>CAVTYH010000001.1:0-1681262 GCA_963738835.1 Pirellulales bacterium
GTTATTATCTGCGTCGGCGGGGCAAAGCTGGGGATGAACAGGGCGACGAAGAATCGTCGAGCTGGCTGTTCGCACGCTTGCAGCCCTTTCCCGGTGACGGATGAACGATTCACTCGAAAAACTACTTATTCGGCTCAATGCGGGCGATGAACTTGCCGTTCGGCAAATGTTTGTCGCCTTCGAGCCCTACATGCGAATGGTCATTCGCCGGCGCATCTCCGGATCGCTGCACGCCAAGTTCGATTCGGCCGATGTTGTGCAATCGGTCTGGGCAGATTTTGTCGAGGGTGTGCAAAAATCGAAATGGACATTTGCCAATCTCGATCAATTCCGCGCGTTTTTGCTCAAAATGACCCGTAACCGCTTTATCGATCGGCTCCGCAAATATCGAAAGTCGCTGCGATGTGAAGTGAACTTATTGGACGAGAATGTCGAAGCTTTGCCGGCAGATCGGCGCCGCGAGCTAGCGAAAATTTTTATGCGGGCGAATTGTGGCAGCAAATGATTGAGGCCTGTCCAGCCGGCCATTACGACATTCTTGCTCTGAAGCCCCAAGGAGCAACGATCGCGGAGATCGCCGAGCGCACTAACCTCCACGAAAGCAGTGTTCGTCGCATCCTCTACGATATCGCACAGCGAGTTACCCAACTGCGCCAGCAGGCGACCGCGAGTTGGGACTTGGGACGGTAACAGACGCATGAAAGTTTCTCTGCAGCTCGAGCCGGCGAGCAACTCCGGGCACGTGCCGTCAACGTTCGATGTAACGATCGTGCGAAAGCCGGCGACCGATAGTTCGCTCGAAAGAATTCTCGCCGCCACGCTGGAAGCGATGGCCGACGAATGGCGAAATGGCCGCGCCAGGCCAGCCGAGAATTGGCTTGTCGAGCATCCTGAATTGGCCGCCAATCCCGAAGCCGCCGTCCGCATCGTTTACGAAGAGTTCTGCTTGCGGGAAGAGCATGGAGAGCTTGTCGATTCGACCGAAATTTATCAGCGCTTTCCGCAGTGGCAGGAAAGCTTAGCCGTGGTGCTCGATTGCCATCGCGTGCTGCACAGCGAACATAAACCCGTCGAATTTCCCACGGCTGACAAATCCCTTGGCGAATTCAAATTGCTAAGCGAACTTCGGCGCGGCGTTCGGGGCGTGTTTTTCTTGCGACGCAACCCTCGCTGTCGGACCGGCCGCTCGTGGTCAAGCTGACGGCGTGCAGTGGCCAAGAACATTTGTCGCTGGCGCGCTGCAACACACTCATATCGTGCCGCTCTATCTTGTGCAGGATTTTCCGGAAGAAAACTGCGAACGCTCTGCATGCCGTACCTGGGCGGAGCAACTTGGGCGGCAGTGTTGCACGGGCTGAAGGGATGCCCGCTTGCAGATCGCTCTGGCGAGCACATCGTTGAACAACTGACTGCGGCACAACGGCAAGAATCGGCCGTGTTTGCCCCGGCCGGACCAGCCATCGGGTTTTTGGCCCGCTCGTCGTTCATCGACGCCGTGTGTTGGATCGGCGCCTGCCTGGCCGATGCGCTGCAGTACGCACACCAGCGCGGCATGGTGCATCTGGACATCAAGCCATCGAATGTGTTGCTGACGGGCGATGGACAACCAATGCTGCTGGATTTTCACCTGGCTTGCGACATCGATCGCTTGCGCGAGAAAATGTCGATCGATTTGGCGGCACGCTGGGATACATGTCGCCCGAACAGCGCGCCGCGGCCGACGCGCTGAAGCGAGGCGTTCCAGTCACCGAGCGGCTCGACGGCCAGTCGGACATCTACTCGCTCGGGGTGCTGTTGTACGAATCGCTTGCTGGCCGGCTGCCCGCCGCCGATTGGGCAGTTGCGAGACGAAACCTGCATCAAGCCAATCCCCAGATAAGTCATGGAATTGAAGATGTTCTTTGCAAGTGCTTACGCATTCTTCAGCGGCGCTACCGTGATGCCGGCCAATTGGCAACCGATTTGCGTGCCATTGGCCAGCATGCCCTTGCGCGGAGTTGCAAACCGCAGCGTTGTCGACGCTGGCAGAAGTGGCGTCGCCGCAAGCCGCATGCGATGGCGCTGTTAGTCGTTGGTCTGGCGGCGACAGCAATCGTGTGCGGCGTTGGTGGACTTTTCTATCGCGACCGCGTTCGATTTGCCGAAGCCGGATTGCTGCAATCGCAACGGGAATTGGAACAAAAGGAATTCGCACCGTCGATTCAGCACGCTGAGGCCGCCGCGGGCTATCTGCATTGGATTCCCTGGCAGGCTGATCTGAAGAGCCGGCTGAAAAAACAGGCTGCGAACGCAAAAAGAGCCCAAGCGGTTGCTGCTCTGCGTGAATTGGTTGACCAGCTTCGCTTTCTCGACATCCAACAAATCAGTCATCAAAAGCTTGCAGAAATCGCCGCAGGCTGCCAAACGATTTGGCAATCTCGCGGAGCACTCGTGCCGCGGGACGCTGCGGAGAACGAGAAGCCCGCCGATGGCGGCCTCGACGAACAATTGCGCCGCGACTTGATCGACTTGGCAATTTTATCGGCCAGACTCGAAGTCCGTTCGCGCCAGCCGCAAGCAAATCCGCAACCCGACGTCAGGCTATTCAGAATTTGAGTGAGGCTCGAAAGCTCTGCGGCTCGAGCCCTTGGTTGGATCTTGAAGAGCGCGATTATCGGGGCGATTTGGAATCGGGTATTCAAGCAGCGCAAACGGATGTATTGCCGGCCGCTGGCAATGCTTGGGAGCACTACACCATTGGGCGCTGGCTGATGCAGCACGGGTCGCTATCCGCGGCTGATCGCGAATTCGCGGCGGCCATCAATTTACAACCAGATGAATTCTGGGCTCATTTCCAACGGACGCGGTGTGCTTTTCAACTCAAGAATTATGACGAGGCGTTGATTTCTGCTACGGTATGCATTGCGTTGACACCGAGGAGCGCGGAGTGTTATTTCAACCGCGCTTTGTGTCATGAATCGCTCGGCCAAGATGAACCAGCGCTGGCGGATTTTTCTCGAGCCCTTGAACTCGATCCAAATTTCTCCCCAGCCGCTCTTGCTCGCGGCAAGGTTTTCGTTCGGCTGCAGCAGTTTGCCAAGGCTGAATCCGATTTGGAAACAGCACTCACTCACGGCAGCCGCCCGAGCGACGTTTACTTTCAGCTGGCTCGCCTTGGCGTTGCCCAGCACGATACAGCCAAAGCCCGTATTTGGCTGCAGAAATCTTTGGCCGATGATCCTGCGAATGATGCTGCAATCGCCCTCGAAATGGAATTGGCTGCTAAACCGTAAAATTTATCGGCGCATTTTTATTGAAGACAACTGAGTGCGGCCCAAACCAAATTGAATCGATTTAATTAACTCTGGTTTGCGGCGTGATCGGTGCTCGGTCGGCGCTACTTCCACCACCAGCGTTGGTTTTGTGTGGCTGATTGGGTAAAGACGGTGTCGGCGGCAATTACGGCGTTTGAGACCGGAGTTGTTAAAGCGACCCAATTCGATGCCGCGGAACTGGTGCCATTATAAGCCACGACTGCAAAATAAGTGGTCGATCCGGCCACCAAACCTTGAATCGCCACCGAAGTGCTGTCGCTTCCGACAGTTCCGAGCAACACCGACCGGAAGCCGTTCCAGTAAAAAATGGCGTAGCCAGTCGCAGCGGCCGAGGCGCCCCAGGTGAGCATGCCGGTCGTGGTTGAAGTGGCCGAGGCGGTCAGATTCGTGGGCGGCGAGACCGCCGCTGCAGCGGGCATGGCAACGCTGACCCATCCGCTAGAGGCACTTGAAGTGGCGTTGTACGCGCTGACATAGAAATACTCAGTACTACCGGGCGATTGGCCGCGGATGTCTGCCGAGGTAGCGCCGGCACCGACACTGGCCACTTGTACCGACTGCACGCCATTCCATTCATAAACGATATAGCCGGTCGCGCCCGTCGTTGCGTTCCATGAGACGTGTGCAACCGTGCTCGAAGTGGCGACCGCATTCACGCCCGCCGGCGCGGTGACCGATATGGTCGCTGTGAGGGTGGTTGCTTGCACCCAACCAGTCGCGGTCGATCCGGCTGAGTTGACGGCTGCCACTTCAAAATAATATGTCGTGCCGGCCGACAGACTGCCCGCCGCGAAGGATGCGGCACCAGAACCGAGCGATCCAATGAGTACCGCCTGGCCGTTCTCTAGTTCGTAGACGTTGTAACCAGTAGCGCTGCTTGAGGCCGACCAACTAAGGTTGATCTGAGTGCTCGAAATCGCTTGCGCCGTAAAATTAGTCGGCGCGGTGGGAGCCGTCACCGTCGTAGTCGTTCCGCCGCTGGTTGAACTGGCGCTGCCATAACTTGCAAGATAGGGAATGAGCAGATTCGCAACGGGACTGCCGCGGCCGGTGGCCAAATCGTAGCCGGGTCTGGCGGCTTGAAATTGTGTGCTGCCACTGGTGATGTCGTGGAAGTCAGAAGCCGAGGCCGCAAAAATGGCGGCCAAGGTTTGTGTGGCGCCATTGAGTGTCCCGAGACCAATCAGGGCCCGTCCCTGATCAGCAATTGCCACGAGCGCTGCCCATTGCGGTGCGCCGGCGCTGGTGCCTCCGACCGAAATCCATCCATGGTCCGGGCCGAATGTGTCGTAGACCGCCATTCCGATTCCAGCGTTGTAGGCGACGTCGGGCACTTTGCGGCCCGAGAATTCCCTGCTCACTCCGCCGCCACCACTCCACGTCTGCCCACCGCTTGTGGTTGGCGTCCAGGCCGTTTCGTTCGTGATCGCTCCGCTGGAGGTTAGATACAAATCGGTCCCGCCGACCGCCAGGACATTGGGGGATTCCGCCGGGAAACTTGGATGCCCATCATCACCCGACGAAGCGACAAATGTGATTCCTTGATGTCCGCTGGGGGTGACAAGGTACATGTTGCTCAAGTTTTTATCGTACGAGGCGTTGCTTGCATTATCGTCGCTTCCCCAACTCATCGAAATGGCCGAAACTCCGGCCACTTGACGAGCATAGTTGACGGCCGCGAACAGATTCGTATCCGAAGCACTATTCGCTTCGACAAGCAGAATGTTTGCGCCAGGAGCGATGGCGTGCGCCCATTCGACATCCAGGGCCGTCTCTCCTTCCCAGCCCTGGCTTGGATCGGTCCCCGGCAAATTTGTGCCGCCGCTTTGATTGACGATCTTAAAGCTTGGGGGCGCCGCGATGCCGAGCTTTGCATCGAAAGCGGCCAGATCGGAGGCGATGTTCGGATCGCTGTAGGCGTCGATGATCGCAATCGTTTGGCCGCGCCCGTCGGCCGCTGTCGATCCGAACGACACGTTGTTAAATCCGTAAGCCGCGCAAATTTGGGCCGGCGTGTAGCCACTAATCGAGGAGTTAGCGTGCGGAATCAAGTAATAGTCCGGCTTGAAACTGCTCGCCGTGAGAAGTTGGCGCGGTTCAAGGTCCTCCACTCGGAGCGTACGACTAGCACGAATCGTCGGGTGGGAGCGACGACGGCGCGACAAGGCCGTCTGTGATAACTTCTTTCGCAGCATGGGGGAGCAATAATTGGTCAATGCGCGTTGTGACGCTGGCTTAATGGTTCGATCGCGTGCCTGTCGTCGACGAGCCGCTATAAATATGAACGTAATTCATGCTGCCAAGCGCACAAAATCCAATGATTATTTGATTGGGCATTCATCGCACCCGCGGGACAGCGCTCGCCGATTTGAACGCCTACCAGAGCGATCGCATCTTTTCCGACGCTGCCTTGCTCGCGCTGGGCGATTTCGATAATTCGGGCGGCGTCACGAATCGCGATATGCAGAGACTGCTCGATTTGGTCGCCAGTCAAGCGTCAATTGCTGCAAATCGTCTGTTTGAACTTCGCATTGGACGGCGCAACTCTCGTCCCCACAATCAGAAAGCCCTTCGACGTTCTCGTCGAAGGGCTCATTTCTAAAAATAGTCGGGGCGAAAGGATTTGAACCTTCGGCCTGTCGCCCCGCCGCGGCGGGCAGGCAGCGGCGACCGCACTCGCCGGGTCGCCCTCGGCGACTCGAGACGTGGCGAGCTGAGCCAGGCACCCGTTTGTCGATAGGATTGAAAGGCAACATGCTCGGTGTCGAGCATGCGCCGATCATTACTTGGTGATTTTCGATGCTGGCGGTGACGCTAAGGGCGAAGCTGCCCCCGGGGCTTTATTCAAGTACTTGTTAATCGGAATGTCATAGTACGCCAAATACGGTTGTGGCTGGCCGTCGACCCTATCGGGTGAGGATCCGAATCATGGCGCGGTCTGCAAATTCCTTGCGTATCTGCACTTGCCCCGCGCCTTGCCATCCTGGGTCGTTTTCAACTCGATGGGCGCCTTCACGTCATACGAGTGGCCACCCTGATTGTCGGTCTGCTTACTGAAAGCAATCAGCTCGATCGAATAGAAGGGCTTCAGTCTCCCTTCGTCGGCGAGGGTAAACACGACGGTCAGCGTGTCGGGACCAGCGGCGTTTACCGCCACGTCGTACTTCAACCCCCACTCGTCTTTCGAGGGACCAAGCCCATTGTAGATCGCCCAACTGCGGCCAGACATCACTATAATTGTTGCGACAACCAACATTCCCGTCGCCACGCGTGATAATCGAATGCTCATAGCACCTTCACCCTTTAAGGATATGGAAACGCAGTCGCCGATCCAAGCGTCGGCACCTCGGCATCTGTCCATCCAGTGGACCATTCAAGCCGCGCGATCGATTCGGGCAATATCAATCTGAGAGCTGGTATTCTGGTATCGTGACCAATTCCATTCGTTCGCTAGCACAGCACGCCCGAACTACTTCCGACTTGGCTGAGGAACAGGCGCAAAAACTAAAGGCCGCGAACGCAACGCGACGCTTGCTAATCCGCGAGCTACGTATGCAGGGGTTGCTAAAATGATCCCACTCAAAAACAATCATCGCCGTTTGAACCACGCGATCTTGAGCGGCAGAAAATGCTTGCATGAATCACCGAAATTGACTGTCCGTTTGTCACGACTCAATTGAACTTTCGCCTCGATGGCGCAACTTGTGTCGCCACAATCAGAAAGCCCTTCGACGTATTCGCCGAATGGCTTAATTCGAGGAAAAGTCGGGGCGACAAGACATCGTTAGGACTTTTTATGGTCGGCTTGCGAAGCTGGCCGAGCGCTTTAGTCCTTTCCGCCGAGCGACTTATGACGATTTGTGCCGACTAGTTCTCACCGTCCCCCCCCCCCCCCATTAATTTCCTATCGATGGAGCCAACCGGGTTCCGTTTGCCCCACGATTCAAACGCGGCTTTTCCGACCGCTAGATAGCCGGTAGACCCAAATAAATGCATGACGCCCTAAGCGGTGCCTCCGGCTGCATGTAGTCGCAGGATTCGCACCAAGCTGAGCAGTCCCACTAGCAGAATCAATGCGACGACAGCGCCTAAGGAAACTGCCGCGATCATATACGACACTGCTTCATCGTGGGCCGCCTTCACCGTCAATTCGGAATGCTCTTTCAAGCTCTTTGAGAACGCGGTCAGTCCTTCTGCATAGGCAAGTTTGTCGCGTTTATATTCGTCGCTATTCAATAACTCCCACGCCTGACGGTCCTTTCCCTCGCGGACCAAGCTAAAAGCTTGATCTTCCCGTTTCGCAAGGGCTTCATTCGACTGATCGACCTCGGCCAATTCCGATCTCGCCTCTGGGACCAATTCGGTCGCCAGATTGATCGCGGCGAAAATTCTGGGCAGGTGCTGTCGGTAACGCTGTTCCCAGCGTGCTTCGCCTGTGACCGCTGCGAGAGAACAGGAATTCGTCAATACTTCGTCCAAGTATAGAATCTCGCCCCGCAGTTCTTGGATTTGCATTTCGCGATGCTGGATCGTTTCGATCACTCGGTAATTGCGATACGTTGTCCAAGCCATCGCACTGGCCAGTACGGCCAGCATTAAGACGCTTCCGACGGCGATTATTGATGCGAGTGGGTTACGTCGAGCAAAACTTACGAGCTGCTCCAAAGGCGTTGCCGAACGAGCTGTGATCGGCTCGCCTCTAAGAAAGCGGTGCAAATCGTTCGCCAGTTCACCCGCCGTTGAATAACGATTGGCAGGCGACTTTTCTAAGCACTTCAGGCATATCGTCTCTAAGTCGCGTGGGCAGGAAGGCCGCACCCGCCGAATGGGCACAGGCACGCCGCTAATGACGAGTTGCAGCGATTCGACTGTCGAAGCCCCTTCAAACGGCGTTCGCCCTGCCAGCAATCGGTAGAGAATCGCCCCCAACGCGTAAATATCGACAGACAGCGTTGCATCGCGAGTGCGGCCGCTCGCCTGCTCCGGAGACATATAGCCGATGCTGCCCATCACGGACACGGTTCTAGTATGGCTGTCGTCTTCGCCTACCTTTTTTGCGAGTCCGAAATCCGTGATCTTCGGTTCGCCATTCTCGTCGAAGAGCACATTGCCCGGCTTGAGATCTCGGTGGATGACGCGGGCTTGATGAGCATGGTCCATAGCCTCCGCAAGTTTGGCCACTAACTCAGCCGATTCACGCGGCGAAAGTGGCGACTCCTCAATCCGATCTTCCAGACTGCCGCCCGCACAATACTCCAAAGCGAGAAAGGGTAATCCTTCGTCCGAGCCAACTTCGTAGATCTGGACGAAATTGTGGTGCTTGAGCCGTGCGACTGCTTCTGCCTCCGTCTGAAAACGGGCCAACTCGACTTCACCAGCATGACCTCCAGCAAGAATGACCTTTAAGGCGACTGTGCGTTTCAGCCGTGAATCTTGCCCTTGTAGACCACTCCCATTCCACCGCGACCGATCTCAGCCACGATTTCGTAGGAGGCGATTTTCTTTGCTAGTCTCGATTTCTTTTCAATCGAGTCAAGCGAGGCAGAACCTTGCAGGAACTGAGCGTGCTGTTCGCCCACAGCATCTGGATTCGTCGACGCAGGTGAAGTTGCGGTCTCGTGCTGGGCACGGAGGTCGACAGTGACGTCTGGTGGGAGACTTCCATCACGTTGCGATTGTTTTGATGGCACTTTTACTCGCAGCGTAATGCTCAGTGGAGCGGATCAGCGACGACCGTGATCAGGATTCGTCTGTGTTTTGTGAGAGTGCCTCGTGCGGAGTCGCAGAGAGGCGAAAGCTATTCACTCTATTCTATCAAAGAACACCCCTGTATCGGCAGACAGGGGAAGCTGTTTGAACCGCGAAAAAGTCAAGCCAGATTGAGACTTGCGGCATTCGAGCTAAACTTCCCCCACGCCAATCCGATGCGATTTGAACTCCGACCCGAGCAAGAATTGCTCGGGATTTCAAGCAAAAAGCCCTCCGACACATTAGTCGAAGGGCCTTACTTCTTTGTTGAGTCGGGGCGAAAGGATTTGAACCTTCGGCCTCTTGGTCCCAAACCAAGCACTCTGCCAGGCTGAGCTACGCCCCGGGTGCCACACAATTGGTGGCGATCATCAATGTACCCTGCATCCGCCACGACGGCAATCGGCTCAGTTAGTGTACCTATGATCACTAATGCTGCTTGGCCGCAATCGTTCGTTTGTGATGGACGCTATCCGGCTTGCGCCTGCGGCAGCGAGTTTTGTGTCAAATGGCCACGAATTCGGTCGAATTCGCTGTGGTTGGCGAAATGGATCACGATTTTGCCGCGGCCTTTGGCGGTCTGGCTAATCTGCACCTTGGTGCCCAAGGCGGCGCGGAATTCCTGCTCTAACGACGCAATTTGCCGACTGCGGGTTCGCCGGGGGACTGGCCGCGACTGGCCGTCTTCACCCACCACCGACAGCGTTTCGACCGGCGATTGATCGAGCGTTTCCTGCACCAACTGCTCGGTCGCCCGCACACTCAGCTCTTCGCTTTGAATCCGCTCGCACAACGCCACTTGCCGCTGTTCATCGCCCAGCGGTAAAAGTGCCCGAGCATGGCCGGCGGAAATCGCCCCGCAGCTCACCGCTTGCTTGAGCACTTCCGGCAGTTCCAGCAGTCGGATCAGGTTGGCAACCGTCGAACGATCGAGCGACAGCCTGGCCGCCAGCTCTTCCTGAGTGCATCCGTAGGTGCCAAGGTACTGCTGGAACGACGCCGCTTTTTCCAGCGCAGTTCAAATCCTTGCGTTGCAAGTTTTCAACAATCGCAATTTCTGCAACCTGGCGATCGTCGGCTTCGCGCACCTGAGTGGGTACTTGCGCCAGCCGGCTTTGATGGCCGCGCAGTAATCGCCGCTCGCCGGCGATCAGTTGGAAGCGTCCATTCATGGGCCGCACGACCATCGGCTGGATGATACCGTGATCGCGGATGCTTTGAGCCAGGGCGTCGATTTCCGCGTCGTCAAACTCGCGCCGCGGCTGGAACGGATTGCCGTCGATTTCGTAAACGTTAATGTGCGTGATGCCGTTAACGGTTTCGCCCGAGGGATGCATTGGCATTGAATTCTGTTCCGGCTGTTGCTCGACGAAACCTTCGCCTTCCGGCAAACCGCCGAGTGGCTGACCGAGCAGAGCTTCTAATCCACGACCAAGCCGACGTTGCTGATTCATATTGACCTCCATGTCAAGAAAGAATTCAAAATGCAGAGTGCAAAATGCAGAATTTGGAAAATCATAACGGGTCTTAATTCTGCGTTTCGCATTTTGCAATTTGCATTCCGCTACACTGCTTCCAGCACCTCGCGGCAAAGTTCTGCATACGCCCTTGCTCCGCGTGAGCGCGGGGCATAATCGAGCACCGACAGTCCGTGGCTGGGCGATTCGCTTACTGCCACATCGCGCGGCACGACGGTGCGAAACACGATGTCACCAAAAAAATCGCGGACTTGCTGTTCCACTTCGTGTGTCAGTTCCAACGAATCGTCGACCATGGTCAGCACAATTCCGCCGAATTGCAAACGCTTGGGTTTTTCTTGCATGACCTGACGGATGACTTCAATCATCTGCGCCAGCCCTTCCATGGCGAAATACTCGCACTGGATTGGCATGACCACTTCGGTTGAGCCTGCGAGGGCCGTGCGAGTGAGCTGACCTAAAGACGGCGGGCAATCGATCAAAACGAAGTCGTAGGCGCTGAGTCCTGTATCCAAATGCTGCCGGAGCGTGGCGGTTTGGTTTTGCGGTCCGGCGAGCAATTCGACGTCCTGAAAATTGCGGCTGCCCGGCAAGAGTTCCAACCCGGGCGTGGCGGTTTGCAGCAGCGATTCCTTCAGCGGTGCTTGGGAGATGAGCGGATGACGCTCTGCCGGCTTTGAGCCGAGCCCGCTGGTGGCGTTGCACTGTGGATCGAGATCCACCAGCAGCGTGCGTCCGCCGGACAGCGCCAACCCCACGGCCAAATTGACCGCGGTGGTCGTCTTGCCGACGCCGCCTTTTTGATTCGCCACGCACAGAATTCGAGCCACGGTGGAATTCCCTTTCCGCCGCTATCCTAATTCGGTCCAAACGGGATCGAGATTGTAGCGACGATGGGTCTGCCGGCGAATGCCACTTGGATTGCCGTTTCACGTGAAACGGCATGGCTTCGCAAAACTGCCCGTTTCACGTGAAACGCCGAAAGCGTGCGATCGGCGCAAACGCTCTGACTCGGTTTCACGTGAAACACGATCGAACCGAAGTGATCGTGTTAAGCCTGCGTTCGGATCTGCCCCGAAGTCATTCCAGCGGATTGATCACCAGACCGCTGATCAGCTTTGGATAGAAATACGTGCTTTTGGCGGGCATGCGTTCGCCATGCTGACTGATGCGGCGGATGTGTTCGACCGTGGCTGGCATCACCAGCGCCGTCAATTCGAAGCGGCCCCCCTGCCCCATCACTCCGGTGGCATCGCGAGTGGCGGCATCGCCCTGCTCCAAACTCTCGACAACTTCGTCCACTGAATGCACGTACTTGGGCTTGGGCAGGTCTTTGCCGCCGAGCAATGTCTCAACCACTAAACAATGTAGGAGGGAAACGCCGAGCCCTTGCCAATCGGCGGAATGCTCAGGAGCGATTTCGGTCATCTTCTTCCTACCCTGGTCGGTTACTTTGGCGATCGTCCAGCGTTCGTCTTCGCCTGTGAAGAAGCCGATCGTACCCTGCTCGCCGGCTGCTTCAATTTCGTTCCAAATAGTTGGCGCTAAATCGGCCCCTTCACCAGCGACTCGTGTACCGAAATACGAGCCGAGTTTGGCAACCAACCCGCGTGAATCCATCGCTGGCAGCCCGCGAAACAGTCGATGGGTCGGCAACACCAATAACCCCGGATCGCTCATACCAACGCACATCATGAGCACGAAGTTGGCCGGATGGTCAGGCGAGAGCTTCCCCGCGGCGGCCAATTCATCTCGGTAGTTGCACGCCGTTTCATAGCGATGATGACCATCGGCAATGAACATCGGCTTCGGGCCCATCAGCTTGGTCAGCTGAGAGATAACCGCCGGATCGGTGACCGTCCACATCCGATGCACCACTCCCAGATGATCTGTGGCTTCAACCGGCGTCTGGGCTGCCACAGCCTTCTCCAACAGGTCCTGAGCCGCGTTCTCTTCGTCCGGAAACAAGCCGAAAATTTGGCTCAGATTGGCCCTGCAAGCGCGAGTTAGCAGAAACCGATCTTGCTTCGGTCCCGACAGAGTTTCTTCATGCGGATAGATCTTTCCTTCACCGAACCGCTCTAATCGGCAGCGCACCATGAAGCCGCGGCGCGTGTGCGTTTGCCCATCGGCTTCAAATGTTTGATGATACACATAAACCGCCGGTTGAGATTCTTCAGCCAGTACTTTTTCGCTGCGCCAATTCGTCAGAAACTTGGCAGCCCGCGCGTAGCGATTGTTCGCGTCGTTGTCGCCAGGCTCATCGCGATTCAGCTCCAGGCGAATGATGTTCGCCGGGTGCAATTTGTAGAGCTTGTTCTGTAGCTCTGCATCAATCACGTCGTACGGCGGACAGACAACGTTCGTCAGCGAGCCGACGTGTTTCAGGTCGTATCGCAAAGCGCAAAAAGGAGCGATGGTGGGCATGGTAGTGGTGGTCGGAGTTTAGATTTGATCCGACCGGTTATCCCGCAGCACCGCCCGACTGTCAAACCCCTTCTTGGCGCATAAAAAAGCCGGCGACTTAAATCGCCGGCTTTGAATCAGATCAGCGACAACGCACAATTTAGTACCGATAGTATTCCGGCTTGAACGGTCCTTCCTGCGGCACGTGAATGTACTTCGCCTGTTCGGGCGTCAGTTTTGTCAGCTTCACGCCGAGCTTATCCAAGTGCAGGCGAGCCACTTCCTCGTCCATCTTCTTGGGCAGCATGTGAACGCCCAACGGAAACTTCTCCGGCTCGGTCCAGAGGGCGATCTGGGCGATCACTTGGTTGGTGAAACTGTTACTCATCACGAATGACGGATGACCTGTGGCACAGCCAAGGTTCACCAACCGCCCTTCCGCCAGGACGAGAATCGAGCGGCCGCTGGGGAACGTGTAGCGATCGACCTGCGGTTTGATCTCGACCTTCTTCACGTTCTTCTGGCTGTTGAGCCAGGCCATGTCGATTTCTAAATCGAAATGCCCGATGTTGCAGACAATCGAATCGTTGGGCATAGCCTGCATGTGCTCGCCCTTGATGATGTCACGGCAGCCGGTGGCGGTCACGAAGATGTTTCCGCGCGGGGCGGCGTCTTCCATCGTGGTGACTTCATAGCCTTCCATCGCCGCTTGCAAAGCGCAGATCGGATCGATCTCGGTAATGATCACCCGAGCGCCCAGCGACCGCATGGCATGAGCACAGCCCTTGCCGACATCGCCATAGCCGGCGATGACGACCACTTTGCCGGCAATCATCACATCGGTCGCGCGCTTGATGCCGTCAGCCAGCGATTCGCGGCAGCCGTAGAGGTTGTCAAACTTGCTCTTGGTGACCGAGTCGTTCACGTTGATCGCTGGCACTTTCAGTTCGCCACGCTCGTGCATCTGATAGAGCCGATGGACGCCCGTGGTGGTCTCTTCGCTGAGGCCTTTAATGCCTGAGAGCAGCTCGGGGTATTTCTGATGCACCATCGCTGTCAGATCGCCGCCGTCGTCGAGAATCAGATTCAACGGCTGACCATCGGGGAAGAAGAGCGTCTGCTCGATGCACCAATCGAACTCCTCGCTCGTCTCGCCCTTCCAAGCGAAGACCGGGCAAGTGCCCTTCTTGGCGATGGCGGCGGCTGCGTGGTCTTGGGTCGAGAAAATGTTGCAACTGCTCCAGGTGACCTGGGCGCCGAGCTCTTCCAGCGTCTCGATCAGCACCGCCGTTTGAATCGTCATGTGCAGGCAGCCGGCAATGCGGGCTCCGGCCAGCGGCTTGCTCTTGCCGTACTTCTTCCGCAGCGCCATGAGGCCGGGCATCTCGTTCTCGGCCAGCATGATTTCCTTACGGCCCCAATCGGCCTGCGACAAATTGGCAACCTTGCATGGCAATCTTTTCGTTTCAGCAACAGCCACGACGAACTCCTGGAATTCAAAGACAAATTGTGTGTTAAACCCTTAGCCGATAAGCGTTTCTGCATTCAATGAATTCACTATCTTAAACGCAACGGCCGGTTTGATCAAGCCGATGGGAAATGACGCGAAAAGCTGCTTGCGGCGACCGCGACCTCCAAAATCCGCTGACTTTTCCGACTTTGGCGCGCCGATCCCCGGCAAAGTCAAAATGATGGTGCGCAGCGAGGCCTCAATTTGAGTTCAACGCAAACGCTTCTCGCGCGGCTGTCACAAATGCCGCGACCCGCACCGGGTCTTTTTTCCCCGACGACGATTCTACGCCACTGGCAGTGTCCACGGCGTCGGGCCGCACCATCGCGATGGCTTCGGCCACATTCTCCGGCGTCAGTCCGCCAGCCAACACCAGCGGAATCTTGAAGCCGCTTTTTTCTCTCCACTGGGCGATTGCATCCCAATCGGCGGTTTCGCCTGTGCCGCCGAACTCGCCGGGTTTGTAGGCATCGATCAAGATTGCGTCCGGCAGACACTTCAATTCAGCACATCGGGCCAGGTACTCATCAATCTGAGGGCCATGATCAGGTCCCCATCGGAACGCACGCATAATCGGTAAGCGGACTGCGGTCTTAAGTTGCGCGAGAAATTGCGGATGCTCGTCTCCGTGCAATTGAATCCAACCAAATTCACACATTGAATGGGCTCGAGCTATTTCCTCTTGGCTTTCATTTACGAAAACTCCGACGACCGGAACGGTGTTCGAGTGAAACAACGCAATCTCACTGGCATTATCGAATGTGACACGCCTCTTACTATTTGGACAGAAGTTCAGGCCGATAGCGCCCACACCATACCCAATTGAGTAGGTAGCATCGTCCAGCGTCGTTACGCCGCAGATTTTGATTTTGAACGGGAGTAGGTTCATAGATAGCAGTCATTATACGCAGTCGCCGTACTCGGCCGTACTCCAAAACCCGTTCAAGCTGGTTGTACCGCTGGGTCGATAGCAAGCGATAGGTGTCAGGCTTGCGCCAGACGTTGCTCTTTTCACGGCGAAGTCGTCTCACCCGCAGCAGCTTCAGAAATGGCAACCATCGAAGAACCAGGTTTTGCCCGAAACGCAAAACGGCGTGTTTACGCCTTTCTAGCCGTTGCGCTGGCGGTGTTTTTACTGGGCATTACGATCGTTGGCATGGTGTGCAAGGGTTACGCTATGCAGTTGGGTGGCGTGAAGGCAAGCCCGGCTGCCCCGCTGAGAATGACGCCTGAAGAAGCAGCCACGACGCTGGCCGCCGCGAATGACGAATGCAACGCAGCCAACCACGACGCCGCCAACGCGATCAAAGCCTACGAAGCCGCGAATGCTGAGCTGGCCGTGTTCATAAAAACACATTTCGCCGAATTAAATGGCGCGGACATTTTGAATGAATCAGCCAGCGCTGGCCCGGCGATCGAAAGTGCGCCGCCATCCGTGATGCCGGCGCCTGCGGCGCCACGGACGATCGTCAATCCGCAATGGACCGATATCCGCAATCAGCTCGATAAGCTTCAGCGACGCCGCAGCGAATTGCTGGCGACCATGTTGCCCTCGCATCCAACGGTTCAAGCCATCGATTCGTCGATCGCCGAGGTCGAATCGCAGTTGAAGGCGATTCTGCCGGAAATTCCCGCGCCGTCTGACTGGTCCAATGAAGCGCCGATCGCAACTCAACCCGCGACAATTGCCAATAATCCCGCTGCCGCAACCGCCTGATAATCTTAAATTGGCAGCGCTCGCGACCGCTCGGCGCGAAGCCCAAGCGCAGTACGATAAACTCTCGGCGCGAGTTGACGCGGCCCAGCAAAAATACAACCAATCTCTAGAGCTTGAAAATGCCGCCAAAGAACGACAACAAAAGGCGGAAGCAGATAACCTCGCGGCACGAACCGCTCCCCCACAATTGCGCGGAACTGCTAACACTCGCACCACGATTTATCTGTGCAGCTTATTGGCTGCCATAGCCGGGCTAGCTATTGCATCACGGGCCAGAGTGACCGAACTGACATTTAGAACCGCCGCCGAAGTTCGGCAAAAGCTCGGACTCACCGTGCTCGGTTTCTTATCACGTCGACAGGGGGAGCCAGCCCAAGAAAAGCCTCGGACAGAACCTCGCTGGGTAACTCGGTCCGTGCTCGCTGCCGAGCTGCTTTTGGCAGTTGTAATTGTCTGTGTGGCAACTTTCGCCTTTCTCGACAAACAGTTCTTCCAACAGCTGCTCGAAAACCCGCTGGCCGCGTGTTCACAAAAATTCTGGTGCTAGCACTGCCAGTGCTCGGCTGAACCGGGCTAATCCGAATCGCCACGGAACGCCGAACCTACTTAACAGCGCCGTTGGCAACACCGACAAGATTCAAGAGAGCGGCTCATGTACGAATCGTTTTTTGGCTTGACCGAGCGCCCCTTCGCTGCCAGTCCGTTGGCACATAGGTACTTTCCCGGGACGGCCATCGAGATCGCACGACAAACCCTGGTCCGCTGCTTGGAGCGCGCTGAGGGGACGGCTCTTCTGACCGGCCCAGCCGGCACCGGCAAGTCGATGTTGTGCCAGGTCTTGGCCGAGCAGTTTCACGGACAGATCATGGTCGCGCTGTTGGATAGCGGCCATTTGTCCACGCGACGCGCCTTGCTGCAAGCCATTCTGTACGAGCTCGGCCAGCCCTATCGGGATATGGATGAGAGCGACTTGCGACTCTCTTTGTTCGACCATCTTACGCCGCGCGAGCCTACCGATGAAACGGCGGCGGCGGGCTTATTACTGATCATCGATGAAGCGCACACGTTGCCACTACGGCTGCTAGAAGAGCTGCGACTGATCACAAATTTCGTGCGGCAGGGAGAGCCACGAGTACGGTTGCTGCTGGCAGGCGGTCCCCAATTGGAAGAGCGATTTGCCAGCCCAAAGTTAGCTGCATTTAACCAGCGGGTGGCAGCGCGGTGTTATCTCGAATCGCTCGATCGGCAGCAAACGATTGAGTATGTCCGGCAGCAAATCGAGCAAGTTGGCGGCGACGCGGATGGCATTTTCACCGCCGATGCAATCGGCGCAGTGTTCAATGCGACCGATGGAATTCCGCGACTCGTGAATCAGGTTTGCGACCACGCTCTGCTATTGGCGTATGCCGGCGGCGTGCGGCAACTGACAGCCAGTGGCATCGAAGAAGCCTGGTCCGACTTGCAGCAGCTACCAACTCCGTGGAGCGCCTCGCAAGGCGCACCGGCCGTGGATTCAAAAGGCGTCGTCGAGTTTGGCAACCTCGACGAAGATTTTGGCGATGAACATCCGGCGGCGCTTCCGTTCCGTGCTCCCGCAACCGCGGAAGCAGGCCCAAGTGCGAACCCTATCGACCGCATTGAAGCCATTGAAAAACAACTATTCGAAATGGACGATGATTTTCAGCCGGCGGGCAGCATCAGGCCGGAGGTGGAGCTTGTCTTCCAATCCACGTCGAACCCGTTTCAGGAATCGTTCGACGAGGAAGAGGTGGTCATCGACCGCTACACGGCAATCGAAACCGATGCCCTGGCCAACCGCCCGTTGGTGACCAGTGCCGAAAGCCGCGAGCTGACGCGCACTGCTCGCGCCGTTTGCAGGCTCCGGCAAACCGTCGGTGACCATCGCCGCCGCCACCTGGCCAGGTGGAACGTTGAATCCGACCGCAGAACTGCCTGCGACGCCGCAAAAGAAAACATCGCGGCCATCTGCTACGCAAGTGGCTGCGATTCAGTCGGCCGCTAGCTCGCCGGTTGCAACGCAAAAAACACAAGAATCGCCGGCAGGGGCTAATCCAGCCAACGATGACGATCTGATCGTGATCGAAGAGCCGCCGGAAGAAATTGTTTCGGTGTCGAAAAAGCCTGCACCGCGGGTCAAGCGGCAAGAGTATCGACAGTTGTTTGCGCAATTGCGGAGAGGTTAGACAACTGGGACGTAGCGTCCTCGCTACCAGCAGTTGCGGCTTGTTGACTATTGGCACCTGACTCCTGGTCTTTGTGAGCCTGCTACTCAAATCGCTGCAGCAGATCGACTCGCGGCTGCCGCCGATCGCGGCAGTGTCTGAACCAGCGATTCCCCCTGCGCCGATTCTGGCCGCGTCGGACGAGCTTACGCCGATGGCTTCAGCAAGCGAGCCCGCCACAGCGATGCTCGAATTGCCCAGTTGTCTGCCCGAATTTCCGGCAGTCGAACTGGAAGAAACAGCCCACGAAACGACGATCGCCGAGGAAGCGGTGGCGGATGTGTTCGATCCCATTGAGCCGCCATTGCAGCCGGTGGAATCTATCTCGCAGGATGCGCTCTTCGCCGTGCCGCTTGAACCGGAATTGCCCAAACCTGTTGAGCCATCAGTATCGCCGCCGCCGCAGGCCGAATTGACTCCGCCGGCGCTCTTGATGACTGCGACCGTCAACGAAACCGTTTCTGACCCAGCGCCGATCGTCACTGACGCGGAACTCAACTTCGAAACGGTGCAAGAGGACATTAGCAACCTCGAAGAGCTTCTGCTGGCGGAGATGGGCGACGCGCAGATTTTGTCCGTCATCGAACCTGTCCCGGCTGCCGCACCGTCAACAACATTGCAGCCGCGCACAATCCAGCCATCGTCGCCGCAACCGCTGAATCTGAGCGACGAGTATCGTGAACTGCGCGACCATTTTCTGTCACGTTTTTCCTTAGAATCGCACACGACCCTGCTGCTCGTCGACGCCGGGCGAATTGTGACTGACGCCTCCTGGCTAATGCCATTCGTAACGAGCTTATTGGAACACCTAACTAAGAAACGACTTGCTCGGACTGATCAGCGAGGCGCGCCGCTCTTCGGCAATTCGGCGGCTGCTCCAACTGCGCTGTTGATCGAAGCTGCCGGCGCCGATTGCGGCTTAGCGCGATCCTTCGGCCTGGATGTCAAATCCGGATTGAGCGATGTCTTGCGTGACAATCTGCCGTGGAAATCGGCGCTGCAGCCAACCGTTGATCCGCAGATTCACTGGCTCGGTCGAGGATCAGCGCCGCTGCTCGCCAATCAGGGAATCGATCTGGCAGCGCTGCTTGCCGACCTTAAGGAGCAGTTCGACCTCGTGGTCGTTGCCGCCGGTCCCTTAGACATAGGAGCCGATGCAAATCGCCCTTTGGCAAATTCCGCCGCACTCTTCCTGCCATTGGCCAGTGCGGCCATTCTGTGCGTTGAACTCGACGGAACGCCCCAGCAGACCGCTGCCACCGCGAAACGCAAACTCGTTCAAAGAGGCGTTAACCTGCTGGGCTGCATCGTCCGCGGCGATTCGGCGGCCTGAGCTGGCAGGCGCGCGATTCGACTCTTTCGTCCCGGGCAGCCTCCAACCAACTGCCATACAATGGCGGCGTACTCCAAGGTACAATTCTGTCGTTCTGGAATACGTCGTTTTTCTCGGATTGTTTCGACTTTGGCGTCTGTTTTGCCTCGGGAGTGCAAAAGTCGGACGGGAGAAATGCGTAATCTGGTTGACGATGAAATCGCGAACCTGCGAATACTCCGATGGAATCAACCGTTCCCACCTCAACGCCATCCGCCCAACGGACGACGGACCGCGAACCGCGGACCAACACTGGCAGAACCCTGGTGATGACGGCCACCTACAACGAGATCGATAATTTGCCGCGATTGGTGGCCGAGGTGCTGCAAGTTGCGCCGCAGGTCGATTTTCTGGTGGTCGATGATAACTCGCCCGACGGCACCGGCGCTGGTGCGACGAGCAGTCGGCGGCTGATAAGCGGGTCCGCTGTTTGCACCGCAGCGGCAAACTGGGCCTGGGCACGGCCATTGTTGCGGGCATGAAATACGCCATCGAACATGGTTACGATTACGTGCTGAACATGGACGCCGATTTCAGCCATCATCCGCGATACCTCCCGGCCATGCTGGACGGGATGGATCCGCCCAGTGGACCGCCCGTGGATGTGATGATCGGCTCTCGCTATGTGCCTGGCGGCGGCACCGTCGATTGGCCGCTGAAGCGTAAACTGATGAGCCGGGCGGTCAATTTGTACGCCCGGTGGATGTTGTGGCTGAAGCCGCGCGATGTCAGCGGAGGTTATCGCTGTTATCGTGTTGCGCAGCTCGCCGAACTGCCGCTCGGCCAAATTCGTTCGCGCGGCTATTCATTCCAGGAAGAAATTCTGTGGCTATTGCGCCGCGCGGGGCCCGTTTTGGCGAAACGCCAATTCTGTTCGCCGATCGAGAGCGTGGCCAATCGAAAATCAACCGCGCCGAAGCCTGGGCGGCCATGCGGATTATCTTGCAACTGGGTTTGAAGAATCTTGGCCGCTGATTGGCGATCCCGAATTTGTAACGGACAAAAATCGTGGCCGTTATTTCTTTTTCGCCGGAACAGCCGCTGCGGCAGGTTTAGGCGGATCGGCCATGGCAGTCGCCGCAGGTTTCGGCGCCGGCACGTTCGCCGCCTTCAGCGGTTCGTCGATCCGAATGGCTTTGCGGCCTTTCAGAGCCCCTGGCCGAGCGTGATACTTCGCGTGGCCTTCTACGCTGATGACAATCGGTGTATTCACGTCTTTTTCGGTCATGATGATGTCGCCAACCCGCAAGCCGATTAGATCGCCGGTGCTGATTTTGGTATCGGCCAGTTGGGCCACCAATTGCACCATCGCCCCGCGCAAATTGTGGCTGATTCGCTGCGTGGTTTCCGGGGTAGCCCCGCGGCGGCCGTAAGAAACCCAACTGTTTGAAGAGAGCTTTTGCCCGATGCGTTCGATCGAATTGAACGGAATGCACAGATTCATCATGCCGCGCGTTTCGCTCAGCGTGATCTCGAAGCTGATCAGCACGACCACTTCGTTCGGCGGCACAATCTGCACCAACTGCGGATTACTCTCCACACGCTCCACCACAGGGCGTAAATCAAGAATGTTGGCCCAAGCGCGGCGAAACTCTTCCAGAAACAGCGCGGTGAGCTTCGACACCAATCGCAATTCAATTTCCGTCAGCGGACGCCGGGCCAGCGGAGTGGGATCGCGCCCGCCGCCCAGCAAGCGATCGATGATCGGATATAAAATCGAGGGGTTGATATCCAGAATCAAATGCCCTTCCAACGGTTCGGCCTTCAGCAGATTGAAGCACGTCGGGTTTTCCAGGCTGAACACGAATTCGCTGTAGGTGAGCTGATCGACGCTGGTCAGCTTGACCTCGATGATGCTGCGCAACAGCCCCGACATTGCCGCCCCGAAGTTGCGGCTGAAGCCCTCGTGCAACGTTTGCAGAGCCCGCATTTGCTCTTTGCCAACGCGCTCGGGCCGTTTGAAATCGTAGGGAATGACCTTTTCTTTCGGGCGGCCGGCGCCGTCCGCACCGGAGTGTTGTGGTCGCGCAGACGATGAAGACGTCCCTCCGGCCTTGCCCGCCTTTTCCATTTGGCCGAGCAGGCCTTCCACTTCCGATTGACTGAGAACCTCGTCACTCATAGATCGCCTCCATGCGAAACCAAGCGTCAGGAGTCATGGATCAAGGACCAGTTATCTGACTCTGACTCCTACTCCCTTACCTGTCCTTCCCCCAGCACTACGTACTTGTAACTTGTGAGCTCTTTCAAACCACACGGACCGCGGGCGTGAAATTTGTCGGTGCTGATGCCAATTTCCGCCCCCAGGCCGAATTCGCCGCCATCGTTAAACCGTGTGCTGGCGTTAACCATGACAGCGGCGCTATCCACCCGGTCGGTGAATTTCTGGGCCGATGCCAAATCGCCCGTGATAATGGCATCGGTGTGATGCGAGCCGTAACGGTTGATATGTTCGATCGCTTCTTCCAGCGAGCCAACAACGCGGCAAGAGATGATTGGGCCGAGGTACTCGGTCGCGTAATCTTCTTCGGTTGCCGGTTTGGCAAGCGGGACGAATTCGCGGGTCTTTGCATCGCCGCGAATTTCGACGCCCTGCTTGCCGAGCGCCGTGCCGATGCGCGGCAAAAACTCTGCGGCGACATCGGCGTGTACTAGCAGCGATTCCGCCGCGTTGCACACTCCCATTCGCTGGCACTTGGCGTTGATCGTGATGCGCTCGGCCATTTCCAAATCGGCCGCATGATCGACATACACATGACAGTTGCCGTCGAAGTGCTTGATGACCGGCATCGTGGCTTCGGCCGCTACACGGCGGATCAGGCTTTCTCCGCCGCGAGGAATGGTCACGTCGATGAATTCGTGCAGACCCAGGAAATGACCGACAGCATCGCGATCGGTGGTGTTCACAAGCTGAACGGCGTCGGCAGGTAATCCGGCATCATCCAGTGCTTGCCGCAATAGATCGACAATCGCTCGGCTGCTGTGGGCTGCTTCTTTGCCGCCACGCAAGATGACCGCGTTGCCGCTTTTGACACAAATGGCCGCCGCATCGGCGGTCACATTGGGGCGTGATTCATAAATGAAAAACACGACGCCCAGCGGCACACGGACCTTCAGCACTTTCAGACCGTTAGGACGGATGTTGGATTCAATGATCTCGCCCACAGGATCTGGCAGCGCGGCGACTTCTTCGAGCGCTTTGGCGATCGACTCGATGCGCGCCGGCGTGAGTTTCAAGCGGTCGATTTCGGCGTCGGTCAGCCCAAAGTCGGGAGCGGCGGCCACATCGCGGCGGTTGGCTTCCAGAATCTCTCCAGAATCGGACCGCAAGAGAGCCGCGGAGCGCCTCAGCCAATCGATTTTTTGGGCACCTTTCGCGCAGGCCAATTCGACTGACGCCGCGCGGCAGCGCTGGGCGACATCAAGGCAATAAGCGCGCAAATCGGTATTTTCGACCACAGCCAACGCGACACCCCGGTGGTTCTAAATCGTTATTAATTATAGACTTGTGAATCGAATCCGTTCGCCGGAAATTGCGCACGGCACCGATGGAAGTATCCGTTATATCCTGGGGAGAGTCAACGCCGGAGTCCGGTTCGCGAGGATGCCAGCAACCATGCCGCACCGTCATTCAGACCGTTTTTGTGTACAACTGAGTGAGGCGCCGCCAGCAGCTTCATAGAGCCGCAGGGATTGTTTGACCGGAGCGACATCGTGGACACGCAGAATTTGCACGCCTTGGGCCGCCAGGGCACAGGCCACGCCTAGGGTGCCAGGCAGCCGATCGGCGGTTTTGTCACCCAGCACGTGGCCAATGAAGCCTTTGCGCGAATGGCCAACAAGGATCGGGCAACCCAATTCGTGAAGCCGCCGGCAGTTTGCCAGCAGCTCGAGGTTGTGTTCGGCTGTTTTGCCGAAACCGATGCCGGGATCGAGGCAGATTCGCTCATGCAATATGCCGGCCGCCAGCAGCATGTCGCGCGAATCAAGCAAGAAATGCCTGATGTCACAAACAACATTGCGATACGTTGGTTTATCTTGCATCGTTTGCGGCGTGCCTTGCATGTGCATCGCACAGACGCCGACGCCAGATTCAACCGCGACTGCCAGCATTTGTGGATCGCCGGTAAACGCCGTCACATCGTTGATGATTTCCGCGCCGGCGTCGATGGCTGCCTTTGCGACCGCGGCTTTTGATGTGTCGATCGAAACCGGCACGTCCATCTGGGCACACACGGCTTCCACAACGGGCAGCACACGCCGGAGCTCTTCTTCTTCGGAAATTGCTTCTGAATACGGCCGAGTGCTTTCGCCGCCGATGTCGAGCAGATCGGCCCCTTCGTCGACGAGCTTCAACGCTTGCGTTAGAGCTGCCTGCGGATCCAGAAATCGTCCGCCATCGGAGAAGCTGTCTGGCGTAACGTTAACGATGCCCATCAGCAATGGACGATGCGGAAGTTCCAGCCGGCGAGTGCGGAGTTGCCAGACAGTGGCACGCGAAGTAAGCATGCCGTTGATGGTAGCAGATGTGTGGGTGGTCTGCTAAATCGCAAGCGGTTTGCAAAACAACTGACGACGGACCACTGACAACTGACCAGTGCCGTTCACCACGGCTTTTCCATCAAACCGACGACTTGCTCGGCCAGCTTTTTCACGATTTGTTCTTGGCTGGTGGTGTACGACTGGCCGTATTCGGGAATGTAGGCGGCGCTTTGGCCGATTTCCACAAACGCCGGCGGCAGCGGGACGGCGCCGTTGTAGATTGTGTCTCCCTTGCGGTTAATCCATGTGACGCGCACCTGGTAGTTCACGTCGGTGCTGCGGGCTTCGCCAAATTTGTTGGGGACCACTAAGCGCTTGGTGTCTTCGATGATTTTGGCCGACAGGATGCTGTCGGCATTGGGGTTGCCGACAACTTTGTACGGCGTGCGAGTTTCGATTTCCTTACAAATTGCTTCGGTTAGCGCTTCGCCCAAATCGGGCCGGAAACTGGCCGATTCGACCATTGGCACGTAAACCGTACTGACATCCGGCGTGTAGAGCGTGCTGTTGCCGAACTGATAGCTGGCACAGCCGGCGAGCCCAAGCAGTAAGCAAAAAGCGGTAGGCATGTGGCGATGGTCAAACATTATCGTAGGGTGTTGCCAGTTGGATCAACACTTGAATTGGCGACAGGCTTGGCCTGCTCCGTTTCTTGATTACCGAACTGAATTGGAGGTGGAGTTTTGCTGTCCGCGATTGCGCTGGCTCGGCTCGCATCAGTCTCTTCATCCGCATTGTATTTACTCGACGGCGTAATCCAACGAGTTAGTGCAGCCAAGCGGTTCGGTGGATTATCAGGCAACGGTTGAATCGCAGCTAACCGGGTTTTCGCCTGCTCGGCGAACTGCGTTTGCGGGTAATCTTTCACGACTTGGGCATAATAGATTTTTGCGGCACGGTAGTGGGCGCCATTGTCGAAGTACTGGGCGAGATGGATGTCGCGAGTGGCGCGCTGGGCCTTGACTTCGGCTTTATAGCGGACGATTTTTTCTCGTTCGTCGCCCAGTTCGTTGGGGAATTGCACCAGCATTTGATCGATAAGCTGATCGGCTTCCTCCAGCGGCTGGCCGTTGTAGCCAGGACCTTGATATTTGCGGAATTTGCACTGCAAACCCAGCAAGTGCGCCTGGAGCTGATATTTGCTCTTCGGATAATCGGTCCGTAGCAGGTTGTAGTAATAGTCGGCGTCATCCCAGCGGTGGTCGCGGAAGTAGATGTTCGCCTCGGCCATGATGGCGGCGTCGGCCAACGGGCCGCGCGGATCGTTCACGCGCACATCGTTGTAACTGTTGACGGCGTGCCCACCGGTATCGAACAGCGGCTGCGTGCGGTCGGTGAAATTCGGCACCAGCGCCCAGCGGTGATGTGCTTCGTCGGTCTGCTGCCAATAGCGGGCAATCGCAAACTGCCGCGAAACGGTTTTATCGAGGTACCGTGTATTGGTGTATTTTTTGATCAACCGGCCGTACAGATCGTCGGCGGCGGAGTAGCGATCGGCAAAAAAGTTGGATTCCGCTTGCAGGAACAGCGCGTCTTCTTCCAGCGAAGAATCGGGCCAGTAATTGGCGGCCTTGGCGAATAACTTGGCGGCCTTGTCGTATTCCTTCGCCTCGAACAGTTTTTCGCCCTCCTCGAATTGCTCGCGCACAAATTTCTCGTTCGGACCCAAGCCGACGGCTTTTTTCATCGACTTGGTCATGTTCTCGGGCGAAAACCGCTCCAGGCCTGTTGGCTCTTTGGACTCGTAATCGTTGGGGATGTAATTCGTTTCCGGCTCGGTTGGATGCCCTTTGGCCACGTTGACATACGAGCCCTGGCAGCCGACTGCCGCCATCAAGCCGCAGAGCAAGATTGTTGATGCCCACAGGCGGCAGAATGACGAATGACGACACGAAGGGGCGGAGCTAAATTCGAATGATGAAGGAATGACGAAGCACGAATGGCCAAACAACGGCGTGGCAGCACAATCGCTGCTGTCGTTGTCCATCCGTGGGCTTTGGCCACTAGTCATTCGTCATTCCTTCGACATTCGTCATTCGAATTTTGTCATTCACACTTGCAGGTATTCGTGCATTTTCGGGCGATGGCCCAGCAAGTGGGCGATGTAATTGCCGAGCAGGCCGCGAAGTTCACCGCGAGTTTTTGGGTTGATCTCTAAGTGTTTCCACGCGTCGCCGTGCAAATCGGCCAGCGCTGCCATCGCTTTCACAGTTTCACCGCTGATCGAAACCACTTGCCGCTTTCCGCTGCGGCATTTCCCGCATAACACACCACCGGCGAGCAGTCCGAACGCCACTCGACCCGAGAGTTCAACCGGCGCACCACATTCCACGCATGTTTCCCACGACGGCAAATGCCCGAGAATCGCTAGCGCCGCCAATTCAAAGCGCACCACCAACGTCGATACGTTTCCACCGTGCGCGAGCGAGAGCAGCGTATGATCTGCCAGATCGAACAGTGCGGGATGGGAATCGTAATCGTCGGTCAGTTCGCTCAGTAATTCGGCGACGTAGTAACCGGCGTACAGACAAGACAAGTCACGCTCCGGCGGACGGAATCGCCGCTGGAGTTTTGCTTCCGTCAACAGGTCGAGTGCCCCGGACGATTTGCGGAGGAACACTACTGTGCACAGGCTCAACAGGTCAAGGGCAGACTCGAATGGCCCCTTCGGTCTGCGGGCGCCCTTGGCCAAAGCGTGTATCTTGCCGAATTCCCGCGTGAAAGCCGTGACGACAGCACTGGTTTCGCTGAAATCCACGGTTTTCAGCACGATGGCCGTGGCTTTTTCGGAAGACATTGAGAGGGAAAGCTTGACTGTCGAGTTTGGCGCGTCCGGCCTATGCCGCAGAAAGTGCGGCAACCACGGCATTTATCCAATCCGTGCTAATCCATTCCGTATCATTGTACGGAATCATCCGCGTGTTCTGCCAACCCGAATCGTCGAGCACCAGGGTCATGCCGGGGGCTGCCATACTGTTCGTCGTATGAATGATGACGGGGCAAACTGGTTGGCATTTTGCCAAATAGTCGGCGACATCCCGCCCGGTCCCAGGATCGAACACTTCATCCCCGCGCCGTCGATTTGGACCCAAATCATGGTCCAAGCAAATAAGTCGAACATCAGGCAGGTGATCTTCAATCCAAGCAATCAAGTCAGGTGCATTGTCGAAGACTACCAATTTATAATTTGGGAATCTTGTCAACAAGCACCGAGTCATTTCATCAATGCGCTCCGATTCGTCATCGAGCACTACGATTGCTTTGCTCATCTTGTCTCGACGCCGGGCGTACTGGCCGTAATGGATTCGTCTGAGCTTTCTGTTGCCGGGGGCAGCACTTCGATACCCA
Source organism: Pirellulales bacterium (assembly GCA_963738835.1). Taxonomy (GTDB): domain Bacteria; phylum Planctomycetota; class Planctomycetia; order Pirellulales; family JADZDJ01; genus CAVTYH01. The sequence continues at coordinate 27,679 of CAVTYH010000001.1, forward strand.
CGCGGTTGATCCGCCGGCGCGTCGCTTCCAGCACTTTAATTTTCACACCCTCCAGTTCGATTTCTTCGCCGCGCGCGGGATGCGGCCGAGGCGATGAAACACCAGGCCGCCGACCGTGTCGTAGTGCTCTTCTTCCGGAAGCAGAGTGCCCAGGTGCTCGTTGATTTCGGAGATGTGAACCCGGGCCAGAGCTTCCCAAGTTTTATCGTCGATTTGACGGACCCCATCGCTGTTGGCGTCGTCGTGTTCGTCGGCAATTTCACCGACAATTTCTTCCAGCACATCTTCGATGGTCACCAGTCCCGAGACGCCAGCGAATTCGTCGAGCACCACGGCAATGTGATGGCGGCTGCGCTGAAACTCTTGCAGCAAATCGTCGACCGCTTTCGACTCCGGCACAAAAAACGGCGGCCGCAGCAAGTCGGCGATCGGCCGCCGCACCGATTGCGGCCCGCGAGCCATTTCTTGCAGCATATCTTTGATGTGCAAAATGCCGGTAATCTCGTCGCGGCTGTTGGCATAAACCGGAAAACGGGTGTGGCCCGAGGAAATGACCTGCTGCAAGGCGTCGCCCCAGGAAATATCAAGCGGCATCGAAACCATGTCGGTCCGCGGCGTCATGATTTCCGAAACGACCACTTCGCCCAGCGAGATGACGCTTTCGATCATTTCGCGGGCATCTTCTTCGAGCAGCCCTTCTCGCTGACCTTCGGTGACCACTTCGCGGATTTCTTCTTCAAGTTCTTCTTCGGTCAGGTGCTGATGCGGTTTTCCCGACAACCGCTGGAGGACTTTTTCGACGAATGTGGCGGCACTGGACGAGGGCGCAAACAGTTTGCTGATCGTCCGCCAAATCGGCCAGGTGCTGGCCAGAAATCGCTCGCCCCAAACATGAGCCACCGCGGTGGGAATCCAAATAATCGCCAGCCACAACACAATCACACTAGCAATGGCCAGCGCAAGGGTTTCGATCAGCGCCAGAGGCGACACTGATTCCGCGGAATGGGCAGTCAGGACAAAGGCACTTGCCGCGACGACCGCCACCGCGGTGGCCAGCACGCGCAAACTTTCCGCACCTAGTGCGGCACTTTGATGGCCGGCGACAATTTCATCGAGTCGCGGTGATTGATGGCGATCGCGCAACAGGTCGCGCAGTTTCGGCCGTGAAAAATCGCGAAAGGCGTATACGGCAATGGCCGAAATACTGGCCAATGCTAGAGCAACAGCGGATAGCCAAAATAGGGCGGTGCCGGTCATTGTCGTGTGGTTCCCCGGGAACGTTTTCTCGAGGATGCCGCAGTTTGTGACTTACGAATTTTGCGTAATTCAGGTTTGGAAACGTCGGAATTCGTCGGGTTTTGTGCCGGCGCAGCAATGCCCAATTGTGTTAGATAAAATCGCTCGCGCTCTCGCATCTTCCGTCTGGCCGATGGGATCAGGTCATCGTAGCCGGTTAAATGCAGCGCGCCGTGAATGACGTACAGCAAGAGTTCGTCCGCCGCATTCCAACCGATTTGCCTGGCAGTGGCTGCCGCGGTATCGGCACTCACGACAATTTCACCATCGACAAAGCCATCGGCTTGATCCAGCACAAAGCTGATGACGTCGGTCGGCTCATCGTGCTGGAGATATTGGCGATTAATGCGCTGCATGGTGGCGTCATTGACGACAGCCACCGAAATATCGCCACGTTCAAAGCCTTCGCCGCGGAGCACGGTTTGAATTGCGGATCGAACGCGATTCGTGGCGATTGGCAAACGGCGCTGTTGATTCGCCACTCCGACGACGAGCGCTGATTTCAGGACAGACGACGAGCGGGTTTTGGCAAGTTTCCGAGATGCGCGCGTAGCAACCATTTCACGCCGTCTTCTGGTCAGGATATCGCACGCGGCCGTGGTAAACCGCCGTCAACGATTTGACAAGGCTTTCTTCCACCTCATTCAATTCCTGCAAGGTAATGCCGCATTGGTCGAACTGTCCGTCCAACAAGCGGTTCAGGGCAATATCGCGCACCAGACCTTCCAACCGCGACGGCGTCGGTTCGACCAAAGTGCGGCTGGCGCTTTCAGCAGCGTCGGCTAACATCAGCACGCCTGCCTCCTTGGTCTGCGGCATCGGGCCGGGGTAGCGGTACGAATGTTCTTCCACTTCGCTCTTGTTGGGGTCCGATTCACTTTGCTGGGCAGCCCGGCGATAAAAATATTCCACCAGCGTCGTGCCGTGATGCTGCTCGATGAAATCGATGATGGGCTGTGGCAAGTGGTGCTGCCGCGCCAAGTCGGCCCCGTCTTTCACGTGGGCCACGATAATCAGCCGACTCATCGCCGGCAGCAGCGTCTCGTGCAAGCTCGAGCTGCCTTGTCCTTGATTTTCGGCAAAGTATTGCGGTTTCAGCATTTTGCCGATGTCGTGGAAGTAGGCGCCTACTCGCACCAATGGTCCGCGAGCACCAATGGCTTCGGCTGCCGTCTCGGCAATCGAGGCGACGTTGATCGAATGGTTGTACGTGCCAGGGCGCGGCGAACCAATTCTTGCAGCAGCGGATGCGAAATATCGCCGACTTCCAGCAAGCTGATATCGGTCAGCACGCCGAAACCTTTCTCGATGAACGGCAACAAGCCGGTCATCAAAAACCCCGCGACAACGGCCCACAGCCCGACCGGCGGCACATCCACGGTCAAGGTTTGCATCAGCGGCTGGCCGACAAGCGTGCTATCGCCGATTTCGGTGAGCATGGCCACCACGGCTGCGGCGATGCCGACGTAAATCAATTTGCTCCGACTGCGAATGCGACCTAGCAGCAAAATGGCCGTGGCCGCGCCGCTCATCAGCGTGATGAAAACCGACATGTCGCCATCGAGCACAACGACCGTGACGATTAGCACCAGCGCCGCTGTTAGCAGCAACGCCAACTCCTGGCGATAAACAATTGCCACGGTCATGCCGAACAGCATGATGGGAATCGATTCTGCTCGCCAGGCATCGTCCTTGGCCATCATGGCCAAGCCGACGGCGGCCACGAACATCGCCAGCATCGCACTGAATCGCCCTAAACTGCGAAAAATCAACGGCTCCCGATACAGAATGTAAAACCCGCTGAGCGTGTACATTGCCAGAAACATGCCGAAGACGGAAAGCGATCGGGCCAGCTTGGCGTGGAACGGCAGCGAATTGACATACGCCTCGTGTTCGAGCGTCAGCAGCTCCAAGGTGTCGCGCTTGATGGGCTCTCCCGCCATGACCAAGGGGTTCTTCGCCAATGCATGGCCAGGACGAAATTCAGTGTACTGATCGGCAACCTTTTTGATCGCCTCTTCACGAGCGGCCTGGGTGGAGTCGGAATCGAGCTTCAACGTAGGCGTCGTTTGGGCCAGTTGGGTCAGCTTGGGCTTAATCCAATAGAACAGTCGTTGGGCCAATTCGGGGGAGCCCAATTCTTCTTTCAATCGTTCGAAGAGTTTGGCCGCCGCGGTGCCGACGAGCACGTCGGACACTTGCACCACTTGTGGAAATGCGGTTGAGCCGGCTGGGTGAACGTAAATCTCTTGCTGGTTGCCTTCGTCGGGCTGCTGCGACAGCTTCTCGATCACTCCCTTTTGTTCCAAGGGGGAAAACGTGGTGTCGATTACCTTCTCAACTTTGTCAAGCTTCTCTTTGTCGGCAATGGCCGCATGAAATTGTTCGTAATCGTCCGCTTGCTTTTCGGGAGTTGGCGGTTCTACATTCGGCATTGCCGGCGGTGAAAACTCTTTCCAGACGCCAGGCTGAAGCATCTCCAGCGTGGCAGCAGTGCTGATTTCAGCCAGTTTGTTCTTCAGCGCGGCTCTCAATTGCTGGAGCTTCGACGGATCTTGCTCATACACAAATCGCACCTGGCTGGCGGCCTTATCTTTTTCAGATTTCGTTGCCACGGGATCGAACTTTCGGAACGGCACCCGGGCCAACAGGTCGCGCTCCGGCACGACCCCAGTACGGAAAGGAAACGGCGGCGCCCAACCACCGACAATCAGCCACAGGGCAACGGCAGCCAAGAAACACAGGCCGATGCGCACCAGGACATCGAACCGCTGCACGCTACCGAGCAACCGCTCGGCAAGATTCGGCGGCAGCTCGAGCGCGGCAACGCGCTCCAATCGAGTTTTTTTCTGGCTACCGGTGGACATTGAGCAGTGGTCAGTTGTCAGTTTTTTGGCCGCGTTCGCTTGTGACGCGCTTGCGGTTTAGCACGCGCCTCAAATGGCATCACTTTTTTCGCTTCGGTTCTTCGTCATAGGCCCGCACAATTTCTTGCACTAAGCGGTGGCGCACTATGTCGCGGCCTGTAAGCCGCACTTCCGCCGTTCCTGGAATTCCGCGCAATCGGGTCTGCGCATCGATCAACCCGCTGCGCACATGCGGCGGCAAATCGACTTGCGTGGTATCGCCGGAAACAACGATCTTAGAATTTATTCCCATGCGGGTCAAAAACATCTTCATCTGCGCGACGGTCGTGTTCTGCGCTTCGTCCAGAATGATAAACGCGTCGTTCAGCGTTCGGCCGCGCATGTAAGCCAGCGGAATCATTTCGATCACATCTTGTTCCGTGTAGCGGCGAACCTGGTCGTAATCCATCATCTCGCGCAAGGCGTCTAACAGGGGTCGCAGGTACGGATTGATTTTCGCTTGCAAATCTCCCGGAAGAAAGCCCAGGCTCTCACCAGCTTCAACCGCTGGTCGCACGAGAACTATCTTGCGGATCAATTCCTGCTTCAAAGCCGCAACCGCCATCGCGACGGCCAGATACGACTTTCCCGTGCCAGCAGGTCCAACACAAATCACCAGTTCATGTTCTGCCATGGCCCGAATGTATTCCGCCTGGCCAGCCGTGCGCGGTCGCACTTGCCGTCCAGCACGCAGCACGCCGATAGGCGGATGATCGACCGCCGGCTGTTCGCCGGTCAAGGTCGACAAGATTCGATCCACATCGTATTCAACGACGCCCCCTTGCCGATCGGCCAGCTCACGCAGCTGTTCGAAAACGCCGGTTGCCCGGGCCACCGCGGGCTCTTCCCCTTCAATACGGATACGGCCGTCGCGGGCCGAGATTTCGACCCCCAGGGCGGAGCGAATTTTCCGCAGATGCTGGTCGCGCGGCCCAAACAGCGAAAGTAGTGTCCTCGAATCGAGGACCGAGATGGTGTTTTGTGTCATCAGGGGACGCAAGTCAGCCCAGAGGCAATGGCGGCCGAAGCAAGCTGCCAGACATACAAACTATACCCGAAATGCCGACCGTGCGGCCAGTAAATGGGTCTAATTCGATTGCAAAGGCTTAAACCAGCAGTATTTGCGATCAATTTACCACTCTGTGCGTTGGTCGCCACAGCCGGTAAATTGCGAATAGCTCGAACCTTTGGCTTCGGCGTCGTTGCGATATATTCCGGCGGCCAACCGTCACGACCTTGTGGAATTCGCGCAATCCGAGCTACACCTTGATTGATGTCGGCTTCGTGTGTGCCGATGAGCAAACCCTTCGCTATCAGCGAACCAATCCTGCGATCCAACAGAAATAAGCGATCGGCGCGGCGAACAAGATCGAGTCCAAGAGATCCAAAACCCCGCCGAACCCTGGCATCCAGCGGCTGGAATCTTTTCGGCCCGCATCACGCTTGATCAGCGATTCCGCGAGATCGCCGAGCAGTCCGGCGATGCCAACGATTACGCCGAAGGCAACCCAGCGCCACACTTCCAGCGGATTGTGAGAAGCAGGATTGAACCATCGGCTAAGCCCGCCGAAAACTACCCACGAGCCAATGATTGCGAACAACACCGCCCCGGCCGCGCCTTCCCACGTCTTACCGGGGCTGAGACGGGGCGTCATTTTGTGGCGACCGATCAATCGTCCGACGGTGTAGGCTCCGGTATCGCCCATTTTCACGACCACGATTAATGAGAGCAGCGCAATCAATCCCGGCAGTACCACGACAAACGTCAACAGCAGTCCGACATACAGCAAACCGAAAATCGTAGCCGACAGGTTGGCAACTGCTCGGCCCGGAGCTTCATAGCGTTTCATTTCACCCACAAATGCGACAAGCGCTGCCACGACGAATGTCAGCAAGGCCCAACCCAAATTTCCTAGTCGAATACTTGTGGCAAGCGACGGCCAGAACAACGGGATGCCGCTAGCCGCGACGATAGTGAAGTTGCCGAGATAAACCAGCCAACCTAGCGGCGAACGTTCGCTCGAAGTGGTAAGCCACACAATTTCTCCGCTGGCCGTCAGACTCAGCAGCAGCGCCACAGGGAACAGCCAGGCTCCGGCCGGCAGCGCCAGCGGCATGCACCGCGTCCAACCAACAAAGTGCGGCGAACGCGGCAATGAATAGGGCGCCAAGAAAAAGACGGTATCGCAGCACGGGCAAGCAGTCTTCAGTGGACGATGGTCTGTTACAAAGTCGCGATTATTGAATGCGTCGCGGGTGACACCGCAATCAACTTTCCAAACTCAGTCCGCCGAAGCGTCGGTCGCGCTCCGCAAATTCCCGGATGGCAGCGTGCAAATCGTTCTCCACGAATTCCGGCCAGCACTTCTCGGTCACCCAAATCTCGGCATAACTGATTTGCCACAACAAAAAATTGCTGACGCGCATTTCACCGGCGGTGCGAATCAACAAATCAGGATCCGGCGTCCCGGCAGTGTAAAGATAATCGCTGACGGTCTGCTCGGTAATCTCCCCCGGCCGCAACCAGCCTGCTTCCACTTTTTGTGCGATTTTCCGCACCGCGTCCAACATCTCAGTCCGAGCGCCATAATTGATCGCCAGGCACAGCCGCATTCCCGGATTGTCGGCCGTTAGAGCAATGGTCTTGTCCATCTCGGCTAGCGTGGCAGGCGGAATATCGTCGCGACGGCCAATGACCGAGACCCGAATGTCGTTCTCCATGATCGTGGTGCGTTCTTCGATCATGTACTGTTCGAGCAGATGCATCAGAAAATCGACCTCCGGCTGCGGCCGTTTCCAATTTTCGCTCGACAAACAATAAAGCGTGAGTTGTTCGACGCCCAGCCTGGCACATTCTTCGGTGGTGCGGCGAACGCTGGCCACGCCACGACGGTGCCCTTCAATGCGCGGCAGATTCTGCCGTTGCGCCCAGCGGCCATTGCCATCCATGATGACGGCGATGTGGCGCGGCATTTTAGCCCGGGGCACGGGCAGCATTTCAGCAGCGGCAGGAGCAACGTGCGACACGGGTATAAATCAGAGGCGAGTTCAAAAGGACCGACCATCCCGGTCGGAAGGTTCGGAAGTACAAACGGTAATCGCCTCCATTATACTTTGCGATCTGGCAAGCCCAGGGGTTATAATTCCGGGCTTTTGTTTGGGCCTGGTTAGCCTTTTGCTCCGACCACGGCCGGGCTGTTTTCACCGGCAAAAATGGTTTGATCGCGGTCCGGGCCCACCGAAACCACTTCCACCGGCCGGCCGATCACCTCGCTCAGTCGCTTCAGATACCGCCGGGCGTTTTCCGGCAGATCGCTCATCTGCCGAACCGTCGTGATTTCTTCATCCCAACCCGGCAGTGTTTCGTAAACCGGCGAGGCAGTGCGCAGGTCGTCGACATGGCTGGGAAACTGCGTTACCCGTCGACCGCCGACTTCATAAGCGGTGCAGATTTTCAATTCCGGCAGTTTGCTGAGCACATCCAACAGCATGACCGCCAACGAATCGACGCCGCTGAGCCGAGCCGTGTACCGAACCGCCACCGCATCAAACCAACCGCACCGCCGCGGCCTGCGCGTGACCGTGCCGTACTCGTTGCCGCGTTCGCGCAGATGCACGCCGATATCGTTGCACTGTTCTGTCGGAAACGGGCCGCCGCCGACGCGGGTCGAATAGGCTTTCACCACGCCCAGCACTTTGTTGATCCACCGCCCCGGCACGCCAGACCCGCTGGGGACGCCGACGCCGGAACTGTTGCTGCTGGTGACGAATGGGAACGTGCCATGATCGATATCCAGCAGCGCGCCTGAGCGCCTTCAAACAATATTCGTCGCCCGCTTTCCACGGCCTCCAAGAGGTATGCCGTGGTGTCGGCCACGTGCGGTTTCAACCGCTGGGCGTAACTGTTGTACTCGGCAAAAATTGCGGCGGCGTCAAAGGGACCCATGCCACTTTCCCCGGCGACGCCTGCCAACTCTTTGTTCTTGGCTTCGACAATGTGTTCAATCCGCGGCTTGAAAGTATCGCGGTATAAATCACCCAGCCGCACGGCATGCGACCGCCGAACCTTATCGCTGTAGCACGGGCCGATGCCGCGCATCGTGGTGCCAATGTTCTCGCCGCTAGAGCAGCTTTTATCGAGCAGCCGATCTTCGGCTATGTGCCACGGAAAAATGACGTGGGCCCGATCGCTGAGCATCAAATTGCCGCCAACCTTCACGCCGCGGGCAACCAGCCCATCGATTTCTTCCAGAATGCTTTTTGGATTCAGCACCACACCGCCGGTGACAACGCACTGCACGCCGCTGGCCAGAATGCCGCTGGGAATGAGCGACAGCTTGTATTTCTCTCCGCCGACCACTACCGTGTGCCCGGCATTGCTGCCCCCTTGATAGCGGACGACAACCTCGTGCTGCCGGGTCAGCAGGTCGACGAGCTTGCCTTTGGCCTCATCCCCCCATTGCAGCCCAATGACACATGTACCCGGCATCGATCAATTCTCGCGGTTGGCGATTCTCTTCGGAGTTAACGATTGTCTGGCGAATTCAGATTGAATCCAAGCCGTGATTTTACGAGGGAGATTTGCGGGGGGTCAAGGCGACCGAACAACTGGCAACTAGGTAGTGTCCTCCGAATGCGTGGCGGGCTGCGGAACTAGTCTCGCAGGTGGATTGCGACAAATCGCCAAAATAGCAAGCCAAGCGATGCTCCACACGATGAATTGCACGAAAGCGATCAACATCAATTGTTCTGCTGCTGACGCGTTGATCGAGGCATATTCTTCAACAATCCAGAATCCTGGATACTGAAGATACATGCCAAGAGTGGCGAGCCAATTGACCGGACCACATGGCCCCCAACCTCCGATGGCAGCCAGCATGGCCGTTAACACGCATGCCACAAGATCAGTCAGTGCTCCAAACGTCATCGACCGCGCGATCAGTCGCATTGATTTAAGTTCCTGTATTTTTCTTTATCCTCGCGTAAACTGCCGGCAGTATTCGTACACAGCCATTGCTACCGCGGTATGAACATTATAAGCGAACGGCAAACCGTACACGGGAATTTCCGCCACGCGGTCAAGTACGGTCAGTTCTTCATCGGTCAGGCCGAGGCGTTCGTTGCCGATCACCAGGGCCGTGCGGCGATCGAATTGAAAATTATGCAGATTTTCCGAGCCTGTGGTTTGTTCCAACCCGACCAACTGATACCCGTCGGCTTTCAGTTGCTTCAGCACCGGTGGGAGCGTACGGTGGATTTCCAACTTCACCGTGTCGGCGCCATCGCGGGCGATCTTGTCAATCAGCCGGGCATGCCCGCAGCCGATGACCCGTTCCACCCCCGCACAGCCAGCCAGGCGAATAATGTGCGATAGATTGACATTACTCCGCAGCGGAGCACAGGCGATGACCAATTCCCTGGCCCGCGCGAGCGGCGACGGCGGCTTATGACGCTGGTGTTCAAACGGCATAAAGATCACAGTACACTGAAGTTGACGCGAGAAAAACGGCCTGCGAAGCCTAGGGGTTGCAACCCCTAGGCTTGAAACCGCGTAGAAAAGTAGATCGGCAGTCAATTCATCACCACGCTTGCCAGGTGCCAATGAACTTCCGCGGTCGCAACGCCTTTGTCGTTCTTTTGTTGGGCCTGTTGGCCGCAGCCACGGCCTGGGCTTTTTCGTTCGATCCGCCGCCACCGGCCGATTTCACGTTCATCAACGAAACAGAAATCAAATCGGTCGATCCCGCCGTGGTTATCGGCCAGCCGGAAATGCGCATCATCACCGCCATTTTCGAGGGGCTCGTGAATTGGGACCCCAAAACGCTGGCGCCCAAACCCGGCGTGGCCGAAAGCTGGGACATCTCACCCGATCAGCTCACTTACACCTTCCATTTCCGCAAAGACGCCCGGTGGACCGACGGCACCCCGGTGTTGCCCAGCGATTTCCTCTGGCAATGGCGACGCGTGCTCGATCCACTCACGGTCAGCGAGTATTCGTACCAGCTGTGGTATTTGGAAAACGCCGAGCGTTATTCGCTCAAGCAAATCCATCCTGGCGACCGCGTGGAAATAGAACTGTATGAACACGAGCCCAACGCTCTGCCATTTGCCCGCGGCAAAGTTTTGCACGGCCGCCTGGCGGAAGTGATTGCATCCAAAGATGAAAAAAAATCGCCGGCCGTGCATATCGTTGAAATCGACGGCCGGCGTCGGGCCTTCGAGATGGTTCTGTCTCGCGACATCGGTAAATGGACATCGCCGACTCCGCCGACCGGCATTAAAACGATTGAGGCCTGCAAGACCGTGCTGCTCGATTTCGACGAGGTGGGAGCTAAGGCTCTCGACGATCACACATTGCAAGTCAAATTGAAATCGCCGACGCCCTACTTCGCGTTTCTGGCCGGTTATTATCCGTTGTTTGCCGGCAATCGACGCTGTGTGGAAACGTACGGCTATCCGGAATGGACGAAGCCGGAGCACATTGTCACTAACGGCGCCTTCAAACTGCAAAGCCGCAAAGTTCGGGAGCGTACGCGGCTGGTGAAGAACGAGCTGTATTGGAACGCCGCCAACGTGCGACTGAACACCGTAGATGTGTTGCCGGTGGAATCGCTCCCGACGGAACTAAATTTATACATGACGGGCCAGGTCGATTGGACTCCCAAAGTGCCCAGCACCGTTGTGCCGGAGTTGCTCGCGCAAAAACGGGCCGACTATTATCCCACGCCCGAAATGACCATCTATTTTTATCGCATCAACGTCACCAAGCCGCCGCTGGACAATCCCAAAGTGCGAAAAGCATTGGCATTGGCACTCAACAAGCGGCAAATTGTTGAAGGCGTTACCCGCGGCGGAGAAATTCCGGCGCTCAGCATGGTGCCCCCCGGATTAACAGGTTATGAACCTGCCCAGGGCGAGGCGTACAATCCTGAACTGGCTCGCAAACTGCTGGCTGAAGCCGGTTTTCCCGGCAGCCGCGGCATGCCGAAAGTCGAGATTCTGTACAACACCGAAGAATCGCACCAATCAATCGCCGAATTGATTCAGGCCCAGTGGAAAGAAAACCTGGGCATCGATGTCGGACTGCAAAACATGGAATGGGGCGCGTATCTGGCGGCTCAGCAACATCTGCAGTATCAAGTATCGCGGGCCGGCTGGGTGGGCGATTATCTCGACCCCAACACATTTCTCGACATGTGGACCACCGACAACGCCAATAATCAAACCGGTTGGTCCAACAAGAAGTACGACAAGCTAATAACTGATGCCGCGACCGAGCCCGACCCTACCAGGCGAATGGAGATTCTGCACCAGGCCGAAGCAATACTGGTCGACGAATTGCCGGTTATTCCGATCTATTACCGCGTTTCCACCAACATGGTGCGGCCCTACATGAAGGGTTGGTATCCCAACTTGCTCGACACTCATCCGCTCGACGCAATTTGGATCGACAAGGAAGAGAAACAAAAGTTTCTGAAAGCCGGAGGTCGCGGGTGATTTGGTTTTTAGCCCGGCGCTTCCTGTGGATGATTGGCACCCTGTGGGTGGTGTTCACGGTCTCATTTTTTCTGATGTGGAGTGTGCCCGGCGGACCGTTCAGCAGCGAACGTGTTCCGCCGCACGGCGTCGAGGAGCTGCACAATCAGCGGTACAACCTCGATTTGCCGCTCACGCAGCAGTACTTGAACGAACTGGGCCGATACCTGCGGTTCGATCTGGGGCTCAGCTTCCGCATGGCCGATTTTTCGGTGAAAGAGGTCATTGCCGCGGGCCTACCGGTTTCTGCCACACTCGGCATCTTGGCGTTGGCGTTTGCGTTAACGCTCGGAATGACGGCCGGCATCGTCTCGGCCGTGCGGCGCGGTGGACTGCTCGATTTTTCGCTGATGTCGTTGGCCACGGTCGGCATTGCTGTGCCGAATTTCGTGGTTGCCGGCTTGCTGATCATCTTGTTCGTTTTCATCTGGCCCGTGTTTCCAGCCGGCGGTTGGGGCAGCGTGAAGCAAGTCGTGTTGCCGGCGTTTTGCCTGGGAGCCACGTTCGCCGCGGAAATTGCCCGACTCGTTCGCACCGGCATGCTCGACGTTTTGCATCAAGACTACATCCGCACGGCCTACGCCAAGGGGCTCGCGACACGCGCCATTGTTCTGCGACACGCCATGAAAGGCGCCATGTTGCCGGTGGTGTCGTTTCTTGGTCCTGCCATCGCCGGCATTTTGACGGGGTCTGTCATCATCGAATATGTGTTCGCCATTCCCGGGCTCGGCTATCACTTCGTCCAATCGGCCACGCAAGGCGACTACACCCTGGCCATGGGATTGGTGATGCTGTACACCGTCTTGCTCTACGTGATGAACACGGTGGTGGATGTTGCCTACACCGTGCTTGATCCGCGAGTGAAACTGAATTGAAAGGCAGGCATTCATCGCAGCGTACGCTACGGCACGCAGAGAAATCGCAGGGAGTGCAATAAGAAAATCGATGCTCGACTGTATGATAAGTACGAATAAATGTCGCGAATTTTAATGGAGTTTAACTGAATATATGGATATTGAAGCCGAGGCGGTTTGTCCTGGCAACTTTGCGTCCCTCTGCGTCCTCCGCGGTGAATCCTTCCGATGACTCCACCAACCGAACTCGAACGCTACGCCGTGTTGCTTAAAGAAGCGGAGCAAATCCGTGGCGTTTCGCTGGCGCGCGATGCCTGGCGGCGGTTGCGGCGGAATCGCGTGGCGATGGTTTCGCTGATTTTTTTGGCGGTCCTCGCGACGTTGGCTTTTCTCACCCCGCTCTTGCCGCTGCAATCGCCGTACAATGTGGATACGACGAGAATCTTCGAACGCCCGACAGTATCGCCGCTGTTGATCGAATCGCTGAAAATCGATGAACCCAGTGCCTCTGGCGCCGCGAAAGACGACTTTGCCGAAAGTGCGACGGCTGCCAATGCCGGCCCGCACTCTGATTGGATCGACAAACAATTCGGCAAGCTCAACTTCTTCAGCCGAGCCATGGTGCAAGCCCGGGCCAAAATGTTCGGTAAATGGTCGCTCAACAGTATCATGGGTCGCGATGAGCTGGGGCGCGATCTGTTGGCCCGACTGTTTTGGGGAGCGCGCGTCTCGCTGATCGTCGGTCTCGTCGCCACATTGGTGTCGCTTGTAATTGGCGTCTCTTACGGCGCCATTGCCGGATACGTCGGCGGGCAGGTCGACAACATCATGATGCGCATTGTCGATGTGCTCTATTCGATTCCGTTCATCTTTGTGGTGATCTTTCTGATGACCATCCTCAGCGAAGAACATGTCAAGCGGAACCTCGAAAACGCCGGCATCGACCGCATCACGATTTTCTTTTTCGTTGTCGGCGCTATTTACTGGCTGACAATGGCCCGCGTGGTGCGCGGACAAATCATCTCGCTCAAGCACGAGCAATTTGTCGAGGCGGCCCGCAATATCGGGGCGAGCCAAGAGCGGATCATCTTCCGCCATTTGGTACCCAATGTTTTGAGTGTGGTAATTGTGTATCTCACACTCACCATTCCCCAGGTGATGCTGTTCGAGGCGTTTCTGTCGTTTCTCGGCCTTGGCGTCCAAGCCCCGGCCGTGTCTTGGGGCTTGCTGGCCAACCAAGGCTTTCGAGTAATCAGCCCACTCAAGATTTACTGGTGGCTGTTTGCTTTTCCCAGTTTGGCATTGGGGCTGACGTTGTTTTCCTTGAATTTCCTGGGCGATGGCTTGCGCAATGCGCTGGATCCGAGATTGAAGAATAAATGATGAATCGCCGCTAGGGCGCAAGCGCGGGGCAAACCCGCGCCGCTACACTTAACTTGATTAACTTGACGTCCGCACCTGACTCTTGACTCCTGATCCTTGACTATTGGCACGTGTCCCTGCTTGAAATCGAAAACTTGAAAGTCGAATTTCACACAGAAGATGGCGTCGTGCGCGCGGTCGATGGCATTTCGGTGCAGATCGAGCCGGGAGAAACTCTCGGCATCGTCGGCGAAAGCGGGTCGGGCAAAAGCGTTTCGAGTCTTGCCATCTTGGGCCTCGTGCCGCAGCCACCGGGGAAAATCGCCAGCGGCAGGGCGATGTTCGGCGGGCGCGATTTGCTGGCCATGCAGCAGCGCGAGCTCGCCAAAATTCGCGGCAACCGGATTGCGATGATCTTTCAAGACCCGATGACCTCGCTCAACCCGTTTCTCACTATCGGGCAGCAGCTGGCCGAAGTCACACGGCTGCATTTGCGGCACAGTCGGGAACAAGCCCTGCGGCACGCCATCGAAATGCTTGAAAAAGTCGGCATTCCGGCGCCGGCCCGGCGCATCCACGATTTTCCGCACCAGTTTTCCGGCGGCATGCGACAGCGAGTAATGATCGCCATGGCCTTGGCCTGCAAGCCGGCGCTGCTCATCGCGGATGAGCCGACGACGGCGCTCGATGTCACCATTCAGGCCCAAATTCTGGAGCTGATGAAACAGCTGCAGCAGGCGGAAGGCACGGCGATTGTTTTGATCACGCATGACTTGGGAGTCGTGGCCAACATGTGCCGCCGGGTGAACGTGATGTACGCCGGCCGATTTGTCGAAGAAGCGCCGATCGACGAGCTGTTCGTCCGGCCGCGGCATCCGTACACGGTCGGGCTGTTGAAATCGATCCCGCGGCTCGATACATCGGACGAAATTCTGACCGCGATCCCAGGCCAGCCGCCGGATATGACGCAGTTGCCCACGGGCTGCGCGTTTCATCCGCGCTGTCCGAATGTGATTGAACGTTGTCGAACGGTAGTGCCGCCGCTGTATCCCGGCGAGCCGGAGCAGCGTTATGCGTGTTTTAATCCGATGGAAACTTTGACGACCCAGCGCCGGGCATAGCCCGGCCGCTACACGAGATGACCAGTGCACTGACGAGCGTTGAAAGCAAAAACAGCAGCGCCAGCGATGCACCGCTGTTGGAAGTGCGAAATTTGCAGGTGTATTTTCCTTTTACACGTGGCCATCTGTTTCGCCGCGAACATGGTTTTGTACGTGCTGTCGATGGAATTAACTTCGCCGTTCGAGCCGGCGAAACGCTCGGCCTGGTTGGCGAATCGGGCTGCGGCAAATCGACAACGGCTCGTGCCATTCTGAATCTCATTCCGCCCACGGGCGGCGAAGTTTTGTGGGAAGGCAAACGCATCGATGGCTTCAGCGATCGCGCCATGCTGCCGTTTCGCCAGCAGATGCAGATGATTTTTCAGGATCCGTTTGCGTCGCTGAATCCACGAATGACGGTCGGCGCCATCATCGCTGAGCCGATGCACATCCACAGGCTGCACGAACCAAAGCGCCGCAAGCTAGAAGTCCTGCGGCTATTGGACCTGGTCGGGCTTAACCCGCGGTATATCAATCGCTATCCGCACGAATTTTCCGGCGGCCAGCGGCAGCGAATCGGCGTGGCTCGGGCGCTGGCGCTGAATCCGAAACTGATTATTTGCGACGAACCGGTTTCGGCCCTCGATGTTTCGATTCAGGCGCAAGTGATCAACTTGTTGATGGATTTGCAAAAGCAATTGGGATTGGCCTACCTGTTCATCGCCCACGATTTATCGGTGGTGCGGCACATTTCCGACCGCATTGGCGTGATGTATCTGGGCAAGATCGTCGAGCTGGCTGACGCCGAAACGCTGTATCGCCAGCCGCTGCATCCCTACACCAAGGCGCTGCTCAGCGCCGTGCCCATTCCCGATCCGGCAGTGGAACGGAAGCGACAGCGAATTGTGCTCTCCGGCGATGTCCCCTCGCCCGACCGCGAATACCCCGGCTGCCGCTTCGCCGACCGCTGCCCCATCGCCGAGCCCGATTGCCGTCGCATTCCGCCGCTTTTGGAAGGCGAACCGCACGAGGTGGCGTGTTTGGTGGCCAACGCCGAGCGGAACGGGCAGCGGTAGGCCATGATGTCCGGCGAAAAAATTGAATATCGTGAATGTGGTCTTGGCTACGCCCGAGTAGTTCGGAGGTAATTCAACCAGCGTGTTAGCGCCTGCATCAGAATAATTGCCACGGCTGCCATCATGAAAATCGTCAAACCGATGTTCAGGCCACCTTTCATCAGCAAAGAGTAATTGTGCTGCTTCCAACCGGTCTCCCACACGGCGGAAAATGGGCCGCGGATCATCTGGTAGCCGGCGGTCATCGTCGAGGAAATTACGAATAGCATCGGCAGAATCGTAAGTGGGGCATATTTGCCGCGGCCGGAGTTGATGATCCACGTTGTCACCACGGTCAGCGCGATCACGGCCAGCAATTGGTTGGCGATGCCGAACATGGGCCAGATGGTGTCGATCGAGCCACCCCAAATCAGCGCGCCCCAGCCAATGGTGACCGCCGCCGTGGAAATGATCGCGCCGGGCAGCCAATCGGTGCGCTCAAACGGCTTCCAAATCTTACCCAGCACTTCTTGCAACAGGAACCGCGCGATGCGGGTGCCGGCATCGATGGTCGTCAGGATGAACAGCGCCTCGAACATGATGGCGAAGTGGTACCAGTATTTTTTCACGGCCTCTAAGCTGATGGCGTCGCCCGCCACGCGGTGCATGGCTTGCGTGAAAATCTCCGACATGCCCACGGCCAGCGTCACGGCGCCGCCGGTGCGGCCGCGGAGCGATTCGCCGCCCACCGCTTGCTCGATCTCGGGCAAGTTGTCGCTGTTGGCGTTCAAGGCTGCAAGTTTATCAGCGAATTGCGGTGCGCGGGCCAAATCGATGTTGATCGCCCAGTAATCGCCTTGCGGCATGGAAGCGGCGGCGATCAGTGCGACCACACCGACCAAGCCTTCGATCAGCATCGCCCCGTAGCCGATGGTGCGGATGTGCGATTCCTTGGAGATCATCTTCGGCGTGGTGCCAGACGACACTAGGGCATGGAATCCGGAAATCGCCCCGCACATGATGCAAATGAAACAGAACGGAAAAATCGGGCCGGCAAAGTAAGGTCCGCCGCCGGAGGCGAATTGCGGATTCACGGTCGGCGCTTGCAGCTTAGGATTGGCCACGATCACCGCCGTGACGAGCAGAATGACCGTGCCGATTTTCAAGAAGCTCGACAAATAATCGCGTGGGCACAGCAAGAGCCACACCGGCAGCACGGAAGCGATGAAACCATAAATGCAGATCGCGAGGATCGTCGCTTCTCGCGACAGCGAAAAATAATGCTCCCACGGCGAACCGGGAATCCAATTCCCGGCAATGGTTACGCCGATGGTCGCGGCGGCACCTAGCAGCGAGGCTTCGACAATTTTTCCTTTGCGCAGCTTGTACATGTACAGGCCGACGCAGAGCGCGATTGGAATGGTGCAAGCAATGGTGAACGTGCCCCAGGAGCTGCCGCGAACGGCCTGTTTGGCAGTGGCAGGCAATTCCATTATTGTTGTGGTTCCGTCGGCTTTGCTAGTCCAACTGAAACTTCCCCTGGGAGCGATAACACGAAATGATTCGCTCCGTGTAATCTCAGTGCCGTTCGGATATTTGATGTTGGCGCCAGGCGGGATCAAGGCGACTTCCCTATCGGAATCACTAAGTCGGCCTACTATGGGGTCCGACTTCAGCGTGAGCATCGTGCCCTCGGCCAGCGAAACTTCTTCGCCTCCCAGCGCTTTCACAACGATAATACCCAATCCGGCCAGAGCCACGACCACGACGAACAAAATGGTGATCGAAGCAGTTGTGCCGGCGACCGTGCCGATTTCGGCACGGGCAATTTCCGCCAGCGATCGTCCATCGTGTCGCACGCTGGCCGCCAGCACCAGCATGTCTTGCACGGCGCCGGCCAGGCAGACGCCGACCACAATCCACAGCAATCCTGGCAGGTAACCGAACTGAATGGCAAGAACCGGACCAATCAACGGGCCAGCCCCGGAAATCGCGGCGAAATGATGGCCGAACAGAACCCATTTGTTCGTTGGATCGTAGTTCTGTCCGTCTTCCAGCCGGTAGGCCGGCGTAACTCGGGAATCGTCAAGCACCGCGACCTTTGCGGCCAGGAAGGCGCTGTAATAGCGATAGGCAATTGCCAGACAGCACAAGACGCCAATCATGAGGGGCATGGCATGCATACGATGATTGAAACCGATAGACGGCTATCGACACAACCCTATAATTGCGAATTCGATTTGCATACGTGTAGCGGCCGGGCAAGCCTGGCGTTGTCTTTAAAGAGCGCCGGACGTAGTCCGGCTGCTACACGGCTTGAAACATAGTCATGCGGAGAACGAGCAATGTCAGAAAAGGTCGTCATCATCGGCAGCGGGCCGGCGGCGTGGTCGGCGGCGATTTATGCCGCCCGGGCGGAACTCAAGCCGCTGGTGTTTGAGGGGGCGATTACTGAAGAAAACCGGCAGAACGGCACGCTGCCGTTGGGTCAGTTGGCACTGACGACCGAGGTCGAAAACTATGCCGGCTTTCCCGCTGGCGAGCTGCGAATGTTTCTGGAGACCGCCATTGCGCCGGAACGCATTCAGTACATGAACATCCACGATGGCAAGCACCCCATCACCGGGCCGGAATTGATGGAATTGATGCGGCAGCAGGCGATCAACTTCGGCACCCGGATCGTGACCGACGACGTGGTGGAAGTGGACTTGCAGCAGCGGCCCTTTGTGGTGCTGTCGCGGGAAGGACGAAAACTTGAAGCACGCGCCCTGATTATCGCCACCGGCGCGAAAGCGAATTACCTCGGATTGCCTTCGGAAGACGCGTTCAAGAATCGCGGAGTCACCGCTTGTGCGGTTTGCGACGGCGCGTTGCCGCGATTCCGGAACCGGCCGCTGATTGTGGTTGGCGGCGGCGATTCGGCCGTCGAAGAAGCCACGTATCTGACCAAGTACGCCTCGAAAGTTCACATGATCCATCGCCGCGATAAATTGCGGGCCAGCATGATCATGCAGGAACGCGCACTGGCGAACAAAAAAATTCAGATGGAATGGAATCACGCGTTGGACGAAGTGTTGGGCAACGATAAGGACGGCGTCACCGGGGTGCGGCTGAAATCAACGATCGGCGAAGGCGCCAGAGAATTGCCGGCCAGCGGTGTGTTCTTGGCAATCGGCCACACGCCGAACACGTCGTTCCTCAAGGGGCAGGTGACGCTCACCGACAAGGGATATATAAAATTCACAACGCCTTTCCGCACCTACACCAGCGTGGAAGGCGTGTTTGCCGCCGGTGACGTGGCCGACGATTATTACCGGCAAGCAATCACCTCGGCCGGCGTCGGCTGCATGGCGGCGCTAGATGCGGAGCGCTGGCTGGCGGCGGAGGGAATTCATTGATTGTCCGTCGTCCGTTGTCCGTTGTATTTAGCAACGGACTACTGACAACGGACCACGGACAACTGACAAGTTCACGGAGGAATTGAATGCAAATCATGAGCGTGGCCGAGGCTCGAAAGGCCGATGCCGTCGGCAAGCAGGTACGGTTGCAAGGTTGGGTCCGCACGCGGCGCGATTCTAAGGGGGGCTTTTCGTTCGTCGAGCTGAATGACGGGTCTTGCCAGGGCAACATTCAAATTGTCGCCGACGGGAAGTTGCCGAATTACGAGAGCGAAATCAAACGACTGATCGCCGGTTGCAGTGTTTCCGTTGACGGCGAAGTGAAAGCGTCGCAAGGTAAAGGGCAGACGACTGAAATTGCCGCGAGTTCTGTGACCGTGCATGGCTGGGCCGATGCGGAGACTTATCCGCTGCAGAAAAAAGGGCACTCGTTCGAGTTTCTGCGCACCATCGCCCATTTGCGGCCGCGCACCAACACGTTCGGAGCGATTGCCAGAGTGCGGAACCAGGTGAGTCGGTCGATCCACAATTTCTTTCAAGAGCGCGGGTTTCTCTATTTGCACACACCGATCATCACGGCCAGCGATTGCGAAGGGGCCGGAGCGATGTTCAAGGTCACCACGCTCGATCTGGCCAAACTGCCCAAGCGTGATGCAGCGATCGATTACGCGCAAGATTTTTTCCAACGAGCCGCGTATCTCACCGTCAGCGGGCAGTTGAACGGCGAGGCCTACGCTTGCGGCCTCGGGAAAATCTACACGTTTGGGCCCACTTTTCGTGCGGAGAACTCGAACACCTCGCGGCATCTGGCCGAGTTCTGGATGGTCGAGCCGGAAATGGCGTTTTATGAACTGGCCGACAACATGCAGTTGGCCGAGGAATTCATCAAATACATTCTGCGCGATGTTTTACAAAACTGTGCCGAGGAAATGCAGTTCTTTCACGAACGGGTGGATAAAACGGTGCGGGCTACCTTGGAGCACATCGTGGCCAGCCAATTCGTGCGGCTACCTTACACCGAAGCAGTGGAGCGGATGCTGAAGTCGGGGCAGACGTTTGAATATCCGGTCGCCTGGGGAAACGACTTGCAGGCCGAGCACGAGCGTTGGCTGACCGAGCAAGAATTCAAAAGCCCGGTGATTTTATTTGATTACCCGCGCAGCATCAAACCGTTTTACATGCGCGTGAACGACGATGGCCGCACGGTGCGGGCGATGGATATTCTGGTACCCGGCGTTGGCGAAATCATCGGCGGCAGCCAGCGCGAAGAGCGGCTCGATGTGCTTGAAGCGCGGATGAAAGAGCAGGGGCTCAACCTCGAGCCATATGCGTGGTATATCGATCTACGGCGTTACGGCACCGTGCCGCATTCCGGCTTCGGCCTTGGGCTAGAGCGCATCTTGCAATTCATTACCGGCATGAGCAACATCCGCGATGTAATTCCGTTCCCACGCACGCCGGGCAGTGCGGATTTTTAGTGTAGCGGCCGGACTTGTCCGGCGTTTAAACCGGAGCAAGCTCCGCCGCTACACTTAGCTGTAGCGTACTACCACATCGCCGCAGCGGCGGAAGACGATGGTTACACAGCAGCAATCGTACGAATACGTCACGATGGTGCGGCCAAATAATCCGCAGCGGCACGAAACGCAGGGATCTTTGCAACAAGCCGGCAAACAGACGGGAATCTCGGCGACACAGCAGCAGCAACAGTCGCAGCAAGTCTTCACCTTCAGCACTTGGCTAACCTTCGGCCCGCAGCAACCGCAACAACCGCAATACGAAACACACGGTTTGTAGGTCTTGCATTCGGGAGCAGCAGCGGGAACGGTCTGGCTGCAATCGCCGTTCATCGAGAGCGAAACAGCAGTGGCAGGCGTGTCAGTCGCCTTGTCCAGTAATCGGACTCCCGCTCGATTGTCGGCTTGCGCGACTACAGCCGCTAGCATGATCAAGCCCGCGATCAAAACGCCACACAGGTGGAAATGTTTCAACATGGATGTCTCCTCTGGGAAACGGTTTTTTTGATCCTACTTACAAGATGCATTTCTACCGCCTGACGCCTTCAAAACATGGCATATTTGCCGTTGTACGCAAGGGGGGTATGAGGTAAGTCAACCTTCCAAGGCACGGAAAGCAACGCAGGACAAATGGCCCGCACCGGCCGTGGTTTGCCCCTAATCCTTTTGTGACCTAGGTTTGCCAAGAGGTCCGGCCTAGCTCTTCGAACTCGGCGTGATTTATGAATCGGTCATGACCCCAGCGAAAAACGGCAATTCTGCCGAGTCTTGACCCGTCGGAATCGCACCGTAGCCCGTTGTGACCCTCGTCGAATTGACCGAGCTGCGCCGCGTCTTGTCGAATCAAAACCGGCTGTCGTGCCGGCACGAACTGTTGCCTTGAGAGATGCCGACCGTGTCCACACTGTCCGCCACCTTCAACCCGATTCAGCAATCGCTCGCGGCATTACACGCCGGGCAAGAAAGCTTTGCGCAGTTTGTGGTCGATCTGTTCGGCGATTTGGAAGCGATGCAGCAGAAACTGCTGAATGTGCAAGCGGAGCTTTGCGAAGAGCGCGGCAAATTGGCGGAGGAGCGGCAGCGCTTCTCCGAGCAAAACAACAAGCCGCCGGTTGGCAGCGAGACCGATGAATCGCTGCAGTCAAAAGTGGCAGAATTGGAACAAGATCGCGCGGCGCTGGAAGAAGAGCTGGAAGGCGTTCGCGCACGAGCCGTCGGCATGGCGCAAACGCTGGCAGAGCAGAAACGACAGATGGCCGAAGAGCACGCCGAATGGTCGGCGGAACTCCGACAACTGCGACGCACCCTCGACAAGCAAGCCTCCTGGATCTCGCAACACGCCGAGATCGGAGCAGCGTCGTACGGGTCTGGCGATCCGTATTTGCCGCAGACCGCGTCGACCAATGGGTTTGCCGCCGGCACTGCGCCTGGACACAACGGACGAGGTCATCCAACGTATTTTCCCAACGCCGCTTCTGCACCTGCGCCGCGGTTAGCCGATCCGGTGGTCGGTTCAATTTTGTCGCAATTCGAACTATTGCAAAAAGATGTCGCCCGCCGCCGTGAACAGCTTGTGCGTCCAACGAACCAAAAAGATTCTGCCTGACGAAATCAAATCGTGTTTCGGGAGTATCAGATCATGTTGAAATGGCTTGCAAAAAAACTGCCGCGGCTGACCAACTTTTGGCGCAGCGCAAGTTGCGGGGCGAATCTGCTGAAGCGCAGCTTGATGCCCAGCTTCCGACGGACGCGCTCGAACATGAAAACTCCAACGGCGCAGCTTCGCAGCCCGACGACGTTGAATCGCTGGTCGCACAGATGCTTGCCAGCGGCCGCTATGCCCTGCTGCTGCGTCCACAGATTGCACAAAACCTGACGATCGAACACTACACGAAGGGCAAAGAGGCGCTGGAGCAAGAGATGGGGTTGGTGCCGCAGGGCGAGGTGCATCTGGAACCTAGCGTGTTCGACATCGATTATCCGTTGTTTGCCGCCGAAGATGTTGAGGCGCCCAAAGGTTTGACAGTTCCTGTGCAACCCGTGTTTTTAGATCGATACCCGGTGACGAACAAACAGTTTCAGCGCTTTGTCGCGGCCGGTGGCTATCAGGAAATGGCGATTTGGGATCGCGAAGTGTTGCCCGCCGTGCTCGATTTCACCGACAGCACCGGTCAGCCTGGCCCCCGGTTTTGGAAGAACGGCCGTTTTCCGCCGGGCGAAGCCCATTTGCCGGTGGTCGGCATCAGTTGGTACGAAGCGGTTGCCTATTCTCGCTGGGTTGGCAAGCGTTTGCCCACCGATGCCGAGTGGGTGAAAGGGGGCAGTTGGCCGGTTACGCTTTCCGGCAGCACACACTTGCAGCGCAAATATCCCTGGGGCGACACCATGGACCGGCGTCGAGCAAACATCTGGGGGTCAGGACCGGGGCGAGTTGTGCCGGTCGATGAATTCACCGACGGCGTCAGCGTCGGCGGACTCTATCAGTTAATCGGAAATGTTTGGGAATGGACGGCCACCAACTTGGAAGTCGATCCGACCGCGGAGGAAGAAGGGCACGATAAACCGGCGATGCTCAAAAGCATCCGGGGCGGAGCCTTCGACACCTACTTTGAAAATCACGCCAACTGTCAATTCGCCAGTGGCGAAAATCCCATAATGCGTAAGCACAACATCGGTTTCCGTTGTGGGTTGGGACTGTGCGATATCGCCGGTCCACCACAACCGCCGACCGAGCAATTTGCCGACAAGGACTTGCCGCGACTTCGAGCTGCCGCAATCCGAAATCACCGAGGAGATTTGTGTATGACCAAAGCCGTTCTGCCCATGGAATCGTATCGACTAGCGCAGTATGCCCTGCAAGTGCCGTGCTACGTCTGCGACGAGGGAAACACTTTCGATGCGGAACTGTGCCGCCACTGCCAGGCGCCGATGGCACTAGCGCACCAGTCCGCTTCACAAAAACTGCGGCCGCAAATGGTGGCGACCATTGGCTCCAGTGGCGTCGGAAAAACGGTTTATCTGGGTATGCTGCTCGATATGCTCTCGCACATGCCAGAGCAAATTCAGATTATCGCCCGGGGAGCGTTTTCCATCACGTTACAGCAGAACGCGATGCAGGCGCTTTCGCGGTGTGAATTCCCTGCAAAAACTCCGAATGAACCCGACCGTTGGAACTGGGTTCACTGCCAGGTTCGGCGGCCGAAGGAAAAGCGGCCCGCCGAGCTAATCATGCCCGATATTGCCGGCGAAGCGATGCTGCAAGAAGTCGAACATCCGTATTCATACTTAGCAATTCGCTCGTTCCTGCTCAAATGCGCCGGCGTGATGATTCTGGTGGACAGTACGGGCCTGGATTCCGGTCGGCGCGAGCAAGATTACTTCGCAATGAAGTTACTCACCTACTTGAGCGAATTGGATGAGGATCCAAAAACCTCCTGGCGGCATCGGCCTGTCGCGCTGGTGTTTAGCAAGGCCGACCAGTGCGAAGAGTGCTTTCAAGACCCCGCAACGTACGCGCAAAAACATGCTTCTGGATTGTGGCAGTATTGTCGTGAACAGTTCCGCAACCACCGGTTCTTCGCGGCGGGAGTTGCCGGCGCTACGGCGGTGCGAATTGTGCCCAGCGTGGGTCGAGTTCGGGCGCCATTGCGGATTGAGCCGCGCGGCGTGATTGAACCATTTGCGTGGATAGTTGATCAAATTCGTGGGTAGATGTCCGTTGTCAGTTGTCCGTGGTCCATCGCAATCGACAACTGACTAAGGACAACGGACAAAGGACAAATACGTGTTCATCGAACAAGCCATCTTCACTTCCGCGAAAACCGCGCGCAGTGACGGCTATCAGTTGGTTGCTTGCAGTCGCGGTGTCAGTGAGGTCGATGCTCGCGAATTAGCCGTTTGGGGACCGTCACACGGTGCATTGTGCGAGACACGGGATGAGGCGTCGAGTGTGAATTTTCATCGCTTGGCCAGCGGCACGTGCTGCGTCTCGAAGACCGTTGCTGATGGACAAGAATTCAGCGGCCGCGGCGGATCGCGAATCTACACGCAGTTTTTGCTTGTGCCGGCTGCGGTGTTGGCGCGCTTTGCCAACAATCCCTTCGCGGTTCTCCGTGCAGCCTGGGCCAAAGGCTTGCTGAACGTTTGCGAACGAGTGCCCGCCACACTGGAACAATCGACCTTGGTCGGCCGATCGGTGATGGTTGACGAAGGGCTCCTCGCTCAACTGGCCGATCAATGGGGACCGCAGCGCGTCGGTCATCTGGTTGCGGCCGCAATAGCGCCCGGCCAGGTACTGCTTGCCGGTGCATGCAATTGCGAGACGTTGATCGGCGGCTTGATCAACTATTTTCCCGTAGAATGCCGCACGGAACTATCGTTCACCACCGGACTGCGACCTTCTCCGCGGCGGCCTTTCCGGCTAGTGCCGTTGGAACTGGACGCCGCCGAGCAGCGCCGCGCCGCTCGTCAGCCAGGCGTTACGGTTCTCGATTTGTCGGCCGACAACCTCAACAACGATGAATTGCACGGCTGGGCCGCATACGTGGCCGAAGTTATCGCCAGCGATCAGTTGCCGCAACTAGCCGTCCAACTGCAAGCAAGTCGTGCTGGAATGCGGATGGAACAACTTGATCGATTGGGCGATGACTTGATTCGTGAACTCCGCCCGGCGGTGGTTGCTTGCCGAGTCGGCGCACTCCGGGAAGCAACAACGGCATCGAGCCACACTCCCGCAAATATAAATTGCAGTATCCGCCGAGACTCGCCGGCCCGACCGCGCAAATCGGCAGCGGCTGTTCAACCGAAGCGGCAAGACGCCAGCGATCCACTTGTGCCTAGTTCGTCGGTGCCGAAAATCACGACCGGCACGACCGACAATTCACACCCCATCGACGATCCGCTGGCAATCCAGCTGCTGGAACAGCTCGACGATGCGGTTTACGACGCCATCAACGGATCGGCCGAATCGGCCGGCGAGGTCACAAATCTCTGGTCACAGCTCTCTGCCCATTTATCACGCGAAGCACTGGCTGCCACGCGAGAACAGTACCTCCGCTACACACTCACTTTGTGGGATGCACGCCCGGCAGAAAGCATGCGCGAGCCAGATAAGGCGATTCGAGCACTCGACGTGCTCTCGGTGTTGATCGACGCGGAATAATTAGGCACCGGCTTCGAGCATCATCTCTTTGAACTGCTGGAACAGATACGCGCTGTCGTGCGGGCCAGCCGAAGCCTCGGGATGATATTGCACGCAAAATGCCGGCAGTTTGCGATGGCGAACGCCTTCGATGGTGTTGTCGTTCAAGTTGCGGTGCGTCACTGCCAAATCCGTCGGCAAGCTGTCTTCGGCCACGGCAAAACCGTGGTTCTGTGACGTGATTTCGACTCGGCCCGTCTCCAAATTCTGCACCGGCTGATTGGCCCCGCGATGGCCAAACTTCAGCTTGAATGTTTTCGCGCCGCAGGCCAACGATAAAAGCTGATGCCCTAAGCAAATGCCAAACACCGGCACGCGGCCCAGCAAGTCGCGAATGGTACCAATGGCGTAATCCAAGGGCTCCGGATCGCCGGGGCCGTTCGACAAAAACACCCCAGAGGGCTTTTGCGCCAAAATTTCATCCGCCGTGGCAGTACCAGGCAAAACCGTGACGCGGCAGCCCATGTCGGCAAGATGCCTCGCTATGTTCCATTTCATGCCGTAGTCCAGGGCCACCACATGCAAATCCGGCTCGGCGGCAGAATCGCTATTTTCCGAACCGTCTGGCTGGGCTTTCGTTCCCCCTGCCGAATCATGCTGCCACAATTCGTGAAGTTTTTCGTTCCAAGCGACGGGCTGGTGTGGAATTACTTCGCGCACCAAATCGCGGCCAACCAATCCTGGGCTGGCCTTCGCTTTGGCCACCAAACTGGCATCGTCCAAATCGACGCTGGAAAGTACACCCTTCATCGCACCGCAAGACCGCAATCTGCGGACTAGGGCGCGAGTATCAATCTCGGCGATGCCCGGAACGCCGTGTCGGCGCAAATATTCGTCCAGCGTGCCTTCCGAACGAAAATTACTGTCGCGCCGGCTTAATTCCCGCACGATGAATCCAGCCAAATGCGGCTGGGGACTTTCCAAATCTTGAGAATTGACGCCGTAATTCCCGATCTCCGGGTATGTCATGCAAACAATTTGCCCGCGGTAGCTTGGATCGGTCAAGATTTCTTGATATCCAGTCATCGAGGTGTTGAAGCACACCTCGCCATCGACCTCGCCGGCCGCGCCAAACGCAGTGCCGGTAAAAACCGTGCCGTCTTCCAGTGCAAGTTTAGCTGGTTGTGACATCGATGTGCAGAAAATCAGAAAATGATGAATGACTAAATTCGAATGACGAATGAAGCTCCAAACTCCAATACCCAATGACGAAACGGTAAATTCGACACTAAGGTTTGGTATTTGGTCATTGGAATTTCATTCGTCATTCGAATTTCGTCATTCACCCTTCGGCCTGTTCAGATTATGCGGCTCGTGCTGCAAGCGATTGAGCCTTCTAAAGTTCGTACCGTGTGGTGCCCGATACCGCTTCTACGGCTGTGGGTCTCCGCTTCTTGGAGCAATCCAAAAATCGGACAGCCAATCCCAGAGGGTTCTTGTCCCGGCGAGCAAGAACCCTCTATTTTTTTGCGCCGAACGAAAAAGATCGGGCCGCAGCCATTATAAATGGACCGGCTCGAGTGGAATAGATGCCGATTGATCGGCATTTGTTCGGTCGTGACCGTGGCAGTTGCTTGCTGCTGACGGAAGCCGCTCAAGAATGGCGATCAAACTGACGCCGCGTGAAAATCCGTTATGGCCGCTATCGATCGATTTCTCTAACCGCGATCGCTCTCCGGCGAAGATTGATTCAAGCAGCCAGTTCAAGGGCCGCGCGGGCAACTTGAAATCGGTGTTGGCCACGCCCGCGGTTCTGCCCCTCCAGCTGCTCACGCCGCGTGCCATTCGCACCAGCGGATAAAGCCGGCTGTTGAAATGCGATAGCAGCCGCGGCCTGACTGGCAAACCGGTCCAAAGCCGCGCAAAAACATCTCGGTCGTACCGGCGGAAGTGACCGAACGCCTTGTCGTGCGGACTCCACAACCGCATGTCGGCGGGAACCGTGATTAAAAGTTGGGCTCCCGGCGAACAGACGCCGAGAATAGATTCCAGCAGGCCACGATCATCGGCGACGTGCTCCAAAACGTCGGTCAGCAAGATCACGCTCGCGGCACTTAGCCAACTTTCCATATCCTTTGGTGCTTGGCCGCAAACGAACATGGCTGTTGGAAATCGGGACTGGGCAAGCTTGATTGCTTCCGCGGAAGTGTCGACGCCGACACAGCGATATTCGTCGGCAAACGCGACCAAATTGGCCCCGGTTCCACAGCCAATGTCGACGATGATCCGCTTTTTTCCCTCTCCCCCGGGGAGAGGGTCGGGGTGAGGGGGTTGCCTGGGACTCGACTCATTAAGTGCGATCACCCGCACCAGCTCGCGCAAAATCCGTCGCCGCGCGACGAACCACCAGTGCCGCTCTTCGATTTGCGCATGAAGCTGAAATTGTGCCGACTGCATGCACAAGTCTAGGTCATGCAGTTACGCAACGCATTGCTGGGCAAAGTGGCTTGTTAGACCTCGGTTCTACCGGGGGCTACCGAGCCGGCCGCGGATTGGGACATCGGCTTGGGATCACTGCCCAAACAGCGTCCAATGTTTCGCACCGCCTGGCGAATGCGGTTTTCGTTTTCGATCAGTGCCATCCGCAAATAGCCCTCGCCGGCCGGTCCAAAGCCGGCGCCGGGGCTGACCACCACATCGCCCTCTTCCAGCAGTTTCATCGCAAAATCGAGCGAGCCCATCTTCGCCCACGGCTCGGGAATTTTCGCCCACACAAACATGCTGGCCCGCGGCGGCGTGATGTCCCAGCCAATCCGCTTCAGTCCGTCGCACAGCACATCGCGGCGGCGCTGATATTCCTTCGACTGCGCCTCGACCGCCGATTCGCAATGCCGCAGCGCCATGATGGCCGCAATTTGCATGGGACGGAACATGCCGTAATCGTAGTAAGCCTTGATGGTCCCCAGTGCCCGCACAATCTCCGCGTTGCCGGCGCAAAAACCGATTCGCCAACCGGCCATGCTGAAACCCTTGCTCATGGTGGTAAATTCCACCGCAACCTCTTTGGCTCCCGGCACCGAAAGCAGACTGGGCGCTTGGTAACCGTCGAAGCAGACATCGGCGTAGGCCAAATCGCTGATCAAAATGAAGCCGTACTTGCGGGCCAGTTTGACCGCGTCAGCATAAAACTCCGGCTCGACGGTGACCGTCGACGGATTGTGTGGATAGTTCAAAATAACCATCTTCGGCCGCGGCTGAATGTGCTGACAGCAATACGCGACGTTTGACAGAAACTTCTCGCTGTCGGCAACTTCCAACGTGATGGCATTGCCCGAAGCCAACGAGACCGCATACAGATGCGCCGGATAGGTGGCGCCGGCACAATCGCCGTATCGCCGGGACCGACCAGCGCCAGGCATAAATGGCTGAAGCCCTCTTTCGAGCCCAGCGTCACGATGACTTCGCTTTCCGGATCCAGCCGCACGCCCCATTTTTTCAGATACCGGCTGGCCACTTCTCGTCGCAAATTCAAAATGCCCAGCGACGGGCTGTAACCGTGATTCTTCGGATCCCGGGCCGCTTCAGCCAGCTTGTCGATGATCATTTCGGCTGGCGGATCGGTGGGGTTGCCCATTCCCATGTCGATCACGTCTTCGCCAGAGCGGCGTTTCTGATACATCAGCTGATTCAGCCGGGCAAACAAATACGCGGGCAGCCGCTTCATCCGCTCGGAAAGCTGAATCTGAAACGGACGCAAATCGTCCACCGGCTCTTCGTTTTCGCTGCGATCGTTCATGCGGTTAGTCAGTGGGCTGGCAGATTGTAGGTCAGACTTTAGTCTGACACGCACTGCGTCAAATTGAAACTGTCAGGCTGTAGCCTGGCCTACAAGAATACCCTTGCAGATACCCCCAGCAAAAGAGCATCGCCGCCAATTCGCGGTTCACGCCGGGTTGGCGATTTGCTGAAATTGAGGCTGTTGACGACAATACCACCAACGCCGATTGCACGCCGAGGTCAAAAATGTCGCTGAGCTTGCTGCTAAAGAATTCATCGGACCGTTGGCCGGAGAAAACGGCCGTTTGGTTTGCGGGCCGCGGCTGGACGTTCGCCCAATTGGACGATGCCTCGTCGCGGATTTGCGCTGCTTTGGCCGCTGCCGGCGCGAAGGCCGGCGATCGAATTGCGCTGTTCACACCAAATTGCATTGAACTGGTGCTGGGTTACTTCGGCATCTTCAAGCTCGGCGGAATCGCGGTACCGCTGAACGACCGCTACCTCGCCGACGAAGCGGAGTATGCTCTCAAGCACAGCGGCGTCACAACACTCATCGTCCACGAGGAGAAGCTCGATGCCGTGGCGTCGCTTCCCTGGCAGGTGCTGGGCATTTCCAGGCGCTACCAGATCGGCGGACGCGCCCGGTCGCCGTTTCGTTCGTTTGAAAGCTTGCTCGGCGAGACGGCGGTTAAGTTCTCGCCCCCCGCGAGCGCTGAACATCAACCGGCCGCCATTCTTTACACATCGGGCAGCACCGCGCGCCGAAAGGTGTGACCCTGGGATACGCCGGCTTGTTGCGCAGCTGCACCATCCAAACCGAGACGTTTGAATTCACCGCGGACGACGTCCACCTCATCGCCACCGCAGCCTGCCACTGCGCCACATTTGCCGGTCAATTGCTGCCGGGGCTTTGGTCAGGAGGGACGTGTGTGCTTACCCACCTGCCGCCACCAGACGAATTTGTGGCAGACATCGAAAAGCACGGCGTCACCCGGGCTCAACTCCTGCCGGCACTCCTGGAAGACGTCGTCGAGTTTTTGGAGGGGCATTCCGGCGCGAACATCAAAAGCTGGAGATCGCTGACGTGCGGCGGCGATGTCGTGCCGGTCGAACTGCAACGCCGCTTCGAAGCGCTCGCCGGCTTCGAGGCCACCGAAGTTTACGGTTTGACTGAGGCGGTCACGACGTTCACGAACCCACCGTTCGGGCCAAAACGTTTCGGCTCGATCGGCAAACCAGTGGCTCAAACCAGCGGCCGAATCGCGGCCGCTGACGGCCGCGAGCTGCCCGACGGCGAAATTGGCGAGTTGACACTGCAAAGCCCGGCGATGATGCAGGGATACTGGAACGATCCGCCCGCCACGGCCGCTGCAATTCGCGCCGGCTGGCTCTTCACCGGCGATTTGGCCCGCCGCGATGCCGACGGCTTTTATTGGTTCGCGGGCCGCAAGAAAGAGATCATCATCCTGCGCCGGCTCGAACATCTCGCCGATGGAAGTGGAAAGCGTGCTTGATGCTCACCCGGCGGTCCACTTGAGCGGCGTGCTGGGCAAGCCCGATGCACATTTCGGCCAAATCGTCGTGGCGTACGTGCAACTCCGCGACGAGGCGGCCCAAAAGCCAACCATCGACGAATTAAGACAGTTTGTGGCCAGCCGAATCGCAGCTTACAAAGTGCCGGAGCAGATTCACATCATCGATCGACTGCCGCTCAACTCGACAGGCAAAGTCGATCGCAAGCAACTGCACGCGCTGGTGCAGCAAGAGGCGTCACTGCGATGAACAGGTCACTGCCGCGAAGGCGCCGCAGAGCCGGAGCGTTGCGGTGGCCCCGCCGCCGCTGGACTTTTGCCGCCCGCCGGTGCGCTTTTCGGCAATAATCCGGTGGATTCGTAACCGGCTGGAATGGCGACGTTGGGAATGCTATCGGGAAGCGCTGCATCTCGTGGCGAATTCGGACGTGTTCCCGGCGCAGCCGCCTTCTTTTCCGGCGACTGGCTGGTGCCGGCCAGGAAATTGTCGATCCGTGCGTTGTCTTTCATGTGGTCGAACTCGCGGGCCATCGCCAGCCGCTGCTTCTTTTCGTGGACATCTTCGTAAATCAGGCTGCGAACTTCCTCGGGCTTCACTTGCACCGGCTTAGTGTAACCTTCCAGGTACAAGACGACAAACTTGTCGAGCACCTGCACGATGCCGGAAATCTCACCTGGCTTCAGCGCGAACGCTTCTTTCTCCAATTCCGGTTGCCCGCCGAATTTCTGGATCGGCGGCACCCGGCCTGCGTTGGCGCGGCTGGCCGGCTCGACCGAGTATTGCTCGGCCAGCTTGCCGAAGAAATCGATCGACGGATTTTCGCGGGCCTTCTGCCACACTTCCTGAGCCCGGCGCTGATTGTCGAGCACAATGGCCCGCACCTGCGCTTTGGAACCATAATTGGCTTCGAAGCCGCGTTTGATGTCTTCGTCGGTGATTTGCACATCGCCGGCAATCAGCTTTAGCGCGGCACTGGGCCACACGGAATCGTGGACGTACTTGTCGTACGGCACGCTCTGCCCTTCGACCATTTTCAGCCAGGCCTCGACATTCGGTTTGCCATCGGCCTTCAGCTGCCCAGCCGCCACCGCTGCACGGCCGATTTCGGCTTCAAGATCCTTCTGAGCGATCGTCAATTTGCGCTTTTTGAGTTCCTGTTCCAGCAGCTTGCGGTGAATCATCAATTCCAGCACATCTTCGCCGTGACGACTGATGCACTGTTCCGCTAATTCGCGGTTGGTGATGGTCTTGCCGTTGATGGTGGCCGCCACGCCGGGCATCTGTTCGCGCAGTTTCGGATCGTTGTACACATTCACTACTTGCGACTGGTCTTGCAGTTTCTTGAACAAATCGCCGGCGACGGTACGCAATTTGCGCTCCTTCACAAACTCTTCGAGCCGGCCACGGACTTGTTCTTTCGTGAATTCGCCGGGTTGCGTAAAGCCTTCGCAACGCAGGATCGCGAACTGGCCCGCTACCTCGACGATGGGCGAAATTTCGCCTTCCTTCAGTCGAAACGCCGCTTCTTCCACCTGCGGATCGCCGATGTGCCGGCGGATCGGCTGAATCATGCCGTTCAGGCTGGCGCTGTTCGAGTCGATGCTGTACTTGTGCGCCAGCATGCCGAAGTTGTCGGCTGTGGGATTCTTCATGGCGGCTTGCCAAACTTCCTTGGCTTTCGCTGCATTGTCCAGCACAATCAGCCGGGCTTTCACCGCCGCGCCGAACTGCGTTTCATAAGCATCGTCTATTTCCTGCTGCGTCGGTTGAATTCGCTCGGCCGCCAACTTGCGCAGCGCCAACGTGGGCCAGATGATGTCGTTCTTATACTGCTCGGGCTTGATGCCCCGCTCCTGTTTGAGCATCTGATACCACTGATCGACTGGAATCGCAAACTTGCGGCGATGCGCTCGATTTCTTCATCCACTTCTTCCTTCGTGACTTTGATTCCCTTCTTCTCGCAAAAGCTGAGAATCAGGTATTTATTCATCACGGTTTCCAGCACTTCTTTGCCGTACTGCGATAGACATTCTTGCGCCAACTGCTGTCGATGGATTTCTTCGTTGTTCACCACCGCCACAATCGGTTGCTGGGAGGACGTGGCATCGGCCGCCTGAAGCGGAGCGGCGTTTCCGCGCACTGGCAATGGTCCGGGTTGTGCATTGGCGCCTGCCGTGCGCAAGGGCACACCGGAAGCACCTTTGGCCGCCGGCGATTGTGCGTGCGCATGTTCCCGGCCGCCAATTACTTTGATTGCCACGCAGGCGGCAACCACGGCGACAGAACTAATGCCGACCAGCAGACGACGCTTCCATTTCGCCAAGCGTAACGGCTCGGGCGTCACATCCGTGTGTGCCATGACGGTCTCTCCATAAACCGTTTGAGATATTGGGTCGCGGCGGCGCGAAATCATCGGCGCAAACCACTTCGGGGCGGGCACTATAAGCCCAGCGCGCCGCGGCGGTCAAGAGAAGTTGGGAGAAAGGCAGAAAGCTGACAGCAGAAGGCAGATAATGCGGGCGGTAAGCCAGTCTTCAGATTTGCTGCCTGCGAAATGCCTTCTGCCTTCAATCCTCCATCACCTCGGTTTCTTTCGCCTTGGCCAGGTCGTTGATTTTGTTTTCGTACCGCTTGGTCAACTCCTGGATTTCTTCCTTGGCCTGCTTGCACTCATCCTCAGTCAGGGTTTTGCCTTTTTCGGCATCGTCAGCCGCTTTGTTACCGTCGCGGCGGACGTTGCGGACCGAAACGCGGGCGTCTTCGCCCATCTCTTTGATGCGGGCCACCAGCTTGCGTCGCACATCGGTCGAGAGCGGCGGAATGGAAATGCGAATCACCCGGCCATCGTTCGACGGATTGAAACCCAGATCGCTGGCTCGGATGGCCTTTTCGATGTCTTTGATGGTTCCAGGATCGAATGGCCGGATGACAATCTGCGTCGGCTCCGGTGCGCCGACTTGCGCGACCGATTTCATCGGTGCCGGCGCTCCGTAAACTTCGACCCGCAGCGAATCGACCAGACCCGGATTCGCGCGGCCGGTGCGAATGCCGTTCAGCGCATTTTTGAAGACATCGACGGCTTTTTCCATCCGCTCTTCGACGTCGAAGATGATTTCTTCGCTACTCATTTGTCAGTGGTCCGTTGTCAGTGGCCCGTTGCATTCGTCAGTTGGAGTCCGTCCGCAACGAAATACTCCTCGCTCAAATTGTATGTCGGCTGCAACGGACAACGGACCATGGACTATTTCACCACCTGCTCTCCCTGCTGGCTGGAAATGATCGTCCCGACGCGTTCGCCGCAGACGGCGCGTTCGATATTGCCTTCTTTTTTGAAGTTGAACACCAAAATGGGCATGTCGTGTTCCATGCACTGGGCGATGGCCGTGGGGTCCATGACCCGTAGGTTTTGTTCGCGGACCTGGTTGTAGCTGAGTTCGCGGTACAACAGCGCGTGCGGATTTTTTTCCGGGTCGTCGCTGTAGACACCGTCGACCCGCGTGGCTTTCAGCAGCACGTCGGCTTCCAGTTCCAAAGCCCGTTGGGCGGCGGCGGTGTCGGTGGTCACAAACGGACTGCCGGTGCCGGCGGCGAGAATGACGATGCGGTCTTTTTCCAAGTGCCGACGAGCACGACGGCGAATATACGGCTCGGCGACGCCATCCATGCGAATGGCCGTGAGCAACCGGGTTTGGGCCCCCAGCGATTCCAAGGCGTCTTGCAGCGCCAGTCCGTTGATGACCGTGGCCAGCATGCCCATGTAGTGGGCCGTGGCTTCCTGAATGCTAGTGCCAGCCGACGCGGTGAACTGCGCCCCACGAAGAATGTTGCCGCCGCCGATGACGATGGCAATTTGCACCCCCCGCTGCGCCGCCTGGTAAGTTTGCCGGGCCGTGTGTACCACCTCATCCATGCTGATGCCACGCTCCCGGCACGGCAAAAAGTTTCGCCGGAGAGCTTCAGGACGACGCGGCGGTAGGCGGGAGAATCAGTTGACATCGCTGCACGCTTGGGGAGAAATCCGAAGTTCGCAATTCGTCATTTTCCAAGTTCCCAGTGCACCAATCGCTTGATCTTCAAACCTGCTTCTTTCGCCAGCTGGCCAACTGTCTTCTTGTCGTCTTTCACAAACGGCTGTTCGAGCAAGACACGTTCGCTGTAAAAATTCCGCAGCCGGCCTTCGACCATTTTGGCGATGATGTTTTCGGGTTTTCCTTCTTGCCGAGCGGCGGCTGCCAGAATTTCGCGTTCTTTTTCGACCACAGCCGGATCAAGCTCTTCCTTGCTCACCGCCGCCGGACGCATGGCGGCCGTGTGCATGGCAATGTCTTTGATCACCTCCGGATTGCCCCCTTCGGCTTCGATTAGCACGCCGCTGGCACCGTTGTGATGCACATAGCCGCCGCTGGGTCCGTCGAACCGCACGATCCGTGCCAAGTTGAACACCTCGCGAATTTTGTTCGCCAGATCGTCCTTTTCAACCTCCAACGTTTTGCCGCCCTTGCCGGGCGATGGCTGCTTCCACAAGTCTTCCGGCGTTTTTGCGCCCGGACCGGTGGCCAACTGTTTGGCCAAGTTGTTTGCCAGAGCCACGAATTCTTCGTTGTTGGCGACCGGAGCACTTTCACAGCGCAGCTCGATCATCGTGCCAACTTTCTTCGCCGGATCGAGATACATGGCGATGCGGCCGGAGGAAGTTTCTCGGTCGCCGCGCCCGCCCATGATTTTTTGCCCTCGCTTGCGAAGCCAATCGATGGCGGCGTTTTCATCACCGCCGCTATTCTTCAGGGCCTCTTTGCAATCCATCATCGGCAAATTCGTCTTATCGCGAAGCGCCTTCACGGCGGCTGCGGAAACTTCGGGCATCGTTTTCTCCACGTGGCAATGTTATTCCAACATGCAGTCGCGACCTTTGGTCACGCTGTAGCAGCTACCGGCAACCATCGAGCTGACCGTAGCCGCATAACTCGCCGATACCATCGGCGGCTTTATGGCAAATGGATGGCTTATTCTTCTTCCGATCCGCCGACGCTGGCGGCCGCCATCATCCCTTCCTTCTTTTCTTGCTTGATCGTGGCTGCTTCTGTCTTGCCTTCCAACACCGCGTCGGCCAGTTGCTGCAGCACGATTTCAATGGAGCGAATGCTGTCGTCGTTGCCGGGAATCGGCAGATCAATTTTATCTGGATCGCAATCGGTATCGATCAGCGCGAGCGTCGTGATGCCCAGCTTGTTGGCCTCGCGCACGGCGTTGTGCTCTTTCTTCGGATCGATAATCACCAGGCATTCCGGCAAGCGGTTCATCGTGCGCATGCCGTTCAGGTTGCGATACATCTTGCGGAACTCGCGCTTGAGAGCCGATTGCATTTTTTTGGAATACGTCGCAAACTGTTCGGAATTCATCAACGCTTCCAACTGCTCCAATCGATTGAGCCGATTGCGGATCGTGCGAAAATTGGTGAGCGTCCCGCCCAGCCAACGATCGCCAACCCGGGGCATGCCGCAGCGGGCGCCTTCGCGCTCAACGGGTTCCGAAGCCTGCCGCTTCGTGCCGACGAACAAAATCAAACTTCCGCCGGCCGAGACTTGTTTCAGATATTTCTTGGCGCGCAGCAATCCGCGGACCGTTTCGCGGACATCGATAATGTGAATCAGATTGCGGCGACCATAAATATAGGGCCGCATCTTGGGGTTCCAGCGACTGGCACGGTGGCCGAAGTGGACCCCGGCTTCAATTAACTCCTTCGCAGATACAGTGGGTTTAGCAGTGACCGTAGACAAACAAAAAATCCTCCCAGTGGCACACCGGCAAAGTCGAGCGAATGGTTCTGTCGAGAGAACATTGCCCGCATCCGGCGTTCGTGTTACGTAGCGGTCGATTGTGTGGCAGCGCACTGGCAGGACCGTTCTGCCAGCCGAGCCCTATATGCTACCGATTTTGGCACGGGTGGTCAACCGGGCAAAAAGCGTGGAACGTGTTGTAGACGTTGGTCTTGCGTGCCCGAGGATACCGCAGAATTCACCGCAGAGTACACAGACGTTCGCAGAGACTAGCTGCCTTGGAAACTAACGAGAACTCCGCATTTTCTCTGCGTAATCCTGTGCCGCTCTGCTGTGAATCTCTTTTCCGTCCGCATCATCCGTTTTTATCTGTAGAATGATTTGATTGTATCTAAAGTTCATTCATTCGACATGCGCGACACAAAATCCAAACTCGGCGATCAAACTTTTCACGTTTCAGCGGAAGCCGAAAATCAAGCGCTGTCGGCGGCGCTGCGGAAATGGTTGCCCGATCGTTCTTGGTCGCAAGTCCGTCATCTCATCGAATCGCGGCAGGTGATGGTCAACGGCAACTTGTGTCTGGATGCGGGGCGGCGGTTGAAAACCGGTGAAGTCGTGAAACTGCTGCCGCAGCCGGCGCCTGCACTGCCGCAGCCCGATGATGTGCAAGTGCAGTATCTCGACGAGCATTTAATTGTCGTCGAAAAACCGGCGGGCATGACCTCGAACCGGCACCGCGAAGAGTGCGACTGGCCCGCGCGGCGGAGGCAGATTCAACCGACGCTGGACGAAGTGTTGCCGCATCTGATCACGAAAATCGAGGGGCGTAGAAAACAGCGCGGCGTGCCGCTGCCGGTGCGGGCTGTGCATCGGTTGGATCGTGATACCAGCGGGCTGATGGTTTTTGCCCGCACGCATTCCGCCGAGCGACACCTAGCCGAACAGTTTCGACATCACACAACCCATAGACGCTATCTCGCAATTGTTGATGGGCACGTAAAACCGCAAACCATCAGCACCCGTTTGGTGCGCAATCGAGGCGACGGCCGCCGCGGCAGCACCCTTCAGCCCGACGTCGGCAAAGTGGCCGTCACGCATGTGGAGCCGCTGGAACATCTCTCTCTCCCCCGGGGAGAGGGTCGGGGTGAGGGGGCGGCTGTAAACGCAGAAGGCAGAAAGCAGAAAGCAGAAGCGATCGGTTATACACTCATCCAGTGCCGTCTCGAAACCGGCCGCACGCATCAAATTCGCATCCATCTATCCGAACACGGCCATCCCGTCTGCGGCGAAAAAGTTTACCGTCAGCCGCGTCATGGCAAAGCAATACCCGACCACAGCGGCGCACCGCGGTTAGCGCTGCATGCGGCCGAGCTCGGTTTCGTACACCCCGTCACCGGCAAGCAATTGCGTTTTCAGGCCCCATTGCCCCAAGAACTGGCCGACTTCTGGCGGAAACTCAAATCCGGCTCGCGCTAAACCGCAAGCGAAACAGAAACGTTCGGGCAACGGACAACGAACAACCGACAACTGACAATCCATGCGTTCGATCTTGCTGGTTCAGCTTCCTATTCCGCCGGTTGGCCCCGAGCCAATTCGTGGCAACGTGCCGCTGGCTGCGGGATATCTGAAACTGTTCGCTTGGCACCGCGGATTGGAATCGCACTACGACATCCAAATTCTGCCGACGATCGAAGCCAACACGCTGGGCGATCAAGCGCTGGTGGAAGCAATTTTAGCTCGCGATCCCTGGATGGTGGGCTTCACCTGTTACCTGTGGAACATCGAACGCACGCTGTGGATCGCCGCGCGAATCAAACAGCACGATCCAAACATTCGCATCCTCATCGGCGGCACGGAAGTGACGCTCGACAACGCCTGGGTACTGGAACATCCGGCCGTCGATTACGCGGCGATTGGCGAAGGGGAGCAAACATTCGCCGAGTTGCTGGCGACGCTGATCGGTGCGGAGGAGCCGACGGATTCCATTCCAGGCTTATGGGTGTGCCTGCCAAGCCGCAAGCAGACGAAAGCCGAAACGTTCTCGTTTCCGGCTGCCCATTTACCTCCGGTCGCTAACGCTTCCGGCTCGCCGCTAAGCGTTCTTCACCCGTTCACCCCCCGCCGCCCACTTCCCAACCTCAACGAAATCTCTTCGCCTTACCTCGCCGGCATCCTCGACGCCGCTGATGAAGAGCTGCTGCTCTTGGAAACCATCCGCGGCTGCGTTTTTAAGTGCAAGTTTTGTTATTACCCAAAGAGCTACGACGATCTGTATTTCGTCTCCGAAGAAAAAATCGTCGCCAATTTGGAGCATGCCCGGCGTCGCGGGGCGAAAGAAGTGGTGCTCTTGGATCCCACGCTCAATCAGCGCCGCAATTTCGCTGAGTTTCTGCGGCTGTTGGCTCGCTGCAATCCCGATCGGCAATTCACCTACTTCGGCGAACTGCGGGCCGAAGGCATCACGCCGGAAATCGCGCGGCTCCTGCACGAGGCCGGCTTCACCGAAGTCGAGATCGGCCTGCAATCGATCGATCCCATGGCGATGGAACTGATGGATCGCCACAACAATTTGAAAGCGTTCGAGCGCGGCGCCGCGCAATGCTCGACCTGGGCATCCGCGTGAAGGTCGATCTGATCATCGGCCTGCCCGGCGATACGGTCGAATCGGTGCGTCGCGGCATCGACTACGTCCACCGCAGCGGCCTCTACAGCCAGGTGCAAGTCTTCAACCTCGCCGTGCTGCCCGGCACTTCGTTCCGCGAAGAGGCGAAGCAATTGGGGCTGGTCTACCAAGACCGGCCGCCATATTACGTGCTGGAGACGCCGACGCTTACCACGCAGCAAATGTACGATTTGATGGCGGAGGCCGAAGAAGTGTTTGAAACGGAGTTCGATCCGCTGCCGGAAGTGCAGTGGCCAATGATCGGTGGTCGGTGGTCAGCCGGCGAGCCGCGCCCGTCAGGAAGCGGAGCAAGCTCCGAGTTCGGGGTTCCGAATTCCGCATGTATAGCCGGCGATGGCATCGCCGGCGCCGAACCCTCCCGCTCCCCCGGGGAGAAGGCCGGGGTGAGGGGGCTGGCACACCAGTGGATCGTCGGTCTCGACGACCCACAATCGAACGGCGATCTCAATCCGCCGCCCGCCCACCGCTCGCAGGCCTTCACCCTCTGGCTGCGATCTTCCAATTTTCACACCCACCGCCGTCGAGCGGCGCAACTGGTCGATCAATTGCTCGCCGATAATCCCTTCACCACGCTGCAAATCGTGCTCGAAGCAATCGGCAATCCACAGCATCTCACCCCCGTCACTTGCGACGCAATCTTGCAGGCGGCCTTAAAAAGCCCGACATATCTCGACCGCTTCTACAGCGTGCAACCCGGCCGTCTGAAAGGCGCGAAAAGAATTGTGATCTTGCTCCCCGAAACTCCCTCTCCCCGAGAAGAGACCTGTCGTGAGCAAAGTCGAACGGGCTGGAGTGAGGACGCCTCAATGAGCTCTGCGTGGCAAAAAGAAATCAGCCAGTTCGCGACAATCGTGTATCGCAATGCAATCGAGCCAGCCGCACAAGAACCGGCCGTCGCAGAAACATAAGCGGCAATCGACCGTCACGGCCGCTGACCATTGGCGACTTGCAGAACTCGCTCCCGACCGACACGGTCGGGCTATGTACCACAACGAAGATATCGAGACGGCGCTGAAGTATTACATCAGGCAAAATTCGCAGGCGACGGCAGCGGTGCTGTGGGCCGCGCATCAGTTGTTGCCGAAGACGACCGATTTCGCAGCAGCTAGGAAGTAAGATTTAGGTTTCTGGCTTACTTTTTGCTTCTTGTGTTTTGTCTTCGAGTCGCAGAATCTCATTCATCGGAATTCTTGGCCGCTCGTTGATCAGCATCG
Source organism: Pirellulales bacterium (assembly GCA_963738835.1). Classification (GTDB taxonomy): domain Bacteria; phylum Planctomycetota; class Planctomycetia; order Pirellulales; family JADZDJ01; genus CAVTYH01. Next base: position 68,827 of record CAVTYH010000001.1, read on the forward strand.
CGTTTATCTTTGCTTCACCCATCGCCTGAAAGCTTTCCGTCGCGCCATCTAATTGATCGATTGTTTTTTCAACGGCCTGCACTGCAATATCCAGGCCGGGCACTTTCTTCAATCCTTCTATGATGGAGTTTTTCAAAAATTGTCTCGCGAATTGCCAGCTCCATATTTGAGACCATACCGACCCTTTCCGATTGGCTCGCAATGTCGCGATCAACTGCTCTAAGCGATTGAGAAGGTCTAGGCTGTCAATTTGGTGGCTGTCAACGATCTTTTGGAGCAACTCAATCAGCTTTTCGTAGAGTTCCGGAAGGAGGCTATTCGTCATGCACTCCTGATACAATTGATCAAGATCGACGGCCTTCGAGTCTTCTGCAATGTACTCCCAAGTTTGACTGTGCGCTTTACCGTATGTCGACAAGATTTTCGGCAACAGGTCGATGTTAGCCTGAACTCCCCGCGGGGGAGAATAATTTGTAACAGCCACATCGAGGGTCGTCAGCCAACCCGGACAATCAGATGTAGACAGTGCAAGCTTCAACGCATGAATTGATTCACCGAGCGTGGCGACCGCCTTTACCTTGTCGTTTTGATTGTTGTCAGCGAATGCCCTGACCAAGTCGTCGAGTGCTTTTTTCAATGATTCCAACCGCTCGTTGAGGAATCGGTAAAATCGGTGGACGCTTTCGCTTGGCATAAATCAAAAACACCGCCGCGACTGGTTACACTTCTGGTTACAGTGCCCCAAGTGAGACGAATGACAGTCGCAAATCTCTCGCAAAAACCAAGCTACCGGGCAAGGATTCGAACCTTGAATGAGGGAGCCAAAATCCCCCTTCCACAGAACGAACAGCGACCGAAGGAATTGCCAAAACCCGGTGGCGTGAGCGGCGGCGGACTTTGGCACTCTTTTGCTCCCGACGCAAGCGTATGGAGTGCTGACGATGTAAAACTTTTTGGGATTCAGAGTTCGTGGTCTGAACGGATGAATTACCTTCGTGGCAGCCAAATTCAGCACTGGCTTGGGTTGCTCCACAAGTACGAACCGGCATTGCGAGAAACGATCCAATCATCATTTGCCGATGTAGAATGGCAGACCTTGCATCCTCACAATTGAACGGCTGATGGGTCTTATCGTGACAGTCCACCAAGCTCAATCGGTCCAAATGCGAATGGAATAACTCCAGGTGTCGTCAAAGAGTCAACAGCGGGGGCTTGGCCAGGTATTGCTGTTGAAGGCAGGTCAAGGTTGTAAGTATTGAGGCCGTTTGGTTCATTCACCTTGACTTCAATCTGTCCGCTGCCAACTTGGTTAATACCACGCTTGATACTATCGACATCATTTCAGGAGTCGAGCACTTCCCGCACTCAAGCGAAGTCGAACGGCATGGAAAACCGTAGTGTCAAGCTCTTGATTGGCATTTGCACACAAAATGATTGTTCCCGCTAGCCGCTTGCCCGATGCGTCAGCATCAAACTCTGGCAATTGAGTGTCGCTGTCATAACAAGGTTTCCCGTCAAGCTCACAGTGAACCTTCGCGGTCGCTTTTCCAACCTGTTCAACTTTGATTTTGAATCTGTGCCGCTTGTTCGGAGTCAGTTCACGCACTGCCGTAAAACCACCTCCCCCAATTCCTGGACCGCTAAATTGAGCTTGAACCGATGCCCCGGTCGGGGTCGGCGAACCCCGACTTTGAAGTGACAATGAACATTTGACGTTGCCGACAGGGATCGTGACAAATTCCCCATCGTGAAAAGTATGTCCAGAGTCGGTAAATTCGATTTCAAGTTCGTATGATCCGTCACGCGAAATTGTAATGGGAATCAAGAGCTTGCCGGATTCTTGCTGCGAAATAATATCGGAATTCTTGCGCTGCCAAATGCCATCAAGCGAATGCGTTTCTGGTTCGACCATTGCCAGAATATCCATAGATTCGCCAACTTGAATTGGTGAAATCTGATTGGAGATTTCTTGTAGCCGCGATTCAGTTGAGGTTTTGGTCAGTCCAGTTAATTTTGGGATGGCCCGACTAAACACAGGGCAGCCCGACCAAGCAAGATTTTCTTGGTTAGGCTATCTTGCTCTTTATTCGCTGCATCGTGCCACGCTTTTGCCAGTTCAATCTGTGCCTCTGGTTTTGTTGGAGCATCAAAATCGTGCTTTGCGAGACTATTAAGCCCTTAAGATTGTCACCGTTCGACCATAACGGCAATCCGACCTTCCAATTATTTTTGTATAAACACAAAAACTTTCCCCACGCCTGCGCCGCTTCAACATCTTCCGGTGCCTGAGAAAGTTTTTCCTTGTACGGTTTCACCAAAGTGTATGCGGCTTCTACCTCACTAAGTTGCCCAGCAGAATCAGTCAATAGTCTTTGGAATATCTTATCTGGTGTTGAATCAGCTTCATGTTTGGCGTTGCTCAGAAATTGCTTTGCCGAGCCGTAACGATCTTGCTGAACAGCGTCTACAACTAGAGCCAGCCAATATCGGGCAATGTCTCTATGTTCCGTTGAACTTTTGGCCCAGTTGGCAGCCGCTTTCACCGCAGCTTGTTTCTTTTCCGCTAAATCAATGTTAAAAAGTCGGGCCATTTCGTTGAGAGCAACCCAAGAGCTCATTACACTGGCCGATTTCAGCAGACGTATTAGCAGCCAAATCCAATAAAACAAACTTGGCTGTTAAATCATCATTTGTTTCCGTGGCCATGTTGAGCAGACGATTTGCCAACTGCGTCTTTTGCTCTAACTCCGAAAACCGTTCCATATCCTTCACGGCATCGACATTGATTACAACTCCAGGACCGCTAGGCAGATTTAGATTTGATTTGGCCACGTCGGTCAAATGGAGATCGGCGATATGCTGCTTGGCTGCTTTCTGTGCTGCATCGCTCGGCACTGGCAACTTCGCAGCCACCGGCGGAGCTACAGCAGGCGGAACTTTTTGTATGATCGGCGGAGGATTTTGGGGCGGTTCTGTTGAACTCGTCGTTGATGCTTCGTTGCCTGCATTATCATTTATTCCAGTTGTTGCAGTCGATGCTGGCGAAGGCTCAACAACCGCTTTTTCAGCCGGGCCGGGAATCGGGATGTGAGTCGTTGGCGGAGGAGAATCAACCCTTTCGGTAAATGGCGATTGCTTTGGGTTGTTTGCGATCAATTTTTCTTCGTGGTTGTTTTGGTTTATGGCGAGCAAAACCAAAACTAAAATCACAAATGCAGCCGCCGTAGCAATCCATACAATTGCTCCGCTATTTGATTTTTTCTTTCGCTGGGGCTTGGGGCGTATGTTGATGTCTGCAAACTGCGATGGTTCAGGAATCGCGATCAAAGCAAATTGCTCTTGCCCAAGCGTTTCGTCATATTTTCTGCGTTTTGACGGATTCGACAAAACCTCAAAAGCTTTTTGAATGCGCACAAAACGAACCTTTGCCTCTGCTTCACGCCCAGGGTTTCGATCCGGGTGAAACTTCTGGGCAAGTATTCGGTAAGCTTTATCAATTTCTTCGGGAGAGGCCGAAGGCTTTAGGCCGAGTTCGTCGTAATGTGTCACGATCAGAAACCCCTGCTGGGTGGCGGTCTATCCTGGCAGAGTCTAGGATACTGCAAAACCCATCTTAAAACTACCAAACGGCGAACCGCCTGGCGGCTATGAATTTCGCAACGATGCCGGCTCAGGACATGACTTCACAGCAAGTGACGACCGTTTTCACGGACTGCCCGCAGGCGTCTAGCGGCGTGGACTGTAAGGAGCGAAGTGGGTTGCGCTGTGAACTTGATACAAAGCAAGCGCATCGTTTATGATGGCGGCGGTCTTGCCCGGTAGTGTAACGGTAGCACACGGCTCTTTGGAAGCCGGCGTTCAGGTTCGAATCCTGGCCGGGCAGTTTGTCAGATATGGGCGCAGTAAGCGCGGAACAAAAGGCCCGTCTAACCGGGCTTTTTTGTTGCGCGAATCCTGGCGATTAGTTACCAGCAATTCGATCGAAGGCCAACTATAATGGCCTCCGGATTTCACGGTCAATTGAGGAATAAAACAATGAATCGGCCGCTCAGCGGCCGCCCAACAACCGAATGACGCGCAAGCGTCGAGTATCTGCTTCCTGCAAAACCGGCAACCTGGGCCGATAGGCCCTTGAGAGTTCAGAAGCGGTGCTTGAGCCGCGCCCTCGCATGGGGGCGCTGGCCGGGTACTGTTCTGGACGCCCCTTGCCGGGGGTTGCAGGAACGGCCCTGTGTCAGCGCTTCCTTTTCTGCGCCAAAAGCGCCTAACAATGCGAGGGTTTCAGCATGGAAAAGACATTAACACCACCCCAAGTTGCACGGCTTCTGCGAGTTCGTCGCGAAAAGATTATGGCTTGGATTCGCACCGGTGAGCTTAGAGCTTTCAATGTCAGCACTAACTTTCGTCCGCGATACCGGATCGAGGAATCCGAATTGGAGGCATTCAAGCTCCGCAGAGCAGCGGTGGTTCAACCAAAGGTTGTCCGCCGTCGCAGAAAATCGCTGCCTCCGGTGAAAGACTATTTTCCAAACCTCCATTTCAAGCCCCAGAAGCGCCTGTAGCAGGTGTCGTCTGTGTCCTTGTTTTTCTCGAATACCACACCCGTTTTCGGGTGTAGCTGGTGTCGTAACAGGTGTCGTAAGAAAATGACGACAATAAAGTGCGAGAAAACCCGGTGTTTTTGAAGAAGGCAAAGGGAGCCAAAATCCCTAGTGTTACCATTACACCACCCGGTAGTACCGCAATCGATGGCCAGGCCGCCAATTGCTGGACCTGAGTTTAGCAATTCCGCCGGTTTATGAACAAGACGTCGCTGGCAGACGGCTGGGACAATCGCGGCATCGCCAATTGCAGATTTAGCAGCTCGCAAGGCATCCCGTATCACTCGCGAAGCGGTTACGAAATCGCCCGCAGCTCACTTCAAATTCAACCCGGCAATGCGTAGTGCGTAAGGGCCGTCGCCGGGGTCGGTGGCGGGGAGTTGAATTTTCAGCCCGGTAGTTTCCTGGGTGAATTTTAGCCCGCCGTCGGTGCCCAGCAGGTTGATCGCCGTGGGCGCGCCGGTGGTGCCGCCCTCGGGCAGCGAGGCAATGGTCACTTCGCCAGTTTTCGGCCAAGTCGCTAAAAATGCGTACAGCACTCCGTCTTTCGTCGTGTAACGGAGATTGCCTGTCGATTCGCGATCGCCCGCTTCACTGGCGACGCTTTCACCGGTTTTCGCCCACGGCTGCGTACCGTAGATGGCTTCGCCGTTCACTTTCAGCCAGCGGCCCAGCGCGCAGACATTCTTGCTGGTCTTCAGGAATCGAGCCGTCTCCCTTGGGCGAAACATTGAACGCGATGACACCGTTGCGGCTGACCACGTCGATCAGAGTGTTGATGAGTGAGCGTGGATTTTTTGCCCGGGTGCGGCCTTCGACATAACCCCAGGTGCCCGCCAATGGCTCGTGAACCATCCAAGTGAAATCGGTCAATTGTTTGGCGCCCGCCCCAGGCCTTCGAAATCTTGCACCCCGCCGGCGATGAAGCAGGTGCCTTTGCCGGTGAGCGTCACCTCTTTGCCCCACTGGTGCGCGCGGTTCAGGTAATACGCCGCCACCTTCAATTTGAGAGGGTCGAACACGCGGTGGTTCAAGCCGTTGTCGAACCACAGCACGTCGGGCTGGTACTGGTCGATCAGCTCGATGTTCTTCTCAACCCAATTCGCCAGAAACCGCACCAAGCGTTCGTCGCTATGGTTGGTCCAGTAAAAATCTTCGTAGCCGGGCGTGTTCAAATCGGTCTTCACCGAGGCGGGAATGTTTTTGGTTTCGATGAAATCGTAATGCTCGATGTTGTGATTCGTGACGCCAAACTTCATTCCCTTGGCACGCACCGCCGCGCCCAACTCGCCGATGAAATCGCGCTGAGGGCCGGTCTTCATGCTGTTGAACGGATTCACCTTGCTGTCCCACAGCGAGTATCCATCGTGGTGCTCAGCCGTCGGCATCACCCAAGTTGCGCCGCTGGCCTGAAAAATTTCGGCCCACTGGTTAGGGTCGAACTTCGGCAGCGTGAACTGCGGAATGAAGTCTTTGTAACCGAACTGGTCGAGCGGCCCGAAATGCTGGGCGTGCCAATTCCGATCGGCGGCGCTAGAGTACATGTGCTTTTCGTACCACTCACTGCCGTGCGCCGGAATGGAATACAAACCGAAGTGAATGAAGATGCCCAGCTTTCCGTCCTGCATCCACTTGGGCATCTGGTAATGCTCGTCAACCGACTGCCAAGTGGGTTTCACAGGTCCTGCAACGTCCGGTAGCTTGGCCAGCGCCGCCGCCGCGGTCGATTGCTCCGGCGTGGTGTGCGGACTCATCCCCCAATTACCCCGACTCTCGACCGGCAAGCCGCCGACGGTCGCCCGCTGCGCCCGCGAGCCCCCAGCTCTGCGGAAATCTCGACGCCAGCAATCGCACTCTCTTTCAACTCCGCCAGCGACTTCGCTACCACTTGCTGCCCCCGCTGTTGCGCTCCGGCAAATTCCGAAGTGATCGCGATGAAACCCGCCATCATCGCAAACGTCGCAAAGCCGGCGAGCTCGGGATGAATCCGGCGCCCCCAGGTAATCCATGATTTTTGAAGTTGAGCAAATAGAACCACCGTGTCACCACCTTGGATGTTAAATCAACAGAAACCCGCATTGCCCCACTCAGACGCTCAATTATTTTGCGGTAGCGTCTTGCTCTTCCTGTTCGCTGAGTTTTGCCATGACGTGGCCCCTTGAGGTTCCGCCTAGCCTAACCGGCGGCCGGGAAGGAAGCAACTGAGCGGGGCCGCGGAGGAAGCGAACACCGCTCGGTGGCCTAAAACACGGCTTGACAATTAAAACATATGTACACTATAATTTAGCGTGGAACTTCCGGTGCGGGCAAGGTGCCGGGTCGGCCAGGGGCCGAGAACGCGAGCCGGGGTGCATTCCGAAGGTCAAACCACAAACCGCACGGGGCAGGGGAGCAAAGCGGCACCCTCGCCCCAACCCTCTCCCGTCGAGGGAGAGGGAGAGGGAGTTCATGCAGTGCAGCTCGCCGCAGGCAGTTCGACAAGTTTGCCGCACGAAAAGGACACGGGACATGAGATTGAGCACTGGCACTGGCAAAGCGGAGGTGAGGTGGACATGCGAGCGGACGAATGTTCGAAATTCCCGAGCGAATCGCTGTTTTTGCCGGCCACATGTCCACCCCATGTTTTTATTTTTGTGCGCGTCTTCTTCCATCGCGCGCTGGCGGACGCAAATCCATGACCTTGATCGATCACATATTCAATGCGGCGGTGATGCGGCGATGTTCGCCCGCGAAAGTGCGAATTTCCCGAGCGAAACGTGGATTTTGCGCCGCGCATTGTCGCCTCGATTTTCTATTTTCTTGCGCGGCGTCGTGCTTCGCATCCTCAACCCCCTCACCCCGACCCTCTTCCATCGAGGGAGAGGGAGACAGGCGGAAGAGAGCGAGGGAAAAGTGCGGCGCGAAAGACCGCGATTTTCTCGGGAAAAACAAGGCACTTTGTCATCGACTTTTTATTTTCTTGCGCAGCGCGCAGAAAAACGCAAAAAACGTCGGGAAAAACGAAGCAAATCAAAAATCACTCCGCGATGCGCTGCACAAGTGAGGGTAAAGATGTGCAAAATGTTCGAGAAAAACGCGGTTTGACGAGCGGCGATGTTGTACAAGAAGGCGAACAGGAAGGCAGAAAACAGAAGGCGGAAATCAGGGCGAGGCGGGGAAATCTCCGGTCGCTTACGCTCCCGGCTCGCCAAGTTCCACCGCCTACCACTTACCGCCTACTACTGGCCGCGGGTCATAACGGCGAAAGAGAGGCGTTCCAGTTCCATGGCCAGATCGACGCCGACCAGGCTGACCATCGGCGGCAGGACGATGGTCACTGGAGCGAAATTCACGATGCCTTCGACGCCGGCCGCCACCAGTTTGTCGGCCACCGATTGGGCGGCGGCGGCGGGCACAACGATCATGCCGAGTTTAATGCCATGTTCGCGCACCACCTCAGACAAGCGATCGAGATGATAAATCGGCACTCCTTCAATGGCGCTGCCGGTTTTTTCGGGCTCGACATCGAAGGCCGCCACGATGCGGAAGTTCTGCCGGCCGAAGCCACGGTAGCCCAACAGGGCGCGACCCAGGTTACCCACACCAACCATAGCGACCGACCACGTGCGATCGGTTCCCAAAATGTGGCGAATGGCCGAGATCAACTCTTCGCAACGGTACCCAATGCCCGGATAGCCGAAGTGGCCGAAGTAAGCCAGGTCTTTGCGAACCTGGGCATCGGTCAGACCGAGCAAATTGCCAAGATGCCCGGAGCTGGTGGTCTGATGTCCGTCGCGCACCAGGTGCTGCAATTCCCGCAGGTACAGGCTGAGCCTGTTAACGACGGCCTTGGGAACGGCGCCCTCGGATTCGATCGGCGGCTTGTTTTTGGGCTGATTCATGCGGCGGGAAGAAGCGTGCTTGGTCGGAGGTGGAATCGTCAGTGGTCCGTAGTCAGTTGCAACGGACAAGGGATGACTGACAACGGACAATCACTCCCATTCAACGCATGCCATGTTCATGGGATGAAACTGGCATACTGTAAATCATGGCTTTCGGCCCAACAAGGCAATTCTGCGAGGCGCATGCAAACGCCCCAGCCACGGCTTGGGGTCGTGAAAGGGGCGTCGCGGCTTGGGAAGCTTGAATCCGCCCGAGATTTGCGTGCTTGGTCTCGGGGAAGTTGTGTTCCACTAGTCGGTCAGGTGGTTGGCCGTATCGGGAGCAATTTAATCGCTAACCGGCTCATATTGCCATCCGCCGTTGCCGGAGCTGGCCGTCGGCGGGAAGGTGTTGATTTGGGTCACGGTGTTCTTGCCATCGTATGGATTGGCCGGCAGGTTGCCGCCTTGGACATACGGGCCGAACGGATAGGTAGGGCTACTGGTGGCGTTGGTGGTGCCATTAACGTCGGTGGCCATGGTCAGTCCTGGCAGCTTGCCGGAAACGATGCCGGCACCGCGCCATTGTGTTGCAGCTTGTACATTTCGATTTGCGAGCGAAGGGCGTGCAGGTTGAATTTCAGAGCGCTACTCTTGGCATCATCGGTCGAGGAGGCAAACTGCGGAATGATGGTTGCCGCCAAAACGGCCATCATGACCACGACAATGAGCACCTCGATCAGCGTAAATCCGCCGCGTTTGAGCTGCAAAGACCTGGCTTGCATTTCTTGATTCGTGAGCGCTTGAAATTTTGTGGCGAACGACTCTTCGTCGTATCGTTGAGAAAACGTGCCAATGCAGGTTTCCATCGGATCATTTAGGTTAAAAACAGATCTGGGGCAAATGTGCGGAAGCGTTAGGTGCTGCTTAGGTTTGCGGCGGCCCAGAAGGGGATGCACAGGCGATTTGGCCGCTGGATTCGGAACTGCCGGCCGGCACCAATCGACCCGGAAAGGCGGAGCGGACGGTTGTCGCCGGTTGTTGCTAGCACAACCGGCGAACTCGCCACGAAACGACAGCATTTCTGAAAACGAGTGGACCGACATGGTCCGCCGACTCATCGCGGTCGGCCTATCTTGTCGATATCCCCAGACGAACAGCCCATTGGGCAGCAAAGTGCGTGCTCTGCAAGGCGGTTCCAGGTCCCGATATTTGCGGGATTTGGGAGAGCTAGCTAATGCGTAGCGACTTTGGTGGCCGATGAATCCGTTGACGGGCGCTCCCCGTCTCGACCAGACCACATTCCCCCACACGCTATGAGCCGTCCATGAAGGGAGTAATTTCAATGAACAGGTTGTTGGGTGTGCCGCTGATGGTGGTGGTGCTCGCCGCCAGCGCAGGCCAATCCGCCCAAGCCGGTTACTGTGGCGCAGCCAGCTTCAAGCTGTGTGCCGCAAGCTGTGACACGGTCAGCTACACCGCAGCGAGGCAGAACTGTTACACCGTGATGAAGACCTGCAAAGAGGTCGTCTACGAGCAGCAGAACTACACCTGCTACAAGACGGTCTGCGAGCCGGTCACGGAAACCAAGACGATCGATTGCTGCAAGTACGTGGCTGAAACGGCGTACAAAGAATGCCAATACACCGTCTGCAAGCCCGTCTGGGAAACGAAGGTGAAAACCTGCACCTACACCTGCTGCAAGCCGGTTTGGGAAACGCGCACGAAAGAGATTTGCTACACCGTCTGCAAACCGGTCTATGAAACCAAGACCAAGGAAACTTGCTACACGGTCTGCAAGCCGGTCTACGAGACCAAAACACGCGAGATTCATTACACCGTTTGCAAGCCTGTTTACGAAACTCGCACGAAAGAAATTTGCTACACGGTCTGCAAGCCAGTCTATGAGACTCGGACTTGCAATTACACCGTTTGCAAGCCTGTTTACGAGACGAAGACGCGCGAAATTCCATATACGGTCTGCAAGCCGGTCTACGAGACGAAGACTTGCACCTATACCGTCTGCAAACCGGTCTGGGAAACCAAGACCAAGGAAATTTGCTACACGGTCTGCAAGCCGGTTTACGAGACGCGCACGAAAGAGATTTGCTACACCGTCTGCAAACCGGTCTATGAAACCAAGACCAAGGAAACTTGCTACACGGTCTGCAAGCCGGTCTACGAGACGAAGACTTGCACCTATACCGTCTGCAAACCGGTCTGGGAAACCAAGACCAAGGAAATTTGCTACACGGTCTGCAAGCCGGTTTACGAGACGCGCACGAAAGAGATTTGCTACACCGTCTGCAAGCCGGTCTATGAAACCAAGACCAAGGAAACTTGCTACACGGTCTGCAAGCCGGTCTACGAGACGAAGACTTGCACCTATACCGTCTGCAAACCGGTCTGGGAAACCAAGACCAAGGAAATTTGCTACACGGTCTGCAAGCCGGTTTACGAGACGCGCACGAAAGAGATTTGCTACACCGTCTGCAAACCGGTCTATGAAACCAAGACCAAGGAAACTTGCTACACGGTCTGCAAGCCGGTCTACGAGACGAAGACTTGCACCTATACCGTCTGCAAACCGGTCTGGGAAACCAAGACCAAGGAAATTTGCTACACGGTCTGCAAGCCGGTTTACGAGACGCGCACGAAAGAGATTTGCTACACCGTCTGCAAACCGGTCTATGAAACCAAGACCAAGGAAACTTGCTACACGGTCTGCAAGCCGGTCTACGAGACGAAGACTTGCACCTATACCGTCTGCAAACCGGTCTGGGAAACCAAGACCAAGGAAATTTGCTACACGGTCTGCAAGCCGGTTTACGAGACGCGCACGAAAGAGATTTGCTACACCGTCTGCAAACCGGTCTATGAAACCAAGACCAAGGAAACTTGCTACACGGTCTGCAAGCCGGTCTACGAGACGAAGACTTGCACCTATACCGTCTGCAAACCGGTCTGGGAAACCAAGACCAAGGAAATTTGCTACACGGTCTGCAAGCCGGTTTACGAGACGCGCACGAAAGAGATTTGCTACACCGTCTGCAAACCGGTCTATGAAACCAAGACCTGTTGCTACACGGTATGCAAACCAGTTTGGGAAACTAAGACTCGCGAGATTTGCTATAACTTCTGCAAACCGGTCTGCGAAACCAAGCAGATTCAAGTTTGGTGTGGCCACTGGGAATGCCAGGTAACCGAGTGCCCGGGCCCGGTCGTCACCAAGTGCTGCCAAGAACCAGGCTGCTGGACTTGGGATCCTTGCTGCTGCCAGTGCGTCTACTGCCCTGGCAAGTGCCACACGGTCCAGTGCCAATGCCCGCCGACCAAGGTGTGCAAAAAGGTCTGGGTGCCTGAGGTGAAAACCAAGACGGTCACCTGCACCAAGTACGTGCAAGAGACGCGCACGAAGACCTGCACGTACTGCGTGTGCCACATGGTGCCTGAGCAGAAGACGTGCAGCTACCAGGTTTGCCACATGGTGCCCGAAAACCGTGTGAAGACCTGCAACTACACGGTCTGCAAGATGGTGCCCGAGAATCGTGTCAAGACCTGCACTTATCAGGTCTGCCACATGGTCCCCGAGCAGAAGACTTGCAGCTACACCGTGTGCCACATGGTGCCGGAGCAACGCGTGAAGACCTGCCAGTACACGGTCTGCCACATGGTTCCGGAAACTCACACCAAGACTTGTCAGTACACGGTCTGCAAGATGGTGCCCGAGAATCGTGTCAAGACCTGCACTTATCAGGTCTGCCACATGGTCCCCGAGCAGAAGACTTGCAGCTACACCGTGTGCCACATGGTGCCGGAGCAACGCGTGAAGACCTGCCAGTACACGGTCTGCCACATGGTTCCGGAAACTCACACCAAGACTTGTCAGTACACGGTCTGCAAGATGGTGCCCGAGAATCGTGTCAAGACCTGCACTTATCAGGTCTGCCACATGGTCCCCGAGCAGAAGACTTGCAGCTACACCGTGTGCCACATGGTGCCGGAGCAACGCGTGAAGACCTGCCAGTACACGGTCTGCCACATGGTTCCGGAAACTCACACCAAGACTTGTCAGTACACGGTCTGCAAGATGGTGCCCGAGAATCGTGTCAAGACCTGCACTTATCAGGTCTGCCACATGGTCCCCGAGCAGAAGACTTGCAGCTACACCGTGTGCCACATGGTGCCGGAGCAACGCGTGAAGACCTGCCAGTACACGGTCTGCCACATGGTTCCGGAAACTCACACCAAGACTTGTCAGTACACGGTCTGCAAGATGGTGCCCGAGAATCGTGTCAAGACCTGCACTTATCAGGTCTGCCACATGGTCCCCGAGCAGAAGACTTGCAGCTACACCGTGTGCCACATGGTGCCGGAGCAACGCGTGAAGACCTGCCAGTACACGGTCTGCCACATGGTTCCGGAAACTCACACCAAGACTTGTCAGTACACGGTCTGCAAGATGGTGCCCGAGAATCGTGTCAAGACCTGCACTTATCAGGTCTGCCACATGGTCCCCGAGCAGAAGACTTGCAGCTACACCGTGTGCCACATGGTGCCGGAGCAACGCGTGAAGACCTGCCAGTACACGGTCTGCCACATGGTTCCGGAGCAGAAAACCTGCTGCTACACGGTCTGCAAGATGGTGCCCGAGAATCGTGTCAAGACCTGCACTTATCAGGTCTGCCACATGGTCCCGGAAGATCACGTGAAGACCTGCCAGTACACCGTGTGCCACATGGTGTCGGAAAACCGCGTGAAGACCTGCACCTATCAGGTCTGCCACATGGTCCCGGAACAACATGTGAAGACCTGCTGCTACCAGGTCTGCCACATGGTGTCGGAGCAGAAGACGGTCGAGATTCCTTACAAGTGCTGCCACATGGTGGCAGAAACCTGCACCAAGCAAGTGCCGTACACGATCTGCAAACCGGTTCACTACACCAAAGAAGTGCAGTGCTGCCGCATGGTGCCCAAGCAGGTCGCTTACACGGTCACTCGCTGCGTGCCGAAGGTGGTCTGCAAGCAAGTGCCGGTGCAAGTTTGCTGCCCGGCCCCGTGCTGCACGAAGACGGAACCGACTTGCGGTTGCGGTGGTTAGTTAACAACAAACCGGGTGTGCGTGCGACACGAGGTTCCCTACTCGGGAAGAGCACCCTCGCAAGTCGAAACGCCCGATCATCATAGCGGCCTCCTTCCGACTCCAAACCGGAAGGAGGCAAGGTCTGGTCAACCTCTGGCGGTCCGATTCCTAGAATCGGACCGCCTTTTTATTTAAGGTCAGAAGGTCGTCAGAAAATCGTCGGCTGTTGGAATGTCCTATGCTTGAGTAGCGGGCTGCGTGCTGCTGCGACACAGGAACCGAGGATTCATCATGCTCCGCTTCTATGCAATTACGCTGGGAACTTTGTTGACCATCGACTGCGCGTTGGCGGCCGACGATTGGATTTTTGATTCCGGTCCCTACACCCGCAGCGCCAAGACCGGTCAGAGAGTCGATTTGTACAAACCGTTGCCGAAGGTTGACCGCATCCCCTTCAACAAATTTTTCTCTGAAGATGGCCCGCATCCGTTTGGCATGAATTGGTGGGGCGGCGATCCGTACTGGTATGGGGCCGAATATCCAGGGTATGAATGGGGCAATTCGCCGTACGCCTGGGGTGGCTATCCCTATGTCGGGCCGTACATCTACCCGATGGGAACTCCGTAAGGGCTTGGGCGATACGCAGCGGAAGCATCAGAAAAACCGGCAATTCAAAAACTTTCCACCAAAAGCGAGATTCGGAGGCTGCGCGGGTACAATTCCGATGTATTGCGATGCGGCAGCAATTTGGCTGTGAGCAAAGTCGCCGGAACAGTCCGCAAGGACCCAAGTCTGCGTCAGAGTTCCCGCCGCTTGACCGATGTTTCCAGCCCATGTTATAAGCGCCGGTGGGGTAATACCGACGAGGGCGCGGTCGTCACACTTGTAGAACACACTGCTAAGTATGGCTTTGATCACGCTTCGGGTATTGGATGGCGCCGATCGAGGCCGCGTTTATGACGACGTGCCCACCCCGGTTACCATTGGCCGGGAGGAAGGCAATACGATCCAGCTCAATGACGAACGGGTCAGCCGCTTCCACCTAAAGATTCAGGAAGATCGCGAAAAAGTGGTGCTCACCGACCTGGAAAGCACCAACGGCACCAAGGTCAACGGCGAAGACATCCAGCTTCGCATCTTGCGCTTTGGCGACATGATTGCCCTTGGCCGCAGTGTGCTGCTCTTCGGTAAACGAGAGCAGATCGCAGAGCGGCTGGCAAGTCTCCGCCGCGAATCCGACAGCTCAGGCACGGTGGGGCGTGAAGATTCGCCGCTATCGTCTAAAGCCAAGAGTGTTGAGTTTGATCTCAATCTGCAGAGCGGCGCCGATTTGCAGAACACGCTCTACAGCTTGGAGCCGCCTGAGCTGCCGCAGCGGCTTGGCCCGGCGCAAGCGGCCCAGTTGTCAGAACTGATCGAATATCTTCACATCCGCATCCGCGATTTGTTGGCATCTGTAAAAATCAAGACCCCTGCGGAACGCGTGACCATCGAGCTGGAACAATGGCAAAACCTGCTTGATTTGCAATCGCACCTAGCCGACTATCTCCGCGAAATTGGCGAACCGCGCGACGAATAGACGCATTTAGCGATTTCCGCCGCAGAGCTTTCTCGGCTTCTATCCAGCGTAAGCGGCAGGCATTAAAATCTTTATTGTTGTCCCCTGATGGATCGCTTTGCCGCTCTGTGAGGAGTCCCGATGAGCGCCCCGCCCTTCGTCCATTTGCACTGCCATAGCCATTACAGCCTGCTGGATGGCGCCAGCCCGATTGAAAAACTGGTGGATCGCGCTAAATCGCTGGGAATGAACGCCCTGGCACTGACCGATCACGGAAATCTGCACGGTGCACTGGAGTTCTATCAAAAGGCCAAAACGGCCGGCATTAACCCCGTCATCGGTTACGAAGCCTATGTTGCTCCCGAAAGCAGGTACAAGCGCGAGGGAGGCACCAGAGAATCGAGTTACCATCTCACTTTGCTGGCCCAAAATCGGACCGGCTTTCGCAATCTCATCAAATTGGCCTCGAAAGCGTACCTTGAAGGGCTATATGTCAAGCCGCGAATTGATCGCGAACTGCTGGAGCAGCACCACGAAGGAATCGTGTGCCTGAGCGGCTGCGTTTCGAGCGAGTTCAGCAAAGCTTTGCTCAGCGGTCAGGGCGACCACGATGCAATCATTCGCGAAGCCGAGGAAATCGCGGCGTGGTTTCAGCGCCTGTTTGGCGACCGCTATTTCATCGAAATTCAGAACAACGGGCTTGAAATTCAACGGCGGCAGATGGAAGGCGCCGTTCAAGTAGCCAGGCGCATGGGAATTCCACTCGTGGCCACCAGCGATGCCCATTATGTCGAACAGGAAGATGCCGACGCGCAGGACGTGCTCTTGTGCATCAATACAGGAAAATACCGCACCGACACCAATCGGATGCGGATGGAAACCAATCAGTTCTACCTACGCAGCCCGGACGAAATGTACGCGGCATTTCCCGGATTTGACGAGGCACTAAAGCAATCGCAGCTGATTGCCGACAGCGTGAACATCGAGCTGGAGCTTGGCAAACGGCACTTCCCAAATTTCTCGCCGCCTGAGCAAAAGACGCCGCCCGATTATTTGCGCGAGTTGTGCTTGAAAGGACTGTTGGAGCGGTACGCAGGCAATTCAAAGCGAATTGTTGGCGGTGAACTCGCGCCAGATGTCATCCAGCGGCTGGATCACGAACTAAACGTCATCAATACGCTGGGCTTTCCGAATTATTTCCTCATTGTTTGGGATTTTGTTCGCTATGCCCGCGAGCGCGGCATCCCGGCAACTGCGCGTGGCTCGGGGGTCGGTTCATTAGTTTCCTACGCGCTGTACCTTAGCCACATTTGTCCGCTGGAATACGATCTGCTGTTCGAGCGGTTTCTGGATTTGAATCGCCGCGAGGCTCCCGATATCGACATCGATTTCTGCAAAGACCGCCGCGGCGAAGTCATCCAATACGTCAAAGAAAAGTACGGCGAGGAGAACGTCGCTCAAATCGGAACTTTCGGCACGCTGGCTGCCCGCGCCGCAATTCGCGATGTTGGCCGGGCACTTCAATTCCCGATTCCACGAGTCGACAACGTCGTGGCGATGGTGCCCGACGTGCTTAACATTTCGCTGGACGAAGCACTGGAGCAAAGCGCTGATCTGAAAAAAGCCTATGAGACTGACGGGGAAATCCGGGAACTCCTGGACTTCGCTCGCAAGATTGAAGGCTTGGCGCGTAATGTGGGCACGCACGCGGCGGCGGTGGTGATTGCCGATCGTCCGCTGACCGAGTACGTACCGCTCTGCCGAGTGCAGAACAAAGACGAAATCATCACCCAATGGGCGATGGGCGATGTGGAGCGTGCCGGCCTGATGAAGATGGATTTTCTCGGCCTGCGCAATCTGACCGTACTTTCCAAAGCGGTCGATCTCATCGAACAAACGACTGGCCAGCGCGTCGATCCGTACAAGTTCCCGATGGATGACGCAGAGACATTCGCTCTCCTCTGCCGCGGTGAAACCAAGGGCATCTTCCAACTGGAAAGCGGCGGCATCCGCGATCTGCTTCAGAAGATGAAGCCCGACCATTTCCGCGACATCATTGCCACCAACGCGCTGTATCGACCTGGCCCATTGGAAGGTGGCATGGTCGACGATTACGTACAAGTCAAGCTCGGCCGCAAAAAAGCTGCATATTTGCATCCCGTGATGAAAAACGTGCTGGAAGAAACGCACGGCGTCATGGTGTATCAAGAGCAGGTGATGCGAATTCTGAATCGCCTGGGAGGCATCGAGCTAGCAAACGCCTACACGTGCATCAAGGCGATCAGCAAAAAGAATCTGCCCACGATCGCCAAGTACCAAGAACAATTCGTCGCCGGCGCTAAATCGCAAGGACTGACCGAAAAGCAAGCTGAAGAACTGTTCGAACTCATCGCCAAATTTGCCGGGTATGGCTTTAACAAATCGCACAGCACGGCCTACGCGCTGATCGCTTACATGACGGCATATTTGAAAGCGCACCATCCACTAGAGTTCATGGCCGCACTACTCTCGGGCGATATCGCGGGCCGCAACTTCAAGAAAAAAGACTCGCTGGTCGAACACCTGGAAGACTGCCGCCGGATGGATGTGCCGGTTGTGCCGCCCGATGTGAATCTGTCGGAAGCCGATTTCTCAGTACGCGATGGCAACATCGTGTTCGCACTGGCTGCGATCAAAGGTTGCGGCGGATCAGCTGGCGATGCAATCGCAGCGGCCCGTAAATCAGCCGGCCCGTTCCGCAGCCTGTTCGATTTCTGCGAACGGTGTGATCCATCGGTCGTTAACCGCACGGCGATCGAAAGCCTCGTCAAAGCGGGGGCGTTTGACAAGTTGCATCCCAATCGCGCGGCGGTGTGGCAATCGCTGGATCGTGCGCTGCAAGCCGGCGCTGCGAAACTCGCCGATTTGCGAGCCGGCCAGAAAGGGTTGTTTGACGATGAGGCCGAAGAACAGACCACGACGACCGTGAATCAATCGCTGGCTTCGGTTTCCGACTGGCCGGAGAAAGAACGGCTGACCAATGAAAAGGAAGTGCTGGGCTTTTATCTCACCAGCCATCCGCTCGCAGAGCATGCCGAGACACTGGCAACTTATTGTTCGCATTCGACGGCAAATATCACTAGTGCCCCGTCGCGATCCGAAGTTTTCATGGGAGGCATGCTTTCGGCATTAAAATATTCCCACACCAAAAATCCACGGCAAGGTTCAACGCTCACCAAATATGCAATGTTCGATCTGGAAGATTTGGACGGTGTGATCCGCTGCATCGCCTGGCCGGAGGAACTCAACAAATTCAGCATACTGGTTCAGGCCGATGCCATTGTAGCGATCCGCGGCACGGTCGATCGACGTGCCGGCAGCGAAGAAGCAAACCTGATCGTCAACGAATTGATGCCGCTTGATGATCTGCGCCGTCGCGGCACGAAGGGCATCCGAATTCGCATTGCGGAAGACAAGCACGGGCCTGCTGTCCTGGAACAACTTCGTGAGCTCCTCGCCGAATATCCAGGAAGTTGCGAATTGCAAATCATGCTCTGTTTGGCCGACGGCGCCCGCGTGCATTTGAAAAGCAGCTCGCTAGGCGTCGAATTCAACGCCGAACTGCGAGAGCGCGTCGATCAGTTGCTCGGGCCTGGAAACCTGCGCCCAATTGGCAGTCCATCGTCCGCCGCCGCGTCGCCGACACGCAACGGACATTCGCATCGGCGACCGGCGTTGAGCCGATAATCGCTTGGTGCGTTTCGGCTCTCCCGCGTCAACTACGTGCTATCCGGTCGTTGCGGCAACGTTTCCGCCGTGCTCGGAGTAGTCGAATTAACAGCCGGCCGCCAGCGTACCGGTTCCTCCAGCATGCGAATAACAAACCACCATAAGCCCAGAATCACAATGCCAATTGCCCCCATCGCGGTGAGTCCGCTGGTGATGAGCCGATCACGAAGCTGCGTCAATGTGCCGCCGATCGCCGCGTCGTAGGGATCTTGCACGACAATTACCCAGCCGGAGGGAACGGTTTTCGCGTTTCTGCCTTCCCATTCGGTCACTTCAATCGGATATTCGGCGGCGAGATACCGTGTTCGATACTCCTGGGCCTCGTCGTCTTTCCCAATCGGATCGTGATAATCTACAGAACCATCTTTCAGGTCTTCCAGAATCGATAGATCGACACGATACTTCGGGTCGGTTTCAAAGCGATCCGGACGGGCGGGCGACTCTTTGCTTAGCTTGGTGAAGAACGGATGTTGGAGCATCAAACCCGCATGTGCGCCTTGGCGCGAGTCCACCAAAACCGCAAACTGTCGCGATCCTACCGGCACATTGATAAACTTCTTTTCGACTCTGAACGACACCCCGACAACGCCAAGGAACTTTTGGCGTTTTCCATCGTCATCCAGTTTGTAAATCGGCGAGGAGATGGCGACGACCCATTGACCGGAAGAGTTGCTGTGATAAGCCGCTGAAAGCCGCGTTTTCTCCAGATGCTGATTGGGTGCCGGCCGCCACTCGACCGATTGATCGCTCGGGCCGCCGTGAAAGTACGTGCGCCAGGAATAATTGCGTCCCAGGGTTACATCGCTGGGATACCAATGGGCAACCTGCACCCCTTGGTCATCGGTAATGAACCAGCTTTCGCTTTTCTTGTTCTGATCGAGCATCCATTTATCGAAGCGCTCCAGGCGATCTTGCAGCACCTTAAGCTGCGGCGCTCGCCGGAGTTGATCGAGCAAGATGTTAAAGCTCTTGGCAACTTCCTGCGAATCGCCCAATCCCTTCAGGACGCGGTGCGTTTCAGGATTGTCTTCCAAGGTAGACAGCGCATCGACAATTGTCGAATCCCGCGCGGCACCGGCCACGTCATTAAATCGGCTTTCCAGTTCATTGTCGGCACCGCTGGCCACACTTTGAGCGGCGAACTTCAGACCTTGCAGCGCGCTGTCCGTCAGAGCCTCACTGGTGTGTCCGACCGAAGTCGTAAACCACAGCCATGCCAGCCACGCCATTACACTGAGGAGCAACACGGGGCCGATGGCGCCCAGCACCATCAAGGGGCGGTGTGACCGCCGAGAATCTCGGGCATTTAGCGCATCGAGCACCGCCTGAACCGTCGGAAAGCGCTGTCGCGGATCGGTCACCAGGCAACGATCGATGATTTCGGCCAATCGCTTATCGACTCTGCGAATTCGGCGATGCTCGTTGGGCGGCGCCGCTTTCGAGATCAATCGCCGGTAGCGCGCGAATCGTTCTTCCAAATGCGGTGCGCTTTCGATTTCGCTGACCGCATCGGCATGCCGATGCGGCGGATGGCCCTTCAGCATGGTGTAAAAAATCGCGCCCAGCGAATACACGTCCCAGCGTGCGTCGGGCACGGCGGAAGTATCAGCCTGCTCGGGCGCCATATAGAACAGCGTGCCCAAAGCCGGAGTTTGCTCATGAGACAACCGCGACTGGCCGAAGTCCGCTAGCCGCGGCTTGCCGTCTTGATCGAGCAAGATATTCGCCGGCTTCAAATCACAATGCAGCACACCTTTGCCATGCGAGTGCATAAGTCCTACAGCAATTTCGCGGAACAGCGCCGTGGCCTGGGCTGCCGGTAGCCGGCCTTCCCGCTGCAATCGATCGTCTAGCGAGCCATGCTCGACGTATTCCATGACATAGTACGGCGGCTCGGCATCCCAACCCACGTCGAGCAGTTGCACCACATAGCGGTCGGCCGACAGGAAGGCAAGCTTCTCGACCTCGTGCGATAAGAGCGACCAATCCAGACCGCCGCGATGCAGATAGAACTTGATGGCCACCTGGCGGCCTGTCGTGCGATCAATGGCCACCCAAACTTCGCCGTAAGCGCCTGAGCCGAGAAACCGTCTCGGTTCATACCCGGGCACGTCAGACGGCGGTCGAATTCGCTGCTGACTCAGTTTCAGCGAGCGCTGAATTTCTTCGCCACCTTGAGCTTGGGTGTAATCAATAGACATCGCAAATGGCGAAAGTTGGAAATCGAACAACGAAAGATCGGACCGCCAGAAAATGCCGGCCGAAATTGATCAATCAATGATGACCGACCCTAGCGTCGAGGTCAATTCGCGAAGACGGCGAAATCGGCGGCCCACCGTCACTCGCCATCCGTCTTGGTCTCAGGCATTCGGCCAGGCAAACAGCCGAATTGTATTGCCATCCGGATCCGAGGTAATGATTTCCTGAAATTCCTCTGGATCGTCGCGAGGTCGTGTGATAGGAGAACCAGCTTCCAGCAGCCGCTTGGCAACCAGGTCCAAATTTTCGACTTCAAAGCCCAAACTCCAACGAGGACTGGTATCGCCGGCCGTACGCCGGGCCAACAGGGCCAGCCGCGTTTCGCCTGCCTCAAACAGAGCATAGCCGTCGTCCACATCGCGGACCAAGACTCGCAGCCCTAATGCCTCGCGATACCACAGCACGGCCTTTTCCCACTGGGCGGTGCGCAATTCAACGCAGTAAAGCCCGGGTCGGTGGTCGCGTTTGTAACCAATGCTCATCGCGCGTGGCGGACGGATTGCAGGAGATTGAACGGATGGTTTTACATTAGGATCGTACAACCTCGGAGCCCGTTTGGGCGAGAGGTCAGAACGCGGCGCAGGATTGGGCTGTCGTGCTGGCATGGGTGCGTCTTCTCGAGGTGAAACGTGTGTTCCGAAGAGAACTTACTCTGATCCAGCGGATTTCGTAGCCATTTGTTACAAATATTTTACGACCGACTGCACGGAAGCAGGTCTTCCTTACCGCCGGTTTTGCGTTGCCGTCAACGCCAACTCGTTTGCACACCGTGATCTCGAAACAACCAAATGCGGCAATGAGTTACTCATTTGTCGCCGCCTGTGAACTTGGGGTCACTTTGGGATATCTTTAAATTGCCAACTTGGACTCACCGAGGCGGTAAGCCACAACCCCTACGTGCCGACTGCACGATCGGGTCGCTGGACCTGACATTGACCCCTACCGTCTTTTCACTAAAATCTTGCCTTCCTTGAAGTTAAGAACAACGAATGTCTTCTGCCATGAGCGACATTTCTACCGGCCAATCCGATAATTCGAGCGATGCCCTGGAGGCGGCACGACGGGAAAAACTGCGCAAGATCGTGGAGTTAGGCATAGACCCCTGGGGCGGCCGGTTCGACGGCTATATGTCCATTGGCGAAATTCGTAGCTGCGAGTCAGAAATCGTTTCACATCCAGCGCAGCCGGGCGAACGCCACGGTCAGCAAAATGGACCTCGTGTGCTTGCGGCCGGCCGCATCGTGTTGATGCGTGACACCGGCAAGCTGATCTTTGCCGATATCCGCGATTGGACCGGCCAGATACAACTTTACATCGGCAAAAAGCAAGTCGGCGATCAAAATTGGGCATCGCTCAATGCTTTGATCTTGGTGACCTGATTGGCGTCGACGGCGAGCTGAAACACACGCAAAAAGGTGAGTTAACCATCTTCGCGGATCGGTTGCATTTTCTCACCAAGTCGTTGGAAACGCCCCCCGATAAATTTCACGGTCTGCACGATCCGGAGCTGCGGCAGCGGCTGCGATATCTCGACCTGATTCACACCGAAGGCGTGCTGCCACGGTTCATAAACCGCACCAAGATCGTGCAATCGATCCGCCAAACTTTGGCAGCCGAGCGGTTTATCGAAGTCGAAGGGCCGACGCTGCACTCGATCGCCGGCGGGGCGGCAGCCAAGCCGTTCGTTACGCACCACAACGCCCTTGATATGCAGTTGTTTCTGCGGATTGCGCTGGAACTGCACCTGAAGCGGCTCTTGGTCGGCGGCGTCGAACGGGTTTACGAATTGGGCCGGGTGTACCGTAACGAAGGCATTAGCCCGCGGCACAACCCGGAATTCACGATGTTGGAGCTGTATCAGGCCTACGGCGATTATCGCTCGATGATGGATTTAACGGAAAAGCTGATCGTCAATGCAATTCACGCCACTGGCCAGGATTTGAAGTTGCAATTTGGAGAGGCGACGATCGATTTCACACCGCCTTTTGCCCGAAACACTTACGACGAGTTATTCCAACAGCACACCGGCATTCCTTCGGAAGATCAGTCCGCGGTGAAGGCGCTGGCCGAGAAAATTGGATTTGAAACAGCCGGCAAACATCCCGACGTCATTAAGAGCGAAGTTTTCGAGGAGGTCGTGGAAGACAAACTGGCCGGTCCGGTATTCATCATGGATTATCCGGCTAGTATTTGCCCGCTGACCAAGCGGAAGCGCGACAATCCTGCGATCGCCGAACGTTTCGAGCTCGTCGTGCAGGGAATGGAAGTCGCGAACGCCTACACGGAGTTGAACGACCCCGATTTGCAGGAGCAGTTATTCCGCACCCAGCTGGCCGGCCTGAAAGAAGAAGACTCGATGGCGAAAATGGACCATGATTTCATCCGTGCCCTGCGCCACGGCATGCCGCCCGCCGGCGGCTTGGGCATCGGCATCGATCGTCTTGTCATGCTGCTGACGAACAGCCCGTCGATCCGCGATGTAATTTTATTCCCATTGTTACGCCCGGAGGCGTAAGCTCAACGGACTGAACTGAAGCCAAAGGATTGGCCATGTATAAACTCCTCCTTTGTTGGCGGTATTTGCGGACACGATACATTGCGCTGGCCTCCATCATCAGCGTCATGCTGGGCGTAGCGACGATGATTGTCGTCAACGCTGTCATGGCCGGGTTCTCCCACGAGATGGAGGACCGCATGCACGGCATTCTTTCCGATCTGGTGTTCGAAGGTCGCGATCTCAATGGATTTGAGAATCCCGAGTGGCACATGGACGCCATCCGGCACGTCGCCGGTCAGTGGATCGAAGGCATGACGCCGACCGTGCATGTGCCGGCGATGCTCAATTTCCAGCTTCGTGGCGGCTGGTCGCCGCGACAGGTGATGTGCATCGGCATCGACGAAAGAACGCATTCGTCGGTCAGCGACTTCGGCAAGTATCTGCAGCATCTCGCCAATCGAAAGCAGTTGAGCTTCGAACTGCATGATGGCGGCTACGACGTGCGCGATCATCAAATCGGCGATAAAGCCCCGCTGCGGGCAGACATGGAAAAAGCTGGTTGGGAATGGCGCCGCATGTGGGGTGCGCGTAAGAAAGCGTTTGACGAAGCGATGGAGCGAAGCGATCGGAGTAGGGTCCAGGGGGAAGAGGACAGCAGCCAGGATGGAACTGGTAGCACAGCCGCTCCTCCACAAGACCCATTGCTCGCGCGTACCACGTCACAAATGAAGAAGCTTGATCCCGCCAAGAAACAATACGACGGCATTATCGTCGGAATGGCCCTGGCCAGCGTGCGCGATCATGAAGGAAACGACGTATTTCTGTTGCGGCCGGGAGACGACGTGAGCATCAGCGTTCCAACCACTGGCACACCACCTAAGGTGAACAGTCTGCGTTTTACCGTTGTTGACTTGTACGAAAGCAAAATGAGCGAATACGACTCTTCATTCGTGTTCGTGCCCATCAAAGTGCTGCAAGAATTGCGCGGGATGGGCGAAAATGTGACGTCAATCCAAATCAAACTCAAGCCCGGCGTTGATGGCGAGATGGTCCGCGATGTATTACGCCAGCATTTCCCCGCCGAGATTGTACGGCGTTTATACCTGGCGCGATAAACAAGGTGCGCTGCTCGCCGCCGTGCAGATGGAAAAGGCGGTTCTCAACATTTTGTTGTTTTTGATCATTGCGGTCGCAGGCTTCGGCATTTTGGCGATCTTCTTCATGATTGTCGTCGAAAAAACCCGCGATGTCGGAATTCTTAAATCGCTTGGCGCATTCGAGCCGCGGCATCATGGGTATTTTCCTCGGCTACGGTTTGTCACTTGGAATCGTTGGCGCTGGCGTCGGTATGGGCATCGGCTTGTTGTTTGTGCATTACATCAACCAAGTCCGGTTGGGATTGGAATGGATTACGGGCCAGGCGGTATTTGATCCGGCGATTTATTACTTTTACGAAATTCCGACCATCATCGATCCGTTTACGATTTCCTGGATCGTGTTCGGCGCCTTGATGATCGCCGTCATGGCTAGTGTCTTGCCCGCTTTGCGCCTGCTCGTTTGCACCCCGTGGAGGCTTTGCGCTATGAGTGAGTCAGCGAGACTAATTGTTCCGCGACGAGTCGGCTGAAAAGCAATCTGAGCCCGTCCAACGGAAGATGGGGAATGGCGAATGAGCGAATCGTCAACGGCTACTTCATCGGCGACACGAGCCGTTCATCTATCCGCCGTCGATCTTAAAAAAGTTTACCGTAAAGGCACGCTCGATATTCCCGTTCTCACCGGCGCCAACATGGAAGTGCGCCACGGGGAATTTTTGGCGATTGTCGGCCAAAGCGGGTCGGGTAAAAGCACACTGCTGCATCTGCTCGGAACGTTGGACGTGCCCACTTCGGGCGAGGTTCATTTCCTAGGTCAACGCATCGACAATTTGGGGGCCTCTCTTCGTGAACGGCTGCGGAACGAACAATTCGGCATGATCTTCCAGTTTTATCACCTTCTGCCCGAACTCACGACTCTGGAGAATGTGCTCGCACCCTTAATGATTGGTTCCAGTGTCTGGGATTATTGCCGAAATCGTAACCAATATGTCGACCGTGCCAAAAAACTGTTGGACACCGTTGGACTATCGCACCGATTAAAGCACCGGCCGCGGGAACTCTCTGGTGGTGAAATGCAGCGGGTCGCCATAGCCCGGGCTTTAATCGCCAAGCCGCAAGTGTTATTGGCCGACGAACCGACCGGAAATCTCGATCAGGGCACCGGCCAAGAAATCTTGAGAATTCTGCGAACCTTGAACCGCCAGCACCAGCTCTCTATAGTCATGGTAACGCACGATTCGGCGATAGCTGCCGAGGCAGATCGCACCATTCGTTTGGTCAACGGCCAGGTGGAAGGATCAACGTAATGTCTATTCAATCGCCAACGTTTCACGTACAAGCTCGCCCATCCACATCCACTTCCATGCCGGCATCATCCGTGGCACTCAAAGTTTACATCAACGGCACGCTCTACGATAAAGACGACGCCAAAATCAGCGTTTACGACCATGGCCTGTTGTATGGCGACGGCGTGTTCGAGGGCATGCGAAGCTACGGCGGAAAAGTCTTCAGACTGGACGAGCATCTCGAACGATTGTGGAGTTCCGCCAAAGCAATCTGGTTGGAAATACCACTCACGAAAGACGCGCTGGCCAAAGCAGTCAACGACACGCTCGCCGCCAATAACATTAAAGACGGATACATCAGGCTCGTGGTCACGCGCGGGGCTGGAACTTTGGGACTCGACCCCAACCGCTGCAGCCATCCGCAAGTAATCATCATCACCGACAAGATTGAGTTATATCCTGAAGACTTTTACCGCAACGGCTTGGAAATTGTCACAGCCAGTACAATCCGGAATAATCCGGCGGCTCTCAACCCTCGGATTAAATCGCTTAACTATCTCAACAACATCCTGGCCAAGATCGAAGGCCTGAAGGCCGGCTGCATCGAAGCACTGATGCTCAATCAAAAGGGCGAAGTGGCCGAATGCACCGGCGACAACATCTTCCTGGTGCGCGAGGGCGTGCTACAAACTCCACCGCTTGATGCCGGAATTCTCGAAGGCATTACCCGCGATGCCATCATTGAGATTGCTCGCAACGCCGGGATCGAAGTTCACGAAATGCCACTTACTCGGCACGATGTGTACATCGCCGACGAATGTTTTCTGACCGGCAGCGCTGCGGAAGCAATTCCCGTCGTGAAGATCGACAGCCGTTCCATCGGCGATGGCAAGCCCGGACCAATCACCCGCGATCTCATTCAACGCTTTCGCAAATTGACGCGGGAATGACGGTGATTTTTTCTCCCTCTCTTTGGGAGAGGCCAGTCCTGAGCTTCGCCGAAGGGGAAGTGGTGAGAGTGCCAGAGCGACATGACCGCCCCACAATCAGCGATCTTCGCGCTACGTAGGCCAGTCTCTCCGAGACTGGCAAGCGAGTCTCGGAGAGACTCGCCTACGTAAATCGCAAGCCATCGCACCCTGGCACCCATACCTCGCGATTCTCCTGGGTGGGAGGAGGCAAAGGTGGAGGAACCATTAGCAAATTTGGTTCCTGCCGCCTTTGCCTCTGCGTCCCCTTTATTCTCGTCTAAATCTTGGAGCGACTGAGGCAACTAATTTACGAACCGCCGGCGGGCGAACAGCAGGCCGATCGCGCCGAGTGCCAAAAGGGATACAGCGGCGGGTTCCGGAATTGCAGAGAGCGAACCACCACCAGCGCTATCGATCAGGTCCAACTCTGCTTGGATATCGGCATTGGTTACTTTGCCGTCGCCGTTGACATCGCCGATCGTTAAGAGTTGTGAATCGCTCATGCTATTGGATGCTTGATAGTCCTTTAGATCAGTCAAAGCGGTAAGCATCGCTAAGACATCGGCGGGATCTAGGTGACCGTCACGATTAAAATCCCCCAGAATCGACAATGGTACAAGCGTTGCGAATCCAAAGCTTACGTCCGAAATGTTAACTTGTGATTGTTCGGCACCATCGGGATCGAGCCGAAGGAGGAGGGTATGAGTGCCAGGGGTGGCTACGGTCGTCAAGTATATTTCATCGCTGTTAAAGCGCAACGACTTGTCGAGCAGCATTTGGCTATCCAATTCAAATTCGAGCGTGCTATCGACGTATACCGACAACAACCCGTCCGCGGAGCTCAAGAACTTAAAGTCAAAGGACATCACGTTCGCAGCCGTGACAAGATTGATCATTTCGGTCAGCAGCACGGGCGAACCGGTAGTGAGTGTTGCGGAGTGATCCATGCCAAAACTTACGGTTCCGGTAGTGCTTGTGACGTGATTCGGCTGGTCAAGCTGAAGTGCAGATTGATTCTGAATACCAATGACTTTATCCGGAGTGCCATCGCTTGAGATTTTGATCACTCTGCCGGGGGCGTAGTCGCCAGACTGAACTGGAAACGCCCCATTTCTCTCCGGCGCATGTACGAACCCCAACGAGTTTTTGCTGCTGATGCTTTCGGGATCTAGCGCGTCGACTATTGTCTGCTGATACCATCCGTAGGGCCATCCGTGCTTCGCAATTGGATCTAGGATATAAGGGTCAACCGCGCTCACGTCCACATTCACACCATTTGGAAAGACTGAGGCAGTAAATGGTCCTGATCCGAGGCTATCGTCATAAATATGCTCGACAAAATTCGCATTTGGGGAGCCATCTTTATCGAATCCGAGCACAGGATTAGGACCAGCCGAGCGGTGAATTCCAAATCCGGGCGTGAACGCGTCCAAAAAAGTCAATTGAACTGGTGCGCCGTTTTTGTGCAACCCGCTCGCTACTTCGTTGACCAACCATGTTCCGGCTGAATGTCCGATCAAATGAGCCCCACCGGCATAAGAGAAGTTCTTATTCAACCAGTTGGCCAGGCTCGTGCCAATGTCCACCGCGTTGTTTGCGGCGCTCCACGGCAATTCACCTAGGGAGTTATATTCCGACCAATCAAAGGTAACGACGTCCCAACCGGGGCGCGCTTGAATTGCGATCGATTTCGCCATCGCATCTGGCCAGCTATTGGCGTTGCTGTTGTAGCCGTGCGTAATAAGAACGAGCTGATGGTTGGCTGTGAACCCAGGGACAAGATGCCCCGTGGGCCCACTGCCGTTGTATAGCTGTGGCGTTTCAAGCGTCATCAATTTTAGGCTTCCCGCATCTGCGTAATTAAGACCAAAGAACACGTCCGTCCGCCCGGCAACGTTTGGATCAAATGTGTCGAAACGGCTCGAGACGTTCTGGTAGCTGACAAGGTTGAATTGGTCTCCTGGCTGAACTGCAGATGCGACGGCACTTGCGTTTACCTTGAGCGTGCCGGCGAACGACGCGTTACCAGTAACTGCTAGTGGGAACGAATCCGTATTGGAACCGACACGGTTAACATTTGTGATAGTGAGCGACAGCGTTCCAGTATAAGTTTGTGAATAATCACCATGAACGAAAAGCTGTGCCTGCTTTAGAACCCCAAAGTAAGAATAGCTTCCCGACGGCGCCACATTTCCCGTATTCGTGACGCTTACTGCAGATCCCGAAAGTGGACCCGCGATATTTCCAGATCCGCTAAGGCCGGAATTAGCTGCAGTTCCGCCCTTAATCGTTAGGCTCGCAGCGGCAACAGTTGCCGGACCAAAGGTTGAGTCCAGCATTAGTTTTGCATTTGGCCAAACGGTGACCGTCGAAGCAGATACGGTCGCACCGTTACTGACTGTCAGCGCATTTGTAGCTCCGGCGATGGAACCAATTGAATTGCCAACATTCAAGGTCCCGCTATTGGTCCACGTGGAACCGAAGCCACTAATGGCGACCGCCCCACCAAAGATCAACGCGCCAACGTATCCATTTGCGTTTGCGACATGCGCCTTCCGACATGATTGACAACGTGGCGAGTTGTGCTTCTCCAACACGCAAATCTGCTGAAGTGGTCAGCACGCCCAGCGGTCCAAGCACTTGCATTGTGCCGTTGTTAATCCTGACGTTGCTCGAAAACGCAGCGGCACCTTTTAAAGTAGCCGTTCCGGTGCCATTTTTTACTAGCTCACCGCCGGCATTAATCGTGCCGCTGAGGGTATAATCGACGCCTCCACTGGCGACCCCCGAATTATCAAAGATCACAGATACAGGGGTCCCCGAACCATTTTTGGCGACTATATCGGTATTGGTGATCTTTGCGTTCGTCAGCGGATTTCTGTCCTTAAAAGCCACTGAAACGCCGTCAGAATAGACCGCCGAGACCGGCGTCGCGTCGGCCCAATTTGTCGTCACCCGATCCCAGTCGTTGTCTTCGGAACCCGTCCAAAATAGATTGCGTGTTAATAGTACTGCGTGGCCATTCGCGTTATTTGCCACGATTTGACCGTTATCGTTGATGCCCGCCGCGTAGGTTAACGCAGTACTTGAGAACGGTTCGATCAACGAATTCAAATCACGCATTCCATGGACGCCATCATACAAAAATGCGTGTCTAATGCCCGCAGTCGCAGTGTCGTAATATCCTACGATCTGGCCGCTGGTGTTAATCGCACTGCCGTAACTATTCGATCCGCCGAGCGTGCCCAAGTCATGCATCGTGCCATCATATAGAAACGCGTGATACGATCCGGACACAGTAGCAGAATTTCCAGTGATCTGGCCGCTGGCGTTAATCGCATTGCCGCCGCTATCCGATCCGCCGAGCGTACCCAAGTCATGTGTCGTGCCATCATATAGAAACGCGCGCGATCCGGACGCAGTGTAATACACTCCAGTGATCCAGCCGCTGGCGTTAATGCCTGAGACGTTGCTACCGAATCCGCCGAACGTGCCCAAGTCATGCATCGTGCCATCATATAGAAACGGGTGCTGCGCGTATGCAGTATCAGCATATCCAATAATCTGGCCGCTGGCGTTAATGGCATCGCCGCCGCTAATCGCTCCGCCGAGCGTGCCCAAGTCATGCATCGTGCCATCGTATAGAAACGCGCGCTGCGATCCAGACGCAGTAATCGACACTCCTGTAATCTGACCGCTGTCGTTAATGGCACGGCCAATGCTATACGATCCGCCGAGCGTGCCCAAGTCATGCATCGTGCCATCGTATAGAAACGCGTGAGCCGATCCGGACGTAGTGTAAGACCATCCAGCGATCTGGCTACTGGCGTTTATGCCATAACCGGAGCTTGACGATCCGCCAAGCGTGCCCAAGTCGATGACCGAGTACTCATAATTAGCTGCAATCGCATTCTTGACAAGTGAAAAGATTAAGAGACGGCAAAAGACCGCACGTGTCGAAATCATAAGTCACCTATTGCCCGCGGATTCGACGTGTTTCAGCTGATTCGTTCCGATCGATTCTCTAAGATGGATATTCGGATCAGGGTGGCCCCGCACGATTCTGCCATGCCAGCCACGGCTGTGTTGAAGCGCGACGCAGGGGAATGGTTGACTCGTATGAAAGAATTGCGGTACAGATTCACAGCGACAGGATTTACGGACGAAAGATCAAATCGTATCGGCGATGCCATTTACAACGAACACCCGCGATCGACCCAGAGATCCATAAACAGGCGGGAGCATCCTAGTCCTTTTGGAGGGAAATTGCAAATTGCTAGGGAGTTGGATAGTCCATTTAGGGGAAGAATTAAAGGGGGACGGGGGCATTGCTTAGCAGCGTCCTCCCTCGCAGCGGCCCGGGCTGTATCCGGGCATTGCAGCAATCCGCAAAAAAATGTCTCAACGGTTAGTCTCTGGGCACAGCAATTGTGTGGAATTGGTCTAAATCATTCAATTGTGTCCAATTGGCGGCGCGCATCTCATGGCCGCCGCAAGGGTTGGGCCGCAGAAAAAACCGATCCGTGGCCTGGAAATAGTATTGCATTTTGTACACATGTACATTAAGATGTATACTTGGAACTGAAAGCGGGTGAATACGTAGGCCGGTCTCTCCGAGACCGGCAAGCGAGTCTCGGAGAGACTCGCCTACGTAAACCGGCAGGCGTGATGCAGGGCTCGTCGAATCACAAAAAATCGACTGAACATGACCATTTGCGACATAATTCGATTCTATTTTGTCACAGCGGCGCGCATTTCCGTGCGGGAAAATACGAGTCGGAGACTCTACTGGATGCGACAGAATTCGGGATTTTGTCGCACAAAAATCGATTTCGGGAATTCAGGGCACAATTCCAAAGGGTTGCCGCCGAACGAGTTATTGCGACAATTTGCATGTCCGGCCGCGGAAGTGCATCGACAGAATTCGGTTGCCACGCGAATGCACGGTTAGCCGTAAATGCTGATCTGGGATTTCGAAATCGTGTTTCAGCGGCAGGCGAAAATTGAAGGCACCTATGAACTTAGACCATGAGAGACCGATGCTGATTTCGAATCACTTGCGCGCTGCCAGCGGGCTCGCGCCGTTTCTGATTTTGTCGTTCGCGCTGAATCTCGGTGCGACACAATTGCGGGCCGACGATTGGCCGCAATGGCGCGGTCCAAACCGTGACGGCGTGTGGCGGGAAACTGGAATCGTCGAAAAGTTTTCTTCGCCGCAGTTGCCAATCAAATGGCGCGTGGAAATCGGGCCTGGCTACAGCGGGCCGACGGTAGCCAAAGGTCGCGTCTACATCACAGATAGGCAGGTCGAGCCGAATCAAATTGAACGCGTTCATTGCTTTGATGAGAATACGGGCGCGCGAATTTGGAGTTATTCGTACGACTGTCCTTACGGCGGCGTCAACTATAACGCAGGTCCTCGTGCTGCCGTTACCGTCGACGATGGTCGGGCGTATTCATTGGGCGCGACCGGCAAGCTATTTTGCTTCGATGCCGCCAAGGGCGAGATTCTCTGGCAAAAAGATTTGGAATCGCAATACAATATCCAGATGCCAATTTGGGGCATCGCAGCCGCGCCGCTAGTTGATGGCAATCGGCTGATCTTGAATATCGGAGGTGAACATGCGTGCATAGTCGCTCTCGACAAGAAAACGGGCGAAGAGATTTGGAAGGCGCTCGACGATCCGGCGCAATATTCGGCCCCCATCATCATTCAGCAAGCTGGCAAGCTGGTGCTCGTGGTTTGGACGGCCGCGGGAGTTGTTGGGTTGAATCCGGCCGATGGCACGCTCTATTGGCGCGAAGATATGAAGCCGTCTCGCATGGCCATCGGCATTGTTACGCCAACCGTCGATAAAGATCACTTGTTTGTTTCATCGTTTTATGACGGCTCGCTCATGCTGCGGCTCAAATCCGACGCGCCAGCGGTGGAGCGACTCTGGCGAGCTGTGGGTCCTGATGAACAGCACACCAAAAGCCTGCACTGCGTCATCGGCACGCCAGTTTTGGATGGCGGTTACGTCTACGGCAACGACAGCTACGGCGAACTCCGCTGCCTTGATGCCAACACCGGCGAGCGAATTTGGGAGAATCTCACGGCCGTCCCCAAAGCCCGTTGGGCCACAATTCATACCGTGAAACACGGCGATCATTACTTCATGTTGAACGAGCGAGGCGAGCTATTAATCGCCAAACTGTCGCCCCAGGGCTTCGAGGAAATCAGCCGCACAAAACTGATCGAGCCCACCACCGATCAACTGGGTCAACGGGGCGGAGTTTGCTGGTCGCATCCGGCATTTGCCAACCGACACATTTTTGCCCGGAACGACAAGGAACTCGTGTGTGCCAGCCTGGCGGCGGGAGAATAGCCTTGCAGTAGTTGCGTTGGCGGCGGGCATATACAAAGTTCGTGTCCCGGCTTTTGGAGCCGCGAGCATCCGGAAGTCTCATTTCTGGAGTCAGATAAGCCCCGTTTTATCCTTGAACATTGCCGGGCGGGCGGGGAACTCATGTCAGATCAGATGGATTCAATTGACCTTTTGGATTCCGCCCGATAGATTAAGCGCAGATTAACCGGCACGCCCGTCCGAAAGAATCGGCGAATGCCGGGCCTCATTCTTTAATATCATCGCGCGTGTATTGGTTGGTTGATCGCGGTCGGTTTGGCCGTGCTGTGTTTGGCCCTCGAGGGAACGTCGGGTGCAAATTCGCCTTAGTGCCTCCCGTGTTGAGATCCTGGCGCCGGCGAAAATCAACCTCTTCTTCGAAGTGCTTGGCCGGCGCGACGACGGTTTCCATGAGATCGAAACCCTCATGGTTCCGATTGGTTTGTACGACACCTTGATCGTTGAGGACGATCCATCCGGA
This sequence comes from Pirellulales bacterium, assembly GCA_963738835.1. GTDB lineage: Bacteria > Planctomycetota > Planctomycetia > Pirellulales > JADZDJ01 > CAVTYH01. Next base: position 102,674 of record CAVTYH010000001.1, read on the forward strand.
CAAGTGACAATCACCCCCCGCTGGAGTGCGGGTTTGGCCGACGTTAGAATCGCGACACTGCGCGTGAATTCCGCGGCTGCAAACCCGGATGTACTTCCTGTTGGGGAACAAAATATAGCGGTGCGAGCAATTCGCTTACTGGCCCAAAAGGCCGGAATCAATCGTGGCGTCAAGCTGCAATTGATCAAACGAATTCCCGCAGCGGCTGGTTTAGGCGGTGGATCGAGCGATGCTGCGGCTGCCTTGATGGCGGCCAACTTGGTTTGGAAACTGGGTTGGACGCCGGCGCAATTGTGCGGTGATCGCAGCAGAACTAGGTAGCGACGTGCCCTTTTTCATCGGCCAAGGTCCGGCGATTTGCCGAGGCCGTGGCGAGAAAATCGAACGCGTGGCTGGCTTGGCAAATTTGCACGTAGTGCTCGTCCGTCCGCCGGAAGGTTTGGCGACTGCGGAGGTTTATCAGGCGTGTCAGCCGGGTAATCCGGCAGTCTCGTTGAACCCGATTTTAGAGTCAATGCGTAGAAATAATTTGGCGGAGATCGGCCCAGTCGTCCACAACCGTTTGGTCGAGCCGGCCCGGCAACTGTCGCCGTGGATCGACCGAATTTTAGATCGATTAGCAAAGGAGAACTGTCCGGCAATCGGCATGAGCGGTAGCGGCACGACTTGTTTTGCAGTCTGCCATTCCGCACGGCATGCCCGACAGGTGTCCGGACGGTTGCGAGTTAATGAAGCAGGTGAATGCTGGGTGCAAGCAACTCAGTCGGCGTGAGCGTTCAATAGGTCCTTGAGGATCAGGGGTCAGCAGCGCAAGGAGAACGGCCGTGGAAATCACTGAAGTTCGCATCAAGCTGATGGAAGAAGCCGGCGAGCGATTGCAGGCGTTTTGCTCGATCACCTTCGACGACTGCTTTGTCATCCGCGATCTGAAAATCATCGACGGCTCGAACGGCCCCTTCGTGGCCATGCCCAGCCGTAAGCTCACTTCGCACTGTTTGCAATGTGGCGCGAAGAATCATCTGCGCGCTAATTATTGCAACGAATGCGGTGCTAAGTTGAATCCGAACCGTGCCCCGCTCGGATGAAGACGGCCGGGCGAAGCTCTACGCCGATATCGCTCATCCCATCAACAGCGCCTGCCGCGAAATGATTCAAGACCGCGTGATTAGCGAATTCCACGACGAATTAGAACGCTCGAAGCAGCCCGGTTACGTCTCTCGTTACGACGATGCCGATTTAGACTTCATCCCAGCCCGCCATTCCCGCGGCCCCCGCAGCCATCCGACAACCAACTACCCTCGCCCCGGTAACGAACGGGCCTCGAAAGTCCAAACGGCTGAATCGTCTCCGCGGCCACCACACAAGCCGACCGCCGCACCACAGACGGCCCATTCAAAGCTGGCGGAAAATAAACCCGCGGCAAAGCAGCCCGCCGAAAGCACTGCTCCGCCACAACAATCCCAACCCGACGGCTTCGGCGCCGGGGATTTTTTAGCAGCTTACGCTCTGTAGCCAAGGCATCATTTTTCTGCCGTTGGCTGCTCCGCGATTTCTTGTCGGCTTGACAGGTCTAATGCCGGTCGCCGCGGATTTCGGTTTCCAGATTTGGGTCAGGACGCTCAATGTGAATGGAAACGAGCTTGTCCATCGCGAAGCGAAATCGATAGCCAAGCTTTAAGAACGGCATAGAGCCGCATCGACTCTTCGGACCAATCTTCACTCCGGCTCGCCATAGTTCTTTCACCACGTCGTCGCGGGAGGATTTCCAGCTGATACCCTCCTTCGTTCTGCCCTCAAAGTCGAGCGACCGAGTTCCCCATGCCTCGCTGATTAAAGCAAAAGATGTGTTCAATGCCCTGTTTGCCGTCAGCTAGTAGATGAAATCCGCGTGTGTCAAAAGCGATGCGAATTCTGTCCGTCTATTTTCACAGGTCTGGATCGATAGCCCGGGAAATGGTAAAGCGTTCTTCGTCCTGTTCCTGCCAGTCGGGTTGTCCCAGCAAGTCGAATGATTTCCTCCACGCTGGCTCCAAATTTCACCGGCCCAATTCCCTCGACCAGTTAGAATCAACGGAGAAACAAGGTTCGGCGATGGCGGCTCGATCCTTCGGCGAAGATGGTTCTTGACGTTGTATCCTGCTGGCGGTTCGACGCGAAACAGAGCATTCGTCCATCGGCGTATCGAACACGAAATCTGTGTAGACGTCACGAACGTTATAGCCACCTGGGTCGGAAATTGTCGTGGACCCGTTCCATGCGAACCGGTAAATTGTTGTTCGCATCAACGCACACCGTAAAATCGTGATCGTACATGGCACTGCACAAGTCAATTCGACATTTTGGCCATCAACTCGCCATCCGCCATTTTTTCTTGGCATTTTCTGGAATGCTGCGTAGCATATCCGTGAAGAATCTTCCGGTGACTTCGCTTAGCCTCCGGCGCAGGATACAACGGCTCAAGAATCGCCGATCGCCGATCGGGCCAAAATCGAAATGCATCCGTTCGTCAGATCAGTCACGGTGATTTCGATATGCCCGATGGGCTGACTCCGTACGCTTCGATTTGCGTCCAAGATCATCACCTTCTCACAGCCGGTTCGCCTGGTTTAATACCGACTTGAGAAGATCGGACCGTGCTATAGTATCAGGATCCGAAAGCTAACGAATGAGTTTTGATCACCGCTTTTGGATTTGTGCGAAGGCAATGCTGCCATTGCCCAGAAAGCCAGATGCCAGCCAAAAGCCGCCGGCAATAATTCCCAATAGTGACCACGGCGGCGGCTAGTTGCAGTGGTCGCGAGCGGATCCATCTTCGTACTTCCATCCAGCGCCTGGCCGAGCTCTTTTCGCGATCGACAATCGCCGCGGCCATGGCCTCGCGAGGATATGGCGGCGCCGTTTGCCGGCGAATTCGCGCGGTAATTTCGTCCAAAAGTTGATCGGTATTGGCATCGCTCATGGAACACCTCTGTTGTCGAAACCTACTGCTGCCTCAACGGATTCAAATCCGCTAGCCACTGGCGCAATTTCTGCCGCGCACGGTGCAATAGCACGCCCACATGGTTGGCATCAATACCCATCTGCTCTGCGATTTCCTCGTAGCTCAATTCCTCAACCGTTCTTAGCCAAAACACCTCGGCTTGGTCTGCGGGCAAGCCAGTTAGCTCTTACTTCAAGCGTTCGATCAATTCGCGCCACATCGCTTGATCATCAGGGCCGACCGCGGCGGAGGCGACTTTGGCGATATCTCCATTTGTTTCATACTTAGCATTCTCAACGCGCCGCTTGCGCAGCCGGTCTAAGGCGCGGCGTGTCGCCAGCCAACGCAAAAACGCTGGCCAGTTTTGCACCTCGCGGTTGGTGTCGGACTGTGACACCTCGATGAAAATATCCTGGCAGCAGTCCAGCGAATCGGCTTCGTTCCCCAAAATACGGTAGACCGTCGTCCAGACCATCGGCCCGTACTGCTCGTGGACCTTCGTCCAATAGTCCATGCCGTTTTCCCGGGAGGAGTGCGCCGTCATCAGAACTGACGAACGAAGATCGGCAAGTATTACAGGAATTACTGGAAATCCGATCGCATTATTGATGCGGTCAAATCGGCGACATCATCTTTCGGAGTGCCGCCAGCGCCACGTGCCACGGTGGGCGACTACTATGATATGTTTCCCACCAGTTCAACAGCAAATCGCTTAGCGCCGGATTCGCCGACACGTCCTGATTTGTCCATGACAAAAGCGCCAACTTGATCGTCGCCGCGTCGCAGCGGGCCAGCTCCACATCTTCCGAGGCGGCCAGCACGGCGGGGATCATTGCCTGTTCCACGGTCTCGCTCAATTGGTCGCGGGTCATTTCGCCTTGATATTTGGGCAGCTCGCAGTTTAGTTGGCCGATGAGCCACGCCAGTCGTACCACTTCCGGCAGCCCGGTGATCGGGTCGGCCACCACCGCTTCGAACTCCACCGTGTTGTAGGGCAAATGCGCCCGACCGCCGCCGCCTAGCACCGGATAAACCAAAACCACTTCGGCCTGTTCAACAATCAATTCCGGATCGGTCATCCGCCCCAGCGTGGTTAGCAAGCCCGGTCCGCGGGCTTCCCATTGATTGCGAATCGGCTCGGCCCGTAATTCCAGTTGCTGAACCACGTCGGGCACGGCCTGCTGAAACACACTGATTACCTGCCGCACGACTTCCGCCTGCCGCGCATTGTCTTTGGCTTGTGCCAGATCGGCGACTTTCATCAGCGCGACTTCCGTCAGTTGCAGCGGACCCGGAATGCCCGCGGAGAGCACGGTCAAATGCGGCAGCAACTTTTCCGGATTCACACCCGCGGTGCGAATCGTCGTCGCCAACTTCTTGGCCGGCGCCGTCATTGCTTCCGCCAATTTCGGATCGACAAGCGTCCGGCCGTCCAAAACTGCTTCAGCCGCATGCAGCGCGCTGGCGGGCAAACTCGCGATCCATCGAACTGTTGTCAGACGTATTGACACCGAGTTTCCTTTGCCGCGAGCGCGTATGTTGACGCAAATGTTGTAAACGATGGCCGCCACCAAGGCAAAGTCCACACAGAATCTCTCTCGAATCAGCGAAAGCTGGCCCAAGGCAAGCCAACTCGTACAATTCCCGCGGATCAACTTCAACGAATCAGGCGGAAACCAGGAGCGCCTTATGATCACCGTGCGGAAAGCGAACGAGCGAGGACGAACGCAGATCGATTGGCTCAACAGTTGGCACACCTTTTCGTTCGGCGATTATTACGAGCCGCAGTGGATGAATTTCGGACCACTGCGCGTGATCAACGAAGACTTCGTTGCGCCGGGTCAAGGCTTCGGCATGCATCCGCACCGCGATATGGAAATCATCACGTACATCGTCAGGGGAGCACTGCAACATCGCGACAGCTTGGGCAGCGGCTCCGTCATTCGTCCCGGCGATGTTCAACGCATGACGGCCGGCAGCGGCATCCGGCACAGCGAGTTCAATCCGTCTCCCGATGAGCCAGTGCATCTACTGCAAATTTGGATCATGCCCGATGAGCGCAACCTGACGCCAAGTTACGAAGAGCGCAAATTCTCTGATGACGAGCGCCGTGGACAATTGCGGTTGGTAGCCTCGAAGGATGGACGCGACGGCTCGGTCAAAATCCATCAGGATGCCGACGTGTACGCCTCGCTCCTCCCTGCGGCACAAAAGGCCGAACATCGCCTCGACGATGGGCGGCTCGCCTGGTTGCAACTGATTCGCGGCACGGTTACCGTGAACGGCACGCTTCTGGAGCCCGGCGACGGTGCGGCAATCGAGGATGAAAACAAACTTGCAATCAGCGCAGGCACCGACACAGAGCTTTTGCTGTTCGATTTGCCGCAATGAAACGGCGAGATTATTTGTTGGCGGGAACGTCGGTCGGGTAGGGAGGCGTGTAGTCGAGAAGCTCTTCGCCGGCGACGTTGCCGTGCGGCGATTTTGCATCGGCAATCAGGTGCGGCAGCCCGCGCTCATCGATGTGCGACACGTTGGTTCGCCAGCGGCGGACGCCGGTTTTATCGAGAGTCAGCGTTAGAACCCAACCGGTGAATTGATCTTCCGTTTCGAAGCCGTTGAATACAAAGTTGCCCAAGCTGTAGACGATCGGCTTTCCGCGATAATATTCAATGGCTTGCCGCACATGCGGATGGGCGCCGACCACGGCATCGGCCCCGGCCGTAATCATTGTGTGCGCCAGGTTCCGCTGCCGTTCGTTCACGAGCTCGTATTCCCAGCCCCAGTGCATGAAAGGAATCACCAGGTCGGCATGATATTTCTCGCGGGCAGCCTTGATATCATCGATCACTTGCTCATCCACGCTCCAGGCAATACCGGGCGTGGCGACGCCAGCTTCGAAGCGACGCGGCTTGAATTCATTGTAGCCCAAAAGCGCCAGCCGGAGACCTCTCCGTTCCAGCACCAACGGCTTGTGAGCCGCCTCCAGATTTCTGCCGCCGCCGAAGTACGGCAGTTTTTCGCGATCGAAAAGATCGAACTGCTCTAAAATCGCATCATGACCGAAATCGCCGGAGTGGTTATTAGCCACCGTCAGCGCCGAAAAGTGCCGCTTGAGCACCGGAATGCAATTAGGATTGGCACGGAAGGTGTACGGCTTCACTTCTTGTTTGCCAACTGTGGCCACCACGCATTCCAAATTGCCCACCGTGGCATCAGCCTGCGCGAAGATCGCCGCAAACGGCTCGAACGGATCGACGCCGCGAGCAATGGCCTCGCCAGGGAGTTCAGCCAACATAATATCGCCGACGAAGACAACGTCGATGGTCGGTTCCGCCTCGGCTGCGTAAATCCGACCAACTGTAAGTAGCAAACAAACGTAGCTACCGATTGCAATGTAGCGAATTTGTTGAAACATAGCCAAACTGCCAATCTTGTGATAAACAAATTAACTCAGCTGTAGCCAACCATTCGAGTGATCTTAACTCTCGGCTAGACTACTTGCCAACATTATTACAACTGCCTCAGGCCATGCCCAAAAATGTTATCATCGCAGCTTCGCTTCCCGCGCCGCCGGAGCGGTTGTGGGAAATGTATCTCGATCCCAAAGAGCATGCTGCGTTTACAGGCCATCCGGTGACGATTGAAGCGCGGGCTGGAGCGCCGTTTCGGGCTTTCGACGGAATGATCCACGGCACGATTTTGCATGTCGAACCCAAGCGGATGATCGTGCAAACATGGCGCTCGCTGAATTTTCGGCCTGAGGCGATCGACTCGATCCTCATTCTCACGTTCTGGCCGGACCCCATCGGCGGGCGAATCGAACTGGCGCACGTCAACGTCGACGACCAGGATTTCGCCGGCATCAGCCACGGTTGGGAACAACATTACTGGACGCCGTGGCGAAATTATCTGGCAAGCACGACGTGATTCACATCAGCATGCGAGTTTGGTGCGCAAGGGGTCGGGTCACTACTCCGCCGAAGCATCCAAAACGACCGCAAATTCTATTTGACACGGCTGCTTGATTCAGCCCACACTAATGGGCCGGGCGCCAGCGTCTTGCGGCAGCCATTCACTTGTCTTTATTTCAGGGCTTCGAGGAGTCTGTGCCATGTCACGAATCGTTCGCCGTTTGCTGTTATGTGCCGCGGTTGCGTCTCTCAGTCACGCCTCCTTTGCCGCAGAACCGGAAGCAACTAAAGCGGTCACCAAGAAATTGGACCTCAAGTTTGTGCCCAACGATGCGGTCGCGGCGGCGGTAGTGCATCCGAAGCGGATTATCACCTCGCCGCAGTTTGAACTGTGGCCGACTGAAATTTTCTCGGCCGGAGGAAAGAAAGAATTCGGCTTCGATCCGATGCAGATCGAATTGGCCGTCGGCGTGGTTGCCATGCCGCAAATGGCTGGGGCGCAGCAACCGCAACCTGGCGCTGCACAAGCGGGCCCGGCGCAACCTGCGCTTTGGCGTTGTACTACGATTCACGCAGCCCCAAGATGCCAAACTTGCCCTGTCGCTGATTGTGAAAGATGGCCGAGACGGAGCCGCTAACGGCAAGGTGGCGCGGTTGGCAACCCAGCCGATGCAACCTAGTGCGGCATTTATCGATGATCGAACGCTGGTCCTCGCGCCGGAAGCGAGTTTGGCCTGGATGATATCGGGTGGCAGCGGAGACAGCCCGTTGCGTACTCTGATGGCGGCCGCTGACGATTCTCCCGATGCCGCGCTGTTCGTCAGCCTCGATCCGATCCGTCCGCTGCTGATGCCGGTCGTGGCGATGGGAGCCGGGCAACTGCCGCCTCAATTTGCTGAGTTGACCAGAGTGCCAACGCTGACCAATACCGTCGAACTCCGCATCATGCATGCCGGCCAACCCAGCGGTGCGATCGAGTTGGATCTGGGGACTGATAATGAAAAAGACGCCGCCGATTTGCGGCACGTACTCAAGCAAGGCCTCGAAAACGGCAAAGCGATGTTTCTTGATCAACAGGCCCGCCAGCCAGCGAATCCGAACGAGCGTGAACTGACCGAGGCCATGCAGCACTACACGAAACGGTTATCCGACAAAGTTGTGGCAGTGCTGCAGCCCAAGCAACAGGGGAGCCACGTGCTCATTCACTCCGATATTCAGGGAGGCGCGGCCGAAGTGGGTGTCATGGCCGCGTTGTTGCTGCCGGCGGTGCAGGCGGCGCGAGCGGCCGCCCAGCGGAATATGTCGCAGAACAATCTCAAGCAGATGGCGCTGTGCATCCTTAATTACGAAGATCAGCACCAGGTTTTGCCGCCGCGGGCCTTTTTCGACAAAGAGGGCAAACCGCTCTTAGGTTGGCGCGTCATGATGTTGCCGTATCTCGAAGAGAATGATCTCTTCCAGCAATTCCATTTCGACGAGCCGTGGGACAGCGAGCACAACAAGACGCTGATCGAAAAGATGCCCGAGGCGTTCAAAGATCCGCGCTTCGATCTGCCGCCGGGCATGACGATTTATCAAGCGGTGGTCGGCAAAGGCTGTGTGTTTGAAGGCGATAAAGGCATCAATCTGGCGCAGATCACCGATGGCACGTCGAGGACCGCCGGCGTGGTGGCGGTGTCGCCCAACAAAGCTGTTCCTTGGACGAAGCCGGAAGATTGGGAATTCGATCCGAAAAATCCGCTGCGCGATTTGGACAACCCATCGGCCGGCGGCATCATTCAACTGATGTTCATGGACGGCCACATCGAGAGCGTGAGCCCGGATGTCGATCCGAAAATCCTGAAAGCCATCTTCACGCGCAACGGCGGCGAGGTGGTGGGTCCTGTCGGAAGGTGAGCATCGGGTGTCACTGCTGGACAAGCCAGCAGTGATGCTCGCCGCGGATAATTGAATTAGCGCGATATGAACGCACCACGGTTCACACTGCGAACATTGTTCGTGGCTGTAACGCTGCTGGCTATTCCGCCTGCGTGGTTCGCTTGCAATGTTGCACGGGTCCGCGAGCGAACGGCGTTGCTGGGGGCAAACGGTGTGCAATATATACTGCCCTCAGAGGAAACGAGCTCGCGTGGTCCAATACCGCGAATGTTGACTCTCTTCGGAGCCGTGCCGATAGCAGTCATTTATGTGGCCGATACAGTGCCGAACGATGTATTTATGAAAATCGTAGCCACGTTTCCAGAGGCTTTCGTGAAAAGAGGAAAAAATCCCGAGCCGCTTTTACATTAACCCCATTAACTCCCGTTGTTTCGTTAATTCCAGCCCTTGAAGGCTCGCCCTTAACCCGATAAACTGCTGGTTTCGACTTTTTGAACTAGGTCCCGGCTGGGGACTGACTTTTGGGAATTGAACGTGCCTGCGACGAAAATTAAATCGAAGCCCAGAACGTACATGGCCAAGACCGGCGAGCTGCAGCCCAAATGGCTCCTGGTGGACGCGGCCGGCAAAGTGGTGGGCCGGCTGGCCAGCGATATTGCCATGGTGCTGATGGGCAAGCACCGACCCACGTACACCCCGCACGTCGACAGCGGCGATTTTGTGGTGGTGGTGAACGTCGATAAAATTGTGCTCTCTGGCAAGAAGTGGCAGCAAAAAGATTATAAGTGGTACACAGGCTACCACGGCTTACGCAGCGAAACGGCGGAACATCGCCGCGATCGCCGGCCGGAGCTGATTCTGGTTGAAGCCGTGCGCCGCATGCTGCCCAAGAACAAGCTGGCCACCAAGATGCTCGACAAACTGAAAGTTTACGCCGGCGATAAACACCCGCATCAGGCGCAGGAGCCGGAGGCGAAGGAAATGGGGAAAAAGTAAATCACGAATGACGAACTTCGAATGACAAATGAATAACCAAGCACCAATGACCAATGACGACGGTCGCAAAACCCAAAAGTGGTCTTTGGGATTTGGTCATTGATCATTCCTTCGTCATTAGTCATTTGAATTTCGTCATTCTCAACTGACCACCGACAAATAACATATGTCTACTGCTGCATCGCCGAAAACTGCTGGGTACGCTTTGGCCACCGGTCGCCGCAAAACGGCGGTGGCGCGGGTTCGCCTGAAAGCGGGCTCCGGCAAGATCATCGTGAATAAACGCCCCGTCGAAGATTATTTTCCGACGGAAAAGGATCGTTTCCAGGTGCTCGACGCCTTGAATCAGACCGGCAAGCTGAATGCCGTCGATGTTTCCATTACCGTCCACGGCGGCGGACCCACCGGCCAGGCGGGAGCCTGTAAGTTGGGGTTAGCCCGCGCACTGAAGGTTTTCGACACCGAACTGGACGACATGCTGCGTCACTCTGGTCTGCTGACTCGCGATGGCCGGATGAAAGAACGCAAAAAATACGGCCTGCGTGGCGCCCGCCGCGGAACGCAGTTCTCGAAACGCTAGGAGACGGAGGGTCGAAGAGTCGATAAGTCAAAGAGTCAAAAAGAAAGTGCCGCCTCTTCGACTTTTGGACTTTTTGTCTTTTCCACCCTGCTTGGTGTTATATGCCTCGGCGGAATTTTTTGGTCATTTTGGCAGCGGCGTTGGTCTCGCTGGTTTGTTATCAGACGGCCGATCGCAATCCGCTCGGGCGGTATTTCTCCGACGTGGCCGATCTGATCGAGCACCGCTATGTCGACAACGTCGATCGGGCCACGCTTTGGTCGGGTGCCGTGAAGGGCATGCTCAGCGAGCTGGGCGATCCGTACTCCGAATACTTTCCGCCGCGTGAAGCTGCCGATTTTGAAGAGCTGCTAACCGGCGAGTTCGGCGGCATCGGCGTGCAAGTTTCGGTCGGTCCACAGACGGGCCGGCTGACGGTCATCAGCCCCATCGTCGGTTCGCCCGCTTACAGGGCCGGCGTTTTGGCCGGTGATGTGATCACAGCCATCGATGGCAAATCGACCAAGGGCATGAAGTACGATGAAGCCACAGCCCACATCCGTGGGGCGCCGGGCGAAAGCGTGCAAATTACCGTGGACCGACCTGGAGAAAGCGAACCCCGCACATTTTCCGTGAAGCGTGAGGTGATTAATGTCGATTCTGTGCTCGGCGATACGCGCGGCGCGGACGATCGTTGGAATTTCTTGATCGAACACCATCCGAACATTGGCTACGTACGGATCGCCAGCTTCGGCGAGCGGACAGTCAGCGAAATGCAAGCGGCCATGGAGCAACTCAAAGCGCACGGCATGCAGGGGCTTATTATCGATTTGCGCAACGATCCTGGCGGGCTGTTGCCGGCGGCAAAAGATGTGTGCGATATGTTTTTGCCCGAGGGCCAGCCGATTGTCAGCATTAAAGGGCGCGGGCAGAACGGCGCAAATTTGCGGCCACCGGCGGCGGCGAAAAGTTTGTCACGGTGCCGATCGCGATTTTGGTGAACGATCATTCGGCCAGTGCCGCTGAAATTGTGGCCGCGGCTTTGCAAGACAACAGCCGGGCCGTCATCATCGGCGAGCGCAGTTACGGCAAAGGCACGGTGCAGAACGTCATCGAGTTGCCCGGCGCGAAGGCATGCTGAAACTGACCACGGCCGGCTACCTTCGCCCAAACGGTAAGAACATCCATCGACAGCACGATGCCAAAGAGACCGACGTATGGGGTGTAAGCCCCAACGAGGGATTTGCCGTGAAACTCTCGACCGACGAAGAAAAGAAGTGGATGGAATGGCGTCGCGATCGCGACATTGTGCGGCCCCACGACGAGCATGCGGCCGACGACGCCAATGCCGACGGCAAGGTGCAGGAAGCGCTACAGGCCGATGCGCCGCTGCGTCGGGCAATTGAGTTTCTCGAATCGCAAATCAAAGGCTCATCGAAGCAGCCGGCCGCCGCGTGAACAGCGGATAAGTTGCAATCTGCGCTCGCATTTCCGCCGCCAGAAAAAACGAGCCAGTCGCGCAGATCAAATGCTCTTGTGTCGCCAATTCGCGGGCCAATTGCCAGGCAGCGGCCGGATCGGGACTGGTGAAACGCTGCATCGGAGTAATCTCCGCCGCCAGCGCGTCCAATTCTTCGGCTTGGACTGCCCGAGGATTATTCAAATAGCGCGTGAGAATGACGGCCTCGAACCGCGGCAAGAGCAGCCGCAACATGCCGCGAACATCTTTTTCTTGCGTGGTGGCAAAAATCAGCAGACGATGCTTGGCGGAAAAGCTTTCGTCGAGCGTGTCGACCAGTGATTGGACCGATGCCACGTTATGTGCAGCATCGACAACGACGGTTGGCTGTCTGGCGACAATTTCGACGCGCGCTGGCCAGCGCACTTCCGCTAATCCGCGGCGAATTTCGGATTCCGGCAGTCGCCAACCCATGGCTTGCAATTCCGCAAGCACGGCCAACGCCACGGCCACATTCGCTGCCTGGTGTCGTCCAAGCAGGCCGATTTCAATCTTATTCAGCTTTCGATGTTGGCCGGAAACTTGATTTTCAAAATCGATCGATCCGCGAGCACACCCCGAAACCGCATCCAATCTGCGCGGCGGATAATATCCGAACCGAAAATGGGCTCCCAACTGCATCAGCCGCGAACCGTTGCGCCGCGCAATTTCGGCAATCACTTTTCGCGGTTCCTCATCGGCTACGCCGCTAACTACCGGCACTCCCGGTTTAATGATGCCGGCTTTTTCGGCGGCGATTTCAGCCAGCGTGTTGCCCAATAGCTGGGTGTGATCGAAACTGATGCTCGTAATCACCGAAACCAGCGGTTGACACACATTGGTACTGTCGAGCCGACCGCCGAGGCCAACTTCCAGCACGGCGGCGTCGGTCTCCACAGCCGCGAAATGCACCAGCGCCATCGCCGTGGTGATTTCAAAATAGGTCGGCCCCAACTCCGGCGGATTTTGTCGAGCAAATTCCGCATCCATCTGCTCGACAATGGGCCACAACTGATCGACAAGCTTCACAAACTCGTCAGCCGAGCAAGGTACGCCGTCCACTGCAATTCGCTCTTCCAGCCGATCCAAATGCGGCGACGTGTAGAGGCCGGTGCGATAGCCACAGGCGGAAAGTGCCGCGGCGATCATCGCCGAGGTCGAGCCTTTCCCCTTCGTGCCGGCCACATGCACGATCTGCAATCGCTTTTGCGGATCGCCCAGCCGCGCCAACAGCGCTCGCATCCGATCGAGCCGGAATTCGCGAGTGGCATAGGGAATGGTCAGGGTGCGTTCATAATCGATCCGGCCCAACAGGAACGCCAGCGCTGCGGCCCGCCGCGGATTATCGTTCGTTCCCATCATTGCCGGGCCGTATCGCGCCGTTGACGTAAACCATTACCAGCAAACAAACAGTGAGGCCGTTGGGACTCGAACCCAAGACCTACGGATTAAAAGTCCGTTGCTCTACCAACTGAGCTACGGCCTCAACTTATTGCAACCAAATATTTTACGTCGATTCCGAAAATGCTCGTTTTGCACCCCGACAACTGATCCGACAACCGCTCGGCATTTTGCAAGCCTAAACTTGCCGTGTCGAGAGTCCCACAGAATACGACAACCGGGTCCGATCCGCAATGATCCGCCGCACAACACCATCAAAGCCGTATCCCGACTTTCCATTGACCGCGCACCCCAACGGCCAATGGTGCAAGAAAATACGTGGCAAGATTCACTACTTCGGACCGTGGGACGATTGGGAAGGTTCGCTTGCCGAGTACCAGGAAGAGCGCGACGATTTGTATGCCGGCCGCAAGCCGAGAAAGAAAACGGACGGTGTGACACTGGAGGATGTACTCAATCGGTTTCTCTACTCCAAGAAGGTGTTTGTTAAACGCTGTCAGCGGTTTTGTGGCGTCGAGGGACGGCAGAGTCGGTGGAGCATGAACTGGATCATAGCAATTTGGATCATGGCTTCGCTGTTTTCGACGAGTTCCTCGTAGTCTTTGCTCAGCCGCCGGGCGTGGCCCAGCCAGGCGAAGGTACGTTCGACAATCCAGCGTTTGGGAAGAATTTGGAAACCAACCTGTTCACCAAGCTTTCGCACGATCTCCAATACCCAGCCACACCACTGCATCAACCCATCCACGAGCCTTCCAGCATAACCGCCGTCCGCCCAGACGAGCTTCATCGTCGGAAACAACGTCGCCGCCTTGAAGAACAACAATTTGGCTCCATCACGGTCTTGGATCGCAGCGGAATGCACGACCACCGCCAACAGCAACCCCAACGTCTCGATCAGGAGATGCCGCTTGCGACCGTTGATCTTCTTCCCCGCATCATACCCATGAATCCCCCTTTTTCGGTCGTCTTCACCGCTTGGCTATCGACGATTCCGGCCGTCGGCTGGGGGTCTTTTCCCTCCGCCACGCGTACTGCGCGGCGGAGGGCATCATTGATTTGTTCCCACACTCCCGCTGGGGTCCATTCGCGAAAGTCATCGTAAACCGTTTGCCAAGCGGGGAAATCATGCGGCATCCCGCGCCCAGTCCAACCCTGTTTATTCATGTAAAAAATGGCGTTCACAATTTCCCGCTGGGAAATCCAGGGCAGATTGCCCCGCGGCGGGTGTGGAGGCACCAGGGGACGAATCATCGCCCATTCGGCATCCGTCACATCACTCTCGTACGACGCTCTGGCTGGGGTCTTCATCGTGGGGACTCCCGAAGTAAAAGTTCCGCCCTACGCAATCGTATCCCGAGCGTCCAGCCCTGCGACGCTAGCGTTTAACAAACACCTTCTTAGAGGCGCTGGTTCAGAAATTCGGGAAGCAGGCAACCGTTTCGCCGTCGGTGACACCGTCGTTACGTGAAGCAATGTTCAAATTCGAGTCGCAACTAGCGCGGATTGCATTGCGCTTTTCGGCAACCACCGACACCGAAGTGCGAAAACTAATGCTGAACTACGACCTCATGATTCGTCCGATCCTCATGGAGTATACGCCGCATGTTCAAGTTGATTTTCCGCTTGAGAAATATCGACGACGCGGCCGTGGCCAAATGGATCGATGACCGGATCGTGGATTTCGTTCGCACGTATGTGTCGCTGCATGAGAACGAGTATTACTTGAAAGACTTCATGGTCGAGGACCCCGTGGCCCACGTCCGATTTCCGAAGTTCGCGGCGGGCACAACCTTGGAATCGAACGGCAAAACCGTGTACTTCATTGGCGAGGAAACTCGTCGAGAATTTGAGAAACGACCGCCGGTTGTCAGCAAATAACTGGTGTGAAAACTGCCGCATGCTTGCATTTGACGGATGCATCCGTGATCATGAATTGGGTAATCGGCGCGAATCGGGAGAGACGGATGCCCAAGCAGCAGTCAAACGGCGACATGCCAAAGATGAAGCGCAAAGGATACGAGAAAGAGCTACGCAAACTGCAGACCGAGCTGTGCCGTCTGCAGGATTGGGTGGTTCAAGAGGGTCTGCGCATGATTGTCGTGTTCGAGGGACGTGATGCTGCCGGAAAGGGTGGGACCATTAAAGCGATCATGGAGCGGGTTAGTCCCCGGGTCTTCCGTTTGGTGGCGCTGCCGGCCCCTTCGGACCGCGAAAGGAGCCAAATGTACGTGCAGCGATACATCCAGCACTTCCCCGCAGCTGGGGAGGTCGTCATCTTCGACCGCAGTTGGTATAACCGCGCGGGGGTGGAATACGTGATGGATTTCTGCACGCCCCAGCAGTACAGGGCATTTGTTGAGAATTGCCCCAAGTTCGAAAGCCACATCATCCAGTCGGGAATCATCCTGATAAAGTTTTGGTTAGAAGTCGGTCAGGAAGAACAACAGCGGCGGTTTGAGGCTCGCATCGAAGATCCGCTACGCCAGTGGAAGCTTAGCCCCATGGACATCGAGTCGTATGCACGCTGGTACGCGTTTTCCAGGGCGCGCGATTTGATGCTGGAGACCACCGACACCAAAGAGGCACCGTGGTACATCGTGCGTTCGGACGACAAGCGGCGGGCGCGGCTGAATTGCATTTCGCACCTGCTCAGTTTGATTCCTTACAAACGTGTGTCGCGCGACAAGGTGAAGCTTCCCAAACGATCGCGCAAACGTGAATACGACGACCAGTCGACCATCAAAGGCCGGACATTTGTTCCGGAAGTGTTTTAGCAGCCTACTGCAGATCGAATTCTGAAAATGATTATTGGAGGTTTACCAATGAAAACTTTTCTTGTTGCACTGGTAGTGTTCGGTGCGATGTGCGCTGCGATTGGAATCGCCCAATCGCCGCAACCGGTGCCGGCATCGAAGGCTCAAGCGCCCACTGCCATTTCCGCGACGGCCGAGTCCGATTCGCGCGCGGCCGACGAGGCAGCCATTCGCGCTGCGGGCAAGGCGTTCATTGACGCGTACAACGCTCGCGACGCCAAGAAGCTGGCCGTGTTGTGGTCGCCGGAAGCGGTGTATATCGATCCGCTGACAGGCGAGCAGACCGTCGGCCGCGACGAAATTGAAAAAGTCTTTGAAGATGCATTCTCCGACAAACTGGATGCCAAGTTGCAGGTTGATGTCAGCTCGATCGACTTCGTTTCGCCCAATGTCGCCATCGTGCGTGGAATGGCACACGTAATTCGCCCTGGCGAGGAACCGGTCGATTCCGAATACACTGCCGTTCGCGTCAAGCGCGACGGAAAGTGGCTCTTGGACCGAGTCTCCGAAGTCGAAAAGGAAAAAGCGCCGCCCTCGAATTACGAACACTTGAAGGAGCTGGAATGGATGATCGGCTCCTGGCACGACGACGATCCTCGTGCGTCCGTGGAAATTCAGACCGATTGTGCCTGGACCAAAAACAAAAACTTCATCACTCGCTCGTACGCCGTTGCTATTGGAGATGAAGTGCGCAAATCGGGAATGCAGATTATCGGTTGGGACCCAGTGGCGAAGCAAATTCGATCTTGGGTTTTCGATTCCGACGGCGGGTACGGTGAAGGTGACTGGACACGCAAAGGGGACAAATGGCTGATTCAAAACAGCGCCACGCTGCCCGATGGAGGCAAGGCCACCAGCCTCAATATCATGACCAAGTTGGATGACAACTCGTTCAAATGGGAATCCGTTAATCGTGACACCGACGGCGAATTACAGCCCAACCTCGACCCAGTCATCGTGGTGCGGAAAACAGAATAGTGGCGCGATTTCCGGGTGAGGACCAGCCACAATTCAATTGATATTAAGGTGCGGCAATGAAAAAACTTTTTTTACTGGCAATTATGGCGGCGATGCTGCTGTTTCCGCTATCGAGTTTGCTGTTAGGTCGGGGCGGGATGGGAGGCGGCGGTCGTGGAGGTGGCGGGAGTAGAGGTGGCGGAGGCGTGAGTCGCGGTGGTGGCGGAGCACGGGTTGGTGGCGGCGCACGGCCGTCGATGGGCAGCGCACCCCTCGATGGCGCGCTCCAGGCCGGCCCCTAGTCGTCCCAGCGGCGGAGCGAGTCGGCCGGGGGGCGCTAATTACGCGAATCGACAGGGCGCCGCTCCGCGGCAATCGATCGGCAGCTTGCCGTCACCAGCGACGCGACCATCCGGCGGCGTCAGTCGACCCGGCACCGGTAACATCGCGGGAAATCGGCCCAGCACTGGCCAGCGCCCCGGCACTGGCAACATCGCTGGTAATCGGCCTAACATCGGCAATCAACCGGGTGGACGAGTGACCCAAGGCCAACTGAATAATTTCCTCGACTTGCCGGGCGCTGGCGGAGGAGCGCGCCCGACACGCGGCCAGCTGGAATCAATACCGGTGCGGCGATTGCAGGCGGCGCATTGGCGGGGGGCGCCGCAGCGGAATTTCTGCGCGATCGTCCTGCGGGCGGTGACGGCATCGGCGGGAATCGTCCGAGTACACTGCCTGCGCGCCCCGGCACCGGCGATCTCGCTGGCGGCGGCAATCGGCCCGACACTTTGCCTGCAGGTCCGGGTGATGGCGGAAAAGGGGTCGGCCCGGGCAATAGGCCAGGTGACGGCGGAAATCGCCCCGGTGATGGTGGGAATCGGCCGAACCGACCTGGCGACGGCAATCGGCCGAATCGTCCTGATGCTGGATTTGGCAACGATCGCCCCGGCCGAATTAACAACTGGAACCAATGGAACAATTTCCGCCAAAACAATTGGACGCAAGTCAACAATAATTGGGGCAATCGTTGGCAAAATAATTGGCACGATTGCAACCACTGGTTCGACGGCAATTGGTGGAATAATCATCCCTGCGACCATTGGCACTGGCCGGGAAACGGCAATTGGTGGCGATGGGCAGCGTGGGGCACGGTCGGCTCATGGATTCCCTGGGGCTGGAGTCAGCCGATTTACTATAACTACGGCGACAACGTCTATTACGACGAAGGCCAAGTCTATTATGGCGACCAGCCTACCTGCACGGCCGACGAGTACACGCAGCAGGCCGAAGCCATTGCCACCAGCATCCCGCCCGATGTGCAACCTGCCGCGGAAGACTGGCTGCCGCTGGGCGTATTCGCCGTGACCCAAGATGGCGATTCGGCGAACAGCGAACCGACGATGTTCCTACAATTGGCGGTCAGCAAGCAAGGAATCATCACCGGCACGTTTCAGAATACTCTCACAAGCGTTGTCAAAACGGTAGAAGGTATGGTTGATAAGGAAACTCAACGCGCCGCGTGGACTGCCGAAGGTGAATCACGGCCATTAATGGAAACGGGCATTGTTAACCTGACGCAAGACACTGCCGGCATACTGGTCCACTTCGACGGCGGCGAAACACAGCGGTGGCTGTTGGCGCGGTTAAACGATCCGGCAAAAGCCAGTGCAAAGAAATGATGCTTAATCATCAAACTCAGCGAGTCTGCGATGCGTACCGAACATGCATCGCAGATCGCGGACTCGCTGAAAAGGAGGCATCCATGTATGCCAAACGGGACTCGCAATTCTGTAACTCAACCGTTGCCGCGACACTGCTGACCCTTGGTCTGTTGCTATCCTTCGCCTCGGGGTGCGACCGGGAGCAATCGCAGGCCGCGGAACAACCGGTTCCGAAGGTGACTACCACGGCCGCCGTACAGCAGGAGACCACCGACTACGACGAATACACCGGCAAGACCGAAGCCTCGGAAACCGTCGATATTCATGCCCGAGTTTTCGGTTATCTGAAATCGATCGAATTTAAGGACGGCGACTTTGTGAAAGAAGGCCAAACGCTGTTCACGATTGAGCCAGATGAATTCGAGGCTATTCATAATCAATCACTCTCCAAAATCGCAGTTTGGGAATCGAAGCTGGAGGTGGCCAAGGCCGATTTGGCGCGGCGAAAAGCGTCATGGCTACTGCCCGGGGCGCCGTCAGCCAAGAAGAGTATGAGCAATATGTTGCCGCCGTTCGCGAAGCGGAAGCCAGTTTGAATGCGGCACATGCGGACGCAAATCGAACGGCGATCGACCTGAAGTACACCGTCGTGAAAGCGCCCATCCGCCGGCAGAATCGACCGTGCCTACGTTTCCAAGGGGACGCTGCTGACCGGCGGAGTTTCCTCGGGCACGCTGCTTACCAAAATCGTCGACGAGCAGCCGATGTACGTGTACTTCGACGTCGATGAACGGTCTTTGCTCCGCTATATGCGGCAGCGCGACAAAACGCAAGGCGCCGCTCCGGGGAACATGGTCAGTCTGGGAATCGATTGCTATTTGCAACTGGCCGATGAAAAGGATTTTCCGCACAAGGGTAAACTAGATTTTATTGCCAGTGAAGTCGACACCACGACCGGCACCGCGCATCCGTGGCGTGTTCGAGAATAAGGACGACGCTTTGGCCAGTGGCCTATTTGTGCGTGTCCGGGTTCCCGCGAGCCAACCGTATCAGGCAGTGATGATTCCCGAGCGCGCCTGGCGACCGACCAGAGTGTGAAGTATGTCTATGTCGTCGGTAGCGACGGGGTGGCGAATCGGCGCACGGTGGAACTGGGCGCCCAGCGGGGCGAGATGCGAATCATCAGCGCGGGGTTGAAAGCCGGTGAGCAGGTGATCGTCAAAGGATTGCAGCGCGTGCGGCCGGGCCAAAAAGTGGAAGCGACCACGGAACCGGCCCAAGTAGCGGCCAACTCGTTGGGGCAACCAATGGCCCATTAATGCCACAGCTTGATTGGGGCTGATGCCGATCGATCGCAGGGCTGTTTCCTATGGCTAAATTTTTCATCGAACGTCCGATCTTCGCCGCGGTCATTTCGGTCATTATCACGCTGGCGGGCGGTATTGCCGTCCTGTTGCTGTCCGTGGCGCAATATCCGGAAATCACACCGCCCACGGTGCAAGTGAACTGTAATTATCCCGGCGCGAGCGCAAAGGTTGTCGCCGAGACGGTGGCGGCGCCGATCGAACAGCAGGTGATCGGCGTGGAAAACATGCTCTACATGAGCTCGCAATCCACGAACGATGGCGGCTACAACCTGACCGTTACATTCGAAGTGGGCACCAATCTCGATATGGCCCAAGTGCTGGTCCAGAATCGAGTCAACTTGGCGCTGCCAACGTTGCCGAGCGAAGTGAAACAGACGGGCGTCAGCGTGAAGAAAAAATCGCCCAGCATTCTGCTGGTTGTGAATCTGATCTCGCCCAGTGGAACCTACGATCAGCTTTATCTCAGCAATTTCGCCACCATTCGACTCCGCGACGAATTGGCCCAGGTGAAAGGAGTGGGGGATGTCACGTTCCTTGGACAGCTCGACTACAGCATGCGTGCCTGGCTCGATCCGAATCGGATGGCAGTCAGGGACTTATCGGCCAGCGACGTAGTAAATGCACTGCGCGAGCAAAATGTCCAAGTGGCCGCCGGGTCGTTGGGAAGACCGCCGGTGCCGCTCGGGCAAGCGTTTCAGTACACGCTCAGCACGCTGGGGCGGTTGGTCAATCCCCAGCAGTTCGGCAACATAGTCGTGAAAACCGGAAGCGATGGTCGCTTGACTCGTCTGCGTGACGTCGTGAGCGACGTGCGCAAGGAAGATGGCGTGGTCGTCGGCGGCATCCAACTGGGGGCAAAGAACGAAGACACTTCTTGCAATCTGGATGGCAAGCCTTCGATTGGCTTGGCAATTTTTCAGCAGCCGGGCTCCAATGCACTCGATACGGCCGCGGGCATCCGCAAACGGATGGAAGAATTGAAGCTCAGCTTTCCGCCGGATGTGGAATACGCAATCGTTTATGACACGACGCCATTCATTAACGAATCCATTCACGAGGTTTTCAAGGCGCTGCGCGACGCCATCATTCTCGTCGCCATCGTTGTACTGGCGTTTTTGCAGTCGTGGCGGGCGACGTTAATTCCGCTGATTGCCGTGCCGGTGGCGATCGTTGGAACCTTTGCCGTGATGCTCGCGATGGGTTTCAGCCTGAACAATCTCTCCTTGTTTGGGCTGGTGCTGGCGATTGGCATTGTGGTCGACGATGCCATCGTCGTTGTCGAAGCCGTTGAGCATCATCTCGAACATGGACTATCCGGCAAGCAGGCGGCAATGAAGGCGATGAGCGAAGTGTCAGGGCCGATTATCGCCATTTCGCTCGTGCTCATGTGCGTGTTCATACCTTGCGCGTTCATTACGGGCATCACCGGGCAGTTTTTTCGACAGTTTGCGTTGACCATCGCCGTTTCGACTTTCTTTTCGGCGGTCAATTCACTGACGCTTAGCCCGGCGCTGTCGGCGTTGCTGCTCAAACCGAAGAATCAACAGCGCGATCCGCTGACACGACTCTTAAACTTGCTCTTGGGCTGGTTTTTCAAGCTCTTCAACCTGGGGTTCGAGGTTAGCGCCAACATGTACGCCCGCAGCGTGGGCATCTTGCTGCGATTGAGCGTCATTGTGCTGGCGGTTTATGTAGGTCTGTTATATCTCACATATTTCGGAATGACCCATGTTCCAACCGGTTTTATTCCTCCGCAGGATAAAGGCTACCTGCTGGTCGACGTGCGCCTGCCCGACTCGGCATCGCTGGAACGAACTGGCGGAGTGATGAAGCAAATCCAGCAGATCGCCATGGGCGATACATCTGCCCAGGAACACAGTGAGCGCAGCGGAGGAATTCAGGGCATCGCGCACACCATTGTGATCTCCGGGCAATCGTTTGTGCAAAACGCGATTGGTTCGAATTACGGCTCGATCTATGTCATCCTGGACGACTTTCATCATCGTCACGGTGCCGATCTCGGGGCCGACGCCATTGCCGCCAAACTGCGAGCCGCGTGCTATCGCGAAGTGCAAGAAGCTTCGGTGGCGGTTTTCGGCGACCCGGCGGTCGACGGCTTGGGCAATGCCGGTGGTTTTAAGGTGATGGTCCGCGATGTGGGCGATCTGGGGCTGGACGCCCTACAGGAATCGGCCGACGACCTAGCCGCGACCGGCAATCAGCAACCGGGACTGGTGGGACTATACAGCGCCTTCCGCGCCAGACGCCGCAGATGTACGTCGATGTCGACCGCGAGCGCTGCAAGGCCATGGCGGTGCCGCTCAATGAAGTCTTCCTGACGCTACAGGTTTACCTGGGTGGCTATTACACCAATGATTTCAACCAGTTCGGCCGCACGTGGCAGGTGAATTTGCAGGGAGATCCTGCTTCGCGATTGACTCCCGATCAGGTACGGCAATTGAAAGTTCGCAACGCACACGGAGAAATGGTCCCCTTGGGAAGCGTCGTGCATATTAGCCCGGTCGGCGGACCGGCGCTGGTGATTCGCTACAACGGCGTCCCGGCTGCTGCGGTCACTGGTGGTTCTCTGCCTGGTGTCAGTTCGGGGACGGTAATCAAAACCGTCGACAGAGTTGCACAAGAAGTCTTGCCGCAAGGGATGAACACCGAATGGACCGAACTGACGCTGCTGCAGATTCTCGCCGGAAACACAGCGATTGTTGTTTTTGCGTTAGCTGTGGTCTTGGTGTTTTTAGTGTTGGCCGCGCAATACGAAAGCTTGAGTTTGCCGCTGGCAGTCATTCTGGTTGTCCCCATGTGTCTGCTTTGCTCGGTCATTGGCGTGGCGCTGGCGGGAATGGATATCAACATTTTTGTGCAAATCGGGTTCATTGTGCTCGTGGGATTGGCCAGCAAGAACGCCATCCTAATTGTCGAATTCGCCAAGGAGAAATCGGCCGGCGGTGCAACTCCGCGCGATGCGGCTGTTGAAGCCTGTCGGCTGCGGCTGCGGCCGATCATCATGACTTCCGCGGCGTTCATTTTGGGCGTATTGCCGCTGGCGTTGGCCGTCGGCGCCGGGGCCGAGATGCGGCGCACGCTAGGCATTGCTGTTTTTTCCGGTATGCTGGGCGTTACCCTGTTCGGCATTTTCTTGACGCCGGTGTTCTATTACGTGGTCGTGCGGCTCGCGGGCCAGCGTGCGGCGACAACGGAAGGTGCCTTGCCAGCGGACGAATTTCATTCAAAGCCCGCCTCCCACGATGGAAATGGCCCTGCGACATCGTCGAGTCCAGTTATCGTCGCGCAGAAGAGATGACGTTCAAATCGATTCTGGATTACAACGCCGTCTTCAAAAAAAGTGCGTGAATCGTACACCCGGAAACTAGGCTCTCATGAAGGAGATCAGCCATGAGCACAGCGACTTCGGCCCCGGCCAGGAAACGACACGTCAAGGAATACGACTCGGCTCGAGCCGCCGGCCCCCCTCTCGGCCGATGAGTTGCGCAAGCTCGATGCCTATTCACGCGCGTCGAACTATCTGTCGGTCGGACAGATTTATCTGCTCGATAATCCACTGCTCAAAGAGCCGCTGAAGCGGGAGCACATCAAGCCGCGGTAAGCTCGCGTGGCGGCGGTGAGCCTGGTGGAAGAAGGCGCGCCACGCAAAGTTCGCATGGCCAACCTGGCAATCGTCGGGTCGCACAGCACGAACGGCGTTGCCGCGATTCACTCCGAGCTGTTGCGCACCACGACCGTCAAAGAACTGGCTGAGTTGTTCCCCGAGAGGTTCTCGAACAAGACCAATGGAGTGACTCCGCGCCGTTGGTTGCTGCTCTGTAATCCACCGCTGGCGCAGCGTGGTCACCAATGCGATTGGAAATAAGTGGATCACCGACCTGTCGCAGCTCAGCCGGCTCCGGCCGTTCGCCGCAGACAGCAGTTTTCAAAGAGACTTCCGCGCGGCGAAACGGGAATGCAAAGCAAAGTTTGTCGATTGGCTGAAGACCTCCTTGGGAGTCACCGTCGATCCTGACTCAATCTTCGATTGCCAGGTTAAGCGCATTCACGAATACAAGCGACAATTGCTGAACGGCTGCGCATCGTCGTGCTTTACAATCGGCTGCGCGAAAATCCACGGGTTGAAATTCCACCGCGCACGTTCTTTTTTGCCGGAAAAGCGGCCCCGGCGCACAGAGCGTCGGCATTCGTGTCGATTTGCCGTTCGAGCAGAATGTGAATGCCTTTGTCAGCCAGGCGTTTGAACACCGCACATTTTTCACCCGTTTGCACCAATTCGTGCTCACGTCCGATGCGTACATTGTGGCACCGGGTGGCATTGGCACGGTGCTGGAGACCCTGATGATTTGGCAGTTGCTTCAGGTGCGGCATTTACAAGGCGCCCGTTGATTCTCGTCAGCCGCATGTGGCCCGGATTTGTGCACTGGGCACGCGAAACGATGCTGTCGTTCGCTCCACCGCTGGCCAATGCTGAAGACTTCGAGATTCCGCAATGCGTGCCCAGCGCCGATGAGGCGATTCGAATTATTGGCGAGCATCATGCGCGCTGGCAGAGTGAGAATCAAAAACGATAGCGCCGGATGCCAATTGGTCTCTGCTTCGGCTACGATGGCGACATGCTAAAGCGAGCTAGTTTGGAAAAAGCGATGCCCGGCCTGGCGCTGCTGCTGCGGTACGATCGCTCGCAGCTGGCCGCCGATGCGCTGGCGGCGTTGGTCGTCGCCGTGGTGCTGATTCCGTCGGCAATTGCCTACGCCGATTTGGCCAAGTGCGCACCGGCGGCCGGACTGTACGCTTCCGTGGCGGGAATGGTCGTCTATGGTTTATTCGCCAGTTCGCGCCATGTGATTGTCGGACCCGATGCGGCCATCGCGTTGCTGGTGGGCGCGGCCATTGGGCCCCTGGCAATGGACGACCCAGGAAAAGCCGTCACGCTTTCGACCGTGCTCGCGCTGCTCACCGGCGCAGTATTGCTCCTGATGGCGCGGCTGCGTCTGGGCATTGCCGCCGATTTCCTCTCCAGCCCCGCGCTGCTGGGTTTTATGAATGGCGCGGCGCTGGTAATTATCGGCAGTCAGATTGGCAAATTGTGTGGCATTGCGCTGACGAAGGACAACACACTGCTGCGCTTTTTCGAGTGGTTCTCGAGATTGGGCAGCATTCATGGTCTGACGGCGCTCACGGGCGTTCTCTGCATCATCATCCTCATGCTGTGCCATTGGAAATTGCGCAGCGTTCCGGGCGCCGTCGTCGTTTTCGCCTTGGCAATGATTGCCGGCCGATTCATCGATTTTTCGCAGCACGGAATGCAAGTGATCGGCAAAGTCGATCTAAATCTTCCCGATCCGGTTCGACCGGGGTTGGCATTCACGGAAGCGGCGCCACTCTTCACGGCGGCGATTGGCATTGCGCGTACTGGCGTTCAGCGAAGGAGTGGTGCTGGGTCGCTCGGTGGCCGGGAAGCACGGTTACGCCATTGATCCCGATCGCGAACTCCTGGCGTTGGGCGCGGCCAACGTCGCCGCAGGGTTGGTGTGCAGTTTCTCGGTCAGTTCGAGCCAGTCCCGCACAATGCTCAACCATGCGACTGGCGGACGTACGCAAATGGTAAGTTTCCTAGCCGCCGCGCTGGTCGCCGTCTTTATGCTCTTGCTAGCCACCTGGCTGGCCACGGTGCCATCGGTCGCGATTGCCGCAATTCTGGTCGTCACGGGCGTATCGCTGATCGATGCGGGATTGTATCATCGCCTCTGGCGACAGCATGGTTTTAGCACTCTCGTGGCAGGCGCAACGACGGTTGGTGTGGTCGCTCTAGGTGTGCTCCCTGGAATTCTGCTGGGTGTAATTCTCTCGCTCCTGGGGGTGATGGCAGAGATTGTTCGCCCGCAAGATGCGCTCTTGGGAACGATCGCAGGCACATCCAATTTGCACGATGTCGGCGACGACGAGGCCGCAAAGACAATTCCCGGACTCGTCGTTTACCGCTTCTATGGTCCGCTGATTTTTGCCAACATCCGATTTTTCATCGAGCGCATTGAATGGTTCATTTCGCAAGAAAAGGAGCCTGTGCGGCAGGTAATCGTCGACGCCCGTGCGATTCCCAGCATCGACATCACGGCCACGGAACAACTGAGCCAATTCGTCGATCGGCTTCGCCAGCGCGGCATCGAATTCATCGTGGCCAAGGCTCACCTCCCTCTGCGCGAAACCGTTTCAACCGTTGGCGGAGCCCTCGAAGACTGCCTGAGATTCAGCCACATTGGCGAAGCCGTTGCGGCGTTCCAAGGTGACGTCGCTTCCAGCCGCTTGCCCAACAATTGAAATCCGCGAAATATCCGTGGCGATTATCCACGCGACCTATATTTGAATGTCAGCCACAAATCGTTTACCAATCGGCATTAACCATGACATTCGATGTGACCACAGGGCATGCTTCGCCACTGGGCACGACAGTGCTTGACGGCGGGGTGAACTTCAGTCTGTATTCGCGAACCGCCACCGGCGTGGAGCTGCTGCTATTCGATCGGGACGACGACTCCCAGCCATCACGCGTCATTCCGATTCCGCCGGCGAGTCGGACCTATCATTATTGGCACACGTTTGTGCCGGGCATTCAGCCGGGACAAATCTACGGTTATCGGGTGGCGGGGCCCGCGGCGCCGGAGCGCGGGCTCAGGTTCGACACGCAGAAAGTGCTGCTCGATCCTTATGCACGTGCCGTCGTCGTTCCAAACGACTTCTCGCGCGAAGCCGCATGCCGTGAAGGCGACAATACTGCGACCGCACTGAAAAGTGTTGTCGTCGATCCGACCTCTTACGATTGGGAAGGGGACGCGCCGCTGTGCCGCCCCTCGGCGCGGACCATCATTTACGAAATGCACGTGCGTGGTTTCACGCGCCACCCGAGTTCAGGTCTGAGCGAAACAACTCGCGGCACGTATGCCGGCCTGATTGAAAAGATTCCGTACTTGCAGCAATTGGGAGTTACGGCGGTCGAGTTGTTGCCGGTGTATCAGTTCGATGCGCAAGATGCACCTCCGGGCAAGATGAATTACTGGGGATACGCGCCCATTTCATACTTCGCTCCGCACCAGGCGTACAGCTCGCGGCGCGATCCCCTCGGGCCGGTGAATGAATTTCGCGACATGGTCAAAGCGTTGCATCGCGCGGGCATCGAGGTGATTTTGGATGTGGTCTATAACCACACGGCGGAGGGAAATGAGCGCGGGCCGACGCTCTGCTTCCGTGGCATCGACAACGCGACGTATTACATGCTCGAAGGGGGTGGCGCTTGGTATGCCAATTACACCGGCTGCGGCAACACGCTGAATGCCAATCATCCGGTGGTGCGGCGGATGATTGTCGATAGCCTTCGCTATTGGGTCGAGCACATGCACGTCGATGGCTTTCGCTTCGACCTGGCATCGATTTTGTCGCGCGATCCCTCAGGGCAGCCTTTGCCCAACCCGCCCGTGTTGTGGGATATCGAGTCGGAGCCGGCGCTGGCGGGCACAAAACTGTTGGCTGAGGCCTGGGATGCAGCCGGCCTTTATCAGGTGGGGAGCTTTGTCGGCGATGCTTGGAAAGAATGGAACGGCCGCTTTCGCGACGATGTGCGCGACTTTTTCCGCGGCGAACCCGGCTCGCTGCGGCGCGTGGCCGACCGCATGGTAGGCAGTCCCGAAATCTACGGCCACAAAGAGCGCGAGGCCGAGCAAAGCGTGAATTTTGTAACCTGCCACGACGGTTTCACTCTCAACGACCTGGTTTCGTACAACGACAAACACAACGAGGCCAATGGCGAAGGGAACCGTGATGGCGCCAACGACAACCGCAGTTGGAACTGTGGCGTCGAAGGCCCCACCGACGACGCGGCGATTGAGAAGTTGCGCAACCGGCAAGTCAAGAATTTTCTGACGGTCACGATGGTGTCGCTGGGCGTACCCATGATTTTAATGGGAGACGAAGTCCGGCATACACAGCACGGCAACAACAACGCATTTTGTCAGGACAACGAGATTAGTTGGTTCGATTGGACGCGGCTGAGCACACATGCCGACGTGCTTCGCTTCGTAACGCTATTGAACGCGCGGCGCGTGTTGCGCGACGTCGAACATGAATGCCAGCGTGTGAGCATCAGTGCGATGCTGGAACAAGCGAATAAAGCCTGGCACGGCGTGAAACTGAACGAGCCGGATTGGAGCGATCATTCGCGTAGCGTCGCATTAGGCGCCGAACTTCGCAGGGAAGGGTTGGTTTTTCACCTGTTGCTGAACGCTTACTGGGAGCCGCTCGATTTCGAACTTCCAATATTAGAAAGCGGAAACTGGCGACGATGGATCGATACGTCGCTCGATTCCCCGAATGATATCGTCCCTTGGAAACAAGCGCCGCCGGTGCAGGGCAATTCGTATCGCGTGGCAGACCGCTCGGTTGTGATGCTATATACAAGCCGTACTGGGTGAGGCGGCAAGGAATTGCATTCTTGCGGGTTGTATTTGGGTCTCTCTCTTTGGCAAAGCTTAATCTTGTTCGTGACAATCCTCTGTAGCGTATCTTGACAAATGGCACAGCGGTGGAGATAGAGGTGTCGTGCTCATGGGCATTGTAACGATTCCCAGGAGGAAGTGCCATGAGCGAGACGAATGGAAGTGGAGAGTTACGGGCTAAGCGTCGTCGCCACTCGTGCCATCAATGACCAGCGTACACGGGCATCCCGTACCAGAATCCCGTACCAGAGTCTCGGAGAGAGGGCTGGCGCGCTGGCTTTGATGATGGCATGGAGCCGCTTGCCAATGGCGCGATCCGGTCCCGGCATTGCGGCGATCGTCGCGAGCACGGTGTTTTCCCCGTCCGCCTTGTCCGCGCGCGGGCCGGGGCGCGCGGCCGCCTTCTTCACGGTCTGCTTGGTGGTGCTTTTGGCGGACTACTGCGTGCTCTTCGCGTGGACGAGTTTGCCCAGAGCTTTCTTCTCCGACATTAGCGTCTCCTTTCTGGTAGCCTTCCGCCGCCGAACTTGTAATTATTCCGCAGAAATTCGGTGGGCAAATGCCGAATTTTAGTGGCATAGCTATCGGCGGTCCACTCCGGCGCAGCCCATCGGCTACAATGCCGGCATGAAGGTGCAATTCTCGCTGACGACCTTGTAGTGTTTCGCGCCAAATGGCACAGCGTGACAGATCGAGGAGTCGTCGTCTTGGGCGTTATAACGATTCCCAGGAGGAAGAGCCATGAGCGAGATGAATGGAAGTGGAGAGTTACGTGGTAAGCGTCGTCGCCGGAGTTCGGCGGAGAAGCTGCGGATTGTGCTGGCGGGCTTACAGACGGACACGAAGGTGTCAGAGCTGTGCCGTCGAGAGGGGATCACAACGGCGCAGTATTAACAATAAAAGGACCGCTTACTGGGCTCGGCGGCAAGAATCTATGAGGAGAAGGCGAGCACTCCGAGCGTGCAGGATGAGCGGACGACCGCCCAGGTGCAGCGGTTGAAGGACGTGATCGCGGAGATCACGGCCGAGAACCTGGAGCCTAAAAAAACGCTTTAGGTCTGGAGGATCATATGGGCAAGCGCCGCCAGAACTGCAACAGCAAGTCCATCGGGAAGTGCGAGAGGCGAAAGCGCGAAGCGGTTGGCCGGCGTGGCGGATGCTTGCGCAATTAGGCATTCCGCCCACGAGCTATTATCGCTGGCTGCGGAAGGAGGCCTGGGCGAGGACAGCGCAGCCGGTCCGGCCGGTGCAAGCTTACGAAGCCTTGGAGGAAGAGAATCAAGCGGTGAGAAGTTATGCCTGCCGGCACACCGAGCTGCTGCATCGGGAGCTGGCCTGGCGGATGATCGACGAGGACGTGGCGTACGTTAGTCCCTCGACGGTGTACCGGATTCTGCGGGAAGTGAACCTGGTCTGTCCTTGGAGGAGAAGAACGAAGCGGCGGCATGACGAACTGGAGAAAGCCACTCGGCCGGACGTGCGTTGGGGCACGGACCTGATGTACGTGCGGTTCGGTGCGCATCAATATTATCTGGTAACATTTTTGGACGAATATTCACGATACGTGGTGCATTGGGAATTGCTGACGGGCATGGACGGCGTCAGCGTGAGCCTGGCGGCGCAGGCGGTGCTGGAGACGTTACCGAGGACCGAGGAGGGAAGATTAGCGGTGATGCCGGAGATTCGCAGCGACAAGGGGAGTTGTTATGTATCTCGGGACTTTCACGGCGTGCTGGCGGAGCACGGCTTGGCGCATCAGCGGATCGGCGGCATTGTCCGGAGGAGAACGGCTTGGTGGAGCGCAGCAACCGTACTTTGCGAGAAGCCCTCCAGCAGCGGGAGCCGGAGAACCGACAACAAGCCGAGGAGGCCTTAGGAAAGATCATTGGGTGGTACAACGCCGAGCGGTTGCACAGCGCCTTGGGCTACCTGCGGCCGATCGACTACTACCGGGGCCAACCGCGAGATTTGCACGAAGCGCGGCGGAAGAAACTAGCGACAGCGCGTCATCGCTGACGAGAACGAAACTTAAACCTACGACAACCAACTTTGCCCTTCGAGGACGAACCCACCCCTATCTAACCACAGCGATCGTCTGTGCCATTACGGCTGAAACAATTCAACCTCAGCAAACGATTAAACCATCGTCATGTCCGTCGTCCTAGAAATTCGAGACCGCCTGAAAACGAAAAGCAAGTTTTTGTTGGCGGAAGTACATCGCTGGATGGCATACGTGAGCAGTTTGGACCTTTGAGCGGCGGTGTACGATGTGCTGGGTTCTGGTTTCTATCGAATCAAGCCTGAACCAGATATGGACGAAACATGTCGGTTTATGTCTGCGTACTTACTTCGCTGCATTCATGAAAATGTTGGCGATTGTGATGGGCCTGTTCCAACACGTTGTGACGCCGCTGCCACGTTGGCCGACTGTTTGAAGTATTGGGCAAACAAACTACCGGAAACGGAGCCGGTCATGCGCGAGTCTGCTCAGAGAATCAGCGATGCGTACCTTGCCGGGTTGAAAGCTGAGCGAAACTGTCTAATTACAGGCACGCTTGAACATGTTCTTGAAAATCCGAGGGCTCGCCCGTTCTTTGCGAATTGACAAATGAACCCGGCACTTAAAGAGGCTTGGGATTCGGCAATGGAATGGGCCGTAGCACATGAGGAGTAGACTTGGGTGCCATCGGTACTTCCGCGAGTGGAAAGACACGACTCGTTTAAGGTAGTGATGATTCACGAGAATCGAACGAAAGGATTCTTCCTGCCTTCTTGTCTTGTTTTGTTGAATGGCCCTAGATCAACTGTGCGGTTGTCGCGACAACCACTGGCAAGGTTTTGTACTGCTTTTGAGGGGTTCGCCAGAAACAGAATTGTGGGAAACCCCGGGTTTTCTCGTGTGTTCCCAAGTGTCCAAGTGCTCTTAAATGTCCGTTGCTCTACCGACTGAGCTAGGCCTCAACTGAAGAAACCCCAATTTAACAGCCCACGGCGGTATGCGGTAGCCGGTAGAAAAAACGAAGCAATGGGGGATGGGGGCAGCAGACTGGGGAACTGGGCGCGCAGAACTGAAGACCGTGGCCGCGAGCTAGATGTTCGCGCCAGCCAGGCCGGGGGATTTGCGAACCAGCTGGCTGCGACGAATCAAATCGACGATTGCCGCCGGCGACTGGGCAAATCCGAAGCACAAAAGTGGAGCCAGCAGTGAGCCCCAATATTGATTAAATGGCTGCCCAATGAACGCAAACATAATGATAAAAGCGCAGGCGGTTAATCCGGCGCGCTGGCCAGTCGGTGTATTCAAACCAGCGAATCCCAAAAGTGCCAGCGGCAAATAAACGGCCGCGATCCACTGCGGCAATAGCAGCAGAAAGACGTTCATTTGTGCAAGCGAGATCGCAAACGCGGCGCCGCCAAATTGAAGCCAACCTTCAGCATGCACGCGATCGTGCAGTCCAATAAACGACATCACTTGCAGCGCGTGCCGGGCATAAAATATGGCGAAAGCGCCGAATCCGACGAGCCACGCGATACATTTTCGCCAGCGTCGATTGGTCGCGGCAATCAGGAAACAGATCGCACAATACGGTGCAGCCAATTCGCGCACGAAAAGTGCCGATAATCCTAGTCCGAGGCCCCAGCCGACGCGCTGCATGGCATAAGCGCAAATCGAAAGCGCAATTAAGACGCCAGCCCAGACGACGGGCATTACGTAAATTTTCTCCAGCCAACACGGCAAGAGCGCGCCAATCATTGTGAGTCCGCACAGCACTGCTCGGCGCGAATTGGATTCACGGGCAGTCACGTGGATAGACAGAGCTAAGAGCATCGCGGCCAACCCCCCGATGATAACGCGGCCTGACGCAACGCCGGGCAATATGCCAAGCAACCACATTGGCAGCGGGGTGCGCCAGTTGAATATGCTGCGGGTCGGATAGCCGCGTTCGTGCAACTCGTGTGAAGCGGCTTCGTAGTAACCTTCGCCTAGCGATATTCGCTGGATCTCGGCCTGGTACAAATCGACATCGCCGGCCCCACGAGGGGGCTTGTCGGCAAACCCGCTGGCCATTGGCGAAAGGCTGACGGCAACGAAAAAAGCGATCGCTAGTACCGTAACGAGCAGTACGCTGCGCAGCCCAAGGCGAAAGTCGATCAAAACCGGTACTCGTCGCGGGAGAGACCATGAGCTAGGCGCTGCTGAGGAAATTTATCCTCTCAAGCCTAGCTCATGCGTTTGCATGACTTTATTCCAGTTCTATTCCGATTCCCTGGGACAGAACGCAAGGCCGTCATGCGGTTTACCGATGCAGGTCGCAAAGCAATCTTGACGTAAATCGCCAAACGCGGGACCATTTTGGCCCGGCTAGGTAAACTGTAGAATACTGCCGAAAGTGGAGGATAGGGGACTTGAACCCCTGACCTCTTGCATGCCATGCAAGCGCTCTCCCAACTGAGCTAATCCCCCAGGTGTTTTATTCCCAAGACGGGTGGAACAACCGGGTCGGCGAACATTTTGGACGAACAAGAAACACTATCCGACGCAGTTTGAGCTTGTCAAGTTCCCTCTGGCCCCTGATCACGATACTTTGGACGACTGCCTTTGAAAAAAATCCTGTTCAAACTGCTGCGGTGGGCCGTGCCGCTGGCGATCATTACCTGGCTAGTAGTCGATGCCACGCGCAACGACAGCTTTGCGAAGCTGCGCGATCAGCCCAAGCATTGGGACTTGTTGGCTCTGGCCGCCGTTTTGTGTTTCGTCGCGGTCGTGCTGACCATGATCCGGTGGATGTACCTAGTGAGGGCGCTAGATATTCCGTTTCGAGTGCGCGATGCGTTGCGGCTAGGTTTCCTCGGCTATCTACTGAATTTTATTTCGCCCGGAAGTGTGGGGGGCGATTTGTTCAAAGCCGTGTTTCTAGCTCGTACCTGTCATGGTCGCCGTGCAGAAGCGGCTGTGACAGTCGTGGTCGATCGCTTGATTGGACTGTACGCATTGTTTCTGGTAGGAACCGCGGCCATTTTTGTCACCGGCATGTGGCGATCGAATTCCGATCAGGTGAGAGTGGTTTGCCAAATTGTTTTTTGGTGTACTGGCCTCGGCACTGCGGCCTTGATTATTGCGTCGTTACCAGGATTCTCTCATGGTCTCATTGCGCGTCGATTACACGCTTTGCCGCGCGTGGGGCACATCATCGAACGTATCAACCGAGCCAACCGATTATATTACAGCCGCGCGTGGGTTTTGGTCTTGGCGATCGCCATGAGCATCGTTGTCCATGCGCTTAATTCCATGGGCGTGTGGCTGATTGCCCGCGGCGTTTTGGGCGACGCACCATCGCTGGGAGCCCATTTCGTGATCGTACCCTTGGCGATGGCCACGGGGGCTGTCCCACTGGCACCGAACGGCTTGGGGACGTTCGAAGTGACCGTCGAGTTTCTCTATCAGCATGTGCCCCATTCCGTGCCGGTCGTTGCCAGTGCCGGGTTCGTCGTGGCGCTTGGCTATCGCTTGATCACCGTGGTGATTGCAATGATCGGCGCAGGCGTTTATCTGGCCAGCCGCCGCGAAATGTCGGAAGTGCTGCACGAAGCTGAGGAAGTTGTCGACGAAGAAGAATCCGACGACGATCAAACGCCGGCGAATGAAGCCACGGGAAATCGCCCGAAAATCCAGTCGCAAGCTGCCACGATCTTATGAGTGCCGACCGTGTTTGCCGCGCCTGTCTGTCCGCACAACTCCGCGGTTAATGGCCAGTGGCGCCGGTCGAGTTGCCTTCCGCCGGCTTGCCGTCGATGAGCAGCTTGGAACTTTGACGCACTTCGTACGCCGGGCCGGTATTGCCAATGATTTCGCAGTTCAGCAAATTGCAATCGCTATACGTATCGACCAGCACCTGGCACTGGCCGTTGTCTCCGATCAGGCAAGCATGCAAATCGGCCTGCGAATCGCTCACCACCGCCACACCGCTGCGGCCGTTGCCGCGGCAGTTGACTCCATTTAGCGTGCATGGTCCGTGGGCGTCGTGCAGATTGATGCCATCGATCACGTAGCCTTGAACCAGGACATCGTTGATCACCACGTTGTTTACTTTGTACAGCGTGAAGGCATTCTGGAGATAGGAGTAACTGAGCGGGTACTGCTGCGGCAAGTTGCCGTGGTCGACGCGGAAATATATCCAGCCGTCAACCAGCGCCCATTCTCGCGGTTCAAGTTCGGGCAACCGGCCGATCTGGCTTGGAGAAGGGTGCCGCAGCGCCGGTGCGCCGTCGAAATACAGTTGCTGAAATTGTTTCTTCTCGGGCTGGAAACAAAACACGTCACCGCTCACGAATTCCCAGGCTTCAGGGGGCACCGGGCGTGTGCCATCAAATGTGGCGCCCTGCCCATCAATCGTGAACGGCTGATACGCGGTGCCGCTGTATCGGCTGCCAACTAGGCTAACGCTTTCACGGTACGGTTCGTCCGTCTTGGCCAGAACGATACGATCGCCGGAGATAGCAGATTTTAATGCCCGCGTAAGTGTGCGGAACGGGCCGTGACCATGATCGGCGCTGGTCGGCGCACTGCCGTCGAACAGATCATCGCCGGCCGTGTTGTTGACGTAAACGTCGTGCGCCGCGGCATTTCCAGCAGCGTCTGCAACGAGCACCATCAATAAAAATATTAAAAACCAGCGCATTCGCACATCCGGCTATTGCTAGTCGCTAATTGCTAGTTGCCGCTTACTCTCCCACAATCAACATCGCCAAATGATCGCGTCGGCCATCGAGAAACTGTAACATAACGGTTGTGCGGGCAGAGCTTCCCGCACAGGGTCTGATCTTCTTGCTGTGTGTAAGGTTTACGCAAGGCGAAGCAGTGAGGTTCCAGCCGCAGGGTTTTTCAGTCGATTCAGTCTATCGAGCGGCTGGGCGTCAACATTACCCAAAACAGCCCGTCATGGACGACCAACTTCCTTGATTCGGATCCAATGAGTTCCGCGTCGTCCTCAAAATCCACACCGAAACCAGGTGCGCTGCCAGCCGCCAAGATGCCAGGCGAAGTTGTGCGCGGACTGGTTTCGCTGTGGCTAATTATCCATCTGCTTGGCATTACTCTGAGTTTAACGACCGGTACCGGTATGGGTCGATCCGAGCTGCTCGCACGTATTAAGCGAGCGCCCATTTTATATCAGTATATCAGCGCGCTGTGGTTGGACCTGCCGCACGCTTACCGGCTAACGAATGGTCAATTCGATGGTGATTATTCTGTCGAGACGGACTTAGTGTTTGCAGATGGTCATACCGAAACCAAGCCGCTCCAGCCGAAAGATGCCCGCGGAGAACGGCTGGAGCGTTATCAGGCATTAGCGGCTCGGGCCGCGCCCGAAATCGACGCTGAAGCGCCCGACACGACTATCGCCTATCACGTTGGTGGCGCGATCTTGAAACAGTTGAAAGATGCAGGCGTGAAGGAAGTCATCTTCCGCGTTCGGCGACACACGCCGCTCAGCATGGCCGATGTGGCAAGCAGCGACCCCGGACAGCGCGACCCGAGAAATCCGCGAACATTGACGAATTTGGCCACAATCTCGGTCACGCTGAACAGCAGCGATCAGCCTCAGGTTCAGGTCAAAGGGCAAGAGGCACGCGATGTAGCGCCGGTGACGAATCCGACGCCATCGCATCCCAACCGTAAATCAGGATCAGCGAAAGAGGGAGCCAGCGACCAAAGTGGCGCCGGTCCATCGTCGAAAAATCGCCCGCCACCACCCCAGCCGATCAAATTGCAAGGCGATGTGCCCAACTTCGATTCGTCGAAAGTAATCTCGCCGAGTTCGACGGCTCCTGATTCACCAAAACCATCACCGTAGTCAGTGTTTTGGCGAGATTACCGCAATCATCACACCATCATGGCCGGCTATTCAAGCACTCTTGTAAATCGATTCGGAAGCGGCTGGACCCGTTTTTGGTTCACTCCGAGTGATGCCATTGTGTTGTCGCTCCTCCGCATTCTCACGGGCTTGGTGGCTCTGTGGTGGTATCTTGGCATGTATACGGATCTGCAAACGTGGTTTGGACCAAACAGTTTGCTGCCGGCTGAAATGGTTCGACAATTTCGCAAGGACGAGTTGAATTTCGAGCGGTTTGCATTCTCGATCGTCGACCTGACCGATAGTGCCTCGGCTCTGTGGTTGGTTTATGGTTTGGGGCTAGTGACTGTTGTGCTGATGATCGTGGGTGTGTTCTCGCGGATCAGCACGATCACGGCCTTCTTGTTTGTGCTTTCATTTGTGCAACGTGCGCCGATGTTGTCTCGGCCAGTCGATGCCATTCTCGTCATACTGATGTTTTATCTGTGCATCGGGCCATCGGGAGCCTATTTCTCGTTCGATGCATGGCTTCGAAAACGAAATGCGGAGAAGCAAGGCTTACCCACGTCTAGTCCGCCGCACGATATGCCGCTTTCCAGCTCTACCACGGTGGCCATTCGGTTGATGCAAGTGCATTTGGCTCTCATTTACTTCGCAATGGCCATGGCGCAGTTGCGCGAACCAACCTGGTGGCAGGGGACAGCGGTGTGGTGGATGATGGCCAAATCAGAATCGCGACTCGTTGATTTGACGTTCATCAACCGTGCGCTGAACGACATGGGTATTGGCCAGGCGTTCGAGTATCTGGTCAATTTCTTCACGCATGCCATTGTGCTGTACGAGTTCAGTTTCGCCCTGTTGATTTGGAATTCGCTGGCGCGACCTATTCTGCTCGTGCTCGGTGTTATCATTTGGCCCGGCTTGGCGCTGATCAGCGGATCGGTCAGTTTTGCTGTGCTGATGATGGTGGCGAACCTGGCATTCTTGCCACCGGAGACGCTGCACTCTTGGTGTGCACGGTGGCACAGTCCGAGCGCGGCTGTCGCCGCATGATTCCGGCTAATCTTTATCCTTGATTTCCTTTAGTGCCGCGGCTTCTGGCAGTGCTTTGTAATACGGATCGAGCGGGAAGCAGCCGGAGATAATGCCGTTCCGCGGCGCCGTGGTGCAATCACTGAACGTACGACAGATTTTTTTGCGCGAGTTTGCCGGTGCCCAGCGATTCGACCGGCAGCTCGGGATACGACAGCACCATGCGGCCCAGGCCCACCGCATCGATCCAACCGGCACGTACCACGGCCTGCGCCACATGTGGCACGAAATCTTGCAGATACGAATAGCCTGTGCCAACCATCGGCAGCTCCGGCACGGCCTGTTTGCACTGCCGCGCTGCGTGAATTTGCCGCGTCACGCCTACCAGCGGATCTTCCGGCGGCTGGTAGCCATCGCTCGGGGGGAAAATTGCCGGTCGCTGAATGTGCGGATTGTAATACGGACTGCCGCACGACAAATTCACCGCCGCCACGCCGGCCGCCTTCAGCTTGCGCAGCAGCTCGAAGGGTTCGGTGAGATCGAATTTCAACGGGTCGTGCTGATCGACGCCAAAACCGTACTCGTAAGGCAGCAGATACTTATATTCCAGTGGCTCGCCGATTTCGCGGCTGGTTTTGTACGGCAGCGTGTCGAAGATGCTAAGACGCACGACGACCATCAAATCGGGATACTGATCACGGATGCGACCGATGATCGTAAACATCAGCCGCGTGCGGCCATCCAAGTCGCCGCCGAAACGGCCGGGCCGAACACGGGCGCT
Organism: Pirellulales bacterium; assembly: GCA_963738835.1. Taxonomy (GTDB): domain Bacteria; phylum Planctomycetota; class Planctomycetia; order Pirellulales; family JADZDJ01; genus CAVTYH01. The sequence continues at coordinate 140,874 of CAVTYH010000001.1, forward strand.
GAGAAATTCGTGCAGCAAGTATCCATGACAGGCTTTCACATCGACAAACTGATAACCAACTTCGCGAGCCAGGCCCGCTGCGGCGACGAACGAGTCAATGAGCCGTTCCAAGTCTTCATCGGTCCAGACCACGGAATTGTTGCTTGGATCAATGCCGAATTTGGCATCCAACAGCGGATGATGATACGCGATACGCGGTTCCAGCCGTTTATTGTTCGGCCTGGAAAATCGACCGGAATGCGTTAGCTGTAAGCCAACGAACAAATCGTCGTCGCTGCTGTACGATCCGCGATGAGCTTCGCGGCATGTTTTCAGCAGCGCCGCCAAACCGGCCCGATTGCTCGAAATGGCCAGCGTTTGATTCGGGTTGGCTCGCCCTTCCGGTTGCACTGCCGCGGCTTCGCCACCCCAAATCCATTTCGCGCCGCTCAGCCCAAAATGCTTCCAGCGTCGAAGCGTGTGTGGCGAAGGCGAGCCATCGCGGTTCGCGTCCCAACCTTCCATCGGATGGATGCACCAACGATTGCCAATACGAAATCCACCGATCTCAATCGGCTGCGCCAGCGGCGAACCAGCGGCAGCGGTGAGCACAGCATCGTCGATCGGCAACTCCGTGCCCAATTCCGCTAGCCGCGCACGCAAGGCAGCCGTATCCTTGAGTTGGGCAACCTTGGGGTAAGTCGACATAGCGGTGCTGAATGCAGAAGTCGGAAGGCGGAACTAAGACCGCTCTTGTCGCACATTATATCGTGGAGCGGCTCAGCTTGCTCAGCAATTTTCGCGATGCATCACACGACTCGACAGATAAAGCATTTTAGGTAATCACTCTCTAAGCAAGTCGCGCTGACCGGATGATCCGACAACGCGCCGCGCTGCTGCAGGATTTGAATATCGCGCCGGCTCCGCTGCGCCACGCCGGCTAGCATGTGCAGAAAATCTTCGCGCATCACATGGCCGGAACAACTGCACGTGATCAAAAACCCGCCCGGCTCCAGCAGATCGACCGCCAGCCGGTTGATGCGGTGGTAGGCCATTAGCGCGTCGCCGACGGCTGTGCGGCTGCGGGCGAATTTCGGCGGATCGAGAATGACCGTGCCGAACCGCTGACGCGAGGCGACCATTTCCTCCAGCGTGCGGAAACCATCGCCCACGTGAAAATGTAAATTCGCGATGCCATTCAGTTCCGCGTTGGCTCGAGCCAGAGCAATAGCTTTTTCGCTGGAATCGACGCACAGCACGCCGCCGGCGCCACCGTGCTTCACGGCATTCAGTGCAAAACCGCCGCTGTAGCAAAACACATCGAGCACCTTGCGGTCGCGTACAAACTCGGCGGCCACCCGGCGATTGTCGCGCTGATCGAGATAGAACCCGGTCTTGTGCCCTTCCCGCAAGTCGACGCCGTAGCGCAGGCCGTGCTCTTCAATGAACACCGGCCCCTGGGGCAGCTCGCCCCAGTGGCGATCTTCTTCATGCGGCATGCCTTCCAGCTTCACCGCTCCCTGTTCCTGACGGAGCACGATGCCGCGCGGATGCAGCAAATCGGTCAAGATCGGCACGAGTTGCTCAAGTCGTTTGTTGATGGCCAGCGACGTGGTTTGCACGGCCAGATATTCACCATAGCGATCGACAATCAGCCCGCTGAGCCCATCGGCTTCGCTGAACACCAATCGTGCAGCGCCTTTCGGATCGGTATAGCCCAAATTTCGACGCAAATCGATCGCGGCTTCCAGGCGGCGACAAAAAAATGCGGCATCAAGCAGTTCGCCGGGGTCCCAAGTGTACAGCCGGACGCGCAAGCGGCTGCGGCTGTTAAAGAGCCCACGAGCGATGAATTTGCCGTTCTCGGAGACAAGATCGACGATGTCGCCATCGGCCAGCGCGCCTTCAACTCTTCCAATCGCACTTTCCAGCACCCACGGATGCCGGCCGAAGAACGGCTGGGCCTTGCGCGGCTTCAAGACGATTTGCGCAACGCCCAAACCGGGCGCAGATTCGCGAAGCGCAGATGCGTCAGGCGTTTCAGCGGCGTGCTCCATATCCTTGAGCATAACCGGCCCCTGGGTGCAGAGGTAGGGCACGGTTGCACCAGAACCGTACAGCGGTCAGCATCGACAGTCGTCGGCACTCGCGCTGGGCAACAAACGCCGCTTGGCACTGCGAGCGCCGCCGAATTCAGGATGGAATGGCGGGCTCGCAGCGGAGACGTTGTCCGTTAGCGCGAGGCGTTGGTTCAGCGCGGATCCAGCAGTACGGTCTTGACGTAAGCGCTCAACGCAAATCGGTGCAATGTTGCAGCATGGCTGCATCCCAGCGAAAAAATTATCGCTGGCATGACATTGCCGATCGCATGGCACTCACGTCCAACCGTCGATGGTTACCGCGGCAAATAGCCGGTGCTGTAAGCCGGGCCGGGCGTCACGACGGGCGGAGCCGTGATGACCGGAGCGCTTACCGCTCCAGCTCCACAGGCGTCGCAACCGCCAGCGCCACACTCGTTGCAGGGGCCGCATTCTGGAGCGCAGTTGTCGCGCCGGCCGAAGCAACCACCCAGGCCGCAGCAGCCAGCTGTTGCAGCCGTCAGGGCCGTCAGCACTGTCAAAATCAGTAGCCTCTTCATGGCTGTCTCTCCAATACAAAACGGAATCGGGGGGCGACGATCGGGAAACACTGGGTCGAGCAACTCTACACCACGCGGCGTGATGTGCAACCGCAACGCTCAGGATTTTTTTTTGCAACACATTTCTTTTTCGCAACGCCTGTACACAGAACAGGTGGTATGTTTTTCCAATGCCATCCAGCTTCGCGCACCGCTGAAGGAACCCGCGCGTATGGCGCGCCGATGGTGTCGATTTAGACGGATATTCTGGATATGCGACTTCCCCGCCAACCGCTACGCTCGCGGCGCAACACGCTCAAGACGATTGCCGCGATCGTCGTCTCAATTATCACGCCGTGGTGCTCGCCTTTTACAGCGCGCGCACCGATTCGGCGAAGCCCTGCGTCAAAGAGTCGGCGCCGTGCAACCATGCGGCCAAGGTCTGCCTGCCGCGGACGACCGATGAAGTGTGGGTTGTTAGCACGCGCGGGCTGGGCTGTCTCGATTGTGAATCGTCGCCACGGCCCGACGTCTGGCGGTACGATTACGACGGCCATCAGTGGAACAGCTCATCGCTCGAAGCATTCTTGGCAGCGCAAGGGCCGTCGATGCCAACGGTGTTTTGGGTGCATGGCAACCGCATGGAAGCGGGAGAAACGCAGTCGCAAGGATTGAGCGTCTACCGGCAATTGACTTATGGCGTCTCGGGCGACCACCCAATTCGCTTCGTTATTTTTTCCTGGCCATCTTCGCCGATTCGCGGCTTGCGGGAAGACGCCCGGGTGAAGGCCCGGCGAACCAATATCGATGGTTACTATCTCGGCTGGCTCGTGAACCAGATCGATCCGCGTGTGCCGGTCGATTTTATCGGTTACAGTTTTGGGGCCCGCATCGTGACCGGCGCGCTGCATATTCTTGGTGGCGGCTCGCTGTTTGGACACGCTTTGCCCGAGCCTGCCAAGCCGCGAGCGCCGATGCAGACCGTTCTGATCGCACCGGCAGTGAATAACGATTGGCTGGCGATTGGCCGTCCGCACGGGCAGGCGCTGGTCGTCGTCGATCGCATGTTGTCGTTCAACAACACCTGCGATCGGGCGTTGAAGCGATATGGCGTGATCGATCCCTGTAGTCGGCCCGAGGCCCTGGGGTACACCTTCGCCGTTGGCCCGTTGGGCGAAAATCGCAGCAAGCTCCGCGAATTGAACATGTGCTGCGTCGTCGGCAAACAACACAACTGGGCGAATTACTTCTACAACCCCGGCATCGTGGCGCAGATGCGGCCGTATGTGGGGCTGTCGGATTGAAGGCAGAAAGCAGAAGGCAGAAAAGGGCCGGCAAACGGACCATGGATAATTAACGGTTGACAAATTGCGGTCAATTTCGCAATCTGCAATTAGCGTTGATGTTTAAGACCGCGTCCGGCATATCAGGGCGCTGTCTATTTCTGCCTTCTGCCTTTTGCCTTCTGCTTTGTCCGAACCACTTGCTTATCTCAACGGCCAACTAATTCCTGCCTCGCAGGCCGTTGTTCCGGTTTATGACGCCGGGTTCGTGCTTGGCGCCACGGTCACCGAGCAGCTGCGCACCTTTCGCGGCGAGATTTTTCGGTTGCCCAAACATTTAGCGCGGCTCCGTCATTCGCTGGAGGTCGCCAGCATTCAGCCACGCGAAAGTCTTTGCGACCTGGCCGATATTTCTCAGCGGCTAGTGGCCAATAATCGTGCGCTCATCGAGGCGGATGACGATCTAGGTCTGTCGATCTTTATCACGCCAGGCCCGTATTCGGCGCTCGCCGAAGGACATCAGGCAGGACCGACAGTCGGCTTGCACACCTATCGGTTGCCATTTCACCTGTGGGCTCGGGCTTATGACAACGGCGTGTCGTTGGCAACCACCGGCGTGCAGCAGGTGCCGGCGGCATGTTGGCCGCCGGAATTGAAATGCCGCAGCCGGATGCACTATTATCTGGCCGATAAGCAAGCGGCAGCAAACTATCCCGGCGCTCGCGCCGTGCTTTTGGATGAACATGGATTTGTGTCCGAAACGTCGACGGCCAATGTCGTCTTGTGGCTCGCGAAAGAGGGTTTGGTTTCGCCGCCGCGAACGCAAGTGCTGCCAGGCATCAGCTTGCAAGTACTGATCGAACTGGCTGGGCGATTGGAATTGCCATTCATTGAACGTCAAATTTTCCCGGCAGAATTGGCCACGACCGAAGAAGTGCTGCTTACCAGCACGCCAAATTGTCTGCTGCCGGTGACGCGGTTCAATGGCCAATCAATCGGCGGCGGTCAGCCGGGCGAAATCTTTCGTCGCCTAATTACTGCTTGGAATGAAATGATTGGGCTCGACATCGTCGATCAAGCCCGACGTTTTTCCCAGCCATAGCGGCGTTTCTACGTTGCTGCGGAAGGAATCTGCGACCGCCGAACAAAGAATGTCGCCCCTGTTGTGGGAATGGTGCTGCAAATTCGATTATAATTGCTCAATCGTAAGTCCATATCTGCGACGCTGGGACACAATGAATAGTGATTCACCGGTTGATGGGAATCGTGATTAGCAGCCATGTAATTCTGACAGACCTATCACCATGTGTTCTATGAATACATCGGCCGCGGACAATGAGATTGCAACAAACTCGCGAAACGAAAACCGTCCGCAGCTAATTCGCGCGGCGCTGAATGCGCTTCCAGAAGCATTGTTTCTCTTTGACGCCCGCGCCGGCACGATCGATCCAATCAACACCCCGGCTTGGCGCTGGGTCGCAAAATCAGACGCAACACCAAGCGCAATTTCCGTTTCGCACGTGTTCCCAGAGCTCGGCGCGGCAACGATTTCGCAGGCTGGCGCCGATGCCATAGTGCCTCTGCGGGTGCGCGCCATTGATCGAGAAACTTTTATGCAGCATGACGTCGAACTCCAGCTGTTCGCTTTGGGAGACGAAGTCGCAAAGTTTATCGTCGCGGCACGTGCCGTGGGCAATTCACATCCCGCCGATGATTTCGCCGTCCGCGATGCCTTGGACGACGCCTTCCACGATCCGTTAACTCGGCTGGCAAATCGCCGGTTGTTCCAGCGGCGGCTGGAGCGAGCCATCGATCGAGCCGGCCGTTCGAGTTATCATTTCGCAGTGCTGTTCGTCGATCTCGACCGGTTCAAAGACGTGAACGACCACTTCGGCCATTTGCAAGGCGATCGGGTCTTGGTTGCCGCTGCGCAGCGGCTGGTCGAGGCGGTTCGGCCGCAAGACATGGTGGCTCGCCGCGATGGTGATGAATTCACCATCCTCCTCGACGATTTGGAACGGCCCGAAGATGCGGTCCACGTCGCAGAGCGCATCATCGAGCGATTGCAAGCTTCGCTGAGCACCGATGGACCGACTGCCACTGCGGTGAACGTGGAGGCCAGTATCGGAATTGTCATGGCCAGCGACGGCGCACTTTCGGCCGATGAATTGGTCGCCCGCGCCGATGCCGCCATGTATCACGCCAAGGCCCTCGGCGGCAGCACGTTCGTCACCTTAGACCGCGGAGCCGCTGCCTCTTCGCCTGAAGGAAGTCCCAACCCACGTGAAAAGCCGTTGCCACGGTAACGGAATCCTTGTTCGGACCACCACGCTTGTAGGAGGCGACTCCCATCGCCGATGCATCGGTGGGGTTAGCCAATCGGCGACGGGAGACGCCTCATACAACATTCTTCTTTCTGCCTAGCGCCTGCCTACCGCCTACGCTTTCCGCCTTGCCTGCTTGCGGCGGCCCATTTACAGTGGATCGCTATGGGATTGTTCGACAATTTTTTATCGCTCCTCTCCAGCAAGGTCGATCTTGATGCCCGCTACGAACTGCTGCGCGAAACCATCTCCGGCACCATGTCGAGCTTTTTCAAAGCCCGCGATCGGAAAACCGGCAAAATCGTGGGCTTGAAAATTCTTGATCCCGAGAAAGTAAGCATCGTCGAAAGTCGCTTCAAAAACCTCGGCAAGCCGAGCGAAGCCGAAATTGGGCAGGCATCAATCATCCCCATATCGTAAAAACCCTCGGGCACGGCACCTCAAACGACAACAAACAGTTCATCGTGCTGGAGTATCTGGAAGGCCCGGGACTGAATTCTTTGCTGATGAGTCGCAGCCCGCAGTTGAACGGCAAGCGGCTGTTTATCATCCGCAGCATGGCCGAGGCGATTGGCGCCCTGCACAAAGCAGGCTTCATCCATCGCGATATTTGCCCGCGAAATTTCATGGTCTCGCCGCAGTTCGATCGCTGCACGCTCATCGATTTCGGTCTCACGCTGCCGGCAAAGCCCGAATTCCAGCAGCCCGGCAATCGCACGGGCACGCCGAACTACATGTCGCCGGAAATCGTGCGCCGCAAGAAGACCGACCAGCGTGTCGATGTATTCGCCTTCGGCGTCACCGCCTACGAAGTGATGACGTTCGAGTTGCCCTGGCCGCGCGGTATCGACGGCCGCGCCGCTCTGGAACACGATTTAGCCCCGCCAATCGACATCCGCGAGCGCCGACCGAAAATCAACGAGCAGCTTGCCAAAGCCATCATGTGGTGTCTGGTGAACAACCCCGATGACCGCTGCCCGAGCATGGAACGGTTTCTGTTAGCGATCACCGGCGTAAAACAAGAAGACGCGGCGTAGTGACACTTCCTCTCCCCTTGGAGAGGGTAGGGTGAGGTGGGAGGAAAAGTGGTCAGGGTTTAGGGCTCGGTCCCTGTGCGCCGGGATAGCCCGACCGTGTCGGTTGGGAATCTCCATCTCCCCGCTGAGGAGAGGCCCGGGGTGAGGGGGCGTAAGTGGCCGGTATCCCGTGATTAGTTGCTTTCCGACCCAAGCTGCCCCTCGGCCCAGCGGCAAAAACTCACCTTGACTCCGCTTACAAATGTAATTATTTACACGCGTAATCAATTCAGGGAGGAATTCCGATGCCGGATGTTTCCATTTCCGATGCCGAATGGCAAGTGATGAACGTGGTGTGGGATGCCCAGCCGCTCACGGCACAAGAGGTCGTGGCACAATTGCAAGTGCAGAACGATTGGGCACCTGCGACCATCAAGACCATGCTGCACCGGCTGGTCAAGAAGAACGTGCTCACGTACGAATCGCAGGGTAATCGTTACGTTTACCGTTCGCGCACGCGGCGTACCGATTGTGTGCGGCAGGCAGGTCGATCGTTTTTAGAGCGCGTGTTCGAGGGGGAACCGGCCTCGCTGCTGGCCTTCTTCATGCGAAATTCAAAATTGACGGCAGAAGAGATTTCTGAACTTCGTCGCATTCTTAAAGAGCAGGAAGCTCAATCATGATTAAATCGGTTATCGATTCACTGTACGACTTCAGCGATTGGGGACCCGCGTTTTTAGTTTTAACAACCGCTTCCGCACTATTGCTCGCGGCCATTGTGCTGGTGGTGAATTTGCTGGGCCGACGCTGGCTGACGGCGACCCAAATGAGCCTACTGTGGGCTCTAGTCTTAGTGCGGCTCGTGTTGCCGATAAGCGCCGGGAGTTCTTTTAGTTTGCAAAACGTATTTTCCGACGGCGTCGGTTCGAACCCGCGATATGCCGCGAGTAAACCGGCGACGATCGAAGAGTGGATGAGCCGCCCCCGGACTGCGGAGCCTGAAACGAAAGTCGTGACTAATGCAAGTGCTAACTCGGGATCGAACGCCAAAAGTTCGACTCAATCCACAGCCGCTTTGCAAAGCGAACCAGAAATTCCGTGGGACGCTTTGCTTGGCTATTCGCTGCTTGTGGCCTGGCCGTGCGGTGCGGCGTTTGTCTTGTTGTCGACAATGTTCTCGAACTGGCGATTCTCGCGCAAGGTGAACTACTCTCCGATCTGCCACGACGAGCGAGTGCTTGAGCTTTGGAAAAAGTCTTCTAATCTGGCCGGTGTACGGCGAGAGATTCCTATCGTCATCTTTGACGGCGTCCGCCAGCCGGCGGTGATGAGCGTATTTCATCCACGGCTCTTGTTGCCGAACGACGTGCTAAAGTTAGCCGACGAACAGCTGCAAATGATTATGCTACACGAATTGGCGCACGCTGCGCCGCTGTGATGTGGCGATCAATTGGGCCCTCGTGCTGGTCCGTGCCGTGCACTGGTGGAATCCCGTGTATTGGGTGGCGGCTTCGCGGTTTGGCAGCCTGCGCGAACAGGCGTGCGATGCGTTTGTGATTCGGCAGCTCAGCGGCCAATCGAGTTGCAATTACGGCGATTTGCTGTTGACGCTGGCCCAGCGCACTGCGAGCCCCGGTTACTGGCAGGTGCGCGTGCCAGCATCGATGTTAGCGATTCTCTCGTCTGTGTTTCGCCGGCGTGCCATCGCCGCGCGATTACGTGCGCTCCTGCGCGCGGCACTGGTGGCGCGGCGCTGGCATTCACTGACGATCGGAACGGCAACTGTGCTGCTGGCATACTGTGGCTGGACGGATGCCAAGTCGAATTCACCGCCGGAGAATCCTGCCCCCAAGCCACTGTTTTCGCTGGCGTTCGAACAGTCCGAGTCTGGTGATGCGATCCATTCTTCGTCCGACGAACGAGCCGATATCACACGAATCGCTCGTGACTACGACTTGCACGCCGTGCTGGCGAGCATTGCAGGCGAGCAACGCACGCTGGTGGACGCGCGAACCAATTTGGACCTCAGTCTTCTCTGGGAACTTCAACAACGCCCATCACTGGCGGCCAAGCCAAGGCCAGAATCGAAGATGACTCCCGGCGAGAAACTCGACGTTGCTCAAAGTTCAGCGGCCGACGAGGTCGAACCGGCGCCGCAATACAAAATAGACGGCGAGCAACTTCACGTTACTGCAACTCGGCAGCGGCATGCCGAATTTGCCCGAGTGTTGTGCGCCTGGGAACAAGGCGGGCTGACGCAAGTTAGCGTTGAGTGCCGCTTCATCACGCCCATGCTGGCCACCAATTCGAAAATCGATATACCGTGGCGCGATGTCGCTCCGCTCACTTCTGACGAGGAAACCCAGCTCGTCGATTCCTCAGCAGAACAAGCGACATTCCGCGCTTCGGCGCGTGTGGAGCAGTTTGTGCCCGTGGTGTATGCAGTGGTCGACTCCGCAAAAGCGCAGGCGCTTATCGACGAAGCTCAAATGTCCACCAGCACAAATATCTTGCAAGCGCCGAAGATCACCACATTCAACGGCGAATCGGCCACGATTGCAGATCTCTCGCAACGGCCATTCGTGGTAGGCATTCGAGAACAATCGCCGGGCGTGCTGTCGCCCAAGATTTCGATCGTCTCCGAAGGCACGAGACTTCAATTGCGATCGATCGTCAAACGCGATCGAAAGTTGATTCGGCTTGATTCTCGCATCACCCTGTGCGGAATCGGTGACGTGGAAAAGGCACGTGTCAAAACCAGCGTGGCAGCCGCTGAGCCGGTCGAAGTGCAAGTGCCGCAAATCAACCGCTGCATGATCGACATTAGTTCCGAAATTCCAGATGGTCACTCACTGTTGATCGCAACGCAGCCCGATCGGAATCTGCAAAATACGCTCTACGTGGTTGTAACCCCCAAAATTGTTGCGGAGGGAGTTCGCTAAGCCAAGATGGCAACTACGACTCTTTCGTGGAGAATTCCGAGGCGTTGTCTTCGGAATCGGGTGCGATGGCGGCTTCACGCCCTTCGAGGACTCATGGCGTGCCACACAGGATCGATGGTGAAAAACCGACGTGCTCAACGTGGCCAAATCAGGCTCTTGACATACGAAACTTTTGTACATTATATTACACGGCGGAACCCTGATGTTCCCGGCGACGATCTTTGGAAATTGAGAAATAGTAAGCGGTATGCGGTTCCGATCAAATCGACACGCTGACTTCCTGACCGCTGGCTCCTGACTCGCTGACAAACCCCCTCTCTAGGAGGGTGATGAAGACGGGGAATTTTGTTGTTCGCAGCGCAATACTGCAAAGGTTGGGTCGGAACAGAGTTAACGCGAGTGGGAGACGTGAAAATGAAGGGGGAACGACAATATGAGGAGCGTTTTTTCGATCATCGCGGCCGTGCTTGGGGAATTCTCGAACGAAATGGCGCCGGTGATGTGCAAAACTCGGCGAGTTTTGTCGCGAAAAAATGGGGCCCCCTGGGAACGCGACATAATTCGGGTCGGCTGTGCGGGAAATGCCAAGGTTTGGTGCGAAGTTTTGTCGCCTGGCAATATTTTGTCGGACAGAAAGTTGAAAGCAGAAAGCAGAGGACAGAAGGTTTGATATGTAACTGGTCGCTGACCACCGAGCCCTGTTCCCCCTCACCCCAACCCTCTCCCGCGGCGGGGAGAGGGAGACAAGTACCTCTAACCCGTTCAAGCACTCTGGTCGATTACGCTCTCGGCTCGGAATTTATTGACTCCTGGCTTCTGACTCCTAACCCTCATGTGCCGCCTACCGCTTACTACTTATCGCCTACTGCAAAGCCAGCCGTTTGTACGTGCCAGTTTGCCAGCGGGCGATGTCGGTTTTGTAGAAAGCCGAGAAGCGGCTTTCGCTAGGGCCGCCGGGCAAATTGGTCCAGGCTTCGTCGGTGCCCAGATCGGTCACGAAGTGATACGACGGCGCAAAGGTGGTTTCCCGAGTCGACGTGGTCAAGCAGATGCCCTTGAAACGGCGTGGCATGGCAGCCGGGCATGGGCATTTCGTGAGTATGGAAGCCAAGGTAGCGGCCCACCCTCCGGTCGCGAATGAAGCGATTCATGAAATGGAACGAATTGAACTCGCCCCAAGGCATGTCGGGCTCGGTGGCCAGTTTTTCGGCGGCGCGGCGAATCATTTCCCCTTTTTCGCGCTCGATCCACCAGCGAGAAGTTTCTTGCAGCAGCAAGCCGATCGATGCAGGTGAGCACCATCATCGAAAAACCGAACCGCGAGGCCAAGATACAGCATCCGCCGCCAGCCGATGCCGCCCCCTTCGCGTGCGCGCTTCGCCGAAAATTTCCAGCAGCACGTTGCGATACAGCTTGGTAAACAGCGTGGCTTCCAGGCTGCCGGGTGCATAGCTGAAATCCCAGTCGGCCAGCCGCTGCTTGATCGGCCCCTGGGGCAAGTGCGGCAGAAACACTGTCAGCAGATCGCGGGCTTGCGTGCTCACGACGTCGTACTGCAGCTCCTGCATTTCGCGTGAGCGTGGCCGTGCGGCAACTGGCTAAGCCGTTCGACGAATGCGCCGCTTGCGATAATCGGGCACCGGCATGGTGACCAGCAGCGGCCCGCCGGGCGGATTGATGTTTTCGTTGGCGGTGGCGACGAAGCCTTCCGGCGGATCGTAAATTCGCGGCAGATAATAAGCTCTCGATGCGGCCGCGCCAGTGATTGCGCTTCGTCCCACGCCGGCACCGGCAACAGGCCGCTGTTGGCTGGGTTGCGTTTGGGAATCCAGCCGCCCCCTTGCATGCCGATGTGCCCTTCGCGATCGGCAAACACCCAGCTCAGCGTCGGCTGCGGGCATTCGCGAGCCATGTCCATGCCCGTCGGCAGCCGTTGCGGCAATGGACGACATCGAGCCAGGTGCCGATCGATTGCGAAGCCCCCTCGCTGATTGCCGATCCAATTGAACGACAAATAATAGCCGGCGCCGCGGCCATTCGGATCAGCTTCCAGCGTGCCTTGAGGATTCGTGATAAACCGCGCAGCGTCTCGGGCTGATCTCGACTTTGCGCGCGATCACTTCGCTGCGCAACTCGAAATCGCGCCACTCCTGACCGCGGCGATATTGCCAGCCGGTGATGCCGCCGGGGCGGCAATCTTCGATGAAGTAATCGATCGTGTCGCCCTTCATGTACGTCACGCCCCAGGCCAGATTCCGCGTGCGGCCCACGCCGAACAGCGGGCAGCCCGGCAGCGTGGCGCCCATCACGTAATCGTCGTTCCAGCTGCAGCACGGCTTCGTACCAAATGGCCGGCAAGCGATTGACTTCCAAATGCGGGTCGGCCGCCAGCAAAGCGTGACCGGTGGCACTGCGCGACGGGCGAAACGGCCCAGGCGTTGCTGCCGGCCAGGCGCGGCAGATCGGTGATCAGTTCCAGCGCTTCGTCCGAAAGCTGGCTGGCGATTCTTACGCGCCGCAGCAGTTCGAAATTCACGCGATCCAAGCAGCGGCGAGAAAAGTTCTCGCAGCCGCGTGTCGTCGACGCCGGTTTGAATCAGTTCGACCAGCAGCCGTTCGTTTTGTTGCTGGCCGACGGCCAGCCCGCCGAAGCTCAGCAAATTGCCAATCAGCAGCACCGCTTGCTGGTTCCACGGCGAGGGGCGAAAGCCCGGTGGCCCACATGGGCAGCGAGCGGCCCGATTCCTTCATGCCGTCGTTGACGCCTTCGCAATAGGCGGTCACATCGCCGAACGTGTTGTCATCAAGCCGGCGCACTTCCTCGTCGAGCCGCAGTTGCAGCCCGGCCCGGCGAAAGAAGCGATCGGTCTCCACCAGCTCCGGTTTGTCGGCAATCAGTTCCGCAGAACGACCGCTGGCCACGGCTCGGGCGAACAGCAGTTGCGTGGGCCGGTCCAGCGCGTGCAGATAGCCCAGGCCATACAGCGACGCACGCCAGGAACCCGCAACGATGTGCGGCACGCCATGCTCATCGCGAAACGTCTCCAAGCGGCGTCGAGCGTATTTCATCGGCAGACGTTGCATAGGCATCAGGGATCTGGAGTCAGGAATCAGGCTTCGATGCGCAATTCGCCACTGGTTCGCTCGCGGTTTAGCGTCCGCCTCCCTGCAACAGCCCAGCGCTCCGTCATTCGTAGCTTCGTCGGCCGCCGGTGTGAAACTTCACGTGGTATGACGACCGCAGCGATTGTATCGACGACGCATAGCAAGTCGGCTATCTTTTTTACGATCATGGCCGAGTACAGTTTCATCACGACTTGGCGGTTTAACCAGCCCGTGAGCCGGGTGTGGGATGCCATCAACACCGCAGAAGACTATCCGCAGTGGTGGCCCAACATCTTGAGCTATGAATGTCTGACGCCGGAGAATCCGCGCGGCGTGGGGGCTCGTGGTCAGCGAGCTGTACGGGGCGTTCTGCCGTATTCCCTGTACTACACAACGACGATCACCAAATCGGACCCGCCGCGAGAGTTGACATTTGATGCCACCGGCGATTTGGTTGGACGCGGCCGATTTGTGTTCCAAAAGATCGACGGCGGCACCCAAGTTCTGATTTACTGGGACGTGAGCACAGAAGTTAAATGGTTAAATCGCTTGGCACCGCTCTTGAAATGGTTGTTCGCGTGGAACCACAATTACGTGATGCGCCGCGGAGAACGCGGTTTAAGAGCCTGGTTAGATCGCTAAACCGCAATCGCGTCGCAAGCGACGCGGCACATAAGAATGACTGACATTCCTTTGGAAATCGACTGCCTCACGGTGAAGCAAAAACTTGACGCCAGCGATGATCTGCTGCTCGTCGATTGTCGCGAGCCGGATGAACACGCCGTTGCAAAAATCGCGGGGGCGAAGTTGCTGCCGATGAGCGAAATTGCGGATCGGCTGCGCGAACTTGAACCGTACCGCGAGCTGCTTATCGTGGTGCATTGCCATCACGGCGGCCGCAGTCTGCGCGTCGTCCGCTGGCTGCGTGAACAAGGTTATTCGCAAGTACAAAACTTGAGCGGCGGCATCGACGCGTGGTCGCAGCAAATCGATTCGACCGTGCCGCGGTATTAATGCGGCAAGAACCGAGCGGTTCGTCGCCCTTGAACGACCCTGTGCTTGACCCTATAAATGGACGGATCGCCGAATTTGGTACGCGGTTGTGGCGGAACTGGCAGACGCGCAAGCCTCAGGAGCTTGTGGGAGCAATCCCGTGGAGGTTCAAGTCCTCTCAACCGCACTGGAGTGGCAAAGTCGATTGCCACTACCGCCTTGTGCTCACTTGCCGTTAGGGCAAGTGTGCTCGGTTGCTGGTTCAAGTCCTCTCAATCGCACTTAAATCCATAGTGTAGCGGAAGAGCTTTGGTCTGCGTTTCATCGCCGGGCTGAGTCCGGCCGCTACACGTCATCGCAGCGTCGAGCCGTCGATCACATTAACTCGCATTGCCGTGACGTGCGGCTTTTGCAGTTCTGGCATGAAGCCGCGCTGGCCGCTGATGCCCACTTCTTTACCGACGTACGGTTGCAGATTCACGCCCGGAGCAGGGCTGATAAACGAAACCACTTGATTGGTTTCGTCGACCAACGCGAATTTTGGCGTGTTGGGCCGCTGAGCGTAAGAAACCACCGGCATCAATTTGCCGATACTGTCGTAACGCCCCGATTGATCGACCGGCAATACCGAGGGACGCGCGGCAGCAATCATACCGGCGTTGCCCGGCTGGCTCAGCAAATCGTTGCGGCGTTTGACATCTTCCATTCGCGCAATGCGATTCAAAATTAGCCGCACTTTGCCACGCTCCAGCGCCGTGTCGGATCGCGCCAGCGAATTTTCTGCGCGGCGTCGTAGAGCGGTACACTCCCACGTTGATGGGTCGTCGGACGCCATCTTCGACAGCTCAATGTCGATGGAATCCAGCTCTGTCTGAAACGGATCAGACGAGGTTGCGGCCGGCGTTTCGTCGCTGACCGTTTTCCTATCTTTTGATCCCCAATTGGCATCGTGGGCTGATGACGATGCGGAAGCACCGGTCGTCTTGGCTGTCCAGCCGGATCGCTGGGCCGTATGATCTTCGGCATCGCTGGCACGCGGCGGCGGATCGTGCTCGTCAAAGGCATCGGTCTTTCGGCTGGAACGATCGTCATTTCCTTTGGTCGAGAGGCCCGATGACGGTTCGCGATCGACAAATTTGCCAAATACCCAGCGGAATTCGCCGGAGGGCGGAGCAATTTGGCACCAAGCTTTGGCTTCGGCTCCATCGCCAATCTGTTTGACGTCGAGAATTTCGACTTCTTCACCCTTGTCGAGCCGCACCTGGTGCACATCGCGGGCGTTGCTGAACCGTGTGCCGACGAAGCACAGCGTGCGATCTTTCTCGACCGTGGCTAGGCGATCCCCGTGCGGTTTCAAAGCGTCGGCTGGCACCCAATCGAAGCTGCCTTGCGTCGGCCGGATGGCGTACCAACCGCCGGGATCGTGCCGATAGATTTCCACGGTCTCGCCCTTGGCGAGTTTTTCAGTCGGGTAATAGTTTTTTCCCGGGCCGCTGCGGATGTAAACGTCGTTAGAGTTGACATAAGCGGTATACGGGAACTGTTCAGCGGCTTGGGCGCTGGTTGAGCCGGTGAACGCCGATGCAAAGGCCGCGCAAGCCAACAAGACGATGTCGCTGGAAAAGCGCATCGGGAAACTCCTGATAACTGATAACTTGCGAATGCGTTAAGAAAAGAGTCGCGGCAGACCGCGACGACGTGGGCTTGTAGCGAAACCCGGCGGTGCGTTCAAGTGCGATTTGGCTTTGACCAGGTGTTGCGCGTCGTAAGGCGTAGATTCGGCGGTTAGCGTATGATCGGCCTGGCCGGAAAGTTTGCCTTATCCGTCAGGTCGGCGGCTTAGGTCAAGACGCTAGCAGGGGAAGTTCGATACTACTGGACGACCGCCGCTAGTTCTCGCGCCTTGGCTTATTTCCACGGCGCCTGGCGGCGGCACCCGATGAAGGTCTTCGACCATGGAATTCAATCGCAATCAGTTCTTCATGGCGGGTATCTTCCTGCTGCTTTTGGGCCTCCAGTTTCGGATGCTCGATTCGGTCACTTTGAACGAGAAAACGACGCGGTTTTTGGCCAACCATTCGTCATCGACTGCCACCAGCGGGATGGCTGCCATCTTGCCGACTTCCTCCGTGAAAAAGGTAGTTCACCCGCCGCAGTGGATTGGCTGGTCGCTAATGTCGATCGGCGGCGTTTGCATTCTGCACAGCCTAGCGATGAAGAAACCGGGCGGATAGGCAAAGTCAGACAGCGGCTTACTGCGCGCTGCGTTTATCGGCCCCAACGTTCCACTCGTTCGACGTCGAAGAAGCGCTGGCCAGTAATCTGCTGCGACTCATCGCGCACCGCGCTATACGGGCGAATGCGAACCATCGATGCGCTCGTTTCAAAAGCGCCGTTGCCCGGCACGCTCAGTTTCGCATGCACAACACCCCAGGGTCCGTAGTTGAGATCGAACTCCGGATGAACTGCCTGAAACGGCAATTTGAAGATCGCGCCGTCGGCGCCGAATTGATCGGGCGTCACACGGATGGTCCAGCGCCGATCCGAGGCAGCGGCACTCCCAAGAGTGAACCGGCAGGCACCGAGGCAATCAATTCCACGTCCAGCGTGCCATCAATCGGCACTACCGTTCCGCCGCCGCTGAGCGGGTAAAGATGCAGGATAATTCCGTTCGCTTCAACGGTTTTGTACCAATGGCCAACGTTAGCATCGATCGAAATCGAACAGACTTGCAGATTGTTCGCGCGCACTGCGTCAATGAATGGTCTAAGACCTGTGGAAGCGGACTCAGGTGCGGGAGCCGGCAGCCACTCTTTCGGTTGAGGCTTGGCGTTCTTGTCCGCACCAGGAGGAACAGTCTTTGGAGGACGATCGTCAAACGGATCGTCGTCTGGCACATAAGACACCAAACGCAGCTCTATCTCAGTGCGGAGTTTTTCAGGAGACAATTCACGTCCGCCGGAGCGCACGACCGCGATGGTATCCCAATCAATGGGTCGGCGTAAGCTGATGCCCGATTGCTCGGTGCGGAGCCAGAGCTGGGAACGATTGGACTTTCGATCAATTTCGCCCACAAACACACGACCACTGGCAACACCGACCACGATCGGCTCGGCGTACGCGGGGACTTCCAGCAGCATTGAAACACCGAGCGCCATCAGCCATGGCAAGCAAAATCGACACAGTCGGCAAGGTCGAATTGAAGTACGAGCAACCGTCATAAAGCATCCGGACAAGAAGTGCTGTGCGTTTACGATGTACAAACTCCGCAGCGAACATTGGAGGCAGACTCTGACCGGGGCAAAGCGGGTGCCCGTCGTTTCTCGAAGGCGAGTTCAACCCGATCTAAAGGCCGCGGGCGTGTGCAGTTGCGATCGAGCGGATCGATCTTTTCTCTGAACAGACGGGCCCGATAACGTTGCAGGGATCGAACACACCGATGTCGAATGGCAACGCGCGAATCCGAAAAATGGACATCCGCGCCCGTTCGCTTTGCTCTGAAAAAGCGCTTCGCCGCTTGCTCATCGTTCGCGTTAGGGACCGTTCAACAGAGGTGTGCCCTTGCCGCTGGCCATCCGCTTGACAGTGGGTCTTGACAGAATATGATAACGGTTCTGGATTTGTGTTTTTCTCGTTCCTCACGGCCGCAGCTCTTGAAGGATCCATCCGATGGCCGGACACCGGCGAATTGAAGTGGCGCAGATGGGCGAAGTGACCGTAGTGCGCTTCGTCGACCGGAAGATTCTGGATGAAGCGAACATCCAAGAGCTGGGCACCGAGATGTTCAAGCTCGTGGAGCAAGAGAAGCGCAAGAACCTGCTGTTGAATTTCTCGAATGTCGAGTTTCTTTCTAGTGCCGCCCTGGGCAAACTAATTACGCTCGACAAAAAGGTGAAGGCGAACGGCGGTCGCTTGAAGCTGAGCAACATTCGGCCCGAAATCTATGAAGTGTTCGCCATCACGAAGCTGAACAAGCTGTTCGACATCAAAGACGACGAAGCCGACGCCCTGGCGGCTTTCTGAACGGCGTTTCGGAGCCGTTTTTACTCCACTGAACCGTTAGTGTCTTGCCGTTGATTATCAGAAATCGACCGGAACAAAGGGGCCGTCTCTGTAGCGTCCTGTGCCAGCATAGACGAGTAGTTTCGCGATCGGTTCCGCTGCTCTTGCATATTCGAACGACCTCAAGGCAATATAATTAGACGGGTGCATCGGAACCAGAACAGCGAATAGGCGCATGACGGAAGACTCCGCTTGGACATGGATCACAGAGGCCACGCTTCCCAGCGAGCGCGGCGCCGGACATCAGGTGCTAAGCGCATTGATTCGGCGCATCGAGCAGAGCGGCTGGGATAAGCAAGAAATCTTCGGCATTCACCTGGCCGTTGAAGAAGCGCTGGTTAACGCCATTCGTCACGGCAATCGATCCGATCAGAGCAAACAAGTGCAGGTTTCCTGTAAGGTCGCTCCGCACCATCTGATCGTTGAAATTACCGATGAAGGGCACGGTTTCAATCCGGACCGCGTGCCAGACTGCACTACTGAGGAGAACTTGCATCGGCCCGGCGGGCGCGGCATCATGCTGATGCGCAATTACATGTCGCGGGTCGAATATCTCAACGGCGGACAGCGCGTCGTGATGGAAAAGCGACGTGCCTAACGCACGCTAAAGCGGACCATGGGCATAAAGTTCCATTGCACCAACGGGCACAAGCTGCACGTAAAATCCTTTCTGGCCGGCAAGAAAGGCTTGTGCCCGAAGTGCGGAGTGCGAATGATAATTCCGCTGGAAAGCGTTGAAGCCAATTCGCCGGATGTTGAATCGGCTGTCGGCAGCAAACCACAGAGTCCCTCTGGAGATCGACCGCGCCCAAACGCTGCAGCCGACAGGATCTTGCAACCGATTTCCGGCTCGCAGCCAATTGCTCATTCGGTTCCGTCAGTCGCTCCGCCGCCCAGCGACCCGAACGATCTTGCCGACATGGTTCTATTTGCTGCGCCGGCGGTCGAGGTGGCTGAGGTTGAACTCGAAATCGTGAACGAAAATCACGACCAACGATTGGTTCGCGAACAATCGACTGTCGCTGACAATTCAAAGCCGGCTGGCACCGATCAGGTTGGAACCGTCGATAATTCTAATGCAATTTGGTATGTGCATTTGCCCTCTGGCCAACGACTGGGTCCTGCCAACAACGACAGTATGCTGCAATGGGTTGCCGAAGGACATATTCCTGCCACAGCGCTGGTTTGGCGAGACGGTTGGCCGGAATGGAAGTTCGTCGCGGCCATACTTAATCTGCAGAAGACTGCGTCGTTTGTGACGCCTCATGCGCAACCCGCCGGACGGGCCTTCGGAGCTACCCCTCAGCCAGCAGTCGATATCTTGAATGTCCCAATTTCTGAAACGACGGTCTATCGTCGAAACCGCAGTTACCCTAGCGCCACGGTTACTTTTGTGCTGCTCGGCTTGGTAGTCGCCTTATTTGCGGTACTGCTGTACGTGTTCTTCCTGCGCAACAGCCACCCACGGCAAACGACGTTGCTAGAGAGGCGAGCCGTCCAAGAATTCGAGCTCCTGGCCGACATCAGCATGTTGGCTCGCTGCATGCCGTGCTAGCAACTTGGGCCGACATTTGCTTTGCGGGTTTGTCTTGACCTGTAAGGCGCTTCTTGCAACACTGCCGGCCGCGCACGGTTTTGCGCCTATGCGATAGGTTTAAGGTATCGTGCTCGGCTCAGACGGGTCTTATTCCCGCGAATCACTCGCAGTAGTTTTCCAGGCTCAAAGTACAATTGGAGCAGCACGCCATGGACGGCAAATGCTGGGCTGTTGTCGGTTTATTCCTCGTCGCAGTCGGTTGCAATCAATCGAATTCCGGCACGGCAAATGGCCTCGGCAGTTCGACCCCAAAGCCGTCGCAATCTACGGCGAAGTCGAGCCCCGATCGGGCCGTATTCGATTTCCTTGAAGCCGTACGAACCGGCAACGACAAGCAAGCGGCAGCCATGCTGACCCCATTGGCCCGTCAAAAAACGACGGAAATGGAAATGGTGGTCGCCCCGCCCGGCAGTCCGACGGCCAAATTCAAGGTTGGAAAGTTCGAATACGTGACGCCAGAAAAGGACGGCGCTCACGTGTGGAGCAGCTGGACCGATGTTGTCGATGGCGAAGGCCATACACGCACCGACGACATCATCTGGGTTCTGCACTTAGAATCGGAAGGCTGGCGGATCGCAGGGATGGTCACCAAGGTGTTTCCAGATCAACCGCCTTTGGTTCTAAATTTTGAAGACCCCGAAGACATGCTCCGCAAGCAGCAGTTGCTGCAGCAAGGCGATAGCGGTCAATCAGCCGAGGGGCAGCAACCGCCAAACCAACCGGCGGGTCAACCACAATCGGCTGGTCGAACTGACACAAGTCTTCCGACGACTCGATAGCCGAACCGCTCGCCGCACAAATATCTCGGCTCCCCGGGCTATTTCCCTATTGGCTCGCAGAAAGCGCTCTCAAAAAGCCCTTTCTGACCAATGTGCGGCGTCTGAGTTAAAGCCTTGCAGTAAAACAATTTACTTGGGTCATCTTCAGCAGGATCACGGCCTCTTCCGCGGTCCTGCTTTTTTTGCGCCCGGCCCTAGGCGCTAGAAACGTGAGGTACAGTTGGTGGAACAGTTTTCGCAACCGTCCCAAAGCCCCAAGGCTTTCCAGTCTTTCCGAGGTGCTTGACAGCCGGTTGATGAGTGCTAACCTAGCGTCCTAGCCTAGCTATTCGCGTTTGTTTGCGTAATCGGTAAAGCTTAAACAGGGCTAACTAAGCCGTTTAAGCCGACAGACGCGATCAGCATAGGACCTAGGATTTTGGTTCCTCGCTTGGCGGCCGTCCCAAGCGGGGGCAAACGTCGGACGGCACCGTTGTGAGTTTGTTACGCCAAGGTACCTGTTTTTTGTTGGAGGATTCGAGGATGAACCGTACTTTAATTCTGGGCATCGCGATGTTCCTCGCGATCGTCGGCATCGCCCTTGTGGGCGGTGAAAAGGTGGCCGTCGCCGGTCACGGCTGCCACGGTTGCTGCTGCGGCGGCGACTGCTGCGGTGGTGGTGGATGCTGTGGTGGCGACTGCTGCTGCGGTGGATGCCATTGCCATGGTGGCTTGTTCCATCATCATCGTTGCCACGGCTGCTGCTGTGGTGGTTCGAGCTGCTGTGGTGGTTCGAGCTGCTGTGGTGGTGAGGCCGCTCCGGCCGCCGGTGGCGACAAGGGCGCTGCCCCTCCGCCGCCAGCCCCCATGACGTCGATCCAGAGCGATCGCGCTCCGTTCGCGTTCTCGACGGTTAGCTTCCGTCGATAGTTCTCGGCGAACTGGCCGGTGCATGCCCTGTGTGCCGGCCACGCCAATGAGATCATAAAGGCCGGGTCCCGTTTGTCGGGACCCGGTTTTTTTGTTGCGCGGGCAAAAACCACTCTGCCTACCGTCCGTTCCAGACATTTGGTGCATTCTTGCCGCCACCGGCCGTGGGCCTGGTCGGTGTAACATCCTCCCGCCGGCCACGCTCTTTATCGTATACGGGCGAACGATGTGTTCGCCTGAAAACGATAACAGCTCCCATTTATGGAGGATTGCGTCATGAAACGGTTTCATAAGATTGCTTTGTCGGTGGTGTTTGCTTTCGGTGTTGCACTGGTACTGGCTCCCTTGACCGCCGAAGCGAAGAGCAGCGGCTCGAAGGGCTCGTGCGGCAAGTCGTTCAACTGTTGCAAGAATTACTGCCAGAGCTATTGCGGCAGCTCGTGCTACAAGAACTACTGCTACGATTATTGCTGCCCCAGCTACTGCTACCCGACTTGTTGCTCGTCGTACTGCTGCCCGACCTACTGCGAACCCGTGGTCGTCGAGAAGGTGATTGTCGAACCCCAGGTGGTTTGCCAACCGACGTACTGCACGCCGACCTACTGCACTCCCACGTGCTACACCCCCAGCTACTGCTCGAACTATTGCTCCAACTACTGCTACCCGTTCTGCGATTCTTGGAAGGGCTGCTTCCATAACAGTTGCGGCAGCAAGATGATTCACACCAACTTCAAGAAAAGCAAGTAGTCCGACGTTTAACGAGTCGTGTAACAATCGTTCTTCGGCTGAATCCGCGAAATATCCCTGTGATGCGGTGGCCCGATAGAAACCATGTTCACACTCGATCTCTCGTTCGCTTTGACGCCGCTGCCGGAGGTTTTCTTTCGGCAGCGGCGATTTTGTTTTGTAATCGCGCTGTGAACGGGCGCTCGGCGAATGCAAAATGCAAAGTGAAGTAGGTAGAATGAAGGCAGCAGTTTTTGCCTTCAGTTGTTCGTTCTGCCGTCTGCCTTCTGCTTTCAGCCTTTCCTCATGGCCGATCTCATTGCCCAAGGCCCTGAATTCTCGCAGCGTTGGCGACGCAGTTTGCCGACCGACAAGTCGGTCACCGTCGGCCGCCAATCGGGAGTTTGGTCGACGCCCTGGGACGATCACATCTCGCGCCAGCATGTCCAGATAACTTGGAACGGCACACGACTGCTCGTCGAGAGAATGCCGGCGGCGCGCAATCCTGTGTTTGCCCACGGTAAGGCGGAAACCACTTTCAAGATCGCGCCGGGCGAACACTTCGTCATCGGCAACACCACGTTTACGCTCTCGAGCGAAAAGATGCAGGTAACGCTCGACGCCCCGCATCCCGATCGAGAGCAAATCTTCAGCGCGGCCGAATTGCAGCAGGTCTCGTTTCGCAATGCTCATCAGCGCATCGAGCTGTTGAGCCGCTTGCCGGAAGTCATCAAAAATGCGGCCAGCGAAAACGAATTGTTCGTGCGGCTGGTCAACTTGCTGCTGGCCGGCGTGCCACAGGCCGATGCCGCGGCCCTCGTGGCGGTCGATATTAGCAGTGGGTGGCTGGGGTCGAGTGCCGCCGAGCCCCCAGGTGTTGACTCGCTGGGGGCTCCCGTTGGTCGACCCCAGCCACCCGACGATGCTATTTCTGCTTCCAACCCCAGCCACGCAGCCACTACCCCGTCCGTTCGTGTCCTGCATTGGGATCGCCGCCGTCTGGCCGGAACCGCATTTCAGCCTAGCCAGCGTTTGATCCAGCAAAGCCTCGCCAAGCACGAAACCGTGCTGCACACCTGGACCGGTTCGCAGGCTAAAGATTACACCGAATCGGAAAGCATCGATTGGGCCTACTGCACGCCGCTGCCCGGCGATGCTTGCCGCGGCTGGGCGCTGTACGTGGCGGGCCGATTCGGTTTCAGCGCCGGGCGATTCAGGACATTCCGACGCTTCCGATTTGCGCGACGACATTAAGTTCACCGAAATGGCCGCCGCCACGCTCAGCAGCTTGCGCGAGCTGAATCGACTTGGCCGCCAGCAGGCCGGCCTCAGCCAGTTCTTTGCTCCCATCGTGATGGAAGCGCTGGCCACGGACGATCCCGAGCGGGTTCTGGCGCGCGCGAAACCGAAGTCGCCGTGCTGTTTTGCGACCTCCGCGGTTTCTCGCGCACCAGCGAACGCAGCGCCAGCGATTTGCTGGGCCTCTTGGAACGCGTCAGCAAAGCGCTCGGCGTGATGACGCACCAGATTCTCGATCACGGCGGCGTGGTGGGTGATTTTCAAGGCGACGCCGCCATGGGCTTCTGGGGTTGGCCGCTGCCGCAGAGCGATGCTTCGTACCGGGCCGCCCAGGCCGCGCTGGGCATTCGCGCCCAGTTCGAAGCGGCAGCCATGCAGCCCGAGCATCCGCTGGCCGATTTCCGCGTCGGCATTGGCGTTGCCACCGGTCGTGCCGTCGCCGGCAAAATTGGCACTGCCGATCACGTGAAAGTCACCGTGTTCGGTCCGGTCGTGAATCTGGCGGCGCGGCTGGAATCGATGACCCGCTTTGTGAACGCTTCGATTTTGCTCGATCCCGCCACGGCCAAAATTTTGCGCCAGCGGATGCCGCCGGAGTTGGGCCGCCTTCGCCGAGTGGCCATCGTGCGGCCTTACGGATTGAAATCGGCCGTGGAAATCAGCGAGCTCTTGCCACCGCAGCACGAATACTCTGAACTGACCGACGAAAACCTGCGCGATTACGAAGCCGCCCTCGATGCGTTCATCGCCGGCCAGTGGTCGCAAACTCTCGACCTCTTGCACCGCGTGCCCGCCGAAGACCGCGTGAAAGATTTCCTGACCGTTTTCATCGCCCAACACCACCGCACCCCGCCCGCCAACTGGGACGGCGTGGTGGTGCTGGAATCGAAGTGACATCGGGTCCGTTGTCCGTGGTCCGTAGTCCGTTGCAGTCAAGAACAGGCCGTCTCTCGTCAACAACTGACAACGGACCACGGACCACGGACACGCGTCAACAGACGCGCACGCACAAAAATAAAAATCGAGGCGGCGATGTTTGGAAAACGAGTCTGGAAAACTAGGCATTTTCGCAAAACATCGCCGCCTCATTGCCGCTTTGTAAATTGCAAGTCGATTGCACATTGTCATTTCTCTCGTAATTTCCCGAGCCGATTTGTACGAGCGCTGTGCCTGCCCGAGGCGACATACCCGGCCGCGAAACTCGGGAGGTCTCGCTTGTCTTGCGAGTCCTGAAGTGCAAGCTCTCTTGGCAATTCCCAGTGCCGCTCGGCAAGCGGCACCTACCGTTTGCCGAGTTTGCAATCGCCTTCTTGCATCATCGCGACCGCGGACAGACGCACGCAGCGAAAAAAGTCCGAAATCGAGGGTAAAGTGTTGGAAGAAAAAGCCTGGAAAATAAGGCGAATTTTCAAAACACTTTACCCTGACTTTACCCGCGCCAGATGCAAGTCGATTGCAAAATAATTCTTTGCTCGTAAATTTCCGCGTCGGCTTGCATCGGTCGATTGCCTCTCCGATGTCAAAGATCGCTTCGGGCTGCCGACCGTACCTGCCTGCAGAACCCGTCGCAGTTCCAGTCGAAGATTATAGTGTACATAGGTATCAATTTTCAACCGGCGTTTTGGGCCAACCCAATTTTTAACCGCAGAGTGCGCAGAGAGGCAATCCGGCAAATCAGACGTTTGCAAAGCGACCGACGAAAGTTCGCCGGCTTCTATCCCGGAGGGATGTCAGCGCGGCACACAAGATTTAATCGTTCGTTCAGGGCAATTGGAAAGCTAGATTGCCGCTCGCATCCCAGGTTTCAATCGCGCATTTGGTCAGCGATTTGCGGAGTTGGACCGCCGCCGCCTCGGAAATGTGCGGTCCGACGCTAAGAGATTCCAAATTCACCAGCGGAGTTAGTTTCAGCAGACCTGCATCGGTGACAGGCGTGGCATGAATATCGAGGCGGCGCAGCGACTTGATTTTGGCCACCTCCTGGATATCGGCATCAGAGATTACCGAATTGTTCAATATGAGAATTTGGAGATTGGTTAGCGCCGCCAGAGCAGACAAGTTTCGGTCGCCGTTGCCTACGACTTGGAGTTGAAGTGTCTTCAAGTTTTTCAACGTGGCTACATGTCCCAGTCCAGCGGGCGAAATCGGCGACGCACCCAACGCCAAATAACGCAGCTTGGCGAGACCACTCAAGTATTCAAGTCCATCGTCATTGGCGATGATGTCTGGAAGTTGCAACTCCTCCAGGTTTGTCAACCGTGACAGGTGCCTGAGGCCGTCGGTGTCGATCGTTGGACCTGCTACAAAAAAAAGTCGCTTCAGGTTTGAATTTCCCGAAATGTGTTTCAGACCGTCGGCCGTGATGTTAGTTCGGATAATTTGCAGATATTGCAGAGCGGGCAACTTACCGAGCGATTGCAGTGTGGCGTCTGAAACGGTTGCGCCCGACAAGATCAACACGGCCAGATCTGGATTTGAATTGAAATAAGCCAGTCCTTCCGCGGTTACGCTCGTGTCTTGGAGGGCCAAAGAGTGGAGCTTTTGAATACCGGCGAGTTTCGCCGCACCGGCGTCGGTGATCCCGCGCCCACTTATAGCGACATCCTGTAATTTGGGCAGTTCGAGAAGCTGAGCTAAATCGCGGTCGGTCATCGTGCTGGAGGCATAGCCGTTCACAGCCGCCACCGACGAAAATGCATCGTCGCCAATAATCCAGCGCAGCGGTTTCCACCCATAAGGCGATCGATCGGCAGCAGACTTGCCTTCAGCAATTTGCCAATCGTAGTAAATGGTGCAGCCCAGCGCCTGAAGCTGCGCTACGATCTGTCGTTGGTGATGAATTCGAACCAGCGTGCTCGTCAGCCAGCCGAAAAACACGCCAAGAATGGCCGTGGCGATCAGCAAAGTTCGCAATTTGAAACGTGGCCGCCAGTTCATAGCAAACATTCTAACCCACGCACCAACAGTAAACGATGCAGAAGGCTATCGGCGGGTGGCATGCCCACGGCACGCAGCGTAGCCCAGTCTCTCCGAGACTGGCAAGCGAGTTTCGGAGCGATTCGCGCACAGTATCCAGGTCTCGGATCGAAAACCGCGGTTGGGCGATGATCAGTTAAATACTGTCACGGGTCAATGAGCGGCATTTGTTTCCAGCCCGGCCCGTTCGACAACGGCCGTGTTGTTGGCCTTGTCTGTTTCGGCGACGGTGTTCATCAAGTCGACAGCCACGAACAACCGGGTGAAGGGGGTCGATCGACCATCGGCCCCGTCCATCTTCAAAGCCGCTTGCGGCAACCGCAGGGTGACTTCTCCTGATTGGCCGGCGGCCAGCGATTTCACCTCGACCACCCCCCGCGGTGCATCGGCAGATAACTTGTCATCGATACCCGCCAGCACGCCCACTTGGAATCTAGCTGCGGCGTCGGTGCCTTGGTTACGGAACTTCACGGTGTAAGCAGGTCCAGCCACCAACGTGGCGGGGGACGCCAGTTGAATGTCTTCCAGCACCAGATCGGCGGCGCTGGCGATAACCGGTTTTGCAGTGGTGGTTACTATGGAGTTAGTCGCTGGGATCGGTCCTGTACTGCCGACGGTCGGGTCGCCCATGCCAACCACCGGTACGCTGCTGGACGTGATCACTTGCCCGGATGGAAATTGATTGATTGGCCCGTTATTGATTCGCCCAGTAATAATAGGCACTGTGCCGCCACCAGAGGTTTTCCCACTTCCGCCGGTGCCGCCTGCGTTGCCGGCCGTGGCGGCCTTGAGGTCCGCATCGGCCTTGTCCTTGGCGGCCGTGGAAGCGTTAACTTTCGCGATGGCGGCGTTGTTACTGGCATTGTATAGACCAACCCCTACACCAGCGTTTTCGACCGCCTTTTGCGCGCTCTGGACGGCCGCCAAATTTTCGGGGGTCGGGGATTTCGCATATGCAGTACTCGCGGCATCGGATTTAGCAAACGCCTGGTCATACTTCGCTTGCGCGCTTCCGACTTGCCCCCGGGCGACCGACGCGGCGTTCTGGGCGTCAACGTAGGCCTTGTCGGCGGCGGCCTTGGCCGCCTGGGCGTCCATCACAGCCTTGGAGTCGACCTTCTTGTCCGCTTTCTTGGAGACACCTTTGTCGTTATTGAGCTTTTGCAGAGGCGTATCCGTTTTCTTGGACAGGCCTTCCTTTAATCCCGCGGTCGGGTTGAGAGGCGCCGGGTCAACTTTCACTGGTTTGTCTTGGTGCTTATCTTGTTTGTCGTTTTGTTTGTCTTGGTGCTTGTCCTGACCGCTCGTTTGACTATTGCCCTGATTGTTCCCTTGATTGTTGCTTCCTCGGTTGTTGCTTTGATTGTTGTTGCCTTGGTGCTTCGGATCTGCTTGAGTCGAGCCGCCAATCACCAGAGCTAGACCGAGCGCGCCGACCATCCACGTAAACCGTTGCATGGGAACTCCCTTTGCTGCGTGGCAGCGTTTGGTTGAAGTGGGATGGTCAGATTTGATTAGGTGACTGTCCCGGAAAGAGAGAAGAAGCGCGGGAACAGTCAGGAAAGGAAAACGGCCATCCGGCCATATGAGCAAGCTCGATTGTATGAGCGTGTCGATCGAAGTCAATGAGTTGCGAATCGCTCTGCGGCGGGGACCAATTCCAACCACTTGGTCGGTGTCCGTTTCTGACACTTGTGCAGTCAATCTTTCGCTACTCGTTCTACTTTGTAGGCGGTCCGGCGACGGTCCAACGGATGACGTAGTAAATCGCTGGCGTGTCGCCGATGTTTTTGACGCCATGCGGGTCGCCGCTAGCTGCGAAAATCACGGAACCCGGGCCGACGCGTTGCGGCTGGCCGTCGACTTGGGTTTCGACGGTGCCTTCTTTGACGATCACCAACTCTTCATCCACTTGCGGACGCGGCGGGTGCGTGGCGTCGCCGGGGTTGACGGTCGAGATGTGGCACTCGAGCATTGCGAGCATTGCGGTGCGGCCATCGAACAGTTGTCGCTTCGAGCCGTACTTGGCGGTTTGCGCTTCAATTTTATTCACGTCGAAGACGGCCGACTTGATAACGGGCTTGGCAGGCGTCTGCGCCCAGGCGACAGCCGCCAAGGTCGTGAGCGCGGCGGCGGAAGCAATGGCCAATTCTCGGCGAGTAAACATTGCTACTTTCTCCCTTCAGGTCTTACATGAGTTGAAAACTGTTTCAGACCCCTCACCCCAGCCCTCTCTCAAAGGGCGAGGGAGCATGTATTGAAACAGCTTCTTAGCCCACCAGCCAGTGGTAAACAACGTACAAACACAGCGCCGTGCCGATGATGATCAGCCACGATTTGCGGGCCGGCCGGACGTCTTCGTCGGAGAGATACTCTTCGCAATGTGGGCAGCGCTCGGCGTCTTCGTAAATTTCAGCGCCGCAGTGCGGACAGGGGAGGGTCGGTACCGTGGAGTCGCCGAATTCGTCAAAATCAACGTCGTCGCTGGCCGGCATTTTTCACCACGGAAACACAGAGATCACGGGAGCCAGAACACAGAGATCACGGGAGCCAGAGCAGGTGAAGGGCAATTGAGCAAAAATCTTTTTGATTGGGAAGAGGGAATCAAAACTCGCGCAGAGACAGAGACGCTGAGAAGCGCAGAGATGCAGGCCAAGATCACCCCAAGTCGCAAAGGCACGAAGAGAAAAAGAGAATTTTGATTTCTCTGCGCCTTTGCGTCTTAGCGTGAAATCAATATGCAAGCTCCGCGCACTCTGCGTCTCTGCGCGAACAATTTGCCGAGTGCGGATTCCAGATTGTTTGCCAGCTTGGTGCAGCGGCCGGGCTCGGCCCGGTGCTGAGCGCGGAGCAAGCTCCGCCGCTACACGGATGTGGTTTGCACTCTAGCCGCTGGCTACCGGCCACCACGCGGCGGCATTGGCGGCAGGCCGCGTTGTTTGCGGCGGTCGTCGATGAGCCGGGTGTATTCGGCACGTTTGGCGCACGATTCCGGCGTGCCGCGATCGAGTCGGCTGCGCAGGCGGCTCAAACGCTGCTCGTCGTTCACCGCGGGTTGGCGGTTCCCCTTCTTTCCGCCGTTTTGGGCGCCCGGCGGCGCTTTTCCACCGGCCCCGGCGGCTTGCTGGCGTTTGGCGAAATCGGCGGCCCGCTTATCCATCTGATCGATATCGGCATCGAGCGCCTTGTTACGTTCGGCCGGCGACATCGTCAAAATTTGGTCGACGTGTGATTCAAATCGCTTCTCGAACACCTCGCGGCCGGCTTCGAAGACCGCGCGGCGTGCGTCGGGCGACAGCGATTCCATCTTGGCTCGCATTTGTTCGCGCAGCGCTTGGCGATCGGCGTCTTTCAAATTGGGGTCGGCCATTTTCTGTTGCAGTTGCTGCACTTCGGCGATGGCCGGATTGCTGGAGAACCAGCCCAAGAGCCACGCGGCGGCCAGCAACAGCGCGCTGAGCATGGTTCCAATGACGATCACGCGTTTCCACATGTTGGATCACTCCTTGCCCGGTGATTCAAAATCTGGTCGAAAAGTCCAAAAGTCGAAGAGTCAAAAAGTGTGATTGCAAACTTGCAACTCCGACGCTTGGACTTTTTGACTTTTTGACCCTGCTCCTCCTCACTCCACGTGGCAATCTAAAAACACGATGTTGCGCGAAGTTGCTCCACCCACCGGGCCGTGGAAATCGCTGAAGTCGTACGCCACTTGCACGTAAGCGCTTTTGATCGGTTGGCCCTTGGCGTTTTGCAGCACTTCGGGGCGGGTTTTTCCAGAGAGCGTCTTTTGGGCGTACTCATAACTTAGTCCTTCCGTGGGAAAGTATTTTTCGTCGTCGGGGCAATTGAACACGGTCTGATTTTCTTCGATGAACTTGCCAAGCACTTTGGAAATCGGCGGAATGGTGGGCGTGACGCTGGGCAGAATCGCGGCGTCAGGAAACTTGGCCCGTGGACCGTGGGCGCTCATGTAGTTTTCGAGCGCCAGCCCGACTTGCCGCAATTGCGATTGGCACTGCGTGCGGCGTGCAGTTTCGCGCGCCCGTTGCACGGCCGGCATGAGCAACGCGATGAGACCGCCGATGATGGCGATGACGACCAAAAGCTCGACGAGGGTGAAGCCCTGCCGGCATTTTGCCGTTGTCGCTTGTACGTTTACCATTGTTATCTTTGGATCGTCCGCGATCGGTTCTCTGCAACGGACCACGGACAAGGGACCGCAGACAGCATCTATGCGCATAGCATCTCTCCCTGCAGAAAATGATCTGCGATTTTTTTGCGCGGAAACGGAGGCAGAATGCGGCGCAGTGCCGCAACGGTGGGGGCTGGCGGGGTTAGTGTCTAGTTTCTCGCTGTGCTAGCGAGGTGCCCGGAGAAGTTCTAAAACATCGAACCCCAGGGTGAAATGAAAGTTTCGCGGAGGAAAAAATGGCGACTGGCCCTGCATCGCATTTTGCCAGTGTGTAGCGGCGGAGCTTGCTCCGCGCTCAAGCGCCGGGCCGAGCCCGGCCGCTACGCTCAATCGCTACCCGCTCCGCCGCGCAGCAGCTCTTCGAGATGCACTTCAACACAACCGGCGAGGATACCGGGGTTGTAACCGCCCTCCAGCACGCTGACCGTGCGGCCGGTGGCATGAACCTTGGCGATCTCCAGCACCATCTGCGAAAGAGCTGTGAAATCTTCGGTCTCCAATCCGAGCGAACCGACCGGATCGTCGCGATGGCTGTCGAACCCGGCGCTAATGATCACCAGTTGCGGCCGCAGTTGGTCGGCGAAGTTTTCCAGCGCCGTGCGGAAGCATGACCTATATTCGTCGCGCGGCGTTCCGAATTCCAAGGGCAGATTTAGCGTCGTGCCTAAGCCCGGACCGGAACCGGTTTCATCGCTGTCCCCGGTGCCGGGATAAAACGGCCAGCGATGGATCGAGAAAAAACCCACGCGGCCATCGGTCCAAAACGCGTCTTGCGTGCCGTTGCCGTGATGCACATCCCAATCGACAATCAGCACGCGATCCAGAGCGTGCTCTGCGGTGGCCACTCGCGCACCGATAGCCACGTTGTTGAAGAGGCAAAAGCCCATAGCATCGGCAGCCAAAGCATGATGGCCCGGCGGCCGCACCAAGCACAATGCATTCTTGTCTTCGCCGCGAACCACTCGATCAATCGCGTCGACCACCGCACCCGCGGCCAGCAGAGCCACATCGTACGAGGCTGGCGAAACCACCGTGTCGGCTTCAATCCGGCCGCCGCCATGTTGGGCAAAATCTTTCACACGGGCCGCGTATTCCGGCCGATGCACACGCGCTAATCGTTCCAGTGAAACCGGTTCCCACGGCTCACGACGGCATTGTGCCACGAGCCCCTGCCGCTCCAGATGGCTGATGACCTGCGCCAGCCGCGCCGGTCGCTCCGGATGCGTGCCAGTGGCGTGATCGAGAAAGTGCGGGTGATAGTAAAGCAGGGTCATTGGAATAGGAGTACCTGGTGTCTGGTTGTCTGGCAGCGGGTTAGATTGTGATAAATCAACGCCAGCGAATGGCTTACGACGCTATTCAGCCATTCGTGTCTGCCTTGACAGCACCGTCGAGCGGCAAGTACCCTTGAGAATGAAGAATTAGTGTATCCGGCGGTCGGCGGGTCGCCTCTCATCAGACCGCGGAACAGAGCAATTTGCGTTTCAATTCTACCGGTTTGTGCATTGTTCTGCGCGGTTATTCCGGAGAGAAAAAAGCGGTCTGCCGAATGGAGCCAGGGGAGCTAAATCATGCGAAATGAAACACCTAAGCCAGGCCAATTTTTGATTGCCAGTGCGTGCAGTATCGCATTTCTGGCACTGCTGATGAATTGCTCGCCTGCCGTTGCGCAAAACTTCAAGCAGTTGCAGCCGGGGACAAGCAATGGTCGGCCCGTGAATACATGGGCGCCCCTGGCTTTGAGTGAAGAAGGAAAAGCCGTTGCCGAAACGCTCAGCGGCGCCCAACCATTCAATCCGGCAGCGTTCGACAAGTTCTTTAACGAGCTCATGTTTCCGTTGTTCGCTCAATATCAAGAAGTCAAAGTCGGCGCAAAAATGGTCAGCCCGCTCGTTGGCGGAACCGGCGGCGTCGAAAGCCCTGCGATCATGCGTCAGAGGTTCAAGCAGAATTATGTGCAGAAAGCGACGAATCCACAGATTCATCAACACCTGATTGACATCACCTTAACCAAGATGAATGAAATCGCCAGCGGCGAATTTCATCCAGTGTGTCGCTACAATGCGATGCTGATGATTGCCGACTTGAACGAGGTAGAGCCCGACAGGCCATATAAGAAAGCGCTGGATGCGCTCTTGAAAGGGGCGACGGCGTCCACGTCGATCGATGCGGTGCGCGTGCCGGCGCTGTGCGGTTTAGTGCGGCAAGCTCACGCGGGAATCGCCGGCGCCGCCAGCGGCGAAGTCATTAACGCCATGCTGGCTCTGCAAGCCCAGCGCATACCGCCAGCCGACCGCACGCAAGATGGGCACGATTGGATTTGCCGCCGCGCCATCGACGTGCTCGAAGCCATCGGCAGTCCGGGCCCCAACGGCGCCGTGCTAACAGCTCTGATGAAAACGGCGGACGATCCGGCCGCTTCCATCGCCGTGCGCACCACCGCCGCCCGCGCAATCGGCAACATCGCTTACTCACCGCCGCAAAACTTCAATGCGGCGCCGTGGATCAAATCGCTCGGCAAACTGGCGATCGATTGCTACAAGGCCGAGCTTGCCAATGCGGCCGGCCAGCACACGCCGATTGTGGCCGATCGTTTGAAGCAACAATTGACAGAAATTCGCACCGGCTTGGCAGGACCCGACGGCACGAAAGGAATGATCGTCCTGTCGGCGGGCGCGAAGCCGAATCAAGATCTGGCGCGGTTGTTGGTCAGTCAGATCGATAATCTGATCGCCAAGTGCAGCACGCCGCTAGCGGCGACGACTCCGCCGAAGATCGTGAGCATTTCGACGCCGCTAGGGACCTCCGATTTCATGGCCCTGCCGCCCGATCCGCAGAAGCCGTTGGCCGAAGCCCTGCAGAAAGCCGGCGACGAATTGGAGGCTGCCTTGCAACGTGGACCAGGAGCTGCGCCCGCTGCACCGGCTGCCCCCGGCGCCCTGGGGGGCGCACCAGGGGGTCAAAGCCCGTTTTGAATAAAGTTCACACATGGAAGTGTTTTCGAGAGGCGAAAGGATTCGCTGTGCCCGGCTCTAATTCTCAATGCCGCTTGGTTCTGCGTGCCGCCTGCTTGACGGCGGTCAGTTTGGCAACGTGTTTGCTGAGCGGTTGCCAGTCGGGCTTGCTGCCGCGCGGATGGGGAACTGCGCCCGATGGCAGCGCAAAGAAATCGACGCCCACCGAAACCCAGTCGGTTGCGAAGAAATCGCCGGCGACAAAGTCGATGGCCGATCCCTACCAGCCGTTGGCCGATGACAACTGGGTGTTGGCGATTGCCGCTCCCGATCAGACCGAGCCGCCGCGGTATCGCTGGCGGCATCATGTGCTCGACGATATTTTAGCCAGTCCGCGCGACAAACAACCGAATTGGCAAGTGGCGCTGCAATCGGAAAAGCCCATCGTGGCGGCCAATGCGGCAATTGCGCTCGCACGGCTCGGCGAAGGAGAGCCGGAAGAAGCATTAACAGCGGCGGTTCGCTCCACCGAATTGAAGCTGCCAGTGCGTCGCGCCGCAGCCGAAGCCCTGGGCGATGTGCAATCAGAGGCCGCGGTGCAATCGCTGCGCGATCTCGTGGATCAATACGGGCAGTTCACCGGCGAAGCCCGATCACGTTACCTGCCAGATTTGCACGCCGAGTTAATTCATGCGCTAGCCCGGCAGCCGCAGACAGCCACCGATGCGCGCATCGCCGCGGGGTTGAAAAGTCCTGCGCCGTCGGTGAAACGTGAAGCGCTGGATGCCTTGGCATTGGTGCCGACAGAGAAAGCACCCCCCTTGCCGCCGTTGGCGCTGGATCTTTCGACCGATAGCGATTTGCAAGTCCGCATTTCAGCACTCAAACTGCTGGTCGCGCGGCAGCATCCCCAGGCTGGCGACAAAGTGCTGCGTGGCTTGTCCGACTACGAATTGCCCGTGCGGCTGGCGGCCATTGAATTGCTCGGTCAAATCGGCGGCGACGAAGCCACGGCGCAGTTAAAGCGGCTGGCGAACGACTCGGCAGAGATGATTCGAGTTTCGGCCGTGCAGGCCTTGGTTAAACGCGGCGATCGCGACGCGGTGGAAGCGCGGGCCGGCGACAAATCGTGGCGAGTACGCCGAGCCGTGGCAGACTCACTGGCAAAATATCCGGATCGGCGGTCCATCAATCTCGCGCAGCAGTATCTTGGCGATGCCAGTCTCGAAGTGCAGCGCGAAGCTGTCCGCTCGGCGGCCAAGTGGCCGGCGGAAAAAGCGGGCGCTGTGTTGTTTGCAGCCATCGAATCGTCCAGTTATCAAACTCGCAAAGACGCCGCCACGCTGCTGGCCGATTGCTGGCCGGAGGCGGCCGGCTTCCCGATCGACGCCCCGGCTCCGCGCCGTGCAGAACTGCTGGCCGAATTGCAAACCAAATGGAACCGGCAGTTCGGCAACATCGACCAGGCAGCAATTGCGGCCGCATCGAAACCGACAACGACAAAAATCTCTCCGCAGCAAGTTGAAAAGGTGACAGCGCTAATCGACCGGTTGGCCGATCGCCGTGCCGATCGGGCAGATCAGGCCGCCGCCATCGAATCGCTCGTGGTCCTGGGCGATGAATTGCCGCCGCTGGTGGATGCAGTTTTGGCCGAAGAGAATCACCCTTTGCCGGCGCAGCTTTACCGCGATGTGTTGCCCAAGTGCGGGAAAGAGTTTGAACTGCTGCGCCAAATGACCGACGGCGACTTGCCTGCACGCCGCACCGCCATAGCTGCACTGGCTAAGCAATCAGAGGGAAAAATCTTGCCCGTCGTGGCGGTCGTTCACCTCAAAGATTTATTGCTCTCGGAAACCGATCCGGTCATGTGGCTCCAGGCTTTCAAGTTGATCGATCACGATCCGCGCAAACCGGCAGCGCTGTTGGCCGCAGCGGGTTTGAGTCACCCCGCGGCGGAAATTCGCCGCCGGGCGTGCGGATACTTCGCAACGTATCCCGATCCGGCGCGAACCGAATCGCTGCTGGCGGCCTTGTCGGACGAGAATGTCTCGGTGCTGCACGCCGCCTTGCAAGCGCTGGCTGAAGCGCAGCCCCCGGCCGATGTCGGCCCCGTCGAAAAAATACTGGCGCACGCCGATCATTCGCTGCACCTGGAAGCCGCGATTGTGCTGGTGCGCTGGAACCACGAAGCGGGCCGCGCGGCCCTGGAACGAATGGTCTCGGACGACGATCCTCAGCTGCGCCGCAAAACCGCCCAGGCAATCGGCAAACTTGGCGATCCAGCTTTGACGCCGACGCTGATCAAGCTGCTCGACGATCAACAAGATATCCGCCGTGCGGCCTTGGTGAGCCTCCGCAGCCTCGTCGGGAGCGATCCGCCGGGTATTTCGGCGTCTGGCGTGCAACCAGCTTCCTATGCCGCTGCCAGCGATGCTGATGGCTCCTCCGCCACACTGGCCGAACAAGCGGAAAGGTGGAAACAATGGTACAGTCGGCAAAATCGGCAGGAATGAATCGCGCTTAATCGCGGCCTATCGGCGGGATAGAATGCGATCAGTTCGACCTACGCCGCCGCAAGTGACAGCGTGGGGTGGCGTTAGACCAGTCCTGTTTTCTGCCCCTGAAAGGCACCCAGACAAAATTGACTCTAAAAATTGTTTTCCAGTGCATTGCGGCCAACTATAATGCGGCTCGTTGCGGTGTTTCGGTTTTTTGTTTGAGAGGCTAGGTTGGAGTGCGCTGTTGTCGAGATCACTTTTCGTGAAGCGCAATCCATTTTCTTTTGATGAATCGTCAACTCATTCGACGGCAAAACCGTTACTTCTTTGAGCGCTTAGAAGACCGCCGTATGCTTGCGCTCAGTCTTGGCTGGGCCGCTCAGCTCGGCTCCACCAGCAAGGACCAAGCCAACAGCGTTGCGGTCGATGACCTGGGAAACGTTTACGTTGGAGGCACATTTGGTGGCACGGTAGATTTCGATCCCGGAGCCGGAGTCGCAAACCTGACCAGCGCCGGCAGCGACGACGTTTTCGTAACGAAGTTTGCGGCCGACGGGACCTATCTATGGGCCCGGCGCTGGGGACGTTCTGGCACCGAAAGTCTGAGCGCATTGAAGGTGGATTCGCAGGGGAATGTGTACACGGTCGGTGCTGTCCAAATCGGTACAATCGATTTTGACCCAGGCCCCGGTACATTCAACCTCACAAGCGCCGGCAATTCGGCGTACGTCTCCAAACTCGACACCAACGGCAATTTTGTATGGGCGTGCTTGGCGAACTCTTCAGATTCAAGCACTAGTAGCGCTAAAATGGCAACGGCCCTGGCTGTGGACCATTCCGGCAATCTTTTGATTACAGGCCAATTTCCCGGCACCGTCGATTTCGATCCCGGCGCGGGGGTCGCGAATTTAACGAGTTCCAATTCGACCGATATCTTTGTTTGGAAACTCACCACGAGCGGTCAGTATGTTTCGGCGCGCTGCGCCGGTGGTTTGCTTCTGGATATTGGAAATGGAATTGCTGTCGATTCCACCGACAATATCTACGTCACTGGCACGTTTGGAAACATTGTCGACTTCGATCCCGGCGCCGGCACTTTTAATATGAATGCCGGAAGCTTTGACGACGGTTTCGTTTGGAAGCTGGATGCGTCGGGCAATTTCGTTTGGGTCCAACAGCTCGCAAGCACGGATTCATTTACGGCCACCGACGTCGAGATCGATTCCGCCGACAATGTTCTGGTGACAGGTGGTTTCTACAATACCGTAGATTTCGATCCTGGCGCTGGAACCTATCAACTAACGTCGACAGGCAATTACGATGTGTTTGTCGTCCAACTCACCTCCGCGGGTAATTTTAATTGGGCCCGCGCCGTGGGAGGCGTAGGACAAGACCTTGGCGCTCGGTTGGCATTTGATAGCCAGGACAACGTCGTTGTCGTGGGTCAGCACTGCCAGTCAGCCGATTTTGATCCAGGGCCGTCGACGTTCGTTCTGCCCGGCGGACTCGGACTAACGCAACCCGATGCATTCGTCGTTCGACTCACAAATAGCGGAAATCTGATCGACGCCTGGTCGACGGTCGTCGCCGGATTCACCTCGGGCAACGTGGCAACCGCCATTGCGGTCGCTCCCAGCGGCGATATGTATGTGTCCGGATTTTTCAGCAACACGGCCGATTTCGATACGGGTCCCGGCGTCTTCAATTTGACCGCTCCGGGATCGACCGGCGTGACCGATGCTTTCGTCGCCAAACTGCTACCGCCAGTGAAGGGCGACATCGATCGCAATGGCTCTCGCACCGCGGACGACATTCCGGCATTGCTCTCTGCGCTTACGGATTTGAAAAAATATCGCACAACCCAGCTTCTAACGGCTCCTGAGCTGCTCGATATCGCCGATATCAACGGCGATGCAGTTGTTAATAACTGTGATATTCAGGCGACGCTCGATTTGCTCATCAGCGATCAATCGGCCGGCCAGAGTGGTGGAACGGGCGCAAACGGTGAACAAGCGGAGTTGGCAGGTCCATTTGCGCCAAGTGGCGTATGCGACGACATTTCCACTTCACAGCCGGCGGCAAACGTGCATTCAGCGCGACGCGCGGCACCTTCAGCGTCCGCCTTCGCGATCGTCTCGCCGGCAGACCACGGGGGCTTAAATAGGCGTTCGAATGCTGTATTGGCGGGGGCGTCGTCAAATTCCCGACGTGTTGAGGTACGTAGTGCACTCGTCGATCAGGCACTCATTTCGACGCCGACATTTCGCGGCCGGCGTTTTCATTGGGCCACCGATCCATCCGCTGGCGGCGTCGAATCCTTCGAGCTTGAGCCCTCACATTGCTGGCACTTCGCAGTCCTCAGGCCGTGATCTCCACGAGCGTTGTCATCGCGGGTGGCCCGACATTTTGTCCGGAAGGCGCGAGCGGCAAGATAACTGGGGAGATAATACGGGACGAGTTCCCAAGAACTTTTCTCCGTTTGACACCTTTTCTCCGCCTCAAGCATGCTTGCCAACCAGCCGCAAACTAAAAGGTCCAAGGAATGACCGTCGCCAAAGCATAAAACCGAACGGGATGGCGATATTTCTCAATGGCCATGCTGCCGCACCGTAGTGAAAGGGAGGGAAAGAGGACATTGTACTTATCAGAGAAATTCAGAATGTCCCCCTTTTCTTCCCAGAGTTGCGATGGGTCTGCAGCATCCAGTTGTTTCGGTGAATTGCCGACGTAGCGGTACAGTTTCACGGCGGCGGCGAAACCAACGTGTTTTTCATTTAGCCATTGCCCAACTTCGGGTTGTACGAGCGGCATGTAGGGCAGTCTCTCCGAGACTGCCAGTCGAGTCTCGGAGAGACTCGGCTACAGCCAGCGTCGGCGGCGAAGCGGCTACGATATTCATCCGTCCCATCGTCCTGCGGCTGCGAATGGGCGATGCGGATCAGGGGATTCATCGGATATGAGACCAGTCCCGTTTTCTGCCCTCTGGCCATCACCCTAGCCGCCGCCATCATCCCGCGCCTGCAAGGCATTTTGCTAACGGTCGAGGCTCTGGCCTTCTTCATCATCGCAATGATGCTGCTGCCGAAACTGAAACTGTCGCAATTCATGAGCCCGCTGCCCGCAGGGATGCGAAGCGGAGGAACGATGCCGGGCA
This sequence comes from Pirellulales bacterium, assembly GCA_963738835.1. Taxonomy (GTDB): domain Bacteria; phylum Planctomycetota; class Planctomycetia; order Pirellulales; family JADZDJ01; genus CAVTYH01. Next base: position 180,279 of record CAVTYH010000001.1, read on the forward strand.
CGACACAATCCACGCCGCCAACCTCACCGCCGTTTGACGACACGCCGCCGCCGGGCACTACGTAAGCGAGTCTCTCCGAGACTCGCACGCGGTCCCGGCGCAGCCCGTTGGGGCAACGGATAAACACACCCTCACCGCGTAAAACGCTTGCCCCCTCAAACGCGGTAGGGCAGAATGGGGTTCTCGCTTCGTTTTCCGCAGCAAAGGAATCGATCATGCTTAACGTTCACGCTCAGCCAGTCGACACCCGCTGGAATGCTGCTCGCAGAGCCGATCGGACAATCCATGAAATGCTTGGGCTCGTAAAGGGCATTACTGCCGACGGAGTGGTTACCACAGAAGAAACACTCTCGCTTCGAAATTGGATTATCGCTAATCCAGAGGCAGTTCAATCATGGCCGGGCGACGTTCTCTACCGACGCCTTGAGGACATCTTTGCCGACGGCGTCGTTGATGACACGGAGCGAAAGGAATCGTTCGAGTTTCTCCAAGACGTAACCGGAGAACGGTCATTTATCGAAGATGGAAATTCCGCAACCCGATTGCCACTCGACGCTCCGCCGCCGGCGCTTTTGTTCGAAGACAGGACATATGTATTCACCGGACGCTTTCTTTTTGGAACCCGTCGCGATGTGAGCAAGCTGTCTGCAAGCGCGGCGGTCTGTGCGAAAGCACGATCACAAAACGCACGAACTTCCTAATCATCGGCAACCTTGGCAGCCGCGATTGGATTCACACATCGTTCGGTCGCAAAATTCAAAAGGCGGTGGAATACAAAAATAAAGGGGCGAGCTTAGCGATCATTGCCGAAGAGCACTGGACGCGTCAGCTAGTATAATTTCGCCTAACTATGCCTGTTACATCCGGATACCGATCCAAGGCGAGCGACCTTGTGAATAAGACCTGCCCCGTTTTCATTTAGTTTTCAAGAGATGCGGTAATACTATGGCTCTTCCGACAGCATACCTAACTAGCACAAAAAATCTTGAAGGCATTCTTAACGCTATGAAGACGGCGAAGGCGCCGCCTAAATTTAGCCAAGCCTTTCTTGAGTCACTTGAATTTAAGAGCAGCAGCGACAGGCTGATCATTGGTGTTCTAAAATCGCTCGGTTTTATAAACGAGCAAGGAATTCCTGTTGATCGCTACTTCCAATTCTTAGATCAGACCCAGTCGGCAAAGGTATTAGCCAAAGGAATCGAGGAAGGATATTCTGATCTTTTTCAAGTAAATACCAAGGCGAATGAACTGCCGAGCACAGAAATCAGGAACAAATTAAAGACGCTTACGCAAGGAAAAGTCGGCGATTCAGTTCTCGATAAGATGTCCGCTACCTTTAAAGCATTGTGTGATCTTGCTGACTTTTCTAGCCGGACTACTGTTGTGGTCGAACAAGCAAACGTCCCATCGGATCACCCTCTTCAACCACCGCCCGAAACGAAAAAGGATATTCAGAGACAGGTAAGCCTTGGCGGTCTCGTCTACAACATTCAGATACATCTTCCAGAATCTCGCGACCATGCCGTTTACGATGCGCTTTTTCGAAGTCTACGAGAACATTTACTCGAATGAATAACGCCGATCAATTTTATGCTTTTGTCTTCAGAGGCTTGCTGTCCGAGGAAGCACTAGATTCAGCGGGGCGGACATTTCCATCAGTTGCCGCGAATTTGGACCCTAGTGTTCAGGCCAAATTGTCGCTGGGCTCGCTTGATGAAGATTTTGTTGCGAAGGCGAATCGCATGGCGGTCGTATACACTGCTATAGCTGCCTTTGAGAATGGCACGCGGAAACTTGTTGAAAAAGTGCTAGTCGAAGCCCACGGAATCGATTGGTGGTCGACAAAAGTTTCTCAGAAGATCCGAGACAAGGCAGAAAACCGAAAAGTCGAAGAAGAAAAGTTTAAGTGGCACACGCCGAGAGGCGAGTCGCCAATTCACTATACCGATTTCGGTGAACTCGCAAATATTATTAGACAGAATTGGGCGGATTTTGAGCCACACGTTCCATCTCTTGAATGGGTAGACAGTGTCTTCGATATCATCGAAAGATCGAGAAATGTAATAATGCACAGTGGACAGCTCGCGGAGCGAGACGTTGAGCGTGTCGGCATCAATATAAGAGACTGGGTTGCCCAAGTTGGTGCATAACGGTGTCGTAGCAGCAATTAGGGAAGGAAAAGGGAGAAGGCGTAGGTTGTCAGGAACCTTTTTTGGCCCGTAGCCCAGACCGGTGCCGTTCATTCAATCGCGGGCCGTTTCCGGCGATTGATTTCTGAAATCAGCAGCATCGAAGCTAGGCCGTAGCACAGCATCCAAAAGCCGCTGAAGGAGCGGAATTCGTAGCCGCAGGCTCGTTGGTATTCTGCGGCGGTGATTTGGCGGATCGCTCGGCCGTGGCTGGCAATGGAGTACGTGCCATCGGCTTCATGTCGTGGGCCGCCGAGGCCGCAAACGAACTGGAAAGCCGCGATGTCGAAGACAGCGTTAATGAACAGCAGGATAGCCAGCCAACGCATCCACCTGGGGGCGTGGGCTACTAAAGCACGCCATCGGAACTGCAGTTCGGTTGGTCTTCCCGGGAGGGTAAACATCGCCGCAATGAGAACGACGAACATGCCGACGTGCAAAATCAGAGCGAAGTACGGCCACACCTGTTGAGTATCGAAACCGAAGAAGCTGCCGAAATGCGCGGCGGTGCTCACGGCAAAACCCAGTCCAGCCAGCAGGGCGAAAATCTTGACACCAATTGTTGGCAGGGCGCGTTTCATGCCACCAGAATAACGCAACAATGCGGTAGGGTTCAAATCTTGTTTTTTGTGGGTAGTGGATTAGTTTGGTTTGCAAGTGTAGCCCTCACGCTCCGCGTGAGGGATTCTTCACGCAGAGCGTGAAGACTACACTCAGACTGGCCCACCACCTTTTTGTGCGCGATAGGCTACGTGTCTCCGTGGTAGAAAATCCTCCCGCCTAGCCTGGAATGGCCCTTGACTTTGAATCGTATGTACACTAGTATACGGATTGGAGCTTAGTAGGCGGTAGGCGGCAGCACCCTCACCCCGGCCCTCTCTCAAAGGGCGAGGGGAGGACGGCATGCAAGAGGCAATAGATGGCCGCTTTGAATGCACAAAACGACAAAATTCGTGGAATTATGTCGCAACGAAATTTGGAATTGCTCGGGAATTTCGCGATGAATCGGAAAATTGTTGCGACAGAATTCGGGAATTGTGCGCGAAAAAATCGATTTTCGTGTCGGTGCGACAAAATTGTGACGTTGCGGAAAGGCAAGTCGGCCACCGAGTTGGGCGCGGCGGCGGATCGGCGGAGTCGGAAATGGCGTGCGACAAAATTGAAGGCAGAAGGCAGCAAGGCAAAAGGCAGAACCCCCGGGCGACTCGCCCGGGGCTAAATCGTCAATCTGGGCAAAATATGCGCTGGAAAAATCTGCAAAATCGTATGAACCGACTGGGCGTGCTTGCGTATTATGTGGAGGCATCGATGGCGGTTGGATTTCCAAATGAAATTCAAACCAGGGCCATTGACACTTCAAATGGATTCATTAGAATCCTGAATCCTGGAGCGAGCGGCTCTGATAGTAAGGGCCGAACGATTCGGGGTTTTTTATTCCCTCGGCGCGGTGTTGGCCTGCTTGGCCGGCACGTTAAAGCAGATCAGGCTCTTGAGCTTGTTCTACGAAAGAGGGCCGATTCGGCTTCTGCCGTTTCGGATATCGATCTTTGACAATTCGGTAGTTGACTTCTTTTGAGTTAGCCAGCACAAGTGATTGTGACCGGCGGCTGGAGTTGCGTTTGCCTTCGGGCAACATTCTGTTTTCGGACAGAGTTAGCGTGGCTTTAGTCGTCATCCAACCAAGTTCAGACCATTTTGGTTTTTGGCTATTAACCCGGTGTCGTCGGCTTTGCCAGCAATGGTTGAGTCGGCGGCAGCGGTAAGCGTAAAAAATTGAAGGGTTTGATTCTGGCTCAGAATGAACGTTGGCGGCGTGGATTAGGCATGCAAGTCGAACGGGTGTAGCAATACACTAGTGGCGAAAGGGACAGTAACACGTAGATACGTACCCTCCGGCCTGGGATAGTCCGTCGAAAGACGGGGTAATACCAGATGATGTCTCCGGACCAAAGGTGTGATTCCACCGGGGGAGCGGTCTGCGTCCTATTAGCTTGTTGGCGGGGTAATGGCCCACCAAGGCGATGATGGGTAGCGGGTGTGAGAGCACGACCCGCGTCATTGGGACTGAGACACTGCCCAGACACCTACGGGTGGCTGCAGTCGAGGATCTTCGGCAATGGACGCAAGTCTGACCGAGCGACGCCGCGTGCGGGATGAAGGCTTTCGGGTTGTAAACCGCTGTCAGTGGGGAGGAAATTCATGAGGGTACTCTCTCATGATTGACCTATCCGCAGAGGAAGCAAGGGCTAAGTTCGTGCCAGCAGCCGCGGTAAGACGAACCTTGCTAACGTTATTCGGAATTACTGGGCTTAAAGGGTGCGTAGGCGGTGCAGCAAGTCGGGTGTGAAATCCCCCAGCTCAACTGGGGAATTGCGCCCGAAACTGCTGTGCTAGAGGAAGACAGGGGTACGCGGAACTTAGGGTGGAGCGGTGAAATGCGTTGATATCCTAAGGAACACCGGTGGCGTAAGCGGCGTACTGGGTCTTATCTGACGCTGAGGCACGAAAGCTAGGGGAGCGAACGGGATTAGATACCCCGGTAGTCCTAGCCGTAAACTCTGAGCACTTGATTAAAGGGTCCTCCATAGCCTTTTAGTCGTAGCGAAAGTGTTAAGTGCTCCGCCTGGGGAGTATGGTCGCAAGGCTGAAACTCAAAGAAATTGACGGGGGCTCACACAAGCGGTGGAGGATGTGGCTTAATTCGAGGCTACGCGAAGAACCTTATCCTAGTCTTGACATGCATGGATTAACCGCTGGAAACAGCGGCCACACCTTCGGGTGGAACATGCACAGGTGCTGCATGGCTGTCGTCAGCTCGTGTCGTGAGATGTCGCGTTAAGTCGCTTAACGAGCGAAACCCTTGTCTCCAGTTGCCAGCGGGTCATGCCGGGGACTCTGGAGAGACTGCCGGTGTTAAACCGGAGGAAGGTGGGGATGACGTCAAGTCCTCATGGCCTTTATGACTAGGGCTGCACACGTCCTACAATGGCACGCATAAAGGGATGCAAAGTCGCGAGACCAAGCAAATCCCAAAAAACGTGCCCCAGTTCGGATTGCAGGCTGCAACCCGCCTGCATGAAGCCGGAATCGCTAGTAATCGCGGATCAGAATGCCGCGGTGAATGTGTTCCTGAGCCTTGTACACACCGCCCGTCAAGCCACGAAAGTGGGGGGTATCCGAAGTCGCCGATGCAACCGCAAGGGGCTAAGCGCCGAAGATAAACTCCGCGATTGGGACTAAGTCGTAACAAGGTAGCCGTAGGGGAACCTGCGGCTGGATCACCTCCTTTCTAAGGATTTTTTCCGACTCAGGAAACTCACGTTTCTCGAGTCGCCAAATTGTGGAGACAGTCCTTGTGCTGATAAGAAGTCGGCCGCGTTACATTGCCGGCACATGCAACTCTATGTGCCGGCCAATTGTTAATCTTCGGCGAGAGCCAAGGGTTAACAAACGCAGCAAACTACCGCATTGACTTTGATAGAGACCCGTGGGCCTTGCCAGACCCGCGGGTCTTTTTTTGCGCTGAATGTGATGCTGAGCAATTTGTTCGGCCCGAGTATTTCAAAATTCCCCGAGCACTTCAAAATTCGTTGACGCCGGGATGGTGGGCATGTACCATCCCATCAGTGGCAATTGGTTGACAAGCACTGAACGACATCTTTGAGCGACTGCACCCATGACAAGCAACTGTGTTCACGTTGTGCCAGGCATTCCACGTTTATTGGTCATTTTTACCATTTCCGCCCTGTGCCTGGCGAAAACGGACCTAGGCCGCGCTGACGTCATTATTTTTGACAACCTGAATACGCCTTCGCCGGACTCGTTTTTGGATGTCAAGTTTACTCAGTGGGATGCCCAAAGCTTCATCGTGGGAAACACCGCACTGCCGCTAAGCCTGGCTGAACTTAACATGCATGCCACAGACACTGGTGGTGGAAACTTCTTTCTGCGCCTGTACGACAACACAGGGGCCAACTTGCCAGGTTCGGTTCTCGAAACGCTCGCGGGAACTGCCGATCCGTTCAATGCCGGAATTTACAGCTACACAGGATCCACGCTATTGACGGCAAACGCTACCTATTGGATTGTTGCTGGAGTAAGCGCAGGGTCGGCGAACTACAAATGGAACTTCGAACTGCCTTCGATGGTCGAAGAAGGCTCAACCGTCGGTTCAACATTTTCCTTCAATCAAGGTGCTACTTGGGTTACCCCAGCGTCGCCGCTGCTGACTTTTAACATGCGTGTTTCCGGCGTTCCAGAACCCAGCACGCTGGTGCTAATTGCGAATGGCGTTGCCATCTTGGCGCTTCTCCGTTGGCGAAACCGACGTGCCGCTTGAAACGGCATCCGCTTGCAGTTTGGCTCCAATCGGCCGAAAATGCGGCCAGGCGGTAGAGTTCCGAAGTATCGGTGAGTCAAACCGCAAATCAGATATGTCCAACACCGTTGAATGTCCGCATTGTCATCATTTCAATGCCGTGCCGATGGCGGGCATTGGACAGTACGTTACCTGCCACGCGTGTCGCTGCAAGTACTACGTGTATGTGCCGCCGCTGGAGGAAGAGCGACGCAGTGCAACAATTGCCGAACCTGCGGTGACCAGTCACGAAGCGATTGCACGCGAATTCGACGAATCCGGATTGGCAGTTGCACGGCGCGCGGAAAACAACGTGATGTTCCGCCAGGAATCTCTCCTGGCGACGATTCACGAAGACCTAGTCGATTTACGCCGACGAATTACGATCGCTTGCTTTTTGTTCGTTGTCTGCTGCTCTGCCATCATTGCCTCAGTGCTGCTGCGGTAGGACTGTTTGCGCGAAATGGTCTGGCTCCGAACGCAAACCCATCAAGATTCTCCCGCGGCCAATCGCAGACGAATTGGCGTTTCACGTCCGTCGCGGAGGACGGTAATCGTCACCTCGTCGCCGGGATGGAAACTATCGATAACAGAGAGAAAATCGTCGGCATTCAACGTCGGCTTTCCGTTCACAGCCACCACGGTGTCGGCCGTGCTGCGATCGATCGTTTGGGCTTCGTAAACAAATGGCCCTTGTCGCTTGCGTTCCTTCACGACTTTGAAACCGCGAATGCCGGCCTGTTCGGCCGGACTGTTCGGCTGGACCGCGGCGATCAACAGACCACGCTCCGTATTGTAAACCTTGGCGATGCCTGTATCGGGCCGCGTGACGTGGCCGTTGGCAATCAGTTCTGGCACCACGCGGGAAATTACGTTTGATGGAATCGCGAAGCCGATGCCTGTGTTTTGGCCGGTTTTGCTGGCGATGGCGGTATTCATGCCGATCAGTCGGCCGTGGCTATCGAGCAGTGGTCCGCCGGAATTTCCGGGATTGATGGCGGCGTCGATTTGAATGATTGATTTAATCGTGCGGTTGTTCCGCGCCGGCAGCGAGCGATTTAGGCTCGAGACAATTCCGGTTGTCAACGTGCGTTCGAAGCCGAATGGATTCCCGAGTGCAAACACGCGCTGTCCGACTTTCAATCGCGTGGAGTCACCGAAGTGCACTGGGAACAGCGAATCGGCCGGTGCGTCAATTTTCAAAATCGCGATGTCTGTTGATGCGTCCTTAGACACAACTCGCGCCGGGTAGTTCTTGCTATCGAACAGCGTGACTTCAATTTCCTTCGCGCCTTCCACCACATGGAAGTTCGTCAAGATGTGTCCTTGCTGATCGAGCACCGAGCCAGAGCCGGCCCCTTCCTGCACCACGTCGAGCAGAAACAATGAAGTGCCGCTGGCTTCGGTTTTGATATTCACCACGCTGCGGTTGCACGCTTCGTACACCGCGACGTTCACACGCTCTTCAGGCGTGAGTTCATCGGCGCCTTCAACGGTACGGGCTGGGCCGAGTGGCAACGGATTCCGGTTGCCTTCGGAGGCTCGGTCGGGAAATGCCACACGTTGCGCGGGAACGGTTTGGGCATTCGCTTCAGGCGTGTGAAGTGGCAGATTCCACCAGATGGAGGCAGCCACTGCGCCAATCAATGCCGAGCCGAGACAAATCGCAATTTGTGGTCGAATGGTACGCATAAAGACCTTCATCGATCAAGTGTCAAAGTTGAGCGAACAGTCATTAAAACCGCCTGTGCTTTAGCTTATCGCATTACGCCCCAAGGAACGGGCTAGGCTGCAAAAAAACATGCCGCACAATAGAACGATTATTTGTTGCCGGTGGAGGTCAGTGTCAAGACGCCTCTGTTAGGCCTTTCGCCAATGCGAAAAGTATTGTCCCGCAAGGTCTTTCGTCTAAAGCGATTGTCGTCGAATTCGCTTCCGATCGTTCCACGGAATGATGCATTTAGAGCTCACCCGAGGGACCGAATGGAACGCATATAATTGTAACATAGCGGGCATATCAGCGGACTCTCTTTCGTGGTGGCGGAAAATGGGTAATTCTCGTAGCGTAACGCTAGGCGAGTGAATACAATAGGCGTTGTCGGTTGAAGCTGAGTTCGTCGGCTTCGGCAGGCGCTTTTTCCCAGATTATTTCTAAATTCGTTCGATCAGCGTAAGCCGTTTTGTCGCGCCGGAACACGACGCGGTGTGCGCATTGGTTCATTTTTGGTGGGAGTACCAAGTCATGTCGCGAATTCTTGGCAGGAACCTGGTGCTGGCACTCGTGGGATTAGTTGCCGTACCGAGCGTCATCTTGTCGGCGCCGCCCGCAAAATCGAGCAACGACGCAGCTCACTTGGAGGTGTACACCAAACCAGACGGAGCTTCGTACTTCGCCCTCAGCCTCATGCCGCAGACACCGCTGCCGGCGAGCCCAACCAGCGATGTTGTGATTCTATTCGACACCTCGGCCAGCCAGATGGGAGCGTATCGCGAGAAAGGCCTCCAGGCCCTTAGCGGCTTGTTGAAAACACTCGGCGATAATGACCGTGTGCAATTGATGGCGGTCGATTTGAATGCCGTACCGCTCACGAAATCGTTCGTGGCTCCGCGGAGCGCCGAAATGACAGCGGCTGTTGAAAAGTTGCGGATTCGTGTGCCGCTCGGTTCAACCGACATGGAAGCCGCGCTGAAGGCAGTGGCAGATAGCTATCAATCGGCGCCGGTTGCACCGCGGGCCGCGGTCTTCATTGGCGATGGTCGAAGCAACGCAAATATGATGGGTGTCGACGTCGTCGGTCTCATCGATCGCTTGGTGAAAGACCGCATTGCAATTCACAGCTTTGCGATTGGCCCGGCGCAGAATAGCGCGGTGCTGGCGGCACTGGCCAACCAAACCGGTGGGGTGGTTGTACTGGATGGCGAAAAAATCGCGGGACCGGAGGCTGGCGCCCAACTGACGCATGCGATTCATGAGCCGATCGTTTGGCCCACCGAACGACTTCTTCCGGCTTCGTTAACCGAAGTATATCCGGCCCATATGCCGCCGCTGCGATTGGATCGCGATACGATTCTGGTCGGCAAAGGCACGACTGACGGCGATTCTTCCGTGGAAATCAAGGGCGAGGCTGCCGGCAAGCCCATCGATATGAAATGGACCGTCAAAGCGGCAAAATCGGATGATGGCAATGCCTACCTGGTCCAGTTGGTCGATTTCGCCAAGGCCGACGGCGGCTACAGCTTGCCGACCATCGGCTCGGAAGGTTTGGCCGAAGCGCGACGGCTCTTGAATCTTGGGGCCAGCACGCTGGCGCAGTTGGGCCGCCAGGCCGCCGCGGCGGGCAATGTAGAGCAGGCCAAACAGTTCGTCAATGAAGCGATACGCCGTGATCCGAACGATCCAACGGCACTGGTTCTTAAAAGCTCGTTGGATGATGGTGCCGCAGGTGGCGGAAAGGTACAGCTTACGGCGGCCGAGTCGCCAGTTTCGAATAATGGTGCTCCGCCGACGCCAGGCGATGCCTCGCCGCGTGACGGCGATCTGCTCAATTCCATCGAAGAAACGCAACGCCTGATTTCGCAGAAGGTGATGACCGAAACGACTGTGGAATTGAATCGCCTGCGTGACCGCATGACCAATGATCCGGCCGGCGTGATCGATCAGGCGAAGTTGCTCTTGGATCGTGTGATGCGCGTTTCGGAGCTCGGCAGCGAGCAGCGCACGATTTGCGCAGCCGCATCACCACTTTGCTGGAACAAGCTTCACAGCGTCGGCTGGAAAAGGAAGTTGCGGATGTGGAGCGCGAGCAAAATCGGGCGGCAGCGATCGAGCGCAAGCGATTGCTCAGCAATCTCGATCGGAAAGAAAGCGAATTGCAGGGACTCGTGAATCGGTTCAATTCGCTCCTGGAAGAGGGCTATCAAAACTTCGATCAAGTGACCAACGAACAAATGCGTGCCATGGACCGTGATGCGGCGACTGAAATTCGTCGTGTTGGCAGCAATCCGTTTGGTCGTGAACCGGTGGTGACTACGACCGCTCCGGCGTTCGCACTGCTCACGGCTTACAACGCTGAAAACCGCGCCATGTCGCGAGGCTGCCGAGCGTGGCTTCATGGATACGATGCATTTGGTCGATATTTCGCACATTCCTTTTCCAGACGCCCCGCCGATCGTTTATCCCGATGTAGCGTTCTGGCGAAAAATAACGGCGGATCGCAAGCAATATGCTTCGGTTGATCTGGCGAGCAATAGCCCGGCGGAACAACACATCCTCACTGCTCTGACCAACGATAAGACGACGTTGGAATTTACCGAGGTTCCACTCAATGACGTCATTAATTACATCAAAGATCGGCACCACATCGAAGTCACGTTTGATGTGAATGCACTCAGGGATGCCGCGATTGATCCCACGGCATTGCCGGTCTCGATCAATGTGCATGACCTGACGCTTCGCTCGGCGCTGAAGCTGATCCTCTCGCAGTTCCAATTGACCTACGTCATCGAAAATGAAGTGCTGCTGATTACCACCAAGGACAAAGCCAACACGATGCTGAAGACCAAGGTTTATCCGGTGGCCGACTTGGTGTTGCCAATCCAGTCGCAGCAAGCTAATCCATTCCAAATGGGCGGGGGATTTGGCGGTGGTGGTGGTGGCGTCGGCATCGGCGGTGGCGGCGGCGGTGGCGGGTTCGGCGGCGGCGGTGGCGGGCTTGGCGGGCTGGGTGGTGGTGGCGGTGGTTTATTTGGCGGTGGCGGTTTCAATGTGCCAGACAATGCCGGCGTTCGTTTGCCGCCTCCGAAAAGCGGCGGCGCTTTTGCCGTTGGAGACGATTTGACGCTGTCGCCTAAGAAGTCCGCCGATGCAAAGGCAGCTCCCACGGCCACAATTCCAACATCGGTCAAAGTACCGGCTGCAACCGTCAATCAGCCCATCGACAAATCGACTGCGGCAAGTTCCGCTGAGAAATCTGCCGTTCAAGCCGAGCAAATTGTTGTGAAGTCGGACGTCGATCCCGAAAAATTCTGGAACGATTACTTTGCCAATCTTGCGAAGCCTGATGAAAAGCTGGCAGCGGAAACTGCCGAAAAGCGCAATGCCGCAGTTCGACAAGCGGCGAAAGAGTTGATGAACGATAAAAGGTTCAATCATGTGACGGCACTCATTCATGGCGCCCTGCGCAATGGTTATGCTCAGCCGTGGATGTATGAAGCATTGGCTTTGGCAATGCAGGCGGACAATCAACCTAAGGAAGAGATCGAGCGGGCCCTAATGTCGGCGGTCGATTTTGCCAACTCGCCGACCGATGTGATGAATGTGGCAATTTACATGGCACGCATCGGCCTCGACACGCGGGCCCTTAAACTCATGCGGCAAGTTGCGGCGATGGAACCTTTCCGCCATGAACCGTACATGCATGGCCTGCGAATCGCGCAGCGACTCGGCGACACAGATGGCATTCGCTGGGCGTGCCTCGGTGTTCTGAGCCAGGCTTGGCCGAACGATAAGAAAGAGGTGGTTGATTCCGCTCGATTTGCCGCCGATGCACTGCTGGAAAAGCTTCGCAAGGATGGCAAATCGGCACAAGCCGACGACTTTCGCAAAGCATTCGACGCGGCTCAAACTCGCGATTGCCGCGTAGTTATCAAGTGGACCGGCAATGGCGACATCGATGCCATTGTCGAGGAACCAACCGGCGCGATTTGTTCCGATCGCAACCCTCGCACGGCCGGCGGCGGCGTAATGCTGGGTGATACCTATGCCAAGTTCAAAACCTCGGACGATTCCAATGCCGAATATTCCGAGGAATATGTTTTGCCAAAGGGTTTTAGTGGACAATACAAGTTGCTGCTGCGGAAGCTGTGGGGCCAGGTGGCGACGGGCAAAGTGACCGTCGATGTATACACGCACTATGGTACGCCCAAGCAGGTACACGTTCAGCAGCAGATTCCCGTGAGCGAACGAGATGCGCTGGTCACGTTCGAGCTGGCTGATGGCCGCCGCACGGAGCCGCTGGCTCAAGCTCAATTGGCTACCGCGGCTGCCAATCAAGTGGCGGTCAATCAAGCGGTGCTGGCGAATCAGCTATCGGCGATTGACACTTCGTCGTCCGGCAGCAACTCAACCGGCATCATCGGTGCGCCAGGTACAGGTGGCGTCGCAGCAAATCCATTTGGCTTGCCGTTTTTTCGCGCCGGCGCCGTGGGTTATCAGCCGGTCATCACCACTCTGCCCGAAGGGGCCAACATGACTGCGCAGGCGGTGATTTCGGCCGATCGCCGCTATGTACGCATTACGTCTACGCCGTTCTTCTCTACGATCGGGCCGGTCAACACGTTTAATTTTGCCACCGGCGGCGGCGGAACAACGTCAACTGGCACGGGCGCCGGAACCGGAACTGGATTCTGATCGACAAGTTCACTTAACAGGCGAAGTTCATGCTCGCGCCGGATGCGCAACGATGTGATCGCATCGGTTATGGATTGCGCGCTCTTGCTCGGCTTCGTACGATAGCGCAAGCCGAACCATCAAAGCGTCGGCGGTATAAATCCGGCCAGTTGACGAGTTGAAATCCCCTCCGCGGGGATCCTGTGAAAGCATCTGGCCCAAATTACGGCCGTACGGCGTGTTGGTCATATACTGGATCATTTTGTAGCCGTCTGGGCCGCGAATCAGTGCTCGGACATTCTGCTCCCCCATAATCATGTGGCTGATCCGATCGATACGGTCATATGCCAACGGGTATTTGCCCGACTGCCGCATAAACTTTCGACCCGCAGCAGTACGCAGCTCTCTCACAAAAAACTCATCTTCGCTGGGTATCATTCTCAAGATGTTGGCTTGATCTCGCACGTTCCAGCCGAGATGGTTCAAGGCGTCGAAGATTGGTTTGACTTGATTGCGAGAAATCAAATCTCCTGGCTTATAGTCGTTCAAGCTGGCAAACTGTTTTTCAATAACTTTTTGGACTTGCTCAAGACTGGGCAATGTCGGATCTGCAGCGTTTGCCACCGCAGAAATCAGGCAGATTGCTGCTAGACAAATCGCCCAGACCGCTGCTCGGCGGTGGATACCAGCGGTCGGTCGCTGTAGGCCTCGGGAAGAAGCGATGATTGGAGGGATTGATGACATCAAAACTAGAGTCGGTTTATCGCAAGTCATTAGCCACCAGGAAATAAGTGAATTCAACAGTTTCATCACAAATCTAGCTCACTTAAGAACTGTCCGAACGGATAGGCACGATTTATGCACTGTAAAGCCGCCTCGTGAACCGAAATCAGCCAGTTTGTGTCTGAGTAGTCTCGGCGGAGCGATAATTGCCGGCCGACGGCACCGACATGACAGCACTGCCAGCTTTTCCAGATTTACATTTTGTAAAATCGGCGAAATCAGTTTGCATATGATCGCAGTCAGTCGTAAAATGAAGCCCCGGTTATTACCCGCGGGCACCACGGTAGTAGGAGATACCGGCATGTCTAAGCCCGTTTATTACGTTCAAGAATGCCCCACTTGCGGTCGCAGGTTGCAAATTCGTGTAGTGTATTTGGGCAAGCGCGTTGTTTGCCAACATTGCCTCGCGGAATTTGAGGCTTGCGATCCATCGGGCAAACAGCACACGCCTTCCGATTCGACGAGGGATTTGCTGCTGCGCTGAAGAGTTGCTGGCAACGGTCGGACGCCAACAGGCGATTAACGAATAGCAATCGCCCAAATCTTCGCTTTAGGCGCATTTGCGCTTGAGTGTCGAAATGAGGGAAGTGCCGTAGCCATTGCCGCTGGCATTTATTATCATCTCGCACCCGATTCTGGGGATTCAGTGCCTAGGGATTCTTGCCGGTTTGTCTAGCAGTACAAGCGGCAGCCCAAAGGAAATGAATTTTGAACGCGCTGATTGTCACCGCACTTAGGTCGTCGAGGAGGACGATCATGGAATCGCTTAAACCGATCCTGCTTTTGATCGTGCTCAGCGGCGTCGCGTATGGCGTTTATGTTGCGCTGAATCGTGCGCCGTCTGTCGAGCCAACGACGAACAATTCCTCGCAATGGAATACACCTCGCGGCGCCGCAGGTTCAGCAAATAGCACTGGCGGCGGACCGCAACGCGATGCAACGTCAGCTTCTACGGGCAGTCCTCCGCGCGATGCGAATTTGAGTTCTACTTCGAGCGACTTGGAGAAATTCCCAAAACCAATCGATTCTGCGAGACCAACACCAACAATCACGAGTTCCTCGCCAATCACTGGTCCAGGGATCTCGCTCCCCTTTGGTATTGGTTCTGGATCGATGCAGCAAACCGGCACTAATGATTCTGGCCGTCCAGAAAGTGCGCCGCCGACAACAACCGTTGCACCTGGGGAGGGGAGCATGGCTGGTGGGGTCTTGTCGACGCCGACTGGCCAAAACACGGCCGATTTGATTGCTCGTCACGAATTCTCAGCATCGATGCGCAGTGCGGAATCGCTTGCTAAAGACGGCAAGCTTGTCGAGGCACTGCGCGAACTGTCGCGATGGTACGATCATCCCGCCGTGACGCCGGAAGAACGGCCGAAGTTGGACAGCATGCTGAGCCAGTTGGCGGGCTCTGTGATTTATTCACGACAACACTGGCTTGCTTCAGCGTATGTTGTTCTTCAGGGCGATTCGCTGGAAAGCATTGCACAGCAATACGAGGTGCCGTGGCAACTGCTGGCCAAAATCAACGGTATCAGCAGTTCTAATTCGATCGTGCCTGGCGAAGAACTAAAAGTTGTCAGGGGGCCGTTCACGGCTCAGCTCAATTGCCAGCAAGATTGCCTGGCACTGTTTGTCGATGGTTTGTATGCTGGCCGGTTTCAGTTGCAAGGCGGGCGAAATCTGATGAAGCCGGAAGGTAAATACCCAGTTGCAAAAGTTGCAGCCGAAGATCCATCGAACCCCACGCACCGGCCATATATCAGCCTCGGTGGCGATTTGCAACTTCGAGTTCCGGACGACGCCAGCGTGCCAACGCCTGGAACGTTGGGTATCAGTCAGAGCGACATGAACGATGTGTTCGATATGCTTTCTTCACGCTCTGAAGTGACGGTCCGGCGGTAGGATGTAACATTCCTGATTTAAGGTGTAGGATTTAGAACGTAAGCCAGCGGTACTGCTGGTAACATCCTCCATCACAAATCCCACATCCGACTTTCGCCATGTACGATCGTCAGGCTCTCGTTGAATTAGTGAAGCAGTGCGCCTTGAAATTCGGCGACTTCACGCTGGCCTCTGGGAAGAAGGCGAAATTTTACCTCGACGGCAAACAAGTCACGCTCGATTCCAAAGGCGCCCTGCTGACAGGCGAAGGGATTTTGGATCTGCTCGATCACCAAGGTCCATTGCCGCGGGCTGTTGGCGGCATGTCGATCGGCGCTGATCCGATAACCGCGGCGGTCATCACCATTGCCGGGATGCGCAATATCTCGCTGGCCGGCGTTCTCGTGCGAAAAGAGCCGAAGAGCCATGGCACGAACCGATTCGTGGAAGGTCCGGTGCAGCCAGGGGATACCATCGCGATTGTGGAAGATGTGGTGACGACTGGCGGTTCGTCACTGCAGGCCATTGAACGGGTTCAGCAATTCGGCCTGAAAGTGACTTATGCGGTGGCGATTATCGATCGTCTTGAGGGCGGTGCCGCAGCATTTGCCAAATTGGGAATTCCGTTTGCTAGCCTGCTTACGATTCGCGATTTTGGTATCGAACCGCCACAGTAGATGTCAATTGTTCGTTGTCCGTCGTCAGTTGTATGGGCTACTCAGCCGTTTAGCAATGGACCACTGACAACGGACAACCTTTCGCTTGCTCCTTAGGCCCTGGCTGAAGTATCCTGGAGGCTGAGGGGCAGAGGACCAGAGTTGCGGCGAAAGAGGATGACCGATGATGGGTTCAAACCTGAAATCACAAACGCCGCTGTTCTCAGTTTTTAATCGGGCGTCGCTGCTAGTTATTAGTTTCGCCTTGGCGGTTCCCAAGAGTTATGGAGCCGCCCCGGTCGAATCTGTGCAACAGGCCAGCGCCCCAGCGGCTAACTCCGAGCAGCTGTCAGCGCGAATAGCGAAGCTTGTCGATCAACTGGGCGACCCGCAGTATTTAGTTCGACAGGCCGCACAAGAACAGCTGCTGCGGCTTGGTCCCGACGCCTTTGATGCTTTGATTGCAGCCGAGAATAGCGAAGATATCGAGATTGCTTCTCGCGAAATATCTGCTACAGCTAATTCCTATCGATCGTGACTTCGACTCTCCGGAAGTTAAGCGTATTCTTCAAGGTTACGGACTTGTCGAAGAAGCCGGCCGACTGGCAAAGATCAAGCAACTGGCAAATCTGCCCCAAGATTCTGGCGTAGCGGCGTTGTGCAGGTTAGTGCGCTACGAGAAATCGCAGGTTCTTTCCAAGCAAACTGCGCTGATCCTCCTTGCTCAAATGGGCGCTTCGCTGGAAGAGCGGTCATCACGGGCCAAAATCATCGGACCAGCCATCGCGAGATGCTCCAGGCCTGCAGCACGGTGGCTACGGGCCTCGATTCAATACGATTTGAATCCAGAAGATGCTTTCAACGAATGGGACAAACTCATTGATGAGGAGGTTGCGACGCTCGACAGCTCGCCCAGCGATACTTCGACAGATATCGTTTTGACCCTTGAACGGCGACAAGCGGAATTGCTTTTGAAGTTGAGTCATCGCGATCGCGCTATACAGGTTATGCGAAAGATGATTGCGATTGAAAAGGGGGACGCTCAAGCCATCGAACAGTTGACCGATTGGTTGATCAAGCAACAGGCTCTGAACATGGTCGACGAAACCGCTAAACGGTTTGACGGCGCATTTCATACCAAGCCAGTGCTGCTTTATTTTCTGGCCGAGACGCGGGCACTCCAAGGCCAGAAAGATCAGGCCGAGGAGCTGGCTCGGCAGGCCGCTCAGTTGGTTCCAGCTAATGATCTGGCAGAGCGATACCGCGTGGCTGCCAAGTTGCGGCAACGCGGATTGTTTGAGTGGAGTGAACGCGAGTATCGGCGGATCGCTGATTCCGCCCCGGACGAACCCGAGGGAATCGCCGCGCGGGTATCGTGTGCCGAAATGCTGCACGACCTGGAGCGTGAACATGACGCAGCAGAGATGCTGCAGAAGCTTATCGACTCAGTTGCCAAAAGCGTCGCGCCGGGGCAAAGAACTCAACAAGTGCGCGGCTTAGATTCCGACGCGCGATCGATCAAATCGTGGATGCACTATTACCAAGCCTGCGATTACGAGCAACAAAAGCATCTCGAAAAGGAATGGATCGAATTAGAAAAATCCATTGGGCAGGATCCGACCAACGAAGATGTGTTGATCGCTATGTATCACGCTTCCGTCAATGACAAATCGCGTCGGATGCGAGTGATGGAAATGATTCAAAAGACAGCGCAACCACTGATTAATCAAATTTCCACTTTGGCCGGTCAGCCGGAAGAGGCTGTCTTGTGCAATCAATATGCATGGCTGATCGGAAATACGGAGGGAGATATCGATCAGGCCATCCAGTATTCGCACAGATCGATTGAGCTTGCGTTGCAGCGCTATCGAGGTGTCGACGACAGCGGTGACATGAACGCTTGGGACGATGCGACTACCCGCGAGCCGGCGGGATATATCGATACGCTAGCTCATTGCTATGCAGGCAAGGGCGACTATGAGAACGCCTTGAAGTACCAGATGCGGGCGGCTGAGTTGGAACCGCACACCATGGCTGATTGTGCGCGCGGTTGATGAATTCAAGACGAAATTGGCTGAGAGTCGACAACAAAAACAGTAATGGCTGAATCCATGGCTCGATCGTTTGGCTGCTAATTCTTTCATTCGGATCAATCAGCTTCTAAAGGGGCAATCAATGAAACACGTTCAAGTCGGCGATATTCGGATGGCGGTTGCAACGGGTGGTCAGCGCGGGCATCCGTTGTTATTGGTCCACGGGTTTCCACTGTCGCACAAAATGTGGCAGCCACAGGTTGATTATTTCGTCGATCATTGCTGCGTGATTGCTCCTGACTTGCGTGGCTTTGGCGGAACCGATGTGACTTCAGGTGTCGTGATCATGGAGCAAATGGCCGATGATTTGGATCGCCTACTTGATGCATTGGCGATTCACGAAAAAGTCATTTTCTGCGGTCTGTCGATGGGGGGATACATCGGCTGGCAGTTTTGGCGGAGATATCGACATCGAGTGTTGGCCATGATCCTGTGCGATACGCGAGTTGTGCCCGACACGCCGGAGGCAGCTGATGGCCGGCGAAAGCTGGCCAAAGTCACGTTGTCAGAGGGTCCGGCCGCGGCAGCCAAGGTGATGTTACCGAAAATGTTTGCTCCATCGACTTGGGATTCGCAGCCAAAATTGGTGGAGAGAGTACGGGAAATGATGGTTTTGAATCAGCCCGCTGGAATTGCAGCGGCGCGTAGAAGGTTTAGCGTTGCGGCCAGACGCCAGTGAGATTTTGCCGACGATAGATGTACCGACGCTGGTCATTGTCGGCGAGCACGATTCCATTTCTACCGTCAGCGAAATGCGCGGCATCGCCGATGCAATACCGGACGCGGCATGGGTTGAAGTGCCCGAGGCCGGTCATCTTTCGAATTTGGAAAACCCGGCGGTGGTGAACGAGGCCATTGCCGAGTTTATTACCCTGTAAGTGCAGTCGATTTAACTACGCAGGCAAAGTAGTTCATTGCCGGCTGGGTACCGCCTAGATTTCTTACGGTAGCTGAAAGAGCGATTGGCTCTTTACAATTGCATAGTCGTCCGGAAATGTGTGAAAGGCTTGCACCAACAAGCAGCGATTGCGCGTTTCCACGTTCACGTAGCTCATGGCGCCCATTGCCATTCGGCCGCTGGAATCGAAGCGGTGGAGCATACCTTGGCGGATGCCTTCCGCGGTGAGCTCGTGCTGATAGGTCCAGAAAACCTCGGGCTTCACGGGCTCCAGCTGAAAACTCATCTTGTAGCGCACACCACCACGGCACTCCATCTGATCGGCACGCTCGCCTTTCAGTCGATAGTGCAGCAGGCGGCGTTTTTGCGGCAGTTCATGTTGGGCGCTGCAAGCCACTTCCGTCAGAGTGACCCCGCCATAGCGCCAAGCAACCACGTGGCCGGCGCTGGTGATGTGGACGACCGCTTCGTAATCGCCACGGCTAACGCGACGTGTGGCGAAAATCTCGAACAACTCCGGATGCAACGGACGGCCGTAAAGCTGGAAAATCAACTCAGCAATTTTCGGTCGAACGGAAAGCACGGCTGAGGAGCCTTTCTACGGATGAACGAATCCGACTTAATGGTTTCAGGCGAGAGTCCGTTGATAAATTGCGGCGTTAAGCAATGTGTCTGATGCTCATTATAGGTCGAGCATGCGACTCACTCAAAGGGAGATTTCATAGCGAAAAAATGTTGCGCAAATCCTACTTGACAAATTTAAATTTGTAATTCCTATCGAGCAATTAGGCCTTGCTAGCAAAATCTCTCGTGTTGGAGTCCAGTCAACGCAAGAGCCCGGTCTTCAGCCGGGCAATTTTTTTCGCCGCTCGGTTCGAAATGTCATTGACTGCAGCGACGATTCAACAATCACAATGCGATTGTCAAATCAGTCCCACTAGTATGTCGTAGGCAGCGTGTGTGCCCGCCGCGATGCCAAAGCCGCGATAGATGAAGAGGGCGGCAAAGAACAGGCCGGCAATCGTGCGGAACAGAAATGCATACCATTGAAACGGTTCGCCCAATGAGCCCAGGTGATGCGCGCTGGCGAAAATCAAGCTAGTAAGAACCGCTCCGCCTGCCAATGACCAACCAGCAGCGCAACCGCACAAACGTAAAATCCAGGTAACTACCGGCAGCAAAATCAAGCGGAAGAGCAGTTCTTCGTAGATGCCGGCACCTATGAATCCCACAAACCGCCTGAACATGCTTTCCACCGCACCACCCAACGAGGCATGCACAACGGCCGCCGGCGTTTGATTGGTCACCAACGACAGTACGTTCGCTTGAACCCGCGCAATCACTACCAGTGACAAAGCCAGAAACGCACATTCCGCTAGCTTGGTGTACAGCGTGCTGGGCGATATACGCCACGGATCGCGCGTCAGATAATGCCAACCCGCCAGCATCGCCACGGTCGCCGCCGGTAACAAGAAATATTGGCTAAAGCCGAGCAGATCCAACAGCTGTCTGAGCCACACGTCGGCGCCGTTTCGCATGGCTTGTGGGCCGAGCCAAAGAACACCCGCCTCATAAAACACAAGCAAAGGTGCCACGAACGCCAAACTTGTCAACGGTCGCCGCGACTGCTGCCAATAGTCTCCGCGGAATGTTCGTGTCGCTGCTAGATTGCCTGTGCCTGCCGCCTGCATATGGACTGTGGATCCGATCGCTCTTTTCTTTGCGCTTTGCTTGGCCGATCGAACGGCCCGCATTAGTTTTTTCGACCATTTGTTCAAAGACGCTTGAACTAGCCGCGGTGCAGCGTTGCGGTGAGAATTTTCGTTGCCAATGGAAGGCAGTTTCGACCTCAATCGTCCGCAATCGGTTGAGATCGAGATGGCTGCTCCGTAAATCCCCATTCCAACATCGGTGGCCTCGCCCCTATAATCAGCAGCGCAAAACCAACACGGTTTCATTTCAAAGACCACTTATGGGTAAATCTCCAGCTCCCTCCACCAAAATCCGCATATTGATTGCGGACGACAACGCGCCAAATGTCGAGTTGCTCGAGGCATTCCTAGCCAGCGTCGATTGCGAAATCGCTGTAGCGGTCGATGGCCGTGATACGCTCGACAAGGTAGCAGCGTTCAAGCCCGACTTGATTCTGCTGGACGTAATGATGCCTAAACTCAGCGGCTTCGAAGTCTGCCGGAAAATCAAGCAGGACCCAGCCACCAAGGACATTATGGTGCTAATGGTGACGGCGCTGAATGAGCTGGGCGACATCGAGCGCGCCGTAGAATCTGGCACCGACGATTTCATCAGCAAACCCGTTAACAAGCTTGAACTGCTGAAGCGCGTGGAAAACATGTGCAAGGTGCTTAAACTAACCGACGAATTGGAGCGCCTGCGAAGGTATATCCAGAATATGGAAGACGAAGAAGACGAGGATGGTCCAGCGGATGCCCCGCGCAGTTGATTTCAAAGGGAAAGCCCGCGACTCTTCCTTCCCAGTGGTTAATCGCAAAACTCTCTTGCCAAAATGGAAACGTCGCTGCACCGTGAATTGAAGCGTCTGTACGCTGGGCCCGAGGGTCGAACGGAAGTTAGGACTGGTAAATTCCGCGTCGACGCTATGATTGCTGACGGCAACGGTGTGGAATTGATCGAGATTCAACACGGCCCCTTATGGGCGATCCGCGATAAGATTCAGAAACTCGCCAAACGACATCGAGTCAAGGTTGTGAAGCCGATTATCGGCCGTAAGCGATTAATCCGCTGCGGCCAGCTTGGCGGTCCAATCCTTAGCCGGCGAAATAGCCCCTCACATGGCCGGCTATTGGACGTGTTCGACGAGTTAGTCTATTTCACCCGGGTGTTTCCGCATCGAAATCTGTCGATGGAGGTCGTTCTAGTAGATATAGAGGAACGCCGACTTCCACCGCCCGTTCGCAGTCGTGGCCAGCGGCACGGGTGGCGGCGGAAGTATGTCATCGAAGATCAAATACTGATAGAGATCCGCGAAGCCGTGCGACTGGCACAACCGGCGGATCTGAAACAATTGATCGACTGTGCGCTGCCGATACCCTTTCACACCGGAGAGCTTGCGGCCGCACTTGACGTTGAGCGCTGGACTGCCCAGCGGATCGCTTATGTTCTGCGGAAAGTCGGTGCCGCAACAGTGCTGGGCAAGCGGTGCGGCGCTTGGCTGTACGATTGGTGCAAGCCAGATCACGGAAGACGAGCAGCATGATGTACTTGCATCAGGTGCTCTCAGCGACTTCTGTCTCGAAGAAGTGCTCTACGCCGTCGGCTTTGGCGATGACCGTGATGCCCTTTTCGGTAACCGTGAAACCGCGAGCCCTGTCTTGCTCCGGATCGTAGCCGATCATCGTGCCTGGCGGAATTCGCACCGCTTTGTCGATGATTGCTCGCCTGACACGTGCATGTCGCCCAATATCGACTCCTTCAAACAAAATAGATTCTTCGACCTTGGCATAACTGTTAACCCGTACGTTGGGTCCCAAAATCGACCTACGAACCTGACCACCGGAAACAATGGACCCTGAGCAGACGACACTATCGAGTGCCTCGCCACGGCGTGCCTCGGCACCTTCTTCCGCGAAGACAAACTTGGGAGGCGGATAGTTTGGCTGATAGGTGCGAATTGGCCACTGCATATCGTACATGTTCAGCAGCGGATCGACGGCGACCAGATCCATATTGGCTTCAAAATAAGCGTCCAAAGTGCCCACGTCGCGCCAGTAAGCATCTTGCTTGCGGTTTTCGTCGCGGAATGGGAACGCCAGCACTCGGTGGGTATCGACAATCGACGGAATAATGTTGTGTCCAAAGTCGTGCTGGCTGTTGGGTTGCGTAGCATCCAAGCACAACTGTTCGAACAGAAATCGTGAGTTGAAAACGTAAATTCCCATCGATGCCAAACAATGCCGCGGATCACCGGGAATCGTTTTGGCGTTAGGCTTTTTCTCTTCAAATCCAACAACGCGACTGGAATTATCGATTTGCATCACGCCGAAATGCCTGGCCTCTTCGAAGGGTACTCGCAGCGCGCCAACGGTCACATCTGCCTTCTGGTCGAGGTGAAACTCGAACATCGTGCGATAATTCATCTTATAAATGTGATCGCCGGCCAGAATGACGACATAGTCGGGCCGCTCTTTTTCCAACGTGTAGATGTTCTGATAAACGGCGTCAGCTGTGCCCTGGTACCAGTGTTCGTCGATGCGCTGCTGCGGTGGCACGACATCGACGAATTCGCCCAATTCTCGGCTCATAAGCTGCTTCCAACCTAGGCTGAGGTGCCGATCCAGGCTCATCGCTTTATACTGCGTGAGCACTAGGACTTTACGAAGTCCGCTGTTCAAGCAGTTTGACAGCGTAAAATCTATAATGCGATACAACCCACCGAAAGGCACGGCTGGCTTTGCACGATCGCGAGTCAGCGGTTCCAGCCTTGTGCCTTTTCCGCCTGCGAGAATCACGGCCAAAACGTTGTGTCGCCGCATCGGCCCGTCGTACCCATACTGCATCATCGGCCTCCAAATTCGTTGCCAGAATAGGTCATTCATTCTAACGGCCGCGTCATACGTGCCAAAGGGGCCGACGGTTCTCAAAATGAAACGACGTTTCCAGCCGACGTGAGCATTAGATGTGACCTGCGAAATCCGCATTCCAATCGAACTGCCGCAACACATGGGCTGTTTTGGCTTACGTCAAGATTTCCCTATACATTGCTGAGTACCGAGAAATCATTTCGTCCTGCCGATGGAATTTCGCGACACGCTGCTGGCCGGCGATGCCGAGTCGTCGCGCCAAAGTCGAATTCTCGAGCAACGGTAACGTCCAGCGGGCAAATCCAGCACGCTCCGTGGTGGGAACTAGGTAGCCCGTTCTTCCAGGAATGACTAATTCTCGATTTCCGCCAGCGTCGGCGGCAACCACTGGAACTCCGGCAGCCATTGCTTCGAGAATAGCGATTGATTGCCCTTCGTTTGCGCCAGGCTGCCAAAGGACATCGATACGCGCTAAAAGTTGCGGCACGTCGTTGCGTGACCCCAGGAAATGAACCCGTTCTGGCACTCGGTTCAACCAGCGGTACCGCTCAAGCGATTGCCGCTGCGGTCCTTCGCCGATCATCAACAGATGCGCCGGTATTCCAATGGCCTTCAGTTGATCGGTCGCCCAAATTAATTCCTTCAATCGTTTTCGATAAATGAGGGAACCCACATATGCAATGAGCTTTGCATTGGCCGGTAGCATCAGCTGCATGAGCAAGTCGTTACGGTCTGTTGCTGGCGACAACGCGGGACTTACACCGCTCTGGATGACAATAGATTTTTCGGGCGGCAAACCGCGACTAAGATAGAACTGCCTAACGGCGCATGAGTTCGTGACGATGCGACTCGTTCGCCTAGCTAAGTGCCGATCGACCGCCAGCTCCAAATCGGTTTTCCAAATATCGATGCTTTGTTCTGTGGCCACGATTCCCCGCACGCCAGCCAACAGTGCGGCAATTCGGCCAACGGTGTTGGAATCAAACAGCCAGGTGTGAACTAAGTCCGGCTTTAGCCGTCCGATAAGTCGTCTTAAACGCCAGATCGCAATCGGATCACATCGCCAGCGCTGGCTAATTATGAACGGCTCGATACTGCGACCCCGAAAATCATCGGCAGCCGGGCCGCCGTTGCTGAGAGCAGCCACATGCACGTCGAATTCCTGCCGTGGCAAACCGGCTGCCAAGACGGCCAATTGCCGTGTCGTTCCGCTGCGAGCAAGCGATGGAATGATGTGTAGTATTCGAGGCATCGCAGCTGCGTGATTTCAATGCGCTTTCGCCCCGATTTCATGATCTTCAAGCGCTGCAAGGTACGGCAAATTGCGGTAGGCGTCTTGGTAATCCAGGCCGTAGCCAACGACAAACGCGTTAGGTATCTCAAAGCCAATATGATCGGGCTCTTTCATGACCGCTTTTCTGCCATGTTTTCGCAGCAACACAGCACACCGAACGGTCGCCGGTTCGTGCTTGTGCAGTTCATCGATGAGAGCAACTAGAGTTTTGCCAGTGTCGAAAATATCGTCTACGAGAAGGACATGCTGTCTCTTCACGTCCGGCAGCAAATCAAAGTTGATCGTCAATTGGCCAGGATCGATCGAAGCACCTCGATAACTTGAGGCCTGAACTAATCCAACGCGCAGAGGCATCCTGAGGCGTCGGATTAGATCGGCCAGCAACACGATACTACCTGTAAGCACGCCGACAATCGTTAGTGACCGGTCAGCATAAAAATCGCCAATCTCTTTGGCAAGGCGGTCCACCCCGGCGTGGAGTTCATCGGCAGTGAGAATTGTTTTCACGGGTTCCTTCCAGCTGCTGGCAGGCAAGCAAAACGACTAGAAACGATCATTTTAGCGGGTCCGGTGGCGGCACGATAGAGCTTGAATTGTTCGCGGATTTACGACTCATTTTTTGTCCCTCTCGTTTGGTTTGTTTTGCCTCTCTTTTCGCGCGATAGTCGCCGCAAACGTGACGAGATGTCGGAGCGTATCGCAATACGCGGCGTACGTCATTTGTTGGCGCAACTCCGCTGCAAGTGCTCGCCCACCGACCGCGACCGGCACATTTTTGTCAGCGGCGACTGCTGCAATTTTCCGGTAATCCCTCAGAAATCGTTTTGCATCTTCCACGAACGAAATACTGAGCCAGAGCATTTCTGGCTGCTCATTTTGCATTGCAGAACAAATCGTTTCCACTGGCATTCCCGTGCCCAGTGAATCTGCCCGCCAGCCATTTTCTCGCAGTGCGATTTCGACCATCGTCGTGGGAAGATGATACTGGTCGCCTGAAAGGGTGCCACCGATCGCGCGTGATGCATCTTCCCGTGGCTGGCCGATAACCGAGCGGAGTGCAAACAGTGTTTTCAAGCAAATCTCGCAGCCACGTCGCTCTTGATACACTTCAATATCGCCACACTCCCAATGGTTGCCAATTGAGTGGAAAGCTGCGGCAATTACTTTATCACAAATGTCCACGGCCGATTGGCGTGACAGATACAAATCAAAGACGGTCCGCCGTGCGAGTTCTTCGTCGCCCTGTTCGAGCGCCTCGCACATTTGGCCGATTGCCCGATCGATAACAAGCATTCCTTTTCCCGTGGTCGAAGGGAGGCCCAGCACTTCTGGCCGCAAGAGCGACTGATCATTGTTACGCAAGAATTGCATTACGGTGTCCAGCGGTAGGCGCCGATGACCTCCGGCGGTACGGCGGGTCTGTAGGAGCCCTTGATCGCACCATCGCTTCAGCGACGACTCGCTAACGCCCATGGCCAGGGCAACTTGCCGGGGGGAGAGCAGCTGTTCCATTCAATTCACCGTGAACGTTTTGCTCGTTTCAGAGCTAAAGCGAGGTTCAATTGTTACCTCATAAAACTTTAGGCAGTCCAGGAGCAAGCCGCTAGTTTGAATTCTCAAACATTGTGGCGATAACAGGTTACAATTCAAATAACTGATTTGAACCATTTATTGGCTTGACGGTTGCGATGCCGTGACTGTAACATAAATGAACGATATGACCGAATTTTGAAAGAAGTCATGATCGCTCTCATTCAACCCGGTAGAACTTTTCGCCGGACCGAAATAACAAATCACAGGTCCCGACGTCAGGTCGTTCAAACTGTTTGTCGCAACTTGTAGGTCCTTTCAATTCTATGGAGTCGAAAAACATGACTGTTCGAAAAACACTTCCGATTGTTGCCGCGCTTGGCTTGGCATTCATTGTTATTTTGTCGACTGTCGTCGGCGCTGAAAAGGCGGACAAAATGGACATTGTCGATACGGCGGTCGCCGCCGGTTCGTTCAAGACCTTGGCCACCGAGCTGAAGGCTGCCGGCTTAGTCGAGACTTTGAAAAGTGACGGCCCGTTTACTGTCTTCGCCCCGACCGACGAAACGTTTGCAAAACTACCTGACGGAACGTTGGAGTCGTTGCTCAAAGATAAAACAAAACTCACCGCGGTGCTGACGTATCACGTCGTGCCCGGCAAAGTGATGGCTGCGGATGTCGTGAAGCTGAAATCCACAAAGACTTTGCAGGGCTCACCAGTAACCATCAAGGCATCAGGCAAAGGTGTAAAAGTGGATGATGCAAATGTCGTGAAGACCGACATCGCATGCAACAATGGCGTGATCCATGTGATCGACGCTGTACTCATTCCGAAGCAGTGAGGCTTTTTCGGTGTTTCCCTATTTCGGAGCGACTTCGCCGGTGCGCCGCTTGCTAGAAATGTGCTGCTTGCAATCCAGCAGCACTCGAAATGCGGTGCCCGGCGAGATTCGCATTAATTGCTTTGCTTATCGATCGTATTAATGAGTATCGCTCTCCAAAGTATCGATTTATCATTTGAAAGCATCCATTATGATCGCAGCATATACAAGATCCTGTGCAACCCCTGGCAGGGTGTCAGATCTCGCTCCTTCAAAGCAAATCGGAACAAATCGGTCCGAAAAGAACGGCAGAGCCGGCAGTCTAAAAAACAAGAAGCGAGCTTCTGCATCGACGATCACACCGATCGACTACATTTACAGCCCGGAATTCGATCAGGAATCCGCCGACCATGAAATACTGCAGGAATTGGAGACGGCGTCCAATTCTACGGTCGACTATCCCTTGATAGATCAGACTGGGCCAAAACGTTCGACGCTTCCAGCCTATCTCGCAAGGTTGTACGACGTTTTCCTGCTAACGCCCGAAAAAGAGCGAGATTTGTTTCGGCGATACAATTATCTCAAGTTTAAAGCTACTCGGCTGCGTACGAGTCGTATCGCTGGACGGTCGGTTGCAAATCGATCTCAACGTATCGATCAACTACTTGCCGAAGCCAACGCCATCAAAGAGCGATTGATTAGCGCGAATTTACGGCTAGTTGTTTCGATTGCCAAGAAATTTGTTAATGCTGACAATAGTTTTGATGATCTTGTGAGCGATGGAAACTTGTCGCTCATGCGCGCCGTCGAAAAGTTTAACTACCACATGGGAAATCGCTTCAGCACCTACGCAACTTATGCAATTCGGCGGAACTTTTACAGGACGATTTTGGGCCGACGGCACCACCGGGAGCGCTTTGTGTTCGACGAACAGACTCTAAGTGCAGCGCCAAGCCAAGTTTCCCGGCAGTTACTGTCGGTTACACAAGTGATCGACGTGCGGAGACATCTAGAACAGATGATGAAGCAACTGGACAATCGCGAGCGATTGATCGTCCAGCAGCGATTTGGACTCGACCAGCCGGTCGTCAAATCGTTTAAACAGCTGGGCAGTGAATTGGGGGTTTGCAAGGAGCGGGTTCGGCAAATTCAAGCTAGAGCGATTGCAAAACTTCGAGTGATGGCGGACGACCGGAAACTTGATGAACTGATCAATTGTGACCTTCAAAGTTAACGAGGCAGCATCACTTCGTTGCAGCGGTCAGATCTGCTTCCAGGTTATCGAGACGGAGTCTGAGTCGCTGTTTGGTATCGTCAAGCTTTTTTAGGGAGCCGATCTCAGCTTCATCGACGTTTGCTGCGGAAGACTCCGACGCGAAGAGGTAGAACTTAATCTTCGGTTCTGTGCCAGACGGACGGATGGCGGCGCGGTTGCCGGGTGGCGCGAGGTCGAAAATCAGTAAGTCACTTGGGGGAACTGCGGGATTCATCACGCTGCTACTAGGCGATTCTGTAGTGATAATCTGTTGAGTGAGATAATCACGAATCTGGGTGACCGACAGTCCACCCAGTGTTCGCGGCGGCGAACCGCGAAGTCGTTCCATAATCGCTTTCATACCTGCCACCCCGTCGACACCCGGCATCGTACGACTGACCGTTTTCTCCTGATAGCAGCCATATCGCAAATACAATTGATCGAGCTGCTCGTGTAGCGTACGCCCTTGAGTTTTGCACTCCGCTGCCAGTTCTGCCAGAAGCATCGCAGCCACGGCGCCATCTTTATCGCGAGCGTAAGTGCCGGCCAAATAGCCGTGGGCTTCTTCAAAGCTGAACACAAACTTCTCTGGCCCCACTTCATCGATCAAACTGCCGATCCACTTAAAGCCCGTTAGCACGTCACCGAAGGCTCGTACTCCGAATTGCTCCGCCACGCGGCAAATCATATCACTTGTGACCAATGTTTTGATCACGTAGTGCTCCGGAGTAAGGCGGCCAGACCCTTGCAAACGGCGCAGCAGAAATTCCCCTAGCAATACGCCGATTTGATTGCCCGTAAGCGATCCCCACTGCTGATTGATTGAGGCTTCCCTTTGGGCTTTAGCATTTATAAGCGGTGCAGCGCAACCGATGCGATCGGCGTCGGGATCGCTTGCAAACACCAATTCTGCGCCAGTTTGTTGGGCGTGATGAATCAGCGCATCAAAGACGGCTGGATTTTCCGGATTGGCGACATTCGCTGGAATGTTCGGAAAGTCGCCGTCGGGGTTAGCGTGCGGTTCGTAGACTTGCACATGCCCAAATCCATCGGCTCGAAGCACGGGCAAGACCGATGTTAGCCCGACGCCGTGCAGTGGGGAGTAGAGAATTTGCAAATCGCGTGGCCCGGGTTGTGATTGTAGCAACACGGCCTGGTGGTAACGAGGATCAATTTCCTGTTGGCAAAAATGAATCTGGCCGGCTGCAAATGCGTCTGCAAACGCGATTCGCTTAATTTCCGTCACGTTAGAGACGCATTTAATTACGCCTTCATCGTGTGGCGGTCGCAGTTGTCCACCCGTCGCCCAAAACACCTTGACAGCATTGTCGCTTGGTGGGTTATGGCTGGCGCTGATCATGATGCCGCAGGTGCAATGCTTGTCGCGGACTGTGAATGACAATTCGGGCGTAGGGTGGTAGTCGTCGAACATCAAAACTTCAAATCCGTTGGCAACCATGATGCCCGCGGCAGAGTTCAGCAAAATGCCGCGACTTGTGCCGTGTATCGTAAGAAATCGCACAACGAAATTGTGAACTAGTCGTTGCATTGACTTGGTGCACATAATCGGCCAAGCCCTGAGCGCTTTCGCCAATGGTACGGTCGTTAATGGCATTCGTGCCAATCGGGTACATTCGACCGCGACGCCCCGCCGTGCCAAAAGGGATGGTCGTCCAAAACAAATCTTCCAACTCCGACCATCGGCCTGCGGCGATGTGCTCCAGCAGTACGGGCAAGTAGTCCGCGTATTGGCGCTGAGTCAGCCAGATGCGGATGTTTTCCAAAGCGCTCGCAGATATGTGACCTTTGGATTTCGCAAGATTAAGCGCGAAATGCCCATCTTTTGCATTTAATGAGAATTGTGACATGCTCAAATTGTAACGAGCGATGGGCACATTCTCACGATGGTAAAAAACCGTGATTCGGACAGCGGTTTCAAATTGCCGATTCTCTTATTTGCCGCAGTAGTCGATGGCGCGGGCGATTTCGCTTTTCAAATCGGCCCGATCGACAATGCGGTCAATAAAGCCGTGCTCCAGCAAGAATTCGCTGGTCTGAAATCCTTTGGGCAGTTCAATACGAATGGTGGCTTTGATAGTTCGCGGACCGGCAAATCCGATCAAAGCTTTTGGCTCGGCAAACACTAAATCGCCCAAAGAGGCAAAACTGGCGGCGACGCCACCCATAGTCGGGTTTGTGAGTACAGAAATGAACAGACCTCGGGCTCCGTGATATCTTGCCAAGGCGGCAGAAACTTTCGCCATCTGCATCAACGACAGTATGCCCTCGTGCATCCGAGCGCCACCGCCGGAGCCGCTGATAATAATTAGTGGCAGGTTGTACTCGGTGGCCTTTTCCACGAGTCGGGCCAGCTTTTCCCCCACGACCGAGCCCATGCTACCCATGATGAAGGCCGAATCGGTGACGCCGAATGCAACGCGCTGCGCACGAATCATGCCGGTGCCAACGAGAGCTGCGTCGGTAAGTCCCGTGCGAGCTTGCTCCGCTTTGAGCCGCTGGGCATACGGTTTCTTGTCAGCAAAACCCAAAGGATCGGTCGGCATCAGTTCGCCGAGCCATTCTTCAAATGTGCCCTCGTCGAGAACCTGTTTTACTCGCACTAGCGCCGGCACATAAAGATGATAGCCGCACTCGGGGCAGACGTTTTGACGGCGTTCGGCTTCCTTCTTGTAGATGGTTCCCTGGCAGCCGGGGCACTGCAGCCAGAGTCCTTCTGGGACCCCTCGTTTCTGGCGACGAGGCGCAGGTTGGTCGCCGGTGACTGTTTCTAGATTGCCAAGAGCCACGGTAGCTCCCTTAACCACTTAGGGCTGCATTCATCCGAGCGTTGTGTTTGCCGCGTAAATTGACGCAATGAGTGATCGGGCCGAGGTGAACGGCGATGGATATTGATACTATCGGATTAGTAACCATAAATCCACCGAATGTCACAGGATCTCGAGTGGGTAAGCTATTAATGCCGCTCGATCACAGTGCCTCGGTAGATATAAGTCGATTGCCCATTTGAATTGGCTGAAGCTTTCATGCGTTCGGCGGCAGTTATGGCGAAGTCTGGTTCCAACGGCACGAGATCAAATTGGCAGGAATTCGTCGCGTGCCACAGATCACCTAATTCAGAGCCGTCGATTCGATTGCGAACGAGGCTTGCTAGCGGCTCGGGCGCTATCAGCACGATAGTTCCGGATCGATGCTTGCGGGCCAACTTCTCCAGGTTGTCGTCGATGCGTTCGGCCACCTCCGCAATCATTTCACCATCGGGCGGATGAACCATTTCGGGGTGCTCTTGCCACTGCTTATAAACCTTGGGTTGCTTGTGGCGCACCTCTTCCACCAACATTCCCTGCCAAAGGCCAAGATTTATATTAGATAATCGATCGAGTCGTTTAGGCTTCAAATTAAGTGCCCGACCCATGATAGCCGCTGTCTCTTCTGCTGGGGCACCGGCACTCGAGTATATCGCCGTCGGTACATGGGTCCGAAGTTGTTCGACAGCTTCGGCAGCTTCTTTGTGACCCGTGTCGTTTAACGGAATATCGAGCGTGCCTTGGATCCGGCCTTGGAGATCGTAATCGGTGCAGCCAGAACGAACCAGAATCAGTTTCACCATAAATCAGTGTTGAAAAAATCACTCGAACCACGGAGACGTGCAACGCCCATGGGCCCCTTGGAAACCAATGCGACTAGATAGGATCGCCCTGGGCGGCTGTGCCACCACGTTCTGCGCCGCAATCCCACGCAAACAAAATACCGTCCGATCGCAGGGCGTATTCGCTAAATTGTTGAGGATCACGAATGTGACTTTAGAAGAACCGGAGTGCGAAACCGTTTGAGCGATTGCCCACCGCGGGTACCACAGCAAACGGATTATTGTGATGATTGCTGACCGATCTGGCACTCCCAACAAACTCCCTTTGTCTCGCTCCAGGCAACTCGCTGCTCGATTAGCAGGCTTGTAACACTGGAAGACATCCCTGATTATAGTTGAGCTTGCCGGTTGGGTACACGCGAGAATCTAGTTCCAGCATGTAAACAACTTCTCTGTAAAGAGTTGCAGCGCAAACAGTTCCAACGTGCTGCCTCAAGGTCCCCCCGTCCGGCTGGTCCAGTGAAGTATCTACTGACGCTGTAGATCATCGCTACGGGGAAGATCTTCGAGGCTTCGTAAATGAAACAGCTTCAGGAACCGGGTGGTTATAAAGTATCGGCGCTTTGACGTCTTTCCTTCGGATCGTTCTATACGCAGGAGCTGTCGGCCCACTAGTTGACTTAAGATGTGGCCGCTTGGGGTGCCTCGTAAACGCGACACGTCGTCCCCGGAAAGCGGCTCGTGATAAGCGATCAATGAAAGCACCTCGACGGCAGCTGCTGACAGACGTGCCGCTCGGATTCGGCCGAAAAATCGATTCCGCAGCGATGCAAAATCGTTCCGCAGTGCCAATCGATAGCCGGTGCCATCCGACACAATTGAATACGGGCAGTCATTTGCCTCGTACTGCAAATTGAGCCGCGGAAATTGCATGATCTATTTGCTCGACGCTAACGCCGCGCACGGCTGAGGCGACTTGCTGGCTCGTAACGGGTACATTATCCGGTCGGCCAACAAACAAGACCGCCTCAACAATTGTTCGCGCATTGATGGAATCGATTGCATCGACCACCACCGATTCCTCAGCTGATGGCGGCACGGTTTCGTTCGCTTCGGCAGGCGAATTCAGTTCCGTCGAGATTGGACGATCTTTCCGACCAAGCATGACCGAGAATGCCTGGCTTAGCTGATCTAGTGTCATTCCGCCGGTGTTAGTTCGGCGATCGGCGTCATTTGATGTTGATGACATTGTGACGCACTATACGCCAGCCAGTGTTGAAATGCAAGATGATATTGTGTCGGTCAACAGGGCACGAAATCTGTCAACGACCTATAGTCCGTCGACGACACAATCTCACAGGCCGGCAGAGACAAGCCATCGCGAAGGCATCTGCCTCAGGAGCCGTTGCTAAGTCAGCAAAGAAATTGTCGAAAATGGAATCGCCCTAAGCCAAGATAAGTTCAGCAGTTGATATGGCTTTATGCGTGGCCGGCGAAGATCCTCCGTCCCCCGTCGATTGGCAGGCACACGCCGGTAATGAAGTGGTTATCGATGAGGTGTATTACAGCCAGGGCGATGCTCTTCGCGCTCCCTTTGTGCTTCACCAACGTCGCGTCGATGGCTTCTCGGCGTTCGGCTTCAGGCAAATCGGGTCGAAGCATCACTTGACCGGGCAGGATGCAGTTGACCCGCACGTTTGGGTTGCGGGTGCCCGGATCGCCGCGACGGCCGAAGTGCAATACTGCAAAGCCAAATAGTAGCCACGCGCGGTCAACTCCTTGGCTACATGCCAGCCTATGCGGCTTTTTCCGATGCCGGTAACCAAAGCGACTGCGGATGAAATAGAAATACTCATCGTTTGATTACAAGCGATTTTTCGTCCGAGGCAACGGTCAGCCGATTGCCTGATACCGCCGGCAGTCGCACCGTGACAATCGTTCCTTCATCGCGACGGGTTGAAATGGCGATTGATCCACCATGCGCTTCGACAATCGATTTGCAAATCGGCAAGCCAAGACCGTTGCCACCAGCGGTGCGCGATCGTGCTTTGTCCACGCGATAGAATCGCTCAAACACATGCGGTAATTCGTTCGGCGAAATGCCAACGCCCGTATCGCCAACATTGATCACTGCTTCGTGATTGTCGATTGACGCCTGTAGCGAGACTTTCCCTCCGTCGACGTTATAAAAGATAGCGTTGCTCAGCAAGTTGGTTACGAGTTGCGCCAGTCGATCGGGATCGCCCTTTACAACTACCGGCTCACCTTGCACGGTCACACTCAGGTTACGCTGGGCTGCGAGCGGCTCCAGCAAAGCAGCCGAATCCTCCAACAATTGCTTAAGATCAATTTGAACGGAGCGCAGTTGGAGCTTTCCGGCGTCAGCCCGAGCGAGAACCAGCAAGTCGTCGACCAGCAGCTTCATCCGCCGCGCAGCCCGAAAGCAGGTTTCCAGAGTCTCGCGGTAGTCCTCTGCGGACCGAGAACGGTTTAGGGCCAGTTCAGTATGCGTGAGCACGACCGACAATGGAGTGCGCAATTCGTGAGAGGCATCAGCCGTAAACCGCATTTGCTCGTCGATCGCCGATTGCAACCGATCGAACATGGCATTGAGCACCCGGCCCAGCGCCGCTAACTCGCTGTCGGTGTCGGCAACGTCAATTCGCTGACTCAAATTCGTCGCGGAAATGGAAGCGGCGGTTTTACTCATCTTCTCGATGGGTTTCACCGCTTTTCCCGAAAGCCACCATCCGCCGATCAATCCAGTTGCAAATACCCCCAAGCCTGTCAAAACCAGCACCAAAAGTAGTCTGCTCAATTCGGCGGTTTCGCGCTCTATCGACCGGCCGACAAGAATTCTAGTCTGTTCCGGCCCTTCGAGAATCAACTCACGAAAATGTCCTCGCTGCTGGGCTCGAAAATCCATGTCAGGACGCATCGGCAGCCGTATCGGAGGCGGCAGTTCACTAGGGGTGGCTTCTTCTTTGAGCACATCGCCGTTGGCGGCCCAAATGGTGAAATACGGTCCCTGGCTCTCCTCCGTGAAGCGTTCCACAAACGATTGCGGCAAAGTAAGCATGCGCCTGATCTGTTCCGGCGAAATCGGCCGGGGCGGTGGCTGAAGTCGTGGTTGACGATCGTCGCGGGAACCTTGATCGAGACCACGATTCGGATCCGGACGCTCCGGATCAGGGCGGAATCCTGGGTCTGAACCACGTAACTGACCCGGGAAGGGTCGAATGTCATCGCGTGGCGGCGGGCGGTCATCGCCAAATCGTTGATCACGGCGCGATGGCTGATCGTCATTATAGCGTTGCTCGTTAGGCGGCGGCTGTCCATTACGCGTCTGCGGATTTTGAAATGGAGGATTCCGAAACAGCGACGGATTGTGTGGAGGCGGATTGTTGATTCCGGGACGCCCATCGAGCGGCGGCAAATTGGCATCGTCTGGCGGCATTCCTCGGAATCCGTTTTGCAAGATTGGACGTGGAGTGCCCCGCATCGCACCATCCAACGTGCGTGCGGCTGACAAAAGTTCGACATCAATCTCGTCGTACCGAGCCTTGCTAATTTCCAGATACAAGACCGTACCAAACCCTGCTACCGCCAGTAGCAAGATGAGTGCGTGCCACGCTTGTAGCCGCCAGCGGAGCGATTTGAACATTGAATATGTGTCTGAGTGTCTGATGTTTGATATTTGGCTGGTGTGTGCCTTGAGCTTCAGATATTTAGACACCGGAATTCGAACATTCCAGGCCAATCAGATATCCTTGCCCGCGGCGCGTCACGATGAAATCCTTGCCGAGCTTCTTGCGTATGTTCGAGACATGCACGTCGGTCAGGTTCGATAGTGTATCGTCGTTCTCGTCGAACAGATGGTCGTAGATCATCGAACGCGAAACTAATTCGCCGCGGTGCATTGCCAGCAGTTCGACCAAGGCATACTCACTAGCGGTCAATGCAACTAGCTGGCCGGTTTTGGTGATCGTACGCGCGACTGTATCGATCACAACGCCATCAACTTCAATTTTTGGAGATGCCTTGCCCGTGGAGCGTCGAATCAGGGCTCGTAACCGCGCCAAGAGTTCGCGCACCGCAAACGGCTTGAGCAGATAGTCGTCGGCGCCGGAATCCAGACCACGCACCCGATCGGCCAACGCATCGCGGGCTGTAAGAATCAGCACCGGCGTCAATTTTGATTTCCGCAACTCTTCGAGCACCTGCCAGCCGTCTTTGCCGGGCAACATTAGATCGAGCAAGATGGCATCATATTCCCAACTCGTCGCCTTGAACAAGCCGTCATTGCCGTCAGCTGCAGAGTCCACCGCGTAGCCTTCTTCACGCAGCGAACGGACAATAGCTCGCTGCAAATCCGGCTCGTCTTCAACAACTAGCACCCGCACGTGTGCCTCAAAGTAGAAATTTGAAAACAAAACCACGAGGGACACAGGAAGTCGCGACGGATCGCCAATTTAAGTCGCGTGCTCGCTGTGGTCCCCCGTGGCCGTATCAATTGGGTGTTTGATGCAGTATACCTTCGCTCCAGGTGGAAAGGGAGTTACGCTGCGGTGGTAAAACCGATTGGATCAGACGCCAAAGCCTGGTCAACAACCCTTGGATTCCAGCTCAGCATTCGGTTGACCGCGTCAACCATCCCTGACACACCGCGTGGATCGGTAGTGCTTTCAGCTGCCGGCTTCAAAATCTGGCTACCAGGCAGTGGGGCAGCGGAATTCGCAAGCGAATTCGACTTCCCGCTGGGCGGATTGCACGGAGGAGGTGTCGGAGTTCCAACCGGCAGCGGGGTCACCAATGCTGGCATACCCAATCGATCCCATCAATCAGCGGATCGCCACGGGTAATGGTAATTGTGCGGCTAGTGATTGATGTTTGATTCCTGCCTGTCGGCAAAACGGCAATTTGGTACTTGCCGGTTCGCACTCCTTCGGCCACGCCGAAGCGATAATTGCCTCGCTTGTTGCATGGGATCCGGAGCGTGCGTCTACCTGATCCGCGCTTTCAGCCGATGCGTGCCGGCTGTGATTGGCATCGCCGTCTGGTCCGTGTCCTTCCGCACGATCATCGTCTGGTGGCCCGCGTCTCTCGTCCGGCGGTGGTCCCCGCCGGTCGTCATCTTGCGGTGGCCTTCGTCGAGTGCCATCGAGCGGCGGACCACGGCGATCATCGTCTCGTCCACCAAGCCGAGTGCGACGGTCACCTGGTGCACCAGGTCCTCCACGGAATCTATCAGATCCGCCGGGACCAGTGCGGAAGCCATCGGGACCGCCCAATCGATCGGGGCCAACGGCCGGCCCGCGGCCATCGACACGATCGGCTGGACGGCGATCCATTGGGCCGCGGTCTTCGGGCCTGCGAGTATCTTGACCACGTCGATCATCTGGTCCATCTGGTCCGCGTCGATCATCACGTATTTCCGGCCCTCGGCGCATCACATCTTGAAGCTGAGCGACTTGGTCCGCTGTTAAGATTGATTTCAGCTTCGAGTGCACGTCTTGCTGCAATTCGTCCAGTTGCTTTTTTTGCTCGTCGCTCAAATTCAAATGCTCACGAGCAAACGGTGGAAGCAACATTCCAATTTCCGGTCGTGGCGGTGGACCGGCAGGCTGGTTGCCATCTCGAGCGCCGTCCCGCGGGCCGCGAAATCCTTCAGGACCACGATCACGCGGTGGCGGACCGTTGCCTCGATTTGGCGGACCATCGTCTGGCGCTTGCCGATCGTCCGCCCGTGCCCGATTATCGTCGCGTGTCGGCCTGCGATCGTCCGGCGGCGGTCGGCGGCCATCGCGCGGTGGACCATCGTCTCTGGCGGCCATTTGATCGTCGGTCGCCGGCGTCTCCGCCGAAGCTCGAAGCCCCACTGCGGCGACTACGGCGAAGCATGCCGCGAGGCTGCACAGTGTCCATTTGCGTGTTGTCATCGTCTGCTCCTTAAAAAGATGGGCTACAAAATCGTTATCGCCATTGTGACGGGTCTCGCAGCAAAAAAGACCGTGTAAACGCACTCCCAACCACCCGTCGTTGCCTGCCGACATCCAATAATATAAGGGTTGAAACCTTAAGCCATCGTGAAGAACCGATGGTGTCAAAATATTATCAAGAGGCGAATTATTTCGCCGATCGGGTAGTTTAATAGCAACTCCTCAGACGGGATTTGCCCGTTTCAAGGCTGAAAAGTCGGTTTCCGTTCCGATAGAATCAAACGCTATGAGAACGTTCACCAAAGAAATCTGGATGCTCGTACCCGAACGCCGGGCAATCGTTTCCGTTCACGACGAAGTAGAACGGCTCGTCGCAGAGAGTGGCGTTCAAGACGGCCTCGTACTTGTGAACGCCATGCACATCACGGCCTCGGTGTTCATCAATGACAATGAAACCGGGTTGCATCATGATTACGAGGTGTGGCTAGAACAACTTGCACCATTCAACCCGTCGGCAAAGAAATATCAGCACAATGCCACCGGCGAAGACAACGCCGATGCCCATTTGAAACGCCAAGTGATGGGCCGCGAAGTGGTAGTGGCAATCACAGACGGCAAGCTGCATCTGGGACCGTGGGAGCACATCTTTTACTACGAGTTCGACGGCCGCCGCAGAAAACGCATTCTGGTCAAGATTATCGGAGAATAGATGGGCCGATAATTCGACGTGCGAACATTATTAATATGCTCGTCCGATGAGTGCCGAATTGGGCTAGCGCGAACTGCTAACGTCGCAATTGCTGTTGGTTGGACTGCTGCATTCTACTAACAGTCGGTGGGACGTCGGGCAGTAGAACTTCTCCGGCGATTTCATGTCGCCACATTGGGCGACCGCTTCGCTTGTCGCTGGCTTCCAAGGTGCGGCGGATAATTTGAATTCCGCCGGGCACGTTTTCGGTACGCTCGCTCACGCGCAGCCGTCGGTCGCCGACGTCGGTGAACTGTGCGAGTCGATTTTGTTTGAGTGGCTTGGGCACATCGTCCACCGTGACAGTTGCGCGACCGCTGTCCAGATCAACACGCGCCACTCCGGTGCCGGTTTTCTTCGCGGCGGCCATGATTTCGGGCGTGACTTTCGGGCCTGGCTGGATGAACTGGCGATATGCTTCCCAGCGCAGCACGAGCTGGCCATCTTCAATCGATGGTGCGGCAGCGAACGTCAGACCGATGCCGCCATCGATGGCGATCCAATCGGGGAACACCGCCGGCTCCGACTGCGACCGGACTTTGCCGCTGGTCGTATCGAACACAATGATGTTCATTACGTTGGGTTGCTGTGCATGCGGCCCTTGCGCGACAAGCCGGTTGCCATCAAGCGCCACCGGACGTACGGCTGCTTTGCTATCCCACACGGTTTGACCATTGGTCATGTCAAGGGCTTCGATCATGTCGCCCGATCCAGCGATGTAGGCAGTTTTTCCCGCGGAATCGGCCACGCCGCCGGGGATGATGGCCCAGTCGACCGAGCTAAGTTTCGCAGGCTCACCATCTTCGGCGCGGGCCGTTGGAGTGCAAAGCAGCACCAGCAAAGCAGATGCAGCCGAAAAACTCAGCCCGCCCAAACGTGAAACCATCCAGCGAATAAACACAGCGACACCCTCCATGATAGTCGAACGCAACTGCGGAAAGAAGTTCGACAGGGCGGCCCACCCTGTCGAAGGGGCCGCAATTTTAGCGGTTTAGGCCGGATCGCCAAAGATCAGGTTTATCGCAAGAATGCGAGTGTTTCAGCGGTTAGCCAGCAATGCATTCGCGCCACAGCAATTGCGGGAAAATCCAGGCATCGCGGAGGTAGCGTTTTGCCAGGCGACGGGGTTCGCTTGCTAACCGATGCAGCCATTCTAGGCCGACACGCTGCATCCACACTGGTGCCCGCGTTTTTTCGCCGGCGAGGAAATCGATGGTCGCGCCGACGCATAGTGCCACCGATGCGGCAATTCGATCGCGGTTGGCGCTAACCCACAATTCTTGTTTCGGCGCGCCCAGCCCCACGACGAGTACATCGGGCTTGGCCGCAGCGATGTGCATCAGAATACGATCGTTTTCGCAATCATCTTTTTCGAATCCAATTGGCGGACTGTACGTGTCGACAATCTGAACAGCCGGCCAACGCTCGGCAATGCTCTTCGCGGCACGATCGGCAACGCCGGGTGCTGCTCCGAGCAGAAACACACGCAGTTGAGAAATTTGCTGGTTCTGTATTAGAGTGCCACTGGCCCTGCCAGTGCTTCCCGGCATGATGCTTGCGTGCGAATTGAACATCTCAAAAAATGCCGGCACTAAATCGCTGCCAGCCACGCGCTCGGGGATGCCAAGCCGCAGCAATCGTGACGCAACCAGCACCGGGAAGCCGTCGGCAAGCACCATGCTGGCATCGGCATAGGCCTGCCGTAATCCGGCGTGCTCTTAATACATCACAGCATGATCAAGATTCGGCGTGACAACATATCGGCATTGCCCGTCGGGGCGATGCACCCAATCGAGCAGCCGCTCAATTGCCTGCGGCATCCGCACAGCGTCGATCTGCATGCCGAACAATTGAACCGTCATTGAATCTCCCCGCGTCTTTGCGTCTTTGGAGTTCGATCGTCATTCAAAACCATTCGATACACGTCCGCCACGCCTTCGGCCATTTTCCGATCGGAAAACCGCACTTGATGGCTCGCGATAGCATTGCGTCGCAGCATCTGCCAGTTGTGGCTACCTTCGATCACCGAAGTGATGCTGTCCGCCAGCTTTTTCGGGTTGCCGGGTTCGACGAGCAAGCCCTCATGGCCGTGGTGGATGCAATCGGCGATGCCATCAACGCGGCTGCCGATCGACGGCACTCCGGCCGACATGGCTTCTAGCACTGCCATTGGCATGCCTTCGGCCAACACGCTGGGCAGAATCATCAAATCGATGGCGTCCAGCTCGGCATCAATGTTTTTTTGAAAGCCGCGCCACTCGATCAGCTTGCCAATGCTCAATTCATCCGCCAGCCGTCGCGCTTGCTCCTGGTAGTCGTTCGTTTCAAATCCGCCGATTAGCCGCAGCCGTACCGGCAAACCACGACGATGCAGAAGCGCAAGCGCTTCGAGCAGAATCTCCAAACCTTTTCGCGGTCGGAACAGGGCTACGCTGCCAAGTGTCCACGATTCGTGAGGCGTCGGCCGATCTTGATGTTCCGTTCGTCCCGGCACTCCGTTGGGCACCAAATGCACGCGGCTTTCGTCTACTCCCCAAGTATGAAGGTACCGTGCCGCCGTCGGCGAAACGACGATCACCGCCGCGGCATGGTAAAGGCTGAACGATTCGGACTTCGTTGCGAACCAAGTTCGCCAACCGCTATTTATTTCCGTGGCAGTGTGGCCGTGTACATGATGCACCAACGGCACCCCGGTGAGCCGTGCAGCAATCTGACCGACCAGCGCAG
The DNA here is from genome assembly GCA_963738835.1 of Pirellulales bacterium. GTDB lineage: Bacteria > Planctomycetota > Planctomycetia > Pirellulales > JADZDJ01 > CAVTYH01. Next base: position 222,007 of record CAVTYH010000001.1, read on the forward strand.
CACGGGGTGTGTGTGTGTGAATCAGATTGATTTGCGTCTCTCGCACCAGGCGGGCCAGTCGCCAAGCGGCGCGCAGATCGAATCGCCAGCGCATCGGCACTTTGGCCAGCGGCGTCAGTTGCGATCGCCGCATTTCCGGAAATCGGTTGGGCTTGACGCAGGCGAAGCCAACTTCGACGCCGAATTCCGGCAACCGAATGGCGAGCAAATCTTGCACGCGCTCGGCCCCGGCATAATGCTCGCCGTTGACGACTTGCAGCACACGAATTGCGGTTGCAGGATTCGTGATTGGCTCGCCGCGCAGATAGTCTCGATTTCCAATCCGCGGCGTGAGCAGCAGCGATTCTTCCGGCATAGTAATTCGCTTGGAATGATCGCGGACGAATACCCGCGAGGATTTGCAAATGCGGAACGACAGCACAACCGATTCGCTCTCAACAACGCTACGTCACAAATACGGCTGATGCGGCGGAGAATCGCAGTGCAATCGCTACCGCTAAACCGCTAGCGGATTGAAACCGCCGTCAATAAGCACCTTTGCACGTGATGACAGTTAGCGGTGTGCGCACCAACAGCTTGATGTCGGTCCAGAGCGTTTGATTGCGGATGTACCAAATGTCGAGCCGCACCCAATCTTCGAAGCCGATGTCGCTGCGGCCGCTGACTTGCCATAAGCACGTCAGGCCCGGCTTGACGGCCAGACGGCGGCGTTGCCACGGCTGGTACTTGGCCACTTCCCTGGGCACCGGCGGCCGGGGACCGACCAGGGCCATGTCGCCTAGTAGCACATTCAACAGTTGCGGCATTTCGTCGATGCTCGTTTTTCGCAGCCAGCGACCTAAACGGGTGACTCGTGGATCGCAGCGGCTTTTGAAGATCGGCCCATCTTTTTCATTCTGCACCAAATACTGCAATTTGTCGGCATTGAGCCGCATCGTGCGAAACTTGAACATGAGAAATCGCCGGCCGCAGTGTCCCACCCGCTCTTGCGAAAAGAGCGGATTGCCCCGCGTGGTGATCGTGAGAATTATTAGAACCGTCAGCAGAATTGGGGACAGAAGAACGAGGAATGTCAGCGCGCCGATGATGTCCATCGCCCGTTTGACGGCCTGATATTCTGTCGAACGATTCCCATCGGCCCAAATCATCGGCTGTGGAAAAATCGCTGCGGGCACCACGGATCTTCGTACCCGTGGTGCAACGATCCGGTGTGAAATTGTTCGAGGCGGCGAGAAAGAGCTGCCGGGCGTTAGCACTCCAGCGGTGCCTGCATCGTCGGCCCAGAGTCGATGGATCGCGGGTCGGCATTTCGAGAGCGATCGGCTCAATCGTTTTAACATTCGAGTTCCTGATTCTCGTCATGAGTTTCGTGGAAGGGGGTTGCCATGAAGAAAAGCAAGGCCCATGCCTGCGACGAAAAGCATGTAAGCTGCCACCGTAAGTACCCAGACTCCAATCGCTTGCGGCTTTGTGGCCTGTGCCGTAGACCAATTCTGCGTGTCGTTGACGCCACACGTTGTTGCAATCAGGCAACCGCGTGTTGCCGTCGCTCAACGTCGGCGGATTCGCCATTCGGCGAGGAGGATTCACGCTCTATTGACAAGCGATTGGTACATGCCGCCAACCCAGAAACAGTGCCCGCCATGAAGAATAGCAGCAGGTTGACGCCGTCGATGATATTCGTGTCCTGAAACATCGCGTTGGGAAAGTACGCTCCGATCAGCGTTAGCAGCAGCAATCCGGCCTGACGCACCGCCAACGGTGGCGCGTTGCCCTCCAGACGCGCCAACCATTTCGAATCCAAAGTGCAATGAGTAGTACAAACAGTCCCATGCCAATCAAACCGGTCTCCACCAAGAGCGCCAGAAAAGCATTGTGTTGTACATAGGGCAGTGCTTTTTCCAGCGGCAGCTCACTGGATCGGTCGGCTAGGTACGGCAATCGCTCGCGATCGTATTGCCCGAGGCCACATCCTTGCAGCGGTCGATCCTGGAACATGTCCCAAGCAATTTTTGCCAAGATGGGTCGCAACTCAGCCGAATCGGCCGAAGCCGACGCTTCCAATTTTACGTCGCGTTTCAAATTCCACACGCTATCCCATGCAACCGCCAACACCACGACGCCCGCCAAGCCGCCGCAACCAAGCAGCAAATTGCGCCACTGGCGCGGCACACTAAGCCCAACAAAGATCGCCAGCCCGAGACCGCCTCCCATCCAGGCGCAGCGAGTAAGCGTGGCATAAATTCCGGCGACCGACAGGGCGGTGAAACCGAGCAACAGCAACTGCCCGTAGCGTCCCAGCCGTGGCCAAAACGTGAGCGTCGCAGCCAGGCAAATCGTAAGATAGATGCCCATTTCGGCTGGGTGCAAAAAAGGCCCGCGGGCGCGTCCAAAGTATTCGGTTGTCGGCGCGGCAATGTACTGCGGAAAGACGGCCCACCACTGCCGAGTTAGCTCGGCCACAGCAGTGAAACCAAGATAAACACCAAACACGGTCAGCGTGCCAAACGTCCAGCGCATGGTACGCTCGTCGAGCGGCGATTGCGCGCGATCCAATACACTGCCGCAGGCATCATCCAATAAAACAACAATCGGGCCACCGGCTGATTGTTGTGATCGTGCCAATCGTGCGTAAATGTGCTGAGTGCAAGCAGGCCAAGAAACGCAATCAACACCCATTCCGCCGCCCCCAGTGGCTTAGGATCTGCTATGGCCCAGCGGCGATGCACCATATAGGCAACTGCCACGAGCGCGATGAGTGCCCTATCGCTGGTCAGCGGAATTGGGGCTCCTTCGAGATGCCAGAACTGATAGCCGAAGCATGCGCCGGCGACGATTGCTGCCAGGCAACCGCCAATCAGAGAACCGCGCAGCACAAACCAGCTGGTCCAAACCAGCGCGACCGCGGCGGCGATGAGCAGCAGAAAATCCATTGTATCTCGCAAATAGCTCGCACCTTTGGGTGCCACTGGTTTTGCCAGTGAATATCACCACTGGCCAAAAGACTGGCAGTGCAAGCTGGCGAAGATCAACGAGAGGCGGCCAATTTTGACAGGGCCTGCTTCAAAGATAGGTTGCCGGCGTGAAAGGCGTGCCCCTTCATCGGGAGGTAGCTTTGGGAAGGCCGTCCCTTGACGACCAGTGTCGGATGCTGCACCGGATGTTCGCTCGGCTGAAGGACGAAGTCGTCCGCTACATCAACCGTAGTCGAAGCAACTTCTGCTTCCGCTGGAACCTCGACGTCCGATTTTGACGGTTGCACCGTTAAGAACATCAAGCCCAATCCAACGATGAATCCACCCAGCAAGCCGCCCAATACGATCGTCGCCTTTCCTGGGCCAACGGGTGCATTGCCGGCTACCGGCGTGTCGATCGCGGCAATCAAGCTGGCCGTGCGAGCGGCAGCCTGGCTCGCTCGGGCTTCGGCCAGTTGTTGTTCCGCGGTTTTGACGATGTCGGCCTGCTGATTCCGCTCAGCCACGACATTAGAGTACTGAGCCCGCATCGCGGCGAGTTTCGCCAACCGTTCGCGAGCACTGTTCAGTTGCGATTCGAGCAAATTAACGCGTTCCTGCGACAACCACATTTCGGCTTGCACGCCGACGATTGCCGAGTCGATTTCACCACGCACATGTGTTTCAATTTCCTGCTCCGAAATCTTCGCGGCCATGACCGATGGGTGCAGATCGGTCAGATTGCCTGACAACTGAGCCGTACGAAGCTGAGCATCAACCAAACCATCCTTGAGCCGCCGCAAAACCGGCTGGGCTTCCAGCAAACGGTTGGGAGCGACGACGAGCGACTTCGTATCGGCCTTCGACGAATTCAGCAGCGAGAGCAATTCCTTGTTGGCGTCGATCGCCTGACAAGCTTGACGCAATTCCTGATCCATTTCGTTGATCGAGCGACGCAGCGGGCTGTCTCCGCCGCCCACTTCGTTCAACACGCGAAGTTCGCCCAAGTCTGCGCCAACGCGAGTTTCGATGTTCGTCAATTTGGCGGTGGTGATAGCCAAATCGGCACGGGCCAAATCGGCGGTTTTGGTCAATTCGGCAATCAAGCTTTGAGCTTTTTGATCACGCAGTTCCTGCGAACGGGCTTGCAGTTGCTTGCAGATCTCGGCGACGAGAGCTACGGCCCGCGAACGGCTTTCGGCCTGCACGTTCAGGTAAAAAACCTCCGTTTTGCCGAATTCGGCCCCTTTGGGAGGCGAGAGTTTCACGGCGCCTTGCAAAGCGGTAACGGCGGCATCGTTCGGCCATGATTCATCGACGGTTTGCGAATACGGTCCGACTTCCGCCAAGGCCGCGCTCAGCACCGTGCGGCTACGGGCTAATTCCAGGATCGTTTCTTGAACGGTTTTCATTTCTTCCGGCTGCTGGAACTTGCCAGGCCGGGCAGCTGTGCCAATCGCTTCGTCGCGGACCATTAAAGCCTGCGAGGCGTCCCACGTCGGAGAGCGTAGTACGGCGTAGGCTGCCGCTAGCACGCCGAGCACGACCATTGGCACAATCCATCGCCGCGGATTATTCCGCAGGATGCAAATCACGTCAGCAGGAGTGATGACCGGCGTCGAGTTGTGCGACATGGAAAGGTGTCCTTCGTTGGCCTTCGACTTGCGAGTTGTTTTGCTGTCCGCTTGGTTTCGATTGCGGTCGGTGAAACCAGTTGGATGCAAAGTCGATGCCGATGGGTATTTTCAGCATCGATTGCGAATGGCGTTTCGCGGCGAAACTCTTGAGCCGAACACAAATTGCGGCAAGAGCGGTCCGATGCAGTTTATCGAATGACGACGCACAGGGTGCTCGTAACCATGTTGATCAGGTGCAACGGTTCGTCGCGATATCCACACACGTAGCGAAATGGCAACGTCGTCGTCGGCAAACGCAAGCCGTGGATTCTCTGCGGAGTGCGCAAAACGATTTGCTTAATCGCTGCCGTGAGGGAATGTTTCAGTGCGCCACAACCACTACGAATTTACTCGCGCGCCCAAGCCCAGGGGTTGCAACCCCTGGGCTTGCGATGCGTAATTTTTCAAAGCTACTGCTGCCCATGCGTGTCACACTTCGTACCGATTTCGAGTCGGTGGCCGCGCATCTGTCCCTCTGGAACGAACTGGCCGGCGGTGTGCCATTTCGACTTTGGCAGTGGGCCGAAGCGTGGTGGCGGCATTATGGTTGCGATGTGAATGGCCGACCGAAGCGCTTTCAGCAACTGTTTGTGTTAACGGTTGCCAATGGCGAAGGGCGCATCGTTGGCATCGCACCTTGGCATCGGTTGCAGTCCCGCAGTGGGTCGCGGATTGTGCGTTTTCTCGGCGATGGCGAAGTCTGTTCCGATTACTTGACGATTTTATGCCGGTCTGAAAATGAAGCGGCTGTGACGAACGCTCTGGCCGATTGGCTGACCGACGCGGCGATCAACGATTCTTCCAACAAAGATTGCCGCTGGGACCGATTGGATTTGACCGGCGTCGACGCCGCCGATTCGCCGGTGAATCGCTTACTCATAGAATTGCAATATCGTGGCAGTCTCGTTCACCACTGCACGGCGCTTAACAGCTGGCGTGTGCCGCTGTCGTCGACGTGGGAAGAATTTTTGATGGTGCTTTCCAAACCGCATCGCAATCGGTTGCGGCGGGCGGATCGCAATTACATGCAATCGGGCCGTGTGACCGTGCGGCATGTCCGCGATGAAAGCGAGCTGCCTGAGGCGTTCGATGTATTGATTGGCCTGCATCAGAGACGTTGGCAACGCCGCGGAATGTCGGGTTGCTTTGCTTCAGGGCCTTTTCAGGCGTTTCATCGGGAAATTGCGGCCCGGCTGTTCGCCGAGGGCAAAGCAAACATCGGCTGGTTGGAACTCGACGGCAAGCCGGTGGCCGCGGAGTATCGATTGTATGGCGGCGGCGTGGTTTACGCGTATCAATCGGGCATCGATCCCCAACGGCTCGATGTGCAACCGGGAGAACTCGCCAACATGGCGGCGGTCCGCGCTGCCATCGAGCATGGCTACACGGCTTACGATTTCTTGCGTGGCGACGAACCGTACAAAGCCCGTTGTGCGCTCAGCCACGGCCAATGCTGGCGGTACGCGTCGTGCCCGATCGCGCTTCTGCGCGGCTGCGTCACACCGCCTGGCTTGCGGGTCAGAACATGAAGCGTTGGATCAAAGGCGGCTTACAACTGGCCGGAGTTCGAAAATCCCACGTCGTGAAACCAGCCAGCGCCAACGTGCAGAAAAATCACCACGGAGACACCGAGGACTCGGAGCAGCAGATGAAATCAGAAGCAGCTTCTTCTCCGTGACTCCGTGCTGGAAACTTGCCCATGAGTATCGAACCTCGTTACCCCAAAGTGCTGCTGGCCGGATATTACGGCGCCTCGTTGCCCTATCGGCATTGGGCGAACCGGCGGCGGTGCGCAGCCGGAATGGCGCCGCTGATGGTGCTGTTTTACCACCGCATTGCCGACGATCGGGCCAACGGCTGGACACATTCAAACCGGCTGTTTCACCAGCAAATTCACTGGCTCAAGCGGCATTGCGAATTGATTTCGCTTGAGGAAGGACAACGCCGCATCCGAAATTTGCACAACGATCGGTTGGCTGCCTGCATCACTTTTGACGATGGTTACGCCGAAAACTGCGATCAAGCGATTCCACTACTGGTCGAAGAAAAAATCCCCTGCACGTACTTTGTCAGTTCTGCGCACGTGCTGGAAGGCCAGCGATTTCCACACGATGTTGCGGCCAGCTGTGAGGGACGACCCAACACGATTCAGCAAATTCGCGAGATGGCCAGATGCGGAATCGAAATCGGTGGCGCACACCCGTACTCACGCCGATCTGGGCAGCATCCAAGATGAATGCAAACTGTACGACGAAGTGGTGGTCGCAGGCGAAGAACTACAGGAGTCGCTCGGAAAGCCGGTGCGTTATTTTGCGTTTCCCTATGGTATGCCGGCGAATTTGAACTCGCGGGCTTTTCAGATGGCGTTTGAATACGGCTACGAAGCGGTCTGCTCGGCTTACGGGGCATACAACTTTCCTGGCGACGATCCGTTTCATTTGCGCCGGCTGCACGTCGACGACATGCTGCGGCTCAAGAACTGGTGTACGATCGATCCGCGACATGTTCACCGCAAGTTTGTTTTCGAGTACGAGCGGACATCTCGAAATACACAGCAAACAACACGCATCAGAAATTGACCCGACTAAAAGATCAATAAGATCACCGCGGATTTCGCGGATAAACGTGGATGGATCAAAGACGAAGTCAACATGTCGATTTCTCTCGAAGCACCAGACGAAGAATTACATTCCCCGTCAGAGCCTACGCCGATCGGATCACAATATGCCACCGGGCTGAAAACCGACACGCTGGCGCAAAGCGTTGTCGTGCTGTTGGTGCTGGCCGCTTTGCAACGGATCATGGGGTTTGCCCGCGGGATTTTGGTTTGTCGCTGGCTCAGTCCCGATGAACTGGGTCAGTGGGATATGGCTTTTGGCTTTCTGACGTTGGCCGCGCCGCTGACCGTCCTGGGCTTGCCGGGTAGTTTTGGCCGCTATGTTGAGCACTTTCGCCGGCGCGGTACTGCTGCGCACATTGGTGCGACGAACGGCGATTGCTTGCGTTGCATTAACGGCTATTTCCGTGGTCTTGATCAGCTTTGCGCGGCCGTTGGTTTCGCTCGTCGTGTTTGGACGAGCCGACGAGACCAATTTGGTCTTGTTCATGGCAGTCGCGCTGGCAGTGGTTATCGCTTTCAACTACCTGACCGAATTACTGACGGCGCTGCGAATGGCGCGCGTGGCCGGCATGGTGCAGTTTTTCAACAGCCTCACGTTTGCTGGCTTCGGCGTCCTGCTCTTGTTGGTGTGGCAGCCAGAAGCAGCGGTGCTCGTAACGGCTTATGCGATCGCTTGTGCATTGCAGATTATTTGGATGCTCTGGTATCTGCGCCGGCAGCTGCAATTGGCCCCGCCCGACAGTCCGTCGATTGAACAAGGTGAGCGACCTGAGTTTTGGTCGCGGCTGCTATCGTTCGCCGCCTGGGTGTGGATCAGCAATTTGCTTTACAACTTGTTCGACGTGGCCGATCGTTATATGATTGTTCACACATCCACGGCCAACGATCCACTAGCAATTGTCGGCTCCTACCACAGTTCGCGAATTGTGCCGTTGCTGCTGGTTTCGATCGCGGGCCTGATGGGCACGATGATCTTGCCGCATCTCAGCCACGACTGGGAAGCTGGTCGTCGCCGCGAAGTTTCGGCGCGGGTGAACCTGACGCTGAAATTGTTGGGGCTGCTCCTCTTCACCGGTTCGATAGTCATTCTTCTCGCGGCGACGTTTTTGTTCGATGTGGCATTCCAAGGCAAATTCGCGCGAGGCAAAGATGCGCTGCCGTGGACACTGACTTACTGCACTTGGTTTGGCTTAGTGACAGTTGCCCAGCTCTATCTGTGGTGTGCCGAACGAGCACGGCTTAGTTGCTTGGCACTTCTGATTGGCCTTGTGACCAATGTCGTCCTCAATTTGCTCTTGTTGCCACACTTTGGATTGCTTGGTGCCGTGTGGGCGACAGCGGTGGCCAATTTCACGGCCCTGGCACTGATTTTCCGATTCAATGCTTGGCTGGGGATGAAAATCGAACGGTCGATGTTACTGGTGACATTCCTGCCAATTTCACTCGGACTGGGTCCGGCGGCAGCACTACTGACATTGGCGGCGGTGATTTTAGCGATCCTTTTCACCGATCAAATCTTGTCGCGTGAAGAAAAGCATCGTCTAACCGACGTGTGGCATGGATACGTCAGCCGATATGCAAAGTCTCGCATACTAGCTGTTACTGAGGATAACGAGGGACCGCTGCGGGTGATGTTCATAAGCACGTCGATGCACGTCGGCGGGGCGGAAATATTGCTGTTCAATCTGATTCGACGCATCGACCGTTCTCGATTCTCGCCGGAATTGTGCTGCACCAAAGAACTCGGCCAGTTAGGCGAACAATTGGCCGACGACATTCCGGTTTATTCAAATCTGCTGCGATGCAAATTCGATGTGAGAGTGCTCTGGCGGCTCACCAAATTGCTGCGCGAGCGGCGAATTGAAGCCGTGGTTACGGTTGGAGCTGGCGACAAAATGTTTTGGGGTCGATTGGCAGCCTGGCGGGCGCGGGTGCCGGTCGTGATTTCTGCGTTGCACTCCACCGGTTGGCCCGATGGCATTAATTGGCTCAATCGCCGGCTAACTTCGATCACAGATGGCTTCGTTGCGGTAGCTCAGCCGCATGCTCAATATCTTATCGAGGAAGAGCGATTGCCAGCCGATCGAGTTCACGTCATTCCCAATGGTGTGGATACGGAAAAATTCCATCCCCAGCTTGCACCCGACGATGTAAGAGCCGAGTTGGGACTTCCGCTAACTGCACCGATGGCCGGAATCGTCGCCGTATTGCGACCCGAAAAGAATCATGAAATGTTTTTGCGAGTTGTCGCCCGAGTGCGGCGTGAAGTACCCGATGCGCATTTTCTGATCATCGGCGATGGTCCGCGGCGTCCGAAGTTGGAGTCGCTTGCCGCCGAATTGGGCATCACCGATTGCGTTCACTTTCTCGGCCATCGGGCTAACATTCCGGAATTGCTGACGGCTCTCGATGTGTTCCTGCTCACCTCGCACAACGAGGCCAATCCAGTCTCGATTCTTGAAGTGCTGGCCAGCGGTAAGCCGGTGGTCGCCACGCGTGTCGGTTCGATTCCCGAAACCGTAATCGACGGTGAAACCGGATACTTGATTGAACCCGGCGCTGAATTGGCGATGTCTCGGCGGGTTACGGAGCTGCTGCAGAATCCGGCAAAATCGCAGTGGCTTGGAATCGCCGGGCGAAAGCTCATTATCGAGCATTGGTCTGTCGACCGAATGGTTGTGGGTTACGAAGACCTGATCAGACGGCTGTTTATGGCGAAAACCGGCCAGCAGGTGGAGTGGGCCGGGGGCAGGATTCCGGATTCAGAAGCCGAGGATTTTTCCGCCATTGCATCACAGTTGTAAGTCCTTCTCCGGCCGCAAAAACGGCTTATCTTCGCGCTGCCGTCGAATTTGGGCTTGTGACTAACTAGCCCTACGCGGCAACTTACTGGCGCAGCGCAACACCGCGCCGCCGGCCGCAGCATCCCCCAAGCCGGGATCGCACGGCCGGCTTTAGGGCCTTTTAAGCTGCCGGTTGAAGCACGATAATATGCGACTTTCCACCCCGTTCCCACCGTTGGCTCGGCTCGTCGGACCAGAGCGATACCGCTGGATCGCTCCGCCGCCAGACCGAGGCCCTCTGCTCTGGATGACAGGCACCCTGCTGGCAGCTCTGGCCAAGTTTTTAAGCGGTGCCAGCGCGCGTTGGGTCGATTGCCAGCCCGACACCTGCCAGCGAATTTACTTTGCGAATCACACCAGCCACCTTGATGCACTCGTGGTTTGGGCGTCGCTTCCGATGGAATTGCGAGCCATCACGCGGCCCGTCGCGGCGAAAGATTATTGGGATGCTGGCGCGGTGCGCCGCTACTTCGCCACAAAAGTGTTTGACGCACTCTTGATCGATCGCACCGAAATCAAGGTTCACAACAGCCCGATCGATTTGATGATTCGCGGCATGGGAGACTCGAAATCGCTCATCGTCTTTCCCGAGGGTGGCCGCAGCACAACCGGCGAAATCGGAGAGTTCAAGAGCGGGCTATATTATCTTGGCAAGAAGCGACCCGATTTAGAGCTAGTTCCGGTCCACATCGACAACATGAATCGCGTCCTGCCGCGCGGCGAAGTGTTGCCGGTTCCGCTCTTGAGCTGCATCACGTTTGGTCCGCCAATTTGGCTAGAAAAAGGGGAGCCGAAAAACGACTTCCTCAATCGGGCCCGCGAGGCGGTGCGGCGGCTAAAGGAAGTGTAAGGCAGATCGCCTGAAAGCTTGCCGCCGGGGCTAGCGCCGAGCCTGTTACGTCGTTAAACTTTCGTTCTACGTCCCCTACGAATTAACTGCCGAGCTGCGACTTGACGCCATGCAAGATTGGAGAACGTTATCTCTGGTCGGCGGCGTACTGGGCATTCTTACCGTGGCCACGGTTGTCGGGCAGTTTCTCAAACGGCATCCAGACACGGGACTGAACGCAGCAGCCGTTCGCACGTTCAACCTTCGCGTGCGCGCCTGGTGGACGATGTGTGCTATTCTGGCGACGACATTCTTCATCGGCCGGGTGCCGACCGTGGCGATGTTCGGATTCATTTCGTTCGTCGCCCTGCGAGAATTCATTACCATTACGCCTACGCGACTCGGCGACCACCGTGCTCTGTTCTGGGCGTTTATTCTGTTCACGCCGCTACAGTACGTATTGGTGGGTTTGTATCAAGACAAGCTATTTAACGTGCTGATTCCGGTGTATGCGTTCTTATTCGTGCCGGCGCGAATTGCGCTTTCCGGCGATTTCAAACGCTACCTGGAGCGCGTCGCGAAAATTCAAACCGGACTGATGATTTGCGTTTTCTGTTTGAGCTTCGCGCCCGCCCTGCTCTATCTGGAAATCGAACCTAACTCCGGCTCGAATTACCGCCTATTATTCTTTTTCATTCTGATCGTGCAGATGGGCGACGCGTTGCAATACATCTGGGGCAAGCTGATCGGAAGACATATCATTGTGGCTTCCATAAGCCCGAACCGTACGTGGGAGGGATTTCTCGGCGGCATCGGCAGCAATACACTGTTTGGCGCGGCACTGTGGTGGGCCATTCCGCCATTCCAGCCGTGGCAAGCGGGCAGCTTAGCTCTGGTGGCGAGCGTACTGGGGTTCTTTGGCGGCTTGACGATGTCGGCCATCAAACGCGACCGCGGTGTGAAAGATTACGGCACGTTGGTTGAAGGCCACGGTGGCGTCTTGGATCGAATCGATTCGATCTGTTTCGCCGCCCCGGTTTTTTACCACCTCACGCGATCGATGTTCCCGTGAGTGCGTTGGAAATTGGCGAATTCCAATTGGCGTCCAGCAAAAAAGCCCAAAGGTTGCAACCCCTGGGCTTGTAGATTGTCAAACTACCAATCGGTAATTGCGATTAACTCTTCATTCACGTTTTGTCCATTGGAGCAGCACGCGGTGATTTGGATCGATCGAAACACCCGCGTCTCTTTGGGCGACAAACTGCGGCTCCCGACGAGAAGCATCAGCCGCCGTTGACGATGGTGCGGTTGTCGTTGCGGCAGACGATCCACTTGTATCCGGTTGTCGATCGTACACGCTCTTGTGACCAGATGAGGAGTCAGACGCCTCGCTTGTCGAAGCCCGCGATGTATCCCAACCCTGCGAAGGTTTGGCTGCGGCAGAATCGCGCGAGGTCCAACCATTGTCTGGCCAGCTTGACGCGCGGTCGTCCGGCGCGAATCCGTCTTGCTCAAAGATGCCAATTCGTTCCCGCCAGCAGCGCCGTGACTTGTGGTGGACGATAACCGATCGTCGCTTTGAGCGCGGAACACCGGATTGTTGTCCGATCGCGACTTCCGCTGCACCGAGGCCAGCGCGATGGTCGACTTTTGCTGGCTCAAATCGGGACTGCCTTGCTTGACCCAATCGAGCCAGTCGTTTTGCAACACTTTCAAATTGGCGATACTGTAATGCTTGTCGAGCGCAGCGGACCAGTTGTCTGTCTTCATCCCATCGCCGACGAATTCCAGGAATTTTTGCCGGCCGCCTTGATCGATGAGATAACGGGCTAACGAATAGCCCTGTGAATACAGCGGCAACACATCGGGCGGATATTCCTTCATCGCGAACATCTGATCGAAGGCGATGCCGTGGCCGGTGCGCAAGAAGTTGATGAGCATGGTCTGTTGTTTGTTGCGTTCCGAGGCATGTTCTACCGTAGTGCAGGCACCTTCATCTGCCCAGCGCGGCAGTGGCCGCCGGAAATAGCTCGCGAAAATAGTGTGTGTCACTTCATGGGGAAGCACACTGTCGAGCAGCCGTTCTTCGGAGCCTTGGATTTTCATGTCCCAGTTGAACACTTCACCGCGATCGAACACAAAGCTTGTAGCGCCCCCGGCACCTAGATTCGGGGCGACCTCAGCCTGAATCGGACAGGGCCGTGACCAATTGGGCATCGCCGAGCCTAGCCATTGGATGGCCAGCTCGCGGCGATAGTACTCTGCTGTCTTGCCGATTTTTTCGGCCAGCTCAGGCGTTGGCGCTTCGATAACGAAATTTGGCGTGCGATAACTGGACGCAAACGAGGCAGTGGGAACGAGTGAGGCAGCCACGGCCAACATGGCCCTAGCCCAACAGATGCGAGCTTCCATGCTCAGGGTCTCCGCTTAAACAAACGATGCGGGGCAAACGCGGCCAACATCCGTGCGGCCGTGGGTGGGACAAAACGGGGGTTCAGCAATCAATGGTCAAACTTTTGGTATCGGTCCTACGAAACGACTGCCTACGGCTTGGCGAGCAACGTCCGATCGCATCTCCCGTGCCGTTCGGTTCATTCTGCAAAGTTCAGCGAAGCTAAATTCAGCAGACGACACAGTATCAAACTTTTTGGCCTGAACCGCCCACCGCTCGTGGCGCGCGTTCAGTTGTAAAGGTTGCAAAGTTTAACCCACCGTGTGGAAAAGTACCTAGAGCGATTTTCCTCGAGCCCAGTGCGTGAATTCTGGCGGGAATAGGGAGGTTCACCGGCCGCTTCCGCAAATTGCAATCGTTTGAGAGTGTGGGGACTTAGGAGTCGAAGAAAGTCTACGATTGTATTACGAGTGTCCGAAGGCGATCGATTCCCGGTGAAAAAATCTCCTGAATAACAGCGTCAAACAATGCCAATGGGCACACTTTGAGGCTCTCAAAATGCAGCGCATTTACAACGCAACACACGGCAATACACCAGAATTAGACGCTGAGCGGCGGATGACGTTCGCCCTTACCACCGGCGCTTCTGGTAGCATGGGGTTTATGTCCGAGGTTACTCGACTACTTTACGCCATTGAAACGGGCGATCCGCAAGCGGCAGAGCAGTTACTGCCGCTGGTGTATGCCGAGTTGCGGCAATTGGCCGCACAAAAACTCAGCCACGAGAAGCCAGGCCAAACGTTACAGGCCACGGCACTGGTGCATGAAGCGTACCTGCGTTTGGCCGGCGATGAGCAAAACCCTCAATGGGACAATCGTCGACACTTTTTCGCGGCCGCGGCGGAGGCGATGCGTCGCATTTTGATCGAGGCAGCTCGTCGCAAAGTCCGTTTGAAGTGCCAGGACGACCGTGTTCGCCTGGAATTCAGCGAGGCAGATTTTGCTGCAGCAGAAAGATCGCAGGACTTGCTGGCGCTCGATGAAGCGCTCGATCGGCTGACGGCATCCGATCGCCGCGCTGGCGAATTGGTAAAACTTCGTTATTTTGCCGGATTCACCAACGCCGAGGCCGCTTCGCTGCTCGAAATATCTCCGCGCAAAGCGAATCAGATTTGGGCCTACGCCCGGGCCTGGTTATTGGAGGAATTGAAGCTTGGCGCGGATGAATAGAGCGCGAGCTTCCCAAAAATTGAAACGTGGCCTGTAGATTAATGCGCATTTCTTCACCAGATGTCGCATAGAGGTGTGGAAGTTGGCTTCCCAACTCCCGAAGGAGCGATCTTCATGTCAGAACGATCGATCTTCATTGAAGCGCTAGAGACGCAAGACCCAGACCAGCGTGCCGCCTTGCTGGACCAGGTATGCGCTGGCGATTCGGACCTGCGCCAGCGTGTCGAACAGTTACTAAACCGGTACCAGGGCGCTGGCAGTTTTTTGGAGTCTCCAGCCCCTGGCCTTACCAGTTGCGAACCAGCTGTCAGCGAGGGTCCTGGCACCGTCATCGGCCCGTACAAGCTGCTACAGCAGATCGGCGAAGGGGGGTTTGGCGTGGTGTTCCTGGCCGAGCAGGAGCGGCCGGTCCGTCGCCGCGTGGCCCTGAAGGTCATCAAGCCGGGCATGGATACCCGGGAGGTCATCGCCCGCTTCGAGGCCGAGCGGCAGGCGCTGGCCCTGATGGACCATCCCCACATTGCCAAAGTGCATGACGCGGGAGCCACCGAAAACGGCCGGCCCTACTTCGTGATGGAACTGGTCCCGGGGGTTCCCATCACCGAGTATTGCGACCAGTGCCAGCTTCCGACCGCTGAGCGGCTAGAGCTGTTTGTCGCAGTCTGCCAGGCGGTGCAGCACGCCCATCAGAAAGGGGTCATCCATCGCGATCTCAAGCCGACCAACGTGCTGGTGGCCATGCAAGATGGCCGGGCAGCCCCCAAAATCATCGACTTTGGCGTGGCCAAGGCCATCAATCAACGCCTGACCGAGCACACGCTGGCAACGGGATTTGCCCAGATCGTGGGTACGCCGCTCTATATGAGCCCCGAGCAGGCCGAGCTCAGTCCGCTGGGGGTGGATACCCGCAGCGACATCTATTCCTTGGGGGTGCTGCTCTACGAACTCTTGATCGGCACCACGCCGTTCGACAAGGACCGCTTGCATGCGGCATCTTACGACGAGCTGCGACGCATCATTCGTGAAGAAGAGCCGCCGCGGCCCAGCGCGCGGTTCAGCACGCTCTCGGCAGAACTGGCGACCACAGTCGCCGTGCGCCATCGCACGGACGTCCGCCGGCTCGAGCACACCGTCCGCGGCGAGCTCGACTGGATCGTGATGAAGTGCCTGGAGAAAGACCGCAACCGGCGCTACGACTCGGCCGGCAGCCTGGCCCGAGACATCGAGCGTTACCTGCACGACGAGCCGGTGCTGGCCTGTCCGCCGTCGGCCGCGTATCGTTTCCGCAAATTCGCTCGTCGCAACAAGACGCTGCTGTCCGCAGGCGGAGCGATTGCCGCCGTGCTTGTTATCGGCCTCGGGCTATCCATATGGCAGTACGTTCGGGCAACTACCGAACGCGCCCGCGCGGAGGCGGTCTCCGACGTGTTGAAGGAAGTCTACCTTCCCGATCTCCACAACCTCGGCCAAGCCAAGAGCGCACAGAACGCCTACCGCGAACTGGTGGATGATTTCTCGGCAGGGCTGGGCGATCAACTGGCCGGCGAGCCGGAGGTCGAGGCCGCTATACGGTCGGTGATCGGCAAATCCCGTTGGCGGCTGGGCGTGTACGGCCACGCCGAGCCGCTAGTGGAAACTGAGTTTGCAATCAGCTACGCTTTGCTCGCTAACTACCTGGCCACCAATCATAGGGAGGAAGAGGCCAAGGCCATCATCCGAAAAGCTGCTGATCATCTCGATCACGCCACAAAGCGCGGTCTGGCACCTGCATTCCACATCAACGCTCTGTACTACCTCGCGATAGCGCGGCTGCGACTGGGAGACGAAGCGGGTTATCGGGAAGCGTGTGCGGCGATGCTCGACGTGCCAGACGACAACGCCGATGATAGCGTTCCCTACCAACGGCTGTGGATCTCGTGTCTCGGTCCGCATGCCGGAGAAGATCTCAGCGCGCAGCTGAAGCAAGCCGAAGAATTTGTCACGAGCAAATCGTCCTACCAGTTCGACCACCCTTCTGTTGATCTCAGGGTGCTGGGAGGATTGCTTTATCGCGCCGGTCAGTACGAACAAGCGGCACAGCGCCTCAATGAATCCCTCGCCGCGCACCACAACGATCCGCTGCGAGCCTTTCGCGAGGGCCTTGATACACAACTACTGCTGGCGATGACCAAATGGCAATTGGGCCAGCAGGACGAAGCACGACGCCAGCTAGCCGAAATACAACCGGCACTTGATGAATGGCTCCGCTCGCCGTCGAACTTTTGGCTGATGCGGGCCCAGGTGGAAATACTCCGCCGAGAGGCGGAAGCCCTGATCGGACAGGATGCGACGAAAAAAGCTCCTGACAGTGACAGTCCCGCTTCAGCGTCTCCACCGATGACTAACAACTGACCACTAACAACGAACCACTGACCAAACAAAACGGGGCCGGTGAGCTCAAGTCGCCAAACTCAGCTCTCACCGGCCCCCACGCCCGCCCCGCCCCGCTCGTTTTGCGCACGTTGCGGAGCACGGCCGTTTGCATTGTAGCACAAACAAAATCTCAACCTACAGCACGCCAACGACACGGAGCAGAAATCATGAAACAATTAACTCGCATCGATCGTCGCAACGGCCCGCTCAACAACGCCATTCCAAAATCGCTAGCCTTTGTTGCGGCACTTGCGTTGATTGCCACATTCGAGCAAACGGCCGCGCAGGCCGCCGCGTTGCGCACCGTGGCCATCTCCGGCCAGTCCGCACCTGGCACGCCCGATGGCACTGCCTACAACAGCTTCGGATCCAATTACGATAGCCTCCTTGGGACATTCTTCCATGGCCCAGTTCTGAACGACGCCGGCCAGTCCGCATTTCGTGCCGACATCACGGGTAGCGGAGTCGGCTCCGCGAACAACCGCGGCATCTGGTCGGAGGGTTCCGGCAGCCTGGCGCTGGTGGCTCGCACCGGAAGCCAGGCTCCCGGCGCACCGGGCGGCGTGAACTTCCGAATTGACCCCACATTCGATCTACTGTCGCCCGTTCTGAATCGCGCCGGTCAGACTGCATTTTATGGCGGATTGACCGACGGGAGCGTGGGAATCTGGTCCGGCGGCTCCGGCAGCTTGGGACTGGTTGCCCGCAGCGGAGTTCAAGCACCAGGCGCTCCCGCTGGCGTCAACTTGAATTTCTCTGATGTGCTGAATTCATTCAACCTGGATTGGCCCGTGCTGAACGACGCTGGCCAGACCGCATTTGTTGGCGGGCTCACAGGCACGGGCGTGAATTCCACGAACAACTGGGGCATGTGGTCCAGCGGTTCCGGCAGCCTAGAACTCGTGGCCCGCGCGGGCGATCAGGCGCCCGGCACGCCCAGTGGCACGGTCTACGGCGCCAGCACCGATTTGTTCTCGCCCGTGCTCGCCGGCGGGCTGAACGACGCCGGCCACATCACGTTTTGGGCCAGCTTGGCCGGCAGTGGCGTGTTTGACAACCAAAGCAACGGCGTATGGGCGGGGGGTTCCGACAACCTGACGCTAGTGACCCGCAGTGCGGCCCATGCCCCCGGTACGCCCGACGGCGTGAATTTTCTCTATGCCACGGCGACCGTCGCGCTGAACCATTCGGGCCAGGTCGCGTTCGCAGCGCGCCTCACTGGTAGCGGCGTGAATAGTACGAACAACGGAGGCCTGTGGTCGAACCGATCCGGCAGCCTGGAGCTCGTCGCCCGCAGCGGGAGCCAGGCTGCTGGGATGCCCAATGGCGTCAATTACTCCTCTTTTCCCGCGTTCCCAGTGCTGAATGATTCAGGCCAAATCGCGTTTCGTGAATTCCTTACTGGCAGCGGAGTCAATTCCACGAACGATCTCGGCATCTGGTCCGATGGAGCCGGTGCGCTTGCGCTGGTCGCCCGCAGCGGGAGGCAAGCCCCTGGCACATCCGGCGGCGTAAACTTTTTCGACCTGAATTACCCCACGCTGAACAGCGCCGGCCAGACGGCATTTCGTGCCGACCTCACTGGCAGTGGAGTCAATTCCACGAACAATCGAGGCATCTGGGCGACCGATTGGACCGGAGTGTTGCAGCTCATTGCGCGCCGTGGCGAATTGCTGGAAGTCGCGCCGGGTGACTTCCGAACGCTGAGCGATTTGGATTTCGTTACGGATACGGGCAATGGCGACAGCCGGCCCAGCGCGATTCAACAACTTGGGCCAGCTTGTGTTCTGGGCCAGTTTCACGGACGGATCGCAAGGGGTGCTTGTCTCGAACAAGGTGGCGGGACTGCCGGGAGATTTCAATCGCGATGGCAGCTTACCGGCGAAGATCTTCAGGCGATGCTGGTCGCGTTGACCGATTTGCACTCCTATGAATCGCTCCATGGGCTAACCCATTCAGCGCTGACGATGTTGGGCGATTTGAACGGCGATCACGCGGTAACCAACGCCGACATCCAGCCATTGCTGAATCTACTTGCTGCCAGCGGCGCTGCGCCCAGCGTGCCTGAACCAGCCAGTGCGTTGCTGGCCGCCTGTAGCTTCTTCGGATTGGTGGCCTGTGCCCGCGGCCGACGGCACCGGGCACCGGCCTGAAAGGTCCCGATCATATATGCCATTCTGCCGCTGCTCCAACTGCGTGCTGCAAATTACCGATGCGAACCGGGGAATGCTCATGAAATCACGTCTGCACTTGAACGATCGAAACACTTTGCCCCGGAATCGCTACCTATGCCGGCCGAGCATCGCACTTGCTCTTTTGTTGAGTGTTGTTTTTCAATCAGCGCCAGCCATCAATGCACTGGGAGCAACAATTGAATTCGATGCCAGCGCGACGTCGCTGGCCGTAATCGCTTTCGATCCTGACGCGATCGACGAAGGTCACGACGACTATGTGACCGGTGCCAACCCAGCCGTCGCGGCAGGTCCCGTGTTGGGCACGGATATGAACGCTTTCTTGGGTGCTGACGCGTTCTACGATCGGGGCTACACCGGTACAAATGCGGTCATCGCCAATATTGAGGCGGGTCACATCTGGAGCGGACATGAAACGCTCACGCACGTTCTGCAGATCCCCAACAATCCTGCGGCGCTGAACGAATTCGATCGTCACGCCACGTGGGTCGGGATGATCCTTGGGGGACGCCGCGGCGGGGCGAATCCCGGTGCCTATCAGGAGGGCATGGCTCCCAATGCACAGCTCTACAGCGGAGCGTTCGCATCGCAATGGAACGGCGAGCGATTTACCATCAGCGCCAGCGATTCCAACGCAGTGAAGTTCGATCAGTACCGGCGCGCGTTTAGTACCGGAGTGAACGCTGATGGGCGACGCGCGGATGTGATTAATACTAGTGCGGGGACGTTTGAAAGTACGAATGGCTCCGGTACAATTGCTATCGGCCTTGATGGGTTCGCCAACACCAACCCCCGCACGCTGCTTGTTGTCAGTACTGGTAACCAAGGGCCGGGTCCAGACAAGGTGTCCTCTCCGGCCGCCGGCTACAACAATCTGTCCGTCGCTGCCTTGGGGCCCAGCCCGCCCTATAACCGCCCGGCAACTTTTTCCAGTGGCGGTCCCAATGACTACGCTGATCCGGTCCATGGAACGGCCAACAACGCGCGACAAGTGGTTGACATCGCCGCTCCCGGCCAGAATCTCAGCTCGGCCTACTATGGTGGTGAAACCGGCGGAAATGGCCAAACAGACAACCCGGCGGTCAGTGGGCCCGGACCCACCGGTCCGCCGGATGGGCCACTCGGCGGACCCAACTTCTATCAACGAGGCGGCCTTCAGGGCACCAGCTTCGCCGCCCCGACCGTGGCGGGGGGCGCGGCGCTGCTCTACGACGCCGCGTACTCGGTGTTTAGCCACGACGACGACGCGCGCGATGCCCGCGTGATGAAGGCCGTATTGATGAATTCGGCAGACAAGACGATTGGTTGGGACAATGGACAAGTCGCGCATCCCAATGGAAATGGCGGGGTTCTTACGACCCAAGGACTCGACAATCGAGTCGGGACCGGCCGATTGAATCTGCACGCAGCCTACGACCAATTTCTCAGCGGGACAACGGATGTCCCTGGCTCTTTAAGCGGCAATCTTGGACTCGTCAAGAACACCGGCTGGGATTTTGGAGACGTCGTGAGCCCGACAACGAACGACTACTACTTCGGCGCACCTCTATTGGGCGGTTCGACATTTACCGCGACGCTCACTTGGTTCCGCGATCGTCGGATTGATTCCAGCAACACGGTTTTTGACGACAGTTACGCTGACTTGAATTTGGAACTATGGAGCGTTGTGGACGGCACTCCGACATCGCTCATCAGTGAGTCAAGCAGCCTGTTCAACAATAGCGAGCATTTTTCTTTCGCCTTGCCATTCACGGGCGACTATGCCTTGCGGGTCCGTTGGTTCAAGGAAGTCTTCAATGTGGCAAGCGATGTAGATCAGGAATTCTACGGTCTAGCTTGGTCGGCCGTGACCGGGCTGCCTAGCGACTTTGACCGCGACGGACGACTCTCCGCCAACGACGTCCAGGCGATGCTGGTCGCGCTAACCGATTTAACTGCGTACGAAACAGCCCAAGGACTCTCGGACGCAACGCTTGTGCTCCTGGGCGATCTGAACGGCGACCATGCCATCACCAACGCCGACATTCAGCCTCTATTGGACTTAATCGCCAGCAGCAACGGCTCCGCTCCCACCCTCCCCGAGCCAAGCGCTCTCGTCCTGCTGGCCATGGCGCTGATCGCGCTGGTTATCAGGCACAGTGTTGTGTTGCTCCGCCCCAGCCGCGTCCTGCAAATCGCGGCCGCCCTGTTCCCGTTAGTAGCTTTCGCCGACGCCGCGCGGGCCGACATTTTTCAGTGGGAATACATCAACCCGGCCGACCCCACCCTAGGCAAGCGGCAAAGCAAACGCTCGCTCTCGACGGCGCGGGTGTCGATGCCGTGCCCGGCGCCAACGTTTCGAACCGCAACCTCACCATGGCCTATTTGATTGGCGCGGATTTGACTAACGCCATGGGATATCAAACAAAGCTATCCAACGCCGATCTGAGCCAAGCCAATCTCAGATTCACCTTCATCCCAAGCGTCAACTTCACCGGAGCCAACTTGAGCCATGCCAATCTCTCGGGTGCGTACCTTGGGGCCTTGCTTGACGAACACGGGATCATTGAGATTCCAAGCGACCTAACGTCCGCCGACATGACGCAGGCTGATCTCAGGAACGCGAGTTTTTTAGGCGCAATATTGGCGGGCGCAGACTTCACTGGCGCGGTGGTACGTGGGGCAGCCTTCGATGTTTTCATCCTAAACGGAACGCGAACCGGCGGCATCGCACTGTCTCAGCTCTACTCGACGGCCAGTTATCGAGCGTTTGACTTGAGCGGTATCCAGCTATCGTCAAACGATCTTCACGGCGGAAACTTCGCTGGCCAGAATTTGACCAATGCGGTGTTCGATGGAGCAACACTGACGGGCGCTGACTTCACCGGCGCCGATGCGCGACGAGCAGCCGGCCTCGACGCCTCCGCTGCTGCGACGCACAACTTTATCAGTACCGATGGTCACATCCGCGGCCTTGACCTTAACGCCGGTGAGCGGCTCGTCGTGCGCGATTACGACGGCGATCCAGCGCGAGGAACGGGACCCATCCGCATCACGATCGATCAGCACTTTGCGATCGCCCCAGGCGGCACGCTGCGAATGGTGTTCGAGGCGGACGCTTGGGATTCGACGATCTCATTCACAACCGGCATCCCAGTCGCGCTCGGCGGCACGCTGGAGTTGACCTTTGCGATTGACGTGAATCTTGCCAGCCAGATTGGTCGTACGTTCGACCTTTTCGATTGGACCGGCGTCAATCCCACCGGCGCGTTTGCGGTTACTAGTCCCTACACCTGGGATCTGTCGAACCTCTACACCACCGGCGAAGTCACACTCACGAACGTGCCTGGACTGCTGGTGCTGGGCGACTTTAATCGCGACGGCCAACTCTCCGCCGAGGATGTTTCGGCGATGCTCAGCGCACTTGCCGATTTGAACGCTTATCAATCGGTCAAAGGGCTCTCAGATGCAGCGCTGGTGCTCTTGGGCGATCTAAACGGCGACCATGCTGTTACCAACGCCGACCTTCAGAGCCTATTGGACTTAATCGCCAGCGGCCAGGGTTCCGTTCCTGCTGTGCCCGAACCGTCGGCTTTGGTGCTCGCGGTGGTAGGCTTGATCGGTCTTGTCGGGCGGCAACTGCGCCGGCCTTGGCCTTGGCCATCTCCGCTCGTTCGATCGGCTAAACAAGACGCTAACTGATTGTATTATTCCTAGCCCGACTTCACGGCAGCCTGACGCAAAAGCATTTCCATCAGCCTGGCATTCGCCGCCGGAAATTCAAGCGTGGCTAATTCGGCGGCTTTCACCCAACGAAATGGAGAGCGTGGCGATTTCACCGCGGGATGATTGATCGGGCGGCAGCGAAAGAAGTGGATTTGCAGCAGTCCATGCTCATAGCGATGGACTGTCGAGAAGTATTGCTCGACGACCTCTACATCCAATCCACTTTCTTCACCACACTCGCGGATTGCGGCTTCCTCCGGCAATTCGCCTGCGAGAACTTTTCCGCCGGGGAATTCGGCCAACCCGGCAAGTGGCACTCCCCCAGGTCGAACTCCGACAAGAAATTCGCCGTTGTGTTCTACCACCGCCACAGCAACGCGAATCGGTGTTTCGTCGGACAATTCGCTCATTAGTTCTTTACCGCTTCAGCCGTTCCAGCAATCGTCCCGGTGAGCCCATAATGTTGTAGCCAGCATCGACGTGCAGAATTTCTCCCGTGATTCCATCGGAGACCGAAGACAGCAAAAATGCACCGCTGCGGCCCACTTCTTCATGGGTGATATTCCGAGCTAACGGCGCCATTTCCTTGTACAAATCTTCCATGCCGTCGGAATTGACGGCACGTGCCGCCAGCGTTCGCAGTGGGCCGGCACTGATGGCGTTCACGCGAATGCCCGAGGCCCCCAGATCGAAAGCCGCGTACTTCACGCAGGAATCGAGCGTTGCCTTGCAAATGCCCATCACGTTGTAGCCGGGCACAACTTTTTCGCCCCCGTAGTAGGTGAGCGCGAGCACCGAGCAGCCGGAATTCATGATTGGCTTGGCGGCAGCGCACAGCGCCAACAAACTGTACGCGCTGATCTCGATCGCTAGTTTGAAACCGTCTCGGCTCGTTTCAATCGTGGGTCGAGCGAGATCGTCGGTGTTCGCAAAGGCGACGGAGTGCAGCAAGAAATCGATCTTGCTGAACTCTTTGGCTGCCCGATCCATAAACGTTTTGATGTCGGCGTCTTTGCTGACATCGGCCGGGGCCAAAAACTTCGCTCGCGGTTCGTTATCGGTCAGTTGTGACACCCGGCGCCGATTGCGTTGGCGTTCGTCATCGGGCCGGTCGGGCAGGTGGGAAAAACCGCATTCGCCGCCTTCTGCCATAATCTGCTTGGCGATGGCCCAAGCGATGGAGTTCTCATTAGCGACCCCAAAAATCAGGCCTTTTTTGCCTTCGAACAGGCCCATATCGCGCCTCCATTGTCAGAGTTTTGCATCGATTGGGCTGAACATACCGCCTTCGCCAAAGCGCAGCAACTGATACAGCCAGCCGGTTTGCGTTGTTGTCAATTCGATGACAGACTGTAGGATGGCGTGTCGCTTGTGGCAACGATACGGCTTCATTGTGTCGCGTTGAGACGGTTTTTGATGGCAAGAAGCGGCTTCCTGCCCTTTTTCGGCCAGGTTTTATCTCGGGTGTTATCACATGAGTGGAGTTGTGACTGGCGATCTGCGACTGACGGCGGAGCAAGCCAATCAGCTTGCTGCCGATTTGTTGCTGCGGGCTGAGCACCCGACCAAGGTAACGGATTACCTGGCTCAAACACTCCCCATGCTGTTGCCGGTTCTGGTCGCGGACTTTGCCGCGGTGACGCACGCTAGCGACGGTTCCCGCGCGATCGCCGAGGCTGGCATTCATCAAGCGTGGCCCAGCAAAATTATTTCCGACTGTCTGGATCGTGAAGCGCTGCACGCTGCCGAACCGTGGTTCGCCGCCCCGCTCGCGCCACGCGAACCCAGCGGCGAAGTTTTGATTTTGCATCGAGCTGTCGGATCGGGTTCCGCTGTTGGTGCTGCAAACCGTGCGACTCCATTTTTGGCGACATTTGAAACTATCGCCGCGGCGCTGGGCGCGGGATTGCGAATGGTTCGCGCGCGGCAACGCTTGCAGCAGCGGGCGGTACGGTCGGAAACCATTCTCTCGATTGTGCAGCAATGGGGCCGCACGCAGGAGATGGAAACGTTGCTGAATCAAATGGCCGAGGCGTCCACGCAGTTGCTCGAAGCCGATCGGGCGAGCATTTTCTTGTGGGACAAGCCGAATCACATTTTAGTAGGCCGACCGGCTCTGGGCGTGCCCGGAGGTGAGTTGCGAATTCCCGACAATGCGGGTGTGGTCGGCGAAGTACTGCGCACCGGTGAGCCACGGCGGGTTTCGAATCGTGAAGTGCGCGATCCGGTCAACCGCCAGATAGATGCTAAGTTGAGCTATCAAACGCGCACTTTGGCAGCCGTGCCGCTGCGCACACCCGGCGGCGAATTGCTCGGTGTGTTTGAAGTCATCAACAAACGGGTGGGTGAATTTTCTGCCGACGATGAAGCGGCGCTGGTCGAATTGGCTGCCCATGCTGCGGTGGCACTGGAGAACACCCAAGATCGTGAACAACTACTGGCATCGCATCGGCAGATGGTCGACCAAGCGGCCGAGCACGTCCGTCTGATTGGCAATAGCCCTGCGATTGAAGCCTTGCGCTCCACGGTCCGGCGAGTCGCAGATACGGAATTGGCCGTGCTGGTGCTTGGTGAGAACGGCACCGGCAAGGAAGTGGTGAGTCAACTCATTCATTACCTCAGCCCCCGTCGTGACCGGCCGTTTGTCGCCGTGAATTGTGCAGCCATCACCGAGACACTTTTGGAAAGCGAGCTTTTTGGGCACGAGAAGGGCGCGTTCACTGACGCCCATGAATCGCGCCCCGGCAAATTCGAATTGGCGGCGGGTGGCACGCTGCTACTCGATGAAATCGGCGATCTCAGTCCCGGCGGACAAGCAAAGTTGCTGCGCGTGCTGGAAGAAAAAATCGTCGTTCGCGTCGGTGGTTCACGGCCAATTCCGGTGGATGTGCGCGTGATTGCGGCAACCAACCAGAATCTCGCGGATTTGGTTCGCGCCCGGAAATTCCGACAGGATTTGTATTTTCGGTTGAACGTGGTGGTGCTCGAATTGCCGCCGCTGCGTGATCGAGGAGACGATACATTGCTGCTGGCCGAGCATTTTCTCGCCGATTTTTCTCGCCGAGCCCGCCGTAAATCGCCAAAGTTTTCGCTCGAAGCTCGCAAGCGATTGCAGCAGCATCTGTGGCCAGGCAACGTGCGCGAGCTGCGAAATTTAATGGAACGGTTGGCGTTCCTGGTTAGTGGCGATGTCATCGAGCCAGGTGATTTGGCCTTCATCTTGTCACCGTCACAAGAGACCACCAGTTTGCTCGTGGTCGATCAACCGCTATCATCAGCAACTGATCGTTTTCAGGCTGAGTACATTCGCAAGGCAATCCAACGCACCGGCGGCAACATGAGCGCCGCCGCCGACCTCTTGGGCCTGCACCGTTCGAACCTTTATCGGAAAATGAAGCAGCTGGGAATGGACGCATAAATTCAGAAGCAATTTGAACCGCGGTTATTCTGACTTCGCGAGTTTGCTTATGGCTAAAACGATTTTCAAATGCATCATCGATCGCGAAATCCCTGCTGATATTGTCTATGAAGACGACAAATGCCTGGGGTTTCGCGATGTCACGCCGCAAGCGCCAACACACTTGCTGGTGATTCCCAAAAAGGAGATCGCCAACATTAATG
Organism: Pirellulales bacterium; assembly: GCA_963738835.1. Taxonomy (GTDB): domain Bacteria; phylum Planctomycetota; class Planctomycetia; order Pirellulales; family JADZDJ01; genus CAVTYH01. Next base: position 248,481 of record CAVTYH010000001.1, read on the forward strand.
CGATTGCCGATGAAGACGCTGCGCTCATTGCCCACCTTTGGCTCGTGATCCGCAACCTCGCACGGCAATTGGGTTTAAACGACGGCTACCGCGTGGTAGTCAACTGCGGCCCTCACGGTGGACAGACCGTCGATCACTTGCACTTCCACATCCTGGGCGGCCGTCACATGGAGTGGCCACCAGGCTAAAGTTTGCATGAGCCAGCCCACACGTTCTTCTTGAGAAATCAATCACCGCATGAGCGGATTCATTTCGGCTAATCCCCAAAGGCTTGTTGAAGACAAAGCGCCAATTGACGAGCCGCATTTTCGTCGTTCGATGGGCGCTATCGCAGCCACGGCAGTCAACATGACCCAAATGTGCGGCATTGGGCCGTTCATCACCATTCCCGGCGTCATCGCAGCCATGAATGGGCCGCAGGCCATGATCGGTTGGATTGTCGGCGCCATTCTGGTCATGGCCGATGGACTGGTGTGGGCGGAACTAGGCGCGGCGATGCCCGGTGCTGGCGGAACGTACTTGTACTTTCGAGAGGCGTTCCAGTATCGCACAGGCAGGCTCATGCCATTTCTGTTCGTTTGGACCGCGATGCTTTTCATTCCGTTGATTATGTCTACGGGAGTTATCGGAATCGTCAATTACCTCGGCTACTATTTTCCCAAATTCACCGCCGACCAGATGGGGGCAAAATACTGGTTCGTGCGCGGCGGAATTTCCCTGGCGATTGTGGCGATCGTCGTGGCATCTCTTTACCGCAATGTTCGAGACATTGGCCGACTTACTACAGCCCTGTGGATTGTTATGTTCATCACCGTCGGAGCAGTCATCGTCGCCTCGTTTTCGCATTTCGATTCCAAAATTGCTTTCGATTTTCCTCCCGGTGCATTCACACTCAACCCGGACTTTTTCTTGGGCCTTGGTTCGGCGCTGATTTTTGCCGCGTACGACTATCTGGGCTACAACACAACCGCCTACATGGCCGCCGAACTTCGCAATCCCGGGCGGACCATTCCGCGATCGATCGTCTTTTCGATCCTGGGAATGATGGTCATCTATTTGACCATGAACATCAGCATGTTGGGCATTGTTCCTTGGCGAGAGGCCATCGACAAAACTCAGGGTGCAAACAGCTATCTCGCCTCGGTTGTCGTTGAACGTGCTTGGAACCCTGCGGCGTCGAAGATAGTCACAGGGTTGATCATTATCACTGCCTACGGGTCGCTGTTTGCCGGCTTGCTGGGCGCCTCGCGCATTCCCTACAACGCGGCCAAAGACAAACTGTTTCTGCCAGTGTTTGGTCGACTGCACACGAAACATGTTTTCCCCCACGTTGCGCTGTTGGCGATGGCCATAGTTACGGCAATTGGTTCGTTGTTCAATTTAGGCGACATTATCGATGTGCTCGTCGCCATTATGGTGCTGATTCAATGCATCGGGCAGATTGCTGCGGTTATCGTTTTGCGCCGCCGCCAGCCGCGCCTGCGAAGACCCTACAAAATGTTTTTGTATCCCTTGCCGGCGATCATTGCGTTGGTGGGCTGGGTGTATGCCTTTCTCGCATCGACGAGAAATCTGGGACTGAAGGTGGTGTGGATGTCGCTGGCCTGGGTTGTGTTGGGCATCATTTCCTTTCTCATCTGGGCGCGTTTCGAAAAAACCTGGCCGTTTGGGCCGAAGGGAATTCGCGAGGAATTTCTGAACGCAAGCTAGGTCTAGCAAGTTCAACGTGTAGCGGCGGAGCTCGCTCCGCGCTCCACCACTAGGCAAGCCCAGTCGCTACACTCAAAAAATCACAGCTTCGGCGCAGCCGGCTTCACTGGTTCTTCAAACGCATTACAGCCTTTTACTTTCAGTTTCCGTCTGAACACCTTATCGCCGCACGTGGCAAATAGCGTGTCGAAGTTTTCGCCACCGAACGTCAGATTCGAGACCTTGCCGTTGGGCGTCGGAAGAATGCAATTCACGCGGCCCGCTTGGTCGCAAACCTGAATGCCCATTCGCGTAGTCACATACAGCCGGCCATCGCGGTCGACGCGCATGCCGTCGGCGCCGCTGTCGTCGGCGTTGTCTGGTACATGCAGACGGTAGTAGCGCTGCTTGAACTCGAGCGATCCGTCCGGCTGAACCTGGTAGCTGTAGACCCAGTGGGTCCGCATGTCGCCGACGTATAGCAGCGATTGATCGGGCGAAAGCGTCACACCGTTAGCCAGCTTCAGTCCGCTGTCGACCATCTTCTTTTCTCCGCTGGCGCTGATGAACCATACTTGGCCGCCGTCTTTGCTATCCGTGCCAGAAACGGTGACGTACATGCCGCCGTCGTGACGGACCACAATGTTGTTGCCATGAATTCCTTCCACGATGACCGACGGTTTTCCGTCGGCATCGTACGCCAAAACTTGATCGCTGCCGCCCGCAACCCCATACAACCGGCCATCTGGCCCAAACGCCTGGCCTGCGCCTTTCTTGCAATCGTCTAAAAACACGCTGTCCTTGCCGTCCAAGCCAATCTTGTGCGTCTTGTTCTCGCGCGGATCGTTGAAAAACACTTCCCCTTTGGCGTTCACAGCAGGTCCATCGGACGATTTCAATCCTTCGACCGCCACTTGCCAATCTTCGCCGGGCAGTAAAATCTCCTGCATTTGCTGCGAGCCGAGCCCGACTTTCACCGGCTGCGGCCAATCGTGCCATAGCCACTTCATTGCGTCGGGCAGAACTTCCGTGGCCTGCCGCGCGTTGTGGCCGCCGTCGCCCCAAGCGTGGTTCACTTCGTAACCGGCGAACTTCAGGGCGCGTTCCATTTCCTGGTTGACCATCCACCAATCGCCACCGTAGATGTTCAGGTCGGAGCTGCCGTCTTGCAGAAACACGCGTAGCGGCTTCGGCTCGAATTTGCGAACGAGCGTCGGATACTCATTCGCGCCACGCAGCCCCACATACGTGCCGATTGAACTAAACACGCGGCGAAACGCATCGGGCCGTTCCCAGGCCGCTGTGAAAGCGCAGACCGCACCGCTGCTGGAGCCGCCGATCGCCCGATCGTTGCCATCGTGCGAGAGCTTGATGGCCCGACCGTCGGTTGTGCTTTTCTTCTCGACTTCTGGCAGCAGCTCGTCGAGTAAAAACCGCACGTAGTTGTCGCCAAGACCGTCGTATTCAAAACTGCGATTAAACCGATCGAGCGCGTCTTTCGATTTCGCTTTCACGATGCCCGGCTGCACGAAAACGCCAATGGTGATGGGCATTTCGCCGCTGGCAATGAGCTGGTCGAACACCCCCGGTGTACTGAATTGCACGCCGTCTTGATCGACGAACAGACAGGCTGGCTTGGTGGGGTCGTACTGCTTCGGCACGTAAACCCAGTAGCCGCGCGTGGTGCCGGGAAAGATCTTGCTCTGGTCGAACGTATATTTTATCACCTCGCCTTTCGGAGGCGATACCGGCTTTTCCCCTTCATTTGCCGACTTTTCCGAACCGCTGGCGGCAGTTTTGTCGCCGCTCGCCACCGGTTTCGGTTCGTCGGCCCGCAGCCTTGCCGTCGCCAAAAGAATTGAAAACGCCAGCAAGAAGCGAAAAAATCGAGACATGGTAAACTCCCCCAGGTAAATTGATGTGAAAGCCTGACGCCGATCGATGCGATTTTAGTCGGCCGCGCTGGCGCACGAAACTATCGAATCGCTGTGATTTCCCGAGCGAAACATTTTGTCGGTATTCGGGGGGCCCATTTTTTAGCGACAGAATTCGGAGTTTTGTCGCACCGCGGCGCGAGTTTGCACGGGAATTTGCCAAGCGATCGCAGAAGACGTGACCCAGCCGGAAATCCCTCTGTTTGCCCAGCGCGCCGTCGGCCCGCTCTACGAAACCTTGAAGGCCACGGGTTTGGAAATTGCCGGCGATCTGGAATTGATCTGCCCGCAGTGGAACGGCCAGAGCAAGAGCCGCGTGATGTTTGCCGTTCCCCTTTAAGCGGAGAAGCCGGTTGCAGCGCCGTATTTCCTGTGGCAATCGCCGGACTTCAAGTGCGCTTGGACCGACCACATCGGTTCCATGCCCTCCTTAAAAGCCGCCTGGGCAGCTTTCGGCCCGAATGTTCAAGCCGCCGGCCTCACACCCGCGCCGACCCACGGCTGGCGTGAAGTCTACAAACACTGGGAATCGTTCCACAGCGAAAACAATGTGACGGAATTGCAGTTGGAGATTGAATAGGGCGAAAGATACTCGGAAACGGTCAGTGCCCGATATGAGTAGATGTCACATGCCGTCTTTTATTCCGGATTTGCCGCTGCGCCGCGGACAACGGTCTCCGGCTAGACCAGGCAACAAAAATTTGGTATGTTTACGAATAGCTAAGGGAAACCGAAGCGCACCGACACTACCACATTACACAAGCCTGATTCTTACTTCGCAAAACAAGCGAGTGAGAAGCAGGCTTTTGGCATTTTATGGTCCTCTCTTTCTAACCCGATTTTCAAAAGCGCAAGTTGAGATCATAGGCATGTCGCAAGAGAATTTCGTGACACTTCGCGTCCTCTTTGAACTATTGAATCTTAGCTAGTTAATGGTCTTTCATGCGATCAGGTCTGCATGGCGGAAGAAGGAGTGTTTCAGGTAGCGGTCGTGGCGGTGGTGGTAAGTCACCGCTGTCATTGCTGTTGGCGGCAGTCGCGTTGTTTGCAATTTCGCGCGGGTACATTCTGGGTGTGCTGGAGCCGCGGTTGTCAGATATTCGCGATGTTTATTTCACGAAGGTGGCCCGGGCTGTTGATTTGCAGCAGACGCCGTATCAGAGCGGTTTTCTCGTCGAGTATCCGCCGGTGGCGTGGTGGACGATGTGTGTGCCGCGGTTGGTCGATCGTCGGCGGATCAACGACCCCAAAAATGGCGCCGAGGTCGTGCCGGTTTATGAGAGCTATCGCCGGGCGTTTCGGGGGCTGATGTTTTTCTGTGATGCGGCATCGCTGGTGCTGCTCGTGCTGATTATTCAGCGACGGCGGCCGGGCTGGGTTGGTTGGGCGGCGTTGACGTATACAGTAGCGACTGCGCTGCTCGGCCACGTACTGTACGATCGGCTGGATGTCGGATTGCTGCTGTTGCTGATGGGCTGGTCGTATGCTTGGCTGCGGTCGGCAGAGTCGGAATTTGCATTGGGCTGGAGTGCAGCGGCTTATGCGGCGCTGGGGTTTGGCATCAGTTACAAGTTGATTCCCGTCGTCAGCATGCCGTTTCTGCTGTTGTCGGAGTGGCGCGCTCCGCGGCGGTGGATGCGGCTGGCGACGTCGCTGCTGATACTGTCTGTCACCGCGGCGGGGCCGTTTGTAATTCAGTACGCCATTTCGGGGCCGGGCGTCTTCACGCTCTTTCGGTATCACAGTGAGCGTGGGATTCAGCTCGAATCGGTGTACGCCTCGCTGATGCTGCTCGGCTCGGTCTGCTCAATCCCCGCGAGAATCGCGTTTGATCATGGGGCCTTTGAATTGGTCGGATCGCTTGCTCAGCCGATGAAGACGGCGTCAACAGTGCTGTTGCTCGGACTTCTATCGGGTCTGGGTTTGCGAGCATTGCTGCTCGGATCGCGATTCACCCGTGAAGAGGCTTATCGCACGGCCCTTTTTTTAATTCCGGCAGCAGCGGTTTTGTCGCCGGTGCTCTCGCCGCAATATTTTGTGTGGATGATTCCGCTGTGGATTTTGCTGGCGATGGAAATTTTACCCGAGCGAATGACGGCACGCTGGCTTGCAGCCGGTTTGCTGGTCGCCATCGCCGGACTCACGACTTGGGTGTTTCCGTATCACTATTTCTACAACGCCGAAAGTCCGAGCGGCCTGGTGCCGTGGCCGTTCGTGGAGAATTCCGCTGCGTCGGCGTTGGCCAGCGCCGTGCTTGCGCGCGGAATTTGCTCTGCCTGGCCGTCGTGGTTTGGCTGGGCGTGCGGTTAATGCGAAGAGCGCGAAGTGCCGTTGCTACACCACCGGCCGGCGACCCATGACCAGCGCGATGATAAAAATCACGATGAAGATGAAGAATAGCACTTTGGCGATATACATCGCGGTGCCTTCCAATGCACCAAAGCCCATCACGCCGGCGATCAGCGCGATAATCAGAAAGACAAGTGCCCAGCGCAGCATCGCGGTTCTCCTGGAGTTTGAATGAGCCGACTTTGAAAAGCTGACGTGCCTCGGCGGATAGACAAGCCTGTTATAATTGGCCCAACCATTCTTCACAACTGGCGAGCAGTCCGATGGTCGTCGGGCCGCCGCGGAAGATCGAATTCAATCATACCAATTCAATGAGTAGTCGCAGCGTCAGGTCGAAAAAACCGGCCCGCAAGCGGAACGACGATGCGCCACCCCAAACAATTCTACCGCGCGATCTTGGCTGGTGGGCGAAGGTATCGCTGCTGATTGTCGCGGCAGTTTGGGTTTACTGGCCGGCACTGAGCGGTGGCTTTGTTCTCGACGACGATTTGCTGATCACTGCGAACCCGACGATTCAGTCGCCGGATGGCTTGTACCAGCTTTGGACGGGCAAGGCGATCGATTACTGGCCGGTGACGAACTCGGTGCTGTGGATCGAGTGGCGGCTGTGGAGAATGAACTCGACGGGCTACCACGTCACGAATTTGGCACTGCACATTATCGATGCGCTGCTGGTGTGGTTGATTTTGCGGCGGTTGGCGATTCCGGGGGCGTTTTTGGCAGCGCCGTTGTTTGCAGTGCATCCGGTGAATGTGGAATCGGTCGCTTGGATTGCGCAGCTCAAAAATGTGCTGGCGATGTTGTTTTTTCTGCTGTCGATTTTGTGGTATCTCGATTTCGAGCAGCAGCGGGCGGAATTTGGCGAGCAGCGAGGGCCAAAAAAGTCTGGCGCGGATGGTATGCGCTCAGCCTGGCCGCGTTTGTGCTGGCGATGCTCAGCAAAGGCTCGGTGGCGGTGCTGCCGGTGTTGATGCTCGTGATTTTGTGGTGGCGTCGAGGACTGACGAAAGCCGATTTTGTGCGGCTGGCTCCATTCTTTGTGGTTTCCGCGGGCCTGACGATTGTGAACATGCAGTTTCAGGTTCAGGCGAACGGGGGAGCTGATCCGATTCGCGAAGCCGATGGGTTGCAACGGTTGCTCGGCGCTGGCGCGATGGTTTGGTTTTATCTGTATAAGGCACTCGTGCCGCTGAGACTGGATTTTATCTATCCACAGTGGCAAATCGTCGCGAGTGATTGGCGCTGGTGGCTGCCGCTGGTGGCGGCAATCGTCGTGACAGTCGTGTTGTGGAGGCAGCGGACAACCTGGTGGAGCAGACCGTCATTTTTTGCATGGCTGTTTTTTTGCGTGGCCTTGTTGCCGGTGATGGGGTTTACCGACGTCGGCTTCATGCGGCTGTCGTTGGTGGCCGACCACTATCAGCACATCGCCATTCTGGCGCCGCTGGCTCTAGCCGCTGCAGCGTGGTGTACCTGGAGCAAACGGCTGACGGGCTCGGCGCGCACCGCAACTTGGGCCTCGGCTGCGATTTTGGTTGCGCGCTGGCCGTCTTGCGCATGAGCAGAGCAAAATCTATCGCGACGAGATTACGCTGTACGAAGCAACACTGCTGGCAAATCCCGATTGCTGCCTCGCGCATTTCAATGTCGGCCGTGCCTATTTGCGGTTGGGGCAAAACGATTTGGCGATCGAACATTTTCGTGAAGCCAGGCGGCGAATTCCCAAGTATGCGGCGGCCGAGGCGGCGGATTTACTGCACGCGGGGTTGCCTACCGGAGCCATTGAGTTTTTTGAAACTGCCTTGCAAGAGCAGCCTGACAATCCAGAGCTGTTCAACGATCTGGCACTCGCCGAATTCCGCTCTGGGCGAACGAAGCAGTCGATCGAGCACTTTCGTAAAGCGATCTCCTTGGAGCCGAAGTTTGCCGAGGCGTATGTGAGTCTGGGAATCGCCCAGGCTGCGGCGGGTGACAAGCGGCTAGCGATCGATTCTTATCGAAAGGCGTTGGAGATGGAGCCGGAATTATTCGAGGCGAATTACAACCTGGGAATGGCCCTGCTCGGCGCTAACAAAGTGGACGAGGCCCTCCACTATTTGCATCAAGCTGCCCGGCTGCGGCCTGACGACGCTCAGCCGCACAAACAGTTGGCTTTGGCATTGATGCAATCGGGGCACGTGGCGGAATCGATTGCCGCCTTTGAACAGGCCGTGAAAATCACGCCTGATGATGCGGAATTGCAAAACGATTTTGCCGTCGCCCTGGTTCAGTCAGGTCGTCCGCAAGACGCGGTTCAGCATATTGAGCGTGCCGTGCAACTCCAGCCCGCCAACGCGCAGATGCGAGCATTTTTGGCAATCGCATACAAACAGGCCGGTCGCGAATCCGAGGCGATCGTTGCCGTGCGCAAAGCGTTGGAACTTGCCAAGGCCGAGGACAACACAGCGCTAGTGCAAACGATTGAAGGTTGGCTGAGTGGCGAAAAGCGATGAACGATAACATTCATCGTTCCAACCGCCGCCGCATTAAAACAACGGCTTGCGGCCCAATTGACGGCGAACGACCACCCATTGGCCCGCGTGCATCAACCAGTGACTGCCTTGCATCGAAAAGATCGCGCCCACCGTGGGAGCGAATTCCACGCCGCTCGGGGCATCAAGCTGTTCGTCGGTCATTTTTTCCAATGCGGCCAAGGTGGCGGCGCGTGCTTGCTTGTGCAGCACTAGCAATTCGTCTTTCTTGACGAACGCGTTCGGATCATCGGACGTGGCCGTGTCCTTCGTGTATTTTTCCGCAAAACCGGCGGGCAATGGTGGCATTGAGCCGGGGACCGCTTTGCCGATCATCTCGTGTTCTGCACTGATCAAATGCCCAACTTGCCAATTGATGTGATTGCAACCCGGACAAGGGCGATGCATGAATTCTTTGTCGCTCAGGTCTTGCAGATATCCGAGGCCAACCATATCGCCGGCGTCGATGGCGAGCTTGATCGCGTCTTTTGCTTTCATCGGAGTACTCCTTTGTCGTGTGGTCACCCTGGAATCGAGTGTGATCATCTTAGCGGTCAGGGCCGAAAAGACGTAAGAGCCGAAAAGTAAAAAACGATGCGAAATCAATATCTGGCTGGCTTTTAAGACGCTCGAAATCTTTTGCATTGTCGACCATAAGCAGGTTGGAACAATCGTTACGATCGACACCTTGTTCGCAATCTGTTAGGACGCTGGAGAATCAATTCCAAACACAGTGCGTGTGGCTATAGGCAACATCCGCTCGCGGAGTAGACTAAAAAAATGGCGGACGATCCAAGCTCGCAACGGACGACGAACGACCGACAACAGACGATTATCCTGTGATTCACGTTCGCCAGCTCACGAAGTGCTATGCCGACTTGCGTCGCGGACAATTCGTCGCGCTTGATCAGGTCAGCTTCGACGCCTTGCCGGGGCAAATTTATGGGCTGCTCGGTCCCAATGGCGCCGGCAAAACAACGGCGCTGCGAATTCTGAGCACGATGCTGCGTCCGACCAGCGGCACGGCAACCATCAGTGGTTTCGACGTAGCCACCCAGTCAGAGCAAGTGCGGCGGCAGATCGGTTTCATGTCGGCCAACACGGCGGTGTACGACCGCATGACCGCCTGGGAAATGGTCGAATATTTTGGCCGCTTGCACGGATTGGAAGCCGAGTTACTCCGCGAACGAATGGAAACTTTGTTCGCGCGGCTGCAAATGAACGACATTCGCGATTTGCTCGGCTCGAAAATGTCGACCGGCATGAAACAAAAGGTATTGATCGCGCGGGCGATGGTCCATGATCCGCCGGTCGTGATCTTCGACGAAGCGACCGTGGGGTTGGATGTACTTGTCGCGCGGGCTTTATTGAAGACCGTCGCCGAGCTGCGCGAGCACGGCAAATGCGTGGTGTTTTCCACACACATCATGCGCGAGGCCGAGAAGTTGTGCGATCGTGTCGCCATCATTCATCGTGGTTCCATTCTGGCCGAAGGCACGCTGGAAGAACTTCGCGAGAGGCATCAGGAACACGATTTGGAAGAACTGTTTTTCCGATTGATTACCGAGCGCGACGACGAATTTCGGCACGCGCGGCCCACCATCGCAGTTTAATAGCCATGAACTGGTCGAACGTCAAACTGATTTTCCAGCGTGAAGTGCGCGACCAGTTGCGCGACCGGCGCACGCTGTTCATGATCGCCGTGCTGCCGATCTTGTTGTATCCGCTCTTGGGTATGAGTTTCTTCCAGATTGCACAATTCCTACGCGAACAACCAACCCGTGTGCTAATTTGCGACCTGCCGAATTTGGACGATTTGCCGCCGCTGGTGGAAGATGATAATTTTGCTCCGCAGTGGCTGAGCGATCCGAAGCAAGCTCGCTTGTTCGATTTGCACCTTGCCACGCCGGAACCCACAACCGACCACGCGGAAGATGACTCGATCGGCGAACGATCGCGGCAAGCCGTTCAGCGCGGTGAGTACGAAACAGTCGTGGTATTCCCCCCTGATTTTGCGGAGCAGTTGGGGCGGTTTCGCCGGCGGCTGATGGAACATCGAACAGCATCGGATTCGGACTCCTTCGGAGTGAGGGCTGGGGCGAGAGGGAACGCAGCCAGCGCTACCCCCCTCACCCTGCCCTCTCCCCAAGGAGAGGGCGCCGACGAGCTAACCGTGCCCCAGCCAGCAATTTATTTCAGCACCGCCAGCGAAAAATCGCAGCTGGCGTTCGATCGCGTATCGAACATTTTGCGACAATGGGCCGAAGCCATTGGCAAACAGAATCTGAAAGATTCGCAACTCCCGCTGGCCGTGGCGCGGCCGTTCGATTTACAGCGCGAAGATGTCTCGGAATCGCATCAGCGCAGCGCCGCCATGTGGTCGAAAATTCTGCCATTCGTGCTGTTAATCTGGTCGCTCACCGGAGCGTTTTATCCGGCGGTCGATTTGTGCGCCGGCGAAAAGGAACGCGGCACGCTGGAAACATTGCTTTCCAGCCCCGCCCGGCGCAGCGAAATTGTCACGGGCAAGTTGCTCACGGTGATGCTTTTCAGCATGGCCACCAGCGTGCTGAACATGATCAGTATGGGTATCACCGGCGCGCTGGTGATTTCGCATCTGGCCGGCGGCGAAGCGGGCGGGGCTTTTGGATTGCCGCCACTACTGACGCCGGTTTGGCTGTTGATCGCTTTGGTTCCCGTCGCTGCTCTGTTCAGCGCGTTGTGTCTGGCACTGGCGGCATTCGCGCGCAGCAGCAAGGAGGGGCAGTACTATCTGATGCCGCTGGTGCTGGTCACGCTGCCACTGGTGATTTTGCCGATGGGACCCGGAATGGAATTGAATCTGGGCAACAGCCTGATTCCTCTTACCGGGCTGGTGCTGCTCTTGCGATCGCTCTTGGAAGGCAATTATCTGGCGGCGCTCCCGTACATCGCACCCGTGGTTGGCATGACCCTGCTCTGTTGCTTGCTCGCGGTGCGCTGGGCGGTCGAGCAATTCAATAAAGAAAGCGTGCTGTTTCGTGAAAGCGAGCGACTGGATGTCGGTCTCTGGATTCGGCGCCTGTTGCGCGATCGAAGCGATACCCCCAGCGTCTCGGAAGCAATTTTCTGCGGCCTGTTGATTTTGCTGATTCGGTTTTTCATGGGGTTTGCTCTGCCGATGCCGCAATCGTTCGCAGATTTTGCGGTGGTGGCCGTGGTTACGCAGTTGGTGATGATTGCCACGCCGGCTTTACTGATGACGGTGATGCTGACCCGCAGTCCCCGGCAAACACTACTGCTGCGTCTGCCCGCCTGGTGGACGCTGCCGGCTGCGGCGTGTTTGGCCGTGGCAGTGCATCCAGCGGTGAAGCTGCTGCAAGTGGTGGTTGAGCAGTTGTACCCGACCTCGCAAGGCGTGAAAGAGGCGTTGGAAGGAGCACTGGGGGAGGCGCCGAAATTCTGGCCAGCGGTGCTGATCATCGCCCTGGTGCCGGCCATCTGCGAGGAGTTGGCATTTCGCGGGTTCATTCTCTCCGGCTTCCGACATTTGGGCAGCAAATGGCGGGCGATTGCGCTTTCGAGCCTGATGTTTGGCGTCACGCATACCGTGCTGCAACAATCGCTTATCACCTGCGTTGTTGGCGCCGTGATTGCATACCTGGCCGTGCAGACCGGCAGCATTCTTCCAGGCATGGTGTTCCACTTCACGCACAACTCGTTGATGCTGGTCATCGGCCAGTTCCACGATGCACCAACATTCGGCCGATTCATTCATCCACTGGGAGGGGGCGAAGATTTCATTTATGTCTGGTGGCTTTTCGATTTGGGATTGATCGTCGCCGCCGTCTTGTTGCTGCGCTTCGCCGGGCTGACGTACCGCCGCACGGAAGAAGAATCGCTTCACGAAGCGATTGGCTCTCCAGCGGTTAGCGTCAACGCTTAGCTCCCGACTGGCAAGGTAGGGCTATGTCGTGGCGGCTCGCCGTCTTCGGCCGCTGAGTAAGTATAGGGCGGCGCGGACGTCGAGCAGCGGGTCGGCAGATGGGTCGATGCCGTCGACGCGCGGGAGCGGGTCGAAAATGATTTTTCGCAGTTCCGGCTGCAATTCGTTTTCGCGCTTGGTGAGCGTGATCATGCCGAGTTCGATTTCGGAGCGGTCATTGGGCCAGGTGATCGAAGAATCGTCCGTCGGATCGCCGGGCGCGGCCATTTGCACGACCACGCGAAACTTGATCGGGCCCTTCGCCAGCCGTGGATCGATTTCGTCGAACAGGAAATTCGGCGATTTTTTCGCCGCCTCTTCCGCCGTGAGATATTCCGTCCCGGCTTCGGGTTTCAGCCGGTAGCGACCGAAGCAGGTCGTGCCGTCGGCGCTAATGAATTTGTAGGCCGCGGCTGAGAAGAAGTGTTCGCGGGCGAAACTTGTCGGAAATGGTTTCGGTAGCATGACGAATTGCATCGCCCGGGGATGTGCGCCCAAATATTGCTCGAGCGGCGTCGGGTGAGGACCGGCCGGATTGTGGAGCGCCACCGCCCGATTGAATTCCAAAAACTCATCGCCGGTATGGACGGGAAAGCCATCGGCGGAATGCGCGACGATGTCGGTGTGAACATGATCTGCCAAATAAAATCGCACGGCCATGCCGCGCGGGCTGGCAGCTTCCGGATGATTGTCGGGAATCGTCGGCACGCCGGCGAAATCGGAGAAGCGAACGACAACCCTGGTTAATGGCCGCGCGATGTGCGGCGCGCGAGTCAACTTTGTCGCTTCCGCCGATGGCGTAAATGTGCCCGAACTAAACAGTCCCTTGGCATGCACGGGCCGAAAACCGGCATGCAGGCCGAACAAATTGTCGAACGATTTCAGCAAATCTTGGATGAGCGGATCGTCAGGCGAAAGTTTGCCGGCGGACTGCGGTTTGCTGACATTGGTCGTGGCCATGTGCTGGTCCTCCATCGAGCAGTTTGACGGGAGTAATCTAGTGATTGAAACACTCGCCGCGATAATTGGGTATAACGTGCATTACTGGCTCGCCTGACTCGACCATGCTTGGACGAAAGGGAGGACTTCCATGCGCCGCCATCTCATCTCGATCGCTCTCGCGTGGTCATTATTCCCTGTTGGCGTGCAATCGGCCAGGGTACTGGCGGAAGATGCGTTTTATGATGTTCCACTAAGTGACTTGAAAATCACGGCCGGTGGGTTGCCGAAAGTTAACACGGACGATGGACGGTTTCGTTTCGATCCGCGCTGGGAGGTGATGGAGCCGACTGTCTGGCTCGACGGCGAGGGGGAGGCGTATCTGATGCTCGAAAGCCAGGATTTGTGGAATCTGCGCTTCCATGGGCAAGACGACTTGCTGGACAAGCATCTGAGAATTCGCGCGCCGAAAGGTAAGGATGTGAAAGGTTGGCTGACGCTGCCGAAGACCGAGGCGGCCGAAATGAAGCAAGTTGGATTCGCCGTGCCAGCCAGCGCCGCGAAGGATTCCGCCCAAGAGGCATTTCTGAACGGCAAGATGTTTCATTACTTCCGAATGGAGCGATTGCCGGTGCCGGGCAAAGCGTGGTTCCGGCATCAGTTCGATGACGCGACGACGGCAGCGAGCAAGCTGAAGAAAAAGGACGGCAACAATGTCGAACCGTTCCGCGTGACCGCCGACTCGGGGCGGATTGTCGATGCGTTCGATCTGTTCTCCGGCACGCAGGCGATCAGCGAAAGTTTGCAGCTTGACCGAGCCTTGCGAGACATTTCGAAAGACAGCCGCGAGCTGACGATTGATGTTGGCACGTTGACCGGCATCACTGTCACGGCGATTGATTGGAAGCCACTGCTGAAAGAAGCGAGTCCCAAGCTCGATCCGCTGGCGAAATTGATTCCGGCCGATCAGCACGTGGTGTTCTTTTCGTCGTTCGCGGCGGCGGTGAAGCTGACCGACGAATTGAATGGGCGCGATCCCACTTTGCTGGTGCATTTGGCTCGGCCGCAATCGGAAGATGCGAGCGTGCTCAAAAAGTACGAGCGGCAATTGGGCCTCGGTGTTAACACTTTGGGACGAATCGTGGGTCCGCAGTTGGTGAAGGGCATCGCGCTCACCGGGTCGGATCCGTACTTTCCGACTGGCACCGACGTGGCCGTGCTGCTTGAAAGCGATCAGCCAAAAGTACTGGCGTCAGCACTTAAATCGCAAATTCTGCTTGATGCTTCGAAGCAGTCTGACGCGAAACCGACAAGCGGCATGGTGGCCGGAGTGAAATACGACGGCGTACGATCGCCGGGAAGAGAAGTGTGCTCGTATTTGGCGCAATTGAATGGCGCGGTGGTCATCACCAATTCACTGGCACAGCTGGAACGATTGGCAAAGGTCGGCCAAGGGATGGAGTCGATCGCGAAGCTCGACGAGTACAAGTTTTTCCGGACTCGTTATCAGCTGGGGGATGAGAACGAAACGGCGTTTTTGTTTTTAAGCGATCCGACGATTCGCCGCTGGTGTTCGCCGCAGTGGCGGATCGCGTCGGCCCGGCGGACATACACGGCAGCGGCGCTGGCGGAGTTGACGGCCGAGAATTTGAACGCGCTGGAATCGGGCAAGGCCGAGCCCAAATCGCTGCACACTGATTTGCCGCTGGTCGATGCCAGCGAGCTGACGCTGACGAAATCGGGCGTGGTGTCGTCGACGCAAGGGTCGCTGGAATTCATGACGCCGATTATCGAGCTGCCAATTCAAAAGGTCACGAAGGCTGAAGCCGACGCGTACAACCAGTGGCGCGATCGGTATCAAAACAACTGGCGCTGGGCGTTCGACCCAATCGGGCTGCGGATCGGCATCAGCGACAAAAAACTCTCCGGCGATTTGACCGTGATGCCGTTGATTATCGGCAGCGATTATCGAGAGTTCGTCAACATTTCTCGCGGGGCCAAAATTCCGTCCGATGGCGCCGATCTGCACGGGGCACTTGCGCAAACCGCACTGGCCATCAACACCGATTCGAAAACTGTCAAAGATTGGACCAATATGGCGGTGAATTTTGTGCCGCAGTTTCCGGGCGAGCCGTTCGGCTGGCTGGGCCGTTGGGTGACGGTGTCGATTGAAGACGATCCGATTTGGAAAGAGGTGGATAAAACCCCGCCTGAGAAGCTCGACGAGTTTTACCGCAAAAACTGGCAACGAATTCCCATCGCCGTCGAAATCGAATCGATCGATCCGCAAAAGCTAACCGTGTTTGTCGACGTGCTGCGGGCATTCCTTGACAAAATCATGCCCGGGACGCTGGTATGGGATTCGTTCATCTACCGCGATCAGACTTACGTGCAGGTCAAATTCACCGAGAATGCCCGCCACAAATATGCCAATGACGTCGAGACTGCTTTGTATTCCGCGCCGATCGACGGCGTGTGGATTTTGACTCCGCGCGAAGACGTGCTGAAGCGGGCGATCGATCGGCAATTAGCCCGCGCGACCGGCGAGAAGAAATCTGACACGCCAGATGTGGAAAAGCAGGCCGTCGGCCCGCCGTGGCTGGGCCAGAATCTGTGTCTGCAAATCGATCGCCGGATGTTCGATATGCTCAATCACTCCAGCTCGGGACTCTGGGGGATTCTGAACGGACCGGAATCGAAGACGGATCTGTTGATGCAGGAGCGCGCGTGGGCGAACTTGCCGATTCTGAACGAGTGGAAGCGGCTATTTCCGAATGAGGATCCGGTTGTCGTTCACGAGCGTCTTTGGCACACGAAGCTCGTGTGCCCCGGCGGCGGCAAGTATGTGTGGAACGATGAGTGGAAAACGATGGAATCGACGGTCTACGGACATCCGGGGCAGCCGAAGGATGGCCCCTGGGCGTCGGCGGCCATGTTGCCGTTTGAAACCGCCAACTTCGGTCTGACATTCGAAGAGCAGGGCTTGCGCGCGAGGATGGAACTGACGCGCAATGCGAAGTAGGTCCGGCTTTAGCCTGACAAGTCGCGTCCGAATCTATCAAAAAGGTGGCCCGTCAGGCTAAAGCCGGACCCTACTTGACCAGCGCCGCTTGCGCGGCGGCCAAGCGGGCAATCGGCACGCGGAACGGTGAGCAACTGACATAATTCAGGCCGATTTTGTGGCAGAACATGATGGAGCTGGGGTCGCCGCCGTGTTCGCCGCAAATGCCGATCTTCAAATCGGGCTTCGTGCTGCGGCCTTTAGTGACGCCCGTATGCATCAGCTGGCCAACCCCGGTAGTGTCGATCGAAGCGAACGGATTCGTCTTGATGATTTCCGCCTGCTGGTAGGCGGGCAGGAACGAACCACTGTCGTCGCGGCTCATACCCAGGCACATTTGTGTGAGGTCGTTGGTGCCGAAGCTGAAGAACTCGGCGGTCTGGGCAATCTCATCGGCGGTCAGAGCCCCGCGGGGCACTTCAATCATCGTGCCGACGCTGTACTTGAACTTGCGGCCAGTTTCTTTCATTACTTCACGGGCTACACAATGGATAATTGCCACTTGTAAATCCAGTTCGCGCTTGAAGCCTACCAATGGCACCATCACTTCCGGCTGCACCTTTACACCGTCGGCCAGCACGGCAGCGGCGGCCTGGAAAATTGCGCGGGCTTGCATTTCGGTAATTTCCGGAAACTTGATGCCCAACCGGCAACCGCGGAAACCAAGCATGGGGTTGAATTCGTGCAGTTCGTGAACCAGCTTTTCCACACGACCGACCGAGATACCCAATTGATCGGCTACTTCTTGCTGGCCCTTGCGGTTGTCGTGTTGTGGCAGGAATTCGTGCAGCGGCGGATCGAGCAGACGAATGCATGCAGGACGTCCTGCCAACGCGCGAAAGATGCCTTCGAAGTCGCCTTGCTGTAACGGCAGCAGTTTATCGAGCGCCTTTTTCCGCTCCACCAGGTTTTCGGCCAGAATCATTTGGCGAACCGCGATAATGCGGTCGCCTTCAAAGAACATGTGTTCCGTGCGACACAGACCGATGCCCTCGGCGCCAAACGCAATGGCGTTATCCACCTGATCGGGCTGATCGGAGTTCGTACGGATACCCAGCTTGCGATATTTGTCTGCCAGCTTCATCAGGAAGCTGTAATACTTGAAAGCCGAGCTTTCGCCTGGTTGCAGCGTCTTGCTGACGAGCACTTGCTTCAGTTCGCTATCGGCGGTTTTGAGCAGTCCATGGAATACTTCGCCGGTCGAGCCGTTAATGCTGATGGCATCTCCCTCGTGAAGGGTCACTCCTTTGCAGGTGAGCGTGCCGTGGTGGTAGTCGATGTGAATATCACCAGCGCCGGCCACGCACACTTTGCCCATCTGGCGTGCGACAAGTGCCGCATGGCTGGAAACACCGCCGCGGCAGGTCAGAATGCCTTCGGAAGCTATCATGCCGCGCAAATCTTCCGGGCTGGTTTCGACACGCGCTAACACAATCTTTTCGCCCTTGGCGGCTAGTTCTTCGGCTTTGCCGGCGCTGAACACGACTTTGCCCGACGCAGCGCCAGGACCGGCGGCCAAACCGGTGGCCATCATCCGGCCTTCAGTCTTGGCCTGTTCATAATCGTGGCGATCGAAAATAGGCTGCAGCAGTTGATTGAGCGCTTCGGGATCGCCTGAACGAATGGCGTGTTCCGGCGACATCAGCCCTTCTTTGACCATATCGTGAGCGATCTTCACATAGGCAATGGCCGTGCGCTTGCCGTTGCGCGTTTGCAGCATGAACAGCTTTTTCTTTTCGATGGTGAATTCGAAATCCTGAACGTCGCCAAAGTTTTTCTCCAGCGCTTTGCGGACTTTTTCGAGTTCTTTGAATGCGGGGCCAATGATGGCGTCTTTCGCCATTTCGGCCACCGGCTTGGGCGTACGGACGCCAGCCACCACGTCTTCGCCTTGAGCGTTCACCAGATATTCGCCGTAAAACACATTCTCGCCTGTGGCTGGATCCCGAGTGAAGGCGACTCCGGTGGCACAATCGTCACCCATGTTGCCAAACACCATGCTTTGCACGTTGACGGCAGTGCCCCATTCATCGGGAATTTTGTACTTTTGCCGATAGACAATGGCTCGATCGTTCATCCACGAGCTGAACACTGCACCAACAGCCCCTTGCAGCTGCTGGAACGGATCGGCCGGGAATTCTTTGCCGGTGCGATCTTTGATTAGATTCTTGAATCGCATGACCAGCTCTTGCAAATCACCTTCGTTCAGGTCGGTGTCTTCCTTCACGCCACGCTCGCGTTTCAGGCCATCCATCACTTCATCGAACGGCTCGTGTTCGTTTTCGTGACGCTTTTGGACGCCCATCACCACGTCGCCGTACATTTGCACGAAGCGGCGATAGGAATCCCAGGCGAAGCGGCCATTGCCGGTGGCAGATTTCAAGGCTTCGACAGTCTTGTCGTTCAATCCCAAGTTCAAGATCGTGTCCATCATGCCCGGCATTGAATCACGCGCGCCGGAGCGGACCGAAACCAAGAGGGGGTTTTTGGTGTCGCTGAATTTCTTGCCAGTTTCCTTTTCCAGCCAGGCGACGGCCGATTTAACATCGTTCTGCAAAGTCGGCGGGAACTTCTTGCCGTTTTTATAGTAGTATGTGCAGACCTCGGTCGTGATGGTGAAGCCTGGCGGCACCGGCAGGCCGATGCTGGTCATGGCGGCTAGGTTGGCTCCCTTGCCGCCCAAGAGCGGTTTCATCGAGCCGTTGCCGTCGGTCTTTGATTTGCTGAAGAAGTAAATCATCTTGCCGGGCTTGCCTGACGAGGCCTTTTCGGCGGCCTTGCCGGCCTTCGCTGAAGCCTTGCCATTTTTGGAAGCTGACTTAGATGCCGACTTGCTGCGGCGCTTCGTGACGGTCGCCATATTAGTTGATCCTTTGAGTTTTTCCCGTGTCTGTCTCCCTCTCTTCGTGGAGAGGGCCGGGGTGAGGGGGCAAGAAAAAACGCCGCTCCGGCATGGGCGAGCCATTCTTTCGGCCCGCCGTCAAACCAGTGCGCGAAAGTCATGCGCAATTATATTGCACAATCGAATTGGCGAGTCTATCAGTGCTCCGGGAAGTCGTCAAGGAACCACGCGAATTCCCGCAGGAAACAGCTTGAATCGGTTGTGCAGGCGCGCAAAGCAAGCCCAGGGGCTGTTAACCCCTAGGCTTGGAAAAAGGAAAGGATGAGTATAGTAACTTGTCTACGGCAAATCTTGTGGCGATCTGCCGCGGCCCGACAACCGTTTATGTAAAAGCGTCACGTATTGGAGACGCGGTTATTTGTTAGCGGCAAGTGAGTTTTCATCGCCTATTATGTACAGCGGATCAAAACGAGATTTGTTACGGGCCGAAATGGAAAATCTCATTTTGGAGCAAGTTGGACTCGCGCAGTGTAAGCACTGCGATTAAAATCACCCATTCACCTCTTCACTCGCTCACCTGTTCATGTATCGCCCGTCCACTCTGGCCGTTGATCCGCCGCTGCCACTATTAGTCACCGGCATTTCCGGTGTGCCGGGCTACAACGCGCTGCCGTATTTGCAGGCTCGGTATCCGGGGCAGGTGATCGGCATCCGGCAGCGCAACAACTGGCGACTGACCGGCCCGGGCATCGAAATTTGCGATGCCGAAGATCGCGCCGGCATGAATCGACTGTTCGATCAGTACCATTTCGCCGCCGTGTTGGATTGCGCCGGCAACTGTGCGCTGAAATCGTGCGAGCTTGATCCAGCGATGGCGTGGCGAATTAACGTCGAGGGCGCGAAGAATCTGCTCGATATTTGTATCGAACGGCAAGCACGACTCGTGCATCTATCGATCGATCTGGTGTTCTCCGGCACCGGTGCCGGCAGCCACGTCGAAACCGATCAGACCGACCCTGTCACGGTGTACGGCAAGACCATGGTCGTCGCGGAGGAGCTCATATTGGCCAGCGATCCTACGGCGTGCATTCTGCGAATCTCGCTGCCAATGGGCATCAGCTTCAATGGCCACGCCGGGGCAATCGATTGGATTCAATCGCGCTTCAAAAAATCGAGGCCCGCCACACTCTACTTCGACGAAATCCGCACTCCGACGTATACCGATTGCTTGAACGAGCTGTGCGAAGTCGTATTGGCCAGCGACTTGGCCGGCCTCTACCACGCCGGCGGCCCACGGCGACTGAGCCTGTTTCAAATCGCCCAAATCATCAACCGCGTCGGCGGCTACGATCCGAGTTTGCTGATCGGTTGCCCCCGAAAAATGGCTGGCCCGATTCCGCCGCGCGCGGCAACGTCTCGCTGAAATCCGAAAAACTCGCCGCCGCACTCGGCTACGAGCCGTTCGATCCTTGGCCCCTGCCCGAGGAATTCACCCCAACCCACGCCGAATGGCATTTTGAACATGACGGATTCAGAGGATCGCAATCGCTTTTGGCGGAAGTGCTGTATCGCAATCCGGTGAAGGCGGTACGATAGCGTCTTGTGGTGCCTTGCAGGGTGCTTTATGTCAAACCAAGTGCTCACCATCAATGGGGGGTCGTCCAGCGTGAAGTTTGCGCTATTCGACCACACAGAGAAATCATTGCGACGTGAGCTAGTTGGCACGATTCAGCGTATTGGACTCCCGAATTCCTTGATGCAGGTTAGGATCGGTAGTGACAAGGTGCTCGAAACTATCCAGCTCAATATAGCCAGTCCTCAAGAAGCGGTGGCGCGATTGATCGCCGGCCTCCAAGAGCATGTCGGGCTGGCAAACATCATGGCCATTGGGCATCGAATTGTTCACGGTGGCCCCAAGTATCTGGAGCATGTGCTGATCACGCCGGAAGTGCTCGACGAGTTGCGAAAAATATCGCCGATCGATCCCGATCATCTGCCGGGCGAGATTGCGCTGATCGAGGCGATGGAAAAACACTTTCCAGCCACGCCGCAGGTGGCGTGCTTCGATACGGTATTTCATCGCGCCATGCCGCAGGTGGCGAAGTTGTTGCCGATTCCGCGGGAGTACGGAGCGCAGGGCGTTCGGCGGTATGGGTTTCATGGTCTGTCGTATGCGTATCTGCTTCAGGAACTCGCGCGACAGGCTGGCCAACAGGCTGCAAATGGCCGAGTGATTTTTGCGCATCTGGGTAATGGCTGTAGCATGGCAGCGGTGCGTGGCGGCAAGTGCGTTGACACGACCATGGGCTTCACGCCAACGGCGGGGCTTATCATGGGCACCCGCACTGGCGATCTCGATCCCGGCGTGCTGGTGTATCTGATGCGCCAAGAAAAAATGGATGCCGATCAGATTGACGAACTCGTGAACAAAAAATCGGGTCTGCTCGGCGTGTCGAGCGTCAGTTCCGATATGAGAGATTTGCTAGCAAAACAAAATGAAAATCCAAACGCGGCTGAGGCGGTGGAACTGTTTTGTTATGTGGCTCGCAAATCGATCGGGGCACTAGCGGCGGCGCTCAGCGGCCTCGATACGCTAGTTTTCAGCGGCGGAATTGGTGAAAACGCGACGGAAATTCGGTCTCGAATTTGCGATGGACTCGAACACTTGGGTGTTCAAATCGATGCGGTTCGCAATAATGAACGCGCCCCAATCATTTCAATCGAGGATGAGCCCGTGAAGGTTCGCGTGATAAGTACGGATGAGGAGATCACGATCGCGCGGATTGTTTTGCGCATCGTAGGACAGTAGTAAAAATAAAAACCTGTAGGAGGCGACTCCCGTCGCCGAATGCGCGCCGCAGCTGATTCATCGGCGACGGGAGTCGCCTCCTACAAGGAAAAACAGCCGACAATCGTCAAGGAGGCCAACGCATGGCAACTTCCGTCAAAACTGAACCGAAACGACCCGCGGCGGCGAAGCAGGCCGAGACATTGTCCGCCGACGAACTCCGCAAGATGGATGCTTACTGGCGGACGGCCAACTACCTCTCTGTTGGACAAATCTATCTGTACGACAATCCGCTGTTGCGCGAGCCGTTGAAGCTGGAGCACATCAAGCCGCGGCTCTTGGGACACTGGGGCACCACGCCGGGTTTGAATTTTCTATACGTGCATTTGAACCGGCTGATCAAACAGCACGAGCTGGACATGATTTGCATCATGGGGCCCGGACATGGTGGGCCAGCTGCGGTGGCCAATGCCTATCTGGAAAGGACCTACAGCGAGGTGTATCCGAACATCAGTCAGGATGTCGATGGCATCAAGCGACTGTTCAAGCAGTTTTCGTTTCCCGGCGGAATTCCCAGCCACGTCGCGCCGGAAACGCCGGGTTCGATTCATGAAGGGGGAGAGCTAGGTTACGCGCTGTCTCATGCTTTCGGTGCAGCGTTCGACAATCCGGACTTGATTGTGGCCTGCATCATTGGTGATGGCGAAGCGGAAACGGGCCCGCTGGCCACCAGTTGGCACAGCAACAAGTTTCTCAATCCGGTGCGCGACGGTGCCGTGCTGCCGATCTTGCATTTGAACGGCTACAAGATCGCCAACCCGACGGTGCTGGCCCGTATTCCGCGTGACGAACTGGAACAGTTACTGCGCGGTTACGGTTACAACCCGTATTTCGTCGAAGGGCACGATCCGCAGCCGATGCACCAGGCAATGGCGGCCACGCTGGACAAAGTTCTGGCCGACATTCAAGCAATTCAATCCGACGCCCGCCGCAACGGTTTCCGCGAGCGGCCGTGTTGGCCGATGATTGTGCTGCGTTCGCCGAAAGGCTGGACCGGACCGAAAGAAGTCGACGGTCTGAAGACGGAAGATTACTGGCGCTCGCACCAAGTGCCAATGGCCGACATGGCCAAACCGGGGCACGTCAAGATTCTCGAAGATTGGATGAGAAGTTATCGGCCGCAAGAGTTGTTCGACGAATCGGGCAAACTGATTCCGGAACTCGCCGATTTGCCGCCGAAAGGCGAGCGGCGTATGAGTGCTAATCCACACGCCAACGGCGGCTTGCTGTTGCGCGATTTGAAGCTGCCCGACTTCGCCGACCATGCCGTCGATGTGCCCAGCCCCGGCACGACTGATGCCGAAGCCACGCGCGTGCAGGGGCAACTTTTGCGCGACGTGATGAAGTGCAATCTGGAGAGCAAAAACTTCCGCGTCTTCAGCCCGGACGAGCTAAATTCCAACCGCTGGCAAGACATTTTGGAGGTGACCGATCGCGGCTGGGTCGCCGAGACGCTGCCGTATGACGATCATCTTTCGCCCGATGGCCGGGCGATGGAAATGCTCTCGGAGCATCAATGCCAAGGCTGGCTTGAGGGTTATTTGCTCACGGGCCGGCACGGTTTCTTTTCTTGCTACGAGGCATTTATTCACATCATCGACTCCATGTTCAATCAGCACGCCAAATGGCTCAAGGTGACTCGCGGCATTCCGTGGCGGCGGCCGATTGCTTCGCTCAATTACCTTTTGAGTTCGCACGTGTGGCGGCAAGATCATAACGGGTTTTCGCATCAAGACCCGGGCTTTATCGACCACGTGGTCAACAAAAAGTCGGAAGTGATTCGGATTTATTTGCCGCCCGATGCGAATTGCTTGCTGAGCGTGGCCGATCACTGCTTGCGCAGCCGTAATTATGTGAACGTGGTTGTCGCCGGCAAGCAACCGGCCCCACAGTGGCTGAACATGGAAGACGCCATCAAACATTGCACAGCCGGCATCGGCATTTGGGAATGGGCGAGCAATGACAAAGGATTCGAGCCGGACGTGGTAATGGCCTGCTGCGGCGATGTGCCGACGCTGGAGACCCTAGCTGCTGTAGAGCTTTTGCGCGAGTACTTCCCGGAATTGAGAGTACGCGTGATCAACGTCGTCGATTTAATGCGGCTGCAAGCGGCGAGCGAACATCCGCACGGGCTGTCGGACCCGGAATTTGATGTGCTCTTTACCAAAGACAAACCGATCATCTTTGCCTTTCACGGTTACCCGTGGCTAATCCATCGGCTGACCTACAAGCGCACGAACCACGACAACCTGCACGTACGCGGTTACAAGGAAGAAGGCACGACCACCACGCCGTTCGACATGTGCGTGCTGAACGATTTGGATCGCTTTCATTTAATGGGCGACGTGATCGACCGTTTGCCACAACTGGGCGCAAAAGCTGCGTATGCCAAACAAGCCATTCGCGACAAGCTGCTGGAACATAAGCAATACGTCCGTCGATACGGCGACGACATGCCGGAAGTAAAAAATTGCGCTGGGGGCAGAAAGGCGGGACGACGACGGTAAGAAGTTCGACAGGTGGCGACAATCTCTAGGTAATTCGAGATGGATATCGAAGGCGGTTCACTGACGACGAAAAGGTGGTCACGATGGGCCACTATCGTTACTACCGCAATCGTCTGTGGTGCGTTGCTGTTTGCCAATTTCGATGGATACCAAAACGAGCCATTTGGCAGCGACAACTTCTTCGGAGAGCTACCATTAATCAACTGGACTCATGGATGGCCATCGATTTGCTTGGTTCGCAATTCCATCTATCCAGTTTCTGGGATTTACTCGTCTGGCGGCAAAAGTTTTTCTGGTCCATACGGCACTAACAGTCGATGGCCATTCGATGGCACTCTTGTCACCTTTTGGATCAAACCATTTCTGATCGACTGCGCATTCTTCGTTTTGGTGTTGTTTGGCACGGCTTACACCACACCGCGTTTGATCGGCTGGTTGAAAATGTGGAAGCAATTTAGCCTGAGGTCGCTGCTCGCTGCGACGACCCTGTTGGCAATCGTTTTTGCTATTTTCATCCCTCTGTTACTTTCAGCGAGTGTTCAGCATTTTTTGAAGAACTGCTTTGGCGCGAGCGTGTTGCCGACCACGAAATTCCGTTATGCACTTCAGTTATCGGCGATCGCAGCCATTGCCATTGGGACCGCGCTGACGTTATTTACTGTCTTGCACGTCGCGTATCGCATATATCTGAATTACCGCTTGAGATGGCGCACGGTGGGCCGCCAGTACCAACTGACTGACGCCCAGCATCCTGGCTGAGCCTATCGCTTTTGTTCGCTGGGTGCAACTGGCTGTGCCAGTGCGAACCAACCCGTGGTCAAGTTTCAATTAAAGTCGTCAACCAAAGTCACAGTTCCTTCTTTGGCATCGAACCGGTAGCGTTTGTTGGCTTCGAGAGTTGCGGTGATCGTAACTTCGGCTTTTACAGGTGGAATTTTACTGTTTGAATTCACCGACCGCTTTAAAGTTAGAGAATGAGTGCCCGGCTCGACCCAAGCAAAGGGAACATAATCTACGAGCGAATTCATTCCCTTGCCGTGAGCACGTTCCACAGGCTTGCCATCAACTGCCACGAGCGTGTAGCCCGAATCAAATTCTTGTCGAACAGAAACGTCATTGACGACGGCATGCGGTCGTTCAATCGCACAACCGCAAATCGCACTGGAAAGCACGAAGACTAGGAGAAATGTTCGCTTCATTCACAGGATTTCCATTCGGAGTGTCGATCCCCAGGAAAAGCCGCTGCAGTTTAGTGCGACAACTAAAACCATCAAACGGCATTTCAGGCTTGCTCCAAGCGCGGGGATTTGCTAGCAACCACAGCCCGAAATTGCGATCTCTAATCTGGGCTGTCAATGCGAGAGGACCTGCCCGCGGAATTAGTCGATTTGCTAGCACGGTTGCACTTGGCGACGGCCGACGAAGTGCGCTCGGTGCGAAGGCGCGCGTCGACTGGCGGGCGATTTGCCGCTGTTTGATGCGGTCTGGGTCGATGCCCTCGTACAAGCGAGCTTGCTGACGCCGTATCAGGCGAGCGAAATCAACGCCGGTCGCGGCGAGCGGCTTTTGGTCGGGCCGTTCGTGATTCAACGACGGCTGCAGCGGCTGGGATATGCAGATTGGTTTGTCGCAACGAATGTGGAGACGAAGAAAGTAGTGCATCTGGTCGTCGCCAGCACTGACAAGCGAGGCCAGGCCACAGCCCCCTCACCCCAGCCCTTTCCCGCAAGAGGAGAGGGAGCCGGAAATGGAAATACTGCTGCACCCAGAGGGTACCCGGCCAGCAGTGGCACCCGCGCGACACAAAGCGAGATATCGGCGTTGCAAACACTCGTCGAGCGTTTTGTCGACGTGAAGTTGCCTGAAGTCGTTCGACTGGAGTCCGTTGGGGTTGCCGATGATGCCATTTGGGCAGCGTATGCGCCGCTGGTCGGATTTCCGGTCAGTGATTGGCTAGCTTGCCAGGGACGTTTGCCACCGACTGCCGTTTTGGAAATTGCGCGGCAAACGGCGGAGGCGCTGGCGACGCTCGAAGCGGCCGGAATCGTGCATGGCGATCTGGCGGCGTCATCTCTATGGCTGACCGAGGCCGGCGAAGTGCAGCTTGCGCGCTGCGGTGTGCGACCGATTATTCGTCCGGTTGAAAATGCGACCGGTTGCAAGCAATCGCCAGAAATGTTGGATGGTCTGTCGCCTGAGCGTTGGTCACTGCCAACGACAATTGCCAGCGATCTCTACGCATTCGGCTGTCTGTGTTGGCATCTGCTCGCAGGCCGGCCGCTATTTGCCGGTGGCAATTTTGAATTGAAACGTCGGGAAATTCTGCAAGCGAAGATTCCCGATTTGCGGTCGATCGCTCCCGATGTTTCAGGAGCGCTGGCTGACATCATCGAACGTTGCCTGCGGCAAAAACCAAAGGATCGACCGCAATCGTTTGCCGAAGTTGTAGCTGCAATCGGTCCGTCGACGACTGCCGGCCGACGCCCGCTAGTGGCGACGCTGTTGAAAAGCGGCCGCTCCACTCTGCGATTCAACTGGCCGGCGGAAGCTCGCCGCGCTCTGGGGCAAATCGCCAGGCCGTCGCTGGCGGCGGCCGCATGTGTGCTGCTGCTGGCAGCCGCAACCTATCCGCTTTGGAAAAGCCGTCAACCGCCGTACGACTGGGCTATCGTGAATCAGACAGTTTCAAGCAGTCCACTCGCGCCGTCTGCGGCTTCGGGTGCCACGGCTGGCTTTCCCAGTGTTGGAATTCACAACAGCACCTCCAGTGATAAAAATTCCGCCGCCACCAACCCCGATCAGACGGTTCACTTGGCCAACTATGAAACGGCTGCTGAGGCGAAAACGTCATCGCGCACAAGACAGACGGCATCAACTGTACCGTCGGTGATCGAACTGCCGGGAAAATCCGAAACTGCAGGGGCCACCGTGCGGCTGCTGCCCGGGGCGCTTATTCGAGGGAAAAATGATGAGCGGCCGCGCATCGTCGTGCCAGCCAACGGGCTTATCGTGCCAACCGACAAGGTGCGATTTGAAAATATCGATTTCATCTGGCATCAGCGAGCCGAGGAGATCGTCTTGCCCGATCGGCATGCGATCGTCGATTTACGGGCCACCCACGTGCAATTCATCGGCTGCACATTTCAAGCAATTTCGGCGGGGACTTTCGAATTGCCGGTGGCGATCCGTGTCAGCGGCAGTGGGCAGCAGACCAACACCTTAACGCCGGCGACGCAGATTCAACTGGAACGCTGTGTGGTGCAAGGCGTGGCCGCTGGAATCGATTGTCGAACACGTGGACCCGTTGCAATCGCCGCACAGAATACGCTTTATCTTGGCAGTGGTCCATGGGTGCGATTTTCGACCACGAGGGCCACCGATGCATCGGCAAAAATCGAAATGGAGAACGCCACGATTCGTGGCGCCAGATCGGTCGTCGAATTGAATTGCGACGACGCTGCTGAGGGTTTGGCACCGCTAACAATTACGACTAACGGCTGCGTCTTTGTCCCCGACGCCGAAGGAGCGTTGATCGTGTTCCGTGGAAGCCATTCGCCGCCGTCAGCAGGTGGGCTGCTGAAGTCGGTTGAATGGTCCGGCCAGGGTTCGTTGATCACGCCCGACACCAGTGTGGTGCTTTGGCAACATGCCGATTTATTGGAACCGTTGCCAGAAGCGGAACTTTCGGTCGATGGTCTGGCGACCAGCGTCCTGGAATTCGAAGGATTGGCGACGAGCGATCCAGCCAATTCACGTCTGCGACGCTGGCTGGGGCCGATCCGCTCAGAACAGTCGCCGGGCATCGGTGAAAACTTGCCACAGGTTCCGGCATTGAATGTTCCGCAATAAGTCAGCAGTATTTTTGACCATCCGGCATAATCGACGTAGACTTGAGTGCCACTTCTCTCGGCATTTCGCCGCAGCGGGTGTTCATCCAAATCGATCGCGGCGCTCATCGGCCCAAAAGGCGGCTTGGTGGCGCTGGCGGGGGATATTTTCATGCGTAGTTTTTATGAACGATTCTGGCGCCAACCCTTCGAGCGGTTTTGGCGCGAAGACGAGGCCGCCACGGCCGTGGAGTATGCCGTGCTTCTGGCGCTGATTCTGATTGCTGTAATGAGCGCCATTGGCGCAGTCGCCTCGCAAGCCGGCGGCATGTGGGGTAACACAAAGAATAGCTTGGATGCGGCCGGTTTTGGCTCGTAGACCGATTGAGAAATTTAAAAACGTAGGAGGCGAATCCTTTCGCCGAGGGCCTGCCGCAAGGCACGCTTGACTCGGCGAAGGGATTCGCCTCCTACACTTTGCTAAGCGAATTGCTGCTCCGCGGCGAACCACTTACTCGCGCGGGCGAATGGCGCCGGTCAGGCCGCTATAGTCGTGCCGATCGTCCGGGTGCCACATTGGCAATCCCATTTGAATTCGCTGAGCCATGGCATCGATCTTGGCTCGCGAACCGGCCGGGGCATCGGTAGGCACAAACTCTTCATTTTCCACGGGGGCGAAGCCTTCGTCGTGCCCGTATTGCAGAATCGTTTCAAAAACATTGCGATGCTTACGCATTGATCAAAACCTCCAAAACACAATTAAACGTTACCGGCCTGTTCAACTTGAGCAAGCGATGCCAACACAGCGATCGCAGGATCCCAAGGACGAGGCCATGATTAATTGAACGGAACCCGGCTTACATAGACTTTCTTTCCCGCGGAAGCATCCGGTTGCTCAAAGCAGTGTGGTGCGGGTTCCTAAATTAAGGCAGGCGGATACTTCCAGCTTGTCACGTCTCTCAAAACAGCCCATTATTGAAATCGGGTAACAAAAGTCAAGCTTTTGACGAACTTTTTTTGAACCGCTGAAAGCTGAGGGGCTGCGCATAACATCCATCGTTATTTATCGTAATTGCCAATGAGCCAGTGGTTTAGCACGCTACCTTGCACGAAGTGCTGTTTGCCAAGTTATTGGATTAAATATGCCTTGGATTCAACGCACCATTCAGCTGCCAGAACAGCGACGTGGATTTCATTTGATTACATTAAGCGTGCTGGAGGCATTGCCGGAATTGTGCTCGATCGAAGTTGGCGTCCTGCACGTGTTTATCAAACACACCAGTGCCTCGTTGACGATTAATGAGAACGCCGATCCCGACGTACCGGCCGATTTGGAATCGTCGTTCAGTGTCATTGCACCGGCAGATTTTCCACACCGCCACACGGTGGAAGGGCCAGACGATATGCCGGCGCACGTGAAAGCAGCGCTGTTGGGAAGTTCCGTCAGCGTGCCAGTGCATGAAGGCGAGCTGGCCTTGGGCACGTGGCAGGGATTTTATCTGTGCGAACATCGCAACCGCGCTGGCCGACGACAACTGGTGCTGACGCTGCACGGGGAGAGCAGCTCTCCTGAAATCTAATCGGAGGTCGTTGGCCTTAACTATTATGCGGTGAGTGCCTGTCGGCGGCTCAGCAACAACAAATCATCGAGCCACGCTTCGATCAGCGTGCTTTGGTTGGCGTTCCGATCAATCTGTGCCAGTGCTTCCAGCGACCGCTGCGCTGCATCGGCGGCGGATTCTACATTCCAATCATCATGTTTTGTTGCGCGATCGACGGCAGCTGTCATTTGGGCATCAGAATTGATCGGCAGACCCGAAAGCTGCCGCACTAGCTGGCGGAAAAAGTTGGCGGCAAAGCCAATGACCAGCCGCAAGCGTGCCCGTCGCAGCGGCGCTTCCTTGCCGGCTTCGTCGACGAATTTCGCGGTGGTTTGTGCCAGCGTGATGCTCGGCAGCGAAGCTTGCGCCAATCGCGCTAGCAGCTCACTGCGAAAGGCCCACAACTGCGGGTCGGCCAATTCTGCGGCCTTGGTCAAACTGCCGCCGCTGAATGCCGCCAACCGCTGTGCTTCGATTTCATCGGCGACGATTTTTTGATCCAGCAGCAGTTTTGCAACCGCAGGTAATTCGAGTGGCTGAAATCGGACGATTTGAGCGCGTGAGCGAATCGTGGGCAATTGCCGATCGGCGCTGGTACCAATCAAAATCAGCACACTGTGGGGTGGCGGCTCTTCCAATGTTTTCAGCAGGCAATTGGCGCCTTCGAGATTCAGAAAATCGGCATCGTCGATGATTGCCACCTTGTGGCCGCCACAAAATGGCCGCAGCGCCAAATTCGAAAGCAGCGATTCGCGCACCGGATAATCCGGCTCATCGCCCTTGAGTAATCCGAGTGGTATAAAACTCTTTCCGGCAGGCCGGCGGATACACAAAAAATCGGGATGGGTGCCGGCCAATACCTGCAAACACGCCGGGCAATGACCGCAAGGATCGAGTAGTTTCGGATCACGAGTTTCACAGAGCAGCGTTTGCGTTAGCCGCACTGCGAACGTCCGCTTGCCGATTCCCTCAGGCCCGACAAAGAGAAATGTACTGGCGAGCCGCCCGTGCGCAATCGCCCGGCGAAAGCGTTCGGCGATGTCGTCGTGACCGATGAAGTTCTGCCAACTCATATTATGAAGTCGTGACCGTTGGTCGCGCTAAAGAATTGCGTAAGAGCGCTCTCACCATCGGGCCTCGATCTGCGTCCATTCATACCCCACCATCACGATTTCAATGGCGTCGTCTTCGATCGACAAGCTACCCTGTGGTTCGCTGCCGACATCGGTTTGCACGGCTGTGTCTGGTGGTCGAAAACTCCGCAACTTTACACGGCCCGATCGGCCTTCAGTTTCCAACAAGCGTACGCGAAAACCGATCACTCGGCCAGCCTCCACAAGTGGCGACCAGTGTGTGGCAGCAACGTTCGGCGCATCGACGTGAAATAACCAGCCAACGTCGCCCGAAACCGGCGGCGAAGCTTGCTGCGAAATCATCGTCGGTTGCAGGAACAACTCCTTGGCGGCCCGCCAGGCATGCGGCACCTCGATACCAATTCCCATGCGGAAAGATGCTGCCAGTTCACCATGCACCGCAAGGATGCTGTCGAGCATTCGCGGTCCAATGAGGCTATGATAGGGCAATCCGCCGGTGAGAATCGCCGTTCGCGTCGAGCCCGCGATGATTTCTACGAATTCCGGCGCTTCAAGGCGTTTGGCGTCGCTAACGAAACTGCAGCTGTGGACGCTGCGCCGCAGTTCGGCTTCCGCGTCGGCCCAGGCGAACCGGCAGGCAAGATATGAGTTCCAAGGATCGGCATCGAATTGGATCGTAATATCGGAAATTTCAATCTGGAGATTAATTACACGGCTGCTTTTCCAGAGCGACGTTGTTTGCGCATACCGTGCCAGTTGCTGCCCTCTGGGATCGAGAATTCGGCCACGGCTCGTGATTTTGCCGAATGCGGAATCGCTGGTTTCGATCCCCAGGGAGTCAGCCGCCATGGTTGTGTACGGCGATTCGCCGGGATCCGCAGCACGATCACCAGCGCCCGTTTGAACTCGTGGCAACCGAATCGCGATCTGCTGCGACAGCCGATTGCCGTGAGTGCGCAGGTCGTAGATCGACTGAATCCCGCCTGTCGTGGGACTGATAGTCACTTCGCAAAATTCATTTCGCAGTACGTTTTCACTGGCGATCGGTATGTTGATGTTTCGGGTAGCAACGATTTTCCTTTCGTCGGCAGCAATCCAGGCAAACCCCAGTGGCGGAACTTCGACGATGGTTCGATTTACATTGCCGTCAGTTTCCGCATTAGAGGGTAACTCAATGCCGATCTGCCGTGTGAAACTGAGCGGGTTTACAATCAGCACGCCTTGCTCGGACAATTTGGCTGCACGTGGCAATGCGGTTGCGAAGCGATCGAGACATTGTTCGCTCTCGACCGGCGTACCCGTAAGCATCGCCGTCATCATCATGAGCGTGCCCTCGACTTCCTGGTTCAATTGCGATTCAAATGACCGCACGTACTTGGAAATGGGATTGGGTTCACTACCCGTCACGGTCTGCTGCAAATACGGCGTACGGTATTGATCGGGTGAGAACTTCGACCGAATGCTCGATTCCGCTGTCTCGCGGAAATACTCGTCAACCGTGACGAACCTGCCGAGCACCGGCGCATACTTTGCCATCCGTAGCAAATCCCCGTGGAACGTGCTGGCTCTGCCCGGCCAATGGGCGAACATTAGCGTGGCGACGAAATCGTTGTCCATCGTGCTGCCCAATTTCTCGGGCAGGTTAAGAAAACTCTCGGCTATTCCGGCATCGAGCGGTAAGCACGCCAGCGTGTCGATCGACGTGCCGTCCACACCCTCCCAGCGAATTTTGCTGCGATCGGCCCGCGGGAAACGCCCATCGTCGAGTGCCACATGCCACGCGCCGGTGAACCCCGTCTGATGTAGAATCTGCGGCAGCGCTGGCGTCAGCCCAAATCGGCGTCGACCAAATACCCTGGGGCGCCGGCCGAGATGTTGTTCATATATTGGCGCAGCAGTCTTCACCTTGGTGAGAATCGATTCATGTGTCATTAACGGTACTTCGGCCTCTTCGAAATCGCCGCCGAACAAACCATTCTTGCCGCTTTCGAGGCCAGCGCAAGGCCGCCAAAGATTCAGGCTCCGATCTTGCCAGGCATTCAACCGTTTCGGCAGAGATGAGCACATTTTGCGGTGCGTTCCAAGTCAGATCATCGCGCAATGATTGGCCGATCGTAGTCGGAGCGATCAAAATCACATCCAGCAGATAAGCATCGACGGGATAGAACTGTCCACGCGCTTCGAGCAGCGCGTTGAAGGCGATGCCAAGTTGTGATTGAGCTTCCGCGACATCGCCGGAAGTCCACGACTTGGCTGCGGCCAACGACGCCCGCTCAAATTTGCCGACATCCAGATGACTGGAGTAGCGCATCCGCCGCGTGAGCAGCTCGCCTTGTAAATAGCAAAAGCCGAGTGAAAGAAAGTCGCCAGCGAGATTCCGATCGGCATTCGCCGTCGCGGACACGACTCCGGTGGCCAGAGCGGCGATCGCTGCGGCAACGATTTCATCACGCCGAGTGAGGTTCTCGATCAGCATGGCTCCTTGCCTGCGAGCTTCTTCCAAATAGCCATGCGGCAAATGGGAGCGAGCAACCTCAGGCAGCACCAGCAGTTGTCCGACCAGGCTTGGCGGCGGCTCGCCGGCATAATGCCACACAGGCGTTTTGCCCACCGCGGCCAAGAGAGCCGGATGCCATAACGCCGAACAGGCGGCTAGCAAGCCTTCGGCATCATCGCCGTGGCAATGTACCGGAAAATCGTCCAGGCTCTGGCACGGCAAAATGACGGCGAGGTTGGTAATCATAGGCAGCGGATGGAGACTGGTCGCCTGGATTCTGGTGATCTGGTAGCTTGACGCTAGTCGGCAGGTCCAACGGAAAACGTGCTTCTAGGCTCTAGCCATCAGACCTACCAGACACCAGCACTCAACTCTCGACATCAAAGTGGTTGCATTCTGCCGGCGACAATCGAGAATGAAGGATACCGCCACAGTTCAGCATTTGAATAGCCGGCTGACCTATAGCTTGGATGCATCTTGTCACGTGGATTCTTGCGTGCCGCGTGGGGATTCTCGCGATGAATAACAGCGTACCGCCAACTCAACTGCCTGCGGTTGGCACGATCAACCACGCTATGCCGGAGCCGCTGCCCGCGTGGCGACGCTACGGACTGCCGGCCGCGGTGTTGATTTTGGGCCTTTTGGGCACAGTCTGGGCCTATGTGGCGACCAAAGAATTTCTTGCCAGAAAGGCCGAGAAGCTGTTCGTGGGCCTGACTGACGCGCCAGCCCAAGCGCTGATCAACAAACTCATCGATCGCGCCGGGACCCAACACGCGGTTTTCTGATGTGATCTCACCGCTCGATCATCCGTGGTGCGGCTTACAGATTTTTGAGATCGAGCCCGAGGGCGACCGCGTATTTCTCTATGCAGCACTTCGGCCGACGCCCACTTTAGATGAACAAGTAAGCTCCGCCCTTTTTAAGCGCATCGTGCCGGTCGAAAACGAAAACCGTAAATTCGAATTGGTGCTGTTCTCGCAGCCCGTTTTCGAAGATTTGGTGAGCGACAATTTGACGCCGCGGGTCGTGCTGGGTGGCGGCACCGCGCTTAGCATTTTGTTATCCACAATCTTGTGGTCGGCTGGCGCTCGCCGGGCATCTGCCATTGCTCTGGCGCGCCGCGTGACCATGTCGCTGCGTGAAAGCGAAGAGCGTCTGCAGGCGATTCTCGACAACACCTCAGCCGTGGTTTACATGAAAGACGTGAACGGCCGATATTTGCTGGTGAATCGGCGCTTCGAGCAATTGTTCAAAAAGACGCAACAACAAGTGTTGGGCAAAACCGATCAGGAGTTGTTTCCATCGTCGAACGCCTCGGAATTTCAAGAAAACGATCGCCGCGTGTTGGCTACAGGCAAACCCTTGGAAGTCGAAGAGCCGGTTCCCCAGGAAGACGGCGAGCACACCTACATTTCGAACAAATTTGCTCTGATCGATCGCAATGGCCGACCCTATGCCGTGGGCGGGGTATCGACCGACGTCACTGCCCTCAAACAAGCGGAGCAAGCGCTGCGTGATGCTGAGGCCCGCTATTATTCGCTGGTCGAAAGCTTGCCGCTGCGCACCTGGAGCAAGGACTTGGAAGGTCGGTTCACCTTTGCGAACCGTTCTCTGTGCAACACCTTTAACAGACCGCTTCCTGAAATCGTCGGCACAACCGATTTCGATTATGCACCGCGCGAAC
The DNA here is from genome assembly GCA_963738835.1 of Pirellulales bacterium. Taxonomy (GTDB): domain Bacteria; phylum Planctomycetota; class Planctomycetia; order Pirellulales; family JADZDJ01; genus CAVTYH01. The sequence continues at coordinate 283,830 of CAVTYH010000001.1, forward strand.
TGGCGGAAAAGTATCAGCGCGACGACCGTCGAGTGATCGAATCGAAACAGGTCTTCGAAGATGTCGAAGAATTTCAGGCCAGTGCCGGTCAGAAGACTTACATCCAAGTTCTCAAGGCGCCGGTTTTCAATTCCCAGCGCGAAGTCGTCGGCACGCAAGGCATGTCGTGGGATGTCACTGAGCGAGTTCAGGCAGAACGTGCCACGCGCATCGCTAAGGAAGCAGCGGAATCGGCAAATCGGGCCAAGACCGTGTTCATCGCGAACATGAGCCATGAAATTCGGACCCCCATGAACGGCATCATCGGGATGTCAGAGTTGCTGTTGGATACGCCGCTTTCGCACGATCAGCGCGAATATGTGATGATGATCAATGAATCGGCCGATTCGCTTTTGAGTCTGATTAACGACGTGCTCGATCTTTCCAAAGTCGAGGCTGGCAAGCTCGACATGGAAACGCTGCCGTTCGAATTGGGCGAAGTGCTCGGCGACGCCCTGAAACTGCTCGCACTGCGGGCCGACAAAAAGGGCTTGGAATTGGCCTGGCTGATGCAGCCGGATGTACCCAAGGTTGTGCTGGGCGACCCGGCCCGCTTGCGGCAGGTTGTCATCAATCTCGTTGGCAATGCGATCAAATTCACCGAGCAGGGTGAGGTTGTGCTGCGGGTTCAAATACGTCCAGCCGTCGAGGGTTTTAGGGGTGATTCTGCGATTGACAAGTCTGTTCAGCTTCAATTTAGCATCATCGATACCGGCATCGGCATTCCAGCCGAAAAGCAAAAGCTTGTTTTCGAGGCCTTTGAACAGGCCGATGCTTCAACCACGCGCCGCTACGGCGGAACAGGTCTAGGGCTCACAATCTCGATGAAGCTCGTCGAACAGATGGCAGGTCGCATCTGGCTGGAGAGCGCGCCCGGCCGAGGCAGCATCTTTCATTTCACGGGCCAATTCGGAGTGCCAGAAGAGGCAGTTGATGAGCCAGACGATCAGCCGTGGCGCGAACTGCAAGACCTCCGCGTGTTGGTCGTGGACGATAACACCACACACCGCAATATCCTGGCCGAAATCCTGCAAAGCTGGCACGTCGCCACAGAAACGGCCGCCGATGCACAAAGTGGCCTTACTGCGCTGAATCATGCAGTTTCCAGCGGACGCCCATTCCAGCTTGTCTTGGCCGATGCCGACATGCCCGGGCACGACGGTTTTTGGCTCGCCGAGCAAATCCAAAACATGCCGGCGTTGCGCACAAACACTATCATGATGCTCACCGCCTCGCACCGGCCGGATGAATCGGATCGCTGCCAGCGGCTGGGCATCCCGACGTATCTGGCCAAGCCCATCAAGCCTTCCGAGTTGTTAGATGCGATGATGGCGGGGCTCGGTCCATTGGTCGATGGCCATCCGGGCGAGGCTTTGGCTGCCGACGCGCAGCTGCCGCCCCGGCCACTGAGTATCTTGCTCGCGGAAGACAGCCCTGTGAATCAACGCGTAGCAACGGTGATGCTCGAAAAATGGGGCCACCACATCAGCATTGCTGCCAACGGCCGGCAGGCCATCGCCATGTTCAAACGCCAACCGTTCGATCTGGTGATCATGGACGTCCAAATGCCAGAAATGGATGGTCTTGAAGCAACGCGTGCCATTCGCGAGTATGAACGACCAAACGCCCGCCACGTGCCGATCGTGGCGCTCACGGCGCATGCTATGAAAGGTGACCGCGATCGCTGCCTCGCTGCAGGCATGGATGCCTACGTGACTAAACCGATTCGATCTAAAGAACTGGCGCGGGTGATTCACGAGATGATGGAACACAAATCTGAAAATTCCGCTGATGTCGCATGTGGCTTGACGGATTCCTCTTTGGAGTTAGAAACACAATCGTCGCCCGTTTCCGGCAATGGCGCAAATGGCCAGCCACCGGATCACCTAGATCTGCATGAAGCTCTTGAATCGGTCGACGGTAATCGACCGCTCCTCGTGGAATTGATCCAGATTTTTGGCGAAGAGTGCCCGAAGTTGGCGGCGGAAATCACTTCTTCGATCCAATCCGGCGATCTACCGACGTTACGACGCGCCGCCCATACCATGAAGGGCTCGCTGGTGCATCTGGCGGCTCAGCCGGCCATTCAGATTGCCGAACAAATGGAATTCCTGGCCCGTCAACAGAACCTTGCCGACGCCGCCGCGCTATGGCCACAATTGCAGGCAGAACTAGACTGCATTGCCCCGATTCTGGCGGAATTTGCGAAGCAGCCATGTACGTAATAACCCAGGACCAATTCCTGCTGACCCATGCCGATGACATCTGCCCGGTTACTGGCAGTTGCTTGCCATTCAATCTTCTCGGTGCATATGTGGTGAAAATTCTGACCCGATCTGTTGACCAGCGCCCGGATATGTTTCAAACTGCACTTCGGCGAAAGTCATCTTTTTCATGGGGAAAGGGGTGTGCGTCATGACCACCGTGCTGGTTGTCGACGATTCGGCGGTCGACCGGCGTCTGGCCGGCGGTATTCTGGAAAAAGCCTCCGGCCTCAAAATTGAGTACGCCGCCAACGGCGCCGAGGCGCTGAAAAAAATCGAGCAGGCCCGCCCTGATATTGTTTTGTCAGATCTGCAAATGCCGGAAATGGACGGCTTGGAACTCGTCGGTCATGTGCGGAACCGCTATCCGCTGATTCCGGTTATTCTGATGACCGCTCATGGCAGTGAAGATATTGCCGTTCAGGCGCTAGCCCGCGGCGCTGCCAGTTATGTGCCCAAAGCGAAGCTGGCGCAGGAACTTCCCGACGTCGTGGAATCAGTCCTGGCGGTATCAAAGGCCGATCGGCACAACGAGCGCTTGGGCGAGTGTCTAGCCAAGACCTCAAACGAATTCGTGCTCGATAACGATACGTCCTTGGTCTATCCGCTGGTAGATCACTGTCAGCGTCTGGTCACGCGGATGCGGCTCTGCGACGACACTGGCCGAATTCGCATCGGCATCGCCTTGGAAGAAGCGCTCTTGAACGCGCTCTATCACGGCAACCTCGAACTTTCGTCCGAGGCGCTGCGCGAAGCGCGCTCCGGCATGTTTGAAAATGGCAGCCATAATCCGATCGATGAACGCCGTAACAAATCGCCGTATCGCGATCGCCGGATTCACTTTCAGGTGTCGGTGAGCCCCGATGAAGCCCAATTCGTCATCCGCGACGAAGGGCCCGGCTTTAATCCCTCCGACGTTCCCGATCCGACTGATCCGGCCAATTTGGAACGCGAAAGCGGCCGCGGCCTGCTGCTCATGCGCAGCTTCATGGATGACGTGCAATACAGCCGCAACGGGAATGAAGTGAAGCTGGTCAAGCGCCGAGAAGACTTGGCGAAATGACCAAGGAAGCAGGTCGCCATGACCCGTTTATGATGGCGAGCTTTTTTGGTCATTGGTGCTTGGTCATTGGTCATTCCTTCGCCATTCGAGCTTAGTCATTCGTCATTCCCAATCGCAGGCCTACTTTCTGAAAATATGTACCCAGTGCTCGCACGTTGCCATTTTGCAACGTATGCTTCTCTAGGTCGACGTGCGTCTTTGCGCCGTCGGTGTACTTGGCATAAGCGGCGCAGGCCGCGTCTTCGGCATGATCGGTGCGATGCGACGATACTTCGCTCAACTTGCTACCCTGCTGGTCACCGTAGCCGCCGGCAGTTCCGCGCAGGCGACGGATTTCCGGCCCTTATTGGGCTCGCCCGCGTCTACCAGCCCGTCGCGACCCCTCGTCAGCGTGCTGTCCCCGCCGCAGCGGCCTGGAAGCGAGCAGTGGCGCTCGGCACCGGCTGCGATCGATATTCCCCACGGCGATCCGCTGGCCGATCCGCTAGAGCTTTCTCCTGCGGAACGTCGAGATGTTTACCGATGCCGCCGATGGACATTTCGATGAACATTCGCTGCTCGATGCCGCCCTGATCGCTTGTGGCATCGAAGAGGCGATCGGCAGCGACCATTATCGCCAGAAGTTTGCGGAACTCCGTGAAGAGCTGCGACAGCTTGCACAATCAGATTCTTTCGCAACTTCCTTCAGCGGTGCAGCCGCGGATTTAACTCCCTCTCCCCTGGCGGGAGAAGGCCGGGGTGAGGGGGAGCCACTCGCAAGAACTCACGAACTTCATTACCTCTTGCACCACAATCTCCTTCGCACCTACGACGCCAACGCCACCGACCTGGCGGCCACTCTCGACACCGGCGTTTATAACTGCGCCAGCGCCACGCTGCTGTTTGTCGCGCTGGCGGGCGAAGTTGGTTTGCATGCCCGCGCCGTCGAACTGCCCGGCCACGTGCGGGTGGAAGTAACTGAGGGCAGCGAGCGCTACGAAATTGAAATCACGTGCCCCACCTGGCCCGACGCCGTGCGTCGCTTGCCATCTCCCTCTCCCCTACCGGGAGAGGGCCGGGGTGAAGGAGAGTCAGAGGCGCCAGACTCGGCGTCAAGTGTCGCCGCTGGGTCTTGTCGCAATGATCTACTACAACCGTGGCATCGACGCGTTTTACGACCACCGCTATGCCGATGCCTTGGCGGCCAACCGCCGGGCTCTGTTGCTCGATCCCGACAACCACACCGCCCGTGGCAACTTGCTAGCCGCGGTGAACAACTGGCGCTGGCGCCTGAGCGACGCCGGCCGCTTCGCCGAAGCCGAATCACTGCTCTCTGCTGGCTTGCACTACGACCCAACCCACGCGCCGTTCATGCACAACACAGCACACGTGCAACAGATTTGGTCACAATCGCAGGCGACGGTCGATTTTCCGCGCCCATAGATGACTCAGTGCGAGATACCGCCAGAAATGAATCGCCGCCACGACGCATCATCCGATGCGATGCTATAGCGACTTCCTTCATCAAGCGGCTTAGTTTGTTGCCATTTGGCGTGGAACCGTTGTCGCTCCGGCTCCATTGGGGGTCATCAAAATGCAATAAACGGGATAGTCGATGTCATCTCGAAGGAATCGCGTAGTTGCCCCCGGCGAAAGCAACAATGATTCCACCGGGGTGGTAGCTTCCTGGACGCGCTGCGTACGACTTGCATATCGATCGGGGACCGGACGCTGGGAGCAGCCTGTTTATTGGGCGAACTCGGCCAGCCTTCAATCGTGGGATCGTGATCGCCTTTTTGCCCATTGATCCTGGCCTGGGGATAACCAGCTGGCGGCGTATTTGTGGCAGGGGGTGATGGCGGATTGTTTGTATTGGCGGTTGAGGTATCCCACCAAACAAATCCAGCACCTCGTTCGGTGCATTCGACACCTGGCTTGGCCAGTTAGAGATGTAGGGCGCAACTGTAAAAGGATCGTGCCCGCGACGATAACCGCATCCTGATAAAAAGCTGAGTCGACATTTTCAGAGAGCATTAGCGTCGTGGCTTGGCCGTCTTTAATATCAGTCAGCGAAACTTTGGTAGAGCCAGCACGCGATCTTGGAAAATTCCATTGGCCAAAAGGGATGAATCATAAGTCGGCGACATACGACCACATCAAGTTGGTCTGCGTTGTCGAGACGACGTATTAACACTCTGTCCAAGGGCTGCTGCGGCCTGAAATCGAATTGTCGCTCGGACAAATCGAGAATTCCAAGTACGGTAGCGTATGCGAAGCATCAAAGCCGATTGACCAGACTGGATTGACTTGATAAACATCGTCCTTGCCCATATTCGGCCAGCAAAACGACTTGCCAGCCAATGACAATTTTGGCGTGGGCGAGGCTCCATTCTGGAGTTTAGCCTTGCCGATAGCCAGGAAAGTAATCTTTCGTTGTCACATACTGTTGTAGTGCTTCGCCGAAATTGCGCTGGTTATTCATGCACGTCGTCTGCCGTGCCGATTCGCGGGCGCTGTTCACGGCAGGGAGTAACAGATGCCACAAGCATGCCGATAATGGTGATGACCACCAAGAGTTCGACCAGTGTAAATGCAGAACGGCGGTGCGATTTCATACGCATACCTCTCTCCCAGGCCCGGTTCGAGGGTTAAGAAAAGCTGCCCGCCTTCATTATTCCATAACCGCGGCCAGAATGCCAGCGATTTTACAATGTCGACCGTCCGGCATGGGCTTCAACGGGCAAGTTGCAGCGGAGATGGCTGCGCAGACAGGATTAAATGACCGCCAATTTCCGGACGATTAGCGGCCGTCGCCGACGCATTACTGGTTATAGTTGAGAGTTACCAGCCGTCGAGTAATGGGATCGTTCGTCGAAATCTGCGGTTGTGGATAATAATTCCCGTGGATCATGAATCCCGCCACGTGTCCTGTCCCGCGAATGGAGGTGGCAACTCCACGGGCTGGTTGCGTCAATCCGCCGGCTGTTAGATCTCGTTGCTGCTGGGCGAGATGCTGAATCTGTCGCTGCTGCGTTTGATTTGTCTGTTGCTGTTCGAGCAAGGGACGCACGAGCGATTGATAGTTTGTGGCACGCCGGTTCGAAGGTGCCGTTTGACAAATTGAGATACGGGCTGACCGTTGGTGATTGTTGAACATTTGAAAATGGCTGTTGCGCCATGCATGTGTTTGCGAGCATCGACGGTAATACAAAGGCCAGAAGCAGGTAGAAACGTTTCATTTGTAAATCCTCCCCCGGTGTGATTCCGGGAATTGTTCGATTGAAGTCTATGCCGCTGGGCATCTTTCGGCAAATTCGTCGTTTTGTAGATTGGCTTCAGCTCTAGATTAGCTGCTCAGCTCGGAAGGTTCCCGGTGGGTGCGCCGGGCAAGGAGCGGGCGTTTTGGATGGTTTGGAGTCCTAGCAGCGTGGTGCCGAACATGCGTTCAAAGGGGCTGAGTAGCTTTTGGACCAGGCTGTCGATGGCGATCAGGTGGTCTTGCTTGATGAACACCCGGTCGCCGGGCAACACCTGATAGTTCGTCGCCACGCCGCCGCCGGAGACGATGTCATTCCAGCGCACCGGCAGAATCTGATCGCAGCCGGCCGGTGAAGGCCGGGCGATCCAAATGTTCTTGCTCGACAGCCGGCTTAAGCCCTGCACCTGGCTGATGGCGTCCAGCACCGTTTCGTTGCCCGTCACCGGGAACCGCTGGATGTTGTCGCCAAAGCCGGCCCCTTCGGTAATCACGTAATACACTTTGCTGTTGTAGGCGTAGATATCAACCGACACGAGCGGGGATTCCAGATACTGGGTTAAGTGCTTTTCCAGGGCCTCTTTGGCCTCTTGAATCGTGTGTCCCGCCACGTACACGCTGCCGTAGGTCCCCAGGTTCACCGTGCCATCGGGACCCACCAGGTGCTCGCCGGCAATCTGCTGCTGGCCCCCGGACTCGTTCAAGGTCAGCGAGACCTGCGGATTCACCAGCGTCCGCTTGAGCTGTTCGGTGACTTTGTTTTGGGCTTCTTCCAGCGACAGGCCGCCGACTTTCACTTTGCCATAGCCGGGACCTAAATTCAGCATGCCCCCCGGTTCCACTAGGTACAATCCTCTGATCGGCGCATCCAGCCGGGTGCCGTCGACTTCCACCTGCAGCACATCCAAGGGCTGAATCTGGAAGGGCTGCTTGGGAATCACCCGCAGGGCATCGATCAGCAGAATATCGGGGGGCTCGATGACATACGGAGGGAGCGAGACTTTATTGAGCTCGGTGGGCACATAGCAGGGCGTCTGCCCCACTGCCTGGGCCGGTACCGGATTCAAGCCCCACCAAGTGCGGCAGCCGGGCGCGCAGGCCAGCAGCGTGCAGCTGGCTAGCAGCAGCACAGAGCTTCGCAGCGGATGGTGAGAGGAACAAACCATACTAGGGGCCGAAGCCAACCAGTTTAATCTCCAGTCTTCCCAAGCTATCCAATTTCACTCGTTGAACGTTCTGATGATTGCGATGAGGGCTGTGTAGCGATTCAATCCTGGCAGCGACTCCCTACAAACCCTCCGCGCCGCAAACTCGCGCCCACCGGCAGCCTTTGAATAATCGGCAAACTTTCCCACAGACTTCGGTCCAAAACTAAGCAGTAAGTTCAAACGTGTTAAACTGCGAGTTTGATGGCAAGTGGGATTCGTTTGACTACCGTTCGACTCGCTCAAACCCGCTTACGAGTGCGCCAAAGGCTCCACTGCTTGCACACCCTTGTCGTCGCTGCCGAGTTCGTTGACAGCCCTCTCGTACCAAGTACGATGGATCTTAGGCACCCAAGGGCTTCTTCGGGGCAAAGTTCCATTCTTTCATAGTTGCACCGTTCTTTTCTTCTGCTGCGGAGTGCGCAGGCGATTTTGCGTGGTTCTTCGCCCAGCTAACGCCGCTTTTATAGGTTGATGCATCGATGACGCGACTTAATGTCAAACTGCTGGCAATTCTGGCGATTACCTTTGTCGTGCTGACGACCGGAGTTGTTGTCGTCCACGCAATTCAAATGCGGTCGAATGTTAGCTCGTTGATCAAACGGGCCGACGCTGCGAAAACGGAAAATCCCAGGGCAGCACTGCGGTTATATGCTTTGTACCGTTCGTACAAGCCCGACGATTTGGACATCTTTGCCGACTATGCGTTGGTGGCTGCAGACGTAGTAAAGCAACCGGGTGCAAATCGGCGCGATTTTGAGACAGCAGTCCAAGCACTGGAGCAAGTTTTAACGAATCGACTGCTAGCCGATCGCGAAGCGGAATTACGGCGGCGACTAATCGAACTCGATCTCCTGGCCGGGCGATTCGCGGTCGCAAAAGAGCATCTTCTGAAACTCAAGGCCAAGGGTCAGGGAGATACGAACTCCGATTTGCAATTGGCGCAGTGCCAGATCAGCACCGGCGACTACATGGGCGCTGTGCAACTCTTGGAGTCGCTAATTGGCTATGACCCCAAAACAAAATCGTTTAATGTCGCCAAAGCCAAAGCGCCAAAGGAGCTAAAATCCTACGGTGCGCTGGCTCTCGTACTGCGCGACAAAGTGACCGATTCGAAGATGATCGACCGCGTAGAGTTGGCGGACCGCGTGATGGATCAATTGGTGACGGTCAACTCTGATTCGGCCAAAGCATTCCTGATGCAAGCGCAATATCTGAAGGACCGGCAGGACCGCGAGCGCGCCAAACAGGCTGTTGGTAGGGCCATCGAATTGGCGCCCGACGATGCCGACGTCTTGCTCCAAGCGATCGATCTGTCTTTTCAATCACAAGATTTTGCCGCTGCCGAAAAACAAATCGCCAAGGGCATCGAACTGTATCCCAAGGACGATCGGTTCTATCAGATTTGGGTCATTGCGGCCGAAGTCCAGAAGGATCCGGCGGAAGCCACCAACCGCCTCGAGTCCGGGCTGGAAAAGCTTCCCAGCAGCGCTCGATTGCTCGATCTCGATTTCAATCGCAAGATTCAGCAGCGCGATTTAGCGGGCGCTGAAGTTGCGCTGAAGCGATTGGGCAACGTAAAAATCGACGCCGACATCAAAAGTCTCGGGGAAGCCAAGCTTTGGTTTGCCCAGGGCAAGTATGCCGAGGCCAGCCAGCGGTTGGAAACTTTGCGATCGAAATTCACGCAGCGTCCCGACCTCTTGCCGCAAATCGATCTGATGTTGTCGCAGTGCTATATCGCGCTGGGTCAACCCGATGTTGCCGGCAGATCTGCCGAACGTGTGCCCGGTTTGCAGGCCGAGTTGATGAAAGTGGCTTCTTTACAGCAGATCGGAAAGACGCAGGAGGCGTTGGCAATTTGCGAGGGCATCGCGCGCGTTTTGGAAAAAGAAAACGCGTTGCTGAAGATTCCGCAACTTGCTTCCACATTGTTGCAATTGCGGATCGCCGATCAGTCGTCGAAGCCCAAAGATAATCGCGATTGGAGCAAGGTCGACGACCTTTTGGGGCGGATGCGTAAAGAAAACGTCCTCAAGGAACCGAATATCTCGCTCGTTGAGGCCGACGTTCTAAATCGTAAAGGAGAAGCCGAGAGGGCACGCCAGCTGCTACAGAATCTGCGTACGCAATACCCTAACGACGTCTCTGTGGTGGCTGTGTCAGCTGGTTTGGAGTTGCAAGACAAGAAATTGGAGGCAGCCAACCAGATTATCAACTCAGCCTCGCCGGAAGTTCGCAATAGCCCGGCATTGTACGGTGCGCGAATCGAAGCTCAGTTTGTCGCCGGCGGGCCGTTGGAGGAAATGAAAGCCGGCATCACGAAAATCGCCGAGGAGATCGAGAAGCTGCCGAAGGATGACAAAATTCGCCTGTATCCGGTCCTTGGCACTGCGTACATGCGATTGAACGACCGCGATCTGGCGATGCAGGCCTTCAAGAAAGCGGCCGAGCTTTCACCCAAAGAGGCCCGCATTCGCTGGCAAATGTTCGAACTGGCGCGGCAAACCGGAGATGTCGTTGCGCTCAAAGAGCTGCAAACTTGGTTTGCCGAAAATTCAGGCAAAGACAGCTCGGAAGCCAAATTTGCCGAAGCCACGGTGCTAACGGTTAACGTTCGCGAAGAGATTCGCAAGCGACAGGGCGACTTCGCAACGCAACTGAATCTGACCGAGAGCGAGAAAACCGATTTGCTGAATGCCCGCGCCATTCTGCGCGAGGTGGCCAGTGCGCGTCCCGATTGGGTGGAAGAGCCAAGGCTGTCGGCGGAAATCGACATTTTGGAAGGCAAGAGCGACGAGGCCATTGCCGAACTTCGCAAGGTGCTGGAGCGTGCGCAGCCGACCAGTCAGGTCGTTTCACAGCTATTGCGACTCATGCATTTCCGCCAACGCGATGCGGATGCTCAGGAAATCCTCGATCAATACGGCTCGCTGGTCACCGGCGAGGAGATGCTCAAGCTCAAAGCCATTGTCAATTTGGCGAACAACCGACTCGACCAGGTCGCGGAATTCCCCTTCGACAAAAACTCCAAAGTCTGGAGCGACCATCTTTTCCACGGCCAGGTGATGGCAGCGCTGAAGCGGGGAGCCGACGCGGAGACCGATTTCCGCAAGGCTACTGAACTCGGCCCGGACGAACCGCAAGCCTGGCTGGCGTTGATTGGCCAATTGGTCAATAACAATAAAAGGGAAGAGGCGCTAACGGCGGTCCAGCAAGCTCAAATCGAGCTGCCAGAAGACCGTCGCGCCCTGGTTTTGGCTCAAGGGTATGAACTAGTCAACGATCAGACTCAGGCAGAGTACTACTACAAATCGGCATTGGAAGCCGCGCCGAAAGATACTGCGGTGCTGCGCGTCGTAGCTTCCTATTACTTGCGTAATAATCGCAAGAATGATGCGCAGAAGTATCTCAATGAAATTCTGGCCGCCACACCGGTTGGAGTGGCTCAGGAAAACATCGGCTGGGCCCGTCGAGTGATCGCCCAGATGTTAGCAGGAGAAGGAACATACGGACAGTTCCGTAAAGGAATGGAAATGCTTTCGTCTGCTGGCGAAAAGCCGACTGCGGAAGATTTGGCGATGCAGGTCGCACTGCTGGTCGAGCGCAGCGATGCTACATCAACTCGCGAAGCCCTCCGCTTGCTTGAACAATTGAAGCAAATTCGGCTGCTTACCTGGAGAGAGCGGCTCGGCATGGCAACCCTCTACGAGCGCATCGGCAAGTGGAATTTGGCTCGCGAAGAGATGTTGTCGCTAATCTCGTCCAAACCTGATCCAAGCGTGTACATCGTTTATGTTGAAATGCTTTTGCGGCATGGCGATACCGAAGAGGCTGCGAACTTGCTGCCATCGGTGCTTCGCAATGCCGACCAAAAAAACAACTTTCAGCTGGCGACTCTGTGGGCCCGTACTTTGGCGATGCAAGGGCGCGGACAGGAAGCCGCTAAAGTATTAACTGATTTACTGCCAGCACAGCGCCCCCTGCCGCAACAGCAATGGGCGATGCTCGGCACCATCGCCGGCAGCCTGGAACAGATCGGCCAATTTGACCAAGCGGAAAAGCTGTGGAGAGAATACATCACTTATGATCCCGGACAGGTTTTGCAGCTGGCTGCTGTCTTGGCGCGACAAGGCAAGGTCGATGCCGCGCTCGATTTGGCGGAGCAATATCGCCGTGCTTTCCCGCGCAGCAGCTACTTTCGGTCGGTATGACGGCGCTTCGTCAAACCATCAATCCGGCTAAACCGGAGCAAGTTGCCCGGGTCGAAAAATGGTTCGATCGAGCGATCCAGGAAGATCCCGATTCGCTACCGCTGCAAATCCAGCTAGCCGATTTGCGGGATTTCCAAGGCAACTTTGCCGAAGCCGAAAAGCTGTATCGGGCCATCCTTGCCCGGTCCGATACGCCGTCGACCGATCGGGCTGTCATTCTCAATAACCTGGCCTTTTTGCTGGCGATGCAAGGCCGCAACATGGATGAGGCGGTGAAACTCATTAACGATGCCATCGAACTTTTCGGACCACAGTCCGACATGCTCGACACGCGGGGTGTAGTATCGTTAAGCAAGGGGGACGTAAAACAAGCGCTCGCCGACTTCAGCGATGCGGTGATCGTCACCAATCCATCGGCGATCAAGTTCGTGCATCTGGCGATGGCACAAGCCAAGGCAAAAGATTTAGCAGCAGCACGCAAATCGTTAGAACAGGCCAAGCAGATGAAATTCAAACGCGACGATTTATCGCCGCTGGAAAAACCGGTTCTTGACGCCCTCTTGAAACAATTGAATATGTCTGTGTAAGGCCGGGGCATTTCACGAACTTGCCGCCTGGTAAAATTCCATCGTTCCCATTCAGAAACGTCATCAAACTAAAGGAGCTCGTAGTGTCGAAAACCAGTGAAATGGAAAAGGAAATCGCTCACCCTGCCCCCGAGGCTGCCAGCGCCGAAAATCAACCCCTGCGGCAACGCATCGAAGTCAAAGACGCCGGCGCCGTTTCTTCCTATGCCAACTTCTGCCGCGTGACCGGCACACCGGAAGAATTGATTATTGACTTCGGACTGAATCCCCAGCCAATCGGTATTCCGACCGAACCGGTCATCGTTACGCAGCGGATTGTCACGAACTATTACACTGCCAAGCGCATGTTGCACGCCTTGCAGCTAACCGTCGCCCGGCATGAAGAAGCGTTTGGAGTTCTAGAAACCGATATTCAGAAGCGTTTGGTCGGTCGTCCGCGAAACAACTGATGCTGCGCGGATCTCCAGTTAAAAGTGATCTTTTCAAGCTCAGGGGTTACTGCCCCTGAGCTCTCTTCTTGACCTTACATCATCTGATTTCCACCTGCTGCTTGCCGTCCACGGTTCAATGCGTTCCCATCTGCAACATCCGTGCGCGGGCCATCGCTTCCTCGGCTTCGGGAATCTTACCGGTGCGCTGAAAGGTCACGCTCAGTTGCGTAAAGCTGAACGGATCATTCGGATCCAGCTCACAAGCCCGGTTTGCATATCGAATGGCATCGTCGTGCCGCTTCAGCCGCGTGTAAATCACTGCTAGCGCATAATGCGCTAGAACGTAATCGGGGTCGACGGCCAACAGCTCGTTCAGCTTGACGACCGCTTCGTCCAGCTTGCCGGCATCCTTGAGTTTTTCGGCCTCGTCGTAGAGTACATGGCTTTCAGGCATACATCGGTCCTCGCACCTGGCGTTGAAGTTTCCGCATTCGGAACACTTTAACATTGCTGGCCCAACGGGCCAACGGCCCATGCAAAATTGCCTGTTTCCAAAGCGCATGCTTGCGACATCCGGTTGAACCGCTGCCCACGGCATAGCCGATACATACCGCAGCGGAACAACGAATGACCGAATTCGTCACCCTGAGATTGGTTTCGCACATCGCTGATTGACCACACGGCTTCGACTCGCCCCGCAACCCGCCTCCCGCCCACTCCTTCTGAGGATTCCCGCCGGTGAATATCCACCCCTTGGCGGTCGTTAGTCCGCAAGCTCAAATCGGAGCCGATGTGCGCATTGGCCCGTTCGCCATTGTTGAAGACGATGTGGTCATCGGCGACGGCTGCCAGATCGCCGGTCAGACAGTCATCAAAAATGGCACCCGCCTGGGCAATCGCAACACCATTTGCGAAGGCGCCGTCATCGGCGGCGTGCCGCAACATGTACGCTGTCCGGAAAAAATCGGCGGAGTCGTCATCGGCGAAGGCAACACCATTCGCGAGCACGTCACCATCCATCGTGCTATGAAGCCAGAAGCCGCCACGACTATCGGCGATGGTTGCTTTTTCATGGCCGGAGCCCATGTCGCTCACGATTGTCGGTTGGCCAACAACATTATCATGGCCAACCAGTGTTTGCTCGCCGGCCATGTGACGGTGGACGAACGGGCATTTCTCTCCGGTGCCGTGGCCGTGCATCAGTTTTGCCGTATCGGCCGGATGGCGATGATTGGCGGACATGCACGAGTGGTGCGCGATGTGCCGCCGTTTGTCACGATCGATGGCATTACCGGCGAAGTGGTCGGCTTGAATTTAGTTGGGCTCAAGCGCAACGGTTTCGACCAGGAACAAATCAACATTTTGAAAGCTGCCTACCGTCTGATTTATCGCGGCGGTTTGCCCTGGCGTGAAATGCAGCAGCGATTGATCGCTGAATTCTCCGCCGGTCCCGCCGGCCCGATGGCAGAGTTCTTCCAAGGCGGCAGCCGTGGCTTCTCGCAAGAACGCCGCCCACCGAAGAGCGTCACGCTGAAACTTCGCAAGGACGCCGACGAGTTGGAAACAGCCCCCGCTGCGGTTCCTTCGACATCGATGCAGATCGATGCGCCCTCCATCCCGCTGCCGGTGCAGGCACGGGCCCTTTCGGTTTTGCCTTCGCACGAGCTGAAAGCGAAAGCCGGCTGATGGCTCCGCTATCCCCGAGCGCCAATTAGGCAACTTCCTTGGGAGCACAACCCCGGCTGCCGCCGAGGGCTAACGGGGCTATACTTGCTGGCACGATGCTTGCTTTTCGTGCGCGATTTGTGTTTCCGATCGATGGCCCGCCGCTGCGCGATAGCGTGGTGGCGATTGACCACGATCGCATCGTGGCCGTCGGCGAAAGCAGTTCACCGGCCGTCCGCGATCTGCTGTCCACTGCCCGCGACTTGGGCGATGTCGCCATCCTGCCGGGTTTGATCAATCCGCACACGCATTTGGAATTCAGCAATTTGCGCGTGCCGCTAGGCACGCCGGGGATGGCGTTTCCGGATTGGATTCGGCTGGTCGTCGAACGTCGGCGACAGGCTGATGCGAAATACCTAGCAAGGGAATCGCTTATCGAACGGATCGATCACGGCGCTTCGGAATCGTCAGTGTTCGGCACAACAGCGCTGGGCGATATTGGCTGGTCACCTCTGCATGCGATCCGGCTGGCAACAGCCAAGCTGGATTTGACGCAGTTTCGCGAATATATCGGTTTGCGCAAAGCCGTTTCCGACATCGCAATCAAGACGATTCTCCCGATTGGAAGTCTGGTGTCAGAAACTTACCGCGTCGGATTAAGCCCACATGCGCCCTATTCCGTGCATTCCCAATTGGTTCAAGCTTGCGTAGCATGGTCTTCGCCGAGAAGAATGCCTATCGCGTATCATCTGGCTGAATCGCGCGAGGAATTGCAACTGTTACGTTTCGGCACTGGGCCATTTGTACGACTCTTGGATGAACTTGATGCGTGGGAGCCAAATGCCATCCCTTTCGGCTCCCGGCCGCTGGATTATTTGCAGATGCTCGCCAAATCACATCGCGCTCTGGTCATTCACGGCAATTATTTGGATGACGAAGAAATCGGCTTTCTCGGCGGCGCATGCGGACAACATGTCGGTGGTTTACTGTCCGCGGACGCATGCGTATTTTCAGCACGATCCGTATCCGCTGGCCAAGATGCTGGCGGCGGGCGCGAATGTGGCGATCGGCACCGACAGCCGGGCGTCGAACCCCGATCTTTCGGTCCTGGCCGACATGCGATTCGCGGCGAAGCAACATCCGATCGTGCGGCCGGCAACGCTGCTGCGAATGATCACGGTCAACGCTGCAAAAGCGCTGGGCCGTGACGAAGAAATCGGCACGCTCACTCCTGGCAAGTTCGCCGATTTGGCGATTTTGGCCCTGCCGAAGTACGATTCAGCCGATCCGCATGAATTGCTGTTCGATCCGACGTGTCATGTTGTGGCGACGATTTTCCGCGGGCGAACTGTTTTTGGTTCTGCAACGCAGATTGCCCCCGGCGACTCGCCGGGAGCTAAATGAGTCCCTGCCCCTTGCGCCTTGCCCGCTGCCGACTGCTTCACAACCGACAATTGCGGATTTGCGTTTCCAAAATTGCCGAGGCCCCCAGCGTTTCCAAGCGTTCCATGATCGCAATTATCTCGCCGCGTTTGACCATCACGCGGACGGCACACCAGTTCGAATCTTCCAGCGCGCTGACCGTCGGCGAGTTGAACCCCGGCGTAATTTTTTCCGCCTCCGGCAACTTTGCCCGCGGCACGTTGTATTCCAGCAGCGAATAACTGCGGGCGATCACGACGCCTTCCAAACGCCGGACCACGCGATCGGCAAGTTCCGTGTTTCGTTTGGCTTTGTTCTGAATCAAAATAGTTTCGTAGCGGCCGATTTCGTCCAGAATTCGCAATTGATTGGCTACCAGCGTGCTGCCGGTTTCCACCAGATCGACGATTACATCAGCCACGCCCAAGGCGATCATGATTTCCACGCTGCCAGTGAGTGTGACCAAGTGGGCATCAGCCCCGAACCGCTTCAAATAGTCACGCGTGACGTTCGGAAAGCTGGTGGCGATTCGGGAACCATTCAAATCTTTCGCCGATTTGGCGGGACTCGATTCCGGCACACAAACCGCCAAGCGAACGTTGCCCGCGCCAAGTTCCAATCGCTTGATCACATCGGCGCCGGTTTCCGCCACCAGATCGGCGCCGACCACGCCCATGTCGATGGCCCCCTCGGCACACAGCACTGGAATATCGTCGGTGCGCAGAAACGTAATATCGACCGGAATTTCCTTGCACCGTGCAAACAGCGTGCGTTCCGAGCGGCGAAAACTCAACCCGGCTTCGTGCAAAAGGCCTTCAGCGATTTCCGCCAACCGGCCCTTACTGGGAACGCCAATGCGAAGATTATCGATCATGATTGAGGTTCACCACGGAGCCACGGAGCGGACAATGAAAGAATGACGAAATTCGAATGACCAATGAATGACCAATGACCAAACTCCCAATGACCAATGTCTTCTCAGTGCCTCCGTGTCTCCGTGGTTATTTTTGCCGAGCTGCTTTTTCATCCAGGCCACTGATGGCGAAGCGTTTGGCTAGTTCTGATTCGACTTCCGCCAGTTTCACGTCGCGGTGGCCGAGCATCACAAATAAATGATAGATCAAATCGCCGGCCTCGCGGATTAAATGACTGCGGCCGTCCTCGCCAGGTTCGCTGGCCGCTTCGACCACTTCCGCGGCTTCTTCACGAATTTTCTCGCCAATTTTCGGCACGCCACCCGCAAACAGTGTTGTGGTGTACGATTTCGCCGGCGGATTGGCCTTGCGGTCTTCGATCACCGCCATCAGTTGAGCCAAAATATGTCGCTGCGAATCGTCCACCGGAAGCCTCCGACGAAAGATGTTACGATAGTCGGTGGGGAATGGTTATTCAACGGGAAAACAATCGAGGTCGACATTATGAACGTAGGCCCATTGCATTATCTAGTTGTGGCCGGCAGCATCGCAGTCATCATCGCCGTGCTATTGTGGTTGAAGAAGCCGACCAAATCATCCTGACATCATGATGCGATCGGATTCTATCGCCTCCACGGCATGGTTTCTCACCGGCCCAACAGCCGCGGGAAAAACCGCCGTCGGCATAGAACTGGCGTATCGGATTGGAGCGGAGATCATCTCGCTCGATTCGATGGCGATTTACCGCGGCATGGATATCGGCACGGCGAAGCCGACGGTAGCGGAACGAGCAGCCGTGCCGCATCATCTGATCGACATTCTTGATCCGAGCGAAGAATTCAGTGTGGCCCAATATCTGGAAGCGGCTGAGAAAGCGGCCGAAGAAATCCGCTCAAGCGGCAAGCAAGTGCTGTTCGTCGGCGGAACGGCGTTGTATCTGAAAGCGCTGTTGCGTGGAATTTTCAGCGGGCCGCCGGCCGATTGGAAATTGCGGCGCGAGTTGGAAGAACTGGCCCGCGTGGAAGGTACCGAGTCACTACATCGAAAGTTGCAATCGGTCGATCCCGCCGCGGCGGCGAAATTGCATCCCCACGATTTGCGGCGAATGATCCGGGCGATTGAAGTTCACCAGTCCACTGGCCAACCGATCAGCGGCTTGCAGCAGCAGTTCGAATCCGGTCGTCCGGCCAGTGAATGCCGCGTGTTCGTTCTCGATTGGCCTCGCGAGCAGTTGGACGAGCGGATTCGTCGTCGGGTCGATGAAATGTTCGCCGCCGGATTGGTTGACGAAGCCAAACGGTTGATCTCCCCCTCACCCCAACCCTCTCCCGCCGAGGGAGAGGCAGAACTCAGCCGCACCGCCGGTCAGGCCGTTGGATATCGCGAAGTGCTGGAACATTTGCGCGGCGAGCGCGATTTGCTCGCCACCATCGAACTCGTGAAGCTCCGCACTCGGCAGTTCGCCAAGCGCCAGTTGACATGGTTTCGCAGCTTGAGCGAATGTCGCTGCATCGGCATCGGCGAGCCGTTCAATCCCGCGGAAATCGCCGCACAAATCGCAGCTCACACGGCCTAAACGAACCTTTCCCAAACGGGGTCGGTCCAATTAAAATGGCCGATTCGATTTTCGTCGTCCATTCTGCAAGAGGAATTCTCACTTGTTTCGCACTCATACTTGCGGCGAGCTTCGAGCCAGTCACGTCAGTCAGACCGTCACGCTCTGCGGTTGGGTTGATACGTACCGCGATCATCAGGGCGTTCTGTTCATCGATCTCCGCGATCGTTACGGCAAAGCGCAGGTGGTGATTTCTCCGGAAAGCGGCCCAGAAAACCTGGAGTTGGCGAAAACCGTGCGCTGCGAATGGGTTATTCAAGTCACCGGGAAAGTTGCCCGTCGTCCCGAGGGCGCGGCAAACACGAAATTAGCCACCGGCGAAATCGAAGTCCGGGTCGACAAGCTGACGATTTTGAATCGCGCCGCCACGCCGCCGTTTTTGCCTACCGCCGCCGATCAGCCCGGAGAAGACTTGCGGCTGAAGTATCGCTTCCTCGATCTGCGCCGGCCGGAAGCCCAGCGCATTTTGATTTTGCGCAACCGCATCATCAAAACCATGCGCGATTATTTCGACGAACACGATTTCATCGACGTCGAAACCCCCGTGCTCGGTCGCAGCACGCCGGAAGGGGCGCGCGACTATCTGGTGCCCAGCCGCATTCAACACGGCACATTTTACGCCCTGCCGCAATCGCCGCAGTTGTATAAACAGATTCTGATGGTGGCCGGCTTCGATCGCTATGTGCAGGTTGCCCGATGTTTCCGCGATGAAGATTTGCGGGCTGACCGCCAGCCGGAATTCACGCAACTCGACATGGAGATGTCGTTCGTCCAAGCCGACGACGTAATTGGCGTCATCGACGGACTGGTGGCCAAAGTCGCGAAAGATGTTCTCGGGCTGGATGTAGAACTGCCGCTGCCGCGCATGACGTACGACCAAGCAATGGAACGCTTTGGCCACGACGCGCCGGATCTGCGCTTCGGTTTGGAAATTGTTGATGTCACCGATTTGGCCCGCGAGACCGAGTTCCGCGTATTCCGCGGCGCGGCCGAAAGCGGCCAGCGAGTGCGCGGCATCAATGCTCACGGTGCAGCGGCGAAGTATTCGCGAAAAGATATCGACACGCTGACGGCTGACATTTGCCAGGTTTCTGGTGCCAAGGGGCTCGCGTGGTTCAAAGTCGAAGAAAGCGGCGCAGCCATCACGCTGAATTCGCCGATCGCGAAAAACTTCAGCTCGGAGTTGCTGGCGAAAATCGCACTGCGCATGCAGGCTGCACCCGGCGACTTTCTGCTGTTCGTCGCCGATTCGTTCGATATCACTTGCAAAGCACTGCACCATTTGCGGAAGCGGTTGGGCGAAGAATTAAAACTTTACGAACCCACGGCGATGAATTTCTCTTGGGTCGTCGAATTCCCGATGTTCGCTTGGGACGACGAGGAAAAAACCTGGGCCGCGATGCACCACCCCTTCACCGCCCCGCGACCTCAAGATGCCGCTTTGCTCAAAACCGAGCCGGCCAAATGCCGCGCTCAGGCTTACGACCTGGTCATCAACGGCTCCGAAGCTGGCGGCGGCACCATCCGAATTCACGACCAGGAGCTGCAATCGCAAGTTTTCGAGCTGTTAGGTGTCGATCGCGAGAAAGCCCGCCAGCGGTTTGGATTTTTGCTCGATGCCCTACAATTCGGCGCTCCCCCGCATGGCGGCATCGCCCTGGGCATCGACCGCTGGGTGATGCTCTTCGGCGGACTGAACAACATCCGTGATTGCATCGCCTTCCCCAAAACGCAAAAGGCGACCGATTTGATGACCGAAGCACCGAACGTGGTCGACCCGAAGCAGCTCAAAGAGCTCGGCGTTTCGATTGCGAAGTAACCCCCTAAAGCTGCGAATGGTATCCGCGAGAATCGCAACTTCGCCATCCACGCCGCTGCACCGCGATTGCGAATCGCGGCTTTATGATTTGAGATTACATTCGGCGCACTGCAGCGCTGCGGTCATCAGCAGAATCACGCCACCCATCATGGCCGTGGACATAATCAGCCGTCGGCGCGAAATATCGCCCAGCGCCAATATCGCCAGGTGATGCATCAGCATCAGGCCGGCTAAAATCGATGTTCCGAAAATCGCAGTGCAAATTGCTTCGCCCCCCATCAAGCGGTTTTGCTGCGTCTGTGGCAGCGTCAGCAATACCCAAACGCCAACGGGAATTTGTAAAAGCGTTGCACCCAGCGCCAACCGGCCGCCAGCCACGATGGCAAATTCAATTGCTGAGCCCCCCCGCTGTCGCAACTCGCGCCAGCCAATCCACGCTAGTGCCAGCCCCGACACGGCAAACGATGCCAACCAAACATGTGCCACGCGGGCCAGCGTTTCTGGATCCAAGAGCAGTTGATGAAACAACGCTCGCTCTAGTGGCACGCCAATCAGCTCCGGCCGCGTCGGCACGATCGCCAGAATCGTGAACAGCGCTGGGAAGTGATAGAGCAAATTGGTGCTGGCAGCGATCGCTAGCGCTCGATGCACCAATCGCCAGCGCGGTGCCTGCCGCAACCACACCAGGTAAGCCGCCATGCATGCCAGGTAAAACAGAATCTCCGCCACCGCAAACCACCAGCGGCTGGCCGGCACTTGTTTCAAGGCGAACGTATAGTTCGCCGGACCGCCGCCAGCTTCAGGCGTGGTCATCGCCGCCAGCGCCAGCAATCCCAGTGCTACTCCAATTCCAACGGCCGCAATGGTACATTTCGCCACAGTCCGCGCAACATCCCACAATTTCGGCTGGTTCCGGCGCGTGCCGCGCCATTCCATCCACAGGGCCACCAGCGGGCCCGCGCCGGCCAGGTTGACCGCAATCAAATGCACCGCCACAAGAATAATCACTGTCCATTGCATGGGTGGAGCGATTATAAGGGGCGCGTCTGTCGCTCAAAAGTTCGAGAAGCTAGAATTTGGATATCCGGCGAATTTACGTCGATTCGCGCGTCCGGGGCGGTTAGCTCAGTTGGTTAGAGCGTCTGGTTTACACCCAGAAGGTCACAGGTTCGAGTCCTGTACCGCCCACTGTACAGGCGGACAGTAGTTGACTAGAGGCGACTGTAAAGCACTTTTCCGTTTGGGGAGTTTCTTGAGTACCCTCTGGTCCGGTCTGGTTCGCTCCTGACTGCGCCGCAATGTGCGCCGCCTTCTCGAAATGCTCATCGGTCGTTTGCAGGTAATGTTCGCGGGCCACTTCACGGCTGTTGCCCATCCAGGCGCACACAACATGCGACGGGAATTTCTCGGCCAACTCCGTCTGCCGCGTGCTGCGGAGATTCTGGAATAGCTTGGGCCACGGCGTCAGCCCAGCCTTGCGGATGATCCGGTTTAGTTGGGTGCGCAGGTTTGAATTGCTGTCGCGGTATCTGGTGATAACAAACTCCGTTCCTTCCGCAGCGGCGTCGAAAACGGCTTCCAACTGCGGTCGCAACTCAGGGAAGATCGGAACCACGCGACTGGCTTTGCCTTCGTGCCGCTCCGTCTTCGGACTGTGTACCGTCATGCGGCCACGCTCCCAGTCGATGTCACCCCAGCGCAACGCAAGGTGTTCTGATGGGCACCGCAGCCCGCCGTAGCGACTGAGAGCGAATAGCAGCCGCCATTGGGCATCGGGGCAGGCGTCCAACACTTTTTGGGAATCGGCTCGATTGACGAAATAAAACCGATCGGTATTCACTTGCTTGGAAATGCCCATCATGCCGTCGAACGGATTGGCAGCAATCACGCGGGCTTGAACCGCACCGCCGAAAAACTGTTTGGCGATGCCGCACCGCCGGTTGATGGTGTTTTTGGCTAGCTTCTTTTTGTCCGCCAGCCAGGTCCGCCATTCCTGCGCTCAAACGCGGAGATTTCCGCGAGGGGCTTATCGGCTTTGAAATATCCCGTCAGGCAGTGCTTGGTGTGGCCGTAGACTAAATGCGTGCTGGCCTTAGTTGCTGGCCTTCATCGCCATGTAGCGGTCGATCCATACGGCCAGGGTGGATTGCTCCGCCGATTGCCGAGCCGTCGCCAAGCCGGCCTTGACCAGCTTGGTATGCAGATCGTCGTCGATTTCCCGCAGCCAGCTGGCCGTTTCGGCGTCGAGACTCCGGCCAACTGCTTTGGCCTCAATAATCGCCTCGATTCGATCCTTGACCGTCTGCGCAGCTTTCAAGCTCATCTTGCCCAGCCGGATCGCAGACCGCTTGCCGGCCAGTTTGAATAGTATCCGGCGGAAGCCATTGCCATCGTGACTGATTGACGCCATTTGCTCACCTGCCTTTTCGTTGGGGTTTGCTCACCTTGGGTTTGCCGGGCACTAACCGCGCACCGATCAGCTTGCACACCTTGTCGATGTTAGATTGTTGCAAGCCGCCCTTGTCCGTTCATAAACCGGGACATTTGCGACATCGGGATTTCAGTCGCCTTCGCAATGGCGTACACCGATAGCCCAGAAAGTCTGATTGCACGCCGCAGTTGTTCGCTGAAAGACGATAGCCATGATTGAATTGTACCGATGGATTGCGTTTATTGCAATCACTTAAATTGTGGCCGTTTCAGTTTTTCACAATTCCCGCCGCCAGCGCCGGGCTTCCCGCCAGCGCCGCCGGGCTGCGATGCAGAGAATCCGGCCGACGAATCGACCGGCCCGGGCATGGTCCCCAGCCATGACAATCGGCAAGCCGGCGGCAATCCAGCCCAACAGCGAACCGACAGCCGCATTCGCCGTAACATTGGAACGCCATTGGGCTTGCTCGATTTCCTGCCAGGTCGATTCGACAACTAAAGCCCGAACCGGATACGCCAGCAGCCGTTGCACTTCCCGGTCGAACCGCTCCCGCTCCACGCCAACGCACGCAACTAAATCCGGCAGCGACTTGCGTTCCACGGCGACCACGTGCTCCAGGCCACTCACCGAATAATCGCCCGTGGCCAACGTGCCCAACGTGGTTTTCAGCGGCGACAAATCCAGCGGCCGTTGTTCACGGGTGTCGATGATGGCCAGGATGGCTTCGGGTTTTAGTTCGGCTGGCAACTTCATTTTTTCCAGGTATCAAACGTCGAACCGACCCCGCCGCGCTCATCCTGCGCAAATGGTGCTTGCCAATTTTGGTAAATGCCGCATGATCCACCAACTTGCCAGAAACGTTGACCGCTGCGCCGGCCTGCTGTGCGAGTGTATGGGATTCGCCGGATTCGACGCGCGCACGATTTCAGGATGCTGAACCGGGTTTATTTTGACTCGTGCATCGGGTTTAGAAGTATTGACAGATTTGTCGATTGCTTCTAGCCAGCCAAGATTCAACAGAAGGATTCGGCTCACCCCCAGCATCATCGCCACGTGCGCTTGTGTATTCGATTTCGGGTTCTCATTTTCAGCAACGCCTTGAGCGAGCTTCAAAGCATCCTTGAGCGCTTCTTCGGTGGTAAACATGATTTCTTCTAATGAGCTGAATGCCAGCGGATGCGGCTGCCGGGTCATCGTCGGGACTGGCTTCGCAAACATCTTCCACAACTTCCAACGGCGGCAGCGCACCTAGCGCCGTGTCGGCAAGGTCCAGCAAATCGCCTTGCGGCCGCTGGCTGGGTGATTCGACCGCCAGTTTGCAGTTCGTCCAATAGTGGACTGATGGCCACGTTGATTTTATCGAGCACCGCTTGCACAGCGGCTTTGGTTTCGACAGTGGCGGATTTGTTCGGATTCACGCCACTGGGCATTGAACGCGTCGCGGGATGCCGCATACGCGGCGGTCACGGCGGATTTCAACGCGTCAATTTCCGCCTCCAACTTGGTCACGGCCGCTTGGTGGTTTTCCATGACGGTGCGTTCGATTTCGATTTCCGCTTCGTCGTCGTTGCCGACGGCTGAACGTGAATTGCAACTCGGCATCCGTTTGATGCAATCGGGCGGTTTTCAGGTTCTCCTGCGCAGCTCGCAGCCGGGCGAGTAACTTCGCATACCGCTGCCACTGCTGGAGATTTTTTGAATTCGGCGGAAAATGTTTCCAGCAGCGTTCGCTGGCGGCGATGCTCGTCGCGGACCTTCGGCGAGTCTGGCGCGATCAGGAATTCCAACATCGCGCGGCGAACACCGCAAAGCAAAATTCTGCGGATTGACGCTCCAGGTCGGTTGGGCTTTCGTCGTGATGCATGATTTTCAACCTTTTTAAGAGGGGGGATCGTGTCGAGAATTCGGATAGTGCGGTTACGTGGTTCGGTCTTGCGTTTCTGCGCGGCGGTGATCGTCGAAATTTGCGCCGGAATGCAGCACGCAGAAGTTCGTCGAACCAGGGGTCGGCATTTGAAATATCAGCCGGCTGCTGAACATGAACGAGCGCAATGCGCCACAACAATTCCAGCAACTGTTGGACTTCAGCGGCTGTCGGCGGTGGGGGTAAATTATTTTCCATTGAATGTCTGCGTCATTTGCCGTGTGCGAAAGTTTTTGCCGAAAAGCATTTCCGTTTCTGCTTTCCGTTCGGCTGCCGCGGTCGCGCGCGCGGCGTCGTCTGCTTGTGGAAGATTTGATCCACCAGTTTTTCGTCGGCGGCTGCCGCGGATTCGGCGACGTCGGCCCCCAGCGACATCAGCTGAAAATTTTGGAGATAGCAATTGCGTTTGATACTCAAAGGGAGCCCATCGCCGGCCGAACCGATCAGGGAATTCAGCCCGGGTCCAATCAGCGTGTTGACGACGCTTCGACGCGAGACTTTTGGCGTCCGATGTGCCCGGGTACCTGTCATTCTCATGGCTGAGCCGACAGAGCGTGTCGAACAAATCGGTTGTGCCGATGTTGCGACGGATGATTTCGACTTGCCTGTGCGGCTTTGGGACTCGTTTTGGCTAGTTCTGCTTCGGCTGCTTTAATGCCTTCGAGCATGTCGCTGTCGGTCATGTTCAAACCTTTCGTGAAAACGGGTTGAGATAGTTCATTTGTTCACCAGTGCCGGCGGGACGGTAGATATTGTTACGTGTTTGGATAACTCCGCCCCAAGCCAAGCCACTTAACGGCGGAATCTCACGAATCACCATGAGTGCTACACAAAATGAAATTGCTAAATCCGCGTGACCGGTTTCGTCGCGGGCTGACTCCAACTTCAGCCCCCATGTTTTTTCGACCAGACGCAACCGACGGAAATCAGCGAGGAGCTCTTCGTCGCGGTATAAATCGATAGTTCGATCCCTGAAACTCTCCATCAATACGCTTGCCATCTTTGTTAGATTCGAAGCCTGAAACGTAACTTCATGCGTGCGGATACCCTGCCGCTGCAAATACTGATTGAGCAGTTCGGCTTGATACGGATCGAAGGCCACGGTCGCGCGGAAGGTGCGTGCCAGTTTCTCGACGAAAGCTTGGATGTCGAGCAGGTCGATCTTGCCGTCTATACCGGGCTTCCAGCTTCGGCACGTCGCCAATCGCACCCGGCCTGTGCGCCGATCCCGGCCCAAACAAACGACGGCGGAACGGTCGCGCTTTATCGAGAGGTCAACGCCGATAACGTATGTGCTGTTTGGCTGCGGTGCGGTTAGCGGGCCCGGTGCAGGTAAATGCGGCGACGGCGGTTGCATGATCGCGGCTTCAAGATCACTCCCGGATAGCAAGTCGCCGCTGCCAGAGCTCCACTCCCCACGCCACAACCGTGCGAACATCGCCGGCGGCAGTAGTCGCTCTTGCTCGGCGACATCGTCCGGACTAATCCAGGGCGCCGGTTTCGTCTGTGCCGAAAAATACCACCGCGGGGAGGCGACAGCTTCGTTTCGCAACGCATAGGCGAATGACTCCGTCCAGCCGGCATTAGTGAGAACGCATAACAACGTGTTCGGATTCTTGGCCACGTTCGACAAAACGGCGTCGAAAAACTGCCGATTTGCGAAATGCGCCAGCTCGTTAAAAAACACAATCGCCGGTCGCTGGCCATGCACACTGGGGACATCGGTCGAGATCGTTTCGCACACACTGCCTGTCGTCGGATTGATGAGCCGATTGGCCTGCGATTCGATACGGCCGTAAAGGTACGGATTGAGCCGTAAACGATCGTCGGCGGCATGCTTCACGAGATTGCCCTGATCACTATCCACCGCGCAAATCTGCAACGACAACTTGCGCGGCGAGAACGCCAACAGCCAAAGGGCCATTGCCGCCGCGTCTCCGTCTTTGGACGATCCCTTGCACCTTTCTTGCCAGAAGCGATTGCAAGGCGGCGCCGTGCCATTAGCCAGCGCCAACAGCGATGGTGCTAACGCTTGGAAGTCTGTCCGCTGGAAGTCGGCCCAGCATTCCCCGAGCATTTGCGGTCCGCGCGGCGTTGGAATCTCTAGCGACGCAAAGAACGCCACCGGGTCCCGAGCAAATCGGCGAATATGGTCGGTCATAATGCTTTCGCCGCCTTCTGCTGTTGACGCGCTTCCAGGCGATACCGCTTACGCTCTTCCCGGAGCGTTTGCAGCCAGCACGGCACGAACGATTTGCATGGCATCCGGCGGAGCACGATGTCAGGTCGCCGGTATGGTTTCATCGACGCCATTAGCTCACCCCTCCCCTTTGTGGGTTTGGGTAGGATAGTGAACAGTTGAATCTATGCCATTTCCCGCCTCTGGCTTGCCGTCTGTTGCGTTTGGCATCGCAACAACGATTGATTCGTGGCCATTGGCTTGCTGGCGGTCAATGGCGTCCCACGGGTTTGCTGGCGCCGCCGAACGGTTCAGCCCCAGCTTTTCAAGGCACTTATCGCGTGAATCTGTGGCGTTGCCGATCGTGGCCAGCAGTTGCAGCCGTTCCGACAGCGACAGCGATTCGCCCTCGCGTTTGAGCCAGCGGGAGGCCAGTAGTGCCCTGGCTTCGTGCCGCGCGGCACTCTGGCACAACGCGGAAGCGAAGGGGGTTAGCTCGCCACTTACGGCTAGGACGCCGTTTTCAATCTGACGGCGGAACTCGCCGACGATCCGGCGACACGTAGCTGGCACCTTTTGGCAAGCTGCCCACGGTCAACCAGCTTCGGACCGCGCCCAACCCGGTTTTCATTCGGTTTCGATTCTTCGTCGGCGCCCGGGTTTCCCCGACGTTTTTGAGGGTTTTTGCACCGCAATCTGCGCCGTTTGAGAATTGCCATTGTCGCAAGTCGTTATCACGCCAGGGTTTTTCATTCGGTGTTCGGGTCTGGATAGGACTACGGACGACGCAGAGCACGGCGGCGGTTGAACGCCAGTGGCAGTTTCGGATTCGGCAAGCGGGTGTTGCGTTGTCATTCCAGTGCCTCACGATCCGGAACGGTCGGAACAATCAATGCCATTTCCCGGTTAAGCGCCTTACGCACCGCGCAACGCAATTAACCGGAACTACTGTTCCGACTGTTCCGACTGTTCCGGTTTCAAACCAATGCGATGCCTTCATAGTGAACTCCGTCGCTTCTGCGTTTTGTCACTCCCCGATCCGACAGATAATCGCCGAACCGTCGGCCGTTGACGGGTTTCTCCCCGTTCGCTTTGCACCAGTTTTCGTAGGCCGCTCGCACGTCCGACGCTTTTGATTCATTGCCCGGCGCCAACTTGCAGCATTCGCCAACGAATTGCCCCAGCGTGTCCATAGCGGCCTTGTATCCGCCGGTTGCCGCCTTCACTTCGTCGGGCTCATCCAAACCGTCGGCTTGCCACTGGATGCAGCCCAAGAGCGCCCAATTTAGAATTCCCGGCAGTTCGGCCAGCAACTTTTCCGGCAGCGCGGTGTCGGCATTTTTCCCCTCGAACCGCACGTTGAACGGAATCAACTTTACGCGTCGCCAAATGCCAAAATCCTGCCCACGAATGACGGGCTTATGATTCGCTGCCAACCAGATTTTGTGCGTCGGTAGAAACTGCCAAAAATCTTCGCGCATGCGACGGGCTTTGAGCGGATCGCCGCCGGTCATTTCTTTAATGAATGATTCTGCCATGCGGCGGCCGTCCTCGACCTCGACCGTGGCAATCAATCGTTTACCGAACAAATCGGCGCACTCTGTTGGGTGCGTTTCGCCGTTCTTGGTGAGCAACAAATCGGGTGCGGCTTTGCCGGCGTAGTCGGTTCCCAGCATGGCCAGCAGCGCAGTTCAGCAGTGTCGATTTCCCGTTCGCGCCGACGCCGTAGAGAAACGGCAACACGTGGTCGCGGACACTGCCGGTGATCGAATAGCCGGCCAGGCATTGAACGTACTGGATCATTCGTTCAACGCCGGCGAAAATCTCTCTGACGGTTTTGTGCCAGGTCGGACACTCCGCAGTCGGGTCATACGCTACGGGCGCAATCTTGGTGAGCAAATCTTCGCGCCGATGTTCCCGCAGCGTAACGGTCCGCAAATCGAGCGTGCCGTTTTGCACGTTCAGCGCCATCGGGTCGGTGTCCAACTTGTCCGGTTGAATTGGAATGCCCGGTTCGCTGCGCAACAGAGACAACATCGCACCGATGCCCCAACTGCTGGCCGTGCTGCGCGCAAATCGAACCAGCTCGTCGCCGGTGTCGCGGTCCACTTCCGGCAACAGCTTGGCGACGTCGCGCCAGATTTCGTCGGCCACTTGCTTGGCCGCCGCTTCGACGCGCCGCTCGTTATCAATCGGCCACGCTTTGCCGTTCCAGACAAACCACTTGCTCCACTCGTCGCAATATCGAACGTCGCGGCCATGTTTGGCGACAAATCTCCGCGCGTTTGAAATATCGGTCCGCGCCGACGCTTCCCGCAAATCGAGCGATGCCGGCTCGCCGATGATGATCGGCTTGGCTTTGCGTTGGCGCTTGGCCTTGTGCTCGCCATCGCCGCCCAGCAGATAACCACGCTTGCCCGGTTGCTCGAGCGCATCTTTAATCTTGTGTTCCAAGTCGGTGTCTGACCACGGCGGTTGGCATGATTGATTCCATTCGCGGAGCAGCTCGAGCACAGGGCCGCGGTAAAGCGCGAAACCCTGTATCAACACACAAGCAGCGCTGAAGGTTTGATCGTGGCCGCCTTGACCACTTACCGCCGGTGGAACTTTGGCGAGATATTTTCGCGCACGATCCGCAACGTCAGCCGGTAGCGGAACATCATGGCCATTGCAGTGCGGTGCCGACTTTGTTGCTCCGGTGCGTTTTTCAACTTCGATGGCAAGCGCCTCGATTGCAGCGGTCAGCAGCCCGGGCGCAACGACAGCCGGCTCGCCGTCATTGTGCCATTCGATACGCTCGCCGCTTGGATGAATCGAGCCAGGGAAAACCGTTTGCGTGCCGGTGGAACGCAGCTCGCAAATCATCGGTGCCTTGCCGTTCCGCTTGGGCACGCGTCGCTGGATTGTTTCGACCGGGCTTGTCACTACGTACAGCCGATGGCTTCGCCGTGCGCTTGCTCGTCCAAATTCCGATTTTGTCGCTGGTAGAAAATCGTCGGCCAACTCGCCGCCAATGGATGATCCAAGTCGATATCAACCAGCCAGCCCGACGGCTCGCCATTCAGCACGCCGATGTTGCTGTCGGCGCGAAAATACTTGCGCAGGTCCGATTCGGCGACGCGCTGACTCTGCCACCCATTGCGGCCGGGGTTCTTTTTGCGCGGCGGAATCTGAATTGGCCGCCAGCCGCGGCGGATGTACCGCGCGCGGTGTCGATGGCGGAAAGTGTCGGCATCATGCCCGCGCTCATTATTTGGTGATCTCCTGCGTTTGCCGCTGGGCAATCCACTGTTCGAGCGCCGTCACGCTCACGCGCACGCCACGCGGACCGATGCGCACGGCCGGCAGCTCACCGCGGCCAATCAGCCGCGATACTGTACGCTCGCACACGCTAAGCCTCGGCGGCTTCGGGCAGCGTCAGCAACAGTTTGGGTGTGCCGTTGTTTGTGGCGACAATCATCGTGTGGCCTCTCAGTGGCGCGAATCGCAAATTGATTCCTAGCCGGAGCAACTCGCGAATTGCCTCGGCCGCGGCTTCGTGGTCCTGCCGCTCGCGGGCCTTTTCGAGTCGCACAAACCAGAAGACTGTGCTGTTGCGGCAATCGGCGTCGGTGATTGTTTTCGTCGCGTCCATGTAGTTGGACGCAGGTAGCCAATTGGTAGCCACCGAAAACGCAAAATGCCCGGCAAATGCCGGGCAGAAATAAATTGGTGGTAGCCAAAAAGGTAGCCAAGCTACTCTTCGAAAGCGTCCACGTTTCCGTTGTACTTGCTGCCTTTGGGTAGTTCTTCGCGGCCAGAGTCGATCGCCTCTTTGGCCAACTTAAACTTTCCCATGTTGGGCTTGTTCAAAGTTTTGGGATGGCAGCCAATACTTTCCGCTACTTCTCTGTTGGTCCATTCTGGATGCAGGAATTTTGCGGCAGCGGCTCGCTCGTCAAGAGAACCATCGGCATTTGAGATACCGCTTGCGGTCAATACAGCGGTGCTGTTCGGCTTCCCGATGTTAACCCGTTCAATTTCGAGACGTGGTATGAGCCATTCAATATCAACGGCGAACAAACCATGATCCGGCAATCGTCCATCTTCGAAATACCACGCTGCCGCTTCCCGAATTCTCCGGCATACCAGTAGGCCGCGTCGTGATAGGATGCGAATGGTCGATCGCCCACGTGGATGACTTTGCCGCACGATTTGCGAAACGGCAACAAGAGCGAATCGACGTGCTCCGCTAGCTCGCCGAAGGGTGCCAAAGATACGTTCAGCTTGTCGAGTGCGCGGCGCAAGTGCTCTTCACTGACATTGGCCGGCTCGCGTTCCAGAATCTCTTGGGCGAAGTTCGCAGCATAAGCACCGACTTCACGGAAGCGTGGACTTCGTCGATGTTCATATGCTCTCCTGTTGTGCCGGGCCAACCACGCCGCCGCTCGCAGGTGAGCCCAAAACGACGGCGGGTTGTAAGCGATAGCGAATCGCTACCCGAGCAAGAATCAATTTAACAATTTCCGCCCGGTTGCCAAAATCACCATCGCCGCCTTGGTTACGTCCGACAGCGCCGGCCACGCATCGACCACGGCGGCAAGGTCGGGATCATTCGGAAATGCGCCGTCCTGTGCGCCGCCGGTCGGGTCAGTTGCACTATCTCTCGGCAAATCCGCATGGTGTTCGAGTCCTGTACCGCCCATTAAAAACACCGAAGAAAACAACGTTGTTTGTCCAAGAAGAGGGACCACAAAAAGTAGGCGCTATGCCGGCGCTATGTTGGATCAAGGCATGGAAACCGCCCGCCATTCCCCGATAAGCCTGGAATTCTCGCGCTTTTCTCTCAGTCGGCGATCGTGCCACGATAGCCAGCCCGTTCGCTGGTTTCGCTTGTGCTTCACGCTTGGAGGCTCCGTCGACACAGAACATGTTGCCCCCAGCGTTCGGCAGACGTGAGCTAATTCGATATTGCAAACCAACACAGTAATAATCCGCGAGCACTGGCGCGTTAGGACAGAAACAGATTGACTGCTGTGCAGCTTGCTAGACCCGCCGGCCGCGATCGACAATGGAACAATGAAAAAGCTGCTGCTGTTTCCCGCCGCTGTGCTTATCTTCGGTTGCTCCGAAAAAGTTCAACCGGCCAAGCCGTTCGTGCAATCGCGGGCAGAGTTGATCCAAGTCTACGAGTTTGAGCAAAGAGAACTAGATCGCATTTCGGCCGAGCGCGAGGTTGCGGAATCTAGAGCTGCCGATACCTTGCTGCATCAACTTACCGTCGCCGACAGGAACACACACGTTCTCGATTTCAAGGAACTTGAGAGCTACATCCGCGCGATGCCCGACGACAAGATTGACGATGCGCGAATCGCATAAGCTGCTGCACGCTCCAAAATGCAGGCACTCGACAGACTCCTAACAGAGCAACAGCAGCGCGTCACACAGGCCAAGGCTGAACTAGATGCCGTCAGACCGTGAAACCACCTCACGGATTCGCGAATGGTTATTGGCTCAAACGCAAATCGCCGCGACGATGCCGACTAACGCATGGGGCAGGATTAGATATATCAGAACTTGCAGGAACCGATATAGAAGAACATTTTCTGGCCCAACCCAGTTTCGTAGGGCAGAGTCCACACGGCCCGGGAACCTAGCAATTTTAGCGCGACGCCGAATCCATCTTTCACGTCTTCGCTCGCGATTGATTCCAGCCGTCAACGCTGCTTGGTCACGGAGGCGCTGTAGTCTGCTCGCTTCAAGTTGCTGTAATGCCGCTCGGCTTGCCTCTCGTTGCCGTTCGATTTCAGACTCAATCGTCGGTCCGCTTTTGTTTGCGTTGGCTTCGACGACGGCCCCGAATCCGGTAAGGATTGCTCCTACAATCGCAATACAACCGGAAACGATTAACGTCGTCTGCTTGTCTGACATCAGCCCTATGTTGTGAATTCGACCAAACGAGGTACTACTCTCGACGGTTGTGTCCTTACTTACCCCGATGAGTAATCCAATTCCGCCGATGATCAGCAGAATGACGCCAATAGCCTTCATAGCGTGTGCCCAAGAATGCGACGTGGATTCTTGTGTCACAATCGTACTGCAATTGGCACCCCGCCGTCAAAACCGTAGAAGGCAACGTTTTGAACACCGTCCTATTTTACCGGGCCGACGACGACGATGCCGAATAGTGCCGCGGTGGCGCCTTCGGCCGGGAGTGTGGCCGGAATATAGAAGCGGTGGGTCTTGGGATCGCACGTAATGGTGCGGCCGGTCTTCAGCGTGGGCAGTGTCTGGGCGACCGCGAATTCGGTGGGCGATTTCTCTGCGACAACGCTGGTGGTGCCGTCGCCGCCGTTGGCGCTTAAGGCCACGCCCAGTGTAGGATCGAACGCGCAGCCATCGACTCCTTTGCCGATGTCAACCGTCGCGACCACTTTGCCAGATTCTGTATCGACCACCGCCATTTTCGCGTTGCCGCCGGCCGAGAACAGTCGGTGATGCGCCACGTCGATGGCCAGCCCGGTGGGGGCGCTGGTCGGAGCAATCGGCCAATGGTCGGTCACCTTCATTTCCTTGCTATCGATGACGACGATTTCATTTTTGTCTTCCGAATTCACGAACACATGACCGGCGCCGTCGGATTGGCCTGTCTCCAGCTTTGGAGCACAGAACATCGATACCTTCGGCGCATCCAGATTCGCCGGATCAATGACCACCGTATCGCCGCCAGCGCAGAACACGAACACTTTCTGGCTGGCCGGATCGTACAGAATGGCATCCGGGTTGTTGCCGTGACCGCCGGAGGTCGTGCTAATTTTTTGGCTGACTTTCAATGTTGCCAGATCGAACACTGCCACGGCATTTTCGCGCCCGCTGGTCACGAAGCCCAAGTTCCTGTTGGGCACGACCGTGGTGCCGTGGCTGCCTTGCAACCCGGTGACATCGCCGACGGCCGCGCCATTTTTCAGATCGACTACCTGCAAGCGTGTGCCGCGCGCCACATACAACCGCTGCGCAGCGGCATCGACAAACGGATAATCCCAGCGTCCCGCGCCACCCAGCCTAATTGTGTCGACCACTTTCAACTCCGGCGCCGCAGCCTGGGCGGGCGACACTTCACCACCGACAACTATCCACGAGGCCACCAGCGCGACGACAAGAACGACTGTGCAGCGGCAATACATGGGAGAGCTCCGTTTCGATGAACTGCGATGTGTTTCGACGTACCGCGATGCGCCCGGTCAGAATCCCCCCAGCGTACGGGCCGTCAGGGCAAGAAACAAGCTGCCGGAGCGGTCATCTGGCACTAATGAAGCGGAATTTATCTTTGCATAGCGAGCGGCTGTGTTTGGCCAAGCGAAAACTGGGCGGGTAGAGGGCGGCGTGATTTGAGTCCCTCGACTGGCCAAATGCGCAATTGATTTTTATACAGATATACACTATAATTACGGTCGCGACTTCTGCATTCGCTCTTTGGCAATTCAAATCATAGAATTATGCCGTAGTCACGGTTGGCCCCGTGGCCGTGGCCAGCGGAATGCTGCGCGCCACATGCCCGACCGTGCCGATCGGGACTTTGCGGGGCTGAGGACTGTCCTCACAGTTGTGCGTGGGTCATAGTTGTGCGCGCCTTTCGACCCCGTGCCAGAATCGAACGCCAGTCCCCTGGCCTACCCAACGTCTGAGACCTTCGGTCGGCGTTATGGCACGGTCAGGAGACCGTGCCATAACGGGGCCGACATTCCCGATCGAGACGGTCGGACGACGCTCTGTGACGATACCCCCCGAAGATGAGGACATCGCCGCTTCGGAGCAGCGCAACTTGTACATCGGCATGGGTCGTTTCTTGTGCTCGGTGGATAAGCGTGGGCGAAGTGATGGATACATGCTACCCCCCGCGCCGGCCAAATTGTGCGGCTGAGAACGCGGTTTTCTTAGGGAGTTGTTGCGATCGATACCCCCCGACACCGACGGTTCGCGGGGGGTGCATGTATCCACGAGAAATGAATTTTTGTGCGCACGTGAATGATTCTCGGCGGCGCAGCGGCGACATTTAATCAACGCGGTCACGAGATCAAGCGCTACGGGCCACGTCCGGGCAGGCTGTCGAACAGCAGCAAGCCGTCGAGCAAGATAGAGGTTTCCCGCAGATCGCGGAGCGCATCGAGATATGTAATTTGCGTTTGTAAGTAGGTGCGCTGCACGACAAGCACGCCGGTGTAATTTACGTCGCCGGCGCGATAGCGAGCGGAAGTTAGATCGGCCGACTCTTTGGCATTGGGCAGAATGCTGCGTTCGTAGCGATCGACCGTCTCCTTGGAGTTCGCGTAGCGTTCAAACACCAGCGCCAGCCGATTGCGCAGCTCGAGCGACATACGATCGACGTCGGCCTGGGCAGCCGTCAGATCTTGTTGAGCTTGCCGAATGGCGCCTTGATTCTTGTTGAAGATCGGTACAGGAATTGTGATTAGAACGCCGGCCGTATCGAAGCCCGTCGAGTTGTCGTGAGAGTACCCAACTTCGACGTCGAGATTCGGGCAGCGATCGGCAACCGCCTTCGAGATCGCCGCGCGGGCTGCGCTGGCTTTGGCTTGGGCCGCCGACAGCTCGGGACTGGTGGAAACCAGCCGATTCCAGGCATCATCCCACGTCGTGTTGGTCATTCCTTCCCGCAAATCGCCGGCAAGCGGGGTGGGCTCCATCCCCGGCATGCCAACCACAATAGCCAGCCGTCGCCAGGCCGATTCGTATGCGTTGCGAGCCCGGACCGACTGCAACTGCACGGTGTCGGCTTCCACGCGAGCTTGTAAAACATCGCTGCGGGCCACCTGGTTGGCGCGGAACAAATCATCGGCGGCTTCGGCGGTGGCGCGGCTGAGTCGTTCCATTTCCTGATTGATTTCCACAGCCCGCTGGGCTAGCAACACTTCGTAGAACCGCAGTTTGACATCGTTGCGAACGCGGAACTCTTGAGCGGCGTAATCCTGAATGGCTTGATTGACCTGCTGCGAGAGAACATCTTGTGCCCGCGCAAGTTTGTGTTTGGTCACAATTTCCTGTGCGACCGAAGTGCCCTGGAAGCCAGCCGTGTTCGAATCGCCCATTTCGTCGCCTTTGTAGGTAAGGCGGGGATTCGGGTACAAACCGGCCTGCTGCCAAGCGCCACGCAAACTGCCGACCCGAGCCGAGGCTTGCACCAGCGTGGGGTTGTGGGCCATGGCCATCGATTCCAATTGATCGAGGGTTATGCCAGATCGAGCCACAGGTGGCGGCACCGGCGGAGGAGCGGGAAGACGTTCCGCCGATTGCCCGTTAGG
Organism: Pirellulales bacterium; assembly: GCA_963738835.1. Classification (GTDB taxonomy): domain Bacteria; phylum Planctomycetota; class Planctomycetia; order Pirellulales; family JADZDJ01; genus CAVTYH01. Next base: position 320,133 of record CAVTYH010000001.1, read on the forward strand.
TGTGGATTCCGATTGCAACAGGCCCGGGGACGTATCGACTGTTGCGATCGGTTGCGATTCAGTCGCAATCGGCGGCAAGGGCTGGACTGCACTGGCCTGCTTCACCTGGAACGGCATGGTGATGGTCTGCGCAAGCCAGCGGCGCAAACCCGTGGTATGCGATGCCCACCGCAACGGTGAGTAGAACTCTTTTCACCAAGAAGACTTCCTGCATCGTGTCGGTTGTATCGGCGGCAACGATTGGCAGACCTGAAGGGTTTATCTTTCGCAAGTCAGCCCTGTGGCGTCAGCGCAGCTTTACTGATCCGCACAGTTTCCAACGGCCCGGCGGCCGATCGTGCAGGATTTCAAAGCGGCGTGGTTCAGTCGGCTGGAATAAGCTGGAAATTATCCTGAATTCATCGCTTGTTCAGCGGGGTTTGGTAGGCTGTAGACGGGATCTTGTGCGCTTTGCCTGAGAGAGTTTGCCAGGATTGCCGGTCACGAGCCGACTTTGCCGATTGCGGAATCGAGGTGGCCCAGATTGACTTGGAGTTGGCGATCAATCAGCTTAGAACGCGTGGTTTCTGGGGCGTTATCTGCCTCCGGTAACCCGTCCGCATGTAATGAAACGTGTTAAAATGATCAGTAGAATGTATTGCCTTGCAGTCGTGGTAATGCTAGCTGGGATTGCCGGCTGCGCTGGCAAGGCCGTTCAGGCCGAAGCGCCGAAAGGCGACACTTCGGCTGAAGAAGAAAATGCCCTGGCCGTCCGGGCCGAGCCGCTGGAGGTGCGAGCCATCGCCGAAACCGTCAGCGGGCTGGGGCGCTGCGAGGCCTTGCCGGATCGAATTGCTACGCTCACTCCAGCCGTCGAAGGGCAAGTGCAGAAGCTGCTCGTGAAGCTTGGCGATATGGTCAAAGAGGGCCAGCCGATTGTGCAGCTCGATTCCCGAGTTGCTCAAGCGAACTTGGCCGAGAAGATTGCCATTCGAGACGGCCTTAAGGCCACGCTGGCTCTGCTTAAAGCGCCGCCACGGCCGGAGGAACTGAAAAGCCAGCAATCTTTGATCGACCAAGCTCAACTGGCCTATCAGAAGGCACAAGCGGCGGCCGATCGGTTGCGACCGCTCTTGGAAAAGCAACAGATTCCACCCTCGCAATTATACGAGGCCGACCTTGCAGTTTCGCAGGCCAAGTTGCAGCAAGAGGCGGCCGAGGCTCAGTTGCAAGTGATGAAGCTTGGCCCACGTGCCGAGGCGGTCGCCGAGGCGGAATCGCACATCAAGACAGCCGAGGCCTTGGTCGCGTCGGCTCAAGCCCAACTGAATTCATACACACTGAAATCGCCAATTGCCGGCGAGCTCGACAATTTGAATTGTCAGCTGGGGCAAACGCTGTCGCCAGGAACGGCCATCGCAGAAATTGTCGACATCGGCAAGTTGGCTGTGGTGGTTTGGTTACCGTCGCGCGATGCCAGCCGAGTAGCAGTTGGGCAGACTGTCCATGTTTCCATCGGTGCGGCAGCGCAGAGGCCGAAACCTGCTGGCGACGCGGACGACGACGAAGGGCCGCCGGACGACAATGCTGTGGCCGGCACTGTGACCTTCATCGGCCACATCGCCGATTCGCAAACGGGCAACTTGCCAGTGCAAATTGTGATCGACAACTTGGAAGGTCGATTCGCGGGGGGGCAAGTCGTTTCGGTCGACATCACCGTCAACGAAAAGACCGACGTGCTGGCCGTGCCGATCGCCGCGCTCTTCGACGTTGGCGATGGCATGGTAATCGACATCGTTCGCGATGGTAAATCGGTCAAAGTGCAACCGGACCTGGGAATTCGCGACAAGCATTGGGTGGAAATCGCGGGGGTCGATATCAAAGAGCCGCCCAAAGCCGGCGAATTGGCGATTGTCGAGGGGGGCTACAATCTGCCGGACGGCACGGCAGTGAAAGTGGAAGAAAAATCGGCCGAAGAGGCCAAATCCGCGGAGGAAGCCAAAGCAGCCGACGAATCGAAAGGGAACGCCGAAAAAGGTGTCCAGGGTGACGCTAAGCCATCAGCCGCGTCAGCGTCTAAGGGAGGCGCGCCGTGAGCACGATTGTTCCGGGTTCGGCCGTGCCGGTTGAGTCGCCTTCCGCCAAAGATTTCGCCGCCGCACCATCACCTGCGCACGACGGAGACAAATCCGGCGCTGCGGCACAATCATCTCACGCAAAGCCGCATGCGGGAATTCAGCCTCCTGCAAGCGGCGGCCGTAATCTGGTCGCCATTGCCCGACCGTATTTCGGGCTCATCGTGCTTACCACGCTGTTGCTCACCGCTTGGGGTCTTGTGGCGATGTTCCGAATGCCCAGCGGTATCTATCCGGAGGTGTCGTTTCCGCAAATCGCCGTGATCGTGGAAACACCGGCGCTGGGAATTCGAGACGTGGAAATCACAGTTACACGGCCCGTTGAAGAGCGCGTCAGCATTGTGCCGGGCGTAAGCCGCCTGCAATCGAAAACTGTTCGCGGGGCGACCGATATCAAGATCGATTTCGCCCGGGAACCGACATGGTTCAGGCGCTGAATGACGTGCGTGCGAAAATGGCGGAAATCGAAGCTCAGCTTCCGCCGGGGACTTCCTCCATCGTCGAACGCCAAAGCCCGTCGGTGTTTCCCATCATTTCGTTTGTCGTCACCGGCGGCAGCAATCCATCTGCCTTACATGATTACGCCTACTACGACCTTCGGCCCCGCATCGGACGCCTGAACGATGTTTCCTACGTCACCGTACAAGGGGGCGATCTGCGCGAAATTCTGGTGGAAGTCGATCCGCAGCGGCTGGTGGAAACCGGCCTGTCGATCAGCGACGTGGCCGATCATCTAGCGAAAGATACTCGACTCAAAGCCGTGGGCCGCATAGATCGCGGTTCCACACAGTTTCAGGTGCTCAGCGACAGTCAGGCGGTCGATCCTCAATCGCTGGCCGACCGAGTGATAACCGTAAAGAACGATCAATCGATCCGCTTAGGCGACATTGGCCGGGTCATCGTTTCGCACGAAGATCGCAACATGGCGATTCGCTGCAACGGCGAGGATGCCGTGACGCTGACCGTGTTCCGCCGGTTAGGTGGCAACGCGCTGGCGGTTTCCCACGAATTGGATGCCGCTCTGGCGGAAGCCCGCAAAACCGCGCCACCGGGAATCAGCATTACCCCGGTATACGATCAGGGCCAATTGGTGCGTACGGCCATCGACAATGTCCGCGATGCCATGCTCATTGGCGGGGCCATGAGCGTGCTGGTGCTATTGGCGTTTTTGAAAAGCATTCGGGCCACCTTGATTGCAGCACTATCAATTCCGCTCAGCCTGGTGATCAGTTTTGGCTTTCTGAAACTAACCGGCGACACGCTGAATTTGATGTCACTAGGCGGGCTGGCCGTGGCAATTGGACTGATTATCGACGACACCGTGGTCGTAATCGAAAATATCTCGCGGCATCTGGCCGAAGGGCAATCTGGCGATGCGGCGGTCGATCAGGCCAGCAAAGAAATCAGCGGCGCGGTAATCGGCTCCACACTGACGACCATTTTGGTCTTCGTGCCTCTGGCGTTTGTGCACGGAGTCGTCGGGCAGTTTTTCCAATCGCTGAGCTTGGCACTGACAATCGCGCTGTTGGTGTCGATGGTCGTTAGTCTGACGATTATTCCGGTGTTGGCCTCGCGGTTTCTGGCCCGGCGACCGATGCCAACCACAGGTCCAATCTACAACTTTTTGGCAGGTGGTTACGAAAAGATGCTGCGCGTCGGGTTAAGCGCCCCGCGGCTGACAATTCTGCTGGCACTGGCGATGATCGTTCCTGGTTGGTTCTTATTCCAGCACTTGGATAGCGGTTTTATGCCCGACATGGACGAGGGCGCTTTCATTCTCGACTATGAAATGCCGGTCGGCACCTCGCTGGTGCAGACCGATAAAGTGCTCCGCCGCGTGGAGGCGGTGCTGAGCGAGTGCCCCGACATCTCGGGCTACATTCGCCGGACCGGGGCCGAGAACGGATTGTTCGTCACGGAGGCGTTCCGCGGTGATATCCTCGTCAGTTTGAAACCGCCTGGTCAGCGGCGTTCGATGCAAGAGATTTTCGACTCGCTGGAAGAAGATATCAGGAAAGCAGCGCCCGAATTGGAAACGTTGGAGTTGCTGCCTTTAATTAAAGATCAGTTGAACGACATGGCCGGTTTGCAACGGCCGATTGAAATCAAAGTTTTTGGGCCCGACCAGTCCGAGTTGCGGAAGCTGGCAAAAAAAGTTGCTGCAGAAGCCGAAGCGATGGATCTCAAGGAAGTGAATGCTCACGTTCACTTGGGCAACCCCGATTTGATGGTGCGGCCCGACAGCGTACAAACTTCACGGTTGGGCCTGACGGTGCAAGACGTCGAAAATCAGCTGAATGCGGCGCTGTTCGGACAGGTGGCGGGCACAATTTCCGAACGCGATCGATTGACCAATATCCGCGTGCGATATCCCGACGCAGTGCGATACGATCGCGAGCAATTGGAGCGCTTGCCGATTAGTTTGTCGAATGCAACGCTGACGACAAACGCGACTTCTGCGCAGGCGGCGTCAAATACAAGTTCGGTCTCAGCGGCTCCACCATTTGCGACTTTGGGGCAATTGGCGAAAATCGAACTGGTCCGCAGCCCGAACGAGTTCTGGCGCGAAAACCAGCAGCCGGTGATCACCGTGACCGCCGAGCCGGGCGATCTAGACTTAGGCGCCATCAATCGCGACCTGGAAAAGCGGCTGCGTGAAATCAAATTTCCGCCGGGCTATCGCTGGGAACTGGCCGGCAGCTACAAAGCAACACAAGACACGTTCGCCAGTTTGACCATGGTTCTGGTCGTGGCCTCCGCCCTGGTGTTCTTGCTGCTGGGCTTCCAATTTCACAGCCTGACATTGCCGCTGTTGATCTTTTTGACGCAGCCCATCTCGCTGGCCAGCGCCATGTTCGCGCTGTGGATTACGCACACGCCGCTCAACGTTTCCTCATACATGGGGGGCATTTTGCTCATCGGGCTCGACGTGAAGAACGGCATCATCTTGATCGAGTACATCGGCCAGCTGCGAAAGTCGGGCCTGCCGCTGGCAGAATCGCTGGTGCGCGCGGGGAGAACTCGGTTTCGCCCGATTGTGATGACGAGCTTAACCACCATCTTTGGCTTGGTGCCGCTGGCGCTGGGCATGGGGCCCGGCGCTCAGATGCAGCAACCGCTGGCGATCGCAGTGATCGGCGGGTTGATCGCCAATATGCTGGTCACACGGCTGTTAATTCCCGTTGGTTATTTGGCGCTGCAAGGTAGCTGGCGAGGAGTTTCAGTGGCTTCGTGATTGGCATCGGCTGATAGGGGCAGAGGGTCTGAAACGCGCGGAAATAATACTCGGAAGCGACTGCCGTGGGCCACATCGCTTTGAACTTCCAGCCGGCCGCCCAGAATTTTTATCAGGCGCTGTACAACGGTTAGCCCGAGTCCAACACCCGGTTTTCCGTTCCACTTGGCCTGAGCCGCGCGATAGAATGGTTCGCAGATATGGGAAAGCTCTTCCGTCGGAATTCCGCAACCTTGGTCTGAAATGGTGAGGATCACTTCCTCGGAATTCACTTCCACCGAAACGTTAATCGACGTGCCGGGATCGCTGTATTTCGCCGCGTTATCGAGCAAGTTGCCGACGATCTGATCCAACAGCACCGGCTGGCCCAACACGACGGGAAATGCCGTCTGGCAGGACCGGAAAAACAAATCGCCGGCCCGCGGATGATCGTTCCATGCGGCCACACGTGCCCGGCAAAGCTCGTTGAGGTCGATTTCCTCCGTGTCGGGCAACGGCGCATCGGCTTCGGCCCGCGCCAGCAGCAGGAGCGAGTCGATAATTTGTTGCAATTGCGCGCCGCGGCGTCGCACGACGTCAAGCACGTGCTGATATTCGGCCGGCGTGCGGGTCTGTCGTGATGCAACTTGAACTGAGGTCAACATGGCCGTCAGCGGAGTGCGCAGCTGATGGGACGCGTCCCCCGTAAACCGCCGCTGGCGCTCCAATGCTTCTCGCAGCCCGATCAACAGTTCGTTGAAGGCTTTGCCCAAGTCTTCCAATTCGTCGTTGGTCGGCGCGACGTCCAGAAACGAGGTCGCCTCTGGATGCAACCGCAGCGCACGGGCGGAGGTCGCCATTTGAGTGATCGGATGCAGTGCCTTGCGACAAAGCCAACGTCCCCAGAGCGCGGCAGTTAACCAAATGGCGACCGAAACGGCGAACATCGCCAGAGCAAGGTGCCACAGCGCTGATTTCACGGGCTGTGGCGTAACGGCGGCCATTAACCACAGCCGTTTGCTCTCGGCCGATTGATTTGCGGGGACTCGTGTGGCGCTGGGAATTTGACCGATGGAAAACCCTATAGACAACCTTTGCGGCAAACCGTCGATTGCGGGCGGCAGTTCGTCGGAATCGCTTGCGGACGGTTCGATGGCAACTACTCGGACCATGCGTCGCCAATCGTCATCGCGGCGCAAGGCAGCGGTTTCTGGCCCAACCAGATTCGCGGAGCAATCGACCAATTTGCCATCCGCATTAAAAACCGCCCAACGCACTTGATCGGGCGACGGATCGTCTCCCAACGCTACCTGACGGCCCAGCGGTTCCCATTCGATGCCGTCGGAATGCACCTCGGTTGCGGCCAGCAGCGTATTCATGCTCGCTTCCAAGCGGCTTTGCATCTGCGCATGCAGATGCCAGTGTGCCAGCCAGTACATCGTCAGCGAAAAGCCCACCAGCACCAGGGCCAGCGCAGCCAGAAAGAATAGCGAAAGTCGATTAGTGAGTTTCATGCTTTCTCGACGACGACCGGATCGCCTAGCATGTAGCCGCGTCCGCGCACCGTGTGAATCAGCCGAGGACCAAACGCTTCCAACTTGCGACGCAGCTCCATGACGTGCACTTCCAGCGTGTTCGAGAGCCCGTCGTATTGCTCTTCCCACACCTGTTCATATAGTCGGGTGCGCGACAGCACTTCGCCAGGATGCCGCATGAAGAACATCAAGAGCGCCCGCTCCCGCGCGGTTAAGTTCAACGCCTGGCCGGCGCGATCGGCCCGGTTCGTCGTTAGATCGACCACCACGTCGTGATGTTGCCACTGCGTTCCATTATACCCCGGTTGCCGCCGCAAAAGTGCGTACACTCGGGCCAGCAGCTCTTCAAAGGCAAAGGGCTTGCACAGATAATCGTCGGCTCCGGCACTTAAACCCTCAACACGCTGCGCCACGGCATCTCGGGCGGTCAAAAACAGCACGGGCGTCGCTTTTCCCGACTGCCGGAATTGCTGCAAGAGATCGAGCCCGCTCGGTCCGGGCAGCCACCAATCGAGAATGATTAAATCCCACGAGCCTGTGCGCAGCGCGTGACCTGCCTCATGACCATCAGCGGCTCTTTCGACGACGAAGCCTTCCTCGCGCAAGCCTTGTGCAACGAACTCTGCGATCTCGGCATCGTCTTCAACGATAAGAATGCGAAATGCCATCTCACACTTTCTCCAACACGTCGCTGGCTCGGAACGAGCGATCGATGTGGATATCAAACACTATACTCGTATTCGATGAAATATCACTGAGCCCAAGATAAACTTGTTCTTATCTTTGCTCTTCGCAGACTGCGAAAACGCAATTATCTGCCGGATCAGGAACATTTTATTGCGGCTTCACGTGCGTTTTACGTTCTGCTAGTAAGATCGCCGCATTAACGCCGCAACGACGACTTTCAAAAAGACGATCGTTCGTCGACTCACCCACACTTGGTCTATTCGCAATGGGAGGATGAATCATGAGCGTGATGAAAATTACCTGGGTTGGCCTCGTCGGCGTGATGCTGACGACGTACGCTGGTCTGTTGGCAGCCGCTGAACCTGCCGAGAAAGCGGCGCCCACCGAGGTGAAAGTCAAACCCTCGGAATTGCCGAAGGCCGTGTCCGAGGCGCTCAAGGCTCGCTTCCCCGGTCTGGAAATTACCAGCGCCGCAAAGGAAACGGACAACGGCAACGTCGTCTACGATATAGAACTCACGCAAAAGGGACGCAAGTTCGAGAGCGACATCAAAGAAAACGGTACGGTTTTGGAGGTCGAGAAGGAAGTCGCGCAAAAAGATTATCCTAAGGCGCTAGCCTCCTCAGTCGATGCCAAATATCCCAAGGGCAAAATTACGATCGTCATGGAAGTGAACATCGTTAAGGACAAGAAAGAGACTCCCGACCATTTAGAAGTGACGGTCGAAACCGCCGACAAGCAGGAAATAGAATTGCTCTTCAAGCTCGATGGCAAAACGGAATTTGTCGAACCGGCGGCAGCAGCAGCGGAGGAGTCGGACAAAATCGAGATCGGCCGGCTTCCCAAGCCAGTCGCCGATGCCATCAAGAAAAAATACGCACTGGCTGAACTGAAGGCCGCGGAAAAAGGAGACGAGGATGGCAAGACCGTCTATGAAGTCAGCATCAAAAACGGCAAAGACAACATAGACGTGACCCTTGATCCGCAAGGCAAAATCTTGCTGGTCGAAAAGGAAGTTGCCGAACAAGATCTGCCGAAGGCCGTACTCGCAGCTGCAAAAGCAAAGCATCCACAAGGCGTTGTCAAGCTGTGCGAAGAGCTGTGGAAAGATGACAAGCTCAGCGGCTACGAAGTGACGATCGAAACGCCCGACAAGAAGACAGCGGAAGTCGAATTCGATGCCGCAGGAAAGCCGGTCGAAGAGAAGTAGATTGAATCGGGAAAGGCCCTAAATCTCACGAACCACCGGCGATCGGCGGTCGGACCTTCCGGCCTCCGATCGCCTTTTTGTTTCGCTGTGTGCCGTAGAACCATGAGTGCCCGAGTCGCAATTTGCTTTACCCCGGCCGCACGGCTTGTTAAAATTGTTAGCGATTGGTTAGGTCGTTTTGGACCTGACGTTTCGGGGGCCCCAAGACAGGAATCTGTTCCGCTGGTCTTTGGGCGTGCTGAGGAGGGACAATGGCAGGGCGGAGGTCGCGGCGCAGTGCTGTCGCCAGAAATGGCAGACGGCGGGCTGCAAATCTCACATCATTCTTTGCGCGATATAGCAAACGGCATCCACCTGAACGCCGCAGTACCCGCGCGCCTCGGCGCTATCTGTTTTTGGGAAGGAATTCGGCATTCGAATCGCTTGAGCCGCGTTGGGCCCTGGCCGCGAGCGTGGTGATCAACGAGTTTTTGGCACACAACGCCTCTGGCATCGTCGATCAAGACAGCGACCATTCCGACTGGATCGAGCTAAAGAACACGAGCGCGTCGGCCGTAAATCTCGATGGCTGGTATCTCACCAATGACGCCAGCAATCCGACCAAGTGGCAGTTGCCCTCGGTGAGCCTGGCGGCGGGCGCATATCTGACGATTTTCGCCAGCGGCAAGGATCGGCATGTCGCCGGCCAGGAGCTGCACACCAATTTCACCATCGACGAAAACGGCGGCTATTTGGCGCTCGATATGCCGGACCATTCTGTGGCGTACGCGTTTAATCCGTATCCGGCACAATTAGACGATGTTTCCTATGGTCTTGGCGCTTCGCCGGTCACCAGCGAATCGCCCGTCGATGAAGATGCGCCGGTACGCGTGAAAGTGCCGACCACGAGTGCAGACGATGCCACTTGGCGAAACATCGGTTTTGACGATTCTTCATGGACGTCGGGCACGGTCGGCGTCGGCTACGATGATAATACAGCGAGTACCGACTACACCCCCTACATTGCCACCAACATTGGTGGACTGATGAAGAAGACCTCGGGCTCCGGCCCTGGGTATGCCGCCTATTTGCGATTACCATTTTTGGAATCTAACGTCGATCAACTGACATCGCTCCAATTGCAAATTCGCTACGACGATGGCTTCGTTGCTTATTTGAATGGCACCGAGATTGCGCCGCAACGCCCCTGCTGGAACGCCAATATATACGTCCTCGGCGTCGACAACGCATCCTGACGCCTCATCCATTGTCTACGAAGTGATTGATGTCTCAACGTTTGTGGGCAGCTTAGTCAATGGCAACAACGTGCTGGCCATTGTTGGGCTAAATCAATCTGGCAATACGTCTGACTTCCTGATTGATCCACTCATGAGCGCCAATCGAACCGGCGATCCCACTGTCGGCTTCATGGGGACACCGACGCCTGGGGCAACCAACAACAACGCATCGCTTGGATTTGTTGCCGACACGAAATTCTCTGTCGATCGCGGGTTCTACACGAATCCGATCGATGTGTCGATTTCAACGACGACGGCCGTGCACAAATTCGCTACACGCTTGATGGCAGCACGCCAACGGCCACGACCGGGCTGGTATACAACGGGCCGATCCACATCACGACGACCACCAATCTGCGGGCCGCGGCCTTCAAGGCTGGCTACACGCCAAGCAACGTCGACACGCAATCGTACATCTATCTCAACGATGTCATTCATCAGACCGGAGCCGGTCTGCCGAGCTATGCGACTTGGGGACAGGCCGGTCCTGATTGGGAAATGGACCCGGATATCGTCAATAATCCGACATATGCGAGCCAAATGATCGCGGCGATGCAGGCCATTCCTTCGATGTCGATTACCCTGCCGTGGGCCGATATGTTCGGCACCGGCGGTCAAGGCATATACATTTCGGGGTCCGGCGTTCCGAAGGCGGCCTCTACCGAGTTCTTCAATGCCGATGGCAGCCGCCAATTTCAGATTAACGATTCCATTCAAATCCAAGGTGGTACGAGCGATGACCGTTGGAAGCAGGACAAACTCTCGTTTCGCATCAAATTCACCGATACCTACGGCCCGACGACCCTCGATTTCCCGCTGTTCACAGATCCGACGTTTGACCAGGCGCAACCAGCTCGTTTAACACATTAATTTTAGACGCGGAATCAAACAACGTTTGGACACATCCGGATGCGACCCAGCGCAGTCGCGACACGCACGTCGTCGATCAATATGTGGCCGATTTGCAGAACCTCGCCGGCGGATATGCTCCCCATGGCACGTATGTCCAACTCTATATAAATGGTCTGTATTGGGGCGTGTACTACGTTCACGAACGACCGGACGATCGCTTCGCCTCATCGTATTTAGGCGACAACAACGACAACTACGACATCCTGAAACACACCGCCAATACGCCCGTCAATAACAGTACAACGGCGGTGCCAGACTATGCGGCGTTTCTCACAAATGTCCGCAAAGACATGACCGTATTGGCGAACTATCAGGCCGTCGCCGCCGTGCTAGATACGAAGAACCTGATCGACTACATGGTAATCAACTATTATGTGGGCAATACCGATTGGGCTTCCACCACCGCGGTGCACAATTGGTACGTAAGCTACGATCGAGTAAGCGGCACTGGTATGTGGCGATACCACAGTTGGGATGCCGAACATTCGCTCGAAAATCTTAGCGACAACGTCACTATCAAGAACTACGAAACTGGCGGCCCGATGGAAGTTTTCCAACGGCTGATGGTCAACCCGGAATTCAAGCTGCAATTCGCCGATGAAGTGCAACGATTGATGTTCAATGGCGGTTTGCTTACGCCGACTGTGGCGAGCAACTACTTTGCGCAGCGGGCCAATCAATTGAATGTGGCCATCATTGGCGAATCGGCGCGCTGGGGCGATAACCGGAATCCCTCCACGCCATACACGGCTGCCGATCGGAACAACAATGTGCAGAACCTGCTCAACAATTATTTCCCACAGCGCACCCAAGTCGTCATCAATCAATTCATTGCCAACGGCTGGTTGCCGTCCTTAGCGGCGCCAACGTTCAGCGACTACGGATCGACGGTGAATCCCGGATTTCAATTGACGATGAGCGGTCCCGCGGGCTCAACAATTTACTACACGCTGGATGGAACGGATCCGCGACTGACTGGCGGCGCGATCAACACCGGACATGCTCAAACGTACGCGGGAACAATCACCATCAATGCGGCGACGAACGTGATCGCCCGAGTTCGCGACGCCTCGGGCAATTGGAGTCCCATGGTGAGCGCCGTGTTCCTACTTTCCACGCCATACCCCGTGCGAATTTCCGAGATGTATTATCATCCGGCCGATCGGGCCGGCGTCGCCGACGCGGAAGACATGGAGTACATCGAACTGGTAAATACCGGTAGCCAGGCCGTCGATTTGAATGGGCTGAAGATCGATCGCGGAATCACTTATCAATTCACCAGTTCGCTGATGCTCGACGCAGGCCAGCGGATCGTCATCGCACGCAATCGAACGGTGTTCCAGTCGGTGTTTGGTGCGGGAGTGAATCTCGCTCCTGGCGCTTATACGGGCAAGCTCGACAATGCCGGCGAAGAAGTCCGCTTGATCGGTCCACTTGGTGAAACGTTGCAGGACTTCACTTACGACGATACCGATCCGTGGCCCGGCCGGGCCGATGGCAAGGGCAGTTCGCTAGAGATGATCAATCCACTAGCGGATCCCACGTCGCCCGCCAATTGGCGTTCCAGCTACGAATACACCGGCACGCCCGGCACGGCGGGAATTGGTCCGCAGAACAATGTGGTCGTCAACGAAGTGCTCACGCACACCGATTTACCGCAGGTCGATGCGATCGAACTCTACAACACGACGGCCAGCAGTATCGATATCTCCGGCTGGTACTTGAGCGACAGCAGTGACAATCTAAAAAAGTACAAAATCCCGGCCGGCACGGTCATTGGCGCTGGTCAGTATTTGGTCTTCGACGAGACACAATTCAATCCGCCATCGCCGACTGGTGGCAACGTGGCCTTCGGTCTGTCGTCGGAGGGGGATGATGTTTGGCTGACATCGGTCGATGGCTCCGGCGCACTCAAGGGTTTCGAACAACACTTAAACGTAATCGCCGCCATCAATGGCGAGTCGTTCGGTCGCTGGCCCAACGGCACGGGCGAATTGTATCCAATGTCGTCGGTCACCCTGGGCGCCGTCAATAGCGGTCCGCGAATTGGACCGGTGGCGATTACCGAGGTGATGTACAATCCGACTGGCGGCAATCCGGACTTGGAATTCGTGGAGCTTACAAATCTCACGAATCAGGCAGTTCCGCTTTCCAACACGTATCCGACGGTCGGCGAAGTGCCGTGGAAGATCGACGGTCTTGGCTTTACTTTCCCAACCGGGACGAGTATCGCGCCCAATGGCACGCTCGTTGTCGTACATTTCGATCCAACGAATCCGGCCAATGCGAGTTTGCTTTCCACGTTTCACACGGCGTACGGCATCGGCCCCGAAGTGCAGCTGGTCGGCGGTTACTCAGGCTTGCTCGATAATTCGGGGGAGCGAATTCAATTGATGCGGCCTGACGCACCCGCGCCCGAAACACCGACGATCGTGCCGTACGTGCTGATCGACGAAGTGAACTACGGCAATTCCGCGCCATGGCCCAGTTCACCGAATCAACAGAACGGCCAGTCACTCACGCGGTTGCTGGCGACCACCTATGGCGATGAGCCGACGAATTGGATCGGAGCCGCCGCCACGCCGGGCAAGGTCGATTTGGTCGCGCCAACTGTGTCGAAAATGTTTGTCAACGGCACCGGCTGGGCGCAAAGCTATCGCGATTACCTCGCGTCGTTAGGCCTTGGGTCGTCGCAGTTCGGGTACGCGATTCCCACCGGAACTGGTCAGCTCAACGCACTGACGTATGGCAACATCAATCAGGTAAGCGTGCAATTCAGCGAAAATGTGGCGGTGGGCCAGGGCGATCTGTCGCTGTTCGGCACAGGCACGTCGACATTTTACAATCCGACGAGCTTCACGTTCGACCCCGTTACGCACACCGCCACCTGGACGCTGGCTTCCGCCATTCCTGCCGATCAACTGCTGCTGCAGCTTTCCAGCAGCACAATCAGCGATGCAGCCACGCACGCCTTGGACGGCGAATGGATCGACAACGTGACGACAGGCGATTCCGGCAACGGAATGCCTGGCGGCGATTTTGATTTCAGCTTCTACGTTTCGGCCGTGGTGCCGAATGTTGACCGCGGCGATTTCAACTTCGATGGCGCGACCGATGCCAACGACATTGCGCCGTTTTTCAGTGCGCTAACGAATTTGCCCGGCTATCAATCGACGCACAGCTTGTCGAATATCGATTTGACATTCATTGCCGATATCAACGGCGACCAACTGATCAACAACCGCGATCTCCAGCCACTCTTGGATTTAGTGGCTGGCCCCGGCAGCGGGAGTTTGGGCGGCGGAAGTGGCAGCAGCGCGAGTGAGGATGATCCCGAAACTGGCCCTGCAACTTCGCCAACGGCCGATCCGACTGTGTTAACCGTTTCGACGTTGATGCAACCAGCCGTTACCGAAACTGAGTCTTTCCCGCAAGCAAAGTCGTTGCTGAGCGTGTCGAACTCGATCGAGTTTTCGTCAGCCAGCCTGACCGCCAGTACATCTTCAATCGGCCTGAAGTCGCAGTCATTCTCTCGTGTCCAACCCACGAACCCGGATACCGAAACGCCGCACTCTCCCAAGAGGTTTGCCGCTGCTGTCGACCGCGCATTGAGCGAGTGGTCGATGTACCGCAGTCGTCATTTGCATTGGCAGGAGAGTGAATTCCCTGTCGATTCAACGGACGATATGTTCGCTGTGCATTAACCAACTAGCGGCTTGCGCGCTGATCACAAACACGGTGAGAGACCGCGGTCCGTGCGCTCCGATCACCAGCGATTGTTCGATGTCAGCCGTTTTCGATGGGCCCGCGATGAAGGCGCTGAACTCTGCCCGATCGAATTGTAATCGTTCGTAAGCCTGATGCATGTTGTCCACAATTTCGCCGACCGGAATCACCAGCGCCAAATGCTGCACGATGAAATACAGAGCCCGCAGCGGCAAATTGCGATCGGTCACCCAAATAGCGGCGTTCTCGGCCACGCCGAATTGGCCCGGCATGATTGCGAAATCAATCGGCTCTAGCTCATGCGGATCGGCAATCTTCGCCAGATCGACGTTCGATTGGCCAATGCCCGGCACTAGCGAAATCGTTTGCTCTGCTTCGCGATAAACCGGAATCTCACTCAGCCGCGCGTTGGCTTCCGCGACATCGGCCACGGCAAAACACTGCCCGCCGATCGATTTCAGCACACTGGCAAATTGCGCCAGCCGATCGGGATACTTGATCCAATCCTTCTCCAGCGAGGGCAACTCGTTCGCCGACGGCTGATGACTACGAATGGCCGCGAGAATTTCCGCTCGGCTGTCGCGGCTCTGCGGGCTGTTTGGATCGGCCATATCGTTCTGCGTATTGCTGGCGGAAACTTTTGCGCGGCATGGGCGGCAGCTCGCGCTGTTTCCCCCAGGCATTGAAGCGATTGTAGACCATAAATCGCGGCAGCCAAGGCACCATTCGCCGGGCGAGCCAGCCCAGGGTTCGATACAGCCACGTGGTCTGCAGCACCAGGCTGGCCATTTTCATGCTCATCCGCTTCGTCCACGGCAAGTGACCGTGAACCGCCAGCTCGCGCCGCCAGGTGAGTAGCTGATGATGAATGTCGATCTTCACCGGGCAAACATCGGTACATGATCCGCACAAACTGCACGCAAACGGCAGGCTGTGATAATGCGCCGGATCGCGAGCCGGCGCCAGAATGGAACCGATCGGCCCCGGCACCGTGTTTTCATAACTGTACCCGCCGCTGCGGCGATACACAGGGCAGGTGTTCATGCATGCTCCGCAGCGGATGCACTTGAGAGAGCCCCGAAATTCGTCGCTGCCCAAAAGTTTGCTGCGGCCGTTATCGACTAACACAATGTGCAACTCGCCGCCGGGCCGCGGGCCGTGAAAGTGCGACGAATACGTAGTAATCGGCTGTCCCGTGGCCGAGCGCGCGAGCAGTCGCAAAAACACGCCCAAATCTTTCGCTCGCGGAATCATTTTCTCGATGCCCATGCAAGCGATGTGCAGCTTCGGCAGCGACACGCCAAGATCGGCATTGCCTTCGTTGGTGCAAACCACGAAGCCGCCGGTTTCAGCGATGGCGAAATTGATGCCGGTCAGCCCGGCATCGGCTTCCATGAATTTGTGACGCAAATGTTGCCGCGCCACCTCGGCCAGATAAATCGGATCGCTCGCCCCGGCGTCGGTGTGCAGATGCTGATGAAACAGCTCGCCGATCTCTTCCTTCTTCATGTGAATGGCCGGCATCACAATGTGGCTGGGAGGCTTGTGATCGAGCTGCACAATCCGCTCGCCCAAATCAGTATCGATGACTTCAATGCCATGCCGCTCCAGAAAAGGATTGAGATGGCATTCTTCCGTGAGCATCGATTTGCTTTTCACGAGTTTCTTCACGCTGTGCCGCCGCAGAATGCTCAGCACAATCTCGTTATGCTCCGCCGCATCGCGGGCCCAATGCACTTGGCACCCAAGTTTTGTCGCCTGCCGTTCAAACCGCTCCAAATACTCCGCCAGCCGCGACATTGTGTGGGCTTTGATCTCCGATGCCGTCTCGCGCAGCGTCTCCCACTCCGGCAACGAATGCGCTGCTTTGTCACGCTTTTCGCGCACAAACCAGAGTGCCGTATCGTGCCAATGGGCACGTTCACGGTCTTTGACGAAATCGGCGGCGAGGGTGGCGTGGTTCATTTCTTTAACACGAAGCCGACCGTTTCTATCTCACCACGAATCGTTGTGGCCACAGAACACAAATTAAGCATCCGTGCTCTAAGCTCTTCCAAGAACTTTTTTGATTATCCCAAAAATAAGCCCAAGGACCCCGCCGACAATGGCCAGAATTAAGATCCGGTCGCCTTTAAAGCCAGTGCTGCTGGAAGGTGGCACTTTGAAACTCGAAAGGATGTTATCGAAGACAGGCGAATATTTTTCGAATGCATCGGCTTTGCCTGTGCAAGTGACAATATATGATTTCCCCCCACCCGAAAAATAAGCTTGCCTTTGCCGCAACGGATAGGGTACGCCCGGCAGGTGGCTTTCATAATTCAGTTCCATTGCATTATTCTCCCCGATCTTTTGTAGGCTCGACTCGAGTTTTGCAATAGACGCACCCATGTTATGGTATTGCTGAGGTATCTCATCCGAAAGCTCTTTCATCGTCTTGTCGTTGATTGAAATTTCCTGCGGCAAGACGACAACATTCATGTTTTCAAGAAAATCGCCCCGACCGGCACGTAGCAGGACGACGCTGATTTTATCCAAGTCGACATTGTTTTTCGCGATCCAATCGCCTAGTTCACGCGGCAGCTTTTCTGACATGCCGGTCAGCTTTCCGGCGGCGTACCAGCCTTCAGGATAACTGAATGAGTAACCAGATGGATCGCTGTACTCACTGCAGTGTGCCGTGGCAATTAACGAAAAAAACGAAAATATGACGATGAGTATGGATCGTTTCATCGGTATTCCCATGGCGAACGTTTTATAGGCATCACGGGTATTGTACGCTATTTTCGCAGATCCAATTCCCGTCTTCGCCAAGCCGACGAAAACGCCGACTTACGAAACCTGCTGCTAATTTGTCGCCGATTTCGATTTTCACACCCCATGCCCCGCCAAAATCTCCGCCAAGTGCATCACGCGGATCGGTTTTTTCTGGCGGCGAATCATGCCTTCCAGGTGCATCAGGCAGCTCATGTCGTTGGCGGTCAGCACTTGGGTGCCGGCTTGCTCGTGATCGTGAATGCGGTCTTCGCCCATCATGCAAGAGACGGCTTCCTCAGCCACGGCAAACGTGCCGCCGAAACCGCAGCATTCGTCGGGGCGCTCCAGTTGCACCAGTTCGATGTCCTCGATCATTTCCAGCAATGAACGGGCTTTGTTGTACTGTTTGCCGACTAGCTCGGTGTCACTGCCCAGCCGCAATTCGCGCAGGCCGTGGCAGCTTTGATGCAGGCCGACACGGTAGGGAAATTTGCCGTCCAGATTTTTAATTTTCAAAACATCGGTGAGAAACTCACTGAGTTCAAAAGTCTTCGTCTTCAATTGCTTGAAATCCTGCTCCTGCGGTCCACCGTGGAAGTACTCCTCGTAATGATGCCGCACCATCGCTACGCAACTGCCGGACGGTGCCACCACATAATCGAACGGCGAAAAAATCCGCAAAAACTTTTCCGCCAGCGGCCGGGCTTCTTCGGTGCAGCCGGTGTTGGCCATCGGCTGGCCGCAGCAGGTTTGCCCTTCGGGAAACTCAAACGTGACGCCGCAGCGCTCCAACAATTCCGCCGTCGCCATGCCGATTTGCGGATAAAGCTGATCGATGTAGCAAGGAATGAACAGTGCAACATGCGGCATAGGCGAAGCAACTCCTAAATTCTCAAATTCTCACTGCGTCCTTTCTCACAGTATAGCAGTCGGAGAGACTACGGTTCATCCGGGTGTACCGTGTCGCGGAAGAGGGCGGGCGGGAGTTTGATTTCGCCCAAATCGTTTTCGCCAGGCTTAATTTCCAGTGTGAAGCGACCTTTCGGCCAATCTTTTGTCCGTAAGAAACCGGTCTGTTCGTGCCAGACCTGGAATTCCCATTTGCCGGTCGGCAAGTTTTCGATTTTGAAATACCCGTTTTTGTCGCTGACGGCACCGTAGGGATGCGCTAGTGGCAACACCCAAGCTTTTGCCCAGGGATGAACGTTATCGATAAGACGAGCCGGCGAGAGTTCCGGTTTGACTTGTTGGCTGACCTCGTCATGGGGGGGACATAGCATGTTGAACAGCGACTGTGCTCCCTGATAATTAAAATCGACTGCCAGACTTTCATGGACGGCACATGTTACTTCCCGTGGCGCTTGAAATGCCAATACATGAGGAAAGAACTGCCCCTCTTTGAACTCGATCGTCACCGGCGCCAATTTTTCGGCCGATGGCGCTGGAATGTCTTTATTGCGGACCCAAACGATGACATTGGCCAGTCCGCGGTCGTCGCTGATCACCATCGACTGATCGACAATTTTATACTGCCCCAGCAGCCCGGCATCTTTATTGACGTCGATCGCTTTTGGCTCGGGTGGCCTACCCATGTAACGAAAGCGGCCGGTGAGCGTGCCGGTTTGAGCCTTTGGGTGCCCCGTCGCCTGCGACTCAACATGCTTCGAGGAACCAGTTCCGGCATTGTTGACTTGAGCCTCGGCAAAACGACCACAAAGAACGACACACGCCAGCGCAATCGACGCAGTTACGAAGCATTGCAGTTGTCGTTGGAATTGGCTCATGGTCCGACGTTCGCCGGCGCGACCGGTTCGTTTTGTTCTTTCAAATCGAGCACAATCTCGCCCAAGTCGAGCGAATCGGCCGAGACCGGGCGTGGCGGAACGGTGACGCGGCGCGCGTGCCAACCTTCCAGCGGTCGCCGGGTAAGATCATCAGCGTGCGATTTTTTCTCTTTGGCACGGACTTGCAGCACATATTCCGTCTCCGGCAGGCCCGCGATGGTGAATTCACCCAGCTCGTTCACCGGAATCATGCTTTGCCGATATGCCTTGCCAGCCTCCGACGCCACGAACTCACGATAAGCTTGAAATTCCTTTTGCACCTCATCTTGAAAGCCGCTCACGCTTGGCATTTTCAAAGATATTGAAACATCGAAATCGAAATCACCAATCGTCAACTGGTTGTCCGGTGGCAAGGCGATGCGGCCAGTAATGGTTTGCCCCAGTCGCGGTAGAATGAGCCGTTTTGTTTTGCCCGGCTCGATCGTAATGTTGCCGCTGAAATGCAACAGACTGACGGACCCCATTTCCCTGGTCTTGAAAAATGGCTGAACAAAAACACTCACCGGCGGCATTCGCTCGACGAGAAACTTCCCTTGGGCATCGGTCACGGGCGATTCGGAATAATTCAGGTTCACTTCAACATCGCCACGGCCAGCGCCAACGTTGAACCGCTGGTCCGCAACCGGTTTTCCGTCGGGAGCGTACTTCACTTCGAGCCGTCCCCACGGCCGGAGTTGCACTGTGGGCGACTTCGCAAATTCCGCAGACGTCGCTTCAGCGTATCCAGCGTCGTGAGCCACGACCAACACCCAGCGATCGATTTCTGCTGGCATGCGGAATGCACCGTCGGCATCTGTTTTCCCAAATGGGCTAAGTTCGAGGCCATGTCCACTATGGCGCAGCCTGCCGCCTTCGACGGTGACTTCGCAGGTCCAAGTGCAAATGGCAACCTGAGCGCCGACCGCCGGCTTTCCGTCGGGGGTAAGCACCTTGCCCGCTAGGCCGGCATCGGGCTGCAATTTGACGTCCAGCGTCACTGCGCCCGCGTCTCGCTTGATTGGCTCGCTGGCAAACGGACGATAGCCCTCTGCATCGAAACGGAGATATGTCAGCGTCCAGGGCCCATCGACCGGCAAATCGTAATGCCCATGGCTGAATTGCTGGCGGTACTGCGATTGCCACGTCAAATGGCGAGCGGGGCCGTCTTCACCCGTTTGCACCAGGCGAAACTTCTGGATTGGCTTGCCGGTGTTGGCATCGACCACATTGCCGGAGATTTTCAAGCCGGGGTGCCGGTTCTCGGCAGCATCTTCAGCGATTGCACCGTTTCTCAGCAGGCTGGACAGCAGGAAGAATGCCCCCAGCAGCGATGCAATCCGGCCATCGATCACGGTTTAATCTCCGCTTGCTCCAAGGTTACATTGTGCTGCTTTTCATTATATCCTTTGTGCTGCACAAGTTCATACCGCAGATCTTTCCGCTGGCCAGCCGGCACACGAGCTTGAAACTGGGCGGTTTGGTAATCGAAGAGTGTTGGCTCTAGCTGGCTGCGGAACACGACGTGACCGGGATACGTGCGGCGGATTTCCACGTCGATCGGCTTTTGCGTGTAATTGCGGATTCGCTGATCGAACACGATGTGGTCATCCCAACCGGCCACGCTGGTTCGATCCACCCGGACCACTTCATTGCCGCCGACCTGGCGATAGCGGTCGCTGCCGTCAAGATGAACCCAGATGTTGTCGCGCGAGTAACGGGTTTTGATCAGTTCGAAGATTACTTCGGGATCTGGGCCGAGGTTGAGTTCGATTTTGTCGCCAATCGGAATGTACTTGATCGCTTGTTGCGTCAGATACGACAAACCATCTCGGCCATTTTCACGGAATACGCGGACCATGCCATCGGGGAGCGGCGTTGTGCCGAGCTTCGAATCTTTGTTGTTCGCCAACAGATACATCCGCACCAACTGGTCGCCATACTCTTGCGGCCGGTAGCGATAATGAATTTTGAATGGCACGGTTTGCCCTTCGAAGCTGCGCATCCGCTTTGACCAGCCGTTGCCAATAGTTTCTGTGCCTTCGACGGTGTAGATGAAGTATTCGCTCAGGCCTTCTTTGATGATTTGCTTTTCCTCTGGAGCTGGGCTCGAAGCAGCGGCGCCGCCGCCGAACCCTGCAGTCGCCGGCATGTTCATTGCCCTGCGGGCGACATCCGTTTTTAGTCGGCCGAGTCGTTCGTCCTGAAGCTTGGAAACTTCATTCATCGGAATCTGCGCCAGCTGCGCAATCTTCTCGACCAGATTGATCGTGCCGACAACCAGCCGGATTTGTGCATCTTCATATTCCTCGCCGCTGTTGTTCGAGACGCGCACGAAGCCTTCGAAACCCATCTTGGTTTCGTCCTTGTCGGCAATGCACACGTAATCGGCGTTCCAGGTGATGCCGCTGGTGAAGTAAGTGATTTGAATCGTGGCTTCGCCGTCGAAATCGCTCTTCACGTTCCAGTACAACATCTGCGGCTTGTCGTGCGGAAACGTGGTGTCCAGCACATCGAGCTTGTCGGGCTGCGTGAGAAACTTGAGTTCGACCGAACTGGGGTCGATCAATGTGTTGGCCCAGGAGAACTGCAACGGGTTCATCCCCTTTTTGAACGTGACCGTGCGGGTTTCGCGAACTAGCGTCAGATCCTCGCTGTTATAGATCGTCAACTGCACCGTGTTCCGTTTGGGCACGGTCGAGAGATCGATATTCTCGCCGGCGGCAAGCGCCATCGAGCGTGTAAACAAGATGATCGCGCAAATTGCGGCAATGATTTTGAACAGCCGTTGCATAGGATTACCATTCATTTTTGAGGATCACGTGAAACTTCTGCACAACCTTCTCTGCCTTACCGTCTTTGTCGCGGGCCGGCAGTTTGGCATGGAACGTCACTTGCTCTGAGGTGCTCTTCTCTTTGTCGGGCCCGCCGTCGAAGGTGGTGTCTTTGCCCAATTCCCAATCGACATCTCGATCGTTGTCACTGCCACGCACTTCCCGGCGGATATGACGGAGGTTTTCCACCACATCGAGAGTGACTGGCTGGTCCTTGAAGTTTTCGATCTCGTACTTGATGACCACTTCTTGATTCGACAGGTTTCCAGTGATCCGTTTGTTCTCGTTCTTTTCGATGGTGCGTTTGACGACAATGTCTTGGGCCACGCCCAAATACAGCTTCATCTCGTCGTCGATGGCGGTGAATTTGCCCCAATCTTCACCGAGAAAGGCCGTTGATGAATCTTTATTCTCGCCTTTGCCCTCGATGAAGATGCGCACTTTGCCGTAAGGAAGTGCTGCTACGCCCAGATGATTCGCTTTGTCGTTCTTGAGCACGTAATGCATCGGCACGCGCAGCTTGTTTTGGCGCGATCCAGATAATCGTACTCCGCCGGATTGCAGGTGTAGGTTTTGCGGATCGGCACCGCGTCGAATTTTTCGACCAACATCTCTTTGGTTTCATTGATGCCAATCGGCTTCAGGAACCGTGGGCCGAAGCCGGCCCAGAGACCGGTGCTGCCGAATTCTTCGTTGGCAAAATTTTGCAGTCGCATGTATTGCGACAGCATCAGCGTGTGTTCGTCGTTGGCGGCCACCGCCCGATAGTTGAAGCTTTTGGTGAGATTCCCCAACAGATAGCTAATCCGCACGCGAGCCGAACCGGAGTCGGAGGCACCCACGTTCCAGACCAGCGCCGCTTCGTTGGGCGGATAGCTGACCGAAAGCACTTTCACGTCCAGCGGTTTGTCGCCGACCGGGCCAATCACGCGAAACACGATGGTGTTCGGATCGATCTGCGTGTTGGCCCAAGAGAAATCGACTTGGTTCTCGCCTTTCACCAGTGGCACAATCCGCTCTTCTTCCACGAGCGTGGCGTTGGCATTGTCGAGCTGGATTTCCACCCGCTCACGAACCGGCAGAGTGATTAGTTTCACCCGCGCGAAAGCGGCGTTGGGGATGCAAGCTAGGAGTGAAAACGCGACTGCCGAAACAGCCAATGCGGCTGATCGCGGGGTAAAGCGTGGAATGGAAAGAAACAAGCGCATGGTGGAAGCTCCCAAAAAATGCGGCAAAGCTGACACATCGATTGATGGCAGCCGCCTGCGAGTTCAGCGATTCGTCACATTGGACGCCGCAGGTTCCAAGAAAGTTCCGCCCGACAGATGCGATTTTCTAAACCCATCATTTCCCGAGCCAAATTGCTGCTGGACTTGACGAATTGCCGTGCGTAACCTGAAGGCCTATGTCTCTTCCCAACTCAATCTCGAAAGCCGCTTTCCGGCCATCAACGGCAATCGCCGCAGCCGTCGCATTTATGCTGTTTTTCACCACACTGGCCCGCGCGGAAACATTTACCCACATCACAGCCGAAAGTGGCCAAGTCCAGTACGATCTCAAACAAAACGCCGGCGATGGCACGTACACCGAGCCGTCGTCGACCTACCGCTACAAGCTCACGTTCAAGCAGGGGCAGCGCACCACGGCCGAGCCGGTGCTCGTCGGCACCCTAAAGAGCACGAACACAGAACACTTCCGCGGCGAAGCGGCCATTCAAATTCAGATTAACGCCCGCGATGAAATCGGCACCACGAAAGCCGCGTATAAAGTTTCAATCGATAGCGTTGGCGGCCACGACAAGTTCACGCCGCAAGTGTCAGTTAAAAGTGCCGCTGTGCCCGTTGATTGGTATCACGGCTTTGCGATGAAGATCGATCCGTCGTGTTACAAACTGCCAGACGTGGGCGAACTCATTTTCGAGCAATGGTGGCAAGGCTCGCCGTTTCATCCGCCGGTGGCGCTGGTGATTGTCAACCCGACAGATTGTGCGGCCAAAGGTTGGACCGACGCCGGCGGCAATGGCAACTTTGCGCTAATGCTGCGCGACGACGAACACGATGCCTTGAACACCACGCCGGGCCAGCCGCAGTATTTCAATCTGGGCCCCGTCACAACCGGCAAATGGCTGCGGTGGGTCATCCATGTGCGGCCGTCGCCCATCGCAGCGGCCGGCGCTGTCATCATCACCTTAGACGACGAAGAGAAACTGAAGCTCGATCACATCCGCGTGGGCTACAATCCAGCCAATCCACAATACGGCGACCTCAAGCCCTCGAACCGGCTGGCCAGTGTCAACGTCTGCCTCTACCGCCTGAACGGCCAGAATTTCCAACGATTCTTCTTCGACGAAATCAAGTTCGCCGATACGCAACAAGATGCCGAACCGCGGTAATCGATGCTCCAAATTGCTGGACGGCACCGACCGCGGCGAGTAAATTGGAATAGGCTAACAATTCTTTTGCAGCAGCGTCGGCCAAGTCATCTGCAGCGGGGGATTGCCGTGGCCAACACCACGCAACATCGCGGCGATATTGTGCGCGGTTTGCTAATTCAATCTTTGGGATTCGACAGGCCTGGGCTGACGCCAGCTCTCTGCCGATACGCTCTGCATTTATGCATTGCCGCTGCCCTGTGCGCCGTAATGTCGTCTCCAGTCCCTGCCGCCACCCTGGTCACGGCTACTTCGCTCAGCAGCTTCGAGGGGAAGGAAGAGCCAACCGTTCTTTATCATCCGTCGACGCAAACCTTCACCAACGATTCGTTCACGAACATCGTCGACGAAGGGGGCGGCCTGTTCAAGTACATCCTCCGTTATCAGCCAAATCTCGATTGGTGGGACGGCGATCGTAGTACGACCAACAACGATCGCCAACGGGCCGAAGTTAAAGGCCTGGGCGTCCATCAAAAGACCGATCAAACCTTTCAGTACTCTTACGATTTCCGGACCGACCCCAGCTTCATCGGCACCAGTTCGTTCTGCCACATCTTTCAGCTTAAGGCCACCGATGGCGATAACGGTGCGCCGCTGGTGACGCTCTCGCTGGGCACAAATGGCACTGGCACGCTGCGGCTGTGGTCGGGCACGGCTGCCAATTCCTCGACAGCGCGTAGCTTCAGCTACCAGCCCAACACCTGGGAACACGTCGATATCATCATCCACACGGCCACCGACAACACGGGCTTTGTGGAAGCCTCGCTCAACGGAGACGCTTTCAAGGGCCTGTTCAATCTGCCGGTTTATCGCCCCGACGCCACCGACTACCGACCTAAATGGGGCTTCTATCGCGGCATCAACAGCAATTTGTTCGTCGGCACGAATTATCTGGAAGACCGAAGTGTAACGGCCATTGCCAGCCCCAATTTGCTGGGCGATTTCAATCGTGATGAACTGGTGACCTCGGCCGATGTTCAAGCCATGCTGGGCGCGCTATCCGACGTGACGGCCTACAAAGCCAGTCGCAATTTGTCCAGCTCCGACCTGCTGGCCCTCGGCGACTTCAACCACGATGGTAAGGTCACCAACGCCGATATCCAGGGCTTGCTCGACCGGCTCAAAACCACAGGCAGCGGCAGCGGCGATGTCGAAGTGGTGTCGGAACCAACCGGCGCGGTGCTTCTCGCAATCGGTGCAGCCGGCCTGATGTGGATGCGACGGCGAATCCGCGCGGCAGCGGCGAATCGCCGAAAAGCTTGAGAGCTGAAAAAGATGCTAGCCCGCGAACGCCAGTCCAGATCAACGCTGCGACCTTTCGGCTCTTTGTTGCGCAGTTAGTCTCTGCACGTTAGTTCCCGTTGCGCTGCACCACGATAATCATGAACGAGTTGGGCTTGGGGGCCGCCTTCTTGCCGCCGCCCGCATCGGTCATCTCCGCCGTGGGCAAATACAGTGTGTGCGATCGCCGATCGAGGCCCATCGTGCGCGCGCCCGGCTTGGTTTGCACCGTTTGAATTACCTCGAACTTGCCCGGCGCGGTTTCACGGGCCACGGTCAGCGTGCCGTCGCGGCAACTGGCGAAGGCATCGCCGTTGTCGAAACGTGTGGCATCGACACTCACGCCGATCGGCAAATCGGCCAGCACTTTGCCGTCGTCGGCATTCATCACAATCAGCTTCTGCGGTTTGCGGCAACCGATAAAGAGCCGGCGCTTTTCCGGATCGATCGACATGCCCACCGGCTGCCCGCCCGGCGCCACCGACCAGCGATCGACCACCTGCATGGTTTTAGTATCGACCACGGCCACCTGATCTTTGTTCATCAGGTTCACGTACAGCTTTCCTTTGCCGTCGGAGGCGAGAAACTCTGGCTCGCCTCCCAAAGCAATTTCCGCGTCGGGCTTGCCAGCTTTCGGATCGACCTCGGGCGAGATAGCAAACATTTTGCTCTCGGTGCCGCACACCACGTACACCTTCTTGCTGGCCGGATCGTAGATAATGCCGTCGGCGTCTTTGTCGACCGTCACTTTGCCCAACACTTCGTTGGTCTTCAGATCGAACACGACGACCGCTGCATCGTTCCCATCGGAAATAAACCCGCGATTGACGCTCGGCACAATTGCCACGCCGTGGTTGCGTTTCTGGCCCGTAATGTCGGCCACCGTGTTGCCGGTGTTGGCGTCGATCACCATGGTGTGCGTGGTCCGCGGCACGTAGAGCAACTTCTTCTGCGAATCGACCGTCAAATAATCCCAACTCCCCGCGCCGCCGATCGGATAGGTTTTTGCGACATGATATGGTCCGTCATCCGCAGCCGTGGCTGACGGTGGCCGAACCGTGAACATCGCAACCAGTGAAAACACCGCCATCAACGCCGCCAGGACCATCGTGCGCATGGAAACCTCCACCGATTAGATGTGTGCCCGAACAGTTCCTTGGGAAGCCAGTGGAGTATCGCTCCAGCCATTTCGAAGAGCAAGGTTCTGCGCGAGTTCAGCTGACCGTTTTAAGGCCGAATTTATCTTCTGACGATGTCGGCTGGGATTCGTCGTCTTCGGCGGTCGGCAAACTTGCCAACCACGGTTGCCAATCTTCGGCGCGTTCGGTGCCCAGGCGGCCGGAAAGTTGCCGCAGGGCGGCGAGCGCTTCGCGTTGCAAATCGGGCTGCGGACCGGCGAACATTTCCAGCAGCACTTCCACGCCAATGGACCAACCGCAATTGCCAAGAATGCGCATGGCTTTGATCCGCCGTTGCAACGGAGCGGTTGCGTTGCGAATGACCGGGATGATTTCGTTTCGCGCCACTTCGGCAATCGCTAGCGGCGGTACTGTTGGCGGCCCGAAGCTTGCCGTCGCAGCCCAAGTTTTCCATTGGCTTTCGAACTCCGCCAGGCTGCAACCGCACGCTTCTTGCAATGCGACCTCGAATTTGCGAATCTGTCCCGCTGCTTGCCACAGTCGCTGGAATTGCTGCTGCCGCTCGGGCGTCGCATCATTGCCGCAGAAATAATCCATGAGCGACAGCCACTGATTGGTCCTGCGCAGGTTGCGCTCATAGTTTTCCGGCAAGGCATTCTTGGCGGCGCTCGTGGCCGTAGAAATGAGGCGACGACGAAAGACTTCCGCCAACGGCAAGAGCGAACCCTCGGCCGCCCAAACCGCGATGCGACGCCGGCAAGCGTCGATAGCCGTCGGATCCACGGTGCGCGCTACGTAGTTGTGGAGCGCGTATCCTAACCCAAATCCGTAACGTGGCCACAGCACCGATTGATAGGAGAACAGCGATCGAATGGAACTCAAAAGCGGCCGCAGTTGCTTTCGCATCCCTTCTAACGAGATACAGCCCACATTCGCCCACGGACCGCAAAACACCGCCGGCATTTCGTTGGTCAGCCCGCGCACCGGCAGGAATTTCTGTGCCGCCGCCGTCGTGGCGAAGATCAACATCTGCGACGGCGACAGCGGAGAACACGAAGCACCGATGATTTCGTCTAGCCGTCGCCGACAATCGTCCAGGTGCGCGGCCAACACTTCCGCCGATGGAATCGAGAATGCATCTTCTCCCGTAGGGAGAGCATGCTCGGCTCCCTCGCCCTTTGGAAGAGGGTTGGGGTGAGGGTACCCGTCGTTACCATCAACCTGCACCCTCACCCTGCCCTCCCCCCGAGGCAGAGGATTTTGCAGCGGCAAATCGGTCCAAATCGCCATCGCCCTAACCTGCTCGACTCGTCCTTCACTCGCCGCCGTCTTCTGAGCCAATTGCTGCGCGTAATCTGAATTCTTTAACCGACGAAGCCTCCAGCGCATCCTCAAGACGAGCAGCAGCCCTAGCCCGACAATCAGAGCAGCGATACAAGCGATACATACGAGGGTCAGCAGGAAAGCGATTAGAAATCCGATCGCGCCTCGGGCGAAGTAGTCGGAACACATCCATCCTCCGACGGTCATCAGCAACACCACTGCTGCAAGACCTCCGCGACGAGTAAGGCGATTTTGCTTTGCTAGGGCGCCGCGCAACTCATCGCTTGGCAGATGTTCCAACCGACAATCGGGACACTGCACAAACCTTGCCGCCGGCCCGCGTTTCACCGCTTGCCACCGTTTGCCGCAATCGACGCAGGTTTTCATCTTTCGCCGCTTGCGCATGACGCTGAACAGGGCGAACGTCAGCACAAATGCCAGAATCAAATAAAACAGACTTCCGCCCGATGAGCCAATACCGCCCAGCTTTCGCAGTTGGCTGCCTTCAAGGAGGTAAACGGATTGATCGTCGCTTAGGGCTAGCTGAGTCCCGTCAGCACTCACGGCAACTTGGTCTCCAAAAGTTGCGGGCACAGCCCGTAATTGCTGGAACGACTCCGCATCCCAAATTTCAATCGTGCCGTCGCCAGCGATTGCCAGTTGGCTTCCGGAACCACAGAAGCCTATGAAACCAACTTCTTTTGAAATGGTAGTCCGCCGCAAAAGTGTCATGCTGTCGGTATCGTACAGATCGATTTCGGTGCTGGCTGCGGGCGCGGCCGTCGTGATTTCATTGGCGACGGCAAGTTTGCGACCGTCCGGCGACATCGCAAAATACGTCGTCCGAATCGCCGGGGTCGTTGAGACCAGGCTGATTCGACTGGCGGTTCCCGTGACGAGATCCCATTTCGCTAATTGTCCTGCAAGTGTAAGCACATAAAGGCTTTGACCATCAGGACTGAACGCCAGATGCCCGGCGCCGAACGGAGCGGACCTACTTCCTGTGGCTGCCGGATCCAGCGGTTGCAATACAATTTCGGCTACGGACGGATTACGCGGATCGACGATCCTTACTTGGTTCGCAGCCTCGTCAACGATTGCCAATCGATCGCCGCTTCTTGAAAACTCAACCAAACCTGCCACGGGCCGGCCCACGAAATCGACGGGACCGCAATCGAATTCGCGGCTGCTATCGAGATCAGCGATCTTCAGCAGCGTTTGAAATTTCGAACCTGGCACCAAGGGCTGAGGGTATTCGATCCTGGCCACTAGCTTGCCATCCGGCGAAATGGTTGGTTCGACGAGCAAATTGTCGCTGGGAGCACGTAGAGAGTGCTGTTCGCCGGTCGTGGTATCCCAAGCCAGAACCGACCCATCATTCAGGGCGGCAATCGCCCGACTGCTATTGGCGGTGAGCGAAATCGATTGAATGAATCGCGGTGTAAAACTATCGCGCACTTCAACTACCACCGCCACGCCAATGGCGATCACCGCCATCAGCACCATCAATTCGGCGATGGTGTAAGCCGCGCGATTGGCTCCGCGGATTGCCACTTCTCGACGAGCCAACAGCGGTATTTGGCCGGTAGCGGCATGGCTCGAAAACGCGGCTTGAAAAGTATACATAGGTTTACTATACTGCATGCTCGACATGGTCTGCCCGCAAGGGTCGCCCGATCAAGTTTAGGAGACGATCAGCAGGATGAAAACAATCTTTGCTCAGCCCCAGCGTGATGGAAGGCCAATCTGCTCGAAATCGGCTCCGACGGTTTTCGCACCGTTTTTCACGGTTTTCCGCCGTTTCTGTCGGTTTATGCCCGTTTCCACGGTTTATCCCGTTTTTAGGAATTTTTCGATCGAGGCTCTCATCATCGAGGCTCACCGAAGTGTTATTGCTAGACAATTCATTTGGCGGCGGTTACGTTGAATGTCATCCGGGCGCTGGGTCTTTCTGTGCGAGGGAAATATCTATGGGCGCGACGTTCACGGTGATCGTCAACGGCCAAAAGCGATCGGTCACCTCCGATCCGGCCAGGCCGCTGCTCGATGTGCTGCGTGAAGATTTGCAACTGACCGGCACTCACTACGGCTGTGGCGAAGCCCGTTGCGGAGCATGCAGCGTGCTCGTCGATGGCAAGCGCGTGTTTTCTTGCAAAACGGCGATTGAAGATGTGGCCGGCAAACAAGTCCGCACCATCGAAGGACTCGCCGACGGCGACAAACTGCATCCCGTGCAGGAAGCGTTCGTCGAAGAAAACGCTTTTCAATGTGCCTATTGCACCTCGGGCATGATCATGTGCGCCGTTGGGCTGCTGGAAGAAAATCCCAAGCCGACCGACGCGCAAATTGTGGCCGGCATGAATCGCAACATCTGCCGCTGCTGCAGCTACGTGAAAATCGTTAACGCGGTGCGCCGCGCGGCTGATCATCACACCGTTGCAGCGGGAGGGAGGTGATGGCGATGTCAAACAGACAATTACTTGTCAATCGAATGAATCATGAAACCGATGTCGCGACAGCCCCCTCACCCCAGCCCTCTCCCCGAGGAGAGGGAGCACGTCTGGCAACTGTGTCGCAGGCTTTCACAAATGACGACGGTATAACGCTGGCCGGCTTCGTGAATCCGGCCGATATCGCTTACGACGAGCCGGTGGACCGCGTCGAATTCAATTTCGGTCTGAGCCGCCGCACGTTTGTGCAAATGCTGAGCGCCGGTTTGATGATCGCCGTCGGCGAAGTGCCGCTCTCGGCGCAAGATCAGGGTGGTGGCAAGAAGGGCGGAAAAGGCGGCCGCGGCGGCGGATTCGGCGGCGGACCACCGGCAAAACTGGCCGCCCGCCTGCACCTGGGCAAAGACGGCAGCGTGACCGTGTTCACCGGCAAAGTGGAATGTGGACAGGGCGCGCGGACGGAACTTGCCTTGGCTGCCGCGGAAGAGCTGCGCGTGCCGTTCGACAAAATCACGATGGTCATGGCCGACACGGCTCTGGTGCCCGATGACGGCATGACCGCCGGCAGCGGCACAACCCCGCGCACGGTTCCAGCCATTCGCCAGGGGGCTGCGACGGCGCGAAAGCTGTTGATTGATTTGGCGAGAAAAGCCTGGAACGTGGACGCCGGCGAACTGGAAGCGCGCGACGGCAAAGTGATTCACAAAGCGAGCGGTCGCGAGCAAAGCTACGCCGAGTTGGTATCGTCGGAAGAAGCAGCCAAGGCGTTTGGCAATTCCGCGCCGGGAAGAATCGATCTGCCCGGCGGCACCGATTGGAAAGTGATGGGCGTGCCGACGCCGCGTCCCAATCGCCGCGATTTGGTGACCGGCAAGCATCAATATCCGTCCGACATCATTCGACCCGGCATGATGTACGGCAAAGTACTGCGGCCGGCTTATTTTGGATTCGGGTCGAAGCCGGGAAAATTGAAATCGGTCGACGTGAGCGCCGCCAAAGCGATGGAGGGAGTCATCGTCGTGCAAGATGGCGACTTTGTGGGCGTCGTAGCGCCAACCTCGTATCAAGCGACGCAGGCCATCGAAGCGATTGCGCCAACCGCCCAGTGGGAACAGCCGCCGCACGTGGCCAGCAAAGAGATGTTCGAGCATTTGGAAAAGCGAGCCCGCGGCGGGATTCCGGCCAATCCAAATGCCGACGCGATGGCATCGGCGGCGAAAACGCTGAAGCAAACATTCCACGTGCCATATGTGCAGCATGCGCCGATGGAGCCGCGTTCCCAAGTGGCCGAATGGGATGGCGACAAAGTCACCGTCTGGACAGCCACGCAAGGTCCGTTCCGAGTGCGCGGCGATGTGGCCCGCGCGCTGCAAATGCCGGAAGACAAAGTTCGGGTAATCGTACCCGACTTTGGCGGCGGCTTCGGCGGCAAGCATTCCGGCGAGTCGGCCGTGGAAGCGGCTCGGCTGGCCAAAGCGGCCGGCAAGCCGGTGCATCTGCAATGGACTCGCCCCGAAGAATTCACCTGGGCGTACTTCCGACCTGCGGCGCTCATTAAGGCCGAGGCGAGTTTAGATGCCGACGGCAAACTCACGAGCTGGTACTTCGTGAGCGTGAATGCCGATCAGTCAGAATTACAAGCGCCGTATCGCGTGCCCAACAACAGGGCACTGTCGGTGCCGTCGGAAGCTCCGCTGCGTCACGGCTCGTATCGGGCACTCGGATCAACCGGTCACACCTTTGCCCGCGAGGCGTTCATGGACGAGTTGGCAGAAGCGGCCGGCAAAGACCCCGTGGAATTCCGCTTGGCTCATCTGGACAACTCGCGCATTCGCGTTGTGCTGCAAGAAGCCGCGCAGCGATTCAATTGGGAAGGCCGTCGAGCGAAGAAGGAACCCAACGTTGGCGTCGGTGTGGCGTGCGGCACCGACAAGGGTTCGGTCGTGGCGGCGTGTGCCGAAGTGGAGGTCGATCCGAAATCGGGCCAGATCAAAGTGCGAAAAGTGTCCGAAGCGTATGAATGCGGTGCGATCGTGAATCCAGAAAACCTGCGGACGCAAGTGCAAGGCGCGATTGTCATGGGACTGGGACCGGCGTGCGCGAGGAGATGAAGTTTGAAAATGGGCAGATGCTGAACGCGGCGTTTTCGAAGTACCTGGTGCCACGATTTGACGACGTGCACGAGATTGACATCAGCTTGATTAATCGGCCGGAGCAGCCCTCGAACGGCGCCGGCGAGACGCCAATCATTGCCATTTGCCCGGCGATCGCGAACGCCGTGTTCCATGCCACTGGCCAGCGGTTGCGATCGATGCCACTGAAATTGGAGGCGACGACCTGATATGCGGTCGGTGGTGCAGCCATGATTGGTGCAATCGTTTTGGCGGCCGGCAGGTCGAGCCGTATGGGAACGCAAAAGCTGCTGTTGCCGCTGGGCAGCAGCACGGTGATCGGGATGGTTGTTGATCAGTTTCTCGGTGCGAGAGGCGCCGAAATCGAAATAGTAAATGTCGTGGTTTCCAATCATGCTGGCAGTGGCGAGGCGATCGCCAAAGCGCTGGCGGGTTGCTCGATTACGATCGTGGAAAATCCTGATCCGCAGGCGGAGATGCTGAGCTCGGCGCGCTGTGGATTGAAAGCACTGTCGGCCGATTGCGAAGCCGCGATTGTGGCACTGGGCGACCAGCCAGCGGTCCGGTCTGAATTGATCGACCAGCTGGTTGCGGCCTTTCAGGCCAGCGGGAAAGGGATTGTCGTCCCGGTTCACGGCGGAAAGCGCGGGCATCCATTGCTGATCGCAGCGCGCTACTTTACCGAAGTGCAAGAGTCCTATGACAGCATCGGCTTGCGCGGCCTGATCAAAGCGCATCCAACAGATATCTTCGAAATCCAATGCGACAACTCTGCCGTTCTTGATGACGTCGATGTTCCCGCCGATTACTTGCGCGAGCTAAACAGGCAACCGCTGCGTGGCTAATCAGCCCGCCAGCAATGCTAGCGGGCTTCGCATCCTGGGAGGCTGGCGATTGGCGGCAATTTGCTGCGACCTTGCCGATCGCGTCGAATTTGCGATTTCGTCAAAGTCTATCGCTTCGTCTGTCGATACCTGTTTTGCCAATTACCCTCTTGGCTGCGCGCCGACTCTGTCGGCAGCTAGCACCCGGTAAGCGGCCTGGGGGGAATGACGTGGATCGTAACACGCGACTGGCTTCGTAAGTGCGCCGCACATGCGAACCGGCCGAAATGCTACCACGGGATTCCTAGAGCAATGAATTACTGCATTCGATTCGGCCGGCGTTTTCTGACGCTGGTGTTCTTGGCGATGTCGGCCGCACTGGCAACAGGCTGTTCTCCGACTCAGCCGTTCTATTTCTTTGAGGACGGCGATCTGTCGCACTATGTGGGGATGGCCACGAACATTGAGTATCCCGACGTCAAAACGTGCAGTCTGCAAGAGGTCAACGATCCACCTGCGCCGTTTACGATTAGCAACTCGAAAGCTCTTGAACCGTGGGATCTTTGCCTAGCCGATGCGGTGCGAATCGCACTGGAGAACGGTAAGGTAATGCGGTCGCTGGGCGTACGGCTATTCATCACGCCGAACACTGCCCGCACACAAATAACTCAAACGCCCGAAGTGCTGACGCAACAGCCTACGGCTGCGGTCACGGTGTACGAACCGGCGTTGTTCGAGAGCGATCCGATTTTCGGCGTGGAAGGTGCGCTTTCGGCGTTTGATGCGCAGTTCACATCCAGTTTGCTCTGGGATAAGAACGATCGACCGCAAAATTTGAATCCGGCATTCAGCCTGATTTCCAATCGCGTATTTCAGCAGGATCTCGGCACGTTTCAATCTGGCATCACCAAAACGACTTCAACAGGTGCCGAATTCGGCGTTTTTAGCAACACCATTTACAACTCGAACAATAATGTTCAGCAGCAAACCGGGAGCGATTGGACGCAGAATATCGAGTTGCAATTCAAGCAACCTTTGTTGCAAGGCGCGGGCAGCCTGTACAACCGAATTGCCGGGCCGTTTGATCCGTTGCGGGGTATCGGCACTTACTTGCAGTACGACGGCGTTGTGATTGCCCGCATCCGGACAGATATTCGGCTGGCCGATTTCGAAGCCGGCGTACGGAACTTCGTGTCGGATGTGGAAAACGCCTATTGGGAGCTTTATTTTGCTTATCGCAACCTTGAAGCCACCAAAACGGGCCGCAACGCCGCACTGCAAACGTGGAAAGAAGTGCATGCCAAGTACGTGGTCGGCGCCCGGGGCGGCGAAGCCGACAAAGAAGCTCAAGCCCGTGAACAGTACTTCTTTTTCCGTAGCTCGTTGGAAACAGCGCTTGCGGATTTGTACCGTGCCGAGAACCGGCTGCGATACATGATGGGTTTAGCTGCTACCGATGGCCGTTTGATTCGACCTGTCGACGAACCGACCGATGCCAAAGTGCTGTTCGACTGGTGCGAAATTCACGCCGAAGGATTGACTCGCTCAGTTGAATTACGTCAACAAAAGTGGCGCATCAAGCAGCGTGAAATGGAATGCATCGCCTCGAAAAATTTGCTCTTGCCACGGTTGGATGTGTCGGGTCGATACCGGTTCCTCGGTCTGGGTCAAGAGCTGATTCAACAGCCTGGTGACGCCTACAATCCGACAGTGAATAACGATTCGATCCGCGGAACCGATGCGTTCTCCACTCTTGCCGCCGGCGATTTCCAAGAATGGGAATTGGGCTTGAACTTCAGCATGCCGATTGGCTTCCGTCAACCATTGGCCGCGGTGCGAAATGCTCAGCTAAACCTGGCCCGTGAGCGGTCGATTTTACAAGATCAGGAATTGGAAGTATCGCACCAATTGGCCGATGCTATCCGCGATGTCGACACCAATTACACGCTGGCGCAAACGAATTTCAACCGTCGTGTGGCTGCCGAGCAACAGGTGCAAGCCGTGCAGGCCGCCTACGAAGCCGGCACAGTCACCCTCGACCTGTTGCTGGAAGCACAGCGTCGTCGATCTGATGCGGAAACTGCCTACTACCGGTCGCTTACCGACTACAATAAAGCCATCATGCTGGTTCATTTCCGCAAGGGCTCGTTGTTGGAATACAACGGCGTTTACCTGGCGGAAGGCCCCTGGCCGGCGAAGGCTTATTTCGACGCCAAGCGTCGGGCTCGGGCTCGCGATGCTGGTTTGTATCTGAACTACGGATTCACCCGACCTGCTGTCCTCAGCGAAGGTCCATTCCCGCAGTTCCAGAATACCGACGGCACCTCGGGCCATGCAGAAGGTTCACCGACCGAAGCCACCCCGGAAGAAATCGGGCCGCCGAAACCGCAGCAGGGCATGTCGCCACGCGACCGCATGGAACTGCCGTCGCCGGCATTGGAAGGGGCGGTTGAAACCGACGCTGGGCCGCGGCTGATGTCGGCCGGGAATCGACATGCACCGATTGGGAACACGACCGAAGGAGAGCGAACCGACATTCCACACAACACGCTGAAGCTGAGCGGAATTCCATCCTCCGGTGCACGGTTTAACCGTCCCCAGGACAAGACTGGCGTTGCCAACAACGATAGCCAAGTACGGCAGGCCACCGCCACGTCAGATACGCCTTTCGACTGGGGTGATTTATCACTCAGCAACTCCGATAGTAGCGGCGCGAAGGGCTCTCAATCGGGAAGTTCCAGCATCATGAGCACCAGTCAGTGGAAGTCGCCGGGTTCCAGCGAATCGGACACTTCTCAGCCGGCGGCGACAGAGGATGGGTTAACTTCAGGCTGGAAAAGGGCACGGCACTAGTTCGTTGGCCGTGGAGTGCGGCATCACGCGGCGCACTGCGTTCCATGATCTCGATCTGCCCCGACAGGCTTAAGTGCTGATTCAGCACGATGACCAGTTTCGGCTTTATCGTCAGGCAGGTCCTGCTACCTGCGTCAGTCGAAGAACCCCTCCAACCAGCTTTCGTCGTTTAAGCAGGCATCGCGGCTGATTTTGAGCAACAGCGATTTTCCCCCGGTGCTCGAAACGCCGCAATTGCGTACACTAGTTGCAAGCCACGCGCGACGGATGCTACAGCTATAAGAACGGCTGATTTTCGCCGTATCAATTGTGAATCGCATGCCTGGGATATTCTTCAGCTTTGACGGCATCGATGGCGTTGGTAAATCGACGCAGATGCAACTTTTCTGCGACTGGCTCGCCGAGAGCGGGCACAGTGTCGTCACGTGCCGCGATCCTGGTAGTACCGAACTCGGCGAAGCAATTCGCGGATTGCTGCTAGATCGGCACGAGCTGCACATCAGCCGCATGAGCGAGATGTTATTGTACATGGCGGCACGGGCACAGCTGGTCGAGCAAATGATCCAGCCAGCATTGTCGGCTGGAAAAATCGTGGTTTCAGACCGCTATCTCCTTGCCAATGTCGTCTATCAGGGGCACGCTGGCGGATTGAATGTCTCCCGATTATGGGAAATTGGTCAATTTATCACCCGCGGTATTGAGCCGAACTTGACGTTCTTGCTCGACATGCCGCCAGCGGCCGCCACAAGCCGCATTCAGCGAGAGCTTGACCGAATGGAGCAACATGGCGACGATTTCCGTCAGCGGCTGCAAGCAGGTTTTTTGGCCGAAGCGGTTCGCCAACAGGATAGAATTATAGTGATCGATGCGGCACGATCGATTGATGCCGTGCAGAGCAACATCCGAACAGCGGCCGAGCGAGTATTACATCGCTAAACCGTCTGCGGCTTCAAAACCCGATTGTCAGTTTCAATTTCGTATCTACAACTGACCACGGACAATTGACAGCTCATGATTGTCACCTTGGACGGACCCGCTGGGGCTGGAAAAAGCACCGCCGCCAGGGCACTTGCGCGACGGTTGGGTTTTCGCTTTCTCGACACAGGCGCCATGTACCGCGCTGTGACGCTCGCCGCAGTCCGGACCGGATTGGATTGGAGTGATCCACAGGCCCTTTCAGATCTGGCACAGCGGATTTCGATCGAGCCGACAGATGGCCGGGTATTGCTTGATGACGAAGATGTAACCACCGAGATTCGGCGATCGAAAATCACAGCCGTCACACACTATGCGGCGAACAACCCTGGTGTGCGCGAACACCTTGTTATGTTGCAACGCAAATTGGCTGGCAGCGACAACGTGGTGGCCGAGGGTCGTGATCAAGGGACGGTCGTATTTCCGCATGCCGAGGTCAAGATCTTTCTCACCGCCAGCCCGGAAGAGCGGGCTCGCCGCAGGCAGATCGATCTTGAATCACGCGGTGAATCGCTGCCATTGGCGGAAGTGCTGCATCATCAAAACAACCGCGATTTGAGCGATAGTTCCCGCAGTGTGGGACCACTCGTCAAGGCGCCGGATGCCATTGAGTTTTACACCGATGGTCTGTCGGCCGAGGAGGTTGTAAACCGGTTAGAAAGAATTGTCCAAGAAAAGATGCGGCCAATCGAACATCACGTGCTCGGGCCTGAGCAAATTGTCGAAGGCAGACGCCTTAACAAGGAATAATTGTCAGACGCTGGCAATTGGCCTCAATTGGAACTAACCTTTTCAGTACCAGATTGCAGTCAACGAGCGGTAGTCGGCTAGTGGCTGTTTTCGTCTTGAATTCCGCCCTTTTTCGTTCCGCTGTTTCTCTGATGGCTCAGCGATCTTTGCCGAAGCGCCTGTGGTACGACTTTCTGCGAGTCTTCTTTCGTGCGTTTGGCGTTGCCGTGTGCCAAACCCGTGTATTTGGACGGCAGCATATTCCAGTTGATGGCGGCGTGTTGGTCGTATCGAATCACCAAAGCCATCTCGACCCGATCTTAGTTGGCTTGGCTTGCAATCGGCGGCTGAATTTTGTGGCTCGCGACACCTTGTTCGGCTTCGCACCGTTTCGCTGGCTGATCAATTCGCTGGATGCCATTCCGATCGACCGCGAGGGCACCGGCCTTGGTGGACTCAAAGAAAGCCTGCGGCGACTTAAAGCCGGCGAGATGCTGCTCATCTTTCCGGAGGGAACCCGCACGCGAGATGGCGAAGTGGGCCAACTCAAACCCGGATTTTTAGCCCTGGCTCGCCGTGCCAAAGTGCCGTTGATGCCCGTGGGGCTCGACGGATCTTTTGACTCGTGGCCCCGGCGGAACGTGCTTCCTCAGCCCGCGGTGATTCACATCCGTGTCGGCGAGCCGCTTGGTTTAGAGAAAATGTCGCGCCTCAGCGATGAAGAGTTGCTGACAGAGGTCGATCGCCGGATACGGGAGTGCCATCGACAAGCACGGCATGGGCGGGAGAGAGCGTCTAACGGCAAATCCGCTGTATACGACGAGGCCCACTGACCCCCACGACGTTTTCAGCGTAACCTTCTACAGGGAAGCAGTTTATGTTATTAGCCTGTCGCCGATTCGGCTAATTTCAATTTTTTCTTTTTTCCGCGTGAACCATTTCTCCGGTACGGCGTCTTAGAGAAGCCGGGCTGTTTTTCCGTCAGGCAAAGGTGCGCGGAGGGTGGCATTTCGAACTTGCCGAACTTGACACCCGACACAATTCACACGACAGTTGATTGAGGAAGTGTCGCGAAGACGTTTTGGACAACGTGCCAACGCCGTCTCTGACACCAATCACGCACTTGGACCAGATATTTTGATGTTGTTTTTCGTTCTCTCCAACCGCGCCTAGCGCAGGAGCTGGCCATGAACCGCTCGTTAAAAGCCAACGCGATTTGCCGTTTCTTTGCTAACCGCAAAGACCGCGCTATCGATACGAAGGCCAAAACGAATGGTCATACGACGCTCCATGCGCGATTCGCGCACACGCTCTATTCGCGGTGTGCTAGTTTGCGCGGACTGCTGTACGCCGGTACCGGTCGCGCAGCACGGCAAGCTGAACAGTCCATGCAGCCATGGTGCTCGTGGACGTCGGCGATGCAGCCGTGCTCGATGGCAGTACGGCGCGTATCACCGGTAGTCGTCGTAGTGGCCTAGCAAGAGCCACGGGCCAATACGAGGCCCGACAGTACGACGACTTTTCTGGTGATGGCTGACACGCGGCGTCGGTTCGCTGCTTGTCGTCCCCAAGGCACCCGACTACAGCTTGCGTTTTTTGTTAACGCTAGCAAACAAGCTGTCGGATTTTCCGGAGAGATTGCGATGAACGCTTTGCTTGAGCAGAACAACGGCATCGAAGAATTGCAGGACCTGGTTTTGGCCGCTCAGGATGGCGACCGCGCTGCCTTCGGCCAGTTGTGCATCCGTTACGAGCGGATGGTCTACAGCATTGCATTGGCTCGGCTTGGCAACCATGCCGAGGCGCAGGAGCTGTGCCAGGAAGTGTTCATGCACGCTCTGGAAAAGATCGATCAGTTGCGTGAGCCAGACTGCTTCGGCGGCTGGTTGCGGTCGATGGCGCAGCGGATGGCCATCAACCGGGCCGTCCGTCGGCAGCCATTGATTTCGGCTGAAGCCGATACGCTGGAGGGATCGGCCGTCGAACGGCACACGCCGTTGGACCGGGCCATTGCTGGCGAGCGGCGTCGGCAAGTGCGCGCTGGTCTGAAGCGGCTGAAGTCGATGGACCGCGAAACGCTCGTGGCATTTTACGTCAACGGTCGGTCGCTGGTGGAAATGAGCGATCAGTTCGCTTCGCCGGTCGGCACGATCAAGCGGCGTTTGCACGTGGCCCGTAAGCGGCTGGCCCGCGAGTTGGCTGGAATGGCCCAGTAGGTCGGGCTTCAGCCTGTCCTAAGTATGCCAACCGACGAATTAGTTGCGTTTGAAGATGCAGTAACCGATCAGGCTGAAGCCTGACCTACGAATTGACTGGGTGACTCCCCACCTTGCGCCCCGCGTGAGTTGTGCTTAATTGTGCAGCTCCCGCGGGGCCTCTTTTGCCCTTGCCGATCCGATGGCCAAAGCAATCCAACCGGCGATGAACGCCACTCCGCCGGCCGGGACGAGAAACCAAGGAAGCTCGACATCGAGCAGCACCGATGTTTCCAGACAGCCGGAAAACAGCAGCGTCCCAATGGCAAACAGGAAGGCGGCGAAGTTAAGCCACTTCGACGCCCCTTGCAACGCGATCAGTCCAACCAACACGAGCGCGATGGCGTGAATCGCTTGGTATCGCACCGCAACATCGAAATTCAGCATCGCCCGTTGCACCGCGTCAGAATCCAGGCCACGCAGCACCAACGATTTTTCCATGCCATGCGCATGATAGGCGCCCCAACCGACAGCCGTTGCGGCAGACAGCGCTCCCAAAACGATCCAGATTCGCGGCGACATGAGAATGAACAGGCACAGGAATGAACGGATGACACAAAGATGATAAGTCGGAACTGTCCCATCACCAAGAGAAAGAACAAAATAAAAAACCGCCGGCAATCGCTTGCAGTCGCGACCACCGGCGGCTCGGGGGGAATGCAGTAATTGAGGACTATTGGTGTAGCGCAGGTAGATGGTTTGATTCGTCGAGATTTCTACTCAACGGATCTGCCTACACCACGCACCGTCGGTCGTCACGGTTGCTGCGGGCCAGTGCCTAGCAGGTTCTGCTCTTCTTCCTCTTGAATAATGATTCGGGGGGTGACCATCATCATCAGACTGCTCGTCGTGCGGCCGATGCCGACATTGCGGAACAGCCGATTGATGTACGGCAATTTACTGAGCACCGGCACACCGCGCTCGTTGCGGCCTTCGCTGAGCCGTTTTATGCCGCCCAGTAGTACAGTACCGCCGTCCGGTACGCTGACAGTAGTAGTGACTGTAACAAACGAGAATGTCGGCAACTGCACCGTTGTGCCGGTCGAAGATGAATCATCTTCACTGCTGGTCGCCGAGGTGTCGGTTCCTGATTTGTCTTCCGAAGATTTTTTCGTGGACGAAGTCGAGCCGGTGAACGTAAATTCATCGACCTTGCCAATCTGGCTGAAGAACGGCACGACCGTGAGCCGCACAAATCGCCGGTCATTCGATACCACCGCCTGCACCGTTAATGATGTGCCCTCGGACAAGACCACGATCACCGGCTGCTGGGCGGCGGCAAAATCACCCACGACCGGAATGACGCTGGTAACGAAGGGGCGTTGCGAGGTGTCGCTCACCGTCGCTTGTTGACCGTTAAACAGCGTGACCTTTGGCGCCTGCAAAATATTCGTTCGGGTATCACCCTGCGCGGCCTGAATTACGAAGAACGCTTCAATATCGCTAAGAATTGCAAAGCCAAAGGTGGCTGCAGTAGCTGCATCGAAGCCGCCGAACGGTGGCAGCGCCGTGGTAAATCCGCCTTGACGGAACTGAATATCACGCAGCGGAGTTACTTGGCCCGTGGGGTCCAATCCCACGTTTTCGCTGGGATTGACACCACCGAAGGAGGGCGGAGGCCCCAGTGCAGTCGGGGTGAATGTGAGCGGATTGGTATGTGTGGCAATGTTGAAATCGAAATCGACGCCAATTCTTTCAAAGAAATCGTCCTCCAAGGTAATGAACCGCACTTCGATGGTCACCTGCAAATCTTGCAGCCGGCGAAGCTGTTGCAGCAAGTCCGCAATTTCTTCATGCACTTCTTGGGTTTGGCTGACGACCAGGCTCAGGTTGGTGTCGAAGCCTTCAATGGTGCCGGGGCCGCCGACATCCGACCAGGTTTGTGTAGCAATTGTCGACGTGATAAGATCAATCAGCGAATCGAAGTCGGCTTGCGCTCCACCTTTCAATCCACCAGGTCCGAAGGGAATTGATTGCGGCGAACCCGTCTGCGTTTGGCCGCTGCCGATGATCGGGAAGCCATTAGTCCTCATTTGCGCTAGCAGCGCCGGATTTAGAGCGACGTTGGAGCCGCCGGCATCGTTGGAAACCATTTGATTTGCAAATCCAAAGCCACCGCCTGTAGCGCTGCCGTTGCCGCCGGTGTTGAAACCAC
Source organism: Pirellulales bacterium (assembly GCA_963738835.1). GTDB lineage: Bacteria > Planctomycetota > Planctomycetia > Pirellulales > JADZDJ01 > CAVTYH01. Next base: position 362,763 of record CAVTYH010000001.1, read on the forward strand.
GCTTGAGCGCACCGGGAATGCCTTCTTCGCCATTGGGCGCAAAATTTGGAATGCGAATCACGAGATCGCCAACCGGATAGGTCACGGTGTACAGCCGGCCGCGGCGAACATCTTCGCTGGTGATCAGCAGCACTTCGTCTTTGATGACATAGGTGAGCCGGAGCGGTTCCAGGATCAACTTCAACGCGCTTTTCAGCGAAATGTCTTGACGCAGGTCGATCGTGACCGGCGTATCGGTGCCAACGCCTTCGGCCTGCAATCCGAGCGGATCCAAATGCGTCGGCACATTGGCGATCTTGCCCAGATAATCGATCACTTCAGAGAGCGGCCGCTGCTGGAATTTGAGCGGCACGGGCGTGGTCAACCGGCGCTCGATTTCCTGCTCCTGCGGCGAGCGATGAACTCCCCCTTCTCGCTTCTGCCGGAACGGACTTTTCGTGAGTTTGTCCCATTTCTTGGCATCGGGGAATGAAATCTCACCTGAGAACGGAATCGACGATTGGTCGACCTCTTCTAGTGCATTGACAAAGCCATCTTCCTTAAGACTCTGAACTTCAGAATTCTGCGCGTTGCGGCGAGCCATTTTGGCCATGAAATTGATTTGGGTGACGACCGGATTTTCCGGATCGAGTTCGGTGGCGCGCTTGGCCAGAACCTGGGCTTCGCCCCAGCGCTGTTCTTCCATTGCCTTATCGAAATCGTTCACCAGATAGGCCAGGCGTTCTTGCACTTCCACTTTTTGTTTGCGGGTGCGATCGACATCGTCCTGAATCTTTTGGTTCTTCTCGGTCAGTTCGATTTGCGGCGCATTCTCCGCGATGTATTGCTGCACATCATGAATGCTGACATCCAACCGGCGGAGCAACTGCTCGCGGGCGGGTGTTTCGAGCACCGAGGCCGAAGCAACCATTTCGCGCGTCCGCTGCAACATTTCCAGCGCTTGCTTTGGCCGCTTTTCTTTCATCTCCTTGGCCTGGCTTTGTTGCCGAGCGACTTCAGCCGCGATCTGGTGAGCCGTGAACCGTCCTACGGCCGACGTATCACCGGTGCGGGCCTCGGTAATACCGGGAATCGCTGTCGCGGCAGCCGGCGTCACCACTCCCGGAAGCGGAGCAGCCGCAGAGTTCGACCCGCGTGCCAAAGTCGTGCTCGCTGGCAACGGAGTGACGGGCGCCGAAACGGTCTCCGAGGCGACACCGTCCACATTCGGCAGAGTTTCGACATTTTCGCCGAGGATTTTCAGATGATCGTACAATTGCTGGCGGGTCAGCGGATCAAGTTCTGTTTGAAAAGCGTAGGCTCGGCGGAATGCCTGCAAGGCCTCGGTCGATTTCGACTGTCCGACGGCCTGGACACCTAAACGATACCAACGCATGGCTTCTCCGGTGCCGTTTTCTGGTGTGGGTTCCTGATTGCCGATCGGCATGAATGATGTCGTCGCGGCGCCAAAATTACTTGGCGACTGCAGCGAATTACTGGCTAGCGGTCCGCCCACGACGGGCAGAACGCCGGCGGCCGGCGAAAGTTGCGTGGCCGGAATGTTTCGCGAATGGTCGCTGGCTGGCGTGTAAAGTGTGTTTGCGCCAGGATAACGATTTTCCTCGGCAGGCCATGCCCCGCCGGCCTGCACCGCGCCGGTTGTTCCGTTTCGCTTGGTACGTTGAATATCCAACAGCACAAGACCCGGGCGATCTTCGCTGGGGGCATAAGCGGTATCGGGGGCCAGGATTTCCGCCTGGCGAGCGATTTGTTCCGCGGTCGCCGAGTCGCCCTTGGCCATTGCAGCTCGGGCCCGCCGGGTCATCTCGACGGCCTGTTGCTTGTTCACCGCATTGATCGATTGAATTTGCTGTGCCGCAGGATCAAGCGGCAGCGCTGCCGGCGAAAGCATCGGGCTTACGGGCAAGGCGGCATTGCTGCGAGCATCACCATTGGTGACATTGCGGCGGGCATCGAAGAACGAAGCGTCGCTTTGTGGCCGAGCCGTTGAGGCTGCTACGGCCGGAGCAGCTTGAATATGCCCATCGACATCCCACGGATTGGGACTATTGGCATCGGCCAACGGCTGGGTGGATCGACCGGACACCTTCTGCGCATCGGCCGAACGAACATTTGTCGGTTGCAGTGTGGTGGCGGGGGCAGAAGACATTACCGGGCTGTTCAATCCGGCGGCTCCGGCGATCGGCGACGGTTGATTGCCGTTCGGCAGCCCTGGTTTAAGCGATTGCGGTCCGACCGTTTGACCTGCCAAATCTGCGGTGCTGATGCCGGGTTCCGTCTGCGGAGCGCCGTCGGCTGTCGCTTGCGATTGATGCGCCAAGAACGGGTCCTTCGGCGATTTGTCGGCCGATCGCGAATCTTTGCCCGACGCTGCACGGCTCGTGCGATCGGGGCTGGCCGATTTTTGTGTTTGCTTCTCCAAATCAGCGCGTGCTTTTTTTGGAGTGTCGCCGGAATGAAACAGCGAATACTTCGGTTGCAGCGCTTCGGCGCGTGATATTTTAAAATCGGCAACCGTGTAGTTGCCCTCCGACATGGCCTGTCGTGCTTCGCGGAGCAGCTGGTCGGCTTGCGCAGTGGCGGAGCGGCCGTCGTCGCCCAGGCTGGCGGCACCCAACAGCATCGGCAGTGCCGATTGCACTCCGGCCCAGCTGCAAACAGGTGCCCATGCAAGGGCCGAAATCACGCTGACGGCGAAGAATTTGGTCGTGGTTTTTACCACACGATCCTCCTTGATCGTATCGCACACTAGCCTGAACAGGCACACGTGTCGGATGTGACGTTCGGATGGCCACCGCCGGGGCTTTACTGTGAGCCAGTTCGCAGAGTCAGACCTAACCGGAACGTGATTTGGTCGACCAGGCGAAAGCCCGTTTTGCTCCCAAGTGCGCGAAGGCGCCCGAAGAGCTAGCCCACGGCAGAGCGCCTCCGCTCAACCGGGAAACTGCCAGACGAGGGCGGGATAAATACCGGTCCAGAAAAACCCGGTCAAGGCCACTTCCGCAACCAGGTCAGAAAAATCTGTTTGGGATGTGCTGGCAAGAGGGCGAAACCACCGCTCAGAATTCACCGAATCGCCTGATTTAGCACGGCGTATGCGCGAACCACCTGTTAGCCAGCACCGGGCCGGTCCCGCTCCCTTAACCTTGGCGCCTGACCGGGAACCAGGCCAGGCTTCGGCACTACGGGTACAGGCACTGGGATTAGGTTGGGGTCCACCGGTAATGTCGTACGATTTCGAAACTCCTTCAAAGCCAGATTATCGGCGCCAGAATTCACGGTCGCTAGTCGGCCCGTGGCATCGATAAACAGCATTTCGGTCGGTGTTGTTTTCGATTTACTGTTGATTGCCAGCGGATCGTCATTGCGCACATCAAGCAGCATCGACTGGTTGGTCTCGATTGTCACTTTCTCAACTTTTTGCCGAACTTGCTCGATCGTCATATCGGGTACTTTATCAATCGTCGTATCCGCCAAATAGGCGATACTGCCCAAAGGCAATTCCAAGTCTTTGGAAACTTCCAGCCACACATCGTGCGCTGGTGTGCCTGGTTGAGCGGCCGCCGCAGCGGCTACGGCTGGATCGGGACCGGTTTTGATCATTGTCAGAACATCGATTTTAGCCTTTGGCTCACGAATGCCGGCCCACACCGAAGAACTTTCGGCTAGGATCCGAAATTCGCGTGGGATGGTGATTGGCGCACTCGGTTCGCTCGGCGGCGATTCGCGCCAGGGAGATCTGCCGCTCTCGGCCTTCGCCAGGTGCTGTGACATCACCGGCTGCAACGCTCCGCTTGCGGTTCCGGCAGGCTGCACATAGTTTGGATTGACCAGCACGAGTTGAACTCGATAGCGATAGGTCTTACCCGGCTCGGCTGTCAGATCGACGAAGCGAAACAATCGATTGGCAGGTGCAGGCGGCACTGTGGCAGCGCCGTCCGCCGGAACTCCGTTTTGGGCACCGATTGCTCCGTCAACCGGCGGCGCGCCTGCCGCATTTTTCGGAAAAGGAACGGAGAAATCGACGGCGCCAGGTTGTTGAATCGGCTGCGCTGCCTGCGCCACATCCGGCGCTTTGAACAACGACGTTTTTGGATGCACCGCTTCGACACCCCAATTCTTAAGATACAACGGGGGAAGCGGCCACGTGACGTAAGTTGTAATTGGCAAGGTTGTTCCGCTAGGCGTGACAATATTCACCAGTTCTCGCGGAAACACATACTGCGGATCGGCAAGTTCCGGCGCCTGCGGCACGGCCCAGTTTGCCATATCATCAACCGCCTCTTTGTACTTAATATACTCCCAGGTCAGATTCGTATCTTTCGCGTCATTGACCTCTGCTCGTTGAATTCTGAACCCCAGGTATCGCGGCACATCGACAATGCCGGCCGGCAGCGCATATTCGAATGCTCGCCGGTAGGCCTCGGCTTGTTTTTCGACGGGCACAAGCGCGGTGATGACGGCCCAGTATTTTGCCTTGGGTTCGGCGTTCGGCACGCGCTGTCCGGCGATGGTAACTTCAGTCGCCAGCTGCGCCACCTGGGCTGGTTGCTCTGCCCGCGGGCGGTTTCTCAGGCCGACCTCCGGCACTTCATCGTGCTCGGTGCTGCGGCGAACGCCGGGCGCCGGCCCGCTGGGCACATACCCCACTGGCGGCGCTGCGGCGAGATTGGCATTGGGGTTATACGGCACAATGCCGCGATCGGCATGCACTGTTACCTCTTCGGGCGCAAAGAGAACCGGATCGGTCCGAGGCGATAATTCCTGGAACACCGGGGGCCTAAATTCATTTCTTAACCTCATCCCTTCGATCGAAATTGGCTTTTCATCGCTTACGATTCTGTCGACAAAATTGACCGGCGGCGCAGGAGGCGGAGGAGTTGACTCTTCGATTTGCGACCTGACTCTGGCACTGGTCGACTTAATCGAATCCGGCGATTTCGAATCGTCGATCGGCTTGGCCGTAATCGCCGAGTAGAGAAACAACAGCAAAATCAAGGCCGTCACACCTAAGACAATTTTCTCACCATTATGGAAGAAAAACTGCTTAATGCCGTCGCCACTCAGATTTAATTTTACTTTCATGGCTCTGCCTCCTGAACGATGCCTTGTTCACTTGCATTGCAAAAAATCGAAATGGATGATGGCTCAAGTTTTCTAGCGGGCCGGCGCTGCATTCGCAGGCGGAGGAGCGGTGCTTTCTTGCGCCCCATCTGCTGGCGGACTGGAATCGCCCGAGCCCGCGGAATCACGTCTCTTGGGTGGCTGAATCAAGTAGACCACCCCCCAAATCTCAACGGTTGAGTAGCGGTCGTACTGCGTTCCCCCTCCTACCACGGGCGCAGAATAATTCCTTTCGCCACGATCGGCTTCGGAACGATGCTCACCACCGCCGCCTCTAAAGACAGGGCCGGCCATGGTCGCAGTGCCGGTTGTTTGTGCATCAATCCGAACCTGTTGCACTTCGATGGGCAGTGGCGAATTCCGGCACAGCAAAAGCAGTTTATCGATATAGCGCCGGTCCATTTTCAGGACCAACTTAAACGGCATCAGGAAATACTCCGCCGTAGCCGCCGCAGCGTCTACATCTGCGGCCATCATTGCCGCGCCTTTCTCGGTGACGTACCTGAAACTCTTCCAGATGGCGTCGGGGTCGGCTGGCGCGGTGCCGTCGGGACTAGGTGTTGCGCCGTTCGGATCGCTCTTGCCGCGGCTGGTATACACCGGCCTGGTTGGTGCGGTGTCGCTGGGAGGAGCTTCGGTCGTCGGGGTAGTAGTCGTGGTGGTCGAGACGCCGGGAATCGGTTGAATTCGACCATGTCCGCCGTTGATGGTGCCATCGATCGCCGAATAGGCGATATCCATCGAGATGATTTGCTGAATTGGCGCATCGTGCGGACCGCTGGAGCCTTCATCCACCTGTTGAATGATCTTGCACAGCGCCTCGTACACCCACAGCTCTTCCTGAGCTTGCTTGACGATTTGCGTGGACAGCGGGTGATCCCATTCAAACGCTTGCTGGATATCGCTGATTTGCGACCAGATGACGCGATGCTCGGGCGCCATTTGGCCGACCGACGGAGGTGGTGCAGCCGCTGAGGCGGGTGGTTCTGCATCCACCATGGCTGCCAATTGCGCGACTGCATATCGGACTTTGTCTTGGTAACGTTCCAACAGTGGCAGTTGCAGTTCCACTTTCGTTCCCTCGACGTCCTGAATGGCCTTCACAAAATCTGCACCCAGGCTTTCGGGCCAGACGAAAACTTTTTCCTTTTGCTGCTGGTACAGCGTTGACCAGGCCTTGTCTACCTGTTCCCAGGCGGCTTTGGTTTGGTTTTCGACATCATCCGCCCAGTTGAGCTTTGGCTCGGGCTGAATGCCCTTAAGGTCACCCATGACTTTATCGATCTTCCCGGAATCAGTTCGGAATTGATCGGCCAGGGTGGCCGTGGACAGGTACCATGCCACTAGGCCGACAAAGGCCGCCAGGCCGCAGAGAATCCAAAAGTGATGTTTGCGGACCAACTCGAGAAACTGTTTGACTTTGTCCATAACGATGACCGTGTTTTTTCGCGTTTTCGGCGGGCCAATAGTTACTTGGCTTCGCGACTGGCGACTTTCGGTTCCTCCGCATCAGATTTCTTTGGTTCTTCCAATTCTTTGCGGTGCTTCTCGCGCTGTGAAAGCGGAGTGGGCTTCCAAGCGAATTGGACGACAAACTTGTATTCCCGAACGTTAAACGAGGTTTGCTTGCCGCCGCCAAGAGCCGGTGCTGCCGGGCTGCCGAATCCTCCGACCATAACAGCAGGCGCCATTGCGTCAGCGGCACTGGCATTCGGATCGCTCAGGGTTACTGGTTTTGGCGTGCCGGAATCGCTAACCAAGAGTGGCAGATCAATGCCTAGCTGCTTCGTGGAAATCCGAATAGGCCGCCCGTTGGCATCCACATCTCCCAGCACAATGTCCCCCTTGTCGGCCAACTGTTTAATGAACGTCTTGCGGACAAATTCAGCGGCGTCGTTGCCCTGCTGCTTTTCATTGTTGTGGTAGTGGTGACCGCGAATTTCGATGACCCAGCCGCTGTTGTCGGCGGCCCCTGAGGACGCGCTGTCGGACGAATCGGACGAGGTAGGCGCCGAAGTGACTGGGGCAGGAGAGTCATTGGCGTCGGCAGCTTTGGCTCCGCCAGCAGGCCTCGATTTCAGCTTGGCAATTTGTTCCTGAGCCGCCTGTTTCCACGGATTCAGGTCAGGGAAGTATTCGCAGTCAATCGAATCGATGTAGATAAGGTTGCGATCCGAGATTTCGGCCGGCATTTTTTCATCGCGCGGCAGGCACTCGTTGATGGCCTTGAGCAGCTCCGCCCAAACCAGGCGGCGTTCGCCAATGCCCGCCAGCGTCTGGCCAAGGCTCTGGACCTTATTCAAATTGGCCACGGCCGCCGTTGTAGCCGGAACTTGCATCGGTAGAAGCTTTCTTAGCACTCTCGGCGGCGGCGAAGGCTTGTTTGTAGGCGTCGTCGTCGCGGGCCGAGTTCCACTCGCGCCACTTGCCGAAGTAGCCGACCATGCAGCCGAACAGCAGTGCCGCCACCGCGGCCACGGCCCACGGTTTTTTCGCCTTGATTATCCGATCTTTGATGATCTCGCGTGGCAACAAATTCGTGCTCAGCCGGCCTTTGCCCAAGCCCTGGATGCACAGACCGTAGCAGACGCCGTAAGGAAAGCAGGTTTTCCTTGAATGCCGGCGAAGCGGTGACCGCCGGGCCAGTGAGTTTTTTGATATCCCTCGAACTTCGGCCACTTCCAGGCCGAGGTTTTGCGCCAGGTACTTGTGCAATCCGCGCAACTTCATCGCGTTGCCCAAGGCCATCACTCGATCAAGTTTCGCGGTGCGATCTAAATTCTGGAAGAAACTGAGCGAGCGCTGCACTTCCCACAACAGCTCGCTGAAAACAGGCCGCATGGCCTGAAAAACCGCCTTGGGGTCTTCCGCCTTCATGGCGTTGCGCTTCAGGTGCTCTGCCTTGGCGAAGGTGAGCTTCATCTGCTTGGTCAGCGCCTTCGTGAAGTGATTGCCGCCCAAATTGATGTGAACGTTGCCAGACACGGAAGCCGTTGGTGACGACTAGATCGGACATGTCGGCCCCTAGCGACAACACAATCAAACTCGGCGGTGGATTTTCCGGATCGTACTGATCCACCGGAGGCGTATCAGGCATCTGATCGAACGTGGCAAAGTTGTACAGTGCCAGCGGGGTGAGCTGGATGAGATCGATCTCGATGCCGGCATCCGTGAATGGTCGCAGCGCGCGATACACCTGATCGCGCTTCATGGCGAACAAGCCGACTTCCGTCTCCAGCGCAAAACCGTCTTCCACACTTCCGCCAGCCAGTTGCTGGTAGTCCCAAACGACATCTTCCAGTGCAAATGGAATTTGCTGACGGGCTTCGTACTTCACGATGTCGGGAATTTTTTTCGATTCCACCGGCGGCAACTTGATGAACCGCGCTAAACCACTTTGCCCGGAAACAGAGATGGCAACTTTGTCTCCCTTGACCGAGTTGCGGGAGAGAAACGTTTCCAGCGCTTCTTTCATGAGCTCAGCCGGATTGGCATCGGGCTGGCCGAGCATCTTGGGGTATTCGACGAAATCGAATGCCTCAGCCACAATCTGGTGTGGGATCGTCGCCCAAACGGCAGCGCAGCGCCTTCGAGCGCACATTGCCCCAAGATCGATTCCCCAAACAGCTCCGGACTTCGCCATATGAAAATTCCCTTGTTCCCTGTCCCACGACCTGGGCGGATGGAAGCCGACGTGTGACTCAACGAGTCGAAAAGTTACCAACAGCTAGTCGTAGCGCTTCCGACCCTTCGAGTTTCTGAAACTCCCTAACTTCGTCCGCCCCGCTCGATACGCGGCAGCCCCGTGTCCACAACCGGCCATGGATGACAAGATAAAGCCGATACGATGCCGTCGCCAGCCTCTTGGTTCTCTGTAAACCAATGTATCGACCAGGGATAGGCGTTGTCAAATCTTTGGCGAATGGATGGGGAATTGGGATTGTGGATTGGAGAATTTGCTAGAACATCATCAGGTGTGCATTTTCCCGTGTGCAGTGCATAATCTTCTATCCACGCCGCGGCTCCGCTTGCGGTTCCCCACTGGCTATTTCCCATTTCTTCAATGCCTTCCGTTCTCCGCCGGCTCGTGCCCCCTATTGCCAAACTGGCAATTTTGGCGCTAGTCATTTGGGGCGGCCACCGAACCATTTCCACTGCCCTGGGCGATTTGAAAGACCACGGCTGGCAACTGAATCAGTTGCAACCGGCCTGGGCGCTGCTTTCGGGGACGTTGTATTTGATCAGCCAGTTCCCTTGCGGCTGGTTTTGGCACGGCGTGCTGAATGGTTTGGGGCAACGGGTTGAACTGCCCAGAGCACTGCGGGCGTACTACATCGGACACCTTGGAAAATACGTGCCCGGCAAAGCGATGGTGGTTGTCTTGCGCACTGCGCTCGTCGGGCAGCCGCATGTAAAAACTTCGCTAGCCGTAGTGGCCGTGTTCTATGAAACGTTCACGACGATGGCCTGCGGCGCTGCTTTGGCCGCGATTTTCTTGCTGGCAGGCCATCGCGACAAGCCGTGGCTGATTGTTGGATCGGTGGCACTTATCGGCTTGGTTGGATTACCGACAATTCCATCGGTCTTTATTCGACTCCTGCGACTCATGCGGATTGTTCGGGCCGAGCCCAATTTGGCAGCGGTTGCCGAAGGGACAACGCCGATTGAGACGGTCAGCTCAGCAATTCATCTGCGCCCGGCATTGCTCCTGCGTGGTTGGCTCACGATTGTTTCGGGCTGGATTTTGGCGGGCGCCAGCCTGTGGGCCGCAGTTCGAGCGATCGGCGTGGAAAACACGAATCTAATCACCGACCTGCCGCTGTACACCGCCACCGTGGCATTGGCGGTGGTACTGGGTTTTGTGTCGATGTTGCCTGCGGGCGTCGGGGTTCGCGATGTTGCTTTGATGGAATTGCTGGCCCCGCATTTGGAGCAGTTAGTGCCGCAGAAGGGTCAGTTATTAGCGTTGGTCGCCGTAGTCGTTCTGCGATTGATTTGGCTGACGGCTGAAGTCGTACTTTCCGCAATCCTGTATCCGCTGGGCCGAACTGCATCCGGCGCAAAGTGAATTACCGCAGGACTTGGTGTATCCTGGACAATTACGCGGTTGTTGGCATCATTTTCCGCTAAGCAGCAAGCGACCAGTCCCCACTAGAACTCCAAATTGATTTCATGCTCTCCATCGTCATTCCTGCGCTGAACGAGGTGGAAAGCCTTGCGCCGTTGCATGGGGAATTGAGCGCCGCGGCGGCGGCCAATGACTACGATGTTGAACTCATCTTTGTCGACGATGGGTCTAGCGACGGTTCTTGGAACGTCATTCGACAACTATCGGCCAGCGATCCCCGGGTTCGTGGCATTCGTTTTCGCCGTCGGTTCGGTAAAGCGGCGGCGCTGAACGCCGGCTTTCAAGCGGCACGAGGTGACACAATCATCACGCTGGATGCCGATCTGCAGGACGACCCGCGCGAGATTCCAAAGTTTCTCGCCAAGATGGACGAGGGTTGTGACGTCGTCAGCGGCTGGAAGCAAACGCGCTACGATCCCTGGCATAAAGTGCTTCCGTCTCGCGTTTTCAATTGGCTTGTGAGCCGACTGACGGGGGTGCAACTGCACGATCACAACTGCGGGATGAAAAGCTATCGCCGCGAAATTTTTGACGAAGTGCGGCTCTACGGCGAATTGCACCGCTTCGTGCCGGTGCTGGCAGATGCCCGCGGATTTAAGGTCGGCGAAGTGGTCATCAATCACCGACCGAGGAAGTTCGGTAAGTCAAAATACGGCGTGGGCCGAATCGCCAAAGGATTTCTCGATTTGCTGACCGTGAAATTTCTGACCGGTTTCGGCCAGCGGCCACAGCATCTGTTGGGAATGGTTGGCCTGCTGTTTTTCTTTCTGGGATTTGCCGGGCTGGCATATTTGAGCGTCTATTGGTTGCTGACCCACTTGCATCCCGATTGGAAATGGCCGCCTCTTCACGAACGACCGGCCTTGCTGTATTCGCTGGGTTCGCTATTGTTGGGCGGACAACTAATGTCGATCGGGTTTCTGGCCGAGCTAATTACCGCCTATCACGGCCGCGATTCCGATACGTATTCGATTGCCGAACGGTTGAACGAACCGGATAAATCCAGTCGATGAGCAGCGATCCACAACTGGTTATCAAGTCGCCGCAATCTGCCGACGCGCTGCTCAGCAAGTCGCCGGGCGGCGGTCCTCCTCCGTGGAAGCCGCCCCTGGACAAGAAAATCACGGATGATCCCCGTGCTTCGCTTCGCCGTAGCGTGTATGCGCTGCTGATCGCCATTTCGGCGGGCGTGATGACGGGCCGTGTGCTGGCCGTGAACGCGGTCGATCAAATCGGCGCGGAAAACGTCCTCAAAAAGGAAGGCCGTGAAGATTGGCAAAAGCAGCGGCCATTCCTGAGCGGCAACGATCGCAGCCGCTGGCTGACCGCGCAGGGCGCTGGTCGAGAAAGGCACCTATGCCATCGATCAGTACGTGACCGACCCGAAAACGTATCCCAATTGGGATACGATCGACATGGTGATGCACAAAGATTCCTCGGACGTGGCCCATCTTTACAGCAGCAAACCACCGCTATTGGCCACGCTTTATGCGGCTCCGTATTGGGTTGTCTACAAAGTCACGGGTGTAATCGGCGGCACTCCGGCGACCTTGGGCACCCAGCCTTATGAAATTGGCCGGGGGATAATTTTGCTCGTGAATGTTTTGCCGCTGGTAGTGTACTTCTTTATGTTAACAAAGATCGTGGAGCGATACGGCCGCACCGATTGGGGCCGAATTTTCGTGATTGCCGCCGCCACGTTTGGCACATTTCTCACGACGTTCGCCGTGGTAATCAACAATCATCTACCGGCCGCGGTGGGCGCGGTTATCACACTCTATGCGGCGCTGCGAATTTGGTACGACGGCGAAGAGCGACTCCGCTATTTCGTGCTGGCTGGTCTTTTTGCTGCGTTCACAGCCTCGTGCGAGTTGCCGGCGCTGTCGTTCTTCGCATTGCTCACCGCTGGGCTGCTCTGGAAATTTCCCCGACCAACGCTGATCGCCTACACGCCGACGGCGCTCGTGGTTGTAATTGCATTTTTTGCCACGAATTGGCTCGCTCATCGGAGTCTGATCCCGCCTTATGCACATCGGGAACATAATCGCAGCGGAGAGGCGAATCCGAATTATTATCAGAACACGTTGACGCTTGACTCCGGTCAAACCGTCACGCTGCGAGGCAATCCCGATAACTGGTACGACTATGAATTCAGCCGTACCGATGGCCGTATCGCGCAAAGCTATTGGCGAAATCCGCAAGGAATCGACGCGGGCGAGCCATCGATTGCGAAGTACGCGTTCAATGTGCTGATCGGCCATCACGGCATTTTTTCACTCACGCCGATTTGGCTCTTGGCACTTCCAGGCATCTTTTTACTCTGGTGGAGCAGTGAGTATCGGCTCCGCGATCTGGCGATATCAGTCGCGCTCATCACCGTGGTGTGTGTTGTGTTCTACATTCTTCGACCCACGGTGGAGCGCAATTACGGCGGCATGACGTCGGGCTTTCGCTGGGTCTTCTGGCTCGCGCCGCTGTGGCTCGTGGCGGTGTTGCCCGCGGCCGACAAACTATCGGTGTCTCGCTGGGGTCGATGCTTGGGGTGTATTCTTCTGGCGCTCTCCGGACTATCTGCCAGCTATCCAATATGGAATCCTTGGACGCAGCCCTGGCTCGCGCACCTCTGGGATTACATGGGCTGGTAGGTCAGGGGGCGGTCTGACGGTGCAACTGGCCCTGGCGTCATCGTGATAAAACCATTTCCTGGCCAACATCGGCAAAAACAGGAGGCCTGCGGAAGATTAAACTTGTGTTAGCGACCCCCTAGCGTGGTATAATGTTCTGGTTGCGGTTTTCGGACCGCAGCCGACGGAGAGGGGCAAACCTGCGTCGATCTATCTGATCAGTAGCGATTCGCACCCCGGGCTAAGGCTCAAGGTGCAGCCATGATCCAGATCCGGCACAAGTCGACCGGCGCCGTCCTGTTGGAATTGGATGCCGACTCGCTGGCTGGCGCAAAACTGACTGGCGCTAAACTTCAAGGCGCCAGCCTGCAGGCCGCCGATTTGCGCGGAGCCTATATCAGCAACGCCGATCTGCGCGAATGTGATCTGCGCGGAGCGAACCTGGCTGATGCCAATTTGAATGGCACGGCGCTCGATTCTGCCAACGCCGCCCATGCGAATTTCAGGGGCGCCGATCTTACGGATTGCTCTTTGGTGGGGGCGGATTTGTCAGACACTAATCTGGAAGGTGTGAATATCCGCTACGGCCGATTGACAGGCGCAAATCTGTCGGCGCGAATCTCACCAAGTCGGATTTGAGCATGACCGACCTGCGTGCTAATTTGAGCGGAGCGATCCTGCAAAAAGCCGATTTGCGCACTGCCGACTTGACTGGCGCGAACCTAATGGGCGCCAATTTGGAGGAAGCGAATCTCACCGGAGCAAATCTGACTTGTGCCATCATGGCTCGTGCCCGGCTCCGGGGTGCTATCGACAAGACGGGGAAACACGCAGCCGTCGTGGCAGGCGCAGGTGCTGGCGGCAGTAAGACAGCGGCCAAGCCGAGCCGGCCGTGGTGGCAATTCTGGTGATCGATTGCCACTGCGAATCATGAACTGATGAATGACGCGTCTTGTTCCGCGACGCGAATGCGCCGTACACTGGCGTTGCAACTTGTCGATCGTTCGTCCTGCACTCAGCGGCTGCATTCGTGAATCACGATCAACTTTGGGCACCGTGGCGGATCGGTTACATCACCGGCGACAAAGCAAGGGCCATCGCTGCTTGGCCGGAGAGTGATCTCACGTGGGAGCCGGGCGCCAATCAGAACTGTTTCATCTGCCGCGCCGTTGCCGATAAGTCAATTGGCGGTCCTCGCGAAAACCTGGTCGTCCATCGCACGGCCGACGCCATCGCAATTCTCAATCGTTATCCGTACAACAACGGCCATTTGCTCGTGGCGCCGTTGCGGCACAAAGCACGGTTGGACGAGCTGACCGATGCAGAGCATTTGGCGCTCATGCGTCTTATTACCCAGTCATGCGAAGCGCTAGAGCGGACGATGAAGGCCGAGGGTTTTAACATTGGCTTGAACTTGGGCCGAGTCGCCGGAGCTGGTTTGCCGGGCCATTTGCACTGGCATGTTGTTCCGCGGTGGAATGGCGATACGAATTTCATGCCGGTATTGGCTGGCGTCGATGTACTCCCACAGGCGTTGGAGGCGGCGTTTGAAATTTTGCAGGCAGCAATGAATTCCGCACCCTGACGTGCATGACTCGCCTTATCGAGTTCTCAATGAATCTATCCGCCGCCGCCATGAACCGCGTTATCTCGTTGGTTGTGCTGCTAGCGCTGGTGTTGATTTTCGGCGGCCTGTTTTACTTGGTGGTATTCCGGTTCTTTGTGCCGCTGTTTCTGGCGGCCCTGTTTGCGTTGCTGTTCGAACCGCTGCATCAATGGTTCAAAGTCCGCTGCAGGGAATACGATCGCGTCGCTGCTGGAATTACAACCATTGTGATCTTGCTGATTGTTCTGGTGCCAACCGTGGCCGTGGTTTACGAGGGCGCTCATGATGCCGTCCGGATGATGCGCGGTGCCGATAAAGTGCATGTCGACTCGCAATCGTTCGATCACCTCATTGAGCACGTCAACGATTGGTTCTCGTTGCACCTCGATCCCAAAGAAGTGCGGCAAGACTTGGGGACAAAAATTAACGAATGGCTGGGTCCCATCGCCAGCAAAACACCCACGTTCCTCATCGATTTTTTGATCGGCTGCTTTGTGTTCATTCTCGCTCTGTATTATTTTCTGGCCGACGGCCAGCAGATGCTCGACACGGTCACGCGACTGGTGCCACTTGAACATCACAATCAGCGGCGGCTGATCGACGAGTTCGACGAAATCAGCCGGGCCGTGGTCAGTTCGCATCTGCTGGGGGGCGTTGTGATCGCGGTACTGACCGGCATCGGCTACTACTTTGCCGGTTTGAAATCGATCTTCCTGCTGATGATGCTCACATTCTTGGGATCGATGATTCCCATTGTCGGCTCGGCTTCGATCTGGCTAACGGTCTGTTTGTGGCTCGTGTTTGTCGATGAGCATCTGTGGACTGGCATTGTGCTGGGAATATTTTGCCTGGCGATTGTCACCGTCGTAGATTCGATTCTCAAACCGGCTCTGCTGCACGGGCAATCGAAACTGAATCCGCTCTTGGCCGTGCTCAGCGTGCTGGGTGGAGTTTCGGCGCTGGGCCCGATTGGCGTTTTCGTCGGGCCGATGGCGGTGGCGTTTTTACAAGTCGGCCTGAATATGTTGCACAGCGAGCTCGCCGATATGAACGCAGAGCCTGCCGCAGATTCGAGCACGCCAATTAATCCAGTCAATTAGACCGGCGTTGCACACTGGCGGCCGACAGTGTTACGTTGGTCTTCCAGCACAAAGGCTGCTTGATTTCCAGTGCCTTTGGCGCAGCCGCAGTTGTAACTCCACCAGTTTTGTCCGGGTCTTACCATGCTTTATTGCAAATCATCCCTTTCATTCGTCGCGGTCTTACTCCCTTTGGGAACGCTACTTCTGGTCGCTGAAGTTGCCAAAGCCGTCGATTTTGGCTGGCAAGAATTGCCCGGCGGCGGGATCGAATATCTGGTGCAGGTCGAACCGTCGCTTGTCGATTCGTTCCGCCAGGGGGGCTTTGCCAGCGATATTCCGCCCGGCCTGCGTGATGTCCGCCGTATCCGGATCGTTGTGGGGGAAAAAGAACTGCCGAATCAGAACAACTTGGATGGGCCGAAGGTGACACGAGCCGCAGAGACGCAATCGACCGTCTCAAAGATAAGTGACGATCCGAACAGGAAGATTGATCACGGTTCGCCGGACGACTCAAGAAACGGCGGGGCACAAGCGATCGAGGCCACGGCGCCCTCGTCGACTTTCAACACCGCGGAATCTGGCAGCCAACCGGCGAAATCGAAGACACCGCCGGCGATGCTGGATCCCAGCAATTTGATGTCGGCGATTCCGTTCTTTCAGCCAGGGCGAACGCGAAGCACGACGACGACCAATCCGGCTCTTCCGCCGCCAGACACTGGTACGCTGGCCAATCGATCTGCAACGGAGCCCGGGGCGATTTCCACCGGCTGGCCGAACGACAAAATCGAGCCCCCAGTGTGGAAAGAAGATTCGCGACCGCGCGCCGGCAACGATCCGGCCGCGAGTTACTTGGCGGTCAATGCGGCCAAGCCGGACAGTTCCACGCCGGAGACCGTGCCATCTGCACCCAACGCGTGGCTGCCGCTGATGTTGGCGCTGTTGGCATTGTTCTTGTCGCTGGGGGCCAACGTGTATCTGGTATGGATCCACCAGGGCGTACGGGCAAAGTATCTAGCCCTGGCCGAGCGCCGTGGTGGCGATGTGGCAACTGCGATGTAATTGTTCCGCTAAACCGAAAGCGCCCCTGAGATTCGGCCAAACGGTAAACGGCACAGCTTATTGTCGGCCGCGCACAGCGGGTTTTTGCGGTTCAGCAGCCGCGGATTGCACCACGCCAGTCAGGATGGAATTCGTGTCGTTTTCCGCCAGTTCCACGCCAGCAAGTTTGGACGCAACTTGATCGGTCATCGCGACAAACTCGTCGCGGCGGCTCGGTTCGATACGGGTCAATTTGGTGGCCAAACGTTGCATCCCCCGGGGATTCGATTCCGCGGTGCGCGAAACGCTGCCCAGGAATCCGACGGTCTCTTCAAAATTGTGGTCGATCGTGCGCCCCACTAGCCCCTGGAAGATTTTCGCGAGCAGCTCCACGCCGACGTTTTCAACATGCAGAAACGTATCTAGCCTTACCGTCACGTAGTACCGTCCGTTGGTGTCGCGCTGCGACGCCGTTTTAATTACCCCCACGCACTCGCCGCGCACCGCTTTTGGAAACAGCGGCCCTTCGTACAGGCCTTCGGCATAAATGATTTCCGTATCGCGATTGCGATAGACAATTTCCGCCCGCGCGGTGGTGCCGTCGCCGTCGGAACAACGGAAGCGATTGCCGTCGATGCGGTCGAGCTTTACATTTGTGATGCCCATCAACTGCCAGATGTTGACGATGATGTCGGGATTGCTCTCCATGAAGCCGAACAGTTCCGGCTCGCAATCGACCACTTGAATCGGCAGCCGGCGGAACAAACTGGTGTCGTTCAGCACGGCGGTGACTTTTGCCCGAGATTCAGCCGGAAGTTTATCGAGAGTAATTGCGCGGATGGCATCGTCATGAGCCGCGTGGCTGGTCGTGGCCTTCGGAGCTGGTTCAGCAGTCCAGGCTCTCGCGCCTGACAGCGCAACTGAGATTGCGCCGAATGAACCAGCGACGGCGATGAAAACCAGCCGTCTGCGTCGCGCAGCGGCATTTTGCCTGCGCAGCGCCGGCCACGTTCGCACAATTCTGCATATCCCCCCTCCGAATTCCCACGGCAACATTTGCCGTCTATAGGGATACTTCGGCTTGTAGGGGGCATTCAGGATAGAGAAATTTTGCGGCTGCTTAAGGGCAGCCGCGGAGACTTTATCTCAGACAGAACCATCCGACGGAAAATTGCCCAAATCATCAGGTTTGCGCATTCGACTTTTGCACGACCGGGAGAAACAGGTGCCAAAGTCGAAAAAATCCGAGAGATTTGAAGGTTGGCTGCCATCGTCAAACTATCGCGCCAGCTTCGCTTTCAAAACCTCAAATTGCCGCTTTCGTGTTGAAGGATCGGCGGCCGGATCAAACTCGAGTTTGCTGCCAACCAACGCTGCGAGCTGGCCCGACGCTATCTGTCTTGTGGATTCGTTCTCATCCGACAGCAGCCCGAGCCACAGCTTGCGATCGCCCAGCAACCGCAACACGATGCTATCTGGCTTGTCTTCAGCGAATTCATCGTAAGCGTCAATGAGAGCGGAAACCCGTCGCCACTGCTCGGCATCAAGATCGCGCCGCTCGAGGTTCTGAAGATATGGCAGCGGCGCGCGTCCTGCCATCTGCAGTTCCCGTTCCGCGCTGGCGAACAGAAAACCGCGGATCGCCCAAGGCCGCCACAAGGGCCGCCCAGCGGGCCCGTTGATCTTCACGACGATCAGCAGCGGCCTTGAGCAGTTGCTGCCGTGCATCGGCCGCTGTGCTGGCCAATCGCCAATCCGCTCGCAGTGATTCCAGCAGCGGAATGAGATGCTGTTCGCTAATCTTTGGTTCCGTAATGAGAAGATGCCACAGTGACGGAGCCTCGATTTTTTGGGTTTGGCCGCCAGTCGTGACGAGCAGAGAAACCGGGCCCATTCCGCTTTGCCGCAGTTCGACGATTTCCTTTTCGACTTTGGCCGGAGAATTTGCCGGTTGCGATGCGATGCCGGCTGCTTTGCTCGGCACAACTGGCATAGATTCCCGACGGATCGCAACCCGCTGCGCGGCGGCTTCGCCATGCACAATTTCAGCGCTGAAATGTTCGGTGGATGTGATTGAATCGTAGTGCGCCGAGCTGTTGGAATCTGTGCCGTCGACCGCTAAATCTTCGTGGCGGTCGCCAACATCCTCGCGGACCTGGCCGCTTGAATTGAAGACGGCATCGATTCGGCCGCCGATGATTTCCAACCGCACCCAACCTTGTCGTGCCCACAAACTGCTAGATGGCGCTGCTAAAACCTCGGTCCGAACTGAATCTTGACCCAGCGCCGCACAAATCGGCGTCAGTAAAATTGCGATCACCACCAAAATCGTCGAACGCATAAACCACCTGGGCTGCATACACAAGACGCCAGTCTTAAAGGCGCTAAATGTAGTGTAACACGCCTCTCGCTTTCGGCCAGCATTTTAGAGTGCCGACCCGATGTGCAATTAGCAAAGGCCCCGGTTCACGCTTGTTGGCCTTCCTCGGCCGTAACTTGCGTCTCGGGCAGTGGGTCAGTCGCCGCTTTGCCGATCAGTTTTTTGCGACGCAATTGATACCACAAGAAAACTCCGCCTGCGATTACTGCCGTAGTGAGTAAAACGATGGTCAGCCACCCTTCTCCACTGTGGATAATCTGCACAACCTTGGCACCGTACAGGTAACTGAGACCGAAAAATAAACTCACCACCAGTGATGCGCAAAGGGAATCAGCGATCACAAATCGCTTGAACGGAACCCGCAGGATTCCGGCGGTAATGTACATCGGACCGCGCAAGCCCACCAGAAAACGAGTGACCAGCAATACCTTGACTCCGTGTTTTGCCAGCAATTGCTCGACCTTTTTCTCTCTTTCGGGTGTGATGATGCGTGACCACAACCGATTTTTCTGTAGCAGTTTTTGGCCAAAAAAGTAACCGATGCCGTACATCACGCCGTCGCCGACAATCGCCCCGATCAAGAGCGAAGCCAGGGTTAGCCGCCAGTCCAATTTGCCTGCGGCACTGGCCACACCGCCAGCAATAATGGCCACCTCCTCGGGTGTGGGCAGGCCACAACCGGTGAGGATCATATAAATGATGATGCCGACGTATCCATACGCCTGAAGACCGTCGAACATCCCATTGGCAAAAAGCATCGCGTGTGACCCGCTATCAAGATTTGGTCCCCGGCGATTTGCACCGGGACAATCGGCTTCAATTCAAGCACGGCCATTTTAGCCAGATCGGTCTCGGCCGGCACCCGCAATCGATGTGCTAGTGCGCGATTTTTTCTTCGAGATCTTTCGATCAGAGCTGAATGCGGCAAATCGAAATCGAATCGTCCGTGTAAATTCGCACTTCGTCTTCGGCCAGGCCCAGCAGGGTCAATTCGACGCGACTCGATCCGGCGATGGGCGTCATGATGACGGCGGATATTTCCGGGTGCTGGTGGCAATAATCGATCGTAGCCTCCGCTCCCTGGACGTAAAACGCGGTGGCCAGGGCATCGGCTTCCGCTCCGGTTGTGGCGATCACCGTGGTTGAGAGCGTTCCCTCAGCAGGCCAACCGGTGCGTGGATCGAGAATGTGCCCATATCGCCGGCCAGCGTGCATAAAGAACTGCGTGCCGCTGCCGGAAGTGCCAATCGCTCGATTGCGAAGACGGATTTCGCCAATTCGCCGCCGCGCAAACAGCGGATGCCGCAGCCCAACCCACCAGCCGCCAAATTGTTCTTCATTCGGCTCGACGGGCAATTGCTCATCCAATTGCCCACCTGATCCCCGCGCGAGCACACTACTGTTCCCACCGTGCAGCAAAAAATCGTTGATGCCAGCCACCAACAATAAATCCGCCGCGCGATCCAGCGCATATCCTTTCCCGATGCTGCCCAGATTGATTTCGACGCCAGGAAGGTCAAACCGCACGGTTCGCCGTTCAGAATCCAAATGCATGTGGCGCATGCCGACCCGCTGCATCGTCTGGGCCAATTCGTCATTACTCGGCACGCGTCCTGCTCGACGAAAGAACCCCCACGCTTTGGACAGTGGTCCGGAGGTAATGTCGTACGCCCCACTGGTGTCGCGATGAATTTCCGCCGCTTTCGACAGCAATTCAAACAGCCGCGATTCCACTTCGACCGGCTGGAGGTGCGCCGTTTGATTCAACCCACTCACTTCGCTGTTGTCGCGATACACCGTCAATTGGCTTTCCAACGCATCGACCAAATCGAGCCCCGCAACCGCCGCATCCATGCCGTTGGAGTACTGCCGGGCGTTCAGCAGCACTTCAAACTCGCAGGCCATGGCGCGCCGGCCAATCCGCAGCAGATAGCTCGTACGTTCGGGCTCGGGCAAGGCAATCCCTTCTGAATGAAGTTCCCCGCTAAATTGCTCGCCAACGTTCAGCGCAACATCTTGCAGCCCATCGACGGCCGAATGCCCTTTCAAAAAATCGCGGCGATTTGATTTGCGAGATGATGACATGGAGATGTAGGTGAACGTAGATTGACCCGCTTACCAGCGACCGCTAGGCGACAATAGAAGCTGTGCTTCACCGGGCACGCCAGCCAGCCACTGAAAACCGCTGGAACCTTGCTCAAATGGCTCCATCAACTCCGAGACGCTGTCCCAAGTACCTGAAGTAAAGCCACATTCAAAACTTAACTGTTCGGACAAGCGAACTACAGACAGATCCCAAGAGCGCAGGCACAATATCAGTTGACAGCCGTTGATTGCTTCGACACCAGGCAGCCGATGGACTTCAATCCGATCGGACTTTTCCATCGCCAATTGGATAACCATTTCACGCAGTCTTTTGACCTCAGCGGAAGTGAAGTCGTGCAATCGAATCAGTGGACAGTCAACGGAGCCCTCAGGAAGATATTCGAGTTTCATCGTTGGATAAGTCAGAATAAAAACAAAAGGCTTCACTAACTACGGTATTTTCGCCTTCCGCTCATTATATGTTGCAGGTCAGAGTTCGCGGGGAAATAATGCAGATAAGACTGCCACTGACGGAATCTTAGGGGTGATCGCAATGTGGATCAAAGTTCTTTTAGGAATCATTACCGCTGGAACGGTGGGGCAGATGCTTACGGCTCTCGCCGCTGATTCCCCCGCATCCAAAACCAAGGGCGTGCCACCGCCGGAGAAATGGGAAAGCCGCGTCACCGACACTTTTTTCCGGATGCTCGCGAAACGCTGGTCGGACCGCGGCCCGAGTGGAAAAAAGCCGCTGCGTCGAAGAAAGGTGACGGGTCGTCCGATGGTGGATCGGCCGCCGATTCGGCTGGTGGCGCCTTCGCCTGGTCAAAAATCATTTCCGCTGATACGCTGCAGGATGAAATCAAATCGCAGGCGCCCCAGCTTGCGGACGAGGTAAAAACACAGCAGGTTTTTATTGGCGGAGCCAATAAAAAGGCCCGCCAAACGCTGAGTCTGTTGGCGGCTGCTTTCGCCATTGTCAACGAATTCGACGGCGACGTGAAATGGAAGAAGGTTGCTCCCGCGCCCGCGATCTCTTTGCTCGGGCCGGCTACAACTGCAAAGCGGCGACCGAGAATACTTTCAAAGAAACCAAGCTGCGCAGCGACGATTTGGGTGCATTGGTGCGGGGCGAATCCATTGCCGCGCCCGCCGGAGCCGAGCCGAAAAACGATTGGGCCAAGGTCGCCGATCTTTCGCCCCTGATGAGCCGCCTGGAAATGGCTCAGCAAAATCGAATTGCGCCGGCCACCTCGAACGCTGGCGATTTCAAGAAGAATGCCGCTCAACTCACGCACGAAGCGGAAATTGTGGCCGCGCTGGCCGAAGCGATTGGCCGCCCTGGCATGGACAACGCCGAAGACGATAAGTTTCGCCGCTACGCCAAGGCTTTGCAGCAATCGGCGCTCGATTTACGGCAGGCGGTCAATAATTCCAACTACGACGCAGCCCGCGCCGCGGCCGGCGTCATGAAAAAAACCTGCGACAGCTGCCACGGCGACTTTCGGTGAGCCGGCAAATTCACCACAGAGGCACAGAAAGCACCGAAAGAATTTCGGATTGGCTTTTTCGAAATGATTGAGCGCTCAAGATTATCAAACAGTTGTTGCTCCGTGCCTTCCGTGACTCCGTGGTGATATTCCCGCTTTATTTCCGTTTCGCCGCCCGTTTGTTCCGCACCAAATTTCGCGGTTGATCGGGCCGTTTGGCAATCGCCGGTGTTTGGCGTCGCGGGCCAGTGCCCATCCCGGAGTGGAACATTTCCAGCATTTTGAAATCGATCATTTCTGCCAGGCCGGCCGCCGCGAGTTCCGGACCGCCGACGTAGCGACAAGTCTTGATCCAATCCTGGATTTCATTCTTCGAGCGGCCAAACAGGTCGGCTAGAAACCGATCCATGTCGGTTTCCAATTGGGCAAAATGGCGCGCCCATTCGGCTGCTTCGTGCAGGCCGACGTGTTCTTCGCTTTGCCATTTCATCGGATGAAACAGCATCACGCTGTAGGGCGTCACCATCCGTCGCTTGCAGGCCGCAAACGGCCACAGCGCGGCGGAAGAGCATTCGCCCGTCACAATTCCGGTGGCCTGCAACCCGCGCAGCATGATCAGCGACGTTAGCGACATCGCGCAATACGGACTGCCGCCGGGCGAATCGATGTACAGCGTACATTCGCCGCCGGGCTCGACGGCCAACAGCTTATCGGTCAGCTCGGCTTCGCTCTCGGTCAAATCGCCTACAATTGCGATTTCGAGCGGACCTTCCAGTTCCGGTTCTTCCATGCTGCAACTCCCCACAGGCAGTTCCTTAAAATGCATACAAGCCACCCATTCAGAAACATTAACTCGTCACAGGCACCAGGGCAAGCAAATTCTGGCTGCTGGCGCTCGAGCCGTGCGAATGTCTTGGCGCAGGCGATGGAGGTATCAGTATTTCCGTTGCCATTTTGCTCGGCACATTGAAAATCCATAGCTACAGGGCCGAATTGATTTCTAACTATCGCCACCGAATTTGCTGAACTTTAGGGCCGGTCTGATAGTTTGCGTTTTGTCCGCTTTAGCCCCGCGGTCACTTGACAATTGGGCGTCCTTTGTATCGACGCCTGCCGCACGCGGCGTACACAACCCGATCGTGGCGGTCGGGGTCAGGAAAGATTTCATCTATCATGCTCAAGGTAAAACTGCCCGACGGTACCATCAAAACCTATTCAAAGCCATGCGGGCTAAAGATGTCGCCGCCGAAATTGGCCCAGGGCTGGCGAAATCGGCGGTCGCCGCGGTTATCGATGGCAAAACCGTGGGGCTCGATATCCCGCTGCCGGCTGAAGGCGAAGTTGCTCTGCGAATTCTCACCAAAAAGGACGCCGCCGCATTGGGCGTCATGCGGCACTCGTGCGCCACGTAATGGCCCGCGCGGTCATGCGGCTTTTCGATGGCGTGCAGTTGGCATTTGGTCCGACCGTCAGCGGCGGGTTTTATTACGACATGATGCTGTCGCGCTCGTTCACCGAGGACGATTTTCCGGCCATCGAGGCAGAAATGGCGAAAATCATCAAAGCCGACGAAGCGTTTGAACGAATGGAAGAGCCGCGCAAAAAGCATTGGCCCTGTGCGAAGAACTCGGGCAGAAATTTAAGGTCGAGCACATCGGCGATCGGGCTGAAAGATCACTCATCGATGTCGTTCTATCGCCAAGGGGAATTCATCGATCTGTGCCGCGGCCCGCATATTCCCAGCGCCGGTTACATCGGCGCGTTCAAGCTCACTAGCGTCGCCGGCGCGTATTGGAAAGGCGATCAATCGCGCGAACAACTGCAACGGCTCTACGGCACTGCATGGTTTAGCAAGGAGGACTTGGAAAACTATCTCGCCGCGCTGGAAGAAGCAAAACGCCGCGATCATCGCGTGCTCGGCAAGCAGCTCGAACTCTTCGCCACTAGTCCGCTCGTCGGCTCCGGCTTGATCCTGTGGCTGCCAAAGGGGCGGCTGATTCGTGGCCTCTTGGAACAGTTCGTCAAAGAGGAACTCGCCAAGCGCGGCTACGAAGCAGTTTACACGCCGAACATCGGCAAAATCGATCTCTACAAAATCTCCGGCCACTTTCCGTATTACGCCGACAGTCAGTTCAAGCCGATCGTCATGTCGGAAGACGAGCAGTATCTGCTCAAGCCAATGAACTGCCCGCACCACATCATGATCTACAAAAGCAAGCCGCGCAGTTATCGCGAACTACCAGTGCGGTTGGCGGAATTTGGCACCGTGTATCGCTACGAGCAATCGGGCGAGCTCGGAGGAATGACTCGCGTTCGTGGATTCACTCAGGATGATGCCCACATTTTCTGCACCGAAGACCAAGTGGCCGACGAAGTGCGCGGCTGCATCGATTTCACTCAGACCGTCTTGAACTCGCTCGGCCTGATCGACTACCGAGTGCGGCTGGGCTTCCGCGATCCAACCAGCAACAAATACGTCGGCAGCGATGCCGCGTGGAACAAGGCCGAAGAAGCGATTTTGAACGTCGCCAAATCGGCAAATCTGCCGCATTTAACCGTCGAGCGCGGCGAGGCGGCGTTTTACGGCCCGAAGATCGATTTCGTCGTCCGCGATTGCCTCGGCCGCGATTGGCAGCTTGGCACCGTGCAGGTCGATTACAATTTGCCGAGCAAAGAGCGCTTCGATCTGGAATACATCGGCGCCGACAACCAGCCGCACAAGCCCGTGATGATCCACCGCGCCCCGCTCGGTTCGCTGGAACGCTTCGTCGGCGTGCTGATCGAACATTTTGCCGGCGCGTTCCCGTTATGGCTGGCGCCCGAGCAAGTCCGCGTGCTGACCGTCAGCGAAAAGAGCGAAGAGTACGGCCACCGCATCGAAGCCGAACTAAAATCTGTCGGCCTGCGCGTGACCGGCGATTATCGCGCCGAAAAACTCGGCGCGAAAGTGCGCGATGCCCAACTGCAACTGATCCCCTACATGTTCGTCGTTGGTCCCAAAGATGCCGAAGCCAGCACCGTAAGCGTTCGCGATCGCATCGAAGGGGACAAAGGCGCGATGCCAATCGCCGCCGCGATTGAAAAACTGCAAACCGAGATTCGCACCAAGCAAGTGCGAGGATTGAAACCGCCGCCACGTTTTGACGAAGGCGCCGGCGGCGGCGATGAGTATTAACAGCAGCGGCTAATGTGCTCGCTGCAAATTGACACTTGCTGAAGGTATCAATAGCGCCGTATTGAATTTGGAGGTTGCTATGACAGCTTTTTCATCTTGCTTACAGATCATTCTGGCTCTGACTTTGGTTACGCATGTGGTGCAAGGGCAAGAGCAAGGTCGAAAAAACGACGCCGCAAAAGCCGAGGTCAAGTATTCTGAACTCACCCGAAGTACTCAGATAATTAGTGACCTTGGATATCCGTTAGGGCAGATACTCACAATTCGCGGCATTTGGCAAGAAAGCCACCTGAAATCAGGGCTCATGGTATTTCATGTGACCGAAATTGAAGGCAAATCAACGAAAGACAGAATTGATATTGTCGACGAAGATATTAAGCCGTTGGCTTTTAACGGTAAAAATGAACCCAACAATATGAAAGAAAAATGGGATTGGAGTGCCGCGTGGAACGTGAAAAAGGAACCTCCAAAGTTTGATATCGGGGAACAATGGGAAATGAGAGTATTTGCTGGCGGAGAAATACGTGGATTTCCTTTTGCCGTGTATAAAGAACTTGGACTCGGAGCAACCGTGCAAGATCCATACGGTGGCCACTTCTATCCAACGTATTACTTCATCAGCGCTCGTCGAATAAAGGAATCACACAAATGAGTCTCCCGGCGGAATGAAACAAAGGTATCTGGATTCGTGGCCACCTTGTCGTCGCTCCCATTCAGCATTTGTGGGTGCTGGCCCATTTTGCCGCTGGACATTAATACATACGTATACTATATTACAGCGTGCGCTATTAGCACTCGATCTTTGACAAGTGAGAAGTTTCCAATTTCAACAAGCGGAGATACTCCGCCCTCGCCACGGCTCGGCCGTCGTGGCGGCCGGCACGCCGAGTGCTAATTCGGCGGGCTCGTTGCAGCCTGCGTTCTGTAAAGGCATCTCTTTGCGATCTCCCCCGCTGATTCGATAAACGTACCAGAACGAAGGTCCGCGGTTTGTTTTGGGCTTGCGACCGTTTTCCACCGTTTTCCGCGGTTTTCGACCGTTTCCAACGGTTTAACCCCGTTTTCACTGTTTCCGCCGTTTTCCAGATTTTTTTATTGCAGCGCGCGTCGTCGGTGCGCCGCGCGGCCGGAGTCGGAAATGCATCAGCGAACCTCATATCACTTCCCAATCGACCTTGAAAGGAAGCGCACTACGCATCTGCCAATTCCAAATCCGGAATTTGATTGAAGGCGATGGCGGTGTGGACGGTTTCTTGGCGGCCGTGCATGCCGGCGAAATAGACGGCATGGGCGCCATAACGGTGGTTCACCCGATCCATGGTTTCGGCCAGAGCCGACAGATTGCGGTCCTCTTCAAACAATAGCCGCGGAACGCTGCGGGCCGGAATTAAATCGCCTAGCACCACACTGACGCGGATCGGAGACCCGGGAAGTTGATCGGTCCATAATCTCGATGCAAATTCTATCAACTTAAGCGTATCGTGGCAGGGAGTCATGCGCACTCCACGGTGGCAGGCCTGATCGCCCAGGCAGTCGACCGAGACGCTAATCGATCGGGCGAAATAACGGATGTGCCGCAATCGAGCGGCTGCTTTGTGCAACAGACGAATGAGCACACCCCGGGCCAGTTGTGGCGTGCGCAGTTCCGGCGGCAGCACATGTGAGTTGCCAACAGAACTGCGATGCGTGGCTGCTATCGGCAAATCGTAACCGCGCAGTTGATGCCACCAATTGCTGCCCGCAATTTTGCTGCCCCACAAGCGCGATAATTCCGCTTCCGAGAGTCCACAGAGCTGTTCCACCTGCAGAATGCGCGCTCGCTCTAGCCGGCCTCGCATGCGGGAGCCGATGCCGGGCAGGTCGATCAGTTCCAAGTTGTACAATCGTTGCGGCAATTCGTGATTCTGGATGAGCGTTAACCCATCAGGCTTTTGCATATCGGCGGCCACTTTGGCCAGAAACTGGTTGGGGGCGATGCCGATTGACGAACGCAGGTATTCTCCCACTCGTCGGTGAATGGCAAGCTTGACTTGCTGGGCCAATTGCCAGGCCGCGTCAGGTTGACGCTTGTCGCTCGACAGCCGGCAGGCGAATTCATCGATGGAAAGGGGCCTTTCCACCGGCAGAACGGTTTCGACAGCGACCTTAATTTGATCGTGCAGTTCAATGTAAAGTTCCGGCCGCGCCGGCACAATTCGAATTCCCGGGCACATTCGCCGGGCTTGATGCACAGGCGTGCCGCATTTGACGCCGTAACGCTTTGCCTCATAACTGGCGGCGATACAGCAGGTGGTTTCCGCCGCCACGGGAGAGACGGCCACCGGGCGGTTGCGCAGTTCAGGCCGGAGCTGCTGTTCTGCCGAAGCGAAGAACGAGTTCATGTCCACAAACAAGTAGTGCAGTGACATATACGCATGTATATATCACACAGCGACGGCGTTGGCAAGAAACTTAAGCGAGATTGGCGTGAAAAGCTGTCCGCGAATCAGCGGAACTACCACATGTGGCCTAATCCGCCGGAGCCGACGTGGAAGGTTTGCTGGCTGTTCGTCTGGCAATCGTAGTTGACGAACATGTTCCAGCCGCCGCCCAGTTCCCAAGTGGTACTGGCGCCGAACCATGGCCCAGTCGCGGCCCAAATCGAGGCCGTTCACGGCGAAGGCGCCGGGTGTGGTGGCGCCGGCGAAGCTGGCGGTGACAACCGTGTCGCTGTTTAAGTACTCGTGCATCCAGAGGGCGTGAACTTCCGGCAAAAATCGCTTGCCGTTGCGGGCATACAAAGCGTACTGCAACCGCGCGCCCAGAAGGCTGCGAAACGAGCGGGTATCGAGGCCGCCGGTTAGCAGGTCGATTGAATTGGCTCCGCTTTCGACGAATCCGTTCTGCCGCAAATAGATGTACTGCAGCGCCACGAACGGCTGGATAACTCGATTGCAGCTTCCGTAAGTAACGCCGCGTTCCCAGTAGCCAAAGGCTTGCCAGCCGTCGTAACTAGCTGTGGCGAGACGATTAATATCGTCGAAAGCCAGCGGCCGTTCGGTGTTGTAGCCATCGAACTCAAAGCCACCCAGCCAGATGCTGTACGACGTTTCGTTATCGCTGAACATATATCCGCCGAACTGGCCACCGTTGATATTCTGATTGCCATCCGATTCGACCCTGCTGCCCACATAACCGCCCCAGAATCCGAACATGTGGCAATCGTCGACCCAGCGCTCCGAGCCGCCGACCACACCGCCCATGGCGTAGTCGAGTCCGAGCACGTTGCCGTCCGATTTCGCGCTGCCGCCTAGCCCAAAGCCTTGGACCCAGCCTTTGCAGCAGTGACCTGAATCGGGGCACTCTTGCAGGCACGGCGAGCCGTCGGCATTGCAGCCGACCAGCACGACGGGTGCTGAACCGCCTCGTTTGCCAGCCGAGCTAACTTCAGTGGGCCCTGGACCACCATCCGGACCTGAGGCATCATCATCGCCGCCGGCAGCAAATGGCGCCGACCGCAAGCGATAGCCAATCTGTTGTACCACGAGCGTGGTATTTTGGACGCCTACTTGTCCGAGAGTGCCGTGGATTGCGCCACTCATTTGGTTGAATGCCAAGCGCGCTTCAGCATCCGAAATGCCGTTAATACCATTCAGCACGGTCTGCAAATCACCGGTGGCCCCAGGAGAAACCAAATCGAGGTAATTGCCAACCGCCAGTTGATTTCGTGTTTGGGCAATCGCTGCGTAGCTTTGGCCGTTTCGCAGCAAAGTGATGAAGGCTTCGGTGCCATCGTAGGTCACTATTGCATCTAAGCCAGTGAAATCGTCGGTGACAGTTCCAAATTCGCCGGTTACCGAGGAATAAGTTAGGAAATGAAATGTCTGGCCGGCATTGTAATTGCCGGCGGCTGAAGTAACGTTCAAAGTGCCACCGGTAAGCGTTGCGTTTCCAGTGACGTTGATCGTTGAATTGGTACTCGACGGCGTAATGTTAACCTGCATGGTGCCGCCGCTGGTGTCGAGGGTGCCGGCGATGTTTAGGGCTCCGGTCGTGGGCGCAGCAGCCGTGCCGCCGGTAATGTTGCCGTTGTTGGTAACGTTGCCGGTGATGGTTCCCGTACCGCCAAGTGTGCCTGAAGCGCTAACCGTGGTAGAGCTGGTTGTGGTTCCATTGACGTCGAGCCGACCGGCATTCACTGTGGTGGCGCCAGTGTAAGTCTTCGCCCCGGTGAAAGTCACCGTGCCAGTGCCGTCTTTGGTGACCGCGCCTGCTCCGCTGAGCGCGCCCGCATAGGTGCCGTCGATCGACTGGTTGAAGTCAACGACGGCGCTACCGGCAGCTGAAATGGCGCCTTGCAAGTTTGTGGTTGTCCCTTGCAGTGTGCCGTTCATGACGGTTGTGCCGCCGCCGTACGTGTTAGCTCCACTAAGGATTAATGTGTTGCTGCCGTCCTTGATCAGCATACCAGAGCCCGAAATAACGCCGCTGAATGTCGAATTGCCTGCGGTGGTATCGACCGTCAACGAGGTTGTTCCCAGAGCTCCCAGTGAGACGGTGCCCGAGCCGGAGAGCGACTGCACAGAGGCGGACGACGATTTTGCGATCAACGAATGGTCGTTCAGCGCGTAACGTCGCACCGCTGTTCACGGTGTACGCGGTATCGTCGACGAACGCGCCGGTCGCGCCGGAAGTTAATGTTCCACTGGAAACCGTGGTGCCGCCGGTGTAACTATTCGTGGTGTTCGAAAGCGTGAGATTGCCTGCGCCGGTCTTCGTGAAATCGCCTGCTCCGCTGATCTGGTTGGCGAAAGTCGCATCGGAAGCCTGGTTAAAGATTACGTGCGCGTCGGTAGCTACGGCCACATTGCCTTGGATGCTATTCGTATCGCCTTGTAATGTACCGACGTCGACATTGGTGTTACCGCTGTAAGTATTCGTGCCCGATAGAATCAGCGTGCCAGTTCCGTCTTTGACGAGATTGCCCGTTCCCGAGATCTTGCCGGCGTAAGTTGTTGACGCCGTTTGATTCACCGTCAAATCTGCGCCGCCGAGTATAATTTCGCCCGTGGCGCTGTTGCCGCTGAGCGACGACATCATCAGCGCATTGCCGGCCATATCTAATGTGCCATCGTTAATGGTGTAGGCCACGTTGTCAGGCAGAGCGGTCGCGCCAGCGGAGGTTAAAGTGCCGCCGCCGGAAACGGTGACGGGCCCTGTCAGGCGCAGTGTTATTCCCTGATAACGTCAGGCCACCGCCGGAAACCGAAAGTGGGCCGGTAAATGTAAGGTCGCCGGTCAAAGTCAGGTTTCCAGACCCCTGTTTGGTAAAACCGCCGGTGCCGGAGATGACACCGTCATACGACGTTGTTGTCGTTTGATCGACCGTCAAAGTGGCCGAACCCAAAGCGATTGTCCCGCCCGTCCCCGAGAGCTGCGCCATGGTGAGGTTGAAGTTATTCAAATTCAGCGTGCCGCCGGTGATGGTGTAGTTCACGGCGTTCGGCAAGGCACCGTTGACGCCGGCGGTGATGTTGCCGGCATTTAATGTCACGTCGCCCGTGAAGGTGTTTACGGCCCCGAGCGTGAGTGTGCCAGCGCCGTCTTTCGTTAGACCACCGGCACCACTGATAACGCCGTTGATCGTGGTATTTGACGCACCATCGATGGTGAGCAAGTTTCCGCTGTTATTGATCGTTGCGGTACTGCCAAACGTTAGGTTTCCGCTAAAAGCGTTCCACGTTTGCGCGGCGCCACCACGATGGCGTTGTTAATGGTTTGATTATTCGTACTGCTGTTCGTGATGCCGCCGCTGAAAATCGTCAATTGGCTGCCGCTGTTGGTAAACGTGGTGGCCCCGGCGTCGTAGGTCAATGAAAGCAGTTGCCACGGTACGTCGGTTACCGGACTTGGTCGCGCAGTGCCGGCGAAGTGAATGTCGTCGGTGCCGTTGTTCGGAGGCGTCATATCTCCGACCCAGTTGGCCGGAGTGCTCCAATTATTGTCGCTGCCGCCGCCATCCCAAATGCTTTGTGCATTTGCAGAATGCACGCCAAACTGGCTGGCAACTATTACGGCCGCAGTGGCGCAGATGCGCCGCAGCAAAATGCATTGCTTCATGGCAGAATTCGACCCCCCGATGAGACCTTCCAATTTCGGCGAGCACGACAGCCTCCGAATGGCGGCTGCTGGTGCAACGGTGCGGAAGACGCGCTGCTATGCGGTGAACCACAAGTAGCACGAAGTTTCAACCAGGTTCGTGCAAGCACGAGCGACTGGCAAAACGCTTCCGCAAGCGCACCCCGATGGTGCTAAGAAGGTGACTCGTCAGGCGGAGAGGTCAAAATTTAACGATTCTTCCGACAATAGCGGTTCTACCGGTGGCGCGGAGATTTAGGAAAGCTGCGAATTTAGCGGCTGTCGATGCCAGCATTTGATTTTGCTTGTGCTTCACTTCGCAGCATTTACTCGCTAGCTTTCGGCGTGCCGATTTTCAACATCACCGCGCCGTGGAACGGCACCGAGGCGGTAAAGCTGCCGTCGACCGTGCCGAGATCCTTTTGTCGCCACAGATCACGAACCGCTTGCGAACCGGTCAAGTTCAGATCGGACCAGCGAACAGTCGCTTCCGCTGGCTCAGCTACTTTCGCCAGCGCCTCTTTGGCCTCTTTTTCGGTGGTGAACTCTTCCGCCTTTTTCGACGAGCGATCGACGACTTTCCAAACCTTGGGCGGCGCCGGTTGACCCGCTCTGGGACGCGCGGGCGGGGTCAATTCGTATCGCCCACGGTTGAACAAACCCACCGCAACGGTGCCATCGGCCAGCGGTTTCGCCAGAATGTCGACGCCCGTTTCGGCATCTTCCTTCACATGCACGCCCTGTTTACCCAACGGGTCCTGATTCACTGCCAGAACCTCGTCGTTGGTCAGCAGCCCCAACGCAAAATCGTCGAGCTGGGTCATATCGCAGCCAATCAAGAGCGGCGCGGCCAACAGCGACCAGAGTGTGATGTGCGTGTACTGCTCGTCAGGCGTCAGCCCTGTCGGGTGCAATTTCGGTCCCCAGCCGACCATGCCGACCACGAGCATATCAGGGTCGTTCCAATGGCCTGGCGCGGCAAACTTGCTCCATTTGTCTTCGCCAAAGCCTTTGCTGCTCATCGATTGCCAGTTGTCGCGGATATCGCCGCTGGTGCGCCAAGCGTTCGAGAGCCTGGCCCAATCCGCCCCACCGGCAACCGACGCATTGTTCGACAAGCTCAGCACAATATCGCGCTGTGCTCTCTTTGATGGCATTAAGCATTTCCTCGATTTGGGGCACCTCAATCGGGCTCCAATCGTACTTCAGGTAATCGAAACCCCAATCGGCCCACTGCTGGGCATCGTTTTTGGCAAATGGATACTTGCCGACGGCCCACGGCAAAATCTTTTTGTTGACCTGTTTTGGCCCGGTCGGCTTTTCCCACTTCCCTTCCGGATTTTCCGATGAACCGCCGGGGAAGCTTGCGTACGACGTAACCCACGGAGTGGAGTAAATGCCAGGCTTCAAACCCAGAGCGTGAATCTCATCGCACAGCCGCTGCATGTCGGGAAATTTTTCGTTGCCTTGCAGACCGTTGTATTTGCCGCCACGGTTGCCCTGCCAAGTGTCGTCGATATTGACGTACGTCCAGCCGTGCTTGATCAGACCGGAATCGACCATCGCATGGGCGGCGGCCAGCACTTTTTCCTGATCGACAGCGCCGGCGAAGCAATTCCAACTGTTCCAGCCCATCGGCGGCGTAAGGCAAATCTGTTCGCCAACTTTAATCACCAGCGGTTTCGTGTCTTTGCCGAGCGCGTTGGACGCCGTCAGTTTTACTTTGTGCTCGCCCGCAGCGGCTAGCTTACCGGTGATGCGGCCGGTTTTAGCGTCCAGAGTCAGGCCATCCGGCAAGCCTTCGGCTGAGAAGGTGATTGGCTCGTCGCCCGTGGCGGGAATCGTAAACAAAAACGGACTACCCGGCCGCACGCCGAACACCCGCGCCCCGTTAATCCGCGGCGTCGCCGGTGGCTTGGGCGTGAGAATTTCAGCCGCCCGAGCATTCACAATCCAGACCAACGCCACGCACAACCAGACCGATAGACGCTTCAACATGCGAGTCTTCCCCCAAACAAAATGATCAGATGGTTTCGCCCAACCAGACCCTCATGATAACAAGCTGCCGAAGCTTCTGCACGTGGTACGTGATCGATAGTCCGACCGTCTCGGTCGGAAAAATCGTAGCCGCGTCCTCCAATCTGTATGCCCTCTTCTAACTGCGATAGTCACGATCACTGGAAATTGTCTTGCCGTCGATCTACGATAGCGGAACTCAATGGCTGGCGATAATTTCCAACCACTGCCTGTGCATCTCGGGGGAGTGCCATGACGAACTGTTACTCGTGGTTTGAGCGACATGGTTGCGCAGCGGCCCGACTTCTGGTGCTCGCGGCAATCTTCGCCCTTTTGACCGCGCTCGGCCTGTCCACAGCCAACGCCGACGAGCCGCTGCGAATCGCTTTCATGATCGGCGAGGACGAATACAACATGAAAGAAACGTTGCCGGCGTTTGCGAAAAGTTACTTGGATCCGCTGGGAATAGAATGTACTTTCATTCAGGCCGACGAACAAAAGCCGAATTCTTTTCCCGGACTGGAGAAAATCGACACCGCTGACTTGCTGTTTGTCGCAGTCCGCCGCCGGCCGCTGCCGAAAGACGACATGGCGCGGATTCACAAGTTCCTCGACAGTGGCAAGCCGCTCGTCGGAATCCGCACCGCCTGTCACGCCTTTGCCAGCCGTGGCGGACAAGCGAAGAAGAACGAAAGCCAAGCGGAACTTGTCGAGTGGCCCAATTTTGATGTCCAAGTTCTCGGCGGCCACTACACCGGTCATTTTACCAACCGTGAAGGCACTGATGTGACCGTGCTGCCCGAGGCGAAAAATCATCCCATCTTTTCCGGCGTTACCAACGCTTCTTTCCACAGCGGCGGCACGCTCTACAAATGCGGCGAGCTCGACGACAAAACCGTCACGCTGCTCAATGGCACGACAACCGATCAAGGGAAGTCGGTCACCCAGCCGGTGGCATGGACGCACCAGTACGGCAAATCGCGGGTGTTTTTCACGTCGCTGGGCCATCCCGACGATTTCAAACTGCCGGCCTTCAATCACCTGCTCGTCAACGCCATTTGCTGGGCGGCTGATAGAGAGCCAGCGAAATCCGAGCGATGATTTCATGGGTTAGTTTGATCCGCCCTTTGCGGGTTTAGCGTCTTTGATCGACTTCGATTCCATTTGATCAATTGCCGCCGCCACCTTCTCGGCCCACATTTTTCCGTGGGCAGCTAATCCCTTCGCGCTCAGGTGAATTCCTTTTCCCTGGTGATCGCGGTTGTCGCCGGTCAGCGTGTCAGTATCAGGCCCTTCAAAAGCCAGCTTGTCGTCCCACAAAGATTTTTGTGCCTGCCGAATATCGTCGGAGTGCGTATCATCCGGCGTGTGATAACTCACCTCCGCCACCATCCACGGCACAACCCAACCGGCTTCATGGCGTGAATCGCGGATTGCTTTTTCGAGATACTCGCGATACAACTTGCCTGAAAGCGTACGCTCGGAATCCGACTGATGGGCGTCCGATTCACCCTGATGCCACAGCACCGCTCGCACGCCGTGTGGCCCCAATTGCCGCAGCGGCTTCGTGAGCTTATCGAACAGCACGCCGCGGCTGACCCATTGCTCCGGGCCAATAGTTTCGATGTCCGAAGTTCGCGGCGGTAAGCCGGCGATGGGCGTGCCCTTCGGCAGCCACTCGCGCACGCTGCTGGCGCCGACCGCTACGGGCACCACTCCAATTGGCAGACTGAGTTTTTCCGCCAGCGCATCGCCGAAGCTGGGCAAGAAACTGCCGCCGTTGCCCGAGGCGTTCGGCATCGGATCGTTCGCCAGCACCCACCCTTTACCATCGAAAGCGGCGACTCGGCCCGACTTGGTTTGTGTTCGCTCTTCGCCATGATTGGCGGCATTCGATTGGCCGGCCACGATGAACACTTCGCCGATGCCAACATGATCGACCGACGTGCTAGCCAGTTCGTTGTTGCCGCTGCGTAGTCGTACTTTCAAGCGATACCAGCCTCCCGCAGGCAATTCGATGGCCGTGTGAAACCCCGGCACACGCTTGTCAAATGGCAGCGGCCGCCATTGCTTTTCGAGCGGACCATTGACCGACGGACCGGTAAAGCAGGCTTCCAACACCAAATCGTCCAGCTTGGTCGGGGCATCGAACGCCGCGCTGCCGGCAACCTCAATCGTTCCCTGCTGCAAATCTCGCCGTTGAATCACCTGATAATCTTGCGGCGACGCCAGCACCAACTTCACCACCGGCGGCGCTTCCTCCGCCACTGCCAGCTGCACCAGCAGCACCACGCCCAGCACCGTCAAGAATCGCATTGAATTCAGCATCGTCAAATCCTCGTCAGCGGATGTCTATTGGGTTCCAGCGCTATTGATGGTATTGCAACGCCCCGGGAAGTGAAACGGGCTGGTTTGTTCGTTGTCCTTTGTCATTTGTCCCTTGTTATTTGTGAATGCTTCTGATCGCGTGTCGCCTGTGGTCAAAGACTGCATCGCAACAAACATTTTTCCCGAAAACGGGCGAAACCGCAAAAACGGACCTAAACCGCTGGAAAACGGACGAAAACGGTGGAAAAGCGTCAAAAACGGCGCCAGGCTGGATGCCTCGCAACAGATGCCGGGTTCTCCGCGCAACCGTATCTCTGTCGGCTAATTGCTAATTGCTAATTGCCAACCGCTAATGGCATCTTCACTCCATTGCCAAAGGTCATCGCCGGGAACGTCAGAGTTCCAGCCAACAGTATAATGTACATGCGTATCATTTGTCAAGAGCCGTTTTGAACCAGTCTCGCAATCGGGTATGCTTAGGGGGTTAACAAAATACTCCCTCTCCCCTTGTGGGAGAGGGTTAGGGTGAGGGGCGTTCATTCTATTAGGCGGTTTTAGGCACTTAAACCAACCTCATTTATGTACCGCTGAAGCTGAATTCGAGGCTCAACGATGGCTGTTCAAACCAAGACCGTGCCCGCGCGGCTGTATTTCTGCATTGCCGAAGACGTGACCCAGCCGGAAATCCCTCTGTTTGCCCAGCGCGCCGTCGGCCCGCTCTACGAGACTTTGAAGGCCACGGGCTTGGAAATTGCCGGCGATCTGGAATTGATCTGCCCGCAGTGGAACGGCGAAGGCAAGAGCCGCGTGATG
The DNA here is from genome assembly GCA_963738835.1 of Pirellulales bacterium. GTDB lineage: Bacteria > Planctomycetota > Planctomycetia > Pirellulales > JADZDJ01 > CAVTYH01. The sequence continues at coordinate 399,769 of CAVTYH010000001.1, forward strand.
TTTGCCATACCCATCCAAGTAGAGCGGCTGGTTCCCGCACCCTACTTTATTTGGCAATCGCCGGTCTTCAAGTGCGCTGGATCGACCGCCTTGGTTCCATGCCCTCCTTAAAAGCCGCCTGGGCAGCTTTCGGCCCGAGCGTCCAAGCCGCCGGCCTCACGCCCGCGCCGACCCACGGCTGGCGCGAAGTCTACAAACACTGGGAATCGTTCCACAGCGAAAACAATGTGACGGAATTGCAGTTGGAGATTGAATAGGGCGAAAGAGCACTCAGAAAGTTTTGTCTTTCGATCAAGTAGAACGCTTCTTTTTGGGCATTCCGACACCTGAGCCGGCGATCAGATTGTTGACCGCTTGGCATACATTGCACCGGCAAACCAACCGGCCAAGAGGGCGAACACCCACGACCAGACGCAGTGGCCAATAAGGAAAAAGTTACGGAGTTCGCTGTTGCTTCCTCCGAAAGAATAGGGATTGTTAAACGCATCGCGAATGGTGATGTCGATTGTCTCCCAATTCATACCACCGCTATTAAGATGAAGAGAATTTTGCACCCCCATCCACGTAGCCAACGCGGCAAGTGGAACGTTAGTTAACAAACTATATCTCTCAAGGCTGCAAGTGACAAAGAAGAGATAAGCCGCACCGACGACTGCAAAAACAATCGCGGCTGCCCGCTCACGAGAACTTAATCCCGCCGCTCGAATGGCAATTGACGCATAAAGCAAAAACGTGACTGTCAGAATGACATCGGCCCACCATTGATTGCGTCCCGCCATTCCGGCGCATGCCAACGTGATCATCGTCACAGCCATGAACAGCTTTGAGAGCGTGAATCGCATGGCGGGCATTGTATCACGGTCAGGATTGAAGAACAAAAAAGATTCAACTTCCCGGTGCCTCAAGCCGCGGACGACGACGCGCACGGGTGCCACTGCTGGCTCGTCCAGCATCGGTGCAGCGGCGGCGGGGCGTTGGTAGGCCTATCTCTGCTTGGCTGGCGCTGGTCATTCATCCTCGTTGCTCCGGCTGAATGCCTGGAGTATAGTCACTGGCATGTGCAGTGAATCGATTGGGGGGACTTGGCTAGCTGCATTCACCGTTTGGTTGGCCGCCGGCGTCGCGTCCGCAGGCCAGCCGTACGGCCTTGAGCAGCGCGCGGCCATCGGCCTGTACATCAACGGCCAGCTTCCTGCGACGGCAATCTTGCAGACGGGAAATTGGAACGTTGTCGAGGCATTTCCCGGTCTGGGGTTCGACGACCCCACGGCACTGGTGCCCGAACCGCGCAGTAATCGCTTGTACGTTTCCAGTCGGCAGGGAAAAATTTTGGGCTTCGAGAATGATCCGGGCACTTCGACGAAATTTGAGTTTCTCGATCTGACCAACGTCACACAAGGCTGGGATGATTGCGGGCTGTTGGGGTTCGCGTTTCATCCCGAGTTCGGCCGGCCCGACTCGCCCAATCGCGGCTATGTGTACGTCTGGTACCACTACTCGCCGAAACCGGTGCCCGGTCCGCGCCGCCCGCCGGTGAATACGCCGGGCTATAACCGGTTGTCGCGGTTCACCGTGCCCGATGGTTCGCGCATTGCTGATCGAAAATCGGAGCAGGTGCTGATCAATCAGTTCGACCACAACCTGTGGCACGACGGCAGCGGCATGTTTTTCGGTCAGGACGGATTTCTGTATCTGGGCGTGAGCGACGAAGGCGATCAGTACGATACGTTTGAGAATTCGCAAACCATTCGCGGGAAGATTTTTTCGGGGGTGCTGCGGATTGATGTGGACCGAAATGCAGAGCGAAGCCATCCGATTCGCCGTCAGCCGCAGCCGGAAGAAAAACTGCCCGAGGGTTTCACCGAAAACAATTACACGGCGAACTATTTCATCCCCAACGACAACCCGTTTCTCGATCCCAGCGGCGGTGTGCTAGAAGAATTTTGGGCCGTGGGGCTGCGCAATCCGCACCGCATGACCCAGGATCCGGCGACCGGGCGCATTTGGGTAGGCGACATCGGCCAGGACAAGTGGGAGGAAATCGACATCCTCGAGCGGGGCGGCAATTACCAATGGGTGTACATGGAGGGCACTCACCCTTCAGTTTACAAAGGCGTGCAGAAGATGAAGCCGGCGCCGGCCGACTTCATTGGCGTCGAGAAGCCGCCGCTCTACGAATATGGCCACGGCACCGAGGGCAAGTGCGTCATTGGCGGTTATGTGTATCGCGGCCAGCGGCTGGCCGCGGAGCTGGAGGGCAAATACATCTTCGGCGACAACGGTTCGGGCCGGCTGTGGGCGCTGGCCTGGGATGGCAAGGGTGCGCCAACGGTCGAGTACCTGTGCAACATGCCGCCGGGGAGCAACTACACCGGGCTTTCGAGCTTTGGCGTCGATCAGAATGGCGAACTGCTCATCTGCAAGATGGGTCGGCCCTCGAAGATTTATAAGCTGGAGCGGGCCGACGAAAAGCGCGGACGAAGACGATCACCTTTGCAGCGCCGGAACGGATTTCTTGGATCGGGGCGTTCAGCGATTTGGCCACGCTGACTCCGATTCCTGGATTCATCTCTTACGATGTGAATTCGCCCTTGTGGTCCGACGGGGCGCTGCAAGCGCCGCTGGATTGCCGTGTCCAAGGACCAGCAAATTAAATTTGCATCGGCGGGCCAGTGGTCGTTTCCCGACGGCACGGTGTTTATCAAGCACTTCGACATGACAACGAATGAGGTGACCGGCGAAAAGCGGCGTTTGGAAACGCGCTTTCTGGTTCGTCAGGCGGGTGGCGGCGTGTACGGCGTTTCGTACCGGTGGCGACGCAACGACTCCGATGCCGATTTGGTCTCTTCGCCGCAGACCGAGAAGATTGAAGTTACCACCGCTGACGGCATACGAAATCAAACATGGTACTATCCTGGCCCGCTCGATTGCCTGGTGTGTCATACTCCGAATGCCGGTGATGTGCTGGGCGTAAGTGCGCGGCAGCTCAACGGCAAATTCTTGTACGAAGAGAGCGGCGTGACCGACAATCAACTGCGTACGTGGAACCACATCGGAATGTTTTCCCCGGCGCAGGAGGAAGAATCGCTGGCGAAACTGCCGGCACTGGTGCGCGTCAACGACAAGAATGCCTCCGTGGAGTTGCGAGTGCGATCGTATTTGGATGCCAACTGTGCCCAGTGCCACCGGCCCAACGGCGCGGCCGGTTACTTCGACGCCCGTTTTGACACGCCGCTGGCGGAGCAGGGTCTCATCAATGGTCGCCTCGTGAAGACGATGGAGATTCCCGACGCCAAAGTGGTTTGCCCGGGCGACGTGGCGAAGTCGGTGGCTTATCAACGAGTTCACCTGCTGGGCCCGCTGCAGATGCCGCCGTTGGCGCGAAACGTTGAAGACCACGATGCGCTCGATGCGCTTCGCGAATGGATTGAGAGTTTGCCACTGGCGACGAAGTGAGAGAGGGCAGTTCGGGTGCCATTGCCCACGGCTCGGCGTGGGCATGAGCGTGACGCCGAGCTCCGGATCACATGGCCGCTCAAAGCAGCCGCCACGGCACCTGCGTCTGTTTTTGTACCGCACGAAGAATTCAAAAAAAGACCCAGCTCGACGTTGGAATCGAGCTGGGATCGTCGGACGAACTACCGCAGAGGTGCGTCTTAGGCGCCGTATCGGTGAGCGTCGCTCTTGGGCAGCAAGTACAGCGGTGTCGAAGAGGAACGGCTCGGAGCGGAATAGCGGATCGCGGGGGCAGGCTCCACCGAGTAGCTGCGCGTCGCGGTGGAATCTTTCTTCGCGGTCAAGGGAGCTTTCGCTGTCGCAGCCTTATCGGTTGCGGCGGCATTATTGGCACAATGATTGACTGCAGCCGGGGCGGCTGGTTCCACCGATAAGGCACGGCGTTCAACGGTCGCCGGCGTTTGCGAGACTGGAGCCCGCGCCATCATCGGCACCCGGGCGGTGGTCGAGAGAGTCAGCCCATTACCGCTAAAGTCGCCGCGCATTTTGCGCCGGCATCGGCAATGGCCCAAGCGCTGGTTGTGGCCAACAACACTGCACCAGCAGCAACGCAAGACAGAAGTTTTTTCGAGGCAGGACTCATAAAGCACCTCCAGAAAGGAAAAAGGTATTCGGGGTCGTGTCCGCGTTTCCACTCTCTGAACTATTGGATGCTGACTGGCGGCGATTTCTTCTGGCGTTCTGCTAATTCGCAAAAAAATATTTTTGCTGCCAAAGAAGAACCGCGAAAAATATTGCCGCGTAGCATTTTGCGAGAAGAAACTCTCCCTGCACTGCATCTAATGAAGTGACCGCACATGTCGCGTGGCCGGCCGCGGCTGAAGCGCTAGGATTGATCGATGCCTGTCCAGCCACGGCCGAATGGGCTATTGCGCCACAGAGAATGGTGCGCGGCATGTCGCGATGAAAACCGCAACCGTGGGTACCGATATGAACTGCTCTGACGTGTATAAACAATTGTCGGCATATTTCGATGGCGAGCTGCCATTGGCCGAGCGACCGCAGATGGCCGCCCATCTTTCTTCTTGCTCTGAGTGCAATGCGCGTTTGGGGCAATTCGAAACGCTTTCCACTATGGCGAAACGGTTGCCCGAACCGGCGGCGCCGAATTTTTGGGCGTCGATTGAACGCGAGCTCGGCAACATGCCAAGCCCCGCTCCGAATCCGGCAACGATCGGCATTGAATGGCGGAGGCGTTTGCAACGACGAGTGCTGGCCGTCGCGGGGGTGGCGGCGGCGTTAATTCTGGCCGCGGTTTTGTCGTACCCCTACCTGCAATCGCCCAAAAAAAGTGCGGAAATGGCGATGAATTTGACCGGCTATATCGAGGCGTTTCACAAGGACCCTGAACAAGCGCAGCAGTCGCTGCTGGCCAAATACAAAAGCCAAGCGGTACAGCCGGATGAGGTTGTCACGCTGATCCATTACAAGCTGCTGGCGCCGGAAAAATTGCCTTCCGGTTTGACGCGCACGGCAATGTATGAAATCGACATGCCCTGTTGCAAATGCGTGGAGTCGGTATATCGGCGTGCCGATGGTCGCATGCTGGCGGTCTTCGAACATGCCGACAAAGAGCCGGCCTCGTTTGGAGACCGACCTACGGTCAACGCTCAGTGCCACGGCAAAGATGTGGGGCTAGTACATTGCGACGGCCAGTTGTGCGCCAACTGGAAGGAACAAGAGCGATTTGTCACCGTCATCGGCGCGAACGAACTTGCCGAAGTGGACGAAATCGTGGCCGCCTTCGAGCCCGCAATGCGGATGTGAATCGCCGATCGTGCAAGGAACCATGCAGCGCAGGCTTTTTGCACGCCATGCCGCGGATTTGTGCGGGCGGCTTCCTCTTACCGAGTGTGGCGCAACCCGACTCGATCGGCCCTAAAACCAAACGACGACACGATTTAGCAATGCGCGAGCCGGGGTCTTAAGCTTCAAATTTCCAATCTCGGAACGGCAAATGCAAAAGGGAGGCAAGTCTTAAATCCGCTTTTGCTCCACGCTGCAACCCAACATGTCGCCAGTCGATTTTGCTCGATCATTGCTGAGCATCGCACTGGCAGTGGGCTCTGTCGCCACGGGTTCGATTCGCGCGGCCGAAAGAGCTCTGCGCAGACGATTCTCGCGCGGCGTGCTATTGGAAGCACGCTCAATCCGCGAATTTTTCAATTTGCTGCCCTCAAGATGTCGACGCCCAGGAAATTGTGAAGACTTGTGAAGCGTGGCGAACCAAGCTGATTGGCTACTGGCTAGGATCAGAAGCTGCGGATGTAGCGTGGCCGACGCGCTGCTACGTCGTGTTGCACCCGGACTTGGCCAGTTATGTGTGGGCGATGGGACGCGGTGCCGAGCAGACCTATGGTTGCACTACGCTAAAAGAGTTGGATGGCAAGCTCAGTCGCCGGATCGATGTGCGTCTGGACCGCGACGATGCAATCCGCCGAGTGCTGCCGCACGAAATGACGCATGTGATTTTAGCTCAAATCATTTCTCGCTCGAAAACGCCACGCTGGGCCGATGAAGGCATGGCGATGTTGGCCGACTTGCCTTTGAAACAATCGCTGCACGAGCACGATTTTACCACCGGCTTGCGAAGCGGAAACAGTTTTCGTTTAGTGACGCTGCTTGGCAGCAGCGAATATCCGAACCACGATGTGGAAATCTTCTACGGCGAGAGCTTGTCGTTGACACGCTTTCTGGTCGATCGCGATTCGCCGGCAGCGTTTTTGGACTTCATCCAGCATGCGGCCGATGTGGGCTATGATGCCGCTCTGCGCGATAACTATCGCATCCACGATGTCGCGGAACTGGAAAAAATCTGGCTTAAAAACCAGCGTGGCTTAACGCAGCCGGCCGATCGTTTCGGAATTGCGGCACGGTAGGGTGCAGTCTGTGAGCTGCCACATTTCCATTGAAGCTGTCAAATTGGTGGACTCAGGCGTTAAAACCCGGCCAGCAGCGATTTGAATGCAGCCAACAGATTGACTTGGTCGATTTTCTCCTGTAGGCTATCAGGGTCGATTTGCTCGTGATGGGCAAATTCAGAGAGCTTCATACAGGCCCCTGGCGTTCGGCGTCACGCGGGTTTTCTTTTTGGCCACGCTGGCCAACTTGCAACGCACGAGCTGAATCTAGCCAATGAAATCGCGCACTAACCCGATTTGCGACGGTTATTGGCTAGCCGAAACCAATGACGGCGGCATTTAATAATCTGCGGCTGATAGACGATTCATCCGACGAGCCGATACCCGATTTTTCGGAGTTGCTCGACGGCTGCCTTCGCGGCGATCCGCGCTGCCAACGCGAACTTTACGAACGTTCTCACCAGCAAGCGTATCGCCTGGCGGTGCGGATGGTAGGTAGGCCGGCAAGATGCCGCCGACGTCTGCCAACTCGTGTATCTCAAAGTCTTTCAGTCGGTCGAGCAGTTTGCCGGCCGATCGAATTTCACAACCTGGCTGTATCGCATCACGGTGAACGAATGCTTGCAGCACCGTCGCAGACGCGGCAGCCATCCGGCAGTGCATTTGGCCGACTACGAACCGCCCGACCCCCACAAGCCGGCGACGCAGCGCGTTGCCGATCACGAACTGCTGGAGGCCGCTCTTGCGCGGATCGATCCTGAGCTGCACGGCTTGTTCCTTCTGCGTGAGGTCGAGGAATTATCGTACAGCGAGTTGGCGAACGTCATGCGGCTTTCCGAAGGAACCGTGGCTTCGCGGTTGAACCGGGCGCGCCAGCAGCTTCACAAGATATTGGAGGCCATGACGACAGAGCGCCCTGGCTAAGACGTTGTTGCTGGTTGCCGGCTCAGCTTGCCTTAATCAACCGTGGCACCAAATCGTTATCGCCGCCGACGTCGGTTAGGCGTTGTTGGCGGCCGTTGTAGAGGTAGGTGAGTTGGCGGTGGTCGAGGCCCAGGAGCGAAAGAATGGTGGCGTGGGCGTCGTGCATGTGGACTTTGTCTTCGACGGCCCGCAGGCCGATTTCGTCGGTGGCGCCGATGATTTTTCCGCCGACGATGCCGCCGCCGGCCATCCACATGGTGAAGCCATTGGGGTTGTGGTCGCGGCCTTGGCCGCCCTGCGAAGTGGGCGTGCGGCCGAACTCGCCGGACCAGACCACCAAAGTTTCTTCGAGCAAGCCGCGATCGGAAAGGTCTTGCAGCAGCGCGGCCACGGGCTGCTCGGTCTTGCCGCACTGGCGGAGCGTGCCTTTGTAGGCATCGTCGTGGTGATCCCAATCTTTGCTGTCGCCGCTGCCGGAGATGACTTGCACGAAGCGCACGCCGCGTTCGACCAGCCGGCGGGCGATGAGGCAGCGGGTGCCGAAATCGCGCGTGACTGCTTTATCGATGCCGTACAGCTTGTGCGTGTCTTCGGTCTCTTTGTTGATATCGACCGCTTCCGGCGCAGCGGCCTGCATGCGGAAGGCCAGCTCGTAACTGGCGATGCGCGAATCGAGTTCTTGCGTGGCGGAAGGCGTATTCTGGCTGTGGCGTTCGTTGAGCCATTGGCTGAGGTCGAGAATTTTTCGCTGGCTGTGTTCCGACATGCCGGCTTGGCGATCGAGATACAAAATGGGCGTGCCGCGCGATTGCACGGGCGAGCCTTGATAAATGGCCGGCAAGAAACCGTTACCCCAACAGGGCGTGCCCCCTTTCAGTTTGCCGTCGGGCTCGGCCAGCACGACCATCGCCGGCAGATTTTCCGAGACGGAGCCCAGGCCGTAGGTGATCCACGCACCGACGCTGGGGAAGCCCATCCGCGATTGGCCGGTGGTCAGCACGTATTGGGCCGGCGAGTGATTGAAGGCATCGTGCCAGCAACTGCGGATGATGGCGAGCTTGTCGGCCTGCTGCTGCAAAAACGGAAACGCTTCGGAAATGGGAATGCCCGATTGGCCGCACTCTTTGAATTTGAGCTTGCAGCCCAAGAGCGGCTGCTTGGTGACATCGGTGAATTGGGCCGGAATTTTGCCGAAGCTGGCGGGCATTTTCTGGCCGGCCAGTTTGTTGAGTTCCGGCTTGGGGTCGAAGGTTTCCATCTGGCTGGGGCCGCCGGCCATCATCAGAAAGATGACGCTCTTGGCTTTGGCCGCGAAGTGCGGCGGCTTGGCGGCCAGCGGATTGACGAAGTGCGATTCGGCCGCGGCCAGTGCGGGATCGACAGGAGTGGCAGTCGTTTCCGCGCGGAGCAAATCCAACCGGTTTTCGCGCTGCAAAAGGTCGAGCACGGCCCACGCCCCCATGCCGCAACCGATTTGGGTGATCCAATGCCGCCGGGAAATTTCGTTCGTGCTAGTGTGTTGATCGCACATGGGAATTTTATCTCTTTGCGTGTAGCGGCCGGGCTCGGCCCGGCGAGTGGAAGCGCGGAGTAAACTCCGCCCCTACACAAACGTTAAAATGAAACTCAAGGCATGTAAATAAACTCGTTCGTATTGAACACCGCCAGACACATTTCTTCGACGGCCGGGCGAAGCGATTCTTTCGCGGAGCTGATGGTTGCATCGATTCGCGAGCCGATGAACTCCGCGATTTGTTTGTGCTCGTCCGGCTGGATGTCACGGTTATAAGCGTACTTCCAGGCCAATGCGGCGATGGCGGACGGACTGTTGCCGGCCTCATTCAGCAACCGATCGGCGAAGGCGGCCGATTGTTCTTTGAACGTGCGGTTGTTCATCAGCGTCAGCGCTTGCGTCGGCACGGTGGTGATGTCGCGCTGCGGGCAACTGGCAATGTTGTCTGGCAGATCGAACGCACCCAGCGTCGGGAAGCGGAAGCTGCGGCGGACCAGAATGTAAATCGCCCGGCGGTTCGATTCTTCCGGTGTGCAGGTGGGCCATTTGCGGAAGTTGCCGATCTGCTCTTGATTATCGAGCGGCGGGGCGGTCGGCAGCCCGAACATTTCTAAATTGAGCGTGCCGGCGACGCTGCGGGCGCTATCCCAAACCACTTCGGCTTCCACGCGGTGCGGCTGGTAGTGCGTGAGCAGCCGGTTTTCCGGATCGCGAGTGAGCGCATCGGCACTGGCCGTCGAAGCCATTTGGTACGCCGCCGATTCCATAATCACGCGGTGCAGATGTTTGATACTCCAGCCATGCTCGATGAAATCGGTCGTCAGCCAATCGAGCAGTTCCGGATGTGTCGGCGGATCGCCGCGAAGGCCGAAATCGTTCGGCGTCCGGACCAGCCCCTGGCCAAAATGCCACAACCAAACACGGTTCACAATCACCCGGGCCGTGAGCGGATTTTTCTCCGACGCCAGCCATTCGGCCAGCGCGGCCCGGCGATGGTCTGGTTTCACGTCGTCGAGTTTTTGATCGGCGGCGATTTTCGCGGGCAGGCAGGGCTCGACCAATTCGGCCGGTTGATCGAGATCGCCGTGCAGCAGCCGATGCACTTCGACCGGCTTGTCACGATGGGCCAAGAGCCGCAGCGGGATTTCTGAATCGCCGTCGTTCAAATGTTTTTCGCCCATCGCCAGTCGCTGGTCGATTTTTTCAGCAGGCTCATCTGGCTTCGATTTCTCGCCGGATTCGTCGGCTTGTGTGCCACTGGCTATGCCAGTGTTCTTAGAACCTTCGACTTGTTTGCCACTGGTTGTGCCAGTGTTCTTCGGACTATCGGCTTGAGCGGCTTTTTCTTTGCCAGCATTGTCCTTGGGTGAGTTTCCGGAAGCACTGGCAGAGCCAGTGGCACCCGCGGCCTCCGATTTTTTCGCGTCTGGCTTGTCGTCGGCGACCGTCTTGCGGCCAAGCTCCACTAAAAACTCGCGCTGATCGGTGTCGATATCGAGCGCGCGGAATGCCATGCGATCCGGCGAACCGCGCGGCTGGGCATCGAGCACCTTGCGGCCGACGTCTTGCAGCACTTCGTTCAGTTCCTTTTGCCGCTCGGCCAGCACGGCGTCGGAAACGTCGTTGTCTTCGCCGGCTTGTTTGTCGACTATCTCGTGGTACTTTTGCAACGCCGCTTGCAGTTCTGCGGAATTCGCCGGCGTCGGACCGCCACCTTTGCCGCCACGGCCCATTCGTCTGCCACTGCCCCCGCCGCCGGCTTTGGCGATGTAATAATCGCCGACCTTGCGCACCAGTTCCGCGCGCTTGGCGGGATCTTTTTCATGCCGCGCGTTGTCTTTGAGCTGCTCGATTTCAAATTCCGCCAGCGTGTTCTTGATCGCCACGCGGCCACGCAGCACCGTGCCATCGGGTTTCAAATCGTATTGATCGCTGTCGGCGAACATCGCCTGCATGCCGTAGTATTCGTGCTGCGTGATGGGGTCGTACTTGTGATCGTGGCAGCGGGCGCAACCCATCGTCAGGCCCAGGAAGGCCGCGCCGGTGGTGTCGGCGGCGTCGGTCATCTGGTCGTATTCCAACTTGCCGGGCACCATGCCGGCTTCTTGCAGCACTGGGCCAATGGTGTAAAAGCTGGTCGCCAGCCGGGCTTCGGCATCGCCGGGGAAAAGTTCGTCGCCGGCCACTTGCTCGCGGATGAAACGGTCGAATGGCTTGTCTTCGTTGAACGAACGAATCACATAATCGCGGAACCGCCAAGAGTGGCCGTTGAAAATATCGGTCTCGAATCCGCCGGAGTCGGCGTAGCGAGCCACATCGAGCCAGTGCCGGCCCCAGCGTTCGCCATAATGCGGCGAAGCGAGCAGCCGATCGACAAGTTTCTCGAACGCGTTGGGCGATTTGTCTTTGACAAACTCGTCGATCTCTTGCGGCGTCGGCGGCAGGCCGATCAGATCGAGCGTGGCGCGGCGGATGAGCACTTCGCGCGAAGCCTGGTTGGCCGGCGCCAGTTTTTCCTGCTCCAACTTAGCGAGCACGAAATGGTCGATCGGCGATTTCGCCCACGCTTGATTTTTCACCGCCGGCACCTCGGGCTTCACCGGCAGAACAAACGCCCAGTGTTCTGCGTACGGTGCGCCTTCGTCGATCCAGCGCTTCAAGATCGCGATCTGGTCGTCGTTCAGCTTCGCGCCGGCTTTCGGCGGCGGCATTCGCGCGTCTTCGTCGTCGCTTTGAATGCGGGAAACCAGTTCGCTGTCTTCCGCTTTGCCCGGCGTGATGATTTTCTTTTTGTCCACCGCGTTGTCGCGCACATCGAGCCGCAACTCCGCCTTCCGGGCACTTTGATCTGGCCCGTGGCAGCGGAAGCAACTGGTCGAGAGAATCGGCAGCACTTCACGATTGAAATCGACCTTGTCGGCAGCCGACGCAATTCCGCCGCCGACCAACGCCAATGACGCGGCAAGCGAAGAAAGTTTGATCATGCGTCGCAATCGGGCACTCGTTTGCATCGAACTCGATCCTCCACGAATCGAAACACCAGCGCACAAACCACGCGGCAACGTCGGACGCGGCAAACATCGGGCGGGACAGGGGCAGGCGAGAGGTCCGCGCATGGAGGTCGTGCGGCAGCAGAATCCCCCGGCGTGCGACGGTCCCCCTGTCGGCCCGTCGTGCAGCAGTATAACCGCTGCGCGAACGATTTGTCCAACAAATGGCTGGTGGGTCAATTCTATATAGTCCGATTGTCTTCGGCGGACGCTTTCTTCAACGCCGGGCCGAGCCCGGCCGCTACACGCAGTGGAAAATTGATCTAGAATGGACCCCGCCTGCTCGGTGATCAATGTCATGTATTTGAAATTTCAGTGCATCATCGTGGCGCACTATCCGACGAATGGATGACCTCCCGCAACGCCTGGCCGCACGCTTGCAATTGCCGTTGCCAGGGCGAATTGCGCAGCAAACGATGGAGCCGGAGTTAGCGTACGGGCGGCATTTTGGGCCGGAGCTGCCCGATGCGCGGCCGGCGGCGGTGGTGGCGATGCTGCACTTGGTAGAAGGCCAGTGGCAGTTGCCGGTTATGCGACGGCCCGATTCGCTCACGCATCATGCGGGCCAGATTAGCTTGCCGGGCGGATTGATTGAACCGGGAGAATCGAGCGAAGAGGCCGCGCTGCGAGAGCTGGAAGAAGAACTTGGCGTGCCACGGTTTGGCGTGCTGCTGTTGGGACAACTTTCTCCGCTCTATTTGTTTGGCAGCAATTTTCAGATCACGTCTTGGGTGGCCGCAGTGTGCACGGCGGTGGAGTTCAAACCGAGCACGGCGGAAGTCGACGAAGTCTTGGAAATGCCACTGGCGCATCTGATCGATCCGGCCAATCGGGGCCAGCATGTCGAAGAGCGTGGCGATGTGCGACTGTTGGCCCCGCACTTCGTTTGGCGCGGAGCGTTGATTTGGGCGCGACCAGCATGATTCTGGCCGAACTGGCGGCAATTGTCGACGAATTGACCTGAAATTTGCTGACTGCAAGCTGACCGTAGCTTCCATGCACGATCGGTACGTCAGGCATAACCGACACTAGATGATTCGGCAAATTCGTGTATGTGCGGCGGTATGCAATGCTTAGAGTGTCCACCCTCTCAGCTGAAACGAAGCATGTCCACGCCACGTGTTGTCCGCCACGAATCGATCTCCGCCCTGCGGGCTGCCGCGCCGCTATGGGACGATTTGTGGGAGCGATCTGCCGACGCACTGCCGACAGGGCGCGCTGAATTCATCGCGCAGTGGCTGGAGCAGTTCGTCCCGCAAGCGAAATTCCTGGCGTTGGCGGTCGAGCAAGATGGAAAACTGATTGCTGCACTGCCACTAGTCGAGCGAAAGAAAGCCCGATGGGTTGCGGTCGGCAGTTTGCCACGGAACGATTGGTGCTGGGCGGGGCAGTTGCTCGTCGATCTTTCGTCCGATTTTTCGCTGGCGCTGGCCGCACTGGTCGCTGAAGTTTGCCGCTTGTCCTGGCCGCTGTTGTGGTTCGATACCGTGCCGCTGGAACAGACTGGCTGGAAACATTTCTTGGCGGCGCTGGCTGAAGCTGGAATCACCCATGCTGCCGACGAACGGTTTCGCATCGGCACGGTGGAAATCGCCGATCAGCTCAATCGCGATTGGCAAGCGCATCAAGACCGTTGGTCCGGCAATCATCGGCGGCACATGCGCAAAGCCCTGCGGCGGGCCGAAGAAGAAGGGGGCGTCGAACTGGAGGTGCAACGCCCGCGCCGCATCGACGAAGTGGAGCCACTGCTGCACGAGGGTTTTGAAGTCGAGCATCGCAGTTGGAAGGGGCGTAAAGGCAGTTCGGTTTTAGCCTCACCGGTCATGTGGAAATTTTATTTGCAGCAAGCAGTGGAGCTAACACAACGGGGCGAACTGGAGTTGGCATTCTTGCGACATCGCGGCCGGGCAATTGCGTTCGAGTACGGCTGGTCGTTGCGCGGCGTTTACTACACACCGAAAGTCGGATTCGATGATGAGTATTCGCAATTCAGCCCGGGACAATTGCTGCGATATCTCGTGTTGCAGGATGCGTTTTCCCGACCAGATCGACGGTCGATCGATTATTTCGGTCCGCTGTCCGACGCCACCGCCAAGTGGACAACACGCAGCTATCCGATTAGCCGGTTGATAGTGGCCACTGGGAGGATCGGCCGCAGTTTGCTATGGTCGGGGCGGAAAATTGTGCAACCGCTGCGCAGTGTTTCATAAAGTTTTCCTGGTGTTTTGTAATGCCAGAACTCCAATTGCGGGCCGTCGTGTTTGATCTCGATGGCCTCTTGTTCAACACCGAAGAGCTATATCAGTTTGTCGGCGGCGAATTGCTGCGACGGCGCGGAAAGGCGTGGAACGAAGAGTTGCTGAACCAAATCATGGGGACGCCGCAGCGGGTGGCGCTGCAGCGGATGATCGACTACCACGCGCTCGATGCAACGGTCGAAATTCTGGCACAAGAAACTGCGGAGGTCTTCGAGCTGATTCTACACGAGCGACTAAGGTTTATGCCCGGTGCGCGAGAGTTGCTGGATGCGATTGAGTCGTCGTCAATAATTCCCAAGGCTATTGCCACGAGCAGCGGCCGTAAATTCACGGAAAACGTGCTGGGCAAGTTTCATCTACAGCCCCGTTTTCAATTCATTTTGACTGGCGAAGACGTAACGCATGGCAAGCCCGATCCGGAGATTTATTTGAAGGCGGCGGAAAATTTTGGAGTTGCGCCAGCGGAAATGATGGTGCTGGAAGACAGCCAAAACGGTTGCCGGGCGGCCGTGGCAGCCGGAGCTTTCGCTGTGGCCGTGCCGGGCGGGCACAGCCGGACGCATGAATTTCCCGACGCGGCATTCGAAGCCGATACGCTGCGCGATCCGCGGATTTACGAAGCGCTGAGATTGCCCATCGCCGGCGGCTAAGAGCAGCCGGAGCGACGCGAGTGAGCGAATAATTGGTGATTCTCCGGTGGGCGTTGCCCACCGGCTAAATTGATCCGAATCTCCAGCCGCTGGAAGAAGCTGATGGCGAGCGACTCAAGCCGCCGCGGGCATTCGTTCAGTCCAAGCCGTCTGCAAGCGATCCCGGTAGCCGCTCGTGGCTTGCTCGGCAAAGCGGTCGATTCCATCGCGGATCATCGATAATGGCGTAGTGAGCAATCGCTGAATTTTGCGACTATCGAGCGAAGTTTCTTCGGTGCGATTGATGGCATTCAGAGCGGCGATTGCCAAGCGGGGTTCGTGGGCGGAATCGCTGATCGACCCGCCATTGGCGAGCGCTATCAGCCTGGCAAACTGCCACATGCTGATTCGCTCTGCCCCGGCAAGGTGATGCGTGCCAGTCAATCCTTTGTTAATGGCCAGCCACAGCAACTGCGCGAAATCGCTGGCTAAAATCGGCGATGCATATCGGCTGCCGCTGCTTGTCGGTGCGCGCCCATATGAAACAGAATCCCAGATTCGTTCAGTGAAACTATCGCCGGCTGGACTCCAACCGAATAAATGGGTGCGAACAACGAGCGCATCAGTCCCAGCCACCGCCTGCTCCACGCGGCGGATGGCAACAGTGCTCGGACGATCGCTGGGAGCGAAACTTTCGCGATGGAACAAATTCGGGCCGCGAAAAATGGCATCCGTAGAAATCAGGGTGAAATGACTGCCACAGGCACGAGCCACGTTGGCTGCTTCGCTCAGTTGCCTGACTTCCTGGGCCGGATCAATGCCTTCGATGCTATCCCAGCTGGATCGTGAACTGGGTCCGCAGTAAACCGTCCAGTTGGGTTTTTCATTGGCGATGGACTCGTGCAATTGGCGCGAATCGGCAAGACAGCCCGACAAAACACGACAGTCGTTAAGCGCGAAGTGAGCGCTGCCACTGACGCCCACGATTTCACAACGGCCTGCCAGCGCCAGTGCGATGTTGCTTCCCGCCAACGTATCGATGCCGACAACGAGCAGTTTCTCCACGCTGGCCTCCTTGCCGAGGGGGATGATATTGATGAACGCTGAGTGGTTGTCAGTCAGCAGTGGTATGCGTTGTCCGCAATCGCTATCAGTGACGACTCACCGATATCCACATCCACTCACCAATTGGGCCGCGGATTGTAGTGCTGTGCGTTCCACTGACCAACGTGAGTTGCCTAGCTTCGCGCCGAAAAACTTCGCGTTCATCTTGCTCGAAGGTTCTGACGATAACTTCCGTCGCTGGCATCCGCGGTGGCCTGCTAGCACTCCAGCGCATCTGCCTTGACGCTTTTTTGCCATCGTTGATAGACTCCGCCGCCAATTGGTCGGCGGTATGCGGTAAGCAGTAGGCGGTTCTTATAGTTGTCTTAGCTGCTTACCGACTACTGCCTGCCGCCTACACTTTTCACCCGGGAGCTTTGCAGGATGCTGAACACGTTAGGGGTCGTCGAAGTGCGACCGGAAATAGATTCGCCACGTTTGACCGCTTGCAGGCGGTTGGGTGGTAAATCGCTCTTAGAATGGGTCGTTCGTCGCATGACCGAAAGCCAGCGATTGGATGCAGTGATTGTGCTGGCGCCAGAGATCTCGCAAACGCCGGAGTTGGCCGAGTTGGTGCCGTGCGATGTGCCGTTTGTCGCCAGCAGCCGGCCCGATGCTTTCGGGCGCTTCATGGCGGCGCTCACCGAGCATCCGGCCCAGGCGGTGGTGCGCGTGGTGGCCGATCATCCGTTTGTCGATCCGGTGCTCATCGATCGACTGGTGAACACGGCGGATCAGCATTCCGAATCGGACTACATTGGTTATTGTTCGCGCAGCGGTTTGCCGGCGGTTCGATCGCCCTTGGGCGTGATTGGCGAGTGGATTTGCACCGCGGCGCTGGAGCGAGCGCACCATGAAGCCACGAAACCAGCAGTGCGCGACCTCGTGACCGGCTACTTCTATGCGCATCCCGAGCAATTCAATCTGCGATTGATTCCCGTGCCGCGCGAATTGGACCGCGAAGATGTGCGGTTGACCATCGATGGCGAGGAAGATTGGGAACACACCCAGACAATTTTCGAGGCGCTGGGGCCGGAACATTTAGACTATCACCGTGTGGCGCATCTGTTGGACGGACAGCCGGCCCTTCGTCAGCGCATGGCCGCGCTGAACGGGGCTGTCGGCGCGATTTAACATCTTCGATTTGCAAAAGCAGAGTATTACCGGGAAGGGAATCCCAGCTATGAGTGCTTTGACAAGTGCATCGGTGTTGCCAAGCGGGCCGGGGAGTTCACCGGCCGACGTGCCTTTGGTTGGCAGACAATCGGCCGAGGGCAGCCAATCCGTCCCGCGTGCTTTGTTATTTGAGCTGGATAACGTTTTGCACGATTCCACGCTCTGGCAGCGCTGGCTGTGGCAACTGCTGACACGCCTGGGCTTGCATCGCGATTTCCACAGCTTTTGCGCCATCTGGCAGCGCGGATACATGCACGAGGTGTACCGTGGCGGCCGGGAATTCGGAAATGCTTTGCGGGCATTTCTGGTCGATTCGGGAATGAGCACCGGCCAAATTGATGAAGTGGAAGCCGCCAGTTCGGCGCGTCGCCGTGAAATGTCCGAAAACGTTCGGCCGCTGCCGGGCGTTGCGAAAACATTATCGCAACTGGCCGGCGCAGGAATCGTGCTGGGCGTGCTGGCGAACTCGGAATGTTGTGGCCCGGAATTGCGCGAACGTATCGATCGCATGGGACTGTTGAGTCGGTTCCAATTTGTGTTTTCCTCGCGCGATCTGGGGCATGCCAAACCGGAGCCGTCGTGCTATCAGGCTGCGCTTGATATGTTGCGATTGCCAGCGCACAGCGTGGGTCTGGTCAGCTGTTACATTGACGACCTGGCCGGCGCGGCCGCCGTCGGCATCCGGACAATTGCCGTGAATGCGGAAACCGAGGCTGTCGCTAATTTCCAGCTGCAGCGATTCGATGAATTGCTGGCCGTGTGCGTTCCGAACGCTGCTGAGAAATCGACATGCTAGCCGTTCCGCCGGCACAACGAGGAGAATCGTTAATCTCTCGCACGGGCGCCGGTCGATGAAGCCTTGGCAGCCTGCCGCAATTTCGTGCGGTTTGCCAATTTGCATCTTCCCTAATCTATGGCCGCGCTGTTTGAGTGTTCACGCTTAATTTTGCGCGGAGGAAGGTTCTCTTCCATGCGTCGCTTGCTAGCAATCTCGATAGTCGTTGCTGCCGCTATGGTTGCGGTAACCTCTGCCAGCGGCTGCCGGATGTGCGCCAGCCCGTACGATTATTGCGGACCGGTCGTCGATAGCAGCTGCGGCGGCGACAACAATAACGGGCCCGGACCGGTTTCCAGCGGCACCATGTATTACAGCAGCACACCGCTGAAAGACGGTGCCACGTCGCCCAGAACGCCGACACCGGCGACGATGCAACCGTCTCGCTAGTTTGCGGACGCTCACAGCTTCCAACCGTTCGGCAATGTTACGCCGCGTTGCACCACGGCAATGCCGTCGACGATCATGCACTCGGGCGTTTCCGGGCTCGATTCTAGCTTGCGGTCGTTAACGATTCGCACGCCGTTGCCGATGCGGCAGTTCTTTTCGACGATTGCGCCATCAATGATCGTTTCCGCCCCTATGCCTTGCGGAACCTGATTGTCGCCTGGCGAGAGCGCTTCATAATCGTCGTGTCCAAACAGCACGCTATTGCGAATTTGCGCGTTGCGCCCACGCGGGTCCGCAATCCGATCACGCTGTTCTCGATGACCGCCCCAGGTTCAATGACGCAGCCATCGGCGATCAGGCTGTCGCGAATCGTCGCCCCGTTGATCATGGTGGGCGGCAAAAATCGAGCTCGGGTGTAAATCGGAGCGGCAGCCGACGGCAAATCGAACGGGGGCTTCGTCTTCGCCAAATCCAAATTGCACTGATAGAAAGATTTAATGGTGCCAATATCTTCCCAGTAGCCGTCGAACAGGTGCATGAACACCTTGCGACTGCGCATCGAGGCCGGAAACACTTCGCGGCCAAAATCGTGGTAATCGGTCTTGGTGAGCACCTCGACCAGCGTCTCCCGATTGAAAATGTAAATGCCCATGCTGGCCAACAGGTCACGTCCCTTGCTCTCTACGCCACGGGCATCGATCCATGCAGGCTCGGTGCGGACCATATCAGCCTCGGGGTCGCTCTTAGGTTTTTCCAAAAAGCCGGCCACTCGGCCGGAATCGTCAGCCCGCAAGATGCCAAACGCATGGGCGGCTTCTCGTGTGACCGGCATGGTGGCGATGGTTACGTCGGCGCCGGATTTTTGGTGCGTCGCCAGCATGTCGTCGTAGTTCATGCGGTAAAGCTGGTCGCCAGAGAGAATTAGTACGTAATCGGCGCCCGATTCTTGCACGTAGCGCAAATTCTGCCGCACGGCATCGGCCGTGCCTTGATACCAGTTCGAGCTTTCGTTCGTTTGCTGGGCCGCCAGAATTTCGACAAAGCCCTCGCTGAAGCTGTCGAACACATAGGTGCGGCGAATATGCCGGTGCAGGCTCACCGAGTTGAATTGCGTCAGCACATACATGCGGTTGACGCCGCTGTTGATGCAGTTCGACAGCGGAATATCGATCAGCCGATATTTGCCCGCCAACGGCACCGCCGGCTTCGAGCGGTACTTCGTGAGCGGATAAAGTCGGGTGCCGCGACCGCCGCCGAGAACAATTGCCAGAACATTGCGCATGTGAACCACCGCCTGCTACGTGTGTGATAGGTTTCCCGACAGTATGTTCATAATCTTTTTCTCGTGGTGCGCAAAGCAAGATCCCGGAAGTGCCGCGCGATTTCCGGTCTGGTACATTAGATGGTTGGAACCAGCCTGTTCATCGGAACCGGAGATTTATGTTGCGCCACTTAGGGGTCTTTTTGTGTTTCTGGCTGCTTTGCGCCAAATCAGGGCGGAGTCGCCTACCCGCGAAGAAGCCGTCGTCCTGTTGCAGCCCTACGCCGGGCCCTCGAACCCGGGGGTCGATTGCTCCACGCTGCACGGCAAAATCATGTGCGGCTACCAGGGCTGGTTCACCGCGCCGGGCGACGGTTCACAGCGCGGTTGGACGCATTACGGCCCCGGCGATCGGTTTGGGCCGGGGCACTGCTCGATCGATCTTTGGCCGGACGTGAGTGAATTGGATGACGATGAAAAATTCGCTTCGCCTTTTCGCGCAGCCGACGGCTCGGTGGCTTATCTCTTTAGTTCGCATTGCGAACAGACTGTGCTCCGTCATTTTCGCTGGATGCAAGAGTACGGCATCGATGGCGTCTTCGTACAGCGGTTTGCTGTGGAAACAATGCCAACTCTGAATTTGAATCACTTCAACACCGTGCTGACCAGCTGCCGCGAGGGAGCCAACCGTTACGGCCGGGCTTATGCCGTGATGTATGACCTGTCGGGTTTGCGAGCCGGCCAAATCGAAAAAGTTATCGACGATTGGAAACTGCTCGTCGATCGAATGCACATCGGCAAAGACGAACACGACAAAGCGTACTTGCACCAAAACGGCAAGCCGGTATTGGCGGTATGGGGCGTCGGCTTCAACGACGGCCGAAAGTATACCTTGGCAGAGTGTGAGCGGCTGATCCAATTCTTGAAGAACGACCCGCACTACGGCGGCTTTACGGTGATGGTCGGCGTGCCCACCGGCTGGCGAACCTTGGATGCCGACAGCGTTCCCGACAAAAAACTGCACGAGGTGCTGCTAGAGGCCGACATCATCAGCCCGTGGACCGTCGGCCGCTACAACTCGCCAGAGCAGGTTGCCGACCACGCCAAACGCTGCTGGCAGCCCGACATCGCGTGGTGTGCTGAGCACAAGTTGGAATATCTGCCGGTCGCCTTTCCCGGCTTCAGTTGGCATAACATGAAGCCCAATTCGCCGCTGAATCAAATTCCGCGCCGCAAAGGGGAATTCCTCTGGGCCCAGTATCAGCAAATGAAACAGGCCGGCGCCACGATGATCTATCAGGCCATGTTCGACGAAATGGACGAAGGCACCGCCATCTTCAAATGCACGAATTCACCCCCGGTCGGCGACAGCAAGTTCCTCAATTACGAGGGGCTGCCCAGCGACCACTACCTGTGGCTCACCGGCATGGGCGGTAAGCTCTTGCGGAGTGAAATCCCGAATAGTATGCCGAAACGCTAACCGTCGAAATTGCAGGCCGCCCAGCCGCCGCCCAGCTGATCGGCTACAATGCGAGACATGGAAAACTACTCGACAAGACGGCTACTCCTGTCCACGACTCTGATAGCCATTGGCTTCGGTTTGTTGTGGTTCTTCTTTAATTTCGTTTGGCCTGGGCATGAGGATCAAAGCACGCGTGCAGCATTTGCAATGGCAGGGCTGTGGATATCCGCTGGTGCATTCATTGGGGCTGGGATTATGACGCCATTCAAACTGGGGCTGTTCGGAATGGCGATGGGAGGCATTATCATATGCTTGTTAGGATTCCTGTGGGCCTTACTTGGCGTCGGACACCTCTGCTAGCCAATCACATACTGATTATTTGGGCAGAATTCTGATTTATTGGGCAACTGCGATTTTTAAGGCAAAGCCTTCGGTACGCTATACAAAGGCGCAGCTTGAAACTGCTGGCCTGCGTTGGCAATGCTGATGTAATAATGAAGACGCTAGCTGTCGCCGCAATCCTACTGTGCCTGGGCTGCTCGGAAAAAGTTCAGCCGGCTAAGCCATTCGTTCAAAGCCGCGCCGAACTCACACAGATTTACGAGTTTGAGCGCAAAGAATGCGAAGCCGCGGCCGATGTCTTTCTAGCCACAAGATCGAGAGTAGCGGAAGCTCTTTGGTTAAAGCCCAATGATCTGAACAATCTGCCTGACACAGCATCATTTGCCGACCTTGAAAACATGGTGGCATCAATGCCCAAGCAAAAGTCCGATCTTGTTCTCGTGAGGATCAGTGACCAACGAAAGACTTTGCAGCCGCAGTGGGATGGAAATTTGTCCGCTGCAAAAGAGGCAGCCAAGAGAATGAATCAGGCTAAGGCGGATTTGGATGCAGTGCGGCCATAAACTCTCCGCACCTCACACAGCACTTCACTCCTTCCGCTTTCTGCGACAAGCTGCATTCGCCGTGGATTGAGCAGGTGAGAATCTTAAGTTGCCAACTTCCGCCGCACGATTGGGAATCGATGCGCCGAACCTCTTCACCACGATGAATACATTCGCTTGATACTGCCGGTCCCATTCCTGTGTAAATCTATTCATCGGGTAGCCAACAGAATTGCAGCCAGGACGTTTCGCATGATATGCGAACGTGTGCTCTTAAGCCCGTTTGCGGAGTGCCGAGTTCGGCACGAAACGCAATTCGATACGCCGGCCCAAAGCCGCAGCGATGCGACTTAACATCGAAAGCGAGTGGCCCTCGTAATCGGCGTCTTCCAGGCGGGCAATCACCGATTGCGTCGTGCCGATCCGTCGGGCAAGTTCGTGCTGAGTGAGCTTCGCTGTCGTGCGAGCGTCAAAAATCAACTGGGCGACACGCGCGTTCAGCGTTGCCTCTTCCACCAGTTTGCGGAGTTGCAGGTCGGAGCCGATCATCTTATCGATCATGGCCAACGCACTGCTGGTCTTACGTGCTGTCGATTTTTTCTTCGGCCGTGTGGAACCGTGGATTGTTTTCATAGCGCTCTTTTCGTTTCAAAGCACGTTCGATATCCACAGGAGGAACTTTGTCTTCTTTCGTTAAGGCGTGTGCCAACAAAGCGACATTTCGTCCGTGAAAGAAGTACAAGATGCGATAGTTGACCCGACCTCGTTTCGCTCTCAATTCGTAAATACCGTCTCGCAGATAATCGGCTTGCGGACGGCGTAGTTCATGCCCAAGTGCCGCCAATCGATGAATAGCTGCCACGCAGTTCGCCGCGGCCTTTTTATCACGACGAAGCAATTCGGCCAGCCAGTCGCGAGCCGGCGTCGTTCCATCGTCTTCCCGATAAAAGCGTACTTCCGTAGTGGGCATCAAACGCTGACTCAAGGATATAGCAAAAATGCGATATTGTCAAGGAACTGCAATGACCGGCTTGAAAACACTGCTTCGCCAATCACTTCACCACGAAATTCACCAGCCGGCCCGGGACCACAATCACTTTGACAATCGTCTTGCCCTCGATCATTTTGGCCACATGCTCATCGGCGCGGGCCATGGCTTCCAGCGTTTTTTGATCGCTGCCGGCGGGCACGGTGATTTTGCTGCGAAGTTTGCCGTTCACCTGCACGGGAATTTCGACCGTGTCTTCTTTCAGCCAGCGTTCGTCGACCGCCGGCCACGGTTCGTAGGCCAGCGATTTTTCGTGGCCGAGAAATTGCCACAGTTCTTCGGCCAGGTGCGGCGCAAACGGAGAGAGCAGCAGCACGAGCTTTTCCATCGCTTCCTGCGGCCGCACGGTTTCCTTCGTGAAAAAATTCGTGAACTCCATCATCCGGGCAATCGCGGTGTTGAAATCGAGATGGTCGATGTCTGTCGTCACCGCGGCGATGGTCTTGTGCAGCACGCGGTTCTGCTCGTCAGTCGGCGGTACTTTTTGCACCGCCGGATTTAGTTCCATTTCCTCACTGCGGTCGGAAACGATCAGCCGCCAGACGCGGTCCAGGAAACCGCGCACGCCGTTCACGCCGGTTGTGCTCCACGGCTTAGTGGCTTCCAGCGGGCCCATGAACATTTCGTACAGTCGCAGCGAGTCGGCGCCATATTCTTTGACCACGGTGTCGGGATTTACGACATTGCCGCGAGATTTGGACATCTTGTGTGCGACCGATGTGCATTCAATGCGTTTGCCTTTGAGATTTACATAGCCGGTACCATTAGTAATTTCCAATGGAACATTTAGCTGCTTCACCGGTATCTCACCATAATTGCCTTCGTCATCAACATCAGCGGTAGAAATGTATTCTTCGGTATGCTGACCGTTCTCATCTAAACGCACGGTCACATAATATTCGCGCTCGCCTAAAATCATTCCCTGATTCACCAGCTTCATAAACGGTTCCGGCATGCTGACATAACCGCGATCAAACAGCACCTTGTGCCAGAAGCGCGAGTAGAGCAGATGCAGCACGGCGTGTTCCGCGCCGCCGATGTAGAGATCGACCGGCATCCACGCTTTTTCGATCGCTGGATCGACCAGCGCTTTGCCGTCTTTGTTATCGAGAAACCGCAGATAGTACCAGCAAGAGCCGGCCCATTGCGGCATGGTGTTGGTTTCGCGCTTGTATTTCTTGCCGTCGATGACGGGGTACAGCCAATCGGCCGGTGCTTTCTCCAGCGGCGGCTTGGGTTCGCCGATCGGTTTGAAATCGGCCAGTTCCGGCAGATTCACCGGCAGTTGGTCGACGGGCACGGCACGCAGCAACCCGGTCGGATTTCCCTTGGCATCCAGTTCGTGCAGAATCGGAAACGGCTCGCCCCAAAAGCGTTGCCGACTGAAAAGCCAATCGCGGAGTTTGTAATTGACGGCGCCGAATCCGACGCCGGCGTCCGCCAGATCGGAGGTGATTCGCAGCTTGAATTCCGGCGTCGAGAGATAGTTGTATTTGCCGGAGTTGATGGCTTCGCCGTCGGCTGTGAAGGGGTGAGCGGATGATTTCGTTTCAGCGCCGTCAGTTGGCTGGACAACTTGGATGATTCGCAGATTGAATTGCTTGGCGAACTCGAAGTCGCGTTCATCATGCGCCGGCACGGCCATGATGGCACCGGTGCCGTAGCTGATCAGCACGTAATCGGCGATCCAGATGGGAACCGCATCGCCATTCACGGGATTGATGGCGTACGAGCCGGTGAACACACCGGTTTTAGTTTTGGAAAGTTCGGTGCGATCCAGATCGCTCTTGCGGGCTGCTTGTTCGCAATACGCTTTCACTGCTTCTTGTTGGTCGGGCGTGGTCAGTTGACCAACCAACGGATGCTCCGGCGCGATGACCATATAGGTTGCGCCAAACAGCGTGTCCGGCCGGGTGGTGTAAATTCGCAGCACGTCGTCGCCCGGCTTTGCGGGAAAACCGGTTTCGGCGCGCTGGGTTTTCCATTGCTGATATTTAGCCCCCGGCGAGTCGCCGGGGGCTAACTGGGTAAAATTATCACCAATATAAAAATCCACTTCCGCCCCGGTGCTCCGCCCAATCCAATCGCTTTGCAGCTTTTTGATGCTCGACGGCCAATCGACCTGTTCCAAATCTTTTTCGAGGCGATCGGCATAGGCCGTGATCCGCAGCATCCATTGCCGCAGCGGAATCCGCACTACCGGGTGATTTCCACGCTCACTCAGACCGCCAACCACTTCTTCGTTGGCCAGCACCGTGCCCAGCGCCGGGCACCAATTGACCGGGGCTTCGTGCTGATACGCCAGCCGGTGTGCATCTTGGTATCGCCGCACCGCCGCTTCGCCGGCGGCTTTTACATCGTCGGGAATTGGCAGCTCGCTAATCGGGCGGCCACGCTGCTGCTTGGCATCGAACCAAGTATCGAACAGCACCAGGAAAATGAACTGCGTCCACCGGAAATAATCGGGATCGGTCGTGGCCAGCTCGCGGTCCCAATCGTAGCTGAAGCCCAGCATTTTGAGCTGCCGGCGGAACGTGGCGATGTTTCGCTCGGTGAACTCCCGCGGCGGCACTCCCTTGTTGATGGCCGCTTCTTCGGCGGGCAGGCCGAAGCTGTCGAACCCCATCGGATGCATCACCGTCTTGCCGCGCATCCGGCTGTAGCGGCAGACGATATCGGTGGCGGTGTAACCCTCCGGGTGCCCAACATGCAGACCGTCGCCGCTGGGGTAGGGGAACATGTCGAGCACGTACAGCTTTTCGCCGGCCGGCATTCGCGGCGTGGCAAACGTGCGGTTCTGTTCCCAATAAGCTTGCCACTTGGGCTCGATGACAGCGGGGTTATAGCGAGGCATGGCGGCGTGCGGCTTTTGAGTTAGGAGAGTGAATCGAGAATTCTAATCCCTGCGGCTCGGCTCATCAAAGGGAGCTGGGCACTATGAATGACCAATGACCAAATCCCAATGACCAAATTGGAAGGCTCATTCGTTTCTTGGTCATTGGTGCTTGGTCATTGGTCATTCTGGCGTGAGTTCGATCGTTGAAAGTCGTGTTTCTTGACCCGATGATTCCACGGCGCTATAGTTGGCGTTGATGGTTCCCACCCGCAAAAAGCGATCGAAGATCTCTAATTCTTCCATGACCTCGCGTTCGCCGGCCGAGGTTCGCGCCGCTTTGCGCACGGCTGGCTGCCGGTACACGACGCAGCGGGAGGCAGTCTATCGCTATCTGGAACAGGCGCATCGTCATCCGACGGCGGATGATGTGTACCATGCCGTGCGCGGGATGATTCCGCACATCAGTTTGGCCACGGTGTACAAGGCGCTCGAGGCGCTGGTCGAATCGAAGTTGGCGAACAAGCTCACCGCCGGAGCCGGATCGGCTCGCTACGATTGCGGCGGCGACGAGCATTACCATCTGCGCGACGTAAAGACCGGTGAAGTGCGCGATCTGCCGGTTGATTTTGATCCGCAATTGCTCGAAAAAATCAATCCGCGGCTGGTGAAAAAATTGGCTCGCGACGGCTTCCGCGTGACCGGCTACCGCCTGGAAGTGCTGGGGCGATTCGAGCGGTAACCATTCTGTCTTCGCCAAAAGCGAATGTCGGCCAGACAGTTCACCGGGAATTGGGTGGCTGGGGCCGAGGCTGCCGAGCCCCCAGGATTTCACGAACGGACTGGGGGCTCCCTTCGTTCGACCCCAGCCACCCAACAGTGCAAATAAGGCGACGGTCGAATTTTCGCTTGTGCGCCATCATTTTGACTCTGCCGGAGATCGAGGTGCCAAAGTCGAAAAAGTCAGAGGAATTTGAATGCCCGCACCGCCGCCAGGCCGAAAGATTGGCGTCGGAATGTTAGTTTGGGTCGGCCTTCGATCCACTAATGTCAAAAACGCGACCGTGGTTTCCGGCAGCCTCATTTGCGACCCAGCAGTTTTTTCACGTCCGCCCATGACCGCGTGTTGGCGACATCGGATTTTGTGAGCCCGCCGCGGCGGGCTTGAAGGATGCCGTAGCGCATGCAGGCCAAGCCGCTGGTGCTGTGGGCGTCGGTCGAGATGACGATCGGGATGCCTTGCTCACGGCAGGCCGCACATTGGATGTCATTCAAGTCCAGGCGTGCGGGATTGCTATTGAGTTCCAGAAACTTATTGTGCTGCTTGGCCGCTTCGTACACGGCTTCTAAATCGACCTCGTACGGTTTGCGACGGTTGATGATGCGACCCGTCGGATGGGCGATGGCGCACACGTTGGGGTTCGCCAGGGCATCGACGATGCGCTTCGTGATTTCCTCGCGCGGTTGGTTTTGCCCGTAATGCACGCTGGCCACGACCCAATCGGCATGGCTCAAGCAATCGTCGTCGATATCGAGGCCACCGCGTTCAAGAATGTCGACTTCGACTCCTTTGAGCACCGTGAACCCGCGCAGGCCGGCGTTGATTTTATCGATTTGCTCCCATTGCCGTCGCAGTCGATCGGCCGTCAATCCATTGGCCATGCTCACGCGTTTGGAGTGATCGGTAATGGCGATGTACTTCAGCCCACGTTCTTGGGCGGCGGCGATCATTTCCTCCAGCGTCGCTTTGCCGTCGGTCGAATCGGTGTGCATGTGCAGATCGCCCTGCATGTCGTCCAGCTCGACGAGCTTCGGCAGCTTGCCTTCGGCAGCCCAAGCGAATTCCCAGCGGTTTTCGCGCAGCTCCGGGGGAATCAGAGGCAGATCGAGCGTCGCATACACATCTTTTTCCGTTCGGCCGGCGATGTAGACGCCTTCCTCTTCCGAGTCTTCGCTTCCCTTTTTTTTCGATTTGCCATCGACCCGAAATACTCCGTACTCATTGATTTTCAGCCCGCGATCTTTCGCCAGCCCGCGGAGCACGATGTTGTGAGCTTTCGAGCCGGTGAAGTATTGCAGGGCGGCGCCGAACGATTCCGCCGGCACAATACGCAGATCGATTTGCAGGCCACTGGCCAGGCGGATCGACATTTTCGTCTCGCCGCGGCCCAGTACGGCGGCAATTCCCTCGAATTCACCGAGCCGATTCATCACTTCGTCGGAGTCGTTGCTTTCCACGAGCACATCCAGATCACCGATGGTTTCGCAGCCACGGCGGAAACTGCCGGCCATATCAATTTGTTTCAGACTTCGACAGGTCTTCAAATGTGCTTGCAGTGCTTGTGCATGACTATCGGCCTCGGCCCAGTACATTCGCTCCACCTCCGGCGAGGTGGCGAACGCCAAACCTTCGAGAATCGTGGCCTCTGTCTTTTCACCGAAGCCTTTCAGTTCACGCACCCGATGAGAATCGCAGGCAGCCTTCAAGTCTTCGAGTGAATTGACGTGCAATTCCTTGTGCAGCGTGGCTGCTTTTTTCGGACCGACGCCAGGAATGCGCAGCAAAGCCAGCACACTGGCGGGAACTTGCGCTTGCAACTCTTCCAGCATCGGCAGCTTGCCGGTTTGGACCAGCGTTTCGATTTTGACGCTAAGATCTGCGCCAATGCCGTCGATATCGGTCAGTTTGCGCCGGAATCGGCCACAATTTTTGCAACCGGTTCCGACAGGTCGTGAATCGTTCGGCTGGCATTTCGGTACGCTCGCACACGAAAGGAGTTGGCTCCCTGAAATTCCAGGATGTCGGCGATCAGCTCGAAAGCGGCGGCAACATCGGCGTTTTTCATGGCGAAAATAGACGGTAGGCAGTAGGCGGCAGTGAGCTTGCCAGTGTTGGTAGACATCATTGTGCGTGATCGCCGCGAAGTTTCAACATGCGGGTCTGTTATCGGTGGTCCTCAGGCACGGTTTACGTTCGAGGGATTTTGCACCTTGGTCACACGGGACAA
Source organism: Pirellulales bacterium (assembly GCA_963738835.1). Taxonomy (GTDB): domain Bacteria; phylum Planctomycetota; class Planctomycetia; order Pirellulales; family JADZDJ01; genus CAVTYH01. The sequence continues at coordinate 428,521 of CAVTYH010000001.1, forward strand.
TCCTCTTATCATGACTTTCGAAGTCGTGCGTGGTGCGCTTACTGTTGCCGCCTACGGCCTACCGCTTACGGCCTACTGGCCGAGGAGACACTTTGACTACCGCAACCAAACCGCCGGCGAAGATGAAGCAAGTGATCCGCGTGGGGCACAGCCCCGATCCGGACGATGCGTTCATGTTTCATGCGCTGGCAAATGACAAAATTGATACTGGTCCGTTTGAATTTCGGCATGAGCTGGTGGATATCGAAACGCTTAACCGCCGAGCATTTGCGGGCGAATTGGAGCTAACGGCCGTCAGCATTCATGCTTACGCCTATCTGACCGACAAGTACGTTCTTTGCCCCTGCGGCGCCAGTATGGGCGATCGTTATGGGCCAATGGTGGTGGCGAAGCGGCAGTATTCGATCGACGATCTGCGACCGCTGACGATCGCCGTGCCAGGGAAGTTGACCACGGCATATTTGGCGCTGCGGCTGTGCTTAGGCCTCGATTTCAAGCACGTCGTGGTGCCGTTCGATCGAATCATCGAGGCCACGTTGGCGGGCGAATATAAAGGGCAACCAATCGACGCGGGCCTAATCATTCACGAAGGGCAATTGACTTATGGCCAGAGTGGTTTGAAGCTGGCCGTCGATTTGGGCGAATGGTGGTTCGAAAAGACGGGCCTGCCTCTACCTCTGGGTGGCAACGTGCTGCGACGGGATTTGGGAACCAACACCATTCGCGACGTCAATCGCTTGCTAAAACAAAGCATTGAATATGGATTGGGTCACCGCGCGGAAGCGCTCAATTACGCACTTCAATATGGCCGCGATTTGGATACCGCCAAAGCCGACAAGTTTGTCGGCATGTACGTGAATGACTGGACGCTTGATTTCGGCCCCCGCGGCCGCGAAGCGGTAGGGCGATTGTTGGCAGAGGGGCACACAGCGGGTGTGATCCCGAAGCTTGTTGAGCCAGAGTTTGTCGAAGCGTAAGATGTCTGCGTGGAGCCTAACCATCAACCACCGCGAAAAGTGCCGCCGATGCCCCAGCGGCCGGCTTCGGAAGTTGATTCAGAACGGCCGCGCAAATCGATCTGGTCAGTGCTGATTGCTGGACTGGTCAGCCTGTTGTTGTTTGTGGGCTTGACGCTATTGGCCGCGCCGGTCTTCGGCGTGATGTTGTGCGTGATTGCGGTCTTCGGTCTGTTCTGCACCGTAGCGATTGGTCACTACGTTTTCTGGGGTCACTGGCTGGGCGATGCTATTCGCCGTGAAGTGGAAGAAGAAGAGGCTCGCGAAGCCGCAGAAAAAAAGCTGCCGGATTAGCCGTTACTTTCCAGCCGTTGCGCTTCACACTTTCACATGGCCGTAGTAATCCGGCTCGTTGCTTGGCTTCCACTTGATGTTGCAGCCGATGCTTGGCCGCTGTTTTTCTGAAACCGGTTTGCCGGCCAACACCGCATCTACGCGCGCGCGCAAATCGCGGCCGGTTACCGGAATGCCGGAGTCGGGTCGGCTGTCGTCCATCTGTCCACGGTAGACCAGCTTGTGATCTTTGTCGAACAAAAAGAAATCGGGTGTGCAGGCGGCTTTGTAATTTTTGGCGACTTCCTGCGATTCATCGAACAGGTAGGGGAATGTGTAGCCGCGGTTTTCGGCCTCGTGAACCATTTGCTCCGGCGAATCGGCGGGATACTTCGTGGCGTCGTTGGAATTGATGCCGACCACCGCGACTCCTTGGGTTTGATATTGCCGCGCCAGTTGCGACAGAGCCGGCGCCACGTGTTTCACAAACGGACAGTGGTTGCAAATAAATGCCACAAGTAGCGCCGGCGCCGATTTGAAATCGTCGATCGAAACCATCCGGCCATCGACGTTCGGCAAGTGAAAATACGGGGCCTTCGTGCCAAGCGGCAGCATCGTGCTAGGTGTGCGAGCCATATCTAATTCCAGGAGAATAATGAGGTCATTTATTGCCACAGAGCCGGCGATCGATCCGCACTGAATTGTATCAGCCTGGCAAACCACAGCTACCCGGTGCGGTTGACTCAATTTGCCGAGATTGCCAGAATCTAGGCAGCGGCGGTCAGTGGACTCAACTGGCGGAGTGGGCTGGCTGTCGCGTTTTCCCGTGGCACTACCGTCGGCGGCTACCGACGAATAAATTCGCGCACACCGGGCTTGTGGGAAGCGGGCGGCTGAACCCGTTGAATCCGCGGTGCGCGGCAAGGATACGCCGTCATGGCGACGCGATTTGCATCTCCCTCGTTGCGACGCCGGTTTGCATGGACACTGGCTTCGATCGCTGCGATTGGACTGGTTTCCGGCGTGTCGATGACAATCTATCGGCAAGCAAGAAATGCGCCTCCGGCGCCAGCCGTTGCTGCCGTGCCGGAAGTCAAACCGGTCAATGCCGCTGAAAAGAAGACAGATCAAAAAACCGATCGGCAACCAACTCAGCCCGAGCCGCCGCCGGGCCCTAAGCTCGCGGGCGATTTTCATTCCGCACGGTATGGATACACCGTGGCGCTGGAAGGCACGCAGTGGTCGCGTTGGGAAGACCTGGCTCAGATCGTGCCGGAAGCCGAATGGGGCGCACTACTGAACAGCTATGGTCGGTTTCTGGTCATTCCAGTTTCACTGGGCGATTTGGATCCGCGGCCCGAGGCGCTGGATCATGCGCTGTTGGCCCGTTTGGGCATCGCCTATCCCAGCGATCGGCTAAGCGAATTTCAGACCGTGGAACGGCAAGGCGTAATGGGGCACAGCTTTCAGCTCACGCGTGATGTGGCCGGCGCAGAAAACGATTATCGGCTATGGGTGCTCAGGCGCGGCGACATTGCCTATTTGGCGGCGGCCTGGCTCGATCGATCAGCGGCGGGCGGCGCGGCCGTCGATGCTGCGGTTCTCGATGACGCACTCGGGCGATTAAGTTTTGACGCTGCTCCTCCACCTTCGCCGCGCACTGAATCGCTGAATGCGTTCCAGCGGCAGGCACATGGCAACATCTACAACGATCTGGGGTTGTCGGCATTCAACGCCCGCGATTTTTCCGGCGCGATCGATTGCTTCCGTCGCGCATTTGAATTGCAGCCGAACGATCCGGCCATTCTGACGAATCTCGTGAATTCGCACGTGGAACTCAAGCAATTTCGACAGGCGCTGGCGGAGTTGGATCCGCACATCAATCGCTTCCCCAATCAGCCCGACCTGTGGGCCGGACGAGCGTTTTTATTGGCCGAGTTAGGCGAAACCGAGGCCGCGGCCAGTGCTTATGCCGCTCTGTTTGCGACCGGTTATTGGGCCGAAGCGCCGTTTACGCAGTATATCACGCTGCTGGCCGAAAATGATCGTGGAGATGAAGCGCTGGCGGCGGTTGAGCGTTTTTTGCAGGCGAAAGATTCGTTTGCCGTGCGGCGATTGCAAGCCTCACTGTATCGCCAACGTGGCGACCACGAACAAGCCGTGGCCATTCTCGCTCGATTGGCACAAAACCGTCCATTCAGCGCCGAACTTGAATACGATCTGGCCGAAAGTTTTTTGACCACCAATCGATTTCAAGAATCGCTGGACGTTTGTCGCCAACTGCTCGACCACCGTTACGACACGGCCCATACCTATCTGCTGCAAGCGCGCGGCCAGTACGGGCTGAAATGGTATGCGGAAGCCAAATCGTCGTTGGAAGCCGCAATTAAACGCGAACCGGCCAACAAAGATGCTCAGGAATTGCTGCAACTCGTGAGCGGGATGTTGGGCGAAGGGAACAACGGCGCGATTCAAGAAGCGATTGATCCCGTACCGCTGCCCGAGCAATTTTCCAATCAAGACAACACGGCGGCCTCACGTGGCGTTGCCGACAGCGGGTTGAATGAATTTGGCGCGTACTACACCAGCCGTCAGGTGGCCATCAGCTTTCAAGCCGGCAAAGAATTCAAGCTAACCGACCGTCGCACCATTCGCGTAGCCGACGCCTCGGGCGTGCAGCGATTCAGCACCATCCAGGTGCCGTTCGATCCCTTGGGCGAGCAATTGTATGTGAACCGCTTGCATGTGACCGACGGCCAGGGAAAGGAAGTCGCCGTCGGGAAGTCTTCGGATTATTACGTGATCGATGGGTCGCGATCCGACGCACCGACGCACGGCAAACTTCTGAATATCCCCGTGCCGGGATTGCAGCCCGGCAGTACGATCGAGCTAGTGCTGACTCGCCGCGATCTTGCGCCACCGAGTGAATTTCCATACACGGCCCATATATTTTCTTCCGAAGTGCCGGTGTTGTCGGCAGTCTTGTTTGTCGCCGCAGACGAGTCGGAAATTAAGTATCAGACTTCGCCGGGAGTCCATCAGGAGCATGCCGAGGAGGGTCTGGCATGGTCAATTAACAATCCGATGGTGTATCGCAGCGAGCCGCTTCAGCCAGCGCGCAGCACATTCCTGCCGGGAGTAATCATCGGCTCGTCGAAAACCACGTGGGATCGTCTGGCGAAAGAGTATCTGGCATCGATTGCCGATCGAACTACGCCGGACGCCGAAATTCAATCGCTGGCCAAACAACTCACTGAGGGAGCCTCCGATGACGAAGCTCGCACGATTGCCTTGGTGCGCTATGTGCAAAATGATTTGACGTACAAAGCGGTTGAGTTTGGCCGTCATGCGCGCGTACCCAGCGTCCCGGCCGATGTCGTTAAAGCCAAATACGGCGATTGCAAAGACCACGCACTGTTGTTGGTTCAATTGCTCGGCGCCTGCCACATTAAAGCGTATTTGACGCTGGCCAACCTCGACGCGCCGGTCGATCCGCAGTTCGCCTCACTGGAACAGTTCAATCACGTGCTCGTGTATGTGCCAGGCTTTGGCGGCGGTAAGTGTTTCGATTGCACGGAAAAAGATGCCGATCTGATTTCGATCCCAGCGCCCGTCGATTTAGGCGGCGAAAAGGTGTTTGTCCTCGACAATAGTCAGCCACGGTTTATCGATTTGCCGGATTATGGTCTCAAAAGCAGCCGCCTGGCCGTGAACCGCACCGTACGGGTAGTAAATCAAGCAGATGCGTCGGTCGAAGAAACTGTGACGGTTACCGGCTACCATGCGGCATTTTTACGGGGCATGTTCAAAGGCGTGGCGGTTGCGGATCGGGCCGCAACTTTGCAAACAGAAATCGCGCCCTTGGGTGGCGGCATGCAAGTGCAATCGCTGGCAATCGAACATCTGGCGGACCGTAATCAGCCACTTGTATTTAAGGCAGTTTACCTTGTGCGCGGCCGCTTCCAGGCCGCCGACGATGCGCTGGTGGGACAAATTCCCGCGCTTTGGGAGCAAATGTACTTGGAAGTGCCGCCGGTGCGAACACGTCGCACGCCGTTTGAAGTGGAATATCCCTTGGAGTTTTCCAGCACCGTGGAATTTATCGCGCCGAAGGGGTTTGCTATCGAACCGCCGGCGTCTGCCGATAACCGTAACGAATCGGTGTTCGCGGTTTGGAAGATTCACACCACGCCCAATCGCCAGGGGCTCAAAGCCCAGTATGAATTGCAGTTGAATTCCGGTCGCTACCCGGCCAGCGATTATTCGCGTTACAGTGAAGATTTCAGCCGTGCCAACGCCGCTTTGTCGCAAAGTGTGGTTTTGAAACGGGCGAAATGAACTGCATCCTGGGCAGGTCTTTCCCGTGTTTGAGTTAGCGAGGCATTCATGCTCACTCACCTTGTTGTTTGTCTAGCCGTGCTAGCAGCCGACGATGCGGCTTCGACCAAGGCCCAAGCGGTCGCTTCTCAATTCTCCGCCGGTAGCCGAGTGATTGTCATCCACGAAACTCCACTGCGGGTCGACGACCGGGCGGTCAAACAGTTATCACCCGGAACCGCGCTCACGGTCGAAGAGACGCAGGACGGTTTTCTGGGAGTTACCGCCGGCCGGCAGGGCTGGGTTGATGAGAAGGATGTCGTTGCCAGAGATAAAGCCATCGAACCGCTTACCGGGCTGATTGCCAGCGATCCCGACAATGTCGATCTTCATCAATCTCGCGCCCAACTCGCGGCGGAAAAGAAGAAATGGGACGTCGCCATCGACGACTACACACAGCTTGTTCGTTTGGAACCGAATGAAGCAAAACACTATCTGGATCGCGGAGCAGTTTGGGACGCACGGCTCGACTGGGAAAAGGCACTGAAAGATTTCGATGACGGCGTTCGACTTTCCAATAACTCCACCGAAGCGCTCATGCTGCGTGGCAGTGCTTGGGGCGATAAAGGCGATGCCGACAAAGCGATCGCTGATTTCGACGAAGCGCTCAAAAATGAAGAAGACGACCAGGTGAAGGCCGAAATCCTGCGTCGTCGCGGAAATGTGAATGTCAACCGGCGCGATTTCGATAAAGCATTCGCCGATTTCAAAGAAGCCATCCGGTTAAACGTTACCGATCCGTGGAATTTTTATTCGCGGGCTCAAGCGAATGTGGCTGCCGGAAAACTCGATGCCGCAATTACCGATTTCTCCGCGGCCATTTTTCTGGACAAGCAAAACGCATTGCTCTATGCCGCTCGAGGCGATGTTTTTCGACGGAAGCATGATTTTGACAACGCTCAGTTTAACTTCGACCAGGCCATCAAGCTTGAGCCACATAGCGAGGACGCCTGGAACGGTCTGGCGATGTTGCATCAGGAAGAAGGGCACTTTGGCAAGGCCGTCGAGGATTACCAAGTTTTGCTGAAAGCGAATCCCGACGACCAATTGGCCCATAACAATTTGGCCTGGCTATTGGCAACTTGTACCGAAGATATGCCCGCAACGGCGTCGCCGCCGTCGAACACGCCAAAAAAGCGGTCGAGATTTCTGAGAACAAGCTGCCTTGGATCATCGACACGCTGGCTGCGGCTTACGCCGAAGCGGGCGATTTCGACAAGGCCGTCGAATCTCAGCAAAAAGCCATTCAACTGACCACCGACGAGAAGCAACGCGACGACCTACGCACCCGGCTGGAACTCTACCAGCAACGCAAGCCGTATCGTGAAAAACCAGGCGCTGACCACGCCAATTGAGTGGTTCGCCCGGCAATCGCTTTCCTTGAATCCGCGGGAATTCGCCGTTAGGCTAGAGAGACGGCTTTTTAGCCCGCTGCGCCTGGATTGCGCAGTGCGGCAGAGGCCCCTACCTGCGATTCAATTCCGCTGCATGTCGCATACGTTTCATCGATATCGAATTGGCGACGAGCCTGTGGCCGGCTATCGGCTCACCGACCATTTGGGCGCTGGAGGCTTCGGCGAAGTCTGGAAAGCCAATGCGCCCGGCGGGACAGAAGTTGCGCTCAAGATTATCGACTTGACCGGCCAGCAAGGCGTACAGGAATTTGCTTCGCTGCGGGTGGTGAAAAAGGTCCGGCACCCCAATTTGATTTCGCTTCAGGCTTTCTGGATGAAAGACGAAGCGGGACAAATTATCGACGAAGTCGGTCAATCGGCGCCCAGCGCGATCGATGTCACGGCGGGCAATCCGGCGGCCGATCCGAAACGGCAAACGCAATCGGGCGGAATTGCCTCCACGGCATTTTTCGTCAAACCGGTCGAGTTGATCATCGCCATGCAGTTGGGCTCGATGAGCCTGCACAAGCGGCTGGAAGATTGCCGCGCACAGGGATTGCCCGGCGTGCCGGTGGCAGAGCTACTCGAGTATTTAGAGCAAGCGGCTCGCGGCATCGACTTTTTGAACAAGCCAATTCACGACTTGGGCAAAGGTCCGGTTCCCATCGTGCATGGCGATGTGAAGCCGCACAACATTTTGGTCGTCGGCGATGCAGCAGTGGTCTGCGATTTTGGATTGGCCCGTGCGGTCGAGACGCTGCGCAAAACGTCGATGGCGCCGGTCACCGTGGCGTATGCCGCGCCAGAAAGTTTCAAAGGCAAAGTCACTCCGACCAGCGATCAGTATTCGCTGGCCATCACTTACGCAGAACTGCGCACCGGCCGGTTGCCTTTCGACGAAACGATGACGCCATACCAGGTGATGGAAGCGCACGTCACCCGGAATCTCGATTTTTCACGGCTGCCCGAACCCGAACGGGTGGTTGTGATTCGGGCTACTGAATCGGAACCCGATGCCCGGTGGCCATCGTCGCGCGACATGATTTTGGCGATGCGGCGAGCCGTGGCCGAAACGGGCGAATTGCCACTGCGTCCCGGCGAGGCAGCGTACACCGGCGGCCCCACGCCGACGCATTCCATCACCGCGCGTCCCAAGACGCGCGACACCGATCTGCCGACGCGGCATCCGGTCGATCCGCACAAAGACACGATGCATCCGGGCGGCCACACGCCGTCGGAATTGGTTTCACAGCGCACCGCCGCATCGCCCCCTGCACCGCATCGACCGTGCGATGATTTGGCAGAAACGTCGATGCTGGCCCCAATTTTGCCGGTGCCGGCAAAAAAATCGAAGTTCGGCATGTTCGCCGCCATCGGTGCCGCGGCCGCGGTCATCGCCGGCATCGTCGTCGTGCCAAAACTGCTTAGCGAAAAAACAACGGCCAACACCACGAACACTCGACCTGTCGAAGAAAACGAACCGCCATCGAGCGATCCGAATGTGCAATACATTCGGCTGGTGCAAGGCAAAATCAACGGCCAGGATTTCAACAAAGCGGTCGAGCTGCTCGATAAATCGCCTAGTGCCCTGCCGCCGTTCGAAAAAGAATCGCTGCAAAAGCGCTTGCACGATGCATACCTCAATTACATCGATGCCCGGGTGCAGAGCGAATCGTACGCGCGGGCCATCGGCGATTTGGAAGATGCCAAAAGCGGCATTGGCTTGACCGACGCCGACAAAAAACAAGTGCGAGAAAAAATTCGCACAGCGTGGGTCGCTCAGGCCACCGAGCAGCTTCAAAACGATCAGGCAGCCGGGGCGCTGGAAACGGCCGGCAGCATACTTAAACGGTTTGACGCAGACCGAGACGCCCAGCTTTTGGAAGCCCGCGCGCATTTGCGATTGCGAGATTACGCGGCGGCGCTGGCCGATTTGAATAAACTTGGCAGCGTCGCGAATTTGCCGAGCGAATATCGGGCATTAACCTCCGCGCTGTTTTTGCTAGCCAATGGGAACATGGCCAAGACGGCGGATGACTGGACCAAACTGGTCGACGGATTCTTGGAGTATGCGGCATTGGAGAAGTCTGCCACCCTACCGCCGGCGCGTAGCGCTGAATTCCGCCGAGCGCGAACAGTTGACCCTGCTCCGCGGTCGCATGACCGATAGCCTCAAACCGATCTTGGAAAATCTGCCGGCAGATCAGAGGAAGGGACTGCTGGACAAGTTGGACCAGGTCGGCGGCGATTCCGAACTGCAATTGGTGAAAGTTAAAACAGCGCTCGATGAAAAACACTACGAGGATGCGCGAAACCTTCTCGCGGCAGTTAGCGCCAAACTTCCGGCCGAGGCAGGCGATTTGAAGGCCGAGGCGGCGGCAATCGGCGCGCTCATCACGCTGCAAGACCCCGCCACCAAACCAGCCGCTGCCGCCCAGGCGATTGCTGATTCGATCAAACTGCTCGGCAGCTTAACGCCCAGTTCACGCAGCGATCTTTGCACGGTTGCAACCGCGCGGGCCCTGCAATCCACTTCGGACTTGCTAGAACCAGCCATCGAGCTGGTAAGTAAAACGCGCGATCTGGACCCCGGCGAAGCAGCCACCCTCCAGTTGGCACAGTTGCTGACAGCGCGGCTGACTTTGTGCGCGGCCCAGCCTGTAGCACCTTCCAAGGAAGAGTTGCCAAAGCTCATCGAGGACTGCCAGCAAGTCGAAGAGCCGGGGTTAAGCAACGGCACGGTCGATGCTTTTCACGCGGAGTGCTTGTTGGCTCAAGATTCTCGCGATCGGCAAACGTTGTTGGCGCTGGTCGAACGGGCAAAGCCGGTGGATGGATACACGCAATTGGTGCAGGCACGCGTCTTGCGAACGCTGTCGCAGCCCGATTGGGCGAAAATTGCCGCTCTGGTGACGTCGGCTTATGGCGGCGATGCGGCGAAATATCCGGCAATCCTTGCCGTGCCGTATCGGCGAGCCGCAACGGCGAAGTTGCTGGTCGAGGCCGCAGCGAAGAAACGTGCGCCGCCCCCCGCAACCGCGGCCGCTGTTCTGGCCAATCCGTTTGTCGATGCTGCTGCCGCCGATGAAGCGTTCCAGTGGCTCCAACTGGCCCGCAATTTATCGAGCGACATTGAAACGCTCGAACTGAAAGGCAACAAGCACGAACTGTGGATGAATTTTGCATTGGCCGCGGCCTGGAAACAGAAGCCTGCCGAGCAAGTGGCTCGCACACAAAGCGTTCGGCTGGCCGAAATGACGGACGCCAGTTTGGGCGGCGACGTATATCCCATTTTGCTCGTCGCGTTTCGCAATCACGGCAGCGAGCCTGCCGATCAACTTCCAGCCATTCAAACGGCCCAGCGAATCATCGGGCTGTTTCAAAGGCAATTTCCGGTCGCCGATCAGCAAGCGCTTTCGATCTACAACGACGTGCTCAAGCCGGCCATCGACCTGGCCGACACGCAGGCGAAATCGAAGTCGCCGCCGGCTGAACTCGATAAGTTTTACGCCGCCGCCGCCGACTTCATCAGTCACTATCAGCAAACCAAATGGCCGTTTTCCGATAAACAGCGCGAAATTGAAAAACTACTGACCGCGGCGATCAAACTCAATCCGAAGGTACCGAAGCATTACACGACCCGCGGCGTAGCACGCATTTCGCAAGTGCCGCCGAATGTGGAAGGCGCGCTGGCCGATGCAACCGAAGCCAAGAAGCTCGACGCCAATTTGCCGGCCGCCTACGCGCTGGAAGGCCATGCGTTGATCTACCGCTCCCGGCAACAGCCAACGCGCGATGCCCGCCTGGCCGATTTGGCTCAGGCCCTTGCCAGTTGCAAGGCGGCCGTCGAGAAGTCCAAACCCACCGACGACCAGCGGGCCATGCACTTGCTGTATTTGAGCATGGCACTATTGGAGAAGGCGAATATCGACAACGATCCGAAAGTGAAGAAAGAGTTGCTGGATCAATCGGTCGTTTACGCCCAGCAAGCGGTCGATTTGGAAAAAGATAAAGCGTATCCAGACTACGCCTGGACGGCGCTGGCCAACGCTCTGGAAGACGTGGCTTGGATCGTCGGCGAAGAGCCGGAAAAGAACTATCTGGCCGCGATCAACGCTTTCAGCAATGCGATTGCCAGTAATCCTGCGGCTGCCGATCCGCTCATCGGCCGAGCGCGGTGCTACTACAAGGCGATTGCAGACTCGAAGCTCGATCCGAAATTCCTGGGCCGCACCAGCGAAGAAGTTATGCGGGCCGCGATCGAAGATTTGAATCAGGCCAAGCAATTACAGCCCAATCTTGTCGAGCCGAGTTTGTGGTTGGGCAAGGCCAATCAACAGCTCGGAAAATTCGCGGAGGCCGATGCAGCGCTCGGCGATGCCGTGAAATTGGCCGAAGACCAAAAACTGCCTGAACGGGCGTTGTATCTTGCCGAATGGACCCGCAATGGAACGATGAATACGGCGCTCACGGCCGATGAGCGCGGCAAAACGGTGCGTGAGCGGGCGGACAAATTGAAATCGGCGCCCAGTCTGGGTGGATCGTCCAATGTCAAGCAGGCCGCGATGCTGATCGGCGAGAGCTTACTCGCCGACAGTAAGATTGCCGACGCAATCAAAGAGTACGACGCAGCGCTGGTCGAATATGACAAGGCCGATCCGGCGAAACCGCTGGATCCCAATAAAGCCGATGGCACCGACGCCAGTTTGCTTTTGGCTCGCGCGGCGGCGCGTACCAACCTGCCATCGGCGGAGTGGAATTTGACCGCGGCTGAAGCCGTCATCAAAGACGCCCAGCGCGTGACTCAACTGAAAGCCGGTCCACAGTTTGAAGCGTTTGCCAGTTGGTACGCCGCCAAGGCCAAATCAACCAGCTTGGTCGCCCACACACCAACGTTTACCGCCAAAAAATTAGAAGAGTACCGCGACAGCGTGGTTCCCGACTTACGAAAGGCGATCGAACTTGCTCCCAATAGTCCTAGCAGTTGGGAGTGGCGACTTCTCGGCGCGAAGCTGCTGGCGGTCAAAGTGCAATTGTCACCCACAGGCACCACGCAGGAAGCAATGAAACCACTGGCCATTGAAGCGCGTCAATGGATCGACGACGCCATTGAAATGGTCAAAAAGCGACCCGATCTTGCCGGACAATTGCCGGCGCTACAGCGTACGCAACAACAGCTGGACGGCGTGCTGACGGCAAAGGGCTTACCGCGGACATAAACCGCAGTAAATCGGCTTCGGTAAGTTTACGGCGCACCTGAATCAACTTTTCTTCAACAACTCTTTCCAGCGGGCCCACGCTTCGTCGCGAGCTTTTTTGTTGGCTTCATTCGGGTTGGGCTGTTCTCCAGCCCGCATGAAACCGTGGCCGGCGCCTTCGTAAGTCACCGGTTCGTACGTTTTGCCGGCTTTCTTCATTAGTTCAGTTGCCGTTGGAATCGTCGCGTCGATGCGGTTGTCGTTGCCAGCGTAAAAACCATACACCGGACAAGCAATGCGGCTAACGTCTGCATCTGTCAAAGCAGGGCGATCCGGCCAACCGTAAAACACGAACGCGGCCTTCAGATTCTTGTTGTTTGTCGCGAATCGAAAGGCCTCGCCGCCGCCCCAACAGAATCCACAAACGACGACTTTGCCATTACAAGCCGGCAATTTGGCGACATGTTCAGCTGCTGCATTCAAATCGGCGGTGACCTGATCGACGGGCAAAGCGCGGATCAAGCGTCCAACGTCACCGCCGCCTTTGACAATATCGTCCGTGCCGCCTTTGTTCGGACCGGCGCCCGACAGCAGATCCGGTGCGATGGCGATGTAACCAGCCTCTGCCAATTCGTCGGTCAATTCTTTGGCCCAATCGGAAAGTCCAAAGATTTCATGAATTACTACGACAGCGGTCGCCTTTTCTTTCACTTCAGGATAGACAATGTAAGCATCGAGTTCGCGATCGCCGTGCTTCAGTTTTTCCCAATCGCGGTGGCGCGGCGATTTATCGAGCCGTTCCTTTGCCCAATCTTGTGCGGCGGCAGTTTTGATTGACATTGTGGAAACAAAGAATGCGACTAAGGCAACCAGCAGCGAAAAAGTCGTCAACCGTTTCATGGGGCAACTCCGTGTGTGTGGTGTGTGGCAAAACCGCGGGGCAAGCCCGCGCCGCTAAACGAAATTCTAAACCCGAACTGTGTTCACTTTTCCGCAATGCAATATAAGTTTTTGCCGCGGAGAAACAACTCTTTGCCGACAGCTACGGGCGAAGCATCGAAGCCATCTTCGAGCTTATTGGTGGCCAGCACCTCGAAATTGTCTCCCGCGGTAACGACAGCCGTCACGCCGTTGCGGCCGGCGATGTAAACTCGACCCGCGGCCCCGACCGGCGAGGCGTAAACATTCTGCACCCCTTCCAACCGCTTCGGCCCATAGACGGTTGTGCCGCTATCGGCATTAAGACAGGTGAGAATGGCATCGTTCACTTTGAGGAAATAGAGCTTGCCGTCGTACAACAGCGGCGACGGCGTGTAGGGCGTATCCTTCTCGAATTTCCAGGCGATGGCGTCCGAACCTGTCAAATCGCCAGTGCGGCCCAAGCGAATGGCGAGCATAATGCTGCCCCGAAAACCGGTTGTGGCATAAACTAAGCCGTTGCCCGCCACCGGGCTGGGAATGCTGTTGGTCGTGAGTCCGGCGCATTCCCAAATCAGTTTGCCGTCGCGCGGATCGTAACTGCGAATCTTCTTAGTGGCCGCCGTGATAATTTGCGGGTGCCCATCATGCGTGACGAAGATTGGCGTAGTCCAGGAAGTTTCTTCATCGCGCGGCGTGTGCCACAATTCGTCGCCGGTCTGGGCATCGAAGGCTGCGATGAAACTCTCGCCACCTTCTTGATCCCAGTTGACGACCAGCGCGTTTCCCAAGAGCGCCGGGGAACTGCCCTCGCCAAACGAGAGCTTGACTTTCATTTTCCCCAGGTCTTTTTGCCACTTCAGGTTCCCCTCCAAGTCGTAGCAATATAGCCCGCGCGAGCCAAAGAATGCGTAGATGTGCCGGCCGTCGGTGACGGGCGAGGCAGCGGCAAAGCTGCCGTTGCCGACGAACACACCTTCGTGGGGCACTTCCTCGCGCGCGACTTTTCTCCACAGCTCTTTTCCCGTTTGTCGATCGAAGCACAAGATGACGAACTGATAAATCTCGTTGGGTTTCTCCGTTCGCATGAAGCCGCCGCGGCCACCGGGTCCCCCTTTTTTATTGCCGGCGGGCCGATCTTCACTGGGCCGATTCGGCGACGGATCACCCGTTGGCTCATTCCCCTTCGATTCCGCGGCGTCTTTCTCGCTAGCCGGCGTCTCCGGCTTTTTGCCGGTCGGAATGGCAGTCTGCACAAAAACTTTATCGCCCCAAATGACTGGCGTGGCCGAACCGCTGCCGGGAATCGCCACTTTCCATTTGATATTCTTTTCCTCGCTCCACTCAACCGGTGGATTGGCATGAGGCGCAGCGCCCGTGCCGAGGGGTCCACGCCACTGCGGCCAATTCTGCGACTCGCCCGCATTTGCAGCACGGCCATCCACAGTGCGTTCTTCGGAACACACCACGGTTATGCTCAGCAAGGAGACGCTCCAAGCTAAGGGTGCTAACCAAACCTTAAATCGCATTGTGTTCTCTCCGCTGAGGCAATCGAAAACAACATAAAATAAAAACGCCGCCTGCAAAAAGCGCCACGCCGCCGGGTTCGGGAACTGCCGCCAGCGCCCCTGCGCCCCCCTCGGTGGCAACCATATCCAGCAATTGCTGAATGTCGGCATTCGTCACAGCATGGTCACCATTCAGGTCGCCGATGGCGAGCAAATCGGAAGTCGACAAACTGTGGTCTGCTTTGAACTTGTTCAAATCGGTCAATGCATTGAGCATCGCTGGAAGATCGGCTTGCGTGCGACGATCGTCGAAATTAAAGTCGCCCATGACAATGGTTTGCCAGCCGATGTCGCGCAAAAAGGCCAGATCGAGTCGTGTCAGCGTTTTGCGCGTGCCGACAGTGAGCGTGGGATCCATGACGGCTTCCTGGGCACCACCGTCGGAAAGCCTTGTGCTCAACAATCCGTCGGCTACATGCTGGTTGTCGGGCCCCAGCGTGTTCGTTCCCGTGCCCAATAACGAAATGACGCTCGATCCGAGCCAGTTGTGCGGCGACGACACCAGCAAGTTCCAGCTTTGGCCATTGCCGAATCCTAACGAATGCAGCAATTCGTGCAGCGCGACCGAATAAAAATCGTTCTTGCCGCCGACCGGTGCATTGTGATCGAACTGCCAGAAATTGTTGAGCGTGGCATCGTCATCGGTCGCGCCGTTGTTGTCGGTATCGACGTCAAACCAAAGGTTGCCGATGCTCGACCCGAATTTGACAGTGTACGATGTGTTGGGAACACTTGTGCTGCCGCTGAGCTGACCGATTACCGGACCGCCACCACGGCCCATGTTGGCGTTGCCCGACGCTTGATCCGCTTGAATGACCGCCACCACGTCGTTCGGATCGGAATAGGAGAAACCGGATCGCTGGAGTCCAAAGCCGCCGGGCCCTCCTTTGCCTAGGACATTAGCCTCCTCAATGTTTCGCACGCCGACGAATATCCGCACCTGATTGGCCGGCAGAACGGCTGGATCGAAGTCTTGTGTGATATCGGCGGTCGGCAGCGTGTAGGTGAATTTGTAATCGAACGTGATTGTGGTGATGTTCACCGTGGCGCTGTTCGTGTCAACGGTCGCGCCCAGCGGTGTGGTAATGGCATTAGAGATATCCTGAGCAGCGGCTTCCAGCGATGCTTTGGCGAGAGGATGAGCGCTAAAGAACGAATCGTAGGTGTAGTCCATTACCAGTTGAATGGCATAGCACTGCCGATCGGCCCCGACCAGCAAACATGCTAGCAGCGCCAAATAAATCGTTCTACACAGTCGCCGACAAAATCTGCCGCGCCAAAAAATAGCGTAGCGATCGTTGGGCATGGTTTACTCAAATGCGGAGGGCGTAAAGTCGGACAGAGGGTCAGCGGCTGATGCGCAGTGAGTTCTCAAGCGGAATTCAGTGCCGCCGATTCTAACCCACGATTCGGCCAATTGCCACGAGCGGCCCAAACTGGCCGCCCCAGCAATTGCGGCCGGGGGCTTCGGCAGGCGACAATTCAGCCGGCCGGCAAATCAAGAAATTCGCGTTAAGGACTGCGGACCGGCGACAAGAATTCCTGCAATGTTGGGCCGTTGCGTTTGGTCTCGAAACAGTGAAGCCCGAAGCGCTCGGAGAGCTCGCGACACACTTTAATGCCCCGCACGCTGTTGCCTTTGCCATCCAAGGGGGGCGAAAAGATTCCAATGCCAAACTGCCCAGCCACAACGCCAAGTATTCCACCCCCCACGCCGCTCTTGGCGGGAACTCCCACGCGGTAGGCCCATTCGCCGGCGTAATCGTACATGCCGCACGAGTGCATGATGCTGAGCAGATGCTTCACATACTGCTGCTCGATGGCGCGCTTGCCAGTCACGGGGTTCACGCCGCCATTGGCCAGCGTGGCGCCAATCATCGCCAGGTCGTGCGAATTGATTAGGACAGAACACTGCTGGAAATACAATTCAAGCGAATCTTCAATGCGCTCGCCCACCATGCCAAAGTTGAGCATCAAATGTCCAATGGCGCGGTTGCGGTGCCCCGTTACACGTTCCGACATAAACACCGTGTTGTCGACGTACACCTGCCGTCCGCAGTAGCGGCTGAACATGCCGAGCAAGCGGTTCACGCGCTCCGGATAATCTTTGCCTTTGATCAAATCGGCCGTCGCGATGGCACCGGCATTGACCATGGGATTGAACGGCCGATTCGAAGCTTCGTCCAAAATGATGGCGTTGAATGCTTCGCCAGTGGGTTCCACGCCCACTTTCTCGAGGACGTGTTCCAAACCGTGATCTTCTAAGGCCAGCCCATACACCAGCGGCTTGGAGATCGACTGGATCGTGAACAGTTGCTTGCAATCGCCGACTTCGAAAACCTGGCCGTCGGCGGTGGCGATGGAAATGCCGAACCAGCGGGGGTCGGCTTTGGCCAACTCGGGAATATAATCGGCGACATTGCCCTCATCGACTGCCGCATATCGGGCGTGGATTTCGCGCAGTAAATCGCGCAGCGGCGAGGCCGCGGCCTTCATCCTGCCCAGCAGCAGATCAAGTTCACCATCGGTGGATGACGTAGCCACGATTTTCGACACTCCCGAAAAAGTTTACGTTGCCCACAGGCACAATGATCATTCCAAAATCTTTTTCACGACGCCTTGCAATCCCTGGCTGAACGGATGATCGGGAAAGCGGTTGGTGAAGATTTCGCCGCTCGCCAAGCGGACCATTTCTGTATTCAGCGGCAACACCGCCGCCACTTCGGCCTGATACATCGACTGAATTTTCTCGCGCAGCTCCTGCGTATCGGTGCCCGGCGGCACTTTGTTCACCAAGAGCAGCATTTTCGGCACATTCAACTTCCGGGCCAGTTCCACCGCCACGGCCGTGCCTTGAAAATCTTGCTTGTCGGGCCGCACGATCAGCAGCAACAGGTCGGATACGGCGATCGACAGCAGCGTCTCTTCGTTCACGCCCGGATGCGTGTCGATGAACAGGTAATCCAAATTCAAGCGCTGTACGGCGTCTTGCAAGCCATCGTTCAATAGGCCGACATCGTATCCTTCGCGCAGGATACGTGCAATTTCACCGGTCCGTAGACTCGAAGGAATGAGGAACACCCGCGGGCGATCGGCTTCGTCGGCAACTTTACCAATACAGCGCGGCGTCACATCGTAGGCAGCTTGTTCAATGGGACAGCGGCCCCATAGATAATCGTTGAGCGAGTATTTGACGGCGGTCTCTTCCAGTTGAAACAGCACATGGATGCCGGGCGACTGAATATCGGTATCGATCACGCCCACTCGATGCCCAGCGCGAGCCGTCAGCACGGCGAGATTCGCGGTCGTGTTCGACTTGCCGGTGCCGCCGCGGAACGAATGGGTGGAAATAATCTTGGGCACGGCGGGTTCAGAAAAAGAGATTAGAGTTTAGGGGCGAGAGGCGAGGGCTGTCGAAAAGGACGAAGACTTCGATTTCATTCAAACGGTGTTGTTCATTGCTTGGGTTGCTCTTTCTTGCCGCGCTGATCTCGCAATTGCTGCGGCTCGCTTTTGCAGCTGCTGAAAGTAACTGGCCTCAGTAATCTCGCCGACGTCACGCTCGATTTTCGACTTATCCAGCTCGAACACATTCTGGACGAGCGTGGAGTCGAACATCATGGTCATGCGGTTGTCGCTGCGGGCGGCAGCCGGATCGAATCGCAACGTGGGCCCCTCGGACCCCAGCCGGAAGGTGATTTCCTTTTCTATCGGTAGTTCGGTAACCGCCTGACCTTGCACCATCACGCCATAGCGGCCTAACGACACGAGCGTCCAACCATCGTTTTGCCAACGCAGCTCGGCATGGGTACGGGAAACATAGGGATCGCTAATCTGGACATCTTGATCGTCGGCCCGACCGATCGAAATTAGCTGCTTGCCGTCAAATTGCCAACTGCGCATGGGCCGACCTAGTGCCGAATCCAGCAACTGGATGGCTACGTGCAGCAAGGAATCTTTGGAATTGTTTGGCTCAGCCATTCGCGGACCGCCTGTCCGGGTGCCTGCCGGCGCGCAATGTCTCATCTGAAAGTACGGTCCCGGCCACAGCAAGAATCGTACCAAGTCAAAAATGCTTGAAAACCCTCCATTTTTCTCGCGGCTTTCAGCTCGAAGTGACTCGGCCAAGTGTAAATTGCCACGACGATATGCAGATGGTGCATATCTGGCGCGCATCAATTGAATGACGATTTTTGGGCATTGCAGCCATCTTAGCGGAGCGATTCCAGCGGCCGTTGCCGCATAGCCGATAGCGCCGGCAAAAAGCCGCCAATCGCGCCGATCACTAGAGCGACTACCATGCCAGTGGCCAGCGCGTCGATACCGATCACGAGACGCAGCGCGACGAATTTTCCTCCGGCACCTTGTCCTCCGCTGACGATGCTGTTGGCGGTCCAACCGTCGGTGAGCGACGCCAGGCTGCAGCCAAGCAGTCCACCGATGAGCGCAATGAGCAGCGATTCTGCCAAAAACACCGAAAGCACTTGCCAGCGAGCAAAACCCAAAATGCGCAACACACCGATGTCGCGCTTCCGGCGCTAACGGCGGCGAACATGGTGTTCATCACACCGAAAATACCGCCGATCGACATAATAGTCGTGACAAACACAATGGCCACCATGAACTGCTTGCTGGTTTCATTCAACCGCGAGAAGTATTCGGTTTCGGGCGTGGCTTGCAGCGCAGCCTTTTTGAAATCGGTCGTGAGATTTTCGGCCAGCGATTTTGCCGCCTGGGGACTGGCGGTTCGAACGACCATTGACGTGTATCGGTCTTTGCCGAACAAGTGCGAGACTAAACTCCATTTGGCCCACACTTCCGAGCCAAACGTCGAGCCTTCCGATTTGGTGACACCGACCACAATCCAGGTGCGGCCGCCCAGATCGAACAGATCGCCCACGTGCAGCGTCTCCTGTCCACGATCACGCCCCATTTCGCGGGCAATGCCTTCACCGATCACCGCCTGAATGGCTTCGCCCGCTTGTGAATTCTGCTCCCTCTCCCCTTGGGAGAGGGCCGGGGTGAGGGTGCCTGATTTCTCTCCAAATCACCTGTACCCTCAACCTGCGCTCTCCCAGAGGGGGAGGCTGAAAGCGGTTGCACTCCGGCTTCGGAAAACCACTGGCCGCCGGGATACAAGTTCAGCCCGTGAACTTGCGCAGACATCAGCGGATCTTCGATGCCGCGCACTTGCACAAACCGTCGCTGCGGACGATTGCCTTCCACAGTGCCGGTGTCTTGGATGCCAACCAAATACGTTTCGCGGCTGCATAGCGGATGTTTGTTTTCGTCGGTCAACACACCCGGTTGGCGTTCCACGTCGCTGGCTTCGCTGTATTTGAAGTTGCTGAACAGTTCGTCGATGGCGCCGTCGGAAAGGACGATCACATTGCCGGGCTGTCCGCTTTGCTCGGTGAGGTGACTCATGGCATCGACGAATGCCAGCATCACAATCATCAGGCCGATCACCAACATGAACGCCAGCGCCGTCAGCAGCGTGGTGCGCCAGCGAACTAAGAGATTTCGCAAACTGTAATTGATCGGCACCTTGCCAACGACCGCCAACAGCGCAAGCCCCGCAATCCCACCGGCGAGCAGGCCGTAAAGGATCGGCGAAAATGTCGGCAGGGCGAGAGCGAGCATGTTTAAATGACGAATGACGAAATTCGAATGACGAATGAAATTCCAATTACCACTGATCAAAAATCCGGGCTGGAAACTTTACCTGCTTGGCTTCGCGATTTGTTTAGTCATGGGAATTTGGACATTGGTCATTCATTCGTCATTCGATTTTTGTCATTTGAATTTTTATATCAGTCCACTTTCGCAAAAACCTCGGATACTTTAACCGAACACGCCGTCAGCGAGGGCAGGATGCTGCCGACCAAGGCCGTGCCGGCGCCGACGCTCAGTCCCCACCACAAGGCGTTGATGGGAATCAGAAATGCCGGGAAAAATGCAATCGGAAATTTCAGGCCGCCGAAGACGTTGTTGATCAGCAAATAAGCCGCAGCGGCACTCACAAATCCGGCGACTGCGCCAATGGTCAGCGCCTCGCCCAACACCAACATCAAAATGTGGCCGGGCCGGAAGCCCAGCACCTTGAGAATCGCCATTTCCGTGCCGCGTTCCCGCACGCTGATGCTAATGGCGTTCGCCAATACCAACACCAACGTGAAGATGACCGCCGGCGTCAGCACCCAACGCACCCCCCAAAAAATATCGCGGTACGATTCCATGAATCGGGCGATGGCATTCGACTGACTCTCGACTTTCACGGCCGGCAACGAAAACAACGGGCTGTGCGTGATCTGATCTGCCACGCGGTTAAACGACTCGGAGTCGGGCACTCGCAGCCACATCAGATTCATCGATTTCTGCGCCAGCGGATGTGCTTGCCCATTGTGCTTGCGCTTGTAATCGTCCAGCGCCGCAGCCAGATATTCCTGATTGAACGCCGCCGATTGATCGTAGCGCGGCACGGGAAAGATCCCGATGATCTCGAATTCCAAATCGATATCTTTGTAGTTGAGCCCGTACAGCGTGATTCGCTCACCAACGCGTTTATTGAGGGCTTTCAGCCGATCGCGTCCCAACACGATGCCTTGCCGATTCGATTCCGCCACGGCAATCAACCGTTCGAGTTCCCCGCGCTGCTCGCCGGTGAGTTCCTCGAGCTCGTCCATCATCGTGCCAATTTTCTTGGGATCCAGTGCGATGGCAAAGACCATGTTCTCTCGCGTCAGATTCTTTGGATCGAGAGTCCCACCGTAAAATTGCCAACTCATCGAATCGGTAGGCCGAATATCGCCTGGTTTGCGAGCT
This sequence comes from Pirellulales bacterium, assembly GCA_963738835.1. Lineage (GTDB taxonomy): Bacteria > Planctomycetota > Planctomycetia > Pirellulales > JADZDJ01 > CAVTYH01. The sequence goes on from CAVTYH010000001.1 coordinate 450,090, forward strand.
GCGCCCTCGGCCAGCAGTGGAGCGTATGTGATCGGCATCTGGCTGGGAATTTGCCACCGTTCCGTGATGATGGCTTTGAAGTTTTTGCTCTTCTCGGCTGTCACGTCGTCGAAGAACGCCAGAAATGACCACGACATGGTGACGACGACGACCAGCACAATGGTGCCCAGCGCCGTGAGCGTCGTTCGCAGCCAGCTGCGGCGGAGATTGCGGAAGATGAGCAGGATGAGTTTCATGGTTGGGGTCGATCTAAGACCACGGAGACACGGAGGACACGGAGCAGCAATTGGGAATTACTGATTGCAAATTGAAGTGCGATTACCGTGATTCTACTTTTGTTTCATCCAGCAATCTGCTATGGCACACGTTCAGCCCCGTTCTTTGCGGCGTATTTTTACTGTTCCCTCCGTGATCTCCGTGACTCCGTGGTGACTTTCTTCCTGCTCAACCAGACGACCCTTATCGAGGTGCAATTCACGATGGGCTCGATCGGCGGCCCGTTGGTCGTGTGTCACCAAGATAATCGTTTTGGCCAGCGTCTCTTGCAGTTCGCCCAAGAGATCGAGAATTTCCGTGGCGCTCTTGGCGTCGAGATCGCCGGTCGGCTCGTCGGCGACGATCAGCGTCGGATCGGTTACGATGGCGCGCGCAATGCCAACGCGCTGCTGTTGTCCTCCGGAGAGCTGCCCAGGTCGATGCCAAAGCCGGTCGCTCAAACCAACCAAATCGAGCGCTGTAAGCACCTGCCGTTTGCGCTGCGCTGCTGAAAGTGACAATAGCAACAGCGGCAACTCGACGTTTTCATAGGCGCTGAGCACCGGCAGCAGATGGTAGAATTGAAAGATGAACCCCACATGCCGCGTGCGCCAACGGGCCAACTGTGCTTCCGACATTGTCGAAATTTTTTTGCCACCGACCCAAACTTCGCCTTGACTGGGTCGATCCAAACCGGCAATAAGATTCAGCAGCGTTGTCTTGCCGGAACCGCTGGGGCCCATCGAGCGCTAGAAAGTCTCCCTCGGGCACTTCCAACGACAAATCGTTGAGCACGTCGACCTGCTCGCTGCCACGGGTAAAGAATTTATGCACCCCGCAGACTTGGACGATGGCGCGGCGATCGGGCATGGGTGTCTGCGCGTCTCGGTGTCTGCGTGCCTAGTTGTAAACGACGACGGCCTTTCTCCAGACACCCAGACACGCAGGCACCCGGCGGTCACCTTCCGTTCATTCTTCGATCACTTCTTTGATCAATTGTACGAAGTGTGGCGATTTGCCGCCCGAGGTCAGCTCGTTGGCTTTTTTGTCGGCGTATTTTCGTTCGTTGTACTCGAACTTCGTGACGCACTTCATCGACTGGTTGAAGACGCCCCAAAACGCCTTTAGGCGTACTTCCTTGGGCGTTTTGGCCCGGCTTTTGCGTTTGGCAGGAGCCTTTTTGGCCGGTTTTGCCTCGCCGTCGCCGTCGCCAGCTTCATCAGCCTGTTTGCGCAACTCCTTACGGTTCAAGATTCTTTTGGCCATTGGGCTCTCGATTGGCTTCGGTTCTGATGTGCAGCCTGTCGGCCGCGGGTGTGGCAGGTGTCGTTCCAGATTTTAGCCAAATTATGCCGCCCCGACTAGCAGGTTCCGACGAGAGACGGCTTGCATTTCAAAAAGGACCCGGCGGTCGGCTTGTAAACGCTCGACTTTTGCACTCCCGGGGAGTTTGGCGCGCCAAAGTCGAAAAGCTCCGGCAAAAATGACGTATCGGCCGCGGAGCAATTCACTGACCGATGGGGGTGGCACCAGGCGGTGGCACGCCGCCGCCGGATTTGACGTAATCGGTGCGGCCAGCAGCATAGTCGGCCGGCTCAGGCAGCTCGGCATCGGCCGCTTGGTTCTGTCGAGCCGCCTCAAACAATTTCTGCAAGTACGGCCGACACCAACCGCAGCCGGTGCCGGCGCCGAAACACTCGCTCATTTGGCTGGCCCGCTGCGGTTTTTTCACGCGCAGAAAGTTGAGCACTTTCCGCTTGGTGACATGAAAGCACAGACATAGTTCGTCGTCGAGCTTCATTCGTCCGCCTTCCGTGTTTCACCGCCGGTGGCCAAACGCAGCGCCACCCGGCACGCGTGATGAAATGCCGGAATATCGAGCCGCTCGGAAACGGTGTGCGGGCTGACTTGCCCGCAGCCAAGAGTGACCGTGGGAATTCCATGGACGTACATCCAATTGGCATCGAGCCCGCCGTTGGAGATGGCCCGCAGCGGCGACAGCCCGAAGCTCCGCAAGACAGCCTCCGCCGCCAGCACCGCCGGCTCATCATCTTCCAGACGAAAAGATTCGTAATCGAGCCGACCATCGATTGTGACTTTGCCGCGCGCACCAACAGCACTTCGCACTTGTTTGACGGCATCACGAAAAGCCACTTCGATGGCCCGCACAATTTGCCGCACGGAATTTTGGATCGTGGCTGCGGGCTTCGGCTTTCAATTGCACGCGCTCGGTTACGACATTCGTCGCTTCGCCGCCGCGGATAACTCCCACATTGCTGGTGCCGCGGCGTTTGCCTTTGACGATCTGCCCATGCCAACCTTCTTCGTGCAGCCGGCTAATCGCCAGAGATGCAATTGCAATCGCACTTACCCCCAGTTCAGGCGCTGAACCTGCGTGGCTGGCCAGGCCTTCGACTTCGATTTCCATCCGATATCCGCCGGTCGCGCCCACACTGAGTTTCTCCGCGGTGCCCCCGTCCCAATTGAATGCCAGTTTCGGATTACCGAGCAGCTTCACATCGGCATGCCGTGCGCCGTACAGGCCAATCTCTTCTTGGATCGGCCAAAAGAACGTGAGCGGCGGGTGCGGCAGATGGTGTCGCAGAATTGCCAGGGCCGTAGACAAGATGGCGGTCGCGCCGCGCGGTCATCGCGCCGAGGCCGGTTTTCGGGTCGGCGGAACGGACGAAGTTGCCATCGATCGTGGGTTTGCTCCCCAGGCAAATCGGCACGGTGTCCATGTGGGCCATCAGCAGTCGCCGTGGACCGCGAATTGTGCCGGGCAGCTTGAGAATCAGATTGCCGACTTCACCTGGAGTGGGCGTGCGACGATGAGCGGTATCGAGAATGATGGCTGATTCTGGTGCTCCAGCCTGCCGCAATTGATCCATGATGAACTGGGCCACCAGCCCCTCCCGGCAACTGAGGCCCGGCAGCGACATCATTTGCATCACGAGCCGCAGAGCTTCGTCAAGGTCCAATTCGGCCGACGAAGGTGTGGTTGATGTTGCGGACTTCGCCAGGCGGCGGATAGATTTTTTCGAAGTGGTGGCCATATGATGAATTACAACTGTTTACAGAGGGTGTTGATATCCTATCGTACGCCGCAGCAGTGCGGTACTATCGAGAATTGCTTCACCATTAACCTCCAGGCCGACACGGTCTGGCTATGTCGAACCGGCGATACCATCGCCGGCTTTACACCATCTACTGCGAACCGCGTACGTCCGATTTCTTCCGTGAATCATCTGCTCGATCCCGCCGTGTTCGCAGCGCTGCCCGAGTGGCTGGCTCAGAATGCGGCCAGCGCCGGTGCGTACCGAGGGGAGCAAATCCGGCAGTGGCTCTTCGCCAGTCGGGCCGAATCGTTCGACGAGATGACCAACTTGCCAAAGGATTTGCGAACGAAACTGGCCACAGAATTCCAGCTCTGGACCACCACCGTTGAACGACATCATCGCGCCGCCGATGGCACTGAGAAGCTGCTGCTTCGGTTGCATGATAGCCACACCATCGAATGTGTGCTGCTACGCGACGGCAACCGCCACACCATTTGCATCAGTTCCCAGGTTGGCTGCGCCATGGGCTGCGTCTTTTGCGCCAGCGGATTGGATGGCGTGGTACGGAACTTGAGTGCGGGCGAAATCGTCGAGCAAATGCTGCGGTTGTCACGGCTGCTGCCGAAAGATGAACGGCTGAGCCACATCGTCGTGATGGGTATGGGAGAACCGCTGGCGAATCTCGATCGCTTGCTACCGGCGCTGGCCGAAGCAACTAGCTCGACCGGATTGGGCATCAGCCATCGGCGAATCACGATTTCCACGGTTGGCTTGCCGCCGGCAATCGATCGACTGGCGCAGCTCGACGCTCGGTTTCAGTTGGCCGTTTCGCTGCACGCCCCAGACGACGAGCTGCGAAACAAACTAGTGCCGGTCAACAAGAACATCGGTTTGGAGGCAATCGTCGCGGCGGCGGACCACTATTTCGAGACTTCAGGTCGCCGGCTAACTTTCGAGTACGTTCTGCTCGGCGGCCTGAACGATGGTGCTCAGCACGCTCAGAAACTAGCGACGCTGTTGCGCGGTCGGCTAGCGCTTATCAATGTGATTCCGTATAACCCCGTGCCGGGATTGGCGTATCAAACGCCAACTAAATATGCCGTCCGTCGCTTCGTGCAAATTTTGGAAGACGCCGGGCTCAACGTACAGGTCCGTGAACGCAAAGGAGATGAAATTAACGCCGCTTGCGGACAGTTGCGGAGAACCGCAAGCTTGTCCGACGTTGTTCAGTACGGAGACACTGAGAACACGGAGCAAACAACGCAGGCAGAGAATCAAGGAGTTTGACTCGTGGATGTTATCAACCTGAACCGCGTCGACGCCTTCATCACCAAAGATGGCTCGGAGATTCGCGAACTCCTGGCGCATCGGAATTCTTGCCTTCGCCAGCAAAGTCTCGCCGAAGCCCGTGTTTCGCCCGGCGCGGCCACGACGCCGCACTTTCACCGAAAAACGGAAGAAATCTACTACATCCTCACTGGAAGGGGTCGAATGACCGTTGGCGACGAGGTTCGAGCTGTTGCCCCCGGCGATGCCATCGCCATCCCTCCACAAGTGGCACACCAAATTCTCAACACCGGCCCAGAGCCTCTAGTTTTCCTCTGCTGCTGTGCCCCGGCCTACGAACACGACGATACGGTTCTCGTTGGTCCGGCATCGGTCTGAAAAGCATTTTTGTCGTAAACGGCATTGTCGCTACCAACCGTTTCGCACAACCTGCCTTGCTCGGAACATCCGGCACGCTCCGGTGCAAACTCGCCAGTCTTCCAGACTCTCGCTCCACTTGCTTGCTTCCGCTTCCGATTTAACGGTATGGCGGAGGAGTCTGTTTTCGAGAGTGCGTAGCAGGGAAGCGTCATCATGATGTCGAGTCGGCCGAGCCCCTTGTGGCCGTATCTGTTAGTGCTGATTGGCTTATTCGCTCTGACCATTGCCATTCCGACTTGGCGAACTGGCACACCATCGTCGCGATCAGTTGAACGACCGTCGCTTGAACAGCATTCGCGGGACATCGTCGATCAACGGAATCTGGCTTCCGTGATGGTTGTGCGGCCAGTTCCGGCCTCGACGCCGACAACGCAGAGTGAAATCTCTGCCGACAGTTTGCCGGCTGAATCTCAACAGGCTGGCACGACTCAATCAGGCCGCACCACATTGTCGGGCTTCCTCCACGGGCCGTTGGTGGAAGCCGTCGCTCAAAAAATTGCCGATCTGCGTCGCTTTACGGGCCGGCAGCCAGGCGTTGCCAAACCAAATCCGCCCACCGATCGTGTGATCGATTTTCCGATCACAAACGTCTCGGCCAGTCCTTTCCCGTTGGCCGGCTCGCTGCTGGGCGATTCAAGCGGTTCAACGACATTCGACACCCCGATTGGCGAAATTCCGAACATTGTTCGCCCGCAATCGATTTGGAGCGATAAAGCACGGATTGATGAACATCGCACGGCCGTCGATTGGCCGCTCCCCAGCGCATTGCTAACGCAGCTTGATCGACTGGCGCAGTTTTCTACTTGCGTTTCCTGGGCCGACAAAACCGAGGTCCTGTGCAGGGACTTATGTCAGTTGACATCCAGCGATGCCCGACAAACCGCGGAGCTTATCCGTCAGTTGCAAATTCAGGCCGATCTGGCAGAAACGTTGGCCCACGAGCAATCGACGCCGCAAGCTGCGACCGAAGTCCGCCGATCTCGCTATGCGCTCCAGCGCCGGTTGGCGCTGTGGCAGCCCACGGCTGCCACCGTGGGTGGCGCTGGCGTGTTCGCCAATGTTGTGTCCGACGATGGCCAGCGCCAAACCGTCGATGTGCGCGACTTGCTGGCCAGCATCGAGCGATATGAGCGCACCGGGCTGGTGAGCGATGCCCGAATTGTTGCCGCGACTCAAGAGCAGTTGAGGTATTCGAATCTCCAGGAAGAGCGAAACCTGGCAGCGCAAATCGACGAGCATTATCGCAACGCCAATGTGCGAATGGCCTTCACGGGCGAATTGCTGAGTCGCTTGCTGCCCAATCAACCGCCGATTAGCGGCATCGTGAACGACAGGATTCGAGGAACACCAGTACGTGGTGTCAGCGATACAACCACGCGACTTGAGGTGCGGTTGATTCCCGATCCGCGCCGCATCCATCTCTGGCTCGAGGCACACGGCACCGTCGATTCCCGCACTGCGGCCAGCCGCGGACCAGTGACGCTGAACGATCGCGGCGAATCGGCTTACATCGTCCATAAAGCGGTCATCATCGACGAGCGCGGCCTGGGCATTGCCAAAGCCATGGCCGAAGCCGACAGCAACACGCAGCTAGTGGGCATCAGCACTCGCTTTGACGGCCGGCCGCTGGTCAGCGCCGTCGTTCGCGATCGTGCCGTTGCGAAATACGATAAACAGCATGCGGAAGCGCTGCGTGAAGTCGATCAAAAGGTCGCCAATCAAGCGGCCCGCCGAGTGGATGCGGACGCCAAACAAGCCCTTGAGGACATCGAAACGCTGATCGTTCAGCAAATGTTATCGCCGCTGGAAAAAATGGGCGTCGATGCCCAGCCGATTTCATTCGGAACGACCACGGAACGCGTAACGATGCGGTTGCGTCTGGCGGGGGAAAACCAGCTGGGCGGTCACACGGCACGGCCACAGGCTCCTTCCGATAGCCTGGCGAGCATGCAGGTTCACGAATCGGCACTTAATAATGTCCTCGATCAACTCGAATTGGCCGGCAACTCGTTCACCTTGCCCGATTTGTTCATGCACCTGGCAAAGCGCACCAGCAAGCCGATTACAGTGCCCAGCGATTTGCCTGATGATGTGTCGATCACATTCGCCAACCGTGACCCAGTTCATGTGCGTTGCCAGGACGGAGCGATTCGCGTCACGTTAGCCGTTGAAACCTTGCGGCAAGGCTCACGAACCTGGCGCGACTTTTCGATCAGCGCGACTTACGCCCCAGAAATCGACCACTTGCATGCCCGGCTCGTACGCAGCGGACCCATTGAATTGGGCGGCGAAAACTATAAGGGCCGAGCGGAACTCGCGCTGCGCACCATTTTCAGCAAAGTTCTGCCGCGTGACCGCAAATTGGATCTGGTGCCGTCTTTGATTACCGACAACCCTCGGCTCAGCGGATTGAGCCTGACGCAATGCGTGATCGACGATGGCTGGATAGGCATCGCGATCGGCCAGGATCGAACGGCCATGCGTGAAAAGGCCGTGGGCGAAGAAATTGTCAATTGAGGCGAGCGCCGGCTTTACCACGGAGTCACGCTGGCGCAGAGAAGGTAACAACAAACTCGAAATTCGACATTCTTCTCCGTGCCTCTGTGTCTCAGGAGTGATAATTCCGGCGAACCCACTCGCACCGTCGGATCACTTTTTGGGATCATCGGCGCCGTAGCGGCCGCGGAACTCTGCGGCCGGATATTTGCGCTCGTTTTTAACCATCTTTTGCCGCACAGCGTCCGCGATATCAATCTGTAACTCGTTTGCCAAAGCCAAGGCGTAACACAGCACGTCGGCCAATTCATCGGCGACTTCGGCCACCTTTTCCGATTGATTAGCGACGGTCCGAGACTGGTCAATCGTGAGCCACTGAAAATGCTCCATTAGCTCCGCCGCCTCAATGCCCAGCGACATTGACAGATTCTTCGGCGAATGAAACTGATTCCAATCGCGCTCGCGCACGAAGTCGGCGACCAGTTTGCGCAAATCAGCGACTGTCGTAAATTGATCGCTCATGTTCTAATATCCTGCGGCAATTCTGAATTGTGCATTTGCCTCGTGGCTAAAAATTTTGGACTCCGAAACAATGCGTCTGGCTTATTTCGACTGTTTGAGCGGAATCGCCGGCGATATGACGCTTGGTGCTCTGATTGACGCCGGCGCCGATTTGGAGGCGATCCAAGCCGGTGTTGCATCATTGGGCCTTCCGAACGTGCAAATCACAACCACCGAAGTGCGTCGCAAGGGGTTCCGCGGCATCAAAGTCGAAATTCAACAGGAGCCGGAGCACAAACACCGGCATTTGCACCACATTACCGAAATGATCGATGCCGGCCAACTGTCATCTCCCGCGAAAGATTTGGCAAAGCGAATCTTCACCCGGCTGGGCGAGGCCGAAGCCAACGTTCACGGCGTCGAAATTCGTAAAGTGCATTTTCATGAAGTCGGGGCCGTAGATTCGATCGCCGACATTGTGGGCACGGCCATCGGTCTCGATTCGCTCTCGATCGACCGTATCGAGGCCTCGCCTGTTCCCACCGGGCACGGCTTCATCAACATCGCCCACGGGCGGTGCAGCATCCCGGCGACCGCTACGGCGGAGTTACTTAGAGGGATTCCGATTGCGGCCAGCGAAGTGGAAGCGGAACTGACCACGCCCACCGGAGCGGCAATTCTGGCGGCGCTTTCCACAAAATTCGGCCCGCCGCCGGCGATGACCATCGAAAAAATCGGATACGGCGCCGGCACGCGCGAGTTGGATCAGCAACCCAATTTATTGCGGCTCCTGATCGGCGAAGCGACAATTGTTGAACCTGCGCTGCAGTCGGAAACGCTTTACCTGCTGGAGACCAATCTGGACGATATGAGCGGCGAACTGATCGGTTACTGCGTCAGGCAACTACTCGCAGCCGCGCGCTGGATGTTTTCACCAGCGCCATCCAAATGAAAAAGAATCGACCCGGTATTCTCATGAGCGTGCTGTGCCAGCCTGCCGATGCCGATCGGCTGGAATCAATTCTGTTCTGCGAAACAACTACACTGGGCGTGCGGCGAACGAGCGTCACCCGCAGCAAATTACCGCGCGAACCCTACAGTGTGAATACACCGTGGGGTCTGATCGATGGCGTCCTGGCCACGCTTCCCGACGGCCAGCCGCGCTTCTCGCCAGAATACGAATCGTGCCGCCAGGTCGCCGAACAACAGCGTGTCCCGCTGCGCAGTTTTTGAAGCCGCACTACAGGCTTTCAATCGATGAAGCGCCCGCGGCTGTCAGAAAGTACAGCCGTGGGACGGAGATCTGGCAAGTTACTCCTACATTCCCACGCCCGGCATGGCTCTTGGCTAACAATTGGAATCCCCATTTACTTGGGTGTCAACGGGCTCTTTCTAGCCCAATAACGCCGCCAGCGGTGCATTCTTGCTGAATGCTGTAACAATTGCCCCGGCTTTACGCTCAAGGAGTCGGCAGTACGATCCGTAGCAATTTCAACCGACTTAAAACTGCGTTCCAGGAGAAGTGACCATGAAACGTTCCAGCTTACGTCCATTTGCGGTGGAGCGCCTGGAAAGCCGGACGATGATGGCAGCCGATGCCACGCTGGCAAATCACGTGCTAACGGTCCAGGGCACGGACTACAGCGACCATATTGTAGTCAGCAATTTCACGCTTAGAACCCGAGGTGTGGTGCAGCAGCAAATTCGCGTGACAGTGACCGATCCGCACTCTGGGCTGCAAATATTCCAGAAAGCCTTTGCGGCGGGGGGAATTGATAAAATTGTGGTGCATGGTCTAAACGGCGACGACCTCATCGAAAACGCCACCGCCAAGCCATCGGAAATGTACGGCGATCTTGGCAGCGACGTGCTGTATGGCGGCAGCGGAGCCGATAAGCTCTATTCCGCATCTTCGCTGTTTGGAGACGACAGCGGAACCAATCATCTTTACGGAAACGACGGGAACGATTACCTGTACGGCGGCGAAGCCGTGGATGTGATTTACGGTGGCGTGGGAAACAACTATCTGTATGGCGCCGGTGGGAAGGATGAACTTTGGGCGGGCGAAGGCGTTGGCAGCAACCATCTTTACGGCGGCGTCGGCGACGATGTCCTACACGGCGGCAATGGCGTCGATTATCTCTACGGCGAACTGGGAGATGACGAAATCCACGGTGGCAGCGGCAACGACTATCTGTACGGCGGACTCGGATACGACAGCTTGTATGGAGATACCGGCAACGACTATTTGTACGGAGATGTGGCTTACAGCACCGCTCAAGAAAAGGGCAACTATTTGAACGGCGGCGACGGCAACGACCACTTGTTCGCCGCGAATTCAAACAATCCCAGCGAAACAGTCCACGGCGATATCCTCGATGGCGGCGCCGGCAACGATGAGATTCACGGCGGCACAGGCGACGATTATCTTTACGGCGGAACCGGCGACGACACGCTGTGTGGCGGCAGCGGCAGCGACTACCTGTTGGGACAAAGCGGACACGACAAGATTTATTTCGACCTCAACGATCACATCGATGGCGGCAGCGAGTCGTTCGACGGTTGGGACCACTACTGGTTTGCTCCCCACGTCGTCGAAGGCCAATACAAGGGTTATGCCTCTTACCAGGATTAATAGCAGTTCCTTCGGAGAAACTTCTGCAATTCTGTCGGGCTGCCAGTCCGCAAATGAACTTGGAGTGACATCAGCCTTTCAACAGTGTCACCAATCGACTAATGAAAATAATCGCGCCGACGATTGCGGCACCAAATGACGCCAGCAGCACTGCGGCGCTGCCGGTATCCAGTGCCTCGCCAACTTGCGGATCGCGATCTTTTGCAACCGCTTTGGCAAAGTGCTCCAGTGCGGAATTAATCATTTCCGCTGTCAACACCCCTGCAATGCACAGCAGCAGAAGGCACCATTCCAGCAAACTGCAGCGGAGCAGCCCGGCGGCAACAATCACGGCTGCCGCCATGAAAATGTGAACACGAAAACTGGCCTGCCCGCGCATGCCCGAGCCCACACCGCGGAATGCATCGCGGAATTTCTCGCGCCACGTGCGTGGTGTCGGGCCAGAGTCTTCAGATCGCGGGATCATGCTGAGCTATTCTAGCCCATACAATCCGGCGGGGGGCACATCTATATATCCGCGGGCAACCGAACTGGCGCGATTCAAGAACCGCGGGATAACAGCGACATTGAATCCGAAATTGCCGCGGGTCACGTCAACGTTAAAGCCCATCGTGAACAAAAACGATTCGCCCACGCGCGTGAGCCGGAAATTTTCGCCAATATTACCCTGGCTTTTCAGGTCGAACGAGGTGCCAAACGTCGAGAGCCATTTCGTCGTCATGCGGTAAGTGTAACTGGTGGTGATGACTTCGCTGGAAATCGGCCCTTCGAAACTGTTGAAGCCCAGGTAGAAACTGCCTCGCGGCGGGCGGTTGAGGAACATGCCCGTGGTGGTCCACTGTTGGCCGCCGTCGAAGAAATCGAACGCCCCGTAGGAAAGCAGCGTCAGCCGATCGCCGACAAACCAGTGGAAATCGTAATCGAGCATGCCGGCCGTTTGATCGAAGTTCTGCTCCGGCTTGGGGAAAATTTCCAGATTAGTGTCGAGCGTAATCCAATCGATAATGTGCTGCTGGCCCGGCAGGCCACGTTTGGTTTGCCAGCGCCGATTAGCGCCCAGCCGGACGACGGTCAGATCGTCGGCAATTTCCGTGGGTCCGGTGACCCAATCCATCGCGCCGCGGCGAACGGCGTAAAAGCGTTCGTCAAACTGCGGCGGAACAGCGAAGACCGTGGGGCCGGCCACGGGATCGTTATAGATTTCAAAGCCCAAACGGCGGCGTAGGGCCTGAATGTTGTTGTCATCGATCTCGTCGTACAAAATAAACTGATCGACGTTCTTGCTGGCGTCGGTGTACGAGAAATCAACATCGAGCACCACTTTGTGCGCGATGCCGTTGACGTTCCACAGTGTGCTCTGAATGGTGGGATCGACCGACCAGAACGGCAAACTCGTGCGCACACCGGCCTGGCCGTATGCCCGTTGAATGCGGTTGCCAGCGAGGTCTTCGCCCCAGTCGGCCAGTTCACCCAGGCCGTACGGCACAAATTTGACGGGCCCGAGTTGAATCGGCCAATCGATTTCCTGCCGCGTGGCCAGACGTTCGCCGGCGCCGGTGGCGTCGTACGGCAGGAAATGGAATTGGAAGAGGTCGGTCGGATCGGTCGGCTGCTGCAATTTGTTTTGCCGCAGATAGCCGATGTTCGAATGCTCGTACCACGTCAGCGTGTCGTCCAAGAGAGATTGTCCAAGCCAGTAATGATCTAGCCGCGGCAGATTTTGCGTTTCTGTGAAGAACGGATTCAGATTGCCCGACGCGCTCAGTTCCAACGACTTATTGTCGAAATTGCGCCGCAAGTTGAGCCGCGTGACCTGATCCTTCTGCTCTTCCCACTCCTGCTGGTAATACTCTTCCAGGAAGTTGCGGTCGCTAATTTGGCCCACTTCCAGCCGCAGTTGCCAATCGTCCGGCAGCTCGTGTTCATCGCGGAACAAGACACGATCGCGGAACGGATGCGGAAAGGTAATCGAGCGGCGCAGCAGGCCCAGGTTGTCGGTTCCGTGATCGTCGATCGCCCAAAAATCGATGAAGCCGTGATAGCGGCCCGGCCAATCGAAGAAGCCGGTGCGATCGTAATCGAACTTCGTACCGCCGCCGAAACCGCGCAGGCTCAAATAATCGAGACTCACGGTCCAATCGGTTCCCTTGGGCGGATTGCGGATACCCAGGATTTGATACGGATTCAAATCCGCGAGAATCTGATTGCCGAATACCTGATCGTGACGATAGGCGATGCTATCGAAGTAAAGCGGCGGGCGCTGCAGGTCGGTAGCGAAAAAAGGCCAGTAGAAGACGGGGACGCCCTCGATGGTGATGACGTTGTTGGTGCCGCTGAGCAGATTTTCATGGTCGACAATCGGCACATTGTTGGCATCGACCTCGGGCAATCCAGTGATCGGATTGATCGCCGGCACTTGATTGTCTTCAAAGACCAATTGGCCCGATTTGAACTCGTAGGTGGGAATGCCCAGGCGACTGGTTGTGAAGCTGGCGTTATCGGCCACGAATCGATTCCGATCGACTTGCCGCAGCACATCCGCTTTGACACGCACCAAGCCTTGAACTTGCGGCACCGGCGAGAGCACTTCGGCATCAAGAATCACGCCATTTCTCTGGGTTACGTTGTAGTACATGGCCTTGGCTTGCACGATGCGATCGCCTTCGCGAACAACGATGTTGCCTTCCATGTACAGCTCTAGCTGCCGGTTGTTGGCCGGATCGGGCTGCCCGCTGAGATTGAGCGGCTGCGAACCGCTGGCCCAGACAACCATGCGATCGGTGGAGATATCGATGGTGTCAGAAAGACCGAAGCGGGGGCCGACATCGGGCAAGCCCGCGATGATGAACGTGACGCCCCCTTCAATGACGGCAACCGTTTCATTCGTGGTCGCATTAAACTCTGACCGGAACTGAAACGGCACATTGCTGCGCTGCAAAACTTGTAAGCTGGTGCCGGGCGCGGCAATGGTTTCCGGCGGCACTGTGGTCTCGAACTGCGTACGCTGCAAGGTGCCAGGGCGTGGCGAGCGCAACGCTAATGCGTGCTGATAAATTGGCGGCTTAACAGCCGGCTCGGTTCCCGGCTTGGCGACTCGCACTTCCGGTGGGGTGCTGGAGTACAGGCGCCCAAACCAGTTCTTGTCTTCCAGGCGCGCGATGTTCGTCGGCTGTGGGGTGGCAAGCGATTTGGAATCTGTTTTCACCGCCGGCGCGTATTCAATCGCCACCTCGCCTTCGAGGTAGGCAATTACCTTGTGAGACGTGCCACCATCCGGGACAGTCCGATCGATCCAGATTACGGCTTCTTTGCTCGCAGCCAGCGATCGCCCCTGCTCTATCCGGCAATTACCTTGCAAGAGCCACACTTCGTAGGAGCCGTCGATCCAGTGCTGGCCATGCTGGGCGTTGACGATGATGGGCGAGCGCGGATCAGCCTGCGGCAATTCGATTTGCGCTTCAAGCGACCGAGTCGCCAAAAACACCAGCAGCGTGGCGACAACTCGCAGCATTGCTGCGGCACGAGCGCGCAAAGTGCGAGCACGCTGGCGCAGCGGACGCCGTGCGCAGCCCTTAAGCCGCACACTTTGAGCGGTGAAACGCACGATGTGAAAAGCGTTCCTTGACTATGCGCGAATGCGATCGATCGGATGAGGCTGGGCACGATGTGCAAACACCGCGCCTGCCGTGATCATCACCACCGCAGTGCGAAGGCAATGGATCCAAAACTGAAACCGCAGAAAAGACGAAAACCCTTGCGAGATGAGACTTTACCCTGACAAGAGCGGGGCGGATTATAGGGGCGATTTGCCGGTTGGGTCAAGGTAAAAACCAATGCCAGCAAGAGTTCGCAAGTTGTTGTTTGCAAATGGTTTGTAACCGCTACAGAGTCGCTGCCAAACCCAGAGTCGTCGTGCTAGCGCCGCTGTCTGCTGCGAATACGAGGCTGGCGGGGCGCAAATCGGCAAACGATTTTTGAGCGTCGCCGATCAAAACTCGAACGTCGCGTACAACAGCAAGTTGATGCCAATTCGTTCGGCATCATCGCGAGTGTAACCGTCGCACTCGAGCGAATCGTGCTTCTCTAGCGCGCAACTCAGATCCAGCGGCGAGAAGATAACGGCATAGCGATCGCCGATTTTCAGCCCTTCCAATTCCGGCGCTCCTTTGCGGATGTGCGCCTGCAAAGGACCGTCGCCAGTGCGCGATGCTGGTTCTCGCCGGCTGACTTGCGAAAGATCGTATCCGCCGAAATCGTGAGTGAACATCGGATGCGTGGCCGGAATCGGTTCCAGCTTCAGGCCCTGATCGGCGAACAGATCGTTGATCTCGCGGCGGAACGCTTCCGTGAAATCGCGGCTCGCACAGATTGAATCGGCAATGATCGTGCCGCGCTCCAGATACTTGCGCAATTGCTTTCGCTCGGCATCGGTCAGCCGAAAATTGGTGCGGCCGTGCATGAACAGCACGTCGTAATTGAACAAATCCGAATCGGTCAGCTTGACCTGGCGCTGCTCGCTGCTGAACCGCGATTTCAATTCCCGCGACGCTGCTCGCATCAAGCTGGCCAGCGCCGGGCGCGGCATCACACCCACCAGGATGCCGCACGTTGGCGACATAACGCTTGCCCCGTTCAAACGTGTCTTCGTCTTTTTTGGTCGTGTCGCCGACATTGAAGTTTTCGTCTTTGCTCTTCAGTTCTCGATTCGTCGCATAAGCCAGCACGTTGATGCCAATCGATAGCGCGGCCTGTTTTTGCTCTTGCAATTGCGGCGTTAAATTCCGATCGCGCCCCGAGGCGATCTCCCAGTAGCAAGACAGCCCGTGCGGCAAATCGCCGCGCTGTGGCTCCGGCGGAGCGGCATACACCACGCTGGTGCGGCAACCGTAGTCGATGGCCCACAAGTTGGGCCGCAGCGCCGGCCGCACTTGTTCCTCAGCCGACCAAATCGGATGCTCCGGCGGCAACGGCTTCAAGCGATACTCCGGTTCGTCGAACACTTTGTCCATGAGCGCGCGAAAACCTTTGTCGAAACCGTTATCGCCGCAGCACGCTTCGGCGAAAATAAACCCGCCGCGATCGATGTAATCGCGCAATTTGCGGGCTTCATCCAGCGAGGGCGCTGTCTGACTGCCGCCGATGTACAGCACCGGCGTTTGCAGCAGATCCTCGACTTCCGCGCCCTCCAAATCGAGGACCTGCCACGACAGTCCTAGCGGAAATTCTCGTTTCCATTTCGTCTCGACGTAGGTGGTTAAGTTGGCAATGTCAGATCGATGGTTGCTCCAATCGCTCCCCTCGCCGAATTTCGCTTTGGAAACCAGCACAGGTCGCCGGCCCTTCGCCAAAAACAGCAGCGCGAAACTAGTGCTGATTTGCGGATTCGATTCCGTGTGGTTGTCGCCTTTCCAATAGCCAGACAGTTGGTCTTGGCGGGCAACCAGCGTTTCCGCGCCCATCCGATACCAGTCATAACGCTTGAAATCGCGGCTGATAAAGAAGCGATGCGATGTCATTCGGCCCACACGCTCGATGCCGTACAGGTAGTACATCAGCCAACCCGCAGCCGAACCAGGATTGGTTTGCAACGTGAAATTGTTGCCCAACCAAGCCAGCCCGTTGTCGATCGAGCGCACGGCAGGATTATCGAGCTGCGTGCCGCAGCACTTCAAACCGTTGGCGGTCACTTCCGCATCGCCAGCGCTGGAGCGCAACGAGGCAATGTACACCGACGTGATGCCGGCGCAGGTCATGCTGCCCGTGCCGGGCGACTCGCCGCTGGGCAACACGAAATATCCCCACGAGCCATCGTTATTTTGCGATTTAAGCCACGATTGCAGGGCGCGTTCCCAAATTTTCGGCGAGACTGGCACGCCCACGCGTTCTGCCTCGTGCAATGCCAACATGGCGAACTGCGTGTTCGAACGATCGCCGCCGCTGATCTGCGGGCTGTACGACCACGTGCCGATGCGCGGCCCGCTTTTGTTTTGCAATTCTTCCAGCCATTGCACGTTGCGAGCAATCAAAGGCCCGTAGCGGTTCGGCTCGGCCAGACACCAAACCATCGTCTGCAGCGAAACGACGTAGGTTTTGTCGGGCGTAACCTTTTCGATGTTTTGCAGCGCCCGTTTCAAATCGCCGTCGTCCAGCGGCACGCCGGCATTCAGAAGTGCGAGCGTACACAAGCATGTTACACCGCCGGGAAAGCCAGTTTGCTCCGGCCACGAGCCGTCCTGATTTTGCGTGCGCCTGAGAAAGTCGACGCCGCGGTTGATGGCGGCCCGCACTTGCTCGGCGGTGACTTCGCCGTGGTCTTCGGCCGCCGCCGGCCGTGCTGCCAGCAAAATCGTCATAACCAGAATCAAAAACCACGCCAGGCATCGCTTCATCGTTAGGGCATCCTTCGCTAGAGCCGAGGCGTTTACCCAACCATTGTAGACTCTTGAACTTATGGCAGCAAGAAACGCCCACCGTGCGTTGCTCCGTGGGGCTATCGGTTATACGATGAAAGAATGAGCGCGGCACATCGCGATCTAGCCAACGAAAGAAGGAACTGATGCCCTCTGATCCAACGATTACCGTGACCCCAGCCACGCCTATGCCCGCCGCGAAACCGCGCAGTTTGGGCGACATTCTGCAAGAATTCAGCCAACACCGCCGGGTAATGCAGGAGGAATTGCAGAAAATCATCGTCGGCCAGAACGAGGTGATCGAGCAAATGTTCGCCGCCATCTTCACGCGCGGTCATTGCTTGCTGGAAGGTGTGCCGGGTTTGGCGAAAACGCTGATGGTTAGCACCGTGGCCCGGATTCTCGATGTGCAATTCAAGCGCATTCAATTCACGCCTGACTTGATGCCCAGCGACATCACAGGAACCAACGTGCTGGAAGAGGATGAAAATGGTCGGCGGAATTTCCGCTTCGTCGATGGGCCGATTTTCACGAACATTTTGCTGGCCGACGAAGTCAACCGCACGCCACCGAAAACGCAGGCGGCCCTGTTGCAAGCGATGCAAGAACGGGAAGTTTCGATCGGCCAGATTACGCACCCGCTGCCAGAACCCTTTTTTGTGATCGCCACGCAAAACCCCATCGAGCAGGAAGGCACCTACCCGTTGCCCGAGGCGCAGCTCGATCGGTTCATGTTCAACATTAAAGTTGATTACCCCAGTGCCGATGAAGAAGAGCAAATCCTCAGTTTCACCACCCGCAATGAAAAGCCGGAATGCCGGAAGGTGCTTTCCGGCCGGGCCATCGTGAATTTGCAAAAGTTGGTCGGCAGTGTGGCGGTGAGCGAGTACATCGTGAAATATGCGGCCCGACTGGTGCGTGCGACCCGGCCGAAAGATCCTTCCGCCCCGCAGTTTGTTCGCGATCTTGTCGACTGGGGTGCTGGCCCCCGTGCCGGGCAGTTCTTAATTCACGGCGGTAAAGCGCTCGGCCGCCATGGACGGCCGTTTCAGCGTGGCGATCGACGACGTCAAAAAAATCGCCGTCCCCGTGCTGCGTCACCGCATCAGCACGAATTTTCAGGCCCAGGCCGAAGGCATGTCGAGCGAAGCCGTTGTTTTGCGGCTGCTCAAGGAAATTCCGGAGCCGGAGATTCCGAAGTTCGAGAAACGCTAAGCAGCAAGGAAGAAGGTCAGTGCAAAACGACGCCTGATGAAGCGTGAGACTTTGTGCTCTGAAATTCATCGTTCGTCGTTTCTCGCCTTTCGTTTCCTATGTCGACCGTTGAAAAATATCTGAAGCCGGAAGTCATTCGCCAAATTTCGCGGCTTGATTTGCGCGCTCAGTTTATTGTCCGCGGCTTTTTACAGGGTTTGCACTCCAGTCCGTTTCACGGGTTCTCGGTCGAATTCAGCGAGCATCGTAAATACACGCCGGGCGACGATCCTGAAGACATCGATTGGTTAGTGTACGCCAAAACCGACAAGTATTACGTTAAAAAGTTCGAGGCCGAAACTAACATCACCGGCTACTTGGTGATGGACCTCAGCGAGTCGATGGGCTACACGTTTCGGCAAGAACTCACCAAGTTTGAATACGGCATCTGCCTGGCGGCAGCACTTTGCTGGCTCATGGTCCACCAGCAAGACCCGGTCGGTTTGATCACATTCGACGAGCAAATCCGCGATAGCCTGCCGGCCAAAAGTAAACGCACGCAAATCGGCCATGTGCTTTCGCTGCTCGCCAAGCTGGAGCCGAAGGGCAAGACCGATGTAGCGCGCAGTCTCACGCAAATTGCCGCCATGTTGCGGCATCGCAGCCTGGTGATGCTGTTCAGCGACCTGCTGGCTGAACCGGAACCTATCTTGCAATCGCTCCGCCGGCTGCGGCACCGCGGCCACGATGTCATTTTGTTTCACATTTTGGATGAAGCCGAAGTGACGTTCCCTTTCCACGGCACCGTGGAATTTGAAGAGCCGGAAACCAAAGACCGGCTGCAAGTCGACGCAGACCATTTTCAGGCTGATTACTTATCTTCGATCCGCGAATTTCGCAATTTTTACCGCCGCCACTGCTTCCAGGCCGGCATCGATTACGTACCGATAGATACCAGCATGCAATTCGACCGCGCTCTAACGGAGTATTTGTTAAGCCGCCGCGCGCGGGGTTAGTGGAACTCGTAATCCATGTCGCTCACTTTCCTCACACCGCTGATGCTTGCCGGGGCCGTGCTGATCGCGGCGCCGATCATTTTGCATCTGGTGATGCGGCAACAACCGAAACATCTATTCTTCCCGGCGCTGCGGTTCATTCAGCTACGGAACGATGCCAACAAGCGCCGGCTCAAACTGCGGCACATTCTGTTGCTACTGCTACGCTGCGGTGCGATTGTGTTTTTGGCTTTGGCGATGTCACGGCCCACGGTGCAGTCGGCCGGCTTTCTCGGCGATCAAGAGGCGCCGATTGCAGCGGCGCTCGTGTTCGATACTTCTCCACGTTTACAGTATCGCAATCAGAATCAGACGCGGCTGGAGGTTGCCCAGGACGTCGCCACACGGGTCATGACGCAGCTTCCTCCCGAAAGTGAAGTCGCGGTAATCGATTCGCACACCGCCAATCCTGCTTTTTCCATCGATGCCGCGGTCGCCAAGCAAAAAGTGGCCCGCTTAACTCCCACGGCGACCTCACGACCACTGCCCGAAATCTGCGAGGAGGCAATCCGGCTGGTTAGCGAAAATCCGAAAGCCCGCAAGGAAGTGTATGTGTTTACGGATTTGAGCCGCGCAGCTTGGTCCTCCGAATCTTCGGCGCGGCTACGTAGCAAATTGGCGGAAAAGAAGGAAGTTGCCTGCTATGTGATTGATGTTGGCGTTGATGCGCCACGTGATTTATCGCTCGGTAATCTGCAACTCTCGGCCGAATCTCTGGCCAAAAATACGCCTCTGCGGCTGGAAACCGATTTGCAAACCATTGGCGGTGGCAGCGATCAATCGGTGATGCTGGATGTAATCGACGCAGCCGGCCAGCCACAGCGTCGAGCCCAAACCACGGTCAAGGCAACTCCCGATGCATCGCAGTCCGTCGATTTTCAAATCGCCGGCCTGGAACTGGGTACCCACCAGGGCGTGGTGCGAATCTTGGGCGAAGATAGTTTGCCCGCCGACAATGTCCGCTACTTCACGGTCAACGTTCGTTCGCCGTGGAAAGTCCTTGTTGCCGCGTCCAAGCCTGCCGATCGCCGGGCGGTCTTTCTGACGGAAGCGATTGCCCCGACGCCGTTCCGACGTAACGGTCAGGCCAGATTCGAATGCGATGTCGTCTCGTTCGACGATCTGGCCACCAAGCCGCTCGACGATTACGCCGCGGTTTGCCTGTTGGATCCACCGCCGCTGGTCGATAACGTTTGGCAATCGCTGACCAGCTACGTCGATCACGGTGGAGGACTCGCCGTTTGGCTGGGCCGCAACGCACAGCCGAAAGCGAGGCCGGTCGACGATTTCAATACGTGGGCGGCGCTGCAAATCATGCCGGGCAAACTCGTCCGGCAATGGCATCGCCAAGATGCGTTTTTGGCCCCGCAAGATTATCAGCATCCGCTCTTGGCAATTTTCCGCAGCATCAACAGCGGCGTGCCTTGGGCCGATTTCCCGGTATTTTCGCATTGGCAGCTTGGGGATCTCGTAAAAGGCGTGAACACAGTTGTTCCATACAGCAACGGCGAGGCCGCGATTCTAGAACGCGATCTCGGCAAGGGCCGCGTGTTGGTTTTCACCACGCCCATTTCCGACGAGCCGACGCTGGCCGATGGCTCCAGTAACCCCGATCTTTGGAATTTGCTGACCGTCGGCAGCGGCGCGTGGCCCTTCATGATGCTGGCCAATGGAACCGCGCTCTATCTAGTCGGCAGCGGCGAAGAGCGATTCAACTACGAAGCCGGTGAAACCGTCGTCCTCCAATTGCCCGAAGAGCAGCGCAAACTGGTTTTCTCGCTGCGCACGCCAGAGGGGGAAGAATTTCCGCAATCGATCGATCCCAAAACCGGGGCAATTACCATTACCACCACCAGTACGCCCGGCAACTACGAGCTTCGATCCGGCGGCACGCAAGGGGGCGTGCGCCGCGGGTTCAGCGTCAACATTCCCGCCGCCAGCACGAACCTGACCCGCTTGACGCGCGAAGAATTCTCCGAGTTGCTGGGAAAAAACCGGTTCCGATTGTCGCGCGGCAAAGATGAAATCGAGCGCGATGTCAACCTCGGTCGCACCGGTGCGAAATGTATCCGCTGTTAATTCTGCTCGTGGCAATTGCACTCGGACTGGAACATTTCCTGGCCAACAAATTTTACCGCCGCGATCCGAACGGCGAGAAACCCGCACGAAACAGTTTTGCCTCGGAACAAATTCCTCCTTCGCTGCCCAAGCAACAACAGCCCGAACCAGCACATGTGGCGTAAGACACAAATGAACCACAGAGACACGGAGGCGCGGAGCCGGAATACAATCGACAGAGGTCATTCTTCTCTCTGTGCCTCCGTGTCTCCGTGGTAAAGATTATCCATGTCCGGCTGGCATTTTAATCCCGTTGGCGGTTACGGCCTCGTCATCGTGGCGTCGGCTGCGCTGCTGGCCGTGATGATGCTCACAAGCCGCGAGTTGCGCCGGATGGTTCCCGGCCGACGCTGGACGTTAATTGGTTTGCGCGTCGCAGTGTTCCTACTCATCATAGCCGCGATGCTGCGACCGACGCGGGTTTACACCGAAATCCGCCAGCGGCCCGCCACGCTGATTGTGCTGGCCGATCGCTCCAAAAGCATGCAAACCGCCGATGCTTTCGGCGACCGCACTCGCTGGAATGCCCTCCGCGAAACCGTGGCGGAATCGCTGCCCCTGCTGTCGGGCATGGGCGAAAATGTGGAGGTGAAAGTCTACGCCTTCGATCGTGACGTGACGCCTCTGGACCTTACCGGCGGCAAGCTCGACCTCGGCAAATCGGCCGACGGCAAACAAACGGCAATCGGCGCCGCGTTGGAAGACGTGCTGAAGCGCGAATCCGGCAAGCGGCTGGCGGGCATCATTCTGTTGTCGGATGGAGCTCAGCAAGCCTACACCCCGCGCGATGAACAGCCGCAAATACCGGCCCGTCGCATCAACGATTTACTGACGCCGCTGTTCACGGTCACCTTCGGCCAAGATCGGTCGGCCACCCAATCGCGCGATGTAGCGGTGACCGATTTGGTCGTGAACCCCAGCGTGTTCGTGAAAAACGATCTGAGCATTTCTGGCACCGCGCGCATTAGCGGCCTGGTGAATCAACCAATTCCCGTCCAAGTGCTGTTTGAATCGACGCCGGGCAAAATGGAAGTGGTTGCTTCGACCGAACTTCGAGCCAAGCAAAACGGCGAACAAGTGAAGTTCGACCTCGCCTACGTGCCCAAGACTCCCGGCGAACGAAAGCTCACCGTGCGTGCCATGCCGCAACCGGGGGAACGAATTACAACCAACAACGAACTCAGCACGTTTGTCAACGTGCTCGACGGCGGGCTGAATGTGTTGTATCTCGAGGGCGAGCCAAGGTCTGAATTAACGTTCATTCGACGCTCGCTGGCCACTTCGCCGGAGATCAAGGTCGATTTCGAGTATATCGATAAGCGTGACCGCGATCATTGGCCGCGCACCGATTGGTCCGATCGCTTTCAGCCCGGTCGCTACAACGTCTACATCATTGGCGATTTAGATTCCTCAGCCTTTCGACCCGACGATTTGCGAAAGTTGCGCGATGCCATCAATCAGGGAGCCGGTCTCATTATGCTCGGCGGCTTCCACAGCTTCTGGGCCGGCGGCTATCAAAAAACGCCGCTGGCCGATGTGTTGCCGCTAGAGGTCCGGCCGGTCGATCAGCTTTCGCGGCAAGATTTTGATGCCAAAATTCGCGAAGACCTGCACCTCAAACCAGTGCCATTGCCGGATGGACCAGAGTTGGGAAAAACAGGAATCAAAATGCTGCCCGATGCACGCTTCGGCTACGAGCCGCCGATGCGGTTGAGCACGCGTGAACAGAATCGCCAGGCCTGGGAAAAACTGCCGCCGCTGGAAGGGGCTAACAAGTTCGAGGCGCTCAAGCCTGCTGCTCGCCCGCTGGCGGTCACCAGCGATGGCAAACCGCTGCTGGTGGCCGCGGAGCCCGGCAATGGCCGGGTGCTGGCCTTCGCGGGCGATTCCACGTGGCGCTGGTGGATGCACGGCTTCGAGAACGAACACAAACGCTTCTGGCGTCAGGTCGTCTTATGGTTGGCGAAGAAAGACGACACCGACGAGCAAAAGGTGTGGCTGAAACTGCCGCAGCGGCGGTTCTCGCCGGCGGCGAAGATCGATTTCACTTGTGGCGCGCACAATACCGAGGGCGAGCCGATTCTGGGCGCCTCGTTCACCGCCACGTTGGTAGATTCTGAAGGCAAGCGCCGGCCGATTCCGCTAAATCGGCAGGGCGATCAATCCATCGGTCAGCTGCGCGACGTAATCGAACCGGGCGATTATTCGATCGTCGTTTCGGCCACCGCTGAACCCTCTTCCCCTGCGGGAGAGGGCAAGGTGAGGGGATCTGCCGTATCGCTCGGCGAGGCCAAAGCCCGGTTCGTCGTTTACGAACAAGACTTGGAACTGGAAAACGCCGCCGCTCGGCCCGAACTGATGGCCAGCTTGGCGAAAATGACCTCCGCCAGCGGCGGTGAAGCCATTGCGCCGAACAGCTCCCGGCGCTCTTGAAGCGGATAAAAGAAGAAAAGCGCGATCGCGAAATTGCCACCGAAACCAAGTACACCCCGTGGGACAGCCCGCCGTTCTTCTTGCTGGTGGTCGCGCTGCTGTGCGTCGAGTGGTATCTGCGCAAACGCTGGGGCTGGGTGTGAAGGAAAGGCAGAAGGCAGTGAGGCGAGCCGCGACCGTGAGGGAGCGGAGGGGGCAAGAAACCATTCAGCCGCTCCATCATTCGAACCTTAGCCGACTACTTCCACATCAGCCCCGGCGTTCTGGCGGCGAATCTTTGATTTCGTGTGGAATTGGTTCGTGCTATCTTTGTTTTCTCCTAGATTTTCAATTCAGCAATGAATCTTGAAGTCAGTTTGATTACATATAACCAAATAATGATCTTTCGTTTCGATTAAATGGTAGCCTCGTCTCTTTACTTCGGCCTTGAGTTTGCCAAACGATGCGTATTTATTCACACTGGACTTGCTTCGATAAACCACGCCACCATTTTTCGCTGTCCATTCTCTAAACATTAGATAAAGCCATGCCATCATCAATTCTCCTAAATAATTGGGAAAATGATCCATTAAACGGCACAAGCCCGGCTTCCACAGGAAGCCGGGCTTGTGCCGTTTATCTTGTTCGCCGCTATTGGTTGACAACAGTATACCACAAGTCAGGAAGATTTACTAGCCCCCTGCCTTCCGCCCTCACAGTGTCGGGTCAAATTTGACGCCCGTGTTTGTCCCGCTGTATCATTGGCCTGTTGAGTACCTTCAAATGCGGAACGACTGAGCACGCGACTCGATAAGGAAGAAAAGATGACTCGATTCAGATTTCCAGTCGCACTAAGTGTTCTTGCGTTCGTTACCGGTACGGCATTCGCAGGCGACGACCCAATCACGAAAAAACTCGATGATGCCAAAGGCACGTTCGAGCAAGAGCAAAATAAATTGCGAGATGAGTTAACAGGTGCATTGAAAAAGAAAGCTGACGAAGCAAAGAACGCAGGCGATCTTAAGTTGCTTGAGCATGTACGGGCAGAGGCTGAAGCCTGGGACACTAAGGGCGAGCTACCGAAGATGGTTTCAACTCGAACATATGACGAGGGAGTTAAAAAATCACGAATCAAAATGGAGGATGCGTTCAAGGCAACGATCAAGGAATATACAAAAGCCGACAATATCGAACGGGCAAAGGCGACTGAAACGGAATTGGAAGAATTCAAAAACGGGCACGCGTCTGCGTCCACGCAGATACTGCCTCAGGCGCAACCGCTCAAAGACGTTCCGAGTAAACAAAAGTTGCGAGAATTCCTCGAAGACACAACTTGGCAGCCCCCAGATGTCAAGTTCTGGTTCCGATTAAACGCAGACGGCTCTGTGACGCCAGGCTGGCATAATGGTAATGCCTGTCTTTGGACAGTCTCATCTCCTTCAACGATCAAAGTCCAAACCGACTCGGAACGTCATGTCCAAGACTTTGAAGTCGATATAAAGAACGGAACATTGAAGGATAAAAGGCCGAACGAAGCGACTTACAAACGTATTAAATGATTTCGTTAGAGCCCAAAAAAGTTGGCAGGAACCATTGTTTGTGACTTTCGATCTGCACGCGGTCGAAAAGTGTATTCCTGCTCCACAGTATGCCGGACACGTTATCTTCTCTTTTTCTTCCTCCGTCCTATTTTTTCTTTCTGGCAGCCACTTTTTTCAGATTCTCCTCCACCCGGAACTTGACGATCTTTGTGATCAGATCAAAGGGGATTGGTTTGTCGTGAGGAAACTGCACCGTGCCTTTGCCGCCGGCGTAAGCGGCAAGCTCTCGTTTGAAGTAGGCGCCGCGCGGGTACAGCCCGATATGGTGGGTGAACGCGGCGAAATAAATCAGCATGCCGTGCTCTGCGAAGGCCGGCATGCGATAGCTGATTTTCTCTTGCGCATTAAGCGCCGCCTGGCGAATGGTCAATCTGATTTTTTCCAGCCGCTCGCGAACTTCTTTCGGGTAACCGGCAATGTATTGGTCGATGTCTTTCGGCGGCGAGTTTTTCGGCGCTGAATTTTTCGGCGGCGGGTTTTTGGCCGCAGCTGACTTCGCTTTCATACGTCTCATCCCGTTTAGGGCGTCTCACAGAATAATCTTTACCCACGAACGTACTGTCGAGATATTTAGCTGAAACGGCAGAACCGGACAGCAGCCGAAGCGTTATTGTTTTGCCGGGTCATATGCCGCGGCCACAGGGTCGACGGTCACATTTTCGCCGCTTGCAATCAGCCATTTACCGTTCTGTTTCGCGAAGACCAACGTTGAAACATTCGTGCCTTTGTCGAAGTGCCGGCCATCGGGAGCATCGAATCCGTCCACATTCCATCTAACCAGTGACACCGCTACATCAGGCCGGATAAATCGCACCGTCATGTTGTCCAGCTGAATGGACCGATTCTTGAAATTGGTTTCGTGCGCGACTTTGTGCGCTTTCATAATCTCAGGTTTTCCACGCCAGACCATGCCCACGACGTTGACCCATTCGGCATCCTCGGTAAACAAGTTGGCAAAAGCATTCATATCGTGTTTATTCCAATCTGTTTCATAGTCTTTTGCCACCTGGCGGATTGCTGTTTCTTCGGTCTTGTCGTCAGCCTTTGCTGAATACGACACTGCGAAACAGACGACAGCAATTGCTACGAGGAGCAGTTTCATCTTCATCATGAATTCTCCATTGAAGTTTGCGGTGGTGGATAACGTAGTTTGAGCTTGTATCTTGGAAGAACACCATGCCCCGAGAACAATTTTGCTGATTTCGAACACCGCGGGTAGCCTCGATAAAGCCGCAGGCGTATCGAGGTCGCGCAGCGACAAGAGGCGTTCAGAGGTCGTTACCTAGCCGTGGACTACGAATCCTGACCAGGCATCTCTTGTCGCCACAGCGACCCGGACATTTGTCCGGGCCACCCGTCGGGCATAGACACCGAGGCTGAGAAGGCCCAAGGAGGCCAGGGCGAAGGTGGACGGCTCGGGGACGACCTGCCAATGCACCAGACCGCCGACCTCGAGGGGTCCGGTGTACAGCGGCAGCGTCGTCAAGTCGAGATCGACGACGTCGGCCGCCGAATCAATGATCGCAGGCCCGGGGCTAAGATAGACGACCGCGTCCAAGCCGGGAATGCTTCCGCCGGCCACGCTCACTTGTTGCCCCAACGTAAACGGAATCGTGGGCAGGCCGCGCCAGTCTGTGATTACGCGTTCGTCCGTTCCAGTAATGAGGTGAGGAACCGAACCTGAATCATCAAGCCCCGAACCGTTAACCGAATAGCTAGTGACGAATACCCCCCTCATTTGATAGGTCGTCGGCGATACTAGATCCAGGTCCGCGACGACCGAGATCATTCCGTCGGCATCGTCATCGTTGGCCTGATAGAACCTCAAGTTGCCCGCCAAATCGCGTTGGGCCACCTCGATTCCCTCCAGGCCCTCGGCGGTGATTCGCACGGGCACCGCGTGCACAGTGCGAGTGAGCGAAACGCTCAGCAACATGGCCGCGAATGCGGCCAGCCATGACGAGATGCGCGAGTATTGCAACCGTCGCATCAGCGGTCCCTTTGCAGAATAGGCCGGGCAAGCGGGACACTGCGGCCATCCTACCCAGCCGGCACGTCGGAGTCAACTTATCGGCAGTAGATCGCAGATCGCCGGGCCGGACGACCACGAGTGGGCTCTACTCATCGACGGCTGGCGGACCCTGCCAGGCATGGCGCGGTGCGCCGGATACCTTGCTCCAGATTGGAGCCGATTGAACTCCGCTCGACGTGCGAAAAGAGCCGGGGAATAAAGTGGAAATGCCCCCTTTCCTGCTTTGCAGACTGGCCCACCATTGGCCTAAAACGAGTCTTGACATTTGATACCCATGTACACTATACTGGCA
Source organism: Pirellulales bacterium (assembly GCA_963738835.1). Classification (GTDB taxonomy): domain Bacteria; phylum Planctomycetota; class Planctomycetia; order Pirellulales; family JADZDJ01; genus CAVTYH01. Next base: position 477,857 of record CAVTYH010000001.1, read on the forward strand.
ATCGCGGAGACGATGGGCTCCTGCTCGCGGCGGGCTCCGGCTCGATGTACCGCGGGATTGGTCTTTGGCAACTGAGTAATAGATTTTCCCAGCCTCGGGTTTGGCCATCCGAGGTTGGGCCAGACTGTGCGCGGCACTGGAATTGAACCGCAGGGGACGCCGAGGTTCGCCGAGGGCAGCGCAGAGCGATCGGGCATGATTTTGAACATCCTGCGACTCCTCTGCGTGACTCTGCGCCCTCCGCGGTGAAATTCCTCGTGCCGGCCAGTCGCGCGTGGCGGTGGGAACAGTGAGGGAACAATGCGAGGCGCAAAACACTGGTTTTCCCGAGCATTTCGCGCGAACACTGCACCCTCGATCCCCGGGGGTTGTGTTTTTAGTTTGTTGGGTGGTCGGTGGTCCGTGGTTAGTGGCAACGGACCACCCAGCATGCAGCCCCCTCACCCCGGCCCTCTCCCAAAGAGCGAGGGAGAAAGCATAACAACGGACCACGGACCACGGACAATTGCCGTGTCACAGTCAGGTCGCCATGTTTTTCAAAAACGGCTTGTTTTCCCGGCTCGTTTTCCAAACATTGTCCCTCGATTTTTATTTTTTGTGCGAGCGCTTGATCACAGCCGCTGGTTCCACTGGGACCGGCTGTATTTTTCTTGGGCGAGTTGCGCCATCAATTCGCGCGGCCAATTGGCAGTGGAATTATGGGCGTCGAACGCTGTCGTCAAGGCGCGTCGCAAGGTTGCTGCCTCGACAGGCAAATTCGTCAGAAAGTCGTCGTGGCTCCGCCCACTGCGATAGGCGGGCTGCCGCAAGGGCATTTTGAGAAACTTGCTGATCTCTTCCAGCGGGAAGCGATACAAGAGCGTGCCATGATACAGCAGAAAGCGACGTTTACAGCGCAGGCTGTTGCCAGAAAACTTGCGATCGTTCCACGCCAAGTCGCTGATGCCGGCTCTGGCTACAATTCCACTGGGCAAGCCAGCAGTGGCACCCGACGAGGAAGCAGCAGCACGCATCACCCGATTCAATCCGGCGGCAATCGAATCGAGCACGAATTGATGGGCGCGATCGATCGATCGCAGTTCCGGTCGCCGGGCGTAGCTCAAAACGACCGCGTACATCAGGCAGCCGGGGCCTGTGACAATCGTCGTTCCGCCGCTGGCACGACGCAACACAGGAAGTCCGGCCGCACGGCATCGATCCAGATGCACTTCATCCGCCAATCGAGAAGAACTTCCCGCCACAACCAGCAGGTCTGGCGGCTCCCAGATTCGCAGCACTTCGTAATCGTCTTGCTCCGGCGCTGTTTGGGCCGCTTGCTCGGCGGTGTCCAGCAGGGCTTCGTCCAGCGCGAGATTTTCCGCCGGCGAATCAAACGTCAGGTCAAGAAGCAGCATGGAAGCAGATCTGTGATAGCGATCGCAGGCATCGCTGGGTTGACGATCTCCGGTCGTTTCCTAGACTTACGTGTTCCGCCACGCACACGGCTGGCTCTGAATCATGTCTGAACCACAACGCACGCCGACTTCGCTTTTTGCCAATGATGCCTTGCCGCCGGTCGAACCGCCGAGCGCCGGTTTTCTCGTGCAGTTGTTTTTGATTCCCGGCATCATTGTGGCCATTATTGTCGTCGTCTGGCTGTTGTTCCACTGGCTGGCTTCGATGGGGAACGACCCGCGCGAGTACATCAAAAAGCTGCGGGGCAACAGCGAAGTGCGCTGGCAGGCAGCCGTGAATTTGGCGGGCGCTTTGCAGGGCGCCGCGGGAGAGGAAATCAAACAAGATGCCGCGGTCGCCACTGATTTGGGCCAAATTCTGGAAGACGAAATTGCCCAGGGCAGCATGGAAGAACGGCCGATCAATTTGCGAATTTACCTCTGCCGAGCACTTGGCGAGTTCAAAGTGCCAGCCGCTTTACCCCCGCTGTTGAACGCCGCGAAGACCCAGCGTGCCGATGCAGAAATTGACGTGCGTCGGGCAGCCGTGCATGGAATTGCATCTTTGGCGGCCAATTTGAAACAGGCCGAGGCAACTTGGAATCAAGCGGATGCCGTTGCCGTGCTCGTCGCTGCGTCGAAATCCGACAATGCGAATTTGCGAGCCGAATCGGCGTTTGCCTTGGGACTGTTTGACGATCCGCAGGCGCTGGCGCGACTGGAACCCATGCTGGACGATTCGCACCCCGACGCCCGCTTTAACGCCGCCACCGGTTTGGCGCGGCACGGCCAGGCTGCGGCGCTGCCGGTGTTGTTGGAGATGCTCGACCAAGATCAGACGCTTTCCACCCGTGAAGAACGACCGGAAGATCGGCCAGAAAAGCAAAAGATGGTGAACGTCAACGGTCTGCGAGCGCTTGCCGAATTAGCAAGAACGAATGCAGACGTCGATTTGTCGCAGGCAAAGTCGGCGGTCGATCGGCTTGCGAAATCTGATTTGGTTGAAGTGAAGGAGAAGGCGCTCGAAGTGCGCCGGATGCTTGAACAGCGGAAAGTCGCAGCACAACCCGAAAACATCCATTAATTCGGAGATGAAATTATGGCAGCTTCGCAAGCGGAAGTGGTCGAGCTACTCAAGACCGCCTATTCGATGGAGCTGGAAACAGTAATGAACTACATTGCCAACAGCACGAACTTGGATGGCGTGCGGGCAGAGGAAATCAAGAAGTCGCTGGCCGCCGACATTACTGCCGAGATTGGGCACGCCACGCAGTTGCGCAACGCATCAAGCAACTGGGCGGCATGGTGCCGGGCTCAATGGGCGTGAAGCTCGGAAACCAAAGGCAGCCCGGAGCCGACACGACCGACGTGACGGGCGTCATCGAAGCGGTGATCGAAGCCGAACAAGCAGCGTGCAATCAATACAAAAAAATCATCAAAGCGACGGAAGGCGAAGACTACGTCACTCAAGACATGTGCATTACGCTCTTGGGTGATGAAGAAGAACACCTGATTTTGTTCAAAGGTTTCTTGAAGGAATACAAGAAGAGTTAAGTGCGATCGAGAAGAAAGATCCATTCTCGATTGGTCATTTCTACACGCCGATCCTCGGGCGTTGGTAAGTTGTGCCGGTTAAGTAGGATTCTGTCACAACGCCGCCCGGCGACGTAAGTTGTGAGACGGACCGGGTTTGCGGCGTCGGAGCTTGGCCGAGGGAACTTCAAAAAATCTGGAATCGCACAAGTCTTTGCAGTGATTCAGCTTCCGGCGCGACTTTTGCTTTCGTGATTTGCACCGCGCACATCTGTCCGCCAAATTCGTTTATACGCTGCGCGCGTGAAGGAAGAGCCGTTTTAGGCGCGCCTGGGCGAAGCAGTGCCGCAGTACGACCCAAATCAAACCGTATTTTCGACCCGCATAATCGCTGAGAGTAAGTCATGAAATCGATCGCCGTTTTTTCGACATTGTCGATCGCCGCTCTGGTGTGCGCGATCAAGTCGTCTGCCGACGCTTGCGAGAGTTGCGGCACACCGACCGCGTGCACCACGTATCGCCTTGTTTGTCAAACCGTGTTTGACGAGCGACAAGTGACCGCTTTCCGCATAGAAACGGAAACCGTCTACGAAGAGCGCAAAGTGACTTCATATCGGCCGGTGTTCGAGACGCAGCTGCGCGAACGTCGCTTCACAGTGGCTAAGCCGGTATTTGAGACTGCGGAACGAGAAGAACGCTACACGGTGATGAAGCCGGTGTACGAGACCCAAATTCAAGATTGCAGCTACAACCGTGTGCGCGACGTGCTGGAAACGAGCGAACGCGAAGAACGCACGATCGTGAATCGCCCCGTCTACGAGACGAGCGAACGCGAAAATCGTTATATCGTCCAGCGGCCCGTGATGGAAACCGCCGAGCGCGAGGAATGCAGCACGGTTTGTGAGCCGCAAACCACTTATTGCACCCGCTATGCCGATCGTGGCGGGTGGCAAGAATATCAGGTGTGCAAACCGGGGCCGATTTTCAATCAGACGTTTTGCGTTCCGAGTTCTTGCACGGTCGATCCCTGCACAGGGTTGAGCACTTTCATCCCCGCGCGAATGGGCGTCCAGCAAGTGCAGGGACCTTCAACGATGGTGGTGAACCGCGTGTGGCGTCCAAACATTGTGGCGGAGCAAATTCCGCAAACGACCTACGTGCAAAAAGTCGTTGTCAATAAAGTGCCGGTGCAAGTGTGCCGGATGGTGAACGAGGAAGTGGTGCAAAAAGTTCCGGTTACTGTTTGCCGCATAGTGCAGGAAGAGCAAGTCCGCAAAGTGCCGGTGACGGTTTGCCGCCAAGTGGTAGAACGAGTGGAAAACAAAGTGCCGGTGCAGGTCTGCAGAATGGTTGCAGAAGAGCAAGTCCGCAAGGTGCCGGTGACGACGTGCAAAATGGTCAACGAAGAGCATGTAGAGCAAATTCCCGTCCAGGTTTGCAAGACCGTGGCCGTGGAAGAAACAGTGCGCGTGCCGCGTTGCGTGGAGCGGCGGGTGCCGGTGACGATCACCTACCGAGTTCCACGAACCGTAGTGATGCGCGTGCCGCTCGATCCCTGCACCGGCGCCTTTGACAGCGGTGACGACGATGCCAGCCATCACGACGTCGCTTCCTTCGACGATTACGACTCCGATGCTCTCAACGCCAGGATCGACGACCACGACGCCGCAAACGTTCGCGCCCGGCGGTGGCATGTCGCCGCCGTCGATGTCTGCACCGTCCAAGCCGGGAACGTCGTCCAGTCAATCGCCACCGGGCATGTCATCGGTGAAGAAAGAACCGACACCCGCGACTCAGCAAGACAAAGCGAACGGTACTGATAGCAGCAAGAGTCCCGAGGCCAATGGCAGCTCCTCTGGTCAGCCGGCTCCAAAAACTTTCGAGGATCCCAAATCAAATGGCGCAGACCGGCGAACCGGACAAAATGACGGCTCCCGAGACTAATTCCAAACAGACGGCCCCTGCGCCTCGCCTGAAAACTCAAAATCGGCGAATCCAGACAACAAGTCGTCGACTCCAGATTCGCCAGCGCCCAGTGGAGGCATCGATCCGTTTCGTCGCAGCACGACGTAAATTATCCGGCCGTCTGACGTTAGAGTCGCACTAACAATCGCCATCTTGTGGGCGAACTTTGGCGAGCGTATAGTACCGCCTGTGCAGCCTAATCCCTTGCCAGACGGCATGGGAGCGGGGAACCCAACGAGCCGGCATCCTACCGGCTCCAGATCGGCATGGGCCGATCGAGGGGCGTAGATTCGTCGACGTTGCCGCCAGGCAAAGCCGCGAATCAGGGCACTTTCAAGCCCTAGCCCGTCAGCTAACCTCGCCGGCCGGTTCGGGTGTGTAGCCCGAGCTATGTTGAAAGGCATCCTCTCAAGGTGGTTCGTGTTTGCATGCTTCGTGCTTTGCCACGTCTGGCGTGCATGATCGGAAGTGAAATGCCGTCGAAACGCGCGACAGCTCCTTCCTTCTTGCCCAATACCACCTGCGATTGAACGCCTGATCGTTTTTTGCGCGGGACAATAGTTCCCGGATTATATGTCATCGCCTTTGGATTCGAGTGGCTCCTGGTCGGGCCGAAAGCTGGGTCGAACTGCGCAGGTTGTGGTCGTCAGCAGCGTAATGTTCACGTTCATCTCGTACTGGCGCACGGCAGCCATTGTGCTGTGCGATATGTCGAGCACGGCATACTACATCGGCGCAATTGTCGAAAGCGCCATCGGGCCCGCGGCCCCGTGGTTCATCCTCGCGGTGCTCTTGTTCAGCTATGGCATGCGGGCCGTGTACATCGAAAGCTGCACGCTGTTTGTGCGAGGCGGCGTGTATCGGATTGTGAAAGAGGCGCTTGGCGGAACGTGCGCGAAAGCCGCCGTGTCCGCCCTTCTGTTTGATTATGTGCTCACTGGGCCAATCAGCGGCGTTTCTGCCGGACAATATATCGTGGGTCTAATTCTCGAAACATTGACCCGCACACATGTATTCGGGATCAGTCCGAACTTTGCGCTCGATGAATCGACTCGTCAGCTCATTAAGAACTGGGGGTCGGTGGCCATTGCTTGCGGAGCCACGCTGTACTTTTTGCGGCAAAATCTGCTGGGCATTCATGAATCGAGCGGCAAAGCGTTGAAAATCATGATCGCCACGACGGTCATGGCCGTTATCATCCTCAGTTGGAGTGCGGTGACTCTGGTAGTAAACGGACGGACGAATGAATTGCCAAGCCCGATCCCCGATTTAACACAGAAGTGGGAAATCGATCAAAGCGGACAAATCAAGCTGGACGAGCATGGCGATCCGGTACCGTTAATCAATCCAATTACCGGGGAGCAGGAAGACCCGCTGGGTTGGTTAGGCAGGCATCCTTCGATCGCCGAATCTCTGCGGCATCCACAGAGTTGGCTCAGCCTGATCGGTGCCATTGGCATCATCATCGCTTTTGGCCATTCGATTTTGGCGATGAGTGGCGAAGAAACTCTGGCTCAGGTGTACCGAGAGGTTGAATCGCCCAAGCTGCCAAATTTCAAGAAAGTCGGTTTCATCGTTTTCGCGTACAGCCTGCTGCTTACCGGCAGCATTAACTTTCTGGCTGTGCTATTGATCCCGCGCGGCGAGCGGATGAATCAGTATTACGACAATTGGATCGGCGGCTTGGCCATGCACATGCTCGGTCCCGTGTGGCTTACGCTGCTGCTGAATGCATTTGTGGTGTTCGTCGGCTTCTTAATTTTGTCGGGCGCCGTAAACACCTCGATCGTCGGCTCCAACGGCGTGCTCAGCCGCGTGGCCGAAGACGGCGTATTGCCCGACTGGTTTCTGAAACCGCATAAGCGCTTTGGAACCAATTACCGGGTGTTGTATCTGATCACAAGTTTGCAATTGCTCACCATCCTCTTTAGCCGAGGCAACGTGATTTTGTTAGGCGAAGCGTATGCCTTCGGCGTCGTTTGGAGCTTCGTCTTCAACACGATATCGATGGTGGTGCTGCGATTCAAAAAGCGAGAACCGCGGGAATTTGCGGTGCCGTTCAACATCCGCTGGGGAGATGTGCAATTGCCGATTGGATTGACGATCATCTTCCTTGTTGTACTAGTCTCGGCGCTGGCCAACTTGGTGACCAAGCCAATCGCGACCGTCAGTGGCGTGTGCTTTTCCGGTGCATTCCTGACAGTATTCACGGTGTCGGAAGCAATTCATCGTCGTCGCCGCCAAGGGAAACAGCACGAGCACAAAGAACAATTTAATCGGGCGGAAGTCGATCAAGCAACCGCCACGAGCCTCGGTTTGAAAAAACCGTTCCGCAAATTGGTCGCAATCCGATCGCCGCACAATCTATTTATGCTGGAAAAGGCGCTAGCTGATACCGATCCGCAAACGACCGACGTGCTGGTGATGACGGCCAAACTGGAACCGCCCGGCGGAGCGACTCGGCCGGAAGAAATTGATTTGGATACGTATGATCGCCAGTTGATGACGGCCGTTGTCGATCGGGCCGAGCGGCTTGGAAAACGCGTCATCCCACTGATTGTACCCACCAACAATCCGCTGAGCGCGGTTCTGACAACGGCAAAAGACATCGGCGCAGGAGATCATGCTGGGTGCCTCCAACAAGTTCACAGCCGAAGAGCAACTTGATCAACTCGCTTTGTACTGGATCAGTTTGAATGGAGGAGAGCCTCGCGGATTGACCGTGCACATCATCAGCGCCGACCGTGATGTGACGTTCGATTTGGATGGTGGCAACCGCATTCCCAAAGCCGCGGAAAGACTGGCACGCTCGGTCGATGAATTGCGTGCCGCCGGCATCGGGGTGCGCAAAGTTCTGATGGCCCATGACGGCACGCTGACTAGTCACGACGTGTTCGAATGGCTGCTGACGATGTTGGCTCCCGATGTCGATTTAGATCTCGTCCCGGTTCCACCACTGGGAGCACATTTAACGAACGGGCACGAAGCCATAAGCCAGGATCAGCATCAGGCGGAACAATTGGGCCGCCAGCTGAAAGTGCTCGATACCGAGCCGCGAACGGGACCCGATATCGTGCGTTTTGCACGCGAAGGAAATTACAACGTGATTGTGTTGCCGTGGGCGGAGGAATCGCGAACACCGCTTGGTCCAGTCGAATGCGATTGGGCCGCCTACGTGCTGCAAAACTCGCCGTGCAGTGTTTTCATGGCATCGCACCCGGTAGTTCCAAAAGAAGTAGTGGCGTGACCGCCATCGACATTTCTTCGACATGTTTTCCACAAAGGGCGATGACTGAAGCGTCAACATCGAAGCTGCGGGCACGTTGACACTAGCGGCTTTCTGCGCGACACTGCGAGCTTGCAGATTCGCTTGGCTTTTTCGCAGGATGCGCCGCATGTCAACCACTTCAGCAGTTAAAGGCGCCACTCAGTTAGCGGCGGTGCGCGTGGCCATCGTGGGCCGACTTGCAGGCATGCCGAAACGTGATGCCCAGCTACTCATTCGGCATCACGGCGGCGAGGCGGTAGAGTTGAGCGAAATTTTTCAAGCCGCCGATTCAGGTGCAAGCGCGACTCCGTTGATTGTCGTCGGCGACGATTTATCGCTCTCTCTGGATGACAATCAGTTAGGCTTATTCGATGACGCCACGAAGAAGGCGATTGAAGCGGGTGCCGTCGAAATCATCGGTGAAAGCAAGTTCTGGCAGCGGTTGGGGCTGGTTGACGGTGAAGAACAAGTTCGTCGGTTGTACACGCCGGCCATGCTTGCGGATCTCGTGGGTGTGCCGGTTGCGGTTGTGCGGCGGTGGCATCGCCGGGGGCTCATCAAACCAATGCGCGAAGTGCGGCGGTTGCCGTATTTCGATTTTCAAGAGGTGGCCACCGCTCGCCGCCTTGCGGAACTGCTGGCGACGGGAATGTCGCCCGCTTCCATCGAACGTCGGCTGGCGGAGTTGGCCCGCTACATGCCCGGCGTGGAACGTCCGCTCGCGCAGCTTTCGGTCATTGCACGTGGCGGTCGGTTACTGCTCCGGCAAGGTGATGGATTAGTCGCGCCGGAGGACAGTGGTTTTTTGATTTCGATGCTTTGGATCAAGCCGGCGATGCCACCTATTCGGCTGACTTCTCCAAAACTGTTGAACGATCGACCATCTCTTTTGCCGAAGCGTTGCGCCAGCCGGCTTCGCGGCTACAACCCGACGAGATGTTGACTCTGGCTGCCGAGCTGGAAGACGAAGGCGATCTCGCATCAGCCGTTGAGGCGTATCGAGCCCACGCGGCCGCAGCGGGGGCTACGGCACCTGTTTGCTTCACCATGGGCGAGCTTCTTTACCGTTTAGGCGATGTATCCGCTGCTCGCGAGCGGTATTACGCGGCAATTGAGCTGGATGAAGACTACGTCGAAGCGCAGCCGAATTTGGGCTGCGTGCTTGTGGAACTCGGCGATCGAGAATTAGCCGTCGCTGCTTTTGAAGGTGCAATCACCCTGCACCCCGGCTATGCCGACGCTCATTTCCATTTGGCCCGCACCCTGGACGAACTTCACCGCCGCGAGGATGCGGCTCGCCATTGGCGTGAATTCCTGCGGTTGGCCCCAGAAAGTCCCTGGGCGGCAATGGCACGCGAGCGATTGGGGTTGGCTGCTGAAATCGAGCCGAGATCTTGAATCTCAGAATACGTATCTCAGCGTGATGCATGAAATCGGCAAGCTCGACTATTTCACCGATTTCATCTCGCCGGCTGCCCCCGCGTCGACTGGCTTCGGCGGCGGCTCTGCATTATTGTTCGCCGGCTTCTTGTCCTCAGGCTTCTTTTCGTCGGGCGGTTTAGCATCGGATTTCTTTTTGTCTTCGAATTTGAGAATAGGCTTCTCGGCCGGCTGTTCCGGTCTTTGTGGCGAGGCACCGCTGTCGACCAGCATGTAACCGGCCCACAAAAACGGGTGCTCGGCTTTGAGTGGCTCGGCGTCTGGCTTTCGACGGATGCGCGGTTCCCGCGTCGGATCGATTGGCGACATCATTACCAGTTGCACGGCGCGTTGCCAGGCTTCATCGGCCGTCGAAAATGGCAGTTCTTGCACGAATTCGCGAACGAGTTCGATGGCCGTCTGTCCGCCGGTTCGCCATCGGCTGATTAAGACGGTACGCGCCCCTGTCGCCATGAGTCCTGTGGTGGCCAGAAATAGTTCGGAGCCGGGATTTGTACCTGGCGTTTTCAAACTGTTTTCTGCGGCGGAATGGAACCCAGGAAGAATGATCTCGTCGACGTTTTTCCACGGCAAGTTCAGCCAAGCGCTTAGCATGCCGACGCCCTTCACGCGATCCAGCGGGATGGGCGACCATTCCATGGGCATAGCAGCGGGTTGAATTTCATCGAGCACGATTATTCCGTCCAAAATCGCGGCAATCGTGGGCGATGCCGCCGGCAATGGATTTCGCAGCGGCACCACGTGATTGGCGACCCGGTGTATTTGTTCCCACGATGCTTCCACGGTGTCGGCGGAATCATTGGGGTAAAGCTTGCCCAGCACGACGCCAATTTCGGCCGACGTTTTTCGCCCTTCGCGCAGCGGCATGGAGAGGCCGACCGTTGGCGCGTAGCGAACCCGCGTGCGAGTTATCATGGGACGATATTCTTTGGCATCGCCCACCGGCAGCATTTCGAACGGTAAGTACCAGAGCACTCCGTCGGGAACGACAGTAAGCTCGGCCATTTCACCGTTGAAGTTGATTTTGGAGTTTTTCAGCAGCGACTCGACGACATCTCGCGCCGCTTGCCGCCAACTGTCATCGGTTAATTGCGCTTTTTGCAATTCGCGCGTGGCATCGAAATTCCCCATCGATCGCAGCAGCGCAACAATTCGCTTCTCCAACAAGGTTGGATTTTCGACCTTCCAGAGTGCGTATCGATCGCCGGAAAATAGCCAGCCGTAAGTGGTGCGGCTGGTGGAAAAGAACGCCAGCAGCAATTGACCCGGTCCCAGCGATTTTTGAATCGTCTTCATCTTGCGAATCGGGGGGAAAAGAATGTCGGCTGGCTCGCGACGCACCGCAATCTCATGCAGAATGGTTTCCTGCTGTGCCGAGAGCGTGGCCAGCTCTGTAAGTTTCGGGCTGATGGCGCGCTGGCTTTCGGCAGTGTCCAAATTCAGTCCATTGCCCGCGATTCCGGCGCGAAGCTGCCGAATCTTTTCCGCAATTTCTGCATATTTCGGATAACGTGTGAGCAGATCTTGTCGTTGCAATCGGGCTTGATCGCTAAGCGAATCGGTCGGGGCTTCCAACACCCAGCGGAGCGCCATCAGTCGGCCACCCAAGGGGAGCGAGGTTAGAAAGCGATGGCGGCGATTCAGATCTGCTACTTCAATCGCTAATTCCGACGCCGCTTGCGGATCTTGCTGCACGACTGTCGCAAACCAATGTTCGAACGGCGCCAAATGCGGCGTCGCCATGACGGCCAGCGATTCCAGTGGTCGCATCATCCAATCTGCCGGCGTCGGATCGCGCAGCAGTTGCTCGTATAGTGCGAGTGCGGCCCGTGGCCCGAAGCGTCCTTCGGAGTTAGACTCACACAGCCGATCTGCCAGTCCGATTTGAAACAGCCGTTTGGCGCCGTCCTTTTGCCAAGCCAATGCCGAAGTAAGTGCAGCATCGCCGGCGCTTACCAACGGCTGGCCTTTATCGCCGCTGGCGGCTTCCGCTCGCTGATATTGCGTCAGCGCTGTCAAATAATTCAATCGAGAGCCGATTTCGCATTGGCCCATGACGTGCCGGCCAATGGTGGTCGCGGCATCCGTCAATAGTCCAACGGCCTGCGCCGTTTGACCGCGAATCGCCAGATTCTCGGCTCCAATTAACAGCAGCGAAGCGTTTAGCTCGCGCAGCCGATTTTTGGACCACGTCGCAGCCGCATTGATGGCGATATCCAGCTTATCGGCGTCGCCAGCCAGCAGGTGCGCGAGAAACAAATTGCGAAACGCTTCTTCAAGCACAGTTGCGTCGCCATAATCGAAGGCCGTATATGTGGCTTCCTCGTAGTATCCGGCTGCGGTCTTGAAATCGCCGGAATTCAGGGCGATACGCCCCAATTCCAACAGGGCGTAGCCCGTCAGCGGATGATCGCACTGTCCCTGTGCCAGCAGCGATCGTTGCAGCAGGGGAATCGCCTGGCCCGTCTTGCCGGCGGCGCTGAAGGCGATGCCCTGTTGGACATCGATCCAAGCTTCCGACCAATGGTTAGGACGGCCTTGCCGCTTGCTCGTTTTATTCACGAGATCGTCGGTTAGCGAATCGTACGCAACCAATGGGCCCAGCAATTCGCGGCGCCGCTGCATCGCCAAACATGTGCAGCGAACGATCTCCTGCACTTGCATGGGAATGAGCTGCTGCGGACTAATGACTCCACCACCGGTTTGCAGCTTGTTGAGAATTTCGCCCGGCGTATTGCCCACTGCGATCGGCAAAACTTCGGCAAAGCGCCCCGGCCGAGAGTTCCGCATGCTCTTACCCCAAGGCGCACCACGACTATTGCCGGCGGCAGGTATTGTCTCGGGAAACTGTACGCGCAGCATCCAATCGGAGAACTGCGAGTACAGTTGCAGGGCAGCCGTGTAGTTTTCCAGTGCCGTCGTGTAATTGCCCAAGCGGTACTGGCACTCGCCGACCATCGTATAAGTGCAGATTGAGTCGATCCATCGGCTTTGGATCGTTTTGTATCCACCGGTCAGTTGGCCGCGAAATTGGGTCTCGGCCGTTCGATAGTCGCCGTCGTTGAGCGCGTTGAAAGCGGCATAATATCCTGGGGCAGGATACGTGCGACCGCCGCCGGTCATCGTCTGAACGCCGGAGACGAAGGGCACCTGCTGCGTTTGCTGCGCGGATGCCGGTGCAGTGAAGATCGCTAGCAACGCCAGCGGGAAAAGGGGCCAAATAAAGTTCCGCCGGTGCGAGCCGTCAGAAGTGTGCGCAACCTGTACTCATAAATCGCCTCCAGCTGTTCCGGGCTTGGGAGGTAACACGTTCATCATACCCAGTTCTAAAGACAATGGCGAACTTTCGCAGCGCTGGGTGTTAATCCTGCAATTTTTGCCGCCAGCTCCCACGATGTCCGCTTGTCTTCCCGATTCCCCCAAAACAAACGCAAGTCGGCTGCTCGGGTGGACGATAACGATTCTGACGATTGTATCAATTCGGCCGCTGGCGCTGCATGCTGCCAGTGCCGGTCAGTTTGCGCCCACGCTTCGTAATGAGCTTGCCGACAGGAGGTCGTCAAAATGAGCCAGACGCGGAAATCTCGCAGGCTGAAAGCCGCCCTGGGCAGTCTAACGCTGGTTGGATGCTTCGGTCTGACCGGCTGCATGGGAGATTATTCCGGCCAGAACTTGCCGACGCCCTACTATTTGGGCTCGCAAATTCAGTATTTTCCGGCCGGCCCTGAATTCAAACTAACCCGTGAAGCGGGCGCCCAAAAGGAATATCGCGAAACCCAGGAACAGCGCGCCGGAGTCCAAGGTGCTCCGCAAGCGGTTCCGCCTGCCCCGCCGGTTCCCCAATAATCGCCAGGGTTAGAAACGACTGTTGCGAAACCGAGTTAGCCAAAATCAAAACAAAATTCAATTTCGCTCGGCCCAACGCCGGGCTACGGCTCGCTGAAACGCCAGTCGGGCCGCACAAGTTTGTCGGACGCCAGCCAACCGACTGGCGTCAGGGGGGACGGCCCCCTTCGCGCCGATGTTTGAAATGTGTTGCCCTTGGGGCGATGCACTTCAGACGTCAGCCGCGGAGGGGAATTTTTTTAGGCCGCAGGTACCGTTACGGCGCCTCGCGGCATCGGCGGGAGTTGCTCAATCGACTACTGACAACTAACCACCGATTACCGACCATGCCCGACATCGAATTCTCGCAAGCCGTCCAGTCTGCGGCCAACGATGTGTTGGTTTGGGTCGGCTTCGGCACTTTGGTCGGGCTGTTGGCCAAAGCGATTATGCCCGGCCGCGATCCCGGCGGAACCGTCGCCACGCTGATGATGGGCATCGGCGGCACGGTCATCGGCTGCGGCATGCTTTCGTACTTCTATCACGGCGAACGAATCTCGCCGATCAGCCCACTCGGCTTTGTCGTGGGCACGGCAGGCGCTTTTCTGCTGCTGTTTTTCTACCGCGTCTTAGGCGGCTATTTCTTTCGCGAAGGTGTCACGGTGCCGCCGCCTGGTGCGCGAGCCCCGTATTATCGTCGCCGGTGGAATGGCCGCCGAGTGCCATACGATGAGTGAGCAGCTTTGATTTTTGTGGGCAACGATCATCGAGCGATCTGCTCCGTATACTGCTGCGTCAGTTCAGTCGATCGCGACCAACCCAGCCAGCGCTTGACGATCCGCTTCATCCGCAGCGCTTGAGCGCGCAACCGCGCTGGGTTGAAGTACGTGTAGTGCAACGCCGGCTGCAAACGTGTCATCCAATTCCGCTTGCACTCCAGATAGTTCGGACCTAAGTCGATTAATCGATCACCGCGACGGCAACCGTCTTCAATCATCTTGGCTATCAATACCGTGCCGGCCCCATCTTGCACGATCGATGAATCGTAGCCTGATCGAACGCCGTACACCCAGCCGTGAAAATGGTAGTTGTAGGCGTAAGAAACCGGCTGCCCATCGAGCTTGAGCAGATTAATATCCACGGCACCCTCTTTCGCTGCGGATGCGTGTGCGGCCTGCAGATAATCGCGAACCGAAGCGTGCGAGAGCGTCGTGCCAGTTGTTGATGAACCTTGCCAACTTCGCTGCGCCAGTTCGACGCAGGCCTCGTACAAATCCCAGCGCGGATCGCCGTCGCCATGCACGTCGCCAAGCGGACGGTAGCGAACAAGCTCTACGTTTCCATGCCGCATCAGCAGCCGCTCGCAGCGCCGCACGTTGCTGCGCCAGGTCGATTTTCGCGATGCCCAATAGCGATCCCATCCGCCATTCAGTTCAATTTGCGCCGACGAGTACCACACCTGGCGCTGGCAATTGAACCCCGCCTTCCGCATGGCAAGTTCCGTTTGACCTTGATCGATTCCGCCATCGACCCAACGCAAATCAAGCACATCCCAATCGCGCTGGGAGTCGTGAATATGCCGTAAGCCGGCTTCCAATGTGGCGGCGGGTTGCGGCCCAATCGGCCCGTAAAAACTCCCCCAACCATTCAGGGGGTACCCAAGCACGCGTACGCGGCCAACGCGGCTCGCTTCGAGAATGACCGCCAACGGCAAGATTCCAACTGGGCGACCGTCTTCTTCCAGCAGCAATACTCGTAGCCTCCAGCCGTACTCATGGCCGTAGAATTGCCAGAACGTTTCCAGCCAAGCGAGCGACTGAAAGAACGTGGTGCCTTGGGTTTGCGCGAGCAACTCATCCCAAGCAGGTCGCAGCTCAGGCAATTGCTCCAGCGAATTGACTTCCGAGACGCGCAACATGGGTGCCTGCGGGGCAGAAAAGACTAAACTAAAGACAGGGGAGCAAGGGAAATGCCCGGCGGATCGCAGCCACGAGCCAATTCTGAAAGCCGGTTTCTGCTTACCGCTGGTGCTTGCGGCATAATTACTTGCGACGATGGACGAAACATGGTGCAATAGAATGCAGGGGGCCAGTCGGAGCGTAAAAGTGTTGGTTTTCGGCAACAGCCGTTTCGATTTTGCAGCCGATCTGGAATTCCGATTCGTGCCGCAATCTGCGAAACAATACGTCATCCCGCCGCCCTGCCGAAACCAGGGATCGATCGATGGTGTTGAATGGGTAGGAACATTGAGAATCTTCTGAGTTTTCGGCCCTTCGGAATTCTTCAAGTCGCTGACGCAGGTGTACCATGATCAAGCGGCTCTCTGGACGGGTTTTCGGCGGCGCGGTAATCGCGGCATTCATAGCTTTTTTCGCGGCGGGTTGGATTCAGGCAGCCGACGTCAAAGGCAAGTCGAAAACAGCCCCCACGACGAAACCGGTTTCGACGTTGCCCGTTTCGACAACGTCTGAATCTCAATCTTCCTCCGCCACATCGCTGGCCAAAAAGCCCTCGGCAACCGCAGCCACTCTGGACCCGATCGCAGAGGCCCACCAGGTCGATAAGTTGCTGGTTGAAGACCTGGCGGCCGCCGACACGGGCAGCAAAGTTTTGGAATTCGGCCATCGGGCCAGCGACGAAGTTTTTGTGCGGCGCGTCTACTTGGATCTGATCGGTCGCAATCCGTCGCCGGAAGAAGTCACGGCGTTCATGCTCGATCCGGCAAAAGATAAACGCAGCCAGCTTGTTAATCGACTGGTCGATGATCCTCGCTTCGGCGAAAACTGGGGCCGATATTGGCGCGACGTCATCATGTACCGCCGCAGCGACGAACGGGCCCAACTCGCCGCTCCAGCGTTGTACGAATATCTCAGCGAGCAATTCAACAAGAACACACCGTGGGATGAGATCGCCCGCTCGTTCATCACCGCCACGGGCGACGTGCGCGAAAACGGCGCCACCGGGCTGATCATGGCTCAAGACGGCAAAACGGCCGACATTACGGCGGAAGTGTCGCGCATTTTCCTCGGAGTTCAAATTCAGTGTGCGCAATGTCACGATCACAAAACCGATCGCTGGAAACGCACGCAGTTTCACGAACTGGCCGCGTTCTTCCCGCGCATTGCGCTGAAGCAGGACAACACCGGCGACAAACGAACTTTTGTTGTTTCCGGCAACGATAACCAGCTGGCTCGGCTTCGGCCAAATCCCATGAATCGCCCGATCGGCAAGCCGGAACATTTCATGCCTGACCTCAAGCATCCGGAATCCCAGGGAACCAAAATGCAGCCGGTTTTTTTCCTCACGGGCCAAAAGCTCGCTTTCGGCACGCCCGATGCCCAGCGCCGCGAAAAGATCGCCGAGTGGATCACCGCGCCCACCGATCCATGGTTTGCAAAAGCCTTTGTCAACCGCATCTGGGCTGAAATGGTGGGCGAAGGATTTTACGAGCCGATCGACGATCTCGGTCCCGATCGCACTTGCATGCACCCAAAAACGATGGACTATCTGGCCAAAGCGTTCACCGATAGCCATTATGATGTGAAGTCGCTCTACCGCATCATCGCCGCCACCGATGCGTACCAGCGTGAAAGCCGATCGCGGCGAAATCCGGAAGGCATGCCCTTCGCCGCGAATTGCCCGCAACGGTTGCGCGGCGATCAGCTTTACGATTCTCTGGTGGCGGCCCTGGGAATGCGCGAGGGTGGGTTCGGACTCTTCTTCGGACAAGGCAAGGGAGCGGCTCAAGGCGGCAAGGGAGCGCTGCTGCGAACGCCGCGCAATCAATTCAATCAGACGTTTGGTTACGATCCCAGTACACCGCGCGACGAAGTTTCCGGCTCCATACCCCAAGCGCTGGTGCTGATGAACGGGCCGCAAATCAATCGCGAAATCAACGGCAATCGTGGCACCGAACTGGCGAAATTGCTCGCTTCCACAGGCGATAACGAAGCCGTAACGACCGAACTCTACCTGCGCTGTTTCGGCCGCGAACCAAACAAAGAAGAATTGCAAACGTGTGTCGATCAGGTGAAGAAAAGTAAGAGCCGCTCTGAGGCGTTCGAAGACATCCTCTGGGCGCTCGTCAATTCGACTGAGTTCTTGCAAAGACGATAACCCATAGCCCGACCGTGTCGGTCGGGAGTCCTCGTTCCCACGCTCTGCGTCGCGAATTGCGGTCGAAACAAATCACAATCAGGCAAATCAAACTCGACGCAGAGCGTCGAATAATTCCATTGCCACGCAGAGCGTGGGAACGAGAGCAATAAAGAACGAGGCCCACCATGTCCATCCAACTCCATCATCTGCTGAGCATCAAAGCCAACGGCGACGGTGCTTTCGGTCGCCGTGATTTTCTCAAAGGCATCTCGCTGGGCGCATTGGCCGGCGGTTTGTCGGGCGGTTTGTTGAATTGGACCGACATGGTCACCGCTCAGGCGGCCGAACTTCGCCAGCGCGGCATGGCCTGCATTTTGCTCTGGATGCAAGGTGGCCCCAGCCAGTTCGAAACCTTCAGCCCCAAGCCCGGCCACGCCAACGGCGGCGAAACCAAAGCCATTCCCACCGCAGTACCGGGAATTCAAATCGCAGAGCACTATCCGCTGTTGGCTAAACAGATGCAGGATGTGGCCATCGTTCGCTCGGTCACCAGCAAAGAAGGCGCCCATCCGCGGGCGCAAATCCTGATGCACAGCGGCTACTTGCCGATGGCCAGTGTGAAATACCCGACGCTCGGCTCGATCGTATCTCACGAACTGGCCGATGCCGCCAGTCAGTTGCCGTCGTTTGTGCGAATTGGCGGGGTGCGCAATGGCGGCACTGCGGGCTTCCTGGGTGTGGAGTACGATCCGTTCGACATCAACAATCCGACCGCTCCGCCCACCAACACCACGTTGCCGACGGATGTGGCCCGGTATCAAAGGCGGCTGCAATTGCTCGATCGGTTGGAGAGCAATGCAAGCGGCAAAGCGGTTTCGCAGGATGCCGCAGAACACAAAAAGCTTTACGACCGGGCGATGAAAATGATCCTCAGCCCCGACATGAAGGCCTTCGACTTGACGAAAGAAACCGACAAGACTCGCGATGCTTACGGTCGGAACAATTTCGGCGCCGGCTGCTTGCTGGCGCGGCGGCTGATTGAATCGGGGGTCACCTTTGTCGAAGTGGGCTTGGACGGCTGGGACACGCATCAAGACAACTTCGATCGGACGACGAAACTGGCCGGGCAAGTCGATCAGCCGTTCGCCGCCTTGATTGCCGATCTGAAACAACGCGGCATGCTCGACAAGACGCTTGTCATTTGGATGGGCGAATTCGGCCGCACGCCCAACATTAACGCCAACGCCGGCCGCGACCATTACCCCAAGGCGTTCAACGTGGCTTTGGCCGGCGGCGGCATTCGTGGCGGGCAAGTGATTGGTGAAACGAACGAAGGGGGCACCGATATCAAAGATCGCCCCGTCGCCGTGAACGACTTGTTCCAGACTTTCTGCAAGAGCCTGGGCATGCAGGCCGCCAAAGAAAACATGAGTCCCATCGGCCGGCCGATCAAAATCGTCGACGGCGGCAAACCAGTGAACGAACTGTTCGGCTAACCGTGAAATCTTGCACCGCACCGGCGCGGAGACGCAGAGAGTTACCGCCCGGAGGCCGCCGGCTCTGCCAGGGTGAACTGCCAAGGGGCACGAAGCCGATCTTCTGGAGGGGTTGGATCAGCCAGTTTTGTCGTGCGAGTTCTTTGTTTTGCACGCTTCCTTTGTAAAAAATGCCCTGAATTCTCGGGTCGAGAATTTTGTCGTGCCGGTGTAGTACGCGATGACTTCGTCGTAATCACGAACGACGACGGTCACATTGGCGATATTGCGGGTCATAAATGGTAGGCTGGGCTGCGCCAGTCCCATCTTCAAGCCGGCTGTCGATTCAGAACAGGTGGCGCTGCGCCCCAGCCTACGTCGGATTCTGAAAGCAAAGTTCATAACCGTCGGGGTCTTTCACAAACAGTTGTTTCATGCCGTAGAACGCGACCTTGGGCGGATCGAGCGTAAGTCCATTAGCCAGGAATTCGGCGTGCATGGCGTCGGCATCGTTGCAGGCAAAGTAAAAGCCCACTCCCCGGCCACGCCCGGCCGCCAGCCCGTCTTCTTCGCACGCTTGCTGCAACATGAGCTCGGCTCCGCCGCGCGCAATCAAGCACCACGCCAATTTTCCCTCCGGCTCCCATTTTTGTTTCAGCTCAAAGCCCAGCAGATTGGTATAGAACGCCAACGAGCGATTAATGTCGTCGACGAATAGGAGTGGGGTCAGTCCTTTAACCACGGTAGTGCGTTGAATGACGGACATTTGGTGATTCCGAAGACTGAAAATTCGGCTCTATATCCAGCCAGCAATCTCACGAGTCAATTAAATCTGTGCTCATCCACGGTTCCTTGATTTGCATCCCCTCAGCGTCCTCCGCGATCTCTGCGGTGAATCAATCTAGTCGTTCACTTCACCGCCAAAACAATCTCCACCGGCACCCACATGGTTTCAATTTGCTGCCTTTGTACTTTGAAGCCGGCCGCTTCCAGGGCAGCTTTCACGTAAATCGGGCGACAGTCGACGAGGTTGGGAAAGTGTTTGTGGGTCCACTCGTAGGCTTTCATGATGACGCCGTCTTTGCCCATTTTCGAGACGGCCACGACGGCGAAGCGGCCGCCGGGTTTGAGGACGCGTTTGCACTCGGCCAGGAACTTCGGAATGTCGGGCGTGTCGAACAGTTCCAGCGTGAAGCTGGTGAAGAGGCCGTCGAACATGGCGTCGGGATACGGCAACGTTTCGCCATCGCCGCGCTTCAGCTCTACGCGTTCTTTGAAGCCCGCGGCGGCCACGAACTCTTGGGCCATTTCGACCATCTTGTCGGAAATATCGACGCCGCACACCAAGCCCTCGGGTCCAGCGGCCCGAGCTAGATCGACCACACAGTGGCCGGTGCCGAAGCCGATTTCAAGAATTTTCTCGCCCGGCCTCACGTTCAAGAGCCTCATACCCATCTCGCGCATGGGGCCTTCGCTGTGCTCGGCCATCACGTCGTAAATTTTGGCGATCTTGTTGTAATAGCGCCGCGTTTCCTCGCGCGAATTGAAAACACGAGCCACACCAGGTTCGTAAGCAAGCAGATTTGGATCGGCCATTGCGTTTTTCCTGCTGCGGAAAATTGAAACCGGCATTGTACCGGACTTTTACCGCGGAGATACGGAGGCACGGAGAAATGACGATATTCGAATTTGCAGGCTCACTGTCGGCGGAACACGCGCTTCGCTTCCCGCAGCGCTTCGCCCAGGGCATCGACTTCGGCAGGCGTGTTGTAGAAGTAGAAGCTCGCGCGGCTGGTGGCCACCAGGCCCAGGCGGGTGTGCATGGGCATGGCACAGTGGTGGCCGGCGCGGATGGCGATGCCCTGGCGATCGAGCAGTTGGGCCACGTCGTGAGCGTGGATGCCATCGACCACGAAACTGATGATGCCCGATTTGTGCTGGAGCGACGGGCCGAGAATCCGGACGCTGCCGACGTCGGAAAGCACCTCGTGAGCGCGGCGAGTGAGCGTGTGTTCGTGCTCGACAATCGCCGAGAGGCCGACGCGGTTGAGATAATCGATCGCGGCACCCAGTCCGATGGCAGGCACAATCGGCGGCGTGCCGGCCTCGAATTTGGCGGGCAGTTCGGCAGGTTCGAAGCCATCGGTCCGCACTCGGCGAATCATACTGCCGCCGCCCAGAAACGGCGGCATGGAATCGAGCAATTCGCGCCGGCCCCAAAGAACGCCAACGCCGGTGGGACCCATCATCTTATGCCCGCTAAAAGCGACGAAATCGGCCCCCAGTGTTTGCACATCGAGCGGCAAATGCGGAACGCTTTGAGCGGCATCGACCAGCACTACAGCACCGACGTCATGCGCTCGCCGGGCGATCTCCGTGATTGGATTGATCGTGCCCAACACGTTGGACACGGTCGTGACGGCCACGATCTTGGTGCGCTGCGTGAGCAGTCCATCAAGCGTTTCCAATTGCAGCCGGCCATCGTCGGCAATCGGAATCCAACGCAATACCGCGCCGGTACGTACTGCAAGCTGTTGCCAGGGGACGATGTTCGAGTGATGCTCCATTTCCGTTAGCAAGATTTCGTCCCCTGCCTTCAGGTTGTCATCGCCCCAACTGCGAGCCACAAGATTGATGCCTTCGGTCGTGCCGTGTGTGAAAATAACTTCATCTGGTGATGGGGCATTGATGAACGCCTGGATTTTCTGCCGGGCTTCCTCGTATAAATCGGTCGTCTGGTCGCTCAGCCAATGGATGCCGCGATGCACATTGGCATACCGGCTGGCGTACACATCGACCAGGGTATCGATCACTTGCCGCGGCCGCTGGGTGGTGGCAGCGTTATCGAGATAAATAAGCGATTTGCCGTCGGGCCGCAGATACGTGAGGATCGGAAAGTCTTCCCGCAATCGTTCGGCGTCGAGCGAATCGAGTTCGTTTGCGTTCATGCCGGCCCCTCGCTTTTTTGCGCCTCCGCTTGCTTGGGGAACGGGCGAAAACAGTGCGCTTTGCAGCACACGCCAGCCGAGCAAGCAGCATTTCTGGCGATTGGGCGTGAGCCGAGCGCCGAACAGACGGAGCATGTCTTCGCCGCTCATCGATTGAATTTCGGCCAGCGGCCGGCCTTCGATTTTCTCCATCAGCATCGAGGCAGCTGCCTGACTGATGCAGCAACCGTCGCCGCTGAACCAGGCTTCGCGAATGTGGCCGTCGCCTACATTTAATTCCACCCGCACAACATCGCCGCACAGCGGGTTATCGTCCTGGTGCGCATGGGTGCAGGTCGGGCAGTGGCCGCGATGATACGGCTGTTCGTTGTGATCGAGAATCCGCTCCTGATAGAGCTCGTCTTCGTTTCCGGCCATAACCGATTTTAAGTAAGAAACGGTATATTTGACCGCTGAGGACGCCAAGACACCGAGAGAAATGCACAGCAGATTCTATACAATTGAAGGCAATGCGTCTCGACGGCCTCGTTCCACGAGCCGAATCTCGATTGGGCAATTACTGCGGCAGGCGATCGTGCTCGACCTTGGGAAAATCGCCAGTACAGGCCTTGAGGAATTCGACCAGGTCTTTTTTGTCCTGCTCAGTGAGATCGAGCTTTTTGATTTTGTCGTCCAAATTCTTGTTGGGATGGCCCCCTTTCGCGTACCAATCAATCACCTCTTCCAGGGTTTTCAGACTGCCGTCGTGCATGTAGGGCGCCGACAGAGCGACGTTGCGAACCGTCGGGGTTTTGAAGGCGGCCCAATCTTTTTCGTTGTGGGTCACGGCGTAGCGGCCCTCGTCGGGCTGGTCTTTGTCGGTGCCGATGCCGATGTTGTGGTACTTTTCGTCGGCTAAATTCGGTCCCACGTGGCAGGCCGAGCAATTGGCTTTGTCGCCGAAGTACAACACCATCCCTCGTTTGGCGCTTTCCGACATGGGATGCGCCTCGACCGCGGTCTTGGCCGTTTCGAATTTCGCATTTAGCGCCGGATCGTCTTTAATGTCGTCCGGATCCATTTTTTCAAACGGCTTGAAGCGGTCGTAATAGTCGAAGGAAGAAGGGCCGGTGACCAACGCTCGTTCAAAGCTGGCAATCGCTTTGGCAACATTATCGATGGTCACTTTGCCTGGCTGACCATTTTCAGCGAACACTTTTGCGAATTCTTCTTGGTAGCCGGGAATGCCAGCAATGCACAGCACGCACTTGTCGTGGGTGTTGTCCATTTCAATGGGGTTGGCGATGGGACCTTTGGCCTGCTCTTCCAGCGAACTAGCGCGGCCATCCCAGAATTGCAGATCGCTGAGGATGCGGTTATAAGCGACCGGCGAATTGCGATTGCCTGTCTGCTTTCGCACCCCAACGCCAAATTGCGTGTGGGCAGCAAAGCCCTGATCGGGATCGTGACACGATGCACAACTGACGGTGCTGTCGCCACTGATGCGGTTATCGAAGTACAGTTGGCGGCCCAGTTCGATCTTCGCACGGGTGAGCGGATTCTCTGCGAGACCTTTTTCCTGGCCAGCGCCGGTGGCGAGGCCCAGCGGCAATTCGTAGTCGAGCGGCTCGTTGTTTTTGGAATCGTCGAGCCAAGCTTTGATTTGCTCGATGGTGAGTTTTCCTTCCCCGGGGATGCCGGCAAAGAGTTCGTTGGCGCCTAGAACGATTTTCTTTAAGCCACTCTCGGGTGCCGCAGAATTTTTCGCCGTTTGCGTCGGTGCGGTGACCGTTTTGCCGTCCGAGTTACTCGGACTTACCGCCATCGGCCCCTTGCTGGACTTCTGGCCTTCGCAGCCCGCCAAACCAATCATCGCCACTGCCAACAATACAACGCAACATTGTCTAGCACGGTGCATCAACATGACGCCTCTCAAAAAACTCGGTTTTGCGGAATTCAATGTCGCGAATCGGTTACTTTTCATCATTGCCAATAATATAGGCCTGCACCACGCCAGCGACGATGCCGCCGATGGCGGGGCCAACCAAGTACATCCAAAACGGTTTCAAATTGTCGACCGCCAAAAATGGTCCGAGCGATCGGGCCGGGTTCATGCTCGCGCCGGTATAGGGTCCGCCGCACAATATGTCGGCAGTCAACACAAAACCGATCGCTAAACCGACGGCGTTGCCGAAGCGGTTGTAAATACCACAGGAAAAAACGGCGGCAACGAGAAAGAACGTCAGAATGGCTTCCAGCACTACGACTTTTACATTTTCGCCGGCATCGGTGAAGCTGCCGATGGTTTGTCCGTGGACCAAACCGGTTTTGTCGATGAAGTACAACAACAGGTACGATGCAGCAATCGCACCGGCGAATTGCGCAATCCAGTAAACGACCGCTTTGCCGAAATCGATCTTGCCGCCGACCAGCGCGCCGAGGGTGACCGCCGGGTTCACATGGGCGCCAGAGATTGTGCCCCAAGTGTAAACGATGATCATCAGTGCCACGCCATGCGCAAACGCCGCCACCAGCAGCCCAGGCGCACCCGTGGCCACGGCGGCTGCTCCCGATCCGGCGCCGATGAAGGTCAGCGTGAAGGTTCCAATTAGTTCCGCGAGCGCCGCTTTCGAGGTGTTCATACAATTCGACTTGGGTTTTTAAGTGTCTGATAGAGCGCCGGCGTCGTGCCATACCGCTCAAGTGGAATGGAGGCATAAATATATCAATAATCATTATTGATAACAAGCGGCACAACGGATACGCTGCTGCTTCAAACGCCAAGCAGTTTCGCCGTCGCTAACCAGAGCAAGGTGCCGCGCCCCCGTTCTGCAGAACCTTCGAAGCGAATGGCTGCCACGGCCCCTTTTTTGAAATGGATGGCCGCGTTGCCATCGCCAATGAGGCTAGCCGCCAAGTGAATTACATCGGGATCGTGACCGACCCAGGCAACGTTACAGTCCGCATGTTGATTCGTCCATTCGATGAGCGATTCCAGATTTGATCCCGGCGCTAAGGCCGGCAACTCCTTGATCTCTGGACGATCCTTCACCCGACGCGCAATCAATTCCGCCGTTTGCACGCAGCGCACAAACGGGCTGGTGGTAATAACACCGGGCCAGAATTTTGCATCGACCAGCCGTTTGAGCATTTTGGCGAACCGTTTTTCGCCGCCGTCGGTCAGCGGCCGCTGCGAATCATCCGGCCAGCGCGTTTCATCGCGATCTTCTGCCCAAGCGTGGCGAACGATGTAGAGAATCATAGTTGTTCATTGGAGAGTGACATTACTTCCGGCGCAACACAAACAGCACATCGATGGCGTCGTTATCCAGCTTTTGCGGGTCATCCAAATCATACCAGAAATCGAAGGTCTCGACGATTTCCAGCTGCGGGACGCAAGCAATCAACTTGCGGATTTGCGCTGCGGTATACATGCGGTAATCGAACTCGTCGCGCATTCGTCCCACGATCTTGCTGGGACCTTTGAGTTTCAGTACGCCGTTCGTCTCCGCCTTTCCGTTATGAGCAGCGCGTCCTGCATGACCGTTAGAGGCGTGGTGTTTTTCAAATTCGCGCACCACCACGTTGATCCGCAACCGTTCCAAGCGAGTTTTGCGGCTCGACTGAGTCACCCGCAAGGTGGTTGTCACTTTGATGTTGCCGCGCTCGCCGTACCACCGTTCGATGCACAACGGATCGGCATCCGGCGGCGCCAGATGCATGCCGAGAAAAAACAAGCCGCCGGAACGCAGCGATTCGGCGACGCATTGCAAATGCCCACGGGCTTCTTTCTCAGTGTTCAAATGGCGGAAGCTGTTGAACGTACAAAAGCCGGCATCGAACATGCCTCGAAGTCGAAAGTTCGACATATCGCCTTTGAAGACGTCAGCCTTCAGGCCCAGTTTTTTCAAGCGTTTGCGCAAATAATCGAGCGATGGCTCGCTCAAATCGAAACCGGTCACCTGATATCCGCGAGCGGCCATCTCGGTCACCAGCCGTCCGCTGCCACAGGCCGGCTCGAACACGCGGCGCAACGGAAATTTGCAGTATTTCTTGGCCGCCGCCTCAAAAAAATCGCACTCACGTACGGTGTCTTTGTCAAAGCCAATTTCAAACCATTCGGGATGGTTGTACCACGAGGTAACTTCAAGATCTTTTTTCATGGATGGTGGAATGAGGACGCGACTGTAAAATTCGATACTTCAATAAAATTCGATACTTCAATCACCACTTCTATAGTCGATGAACCCGAATCGGACAATGACCAACAATCGCTGGCTCAACCGAACGGTGTGGGGCATTGTGTTGGCCACGTTCTTTTCCGATTTCAGCCATGAGATGGCCACGGCCGTATTGCCCGACTTTATTCGCTCCGTCGGCATGGGGGCAATGGCGCTGGGATTGATCGAAGGCCTGGCCGATTTTTTGGTGAGCCTGTCGAAACTCGGCGGCGGAATTCTCGGGCATCATGTGCAGTACAAAAAGCCGTGGGCTGCGGCGGGATATTTAATCACCTCGATTTGCACGTCTGCCATTGGGCTTACTAAATCGCTCACGCCGATGGTCGTATTGCGAACCATCGCTTGGGCTGGTCGCGGATACCGTTCGCCGCTACGCGATTATCTGCTCGCCGACGCCGTCGAGAAAACGCACTATGGCCGGGCTTACGGTTTGGAACGCGCCGGCGACATGCTGGGCGCCGTGGCCGGGCCCCTGTTTGCCGCGCTGATGGTCTATTTTGAGGTGCCGCTGGGAAAAATCATCTTATTTGGCATCGTGCCCGGGTTAATTGCGGCCGGGGCGATGTTTTTCGTGGTGCGGGAGCGGGGGGACGCTAGACCGCCGGCGGCTACGCCGGAACCCTCTCCTTCGGGGAGAGAGCAGGGTAAGGGGAATGCGAACTCCAATTCTCCCCCTCACCCCGACCCTCTCCCCGAAGGAAAGGGAGAAAGGAGACGGCAAACTCTTCGCAAATTTCCGCCAATGTTTTGGCTCATCCTCGTCGGCGTACTGATTTTCGGCCTTGGCGATTTTTCACGCACGTTCCTGGTGCTGCTCGCGGCCACCGCCTTGAAAAATGGTTCCAATCTTGCCGACGCAGGTTCGGCGGCCGCTACCGGCCTCGTTTGGCTGCCGATGGTGCTGTACGCCATGCACAATGCGGTGAGCGCTTTGGCCGCTTATCCGGCAGGGCATATTGGCGATCGCCATGCGAAGCTGCCGGTGCTCGTGGGCGGTTACGCGCTAGGAGTGCTGACCAACTCGCTGTTGGCGATCGGCAGCAGTTCTATCGCGTGGCTGGCTGTCATCTTCGTGATGTCCGGCATTTACATTGCCATTGAAGAAACATTGGAAAAAGCCACCGTCGCCGACATGATACCGCGCGAATTGCGCAGTCTTGGTCTCGGCCTGCTGGCGACCGGCAATGCCGTGGGTGACATGGTCTCCAGCCTGTACGTTGGCTATTTCTTGCAGGTGGGCAAACCGCAATGGGCCTTCGGACTCGCCGCAGCACTGGGTGCCGTTGGCGTTTTTTGGATGCTCTCGATCCTGCCCAAGGCCGAAAAGAAAATTGTCGCGAATGAACGCGGATGAATGCAGATCAGACAACGGCAATCAAGCCCAGTGACAATTCATTCAGATCGAGCGTCATCCGCGTTTGTCTGCGTTCATCCGCGGCTAATATTCTGATGCCGCTACTTGCCGATCAATATGCACACGCCAGCAGCGATTGCGAGGCCTCCCTCGATATACTGCAGTCCTTCAAACGACAAATGGATGATCAGCACCAGCCCGAACACAATCAAAAAAATCGCTAATAGCAGCATTCCGATGCTCTTCGTGAAATTCATCGACAGGCTCCTTTTCGTGAGGGCGGAACGATCTGGGTTCCGTCCACTGCGGTTTGTGTCGGCGGGGGCCGACGTGCGGGTGGGTCGGCTTGGCCGACGCGCGGCATTAGAGCAGATTCCCCGGTTTCCGGCAGCGGCAGAATTGGTGATAATCGCCGCAGCGCTGTACCTAGCCCGACCGTGTCGTTCGGGAGCACGACATTTTGTCTGATGCCAATCACTGATCGCCAACTCATGTCGGATCGCAATTCGCAAGCCAACGGTCCCTACGCCCAGATTGCGGCCGCAGCGGAGCAAGGGCGCCGGGCTACGATCATCGGCATCTGTGCCAGTGCGCTGTTGGCCACGGTCAAAATCCTGGCCGGAGTCGTAGGTAATGCTTACGCGCTGATTGCCGACGGCGTGGAATCGGTGCTCGATATCTTCAGCTCGCTAGTCGTCTTTGGCAGCTTACGGCTAGCGGCCAACGAACCGAACGAGCGGTTCCCCTTTGGCTACGGCCGGATTGAGCCGCTGGGCGCGCTGGTTGTCTCGTTCATTCTTATCGCCGCCGCAATCGGCATCGCCATCGAGAGCATTCGCGAAATCGCGCTTCCGCGCCACGCTCCTGCCCCATTTACACTGGCGATCTTGCTGGGGGCGATCGTCGTGAAGGAACTGCTGTTTCGATTCCTGTTGAAAGCCGGCGAAGAGATCGGCAGCACGGCGGTTCGCTCTGACGCCTGGCATCATCGGTCCGATGCCATCACGTCGGCCGCCGCGTTCATCGGCATCAGCATTGCGCTCATCGGGGGACCAGGGTACGAAAGCGCCGACGATTGGGCCGCCATCGCGGCGTGCCTTGTCATCGGCTTCAACGGCATTCGCTTGTTTCGATCCGCGCTCATGGAAGTACTCGACGTCGCCGCCCCGAATGAGATCGAAAAGAAAGTCCGGGAAATCGCCTCCAGTGCGCCGGGCGTCGCTCGCGTGGAAAAATGCCGTGTTCGCAAAAGCGGCCTGGGTTACTTCATCGAAATCCACGTCGAAGTCAAAGGCGACATGACGGTCCGCGACGGCCACCGCATCGCTCATGAAGTGAAAGACGTGTTGATGGCGAGCGACCTGGGCGTTTTCGACGTGTCGGTGCATATCGAACCGACGAATTAAATCACTCTACCTGCCGAAGCTGGATCGTATCGATGACTTTGTCGTGCGCCAGCGCATTGGTGATGACGACCAGCCAGGTGCCTTTGGCACACCACTCGCGCCGCTTCAGATAGGCTAGCGAATCCAAAATTGTTGTCTCGGGATCGGTGCTGAAAGGCATCAAGAAGGGTTCGACGCCCCAGGGAAGCAACAACTGGCGAAACAACGCTTCATCGTCGGTGAAAGCGTAAATCGGCACACCGACCGCGCGCAGGGCGGCCAAGGTGTAGGCCAAGAATCCGCTGCGCGTGAACACGACGATGCCGGAGTGACCCAGCTCTTGCGCCAAGACGGCCGCCGAGCGCAGCATTTTGGCTTTTGGTTCTGTCAGTTCAATCACTTCGTTGATGCCGCGCGTTTCGGTCGGCTCGATGGTCTTGATAATGTTCTTCATCACTTCGACACATTCCAGCGGATATTGGCCCGTGGTTGTTTCTCCGGACAGCATCACCGCATCGGCGCGCTCGCGCACCGCGGTGGAGATGTCGGAGATTTCCGCACGGGTGGGCATGGGTGCCGAGATCATCGATTCCAACAAGTGCGTGGCGATGATAACCGGCTTGCCCTCGGTCAGGCACAAATCGACGATGCGAGTCTGCACCAGCGCCAGCGTGTGATAATCGACTTCGATCCCCAAATCGCCGCGGGCCACCATAATCGCATCGGCGGCTTTGACAATGGTCGGCAAGTTTCGCAGCCCGCCTTGATCTTCAATCTTGGCGATGATCCGCGCTTTCGAGCCCAAATGATCGAGCAGCGCGCGCAACACCATGATGTCTTCAGCGCGACGGACGAACGACAGAGCAAAAAAATCGACGCCGGCGGCAACTCCCACGCGGATATCGCGATCGTCCTTCTCGGTCAGTGAAGGCAGATTGACATCGACACCGGGCAAGTTGATGTGCCGCCGCGAACCAAGCAGCCCCGGCGTAACCACGCGGCAGCGTACATGCGTCTCGTCAGTTTCGAGCACTTCCAAACGAATAAGCCCGCTGTCGAGCAACACGGTGCCGCCAACGCAAACATCGACGGGCAAGCCGGGATAATTCACATCGATGCCGCGGATGTCGCCGCTGGGCGTCTGCGTGTAAAATTCGAACAAGTCGCCGGCTTGCAAATCGATCGGCTCGCTGACAACGCCGGTGCGAATTTCCGGCCCTTTCACATCCATCATCACGGCCACGTGCCGCTTCACTTCTTGCGACACTTCGCGAATACGGCCGACCAACTCGGTGACCCAATCGCCGGTGCCGTGCGCCATGTTGAGCCGCATGACATCGAGCCCGCCGCTGATGAGGCTGGCCAGCCGCTCTCGGCTTTCCGTCGCCGGCCCGACCGTGGCGATGATTTTCGTGTGCCGATAATACCCGCGCGCAGACCCATCGCCCAATTTTGGCAGCACAGGGCGGTGCCTGGAAACTTCGCGCGGTAAACTGGTAGCGAGGGACATCCGCTTAGCAATGCGACAGGCGCAGCCTAAAAGCGCGGCAAAATGCCGTAGGTTTGGGGCCCAATGGTAGTCAAAGCAAAATCGATGCCGCTGATTCAGACCGGAACCGAATGATGGACTTAATGGAGGCTGCTAGGGTCCGTCGGCAAAGAAAATGGTGGCCGAATGAGAATCCCGATCACCGTTGTTAATGCCAGTTGGGCGTCCTGCTCAATAACATTCTCCATTGGGATGTTGGCTTCGGCTGTCCGTCTAATCAGGCAGCCATCGGCCATCATCGGCCGGGCATGCACATATGGATTGCGGATCCTTCGCAAAGATTCGATGTTGGCGTACTCCAGATCAGAAATATACCCCCGATCGAGAGCCTGTTGTGCGAGCACCTTCAGACCAGAATCATCATGATCGGATGAGCCGTCGAAGCCCAATAATCCGTCGAGCAAATGTTCGAGGACGACCTGTGCTGTCAGGACGCAAGCAAGATCAAGTCCAAAGATGTAACTCAATTGCATTTCGTGCAGGGCAACTGAAACCACTGGTCCACCGAACAGGAAAGTCCCCTGTTCGATTGGATATACGTTGTGCACATATTTCAATCGGACAAGTCGATCCGGAATCGCGTTTTGATCCGCTTCGCGCAACCAGTCGAGCAGTTCATTATCTGGCCGGTCTGTAACCATTGCGATATGCCTTCTGATGTCCTAGCAACCCATTGCGAAATCACCCTTTAATCACCCCAATCGGCCGCAGTCGCGCCACTTTTTTCGCCAGCCCCGCGCGGTGGACGACTTCGACGACGTTGTCCACGTCTTTGTAAGCGGCGGGTTGTTCTTCGGCGAGGCCTTTCCAACTGCGCGCTTTGGCGATAATGCCCTTGGCAAACAGTTCGCGGTCGATGCGACGGCCTTGCGAGGCTTTCACGGCGGCGGTACGGCTCATCACGCGGCCGGCGCCGTGGCAGGCGCTACCGAAGGTTTGTTCCATGCTGCCGTTCTGGCCGGCGAGAATCCAACTGGCGCGGCCCATGTCGCCGGGAATCAGAACGGGCTGGCCGGCCTCTTGGTATTGAGCGGGCACCTCTGGATGGCCTGGCGGAAACGCGCGGGTTGCGCCTTTTCGGTGCACCCAAACATGCTTGCGAATGCCGTCGATTTCGTGCTGCTCGTTTTTGGCGATGTTGTGAGCCACGTCATAAATCAAATCCATGCCCAGGTCTTGCCACGAGCGGCCGAAGATGTCGGAAAACACTTCGCGAGCTTGCCACATCAAGAGTTGCCGATTGCACCAGGCGAAATTCGCAGCCGATCGCATGGCGGCCAAATACCGTTTGCCTTCGGCGCTATGGACCGGTGCGCAGACCAACTGACGATCGGGTAGATCGATGCCGTATTTCTCCGGCGCGGCGCAGATCGTGCAAAGCATCGTCGCAGACTTGATAGCCCAGGCCGCGCGAGCCGGAGTGGATCATCACGCAGACTTCGCCTTCCGCCACGCCGAACGCACGGGCGGCAGCCGCATCGAAAACACGATCGACTACTTGCACTTCCAGAAAGTGGTTTCCCGAGCCCAGCGTGCCACATTGATCGTTGCCGCGGTCGAGTGCGCGATCGCTCACATCGTCTGGATCGGCCCCTTCGAGGTAGCCATTGGCTTCCGTGTAATCGATGTCGCGCTGCACGGCCAAATTACGCACCAGCAATCCGGCCGGACCAGTGGCCATCAAGTTGCGCAATTCCTTGCGATTGAATTTGTACTTTCCGCCGCGGCCGACGCCGGTCGGAATGTTGGCGAACAGCTCGCTCGCCAGGGGTTCCAAATGCAGCTGCACTTCGGCGAACTGCAAGTTCGTGCGCACCATGCGCACGCCGCAGTTGATGTCGTACCCCACGCCGCCGGGCGAAATGACGCCCCCTTCTTCCGGATCGGTCGCACACACGCCGCCGATGCAAAAACCGTAACCCCAGTGAATGTCGGGCATCGCCAGGCTGGCCATTTGAATGCCCGGCAATGTGGCGACGTTGGCGACTTGCTCGGCCGCCTGGTCGCTACGAATCTGCTCAATCAACACATCGTCGGCATAGATGATGCCATCGACGCGCATGCCGGCCTTGTAGTTTTTCGGAATCCGCCACCGACACTCGCCGGCACGCTCTAGCGGACCGTTGAATTGGCCTGAGGGCATAAAAAATCCTGGGGCTAATCGTCCCAATTTGAGGACGGTCATTGAAACGGCTATGGTGGCACAGGGTGGCTATGCTCATCGGCGCAAGTGTCCGGCTATCATATACATTCCGCAGGGCTGCCACGCTGCGATCGTGAAAAAGACACACCGTTTTGGAAAGGTTCACATGCACTCAACATTCAAAATTCAACGAAGACTACTGCTGCTAGGCGGACTGCTCGTGTTTGCAATCGGCGGTATTCTTCGCTCCGTTTTTGCCGACGACAAGCCAGCACCCGCTCTTCCATCGTTTGCTTCACCTGTCAGCGCCAGTGCACGAGCCGATGCAAACCGGCAAGTTCGAGCCCACTTGGGAATCGCTCGAGCAATATCGAACCCCCGATTGGTACCGCGACGCGAAATTCGGAATTTGGGCCCATTGGGGTCCGCAGTGCCAACCCGAGGCCGGCGACTGGTATGCGCGAAATATGTATATCGAAGGGCAGGCGCAGAACAAATCGCACGTGCAGAAGTATGGACCACCCTCGGAATTCGGTTTCAAAGACGTCATTCACCAGTGGAAAGCCGAGAACTTCGATCCTGAAAAACTGATGGCGCTCTACAAACGGGCCGGCGCAATATTTCGTCGCCTTGGCGAATCATCACGACAACTTCGATAACTTCGACAGCAAGTACCAGCCTTGGAATTCGGTGAACATGGGCCCGAAGCGCGACTTGATCGGCGACTGGGCCAAAGCAGCTAGAAACAACGATCTGCGTTTCGGCGTTAGCAGCCATGCTTCGCACGCCTGGACCTGGTACGAACCTTCGCAAGGCGCCGACAAGAACGGCCCGCTGGCTGGCGTGCCATATGATGGCAAGCTCACCAAAGTCGATGGCATGGGCAAATGGTGGGAAGGCTATGATCCGCAGGCGCTGTATGCCCAAAACCATCCGCTTAGCCGGCGCCGCTTGATTGGAATTGGACCAACGGCGCTAACGTTCCGGACGTTGCTTACTGCGACAAGTTCTACAACCGCGCCGTAGATTTAATCAACAAATACCACCCCGACCTGTTGTACTTCGACGATACTGTGTTGCCGCTGTATCCGATTA
The DNA here is from genome assembly GCA_963738835.1 of Pirellulales bacterium. Taxonomy (GTDB): domain Bacteria; phylum Planctomycetota; class Planctomycetia; order Pirellulales; family JADZDJ01; genus CAVTYH01. Next base: position 511,588 of record CAVTYH010000001.1, read on the forward strand.
GCGATGCCGGACTCAAAATTGCCGCCCATTTCTATAACAGCAATATGCAGTGGCACGATGGAAAGCTGGAAGCCGTTTTGAATGGAAAGGTCTTGAATCCCCAGCAGCGCAAAACGATGGTTTGGGATATCGAACGGGGCCAAGCCAACACAATCGAACCTTACGTCTGGCAAACCGATACCTGTATTGGCAGTTGGCACTACGATCGTAATATTTATCAGCGGCATCGGTACAAGACCGCCAAAACGGTCATTCACACGCTCGCCGATATCGTGAGCAAGAATGGCAACTTGCTTTTGAGTATTCCCGTGCGGGGCGACGGCACGATTGACTCTGATGAAATTGCCGTCGTCGAAGGCATCGCCAAATGGATGGATGTAAACCGAGCAGCAATTTTTGGCACGCGGCCGTGGAAAGTATTCGGTGAAGGCCCGGCGCTGGCGAACGCAGCGCCGCTGCGGGCGCAGGGCTTCAACGAGGGCCGGGGCAAGCCATTCACGGCTAACGATGTTCGATTTACCACCAAGGGGGACACGCTGTATGCCATTGCGATGGGTGTGCCAACCGAACCGCTGAAGATCAAATCGCTGGGCACTGATTCCAAATTACTTGATCGAGCCATCAGCCAAATTCAATTGCTCGGCAGCGACGAGCCGGTCAATTGGTCTCAGGATTCGGACTCTTTGACGATTCAGCCGCCGGAGAAAACCCCGTGCGAGGAAGCCGTCGTCTTCAAAATCACGTCGAAATCGTGAATTGGACGGTAAGCGACAGCGATCTCGACATAGATTTGCCGGCACGATACGATTCCGCCCGGAGTAGAAGCGGATCGAGAATCTCTCGCTTACTCACGAAGGAGTTGCGCCATGTGTGCCATCACCGATCGTTTGGTCGAACTCATCGGCCGGCTGTTTAGCAAGGGGGGCGACAGCCAAGAGACTGGCAAGACCGGCGCGGGTGAGATACACGAGGGCGACAAAATCGTACAGCGCGTGGGCGACGATCGGTCCAAGCAAGTTGCCGGTCGCTAGCGCCAGCCAGCCGAGATAAATGCCAACCACGGTGGCCAGAATCGCATAGGTCGGCGTGACGGCGTGCAGCAAGCCAAAAATCACGCCGGCGATCAACAGTCCGGCAACCTTTCCAAGCCAGGCAATCAGCAGCGGTTGAGCAACACCGCGGAACAGAAGTTCTTCGCCAATTCCTGCGATGGTTGAAATCAGAAGCAGTTGCAGCACGCTGCACTTGCCAAACAGCGGGGCGACCAGTGTATCGACGACATGGTTCAATTGCCCCAGCGGCCCGCGCTTCACGCGCCGCATCGCAAAGAGGACAGCAATCATTGGCAAAGTAGCGGCGAGACCCCAACCAACGTCTGACCAGCGCAAGGTCAACTGCAGCCAAGGCGGCGTTGTCATGAACCAGCCGATAGCGCAGGCCAACACCGCCAAACCGCCTTCAAATATGCTTGCCATCGACACGATCCGCGGCGGCGGATCGCCGATCACCGGCCGGGGTGATGCCATTTCCAACGGTGCCTTTTCTTGTAGGGCGGGTACATAGTCCGGCGGCGGCAAAGCGGGATCGTCCATGCCGTAGGCTAGCACGCGGAATTACGCCCGACAATTAGCCGGCGACTTTCAGCGCGTGCATTCCCGCGTTAAAATCCGGCGGCTCGTCGCAAAGGTCCTGTCGCGTTCTTCGTCCTCGATTTTGCCGCTGTAACCAATGAGCGTTTTCCTCGGCATCGATGTCGGCACCTCGGGTACGAAAACCATCGCCATAAACGCGGCCGGAAAAATCTTGTCCTCCGCGTCGGATAGCTATCCGCTCTCTACGCCCAAGCCGTTGTGTAGCGAACAGAATCCGGACGACTGGTGGCGGGCCACCATCAATACCGTGCGTGGCGTGGTCAAAAAAGCAAAACTCAAGCCGGCTGACGTGAAGGCAATTGGGCTCTCTGGCCAGATGCATGGATCGGTGTTTCTCGATAAGCAGAATCGCGTGATCCGGCCTGCAATTTTGTGGAACGACCAGCGCACGGCAGCGGAATGTGAAGAAATCGAACACTTGGCCGGTGGGCGAAAGAGCCTGATCAAAATGGTCGCTAATCCAGCGCTGGCAGGATTTACAGCCCCGAAAATTCTTTGGCTGCGAAATCATGAACCGAAAAATTTCGGCCGCACGGCTAAGGTTTTGCTACCCAAGGACGAAATTCGCCGGCGACTTACCGGCGAGTTTGCCAGCGACGTGAGTGATGCCAGCGGCACATTGCTGCTCGATGTGCCCAAACGCCAATGGTCGAAGTCGCTATTGTCGAAATTGGACCTCGACATCGATTTGTTGCCGACGTGCTATGAATCGGAACAAGTGACTGGCAAACTGACGAAATCCGTAGCGACGGAGTTGGGACTAACGACCGATTGCGTTGTCGTCGCCGGCGCCGGCGATTGTGCGGCTGGTGCGGTTGGTAATGGCATCGTCAACCGCGGCGTGCTTTCCACTTCCATCGGCACGTCCGGTGTAGTGTTCGTGCACAGCGATGAAGTGCAAGTCGATCCGCTAGGCCGATTGCACACGTTCTGTCACGCCGTTCACGGCAAGTGGCACTTGATGGGCGTGAATCTTTCAGCCGGCGGCAGCCTGCAATGGTTTCACGATCAGTTGTGCGACGGTCACAACCGAGAATCAAAAAAAAGGAGCGGCGATCAGTACGAATCGCTGATCAAAGAAGCTGCCAAAGTGTCCGCCGGGAGCGACGGACTATTTTTTCTACCCTACTTGTCTGGTGAACGCACGCCGCATGCCGATCCCGACGCCCGCGGGTGCTTCATCGGCCTCACGCTGGTCCACAGCCGCGGACACATGGTGCGTTCTATTTTGGAAGGCGTCACCTATGCCCTGCGTGATAGTCTAGAGATTATCCGCGAGCTGCGCGTTCCAGTGAACCAAATTCGAGTTTCGGGCGGTGGCTCACGGAGCAGCGTTTGGCGACAAATGCAGGCCGATGTATTCGGACAAAACGTGTGTACAATTAGCGCCGAAGAAGGACCTGCGTTCGGCGTGGCGTTGCTGGCGGCGGTTGGCGCCGGAGCGTTCAGCAACGTCCAAGAAGCTTGTGAAGCCACAATGCGAGTTGAATCGAAAACGTCGGTCGACCGGCGGGCAGCGGCGACTTACGACAAAGCGTTCCCGATTTATCAGCGTTTGTATGCGGCACTCAAGGATGAATTCAAACAGATTGTGGCGCTAACCACTAGCAAATAACGATTCGTTTCATTCACATGGCAGTCCTCTATCTCACGGAAGGCGATGTCGAACAACTGCTCGACATGCGCACGGCGATTGAAAGCGTCGAAGAAGCTTTCCGCCAATGGGCTGATGGCAAGGCCACGAACGTGCCACGCGCGCGAGCCAAGGCGCCGGGCATCGTGATGCACTCGCTGTCGGCTGCTGCGGAGTATCTCGGACTCGTGGGCTGGAAAAACTATACAACCACTCAATTCGGTGCACAGTTTCTCGTCGGTTTGTACGATGCCGAGTCGGGCGAGTTGGAAACGCTGATCGAAGCCGATCGATTGGGTCAACTTCGCACTGGCGCGGCTACCGCGGTGGCGGTCGAGTGGATGGCAAACATGGACGCCGCTGAAATGGGTCTGTTTGGCACCGGAAAACAGGCTCGCACACAATTGGAGGCGGTCAGCATCGCCCGACCGATTAAACATTGCTTTGTTTATAGCCGCAATCAGGCACGACGGGAATGTTTCGCCGCTGAAATGAGCCTGAAGCTCGGCATTGAAGTGCACCCAGTCGATCGTCCTCAAGAAGCCGCCAACGATTTGCCGATTGTGGTGACAGCCACGGCCAGCGCGGTGCCGGTGTTCGACGGCAACGACCTGTCGGAGGGCACGCTGGTATGCGCGGTCGGTTCTAACTGGCCGCGGCGTGCTGAAATCGACGCCATCACTGTTCGCCGCGCAGACAACGTGGTGTGCGATAGTGTTGAAGCTTGCAAAATCGAAGCTGGTGATTTCGCCGATGCGTTGGAAAAAGGAGCGTTCGATTGGTCGCGTGCTGTAAATCTGGCCGACGTGGTTGCCGGCAAATCCGTGGCACGCAACAATCGGCAAAGCGTGACGCTTTTCAAATCAGTCGGGCTGGCGATCGAAGACGTAGCCCTCGGCGGGCGACTGCTCGAAATTGCGCGAACCAAAGGAGCCGGCCGCTGGATCATGATCGCAGATCAGGGATCGCAGATTCGCAAAGTCGAAGAGTCGAAGAGTTAGCGTGTTTTTATTTCGTTTGATGTTTTGACGGTCGGGCCTCTGCATCGCCATTCACTGATTGCGATGCACTAGTGTTCGGGCGCAGCGTATCGCGAACGGTATCTTTCACGACGTCCACGACCGCCTCGCTTGCAGCGCCGACCGCCGCTGATGCTAGTGCACCGGCAAGCGTGCCCAGACCGCCGATGAGCCAACTTGCTGGATGGGACTTGCCAGATTGCTCTGTCGTGGATCCATCCGATGTCGCCTGGCCGACGCCATCGGCCAATTGACTCTCAACATCGGCTTCGTGCTTCGATCCGCGGAGGCTGCATCCCAGTGCCCAACCGGCGGCCAGACCGGAAACCGCGGCGGTGCCGATGACGGGCAACGGAAAACGTTCAGTCCACGCACCCAAATCGGCGGAGCGAACCAGCGACTGCTGAATCTCGCCGCGCAATCGAAGCAGCGCTTCTTGCGCCAATTGCGATTCACGCTGCAAGTATTCGTCTTCGGTGAGTGGCTTGTCAGAAGACATGTAGGAACTTTTGCTATTTGTAGGAGGCGATTCCCGTCGCCGATGGAATCGCCACCGAATTCGGTGACAGGAGTCGCCTCCTGCATTTTCATGTGTTGCTTATCGTTGCTTCACCGGCACCCATTCTCGTTTGCCGTGCCCTGTGTAATTCGCCGCCGGCCGGATCAAACGGTTATGTTCTAATTGCTCCATTATGTGGGCACTCCAACCTACCACACGGCTGACCACAAAAAGGGGCGTATAAAGCTCGACCGGCAAATCCAAGTAGTGATACAGCCGAGCGCTGGGCCAATCCACGTTCGGCCGCAGCTTCTTTTCCTCGATCATAATCCGCTCAATTGTGTCGGCCATGGCTTCCATGTCGAGATGGCCGGTTTCCTTGGCCAATTGCAGGCACAGCGGCTTGACGAACGCCGCCCGTGGGTCGCCGTCTTTGTAGACCCGATGACCGAAGCCCATGATGCGCATTTTTCGGGCCAGAGCTTCGCGAATCCAGGCCTCCGCTTTGTCGGCCGAGCCCACCTGATCGAGGACTTCTAAAACCCGTTCGTTCGCTCCGCCATGCAGTGGACCTTTGAGCGCCCCAATGGCGCCGGTGACTGCGGAGTACAAATCAGAGAGCGTGGAAACAATTACGCGGGCCGTAAAAGTAGATGCGTTGAATTCATGCTCGGCATATAAGATCAACGAAACTTGCAGTGCCCTTACCGCAGCCGGGCTTGGATCGCGGCGCCGGAGCATCCGCAGGATGTTTTCCGCGAACGAGTAATGCTTGTCAGGCCCAACGGGCTCTTTTCCTTGGACAAGCCGATGCCGCGCGGCCATGATCACCGGCAGCCGTGCCAACAAACGTTCCGCCTTCCGCAAATTGGCATCTCGGCGGTTGTCACTCTGATCGGGATCCCAATGGGCAAGCAGGCTCGCGCCGGTGCGCATCACATCCATCATGTCGGCCTTCGGCGGAATGTGGCGCAGGATGTCGATCAGTTCTTTCGATACCGGCGCATTATTGCGCAGCCGGTCATTGAATGCTGTCAACTGGTCGGCTCTGGGTAAGTCGCCGTTCAGAATCAGATACGCCACTTCCTCAAATGTTGCATGCTGGGCTAGTTCTTCTGCCGGATAGCCGCGATACGAAAGCCCATCGGCAAGAGTGCTAATCGCCGTTTCGCCTGCGATAATACCTTCGAGGCCGGGATGATAGGGGAGTTCGTTCATGAATGAGACTCGTTGAGGGGAATGGCGAAACTCCAATCAAGAGTGAAACTACCAGGGACAATTACCAAACCAAGGTATCGATATCATCTGTTTGGTGATTGAAAATTGATTGGTCATTCACCATTTGTTCCCCCAAAGTACCGTCGATCGCGGTCTTCATAGCCTGCATAGCCCAACAAATCGTATAATTCCTGCCGCGTTTGCATCAAATCGAGCAAACTTTCCTGCGTCCCTTCGTCGGCCAGTACCGCCAACGCCGCTTCCACCGCGCGCATGGCCACGCGGAACATCGTGACCGGATACAACACCGCGGCATAGCCAAGGTTCGCCAAATCGTCGAGCGAGATGAGTGGACTTTTGCCGAACTCAGTCATATTCGCCACGAGCGGCGCGTCAACGTCTCGGGCGAACCGCTCGAATTCCTCCGGCCCACGCAATGCTTCCGGAAAAATCCAATCGGCGCCGGCCGCCAAATACGCTTTCGCTCGGGCTACGGCATCGTCCAGCGACGTGACGCCGCGAGCATCGGTGCGGGCAATAATTACCAGACTCAGGTCTTGCCGGCCGCTGACTGCGGCGCGAATTTTGGCAACCATCTCGGCAGACTCAACCAATGCTTTGCCCGACAGATGGCCGCAGCGTTTGGGCAACCGTTGATCTTCCAGCTGAATGGCGGCCGCGCCGGCGGCTTCGAGTTCGCGCACGGTTCGTTCCACGTTGATCGGTTCGCCGAAGCCAGTATCGGCATCGACGATGACCGGGATGCTGACGCTGCGCGTCAAATTCCTGGTCTGCTCGACCAATTCGCTCAACGTGAACAACCCCACGTCGGGCAGCGCCAAAACGCCGGTCGAGAACGCCGCTCCAGACAGATACATGGCGTCGTAGCCAGACTGCTCGATCAACTTGCCAACCAGCGCGTTGAACGCACCGGGCACTTGGATCGTAGCATCTGCCACCGCATCACGCAGCAACTGGCCGGGCGAAGATTTGGCCACGAGCGAATCCCCAAGATAGGCTGGACTGGAGCGTAAATTCTATGCCACTGCGAATATAGGGCTCGGCGACGACAGTTGGCAAGGGACACGGTGCAGTGCAGAATGCGGAGAGTGGGAGATCGGAGTGTAGAATCGCCGAATCGCTGGCGAGCCCCGACCGTAAAGGGAATGGAGTTCTTCATTAGCAGTCGCGGTAAAGTTCAATTCACAGTCGAACCAGCAATCCATGCCGATTTCAGACGCGACGTCGAAAAACGATATGCTGATGGTCAAGCGCTTATCAATTTGGCGCACCCTCGTCGAAATCGCGCTTGTATTTCTCGTATTTTTCTTGCACGGCGCGTGGCCGACACCGGACGTCAACGAAACCGGCTATGTCATCAAAGCCGTTCATTTTTGGAATCACGACGCCTTCGCTCACGACTTTTTCTGTAATACCGGCGATGCGCACCTCGTGTATTACTGGGCGTTCGGCTGGCTTTCAAAGCTTGGTCTGTCGCTGGACGCAATGGCTTGGATCGGCCGCATCGTCACGTGGTTGCTGCTGGCGATTGCCTGGCACGGGTTGAGTTTTTCAGTCGTCTCGCGGCCGTGGATTGCAGTTTTGTCGGCTGAGGTATTTGCGTTGCTCACCGAGCAAACGCACATGGCGGGTGAATGGATTATCGGCGGTGTGGAAGCCAAAGGATTCGCATGGGCGTTGGTTTTGTGGTCGCTACAAGCACTGGTGAGTGGTCGATGGAATGTCGCATGGTTGCTGCTAGGAATCGCGACCTCGTTTCACGTGGTTGTCGGCGGCTGGGCGGCCATCTGCTTGGGCATCGTTTGGATTGCATCGCCGAGGTGCCGACCGCCGCTAACCACAATGCTGCCGGCAATTGGCGGCTTCGCGCTGCTGGCAGCGCCGGGACTCTTTTTCGCCTGGCGAATGAATGCCAACGTCGATTGGACAACCGTCGTGACCGCCGACAAAATTCAAGTCTTCGAACGGCTGCCACACCATATGCTCTCCACGGCATTTGCCACAGGCTATGTGCCACGGCAGCTGCTTTTATGGGCGCTGTTTATTTTGCTGTGTGTGCAAACTTCGGCTAGTGTTGGCGATCGCCGCCTCCGGCGTTTCATCGCCGCGGCAATGGGAATCTCTGCGGTCGGCTTTCTGCTGGGCTGGCTCGCGGCGTTGGCCCCCGATTGCGCGGCCTCGGCGCTGCGGCTGTATTGGTTTCGTCTTTCCGACATCCTTGTGCCGTGCGGCGTCGCCATCGTGGGAATGCAATTTTTGTTGAATCTGTTTGCCCTCCGGCGGATTCTCGCTCGTTGGCTGCTCGCCGCTTTGCTGGTGTTGTCGGCCTATGATCTTTGGAACCAGGTCCGCCACCAGCCGTGGTTGCCGGAAGCGTGGGGACGTGTGAATTCGCGTTCCGATAAGTTCGTTGTGCCCGACGATTGGCGGGACGTTTGTCGCTGGGCCGCCCAAAATACTCCGCCGGGCACGGTTTTCATCACGCCGCGCAATTCTGCGACCTTCAAGTGGTATGCCGGCCGTGACGAGGTAGCCACGTGGAAAGACATGCCGCAGGATGCTGCCAGCGTGGTCGAGTGGTGCGCTCGGATGCGAGAAATCTTCGGGGCCGATCAGCCCACGGTCGCCAAACCGTGGCGACTTTCGCTGGCCGAAGCCGGCGCCAGCCGCTTGCAGGAATTGGCCGGCAAATACGGGGCGCAATACGCCATTATCGAGCTGCTTCCCGATATGCCCCGGCTTTCGCTCCAGCCGGTGTTCAAAAATGGCTCTTACGCCATTTATCGTTTGGGCAGCCCAGCGGGAGGCCCCACCGCGCCGTAGTCGAATTCAGCTCGAACTTGATCGGCCAGGCGTCACCGATCGAGAAAACCGGCGGCGAAAGGCGAGAAGCGAGGCGCTGCCGGCGGCCAGCAGGGTCCACTCGCTGGGTTCACGGTTGGCCCCTCTTTCATAGAATCAGACAAATGTCCGGGTCGCTGCGGCGACAAGAGCTGCTTGGTCAGGATTTGTAATCCGCAGCCAGGTAACGACCGGTGAACGCCTCTGGTCGCTGGCGCGACCCCGATACGCCTCCGGCTGGATCGGGGCCACCCGCGCTGGAGACGAAAATCGTCGTTTTCCCCTGAATTTTTCGACTTTTGCGCGCATTCTCCGGCAGAGTCAATTTGATGGCGCGCGGCTTCGCAGTCGTCGTGTGACATTCAATTTTACATCACCGCCCGCGCCATCATCCAAGGGCCTATCAATTCGGATTCTTGTCCGGTTCGGGGGAAGAAAAGGTGGCAGGAACTTTGTTATGGCGAAGAGTGAGGCGATTTGTTAAGGGGGCGCAGTAATTAGTTCTGACCCCTTTCCCCCCCCTTTTTTCTTCTTTCGTGACTTCACCGTTTCAGCAATTGGCTGATCGCGGTTCAAATTGATTGCGTCGGCGGTGGCGTCACGCCCGGCGCCGGCGCAGCCGCCAGACGAGCAGGGGAAGACCGGTCGCGAGAAGCGCAATCGCCCCCGGCTCTGGGACTGCCGTGAACGACGCAACGGCGTACGTTGAAAAGTGGCTCACCAGCGCCTCGAACCGCAACAGGGCGGGGTCCGTCATGGAATCAAACGGTAAGAGCATGCCTTGGGCGTCGAACTCCAAGAGCCGCACCGTTTGATCGAGGATCGGATCGGTTCCTTCGGCGCGAGCGAAATAACAGGTACTGGCTGTCGGGCTGATCCCCTTTGACGGCCAGCGTCAGGAGGTGGTCGTCGAGGGCCGCGAGAAGGGACATGCGATCGGCGTCCGGCAGTTGGTCGAGCATGATCTCCAGCGTGACGCTCGCCGGCTCATTGAGGCTCACCGCGTCGAACGACAACTGATACGCGGCGACCGGATCGACGGTTGCCCCCGAGGATCCCGCCTGCGGATCGAGGTCGCTGCCGGTGACTTGATGGAGTGCGTATTGGACGGGCGTCGTAAATGTGTCGGCGGGGAGCATCGCGGTCATCGAGGCCGATCCATTGACGAGCGTGACCTCCGTTGAACCGCCCGCGGTTTGCCCCATCAGCGTCGTCGCGCCCTTAGCGGATACGCTGCTGTCCCCTTGCACGGCGACGCCGGAGAAATCGACGGTTCCCTGACTGGAGGTTTCGACGTCCATGTTGCCGCTCACCGTCGTCGCGGAGCCAAGCATAACTGCGGTCGCCGTATTATTGCCGTTCACATCGACATTTCCGCCAACATTCGTCAGTGAACTAGCGTCGATGCTCGTCGCCGCCGTGTTGCCGTTGACGCTGACCCCGCCGCCAACATTCGTCAGTGAACTAGCGTCGATGCTCGTCGCCGCCGTGTTGCCGTTGACACTGACCGAGCCGCCAACATTCGTCAGTGAACTAGCGTCGATGCTCGTCGCCGCCGTGTTGCCGTTGACGCTGACCCCGCCGCCAACATTCGTCAGTGAACTAGCGTCGATGCTCGTCGCCGCCGTGTTGCCGTTGACGCTGACCCCGCCGCCAACATTCGTCAGTGAACTAGCGTCGATGCTCGTCGCCGCCGTGTTGCCGTTGACGCTGACCCCGCCGCCAACATTCGTCAGTGAACTAGCGTCGATGCTCGTCGCCGCCGTGTTGCCGTTGACACTGACCGAGCCGCTAACCGAGTTGATCCACGGCAGGTGAATTTCAGTCTGCTGGCTATTCGTCAGGTCGACCGATTGCGGACCGACAAACCGGATGCGACTGTTCCCGGAGTCGCTGATAAGTAATCCGCCGCCGGGGGCCACCGTCAGCGCGGTAATATCTTGGAACTGCGCCAGTGTGGCCGGCCCGCCGTCGCCGGCGAACCCGGCTGAGCTCGTCCCGGCGAACGGGCTGAGCTGCCCGCTGGACAGGTCCATCTTGAACACCTGGGAGTACGTGGCGAGGTACATCGAACCCGCGTTATCCACGGCCACGTCGAGCAATCCAGTCAGGTCGGCGCTGGTGGCCGGGCCCGTCCCCGGTGGATTCACTCCTCCGCCGGCGATCGTATGGATGATCCCCGTGGCGGCGTCGATCTCACGGACCCGCGGTGGTTCGAAGCCGGTGCTGACGTTGCCGCCGATATCAATGACGAAAATGTTCCCCGCCGCGTCCACCTTCAAGTTCCAGGGAAGCACGAATGTCGCGGCCGAGGCGGGACCGCCGTCCCCCGTGAATGCCGAAATATCGGACATGCCCCCGGTCCCCGAATAAGGCAGCCCGGCGATCCTGTCGATAATGCCGGTCGAGCCATCGACCTGGCTGACGCGACTCCCGGACGAAATGAGCACATTGTTGCTCGGCCCGACGGCGACGCCGTAGACGAACGGGGCGAACCAGGCGCCGGTCGCCGGACCACCGTCTCCGCGCTCGCCAATGACCGGGGAGAATGGATAGTAAGGTCCCACGCCGGCAAACCCATTAATCGTTCCCGTGGACAGATCCACCTGCCGCACGCGGTTGTTGCTGTCGTCAGCCAGGTACAGGATGTTTGCGCCGGATCGACGGCCACGCTCCAGACGTCGCCGAACGAAGCGCTGCGTGGCCGGGCCGCCGTCCCCCGTGTTGACCGGCAATTGATACTCATCCCCCTGCGTGCCGTCGCCGGCAATGGTGCTGATCGTTCCCGTGACAGCGTCGACGCGGCGAATTCGGTTGTTGAAACGGTCGGTGAAATACAGAGCACCGTCAGGGCCGATGGCCGCTCCCTGCGGGTAATTCAGCGCAGCGTCCGTCGCCAGTCCGCCGTCTCCCGAGTAGCCCGAGAGGGCTGAACCGGCGATCGTCGTGATATTGCCGGAACCGATCGGCACCTGGGCCAGTGCCGCGTTCGACCGACAAATCAACCCACCCACGACCACGCTGACAAGCAGGACGAATCGCATTAGCGTCCCTCCCGATTTAGGCCCGTCGCGACGCACCGAAAACCTCGGTCGCCCGAACCGGCAGCACTCCGCAGGGTTGACCACCATCAGAATGGGCTGTGCATTTGGCCATGTCAAGCATTTTGCAGCCCATCACAGAAAAGTCGCAAACCGGCAGCGAGAGGCTACCACAAAGCATAAACGGGTCGCCGGTTTTAGATTGTTTCCGCACCGCGTTGCCGTTATGTGTGGGTGCCCCCTGCCTAGTGGGCTTTTACCCGCGAACCAAGGTCATGTCAATCTTTTGGTGGCGGTCAGCAAAAACATTCTTTATTTGCCGATTTCGTCACAATCTTGTGCTCATTCGCGTAGCGCCACGATTGCGCCGGTGAATTGTTCGGAACGGGCTTGCCAACGATTTTTGCGATCCGTCGTACGGTCTGCCCGGTGCCGTTTTGGCAGGGTTGCCCCAGAGCGACCTGGACTGAGCGATCGGTCTGCGATTCAGTCGAAAATTATTGTGCAGTAAAGGTTTAAGTCTGAACTTTTGGGCGATGGCGCACGGCTTGCTTAAACATCGGCCACCGGATCGCTGTCTGCGCCGATTGGCAGGCGATGGGAGTGTTTGCGGTGGATCAACCTGGGATCAGCAATGTCGAATCGCTGAGTGGTAATCCCGTTTGTAATCCCGAAATCGCCGTCGAACCGTTTTCAGCCGTTTTTCACCGTTTAAGACGGTTTACCCCCGTTTTCCCCGTTTTCCAAATATTTTTCTGGAGTAGGCAATGAGTGCGACGGCAACGAAACCCAAGACACAGAAGAGCGCAGGAAAAGTTCGTTTGCAACCGTTGGGCGACCGCGTGGTGGTCGAGCGTGAGGAATCGGAATCGAAAGCACCAAGGGCGGCATTCTGCTGCCCGACACGGCCAAGAATAAACCAGCACGTGGCACGGTGATCAGTGTCGGCGACGGGAAACTCACCGATGACGGCACCCGCAAGCCGCTGCAGGTGAAGTCCGGCGACCGCGTGCTTTTCACCAGCTATGCCGGTGAACAATTCAAAATTGGCGACCAGGAATTGCTCTTGATGCACGAAGAAGACATTTTAGCGGTGATTGACGATTAAGATTTTTCACCACGGAGTCACGGAGACACGGAGGGGGCAAAGGATTTCATAAGGAAGCCAGGAAACCAGGAGGAATTTGGGGACTTTGCGATCAAGCAATTCCCTTTCCTGCATTCCTGGATTCCTTATCGATTCTCTGCTCAGTGATTCTTGTTGCTCCGTGACTCCGTGTCTCTGTGGTAATTCAAAACATCATCCATACGAAATGGGAGTTTATTAGACATGGCTAAAATGATGGCATTCGATCAGGAAGCCCGCGAAGCAATGCGTCGCGGAGTTTCGAAGTTGGCCCGCGCGGTGAAAGTGACGCTGGGCCCTAAAGGTCGCAACGTGATTTTGCAGAAGAGCTTCGGCTCGCCAACCGTCACCAAAGACGGCGTGACCGTGGCTAAGGAAATCGACCTGGAAGACGTTTATGAAAACATGGGCGCTCGAATGGTGCGTGAAGTGGCTTCGAAAACCAGCGACGTGGCTGGCGACGGCACGACCACGGCCACCGTGCTGGCCGAGGCAATCTTCAACGAGGGCCTGAAAGCCGTGGTCGCCGGCGTCAATCCGGTGCAAATGAAGCGCGGCATCGAAAAGGCCGTGGCCGACATTTTCGATAAGCTCCAGAAAATGTCGATCAAGATCAAAGGCAAAACGGAAATGGCCCAGGTGGCCTCGATTGCGGCAAACAATGATCCCGAAATTGGCAGCATTCTGGCCGATGCCATGGAACGCGTCGGCAAAGATGGCGTCATCACCGTCGACGAAGGCAAGAGCCTGAAGACCGAAATCGAATGGGTCGAAGGCATGCAGTTCGACCGCGGTTACTTGTCGCCGTATTTTGTCACCAATCCGCAGCAGATGAAATGCGAGCTGGACGATGCCTACGTCTTGGTGTACGAGAAGAAAATCGCCAACGTGAAGGAAGTTGGTGCCGATTTTGGAACAGGTGGTGAATGCCGGCAAGCCGCTGTTGATCATTGCGGAGGAAGTGGAGGGTGAAGCGCTCGCCACGCTGGTGATCAATCGTCTCCGCGGCACGTTCCAAGTTTGCGCCGTCAAGGCGCCGGGCTATGGCGATCGTCGCAAAGCGATGCTGGAAGATATTGCCGATTCTGACGGGCGGCACAGCCGTGTTCGAAAGCTTGGGCATTAAGCTGGAAAACTTGACATTGGCTGATTTGGGCCGCGCCAAGAAAGTGATTGTCGACAAAGACAACACGACGGTCATTGAAGGTGCTGGCAAGAGCAGCGAAATCAAAGGCCGCATTGAAGCGAATTCGCAAGCGAAATCGAAGTCTTCCACAAGCGATTACGATCGCGAGAAGCTCGAAGAACGGCTGGCGAAGCTCGCCGGTGGCGTGGCGAAAGTGAACGTGGGTGCTGCCACTGAAAGCGAAATGAAGGAAAAGAAAGCTCGGGTCGAAGATGCTTTGCACGCCACGCGGGCAGCCGTCGAAGAAGGCATTTTGCCTGGCGGCGGCGTGGCCCTGTTGCGGGCCAGCAGCCTCGCTCAAGCCGGAAGGTTTGGAGCATGATGAAGAAGTTGGTTACAACATCGTCGTGCGGGCCAGCCGATCTCCGCTAACGATGATTGCTTCGAAACGCGGGCCAGGATGGCTCGGTAATTTGCGGAAAAGTGATTGAGGCCAAAGGCAACATTGGTTACAACGCCGCCACTGGCGAGTTCGAAGATCTGGTCAAGGCGGGTGTCATCGATCCGACAAAGGTTACTCGCACTGCATTGCAAAATGCTGCGAGCGTGGCCACTTTACTGCTCACCAGCGACGCTCTGATCGCCGAGAAGCCGAAGGAAGAAAAGGGCAAGAAGGGTGCTGCCGGCCACGGCGGCTACGACGACATGTATTAATCGGCAATCTGATCGGCATAACGCCGCGGCCGAAGGTCGCGCGAACGGTCGATCGACCAATGTTTTGCTAACAAAAGAACCCGGCGATTTAAAAATCGCCGGGTTTTTTATTTTTCCGTGAAACTTTTCGCCGCTGATGCGTCTATAAGTGGGGGCAGGAATGGTCGGTGTTAATGCAAGACGATTGCCGCGACGGCAACTCTATTGTTAAGGATGAAGAAATCAAAGGAAATGTGCCCGGCACCTGGTGTCTGGTGTTCATGCTAGTGCAGCGTTTCTAACGCCGCGTTTGCATTTCTACCCCACTCCCCACAAGCACTTAGACACCAGGCAGCGGGCACATTAACCGATAAATCGCAGCAGGGCATACGATTTTTTTCCGCTGCGCAGAACCATGACCGTTTCGCTGGCCAGATTGCTGGCTTGAAGTTTCGCATCGAGATCGGTAATGCGCCGGTTGTTCACATAAGCTCCGCCCTGCTGGATCGTGCGGCGGGCATCGCCCTTGCTTTTCGATAGGCCGCTTTCCACTAACGCGCATCGATCAGTGGCAAGCCTTCGCCAGATAGTCGTTCGCGTGGTAACTCGCGGCTCGGCACATCAGCGAAGATCGCGACTAGTTGGCCGTCGTTTAATTGGCTGATCTCCGCGCCGAAGAAAATCTCCGTGGCCCGTCGTGCAGTCGCCAATCCTTCCTCGCCGTGGACAAGTCGAGTGACTTCTTCCGCCAGCCGGCGCTGACCTTCACGCTTGGCTGGGTCATGGAAGTCCGAAGTGAAGATGGAAGCTATCTCTTCGTGCGAGAGCTCCGTCAAGAACTTCAGACACGTATCAGCGTCGGTATCGGCGGTGTTGATCCAATACTGATAAAACTGATACGGACTGGTGCGCTGCGGCGAAAGCCAGACCGCTCCGCTCTCGGTCTTGCCCATCTTGGCGCCGTCGCTCTTGGTCAGCAGTGGATTCGTCAGCCCGTAGAGTTGCACGCTGTGCATGCGGCGCGCCAGATCGATGCCGGCGGTAATATTGCCCCACTGATCGCTGCCGCCGATCTGCAGTTCGCAGCCGTGCTGTAGGTTCAAATGCACAAAATCGTACGCTTGCAGCAGCATGTAACTGAACTCGGTGTAACTGATGCCGCTTTCTCGATCGAGCCGGCCTTTGACAGAATCTTTCGCCAGCATCACATTCACCGGGAAATGCTTGCCAACGTCGCGCAGAAAATCCAGGTAGCTGAACTTACTCATCCAGTCGAAATTGTTGACCAGCCGGGCCGCATTCGATCCGCCGGCTTCGAAATCGAGAAACCGGCGCATCTGCGCGGCCATGCCTTCGACGTTTTTCCGCAGTGCCTCGACCGAAAGCAGATTCCGTTCTTCGCTTTTGCCGCTGGGGTCGCCAATCATTCCCGTCGCGCCGCCAACCAGTGCAATCGGCTTATGCCCGGCCCGCTGAAACCGCCGCAGCATCAGCAGCGGCAACATGTGGCCGACGTGCATGCTGTCGGCCGTCGGATCGAACCCGGCATACAGCGTGCGTGGCTTCTCGTTCAGCCAAGCAGCCAAATGCGCATCGTCGGTGGTTTGATGAACGAGCCCGCGCCAACGTAAATCGGCAATAATGTCTTGCATCGCGCAATAATGACTTGTTCGTTTTTGTGTGACTTCAAATCGCGGGCCACAGGCCCGCCGCTGCACTGCACACTCCCTATCGCTTATCGCCACATATCGTCATCCGCAAACGGATGGGCCGCGCCGCCGAGTTTCGGCTTCGGCAATGCTTTCAAAGCGTTTTCCGCCAGCCGTAAGTCTTCGCGTGTGGTAATCTTCAAATTAATCGGCGAGCCCGGCACAATCGAAACTTTGTGCCCCAGTCGCTCCACCAACTGGGCGTCATCGGTGGCCTGGAAGCCGCCGCGCTGGGCGTACGCTTTCGCCAGCAATTCGCGGCGGAACACCTGCGGAGTCTGTGCTTCCCACAGCCCGTCGCGCGGAACCGTTTCCACAATCGTGCCGCCGGAAACTCGCTTGAGCGTGCCGCCAACCGCAAGGGCGGGAATCGCCGCTCCCGTCTTCGCTGCTGTCGAAAAAATTTCGCTAATCCATTCATCGACAATGCACGGCCGGGCCGCATCGTGAACCGCCACAAAGTCGATTTCCGGCTTCACACGTTCCAAAGCTTTCTGAATCGAATCGGCCCGTTCGGCGCCGCCATCGATCACGTCGATGCCCAAAATCGCCACGTTGGCGCCGAACTTCGACATAAAATATTCGCGATCTTCCGCCGAAATTACCAGCACCAACTGCGGCACATCTTTGCGCGCCAAAAACTTCTCTGCCGAATGCAACCACACGGGCCGGCCCGCCAGCGGTGCATACGGCTTCTTGTAATTCTTGTCAGCAAAGCGGCTGCTTTTGCCGGCGGCAGCTAGAATGACGGCGAAATGTGGCATAGACCGATTTACGTCGACGATGAAGTAACTCGCGGCAGACGACCTTGTTTTCGGAGAGTCAGCAATCTCTTGAAGATGCTTCTCTTGTCTTCATCGCTAGATCGATCAGCACCGGCAATTTCCACTAGGTGATTGAATTCCTCAGTATATGGGAGATCGTCCACCGGTCGCCCTATCTTTTGATAGGCCCGAACCAATTCCTCATCTTTTTTATCAAGCGGGGGGGGGTCCCACGAAAAACTCGTAGACATCTTAAATCCTCCGTAAGGCAAGCCGCAGCGCAGCGGTTCTGGCAGCAGCCTCCTCATCTGAAAACAAATATGTTGCATTGATGGTCATTAGTTCGAGATCGATAAGAGCATGCTTGGCTTCGGTTGCTGGAATGACAATTTTGAGAAGAGCATCGGATAGGAGATTGGAAAGTGAATCTGCAACTGTTGAAACTCGAATGAAAACACCGCGTTGGTGCAGGGCACGCTGATTGAATTTCAGTCCGTCAGAGTTTTCAATCAGTTCCACATTGATTGCCTCAGGATCAAAACGCGCTCTACTAAAAGCCCAAATGCAAGCATTGGCCGAACCTAAACGAATAGCGTCCTCAAATGCAAAAATAAGATGCCACATACGGCGATTCTGTCCAATCCATCAAAGGAGATGGAAGCCCATGATGTTGCGCGAACAGCTCAATTGCCTCGCCTTCCAATGCAAGAACGCGTTCATCGCCTACATGGAGAAGCTCGCGCTTGAATTCGGCATGCAGCTCGCGTACGAAATCGTCACGTTCATTGTCATTTTGGAATTTGAATCGTCGATCCAAAGTGGTTCTCAATTCCCATTTCGCATCACCCTGACCTCGAAACCACCATTGTTGCCGGGTGTCTGTGTCAAGGGCGGCAAAATTGGCCCATCGTTCTCGGAGGTAGCGCCAAGTTCCGCAATCTTCAGAGTGCATTGGGATGAAATGGTTATCTCTACCGCAAATCGCACGGTGATAATCCTTTACTCAGCGTACGGTGTCCGGCGTCGGTTTTCCAGCCTCGTAGAGACGAAAAGCAGCTACCGATCGTACGGCATCAGGATTTCATCAGGATGCAAACCGGCGATGGATTGGAAGCCGCCGGTGGCGATGGTTTCGCCCAGTTTGGTGACAGTGCGGAAGTAGCGGTCGCTGGGGGGCTTGCCGGTGAGTTTGCGGGTGAGGTCCTGGCACAGCACGTCGGCGGCGGCGCGGACCACTTCGTCGGTTGATTGCGCGGCGTACAAGCTGGTGCACAGAATGGTGACCGTGTCTTGAATTTGCTGCGAGAGGTAGGCCATGCGGCATTGGCGGTCGGCCAAGGCCAGTTGATGTTTGCGCATCACGCCGTCGATCAACAGCGGCGAGCGCTGCAGCCAATCGGCGGCGAATTCGGCGTGGGTGCGTAAATCGCTCGGCATGTTCTCGGGCAGGTGCGAGCGCGACTTGCGGGCGAAGTTTTGGCCGAGCATCCACTTGAAATACGGGCCGATTACTTTTCGCAATGCCCAGGCGTGGGCGGGATTCAGCGGATTGGGTTTCTTGATGCCGACGGCGGCCAGTGCCTTGCCGATCGGCTCGAAGAACTTCATGCCGTGCTGTTTGACGAGCGATTTGAAAAACGCCATGCCGAGCATTTCGCCTTCGCCTTCGTAAATGCAGGGGGCGAGAAACTCGTGGACGTTGTCGCCGAGCATGTGGCCGTGCAGGAACGAACGCCCGCCGTGGGTTTTCATGAACAAATCGACCGCGGCTTCCTTCAGTGCTTCGCTGCCGAAAATTTTGGCGATGATGCACTCCATCTCGCCACGATAGCCTTGATCCAACAGTCCGGCGCACCATTGCACCAGTGCATCGCAACCGACAATGAGCGCGGCCAGGCGACCCAGCCGGCGCTGCACCAATTCGCGGTGAGAGATTTCTTCGCCGTAAGTGCGGCGGAAGCTGGGCCCAGGGAATCATGCTGGCCATCATCAGCCGCATCGCCCCGGCGGCATTGGCACAGAGCGCCACACGGCCGAGGTTCAGGCCGTGATAGGCGATCGTCAAACCGTCGCCGCGCGGCGGGGTGAGCAGATTCTCTGCCGGCACGCGGAAATCTTGGAAGATGATGCCCTGGTTGAACGTGTGCTTGAGCGCGTACAGGCCGTATTTGCGAAGCTGGAAGTTTTCGTTCTCTTGCATTCGGCAGGTCGACGATCAAGACGGCGGGGCGATCTTCGATCAAGCAGACCAGCCCAATGGTGCGGCCGGGCACGACGTTGGTGATGAACAGTTTCTCGCCGTTGACGACGAACTCGTTGCCAGCCCGATCGGCACGGGTTCGCAGAGCGGTGAGATCGGAACCTGCGCCGGGCTCGGTCAGTGCGAAGGCGGAGAGATGCTCGCCGCTGGCTAGCTTCGGCAAGAAACGTTGTTTTTGTTCTGGCGTGCCGAACGTGCGGACCGGATCGACGGCGCCGATGCAGCCGTGGACCGAGGCCAAGCCAGCCACTGTGGGGTCGATCATCGCCATGCGGGTCAGGAACGGCGCGAACGATGAAAACGGCGCGCCGCTGCCGCCGTGATCTTTGTCGACGAGCAACCCCCAATAGCCGGCCGCGGCGAGATCGTTCAAAACCCGATCGGTAATTTTCTTGTTTTGATCCAAGAGCGTGCCGGCTTCGCGATGACGACGAACAGCATCGAGCGACTTTTGCATGACGCGATCGACATCCGACGGCGTTTGCGGCAGCGGGCTGGCGAACAATTCGACCGGCAGACTTCTTTCCCAAATGGCCCGATGGATGGGACTGTTGACCGTTTGAAACCGGGCCGCGAACATCGATTCAACCTGATCGTCGGCTTTGTCGACCGCGCCCATCCGCCGGGCTTCCTCGGCACTTTTGCCGCCCAGCTTCATGGCGGTTTCGGCGAAGGAGGTTTCGCCCGCCCCGTTGCCGTCGTGCTGGAGTGATGCGGATTTTTTAACCGCAGAGGACGCAGGGGGTCGCAGAGGATCTGGCATGGATGGTTCTTTGCGGAGTTTGAACGGGAATTGTGATTTAAAAGATGAACCGTGAATTGCCCAGTAGTGCAGTCTCTCTGAGACTGGCAATCGCGTCTCGGAGAGACGCGGCCACGTAAACCGCGGTAAATTATATCCCGAAAAGCAACGCCGGCTTCCTCAATCGGCGTAAAGGGCTGCAATTTCGGCGGCAAAATGTTCTTGGATCACTTTCCTCCGCAGTTTCAGTGTTGGCGTTAACTCTTCTTGTTCTGCGGTGAAACCTCGCGGCAAGAGCGCGAAGCGTTGAATTTGTTCGCACTGCGAGACGGCGGCCAGGCGGACGTCGATTTGCTGGCGATACAGTTCCAGCACCGCCGGATGCACCAGGGCCTGGGCTGCGGACGTGACCGGAATTCGCCTTGAAATGATTTCCGCCCGCAGCGTGTCAGGGTTGGGGACAATCAGCGCCGTGAGATATTTTTGGGCGTCGCCGATGACGATGACTTGATGAATCAACGGCTCTTCGGAGAGCAAACTTTCGAGAAACACCGGCGCGATGTTCTTGCCGCCGGCGGTGACGATGAGTTCCCTTTTGCGGCCGGTAATGCGAAGGTAGCAGTCGGCATCGAGTTCACCCAGATCGCCGGTGTGCAACCAGCCGTCGCGGATGACTTCTGCGGTAAGATCGGGTCGACGCCAGTAGCCGAGCATGACCAGCGGTCCGCGCGTCAGGATTTCGCCATCGTCGGCGATTTTCACTTCCACGTCTTCCACCGCGCGGCCGACGGTGCCAATTTTGTTGTGAATAGGCGTAGCCGTGGTGATGACGGGGGACGATTCGGTCAAGCCGTAGCCTTGCACCAGCGGCACGCCCTCTTGCCAAAAGAATTCGGCCACGTGACTGGGCAGCGCCGCGCCGCCGGAACAGCACGCCCGCATGTTGCCGCCGAGAAGTTCTTGCAAATGCGTGGGGCCGCCGGGTTTCGTCGGTCCGATTTTTCCGTTGTCGCGCAGGTGGCAATAGACCTTCTCGAAAAAATACGGTACGCCATTCAGCAACGTCGGATGCAGCGAATGGCAGTGAGCGATAATCTTGTCGCGGTTTTCAGCCAGGCCCAATTGCGAGCCGCGGAACAGCCAGGTGTACAAATCGCAGGTGCGGGCAAAAATGTGCGAAAACGGCAGCCAGGCGAGGCGGATATCTTCGATCGAAGTTTCAAACGCATTGCAACTGGCGATGGCGTTGCTGGTGAGATTGCCGTGGCTGAGCATCACGCCTTTGGCTTCGCCAGTGGTGCCGGAGGTGTAGAGAATGGTGGCTAGATCGCCGGACTTGGTCTCGCGCAGCGCTTCATCGACAATTGGCTGCGTAGCGTCTTTGCCGATGCCGCCGAACAATTCGGTGAAGGGCAAAACGGGTTGGCCGCCGATTTCGGCTTCGGTCGATTCGTAGCAATAGAATTGCAGGCCACGCGGCAGAGTGAGGCCTTTGACCGCCAGCCGATCGGCCTGATTGGCGGTCGATAGCAGCACGATTTTCGCTTCGCTATCGGCAATTTGGTGTACGATCTGGGCCGACGAAAGCGTGGCATGCACCGCCACGTGAACGCCACGAGCCAGATGCACGGCCAGATCGACCAGAATCCATTCGTAGCGATTTTCGGAGACTTGGACGACGCGATCGCCAGGCAGCAACCCTGCTCGTCGCAATCCGGCAGCCAAACGGCGCACTTCATGAGCCAGCTCGTTCCAAGAGAGCGTACGGAATTCCGCTCCGCTGCCGGTGGGCAAATGCAGGGCGATTTTGTCGCCGCCGCGGGCGACGGAGTCGCAGAAGAGTTTCACGAGCGTGGTGGATGGAACGGCCATGAGCAACTCCGCCGTAGCCTGGTCGATAAAATCACACGCGCTCGAACACTGTGGCGATGCCTTGCCCCACGCCGATGCACATGGTCGCCAGGCCGGTTTTTGCACCGCGATCGAGCATGTTGTGAAGCAGCGTGGTGGTGATCCGCGCGCCGCTGGCGCCCAGTGGATGACCGATGGCAATCGCCCCGCCGCGGACGTTGACTTTGGCTTCGTCGAACTTGGCCACCCGAATGCAGGCCAGTGCTTGCGAGGCAAACGCTTCGTTCAGCTCGATGAGATCGATATCGGCCAGTTTCATGCCGGCGCGATCGAGCGCTTTCTTGGTCGCCGGCACGGGACCGGTGCCCATCACGGCCGGTTCCACGCCAACAACGGCGGTCGAGACAATTCGCACCAGCGGCTTCAAGCCGAGCGACTTCGCCTTTTCTTCCGACATGACGAGCAGGGCCGCGGCCCCATCATTCAGCGGCGAGCTGTTGCCGGCAGTCACGGTGCCCATTCCAGGCATGAAGGCCGGTTTCAGCGCGGCCAGCGTTTCCATTGTGCTATCCGACCGAATGCACTGATCGGTTTCGACAAGAATGCGGTTGCCCGCTTCGTCGCGACCGTAGATTGGCACAATTTCTGGTTTGAATTCGCCCTTGGCTGTTGCCGCTGCAGCCCGTTGATGGCTGCGCAGGGCGAAGGCGTCTTGCTCTTCGCGCGAAATGCCTTGCGTTTGCGCGAGGAATTCTGCGGTGACGCCCATCATCAGCGCGCCTT
This sequence comes from Pirellulales bacterium, assembly GCA_963738835.1. Lineage (GTDB taxonomy): Bacteria > Planctomycetota > Planctomycetia > Pirellulales > JADZDJ01 > CAVTYH01. Next base: position 534,566 of record CAVTYH010000001.1, read on the forward strand.
TGCTGGTGCGTTCGAACAGCTTGGGGTTCAAATCAATTCCGGCGTCCATTGGAATGTGCTGCATATGCTCCAATCCGCCGACAATTTGCACATCTTCGCCGCCGGCGATGATTGAATGGGCCGCCTGATTGAGCGCTTGCAGGCTCGAACCGCAGAGCCGATTGATGGTTGCTCCGCCGGAGTGCATCGGCAGCCCGGCCATCAGCGCCACAGTGCGGGCCACGTTCAGGCCTTGCTCCCCTTGCTGCTGCGTGTTGCCCAGCACCACGTCTTCAACTTCGTTCGGATCGATGCCGCTACGCTGCACGAGTGCTTTGATGACCGCGACGGCCAGATCGTCGGACCGCACATCACGAAACACGCCTTTGTCTTTGTGCGATCGACCGATCGGCGTGCGGACGGCGGCGACGATGACAGGACGCTTCATGAGAAGGGTTCAGGGTTTGGGGTTCAGGGCTAGCGATTCGTGTAGCGGCGTGGGCTTGCCCCGCGCTCGCGGTTGATCACAGTTCACTTGTAAAACTTCGCACCAGACTTCGCCATCTCCAGCAGCATCGGCGACGGGTTCCAGCGGTCGCCAAGGGGCTCCAGCGGCTTGAGCATTTCCAAAATCTTGCCGGCGCTGACGCTGTCGGCCCAAAAGAGCAGGCCTCCTTTGAAGGGCGGGAAGCCCAGGCCGTAGATCAGCCCCAGGTCGACATCGCGGACGTCTCTGACAATTTTATCCTCAAGCACCCGCGTGGCTTCGAGCAACATGGGCAAAAACAATCGGGCCGTGATGGTTTCTTCGGTAAATTTTTGTTTGCCGCGGAGCATCGGCTCTAAGAGCGGCTTTAACGCCGGGTCGGGCTCGCCGCGATCTTTTCCCGGGGTGTACCTGAAAAAGCCAGCGCCCGATTTTTGCCCGAGCCGACCGGCTTTGATCAGCACTGGCAAGACAGGCGAGACGACGATGCGCTCCGGAAAAGCGTCGTAAACCACCCGACCGGCGTAAAACGCGGTATCGAGGCCGACGACGTCGAACAGCGTGATCGGCCCCATCGGCATGCCGAAGTTTTTGGCCGCGCGATCGATGGCCGACATCTCCGCGCCGTCGAGCAACAGCTCGATTGCTTCATTCATGTACGGTAGTAGCAGCCGGTTCACCAAAAAGCCCGGCCCGTCGTTTACCACGATCGGCGACTTACCGATCGACTTAGCGTAGTTGACCGCCGTGGCAATCGTTTCATCACTCGTTAACTTGCCGCGAATCACTTCCACCAACGGCATTTTCCGCACCGGGTTGAAAAAATGGATGCCGCAAAATTGCTCTGGGCGCTTCAAACCGTTGGCCAGGCGCGTGATCGGAATTGTCGACGTATTCGACGCCAAAATCGTATCGTCGCTCAACAGCGGCTCCAGGCGAGAAAAAACCTGTCGCTTGACATCGGGGTTTTCCACAACGGCTTCAATCACCAAATTGCACGTGGCTAGTTCCGCATCGCTCGTCGTGGCGTTCAAGTGGGCCGCGTATTTCACGGCCCGCTCCGCATCAGGTCTTTTTATCTGTTTGTTGTACGAAACTTCTTCCAAAATTTTTTGCACGCCACCGGCCAGGGCTTTGGCGGCGGCATCGGTCAGCGTGACGGGTACATCGCGCCGCAAATTGGCCGCGGCGATGCCCTGACCCATGATGCCAGAGCCGATGACGGCGACCGATTTGATTGGGTGCGTCGGCACGTTAGGCCGGTCAACGCCGATGTCTTTCTTGTTGCGGTCCGAAAGAAAAAACACGTTGATCAGTGCCCGATTTACCGGCGAGCCGAAGAGCGCCGCCATGCCCTCAGCCTCTGCGTCGCAGGCGGCGTCAATGTCGAGGCCCGATGCCCCCAGCATCACTTCCAGCGCGGCCAGTGGGGCAGGGTAATGTCCCTTCGTTTGCTGTTGGATGTAGCCGGAGGCTGTCGCGCCGAGGAAGCCGAGTTCCGTTTCGTTTATGTCAATCGGCCCACCCCATTGGCGTCGATCGGCCAGATATTGTTTCGATTTTTGCTCTTCCCGTACTAATCGAACGGCAGCATCTTGAATTTTTTCCGGCGTGGTAACGTCGGATACCAAACCCATTTTGTACGCCGTGCGGGCATCAATGTTTTCGCCACTGGTGACCAACTCAACGGCATTTGACAAGCCAACGATTCGGGAAGCGCGTGCCGTGCCGCCCCAACCGGGAAACAATCCGAGCTTCACTTCGGGAAAGCCATACTGCGTTTTTGGATCATCGGCCAGCACTCGGCGGTCACACCAAATGGCCAGCTCCGCTCCGCCGCCGACGCAAATGCCATCGACCGCCGCCACTGTAACAAAGGGACATTTCGACAGCCTCTGAAACAGCTTCCGGCCACGCTGACACATGGCCGTCACTTCGCTTTTGGGCACATCAAACGACGCAGCGAATTCGCGCAGATCGGCCCCGGCAATGAACGACCCCGGCTTGCCGGAGCGAATCACGAGGCCGGCCAAATTGGTTCGCTTTTCCAGCGCATCCAGATGTGCCGATAATTCTTGCAGCACCAGCGACGAAAGTACATTTGCCCCTTTGCTGTGGTCGTCGAACGTAAGCAGTGCCATCTCCGGCTCGGGAAACGAGAGCCGTATGACAGCAGCAGAGTTGTTGTGCATAATGGCAATCCTATCGAGTTTCTGCCGTCAGGATACGGCGAGTGCGGGCGGACGTAAACCCGGCTTTGTGATCGGGACTTTTTTGATATGCTGCCCGGGATTGATGATCGAACGGCAGTGGCCGAAACGATCGGCGGACGGTAAACTTCAAATATGATTGATACTTTGAAATCTGCTATGGGCCGTCGCCCGTTTGAGCCGTTTCGTGTTGTGATGTCGAGCGGGGACGCTTGCGACGTTCGACATCCGGAATTTGCATGGCTCGTAAAAGGCGGGCTATATGTAGGAGTGCCAGCAGATAATGGGGATGTCCCAGACCGAGCCGTATATTGCTCGATGCTGCATATTGCCGCCGTTGAGACTTTAGCGACCGCTTAAACGAATGGAGTTCAGTTGATCATGAAACGTGAGCCGGTAACAAACTTCGTCGTGTTTTGCCTATTGGTGGCCTTGGGTGTCGCGACACGTTGGATGTCGGACGCCTTCAAACCCGAGCTGTCCAATTTTACGGCCACCGCGGCGGTCGCGCTTTTCGCCGGATATTTCTTCCGCAACCCGCTGGCGACCGTCTTGTTGCCGCTGGCCGTGATGGTTGTCAGCAATTTTTGCCTGGCGCCCTACAACAACTACGGCCAATTCGCGATTGTGTACTTCGCTCTGCTCTTGCCAGTGGCGATCGGCATGCTGCTGCGACGAAAACTCAACGTCTGGACTGTGCTGGGCGGCTCGTTAGCATCGTCCGTGATTTTTTTCCTGCTGACGAACTTCGCCGAATGGGCGTTTTACAATTTGTACCCGCACAACGCCGCCGGCATCGTGGAAAGCTACATCGCAGCGCTGCCGTTCTTCGGCAAAACTCTGGCCGGCGATCTGTTTTTCACCGCCGTCACCTTCGGCGCGTATTGGCTAGCCGTCTCGTCCAACGTCTTGCTCCGCCGCGAACTTGCGCACAGCAACTCCGCTGAGCCGCGCTTAGAACGCTGCAGGCGTTCAACAACAAAGCCGAGGGTCGCTTAGCGCACCCTCGGTTACGGTGATTTGGATGCCCACGAACCCTGTCAGGGTTCCACAAACTCGCACTCGACGCGTAGTCGGGGTCGATCCCGGCGTACCGGGACCTGGAATTTTGCGTCGCAGCTGGGGGCTCCCTTCGGTCAACCACAGCCACTCGAAAAGTCCAGATTAGGGCGACGACCTAGAATTGATTTGCCTTGTTTCCGCTGCAATTACGACGGATAATGAGGTAGGAGAATTCTTCTGATTTTCTGCAATTGTCTGTAACTCGGTCGCGATCAATGTCCACTGCATCCGGCACCCATATCAGGATTGATGAGCGCAATTTTGCGTGGATCGATGATACCAATATCAAGGTCATTGAAATCGCGCTGGAACGGATCGCGCATGGCTCCAGTCCTGAAGAAATTTGCGACCAGCACAATGGCCATCTGACGCTGTCCCAAATTCATGCTGCGCTGGCGCACTATTATGACCATCGATCGGAATATGATGGCCAGACGGAACGGCAACTGAGCGAGTACGAGTCGCTGCACGCAGCAGCAGTCGATTCTCCCAGCCGGCGCCTGCATGCTATGGGAAAACGTGAGTGAGCGTGATGCTTTACATGGACGTTCACGTTCGCCGCGCACTCACCGAAGGGTTGCGGCGTCGCGACGTCGATGTGATGACAGCCCAAGAGAACGACAACGTACACCTATCTGATCCTGCGCTGCTCGATCGAGCCTGAGAACTGGCTCGCGCGATCTTCAGCCAGGACGAAGATATGCTCCGCGAGGCAAGACGTCATCAACGTTCGGGCGAGTCATTTGCGGGAATCATCTATTGCCATCAGCTTCGGATCACCACTGGACAGGCTGTTCGCGACTTGGAAGTCATCTCCAAGATCTATGAACCCATTGACCTTCTGGACCGGGTAGAATACTCGCCGCTGTGAAGTTCAGATTGGCCGCCATATTCCGGAAATGACAAGAGCAAGCGTGACCGCAATCAAATCGAAGGCGCGATGGGGCTGCACTAGCATCTGCCCCGGCCAGACGCGATTGAGCGGTTCCAATTTGGTGTGATTGGATTCGTGGACCAACCACGGATACCCCTCTTGGCGCTCAAAATGAATAGCTCGTCGATTATACTAACGACCGCGGATTCCTCTTTTCTGGATTCGTCTGCTGCGATGATCTCTGACTCTGATAATCGTTGTTGCCGTTGTGGACGCGCGATCATGTCAGGGTACGCTATTGTATTTGGCGATGCTGTCTGTGAAAGGTGTTTGCCACCTGAGGATTTTGCGCGTGGCACGACGTTTAGAAGCGTTGAAGTAGAGGCACCCGGTGCCGGCGACGCCGAGGCCAATCAATCGCCCATTCCCAGATCCATTCCCTCAAAGGTAACTCCGGCGATACTCGATGATTCAAAGCGAGATCTGGCAAGCCGCAGAGCAATTCACGTAGAGCGGGAACAGGCGTTGTCTATAGCACTTAAAACAAAACGCGGCATTCGTCGAAGTATCAACAGAATTGATCGTCGGCTTAGATTGAACACCCGACTAAATTAGAATGAAATCGTTTTTGAGCGAATCGGTTTCTATCGGAGGGGCCGTGTTTATCGCGGCAGTAATAGAAGTAACTATCGGTTTTCTGGTCGGATATTGTTCTAACCTCTCTGAACTCGCCGTTTCTGCAAGCACCTTGCTTGGCACTACGGCGAGTCTGCCATGAGATATTGCAATAAGTAGACGGGCCGGCAAAAAAGCTTTCGATCTGACGTTTTCGGCGGCTAATTTCCGAGATGCATGATTCGATTTTGAATCAGCAGGTGACATCTGTCGGGTGTGCGTCGGCACAAAGGCGATGGATCGTGCCTGGAAAGCCGAAAGACGTCGCGATTTGGTTTCAAACTGCCCCGAGTGTCATTTTGTACGCGGCGACTCGGAGGATGTTAAGTCCCAAGGCGCGGAGCATCGCCGCATAGGTCACTTTCGCCAAGCCGCGAACTCGCAAATGAGCCATGCCCAGTTGGTGTTTGAAGCGTGACATGGTTGCTTCAATGCCCGCTCTCCAGCGGTAGCGTTCACGAAACGCTGGGCTGGCATCCTGGAGTCGTCGTGTCCGTTGTCGCACCCGATCGTGAGTGTACTGCCAGCGACGATCTTTGCGGCCGACGGCCGAGGCTGGACAGCAGTCTCGGTGCGGACACAACTGACAGACCAGCGGGTCGAACAATACCTGGATCCGCACGTCCGCCACGCTCGTTTCGATCGGCTCTTGTCCCGCTGGGCATCGGAGGATGCGTCCTTCATCGTCCAGTTCAAAGTCTTCCAGCGTCCACCGGCCTTGCCGCTTTCCTTTGGCTGTCATGGTTGGCGAGACGATCTCCACATCGTGCTTTCGTCCCGTTTCCAAACATTCCTTCGAGCCGTAATGCGAATCGGCTAACAAAGTGTTGGGCTTCACGCCGCACTGGGTGGCGTCTTCGAGCGCTGGTTCTAAGGCAGTTTGATCATGCACCGTCAGTGGTCCCACCGCCACATGCGTGATCAGATCGGGCTTCGTCGGCTGCGATTCGTCAGCAGGCGACGTACCGTCTTCCGCATACGTTTCCATCACCTGCACCAGGTAGCCTACACCGCGGTGTTTGTTGTAGCGGGCGTCGGGATCGGCTGGGTTCACAACGCCGTCGCAGTCATGCTTGCAGGGCGGTCGTACCGCCACGGGTGAGTTCAAATCGGGGGCTACCTCACACTGTTCCTGGAAGATACGCTCCAGCAGTTGGAAACTGTCGAGTTGTGCCGCTGTGGTCGGCCGAAATTGCTCGACCAAGGCGTACACATCCTGGGCCGCTTCCGGCAACCGCCGCTTCGACTCACTCGGCCGCGTGTCGGCAAAACACCCATCGCCTTGCCGCTCGACGTACTTACGTAATACCTCGGCATCGACAGCGGCATAGAGTTCAGGAAGCTTCCGCTTCAGTTCTCGGAGGAACTTGCTAGTCGCTTCGACAAGAATCCCCAATCGAGTGAGGCCGCGGATGGCGGAACGGACGGCCGTCGAATCGAGACGCTGCTTCGTGGTATCCACGCCGACTTCTTGGATCAGCCTGTCGGTTAAGGTACGGAACAGCACCTCGTCCAATCCCAGTTCCAGGATCCGACGACGGTAGTTGCGGAGCGTGCGCTCACAAAGGTAGGCGTCCGGTTCGTGGTGAACGTCAAGTGCGTAGTGCCAGGCAATGTTCAAGGCCACCGCTTCGGTCGTTTGCTGATCGGTCAAATCGTGCAATTGCTGCAAGATCAATGCGCCTAGCGCGACCGATAGGTCTTTGCTCGGACGGCCAAAATCGTCCCGGAAACTGGCCGCCAATTCCCGCAACGGCAAGTGTCTCAGCAAGTAATCACGAAACACACCAGCCCAACTCTGCTCCAGCAACCTTCGCCGTTGCCGGCCAAGGCATTCCCACGGATCGAATAGAACGCCGCTCTGATGGTCGCGTAGAGTTAACATCCTGCCAATCTAGCGCCTGGATGGCTATTCGCAAGGCCAAACGCCTCGACTTTTTGCCGGCCCATCAACTTTCGGTTATAGCTCGCCATCTATGTGGTCTCGGAGACTCAGTCGTGAGTATTGCCAGCTAATCTTCCACTGGCAGCGGCGGATAAGTGCCAACTTCGATGTGGAAGCCGTCGGGATCTTGGAAGAACACTTGTCTGATGTTCCGCTCGGGGACTTCGTTTTTACGGAATGGCACGCCGTGTTCTGTCAGCAAGCGTTCTACGGTAGCGAGGTCATCAGTATGCAAGGCAATGTGCGTGTCGCGGGTTTGGATTTCGCCGCTAGGGTCGCCGGCTTTGTCATTGGCGATAATGTGAATCATCAGGCCGTAATTCAACAGCCACGCGCCTGCGAACTTGAAGTTGGGGCGTGGCACTTCGCGAAAACCCAGCACGTCGCGATAGAACGTGCGGCTGGCCTCTAACCGGCGAGTGACTACAGCGATGTGATTGACCGACTTGATCGGGATAGGTGCAGGCATGGCGGCAGCGGCGGGGCAGGGAGTCACTGCATCGGGAATTCCCGATTTTGCATTTGTCCGCCAATATATATGCTGGCACGCAGCGTGGGAAACGAATTCTCTGCCAGCTAGCATCCCAAATTCCGTTAACTAACAGGCCTTCGTCATGCTGCGCGCCTTCCGGTTGTAGCGTTTTTCTCGATTCTGCCGATTCTTGCGGCCGATAAGCCCAAGGAGAGACCGCTGGGCATCTTGCTTGTCAAATCGCCGTCGGGAAATCGCTCGGCGACTATTTATCGGGGGGGAATCACGGATGAAGTACGCTCTTTTCGTTGCCGTCGCAGCGACGCTTTTGGCTACTGAGACTGGTTGCGGACATTGCTACGACCATTTGAACGCCTGTTCGTGGTACGGAAATTCTGATTGTTGTGGTTGCAACCACTGCATCGACAGCCGTTTTGGTCAGTACGGTTGGGGCGACTGCGGTCCTAACGGCTGCGGCCCGTGTAGCGATTGCAGCTCTTGCTGCGCCGGCTGTGGTACGTGTGACTGCGGAACCGGTGCTTGTTGCGATCCCGGCTGCGGCGAATGCCATGAATGCTGCATTGTGAAAGTCTGGGGCTGTTGCAAGGCGCGTATTCCACAGCCCGGGCCCGGTCGGCTGCTGCGACTGTCCGAACGGCGGCTGCGGCCCGATGCACTTCTGCGATTGGTTCAGCTACCCGCCTACATGCGATCCTTGCGATCACTGCGGCAATTTCGTCGGTTGCCGCGATCCGCGGCCTTGTTATCAAATGACGCCCCGCTTCGGCGGCGTGCCGATGGGTCATGACGGACCGATGGAGGCCGAGGGTGATGTCATCGTCGGCAAAAAATCAAGCGCGACCGCGACGAAATAAGCCAATTCGCTCCACGCCGTTGATTCCCGCACCCGCAATCGTAAACTGAAACCGTCCGAATCTTTGACGGCTTCTTTCGGCGCAGACAGCTCATGGCGAAAATTCGCGGCATCGATGTCTTTTTGGAACTCGTCTCCGCGTGTGGCGGTGCGCGGTACATCTTCGGCAACCCGGGCACGACGGAACTGCCGCTGAACGATGCGCTGGTGACCAATTCGAACTTTCGCTACATCCTGGGCCTGCAAGAAGTTCCGCTAGTGGCGATGGCCGATGGCTATGCGATGGCCTCGCGCAACCTGGCCGTCGTGAATTTGCACATCTCGTGCGGGCTGGGAAACGCGATGGGCATGATCTACAACGCCTATCGCGAAGGTACGCCGCTCTTGATCACCGCGGGTCAGCAAGATCGCCGGCTGCAATTCGAAGAGCCGATACTCTGGGGCAACATGGTCGAAGTTGCCCGCCCATGGACGAAATACGCCGTCGAAGTGCAGCGCGTCGAAGATATGGCGGCCGCCACTCGCCGAGCTATTCAAGCCGCGCTGACACCGCCTCGCGGTCCGGTGTTCATGTCGCTGCCGGTCGATGTGCAGATGGCACTCACGGAAGAACTCGATGAAACGATCGATTATTTTCCGACGCCAGATTTCCGCATTTGCCCGCCGCGGCCGGCATTGAAAGCCGCGGCCGAAACGATGTCTTACGCGCAGAATCCCGCCATCCTGGTCGGCAGCCGCGTGCAACAGGCCGACGCCGCAAAAGATTTGGTTCGACTGGCGGAACTGTGGGGTGCGCCGGCGATTTCCGAAAGCGGCACCACGCATGGCCGGCTGGCGTTTCCTTGCGATCATCCGCTGTATGCCCAAGGTTTGCCGCTGTGGTCGCCGGAAGTTTACGAGCGGCTGAAAGAATTCGACGTGCTGCTGGTCGTCGGGATGGATTTGTTGCGGCAATATGTTTATCACGAGCCGCCGCTGGCGGTTCCGCGGCACGTCAAGCTGATTCACTTGGACGAAGACCCGTATCAGCTCAACAAAAATTATCCGCTCGAACACGCACTGCTGGGCGAGACGAAGACTAGCATCGTCGAATTGCAGGCAGTGCTGACCAACCAGATGACGGCGGAACAATACGAAGCAGCCCGCACCCGGCGAAAGCAATACGCCGAGCGGCACGCGGCGGAGCGAAAGCAGTTCACCGAAGAAGCGGTGGCTGAACGGGCAGCGGTGACGGCAAACAATCAGCCGATGACTCCGCTCGTGTTCATGGATGCGATCGCCCGAGTGTTACCGAAAAATGTGGCGGTCATCGAAGAGGCTGTGACGACGACGAACACGGCCCTGGAACGATTTGGAGCGTTGAAGAACACGTCCGGATATTTCGGCCACCGAGGCTGGGCCCTGGGTTGGGGATTGGGTGTTTCAATCGGCGTAAAACTCGCCTGGCCCGATCAGCCGGTGTTGGGAATCCTCGGTGAAGGAGCCGCGATGTACGGCATTCAGGGCCTGTGGTCTGCGGCCCATCATCGCTTGCCAGTCACGTTTGTGATTGCGAACAACGCCCAGTACCAGATTTTGAAAATCGGCGCGACCGGGTTGAATTTGCCGAATGCCCTGGCGGGAAAATTCGAGGGGCTGGATATCGTCGATCCGGAAATTGATTTTGTGGCGCTAGCCAAATCGCTCGGTGTCGACGCGGTTCGCATCTCCGATCCCGACGAATTGAGCAACGCCGTCCAACAATCGCTGGCGGGCAACCAACTGCGCCTGATCGACGTGCCAATTTCCCGCGCGGTGCCAGGGCGGCTGAATTATGGCTGATCCGCGCAGGTGGTCTCTGGTGGAGTTGCTGTCTAAGGCTGGACGATTACACTCGCGACAAGACGAAATAATTACAAGGCTACCAGACGACCAGTCATTGCAAATCACTGCTTGCTCCGCAGCATCTGCATCAATGCTGGCACGGCCGGTTCTGCAGCAGCGCCGATCTCACCCAAAGCAAGTGCCGCCTGTTCGCGAACAACGATTTCCGGATCTTTCAATTCTCGCTCGAGTGCCGGAACCGCGTTCGCAGCTTTTGCTCCCATGTAGGCCAATGCTCGGCACGCTTGTAGTCGTACGGCCGGATCGGCGTCCATTAGCGCTTCGGCCAGAGCTGGCACGGCGGGTTGTCCGATACGGCCCAGCGCTTCGGCGGCTGCGATCTGTGTGCTAACGGCAGGAATATTTGTTTCCGCAGCATTTACTGGCGGAGGTAATTTCGTGGTGTCGATCGAGGCAGTCCCGTTGCAACCACAAATGCTGCAAAGACCGATCCCCACAAGAGACACAAAAAACACCGGAAGACGATATCGCATACGAAGTCTCCAGAATCGGTCGCATGTCAGGCCAAAGACCCCTCAAATCATAGCGATCTCTACAGAATATATAGTTCAATCAATCGTTGCGTTCCTCAGGCACACCCAAGTATACTTTGCGTTTAGCCGACTTCCTGAGATATCGGGGGAAGAGGAAGTCGGCTATCGAAGCAAAAAACCCGCCGGCTCAACGCCGGCGGGTTTTTTGCAATGTGGAGCGAAAGTCGAACCCGCGACCTTCAAGTTGCGAACGTGACTACCCACAGTTGCGGGTGGCTACAGTAAGGAGCTGGTAATGTTACGCCGCCACCGCTGCCGCCAGCGATTATGCCAGCAACGATGAAAGCACATACTCTGACGCACGACAGGTGTCAGCAGCGCTTGAGATGATGAACTGTGAGACTCGCGCACAGGCTGAACACGCCAACATAACTCCCTGTCGTCGGCGATGTTCTCTTTAGCACGTTAATGCCTGCCTCAACGTCCGAATAAGTTAGCCTGCCAATTGACGGCCGGATTTCCCAAGAACAAAAAGCCTGTTTCGAGCGGGAGCCGTTCGGTTAGTTCAGCAGCGTGACCAAATTGTTAAAATCCAACATAATATATAAATCGCCACGTTCGTTGCATCGCTCGTCATAGCCAGTAGAATGCCATCTTGTCCAGACTTCCTGATTTTTTGGGGGATTCTTCAAACGGAAGCCAGTGATTGGATTTCCGTGGCAGTGCCCTCCATCCAGACGAGCAGCTTAAAATTGCGGAGGTTCACCCCATGAAAGTGCGCACGTTCGGCCGTCTCAGCGCTCAGTTAGCCGTCGCCGTTTTGTTGTTTAGCTTCTCACGTGCCGCTAGCGCGGCTCCGGCGAGCTGGATCGGCGGTGGCACTGATAATTTCTGGAACAATGGCACGAACTGGCTTACCGGCGTGCCTCCTCAAACAGGAGTCGATTCGCTGATCTTCGGCGGTGCGAACACGAGCAATCAAAACAATTTCTCCGGCGCCACGTTCACCGGCATCACGTTTGACGCTGGGGCTAGTGGCTTCACGCTGAACGGCAGCAGCTTGCATTTGGGCATCCAAACGATGGGTACTGGCATTACCCATTCCGGCGACATTGTCAACAATTCCGCCAACGCGCAAACCATCAGCCTGCCGATCACCCTTGATCCGGGCAAACATATCATCACCACGGCCTCGGGTGGACTGAACCTGAGCGGCACCATCACGCGCAGCACGGGATCGACTGTGATCTTCAATCCCGGGGCCGGCGCGATTAATGTTGCAGGGTCTGGCCTGACGACCTCAAACGGCATTCTCGGCGGCTGGGCAACGATTGGCGGCGATTGGGCCACGCTCGATGGCAGCAGCAATGTAGTGCCCTACACCGGCTACACAGACGTGTTCCCGAGCGGCGCCATTGTCAGCGATCCGGCAAGCAACGTAAGGATTCCCGTCGGCGGTGGAAATGCTGCAACGGCAATTTCAATCGCACCAGGTACCACCAGCATCAACTCACTGCTGTTTTCCGGTTCAAATGCGACGCAGCAAATCAATATTGGCGCCGGCAACAAGCTTGTGCTGGGACAGGACGGTGGAATTTACAATGCGACCGGTTACTATGGCTCGGCGGTTGCCAACAACTCTCTCCGAACACTAACGATTGGCGCTAGCGTCGCCCAGGGTGGAACTATTACCGCCGGTGATGGCTTACATCCAGCGACCATTACGCTCTCCGGCGCGCCAGTTGGTAATGCCGCGGGGGCATATACCATCAACTCGACGATCGCCGACAACGGTGCTTCTGGTCCCGTCAGCTTGGTTGTGATGGGAGGATACGTGACGTTCGGAGGAGCTGTAACAAACTCCTACACCGGCGGCACGTACATTGTTCAAGGTCGTTATTCGCAAGCTACGGCGGCACAACTTGGTCAAGGTCCGGTTTATATATTCCCCGGCGGCGAAGTGAACACCACCAGCCAATTCCCAACCACCAATTTCTTCATTGCCGGAAACGGCACCACAGAACAGCAAGGCCTCGGCGCGCTTCGCTTGTTTGGTGCGGGCGCAACCGGCGCCACGTTTGGCGGGACTATTACATTGATGGACAACGCCTCAATTTCGCCAACCAATGCCAGCGACACGAGAATTGCTGGCAGAATCACTGGCACGGGGTCTCTGACGATTAGCGGCACCAACGGCAGCCAAGGTGGCGGCACGCTCAACCTCGGCATGACGGATGGCACGGCTAGCTTAGCCAATAATTACACCGGCGACACAATTATCGCGGGTCACACCGGCGGTACCGCCGCGACGGTGGTCACGGTGCTGAAAATTGCAACCAACACCGCAGCCGGGCTCAACGACAACATTATGCCGCACGGTGCCACCGGCAGTTTTTCGGGCGGGCCGACCGGCAACCTGATTCTGAACGCCTTTACGCCGTCGTCCGGCACCAACCACTCCGCGACGTTTGATCTCAACGGCAGCACACAAACGATTAATGGTTTGTCCAGCATCGGTGTCGCTGCCGGCAACAATTTCGTCACCAGCAGCACTGCCGGAGGAGTCCTCATACTGGGTGACAACAACGCCACCGCGAGCTATGCCGGCATTGTTCAGGACGGTGCAGGCACACTCGCGGTCGCGAAAATTGGCAGCGGGCGACAGACATTTTCCGGCACTAACACCTACTCCGGCGAAACGAATATCAACGCCGGTGCGATTTCGATCACCGGTGCACTGCTCAGCACGATCAACGGCGGCGCATCCAACGGCGCGGTCAATGTGAACGCCTCGGCCAGCAGCGCCGGTGCGCTCTACGGTGCTGGCAACGGCAGCACGACCGGCATCTTGGGCAACGTCACCCTACAGGCAGCGGTTGGACTGAACAAAGCCATCATCAATCCGGGTGCCACGGGCCCAGGCAGCGCTGGCACTTTGACGATGTCGAGCTTAAACGTCGGCGCGGGCTCCGATCTGCAATTCGACGTCTACGGAGCCGGCAACGCCGATCAGATTCACGTCATCGGCGCCTTGACGCTCAATGGCAGCTCGACCATCAACCCCAGCGCTACCTCCGCCGGCACTTACACGCTCATTCAGGCGGATGGCGGAATCACTGGCAGCCCGACAATTGGTTCCGGCGACACTCGTTTGAATTACACGCCCACGGTCGCCGCAAATTCGATTTCCGTGATCGCCAGCGGCAGCGTGTCCGGCCTGACTTGGACCGGCGGTTTGAACGGCAATGCGTGGGATCTTAAGAGCACTCTGAATTGGACGAACAATACGCTCGCCGTGCAGGACAAGTTTTTCCAAGGTGATAACGTGACTTTCGGCAACAACGCAAACACCAATGTTTCCGTCGTCGGGACAGTCGCGCCAGGTTCAACCACGTTCACCAACACATCGGGTAACTACGTGCTGAGCGGCGGATCGATCGGCGGGCCAGGTAGCTTATCAGCCAGTGGCAGTGGTGCCGTTACGCTGGCCGCCAATAACACGTATTCCGGTGGAACGACTCTCAGCACCGGCACGCTTAATATCAACAGCAATGGAGCTTTGGGGTTGCCGAACAGTACCGTAACCGGCCTGACCATCGCTGGTGGCGCCTTAGGCAACACCAGCGGGAAAAGCATTACCATGACCAGTAATCCGACGCAAACTTGGAATTCCGACGTCGTGTTCAACGGGCCTTTCGATTTGGATTTGGGCACTGGGGCTGTTACTTCGACCGTAAGTTCCGGCACAGATCGAACGATCACTGTTAACGGCGGCACGTTGACGGTAGGCGGCATGATTACTGACACGCTGGGCACCAATGGCCTGAAGAAAGCGGCGCAGGAACATTGACGCTCAATGGAGCCAACGTGTTCAGCGGACCAGTGGCGATTAACGCCGGAACGCTGAAGATCGGTAGCTACGCTGCCCTGGGAACCACGAGCGGCATTACTGTTACGGCTGGCGCGACGCTGGATGTCGGCGGGATTACGGCACTAAACGCCGGCGGCGGCATTACCGCAGCGGTGACCATTTCCGGCGCCGGCGTCAATGGTTTGGGCGCTCTTACCAATTCGGGCACTGTCGGTCAGCAAAACGCGTTTCAAAACGTGACCCTGGCAACCGATGCCACCGTGGGAGCTGACAGCCACGGCACCGGCGGTCCACCCAACTTCAGTAGCCGGTTCGACATCCGCGGCGGCTCCGCCCTGCTTAATCTCAACGGACATTCGCTGACCAAGGCCGGCACGAACGAAGTGCGCATTGCTGGAGGAATGGTCAATGCTGGAAGCATCATCGTCAACCAAGGAATCTTCACGCTCGAGGGATCTACATCGACCGACGTGGGCACCAACATCACCGTGAATTCCAACACGATTCTCCAGTTTTCCGCCGCTTCGGGCACGATTGCCGGACCCATTGTGCTCAACGGAACTGGCGTCACTGTGAACGATGCGACCGCCGCTGCCGGAACGTCGACGGTTGTCGCCAATATTACTTTGCAAGGCAATGCAACCTTTAATGGCCCGGCTACGAGCAACTTGATTCTCTCCGGCATGCTGACTGAAAGCGGCGGAGCACGGTCGATCACCAAGACGGGCACCAGCACTCTCACGCTAGGAAATACCAGTACTCTAACTCCAAACAGTTACAGTGGCGGAACGAACATGAACGGCGGTGTAGTGAACTTCGCTGCGTTGAGTTCCTTGGGCACCGGACCACTATTGTTTAACGGCGGCACGCTGCAATATGGCAGCGGTGTGACGGACGACGTTTCAATACTTCCGATCAGCCTGAACGTAAGTGGCGGTACGATCGATAGCAATTTCAACACAATTTCCCTGGCGCACAATATCATCGGTGCCGGCGGATTGACATTGAAGGGCAACGGCATCATTACGCTTTCAGGAACGAATACTTATGCAGGACCGACCACCATCCAAAACGGAACGGTCGTGCTGGGATCCGGTGGCGCGATTCCTGCCAACACGGCCCTCTTAATGGGCAGTACAGCAAACGAAAGTCCGACGCTGGATTTGTCGGGCCGCAGCATCACGGTTTCTGCATTGTCGAGGGTCGGTACCGGGGCTCCGATGATCGGCAGCAGCAGTACGACTACTCCTTCAACGTTGACTTTCGCAGGTAACTCGGCAACTCCTAGCACGTTCGGTGGAACGATCCAAGACACGGGACCGACAGGCGGAACTCAACAGACTGCGCTGACGGTCAACAGCGGCTCGCTGACGCTGAACGGATTCAACAATTACACTGGCACAACGCGGGTCAATGGTGGAACGCTCACTTTGGACGCCGGCGGATCGCTTGCCAGCACATCGCCCTTGACGCTAGGCGGAGGCACGTTCGCAACTACAGGAGTCGGTCTATTCCAACAACTGGGCACGCTCAACATGACGGCCAGCTCCACGATTGACTTTGGCACAGGTGCCGCAGGCGGCATCTTACACTTTACTACTGCAGCACCGACGTGGACCGGCACGCTGACGATCGGCCACTGGACCGGCAGCTCGCCAAATCCGCTCCTGGGCGGGGGGGTCGATCAGTTGTATGTCGATAGCAATAGCTTGACCGTCGCTCAAAAGAACGCCATCAAGTTCGATGGTTTCCCGGCGGGTGCGCAAGTATTGGGCACTAACGAAATCGTGCCCTCGCAACTCGGCTACCTTCCTGGCGATTTCAACAAAAGCGGTGCGCTTGATACGGGCGACCTTACGACGATGCTCTCGGCGCTCACCGATCTGAATGTATTTGCCACTGCAAATGGATACACGCCGGGCGATTTGCTAGTGATCGGAGATTTGGATGGATCTGGCGCCCTGAACAACAAGGACATCCAGAGCGAGCTGGACTTGTTAGCCAGCGCCGGTTTGGGCAGTGTGACATCGGTTCCAGAACCGGGTAGTATTGTGCTTTCCGCGATGTGTGGTATCGCGCTGCTGGCCATTCGTCGTGCGAAGCTCTCCCCACTTCCATTTAGCCATATCCCCCGTGATGTGGCTTTGCCGCCGCATATCAAATAAGCTCGCTGGTTCCAAGCAGCAGCCGCAAAAAAACTCATTGCAACATTGCGATGCGTTAAAAAGAAAAAACCCGCTGTCCATTGTGGACAACGGGTTGAATGTAGTGGAGCGGAAGGGAGTTGAACCCTCGACCTTCGCATTGCGAACGCGACGCTCTCCCAACTGAGCTACCGCCCCGAACGTTGGCAACGGCGCAGCTATCAGCAGCACCGCTGGTGCATTCTAAAACGACCCCGTTTGCCTGTCCAGCCAAAGGGCGTCTGCGACTGCGCTAGCAAGGCATCGCAGACTGCCTATTTCTAACATCGAAATCATCCACTGGAAGTGATTTTATGGAAACGTTCGTGAAAGAACACATCGTTTAAACCAGAACAATGTTGGCAACCGATAAAAGCCCATGCGCAGATTCTATCGGCGCAGGCTAACAACCCTGTCTAAAACCGTCTTGGGCTCTGATGCACGCTGCTTTGATTTCCCTGGTGCTGATGTCCGGTGCGTGTGGTGATGTACCGTCGACCGAAAGCATTACTGTTTCCGTGCCAGCTCCGGCGCCTGAGCTGCGGTTGCCACAATTCGGCGGTTCCACCGCAATATTGCGGTTGTCCGCATTATTTGCGACCTGAATTTGCGCGATGCCAGCTTGGCAGACCGATTACCATCCGGCCTGCTATTTCTATCCGAATCATCGGATGCTGTTTGATCCTGCCGATTACGCTCAGCCGTATCCGTATCGCGAGCGATTCAATTATCCGTGGAACGATCCGCGTCGTCCGTGCGCCACGCCGGCGTGTGGCGAGTAGCACGGGTCACTTCTATTGCGGCCGCAGCGTAACATCTCGCGCATTTTTTCCGGCGAATTGCTAGTTGGTAGTTGCTATTCACGCGTCGACAAAAACTTCTCAGCGCGCTTGCTTGACAAATTTCTATCGCGTCGCACAATAGGCTCTCGCGTGGTCTGACGTGTATGGATTCATCACGATCAAGTCACCGGTAAATTCGATCTTTGACGTCTCGTGGCTTAGTCGAACGCTGTTGTCTGCCAGATGTCAGGCAACGGTGGTTCATGTTCGCTGAGAATTTCCAGGCGGGCGTTGCCGGCTGGTTTGGTCTGCGCTTTTGCAATAGGTGTCATTGGAGGCTGGTGGAGCTTGAAATATGCGCCAAGAGGCAGCGATCGTCGCTGCGCAGCCCGATCATGGCTCTTGATCAACAAGGCTTTGCAAAGGCACGTGTGGATATCTGTTCGTCGGACCAGCGATTTGTCGAAAAATCACCTTCCGAATTGAATTGGGGGGCGGCGAGCAGATGGATCGACTGTCGACGACCTCGGTCGGGGCCTGGATGTCCCCCCCACTTCTAAGATAGATTCGAGAGCGCGCGAAAAAATCGTGGAAGGCGTCCCGGCGCGCCGGGATTCACATCGATTCGCTAACCGGCTCACAGTCGGGAAAGAATTCCCTTTCTGCGTCAGAGAAATGAACGTGCGCAGAATTCTGATTTTCCTCTCCGCATGTCGCACGCACTCATTGGCTTGGGCTCGAACGTCGGCGGTCGGCGGCAAACGCTAGATCGGGCTGTGCAGATGCTCGCCAACAGCGCCGGCGTGGAATCGGTGCGGTCCAGTACGTGGCATGAAACCCAGCCGATTGGCGGACCTGCGGATCAGACTGAGTACTTGAACGGTGCGGTACTCGTCCTAACTTTGCTTTCGCCACAGCAATTGTTGGCGCGGTTGCTCGAAATCGAATCCGCCTTGGGCCGCCAGCGCCAAGAACGTTGGGCTCCACGAACACTCGATCTCGATCTGCTCCTATATGACAACGTGGTGCTTAGGTTGTCGAGCTTGCAATTGCCGCATCCGCGGATGACGTTCCGCCGCTTCGTCTTGGAACCTGCTGCCGAGATCGCCGGTTCGATGGTGCATCCCACGATCGGCTGGACGGTTTCACAGTTGTATGAGCATCTGCGATCTGCCGTGCCGTACGTCGCCATCAGCGGCTCGGAATCTCGCGCCACGCACGATTTGGCGGCGGCTGTGGCAAAGAAGATCGGCTGGCGACTGATTGAATTTCCCTCCGCAAGCGTTGAGTTGTTCATCGGCGATTCGCCTAGTCTCACGTCACGCAGGACGATAGAATTCCTCCGCGAGGAAGCGGGTTTGATTAGTCGCGATCGTTGGCAACTTGACAGCGAAGGAGCGATAAGTTCGTTTTGGATCGAAGACTTGTTAGCAATCGGCGATGTACTGTGGCCGGGTGCCCTAGATGCTGATTGGCGGCAAATATCATCCAGTGTCGTGCCGCCGAAATTGCTGGTGTTGTATGAATCTGCCGATTTCGGAACGAACGACGTTGCCAACGGACAACGACAGAGAGAGGCGCAGATGTTTCGTCAACGGTTGATCGCTGCCCGTGACATGCGAACACAGCGGCGTGGTATCGGGCCATTGCTGCGATTGATGACCGACGACCCGGCAACTGCCGAGGCCGAACTTGTGGGCGCGATTCAGGCCATGAGTTGAGTTGGCGAAGGATTTTGCGAGCAACCGTTTTTTCAAAATCGAAATCGTGAACTCACCATCGACTAATTTGCGTTCGCCACTTGTTGTTACGACGGTGGCCGAAACGTTCGAATTGGTTCGCGCGCAGCAGCTGGAAGGTCGCCGTGTCGGCTTGGTACCGACGATGGGCGCGCTGCACGCTGGCCATTTGAGTTTGGTCAGGCGCAGCAAGGAGGAATGCGATTTTGCGGTCGTTTCGATTTTCGTTAATCCCAAGCAATTTGGCCCGCAAGAAGATTTTTTGAAGTATCCGCGGAATTTGGATGCCGACCTGGAAAAGTTAGCTGCGCTTGACGTCGATTTGGTGTTCGCGCCGACCTTGGAGCAAATGTATCCTCCCGGCTTTAACACTCATGTGGAAGTGATTGGGCTGACCGATATTTGGGAAGGAGCCGTTCGGCCCTCGCATTTTCGAGGGGTAACGACGGTGGTGCTGAAACTCTTTCAGATCGCGCCAGCCGATCGGGCATATTTCGGTCAGAAAGATTATCAGCAATCCCTTGTGGTCCGACGAATGGCGACCGATTTGAATTTGCCAACCGACGTTGTCGTATGCCCGACAGTACGCGAGCCGGATGGATTGCGCATTAGTTCACGCAATCAATATCTCAGCACCGACGATCGTCGGCGAGCTGTGGTGTTGTCGAAAAGCTTGCGAATTGCCCGCGAAAGGTACGCCGCCGGCGAACGCGACGCCTCAAAAATCCACGAGGCGATGAAAAGCACGATCGCCGCGGAGCCAGGGGTGCAGGTCGATTACGCGGCCATCGTCGATCCAGACACGTTGGACGAATTATCACACATTGAAACTTCCGCCGTCGCATTGGTCGCTGCACGCGTTGGTGCCACGCGGCTGATCGACAACGAAATCCTTAGAGCAGAAACGATGAGCGATAAACGATGAATTGTGACAGCGGTCGATAATTGTCATCGTTCGTTGCTTGTCGTTTACCTATGCGAACCACACTCTTTTACATCCCGCGCGAAATGGCCGGCATACAGGTCATGGGATTTGGCCTGTTGCTGGCTGTGTGGGCATTGATTTGCGCGATTCGCATCGGCTGGATTGTGTATCGCCGCGGCTGGAGCGACGAGGTTTGGAACGAACTGCCGATGATGTTGGTGCTGGCTGGCATTCTCGCCTTTGTTTTGCCGGCCTTAGCAGAGCCGGATGGCTTGCCGATTCGTGGCTATGGCGTCATGGTGTTTCTGGGCGTGATGAGCGGCGTGGCGCTGTCCGTCTATCGGGCCCAGCGCGAAGGCTACAATCCAGAGCTGATTTATTCGCTGGCCTTGTGGATGTGCGTAGCTGCAATTCTGGGCGCTCGATTGTTCTATGTGATCGAGTATTGGCAAACGCATTTTCATAAGCCAACGCTCGGCGCAACTTTGGCGGCAATTGTGAATTACACGAAAGGCGGGCTGGTCGTTTACGGAGCATTTGTCGGGGGCGCTGTGGCGGCCGTGGTGTTCTTTGTGCGTCACAAGCTGCCGGTGCTGAAGTTTTCCGACATCATCGCCCCCAGCTTGTTGATCGGACTCGCGCTCGGACGCATCGGCTGTTTTTTGAACGGTTGCTGCTACGGCGGGCAGTGTAACTTGCCTTGGGCGGTTAGTTTTCCTCCTGGTTCGCCGCCGTACTTAGATCAAGCCACGAGCGGGCAGATTTCACCCTATGGAATTCATTTTGAACCAGGCGGAGCATCGGCGGCAGCGGTCAAGTCGGTCGAAGCAAACTCGCTAGCAGCGCAGGCGGGAGTGAAGCCTGGCGATCAGCTGTTTTCGATCGTCGTCACCGTGCCCGGCGTCAAAGAGCCGCTGGAATTCGTGGCGGAAGATTCGTCGAAATCAACAGCTCGCATCCTCACCGTTGGAACGGCCGAGAGCGCGCTGGCCAGCGCTTACAAAGACGGGACGCAGTTTACGCTGCACGTGCGCGATGCTGCTGGGCAGCAAATCACGCGAAGTTGGAAGGTCGACTTGGCCACGCTCTCGCCTGCCCGCAGTCTGCCAGTGCATCCGACGCAGCTTTACAGTGCAATTGATGCGCTGCTAATCGCGCTGGTTTTGCTGGCGTGGTATCCGTTCCGCCATCACGATGGCGAGCTGGTGGCGCTTATGCTGACGATTTATCCCATCATGCGGTTCATGGAAGAATCGATCCGCACCGACGAGTCGCCGGTGTTCGGCACCGGCATGACCATCTCGCAAAACGTCAGCATTTTAATGCTGGCCGCTGCCGTGGCGCTGTGGGTTTTTGTGCTCCGCGGTCCGCGGCTGAAGTATTCTTTTCCGGCCGCGCTGGCTACTTCGCATTGAGCCCATCGGCAATTCGCTGGGCGGCTTCCTTCGTCAGATTGCCGGTAATCGCCACGCCGCCGGACATTTCGCTGCGGATGGCCGGGGCCATGACGACGCGGCCATCGAGCACAATCGCCAGTGGCTTGCCGAGATTCGCTTTCGATAATGCTGCCATTTTCTTCGCGCCCTCCACTGTCAGAGCTACGCTGATCACGGGCTGACCTGAATTGTCGGTGGTGACGCTCGCCCCTTGGATGTCACCGTTCGTGATTTCCGCCTCCCGATGCAAGTAAACTTTCTTTGACTCGCCCATCACGGCGCTCTCGATCAATCCTTCACCGGGCTCGGTCTCAGCGCGGTGTAATTCTAGCCTGACTCGCGGCTGACGGGTCGGCAGCGTGATCTTGCTGATTCCGGCTTCCTTCAAGACATCCATCACATGCACAACGTCCTGGTACGGGATGTCACGCTCTGCCGAGATCGATACCGTTTGCTCTTTCGGAGAATTCAGCTTGGCAATCTGCTCGTGAAGTTCGGCATCGGTAACTCGGGTTTCGTTCCAATACATCGCAACTTGCCCGTCTGCTTCTCGCTTCAGAAGAATGCTGCCCGAATCGTGTGCCGACGGTTTTGCGGAATCTGGTCGCGGTAGGTTGGAAATGCCTGTGTTGTCGCTGCCGGCGATGGTGAACATGGCGTGCAAAGCTTTCTGATCCATTCCGGAAGAAAAAAGCGCCTCCACATGGCCATCCGCAAAGGCGGCGGCGCAAAGTCCTTCGGGAATTAAGTGTCCGCCGAGTTTAGGCAACGGTTTAGCCGGATCGGGGTCGATCTCAATATCCTCTGGCTTCGTCCACGGAATATCGCGTTTGGCCTCGACGAGCAAAATAGTGTTGGCGGTGCCATCGGTGATGTCTTTAAGCGACGTTCCGATCATGATTCGTCGATTTCCAGGCGTCGAATCAATTTCGCCGATCGTGCCTTTTCCTGTCGGCATAAAGTACGACGCGTTGGTGCTACCGGCGTCCTCATGGGGATCGCGGAATACGGCCGGCATTTTTTCGATCAGCTTGCGATTGTGCTCGCTGTCCCAAGGCTCGCCCTGATGAAATTGTTCAAACAGTTCTTTCTCGCCCAGAAACGGCAGGATTGAAACCCGCCAACTTAGCTGCTTAGTGCCTTCCTTGTTCTGTCGGGCGGATGCGGGAAGGCAATGATATGCGTCCTCATACTGGTACATCGCCAACGCCAGTTGCTTCAAATTGTTCATCGTCTGCGCCCGCATCGCCGCTTCGCGGCTGGCGGCCAAAGCGGGCATCAGCACGGCGCCAATCATCGGCGGGGCAATGTCGATGCTGGTGTGCGCCGTCACGGTGGCGGCATCGGCCGTAATCTGCGTATCTGCCAAGGCTTTGCTGATTGTGGCCATGAACTCGTTGACCGCCTGCAAATCTTCTGGCTTCACGGCCGGGCCAATGTTCTCGCGCAGGCGTCTTTCTTGGCCGTCACAATGTTGCTCGCCAAAGTCCGAGCCGCTTCCAGCGTTTTCGCCACGGCTTCAGCACCTTCCGGCGAGTTGCACTCCACCGTGAGCGTAAACCCGGCCGAGTTTTTGCCAGAGCTGCTGCTCGAGTTTTTGCCCGAACTGCTGCTCGTTGCCGCCACATTTCCTGCCAGCGTCGAAACCTTCGTCTGTTCGATTAGCGGTAGAAACATGGCCAGCACCGGGTTCGCTTCGAAATTTCGCTTCACATCTAAAGCGCCCAAATCCCGCAGCAGTGATGTTTCCACCCGCACGGCAAACGGCGAGGTGGCCAGGGCCGGGAACATCTCCGGCGACATCAACCGTTCGCCGCCGCGCACAATTTTTTGCAATTCTTCTTCGGTGGTGATAATCAGCGTGCGATCATCGGGTATGTAGAAGTTCGAAGACCACACGCCGTCGCCCCAAGCTCGCCGCTCGCCGTCCGAGAGGGCTGCCATGTTGACCGCGTAATACTCTTTGTCTCCAATCCGCGTTGTTTCCAGATTCGCGAGATTCTGGGTGAGGACGCCTTTCCAATCAAATGGTTTGGTATAGCGCAGAATCAATCGATCCACTTTGCGGCCGGTTCCGGTTTTGATGATCAACACGTCGGTAAGATCGGCCGATTTCACGCCGAGTTTGTTCTGTCGGTCGATTTCTTCAAGCATCGGTGCAATTGCCTTTAGTGGAGGGGCTTTGAGCAGCTCGCTGGGGCTGACGGCGATTATTAACTTGGCATCGGCCGGAATATATTCCAACGCGTGCAGCGAAGCGGGCAGTGTCTGGCCAACGGTCAAAGTCGCCGTACCGTCCTCACCGGTTATCGTGATGGTGCCTTCGCCCTTCACGTGCAATTTGATTCCGCCGTTCTTTTGCGCTGACGAAGTCTGTGTGCTTTGCGCTGGAGCGGAGCCCCATCGCTGGGCGCGCAAATTCCCGCCACTGCCAGAGCAATCGCTGCCATGACGGCCGTCAACATCCAACGCGTTTTTGTGCTTAATGACTTTTCCATCGGAGTTCCCTTTCGTTTGAGCCAGGCCACACGTTTAATCAGTGAACTGGTGCCCGGCAAAAACGCGCGGGCGGCCCAGGGCATGGGTCGTTCATCGGCTCGCAACGCCATTTGCGCGAGCGTCGCGAGGTAGATTTGCCGATCGCCAGACAGAATTGCTGCCTGGCTGTCGGCGGCCAACTCTTGCTGGATGCGGAGCTGGCGATTCAGCCACAGCACGAGCGGCTGATAGAAATGAATTGCGGTGGCGAATCGCGCAGATCAAGGCGGTTGCATAATCTCGCCGGACGATGTGCGCATAACTCGTGAGCCAGCACGGCGCGGCGCTCGGTTTCCGTCCAAGATCGCCAATCGCACGGCAGAAGCAATAGTGGCCTGCGCCAACCAATTGTCACCGCTGAGCGCAGCAGCGGCGATTCGCACAGATGAATCGCGGGTTGAAGGCTGGTGCGAGACTGCCGCACGGCAACATCTTGCATGCCCAGTGCGTGCGCCATTTCTCGCGCGGTTGCCATCAGACCATCATCAACGATCGGCTGTGAACGAGCACGCAGCCGACGCACAGCCCAAATGCCAATTGCTAGCCGAATCAGGCACATGCCGACTCCCATCAGAAGCAGTATTGGCAACCATGCCTGCCAAACAGAAAACGCATTTATCTCTGCCGGCGTCTGGGTGCTTGCCAACTGAAGGAAATCCATTGCCGTTGACCACCAAACCGACAGCATCGTGGCTGATGCGTCCTTAGCGGTAGTGTCAGGGATCGAAGCAACGACTTGGGAATCCGCTGGACTTGCCGCTGCGATTTCGACTGGCTTGGGTTGCACGCTGGCCGTGGGATGCAAACTTCTAAACGACCACCGTGGCCACGGGCTGACCGCACCAATCGCCAAAATCAGCGTCAGCCCCAATACGATTGCCGTACAGGTTGCACCTGTCCGTGGTCCGCGTCTCCGAAGCATGAGGAACAACACGCACCCGAGGGCTGAAAACACGGTAACTTGCACGCTCATCCACAGAATTGTTGATGTTAGTGCGTTCATATTTTGCGCTCCTGGAAATGAGGTCCAGAGTGTGAGTACGTGAGTGGTAAGTAGGTGAGTGGAGGCAATCTCCGCCTAGCCTTTCCCTCATTCATCTTTGGCCGGCTTCTCGTCGATCAACTCTCGCAGTACGGCCCGTTCTTTGGCAGTGAGTTTTTTCTGTTTCAAAAGTTGCACGAGTAGTTGTTCGCGTGAGCCTTGGAAGACTCGCTCGACCACGTCGGCCAACATTCGGCCTGACACTTCCTCTTGCGACCGTGTCGGGCGGAAGCGAAATGGCCTCTCGCTGCCCGGTAGCTGATCGAGGAATTCCTTTTCGACGAGAATCCGCACTAGCGTAGCAATAGTGGTATAAGCCCGATCGAGTCCGGCGGAGGCGAGGAGATCGCGCATCGACGGCCGTCATCTCACCGTGTTTCCAAAACACCTGCATGATTTCCAGTTCACGTTCTGTCAGTTCCTTGGCACGCGGTCGGGCCATTGTGGTTTTCTCCCTTTTGCAAACGGATCAAATCCGAATGACGAAATGCAAATGACGAAGCATGAATGTCGAAATATCAGGCAATTAGCTTGGCGGTCGTTTGGTCATTGGGAATTGGTTATTCTGTCATTGGAATTTCGTCATTTCGTTGCGGCGGCTCTGCTTCTGCGAGAGGGCCAGCGAGCAAGTGGGGAGTGGGGAGAAGTTCTCGGCTCAACCCCCTCGCAGAAAAAGAGTCCTTTTTTGAGCCCTCGTTATTGCGCCAGTGGTATTTGGTTTACTAGATTTGGTTTTATAGTAGCAATCGGCGAAGCGGATTGCAAGTGCTTTTTTGAAACTTTTTTAGATCGGCCTGAATGAGGGTCTTTCGACTCGCCGAGCGACGAACGGGAATTGTCCACGGGGATTGCTAAGCCGTTGCGCCGCCGTCGACTGTAATTACCTGGCCGGTGATGAAGGCAGCGGACGGCGACAACAAGAAATCAGCAACGGGAGTGATATCGTCGATTTTTCCCAGACGGCCCAGCGGCGTGCGGCGAACGATTTGCGATCGCTGGGTTTCCGATAATTCTTGCGACATTTCGGTGTCCAGATAGCCCGGTGCTATGGCATTCACTCGAATGTTGCGCGGGCCAAGTTCACGCGCCAGTGCCCGAGTCATGCCGAGCATGCCAGCTTTGGTCGCAGCGTAGCCCGCTAGCCCGGAGAACCCGCGCTCGCCAATGATCGACGAAATGTTAATGATTGCCCCGCCGCTTTCGAGCAGCATAAACCGCGTACATTCTTTCGCCAAGAGCAGCGCCGGCGCAGGTTGACGGTGAGCATTTGATCGATCTGTTCGTCGGGCATCACGGCCAACACGCCGTCGTGGGCGATGCCAGCGTTGTTGATTCACGCGCATCAATGCGGCCAGTGCGATCGTATACGCTTTTAACAAATTCCCGCAGCGCGACAGCGTCGGATGCGTCGACCGCTTGATAGAACAGCCGTGCGTTCAGGGACGCCTTGTTTTGCAGCGATTCGATCTCTTCCGTCGGTGAGCGGCTGAAGGTGGCCACATTGTCGCCGGCATGCAGGAAATGTCGCACAAAACCCAGCCCCAGCCCGCGACTGCCGCCGGAAATCAGAATCGTTCTAGACGGCATGATTGTCCTCGACGCGTGAAAGTTTTCCGCTTTCGTTCAGCGGTATGTGACTCAGAAACTCGATTTTGGCGGGCACTTGATGCCGTGCAAGTTGGTTGCGGCAGGCCTCTAGTATTTCGCGACGCAACGATTCTTGATCAGTATTGGCCACGGGTTTGACTTCCGCCTTGACAAGCTGGCCCGTCAGTGAGCTCGGCATCCCACATACGCGCACCTGCTCGACGCCCGACACATCTTGGATGCAGCGTTCGACATCAGCCGGAAATACCTTCAAGCCGCCGACATTAATGGTTTCCGACTTACGGCCGACAAAAAACACACGCTCACCGCGTTTTTCCACGATATCGCCCGTCGGAAACCAAGCAGCCTGCTTTCGATCAATTTGCAACTTATTCATCACTTCCGTGGTAGTTTGTTTCTCAAGATACCCTAGCATGGATCGGCGCGAGCGGATTTCCAGCTCACCTCCGTCGCCAATCCGCAGCTCGCAGGGCAAGCTTGGATCCGACAGAAAATCGGCCGGAAATCCGGCTAGTCTGTCATTGACGGTAAAACAAACCCCCATCTCTGTGGAGGCGTAAATATGTGTTAACCGAGCGCTGGGAAAAGCGGCCCGCAAACGATCGAGAACTAATTGATCAACCGCTTCGCCCCCCAAAGTGATTTGTACCAGCGGTACGGCGGTCAACTGTTCAGAAGGCACAGTGCTCAGCAGCAGCCGCCAGAAACTGGGAGTGGCCGAGGCGAACTCAACCCGCTCGTCGATCAGCATTCGGACGATATCGCTTGGATCGCGCAACGCCGGCACACACAGGCAGCCGCCTGTCAGCAGCGCTTGCAACCACATTTGAATTCCCGCGAAGCGCGTTGGATCGTACGCCAACAGCCAGCGGCGGCCATGAAAACGAGGTGCGCGACTAATTCCCGTGGCGAGCCGATTCCAATTATGCACGACTGGCTTAGGAACGCCACTTGTTCCTGAAGTGAACAGAATCACGTTCGCGCCCGATACGGCGGATTTGGCAGATACACTTTGAGTTGCGAATGACGCAGTGCCTGTATAGGCATCGGAAAGCTGCGAGAATTCAGCTTGGTGAGCGTCACTCTTGTTCGTCAGCACACACGCCAAACCAAGTCCACGCCGCGTTTGCTCAACATGTTGCGCAGAGTCTGAAGCTGAAAAGAGCACGGCCGTTGCCCCCAACGCATCCAGGGCTCCCGCCGCGGCGATGAGGTCAATCGCGCCATCGATCCACAGGCCGACCGATTGCCCGGCCAACTCGGCACAGTGATCTGCGAGCGTTTCAACTCGAGCGGCCAGTGCCGAGTAGGTGGAGGAGTCCGAGCCTGCCGCAATCGCCGGCACTTCGGGTTGCCGAGTCGCAAAGGCTTTGAGTTCTTGGGCGATCAAGCCGTTGGCTCCGAACGGTTGACAAATGCCTGAAAAAAGACTCGTCACACAGCGCTGATGGGGCAGCGGTCACGGAGAGAGTTTTGCGAAATTGCGTTGACAACTCTATTTTAGTTGGCCTCGAATGTCAGGGACAGGTACGATACGACTAGTCCATTTGACGGCCGCCAAATTCGTGCGTACTCTGGGGCAGGTTGGAATACCGCGATCGCCGGGCCGGGCCATTGCTGGTTGCTCCACTTGCGTTGATTTGACACCCGTGATGTTTATTTGGAGCGGTTCATGCACCCATGCCGTGTTGCAGTTCGCGCTGCCGGTGGGCTAAAGCAGTTTCGCTTAAGTTCTCCGACCAGGGCTGCGCTCGGCGCCGCGATCTTTTTTGCGTTCTTAGTCGGCAAAGCCAGGGCGAAGTCGAACGAGACGGTTCATGCGGTGTCCGATCCGGTGCCACCGTCGCCGATTGCGAATATTGTTTCGTCCAACACAGGACCGAATCCGTTTTCTGGCCTGACGATTAACATCGTTGTCGGCGCCGACCGGTTCTATAATGCCGGCTTCATCGGTTCGGCCGCGACGATTGCCAACATAGAGGCCGGCCACATTTGGAACGGGCACGAAACGCTGCAGCATGTAGCCACCTTCGTGCAAGACACAATGAGCCCGGGGCCACAGACCGGTGAATTTGATCGCCACGCCACGTGGGTTGGCGCGATCCTCGGTGGACGGGCGGCGCTGCCGTTTCCTGGCGATTATCAGGTAGGGATGGCGCCGGGGGCCGATCTTTGGTCCGGATCGATCGCCACGACTTGGATCGGAACGCCTTATACTGACGCCTTCGACATCAATCTGAGCACGTTCGTCACTCCGTACAAAACGGTCATGGTAACCGGTGTTAACGGACGCACGGCCGACGTAGTCAATAGCAGCTGGGGATTCAGCGAGCCCACCGGCGCCGGAAGCGACTTTGCCCGGGCAATTGATGCACTGGTGTCGCTGTCCGGGAAAACGTTTATCACGGTGGCGGGTAACGAAGGTCCGGATGGAGACACCGTGGAAAGTCCTGCCGCCACATACAACAAGATCGCAGTCGGGGCACTAACTAGCGATACGTCGAATCCTCCTTACGGAATGGTGGCCGATTTTAGCAGCCGCGGGCCGAGCGATGTTTTAAATCCGATCACAAATCAAGTGAAAATCGGTATCCGCGCGACGGTCGACATTGTGGCTCCCGGCACCGATTTCACCCTGGCGTATTACGGCGGCACAACCGGCGGTAATAGTCCCACATTGGGACCGACGCAGGGCACAGTTTCGGACAACAATTTCTATGCATTCCCGTTGGCAGGGACCAGTTTTGCTGCTCCGACGGTGGCCGGCGGAGCGGCGCTCGTGGTTGACGCTGCCCGAACACTGTTCGGACCCGCAACCAAGGGAGTTGACGGCCGAGTGGTGAAAGCGGTTTTGTTAAACTCTGCCGACAAAATTGATGGCTGGAATAACGGGCAAATGGTTACCGCCAGCGGCGTCGTTTTTACGACACAATCGCTCGATTACGCTTCCGGCACTGGCGCGATGAATTTGAAACAAGCGTTCGACCAACTGACTGCAGGCACAACTGATGTGCCCGGTCTGGCCGGTGGACCAGTGCAGTCGATCGGCTGGGACTACGGCCGCGTCCACTTTGGCAGCGTCAGCGATTATCCCATCACTTCACAACTTCTTGCCGGAAGCACCCTAGCGATTACGCTCGATTGGTTTGTGAGTCGCACGATTGATCTCACTACCAACGCGACGCAAGAGAACATTTTTAACGATCTTGATTTGCAAGTTTGGAAAGCGGTTGGCGGCGTGGCGACCACGCTCGTCGCATCGTCGAATAGCCAATACAACAACGTGGAACATTTGTACTTCCAATTGCCGGCAACCGATTCTTATCTACTGCGCGTAGTGTTCGCCGGCAACAATTGGAATTTCAGCGGCGTACTGAATTCGAACCTGGACGAAGACTTTGGCCTGGCGTGGTCGAACATCGCTGTCGTGCCAGAGCCAGCAACGATCGTTCTGCTGTTAGTCGGCGTCAGTTCTCTGGTGTTAGTGTGGAAACGTTGCGCCGCGACCGTCCTGCTGCAAGTGGCCGGCGGCTAACAGCCACCGGAAATTCAAAAGTGGGTGTCCATTCGTGATTCTTTGCCGGGAGTTCACTGCCGGTATTTTTATCTACGCAACTCTCTGTTATGTAACGGGTTGCGACGCTTGCCTCTAATCGGTGCTCTTTGCCGAATCGACAGCAATTCAGATTCGACCTCTTAGCTGCTGACGTATATTTCCAGGATGAAAAGCGACGACCATTCGACTTCTGAACCGGCGGCGGCTGAAACTACACCCACGACTGCGACTACGCTGAAACCGCCGGTACCCACGGCCCGATTTCCCGCGCCGTCGATTGCTGATCGGCGGAATTGCAATCGTCGTGCTCGCAGTGGCGGTCTACCACGGCTATCCGATCGTCATTCGGATGCTGAACACAGTCTCGACCGATGATGCCTACGTAAGCGGCCACGTCACCTTCGTGGCCTCGCGCGTGCCAGGCCAAGTGATGAAGGTGCTAGTCGACGACAACAACCGTGTGAAGAAAGGCGATCTGCTGGTGCAGCTCGACAAGCAGCCGTTCCAGGTGCAGGTCGACGTCAAACAAGCAATGCTCGCCGACGCACAGGCCAATGTCGGCTACGCCGAGAACGAGGTACGGGCCATGGTCGCCAGAGCCAGGGCAAATCGCTACAAGTTAGAACATTCGATCGAAGACGTGAACAATCAGATCGCCTCACTTCGAGCAAGCGTAGCTGTGCTGGAAACAGCGAAAGCGAGATTGGAACGTGCCAAGGCCGATTACCAACGGGCGTTGGAAGTTCAAAAGACGCCAGGCGCGATCAGTCCACAAGAAGTCGATTTGCGAGCCGAAGGGTATCGCGTGGCTGAAGCTCAGGTGAGGCAAGCACGCGAGCAAGTTTATCAGATTCGCGTGGGTTTAGGATTGCCTGCCCAAACAGAAACCGACTCGGATTTGGCAAAAGTGCCGCCCGATCTCGATCAGAACTTCTCCACCGTCCGGCAGGCACTGGCAGATTTGTTGGAGAGTGCGGCACCGTTGGGCATCGTTCCGCCCTCGTACAACGCCACGCCCAAGGAAGTTGTGGCCGCTTTCTACAAGCGCGACCCGGAAGGAAACTTGGATCGAATCTACGCGGAACTGATTAAGAACGCTCCGACGATCAAGCTCGCGCAGGCAAAACTCGAAGAGGCGCAAGCCGAATTGGCTCAGGCGAAGTTAAACCTCAGCTACTGCGATGTGCTGGCGGAAATCGATGGCGTGATTACCCGCCGCAATGTGAACCCCGGCAACAATGTGCAGGCGGGTCAGAGCCTGATGGCGATCCGCTCGTTGACCGACATTTGGATCGACGCCAACTTCAAAGAAACGCAACTCGAGAAGCTGCGGATTGGTCAGCGCGTGGAGATGGAAGTCGACATGTACGGCGGCAAGCACCTGTTCGAGGGCGCATTTCCGGCTTCACCATGGGCACGGGTTCCACGTTGGCGTTGCTGCCGGCGGAAAACGCGACAGGCAATTTCGTCAAAATTGTCCAGCGTCTGCCGGTGCGCATTGAGCCGGTGAATTACGATCCGGACAAGCTGCCGCTGTTCATCGGTCTTTCGGTGGAGCCGCATGTGTTTGTGAACGAGCCGCCGACCGGCCCCAACGCCGGCGAGTTCCTCCAGCCGCCGCTGCAGTTGCCGACGTTGCCATTGCAAGGCGACGGCGTGCCGCAGAACGACGCGAAACTGCAAGGCAAGGCCGAGACGAAATGACGAATGACGAAGTCCGAATGACGAATTAAATTCTAATGACCAAATTCCAAACGTCGGCTAGTGCTGTTCCTTGTTTCGTCATTCGATATTGGAATTTGGATATTCATTCGTCATTCGTCATTCTAATTTCGTCATTCAGCGCAGGTCCCTCGGTCACCAACAACTAAATCGTCCGATGGCGACCGCTTCCATCCCTCTGACTGCGCAAGTCCATCAACCCGTGGATTATTGCCGCCGCAGTGGTGGTGCCGACGTTCATGGAGGTGCTGGACACGACCATTGCCAACGTGGCGCTGCGCTATATTGCCGGCGGCCTGTCGGCGGCTGTGACCGACAGCGAGTGGGTTATCACCAGCTACCTGGCCGCCAACGCCGTTATCCTGCCGATCAGCGGCTGGCTCTCGGCCCGGCTCGGCCGGCGGAACTACTTCTTGCTGTCGATCGCCGTTTTTACCCTGGCCTCGGCACTGTGCGGCATGGCTACCAGCCTGGGGCAGATCATCCTGTTCCGCATAATCCAGGGCTTGGCCGGCGGCGGGCTCCAGCCGAGCAGCCAGGGGGTCTTGCTCGACACCTTCCCGCCCGAGAAGCAGGGGCAGGCTCAAACCGTGTTCGGCTTAGCGGCCTTGCTCGCGCCTATCGTCGGCCCGACGCTCGGAGGCTGGCTGGTAGTGAATTACAACTGGCGGTGGATTTTCTTGATCAACGTGCCGGTGGGTCTTGCGGCACTGGCCTTCGCTTACTTCCTGGTCGATGATCCGGAATACCTCAAGAAACAACGCACAGAGCTGCGCCGCCAGCCGCTAAATTTCGATTACCTCGGCCTGGGGCTGCTGGTGCTGGTCATGTCTTCCTGGGAAATCATGTTGAGCAAGGGGCAGGAATGGGATTGGACGGGCGACCCGTTCTGGCGGGTGCAAACGCTGATGATTCTGTTCGTGCTGGGACTGGGCTTTCTGATCTACCGAGAGATGCGAATCAAGAACCCGATTGTCAACTTCCGGGTGTTGGGCGAGCGTAACCTGGCCATGTCCTGCATCATCTTGTCCGGTGCCTTTGCCGTGCTGTACGCCGCCAGTTTTTCGCTGCCGAACTTGCTTCAGGCCTTGTTTGGCTACGACGCGTTTCGTGCCGGGCTGGTGTTGTCGCCCGGAGGCATCACCTCGATCAGCGCGCTGTTGGTCGCCGGCTTTCTAATGGGAAGGGCCGTCGACGCCCGTTGGCTGATTGCGACGGGCCTGCTTGTCGTGGCGGCCTCGAACTACTGGGTGTCGCTGCTGAACCTGCAGGTCAGCCCGATTCAGGTGGTCTGGCCGCGGATGCTGCTGACCCTGGGTCTGGGGTTGATCTTCGCCCCCATCAACGTGGCCGCCTTCAAGTACATTCCCGCACACCTGCGCGGGGCCGCGGTGGGCCTGCTGGCCCTGCTGCGCAACGAGGGGGGCAGCGTCGGCACGTCGATGGCGCAGACCATTCAAGAGCGGCGCGACCAATTCCACACGCTGCGGTTGGGCGAAATGCTCGATCCGTTGAACCCGGCGGTCAACGCTTTCAACGAGCAGTACCGTGCGCTGATCGCTCAGCACAACGGCGATCCTGTGGCTGCTCAGCAGATGGCGTTGCAGTTGCTGTCCAATTTGCGCGCGCAGCAGGCTTCGTCGCTGGCGTACTTCGACGTCTTTTTCATACTGGCGTGTGTAGCGTTCGGCCTGACTTTTCTGGTGCTGTTCATGAAGCGCTCGGTCGCCGAAAAAGGCGCCCACGTAGCTGCCGATTGAACCACTTTTTTTGCCGAACCCGCCGGGCTTGCCAGCCGTCGGTTAGTTGCTAGGCTGGACGTGCTGAGAAGATATGGGCGGCGTAGCTCAGTTGGTTAGAGCAACGGCTTCATAAGCCGTGTGTCACTGGTTCGAATCCAGTCGCCGCTACTCCCCGGATTAGCAGGGTGTCGCACGACAGCGCAGACCTTTGCAAATCCGGGGTTTTTTCATGCGCTGCCAGCGCCGGTTGCGGCTCCCTGCCCGTCGTTGCGTGCGCTTGCTGCGCCGCTTTTTGCGCCGCTTCTCTATCACCACTTACGGCCGCCTTGAAATGATCGTCGGTAGTCATCAGGTAGTGCCGCATTGCGACGCTCGGCGTGTTCCCCAGCCAGCTCGTCACCACCTGCACCGGATAGGTTTCGACTAGTTCGGTTTCGCGGCTGGCGCGAAGGTTGTGGAACAGTCGCGGCCAAGTGGTCAGCCCGGCGCGAGCAATGATCTTTCCGAACGTAGTCCGGAGGTTGGCGTTCATCCAGCCACCCGGTCCCAACGCCCCCTTGCGGAACTTTTCATCGACGACGTATTCTGCGCCCTCCGGGGCCAGCTCAAAGGCATCCGCAAGGATCGGCCTTAGCTCGGGAAACAAGGGAATCACTCGACTGGATTTGCCAACGTGGTGTTCAGTTTTGGGCGAATGCACCACGATCCGCCCAGCGCCCCAATCAATATCTTGCCAGCGGAGCGAAAGCGTTTCGCTCGGGCAACGTAGGCCCCCGTAGCGACTCAAGGCAACGATGGTTCGCCAATGATGATCAGGGCAGGCTGTCAGAACGTGCGCGATTTCTTCGCGGGTCACGAACCGTTGCCGTTCTTGAATGCCCGTAGCCGCCGCCTTCACTCCATCGAAGGGGTTTTCACCGATCAACTTCCTTCTGTGCATTGCATGAAAAAACCAGCGCGCCACCTGTAGCCGCTTGTGAATGGTTGTAGGGGCCAGTCCCCGGCCGACAAGCCATTGCTTGAAGTCGTCAGCATGGCCGGGCAATATCGTCCGCACGTCTCGGGAATCGCCAAAGAATTCATTCAAATCTCGAATCACTTGCCCTCGAACAATTTTGGTTGCCGGTTTCAGGTCTGCTCGGCCTTCGATGTATGCCTTAAGGAAGGCTCCCAGCGTCGCCATCTCCTTGCCTTCGGGCTTAGGGATCAAGCCAACGGCAGCAAGTTTCTTGGCCATGGCGCGTCCAAATCGGCAACCCATTGGGCCAAGTCGGCCTCCATAGCGCGCTTGAGCGACTGGGATTCAAGCAGCTGCTCCACGCGATATTTAACTCCTTCGGCTGCGCGACCGGATACCTTGCCCAATCGAATTGCCTTACGTTCGCCGTTTGGATTGACGAACAGAATTCTCCGCCGGCCCCCGGGATCGTTTGCGATGCTGGCCATAAATCACTTTCCTTTCTTGTCGGGCTTGCGGCTCGATTTGATTGTCAGTTGCAGGAACTCGCCCAGGGCGTTCAAGGATTCCATCGAAAGACCGCGATGCCCATTGTAAAACTGAGCCAGGGCGCTTTCGCTGATTCCGGTTTCCTTAGCGATACGGTAGCGCGTCAAGCCGGAAGCGTCGATCGCTTGCCGCAATTGGTCGGTCAGTTGACTGGATCGTTTCTTAACCATACTGGCATTCTATTCATTACTGTTCATTTCGGAAAGTATTATTCTCGTACCAAACGGGAAAGTCGATGAACTGTCCTCAATGGCCGCAATCGCGCCGGATCGATCGCCGGCCATGAATTCGCACGTCCCGCCAGGTTGTCGAACCGCATCGGCAAACGGGCGTTGTGGGATTCGCTGGGGCGTCGCTTGTCGCCACGGGCAGGGCCGGGGCCGTTTCGGGCGCGGGCCACAGCAGCGCCATTAGTTCGGCCTTGTGTGCTTTCAGCCTGTCTATCAGGTCCACAGTCAAGGCGTCTTGCGGGGCGTCGATGGCGAATCCGCCGTCGCAGGCAGAAAGCAAACGGATGCCGTAGGCTTCACAGTCCGCCAGCAGGTCTACCAGTGTCGAACCTGGGCTGGTCATATGGTCACCCGGACGCGGTTCGGGGTTTGGGATTGCTCAGAAGCGCTCCTGATATTCCCAGAATTGTTGCTTTCAGGTCCGCCAATCGAATTTCGGGAATTGTGGGAGCGCTTTTCCGGGTTCTCATTCACTCCGGCCGCTGGGTTCACTTCGTAGGTTGGGGATGGGGGACGGCCAGCACCGGTGACCTCCGCCGGCCGCAAACGGATGAATCCCCGACGCGTCAGTTCAGCCAAGGCCGGGTAAATATCACCTGCCTTGGGAAAACGCCGCTTGCCGTGGTGCTGCGCCTCGCTCTTGGTGAAATCCCGCCGGCCGTAGCGTTCGATCCACCGGAGAACGTAGCGGGCATCATCGTCGGCCGATCCATCCTTCGCCTGCATTAGGTTCAGTACGGCGTCCGCGTGCGGGATGAGGTAACGTGCAATCTCGATTGCCGCCGAAATAGTCCGCTCATCGATTCGTCCCGTCGTGCCGTGTTCCAAACAATGGAGAACAGCTGCCAGCCGCAACGTTGCGCCGGCCAGCTTCGCGCCCCAGTTGCGCAAGTTTTCCATTTGTCCGCCGTCACCAAGCATCGTTTCGATTTCGGCTTCCCACCCCTTCAGCTTCGCCGATGCATCGGCCGCAAGGTGCAAAATGAATTCGCCATCAATGTCGGCCATTGCCCGCACTGCTCGCTGATATGCGTCCCGCGTGGCTTCCGAAACGGGCTTGGGCGCGATTTCCCGCCGACCGATCCAACTTTGCGGGAAAGAGTAGAGGAAGCGGGCCAACAACCCCCGACCACGAAAGGCCGGGTTCGCGGCCAATCCTTTGATAACCTCCGGCTGCATCGCGTACGCGCATGTCAGCGCCGGCCGTTCCACGCGAACACTCTTACGGCCGACCCGATCCGTGATCAGGTCGTCGCCGGAATGCCCTTTCAAATAAACGTCGAATTGAACGATGCTACTCTTGCTGTACTGGCCCGCCATCAGGTCGAATACGTTGCCTTCGGGCGACATACTGGCGATGCGCCCGCCTTGTTCGGCTAGTATCATTCCCATCTTTTCGCTGGTTGCGTCATCAACAATGCCGAGGTAGAACCGGCTCCGATTGTTCTGCCAACTCAGCTGCTATTTCTTCTGCTCGCTGTGCGGCCTTCCGGTCACCTTTTGCTGCCTTTTCTTCCTGTCCCTTTCCCTCCTTTTCTCGCATTCGGCGTCGCGAGAGTGCCCGTGCGACTTGAGGCCGAGCAGCTTCGATTAGTTCCTCTTCGAGTTCGCTGAGGGGCCTTGTGGCATCAGTAAAGACGGCCGACTTGCGATTACCCGGTTCTAACAACACTGCGACATACAGATTGACCGGCTCGCGCCAGCCAAATCGGGGTTCTATTACTACGCGACGAGCGATTACAGCTGAGCACACTGCCAAGGCCAGCAAGGCGGCGAGGTCGGCTGGTGTTTGCGTGGCATGTGATTCAGCTTCCACCCAGTGCCGCAGCACGTCCGGCAAAGCGTGCGTCGGAAAATCGGGCAGGCACACTTCGTCCAACGATACGATTTCCGGCCATGACTGAGCCGGCGGTGTCCAAATGGGCGCGGCTTCGGCCAGCCGCATTAGTTCCTCCTTCGTTCCGCCGCCCGCAATCCAATCGCTCGCGTCGCCTTTGTCGGGCAAGTTGGGCAGTTCGACGATCCGAACCGATTCAGCAATTCCGTGTAACGATCTGGCGACTAGCTGAGCGTGCTTGCGTCCTGGTTCGTCGTTGTCGCCAATGACAATGACTCGCCGTCCGCGCAGAAATTCCGCGTGCTCGGCCGTCCACTTCCCAGCGCCGCCGGCGTTGCACGTCGCCAACACGCCAATCTGGGTCAGTTTGTCGCAATCCTTTTCTCCTTCGGGAACCACCACGGGCCGCGCCGGCTCGGCCAACAATTTCGGCAGCCGATACGGAACCACGCGCACCCCTTTGACGCTCCAATCCCAACCGCCGCCGGCCTTCGGCTTCCGCTGACGAAAATCCTTCGGCAAGTAGCGCACGACTTGGAACAGTCGTACGCCGGCTTCGTCGCGATAATCGTAGGTGGCGACCATGCGGCGCTTGCCGTTCGCCGTGCCATTTGCCTTCGGCTTACTGGGCTTCGACATCGTGTCGGCCGCGGGCATCAGGTCGAACATCCGCAGGCCGACCGCCGAACAGATTTCATCGGGCTTACAGCCGGCGTGGCAATGGACCAGCGCCGGCCGTCATCGCCTTCGGCAATGTTCAGGCTCGCCCGTCGATCTTCGTGCGCCGGGCAGCGTGCGGACCACCCCTTGCCGGCGCGGCGCGATTCAATTCCGTGCGCAGCGAGCGCCGCCAGAAACCGTTCCGTGGGGTTCATTTGCTGCCCCCTTTCCGCTGCACGTCGATCCATTGGCACAGGTCATCGGGAGAGTAGCGCACTAGCCGGCCGCAGCGAACGTATGGCAGCCCCGGCGTTTCCTCAAAGGTCATCGCCCACAATTTGCGGGGAGATACAGCCAGCATCAGGGCTGCTTCGCGGGCTGTCACCAGCAGCGCTGCCTTGCTTCCTTGGTCTTGCATCAAAATTCCCTTAGCTCAATTCGCGCTGAGCCGCTCACCGTACCGGTGAAAGATCGGCGCAACGCACAATCAAAAAACTAAGGGGCGTTCCGAAAATCGAATTGGTCGGAAGAATTATTCGGAACGATTCGCGGCCGAAAGCGCCATTTTGCTGCAATAAGCGGCAAGAAGTTTTTCTCTCCGAATAATTCGCACGGTTTTCGGAACAATTATTCGGAATGGCGATTCCGCTTTGCCACGCGGTCTAACAAAGTGTCAAGTTGCTTGACCGACATTCCATGATCTTTCGCGAAGTCGGGCTTATAGCCGCCGGCGTCGCGCACCCGCTGCCAATCGGCCACGAGAGCGGCCTCTTTCTGTTCGGTTTCATAGTTCGCCTTTTTGCGGCCCCGTCGCTTCGGCTTCGCTGCCTGCTGCCTAACTACCTTCGGCTCTTCGTTAGGTCGATGCACTCCCCGGTAGGCATCGGCAATTGCTCCGGTAATGCAAGGCTTCATTAGCCTTTCGGCCCGCGCCTCCGGCATCGGCTCTATGTCGGTGAGCTGCGCAACTTGAGGATTTGCCACCGCCTTCATTGCCGCCGCCACAAAATCAGCCAGGGGCATGTTGATTACGCTCGCCTTGTCCATTCCCACTTGCAGTTGAACGCGGGCAATCAGTTTCTCTATAGCCGCCGCTTTGTCGCCCCCTTCCGCCGTCACTAGCGCTCGGGCGCGGTCTAGGGCCGTGCGCCTTGCTTCGTCCGCGGGGTTTGGACAGAAAAACTCGGCGGTGTTCGCGCCGGGCTTCATTGAAATCGCGGAAATCAGTGAACACGGTCGTTTGCCTTCCGCAAGCGCTTTCCAAAAGTCGCCAGCCGTGGTCACAATGACGGAGTTATTTTCTTGTTCGGCAGCGCGGGATCGCTCAATTTGGTTTCGCAGTTCCGAGATAGCCGGAATCAACAAATTGTCAATCTGTTCGACTGTGCCGACGGTCAATTGACGATGTAAAGTATCGCCGACATTTTTCCGCACCATTTCGGGTAGAGTGGACAGCGCCGCCAGCCGCGCCCCCGCTTCGGCCCACTTGATGCCGCGAACCATACTTTCAATCGTGGCATTGGGGTATCCCTGTTCCAATTGCCTGCGTTTCGCTTCGGCCGCTTGGTGAACTTCATCGCGGACGAATTCCAGAAATGCAACATGCCCCGCCGGCGTTGCGGGAAACCGATCTAAGAGTGAAAAGGCCGGCGTTGCCGCTTTATCGACGAATGCAAACGGATCATCCAGCCGCCGCGCTTTGGTCACTTCCTTGACCGCACGCCAACCGTCTTCACAAACGGAATTCAAGCGTGGAAAGAATTCCAAATAGGCCGCCCAATTCCGGCTGTCAGGCCGCTGCAACGTGTCCCGTATGTCCTTGGCGCTGCGGGCCGCTTCCAAAAGTGGTTTCGCTACTGTCGCAAAGCCATCGGGCGGATTCTGCATCGCGTCGCGCAGATCCAAAAGCGCGGCACAATATTTATTGAACGTAGGGGCATGGTGATTCAAGTCGGCCGGGTCAATTTGGCGGCCTTGCCTTTGGAATTTTTCGTGGAATGCCCTGCCCAACTCACCGGCCAAGAAAAAGACTTTGCCGGCGCGGTCCAATAGACCGGCCAGCGGATTTTCGTCCGCCATGATGTTGCCTTTCGTAGATCGGACCGGCTTGGGCCGACGCGCGACGAAAGGCTCAGAGTGTGCGCCGGCCCAGGCCGCTTGGAGCGCCGGTTTGCAACCCGGCTGCACCGTCCCGAATGTGGTCATTTTACCACTGCTGGCTTTTCAGAGTAGCCAACCGGCGTTCCATGCCTTCGATGCGGGCGAACAGCCGTTCGGCTTGATGAGCCTCTTGGCAGCTTCGGTAGGTCAGCCCGTGGCACTTGCGGCAGCCGAAGTATCGCGCTCCAGGGGGCAGGAACAGCTTGCTGACCCGCCGGTTGCACGCCACGCCATTCACGATCAAGGGGCAAGTGAACCACCACCGCTCGCCGCCAAGATGAGGATAAGTCGTGGTGAGCCGAACGGGTATTTCAACGGGCTGTTCATTCGCTTTGTAGTTGAGTTTGAGCAGTAAGCCTTCGCCGGCGGGCAGCACTGAAAATCCGATCGTTGCCCGTACCTTGCTGGTCTGTTGGTCGGACCAAGTAATCGTGCCGCTGGCGTTAGCAAGCAGCGGATTGCGACCGTGCATCATCCGCACCACGTCGAGCGCCCAACAGCTTTCGACCGTCGGCTTGGTATCGAAGCGATCCCAGTCGCCGCTACCGAATCCGCCCATACCAACCCCCAGACCCCCTAGGATTTTGCCAAAATCAATTGGGTTTTGTTCGTTTCGCCCACCGGTACTATTGTACCGATTTCGTCTCCAAGATCATCGCTTCCGCCTCGGCCGGGGCTCGCATGCGTGGGCAGGGCGACGCCCGCCGGTCAGCAGCCGCAGCTGCATTCCCAGGGTCGCCTGCCGCGTTTTGCCCTGCCCCCAGCCTGCCCTACTGCAAATTTCAAATAATTGCAGACGTTTTCATTTGAAAGGCGTGCCGCGGAAATTCTTCCAGCGCGCCATCAAATAGTTGCAATCCGGAAATCCATTGCTATATTCCGTAGCACCCCAGAAGTAGGGCGTGCAGACGCGCCGCACGGGTGAGCTTCGATTTCATTTCACGTCCAGTATCGATCAGCGCTGGCAAGGCTCTGAACCCGCTGAAAGGATTCTTTCTGACTCTTCGGGCCGCTAACCCGGCCAAGGGCCTTCTGTTTCCACGAACCGCCGAGGATGAAGCATGCGCATACCGCTTTACGCCTGGAGACAGACTCTGAGGAGACTTGGCCGCAAGACCGCTTTTAGGCTCAAGAGCGCAGCGACCTATCGCGGTGCCGTCGAATCCTTGGAAACGCGGATGATGCTCTCGGCCAGCACGTCGTTCGACACGACGTTGTCATTGCCGCCGCCTCCCGTGCTGATCACCCCACCGGAGCTGGTCCTGCCGAGCCCGCCGCCGTCTCCTCCCCTGCTGATAGCCCCGCCGGAGCTGATCGTTCCAACCGCGCCAAATGGGCCACTTCCCACGCCGACGGGCAACACGGTGGAGACCACACTGCCGGTCACTTTGTCGCCCTCCGACGAGCCCAACCCACCGCCAGCCCAAGAGACGCCAGCCGCGCCGATCTTGCCGGCCTTGGGCGGGCTACTTGCCACCGCGATGGCTCACGTCAACTTGGCTTCCACGATCGATCTTTCTGGGGGCGCGTGCAGTGCCGGCTTTGATTCCACGGGGCATCTGGATGTCATGCAGGATGCCACACCGACGAGTTCTGACGTGGTAACGATGCCGGCGCAATCGACAGTGCTGTTCCAGGGCCGGGACAATATCGACGATCAATTGTCGCTCGACCTTGGCACATTGCCGCGACTGGCTGACGGCAGTTCCGCCATCAAAACCATCGTCTACAACGGCGGTGCTGGCGGTTACGACACGCTCGTCCTCAAAGGCGGCTCTTTCCAATCGGGATCGTACATCGCCACCGGACCCGATAGCGGCATTCTCACCCACGATGACGTGACGATCATCTTTACCGGCTTGGAGCCCGTGATTGATGTCACCAGCACCTACGCCTACAGCATTTATGCCACGAGCAATGCCGACACCATCAATGTCGTCAACGGCGTAAGTCAGGACGACGGTTATTACGACGAGGACAACAATTGGGTCTATCTCAACACGATCCAAACTCTCCGCATCTACGAGGCCAGCAGCCATTTTGAAGAGATCACCGTTGGCAACAAAGGCTATATCGAAGTCTATGGCCAAGGGGGCAATGACACAATCAATCTACAGTACACCCAGCAAGTCACGGCCCTGAGTAATCTGATGGTCGACGGCGGCTCAGGCGATGATGTCATCAACGCCTCCACCGTGCAATCCTGTGCTAGCAGCCTGACCCTTCGAGGCAGCGCTGGCGACGACACGTTTATCGTCAGCCGCGCCGCAGGGGCGGACTTCGGGGTGACGATCGATGGCGGAACCCACAGCACGGTCGGCGACACGCTTAATTTTAACGACCAAGCGGCCAGCAGTGCGTGCAGTTACACGCTCACCAGCACTGCGATCAACGACTTCCAATACACCAACATCCAGACGCTCACCGTCAA
Organism: Pirellulales bacterium; assembly: GCA_963738835.1. GTDB lineage: Bacteria > Planctomycetota > Planctomycetia > Pirellulales > JADZDJ01 > CAVTYH01. The sequence continues at coordinate 577,470 of CAVTYH010000001.1, forward strand.
CGGCGGCACGAGCAGTAATACCTTTGATGTCACGTCCAACGTGGCTGGAACGTCTCTGAATCTCAACGGCGGCAATGCCAACGATACCTTCAATATTGGTGGGACTGGCAATGGAAGCCTCAACAACGTTGCCGGCACAATAACAATCGACGGCAAGGCTGGCACCGATACCGTCAACGTCAACGATCAGTCGGCCACCGTTGGCTACCAGTATGGTATAACCAACAGCTACGTGGCGCACGGCTCAACCGTGGCTATTTACTATTCCGCCGTTGAGAACCTGACGCTGAACGCCAGCGCAGGGCTTGACACGATTGCCATGACATCGACGGCGGCGGGTACGGCAGTCACCCTCAATGGCGGCAATGGCAATGACAATTTCTACTTGTACGGCGGCAATGCCACGCTCGCCGGCGGCGCGGGGGACGATCTCTATGCCTTCAACGATTACTATGCCGGCAGTACACCCTTAGGCCACGACACCATCATCGAGAATAGTGGCCAGGGCACTGATACGGTCGCTTTCTGGTGGGTCAACTCCGGGGCCACTCTGAACCTCGCTTTGACGAGCGAGCAAGAAGTCATGTCAGGCCACCTCTGGCTCACCGTGAAAAATAGCACCGGTGGCGTGGCTAGTATGGAAACCATCTGCGGCAGTGATTATGTCGACACGCTTACCGCCAACGACCTGGGCGACACGCTCTGGGGACGCGGTGGCAATGACACTCTGGTCGGTGGCACCGGCAACGACGTCCTCCTTGGCGGCGGCGGCAATGATGTGTACCACGGCGGCGCAGGCAACGATTATCTATACCTCGGCGAGGGCAACAACACGGCCTACGGCGACGCGGGCACCGATGTTCTGTTCGATAGCAACGGCACGAATTACTTGGACGGCGGCTCAGGCGACGACATTTACATCTTCTGGGCCACCGGCACGGCGCACGACACCGTCGATGAACAGGCCGGCGGCGGAACCGCCGACTATTTGAGCTTCATCTACGAGAACACCGGGGTCACTGTCGATCTGGCCGCGAGCGGCGATCAAACGGTCATCGACGGCCGCTTAACGCTGAACCTGGTCAGTCCCGAGAACCTGGAATACCTGGAGGGGAGCAATTACGACGACGTGTTGTACGGCAACGCGCAAGATAACAATATCGGCGGCCGGCAGGGGAACGATGTCATCGATGGTCGCGCGGGCAACGATACGATCAGTGGCGATGACGGGAATGACCGCCTCACCGGCGGCACCGGCAGCGACTGGCTCTACGGTAACGCCGGCAGTGACACGTTTGTGTTTGATCCGGCGGTTGGCAACCTGGGCTGGGATGGAATTGTGGAGGCCGAAAACGCCGATTCCGACACACTCGATTTCAGCGCCTTCACGGCCGGCATTACCGTCGATCTCAGCAGCAACAATACTTCACAACCAGTCGTGCCCGACGTCCTGACGATCTACCTCTCCTGTGCGTCAGGCACCAGCCTCGAAAACGTGATCGGCGGAGCGGGTGCCGATGCCATCACCGGCAATAGCCGCGATAATCGACTCGATGGCCGCGCGGGGAATGACTCGCTCACCGGCGGCTCAGGGGACGATTTCCTCATTGGCGGCGCAGGCAGTAATACTCTCGACGGGGGCACCGGCAACGATACGCTCGACCCCCACGGCAATGGCACGACAGCACCCCAGTTCGATTACACCGGTGACCCGTATCATGCGGTCGCACCCGGACAGTCGGCAGGCGCGCTGGAATTCACTGTTTACTCCGCCGATACGGTGCAGCCCGTGATTTTTGCGGCCGCGGGCGTTAGTCCGGCAGGAAGCATGCTGGCCTATTCGATTGAGGACTTTAGTGCTGCCTCCTCAATCCCGGCGCCCCCCATTGATGGCGCGACCGGCGTCGTCTTTTGGCGTCCTCCGCCGGCTCCGCAAGTCGCCAACAGCACGGTCAACTACAGCTTTACGGTGGTTGCAACCGATCCGAGTGGCGCACGGACCGAGCAAAACGTGGTCGTCCATGTCAAGGACTACGATGATCCTCCCACACTAACGGCGTTTCCTGACGCGCATATTTGGGGCGGCGTACTACCCGGTAATAACGGCGGAAATATTTCATTCGACCTCAAGCTTTACGATCGAGACACGACCTATAGCGGTCTCACTTGGTCGGTGTCCGGGCTGACGTATGCTACGCTGACGAATCAATATTCCGATGGCCAAGGCGACAATTACGTGACGTTCTTGTGGCATCCGCTTGCAGGCGACCCTGACTTCACGCCTGGGCGCCATTTGGCGACGGTTCACGTGTCCGGAAGTGGCGATCTGTCCCTCGACTATCCAGTGCTTTTTGTGTTTGGGGAAGATTCCGGTGGCGTGATCACCGCCGCTGCCGGATCGGCCGATCGAACCATGTACCTCGAATATAATAGCGACAACCAAAATTACTCACCGCAAGATTTGCTACTGCCTCCGGAACCGGATGGCAATGTCGGCTACGATTACCACTATGGCACAGGCGGACTCCACGGAACCTATGGAACGGATTGGGGCATCGTCGTTGACTCCGGGCCGTCGCATGGCACCATAGATCTGACCCAGGGCACGCTGGGGTATCGACCCGATCAAGGTTTTGCTGGCGTCGATTCGTTACAGTATCACCTCTGGGCCAAGGGAACCAATAATACGGTCATCGGCAATGTCGCCACGCGCACGCTTATCGTCGGCAAGCCCTTTTATGCCATCAACGACGTCCAAATTCAGACGGGTCCCGATTCACAACCCACCAATGCCACTTGCAGTTGCCAGTGCAACAACGAGCCCAAGCCGGACGTCGATCATGCCACGGGTGGCAATACGACCACGCAGAATGTGCCGGGCGGTAAGCTCAATGCTGCTCCCACTCCGGCCAAGCCGATGGTGGCCGTGACGATGACGGCCGATCCAAATTTCACCAGCCAAGGCTTTGAAGCGCAGATTCTGATCAATAACCAGGTCGTTTCGCATTTTGCGTTTGAAGATGATTGGGTCAAGGAGGGGGACCAGGTGCAAATCTTCTTCCCCTTTGACGTGGGCAGTGATTTGGCCAGCGGTCAGTACAACTATGAAATTCGCCTGGTTCCCAACGATTTGCCCAATTTCTACGATCCTCGCGTGGTTCGCCCCTCAACCCAGCCAATTACCGTTCGCCAGAACAACGACTTCGGCCTCGGCGAAGGGTGGCGCTTGGAAGGTCTCGATCGCCTATTGTTTGCCTGGGATGCGGTTAACGGCCACCTCGCCGCCGGCGTCTCCGAAATCAAGTGGCTCAGCGGCAACGGACTCGACTACACCTTTTCCGCCGCCGCGGCCCAAACCACGGATGGCGCCACGGCCACCGACGACCTGACCGGATCGCGGCTGTTCCTCGGCAACGGCACGGCAGACTCGGTCGTCACCAGCTTTGTCCCCATCTTTATCCTGCGCGATAAGTACGGCACCCGCAGCTTGTACGACGAATTGGGCCGACTGCGCTGGCAGGTCGATCGCAATGACAATATCACCCAATTTACCTACGACACTACCCATCCGCTGGCCATCGTTTCGATCGTTTCGCTAGCCGACAATCGCGGCACTTCGTTCCAATATGGTGCTGACGGCCGGATCTCGGGCATTGTTGATTTTGCCGGTCGGCAGACTTCGCTGACTTACACCGATAGCCGGCTCGCATTTATCATCCAGCCCAATCCGGCGGGTGGCAACAGCGGCGGACCAACGACCGAGATCAGATATGACGACCAAGGCCGTATTTCGCTGGTCAGCGGTCCCGCGGGCTTTTGGAACAAGTACGACTGGGATAATAACGGCAACGGCGTCAAGATCACCTATTCCGACGACACCGTGGGTAATGATTCTGACAATCCAACCGAATACCTGCTCATCTCCTCGGTGCCTCCGCGCCAGCAGTATCTATTTCATCAAGTGAATAATGGCTCCCAGTCTTGGACGACCGGCGATGTCTCGGCGATCTTGATCCAGCGACAAAACATCGACCTTACCCAATCTTCGATCTCTTACGTCATCCGCCGCGCCCCGGGAAGTACATCGATGCCAACGGCAATGTCACTAAGTTCCTGGCCGATCCATTGGGCCACATCACCCGGCTCACCGACCCCCTAGGTAACTCCACGTCGTACGAGTGGAACAGTATCGGCGAAGTCACTTCGGTCGATCAGCCCGATCCGGACGGTGCAGGCCCGCTCGTCGCCTTGCACACAGGCTATCAGTACGACTCGTATGGCAACCTCACGCGGATCGACTACGCCGACGGAACGTATGAAACCTGGACGTACGACGGACATTTCAGTCAGGTCACCAGTCACATCGATCCCACGGGCCGTAAGACCCTCTACAGCATCGATCCCAACAATGGCAACATCACCAGCGTCACGCAGGTCATCGGCCAGGTCGATTCGCAGCAGAATGGCCAGACGGACGACATTACCTATCAGTTCCAGTACACCACCGCCAGCGACGGTGTACCACTGGGCATGCTCAAGCAAATTCAGGACCCGCTTGGGCAGTTGACGAACTTCTCGTATTACAGCAACACCAATGACCCGCAGTTCGGCTGGCTGCATACGGTCACTTATGCCGTCGGCACCACAGACCAAGCCAGCGTCAGCTACGAGTACAACACGTACGGCGACGTGAGCGCCTATACCGATGAACTGAATCGCCGAACCGAGTACCAATACGATGCGCTCGATGAACTCACGAAGGTGACGCTCCCCGATCCGACTACTGGCACCATCACGGCTTCGTCGCCCTATGCCACGTATGAGTATTGCCTGTGCGGAGAGATGATTAGCTCGACCGATTTCGATGGAAATGAGACGATATACCATTACGATGGGCGGCGCAGACTGAAGAAAGTCATTGCACCCAACCCGGATAATCAATATGCGACCAACCCGACGACGATCTACGACTACGACAAAGCCGGCAACCTGATCGATGTCACCGATCCGATGGGGCACGTGACGACCTATGCGTACGATAAGCTAAATCGCCAAGTGCAGGTCACGGGTCCCGATCCGGGCAATGGCGCCGCCCAGTCGATCACGAAAGTCGCCTACAATCCGCTCGGCTGGGTGACTAGCGTCACTGATGCCCTCAATCAGGTAACTTCTTATACCTACAACGCAGTTGGAGAAGTGATCATGCGCACCGATCCCGACCCCGACGGCGGCGGCCCGCTGGCAGCGCCAGTCACTCAGTACTCCTACGACAATGTCGGAAACCTCCTGCACCTGACTGATCCCAACAATAACACGACTTCCTGGACGTACGACGACGCCAACCGGGCGACAAGTGAAACCAATCAGCTAAATGCCACGCGCAGCGACGTGTATGACAAGGCCGGCAATCTCATTCAGACGACCGACCGCGACGGACGTGTTATCCAATACGATTACGACCACCGCAATCGAGAGACCGCTGAGCGCTGGTTGAATGGCTTCGGTCAGACAATCCGCACGATCGCGTATGTGCCCAATGCGGCCGGCGAGTTGACGTCCGTCACCGACCACGATGCGAGCAACACTCCGCTTTCTGCGGACTACTCGTACACGTACGACAAAATGGGGCGCACGACAGGGCTCTCGCAAACGATCGTGGGCTTAACGCCCACGGTCACGTTCGGACAGCAGTTCGACGCGAACTCCAATCGCAAACAGCTGACCGCGACGATTGGCGGCACGGCCGATTTCGTAAACAATTTCAACTACGATGCGCTGAATCGACTGACAGACTTGACGCAGCAAAGCCAAACGGGCGGCAACACCGTGGCGCTGCAAGCTAGTCAACTTCGCGTACAACGCCGACAACCAGTCCGACACCATCAAGCGCTATGCCGACGTGGCCGGCACTCAGCTCGTGGTGACCGGAGTGTATGGCTATGACGGCGCAGGGCGTCTCAAGACGCTAACCTACTCTCAAGGTGGCAATACGTTCGCCAGCTATGGGCTGAATTACGATGCCTTGAATCGACTTACCAGCTTCACCAACGGCCAGCACACCAGCGAAAACGCGACATTCAGCTATGACGCCGACAGCCAACTAAAGGGTGCCACTCGGTCGGGAACGTCTGAATCGTATGCCTACGATGTCAACGGCAATCGCACCAGCGCCAACGGATCGACGTATGGCACGCCGGGGACCGACAACCGGCTCTCGACCGACGGCACTTACAGCTACACCTACGATGCGGAAGGGAACATCACCAAGCGGGTCACGCTCGTCAATGGATCTCCGACAGGAGCAACGAGCGAGTATAGCTACGATTATCGCAATCGCCTGGAGAAAGTAACGCAACGGGCAAGCCCAACTGGCACGATCACGCAGGTCGTCGCCTACACCTACGATGCCTTTAACCGCCGCCTTCGCCGGCAAGTCGACACCAATGGTGACGGCACGTTCGACCAGAGTGAAGTGAATGTCTTCGATGGCTCGCAGGTGGCCTTGCACTTTGCGGGCAACACCGGCGGCAGCCTGGCGGCCTCGAATCTGGCCGATCGTTACCTGTGGGGGCCGGTTGTCGATCAGCTGCTGGCCGACGAGCAGGTCAGTTCGCTCAGCTCGGCCGGCACGGTCGATTGGGCGCTAACCGACCAGCAGAATAGCATTCGGGACGTGGCGCAGTACAATGCCAGTACCGGCGTTACGAGCGTCGTCGGGCACACGTTTTTCGATTCGTACGGCAATGCAATCAGTCAAACGGGCATCAGCGTGGCCTTCGGCTATGCCGGCATGTGGCTGGACAGTGTGACCGGCCTGTATGCTACGCAAACCCGCTGGTACGACCCGCACACCGGCCGCTGGATGAGCGAGGATCCGATTGGGTTTGCCGGCGGCTTGGAGAATATCTCGGACTATGTCGGCAATTCCCCGACGAACTACACCGATCCTGCCGGGCTTAAAAAGGTTTGGAATCCGGTGCAAGGTTGGATTGATGTAGATGACAACAATGTAATGATTCCTGGGCTTCCGAACGGAGAGCCAATCTATCGGGATATCATAATTCGAAATTACGCGGAAATGTGTTTCATGCTCGCGCCACTTGAGGAGATGGTCGGACTTCCAGTCAGTTTGAAATTCAGTAAGCACGCCCTGGAACGGATGGCTGAACGAGGAGTCACGGAGAGGGCGGTTATCGAGGCTATCGCAAAAGGCAGAATTGCCAGCGAAACCGAATTTGCAACTGTTTTCGAACTGCCTTCCGCATGTGCTAGAAATGGGCGAGGCGTGGTTGCAGTTGTTAGTAAGACTACGGGCAAAATCATCACTGTCATCGACAAAGGCTCCAAATTCAAATAGTATGTGAATAAGATGACACTAAATGAACTTCTGGACGCGATAACGCATCTGTTTGATGCGTTTTTAGCCGACGATATCAAAGGGGGCGATTTGGTACGTCGATTTGATTCAATAATGGCGGACGAGTTGCCGGAAGAGCTTCCAATCGACCTTAGGCAGGCGCTTGATAAGATGCAGTATGACTTTGCATTTTTTGTAAGCGATTCAGACGTTCGACAAGAAGAGTCATCGTATTATGGGCCAGGTGTTTTGCGACACAAGATTAGAATCTTTCGGGATCAAATCGCTAATGTAAGGTAAACCAATGCGAATGATCCGCATTGCCGGTCCGCTGCCGCCTGACGACGGGCCGTATGAATATCGTGGCCGTTTTGACGATGCCATGTTTGAATTCACAGGCAGCATCGACGACACTGCCGACTTGCAGTTTGCGCCAGCCCGCTGGTACGACCCAACTGTTGGCCGCTGGCTGACCGAAGAACCGATTGGCTTCGCTGACGACGTGAACCGGTATCGCTACGTCGGCAACTCGCCAGAGTAGATTGGCCGCGTCGGCTCTTGTGCAAAATGCACCGGCGCGTGGGTGAAGGGCTATCAAGCGGCCCGCATCAGTCAATCTGCTATAATGCCGAACCATGCCTTTGGCCACACGACCACAGTTTGTGAGGAACTCGCGTCTGGCGTTTTCGATGCCTGATGCCAGAAGCCAGCAGGTCGCACACGGCCTGGACGTAGAACCGCATTGGAGTTGCGGCAGGTGTTGTGTACGACGTGCGGCGGACCGCTGTAAATACACCTACAACGGGGAAGGGAACATCACCAAGCGGATTACGCCGGTCAATGGATCTCCGGCCGCGGTGGATGGTCAGCCGCCGGCGCTGCTAAGGAGTGGGCATAAGCTGATTGGAATACTTGACTCGCCAGTTCGCTTGGGCTGGTTCCGCAATCGAACATTCGGTGCTCTAAATACTTGCGGAGTTTGGGGTTGTCTATAAGCATCTGACGAATCTCCCGAATCGATGGTCCGTCGGCCGTCGGGGACGAAGGGTACGGTGATTCATCATCTTGCACAATTGCCGCAGTCGGTTTGCCGAGGCACCTGTCGAGCAGTTCCCGCGCGGCTACCACGTCTCCCGCCTGCGCCTTCTCGATCAGTGCGGCGACAATCTTGCGAAGGTCGTCTTCGGTCACGGCCTCCATCATCACGGCCCGCAATGCCGCTACGCGAGCAGCATGGGGATTGCCTGGCCCGCCGGAGTTGCCCTTAGCGAATCGGCCGTTGGTGTCCCTTCCATTAGCTGCGATCATCGGTGTACCGATAGGAAACGAGGGAATCGGGGGATCAAACTCATGAATTATCGCAGCTCAAACCATTTTTGGCAGGGTGTTGTAGCTTCTCCAGCTGGCTGGACGATCGTCGAAACAAACTATTCTGACCACCATGATCGGTGCCGCGTCAGCGCCAATCGAAATCGGCCAAAAGTGAGTTTTGGGAATATCGGGAGCGCCTACGGGCGATTCATCCAGCGCCTCCAGCCGCCCGGATCATCGCCATGATGCCCGCCTTAAGTGCCTCGGGCAGTTTCGGCCAAGCTTTAACCACTTCCGCCAAACCGGGGTCGGCGCAGGCATCCCGTGCGCCGGGTGCGCCGGATTCTGCGCCGCTTCGGAACGTCCCCCCTGTATTTCCCGTCAAAGACGCATGGGGTTCATATCCAGTCGCCGCTACTTTTAGATTCTTTCCAACTGCTTATCTGACTTGATCTCAGGACGATCGGCAGAAAACACCGCCCGTCGCCAAAAATCGAGTCTGAAACCCCAAGTGGTCCCAACGGGTCAAGAGAATCCAATCTGTTTTTTCAGACGAAGATTTTCAAGCACTATTAGCAATCTGCGGTACATTGTTCGGCCCGGTTGACCTTTCCAAAGGTCAATTGTTCAAGGGAGCCTAGCAATGTGCTACCGACTGTCACTGACTTGGATGCCCCATGCAAAGCGTTGGCGAAAACGTTACTTGGGCCGTACGTACTATCTCAAAGCAAAATCGAACGGGCGACGCGACCGTAACGGTTATCTTGCTGCCCTGAGCGAATGTGAACAGCTCAAAGCGTTTATCGGCGGTCTACTACCTGTTGCACTCGCTGGGTTACTGTTTGAATCGGAAATATGTGGCCTACGCAACCCTGGAAGCAGCCGCCATCCACACCTGAAAAGAGCCTCCCTCAATAGCCAAACCATCCACTCCGGCTGCCGTGTCGATTACCTGCAACGTGCATCTAATTCATAGGAAGCGTAGCAACGCCGCGATTCCGTTGAATCGCCCAAGGAAATTCAGCAATTCAATCAGGGATCCGATCACAACAATCGTGCCGAAGGCGCCAAATAAACATGCGGCTGTCCGCTGCTTCCGTGTGCTACATCGGTTCTTTGATGCCCCGGCTCACGAGCCACCAACCGACCGGGTAGCTTGTGAGGAAGCCAAAGCACATGGCGATTTGCATCATGAACCAAAACACGGGATCGACCACCGATATTCCGCGACCGAAAATCACGAACACTACGATCGCCATCCAGCCGTACATGCCAATTTGCCACGCGGTAAGCGAGAGTCCGTCGACCTTAATCGCCGTTTTCAGCGCCTCGCCCGGAGTGAGATTCTTCATCGGTTTGATCGTGAAATATTGAAACGCGATGCCGAAGCCGAAGGCGAAAGTGTAATCAATCACCCAGGTTGCAAATATCGCTTTGCCGAACAGCGTCAGCGGCCCCACGAACCACAAAAATATTTCCGCCACGATATCGCCCACTGTGCAACCGCTGCCGCAGTGACTGGTCGCCAGCGCCACACTCTGCCACTTCGGCAGCGTGGCCAACATGGGCTGATGCGTTGCAGAATCCACTCCCCTTGCGGGAGAGGGCAAGGAGAGGGATTGCTGGGTATCGCTAGCTATGGCAGTGCTACCCGCTTGGGTGCCACTGCTGGCTCGTCCAGCAGTGCTTTGCATTGTTCCACCTTGCAGATGATGTCCCTTCATCTGCTGATGCGTTCCGCTGCGGCCGATCGCAAAGTAAGCCCACAGAGCCAGCGGCCCGGCGTAGAGCGCCGTAATCGGCCAGACCAAATTCATAATCCACAAGTGCTGCCGGTGGCCCATCACGAGATCGATCACCATCACCAGCGCATACCCCCGCTAGCGATAATGAAACGATGGCCACACTCGTCAGTACTTCTGGCACGCTCGGCTCTGCAAGAAACCTTTGCACCGGGAGATCACACCCGGGGCGGCGAAAACCCCCAGGGCAATGCATTATCAAATTCCGTCGGCTCAAGGTGCGTCTGTCCGACCACACTTCAACCCTAGCTCATCCGTGTGCATCTGCCACGACCAGCGCCATGGCAAACCCGTCGTAACCTTTGCTGCTGACGGTCTGCATGGCTGTAGCAGAAACACGCGGTTCCGCAGCCATCAGTTCGTTCAAGTGGCGAACGCCTTGCACGCTGGTGTCGCGAGTATTTTCGTCGAGCACGGCACCGTCGCGGATCACATTGTCGACAATGATTACACTGCCGCGCCGCGTCAGTTTCAGCGCCCACTCAAAGTACTGTGGATTGTTTTGCTTATCGGCATCGATGAACACCAGATCGAACGGCTCTCGATTTTCCGCGGCGATTTTCGGCAGTGTCTCGAGCCGACCCTAATCGCAACTCGATAGTCTCGCTCAATCCTGCGCGGGCAAAGTTTGCATCGGCAATCGCCGCATGCTTGGAATCGTTCTCCAGCGTGATCAGCCTTCCGCCATCAGCCAGCCCGCGTGCCAGCCAAATCGTGCTGTAGCCGCCGAGCGTGCCGATCTCCAAAATGTTCCGCGCCTCCATCATGCGGGCCAGCAGGAACAAAAACTTCCCTTGATTCGGCGAAACACTAATCGCCGGCAACCCCGCCGCCGCACTGGCGGCCAGCACCGCCACCAGCGCCGCATCGGGCTGCACCAACAGATCGGTGAGATACTTCTCAACAACCGCCCACTTGGCTTGTACCATGCTGGGTGCCACTGGCTCTGCCAGTGTTTGGTGGAAACTTGCAGTTAGATTCAGTTACCGCAAGCCGAGATTCTTGCAAATAAGCTCTGGCACAGCCAGTGGCACCCGTTGGTCTGACGATTCACCAATTTGTCGTTCAATCGAACGAATAACCCGCGAACATCACTTCATCCGGCTGGCCATTCTTATAGGCCAGCGCGTAAACGCAGTGGCCGCGCTCCACGTCTTCCAGAAAGTCCATATTCTCTTCGATCTGTTGGCGCGTCGGCTGCTTTGTGCCGTAGAGCGATTCCAGCGACTCTTCATCCAACGGCGCCGCCACGCAAAAATCGGACTCCTCGGCAATGGCTTGAATATCGAGAATCGACCGCGTGCCATCGGCATCGGCATCCTCGAGCGCTTCTTCAATCGAATCGTGCTGCGCTCCCGGCGCCGGGGCATTGGGACCAATCGGAAACGGCAAGAATGGCATCACCGGATTGTACCGGCCCGCCTGAAATTCCCGCTGCCGCAGTTCGTCCAACAGTAAATCCAAATCGGGCTTATATTTCACGAAATACCAATACGGCTCGCCACCCATGAGAACACCTCATCTTATTTGGTTGAGATCTGAGCTATGCACGCACATTTCCACGCGCAAATCTAGCATATGGGGCGATCTGCATCGGCACACAAAATCAGGCGGCGTCACTTGCCCACCGGCTTCAACTCCCAGCGATTGAAGAGCTTAGGGTCACCGCTCAAGCCATTCGCCGGATCATGCCACCAGTGCCAGCCGGCGTAACAAAGCGGATCGATTTGCGCTGACAACTTAAGGCAGATGCGAAGTCGGCCAATTCAAATTCATTCAGCCAGGGGCAACCCCATGACCTACACGACCATTGCCAAACGCTTTCCAGCCAGATTCCTGAACTTCGCGCTGTGCTCGACCCGGCGAACTCTATTCTGGTCGCTGACCATTTTGTGGCTGCTGTTCTTCGTGCTGGTGCTGATCCCCGTCGCTTGGCTGGCACTGGCGATCATCGCCCGTTGGTAAGCTAGAAGAACTTCGGCCGATTGTGCTTGCTAAAAGTCACACTCGCAAAGATGATATTTCCGTCTGGTGCCCACACCAAGTGCGTTGAATTGACGAGCATCCCGCTATCCACAATCGTCAATTTCCCTTGAGGTTCACTAAGTCTTTCCCGGCGCGGCTCGCCAGCGCCTTGTGGGTGGTAAAGCTCATGGTGTATGACATGAAATGCACCGAGCCGTCGCAGAAGACGGCGTTCCAGGTGTTCGGGTGTGCGCTGCCGTAGCAATGGCAGCTCATGCAAGCCTCGCTTTGGTTCAGTCGGCTCTTCACATCGTGCGTTGGTTCTTTCTCCACAAAGCGCACACAGTCGCCAATCGGGCAGGTGTAGATGCTTCCCGAGTCTCCCCAAAAAAGGCCGGTTTCGTAGTCGTCCGCCGGCATCGTCTTCTCGCCGACCAGATAAGTCTTGCTCAATCCGTCGATGACATCCTTCCTGCGGACCGCTTTCATCTTGATCGTGCTGTTGGTCAGTGTCGCGACCTCCCAGATGCCCGGGAGAGTAATCTTCGGATTCGCAAAAGATTCCGTCGGCTGCAGATCGGCGCCGCCATTGATGGCATAATCGCTCCGGCTCCCTTTGCTAACGGTACCTCCGACGGCGCTAACCGTCAGCGCCATCGGGTACGCAGCGGCCGGGCGCCGGCTGGGGCAATACAGCGCGGCCACCGGTGTGGCGAATAGTCCGACCGCGGTCATCACGGAAATCGGCGGCGGAGTCGCTTGGCGATAGCCAACGGCTTGTGCCCAACGGTTGAACAGCGCCGTTTCTTCAATGTGCGGCAGAATGGCAACGATCCAACTGGGAGTGTTCTGCGCCGTCGCTTGCTTGAAGACCCCCGTGCCGGTCGCGTACTGCCCATGAATACGTTCGTACTCGATCGACGCCAAACCAATTTGCTTCAAGTTGTTTGCGCACTGAATGCGCCGCGCCGCCTCACGGGCGCTTTGCACCGCTGGCAGCAATAGCGCAATCAGAACGCCAATAATGGCAATGACAACGAGCAGTTCGACAAGCGTAAACGCCTGTCTGGTACCTTCGCTCACGGCGCAATCCAAGACACATGAAGCCCCCGCGGCGCTGCATGACATCCTCCCTTGACTCCCAGAACGACAGAGTTCCCACACGCCTCGCTTCTCTGCGCCGGAGGCCATTTCAGGCCCTTCCTTATACCGCATCGGCAGGAACGACGCAAATTCGGGGCGAAATTGGGTGGCGGCACAATTTGGCGCGAGTCCGGCGTCAAGGGGTCGGGAGTCGCTGGTAGTTGGCCAGTTTGCTTTCGGGTGGTTGAGGTTGAACGAAGTGAGCCCCCAGCAGAATGACATCCCGGGGGCTCGGAGACCACGAAGCGTTGTGCCCTTCGACCTGGCCACCCAACCAATGTGATCCAAACTGGCCCACTACCGAGCCGTCTCGCCGCGCCAGCCTTGGAAAACTGATTGTAACACCTTGCCATCAGATAACCACGACGACACGACGGACACGATGTTTTTAACATCATTGGATCGTTCCTCGTGCTACCCGTTGTGTCGTTGTGGTTTGATTTCCCCTACGCCAACGGCGTTGCAGATCATAGCCCGGGGTCAGCAGCTTCGCCGCGCCACCCTGGATCAACGACCATCAGCATTCCCAATGAACCCCGCCGAGGTCCCACAAATTCCTGCGTGTCTCTCATGCCAATTTGCGAACGGTCTGAGGTCGGTTACACTTAGGCAGTGGTGAGTTATCTACCTCACAAGTTGCGAATTGCCCACAATCTGCACGAACCCGGGGTACGCGATCGAGCAAGGAGGTCCAGCGGTGAGCGAAAAGGGGATGGACTGCAAACGGCTGCTGCGTGTCACGGCGGGAAACCTCCGCAACAGCCACCTCTCGGTGCGCGGCCACCTCGATTTCTTCCCGCCCGAATCGCTCGGCCCTCCCCGCAAACCGGCAAACGGCAACGGCCACGCCATCGAATTGCAACTCAGCGGGCCTCAACGAAACCATCACCACCGATATCGCCAAAGACAAAGCAATTTTCCGCAACCGCCGCTGGGTACGCAGATTTTTCTCTCATCATGCGGTCAACTCGGGCGACCTGCTGGCTTTGGAACGGGTGAACGGGCATCGCTACCGTTTGTCTCCCGCCCGCCGCGCCACCGACAACGGCAAATCATTTACCGCTGCCGAATTTTTCGCCGGCATCGGTCTGGTGCGATTGGCTTTGGAAAAACACAATTGGCAAGTGATATTCGCCAACGATATCGATCCTGCGAAAGCAGAAATGTACCGTCATAATTGGCCCGACGATGACCATTTGGTCGTCGGCGACATCCATAAACTCGAAGCCGAAGATATTCCGACTTGCGATTTATTCACCGCATCTTTCCCTTGCAACGATTTGTCGATTGCTGGCCGATGGGAAGGATTGAGCGGAAAAGAATCGTCCTCGTTTTGGGGATTCGTTCAAATTCTTCACGACATCGGCGAGCGCCGACCATCGCTTGTGCTGCTGGAAAATGTTGTCGGATTTTTAATGAGTCACGGCGGCAAAGACTTCGAGGAAGCGCTGTTGGCTCTAAACGATCTCGGCTACAACGTGGACGCATTCATTCTCAATGCCGTTCATTGGGTTCCGCAAAGCAGAGCCAGGTTGTTCGTGGTGGCAACAATGGACGTTGGAAATGAACGTCACACGACAGCCGTAGAGAGCAGAGCACGGCCCGAATCATTGACCACGTTTATCAATCTTAACCAACATATCCGTTGGGATATTCGCAAACTTCCGCATCTGCCAAAGCCTACCAAACGATTGCGAGAAATTATCGACGATCTGCCGGCCAACGATCCGCATTGGTGGAATCAAAAACGCGCCGACTATTTCATGAGTCAATTCAGCAAAAAGCATGCGGCTCAGGCCGAACGGATGGTGAAACAACGAAAATACACGTATGCCACTGCATTCCGACGCGTGAGAAATGGCCGGAGCATGGCCGAACTTCGCACCGATGGAATTGCCGGCTGCCTGAGAACCCCACGTGGCGGAAGTGGACGGCAAATTTTGTTGAAGGCAGGTCATGGAAAGTATCAAGTGCGGCTTTTGACGGCGAGAGAATGCGCACGGTTGCAGGGCGTTCCCGACTCGTACAAAATCGATGTGCCGCTGAATCAGGCTCTTTTTGGCTTCGGCGACGCAGTTTGTGTGCCCGCAGTAGGATGGATCGCGAGACATTATCTCAAAAGAACAATTTCTTCACTCCAAACGTCCGATCCTGGCAATTTACTGAATTGCTAGAGATTCCACGGATTCTTCTTGGATTGGCCCGCTTACAGATACGAGCGGTACCTAAAGTCCGTGGACTAATCGTCCGCACGGATCAAAATCTAGCCAATGAAACGGCGGGAAGATGTAAAAGTGTTGTTTGGTAAGCGCAGTTCAGAGAATTGCGCATTGACGCCGGTTTGTCACAAGAGCAGCTGGCAGACAAAGCGGAACTCGACCGCAGCTATGTCGGCAGCGTCGAACGTGGTGAACGCAATATAAGTCTCGAAAACATTTGCAAGCTTGCAACGGCGATTGGATGCCCGCCGCGCGCCTGTTGGACTTTCTTATCCAATGACTCCCCTACAGGCATTTAGAAAAAAAGCTCTCCGGGGTCTGCCAGCACAAACTGGCGTCTACGCATTGTGTGACCTCGATCAAGTTCCAATCTATGTTGGGCAATCAACTGACGGAATTCGAGCAAGAGTTTTGCGACATTTAACAAGCGCTCGCAGCGATGTTATCGCAAATCGAATGGTGGATGTGTGGGAAGTCGCATTCGTTTGGTCGTGGCCTCTTAAAGACAATGCACAGATCAGCCAACTCGAACAATCGCTTTACCACAGACTAAGTCGCAAAAACCGTTTGATGAACGGTAGTGTTCCGCCGAAGATTTCGAAACTCGGATTTTCTGAACCAGAATGCATAAAGGTCCAAGTGCTTCCCGATGAAGAAATAGCAAGTCGGATTCGGCCTGAACACCGTTTGCCACGTCAAATCGCGCAATTCAACCAGTTGATGGATTACATTCTCATCGTGAAAGATGCAGCTCACCTGCGCGAAGCACTTGAAGCGCACTTTGAACGTCTGACGAATTATTATCGCGCCTTCACGGCGACTCAGTCTGATCCGGACGCAGACTGACGTAGCCAATTCGCAGGCGGAAATCGCTCCTCTGGCGTCAGATCCTTGTCTGGATCATCATCTACCATCCATTGTTGCAACACTCGTCGTGTGTGTTCGTTATTGAAATGCCGCTGAACTGCATAATCCATGTAAGCTGTGATATGACAATCTGATTCTGGCGAGAATCCGCCGCTCCATGCGCGAAATCTTTTTTAGCGAGAACTTAGCTTTCTCGTTCATATTCTTCTCCCTTGGTATTAGGTGGTGTTTTCATCAAGTTTTCCTATTTATCAAATTCCATCTTTGCTCCCAAATTCGGTACACTGGATTGCATGGCCGACACCTTCACTAAAGCCGAACGCTCTCGCATCATGGCGGCGGTGAAGTCAAAAATACTTCGCCAGAGTTGGTGGTGCGGCGGGTGGTGCATCGGTTGGGGTTTCGGTATCGGTTGCATGTGCGGCACGCTGCCGGGCTCGCCCGATTTGGTGTTTCCGCGGCAAGAAAATCATCAACATTCAGCGGCTGCTTCTGGCACATGCACGGCTGCGGGCGGTGTCGGATTCCGGCGGCCCGGCGTGGGTATTGGGCCGCCAAGCTTGCGCGGAATGCGGCCCGGGATAAGCGCAATCGACGGGCGCTGAAGCGGTCCGGCTGGAGTGTGTTGACGGTTTGGGAGTGCCAGACCAGTCGGGCAAAGATCGACAAGCTCAGTGCAAAAATCGCGGCATATTTAGCCGATTGAGCAGGTCGGTGGTCGGTGAGCAGTCAACATGCTAACTCTCTCACCCCGGCCTTCTTCCCGAGGAGAGGGGAGATGCAAGGCGGCCGGCGAACCGCGACTGGCCTGTAATGGCCCTTGACATAGGGTACGCTAGTACACTACAATGCGGCGTGCGGCTCGCGCCTGCGCCGGATGCCTGGAGTCGAGGGCGTAGCGACGTGTTGCAGCAGTGAGTGATGGCCAGAGAAACGAGCGCCACCTCACCCTACCCGCTTCGGCTTGCCCGGGACAGGCCTCTCTCCGAAGAGAGGGTCTTAGAATTAGTCCAGTTTTGTCAATGAGTGCGACAAAGTCGCAAGGTCGCATGGTGAATACGCTTATGTTCCATACAATCGAACGCATGACGTCGGTCAATGACAAAATTAAGAGAGTTTTGTCGTGCTCGACGAGATCGCCGCTCGGGAAAACACGAGCGGTCGTGCAGCACTGGTGCGCAAAATGCGCGAATTTTGGCAGGAAAATGTGGGACCCCCGTGGGCACGACAAAATGTTTCCCCCGAAAATTCTCGATCCGATCATGTTTAGTCATCAAACCCGCGCCGACAAAATTGCGGAGCATGGCGGCATCTTTTCCGCTCCCGCACGGTCGCGACTCGGGTTGATCAGTTCATTCGGTCGAACACTGGCCGGCGATTCGATTCTATCGAGTAAACAAATCTCCATGCCAGAGAACGGCAAAAACCATAGAGGCGTCGACAAAACCGAGTTTTGCGACTTTGACGACCATCGAAAATGGTTTGCTGGCGACCGCCGACAGGATTGCATGCCTTTTCGTGGCATAGATTAGCAATAGGTTCGACACTCATTCGTGAAAGGATCGACCTATGAATGCCCGGGTTTGTTTCCGCGCAACCCTGACCGTTCTCGTTGCCACGACGGCCTGGGGTGCGCTTGCGGCGGACGATGGCCAAGTCGATTACTTCCCATTCAAGCAGGGTTCCAGGTGGCTCTATGACGCAAAAGTCAACGGTCGGGCAGTTTCCATGAAGATTCTGATCTCGAACATTCAATCGGGTCCAGAACGACAAGCCGCAGAGTTCGAAAGTGTGGTGAATGGCAAAGTGACAGCGACTGAATTCGTGGGCAAATCGAGCGAAGGTCCGTTCCGTCTGCGGATGAATGGAAACGACATTACACCACCTCTTCAGTTATTGCGCATCCCGGTGACGAAGGGCGATATTTGGAACACCGCAGCGAGAATCGCAGGCGAACCGATGAATGCCCATTCGTTCGTCGACGTGCAACAAGTCGTCGTACCCGCCGGAACCTTCGATGCAGTCGTTGTCACCACCGAAGCTACATCGCGCGAGGGAAAGATTGTCAACAAGCAGTGGTTTGCCCCCGGCATCGGTCCGGTCAAGCAGGAAGCGAAAATAATGGGAGTATCGATCACCGCGGAATTGAAGCGGTACGATCCCGGCAGGTAGCAGACGGGTGGGCAATCCGCAGCACGAATACTTACCGCATAATCGTTATCTTGCCACACCGTTCATGCAGGCGCAAGTGGCTCGCCGATGTAAAGCCGTAACGGCTACGGATGCCGGGCGGTTTAGAGGTGGTTGTGCTTTCGCGGCGAGAATGCCGACGGATCGCAAGCGTCTCGGTGCGGTGCTTTGACCCGCATATTCCGCGCGTATGCAACGGAGTGTCCTCCCAGGCTTTTGGACCTCTTGCTACGAGTGCGCAGTGAGCCGTCAAATTCCTCCGTATCTGAAGTTGCGGGCCACGGAAACTGTCGACATGGTACGGCCCGATGTGGCCGACCTGTCGTGTCTCGGTGAGCTGTGCCAGGCGTTTGCCGAAGCCACCGGCTGGCCGCTGCGATACGTTCCGGAGCCCGAAGACGAATCTAGCGAAGACATCGATCTGTTGTGGTCCGCCCCGGTCAACCCGGGCGTTGGAGTTGCTCCCGGACATCTACGGATCGATTTATCGGGCTCTGCGACGGTGGAAGAGGGCAGTCGATCGGATTGGCATGCGACTGAGCGCATGGCCGGTGCGGTTGCCGAGCTGGTGAACGAGCTGGTTGCGGCCCGCCAGGCGCTGTGGCAACGTGAAGCGGAGTTGGCAGCCGGAGTTCCGGTGACGCCGCACGCCAACGAAGAAGGGCATTTAGCGGCGCGCTTGGAAGCCACGTTGCAGGCTGGTGCGCAAGCCATCGAGTGCGATGCGGCCGCTTTGTATTTGCTCGACGAAGCGACCAGCCAGCTGAAGCTGCGCGCCGCGTGGGGCTTGCCGCTCGATAAGTTCATGGAGTCGGCGCGGCCACTGGCCGAACAGTTGGCCGATTTGGAAGCACTGCTAGGTCATGCTATCGCACTGGAAAGCCGCGCCGACATGGTGGGCCGGTGGAAATCACCCGAACCGGCGGCGGCGGCGCTGTGCGTGCCGGTTTCTAGTCCGACGGTGCCACTCGGCACACTTTGGTTTTTCTGCCAGCGTGAACGACCGTTTACCGACGAGCAGACAAACATGGCCGAAGTGGTGGCGGGCAAAATTGCCTCCGACCTGGATCGCGCCGTGCTGATCGAACGGCAAACCTCCCAGAAAGACCTGCAAACGCAAATTTCATCCGCCCGCCGTGTTCAGGAGCATCAATTGCCCGTGACGCCGCCTCCCTTGGCCGGCTGGAACATTTCGGGCTGGGCCGAGCAAGCCGGCTCGCTGGGCGGAGCGTTTTACGATTGGCGGATGGCCGACGAATCTTCTCTGCTGGTGATGCTTGGCGATGCTTGCGACGACGGCATTGATGCCGCCATTGCCTCATCGGCACTGCGGGCCTCTTTGCGGATCGATGACGATGAAACTTTCGACATCGATCGGCTGGTGAGCCGCGCGAATCGCATCTTGTGGGAAAACTCGTCCGGCGCATGGTGGGCCGGACTGTGGCTGGGGCAAATTCAGCTTGACGATGGGCGATGCGATTTCTCGGCCTTTGGCCGACCCAGCGGATTGCTGCTGCGAGGCACATCGGCCCGACGCACAAAAGAGGGCGCAACCGGCTGGGCTTCCCTCATTCGGCCGACCGAACCTTTGGGGCTGGAGCCCGTCATTAAACCGGCGAAGAAAAAACTTATTCTCTCGCCGGGCGAATCACTGGTCGTTTGCAATCGCGGCGTCATGGAAGCGTGCAACGACAAGGGACGGCCGATGGATGAAGCGATCATCGCTAGATCTTTGTTGAACAATTTGCACACGCCGCCCGAGCGGATGATTGAGATTGTACGCGACCTGCTTAAATCGCAGTCTGGCAGCGGCATACCACACGATCGCAGCATTCTGGTCGTCAAACGGCTGCCTTCGTAGGTCGAGCTTCAGCCTGACCGCATTTCACAATTGGGTCGGCAGCTTCCGGTTCGTCTTACGGCCCGCAGACAACCGGCACCTTGACGCCGGTACCTCAGCGAATAGACTCCATTATTTGGTTGCTAAGCGCGGGAATGGCGGAATTGGCAGACGCGCCAGGTTGAGGGCCTGGTGGTAGCAATACCGTGCAGGTTCAAGTCCTGTTTCCCGCATTGAACATCGCATGGATCTTATCTACCGCTACGACCCGTATCAGCCTGCCGAAGCCAAAGCGCCGGCCGACGCCGCGGCAGCGATGGAAGAGCTGCGGCGCGGCAACGATCGGTTTGTAGAAATTGTGAGGCGAATGCAAGCCCGCACGGCCGGGGCGGTATCGGGCGAACCACTGGTGATTCCGGTGAACCCCATTTCCGTCGGATTGCCACTCGCGCCTGGCTTGGCTCCGGCGCAAGCGCCGTTCGCAGCGGTCGTGGGTTGCTCCGATGCCCGTGCGCCGGTCGAAGCAATTTTCGACTTGGCATTCAACAGCCTGTTTGTCGTCCGAGTTGCCGGCAATGTATTGGGCACTGAGTGCTTGGGAAGCGTCAATTATGCGGTGCGAAATTTTACAGGTTTGCGATTGATCGTAGCGCTGGGACATAGCGAGTGCGGAGCCATCACCGCCGCGGTTGATGCCTATTTGCAGCCCGGCGGTTACGTCGACATCGCTTTCACCTACGCACTTCGATCGTTGATCGACCGCATTCAATTTTCGGTGCGAGGCGCCGCGAGAGCATTGCACGAGGTTCATGGCGGGGCGGTGACGGCTCGTAAGGGATATCGCATCGCGTTGCGCGATCTGGCGGTCTACATTAACGCCGCCGCCACCGCTCATGATTTGAAACGCGAAATGCGAGCAGGTTCTGAATCGGAAATTGAAGTCGTGCTGGCGGTTTACGATTTGGGCACGGTTCGAGTAAAGGGTTGTCCCGCCGAATTACTGGGCGATGCCAGCGGGTCGACGGAAATGTTCACGCCCGCGCCTTCAACCGGCGATGAGTTTGCAGCACTGACGCTGAAGTGGGCGAAATCGGCGGAAATTACGGCAGCCCTCGACCGGTGAGCATCGCCTCTGCAATGTGGCACAGAAGGCGGACCAATTCAGGTGGTCTCAATCGAGCCCCAGCAGTAGACGCGAGGCCAGCAGCAGTCGTTCAGTCTCTGACAGTTGAGCCCACTCGTCGCGAACTTGTATCAGTTGATCGGGATCGGACGTGAGGATGTTGTCCACCCCGCGCTTGATCATCAAGTTCATCTGGCGGGGATCGTTCACTGTCCAAACATGAACTTCCAACCCACGCCGCTGGGCTTCGCGCAGCACGGAGTCGGTCAACCAGTCGGCTCGGACGCTAAGCGCATCGAGGTCCAGGCGGCTGACATCTCCCAGAGCCTTGGCGATGATGAGCCCTGTTCGCACGCGCGGGTTATGTTGTTTGACCCGCTGGAGCGCGTCGTAATCGAACGACGTGACGATACAATCGGACTCAAAATTCTGCTCGCGGATTAGACGTGCCATGTCTTCAGCCAATTGCCCGTCCGGGCCATAAAGCTTGAGTTCGATGTTCAGCTTGATCCGGCCCCGGCTCAAATCAATGACCTGGGCAAGCGTGGGGACTCGCTCGCTGGCAAACGACGCGTCAAACCAACTGCCGACATCGAGCTTTCGGACCTCATCGTAAGCCATTTCATCCAGTCTTTGCGGGACGCCGGCCACGCGTTTCAAATCGCTGTCGTGCAGCAGGACGATCACACCATCTCGCGTTAACTGCACATCCACCTCGGCAAAATCAGCTCCACTTTCGATGGCCTTGCGAATGGCACTGAGCGTATTCTCCGGTGCGGCACGAGCATGGCCCCGGTGTGCGGTCACTTGCACAGACGGCTTGGTCGGCAGGTGCCGCGACAATTCTGCCCAGAGAACGAGTGGTGGCAGCAAAACGATCGGAACGGCGAGATACACGAGACGCCGCGTCCACGGCGAGGTTGACTGTTCGGTTGGTAAGAACGCCGGCAATTCCTCGTTGCCTATGACGCCGAGCTGTTCGCTCCGGATGAGGTATATTCGACGCGTAATGAGAGCCTGCCCAACTGCTGTGATGAAGGACCAAGCTGCGATCAAACACCCCTGTACAACCAGCAGGAGAACGGTCAAAGCGACCGGGTGCTCTTTGAATTTTTCGAGAACCGTCGAGGAAAAAAACAGGAAACCAGCTTTTAGTGCCCCGCCGAGCAGCAGGGCGCCGAGAAGCCAGCCGATCAAGAAGAAGCACACGAGCCAACCCACTCCGCGCACTCGCTCGTGGCTAGCGCAGTGCGGTAAATGCCGATCCTTTTTCAAAGAGGGCAATGGGCAAGGCAAAGGCCCATCGAACATAAAGCCATATGCCGGTGCTAAGGGCGGCTAGCAGGAGAACAAAACCTATGCCTGCCGCGAGCCAGAAGGCCGGCGGTCGATCTTTCAAATAGAAATAGATGTCGTGTTGCGACAGGATGACGCTGTATGCCAGAACCGCCAGCAGGACGAACGGAAGCAACGTCAAAGCCAACAGCGCCACTTTGAGTGCGCCTAGTTGGGTGACTGCGCAACATCTTGAGGAAGATCGTGCGTGGCGTCTGCTTGATTGTTGGATGCTCGACAGAGTTTGTCAGAGCAACGATTACCATGATGCCGGCTTGCTCGATGAGCAGCAAAGCCGCCGCGACCGTGCTAAAGATCGCGGCATAGAGCAGGCCGAGTGGCGAGAGGAAAAACTCCAAGATATCGCCATTACTTATCGCGACGTGCCCTGCCCGAGACAGGATGGCCGATAGGACCACGGCAGCGGCTGGGACAAACAGCCAACCTTCAAGGAGTTTGAACAGGACCTCAAAGATCACGAGGGCCCTCCAATCACGACGAAAGTCGTGCCACACGGACTTGGCTAATGCAAAGACGGAGAGCGACTCGTTCATGGCAGATCGTGCGCCTAGCAAATCGTTGATGGTCTCAAAGGAAGCGTGCTTGAGTAATCGGTTCGATAAAACGCATCGGCTCAATTCGTCAACTGATACTCCACGCCCAGTAGGTTCTGAGGCACGCGAGATTTGTTGCGACCCGCTGTTCGCTCCTAGCCCAGGTGCTAGCCAATGCTTGTCACCCATTCTGCATCACTTACGCGGCAGGATCACTGTAAGTTTCCACGGGAACACCGTCGCTTACCAACGATTGACTGAACAAGAGGCCCGCGGTCAGTGCCATAGCGATCAAGAACATCTTGAATGCGAGGTCGACTCCGGCAGTCGTGTCTTGCGAAAGCAGGGATGACATACTTTGCACACCTACGGAGCCGGGAACCAGCAGCGCGATACCGGGAATGACGACGAGTTCCGGGGTACCGTGCGGCAAATTTGGCGAATAGACTGCCTGCAACCCCTAACAAGAATGCGGCCAGAAATGGACCTGCCAATCCGGCGATGAGTTCCGTTTCCCAACGTGTAACGTAAAAGGCCAGCAGCGAAGCCAGGAAGATTACCGGCAAATCTTGCAGCCTGGCACGGAAGCGGACCGTCGAACCGAGTGCGACGATCGTCAAAGCCAGAAAGATTTGCCACGTGCCAAAAGGTTGAGAGGGTGACGAGTGCGAAATTCGGGGCAGCAAGTCAGAGATCGAAGTTCCCGCAATCGCTCCACAAGCTAATGCCGTGAAGGCAACGCCGACGCCCGCCAGCCTGGCAGCACCTGACTCCAGACGCCCATGCGATAACTCTGTCACTGAATCGAGCAAGCTGATTCCAGGCAGCAAAATGATGAGCCCAGCAGCCAAGGGAATCCATTCCACAAACGAGCCCAAGTAATGGCCGGCAATGCCAGTGATGAATGCCGCAGCCGTGGCAGCCAACAACTCAAATAACCGAGTCGTTACCCGCCAGCGCCGCAGGACTACGGCCAGGACGCCGGCTATCAGTCCAATGATGGTCGCCACGAAAACCTCGGGCATTCCGCCGCCAAAGAAGACGGCGAATGCCCCGCCACTGAGCACGTAAGCGGCGATCGTTGGCGAATTGCCCCAGCGGTCTGGAGCGCGCATGATATTGTCGATACGCTTCCGCGCTTTGGTCTGGAACAAGTCGGCCGTCGAGAACATCGTTCGTGGTGCGGGCCAACAGCATCATCCGCTCTAAATGCACGCCGGCCGGCCGTTCGCTTACGACATAAGTCGCCACCGTGTCGCTGTCGAACAACGTTAGCAGCAGGCCCGTCGGCAGCGAAAGCACCTCACATCGCCAGCCGATGCGCTCGGCAACGGCAACCAGCTTCGCTTCGATAAAGTGCGAAGGAAAACCAACGTGGTGCAATGCCCTGGCCAACGCGATGATTAAGTCGCGCTTGGCCGCGCTAGCCGGTTTGATGCCCGCGTTGTCTTCACTCATACGCAATAAAGCTTCGCCGCAGTTTGTATCGAAGCGCGATAGAGACCGACCGCCGTTGAGATCTGAGTTTTAGCGATCGAGGCCTGCCAGCGGCAATACCACGCAGACGCAACTGATGTCTCAAACAAATCAGAAATTGTTGTCAAAAGTCGCGAATCGATCGGCAAGCTTGGCCAAGCCGAGTACTGCGAGGACCTCGACGGTCCGTCGGCGGAAGTTGGGTATCCTACTTTGACGCCGGGGCTTTAGATGCAGCGGCATTGTTCTCCGAAGCCGATGGCTGCTCGCCTGTTTTGGTGCCCGCCGGCTTCTCAGGAGGAAAAAGCGCCGCGGTTAAGGCCGGCATGAACTGACGCAAAAAAGGAACCGCGGCACTATCGTCAGGACGCCCGGAAGATTCAAGCGGCATTTCGGTAATGGCGTAAATTTTATAGAGTGCCGGGCGCCCGCGAGGAATTTCTGTACGGTAGGGGCTACCCATTTGCCATCTTCGCTGAAGCTCCAGAAGATCCGCAGGTTATGAGGTCCCTCAATTGATGCATTCCCTTTTCGAAATCGATTGGTTGAAAAATCTGCAGAAGTACGGCCCGTATCGACAACGTATTTATCTTGCGATTCGGCTTCCTCGAAACCACTCAGCACGTAGCATTGATCGGGCGTATGCACGGTGATATCGCGCCCGCTGCCGCACACGATGAAAATCTCCACCGACTGCTCGGGCGCCAGCTTATTCCAAAAGTGGCGAGAGTAAACCGCATCGGAACCGGAGGCCATAATTTGGCGTTGATCGACGGGCGTTTCCTTACTTTCCCAATCGCCAAATGCTGTAGGGATATTCTTGATCCGTTCGGCGAATGCTTTTCGCTGCGCGGTGACTTCCGTTCCACCAAACCGCCGGGACCAAATGCCTTGCGGAATCGTGGCGATGGCAATCAGGGTCGCGGCGGCAATCGCAGGAAGTAGATAGCGTTGCATCTGTCAAACTCAAAAGGATTCGGATGAATTGAAACGTGAATCGTTGTTCGCGCTGTCGCCGCGCTCTCTGCTACGACGGTAGCGCAAACGCGGGGCGACGGCTCGTTTCGGTAATGCCGTTTACAACTGCCCCCAGCACGCGAATGCCGACCGATTCCAGTCGTTCACGCGCCTCATAAACCTTATGGAGCTGGCTCACATCGCGCCTAGCGCTCAGCACAGCGGCATCCATGCAGGCGCCCATCAGCAGCGTATCCGCGTAGTTCAGCACGGGCGCTGCGTCGACGATAATAAACTCGAACTGTTCGCGTGCCTTCTGGAAAACGTCGTGCAAATCACTCTTGGCGAGCGCCGCGATCGATTGATAATCGCACTGTCCGGCGGCCACCAGCATTAAGCCATCGACTTGCGTGGGTTGAATGGCGGCCTCCAAATCGACTTCGCCACGCAAAATTTCGCACAAGCCAGGTTCCGGCGACGCGCCGAACATGGCATGAGCCGTGGGAGAGCGAAGATCACCGTCAACCAGAAGCGTGCGCGCGCCCGGAGCGAGCCAGGCTGGCCGCCAAATGTGAAGCCACTGTTGTTTTGCCTTCACGGTCGCCGGCGCTAGTGACCATAATGACATGCGGAGCATTCTCGCGAGATTGAGATTGCTGCAGCAAAATCGTGCGGATGCTGTCGACCGATTCAGCGAGGATGCCTTGCAGCGCCGACGAGCCGTTTACTCCTCTGGTGCGCGATAAGACATCCAAATTCGGAACAACGCCCAGAACGCGTAAACCGGTATTCGTGCTAAGTTCTCCGGTGGTGCTGAGCCGGCGAGCTTGATATTCCATCGCAACCACCGCGCCAGAACCAATCGCTAGGCCAGCAATGCCGGCGAAAATCGTAAGCACATAGCGAAATACCGGATTGGTGCCCTCCGGCTCGGTCGCCTTTTCGAGCATGGTAACGCGCGGGGGTTGACTCAAATCCAGCCCAATCTTATCCAACTGCTCTGAAATCTCGGCGCGATGTTTCTCGAGCCCGGTTATTTGAGATCCAAGGTCCTCGATGTCGACGCTACTCTTGCCCACCTTGGTAACCTCCACATTCACGGCCTCCAGTTTTGCCTGTTGGTCGTCCAGCTCCTTGATCAGTCGCTCTCGCTTAACCTGCAGTTGTTCAAGAGTTCCTGATTCTTCGCCCCGCTCAGATCCATTTGATTTGATAAAGGCAATAATCTGCGGCAAAATAATTTCCCGACGCCTTTGAATTTGCTCTTCCACACCGGCGATCGAACTGTGGTAGCGAATAACTGCGGGATCGCGTTCCCTGAGCTTCGACACGGCTAATTGTGCCGATAGCAGTTGCTCGAAGTAGCTCTGCTGCTTCGTTAAATCGGCAATAGTATCGTCGCGCGAAACAATCGACTCAACGAGGTGTTGATCGACTTCAGTGCCATGTTCCTGGTCGTGAACCCTGATCGCAATTGTTTGTTCAATTTTCATCAGCTCGCCGCGGGTTTCCTTCATGGCCTGGAGAAGGCCGTTGGATTGAGTTTGCAATTGCGCCAAATAAAATTTTACATCGTTTAAGTCCGAAGTTTTAATCTTGTCCTTGAGATTGGCCAACGCTTTACGCTTGTTGTACATTTCGGTGTCTTTATCTTGCCTTGACTGTTGCAGGACTTCCTGTTGTTTCAACAGCCCAGCGTGTTCGGCGTCGACGACGTTTTCAATGTAGGCGTCTTGCACGGCATTGACGATTTTCACCAATTGCTTGGCGTCCTTGCCGCGCATTTTGATCAGTAACACTTCCGACTCCAGCGGCGAAACCACAATCAATTCGTCTTGCAAAAACTGGAGCGGCTCTCGTTCGGCGCAACATGGGCAAATCGGCAATTCCTTCCTTGCGATATGCTCCTTGCAGCACGGTAGGACTTTTGATTCTGGCCGCTTGAGTCTTACGGTATTGATCGTATTCTGCTGGGTTCCGAATTAATGTTCCCGGAGGATCGCCCACGCGTAACCAAGCCACGACCTCGTAGTTCTCCGGAGTAACAATCCAGACCAGTGCCGCCACCGGCACTCCCACCAGCAAGCCCGCAATCAAAGACAGCAGCCAGCGCCGACGAAACGCGTGCAATAGCTGCGAGAAACTCATTCCCGCAGGGGCCGCATCCACGTAGGGCATCGCACCCCCGGCTGCCACGTATGGGCTCAGGCCGTTCATTTCATACTCGCGAACCATCAAGCCGCCTCGGTTTGACCGAGGGTCGCCGTTCTCCGATTCGCTATGCAAGGGATCGATGGGTGTCGTGGATTGGGTCACAGGTAGGCCTCTTGAATTGGCGTTCTTTGGATGCGGTCAGAGCGTCTATACGGGCAAAAATCGGTAACTGAAATCGTTCTTAATCTCAGCGGCGAAATCATTTCCTGGTTTTCTTGCAATCAACAACTATCGTGCGCGAGTCGAAGCGGGATGATGCGCCGCAGGCATCGAACCAAAACCGGTCGGTTGCGGAGACGCATTTTCTTCGTCGATAAAAACATGCGAGAGCACTTGCATTTCAACGTACAAGAGCGCCAGGGCTAATGGCATCATGAACCAGCCCGCCAGATCGTGAAAAAAGTGCTGGGCGAGTTCCGATTCTTGACCGAGCTGTAAATACAAAATTGCGGTAATCACAATCCGCGTCATGTTGACAATCAAGGCAATTGGAATTGCCGTGAGAATGACAATGGCCTTTTCCCACCAAGAACTGTTGATGATCATGGTCATTGCCACGGCCATCGCCAGAAAAATTGTGGCCATGCGC
This sequence comes from Pirellulales bacterium, assembly GCA_963738835.1. Lineage (GTDB taxonomy): Bacteria > Planctomycetota > Planctomycetia > Pirellulales > JADZDJ01 > CAVTYH01. The sequence continues at coordinate 606,412 of CAVTYH010000001.1, forward strand.
AGCCCGCTGCACGCATCGGCGACGTTGAGTTGAATTCCATCCCCAATGTTGATGACATTGCCGTCGTTGTAGGCGTCAGGAACTCCCAGAGTCTGCAAAGTAAAAGTGCTGATCCGGGTAGCGACGCCTTGCAGCGGAACAAAAAGCGATCGCTCGACCGCGGTTGGCAGCGGAATCATGAAGATGAGAAACGCCAGCGGTGGCCCAGCCCAACGCAAGATCGACCATCCACCGGCCACCACAAATATGCCAACCAACACTGGAATGATCGACAGCATGTCGAACGTGACGAATTGATAGTACGTCCCAAATAGCCGAAATGCCAAACCTGCGGCAATCATTCCCACACCCCACCAGCGCTCTGATGGCTCGACGTGTTGGAACGGCTCCGGCGCATGGCAATCAGCACCGCAGCAAACAGCGGAATCAAAAATCCATGCGAATACTGGGGGGTCATCCACGACTGCACAAGCGAATTGATAGGACCGGCAATCGTGTTCCAATAGGCCGCCAAAAGCAGTGCGCTCAGCCCGCCAATGATGTACCAAGGGATGACTTGATCAGGTTGTGTCGAAACGCGAGCGGCGTGGGTCTGTGCCATTTTATTGTGGTGCAATGAACTGCGGTGATGCTCGATCAATAGAAGTCGACTAACTACCCGCTGCCCGCGGGAAGAGTGATAGCGTGGCCAACGATTTGACCAGTAGAACGGCGGATGATTTGGTTGCCAGAAATGCCCCTGGGTCGCCCCCTGTATGGTTCACGATAAATGCCATGCACTCCGTTGTCAAACAGTTCTCGCGCCTGCTGGCGCGGGCCGAGCCAGCGATCAGATCAAAACCCGTCAATGCTGGTAATGCACGCGCTCATTTCAGCATTTACGTTAAGATTTCCACCGCAAGTTTGAGCGGTTTGCCATTGTGCTTAGTTTTGGACCGAAGTCTGTGGGAAAGTTTGCCGATTATTCAAAGGCTGCCGGTGGGCGCGAGTTTGCGGCGCGGAGGGTTTGTAGGGAGTCGCTGCCAGGATTGAATCGCTACACAGCCCTCATCGCAATCATCAGAACGTTCAACGAGTGAAATTGGATAGCTTGGGAAGACTGGAGATTAAACTGGTTGGCTTCGGCCCCTAGTATGGTTTGTTCCTCTCACCATCCGCTGCGAAGCTCTGTGCTGCTGCTAGCCAGCTGCACGCTGCTGGCCTGCGCGCCCGGCTGCCGCACTTGGTGGGGCTTGAATCCGGTACCGGCCCAGGCAGTGGGGCAGACGCCCTGCTATGTGCCCACCGAGCTCAATAAAGTCTCGCTCCCTCCGTATGTCATCGAGCCCCCCGATATTCTGCTGATCGATGCCCTGCGGGTGATTCCCAAGCAGCCGTTTCAGATTCAGCCCTTGGACGTGCTGCAGGTGGAAGTCGACGGCACCCGGCTGGATGAGCCGATCCGAGGACTGTATCTGGTGGAACCGGGGGGCATGCTGAATTTAGGTCCCGGCTATGGCAAAGTGAAAGTCGGCGGCTTGTCGCTGGAAGAGGCCCAAAACAAGTCACCGAACAGCTCAAGCGGACGCTGGTGAATCCGCAGGTCTCGCTCACCTTGAACGAGTCGGGGGGCCAGCAGCAGATTGCCGGCGAGCATTTGGTGGGTCCCGATGGCACGATGAACCTGGGGACCTACGGCAGCGTGTACGTGGCGGGGCACACGATTCCGGAGGCCAAAGAGGCCATGGAAAAGCACTTGACCCAGTACCTGGAATCGCCGCTCGGTGTCGGTTGATATCTACGCCTACAACAGCAAAGTGTATTACGTCATTACCGAAGGGGCCGGCTTTGGCGACAACATCCAGCGGTTCCCGGTGACCGGCAACGAAACGGTGCTGGACGCCATCAGCCAGGTGCAGGGCTTCAGCCGCCTGTCGAGCAAGAACATTTGGATCGCCCGGCCTTCACCGGCCGGCTGCGATCAGATTCTGCCGGTGCGCTGGAATGACATCGTCTCCGGCGGCGGCGTGGCGACGAACTATCAGGTGTTGCCCGGCGACCGGGTGTTCATCGAGCAAGATCACCTGATCGCCATCGACAGCCTGGTCAAAAAGCTCCTCAGCCCCATCGAACGCATGTTCGGCACCACGCTGCTAGGACTCCAAACCATCCAAAACGCCCGCTCCTTGCCCGGCGCACTACGGGAACCTTTTAAGCTGAGCCAAAGAGGAACTGCATAATGATCAAGAGACTTTCAATCCGCAGAGCGGTAATCATTGCCGTTTCAACTGCATTTTTCAGCACGGCAGAAATAGCGTCGGCGCAATTCGGAACCAATGCTCCTGTTTGCCCATTAGGCCGTTGTGTACCAGCGCGCGACAGCTGGGGATTCTATCCAACCAAGTGGCGGCGTTGGCCAGTGCAGTCTATCCGGATATGTCGCAGCCGGTTGTACAGCCCGGCAGCAACCAGATTTTGCCCCCAGAGATTGAACTTCCAAATCCGAACAAAGAAGCAGAGATCCAAACTCCAAATCCAGGCGCGATTCGATGAAAACGCCGGGTGGAAGCGGCGCATCGAATGAACGGCGCGTGGACTAGAAACCGAGCCAACGCCAGCGAAATCGCCTAATGACGGAACGCCAAATGATTTGTTGCCACTGCCAAAGAGCGCACCCGGAGCAATGCCGTCGCCGGATGAACCAAATTTTGGTCCGCCGAATTTCGGCGAGCCGCCCGCGCCTTCGGGGCACCCCAGTGGTTCATCCCGAGTGCTGCCGCGCCTATCGCCGCCCGAACCGGTCGCTGCCAGGAATCTCAGGGACTCGAAAAATCAGCACGTGTCGTGGAATGAAACCAAAGATTTGGTGGTGACAAAATCATCAGCAACCCGATTCATTGGCGACAATTCGGGACAGGCAATCTCGCCAGAAGAAGAGCCAGATTTAATTGTTCCGTCGCTCTCATCGCGTCCATTGCGCACTACGGGTGTCGAAGTGCATTTTGATCGCTCGCCGGGTAATCCGCTTCGGGACGATATAAACCCTGAAACGAAAACGCCGACCCCATTAATAGACAACGATCCGCCTACGGTAAGTGCCGACCGGTCAAGTGGATCTTCGACCGTGGCGACTCCCGTCGGGGCCGTCCGCTCCAATCCGCTACGCCGCAATTAGCCGCTATCAAGAGAGTGGCGGGTTGTCTCCCGGCGTTTTCAACCTGAAAAATGCCATTGATGAAATCGGCGGAAATAGGATTTGCGTTAGATTTCGCCTCGGAGCATCGAATGTCGATCCAGCTGGCTATTCGGTTTGGCTAACTACAGTCGGCTGAGTTTGGCGGCTGGCAGCCTTGCAGCCCATCCTGTTCGCCCATTCTTCTTTGGCCATGTAGCGGAGCGAACTCCGTTTGTAATGGTCCGAACCGCTTTGGCCCCTTGATTTTCTGCGCTGACAGCGTTCAGGCAGATAGCTCACGGGGGGCTTTCGTTGACAACCCTCGATAGTCAAGTACACTAAAAGTCCTAAGGGGCTACGTGGCAACGTCTTCATGAAGGAAGACGCGGCGAAATTGAAGGCAAGTTTCGCCAACCCGGCGCTGCGGTGGTCGGATTGATCCGGCTCCAAGGCAGAGGAGTCTGTCTCATCATTTTCCCAGTTTGTCTGTGGGACCAACGGTCGCTGCTTTGCGATCCGTTTTACCAACTTAGTCGCCGGTCCCCGGAGCATGGCATTCATGTGAATGATGAGGTTTTGGGATCGCCGCAGTGGCAGAAGCAGCAGGGCACGACTAACCATGCCGGCTGGTTTGGAGTTGTTTGAAATAGAAATGTAGGTCGTTCGAGCGAAGGAGGTTGGCACTCAGATTTACCGGCTGGTAATTCGACAGTGTCACCCAAGAGGACGGAGTCCGCCTAAACAGTTTTGAGAACCCGTTACTGAAAGTAAGGGCGTCAACCCGCAATGCCCATTCTTGTCCGCGAGCCCGACATCTTTCCCTCCGACCTATTTGATCGGCCGGCCATCGAGAATGGCGCGACTTGGTGGGTGCTGTACACCATGTCGCGGCGCGAAAAGCAGCTGATGCGATGCTTGCATACAGCGGAAATTTCGTTTTATGCGCCTCTTGTTCGGCAGCGAAAACGATCGCCAGCAGGTCGCCAATACGTAACATACGCGACGTTATTTCCCGGTTACGTTTTTCTCAAGGGAGATGATGACCAGCGTCGTGCTGCACTAACCACAAATTGCGTTTCTCGTTGCATCAGCGTGAGCGACCCAGCGCGGCTGACACACGATCTGCAACAAATACGCCGTTTGATTGAAGCGGAAGTTCCGCTAAGCACCGAGAAGCGACTGGAGCCAGGCGAGCGAGTTCGTGTCTCAAGCGGTCCGCTGATCGGTCTGGAAGGCACGGTGATCCGCCGCCATGGCGACCGTCGATTGCTCGTGGCGGTTCAGTTTTTACAGCAAGGTACTTCCGTTCAGCTCGACGATTTTGCTGTCGAGCGAATCGACTAATCATCGCCCCAACGATTGACATCCAATACTTCATTTCATCCTGAACTAACCCAACGAGCATTTGATGGCAACTGCGACCGACACCTCGAAAGTGCCCGCGGTTTTGGGCGGCAAGCCAGCGTTCGAAAAATTGCTGCCCATCGTCCGTCCTACATTGCCCAAACACGAAGAGTTGGCCAGCGAACTGGCCGAGATCATTGGGTCTGGCATGGTGACTCGGGGCCGGCAGCTGCAACTGTTTGAAGAAGCCGCGGCTGCTCATTTGCGCGTGAAACACGCCGTGGCGGTTTCCAGCTGCACTAGTGGATTGATGCTCGTGTACCAGGGGCTTGGGCTGAAGGGCGAGATCGTCGCGCCGAGTTTTACATTTATGGCGACCGTCAGCGCCGCCGTTTGGGCGGGGCTGCGACCCGTGCTGGTGGATGTCGATCGAGGAACTCATAATATCGATCCCGCAGCGGTCGAACGTGCGATTACTCGGAACACAACCGGCATCGTAGCTGTCCATAATTTTGGCAATCCGGCTGACATCGCGGCGCTCGAGCAAATCGCGCAGAGCCACGGATTGAAACTGGTCTTCGATGCCGCCCACGGTTTCGGCGCTCAATACCAGGGCGTGCCTGTCGGGCCGCAAGGCGATGCCCAGGTTTACAGTCTTAGCCCGACGAAATTGGTTGTCGCGGGCGAAGGGGGGATTGTTGCCACGAATTGTGATACTTTGGCCGAAAGAATTCGCCGTGGTCGTGAATACGGCATGGGCGCCGCCTACGACAGCCTCTTCGCCGGAATGAATGCCCGCATGAGCGAGTTTCACGCTTGTCTAGGTCGACACAGTCTGGCGATGCTGGAGCGAAACGCAAATCGACGACAGGAAATCGTCGCATTGTTCCGCCGCGAACTCGGCCGCCTACCAGGCATTCATTTCCAGGAAGTGCTGCTTGGCAATCGGGCGTCGTACAAGGATTTTTCGATTACCATCGATGCACAAGCATTCGGCCTTTCCCGTGATGAGCTGGCCAAGGCCGTGGCCGCGGAAAACATCGATACGCGGAAATATTACGATCCGCCGGTCCATCGACAGACGGCCTATCGTCAGTTTGCACCCGCCGAACAATCGTTAAGTGTTACCAATTGGCTGGCTTCTGCAAGTTTAAGTTTGCCATTGTGGTCGCACATGACAGACGAAGTTGCGCTGCAAATCTGCCGAGCTTGCAAACGGATTTACGAGACTGCGGAAGACGTGCAAAGCAGATTAGCGGTGAACTAGCAACCAGAGATTCAGCGAGCAACGGCAATATCCGGTTTTTCGCAGCACTCAGGCCGTGGTTGTGGCAAACACAGCACGACGGACGAAACGACACCTCATGAGGAAGGCACGGCACCATGTTTAGAGCTCAACCGAGAAGAGTTACGCCGGGAATGGCCCTGCGCATCTTTGCCGATGTGCTAATGGTGCAGTTTTCTTTGCTGGCCGCACTCTCGCTGATGCTCTTGTATCATTTGCTCGTGGGCTATTTGCCGGCGGCCAAGTCGTTATCGCAGCATTTTTGGTTCATGCTGGGGCAGTATGCTGACGCGGCCTGGTCGCTGACCATCATCTGCATCGCGGTCTTTTATCTAAGTGGCTTTTACACGTATGGGCGTTTTTATCAGGGTCGCTATAAGGCGCTGATTATTATTCAAGCTGTCTGCCAAAGTTACTTATTTTTTGGATTCATCACTTATTTCTTGCAAGGAAAATTATCACTACCACGTTCGGCGCTGATTTTGTCGTGGGCATTAACTTTAGTGCTGCTGCGTGGGCTCCCGGTTGTGGTTGCACGTCTGGAAAAAAATCGCTGATCCGGAACGCGATCGCATTCTAGGCCAAAAACACAGCGCGGCTAAACATGTGCTGGTGATTGGCGGAGCCGGCTACATCGGTTCTGCGTTGCTGCCCAAACTGCTGAGCAGCGGATACCGCGTGCGGCTGCTCGACTTGCTGATGTTCGACACCGACCCGATCGATCAGATCCTTGGTCATCCGAATTTGGAAATCATGCAAGGCGATTTCCGGCATGTCGGCAAGATCGTCGAAGTGATGCAAGGGGTTGATGCCGTGGTGCATCTGGGGGCTATCGTCGGCGACCCAGCCTGCGAATTGGACAATGAGCTAACCACGGAAGTCAATCTATCCGCCACGCGAATGGTCGCCGAAGTGGCCAAGTTCTGCGGCGTCCAACGATTCATCTTCGCCAGCACATGCTCGGTTTACGGGGCCTGTGATGAATGCTCGACGAACGATCTTCCACGCGACCCGTCTCTCACTACGGCAACACGAAGTTGGCCGCCGAACGGGTGCTGTTGGGCATGGCCGATCAGCGCTTTGCACCGACCATTTTGCGATTTGCCACGATCTACGGCCTCTCGGGCCGCACGCGATTTGATCTGGTGGTCAACCTCCTAACGGCGAAAGCCAAGATCGACGGCAAAATTACCGTCATGGGCGGCAATCAGTGGCGGCCATTTGTGCATGTTGACGATGCCGCCTTGGCGGTTGCAACCGCTCTAGGACGCGCCACTGGAAATTGTCGGCAACGAGATTTTCAACGTCGGCTGTGACGCCCAAAACTACACGATCAAGCAGATGGGAGAGATTGTGCACGAGCATGTGCCCGGCGCAGAATTGCTCGTCGACGAGCACGATACCGATCGTCGGAACTATCGCGTCAGCTTCGCCAAAATCTGCAATCAATTGAACTTCCAGCCGCAGTGGACACTGGAGCAGGGCATCCAACAGGTGCTCGAAGCCATCGCCCGCGGCGATATTCTCGATTACCGAGACGCCAAATATAGCAACGTGAAATTCCTGAGCACGCAAGGCACCGAACAACTGAGCCGCAGCACGTGGGCGCATGAATTGCTGAAGGAAATCACGGCTAATTGAAGCATTTCTGGCGCAATGGCTGCAGAACTGGACCGCCTGATTCAACTTCATCTCTTAAACTGGACACAAGTGCTGTGCGCGTTCTTGTAGTGGCGCCCCATCCGGATGACGACGTGCTTGGTTGTGGCGGCGTCATGGCTCGCCACGCAGACAAGGGAGACGATGTGCATGTGGTGGTAGTGACGCGAGGCATTCCGGAGCTGTTTTCGTCAGAGTTCGTAGAACAAGGGCGGAACGAACTTCGCCAAGCACATCAATTGCTGGGAGTGGACGGCTTGCGATTTCTCGATTTCCCGGCGCCACGAATGGACACCGTGCCTCGGCATGAGATATCTGATGCCATCGGCCGTGTGCTGAAAGAGATTGAGCCACAAACCATGTACGTGCCGCACTTCGGCGACATGCACTTCGAGCATGGTTTAACCTATGAAAGCTGTCTTGTGGCGGCCCGGCCAATCAGAAATTGTTCAGTGCAGCGAATTCTGGCCTATGAAACGCTATCCGAGACTGAGTGGGGCCCGCCGATCGCTGGAGCCGCTTTCCAGCCGACTGTCTTCGTCGATATCGCGCCGTATTTGGAAAGAAAACTCGCCGCTATGGCAGGCTTCAAAAGCCAATTGCACGCTGAACCGCATCCGCGATCCTTGGCGAATTTACGGGCCCTGGCCAAGCTTCGTGGCAGCGTAGCATCGTTGCAGGCAGCGGAAGCTTTTATGTTGGTTCGCGAAATCGTGGGTTAAAAACTCTGATAGCCGTGGATAACTTGCTTCATTCGCCATTTCGGCTGCATCACGTTGGATTTGTTGTTCCGACGCTTGCTACGGGACAGGCAATGCTCAAGATGTTGGGATTCGATGTCACCACTCCCAGCTATGCGGACCCGGTTCAAAAGGTGACCGTACAATTCATTTACCCGTCAAGCGATGTTGCTATTGAACTGATTGCACCGCTGGACGAAAAGTCGCCGGTCACTCGTTTTCTAGCCAAGCAAGGCGCCGGATTGCACCACTTGTGTTACGAAGTGCCAGATATTGACGACGCCTGTAAATATCTCCGCGAGCTGGGCAGCATCATTTCCTGCGAGCCGGTTGGCGCGGTGGCTTTCAACGGGCGTCGCATCGCGTTTCATTATTGGCAGCGGCAAATTATCGAGTTGCTCGAGGCCGAGAAACCGCTCTTATGAAATCGCGCATAGTGCGAATCGCCGTTTTGGCGTCCTTTAATCTCGACCTGCTAAAAAGGTTGCTGGGCGAATCGTTATCGTGCGCCGGCATGAGTGCAGAGTTGTACTTCTCCGGATACGGCTTATGGGAGCAGGAGTGCGTGGACCCCAGATCTGCGTTGCACGAATTTCAACCTAACGTGGCAATTCTGGTTGCCGACGCGGCCGATTTGCTTCCGCCGCTGCATCCAGGCGATATGTTGCCAGAGCGAGCCAAGAGCGCCAGAACTGGCTCGAACGGTTGGCAACGATTACTAACAGCGATCGATGGCATCCTCGAAGGCTCGCCGCAGACGACAGTTCTGGTTCACAATTTAGTGCGCCCAAGAATCAACACACTGGGAACTCTGGAAGACAATTCCGGTTTTTCCGCAGGTGCCGCGGTCGCTTACATTAACGACCAACTTCGCTCGTTAGCAGAAAGCAACATCCAGGTTCGTGTGATCGACTATGCAGGCTTTGTGTCAGAACATGGGCATGCCGTGCTCTCCGACGACCGGATGTGGCATTTGGGTCGTATGCGACTGGGGCGTAAAGGGCTGGAACTTCTAGCGGCGCTGTATCCACGGTATGTTTCAGCGCTGTTGATTCCGCGTCGCAAGTGCCTGGTGCTCGATTTGGATAACACTCTTTGGGGCGGAGTGCTTGGCGAAGACGGCCCCGACGGAATCGCCATTGGGCAGGAAGGATTGGGGCTGGCATTTCGAGAATTTCAACTGGCGATTCTGGCGCTTGCACAGCGCGGCGTCGTACTGGCTATCGCGAGCAAGAACAATCCGGCCGACGTTTTTGAAGTTCTCGAGAATCATCCCGAAATGGTGCTTCGCCGGCGAGATTTTGCCTGTGCTGAAATTCATTGGAATCCGAAGTCAGAATCGTTGCCGCGCATTGCTGAGCAATTGAATGTTGGGCTCGACAGCTTCGTTTTTTGGGACGACGAACCACGTGAGCGCGAAATTATTCGCACCCAACATCCCCTGGTTTTCGTTCCTGAGGTGCCCGTCGATCCGTCGTCGTATGCTCAGATGCTGCTGAATCTGGAGTGTTTTGATGTGCTTAGCCTGACCGAAGAAGACCGTCGGCGCGGTGAAATGTATCGCCAAGATGTCAGCCGGCAACAATGGTTGACAAGTGCCGCGCCGTCGAACCTCGCGGAGTTTTATGAATCACTCAACATGTCTGTATCAATCGACCGGCCTGATGTCTACGGCGTGCAGCGACTCGCGCAATTGACGCAGCGCACCAGCCAATTTAATTTCACCACGCGTCGCTATACGGAAGCTGAAATTCAGGCGAAGTTGGATGATCCGTTGTGCGGTCTTTACGCCATCAGTCTGGCCGATCGTTTCGGAAAACTAGGCGTTGTCGGCGCGGCGATCGTCTATCGACAGCCGCAAACCTGGCAGCTTGACACATTTTTGATGAGTTGCCGAGCGCTAGGCCGAGGCGTCGAAGAAGCGTTCATGGCAACGTTGGCGTCGGAAGCGGCCGATGCTGGAGCGGTTCTCTGCGGCCAATTTATCACAACGAAGAAAAACGTGCCCGCTCGGCAGTTTTTGGAGCGATTGAATATTCCACTTTATGAGTGCGGCGACTCGGTCTTCCATTTCGAAATTGATCCGGCCAAAATCGTTTTTCCGTCTTGGATTGCCAGACTACCGGGAGTTCACTCCTATGAGTCGTGAAATGTTGCGGAAACTCGTGGCCGAAACGCTGCAGTTGGCTCCCGATCAGGTTCCGCCAAACGCCAGCAGCGAAACATTGGAAGCTTGGGATTCACTGCGGCATCTGGATATTATTCTCGCGGTCGAGTCGGCCACTGGAATCAAATTCCCGACGGCCGAAATCGTGGAGCTTACATCGCTGCCGAAGCTCGAAGATGCACTTGCTCGACACGGTTGGAAGTCATGAGCCAAACGTGGGAATGCCGATCGTATCGGCCAGGAGACGAGAACGGCATCCGCGACTTGTACCGCGAGGTCTTCCATATCGACATGTCGCCTCAGCTGTGGCACTGGATGTATCAATTATGCCCAGCCGGGCCCGCGGTTATTGTCGTTTTGGAATATCAAGGGCGGTTGGCCGGACATTATGCGGTACAACCGCGCGAATTCTGGATGGTTGGGCAGCGCTGCACTGCAGGCATTGCCGTTGGTACGATGTTGCTGCCAAGCATTCGCAGCGTAAGTGCCCTTAGCGATCTGGCGCAGCAGGCATATCTGTTGTGTCGGCAGCGAGGCTATGAATGGCTGTACGCATTTCCGAATGATCAGGCCCATCGGGTACGCTGCGCACTCTTGGGGTGGCGGCCACTGCCGGAAATCGTCGAGTGGGACGGTCCCTTGCCACGGGTGAATTCGGCCGTGGCCGACAACGTGCGTACTTGGTCGCAAATGCCCGGTCATATTGATTTTGCACCGCTGTTTTCAGAACCGGCGCAGCGGGCGAATCCGGGCTCGGAATGGATTTATCCCGCGCGTTCCACCGACTGGATCCGATGGCGATATTTTGAGCGACCTGACAGCGAGTACATTTTGCACACGCTCGCCGAACAGCAGGGTGTGTTGGGGTATGCGGTTACCAAGCGATATACTCGAGACGGCGTGCGCTACGGTCACGTGCTGGATTGGCGCATGGCGGCAAATGCCAGCGATCGGACCGCGGACTTGTTGACCTCGGTATGGAGACAGTTACTCGATTGGAATGTCGAGAGGGTTTCTTGCTGGGCCCGGGGGCAAACCGAACTTGTAAAATGGTTAACGATGGCTGGTCTCTCGATGGCAGGCATTAAAACAAACTTTTGTTATTTCGACTTGAACGATCGCCATGATGCGTTGCTGAACCAGGCCAGTGCGTGGCAGGTTGAGATGGCCGAGAGTGATCGATACTGAAGAGACCCGAAGTCTGAAGTTCTTGCGGATGTCTGACAGCGTACATCGGAGTTAGTAGTATGCGGGCGTTAAATTCGATTGGATTGGGACTCAAGCGAATAATCGATTTAGTCGCTGCGATCGTGCTGTTGGTCGTCTGTTCGCCTTTGTTTCTCGTCGTGGCGATTCTCATCAAACTCGATTCGTCCGGGCCGGTGTTTTTTCGCCAGGAGCGAATCGGGTACCGCGGACGACTGTTTCGCATTTTTAAGTTTCGCACCATGACGGCCAACGCGGACCAAATCACCCGAGGCATGCCCGGCGATGCCGCCTGTCCGTTGATTACTCGTGTAGGACAACACTTGCGGAACTATCGAATTGATGAATTGCCGCAACTAATCAATGTCGTATGGGGTGAAATGAGTCTTGTCGGCCCACGGCCCCTGGTGCCCGTCTACGCGAACGCTTGGACCGACGAGGAACGTAAGCGACTCAACATGCGGCCTGGGATGACCGGATGGCAACAAGTAAACGGCGCGGCAACCCACGACTGGGCGCAGCGCGTCGCGCTCGATGTCTGGTATGTCGAGCATTGGACGTTGTGTTTAGACATTTTGATCGTGCTTCGCACTCCTTGGGTCGTTATCGCCGCACAGACGGTTTATGGCAGCGACGGAATCGATAGCAGCTCAATTCCTCCTCGCGCTGGCGGCGACAACTTCCAAGTCTTCGGATCCGTCGTCTGTTGGGCGACAACCTTGACCTCCGAGTCGCTGCCGAAGCAGCGAAGATCACCGGATTTCTGAGCAAATGAGATCAGGTCTGGAAGTAATCGTTATTGGCGCTGGCGGCCATGCCAAGGTCGTCATCAGCTCTTTGCGTGCCAGCGGATGGTCTGTTCGAGTCGTTTACGATGACGACCCCAAAAAATGGAATCACACGATCCTGGATGTGCCGATATTGGGGCCTGTCGAAAAGCTTGGCGAACCTGATCGTTGCCCTGCCGTTATCGCCGTCGGGGATCCTCTGTTTCGCGAGGAGGTTGCAAGACAGTATGATCGGGACTGGGTCACCGTGATTCACCCTAGAGCCTATGTCGACGATACTGCAACCGTCGGGCCTGGAACAGTGGTTTTTGCGGGTGCCGTTATTCAGCCGGAAGTTTCCATTGGCACCCATGCAATTATCAATACGTCCGCAAGCGTGGATCACGATTGTATTCTCGACGATTATGTCCACATCGGGCCGGGAGCACATTTGGCGGCCAGTGTTCACGTTCAGCACGGAACATTTCTGGGAACCGGATCGTATGCAATTCCTGGCATTACAATCGGCAAATGTTCAACGATTGGGGCGGGGGCTACTGTGATTCGCGATATTCCCGACAATGTCACAGCTGTTGGATGTCCGGCACGTATTATTAAACGACACCAACCGTTTATTAAACGACACCAGCCGTAAAAGCGTATTTGTGAGGAATGGGGCAATGAATCGAACGACAGAAGTTAGAGCCGCCGTAGAGGCTGAGGTCCAGCGCATCTTAGAGCACTCGGGCAGGCCTTTGCAGTCGCCCCAGGATGATGATGCACTGTTCCGAATGGGGCTAGATTCTTTGGACTTAGCGCAGCTCGTCGTGGCGTTGGAACAGCGGTTGGGCGTCGATCCGTTCCGCAAACAAGGCTCTCCAATTCGCACGTTCGGCGATTTGATAAATGCTTATCGCATCGAATTGGAAAAGAATTAGTAATTGGCTGTTGCACGCTTACTTAGCGGGCATTCACTGTATCGAAGTCATGCACGATCTTATCATTGTTGGAGCCGGCGCTTTCGCTCGCGAAATCAGGCAACTGGTTCCGCAGAGCTTTCCGTATCGTTCGGTGAAGCTAAAAGGATTCCTATCAAGCAACCCGCGCGATCTTGAGAACTATGAAATATCAGAACCGATTCTCGCGGATCCGGATATTTATGTTCCGCAAGAGAACGACCGTTTTTTGTTGGCGATTGGCGACATCGAGGCTCGGCAGCGCATCGCCGAGCGTCTTAAAGCACGTGGAGCTCGCTTTCTGAGCCTCATTCATCGGACAGCGTACATCGATAACCGAGCTGAAGTTGGCGAAGGCTGCATTATTTACCCCTTCGTCACAATTATGAATGATGCGAAAGTATCCGACTTCGTCTCGATGAACATTTACTCTTCCGCCGGCCACGATGCCAGAATCGGGCGGTTCTGCAATTTGTCTCCTTACGCAACCATGAACGGATTTAGCGTACTTGAAGACGAAGTATTTTTAGGAACCCATGCCAGCGTATTGGCTTATCGACGTGTAGGACGTGGCTCCAAGGTCAGCGCAAACTCGGTGGTGACGCAGGATGTACGACCGCGCATCGTTAGTGTTTGGCGTTCCAGGCAGGCAGACAGCGTTGATTTCGACCTCATCTTAGCTTCTGAAGGCACGGCCTCTCCCGGTGAGCTTGGTTGACGTTTGCCGATAACCAGCGAATAGATTTCACGACATCGACTGAGCGATGTGGTAAATAAGCAACAGTGTGTTGGCAATCGCATCCGTTTTCATTGACACAGAACCGCGGTTAAGAATTGGGCGTTTGCCAGTTTGAAGATGATTTTTAAGATGAGCCACAATTGTCGGCACGGCGTTTGCCATTCAATTCGAGTTCTTTGTAGCTTCGCTTAAGAAATGATTGACGCAGTAGCATGTCGCAAGTCGGAGCCAACGACAGTAAGTGCATCCATGCATCAAAAAACGGAGTTTGACCTGCAACAAATCAATGTCGCCAGTCATCCCCAGGGACCAACTGCTCTGGCACAAAAATCGCTGCTGCACCATATTTCCTGGACTTTGATCGGGAATGTGATTTATGTTGCCTGCCAGGCTGGATGGTTGATTCTAATTTCAAAGTTGAGTAACGAGGGATCACGGGGGCGATTTGTTTTAGCGTTGTCAATTACCACTCCCGTGATCTTTTTTTCCGCCGTGGCGATGCGGCAGATGCTGGCGACCGATGTCAAACACGAATATCCTTTCTCGGTATACCTGCGCATCCGCTTGTTGACCACCGTCTTGGCGATTGTCGTGATCGGCGGAATCGCCGCTGTACAATGGAGCGACCATCGCGCCGCCGCAGTCGTGTTGCTGTTAGTGGGAACAGCTAAGGCGTTTGAGTCGATCAGCGACATCATTTTTGGGCGGATGCAGCAATTCGAACGACTTGATCGCGTGGCACTCTCGATGATGATCAAAGGCCTGATTTCACTAATCATGCTGGCGATCGGACTTGCCGTCACGCATGATGCTGTCGGAGCTGCTGCCGGAATTGCCATTAGCTTCTTGATAACGCTGCTATTGATTGATATCCCCAGCGCACGGTTGGTGACGAAACACGCAGCACTGTCAGAATCGCACGCGCACTCTGCTCGGAATGGGGGGCCTTGGTTCTTCAGCGGTTCTTCCGGTTTGCAGCTTGTTCGTGGCGCTGCACCCTTGGCCTTTGCCAGCGGATTGGTCGTATTGAATCCAAACATTCTGATTTATTTCATCCGCTGGAGTTCGGGAGAGCGCACCGAAGAACTGGTCGGAGTCTATGGATCGCTAAGCTATTTGGCACAAATTGGCACGATTGTGGTCGCCGGCGCTGGGCATGGCCGCCGTAACACGGCTCGCGTCCTATTTTGCGGATGGAAAGATTCGAGAGTATTACCGCGTGCTCTGGCGGCTCGTGGGTTTGTGTTTTGCGCTGGGGGTGCTGGGTGCAATCGTCACGTTACTGGCCGGAAAAGAAGTACTCGCGATTCTGTTTCGCAAAGGCGATGCGGCTTACGCCGGCGTACTGGCATGGGTCATGGTCGCAGCGGCAATTTCCTACATTGCAAGCATCCTTGGACTCGCCGTCACTGCCACACGCACTTTTCATCGGTTCACCGTGCCGTACCTGATAGTAACGATCGTAGCAATAATCGCCTCCGCACTGCTGATTCCTCGGTTCGGATTGACAGGCCCGCCTGGCAAGTTGCGCGTTTCAATCTTGCGGCCTGTATGACGGCTGATATTTATTCTTCTTGGCCTTCATTTCAGAAGCATTCATGGCACAACACCGCGATCAATTGGTCGATAATTACGCCGACCACTTTGCGAATTAATCGCACGCTTGACGCTCGCTCGATGAAGCCGCCAAGGATTTCCGGATCACGAGCACACTTTTGGTTCTGTGCTGCGTCGTTCCGACCCGGTGCGCGAATTCTTGATCTCGGATGCGGCGTGGGTTTTCTGCTGAACTGGTTGGCCCGACGGCCTGGGATTGTGGCAGTTGGCGTGGATGCCTCGGCATCGCAACTGGAAATTGCCCGCGCCAATTTGCCAAATGTGGAATTTAGTGGCGAGGACTGGAATACCTGCGGTCAAATCCCGAATCGTTCGACGGGATTTTTTGCCGACGTGTTGGAGCACATTCCTGGTACCGATCTGTGCATCGAATGGGTCCAAACCGCCCGCGCCGCACTGCGACCAGGTGGATTCTTTGTCTGTCGCCGACCCAACGGTGCAAACCTAACCGCCTCTTATTCGAGATATATCGATTTGACCCATGAGCGAATTTTTACCGAAGTGTCGATCCTGCAATTACTCGAAGCGGGAGGGCTGAGTGGCGGTCGCGTATTGCCGATTCGGGCCGGAAGTCTTGGAGGCCGCACTCGAATTGCGGTCGAAGCCGGCTTGCATCGGATGATATATCGGCTTTGCGGACAAGGGCAGGTACATCACTTTACGTACAATGTGTTCGCCGTTGGTTACCGTAGTGACTGAAGATGTAATTCGAGATAAAAGCATCAGAAGTTATGGCCGTCACGCTGCCCCGTTGTTCGTATCACTTCGATCGTCTGCCGACTGATCAACACACACGTATGGAACTGCAAGCGAATTTGGCTACTTCGGTCAAGCCTATCCGCGTTTTGCACGTCCTTGGAAGACTCGATCACGGTGGGGTCGAAGTCTGGCTAATGAACGTTTTGCGGCATATCAACCGCAGCGAGTTTTGTTTTGATTTTGCCTACACTCGCGCAAACCAGGGGTGTTTGACGCCGAAGTGCCAATTGGCAGCTAATATTTTTCCGCTGGATCCTCCACGCCGAAGGCCGTTGACATATGGTAGCCGGCTTGCTCGGCTGCTCACAACCAACGGTCCGTACGATGTTGTCCATAGTCATGTCCATTTTTCCAGTGGCTTTGTGCTTCGTGAGGCGGCTCGACTCGCGATTCCGAATCGAATTGCTCATTCGCATAACGATACTCGATCGCTCGATCAACAATCGGGCTGGCTGCGGCGGTTGTATCGGCGAACAACCAGCGGCTGGATCCATCGCTATGCAACGACGGGACTTGCTTGTTCCAGCTGGGCGGCAGCGGCTCTGTTCGGCGAAAATTGGAAAGCAGACGACCGTTGGAAAATTCTGCGCTATGGGGTCGATTTCTCGAAGTTTTCGCAGTCACGCCACCGGGAACTGTTCTTGCAGGAACTGGGCATTCCAGCAAACCGTAAAATTATTGGGCAAATCGGCCGTCTTGCCGAACAGAAGAATCACCGGTTTTCAGTGCAAGTGTTGCGAGAATTGGTAGCAAAGGGAGCGGACGTGCATTTGCTCATCGTCGGCGGCGGAGAATTAGAGCACCTGATTCGCATGCAGATTCAAGAAGCTGGGCTCAGTGAGCGAGCCACTATGGTCGGCGACCAGCAAGACGTGGCCTCTTATTTGTCGGTCATGGATTTAATGATTTTTCCGTCTGTGCACGAAGGGCTGGGCATTGTGATGCTGGAAGCGCAAGCAGCGGGCGTGCCGGTGGTTGCCTCAGACCACGTTCCTGGGGACGGCATTGTTTTACCCGATTTGGTCGAACAGCTGTCTCTGCAGGCAGGGATGGCAGCGTGGGCTGACGCAATTCAAGACAAAATGAACGCACCGACAAAAGACCCTGCCAAAACGGTCGCGCTGATGTCGCAAAGCGACTTTGCGATCTCCAGTTCGGTGGAACAGTTATGCAGGGTATATCGCGGCGACTACAATAAGAACTAGGCGATCCGGCCAAAGGCCGTGGTCAGGCGTGTCCCAAATTTATCGAATTCTTCAAGCCAGCAGAATTGAGATGGCAAGTATTACCTCAACACCGACGTTTCTGCCCCCACTTGTCAACGACCCCGCCAGCATGCAATTGAAGGCCGATGCGCGGCCAATTGCCAGGGCAACAAGATTTGATGCACTCACGACGATTCTGGCCTGGGCAATTTGCTCGGTCGCTGTCATTTGGGCTTTGTGTGAATCAACAGCTTGCTCGCATTGGTTCATCATCCCGGTGTTTTTCAGTGGTGTAATTATCACCCTGGATATGGTTGATTGGTTTCGAGGGCGATTCAATGTGTTTGATCCTGTAGGCCTGCTCGGAGTATTCGGTTTTCACTTCTTTTTCATGGCTCCCCTATTGCACGTCGTGTGGGACTGGTGGATGACAGACCGCACAATTCGGATTGCCGATTTGCGCCCTGGCTGGGATGGATGGCAATTCTAAATCTAATTGGACTTCTAATTTATCGGTACACGCGCGATCGATTCGCCGGCAACCGAGCGGCAAAGCCGCGCCGAACATGGCTACTCAACGAGTCGCTGTTTTGGCCGGTCTTAATTATCATGCTCGTGGTTTCAGCAGTCCTGCAAGCTTATCTTTATATCAGTTGGGGCGGTATCTTGGGTTATATTCAGGGCGTCGAGACTCAGCTTGCGGCGCACGGGCTCAAAAGGGCGCCGTCTATGCGGTTTCGGAAAGCTTCCCGCTGCTGTTGATGATTGGCTACTGCGTGCTGGCCCGTCGAAACCGCTTTTTGGCATCCTGGGGAATGTTGGCCGCGATGATGTTTACGTACTTGGTGCTGACCATGCTGTTCGGCGGTCTTCGCGGGGCCCGATCGAACACCGTTTGGGCGATCTTCTGGGCAGTTGGAATGATTCATTTTTTCGTGCGGCCGGTTCCGAAGAAAATCATCTTCGCGGGCGCCGTCTTTTTGTTTGGCTTCATGTACGTGTACGGTTTCTTTAAATCGGGGGGATTGAAAGCAATCACCGCGCTGGAAAGCGGACAGGCCGATATTGAATATCTCGACACAAAACGCAACGCACGACCGCCGTGGTACTTTTAGGCGACTTTGCCCGAACCGAAACGCAAGCTTTCATGCTACGGCAGCTCAACAATAAGGAGTTCGAGTATGATTTGGCGCTGGGCCGAACATACGTCGCAACGATATGCCGCATCATCCCCAGTTGGATCTGGCCAAATCGTCCCTTGCTGAAAGACCTTGAAGGAACAGAAGTTCAATACGGAAAGGGCACTTACGATCCGGTGAATCGAAGGTCGTCTCTCGTGTACGGAGCGTCGGGCGAAGCGATGATGAATTTTGGCCCCGTCGCCGTGCCGATTGTGTTTGCAATCTGGACGCTGGTAGTTGCACGAGTTCGAAAATGGATCCTGAGCTGGAATTCTACAGACGTTCGGGTGCTATTGGCGCCTTGGCTAATCATCATAAGCTTCGTCATGTTTATTGGCGACTCCGACAACGTCTTCTATTCCTTCTTTAAGTACGGAACAGTGCCGGTATTAGTCCTTTGGTTGTGCTCGCGCCATGTGCCGAACGTATCAAGATCAATCTCAGGCATTTACTCTCGTTCAGCGTTAGGTTCGGCACATCAGCTTCCAACAAGGGCGATGCGCTGATTGTCGACGTTGGCGGCGGCATTATTGTTGATGCAGATGCTCGATTACAACGCTAAGAGCAACGATCGAGTTGACAGTAGATGAATTGTCTTCAATGTGCAATGTATGAAGGGACGGTCTGCAAAGCAGCTGAATTGGCGGCGCCGAACTGAATCGACCGCTGCCTCCCGCACCGCTGGGTAGCTGCATGCTGCCCATCGTCGAAAGTTATCTGGCAAAGATAAGTTCAGGATGCGCGTCCTCGACATCGGTTGTGGGTCTTGGTTGCGCATCAAGCGGCATTGTGACTCGGTCTGCGCGACTGATGAAGGAATCGATGTCTTGGAGTCGTACTTTGGCCTTCCTACCGTGGCCACGCGCCTGGAGAATTTGGCTGACCTTTCATTTCCGGATAACACGTTCGAAGTAATCATCTCGAACCAGGCCATGGTACATTGGGGAGAATTCGGTTGCAGCATCCGTTGGGGTTTGTATCAATGTTTTCGGGTGTGCAAAATCGGCGGTCAGTTGTGCCTGAACGTTCCGATTTACTTTCACGGCACCAGCGATTTCATGCTTGGTCGATTGAATCGCATTCTTCACGAATGCTGGCACTTTACGGACGACCTGCGATTCGAAAGATGGGGTCAGCCATCTGGCGAAATCCCGCCTGTTTATCCTTTCCCAGGCTATTGGCGGCATGCAAAAGCCCAGCATACATTCTCGACATCCAAATGACCAAGACACGGTCCACTGCTCCTGAAAAAAGACCTCGATTTCACCCAACTGGCCGATGGGCACAGATCATGCATTACCCGATCTCATTCAATATCTACCGGGTTTTGAAAAAGCTGCACCTATTCGGCGCGGCGTAAGAGCGGTTAATCAACCGCCATCACTCGCTCCTCATCGTGACGTTCGACCGGTTCATTCTGCAATACACTTTAGAACGAATCTAACATCTTATATGAATGTACTAATCTGTTCCGAAGCTCATTTCGTTCAGGTAGGTGAGCACGTGTACTGTCCGCAGTCGCCGCCGGACTATTTTCAGCGCTACCGTGAGGGATGGGAGGAAGTGATCATCTTAGGGCGTTTGGCATTTCGCTCCGAACCGCCGAGGGGCGTGCCGTTGCTAAACCTGCAAGGGATTCGCATCGTCGGGCTACCCGACTATCTCGGCCCGCTTCAATACGCGATTCACAGCCGGCGCATCCGCGGCATTGCACGCAAACTGATACCCAAGGTCGATAGCATCGTCTTTCGTGGCGGGCATCAAATCAGCGCGGTGGTTTATTCGCTAATTCGTCGAACTGGCCGCCCGTACGGAATCGAAGTCGTCGGAGATCCCTACGATGCTCTTGCCTGGAGCCAGCACTTTGCCGTTTCGATCTTTTTTTCGTTGGCGTTTCGCTGAAATCCTCAAACGACTCTGCCACAACGCATACGCTTCCTCCTACGTAACGGCCGAAGCACTACAGCGGTGCTATCCACCGGCGCCGGGAAAATTCGCAACGCACTTTTCGGATGTGGTTACCAAGCCTGTAGCAAACTCCCGCCAACAGTTTCCCGCGTGCGGTCCGTACCGTCTCATTTCGGTCGGCACAATGGCAACGATGAATAAGGCCTACGATGTCCTTCTGCAAGCGGCTCGCCAAGTCGTCAATGCGGGATTGGATTTGCGGCTGGTAATCATCGGTGATGGCCAGCATTTGCCGAAAATGAAACAGCTTGCCAAGGACCTAGACATCGCAGATCGTGTGACATTTCGAGGACTCGTCTCATTTGGTGATGCGATCAATGCGGAGTTAGATCGGGCACATTTGCTGGTGATGCCGTCGCGGCAGGAGGGCTTGCCGCGAGCCATGGCGAAGCAATGGCACGCGGTCTGCCCTGCATCGGTAGCACCGTCGGTGGCATTCCAGAGCTGCTGGCTCCGGCAGAACTTGTTCCACCCAACGATGTTCAAGCGCTCGTCGCAAAATTGCAGGAGATACTGCCCGACCCTTCGCGGATGCTCACACTTTCGAAACGCAATTTGGAAGTCGCCGCCAATTATACGGAGAGCGTTTTGCGTGATCGCCGCGTTGAGTTTATCGCCAGCTGCGTGTCGGAACCGAAGCCTGGCTAATGCGACGCCGCGCACCGGTGAATCGTCGAAGCTTGAGCAATGTCGCGCTACATCACGATTGATAAATCAATCCAGTGGCCAAGTTCAAAAATGACCGCTGCGAATTATTATATGCTCCGAACGTCATTTTACTCAGGTTAGCGTTGGCCGTAGGCACTTCAATCACTACTTAATGACCTTCGCAGTTGCTCAACGATGAATCGCAAAATCGACCGCCCGATTTCCCTTTGGTGCAAATTTGCGGCGGCCATGACCCGTCTGCCCGAAATTGGTAGTTGTTCTAGAGCATTCAAGAATTGGGCCGCGATGACGCGCATTTATGCAGGTGGGGCGATGCCCGAAGATTTCGTGGCCCACGGTCTGCGCTGGATTTACGTTGCCATTGCATGATCCCACGGATGTCGTGACGGCCTGGGTCGTGTTGTGCCGGCGAATATTACTTACCGGAGAACAGCTATACGGTCCTGGACTTGGGAGCGAACATCGGTGCGTTTTCGATTTTCGCGACGTGCTGTCGAAATGCGCGGCAGGTCTATGCATTGGAACTGGTCACCAGCACGTTTGATACTTTGCAGGACAACTTGCGTGCCAATGGGCTGGCAAACGTTTCAGCCCTTCGCAAAGGCATTGGTCGGGAATCTGGCAAGCGGACAATTTATCTGGGGGTCACTTCCCAGCATGCATCGATCATCTATCGCGGAATGCCAAGGTACGAATCGGGGCTGACCGAGGAAGTCGAAATTGTCACGCTGGAGGACCTGTTTGACGAACTCAAGATCGACAAAGTTGATATGGCGAAAATGGATTGTGAGGGTGGCGAAGTTGAAGCGATTCTTGCCGCCAGCGATGAATGTCTGCGGCGTATCAAACATATTTCGTTGGAATACCATTTTCAAAATAACATCTCGAACGAAACCGAGTTCTTCGGACGTCTGGCCCTAGCGGGTTTCAAGTGTACCAAGAAGAGTCGGGTCGGACGGCTCGCGCAGTTCGTGCGAACGTAAAAGCAATGGCCTAGCCGCTGGCGAATTCCCCACTTCGACCAGCGATCCCCCAGGATAAGAACGAAGTGCCGCGGCTGCTTTATATCACGACCGATGCCATTGCGCTGCGGGTTCTCTTGGAAGGTCAGCTCGCACATTTTCGCGACGTGGGCTACGAAGTAATTGCTGTGGCCGCTCCTGGCGCAGACCTCGATTTCGTCGCCCAGCGCGATCGGATTCAGGTCGTTGGTCTGCCAATGAATCGCGAAATTCGTCCCCTGAGCGACGTTGTGTCGCTGTGGCGCATGTGGCGTCTCATCCGTCGACTGCGGCCCGATATCGTCTGCACCGCCACTTCCAAAGCCAGCCTGCTGGGATTGATCGCAGCCTGGTTCGCCCGCGTGCCGGTGCGAGTTTATCGGCTCTGGGGATTGCGATTGGAAACGGCCCACGGCGTGAAACGCCGAATTCTGGCAATGGCCGAAAAGATTTGCGTTGCGTGTTCGCACCGGGTGCTGTCCATAAGTGACAGTCTGCGGACCGCATTCATTGCGGGTGGATTTGTTCGGCCAGAAAAAATATTCGTCGTGGCCAAAGGTTCGAATAATGGCATCAAAACCGATTGGTTCCTGCAAACCGCAGAAGTCCAGGTGGCCGCGAAGATCTTACGCAAGCAGTGGGGGGTGCCGGATGATGCTCCCGTCATCGGCTTCGTGGGCCGCTTCGTTCGCGACAAAGGAATTGTGGAGCTGGTCGATGCTTTTGACAAAGTGTTGGTTACCCGCCCCGATGCCTGGCTGATGCTCGTGGGCGATTACGAAACCGGCGATCCTGTGCCCGACCAATACGTCCGCCGCATCGCCGACATCCGCATTATTCGACCGGGTTTTGTACAGCTCCCTCAACTCGGGCCTTATTATGGTGCGATGACGGTTTTTGCTTTCCCCACACATCGGGAGGGTTTTGGCAACGTCGCCGTTGAAGCAGGCGCTGCGGGATTGCCAGTTGTGACATTTCAGGCCACCGGCGCGATCGATGCCGTTCTCGACGGGGTGACGGGTACGGTTGTCCCGCTGGGCGATTCCGATGCTCTTACCGCGGCAATTTTGCGGTATTTCAACGACAATCAGCTGCGTCTGAAACATGGCCAGGCCGGCCATCAACGGGCCTTGACCGACTTCCGCCCAGAACCCATTTGGCAGGCGATGGACGCCCATTTTCGCGAATTGCTGGCCGAGCGGGCGAAGCGGTAGGAGGCATATCAATCCATTGCCGGCCCTATAACCGCTGACTAAGATGAATTTTAGGGCCAAGGCACGCACCAGGCAGCATTTGCGGAACCTCTTCTTGCCATTCAGGCTTTGTGCCGGCGTTCAGGGAACGAAACCGGCTTAACGCGGCACAGCCCCATGAAACACTTCAAAACCGCCCGCTTTTTCTGTCAGGCGACAATCGCCCTGGCCGTCTGCATCTTTGCGGCCGAGTGCAGGCGGCACTGCAAGTGGCGGGCTACACGGCAGCCACGGCGGGCCAGTACGATCGTTTTTTGAACGATCCTTCGTTCATCGGCAATCCCGCAAACTGGCCGGCTGGCGATCCAACAGGCAACAATCCGTACCCTTGGTCTGGCGTGGGTCGCGGCGTCGATGGCCGCTGGGGCACCATGATTTCGCCCAGTTACTTTCTCAGCGCCAGTCACTTCGCGCCCAGCGGCACGCTGCGGTTCTACTACACCAACGACCCCAACGGCGGTTTTGAAGACCACACCATTGTTTCCTCGGTCGTCCGCATCGGCGGCAGCGACGTTTGGCTTGGCCAGCTCGATGCGCCCGTCTCCAGCAGCGTCGCCATCTATCCGATTTTGTCCCTCTCGAACAACAATAAATACGGCGGTTTAGGCATCGCCACTTTTGGACTCTCCGACACCAACAACGGCGTGGAAGGCACCGCCACCACCGTTCGGCTGGGGACCAACAACATCGATGTCACCAGTCCCTTTGGCAACGGGCATGTTGTACAACAGCAGACCATCGCGCCTAGTACCGGACTCGTTTACGCCTACGATTACAATCCAACCATCCCCAATCCCAACAATTCGTCGCAAAACATTTCGCAACCGAACGAATCGTTCCTCAATCCGGGCGATTCCGGCGGGCCTAGCTTTTTTCTGTATGCCGGGGCTTCGCCGGCGCTGGTGGGCATCCATTGGTTTGCGTCGGACGGAAACCCCAGTTTTTCCGGCGACACCTTCGTGCCCGGTTACATCAGCGCCATTCAGGCCGCAATGACTGGCGAGACACTCTCGACCGTTTCCCCGATCCTGGGCGATTTCAACTTGAACGGAGCCGTGACCCAAGATGACCTTACGGCAATGCTGGGGGCACTTACCGATATCTCGTCTTACCAAACGCTGCACGGTCTCTCGAACGGCTACTTGAAAGACATTGGCGACTTCAACCACGATAATGTTGTGAATAACGCCGACGTGCAGGGTTTGCTCGATTTACTAGCCGCCAACGGCGCCGGCAGCGGGCTCTCGCTGGTGCCGGAACCGGCCTCGGTCGTGCTGCTGGCGATCGGCGGGCTGGCTGTTTTGTGGGCAGCTCGGCGAAAGTCTCGACTTTCTACGCCAATTTGGCACAATACGGTTAGCAATCTTTTCTGTTGCCGGGGCGATTTCTCCTTCTCGGAAGGGAACAGTTATGAAGAAGCACTGCGGCTCAACGCGCCAGAGTCACCATTCAATGCGTGACGCCCAACGCCTACCGCTAGCCGGCTTCACGCTGGTGGAACTGCTCGTCGTGATCGCCATCATCGGCATGCTGATGGCGCTGCTCTTGCCGGCGGTCAACAGCGCTCGCGAACAAGGCCGCCGCGCCGTCTGCCTCAACAACATGAAGCAACTTTCAACAGCGCCTCGCAGTTATGAATCGACAAAGAAAGAATTGCCGGGTTATGCGAACTTTGGAGTAAACGCGCGTGTCCTTACATGGCCGATGATGTTGTTCCCGTACATCGAGCGAACCGATGTCTGGCAAGTTTGGAGCGATGCCACGACAACCAACCCGAAATTAATGACATCAACACCATACATGGAACTGATGGTCTGCCCCAGCAATCCGCCGGTCGATCAGAACTCGCCGTGGTTGGCATATGTGGCGAATTGCGGAAAACAAGATTTAGTAACGCCTACAACTGTGCCCCCAGCAACCACACCGCCGATCTCTGCGACAGACGTCCAAAAGGCGGAACGGACAGCGAACGGAGTGTTCTTCAACCGCTTTACTCCCATCGGCGTTAGCAACAAAAATCGTTTTCAGCGATTAGTGATGTCACTCGATCACATTTCCGATGGCTCTAGCAACACTCTGATGCTCTCCGAAAATGCTCAGGCATTTAAGTATACAAACAATAATAATCTCAGTGCCTCGGCACCGGACGTAATATCAAGCTCACAACCGGCCCAGTATGAACCGAGTGATGTTCGCCAGGTGGAACTGTATACCGGCTTCGTTTGGGCGCCTCTTACCACGAACCCCAGCTCCGCGCCGCGAATAAACGCCAACAAAAATGGCGACTACCTTGGTCCACCGGCCTTAAAGGTTACTCAAGGGACCTATTTGCCTTCGGGCAATGATACAAGTTGGGTGTACGCCCGGCCCTCAAGTTTTCATCCTGGCGGAGTGAATGTGGCCATGTGCGGCGGAGAGTTATTCTTTTTGCGTGACGATATCGACTACAAGGTTTACCAGCAGTTGATGACTTCCGACGGTCGGCACTCGGACATGCCCGACACGACCTACATCCTCAACGATCAAGACTACAAATAGCGAATGACGAAATTCGAGGTCCAACGAAATCCGAATCGTCCCTTGTCATTTCTTCCCCAGCTTTCGCTGCTCGGCAAAAAACTGCGTCAGCAGCCGGCCGCATTCGTCCCCCAAGACGCCGCTGACAATTTGGCACTGGTGGTTCAATCGCCGGTCGGTTAGCAGTTGATACAGTGTGTGGACCGCGCCCGCCTTGGGATCGGTCGCGCCGTACACCACCAGCGGAATTCGGGCCTGCACAATCGCCCCGGCGCACATTGGGCAGGGCTCCAGCGTCACGTACAGCGTGCAGCCTTCCAGTCGCCAACTGCCCAGGGCTTCGGCGGCTTGCGTGATGGCGATCATTTCGGCATGGGCCGTCGGATCGTGCAATTGCTCCCGCTGATTGTGCGCCGCCGCAATCACGCGCTGGCCATGCACAATTACTGCTCCCACCGGCACTTCATTTTCCGCCAAGGCCGCTTCCGCCTCCGCCAACGCCATTCGCAGGAAGAATTCGTGCATACAACATTTCCGGAAACGTCAACGCACGAAATCGCACAGGACCGCGGGTGCCGGACGGAAATGTGCGCGGAATTCAACGTTCGATGCTACGATTCAATACGTTCCATAAAGTCCATCTGACCAACTTACTGATCATCGTATCGCACGGCCATTGGCAGTCCAAATCGGTCTCGATTAGAGTAGTGAAATCTCCTTACCAGGCAAAGACTCCCGCATGCCCAAACGCTATCTGGTCACCGGCGCCGCCGGGTTCATTGGCTCAAAAGTAAGCCAGCTGCTGCTGGATGCCGGTCATCGCGTCGTGGGCATCGACAACCTGAATGCCGCCTACGACCCGCGGCTCAAAGAGTGGCGGCTAAAGCAGCTCACCGTGTCTCCGCAGTTCCATTTTCAGCGTGCCGACTTGACCGATTTGCCCGCGCTTGAAGAGGTCTTCGGCGACTCGACGAATACCGGCAACCCCAGCGAACCGCCGTTTGTCGCGGTGCTCAATTTGGTGCCCTGCGCAGGGGTGCAGCCCTCGGTGCTCGATCCGGGGGTTTATCTCCGCGCGAATGCAGAGGGAACGCTAAATCTTCTGGAACTTTGTCGACGCAGCGGCGTCGGCAAATTTGTGCTAGCTTCTACCTCCAGCCTGTATGGCGCCCACAACCAGGTTCCCTTTTCGGAAGATGCCGATACGAGCCGGCCGCTGTCGCCGTATGCGGCCTCTAAAAAGGCGGCCGAAGCGCTGGCGTTCACTTACCATCATTTGCACCAAATCGACGTCAGCATCGTCCGCTACTTCACCGTTTATGGGCCGGCCGGTCGGCCCGATATGAGCGTGTTTCGCTTCATCCGTCGCATTGCCGAAGGCGAGCCCATCACCGTCTTCAGCGACGGCACGCAGCAGCGAGATTTCACCTATGTCGACGATATCGCCCGCGGCACGATCGCAGCCATCCAACCCTTTGGCTACGAAATCATCAACCTCGGCGGAGATCGATTGACGACGCTAAACGATCTGATCTCACAGATCGCTCGGCTGGTGGGCCGCGAACCCGTCATTCGCCACCGGCCGGTTCATCCGGCCGATGTGCCCGCCACCTGGGCCAACGTGGAAAAAGCCAAGCGGCTCTTGGGCTGGACGCCGCAAATCTCGCTGGAAGAAGGCCTGCGCCGCACGGTCGAATGGTACCAAGAACACCGCGACCTGGCGATGAAACTGGACCTGGGCGAGTGAGAATTCTCCGAAGTGAATTCTACAGATTCTCCCAGGTGAATGAATCCGTTCACCGACCTGAAGAGCCATTCTCGATCGTCAGCGGCGCCCAGGGGCTGGTGACGTGCTTGCTGACTTCGTTAATATCCTTGCTCCCCCAGCCGATGGCTTGAATGGTCACCGGGCCTTCGCCCAGCAGTTTGGAATCGACGCTCGCTTCGCCGCTCTCGCCGGCAAACTTCGCTACCAGTTGTCGGTTGCGATAAAACGCTACGCCGATGGCGCCGGGTGCGCTGGCCGTGAGTTTGATCGGCTCGCCGGCGGGCACCACGTGTTTGGGGGTCACTTCGAATTGAATCGTCTTACCGAAATTATTGAATTGCACCGGTAAGATTTCACGCCCTTGCGATTCAATGGCGCTGTTCTCGATGCCCACCACGCGCAGTTCATGGGCCCCGTCGCAGTAGGCCGCGGTGTCCAAATCGAGCGTGTCTCCCTGAGAACAAGCGGCCGCGCGCTTGCCATCGACAAACAGCTCGAACCGGTCGGCCGTCCCCCCGTGCGGCAGCGTTGCCGAGGGTCGCAGCGAAATCTTGCCCTTCAGCACGTCGCCGGCTTTCGCGCCGTCCACCTTCACGTCCGGAATGTTGGCCCACGGCCGGCACAGCGGATCGCCGACCACAATCAATTGATACGGCGCATACACCGCCTGGTAAAACGCCTCGGCCAGCGTACAACCGCGGGCATAATGCACTTGAATCATGGCGTGCGGGAATTTGTTTTGAATGGAAAATGGCTCGATCACCGTGCCCGATGTGCCCGCCGCGCCGTTGCGCAAGAAGACCGAAAGGGGCGTCTGACTGGCGGTCGGATCGAAAATGCCGCCGTAGCTGGTCAAGTTTTCGCAAATGGCGCCGGGCCGAATGGTGCTGCCCGATTTCTCCCAATTAAAGTCGGCCACGCCGCACAAGAGGCCCTGCACATCGGGACGTTTCACGGGAATATCGCCCGGCATAATCGTCGCCTTCACGCCCAGCTTTTTGAGCTGCTCGACGGCCATCGGAAATCCCGGCCGCCGCGTCCAGGAGCGCACCGCGGTCGCATCACTGCCGCTGTCCATGAAGTAAATCGTGCCCTGGGGCAGCGTGCCATCAGCCGGCGCGCTGCGCTTGAGGTAGCCCACAATCTCGGCCACCGAGTTGCCGCGTCCAAACGTGACCCCCAGCGTGGTCGAGAGCATGTAGCGCACGCCCCCCGATTCAATCACTTCGCTTTTCGGTCCCCAGCCGTACCAACTGCGAAAGCCGTGCGAGCCAATCGACGACGGGTTATCGACCGCGGTCGTGCGCTTGAACCCATCTTTGATTTGCACGTCGTTGGGAATAATTCCTTCCAGGGCTCCCGACTGGCCGACATCCATCTCGCGCACTGCGCCGTCCAAATTTTCCCGCAGCCGCATGTAACGGTTCGAGGTTCGCCCCGCGTACGTCGTCGCATCTCTGTTCAGCACCGGATTGAACAGATAAGTGAGGCCCGTCAGCGACGCCTCGGGATTGGTGAAAATCTGATCATTCGCCCGGTTCGGTGGCACATCGGCCGAGAAATTTATGGCCCAGGGAAAGCCGGAAGAATACACGATGTAATCGATCTGTTGCGCCAGCCCTGCGCTTCCAACTCGTGCAAAATGGGTATCAGAATTTTATCGCGAAACGTGTTGATGTCGGTCCGCGCCTCGCTGCCGCGCCAATCCAGGTACATCACGTTGGTGGGGGGCAGGCCGCGAATTTGCTGAAAGTAATTCGCCACGGTCTGCGAGGCGGCGCTGGCCGGATTCACCACCAGGAACACATTTTCCGGACCGCCGCCGGCATGGGCCGGGCGAATGCCGAGAACGACCCAACAGAGAACAATCGTGGCCGCGATTCGGCCGGGAAGAAAGTGTTTATGCATGAACGGATATAAAGTGTGAAGGGTCGATCAATAAAGGCGCGCTACCATTTCTCATTCCTAGCCGCAACCGTCAGGCTGGGCCGCGACCGTCAGCGAGCGGTGTTCCGCCCGTTTTAATCTGCAATTCAACGGGCGACTGCCCGCATCTACCAGTTTGCAATTCTACCCGCCACGCACTGCGCTTGTTTGCCATTTCGCGGCGGTCGAGCTTCCGCCGTGTGGCCGGGGTCGAGGCTGCCGAGCCCCCGGGGGTTTTGCGTACAGCTGGGGGCTCCCTTCGGTCGACCCCAGCCACCCAACGCCCGACCGGTCAGCTTCCCGTTTGCCGGCCTCTGGACGCTACCACCCCCTCTGTCGGAAACTATTTGACAGATGCCTAACGTAACTATACACTGCAACTTGCGCGTAGGGCGCGAGCGTCACGGGGCAGACGCGGTTGGGGGGGGAGTTTTGCTTTTGGGAACGGTTACATCCCGCTCGGGATGATCGTGGTTGTCTCATTTTTTTCATTCTGTTCTTGCAGGAGGTGGAGTATGTCTAGTTCTGGTGTGCACAAGCGAAAAAGCGCGGCTTTTACGCTTGTCGAATTGTTGGTGGTCATCGCCATCATCGGCGTGTTGATCGCCCTGCTGCTGCCGGCCGTGCAGGCGGCTCGTGAAGCAGCCAACCGCAACTCGTGTCAAAACAACATGAAGCAAATCGGCCTGGCGCTGTTGAACTTCGAAGACAAGCGCCACTGCTTGCCGCCGATCACCACCACCGGGCAGGGTGCCGACGTTACTGGCGACTCGCCGGGCAGCACCGCAGGTGGAAACGCCACCCAGGGCCCCGGTACCGTCAACAGCGCTCAGGCGGGTTATGGCTGGATGGTGCAAATTCTGCCCGACATCGAAGAATCGACGCTGTATCAATCGATCGTCACCAATTCGGCGAAGTTCACGATTCCGGCCTTTGATGTGAAGGTGGTGGCCTCGGGCATTGGCTCCACCACCCCCGCGCCGAATAACCCCCATGCCGCGACCGTCACCATCAGTGGCTTTGTGTGCCCCAGCTTTGCGGGGGACAAAACCATCGGCATCGATCCGGCAGCTACGGCTTTGGGTGTTCCCGCCACGTATAGCACGGGCGCTTTCGCCGCTCCCAGTCCGCCGCCAGGCATCACCAACTACATGGCGATTGCCGGCACGCACTTCTTTGCCCAGGCCACGCCGACGGCAACCCAGCCGGCGACCAATAAGATGACCGACCCCACCACGAACAATGGTGGCATGCAGTACAAAGGCGCCGCGTTCGATAACGGACGTAAATTGGCGGCTCTGACCGATGGTACCTCGAAGGTGCCTTTGGTGGCGGAAAGCAAAGAGCGTGTGCAGGGCACTTGGTACGACGGCACCACCAGTTGGGTTGTGGGCGTCGCCATGTGCAAGATAACGGCTCGGCCGTTAGTCCGCCGGCCCAAGTGACCTCGACGGCGAATCAGTTCACCGTGGGGGGTATTCCCCTGCCGGCCGGTCGCTTGTACATCGGCACCAACGCCACTTCGACCGGTGGCGCGGGCCACGCTTTGAACTCAGGGCCCAGCACGGCGAACCCGAATTCCCGCTATTTGCTGGCGTCGCAGATCACTAACCCCTTGATGACACCGCAAGTGTCACGGGCCTGGGGTCCCAGTAGCGATCACTCCGGCGGCATCGTGAACCACTTGTTTGGCGACGGCCACGTGGACGGTATTCCCGATGGCATCGAGCCGAACTTGTACCTGTGGATCGTCAGCCGTGCCGGCGGCGAAGCCACAGGCGGCACGAACTAACCTGAGCAACAGTTCTTGATAGCCCGGCGAGACGCACCAGCGTCTCGCCGGGCTTTTTTTGTTGACGGCGCTGAGACCAAGGCCCGAATTCGTGAGAATCGCCTGCTGATCTTTCCAGTGGTGGCTCACCAGTGCTGGCTCAAAAAGTGGGACGGGTGGCCCGGACAAGTGTCCGCTCCGGCGGAGCCGCAAGAGGCTCTTGGTCAGGATTTGGAGCCCTCAGATAGGTAACGATCTGTGAACGCTTCTTGTCGCGAGCCGCGACCCCGAGACGCCTGCGGCTTGATCGGGGCCACCCAGCCCCGACGATCTTTCCCGCCGTGGCTCAAAAAGTGGGCTTGTATTTTATACATTGGTTCACTATAATAAACGCTGGAACTTAACTTGCTCTCCGGCAGTTCTCGAGAACTCGTCAGCGAACGCAGATTTCAACGACCGCTTTGGTGGTTTGCGTCGGCGCAGCCCAGGACCATCGCGGCGATGGCGCCCGCAACCCCTGGGCTGGCGTGCTGCGGAAATCACCTGGTCCAACCTGCCGGCGCGTTTTTCCGTTTTTCCGTTTTTCACCGTTTATGACCGTTATCGGCCGTTGTACGACGGTTTCCCCCGTTTTCCAGCTTTTTTTCGAAATGAGCGCCGCGAGCATGTCAGATCGCTTTCAGCAGACGCCTGCGACAACATCAAACTGCTCTTGCCTCGACCGGGCAGGATGCACGACGATGGCCCGGCGCAGCCAAGCTGCAAGGAGGCAGTTTATGGGATTTCTAACCGGTCGCCGCATCACCGTCACCGGAGGAGCCGGCTTTTTAGGACGCGAAGTTTGCCGGGCTCTGCAAAACTACGGCCCCGCGCCGATTTTTGTGCCCCGCAGCCGGGAATACGATTTGCGCCGCCGCGGCGATATCGAGCGGCTGCTGCGAGTGGCCAAGCCGGAAGTGATTGTGCATTTGGCCGCGGTGGTCGGCGGCATCGGCGCGAATTCGGTTAATCCGGGTCGGTACTTCTACGACAATGCCATCATGGGCATCGAGCTGTTGGAAGCCGCGCGCTTGGCCGGCGTCGAAAAGTTCGTAGTGGTCGGCTCGATCTGCGCGTATCCCAAGTTCACGCCGGTGCCGTTTCGCGAGGACGATTTGTGGAACGGCTATCCGGAAGAAACAAACGCGCCGTATGGCCTGGCCAAAAAAATGCTGCTGGTGCAGGCCCAGGCGTATCGAGAGCAGTACGGCCTGAACGCCATTACGCTGTTGCCGGTGAATTTGTACGGGCCGGGCGACAACTTCGATCGGGCCACCAGCCACGTGATTCCAGCGCTGGTGCGAAAGGCGATTGAAGCCCGCGATGCCGGCCGGGGTTTCATCGAAGTGTGGGGCACCGGAGTCGCTTCGCGGGAATTTTTGTTCGTGCGCGATGCGGCTCAGGCGCTGGCCGCAGCGACGGAAAAGTACAACCAGCCGCAGCCGGTGAACATTGGCTCGGGCTGCGAGATTACGATCCGCGAACTGGCCTCGACCATTTGCCGGCTGTGCGAATTTCGCGGCGAAATCCGTTGGGATTGCAGTCGGCCCGACGGCCAGCCGCGACGCTGTTTAGACACGACCCGCGCTGCCGAGGAATTCGGCTTCCGCGCCAAACCGATTTAGTGACCGGCCTGCGGCAGACCATTGCCTGGTACGAAGCGCAGTCGCAAACGGTGCCCATGGCGCGGGCTGCATGATACATGACCCGACCGTATTCGGTCGGGAAGCAAAGGGCTTGAATTGTGTAAATGACAGAAGTTGCGAGCCAATTGAATATAAATCCACTTCCGACCGAATACGGTCGGGCTAGGTGAGGCCCCATGCCCCGTCGCGCATTCATCACCGGCATTACCGGCCAAGACGGCTCTTATCTGGCGGAGTTTCTGCTGGAAAAGGGCTACGAAGTGCACGGGCTGGTGCGCCGCGCCAGTTCGTTCAACACGGGCCGCATTGATCATTTGTATCAAGATCCGCACGAAGCCAGTCCCCGGTTGCGGCTGCATTTTGGCGACTTGACCGATAGCGGCAGTATCGCGAATTTGATTCTCGACCTTGAGCCCGATGAGGTTTACAACCTGGGCGCGCAAAGCCACGTGCGGGTTTCTTTCGATCAGCCACTGTACACCGCCGACGTGGTGGCCACCGGCACGCTGCGGGTGTTGGAAGCGGTGCGGCAGTTAGCACGACGGAAAGACGTGCGGTTCTATCAGGCGGCCTCCAGCGAAATGTACGGCCAGGTGGCGGAAACGCCGCAACGGGAAACGACGCCGCTTAGGCCGCGCAGCCCGTATGCCTGCGCCAAGGTGTTCGGTTTCCATCAGACGGTGAACTATCGGGAGGCCTACGGCCTGCACGCCAGCAACGGCATTTTGTTCAATCATGAATCGCCGCGGCGGGGCGAAACGTTTGTGACCCGCAAAATTACCCGGGCCGCCGGGCGAATTCGCGAAGGCCTGCAACAGAAAATCTATCTGGGCAATATCGAAGCCCGGCGCGATTGGGGTTTTGCCCGCGATTTTGTCGAGGCCATGTGGCTGATGTTGCAGCAACCGCAGGGGGACGATTACGTGGTGGCCACCGGCGCAGCGCACTCTGTGCGCGAATTTCTGGCGCTGGCCTTTAAGGAGCTGGGACTCGATTGGCAGCGGCACTATGCCGTGGACGAGCGGTATTTTCGGCCCTGCGAAGTCGATTTGCTGCTGGGCGAAGCCTCGAAAGCGAGTGAAAAACTCGGTTGGCGACCGCGAACTACGTTCCCGGAACTGGTGCGGATGATGGCGCAGCACGACTGGCAATTGGCCAGGCAAGAAAGAATGTTGGCATCCCGGCAGGCAGCATGAGACTGCGCGTCATGGATGATCGACGCAGCAAGTCAGTAGTTGGGCGTCGGAGCGCGGTAGGCGGCCAAATCGATCGAGCGGAACCACGCGATCGTTTTCTGCAAGCCGTCGCGAAGTTTGATGGTCGGTTCCCAGTTCAAGTTTTTACGCGCCAGGGTGATATCGGGGCGGCGCTTCGCCGGATCATCAGGCAGCGGTGGTTTGTAAGCCAGCTTCGATTTGGAGCCGGTCAGTTCGATCACCAATTTGGCCAGTTCCAGAATGGTGAACTCGCCGGGATTGCCCAGATTGATTGGTCCGATGCAATCGTCGGGAGCGTTCATCAGTCGCACCAATCCTTCGATGAGGTCGTCGCGGTAGCAAAACGAGCGCGTCTGGCTGCCATCGCCGTAAATGCTGATGTCTTCTCCGCGGAGCGCCTCGCGAATGAAGTTCGACACCACGCGGCCATCGAACGGGTGCATCCGCGGCCCATAGGTGTTGAAGATGCGGGCGATGCGTATGTTCACACGGTTCATGCGGTGGTAATCCATGAACAGCGTCTCGGCGGCCCGTTTGCCTTCGTCGTAGCAGGCGCGGGGCCCCAGGGTGTTGACGGCGCCGCGGTAGGTTTCGGGCTGCGGATGAACTTCCGGATCGCCATACACCTCGCTGGTGGAGGCTTGCAAGATTTTCGCCCGGCAGCGTTTGGCCATGCCCAGCAGATTGATACGCGCCGATGACGGAAGTTTTGATGGTCTTGATGGGATTGTACTGGTAGTGTCCGGGCGCGGCGGGGCAGGCGAGGTTGTAGATTTCGTCGACCTCGAGCCAGAGCGGATGAATGACGTCGTGCCGCAAGAGCTCGAAATTCGGCCGGCCCAGCAAATGCGAGACATTGGTTTTCTGGCTGGTAAAGAAGTTGTCGACGCAGACCACATCGTGCCCCTCTTCGACGAGCCGTTCGCACAAATGCGAGCCCAAAAAGCCGGCGCCGCCGGTCACCAAAATGCGTTTATGTCCAGCCACGTGCGAGTGATCTCCAGAGTCAGATGGGAAAACCGGTCACATTCGAGGGGGCAGTGCTATTCAGTCAGCCCAACCTATCATACTTCGCCAGCGGCGATAGCATCGAGAGGGGTCGTGGCGGAAAACCTTGCCATATCGGCACACGTCGTCTCGATTTTCAGTTTTTTGGGAAACATTTTCGCGGTCGCGGCGAATTTTGTTGACAAGGTGTGCCGAAATTCGATACAGGTAAATCGTTCGCTCACGATCGGCACACCATTCTTTTCCAGCCCGGCCGATCGGTGCATTTCGCTGCGAGGTTTCGATCATGGTTTACTCGTCTTTCGCGCTGTATTTGTTGTCTGGCCCCACGTCGGTTGCCGAAGGGGCGGTTACCGTGCTGGGCACGGTGCTGTTGGCTGCTTATTTGTGCGGGCTGTGGCTTGTGCCGCGGACGGCCGCAAGCATGATTCGGCGGTCGCCGCTGGGACAATAACCACTGATGGCAAATTGCCCAATGGGCCAGCTCGACGGGTTTGCAGCCGGCATGTAGCCCGGCGCAACAAAGTACACGTCCCAAGCATCCGGGCGAACGCTTCGCCCGATTTAATCGCCGCGCGAAACCACGACGGTGGTGCTGTTCGCCGGGGCGGTATCTATGGCGGCACTCGACAAAAACGCGCGTCAAGCCGATCTGCGAATTCCGCGGCAGCACTGCGAATTCTTCAATTTCTAATTGCCGGTGGCACCGGCCCGGCACTCTACTTCAGAACGCGGGTGTATCATTCCTGCGAACAATTTCAAACGCCACATCTCTTTTCGCAATAATTCATGAACACCGACTTTTCGGCAATGATGGACGAGCCCGTATGGAAGCACATGGGCTACGACCTCGTGCAAATCAAGCAAAACGCTACGGTGGGCCAAGCGCTGGAAAGCATTCGCGAAAATCCAGCGATTGGCCGAATCATCTATTTTTATGTGGTTGACGACGACGGAAGATTAGTTGGGGTTGTGCCCACCCGGCGTCTGCTTTTGAACGCCTTGGAGACTCCTGTCGATCAAATCATGGTGCGGGAAGTCATCACGGTTCCGGAAGCGGCGACCGTGCTCGAGGCTTGCGAATTATTCGCGATGCACCGCTTGCTGGCATTTCCGGTGGTCGACCACAAGCGGCGCATTGTCGGCATCGTGGACGTAGAGCTGTACACGAAACAGCGCGGCGAGCTGGAAGCGGCCGAACGCAATGAGGAGCTGTTTCAGCTCATCGGCGTGCATCTGGCAGAAGCGCAGCAGTCCAACCCGGTCACCGCCTTCCGCAGCCGCTTTCCTTGGCTGCTGTGCAACATCGCCGGTGGCATTGCGGCTGCGTTTCTGTCGGGTTTATTCAAAGACGAATTACAGCGAGTTGTGGCCTTAGCGATGTTCGTGCCCGTGGTGCTGGCGTTAGCCGAGAGCGTCAGCATTCAATCGGTGAGCTTGACGCTGCAGATTCTGCACGGACAAAGGCCCACGATTGCAGCGCTGATAGCGAAGCTCCGCCGGGAGTTTTTCACCGGCATCCTGCTGGGCGTTGCCAGCGCCCTGTTGGTGGCCGTCGTGGCGCTGGTGTGGCTGGGCAACGCGAGAGTTGCGATTTGCCTGCTCGTCGGAATTAGCACCGGCGTAACGGTAGCGGCACTCATTGGTGTAGCGATGCCCAATTTGCTGCGCATTCTGCGGCGAGATCCGCAAGTGGCGGCGGGCCCCGTGGCCTTGGCCTCGGCCGACATGCTCACGCTATTGGTTTACTTCATGCTGGCTCGTTGGATTGCATAGTTTCGACGGCTTCAATAAAGGTTGAATGAATCATGCTTGACGCACGCCTCAACAAACGTTACAACAACGTACGTCAAATCGACGTATATTACCTCCAAAGGGCCAGAATAATGTCGAAACATCTCCACGGATTGGGAAGTTTGCAGACCGAGGTGATGGAAATCATCTGGCGACAAGAAGAAGCGACGGTCGCACAAATGGTCGAGGCGATCGGCAAAAAACGGCCGGTCACCTACACCACCGTTCTGTCGGCGGTGCAAAAGCTCCACCGAAAAGGCTGGCTAAAATTTCGCTCCGCCGGCCGAGCTTATATCTATTCTGCTACGCGAAATCGAGAAGAAGTCGGCGGTCGCACGCTACGCGACCTGCTGCGGACGGCATTCGGAGGCAACCCGAAGTTATTGCTGGCGAGTTTGCTGGAAGACACTCGCTTGTCGGACCAAGATTTGACCGAGCTGCGGAAACTTATCGATCAACGTCGAAAGGGGGTTCGTCATGAATAGTGTCCTGTCGTGGTTGCCAGCAGATAGTTGGCAGCGGCTATTGGTGGATGCTTTGTGGCAAAGCACGGTGATTGGCGCCATCGGTTGGCTGGTCGCTTGTTTTTTAGTTCGGCAAGTGGCGGCCAAGTCTTGGGTGTTGCTGCTGACGGTTACCAGTTGCTTGCTTGCGCCGCTGGCCAGTGTTGCCGCAAGACAAGGCGGAATCGCGCTATTCGACGGTGCCACGCAAGAAGTCGCCGCCACGGCATCGTCGACGAGCCCGGCGCCTAGCACGCTTTCTGACTCTGATCTTGACAAGATTGACGGGCCACAATTCATTAGCGTCGTCAACGGGGCCGAAAGTGTCGCGCCGGAAGTACACCCGTCGCCAAATCCGGCGGAGGTTCCGCCGGCTTTCTCTGCAGTCGGGCAAAAAATCGAGGCGTCGAAGCCGAACACGGACTGGCCGTTGCTCAAACTTTATTTCTTCGACTGGATTGGGCTCGCATGGCTGGCGGCCTCCGGTCTTCTGGTTGTGCGCTTGGCCGTTGGTTGCGCGGGGGCGCTGCGGCTCATCCGACAAGCTCAACCATGCAACGACGATACACTGCTGCGAGCGGTTGAGGCGGCGCGAGAGCGACTAACACTAAAAACTCGGCCGATGCTGCTGGTCAGCTCTCATATTTCCACGCCAATGGTGTTGGCAATTGGCCGTCCGCGACTGTTGATTCCGGAAATCGACAGAACCGTGGATTGGACACCCGCTTTCACCCACGAACTTGCGCATGTGGCCCGAGGAGACGGCTGGTCCCGCTTGTGGGTCGAGTTCGTTGCGATCGCCCTGCCACTTTCGCCGCTGGTATGGCTTTTGCGCCGATCGTTCCGCATTGCTTGCGAAGAAGCGTGCGACGATTGGGTCATTGCGACCGGCACCGAGCCAAGCGAGTACGTGAGCGCACTAGCAAGTTGGATCAATCGGCCGCGCCGAGTCGTTCCTCTGCCGGCAATCGGCATGTCGACAACGAAATCGCGATTGCTACGGCTGTTGTCTTTGCGCGAAAGGCCGGTCGTGAAAAACAGCCGCTTCAAACGCATCGCTTGCGCCACGGTGGCTTTGGTTTTGATCGCGGGATTAGCTGTCGCACAAACGAAATCTTCCCGGCCGGAATATACCGTACCTCCGACCAAATCCATTCAACAAAGGATCGAAGATAAGCCTCCCGCCGACCCGCCTGAAGAGGTTGGCCAGAATGCAATCGCCAACGATCCACTGCTGCCGCTTTATGGAAAGCGTATGGCGGAATACGAGGAATTGCTTACGATTGAAAAGGCAAAGCTGGCCGATCTGAAAGCCGGCAAGCCCAATTCTGACGGGTCAACCGAAGAATGGCTACGCAATGAAATACAACGATATGAAGAGGCCATCAAGTCGTACAAGGAGCGCATCGAAAAGCGCAAAGCAGAACTCAGATCACGCACCAATGAGGAAGTCAAAGAGAAGCAAGCGACCAAGAGTCCGTTGCCTCCCTACGATATCGAACCGCCCGACGTCATCACGATCGACGCGATTAGCCTAGTCCCGAAAAAACCGTTTCGATTGGCACCGGCCGACAAAGTGAAGCTCGCCGTGGAAGGCACGCGCCTCGATGCCCCGATTTCCGGTACGTTCCAGGTTGACAGCACGGGCGAGATCGTGCTTGGACCCAGCTACGGCTCTGTCAAAATCGCGGGTCTCACGCGTGTTGAAGCTCAGGAGGCGGTGACCGAGCAACTCAAAGAGACGCTCGTCAATCCGCAGGTGGCGCTGATCATCGACGAGGCACGATTGACCAGCGGCATCACCGGTCAGCATCTGGTAGGGCCGGATGGAATGGTGAACCTTGGGATCTACGGCAGCGCTTATGTCGCGGGCTGCACCATACCGGAGGCATGCCGCGCTATCGAAAAACAACTTGCTGGCGCATTTCGCGAGCCTAAAGTTTCCGTCGACATCTATGCCTATAACAGCAAGGTCTATTACGTCATCAGCACTGGCGAGCGTGGCGATAATATCCAGCGCTTTCCGATCACCGGCCATGAAACGATTCTGGACGCGATCGCGCAAGTTAAGGGGGCGGGCGATTTGGCTAGCAAAAACATTTGGATCGCTCGTCCGAAGCCTATCGGCGAAGACCAAAACCTGCGGTTCCAGTGGGATCAAATCTCCGCCGGCGACGACTCAACCAATTACCAGGTGCTGCCCGGCGATCGAATTTTTATCGCGGAGAAAGACAAAACCGAAAGGCCGGAGCCGCGGCCGAAAGGCTGCGCAGCTCAATTCGAACTCGACGGACAAAAATCCGATGAATCGCGAAGCCCCTGAACCGGCATTGTCAGGCGAGAAACGGATCGATGATCGGATAAAAACACCGCCGACGTTGGCCGAGCCGTATTGATGGCTTTCCGACCGAGACGGTCGGACTATGTGCCGACCACTTACCACTCACTACTCACTACTCACTACTCACAATGAGCCTTCCGCGGTTTCGCGGGGAATGGGTGCTTCCACAGCTGGTGGGCCGTGGCGTTTGCGTTCGGCGTCGGTGCCGGGGACGATCAGGGGGGCGGTCGAGGTTTCCTCGATGATCTCTTTCAGCTCTTCCGAGTCGATCACCTCCCTCTCGATCAGCCGCTTGGTCAAAGCTTCCAGGCGCAGTTTTGCGGGCTTCCAGAATCTGCCGCACCTTCTCCATCGATTCGTCGATGATGCGCTTCACTTCTTCATCGATTTCGCGGGCCGTCTGCTCGCTATGAACGCGGGGGCTTGTGATTTCGCCGTTGGCGGCCAGAAACGGCGAGCGGTTGCTTTCGCGATAGTTCACCCGGCCCAGGTGGCTCATGCCGTAGTCCATGACCATGGTCGGGCGATGTCGCTGGCGCGTTCCAGGTCGTTTTGGGCACCAGTCGAAATGTCGTTGTAAATCATTTCTTCGGTGATGGTGCCCGCCAGCAGCACTTGGATGCGGCTTTCCAGTTCGCTTTGCGTCATTAGGTAGCGGTCGTCTTCGGGCCGCTGCATGGTATAGCCCAAGGCTGCCAGACCGCGGGGGATGATCGAGACTTTGTGCACTGGATCGGTATTCGGCAGGCTGTACGCAACCAGTGCATGGCCTGCTTCGTGATAGGCGACGCGCTGTTTTTCGTCGACGTGAATCACCCGCTTGCGTTTTTCCAGGCCGGCGGTCACGCGTTCGACGCCTTCGTTAAATTCCTTCATGCCGACGGCGGTTTTGCTGTTTCGCGCGGCCAGCAAAGCGGCCTCGTTGACCAGGTTCGCCAAATCGGCGCCGACGAAACCGGAGGTAATGCTGGCGATTTCTTTGAGATTCACCGTGCTATCGAGCTTCACGTTTTGTACATGCACTTTCAGAATTTCCTCGCGTCCGCGCACGTCGGGCCGATCGACCAGCACATGACGATCGAAACGGCCCGGCCGCAGCAATGCTGGATCAAGCGTTTCCGGCCGGTTGCTGGCGGCCAGCACAATAACACCGCTGTTGGTGTCGAAGCCATCCATTTCCACCAGCAGGGCGTTGAGCGTTTGTTCGCGTTCATCGTGTCCGCCCACAACGCTGCTGCCGCGGGTTTTGCCCAGGGCATCGAGTTCGTCGATGAAGATGATGCACGGGGCTTTATTTTCTGCCTGCTGGAACATGTCTCGCACGCGGGCCGCACCGACACCGACGAACATTTCGACAAAGTCGGAGCCCGAAAGGCTGAAGAACGGCACGCCCGCCTCGCCGGCGATGGCTTTGGCCAGCAGCGTTTTGCCGGTTCCCGGCGGACCGACTAGCAGCACGCCTTTGGGAATGCGCCCGCCGAGGACCTGATAGCGTTCCGGGCTGCGAAGGAATTCGACCACTTCGCGCAGCTCATCGACTGCTTCGTCGATGCCGGCTACGTCTTCAAACGTGATGCCGATATCTTCTTGGGCGTACATTTTGCCGCGGCTGCGACCAAACGCCATTGGGCTGCCGGCACCGCCCAATCGGCGGAGCATAAAAAAGAACACCACGATAAACAGTCCGGTCAGCACCAGCATCGGCATGTAAGCCCTCAAAGAGCTGGGACCGGACTCGTAATCGAACTTGACGCCATTTTCTAGCAACAACTTGCGTAAATCGCCGGACGTGTCGTCGCTGCCGCCTCGATTCGCGTGAAAGTTTACAACTTCCGACTTTGAATCGGCGGTTGTACGGGTCACTTTGCCGGTGATGTCATAGGTGCCAAGCTCGATATCGGTCGGATTTTTGTAAGTGACTTGCAGCTTATGGCCCTCAGGACCCTCTTCCGTGGTGATGCCCGGCCTTTCGATTGAATCAGGTTTACGAAATCGCTGGCCTTTAGCGGATAGGCAGTGTCCTGATGCAGCCAACCGACGACCAGCAGAACCGTGATGCCGACCGCCAACAGATACCAGATCGAGTTATTGGCGATCGGCGTGTTTTTGCGTTCCGGGGTCGGCTTCGTGTTCTGCGGTTTTTTCTCTGGCGTGTTGCTATCCATACGCGATCGACCTGGCGAATTGAATGGTGGAAAGGGTCTTTAGTTCATCGTATGTCGCTCATGCGGCTCGTACAACCGTTCGATCGGCGGCGGCATAGTTGCGAACGGCAAACTAGGCAAAATCGGCACGATTGCCGTTCGGGTTGTGGGGTAATCGGTGCGGCTTTAGAATCGCCGATGGAGTGAGCCTCGCTGATAACTCTACGCAATCCGCAAGCCCAGGGGTTGCGGGTACCGTCGCCCCGATGGTCCCTGGGCTTGAATGTGCTGTCCATGTCTCTAACCGCCAAAAACATTGCCGTCCTGGGATCGACCGGCTCGATTGGTGTAAGCACGTTGGAAGTGGTGGCAGCGAGCGAGAGAAGATTGAAACCGATGGCGCTGGCGGCTCGTAACAGCACGCAGATTTTATTGGAACAAGCTCGACAGTTTCGGCCACGTTGGATCGTGGTGACCAATGCTGAAGCGGCGGCCAGTCAGGATTGGAGCGATTTGCCGCGCGAAACGGAATTGCTAATCGGACCGGAATCGCTCGCAAAAATCGCAGCAGTGCCGGAAATCGATTGCGTCGTGGCCGCTATCGTCGGCGCCGCTGGACTCGAAAGCACCTGGGCCGCGTTGGAAGCCGGGAAAGAGGTCGCTTTGGCTAACAAAGAGACGTTGGTCATGGCCGGCCCACTGGTCATGCGATTGGCGGACCAGACCGGGGCCAAGATTTTGCCCATCGACAGCGAACATAGTGCAGTGTTCCAGTGCTTGCAGTCCGGCCGGCGGGAGGAACTTAAGCGGATTGTGCTGACCGCTAGCGGCGGGCCATTTCGCAATCACACCGTAGAACAATTGGCCCGTGTGAAGGTGGAAGAGGCCTTGGAGCATCCCACCTGGGACATGGGTCCCAAAATCACGATCGATTCCGCCACGATGATGAACAAAGCCCTGGAAATTGTCGAAGCCCGGTGGCTGTTCGATTTGGTGCCGGAGCAAATCGACGTGGTGATTCATCCGCAATCGATTGTGCATTCAATGGTCGAATTCATCGATGGCTCGACGATTGCACAGCTCAGCTCGCCCGACATGCGGTTGCCGATTCAGTATGCTTTGTATTATCCGGAGCGACGGCCAGGCATTTCGCAGAAAATGGATTTCACGAAGTCGCAGCGACTCGATTTCGAACCGGCCGATCCGGTAAGGTTTCCCGCCTTGCAACTGGGCCAACAAGCGGCCCATAGCGGCGGCACCACCGGGGCCGTGCTGAATGCGGCCAACGAAGAGGCCGTCCGCAGTTTTTTGGGCGGCGAGCTAGATTTTGTCGAAATCGTGCCGGTTTGCCGAAGTATTGTTGAACATCACACGTTTGAGGCTCAGCCCACGCTTGCGCGGCTTTTGGAAGTCGATCGTTGGGCGCGTCAGGAGGTCACACGTTGGGTATGCACTTGATTGCAGCACTGTCGTGGTTTTTGGAGCCCGCTCATTGGCTCGTTGTTTTGCAGGTGGCTGCAGGACTCGGTTTCGTGATTTTCGTGCATGAGCTGGGGCATTTCCTCGTTGCCAAAGCTTGCGGCGTAAAGTGCGAGAAGTTTTACCTCGGCTTCGATATCTACGGTTTGAAAATCGCCAAGTTTCAGTGTGGCGAAACCGAATACGGCATCGGCATTTTGCCACTGGGCGGTTATGTGAAGATGCTTGGGCAAGACGACAACCCAGCCCGCATGGCGGAAGAAACCCGCGCGCGAAGTTGCAATCGGCGGGCACCACCTACTCTGCTGCCACAGGTGCCAACTTTGAAACCGCCGAGCACGCCCCGCCCCTCACTCACGGCGACCTGCCG
The DNA here is from genome assembly GCA_963738835.1 of Pirellulales bacterium. Taxonomy (GTDB): domain Bacteria; phylum Planctomycetota; class Planctomycetia; order Pirellulales; family JADZDJ01; genus CAVTYH01. The sequence goes on from CAVTYH010000001.1 coordinate 650,605, forward strand.
CCGGAACCAGTTTCTGATCTGCATGTCCCGTACGATCCTCGCAGTTACATGGCCCAAAGTGTACCCAAACGGATGGCCATCATTTCCGCTGGTGTCATTATGAATGTCATTTTCGCGTTCATTATGGCCTCGGTGGCGTATTGCATCGGCGTTAAAGAAACACCGTGCATTGTGCGGGCCGTCGTGCCTGGCGGAGCAGCGTGGCAGGCGGGACTACAATCGGGGGATGTTGTGAAACGGATTGGCAAAATCAAAAACCCACGCTTCAAAGATTTGCAAACCGGCGTGACGCTTGGCGACTTGGAACATGGCGTGGAATTCGAAATCTATCGCCCCATCACTGAAAAAATGTTCACTGTCGTGTTGCACCCCGATAAAAGTCTGGGCGTGCCAATGATCGGTGTCGTCGGTCCTTGGAAACCAGAGTTGATTGATGAAAAAGACATCAAACCAACGCTGAAGTTCTCGCCAGCATGGCAGGCAGAACCGAATTTTGAACCCGGCGACCGATTTGTGCAAATCAATGAAATGCCAATCAAAGATCAAGTCGATGTGCAACGTGCCTTGGTTCGCCACGTGGACGACAAGATTGCAGTTTCCGTCCAGCGAGCAACCAAAGATAAAGACGCGAGCAAGCCGCCAACCGAAGAGCCGCCAGTAGATAAGGAACTTGCCGGAAAACCAGTGGAGATTTCAGTTGAGCCAACTTCGATGCGTGATTTTGGGCTCGTGATGGACATGGATCCGATCTCCGCAGTGCAGCCCGATTCTCCAGCGAAAGCAGCCGGATTAGAAGCTGGCGACAAGATCATCTCGATCGACGGACAGCCCGTGGGTAATCCAATCACACTGCCCGACCGGATGCGCCGCGCAGGGCTGGAAGGAAAGACGCTCAATCTCGAGATCGAGCGGAAGTCGGAGTCGAAGCCTTTAACATTGCAAATTACTCCACGCGTGCCGGAATCTGCGGACGAATTGCTTCCGACCAACCCGCTGTCGGCCCCTGCGCTGGGAATCGCCTACAAAGTTTGGACAAAAGTTGCAGCGGTAACTGCCAACACTCCGGCCGCTGATGCCAAATTGCACCCGGGTGATGAAATCATTTCAGCAAAATACCTTGCACCGCCGAAAAAAGACGGCGCTGCGAAAGAGGATGCAAATCCGACGGAATCCTCTGAACTTACGAAAGTCGATTTCGATGGCAAAGATCCCGCCTGGCCGTATTTCGTTTGGGAAGTGCTGACGTTTGCCGATCCTGAAGCCCGCTGGGAGTTGGAAGTGCGCAACGGCAATGAGACTCGCAAGATTGAGTTGCAGACGGTGGAATTAAAGGACGATGCTGGTCGGGTGCTGCATACCCCTGCACGAGGCTTCCTGTTTCAGCCACTATTTACGGTGCATGTTGCCGATTCATTTGCCTCGGCCGTACGGCTTGGTGGACGGGAAACGCTCGACAATTTACTGCTTGTCTATCGCTTTCTGCAAAAAATCGGCCAGAAACAGATTTCAGTAAAGCTGCTCGGCGGACCGGTGGAAATATTTCGACAGGCAGGCCGGTCGGCGCAGCAAGGCTGGTCCGACTTTCTGTTGTTCCTCACGATGCTTAGCGCCAATCTGGCCGTCATTAATTTTCTCCCGATCCCCGTGCTCGACGGCGGGCACATGGTATTTTTGGCCTACGAGCTGATTCGCGGCAAACCGGCCAGCGAACGGGTCATGGTGGCGTTCACTTATGCGGGGATGATTTTTATTCTGTCGCTGATGTTGTTTGTGTTGGCCCTAGATACGGGGCTGATTTCTCGTCGCTAGATCAAGCTGGGACTGTCGTCACACGGTTGCCAATGCATCGATATCGCCGAAGCTCACTTCCTACGATTCAAGATCTGTAATGATGCCAGCGCCGAAAGCCATGTCCAAAAAGACGGATCAAAAGAAACGCAAACCGATTCGCATCCCGGCTGATTTCCGCCAGGCCCTTGGCAGAAGCAAAAAGGCGGCCGAGACCTTCCACGGTTTCAGCCCCAGCCACAAGCGGGAATGCATCAGGTGGATCATCGAAGCGAAGCGGCCTGAAACCAGACAAAAACGCATTCATTCCGCTATCCAGTGGCTGGCCGAAGGGAAATCGCAGAACTGGCGGGATGAACGAAAGTAATCTGCCTTCCAAGCGATCTTGATTTGAGTTCCATCGGCGGGGTAGATTGCGGCACCCTCGCCCGGCCATGCACGGGTGTGGAATTCGAATTACGGCTGCGTTGGAAAGGATGCCACCATGCCTATTCGCCTGGCGGATTTGGCCCATATTGTCGACGGGCACGTGCTGGGCGACGGCACGCGCCTGATCGCGGGGGCCAATGCCCTGAATGCCGCCGGGCCAGACGACATTACGCTGGTCGATTCTGCCGATAAGGTGCATCGTTTGGCACGCAGCCAAGCCGGCGCAGTTGTGGTGCCGCGAAGTTTAGGACCGCTCGATCGTCCGGTCATTCAAGTCGGCGACGTGCATGCGGCCTTTTCAGACATCGTTTGCTATTTTCGGCCGCCGCGAGAAAAACCGCGGGCTGGCGTTCATCCGATGGCGATGGTTGCCTGGACGGCCAAAATTGCCCGTGGGGCGACCATTCATCCCGGTGCCACAATTGGCGACGACGCGGAAATTGGCCCTGGCACCGTAATTCATAATGGGGTTCACGTGATGGCCGGGTGCCGGATTGCCGATCACGTGACCATTTTCCCCGGCGCGGTGCTTTACGAAAACACGCGTGTTGGCTCGCGCTGCATCATTCATGCTGGCGTTGTGCTAGGCGCTCACGGTTTCGGCTACAAGTTCCTCGATGGCAAACATGTGCTGTCGTCGCAGTTAGGCTATGTGGAATTATGTGCCGACGTGGAAGTCGGCGCCGGCAGCACGATCGATCGCGGCACTTACGGCGCGACGCTGATTGGCGAGGGCACGAAAATCGATAACCTCGTGATGATTGCCCACAACTGCCGCATCGGTAGACACAATTTGATTTGTTCTCAAGTCGGCGTGGCGGGTAGCACCTCGACCGGCGATTATGTGGTAATGGCTGGCCAGGTCGGCGTGCGCGATCATGTTCACATTGGTACGAAAGCCGTGCTTGGCGCAAAAGCAGGTGTCTCTAGCGATGTGCGCGAAGGCGTTCACATGCTGGGTACTCCGGCGGTACCGGAGCGCGAACAAAAGCTGCTCTTCGCTTTGACTTCAAAGCTACCGGAGATGCGCAAGCAACTGAAGGAACTACAGCGGCAAATCGATGAACTGACTCATAGCCCGATCGAAGCTCGCGACAACACCCGAAATGAAGCCGCCTGAGGAAACAGTTCGATCGACCTTTGTTGCTTCATCAGCCCGTGTCGGCATCGTTGCAGGCTGGGGACGGTTTCCGATTGTCGTGGCCGAATCGCTCAAACGGCAGGGGTTTCAGACGTATTGTGTGGCGTTAAAAGATCACGCCGATCCGGCGCTGGAGCGAATTTGCGATGATGTGCAGTGGACCGGTCTTGCGAAACTTGGCCACGCCATTCGTTATCTGCGTCACAGCGGAGTGCGCGATGCAACATTGGCCGGTAAGGTCTTCAAAGTGCGGTTGTTTCAGCGCGGGGCATGGATCAAACATCTGCCCGACTGGACGTGTATCCGCACGTTCTGGCACCATTTTGTCACGACGAAAAAGGATCGCAAAGACGATACATTACTATTGGCGATCGTAAACGCCTTTGCAGAAGCTGGAATTGCGCTTCTTCCCGCGACCGATTATGTTCCGGAGCTGCTCGTGAAATTCGGACAACTCACACGGCTAGGTCCCACAAGGGCACAGCAAAGGGACATTGAGTTTGGCTGGCACCTGGCAAAAGAAATGGGCCGCCTCGACATTGGCCAAAGCGTGGTCGTGAAGGATCGCGCGTGTTTAGCCGTCGAAGCAATCGAAGGCACCGACGAGTGCATTCGCCGGGCGGGGCAGCTGTCACCGGCGGGCGGATTTACCGTGGTGAAGGTCGCCAAGCCGCAGCAAGACATGCGTTTCGATGTACCCACCATCGGTGTCCGAACGCTGGAAACGATGTCAGCCGCCGGCGCGAAGATGCTAGTGGTTGAAGCCGGCAAGACGATTCTCGTCGACGAACCGCAATTTCTTGAATTCGCCGATTGGCACAAGTTGATTGTCGTCTCCCTCGACAGCGCGGCATCGTCTGAACGCCTCTTGCGTGATGATGCTGCTTAGGATGAGAATACGCAATGCGTAGGTCGGGCTTAGCCTGCCTCGATAGGTGCTCGCCCCGTTGTTATTCGGAGGCACTAATGCGATCTGTTAGTAAAATCGAATTGTGTTTTTGCGCAATCTTAGTTTTCTCAGTCGTCGGTTGCAGCGGAAGAACGAAGCCGGCCGCGGCACCAGCCGCTCACCACCATGTTCACGGTCCACATGACGGCGAATTGATTGAACTGGGGAATGAAGAGTATCACGCTGAGCTGTTTAACGACGACGAGCATGGCGTGGTCACCATCTACATCCTCGATAAAGAGGGCAAGCAACCGGTGCCCATTACCGAGGAAGCGATCACCATAAACATGAAGTCGGGAGCCGGTGTCGCAGAGTTTCGATTGCCTTCCAAACCGCAGGAAAGCGACTCGCCAGGGAAGTCGTCCAGGTTTGAATCGGACCAAAAAGATTTGAGGTTGGCCTTGGATAACCCAGAGGCCGTCCGGGAGTTACACGTGAAGATCGACGGCAAGACGTATGCGGAAAAGTTTCCCTATTATGAACCGGAGCAGCACCATCACGACGCAAATCATTAAAGGACAGTGATTTGCGTCACGAATATCGGCTCGGCAAGCCGCCAATTATCGTGCGCCAGGAAAAACCGCAACTTTTACCCTCATTGTTAGCGGTTCATTGGTGGGGCGGGGCAGAGAAAAACGTTTGAAAATATTTCTGCTGGGTCGAAAAAGTCGTTGCAATTGGCTCAGTCGCTTTTATAATCGGGGGTGATCTTGAGGTCGAAGGAGCGGGAGTAAGTAGGCACAACTCTTTTCCACCTCGTGAACCCAAATTCACCGTGAAGTGCTAATGAGATGATTTCGAGCAAGAGTGTTTAGGCACACTTGCGGTACTTTGGTCGACGACGTGCAACAAGGGCAGGCGACGACCACCAAGTCACACACCATGACGATCACCACGAACAAATGTGCGGCCCCCTCGGCAGTCCTTTCGGACATGCCCAGTGACGAAGCTTTGGATTGGGTGGTCGGAACGAATCCTGTCGTGCGTCGCATCGCTCATCACGCCCAGCGGGCTGCCGAAGTGCAATGCCCGGTTCTCATTTGTGGCGAGACAGGGACCGGTAAGGAGCTTTTAGCGCGTCGTCTGCACTTGACGGGTCCCCGCGTAAGCAGCCGTTTGTTCCGGTGAATTGTGCCGCGCTGACGGCCACGCTGGCAGAAAGCCAGTTGTTTGGCCACGAAAAGGGCGCGTTTACCGGTGCCCTGGGCGCTTCGCTCGGTGTCTTCCGCTCTGGTCATGGCGGGGTCGTATTTCTCGATGAAATCGGCGAAATGCCGCTCGAATTGCAGCCGAAGTTGCTACGAGTGCTGCAAGAGGGAGAAGTCACGCCGGTTGGTTCTTCCACGCCGGTAAAGGTGGATGTGCAAGTGATTGCGGCCACCAATCGGAATTTGGAAGTGGAAGTGGCCGAAGGTCGTTTCCGCGAAGACCTGTATTACCGCTTGAATATGGTCGAACTCCAGGTGCCTCCGCTACGAAAGCGAATGGAAGACATTCCGCAGTTCATGGAGTTCTTCGCTAATCGATTCTCGCAGAAGTACAGTCGCCCCCTGTGGCGGCCCAGCGCCGAAGAGATCCGCGAGTTCTGCGAGTATTCTTGGCCCGGCAATGTGCGGCAGTTGTCGCACGTGATCGAGCAAGGTTATGTGCTCGATGCGTCTCCGCGTTTGCCGACATCCAAGCGCTCGGCCGATGGTTCTCGGCTGCCTTATTTGAATCTGACCCAGTTGCGTGACACCGCGATCCGGCAGGCCTTGGAAGTTGCCAAGGGGCATAAAGGTCGGGCCGCCAAGCTCTTGGGTGTGCATGCCAACACGCTGACCAGGCTGGTTGCACAGCTGGAAGGCGACTCAGCCACCGTCGACGAAACGTAAGCTCGGCGTATGCTTTTTCTGTCGCCTCTACTTCGGGCGATTCTCTGACGAGTTAGTCAAGAATCCACGGCGCTCGTTTGAGTTTGGCCATTTGAAATGCCAAGCTAGCCAGACGATTTACGGCGACTTTTGGGCTTTTAACGCCGCTGATTCGCCTCGCGGCACGCAGTTTTCTCAACTCTGCAGCGGCTGCGAGGCCCTCTCACTGAACTAGTGAAGCATCACCATTCTGATGAATTGATGTTAAACCCCTTTGTCGATTGCGTTTAGCGCCGCATGCACCAAACGGCATCACTAAGTTAGTGATGGCCATTCGCACGTCTCAAAGCAGTATTTACATCGATTTAGATTTTTTAAATCGTTTAGCAGTCGGAACTTGCACAGAGACTTGAGGAATTCTTCGGACCCTGGCACACGTCGTGCTTTAAGCATCCATCGAGCAAACAGGCTCGAAGCTGCCAAGTAAGGCGAACGGTTCGTCGAACAAGCAGCATGTGAGGCAACAGGACAGTGCCATGTTAGCAACTGCAACATTTCCGATCGGCGTCAGCGAATCACCGGTTATTGGGCGCCTTGGCTTGAGCGACCGCCCCAAACGTGTTCGCCGCACCGCCAAACGCGCTCCGGCCGCTGCTAGTGTGTGCCTGATCGTTTCGCCCGATCCCCTGAAGCAAATGATGTTTGGTCAGGCGGCCAAACGGGTGGGCTGGCGCTCGGTCGTGTGTAGCGATAAGGCCACTGCGATGGAGCAGATTGCGACGGGGATGGTTGGGATGGCGCTGGTGGATGTGGCAACGGCCGAACCAGCAACAGCGGTGGAACGTCGTCTGTTGGTCGAGAGCTTGGCAGCCCACAAGAACCTGTTGACCGTGGTCTGCGGCCGCTCGAACGATTCGCAAGAGGAGATTTGGGCCCGTCAGCAGGCCGCGTGGATGTATCTAGCTGGTGTTGCGCCGGAGAGCGATTTGGCTCCAATTCTCAGCGGCGCTAAAGAAGTGGCCGACCGATTGAACAAGAAGCGCGAGCCGGCGCTGGTCGGCAGCGATTTTGATTTTTAACGTTTTTGATTGCGAGCGGAGGCTCGCCGGTTTGAACCTCAAGTGTGAAAGGAAATGCAATGAACGCACCGAACACTTGGATGAACGACGAAGAGCTGGAAGTAACTGCCGTAGTTTCGTATGCCCGTCGCGAACAGAGTCGTGAACAGCGCATGCGTCGGCACTCGTATGAACGGCGGGGCGCCCGGCCCAATTCGTTCAACGGCATCCATCGCCGTCGCAACAAACGTTTTGCATGGTAGAGAAAATGAGGTGTTACGCGGGCTCCTCGGCGGAGCGATCGCGTCGAAGGCAAGCTGAGGGTCAGATAGCAAGGCAAAAGAACACATGAGGAATCGCCCGTCCGACGTGCTAAGGAACCTGTGAAGCAATCACCGAGAATTATTCCTGGCAGCGCGAAGACGACCGATAAAACAAAACAAGAGACTGTCGCCAAGGATACAAGCGATTGCGAAATCGCGGACGCCAAGAGAACCTGAGACCGAGAACAATCCGCAACTGAATTGCAAGTGAAATGGTTTTGTGAATAAACAGGAACTGCGAAAGATGGAGTTGGAACTTTAATTCGCGAGTCACGTTGCCGTAACTGGCGACGATATTGTCAGAAAGAGTCACACGAGTCACATCATCAACCCCTAGTCCGAAGTGAGTTTCGCCATGAGTTATCACCCCTTTGTTTCCCGACGCGCAAGCTGCTTGCTAGGCGTCATCGCGATTTTGGCGATGGCCAGCCAGGCTCGTGCCACCATTTTCAATTCGTATCCTGGCCCCTTTGTGGGCCCGAACGTGACCTACGCCAACGTGGTCGAGGGCGACAGCGCCAACCCGCCACCGGATCCCACCCGGTTGTTCGGCACTCCGAACCTGTCGGGCGACAGCCTGCAGTTCTCGCAGAACAACATGCCGTTAGGCACGGGACTCAACTTCCGGGTTGATGTCGGCGGCGCGACGCCAGTGCTATTGAAAGACGGCACGCTGACAATGAATATCTCAGCGACCAGTCAAGCTACTGGTAACATCAATGCCTTCTCGCTTTCAGAAGGGGGTGGTTACGGAATCCTCGGAGGTACACTCGCCACGCAGGTCAACGCAGCCTTGCAAATCCCGTTCAATGCGGCTGGTTACGTCGGAGGTTTGGGTATCACCTCGCTCAACGGTGTGGCGCTCGGTACCATTATTCCAGTCCCTTACACCGAAACCTTTGCTCCGGGCCCAGGATCGACCGGTGCCTTCACAGCCACGGCCAGCGGCATCACATTCAGTGGCGCTGGCAATGGAACTTGGAGCGGCTTTGCGAACTTTGACATTGCAGGTGCCTTGGCGGCGGCTGGCAAGAGTGGCCAGCGGGTGACCGGCCTGACCCTCTCACTGAACAACGTGCTCAGTGGCACGGCTGAAGCGAACAGCATCGCCTTCATCGACAAGAAAGCCTTCTCAATCAATGTTACCGCGGTACCGGAGCCCAGCACGGTCATCCTCGGGTTAATGGGTGGCCTCGGCTTGCTAGTCGGCGGCCGTCGGCTGCGGAAAACAAGAATCGCCTAGCCCGAATGTAAACGACTCGCGCACTTGATGCTGTGACCTGACTCGAAGGACGATGGCTCGAAGCGGTTGATGATGACTCAAAAGACCCCCGGTTGACTCCCGGGGGTTTTTTATTGCGCCGATAGTGCGATAGGAACATCACCGGTGAATGCGTATAATGCTATGTCCGTATTGACATACGTTGTGAGAGTTGAGACCGTCGAATTTTTGTCGGGCTAAAGCTTGACCTCGGAAAATTATGGAAAGAGAACTTACCGATCGCGCTGAGCGCATTCACAAGAGAATCCTGCAACTGCGGGATAGTCTTTGACTACGCTTCTAAAAAATCGCAGGCTGGGGCGATCGAAGATCGCATGGCCGGGCCAGATTTCTGGAATAACCAGGCCGCGGCGCAAGAAACGGTGATGGAGCTGAAGGGCCTTAACGCCCTGCTTAAGCCGATGGATGATGCGATCGGAGTGCAAGAGGAAATTCGGACCCTCATTGAAATGGGGGACGAAGATCCCAGCTTTATTCCGGAATTGCGGCAACAGCTCGATCGGGCCGAGCCGATGCTCGATGAGCTGGAATTGAAATCGCTCTTGAGCGGGCCGCATGACGCGAACGCGGCCATTATTTCCATCAATGCCCGAGATGGGGGTACTGACGCCAACGATTGGGCCGAAATGCTGCTGCGCATGTATTTGCTTTGGGCCCAAAAGAATGGGTACGAAACCGAACTGCTCGACCGTCAGGACGACGGGGTGGCCGGCATCCAGCACGCCGCTATTGGCATCCGCGGGCCGATGGCATACGGCTATCTGAAGGGCGAAACCGGCATGCACCGCCTGGTGCGCATCAGCCCATTCAATGCGGAAGCCAAGCGCCAAACGAGTTTTGCCGCGGTCGATGTGTCGCCGGAAATTTCAGAAAGCGCCGAGATCGAATTGCGCGATGAAGATATCCGCGAAGATGTATTCCGCGCCAGCGGTGCCGGCGGACAGCATGTCAATAAAACGTCGAGCGCCATTCGGCTCACGCATTTCCCTTCGGGCATCGTCGTACAATGCCAGAACGAGCGCAGTCAGCACAAAAACCGCGCCACTGCCATCAAGATGCTGCGATCTCGGCTGGCACGGCTCGAGGAAGAAAAACGGGATGCGGAGCAGATGGCGAAGTACAAGTCGCAAGCCAAGACAGGGTTTGGCTCCCAGATTCGCAATTATTTTTTGCATCCCGATCAGCGCGTGAAGGACGCCCGCACCGGCCATTACGTCGGCAGCTTCAATTCGGTCCTCGACGGCAATATTCAGGGCTTTCTCGATGCCTTTCTCCGCTGCGCACCGCTGGCGGCAAGCCAGTGGAATCTGGAAAGTCGGAAGATGAATAGCACCTCCGAATCGAGCAATTTTCGTCGCTCGAATTGATTGGCCAATTGAGCCATACGATTTTGCACATGGCTACACTGCATGTGATCCTGCCAGCGCCCCTGCGGTGACAGTATGCAATCGCCGCTTGACGCTTCGGATAACGCTTCATGGACCTTCTGCCCGCTGTTTGTACGTCTTGATCCGGCACACCAAAATCGCGACAATGCGGGCTGCCAATAATCGGATGATTATACATTGTACTTTGCCGGCTAGGCGGTTTTCGTCATTGGTCGTTCCTTGGTCATTCGAATTTTACTTTTCGTCTCATTACGACAACGACAATGGTTTTCGAACACATCGAAAAGCTAAAGCGAGAGTTTACGGATAAGTACGTTGTGGTCGATGCGTCGCAGCCGGAGTTAACGCGGTTCCGTAATGCGACCGGCCAGATCAAGACGGTGAACATGAATGGCCGTGCGCTGGTGGAGTTCGATCAGTGGGATAACATCGGCTGGTACGATATTGAGCTGGATTTTTTGAAGGTCGTGCCCAAGCCCGAGCCCAAAGTGGCTGAAGCGAAGAAGGAGCCGGCCGCAAAAACCGCAGCGGCGAAGCCCGCAGCGCCAGTCGCGAAGCCGGCTGCTGCGGCACCTACAGGCGGAAAGCCCAGCACGGCCGATATCCTGGCTGCTGCCCGGATGAAGAAAGGCACCGGTGAACCAGTCGCGGCCAAACCGGCGGCTCCAGTTGCACCAACTGCGAAAGCCACGCCCCCGAAACCTGCTCCGGCCGCCAAAACCGAGCCAGGGAAGAAGATGTCGACGGCTGAAATCCTGGCGATGGCTCGCGGCAAAGGGGTGACTGCCGCGACAGCATCCGCGCCTGCATCAACTGTAAAAAAACCTCCCACACCTGAGAAGGCAGCACCGGAAAAGACTGAAGAGCCGGCAGCCGAGACGTCGCCCGTTGTCGAACCTGCCGCAAAACCCACCGCCAAGGGCCCTGCCGGACCGAAGCCCACGACCACGGCCGATATCATTGCGTACTGCCGCAAAACAGATGCCAAGAGTTGAACGATGAGTTGTTAACCGACACTTGGCGAAAGGAGTCTAGCCATGTCTACGGTTCAAATTGTACCCATGTCTGCCGCTCGGCCGCGAAAGCCGTGGTTTGCGCGGCACAAGATTTTTTCCGGCATGGGGCTGTTGTTGCTAGCGCTAATTGTCGGCGGTGCCATCTGGGCTTGGCCGCTCTGGCGTTTTTACTTCCACGGCCAGTATAAGGCGGCACTCGCTTACATTCGCACCAGTCCACAAGTGGTCGAGCGACTTGGCGAACCTATTCGTGCAGTGCGCGTCTTTCCCTCAGGCAGATTTGATGGCGACACGCTCGGCTTAAGATTCGCCGTGCAGGGGCCAAAGGCTCAGGCCGAAATCGACAGCATTTCCCGGTTGTTCGACGGCCAATGGGATTTCCAGACTTTAGATGTCCGGTTTCCCGATAAGAGCACGCTTAAACTGGCCGATGACATTCATCACCGTCAGGGAGAAGATACGCCGGCGTTCGATCCCAACGCCAAGGCACCCACGGTAAAACAACCCGATTTGCCCATCAACATTGATGTGAAACTACCGCCAGAGCCGGGAAAGTAAGTTACACTGGTTTCTCGAGCGGTGCCTGGTTGTACCTGGCACGCAGCTTGTTCAGCGCCGTAAATACTCGCGGATATGCCACAATCCGGCGCTCAAGTACCCGCTTACCGGGAATGTCGACAAGAGCTAGTCCCAGCAATATGGTGACAATGCCCGGTCCCGGCACGAGCGGCAGAGACAACACAATTCCCACGATAAATAGTAGAATTCCCAGCAGGTTCTTTGCAAACATCGCCGCAGTTCGCAGTCCACGGTGCATCTTTCCCCAGGGCAATTGTGGCGGCGTGTTATGGGCGAAATAATCGGGCGGAATTCGTACAATCGCCCACGGTACAAAAAAAAGCGTCGCCAGCACCGTGACCAGCGACAACCCGAGCATCACCCCAGCGACCCATTCGTGGTGCTCGAACCAATCAATCACATAGTGGATAAACGCAATAGGCATGGTCGACTTCAATTTGAGCAAACGAGCTTCGATCGGTGATCAACAACGGCGAATCACTCACCACGGACAACCATGAATTATGCGACAAGCGGGCAAGCTCTCCAACCGTGAACAGGGTCAGCGATTAGCTGATTATCTTTTGACATTGGGTATTTCCGCCAAGGTCGATCCAGACGGCGATAGTTGGGCCATTTGGGTTCGCGACGAAGATCAACTGCCGCAGGCCGTCAAAGAACTGGAACAGTTCGTCGCCGACCCGGATGCGGCTCGGTATCGCGAGTCCACCCGCACGGCCGAATCGGTTCGCAAACAGCAAGCTCGTGAAGAGCAAGCGCGCCGCAAGAACATGATCGAAATGCGCGACCGCTGGGACACTAACCCGGTAGGAAAACGACCGTTGACGGCGTTACTGATTGCAGCATGCGTTTTCGTCGCCATCGCCACTGATGCCGGTGAAAAAAAAGATAGTGAAGTGCTGCGTGCATTGTGGTTCGCCCCGCCTCCAACCAACGCGGTAGAGCTGTTTACTTGGACGCCGACGAAATACATCGACGAAGGACAAATCTGGCGGCTTGTGACACCAATTTTCGTCCATTATGGTCCGTGGCATTTGGTGTTTAACATGTACTGGCTTTACGGATTGGGCTCGCTCATTGAAGCGCGGCGCGGCACACTGCGATTTGGATTGCTGGTGCTGGCCGTAGCGATCGCCTCCAATGGCGGCCAGTACTATATACCATCTTGGATATCGGGCAGCGGTCAGCACTTTGTGCCCGTGTTTTTCCGCGCAAGCGGGCGCTGTAACCACATTATTCGGTGGCATGTCCGGAGTGATTTACGGGTTGTTTGGTTACGTGTGGATGAAAAGCAAATTTGATCCGCACGCAAAGATGTTTATTCCACCCTCGACCGTAGTACTTTTGCTAGCATGGTTGCTGCTGTGCTGGAGCGGTGTGCTAGACAAGTCAATAGGGCAAGTGGCGAACTGGGCACACACCGTTGGTCTGATTATCGGAATAATAATCGGCCTCGCTCCAGTAGCGTGGCGGCGAATGAATCGATGATTCCCGCACGATATCTCGCCTTGTTTGCGGCGATTTGCCAAAGGTACACTTTGACCGCGACGGCCAATCCACGCTGGAAGAGACTTTGATCCAGCTCCACGGCATCGCCATCTTCAAAAGGAATCACGCATGCACGCGTTGCTTATCCCCTTGCTGTTGAACATCGCTGGCGCACAGCCTGCTTCACCGGAAATTGTGGTAGTTTGCCCGACCGAGTTTCGCGAGGCGATGCAGCCATGGCTGGAGCGGCGAACGAAGCAAGGGCACGCGCTGGAGTGCATATCGAATTTAAGCACCGCAGCTGAAATTCGCGATGAAATACGTGCCATCGCAAAAGCGGGCAAGCTGAAGTTTATCGTGCTGGTGGGCGATGCACCGCCAATGGAAGTGCCCGCGCCAAAGCCGAGTGGTTGCACCCCTCGGGCTTGCGCAACAGCATGCCGGTACCCGACGACGCGCCACGAGCGCCTCCGCACGCCAACATTTTCTGTACCCACAAAAATGGATCGCTTTTGGGGCGGCGATCCGGAAATGGCGACTGATAATCCCTACGCCGATTTGGATGGCGACGGCGTGCCCGATCTGGCAATCGGCCGGTTGACGGCACACTCCGCGGAAGAGTTGCGGACGATGCTCAAGAAAATCCTCGCTTATGAAGACTCTCACGATTTCGGTCCGTGGCGAACGCGAATCAATTTCGTTGCCGGCGAAGGAGGCTATGGGGCGATCACCGATTCGACGATCGAAACCTTTGCACGGAAGGTGATCACCTGGGGCGTGCCGGCAGCTTATCAGCTCTCGATGACGAACGCTGTCTGGGCGAGTCCGTATTGCCCATCACCGCCGAAACTGCACGATTGCTGCCTGCAGCGGATGAATGAAGGTTGCCTGTTTTGGGTTTTCATGGGGCACGGCTCACCGCGCACTTTGCAATGGGCGAACTTCCCGGATGGCAGCACGCCAATTCTACGCTGTGAAGATTGCGCCAACTTGCACTGCGGCGCCACGTCGCCAATTGCAATGTTCTTCTGTTGCTACACCGGCGCGTTTGCCCAACGAGAGGATTGCCTAGCCGAAGAGTTGCTCCGCACCCCCGGAGGCCCAGTGGCTGTATTCAGTGGCTCCAACGTTACGATGCCCTACGGCATGGGCTCGATGGGCTGGGAAGCCATTCATGAGTACTTTGTGAACCGCCGAGTGACGCTGGGCGAATTGCTGCTCGCCGCTAAACGAGACACGATGGACGGTTACAATCTGCCCATTTGGTCTTTAACATCAGCCCTAACTGCCGCCATTGCCCCGGACGGAGTGCGTCCGAAGGAGGAGCGTTTGGAACACTTGCAGCTGTTCAACCTCTTCGGCGATCCGACGATGCAGTTGCACTATCCGCAAGACGTAAAATTGCAAACGCCGTCCACAACTACGGCCGGCGAAATACTGACAGTCAAAGGAGAATGTCAGGTGAACGGGTCGGCCAGTGTCGAGTTAGTTGTGCCTCTGGATCACATCAAATTGCCGCGCCGAGATCGTTACGAGAGCAGCGCGAAGTCCTGGGCACAATTCGATGCCACTTACAAGCAGGCGAACAATTCGCAACTGGCCGCAGTAACCGCCGAAGTTCACAACGGGCATTTCACGGCCGATTTACCCATTCCCGTGAATGCGACCGGCCTATGCTCTGTGCGAGTGTTTGTGGAAGGTGCTGATGATTGCGCTGTCGGAGCGAGCAATCTTCAGATTGCAGCGCCGACAGCCACGGAAACCGAACAGATTTCCTCCAAGCGAACGCAAGTAACCAACGCGGCGATCGGGAATAGGAGTGGACCATGAGCACTCCGCCAGCCGACTCTCGGTCGCCGCCAAAACGGACTGCTTCGGGCACTCCATCCGTGCCACCGAAACGCCGCAGTTGGCATCGCTGGCTTTTGGCAGCGGTGATAATTCTGTTGCTGTTCATTTACTTTTTGCCGAACCTGATCGCCTTGCCCTGGGCGCGTCAAAAGCTGCTGGATAGTGCCTTTGCACGCGTCAACGCCAAAGCGACGATGAAAGATTTGTCGCTCGGCTGGTTCTCGCCGGTTTCGGTCGGCGATTTTGAGCTGCAGGCCTATGAATCGGGCCACAACACAATTGCAGTGAAGAAAATCGACAGCGACGCTTCGCTCGTGAATCTGATTTTTCGCCACGATGTGGGTAGTTTTCGCATCGATCAGCCGGAACTCTATGTCCAATTCGACAAAGACGGCAACAATGTGAGCCGCTTGCTGAAAGCGCTCGGTGGCTCTACATGGGGTAACCGCGCGGCAACGCTCGACATTGTCGACGGCCGTTTGCTGCTGCGTGGCCCTAACTCGGCTCAACCGTGGAAGATTGACGGATTGAATTTGAACGTGGCGATGATCCCGTCGTCCGACAGTCCAGATGGCGTGCCGCTTTTACACGGCGATCACGCCCAGCTTTTGCACAATGCGGAACTCACGCCAGAGATGTGCAACGACATCATTAAATTTGTTGTTCCGCCGCTGGCGAACACCACGCGCACTTCCGGCCGCGTCTCATTAAACCTTGAACAGTTCAGCTGGCCGCTCGGCAAACCAAACGCGGCGGAATTGAAAGGTCAGTTGACGCTGCATTCCGTCGATTGCGGACCCGGAGAGCTGATCAAGTCGATCGCCGGGCTGTTCAAGTTTTCAAATCTGCCTGCCACGCTACAGCTCTCCAAAGACGACGACGTCGCATTTAACATGCATGACGGCCGAGTTTACCATGAAAACTTAATTTTCAGTTTGCCGGTATTGGAGCAATCACTTTCGATTCGTTCGCATGGTTCGGTTGGCTTGGACGAAACGCTAGATTTGTCGGTCGAACTAACGCTACCCGACGGCGCCGATTTAACCGCACATCCGGGCCTGACTTTACTGCGGCAAACGCATCCGACGATCCATGTCGGGGGCACGCTGAATTCGCCAATTCCGAGCCTCGAGAATTCGCCCACAGCCGTGATGGCCGCCCAAGCTCTGGCCGATTTTCTTGAGCGCCGCGCCGAACGCCGCGAACAACAAGGCCGCCCCGGTCTGCTACCCAGTCGCCGCGACGAAGCCAGGCCAACGACACCACCATCCAGTGGTCAGCCCAAAAAATAATCGACCGCCAGATTGATGGCTGGCAGAGACGCAAAATATTCGAGAAATACCGACTTTTTCACCCCTTTCTCCCAGGAAGTGGAAAAGTCGACTTGGTTTCAGCACTATGGAGAATTTGCCGCGAAATGTAAGATAGTGGTTCCCAATTTGGCATTGACGAGTCTCTGAAATAATACGCATCCTAACAACTACTCGCAGTTAGCAAGATCGGGCAAGTCATTTCAAAGATGCGTTTTGCGATTCAATGCTTGCCGACATTATTCGATGGCATCCGTAGCATCGGCCGTGCGGGGAGCAAAAAAGCCCTGCCTGATTCGCCGTCATTCCCGCCAAAATGACGAAAAAAACCGTGGCCACAGCTCGGTGGCCACGGGTTCGATTTCAAGACGGTCATGAAGACCGTCACAGTGATCACAGTGAGATGTCAGATTATCACTTGATGAACAACATTTCCTGATAAGTCGGCAGCGGCCACAAGTCGTCGGCAACCCAACTTTCTAATTCGTCGGCGTATTTGCGGACCATAGCCATGGCAGGAACCACCTCGTCGCAGAAGTGCTGGGCTTCGGCCAGCAAGTTTGCTGCATCGTGCTCGTTGAGAGCCTTGTTCAGCACGCCAACGCTATCCTGCAAACACTTCACCAGCTCGGTGACTTTGTCGAGCGTGTCGGTATCGAACTCGTAACCGACCAGCTTCAAATTGGCGCAGGTGGATGCCAATTCGTTTTGATAACGTATGGCCGCTGGGAACAACATCGTCTTGGCCATCTCGACGGTTTGCAAGGCTTCCACGCGCACCGTTTTACAGTATTGTTCCAAATAGATATCCAAACGACTTTTCAACTCGCGTTCCGACAAGACACTATACTTGGTGAATAGCAACTTGATTTCAGGCGCATCAAGCATTGGCAGCGAGTCGACAGCCGTTTTCATGTTCAACAGCCCGCGTTTGGCTGCTTCCTGATGCCAGGCGGCCGAGTAGCCATCGCCGTTGAAGATAATCGGCTCACATTCCTTAATAATGTCGGTTAGTAATTTCTGGACGGCTCCGTGCAAGGCGTCTGGATTGCCTTTGGTTGCTTCCTCCAGTTTCGTCGCACAGTAATCGAGCGATTCGCACACAATCGTGTTCATCGCCACGAGCGGTCCGGCAATCGATTGATTAGAGCCGACTGCCCGAAATTCAAAGCGATTGCCAGTGAATGCAAACGGGCTGGTGCGGTTGCGGTCGCCGGCATCTTTCGGCAGCGGCGGCAATACATCGACGCCAACCGTCAGCGTGCCTTTGGTGATGGACGATTTCGCTCCGCCAGCTTTGATCTGGTTGAACACATCGCTGAGCTGATCACCCAAAAAGATGGAGATAATTGCCGGGGCGCCTCATTGGCTCCCAGCCGGTGATCATTTCCAGCCGAAGCCACAACGGCTCGGAGCAAACCCTGGTATTTATACACGGCGCGGATCACTGCACCGCAGAACACCAAAAACTGGGCATTATCGTGGGGTGTATCACCGGGGTCGAGCAAGTTGCCTTGCGATTTGCTGCCGAGCGACCAATTCACGTGCTTGCCGGAGCCATTGACGCCGGCAAACGGCTTTTCGTGAGTCAAGCAGGCCATGCCGTATTTTTCGGCCACACGCTTGAGCGTGATCATGATCAACTGCTGATGATCGGCCGCCAAGTTCGCAGATTCGAACACGGGAGCGATTTCATACTGGCCCGGCGCCACTTCGTTATGGCGAGTTTTCACCGGGATGCCGAGTTTGTACAGATCGCGTTCCACTTCGAGCATAAAGCCAAGCACGCGTTCGGGAATCGCGCCGAAGTAGTGGTCTTCAAACTCCTGCCCCTTGGGCGGCTTGGCGCCAAATAAAGTGCGCCCACAAGTGAACAAGTCGGGGCGAGAGAAGTAGAAATGGCGATCGACCAGGAAGTATTCTTGCTCGGGGCCGGCGGTGGAGGCCACGAAAGCGCCGTCGGAATGTCCGAACAACTTGAGGATTCGCTGCGCTTGCACATTGAGCGCCTGCATCGATCGCAGCACTGGAGTTTTCTTGTCGAGCGCTTCGCCGGTCCAAGAGACGAACGCCGTGGGAATGCACAGCGTAGTGCCGTTGGGATTTTCCAAAATATAGGCCGGACTCGTTACATCCCAAATCGTGTAACCGCGGGCCTCGAATGTGGCGCGAATGCCGCCACTCGGGAAGCTTGAGCCGTCGGGCTCGCCCTGAATCAGCGCCTTACCGCTAAATTCTGCGAGAGCACCTCCGTCGCCATCGGGCGAAAGGAAACTATCGTGCTTTTCCGCCGTCAGGCCGGTTAGCGGAAAGAAGACGTGAGCGTAATGCGTGGCCCCTTTTTCGATGGCCCAGTCTTTCATCGCCACGGCCACGACATCGGCGATCGAAGGGTCGAGCTTTTCGCCCGACTCAATCGTTTTAATTAACGATTTATAAACATTTTTTGGCAACCGTGCTTTCATTTCCGCGCGATTGAAAACATTCGCGGCAAATAACTCGTGTGCCGGCGTTTCGGCAAAATTCAGCGGCGGAGTGATTGGCCGCCAGTTGGTTACCGCAGATACGGCCGCCATGCGGGCATTGGCAGAGAAACTCGGGGCCCGCGAGCCGGCTGCGGCTGCGGCCGATCCGTTGCCGTTGGAAAGAACATTGCTGGGAAAGCTCGTACTCACAAAAAACTCCTTACCATGTCGGAACGACGCGTGAAGCCCAGTCCCTGGGCCTTGGCAGCGCGGGATTAAAACAGAGCGCCATCCGTGACTCTGAAAGGCGGGGGATAATCCATTCCCTTGGAGCCGCCCTTAGGCAATTGCTGTGCCGCGAACGCAATTTGCTCTCCAGCGATTGCCGTTCCTTGTCAAAAAACCGATATTCCTCGACTGCATTCCGAGGATTTGTACCGGGCATAAAGTACTGAATCTCCGCAAGTGTTGTCGCCAACAGCGAAGCTGTACTGGTGCGCGAGTCTAATTTGCACGCGAATTGGTCTGAAGATGCTTAATTCGGCGGCAATTCTTTGAGAAACCGCAAAACCTCGCCAGCGCACACTTTTTTTACGTAAGCCAATTGAAAGTCTACGATTATGCGCTATCATGCTGTTTCATTCAGCCGTCAAATGGCATTAGATTTGCCTTTAACTGAGGGTTTGCGAATGCTCCCTCGAGCATCGTTCTCCAGGGTTGTCGTTAGGCAGGCGACCCGCGATTTTATCGCATTCCTTCTGGACTTTCCGAGAAAAGGGAGATTGTTGTGAAGCCAAAAGAAGTACTTGCGTTGTGCCGCGAAAAGGATGTTAAGGCGGTGGACCTGCGGTTCATGGATTTTCCGGGCCTCTGGCAGCACTTCACCGTGCCCGTGAACAAGCTGGATGAAGATGTGTTTGAAAATGGCTTAGGCTTCGACGGCTCTAGCATCCGCGGCTGGCAAGCAATTAACGAGAGTGACATGCTCGTCGTGCCGCAGCCAGAGACGGCCTTCCTCGATCCCTTCACGACGCTGCCCACGCTGGTCATGGTTTGCAACATTCAAGACCCGATTACCCGGGAAGATTACACTCGTGACCCGCGCAACGTGGCTCGCAAGTCGGTCAATTATCTGAAGAGCACTGGCATTGCCGACACCTGCTACATCGGTCCCGAGGCCGAATTCTTCATCTTCGACGACGTGCGGTATGACTTCAATCAGCACGAAGGCTACTACCACATCGACAGCGTGGAGGGCGAATGGAACCGCGGCAAAGACGAGAAGCCGAACCTCGGTTATAAGATTCGCTACAAGGAAGGTTACTTCCCTGTGCCGCCGGCCGACGCCTTGATGAACATTCGCAACGAAATGATGCAGACGATGATCGATTGTGGAATCGACATTGAAGCCCAGCATCACGAAGTGGCGACCGCCGGCCAGAGCGAAATCGATATGCGCTTTAACGATCTGGTGCGCATGGGCGATCAGGTGATGATTTACAAGTACATCATCAAAAATGTGGCGAAGAAGTACAACAAATCGGTCACTTTCATGCCCAAGCCGCTGTTTGCTGATAACGGCTCCGGCATGCACACGCATATTTCCCTGTGGAAAGGGGGCGGCCCCTTGTTCGCCGGCAGCGGATACGCCGGCCTGAGCGAAATGGCGATGTTTGCCATCGGCGGTTTGCTGAAGCATGCACCGTCGATCCTGGCGTTCTCAAACCCGACCACGAACAGCTACAAGCGTTTGGTGCCGGGCTACAAAGCGCCGGTGAATCTGGCGTACTCTCAGCGGAATCGTTCGGCCTCGTGCCGCATTCCGATGTACAGCCCCAGCCCGAAGGCTAAGCGGGTCGAGTTCCGTTGCCCCGATCCATCCTGCAATCCGTACTTGGCGTTCTCCGCCATGCTGATGGCCGTGATCGACGGCATTCAGAACAAGATCAATCCTGGCCAGCCGTTGGATAAGGACATCTATGACTTGTCGCCAGAAGAATTGGCTGAAGTGCCCAAAACACCCGGCAGCCTGGAAGACTCACTTATGGCCTTGAAGAACGACCACGCCTTCCTGCTCCGCGGAGATGTGTTTACCAAGGACGTAATCGACACGTGGATCAACTACAAGATGAAAAATGAAGTCGACGCCATGCGTCTGCGTCCACATCCGTACGAATTCTGCTTATACTACGACATGTAGTATGCCAGCTCAGCATATCGCCTCGCTAATACACCAACGCCCTCGGTATTTATCACCGAGGGCGTTGTGCTGCGCCGTGGGGCGTTAGCCCATTGTTTGGAAGAGTGCATCAAGGTTGAGACCGACGGGCCTTCGCCGCGCGAGCAAACGCAACCAGCACGAACATGCTTCCCCCACTCAACAGCATCCCGAGGGTCGCGGGTTCTGGGACGGCGGTCGCGTTGAAATCAAATTCGTAATTTGTGCTTGCACCAAGCTGCTGGATCAGGAAGACGTATTCCCCAGCAGGTAACGGCGGTGTGAACCCGTGCGACCCTGGTGCATCAGCCGTGTTGCCCATAATTGGCAAAAAATCCTGGCCGACAAGATTTCCCGAGTGTGGACCGTTGCTGGCTGAAGTGCCAAAGTGAGCATAGCCGAGATATGCCGAGGCATCTGTTTCCGGATTGCCGATAAATGCGGTTCCCATCTGAACGCCGATGAAGCCTTGAGAATCGCTCGATTGATACGAGGCCAATATCAAAGAACTTAGCTGTTTGCCTGTTGGAACTAGCAGGCCGACCCAGTCCTGAGAATCGCCACTGCCGACTGTTCCGATGATTGAATTGAGTCCGTCGCCCAATGAAAAACCCGACGGCGCACCTTGGCTGTTCGACAAATCTCCGCTTGTTCCTTCGTTATACGTGAACCCAAAAGTCCGATCTGCCACCACCAGGATTAAAAGCATCGTCCCGACTCCGAACTGCAGAATACAACGATTCATGGTCGACCTCATTTCTGCGATGCATCGCTGCAATTTATCGTGCAAACCGGCTAAAGCGTGTATATGCACGCTAAGACTACCGCCGTCGTTGCTCAACGTCAAGCATTTTGCGCCGGCCACCAAAATTATTGTCCAGATTGTCTGTTCCGAGGAACTACATGGATCCCTAACTTTTCGTTACGATATCGGCACTGACCAATTTGCCAACCATTCGATGGCCACGGGTTTCCAATGAAGATTAGTGCTGAAGTTCTAGAGAAATTGTCCCGGTTCGATACGCCGACCATCTGCAATGTCATCGAACTATTTGATGTTGTGCCGCGCAATCACGGGTACATGGACGGGCGAATCAAAGCTGCGTTTCCAGAATTGCCGCCCATGGTGGGCTTTGCCGCCACTGCCGCATTCCGCAGCGACGATCCACCCAAAGGGGGAGACGCGTACGGAAGCATGGATCAACAGGTGGGGCGTTTCAACGAGTTGCCGGGGCCAGCAATCGTGGTGTTTCAAGATCTCGATGACCCGCCCGTAGCCGCGACGTTCGGCGAAGTCATGTGCTCGACCTACCAGGCATTTGGATCGGTGGGCTTGGTTACATCGGGGGCCGGGCGCGACCTCGATCAGGTGCGAGCACTTCGCTATCCCGCTTTTACTTCGGGAACCATTTGCTCTCATGCGTACTGCCACATTCTGCACCTTGGATTGCCGGTGCACGTCGGCGGACTGACTGTCAATAACGGCGATTTACTGCATGGCGATGTAAACGGAGTAACACGAATTCCGCTCGAAATTGCCGATGAAATTCCGGATGCAGCTACTGAGTTTGTGGCGGCAGAAAGAATCGTGATTGACTATGTCCGTTCGCCAGGTAGCAAGAGCGTGACGGAGTTTGGGGCCCGGCGGAAAGAATTCTCCGGGGTGGTGGCCCAGCTCACTGCACGTTTGAAGCGGAAGCATTAAGTCTCTCCGGAATCAGGCATGCGAGATCAACGTACCGATTCCATAGACTAGATAATCTCGAGATTTCTGGTTGCCTTCGTTCGCTTTGAGAGAATTCTGGCAGACAGACGCCTCTAGCATAGCAGCGTAGTTATTGTGTAGTTTCATAAGTCATTATTTTGCAATCACTTATGCATTTTATTAAATCAGGAAAAAGGCGCAAACTTAACACAGTATATAAGTTTTCGTAAAGCTAGAGACTTGACGCGGGCCGACAGCATTCCTACGCTAATATGTTTGCCGCAAATCTTGCGGGTTCGCTGTATTCGATTTTCTGATTCGCGGATCTCTCTCATTGGCGCTTCTACGGCTGGTTCTATGCACTTAAAGTCGCTCAAGGTGTTTTGCGATGTCGTCGGACGGCACAGCTTCTCTCGCGCTGCGGAAGAAAACGGCATTTCGCAGTCAGGGGCAAGCCAAGTTGTCAATCAGCTTGAACACCGGCTGGGCATCAAACTGCTGGATCGGTCGAAGCGACCATTCACGCTGACGCCGGAAGGCGAGATTTACTACGAAGGTTGTCGAAAGCTTGTCGAGCGCTATTTCGCTTTGGAGGAAAGAATCCGCACCCTCCACGATGAAGTAGCAGGCCGCGTCCGCGTGGCTTCGATCTACTCAGTCGGCCTGCATCACATGAATCGGTATTTGCAGGAATTTCTTAGCCAATACCCCAAGGCAAACGTACGGCTTGAATACTTGCACCCACACCGCGTTTACGACGCCATAGAGAATGACCAAGCCGACTTAGGCCTGGTCAGCTATCCAAAACCTTCGCGCACTATCAAAGCAATCGGTTGGCGGCAAGAGCCGATGGTGCTGGTCTGTGCGCCAACGCATCGTTTTGCCAAGCGGCAACGGGTTTCGCTCGAAGAAGTGGCCGGAGAACCGATTATCGGTTTCGATTCCGACCTCACGATTCGTCGCGAGATAGACCGCGTGCTGGCGGAATACCACACCGACCTGCGCGTTGTTATGGAATTCGACAACATTGAAACGATTAAACGGGCGGTGGAAATCGATGCCGGCGTAAGTTTGTTGCCAGCGCCCACCGTCGTGCGAGAAGTAGAGACAGGAACACTAGTAGCAGTCCCCCTTTTGACGAACGAGCTAGTGCGACCGCTGGGGATTATTCATCGTCGTGGCAAGGACTTGGGGGTGACCGTACGTCGCTTTATCGATCTGCTGCGCAGCGAGGGTGAAAGCTTCGCATCGCCGCTGCCTGCACACAAACCAAGAATTGTTGAAGATTCGCGGGGGGTACCGGATGCCACGCCGAATCGAAATTCGATAGGCATCGCATCGGGTGGCAACGGCACAGCGGCACGAGAGGCTGCTTGCGAACTTGTCAGCCAAACAGCGGCAGCAGGATAATTCCTCCTCGCAAGGAGCTGGCGAGGGCGGATACTCATCGGCCGATCGCGGTCGGTTCGAGATAAACAGCTCGCCGACCAATCGAATCAAGTACTAATACACAATGGAAAAATGGTGAGTGTTATGCAGTCGCAATTCCCCTTCGATCCTGCGCCAGCGCGAGGGACTCTACGATCCGGCCTTTGAGCACGATGCCTGCGGTGTCGGCTTTGTCGTCAATATGCACGGCGAAAAGAGCCATCAGATTGTGCGGCAGGGCCTCGAGATTCTGGTTAATCTGACGCATCGCGGCGCTTGCGGTTGTGATCCGTTGACTGGCGATGGCGCTGGCATTTTGGTGCAAATGCCGCACGAATTTTTCACAGCGTCGTTTGGCGAATTAGGAATCAAACTCCCGCCGCCTGGCGAGTATGGCATCGGCAACGTGTTTTTGCCGCCTGATCCCGCGGAGCGGCGATATTGCGAACACCGATTCGAATCGATTTGTTCCGATGAGGGACAGCGCTTCCTGGGTTGGCGCGATGTTCCAGTGGACAATGCCGACATCGGTCGCACGGCTCGCGATGTCGAGCCCGTGATTCGGCAAGTTGCGATTGCACGTGGGCCTGAGACGCCGCCGGAACTTTTCGAATGGAAGTTGTACGTCATTCGCAAACGACACGAACTGGAGATTCGCGCGACTAAAGAACTGAAACAGAAAAAGTCGTCCTACGTTTGCACGCTTTCCTCGCGGATCATTGTTTACAAGGGCCTATTGCTCGCCGATCAGGTAGAACGGTTCTATAAAGATTTGGCTGATGAGCGTATTGTTTCTGCGCTGGCCCTGGTGCATCAACGCTACAGCACGAACACATTTCCGACGTGGGATCTTGCGCACCCGTTCCGTTTTCTAGCGCACAACGGCGAAATCAACACACTTCGCGGCAATGTGAATTGGATGCACGCCCGCGAGAGTATGCTCGCGCATCCGGTTTTTGGGCCTGATCTGTGGAAAATCTGTCCGATTTGTGTTCCCGGCGCCAGCGACTCCGCGATTTTTGACAATGTTCTGGAGTTACTCGTGCTCACCGGCCGGACTTTGGCGCAAGCGATGTCGATGCTCATTCCAGAACCGTGGAGTGGCCACGAGAGCATGCCCGACGACTTGAAAGCCTATTATGAATATCAAGCCTGCCTGATGGAACCGTGGGACGGCCCAGCGTCGATGGCATTCACCGATGGCACCGTGATTGGAGCCACACTAGACCGCAATGGCCTGCGTCCCAGCCGCTATTGGGTGATGAAAAATGGCCTGGTGGTGATGGCTTCCGAAGCCGGCGTGCTGGCCTTGCCGCAAGATCAAGTGGAATACAAAGGTCGTTTGCGGCCTGGCCGGATGTTTTTGGTTGACACTTCGCAGGGCCGCATCATCCGTGATGACGAAATCAAAACCGGACTAGCAGCGCGGCATCCGTATCGCGAGTGGATCAAAGAGAACCAGGTGAAGCTCGACGAATTGCCGGATGTAGTCGGTCTCAATGGCCATTTGGACGAGCCGCTGACGAAGCTACAGCGTGCCTTCGGCTACACGCTGGAAGATTTGCGCATCATCATCGGCCCGATGGGGACCGACGGTTTCGAGCCAATTGGCTCGATGGGCAACGACACGCCGCTGGCCGTGCTCTCCGATCGTCCGCAGCTTTTGTTCAATTATTTCAAGCAGCTGTTTGCGCAGGTCACGAATCCGCCGTTGGATGCGATTCGCGAAGAAATTATCACGTCGATGATCACCACGGTGGGCTCCGAAGGCAATTTGCTGAACGAGACGGCCGATCAATGCCGGCTGCTGCGGTTGGAAGCGCCGGTCATTTCGAACGCGGAAACGGCGAAGATCAAAGCGCTCGACGCACCCGGCGTTCGCAGCCGGACGTTGTCGATTTTGTTCCCGCGCAGCGAAGGCGCTGCGGGAATGGAGCGCCGATTGAAAGAGTTGCGCGCCGAAGCAACCAAGGCCATTGAAGAAGGCGTGGCGATTCTGGTTTTGAGCGATCGTGGCGTGAACTACGACAGCATCGCCATTCCCTCGCTGTTGGCCGTGAGCAATGTGCATCATCATCTGATCCGCGAAGGCACGCGCACGCACTGCGGCATCGTCATCGAAACCGGCGAAGCACGCGAGGTGCATCATTTCGCGCTGCTCACAGCCTATGGGGCCGGCGCCGTGAATCCGTATCTGGCCTTGGCGACGCTCGACGACATGTTAGCCCAGCGTTATCTGCCCGACAGTTTCACGCACAAACAGTTGCAGAAGAATTTCCTGAAGGCCGGGGTCAAAGGCATCCTCAAGGTAATGTCGAAGATGGGCATCTCGACGCAGCAGAGTTACCGCGGGGCGCAGATTTTCGAAGCGGTCGGGCTAAACACGGGCTTCGTGGACGAATATTTCAGTTGGACCCCCAGTAGAATTCAAGGTGTCGGCCTGGCTGAAATTGCAGAGGAAACGCTGCGCCGGCACGAGCATGCTTACCCGCGGTTGGAAGTGCCCGTGGTTCTCGATCTTGACGTCGGCGGTCAATATCAATGGCGTCGCAAGGGCGAAGCCCACATCATGAATCCCGACGTGGTCGCGAAGCTGCAACATGCCACACAGATCAACAGTCGGCATGAATTCAAACAGTTTTGCAAACTGATTGACGAGCAGCAAACGCGGCTACTCACGTTGCGCGGCCTGCTCGAATTCCGTAAAGACACGCAGCCGATTCCGCTGGAGCAGGTGGAATCGGCCGCCAACATTGTCAAGCGGTTTGCTACGGGAGCCATGTCGTTTGGCTCGATTTCCAAAGAAGCGCACGAAACACTGGCCATCGCCATGAACCGCATCGGCGGGAAAAGCAATACCGGCGAGGGTGGCGAAGACGCGGCCCGGTACAAGCCCGACGCCAACGGCGATCTGCGTTCCAGCGCCATTAAGCAGGTGGCCAGCGGCCGCTTCGGCGTGACCAGCGAATATCTGAACAGTGCGCAGGAACTCCAAATCAAAATGGCCCAGGGAGCCAAACCCGGCGAAGGGGGCCAATTGCCGGGCCAGAAGGTCGATAAAGAAATCGCCCGTGTTCGGCACAGCACGCCGGGGGTGGGTTTGATTTCGCCGCCGCCGCATCACGACATTTATTCGATCGAAGATTTGGCACAACTCATTCACGATCTGAAAAACGCCAACCGGCGGGCGCGCATCGCCGTCAAGCTTGTGGCCGAAGTCGGCGTCGGCACCGTGGCGGCCGGCGTGGCGAAGGGAAAATCGGATGTCGTCTTGATCTCCGGTCACGACGGCGGCACGGGGGCCAGTCCGCAAACCTCGATCAAGCACGCCGGCTTGCCGTGGGAGTTGGGTCTGGCGGAAACGCATCAGGTGTTGGTGAAGAACGACCTGCGCGGCCGCATCATCGTGCAAACCGACGGCATGATTCGCACGGCGAAAGACGTCGTGATCGCGACGATGCTGGGTGCCGAAGAATGGGGCATTGCCACCGGCGGCGCTCGTGACGATCGGCTGCATCATGATGCGCAAGTGTCACCTGAACACGTGCCCCGTGGGCATCGCCACGCAAGACCCCGAGCTGCGGAAAAAATTCAATGGCAAGCCAGAATACGCCGTGAATTTCTTTTTCCTGCTCGCGGAAGAAATACGCGAAATCATGGCTCAGCTTGGCTTCCGCACCATCAACGAAATGGTGGGCCGCGTCGATATGCTCGACAGCCGCAAGGCCATCGGCCACTGGAAAGCCAAGGGGCTCGATTTTTCCAGCATCTTGTACAAGCCCGAAGTGCCGCCGCACATCAAAACGTATTGCAGCGAGCCGCAAGATCATGGGCTGGAGCAATCGCTCGATATCACCACGCTCTTGGATCTGTGCCGGCCGGCAATCGAGAAGCAAACACCGGTGGTGGTCGATCTGCCGATTCGCAACATCAACCGCACGGTGGGGACGATCTTATCGAATGAAATCACGCGCCGTTACGGCGGCAAAGCGTTCGACAAGGAAGACACCATTCAATTGAATTTCAAAGGTTCCGCCGGGCAAAGTTTGCTGGCCTTCGGCGTGCACGGAGTCACGGTGCGCGTAGAAGGTGATGTGAACGATTACTGCGGCAAGGGTTTGTCGGGCGGAAAGATCATCGTGTACCCGCCGCGCGAAGCTTCATTTACCGCCGAGAAAAACATCGTTGCCGGCAATGTCTGTTTGTATGGGGCGACCAGCGGCGAGCTTTACTTGCGCGGCATTGCCGGCGAGCGGTTCTGCGTTCGCAACAGCGGCGCCCATGCGGTAGTGGAAGGTGTCGGCGATCACGGCTGCGAATACATGACCGGCGGCGGGGCCATTATCCTGGGCGAAACCGGCCGTAATTTCGCCGCTGGCATGAGTGGCGGCATTGCCTATGTGCTGAACGAAACCGGGAAGTTCCCGGCACTGGTGAACAAAGAAATGGTCGAGCTGGAAGAACTGACCGATCTTGACAAAGACTACATCCGCAAACAAGTCACCAAGCATGTCCAATACACCGGCAGCGTGCCCGGCCAGCGCGTGCTGAACGATTGGAAAAACCTGATCACCAAGTTCGTCAAAGTGATGCCGGTCGATTTCAAACGCGCTTTGGCGGAATTGGCAAAAGCGGAACAACAAAAGGCGGAACGCGAATTACAAGCCGTTAGCGGCTGATTAACCGCAGAGACGCGGAGACGCAGAGGGGAACAAGCTAATCGCAATTGATCGTGCTCGGGCACGTTTATGGCAAAAAAAGAAGAATTCGATCCGTCGTGGTTTGGCTTGCAAGGCGATGCAGATTCGTCAAATGCGAAAACCAAAACAGACAAGAATACTGAAACGAAAACGGAAATTTGGGAATCGTTACAGTGCTTAGAGGAAATAAAAGCAACGGCACAAGTAATCAAGGCCAATCAACAGCAGTCGCTTGAATTGACGAGGAGCATTCATGGAATGCTTTCGTTCTTCACAATTCTTACTGTAATTGGCTTGATTCTATTCGTCGTTGAGATTTTGCTTTCGGTATTTCGAAAATGATTTCGTTCCTCTCTGCGTCTCAGCGACTCCGCGGTTCAAATTGATTTCAACGAGGTATCGATGGGCGATGTTCGTGGGTTCATGAAGTATGGTCGCAAGGTCAGCGGCAAAGAACCGGTGCCGGAGCGCGTCAAGCATTATCGCGAGTTTCTCACGATCTTGCCCGAGGAAGAGCTGCGCAAGCAGGGCGCCCGTTGCATGGATTGCGGCGTGCCGTTCTGCCACACGGGCTGCCCGCTGGGAAACATCATTCCTGACTGGAACGATTTGGTTTACCGCGAACATTGGCAAGAAGCGCTGGCCCGACTGCATGCCACGAATAATTTTCCGGAATTCACGGGCCGCGTTTGCCCGGCGCCCTGTGAAGCCGCTTGCGTCTTGGGCATCAATGAAGATCCGGTGGCGATCAAGCAAATCGAAATGTCGATTGCCGATCGCGGCTTCGACGAAGGTTGGATCGTGGCCGAGCCGCCGACGGTGCGCACGGGCAAGAAGATCGCCGTTGTTGGCAGCGGCCCGGCCGGACTCGCTGCGGCCCAGCAACTGAATCGCGCTGGTCATCATGTCACGGTGTTCGAACGCTCCGATCGACCAGGCGGGCTGCTGATGTACGGCATTCCCGATTTCAAATTGGAAAAATCGCGCGTCTGGCGGCGAATCAAGCAGATGGAAGAGGAAGGGGTCGAGTTTGTCACTGGCGCCAACATCGGCGTGACCGTGGCCACCGCCGATCTGCGCCGCGATTACGACGCCATTCTGCTCGCCGGCGGCGCCACGCAAGCTCGCGATTTGCCAATTCCCGGCCGCGATTTGAAGGGCGTTCATTATGCGATGGAATTTTTGCCGCAGCAAAACAAAGTGAACCAAGGCGATGTCATCGCGGACCAGATTCTGGCGTCCGGCAAAGAAGTGATCGTCATCGGCGGCGGCGACACGGGCAGCGACTGCGACGGCACCTCAAATCGGCAAGGCTGCAAAAGCCTCACGCAGTTCGAGCTGCTTCCGCAACCGCCCGACGTCGGCAGTTATCCGCGTGCCGATCAGCGACCTTCCGGCACGCCGTGGCCGCTGTGGCCGGTCATTATGCGCACCAGCACCTCGCACGAAGAAGGCTGCCGCCGCGAGTGGAGCATTCTCACCAAAGAATTTCGCGGCGACGCCAATGGCCACGTCGAAAGTCTGGTGACCGTGCGCATCGAATGGACCAAAGACGATCAAGGCCGGCACATCTTCAAGGAAGTGGCAGGCACCCAGCAAATCTGGCCGACGCAACTGGTGCTACTGGCGATGGGTTTTGTCGGCCCGGAAAAACGCGGCCCAATTGCCGATTTGAATCTCGAAATGGACCCCCGCGGCAACGTGAAGACCGACGGCAATTACATGACCAGCCAGCCCGGCGTATTCGCCGCCGGCGATTTGCGCCGCGGACAATCGCTTGTGGTCTGGGCCATTCATGAAGGCCGTGAAGCCGCCCGCGCCGTCGATAAATTCTTGATGGGCGTTTCGCATTTGCCCAGCGTCAACGCCGGCGATTTTGCGTGGAAGTGATGTAGGTGCCGCTGCTAATAACTTGCAACATTTTGATTCTCTGTCGATGAGAAGAAGCCTTAAGATGTGCAGGCCAGTCTGGCGATTTCGACAGCATTGGCGGACAAATGAGAGCGATCCTAAATGGGGATCGTCTTTTCATTTGTGCCAGGGTTGGCGAGGTGACACTCGGACATTTAACCCAGGCTGGTCCACCAAGCCGGACAACCCCGGGCTTTGTTATGCAACGCCTTCAGCGTTGAAAACTAAGACGCCGGCGAGCAATCGATTGCATGAACCATAAGCATCCGATGCTCAACAGCGCGATCGAAGCCGGCTCCGGCACCGGCGTGGCGACGATGGTTAGCGTGGCCGATTGAATTTCGCCGGGCAGCAACCAGGACGTTGTAGTTGAAGATGGAGTGCCGAACGGCAGCGGTGCGAACGTCGATTGGTTGAGATCCAGAAAAGTCATTAGGCCGTTGCCGCCTAAGATGAAATCCGGCCATGTTGGAGGAATAGGTTCGCCGGACAATGAATAACTATATGGAGCAAAATCGACTTCAAATGGAATACCGGCATCGACGTGAAATTGATACGTGCTTAGCGATGGAGGACTGACCACGCCAAATCCTGCGAAGAATGAAATATCTTCGACCAGCGTCTCCGAACTATGTGCAGATATCACCAGATTGCTTGAATAAAAGCTGTTGCCAGTGCCGACCGCATTTCCCTCGTAGCCATCAGGCATCACAAACTGAAGCTTCACCGAATCAATGTGCGAAAACGCTGTTCCGAAATCGAATGCGGCTGACAGGTAATCGCCGTATTTTCCCGACTGCTGCGTCAGTGTCAGCGGAACCGTAATTTCGTCGGCGATGGCGAATGACACGCCGCAGCAGAGCCACGCGATTAGGAAAACCAGCGATTTGTGACGGGTGGTCATCGGTGCGGTGGGCGATTGGGCCGATGGAGTGTTGCCGAACTCCGGAAGCACCGGCAGGCGACAGTTTGATTCCGACAGTATATCCAGTGGGAGTCGGTTTGTCACGCCGAATGACCGGTTGGCGACGCCAAATTATATTGCGCTGGTCCGAAAAACAGCTTGACAAGTTTGTATACATTTGTATACTGATGGAGATTGTCGAAAGACTATTCGCAATGCTGGGCAGGCAGTGCGTCAGAGCACCCCAAGCCCAGGGGTTGCAACCCCTGGGCTTGGCACTGAGAGGACGACAAACCCATGAGTTTCCCCGAACTCAAACTTGACGGTCGAACATTTGCACCCTTCACCTCAATTGCGCGCGGCGAGAAAGCAGGCGTTTTGCCGAAGGAAATGACGATTTTCAAAACTGCTGAATTCCAGAGGGTGCAATTGAGGGGAAAGTGTTTCGTCAAAAACACTAGTTTTTCCGAGGTTTCGGCGCCGCATTTGCACCCTGGTTTTGTTTTTCTGGCGCAATCTTTTGCTGCGCACCTGTGCAGGGCGAAATCGCGATTTTTGGAAAGCACTTTGCGCGAAGGTCTAAATGCGGCGGCGAGGGGGCAGTGTTCTCGAGGAATATGCGCGCTGGGGTTCGCGGATTTGCACTCTGGTCGCGGAGCGCGTCGCAAGCGACGCGGCTAAAAGGGGAATTTCACAATCTCATCAGGCGTCCAGCGGCGTTCCCCGCGAATGGCATTCGCGGCTTTATGGAAGCGGTCGCTCCGCCTACCGCATACCGCCTACTGCCTACCGCTCTTCCAAACCGGGTCGGCGGTATCTTCGCGGCGCTTTTCGAACCAGCGCGTCAGGGTCATTTTCTGTTGCGTGTAGAACTGCAATGCTCTCGGTCCCTTGAATGTGCAGGTCGCCGAAGAACGATTTGTTCCAGCCGGTGAAGGGGAACCAGGCCATCGGGGCCGGCACGCCGACGTTGATGCCGATCATGCCGGCGTTGAAGTGGCGTTTGAACTGCCGGGCGGCCCAGCCGCTGCGGGTGAAAATGCAGGCGCCGTTGCCGTACTCGCAGTTGCGGCCCAGCGCCAAAGCTTCGTCCAAAGTCGGCGGCGCGAACGACGCGAGAGCACCGGGCCGAAAATTTCTTCCTTCGCCAGCCGCATGCCGGGCTGCACTTTATCGACCACGCTCGGGCCGAGCAAAAATCCGTCCTTCGGCAAATCGCGCTTGCGGCCGTCGAGCGCCACGTTGGCCCCTTCCTGCGCGGCGATGTCGAGATACGAAGCCACCTTCTCGCGGTGCTGCGGCCGAAATGACAGGGCCCATGTCGACTTCCGCGCCGCCATCGGTCGGGCCGACTTTCATTTTCGATCCGACATCGACCAGGCCTTCGACCAGCGGATCGCCGATCTTGCCGACTGGCACCGCCAAACTTCCGGCCATGCAGCGTTCGCCGGCACAACCGAAGGCCGAAGCTTGAATCGCTTTCACCGCCTGATTCAAATCGGCATCGGGCATGATGATGAGATGGTTCTTCGCCCCGCCGGCGGCTTGCACGCGTTTGCCGTGCCGCGTGCCGGTTTCGTAAACGTGCTTGGCGACATTCGTGCTGCCGACGAACGAGATCGCCCGCACCAGCGGATGCGTGAGCAGGGCATCGACGCATTCTTTGTCGCCGTGGACGATGTTGAACACGCCCTCCGGCAGGCCGGCTTCCATCAGCAGCTCGCCCAGCCGCACGCCGGAGAGCGGCACTTTTTCCGACGGCTTCAGCACAAACGTGTTGCCGCAGGTGATGGCCACCGGGAACATCCACAGCGGCACCATCGCGGGAAAATTGAACGGCGTGATGCCGACGCACACGCCGACCGGATGCCGGCTGGTTTCGCTATCGACGCTGGTGGCGATGTTTTCGAGCGATTGCCCCATGATCAGGCTCGGGATGCCGCAGGCGAATTCGACCATCTCGATGCCGCGCTGCACGCTGGCCCGCGCTTCGGCCGCGGTTTTGCCATGCTCGCGAGTCACCGAGACGGCGAGTTCTTCGAAGTGCTTGGCCGATGAGTTCGCGGTAGCGAAACATGATGCGGGCGCGATCGACCACCGGCGTTTCGGCCCACTTTGGCAGAGCCGCGGCGGCGGCTTGGACGGCACGATCGACATCGTCCGCGGCACAGAGCGGCACTTTGGCGATGACTTTGCCCGGTGGACGGATTGAAAACTTCGCCCCAGCGTTTGGTGGTGGACGAAATCCACTTTCCGCCGCAGAGGATTTTGACTTCGGCAACGGACGCCGCGCCTGGAGTTGGTTTTTTTGCTTCGGCCGTGGCCATCGTTTTATTCCTTTTCAAATCTTCGAACCGCGAATGCCCTTGCGAACTCGAACAACTTCCCGAAAGGTCGATTGCACAAAATCTTTGCCGTACTTCCGTTCCAAACTTCGAATGCCGAAATGGTATCGCGCCACTCGGTTGAAATGGTCCATGAATGCCACGTTGATTGTACCGCCGGCCGCCGCTCCTAGCACGGGGAGGGTTTGCGCGACAACTTTTTCCGTGACCGTCAAATTAAACCGCGCGGCGATTTTGGCGATCAGGCTAACCACGGCCGGCGCGGTGCCTTGCTCGATCATTTTGGCAATCTGGGCCGCGGTTTTGCCAGCCACCGCTTTGGCCGCCAGCGCGATGCTCTCTTCCAGGGCGATTCGGGACGACAGGTACGCGCTGCTCATTTCGTCATCGTCCCTGCCCGGACCGCCGAACGAGAAGACCGACAGGCACTGCATGCGGACTTCGTCGTTGGCGAGATTTTCGTTGAAATCTTTGGCGATGGCGGCGATCGAGCGGAACATAATGGTCGTGGTCACCGGCAGTTCGACTGGCAAACCGACGAAACCAAAAAATCCGCCGGCGGTGCCGCTGACGGCGACGGAAACTTTGTGCCAGAAGTCGGTGGTCGCCCCGACCTCGTTGATGTTGGTGTCCAAGCGAATTTCCGGCTCGCCGCCGGGAATGGTGTGGACCGCCAACGTCATGGCCGTTCGCAAAGCCCGGCCGACGGCGTTTTCCACGCGGTCGGGTGCGATCTTTTCAATGGCATGGGTCAAGAGCGCCAACGGCTTGCCGAATATGTCGGCCAGCTTCATCAGGAACGACGGATTTTCCAAATACTGGGCAGCATCATCGATAAAAGTCAGCTCTTCCGCGGACAGCCGATTGGTTTCGGACGATGCTGGAGATGCCATTGCAAACTTTCTTGAATTGCCGTCTTCGCCGACTGGGTCACCGCTTGGAAAGCGTCTGTCTCAATTGGTACAGTACAAGTCCATTGTCGGCTCGAAGTCGCTGGAAGGAAATACCTTGGCGGCACCGAACCCCATGTAAATCAGCAAGCTTTCAAATCGATGATCAATTGAGCGGAGATAGCATTTTATGGCACGCATCGCTCGTGGCGCTTTGATTCAGGCAACCTTGAGTGAGCCCGGCACGGCGCCGCCGGCGAAAATTAAAAAGTCGATGATCGACAAACACGTGGCGATGATCGCCGCCGCCGCCGACAAAGGGGCGCAGGTGCTGTGCATGCAGGAGCTGTTTTACGGCCCGTATTTCTGTGCCGAACAAGAAACCAAGTGGTACGACCTGGTGGAACGCATTCCCGATGGGCCCACGACCAAACTGATGTGCGAGTTGGCCAAGAAGCACAACATGGTGTTGGTCGTGCCGATTTACGAAGAAGACATGGCGGGCGTGTACTACAACACGGCCAGCGTGATCGATGCCGACGGCACTTGGCTGGGCAAGTTCCGCAAAATTCACATTCCGCAGGTGAACCCCGGCTTCTGGGAAAAATTTTATTTCCGGCCCGGCAACTTGGGCTACCCGGTGTTCGACACGCGCATAGGCAAAGTAGCGGTTTACATTTGCTACGATCGACACTTCCCGGAAGGCGCGCGATGCTTGGGGTTGAACGGCGCGGAGATCGTGTTCAATCCATCGGCGACCGTTGCAGGATTGAGCGAATATTTGTGGAAGCTCGAACAGCCGGCGCACGCCGTGGCCAATGCGTACTGGGTGGGCGCGATCAATCGGCCGGGCTGGGAAGAACCGTGGCGCATCGGCGAGTTCTATGGCCAGAGCTATTTCTGCAACCCGCGCGGGCAGATTATCGCCCAAGCCAGCCGCGATAAAGACGAGATCGTGGTGGCCGACATCGATTTCGATTTAATCCGCGAAGTGCGTAACACCTGGCAGTTTTACCGCGACCGAAGGCCGGAGACTTATGGAGTGATTACGGCGCCATAGCAAGAGACGTTTGATTCACAGCGCTCAGCGACGATTGCGTTGTTGCAGGAGTGCTCGACGGCGACTGGGCATCAATAAATACCTCGACCTGCTGGCCGACGTAAACGGGTTTGTTCGTCGGGTCGAATGAGTAAATCACTTGCAGCACGCGGGTGTCGACGCGTTCGGTGTTGGCGCCGGTCAACGATTTTTTCGGCACCACGTACGGCTCCGTCTTCACGTAAGTCAACGGGAAGCGGATTTGCGGATTGCCTTTCAGCATCGCCAGGGCCGGCTGACCGGGGGAGAACCGCGGAATGTCGTGCTCATCGATGTCCACACGCACGTGCATGTTGCGCACATTGCCAAGAATCATCAGCGGTTCGTTGTGCGGAGCGCCGACGAATTCGCCGGGCCGCACGTTCACCTGCAACACTTCGCCGTCGACCAGTGCGCGAACCACGAGGCGATCCAATTCGGTTTTGGTTTGCTCGAGCTGCGAATTTGCCTGCTCGACCGTCGCTTTGGCGATGTCTTTTTCGGGCTGCCACGCGCCGGCTTTTAGCAATTTGAGTTGGGCCTGGGCGTGCGTCAGCTTGGCTTCGGCCGCGCGGTAATTCTGCTGGGCCTCAGTCAGTTCCTGATCGGTCGAGACGTGCCTGGCGATCAAGTCTTGCGTGCGGCGGAGTACATCGGCCATCTGCGTCAGGTTGGCTTGCGCCTCGCTGACCATCGCTTCTTGAACGGGAATTTCCTCGGGCCGTGGCTGATCTTCCAGACGCCGCAGATCGGCCTTCGCGGCGGCGACGTTCGCCTGGCGCACGGCCAATTCAGATCGCAGTTGGCGATCGTCCAAGCGAAACAGCGGTGTTCCGGCCTTGACCTTATCACCCTCTTTGGCAAACACTTCCACGACCAAACCAGGCAGGGACGAGCCGACGGCGATGTTCTCGGTCTGCGCTTCGATCACGCCATTTCCCGCCACGGTGTTCATGAACGGCGCGCTGGGGGGTTGAATCGGCGGCGCCACGGCGACGTCGACCTTGCGGGTGTCGAAGACATGCTTTACTGCGAAGATCAACAATGCGACGGCAACCAACGGAAGAACGAACCGTACGAATAGCGACCCGAACGTCCATTGCCGGCGTGCCGCAGCCCGGGCTGGCACCTTCACCTCCTGCGCCTTCGCCGCAATGTCGAGTTTAGGACTAGTCAGAGTTTCGACTTCGGCGCTCTGAGATTGTTCGCGCGGCGGGACCGGCGTGGTTTGCGTAACCGGTAAAATACTCGTTACGAAAAACATGGCTGCACCTCTGGGCTTCAAAGCCCAATCGAAGTTGAATCCTGGAAATTGTTTGCTTCCACGCTAACAATATGTCCGTCGTCCATGTGGGCGATCCGGTCGCCGAAGTGAAACACGCGGCTGTCGTGCGTCACCACGATGACCGATCGATCGGGCTGCACCGCCACCTGGCGCAGCAGTTCCAAAATTTTCTGGCCGTTTTCGGAATCGAGCGCCGCCGTCGGCTCGTCGCAGACCAACAGTCGCGGCTCGTGCGAGCAGCGCCCGGGCAATCGCTACGCGCTGCTGCTGACCGCCGGAAAGTTCCTCGGGCAGCGAGTAAATGCGGTCGGCAAGTCCAACTTGTTCCAGCCGATCTTCGGCAATTTCGATCGCCGCGCGGCGATGCATTCCGCCAATAATCAGCGGCACAGCGACGTTTTCCGCCGCGGTGAGCGCCGGGAGCAAGTTGTACTGCTGAAACACGAAGCCGATGTTGTGGCCGCGAAACGTAACTTTTTGATTGTTCGAGAGCGCCGCCACATCGGTTCCCAGCACGTGAACTTCGCCGTCGGTCGGATCGAGAATTCCCGCGATCACCGAGAGGAGCGTCGTTTTGCCGCAGCCGCTGGGACCGACGAGCAGCGTCATTTCGCCCAGCCACACATCGAAATTCACACCCCGCAGCGCGAAGACCGCGGTGTCGCCCTTGCCGAATTGCTTCACGACGTTGCGGCAGCGCACGGCCAGCAGGTCGGCATCGGCGTGCGAATCGTGAGTCAGCTGCGCGGCGTCCGGCATAGCGGCCATCGTGTGGATGCAAATGGTTCATCATGGCACTGTGCATTTCTCAACCCTTGAAAACAATTGCCGGTTCAACCGTGATGACTTTGCGCACGCACAACAAACTAGCCAGCAGCGTAATGATTAACACGGCGGCCCCGGTAATCACGAGCACGGGCCACGGCATGTAAAATGCCAACTTCGAGTGATGCTGCGTCAACTGCCCGAACAGCGCCGCCCCGCCAATGCCCAAGCAGTAACCGATGAACCCGACTTGCGCTGCCTGCAACATCACCATGCCGACAATGCGCCAATTACTGGTGCCCATCGCTTTGAGTGCGCCGAATTGCTTCAAGTTCTCGACGGTGAACAGATAAAAAGTTTGCCCGGAGATCGCGGTGCCGACGATGAAACCCAGCAGCACCGTGATGCCGAAGTTAATCGGAATGCCGGTTTTTTCGAGGTAATATCGAATCGTTTTCCAAATGAACTGTTGCCGCGTGAGCGCTTGCAGCCCGGTTTGCGCTTCAATGCGATTGCACACTTCTTGAATCGGCACTCCAGGCTGCGGCTCGGCCAATACAAACGACATCACTTTGCGCTCGCCCGGCGCGTACTGAATCGCTTGCGCATAGCGCGTGTAAACGATCGGAAAAGTTTGGAAGGTCCGCGAGGCTTTGCAAATGCCGACGATCACGCCGCGGTGATCGTTCATCTCGAACACGCGACCGGTTTCGAAGGGCTCGTCCGGCCAGAGTTGCTGGTAGCCGGCTTCGTCGATAATCAGTGCGTCGTTTCGCCGTAAATCGTCCCAGCTTCCGACGATCATTTCTTGTGGCGCGCCAACCATCGAGCCGTCGTCCAGACCCAACAGAATGACCTGCTGAAACGTGCCGTTATCAAGCCGGGCTCGCGCCAGCCCTTTGTAAAACTTCACCGCCCATTCGACGCCGGGCACGCCGCGAACGCGCATCAGATCTTCGTCTTGCAATGGCTTGATGTCGTCGATGAATTGCACGTTGGAATCCATCACCCAAATGCCGGCCCCTTTGACATCTTGAATTTGGCTCGTGGTCAGCAGCATCAGACCGCAGAAAATCGAACTTTGCTGCGCGATGAGCAGCGATGCGAAGGCAATGCCCAGGACGATGCCCAGGTATTTCGCCCGATTGCCGATCAGCATTTTCCAAGCGATCCACGTCATCAGTGCGCTCCGTGCGAGACGGCCGATTTACCGGCTCGCTTTCCGGTATTGCCTTCAGATTTCAAATTCCGCAATGCGGCCAGCGTGAACTCGGCGACGTGATGCGCGATGTGATCTGGAGTCAACGTCGCGGCCTCTTCAGGACCGACGAGCAGATTCACGATCGGCCGAGCAACCCGGTAATGCAGGCACTGCCCGATAATGCTGAATGCCAAGAGATGTCGCTTTTCCGGCGGCGTATCTTTGGGCACAAGTTCATCGATGACCGAAAGCAGAATTTCGAAATGCGGCCGAAAAAATTCTTGCACAAGCTCCGCAACGGCGGCGGTCGGCTGCATCACTTCGCGCATCATCAATTGCTCGTGCCACGGCTGGGTGCTTTCGGCAATCAAGCGATTGGCCATCGTGGCGATCAGTCCGCGCAGTTTTTCTTCCGGCGCGGTGTCGGGCTCCCAGACCGGCAGCGGCACTTCGGCAATCTTCATCCGATGCGCCCGCTTCACGCTTTCGATATACAGCCGCTCTTTATCGCCAAAGTAGTAATTCACTGCGGCCACATTGCTGACCTGCGCTGCCTGACAAATCTCGCGGACGGTCGCCTTCTCAAAGCCTTTTTCGGCAAACACCTGACTGGCGGCGGCGAGCAGTTTTTCTCGTGTGTCATCCATAAACCGATTCCTTTTCCGTTAAACCGCAGCGATCGGTGGCGAATTAAAAACCGCTAATTAAAACATCGGATTAAAACAGTTGTTTCAATCAATCATATTGAATTACGCGGAGGTGGTCAAGAAGAAAGTTCAATAGAATTCCGTAAGCCATTCGAATCAAATGACTTATGGCAACGACTCCGCAGCAAGCTCGGAGATTTGTATGCCTCGAAGAGGCAAGTGAGATGGCTGCAATCGTGCCGACGCTAGCATTAGGCAGCGTTGGCTGGTTGCTGCCGTTTTCCGAAAGCCAACGTCAGCCCAAGATAACTCGCGAATGCGATGCCGAAGCTGATGAACCAGGCGTAGTTGTAGAGTTCACCCCAGATGTTCGGAATTGTCGGCAGCGTGGGATTCAATTCGGCGTTCGCTTGAACCGTGACGATTCCCACGGCGTTCAAGAAGCCCGGCACGCAAGGAAGAATGCCTAGCAGCAGCGCCACCAGTGCCAACGGATTGAATCCGCCGGCATACCAATACGGTCCCTGGGATTGATACAAACCGGCTTGGTCGAGTCGTGTGCGCCGCAGCACAAAATAATCGGCGATCAGAATCCCGCCGATCGATCCCAACAGTGCGGAATAAGCAATGAGCCAGGTGAATACATAACCATGCGGATCGTTGTACAGCCGCCACGGTTGAATCAAGATGCCGATGATGCCCGTGATGATTCCACCGATGCGGAATGAAATGACTCGCGGCCACAAGTGGGCAAAATCATTGGCCGGACTCACGACGTTGGCGGCGATGTTGGTCGCCAGAGTTGCCAGCGTCAATGAAAACAAACCGATAATCAGCACGATCGGTTGATTGAATTTGGACATCAGCACGATCGGATCCCAAAGCTTGCCGCGCTGCTCTTCCGGCAAATCCGCGTAGATTTTGTAGGCCGCCGATGTCACCGCCACTCCGATAAATGAATAGAGCGCCATGGTGGTTGGCAAGCCGAGCGCTTGCCCCCACATCTGATCGCGCTGCGATTTGGCATAGCGGCTGAAGTCGGGAATGTTCAGCGACAATGTGGCCCAATAGCCGACAACCCCGGTGAGCGCCGGAAAGAAATAGACCCAAAACTGCCCGGCTTTCTTCCCGCCTTCCACAAATTCGGACGGCTGATCAAGAATCGGCCCGAAGCCCTTAGCCTGAACAAAAGCCCAAGCCAACAAAGCCAGTCCGCCGGCGATCAACAGCGGCGCTTTGATGTTCAAGAGCACACGGATCGATTCGATCCCCAGGCATATAATCAAAATATTGATCGACCAAAAGATGAAAAAACAGATCAGCTCCGGCACATTGATGCCGAGCATCGGGATCAGCGGCAAATCCTTCCAAGCTGGGAAATACAGTTCTAAAATCTTGTAAATTGCCCAACCGCCGATCCAAGTTTGAATGCCGAACCATCCGCAGGCGACGAACGCCCGCAACAATGCTGGCATGTTCGCGCCCAGAATGCCGAAACTAGCACGACAATAAACAGGAAATGGAATTCCGTATTTGGTCC
This sequence comes from Pirellulales bacterium, assembly GCA_963738835.1. Lineage (GTDB taxonomy): Bacteria > Planctomycetota > Planctomycetia > Pirellulales > JADZDJ01 > CAVTYH01. The sequence continues at coordinate 692,142 of CAVTYH010000001.1, forward strand.
CGGCATGGGCATTCAAAATCATTGGAATCAGCACAATGATATTGCCCAAGAAAATGGTGAGCACCGCTTGCCACCAATTCATTCCTTCAGAAATCCGCTGCGATGCCAGGGTGTAGGTAGTGACGCAAGCCGACATGCTGATCCACAGCACGGCAATGTCTTTCATCCCCCAGTGGCGGCTGGCGCGGCTGACCGGCGCCATGTCGGCGCTGAAAAACGGCGATCCCAGCGGCGGATCGGCCAGTTCGACGATGCCATCGGCAGCGAGCGTTTTCGCGGAAGTGGATGCGGCAGTGGTTGGCGACATGATTTAGTGTTCGTCGTTCAAACGACCTCGTACCACCTGACAGTTTTTGATTTGCTGCCGGCCTTCAGTAAACGCAGTGCGGTGGCAGAGGTCAACGGCAATGGCTAGAATCCAGGCTGAATTCAATTCTCCAAGAATGCCATCGCCAAATGCTGGAGGCTCGCCGTGGCCACCGAGACTCGCGCCGCTTTGCCCAAGTCGAATCACAAGCCTACGCCGTACAGCGGCCCCAACCGGGAAGAAGTTCTCGCGTTGCGGCAAACTTATCTGACGCCGGGGCTCATCACCTCGTACAGAGAGCCTCTGCTGGTGGTCGAAGGGCACATGCAGTACTTATGGGACGAGAAGGGGAAGCAGTACCTGGATGCGTTCGCCGGCATCGTCACGGTTTCGGTCGGGCATTGCCATCCGAAGATTGTCGAGAAAGTGCGCGAGCAAGTCGGCAAGCTCCAGCATATCACCACCATTTATCTGCATCCGACGATCGGCCAGTTCGGCAAGAAACTGGCCGAGCACATGCCGAAGGGGAGCAATCTCTCGGTCTCTTACTTCACCAACTCCGGCAGCGAAGCGAATGAAGTTGCGATTGCTTTCAGCTCGCGAGTTCACCGGCAATTTCGAAGTCATCAGCCTGCGGAACGGCTACCACGGCGGCACGCAGGCCACGATGGGGCTCACCGCCCACAGCACGTGGAAGTTCAAAACCAATCCCACCGTCAGCGTGAAGAACGCGCTGGCACCGTACTGCTACCGCTGCCCGTACGGTTTGGAATATCCCAGTTGCGGGCTGAAGTGTGCCCACGATGTTGAAAACGTCATCAAGTACGAAACCAGCGGACAAGTGGCGTGCTTCATTGCCGAAACGATTCAAGGCGTCGGCGGCACGGTGGTTCCGCCGCCCGAGTATTTCGGCATTGTGTACGACATCGTCCGCAAAGCCGGCGGCTTGTGCATTGCCGATGAAGTGCAAACGGGCTTTGCTCGCACCGGCGACCATTTTTGGGGCTTCGAGAATTTCGGCGTCACGCCCGATCTTGGTCACGATGGCCAAAGGCATCGGCAACGGCGCCCCGCTGGGGGCCTGCGTCACACGGCCGGAAATCGCCAAGATGATGAAGAACCGCATCCACTTCAACACCTACGGCGGCAATCCGATTTCGATGACCCAAGGCCTGGCGACACTGGAAGTGATCGACCAGGAAAACATCCAAGAGAACGCCAAGAATGTCGGCGGCCATTTGAAGAACCGGCTGAACGAATTGCAGCAACGTCACCGCTTGATCGGCGAAGTGCGCGGCCTGGGCCTGATGCTGGGCGTCGAACTGGTGCGCGACCGCAAAACCAAAGAGCCGGCCGCCAGCGAAGCCGTCGATGTGTTGGAACTATGCAAAGAAGGCGGCCTGATCATCGGCAAGGGCGGTTTGTTTGGCAATACGCTACGCATCAAACCGCCGATGTGCATTACGAAAGATGATGCGGATTTTCTGGTGGATTGCTTGGATGAGGTGCTCGGCGATATCGAAAATAAAACGCGATAAAACTGTAGCGACTGTCCCATGAAATACATCGGGGCTTACATCATTGGTTACATGTTCATTTTGGTGGGACTTGCAGTTTCTATTTATGGACTCATACAAATTTGGAATGCCTGGGGAAGTATTTCCTGGATCGCCGCTGAAGGAGAGGTAACTGAATCAACGATCAAATCCACACGCGACTCGGACGGAACGCACTTTTCTCCCGCCATTCGTTATGCCTATCGCGTTGATGGCCGTGACTTTGTCGGGACACGTGTCTTTTTAGGCGATGCATATTCGGAAACCGATACTACTTACGCGAACAAATACGTTGCCCGATATCCTGCCGGTGCAAAGGTGACTGTTTATTACAATCCCCGTGAACCGTCCTCAGCGGTATTACAACGCGGAGCATTTAAGAAGACGTATTTGTTTTTGACATTCGGAATCGGATTCGCGTCCTTCGCTGCCTGGTTTTGCGTGCAAGTTTGGATGTCCACTCATCCCGATCCGAACGGAGCTTCCGTAGTATCTAAACCCGGAGCTACTAAAAAATCGAGTTTTCCTTTGGTGTTCGGAATCGGTATCGTATCGATTGCCGTTTGGTTTTTCCTCATGGCTTGGATGTGCCTGGAATGAAAAAAGGTGAAACAAATCCAAATCGCCTCGACGTTTGGGGTGACAGCATGATGGGCAAATTGCCGGCTATTAGCCGCAAGCGAGGCAAGCGGAGCGCCAGCAAGAAACGACGCGTGCTGCTTCGAAATCGCGACCAGAACGAGTGGCATTAAAAGAATCCCCAGGTTGAGTCCAGCGCAACCAGCGGTCGCGGATTTATGAACTAACTGATTACTGACAACTGACCACTGACAAACCTATGGCCGACCTCTCCACCATCGTCAACGGTCTCAAACTTCCCAACCCCTTCGTCATCGGTTCCGGGCCGCCGGGGACGAATGCGAATGTTATCGGCAAGGCGTTTGATGAAGGCTGGGGGGCGGTCATTTGCAAGACCGTCAGCCTCGATGCCGAAAAGGTCATCAACGTGCAGCCGCGGTATGGGCGGTTGCGCACGGCAGATTCGAAGGAGATTATCGGCTGGGAAAATATCGAGCTGATTAGCGATCGGCCGTTTGAAACGTGGATCGAAGAGTTCAAGCAGGTCAAAGATAAATATCCGGACCGGGTGTTGATCGCTTCCATCATGGAGGAATTCAGCAAAGACGCTTGGGTCGAAATTGTGGAGCGCTGCCAGGACGCCGGCGTCGATGCCTTCGAGTGCAATTTTTCTTGCCCGCACGGTTTGCCGGAACGGCGGATGGGCTCGGCGATGGGGGAAAACCCGGAAATCCTGGAAGAAGTTTGCAAATGGGTGATGAGCGCCGCGAAAGTGCCGGTCTGGGCGAAAATGACTCCGAACGTGACGCACATTGAAGACCCGACACGGGCAGCACTGAAAGCCGGTTGCGAAGGCATTAGCGCCATTAACACCATTCGCAGCGTGATTGGCGTCGATTTAGAAACGCTGCGGCCGGAGCCGAACGTTGAAGGTTACACTACGCCCGGCGGATATTCTTGCAAAGCCGTGCTGCCAATCGCGCTGCGGATGTGCATGGAAGTGGCGCAGGTCATTAAAAAAGAATTCCCCGGCCGGACGCTTTCAGGAATCGGCGGCATCGAAAGCGGCAACGACGCGGCCCAGTTCATCTTGCTCGGCTGCGACACGGTGCAGGTTTGCACCTACGTGATGAAAGTCGGCTACCGTTGCATTCACGACATGACGAAGGAACTCTCGGCCTTCATGGATCGCCACGGCTTCAAATCGCTCGCCGATTTCAAAGGACACAGCCTGCAATACTTCACAACGCACTACGACTTGGTGCATCGCCAGGCGGAAGCTCGCAAGGCAAAGGCCGCGGCAGCCACAAAGGACGGCAAAGTGGTGCGGGCCGATCACGAATGGCGTGGCGACGATTTTGTGAAACAATCCGACGCACTGGCTCGCGGATGAAGTAAACTTTGGCGATCGCGCCGAATCGACGACCACATGAATAGGAGCTTTTTCATGCATGCTTCGCGAAATCTTCTGATCGGTATCATTGCAATACTTGCAGCGGTTTGGACTTCAACCGCGCTGGCTCAGCCGGGCCCAGGACAAGGTCGCGGGCCGGGCGGATTTGGCGGCGGATTGGGTGCTGACCCCACCATGTTGCTATCGCTCGAGCCGGTGCAGAAAGAATTGGAACTCAGCGACGAGCAAAAGGCCGACCTTACGAAGCTCAGCGAGGAAGGCATGCGCCTTCTTCGCGGAATTTCGTAACTTGTCGCGGGAGGAACGCACGAAGAAGATGGAAGAACGCGCGAAGGAGAATAAAAAACGCGTCGAAGCGATTTTGCTCCCGCCGCAACTGGGCCGTCTGGACAAAATTAGCATTCAAGTGGCCGGCGCGACAGCGCTTGATCGGACAGATGTTGCGGAAAAACTGAAGCTCACCGACAGCCAGAAAAAGTCGCTGGAAGATCTGGCGACTGAAAGCCGTACGAAGATTCAAGAATCGTTCTCTGGCGGCGCACTTGGACCGGGTGAAATGCAGGAAAAGATGGCCGCCATTAATAAAGATCGCAAAGAAAAAGCGCTCGCCGTGCTAACGAAGGAACAACGGGAAAGGTTCGACACGATGCAAGGCAAGAAATTTGAGCTCGATTTGTCTCAAATGATGCCCCGCTTCGGCGGTCCACGCGGTGGCAAAGGCGGCCCAGGAGGTGGCGGACAGCCGCCGGCTGGTGGTCAGCCTCCAGGGGGCGGCCCGCAACCCAACGGCAATTAGACGTTTTCCGCGAGGTTTTGCAGCCGATTCGGCGGCGTTTGCTTGCCAATGTTTCTTCGCCATGCCTTGCTCGCTCAAAATCAGTAAGACATTAGACATCTCACGTCGAAGCTGATAGATTCTGCGCTTGTTCTGTGCGGCCTGCCGGGGGACAGCTGCACATTTCGTCGCACTAATTGTTCGTCCATTGTCCCACTGCACTTGGAGGATCGTTATGAACACAAAATCAATTTGTCTGAAGGTCGGTGTTGCCGTGCTGGTTGCGGCATCGGTGTCGGTGGCTCAGGCTCAACCCCAGGGTGGTCCGGGCGCGGCATGGGCATGTTCGGCGGCATGGGTGGCGACCCCACGTTCTTGATCAGCATGGAGCCGGTCCAGAAAGAGTTGACGCTGACCGAAGAACAAAAGTCGAAAGTGGGCGACATGGGCCAAGCCAATCGCGACGCAATGGGAGACCTCCGGGACGCCTTGCCCGAGGAACGCATCAAAAAGTTACAGGAACGCGCGACGACCAACCGCAAGAAGATCACGGAATTTTTGCAAAAGCCGCAAATGGAACGATTGGATGAAATCAGTTTGCAGTGGGCGATGGACTCGGGTGGTATGTCGCTGGTGGGCGCTCTGATGCGTCCTGATGTGGCCGAGAAAATTGATCTGTCGGCCGATCAGAAAAAAACCCTCGACGACATGACGAAAGATAATCAAAAGAAGATGCAGGAAATCCGCGACAACAATCAGGGAGACTTCCAAGGCATGTTCGAGGCGATGAACAAGCTGCGCGGCGAGCAAAAAGAGAAAACGATGGCAGCGCTCACGGCCGACCAGAAAACCAAGCTGGAAAAACTGGAAGGCAAGAAGTTCGACGTTTCGCAGCTGCAATTCCGGCCGGGCGCCGGCTTTGGCGGCAAAAAGAACTGAGGTCTTCAGCAGGAAAGTGAATTGCGACCAGCCTGCTTGCAGATTGCTGGGATCGTTTGTTGTTATCTAATGGCGGAATGCGCGAGCGCGCATTCCGCCGCTTTTATTGGTCCTGCCAATTACTTACTTGACGGCACCGAACGCTGCAAAGCACGCATTCATGTGCAGCACTTCAACGGTGTGGAAGCCGACCGACCGCAGCAACTCCAACTGATACGCGAGCGGCTTGGGCGTGTCTTCTTTTTCGACGTAATCGAACACTTCTTTTCGATAAGCCGGTCCGTTTAGCGCGTCCAGGTATTCCGCGTAGCGCCGTTTCATCATCTCGCGCACGCCGGACAGTTCGTAATCGATAAGATCGAAAATCCAGATCGATCCGCTGGGAACCAGCGCCTTGTGCAACTTCGCGAACATGGTTCGCCACTGGTCGTCGGTTCGCAAATGATGCAGCGTAGCGGAGGCGACGATAATATCGAAGGCCGCCTCCCCCAGTTCGACTTCCCGCATATCGCCTTGAATGGCGCGGATGCTGCCCGTGCTGACGGCCCGAATGCGATCCAGGGCTTTATCGAGCATGGGCTTGCTGAGATCGATCAGCGTGACCTCCAAATTTGGCAGCCGCTCGAGCACTTTCAGTGTGTAATTCCCCGCCCCGCAGCCGATGTCCAAAAGCCGCTTGGCCTGCGGATTTGTCGCCTTCGCTGCTTCTGCCACCAGCTCCAAACATAGCGGTGCATCAACCGTGGCCGACTGTCCGGTTTGGAGATTCGAAAATCGATCGACTTCATTGTCAAACCGCTGGCGAATTTCTTCGATGGTGGATTTCGGACGACGCGGCTTGTGGTTTGAAGTGGTCATTTGATGCTGCTGCGTCAACTAGAATGCTTTTTCCGGCTAACAAATGGACGGCTGCTCCGTGTGAATTGATCGAGACGGGTTCGACCGTACGACTCCAAATGCTGTTCCCACCAGCCATCAGGCGTTTGAGGTAGTTTATCGCATTGCTTGAGGCGTTCCAGAGAACCGAAAAATGGACGGCGAGCTGACGCGCAGTGATCCGACGGCCCAGAAAGATACCGCAAGACACTTTGGAGCGTTGATCTGTCAGCCGCAAAGACCGACGCTCTGACCAACCGGCAAGAAAGTGGTTCAACTCGCCTATAGAGATATTCCTCATTTCATCAATCGCCTCTTTTTGACCTCCAAACATTACACGGTGCTTTGAAAGCGGCACAATCGTTACCTGTCCCCCGATGCCTAAGCCGTTCGTTTGACAGACAGGATTGTCAGTGAGCACGACGCACACGTTGCTGGGAAAGTTGAGGGCCTTCCATCTATAATTCTCGCGAGTAAGGAGATCAACAAAGTCATGGAACATGAAAGTGCGAGCGTCGTTCTGCATCTCCTTCCGAAACCGACGATAAAGGAGTTTTTCAAAACCGTCCTCCATTTTGTCGGCAACAGCGTGAAAAAAGGATACGAATGCGTCGGTGCGAACCAACATTGCCGCAACCCATTCGATAAACGCTGAACCCCTATCCGGTGGGATCAATTTCGCCTTTACCTCATCCGCCATTAAAGGACAATACTTTGCAAATTTCTGTTCTATAGGCTTCAGAAGCTCTTCATCCAAATCAGCGATAAAATCCCGGTAGTGGTCATTCTTGAACATTATTCCCTTTGGACTGCGACGCCGCGTGCCGAGACTCAGTTCCGGTTTGACTAGCTCGACTAGCTTTCCGTCAGATCCGGCAAATCGCCTAATCATCATTTGGGGCACAGTGTGCGTTTTATTTGGGCGGCCCATTTCGCGCTCGGCCTTAGATCATTTCGTTCGTTCTGATTAAGCCAGCGCTTCAATTATATCTCGACGATTTTAGAACCGTCAGATTTTCACCCATGCGTCGGTTCGCGCTTCAGCATCTGGCCGCGGGCTTGCTCGCCGGTGAATTTGCCGTCGCGGGCTTGAATTTTGCCGCGGACGGTGATGGCGCTGGGGCGGCCTTCCTGCCGCCAGCCTTCAAAGGCGCTGTAATCGACGTTCATCTGCTGTGTCTTGGCGGAGATCGTGCCGCGGTAGGCGGGGTCGTAAATCACCAGATCGGCGTCGCTACCGGGTTGGATCGTGCCTTTGCGTGGAAATAATCCGAACAGCTTTGCGGCCTGCGTGCTGGCGGAATCGACGAAGCGGTGCAAATCGATGCGACCTTTGCAGACGCCGTAGGTGTACAGCAAATTCACACGATCTTCGACACTGGGAATGCCATTGGGGATTTTCGTGAAATCGCCCCGGCCCATTTCCTTCTGGCCGTTGAAATCGAACGGCGCATGATCGGTGGCGACCGTGCTGATGAGGCCGGTTCGCAGCGCGTTCCATAATAAGTGCTGATGATGTTTTTCGCGCAGCGGCGGCGACATCACGTACTTGGCCCCTTCGAAATTCGGTTTCTCGGCGTAGCTGCGATCGACCACCAGATACGGAATGACCGTTTCAACCCACATGCGGATGCCGCGATTCTGCGCAGCCTGCGCTTCACGCAACGCGTCCTCACTCGACGTGTGAACGACATACACGCTAGCGCCTGTGAGCGCGGCGAATGTGGCCAAATGATGCACCCCTTCCGCTTCCACCGCCGGCGGGCGCGACGGTTCGTGCCACTCCGGCCCCGTCTTTCCTTCGGCCAGCAAACGCCGCTGCAACTGCGCCACGACTTCGGCGTTCTCGCAATGGGCGGTCACAATGACACCCAAATGTTTGGCCAGTGAAAGTGTGTGAAACAACTCCGAATCGTCGACGCCAAACGCGCCTTTGTACGCCAAAAAAACTTTGAAAGAAGCCGTGCCGTCGTCGACGATTTTGCGCAGCTGATCCGGTGTTTGGTCGTTGAACCGGGTCACGCCCATGTGAAAGGCGTAATCGCATGCCGACTGGCCGGCGGCTTTTGACTTCCAAAGTTCGTACGCATCGATCGGGTCGTCCGCACGGCTCGGGCAAACCATTTCAATCAGCGTCGTTGTTCCGCCGACCAGCGCCGCTCGGCTCGCCGAGGCGTAGGTGTCTTTGGCAAATGTGCCCATGAATGGCAAGTAAATGTGAACGTGCGGATCAATGAACCCCGGGAACACGTACTTGCCCGACGCATCGATCACCTCCGCGCCGGGCGGCGCCGGGAGATTGGGCCCGATGGAAGTAATGGTCTCGCCCGAGCACCAAATGTCGGCCTTGTAACGCTCGGAAGCGGTGACAATTTCGCCGTTTCTAATCAGCAGCGGCATGCTCTGACCTCCCGTGCAACGCGGAAAGACATTGAGGGAAAGCCTTTAAGCATACCGCTGGCTATGTGACATCGCCACGGGTGGGCATGATCCACGTTGGCCCGATCCTAAAAATCGACGAAACGTCTAAATATTGGTTGCAGCCGCTTGTGCAACAAACTAAATTGATCGCTGGGATTGGAGTGTATACAGATACTGCTGCAACGGACGCCATTTCGGACGATTGGCAGGGGCAACGGGCAACCTTGGTTTCACATCGTTGTGCAAGCCACCTTGAGATTCACCTAGGCAAGCGGAGGGTTCGCTAATGTTGGTTAAGCGCATTTCTATGATCGCCGCGCTGGCGATGGCACTTCTTAGTGTCGTTCGCACTTCATCGGCCGCGATCAGCGGGCCTTACACGGCCGATGCCAACACTATCTATCTCTATCACCTTAACGAAGCAGCGGGCGCCAGTTCCGCCGCCAATTCAGGCTCAGCCGGCTTTGCCGCCATCTCTTACGATGGAGACCCGTTCGCCGGCGACGGCGTGAATCAGCCGACCGTGACAAACGTCCTCGGTTCGCCCGGCTTCTCTGGCTTCGGCAATGCCGCGAACATGGCAGCTCTCAATGGCACAAGCACAGCCGGCAGAGTTGGCCTGGGCGTGGATATGAGCGGCGACGCCGCATTTCTGCTCGACGACGGTAGCCCCGTCACGACGGACCGCTTGGCTGACTCGACCTCCATCCTTGGCGCCGGCCCCAATTTTCCCTTTACGCTCGAGGCAATGCTGAATTTGCCAAGCATAACCAGTGGCAATCGGGAAATCATCGCGACGGACAATAGTTTGGCCACTGCCTCCCGAGGTTTTCAATTTAGGATCACCGCCACCGGCAATATTGAATTCAACTGGATTGGTTCGGGGGCAGCGAGCTTCAACAACATTGCGATCCCGACAACGGGTCCCGACGCCTTCGTTGCCAATGAATGGTTCCATGTGGCCCTCAGCTTCGACGGCACAAACAACAACGTTTACTGGACGCGAGTCGATCCTTCTCGTACCCAGGCAAACCTCATCGGCACCAACACGGTCGAACGGCCCGACTCTGCCGATCCTTTGTCCTTGGTGATCGGCAATGAAGGTCGCGTGGTTGGCACGGCTGGTTCTCAAGAAGGACTGAACGGCCTGATCGACGAAGTGCGCATCAGCAACGTGGCCCGCGGTGCCGGCGACTTCATCTTCGTGCCTGAGCCGTCGACGATCGTGCTGTGCATGTTGGGAGCAATGGGTTTGCTTGGTGTAGCACGGACTCGCCGCAAATGACCGTGACACTTGGCAGCCACCGGCTGTGAACTAGGCTTGAATTTACTGCGGACAGCGCCTCGATCGGAACCGGTCGGGCACTGTCCGCAATTTTTTTGCAGCGGCCGTGGGCAAGCGGCTGTAGGCGATGGACAGTAGCCCTACGGCGGCAAGCTGCATAGAGTGAATGAAGAACATGAACTGCGGAGGGGAGTGGGCCAGATCCGCAGTAAGGGAGGCACACATTCTGGCATGAGGAACAGCGTTTCGATCGGTCGCCGTTTTCGTTTTCTTGCCTGCAGCACCGTCACGGCGCACTTGGTGCTTGCGCTCGGCCTTCCGCAGGCTAAGGCTGTGACAATTGTCACCACACTTACTTCCGTATCAAACAACACGTCGAACTATGGTTGGGCCACGGGCGATACCAATAGCTGCGCGATCGCCCACAACAATCTGATTACTGTCGGCGACTATCAGTACATCGCGTACTACGGACCGACTGTGACGGGCAGCAACTCGATTTATGTCAGCCGGCGCACGCTGGGAACTAGCACCTGGGCCGCGCCCATTAATACTGGCATTTCGATTACGGATATTAGCGACGACCACAACGTGATTGCTCTGGGCGTCGATAGCGCCGGCAAAATGCACATCTCGTGGGACATGCACAACGTGGTTTTGAACTACGGCATCTCAAACCAGCTGGTGAACGGCAGCACGTTTAGTGCACTGACGTTTGCACAAAAAACCGCGGCCAATGCTCCCACGTTGTTCCCCAGCAGCGGTACGACCACCAACGAAGTTACCTACCCCGAGTTTAACAACATTCCCGGTACGAACAACTTGTTGTTTGCCTACCGCAATGGCGGCGCTGGCGGAGGCTCGGGCAACGGCGATCAGTATCTCGACGTTTACAATCCCACGACCGGCACGTGGACCAACACGAAGATGATCAACGGTCAATTGACCAGCGTCAACGCCTATCTCAACGGCTTCGTGTACAACTCGCAGGGAAGTTTGCTGACAACTTGGACCTGGCGAGCAAGCCCAAACTGGCAGACCAACTCGAACATCATGTTTGCCCAGTCGCCCGATAACGGAACCACCTGGTACAAGCAAGGGGGCACAACGCAGTACACACTGCCAATTATTCAATCGGGCAGCCCGGTGGCCTCGGTTGCTCAAACGGTCTGGAACATCCCACAAGGCGATAGCTTCATCAATCAAACCACGATGGCGGTCGATATGAACGACCGACCCATCGTCGCGACTTACTTCGCCCGGGTTGGACGGCCACTTCGGCGACCACGGGCTCGGGCAATCCAAATCGGCAGTACATGCTGGTTTATTACGACGGAACGCAGTGGCGCAGTTCGCAAGTGAGCAATCGCACTTCAGATACCTCGGTGGATTATTCCGGAGCGAATGTTCGCGACCTGGGCCGACCCATTGTGCTAGTCGATAAGCAAAACCGGGTGCTGGTCGTGATGCGTTACAAAGATGCGAACAATCCGAACAACAAGGATCCTAACAACAGCCTGGTCTTGGCCTACACGGAAGACCTGATGACCGGCAACACCATTTCCAATTGGAATTACCGGACGCTCGACAATGTGAACCTAGGCACGTATGAACCGACATACGATTCCGCGTTATGGAAGTCCAAAGGAATCTTAGACCTGTTCTATCAGCCCATGGGACTTGGTTCGGCCAGCGCACAGGTAAAAGTTCTGGAATGGAACGAACAGCAATTTTTCGCCGCTTTGCATCCGCAATTGGGTGATTTGAATTTGGACGGAACGGTAACCAATGCCGATATTCAGGCGATGCTTGATGCCCAGTCGAATCTGGCCACCTACAAGACGGACCACGGACTGTCGGATGCCGATTTGCTGGCCCTCGCCGACATCAACCATGACAACATGGTCGACCAATCCGATATTCCTGCCTTTCTGAATCAACTGGCCGGCAGCGCCGGCGGAGCGGGGGCCGTAGCCGTGCCCGAGTTGGCTTCCGGTTGGCTCTTTAGTTTGGGAAGCCTGGCGATGGCTTGCGCGGCATGCCATTCGTATTCAGGAAGGTCCGGCGCTCGCCGGTGAGCCTCGCTTGCGCTTCGGGTCAGTACAGTGTTTTACGGCGGGTCATATCCGCCTGGATGCCACGGGTGGCAACGGCAAATCCGCAGCACGCCTTTCGCCGCACCCCGCAGCACACCGTATTTTGGGACCGCGCCGATGTTCGCACGGCGAGGTTCATTGGCGAGCCTCTCAAACTTGAACGCGCCACGCTGGAGTGGTCGCAGGCGAAGTCCGGATTGCGAGTGGACGAAAACGGCATGGTCACCGCGCTTTCGCAGTCGGAATGGCTCGCGGCACAGAAGAATGTCATGACTTCGGAAACGCACTGACCTGATTGCAATCAAGCAACATCAGGCGAGCTCAAGAGACTGGAGCGCTTTGGTTTCGCGATCGTGCAGTTGAACAATCGGCGCGATGCGAGAGTGAATTCTGCTCGGGCCAATGTGCCCCAGATATCGGCAGGTGGCGCGGTGCTGGCAAGCGAGATCGTATCCCTGTCTCCACGCGTTAAACCGCTGCTGCTCAGCGGGAGATTTACGTGGATAGGAATCGGGAGGAAGGTTTGTGCCGCATCGCCATGGCTTGGGGCTTAGCCGCGCTCGGAAGTTGCGCTGCGAGGCACACAGTTCGATGAATGCGGCATCGGCGCCGACGGCGCACATCAGACAAGTTGATTCCGACGAACCTGGCTGGAACTCGCTGGTTGTGGCGAGTACGCGGAAGCCCGCCGCCGTCCGATAGACGCGAAACCCTTCGTGGGTTTCGCACTGCAAAACGAGGCGCAAATCGTTGAGCATTTGTCGCCAGCGGCTCTGCATCGGAAGTGCATTCTCGCTTGCCAAAAGTTCCCCGCCTTCTGCGTCATCGGCATCGACATCGATAAACAGTGCCCGCGTTGCGTTCAACACCAGGCAACCATAATGATTCCGCGTCACAAGCCCGTCGAATTCGCCCGCGGCGCAGTGGATGGGAACCATTTCTTCGGACGTCGGCTTGGCGACTCCATAGTACTTTCCGCCGTTGTTGGAAATCGCTTTTCGCTGCTGACAACGTACCGAAGCTGCAGCCAGTCTGGCCTGCGCGGCCGACACCGCCGCGGCGTCGGTATTGGAACAGCCCGTTCCAGCGCGTTCAATTGCTGGACCATACGCCGCTCGAACATCACCATCAACATCGGCAAAAAGTAGTTGAGCGCACATTTGCGGATAAACTCCATGCTAACGAACTCTTTACGAGTCAGCCGCATCGCCGGTGGCGGCTTGACGTCTGATAATCAACGGCATTACCGATACACGTCTGGCGTGTCCACGCAGTTTTGCCTCTTCACATGTTTCGGTTTCAACTTAAAAGGCGTCCACGTCTCGTTGAACGGGATTTTTGCGACATTGGTTAGCGATGCCACTTTGAAGCAGCGGAAGTTTTCGCGATTCGGATGGGGCAGGGCAATCGGACCCTGGGTGTTTCCACCATATTGATAGCACAAAACAATTTCTTCTGGGTTCCCAGTCGTTGGATTCGAGCTGGTGCCGATGACGTGCGGCCAAAAAGAACGCGCGCCGCCTCCCTTATAGTTGGCCTGAATGGCAAACGGCGGGTGCGACGTCGTGTCGACGATCGCTTCCTTAATGCTGTTGTACGCTGAGGACATAGCACTTTTCCCGATTGAAAGAGTTGATTGATCCTCTTTGAGTTGAGACGACTCCGGCATCAAGGCAATCCCTTCATACGCAACAGTCGGATGGGTCACAGATCAGCCGAGGGCCAGCCCAACCAGAAAAGAAGTCGCGGGAGAACCAACAAGACGCTACCAGATTCGACCTGCCCCCTCAAGCAGCGAAAGAAAAGGCTCCTACATAGGGAAAGCCGAGCATGCCTCATGTCGTTCAAATTGGGAATCAACAGCGAATCTCAGCCGAAAAAGGCGGCAAAAAACTCTATCAAAAGTGTTGAGATGGGGACCCATGCCATCAACAATTACCAACTGGTTCCATCTCGCCGTCGTTTACATCGGGCTGGAAAACACCGCAGCAAATTACCTCTTAAATTGGATTTCGCGGCGGGCAGTGCTGGGGCCGGAAGACGTCACTGCTAGAAGGGTCGAGTTCTGTCAGCCGAATTTGGAGAATTGAACTTGGAACAGGCACCGGTTGTTGAAACGCTTCAATCCGCTGGTCGAGGCGATTGCGGGCCAGGATCTCCGCTGATGGACTGCGGCCCAGCCCAGGCCACGGCTCGATTTCGTACTGCCAGAGCCGGCGACGGTGATGCTGCTGTTAGTTGCTGGGGCCCGGATCGCTGGATGGCGAATGTGACGCGCGCGGTTTTCTGAACGCTGCGAATAGAATCTTGCCTACGGCGAGTCGTAGCCGCCTGGATGCCACGGATGGCAACGGCAAATCCGCAGCACGCCTTTCGCCGCACCCTGCACCGCACCATATTTCTGCACCGCGCCGATGAAGTAATTGCTGCACGTCGGCTGAAAGCGGCACTGCCGGCCAATCAGAGGACTCAGCGTCCACTGATAAACGCGCACCAGCAGGACCAATGCCCATGCCGGCAGATGCACCAGGGTTTCCCAAAGAAAACGCATGCGCAGTGAAGACGAAACGCGATTCGGATGCTCGAAGGCTAAGAAGTGCGGAAGCAGCAAAAATGACAAACCACCAATAAAGAACAAACCTCCGCTCTGGTTGTCCAAATCGCCGGCCCTTTAGATAATCTATCGCAGCTCGCGATTGCCTACATCCGGCCCGGCTTTTGCCAGCAATCCGATCCACACTTGCTGCTAACCAAATCCTAACTTGCACGTGGTAGCTTCGTCGATGCATGGATCTTCTTACTCTCGATCGGCCGAACCGCCGCCCGGAGGAATTCGCTTGAACGCAGTCATGATGGCTAAACCTCGTGTCATATCCCGGGAACGAATCCTTGTGGTCGACGACGAGGAAGATTTGCTCGAACTGGTGAACTACAACCTCACCAAAGAAGGTTACCGTGTCCACGGGGTCGGCACCGGAGAAGAAGCGCTGACCGAGGCCCGCAAATCGCTGCCCGATCTCATCGTGCTCGATCTGCTGTTGCCCAGCGTCGATGGGCTGGAGGTTTGCCGGCTCTTGAAGTCGGACCCCAAGACGCAGCAAATTCCCATTATCATGCTCACAGCCAAAAGCGAAGAGGCCGACGTCGTTTCCGGCCTGGAGCTGGGCGCCGACGATTATCTCACCAAACCCTTCAGCCCGCGGGTGCTATTGGCCCGCATTAAAGCCCTGCTGCGTCGGCGCTCGAAAGACGCCGACGAAGATTCCGGATCGATTCGCATTCGCGAACTCATCATTCACCCTGGCCGACACGAAGTTTTGCTGGATGGCAAGGCGGTCGAGCTGACCTATACCGAATTCAGGCTACTGCATTTTCTGGCCCGCAAACCGGGCTGGGCCTTCACCCGGGCCCAAATTGTCGATGCCGTCAAAGGGGAAGATTACCCCGTGACCGAGCGCTCGGTCGACGTGCAAGTGGTCGGCCTGCGGAAAAAACTGGGCAAATACGGCCAGTACATCGAAACAGTCCGCGGCGTGGGTTATCGGTTCAAGGAGCAATGACGAATGACGAAATCCGCTTGACGAACTAGAATCTGGCAGTCAACTTTCGTCCTTGGATTTCGTCATTTTTGCTCATGCAACCCAACCGCCTGGCGGGGCATCTTGCCGTTCGATACTTCATCGTCGCCTTGGCGGCGCTGGTGGCCTTGGGCTGGCTTGCGGCTCGAGCGTTTGACGAGGCGCTCTCCGATTCCTCCTGGACGGAACTTCAAGCCGCCGCCAATTTGGTTGCCGCCGACGCTGGCCCGCAACTAAATGCCGACTACGCCGCCGCACAAGACACCGCGCAGCGCATTGCCGGATCGACGCGCACGCGCATCACGCTAATCGCTGCCGATGGCCGCGTGCTGTTCGACAGCCGCGATAGTGTTGCACCTGCGGAGACCGCCGCCGATCGGCCGGAAGTTGCCGCCGCGCTGGCAGGAAACACCGGTCGCGATAGCCGCTACAGCCGCAACGAGCGCATCATGTACGTCGCCGTGCCCGTGCGGCACGAAGGAAGAGTTATCGGCGCTGTTCGCACTTCCGCTTCCGCGGCAGAAATCGAACGCGTTTACAGGCAGTCGCTGCAATCGTTGTTGATCGGCCTGGTTGTCATCGCAGCCATTGCGGGTCTGGTTGGCCTGTGGTTAGCCGCGGCGCACGGCTCGCCGTTTGAAGCCGGTGCTGCGCGGGGCAGAGCTATTGGCCACGGGCGAAGCCATGCCCAAGCTGCCGCTCTCCGACCTCGTCGAACTGACTGCCTTGGCCGCTTCGCTCAACAAAATCGCCACGCAAATCGAGGAACGCAGCCTCCGCATTGGGCGCCAGGGGCACGAGCAAGAAGCCGTATTGGCCAGCATGGTCGAAGGCGTGTTGGCCGTTGATTCCGACGAGCGCATTATCACACTGAACTCGGCCGCCGCCGGTTTTGTGGGCGGAAACGTGGCCGATTTGCAGGGTCGCAACCTGCACGAAGTGATTCGCAATGCCGACATGCGCCGCTTTTTCCAGCGAGCCCTCGAATCGCCCGACCCGGTGGAAGACGATGTGGTGCTGCACGGCGAAGGCCATCGCGTGCTGCAAGTTCGCGGCACCGCCCTGCGCGATGGCACAGGCCAAAGCGTGGGCGCGGTCATTGTGCTCAACGATGTCACACACTATCGCAAACTCGAAAATCTGCGTCGCGATTTTGTGGCCAACGTTTCGCACGAGCTGAAAACGCCCATCGCCTCGATCAAAGGGTTCGTCGAAACGCTGCTCGACGGCGCCATCTCTCAACCGGCCGATGCCGGGCGATTTCTGAAAATCATCGCCAGCCATGCCGACCGGCTGAACAACATCATCGAAGATTTGCTCAGCCTCTCGAAAATCGAACAAAGCGAAGAAGCGGCGAACTTGCCGCTCACCGAAGTGCCGCTGCATCCGGTGTTAGATGCCGCCCTGCACGGTTGTGAAGCCAATGCCCGCGAGCGCAACATTCGGCTCACACTCAACGCCGACCCTGAAGCGCTGGCCCACCTGGACCCCCCGCTGTTCGAGCAGGCCATTATCAACCTGGTGGATAACGCCATCAAATACAGCGAACCCGGTCGCGAAGTCGTGGTCGAGGCCCAAGCCAGCCCGCAAGAAATTGTCGTTTCCGTGCGCGATCACGGCTGCGGCATTGCCGCCGAGCATCTGCCCCGGCTCTTCGAGCGTTTCTACCGCGTCGATCGGGCTCGCAGCCGTAAGTTGGGAGGCACGGGGTTGGGTCTGGCCATCGTCAAACACATTGTGCAAGCCCACGGCGGCCATATTACCGTCACCAGCACCCCCGGTGAGGGCAGCGTGTTTTCGGTGCGGCTGCCGGTCTCCGTCGCGGCGCCGGTGGCCTGAGGCCGCGTCGAGTTTTCGACCTTTTCTGCAAATCTTCACCCCTACCCGCCGCCATTTTCCTTGGAAACCGCGCGTTTTCTGTGTATATTGGGCCTTGCACGTCGGACCAGAGAGGGGTTTCTGCACAGCACAGGGGGCTGTGACGGAGAACTCAAAGAGCGTCTCCGCCCAAAAGCCTTGCTCGACAACGTCGAAATTGCCTTTCGAGACCGCCCCTTCCCCTGTTTCAGCCGTGTTCACTCGCCGCCTGCACCCTGCTGAGAATCAACCGATGAACACCCTGCGCACCAGCGCCCCGCCGTTACCGACCCTGTCTCTGGCGTTATTCACGGCCTTAGTGACCCTCTGCCCTGCGATCTCCCTGGCCGTCGGCGGCTCGGCCAACGACCCGCTCTATCAGTGGAATTTCGATACCGACACCGACACCGACATCATCAACACCGGCGCGCTTCCCGGCGGCACACTCGCTCTGCAAGGCACCACGGTGCATGGCAGCGCAGGCAGCGGCCCCACCGGCGCGCCCGCCGATATTGCCCTCGATTCCCAGCTGGGCGTCTATAACAGTTCTGCTTCCAGCGGCTCCGCTGCCAGCAGCGCTGGCGATATCACGACCACCACTTTGAACAAAATCACCATCACCGGCTGGCTGAAAGATACCGCCTTTTCTAATTACGTTTCGTTCGGAACGCCGCGCATTCTTACCCTGGGCCCGGCCGGCTACGACGGCGCTTTGAACACCCCGGGCAGCCTGCAACTTCGCGTTTTCAACGGCTTCTACAACAGCAACGAGTACGACGGCCAGTTGCAGCTCAAAATCAACGGTGCCGGCGGAGCCGACGATTTCAGCGGCGTCGTCTCCACGGTGGTGCATCAAGATTTCACCGGCCTGTTGCCCGCCACCAGCGATTGGACCTTTTTCGCCGTCACGTACAATTCCGACGCCGGCAACCAGCAGCCGCATCCTACTGTAAACATGTACATCGGCGATAACGTGGTCGAGCACACTCTGACTGCCCCGGCGTTTACTGCCGACTATCCGGCGAACTCGGGCGCAACGCCCTCCACGCCCGGCCCCGTGCAGCTCACCAGTGCGCTGGCCTACTTGCTGAACAGCCCCGACCTCTCGAAGGCCTACGTTGGCCTGGGGGACGATTTCCGCCTCTACGGCGATGTGCTTTCGACCGCCGATGTGAACCGCGTCCGTCTCGGTTTGCCGTTCCTGACCCCGGGCGATTGGGACTTGAATGGCGTCCAGAACGCCGCCGATGTCCCGGCCATGCTCGCCGCCATGACCGACCTGTACAAATTCCGAACCGACCACAACTTATCGGCCAACGATTTGTTGCAAATTGGCGACCTGAACGGCGACGGCAGTATCACCCATCTCGATATTCAGCCGGAATTAGATCAAATCAATTCGCCGCTGCACAAGCCGGGCGATTGGGACTTGAACGGCGTCGATAACGTCGCAGATATCCAGGCCATGCTTAGCGCCCTGGCCGACCTTAACAAATTCCAAACGGACCACGGTTTATTGGCCGGAGAGCTGCTCCAGATTGGCGATTTAAACGGCGACGGAAGTGTCACCAATCTCGATATTCAGCTCGAATTAGAGCTAATTACGGCCTCCGGCACCGGTTCGCTGGCGGCCGTGCCAGAACCCTCGGCGCTGGCCCTTTTAGTGGGAGGAATTCTGGTTTTGGGCGTCTGTGGGTTTTTCGGCCCCCAAAAATTTTCTGGTCTTTTCGGGGGGATTGAAAACAAAGTACTTGCATCGGTTGTAGGGGCTCATTAGATTGTAGGGAGTTTCCAGCGGGCCACGTTCTGCATGGCCGTGTCGGGGGAGTTTCGGGCGTCACTTTTCCTTAGAAACAACATCTAGCAGCAGACAAAGGTGGGAGCTAGTTATGAAGAGCATCCTGAAGTTGGGGATGGCGATCGCTGTCGTGGCCGGTGCAATTGCAGTTCAGGTTGGCACAACCTGGGCCTCAACACCTGGCGATTCAATTTTCTTTTCCACAAGCGCCACAGATCCCAATGCCGGCAGCACGCTGAACCTTACCGGCACGGGCACCCTGGGCACGTTGTACATCTGGGTCACGTCGGCCGGCGGCACTACCGATGCCACCAACGACGCCATCACCCCCGTCACCACCACGTACAATGGCAATGTCCCCACCGGGGCCTCTGCCATGGCCATCAACGGTGCCCTCACCGGCGTGGCCAACGCCAACATCACCTCGGTTTTTTATAACAACCCCGCGCTCTCGAACGGCTTGAACCGCTGGAGCGCGGTGAGCGATTCGACTGCTGGCAGCACCTACACCCAGTGGAACGCCACCTCGTTCACCAACTTGGAAGCCAACGCGGCGTTGCCAACCGGCGCGCCGGTCAACTCCGGCAATAGCATTGGCTTATCTACCGCCAATGCTTTCCAGACCGGTGATCCGCTGTACTTCAACGTACAGGTTCCCAACGGCTCGACGAACGGCGCCTGGAGGGTTGCCCAAGTCAACGTCACCACCACCGCCGCTGCCGGGGCTTCCACCCTGACCCTTAGCGCCGGCAGTCTGGGCGTCACCAAATCGACCACCGGCGTCACGACCGACATGACCAGCTTCTACAGTTACGGCACCGCGACGATTAGCCTGACCTTGGGCCGACTCGGTGATCTGAATCATGACGGCAACATCAATGCCTCCGATATCGACATTCTAGGGGGCGACGTTCGAGACGGCCTCACTTTTGCTCAAGCTACGGCTCTGGGTCGAAACGATAATTTGCTCA
Organism: Pirellulales bacterium; assembly: GCA_963738835.1. Classification (GTDB taxonomy): domain Bacteria; phylum Planctomycetota; class Planctomycetia; order Pirellulales; family JADZDJ01; genus CAVTYH01. Next base: position 712,594 of record CAVTYH010000001.1, read on the forward strand.
ATAACCCTGATTCAAACGCTCTTGTAAGTCAGGCCGATATGGACCACGAGGTTGGCTCGTTGATCGACGTTAATGGTGTTCCAACGTCAGTGGGTACTCACTACGGCGATGCGGACTTGAACGGCGTCGTAAACCAACTTGACCTTAATGCCGTCTCTCAGAACTTTTTGAAGACTGGCCAAGGTTGGGCGAATGGTAATTTCACCGGTACTACCGACACTGTAGTGAACCAGAACGATCTCAATCAGGTGTCGCAGAACTTCTTGAAAACTGGTGGTACTGGGCAGGTTGCTGCCGTACCCGAACCAGCAAGCTGTGTATTGTTCAGTTTCGCCGCCATTTCACTACTTGGCATCGCACGCCGTCGAAGTCGATAACGTCTCGGTCTATCTTGCTTGACATGCTTCTTTTGTTCTATCTAAAATGACGCTTCCGCACATCGGGGATTACATTCAAGGAGTTAGCTCATGCGTAAAGTCTTAGCAGTTGTGGGTATCTTGTTACTATCGGCTGTTGCGGCCGAAGCTTCAACGCTGCACGCAAGGTTGGTTACTAGCGACGCAGGAGGCGGCCTGTGGAACGTTGCCGTCCAGATTCAAACCCAAGGAACCACAGACGGCTCTCAAGGCGATGGTGGTATTTCCGGGCGCAGTTCGATATTATCAGTATCGGCCACAACCTGTCGAATGCCAAGCCAGCTTCGCCGACTGGACCAAACTTCGGGAAAGTGGCTAATACGTGGGATTCTGTTATTACCGGCGGAGGCTTTGGCCTTCTTGCCCCGCAAAAACTCGACGCTGTGCCGGCGCAGAATCCTGGAAACTCCCTTTACGTTTCCGATGGTGATTTTGACGGTCTCGGCGCTTCGTTCTCGGATCCGACTGCTGCCGGATTGCATAATCAAATTGGGTACAATTTGACGGGCAACAACTGGCAGACAATTACTACTGAGCAGTTTCAGCTGGCGGATACAGGTGGAGGTGACATGCTTAGCCTCGTGGTGATTGGTCCGCTCATTATGATTTCGCAAACACAAACCAGAACTTTCAGACTGCTTTTACAACGATAGATGCCCAAGGTGGACAGAATGTGCCGATTGGCGTGCCAGAGCCCGCGTCATTGATACTGTTGGGGTTGGGTGCCTTGGGAGTAGTCGGATTTGCTCGCCGCCGCTTGGTCTAGTTATTTGTCGGTTGGTTTGTTACGCATGACAATCTCCAAAAGGCACGCCTGCTCTCCTTCAGGCGTGTCTTTTTTTGCGCCAATGCACCGTTATTATCCCTGAACGCTGGGTGGCCCCGATAAAGGCGGAGCCGTATCGGGGTCGCGCTAGCGACAAGAGGTTCGGAGAAGTCGTTACTCAACTCAAAACTTGGAATCCTGACCAGGAGCCTCTTGCGGCCGCCCCGCCCCGCGGTAGCGACGAGAGGCGTTCACAGCTTGTTACCTATCTGAGGGCTCCAACTCCTGCCAAGAGCCTCTTGCGGCTGTCGCCGCCCGGACAAGTCTGTCCGGGCCACCCGAGTTTTCGTGATGGCTTTTGATTCTTCGCGGGTGGCCATTCCCTGAAAGAGGTTGCGTTGTTAAGTGCCTGGAAGATTGGTGCAGGCGCATGAGGATGGGGCAATCGCTGTTAGTCGCCCGGCCTGGATTTTCGTGCTTTCACGTGTTCGTGATTCCTTTTGATTTTTCGTGTCTCCGGCGGCTCGCATTAGCCGCCCCTCCGGCGTGTGAAATCCGCTTGATTGTTGTGCGCCATCATTTTGACTCTGGGGGTGTCGAAGGCGCCAAAGTTGGAAAGCTTCGGGATTTTTTGCGATTTCCCGGCGGGCTTCAGCTCCCACTCGCCGGCTTAGAGCTGAATCACTTCGACCTCTGCGCAGGGTGGCCCCGACCCAAGCGAACCTGATCGGGGTCGCGCTAGCGACCAGAGCGACTGCCTGTCAAGTGGCGGTGGCAGTATTCCAAGGGGATCGGTTGCCGAACAATAAAAGTGGCAAGGCCTAAAACGGAGCTTGACTATTTATACCTATGTACACTATGTTGGCCATCGCGGAAACGATGGGCTCCTGCCCGCGGCGGGTTCCGGCCTGCGGTACCACGGGATCGGTCTTTGACAAGTGAGCAGTAATAGTTTGCCAGCCTCGGGTCTGGCCGCTCGAGGTTGGGTCGGACTACGCGCCGGCACAGGAATTGAACCACGGAGACACAGAGACACGGAGAGGAACGGGGCCGCAAACCAACGCAGTCGAACGCGAATGAGGCAGGAATTCAAGCAGTCAAAGTTAGATCGTATTGCAGATCGCCGGCGGTTTGCTGGGCCTTGTCCGCATTTGTGTTGATCCGCGTTCAATCGCGGCTATTAAAATGATATGCATTCTCTATGTCTCTGTGTCTCCCGTGGTGAGAAATCCGCTCGCCTGTCAGTCGCGCACGGCGTGGTAAAGTGATGACAAAGTGTTTGACGAAAAAGGCTGGTTTTTACGAGGGTTTTGCGCGAACACTTTACCCTTGATTTTTATTTTTTGTGCGAGTCGTTCGTCGTCCCTGATCCGTTGTCAGTTGCAAAGAACAAGGCACGATCACGGCACCCCTCACCCCGACCCTCTCCCGCAAGGGGAGAGGGAGAAAGAATGACCACGGACCACGGACCACTGCTGCGGTGTGACAGTCATGGAACAATGTTTTTCAAAAACGGCTTGTTTTCCAGGCTCGTTTCACAAACATTGTCACCTCGATTTCAAATTTTCGCGCGCTTCTGTTCCACGCCAAATTGTTCAACAGGCTCGCTGGCGGCGACCGCACCAGCACGTGCCCAAGTGCTGCCCAATTATCGGACGGGTGGCCGAGCGCAGCGGCGTGACCCTGGTGCCTGAGTCCGCGACGTGAGGGCTTGGCCTGAATCGGCGCGATGGCGGTGGTCGTCAGGCTGACAAGACGCGCAGCCATCGGGTAAACTTTCGGGCGATGGATCGCCCCGAATCGAAAGCCGACCGAACCAGCCCTGCCGATAAGGAGGTCGACGCCAGGCACGATCCGTATGCGGCCCTGCGGATTCGCGACTATCGGCTGTACATGATCGGCAATTTCTTGTCGATTTTGGGGCTGCAAATGCAATCGGCAGCCGTGGCCCGGGAGGTGTATCGGCGGACGCACGCGCCGATTTCGCTGGCTTACATTGGCCTGGTGCAAGTGCTGCCGGTCTTGGGTCTGGCGCTGATTGCCGGGCACGCGGCCGACCGCTTCAATCGTCGATATATCATCATGACGGCGGTGTTGGTGATTTCGGCGGGCTCAGCGGGTCTGGCAGTCATTTCGGCACTGCACGGTGATGTGCGGCTGATGTACGCTTGCCTGTTTTTCGCCGGATTGGCCCGGGCGTTTCAGCAGCCGGCCAAGGCTTCGTTCCTGCCGCACCTGGTGCCGCGAAAGGTGTTCACGAACGCGGTCACCTGGAATGCGGCGGCGTTTCAGTTGGCCTCGGTGTTGGGGCCGGCCGCAGCCGGCATTTTGATTGGCGTGTTCGACAGCTCGGCCGTGGTATATGCCTGCGACGCCAGCTTTGCTCTGTGTTTTTTCGCGATGCTTTCGCAGGTGCGCGATCGCCGTCGATCGAGCGAGCGGCAGCCGTTCACGTGGGAAAATCTGGCGGCGGGAATGCGATTTGTGTGGCAAAACAAAGTCATATTGGCCGCCAGCAGTCTTGATATGTTCGCCGTGCTGTTTGGCGCTGCGGTAGCGCTGCTGCCGATTTATGCGGAAGATATTTTGCACGTCGGCTCGGTCGGATACGGCGTGATGATGGCTGCTCCGGCGGCGGGCGCGGTGTTCATGTCATTCGTGCTTTCGCATCGTCCGCCGATGAAACATGCAGGCCGCTCGCTGCTAGGGGTGGTGACCGGCTTCGGCCTGGCGACCATTGTGTTTGGTTTTTCCACTTGGTTTCCGCTCTCGCTAGCGATGCTGTTTTTGGTAGGCGCGATGGATAACGTGAGCGTGGTAATTCGCCATTCAATGATTCAATTGCTCACGCCCGACCACATGCGCGGCCGCGTTTCGGCGATCAACGGCATGTTCATCTCGATTTCCAACGAAGTTGGCGATATAGAATCGGGCACGGTGGCCCAGGCGTTTGGGGCCACGTTTTCGGCGGTCAGCGGCGGCATCGGCACGCTGGCCGTGGTGGGCGTCGTCGCCTTGCTATTTCCCCAACTGCACCGGTTCGGCAAGCTGGATGGCAGCGTGGTGGCAAAACCGTTGAGGCCCGCGGCTGGGAAAGATTCTGTGCCGGCAGACGAAAGAGAATGGTAAATCACCCGCAATGATCCAGATTCCCCTCGCCCACTCGCCCCGTTGACTTCCTTGCACGTTTCCGGCCATACTCCATAATTCGTGTGGAGGAACTGGCCGTGGCCATGCCAGGATTGCTCCACAACTAACGAACTACCAGCTCGACCCAGGAGGCTGCCAGCCATCGACAAGAATAACCGCATCAACGAGCAAATCCGCGTCGCGCAAGTACGTGTTGTGGGCGCGGACGGAGCACAATTGGGAGTGCTGGGCACGGAACAAGCCCTGAATATGGCACGGGAATTGGATTTGGATTTGGTCGAAGTCGCACCGACCGAGAAGCCGCCTGTTTGCCGCATCATGGATTTCGGCAAATTCAAATACTCTCAAAAGAAAAAGGCTCACAAGCAGCACTCGCACCACACCAAAATCAAGGAAATTCGGGTCCGCCCGAAAACCGGCGATCATGATATCGAAACCAAGGTCAATCAGGCCAAGGGTTTCTTGGAGCATAAAGACAAGGTAATTGTGTCGGTGGTGTTCCGCGGCCGCGAACTGGCACACATCGAAGAAGGGCACCGGGTTCTCAAACGCGTTTTGGAATTGCTGGAACCCGCCGGCAAATTGGAAGCCCCGCCGATGCAACAAGGCAAACGGATTGTGTGTACGCTGGGGCCGAAGTGAAATTCGAAGCATTGGCGGAATACTTTGTGAATTACCGCGGATTACGCGCATGATCACATCAATTTTGTGTTTCGCCTGATGGTTTCGCGTTGCCTGCGCTCCACTTCCCAGCCGGCAAAAAACCGGTTAAGATTTGGGATTCAACACCGCGAAAGATTTATCGCCAGAGACTGCCGTTATGCCGAAGATGAAAACCCACAAGGGCGTGAAGAAGCGTTTTCGCGCCACCGCCAAAGGCAAAGTGAAGCACCGTCGAGCGGGCACCAGCCACTTGAATAGTCGTCTTACTCCCAAGCGCCGTCGCGAATTGCGCCGCACGGGCGTGCTGCATGAGGTTGAAACTCATCGGATTCTGGAAGCCCTGGCAGGAAATAGCTACTAAGCGATTGAGTAAATCGCAATTATCAACAAGCACTGCCTTCCGCTCCCGGCACCTTTCACTTAAACCTTGCTTGCTCCGTCAACTGACTACGGAACACTCGACAACAACCGATCACTGTTAAGCCATGCGTACAACCACCGCCGTACCTCGTAATCGTGCCAAGAAGCGTCTGTTCCGCAAGGTGAAAGGCAACGTCGGCGGTCGTCGCCGGCTGTTACGCACCGCCACGGAAACGCTCATCCGCTCGGGTGTCTATGCCTTCCGCGATCGCCGTCGTCGCCGCCGCGACCTGCGCGGCCTCTGGATCATCCGCATCAACGCCGCCGCGCGCGAACGCGGCCTGCGTTACGGCGAATTCATCAACGGCCTGGTGAAGGCCAAGATCGAGCTGGACCGCAAAACCCTCTCAGAATTGGCGATTTCCGATCCCGCCGCTTTCGACACAGTTGTAGCACTTGTAAAGTCTGCACTCAGCGCGAAGTAGTAGTTTGCGGCTTGGTTAACGGACAGGCACCTATCTTAGTGGCATTTTAATGCCGCTTGGCGGCAACATCGTGTCGCTGTGAGCTTCTTAGTTTGATGAAGGGGCCATTGAAAGGCGCATTGATGTCATTAGCAGACTTTTTGGCAGAGCTCGATCACCTGTCCACAGACGGGGCCTCGGCATTCGCCGCAGCACGCGATGCAGCCGCGATTGAGGCAGCGCGAGTTGAGTTTCTTGGTGCCAAGAGTGGCAGACTGAAAGCGGTGCAAAAAGGTCTGGGAACGGTACCCGGTCCCGACAAGCCGGCGGCCGGGAAGCGGTTTAACGAAGTGAAGACAGCTCTGGAAGCGGCGCTGGCAGCGGCGCAAGAACGACTGGCTAGTGGCGGCACGGCGGAGGAGGAAGCATTCGATCCAACCGTGCCTGGCGGAATCGTATGCGAGAAAGCCGGCGAGCGCCATTCAATTCAGCTCGGTCATCTGCATCCGCTGACGCAGACCATCGAAGAGCTGAAAGATATCATGGGCCGGCTCGGTTTCACTGTCGCCGAGGGACCGGAAGTTGAGGACGAGTGGCACAACTTCGAGGCGCTTAACATTCCAGCCTCGCATCCAGCTCGTGATCCGTTGGAGAATTTTTATTTGGCCACCGCGGCGGTTAGCGGCAGTGGTCCGTTACTATTGCGCAGTCAGACTAGCACGGTGCAAATTCGGGTGATGGAAAAACAACCGCCGCCGGTAAGAATTATCTCGCTGGGGCGCGTCTATCGGCCCGACGATGCGGATGCGACACACTATCCGATGTTTCATCAGATCGAAGGCTTGTTGGTTGACAAGAATGTGACCATGGCTCGACCTGAAAAGCGTGCTGCGGTTGTTCGCGACAAGTTTTCTGGGGCATGAAGTTCATATCCGCTTTCGGCCGTCGTTCTTCCCATTCACCGAGCCGAGTGTGGAAGTCGATATGGCGTGGGAAACCGTTGGCGGAAAGACGCGGTATGTCGAGATGGGCGGTGCTGGAATGGTTGACCCAAATGTCCTTAAGGAGGTCGGCTACGATCCGGAAGAAGTCACCGGTTTTGCCTTCGGACTTGGTGTTGAGCGAGTGTGTGCCCGCCGGCATGGTGTCGCCGACATTCGAGAGTTTTATCGCAACGATGTACGTTTTCTGCATCAGTTTTGAACCATCGGCGACAGCGCGATAGCCGTCGCTTGAGAATCATTGATGATGCAAGTGGCAATTGCGACGCTGCTCCTAATGACCTCTAACCCTACCTTTTACGTATTGGATTTAACGCTCGTCTGATCGGCGAATTAGTTTTCATCTTTGAAACACCAAATTTGGAACATTCGAAATTGAACGGCAGCGAACGGTCGGTTCGACAACCGACAATATCCGCTCGTTTGAGTGTTGAAGGACTACCCCTTTGAGGTTTACCCGCTTATGATGCAGTTAGTGGGGTAAGGCATGGAGTTAAGGGAGCGGGATATCTGGACATTGTCTGAATCGATTCCGTGGTAGCGAAGTTGGCCCCTCGGTTGCGAAGGCCTACCGATTCCGACGCCGTAATTTCTCGCCGAATATCTGAATGAAGTTGTTGCAGCCGGTTGGGCGGTGGAGAATCTTCATTAGCTCGCTGGTTTTTGTCGTCATTTTGGGAGGGTGGAATGAGTGTTAAGCTATTGATTGCCGACGACCACGAAGTGGTGCGTCGCGGACTGACCAGTCTGTTGAGCGGCTCCGAGATCAAAGTGGTCGCCGAAGCCAAGAACGGCGACGAAGCCGTGAAGCTCACGAAAAAGCATAAGCCCGACGTCGTGCTCTTGGATATTCGGATGCCTGACACCGATGGATTGGATGCACTGGAGCGGATTCGCCGTGACAGGCCCGATCAGCGGGTGGTTGTGCTGTCGACATACGACAATCCAACGTACGTGGCCCGCGCCGTGGCATTGGCGCAAGCGATTACGTGCTGAAAGGTTCCTCACGCAGTGAGCTGGTAAGCGCGATTAATGCGGCGGCGGCCGGACAAGCGCCGACAAAGACCGGCGAACTGCGCCGGGTCCAAGGCGCCATGGCCACCCGCGAGCCCAGCAAGAACGAAGAAGTGCCGTTGACTCAGCGAGAGCTGCAAGTGCTGCGGCACATCGCTCTGGGGTTAAGCAATAAGGAAATTGGTCGCTCGCTGGGCATCAGCGTCGAAACCGTCAAAGAGCATGTCCAAAACATTCTGCGGAAGATTGCGGTCGTCGATCGCACGCAAGCCGCGGTCTGGGCTGTGCGCAAAGGCCTCGTGTAGCGCGATGTCGGTGCGTCAAGCTGAGTCCACGCTCATTTCGCTCGTGGATGCGCCTTGTCATATGCCTTGCGCAAGCCGGCAGTGCTGAGGTGTGTATAAATTTGCGTAGTGGCCAGACTTTTATGACCCAGCAATTCCTGGACGCTGCGAATATCTGCGCCGCGATCGAGCAAGTGCGTCGCAAAGCTGTGTCGCAAAGTATGAGGAGTTGTGCGGCGATCGAGTCCGGCGATTTTGAGGTATTTCTCAAGCAGACGCCCAACGCTACGAGTTGTTAACCGCTTTCCAAACTTGTTGGTGAACACAGGCCGACGTGGATTGCGCTCCAGTCCAGCCGCCAGCTTTCGTACCTTCAGCCAGCGGTCGATGGCCTTTCGAGCGAATGTTCCTAGCGGGGCTAGTCGTTCCTTCCGACCTTTGCCACGGACGCGAACGATACCCGCGGCACCGTCGAGATCGTCATCGTTCAGTCCAACCAGTTCACTGACGCGGAGGCCCGCGGAATACAGCGTTTCCAACATCGCCCGATCTCGGAGGCCCATCGGCTGGTTAGCTGGCGGAGTTTCGAGAAGGCGATTTAGATCGTCGCTCGACATGAAGTGCGGTAGATCGCGCGGCTTGCGCGGATTCCGTAGCGGCTTGGCAGGGTTGGTGGTTGTCCAACCATCTCTTTGACCAAAACGAAAGAAGCTGCGCATTGAGGCCAAGTGGCGAGCAATCGTTGTCTTCGCCAAGCCGTCTTCATGCAGTCTGGCGACATAGCCGCGCAGGTCCAGCGTGGTAATCGATTGCGGCGGCGGACAGGTTGCGTCGCCCGATCCTGATGTTTCCGACAAATGCGCCACCAGATGCTGCAGATCTTCGCGGTAGCTTTTGATCGTCAAATCCGAAGCGTTTCGTTCCACTCGCAGATATTGCAAGAAGCGTTCAACTGCGTCTTGCATGAGGGAGCGACTAGCGATTTGCGATTCGTTAAGCGATGGCAATCCAACTCTACTCATCGGCGTCCGATGGCATGGGAAGATCAAATCGGCGCGGACGATGGTTCTGAGCCACCGCAGCGCTTTGACGCACTTTCTGGCTCAAAACTGCGGCGTCATACCAGGTGAAGCTGAGTTCCGGATTCGAGGCGTATCGCCCCAGCGTGCGGAGCGCTTCGGCCCGACTGGCGTCATCGTACAAGAAGATGTACCGTTCGTTGCCCTTCACCAATGCCAGCACGTTGATGTCTTGCGACACGGTCCATCGCTCCGATCTTGCGGCCCCGCGCGTGCTTGCTCGCAGACAGCCGGTCCATCGGCCGCACAATTTCGAGAGATCACGCCAAAGGTGTTATCGGCCCGTTTCCCACCGATACAACACTTGGGTTTCGCCGCCACCGCCGCGGGCGGTCAGCATTTCAGCGATGTGCTTATAGCAGCAGAAGCGGATGAACTCGTCGCTGCGTTGCAGAGTGCCCTGCCAACCGTCTTTTCGTGCATCATCGCGAGAATAGTGATAGTTTTCCAAAGCGGTCGTGAAGTCAGCATCGTTGCCGCTGTAGAAGCGAGCATGTCGCAAGACCGGCTCGTTCGATGGGATGTAGTGCGGGCGTTGCGGGGATGGCGGCGGCGGGATGAAACCGCGCGGATCCGGCCAATTTGGCGGGAATTCTGGTCCGCCAGCATCGGCGACTCCGCCTGCTTGCACGACGTCCGTGGCAGCAGCACCACTGGTTGCAACAAGAGCGCCAGCAGCAGTGGCATTCGGTTGCTGGCCCTGCTGAGCAACTTGATCTCGGCTCGATTCACTCTTTCTGAACGGCGCCGCCAGCACCGCTGCCGGTGCTGCAGCCACCGCTGGCAGTACCAAGGCTTCGCGCGACTTTGCGCTCTGGTTGGGAACGGGCAGCAGTTTCGGATCGCTCGGTTGTGGCGATTGTGTGGCCAATTGAGCGCGTGCCAATGCCATTTCCGATTCCAGCACCAACGATGGTGGAATATACTCTTCCTCGGTCGTGCCCCACGGCAAGCCATACCCTGGCGGCACCGGATGGAAGCCGGCGTTGGCGGCGTACCATTCAACTTGCAGCCCGCAGCGTGGCGGATAGTACGGCGAAAAGTCGGTGACAGCGCCAATCACCACGGCGTCGACGCCGAGTATTTGAGCCAATTGTCGTGCTTGCTCTGGCCCATTCAGCTGAATTCCATTCGCCTGCGCAGCTTTTTCCGTCACACCTACCGGTACGACTTCAAAGCCTGGAATCGACTGCAGCGCCGCGAAGTAATCTTCGGCAAACTGCCGGCCATCGACGGTCGGCTCGCTGCTCAAATTGAAAAACGGGGCAACCGCAATCTTGGTAAGTTGCGGAAACGGGTTGTGGATCATCGGCTGTTGCACGGTATGCGGAAATAGACCGCAGCCGCAAACCAGCACCAGCACGCCGATCGCGATAGCAAGGCGCATCATGCGATAGCCAAACCGCTTAGGAACGGGAGCCCCCCCATTCCGTTGCGTCGGGCGAATGCCGACGGTTTGGAAACGTCCGCCTTATCGGCAAAAACCGCAAGAATTCTCTATGTTAAATCATGGTTGGAGCCGATTTTCTAATCCTTCCTGTGAAAAGGAGCTTGGGTTCAAAAACTGGAAGGAAATCTCTCATTTCTGGCTGCGATTCCGCCGCGGGAATGTGACGACTGTGCGACTGGAGGGCACACACACTGAAACCCGTTGCTGTCGCCGCAGGGTATATGCCGAAAATCTCCGCATAGAGAGAGATGATCGACGCACCACAAATCTAGTTGCAGATTTCAGCGTGCTAGCACAAAATACCGTTTTCAAAGCCGCGGGCTTCGCCAGCCCATTCGGGAGGCCAACATGTGGGTCCGCAAACGGTTAGACATCCGCTGGTCGCACCTGGGCAGTGCGTTGCGAGATTGTCTGACCAGCTGGGATCGAACGGCATTGGCTGACGATTTGGAGGATCTGTGGTCGGCCCGTGATGATGCCTTTGCATGTCTCTCCGTGCGGACTGGTTTCGATCTGTGGTTGAGCGCTCTCGAACTTCCGTCGGGCAGCGAAGTTCTAGTCTCAGCTATCACCATTCGCGACATGGTGCGCATCATCGAAGCGCATGGCTTGGTCGCGGTGCCTGTTGATTTGAACCCAGAAGATCTGTCGGTCGATCTTGAGGGCCTGGAACGCGCCATCGGACCGCGAACGCGGGCGATTCTTGTCGCCCATTTGTTTGGCACGCGCCAACCGCTGGAACCGGTTCTTCACGTGGCGCAGCAACATGGTCTATTTGTTGCCGAGGATTGCGCACAAGCCTTTGCCGCCCGGCATTTCACGGGACATCCCGGAGCGGATGTGAGCATGTTCAGTTTCGGATCGATCAAAACGGCAACTGCGCTCGGTGGGGCACTGCTTTGCGTGCGTGATCCAAAGATTCTGCGACGAATGCGGCATTTGCAGTCGCGGTACCCCGTGCAGACTCGCGGGCATTTTGTGAAGCGGATTTTCAAACACGGCCTGATGAAGCTGATGTCGTACGGTCCACAATTTGGCGCGCTCGTCTGGACTATTCGGTTGCTGGGCCGTGATCCCGATAGATTTGTCGCCTCCACTGCACGTGGATTTCCTGGCTCAGAGTTATTGCAGTTGATTCGCCGCCAGCCGTGCGCGGCTCTACTGTCGCTCATGCACCATCGCATTGCATTTTACAACCGCCGTGCTCTGGGCCGCCGCACTCAGCACGGGAAGCGATTGCTCGCACTGATCGGCCCCGCAGCACCCAGCCCCGGATCGCACTCGGAAGTCCACAGTTTTTGGGTCGTGCCCGTGTTACACGACGAACCAGCGCGCTTGATTCGCCGGTTACTGAACGCGGGCTTCGATGCTTCGCTGGCTCACAGTCTGTTTGTCGTGCCTCCGCCCATTGGTCGACCCGAACTCCATGCTGAAATGGCCGAGGAAATGCTGCCCCAGATCGTCCATTTGCCGTGCTATCCAGAAATGCCGGATCGCGAACTGCGCCGATTGGCTCGCGAGGTTCGTGCCTCTGTTCAACCACTGCCGTCAGAAGCTGTCCCATCCGTGTCCAGCCACAGCGTATTGAATTCACGCTGAACTACTGGCAGAAAATGTGATTTCGTTACTCAGACGAAATCGTTCATACTTCTGACACCTATTGGCTCGCGCGTCCAGAACGGTTCGCCGTAGCGAGTGCCAATCGACCAGCCCCAATAAGCCGCCTGATCGCGCAGCCGATCGATCATCGTCGTCGGCTCTAGCGATCGGCCGGTGATGAATTGACTTGCATAGCACTCCAATACCGCTCGCTTGCGGTCCCATTGTTCGCTGATATCCACCACGAACCCCGGCTCAGCGATCAGACGCAAATGGACGCACCAATAATAAAAAACGCGGGCCGGATGAAAGGGCTCGCCGAACATGTCGGTCTTGGTGAGCTTCGCCCAAAATCGGGCTGCTTCCACCAACTGCGTGGCTGCTACATGGTCGGGATGGGCATCGACCCAATAGGGTGCGAACAGCCATTTGGGGCGCACTCGGCGGAAGACTTCGGCCAACTTTCGGCGCGCTTCCAGCGTTGGCTCGAGACTTCGATTGGGTAATCCAAGATTTTCTCGCCAATCGAGCTGCAAGATCGCGGTGGCCGACGCTGCTTCGCTGGCCCGCAATTCTGGCGAGCCGAACGGCGTTGGTTCGCCGCTGGTCAAGTCGAGGACGCCGACACGCAGCCCCAGCTCTTTGAACCGCAGCAGCGTGCCCCCCATGCCCAATTCAGCATCGTCGGGATGGGGTGCGATGACAAGCAAATCGAGCATGACTGTTTGAAACTCTCGGAATTCCGTGCAAAGTCAAGTGCCAGCATCATCCTGACCAAGAACCGCCGAGCTTGCAATTCCCCGCTACAAGCGATCTGGACAGCATCACCCAATTCTGCGACAGTTTCGGCCCTTTCTCTCGACGGAACACAGAGCCAAAGACTGTGCCGGATAAGCTCGATGTCATGTCGCGCAGACAAATCGCTGTTTGCACCCTGGGCGTGGGCTGCCGTTTTCGCCACCTGCCTGCTGCCAGGCTGTAAGTGGGCCGACACCCTCCGCGGGGATAACTTCACCGACGAATTCGCTCACTGGGGCGAAAACCAACGCACTCCCACAGCACCGGGCCAAATGTACGGCTTTAGCGCAGAAGCCCAGCAGGTCGAGCGCAATTTAGGGGTTCGCTAATCTGTTGCGGGGCGTCAGTATTGGCTCAATCGCGCCTGTTGGCAAATTCTGCCTTCATTCCCGGAATCGCCATGTCAGCTCCCCGGCCATCTGCTTGTCGATCTGACATTTGTCGATTAAATTGGAAAGTTCATTCCCGGATAGCTCAGTTGGTAGAGCAAGCGGCTGTTAACCGCTGGGTCGTAGGTTCAAGTCCTACTCCGGGAGCTAGTTGTAAGAGTTGCTGAATCCTAAACTTAGGATACCTGTCTGCGTCGGACAGTGCGGCCTGTTGGTTCCCGAATCGCCGGTAGACTACCGGAATCGGCCCACAAAGGAGGTCGCACGATGTCCACTATCTCAATCCCCGCGTTCCGTCGTATCGTCGTCACAAGCCCACATCGCAGGCGGTCGTCACGCTGGACGGCCGCGACATTTACCTGGGCAAGCATGGCTCGGCCGCCAGTCACCGCGAATACAATCGCCTGATTGCCGAATGGGCCGCACACGGCGGCAAATTGCCCAACGTTGCGAATCTGACCGTCGCCGAATTGATCCAACGTTTCCGGCACTATGCAGAAGCGTACTACCGCGGGCCCGATGGCACGCAAACCTGCGAAGTCGAAAACATCCGCAAGGCTTGTCGAGTCTTGAGGATTCTCTACGGCGACACGCCGGCGGCGGAATTCGGTCCCTTGGCCCTGCAAGCGGTGCGAGGGGCATTCATCGATAAGGGCTACTGTCGCACATCCATCAACCGCGACATCGGCCGGATCAAGCTGATGTTCAAGTGGGGCGGATCGCAAGAACTGATCCCCAGCAGTATTTTCCACGGCTTGCAAACGGTGGCCGGTTTGCGGATGGGCCGCAGTGGTGCGAAAGAATCGGACCCCGTGCGGCCAGTTCCGCAGGGTTTCGTAGACGCCGTGCTCGAACACGTGACGCCCACCGTGGCGGCGCTGATCGAATTGCAATTGCTGACCGCTGCACGCCCGGGGGAATTGCTCATCATGCGTGGCTGCGATTTGGATACGACGGGTCGAATTCGGACCTACACTCCGGAGAAACATAAAACGGCTCACCTTGGCCATCGACGGACGATCTATTTGGGGCCACGCGCGCAGGCAGTGTTGCGGCCATTCTTGAAAACTGATCTGGCTGCGTTTCTGTTTTCGCCGCGGGATTCACGCGAGCAATTCCTGGTCGATCGGCACCGTACCCGGAAAACTCCCATGTCTTGTGGTAATTCGCCGGGAACAAATCGCCAGCCAGAACCCAAGCGGGCCCCGGGCGATCGATACACGGTTCATTCCTACGCCCGCGCAATCGCCCGCGGCTGCGACAAAGCATTCCCTGTGCCGGCCGATGTCGCGGATGGTGATGAAGCCCAACAGTGGCGGAAGTCGCATCGTTGGAGCCCGCATCGGCTCCGCCACAATGCGGCGACGAACCTGCGAAAAGAATTCGGCCTGGACGTTGCCCGCGTGGTGCTCGGCCATCGTTCGGCAGTGGTCACGGAAGTCTATGCGGAATTGGATCATGGCAAGGCATTGGAAGTGATCGGAAAAGTTGGTTAGTTCAAGTACAATCCGAATTGCTCGGCGCGGGTAGCTCCCGCATTGGCTGGCGGTTGTCGTGGTCGCAACACCCCACGGCATCCGCTGGCCGGCCCGGCGGAAAGGTGTTGCATCATGGCGAAACGAAGAGTGCGGCGGGAGGAGTTGCCGGCCGATGCGGTCATCGAAAAGGATCACGGCATCTATCGAGAAACGGCACTGAACGGCAACTCTCCGAAACTTCACGCGACCGTCAAGCGGATTCGGGCGGAAGCAACACCGATTAGACAGGCGCCCGCGGTCAACGATCGAGGAGCTACATGCACTGCGGCAGCAAATGCGTTTGAAAATTTCCACTGCCGTGCTGCCCGAGAGCGCTGAAAAGTTACCGTCATGCTGGGCAACGATTACTGCGGACCTGGGCGATGGGATGAAAACGCATCTCTGTGCTGCCCACCGCACCGCCGGCGTGGAAGAAGCGGCCAGTATTCTCACAGCGATTGATCTGTTCTTGCTGAACAATCCCAGCGAACGTGAAGCGGGGATTTTTCTGAATGGCATCGGCGTCGGGCGGTTGCTGGAAATGATCGACGTGTTGCCGTTCGAGCCGGCCGTGGCACAAGAAAAGAAAAGGCGATCTGGCCATCAAGAAAAGTTTGGGACAGACAAAGCCGAGAAGCAAGAGCGAGCGATGGCCACCTACAACAGTCTTCGCAAAAAAGACCCGCGGGCTAAAAAACAGGTCTTGGTGCAACTCGTCGCGAAACAGCTAGGATGTTCCGAGAAGAGCGCTTGGAATTATCTCAAGGTCTCGCCCTAATTCCGAGTTTTTCAAAAAATCCACTGCAAGGTTTCAAGGTTGCAGTGGGCGGCGTCGTGTATCGTTTTCCGCAGTAGTGCGAACCATCGCTCAATTCTGCGGAGAACAAAGATGATCGACGTTCACGATGTTCACGGCGAATCTCTCATTTCGATTGTCGAGGCGACTCGCCTCATTCCCGGCCGTCCACACCTGGCGACCGTCTACCGCTGGTTCAACAAGGGTGTCCGCGGCGGCATCAAATTGGAAACCGCACTGGTCGGCGGACGCCGTTTCACAAGTCGGGAAGCCGTCCAACGATTCGTGGACCGACTGAGTGGACCACGTGGCGACGCCGTTCAAGCGCGAACAACTAAGCAGCGCGAGCGTGCGACGAAAGCCGCGAACGATGAATTGAGCCGCGCGGGCTGGTAAGGACCCTCAACAAAAAACCCCGGCCGGCCGCTGATCTGGGAAAAATGCGGCACGACGCAGGGTCGATTTCAATGTCTTCAACTGTACTGAATTCACGGAAGAAAATCCAGCAGCGGAAAAGGCTTCTGCCGCTCTGTCCTGGTTGCCGCACAATGCGGATCCTCTCGTCGACCGGGCATGTTTTTGGTGCGACCACATGGCGAATCAACAGCGATCGCTTCCGACGATGGGGGGCCGATGATTCAGGAGCTGATCGATCACGCCAATTCGCTGGGACTGCAATGCAGCGAAGTTTTGGAATGTCGCCGCTCGTCGGAAGGCGGCGTGGAGCCCGATTGCATTGTTGGGCTTCGTGAATTTTTCCAGCGTTGGGGGCATGCTTTGGAGGATGCCGACGAAGGTGAAGGGCAATTGCAAAAAGAGTGCACGCCACACAAATCCCGGCATGCCTTCATCGGACTGATTCACGCCGACGGCATCGCACTTTATGCGTTCGAGCCGATGGGGGTGTCGCAATGACCGTCGACATACTCGATAGCGCGCCGCCGAATGATCCAGCTACCGAACGGGCGTTGCTCGCCAGTATCGTCGTCAAGCCTGGCATCATGCCGGAGCTGGTTGCTACCGGAGCCAAGAGTCTGGATTTTCACGACGGCGTGCACCAAATAATTTTTGCCGAAATGTTTGGGCTGCACTTCGAAGGCAAGCCGGTGGACATGACGCTGTTGTTGCCACGGCTGCGAGCCAAGGAAGGTGAAATTGGCGAGCGTGCCGCAGTGCTCGTCGCTGAACTGCTACGCCAGCCACACAGTGCAGCGAATTGGCGGCACTATAACGACCGGCTGATTCACCTCTCCAAAAAACGCCGGCTGCGAACCTTGGGTGAGCGACTGCTGCAAGAGAGCACCAACGGCAAGCCGCCATCGGAAATCGCCGAAAACGCAATTCGGATTTTGGACGGCGTTGTCAAATCGGGCGGCGTCGAAGATGCCGAGACGTTCGATTGCATTCCGTCGGCGGAATTCGATCGCAGCGAATTCGAAACCCGCTACCACGTGGAAAACTTCTTGCCCGAATTGCAGCAATGCGTTTTGGCGGCACAACTCAAAAACATGAAATCGTCGCTCGCCGTCAACATCGGGTTCTGTGTGGCGACGGGGCAGCCGCTCTTCCATCGGCTCGCAGTACACAATCCGACCCGCGTGCTAATTATGAACGGCGAAAGCGGACAAGGTGCGTTGCAGGAAACGGGGCGACGCATCGCCGAATCGTACGGCATGACGTTGAGCGACGCGGCGGGGCTACATTGGTCGTTTCGTGTGCCGCGGCTCGATTACAGCCGGCAAGTGCGGGGCGTGGAAAAGTTGATCAAAGGGCTGGAATGCGGACTTGCCATTTTCGATCCGCAATATTTCATGTTGCCCGGCGACGATGCCAACAACCTGATGAAGCAAGGCGTGCTGCTGCGGGAAATGTCCGACATGCTCCAGAGCCGGCTGCACCGGACTATTTGTACACCATGCGAAACGCCAAGTCGCAAATCCCGGCGGACCATTAGAGCTGGGCGACATTTCCTGGGCGGGCACGGCGGAATGGGCCAGAGCGTGGATATTACTTTCCCGTCGCGAGCCTTACATCGGCGGCAGCGGCTTCCATCGCTTGTGGTGCAGCTACGGCGGCAGTGCCGGGCATTCCGGTTTGTTCGGTTTGGACATCGATGAGGGGATCACACCCAATCGGCACTGGCAATTGGAGTTGCTACAGCCAGACGAAATTCGGGGCCATGCTGCCGACCGAAAATCGAGGGACAAAGACGCCGAGCAGCAAGCGGCCATCGAAAACGCCATGAAACGCATCGTGCGGGCGATGTTGAAATATCCCGATGGCGAGACGGAAAAAACGATCAAAGACACGGCCGGCGTGAGCGGCACCGTCGCCCGCGAGGCGTTTGCCGAGTTGCTAATTACCGCATCGATCGTGCCTGTGGACATCACCAAAGGGCGTCGAAAATCGCCCTATCGTGGCTACAAAATTGGGCAGTCAAAAGATGAGTAAACCGAATAGCGGGACTTACCGGGACTTGATACCGGGACTTGCCAGTCCCGCTGAGCGATACCGGGACTCCGACTCCCACTCTCTCCCCTTAAGGGGAGAGTGGGTCGGTCCCGGTACTCGATCCCGGCCGACGGCAGCATCGGTAAAGAAGAAATCAGTCCCGGTATTCAGTCCCGGTGATCGGACGCCAAAAACGATGCTTGTGCTCACGCTCGCCTGGACCGGCGACCGGGCCGACATTCGTGCTCTGCGTTCGCTGTTGAAAACGCTGGTGCGTCGGCATGGGCTGCGGTGCATCGGCATTGCGACGGCCGGCGGCGAACGGGGGAAAGGCGCGAGAAGTGAAACGACGGGGCACGGCCGATTTTTTTCGCAGGTTCTTTTTTCGGAATTCCAAAAAGGGTTTCCCACCGATGGGTCGGTATCGAGAGATAGTGTCCGTCCGTCCAGCCTAGCTTCCCTAAATTATGAATAAATGGCCGAAATGAAGGAGCTAATCGCCCAGGCGGCGTCGCTCCGAAAAACCTTATCGGAAATCGACAAGCTCACCGGCAAAAGCAGCGAGGCGCAGCGGAAGCGGGACGCCGATCCGGCCGAACGGCTGCGGTTTTGCTTTGTCGACAAACCGAGATGCCCGCGGTGCGGTTCTGCACGATTGAAAACGCTCCGGTCGATGCCGGCGGAGGATGAATCGCGGACGCAGCGGAAACTGTGTGAGGATTGCGGCTGGCGATTTTTTGTCGTGTGGAGCTGACTGCCAAATTTTGGCAAGGGGAAAATTGCAGGAGGTAAATTCAAACCATGCTCAACAAACTTACGCAACTCGAACTGGCGACACAGCGGCTTGGCGTTAGCGAAACGACGCTACTAAAAACGGCGTCGCTAATGGGTTACATTCCGCCGCTCGTTCTGGATTCCATCGAGGGCTGCCGAACGTATTTTTTTGAAAGCGATTTGCAACTGATCGCCGATTATTTGGCGGATCGTTCGCCGGCACGATATGGCGGCCGACTCAACCCCTTGCAACCGGTGAACGGCCAATGAAAAAATCGAAACCGATTCTTGTGCGGTCATGCGGCCGATCGATCGGCGATGGTTGCCTGAACGAACTCACAATCGACCAAATGCGATCGACGCGCCGCTGGTTTGCGTGGAGCGGTCCGGTCCAAGAAATCGTGTATTCCGATCGTGGTCCAGTGTTCGCGCTGATTGAATTCATCATGCAAGCGATGACGGCGAAGCGGCTTGGCGAACTGGAGCATTTTTCCTATCTCGGTTTGCACGACTTCGACGATCCAATTTTCTCGCGCCCGACGAAAAAGTTTGCGATGCGAACGTGTGCTGTTCCCGGTGAGTTTTTTGAAAGCGGTGACCGATGAACTTTGCAACCGAAAAACTTTGGCTGATTGAGCCGTCGACGTTGACGGGCATCGAAGCACGATGGCGTGAAATGCCGACGGCGGAAATTCACGCCGCACAGTCGGCACCTGCCAAGCCGCGGCAGACGTATGAAAATCTCGGCGGCGGTTTAGCGATCGTCAACGTCGCCGGCGTGCTGCTGAAATCGCCGGACATTTTTGACCAACTGCTGTTGGGGGCGATCTCGTCTGGCGATATTGCGGCTGCCGTCGACGCCGCGGCAAGCGATGCCAGCGTGCAAACGATCTTGCTGCTGATCGATTCGCCGGGCGGCACGGTCAGCGGCACCGGACATCTCGCCGATGCGGTCTACAACGCCGGCAAGAAAAAAGACAGCGTTTCGTTTATCAGCGACAAAGGTGCGTCGGCGGCGTACTGGATCGCATCGCAAGCGGAGAAAATCTACGCCAATTCGACGGCGGTGGTTGGAGCGATCGGCACGTATTCCGTTTTGATCGACGCCAGCGGTCGCGCCGATCAATTGGGTTTGAAAATTCACGTCGTCAAGGCGGGCGAAATGAAGGGGCTTGGCCAGCCGGGAACGAAAATCACGCCGGAGCAACTGGCCGAGGTGCAACGAACGGTCGACGCGGTGCAAACTGAATTTACCGCTGGCATCGCTCGTGGCCGGAACTGGCCGATTGCGAAAGCCGCTGCAATGGCCGACGGTCGAGTACACGTTGGGCAAGCGGCGGCGAAACTCGGATTGATCGATGCCGTCGACACGGTGCCGGCCGTGATTGAACGACTGAAAGCGAAATCGACACCAGCGCCCATGCCGACGGCAACGCCGCGCGTAGCGTCGACAACGCGGGCATCGCACACGCCGGCGGAATTTTCCCGCGCGTTCGGTCATTTGGTTCGCGAGGAAATGCAATCGGGCTGCACTCGACAGGAAGCCATCGGCCGAATTGCGAAACGGTCGCCGGAACTGCATCGAGAATTTCTGAAAGCTACCGGCGGCGTGGCCGCTGCCGATTTGTGAAACCATTTTACTGTACGGAGGATCATTTATGGCCGAACTTTCTGCCAGCACCGATGCGGCGATTGTTTCCGAATTATTAAGCCGCACGCCGACGATTTCACCCGGCGGCATTGTTCATCAAGTCAGATACGGCGTGCTGACTGCCACGTTTGGCATCGGCAGCGAAAAGGATTTGGCGTCTGCGGAATTCCATACGGATTTCAGCAATCGCCAGCAAACTGATTTGCTGACAGTCGCGAAAGAAGCGATTGAGACAGCGTAATTTCGTTCCGCTGTCGGAGTCTCCGACGGCAGTTTCAATTTGGGGAATTTGCTGGGCCGTCCGCCCAGTACGGCAACCGAACCGAAAACTCAATCAAGGAAATTCAATGAGCCGTATCCGTGAAGTCGTCGCCGAACTAGAAGCAAAAAACGCCGCCGCCGAATCGATGGCGTCGGCCGCCGCGAATGGCAATGCCGTTGTTGGCGCGGATTGGGTTGCCGGAGTCGTCGATGATGTCTGGAAAAAAACTGCGGCTGCGGAACATTTGGCCATGACCGCGGCACGTGACGGCCGTTCTGCCGAAGATTTGCTGAAAGAGGAGAAACAGTCAGCGTTGTTTTCTTCGCTCGGTATCGGCGCTGATGAATTGCGGCGGGAAATCGCTCGCTGCCGTCGAATTCTTGAACTGCGACAAGAAGCCGGTTCGCCGTCGGATCGACTGGCGGCGCGGCAGCGGCTTGCCGCGGCCGAAGAAAAAGCCCGGACGGAAGGCAGCCGTCTGCGTGAAGAAACGCGGCGAATCGCGGCCGAACTTGGCGAACAGATTGACGCGATCGACAGCGAAGAGAACGCCGCTCGATCCGAAGTCGCGCTCGCGATCGAGCGGTTGCCGAACTGCGTTCACACGTTCCACCGCACTTAGCGACCGCGGCGTCGATCGCTGTCGAACAAACGCGACGGCCGTTTTTTTTGCGGATCGCGGAATTGCGTAATCGAATTCAGGAAGTGAAGACCTGGGCGAAATTGGATTTTCGATTCCCTGGCGATTTGCAGGCGGCAGTGCAAGCCGCGCGAATTCACAAGCCGGAACTCGTGCGCGGAAATGAAAACGATTTGCACGAACAGAATTTTGAACTGTCGCGTCTGGCAAGAATTCGTCCAAGAGCAACTGGCGTTGGTTCCGCAATGGCAAAGCGAGGCCGATGAAATTCACACGCGAATGATGCTGGCAGTCTCAGCGACGAAAAGCGAACTGCTCGATTCATATTGTGGCGGCGGATCGAGCGCGGCGGAATGAAATAAGCTCGATGGCGCTTGTCGCGCCTTGGAGCGGCCGCGGTGCCGTCGGTTTCTGACTTGCCGGCGGCACCGTTTTTTGCGAGGGACAAGAAAATGCTCGGCACAATCGGATTCACAAACCGAAGTGGGGGTGCGATCAAAACGGCCGAACCCGGTCCACCGATCTTTTTCGACTGGTCCGACGCAATCGACGTTGGCCCGCAGACGTGCGGCCACGGAACGCTTGTCGAGTTCCACGTCGAAACCATCGGCGGCCGTCAGATTGCCATTGCCGTGCGGCGGCGGCCGAAAAATTTCGCGAGCGGTGCTTGGCGGAAATTCAAGCCGGCGTCGACGGCCCGGCCGATGCGACACCACCGGCGGCCAGGTTGAGCAAAGCGGCTAGGCGTGCAGCGGCCAAGGCGACGGCCGAAAAACGGTTTGGCAAAACGATGCAGCCGGTGAGCCTGGGCCGATGGTGAATGGTGCGATGCGATTGCTGGGCGAACATTTGCAGCGCATGGAAAAAAACAAAGGGCAATTAAAGGTCGGCGATTCCCGCGGTACAAAAACGGAACCGCGGGCCGGACCGCCGACGCTGTTCGATTTGGGGATTACGAAAAAGGAATCGCCACGCGGTACCAAATCGGTACCGCCAATAAAATCGGCGACGCTCGCCGAAGCCGAAGCGAAAGCGCGACAGCGGAAAGCGGGCGGTGATCAAAAACGGCGGGGAAAAGCGGCTTCCGTCGAAAACGACGGGACTGAAAAAGGGCGATGCCCGCGGGGAAAAGCGCTTGTGGCAAAAGCCGCCACCAGCGCGTAAAAGGTAAAGCGCGTGATGTCGCTGCTAAAAAATTCGGTGTCGGTCGCCGCGGCCGAAGCGAAAAGCGCGACAGCGGAAACACGGCAATACTGCACCGGGCAGAAAATCACTTCCGGCAAAAGCGCCGGGACTGAAAGGGCGATGCGCGACATCGCCGCGAAAAAATTCGGTGTCGGTCGCGGCGTCCTTTACAACAACCAACATATCGGTATATTCAAAGCATGGCCAAGAAATTCAGCGAACAATTGCGGAACGCGATCCGGCAATCCGGCCGATCGTGCTATTGAATCGGCAAGGAAACCGGCATCCTGCAATCACAAGCTCTCGCTGTTTATGAACGACAAGGGCGGTTTGCGAACAATCTAACATCGACAAGGTGTGCAAGCTGATCGGTGCGCGATTAGTACCGGGAAACCCAAGGTGAGCAAACCCAAACGAAAAGGCAGGTGAGCAAATGGCATCAATTTCATCCATGAAAACTCTCACATGCTTCATTCTTCGATGCCCCTACTGTCGCGAATCGATTGAGTATTCCAGCCAATGCAGTCGGCCCCGACCGGACCGACCCGTGGAACGTCATTGAATGCGACCATTGCGGCGGCGTCGTCGACTATGACGACGAGGAAGTAGTCGAGGAATCGCAGTCGCCAGCGGAAAACAGTTGTGGAAAATTTGCCACAAGTGAATTCCAACGGCAAATCCCGTGACCAGGTCGGACGTGTCAAAGGTCAAGGCAGGTCAATAAAACGCAACCTGGCGAATCTGGTGCAAGGTTTTTTTTTTCTAACTGCATCCCCGCCTTACCTGGCCCAGGCAATGCCATTAAATGACGCGCGATGGAATAACTTTGCTTTATACGATCATAGTCGCTACCATATTGGGGGTCTGCCCCTGGTCAGGTTCAGGCCGTCGGCTTGGTCATTTAAGCCGTGGGCTAAAGTCCTAACGGAGGTCGGGAATGATCCGCTTCTGACGCTCCGTTATTTCTGCTCAGTGCGAACTTTCGATCGCACAACGCCTGCCTCGGCAGTCATCACAATCGACATGGTCCCGGTCGGCAACCCCGGCAACGCGCCGGATACCCGCTACAACGCCATCTCGGTCGGCTCGGTGGACCACGTCTACCAGATCGGCAAGTACGAAGTCACGGCCGGCCAGTACACCGAGTTCCTCAACGCCGTGGCCAAGGCCGACCCCAACGGGCTGTACAACACGAGCATGGGCGATCCAGTTGATACGTTCGGCGCAAACATCCAGCGAAGCGGTTCTTCCCCCAACTACAGCTACAGCGTGGCCGCCGACTGGGCGAACCGGCCGGTGAACTACGTGAGCTTCTGGGACGCGGCCCGGTTTGCCAATTGGCTCCACAACGGCCAGCCACGGGAGCGCAGGGTCCCGGAACCACCGAGGACGGCGCGTACCACGATGTCGGCAACCAGACGCTCGTTTGGACGCAAGCCGGGCGCGACATTCTTCATTCCCACCGAGGACGAGTGGTACAAGGCGGCCTATCACGATAAGACGGCCGGCCTGGCGGCCAGTTATTCGATTATCCGACCGGGACGAACGCGGTACCGGGAAACGATCATCACCGAAACGACCAATCCGGGCAACAACGCGAATTACTACATCAACAACTATGCGATCGGCAGCCCGTACTATCGCACGGTTGTCGGCGAATTCGAGTTATCCGGCAGTCCCTACGGCACGTTCGATCAAGGCGGCAACGTGTGGGAGTGGAACGAAACGAATGTGATCAGTTCGTCGCGTGGTCTGCGTGGCGGGTCGTTCGACCTCCTCTCGGGCACCTGCAGGCGTCCTTCCGCGACGACATCGATCCCACGTTCGAGTACTACAACATGGGGTTCCGCGTGGCAAGTATTCCGGAGCCAGTTACATTTGGCTGGCCGCGTTGGCGTTTGGCATGCTGTTGGGACGGCGTATTGGGTGGCACTGACACCATCGTAAGCCGGTAAACTACCGTTTTATTTTTTGCACTACCGCTAATTGCCGAGAGAAACGGCGATTATATGCGAAGGCTTGCCAATGCGGTAGAAGCCGTTAAACTGCAATAACCTTCGGGAAAAACAGGCTTTTTCGGCCGGCTCCCTGGCTCGCTGTTAACCGCTGGGTCGTAGGTTCAAGTCCTACTCCGGGAGCTCAATTATCTGCCTTTTGGAATCCATTGGCTTGGCTGAATTCCAATCACAGGCAATCCGTGTGGCTAGTTTTACGTCCGATCCGTGATCTTTACGGTCATTTCTAAGGCAATTGACTGCCGACCACCGACTGGAGCCGTACTCAGCGTCAATGCTTCGGATTCGGGTTCCAGGGCCAATAAGTGCGGCGATGGCCGCCGAAATGGTATTCGATGCCGCCGGAGAACGAGACGTTGTGCATCGTATCGAGGCTGCCTGAGCCGAACGCCAGGTTATCGATCACATCGACACGGAAGATAAGCCACTCGTTAAAGCGGTATTTCAGCCCGCCGCCAAATGGCAACTCGAACAGCGTTCCCGAGTAAACCGCCGGGCTGCTGCCGTAGGAATCGAGTTGCTGGATGCCGGTGCCCAACAGCACGAAAGGCCGCCAGCGCGAATCGCCCCAGGGATAGTAGAGCAGGCTCATATCCCAAACGATGATGTTGCCGGTGCCGATGTTGTTCATCGGATTCTGGCGGTCGAACAGGCTCATCCACGCCAAACCGAGTCGCGTTTCGACGCCCCAGTAGTAGTCATAGTCCCAGCCCAGGCGTCCGCCGGTGAAGAAACCAGCTTCCTGACCGATGACGCCATCGACTGCGTCGTCGCCTATCATATCTCCTGCGAAGAAGTCGACATGGAACGGCCGGTTCTGCCAACTCGTTCCCTGGAGCGGTTCGCCGTAACCGAGAAAACGAGGATAATGCTCGGGCTGAAACATGGCCGGCGTGCCGGAGCCGGGCAGCGACTGAAATTCATGCTGTCTGCCGAGTATGGCAGGATCGCCTGGGCCAAGCTCAGGAGAGTCGTCAGTTTGGCCCATCTGACTGGGAAACGCAGCGGACGGACTCGGCACGCCACGGATCGGCGGTACGTCGGATGTCGCCATCGCTTGTCGCGTGGCACGTTGTTGAAAAATGCCGGGCGGCTGTGCGGAGTAGGAACCCGTCAGATTGTACGAGGACTTTCCGGGGCTGGCAGCCAAGCGCGGACTTGGTGCTGGTTCATCGAAAAACGGATCGGAGTAAACATTCGGAGATTGTTGATAGACGGGCTTAATCGATTCGTAATCAGCTTGCGCTGCCGGCACGACCCGCTGCGAAGTGGCTGTCGGATTCTTGCGGAGTGGATTGACGCGGTTGTCGACGGTGCTGGCCGCTGAATCGTCATTTGTTGTGGTCGGCTGCGCTTCGTCAGCAGACACTAGCATTGGTGTCGAAAGTAGTGCTGCGATTACAAGCGGCGCGAATGAACGAAAGCCGGCGCGCACTTCTTGCGCGGCGGAAATGAGTTTCGATTTTGTTCGTACAATCGTCACGTTAATATCGTCGCGCATGCAGAGCGCACGGGGAAATGTCGGACGCAGCAATCGATCCGTTGGAAAAGCGTAACGTCGAACGACCGAATCGTTTGCAGCAACCGACGTTCAGCGCGCTGGTCGACCGCTACACAATTCGCGCCGCGAGAACCGCGGCAAAAACAAAAATAGGGCGAGATTATTGCGGGCCACCGCAAGCGTGTCAATGCAAAGCTCTGGACATTCCGGTAAGCTGGGATGCCGTGCTGGCGCCCAAGTACGAAGAAGTGAATCGCGTATCCGCGTCATACGTGGTCTCATAGTTGGCACTCTTGGTAGATCGCAAAAGTTAGAGAGGCTCTCTTGATTGATCGCGAAAAACTGCTCACTGAATCGTTTATCAGCCAAGTAGAACATCACGAGGTGCTCGATAGCACGCAGGCCCGTGCGCAACTGTTGAGTGAGATCCCCGGCATCAAGCTACCAGCGTTGGTCATCGCAGATCAGCAGACGGCAGGTCGCGGGCGAGGAAGCAACCGCTGGTGGACCGGCGAGGGCAGTCTGGCATTCAGTCTGCTTATCGACCCGGGGCATTTTGGATTCCCTCGGCGCGTAGTTCCGCGGCTTTCATTGGCGGCTGGTGTCGCGATTGTCGATGCGATTGCACCTCAACTAGCGGACCATCCGCTGGGGCTGCATTGGCCGAACGATGTGTATGTCGGCCGCGGCAAGCTGGCCGGAGTGCTGGTGGAAGTGTTGCCGGATGGGCGACACATCATCGGCGTCGGACTGAACAGCAACAACACTGTTGCCGATGCACCTGCAGAGCTGCGTAATTCGGTCACCACACTTTTCGATCTGACGGGCCGTACACACAACCACAACGAATTGCTGCTGGTCGTGTTGGAGAATCTGCAGGCGGCAATCGCGCAGCTTGGTGAACCTGTGGAAAACATCGGCCAACGATTTGACCTGCTGTGCCGTCAGCGCGGTGAGATGCTGACTGTGTATCAAGGCCAGCAAACCGTCAGCGGCCGCTGCCTCGGAATTGGGCCAGACGGAGCCCTACTATTAGATACGTCCAGCGGACAGCAGGCGATTCTGACAGGCACGCTGCAGAAACCCAGCGGCTGGTGAAATACTTGCGAGCTGTTTGGGAATTCGCCACTTCATTTATCATCGCGCCGCGCAAACACGCAAATTTCTTGTCGATTGTGATGCAACTGCCGCGCCCGGACGCGACGATAACCCCAGGAGCGAACTCGATCGAGATAATTCGGTAACTCGTCGGCGAGATTCCAATCGAGTAATTTTAACGTGAGAATGAGTCCTCGAATATTCACTTCAGAATGTGTAACGATCGATTCAACGGTGTCGAGGGTGTAACTCGGAGCAACATTAATGTCGGCCGTCAGATATCGAACATTGCGATATTCTCGACGCCGAACGTCGGCGCCGCGTTTTTTCCAGTGCGTGAAATTGGGATTCGCCAACACTACGGGTTCCATGTCCGCGGGATCGATGCCTATCACCCGCAAACCGTGACTCAGAAGCGCTTGGCTAGAGCCGCCGGGGGCACTGCCAATTTCGGCCCATACGTCGCCGGGCTGCAGCGGCATTCGTGACCAAGCGAGCGCTTCCTCCATTTTGAGATATGCTCGCGACACCGCATCCGATGGCATGTTGATTGGGAACATGCCTCCGGACCAACGAGAGGAAATTGACGCGGCCCGATGATATCCAATCCACCACTCATTCGGCTCGACAATCACACAGTCCAAAACCATTTGGCCAGGGCACGCCGTTCCTGGCGGTTCGATGTCAGAGGCCTTTCTGTTGCTGATCGCTAGCCCACGCGCGGTTGAATGATTTGACTCCTGCTCCGTGACTTCCGATTCCTCCGTCGCTCCCAACTCCTGCATCTCTGAATCCTGAGCCCAGAACTCGGAACCCACTGGTGCCGCAGCGATAATCGCCAATTCAGCGTTTAGGGCAATTTTCGTCGGTCCAGGTTCATGCCCACGATAGCCTGGCTGGTACAAGTCGCGCTGCCAAACGTGGATGGCATTGACCTGCCGCTCTCCGGCGAGTTGCCAAACATGCACGGCCCTTTCCGCATCGGCTGAGCCGGTTGCTTTGCCGAGCGAGAAACCGTACGCGCGAGCAAATACACTGTGCAGATCAAAATCGTCGGGAAGCGTTGCAACGCCTGGAATTTTGAAGGTGAGAAATCCTGGCCGCGAATACGCGAATCGAAACATCGGCCATTTGCGCAATCTCAGCTTTGACGGCCGGCTCAGAGCCGACCTGGCACGTCACGAAGATAAAGCTCGACTGCGACATCGATGTGATTGTAACGCTAACCGCTTCTTCGGGTTGGCATTTCGTCGTCAAAAACAAAAAGCCCAGAGGTTGCAACCCCTGGGCTGGTGAAGACGCTAGTGCACAATTTATTTCTGTGCCGGTTTGCAATGGCTGAGGGTCAGCAAGGCATATCCGGTGACAAGATTCGGATCGCCTTCCGAGAACCCTTTATCGGTGTTTACCCAAGCGCCGTCTTCCCGCTGCCGTTGGGCCAGCGCGGCAATTAGTTCGGTTCGCCACGCATGTTTTGCACCGCTGTTATCGATGAACGGATCTTCGCCGAGTGCCTCCAGCGCTTTAGAAAGGGTGTGATAGCCGTAGTAAAGTCCTCGTTGTCCCATGCCGGGATTGCTGGCCAGATCGTAGTGCTTGCGCACCCAATCGACGGCGGCTTTCACACGCTTGTCATCTGGCTTGAGTCCGGCGAAAATCATGCTCTTGAGTCCAGCGTAAGTCATCGAGCCGTAACTGCGCAATCCGGTTTCCGAAGGCTTATCGCCAGGCTGATTGGCCATGCTGTACCCGCCATCGGATGGCGAGTAATAGAACCCACCGTCGTTGAATTTCCCGGCGAACGGCGTCGTGTTGTACTCGCTTTCCAAATTCTGGCAGCGCGAGACAAACACCAAAGCACGTTGCACGGCTTCGTCGCTCGATTCATCGCCGGCCGCTTGCAAGGCATCGAGCAAGAAGCTAGTGTTCGACAAGTCAGGCCGAGTTTTACTCCGGCCGTAACCTGCGCCTCCGTAGTTGATGTTCGATTGATCGATGCTTCCGTCGGCGCTCCATTGAATGGTCTTGACGTAATTGTCAGCGCCTTTGATCAGATTCTTGAAGCGACCGTCTTTGTTGGCTTCCGAGAAGCACATGATGGCAATGCTGGTTTCATAATTCTGGATGGTTGAACCTGGCTTATAGATGCCGCCGTCGCTTTGGACGAAACCTTCCAGGTATTTCAGACTCTTGGCGATTGCCGGATCGTCGGGAGACTTTCCGCTGCGCAAGAGCGACGTCACACAAAGCGCGGTGATTGCAGGACTGGTCTCGCGCTATACGACCCATCGGGCGCCTGGCCTTTGGTAAGCAGATATTCGACCCCGCGGTCAACCGACTTCTGATACGCCTGCCAATCCACCTTGGACGACGGCACATCGGCCTTTATGGCAGCCGCTTCTTCGGCCACGAGCCGCTGGCCACTGCAAAGTGTAAGTGTCACAGAGAAGGCTATAAACAACTGAATCATCGCGCGCATGAAATCCTCCTTATTCTGGATTGGCTATGCGCAAAACCCCGGAAGGAACAGAGCGGGCTCGGGCTGTCGCCCTCGGCGACGCAACGAGAAATCAACATACGATTGCGCCGTCAGCATCCAAATTGCGATCAGTTCTCTGCTGGCCCACTCGCCAAGCTGGGGTACCGGGTCCCGCCGCGGTGGCACAACGCTATTGCGGCAGCTGTCTCGATCTTTAATTATACAACACGCCCTTAGTTAGTCGATGACCGCGAGAATGTCGTGTTCACTCATAATGAGCAACGATTCCCCCTCGATTTCCACATCCATGCCGGAATACGGCGAAAACAGGATTCGGTCCCCTTCACTCACCTGGCTGGCGACATGCGTACCATTTTTCAACTGGTGGCCATCCCCCACCGACAGCACGCGTCCCTGATGCGGCTTTTCCTGCGCGGCATCGGGCAGCAGAATTCCACCGCGGGTTTTCGTTTCCGCTTCGAGCCTTTTCACAATGACATGATCGCCAACCGGGACCACGTTCATGCCAGAATTCTCCCGAGTTATGTTATGCCGAAGTAACGGGTACCGCCCCGCGAACTTGAGCGGAACGAGGCAAATTGTCGCTTCCCGTCGGTCGCGACACAAGCACGCGGACCCGGTGGATACGCAAGTGATTTGCAACTGTCGAATTTGTAAGACTTTAAACCTCGATCTTCGCTAGCGAATCGCGAGCCACGCAAGTATTGCCAGCCAAATAGCAAGCAGCACTAGCGACACAATAAGAAACGCCTTCTGACATCGAGTCGGAGCCGGACGCGGCTTTTCTTCCGGCAGGTTTAGACGTTTGGACTCAGGCCGATTCCGTTTACTCATGCGTTCGGTCATTCGGCCTGCGGAGGAGCCGTAATTTTAAACCCACGAACAAAGGCCTCGTCGAAATCAAACACATTGTCGAAGTCCTCGCGGCGGTCCTGTTTCGTTTTTCGCATCTGACCGATCTCGATCAAATTGAACACGATGTTGCCGATATCGCTGGTGCTGCACACGCCCCAACTTGCCAGCACGGCCTTGGCCATCAAGCCATATTGGTCCTGAGCATATTGTCGAATGGCCTCGCACAATTGCTGTCCGGTCAGATGTCGCTCCGCTTTTTTGCGTGCCGCGCTGCGTCTTGGTTCGGCTTTCGTTGCGTCTTCCTCCTCAGAATGCTCTTGTCCAAGCCCGAGCTGTTCATGGGCATAGTTGAGCGATTCGAACACAAACACGTAAGCGTCAAACTTATAACGCTTGTCGGTTTTGAGCAGTTTCGCAAGCGGATGAGCAGGATCTATCGTCGGCATAAGAGTGAGGTAAATGTTTAGCGGTCAAGCTGTCTCATAAGTGCTTCCCCTAAAGTCTAACCGCCGGGCGCAGCACTCACATCGTCGCCAGAATCGGTTGCGGCGCCTGTCGTGGCCGGTCGATTCAAGACGGTCAACACGTCAGCGGCCGGAATCAACATGCGGCGATGGTCATCGGTCTCGATTAACAATTGCTGAGCCAGAATCTCGTGCGCCAATACCTGATGCCGACCTTTTTGCGTCAATACTTCCGAACCGACTGGCGGCAATTCCTTCTGCAGCTGTTCGTAAGTGTCGTACTCATAACGCAAGCAACATTTGAGTCGGCCGCAGCGGCCCGAGATTTTGGTGGGGTCCAGCGTCGCCTTTTGCAGCTTAGCCATCTTCATGGAGACCGGCGGCATTTCGCTCAAATGGGTGTTGCAGCATACCGGCTTGCCGCAGTCGCCGTAATCGGCCAGCAGCTTGGCTTCATCGCGTACGCCAATTTGGCGCATTTCGATGCGCGTCTGAAACTCGCCGGCCAGTTGTTTGACCAGATCGCGAAAATCGATGCGGTTTTCGGCCAGGTAATAAACAACGATTCGCTCACCACCAAAGACATGCTCCACATCGACCAACTCCATCTCCAGTCCTGATGCCCTCACCAGCTCTCGGCACTTCAGGAATTCGTCGCGCTGCTGAGCCAGCAGACGGGAGAGCTCCATCGAATCGGCCGAAGTCATCTCGCGCAGGATCTGGCCCTGCGTTGGGTTTTTTAGCTCTTTGGTCGATTCATCGGTCGCTTCGCACAGCACCACACTGCATTCCAATCCCCGATCGGTGCGGGCGATCACTTGAGTGCCGCGCGAACGCTTCCTCTCCGCGGGTCGTCATGACCCCGAGAAACCGCATCGCGCCATATCGGACCACGTACTTGGGCATAGCAACACAGAATACGACCCACAAAGCCCAGCGGCTAGCCTATTTTACGTCCATCCATTGACCGCTCTTGCCGCTGGCGAGCACGGCATCGCAGATTTTCTGAGTTTCCAAGGCATCACGAAAAGTTGGGCTGACTGGTTTCCCCTTGGCCAAGCCTTCGAGAAAATCGGCCACCTGATGCACGAACGAGTGTTCATAACCGATTTGCAGGCCGGGAACCCACCAGTTACCCATGTAAGGATGCTCGCCGTCGGTCACGTGAATGCTGCGCCAGCCACGCAGCGTGCCTTCGTCCCGATGATCGAACCATTCCAGGCGATGCAGATCGTGCAAGTCCCACTTGATCGATGCATGTTCGCCGTTGATTTCGAAGGTGTAGAGAGCCTTATGACCGCGGGCATAGCGTGTCGATTCAAACAGCCCCAGCGAACCGTTCGCAAAACGGCACATAAATGCACAAGCATCGTCAATACCGACTTTCTCCACCTTGCCGGTCAGATTGTGTTTGCGCTCTTTGATAAACGTTTCGGTCATCGCACTTACTTTGCCGATGCTGCCATTAAGCCAAATGGCGGTATCAATGCAATGCGCAAGCAGATCGCCAGTGACGCCGCTGCCGGATGCCGCAACATCCAGCCTCCACAGTCCGTGCCCACCTTGCGGCAGATCGGCGGAAATCGTCCAATCTTGCAGAAAGTTGGCGCGGTAATGAAAAATGCGGCCCAACTTGCCCGAATCAATCAATTGCTTGGCAAACGTGACGGCTGGCACCCGGCGGTAGTTGTACCATACAATGTTCGGCACGCCGGCCTTCTCGACGGCGGCCACCATTTCCGCGCCTTCTGCGGCGTTCATCGCCAATGGCTTTTCGCAGAGAATGGTCTTGCCCGCCTGGGCCGTAGCAATGGCGATTTCCTTGTGTAAATTGTTTGGCGTGCAAATATCGACCGCGTCAATGTCTTTTCGCGCTAATAACTTTCGCCAATCGGTTTCAATCGATTCGTAACCCCACTTGTCGGCGAACCCTTGGCGTTCTTTTCATCCCGCGCACAAACCGCTTTGAGCACCGGCTGGTATTCGAGGTCAAAAAAATTATTGACCGTGCGATAGGCATTGGAATGAGCACGGCCCATGAAGCCGTAACCAATCATGCCGATGTTGAGCGGTTTGCTCATCTGTCACTTACTCCACGAACTGTGAGAATTCAAAAGAGACATCAAATAGTAGGCGGCAAATCTCAATTCCATCCGTGCGCTTCGCGCACTTTGCTCATCACGCTCAAGATCATATTCCACGTCTTTTGATCTTCGAGCATCGTGTTGGGAAACATGCAGCCGTCCCAGCAGATGTGCTGAATGCCGCGCTTGGTTGGCGTCCTTGCAACCAATAGCCGGCGCATTTGACGATGTCGAGCTTGCCCTTGGGATCATCGGCCGGGCAGTGGCGGCCGGTTTTGTCGTGGCTGCCGGTGCCGTGAACGGTGCCGTCGTTCTGGGCGACGTGAAAATCAATCGTCCACGGACGCAGCGCGTCGGTCATCTTTTCGTAGGCCGGCCAGAATTCGCCATCGTTTTCGCCGGTGTGCAGCAGCGCGTGTTGCGAAGCGTTGTAGCCGAGCAAGTAGAGATAGGTGTGCGCCATGTCGGCCTGAAAGCCAACCGTATCGGGCATGTCGACGGCTTCCAGCAGATCGACCATGTCGCGCCACGAGTGCATGCCGCCCCAGCAGATTTCCCCTTCGGCCGCCAAGCGTTCGCCGTGGTCTTTAGCGACTTTGGCCGCGGCGCGAAACGTGTCGGCAATCTTATGAGTGTTGCCGTCCGGATCGGCTGCCCAATTCGTCGGACTATCGGCCGAATCGATCCGAATGACGCCATACTTCCGCACGCCATGCTTGTTCAAGATGTCGGCAATGCGGCATGCCTTTGTCGACTGCTAGCACAAACTTCTTGCGGGCCTCGCTATCCCCCATCGCCGAATCGCCGACCGTGCCCGGCCAAACTGGCGCAACCAGCGAACCCACCGCCAATCCTTTGCTCGCGATTTTGTCGGCCATCGCGCGAATTTCGTCGTCGCTGGCATCAGGATCGGTGTGCGGATGGAACAGGAACAGATCGACGCCGTCGAACTTCTGCCCGTTCACCGAGGCGCTGGCCGTCAGCTCCAGCATGCGATCTAGACTAATCGGCGGATGATCAGTGCCCGGCTCTTTGCCGACCAGACCGGGCCACATGGCGTTGTGAAGTTTGGGGAAGGCGTTTGCAGACATGAAAGCGATTCCGTGTGGGGGTTCCTCGAAAGAATCGAAAAACAAAATCTTGGGCTTGCCGCCTCACTGTTTCGCATGGTCGCCGACGCTGGGAACTTTCGCATGCACATCCGGACCGAAGTATCGCAAACCGACCAACGGCTCGCTGCCCGTGTTTTGAATCTCCACTCCGTCCTGGGCCGCTTCATGCGAAATAAACACCTCATCTTCGGTTTCTTCGCCGAAACGGATCATCGCCGGAGTTTGCAAATTGAGTTTGCCCATTCGACCGGAGCCTTGCACGGTAATCCAGCCGCTGGCGCCAGCGTCTTTGATCGTGCATTTGCGCCCGGCTCGACCGTCAATTCCTCGGCGCTGAAAAGCTGCTGCGCCATCAACTCGTGCCATACACAATCCACTTGTCGACCCAGCCGCTGCCTTCGGCCGCCACGATCGGCTCGATATAATTGTGCTCCTTGAAGTGCGTATCGACGTTCTTCTCCCAATCCAGTTCGCTGATGATGAAGTCGAGATCCTGATGCTTCTCCTCCGGCATATCCTTCACTAACAGCGACCAAGGGACGTACCGCCCTTCGACAATCGATTGAAACATCCCGAACACATCGCTCCCCCATTGCGGCTCGTACGTGCATAGTGAACCCGGTGCGTGCAGTACACCCGGCGGTATCAGCCAGCCGGTGCCCCGTTTCAGCCGGTACGCCCGCGACAAATCCAGAATGCCGTTGTCGCCTTTGTTCCAATTTTCCAGGCATTTGCGAAGCTGCGCCTTCGTCATGCCCGGCTCCAGGCCCATGAAGGTGTAGGCAAAATTGTTGTCGCAGTTGTTGTATTGCGGGCGGAAATAATAGCTCTCCGGCTTGCCTTCCTGACCGACGAGCTTGGCATGCTCGAAGCCCTGATGCATGTGATGCGGAATCGGCCCCATGTTGTCGAAGAACTTCGAATAGACCGGCCAGCGTTTGTATTTTTCGTACATCGGCTTGCCGATCAGCCGCGGGCCCGCTTCGGCAACCGCATCGAGAAGCGTGAACCGCTGACCTTGGAAGGCGACGTAGCTCAGCCCTTCGTCGGGCACGCGGTTTTCGTTCGCCGCTTCGGTCGTGCTGGCGAACCAGCGTTCGTCGATGCCGCCGCGATGAGCGCCATAGGCATACCAGTCGTCGGGGTGCAGTTTGATGCGCTTGCCCGGATGCAAAAAACTGCGCGGCACCCAGGTGGGCGTCAGCCGCAGCAATCCTTCACCCGCGTCCAGCGCACTGTTTAAAAGTTTGCCGATGTTATCTTTTGAAGCGACCGTAGAACGCATCATGGCTATGACAATTCCCCGACTGAAAGAAGGCACAGTATTCCGATGCAGCGCACCCGGACAAAACCCCGACGGCCGAGTGACAATCTCAGAAGTGTCAATTCCCTCGAATCCCTAGTTTTATTCGGCCTAAAGGCGAGATGCAAGCAGTAGCCTGCCTCTGTCAACGACCCCCATGCCAACTGCTTGCCCGATTGCGGCAGCCGATTCAGTTTGATTGCGCAACATGAACGTCGCATTAAATTAAATTTGCTGGAAAACCGGTGAAACCGCAAAAACGGTGAAAAACGGCCGAAACCGTGAAAAACGGTCCAAAACCGTCGGGCTGGTATTGGTCGCCAAAGGCATTGCAGAATGCGCCACAAGCGAAATTGACGCCGCTTGGCCGGCTGTCCGCGGGCACCATCGAACCATGCAGACGGTTAGAGCACTCCGGAACATCGCGGGGACGTAGACCGATTCTGGTGATGGCTGAGGTACGACACACAGTCGTCTCGGAGGCAAATAAAACCCAATTTGGGCAGAATGCCGGACGGAGTCAATATAATGAACATCGGTATAAAATTCAACTTGCAATTTGGGCCAGCTGTCGCCAGCTAATGCCGCAAGCGTTGTGTCCGAGGCGGAATCGTCGTCAACTCGAAGAAATTTCGCTGAACTGACTATTCACCCAAAGCAAACGATTTGATGCGGCTTAAGAAGGTGGGCGATTTCACGGGTTGCGGGCCGTGGCGGCGGTTGCCGCTAGTGGCTGCGGGCCAGCCCCGCGAGATGGAGGAGAGAGATTGCTCCAGCTGGCCCAATTGCTGCCGATGCACCAGCAACAAGTTCGACCGCGGGGCTCGGGCGTGAACGCCCAGACCGCGAGACGAAATTTCACCAGCCGGCGAATCTTGATCCGCGGACTCCTTGGAAGCCGCCGATTTCAGATCGATCCGCAGGGATTTTCCTGACTGCGCGGCCCTTGCTTTGGCAAGTGCGGCAGCGGCGATACCCTGTCGCAATCGCCACAAACCGGTAATATCGGCGGCCTGCACCGTGCCGCCGGAATGAATCATCAAGAAATCGCCCCGTGCTTTGGCGGCATGACGGGCCACCGTTGCGCTCCAACCGAGCGCCTCGGCATGGCGAATGACTGTCACCTGCGGATAGTCGCGGGCAAACTCGCACGCCACTTCGTACGTAGCATCTTTGGAACCATCGTCGACAATCAGCACTTCGAAGCGTCCCGTGAGCTCCGGCAACACTTCGAGCACGCGCTGCACATCGGCATGCAAAGTGGCTTGGACATTGTGGACCGGCAGCAAAACGCTTAGCGACGGGTTCAAGGGAGATCCCTTTCGATGGAGCAAGTCGCGGCAGCGATGACC
Source organism: Pirellulales bacterium (assembly GCA_963738835.1). Classification (GTDB taxonomy): domain Bacteria; phylum Planctomycetota; class Planctomycetia; order Pirellulales; family JADZDJ01; genus CAVTYH01. The sequence goes on from CAVTYH010000001.1 coordinate 749,587, forward strand.
TCCAGTCAACACGCGCGTAAGTTCGTCGGCTGCAATCCGTGCATGGGGTCAGGCGCAGTTACCCATCGGACGTTGGGCCCAGGCAACTAAAGACTTCGCGATCGAAGGCTGCTTAAGCTCGACATGCGGCGCAGGCACAACTTTCACGGCTTGTCAGTGATCGGGAATTGGCAGCCAGTATCCGCAGAACCAGCGGCATTTTCGGCATGGCCCTAATAAGCGATCTGCTTACCAGGTCTGGAATCGGCTATAATGACCATACGGCAGATGACGGGAGAGCGACAAGTTGACGCAGGCGTAATTCAGCAGTTGGGCATTGATCGTTAGGTATAAAATCCTGGAGAAGGTTTATGGCGGCTCGGTCCTTTGGCAAGTGGCAATGGCTCGCGGTCGGATTCTTCGTGGCGATGCCCGCGGCATGGGCTGCCGATACGCCGGCCAATTCTTCGGGCGACGATTCCCAGCCTGCGGCGACAAAGCCCGCTGACGCCAAACCTGATGCTGATGACAAGACGACGCCCAACGATACCAAGGGCAGCGACTCCGCCGAACCAGAAAAATCAACGAAATCCATTCACGGAGGAACATCGTCAGCCAAAGCCGATCCCGCTGACGCCGCGGCCCGCCGCAAGGCCGAAACGGAATACTTCGATCTTTACATGTCGCTGGCCGACACTTTGGATCAGGTCGAACGCAACTATGTGAAGCCCATCGATCGGCGGGAACTGATGGAAGCCGCCATCAAAGGCATGCTGAGCAAGCTCGATCCATATTCCAACTACATCAGCCCCGAAGAGATTAGCAGTTTCCGCACCTCCGTCGAAAGCCAGTTCGGCGGCGTGGGCATTCAAATTGCCATCGAGGCTGGTCAACTGAAAGTGATTAGTCCGCTTACAGGTACGCCCGCTTATCGGGCCGGTGTTCAGTCGGGCGATAAGATCGTCAAAATCGAAGGAGAATCGACAAAGAACCTTGGCCTCGATGACGCAGTGCGCAAATTAAAGGGCGAGATTGGCACGATGGTCACCTTCACGGTGCAACATCCGCGGACCGGCAAGGAGGAAACCTTCGCCTTGACACGAGAAACCGTGCGTGTCGACACCGTGTTGGGCGACACGCGCAAGGCCGACGATTCGTGGGATTTCATGTTCGATAAGGACAAGAAAATCGGCTACATCCGCATCACCTCGTTCAGTCGCGATACGGATGCCGACTTGAAAAAGGCGCTGGAGCAACTCAAGCAACAAAAAGTGCGTGGGCTGGTTCTCGACTTGCGTTTCAATCCTGGCGGCTTGCTCACCTCGGCCATTGCGGTGTGCGATATGTTGATTCCCGAAGGCGAAAGAATCGTCAGCACCAAAGGTCGCAACACACCGGAACGAGTCTGGGATGCCCAGCCGGGAGAGAAATTCGACGGTTTTCCCATTGTCGTGCTTGTGAACCGCTATAGCGCTAGTGCGAGCGAAATTGTGTCGGCATGCCTGCAAGACCATCACCGCGCGGTGATTATTGGCGAACGCACTTGGGGCAAAGGCAGCGTGCAAAATGTCGTCGAGTTGGAAGAGGGACATAGCGCTCTAAAGTTGACCACCGCCACATATACTCGACCTAACGGTCACAACATCCACCGCTTTCCCGACGCTAAAGAAACCGACGAGTGGGGAGTCAAACCCAACGACGGAATGGAAGTATCGCTGAACAACGCGGAAATGGGCGCCCTGCTTGCCGACCGGCACGACCGCGACATCGTACCTGCGAAGTTAGCGGACCAGAAAACTGGCAATCAAAAGCCTGAACAATCAGCGGATGCCAAGCAGAAGACCGATGACGCGACCTCGAAAGATGAATCCAACAAAGAAGAGTCGGATTCGAGCACAATCGACGAAAAATCGACCGCGACGACCGAAAGCCACACTCCTGCATCGGACGGCGGCGAAAAGCAAAAGCTGGCCGGCAGCAAGTCTTTGAAACTCGTCGATCGCCAGATGCAAAAGGGCCTCGAATATCTGACGATCGAGTTGGCCCACGCCAAGTGACGTGAAAATTCTGGTCCTGGAAACCACGTGCGATGAAACCGCGGCCGCGGTGGTGGCCGAGCCGCTGACAGTGCTTGGCGCGGTGGTGGCCTCGCAAGACGAACTGCATCGCAAGTTCGGCGGCGTGGTGCCGGAAATAGCCTCTCGCGCGCATGTCGAGAGAATTCTGCCCGTGATCGACGAAACGCTTCGTCGGGCCGGCGTAAAGCTCGCCGAATTGGATGCTATTGCCGTTGCCAACACGCCGGGCCTGGCCGGTTCGCTTTTGGTGGGTCTCTCAGCTGCCAAAGCTTTGTGCGTGGCCACGGGAAAGCCGCTGGTAGCGGTCGATCATCTTCAGGCGCACATCTACGCCTGCAAATTGGCCACCGGCAAAGAGATTTTTCCCTGCGTCGGTTTGGTGGTTAGTGGCGGTCACACGAGTTTGTACCGCTGCAGCAATGCGATTGATTTCAAACTATTGGGCGGCACGATCGACGATGCGGCGGGCGAAGCGTTCGACAAAGTCGCCAGCTTGCTGGGGTTGGGGTATCCTGGCGGGCCAGCGATTGAACGGGCGGCGGTCGGCGGCGATCCGAAGGCGTATCAATTTCCGCGCACGTTTTGGCAAGATCGAGAACGGTTGCAATTCAGCTTCAGCGGCTTGAAAACAGCGGTGCGCTACCAAATCTGTCCGCCCGTTGATCCGCGCGGGGTTACGCAGCAGCCGGCGAAGACGAAGACAGAACTGACGCCGCAAATTGTCGCCGATTTGGCGGCTAGCTTTCAGGAAGCCGTAATCGATTGCCTCGTGGCTAAATCGCTCTTGGCGATGGAGAAAACCGCGCTCAAAACGCTGGCTGTTGGCGGCGGAGTGGCCGCGAACCAGCGATTTCGAGAGCGACTTCAACGGGCCTGCGACGAACAACGGGTTAGGTTGCTCATCGCGCCGCCAGCACTTTGTACCGACAACGCCACGATGGGAGCAATCGCGCTGGAGCGTCTGAAAGCTGGCCTTGTTGAGCCGCTGACGCTGGATGTGAAGCCAGGACTTGTACGTTGAACCAGCAAGTGTGGCCTGAGTCGAGACCGCTCGGCCTCCGGTTCCCGGAATGCTGGGGGCTCCCTCTTTGGTCGACCCCCGGCCACTCCCGCTCATTCCGGCAGCAATTCATTTCACCAGTTGGACCGCTTCAATGACTACCGGCTGTACGGGCACGTTCTCAAATTGCGGCGTACTCTGAACTTGCCCCTTACCGATGCGGTCGACGACATCCATCCCCTCGGTCACTTCGCCGAAGACGCAATAACCATATTGCTCCGGGGTGTCGCCGGCGTAGTTCAGCGAAGCGTTGTCCGACAGGTTGATGAAGAATTGGCTGGTCGCGCTGTCGATCGCATCGGCCTGTCGGGCCATGGCAATTGTGCCGCGCTTGTTTGTCAGGCCATTCTGGGCTTCATTGCGAATCGCGGTTTGCGTTGGCCGTTGTCTGAACTGTGAATCGTAGCCTCCGCCGAGGACGATAAAGCCCTCGTAAACCTGATGAAAAATCGTGCCGGCGTATAGTCCGGCGTCGACGTACGAGACGAAGTTATCGACCGTTAGCGGGGCATGCTCCGCATCCAGCTTCACCGTGAACTCGCCAACCGAGGTGCGAAACCGAAACATCGGATGACGATCGATGACCGGCTTGGAAGGCATCGCGCTTCCGGCAACGTCGCCGTAACTACGGCCACCGATATCCGCTGTCGGCGTCGTGCCATCTTTCGAGCCGCAGCCGGCATTGGTCAAAAACACCAGCGGCGCGAAGATCAGCAACCAGTGTGTGGACCGAACTGGCGAATTTCCCCGAAACAATTGGGCGGATCGCATGGCGAACACAACGCCTCCTTGCAGGTGCGCGAGAGAAAATGGGGCTTCTGAGGGCGCAAGTCGTTTGCGCCGATGGCAAGACAGCAATTCGAAACGGGGAATCGCGGGGGCGATATGATCGTCGGAACCGCGAAATCTCGCAACGCCGATTCTCGAGAATTCACTGGGGAGTGAGTGAATGCGCGGCGCGAAGTGCCTTTCGTGACCCAAAAATTCGGCTCTCCCCGCAGGGACTGGGGCAGGTAATCCCTTGGCGTGAAGGAGAGCCGTCATAGGCAAGTTCATTACCGCTGCGCGGAGTGCTAGCAAGCCGTATTCGCAGTATTCCAGCATGGTATCGGATCGAGAACTCGTAAAAGTTAGTCTTTTCAGCGAAAAGATCTTGACCGTCCTGTCCGCGGCGGGATCCTGGCACTGACTGGTCGAAAGCCGCCTGCAAGAATCGATTAACTTCCACTCTGGAACACGTTGTCAATCGAATAAGCGGATTGGGAATAGCTGGTGGCCGTCGACTGCCCCAACCAGAATCACTGCCGCAAAGCAGATCAATAGAACAAGGGCTATTACATGTCTTGCAAGTAGAAACTGCGCGCGAAGATTTGCACGATTTGGTTGATTCGGGCAGAATGCTGTTGGGTGAGGTTGGCATGCATGCCTGGAAAAAGCCTCCCTCGATAGCCAAACCATCCGCTCCGGCTGCTGTGTCGATTACCTACAACATGCGGCTAATTCATAGGAAGCGTATTGCTTCCCTACTTCGGATGCTATTTTTGCGATAGGGATGTCAACAAGAATTTCATCAGAGAGGCATCAATCATGCGTTACTTGCTGTTCGCTTTGATCGTAGTAGTCGGGATGGTGGAAGTCGGTTCGGTTCAGGTCGCTACTTGGACCATTGCCCCGCCAGGCACTGAGCGATCGAAAGAGATCAAATCGATGGACATTATGCAACGCCCGAATCGCCCGTTGCACTTTTACGGCGACATCGTGCGACTGGCGAATCGGCGGCGATAAAGGTTGGCGTCCGTCATTAACGATCCTTGGTCGATTTGGCCATCAGAGGGCTTGGGGTCGAAATCAGCAGTCCCACGTGTCTTTTCCGCAGGAATTCTGAAATTTCAGGCGAAATGGGTTGACCCCAATTGAGGGGCCAGTTAATCTCGAATGCGTGCCGGTAAATCGGAGCAGACGGGGCATCGAGGGATCGCCTGGGTAACAGCTGGATTGTATTTTCAACACTGATATGACACCGGGGGATTAGCTGTGAAGCTTCGTCGAATGTGCTGCGCCGCAGCTGTGCTGATGCTGTCGGCATCTTTGTCCCACGCCGACACGATTTATCGCGAAACGTTTGGAAACGCCTCGAGTCCAGTCGTCAGGCAAAACCCCAACGTTTTCGCCTGGCAGGTTTTCAATCAGACTGGTGCTCCGCTGACAACGGTTGGCGGTAACTACGGCGTAGACACCACGGCGGGTTTTCCTGCCGATTTGGTGAACATTAATGCTGGCTTCAATTCCGACGGAAGTTCGGGAGCTTTGAGTCCTGGACCGTTTTTTTGGGCGGCCAGTCAGGCTGGACGACTGTCGTTCACTCCGGAATACAGTATCAATTTAGCCGACTATAGCAGTCTCACGTTTAGCTGGTATCAGGGAAACGCCAATACCGTTGATCCATTTCGTTTGGCTGTGCATATCGGCGGCGTCTGGTATGTCAATACAACCGAGACGTTGAATACCGTAAGTGGCATTTCGGGCTCTACGTTCGGTTCGGCTGCCGGTCCGAATGCGCAACTTATGACAGTTAACTTCGATCCTGCCGCGGCAAATTGGCAGGTATTGAATTTCGATGGAACGTACGACGGTGGCGGAACATTCGGTGGTGCCGCTGCTGCGACCACGTCCAGTACCGTTGGAACCATGTTTTTGTCGGCGAACTCAACCGACCTGTCTGGGACGATTGACGCATTTGGATATATGTTTTGGGCGTCAGGCACGGCTCTTGGAAGCGCAAGTGCCAACGCCGGCGGGAACGTGCGGATCGACAATTACCAAATTGACGCCATTCCGGTGCCCGAACCGGCTGGTATTGCTTTGGCGGAAATGGCCGGTTGTGCGATCATCATGTTGCGTCGGCGGAGCGGCCGCTAAGCCACCATCGGCTGACGATCAACGAGAATCTGATGTCTTGAACAAGCCGCAGCGGTAGTTGCGGCTTGTTTTTTGCGCCGGCTGCAGGGCACAATCGAAGGTTTCGTGTTGAATGGTACGTGGATTGCCCCTGGTGCAATTGGCGGGGGCTAAAATGATGAGGAGCAAAGCAACATGCTCGCACAAATCGCGCCGAATATTCAAATGAACTTGCCGGCCAACTTGCCGAATGTGCCGCCCGAGTGGGTGCCGTGGGTCGGGGTGGCGCTAGGCGTGGTCGTGCTGTTGTTCGGCCGGGCTTTGTACTGGTTGTTTGTGGCCATCGTTGGCTTCTTCATTGGCATGGAGCTGGCGGCTAACTGGTCGTGGCTGAATCAGCAGCCGCAGGCCATTCAGTTGCTGGTGGCCCTTGGCTGCGGGATATTGGGCGCCGTTGTTGGCATTTTCGTGCAGCGATTAGCGTTTGCGATTGGCGGCTTCTTCGCCGGCGGATATTTGGCGCTGGCCATTGCCACGCGGATGCATTTGGCCAGCGATCAGACCGCGGCCAACATCTGGATGATTGTCGGCGGCGTGATCGGGGCCATTATCGCGGCCATGATTTTGGACTGGGCCATCATCGTGCTTTCCAGCCTGGCCGGCGCGGCGGCCATCATCAGTCCGTTTCAGCAGAGAATTGGCGACGATCGAATTACCGCCGTGCTGTTCTTCGTGATCGCCGCGGTCGGCATCGTGTTCCAATCGCGACACTTCATGGCGACACGGGTTCCGCCAGCCACAACCGTTCCACCGCCAGTTGTTTAGTCCCTGTATCCAAAGTCTTTCCATGTCAGCGCCCAAGCACGAATCGGTAACTGCAGAGATTCGATCGATCCATTCGCAAGGCGGCGGCATCCGGTTTTCGCTTCGCTGGCTGCTGGTTGGCATCGCGCTTTGCGCGGTTGGCGTCGCCGCGCTCGTGAATGCCTCGACCATGTGGTTGAGAGTCACGGCGTCCCTCACGCTTTTAGCTTTTGCGGTTGTGCTCCTGGTGGCAATTTGCTCAACCGGGGCACGGCGCGCTTTTATGCTGGGATTTCTGGCCTGGGGGATCATTTATCTCGTCGTCGTGGGCCTTATTCTGCGCGACGAGAATAATGAAATTAACGAGTGGCCACCCACCATACTCCTCACTAGCCAAGCACTGCAGTGTCTGCACACAGCCGTGTTTCGACAGGTCGGCACTTATCCGCCTGGAGACTTGAACGCTGGTCTACCGATTTACGGGCCCGACCACGACATGTTCATGAAAATCGGCCAACTGTTGTGGGCGTGGATTCTTGCAATGTGCGGTGGACTTGTGGCGAAATTCTTATATCGGGTATATCAACGCAAAGAGTCTTCGTCTCCTGGATGATGTCCCCTCACCCCGTCCCTCTCTCCGAGGAGAGGGAGAGAAAATCACTCGCCGTGGTGAAAGATCTTCGGGCCGTCGGATTTGTAGTTGCCGGTTTGGTCGCGGCGGCCGTGCCAGTAGGCGAGATCGACCACGGGGATAACGCAGTGACCCATGTAATCCCAGCCCCACGTGCCTTCGTTGCAGCAGCGCAGATCGGCTTTGCACGGATGCGCACAGCCGCCGCCGACGTAGTAGCCGCCATCGCAAGGGCCGTTTGATGGTCGGGCTAAGCACAAAATGCTATGCGGATTGCCAGCCCGTTCGTCGCCGACTTTTTCTTCGTGAACAAACAGCCGGCCGAGACAGAAGTAAGAAGATTCGCTGTACACGCCGGTTCCGCCGCCGCAAAAACCGCACTTTTGCTTCATGTGCTCGATGGCGGCCAGCGGGCCAGAGCTAGCGGCGGGCGGGCAATCGTCGGCGTAGACGATTGAAGCGGCGAGAATCGACAACGCTACGGCAACGAATGCAAATCGGTAAGTCATGGCGTCGCCTCCTTGCGACGAGCGCGGGGCAAGCCCCGCCGCTACACGGCTCGGAATTACGCAAACGGATTGCGGCTAAATTTCTGGAACGGCAGTCGCACGCCGCGGACAAAATATTGATCAGCTCGAATGTTGTTTGGTGCGGCAAAACCGACAGCGCCAAAAAACGTTACTACGTCGTCTTGATCAACGCCGTCGCCGCTTACTCCGAAGCCGCCCACCAAAATGTTGCTCAAGTACACTGGCGTGCTGCCGGGGAAAAACACGACGCCGTTTTGATTCAGCGGATTGTTCGGATCGTGGAAATTCGTGCCTGGGTGGAAGGCGTCGTAGCCGAGCACGGTTTGAATGTCGGAAATCGGCGCGGGGGCTCCCTTGTTGTAAGCCGTGTTCGGATCGACCCAATCTTCGCGCAGAATTGAAAAGGCGCCCGGTAGCGAGCCATCAACACCGGCCGGATAGCGCGGCTCGGCCAGGAACCGGAAGGTGCGATTGGTGAAGGCGATGCCAGTTGGCAACAACGGGCCGGTTGGATCGTTCACATGCACGCGGTCAAAAGTCTGTAAAGCGGCCGAGGCGTAATAGACCGTGTTCCGCGATTTAGCCACGGACACGTCGATCGAAAACACCGTGGCATCACCCATGCGGAACAGGCCCAGCAGGTCGCCGTTGGTGTCGGCGACTGCCAGAACCATGTTACTGCGGGCGCCAATTGGTAAACGGATTTGTGCCCGGACTTTGCCAGCGGCGTCAACGCCTTGATCGATGATCTGTGTCACCTGGGCGGCGGTAAGTGCGCTGCCATCATGCGGAGTGACCAGCCAGCCGGAGGAAACGTCTTCGCCATCCAGATATTTGGCGCCGCCGGGCGTAACTTGTTCTTCGATTCCCAAATCGGCAGTGCTTCCACGGCCGACCTTGGCGCCGGTTTTCAGCGTTTGCTTCACGCCGCCTTGCGACCCCTGACCGACTTGATCGAGCGAAATGCCGGCCAAAAAAATCCGTGTTGTGTTGCTCAGTGGCAAGTTGTAGCCAGGCACCGGCGGAATGCCAACCAGATTGCCCACTCGGGCATTCACGCCGCTAGAACCGCCCACTGCGGCGAAGGCGATCCACTCGGCCTGCAATTCCAGCGGAGCGTTCGTGCGCTGTAGCGTAGTTTGCTTGGCGGCGGGCGCTGGATTGAAGTTTTGCTCGAAATCGGCATAGCCGTTGGGGCCGGGAAAAAACACGCCAATGCCGCCGACCAGCGATAGCTTGCCATGATTGTTCGGATCGGCCTTGTAAAGCGGAATTCCGCCGGGCAGCGTGGCAATGCCGCGATTGTTGGAGTCGGGCAGCAAGCCAGTTTGCTGGCCGTACGAATACGGAATAGGAATTTTTTGCCCGGCGGGAATAAAGGCCGGATCGATGTTGTAGGCAATGTCGTCGTCAGTGCCGACTACGCCGTCTACGCCCGCGCCGGTGAGCACGGCGCGATTTGTGCCTTCGATGGCGAACAGATCGACGGGCGGCGTGTGGGCAATGCCGGGTGGGAAGTGACCGCCGACGCCGATCGGCGCCACAAATCCGGGACCCTGTTTCGTCGGATCGGTCTCGCTCGAATTCGGATTGGCCTGCACTTCACGTTGGGCAATTGTCGTCTGGCTGATCTGACGGATGGTGCGCGACGTGAGCGCCGTGCCCGGTCCGGAGTTGTTCGAGAAGTACGCCGCCGTGCGGGCTTTGGCAATGGCGCCGTCGATGGCAAAATCGAGCGTCGCCGGATCGGTAATCGTAACGCCTGATTCAACTCGCACGCCCAAAATGGTGCCGTTGCGATCGACCACGGCAATAATGGCGTCGTTGCGAGCCGAAGCCACGACGGCCCGATCAAGCAATTGCTTCACGTCAGCTGTGGTGGCGGTCACGCTGAGCATCGCTCGCTGTTCAAGCGACTCAAAACCGAGGCGGCGAGCAGGGCGCAGGGAGTTGCGCGGATTGGTCATGCAGAATTCAGGGTTCAAGGTTCGGGGTTCAGGTGTGGCGGGGGCTTGTTCGACAAGCTTTCGGGTTTCAGGTTTCAACCAGCTGATGGCAAGCGATTGCTTGCCAGGTGCTGTCTGGATTCTGAACCCCGACCCCTGAACCCTCTTCCGTGCAGCTTAACACGGTTTTACAGGCAGGTCATTAAATAATGATCGGCACGGTGATGCCGTCTTCGCCGGTCTTATGGCTAGATAGGCCAATTGCCGTAACGAGAGTGACCGCAAGCGATTGCGGTCGAATAGAACACGCGAATCGTCAGTTTTTGAGCGTTAAGCTGATTTGGCTCGCTTGCTAGCGGCGCGGATTCGCGGTGTCTTGTCGCCGTATTCGTAATCATCGGCACGATTGATTCGATTCTTCAATCCGTTACGACCGATACATCTTGTGAGTTTCCGCGCGCTTACTAAACGCGTTTGGATGACCAAGATTGTGAACCACGCGCAGCGACAGTTCGGCTGGTGTTGGCCGACGTTGTTGACCGCAGCAATTATCGTGTTGCTGTTGGGGCGATCGCGGTGCGTACTGGCAATGGATTTGAGCGATTCTTTTCTTGGCGATCTGGCCACGGTGAAAACCCTGCCGCCGGTCGAGGATTTGCCCCCGACTTTGAGATCAGCTGGAGCTAGCCCTCGCCTGCTGACAGAATCGCAGATTGCCGATGCACGGCCGCTGCAACCTTCGACATTGCGAATCCTGCCGATCAGCTCCGCGCCGCTGGGATTATCGCCGGAATACGATCGGCACTTCGATCGCTTTGTGATCCAAGCATCGGCGATCGAAGCGAATGAACCCTCTCCCTTTGGGAGAGGGCAGGGTGAGGATTCTGCTCTGAGATTATCACCCGGCAGCACCCTCACTCCAACCCTCTCCCAGAGGGACAGAGTGATTCCGGTCGCCGATCCGGTTGGCATGACTGACGACGATTATTTGCGCGAAGTGCGCCCCGATCTGGTGCGGCCGAGGGTTTTGCGTTCACCCTCCGTTGAAACGCAACCCGGCATTCCGGTCGAAACGCCAACCGAGGCGAACGAGCTTTTGTCGCTGCCAATGGATGCGCCGCTGGGCTTCACCGGTCCATCTAGCGTGTTGCCGCGCGAAGGCCAGATCAGCAGTCACTTCGTGCCGATCGAAGACCGCTGGCGCATCGGCCTGCCGGAGTGGGATCGCTACGGCCTGAATCATCCGCCTCTGGACGATTATCCGTATACGCTGGGTCGCAAATGTGATCCATATCATCAGAATGTGCTGAAGGGTGATTACCCGATCATCGGCCAGCACACATTTTTGAACATTACCGCCGAAAGCTTGAGCCTGTTCGAAGGCCGGCAGGTGCCCACGCCGACCACGCCGTTCGAGAGCACGGTGCATCCGAACGAGAACGATTTCTTCGGCAACCCGAATCAGTTTTTCACGACCAACTATTTTCTGGCCTCGTTCGATTTGTTTCACGGCGATGCCTCGTTCAAGCCGGTCGATTGGCGGTTGAGATTCACGCCGGTGTTCAATTTCAACTATCTCGACGTCGAAGAGCTGGCCGTTGTGAACCCCAATGTGAAAGACGGCACCACGCGGTTCCGCGACTGGTGGGCGCTTCAAGAGTGGTTCGGCGAAGTGAAAATTGCCGACGCCAGCCCGGCATATGATTTCACTTCGGTGCGTCTCGGCTCGCAGCCATTTTTGAGCGATTTCCGCGGCTTCATTTTTGAAGACACGAACCGAGCCATCCGACTGTTCGGCACGCAAGATTCCAATCAGAATCAGTTCAATGTCTTCTACGAATACTGGCAAGAAAAGGAAACCAACAGCGAGCTGAACACATTTCTCGATCGGCCGAAGCAAACATTCATCGCGAACTTCTATCGCCAAGATTTCATCTTCCCGGGCTATACAACGCAGTTCAATTTCATCTACGACCGCGACAAGGCGGACACGGAATACGACCGCAACGACTTTTTGGTGCGGCCTGATCCGGCGGGCGTGGCGACGCCGCATTCGGTGAGTTCGTACTACATCGGCTGGACGGGCAATGGCCATATCAACCGCTTCAACATCAACCACGCCTTCTATTGGGTGCTGGGGCGAGACACGCTCAACCCGATAGCGGGACAGGCGGTTGAGATTGATGCCCAGATGGCTGCGCTCGAACTTTCATACGATCGTGATTGGGTGCGACTGCGAGGTTCATTTTTCTATGCGTCCGGAGATGGCAATCCACTGGATAACAAAGCGCACGGATTCGACACGATCATCGATAATCCCAACTTCGCCGGCGGGGGATTCAGCTATTGGGACCGGCAGGGCATTCGCTTGCTCGGCGTGGGGCTCACGCAACGGTTCAGCCTTGTGCCCGACCTCCGCAGCAGCAAAATTCAGGGGCAACCGAATTTCGTGAACCCGGGATTATATCTCGGCAACATCGGCGCGGACTTTGATGTCACGCCGAAGCTGCGGCTGATCAGCAATCTGAATTTGTTGTGGTTCGATCAAACCCAGGTGTTGCAGCAGTTCGTGTTTCAAAGCAACATCGATCGATTCATCGGCACCGACTTGAGCCTGGGCATGGAATACCGGCCGCACCTGAACAACAACATCATTATCGTGGCCGGCGTGCAAGGCCTCGTGCCTGGCGCCGGTTTCCGCGAGATTTACAACCCCATTAACGGACAAATCCCGGCGTTGTTTGCCGGGTTCATGGATTTAGCGCTGAAGTTTTAAGCGGTTCAACATGGAAGTTGACGTTATGCGACGAATTAAAGCGAACATTATCCCCGTTCTGCTTTGGCTGCTGATGCCAATGTCCGCGTGGGCTCAATCGCCGGTGAAGTTGGCTAGTGCCACCTCGGCTGAACATGCCGAGATGATTCCGTATCCGGTGCCTGCCGAGCTGCAAGGCATCGATCTCTCACAGCAAACCGCCGAAGAGGCGCTCGGCAAAAGCATCAGTTGTATCCAATGCCATCAGGGCGTTGGCGATATGCACGACAAGCCAACCGTGCGGCTGGGCTGTTGCGATTGCCACGGCGGCGACCCCAGTTGCCCGACCAAAGAAGGCGCTCATGTGCATCCGCTGTTTCCTAACGCCTGGCCGAGTTCTGCAAATCCGGTGCGGACTTATACGCTCTTGAATCACGAATCGCCGGAGTTCATTCGCTTCGTCAATCCCGGCGATCTGCGGGTGGCCCACATCAGTTGCGGCGCGTGTCACGCTAAAGAAGTGCTGCAAGTTCGCAAGAGCATGATGACCAACGGCTGCATGCTGTGGGGCGCGGCCTTGTACAACAACGGCTCGGTGCCGTTCAAGGCGACGCATTTCGGCGAGAGCTACAGCATGCACGGCTCGCCGCAGCGATTGCAAACCGTGCCGACGCCGACGCAGGAAGAAATCGAACACAAAGGCGTGCTGCCGTTTCTCGATCCGCTGCCGCGCTACGAAGCCTCGCAGCCTGGCAACGTCCTGCGTATTTTCGAGCGCGGAGGCCGATTCCGGCCGGAAGTTGGAATCCCGGAAAAAGACGACGATCCTGGCAAGCCGCGCACTCGATTGAGTGTTCGGGGCTTGGGCACGGAGAATCGCACCGATCCGGTGATGATCGGCCTGCAAAAAACACGGCTTTTGGATCCCACGCTGAACTTTCTGGGCACGAACGATCATCCCGGCGATTATCGCTCCAGCGGTTGCACGGCATGCCATGTGATTTACGCCAATGATCGTTCGCCGGTGAATTCCGGGCCGTACGCTAAATTCGGTCACCTAGGCACCAGCTTCTCGCCCGATCCGACGATTCCCAAAAATGAATCGGGGCATCCGATCGATCACAAATTCAGCGTGGCCATTCCGTCCAGCCAGTGCATCGTGTGCCACATTCATCCTGGCACCAACGTGCTTAACGAATATCTCGGCTTCATGTGGTGGGACAACGAAACCGACGGCGATCTGATGTATCCGGCGCGGCAGAAATATCCGACGGAAGAAGAGTCGGTGCAAGCGCAAATGTCGAATCCCGACGAAACGGCCGTTCGCGGATTATGGTCCGACCCGAATTTCTTGGCGAACGTCACCAATCTGAATAGTTCGACACGGCATACGCAATTCGGCGATTTCCACGGGCACGGTTGGGTGTTTCGTGCGGTGTTCAAGAAAGACCGCACAGGCAACCTGCTCGATTATTTGGGCCGCGTGATTGGCGATCCGAGCAATACGCTGTTGCAAGCGGCCATGACTCCGCCGACGCCCGAAGAACGGGTGCATGGAAAGAACCGCGACGGCGTGCCGGTGCATTTGATGGATATTCACTTGGAAAAGGGCATGCACTGCATCGATTGCCATTTCAATCAAGACAATCACGGCAACACGAAACTGTACGGCGAAGTGCGGGCGGCGATCGAAATTCAGTGCATCGACTGCCACGGCACGGCAACCGAGCGATCGAAGCTAGCCACTTCGGGTCCGGCTGCGCCCAACGGTGGTTTCAATTTGCGGCAATATCGCACGCCCTGGGGCAAACCGCGGTTTGAAGATCGCGGCGATTCGATCATTCAGCACTCGATGGTCGAAGAAAACACCGAATGGGAAGTGGTGCAGACGGCCGACACGGTGAATCCCGCCAATCGACATTACAACGTCCGATCACAAATGGCCAAAACCGTGCGGATGGCCGACGACGGCAAGCTGGAATACGGCGATTTGCAGCCGGGCCAAAAATGCGCCCATGAAAACTCGAACATGAGTTGCATCGCCTGCCACAGCTCGTGGAACCCCAGTTGCTTCGGCTGTCATTTGCCGCAGAAAGCGAACAAAAAACTGCCGCAGTTGCACAACGAAGGAGACGTGACGCGGAACTACACCGCGTACAACTTCCAAACTTTGCGCGACGATGTGTACATGTTGGCCCGCGATGGCAACGTGACGGGCAACCGCATCGGGCCAGCCCGGTCTTCGTGCGCCATTCACGTCGGCTCGTACAACAACAATCGCGAGTCGATTTACGTGCAGCAGCAAACCATTTCCGGCGATGGAATGAGCGGCATCGCCTTCAGCACCAACGTTCCGCACACCGTTCGCGGCGGCCCGCCGAAAGAGCTGCAAAAACAACCAGAGATGTATCCGTTGACCGTCGCCGGCCGTGGCGGCACGATGGAGACGAAAACCTGCACCGATTGCCATGTCTCAAAGAACAACGACAACAACGCCATCATGGCGCAGCTCTTGATGCAAGGCACAAACTTTGTGAACTTCATCGGCCGGTACTGCTGGGTGGCGTGCGGTGAACACGGATTGGAAGCCGTTGAAGTGACCGAACGAGAAGAGCCGCAAGCCGTGATCGGCAGCACGCTGCACGAAGTGGCGTACCCCGATTATTTCCGCGAGTTCGTCGATCGTGGCCGGATGCTGGAAAACGCGCATGAGCATCCGGGCAAAGACATCAAAGACCAGGTGCTGCATCCGCTAGAGAAACCCGAGATTCTGCAAGTACAAGCCCGCGGCGAATATCTGTATGCCGCGTGCGGAACCGGCGGATTACGCGTGTTCGACATCGCCTTCATCGACGACAAAGGGTTTTCAGAGCGCATCACGACAGCGCCAGTTTCGCCGATCGGCCAGCGATTTTATGTACCGACGCGCTATTGCACCGCCGTCGCCGCTCCGACGACGATAGCGCCCGATCCCACACGCATTCAGCACCCGGAAAACCAAGAGCAACCCGTCAACGGCCTATATGCGCATTTGTACGTGCTCGATCGATACGAAGGGTTGATCTTGGTTGGCGCTGGCACGTTGCTTGACGGCAATCCGCTCAACAATTTTTTGAGCCGCGAATTGACATTTAATCCGGGCGGCATTTTGAACGGAGGCCGGGCGATCACCATCGTGGGCCACTACGCGTACATTTGCTGCGATGCGGGATTAGTGGTCGTGTCGTTGGAAGATCCGATGAATCCACATGTCACTTCGGTGGTCAGCAATGATGTGCTGCATTGCCCGGAAGCCGTCCAGGTGCAGTTCCGCTACGCGTTTGTCTGCGATGCCGAAGGCGTGAAGGTCCTGGATGTGACGGACTTGGAACACCCCAAGCCGGTAACGCAGTTGCCGCTGCCCGAAGCGCACAACATTTATCTAGCCCGCACCTACGCTTACGTCGCGGGTGGCAAATCGGGCTTGATCATTCTCGACATCACAAATCCGGAAATGCCGCGCGTCGATCAGATTTTTGATGCCGGCGGCTGCATCAAGGATTTGCACGACGTAAAGCTGGGCATCACCAACGCCAGCGAATTCGCATATCTGGCCGACGGCGTCAATGGCATGCGCGTGGTGCAGCTTACTTCGCCCGACACGCCGGGCAGCGCCGGTTACAGCCCGCGGCCAATGCCGGTGCTGATCGCCACGCATCGCATTGCCAAGGGGGGCAGTGCGCTGGCGATTTCCAAAGGGGTGGACCGCGATCGGGCCGTCGATGAATCGGGCAGCCAGATTGCCGTGTTTGGCCGTGTCGGCGCCCGGCCGATGAATCTCGATGAGCAACACAAAATGTATTTGCGCAATGGACGAGTTTGGAAAGTGAGTGACGATCCGTTCGACAGCGAAATCTACCGCTGGCTGTTGCCGGCGGGGGCGACGCCGCTTCGCACAACCATGCCATCGATTCCGCAGCCTCCGGTACGACTTCCATCAAGTTCGGGGGATGTTGGGCGAGCAGATGCTCCTCCGTCGATTCCAACGCCCTAGGGCGCCCACGAAGTTGGAGTGGTTCCTCGCCGGAGGCGACCATTGCGTGGTGCCCGAGCCTCCGGAGTTGAGCAAGCGGATTATCCACTGATGATTCTCCGGAGGGCATTGCCCTCCGGTTATCACTAAACGCTACCGCACGATGAGATGCGCTCTGACAGCCTCATTGGCGGGAATGCACTAGTTCGTTGCGCAGCGCTTGAAAGTGCTGTTGAAAACGCTCAGGCGAATAAGCGGCTGCCGATTGCATCGCGGATTGCAGATCGGCATCGGTGATCGCTTGCGAGCAGGCGTCTTTCACGTCCGATCGCAGCGGATTCAATGACAATCGCAATTCGGCGTTTAAGGTGCTAAGCTCTTGATTGATTTTTTCGGATGCCGGATTCGTCTGATTGGAAAGAATTGTCGAGTTCGCCGGTGGGTTTAGGTTGATGTAAATGCTCTGAAACGCCCACGCGATTTGCGCGCGGAATCATAATCGGGCGTGCCATCCAGGGCCGCGTCGCACAGCTGCTCTAAGGCAAGATTGGCAGCTTCGCGGTTGTATTTGAGGGGTTTCATCCGATCGAGCAATCGATCGAGAAAGACGACGAGCTTCATTGCTGGCTCGGCGATTACCGTGGGGTCGCCAAACGTCTGGCGGCGAAATGGCGCGTCCAAATCGGCGGTAAGCGTTGCGAATTCCTGCTTCGTTGCTTTGGCGGCGGAACGATCAGAGCCGAAAATCTGATCAATCGCCACTCCGATTAGTGCTTGTGGCCAGCGGGCAATTTGCGGGCGGCCCGGCGCTGCTGACAGCCGCGTTTGGCGCCAGGCTGGGTAGCGCAAATCGTGGTGGCACATGGCGCAATCAAACATGGCAAATTCCGGCCAAGCCGGTTTGGTGCGGGGGCCGATTTTTCCATTTGCTTCGTCTACCAGCAATTGAACCGATTGCCGCAGCGTCATCACCGCGCCGTAAAGCACCGTTTTGAGAGCTGGCACGGTATCGCGACTCTCACCCAATTGCGATTGGAGATAATCCAGATCGCGGTGGGTTTCATCGGCATGTGGCGGACGATCGCCGTCGATCTTGGCCAATTGATCTGTGACATCGCTCCAATGTTTCATCCCTTCGCCAAACTGCCGCAACTCAAAACTCGGCAGCGGTGGATGGCCCGCGGCGTACATTTCGTGCGTGATGACTTTGCCTTGCTCAACATTGCCGACGTGGCACGACAAACACATACCGGCTCGGACTTGCGGATCACGCAGCATCGTCATTCCATAATCGGCCGAGCGCTTGTGAAACGGAAGCGTCCGCCACTTGGGATTCGAGTGCTCAACCAGGTACTTGCTCGACGGACCGTGACACGCTTCGCAAGCGACCCCTTCGGCCAGCACGGCGTCGTCCGGACTTGGCCGAGCTGCTTGCCAATCGGCATGGCAACTCAGGCAGCGTTGGTCTTGTACGATGTTCCAGCCTAACCGCCGACCGATGGCTTGGCCGCGATCACATTCGAGCAGTTTGAACGCCTTCGAATGGCGATCGTGAGCCGACCAGATTTGCGATTCATTCATCGCGATGAAATAATTCCGCCCACTGTCAAAATCTTGCTGGATCGGTTGGAAATGGCAGCGCTGGCAGTTGCTCGAACCGTAATACTCGAATTTCGGCTTAGCAGAAGACTTCTCCGGCGAGGGATCAGCGGGCAACGCGGAAACGGCTACAGCGGCCATGGGCAGCAACAACACGAGATGCAGCTTTGCACGGCGATTCATGATGTCGATCCAGCGTCGGACAGCAAGCGAAATGCTTCATCGAAAAGTTCGAACAGATTTTTCCCGGCCAGTTCGCCGGGCAATGTAGTCGACGGTTTGAAGTACGGATCGAATTGCTCCGGGCTGTTGAGGCCGGACCGCAGCACGCGCAGGTTCGACGAGGGGGCTGGAGCGGTTGGCGCGGCCAAGTCGGAAGGGAAGCTCAGCCGATTGCGGATGGCTTCTAGCACGCTTTCGGACTGCTTGTCTGGTGCGGTCGCCGCTGAACCGGCTAATTTTGTGGCCTCGATTTCCGATCGGTAAACCGCCACGAGCGCCAGATAGTTTTGAACGAACTCATCCCAGCTTTCAGGTTTGTGTCGCTGAAACTGGGTTGCCAACGAATGGATAATCGCCCGGCGAAGCGCGGTCGCCTGAGGTGAATTGGGCTGGACCGCAAGCTGTTTGCTAACGGCGCGGTTGAAATCGGTCAGCTGAGTACGACTCTTTACCGCATCTTCAGCCACGCGTGTGGTTCCCGGCAGCGGCGTTTGCATAGTTTTGGTAAGCGCATTGAGCGCGCTTAGGAACTCGCTGCTTTCTGAGTGCGGAGTAAGCGCTTCTGTGCCGGCTAGCAACCGCGGACCTTCGTAGTACCAGGTGCCCCAGGCAGGCGCGCCGGATCGACGCTGCGGACGATCGGTTGTATCAGGAGCATGGTTCGGATCGAGACCCGCATGAATCTTCGCCACATCAGCGGCGTTTAAATCCTGACGCCAGCTCTTGCCGCTTAAACCGTGATGGCAGGCATAGCAATCGTATTCGGAAAGTTCCGGCCAGGACGCGGGGACGAGGAATTTGTGACTGGCAGCATCGGCGTCGGTTGCCGTTTGGGCCGTCTTCGCGCGGCTTTCGAGCAATCGCAGTGCGGCTTCTGAGGCGGCGAACTGACCCGCGATCCAGGATTGTAATTCTTCGAATCGACTTTTGTCTTTTTGTGTATTCCAATGCGGCGGCAACGCTGCCATATAAGCCGAGAATTCGAAATTCAACCGTGGATGCCCGGCGGCGATTAAATCGTGATTCACATCGCGCCACGGACGCCCCTCGGCATCAGATTGGCCAACATGACACCCGACGCAAATTTTCGCGCGGGCTGAAATACCCTGCGTGTCGTTCATGCCGAACTTTGGTACGAATCGCGCTGTTCCCAACTGCTGCCACCCGCGCATGGTGTGGGCTGCCAGATAATTCTCGGCCGGGCCATGACACGCTTCGCAACCGACGCCATCGGACAACAGCGATGCGGCATCGTTGAGTGCAGCGCTGGAACGAGAACCGGCGACCGGCAACGAGTGGCAGGCCAAACATCGCTCCGCTTTCGCGGCTTCGCCAAGTCCGATCGCCGCCGCCATGCGCTTCGATTCCGGCGTGAACAGCACAGAATACGACTGCGCGTGCGGATCGTTGGCCGCCCAGATGGCATACGCGCTGTTCCACTCGCGACCCGGCGAGAGCGTCGGACTGCCGTGACAAGCGCGGGCGGCACAAGAACCGGAGCCGATATAATGCGGCGGTGCGATCGAATCCTGGATTGCGGCCGGCGGCGCAGGAATAACCTCCGGCGAACTTTGCACGGCGGAAACAGGCGCTGCGACGCGAAGCCAAACGGTGGTCGCGCAAGTACCGACGATGCTCACTGCCAGCAAGGTCGGCATAACCGATCGGAATCCACCCCATTTCAACCGCATAAATTCCCCGGCCGCTAAGATCGTACGAGCGCCCAACGCCCCATTATCTTAGTTCGCCAAAAATGCGTTCCGCAATCATGCGAAATAAAAAGGGCCCGATCTGTGCCCCTTGGTGAAGTCTGGTCGTCACGATGCTTCACCCCGAACAATCTGCAGCAATTCCTGCCCAGTCATCCGATGGGCCGCGTCGTGGGGGCAGGCGTAAACGCAACTGGGCTGACCATCGATATTGCGGCACAAATCGCACGAGGTGGCTTTTTGCCGCACGACAACCGCCCGCTGACCGGTCAGCGGATCGATCGTCTGCTCGTCCGTGACAAAGCCGTGCATGTTGATGTTGCCGTAGGGACAGTTGACTGCGCATTTGCCACAGCCGATGCACCAATCTTCAATCACAATTTCCTTGCTGCCGACGCGCCGAATCGAACCCACCGGGCAACCAACCAGACAATACGGATCCATGCACGAGCGGCAAGAACTGGCGACCAGATACTTGTCGAACCGCAGCCCTTCGCGGATCAGCCGGGTCACGCCGTCGTGGGCATCGGCACAAGCCTTCGTGCATTCGTCGCAGCGGGTGCATTTTTCCAGATCGAGCACCAGCAAGCTTTGGGCGTTGAGCAAACCTTGGCTTAAAAACTCGTCCAGCGGCACGCGCTCGATTTGCATTCGCTCCGACTCGTTTTGCTCTAACCGTTGCCGAGCGGCAGCAACGAACTGCCTGTGCATCTCGGGGAAGGAGGCCAACAGTTCGCGGAAATCGTCGCCGGTGATGCGCACCAGATCGACATGATCGAGCGCACTGCACGTTGCGGTGCGCGTGCCCGATTGCACCATGTCGCGAAGTTCCGGCAGATCAGAGAGCAAACCGATTTCGCCGAAATATCCGCCGGGCCCGACGTAGTTGAGCACCGCCTCGCCGCCGGGCCGCCGCTGCGAAACCTTCACGAAGCCGACACGGACCATGTAAAAATGATCGGCCTTGTCCCCCTGGCGGAAAATCACTTGGCCCGGATAGACACGAATCAACTGCACCCGTGGTCGCACGAAATCGACAAAGCGTTGAAACTCAGCAGGGCTTTGCAGCAGGTCGGCGAACAGCCGCACGCTGCGCAGGTGCGAATCGAGCGAGCGACGCCGATAGACGTCGTCCAGCAATTTTCGAGACGTTTTGTTCCGTTGTAGCACGTAAAGCACATTGCGCAAAATTTCGAGCACCGTCGTCTCTTCTGCAGCGATCACCGTGGCGGCTCGCGGATAATTGCTCATGCACGTCATTTCGCCAAAGATGATGTCGTCGGGGGTGAGCAATGCCACCGGCTTGTCGTATTGCAGCGAGACGGGTGCATCGACGGGAATGAACGAGCCGCCGCTTTCGTCTTCGCGCTTTTCGCCGGAGCGATTCACCAAACGGCTAACCACTCGGCCGAGCAAACCGAAACCGCCGCTGCGTTCTTGCCGCACGTGAGAAAGCGGCGTGCGAATGCGGACTTCGACCTTGCCCGACTCAATCACGAACGCGGTCGAGCCGAATTCGCCTTCTTTGCAAATGACTTCCCCCGCCTTGAACTCGCGTCGAACCACAGAGCCATCGTTCCAACGCAGAAATGCATCGGAGACGCCTTGAAACAACCGCTGCGACTTCAACTCCTCCGCCTTCACGGGCTGCGGTTCGGGCTTAATGTCGCGCCAAGGTTTCACATCCACCACGCTGCGGCTGGAAAGCGCGCCCGTGGGGCACGTCACCATACACTCGCCGCACGCCACGCAGGAACTGCTTCCCATGGGATCGTTCAAATCGAATGCAATTCGGGCGGAATATCCTTTTCCCATCCGGCCGATCACGTAGTTCTTTCGCACTTCGCTGCAAGCCCGCACGCAGCGGTCGCACAAAATACAGGCGTTGTGATCGACGGCGATCACCAGCGATGAATCGTCTTGCCCGCGATCTTTCGGCGGCGGCGGCAAGCGGCCGGGCTTCACATCCAGTTGTTTGGCCAACTTTTCCAGTTCGTTCTCGCCGTATTGTCGTCCCTGCTCGCGCGGACGATTGTGATCGGTCATCAGCATTTCGATGATCATTTTCGCCGTCTGCTTCACCTTTTCGCTGGTGCGGATGGTCTTGATGACCATACCGGGCTCAATGGAGCGGTAACACGACGGCACCAACCGATGGAACCTTTCTTGCTCGACCACGCAAACGCGGCACGCGGCCACCGGCGTCATATGTTCGCGATGACATAACAGCGGAATCGGATTGGCCGGCTCGCCCAATTGTTCGCAGTAAAGTTGCGTCGTGGCGTCGTAGATGGTGTTCAGCCGCGTCGAAACGATTTTGCCCGAGGCGTCGTACGACGGCTTCACACGGTTCATGACCACCTTGTGGCCATCGATCGTCAGCTCGATGTTCCCCTGGCCAAACAAATCCATCTGCGAACGGCCCATCGTCACGAGCTGATCGCCAAGGAGCAAATCAAATTCATCAAATTCGCCAGGCATCGTGTTCTTTCGCGATTGTTTTAGTGATGAGCGCGGCTCGTTTCTCTTGGAAGCTCTTTTGCATACTTCAGGACGACGTGCGGGAAATGCTTGATCATGGAACGGATCGGGCTGGAAACTACCCAGCCGAGCCCACAGATGGCAGCTTCAAGCAACATGTTTGATAAATCGTTCACCGTGTTCAAATCGCCTTCGCCACGGCCCTGCAACATGCCTGTCAGAATATCGACAAGCTTCTGAGAACCCAATCGGCAGGGCACGCATTTGCCGCACGATTCGTTGCGGAAAAATTCGGTGCAGTTGAGTGCGGCTTCCATCAAGTTGGCTTGATCGCCATAGACGACGCACGAAGCGCCGAGCATGAAATCGGGGAACGGTTTGAAGACATCGAAATCGAGCGGCACGTTCAGAATGTCGATCGTCTTGGCATCGGCTGTCACAACGCCGCGTTCGACTAGCGTTTTCACGAACGCGCCCGGCTGCTTCGATAATTCCAGAATCGGCGGTAGAAATCCGCCTGACGGACCCGACGTGCAAATCGCCTGCAATTGCTGTCCGTCGCGCATGCCGCCGGCGCAGTCGAACAGCAGTTCGCGGACGGTCTGGCCCATCGGCACTTCATAGACGCCGGGCCGATTCACATCGCCGCTGATGGAAACTAGCCGCAAGCCGTTGCCGCCGTTCGTGCCCGAGTTGCGATACCACTCGCCGCCGCGAATCAAAATCGACGGCACCCAAGAAAACGTTTCCACATTGTTCATCGATGTCGGCTTGGCGTACAAACCTTCCAGCGACATCAGCGGCGGTTTGTTCCGCGGTTCCGCCCGGCGATCTTCGATGGCTTCCAGCAGTGCGGTTTCTTCGCCGCAAATGTAACCGCCGGGGCTGACGAACACTTCCAGCTCGACATTCAAATCGGAACCGAGAAGCTTCCGGCCCGTGACACCCTGCTTTTTCATCTCGGCCAGCGTTTTGCGTACGGCGGCGATTTCATCTTGATATTCATGGCGGATAAAGATGAACCCACGTTCCGCGCCGACGGTGAGCGCGGCCATCGTGATGCCCTCGATCATCAACCACGGTGCCCGCCGTAATAGTTCGCGGTCTTTGAATGTGCCGGGCTCACTTTCGTCGCCATTGCAGACCGTGTATTTCGGGAAAAACGGCGCGTCGCGGACCGTCGTCCATTTTCGTACGGTCGGAAAGCCGGCCCCACCCATGCCGCGCAGATTCGCGGTTTCGATGGCCTTGAGAATCGGATCGCCAATGCGTTTGCGTTTGCGCTGCAGATCGGAGTCCGGGTCTTTCTTCCACTGGTCGACGAAGCGTCGGATGCAATCGAAGTTGGGCTTGCCATCGTACGGATCGATTTGCCAACCGAGCGGCGTGTTCAACGACTGCGGCGGCGGCAGCGGTTGGCCAGCGGCGGCCAGGCGAACGAGCGATTCCAACTCGGACGTTGATTTATCGTAGTACACCAGATCGTTGATCATCACCGCCGGCGCTCCATCGCAGCGGCCCAAGCAGGAAGTCGCTTTCGATTTCGACTTGTCCCGCGCCGATTTCTCCGGCCAACGTTTTCAATCGCTGTTTGCAGCCCGCGGTGCCGCGCAGGTAACAGGCCATGTCGCGGCAGACGCGCACTTCCACCGCCGGCGGCGGCGACAACCGGAAGTGCGGAAAATAACTGGCCACTTCGTGCAGCCTGCACAGCGGCGTTTTGATGCGCTCCGAGAGCTCGCGCAACTCGCCGGCCGGCAAGTAGCGATGTTCATGCTGAATTTTGTGGAGCTCTTGGACAATCATTTCGAATTGGATCGCGTTTCGCCGTTGATGAATTCATTCGGTTGCAATCGATGTGTCGCTCCCCTTTCGGCCGCCCCTTTGCCGTGCCATGGCTCGACGCCGTTGTGGTATTGGTGGCACTCGACGCAATCGAATCGTGCGCCGCCTTTGGCGCTGGTGCCGGAACCACTGGCCGGACTGTGACACTCGATGCATAATTTGCGGCCGGGAATCATCACGTCGCTGTCGATGGTTTTGATCGCCGTTGGTTCCGTTGGCAACTCGGCGGGAAATGCAGCGCCGTGGCACGACTGACATGAGACAGCTCGGTGCGCCGCATGATCGAATCGGGCATGCTCAAACCAGGCCGGATGTGCAGACACGCGTACGACATCGAGACTCTCGGGCTGGTCCGACATCTGATGGCACTCGCTGCACTGCAATCGCAGATTCTTAATCGCTGCTTGCAACTCGTCGCTAAGATATTCGCCGACGGTGCTGGGCTGCGTTTCAGGCTTGGGCGGCCGATTCGGCAATCGCCATTTTTCGAGCGGTTGCCGGACGGCATCGCCCAGCGGGTTGGCCAACAAATCGTGATCCAGGCCGCCGATGAATTTCATGTCGAGCACTTGCTTAACGTACAGTTCCAGCCGCTCGCCAGTCCAGCCATGCGGCACCGTTTCTCCCGGTTTGGCGATCTGATATCGCGGCGTATCGGCCGGCGCTGCGTCGATTTTTGCACGACCCGCGTAGGCGAGCTGATGACACGCCTGACAGTGGGCATCGTAGCTGATTGGCAACATGTAATCACCGGCCGGACGAACGGGACCCAAACTTGCGGAGGCATTTACATTGGAACGATCGAGTTGATGGCACGAGGCACAGTCGAGCGTCACCAAATCGTCGTCGGATTGGCCAATTTTCCGATAGTGCTCCCGATCGGCCGGGCTCAAGTCTTTCAGCGAGAGTGGTCCGAGTCCAAATGTCAGCCCTGGCCGCATATGCCGGGAGTGCGAAAACTTAATCTCTCCAGCACTGCGCTTGGTCGAACGAAAATCGGGGTGATCGCTGATGAAGCTGGTGACGTTAGCGAGCGGCGGCTGCAACGATTTTGTGCCGACCTCCATATGCGAAGCGATGTTGGCGTGGCAAACCGTGCAGGTTGAGTCCGCCACGCGGGTCAAATCGACATCACGACCCTGATGCTCGCGGTGACAGCTGGCGCAACTGGCGACTTCCGCGGCAATTTGATGGGGCGAATGTTCGGCGCCACGATGGCACGTTTGACACAGCTGATCGGAAGCATGCGGGTTGGCGGTCCAAGCATCGGAGCCAAGCGGGACAAAACTCTGATGGCAGGCATCGCAGCGCGTGTCCCACATGGCATGGGCGACTGCCAAGGGACCGGGCGAATAATGTCGGGCCACGTCGCTGCCGCCGACAGCGCCCCAAGCGACATACCCAATTCCCGCCGCACCGGCCAACATTGCCAGCCAGAGCTTGCCGCGCTCTAGCACGCTCTTCCGCCGAAAATAATCGAGCGGAATCCGCGCGGCACGCTGCTTGACAGTGGTTTGATTATCGCGAGGCATAAGGAGTGCAGCAATTAACCACGAAGACACGGAGGCAGGGAGAAGAATTCAAAAATCGAAACCACAGAAATCAAAGTCTCAGAATTCTGACATTCGAGCTTCATTCCAACCTCGAGTCTCGAACTCATTTTTGCCTTCTCTGTGTCTCCGTGTCTCAGTGGTTAAATTCTTTGTTCGAAACTAACTACCGATATTTCAACGCCGCATAAACATGCACAAACATGAGCACAATCAGCACGATCGACAAGGGCAAATGCACCAATAGCCAACCGTGCAGCCAGCGGTGCAGCCGCTCTTGCCGATCGAATTGCCGCCGCTGATCGCAGTAGCTTTCCAGCACCTCGACCGCCGCGTGCGCTTCGGGCTCTAGCACCGTACGCAGTTCGCGGAAGTAATTGGTTGCTTTCGCCTGCTCGGCTAGCAGCGAATGATTTCGGCTTCCCAACCATAAGAACGGACCAATCTCTTGGACGAAGGCCTTTTCCAACGGCGCACTGCCGGGCACTTCCGATACGACCTGGGTCTGCACCACTCGTCCCTGAACGCTGCCGACTTGCCGCACGGCGCCCACCGTGACATATCGCGGACCGGAAGGCCCTTCTTGATCGCCGCCGTTTGACACCCGCTCTGCGCCCCGCCAGGCCGCCAGCGATTCCGGCTCGACACCGCAAATGGCGGCAACCAATTGTTCGGCATCTTCACACAAATTCTGGGCGACATTATCGATCTGCGAAACAATGGTTTCCGCGGGCAACTCGGACAGCATCACCCTCGGCAGCCATTGTTGCATCACCAAGCCAAAAACACCGCTGGCAATCACAGCGATGAACAGCAGCATCAGCACGGTTGTCAGTTGCCCGCCCCAAGCAAAGCCGCTATGCAGCACAATGAGCGGCACCGTCAGCAAGCCCAGCCAAATGTGCGCTTTGAGCCACATCTTGACCATGCCAATCCGCCACACGCGCAGCCGCTTCCGCGGCCAGAGCAAAAACTCGAACAGCATGATGACGCCGCCGGCAATGCCGAACACCAGCCCCGGCGCACTGGCCCCCCCCGGCAATCGGCCACTCGAAAACGCCTGAAACACAAACCATGCCGTCGCCGCGAGGCTGGCAATAACGACCAGCGCGATCCATGCCCGATGCTCTGGTAAATGCTCGCGGTCGATTAGCACGTGGTGCAGTGCGCAGTGCCGAAGCAAAGAGGTGAATTGGTGCGGGATAAGAGATCACCCCAGCACAGGGGTTGCGGGCACCATCGCTGCGATGGTCCCTGGGCTTGGCAATCTCGTGGGCCTGGCTAGCCCGCGTGCATGATACTTTTCGCCCCCGCGACAAGCAAGCAAAGTTCGGCTCGCGAGCAGGGCCGGTCAGTTTTTTAAATGCGTTGAGCTCACCGGTAGGTCCCGCTTGCCGAGCAGGAACCCAAGCCGGTCGCGCAATCACCACTCGCAACGCCGGTGCCGCTCGGCAAGCGGCACCTACCATGTTGGCCAATCTTGAAAGAGTGATTTGCCGTGCGGACGTAAGCCTATCGCTTTGAACCGCCGTGAGCCAGAAACCCTGCTTAGCCGAAACCGACCGGTTGCCCGATCCCACCGAGTCCTGCCACGAAACCTCTTCGGGAGAGTAAATCAAACCTCAAACTCCCCGATCCCGCTCCATCTGCACCCTCTTGGCAGGACCAGGCCATAGAGAGGTTAGGCCCGATCAGTCCCGCTTGGCGTCGGGTGCCTGCCACTTCTTCTTCGCTTCGTTGTCCCTCCGCTCGACTTCAAGGTAGTGGGCGAGGACCGCCAGCCAGTGCCATCCCTCGTCGCTCGCCTTCACTGGCATCCCGCCGAGGATGAGGCCGGACATCTCGTCCTGGCTCATTGGCCCGTTCTGGATTCGCCTCGGCGGGTTGAACGGGTTTCGTGGGTGGTCAGTCGAGTTATCCCATACGAACTCGGCCTTGATGACCGTCCCCTTCGGTAGAACGATCGGCTTCTTGTAGTAGTAGGTGTCCTGCCAGCGGTAGTCCCAGTCGTCGATCAGGAACAGTTTCTGCGTCGTCTTGTCCGGCAACTCGGCCCACACCTTAAAGTCTCTGCCGATCATGTGCATGTGGGCGAACACCGAATGGAATTCGAAGTCCACCGGCAACCGGAACTCGTCCGTCCGCGTGTAGTTCTTCTCGCCAGGGGGGATGTTGATGTCGTTGTTCGCCATCAAGACGACGGCCCCGTTCCGCTCCGGCTTCTTGTCCGTGAAGTAGATGCCGACTTGCGGCTGGTCGAACTCCTCCTTGCCGGTGGGGTGGTAGTGCATCTCCAACACCACGTCCAACCCCTTACCCAGCACGCCCGGTTGGTCTTCACGGGTCATCATGCCGGGAGCGTAGCCGGGGAGGAAGCCACGGGGCATGAAGCCGGGATCGAACTGAATATACGGCCCGCCGCTTTTCTTGGTAAGCTCCGACGACGTGCCGTTCGCCACGTCGAGGATGATGACGGCGTGGTGCGTCACCCGGCGGTTGCTGGGCAGCACTTGCACGGCCCTGAAGGGCTGGTCCTTCGTCAAGCCGGTCGGCAGGACGTAGTGGACGTAGATGTCATCCCCCTCGGCGGGGATGCGGAACGGCTTCTCGACTTTCAGGATCAAGTCCGGCGTGCCGAGATGCCAGCCTTCGGGGAACCTGGGCTGGGCCGGGAGGTCTTTGGCCTCGCCCTCCGGCATCCCGGCTTCGTGCCACTTTGTGAAGACGGCGATCTGCTCATCCGAGAGGGAGCGGTCGTACTTGAACTCGCCGTGGCCCTTGACCGGCTTCCACGGCGGCATCACCCGCTTGGCCGTGACCTCGTCCAGTTGCCGCCCCCGCTTCTTGGCGTCAGCGTAGGTGAGCAGGTCGAAAGGCCCGACCTCGTTGGGCCGGTGGCAGTTGGAACAGTGGGCGAACAGGATCGGAGCCACGTCCTTGTTGAACGTCGGGGGAGGCTCGGCCCCGGGCGACGGGCCGGCAAGGACCGACGCAAGGCCGACGACCAGAGTCACGCGGAGCAATAGCATGAACGGGCCCCCGGGTGGGAAGTTCGAGCGTTGCAGGATAATTGGGTGTTACTTCTTCTTTTCGGGCAGGTCGATGTAGCAGCCGATCGCCTTCGTGCGGGCCACGGGAACCGGCTTCCCGGCGAGGACGGAATCGAGTGCGGCTCTCAAGTCCCGAGTTGTCGGCTGGGACCGCTTCTTGCCGAAGTCGGCGTGCAAGTCGTCGATCCGACCCAGATACAGGAGTTCGCTCTTCGGGGAGAGGACGGCGGCTTCTGGCTTCACGGTCGCCCCGACCTTCAGGGCCAGTCTCATCTTCGGGTCGAGGATCGCCGGGCAGGTGTAGCCGTAGTCCTTGGCGTGCTTGCGGGCAGCGTCCTCACCGATGTCGGCGTCGGCGTAGACCACGCAGAAGGCGACCTTCTTCGGCGTGTACTCCTTGCAGAGCCGCACGATTTCCGGGGCGTAACCGTTGGAGATCGGGCAGTCGTGGCCGAGGAAGATGAGAACCACCGCCTTGCAGTCGTCCGGGCCGGGCAGTCGGTACTTATCGCCCAGCACGTCCACGAACTCGTCGCTCACCGGCTTGTCGGCGGGCGGCGGCTCGGCCTGCGTTGGACGACTATCGCAACCGACAAGCACGGCGACCAAAAGCCAGCAGAGAACGAGACGCAGCACCGCCATAAACATCCACTCCACGGTTGTTGTTGTTAAGGGATACCCTGCCGGGCCGCAGGAGGTTTCAACCGCGGCGAGTTGGTTGCCGCTTGGGTTCCGATGGCCGAACGATTGATTCTACAACGAAACTGTCGTAAAACTCTCCGACAATATAGACGCATATTTCGGCCTATCAAGTGCGCAAGTGGCTACGGGCACAGGCACTTGCAGAACGTCGGTCGTGGTATTATGCAACATTGGCGTCGCATAGCATTGCGAACGACCTGTCGATGCCAAGGCCGCAGTTGATGTAAACGAGCCCGACGCCCTGACCCGCTGCGCTCCGGTCGCTGACGCTCCCGGCTCGCCTTTCTGATTGCTGACTCCTGCACCCGTGGATGCCGTCTGGCTGGCCCAAAATACACAATGACATTTGTACACTGATTGCTAGAATGGCCGGTGGAACTCTGGGTCCCTGTCGGTTTTCGCTGCATTTAGCCC
Organism: Pirellulales bacterium; assembly: GCA_963738835.1. GTDB lineage: Bacteria > Planctomycetota > Planctomycetia > Pirellulales > JADZDJ01 > CAVTYH01. The sequence continues at coordinate 779,852 of CAVTYH010000001.1, forward strand.
CCGGTCATGGACCGGGGGCTAATTTGACGCGGAAGGCCGGCTGCCGCTCTTTGACAACTGAGCAATAGCATTTCCCCGCCTCGGGCCAGCGCCGCCCGAGGTTGGGCCGGACTGCGCGCGGCAAGTCCAGCAATGCACCGCAGGGGACGCCGAGGGCAGCGCGGAGCGATCAAGCATGATTTCGAGACTTCCTGCGATTCCTCTGCGTAACTCTGCGCCCTCGGCGGTGAAGTCTCTGCTCGGCTGCCGGTCGTGCGCGGCGGGGTAAAGTGATGACCAAATGTGGGGCGCAAAACACGGGTTTTTACGAGGGTTTTGCGCCAACACTTTACCCTCGATCCCCGGGGGTTGTGTGTTTAGTTTGTTGGGTGGTCGGTGGTCCGTCGTCATTCATCGTCAGGGGGCCGGTTGTCAGTGGCGACAGACCACCCAGCATGCAGCCCCCTCACCCCGGCCCTCTCCCACAAGGAGAGAGGGAGAAAGAATGACCACGGACCACTGGACACCGGCCACCGGCCACTGACCACGGACCACGGACCACGGACAATTGCCGGGTCACAGTCAGGTCGCCATGTTTTTCGAAAACGCCCTGTTTTCCCGGCTCGTTTTCCCAACATTGTCCCCTCGATTCTTATTTTTGGTGCGAGTATGTGATGAACAGGCATCTCGCATTGTCAGCAGAGAACTCCGGTAGTTACGATGAAAGAAAGGCAAAAAATCCATTTGCCCGAGGAAACAACACGGTTGCGGCGTTCGGATCGATCCACGTCGGGCTGCACCATTCATGCCACTGCTGCGAATTACCGATAGCGAAGGCACTCGCATTCACCCCGTCGAGGGCGAGGCGGTCACCATTGGCCGTGGGCCGGGGAACCAGATTGTGCTGAAAGATCTGGCGTCTTCCTCACGGCATGCGCAAATCGTTAACGACGCCGGCGGCTGGATGCTCGAAGACCGCGGCAGCCTGAATGGCACGTTCGTCAATGGCCGGCAATTGGAAAAGTCGCAGCGGACGCCGATTGCACCCGGCGATCGAGTCTTGATCGGTTCGACAGAAATTGTGTTCGAAGAGCAGCCGAACACGGAATCGACCATCCCGCTGCCCAAACGTCAGCCGACGCCGGGCTACGCCAGCTCTTTTTTGCAATCGATCGCTCCCGACACAGACGCGGGAAAGCCATCGGCCTTGCACGGCAGCTCGCTCCTGCAATCGCTGGTGATCGACGATCAAGCAGAGGCCGACGTCGGCGGATCGAAGTTTGCGTTTTTGAAAGTCGACGGCGGATCGGTCGAGGAAGAAGTGCGCACCATGCTGTTCGGCACGCAACTTAAGCCGCCATCAGGCAGTGGTTCGGCACTTTTGCCCCGTCGGCCCGGCGAAACGATTGCCGAAATCAAGCTGCGGCTGATTCAGCAAGTGGGCGAAAAGCTGGTGCGGATTTTCGATCCGCAGCAACTGATGGAAGAAATCATGTCGATTGTGATCCAGCAAACCGGCGCCGACCGCGGCGTGCTGTGTTTGCTGGACGAGCATCAAATGCCGGTGCCGATTGCCACGCATGGGCTGGGCGAGGGAGAGCAAGTGCGAATCAGCCGCACCGTGCTGCGGCGGGTGTCAGAAGAACGCACCGGCGTACTGATCAACCAGACCGGCACCGGCTCGACCAACAACATGTATCAATCGCTGCAAGAGATGCGGGTGCATTCCACGCTGTGCGTGCCGCTGTGGACCGGCGATAAGATTATTGGCCTGATGTCACTCGACTCGACGCAGGCCGATCGCGCCTTCACGCAACAAGAATTGGAAGTGCTGCTGGCGATTGCACATCAGGCGGCCATGGGAATTGAACGCGGGCGACTCAGCCAGATGGTGGAGTCGGAACGGCAAATGCGGTCGTATCTGAGCAAGTATTTAGATAACCGCATTGTGGAACGGATTACGCAGCGCGGCGATGGCGAAGACCCGCTGGCGCCGGCGGAGCGCATTGTCACGGTGCTGTTCTCCGACATCGTGTCGTTCACCAAAATGAGCGAAGGATTGGGGCCGGCGCAAGTCGGTGGGTTCATTCGCGACTATTTGACGGCGATGACCGAAATCATCTTCGCCCACGGCGGCACGATCGATAAATACATTGGCGATGCCGTGATGGCGCTTTTCGGCGCGCCGGTGCCCAGCGAAAACAGCGCGACCGACGCCATTAAAGCGGCGCTCGAAATGCGGGATCGAGTGCGCGATTTTCAACCTCCCGGCGGACAACCCGGAACGCTGCGGGTGCGGTTCGGCATCAACACCGGCTTGGTGGTGGTTGGCAATTTTGGCTCGGCCCGGCGCACGGAATACACGGCCATTGGCGATGCGGTGAACGTGGCTTCCCGGCTGCAAACGTTCGCGCGGCCCAACGAGATTTGCATCGATGAAGATACGTTCGCCAAAACTGGCGGCGCATTCGTCGTGGAAGAAATCGGCTCGGTCGATGTCAAGAACCGGGCCCAGCCGATTGCGGTGTTCAAAGTGCTGCGGGCGAAGTGACATCGGATTAGACTTTACGCCGCAATTTGACGAGGATCAGCCCGACGATGCCAAATGCCGCCAGTGACAGCGACGCCGGTTCCGGCACCGCGGATACGGCACCGGCGCCGGCCGCCGCCAGGTCGAGCAAGGGTTGCAGGTCGCGGTTGTCGAAATGCCCGTCGTGGTTGATATCGCCGATGGTCAGCAGTTCGTCCGGCTCTAAGTTTTGAGCCAGCATGAACGCATTTGGATCGGTGAGCGCACTGAGCATGACCGGAATATCGGCAGCGGTGATCAGCGTATCGCGGTTGAAGTCGGCATACATATACGGCAAGCCCAACGGCACGACTTCGCCGGTGGGCAAGACGGCGGCGCCGGGGTCGAAGCCGTCAAATTGAATGGGGCCCAGCGTTACAGGATTGCCATTGCCAATCAACAATTGATCGGGCCCGCCGCCGACTTGAGGCCCGTTCAGGTTGCCGGTCCAGTTGCTAATTCGAAGAGTGCCGGTCCAAGTTGGAACGTCATTGAAATGCAACAGGCTAGAGCCGGCGCCGAAATCGATGGTCGATTGACCGGCGACAGCCAGAGTTCCCAAAGTCTGGTTGAGACCGCCGGTGGCAAACGTACTGCCAGCCAGCAGCGTGAGTGGCGAGGCAGCGCTGAGGCCGTTGGCGTGTGCCAAAGCAAGTGTTCCAGCAGCGACCATCGTGGCACCGGTGTAAGTGTTGGAACCGCTCAACGTTTGCGTGCCTGCGCCGATTTTCGTGAGGCCCAGCGAACCGGCGATCGTGCCGCCGAACGTGCCGCTTGCACTATTATCGCCAACAATCAGCGTGCCGCCCCCTTGGATGAACACCTTGCTTGGATCGCCCGCAGAGAACAGACCATTGATGGTTTCGGTTTTGCCGTTGAGGTTTAGAACCGAATTTGTACCGGAAAACGTCGAATCACCGTTGATGATGACGTTCCCTTTCCCGGGCCCGTTGGGGATGACCTCGCCGCTGCCCCCAACGATGATCTGGCCGTTGAAAATCGTTGTGTCGCCCGACCAATCGTTGGCTGTATTGCTAAGTGTAAGTGTGCCAATGGTGCTTGCTGCATTGGCGGCACCGCTAAAATCCAACGCAAAAGGTCCTGTGATTTTTCCGGAGATAGTTGCACCGGTGCCATTTGCACCGCGTGCAGTGATACGGGAATCGCTTAAAAGCGTGATATTGCCGGATACAGTCGTTCCATTGGCGGCCAGTCGCAGCGCGCCGCCGCTAAATGCGCCTATGCCGCCACTACCGCCTTCGTAGAATCCTTTACCAGCAATGAAGAAGTTACTGCTAAAAATTGCGTTAGGGTTGAGATAAGCCTGTGCGCCACTGGCGACATACACTGGTCCTGTGCCGAAACCGCCCGACGCATTGGCCCGCAGCCGGCCACTGTTGATATATGAGCCGCCCGTATAAGTATTTGCGGCATTCATTTGCACGGAAGCATTGCCCGTTTTAACAAGCGTGACTGAGCCCGTACCGTTGTCGGCAACAACCGCCGCTACAACAATGCCGTTGAGATCGGGTGTGGCGGAATTGGCATTTAGCACAAGTTCACCGGGCGCGTTCGGGTTGGGTCCGCCAGCGGTGAGAATGCTGGTGGCCCCACCGGTAATGGTCAACATTGATACGGTTGTGGGGTTAACGGAAGTATCGTCGTTCTTAAAGATGCCGCCCGAGCCTAACCGCAGTGTGCTATTGGCCGGTATGTTCAAGAACGCAGACGGCGTGACTGCTGAAGCTGATTCGGCGTAGATCAGGCTATTGATGTCGGTTGTCACGCCCGCAAGGATTGATGCGGGCGCGGCGTTCGTGCTGGAGTTGTTGGTCCACTGAAAATTGCCGGTGGGGGTACTGTTGATGAAGGGTGTGCCCATAATCGGAATGTAGCCGTTGAAGGCAACAATGTTTCCGAAACCATCGTTCGCGGCCCAGCCAGCGGTGACGCCGGTTCCCACGGTGGCCCAGCCGCCAATAATCCCGTTAGTATTCTGGATCGCAGCATTGTTGTCTGTGCTGTACACAATTGTGCCGCCCGTTGGTACTGGTCCGGGCGGCGTTACATTCAAAGCGCCGAAGTTGGTGCGAGTCACTGCGCCCAGCAGAGCCACGACTGTTCCGCCGCCGTTTGCGTTCACGTTGATGGCATTGTTGCCAAAGTCAATCGCGGTGCCAGTAAACGATTGGAAAGTAGAGCCGCTTCCCGACCCGATGATGTTGAGCGTGCCGCTGGTGGCGCCGGTGAGTCCGCCCCCCAAGCTCAGGGCGCTATTGCCGGACAGGATATTGCTGGAGGGAGCCCCAACCGCTGAAAAGTCCAACGTCAAAGTTCCTGACTTGACGCTGGTCGTGCCGGTGTAGGTATTTTGCCCGGTAAGCACTAACGTACCGGCGCCGGTTTTATTCAACCCACCACTTCCGACGAGCACTGCGCTAATAGTGGCAGACTGAGGAATCAACGGAGCGCTGTTGGCCGACGGAATTGGAGTTGCGGTCGGATTGGCCACGTCAATCGTCGGCGAGCCGCTGGTGACTTTCATCGTCAGCGTGCCGCCGGCTAAGCCAGGGCTCAGTGTCCAGTTATTCGACGGAACTTTGTCGCCGAAGCGCAGATTGCCAACGGTGAAGTTGCCATCTAACGTGACGGTGGCGTCGGTGGTGATATCGCGCGTGCTGAAGTCGGCGGTGGTGTTGACACCATTCGGAACCGGGCTCCAATTGGTGGGGTCAGCCCAACTGCCGCCGGTGTTGTTATTCCAGTGGATGTTGCTCGCGTCGACGGCAAACAACGTGAAACTAGGGTCGCGCAGTTCGAAAGTCGAAGTGAACGAACCGCCGCCGCCGATGGCGGCCCCCAACCCCGGAAATGACAGGTAGGTGCTGTTGGGACCATTTCCCATTTGCAGGCTGAAGTTGGTCGTTAACTGAAATGGCACACCCGGTCGAAGCTGGATGATCGGCGAACTAACGTTCAGGAATGAAAGGTCCACACTGCCGGGTGTGGTGCCCATATTGAAGTCAACCGGCGGGGGCAGTAAACCTGTCGTGGTAACCACGCCGGAGGAATCAATGGTGTAGCCGCCGTCTAAAAATGTGAAATCAACGGGCGGGTGAACGACATCACCATCTTGATGCACGGAAGCGTGGACCGCGATGGTAATGTCGAAAAACGAATTGCCAGGCAGTCCGGCGGGCAAGGCGTCGCGCTTGAAGCCTTGCAACGTCGGCTGTTGATAACCTGGAGTGCTAAATGCATAGCCGACGCCATCCAAGGTCAACTGCGAAGCCAGCGGAACGACGAATTGAAACGGCGCCATCTGTCCTTCGCCTTCCACAATGAGATCGGTGCCGCTGGCCGAAGCGCTCTCAACTGGCGGCTTTGGAATCGTATGTCGGTATTCCAGGATCGAGCCAACTGGTGCCGGTGGCGCTTTTGGTCACCACGCCGGTCATGATGTTGATCTTGGCGCTGGCCACCGCCTGAGCGTGCGCCTTGTTGGTATTGCTTTGCAGTGCCGACGTAATCATGATCGGATCCGAGCCAGAAAAGCTTTTCAGATCTGGATTGGAATTCGGCAGCACCGGATGACCGCAATCGACGGCGAAGGTTTGTGTGGTGACACTTACCGCCGAAGCAGGCGCGGAACCGCCAAGGCGATGATGGCACATGCGGCCGTAGTGGCACGAAACAGCGTGCGGCAATAACAATTCAGCGACATCGTACGATGTCCTCCATGCCTGGGAAGATCGAAGTGCGTCAGCCCGCCGCCAGCGGCCCCTGGCAGCAATCGATGGCCAACGGAGATAAGCGCGGTGTTCGGCAATGCTCAACGAGCGCGCTTTCGGCCTGCTGCCATAGCAAACCCCCGCTATAGTGGGATCATAGCAGAAAAGTGCGCGTTTTGGTAGGAAAAAATCGCGATTCGGCTTGTCCCCGAAGTAATCGGACGGCGATGGTCCAGCGTCGATCAAGGGGCATCAGTGATGGATCAATCTTTTGCGGCTACCGTCGCCGTCGCCAGCTTGGTCCGACAAGCAGCACGCCGATGGCGGCCAGCAAGAGGCTTGCCGGTTCGGGGACAACTTCCAGTTGGAAATTGGCGGTATCAGTCTATGCCGTCGTCGCGGCAAACGCGGCTGCAGCGCCCAGATTCCTGGACAAATCTCCAATGGTTTGCAGCGCTGGATTCGGATCGAGCGGGTCGCCCATCGACAAATCAACCTGCAACAGCAGATCAAACGGAACATCCGGTATAAGATTGAAGTTGATCGGCGCTACGTCAGACAGCCTGGTGCGCGTTGCGCCCGGGTTTGTGGCATCAGGTCCAGCAATCGCTTGGACACCCATGGTGATGAAGCTGTTGGTAAAGTTGGCGGTTCCGTCGGCGTGAAAAGTTGCCGTGCCATCAAACAGCGTTTGGTTGGTTATGAATGGCGGCTGATCCAATTTCACGGTGACCGCCAAAACCACATCCAAACCGCTCGGCAGTGCCGCCACCAAGCCCGCGTTGTCTCGGACTAAACCCTCATTGGGCGGCGCCGCGCCGCCAAAAATGTTCGAGAAAGTCGCGTCGAAACCGGTTTCCGCGTTTGGGTCGCTAAACAACGACAGGCTGAACGGCACAAGGTTTGGCGCTCCGGCCTTGATCGTGTGTGTAATCAAGCTGGTTCCGCTGACCGAGGCGCTCCAGCTGGCCAATTTCGCATCGTAAGTCGGACTACCGGTTGTGTAATAAGCACTACCCGATGCGCTTTTTGTGATGACACCCGTCGTGGTGTTCACTTTCGATGAAGCAAAGGCCGTCGCATGGGTCCTGGTGACGTCGCTACGAATGTTTGAGGAGATTGTGGTGGGATTCGACAGCGGGCCGACGATTTTCGAATCTCGCGGCAGTCCGGCCGTTTCTGAGGCCAAGGTGGATGTTGAGACGGTGACGGCCCTTGCCTGCTTGACCTGTAACAAGACCAGCAAAAGAAGCAATCCGGGTATCGGCCAACCAAGTGGGTGGCTCAGGCGAAGGGTCTTCATGAGGTGCATCCTCTGTGGCTCAGCTAAGAAGGCGGCCGATAAAGGGCGTGAACCTTGCTAGATTCCCTCTGTTTATGCGGTAACCAGTTTTCCCAGTCTTCAGAATCAGTTACGCTAAGTAGCATGAGCAATTTGACGCTCATGGGGTGTCGATCACCGTAGTTGCGAACTGCTTTTCCCCTGCGCACGATGCTAATTAGCGTGTTTGCACGTTGCAACAGAATTCCAAAAATTAACTCGTACTTCCAGAGGGGTCGACAGCGTGACATCATCTGCGCTCGATAAGGAATTGATTGCCGCCTACCGCCAGGGGAATGAAGAGGCAGCCTCTGCGCTTTTCGAGCGGTATTACACGCGATTGCTCGAGTTGATTCGGCGGCAGCTTGGCTGGAAGCTGCGCGAGGTGGAAGGATCGACCGACGTGGCGCAATCCGTGTTACGCAGCTTTTTCTCACAGATTCGCCAGAACCACGTGGAGATCGGCCCGGATAACAGCCTCTGGCCGTTATTGGTCACCATCGCACTGAACAAACTACGCAATCACGGCAAATTCTGGCAGCGGGAGTGTCGCGATCCTTCCCGCCAGGTGCCGCTTGCGGCACTAGACGATCCGTTGGAGCAAGGCCCATCACCGCAAGATGTCGCTGCCGTCAAAGAGCTGGTCGATCGACTGCTGGAGCCCTTTTCCGATCGTCGCCGCCGGATCATCGAACTGATCCTTGAAGGCCAGCCCATTGGCAAAATTGCGACCGAAGTCGGTGCCACGGAGCGAACCGTTTACAATACGCGGCGGGCGGCAGGTAAAATTCTTGAACAGGTGCTCACATCCAGCACCGATGCGGCCGCGACCACTGGTTAGCGTTTCTCGCCTAAGCGGCAGTCTTCGCCTAATCAGCAGCTCTTTTATCAAGATTCGGATTTTTTTTTGCGACGCCCCTTTCCGATTTCACCGCGGAAAGTTGCTCTCTTTCATTGAGGGCATGAGGGCTCAAACGGGACAACAAAAGCAGAGATTTGCACTTTGATGCACTAGTCTCATTGTGCCCGCATACCCAGCTCAGCTACGAACCATCCCTCCTATCTTGATCTTGGCCTGCTGTTGGGGCAAGCAGTAAGCCATTTCGAAGTACCGGCAACTGCTGCGGCGGGTCACCGGCCCTGGCCCGTTGCGGTGGTTGTCGGGACGAAGAATAATAAATATCACGAGCGCCCCCTTTCGGCACTTCGACTTCCCTTGGCGCATCGACAGGCGCACCCCACCCATGAAACGCCGCCGCGGGCAAAAAAACGCCCCCCGTCGAATTATCGAGCGGCTGGAAGATCGAATCCTTCTGGCTGGCGACGACACGCTGGCCACTGCGACGTCGGAACTGCTGACGCCCAATGTGACCCAATCGATTTCCGCTCAAATCGATCCGGCCGGCGATGTTGATTTGTATCAAGTGAAATTGGGATTCGGCGACACTCTAATTGCCGACATCAATGCAGCTCGAGGCGGCAGCCCGCTCGACAGTTACCTGCGCGTGTTCGACAGTTCTGGAAACGAATTGGCTGCTAACGATGATGGGTCCAGTGGCACCACCGATTCAAAGTTGAAATTCACATCGCCGGCCGCGGGCCTCTACTTCGTCGGTGTCTCCGAGAATGTCAATGTCTTTTATGATCCAAACACGCCCGACAGTGGATTCGGCCTTGGCACGGGCGAATACACGTTGAGCCTAACGAAATCACTATTCGCCGACGCGGGCGACACACTCCAGTCTGCAATCGGCGTGTCGTTCATTAGGGGAGTCGGGAATCCCGTTCACGGTGAGATTGCGAACGGTTTGGATGTCGATCTGTATTCTCTTAGTCTGGTCGCCGGCGACACGCTTAATTTGGGAATCGATGCCCAGTCCCAAGGCAGTACGTTGGCGGCGCGGCTGCGGTTATTCGATGCGGCAGGCAACCAGCTCGATGCCGCAGCGAATTCCGGCAGCGGCGATCCGGATTTGATTTATCAAGTGACCACAACCGGCACATACTTCGTCGGCGTTTCAGGCGCCGATAACTCCGCTTATAACCCGAATGCTGCGCAAAGCGGGATTGCCGCATCGACGGGAGACTTTCAGCTCAATGTTGTGGTGGTTGCCGCGCCGTCGGTCACTGCCGAGAGCGAGCCGAACAATTCGATCGGCACGCCGAACGTCATCGACGTGAATACAACTGTAAGTGGGAACATTGGGGTCGCGGACGATGCCGATTACTACATGTTTACGGTCACCGACGCGGGCCAGTTCACGGCTCAAGTAACACAGTCCAGCGGTAGCCATCTTGACGCTCGACTGACGCTGCTGGACTACAATGGCCAAATTTATTCCACAAGCGACGACCAAGCGCTCGGCAATCCGAATCCGCTGATCGTCCAACATTTGACGCCGGGCACGTATCTTCTGAAAGTCGAAGGGTCTGCTTCAAGTGCGTTGCCATTGAACGCCACGGGCGGATATTCGCTGACGACGCAACTGGTTGATGCCACGTCGCCGTTCGCACCGCACCCATCGTCATCACTTGGATCGCACATAGGTCTGTCTCCGCTCGGAATCGCCACTGGTGACTTCAACGGCGACGGAATTTTGGATTTGATCACCGCCGACAAGGAATTGCCGGGAACGGTGTCGGTGTTGCTGGGATTGGGCGATTTATCGTATCGGCCGGCAGCGTTGGTCGACGTTGGAAACCAGCCCGTGGCCATCGTCGTGGGCGATTTCAACGGCGACCACAAAATGGACTTAGCCGTCGCGAATTCGACAGACGACACAATTTCAATTCTGCTGGGCAACGGCGATGGAACTTTCGGGTCGCAAACGGTGGTCAGCGTCGGCAATAATCCACTGGCGCTGAACGTTGGCGATTTCAATCACGATCAAAAACTAGATTTGGCAGTCGCCAACGCAGATGATGGCACAGTCAGCATTTTGCTGGGCCAGGGTAACGGCAATTTCGTGCTCAGCAGCACGCCGGCGGTGGGCGATGCACCGGCGGACATCGCCGTCGCCGATTTCAACGGCGACAATCGTCCTGATTTGGCGGTCGCGAACCGACAATCGAACGATATCTCAATTCTCTTGAACGATGGATTGGGCGGCTTTCTGCCCGAGCAACGCTTCGCCGTCGGCGACGAGCCAACATCTTTGGTGACCGCTCGATTCAATGGTGATGCGTTCCTGGACTTGGCAGTCGCTAATGCTGGTTCCGACGACGTATCAATACTATTTGGTCATGGCGATGGAACATTCTCGCCGGAAACTCGAATCGATGTGCGAGATGCACCGGCACTGCACTCGTTTGGCGATTTCCGAAGTTTCGTGGCTGCGGCCGATTTCAACCACGATGGGATCCAAGACCTTGTGGTGGGCCATTCGCGAGATTCACGTGTCAGCGTGGCGCTGGGCGTGGGAGATGGGACGTTTCAGCGGCGACAAGAGTTCTCTAGCGGCGACACTCTAACCAGTCCCTGGGCCGCAGTCGTGGGCGATTTCAACGGCGATGGCCGCGCAGATTTTGCCACGTCCGATGGGCAGATCAGTCATATCTCGGTCTTCGGCGGATTGGACGATGGCACGTTTTTCAGCGGACCGCGGTTGAATGTCGGCAACGATTCGCGCAGCCTGGTCGTCGCAGATTTGAATCACGACCGCCGCATGGATCTGGTTTCGGCAGCCAACGCTGGCGATTCTTTGGTAATGCTCGGCCAGGGCAACGGATCGTTTCAGGACGGATTGCAGGCCGACACGGGGCACTCCAATGCACTAGCGGTCGGCGATTTCAATCTCGATGGTCGCCCCGACTTAGTCTCAGTGAATTTCTTCTTCGATTCCAATACATCCCAGGTGTTCAATCAGATCGTGATCCTGCTGGGGCTGGGCGACGGGACCTATGCACCGCTGGCGCCGATTGATGCCGGACACTTTCTTTCAGCCGTTGTGGTCGGCGATTTCAACAGCGACCATAATTTCGATCTCGCCGTGACTAGCCCAGGGGACAGCAGCGTCTTGGTTTTTCTTGGAAACGGCGACGGGACATTTTCGCAATCGGCGCCGATTTTTGTGGGATCGCAACCGGTAGCGCTGGCGGTGGGCTATTTTAATAACGACGACAAGTTTGATCTGGCGACAGCCAACTCCGGCAGCAACGACGTTTCAATTCTCTTGGGCAACGGTGACGGCACGTTTGATCTCAGGCCGCCACCGGCGGCTGGTGATACGCCTTCCGGTCTAGCCGTTGGCGATTTCAATGGCGACGGTGCCAACGATTTGGCCGTGGCGAACTCCGGAAACAACACGGTGACCATGCTGTTTGGCGCTGCCAATGGCGATTTTGCTGCCGCCAATGCTTCGCCGGTTAATTTGTCTGTCGGCGATTCTCCACACGCGATTGTCGCCGGTGATTTCAACGGCGATGGAAAAATCGACTTGGCCACGGCCAATCAGGATTCCAATGACGTGTCGGTTCTTTTGAACCTCGGCGGAGGAAGTTTTGCTAGCCAGATGCATTTCTCCGTTGACAGCCTGCTAAATCCCGGCCAGCGACCCAACGCGATTGTGGCCGCCGATTTCAACGGCGACGGCGTTTTGGATTTGGCCACTTCCAATAACGGCAGCCGAAATGTCTCCGTATTATCGGGGCGAGGCGATGGCACTTTCGCACCACCAGGCCAGCAAGCTTCCGCAGGCTTTCACCCCTCGCCGGTGCTCGCAGATTTGAACGGCGACGGCGTGGCCGATTCCATCGTCATGGACCGCGCCGGCAATGTGCTGTTGCGGTTAGGGCGCAAGGATATCAAAGGCACCTTCGAAGCCCCGCGAGTCATCAATCTCGATGCTCCAGCCAGTTCCTTCGCGGTGCTCAAAGATGGCAAGGCGCTCGTCTTGGCGGTCGTCGATCGAACTGGAACCGTCGTCAAGCAAGGCAACACGCAGGTCACCCAGCATTTCGTCACGCTGTATCGCTTTACCAAGAATGGCGCACCCACCGCGAAGCCGAAGAAAGTTGATTTGGGAGAACAATTCAATCAAATCGTCGCCGCGAAGCTGAATGGCGACAACCGCGACGACCTCGTCGCCGTTGATTCTTCGACTGGTAAGTTGGCCATGTTCTTGCGGGCTGGCACGGGGTTCGACGTAACTCATGCCGTTCATATGCCGGTCGCTGCGGCGCCCTCCGATTTGCTGACCGCGAACCTTGACAGCACCGGCGTTCCGAGTGTGCTGGTCGCCGATCAATTGACCGGCACGGTGAATGTGGTGCTGGGCGGTTTCGCTAATCCACAATCGCCGGTTGATTATCGTAATGGCACAAGTCCGACCGGCATCGCGCAGTCGGTTCAAACCGGAGTCGCCAGGCACACCGCTAGTGTACGATGGTGCCACGTCGCTAGCCGTTGGCGATTTCAATGAAGATCACGTGCTAGATGTCATCGCGGCGCAAAGCGGAACGAACTCGCTCGGCCTGCTGTTGGGCAAAGGCAACGGCGGATTTGCCAATCCTATCGGTATTCTCGCCGGCAGCAAACCAATCGCCGTTCGAGCAGTCGATTTCAATGGTGACAAGCATCTTGACCTGGCCGTGCTCAACGAAGGTACGCACGACGTTTCGATTTTCCTGGGCGATGGTCACGGCCACTTCACACTGCACGGCAGCTTCGACGCAGGCAACTCGCCCGTGGGATTAGCGATTGTCGACGTGAACGGCGACAAAAAACTTGACTTGATGATCGGCAACGAACTGGGTGATGTCACCAATTTGTTGGGCAACGGCGATGGCACTTTCAAGCCCTTCACACGAATCAATCGCAACATGGCGATTGCTGTTGGCGATCTGAATGGCGACGGCAAGCAAGATTGGGTTGTGACCAACTCAACCAGCGATCGGGTGAGCGTGCAATCCGATCAAACATCTGCGTTTGGCCGGACCGACGGCGTCGCAGCGCCGGCCAGCGTCAAGCTTGCCGATCTGGATGGCGACAGCATCGCCGACATGATAGTGGCCAACAGCGGCGGGAACAATGTGCTGGTGTATCGCGGGCTGGGCGGCGGACAGTTCGCGGCCGCCAAAGCGTTTTCAGCCGGCAGCAATCCCGTGGAAGTGCAGATCGCCGACATCGGTGGAGTGGATGCCAACGGCCACTTTATTGGTCCTGATGGAAAACTGGATGTCATCGTCACCAATTACGGCTCGAACGATATTTCGATCCTGTTGAACACCGGTGATATATCCAATGGTGGCGCGAAATTGCTGACGCCGGGCGTCCGGTTGAATGTGGGACAAGGTCCCGTGTCCACCCAGGTGATCCAACAGCCGGGTCAGGCCAATCCGAGCTTGCTCGTCACTAACTCGGTTTCCAATCAGGTGATGATGCTCAACGGGCTGGGCAACGGTTTCTTTAATGATGTCACGCCCATCCTGTTCAACACCGGCCGCGGGCCGACGCAAACGCTGGTCGGTAATTTCGATGGTCACGGGCTCGGCTTTGTCACTTTGAACTACAACTCGAACTCGCTGACGTTTTATTCGAGCTTCGATCCTGCGTCGCGGCACGACATGTCGTCCGGCGGTGAAAACCCGCTGACCGCCATTGCCGCCGACATGAACAGCGATGGCATTACCGACCTGGTCGTGGGCAACAACGGCAACGGCGCGTTCGCGGCTTTCAACGGTGGTGAAACTGGATTGAGTCTGCTCAACAGTTTCATCAGCGATAGTGTCGACCATCCAGCGGCCCTGGCGCTCGCACAAATCGGTCAAGGTCAAGAGCTGCAACTGTTGGCCTTGGACGAAGGCGACGAGCTTGTCCATGTATTCACCCGCGATTCACTGGAAGGCAAAAGCAACACTGGCTTACTCACAGCTCTGGCCCAGGATTCAAGTTCCGCAATCTCGGGCTTGTTCGGCGCAAATTCCAGCGGACTGGGGATTTTTGTTTCCCTGGTGGCGGCACTTGGTGTCTCGGTGGAAGGGTTCTTGCAAGACGCAGGAGATACCCGCGGCGTTGGCGGCGGCGCGGAAGCCAATCGCGCGTTTTCCGAATTCTTCGAGCATCTGGGGGAAGCGGTTGATCATAGCAAGCATTGGTTCGAATCGACCATCAAGGGAATCACCGGCGCCGTCGGCGTGGAGATCGATGACCAAGCCCTTGTTAAAGCTGTGGAAGATATCTTCTCGATCCTCTTTCCTCACGTGCCGCTGCAAGCGGTGCCAGCGCTGTTCCATGGCGTCTTGAGCGGCAGCGATCGAGCGAAGTCGGTATCTCCGACATCGCTTGACCAGGCACATGAAAGCCACGATTCCGAGCCTTGGACTTCCAACATTTCGGAAGTGCTGAATGCGGTGGCCGAAACATCGAGCCAACTACCCAACCAGCATCAATTACCCGCACTTCCGGCGCCGGATTCGCAGCGATCGGACGCTGCGGAATTAGCGATCGCCGGGAGTGGCGAAACGAAGGTTGCTGCGGTTTCCGGTGCTAAGGCCGATCGGCTTCTGAGCGCGTCCCATCAAAACATACTCGAATCGTGGTCTCCGTCGGCTCGCCGAACGGACCGCGAATACAACGTGAATCACGATATCAGTCCGAATCATCGCCGATTGACCGCTTTGGCCACGGTGATGGCTTCGATCGGTGCGGGAGGTTATGTCTATCGTCTGCGTCGCCGGCGCGAAAACGCATAGGAGCTTGCCGTGTCACAATCCATCAAAGAATTATTGCCCGGTGAGTGGTGGGCGATCGCCGAGTGCGTCGATGCTTACGAGTCGGGTTCGCGCGATCAATTTCCCGAACTGCGGCAATTTGTCAACCGAGCTGAGCCGGCTTTCCGACGCGCGGCTTTGGCGGAATTGGTGAAAGTCGATTTGGAGCGACGCTGGGCCGCAGGCCACAACCGCCGTGTCGAAGATTATCTGAAAGATTATCCGGAATTGCAGCAAGACGGCGATTCGTTGGCCGAAATCGTACAACAAGAGTACTTCGTTCGCTCTCGCCACGGCGAACATCCTAGCGCCAAGGAGCTAAGCAGCCGCTTCCCTGATCTCGATCAGAAGCGCGTGTTGCACACCGACGAACACTTGCTGAACACGATTGCCTTTGGCATCAATCCGACCGACACGAAAATGTCGGACGACTTGTCGGCGGCCGAACGAACCGGCACCCTGATGTTCGATTCAAGAAAGGCCGGTTCATCAAGCAGCACCGGCGGGAGCCAAGGTGGCGCCGTCGTCGATCCGAATGCTGTAACTCAAAGCTGTGGCGGCAGTTCCACAACCACCGGTTCCAATCCGGCAACTCCACAAAGTCCCGGCGCCTGGCCAGCTGCAAAGCCGTACCCGGCCCAGGCGCCCACCATTGGCGAATCTCAACTTCGCCCTCCAGTACCCGGTAAACCGCAAGATTTTCTCGGCCGCTATTCCATCAAACGCACACTCGGCTCCGGCAGTTTCGGCTTGGTTTACCATTGCTTCGATGAAGAACTCAAACGCGAAGTGGCGATCAAGGTTCCGCACGGCGCTTCAAGCAAATCGCAGAGCCGCGTCAAAGAATTCCTGCACGAAGCCCAAAGTGCGGCCCGACTGCGGCATCCCGGCATTGTCACGGTGCTCGACACGAGCCAAACACTCGACGGTCGCGTATTCATTGTTTACGAGTTCATTCCCGGAAAAACGCTCCAGGATCATTTTGACGAGGGTAAGTATACGCACCAGGATGCGGCGCGGTGGGTCGCGGAAGTTGCCGATGCGCTGCATCATGCCCACAAGCAAAGCATTGTGCACCGCGATATCAAGCCGGCGAATATCCTAGTCGACAGCGAAGGGAAAACGCATATTGCGGATTTTGGTTTGGCCAAGCTCGACGATCAGTTTTTCAAAAACGATGCCGGCCGCGTGCTGGGCACAGTGGCCTACATGAGCCCTGAACAAGCCGCTGGGCAATCGCACTGGGCCACTCCACAGACAGACATCTACGCCCTGGGCGTAATGTTCTATCAGTTGCTGTGCCGGCGATTGCCTTTTTCGACATCGGCTGAGCTGACGGAAGTGCTACAGCAAATTCAGCACCGAGTGCCGCCGCCGCCGCGAACCATCGACGATAAAATTCCCGCGGCTCTGGAAGAAGTTTGTCTTAAGGCGATGGCCAAATCACCGGCCGAGCGTTACCGCACCGCCGCCGACATGGCCGCCGATTTGCGCAAGTCACTAGCCGGTGCGCCGCCAAAGAACCGAGTTCCATTGTGGGCCGTGGCGGCAGGGGGAGCCGCCGCGGCCATTATTGGATTATTAGTGTGGGTACCGTGGGCGAATCGCAGCGAAAGAGAACGCGCGGCCGCAAATGCCGCCGGCATCGCAAATGTCGCGCCCCCTTCGGCGGCCGAGGTTGCAAAGCTGGTTGTGCAGCAAATCGGCGATGAAAAGCTCCATCTGCCGCCGGGCACGCCGACGCTGGATGTTTTGTACGAGCGCGCCAGGATTCCGGTGTTCCGCGCCGCTTACGTGGCAGCAATATTGTTCCCGGGTTCAAAGATAAGGTCCGGTTTGAGGTCAGCACCGCTGGAAACGTGCCCCGTTATCTGTATTTGTACTGGTACAGTACCGACGGAAAACCGCAACGCCTCTGGCCGAGAAAAGATGATGATTTGGACCATCAAACGGCCGTGGATCACATCTCGGAACCACAGATCAAATCCGATTATTGGGGACTCGACGCCAGCGGCGGCGCGCAAATGGCCCTGGTGTTCGCAGCCGACCAGCCACTTTCACGAGCCGAACTGGCCGAGTTTGAACGTCATAGCCCGTATCGCTCGGGCGAAGTGGTGTCGGACCGCGTGTATGCGTTTTCGTCGACAGGGCTTTCCGATGAGCGACATCGTGATGAACAACGCCGCGGGCTGACCGGCATCGTAAAATCACGGGCCACATTATCGCCAGAGTTCGAAAACCTCGTGAAAGAGAAATTTGAGAATTTCGATGGGCTCGTGATTCCTCACCAATGATCGCCCGATCATCGCCGCCCATTTGCAATCGCTATATGAAACATCGATCGACGATAAACCGCTGCATTCGGACTGCCCTGGTCACGGCCATTTTTTTGCCGGCGGGCATGCTGCTCGTGGTTCAAGCAGCCGAGCCTGCGCCGCAAGTCGACGAAATTGCGTTGCAGCAAGCCAAGTCGCAATTCGAACGCGGCAATTTGGTCGATTCTGAACGCTTCTTTCGTAGCGCTCTTGATGCCAACAAGCTGCCCGCCAGCGAATTGGGACCGTGTCTGGAGCGGCTTAGAACCATTTATCTGGCCTGGGGCCAAAACGATGACGCTTTGAAAATGGCCCTGCGGTTTCGGGAACATATGGCCGCGCGATTTCCGAACGATCCCAGCAGGCGTAATGAAATCTTGGATAAGAGCGCGTCTGATTTGTCGGACATTTTTGTCGCTCTTGATCAACCCGACAAGGCCGAGCAATATCTGCAAAGCGCACTCAAGGCTGCGGAGCCAACAACGGATGCCGACCCGCTCCGCACTCTCGGGTTGCTCGCCAAGCTGGCACGGCTGGCCGATGCGCAAGATCAAACCGAAAAAGCGCAGCTGGCCTGGCAGCGCGTGGTCGATCTCGGTAGTGCGACGGCTAAGAAATTAGCTGCCGGAGAACTTTCTGCCGCACTTTATCCTGAGTTTGAGGAGGACCTCTCCGCGGCGTATGCCGCCACCGAAAAACAGGCCGATGGCATCGGCGTCTTCTCCCAGTTGCTTGCGCGACACATCGCCCAGCGCGACGTGCCCGCCGCCATTCGAACTCGGATTACGTTGGGATCGCTCTGCACGGGATTGGGCCAGTACGATGCAGCGTTGCAGCACTTTCAAAAGGCGGCACAGGCACAACATCAACTGCAAGCCGGTTCGTCGGATGAAGCCGATTTGCTGTCGCTGATCGCAGCCATTTACAAAGCGCAAGGCAATGATCCTCAATCCAAGGCCAAGTGCGATGAAGCGGCCGAGATTTACCGGAAGCTAATTCAGCAAATCGATAAAGCGCCGCACGGTGGCCCACTGAAATCGATATTGCTCGACCAATTACAGATCGTCGATCAGCAGGCCGGAAGAAACAAAGATGCGATTGCTGCTTGCGAAGATTTACTTGCACTCCGCCGGCAGTTGTTTGGCGAGAAACATCGACTGACTTACGATGTGAAATCAAATCTCGGCGCTGTACGGAGCAGCGCAAAACTACGAAAAAGCGAAACCGCTTCTCAAAGACGCCGTGGCATACTGGCGCGGCCGCAAACCCGCGGCTCCGCTGCAGCTTGCTCGAGCGCCTGAACGATCTGGCATTCGTCGAACGTGGCATTGGTTCGTTCAATGAATCAAACCAACTTTTTGAAGAAGCCCTGAAACTTCGCAAGCAGAATCTACAGCCCGACGATTTGCGTCTGGCCGACACTTACAGCAATTTGGCGATTATTCAATCTGCGAAGGGCGAGTATGCCCGAGCGGTTGTGCAGTTCGATCAGGCCATCGACATATACACTCATCATGGTCGCGGGGCCGAACAAGCGCTCAGCAACGCGCTGTTGAATCAAGCCATGGCGTACAAGAGCCAGGGTCAATTGGCGAAGGCAATCAGCTATTGCCAGCGATCGCTGGACGTTTATCAAAAAGTTTTCGGCAGCGATGCTCCTGGCGCCGTGGCACATCTGAACGCTTTGGCGTCGCTGTCGATTGCACAAAACCATTTGACGGAAGCAGCGGGCTTCACTGGCCGTGCACTTGAATTATGCGAGCGCAATCAACTGCTGAACGATTCCATCGCTGCCACCACGTTGCATCAAAGAGCCACGATCGAATACCTGAACGATCAGCGTCAGGCTGCGCAATCCGATTGGCAAAAAGCGCTGGCCATTCAAAAGCGATTTGGGCAAAACCTGCAAGCGGCAAGAACGCTGAATTATCTGGCCAAAATTGCTTCGCTTGATGGTAAGCCTGGCGACGCCGAATCGCTGTACCGCGAGGCATTGGCTCTCCAGGGGAACACGCACACGTATCCAACCACGTTTTATCTGACCAGTTGCAATCTCGCCGAAATCGTGCATGACCGTGGTGAAGCGTCGCACGACAAAAAGTCGATCGACGAAGCGATCCGCCTCGTCAGCGATGCCGTTAAAGTGATCGAAACGCCCCGGGCCGGCACCATCGGCGGCGAAGGAGAACGGGCTGAGTTCTTTTCGCAGTTCGCGTCGGCCTTCGATTTACTCGTGGCCTGGAACCTGGATTTGAAGCGAGTGGACGAAGCGTTTGCCTATGCCGAAAGGGGCCGGAATCGTACCTTCCTCGATCAGCTTAGCCTGGCAGGTGTCGATTTACGCGACACGCTTTCCGGGCCTGCCGCTGAAAAACTTCTAGCCCAGGAGAAAGTTCTGCGCGGAAAGCTCGGCACACTTCGGGCACGAGCCGTGGCGATTACTGAATCGCAATCTTCCAGCAATGGACCAACATCTGGAAGCAATAATCCAGAACTGAAAAAGCTCGCTGACGAATTGGACAAAGTCCAAAATGCCTATGCCCAAGTTTGGACCGACATTCGAAATGCCAGCCCGTATTATCGTCAGCAATTATCCCGCGATGTGAAGCTGGGCACACTGGAACTGGTGCGCGATGAACTGGCGAAATTGAAAAGCATAATGATGTTTTACTATGTGGCGCGCACAAGAGTTTTCTACTGGTTATCGACCCTGCCGCAGCGCAGCCGGAAGTTGTGCCGCTGGAAGTGCAAACTGGGTTGGCGGAAGCGATGTCGATCAAGTCCGGTCCAGTAACTCGCCCGGAGCTCGTCAAGTTGATCAACGCCTATTTGGCCGATGTCCGTGATCGAACTGGTGGTCGTGGTCTGTCAGGAATTGTTCACTCGAAGGAAGGCGTGCTGGCGGCCGATCAAGGAACACTGTTGGCCGAGGTGCTGGTGCCCCGATCGGTGAGAAATATCATTGCTCGCCGTGCGCCGCAAAGTGTGATTATCGTGCCCGATGGTGCGCTGCATGAACTGCCGTTTGAATCGCTGCTCTTGGAACGCGAGCCATCGCCGAAGTATTTGCTCGATGTGTTTCCGCCAATCGCATATGCCCCCTCGGCGAACATTCTGTTGAATTTGGTGCAGCGGCCCGCGGCCGATCCGAAGGCCACGGCGACGCTAACCGTCGGCAATCCGAAGTACATTGAATCCTCTCCTCTTGGGAGAGGGCAGGGTGAGGGTGTTTCATTGACACAAAACTCCGGCACCCTCACCCCGACCCTCTCCCCAGTGGAGAAGGAGAAAATCTCAAAGCCGACTTTGGCTTCCGTCTCGCGTGAAGCCTACCTCGGCCTCGGCGGCCAACTGCCGCCGCTGCCGGCCACCGCTAAAGAGTGCGAGCGAATTGCCCATGCATTTCAAGGCGGAAAGATCACAGTGCTCGAAGGCGAACAAGCCACCGAGCGCGGTGTGCGAGATCACATCGCCGGATGTCGATTTATCCATCTGGCCGCGCATGGCCTGGTTGATCAGCAGCATGACAACTTGTTCGGGGCAATTGCCTTGACACCTCCGGCGCAAGGAATTGATACCGCCGAAGACGACGGCTTTCTCTCGCTGCACGAAATTCACGATCTGCCGCTTTCGGGCTGCCAACTCGCCGTGCTCAGCGCGTGTCAGACCAACGTCGGTCCCGATCGTCCGCTGGAAGCCGGCTCCACATTGGCCCAGGCTTTTTTGGCAGCCGGTGCTCGGCGCGCCGTGTGCAGCCATTGGAGCGTGGACGACGCTTCCACTGCCGAACTGATGGGCACGTTTTTCGAGCGGATCGCGAAAGAGTCGCAGCTGTATGATTCGAAATCCCTCTCCTCTGCCGGGAGAGGGCAGGGTGAGGGAGAAACGAGTACGGCGAAAGCTCCGACCATCGCCTACGCCGCCGCCTTGCACGAAGCCCAACTGAAAGTGCGCTCGCAGTCGCAATGGTCGTCGCCCTACTACTGGGCGCCGTTCGTGCTCATCGGGCCGCCGCAGTAATGTCAGTAGCCAGTTGTCCGTGGTCCCTTGCATCTGGCAACCGACGCGCGCTCGCACCAAAAATAAAAATCGAGGGGACAATGTTGGGAAAACGAGCCGGGAAAACAGGGCGTTTTCGAAAAACATGGCGACCTGACTGTGACCCGGCAATTGTCCGTGGTCCGTGGTCCGTGGTCAGTTGCCGGTGGCCGGTGTCCAGTGGTCCGTGGTCATTCTTTCTCCCTCTCTCCTTGTGGGAGAGGGCCGGGGTGAGGGGGCAGCATGCTGGGTGGTCTGTCGCCACTGACAACCGGCCCCCTGACGATGAATGACGACGGACCACCGACCACCCAACAAACTAAACACACAACCCCCGGGGATCGAGGGTAAAGTGTTGGCGCAAAACCCTCGTAAAAACCCGTGTTTTGCGCCCCACATTTGGTCATCACTTTACCCCGCCGCGCACGACCGGCAGCCGAGCAGAGACTTCACCGCGGAGGGCGCAGAGTTACGCAGAGGAATCGCAGGAAGTCTCGAAATCATGCTTGATCGCTCTGCTGCCCTCGGCGAACCTCGGCGTCCCCTGCGGTGCATTGCTGGACTTGCCGCGCGCAGACCGGCCCAACCTCGGGCGGCGCTGGCCCGAGGCGGGGAAATGCTATTGCTCAGTTGTCAAAGAGCGGCAGCCGGCCTTCCGCGTCAAATTAGCCCCCGGTCCATGACCGGGGGCTAAATGCAGCGAAAACCGACAGGGACCCAGAGTTCCACCGGCCATTCTAGCAATCAGTGTACAAATGTCATTGTGTATTTTGGGCCAGCCGGACGGCATCCACGGGGAGGGAGTGGGGATCAGGAGTCAGCAATCAGAAAGGCGAGCCGGGAGCGTCAGCGACCGGAGCGCAGCGGGCCAGGGCATCCAGCTCGTTTACGTCAACTGCGGCCTTGGCATCGACCAAGTGCGTTCGCCATGGTGATGCGACGGCAGCGTTGCCTAACACCACGACCGACGTTCTGCAAGTGCCTGTGTCCGTGGCCACTTGCGCGCTTGACGGGTCTAAAGATATGTCTATATTGTCGGAGAGTTTTACGACAGTTTCGTTGTAGAATCAATCGTTATACAGGCGTGCACCACAAGGCATAGGGAACGCTTGTTCGCTTGTCGAGTGCGGGTGGATGGATTATCACGCGGTAGCGTCGTGCTCCAGCGCGGCAGAGCAAGCCGCTTGCTGCAGCCGACACTGGCCACGACGCAACGTGAGCTGAGGCATCCAGCCGCGGGATTCGACGGGCGGAAAGCGGTCCCATCGCCGTTTCGTGTTGCACGCTGTATAACCACTCGCTGCAGCCGACAAGCCGCAGGCAGGTCTTAAGCAACATTCAGACCGCTGCGAAGCGACTTGCGGCTGAGCTTTGTACGTTGGGCCACACCACCCCGAGAACACGTGTATCCGCGCACCTACTTTGAAACGTTCATGCGGTATGAGGCGAAGGATCAGGTGTTCGTCGCTATGCCGTTTAGTGCCAGTTTCATGCATGCCTTTGAGCATGTGATCGAACCGGCCATCAGACGAGTAACCGTGCAGGGGCGTCCGCTCGTGCCGCGCATAATCAACCGGGCGACATCTGGTTCGCCGGACATCCACGAGCAGATTTTCGACGCGATTTTGCATTCTCGCTTGGTGTTGGCCGACCTGACAGTCCAGTCCAGTTATAGCGCCGATAACGGAGTATCGCGATGGCAGCCAAATTCGAACGTCACGTATGAAGTGGGCTTGGCGGCAGCTTGGCGGAACCCAGAGGATATTCTCCTCATCCACCAAGGTCATCCGAACCATAGCTACAGCTTCGACGTCCAGAATCTGCGGCATGTTCAGTATGATCCCAGCGATGCATCATCAATAAGCAATTTAGCCGAGGAGGTCGTCCGAGCGCTAAATCAGTCAAGCTTTCTCGGAAAAATGGCATACCAGAAGATACTTGAGTCTGTCTCTCCCAGCGCTCTTCAATTCATGCACCAAGAGGCGTGCCGTGCTTTCCCAGTGATTTCGTTTCCGGATACTGGCATGCCTATGATGGACGCTAGAATCCACGCAGCGACTGAACTGCTCTCATATGGAGCACTCAAGAACCGTAACGTTTTCCCCCAAGGACCGGGCAAGGGTGTTGCAGTAATCTACGAGTGGACCGAGCTTGGCATCCGAATGTTGCACTCGTTACACGCCGTCACACCTGAGCGCTCCCGGGAATTAAGAACGCAGATTGCATCAGTCCCATCGGGAGAGATTCCCCCTCCCGTTCTGCGGGAATTACCCGAAGTCAAACTGCCGGAAAGCTCTCCTATCGATATGATAGAAGCAGCGAAAGTTGAGACAAAGAACGAGGCCACGCAGACAAATGAGATGCCCCCGGCCTAACCATGCGCTGCGCTTGAGGTCGTTAGGCCTTTTACACAGGAACACAAAGTTGTCGGGAACCAATTAGCGTTTTTTTTGGTCCCTGCCGCCTTTTCCGATGGCGAGAAAACTTGACAATGTGTCTGGGGCATGCCTGTGGAACAAGCCGTTGAATGGTTTGTGGCGGTTACTTCGCTGGTTGTCGGCGCATCGCACCTCTTGCGCGCCGCCGATTGGACGGAGGCCTATCGGCAGCTGCACCGCGTTGGTCGGCCCGGGGCGTTTGTCAACGGAGCGCTGAGTCTGGTGGCCGGCGCATTGCTCGTTGCCGGCCATCCAATCTGGACCTGGCCGGGCGTCGTCCTGACCGTCCTCGGTTGGCTGCTGGTGGCCAAGGGAGCCATCTGTTTCTTGCTTCCCGACACAGCGCTGCGGTCGATGGAACTCGGTCATTCACCCCGGCGGTTTGTGGCAGCGGGCGTCGTCCTGCTGGCGATTGGAGCGTGGGCCTGTTATTGCATCTGGCGCGGAACTCCCGCATCTTAACGAATCGATTGCGAAGCTTTTGAAACCATCAAGGAACCGTGCGATGGCCAATAACCGCATCGTCCACGAGTAGAGCGCGCAAATTTCCGCTCGCGCCTCGACCTCACCTTTGCTTTGTACAGGTCATGCTGAAGCCTGACCTACAGGTACATGCCCATGTAGCCGCCGGATTGGTCGGCTTTGGCTTGCAGGGCGGCCAGGCGGCGTTTGGCGGCGTCCAGATCGCCGGCGGCGATGTAGCGGTCGAACTCGGCCATGACGGCCCGCGGCACCGTGTCTTTGAACCAGGCCACGACTGGCTCGGTCAACCAATCGCAAGTTTCGCGCTCCAGATCGACTTGCAGATGCGCGCTGGTGGCTTGTTGATCGGTCTCGTCGGTCAGCAGGGCGCCTTCGAAGCGAAACTCCAGCATGCCCAGCTCAGGCGTGTTCGTGAGATGAAACACGCAGTGGGCGTTGTACAAATAGTATGAATTGTGCGAGCCATACGTTTCGAGGGCCGACTTGATCGTCTCGCAGCGCTGCCGATAGCGCGGCGAGGCATCGATCGGGATATCAAGTCGCGAAATGGACCGCAGCGGGAGGCAATCGAAGGTGATTTCAACATAGCGCTGCATGGGCAGCTTTCTGAAAATGACGAATGACGAAGCACCAATGACGAATGAAGCTCGAACCTCCAAATTCTAATAACCAAACAGCGTTGTGTCGCCTCGAAGTTTGGAGATTGGAGCTGGGAATTTCATTCGTCATTCGAATTTCGTCATTCGTATTTTTGGGTCACTCCGTCGACCCTTTGGCCTCCGGCAGCGCCCAGCCGAGGGCCAGCCAGCCATCATCGGAGACGATTTGGACCCAGGGCAGCTCGCCGAGCCGTTTCCAACGGCCACGCAGCGTCAGGCCAGTCGATTCTTTTTCCGGCGGGAAGATGGGCTCGGCCGAAATGTCTTCGTCATCACGCTCAGTGCCTTCGCCACTGCCACCAAAGAAGCGCCGCGGCAGTGTTTTGGTCAGCAGCGTGCTGCGGCGAGTTTTTTCGCGGAGCGACAGATTTTTTTCGTCCTGGTCGGCCAGCGGCAGCGCTTTCACCCCGTATTGGTTTTCGACTCGCGTGGCAATGACTTTGCCATCGCGCATGGCGAGGTTGTACGTGACGAAGATTTCGGCGGGATACGGATTCACGATTCGCTGGCCTTCACCATCGAGCTTCGGCTGTGTGGTCGATTTAATTCGCAGCGTAAGTTTGAACTGGCCCCCTTCGAACTTGACGCTAATCGGTTCCTGGTCGGCAAACGTCATGGCGCTGTAATTCACTTGCACATCGCCGCGTTTGAAGTCGTTCAGCAATCGAGTGACGTCTTCAAACTTGACCGGTTCTTTCGTCAACCTGGAAAGATATTTTTCATATTGCTCCGGCGTCATGGTGGCCTGATTCATGACGTGCACCAGCGCCTGAAATTCATTCTGGCTTACATCCAGGCTGAAGCGATCTTTCATCAGCGATTTGAACTGATCGTATTTGACCGCCAGAGCCTCATCGCGGTGATCCAGCGGTGCGCCCGTTTCGGCCAGGCAGATCACGAAATCGTCGAATTCGCCGCGCTGATAGGGTTCGCTGAGGAAATCGCGCATCATGCGGCGATAGGCCAGCGAGCGGACGTTACGGTTCGGGGCCAGAACCGCGCCAAAATTATCGACTAGCGTTTCATGCATGCGGATCGAAAGTTGGGCATTCGGCGCCTGCTGCGGCGGCGCGGTGTTGGCACCGAGTTCATTCGCGCGGGCTTGCAGACCGACAACCGACAGCCAATCGCTGGACGTGCTGAAACGCAGGAATTGCGGATAAGCGCCGAGACGGGTCAGCGGATCGCGGAATCGTTCATCGAACGCTCGGTTAGCATTGGCCAACATGTCTGCCGTGCGCGAATTCATACGGTTCTCAAGGCGAACTTCGGCATGTTGGGCAGAAATAGCCTCGGCGCACGACTTGCTCGAATAAACCCGCTTCGTGGCAATATGTTGGATGATAAAGCCGCCGCAAATGTCAAGGCAATCGATGCAACTGTTGGTGCAGCAGTGAGCGCAGGCGGGATCGCCGGTGAACTCTTTGTCGTTGAGATCGATCTGTTTCCGGCCGTCCAACGAGGTGGTGCTGTGACTAAAAATGGTGACCGGTCCGTTGTGGCCGACGGTCTTGGCTTTGGTTTGGCCGGTCAACCTGATTTCCACGATGGCGCGGTCGGGATTGGGGATCAGCGCCGATTTGATACGGCCCGTCGTCTGACCTTTGCCATTGACTTGCGTGCCGAGAATAACGTCTTTGACCGGGGTCTCTTCGTTCACATCGTCGTCGATGCCGCCGGCGACAATGCCGCTGGAGGCTTGAATGAGAATATTCGGCTGGGCAAGTTGTTGCTGAACGGCGGACACTAATGCCGGTACTTGACCGGAGCTGGCGACGCGGTTCAGCACTTCGCCGATAGGGCGGCGATCGACCTTACCGCGGCGGAAGGCGACTTCTTCGAGATTAGCAGCCAGCGTGTCGAGATCTTTGTCGTACTGGGTTTTCAATTCGGTATTCTGATAGGCGGCCAACGTATCGGCATAGTTTGCCAGCGATGACCGCACGGCAGCAAACGGGGCCAGCTCGAGTCCAGGCGAACCGTCGGAGTATCGCGCCGCAAATGCACGCAAATTGCTAGGAGCGACGTCGAGGTCCTTTTTCAATTCGGCTTGCAAATCGGCCAGGTGCAAATAGCTCTGCCAGCCGTCGCCGATTGGGCCGGAGTTTTTCAGATAGCGATCTAACCTGCGAACCGCCGACTCGACCGCCACTTGTCGTGCAAGGACATCGGCTTTCGCCACGGGTTTGAACGAGTCTTTGGCAGCCCGAAGTTGCGCCGGCAGGTCGGCATATTCAGGTCGTGCCCAAGCATTCGCCCAGGCCACGAGGGCGGTTTGAACCGAAGTGAATTGCGGGGAAGTTGAATCGGTTGCTTGAGATGCGTCGTTGCTCGATTCGGCGCCGACGATCTGGCCATCGGTGGTTGTTTGCTTCGCCGAGTTTCGTTTCACGTCGGCAGAGTGCAGGTATGGATTTGGGTTCGATTCGGCTGTTTCGGCACTGCCTGATTGTGTCGGACCGGCCAGTGCGATGCGATTTTCTGCACCGGGAGTTGACTGTGCGACAACCCGAGAAAGGACAAATAACCCCAGGTAAAAGGCTGCCGCCGAGCAGATTGAAAGCTGTCGCATCCGTTCGCTCCTTGCTTAATCTTAATGGTGTGGTGCGCTTTTCCGCGCCACCATTTCATACCACGAAAGCCCAGTTCACGCCACCTCCGCAAATTGCGGGAACGGCAAGAACGCCACAATCACTACAGTCGCGCTGCGTTCGTTCGCACGCGATAGAAGTTACGGTGGTGGTTAGCAGAATCTATGCCAGAAATCGTGATAGCAAGCCGTTAAATTCTTTTTATTTTTCTCATATTTCCCATCCAACCCCCTTGTGAGTTGGCGCGGCGGCCGGCTTAAATGACGCCTTCGTTAAACCCGCCGGGCGTGACAGACCCGCGACTTGAGCTCGCCCAACCAACCGGCAGCGCGGCAATACGCTAGCACCGGTCTTACCTCAAGTCGGTTGGCCTGAAATCGGCCTTCACCAGGTCTGTCGCGGCCAGCATGGCACCGCTGTTGTGGGTTGGATTGTTCCTGGATCTGTATTTAGGAAGGAGACTCTGTATGGTGACGACCCGCTATTTAGTTGCTCTGCTCGTGCTGTGCCAGATTGCGTTGTTTCGTCTGCCGGCTTTCGCAGACGAGTCTAATGAAGCAAAAGGCGCCGGCGATGATGCGGCCGCTTCCAGTGGAGCGGATAATTCGCCGAACTCGCTTGTTTGGCTCGAAAACTATTCGCAGGCCATGGACCAGGCCAAGGCCGAGAAAAAGCTGATGCTCGTGCATTTCTATCGCCCGGCCGATCAAGAACGCAAAGAAGCGGGAGCGGCAGGCGATTCTGTCGTCAATGTAGAACGGGCATTGGGTGCGCCCAGCGTTCGCGAAAAACTGGATCAGTATGTGCTCGTGAAGCTGCCGCTGGATGCGGAAATCATGTCGAAGGGCAAATCGCTGCGGTTGTTGAGCCACGGCGCTTTTTCGGAGTTGCACAACGCCGCCGGAATTGCCGTGATCGATATGGCGCACTCCGACGCCGAGTATTACGGTTACGTCGTCAGCGTGATGCCCTTTACGCCGGGGAAGTATTACCGATTCAGAGCTAGCCATTTGGAGGCTTTGGTGAATTTGCCGGAGGGCACGCTTACTCAGCGAAGCATGATTCTGGCAGTGCGCATCCATCCGGAACATCCGGCCAGCACGACTGGCGAAGAAGATCCGGTTTTGTTATCGGAAGTGCGCGAGCACTCGAATTATCAGGCCCAGGTGCATGTGCAGGGACATCAGGATTGGGAATCGCGTTTCCACCGGATCATTAGCAAGCTGTTGGGCCGAGGCAAACCAGGCTTGCCCGTAGAAGTGGTGGCCGAGAGTTGGCCGGATCAAGACCTGATGGATTCCTGCGTCGATTGCGTAGCCAGTTGGCGACAATCGGACGGTCATTGGGCGGCCGTGAAAGCCCAGCAGGCCAGCTACGGGTACGACATCCGCGAAGGCACAAACGGCATTTGGTACGCCACCGGAATTTTCCGTCAGCGCGACGGGAAGTGACGGAATCGTCAGCGGTTTTGACATTTTTTGCTGACGCCTCGCGGCCAATCGCCATTTTGCTACAATCGCGTCATGCACCCACTGCATGATATTTACGTCGACGATCATCTGTTCGATCGCGCTTTCCCCGCGGTCATCGAAGTACCCAAGGGAAGCAAAAACAAATACGAGTTGGATAAAGAAACCGGCATGTTGAGGTTGGATCGCGTGCTGTACGGCGCGATTTATTATCCGGCCGATTATGGGTTTATTCCCCGCACGCACTGTGAGGATGGCGACCCGCTGGACGTACTGGTTCTGGGCCAAGAACCGGTGTACCCGCTCACGATTGTTCAAGCCCGAGCCATCGGTGTGATGCGGATGCGCGACGACAAGGGCTTGGACGACAAAATTCTAGCCGTGAACGTGAGCGATCCGGCCGTGTCGGAATACGGCGATGTCTCGCAATTGCCCAAGCACGTGGAACGGGAAATCCACCGTTTTTTCCAGGACTACAAGGTGTTGGAAAACAAGACCGTGCAAGTCGACCACTTCGTCGGCCGCGAGGAGGCGCTGGCGATTATTCGCGACGCGCTGGAACTCTACCGCCGCTTGCGCCGCGGGGAGCTTAAGGCGGGGAAGCGGTGAACCAAGTACAATTTTTTTCTATCTGTTAGGCGGTTTCTTGCTCTTTCAGTCCCAACTCATCTAGCATCGCTTCGCGGATTTTGAATTTTTGGATTTTGCCGGTCACGGTTTGCGGAAAGATCGCGACGAACTTGATGTACCTCGGCACCTTGTAGTGGGCGAGTTTTGAGCGGCAGAATTGACGGATTTTGTCTTCGGTGACCGTCGTTGTCTCCCTCTCACTCTGGGAGAGGGTTGGGGTGAGGGTGCCGGTATTTTCCGTTGTCATTCCAGCACCATCACCCTGCCCTCTCCCGCGGGGAGAGGGTTCTGCAAATTCCGCTTTTAACTTGATCCACGCGCAAAGTTCCTCGCCGTATTTTGGATCGGGCACGCCGACCACGGCGGCTTGCTCCACGGCAGGGTGTGTGAAGAGAAACTCTTCGATTTCGCGCGGGTAAATGTTTTCGCCGCCACGAATGACCATGTCTTTGATGCGGCCGGTAATTTTGTAATATCCGTTGGGCAACCGCATCGCTACGTCGCCGGTATGCAGCCAGCCGTCGCGGTCGATGGCTTCGCGCGTGGCTTCTGGGTTGTTGTAATAGCCGAGCATGACGACATGACCGCGGGCGTAAAGTTCGCCCTGCAAATTGTTGCCGACTTCTTGCCCCGTAATCGGATCGGCAATTTTCACTTCCACGCCAGGCAATGGGCGGCCCACAGTTTCCACGCGCAGCTCAATCGGATCGTCAGCGCGGGTTTGCGTGATAATGGGGGAAGCCTCGGTCTGGCCGTAGCCGATTGTGATTTCACGACAGCCCATCGTGTTGACCACCGCCCGCATGGTTTCGATGGGGCAGGGGCTGCCGGCCATGATTCCAGTGCGGACCGATTTCAGATCGCGGCCGGGAAGCGATGGATCATTGAGCTGGGCGATGAACATGGTCGGCACGCCGTACAGGGCGGTGCAACGTTGTTGTTCAATCGCGTCCAGGGTGGCTTTCGGATCGAACGATTCGGCCGGCACCACCATTGCCGCGCCGTAGACAGCGGCCATCAGCGTTCCCAGCACACAGCCGAAGCAATGGTAAAACGGCACCGGAATGCAAATGCGGTCGTGTTCGCTAAGAGCTTGGCATTGGCCAGAGTAAAAAACATTCAGCAGCAGATTTCGATGGCTCAGCATCGCAGCTTTCGGAAAACCTGTTGTGCCGGAAGTGTATTGGATGTTAATGGGATCGAGGGCTTTCAGTTGAGCGGATTCCTTACGAACCGCTTCTAGTGGCACTTCTTTGCCCAATTCAAGCAGTTGTTGCCAAGAAATTGCGGCAGCAGGTTTGTTGCCTTTGATGGCGACCACATGGCGGAGTTTTGGGGAGTGTGAAGACCGCAAGCCAGGATGGTTTGTTTCACTGCTGGGCGAGCCAGTAGTGGCACCCGATTTGACCGACACGGTTGGGCTATGTAACGCCTCCGGACAAATTTCAGCCAGCATCGCGAAGTAGTCTGACGATTTGAATCGATCGGTCAAAACCAATGCCACCGCATCGCTCTGTTTCAGTACAAATTTCAATTCGTGGGCGCGATACGCGGGGTTAATGGTCACCAGAACTGCACCGATTCGGGCTGTGGCAAACTGCAGAACGACCCACTCCGGCACGTTAGTGGCCCAAATAGCGACATGTTCTCCGGTGCGAATTCCGAGAGCCAACAGGCCGCGGGCCGCTTGATTCACTTCATCGGCAAACTGTCGGTAATTCCAGCGCAAACCCAGTTGTGGAAAGACGAGCGCATCTCGACCGCCGAACCGTTCAATGGTCCGATCAAGAGCCTGCGGAATCGTCAGGCCATCGACCCACGGAACTTCAATGTTAGTCGCGCACATAGCGGCCGATTCAGAGCGCGGAAAACAACTCAATAACCCCCGACGGCAGCCGGGAGCTAACGTCTATTATTCGCGCAGAGGCTCGCTCATCGCAACCGCAATCGGCACAAAGATCAGCAGCGGCAGCCATGCCGCGAGGACCGGGCTAATCAGGTAGCTGGTGCCCAGAGATTGGCAGCCAAGCACAACGAGATAAAAAACAACCACCACGCCCACGCAAAGTCCGATTGCCAAAAACAGATTCCGACTGTTGCGCGACAGCACCAGCGGCAAGCCCAGGAAGAGCAGCACGATGTCGAGCACCGGCTGTACAATGCGTGCGTGAATAGCCACGCGCATGTCGGCGCCAAAATTCAGACTGGGGTTTCTCAGACTGGCGATTAAATCTATGAGCGAGGCGTTTTGCCGCCAATCGGCGGCGCTGGCCAGATATTCAAAAGTTACGTCGCTGACCACGAAACATTCGTCTTTTCCCAGCCAAGGATAATCGTGCCGCGTGAGAATGATGGGATCATCACCCAGTTTGAGCGCCGGCTTCGAATCGATCAGCTTCGGTTGCGAAACGCCTTTGAGCAGGTAACCACTCGGATGCTGATTATCAGCCGGCAGGTAGAACGCATCGGTCGCCACCAATTGCTTGCCGTAATCGTTCAAATCGCGCGGCAGCACGAACGCCGGTTTGTCGATCCGCTGATCTTTGGCGTAGGTTTGCTTGCCGCGAATGATGATGTCGGTTCGGCTATCGCGACGGGGCTCAAGATCCTTGCCAGCTTCACCCCCCAGGTCCTGAGCATTGCGGCTGAATCGATCGCGCAGCGAGGAGATGACAATTTCGCGATTCAACGCCGCCAAAACGGCGATCACAACCACGGCGGCCACCACTGGTTTGATGATCCGCCATTTCGGAATGCCAGCCGCCTGCAGGGCGGTGAGTTCATTGAAACGCTGAAACATGGCGATGGTGAACATCGCGGCAATCAGCGTCAGGATGCCACTGGTGCGATCGAAAAAGCCGATTGTGCGGTAGCCGTAATACTCGCCCATGATTTTCCACAGGCTGCCGTGCTCGTTGGAGAAGCGGATGAAGTCGTCGAGATTGCCAAACGCATCGATGACGATGTACAAGCCGGCCAGGCTGCAAAAACAGATTGCGAAAATCTGCAAAAACTGTCGCAGCAAGTAGCGATCGATGGTTAGCATCAGACGCGACGAATAAGTTTATAAATCTATCCCCCGGCGGCAGCCGGGGGTTGCAATGGTGGTGGCCGCAACATTAGGGCAACCGCGAAAGCGGGGTCAAGGTCGATACCCGTGCTGGCATACCGTGCAATCGCGAACATTGCTCATTATGATGGCGAAAACCAGATGTTTCGATTGCGAGCAACGACCATGGGTGGCATCAAAACTCTGCCTTCGAACGCCGCGAAATGGCTTGCTCAATCGCGCACTGCAATTTCGGACGTGTGGAAGCGTTCGCCAAAAATCGCAGCAGCATCGTTGGCCGGATTGCTCTACCCACCTCGCTGCGTTATTTGCCACGTTGATTTTTCCGAGCCGCCGGATCGAATTCTGATCTGCGCCGCTTGTCGTCCCCCATTGGCTCCGCCGGTGAAGCATTGGTGTCGCAACTGCGGAGCGCCGCTTTCGGTCGACATCGTGCTCGGCGACGATTGCATGCATTGCCAGGGCGAGAAGTTTCCTTGGGAATGCGTTGTAGCCCTCGGAAAATACGACGGTGAGTTGAGCCGAGCCGTGGTAAGCACCAAATCGCCGCGCGGCGAAACGGTTGCTCTGGCCCTAGGACGGCTGCTGTTCGAATGCCGGCGAGAAGCGTTGGAAGCAATTCACGCCGAAATGGTCGTACCGGTGTCCATGCATTGGACGCGGCGACTGATGCGCGGCACCAATGGACCCGATTTAATCGCCGAAGCGTTGGCGAATCGACTGCGGTTACCGCTGCATCGTCGATTGCTCAAGCGTTGTCGAGTGACGCCGCTACAGACGGAGATCTCGCCCACTGAACGGCAAAAAAGCCAACGCAAATCGTTCCGCATTCGTCTTGGCAGTCGTGTGGCCGGACGAAAAGTGTTGCTGGTCGACGATGTGTTGACGACCGGATCGACCGCTGCTGAGGCCGCGAAACTGTTGCTCGCGACCGGCGCCACTTCGGTCTCGATGGCGGTGATCGCCCGTGGGATTGGTGGTAACCACTGAGCGCCGCGCAAGAGCAGCGAGGCCTGGAGTTGCGCCGCAACCTAGCTTGTTGTAAACTGACTCCGAGCAGCGATGTTGCCACGCTAAAATTAACGTCTTGGAGAACAAGTTTGGCTGATATTCCTGATCCCCATGCGCCGCGTCGAATCCGGACGAAATCGAGCCGGTTTCGAGGTGCGGTGCTGCGCGGGCTGACGCTGCTGTTGCCGCCGATTCTGACGATCGTCATTTTAGTGTGGGTTTTCAGTACCGTCGAAGCCTATGTTCTGAGGCCGGTCACACTGGCGGCCCGTGAAGTGCTGGTGGCGACGATGGCCGATGTGCGCGAATCGCCACCAAATGCTGCACCGAATCAGGCCACCGTTTTGATCAACAGTCGTCCGTACACGCGGTTAGCCGGCGGCCAGTATGTGCCGACTGAGGTTGTCGATTGGCTCCGCACCAATCTGCCGAACGAGCAAGTGCCTTCCACCGGCGATGCGGTTTTTCGGCGGTACGCGGAAGCTCGACATTTGCGGCCGGAAATTGTGTTGCCGGTTTTTTTGTGCTTGTTCGTGCTGCTGCTGTATGTGCTGGGAAAATTTCTCGCCGGCGAAATCAGCCGACTCTTTGATTGGAGCATTCTGCGATTGCCGATAGTGCGCAAAGTCTATTCCGCAGTCAAGCAAGTGACCGACTTTGTGTTTGGTGAGAACCTGGCAGAAACTCATCAGCTTCACTTTCGTCGAGTGGTGGCAATCGAGTATCCACGCCCCGGTTTGTGGAGCATTGGTCTGGTGGTTGGGGAAGCTGTGCTGGACGTGAGCGCCGCCGCCAACGAACCCTGCGTGACGGTGATGCTGCCCACTTCGCCGGCGCTGTTTACCGTCAAACCGGTGATGATCCCGCTCAGCAAAACGCACGATGTGAATATGACGATCGATCAGGCATTGCAATACATCATCAGCTGTGGCGTGGTGCTGCCACCGCACCAACTGGCGACTGCTGCCGCCGGTGCGACTGCCGGATTATTGACTGGTGCAGACGCAGAGGGGCGCAGAGGCGTCGCGGAGCAAAATGAAGAGAAGTCGACCAAAGGAAAGGCCTGACTTTTCAAGTCGCAACTCTGCTAAATTAGATCGTCGTGGTTCTCAATAAATTGCTGAAACTTAATTCCAGCGTATCATCAGCGCCCGCTGCGTCCTCCGCGGTGAAATCCGCAGCAAACAATTCGCCATGTCCAAAGAACTCCTCCATATCGGCACTCGCGGCAGCGCACTGGCCTTATGGCAGGCGAATTGGGTTGCGGAGCAATTGGCAGCGGCCGGTGTGAAATCAGAGGTCGTCACCATTGCCAGCCGCGGTGATCAGCAGCCCAGTGCGCCTATTGCGGCTCTGGGCACCGACGGCGTGTTTACCAAAGAGTTGCAGAAAGCGCTGCTCGATGGACGCATCGACGTTGCCGTGCATAGCCTGAAAGATCTGCCGACCGATCCGGTCAAAGGTTTGGCACTGGCAGCGGTACCGCCGCGCGAATCGCCGTTCGACGTACTCATCACTCGAGACGGAAAACGATTCGAGCATTTACCCAGTGCGGCGCGAATAGGAACTGGCAGTCTACGACGCAAAGCCCAACTGCTACACGCGCGAAACGATTTGCAGTTGCTCGATATTCGCGGCAACGTGGACACGCGGCTGCGAAAGCTGCGCGACGGTGAATACGATGCCCTAGTTTTAGCCCACGCCGGGCTGAAACGGTTAGGATTGGATGATCAAGTCACCGAAGTCTTGCCACCGTCACTAATGCTGCCAGCTGTTGGGCAAGGGGCGCTGGGTCTGGAAGTGCGCGCCGGCGATCAAGCGGCTCGACAGATTTTGGAAAAGATCGATGATCTGGAATCGCATCAATCGGTCTTGGCCGAACGCACCATGCTAGCCGCACTGGCCGGCGGCTGCTTGGCGCCGATTGGCGCTGGGGACGAGTGGAAGATGACGGTCGATTGCGCCTGTCGGCCTGTGTAGTCAGTGCCGATGGCGGGCAGCGACGCGCCGCCGATCGATATGCCAATGTCGGAGACTCGTCCGCGCTGGGTCGGCAAGTCGCCGAACAGTTATTGGCCGATGGCGCCGGGAAATTGATTGAACAATCGCGCGGGTCTAGATAAACTCCGGCGGGCCAGCGGTTATTTGCCAATCGATCTTGCATCTGATATGCGAAGCGAGCTCCGTTTTGGTGCTATGGGCGAATCCGCCAGTGAATAATGCTAATTCGACGTAAATAACAGAGGCACAAAGTTGCTGGCACCCGCTTGCATGCTGAAAGAGAGCTGACTAGTATCACAGTTGTGCCGTCGCGTGCATATCTTTACACGATGGCAAAGGGGTTTAAGGCAAGGGCTGTTTGCGACCAGTATCTCAGGGCAAGCTTTCTGCGATGTTCGTCGCAGCGAAGGCGTACTGGCCGCCAAGTAATGTGGGGGAGCCGAAAAACGTCTTTTCGTTGCAGGTTCCGAATTGAGAAGGGTGGAGGCAAACGACGTTGGCCGGAATGGTTTGCTCACGGTGCATCGTGTAACGACTTCCTAGATTCCGTTAGCAGGCGTGTGGGGGGAGACGGTTAGGCCCTAAATAAAAAAGCCCTCGAGTATAGAGGCTCGCACTTGGTCGCCTATGCGCGGCTATTCTGCGCTCCTTTCTATTCATATCCGTTATTGTGTACTCATCCTTTGATCGCGCACCGAGGAGCTAGAACTTGCCATGAGCATCGCAGAATGGGATTCGTTCGCGTCGCGTGGGTTTCGCGGGGGTGCTAATCACGAAAATGGTAATGGCAAACGAATACTGCATCGGCTGGCTGCCGTCAGACGGCAACAAGGCATATCGCAGCGGAATGCAGCCCGGCGGATGAACCTCGATATTGCGACAGTTCGTCAGCAGGAAGAAGAAACCAGCGATATGACGCTGTCGATGCTGTACCAATGGCAAAAGATTCTTGAAGTTCCTGTGGCGGAACTGCTGGTTGATTCCGAGGGCCCGCTCTCGCCGCCGGTCATGCAACGCGCCCAGATGGTGAAGGTGATGAAAACGGTGGCGGCGATTGTCGAGAAGGCCGAATCGGCTTCGCTGAAACGGCTGTTGCAAATGCTCTGCAACCAGTTGTTGGAGATCATGCCCGAGCTTTCCGATGTAGCGCCGTGGCACGCCGTCGGGCAACGGCGAACATTGGATGAATACGGCAGGGCTGTCGAGCGTCAAATGTCGGACGATGTTTTCCGCAGCCGTTCGCGGTAGGACGTGGTTCGAGCCATCCGTTCGGACTGTTTCCCCATCTTGCAGGCCGTAGGATTTTCGATAAAACTTCCGGCATGCTTGGTTCTATCCTAGGGGTGTTAATCATCGTGGTGGCATTGTTGCTCGCCGTGGGTGTCGTTGCACGACTGACGCTCGGCGACTGACAAGCAACGCCGCCAGCGTTTCAGACCGAGGGGATTCAGCTCGCTCGGCACCCCACCGCTAGGTGTTATTCTGGCGGTCTGCTAGAATAGGTATGGGTCGCGACAAGCGTGTTACGCCGGTAGTACTGCGGCAAGCGTGCTTGGAACGGCTGCTTTGCGCTACCATTTTTATTTTAGAACTGATTGTTCCAACTGGCCGACGGTCTTTTGGTCCGAAGGCGAGGCAGTGCCGATGCCGTCTGTTGCTCTTGTTGTGCTCCGATCCATCTTTGTGATGGTGGCCGTTGGATTGGGTGTCGGACTGATCAATTCCGACGTCCTTCCCAAGCAGCCCGTTTGGATTCCATGGTTGGCAATGGTCGGTTGCATCGCGCTGGCGGCAGGTGTTATCGCTTTGGATGTCGCCCTGCGGCGCAGCGCCTTGAAATCATGTCGGCTGTTTATTTTGGCCTGTTGGTCGGCGTACTGCTTACCTATGTGGTTCGGCTCGCATTGACACCGCTGTTGCCCGATCCAAACAATCTCAAAGAGCCGCATGCCCAACAGATTGTCTACTGGGTGCAAGTCGGCGTTGGCGCCATCATCTGCTACACCTGCATTTCGCTGCTGATCCAGACCAAAGACGACTTCCGATTCATCATCCCGTATGTCGAATTCTCGAAGGAAGTGAAAGGCCGGCGACCATACGTGCTCGATACCAGCGTGGTCATTGATGGCCGAATAGCCGACGTCGTCGAAACCGAGGTGCTCGACACCCAGTTGATCATGCCTCGGTTTGTGATCGCCGAACTGCAAGGCATCGCTGACAGCGGCGATAAACTGAAGCGCAGCCGTGGCCGTCGCGGGCTGGATGTGCTCAATCGGCTGCGGGCGAATGCTCGGGTTGATTTGCAAATTTTCGATCGTGATCTGCCCGAATTCGCGGGTCAGCCCGTGGATATGAAGCTGGTTCTGCTGGCCAAGCATCTCAATGGCAAGGTAATTACCAACGATTACAACTTAAACAAGGTCTCCAAATTGCACGGCGTGGGGGTCATCAATCTCAACGATATCGCCAACGCTTTAAAGCCGGTGTTTTTACCGGGCGAAGCGATCGATGTGCGAATCGTCAAGCCGGGCGAAGAAATGGGCCAAGGAGTCGGTTATCTCGACGATGGCACCATGGTCGTGATTGAAGGCGGCCGTGACCACGTCAATCAAGTGGCCCGCGTGGCAGTGACTAGCGTCTTACAAACCAGCGCCGGCCGCATGGTTTTCGGACGCTACGATGGCCCGCCTGCTCGCACGGAAATGAAACCTGAAGGCGTCCCCAGCCGTGTTTAGTCGCTGAATCTGCAGCGGCAGAACCCGCTCCGGGCTAAGCGTTAAAGGACAGCAATCGTGAATTCACGCCGCGCGTTTCCGCTGTATCTCTGGCGGGCTGTCACTCCGAGATTGCGTTCCAGAAGAGCTGGTCGGCCGGCGTTTCCACCAGCGACTGGCAGCGTCGAACGCCAGTAAGCAACCAATGCCGACCAGCGCGTGTTGCAGCGTGGTGGGACCGGCGCCAGCGATCAACCATCGAAAAATCTGGCACGCCATGGCTGAACCTCCGTGTTTGCGTTTTCCGGCCCGGGCTGCAGCATCCTTCCCTGCCGGTCGAAGTCCTTATGAGGCGGAAAAGTGGCGGAATTGTAGCGAACCGCCGAGCTTGTCTCTATGGCATTTTTTGCGGTCGCAAGCCAATCGGTAATGAATTCTCTCGGAAATCCCGCATCCAACGCCGGCATTCTGACGAGCTGGCAGTTATCATGGAACCGGGGCGCGCCAACGCGCATTGGATCCTGTTTCGGCGCAAAATGCAGCGTACGCGGATAGAGAAGCTGATGAAGGCCATCTTTTCTTCGCTCGCGGCCATCGCCTTGGCTGCGGCCAGCATGTTTTGCACGACAAATGCCTGCGCACAAATTCCAGGCGTGTCGGAGATTCATGGTGATACTTCGCGCATGCTGCTGGGTTCCGGCACCGGCGTGACCATTGGCATCGTCGATAGCGGCGTGAACGCGGCGCATCCGGCGCTGGCGGGCAACGATTCGCAAAGCAATCCGCGGCTGGTGGCTCAGGCAAATTTCGTTTCCAGCGAGCCAGGCAACACAGGGCAAGATGCGTTCGGACACGGCACCTCGGTGGCTAGCGTGGCGCTCAGCAGCGATTCCGTCTTCACCGGGTTGGCGCCGGATGCCCGGTACATTAACGCTCGTGTCTTGGATAGCAACAACAGCTTCTTCGGCGACACACAAGTGATGAATGGAATCGGCTTTGCTCTTTCTCACGGGTCCGATATTGTGAACCTGTCGCTCAATTTCGACTCGCCCAGCAACAACGGCAACAATCGGCTCGATCTGATGCTCGATTGGGCCGCCTCGACGTTGGGGACCAACTTCACGGTCTCGGCTGGCAACATTAATGCGCATCGCGACGCCAACGGTTTTGTGGTGCTCGACGAAAACCCTCCGCGACCCGTTCGCAGCCCGGCCAGTGCGTACAACGTGGTGGCTGTCGGCCGCACTGGCACTCCGCCGGGAAATCCGTTGGGGCCGATCAGCACGCCACCGAATCTGATCTACAACCAAGTCTTTATTACCAGCGCCTCGGGACCGGTCGATAGCCCCTCGGGCATATCAAACCGTGACAAACCAGATGTCGTTGCCCCTGGCACCGCCGAAACGGTGGCCAATGCTAATTTTCAGTCGCAAGGCGACCTCTGGAACACTGGGCTGAACGGCACCAGCTTTTCCGCACCGATGGTTGCCGGCATGATGGCGCAGCAAATCGATTATGGTCGAACTCACGGCCTGAGCACCAATCCGCTGGTGATCAAAGCCACGCTGATGAACAGCGCCGACCACGTCCTGGAAAAGAACGGCAACGTCTGGCACCCGAACGCCAGCAGCGTCGTTGGCGGCGTGCTGCAAGTAACGTCGCCGCTTGACACCGACTCCGGTGCCGGCCAGATCAACGGTCTACGGCTTTACGACCAATATTCGGCAGGCCAGCAAGCGCCAGGAACAGTTAATCTCGTGGGTTGGGATTTGCACACCATTGTCGGCGTCTCGTCGTTGATCTACACCATCAATACACCACTGACGACGGGCAGCTTGCTTGACGTCACCTTAGATTGGTTCCGGCACGTCACATGGACCGACACGAACGG
Source organism: Pirellulales bacterium (assembly GCA_963738835.1). Taxonomy (GTDB): domain Bacteria; phylum Planctomycetota; class Planctomycetia; order Pirellulales; family JADZDJ01; genus CAVTYH01. The sequence goes on from CAVTYH010000001.1 coordinate 820,472, forward strand.
CGACAGCATTGCCAACGGCGCCGACAGTTTTATCCAAAGTGAAGCTCTCGACAACTTGGATTTGACCTTGCTCGTTGACGGCCTGCCGGTCGCCAAATCGATGAGCACAATCGACAACGTGGAGCATCTCGATTTTGCAATCGCCCAGGACGGCACTTACTCCATCCAAGTCGACCGACTCGATGTACCTGGCTCGGGGTCCGACGAACTATACGGTCTGGCATGGAACGTCGCCGCGGTTCCCGAACCGACTGCAATCGTCTTGGCGTGCATCGGAATCGCGGCGTTCGGCCTGCGGTCGATTCGCCGCTTAACAAGTACGCATCGAGCCGCGCATGCTGTGCCCCTCGACGGCGAGAATTTCAGGCACGTTCGATGATCTCGACTCGGCGACGTCCGTCTGAGCATTCATCGGATTAACGCTCACCAGCACATTCTTGAACGCCGGTGTTTTCGATTGTGGATCGATGGTTCTGGGCACCAGCGCGTTGGCTTCCGGAAAGTACATCAGAGCATTGCCGGGCTTGATGTCCAGAAATGCCGCAACCGCGATGTTTTGCATTTCACCGACTTCACTGCGGACAACAACCCGCTGATCCCGCTTCAAACCGAGTTGTGCAATATCGTCAGGATGCACAAGAATCACATCGCGTCGATTGATCCCGCGGTAAATGTCTTCTTCTTCGTAAACAACGGTATTAAACTGTCCTTCGCTGCGCAAGGTCATCAATCTCAGTTGGCCCCTGCTTTCTCCTACAAACTTAGGGAGAGGGCCGGCGTGAGGGGTGCCTGCCAGTTCCGGTATATCGTGAACAAAAAGCTGTGCCTTGCCGCTGGCCGTTGCAAACCGCGGCGCACAAAAAGTGCGACCGGGTATATGAAACTCTTGCTTCGTGCGATCGATTTCTTCCAGCGCTTCCAAACCCGGCACAATGCGGGCGATCGATTCACGAATGCGGCTAGTGCTCTCCATATCGCGCCAATCGATCGGCGTGCGATTGCCCAAAACGCGGTGAGCCAAATCGGCGATGATAAGGATTTCACTGCGCGGGCCTGCATGCCGCGGCGGCCCACCATCGCTGAGCCGGACAAAACTGAACATCGATTCCTGCGTCGTCGGCTGCGGCTCTTCATCGCGCGCTAAAACTGGCAGAACAATCGTTTCGCGTGCCAATCCGTGAGCATGCCCTGTGTTCAGCGTTGTGCTGAGGTATACGAGCAGATCCAAATTGCCCAGTGCCGTTGCGACAAACTTCGCGTCCGGATTAGAACCGTACAAATTTCCGCCGAGACAGCATCCAAGCTTCAACTGTCCGGCCGCAGCGGCTTCTATGCAGGCCATCGTATCCAGACCGACGTCGGTCGGCAGTTGCACTCCGAAATGCGATTGCAGTCGCTCGAAGATGGTTTCCTTCAGCTTCGGCGTGACGCCAATCGTGCCCATGCCTTGCACGTTGGAATGACCGCGGATCGGCAGCAGGCCAGCATTCGGCTTCCCGACCATGCCACGCAATAGCGCCAAGTTTGCGATGGCCTGGACATTTTGCACACCATGAAGGTGATGAGTAATGCCCATCGTCCAAGCGAAGACGACATTCTTAGCGGCGGCATAGCGACTGGCAATGGAATCAATTTCGGACCTTGCAACTCCCGATTTCTGTTTGATTTCATCCCAAGAAAGCGACCGCAGCTTATCTCGTAGCGCCGGCCAGCCTTCACAGTGTGCTCTGAGGAACTGTTCGTCTTGCGCGCCCGTTTCCTCAATTCGCTTGGCGATGCCCGTCAGCAGTGCCAAATCGCCGCCGATGTGCGGTTGCACATACAGACTGGCGATTGCGGTGCTGAAGAGCAGACTTCGCACGTCGCTGGGAACACGGAAATTCACCTGTCCGGTTTCGATGACTGGATTGATGACGATCACTTGCCCGCCATTTCGACGCACCGTCATTAACGTGCGCATCAGCCGCGGATGATTGCTCGCGGGGTTGCCGCCGATCAGAAACACCAAATCCGCCGCTTCGACATCTTCCAATTGCACCGTCCCGGCGCCGCTTCCTAACACGCTGGTCAATCCAACGCCGCTGGCTTGATGGCAATAATAGCTGCAGTTGTTGACATTGTTGGTGCCGTACAGCCGGGCAAAAAGTTGCAGCAGAAAACCCGCTTCGTTCGACGATCTGCCGCTCGCGTACCAGAACGTTTCGCTTGCCGGAGTGGCGTTGAGTTTTGTCGCGACCTTCTCGAGTGCCTTTTCCCACGAAATCGGCTGATAGAAGTTTTCGCCGCGGGTTAGCAGCAGCGGCTCGGCCAATCGCCCACAGGCTTCCAGCTCCCGCGGCGTGAACTGCTGCAATTGTGCGATCGAATAGGTACTGAAAAACTCCCGTTTGATGGCCCCCTGCATGTCGGCGACCATGGCCTGCAGCGATTTCTTGCAAACCTCGGGAAAATGTCGGGCCTCATTGACCATCCCACCTTGCTGGCCGCCCATGCCCAGCGCGCAGGTCTTACAAGCGTTCTTGGAGCGCATGGCTTTCCAGAGCCGCCAGAAGCCGCCCGCCTCACGCGATTTCTGCAGCGTGTATTTAATAGCCTGCCAGCCACCGCCGGATTTGGGTTTGCGAATCATGAGGCGTTAGTTTTGTCGCGAAGATATGAATTGAGGCTGTTTTCCTTCCGCAGAATGCTCGGTATTTCTCGATCCACCGAATTTTGTTGTACGCTCGGAGTCCCACATTTTATGGCGAAAGTCTTCGGAATTGTCCAAGCGAATCGTCGAATCGTGCGAGATTTCTTGAACAAGTGGCAAACTGTTGGCGACAAAAATCATTCCGGTGGCCTGTCAGCACATGCGTGGCCCCAGCATTTTGCGGCTCGAAGTGCGCTTAATTATGCGAGCTACCGGCCGAAAACTACTGCGTCTTTTGTCGTCCGATTTGCCAGGCACAAATCCCTCCGGCCAGGCTGAGGACCAATAACTGTCGTGGCAAGGAGCCGTCACTGTCAGCGCAAAATATGGGCGCATCGGTGGCCAACGACGCAGCCGCACTCATCGTGATCGCCAGCAATCCTTGTTTAGCGCCGATCGCAATGGCCATTAGCAACAGACCGATGCTGGCCCCAATGCCAATCGCCGGCGACAATGCCGCCAGCAGAGCCCACACTGTCGTGTAGGTAAATACGGCAGCCAATGTGAAATGGGTGTGGGCGCACTTGGCAGATGTCAAAGTAGTTGGCATGGTAATTGATTGTGGTTACGTCATTCGTGCTCTGGGGAACTTACCGCAAGTCGGCGGCCGTTATTAACCGAACGCTTCATTCATGGGTATGCATTCGGGCGGATTTTGCCTCCAGAAAAATCGCACAGAGAGCGTTAATTGCTACATTGTATTGCGGTCAGATGGTCATCGTGCGGTTCTCGCTCCGGCTCCTATGCCGGCAAAATCTCCTTCGTCATGAATTTCGATCATGTCATCTCATCCCGAAGATTTAGCTGATGACGGTCACGGCTGTCGCATTCCTCTTTGGAAAAAGATGCTTGAGCTGTGGTTCGGTGTTTCCGACCGCGTCGGTCCAGCAGCATATGCCGCCAGCGGGTTCGGTCTGATGTTGCTAAAATACGGGACGGAAGCGGCGGCGATTTGGCGCCTGGCAGGCAACGTGCTTTCGCCGCTCGATTTTCTGAATCCGGCCCTGGGAACGCGCATGGCAATCATGCGCCGGGGCCCGTGTGGCTGCCCTGGGCGATTTTTCTTTGGACGCTGCCCTTTTTGTGGATTGCCGTGTCGATGAGCGTCCGCCGCGCCGCCGATGCTGGCCGCTCTCCCTGGTTGGGGTTGGCCGTGTTGATTCCAATTGTCAACCTGGTGCTAATGCTGGTGTTATGCCTGGCGCCAAGCGCGCCCAGCGAGTTGTGGTCGCGTCGCGACAGCAGGCCCGCCGAGCAGGACAATGAACAGGTGAAAAGTGGTGCGTTTGCGGTCGGCTTTAGTTTGCTGGTCGGCGGGGTAATGCTGTGGGTCAGCGTTTATGTTTTCTCGACCTACGGCGCTTCACTGTTTTTGGGGACGCCATTGTTGATGGGTGCCTCGGCTGCCTATCTCTACAACCGCCCACAGCCGCGAGGTTACTGGTCATCGATTGGCATCGGCATACTTTCGGTACTTTTTGCCTGCGTCGCATTGTTGCTGTTTGCCTTGGAAGGCATGGTCTGTATTGCGTTGGCCGCGCCACTACTGGTGCCGATCGGGGCGTTGGGCGGATTGATTGGAAAAGCCATCGCCGATGCAACTCAACGACCGAGACGTGAACTGCTGGCGGCAATTCTGGCATTGCCGATAGTGGCTGGCGGCGAATCGTTGCTGACGAAGTCGCCCGAGTATGTCGTTTTAACGGCCGTCGAAATCGATGCGCCGCCAGAGAAAGTCTGGGAAAATGTCGTTAGCTTTCCCGACTTGCCGCGACAGCGGGCATGGTACTTTTCTTGCGGCATTGCTTGTCCGGAGCGCGCTCAAATCGTCGGCCAAGGAGTGAGTGCAGTGCGATATTGCGAATTCACAACGGGCGCATTCGTCGAACCCATCACGGCTTGGGACAAGCCTAACCGGTTGGCATTCAACGTGACCGAGCAACCCGATCCGATGATCGAGCTCAGTCCCTATCACGACATCCATCCGCCGCATTTACACGGCTATTTGCGGACCACACACGGCGAATTTCGGCTCGCTGCGTTACCGAGAGGCAGAACTCGGTTGGAAGGTCGCACGTGGTACAAGTTTGAGATGTACCCGCAATGGTACTGGACGATTTGGTCCGATGCCTTGATTCACGGCATCCACGAGCGGGTGCTGTTGCACATTAAACGGCTGTCGGAAGAAGACCGCGCCTCGCTTGGGGCAGCTCCGTCTTCGGGCCAACCTAAGGCTTAACAAAAAACGCCCGCGGCCTGTAAGCCACGGGCGTTGCAGAGCATTAACTTCGCTTTGTGACGTCGCAAGCGCTGGGCAAGCCCGGCCGCTACACAACTTAATCCAAACTTACCGTCACCGTTTTCCATTCCGTGTATCCGTCCAGGCCGCGTTCGCCGAGTTCGCGGCCCATGCCGCTCATTTTGTGGCCGCCGAAGGGGGCGGCGGCGTCGAACACGTCGTAGCAGTTCACCCACACGGTGCCAGCTTTCAATTTCTTGGCGAAATAATGGGCCTTCGCCACATCGCGAGTCCAAACCGCCGCGGCCAGACCGTAGCTGGTCTTGTTGGCCCGCTGCACAATTTCGTCAATGTCTTTGAACTTCAAGATCGACATCACGGGGCCAAAAATTTCCTCTTCGGCAATCTTCATTTTGTCTGAGACGCCGGTGAAGACCGTCGGCTCGATGAAGTAACCCCGGTCGCCCCAGCGATCGCCGCCGGTGATGCACTTGGCGCCGTCCTTTTTGCCCGCCTCGATATAGCCCATCACTTTGTCGAACTGCGTCTTATCGACTTGCGGTCCTTGCTCCGTGGCTGGATCGAGCGGATCGCCCAAACGGCGATGCTCGTTCAGCGCCACCATTTTGTCGACGAATTTGTCGTGCACTTTGTCTTCCACAAACAACCGGCTGCCGGCACAGCAGCACTGGCCCTGGTTAAAAAACAGACCCAAGTGCGCACCGGCGACCGCGGCATCCAAATCGCTGTCGGCAAAGACGATGTTCGGGCTTTTGCCGCCCAGTTCCAAAGTGACGCGCTTCATCGTCGCGGCGGCACCTTGCATGATGAGCTGACCGATTTCCGTCGAACCGGTGAACGCCACCTTGTCGATGTCCGGATGCTTCACGATCGCGCCGCCGGTGGTCGGACCGTAGCCCGGCACCACGTTGATTACGCCGTCGGGAAAGCCGGCCTTCTGCGCCAGTCGGGCCATCCGCAGGCAAGTGAGCGGCGTCTGCTCGGCGGGCTTCATCACAATGGTGCAGCCCGAGGCCAACGCCGGGCCCCATTTCCAAGCCACCATCAGCATCGGGAAATTCCACGGAATAATTTGGCCGACCACGCCGACCGGCTCGCGCCGGGTGTAGCAGAAATAATTGCCGCGAATGGGAATGGTTTGACCGTGAAGCTTGTCGGCCCAGCCGGCATAGTATCGCAGGCAATCGATCGTCAGCGGCAGGTCGGCGGCCCGGCTGTCGCGGATCGGCTTGCCGTTGTCGAGGGTTTCGAGCGCCGCCAGATCATCGATTTCGGCTTCGATCAGATCGGCCAGTTTGTTCATCAGCTTGCCGCGGTCGCGAGCATCCATTTTGCTCCACTCGCCGGTTTCGAACTGCTGGCGAGCGGCTTTCACGGCCAGATCGACATCGGCGGCATCCCCTTCGGCCACTTCGGCAATCACTTCTTCGGTGGCTGGATTGATCGTTTCGAACGTCTTTCCGCTTTTGGCCGGCTGCCATTTGCCGCCGATAAAGCATTGGGTTTCGCGGACTTGCGGTTTGCGTGTTTTGGGTTCTGTAGCGGTCGCCATGATTTCACCTCATGTGGAAGGGCAGTGGTCGGTGGTCAGTTGTCGGTAGCCAGTATGCAGAGCAGAGCCGCGCCCGTCAGGAAGCGGAGGCAGCCCTGCGTGTGCGCATGGAATTCTACCGAAGTGGGTGCGCCGGCGGCAAGTAAGCCGCTGGCGACAAGCCCAGGGGTTGCAACCCCTGGGCTTCCCAGTGTCTTCAAATTCCAGCAGCGTTGCGCATTAAATCCCTCCCATCGCCGATGCCGGCTATTTTGTCGCAAGCCAACTCGCATGTGCCGATCGGCATGCAAGCAAATCCGCCGTGTTTTCTCGCACGAAATCTGCATCAGCATTTTGTCGCACCGATAGGGGTCCCACTTTTTTCGCGCACAATGACCCCATTTTGTCGCACCGCCGCCGTGCGCCGCTCGGCAAACGCCGGCACTTCGCACGATCGGCGGACGACAAAATTCGGCCCATTGTGTCGCAATTGGATGCATCATTCGACTCCGTTGGCGATCGATGTCTCGCCACTCTTCGCACTCTCTCCAATTGGACAATTGCCGGCACCCTCACCCCAACCCTCTCCCAAAGGGCGAGGGAGTGCGGCATTATCTGAACCCACTCCCAGAGGGCGAGGGAGTTCGCCACTCTCTGAACCCACTCCCCTTGGGAGAGGGCAGGGTGAGGGCGTCCGGTTCTCCGCGCTAACGCACTCTGCCTTCCGCTCTGCTCGCCGCTGGCTCTCCGCTTCCTGGCAGCAGCGAGTCGCCTGTTCACGGCAATGGTCCAGCCCGCGCAGCGTTATCGGTTTATCGTTTTTGTGACTCCGCTCTCGGCAGCGTTTCGGCTCGGAGCGCTGCTCCACCTCTTCGCGGAACGCCCGATGAATCGATCGGCGAATGCGGCGTCTAACCTCGGGATCGGGAAAAGCACTCGCCACGGCCTGAATGATTCGACTAATGAAGTTTTTGACAAACCACACGGGCACCGCGCCGGACGGATGGCGGCCGAATTCGTCGGGAAAGCCGCGTTCCAACAGCCAGGCGGCCGCCCGCCAGTGCGTGCCGGCGGCTTTGCGCAGGGCATCGAGCGGCGTGGCTTGCGAGCCGACCTGTGCTTTGATTAGGCGCTCGCGAAAATCTTCATTCTTTTCAAATTCGCGTTCCACAGTGCGTTTCGAGCAGCCGACATAGCGGGCCGCCATGTGAATTTTGCAGCCCAGCGAAGCCAGCGCCACCACTTCGCGCAGCTTGGCTTCATCGAGAACAGGTTTGCGACCAGGTTTGGCCATGAGAGGGTCCTTTCGTGCTAAGAGTCAGTGTTTTGTTTGCCTCGTAAATCTTCACCACGGAGTCACGGAGCCACGGAGAAGGCAATCAATAAGGAAGCCAGGAATGCAGGAATGAAATTCGGCAAAATTCAACAACTCAATTCGCCGCTTTTACGCTTCCTGGTTTCCTGGCTTCCTTATCATGCTGTTCCGCTCCGTGTCTCCGTGCCTCCGTGGTTAAATCTGGTCTTTTGTTGCAGTGACGTGCGGCAAATTCATCCGCGGCTTTCTGTCGGTCCATGTAGCGCCGACGGGACACAAAGCGCTTACGCCGGCAGATGCAGAGCACGACCAAGAGGGCCGCTGCACTCGCGCCGTACCGGTTGTCTCTCCGGCCGGTAAATTAGAACATCCGTACACGTATGTACAATACGGTACGTGCGGCCTGTTTGTCAAGCGATTTTCAGGCCACTGAAAAAAGATTTTCCGGACTTTGGGGATGGTCATGGGTGCCACCGCTGGCTTGCCCAGCAGTGAACACCGTGTCCATTCACAGAAACGCCGGAAAACACTGCACGGCCAATATTTGCCACGGCCTCCGGCTTGCTGCCTCGTCGAAAATGGTCCGACCGACCCAGTACGACAATCCATCAACAAGCCGCCGACGAAGTTTTTGATTGGATGCCTGGATGAGTGAATGAACTTGCCCGTTGACTAGAACCCGTATTCACTACTGGCCAAGCCAGCGGTGGCACCCGGCACCCGGCGATTTTTTTTCAGCCATTTAAAAAAGATTAGCCATATGAATGGCAAGGGCTTATGATTTCCCAAACATCGAGCGCGGTACAAATGGTGGCGAGCAGGTGGCAGAAACACCGCAGAGCATTGCAAATGATACCAATTGAGGGAATGGTCCAGCGTGTTGATTTGGAAAGTGTGGACGAGTTGTTTCGACGTCTCGAGCCAGGAAGCGAATCACTGCCTGAGAAGAGCCGAACAACGTCATGGTTGTTCCGCGGCCAAAGCAAGCCATAAGTGGGAATTAATACCTTCGGCACTCAGACCGCAAGCATTCGACAGAATTCTCGATCCGAACTGGCCACCTGGCACCTTGGCCACCCAAGAGGATCAACTAAAAGCCGAACTCTGGACGCTAACGGCTTTCTGTGAATTGGCTGATTCGATCGGTTTGCCAGTGCCTGATGATTCAATGAAATTTCGGGAGGAACTCTCGACATATCCAGGAAAGCTCTTATCTGGCGCGGACATGTCGCTTGAGGTCATCTGGCCCCCACGGCATCTCTTGGCTGCCTTAGCGCTAGTGCGGCATTCTGGGCTTCCCACACGACTTCTCGACTGGACAAGTAGTGCATTGAAAGCAATCTACTTTGCGGCCAGCTCAGCGGTAAATCGGATGTTGAGTGGCGAAATAAAACGTACAAACGACGAACGAATTACGATTTGGGCAATTGATCGAAGCCGGTTTGGGAAGATGCCACGAAATACTGGAAGCCAGTTCGACCACCAAAGCACCGTGCCTGTTGAATTCTTCAGCGTTCCCAGAGCGGCGAACCCCAATGCAAATGCACAAGAAGGATGGTTCTCTGTTGTGCGGCTAGAACACAATTTGAAGCAAGAAGTCTCACGGCTCTCACTCACTTGAAATGGAAATCGCACAATGCTTGCATGATTTTGTCTTGCCTATCCCATTTGTTAAATTCACTGTCCCAATATCAAACGCTGAAAAGCTACTTTGGCAACTTTCTCGGCGGAATAACTGCGGCAACAGTTTTTCCTGATTATGCAGGCGTCGCAACCGCGGTCAGAGAAAAACTTTTCTACCCAAACAAGCGATAATTCGGAATCTACCACTCGATTGTCAGTGACAGCGCACGGGTGCCACTGCTGGCCGGGTACCCTCTGGGTGCAGCAGTAAATGCGGCATCCATTCATCGAAATCTGTGAAATCTGGCAATTCCAAACTCCTTACTCCGGCATCCGTTAAGTAGGCCGGGCTCTCCGAGACCGGCACGTTAGTTCCGGCACGCTGGGACTGACCTCCCAGAGCGGCAGAATTTATCGACAGCCGACTGGTCATCGGTTGGCGGCAATGTTTAGAATTTACAAATCGAAGAATTTCTGCCGTGGCCAGCCGCAGCAGAAGATGGATCGGAAAGGAGAATCGACATGAAACGATTTGCTGTCCTTTCGATGTTCGTCGGTCTGGAGATCGGTTGCCTGGTCGCTGTTGCGGACAATGCACGTGGCGACGATGGCTCGGGCGATCCCTCGTTCACCCTGAGTGCCGACACCGTCAACAACAGTGGGTTCGCCTGGTCGGGTTACGATCTCGATTTGTCGATGAGCACATCGTTCACCTTCTCGGGGGTCGTGCCCAACGTTCCGGCCGATTGGTCGGTCGTGGTGCAGAACCCCGGCGGCCGGTGGGGGGCATTTTCACCGGCCATCTGCTCTTCAGCGCGGGAACGATTGTGGACGTGGGCGACGAACTTAAATACACGTACACGGTGAATCTCGCGAGCGGTTCGTCGCTAGATTACAGCGAGACCGCAGCACCGATTGCCGTTCCAGAGCCCGGCACGCTTGGCCTGCTGGCCAGCGGCGGCCTGCTGGCGTTGATCTTCGGCTGGCGTCGATCCACATTTGGCCGGCGGAAAAACGCCATCGAAGGACAGAGGAAGTTCTGATTTTTTTGGCCGCGCGATTCATCAGCCCTGATATTGCTCGTCGCTAACCTGCTCCATCCAATTGACCGCCTTGCCATCGAGTTTTTCCTGGATGGCGAGGTGCGTCATGGCTGTGGTTGGTGTTGCCCCGTGCCAGTGCTTTTCGCCCGGTGGAAACCAGATGACATCGCCGGGATGGATTTCCTCTCTCGGGCCGCCCCAGCGCTGGGCCCGGCCACAGCCGGCGGTGACGATTAGATTCTGACCGAGCGGATGCGTGTGCCACGCCGTGCGGGCACCCGGTTCGAAGGTGACGCTAGCGCCAACAACCCGTGCCGGCTCGGCTGCTTCAAGCAGCGGATCGATTCGAACCACGCCGGTGAAGTAATCTGCCTGCCCCTTCGCCGATGGCCTGGAACCGATGCGTTTGATTTCCATTGGATTGCTCCCGGCTTGTTATCGGGCAGATTCATGTTCCACGAATCCCCTTAGCGTAGGATTCATGGATGAGTTCGACCAGAGGCGTGCGCTAAGTAGGCGAGTCTCTCCGAGACTCGCACGCCGGTCTCGGAGAGACCGGCCTACTTAGGGACCGGCCTATTTAAATCCTTCGAGAACCAACGATATGCGTCCGCTGGCAAGTTGGCTCGGATCGGGTTGTCGGCAATGTAGCGGCGGAAGTGTTCGAACTGTTCCGAGCTGCGGACCAGATGATCGAACTGGTCGGTCTGCCAAAATTTACCCTACCGGCCAAGCAGTCCGTTGATCCGTCGCGCAGTAAAACGCTTCCACGAAGTACATTGCACCAGCATTTCGTCGTCGGTGGCGAAGGCGACCAGGACATGCACATGATTCGGCATGACGACGAAATCGGTCAGCAGATAACGCTCTTCGTCGAAGTGCCGCAAGCTCTCAGCAATAAGCTGCGAACATTCGGGCCGCGCCAACACACAATCGCCGGCGCCACGGTCGAGCTGGCAATCCCACAGTTCGAACAGCGATTGTTGCAGCTTGCCACGCTCGATCTGCGGAAGGTTCTCCAGTTCCGGCGCGCCGGGATTGCCGTTTGCATCAAGATCAAATTGCCGCAAGTGCTCCGCCCGTTCTTTATCGATGCGCGCCAACACTTCCGCAGGCAGGGAATCGGCTGTTCGCCAGGTAATGAAGACGACCGTGCTGGTCTGACTCCAATGCGGCAGCCGTTTGTGGACGATTGAGATGTCTTGGTTGGGATCGAAGAATTGCAGCTCGTGCATGACGCGGATGGTAGCATGGCGGTGTGACGATGTCACGTAGTGGCGGCGTTAAGTAGGCGAGTGTTTCCAACACTCGCAGCCGGTCTCGGAGAGACCGGGCTACTTACAACCCCGCCGCGGTGCGCATCAGATCGTATCCAATGCCGAAGACAGCGGCGTCGATGATCAAATGGCTCATCCACGGGCCGTAAATCGAGCCGGTGCGGTGGTAGAGCCAGGCCCAAACGCCGCCGCCGAAAGCAGTGGAGAGCGAGAAAAACCATGTCCACGGATTCGCAAGGCCGAAGTAGCTGCTGAGCACAACGACATGATGGGCCATGAATGCGAAGCTGGAAATGACGATCGCCGGCCAGAGCGCGAGGTGATTTTTCAAGCGGCCGAACACAAACCAGCGCCAGTAGTATTCTTCCAGCAGTGAATGCACGAGCGAATAAAACAGGGCGATGACCGCGTACACGCCCAGACTGCTCACGCCGATTTTCGCTAGCCGGGCACTCATTTGCGATGCGCGGCATCAAAGATTCCCGCGTGTTTGAAGTAACCGAAGTAAAGCGCCAACATCGAACCGGCGACGAGCAGTCCGAAGCCGATTCCGGTCGCCAATCCGCATGTGTTCGGCCGCGGCCAACGTAACCGCCCACCTCGTATCAGTCCGACCCAAACCAGCGGCAAGCCAAATTGGATCGCCTTGCCAAGACCATCGGCCCATTGCTGCGCGGCTTCGGCTGAATTGACCAGCGAGACAAAAACGACATATGTGAAGATTGCCGGCCAGACGCAAGCAAACACGATCACCGGCCATTCGAAACGGGCGGGCTGAGAGACTTCGTCCATGGGCAGGGCCAATCGGGGACTCTTGTCGTCTATCGGTAATTCGCCGACTGGCATCAAATCTTGCCAATTTCCACCGCGAAGAGGCGAAGCGAGGTTCACCAGACACCCAGACACCAAGCACTGTTCATTCGGCACCCTCACCCCGGCCCTCTCCCCAAGGGCGAGGGAGGCAAAACTCAGACACCCCTAAACCACTCCGCCGCCGCGGCTCACTGGTCTTCCGACAAATCGGCTTCCGTAATCATGACGAAGCCCTTGCTGGCCAGCGTTTCCAGGCCCATCTCGATATTGTCGACCATCAGTGCTACAGCCGGGCTTCCATGCGGTCGCACCAAGAGCGGGTAGGCCTGGATGATGTTCACTTCCGCCTGCAACAGCGCGGTGCAAACCTGCAACAGCGGCTGATGACCCTCGGGCAATTCCACGCCAATCAAATCGCTTTCGATCATCGCCAGCCCGGCCCGTTCCAGAATTTCGCGACCTTGTTCCGGATGGCTGAGCAAAAACCGCACAAAGCAGCATTCGGCAGAATCGGTGATCGAGAGGGCAACAATTTTGACCCGACTGCCATCAAAACGCCGCACCACTTCCAGCAACTGCCCGACGCGGTTTTCCAGAAACACCGTGAACTGGCGGATGGACGGATAGTTTCGTCCCCGCATGGTGGCAAAATCTGTGACGATGCCCTCGCCAAAGCTCATGAGATCAGTTCGAGGTGCCGTGGAATCAGCGGTGCCGCGCGAACCGAAGGCGCAGCTTTTTCAATTGGCTTGTTCGCAAATATAGGGCGAGCGGGAAGTTCCGTCAATTGGCGCGGCGTAACGGGGCTGAATGGTCGCCGAGTCTTTGGTAACATCGCGGCGAGAATAGTTTATGACGGCTCGAAGACAATTTGCGTAGCGGCCGGGCTCGTCCCGGCGTTAAATCGCGGGGCCAGCACCGCCGCTACACTGCCAAAGGCAGTAAACTGCACACGCACCGTTATGCTCCGCCAACACGATGTACAAATTCGCGTGCGATATCAAGAAACCGATGGGCAGGGCCGTGTCCACCATGCCAATTACTTTACGTACTTCGAGCTGGGTCGCACCGAGCTGTTGCGGGCTGCCGGCATGAGCTACCGAGCCGTTGAAGAAGCCGGTTACCACTTGGTTGTCGCAGAAATTGGTTGCGAATATTTTTTGCCGGCCTCGTTTGATGATTTGCTGACGCTGCGAACGACGGTCGTTCACGCCAAAGGTGCACGGATCAAGCATCAATACGAAGTCTTCCGCAACGGCGAATTGCTAGCCCGCGGGCACTCTGTCGTGGCCTGCGTCGACCGGACTGGCAAGCCGAAGCGCATTCCAGATTGGCTGTTGCCGGATGAGACGAATGAGTAATGACCAAGCACCAATGACCAGTGCAGTTTGGGCAATTGAATTGGTCATTGGGATTTGGTCATTGGTCATTTCTTCGGTCGATACACTTTACTCGGATCGACCAATCGCTCCGCCACGAACTTCACTCCCTCGGGCGTGACTTGCCGGAAGAAGCAGCTGCGGTATCCTTCATGACACGCCGGGCCGGTTTGCCGCACCTTCAGCAGAATTGTGTCGGCATCACAATCGACAAAAATGGCTTCTACTTGCTGGGCATGCCCGCTTTCCTCGCCTTTGCGCCACAGCCTGCCGCGGGAACGGCTGAAATAGACGGCTCGGCCGGTGGCCACGGTTTCGGCGTAACTTTCGGCGTTCATCCAGGCCAGCATCAGCACTTGGCCGGTTTCGGCATCTTGAGCGATGGCCGGCAGCAAGCCGTCGGCGGTGGAAAAGTTCGGAACGTTTTCGGGCGTGTTTGCCATATTTGAACGACCAGCATATCGCACCCGTGGTTCGCGGACCAGCGTAGAGGCTATACTCAAACAGTAAGAAACACGCGTCCGCAATTGGCGGCCCGCGCAAACCCTTTGTGATAGCGGAGTATCTGAGTGATGTCGCGCGGAGCACTCGTCGTTAGCCTTGATTTCGAACTCGGCTGGGCAGACCGAATGGTTGCTGGCAAGCCCGGTGGTCATGCTGGTTTGTCGCACGCGCGGACGGTTGTTAAACAGTTGCTGCGAATCTTTGATCGTCATCAGATTTCTGCGACTTGGGCCACCGTGGGCCACTTGATGCTGCGGCCGCAGGATTGTCCGGGAGGACGATTTTCTTACAACCTTCCGGCTCCTCGTTACTCTTGGTTTCAAGGTGGCTGGTACGAAGGAATTCCGGCGTTCGGCGAAGAGGGTTGGGAATTGTTTTATGCTCCTGACCTAGTCGAAAAGATCGTCAACTGCCCGACGTATCAGGAGCTTGCCTCGCACACGTTCAGCCATTTGGAAGTGTGGGATCCTGAGTGTACCGAGGAGGTTGCCCGGGCCGAGTTTGCGCTGTGCCAGGAACTGGCGAGCAATTGGGGGCGCAAACTCAATAGCGTAGTCTTTCCGCACAACGGGAATGGTTTTCTAACGACACTGGAGCAAACGGGCTATTCGTCCTACCGGGGGCTCAACAGCGAATGGTATTGGTTCGGGATGGACGCCAGCAGCATGCATACCAGGTTTGCCGCTCGACGGTTTATCCAACCCTTCCGCTATCTCGACGAGCAGTTGCCACTCTGGCCGCCTCTTCCGAGCGCTCGCCGAGTAGGGCAATTGTGGGAAATTCCGCACAGTATGTTCTTTCCGGGCTTCAGCGGGGTGGCGAAATATGTGTCTGTGCGTGCTCGTGTTCGCCGTGGGATCCTTGGGCTGAGGCAAGCGGCCAAGCACGGCCGCTTGTTTAGCTTATGGACGCACCCAGAGAATTTGCTGGTGCGAAGCGAGGAGCTATTGGCAGCACTTGACGAAATTTGTCAGGAGGCGGCCAGTTTGCGTGACGCGGGAGAGCTTGATATCCTGCCGATGGAGCAGGTCGTAGAACGACTCAATGCCGGCGAAGAATCCTGGACGATCTGACGGTAGGGCACGGCCTGACGCTGCCCAACCCACAAAAAGTTTTACGCTAACGCCGCTACACGGTGCTGGTTTCGACCCGGCGTGTCGGCTTGGCATGCGGTGGGCTCGGGAAGTCAAATTCCGCCAGGAATGGACCGATTGCCAAATAGCGAAAATGCGCGTCTCGGCAAGATCGAATCGCGTCGTCCGGCGTGCACACAATCGGCTCTTCGTGCATGTTGAACGACGTGTTGATGACAGATGCCAAGCCCGTGCACTCATGATAAATCTTCAGCATGCGATGCATGCCGGCATCCAAATCGGGGCGTACCGTCTGCGGCCTGGCAGTGCCATCGACATGCACCACGGCCGGACAATTTTGCGCCATTTCGGCGGAACAATCGAACGTAATCGTCATGAAGTTCGCAGGGTGCCGGGCTTTTTCGAAATTCCGATACAGTTTCGGCGCTTCTTCCTCGAGCGTGACCGGGGCAAACGGCATAAATTCGGTACGATGCAGTTGATCGTTGAGCCAAGCATTAACCGAGGGATCGGTCGGTTGATACAAGATCGAGCGATGGCACAGGCCGGGGGGCCGAACTCCATTGCACCCTGAAAACGGGCAATCAATTCTCCGTCCACCAGCAGCTCAGCCAGCATTTTTTCAATGTCTGCAGGACGGGAAAATCGCACCCCCTCGACCGTAAGCGTGCCGGCGATTTCCTCTTCACTGAACTCGGGGCCCCAATACACGTCATGGATCGGCTGCGGTGTGTAAGGGCGATCTGTTGTGCCATGCCCAAGAAGCGGCGCCCCAACCTAACCCACCGTCCGACATGTGAGGAAAAATATAGACCCGTTCGACTTCCGGAATTTCGTAAAGCTTCTGGTTGACCCGCACATTGGCCACCACACCGCCTGCCATGCACAGGTTCTTGGCGCCGGTTTGCTGAACATACTTTCGCACATACTGCACCAGCACGTCTTCTAGCACATGCTGATACGCATAAGCGAGGTTTTCTAAGCCTTTGCGATTGAGCAGCCGTTTGAGCTTTGGATAGCTACCGTAAACGTACGGCGCTTGAAATGATCCATCGACGTTGTATAGCTGGCTGCGTGCAAAGGCGATGCACTCGTCGTCGTATTTCCCATGCAGCCGCCAGTCCTGTGATCTTTCCTTCATGCCGCGCGGGCCGGTAGCCCGCGGCCTTGGTGATAGAGGCGTAAAAAGCGCCGGCAGAGTGCGGCAATGGCACTGCGTGTACAAGTTTGAAATTGCCACGGTCGCACGAATAAATGGTGGCCGTCTGCCCATCGCCTTGACCGTCGACCGTGAACGCCAATGCCTGCTCGAAGCCCGACCCGTAGTACGCACAGGTGGCGTGCATGAAGTGATGATTCGCTCGCTCCACGCGCGAAGCCTCAATTCCCTGGTCGCGGACCCAGTTCCAGAGCTGCCCGTTGATCTCCTCGTGCAGCCGTTTGGTGCGTGGGTAATTGCGAAATTTCCAGATGCCGTAATTCAGCAGTTTTGTCGTCAGTCCGCCCGGATAAGAAAACCAACGAGTTTCATCCAACGCCCGCAATGTATCGGAAGGCTCTGTGGGCACATCCTGACGGACAACGACGACCTTGTCCAAATCCTTCGCCGCTGCGCCTGCGCGTTTCAGAAGCCACTCGATGGTTCGATAAGGTACGCCAGGCTGCTGCTTGATCCGTGTAAAGCGTTCTTCGTTCGCGGCACCGATGAGTTTGCCGTCATTCAGAAGAATTGCGCCGGAATCGTTGTCCAGCTCGCTGATGCCCAAAATCAACATGATTGGTTTCGATTTTCCAAAAAAGTCGCGAGGTGTGCCCGCAAAAGACGAAAGCGGAAGACAAGCGGACGCGGAACGGGCCACCCCCGATTTCCCGAATCCCGAAGAGTTCGATCGGGTGGCAATTTTTCAGTCTAATTTGCCATGGCCACCTTCGCAAGAAGGCGATTTGTCGGTGGCCGAGAGGTACCAGTACCTCAAAACGATTATAGCGGTATTGTGCGTCGCAGTACCTTTGTGGCGACGTGCTCTGTTGAATTTCCAATACAATAGCTGATGATTAAGCTGATAATGGGCACGGCTGCTTTGTAATATATCCGCTGTCGTCCCCAGACTCGTATTTTTCTTTCATTGTACACCGGAGAACATCGCTAATGCAGGCGG
This sequence comes from Pirellulales bacterium, assembly GCA_963738835.1. GTDB lineage: Bacteria > Planctomycetota > Planctomycetia > Pirellulales > JADZDJ01 > CAVTYH01. The sequence continues at coordinate 838,159 of CAVTYH010000001.1, forward strand.
ATGCTGAAACAGACTGTCCGCCTCCGGGCGACGCCGCTTGGCGAGTGGCGGTGACTAAAATTCATAGCGATCTATTGCGAACAGGCTACAGCCGTTGTCAATGGCTGCCAACAACCCGCCGCGTACTTGCAGCTCCGCTGGAACCGTCGAACCTTTGGCATTTCTTACGGCATGGTCAACGGCGCCTCTTGGAACCAACGGCGATTCCTGGCCTATATCGTCAAATCGAAAAACTGCGTCATCCGTTGACTGTCGAAATGTGGAGTTTTTTTGGCGCGGGAGAAGCATGGCGAGCCGATCAGCTCGAACTGCTACTTGGAAAGCTTGACAGCGAACTCCGCCTCTCAGAGCTGTTAACGCTTGGCCTGGCGCGTCGCCGTGAAGACCAACTCATCGACAGCCGTTTGCGATTCATTCCGCATGAGAAGAATTTGTTTGTGTCCGATGTTCACGATCGATCGATACCGAACTTTTCCTATCTGGGACGCGATTCGTTAAAGCTAGCCGATCTCCAGCAACAGTCGATTGCCGGACGCCGGTTTCAAAAGGGCCTGGATATCTGCTGCGGCGGCGGTATTCAAGCACTGACTCTAACGGCCCACGCATCGCAAGTGCTGGGCGTCGACATTAATCCCCGAAGCGTGGCCTTTGCGCGTCTGAACGCAATACTCAACGGTTTTGAAAACCGCGCGGACTTGCGCAGGGTGATTTAACGACCGGCATCCAGGGGCCTTTTGATATTATCATCGCTAATCCGCCCTTCGTGTTCATGCCACAGGAAGCGGCGTCCGCGAATCGAGATGGCTACGGCGGTGAATTTGGTTTGGAACTTGTCGGCCGCATCGTCGACGACCTGGATCGCCTACTGACGCCGGACGGCGAAGTCTATTTCTTGTCCGCTTCACCTGTCATCCACGGTCAATCTTTGCTAGAGCAACTCGTGCAGCGCAAGCTTGCGTCCACAGGGTTGGGCGCTAACTTCACAACACTTCATCTTCGAGTCGACCCCGTTTTCCATCAGTTCCAGAAGCAGCACGGCATGCGGCATGAAATAGTTTACTTGGTGAAAATCAGCCGGCAATTGCCCCATGGTGTGCGTGTGCGAACACCATCGGCGGTTAACCAGATCATCAATCGCTTGTATGTGCGACTTGCGAACATGCTTTATCGCTGACAATTTGTTTTGGAGCGGGCAGTCTATAAGAATTCCGATTGAGTTTTCCCGTGGTGGCTCGCCGGACAGCACAGCGTATACTGTGATGACCCGCCATGTGCCCAGCCCAGGGACCATCGCGGCGATGGTGCCCGCAACCCCTGAACTTGCGGCCGCGCGACACGTAAAACTCCCATCCGCCCGTAAATCCATGTACAACCCCGCCGATCTCGGGCCGCTCGACAGCATGCGCTGGGATGAAAAGCTTGTCGAGCGGCTGTCGTCGTTGATTCCTTACGATGCCGACGAGTTGCTCGACTTCATGGCCGACCAGAGTCGACGCGAACGGCTCGATTACATCAAAGACAACGGCGAGCGGATTATCATTCCGGTCACCACGGCGCCTGCCCGGTTCACATCGCGGCAAGTCAAACCGCTGCGGAAAGCATTCGATACGTTGGCTGGAGCGGTGGCCAAAATCGCGGCGGCGTGGCTCGACACTCCGGCCCTGCAAACCGTGCTGCCGCTGGAGCCGTACGAGGCCGAATGGCTAAAGCTGGCGGTCGGCGCACCCGGTGACACGGCGAAGCAAGTCTTTCATCGTTGGGATTTTGCGCTGAATTTGTCCGGCGATCCGGCGGCGGAAAATTTCAAATTGTTCGAAGTGAATTCCGTGGATGTCGGCGGCATCCATTACGCCGGGGCGGCTCATCACGTTTCGATGTGCGCGCTGAATGTGGTTGGGTGCGCCGAACGTGTGGGGCATGCCCGGCGATAGTGGCGCCGATCCGCGGCTGATTCTGACGACGGCGCTGATGTTTCATCCCACGCTGAAAGGGCTGATGCGAAAACGCCGCGTCGTGATTGCCGAGAATCAGGATTTCACCACCGGCATTACCGAGGCGGAATCGATCGCCACGTTTTTCCGCAAGCGGTTCATCAAAACCGAGTGCGTTGACGCGCGGAAATTGGAAACGCATCCGCAGTACGGCGTCGCGTACCGAGGTAAGCCGGTCGATGCGGTGTATCGCAACATCGAGCTGCGCGACCTGGCCGACATGGAATCGGGTAACAATTTGGCCGGCATGCGGGCCGCCGCAAAAGCCGGGAAAATGGTTTCCTCGCCGTTTGGCGAACTCGACCACAAAAGTTTGTTCGAAGCGCTCGGCTCTGGCGAGTTTGACGATTTCTTTACGCCGGACGAAAAGCGATTGATTGCGGCCCACGTGCCGTGGACGCGGCTGCTGAGTGAGCGCACGGCAACCGATCGCGACGGCAAATCAATCGAACTGGCCGATTACACGCGGCGACATCAATCCGATTTGGTGCTGAAGCCGAATCGCAGTTGCGGCGGGCAAGGTGTCACAATTGGCCGCATCGTCAGCGAAAACACGTGGCAGCAAACCCTCGATGCCGCGCTGCAATCGCCCAGCACTTGGGTTGTGCAAGATTTCGTGCCGATTCCGCGGCGTCGCACCTGCCGGCTCGACGATGAAGGAACGCTGGAGCCCGACGAAATGTTCACGGTCTACGGCGGTTACACGTCGATCGGCGGCATCGGCTTCGTCGGTCGCGCCAGCCACAGTCCGGTGGTCAACGTGATGCAAGGCGGCGGCATCGTCGCGGTGATGGGGAAGATGCCGAAGCGGTGACTTGGAAATGAATCTCAGCTTCAAGCCCAGGGACCATCGCGGCGATGGTGCCCGCAACCCCTGGGCTTGTGTGATGATGCGACTTATAACATGAGTTTCAATCTTCAACGGTGATGCCATGCCTGAATCGCTTGCGAAGCTAATCGATCTCGCCCTTTTGCATCCCACGATGACGGACGCCGAACTTCGCGCCGGCTGCGAAAAAGCCAAGAAACTTGGCGTGGCGACGGTCTGCATCAAGCCGTACGCTGTGAAGTTGGCGGCCGAAATATTGAAGGGTTCCGGAGTCGGCGTCGGCACCGTGATCGGTTTTCCGCATGGCAGCAATGCGACCGCGATTAAAGCCGCCGAGGCGAAGTTGGCTTGCGAGCAAGGGGCGACGGAACTCGACATGGTCGTCAACGTCGGCAAGGTAATCAGCGGTGATTGGTACTACGTTGCCCACGATATTAAGGCCGTCGTTGATGTCGGCAAGCAGCACAGTGCCATCGTGAAAGTGATATTCGAAAACGATTTTTTGCCGCACGACGAACTGAAAATCAAACTCTGCGAAATCTGCGGCCAAGTGGGCGCCGACTTTGTGAAAACCTCCACTGGCTTCGGCTTCGTGAAAGTCGCCAGCGGCGATTACAACTACAAAGGCGCCACCGAGGCCGATGTGGCTTTGATGCGGAAACACACATCGGCCAACGTCGGCGTGAAAGCCGCCGGCGGCGTGCGCACCCAGGCCGAAGCCCTGCGGATGCAAGAACTCGGCTGCACACGATTGGGCACCAGCGCGCCGGAACCAATTATTGGATTAAGTAAATCGACCGGCGCCGGATACTAAATATGTCAGCAATCGATTGGGAAAATGCCAAGAAGCGGTTTCCTGTGAAAAGCATCGTTCACGGCAAAGTAATTGAGCATAAGCCCTTTGGCATATTTGTCGACATTAACGATCCAGTAGCACGTGGCTTGGTACAGATTACAGATTTTTTAGATGATGGCTGCATGACTCTCGATAAATATCCATCGATTGGGACGACAGTTGAGGCGGTCGTTCTTGGTTATACCGATGAACGACGCAATCAGATTTGGCTGGGAATGAAACCAAGCCAACTTTGCGCAAATTCGTGATCTATGCTCCATCAACTTCCCAAAATCGCCGAAGCGTCCGCGTTCATCCGCTCCAAATGGCCGCAAAAACCTCGCGCCGGCATCATTCTCGGCACCGGCCTCGGCAACCTGGCGTCAGCCATCGAATCACCGACGAACATTCCCTACGCCGACATTCCGCACTTTCCGACTTCCACCGCCATCGGGCACAAAGGCCAACTCGTTTGCGGCACACTGGCCGGGCTGCCGGTGGTGGCGATGCAAGGGCGGTTTCATTATTACGAAGGCTATCCGCAGTGGCGAATCACGTTGCCGGTGCGGGTGATGAAGGCACTTGGCATTGATCTGCTAATTGCCTCAAACGCTTGCGGCGGATTGAATACGCAATATCGTGCTGGCGATGTGATGGTGATTGAAGATCACATCAACCTGATGTGGGGCAATCCGCTGATCGGCTTCAACGACGACTCACTCGGCCCCCGTTTTCCCGATATGAGCCGGCCGTACGACCGCGAGCTGATCGATCGGGCTTTAGAAATTGCTCGCCGTGAGAATTTTGTGGCCCACTGCGGCACCTACATCGCCGTGGCTGGGCCGAACTATGAAACTCGCGCCGAGCTGCGGTTCTTGCGGAAAATCGGCGGCGACGTGGTCGGCATGTCGACCGTGCCGGAAGTGATCGTGTCGGTTCACGCCGAACTGCGCGTGCTGGCCATTTCAACGGTGACCAACGAATGCCGGCCCGACACTCTGGTCGAAACCACCGGCGAAGCCGTCGTCGCTGTTGCGGCAGCGACAGAACACAAAGTACAAACCATCGTGATGGGAGTTTTGAAGCAAGAAAGCAAAGCAAAATGAACCACGGAGACACAGAGACACGGAGAGAAATAGAAGCAAAGATGAAAAATTAAGATCGATCCAATTCCACGGACTGACGCCAGGACATTTTCTGATCACATGGCTCATTATCGTTTTACTTTGTTGTGCGTCTGTTTTTTCAGCAACGCAAACCTCTCCGTGGCTTTCTCCGCGCCTCCGTGTCTCCGTGGTTTTTTGCCTTCTGGGACACAACCATGAATCCAGTTGCCACGATTGTTAAAAAGCGGGACGGCGGAAAATTGTCGTCAGACGAGATCGCCCAGTTCATGGCCGGTTTTGTCAGTGGCGAGGTGCCGGAATATCAGATGTCGGCGCTGGCAATGGCCGTCTATTTTCAAGGCATGGATGCCGCGGAACGGGCGGCGCTGGTGGAAGTGATGCTCGGCAGCGGAGCGACGCTGCAGTGGACCAAGGGGTTCGGAACCTTGGTCGACAAACATTCGACCGGCGGAATCGGAGATAAGACCTCACTCATCGTTGCGCCGCTGCTGGCTTGCTGCGGGCTGAAAGTGCCAATGATTTCCGGCCGCGGATTGGGAGCCACCGGCGGCACGCTCGACAAGTTGGAGGCCATTCCCGGCTTCCGCACGAATCTATCGACCGAAGAAATTCGCGATGTGGTCGATAAGGTGGGCTGCGTCATTACCGGCGCGACGGCCGATTTGGTGCCGGCCGATCGCAAACTCTATGCCCTGCGCGACGTCACAGGCACGGTGCCCAGCGTTCCGCTAATCTGTGCGAGCATCATGAGTAAGAAGCTCGCGGAAAATTTGAATGCCTTGGTTCTCGACGTGAAATGGGGCAGCGGCGCATTCATGCGGAAACAGGAAGACGCCCGCGAGTTGGCCCAGGCGATGGTCGATACCGGCGCGAAAATGGGGGTGAAAACCACCGCGCTGCTCACCGACATGAATCAGCCGCACGGCAGCATGGCTGGCAACACCGTCGAAGTGGACGAATCGCTTGCCTCTTTGCGGGGCGAAGGTCCAGCCGACTTGATGGAACTTTGCCTGGCATTGTCCGCGGAACTGCTGGTATCAACGGGCCTAGAGAAGTCACACACCGCAGCAATTCAAAGGTTGAAGGGATTGATTGCCTCCGGCGAAGCGCTGGCGAAGTTCCGTGAAATGATCGTCGCTCAAGGTGGCGATTTGGACGAACCGCGACCGATCGCGCCAGCTTCCGATGTGATTGCGGATCGTGGCGGATTTATCGCCGAGATGAACGCAGAGCAATTGGGCATGGCGCTGATCGAACTCGGCGGCGGCCGCAAAAAACTAGGCGACCAGATTGATCATTCGGTCGGCTTGGAAATGTTGGTCCGCCTGGGCGACCCCGTCGAGCAGGGGCAGCCGCTGGTCCGGGTTTTTGCCCATGCCAACAGCGCCTCCGATCGGACGAAAAATGATTGTCGAAGCAATCACCGTTTCCGAGTCGCCAGTGGCGCCGCCGAAGTTAATCGTAGAACGAATCGAGCCTTCAACATGACCGCAGCACAAAAAAAAGCTCTGATCGCCGCCGCGTGTGAGATTCGCAAGAATGCGCATGCGCCGTATTCCAAATTTCACGTGGGTGCCGCTTTGCTCACCACCTCAGGGAAAATTTTCACGGGCTGCAATGTGGAAAACGCATCGTACGGTCTGACCATCTGTGCCGAACGCTCTGCCGTGTGCAGTGCCATTGCCGCCGGCGAGCGGCAGTGGATCGCAATGGCGGTGGCCACCCCGGGTGGCCATTCCCCCTGCGGAGCGTGCCGACAAGTGATGGTCGAGTTTGCCCCGGAACTGCCGATCTTGCTCGTAGATGCCGACCGACCTGACTCGTCCGACGGAATCCATGAAACCGACATGCGCACTTTGTTGCCAGGCCGATTCCAGTTGCTCGATTGACTGTTGGGCGCCGGAGCCGGCGGCTCGATGGGGTTGCTCTTCAGATTCTGATTTTCCGCAGGCGCTGAATCGGCAGGCGAATTCGCCGGTTGTTCGATTTTGTCTTCGATTTTTTGATTCTGCTTGGTGACATCTTTCCACGGCGGATTGAGAATTCCCGCCACGCAGGCAGTCATAAAACAAGCGAGCGTCCCACCGAGCATGGCTCGTAGCCCCAGCCGAGCCAAATCGTGCCGCCGCTCGGGCGCAATGCCGCCGATGCCGCCAATTTGAATTCCGATCGAACTGAAATTTGCAAAACCGCACAAAGCGTAGGTCAAAATGACTTTCGTGCGATCGGTCAGTTGAACGGGCGAATCGGGTTTTAGCCAGTCGCCGAGCTTCTGATAGGAGACAAACTCATTGGCCGCCATTTTTATTCCCAGCAGCTCACCGGAGTGCAGGCAGTCGCGGCGTTCGATGCCCATCAACCAGGCGAACGGATAGAAGACATAGCCCAAAATGGTTTCCAGAGACCAGTGCCAATCTTGGTGAAACCAGTGGCCGATGACGCTGCCGACCCAACCCAAGATGCCATCGAACATGGCAATCAGGGCGATGAAGGCAATCAGCATGGCACCGACGTTAATCGCCAATTTCATGCCATCGGCCGCGCCGGTCGCCGCAGCGTCGATCAGGTTGATCGCCACCTGTTCGGTGGAGACATCGAGCTTACCCGCTGTTTTCGGCTCCTCGACCTCCGGCTGCAACACTTTGGCGATCAGCAAGGCGGCCGGGGCGGAAATGACCGAGGCCGTCATGAGGTGCCCCGCGCTAATGCCCATGCTCACATAGGCGGCCATCACACCGCCAGCGACCGTCGCGAAACCGCCAATCATGACGGCCATCAATTCCGATTGCGTCATACTGGCCACGTAGGGCTTGATGACCAGCGGCGCCTCGGTCTGGCCCACAAAGATATTGGCCGATGCCGAGAGTGTTTCCGCACCGCTGGTGTGCAGCGTTTTCTGCATCAGCCAGGCAACGGCCGCAACGACCCACTGCATGACGCCGGCGTAGTACAAAATCGACATCAGTGCCGAGAAGAAGATAATCGTTGGTAGTACGCCGAACGCAAATGAAGTCAGCAACTGAAGCGTGCGCCCTTGTGTCGAGGTGTCTTCCAAGCCCATGCCGAACATGAACTTGGTTCCCTCGCCGACAAAACCGATCAGCTTATTGAACACATCGCCGACCGCGTCGAAAAACGCTCGTCCTTGGGGTGTCCACAAAACGAGAATGGCAAATCCCAACTGCAATAACATCCCGCCAAAGATGATTCGCCAATTCATCCGCCGCTTATTGGAACTCATCAGCCAAGCCAAGAAGACCATCACCACAAGGCCTAGCGCGCTAACAAGGCGTTCCATGCAGATGCTCCAGACGAATGGCAAATGACTGCGGTGGGGAAATGTTTGTTACAAACTAACTGGCTGCGCAGCGCTCGGCAAGCCCGCTGCTAAACCAGGGCGTTAGTGGTCGACAGCGTTTCGGGGCTACGACAAAGGGATGAGAACCGTCGCCGATGCGCTTCTGCCGTTTCACAAATCGCCGGTGCTGATGTCGGTCGTCAGTTCGATCGCGCGGAGATGGTCGATTTCGTTGATCGACAGCACTTTGACCTGCTTGTCACAGGCCAGGCGACTGATCGAGGCGTTGTAAAACGCGAAGGGGTTGAGTTCGGCCGGCACGCCGAGCAGCGATTTCAGTGCGCCGGCCAAGGTTCCTCCGTGAGAGACAATCAGCACTTGCTTCGCTCCGGTTTCGCGAATTGAATCGAAGCAAGCACGGGCTCGGTCCATCAGCGCTCGCCGCGATTCACCATTGGGAATCACAAAGTCGGGCTCTTGAGCACGCCAGCACACGGCTTCCGCGGGATGTAGCCGTTCGATTTCCTCCCAGTGCCGGCCTTGAAAAATACCGGCGTTGATTTCTTTCAGCCGGTCATCGGTTTTGATGTCCAAGTGCAATCGCTCGGCAATGGGCTGCGCGGTTTCGATGGCCCGACGCAGCGGACTGCAATACAGCGCATCGATTGGCTGCGAATTGAGTGCGTCGGCCAAGGCGACGCTTTGACGACGACCCAGCGGCGATAGTTCTACATTCAACTGGCCCTGAATTCGCCGCTCGAGGTTGAAAACGCTTTCGCCGTGGCGCACGAGAATAAAGATCATGACAGTCTGCTTACATCGAGGTCGGGGCAGGCCAGCTACGAATATATAACCCAACCGTATCGATCGGGAATACGCCCCTTGTCCGGCTCATTGATCTCGGCGCTGTAGCAGTTCAATTCATTGCAGATGACTGAAACTGCTCACTGAGTTACTGGCGGTGAAGATGGAGGTTCGTGCGAGGCAGTTGACTGGGTGGCGGCTGATTGCACTGTAGCCAGCAGCGAATTCGGCGCAGGGTCTTCGACGACCGCGGCCATCGGGAGGTCGCTCTCAGCGGGCGATTCGGGTGAAGGTATTGGCAGAGTTGCTATGTTTTGCGATCGAGGAACGTTGATTCCCGGTACCGACGTAGCTGGCACTTCCAGCGCAACAGCAGAACTCACCACGGGCGGCAAGGCCCCTGGAATGAACCGCCAGGCAACCGCAAACAGATCTGGCCGATGAAAATACACGGCTAGCCCGTAGCCTATCGCCAGGTTCAAAACGATCAGTAGCAGAACGCCAAACACGCGGCCAATGGCTCCCCGATCAAGATTTGCCCCAACAATTTAGAATCGCGCGCCTAGGGAACTGTAGGTCAGTTCAGAATGGAGGCTAAGCATCGAGAGCAGCATCCGGCAGCTTGTGCCGGTTTTGCTTGCCGTGGCGATTTTGTGGCCAGCAGTTGCGATCTTTTGCAGCCAGAAATCGCGGCTACTGCTTAAAAATGTCAGACCACCAAGGCGGCAGATCGAGGGCCGGCAATGGTGCAGGCCGGTTGGGTGCGATTTGGCTTTCCACCCGACCAAGCCGTTCGCGTGGAATTTCGAGCGAAGTGAGCTGCTGCGTGGAAGTGGTCCGTTCGGCGGTTAGCTGCCGCATGAAGTCGGGCGAAACGTGGTCGAGTACGAAAATCTCGCTTTTCGCCTGGGGATCGCCCGTTGGATGCAAAATGCAAATGAGCTCTGCATGTTTCGATTTTTCGCTAAGCGATTTAACGGCCGCACGTTCATCACTGGATGTCGAATCGCCGCGTTGCGGATACGATTTTGCCGATGTGGGTGTTGCAGTGGTCGGAGAACTGACTAGGTAATCGGAACTAGCGGGCGCACGATTCGTCGGCGCTCCGTTTGCTAAGCTGTCGCGCCGAGTGCCCGATTGCGCATCCGCCTGTTGTTCACGGCGATGCACAAATGCCAGTCCCGATTTATCCAACTCATCGCACAGTGCCGGCAGGGCGGCAAACAACCCCTCGTTCGCTTCCGGATCGGCGGCGTAGCAGACGCCAACCACAAGACCGTCGGAGGTGAACAATCCGCCGCCGCTGCGTCCTTGGACGGGCTGGAATGCAACCTCATAGTTCTTGGAGCCCGAGTAACGATTGATCGAGGTCACGTGCGTTTCTTTCACGGTCGCATCGGCTCCGCCGTCGCAGCCCACGCTGATCACTTTGTCGCCGGTCTGCACCGTGTATCCTGGTGGCGCCACACGCGCGGCCACCACGGGGTAATCGGTTTCAATGCGAATCAACCCGACCTCGGCCTGCAAGTCGTAGTCGATTAAATGTCCCAGCACGCCGCGCGCGCGCCGGGTCCAAACAGATCGACCATTATCCGGCCCCCTTTGGCCGCATCGCGAAACACATGGCCGCAGGTAATGATCAGAGCTTCCCCTTCGCGGGCGTCGATAATGGTGCCTGAACCGACCGAGTTTCCTTTGTCGTCCTCGATTTTCAGGCGGACACTGGCGCGGATTAGCTTGTCTTGAGCCGAGAGATTCTTATCAGTCGGCGGACTGGACTTCGAAACAATTGGTGGATCCAGCTCCACCATTCGGCCGCTTGGCATCGACTCTGACGGATTCGAAGAACGAGCAAGTCCGCTCAACAGTCCGCGTCGATCGGCCGGCGGGAACGGAACCGATTTCGCCAAGGGTGCAGAGCTTGCCGACGATTGTCCGCGGACGGAGTTCACCGCTGGCCCGACCCCATTGCGGCTGAACATGGCTTGCAGTCGTAAGGGATCGGTGGCGCCTACGACGCGATCGACTTCTTTGCCGTTCACCAGCATCACGAAGCAAGGAATGCCTTGCACGCCGAAGCGCGTGGCCAGCTCTCGTTCTTGATCGATGTTGACTCGGCGAACCGGATAGCCTTCGCCGACCAGCTGACCCACCACCGGGTCCATCGATCGGCAGGGGCCGCACCAATCGGCGCGGAAATCGAGCAGCATCGTTTGATTCGAGGCAGAAGGATCGCCGGGGCTGGAAATCGCCAACAGCGCGGCGGTCAGGCAGGCCAAATTCATGCGCTCCCTCCTTGGGTCGCAGTGCGACATGCAGGGAGCGAATAAAGAGAACGCGGCCTCTGCTGACAGCCGGTAACCGGCATCCATGCCGGAAGCTGATATCTAGGTTGGTTTCACTGCCGATCCGTTCGGCAGCACTTCATGGCGGGAATCAAACCGACCTTTTCCATCAGCGCGGGCGTCATCAAATATCGGGCACCGCGAACCAGACGCCACTCCCTGGAGTCTGGGAGGGGAGATCATCGCCGAGGTGCCCAAGCGGCACAAGAGCAATTGTTCGATGCGGATCGTCGAGCGAAGATAGTGCCGTTTTGAGAATGAAGAAATTCGAATGATGAAGGAAGAAGGAAATCCCAATGGCCAATCACCAATAAACAAGAAACGTGCGGTTTGCGGCTCCATCGATTATTGGAATTTCGAGATTGGTCATTCATTCGTTATTCGGGTTTCGTCATTTGGCCGCGCCGTTTCCCATTCCGCAACGACCGGGCATTCCCCTACAATGATCGGCTTGCAATATATTCCCTGCCAGCACGACACCCCAAGCTGACATGACCGCCCGCCAGATTCTCGTCACCGCCGCTCTGCCATATGCCAATGGGCCGATTCATCTCGGCTATTTGCTTGAAGCAATTCAAACGGATATTTGGGTGCGATTTCAAAAGCTGCAGGGAAACCACTGCATCTATTTATGTGCGGATGATACGCACGGAACCGCAATCATGATCCGCGCTCGACAAGAGGGGCGTACCGAAGAGCAATTGATCGCTGAAATGCAGGCGGCCCATGAGCGCGATCTGGCAGGCTTTCAGATCGAATACGAGAACTACGGTAGCACTCACAGTCCGGAAAATCGGAGACAGTGCGAGGACATTTGGCAATCGATTCGCAAGGCCGGCCTGGTCAAACAGCAAGACGTTGAGCAACTCTACGATCCCAAAGCGGGAACATTCCTAGCCGATCGTTTTGTGCGCGGCACGTGTCCGAACTGCAAATCGCCTGATCAGCCGGGCGACAATTGCGGGAAGTGCGGCCATACGTACAGCCCCACCGAGCTGATCAATCCCGTCAGCACGCTGAGCGGTGCCAAACCGGAAATCCGCAATGCACCACACCTGTTTATTCAGCTTGAACCGCTGCATGAGTTCCTGAACAAGTGGACTCAATCGGGCGAACACCTGCAGCAGGAAATCAGCAACTACTTGAAAGGGCATTTTCTGGGCGAGCCACTGCGCAATTGGGATGTCTCCCGTCCGGCCCCATATTTTGGGTTTGAAATTCCCGATTTCCCTGGCAACTACTGGTACGTATGGTACAACGCGCCAATCGGTTATATGGCGTCATTGCAGCAGTGGTGCAACCGCAGTGGCGAAAAGTTCAACGACTGGTGGCCGAGCGGTGGCGATGCCGACAGCAAACCCGTAGAAATCCATCACTTCATCGGCAAAGACATCACGTATTTCCATACGTTGTTTTGGCCCGGCATGCTGAAAACCACTGGCTTCAAGCTGCCGACGAAAGTCCACGTTCACGGCTTTTTGACGGTCGGCGGCGAAAAGATGTCGAAGAGCAAGGGCACCTTTATCCGCGCGTCGACCTATTTGAAACACTTAAACCCGGCGTATCTGCGCTATTATTACGCCACCAAACTCAGCCCAAAGGTTGACGATTTGGATTTGAACCTCGACGAGTTCGTAACCAAAGTGAATTCCGACCTCGTCGGCAAAGTCGTAAACCTCGCCAGCCGTACAGCACGGTTTGTGGAGGAGACTGGGCTATCTGAAAGATTTCCAAATGACAATGAGACTAGATTGCTCTTTGAATACGCGGTAGGCCAAGGTGATTTAGTTGCATACGGCAGAAAATTGCCAGCCGGGAGCAGAGTCGACACAATAGCTGATGCATACGAAGTTTGCGACTACCAGCTTGCCATGCGAAAAGTGATGTTTTTGGCTGATCAGGCGAATGCTTATGTCGATGCCAAAGCGCCGTGGACATTGCGTAAAGATCCGGCGCACACCAAAGATCTGCAAAACGTTTGCACGGTTGCGCTGAACTTGTTTCGCCAAATTGCAATCTATCTCGCGCCCGTCTTGCCAAAGCTAGCTCAGGAGGCGGGAAAACTTCTCAACGACCCAATTGAATTTGATCCAGAAAAACGTCACTGGGATAAAACAAAAACGCCGCTGGTCGGCACGCGCGTTAATAAATTCGAATCACTGCTTACACGAGTTGAACCCACACAGGTACAGGCCATGATTGAAGATAGTAAAGAAGCGGCACCGGCGAGTGGTGGTAATGCAACCCCTGGCTCCCGCCAGGGGCTAGGCGACGTAGTGGACGGTCCCGAGGCGCTGGCGGCCGAACCGCTGGCGGCGGAATGCACGATTGACGATTTCACGAAAGTCGATCTGCGAGTCGCCCGCATTCTCACGGCCGAAGAAGTGCCCAACGCGCGGAAACTGCTCAAGCTCACGCTGAGCCTTGGCGGCGAGGTAAGAAAAACGGTCTTCGCTGGAATCAAGAAGGCATACAAGCCGGAAGACTTAATCGGCCGGCTGGTCATTTGCGTGGCCAATCTGGCCCCGCGACAAATGAAATTTGGCCTGAGCGAAGGCATGGTCGCCGCGGCCGGGTCGGGAGGCGATGAAGTCTTCTTGTTATCGCCCGACAGTGGTGCCAAGCCGGGCCAACGGGTTCACTGAGAGCTTGAGCGAGAGCTCGGCCAACCTCGGAAACAGGCGAATCAAGGCAATTTGTGGAACTTCAGCCGAAGACAAGGGGCCGCGCACCATCATTTTGACTCTGCCAGGGTTGGCGCGGCAAAGTCGAAAAAACCAGACGAATTTGAGGGTTCGCTGCCTCGTTCCCCATAGGCCGCTTCGGCTCGCGCCGCCTGCAAATGCATCTTGAGTGAACCATGCATTTTGCCTACGATTTGCGACCCGTCGAAGTTGCCCCATCGTGGCTCAGTCGAAATGCCGCAATTCATGGATTACGAGCAGGCTCGCTGCACGCGCCGCTGCGCGGTAACCGGCCGGGAACTTGGTCCGGGTGAGACGGTCTATTCGGTCCTCTTGGCGGAAGGGGCGAAGTTGGTGCGGCACGATTACGCCGCCGAAGCCTGGGAGGGCGCCCCGGAAGGAGCCGTTGGATGGTGGAAATCGGAATTGCCGCAGCGTGATGCGAAGCGCGTCCATTGGGCGCCCAACGATGTCATGCTCGATTTGCTGGAGCAACTGGCCGATGACCCGACCCACGCCGACATGCGTTACATTTTGGCTCTGCTGCTGGTGCGAAGGCGTGTTTGTCGGCTGGAAGAAAACGAGCGTGATGAGCAAAACCAAGAAACGCTGGTGTTGTTTTGTCCGCGAAGAGAGCGCGAGTATCGCGTGGCCGTTGCCACGCCGAGCCAGCAGCGGACGAAAGAAATTCAGGATGAGTTAGCGCGACTGTTGTTTGCAGGGTGAGCAATAATATTCAAAAAGCGGCGACGGAAGATCGCATTTGTTTGGCACGGAAGTCATTGGCATGGTCCATCAACCCGTTGCACGGCCAACGATGAGCCACAAGCGCACCCATTCGCCGGTGCGCTTTGCGCTGATCTTGTTGGTCGGCCTTTTTGCCACGAGCGGAGCGATGTGCCAGCAGTGGACCCGTCAGTACACTCAGCCCCGCACGTTGCCCGTTTCGGCCACGCTCGTACAAATCGAAACGGTCGTGAACGACAATGCAAATCGAGTTCAATCGCTACAGTCCACCAAGGCAACGCTAAGTGTCTCCGGCGCTCCCACCTCATTGCGTGCCAATGTTGCAATGGAACCGCCGCGACGACTCCGATTGACCGCCGACGCACCGTTTGGCGGGCGAGAATTGGATTTGGGCAGCAACGACGAAATATTTTGGCTCTGGCTCAAGCGTAGCCAGCCGCCCGCCTTGTTTGTTTGCCGGCACGATCAATTCGCGATGTCCAATGCGAGGCAAATCATGCCCGTCGAACCAGACTGGCTGGTCGAGGCGGTGGGTTTACCGCGGTTCGATACTTCGCAACCCTTGGACGGTCCCACGCCGGTTGGAAGTGGACGGCTGCAAATACGCAGCCATCGGCCTAGCGTGCTGGGCGATATGACCAAAGTGACGATTATCGACGCCTGGGATGGCACCGTTGTGGAACAGCATCTGTACGACCCCCAAGGACACTTGCTGGCCACGGCGCTTACGAGCCGGTACAAGCGCGATCCAGCTTCTGGCGCGGCACTGCCCAGATCGATCGACATTCAATGGCCCACGACGCAACCGCCAATTTCGCTGCACCTGGAAGTCACCGATTGGTTGGTCAACGTGGTGACACCCGATCATGTTGCGAAATGGGCTAAGCCCGAATACCCGGGTTATCCGGAAGTGAATTTGGCGGACCCCAATCTGCGATTCGTGGCACCTGGAACTATGCCGCCGTTAGGGCCGGCGACTTCCCGTGACGGCGCCAGCTACAACGGTGGTGGTCCCGACGGCGGCTGGAGGCTACGCGCCTTTCCATTGAGCAGAGGCAATTAGCAACCGAGAATCGCGTCAGGTCGCTGATCTTGTGGCGTTGACGACGGTCGAGAGGTCGCCCATCACACGGTCCCAACGGTCGTGACCAAGCTTGCGGAGCAACTGCTGTTGGGCATCTTCCCAATACGGCACAGCCTGGGCCAGAACTTGCTGCCCGGCTTTTGTGATTTGAACCGATTTACCTGCCCGGCCAGCCTTGCCGGTGATTACCAGAAACCCCCCGGTGACAAGTGGATGCAAATTGCGGGTGATCGTTGAGCGGTCCATCACCAATTCTCTCGCCAGTCGAGCTAATCCGCACGGTCCAAGGACCTGGCTGGCGACGAGAATGACGAGCTGTGTCGACCGCAGTCCGACCGGGGCCAGAATCTGATCGAATAACTGCGTTACGCTGCGCGACGCCTTGCGAAAGTTGAAGCAAGCGCAGGTGTTTACCATTTCCCGACATTTGGCCGGATCGAGTTCCTCAGTGCGAGTTCGCTTGGACGCCATGTTTGTAGCCTAAACAAGGCGCCCTGCGGCATCAAGCCGACAGCTTTCCATGGCGGACGTTACTAACGCGGCACTGTCTCCTTGGGAACAATGGCTCCGGTGCGCAACGCATCTTGCCACCGCTTAAATGGTTGTTCACGGGCGGCCGCCGTTGCATCGGGCTGGTAGAGAAAAGACTTTCCAGTAATTTGCTGCAGATTCGTGAAGGCCAACACCCGAAAGTCGAGATTGTCGTGATCAAGATACTCAACCAACCTCGCGGCCTCGCCTGCACGCAATTGGTCTTTCGTGTACCCCAAGAACATTCGGTACAAGTCTTTCCCGGCCTCGTCCCCGCGTTGTTTTTGAAACGCCTCTCGAACGGCGGCGGCAGTGGCTGGACTTCTTGCCAGCGCAGCTTTGATGCTTTGAATTTCGAGTGGCCACATGGGTCGCTGTTCGGGATCGGTCAGCATGCTTACCAAGGGCTCGAATTGGTCGAGGATCGCCAGACACTGCGCCGCAAAGGCCCTGTATTCGACGCGACGATGCGTTGCCATTTCCCGTAGGGCAATCATTAATGGCTTGTCAGCATCGAGCAATGTGGCAAGCGCCTCGGAGGCTCGGGCGTCATTTGCATTCAGTTGGTCGCCGGAAATCCACTTGGGAATAGCAGCGGGCGAATTGGCGTCAACCGTCGGCACGTCGGGCATCGGAGGTGTAAGTGGCCAGCGCTGCGGGGCGGTGAGATTTGCCGTCGATCCATCTTGGCCGGTCCAATCTGCATGGCCGCTGGCAGCATACAGCGCTGCCGCGACGTGTGGTTCTTCCAATTCCGGATTGACTCCGGCGAGAAAATACCGATGCACCTCGATGCCCAAAAGAGCGTCGGCATCGGTGAAGGTGATGACGCCGCTGTTGGCGCCAACATCGATTCGTAATCGCGCGCCCGCTTTCCCGGTGGTCATTGCCACCAGTCGACCATACAGGATCTTAATGCTGGGGACGCCCTCGGAATTCGCCGCGCCCAGCGTCAGCATCGTCTCAGAAGGCACTTGCAAAGTGATGCCGACCGAGAGCGTGATGGTGGGGCGGTATGTGGGCAGTACCAACAGTTGATCGCCGCCGCTAACAGCAGAACCAGCTGGCAAGCGCATCCAATGGCTCGATGCCGGGTCGAATTTCAAAAGGACCACATCTTTGCCAAGAACGACTTTGCCCAACGGTGTTTCGTCGACCGGTGGGGTCGTGTTGGGTACGGTAGCCGGACTAGCGGTTGGTGCTACCGGTGGCGAGAGTGTGGCATCGTTGGGTGTGGGCGCGACATTGCTTGCCGCGGAACGCATACCCTCGACGGAATGATCGGAAGTGGATTTTGCGTCAGCAGGGCTGACCGATGGTTGCGGCAGCGGCGGTGGATTGCCGGATTCGACCGAGTTGCCGCTTCCTGAAGCGGTTACATTAGGGCCGGAAGTAGAAGCCGCAAGATGGCTTTCGGCTGGAAGACGAGCATCGCCCGATGCGGGTGGGACTGAAGATGGTTCCGCCGATCCAGCGGTAGGCGGGGCGGTTGGGGAGTTCGCAGGTCGATCGCGAACGACGCTAGCGGGATTGGCACTGCCGGCTGTCGCGGCATCGGCGGCCTCCGAAGCAGCGCCATTGCCCGGGGCAGCAGCGGCACCGCGATCGCCCGGCTGTTCGGCAGCGGCGACAGGTTGTTCTTTGGCGGGATTCGCGTTGTTAGCAACGGTATTCTTAGCGGGCTGATTGAGGCCCAACAGTTGATCGATGGGACCCAAGGCCATCGTAATGGCGCCGACCAACAGAGCGAACAGCACGATCGCCGCAATGATTGGCTTCCACGATGAGCGCGGGCCACGATCACGAAGATAGTCGGGAATTTCAGGCCGGTGGCGGGCCGGTCTGACACGCTCATCCTCGTGTTCCAAACCGATTTCTTCAGCTGCGTCCGCCGTCATTCTTTCGGGAACGGCCGGCGGCGCCTGATTGATAATTCCGTACATCTGCCGCTTCATCTGCGGATCGACCTGCGCTGGCTGGCCTAGCACCATCGCCAGAATTTGATGGCAGGCAGCAACTTCAGCGAGATAAACGTCCGATTCGACGAGGTCTTGCCCGGCTTCGGCCGGAGGCAGGCACATCTTTTCAAATTCGGGCACTCGCTCTGCAGCCAGAGTATTGTCGAGATATTCGGCAACCGTGTTTGGGTCGAGTGCCATGCCTTTGCCCGAGAGTTTGGGCGAGCCTAACCGTGGGTTGCGACTTCGATTGCGGATGCGCTCGACGAGCTGTTGGGCAAACTCGCTGTCGGCGAGTTTCTTGCCGATGTCAGCGCGATCGGCCGGTTCGAGGAGATCGTCGAGATAAGCAAGCATGGTTCGCAATGTCAGACGCATCTCAGTCCTCCAATTTGCAGGCCGGCATACAGTTTCACGCCAACAGTAATAGTGGGAATCACAGCCGCGCGGCGTACAGAGAACGCCAAGATTTTTTGATGTTGCAGCGGAATCACAGGCCACAGCAGTACTTATGGGCGACGATCTGCCGTCGAAAGCATTGCTTAGCCGATGGAGATGGCTTCAGCCGATGTGCCAGATCGGCGGGTAAAGCCAAGACGAGAGCGATTCCGCTGACTGACCGAAGACTCCGGGCTGAACGCTACCAAAACTAGCGTGGAAAGCATGGCCAACAGCAACGAGAACACGATAGGGTGGGGATGATAGGCCCAGGCATCGGCAGGCGACATCGTATCAATGCGGCCGGAGAGCATAGAGATTTCGTTCTCCTGCACTGTGACCTTTTCCCAGCCATCGACCGTCCTGCGCCACTGGCTCGTCAAGAGGCGATGTTTTGGAGCACTCACCGGGCACTCGAACTGATACCCAATCCATCCCAAGCCAACCAAAAACATGGCGATCGCCAAAATCCAACGCATGCTTGCCAACCTTGCACGAGGGCGGGTTTGCCGGAATTCGGTAGTGCTGGAAGGCAATTTTTGCAATCGCTGGACCGGAACCAAAAATGTCGTGCCGTCCGGACACAAAACTGTTGGTGCGATTAGAGATCGGAAAATCGACGGCCGCATTGACCGGCAATTAATTGCGGATCGCGGGCAACATCCATGTTCACTTTTCACGACGTGTGTTGGCTAGCGGCACCGTATCGATCGGCGAGCTTTAGACACGGGTTGTCGCTGCTCGCCGCTCAAATTCCGTGCCGCAGTCGTTCAGACTATTGCCGGTCAGATTTTTGAATCGCAACTTCGACAGAGCGCAGGAGACAGTTTAATTGCCGTCCAAGTTTCCCCGGTTGATTCCACGTGCATCGCAGCCGACATTTTTTTCTATCCCGCTGACGATGGGATTTGGGAAATCGATGATGTGCGTGTAAACTTAAGGTAGAGGTTGAGCGCGTCGCATGCGAAGCGTTGAATCCGACGCTCATCAACGCTGCCAGTTTTGTCGTCACTCGCATCGGTAAGGCATATTGCCGTGACAGCGATTAATCGCTTACTTCGTCAGCAGTTGGTGCGTGAAGCCGAGGGCTACCTCGACTTGGTGCTCGTGTTTGGCGAGCAATGGACGCTGCCACTGGCAATTCGCGATCGGCTGGCGCAGCGAACCTTGGCGGTGGTCGATCATCTGGGCGAAAGCGCCACGGTGAGTCCGCAAATTCAGCTGATCAAGGGGCAGGCATTGCGGACGATGGAGCGCTTCAAAGAAGCGCTCGAACCACTAACGGCCGCTGCGGAATCCGATCCACAAAATATCGACACCTGGCTGGCTTTGGGATGGTGCCACAAACGCACGGGGCGATTGGATTTGGCGATTGAATCGCTCGAAGAAGCCCTCGATCTACAGCCAGGAAAGCGCGCTAGTGAACTACAATCTGGCCTGCTACTGGAGCCTGGCACGCAATAAGCGACACGCCTTGGGCTATCTTTCTCAGGCCCTGTCGCTTGACAGCAGCTTTCGCAATCTGATCGAGGGCGAGCGCGATTTTGATCCGCTTCGGACCGATCCGGATTTCCAGGCGATCACGAGCATTACGGTGTAATTTGCAGTGTGGCCACAGTCCACTGCCGACTAGGCGGATTTGGCAATGAGCTGCGCATTCTCAAGATGCAGCAATTCCTCGGCCAGCCGCCGGTAATCGTCAGCGCCGTTTGAATCGGCAGCATACTGGAGAATCGATTGGCCGAAGCTAGGGGCCTCTGCTAAACGGATGTTCCGGCGGATTCGGGTTTGAAAGATGTGTGCCGCGGACCAGGGGACCGATTTGTCGCGTTGGCTCTCGAAGAACTCGGCCACATCGCTGGCAACTTCGCTGGCAAGCCGGGTTGCCGATTCGTACTGGCACAGCACAACGCCAGTCAGTTTCAGTCGAGGATTCAGCCGCCGAGACACCACTTCGATGGTTTGCAGCAGTTTGCTCAAGCCGTGAAGTGCGAGAAAATGTGGCTGGAGCGGCAGTAACACCTCGTCGACGGCTGCCAGAGCATTCAACGTCAAAATGCCAAGCGATGGCGGACAATCGATGATCAGGAAATCGAATTCGGCGAGCTCATTTTCCGACCCAGTCCATTCACCTCCGCGTGGCTTGCCGCCAACCATTTCCTCGAGTTTGTCGCGAAGCATCGCTTCCCGACCGACGACCCCGACCAGTTCCACTTCCGCCGCGGCTAAATCGATGTGCGAGCCAACAATCCATAAGTTTTCGGCGACTTGCCGCCGAGTCTCGCTCAGCGACGCGTCGCCGAGCAGCACATCGTAAATCGACTCTCGATGTTCTCCCAGGTTCAATCCCAAATGGAGTGTGGCATGAGCTTGCGGATCGAGATCGATCAAGCAAACTCGATTGCCTGCCGCCGCCAATGCAGCGCTGAGGTTCACGGACGTCGTCGTTTTTCCAACGCCGCCCTTCTGATTCAAAACAGCGATTGATCGCATCCGTGCGACTCCCTTGCAGACTTCACTTTGCCGCGGCGACAAATACAAGCCACAGCAGTTCGAAAACACCGCCGCGGATTATATGCCGTGAGCAGAGGTCGAACCTAGATCGATTGGCCGATTGACTGGCCGTTTGATAGCAATTCGATCTAGCTGTCAGTCAAGGGGCTTTTAGTTCAGCGCTCTTGGGTGGTGGAAACTGTTCGAGGAAAAATGCCGCGGTGGGCTCGCAGATCGGGCCGATCGAAAGGATTGGTCCATCTGACAGCAACATCAACTGGCAACCATCGGTATCAAACGCCAGCCGAGTTTCGTCGGTCCCGTCGCGGAAAATGACAATGTATTTCCAGTTGGCCGACTTATCATCGACGGAAGGGGCGGGTTTGTCCCAACTGTAACTGGAATCGCGAACCAGATCAGTGCGAAGATTTGAAAACCCTTTTGACTCACCGACCAGCTTTCGGGCGGTGACCGATCGACTTTGCTTTTGAATCAAAATGGCATTTTCCTCTTCTGCAGTCCGATCGCCACCTGTGCTCAACTCAAGGAGTTCCACGTGCGGCGCCAGCGCAATAAGTTGGGCCACGCGTGGGGAAAGAGAGTCTAGCACCCGGTGCATTTGTTGGTGACGGTACCAAATTCCATAGCCAGAAACGGCGATGGCAGCGGTCAGAATTGCCAAAATGATGATTTTACCACGGTTCATACGTTCGATCGATTCACTTCCGGTCCATTGGACTTCACCAATCCGATCAGTATACTGACATCTTTTCAATCGGTCCGCCATCGCCGGTAAAGTCCAACACGCACTTTCCACTGCCCATGCCGAACGAATTTGATCCATACCGTGAAGCGCTTGTGATGGAGCAAACCACTGTCTGGCCCGATGCCTTTGACGACTGGGAAATGTCGGACAGGCGTAAGGTTGAGACGGCTTTGCACGCCGATCCCAAGAACTGCGCAGAGGTAACCTATCTCCGCCAACACACCGGATTTGCTCGACAGATCACGGTAACCGAGGCGGACCTGGAACGCCTCGCGGTCCGGTAGGTGAACCATTCGCGTTGGCTAGCTCGGGGCGCGATTCGTTGAATCATTTCACCTATCTTGCGACGTATCGCCGTGGTTGCATCATTTTTATCCGTGCAAGTGAACCTGCGGGAACGAAGTTACGAAATCCGCATCGGCACAGGTAATCTGGCGTTCGTCGGCGGATTTTTTAACCCGCGTGGCTATGTCAAGCAAGCCATTCTGATTACCGATGCCCGAGTAGAGCCGTTTCACGCCAGACCGGTCACGGAAAGCCTGAAGGCGGTTGGCGCCGCGGTGGAAACTGTCGTGATTGAATCGGGGGAAAAAACGAAGAGCGTGGCCGAAGCCGAGCGGCTTTGGAACAAGCTGCTGGAATTAGGCGCCGACCGTCAAACTTTAGTGGTGGCGGTTGGCGGCGGCGTCGTTGGGGATCTGGCCGGCTTTGTTGCCGCCACGTTTGCCCGTGGAATTCCGTTTGCTCAAGTCCCGACCACCCTTTTGGCGCAAGTCGACAGTTCGGTCGGTGGCAAAGTGGGTGTCAATTTACCCAAAGCCAAGAACATGGTTGGGGCGTTCTGGCAACCGACCGCAGTTCTCGTCGATACACAAACATTGCAGACTTTGTCCGAGCGAGAATATCGATCCGGTCTGGCTGAAGTCGTCAAGTATGGAGTGATCCTCGACGCCGAGTTCTTTGCTCAGCTTGAGCATGACGCCCCCGCTTTGATAGCCAGACGTCATGAAGTTTTGCAGGATGTAATTGCCAGATGCTGTCAGTTGAAGGCCAACGTGGTGGAAGCTGACGAGCGAGAAGAAACCGGTGGACGGACCATGTTGAATTACGGTCACACTTTCGGCCACGCTATGGAGGCAATCACGGGCTATGGCCAGCTATTGCATGGCGAGGGGGTTTCAATCGGCATGGCGTGTGCCGCACGTCTAGCACAGCGACTAGGGCGAGTAGATGCCCGGTTTGTCGCACGGCAACGGGCCTTGCTCATTGCATTAGGCCTGCCGGTTACAGTCCCAGAAATTGATCTCGATGCTGTAATCACTGCGATGACCTACGACAAGAAGACCGCGGCCGGCCAGCTGCGCTTCGTTTTGCCCTCGCGGTTAGGAGCCGTGGAATTGGTAAGTGGAATCGACATCGCCGATGTCCGAGCTGCTCTCGGCGGCTGATTCGTGGGCAGATTTCCGATCTAATTTCGCGTGAAAAACGCGAGGCGTTGTAGTCAATTTCCGATTGCATTGGCTTGGATTAGAATGTGAATGCTACGGGAAATTTGGTCGGACTCTCGATTAAGTTGGCAAATTGTCTATGCAGCAACCGATAGAACCACCCGCCAGTTCCGACTCGCTCATGTCGGCGCTTACTCTGACGATGGTGCCGGGCGTCGGCCCGCGTATGCGGCAGCGACTACTGGAACGCTTTGGTACGGCCGAGGCAGTGCTGCGTGCAGCGCCGAGCGAATTGCAGTCGGTGCCGCGGGTCGGATCGAAGCTATGTCGTGCAATTGCAACTGCCTACGATGAAATTGATGCAGCCGCAGAGATTGAACTTTGCCGTCGCACGCAAATCGACATCGTCGCGGAAGGCAATGAGCAATATCCCCGCGCGCTTTGCGAATTGCCCGATCCGCCCGCGGTCCTGTTTGTCCGAGGGAAGCTTGAACCAAGCGATGCGTTGGCAATTGCCATCGTCGGCTCACGCCATGCGACTCACTACGGCATTGCCCAAGCGGAACGTCTGGCTGGAAGTCTCGCGCGTGCCGGTTTGACGATTGTGAGTGGTTTGGCGCGAGGCATTGATGCCGCTGCCCATCGAGCGGCACTGGCCGCCGGAGGACGCACGATTTCCGTTCTAGCCAGCGGAGTGCTCAACGTTTATCCGCCAGAGCACAAGCAGCTTGCAGAAGAGATCGCCAACCATGGTGCGGTCATCAGCGAATCACCGCCGCGGGCTGAACCATTAAGCGGAATGTTCCCGCAACGGAATCGGATCATCAGCGGTTTGTCCCTCGGCGTGTTAGTCGTTGAGGCTTCTACAAGGTCCGGGGCGTTGATTACAGCACGTCATGCGATGGAGCAAGGCCGCGATGTATTTGCTGTGCCCGGTCCGGTTAGCAGCAGAATGTCGCATGGCTGCCATCGGCTGATCCGCGATGGCGCTGAAACTGGTCGAAACCGCCGACGATGTTCTTGAGGAGCTGGGACCGCTTGTGGCCGCTGTGCCGGCTGCCGACGATCAGCGAGAAATTCGTCATCCGGCGGAACTGGCGCTCAATGAATTAGAGCGGCAGGTCTTAACTGCCGTCCCCAGCGAAGCAACCACGATCGACACCGTAATTGCAACCAGCAATTTATCGCCGCCCCAGGTTCTGGCCACGCTTAGCGTGCTGGAAATGCGGCATCTCATTCGCCGTTTAAGCGGCAATCTCGTGATGCGGCTCTGAAATTCGCTCGTCATCGGATGCCTATTTCCGATTTAGGGCGAACCTGAAGACTCAGAGCCATCGTTCCGATAGTAGAGAGAGTGCACTCTTTGGCCAGCTAACATTGCCTACTCGTGAGAACCGTCATGCGCGTCAAACTCAGTCAGTTGTTCATGTGCAATACAGTAGGTTTTGGTTTTGTAACCCGCATGGCGGCATTAATGCTGGCAACTGTCGCTGGGCCGCGGATGCTCTTTGCTCAAGTCGTTGTGCCTGGCACTGGTCAGAAATTGACTCAAGTCGGCGACGATTTCGAAGACCCCAAATGGACATACAACTACAATCTGCCCAAGAGCAGCGAGGAGAACGACGGCCAAGAACGTCTTCCCGCCGGTATTTCCGCGAATGGTCGCTGGGCTGAAGGATTGAAGCGCGGGCAGCCCGACGTCATCAAACGTGTCTCGACGCCGCCGGATGGAATCGTCGGCAGTGAAGGCTCGATGTTGCTGGTTTCGAAGTACACCGGCGTGCCGGGCGTTGCCAGCGGCCAGCCGCATCAAGACGATTTTATCTGCCTCGTGGATACCCGCATTGGCGGTCCGATTTCGGTCGCGCGTTCGCCGAACGTGGTGGTCCACGTTTACTTGCCGCCATGGGAAAAATGGGAGCGCCGGGCTGGAAACTCATTTTGCTTTCGAGCAGCTTGCCAAGCTTACACGACAGAAACCAAGTCCAGCGG
Organism: Pirellulales bacterium; assembly: GCA_963738835.1. GTDB lineage: Bacteria > Planctomycetota > Planctomycetia > Pirellulales > JADZDJ01 > CAVTYH01. Next base: position 863,529 of record CAVTYH010000001.1, read on the forward strand.
ATTTTTGTTCTTTGGTTCCAGCACGACGACCAAGCTCGACACTTATTGGCCGGGGCTGTTGATCAATTTCATTCCCGGCGAAGGCGCCGCCAAGCCCGATACCGCGTCGCTAGTGGTGCGGGCTGGTCCCAACGGCGGTGATTATCAGGCGGTGCAAATTAACGAGCCAGGATGGTGGACCCTCGGTATGTCGTTCACTCCGGACGGGCAAATTCACTACTTTGCCCACGCTGGCGTTGAGAAATTGACGGCCAAAGATCGCATTGCGTCGCAATATCCCTACGGAATGAAGTGCGAGCAGTTCAGCACATTTTTCTTCGATGTGCTCAACGCCGACAACGGCAATTGGTCGACGCCGTGGATTGTTGATGATGCGTTCGTTTACGTCGCAGGTAAGTAGCTGGCTCCACGAGTGATTTCATTCAATTCGGCGGCGGAGGGAGAGCCATCGTTGGGTTGCCGGCAGCCGCCTGTAGATCACGGTACGATTTCAAGAGACCGAAGGTCTCCTGAAATTCAGCCCGACTCACCAGCGCGGTGTATCTGGGATCAACGGCGATTTTGCTAAACCGATTCACGGCGTCGGCAATTGACTGTGGCGTAGCCACACGGTTTCCGCCGTAGATGTCCGCCGGCAGTGCTAGATATTTCTGCCAATTTGCATCGACGATGGCCGCCAGTCGGCGCGAGGCATCGGCCAATCGTTGCTGAATCGCTTGAATATCGGCCGGAATCTGATTAGCTGCTGTTGATTGTTGCATCGTTGAAACCGGTGGCTGCGCGACCGCAGCCGGGGCTGCCGCAGTGGGTCCAATTTCAATCGGCTGTCCTCCGGCAGGGTCAGGTCCGGAATACGCGGCAATCGTTTCTAACAATCTTGCTGCCGATGGTGGTAACTGTGGCGGTTGGCCCGGCGGGCCATCGGCCTGCAAAATGCCTGTGCCGCGGTAGTAAGCGGCCGTTTCGTCGTTGTCGAGAGTAATAGCCGAACCATCCAACGATGCACCTGCGAACAGGCCGCGGCTGCGAGAATACGAATACACTTCCGCTTTCAACGTGGCATCGGTCGCAGCCGATGCTTCACGTCCTACGGGGCCCGCAGCGGCAGAAATATCGCCGCCGATGGTGAATTTGCCACTGACAAACCCCTTGATGCTGTTTTTCGACTTGAACACCAGCACCACATCGGTCGATTGAATACCGGCCTGCCACCCGATGCTGCCGCCGGTGATGCTGATGAAGCTGGGCGCTCGCCAGTTGCCATTGTCATCGCGCAGCACGACGACCCCGTTGCCGTGCCGCACGCCGATCACAAATCCACCTTTCAGCAAACCAGGAACAATGGCAATTCCTTGCGCATCGCGCAGACAGCGCTCTTGGAATTCCTTGGGCTGGCACTGCCATGATTTCATTGAGCACGCCAGTGGCCGATTCCACAATCGCCGCTTCCGGACTAGCTGGCATGGCAGCCATCGGCTGCGTCACTTGCGATTGGACTTCAACCACTGGCACAACAATTAGCACACTAAATACGAGTGCGGCGAATATACGCTGAATTTGCATAACGACCTCCCGTAAAACGAGGCTGTGGGCGGGGCGTGCGCCGGGCGCGGGAGTTTACCGAAACAGTGGTTGTCGTCACAACGTCGGTTTGTTGTTGGACCGCGGAAGGGCACCTTCGGCAAGATGGCGACTTGATCGCTTGTCGCCGCCTAATACCAGCTTTTAGGACGCAGCAGGTGCCGTGAATTTGGCGAGCGCCAACTCTTTGAGGGCCCGTAAATCGAGCTTTCCGCTGCCGAGTACGGGAATTTCAGGCACTTCGCAAAAGCTGTCCGGCGATGGAATCCAAAGGTTCGGCAGCCCGGCCGCCGCCAGCTCGCGGCAAATCTGGTCCGGTGTCTTGTCGATTGCGATGTGCATGACCACCAATCGCTCTCCCTTAAATGGATCGGGCACCGCAGTGACCACGGCTTTGAGGTTTTCCTCGTCGCCACCCAAAACACTCTGTAGTGTTTCTTCGATTTTGATGTGGGGTACCATCTCGCCGCCTATCTTGGAAAAGCGGCTTTCACGGCCGGTGATTTGAATGAAGCCCTCGGTGTCGATTTTCGCGACGTCGCCGGTAACGTACCAGCCGTCGCGAATCACTTGAGCCGTGAGATCGGGCCGATTCAGATATCCCTTCATTACATTCGGGCCGGTGACCAACAGCATGCCCGGTTCGCCCGAATGCAGTTCTTCGCCGGTCTCCAAATGCACAACTTTGGCCAGATCGCCGGGAATTGGCCGACCGACGGTTCCTTCGCGGGCTGAAAGCCTATCGGGCTTCGAGTTCCGGCTTGCCGGCACATTCACCGCTACTAACGGCGACATTTCCGTGCAGCCGTAGGCTTCAAGCGGACGCATTCCGAAACGCGATTCAAATGCATCGGCCAATTGTTTTGGTAATCCCTCGGCCGAGGCGAATACGATATCCAGGGAGCGAAAATCTTCGGGCTGCACCCGGCGCAAATAGATTCGCAGAAATGTCGGTGTGCCCATGAAGACCGTCACGTGGTGCTTTCCGCACAACTTGCCCACTTGCTTGCCGTCGCGAGGATCAAAGTGATACACACCCTTGGGCGGTAGCGCCAATACGGTCCACAGCGTTGCCGTGTAGCCATACGAGTGAAAGAATGGCAACACTCCGAGTGCCACGTCGTCGTCTCGCAAATGTATCGCTTCCTGAATCGATTCGATTTGTGAAGCCACATTTTCGTGTGACAGCATTACGCCTTTCGGCTCGCTCGTGGAACCGGACGTAAACATGATCGTCAGCAGGTCGTCGCCGGTAACCTTATCGATGCCAAGATGGCGCTCGAGCATCGCAATCGGCAATTTCGATTGAGCGAAGGCAATGAGCTTATCGGCCGCTGTCACCTTCTCGCGAAATTCGTCGAGATTGACGATTTCGGCGTCGAGCTGCAATTTGAACTTGTCAAGCACTCGTTTGCTCGTCAAGACATGACGAATGCCGCACTGTGCGATGCAATTGTTCATGACCGACGACGACATCGTGTAATTTAGATTCACCGCCACGCGATTCAGCAGCGGCAAAGCAGCGTTCGCCACGACCGCACCGGCCGACGGTGGCAGCAACAAGCCGACGAATTTTTCATCCGTAGCCAGGACATGGCGAGCCAGCAGGCGGCGGAAAATCAGCGTGCGAACAAGCAATTGGTTGCCGGTGAGTTCTGCACCGGTTGAATCGGCGATCTTTGGTTGACCGCCTACCTTTCGGCAGTTGCGGATAAACTGACGCGGCAAAGTGAGTCGTGTCATCGTGTCTGTGCTTGATCTGAAAGCCGGCGAAGCGTCCGGTTCGACCTTATCGTGAAGGGCCGGTCGGCTCGCCTTGTGCCATTTACCGAAAGTGGCTACGATTCTGCCCCCTTTTCCTTGATCTAGTCAACCGCGGAGCCTCGACATGGGCCGATTTTTTTGGCTGCTGCTCGGATTTGCCATCGGCGGCAGCGCAATCTACGGCGCGTTCAACTATCACGTTGTAAAAGCAGATCCCGGCTTCGAGTTGGTGCCCAAACATACGGCCAGCCTAAGCGAGATCTACGTAGACATCCGCAATTTCAGCGTCAGCGATTGGGCGGCGCACCCAGCACTTTCGGCAGACATCGTGGCAGCCGAAAAGTCACAATTGCTCAGTAAGTCGCCCGCGAATTCCGTGGAAGGGGAAGTGAAGAATCTGCTGAATGAGATTCACCGCTAGCCCAGCAGCCATACGGCAATGCACAACCGCATCAGCTTTGCCCATAATAGGCTTGCGGTCCGTGCTTGCGAAGAAAATGCTTGTCCAGCAACTCTTGACTAATGGGCAGCAGAGACGGATTAAGCATCAAACTGTGCAGTGCCATCTTTGCAGAGAATTCCAGAACGATTGCATTTTCAACCGCCTTTTCTGGCGTCGTGCCCCAGGCGAATGGCGCGTGGTTCGCAATCAACACGCCCGGAACATCCGTCGCGCTTAACTTGCGTTCGCGAAAGCATTCGACAATGACCTTGCCGGTATTCAATTCATATTCGCCCTTAATCTCTATTGGCGTTAGCTCGCGCGTCGCGGGAATTGGGCCATAAAAATTATCAGCGTGCGTCGTCCCCAAGCACGGAATATCTCGCTTGGCTTGGGCGAAAATTGTGCCGAAAGTGGAATGCGTATGAGCGATTCCGGCAATGCCAGGAAACTCGCGATATAGATGCCAGTGTGTAGGTGTGTCTGATGAAGGCCGCCGCTTGCCGTCGACGATTTCTCCTGAATCGATGGCCAGCACAACCATGTCGTCCGCTTGCAGCTTGTCGTAAGGCACACCACTGGGCTTAATGGCCATCACGCCTGCGGTGCGGTCGACGCCACTTGCGTTGCCCCATGTGAGCACTACCAAACCCGCTTCGACGAGCGCCAGATTCGCGCGGTAAACACGCTCTTTGAGTTCCTCGTAAGCCATGTTGTTATAAATTCGCCAAACCGGGCGCCAAATGATAATAGACTTCGTTATTTCGAAGCGTCTGCTTGAAGTCGGACAAATTGGTTCGCCCGTCGATTGATACCAGCTCGATGCCGGCAATGTCGGCGAAGTCTTGCAGATGTTCTTGCGTGACGGAATAGCTAAATCCAGTGTGGTGCGCCCCGCCGGCATAGATCCAGGCGGCACACGCCGATTTGAAATCGGGCTTACACTTCCATACCGCCCGCGCGACGGGCAACTTCGGCAACGGTTTTGGTGGGGCAATGACTTCGACCTCGTTGACTAGCAGGCGAAAGCGATTGCCCAAATCAACCATCGATGCATTCACCGCCACCCCGGGACTGCGCGTTGAAAACAAGTCGAACTGGATCGGCCTTGCCGCCAATTCCAAGCGGATGAATTTCGAGCGAAGGCTTGCCGTCGGCAATCGATTCGCATATCTCGAGCATGTGAGCACCCAACACGAGCGGATTTGCCGGATCGAGATGATAAGTGTAGTCCTCCATGAAGCTTGTTCCACCGGGCAGGCCAGCCGCCATGACTTTCATTGCGCGAAGCAATGCACATGTTTTCCAATCGCCTTCAGCGCCAAAGCCAAAGCCATCGGCCATCAATCGTTGGACTGCCAAGCCAGGAAGTTGCTTTAATCCGTGAAGGTCTTCGAAGGTCGTAGTGAATCCTTTGAAGTTTCCCTGGATGAGAAACGTACGAAGACCGAGTTCGATCCGGGCGCCATCGCGAAGCGAACTATGTCGATCGCCGTTCTGTCTCAACTCCGGCGCCACGGTGTATTGCTGCTCATATTCTTTGCAGAGTGTCGAAATATCTTGGTCACTTACCTCGTTTACAACCCGCACGAGGTCACCGACGCCGTAGCCATTCACCGCGTACCCAAACTTTGCTTCTGCGGCTACCTTATCGCCTTCCGTCACCGCCACGCTGCGCATATTGTCGCCAAAGCGAGCGAATTTTGCGCCTTGCCAATCGGCCCAGGCACCGGCGGCGCGCGACCAAATAGCAATACTGTCTTGGACCGTAGGTTCCGACCAATGGCCTACAACAACTTTACGATTCAACCGCAGGCGCGAGTGAATAAAGCCGGCTTCACGATCGCCGTGGGCGGCCTGATTCAAATTCATGAAGTCCATATCGATGGACTCCCACGGAAGATCGCGATTGAATTGTGTGTGCAAATGCAGAATTGGTTTGCGCAGCGATTTGAGACCGCCGATCCACATTTTTGCCGGCGAAAAGGTGTGCATCCACAGCACCACGCCCACGCAACTGGTGGCGCTACTGGCCTCAATGCACGCGGCTCGCACTTCTTCTGGCGTGGTGAGAACCGGCTTAAAAACAAGCTTGATCGGCAGCCGCCCCGCCTTATTCAGTGAGTTTACAATTTCGGTGGAATTCTTGGCGACCTGCTTGAGTGCCTCCGGCCCGTAAAGATGCTGGCTACCGGTGAAAGACCAGATTTCTTGCTGATCGAATGAGTTCTGCATCTTTTGGAAATCCGTTACGCGGATATATCAGACTCTTAATGGCGGCGCACACAGTCGCGAATTGAAAGCAACTGTTTCATGACATCGGAAATATCTGCCTTGTGCCCGGCGATGCCGAATGCATCGTGCAGTTTGCGATAAAGTTTGTAAAGGCGCTCATAAACAGCAACGTTCTCAGAGATCGGCGCGTAGACGTTGTCTTGTACGCCAGTTATGGCAGCGACGGCAGTCGGATAATCGTCGTACCCACCTTTTTGCTTGCCGGCGACCACCGCTCCGGCAATTGCCGAGCCTAAAGCACACGTCTGCGTGCTGCGGGCGATCATCAAAGGACGATTCATGATGTCGGCATAGATCTGCATGGCCAGCGGGTTTCGCGCTGCAATGCCGCCGCAATTGATGACACGCTTCACCGGCACGCTATATTCCTCGAATCGCTCCATGATAACACGCGCCCCGAATGCCGTTGCCTCGATGAGCGAACGGTAAATCTCTGCAGGGGTTGTATGCAGCGTCGTGCCGATGAGCAAGCCCGTAAGGCGCTGATCCACTAGCACAGTGCGGTTTCCATTGTGCCAATCGAGCGCCAACAGGCCGCTCTCGCCGGGCTTAAGCTTCTCAGCACAGGCGGTGAGTTTTACGTGCGAACCTTCTTGATCGCCACAGGGACGAATCTCGCTAACAAACCAGTTAAAGATATCGCCCACCGCTGATTGACCCGCCTCCAGGCCGAAGTAGCCGGGCAGAACCGATTCGTTCACAATTCCACACAGTCCCGGGATGTCGGGGATTTTGTTTGCCAGCGGAGCGATCATGATGTCGCAAGTGGAGGTGCCCATGATTTTCACAAGCGTGCCGTCAGCAATTCCAGCGCCGACGGCCCCCAAATGGGCATCAAATGCTCCTACAGCCACCGGAATGCCAGCGGGCAACTGCAATTTGGCAGCCCATTCCGTGGTGAGTCCGCCGACCGACTCGGCGATGGTGGCACATCGATTGCCAAGCGAAGCGCGTAATCTGCCGAGATCGGGATGAATCAGCTGCAGGAATTCAGCATCGGGATAGCCCTCCCACGCTGCATTGTAGAAAGCCTTGTGGCCGGCAGCGCACACGCCACGCTTCAGTTTCAATGGCAGAGTAGAGCCAGTTAAAACGGCGGGAATCCAATCCGCAATTTCCACCCAAGTGTGAGCAGCCGCAAATACTTTGGCGCGACCACCGCGCATTGAGCGATCTTGGCCCAAAACCATTCGGAAGAGTACCTGCCGCCGCATTTCGCAAGATAATGCGGACGGTGCTCACTGGCGAGCTGCGTAATTCGTTCGGCTTGCCCGTGTGAGGTGTGATCTTTCCAAAGCCACGCCATTGCATTGGGATCGTTTTCAAACGCTGGCAAGAGTGCGAGTGCTTGTCCCGCTGCGTCGACGGGCAAAGGCGTGCTGCCAGTGGTGTCGACGCCGATGCCAATCACGCGGGAACGCGAAAAATCTGGATTACCTGAAGCTTGTTCTAGCGCCCGGGTGATTGACTCTTCGATTCCTTTCAAATAGTCAGCTGGATGCTGTCGTGCCAGCTCCGGATTCGTCGAATCAATGACGACTCCCGCATTGCCGTGTTCGTAATCCCAAACGTGCGACCCAAGCTCGCGACCATTGTGCACATCAACGACCAAGGCGCGAACAGAGTTCGTGCCGAAGTCCAAACCGATCGTGTAGGCCGGTGCCATAGCTATTCTCCGCCTCGCGGTTGCCGCGGTGCTCGACTCGTGCTGAACCCGGCGCCCGTAGAGTGATGATGCTGGACCATTGTGTTACGAATCGATGAAAATGTTGCAACACTTACGCGACCGATTGAGCGACAACGCGCGTTTTCAGCGGAACATGAACTTTCTTGAGGCGGTCATCAAGGTCGTAGTCGGTTTCATATCTTACTGATTCGAGCATTCGGAAGCCTGCTTCGACGCTAGATGAAATTCACACGTTGTAGTCAGCTCCCCCGGCAAATTCTTTCTGGCTCATTCAATCATCACCGGCGAACAGTCAACGCTAACATAGCGAAACCTGCGATAATAGAAAAATTCTGCATCCTGAGCAGGCCCACAACCGAGACCGACAGCCATTCGCTGTTGACCGATTGCAGACGGGGAGTCGACTAGATACTGCTCAATAATCCGCCCGATCCACGGTCGTTCTTGTTGGGCGAGTCGGAGTGTCCGATCGTCTTCAATTTCGGCAATCGCATCGTACGTCGATGTATTCACCTCGGTCTGCTGCATGTGTCGATGCAGCGTCATGGGATGACAACGGCTTGCAGCGATCTGTGACAAGGTGAATTGAAACGGCTGAATTATGTGAACTTATCGAGACTTGAATCTCAATACGCTGACCGAGTGGGCCGGCAGCTCGTGAACAAACTGTTTCGCAGCATTCGAAATACTAACTGTGTGCGGCGAGATTGTCTCTGGCGTGGCGACGCTGTTCATATCGGTGGGCTCTCCGGTAAGTACAACGGCCGTCGCCTCCTTGGAGATCTTTTTTGCGCCTTCCAGATGAATTTCCACTGGCAGCAGACTCGCCTGGGTGTTAACAAGTCTCAGGATGATATCTCCGGTCTTGTCATCAAGGACAGCCGTGGCGTACAGCGGAGCCGGCTGGGCGGTCGCTTGCGGCGGTGCATCCGACCTTTCGGCCACAAGTTCGCCGTCGAGGTAGCAACGCATTTGCCGTCCCTCGACTTCAATTTTGATATCGTACCAGCGATTTGGCTGCACGGTTACCTCTTGTTGCCGGCCTAGTTCGCGGTCCGTACCGTTTTGCGCACGTTGAACGGCGGTGCGCGTATTGCCCCAGCCGCCGACGTTCCACCAAATCCAATTATTGTCGTCGCGGGCATGGAACAGAATCAAGAAGCCTTCCGCTCCCGAAAGTTTTCGCGCCTTAAGGGTATACGTGTAATCGGTCCACTCGTTATCGCCCACCACGGCGCGACAGTTCTCGTCTTCGCTCGATTGCCTCAGTACTTCGCCGTCCCATTTCCAGTCTCCGTTCCCAAATCTCCAATCTTTTGCCGCCGTAGCTGGGTCTACCGAGTACACGACCTTGTCGCCGACCGTTACTTTCATGTCCTTGAATTCGCTGCGTGTCATCCAAGTGCCCACGCCGACCCGTCCCTTGGCCGGTGGCAATTCCTGGGTAGTGTTGGAGGCAACGTCTACATTGCGATTGACGTTCAGCTCGACAGGTAGCACGCGGTTGCCCCGATTGTTGCTGTACATCTTCTGGGCGTAATAGGACGCCGAGCCGAAGCTGTGCAGCGCGTCGTAGCCAATCAGGTTGGTAGGCCACTGCGAAGCTCCTTGATTCACGTTCACCAAGAGCGGGGCATAACACTGCATGATCACCACGTCGGCATTTCGTTCCAATCCGCCCAAGAATGCAGCGTCACCCAGTGCTGAGCGCAGGTTCGGAGTCGGACTTCCCTGACCCGCGCCGTTCGACGCCCATTCGCCCATGAAGATCTTCGGGCCTTCACGATTTGTGTTGTTGTGCCGGTTCGATTGCCGCATCAAACCTACGGCCGGATTGTACAAGTGGTCGTCGATCACGTCAGGCTGGCGCGAGCGGACCCGTGTTGTGGCAATGATTTGCAGATTAGGATGCTTTTCCTTGATGGCGTCATAAAACATCGTGAACCGGCCATCATAACTCTGTCCACCGCGATTCAAATTGTCTTCGTTGCCGATTTCGACATAAGTCAGCTTGAACGGTTCCGGATGCCCGTCTTTGGCCCGTCGCGCGCCCCAAGTTGTCGACATATCACCAGTGACGTACTCAATTTCATCCAAAGCGTCTTGCACGTGCGGCTTTAAGGCATCGCCGGTAACGATGTTCCGACCGCCATCGATGTGCAAACCTGCATACACCGCCAGCACTGGTTCCATTTTCAGATCTTCGCACCATTCGAGAAATTCAAGCAGGCCTAAGCCATCGGACGAACGGTATCCCCAAGGGCATTGATGACCAGGGCGTTCCTCCAGGGGACCAATCGTTGTTTTCCAGTTGAACCGATTTTCGTAATCGGGGCCTTCCAAATAATTTCCACCTGGAAATCGCAAAAACGCCGGTTTCAAATCACCGAGCTTTTCCATCAAATCGATGCGCAGGCCGTTTGGTCGATCGTGGTAGGTCGGCGGGAACAATGAAACAAGGCTGAACCAAATCGATCCTGTATTATCACCCGACGCCGAAATCACAAACCGGTTAGCGGTCGATGGCGATACATCACCGGTCTTGAGTTCCATCGTGTATTTCTTCCACTCTTTGCCAATTTCAGCAATCTTGGCGGAGGCATATACGGTGGAACCATCATTACTTTCGATCGCAGCGGTTAGCGGTCCCTTAAACCCATCAGTCGCCCGAGCGTAGAAGCTCGCTTTATAGAGAGTGTTGGGTTTGACGGGGATGCCCCAGAAACCGTCGTTCGCTACGCCAATTCGCCCACCGCCGCCCTTCATGTCCAAGCTCAAGCTGGTGGTGAGCGCCGTCGTATTCACAGGTTCGGTGTTGTCCAACATGATCGTGCCGTCTGCACCGCTGGATTTAACAACCGACCAGTGTGGTGGATTTGCTGGATCAGGTTTCTGTTGTCGTCTCCCCCGTGGGCCATCCTGAAAGATGCGATTTTGGATCAATTCTGCATATAACCCGCCGTCATAGGCGTGATTGATTTCTTCGGTCATCAGGCCGTAGAACATCGGACCAATTTTGGCGCCGGGTTGATCAACCTTGACAGTCAAGCGAGCCGTTTCATCGGCCGCAGACTGTAGGGCGGCAAGGAACACAATCGCAGCAGAACAGAATGCAGCTGATCTTTTCATCGAAACGTCCTTTCAGAGAAGCCAAACTCTAATTGGTTACAATTGTGTCTGCCAAGCCGAAAACTCGAACCACAACGTGTTGCGGGTTCTGGCCCGTACACGGGATTTATCCTTGTTAATTCTGCCAAACTCAATGGATTGCAGTTTCGTTGTGATACTCCGTCGAATTCACCCGCGTACTGCGGAGCTTTCTGGTGAAAGTTCCTACCACCCTCTCTAATGTAACCATGAAGCTGCGGCCAAGGGTTTGTGCCTGGTGTCGATACGGCGAGAATTCGCCAGTGAAGCAATTAGCAGATGGCAAATTGTGCCGCTTCGCCGGGAGCCAATATCTACCGAATATTCATTCCCCTGTAATATTGATGGTTGGCCGAGTAATCATGATCGTGCTCATCGGTCTATACGCGGTTACAGTAAAAAACGCCGAGCCAGCCGAAGTTCGGGGGATGGGGATATTCCGGTCAGGCTCGGCGTTGGCGAATTAAAACTGAAAGCCGTGCATCCTAGAAGCAAGGGCCGGATTCCTCCCCGATTGAAGAACCACCCAAAAGACGGGGTTGGTGACCGGCCCCCGTTTCACTACATTCCAGTCGCTTTGGCTTTGTATAAAGCGCAATTCTACAGGCGTTGCCGCTAGTGGTAACAGCTTTGCATTGGGTTGCGCTGAAACACCGCCTGCACTTCCCCCCCGGTTGCCAAATATCGTTGGTCAAAAGCCTGCGAGGCGCAACCTCGAAAGGATGAATTACGACAAGTGTATACACTAAACTGTGTTCACTTTATCGACCTCTGTTCTCGATGTCAAGTATCTGTTCAGAAAAGAATTCCACCGGCCTAATTACTTCAGTGCTCCAGAGAAAAACGCAAAAAAAACTGATCGAAGTTCGCACCGCCGGGGAGAACTCGCTGGGCAACGATGTGTATCTCGAAGTCCTGCGTCGCATTATCAATGGCGATTATCCAGGCGGATATGAACTAAAGACCACCCAGCTTGCTCGAGACCTTGGCGTCAGTCGAACCCCAGTGTTATTTGCCTTGTCGCGCCTCATCTCCGATGGCATCGTGACGCAGCGTCGGAACATGCGGGCGGTAGTGAATATCGATGCCGATAATTGGCTGTTGGATGTCCATGAACTCCGCCTTCTGCTGGAGCCAACCGCCGCTGCTCTGGCGGCCGATCGGATCACCGATAAAGTTCTGGCCGATCTTGACCAGCTTCTTTTGGCGGCCGAACCCAGCAAGTCGCGAAATTGGATCAAAAAAGGGCAAGAGCTCGACTTTGCGCTACACCTGAGCATTGCCGACCACACCAGCAACGAAGCGTTGCGTCAGGCCATTTATAAGTGTTGGCAATACAAAGGCCTGTCATACTTGCTCGGCGCTAATTCCCCTAACGTACTCGCCCGCAATTACCCGGAGCATGTCGCCATTTTGGGTGCCTTGAGAAATCGCCAATCAGAACAAGCTTCGGCATTGATGAAGGAACACTTGCGAAATGCTAGCACCTACCGTTTGAATCCCAAGGTGGTATGAGTTCGGAGAACGCACAGACTCACCCAGTCGGGGTTAGAATCCCGAAATGCGACTGATGGTTCACCAAATGGCTTGGTCCGCGCCATTGCTGTGAGGTTGTAGCCTTACCGAACGTCACGGTCGCGCTATTGGGATTTGCGGTGGCGGAGGCCACTACGAAAACCGGCTCGGCGAAACTAAACGCATATCGAACGGCGGCTGCTTGCCGTCGATCACATCGGCGACCACTTTGCCGCTGATGGGACCGAGGCTGAGACCCATCATGGCGTGGCCGGTGGCGATGGTCAGGTTGTTGAACCGATCACTGCGACCGAGATAGGGTAATCCGTCGGGACTGCACGGACGGAGGCCGCACCAAGGTTGGACGGAGTCGAAATGCGCTTTTGTAAATTCGGAAAAGAATTCTGGCACTGATTTGACGATGCCGCGGATGCGAGAAGGGTTGATCTTGCTGTCGAGGCCGGCCAGTTCCATCGTGCCGCCGAAGCGCAGGCTGCTCCTCATCGGTGTGACGGCGACGCGAGCTTCCATCAGAATCGCCGGCTGCCGCGGAAGTTGCGGCGGATTTGTGAGCGTCAAACTATAACCTTTGCCGGCCTGCATCGGGATGCGCAAACCGAGTTGCTTCGCCAAGTCGTCAGACCAAACTCCGGCGGTGAGCACGAACTCGTCGGCATCGAGACACTCGCTCCGGCTTTCGACAGCGATGATGCGAGAATTGTCGCGTCGCCAGTTTCCAATCGGTGTGTTCCACCGAAACACCACGCCGAGAGATTCAAGCCGCTCTTGCAACGATTTCATGAGGCACGCTGGCGACAAATGGCAATCGAGCGGATAGTAGACCGAACCGACGACGTTGAGACGAACGTCGGGCTCACGCAAAGCAGTTTGCGCTGCATCGAGCACTTCCGCGGGCATATCTAAACGGCGTGCATCCTCGGCGACTTTCGCTTCCTCTTGCCAGACTTGTTCTGTCTTGCAGAGCATCAGCAGGCCGTGTTTTCCAAACGAAATGTTTTGGCCCAGATCGCGGTTGAGTTCCTCGTAGGCCGAGCGGCTGGCCATGTTCAGATCGCGCAATATAAGTGAGGCATTCCGCACATGTTCAATGGTGGACGAGCGCCAAAACTTCCAGCCCCAACTAATGAGCTGTGCGGAAAACCGCGGCTTCACGTAAAAGGGCGACTCAGGATTCCACATGCAGCGAAGTCCGAGAGCCACCATTCCTGGCGCGGCGAGCGGGATGAAATGACTCGGGACGACGAGGCCGGCATTTCCAAAAGAACAACCGGAGCGCTCCGCTGGATCGCGTTCGATAACCGTGACATCATAACCACGCAACTTCAGATAGTAGGCCGAACAAAGTCCCACCACCCCACCGCCGATGATGACGACACGCTTGGTCAAACGAATACTCACTTACATTTTTTGCGCGATTGTTCAAACGGTGGTACTGACAGCCCATGACGAAATGGATCGGAACGATCGAGCACAAGCATGGTTTCGCCAGTCACGTAAGCCGTGCCGCGGATCGTCGGTTCGATGATGCCCGCGGCGCAGTCGAGCCATTTGTAGTGGCCGGAAAACAGGCTGCCAACGATGCTCTCCTGAACCCATTCTTCGTCCTCCGCTAGTTTTCCGTCGGCGGCCAGGCAAGCCAGTTTGGCGCTGGTGCCCGTGCCACAGGGAGATCGATCGTAAGCTTTGCCGGGACAGAGTACGAAGTTTTTGGATCGCGCACCGTTTACGGTCGGCGGTCCAAACAGCTCGACATGGTCGATTTCAGGAAAGCCGTGCGAATTGATTGCCTTGCGGATTTGCCAAGCTGTTTCGGTCAAGGGGTCGACGCGGTCAAGAGTGATTGATTGATCACGTCCCTCGACGAGATAAAACCAGTTGCCCCCCCAGGCGACATCGCCTTGGATTGTGCCCAGACCGGGAATTTCTACGGTAGCCGCTTTGACTTTTCGGAAACTTGGTACGTTGGTGACCGAAACGCTGCCATCGTCGTGCAAGGTGGCCGTGACAACACCGACGTTCGTTTCCAGCCGGTGAGTACCCGGCTGGATTCGTCCCAAATGCGCGAGTGTCGTAACCACGCCAATGGTGCCGTGGCCGCACATTCCGATGTAACCGACGTTGTTGAAAAAGATGACGCCTATGGCGCACGTGGGATCGGCAGGCGGGCAAAGCAAGGCGCCAACTAAGACATCGGACCCGCGCGGTTCGTTGATGGCCGATGTTCGCAGCCAATCGTGTTGGGTCTGCAGCACGTGCAGTCGATCAGCCACGCTGCCGAGGCCCAAATCAGGCGCGCCATCAATGACGACCCGCGTCGGTTCGCCGGCAGTGTGAGAGTCGATGATTGAGATGCGAGAATGCTGGCGATTCATGTCAGGAGATTAATTGTGCGGACTTTCAGTTTCGAAGTGGCGCTTGTTCAATTTGCGACGGTTCTTTCATCAACCATTTGGAGATCAACGCAAATGCGGCGGCCCCGCACACCATTAGTCCCGCGTAAAAATAAAATTGGGCCGCCGATGTCATGTGGAAAGGCCGATGATCATCGGGAATCTTGATCACGCCATCGGAATTGACTGTGGCTGTGCCAATCAGGCTGGTCAGCAGAGCAACAAGAAAATTTCCAGTGGCGGTAATGCAGAACCAAATGCCCATTACCACGCTTTTCATTCTTGCAGGTGCGTTGGCATAGGCAAACTCCAGACCCGTGACGCTTACCATGACTTCGCCAATTTCCAGTGGGACGTAGGGCACGAGTTGCCACAAAATGGATAGCTTTGCACCGCCATCCAAAAAGCTCTGCAAGACGCCGCTCACGCAAAACGCAAATGCGGTAGCCAACATCCCGATTGCAATTCTTCCGGTCCGTGTTGTGGGCAAACCCAGGCGGCGCATCAGCGGATAACCAACGAAGCTCATGAAAGGAACAAGGATCAAGATGAGTACCGCACTTGTCGCTTGAATGCGCTGGGCATCGACTTTGTAGCTGAAATCGTCTTCTGGTCCCCCGAATAGAAAATAAGGCTGCATGCCGGTGCCTTGCTGCACCCATGAAGAATTCAGCTGATAGTACAAGGCCCAAAAAATGACGAGTGGGCTTAGTACGAAGAGAATTCGCAGCAGCGTGTTTCGATCTTCAAGGCGCTGAATGGGGTCGATATTGACGTCGGTTTTGACCTGTGGCGGACGCCTGATATAGAGAGGGGTGCCCATCAAAAACACGAGCGCGGCGATCGCCATAAATATGCCGGGAATGCCAAACGCCCAGCGGAAGCCGAGATTCGGGTTATCTGCCACGGCAGGAATGATCGCAAACGCCAATGCGGCGCCCAAGTTCACGGCCCAGTAGAAAATTCCGTAAACCTTTGCCAATCCGCGTTCATCAAGCGAGGTGAATTGGTCAGCCACAAATGCAGAAACACACGGCTTAATGCCGCCGGCGCCCACGGCAATTAAAGCCAACCCCGTGTAAACGCCCCACAGTTTGCCCTCGAATAGCGCGAGCGCGCCGTGTCCCAAGCAGTAGAAGAGCGACAAAAACAAGATTGTCCGATAGCGGCCGAAATACTTGTCAGCCAGCCAGCCGCCCAATAGCGGCAGATAGTAGACCGCGGCATAGAACAGATGAACGCGTTCCTTCGCGCCGTCTTCTCCCATCGCCAGTTGGTTTTGTAAATACAGCGTCAGAATCGACGTCATGCCATAGAAGCTAAATCTTTCGCACGCTTCCGTACTGACGATGAACCATGTGGAACGCGGCAGGCGCAGCGGCCCGCTAGAAGCTTCAGATTGCATCAGCGGGTACCGACTTTCTTGTCCATGGCTGGACGCTTGGCGATGCCGTCGTGAATGATGCGCAGGACCCGCTCGCGCTCTTCTCCGACCAACGTCAAACGCGGGGCCCGGACCCATTCGGCGCCAAGTCCGGCTTCTTGCACAGCGAGTTTCAAGTACTGGATGAATTTGGGATGCGTGTCCAGCTTCAAAAGTGGTTGAAACCAGCGATACAACGTTCGGGCCTCATCCCAGCGACCGGCGCGAGTCAGTTCCCAAAAGTGCTGATTTTCAAACGGAAACGCGATTCCCGCGCCGGCCACCCAGCCGTCAATGCCAAGAATGGAAGTCTCCAATGCGAGATCGTCAACTCCAATGAAGATCGCAAATCTACCGCCGATCACGTTGTGAATTTCCGTGATGCGGCGAGGATCGGCCGAACTTTCTTTCACGGCCACAAGATTTTTCATGTCGGCCAGTTCAGCCAACGTCTGCGGCGTGATGTCGATCGGATAACCGACTGGGTTGTTGTAGAGCATCCATGGCAATTTGGTCGAAGCGGCCAGCGTGCGGAAATAAGTGGTCGCCTCACGCAGATCAGCCCGGTAAATCATGGCCGGCATGACCATGAAGCCGCTGACGCCAAGCCGTTCGCAGTCGCTCATGTAAGCCTGCGCAAGCCGTACGCTGGTTTCGGCCACGCCACACAGTACGGGAATGCGTCCTCGGGCAACATTTACGCCGAGTTCGACCACCTGGCGCTTCTCGGCGGGGTCGAAAACTTGATTCTCGCCCAGTGAACCGCACATCACGAGCCCGCTGATTCCTGATTCAATCAGCACTTCGATGTGTCGCGCGGTGGCATCGAGATCGAGCGATTCGTCTTGATGAAGCTGTGTGGTGACGGCAGGAAATACGCCTTGCCAGTGCGGCGGCATTCGCGACTCCGTGATCGATAGGTTGCGGTGGAGTAAAAGCAAGCCCAGCAGTTGCAACCCCTGGGCTTGGGTTATCCTTTCATCATCGATTCAATCTCTTCCGCCTCGATCGGAATTTCCGTTGACAGGTCCACCGGGCCTGAATCCGTCAGCAGAATATCGTTCTCCAGTCGCACCGCAAAGCCTTCCTCGGGAATATAAATGCCGGGTTCGACAGTTAGCACCCAGCCGGCCTCGAACGGTTTCGTGGAGACACCATAATCATGCACGCCCAAGCCTAACGAGTGCCCCAGTCCGTGCATGAAGTATTTTTTGCAGGCGGGCTCTTCGACGGTTTGCTTATCGATGTCGGCCTTCTGAATGAGCCCGAGTTGCAGCAGTTCCTGATTCATTTGCTGCTGAGCTTCTCGTTGCCAATCGCGATGCAGTTTGCCAACGGTGGCCCGGGTTGTTGAATCGCGCAGCACCCGCAAAACCGCATTGTAGACCTGCATTTGCCGTGGTGTGAATTTGCCGTTGACGGGAATAGTGCGGGTAATATCGGCGTTGTAATTGCCGTAAGCTGCCGCAACGTCTAAGAGAAGTAAATCACCGTCTTTACAAATCTGATCGTTCGATTCGTAGTGCAGCACGCAGGCATTCGCGCCTGAGGCGATGATCGGACCGAACGCGAATTTGCCGCCGCGGCGAATGAACTCGTGGGCGAATTCCGCTTCCACTTCGGTTTCGCTAACGCCTGGACGAACGAATTTCATCACCCGGCGGAACCCAGCGTCGGTAATTTCAATCGCCTTGCGAAGGGCTTTTACTTCCCACTCGCTTTTTACGCCGCGCAATTCGTGCATGATGCGGCCTAGCCGATGATACTGATGCAGCGGATACCGGACCTGACACTCATGAACAAATCGGTTATCGCGAGTAGCCACATCGATCGATGCCCGGTAATGCTCGTTCAGGTTGAGATAAACGTTGTCAACCTCGCACATCAGCTGGTGCCAAGTTCGTTCAAACTGCGAAAGCCACTTTACGTTCTTGATGCCCGAAATCTTGCGGCCTTCGTCCTTCGAGAGTTTGTGTCCTTCCCAAATCTTAAGCAGCTCGTTTGGCTCCCGCAAAAACAGCACTTCGCGCAGTGCTTCGTCGTGGGCATCCGGCGCGAGAAGCAACACAGTTTCTTCTTGCGCAATCCCGGACAGGTAAAACAGGTCGGAGTTGGGATAGTACGGCATGATGCCGTCTGTGGTGGTAGGCTGCACATCGTTGGCATTTACGATCGCCAGAGAATTGGGCAAAAGCTGCTCGCGCAATCGCTGACGGTTGTGCTCGAACAGTCGGACATCAAAGGGTTCGTATCGCATAATGACGTTCAACTTCGTGTCATGGCTAAAGCAATCCGATTATCCGCCGAATCGCAGTGGATTGTTGCGGAAGCGGGAGCACGAATCAATCGGAACATCAATTCTGACTGTAACGAATCGATTATCTCGCCGCCGACTCTTTGAAATGTCGCTCCGCGAAATCGAGGAATGCCTTCCAATCGGCTGGCACAGCGGTATGGCCGCTGGAATGGTAGTGGAATGCGAGGTCACCGGTGATGATCGGACTGTCGAGCGGCGGTAGTTCGGTAACGCCCAAATCTTTCCCGCCAAGCAACCGATAGACCGGGCCGGCAGCCACCATCGAGAGGAACTCGCCCTTGGGATCGGACCACTGATCGGTCAGTCCCCCGTTAACGTAGACCGGTCGCGGCGCGGAGAGCGCGATGAGCATGTGCTGATCGACGGGCAGCTCGTTCCAGCGGCCGGCCCATTTGGGCATATTGCCGGCGAATTGCCAGGGGAAGTTTTGAGCCATGTCGTCGAGCGTTTCGCCCCAATCGCGGCGGATGAGTGCGGCGCCCATTTCACCGGAGACGACCGAAAACACTGCGGCCACGCGTGGATCTTGCGCGCCAGCCCAGAGGACGGTTTTACCCAAGCGCGAAACGCCATTGATGGCGATTTGCTTCGGATTCACCCCTTGCTCGGTTTCCAGATAATCGATGACGCGGCTGATGCCCCAAGCCCAAGCGCTGATGCTGCCCCATTCGTTTGGCGCCGGTTTTTCTTGGCCTTCTTTGAGTGTCATGCCGATGACGCCTTGATTCGACGTGTTCGCGCGGTCGGGCTGCACATCGGTGTACGCGAACGTGGCGTATCCCCAGCCGCGACCCAGTACTTCGGCGATCGGATCGAACGCAGTGCGCGGCGGACCCTTCGCGGTTTTCGCTCCACCGATCGGAAAGCCGAACGAGATGTTGAGCAGCATCGATACCGGTTCCTTCGTGCCCGCCGGCAAGTAGACGGTGAGATTGATCTTTGGTCCGTCCGGTTTGTCGCCGATGCGGCCGACGACGTGCTTGATCGTGCCCGCACTATGGTTATCGGCAGCATCTCCGTTAACGGTCTCTGTCACTTCCCAAGTCACTTTGGGAGCATGCTCCGGCACTCGGCCGTAAATTTCGTTTTCATAAAACTTCAGAATCTCCGGCCGGCGGACTTTGAACCACATATCGGCGGTGGTCACCGGCTTGCCGTCGCTCGTTACGAGAGGATCGGGCAGCGTGTACGGCGGAATTTTGTCTTCGCTGTAGTTGGAAACGTGACCGGTGGCTTTGGCCAAGCGAATCGGGTTGCCTTTAGCGTCTTTTTTAGCATCGAGCAGCGGCACGTTGTCGGCATTGCCGCGCGTGCCGGGCGTTGGCAAGTTCGTGCCGCCCGCGGGTTCGGCTATCGTTTGAGTATCAGCCAAGGTTGCAGACACAAGCAACAACGCTACACTAGTGACGCGAGTGAAGACTTGCATAGGGATCTCCTTGAATTGGAAGCGTTGCATCGTTCAGCATAGCAGGATACCACCGCAATCGATTAATGTTAACTATGCCATCCCGCCGCTGGTCAATTGCAATTCTGGTGACCGCGGCCATTGCCATCAGCTATTTCGACCGCCAAACGCTGCCGGTGGCTGAGGGGGCTATCCGCGAAGAGATGCCGATTTCCGATGCAGCGTTTGGCCGCTTGGTTTCGGTATTTTATTTGTCGTACGCCTTGATGTACTTGGGCGGTGGTAAGCTGGTGGATGTGTTGGGCACGCGGCGAGCGTTTTTCTGGACGATGGTACTTTGGTCGCTAGCTTGTGCCAGTCATGGACTCGCGAGCGGACTGTTTTTCCTTGCGGTGTGTCGATTTCTCTTGGGATTAGGCGAAGGCGGCGGCATTCCGGCCGCCACGAAGGCCGTGGCGGAATGGTTTCCAGTGCGCGAGCGTTCCGCAGCCATCGGACTATTTAATGCGGGAACTGCCGTGGGAGCCGTCATGGCGGCGCCGACAGTTGCGGCCATCGTCGCCGTTTCAAATTGGCGCTGGCCGTTTTTTGTCGCCGGCGGAATCGGTCTGCTGTGGACTGCGTGGTGGCTGTGGGAATACTATCCTCCGGCGCAAGACCCGCGGCTGTCAGCAGAGGAGCGCGAGGAAATTAAAGAAGTGCTCGATCAATCCGCAGTTGCACCAGTCCAATCGGGCTGGTTGGATTTGCTCGCATTACCGCAAGTGTGGGGTTTAGTGATTGCTAAGTGCTTGAGTGATTCCGCCTGGTTCTACTATTCGCAATGGCTGCCGAAATATCTGCGCGATATCCATCATTTTGAGATCAAGGATGTTGGGTATTATGCTTGGATTCCCTACGCTGCTTCTGGCATCGGTAGCTTGTTCGGCGGAGGCTTTTCGGCGTGGCTGTTGACGCGCGGATATTCCGTGAACTTTTCCCGTAAACTTGCGCTGGGGCTGAGTGCTGCCTGCATGCCGTGGGTGTTTTTGGTGACGCGCAGCCCGGCCAACGCAGCGATCGTGCTGTTCAGCCTGGCGTTTTTTGGTCAGCAATCGTGGTCGACGCTGGTGATGACGCTGCCGGTCGACATGTTTCCGCGTCGGCTGGTGGGCAGCGTAGCCGGAATGGTCGGCTTCGGCGGCGCGATGGGGGGCGTGATTTTCAATTTGGTCGCCGGCGGTTTACTCGACGCTTTGGGCCGCGAACACGGCTATGTGATCGTCTTTGGATTGACGAGTTCGTTCCACATTATTGCCTTTTTCTTGATTTTGGCGACGATCCGGCGAGTGCAGCCGATAGAGGTTTAGAACGCTGCTCGGTACTAACGTTTGTAGCGCCAATCCTGATGGCTGCCATAGAGCATTGTTTCACCTACGAGTGAATATAAATCAGGGTCGTACGCTTTCAACATCTCGCGGGTGACGATGGGATGCTCAGCATCATTGGGCGTAAATTCGGTACCCGCGGCGTCGAAATACGCTTCTACACCAACTGCCCAGTATTCAACACGGTCCTGTGCAGCGGGCGTGCCCTTCCACAAGTCCTTACCGGTTGCGTTGTCAAAGGCCTTTCGCAGCTTAAGATCGAAATTGACGTCCAATCGTTTGATTGGCTCAGGAGCCTTGTTCCATAAAAGGCGTTGTTCATACTGCTGCGAATCGCGGCGCACCTCGTCGAATTTCGGATCGGGCTCACGCAAGCCGGTCGCGTTGTACAAACCTTTGGCAAAAGCGCTCACGACTAGTGACTTACTTGCACACGGATCGCCGGGGCTGCCCAATACATTTTCCTCGGGCACGATCAACAGTTTTTTGTCCGGAGTGTAATCAAAGTAGCGGACGTTATCGAAGCCAGCCTGCTCTTTCGCGTCTTTGAATTCGGGGAGATCGGCCAGGTGTTCTCCAGGACCGAGCACCACCATCTTTGCGCCATCGTTAATTAGCGCTTTGAGAATGTCGTGGCGATAGGCGAACATTTTGCGAATGGTGTCGTTCGCTTTGAACAGCGCTTCGTCGCTCACCTTCGATGACCCGATGACCGGGAACTCGCGTGCCCAAGTGAATTTGGTGTAGTATGGATAGATGTTGAACCGGGCTGGCGGCGCAATCACGCTGGGTTGTTTACGCAGGGGGATAAACCGCCAATCGTTTTCCGGCGTGAGTTTGAAAGTGGTTCGCACCAGCTCATATCCCACTGGATCGTATTCCTTCAGTTGCTCGCGCGTCGCAATGGCGGCGTGATTCCAGTTGTTGACGCGATTGCAGTCGAAATACGATTGGCAAATTTCCGCCCAGTATTCCGCTTGGTTTGAGCCGGTATAGGCGTATTTCCACAAGCCTTTATCGACCGCGTTTTGATAGGTTTTCGCGAGCCGCCCGGGGTTGCGCCGATTGCCCCACGTGGGGTCGATTCGCTGAAGGGCCGAGTCGATGGTGTGGCAAAACTCGTGGACGGCGATGCTCTCATCGTCATAGCGATCGATGGGCAGGTTGAGCAGGTTCTCTTCGCCAAAGCTCGTGATATCGAAGCCCCCGGTGCCCCGCACGCGTTCGTTCAAATATTCCGGGTTCCGGGCGCTTTTATATTCCGGCATATCTGTATACACTTGGTCTTTGCCGATGATGATCAGCCGTGTGCCATTCTTCGCCATCGCTTCAATGACGTCTGGCCGACCGGCTAGCATGTGCGTGACGATCTGGTACGTGCGCAGTAGCGCTTCGTCGGCAACGTCGGACGATGCGGTGCAAGGGAGGCCGCGGATGTCGATGTACTTTTTGTAGAACTCGCGGGCGGCATTGCGATTGCGCTCTGCGACTTTTTCAAAGTACGACTCGGGGGGCGCGGTCACGGCGGGGATTTGATCATGCGATTCAGCGTATGCAGAAGGGGAAGACGTTGAACCAGTGCCAGTGGTTTCAGCGGCACTTCCGTGAACGGATATCGCGGCCGACGAGCAAACAACTGCAATCCAAACCATCAATGCGCGTTTCATACCGGGTTTCCTTGTTTCGAAAACTGCCTAATCCCGCCGAACCGAAATGAATCGTCGTTCGTCGCAGCGTAAATGTCAATCAGTTTGATATGAAATCGAAGCCAGACCGTCTTGGCTCAGCAGTTCACGTTCACTGCATTGTGACTTCGTAATGCCATCCGTAATTCCTGATTGAGGAGACGTCCCGTGAAGAAGATTCCATTGCGTTTGGCAAGTTGCCTGGCGATCGTCCTGCTCTTCAGCTGGGAAAGGGCCGTCGCGCAAAATGGCGGTTTTCGGGGACGCAATTTGCCGAGGCTGGTGGATGATAACGCCGAACTCGTGAATCTCGCCTTGGTCGCCACGCCGACCGCCTCGTTCACTTCGGGTGACACCACGATTTCCGCGATCAACGACGGCGAGAATCCGCGCGTTTCGCGGCAAACCTATGGCAACTGGGGTGACCCGACACGGGCCGAGACGGAATGGGTAGAGTACACTTGGCCCAAGCCGATTAGTACCAATAAGGCAGACGTTTACTGGTGGGTCGACGGCCGCGACATTCACCTCCCCAGGGCCTGTCGCTTGGAATACTTCAACGGCACAGATTATGTCGAAGTTCCCAACGCCCGGGGTCTTGGCGTCACCCAGGACATTTGGAATGTAACGACCTTTGATGAAATCACTACTACAAAGATTCGCTTGGAGGTCGACAGCAGCGCACGCCGTCCGATTGCGACCGGCATTATCGAATTCCGTGTGTTCGATTCCGGCAAATCGCCGAAGTTTCCGCCGATGGTGAAGGCCGGTGTCGACCGCGTTGCCGTAATGGGCGCTAAGACTTATCTCAACGGCGCAGTTCACGAGCTCAGTGGCGTAGATTCGAAGGTCGCGTGGAGTAAAGAGGCAGGCCCCGGCGAAGTTCGTTTCGACGACGAGCATTCGCCACTCACTCGTGCCGCATTCTCCGCGGTGGGCGACTACACGCTGAAGTTCACCGCTGGTGCCGGCGATTTGTCCGCTGCCGATACACTTCACGTTCGGGTCGAGCCTGCGGCTTCGGCGGCGCATTTGGAGCCGGTTTATACGATGCCGTACAAAATCAGCGGCCCGCTGTGGACGGGCCGCGCCAGGGCGCTGATCGTTAATTGGATTCCGCACTGTTATACCGAGATCGATAAACTAGATCTTCCACAGGGTGGCATTGGCAATCTGATCGAAGCAGGCAAGAAACTTCGCGGCGAGCCTGCCAAGCCACACGTCGGTTATCCGTTCTCGAATGCATGGGTTTACAACACGCTGGAATCGATGTGCATTGCCCAGATGGTCGATCCGCAGGGCGACGAGGAAATCGCCCAAGCGCAAAAGGTGATGCGAGACAAAATCGAGGAATGGATTCCCATTATCCTGGCGGCGCAAGAGCCCGACGGTTATTTGCAAACTCGCTTCACTCTGGGCACACCGCGCGAGAACGGCAAATCACCGCCGCACTGGAGTCCTCAGGGTCGAGGCGAACATGAAGGCTATGTCGCAGGCTATTTCTTGGAAGCGGCTATTTCGCACTACAATATGACGAGCGGCAAAGATACGCGGCTGTACGACGCCGCCAAAAAACTAGCCGACTGCTGGTACGACAACATCGGTCCCCCGCCGAAAAAGCCCTGGTACGATGGCCATCAGGAAATGGAGCAAGCTTTGGTGCGGTTTGCCCGCATGGTTGACCACGTGGAAGGAGGGGGGAAAGGCGATAAGTACACGGAACTAGCGCGATTCCTGATCGATTCCCGGCGCGGTGGCAGCCAGTACGATCAAAGCCATCTGCCGGCGGTTCAGCAGTACGAGGCTGTCGGTCACGCTGTCCGTGCCGCGTATTTCTATTCCGGCATGGCCGACATCGCGATGATGACCCACGATCTGGATTACCAGAGCGCGGTCAATTCCATCTGGGACAACATCGTCAACAAGAAGTATTACGTCACCGGCGGCATCGGCTCCGGGGAAACTTCCGAGGGCTTCGGGCCGAATTATTCGCTCCGCAACAATTCATACTGCGAATCGTGCTCCGGCACGGCCGAGTTGTTCTTCCAGTACAAAATGAATCTGACGTATCAAGACGCCAAGTTCGCCGATCTGTATGAGGAAACCCTCTATAACGCGATTCTCGGCGACACCGATTTGAATGGCCACAATTTTTACTACGTCAACGCATTGGATACTTCAGGAAACCGCGGTAGCATGCGCACGGCTTGGCATCAATGTCCCTGTTGCGTGGGAAACATCTCACGGACGCTGCTAATGTTGCCGACGTGGATGTACGCCACCGGTCCAGATAGTTTGTACGTGAATCTATTCGCCGGCACCACCGTGAATGTCGAGAATGTCGCCGGCACGAATGTGCAAATGGTGCAGGACACGAATTATCCATGGGACGGGAAAGTCACCATCACGGTTAATCCGCAGGATCCGAAGCACTTTTCAATCCGCATTCGGTCGCCCAGGCGCAGCGTCAGCGATCTTTACACCAGCACGCCCGATTCTGATGGCATCAAGTGGATGTCGGTGAACGGCGAAAAGCTAATGCCGTCAATCGAAAACGGTTATGCAGTGATCACCCGCGATTGGAAGGCAGGCGACAAAATCGAGCTTGAGCTGCCGATGAAGCCGCAACGAATCAAGGCGCTGGATAAAGTAGCGGCCGACCGCGGGCTGGTTGCCTTGCGAAGGGGGCCACTGGTTTATAATTTCGAAGCCATCGATAATCCGGGGATGGACGGCCAGAATTTACCAACACTCAAAGCCAATTCGCCGCTGACGACCGAATGGAAGCCCGAATTGCTGCAAGGCGTGGTAGTCATCAAAGCCGAGACTGTCGACGGCTCGCCGCTGTTGGCGATTCCGAATTATGCCCGTAATAACCGCAGTGGCCGATCGGCCGTTTGGATTCGCGATGACCAATCGGGCGTGGCGGCTGACCGCTAGTGCGAGCAAGATTCGTGAACTCGCAAAATGTGGTATAATGCGCTCCGCACAGCGGCTAGCACCGGTCGATCTCTGGTTTCTCGCCCAACTATCATTCAAGCAACCATTGGCAAGCCATGAACATCAAAATGAAGCGATTCTTGTTAGCGGGCTGCTTGCTCGCGCTCGTCTCCCCTTTAGCATCGTGCGGAAAGCAGGCTAGCCACTCGAAAGCGGTCGTCGGCTTCTCGCAGATTGGCGCTGAAAGCGGATGGCGCACTGCCAACACGCAGTCCATCAAAGACGAGGCGGCCAAACGTGAGATCGACTTGAAATTCGCCGATGCGCAGCAGAAGCAGGAAAACCAAATCAAGGCCCTTCGATCGTTCATCGCTCAGGGAGTGGATGTGATTGCCTTCTCGCCCGTCGTGGAAACCGGCTGGGAGCCGGTGCTCAAGGAAATCAAGGCGGCGAACATTCCCGTCGTGCTGACCGACCGGGCGGTGGAAGTGGACGACCCGTCGCTGTTCGTCACTTTCATCGGTTCGGATTTTGTGGAAGAAGGACGCCGTGCCGCGCAATGGGTGGTGAAGGAGGTCGGCGCCGGAAGCAAAGCAAACATCGCTGTGCTTGAAGGGACGCCTGGCTCTGCGCCGGCGATTGATCGCAACACGGGTTTCAATGAAGTCATTGCGAAATATCCAAATCTCAAGGTTATCAAAAGCCAAACTGGCGACTTTACGCGTGCCAAAGGCAAGGAGGTGATGGAGGCGTTTCTCAAAAGCCCCGAGGGCAAATCGATCGACGTCTTATTTGCTCACAACGACGACATGGCGCTTGGCGCCATCCAGGCGATGGAAGAAGCCGGCGTGAAGCCGGGCACGCAAATCAAAATTGTCTCGATCGACGGCGTACACGATGCGTTTCAGGCCATGGTCGATGGCAAACTCAACTGCACCGTCGAATGCAATCCGCTGCTGGGTCCGCAACTGTTTGATGCCGTCGAAGAAATTAAGGCCGGCAAGCAATTGCCCAAGCGAATTGTGATTGAGGAAGCAGTCTACGAGCAGAAACAGGCCGCAGACGTGATTAAAGATCGGAAATACTGAACTGCTTTCTGCAATCGTGAAGCGACGGAGCTTGCTTTGCGATTGTCAGGCCGGGAACGACGAAGTGGTCGCGGTTGTTAAACTGCTTGAATTGTACCTTCCTCACCGCCAGTAAAACGTCACCCATGCCCAGTGCCGAGATTGATTTACTAGAAGCGCAGGGCATCTCCAAGCGATTTCCAGGCGTGCAGGCGCTGGATGACGTGAACTTTTCTGTGCGTCGTGGTGAAATCCATGCCCTGATGGGCGAAAACGGCGCCGGCAAGAGTACGCTCATTAAAGTGATCACCGGTGTGCATCGCCGTGATCGTGGGCAAGTGCTGTTGGATGGGCAACCAGTCGATCCGCATTCTCCCAAAGCCGCTGAAACACTCGGGATCAGTACGGTTTATCAAGAAGTCAACCTGATTCCTCATCTTTCGGTCGCCGAAAACATCTGCCTCGGCCGCGAGCCGCTACGCTTGGGGACCATTCGCTGGAAGGCGATGGGCCGCCGGGCAAAAGAGGCACTAGCTCGGTTGGATCTGGAGATCGACGTCTGGCAGGAACTCGCCAGCTGCTCGATTGCCATTCAGCAAATGGTGGCGATTGCGAGGGCGTTGGATACGTCCGCTAAGCTGTTGATCCTCGATGAGCCCACTTCCAGTCTGGATGCCCGCGAGGTGGAAGAACTATTCGCCGTGTTGCGGCGTTTGCGGGCCGAGGGGCTGGGGATCGTATTCGTCACGCACTTTCTCGATCAGGTCTATGCAGTTACCGATCGCATCACGGTTTTGCGTGACGGGAAGCTGGTCGGAACGTTCGCCACGGTCGAATTGCCGCGGCTGAAATTGGTTAGCAAAATGATCGGCAAGGAAGTGGCCGAGGAAGCAAAACATCCTTCGCACTCTGCCACCGACAGCGAGCAAAAGGTTTCTGACTCCGTTCCGTTCGTCGAAGCGCGTGGGCTCGGTCGGGGCGGCTTTATCGGCCCGGTGAATTTAATTATCCGCCGCGGCGAAGTCGTTGGGCTAGCCGGATTGCTCGGCTCGGGCCGAACGGAAACGGCTCGGATGCTCTTTGGAATCGATCGCGCTGATCTGGGCAAAGTGCTTCTGGAAGGCGAGCCGCTGACGTTGCGTTCGCCCAAAAACGCGATCCGAGCGGGCTTTGCTTTCACTTCCGAAAACCGCAAAACCGAGGGAATCATTCCTGATCTTTCGGTGCGCGAGAACATTATTCTGGCGATGCAGGGATCCCGGGGTCCGTCGCGCGCGATTTCACGCGCGGCCCAGACGGAAATTGCCGATCGCTTCATCAAAGCGCTGGGCATCAAAACACCGTCGCCAGAGCAAGCGATTGCGAAACTCAGTGGTGGCAATCAGCAAAAGGTGCTGCTGGCCCGCTGGCTGGCCAGCGAACCGCGGCTGTTTATCTTGGACGAACCAACGCGCGGCATCGATGTTGGCGCCAAAGCGGAAATCGAGAAGCTCGTGGACGCATTGTGCCAGCAAGGCATGTCGATCTTGTTCATCAGTTCCGAGCTGGAGGAAGTGGTGCGGACTTGCGACCGCGTGTATGTGCTTCGTGATCGAGCGATGGTCGGCAAGTTGGAAGGCGAGCAAGTGAGCGAACAAGTCATCATGCAAACCATTGCGAGCACCAGCAATGGCAACTGAACCAACCAAATTTGCACGGCAGGGGGCGCAATTAAAAGTCCTGTGGCCGGTGACCGCGCTAGCATTGTTGCTGCTTTTCAACCTGATCTTTACGCGCGGCTTTTTCAATTTCGAGGTGGAAGACGGCAGCTATTTATCTGGCTCGCTGATCGACATTTTGAAGAACGGCTCGATCGTGATGCTCTTGTCGCTGGGTATGACGCTGGTGATTGCCACCGGCGGCGTCGATCTTTCGGTCGGTGCGGTAATGGCCATTGCCGGCGCGGTGGCTGCCACGCTCATCAATCGGCCCGACGGCAGTTTTGCGATTGCTGTCCTGGCCGCGATCGGCGTGTCGTTGGTAGCGGGCGCATGGAATGGCATGTTGGTTGGCGTGTTTCGTATTCAGCCGATTGTGGCGACGCTGATATTGATGGTCGCCGGCCGCGGCGTAGCGCAGCTCATCACGGAAGGCCAGATCATCACGTTCCATGATCCGAAGCTGACCTATTTGTGCAACGGCCATCTGCTGGGGTTGCCATTTCCCGTCTGGATTGTCGCCGCTATGCTGCTGGCCACGCTACTGTGGACGCGACAGACAGCCTGGGGCCTGTTCATCGAATGCGTTGGCGATAACGAAACGGCCACGCTTTATTCGGGCATTAACAGCCGTGCGGTGAAGTTCATCGTGTACACTTTTTCCGGCCTTTGTGCTGGGATAGCGGGGTTGCTGGCCGTTTCAAACATTAAAGGCGCAGGATTCGAACAACGCCGGGTTGTTTCTGGAACTGGATGCCATTGTTGCCGTAGTGGTCGGTGGTACTGCGCTGACTGGTGGGCGTTTTAATCTGATTGGCTCGATCATTGGCTCGCTGATTATTCAGACGTTGACCACAACGATGTATGCTCAGGGCGTGAGTTCCGATGTGGCGCCGGTCCCCAAGGCGCTTGTGATTTTGGCCGTGTGCATGTTGCAATCGCCAGTGTTTCGCCGGCAGACGAAGCGCTGGTTCGACTTGCTCTGCTCTCTCGTCAGGAGGCCAGCATGAAACTCCGGCCAAAATATATTCCGCTCTTGGCCACGGTGCTGGTTTTTGCATTGTTGTATACGTATGGATGCGTGAGCTACCGGAATTTTAGCTCGTTGCGCGTGGCAGTGAATCTGGTGGGCGACAATGGATTCCTGGGTGTGGCGGCGGTCGGAGCAACGTTCGTAATTCTCTCGGGCGGAATCGATCTATCGGTGGGCGCTGTGGTCGCCGCCACCAGTATTCTGATTGCCAGATTGATCGAGTGTAATGTCCCTCCGCTGGCGGCGATCTCGCTGGCCTTGGCAGTCGGCGCATGTTTTGGCGCAATCATGGGATGCATTATCCATTTTTACCGCCAGCCGCCGTTTATGATCACTCTGGCCGGCATGTTTTTCGCGCGGCATGGGTTTTGTTGTTTTCCCAAAGTCGTTGGGAATTAAGGACGAATTTTATCAGCATACGATCAATGAGCAGCTAGCGATTCGACTTACCGATGCCGTCACCGTGCCGTTTACGGCAACATCGTTTCTGATCGCATTGTTGCTGGGAATCTTTATCGCCCATTGTACCCGGTTTGGACGGGCGGTATATGCGATTGGCGACGACGAGCCCTCGGCCACGCTGATGGGCGTGCCCATTGGGCGCACGAAGATTCTGGTTTACGCGCTCTCAGGCTTTTGTTCCGCGCTGGCAGGCGTGGTGTACACGTTTTACACGCAGTCGGGCAATCCGGCGTCATGTGTGGGCTTCGAGCTTGACGCTATTGCCGCTGTGGTGATCGGTGGCACGCTGCTGCGAGGCGGGGTCGGCTTTGTCGGTGGCACGGCGGTGGGAGTGCTGATTTTGGGCCTGATTCAAAGCCTGATCAACTTCAAAGGCGACCTGAATTCCTGGTGGACGCGCATCGTCGTTGGGCTACTGGTTCTGCTCTTCATCGGCCTACAGAACGTTGTGACCGCTGTTTCGAGTCGCTCGCGCCGAACGGGCCAAGCGATGACAGCAACGAGCCGGTGACGTCGCCCTACGTACGTGGCGGTCTCAACCAACTGGATTCGGCTCTTACGATTAAATCTGGCCAGTCCCAGCATAGACGAGCGCGAAAGTCAGGGTCGTCTCGTCGCCCGATTCGGCAATCCGCGCGGGCAGCTTCAGCAAAACTACCTTGTGTTGGCCGTCGTTGCGCTCTGCCAGCCGAGGGAAGTCGCCGCTAATATCATCCACTGGCTGCAAGTTGAGATTACTTGGGTGCTTTGCGGCATTGATGGCGGCGGCAGCCTTCATCAGTTCCTTGTGCGGCACGGGTTCGAGCTTTGTGTCTTGCCTAGCAGGGATCAAAAGTGCAAATGTCCTGGTGGGCGCCACACCTTGGTGATTGCCGTCCTCGGGCTGAATGCCAAGGCGCACGACGTAGATGCCGGAGGGAAGCTCTTCGTCGCGGAAGTCGCGCCGCTCTGTATCGACTCGCAAGACGCCGAGCACGATGCCTTCGGTCATCGTATCGAGCGCCAAGGTTCCGCCGGTGGGTTTTTTAGCGAGCGGCAGTTGCTTGCGAAACCAGAATTCGAAAAACGGCTTGTCGCCCGTCGAAAGACGAAGTACCTTGTCGTCGAGAGCGGCACGAATCGGTTCCGCGACTTCCACCGGCGGCTTGGCGGCGGCCACACTAAGCATAGCGGGCTCGTCCGCCAACAGTGGAGCCGACATTGACAGAGCACAAACAGCGGCAAAGGCAAGAATAAGGATCGATGATAGACGGCTCATGGCAGTGATTTCCCTTGACAATGAAGGAAGGATTCGGACACATTCCGGTCAGCGCACCTTCTCTAAAAAATAATCGCCGTAGCAAGCGAAGCCAAGTTGCTTCGCCTGCACGGCGAAAATATATATTCCGATTTTTGTAATCGCAGGGCGCTATTGGCTGAACGACGCTAAGTAGGCGCTGCGGCGATTGGCTTCGTCAAATTTTGTGTCCAGCCCCTGACCGCGAAACACAGCGGCGGTGGTGTAGGCAGGCCGGGCATTGGTAACCGTGGTCAGCGGCGGATAAAACAGTTCTTCATTTCCGCACACGCAGTCTTTGCCATTCAAGCAGCGAGTTTCAATCTCCACCAGGTCGCCGGCCTGCACTTTGGCACAGCCTCCCTTGAGGCATTGCGGACAGGAATCGATTGTCACCGGCGCCGAATCGATGCGCACGGTCTGCCCCAGCACGGCGCCGGCCTTTTTCTGCGCAAAGCGAACCAGCGCATCGCGCTGTTGGGCGTTGGCCCCCGCATCGACGATTAGCACACTGCGCGATTTTTGCGGGAATTTGTTCACGTCGCCCAGAGTATTATCGGCCTGCACGACGGCAAGCACACTTAAGCCATCGAGCTTGACGCCATCAAACGAGCCCTGGCGGATCGACCAACTCATGATCGCTTCGCGGCCGCCGAGATTCATCTCGCCGTTGGCGAAGCATGGCCCCGTGTAAACATCGCAGGAGCGAATCTCGACGTAATCGCCGCTGACGGTGGTCGGAGGTGCGGTAACCGTTCCGAAGCTCACAATTCCGAAGCTTGCGACCAGCACCGCCAAGGCCGCACACAGCAAGGTTCGCCGCGTGATCATCGTACGTCTCCTTTTGAGCAATTCTCGTAATTCGATAAACGGCAGAAAATACCGCCGTTAATTGTACTAAATCCGCCGGCATTCATTATAGGGCCAGACACGGCGCGGGCCAATGCAGTTTACTGCCGGTAGCAGGGCCGATGGGGGCCGCACTCTTCCATGCTGACGGTTGTGCCGTCGGGTCCCAGGGGCTTATGCGTCTGGCTGCACCAGAAGATTCCGCTTGAGCCGCGGTCTTCCAGCGGGATACCGTTGTCGTAAAACATTTCTTTCGAGCGCAGGCACTGGCAATGGCGGTCACGCAGGCGTGCCCAAGGATCGTCCGACATGGCTTTAACCCTCTCGTTTTTCGGCGGCTGCGAGAATAGCTCGTTTGACGGCCGTTTTGACCAATTGAACCTTGTAGGCGTTTTTGCTGAGCGGTTTGGCACCCTTGGTGGCGGCCTCTGCGGCCTGACTCGCAAGCTGCTCGTCCGGAATTTTGTCGTCCAAAAGCGCGGCAGCTTCCGGCACGCGCCATGGTTTTGGCGCCACGTGGCCGAGCACAATTTCGGATTTCCCGTTTTTGCCTCCAAAGGCAACCGACGCGGCCACCAGAGGCCAATCGAGACCTTTCCGTTGACGCACTTCATAGGTGGCATTGGCCAAACCGCGGACGGGAATTGAAATGCGGGCAATCACTTCGTTGGCCGTCAGCAAGTTCTCGCGTTCTTCGGCATTCTTGGGAATGCGGAAGAAATCTGCTACGGGAACTTGCCTACTTTTTGCACCGGGACCGACGATCTCAAGTGTTGCTTCCAAAGCAATCAGCGGCGGCGCGATAGCCGAAGGGCTGACAAAGTACGCCGGGCCCTCATTGCCGAAGATGGCGTGATACCGATTGTCCCCCTCAGGAATTAGCGATTTGCCGTCGAGTTGGCCCAGCAGACCGAAACCTTGTCGATAATACCAGCATCGCGGTCTCTGGCAGAGATCGCCCGCCGCGGTGCCCATGTCGATAATCTGAGGACTGCCGATCCCTTCAATCGCCTGAGTAATTGCGGGGAATTCTTTGCGGATGCGATCGTGCTCAAGAACGTCCACGAGTGGCGTCGTGGCGCCAATTTGAACCACGTCGCCTTTGATCTCAATTCCTTTAAGGCTTGAGATTCCCTTAAGGTTAACTAGCCGTTTGGGGGAAAGCAGCCCTTGCTTGAGCGAGGTCACCAGATCGGTGCCGCCGGCAAGAATTTCGGTTTCGCCAAAGCTGCTGCTCAAAAAACCAAGGGCGCTTTCTAGATCGGCTGGATTGGCATATTCAAAGGAGTTCATGCGATCCCTCCACTGTGTAGTGCTGCAAGGACGCGATCCGCTGTCAGCGGCAAGGTCGGCACGCGGATTCCGATGGCGTTCGCCACGGCATTCGAGATGGCCGCGCCGGGTGAAATCACGGGCGGTTCGCCCAGACCGATGACGCCACGTTCATCGTACCCTTTGCCGGTCATCATGTGGACCCGCAATTTTCCGACGTCAGAAAGCCCGGCCAGCCGGTAAAACTCCATATCGGGATTTAGCATGCGGCCTGTCGTCGGATCGTAAATTGCTTCTTCAAACAGTGCGTAAGTTACACCCATGATCAGGGCACCGTACACCTGACTTTCCGCGGTTTTCAGGTCGATGATGAGGCCGCAATCTTGGACAGCGAGGATTTCGTTCATCGTCACCAAGCCGGTCTCGATATCGACCGAGACATCGGCAATTTGCACGCCCCCCACGCCGCTGCCGGTCAATTCCGTGCGTGCGCCCGGGGTGTGCTGCCCTTGCTGCGTGATCGAGTTTTGTCCCAGTAGCTTGCAAGCGTCCTTCCAAGCGACGGACTTTTGCGGATTGTCGATTTCGCGAATGGCGCCGTCGACGGCTTCCAATTTATCGGCGTCAGTTTTGAGCTCGTCGGCAACTTTCTTCAAAAGTTCATTGAGTGCAGCGATGGCCGCACGCCGTGACGACGATGAAATCCCTCCGATCGTCGTGCTGCCGCCGGAAGCCCCGTCGGCAGGATACGAATTGCGGCCGATATTCACATGCACCGCCTCGAGCGGCAGTCCAAGCGATTCGGCCACCACAATTCCGACACAAGTCCGCGTGCCAACGCCAAGGTCCTGCGTTCCGATGCTGGCGATCACTGAACCGTCGGGATTGATGGTCACGTCGCAAGCGCTTTTGTGCCCTTGCCCACCCCAGGTGTGCAAGGAAATACCCAAACCGCGTTTGATTTGTCCTTTGGTCTTGTCACCGCGTAGATGGGCTTTTGATTTGTAGTCGATCAATCGTGCCGCCGTCTCCAGTTCTTCGCGATAGGTATCGCGCAGATTTTGCGGCGCAAACTCCAAGTTCTTCAAAAAGAACTCGAGCGCATCCATGCCGATCTTGGCGGCCAGATCTTCCATGGCCGACATCGTGATCAGGCAGCCTTGCGGGTGACCTGGCGCACGCCACGCTTGCACAGGCCCACGATTTGTTTTGATTCCCTGCGACGACGTGTTGCGGTTGGGAATGGTGGTGAAGACATACGGAACCGGCGGCGCGCCGAAGTTGCCCATGCCGCCTGAGCCCCACACTTTGGAATCCCAGGCGGTTACCAAACCATCTTTGTCGCAGGCGACTTTCACATCGGCAAAAGCCGACGGTCGATTGCCGGCGATCATTAGTTCCAGGTCACGGTCCAGTAGCAACTTCACCGGCTTGCCCGCTTTTTTCGACAGAATCACGCCGGCCGCGCCCCAGGCGCCGGGGCCGAACTTAGAGCCGAAACCGCCGCCCATGTACTGGCAGTCGATCTGAATTTTGTTGGCAGGCAAACCTGACGCATCGGTCAATTGACCCGCGACTCCGGATACGCTCTGTGTGGAGGGCCAAACCTTCATCCCGCTTGCACTGTACTCTGAAACCTGGCCGTGCGGTTCAAGACAGCAATGCGTGATGCACGCAATGCCGTAGCGACCTTCGACGGTGGCAGCGGCATCGGCAAAACCTTTATCGGGATTGCCGGCGCTCTGAGTTCGGGGGCGCCCTTCGACTTTTTTAGGATCAGAATCGTCCACCTGCGGCTGGCCATGCTCGTATTCCGCCTTGATAAGTCGGATCGCCTCAGCGGCAATCTCTTCGGTGGTTGCCGCGAGTGCGACAATCTCCTGGCCAGCCCAATTGATCGGCTTGCCCGGCTCCGTCATGACGTGGACAGCCTTGACGCCTTCCAGCGCCTCAGCGGCCTTCGTGTCAAGCGATTTGAGCGTACCCGCGGCGATCGGTGCGCCAAGAATCTTTCCGTAGAGCATGTCAGGACGCTGGATATCGAGGCTGTACTTGGCTGTACCGCTCGACTTGTCCGGACCATCAAGCCGATCGATTCGCGTTCCAATCAGCTTCAGCTTCTCTTTCGGGGGCCAATTGATGCTGGTCATGATGCGCCTCCCATTCTTTTACCGGCTTCAACGACGGCCTCTTTGATGCCTGCATAAGTGCCGCAGCGACAGAGGTTGCCGCCCAATCCGAGTCGGACTTGTTCGGCGGTTGGATTCGGGTGCGATTTGAGCATCGCCGTGCAGGCCACGACAAAGCCAGGGGTGCAGAACCCACACTGCTGCGCGTCGTTATGCACAAACGCCGCCTGCACCGGACTGAGATGCTCGGGAGTGCCAAGTCCCTCGATTGTCGTGATTTTGCTTCCCTGTGAATCGATCGCTAGTGCAGTGCATGAGTAGATTGTCCGGCCGTCTTTGATCACGGTGCATGCGCCGCACGTGCCTCGGTCGCAAACTTTTTTCGCGCCGGTGATATCGAGCCGGTTGCGCAGCGCATCTAGCAATGTCGTGCGTGGCTCGACCATGAGCTGCTTGGTTTCACCGTTGACCGTGAGCGAGATTGGCTCCGGGCCTGGACCAACCAACTTCGAGGCAGTTTGCTCGGCATCAGCCGCCTTCGCGACTTCCATCAGCCGCGACTCGACGACGGTTCCCAGGGCCGTCAATCCTGCGCCGCGCAGAAAACCGCGGCGCGAAAACCCATTCTTGTTTTCAGGCTCGGCTGCCTGATCGCTCTGGTTCGGCATAACGCCTCCCTCGTCGAATTCAAATGCCGCGGCCAATAGAACTGCGGCAACGTCTATAGCGCCCACTAGCCCTAATCGTCCCCGAGACCGACATCCTTACCGCAAGATGATAAGCGGTCAGCCCGCAAGAAGCAACGATTCTTATTCTTCGTTTTGTGGAAAGTGACGCAATTTACCGTGAAATGCCCAGGGGGCGGGGTCGAAGGGGTACCCTGGATTCGAGGTCTCCGAGCCCCAGGAATTCTCGCATCCGGGTGGCTGACGCATCCCCGGAATTGGCAGCTCACCTGCTCCCTTAAACTGGGAACCAGTTGGAGTGCGAGTATCCTGACGGACCGGAAGCCGGCAAGGATTTTCTCGTATCAAGCGGCACCTGAAGGGACATCGACGAACCTGAGCTGCAAGAGGTACAACATGGATATCAGATTGATTTCCCCGGTCGGTTTCTCGTCGGCGTCGCGCACCATCTGCGTCGACTCGTTCCGGAGATCATCCATCGCTTTGGTCGGCACGCCGACAAGTCGATCTTCGCTCGGCGTGGAAAATACTTGCTCTTGCGGTACGGCACTGATAAGCTCCAATGGTATCAGCCAACACGAGCCAAAGTGATGTCTTGCATAGGGCTCGTAAATTGGCCCAGCCCACCAAAGAATTCTCGCCCCCTTGCCGCACGTTGCGGCTTGATTGCGGAACCTGCAAGTCGGATGAATGTTCGTCGGTCCACACCACCACTTCAATCCAAGAAAGTCGTAACTCCAGGAGATTTTATGAGCACACGCAAATTCGTCTTTCTCGTTGTCACCGCAATTGCGGTTTTCAGCACAGTGCCAGCGA
Organism: Pirellulales bacterium; assembly: GCA_963738835.1. Lineage (GTDB taxonomy): Bacteria > Planctomycetota > Planctomycetia > Pirellulales > JADZDJ01 > CAVTYH01. Next base: position 900,795 of record CAVTYH010000001.1, read on the forward strand.
TGGCGCAACGGCAACGTACCAGCCCGCATGAAACGACGAGCGCGGTCATCGACGGCAACCGCGTTACGCTGGTGTATGGCCGCCCGTATTCAAAGGATCCGAAGAGCGGCGAAATTCGCAAGATTTGGGGAACATTGGTGCCCAATAGCAAGGCGTGGCGCCTAGGAGCCGACGAAGCGACACTCCTCATTACTCAGCAGCCGATTGTGATGGGCGAAACAACGGTGCCGGCAGGCGCTTACACGCTGTACATGGTTCCCGATGAGACCGGCGCTAAACTGGCCATCAGCACCAAACTTGGGCAATGGGGAATTCCTGTTGACGAGAAACACGATCTGGCACGAGTCGATCTGAAGAAGGAACCTCTGGAAAAGCCGAACGATCAGCTCGCACTGGCTATTGAGAAGAACCCATCCGGCGGCGGCCTCCTCAAAATCATGTGGGAAGGTACGCAATTCTCTGTGCCGTTCACGATCAAGAAATAGCCGGAGTCCGTGTCGTCGCTCCCCGATCGCAACAAATCGAAGGATGTGCGAATTGCGCGCATGAAACGAGAGATTCCACACAGAGAATTGTGGCGCCGTCTCCATGACATCATTTGTGTTATGGCTGCTGCGGTGCTGATGATGGCAGGGTCTGAAAATTGCGCTGTGGCGAGTGACTCGTCTTCCGGTTCTGTCATTTTGCAACAGCTGCGCGGCTTTCAAGAGCTGGGCAGCGTGCTACACATTGCAGCCCATCCGGATGATGAGAATACACAACTCATCACCTACCTGGCGCGAGGCCGCAATGTCCGCACGGCTTATTTGTCGATCACGCGCGGCGACGGCGGCCAAAACGTGCTGGGTCCGGAGTTCGGCGAAGAATTGGGATTGATTCGCACGCAGGAATTGCTGGCTGCCCGGCGTCTCGATGGTGGACAGCAGTTTTTCACACGTGCCATCGACTTTGGTTTCTCGAAAGATTATCGAGAAACGCTCAGAATTTGGGACGAACAAAAAGTTCTTTCCGACGTTGTGCGGGTGCTCCGAACGTTTCAACCCGACGTGATCGTCACGCGGTTTTCCCCTGAAGCAAGCCGTACGCACGGCCATCACACAGCGTCTGCCGTGCTGGCGGTGGAAGCATTCAAATTGGCGGGCGATCCCACGGCGTTTCCCGAACAACTGAAAAAGTTAACCGTCTGGCAACCAAAACGAGTCTTAATGAACGGCGGTGGACCAGGACGCGGCGCGCAAGGCGGTGCAGAGACCGGGGCCGCGGTGCGGATGGATATCAGCGGCACCGACCCCGTACTGAACGAATCGTTTGCGGAGATTGCCGGGCGCAGCCGGGCTATGCACAAAACACAAGGCTTCGGCAATTTCGGCGGTGGTGGCGGAAGGGGTGGCCCGCGGTTGGAATCGTTTCAGCTTTTGGCAGGCGAACCGGCCACGAAAGACATTTTCGATGGCATCGATACCACCTGGAGTCGCGTTCCTGGTGGAGCAGAAATTGGGCGGCTGACCGAAAGCGTCATCACAAAATTCAATCCGCAAGACCCGGCGGCGAGTGTGTCTGATCTATTAGCGATTCGCAGCCAGTTGGTCAAACTACAGTCGGATCGATTGGTTGAACTGAAACGTCAACAGTTGGATAAGATTCTGCAAAATTGCCTCGGCCTCACCGTTGAAACCACCGTGGCCCATGCCGAAGTTGTGCCAGGTGAATCCATTAAAATGCAACACGCCGTGTCCGTAAGCAGCGATGTGCCCGTGCGCTGGCTGGGAGTTCACTACCCCAGCATCTCGCAAGCCGTGGACGAACCCATCGAACTGCACCCCAACCAGCCCGCCACGCGCGAAACATCACAAACGATTTCTGCTGATGTCGGACTCAGCCAGCCGTATTGGCTTCGTGAGCCGCCAGACGTGGGCATTTATCAGGTGCAAGATTCCACGCTCATCGGTCGGCCCGAGAATCCGCCGGCGTTTCCGATCGAGCAGGTGTTCGAAGTCCGCGGACAGAAACTGGTGCTTCCCGACGAACCGGTGGAGATCGTCGCCAAAGGCGACAAGTCCGCGGTTCGGTGGCGGTTGGAAATTGTTGCACCGGTGGCGCTCAGTTTCGATTACGACGTGCAGAATTTTGTCCCTGGGGTGGCGCGGCCCGTGCAGGTGCAAGTGGTTGCCATGCGAGCCGGCGCTCACGGCCAACTAAAACTTGAAGCGCCGTCGGACTGGAAAATTTCGCCGGCGTCGCAAGCGTTTCAGATTGCAGAGGTTAGCAGCACCGCCAAAGTGTCGTTCACCGTGACGCCGCCGCGGCAAGCAGAGTCCGCCGATATTGTTGCGCGGGCCGACATCAACGGTGCGACGTTTAGCAATCGCCGCGTGGAGATTCATTACGACCACATTCCGCCGCTGTTGTTGCAGCCCTCGGCCAGACTTAAAGCCGTGGCGCTGGATTTGGCGATTCGCGGCCATTTGGTGGGCTATTTGCCGGGCGCTGGCGACAGTGTGGCCGAATGCTTGGCGCAAATGGGCTATAAGGTCAATCAGCTCAGTGCCAATGACCTTACCGAAGAAGGACTACACGGCCTGGATGCTGTCGTCTTCGGCATCCGCGCCTTCAATGTGCGAACCGATTTGGCTCCGCACTTGCCAGCCCTGTTCGCGTATGTGGAGGCAGGGGGCAACGTAATTGTGCAATACAATCGACCCGATAGTAAAGCCAACAAGCTTGCTCCCTACGATTTGCGAATTTCGTCGGAGCGGGTAACCGACGAGCAATCGCCCGTCACGTTTTTAGCGCCCGATCATCCGGCACTCAACGTTCCCAATAAAATCACAACAGCCGATTTCAATGGTTGGGTTCAGGAACGGGGCATTTATTTTCCGAACGAGTGGGACGACCATTTCACGCCGATCATTGCCTGCAACGATCCCGGCGAAGCCCCGCTCAAGGGCGGAATCTTGATCGCCAAACATGGCCGCGGCAATTTTGTGTACACCAGTCTGGTTTGGTTCCGAGAGCTTCCTGCCGGAGTGCCAGGCGCATATCGGCTCTTCGCAAATCTGGTTTCGCTTGGAAAAGAATGAAACCCGACAAGCCGGCGAATACGATGACCGATTCGCTTCCCACACCTCAAACTGCGGCGGAAGATGAAACGACCGATTTGCCCGGACTCCGCACCTGGCCGGCGGTGTACGCCTTTGTGCTGGGCACGTTCATCGTTTGGGTCGTGCTGCTGACCGCGCTCTCGAGGGCGTTTTTGTGAACGCACTCGATTATGTCGTGCTGCTGGGCACCATCTTGGGAATCGCGGGCTATGGAATTTGGCGCACTCGCGACCGACGCACGCTCGATACATTTCTGAAAGGCCAGGGTAAAACCCGGTGGTTTAGCATCGGACTGTCGGTCATGGCCACACAGGCCAGTGCTGTTACGTTTCTTTCGACTCCGGGGCAGGGCTACCAAAGCGGACTTGGCTTCGTGCAATTTTATTTTGGAATGCCGGTGGCGCTAGTGATAATTGCCGCCGTATTCCTGCCGATTTATCGCAGCTTGAAGGTTTACACGGCTTACGAATATTTGGGACAGCGATTCGACAAAAAAACACGGCTATTGGGCGCCACGGTATTTCTGTTGCAGCGCGGCATCGGCGCCGGCATTACCATTTACGCGCCGGCGATCGTGCTGTCGACCGTGATGGGTTGGCGGTTGGATGTGACGATCATTTGCAGCGGCCTGGTGGTCATTGCCTACACGGCGCTGGGCGGAAGCGACGCCGTAAATGTAACGCAGAAGCAGCAAATTGCCGTGATCTTCTCCGGCATGATTGGCGCTGCCATCGTGCTGTGGTGCAAATTGCCCTCGGGCCTCACGTTGTCCGACACGCTAATGCTTGCCGGCGGATTCAACAAACTACAGGCCGTCGATTATCGGTTCGATTGGAACAATCGCTACACGTTTTGGAGCGGCGCCTTGGCGGCTACGTTTCTGATGCTCGCGTATTTTGGCGCGGATCAATCGCAAGTGCAGCGGTACATTTCCGGAGCATCGCTACGCGAAAGCCGGCTCGGGTTGATGTTTAATGCGGTGTTCAAAATCCCTATGCAGTTTTTTATTTTATCGCTCGGAGTATTGTTGTTTGTGTTTTATCTATTCGAGCAGCCGCCGGTCTATTTCAATCAGGTTGCCTGGAAACTTCGAACGGAACAGGGCGATCGTCAACAACTCAGCGATTTGGAAACGAAATTTAAAACGGCTCATCTGCAGCAACGGCAGAATTTACAAGTGTGGCTCGATGCTCGGCATTCCGGCAATCTGGAAGTGGAGGCTGCGGCCCGTTTATCCGCCGCTGCCGCGCAACAAGATATGGATGCGATTCGCCTGCAAGCCGCAAAAGTCGTTGATCCCAACAAGAAGACCAGCGATTCCGATTACGTGTTCATCACATTCATTCTCGACTATTTGCCGCACGGACTGATTGGCTTATTGATCGCCACTTTTTTTGCCGCCGCATTGTCGGCCAAAGCGGCAGAACTGAACGCGTTGGCGTCGACAACCACGATTGATTTGTATCGGCACCTGATTAAGCCCGCTGCCAGCGATCCCCAGTGCCTGACAGCGTCGAAATGGTTCACCGTCGGGTGGGGACTCGTTTCGATTGGCTTTGCGTTGAATGTGGCGCTAGTCGACAATCTGATCCAAGCGGTCAATATTGTTGGTTCAATCTTCTACCCGATCATGCTCGGTTTATTCATGATCGGCTTTTTTGTGCGCTGGGTCGGTGGAAACGCAGCCTTTTGGGGCGCTTTATTTGCGCAGGTTTTGGTCATCGGTTTACATTTCTATTGTATGCACTACGAATTGCGCTATGGTTCGCCACCGATCAGTTACCTTTGGTATAACCCAATTGGCTGCGTATCCTGCATCTTGCTCAGTATGCTGCTGCAACCATTCTGCCGCCCACCGGTTCGCCTTACCGCTTTGCCGCCCACCGCATGAGTACGCCCGTTATTTGTTTCGGCCAACAGCCGTGCGGATTTTTCCCGCGGAGATACTTGTTCGCCAAGATTCAAACCGCCCGGCGATTGCAGGCGGAAATCGGCGGTGAAATCGTCTATTTCTGTCACGACAGCGATCACGATCCGCGCGAGACCAAAACCACGCTGCGGCACCGGATGCTGGGCGACGTCGTGCACTTCAACTTCGAATTTGAGAACAAGATTCAGAAGAAATACACGCCGCTTTATCTGAAACGTGTCTCGTCAGGTTGGCAGCAGTGGATGGCGCGAATCTTGCCTGAATATGTCGATTCCACTTCGGTTGTGGTGTTTGAGCAAACAAGCGCGATCACCGTAGCTGATTTCTGCTTGGAAATGTATCGTCGGTTGGGCCTGCTTGAAGGCATTCGAATCGCCCGTTCCAGTGATCCTGACTTCCGTCGCGCGGCCTGTGAGTTGTCAGAATTCTTTGTTGATGTCCCGTACTCCGGTGAGATTGTGCGGGCACGGTTGATGGATGGCGAGTTGAAGTTGCACAAAGGAGGCGACTCTTTCATTACGCTGCCGCCAACGCCGTTCAACCGAGATCAGATCAGTCCGGCCCGCGACAGTCGGCTTCGGTGGATGCAATCTGTGATACACTGCACTCACTATGTGGCCGGCGCCAGCGAGAAATTTTATCTTCGTAAGGAAGACGCGCCAGAGATAACCTATGTCGAACGAGACCCCATCGAGGCGCCGAGGAAGCCTATGCCAAACTCTAACGCGAAACCTGCGCCGCTCCTGGCGTTCGGCGCGCACCCCGATGATATTGAATTCGCCTGCGGCGGGGTCATCGCCAAGGCGACCCGCGCCGGGCAGCCGGCACACTTCGTTGTCTGTTCTCGCGGAGAGGCCGCGACTCACGGCACACCGGAAGAGCGAATTCGCGAAGCACAACAGGGAGCCGAAATCTTGCGCCAACCGTCGAGTTCTTCGAACTCGATGGCGACGCTCATTTGGAATTACGTGCCGCTCATGCAATCAAACTAGCACGCATTCTGCGGCGTGTGCGGCCGCAAATTGTGCTGGCCCCAAGTCTGGTCGAAAATCAGCATCCCGATCATGCCCGGCTGGGAAAATTGGTGTGCGATGCCATGCGACTGGCCCGTTACGGCGGCGTCCAAGAGCTGCGCGACCAACCTCCGCACTCAATCGGTCTACTGCTGTACTATACCGTTTCTCCGGATGCGGAACCGCGCGATATTTCGCCGGTGCTCATCGACATTTCTGACCCTGAGATCATCGCCGACTGGACGGCAGCGATGGAAGCGCATGGTTCGCAAACACGGGCGCGGAACTACGTTGAGCTACAGCTTACTCGCGCGCGCTTGAAAGGACTGCAAGCCGGTGTCGGCCATGCCGTGGCTCTGTATCCCAACAATCCGCCGATCTTCGAATCGCTCGCTCAGTTAAGCGGAGGCGCAAACCGCTTTTAACATGGGAAGCGAGAACGCACTCAAGATCGGCATTACTTGCTATCCGACAGTTGGTGGCAGCGGTGTACTGGCTTCGGCGCTCGGTGAAGAGCTGGCGCGGCGCGGCCATGAGGTGCATTTCATTAGCTACGAGCGCCCCTTCCGTTTGCCGCTCGCTGTGCCGCGGCTGCACTTCCATCGAGTGGATGTTAACGACTACGGGCTGTTCAAATACCCCGATTACACGCTGCCGTTGTCAGTCAAAATGGCGGAAGTCAGCCGTCAGCATCAGCTCGACATTCTGCATGTCCATTATGCAGTGCCTCATGCTACCGCTGCTATTCTCGCTCGCAGCATGCTGCCGGTAGAACATCAGCCGCGCGTTGTCACAACGCTACACGGAACCGATACCACGCTGCTAGGTCGCGACGCCGGTTACGTTGCTGCGATTCGCCACGCCCTAACCTGCTCTGATGCGGTGACCGCCGTTTCCGATTTCCTCAAGCAAGAGACGAGACGACTATTGGGCGTCGATCGCTCAATCGAAGTGATTCACAATTTCTTTGCCCCGCGTCCCGTCCGTCGTTCGGCGCAGAAGTGCGGCGGGAGTTGGAGCTCGACAAAGAGTTGTTACTATTCCACAGCTCCAACCTGCGCTCGGTAAAGAGAATCGATTTGCTGTTGGAAGCGGTTGCCCACCTTCGTCCAAGCGACGCGTTCAAACTGCTAATTCTTGCCGGTGACGATTTCGCTCCCTTCGAAGGTGATGTGCGTCGCTTAGGTCTGGCAGACCGTGTGGTTGTGCGGGAGAAAGTCACTGAGATCGAAGACTATCTCCAGGCCGCCGATCTCGGGCTCTTCACCTCCGAGATCGAAAGTTTCGGCCTGAGCATTCTCGAAGGCATGTGCTTCGGCTGCCCGAGCGTCGCCATGCGGGTTGGGGGCATCCCAGAGGTCATTGACGATCATGCCACGGGCCTGCTAACGCCATTTGGCGACGTCGACGTTTTCGCGAAAGCTGTGGAGGAGCTGATGAAGGACGCCGATCGCCGTGTCGCCTTTGGCCATGCCGCACAACGTTGTGCGAACGACCGGTTTTCCGCTGACGTCATTGTACCGCGGTATGAAAGTCTCTATCGTCGAATTTGCCGACAATTGATTTGAAATAACTTGGCCGTCAGTACTTACTCGACTCATTGCGCTTTACCACTGCCGTGCGATGGATCGAATTCAAGAATCTGCCCATCTGTAATCAATCGCTCGCGGAGCTTCGAGTATGCAATCTGTTGAACAGCAACCTGATCATCAAGGGCGATGGATGCGGCCGTGGCGGCGCTTTGCCCCAGGATCATAAACACCGGCTCCATGCGGACCGAACCGTAGGCAATATGTGAGCTGGAAATGCAGACGGTCACCAGCAAGTTATCGCACTCGGCTGGTTTAGGCACGAGTGAACCATAGCCAATGGCGTAAGGACCTTTCGTACTGACACCAATATCGCCTTCATTCTGGACGTGACCGTCAGGGGTAACGTAACGCTGCACGTTGTGCGAATCGATCGTGTAAGAGCCCATGCCGATTGAATCGGGCGTGGGTCGCTGTTTCAGCAACTCGTGCTCCGTCATCACAAACTGGCCGATCATACGTCGGGCTTCACGAATATAAAGCTGGTGGGGCCAGTGGTCGGTGTCGGGGAATTCGTCCTTGGCGAGCCCCCACTGGCTCATTTTCGTTCGCACCTCATCGGGAACACGGGGATCGTTGGCCAGAAAATACAACAGCCCCTGCTGATACGACTTGTGTTCCTGAATGATTTCGCGACGGCGCTCGTACGAGGCATCGGGATAATCGTAGTTGCAGCCGATGTTGTCGGTGCTGAATGGGCCGTGATTGTTGACGTCAGTCTTACGATTGGGAAGCGGGTCGAATTTGTTGAAGGTTTCCCGCCAGCCGGTGTCGAACACCCGCAGCAGCAATTCGTATTGCTTCGGGTCGTATCCATCAGGCTTGGGAAATGGCACGCGATTCTCGGGAACATCGGTCAAGCACAGACGAAAGCAATATGCTTGCACTCGGCGATCGCCCGAGCCGTATTGACCGGGTGCATCGGAACTGATGCGCGGCAGTAAGCCACTGGTCGGATCGCCGACGACGACATACGGATCGACAGGCCGGCGGAAGTGGTGATCGTGGTGCAGCACGCCAACTTGCACGCCGTTCCATTTCTCGTCGTATTCGCTTTGCGGTTCCCGGCCCACGTGATACGATACACCCGCCGCTGCCATTAAATCGCCTTCATAAGTGGCATCAATGAACATTTGGCCGCGAAACGTCTGACCATCGAGCGTGGTAATCGACGTAATATGGGGACCGGCTTTCGCTACGCCTTTTTCTCGATTTAGCCACGCATTGCGCACCAGCGGAATGTTTTCTTCGGCCAGCCAGGCCTCGAACACTTGCTCGGCAGCATGGACTCAAAGACCCACATCGTCTGCGTTTTTTCGTCGACTGCCGACGAGCTCTGCCCCTGATTTCGGTATTCAGCTTGTTTCTGCCACGGCCACGCTTCACGCCGCTGATAATATTGCCAAATGCGATGGTAGAACTCGCGCGATAGACCGCCGATGACCGCCTTATTGCCGTTGTCAGTCCAGCCGAGGCCGCCACATGTCACGCCTCCCAGATGTTTGTCGGGGCTGACGACAATGACGCTCTTTCCCAGGTGTTTCGTTTGCACCGCCGCAGTGATAGCGCTACTTGTGCCACCGTAAATAATGACATCCGCTTCACGGATTTCGTCATTTGCCGCCGCCATTGCCAGGCCGCTCATCCCAAAGGCAATCAGCGCGGTTCCAAACCACAGGTTTTTGATAGCAAATCGAGGCATCCGCTTATCATAACAGAGAAAAATCGTTCCAGGTGCGTCAGCGTGCTAACCGTGATGTTTGACAGTCCCAAAAAAGCACGTGCAATAGCATCGCGGCCGAACCGGCATGGGATGCCAGCTGCAGAAGAAAAAACTTCATCCGGCCGCTAAATCAAACCGATTGACATTTGCATACATCGAAGTTCGAGGTATAAGTCGCACCATGACGAAGAATTCGAATCCCGATTATCTCAACGGTGTGCCGGAATTGCTGGTGCTGCAATTGCTGACAGGCCGGGCGATGTACGGTTACGAACTGGTGCGGGCGATCGTGCATTCGTCCGGACAAATACTCGAATTCGGTGAAGGCTGCATCTATCCGGTGCTGCATCGGTTGGAAAAGGACGATTTTTTGACCAGCCGCCGCGAAATCGTCAACGGCCGTAGCCGAGTGGTTTACCGAATAACCGCGGCAGGCCGCAAGCGACTCGCTGGCAGCATTGCCACCTGGCGCAGCGTTGTGGGTGCGGTCGATCAGATTCTGCTGAGAGGATGCGATGGAAAACCAGCAGTCACGTGAATTTCTTGTGACTGAATTGCGCCGGCAGGGATTGCCACGCGCTTACATCCAGCGATTGCTGGAAGAACTGGACGATCACCTCGCGGACCTTCAGGACGAAAGGAGTCCCGACATGGACACGGCAAGGAAGCCAGAATCAATTACGTCGGAAGTGAAGACGCCGAAGCTGGAATCAGCCAGGGTGCTGAATTTCCAGGAACGACTGGGAAATCCCGTGCAATTGGCTGACTTCGCTGCGAAACAATATCACAATCGCAGCTTCTTGGGCCGCCATCCAATTCTTACGTTTCTCGTCTTGCCGTTGCCGCTCATCATTTTGGAGCTGGTGGCAATCTTTTTGTCATTGTGCCTACTTGGCACTGCAATTGGCGGATGGCTTGAAGGATTTGTCGAACTTGACCATCCGCTCTTGGGCAGCATCATGCTGGCACTTTTGGCCCGGGTTGTTATCGTGCTGCCTCCATTAGGAACTGATCTGTTGATTTGCCGCCTGGCGCGATGCAACACTCTGAATTGGCGCTGGCCGATCGCGGCCTGTTGTTTGGTCGCCTTGTTCTGCGCCGTGTTTTATGTCTCGTGGAGTTTGCCAACCGCTCCCGGCAATGGACAATTCATGATCGGCTTCGACCTATCCTCCGCGCCACTCTGGATGTTGCTGAGTTTTCTACCAAAGTTCGCCTTGGCGCTGGGTGTTGGTCTCTTGCTCGTCAAACGAGCGATGCGACTGCAGACACGAGGTGGCAGCCATGAGGAAATTACGGCCTTGCGGAGCGCGGCATAGAGATCTCTGTCGCTCGCAAATTGCTTCGGCGGATTGTTCCTTCGCCGTCAAGCATTTGATGCTGGTGCCTGTTGCAGTCTGGCTCAGATAGCTGACAACCGCGGCATCAGTTCCCGGTTGGCCCAGAGATTGCCACGTGATTGGCTCAGTCAACTGCGCCAATCAAAACGATCGTCGCAAGTAACTTTGAAATCGTTCCTTGCGACGACCGTTTTTGAGTCAGCGGAGAGGATGGGATTCGAACCCATGGTGGGCTGTGACACCCACACCGATTTAGCAAACCGGCGCTTTCGACCACTCAGCCACCTCTCCGGAAGGTCGATCTTCTTGCTGCGTGTTACAAAATAACCACGGGGGACCCAGGGCACACAGGGAGGATCGCGCTTTTGCCGAAAATACCTGTTTCTTATGCCCCCAGGAAATCCCAGTGGTTCATTTTGCTTGTGCTCTTAATGTTTTTGCCGTCTCCTGTGCTCGGACTCCATCTAACTCTGATCCGCCGCCAATCCTGAATGTCGGACGAAGGATTCTAACCAATAAAACCGACGCCGAAAAGCTGCATTGGTTCGGGCAAAATGCGCCCCGGTCGCGATGCCCGATAGCCAATACAGATTACTGCCGTCGAGGTCGCTGACGCCGGCAATGCAATTTCGAGCACCGGCCCGGCGAGCGGCCGCCAATCCATCGGGGTTATTATCCGAACTCGGCAATTCCTGCCTTCCGCAGCAGGCATCCACCGACCAGTAACCCAACGACACCCATCAACCCTAGGATGACCGTGCTGGGTTCCGGAATCGGGGCTGGTACGCCGATCGAGATGTTCTTTTTGTCGATGAAGGCGATGCTGTTCGGTTCAGCCGTTCCGCTGAGCACGTTGTTCAGCGTCAGGGTGAGATCCGTCACACGCTGTCCGCTCTTTCCAGCCGCCACCAATGCCGCTGTGATGTTAAAGCTTGCAAAGCCGGCCCAAGTTCCATTTCCCGGACCACTGAACGTGATGCTGCTGGCCGTAGCCGAGAAAGCACCTATCGTTCCAGGTCCAGGGACAAAGACCTTGGTGTAAGGAACCGGAATAATCTGGGGGAGCGCCACACCGTTGAGCGCGGTGATGCCCAGCCCTCCGGCGTAGCCCGCTGCATTGAACGGGATTTGCAGAGCGGCATTCACCTGCGAGGCCAACGTACCGCCCAGGATTCCGTAACTACCGCCTTCGGAAATCACGAAGGCGCTGATGTTGCCGGTAGCTTGATTGGTCGCTGAGATGTTCATCGTCAACGTGCCGTCCTTCAGCAGGAGGGGCATCGCGCCGCCGACATCCACTCGGAAATTGAGTCCTGTGCCCAATGGAAGGTTGTTCTGCGAGAACTGAAGGCTGTTGGCCGACAGATTTGGAGTGCCGAATAGCCGGCTTGCATCTGGCGGCGGGTTGTCGTTGTCGCCCTCGATGACGTTCCCATAGGTCACGATGGGGCCAACGTACGGACCCGGGTACGAATTGAAAATCGTGGCACGAGCCTGGCTGGCTATTACCAAGATGGCGAGGATACTCAGCAAGCAGCTTGCGAGTCGGGGAACAAAGTGGAAATATCTCATGCCCAAAACTCATCTCTGGTCAGAAACAAATGCAGAAGCTTTATTGAAAGCTTCTGCCTATCTAACATTATTACCTCCTCGACTCGCGTGTCGGTTTTCGCACCTACGTTGCGCGGCGTGCAGCGAGTCCGCAAAGCCTGCTTTTGCCTGCGGCGCTCTTGCCTCTGATTTTACAATACGGACAACCAGCCCCGCAGAGAAGCTGCAATCGTGATTATCACTACTTTGCTGGCCACAACAGAGTCTTTTCGGTATTTGCTGGCTCTAGAAAGGAGCCGTTACTTTGATATATGCGCAGTTTCGCGTCGCCAAGCAAGCGACCAAGCGTCTCGCCAAGCAACTCCATTTCTTGCGGACCGCGGCTAAGAGCAACGTCAAACAATCCGTCGAATCTCTGTGGTTGTATGTAACGAAAGATTCTCTCCTTAGGTACTACTTGCTCTGTGCCATCTTGAAGGATCCGTACGATAACGATGTCGTGAACAATATCTCCCCGCTGAACTGTGGGTGGTCCGGCGAATGTCGGATAACAGGCACACGGCCATGCCGCTTCAATACATAACGCGCCCAGCGACAGATTTGTGATTAACAGCGCAGTGCCCACTGTGAGCACGAGCCAATATCGGACTGGTCTTGATGGAGGTTGCGTGCCAGACGCGATTCGCTCCCAGGGGATAAACGCAACATACATGATCTGCAGATTCCAAAATGTGATGCCCATAAACAAGCCGGTCATGTTGTGGAAGATTATCCCGGTTACGGCTGCAATTAGTCTCGTGCGCCGAAAGAGAACTAGCAGCCAAAACGTCATTTCAAATGCGATCGTCCCCATACCGGACAAACTCAAAAGTACAGGGTGTCGATCGATCCGGAAAAGCGGCTTCCAGTCACCCAGCGATGCCCACTTTTGATACAGAAGAATTCGCAAGTTGTCAGACAGTCCCCAATAGTAGCCTCCTATCCAAAATTTCCAGAATCCTGGAAAAAAGGTAAGTGCGCCACCAACCACATCTTGACGCTCGTGCTAGGCTGAGGATTTCGCCAAATTGAAATCCTTGGGAGCACGAACTATGGCGGGTCACGAGCGGGATCCGAAACGGGAACGATTCTGGCGAAGGGCGCTTGCTCGGCGGACACAGAGCGGATTGACGATCCCTGAGTTTTGTGCAAAGGAAGGCTTGGTCGCGACGACTTACCAGCATTGGCGGCGAGAGCTTGCCCGCCGTGATGCCCAACCAACCAAAGTGCATTCGCCACGGCGGCGTCGGACACTGACTCCTGCGTTCGTTCCAGTAAAGCTGGCAGAATTTGGAACCGGAGTCACGTATCCGGCCGAGATATTGATGCCCACAGGTGTCATGCTTCGTCTCGCAGCAAACATTGATCGGGTGACTCTCTCCACGTTGCTCGCAGCGCTGCGTGAATCATGTTAAGCCTCGCCCTGCCGGTGGAGATTTATCTATGCACGCAGCCTACGGACCTGCGGCGTGGCTTCGATCGACTGGCGCAAGCAGCCTTGGAACATGCCGGACGTGAAGTCACCAGCGGCGGCTTGTACATGTTCATCAATCGCCGCCGTGATCGGGTGAAGTTGCTGTACTGGGATGGCGATGGGTTCTGCCAATGGTACAAACGCCTCGAAGCCGGCCGCTTTCAACTGCCAGCAGTACCACCGGAGTCTAGCAGCGTGGCGCTGACAGCGACACAATTATCGCTCATTCTCGGCGGTGTTGATCTTCGCAGCGTACGGCAACGGAAGCGCTATCGACAACCAGCTTGAATCGAGTGCGAAACTTTTTCCACGGAGTGTGGTTTCAATAGGGCATGAGCACGGACGCCGCTTCTTTACCAAAGGATGTCACCGCCTGTCATGCGCTGATTGCGCAGCAATTCTCCACCATTGACGATTTGCAGCACAAGCTGGCGCAACTGGAACATTACGTTGCCCAACTGGTGCGGGCCCGTTTTGGTCCCCGCAGTGAACGGCTCGATCCGAATCAATTGACGCTGTTCGCAGCCACTGCGGTAGAAGAGCCGCCACTCTTGCTGGACGTGGTGGAGACCCACGTTCAATCTCACGCCCGGCGTGGCGGCGGACGTAATGAATTACCAGCTGATTTGCCGCGGGAGCGTATTGAGCACGATCTGGCGGAGCACGAGAAGTTTTGTCCAGGCTGCGGACAGTTACGCCAGCGGATTGGTTGCGAAACAAGCGAACAACTGGAGTTCGTCCCGGCGCAGCTAAAGGTTTTGGAGCATGTCCGCTGGAAATATGCCTGCCGGCATTGTCAGGAACATGTGTCCATCGCCGAACCGCCGGCCAAGCCGATCAACAAAGGATTGCCGGGACCGGGCTTGTTGGCGCAAGTGGCGGTGGGCAAATTTAGCGATCATCTCCCTTTATATCGCTTGGAAGACGTGTTCGCCCGTGGCGGCGTGGAATTATCACGCAGTACGCTCTGCCGGTGGGCACGCTGCACCGCCCAGTTGCTGGAACCGTTGTACCAGTTAATGGTAGATCGTGTGCGTCGTTCCCACGTGATTCATACTGACGACACGCCGGTGAGTGTGCTCAATCCCATGCTTCCCAAAACCCGCACCGGAAGATTTTGGGTCTACTGCGGCGATCCGCAAAATCCCTATTCCGTCTACGATTATACTGCCAGCCGCAAACGGGACGGACCGGCCAATTTTCTGAAAGATTATCAAGGTTATCTGCAGGCCGATGCCTTTGCCGGTTACGATGGAATCTACGCCGCAGGCACCGTCAAGCAAGTGCTCTGCTGGGCACATGCGCGGAGGAAGTTCTTCGAGGCCAAAGAGTCACAGCCGCGCAAAGCGCATCCGGCGCTGGCGTTCATTGCCCGACTGTACGATGTGGAACGCGATGCAAAATCGATGTCTGCCGAAGCCCGCCAGCTCATGCGGCGAGAACGATCATCGCCTGTGCTGGCCGAGTTCCACGTGTGGCTTACGGCGCTTGCTGGGCGCGTCTTGCCCAAAAGTCCTGTGGGCCAGGCGATCCACTACGTTTTGCCGCGCTGGGAAGGTTTAACGCGCTACTGCGAGGATCGCGCTGGCCATCGACAATAATTTGGCTGAACGGACCTTGCGCCCCTGTGCCATCGGTCGCAAGAATTGGTTATTTCTGGGCAATGATCGAGGTGGCCACACTGCGGCCATCTTGTTCAGCATCATGGCCAGCTGCAAAGCGAATCAAGTCGAGCCATGGGCTTACCTGCGCGACGTGCTGTGCCGGTTGTCATCCGCCTCGCCGCTAGCGGCCGCGACACTAGTTCCCGACACTTGGCTAGTTGAACACCCCGAATCTCGCCGGTGCTGGTCACGGTAGCTGGGCGAACGGATTCTGCGACACCGAGAAGCTAATTTTCGACGGGTACTCGGGGTTTTGTTTGAAGACATGAGATTAGACATACCGTAGCCCGAAGATTTTTCGGCAGAACGACTTAGGGCGCCGAGTGCCGGCAAACCAACTTTATTGGGATTTGAGATCACATCGCGTGACCTCGATTATTTTAAAAATAAAATCCATCAGCCAGCTTGTCGAAGGGCTTTCTCATTTTGCCGACGAATCTTGTGTCCTCACGCCAGCCAGGCACACAGCCCCGTTCCCAGCAGCAGAATGCTCGACGGTTCCGGTACAGCAAAGGGCTGGGAATAATCGAACCCGGATTCTTCGGACGTGAGCGTCCAGTCCGTCACGAACTCACCGGTGACCGCGTTCTGGACGCTTTGGACACCGCCCCAGTAAAGAGTATTAGAGTAAATACCAATGGCATCAGCGGCAGTATCTCTACCTGCAGAAGCACTGGCAATAAGTTGCAAGAAGTAGTCGATCCTGTACGGTTCACCAACGCGCATGGTGTGCTGTATGACGATAGACGATGGTGTGGGTTCGCTATCATGAGTACCGTGAAGCGTGTTTTCATCTCGGAACCCAAGACCACCGTTTCTTGGTGGCACCTCTACAGAGTCACTACTAAAGGACATAAAATCCAAAGCCACATCAGCCACAGAGTCTGACTCTGGAAGGCTCGGTTCGGGGGGGATGCTAACAATCGGAGCAGCGTTAGTGGCAACCGCATTCATAGAGCCCTCGATATTGACGGTCGTCAGTACGAGAAACGGAGTTCCTTGAGCCGCGCCCGATACATTAAAAGACACATTAGTGTCTCGCCACTCTGCTTTGGACACAGCATTCGCAGTTCCACCACCGCCCGATGTGCCGGCGACCCCCTGGACATTGGCATCCACAAAAACGCCGAGACTGCCAACTTGTGCAAGAGCCGCTGCGCTTGCTTTGGCCAAGGCTCCCGACGCTCCCGGAGACATTACACTGCTCGCCGCAATGTGCAAGCCATTAACTGGGCGGTTGTCAGTATCGGATTTATTATCCGTCGTACCAGATTGGGCGCTGGTTGAGGCTTGAGCAAAGATCGTGACGCCCCCCTGTGCTGTGCCGGCCACGCCAAATGCAATAACCCACACAACGAGGCAAGGTCGCGAGAGTCTCATGAGACAAATCTCCGGGGTTTCGCTTGATGGAGTTAATCGTGAGTTCATTAGCGAGCGGCTTGCACGACAACAAGTACTGGCAGAAGGGATGCCCACGCCAAGTCAAACCACAGAACACGGCCCTAATATTCGGAGCCGGCAGACAATACGATCGTGACGCTCAACGAGATCGAGCAAGAGTAGCAGTTAGAACTGCGACCGAAGCGAAGCTGATGCACAACATAGCACGGAGCGCTCGGCCGATCAAGCATTTTTCCGCCGAACCGTCCAGAATTTCACAGTCAAGATTTACCGTCAATAGCCGAACGGGGGCGTCAACTTTGCCCCGCTTCAAATGGAGAGTTGAGGTGCATTTTCAATATGTGTTCTAAAACGACCGAATTTGGCACCGGTGTGTTCCGAACGGCATGGCTTCCGCTTTGAAGCGCATTGTCGATCCCGATTGTGGCAGCCAAGTTGCGGTTGCGTTTCCTGAAGCGCTTACGAAAAAAGTAGAGTGCTCCAATGAGAAGCCAAACGAAGCGAATCGGCAAACCGTATCTCATGTCGGGCGCCGGCCCTACTAACCTTTCCGCAAAACCACCGCGGCCAAGAATAAGTGAATCGACCGATAGTGCGTCCCCGCACGGACTCACGGACAACAACGCTGAAATCCAGAGTATATGATGGTAGTGATCGACTTTACCGAAGCATTCTGGGATTCCTAAAACGTAGAGCCCTAGAACCGTTGCCAGTAACGAAGTAGTACGACTTGCTATGCCCAGAATCCCGATAAGACAGATAAGCTTCAGAATGCACGCCGCCCACGATACAGCGGTGGGCGAAAATTGAAAAAGACCGAGCAATTGACCACCCGCGGTTGGCAGACGCAAGAGCTCGGGCGGCAGGGAAGCCATTACACTCGTCTGCTCAACGTTCACCGAAAAAAAGATGGCGACGAATGTTGCTATCCTTAATGTCGCAAGGGTGATCGGCGAACTACGCTCGTGGAGGAACTCTCGCAAGTGACTTTCCACTAACTTATGATGCTTGCAAATCCAAACCAATCCAAGCCCGACAGTGAATGTCTACAAGAGCTTGCACAGGCTCACACGCTCAGCCCTGAAATAATAATCCAGAGGCCCATTGTCCGTGTTCTGGATGAGGCGATTTAACCATTCTGGGCCCGTGCGATAGTATGCGCAAGTAATTAGCCGATCACCAACGGCTAGAGCGACAGCGCAGAAAGCTGCGGCTAAAATTACCAGGATCACTAACCGCCGAATCAATGCTACGTTCATGACTTTTGATGAAGGGAGGTTTACTTTGGTAAAGTAACACATGTGACCATTCGACGAGAAATGTCCTTTGGATTGTTTTCCCGAGCCGTCTAGATGAGGTGTGCCGACAGCTCTACCAAGGCGTGATTTCGTTATAGCCCCCACGAGGCGGGGGAGGCGTACAGTTTAGCGACACTGCGGATCGATGACAAATTGACCAACAGCGGCCGTCTATACACTGGGGCAGCCACAAGTGTGCCCGGCACGACCAGCGACCTATAGATGCGACTCCGAGAATTATCTCGATTTCAGCTAATCCGACAAGGTTTACTTGCTCGCGGCGTGTCGTAATCTTTATGTGCGTGGTACGAATGATCGGCAGAATTGCGATTGCAGTAGCAACAGGTTCGTTACCTTCAACCGGAACTTTCATTCATCGCGGAAGTCTTCGATGGCGCTCTCAAATTGTTGGAATCGGATTGGTCTCACCGTGAAACATTTCAGTCTGTTGTTGCCGACGGCAATTCTTATCGGTCTGCTTTGGTCGTGCCAAAGTTCGCAAAGCACGGCTGCCGATGCCAGTGCGATTGCGGCGGCGATGGATTCGATTACGGCCGACGATGCACAGAACTACGTGAACGTGCTGGCCGACGACGCCATGGAAGGGCGCGAAACCGGCAGCCGCGGTGGGCGGGCGGCGGGCAGTTATTTGGTGCAGCAATTTCAGCAGTTTCACTTACGGGGGAGCGGCGCCAATGGTGGCTATTTCCAGCCGTTCGGGGCGAGCTCGCGAAATCTGCTCGGCTGGATCGAAGGGAGCGATCCGGAACTCAAAAAGCAGTACGTGCTGGTCACCGCACACTACGATCATGTGGGGCGCGGCAAGCCGTCGAACAGCCGCGGCGGAATCGGCCAGATTCACAACGGCGCCGACGACAACGCCAGCGGCGACGCCGGAGTGCTGGAAACGGCCATCGCTTTTTCTCATTTGTCTGAGCCACCCAAGCGCAGCGTGCTGTTTGCGCTCTGGGATGGCGAAGAAGCCGGCCTGCTAGGCTCGAAATACTGGATCGAACACCCGACGGTGCCGCTGGCCAATGTGGCGGCGGTGGTGAACGTCGATATGATTGGCCGGCTGCGGAACAACCGAGTGATCGTCTACGGAGGCCGCACCAGTTACGGCTGGCGACAACTGCTGAGCCGTGATAATGAACCAATTGGCCTGACGCTCGATTTCGATTGGCTGATGAAAGCCGACAGCGATCATCACCCGTTTTTCTCAGCGTCGGTTCCGGTGGTGATGCTGCACACGGGGCTGCACGACGATTATCACCGGCCGAGCGATAAGGCCGACAAAATCAACTCTGACGGTTTGCGTTCGGTCAGCCTGCTGTTGTTTCGCACGGTGTACAATCTGGCCGATGAAGATGTGCGCCCGAAGTTTCGTCCGGCCTCGCGGTCCGAATCGCCCGCCACTCAGCCGGATCTCGAACAGCTTGTGCCGGCGCTGGCCGGACGCTTGGGGCTGACCTGGGACGTCGAACAAGCGAAGAATGGCGTCGTGCAGGTGGCGGCGGTTACCGGCAGCGGCGCGGCGGCGAAGGGAGGCATCAAAACGGGCGATCGAATTGTTTCGTACGCCGGCCGGCCGGTTGCTGATGCCGAGGAGTTTCGCCAGTTGGTGATGGCAACGCGGGGATCAATGCCCATTGAAATCGAGCGAAAGGGGAGCGAGCAGCCTATTCAATTGACCGTTCAGCCGGCTGGCGATCCCGTGACGCTGGGAATTTCGTGGCGCGTGGATGATGCGGAACCCGGCGCGGTGTTTTTGGTGCGCGTGGTGCCAGCATCGCCAGCCGACCGAGCCGGCCTGCGAGTTTACGACCGCATTTATGAAGTCAGCGGCCAGCGATTCAAAACCAGCGACGAATTTCGCCAGCTAGTGAATTCGCTGGCTAGCCCGATCGAGCTGCTCGCTGAATCGCGTGGGAAACTACGGCGTGTCGAGGTGGAACGGCTGGAAATCATCACCGCGCCGGAAGAAAAGACGCCGGCCGCGGCGACCGCGGCTCAACGCTAGCTTGGGCAATAGCTGGCTGTTCTCCGAATGCCGGTCACCACTGGCTTTGCCAGTGTTTCCCGACTTGTAGCTGCACGCCGCCGCAGCACTGGCACAGCCAGTGGCACCCAATATTCTAAAGTCCCCGCCGTGTTTTCTGCGTAACTCGTCTTGCCGCCGCCAGCGTTGTGCGGTATTTACTCCCAACCTTTGGGCAATCGCTGCGCCGGCACCTGCTGCTTCGCGCTTCGATCTGATCTTGTCCGGCTCGAAGGCAAATGCCGGTCTGTTCTGGACCGGGTCGACTGGAACGCAAGCATCTCGTCTGGCTGTTTCACTAATCTGGGCGTGGCATTAATCGCAGGGAAGCGTACTCGATGGTCGCACTCCGCTTCCGTCTGATCGCCGGCTGTCTGGCGATGTTGGCCGTCTTGGCGGCGGTTGCGTTGCCGGTCTGCGCCCAGTCGGGGCTACCGCCGATCGCCGGCAATTTGCCATCGCAAGGCGCCTTACCACCGCCCGCCGGACAGCAGTCGAACGAATACATCGTGCAGCAAGTTCGCGTGGAAGGCAATTACAGCACGCCGGTTTCGAAGCTGCCGCAACTGCGCACGCGGGTTGGCCAACCGTTCGATGCGGTCATTGTCAAAGAAGACGTGCGCACTTTAGCCAGCTCGCGCAAGTTTCTCGATGTGAAATCGCAATTCCAACCAGTGCCCGGCGGCATGGTGGTCATCTTTCAGGTTGTCGAGCGCCCCACCATTACCGAGCCGGTCACCTTCGTTGGCAATCAAGGCATCCGCACGCAAACGCTGCGAAAAAAGTCGGAGCTCGATAAAGGCCAACCGCTCGATCCGTACGCTGTTGAAGAAGGCCGCCGCCGCGTGGAATCGTATTACCGCGAGCAAGGCTACAACCACATTCAAATCACTACCATCGAAGGCAACAAGCCGAACGATCGCAAAGTGGTGTTCATGGTCGACGAAGGCCAATCGCAGCGCGTGCTCTGGACCAGCTTCGAAGGCAACACGTTCGAAGGCGATTCTCGGCTGCGGCTCCAGGTGAAAACCAAGCCCGGCATCATGTGGCTCTTCGGCGGCAAAGTGGATCGCAAAAAAATTGACGACGATGTCAACAGCCTCACCGCCTATTACCGCAGTTTCGGTTATTTCCAGGCTCGTGTAAGTCCGGTACTCGACTACAACGAATCGAAAAACTGGCTCAGCCTGAAATTCGTCATCAACGAAGGCCCGCGCTACAACGTTCGGAACGTGGCTTTCTTGGGCAATGAAAAATTCAAAAACGAAGACCTCAACAAGAACCTGGAACAAATCAGCGGCAAGCCGTTCAGCCAGCTAGCGCTCAACCGCGACAAAACTGCGATTCAAGATGTCTATGGCGACCACGGTTACATTTTTGCCGACATTCAGCCGGAAAACCATTTGTCGGCCGACAAGCCGGAAGTCGATATCGTTTACAACATCAGCGAAGGCAAGCGATACCGCGTCGGCCAGGTGAACATCAACATCGCCGGCGACAACCAGCACACCAATCACGCGGTCGTTCTCAACCGCATGTCGGTGCGGCCGGGCGATATTGTAAACACCAAGAAGCTGCGCGAAGACGAACGCCGTTTGAAATTCGCCAGCGTCTTCAACACCGATCCCAGCAAAGGCCCAACGCCGAAAATTACGTTCGACAAGCCCGACGGATTGAAAGAACAGGGCGTTGCGAACCGGCCGGGCGGCGGCGATCGGAGCGGCGAGTATCGCAGCCAAAGCCCGGGAGAAGGGTTCGGGGTTCCAGGTTCAGTCGGCAAGAGCCGGGAAGATTATCGGGCACAGTCGGCCGATGATGAAGTGGTTCTCGACGGCACGCTGGTCGACGACGGCGCGGGCAATCGTGTACTGGTGCTAACTCCGGCGACGGTTCGTCGGCCGGTGATCGACCCGAACTCCGCGGTGCGCTTTCAAAGTCCTGGCTACGGCGGCGTGCAAACGGCGGCTGCCAGCGATTCGAATTGGGCGGGTTACAACAATTCGAGTTCGGCCAACCAGGCGTATTCGGCCTGGGGTATCTCACCCCAAACCAGTGGTGGCAGCAGTTACCTGCCCCGCAGCGCCCAACCGCTGCCCGCGAGCAGTGTGACTTCGCCGTATCCGCAATCGAGTTACCCGGCGGCGTCTTCGACGTCGCCCTACTCAAACGCCAGTTATCCGACCCCGCCGGCCTACAGCAATCCGCCGGCCTACAACAGCCAGCCTGCGTACAGCAATCCACCGGCATACAACAGTCAGCCTGCGTACAGCTCTCCGCCGCCGGTGTCGCAACCAAACTACGGTGCACCGCCGGGTCAGCCGGCGTACACCTCGACGCCCAGCTCCAGTAATCCGCCTTACGTCGTGAATCAGCAAGGACCGGTTTACGAAACGCCGTATGTGAATGCTCCGCCAGCGCAAACTGGACCTGTCTTTCAAGCGCCGCCAGTTTCCGGACTGGGGCCGGACGATATCGGCTACATCCCGCCCGATCCGACCGTCAACATCCGTGTTGACACCGCTGAAACGCAAACCGGCCGGCTGATGATGGGCGTGGGCGTAAATTCCGATGCCGGCCTCGTGGGCAACTTTGTGATCGACGAACAGAATTTCGACATCCTACGGCTGCCGCGCTCTTGGGACGATATTAGCAGCGGCACTGCTTGGCGCGGCGGCGGTCAGCGGCTCCGCATCGAAGCCAACCCGGGCACCGTGGTGCAACGCTACGCGGTCACGTTTCAAGAGCCGTACTTGTTTAACTCGCCGGTGCAATTGGGCGTGTCGGGTTTCTATTTCACGCGAATTTATCAGGACTGGAACGAAGGTCGCGTCGGCGGCAACGTAAAGCTGGGCTACCTGTTTACGCCCGACTTCAGCGGCCACGTGGGCTTCGATGGCGAGCGGGTCGATATTTACAATCCGCACGTTCCCACTCCGCCAGAATTGCAGCGCACTTTGGGACGCAACGACCGGTACGATTTCAATGTCGGCGTGGCCTTAGATACTCGCGACAGCCCGTTTTTGCCTACGCAAGGGCATTTAGTGTCGGTCGATTTCGACGAAGTAATCGGCACGTTCATTTATCCGCGCGTGGTGGTCGAAGGCCGACAGTATTTCTTGCTGCGGCAACGAGCCGACGGGTCGGGTCGCCACGTGATTGGCGTTGGCGGCGTGGTCGGTGTGACGGGCGACAACACGCCTATTTACGACAACTTCTTCGCCGGCGGTTTCAGCTCGCTCCGCGGCTTTGCCTTCCGTGGTGCATCGCCGACGGTTCAGAATGTGCAGGTCGGCGGTCAGTTCGAAGCGCTGGGCACCGTCGAGTACATGTTTCCGATTACCGCCGATGATGCCCTGCGGGGCGTCGTGTTCTGCGATTTCGGCACGGTGGAACAGAAGGTTGCCATCAACGGCAATCAGTTCCGTGCCGCTCCCGGCGTCGGCTTGCGAATTACCGTCCCGGCGATGGGCCCGGCACCAATCGCGCTTGATCTGGCCTTCCCAGTTGCTAATGCCCCCGGCGACCAGATTCAGAACTTCGCATTCTTTGTGGGTTTAGCTCGCTAGCCGAGCAACCAGCAGTTAGCCAAACACGGAAATCGCAGTGCGATTTCGTATCTTGCTAATTGCTAATCGCTAACAGCTAATTGCTTACCTTAGTACCCCGGCGCGTAGGTCCAAGTGTAAAGTGTGCGGTGGTAGGCCATGTGGCCAGTGCTTTCGGACGAGGGAATGGCGCCGAACCAGCCATAGGCGTATGCACGGGCTTGCACGCACTTGCCTTGTCCGTTGTACATCGGTTGCAAAATCAGATACCGCGGACAATCGGCGGCCTGAGCTTCACCGCTGACAATGCCAAACGTCAGCGCACCGGTCCAAATCCAAGTGGCCAAGAGCAGTGTCGAAGCGGCCAAAAATAAGCGACGCATGGCGGGTCTCCTTCCAGGGAGAATTCAGGCGGGAACGACGAAGCGAGACTGGCTCGCTGTCGGCTTTCCCTCCGCCGGGAGATGGCTGGGGTGAGGGGGTGCTGGCGGATGCGTATCCCCGCGGCACCATTCTGATTCATCGGCCGCTCGCCCTATCCCTCGCTACCAATAGAAACATCCCTCCAACTGCCACGATGGCGTGTAGATGTTCGGTCCGGGGCCGTTCGGAGAATACCAAGGATAGTACGATTGCCACGAATATGACGGCGTGTAGATATTCGGCCCGGCACCCAGCGGGGAGTACCAAGGCAGAGCATTGCGCGATTGATACCAGGGCTGATAAATGTTCGGCCCTACGCCGCCGGGCGAGTACCACGGGAACTTCGTGCTCCAAACCTGCGGGCTGGGCGAAGCGTACCACGGGCGGTAATAGTAGCGGTTGTATCCGGCAAATCCGACTGCGTAACGTGGAAAAGGTGCGCTGAAGCCCCAGCCGAACCCGAACCCGCGCCAGCCGCCCCAACCAAATCCAAACGGCCACCAAGAGGAACCCCAGCCAAACCCCGGCGGCGACCAATTGAAGCCTGGCTCGTTCCCATTTCGCAGTGCGTAAAATTCCGGCTCGCACTCTTCCACCGGACCATAGCGGCGCGTTTCCAGCACCGCAGGAAATACGCGCACCTCACCGCTGGGCGACACGTCCCAAGCCTGTGCATCGCTGAGGTCGCCGGCCAGCGGCGGCTCGCCTTCAACGTCCGCTGAGGCACTCGGGGCTGGCGTCTCAATCGGCTCCGCCGCCAAAATGGTTCTCAGCAAGATAGCGATAGCGACAAACGCTGCCACAGCAGCGATCGATCGAATGATCGCCCGCTCATTCGATTTTGGAATTTGAAATTTCATTCGTCATTCGTGCTTCGTCATTCGTCTTTCACAAACCCCCCTCTTTGATGCTAGTTGGACCCCGGGCCAAATTCAACGCAACGCAAAGAATGGTACTGATGTACTTTACTTAGAATCACGTAGGGTGGCCGGGGTCGAGTACCGCCGAGCCCCCGGAATTCTTGCTGCTGGGGACTCCCTTTGGCCGATCCCAGTCACCCGGCGGTGCAAAGTGCATCACTACCCAAAGAATCCCAGGGAATAATGCGGCCTATTCGCTTTTCGACGAGCGTTTCCAGGTGAGTGCAGCCAACCAAAAAGCAAAAAGTTGGACCGCCTCGGGTATTTCGAGCGAGCACTCGATAACCGCCCGGCGGGTGAAGACATGCACAGTGCGAATGACTCCCACCGTCTGTTCGCCAAAGAGAATGTCGAAAGTGCGGCTGAACAAGGATTGGGCTTGCACCGTAAACTGCGCTTCGCCAACACGCAGATCGAACGAGCGCACCAGTGCGCTGGGCTTGAGAGCCTCAGCACAGATTTGTCCCGCCTGTTCCAGCGTCCAGCGGCCACTGGCGGGACCGTGCTTGACCACTTCGTACCGCGTTTCGCCTAACTGAATTGTTCCTTGCTCAGTGAGAGCGCAGAAACGTAACGCCGGCTTCTCCGGCGGCGGCGCCCACGACGCGGTAATTCCAAGTGCAGAGCGACTGGGGCAAGCAGGTCAGCATGAATTTCGTGTCGTTGAAGGTTGATCGAGCCTTGATTGCTCGATGGCATACGCCCGGTCGGCAAAGCCCTTAAAGATCACATCTTTTTCATACCGCATCCCGATCTTTTCCGCCACGCGAACAGAAGCGACATTCCGCGGATCGATGATGGAAATCAACCGTGACAAGCAGATGCGTAACGAAAGGAGTGGCCAGGCACCTTAAGTTCAATGCGCCGAATGACCGGACGAACCATGACTGAGGGCGACCAGAGTTGGAAGTACCCTGCTCGATAGGCACCGAGGCTGAAGACGGCTTCCAACTCAGCGAGCGACTCGAATCGTCGCGCATCGCGGTCAAACTCAGATACCAACTCGTAAACCACGACGTCAGTCTCCGCATAAAGAAACCGAAATAACATCCTTAGGTCATCGCCCAGAGCATAAAAGTCGAGGTTCGTCATGTTACACATTTCTGCCTAACGAATGATTCTACAACTGAGCAGTTGTAAAACTTCCCGGCAATATAGACGGACAATCGATCGCGTCAAACCGCAAATAATTTGCTGGACGATCGTGTGAGCCGACAATCGCGATTGCTAATGATTTCTTTCGTACTTGCACACTTTCGTGATCCATAATGAATGCCGCTAGGCCCAAAACCGGCCTTGTGTTTTAAATATGTGTACACTATCATAATAAAATGCTGACATACGTATCCATAGCAGCCAAGGATGCGACGATGAGTGCCGGCGGGGAATTTTGTCGGCACGGATGTTTTCACTCCGACATTTAATCAAACACGTGTGCTGATAGGAATTTGCGTTGTGAGTCATTGATGACGCGTAGCAAAAAATTGGGTTCGCCAACGACAAAACCTTCGGAATTGTGTCGCTGCCGGCCGCCGCAAGACTCGGGAAATGCCGAGCGAATGCGCGGCTGCGTGCGACAGAATCGCCGAATTGTGCCGACTTTTATGGGGCCCCCTGAAACTTGGACAAAATCGTGACCGGCCAAATGGATGCAAGAAACTCGGCAAATTTGCAATTTCGCGCCGGACAAAAACGTGTGCTATTTTCAGATCGTGCCGACAAAATTGGCGTCTCTGTTTCGCACCGGTTCGTCCCGGTATGCTGGAAGGGTGCATCGGAGCGGGTTTGGACACTTCGAATGTTTTTTTCATCACGCATTTCCACGAAGCACCTGGCCGAGTTTCTGCGGCGGCTCGGGCTGTCGTTGGAATCGGGCATCGACATTCGCAAGGCGCTGGAAAGCGAAGCCCGGCGCAGTCCCGCCGCGGTGCGGGAACGAATCGAAGTGATCGGCGCGGCGGTGAATTCGGGCACATCGCTCACGGAAGCGGTGCGGCAGACCGGCGAGTTCTTTCCGCCGCTGACGCGCGAACTGCTGGCGGTCGGCGAACAAACCGGCCATCTGCCGGAAGTGCTGCGGCAGTTGGTGGAGCATTACGATCAGCAACTGGCGCTGCGGCGGATTTTTCTGTCGACCATTTCCTGGCCGATGCTGCAATTGGCGATGGCGCTGATGGTGATCGGATTCTTGATTTGGATTTCGGCGGTCATCAAGCGCTCGACCGGCAACCCGACCGATTTGATTGGCTTGGGTCTTACCGGTGAAGTCGGGCTTATCGTCTATCTGGTTATTCTTGCTCTGTTAGCCATCGGCATTTACATGGCTTATCGCGCCGTGGTGACCGGGAAAGCGTGGGTCGCGCCCATTCAGCGCGTCGTCATGCGGATTCCCGTGCTGGGCGGCGCACTGCGAACTTTGTCGGTCGCCCGTTTCGCTTGGACGCTGCACATGGCGTTGGGCGCGGCGCTCGACGTGCAGAAGGCATTGTCGCTGGCGATTCGCAGCACGCACAACGTTGAGTTCACCGACCAAGAGCAGCGCGTGCAGGAAGTGCTGGCGCACCGTCATCCAATTCACGAGGCTCTGGACGAAGCCGGCGTGTTTCCGGTCGAATTGGTCCACACAGTGCAAGTCGGCGAGGAAAGCGGCCGGCTCGTGGAAGCGCTGGGCAACCTTGCGAAGCAACAGCACGATGTGGCCCGCGGGGCGATGACGGTGCTGACGAAGATTGCCGGCTGGATTGTGTGGTGCCTGGTAGCCGGTCTGATTATTACGATGATTTTCCGCCTGGCGAGCGTGTACTTTGGAAACATCAATCAAGCGCTGAAGGGCTTGAAATGACGAGCGAGTTTTCACCTCAGAGTTATGGACCGCAGTTCGGTCGCCTGCTGGTCGCAGCGCCACTAAATGAACTTGGGCCGGGACGACCGGTGTTGGCGATGCGGAAGGAACTGCAAGCGTTGTCGCTCGATACGCCATTCGCACCGCACGAGATTGCCGATTCTGCGATGGCTCAAGCGTGCTTAGCCGGAATGTGGCTGCGGTTCGATTTTTTGGACGAATCGCACAGCATCAGCCAGGAAATTCATAGCACCACCGGCAGTTTCTGGCACGGCATCATGCACCGCCGCGAGCCAGACTACGACAATGCCAAGTATTGGTTCCGTCGCGTGCCGCAGCACCCGGTTTTCGAATCGCTCTGCAAAGCAGCCCGTGAAATTGTCGCGGCTGCGAAACCGGATGGCGCGGCGACATTCCTGCTGGAACAAGACGATTGGGACGCGTTCAGATTTGTCGATCTCGTGGCCGCCGTGGCTCGAGGTCGATCAGCAAGCGAGCTGTTGTGCCGCGAGATTCAACGCCGCGAATGGGAGTTGCTGTTCGATTTCTGTTATCGCGCGGCAATCGGGAGGTGAGCGACGAGCGATACGAATTGACTCAGGATTGACCGGAAGATCATCAACCGGTTACAAGTCGGAAGGGTGTGAAGCACAGAATCGGCAATGCCAGCGATAGTGTGCCGAGGATAATTCGAGTGGGTCCCAAGGGGACGGTGTCATCGGAAGTCGGCGGATGATCGACGCCGATGAGCGTCACAATTACAACCATCAAAGTCCAACTGTACTGGCCCGAGATCACTACGAACGCCATCGCCGTGAGTAAAAAAGCCCTGGCAATCCAATGAGCGCCTTTCAAAAACAAAGCGTAGATGACGTGCCCCCCATCGAGCTGACTGACCGGCATCATGTTCAGCCCAGTGACAAACATGCCGACCCAGCCGGCCATGTAGACGGGGTTATGCGGCCCGAAGTTTTGCGACCAATTGGTCCCGAGCCAATGTGCAATCCATTTCGCCAACAATGGATCGGCAAACGCAAACGGATTGTTCTGGCTAGTGACGGTATCGCCCATTTTGATGCCGATCCAGACCATCGGAATCGTCAGTACGAGGCCCGCCAATGGTCCTGCCAGACCGATGTCGAACATTTGCCGCCGGTTCGCGCGATAACCTTCCATCCCAATGACGGCGCCCATCGTGCCGGTGAGCATAATGGGCAGCGGCAGGAAAATTGGATAGCTGGCCGGCACGCGATAACGGACCGTCATCAGAAAGTGGCCCATTTCGTGGGCCAGCAGAATCGCCATCACGCAGCTCATGTAAATGAGGCCGTCGTGCCAGCGCTCACCGAGCTGGCGCCACGTTTGGGCAAAATTCCAGTATTCACCGTGTTCACCGGATTGCAATCCAAACACGGTTGGCTGCCAGTGGTACGTACCGGCGGCATAAGTGAAGAAACACGTGGCCAGAAACAACACGAGCGGCAGCAGGCGACGCCGCGGCGGCGGGCCCAAGTAATCGTCCAACGGTCCGAATTGATCGGACGAAGCCGCAGGAGCTTGCACAGCTGGCTGGTCCGCTGGGTCCAAGTTTGGCACTTGCGGTGTGGGCCGATTGGCCGAGGGCTCGCCAGAGGATGGCGGATCGTGCGGAACGGGAGGAGAATCCATAATTGAAGCATAGCAAAGATGGCGATGCGGGCGAAGGCGGCTGGCGATCGCGAAGTTGTAATTGGCGATCGATACCGCAGAGTTCAAAGCACGTCGATGGTCTTGACCGAATTGCCGCCAGAGAGCTGCGCTGCGTTCAGGCACCGCCGGGCGCTTTCGATCAGGGAAGACGGCGAAAAATTCTTCGCCGGCATGGCGATCGTCGCCACCCCGACGCTAACACTCAAACGAGCACCGGCTAGGTCGGAGTGCTTCTCGCACAGCCGGCGGACTTCGCGCAGCAGGTGTTGACCGATTTCACTGGCTGTCGGTCGATCGCAATTCGAGAGAATCAGCGCAAAACTGCTTGCGGAGGTTTGCAATTGCACCAGGCCGGGATGTTCGATTCGACCGCACAGCAGATTGACCAGCTGCACCAGCCGCCGCGATTCGCTCGCGCCGACAAGCTTCGCGAGATCGTTGAATCGATCGAGTTCAATCAAGATCAGGCTCAGCGGCTCTCGCGCCTGCCGGCAGTCAGCGATGCCCAATTGCACTCGTGCGGTCAGCGAGTCGCCGGATGCAGAATTTATCGAAGCTAGTGTTGCCGGCTCAGTAGCGCGACGCTTTAAATCCGTTGACCTAGCATTAGAGGTCGAAAGCGGCACAATCGTGGTTATCGAAGGTACGGACATTTTATCGCCTGAGACAGCTCCGACAGCTTCTGCCGCACCACTGGAGTTGTGTTGTATCGGCGCGGGGTTCAGAAAACGACGGGCGGCTGCGGACAATGCGGCCGATGCACTCCAGACCTGGTCTTCAACATCAAGTATTGCGTCTGTCGGCATTGGTTCCGGCGCTGCTACGGCAATTGCCACTTCCTCTGCTGCAACAGACAACTGCCGATGAGCATCGTTAAAGATGGTCTGATAATCGATGCCCGCCGGCAATTCCAGCGACAGCACCTCGGCCAACTGCTCGACTTTTGTTTGCAGAGTGGTAACAATCGACGAAAGTTGCGTGTTCGTGAGTTGGCGATAATGACGACCGACGTGCTGGAGCTCGCCAAGGCAATCGGCTCGCACGCCTGTCAGCAAATCTGCCACGAGGTCGGCCATGTGCAGAATTTGTGGCAATGCCCGCTGGGTGTTGGGCAATCGATCGATTCGCTCGGTAGATCGCCCGACCGCAATGGCGGTTACCAAACTTTCAGGCAAGCCCCATCGCGCGAGCAATCGAGCCGAAAGCTGTTCATGCTCAAATCCCAGCGCCACGGCTTCGGCCGTATCAATGTCAATTTCTTTGGCAAATGCCCGGTTCAAGAATCGCACGTATGGCTCGCCCAGTTGCTGCAAGAGCACCAGGATACCGATGTCTTGCAGCAATCCTGCGATAAACGGTTCTTCGCCGGGCAGGCGATACAGCGTCTCGCTGATTTCCCGGGTGGCCGTCGCCTTGATTAGCGTGTGGTGCCAGTACCGCTGTAGCACATCGCCCGCCAGTCCCAAAAACAGTTCGTCGGGGAGGGAAAAACCAAGCACCAGCAGGCGCACCGATTTGGTCCCTAACAGAGCTAGCGCCTGGCCAAGATTGGCGACTCCGCGGCTAAGTCCAAACAGCGAGCTATTCACGACACGCAGCATCTTGCCGACCAAAGCCGGATCGCGCATCAGGCACTGTTTGAGAGCGGACAAATCTACTTTTGGCTGACTTGTGAGCCGTAGGATTTCGAGCGCCACTGTCGGCGGGCTGTACAAGCGGCCCGCCTGGTCGACGAATTTACCAAGAGCCGGATGTTCGTCGGGCATGGCGGGTGATTTGGTGTGGGTTCTATGACTGCCGGCAGGATGAATGGCACTCAAAGTGTAGCTCACAGCTACAGTTCGGAAGTTCCAACGGCCAATAGATTTCCGGCTGGTTCGCAATTGTCGGCTGGACTAGGGAGTGATATATTGGTGGACTCTCTCCGCGGCTTTGAGACAGCCCCGGTGTTTCGTGGCTGGGTTGCAGAGGGAATACCTTTTAACCGGGACCGTTTCTTTTCTTGTGCGGCGTGGCAGCCTAAACGACCTTGCCCGTGCGGAATGCCGGGAATGCATTTCCGATACCGACCGCCGAGCGGTTGGCAACTAGGCACACTAGAGCTTCTGGTTTGAATGGGTCGTATTCTCTCGGTCAGGTCTGTCGCACATTCGATCAGTTTCGGCTTCCACATTCAGAGTTTATTACATGGTAAATCGGAATTTGATTCGCAGTCTGGATATTGGTGACGATGATTTTGATCACGAACTGGATGCCGCCATGGGCGACACTTCCAGCGGTTCGCTGTCGGTGGCGACGGTCGACTTGAACGAGAATTCGATTGTCGAAGGGCGCATCATCCGTGTCGATGATGAATTCGTACTGGTCGATGTTGGTTACAAAAGTGAAGGTCAAATTCCGCGCAGCGAATGGGACGAAACCGAAGACCCGCCGCAGATTGGTCAGGAACTAAAAGTGCTGATCGAGGAAGTCGACGAAAGCACAGACATTGAAGCCCGGGGGTTGATCGCGCTCTCCAAGCGCAAAGCCCGGAAGATCGAAGAGTGGAACCGGGTGATGGACTCGGTCAAGGAAGGCGATGTTGTAACGGGTATTGTCACACGCAAGATTAAGGGCGGCTTATTGGTCGATATTAGCGGCGTGAACGTATTCCTACCGGCCAGCCAGGTTGATATTCGTCGACCGTCCGACATTGGCGATTATTTGGGTCGCACGATTCAATGCCTCGTGCTCAAGATCGACGAAACACGGCGCAACATCGTCGTCAGCCGCCGGGCCCTCATCGAACAAGAACGGGCGGAAAAGAAGAAGCAGCTTTTGGAAACCTTGGAAGTGGGCCAGCAAAGAACCGGCGTGGTGAAGAACATTGCCGAGTTCGGGGCGTTTGTCGATCTGGGCGGAATCGACGGCTTGTTGCACATTACCGACATGAGCTGGGGTCGCATCGGACATCCGTCAGAAATGGTTTCGATCGATCAGGAAATCGAAGTGCAGATTCTGCATATCGATCGGGAACGCGAGAAAATCGCGCTGGGCCTCAAGCAGAAGACGGCCAGCCCGTGGGATCAAGTGGAAGAGAAATACCCAGTGGGTTCTGTACACAAGGGCACGGTTGTGAATGTGATGAGTTACGGCGCCTTCGTGAAGTTGGAAGAAGGTATCGAAGGACTCGTACATATCAGCGAAATGTCGTGGACCAAGCGCGTCAGCCATCCGAACGAACTGGTAAATATCGACGACGAAGTGAGCGTCGTGGTGCTTAAAATCGACAAAGAAAAGCACGAAATCTCGCTGGGAATGAAGCAAACCCAGGAAAATCCGTGGGACAAAGTAGCCGATCGTTATCCGATCGGCGCGATTGTCGAAGGCACGGTGCGCAACCTCACCAATTACGGCGCTTTTATCGAAATCGAAGAAGGCATCGATGGTTTACTGCACGTCAGCGATGTTTCGTGGACCCGGAAAATTAGCCATCCGAGCGAGGTTGTCGAAAAAGGCCAGAAGATCACGTGTAAGGTGCTCTCGGTCGATCAGCAGCGACGACGTATTGCACTGGGACTCAAGCAACTTGAGGAAGATCCTTGGGCAACAGATATTCCAAGCCGATATCAATCGGGCCAGGTGGTTAAAGGTACGGTCACCAAACTGACTAACTTCGGCGTATTCGTTGGCTTGGAGAACGGACTGGAAGGTCTGCTGCACATCTCGGAGCTGGCCGACCACAAGGTGGAGAATCCGGAAGAAATTGTGAAAGTCGGCGACGAGATTGAAGTAAAAATCTTGCGAGTCGACACCGACGAACGCAAGATTGGTCTTTCGCGCAAGCGCGTTCAATGGAGTGAAGAACAAGAAAACGAAGCCGCTGAATCTGCTTCAGAAAACGGAAACGGCAGTGCTAGCAGCAGCCCACCAGGCGAATTAAAAGGCGGCGTCGGCAAGAGTGGCCCCTTGATTCAGCCCGCAGGCGAATAAAAATCTTTGGCTTCGTTGCCGGCTGAATTCACACGTCGTCAGGAAGGCGATGTCCCAGCTTGTCGCGCTTCGTCGCGATGTAGCGGGCATTGTGTTCGTGTACAGTGGATAAAATCGGCACTTGATCGACTACCTGCAAATCAAAGCCGCCGTAAATGAAGGCATCGGTTTTCTTGGGATTGTTGGTCAAGAGCCGCACTTTCGAGAGACCCAGGTCTTTCAGCAGTTGGATTCCGACGCCGTAATCGCGCACGTCGGCTTTATATCCCAGCGCCAGGTTGGCTTCGACGGTATCCAAACCCTGGTCCTGTAGCTGATAGGCTTTGATCTTCTCAACCAGCCCAATGCCGCGGCCTTCTTGTGGCAGATAAACCAGGGCGCCGCAGCCTTCCTGGCCGATCATCTCTAGGGCCATGTGCAATTGATCGCCGCAATCGCAGCGCAGAGAATCGAGCACGTCGCCGGTGAAGCACGAAGAGTGCAATCGGACCAGCGGCGCGACGGCTGATGAAAGATTGCCCATCACCAGCACCATCGGCTGCTGCGATTCGTACTTCACGCCGTAGGCAATCAACTTGAAATGGCCGTATTTCGTCGGCAAATCGGCTTCGGCAATTCGGTAGACCAGCTTTTCTCGCACCCGACGGTAACGAATCAATTCGGCGATCGAGATAATGTGCAAATCGTGTTTGGCTGCCTGTGCAAACAGATCCTTGCGGCCAGCCCGATCGCCTTGCTCGTTGAGAATTTCGCATAGTACGCCCGCCGGCGATAACTCCGCGAGGCGAGCCAAATCGACGGCGGCTTCGGTATGGCCGGCCCGACGCAGAACGCCGCCTTCCTTAGCGACGAGCGGGAACAAATGACCGGGGCGGACAAAATCGCTTGGTTTGCTCGTCGGATCGAAGATAGCCTGAATCGTTGTCGCCCTTTCTTGAGCCGTAATGCCGGTTCGTGAAGAGCGATGATCGACTGGCACCGTGAATGCTGTTCCCAGCGGAGCCGAGTTGGCTTCACACATCTGCGGCAGCTTCAACCGCTCGGCCACGTCGGGCAAAATCGGCATGCAGAGCTGCCCGCGACCTTCGCGGATCATGAAATTGACGATTTCGGGCGTCACCTTCTCGGCGGCGCAAATGAAATCTCCTTCGTTTTCGCGGTCTTCAGCATCGACAACAATAATGATTTCGCCGTGGCGAATGGCGGCGATGGCGTCGTCAATGGTCGAAAACTTGCTATTCAAAGGGAACTCCGATAAGAACACGGGGTTAGCGGGGCCAATGGCGGTCCTTGGCAGCGAGGCATATTATTATAGGCGACAAACCGTGGTTGCCCAATCGTTCACTGTTCCGTCCCGGCGCGATCGGGCTTGCGAACGCCTGACGCATACTGCCAAAAGCCTACTACTGATGCTCGACCGTGAGGAATATGTTGAACAGGCGTATCTTTTCAAGGCGCTCGGCGAGCGTACGCGGGAGAACCATCCAACCCAAGATTTGTTGAAATGGATCAAGGAGGAAATCCTTTCCACCACGCGATTGCCGATGGCGATCGACTATCTGGCGGCCGAACTAAAGCATACGGGAACGTTTTCCCCGGCGATGGGAAAACTGGCACATTACTTTGCACCATTTCAAACTTATGTGGTTGGTGAAGCCGAGAGCGAACGAGGCAAATTCGATATTAGCGTCGCCTTAAAAATCCTGGAACGCGAGGCGCGTTATCGGGCCGAAGGAGCCACGCCACAAGGCATATTTCTCTATCAATTCGAATGTCTTTCGCGAAATCGGCTCGGCTACGATCGTGGCTTGGAAGCGATTGCCAGTGATCCAATGTTCGATTCCTCTTGGCGTGAGTGGATTGCGACGGTTCGGCGGCAAGTCGGCTTAATTGATATTGCCGATCTGATTTATGTTCGCAGCCAACAGTATCTAGTCGACCGCCGCCGCCAGGGGCGCGAAGATGACGGTGCCGATACGCCCATGCTGTTTGGAGAAAAGGAAGGGCGCATTGCAATGGCCAACCGGCGGAAAGACCCAATTCTGCTCTTCGCGGCACTCCATCGGCAGCTGGGTTATCCGGAGGTGCCACGGCTGGAACCTGTTGATCGAACGCCGGAAA
Source organism: Pirellulales bacterium (assembly GCA_963738835.1). Taxonomy (GTDB): domain Bacteria; phylum Planctomycetota; class Planctomycetia; order Pirellulales; family JADZDJ01; genus CAVTYH01. Next base: position 936,468 of record CAVTYH010000001.1, read on the forward strand.
TCTTGCCAACGCTGATCCGCCGCCTAGATCGGCTGGAAGCCCGACTGAAGCTGGTCGAAGAAGAGCAAAAAGGGGGCATCGACCTGTCAAAGTTCTATAAGCCGCCGCCACCGGGCGGAAAAGACTGATTTTACCGGCCCGGTCCTGGAGCATATTCCGCGGCCGATTGCCTGCATATGATACATACACTGGTTTTCTGGCCGAAAAATGCCGGGAAAATCCGCATAGATTGCCGCCATTTTCAACTCACCCCATCTCGTGGTACATTCTTAGAGAGTGACTGGAGCTAGGAAGGGGCTGTAATGGTTGGTGTTTCCCACTGCGGCATAACCGGCCAGAACGACACCTTCCGCATAAACTGTTCGCGACCGTCGCGAATCCCGCCGCCAACTGTCTCTCAAGCTGGGGATTTTAAGGTGGACATTAAAGGCCTGCGGTCCACGGCAGTGCTCTCAAGGTTCCGGCCGTTTCTCGCAAACCACGGCACGCCAGCGCGTGCCGTCGCAGGCCATCTGTCAAAGTTGTTGACGCAGGATTGGATTCCGTGCCAATTTCCGGCTTACTTCGCTGGCCTCGTACTGTTCGAATCACACACAACCGCGTTCTGACTCTTTGGAAACCAGGGCCAAATGCCAACCACAACCGAGCCTCCTGCCCCAGTAGAAATACCGCCAAAATCTGACAAGCCTGCCCAAACGCTCGAATCAGCCACAGTTCGATTCTGCGGCGATTCTGGCGACGGCATGCAATTGGCCGGATTACAGCTCACCAACACGTCGGCTCTCGTGGGAAATGACGTCGCCACGTTTCCCGACTTTCCCGCCGAAATTCGAGCTCCCCGTGGCACCAAGGCCGGCGTCAGCGGCTTCCAGATCCATTTTGCCAACCACGAAATCTTCACGCCGGGCGATCAGGTCGATGCACTTGTAGTGATGAACCCGGCCGCCCTGGTGACCAATTTGTGCGATCTGGTGCGCGGCGGGATTTTGATCGTCAATAAAGACGCCTTTGAGTCCAAGGGACTCGCCCAAGCCGGTTATGCCCGCGATCCGCTTTCCGATGGCAGCCTGCAAAGCTACCGGGTGTTTCCGGTGGAGATGACCAAGCTGACCAAAGCCGCGGTCGAGGAGCTGGGCCTGAGCCAGAAAGAAGCCGATCGCTGCAAGAATTTTTTCGCCATGGGGCTGACGTTCTGGCTGTTCGATCGGCCGCTCGATCCGACACTGCGGTATATCGACGACAAATTCGGCAAAATGCCGGACATTGCCGAAGCCAACCGCCGGGCCTTAATGGCCGGCTTCAACTACGGCGAGACGACCGAGGCTTTCACAGCCCATTACACGGTTCCGAAGGCGAAGCTGCCGCCGGGAAAATACCGCAGCATCACGGGAAACCAGGCTTTGGCTTGGGGATTGATGACCGCGGCCCAGCGCAGCGGGTGCGAGCTGTTTCTGGGTTCGTACCCCATCACGCCGGCCAGTGACATCTTGCACGAACTGACGCGGTACAAGAATTTTGGCGTCCGCACGTTCCAGGCAGAAGATGAGATTGCGGCGATGACCTCGGCCATTGGAGCTGCATTCGGCGGGACGATGGGGGTAACGACCTCCAGCGGTCCGGGCATTGCCTTAAAGCAAGAGGCCATCGGACTGGCTGTGATGACCGAGTTGCCCGTGTTGATTATCAACGTGCAGCGCGGCGGGCCCAGTACTGGGTTGCCGACGAAAACCGAGCAAGCCGATTTGCTGCAAGCAATTTGTGGCCGCAATGGTGAGTGCCCCGTTCCTGTTTTGGCGGCCCGAAGTCCGGGCGATTGCTTCGATCTTGTCCAGGAAGCCTGGCAAATCGCGGTGCGCTACATGACGCCAGTGTTTGTGCTCAGTGATGGATACTTGGCCAATGGCTCCGAGCCTTGGCGTATTCCCGATACGACGAAGCTGACACCAATTGAAGTCGAGCATCCTGGTCCAGCAACAACTGGTCAGGCTTTCATGCCGTATGCCCGCAACGATCGGTTGGCCCGACCTTGGGCACTGCCGGGCACGCCCGGCCTGATGCACCGTGTGGGCGGCTTGGAGAAGCAAGACGTGACTGGCAACGTCAATTACGAGCCGGAAAATCATCAGCACATGGTCAACATTCGGGCCGCGAAAGTCGCTGGCATTGTGCGCGACATTCTGCCGCTGGAGGTCGACGGCCCGCAATCCGGCAAGTTGTTGATGCTGAGTTGGGGTGGCACCTACGGCTCGTGTGCCACAGCGGCACATGTAGTACAAAGCCGCGGCGGTTCGGTTGCCCATGCCCACCTGCGTCATCTGAATCCGTTTCCAGGTAATTTAAGTGACGTGCTAAAGCGTTACGAAAAGGTGCTGATTCCAGAATTGAATCTCGGCCAGCTGCGGCTCTTAATTCGCGGCCAGTTTCTGATCGACGCCGTTGGATACAACAAAGTACAAGGCAAACCATTTACCGTTGCCGAACTGGTCCACAAGATTGAAACGATGTTGAAATAAATCGCTGAGCGCCACAAGCGGTGGCAGTTTCACCCAATCATCACTCACCACGCATAATACATCATGTCTACCGGTACCCTGCCCGTTCTCACGCCTCAAGATTTCACCAGCGATCAAGATATCCGCTGGTGCCCCGGCTGCGGCGACTATTCTATTCTGGCGCAGATGAAAAAAGTGTTGCCCACCTTGGGCGTGCCGCCGGAAAAGATAGTTTTTATTTCGGGCATCGGCTGCTCCAGCCGGTTTCCGTATTACGTCAACACGTACGGCATGCATTCCATTCACGGTCGCGCTCCAGCCGTGGCGACAGGATTAAAAGCTTCTCGACCGGACCTGTCGGTGTGGGTTATTACAGGAGACGGCGACGGTCTCTCGATTGGCGGCAATCACCTGATGCATACAATTCGCCGTAATCTGGACCTGAACATCGTGCTGTTCAACAACCAGATTTACGGCCTGACCAAGGGTCAGTATTCACCTACCTCGCCACTTGGGAAGATTACCAAAAGCACGCCGGTCGGCTCGGTCGATAATCCGATTCACCCGCTCTCAATTGCACTCGGTTGTGAAGCAACTTTTGTGGCCCGCTCGATCGATGTTCACACGAAGCATCTAGCCGCTGTTCTCAAACGAGCCGCGGAACACAAGGGCACGTCGTTCGTCGAGGTCTATCAAAACTGCAACGTGTTCAACGACGGCGCCTTTGAATGGGCGACCAATCGTGATATGAAAGCCGAAAACCTGATCGAGCTCGAACATGGCAAGCCCCTCATCTTTGGCAAGAACCGCGACAAGGGTATCCGGCTGAATGGCATGCAGTTGGAGGTGGTTGAACTTACGAAGGGCATCCAAGAAGATGACCTGCTGTTCCACGATGAGAAGATGCAGGAGCCGAGTCTGGCCTACCTCCTCAGCCGCATGAGGCATCCGGAATTCCCCGAGCCCATTGGCATTTTCCGCGCCGTCGATCGGCCGCGCTATGAGGAACGGCTGAATTCACAAATCGAAGAAGCCCGCGCCAAACGCGTTGGCAATCTCGAAGCGCTGTTCAACTCCGGCGACACGTGGGAAGTAACGTAGGACGGATATCAAGCGGGAGCTGTTGGCTTATCTTCATCTAAGTCTTCACCCCAGAACTCTGATTCTTCGACCATTCCAAATCGTTTGGCTAATTCTGGGTCGGTCGTCACAAGAAGGGCGTAATCGTCCTTTGTGCTGCCTTCCGGATCGAGCGTTACGCCGGCCACGCGCATGGCTTCTAGCTCTTCAGCCGCTGCTGCCAAACGAGCGATCATGTCATCGATATTCTTCGCTTTAACCGTCAAAAACTTATTTCGCCAAAGTGTGACATAGCGCTTAATAGTACTAAATACATTGCCCCAAAGTAGCCTGTATTCCTGCTGCACGTAAGGATTTAGTCGTTCTGCGAAATCGGCCGGTAGTCGGAGTTCTTTGATCAATTCCTGCACGTCCACGAGATCTTTTCCGCGCTCTGTATTGGAAAGTCCGGAAGCAAGTTTTAATTCAACCAACGTTTCTAGATTCAAGATGCTGATACCGGCGCTTTCGACCGAAACTCCTTTCGGATCTGGAAATGCAACGGGCTTGCGCTTGCCATCACCCGGAAATTCTCCGCTAATAAGAAATTCGATCTTCACTCCCGCGTCCGTGTCCCGAAGATGCTTACTATACGAAGAGCGGACGTAACCCAAACCATCCAATGCGGCATGAATTTGCTTCAAGCCTTCACGGGTCACGAGAATATCCACGTCCTCTGTAAACCTACGATGACCGTAATGGAACAATGCCATGCCACCAACCACGGCGTATGGAATGCCTATTTCATTCAAACGTCTAGCAATCCGCTGCAAGGCGACCTGTACTTTACCTTTGCCTTCAAAGAATAAGCTGCCTTCGCTCAATGCCCACTCCAAATCTTGATTAAGTCGATCTTCGTATGGAACAAGCTTAGTGCCAGCACTACCGGATGCTGCAGCGGGAGATTTTGCAAGGACCGAATTCCCGATAATACTAGCCATTTTGCACCATACAGATCAACTCGTTGCGACCCGTTGAATTATAACCCGCTGTGGCGACTTTTGCGGCTCGAATTTTGTAATTCGGAATACGCCCCACTCACACAAATTCCTGCATGGTCGGCTTGATAATCATTTCGTGGACATGAGCCCGCGGTGGCAAAGTGGTGACCATCAGCACTGCGGTCGCTATGTCTTCCGGCTGGAGCATTCGGGCACGATACTCCGCGGTCACGGGCTTGGGGCGGTTTTCGAGGATCGGTGTGTCGACTTCGCCCGGGCAGATGGCCGTTACCCGAATGCCGTTAAAGCCTTCTTCGTTGGCCACGGCGGTTGACAGTGCTGTCATGGCGAATTTTGAAGCCGAATAGGCTACCCCGCCGAGTTTCCAAGCCCGCTTTCCGCTTGTGGAAGAAATGTTGATGATCAGACCATCGTGTCGCTCGCGCATCTGCGGCAGCACGCAGTGAATGCAGTTGTAGGCGCCGGTGGCGTTGATCGCAAACACCTGGTCCCATTGCTTGGGCTGCATGTCGGACATCATGCGAGTCTTGATGTTGACCCCCGCGCCGTTCACCAGAATGTGAACCGGCCCGACTTTTTCCGCGACCCAAGCGAACAGCTTGTTCACGCTGGCGCGATCGCCGACATCGACTTCGTGATATTCGATGGCCGGCTGTCCGGTGAATTGCTGCGCCGCGGCGCGGAGTTTATCCGCCTGTCGGCCGGCGATCACCACTTTGCAGCCCTCCGCCGCAAACGCTTTGGCAATCGCCGCACCGATGCCCCCACCGCCGCCTGTAATTACCGCTGTCTTGCCTTTGAGCCTCATGAAATGCACCTGGGTGTGTCAATCTTCGACTGGTTTGTTGCCCAGCGTACAATGTTGTAAGCGATCTTGGCAGCCGCCGCAATTCGGTGGCCGGCAAAGCGTGCGATTTTCGAGCGGCGATTTTCCCTGAGAACACGATGGCTTCCGCCTCGCATCTTCACAGCGATGAGTTTTCTGCGCACGATCTGGCGGCGATCGAACGCGGCACGCAAACCATTGGCCGGTACCTGTTCGAGCATCTCGATGTTCGCCGTCCCAAGGTTTGGGACCGCCGCTGGTGGGACGACCGCATCATGGCCTGGGCGATGAACGATGAAGCGGTGAAGGTGCAGCTGTTCCGCTTCATCGACGTGCTGCCGATGCTGAATTCGCCGGAGGCCATCGCGCAGCATCTGGAGGAATACCTGGACGACGTTCACGATCGTCTGCCCGGCGCGGCCCGATTTGGTTTGGTGGTCGCTACGCCCACGTCGCTGGGCCGCCGCACGTTAGCCGCCGCCGCCCGTCGCAACGCGCTGGCTCATGCCCGGCGTTTCATCGCGGGGGCCGACGCCAAAGAAGTGCTGGCCGCCGCACTGCGCGAGCGGCGGCTAAAGCGGGCTTTCACGATCGACGTGCTGGGCGAAGCCGTGGCCAGCGATGTGGAAGCCGACCGCTGGCGGCAATCGTATCTCGATCTGATTGAAAACCTGGGACCCACCGTGAACGCCTGGCCGGAGATTCCGCAGATCGATCGCGACATGCAGGGTCCGCTGCCGCGCGTCAATGTTTCGATCAAGCTCTCGGCGCTCGACAGCCAGTTCGATCCGATCGATCCGGCCGGCAGTCTCGATCGCGCGGCATCTCGGCTGCGACCGATTTTACGGGCTGCGCGAAAGCAGCACGCGCATGTGCATGTCGATATGGAATCGTACCGCACGAAAGATCTGACGCTGCACGTGTTTCAAAGCGTGTTGATGGAAGACGAGTTTCGCGACTTGGCCGATGTGGGCATCGTCATTCAGTGCTATTTGCGAGATGCGGAGGCGGACATCGTTCAGCTTTGCGATTGGGCTCGCCGCCGCGGCACGCCGGTTTGGGTGCGGTTGGTGAAGGGGGCGTATTGGGATTATGAAACCGTCCAGGCCCGCGCCACCGGTTGGCCGGTGCCGGTGTTCCAACAGAAATGGGAATCGGATGCCAACTTCGAACGGCTGACGCGATTCGTGATGCTGAACCACGAACACTTGCGGCCGGCGCTGGGCAGCCATAACATCCGTTCGCTCGCCCACGGCATTGCCGCCGCGGAACATCTTGGCTTGCCACGCGAAGCGTTCGAGCTGCAAATGCTCTACGGCATGGCCGACGCCGAAAAGCAGGCGCTGGTCGATGCCGGCTATCGACTGCGAATTTACATGCCCTACGGCGAACTGATTCCCGGCATGGCGTATTTGGTGCGGCGGTTGTTGGAAAACACCTCGAACGATTCTTTTCTGCGTGCGAGTTTTACCGAACAGGTCTCGCCGGAGGTTTTGCTGATGAATCCGCTGGAACACGCCGCCGCATCCAAGGGGCAGGCGACGAATTCTGAGACGAACGATTCGCCGATCCGATTGAAATATCGCGAATCGGCCGATGACCTGCCGCCGTTTGCCAACGAGCCGGCAATCGATTTCGCCCAAGAAATAAATCGCGATGCCATGCGCACCGCGCTGGCGGAGGTGAAATCGCAATTCGGCCGGTCTTATCCGCTGGTGATCGACGGCGAGAACGTGGAAACGAACTCGGAAATCTTTTCCCGCAATCCGTCCGATATTTCGCAAGCGGTCGGCATTGTGGCGGCCGGCGAAAAGCACCACGCACTGGCAGCGGTTGCGGGGGCGAAGGAAGCGCTTGCCGAATGGTCGCAACTCGGTGCCCGGCGTCGTGCGGAATGTTTGCTGGCAGCCGCCGCGGCCATGCGCCGCCGGCGATTCGAATTGGCCGCGTGGGAAATTTTCGAATGCGGCAAAAGTTGGCGTGAAGCCGATGGCGACGTTTGCGAAGCGATCGACTTTTGCGAATACTACGCCCGCGCTGCGATCGAACTCGATCGCCCGCCGGAAGTGCTAGTGCCCGGCGAAGAAAATCGCACACTGTACATTCCGCGCGGCGTGGCGGCGATCATCGCCCCGTGGAATTTTCCGCTGGCCATTCTGACCGGCATGACCACCGCAGCACTGGCCACCGGCAACACGGTGGTCATGAAGCCCTCGGAAGAATCGAGCGTCGTGGCTGCCAAGCTGATGGAAATCTTCCGCGAGATCGAACTGCCGCCGGGCGTCGCGCACTTTCTGCCCGGCAAGGGGGAAGTGGTCGGCGCCGCGCTGGTCGAACATCCCGACGTCGCGCTGGTTGCCTTCACCGGCTCCCGCGCGGTCGGACTGGAAATCAATCGCCGAGCCGCCGAAGTTTCGGCGCAAGGCATCAGTTACGTGAAGCACGTGATTTGCGAAATGGGGGGCAAGAACGCCATCATCGTCGATGACGACGCCGATCTGGACGAAGCAGTGCTCGGCGTCGTCAAAAGCGCTTTCGGATATCAAGGCCAAAAATGCTCGGCTTGCTCTCGCTGTATTGTGTTATCGCCGGTGTACGATGCGTTTCTGTCACGGCTGGTTGAGGCAACCCGCAGCTTGAAGGTGGGAACCGCCGATGATCCGGCGACGAGTGTGGGACCAGTGATCGATGCCGGCAGTGTACAGCGAATCAAAGACTACATCGATATCGGCCGGCGCAGAAGTAAGGGAATTATTGGCCGTCGATGTCGGCGAACTTGCAAGTCAAGGCAATTTTATCGGACCGCATATCTTCGCCGACGTCAATCCCAACAGTCGGTTGGCGCAGGAGGAAATCTTTGGTCCAGTGCTGGCCGTGATTCGCGCTGGCGACTTGTCCGAAGCGATTCGGATCGCTAACTCCACCAATTACGCTTTAACGGGCGGCATTTACTCCCGCAGCCCGGCGAACTTGGACCGTGCTTGTCGGGAAATGATGGTTGGTAATTTGTATCTGAACCGGCCCATCACCGGCGCACTGGTGGGTCGCCAGCCGTTTGGCGGCTTCAAACTTTCGGGCACTGGCAGCAAAGCCGGCGGGCCAGATTATTTGTTGCAGTTTGTAATTCCCCGCACGATCACCGAACACACCATGCGCCGCGGCTTCGCGCCACCAACTGCCGAACACGGCGAATAAGTGTAGCGGCCGGGCTCCGCCTGGCGCTGAGCGTAGAGCAATGTCAGCATCGCCGGTCACTAATCGTACGCTCTTAAAAAACCGGCTTTAGTTGTTTCAATCGCGCTTCAGTTTCGGCCATCAGAGCGTCTTCAAGTTTTTCATCCGGCGCTTCGTAAGTAACGGAGAAACGCAGAAATGGTCCGGCGTCGTCCCAGGGGACAGTGATGATCGAGTGTTCGTTAATCAGATATTGGCTGCACGTCTCGGCGTTTTCAAACGTCGGGACGCCAGCCAATCCTTTCGGCGAGCGGGTGTAAAGAAAATACGTGCCGCCGGGCATTTTGCAGGTGAAACCGCAACGGCTCAGGGCATTGACAAGCTTTCTCAGGCGTCGTTCATACTTGGCCCGCGCTTGGGTGGGAATCGAATCGTCATCCAGGGCTGCCGCTGCAGTACGCTGAATGGCAATGAACTGGCCTGAGTCGCTGTTGTCTTTGACATCGGAAAATGCGCGCACAATCCGCTCGTGGCCGCAAACCCACCCCAACCGCCAGCCGATCATGTGGAAGCCTTTCGACATCGAATGGATTTCCACGCCCACTTCTTTCGCCCCTGGCACACTCAAAAAACTGTGCGGCGGCCGATCGTAACTGAGCATGCCGTGGGCCGCGTCTTGAATCACGACGATTTTGTGCTTGAGCGCAAACTCAACGACCCGCTTATAAAAATCCGGCGTAGCAGTCTTTCCCGTAGGGCTGTTGGGATAACACAAGACCAGCAACTTCGTGCGACCTAAAACATCGGCTGGAATCGAATCGAGATCTGGAAAGAAATCATTCTCCGCCAACAGGGGCAGCCGATGCACCGAGCCGCCGTAATATTTGGTGTGCGTGCCCGCCACGGGATAACCGGGCACGGTCATCAGTGTGACGTCTCCGGGATTGATGAACGCCGCTGGTAGCATCGCCAGCGCTGTTTTTGAACCGATGCAGTGATTCACCTCAGTCGCCGGATCGAGCTTCACGCCAAAGTTCCGTTCCATAAACCGCGCGGCCGCTTCTTTGTATTCCGCAATGCCGTTGTCGGCATACCCCCGGTTCTCCGGCCGGTTGATTTCGCGGGCCATCACCGCCCGAACGCTTTCGGGTGCCATTTCGTCGTTCTCGCCGATGCCGAAATCAATCAGCTTCCGCTGCGGATAATCGGCCAGCGCCTTCCGCTTGGCCCGTTTGATCTTTTCGAACTTATAGATTTCGGTTCCTTTGCCGTAATTGGCGCCGCCAATACGTTCAGCAAACTTGGTCTGAAAATAGGGGTCGGACATGGGATAGTTCGTCGTCAGTGGTCCGTGGTTAACAGCCCGTCAGCAGTCAAAATATTGCGTGGCCCGATCGTATCGGTCGGGGCCAAACGTCAACACAACAGCTTCTAATTAGAAGAGAGTGTAACGTATCTAACGGTTCGCGACGGGACAAGCCGTTTTACGGCAAGTTTAGCGCTCGCTGAATGCGGAGCACCGCGCTCTGCGTCCAGCAGCATCATACAGCCGGAACAACTGCCAGCCGCTGGCGTGCGATCAATCAAAGGGTAGCGCAGTGCAGATCCCTGAATTGGTAGAGATTGTCCCAGTCCTCAGGTTCTATCCATTGCCGATCAACATTCGATTCGGCGGGTCGTCACGCCTTTGTTCCCTCAAGGAGGATATCTTCCAGCAAATCGTCAGCAGCTTCGCTGTTACTGAAGCGGCAGGTACGATCGGAGTCGAAGGAACTGAGCGCCAGATCCACCGCATGGGATGCTAACAGGCGTGGTGTCGCCGCGTCAGTCAGCCGCTGGATGGTCGTCGCCAACGGAGCGGACGTTCCGTGACCCTGAGACTCGTGATGCATTCCGACCGACGATCCAAAATCAACAAAGGCCCTCGAATTTGCAAGGTTGCTGAAGAAAGCATTCGACGGGCGAATTTCAGGCAATTCGCTGGCCGATATTTGTGCTACCGGTAACTCACTGGCAACTGAATCAGTCGACACGAGCGTCGTCGCCGCACTGCTAAAGCTCGTTATTGTTTCGGAATCGGCCTTGGCAAAGGCTGTGAGCTGAGTTGTGGGAGTTTCCCGCACGGTATTGTCTCCGGCCAACTCACCTTGTTCGAGCACGGTATCGTCCGCAGCTGCATATTCCTCTTTATCTGATGATGAGCTGTAGACAATGACCGGGCTATCCGAATTGAGTGCCGCGGCGGCGCTCGTCTCCGAGTCGGCCGAACCGCTTCCACTGCCTCCACCACTGCCGCTGCCAGCACCGGCGAGCTCGTCGAGCAAGCCCTGGAGATCGCGATTCGTCAACGCATTGTCGCCGTCGAAATCAGCAATGGCAATGAATTGGGCTGGGCTGAGCGGATGCGTTGCCAGGTATGTGGGGATGTTAGTCAGCGCGGTTAGCATTACCGGAAAATCTGCTTCGGTCACTTGACCGTCCAGGTTGAAATCGCCTTTCAAGAACGTGTAGGCAATGCCCGTCTGGGCGTTATTGTCAGCGGTCCAAATCAGACCACCTTCATTTGGATCCACGGGGGAAATATTTAGTGGAATGAAACCGGAGTGATCGGACGCCAACACAGTGAACGGCAGATTGGCGATCGTGCCGCTGGAATTCGGGCTGGCGTGCAGCAGGTTATTGAACAGGGCCACCCGCAGAGCGTCTTGCGCCGGGGTGCAGGATGTTGGTGGCGATACTCCACCCGTCGGCTGAAGTCCAGAACGAACCCAGCATGGTCTGCGGGTTAACCGGCGGCGAGAACGCCAGGAACGTCGGGTCAAAACTGATGTCGAAGGTTGCGCCATAGACTTGCGCACTTGGTTCCACGCTAACACTGACCGCCACATTCACGCTGCTGCCAAAATTTTGAATGTTGGATGGAATACTTAGCGTCGGATCGATGTCAGCGAGGCCGAATGTTAAGGAAATCGGCGGCCGATTGGGAATCTGGGGAATGGCAGTGGGGTTGAGCACCTTCTGCAAGACTAGCGAAGCATCATTGGCATCGACCGTTCCGTTCTGATTGATATCCGCAATGATCAGCGGATCAGTCCAATCCTGCGAATCGAATCCGCGCGTCGAATTGGGGTTTAGCAGCAAGGCCGAGGCCACATCCTGAATGAAGACGGCATCGGTCGCAGCATACAGTCCGCTGCCGTCTGCGTCGCCGTAGTAGGCGACTTTCTGCAGCGCGTTATCGGCCTTCGCCGCAATTGGACCCGAGGTATCGCCCACCAGCAAGTGATCGATCCGCAGCACTTCAGCCCCGTGATATGGCGCCGAGTTCGGCACCGCCGCCGAAATGTTGATCAGGGGCCGATCCGTCCCCGTCAAGGGTGTGTTGCCCGATGCCACGACCGTCAACACATTGAGCGCCGAATTCATCGGGTCGGCCGTCACCGAGGATGTTATCAACCACAATCCGGGCAAACCTGCCACCAGCGTGGCTCCGTTGACGGTGAGCAAGCTGGGATTGAAGTGCAACTGGAATTGAATCGAAGTCACGCCGGTCGCACCGTCGATCCGCACCAACATTCCCTCCGGCGTGGCTGGAGCATCGTTAATACTGTGCAGAGCATCGGGACCTCGCGCGAAATCTTGAATACCCACGATGCGGGTGCCCGGCGTGGTAGAAACCACAAAGTTGGTCGTGTAGTTGTCCGCCGGTTCCGTATCGTTGAAATTGCCATTGCCATCCAAGTTGCCCGTGGCATCATGGAATCCGAGGGACAGCGGATCGGCGCCATTCTGGCCGCTGACCAAAGTGACGGTATACAAATCGTCGGCGAGCACGCCGCCGGTCTTGATGAAGCTCAAGGTATTGGTCTCGGCCGTCCAGACCATCGAGCCGCGGACCATCCCAGTGCTGGCGCCCACTAGGATCACATCGGGAAGGTCAGCGGCAGCATCGGGTCCGTCGTATAAGTTCAAGTCGGCTAAATTCGGCATCGATTGAAGGTGACATCAAAACCGCTGTTATTGTTCTGAAAGCTTGTTACCTGCAACGTGTTGGCAATCGACACCATCACCGCGGATACATTGCTCTGAGCGTTGTCATCGTCTTGGAGCTGGACACGAACCACGCTGGTATTTGGACCGGGCGGAGTGCTAAATGTTACGTCAAAGCTGCCTGTGCCCGTCGCGGGATCGAATACTAGGCTGCCCGGCACAACCGTGCCAAAGGCACCACCGGTAATCGAGACGATGCTGAACGTATCGTGGTTGCCCATTAGCGTATTCGCCGGATCGCTGGTAGTGAACGAATAATGCTTCGTGTCTCCTGTAATCGCGCTGGCCGGACCGACAAGTGTTACTGTGGGAGCTACGTCGTTAACCGTAACGCTCAAACTGCTGTCGGACAGGACATGCACCGGCGTGGGATTTTCTACGTCTTCGGTCACCGAGACCGCCAGCGCAAACGTCGAGAACGTTGGGGGACCATTTACGTCGTCTGCGTAGAAATGCGAAATATCAAAGCTGAACACGCCAGAGGGCAGTGCCACGGCGGTGTCGGGTGTACCATCGCCCCACTGGATCGTCACGGTGTGCGCCTGGGGAACATCGCTGAACGAGCCGTGAACCGTTTCTGTCGTGCCTTCATTCACCGATTGAGACGTCGTAATTGTGGGCAAGCTCACGAGGCTGACCGTCAGGCCACTGAACGAAGTGAAATCAACAAAGCCCAAACTTGCGTTGTCGCTGTCGTGCCAAACAACGTTCTCAATGCCATTGGGCGTGTTAACTGCCCAATAATTGCCGTAAGCGGTTACATCCGGTGGTGCGCCCTGACGTCCGCCCACGACATCCGTATTCAGGTTCACAATTGCACCGCTCGCAGCAGAAGCCGCCGCCGTGTAGCCGGAAAAATCGTTGTCGCCGGTGCTGATGCCCAGGCCGGTGTAATCGGTTGGCAAGGAAACGCCTGCTTGGCCCGCATCGACAATCGCATTGTCGTGGATCAACAGGCCAATCGTGTTGCCGTTCAGGTCGTTGCCATCGAGCATCGCGATGCCGCCATCAATATCAACGCCTACGGCAAAAACGCCGACCGACATGTTGTTGTTTTGAATCTTCACTTTGGCGATGCTTGCGTCAGCGCTGTCTTCAACAAAGATGCCTTTGCTTCCTGCCGCGCCGGAGCCGGTAATGTGGTTGTTATCAGCAGGATTCGGGCCGCCAACCAGTACCGACAATGTTTCCGCTGGACCTTCGTCATCGACCGCCCGTACATGAACGCCGTACTGGAAGCCGGTAATGGTGTTACCTTGGATTTCAACATTGGCATTGTTGTCGGTACTCGATTCGCCGAGCAGTTCGTCGTCGTCGGTTATGAAGATACCCGCGCCCTGACCGGTTCCACCCACTGTGCTGCCGGCGCTGGTAAACGTGTTGCTGAGGATCCTGAGCGGCGAAGCGCCCGTGCGAAAGGCCCAAATGCCGGCATCTCCGCCGGAACCGATGAAATCGTTGCCTTGGATCATCACGGCGCCTGGATTGAACGGTGAATCGCCAGAGAACGTCACGAGAATTCCGATATCGGCCGAAGCCAAGCCGGTCATGTCGATAGTGTTCTTGTCAACGACCGCTGGGCCGCCGATGCTGCTGCCGTCGTCGAGGGCTGCCAGGTTCATGCCCAGCGGTGTGCTGGTGATGTCATTGCCACGAATATCAAGCTTGGCGCCGAAATTCGAAATGATTCCGGAGGCGATCACGTTCGTAATTTCGTTGTTCAAAACCAGCGTTGCCGAGGTTGCACCAACGTTGCCTCCGAAGACCGCAACCGCTGCGCCGCCTGCCGATAGCGTGCCGCTGCTTTGCTCGATCAAATTGTTGCTAACTTCGTTGCTGTCGCCGGCCCAAGAAATTTGGATGCCTCGACGGTAAATATTCTTCACGTTCAAGTTCGTGAACAGCAAGTTACTGCGATCGATTCCGTCGTCGGGCGTGATGATGCCGCTGCGGAAGTTGTTGCTGCCCGAAAGTGATACGTTGCCATCGCCATCGATGGTCATGGTTGAAATGGTGACATTGCTTGCGGCCACCACAAACGCTTGCTGCAACGATACGCCGCTGAACGAGTCATCCTCATGGCTATCGGCTGCGGCCGGAGCCAAAACGGTGCTAGTGCGCGACTGGCCGAGAACCGTCAACGGCTTGTCGATCAGTATGTTCGATTCCAGATATAAGCCCGATTCTACGTTAACCGTATTGCCGGAACTGGCGGCGTCGACACCGCGCTGAATCGTGGAATCGGTCGAACCGATGCCGGGCGTGGTGATGTACACGTTGCCAGTCACCCAGGTGATTAAGCCATTGGTCACCGCCAAATCGGTGTCCACGCGATGGTGCATCTTGTCTTCGATGCCGAAGTTGTCGGCGAGCGTGGCGGGATTCAAATCTTCGTAGGTTTGCGTGTTTGCGCCGGTCAGATTGAACGATTGAGTGGACGGATTGTCGATGAACAGCGTGTCGCCGGCAAAGCTGTTGGCCGCACCGATGGTGACCGTACCGGCACCGCCATCGATGAGCAAGTCGGTTGCATTATCCGGATCGACGCCGCCGTCGAAATTATTGCCGCTAACCGAGCCGCTGCCACTGTCGGTGAAGCGAATGCCGGTGCCGTTATTGAAAATGTGGTTGCCCGAGATCGTGGCGCTGCCGCCATTCACGTCGATGCCAATGACATTACCATGAATCGAACCGTTGTTGTTGATAATGTCGGCGCTAGCCTGCGGTCCGGTGACCAAGATGCCCGCCGTGGTGGCACCGGAGATTTGG
Source organism: Pirellulales bacterium (assembly GCA_963738835.1). GTDB lineage: Bacteria > Planctomycetota > Planctomycetia > Pirellulales > JADZDJ01 > CAVTYH01. The sequence goes on from CAVTYH010000001.1 coordinate 951,860, forward strand.
GTGTCGTTGGTGATCGTGGCGTGGATATTGAAAGCACCCAAGGAATCGTCTTCCACCATTACACCGACCGCGAAATTGCTGATATCGACACTATCGATCAGTACATCGCCATCGCCCGTCGCGGCATAGGCGAAGTCGGTCAGATAATTCGTGAGCTGGACGCCAATCGATCCCGCGGTACTGGTGATGGAGCCGCCGGTGATCGAGGCGGACCCACCACTGATAAATGCATAGACGCCGACGCTGGCCGCGCCATCGATGGTTTCGTTATTGAGCGTAATTCCACTCATTTTGTAAATGTTGTAGAGTTGTACCCCCACACCGCCGAGGCCGATATGGTAAACGTTGTTGGAGAGTGCCGTGGTCGATGCCGCGGCACTGCGTTCATTGGTGCCGTACCCCAGCAAGGCCGCCGTAATCACGTTGCCGCTAATCACGTTGGCCGCGTTGCCAGCATTGGGTTGATAGAAGTACTGTTCGAAGATGCCGACATCCAGGCCATTCATCGTGTTATTCATCACTGAAGCGTAGCTGGCATCGAACGCCAGCACGCCATAGCTGCCGCTGGCATCAACCGTCAAGTTTTCGATCTTGTTCTTCTCAACCAGGCCGCCGGTATTGCCGGCCGTTGCACCGTTATATTGCACGCCGCGCACCGCGCCAGTCACGATGTTGTTCACCACGTGAACACCATCAACTTCGTTCACGCGAATATCGCGGAACGCCTGGTCGTCGCCATCGACGGTAAAGCCGTCGATGACTACGCCGTTGGCGCTAACTTCAACTAACGCATCCAGCGCCATGGGCGCTTCGATGACCGCCTCAGCGCCAACCCGCATCCTGGCATCCACTCCCTGCTGAATTCCCAACAGCGACAAGGTTTTGTTGATCGTCAGCGCTTCCACGTACGTGCCAGCATACACGTATACCGTGCCACCTGCGGCAACTGCGTTGAGGGCTTCTTGAATGGTATTGAACTGGTCGTAGCCGATGGCCGACCCGTTGCCCAGCGAACCGCCTGCAGGTCCATCGGCATCCACGCCGTTGGCATAAATGGACCAATCGTCATCCACAAACACAACGTTTGGCGGCGGAGCCGTAGGAATGCGAGTAAGCGTGACGTCATTGCCGTCGCCACCATCGTAAAAGATTTGGAAGAGTTGGCCGTTGAGCGTTACTGTTGTCCCATTAGCCAGGCCGAAAAACGTACCGGTAACCGGGTCCAAGGTTCCATCGTTATCAATTATCTTGACCGAATCGCCGAATCCCACCGATCCGATGATGCTCTCACCTGTATCGAGCGCGGTGCCGCCCAAGCTTACCGTCCCGTTGACAACGAATTGATCGTACTGTGTGCCTGCCACGAGGCCGTTGATTTCCTCCAGTAGCGTGTCGCCGCTGTGAAGCATCAAGTTGCCGTTGATTGTCACCTGTCCCGGGCTAGCCCAGGTCGAGCGTAAGGCCTTTGCTTTCGGTATCGACACTGCCGGTATAGCTGCCGGTTTGGATATGAACGGTGTCTCCGTTAGTCGTCGCGTCCACTGCACGCTGGACATCTGGTGAGGTAAAGGGGCTCACGAAACTGTTGGGGGTCACAAAAACGTGACCCGATTTGACACGCACAAAACCGACGCCGGAATCATCGAGTGCATGAGTGATCTTGTCTTCCAACGTGTAGTTCTGAGCAACGGATCGTGCGCCGCCGGTCAGTCCGTCAAATACGGCATTCGTGCCGTTGATTTCCTGTCCAACCATCGCGCCGTCTGCAAGTACGATGTACTGACCTGTTTGCGCTGAAAAGGCAGTGTCAGCAAGCGTAGCGGCATTCACTGCGGCTAGCGCTCCTGTCAGCTCAAGGCCGGTCGATCCGCCGGAAATTGTCGTGGCGTTTTGCAGCGTCAAAACAGCGCCAAAGGGGCTAACCGGATTATCGCCCTGCACCAACACGCCAGTTGAGTTGCCGTTCAGGTTCAGATCGTCCAAAACGACCCTGCCAACTCCGGTCGGATTATTGGCGGCGCCGCCAAGGACCGTGGCGCTGACCGGGTTGAATCCGACGATATTCGTCAAGTAGACACCGACACCGTTGTTCGTGATGGTGTTGCTGCCGCCGATCGTCGGAATGCTGCTAGTCTCGGTGTTATACAACACCACGCCATATGCCATGCCGTCGATGGCGTTATTTGTGATGGTAACGCCGACAGTGTTTTGCAACGTGACCAGCAGAATACCGACACTTAGTCCGTCGAATAGCGCACGGTTGGGAGCCGAGAGCGGAGATGTTAGCGAACTGATATCATTGTGATCGATCGTCAACGAGGTGGCGCCGTTGTACTGCAAGTTATCCCACACGCCGGCCGCGTAAGCCTGCACGATGTTGTCCTGGAACAGCCAGGTGCTTGGGCCGCCAGACCCGAAGAAGTTGTTCGTGTGCAAACCGGAATGCACCCGCGTCATCAGATTGTTCGTCACATCCGCGTAGAAGTTCGTTCTTAATGTCACCGCATAGCCGAAGTCATACGCGCCAATGCTATCGAACCAGTTGCGTGTGATCAGGTTGCCGCTGGAGGTGCCATCGCCGCGCACACCGATCGAAGCGTGTCGGATGATATTGTTCTGGACGGTCAGACCGGAAATCGTTCCGGAAGTCTTGACGCCATAGAGCACATTGGCGTCGTCGCCGCTACTGAGTGTACCGCCAACGACGAGAGGATCGTCGCCATCAACTACGAAGCCGTCGATGGTGACGTTGCTCGCGCTGACCAAGAACACTTGGGCCTGGTTACCACTGGTTAGCACGATCGATTCGGCTCCGCGGCCCAAATCCGAGCCCGCGGTCCCGGCGTTGGCGCCTTTTATCGTCAAGCCTTTGTTGACAGTGACGTTCTCCTGATAGGTGCCAGCTTCGACATTAACCGTATTGTCGGAGCTCGCGGCATCGATGCCGCGCTGAATGCTGTGGTCCGTGCCTACATCGGTCACGTACAAATTACCAGCCACCCAGGTGATTAACCCTGTCGTCACCGGCAGGTCGGTGTCGACTCGATGGTGCATCTTATCTTCGATACGGAAATTGTTGGTCTCATCGAAGGTGGTGCCATTACTCGACAAGTCATAACTTTGCGTACTCTGGTTGTCGATGAAGAACGTATCGCCGGTGAATGCATTGCTGGCGCCTATCGTAACCGTGTCTGCCGAAGAATCGAGCCGCAGGTCAGTGGCATTGTCTGCGGACAGTCCGCCGTCAAAGTTATTCCCGCTGAGCGAGCCGCCGCCGTCGTTCGTGAAACGGATGCCGGTAGCGTTGTCGTAAATGTGGTTATTGGCGATCGTGGCATTGCCCGCGTTGACATCAACGCCGATCAAGAACTCATGGATGGAGTTATCGTTATTCTGAATGGTTGCCGAGGCTGTCGGACCCTCAACTAGCACGCCTGTGCCAGCACCGATCCCGGAAATTTCGGTTTCATTCTGAATGGTGGCGGTTACAGCGCCCCCGCCAGAATCGCCCCGCACTTGTACCCCCGTTGTCGAATTGCTGATTGTCAATCCATCGATGACCACTGCCGTCGGGTCGCTGACCAGGCCCAACGACGTGGTGCCGATCGGGTTGAATCCGACGTTGTTGGTCACATACACGCCCACGACGGTGCCGCTGATCGAATTGGAGCTGCCGATGACCGGTGCATTTTGCGTATCCCAAATCACAACGCCGTAATCGTGATTCGTGATCGTGTTTCCGGTGAGCACCGGCGCTACGTTGCCCGGACCGTTGGTGATCAGAATGCCGATATCATTCGCCACTGCTCCGGCTGACTCTACGAATTGATTGGTTGCGACGGCGAGGGGGGTGGCCGAGCCGTACGAGTTATTGTGCCACAGGCCATTGGCATAGCTGGAAATCTGGTTACCCTGCATCAGCCAGGGCGAACCCTTGGCGGTATAGAAGTTATTCAGGTGCACGCCCGTGAAAACGCGCTGCATCACATTATTGGTGATGTCTGCGTAGAAGTTGTTCCGTAGGCTAATCGCGTAACCAAAATCGAAAACGCCGATGTCTTGGAACAAATTGGCGTCAATGGCACTGGTGGTTGAACTACCGGAAACTCCGTTGCCGAGAATACCGATGGCAACCCGCTCGACGATGTTGTCATGCAGGGTGAGCCCATCAATCGGCGTGGCGGTGACCGTGTTCCCATTGGTAATTCCATACAGGGCATTGGCGTCAGCTCCACTGAACACCGGACTTCCAATCGTCAGCGGATCATCGCCGCTGATTTTGAACCCGCTAATTGTGACGTCGTTGGCCGTTACTGTTATTACTCCGCCGAGAGTGTTACCAGCCGGATGAATAAGGGATTCAGTTCCCCGGGCTTCAGCGCCGGCAATCCCGTCGTTAGCACCAAGCAACTTAAGCGATTTATTCACCGATACGAGTTCTGCATACGTGCCGGCATGCACATCCACAATTCGATTGCCGCCCGTCAAACTGCCGGCGGCAATTTCGTCGATTCCTTCCTGCACGCGTCCACCGCTGGTTTGCGCCGCAGCGCGGTCACGTGCAGATGCGAGAAATCACCTTGGAAGCCGCGGATACCGCTGCCGTCGGCGCCGAATTCCAGATAAGGTGTGAAGTCGACAATGCCTAAGGTCAGGGCTTGCACCGCGGTTTCGCCGGCGACGCCCCACCAGTTGGTAGACGTGTCCAACACCGTGCCGGAGGCGTTTTCAACCGCTCGGACATTGTCGGTCAAATCGCTGTGATGCACCGATCCGCTGCCGGTGCCGCTGACGAGGAACCCGCGCTGGCCACCGTTGAGTTTGCTGGTCTCGATTTGGGCGACGCCTTCCGACACATTCACTTCGGCCGCTGTGCCGCCGGTGCCGGTGATTTCACTGTCGCTAATGACGGCCAATCCACCGCCCACGTCGACGCCGAAAATAATTGCTCCGATGACCAATGTCGACGACATGTGCAAGGTGCCATGATCCACCCGAATGCCGACCAAGCCGTTTACCGGCACGTGCATCGCGTCAATTGTGGCATCGTGCAAATTGACATCGGCCGACGGATTGACGACGACGCCAGTGGAACTGAAATTCTGCAAATGGATGCCGGCAATTTCGACCGTGAAGCCGCCTTGCACATTGAGTCCCGTTAAACCGCCGCCGGCATCGACCGTCACGACGCCGTCATCCTGGCCTAACAGATGCACGTCCTTGCCAATGTTCAGTGCTTCGTTGTAGGTGCCTGCCAATACATGGATGGTGCCCAAATTGGCGACCGTCGCCAGTGCACTGCTGATGGTGCTGTAGGCGTCGTAACCAAATGAAAGTCCCGAAACGGCACTATCGCTGGCGCCGGTATTCGACATCACAGTGTCGCCAACGGACAGACCCGCGGGCCCAATGTCGTTCGTGATTATCCAGGTGTCATTGACCCAGACGTTGGTTGGGACTACGTCCGTAAGCGTCACGCTGTTGCCGTCCCCGCCGATGTAGCTGACTTTCAACGGAATGCCATTCAGCAAAATCGACGAGCCTTCGGCCTGGCTCGTGAAAGAGCCATTGCCGTCAACTGCCCCGTCGTTGTCAATGATGGTAAAAGAATCGCCGAAAGTCGGCACATAGCTGCCCGATAAGCTGAGCGCGGCGCCGCCCAAAGCCACGGTTCCGTTGACAATAAGATTGTCGTAATCGGTGGTTGCGCTGAGTCCGTCAATTTCGATGGCCAGCGTGTCGTTGCTATCGAGCGTCAGGTTGCCGTTGATCGTGACCTTCGCCGGGCTGGCGCCAGGCGAAAGCACGACGGAACTGGTCGTCGCATTCACATCGCCCGAGTAAACGCCACCCAAAATCTTCACGGTGCCATCGGGACTGGCCAGGTTGATGCCTTCTTGGATACGACCAACCGCGCCAGTTTCTGCGCCGGCAGCAGTCACTTCCACGGTGCTATAGTCACCCTGGAAACCAAACGTGCCGCGGCCCGGCGTGGTTTGAACGTTCGTGTCGACGCCGCTGGTCAAGAGCGGCGTAATATCGAAGTTCGCCGAGGCCGGACCCGCAATATCCGGTGCTCCGCCCGGGTTTGTCGCTGTGCCGCCGAATTCAACTGGTATCTGCGCGGCATAACCGGGCTCCGCACTATTTGCAGTTGTAATGGCCGGCGACGCGGTGCCGAACCAGTTGCCGCTGAAGTTCTTGAGATTTGTACCTGGCGCCGGCAACGAGCCACCGCTCTGCCGATCGACAATGCCGCCGTACCAGTTGCCGCTGATATTGTTGTTGGTGAACGTGCAATTCAGCGCCTGCTGCACGGGGCTATTCGTGCCGCCGCTGGCGTCGAGGAACAACACGCCCACGGTCCAGTTGTTCGTAATGTCGTTCTCAACAACCGTCAGGCTATCGGTCTGATTGCGGAAAATTAGGCCCGTTCGATTGTCGGTAATCTCGTTGTTGCGAATCACATGGCCATTGCTGTTGTTGATATCAATGCCCGTGCGGTTGCCGGTAATGATGTTATCGTGAATCACCGTACCGCTCAGCGTCAAACCTTGAATGGAGATGCCGGCGGTGTTCAGTGCAGGATCGTTCCAGTCGGTAGTGTTGTTGCCATCGCGGGTGATCGTGAGCCCGGCAATTTCTTGGTTGACGCCTCCAATCGAAATAGTGCTGCCGCTGCCGCCGATGGCGCCGCTCACGGTGGTTGCGCTGGCGCCGGCGCCAATTAAACGCAAGCCGTCCTTGTTGAGAATGACATCCTGAAGGTAAACGCCCGCCGCCAGGTTAATCGTCGCACCCGTTGTCGCCAGTGCCACCGCGTCTTGAATCTGGGCGTTGCCGGCGACATTCACCGTCGTGGTATTCGCGCCCCCCGCGATGGTCGCGGCATTTAAGTCAGCATTGAGATTGATCGTTTCGAAATCGAGCGTAATCGTGGGGACCGAAATCGCATCGTCAACCGTGAGCGAATCACTATCGCCACTGCCGCGAATCGTCAGGCTGCTTAAACCGGCAACCGAGAAATCGGTCTGCTCAAACGTCGCACCTTGCAATCGATACATGCCGCCGCCCAGGCTCTTGAGCGTCGCGCTGTCAGCGCCGCCGGTCAGAATAAATTCGACATCCGTGGGCGAGCCGGTGTTCGCGATCGGCTCGAGCCCGGTGTAGTTGATCGTTAGCCCGTTGACGGTGACGCTGCCTGAGAAGCCATCGGCGTCGGAATCGCCATAGGTGTAAACCTGCGACCCGCCGCCGCCGAGAATCATCAGCGAATCAAAACCTTGGCCGCCGTTAAAATTCAATGTCTGCAAGCCGACTAACGAAATCGCGGGGCCCCCGTCGAGCGAGTATGTGCCGTTGTCGAAATCGATGGTCAGCGTATTTGCATCAGACGTGCCATTGATGGTTGTGACCGTCGGCGCTTCATCGGCGCCGTGAATCGTGATGCTTACCGGTTGCGACGCGCTGCCGTCGAAGCTGGTTGCCAGGAACCCGTCGCTCAGCATGTCGCCCGAATTCAATGCTTGCACCGCAGGATCGGAATTATTAAGCGTGTAGGTCCAAGTGCCGTCGGCAGCCAACGTGAAGCTGCCGTAAGTCGTCGTGCCCGAGGCCGCGATAAAGCTTGATTGGCCGGCATCGGCATCGACAATCGTCAGCAAACCATTGGCAGAAAATACAGAATCCTCGGTCACATCACCGCTGGTGCCGCCGCCAAAGGCGGGTATGTCGTTTTCTCCGGTAATTGAAACCGAAATCTCCTGGCTTGCGCTGCCGTCAAATGAATACACAGTCAGGTTGTCCGACACGATTTGGCCGGCGGCCAACGCCTGCACGAGGACACTCGCGTTACTCAACGTATAGGTCCACGCCCCGGTGTTTTCATCGAACGTAAAGTTGCCATAGTTGCCGGCCAGCGCCGGGACCGATTGGAAAATCGATTCACCGGCGTCTGGATCGCTGACCGTCAACAGATTGCCGTCGGTTAGCGTTCCGTCTTCGGTCACGCTGCCGCTGGCCACGCCGCCGATCGATGCCGGCTCATTCACATCGGTAACTGCAATGGTGAAATCTTCTTCCGCAGCAGAGCCGTCGCTGCTATCGGTGCGCACGCGAACGCTGTGGCTGCTCGCCGTTTCGAAATCCAAATTCGCGACCGCCACCGACACCACGCCGGACACGGGGTCGATCTTGAACAGTCCGCCGGCGTTGTTGGTCAGAGAGTAGGTGACCGTGTTGTTGGTGCCGTCGACGTCGGTCGCCAGGGCGGTAATGCCCACGGTCGTGTCCACCGGCGAGTTTTCCGCGACCTGGTTCGGCGCCGAATCGGTGTCCACGGGCGTTGTTACATCGAATTCATCAACGTCGAGCACCGCAATCGTAAAGGATTGTGTGGCAAACGAGCCGTCGCTGCTGTCGGCACGGACGGTAATGTTGTGGCTGGCGCCGGCTTCGTAATCCGGCGCGTTGCCCGTCACTGTCACGACGCCCGTCGAGGAATCAATTTGGAACTTTCCACCAGCGTCGTCGGTCAACGAATAGGTGACGGTGTTATTCGTGCCGTCGGCATCCTGGGCGAAAGCGGTAATGCCGACCGGTGAATTGATCGGCGAGTTTTCCGCCACTTGGTTCGGCGTGGCATCGGTATCCACAGGCGCCGTTACGTCGAATTCGTCGACGTCGGAAACTTTTACCGTCACTTGCTGGGTGACTGGGTTTACGCCGTCGGTTACTTGCACCGTGAGCACGGCCACCGTGTCGCCGTTGTCGAAGTCCAGGTCCAATACCGAGCTGTTGGCAATCGTAATTTTACCATTCGCATCAATTGCAAACCCGTTGTTCGGATCGCCGCCGATGATGCTGTACGTGAGGGCATCGCCCGGCAAATCGGCATCGGTCGCCGCCGCCGCTCCAACCATCGTGCCGTCGCCAGAGTTTTCGGGAATGATGAATGTTTGCGATGCGCCGGCGGTAAAGACCGGTGCGTTATCGTTTACCGGCGTGATGGTGATATTTACTGTAGCAGTGTTGGTGTGCCCCTCGGCATCGCTCACCTGGTAAGTGAAGCTGTCGGTGAAGTTCTCGCTGCCGTCGTGGGTGTAGCTGAACGTGCCGTCGCTGCTGGCTGTGACCGTACCGTGGCTGGTGGCTGTGGCGACGCCCACATTGCCGGCCGAGCCATTCACCTGAGTCACACTTAGCGCATCATTGGGCAAATCATCGTCGGTGTCGTTGGCTAGCAGACTGCTGCCGGAGGGATCCAGCGTAGTGGCCGTGTCGCCTTCGGCAACGCTGATGGCGTCATTCACACCGACCGGCGTGTTGTCGTTGACCGGGTTGACCGTCACAGTGATGTTTTGTACGGTCAGGCCGCCGTGGCCGTCATTGGCGGTCACGCTGACGAGATAGACGTTGTCGTGGTCTGCATCGGTGGGATTCTCGTAATCCGGCGCCAGGCTAAACACCAACTGATCATTCGCCATACCAGAAATCGCGAAGTTTCCCTGATCGTCGCCGCCTGAGATGGAATAACTAACGGGGTCTGAGTCGGCGTCAGAAGCCATCAGCGTCAGCACGGCCGTGGTGTTTTCATCAATGGCTGCGGTGCTGCTTGATGTGAATAGCGGTGCGCTGTTGGCGATAGCATGCACCGTTTGAGTGGCCGTAGAGAACTGGCCGTCGTTCTGGGTGACTTTGAATTGCACCGTGCGGTCGCCGCCGCCGTCGGTGCTGCTGAAGGTAACTTGATCGAGCAAAGCCTGAACGGCGGCGCTTAGCACGTCGCCGTCTGTCACGGGATTGAAATTGATCTTGAGTGCCGCGCCATTTACGCCGTTCAGCGTGCCGTCGATGGTGCCGATCGTCACGCCGCCGTAGGTGATAGTGTTGCCGCTAACGCCGATTTGCCCTGCGGCGGTGCCGACGTTGTTGACCGAAAGCTGATCGCTACTGGTGCCGCCCAACGTAAGCGTGACCGTCAGCGAACTGCCTTTGAAATTCGAAGCGTCGGCAAATGTTGCTGCGCCACCAATCACAACTGCAGGATGACTGGTGATATAGTTGACAACGTCGCCCAATCCTCCGATGGCTGCTATTCCGTCATCAGGTGCGAGGGCCACGCCGCGAAATACTTTGTCTGTGCCGGCGGAGGCCAGAGACGTGACTATTCCGTTCATCGTGCCGTTATAGCCGCTCGTATCGGTGACGGTCTGTAACGCGTTGTTCGAAATCAATGAATCCGTGAGAAAGAGCGTAACGGAACCGTCTGTCTGTTGTATCCCCGTCAGGCCGCGACCTCCGGCTATACCCGCCCCGACCGCGTCAAAGCCTGTTTGAGCCCAGGTGGTGCCATCAAAGGTGTATTTACGTACTCCGCCACCCGCGCCGTCGTCGATTACATAAAGCGTATCGAGGCCAGAGACGGACGTACTCAGATCAGCAAAAAAGAACCCGTATGGCGAGTAGGCAGATGTAGGTAAACCACTCAAATTTGTAATGGCCTGGCCACTTGTTGTTGGCAAGCCTGTTCCAATGGTGGCCAATCGTACCGCCCCTGCGCCTGAGCTTACATACAGCTGGTCGCCGGCAATCAGTAGCTGTCGAAGATTTACAATTGTCGAATTGAGTGTCGTGAAGTTTGTGCCAGTACTACCGAGCGTCGTGTATGCTGCTCCCAAATTTAAGCCACTTACCCACAAATCGGTTCCATTCGTGCTCACTGCTGTACGAATGTTACCGCCTGTGAAATCGGTAAGGCCAGTCGATGTATCAATTGCCCCGCCGATATCAACGCGGCCAATTACGCGAGGATTCGAAGTCGCAGCGGTATTTGCGACGTTCACGGTGCCCAGAGCTGCATCATATCCAGGCACGATTATGTATTTGCCGTCCACTGATCTGGTCATAAGTCCTTCCGATGAGGCCGATCCTGAGGCAGTTAGGTCTAGATTTGGCCCGCTGTGAGCGGTGGGCATGGCGATTGACTGGACCAGCGTTCCAGTGGGGGTGTATTCGTCCAGGAAAACCGCAGTCGCGCTACCATCCAGAGCTGTTGCGCCGGTGCCGATGCGGTAAATCACCAGATCACCGGGCGTGAATGAGCTGGTCAATAACTGCCGAGGCTCAAGTGCTTCGGTGCGGCATGTCGCCAACTTGCGGGAGCCTCGATCGCGCCGACTCGGCAAAGCCGTGCCATCGGCTTTCCGACGGCGTGTGCCGAAGAGACTGGCCCACAAAGTAGGTGTGCGGGAGCGCGTCCAATAGCTGGTCCGCAAAAGGCGCGGAAAGCTACGAGTAAACCGCGACAGTCGGCGGCTCCAAGAGCGGGAAGTGCGGGTACGACGACGCGCGGGCACGATGCTTTGCTTCATGACACCAGTTCCTCTGAAAGAAATCTCCTGCCGCACACGAATCTTGTTCCAAAGAAGCGTGTAGCGACGACCGACTGCAAATTACAGTCAACAATGGCGCGGCTACAAAACGGTCCCCCGTCACGGTTGCCGCTGTCTCGAATGGCTCTAACTACGACCGACTCAAATGGCCCCACATCGCTGGCAGCCAGGTTAATTTCGCTGCCGGTGCGATGGAAATAAAAATCAGGTTCAGCCAAACATCTCGATGTTGTCGAACTTCCGTAGGGTTTGGCGTTCCTGCTCCATCGTGGCGGGGGCTCTAGCAGGCACCCATAGAACGCCCATTCACTGTTTCCGTGTTTGTTCCGATCAACTCATTACTTTGTGGTTCAACTTCGTCACGACCCGCGTGAATCAACCAAAACTGTGGGTAACTCAAAAGCGGGGTATAGATTATTTCATGCAGACTACTGTAACTGCGAATTCCGATTTTGCAACACTTTTGTGCGTCGAATGCCTGCTCGCCGAGCGGCGCATTGGTTTGGCAGGGACCAATTTTAGGTGAGACTCATCGAGCCGCGGGCACAGAAGCCGACAATTGCGGCTGCGTTTAGATCGCCCGCCGGGTGCAGCGGCGAACCAAATCACCGTACTTACTTGCGGACCAATTGCACCACGTCGCCGGCAACTACCAAAAGAATGGCACGATCGGCGGCTGTGGCTGCCAGTTGTATTGTCGGGCGCAATCGGAGTCTGAAAAGTTCCGAATCCAGCGGCCTGTCCAACGCCTGATTGCTCGAGCACAGAGCGCTGTTGCTCGTGGAACTGCTGCGCCCTCTGGAGCGATTGCTGGCGCCCAACGTCGAACGCCGCCCGTTGCTGTTGGAAGGTCAATTGCTGCGCGCGAATGTTGTTGAGCTCCGCTTCAATTTGGGCGGCGGAGAGTTTCGAGACATCGGTAATCCCCAACTTGTCGAGAAATCGCTGCCGAGCACCATCGGCGATGACGGATAAATACTGGCCCAGCCATTCGCGGGTTTCGGCCGCATCTTGGCCCAACAGGACCTTCAATTTGGCGTTCCACTGATCGAGAAACTGTTCCAGTTCCGCAGCGGACATTCGCTGAATCTCGGCCTTGAGTTTCGCCTTCAGTTGTTCCACCTGCTGAGGCGTATAGACAACTTGCACCGCCAACCAGTTGGAAAATTCTTGCTCAACTTTCTTCCAGCGGTCGCTGCTCAGAATCTGATTTTTCTTGGCCTCTTCGCTAGAGTTGGTCTGCACGCTACTGGTCGGCGGCACGGCAGCTCCCTTTTGGGTGGCGAGAGGCGCCTGGGCCTCCGCTTCCTGAACCCCTAGCCACAGTACCGCGAATAGTACAGCCGCAAATCTTAATCTTTGCGCGGAGGAGGTCATACACAGTTCCTTCGAGAGCGAATACGAGCGCGAAAAGAACGATCCGTTACTTAGCTGCTGATTGGCGCTGGAGGGTAATTTCAAGTTCCGGGAGCACCGGCCCTTCTTGACTGGTATCGGTGAGCTTCCACTTCATGGTGTTTTTGTCCGGGAACTTGAAGATTTGCATGTTGGAGGTGGCCTGACCCGATCGTGAAATGCCGGTGGCCACGACAATCCAGGAAGTCCCGTCCAAGTCCCACATACCTTCGCCATGACAGCCATCAGAATTAAAAGTCCACGACTTGATCGACTGCGAATTCGGATCCCAGCCGATCTCCTGTGTGCCGCTTAAGATCGGCTTCCCGCCAGAGGAGATCGATAGTTCCCGTTGCAGGAAAGTCTTAGTTGAATTCCAGTGGGCATTGATTTGCATCGCGAGCTTTCCGGAGGTGCCGGCCCAGTGACCCACGAGCGGTTCCAGTAAAGCCAATTTGTCGCTGCCCGAAGAGACGGCCGGGGGAGCTGCTCCGCTGCGGAATTCGCGCAAGCTATCGAGCTTCCATTGGCCGTTCTGTTTTACCCACAGGGCAATGAACCGACCGGCCATCGATCCGTTGGGCGCGGCCCCGGGAGTTTCTTTGGCGGATAGGCCCTCGGCTGTTACTTCGCTGCGTCCTTCTTCAACAGCCACCTCGTTATTGATCATCCGCAATGTCACCCCGCTTACTTTCATTGGCGGACGGACGGACTTATTGCCCGCAAACGTTTTTTGCACCAGTTCGCGCACATTGAAGGTCTGGCCGGTATCGTCCGTATAGGTTCCGTCCTTGGTCCAGAATTCAGCGATCGCCTGGCGATCGCCTCGATCCAAGGCGGCAAGGTAATCGCGCCCGGCCTGCCGCACGGCAGCTTCGTCCGTCGCGGTTTGGTCTTTTTTCTGGCGCAGGTCTGTGAAGCGTGACCCCACGTAAAAGCACAGATCAGTATCGCCGATAGCCAACGTGACAAGACAACCGTGAGTTGCGATGGAGACATCATTCGACCTTCATAATCAATCTAATGGCCAGCGATCTCGAACCGCACAAGCATATGGATTCCATCATAGCATGAATTACCCGAGTGGGGTACTAATTTATCTGCGCGGGCGCCAAATAACCAGCCACACCCAGCCGCTGGCGGAAGCAGATTGCGTTGGATTGAAAAAATGTGGATAATTTGAAAACAATCTAACGACTCCGCCACGCAATTTGTGGATGCCACTTCTCTGGCACAGCAAGGATCGACTGCGACGAACGCGAATCGAGTTTGGTCACGGCGAAGGTATTCAGGGCGTGCTTTCGCTGCCTGATGGAAGTAGATCTCATGGCTGCACGCTTCCCCCGGTGGCTGAGGTTTAATGTCGGCTCTGTCGACCAGCGCCATGTACACAGCCGGCGACAGCAATTCAGTCGCGCTGCGCAGCAAATTGAAGGGCTCGAAGGGCGACTGCTGCTGAGCGGGCTGTCATGGACCTCCGGCCCCGCGCTGCCTTCAGCGCTGGGGAATATGGCAGCGCTCGACACAGCGTTGGGAGTGCTGGTCGTGGGGGGCGCGACCAACGCCAGCGGCAGCACGACACCTCGCAGCGCACATTTTTTGGATCCCGCGACGAATTCCTGGAGTACAACTCCAAATATCGATCAGGGTCGCAACGCCGGTGGAATTGGAGCGACGGGAAATTTTGGCCCGATCGGTAGCGACGGTTATATATACGCTAGCGACATCTTCCTCTTCGGCGGCGCCAATCAGGGACAAGTTACGGCGACCACTTTCAATTACGACTTGTATAACACCGAAGATTCGGACGCGCCGCCCGCCATGTCGGTGGCGCGATATTTGTTTGCATATGCCACCGATCCGGCATGCGGCGATCTGTACGCCATGGGTGGATTAAGTGCCTCGCACCAGGCGCTGGCCAGCGTCGAGCGCTACGATCCAGCAACCGATTCCTGGTCGACAATGGCGGCATTGCCACAGGCGCTCTACGGTGCATCGGCCGCCGCTGACGGCGCAGGTCATATTCTAGTGTTTGGCGGCGACAATAGCGCCGGAACGCCAGTGAGCGCCGTTTATCGCTACACAATCGCCACCAACAGTTGGACCATGGAAGCGGCAATGCCGATGGCCGCCAGCGGCACCGCGGCGGTCTTCGGGGCGTATGGACAGATTTATGTGATTGGCGGCCTGACCGCGAGCGGTCCGGTAGCAAACGTAAACATCTATAACCCGGTGACCAATCAATGGGCCAGCGACACCCCGCTGCCCACGGCGGAGTACGCCACGGCAGCGACGATCGACAGTGTTGGCAACTTGGACGTCTTCGGCGGATTCAATTCCGCGGGAAATGCCGTGGCTACGGTTTACGAGTCGGCCGCTTTGCCCGCACCGGCGGGGCTTCCTGCCGTTCCAACCGTGCAGCTATTGACCGGCGGATTTGTGTATGACGCCACGCCACATGCCGCCGACGCGCTCGCACTGGCTGCCGACGGTGTTACGCCTGTAGATGGCACGTTCGCGTTCACTTACGACGGCTCGTCGACGCCACCAACGAATGTTGGCACGTACAACGTGGTGGCAACATTCACCAGCACCGACCCAAATTACGTCAGCACCGTGACGGTGGACACGCTGTATATCGATCCTGCAACTCCGACGCTTAACATCAGCGGCGGTGGAACAATTCTCTACGATGGATTGTCGCATGGCATTACGGCCACGGCCGTTGGTGTGGATGGCACGACGGCCGTAAATGGCGTGTATTCCTTCTCGTATAACGGGGTGTCAACAGCGCCAATCGATCCTGGCACGTACGCGGTGGTTGTGAATTTCACGAGTTCGGACGCCAACTACACCGATGCCAGCGGCTCGACGACCATTATCATTCCCGATCCGACCATTCCGACCGGTGTGACTGTAGCGGGGGCCTCGACCAGCTCGGTCCAGGTTTCCTGGAATCCGGTTGCCGGCGCCGCCTATTACAACGTTTATCAGCGACACGTATTACACTCGCCGAAAGGCAGCGGTTCGACCATTTACTACTCGGTGGTGGCGGGCCATCTCACGGACAATTCGGCAACGGTCAATGTCACGGGCGGCACGTTTGCCGTGACGTCCGTCAGTGACACAGGAGTGGAATCGCCACGTTCGGCGCTGGCCAGTGGTTCGGCATTGTCCTCACCTTACTTGGCAAATTTCCTGCTGGGCGGCGCGGTCGTGTCATGGGCCAGCGTGCAGGTGGGGCATACGTTGCAAATAACTCTTTTGGGATACGGCAACGAAGCGCCAGACTTATGCGCTGGTGAGCGGGCCGGCGACAATAACGGTCGATCCGAAAACGGGCGTCGTCACATATACCCCCGTTTCCAGCGAAGTTGGCACGGTGTACGCCACGTTTACGGCGACCAACAGCGTGGCCTCGAGCACCGCAACCTTTGCCTTTCAAGTGGGACCTTCACTGGCGCCCGGCGATTGGAACCAGGATGGTCATACCGATGCCAATGACTATTCCACCATGTTGATGGCCATGACCGATTTGCCGAGTTTTGAGATGGCTACCGGACTGACAAATGCACAACTGCTGATCGTGGGCGATGCCAACGGCGACGGCAAGATCACCAATGCGGATCTGCAGGCCTTCTTGGATTCCCTGAGCACCGGCAGTGACGCTGCCGCACCGGCGTCGGTCGCTATCGGCGTAAATCTCTACGTTCCTGCAACCGCGGTTGTGTCCGCCACTACCACGAGCGTGCCGGACTCCGGATCCAATTCTGCCACCTGGGTTGGTAGTTTGAACGAACTATCTCCAATCAGCGAGCCGCTCGCGCGAAGCATGATTCCGTCATTTCAGCCGGCGACGGTTGATTCTGCATTTGCCAGTTCGGTTCATTTCGGTTCGGGTAGGGAAAGCGAGACGACCTCCCCAGAAACCCATCATGATGGCCGCGCGGGAACCTCACCCCTTCGACTAGCGCTAGCGCCATGGGTTGTTGATGAACTGCTGTCGGCAGTTCCACGGCGCGATGTGCTTCTTGGGAGTTGGCGATCGAATGCCATTCACGATCTTGTCTCCGCGACCGAAAATTGCGACGTTCTGGTCACAAGTGGAGCTGATGCTTTGGTGCCGCCGCTCTTCACCGCCCGGCAGCGTCGATAACGACGGTCGGCCATCTCCTGCAGTCTGCCTTGGAGTTTGCAAGTCCCAAAAACCGGGATTGGCTTACCCCGGCTCTTCGGTCTATAAACTCCGAACAAATTGAGCCGGCTGACAGGAATTCTGCATGATGCCTTGCGCGATCTGTTTGCGACAACTTTGGCAGCGCTGGATCGTGACCATTATGGTTGCGACGCTGACTTGCAATCCGCGAAGTTCACCGGCGCAGAATCCACTCCGTGATCTTGCGCCTGTGCCGTTGCAGAATCCATTGCGACAAAGCGCAATAATCAAAGACCAAGACACCTATTTTGCGCAGCGAAATAAATTCTGCCAACAAGCCAGCGAATTCGCCGGCCAAGAGCAGTGGGCTGCGGCAGTAGCCGCCGCACACAGTGCGCTTCAGCTGCAGCAAGAGCATCTCGGCGTCGAGACCGAGGACAACTGTCTGCTGTTAGAACAAATCGCCGCTTGGCAAGAGCGCGGTGGGAATTACGCCCAGGCTGATTCAACCTGGCAGCGGTTGCTGCCGCTTTCGATCAAGGTTCGCGGCGCCAGTCATTGGCACACCATCGCCCTTCAAGCCAATGCCGATTCCTGCCGGCACGCTGCGCGCCTTTCGGCTGAGAATCAACGGCGTCTCGCTCAAGCAACCAGGCTGTGTATCGAAGCCGACAAGTTGTTTGTCGCCGGGAAGTACTCCGAGACGCGCGACAAGGGATTGGCTTCTTTCGAACTTCGGAACACACTGCTTGGCCGAGCTGATGTGTTTACCGCGGCCAGTCTGCATGCCATCGCGATCGCCGACCTGGGTCTGGGAGACACCCAGGCCGCGCGCACCGGTTTTGAAGCGTGCGTCGCCGTGCGTGAGCGAACCTATGGTATCAGTAACCCGGCCACGCTGGCATCTCTCACCAACTTGGCCATGGTGTACTCGAAGTTAGACGAAACGAAACTCACCGGCGCTAGCGCGAAAAGATTCTCACAGGAACTACTGCTCTCTATGGACCGAAACATCCAGCAAGCGTGCAGGCGCTGTTTGAATTGGCCAGTTTCTATCTCGATCAGAACGATCTCTCCCAGGCGGAACCGGCACTGCAACTGGTTGTCATGCAACAGCGCGCTCTCTACCGCGGCAAGCATCTGGAAATTGCCCGTACGCTGGGACGCCTCGGCATCTTGTACCTCAAGAAGACCGATTACGTGCAGGCCGAGAAATGTATGCAAGCGTCGATGGACATGTATCGCGAATTGGCGGGCAAAGACCATCCCGATACCGCCCAGGCTTTGATCACCTTGGGAGTGCTCGAACACCTTGAGAAGAATTTTGGCCAGGCCGTCGCCTATCTCCAGGAAGCTGTTGAGATTCTGAATCGCGCGTTCGGCGAAAACCACCCAGATACCATCGACGCGCTGCATACCTTGGCTACCGTGCTGCCAGCGATGGGAGATTACGCTCAGGCCGAAAGAATTTATCGGCGGGTGCTGACATACTATATCCAGACCCTCGGGGAAAACGATCCGAGAGTTGGACTCGTCCAACTCCAGCTCGGCGTGTTGTATTGTGGCTGGAATGATTTCGGAAGTGCTGAGCCCTGCCTCATTCGCGCGTGGGAAATAAGTCGCCACACGCGGGGTGATCAACATCCCGACACGGCGGCAATTTTGGGAATGCTGGCGACGGTTGACGCCCGCTGCGGTCGATTCGAACAAGCGGAACAGCGCTCTCGCGAGGCATTTAAGGCGACCGAACAAGCTCTGGGATCCAATCACCCTCAGACGATCGGTGCCGCTCTGGCTTTGGGAAATGTGTATATTCTGGAACAGAAGTTCGATCTCGCCGAGAAACAGTTGCTGCCGTTGTTGGCCCGGCAACCAACGGAGACCGTTGACGACCGTTATCGCCGGGCGATCATCTTGGAGAAACTGGCGGGTGTGGCATTGCAGCAAGGTAATTTTGCCGAGGCTGCTTCCCTGGCCCAGCAGGTGTCCGACATCTATCGGGAAACGCTTTCCGACGCCCATCCGCATCAAATCGAATCGTTGTTGATTGCCGGCATTGCCAATCACGCCTTGCATCACGATGAAGAGGCCCAGCAATTGGCCGATCAGGCGATTACGGCGGCTCGCCTGCAACTGGATACGGCCTCGATCGCCCAATCGCAGCGACAACAACTGGCGCTGAATTTCCGCTTGCGCGAAATCCTCGAATTACAACTTTCCCTGCCCACAACCTCGGAATCCGTCAGCGCAGTACCGTCACGTTCTGCTTTGGAAAGGCGCTGTCCAAGCCCGGCAGATTCGAGCTCGCCAAGAGCCCGGGGAACGTCGTGCCTTTGTTGAAGGAATTGCAGCAGGCTTGTTCAAAACTCGTGACGCTTGAATTTCAAGTGCCCGATCCGCCTGAACGGCTGGCATGGCTGCAGCAAGTGGACGAGCTCAAGCGACGGAAAGAATCGCTAGAAGCCGATTTGGCTTATCTCAGCCATGAGTTTCAAGTTCGACGGGAGGCGGCCACCTGCTCTCCGGAAAAGCTAATGGCAACTTTGCCGGCCGATACGGCGCTGGTGGACGTACTCGAGTATGTTGCCTTCTCCGGCGGCCACGATCGGCAGGCGCCCGACGAGCGACGATATGTTGTTTTTGTCGTTCGCTGCGCTCAGCCGATTGGCGCATCGAACTGGGCCCGGCACAGCCAATCAACGACGCCGTCGATCAATGGCGACAGCAGGGCCTGTTTGAATCCGCATCGACAGCAAAAGGAATCGGCGCAAGATTGCGTGAGCTTGTCTGGAAGCCGCTGGAAACGCAGCTTGCAGGTTGCAATACCATCCTGCTTTCTCCCGACTCTAAGCTGTCGCAAATTCCCTGGGGCGCATTGCCGGGGAAGCAGCCCGGGAGCTATTTGATCGAAGATGTTGCAGTAGCAGTGCTGCCCGTCCCTCAGCTGCTGCCCGAATTGCTCGCTGCGCGGACGGAAGACGGCGATACCGAACCTGTTCCCAGTCTGTTGATCGTGGGCAATATCGATTACGATGCCGCGGTAAACAAGTCAGCGGACTTCAGTGCGCGTCAGGTATCGGGGGCCAAGCAAGGCGGCGACCTGCTGACGTTTGAGAAACTTAAATCGGCTACAGCGGAAATCAGTTCGCTGCGTGCGCTTTATTCGCGGCAGTTTCCCGGCGGCCATCTCCAGGTTCTTGAAAAAAGCGCGGCTACGGAAGCGGCCTTTTGTCGCGACGCGCCACAATTTCGCTCGTTGCTGATTGCCACACACGGCTTCTATGCTCCGCCGAATCTCCGCGCAATGCTGGCGGTGCAAGATGAACTAGTCGGACTCGATCGCAACCACGGTGGCAACCGCAGCGGAGCGCTCAGCGGACTGGCGCTGGCCGGAGCAAACTTGCCGGCGGAGCCGGGCGACGACGACGGAATTCTAACGGCGGAGGAAGCTGCGACGTTGGATCTGCGCAAAGTCGATCTCGCTGTGCTATCAGGTTGCGAAACCGCTTTGGGGGAGAATGCGTTGGGCGAAGGGGCGTTGGGCCTGCAACGGGCCTTTCAAGTTGCTGGCGCCCACACCACCGTGGCCAGTCTATGGAGCGTCCCCGATCAAAAGACCAGCCAATTGATGGAGCGGTTCTACACCAACTTATGGAACCAAAAGCTGTCGCGGCTGGAAGCCCTTCGCGAAGCTCAAATCTGGCTGATGCATTCACTTGGAAACGAACCGACGGCCGATCGGCAGGCGCTTCATCGTCCCGATAGGCTCGCTCCCTATTCGTGGGGCGCGTTTATCCTCAGCGGTGATTGGCGCTGAGATTGTGCCTTGATCAATATGTTCGAAATACAACAAATCACGAAATCGTAACTCCTTATCCAGCAGTTTCGGTCTTTATGATGCGAAGTTCAAACGGGTGTCTGCGTTGCTGTCGGACAAGTCTTCTCTGCCTTTCCGCGTCTTGGCGATTTATTTTCATTTTTATGCCAGAAGCTTTTTCAGCGCGGCGATCAGCTCTGCGGCTTTTGGCGACAGCGGCACGGTTTCGCTGGCGGTGGTCGAAAGATTCTTGACCTGAATGGTGCCCGCGGCGAATTCGTCGGCTCCGGCGACCAGAGCCACGCGGAAGCCGCGGCGATCGGCATATTTTAATTGCTGGCCCAATTTTTTTGGTTCGGGAAAAACTTCCACACCGAAACCGGCTGTTCGCAATTGGGCGGCCAGGCGCAAATAATCGTGCAGCCGGGCGGAGTCGAAATAGGGGATAAAAATTTCCGCCGGCGTGCTCACCTTCGGCAACATGCCTAGCTCTTCCATGCCGGCCAACAGACGATCCAACCCTAGCGATGCCCCGATGCCGGGCAGTTTTTGATTCGTGTACAGCTCGGCCAAGTTGTCGTACCGGCCGCCGGAGCAGATGCTGCCCAAGGTCGGCAGCGCGTCGAGGAAGGTTTCGAAAATCGTGCCCGTGTAATAGTCCAGACCTCGGGCGATGACCGCATCGATTTTGATTCGCTCGGCCGGCACCCCTGCCGCTTGCACCGCCAACAAAAGCTCCGACAAGTATGTCACGCCCGTTTCGCCGATTTCGTTACCTGCAACGAGCGATCCAAGTTGCTTCTGCACGGCATCGTTCGCGCCGCCAATCTCGGCCAATCGCAACACTTCTTTTGCTTGCTCCGCGCTCGCGCCAGCCGTCGTCGTCATTTCTTCGGCGACTTTGCTTGGCCCGATTTTGTTGACTTTATCGAGCGCAATCAAAATCGCTTTCGACTTCTCTGCCAGCCCCAGCTTCGCCAGCAATCCATTTAGCACCATCCGGTTGTTTACATGAATCGTGAACTGCTCGAAGCCGATCGCCCGCAGTAAATCGTGAATCACCAGCGCCGTCTCAATGTCGGCCACCGGCGAGAGGGTGCCGAGGGTGTCGAAATCGCACTGCATGAACTCACGGTACCTGCCGCGCTGTGTGTTCTCGCCGCGCCAGACCGTGGCAATGTGATAGCGCTTGAACGGCGTGCCCAGCTCGTTGAAATGCTGGGCCGCAAACCGTGCCAACGGCACGGTCAAATCGAACCGCATGCCGACTTCCCGGCCGCCGTGGTCGGTGAAGCGGTACATCTGCTTGTCGGTTTCCTCACCCCCCTTGCCCGCCAGGATTTCCAGATACTCCAGCGCCGGCGTATCGATCGGGCTGAACCCATACGAACGATATACCCGCTGGGCGGTAGCGATCAGCCGTTCGCGCGGAATCATTTGCTCGGGCAAATAATCGCGGAAGCCTTTGAGGGTGCGCGGCGTGATCATGGGAAGGAAAGCAAAGAATGATGAATCGGCGGCCAGCCGTAAGTTAGCAAAGCGTTGGCCGCTTGAACAGTTTGATCGTGGCTTGGATTTATCGGGAAATGACCACCACAACGACACGACGATCACCACGCCGGCCGCGTCGTACTCGTCGTGCTGTTATGGTAAATTGATGGCGCTCCGTTTCAACGATGAATTATCGATCATTCAGGTTCACGCCATGAAGCCCGTTCTCGTCGTCTGC
Source organism: Pirellulales bacterium (assembly GCA_963738835.1). Lineage (GTDB taxonomy): Bacteria > Planctomycetota > Planctomycetia > Pirellulales > JADZDJ01 > CAVTYH01. The sequence continues at coordinate 974,350 of CAVTYH010000001.1, forward strand.
CAAGTGCCGCATGAAGGGCTGGGGACCATTGCCGATGCGCTGGCTCGCAATCGCCTGCCTTACATGCTGATCGATGCCATTGCCGGCGGTCCGCACCACTTCGATCCGCGATATCTTGCCGGGCTTATCGTCATGGGCGGGCCGATGAATGTGGACGAGGTGGAAAAATATCCAGCCCTGGCCGATGAAGTCCGCTGGCTAAGACAAGCCGTCGATGCCCTTTTGCCCGTGCTCGGCGTATGTCTTGGAGCCCAACTTTTGGCCAAGGCGCTGGGTTCGCCAGTTTATGCCAACCGGGTGAAAGAGATCGGCTGGTACGAAATCGACTTTTTGCCCGCGGCGCTCACCGATCCATTGTTTGAAAATGTCAGCCCGCAAACCACGGTCTTTCAATGGCATGGCGACACGTTCGATTTGCCCGCCGGCGCGGTGCAATTGGCCCGCAGCCCACGGTGCGAAAATCAGGCGTTTCGCTTCGGCGACCGGGCCTATGGCCTACAATTCCACATGGAAGTGACCACCGCAATCATTGAAAGTTGGCTCTGCGAATCGGGCAACTGCGGCGAATTGGCGGGGCTCGATTACATCGATCCCGCGGTCATTCGTCGCGAGACGCCAGAGAAGCTGCCGACGATGCAAAGCCTCGGCGGCCAAGTGTTCGATCGGTTCGCGGCATTGTGTTCGACAAACGGGTTTTAATCCGCATTTCCCCCGGCGACTCGCCAGGGGTTAAATGTTTTGCTAATTGCTAGTCGCTAGTCGCTAATTGCTTCCTATGCAAGTCACTATCACCGCCGTGGGTCCTGATCATCGCGGCCTGGCCGATCCGATCATTCACCATCTGACCGGCCAAGGCGCAAATATCGCTGAAATCCAGATGTACGATCACGACGAGCAGGGCCTGTTCGCCATGCTCTGCCGTATCGAACTCGCCGCGGAACATTTTGCCGGGTTGCGGCCGGCGATGGACGAAATCGGCCGGAAAAAAGGTTTGTCGATTCGCATTTGGTCTCTCGAAGCGCGAAAGAGCAAGCCGCGCTTGGCGATCTGCACCACGTACCGACCCGAACCGGCGCTCGCCGTGCTGCGAGCCGTTCGCGATCGGCAACTGAATGCGGAACCCGCCGTGATGATCGGTAATCGGACCGCGTGCCGCTCGGTCGCCGAGCAATTTGGCCTCGATTGGCACAACGTGGGGGACGCAGACGGCAATGCCGATGACGAAAAACTGATCGGCCTGTGCGACCATTACGATGTCGATTACATCATCCTGGCCCGCTACATGCGCATCCTTTCGCCCGATGCCTGCTGGAAATACGCCGGCGGCCGGATCGTGAATTTGCATCACGGCCTCTTGCCAAGTTTTCCCGGCATGCGGCCGTATCACGAAGCGTACGCCAGCCGGATGCTCACTTACGGCGCGACGTGCCATTTCATCGTGCCGGAACTCGACGCGGGCAATCAGATCATCTATCAATCCACGTTCACGGTGCCACCGGGCATGAAGCTCGACGAAATCATCCGCCGCGGCCAGGAAGACAACGAACCGCACTGCCTGGTGGAAGGCGTCCGCCGCGTGGTAACCCGCGAAGTGCAACTGCACTTTCACCGGGTGGTGGTGCCGAAATGATTTCTCGAACCCGTGTAAAGCTGCGTAATGCATTTGCTTCGATCGTGTGTAGCGGCCGGGTTCTGCCCGGCGCTTGAATGCAGCGCGGGTTCAAAACGCGGGGCAGAGCCCCCGCCGCTACACGGTGAAAAATTGCGGTTAACAATTCGCTTGACAAACTCGACGCACTGCGATACCGTACTATTTCGGTAGTACACATCGCTGCTGGGGAGCCGCGCCCGTGTTTTTTCACATCGATCCGCACAACGGGCTGGCGATTTACGATCAGATCGTGCGGCAAGTCAAATTCGCCGTCGCCGGTGGCGTGCTGAAAAGCGGCGAGCTCGTGCCCTCGGTGCGCGAACTGGCCCGCGAGCTGGCGATCAATCCCAACACCATCGCCCGGGCTTTCCGCCAATTGCAAGACGACCGCGTGCTAGAGCCCGTCCGCGGCACCGGCATGGAAGTGGCCACCGGCGCCGGCGAACGCTGCCGCAACGAACGCCTGAAACTCATCCGTGCCACGAATCCGACAAGTCCTCGTCGAAGCGAAGCAGAGCAGATTGGATGCCCGCGAACTGCGCGAACTGGTCGAGAAAGAACTTTCCGCGATCGAATAAAAAATCAAAATAACGACGGAGACACAGAGACAAGGGAGAGAATCAGCCGCAAATGAACGCACATAAACGCGAATGAAGAGCAGGAGAAAGGCACAGATGATCGAATCCAAAACCATTCTGATCTGCGTTCATCCGCGTTCATTCGCGGCGATTTTCCTGCCTCTCCGTGCCTCCGTGTCTCCGTGGTTCAATCCGCGACCTAATCACCAACGGTGCTGAAATGACTGCCGTCGTTCGACTCCAAAACATCACCAAGCGTTACGGTTCGCAAACCGCGCTCGACAACGTCTCGCTCGATGTGCCACCCGGCGTTGTTTGTGCGCTGCTCGGTGAAAATGGCGCGGGCAAAACCACGGCCATTCGCATTCTGCTGGGACTGGCCGAGCCCGACGCCGGCCAGGCCATCGTCCTCGGCCTCAACAGCACGCGCCAAGGCCAACTCGTCCGCAGCCGCGTCGGTTACGTGCCGGAACGGCCCACGCTGTACGAATGGATGACGGTCAGCGAAATCGGCTGGTTCACCGCCGGCTTTTACGGCAGCGGCTTTTTGCAGCGCTACCTGCAACTGGCCGCCGATTACGGCCTGCCGCTGAAACGAAAAATCAAACAGCTTTCCAAAGGCATGCGGGCGAAAGTTTCGCTCTCGCTGGCCTTGGCCCATGAGCCCGACCTCTTGATTCTCGATGAGCCCACCTCCGGCCTCGACACGCTGGTGCGGCGTGAATTTCTGGAAGGCATGGTCGACATCGCCGCCGCTGGCCGCACCGTGCTGCTCTCTAGCCATCAGATCGGCGAAGTCGAACGCGTGGCCGACATCATCGCCATCATCCACGCCGGCAAACTGATTCTTGTCGAACGGCTGGAAACGCTGAAAGACGAAATCCGCGAACTCAGCATCACGCTTGCCGATGTGGAACCCTCTCCCTTTGAGAGAGGACAGACATCAGAACCCTCTCCCTCGGGGAGAGGGCAGGGTGAGGGGGAGCAATCGATTCCCGGCCAAATCTTGCTCCGCCGCCAACATCGCCACCAACTCCAACTCATCGTCCGCGGCCTTTCCGAATCCGACCTCGCCTGCGCTGCGCAGCCAAAGCTGGGTCCAAGAACTCCGCCTGCGCACGCCCAGCCTGGAAGAAATCTTCGTCGCCTATTTGAAATCGTCCGCACCGCAATCCCCCGCGACCCCGACCTCCACGGAGGTTGCCATCCCATGATTCCCAATCCTTACCCGCAACTGCTCTGGAAAGAATACCTGCGCGGCCCGCTGGTTTTGGATTGCAATGGCGGTGCTGATTTTCGCCTTAGCGTGGCTCGTGAATCAGACAAATTCGATGGATGTTGGCGTTCCGTTCGTGTGGAATTTTGCTCTTGGCGGACCGGTGCTGTTTGCACTGGCTAGCGCCGCGACGGCATTTGCCGTCGAAAAAGAAGAAGGCACCTACATTTTTCTTCGGGCCAATCCAATCTCCTCGTCGCAAATACTCGTCAGCAAACTTGCCCTCACAGTGTTCGCGACGATTGCGATGTACATTGTCGTTTGCCCAATTGCGCTTTGGATGACGCACTCAGAGATCATCCAACTCTCAGACCGCTTTCATTTCAGCACGCTGCTGGCCGTTTGGCTGCCGGCAATTTTGGAAGCCATCGCCTGGGGCACACTATTCTCGCTCCTCACCGCCAGGCCGTTGGTCGCAGTAATTTCTGCCATCGCCGCTACCTCAACCGTCGCCCACTTGTTGGCTTGGCCCGCAAAGACTACGCACGATCCGTTTGAACTCGCCGCCTATCTGAGAGTTACACCCTGGAGGATTGCAATTGCCACGGCCGTGCTGGCAATCGACGCGGTCTTGGGTCTTCGATGGCTACACGGGGCTTCCAGCCCGCGACCCAAGACCAAGTTGGCGTCGATCACAAGGATGATCGACGAAGCTCTGCCGTCAGTTGTCGCGGCAGAACTCCTCGCGCGCCGCGGTCGTTTAACCATGCTCGGACATCTGCTATGGCAGCACTGGCGACAATCACGCTGGCTGACGCTTGGCATGGTCTTTTTGGGCTTACCCGCCTCGTTCTTCGCGTTTGGCGCCTTGGGAACATTCTTCTTCCCGAAAGTCCCGTCCTGGAGCAATCAGCTTACACCGCTTCCGTTCGCGATTTGGACATCGCTCGTCGGGGCAATGGTCTTTCTGAGCGATCAGGAGCGCCGTAGTTACCGATTTTTCCGCGAACACAATGTTCCCCCGCGGTATGTTTGGCTGACGCGCGAACTGCTATGGCTGTTGGTTTTGTTCGTCACCTGTTCCGCCATTTGCGTGTGGTGGCTATGGAATAGCGGTTTCACCGAGTTATGGGGAATAATTCAGACCGCTTTCTCTTCGAATTATCTCGCGGCCAACAACACATCCACGTATTTGAATTTGCCACCCATTGGCGTCGCCCTGCTATGCGCTTGTGGCCTTCGCCGCCGGACAGTGGGCATCGATGTTCATTCGCAGCGGCGTCATGGCGGGTTTCGTCGGCCTGCTACTCAGCGCCGCCTTGTGCATTTGGACGCTGCTGATGCTCGCGCTGCAAATGAATTTGCTCTGGTCGGTTGCGCCGATTCCGCTGATCTTCATGTGGGCCACCTGGCTCCGCACACCCGATTGGATCGACGAGAACAGGACGTGGCGCGCCCGTGGAATCGCCGCTGCGGCCGTGCTGCTTCCACTGTTGCCCATCTTCATTGGTGTGCCGGTCAAACGTGTGCATCAAATCCCCGATGTGAGTCCGGGATTCGATCCAGAAGCCTACATCTCAGAACTACGTCAAAAGTTGCCAGAAGGACTGGAAACAGCCGCACTCTATCAGAAGGCGAACGACAACTATTCTCATGCAAAAGGAGACCTCGATCTTGAGCTGCCGTTCACTGCGGAGCAACAGATTTGGTTGGAATCGAATGCCGAGACGCTGCGGTTGGTTCTAGCGGCGGCCGAACGGCCCATCTGTCTCTTCGGCGATCCGAGTAAAGATAGCCAATTGCCGCAACTACTGTGCCGGAACCATCTTGCCGGCACTGGTTCAAGTCAGCGCGCATCAATTGGCCGCCGAAGGAAAGCTCGACGAAGCGGCCGATCGATACTTCACTGCCTTTCGGGTCATTCAGCAATTGGCTCCTGTCAATCGGAATAATAGTCTGCTTTGCGTGGGCAGCAATTTCGATGCGCTGCTGCATTGGGCGGCTCTCAAGAATCAAACACCGGAGCGAATTCGCGAGACGATCCATCGGTTGGAACAGATCGATTGCGGCTTGCTGCAAATCCCTGAGCGGTTCAGGTCCAATTACTTTGTCGCACATCGTTCCATTTCAGCAGGCGAAGCGCTAATGCCGTTTTGGCAAACGCATTCACACGGCGAAAGCGTGTGGATGTTGCGAAGTTCTCATCGGTCATTTGCTGCCGTGGGAAAACCAACGGGCGCTGCGAGTGCTAAATCTTTTGACCGGAAACGGGCTGCTCGCGCAGAATTCATACGACTGGTGTTGGCCGGACAATTTGAATCGGGGCCGGACAATGGGCGCAGCCTGATCTTGGCAGTACAGTGGCCGGATGCCTTCGAAAATTCAACAGAAATCTCTGAACAAGACCGCCAGTGGCTGAAATGGACGGCAACCACGATTCCGACCTTTGGTTCTGTCGGCGATTTCAATCTGACGTGGCCCATTCGAGAATTGGTTGAGTTTGAAGCTCGGCGACGCGGAACGATGCTGGTGATGGCGATTCAAGCGTATCGGCTAGAGCATGGGAAACTGCCAGAATCACTTGCAGATTTGAAAGGCGAATACTTTAAGGAGCTGCCGGTCGATCCATACTCGGATCTCGAATTCCGTTATTTTCCTGACGGTCTACCCGGGCTATTGCGGCCACCGGGCGGAGACGTGGAAAACTCAATTACGCGCGGGGAACCCCATTGACGTGGCGAGCCGGCCGATCTGGCCAAACATGCCTTGCGTTTGGTGTACCGGCCCCGATTTGTGGGTCATGGTCGGTCAAGAAAACGCGACGAGGGCCGGGATCGATGCCGCCGGCCAAGAGATGGGGGAACTCACTTATTACCGTCGCTTGAATTACGGCGGGCCCTATCCCATCAATCAGGGAACCGCCGCTTGGAGCCAAGGCTTCTGGTTTGGGATTCCCGAGCCGCAAAAATGATTCGGGGTCTGAACGTATCGCCGGCACAGCGGATAGAATGTAATGATGAAACTGCCCCAGATTCGTCTGCGGACTTTACTTTTGACGTTGACGGCATTGTGCGTATTTTTTGCATACGTGCTTCCGCCTATCCGTCAAGCCGCGTTGGAACAAGAGCGGCGTAAGTTGAATCCGCATTCGTACCAATCACTAAAAACACTCCCCACTCAAAATCCCAAGCACGGTCCGTAACTTGGGTTTAATAGCAACCGGGACTGCTCCAACTGTCATTCTCGAGGGGAATCCTTTCTCCGACCGTGGTCATTACCGACGGGCTGCCCGCTATTGGTATTTGATTATCCGCGAATCATTACCAATAATCGACTTGCCCGAACGAATACAGGTGCAGGGCAGCCGCTGTAAACCGGAATGAATTCAAACCCAGGGTGCATTGATGGATCCGCTGATACTGGTGTTCGTTGTGCCGACGGCCATCGTCGCTTGGGCCGCTTACGCCATCTCTCAATCGGTCATTCGCCACCGCGAGCGGATGGCTAAAATCGAACAGGGGATCGATCCCGACGCTTAGGCTGCGTGCCAGCGGATGAAGTCGAAAGCTGAAATCGAGCCGTAGCAGGGGGGCTGTTTGAGTGTAGTCTTCACGCTCCGCGTGAAGAATTCCTCACGCGGAGCGTGAGGGCTACACTTTTCGAGCCAAATACCCCATCACTCTATCCGGGCAAAAACTTTTCTGGATTTCCTCTTTGAAATCAGGCCGCCCGTCGGGTAGGCTGCGATCGTACGTGCATTTACGTACATGTACAAGCACAGATTCGTTTTCGAACGGGTTTGAAAAGCCAAAGCAATGGACTTTTGTGTGCCACTGGCTTTGCCAGTGCGGGGTCAAGCTGAACTCAACACTGGCAGACCCAGTGGCACCCGATCATTTCCCAAGCACATTCTTAAAAAGCCGCCAAGCCAAATATCCATGTTCAATACTCTTCCTAAATTCGCTGCGACATTGCCGTTGCGTCACCACGAAACGAGTTTGCGCGCAGCAAACGACAAAATTCACCGAATTGTGTCGCACTTCGGCGGAGAAATTGCCGGGAAATTGCGAGCGGAATGCGAACCCGCAGCGACAAAATTGGGGAATTATGCGCAAAAAAGTGGGACCCCTATCGTTGCGACAAAATTGCGACGGAATGCAAACGCGGGCCGTCAAAGGAGTTCAGCCCAATGCAGGGAGTGCGAAAGAGGAAATGCGCTGCGACAAAATTCGAGCAGAGCGCAGAAAGGAAAACAAGATGCGACGGACCACGGACAACCGACCACGGACAATTTCACTTCCCCAGCAACTTCCGTTTCTCGTACACAAACTTCAAATGGTGTTGCAAATGATTGACGGCGTTCAACAGCAAATCGGCCAGCGTCACTTTGCCCCGTTCGCTGTGAATGCCGGCGCGGTCGAAGGCTTCGTCGGGCAGCTTCCGCAGCACGCTGGCCATGAGTTGCCGATTTTTGGCGAGCACGTCGCAGGCCAGCGCCGGGTCTTGCACCTCGTAATGCAGCCGGGCCGTGAATTTCGATTCGTCGAAGCCGATGAGCAGCGGCTTGTCTTCCGCGATCACCCGTTTCATGCGGTCGGCCAACACCAGGTCGCTATCGACAATGTGCAGGACGATTTGCTGAATGCTCCAGGTGCCGGGCACGGGAAACGCGAGCAAATCTTCCGGCGCCAGCCCGGCGATGGCTTTACCCAAATCCCCCGCTTCGGCCACGTAACGGTCAATCAATTGGCGATCCATAGTCGCTCCCAGAATAAAAGTTGTGGGATATGTGCAAGACGCAATAGAATTGAGCCATGTCCGTTGCCCTTGGTCAGTTGTCCGTTGTCAGTTGCAAGAGTTGGAAGGGGAGGACCCTTGGCGCAATTGGCGCAGGTTCAAATGCAATGGACCACTGACAACGGACCACTGCTGACCGCACCATACCGCCACAGGTTCGCACTGACAAGCAATGAATCTGACAAGGAATGATTTTATGAGCCGTCGCACAAACCACAGTTGGGCGCTTTGTTTCTGCATTAGCGTGACGCTGCTAACCGCGATTGGACTGGCGGAAGACAAGGAATCGCCCGCGGATGTCGCGGCCGCGAAGACGAGAGCCGCACTGATCACGGCCTTCCACACGAATTTGGATTATTGCAAGAAATGGATTCTTAGCCAGGATATGAAATCGCTTGCGCGAACGACTCCCCAGTTACCAATTATGGTGGAATCCATTGCCCGCTATACCGACGACACCGCGCAGAATGAAATCAATGTGCTTCGCGAGTGGACTAAACAACTGGATGCGACTGCTCATTCAGACAGAGCAGACGAGGCTGGGGCGTTGGTGACCAAAGTGTGGGGCCAAACGTTTTTGGTCGCAGACACAATGGCCTCGAAAATCCAACATGATGTAAAAAAATCGACTGTGGGTTTCAACCCGCTCATGTCGTTGATCTCCGGCACGTTTGCGGATGGAAAGAAAGCGGCGACAGTCGGCGATGCGGCGGAGGCGAAATCGAATGCGCTGGTGCTGGCGGAACTCGGGCGGATGCTGGCGGTCGAACGGAACGACGCGAGTTGGAAACAGGATTCTGAAGCGCTAGTTGCCGCCGCGGAGAAAGCAGCTGCCACCGAATCGGACGAACCTAAAGTGCTGAAAGCCGTCTTTCACGATGTCTACGCCAACTGCGAGGCCTGCCATGCGCTGCGAAGACCGTGAAGAGGGTCGAAAAGTCCAAGAGTCGAAAAGTCGAAAAGATTGTGAATTCAAATCACTCTTCGACTCTTTGACATTTCGACTCTTCGACCACCCCGATGTGCGCCGCCTTGCGACTCCTCATCCAGCGGGCTATGATTTGATGTTTACCTCGATGTTAGGGACTTTGGCATGCGGCATGTGATTTCGGCGGTCGTGCAGAACGTACCGGGGGTGCTGGCGCACATTTCCGGGATGCTGGCCTCGCGCGGCTATAACATCGACAGCCTGGCCGTCGGCGAAACGGAAGACGCGCACCTTTCGCGGATGACGTTTGTGGTGGTTGGCGACGACCGCGTGCTGGAACAAGTGCGCCGGCAACTGGAAAAGATTGTCACGGTGGTAAAGGTCGACGATATCAGTTCGCAAGACTACATCGAGCGCGACCTGATGTTAATTCGCGTGCGAGCTTGGGGCGGCAAGCGCCGGGAGATTCGCGAACTGTGCGAGATTTTCCGCGGCCGAATTGTCGATGTGGCCAAGGATCAGGTGATTGTCGAAATTTCCGGGCAGGAAAAAAAGGTTATCGCCTTCATCGACATGATGCGGCCCTTTGGAATTTTGGAACTAGCCCGTACCGGCCGGATTGCGATGGTCCGCGGCGTGTGCCGACCCGATCCGCAAGCGCCGGGAGCCCAAACCGAAGCGACCACTGTTGATGAGGAAGCGGTAAGAGATTCGCTGGCGTGATTTGTCCGTGGTCCGTTGTCAGTTGTCCGTTGCTAAAACGAGTTCACTGTCGATGGATCAAAAACTCATGAACACGAATTGACATCATTCAAGAAACGATCGCTTAACTTGCAACTGACAACGGACCACGGACAACTGACAAAAATGCCTGCAAAAATTTATTACGATAACGACGCCGATCTTTCCGCACTCAAGGGCAAAACCATCGCCATTCTTGGTTATGGTTCGCAAGGGCACGCCCAAGCACAGAACCTGCGCGACAGTGGTTGCAATGTGATTATTGGCCAGCGGCCCGGCAGCAAGAATTACGAGTTGGCGGTGAGCCACGGGTTTAAACCCGTCTCGGCGGAAGATGCCGCCAAACAGGCCGACATCATTAACATTTTGCTGCCCGATGAAGTGCAAGGCGACGTTTATCGGCAGCATATTCGCCCGCATTTGCAGGAAGGCGATGTGCTGATGTGCTCGCACGGTTTCAACGTGCATTTCGGTCAGGTCGAAGCGCCGCCGGGGGTTGATACCGTGCTGGTGGCGCCCAAGGGCCCGGGTCATTTGGTGCGCAGCGAATTCGAAAAAGGGGGCGGCGTGCCATGTTTGATTGCGCTGAATCCGGGGGCCAGCGAAGCATCGAAAAAAATCGGGCTCGCTTATGCCAAGGGCATCGGCGGCACCCGGGCCGGCGTAATTGAAACCACCTTCGCAGAAGAAACCGAAACCGATTTATTCGGCGAGCAAACGGTGCTGTGCGGCGGCGTGAGCGCGCTGGTGAAGGCCGGCTTCGAAACACTGGTCGAAGCCGGCTATCAACCGGAAATGGCGTACTTCGAGTGCATGCACGAGCTGAAGCTGATTGTCGATCTATTCTATCAAGGCGGATTGAACTACATGCGGTACAGCGTCTCGAACACGGCGGAGTTCGGCGATTATACCCGCGGCCCGCGCATCGTGACCGAAGAAACGAAGGCCGAGATGAGAAAGATTTTGCAAGAAATTCGCTCTGGCCAATTCGCCCGCGAGTGGATTTTGGAAAACAAGGCCAACGCCCCGGCGTTCAAAGCCACGCGGCGTGCGGAACGGCAACATCCGATTGAAGAAGTTGGCCGCAAGTTACGCAAATTGATGCCGTGGATTAACGCCAAGGAAGTGTGACATGGAAACTGTCGCTAATTCGCCGATCAGTGTTGCCGATGCCGCCGCGCGAAAGCTGTTCGCGGAACTGAAAGCCGGCGATCGGCTGGAAGCAACGCACGAAGTGAAAGTCGGCTTGAAGCGCTGGACGGCCAAAACCATCGGCACCGTAGTCAGTTGCGAACGCCGCCGACACGGCCTGCACTTCCGCCGGCAGAACGACGACAAGGTTTACAGCGATGTCATTTTGCTGCGCCGCGAAGATGGCGAACTGACCACCGTCACGATGGACGAATATACCGTGTTGCGGCGAATTTGATGTCCGCATATTGTTCGATACTTTGATGACTTCCCACGGCGGAGACACACCCGATTTCATTTCCACCGCGCGGGCGCTGTTCACCCATCACGAGCGGGTTTTCGAGAACTTCCGGTTTGTGTACCCGGTGCTCAGCCGGCGGTCGCGGGGCATTTCGCTGGGCGTGAATTTGAACCCCGACAAGGTTTGCAACTTTGATTGCATTTACTGTCAGGTCGATCGCACATCGGCCAGCGAAACCACCTTTGTCGAGACCGCGCAATTGCTCGACGAGTTGGAAATCGGCCTGCGAATGATTCTTTCCAGCGATCTCTATCACGCGGAAAAGTTTCGTCACACGCCGTCGGAGTTGCGACGGCTGAACGACATCGCCTTTTCAGGCGACGGCGAGCCGACAACGTATCGCAACTTCGATGAAATCATCGCCGCTTGCGCCGAAGTGAAGCGTCGCCACTGGCTCGACGACGTAAAGATGGTGCTAATCACCAACGCCAGCATGTTCCACCGCGAGCACGTGCAACGCGGCCTGGCAATTCTGGATGAAAACAATGGCGAAATTTGGGCTAAATTGGAAGCCGGCACTGAAGAATACTACAGACTGGTCGATCGCACGACAATTCCGTTCCAACAGATTCTCGACAACATTACCGACGCTGCCCGAGCGCGGCCGATCGTGATTCAAGCTTTGTTCATGCGCGTCAACGGTGAATCGCCACCGCCGGCTGAACTTCGCGCTTTTTGTGATCGGCTCAATGAGGTTCTTACCGCGGGAGGCAAAATCAGTCTGGTGCAAATCTACACGATCGCCCGACGACCGGCAGAAAGATATGTGATGCCGCTGACCGACCGTGAAGTTGACGAGATTGCAGATCTGGTGAAACAACAAACCAGCTTAAGCGTCGCCGGTTTTTACGGTAGCAGCAATTATTAATTGCAGTGCACTTAATAATTGCAGTATTTCCCAGCAGCCAAGCTCACTCCTCAAGATGCTGGTGGCGGACGATCTCACCTTCGACCATATAGATAACATCTTCTGCAACGTTAGTGGCCATATCGGCCAGTCGCTCCAGATGCTTGGAGACGGAGTTGTACTTCAACAGATATTCTACGCGATCGGGGTGACGGCGGATGGCGCTCATAATCTGGTCACGAATCCGTTGCCGAGCCTGATCGACCTCGTCGTCTTCGGTACGAACTTGGCGAGCGAGTGCCGTATCGGAATTGACCAGCGCATCAAGGCTCTGCTTGACCATGGTTTGCGCTTTGGCGGCCATGCTGCGGAAATCGATGTTTAAATCCATCGGATCGGCCTTGGCCAGATAGACGACCCGCTTAGCGATGTTCTGGGCCAAATCGCCCATGCGTTCCAAATCGTTATTGATTTTCAAAACGGCGACCACAAATCGCAGGTCGGCGGCCACCGGCTGATAAAGCGCGAAGATCTTCAGGCACTCTTCTTCGACATCGACCTCCATTCGGTCGATGTCGTTATCAGCACTGATCACTTTTTGGGCCAAAACAGCATCGCGGTTGATGAGCGCGGTAATCGCTTTAGCAATGGCTTCTTCGACCAATGTGCCGACGTAGAGGATTTTCTGCTTTAGAACCTCGACCTGACGTTGAATATGCTTGGTCATTTGAAAGACTCTACTCGATTGCCGGCTTTGATTTCATTTTAACCAAAGCGGCCGGTGACGTAGTCTTCGGTTTCCTTGAGCAGCGGTTTGGTGAAGATATCGCGTGTGGGACCGTATTCAATCAGCCGGCCAAGGTACATGAAGGCGGTGAAATCGCTGGTGCGCGAAGCCTGCTGCATGTTGTGCGTCACAATCAACACTGAATACGAGCCACGAAGTTCTTGAATCAGGTCTTCAACTTTACCTGTCGCGATGGGATCAAGCGCCGAACAGGGCTCATCCAATAATAACACTTCTGGTTCGGCAGCGATGGCGCGGGCGATGCATAACCGTTGCTGCTGGCCACCGGAAAGACCCAACGCGCTTTCGTGCAGGCGGTCTTTCGCCTCGTCCCAGAGTGCGGAGCCGCGCAGACTTCGCTCGCACACCTCGTCCAGCACGGTGCGGTCCCGTTCGCCATCTATCCGCAGCGAATAGACGACGTTTTCGTAGATGCTCATGGGAAACGGATTCGGCTTTTGAAATACCATCCCCATTCGCTTGCGCAATTCGATGACGTCGACGGCCGTGTGGTAGATGGAATCGCCGTTCAGCAACATGTCGCCCTGAATACGAACGATGTTCAACAAGTCGTTTAGACGGTTGACCGATCGCAACAAGGTTGACTTGCCGCAACCTGAAGGCCCGACCAGCGCTGTCACCTTATTCTTCGGAATCGCCATGCTGATGTTGTGCAGCGCCTGTTTTGCACCATACCACAGGTTAAAGTTATCGACCTCCAATACGGGCTCCTCTTTGTTGACCGCGGCATGCGTTTCCGTCGGAACGCTCTTTCCTTCCATGATGGCGACGAGCCGACCGGCAGTCACGTGCCGTTTTGTGGCCTGCGATGGATGTGGCAACACTGCCGCCTCGGCAATGGTCGGCGGTTCTTGCGTCGACTCGCGGCCAGAAAGCGGATTCGGTCCGGATGCTGGCGGAGTAGTGCTCAAAGATGCCACGATGTTTTCCTTACAGATTGGCAGATAGATTATTCTATCGAGTTTGAACAACTTCGGGAGTAGCAAAACGGTGTCGATGTGGCGAGCGAACTCTTCCCGTCCACATGATTTAAAGATCAAAACTGCGTCAATACAAATCGCCGGCGCAATCGGGATCGCAAATTAACGGCCGCAATGTTCAAAACGGCAACAATGGCAATCAATAACAGAGTTGTTGTGAACACCATCGGCTTTGCAGCCTCAGCGTTAGGACTCTTAAAGCCCACGGTGTAAATCTGATACGCAAGATGCATGAAACTGCGCTCGGGATGCACGTACGGAAAAACGCCGTCGACGGGCAATGCAGGCGCCATGTCTTTGACACCAACAAGAATCAGGGCGCAACTTCTCCGGCGCCACGGGCCATCGCCAAAATCATGCCCGTCATAATGCCAGGCATGGCGCGCGGCAAAACAATCCTCCGGATCGTCTGCCATTTGCTCCCGCCGCAAGCGTAAGAACCTTCCCGCATCGAATTGGGCACTGCCGCTAACGCTTCCTCGGTTGCCACGATCACGACCGGCAGGGTCAGCAGCGCCAAAGTGAGCGAGGCCCACATAATGCCGCCCGTGCCGAAGGTGGGACTTCCTTCGGCCAACGCGGCCTTAAAGAACAACTGATCGATCGATGCACCAATGACATAGCAAAACAGGCCGAGTCCAAACACGCCGAAGACGATACTTGGCACGCCGGCCAAGTTGTTGATCGAAATGCGAATGGCGCTCACGATCGGCCCGGCTTTGGCGTATTCGCGAAGATACAAAGCCGCCAGCACGCCAAAAGGCACTACGAGGACCGACATAATCAAGGTCATGGCGACGGTTCCCCAAATCGCTGGAAAGACGCCCCCTTCGGTATTCGACTCCCGCGGATCGGCCGTTAGAAACTCGCCCCAACGCGAAAAATACACGCCCAGTTTTCCCCACAGAGATAGGCGATTGGCTGGATACGCACGGACGATGTTCGCGAGCGACAGTACGATTTGCTCGTTGCCGGCAGCCGTAAATCGAATGGCATAGCGAGCATTTTCCGTATCGAACTTTTTGATTTCCGCATCGAGCTCTGACTTTTCTCGCACTGCTTCTTGGTCGATTTGGTCCTTTTGTTTCTGCTTATCAGCCACAATTGCAGCAGCTTTTTCGATCGCCTTAGAATCCTCTGGTCGGTCACGCTTCCATGCGTCCAAATCCAATTGAGTGGCAACCACCGCCAGGCGAGCGGTTTTTTGGCGACGATCAATTGCCCCGCGATCGTGTCGATCAAGCGATACGCTACGCCGCCAGCGCGCCATGACCTCGTGGTGGAATTCGTTGTATTTTGCCCATACCTCTTCCGGCGTCGAAGCAACTGCTTTGCCATCGATAAGAAAGGAGTCTGGTGTGCCGTACGACCGACCACCGTCGAATCGCTCAAAGGTCATCGCCCACGGCGGTCGAGCTTCAGATTGAATGGCAAAGTCATTCACCCACACTGCTCGGCTGCCGGCGAATTCGAGCGAATCGGTGCGACCGGTCCAAATCAGCGATCGCCGCAACATTCCGCCGGCCGAATCCATCGCTGCTTTGGCTTTAGCTGCTAGGCTCGGCGAGTCGCGTTCAAGTTGCTTAAGCATTTCGGTGCCGGGCTTGTAGCGTTCGTTGCGCGTGATTTCTCCCAACATGGGCACGACTGCACCCGAGGCGCCTTCGACATTTAATTGCACAACTGACAACGGCCAGAAAGTTTGCACGCCTTGATAAACGATAAAGACCAACAATCCGACGATCATCGCAATCGCCGTCGCTAATGCACCGCCAGTTAGCCAGACCAGTGGAGCGCCATGGGCAGATATAGTAGTATGTGCAGATGCCCGGCGTCGCTTCGGCTGGCGCGCGCGGTTCTCTGCAATACCACTGGTGCCTATGGCTCGGTCCGCCAAGGCGACTTCGGCGGCCCGCTCTTTCGCGATGGAGGCTGCATCAGAGGTCATAGGCCCTCCGACGGAATCGTTGCCGCACGATTTCAGCAAAGGTATTAACGATGAATGTAAAAACAAACAGCGTCAGGGACGCCAAGAACAAAACTCGGTAATGCGTGCTGTTTTTCGCCGCCTCTGGCAATTCGGTTGCCAGTGCCATCGATAAAGTTTCAAAGCCGGCGAAGATATTCCAATCCATAATCGGCGTATTGCCAGCGGCCATAAGCACGATCATGGTTTCTCCAACAGCCCGCCCTAAACCAATCATCAATGCCGAGAACAGGCCGCTGGCGGCTGTCGGGACGACAATCCTTACTGCGGTCTGCCACGGCGTGGCTCCGGCGCCGAGTGAGGCTGACCTCAAATGTTCAGGCACGGTCGACAGCGCATCGTCAGCAATCGTGTAAATCAAAGGGATAATCGCAAAGCCCATCGCAAACCCGACGACCAATGCGTTGCGTTGCACGTAAGTGCCGACGAATGTGCCACGCGGGTCGAGTTTGAGGGCGTCGAGAGCCCAGGCGATCACAACCGCAAACGCAATTGCGAATGCTACTCCTGCAATGAATTTAGCTAGTTCGACGAATCCTGCCTGAGTGCGAGTCCAATTTGTCGATCGCCGCCGCAGCCAGGGGTTTACTTGCTGCGCGAAGAGAATTGCCGTCAGCAAGCCTGTCAGCGGTAAAAGCAACATGAGCCAGCCGCCGATGCCACTGCCGCGCTGGCCATCTAGCCACTCCTTCACGTTGCCCGCGAATAAGCAGCGTTCAACGAACGGCCCTAGCCACACGCCGGCGACAACTCCGAGAGGCAGCATCGCCGTGATGAAGAACAGGCGAAATCTGGATAGCCGAACGACCACATCGCTAGGCAATAACTGCCATAGGTGCGCACCCAGCAGGAAAGACAAGGGTACGACGAAAAGGCAGGTGAGTACGGCCGGCACGATTCCTTCAACAAATGGTGCGATGACAAGTCCCGCAAGAAAGCCAAGGACAACACTCGGCAAGCTGGCCATCATTTCAATTGTCGGCTTGATGCGAGATTTCAAGCGTGGATGCAAAAACTCGCTCGAGTAAATGGCCGCGAGCAGCGCCAGCGGTGCGCCGAACAGCATGGTGTAGATCGTGGCCTTAATGGTACCGAATACCAGCGGCATTAGACCGAACTTCGCTTCTGAGGCGTCGTTGCTGCCGGTGCTTTGCCAGGCGTGCTCCGGACCTTGGCGGCCTTCATACCACACCGGCAAAAACAGCATGCCTAATGTTGCTTCTGGATGCCTGGCATCGAAATCGCAGCGTGTAATGCCAGCAGCGGTTACCGCCAGCAACGAATCGCCTTTGGGTGAAATCACCAGGTCTGTAACCGGGGCTTCTCCCTGGGAGCGGAATTCTCCGAGCGCGCGATGTGCAGCGATGTGTAAAAGGCGCACGGTGCCATCGTTAAAGCCGACCGCCACGAGCCGACTTCGAGGCGAAGCAGCAATCGAAGTAATCGGGTGCCCGGCAGCCGGAAATTCATGGGCCAGAACAAGCTGGCGACCATCGGGTGGAACGCTCTCGTCCAGTAGTCCGCCCGAGGTCGGCGCTTCGCGAATAAACCATCCGCGCACGCGGCCGAAAGTATCGCCGGCAATCAGCGTGTTGCGACCCAATAAAAATTGCAGCGCAGTGAGAGAATGCCCCTGCTCGGGCACTAGATCTACTTCCTCCACAAACCTAGGCTTTTCGACATTGCGGGTCTCAAATCGCAGCAATCGCCCATTGCGCCAGGCGACAAAAACTGCGTCACCCAAATCGGAGATCAATACGTAGTCTGGCGAAGAGACCGACTTGGGCAAGGGCAGTTCGCCGCTAATCAACTCGGTTTGGTCTTCATCGGTAAGATTGTTATGCGTAACACTCAACAAATTGATTCGAAGTGTGCCATTGCTCGAGAGTGTGCAAAATCGGGTGTCGGCGCCACGTTTGACATGGTCGATTCGTGTAATGCTGGCGTTGGGCGTAACTTCGGCTGGCGGTTCGAGCTTCACTGCGAATTTCTGACGGCGCAGTTCGCCGTTGGCGGTCCGCGTGAGGACTGCCCCGTCATCAAGCGTTTCAACGGCGCCTGTCGCAAGTTTCCGACCTTTTTCCGCCACCTGTTCCGGTGAGACTATTTGATAGTCGAAGTCGATGCTGCCGACGCGTACATTGCCGTCCACGAACCCAAACAGCGCTGTCTTGCCGTCGAGCGCGAGCGAAACCGAAGATATGCCAGCAAGTTGCGACTCGTTTGCAGGAATGCTTTGCACAATCTCGCCGTGGTCGAGGCGAAACACGAGAATGTCGCCCTGTTTGGAAATCATCCAGCCGGTGACGTGATAGTTATCGGTGCCGAAGCATAACAAATCTTGATTTGTCCAAACCGCGGGCAACGATTGAGGCGTGTCGATCTTCGCCGGCAAAAACAGCGGTACAACAACCCAAACGAGGAATATGCACACCAGCGACACGGCGATGATCGTGCCGATGCCGCCAACAGCAATGAGCAGGCGCACCAATCGATCTCCAAGCTTTACTGTCCAACGTGTGGCACGTCGGCGTCGGCCGGTGAAGGAAGTTGACGAAGGCATTTGCTCGGACTGAAGACCTGGAAAACTCGGCGGTCGAATTGCTTATGACGCAGACATTCTCCTGCCGCCACCGCGCAGTCTGGGATCCGACAACTGTTAGCGGAGGCAGTTAGTCGTTGGCGCCATTAATCGGACGTTGTCTTAATCGGTACTGCGACAGCCGCTGTTGAGACAGTGAGCCTGAGACCTACTTTTTGCAACTGCTTTTCCGCCGCCCTGGACGTCAACGGCAGATAGCCGTCTTTGATCACGTCTCGCTGGCCTTCCTGGCTGAGGATATAGCGGATGAATTCCCGGCGCAGTGGATCCAATTCACTTTTCGGCTTGTAGTTTAGACTGAGCCACAAGTACCGCGCCATCGGATATTTTCCGTTGTAAGCGTTTTCTGGAACGGCCGGCACCGCGCCCTTGCCGCTATCCAGAGCAAGCGCCTTCACGTCGGCGGTTTTGAAGCCAATGCCGCTATAGCCAATGCCATATCGATCACTGGCCACACCGTTGACGACGCCGGAACTGCCAGGCTGTTCCTTGACAGTTGGCTTATAATCGCCCTTGAAAAGGGCGTGCTCCTTGAAAAACTTATAGGTGCCGCTGGACGCATTTCGGCCATAGAGACTGATCGGCTTGTTGGCCCAGTCGCCGGTCAATCCGAGATCACCCCACTTGGTGATTTCCTTAGTGGCGCCGCCTTTGCGCGTTGACGAGAAGATGGCATCAACCTGTTCAAACGTTAAACTTTCTAACGGACAATCTTTACTGACGTAAACAGCCAACATATCGATGCCGGTGGCCAGCACTGTCGGTTCATAGCCATACTTTTTCTCAAAGTCGTCTTTCTCTGAAGGCTCCCATTCGCGGCTCATCGGTCCAAAATTAGCTGTGCCGTTGATCAATGCTGGCGGTGCCGTGGACGAGCCTTTGCTTTCAATCTCTGCTTTTACATCAGGATAGAATCGTTTGAATCCGCTGGCCCAAGAGGGAAGTAACGTCGCCATGGTGTCGGAACCGATTGACTTAATATCGCCAGACACCGAATCGGAGACTTTTTGGTACACCGGTAACTTGGTGTCGAGTTGTACGCCGCCGGTTTGCCGTTCTGACGAAGAGTCGGCAAATCCGATGCCCACGCAAATTATGGAGGCGATAACTGTTAGCGAGAGCGTTCTCATTCCGAAGTTCTCCAGTGTCATTTGGGCAGTTTCTGGCAGCATGGAGCCGAGAATCCACCGTCAATCTACGGGGCAATTGTTAGGAGACTGTTAGGCCGAAGCGAGAATTCGCAGATCTGGGGCCTCGTCCTACAAACTCAACTGGAAGTTGCGGCATTTGTCTCGCTAAGTCAACAAACCGGTGAAAAACACGATAAATTCTGACTTTGGCGCGGGCAAACGGCGAAATAGCAAAACTTTTGCACCCCCCGTCGCTCGATTTTCCCGGACTTTTTCGACTTTGGCCTCCATTACTCCCCGGTACCCTCAAAGTCATCCGACAAGGCTCAAAGGGCAATCTGCGAAGCTCTTGCTCAGTCAGCTAACGACACCGCCACAAAACGTGGTCGTCGATCGCCAATTCACGTTGGACATCTGCAATCTGTTTTTTGAACCGCCAAGAGTCGCTCGGATAGCCTGCCGTCGGCTTTAGTCCCGGGATATGAGAGCACCAAAATTCGTTAAATGGTCGCATGGCGGTTTCGCGCAGATACTTGGACGTCATCGACGCCAGCGCCACCGGCAAGAACCGCTCGCCAGCGACATAAAAACCGATTTCCACGTGCTGACCGTTCGATGCGAAGCGATACCGGCTCATCGATTCGCCCTCTTCGCGCACTTCGATCCAATCGTCAGCAAACTGCGATTGTAAGAGCGGCAAGTAACGGTCGCGGCCGCCATGTTTATCGCAAAAAACTATGACTTCACCATTGCCACACAGTGTCATCGCATCCGCCACTAATTGCAGTGTAGTCTGCGAGAGGGCATCAGCCTTGTTGCTTGCGGCTACGAGCTCATTGAACTCGCTTGGAAATACGGATCGGCTTAAGAGGCCCATTAACCGCACGCCAGCGGCCGCTAATCCGGCTCGCAAACAATCAGTAAGCTCGGCCAGATGCTCGCTCGCCATCCACGATGGACCGTTCATCCAGAGCGGCAGCATCGCAGAATAACCAACATGCCACGGCAATTCAGTGTGCGGACATAGACATCCGGGTGAAAGCAGTCCGATACCACCGCGCGGAGCAGCACAACGAGTGCCGAGCACCTGCCAGAGTTGGCGCCAGTCGCTCGGCAACCGATTCACGAGCGCCAGCGCCGCCATGACGCCGCGCTCCAAATGGTCCATTCCGCGCCCATTTCTATGGACGACCTTCGAATCGGCCCATACAATCCGTTTTTTTGTGGCCTTATCGACGCAATTGGTCACGACGCTCCGCAACTGCTTATAGAGCGACGTTGAATTGGTGCCATCCTCTACCTCCCAAACGGTTGCCGTAATGCACAGCGGACCCAAATTTGGCCCATAACCCGCTTCGTCGGTTCCAATGACAAATGGCATCCAAGCGCTCGATTCAGCAAGTCTCGTCCGTCGATTTTGCCCATGTCACAAGCCGGGGCACCGTTGGCGAGTATACACGGAAAAAATTGGCGCGCGGATATGCCCAATGACGGCTGGCCGACGGAATCACGAGCAAGTACACTCGCCCCGATGCACTGGGAATACGTTTTACTGTGTCTCACCGCGGCCGCGGCTGGGGCCGTCAATTCGGTGGCCGGCGGCGGTACGCTGCTCACGTTTCCGGTGCTGATGACGCTTCTGTCGCACAAACCGGGCTTTGAAGAGAAGGCTTCGGTCGTGGCGAATCAAACCAGCACCATGGCGCTAATACCCGGCATTTGCGCGGCCGCCTGGGGGTATCATCGGCAGTTGGTTCACTCGACGGCTTGGTTAAAGCGGCTGCTGATTCCCAGTGCCGTGGGCGGTCTGATCGGCGGATTGCTCGTTACCGAACTTCCCGCCGGCGCGTTCAAATCGCTGGTGCCGTGGCTCATTCTCACTGCGGCCGTACTGTTTGTCTTGCAGCCGCAAATTGCGAAGTGGACCGGAATCGGCATGGCACAAAGTCATCCGTCGCGGCTGGGAATCGCCGCGATTGCGGTCTTTCAGTTTTTCGTCGCAGTTTACGGCGGTTACTTTGGCGCCGGTATTGGCATTCTGATGCTCAGCGCCTTGGCGCTCATGGGCCTCAGCGACATTCATGTGATGAATGGGCTGAAGAATTGCCTCGCATTCACCATCAACGGCATGGCGATCGTGGTTTTTCTCACGCGCGGCGAGATTGCCTGGGAGTACGCGTTGCCGATGATCGTATTTTCGATCCTGGGCGGAATTGTGGGCGCGACCACGGCCCAAAAAATTGATCGCGTCATTGTGCGGCGGATTATCGTTGTGATTGGTTTTTCGCTGGCGACGTATTATTTCTATCGCCAGTTTGTGAAATGAATTCGCCGACGCCGCGTTGGCATTGAAACCAAAAAAAGAAGCCCAGGGGTTACAACCCCTGGGCTTCGGGACTCGTTATCAATTCAACGTAGGTTACCGCACGGCTTCGTTCAGCATCTTTGAGTTCGGGACACTGTGACGATTCAAAAGGCCGTCTTCGTCGGTTTCCACAATCGTGGCCACCGGGCCGACTTCACGCACCGTGCCTTCCAAATGGCCGACGGTCACGTGATCGCCGGCTTGCAGGCGTTGGCGAACATAGTAGCCAGCCAGGATGCCAGCCATCGTGTCGCGGCCGCCCAGACCGAGCGCCAGGCCGAAGCCCAGGGCCAGTCCGCCGAAGACAATCAGGATCGCATAGTTCAACAGCGCGAACTGAATGTGCAATTGATCGAACGCGGCCATGAACACCATCAGGGCCATCACATAGTAGCAGCCGTTGGACAGATGCTCTGCGTAGGAAATTCCCACGCGGTCAGCACTCGTGGCAATCACACCGCGCAGGAACCCGGCCACGAGCAATCCGACAACGACCATCACGGTCGCGACCAGCAAGTTCGGAATGTAGGCCACGACCTGGCTAATGGCCGTGGAAACTTCGCGAATCTCCAAAATGTTGAACGCGGCCATCAAAAAGACCAGCATCAAACCCCAGAAGATAATGGTACCCACAATCGCCGGTACGTTGCGGCGAATGCTCATGTGCGACATCGATTCCCAGAGTCCGCTGCGTTCTGCGGCGCGTTGCAAACCGGCACGTTCGCACAACAGCGTAATCGCGCGGGCGACCAACTTCGCAACGAAATAGCCGAGCACGAGCACGACCACGGCGGCCAAGACTCGCGGCGTGTAAGAGACGATTTGGACCCATGCATTCTGAAAGCTCGACTGCAAGGCGCCGGTCGAATCTTCGACGGCTTTCTTAATGCCATCAGCAGCATTACCATCAGCAAACAACGCGAACATACTTTCTGCTCCTTTCAGTCCAGTGGACTGAATTGGGGGACGCGACGTGCGCGACCGTGTGGTGAAACTGATCTTGTGACGCGGGTGAATTTCGCGGCCTCCTGCCGCGAAGAACTAGGTGTTTGAAAATCGATGTCTGGTGGCGATTCGTTCCTATTCACTTGTTGCCGGGGCGGCGGGTTGCGTCACTCGCGGGGGCGAGAATTTCGTGATTTTGGCGTGTCAAACTTTCCCGTAAAGGTAAGCCGTAGCAGGCCTAACAGCGCGCGGGAGAAATGCAGGGCGGCAAAACCAAACCCGCGGAGCGAAAGATCGAGAATTTGCCCCACAATTAGCCGGTCGTTAATTCGCCGATGGACCGCCCGATCGAATTGTTTCTGCGGTGGCGGCGGCGGCACCGGCACGTCGGCAAGTTTCTCAAGTAAGTCCGTTGGCATAATGTTCTATCCTATTTGTGGCTTAACGCGGGCAGGCCGCGACGCTACATTCCTCTTTTTACTCTTGCGACTGACGGTCGCCAAATTGAAGTTGGATTTTTTCCCGCGCCCGGCTGATACGCATTTTGCACGCGCTCACGCTGAGTCCAAAAATCTCCGCGAGTTCTTCGTGACTGTAGTTTTCGGCATATTTCAAAATCAGCAAAGCCCGGTCTTCTTCGTCCAAGATATCGAGCATTTGTACAAGGTCGAGCGATAATCCTTCGGTTGCAGCTTTTGTGCCGGTCGACTGTGATTCAATCGTTTCATCGCTGGCCAGGCTTTCTCGGCGCTGCCTTCTGCCTCGACCGCGACGAATCGTCAAGCAGGTGCGAATCGCAATTCCATGAACCCAAGTACTGTACTTAGAACGTCCTTCGAATTTGGCCCGGTGTAAAAACAGCCGCACGAAAACTTCCTGCGCTGCATCGTTAGCGTCGTGTTCGTTGCTCAGCAGCCGATAGCAAATATGCCACACCCGCTGGCGAAATCGCTCCACCAGTTCCACGAAAGCGGGGCCATCGGACCCTTCTCGGGCCGCGGTCGCCGCCAATTGCTCGTCGGTGAGTTGTTGGACGACGTTCACAACCAATCCTAGGACGAGCCAACCGAAATAACTCGGTGGCTCGCGGCGAATCCGTTCGCCGTGACCGTTTATTAGTAGCCAGCGCTGACCGACGGCGTCACAAATGGAATACGCCGCCTAAACTGGCTGGAAAGACCGCACCCGCGCATCGGTAAACTGCGCTAGCCAGAGAACACAGGTATGACTCAGACCGCGCAGAATCGAACCACATTCGACCATCGCGGGTCAAGCTCAAAATAGCGTTGCCCGCGGCGATACCTACCACTTCAGGCCGAATTTTTCCGCCAACGGAGAGCGCCCCAGGCCGCCTTGCAGTGGCACTTTGCGCGGTTTTTTCTTGGCGGAAGTAGGCGGAGCTTGCTCAACCGCTGATTCCTGCTCCGCTTCCGCCTCGGGTTTCTTCGGCGGCTCGGGGCGGGCTTCCAGCGCTCTCATCGAAAGGCTGATGCGCTGATTCTCCGGATCGACCGACAACACTTTTGCTTCCACCTGCTGGCCCTCCTGCACAATGTCCGAAACACGATGCACGCGCTTGAAGGACAGCTCAGAAATGTGAACCAAGCCTTCCACACCGGGCTCCAGTTTTACAAACGCGCCAAAATCCATCAACTTCGAAACCGTGCCGGTCACTTTGCTTGTGACCGGATACTTCGAGGTGACATTCGTCCAGGGGCTTTCGAACAGATCCCGATAAGCCAGGCTAATCTTGTGGGTGTCGGGGTCAATCTTCTGAATCTTTACTTTCACTTTCTGCCCGAGTTGCAGCACTTCGCTAGGATGCTTGATGCGATCCCAGCTCATTTGGCTCACATGGATCATGCCGTCGATGCCCCCTAGATCGACGAACGCGCCGAAGTCGCGAATATTTCGCACGACGCCTTCACGAGTTTGCCCCACTTCCAACTGGGCAAGCAACTGCTCTTTTGCTTCGGCCTGTTCGCGTTCCAAAACCGCGCCGGCTAAGCACTAAATTGCGGCGATCGGCGTTTGCTTCCACCACCACGCAGGACCAACTCTGGCCGACGAATTCTTCAAAATTTTCCACGCGGTAAATGGAAATTTGTCCGGCCGGAATGAAGCCGCGGATTTTATTGACTTCGCATTCCAGACCACCTTTGTTGTGGCCGGTGATGCGCGCTTCGACCGTAATGCCTTCGGCCAGGTCCGACCAATCGCCGACATCCACGCTGGCGCCCGGGGCCGATAGTTCGTACAGGCCGTCTTCAGTGTTGACTCGCGTCACTACGACATCCAGTATGTCGCCGACCGCCGGCTCTTTAACAAAACTGTGCAGCGCGAGAACGCCTTGATTATGTCCCGGTAGATCGACAAACACATCGTCGCGGAAGATCCGCGCAACTTTCGCTTTATGTCGCGATTCCGGTTCCAGCAATGCGGCAGCAGTCGTATCCGAATTCTCGGCAGCAATCAACTGGTCGATCGATTCGTTCCCCAAGGCAGCTTGCAGTTCGGCTTCCAATTCCGGCGGCAGCGCGGCCCGCAAGTTTGGCGGTTCCACACGGCCAGAGCGCGGAGCAAGCGTTTCGAACTTCTGTGTGCGGAAATCCGACTTCCGTTTGATCGGCGGTTGAAATTCGGGCTCCGCTTGGGCTTTCGATCCCTCGCCCTCGACCACAACCGCGCTTTCCTCAGATTTCTCTACGGGTATACCGGCGATTCGAGGCTCGGTCTGAAACACCACCTTCGCGCGCGGCTCAATTCGAGGAACCGCCACGCCTGGCCGCTGCGTGCCAATCTTGATTCGAGTCTTTTGCGATTCACTAGTTGCGTCGGGAGTTCCGGCTCCACTTTCTTCAGGTGGGGAAACATCGGACGAGACAGCGTGCTCGGATGCAGATGCGGCAGCAAGTGGTGCGACTGGAACCGTCTCGGTTCCGGCAACTGGCGGAGTGGAATTTGGTTCGGCACTCATGAAATCATTGGCCCCAAAACGACAAGCGGCGGATGCCAGCAAACGATCGATCCAGTTTAGCCGCCGGCAATTTCGGGCGGAAGTGCTGGCTTTCGGTGCCAGCAGCCGCGATTTCGACGGTTACACGACAGCCCCCGAACTGTTCGGCACGACGGTCTCAGCAAGCCCGTGAAATACCAATCGAGTTTTGTCCGCACGACCATGAACTTGAGCGCTGCGGCGCATTGAAAATCGTCGGCAATTCACGGTCGTTTGAGTTTTGTCGCAGGCAACGGCTCCCCACATTTTGCGGCGAAACTCCGCAATTTTGTCGCCGCGGTGCGCTGCCCGACGCTTTAAATCACGGTGTGTCGGTAGCAAGCTGGCGACAAAATCGGTCGAGTTTTGTTGTTTGCATTTTCATTCTTTTGACCTTTTAACACCGGATTTTGTGGTACCGAGTGACAGCCGTACCTGGTTACCTCCCCAATTTCACGGTGATTTGCCTTCCGAATGTCATACTCCTTTTTGTCGGTTGGTAAGGCGTCAGATTCCGCCGGCGCTCGGGGCTCCCCGGGTCTCTCGACGCCATCAACTGGCGCATGAAAAAACCCGCCGCGCTCGCCAAGGTGATACATACATGGTCCATCCTGGGTCGCCAGACTCGCGGCGGGCTATCGCCGAGCGCAAAGATAACCCCCTCTAAGGTCGGATGCAATCAGCGCATGAAAAAACCTGTCGCGGCCGATAGTCATTTACAGAGTTAAAGTTCGTGAACTCCGGCACACGGCGGATAGCCGTGCGCAAGCGGTAGCGCTGTGCGGTGCTCCACAACGACTGATCGGGGCTGCGGATTTTTTGCTGTGCTTACGGTGTCCACGGGCGGCGGGTTTCCAATCGAGCGAGTCATGTTTGGCCCGAATCAGTGATCCCATCAGCGCCATTTTGTGTACGACATTATCCGAATTCGGGGCACATAAACGTCGAGCAGATGCCTCATGAGCAGGATTGCAAAAAAGGCGACCATGCACCGCCAGGCGCGCATTAGAGAGTCATTGTTGGCCAGCACTGGACTGTACTGCGGCGCAAACAGCGAGAACCCCATGGCAGCCGCAAAACCAGTGATGATTGCAATTGCACCTATAAGGTTGTTTTTAGCGGAGGGTGACATTGGATTTCTCCCCGGAATCGGGTTAAGGCAGGAAAAGGCGAGTGCCACTTAAAGTCTAGCTCAAACCCACCGCGTGAAGCGAAGTGAGGAAAGTTTTTTGATAAATCCCTTCGGCCCCGGTAAACTGAAAACCCCGTCTCAGGCACACTCCCATGCGTCTCCGCTTCACCATTCGCGATTTGCTCTCAATGGGGCTCTTACCCGTGGCCGCCGCGGTCATGTTGCTGTTGGATCCCCGTGTTCGCAGGTCATTGGCTCTTGTCGGCAGCGGGATGATCATCTATGCGGCGGCAACCTGGGTCGCGATCGCGATTTTTATCAAGGCAACGCAGTGGCAGCGGAAAAAAGGAGCACTCGAATTCTGGCAGCTCACAAAATGGCAACTGGCAATTCTGTTGTTCTTATTGGCAATTCTGTACGGAATCACCAGTGCCTACCAGTTGATTTAAGAATCCCAGTAGGAACGAACTAGCCGCACGCTGGCGCAGGACGTGCTCTGTATCGAGGGAACTACTGGCATTCAGCCCAAGCGAAGGCAGCGAGCTATTTTTTGAGAATGTGCTCCAAATACTTACGGATGTTGACCTTGTCCCATTTACCTCCGCGAGCGGCAAACCAAGCATTTGCGCCTTCGTCGACAAAGGCAGGATTTTCCAAGCGTGCGATGTTTTTTGTGCTGGCTGGCAATGTCACGGACTCCAACATCGCGTCGCTAGACTGTTCCTCTGGTCCGGGAAAGTGGGTACTGACGAGCGACACCTGCACGTTGTATTCGCCATTGGGAAGTTTCTTTACTTTCCGAATGTGAAGCGTGATGGACGCCATCGCAAACTCCAGTGCTGGGGTAAGCCGGTAAACTGCCGTTCCCTAGTACCCCCGGCAGGACTCGAACCTGCAACCCCCTGCTTAGAAGGCAGGTGCTCTATCCACTTGAGCTACGGGGGCTTTAGTCTTTGGGCAACAGTGTCTGGTCGTTTGATGTCAGATAATTTGAAAATCGACATCAGGCGCCAGACCACCAGACATGCTTCTCGGACATCAATCCTAGCCCATCGGGTTCGGGCCGAAAAGCGAGATGAAGTGCCGGGAGTTATCTTTGGCGGCGGTGAAGGTATAATTCGCCGCGATTTGATGGAATCCACCGCGCTCTGCCGAGGCAAGCCGGGTTGCTACAGTTCAGCGAGAAGCACGCTCATTCAATTGTTCGCATGAATTACTTTGCGCATGGTTTTCGGTTTCTCGACGATCCCTATATGCTGGCCGGGACCGCAGTGCCCGATTGGTTGAGCGTTGTGGATCGGAAAGTGCGAGTTCGGCAGCGGCTGGCGGCGCCGTTTGTGGATGATGCCGATCCACGTGTGGCGGCCATTGCGCGGGATTGTGCAGCACCATGAGGATGACGCCTGGTTCCATATGAACGATGCCTTCGGCGAGCTGTCTTGGCGACTGACAATGATATGCCGCGATGTGTTGCCCGACGATCCCGGATTCCGACCGAGCTTTCTCGGACACATTCTGGTGGAACTTTTACTGGACGCGGCGCTAGCGAAAGAGAATCCGCACGCATTGGAGAGTTATTACAGTTCGTTGAAAGCAATCGACCCTATGGTTGTTGAACACGCGGTAAATCGCATGACGCGCAACCCGTGCAACGACTGGGTTGGTTCATCCGCCAGTTCTGCGAGATTCGCTTTTTGTGGGATTACGCCGACGATGAACGATTGTTATTCCGACTGAACCAGGTGCTGAGGCGTGTCCGCTTGGAGACATTGCCGATGCATTTCATCTCGGTCTTGGGCGAAGTGCGCGAGCTCATTGCCTCCGAGGCCAGCCGATTAATTCGCCGTTCGCCCGCCGCCGATCCAATCCCTGGCACATGCTAACGCAACGGCTTATTCTGGGTCCGGCAGACCGGGCATTGCAGTGCCGCAATTCCGCACGCTGTACGCTGAAGGAAATTGATCTCGCAGCTTGATCGTCCAAGTCAACATCATCTTAGGCCAAAGTGCCGACAGCCAGGGCGTGTTGAGTCTATCCGGCAACGGCGCGCTCAACATCGACACCGACGTGCGCATTGGCGACTAAGGCGCAGGAATTTTCAGCCTGAACGACGGCGCCACCTATAGCAGCTTTGGGAATATCACCCTGGGCGAACAGGCGGGAAGTTTTGGGCAAGTTGACTCCAATACGAATTCCATATTCACGGTTAATGGCAGTTTGACGGTGGGAAAAATCAGTTCCTCTGCTTTGAATGTGACCACCGGCGGCTCGATTGTCGCCAGCAGTGCCGTGTTGGGAGAATCTGCTGGCGGTAACGGAATGGTCGCCATTATGGATGCCGGCTCGAAGTGGACAATCAACGGCGACCTGACGGTTGGCAAAGCGGGCAGCGCGCAAATCGAAGTGCAAACTGGCGGAACGTTAATGATTGCAAGCCCGAATGTTGTCATCGGCGAACTGACGGGCAGCATCGGCGATCTGACGCTTTCCGGGGGCGACGTTCTGTCGGCAAATCGCAATTTAACCGTCGGCGCGAACGGCGGCGGATCTTTTTCATTATTCACCAATTCGAATTACACAGCCGGCAACATTACGGCAGGCGAGGGGACCGGCAGCACCGGCGATTTGAACATCGACGGTGGCTCGCAACTGCAAGTGAGCGGCATCTTCATCGGTGGCAAGCAGGGAACCGCCAACATTAACGTCACGGATGGCGGATCGCTAACCGTGCTGACACAGCCGTTGGTGTTGGCTCAGCAGCCTGGCAGCGGAGCAACCTTGAATTCCAACGACGCCGGCTCCGTGGTTCACACCACGTCGCTGTACGTGGGAGGCGATGCCGTTCAGCCTGGGGACACTGCGTTCGTTTTCACTTATACCCACGGCCATATTTATGTGGCCAACACCTTGCAAACGTGGAATGCCGGAACAGTGAATGTTTCTGTCGGCGGCGGAATTACCGTGGGAGATAGTTCCGTCGCAGCCGCGGATGGCGTTCTGCGAATCAACACTGGCGGCACGCTAAGCGGCACAGGTAACATTGTCGGAGGTGTGCTAAACGCAGCCGGCACAGTGGCACCAGGTCACTCGCCTGGAACATTAACGGTTACCGGGAATTATTCCCAATCGGCCGGCGGCACATTGCAAATTGACGTTGGCGGCCTGAGGCCGGGAACCCAGTATGATCAATTGAGCGTGACAGGCGCCCTGACATTGGGTGGAACGTTGCAAGTCTGTTTGACCAGCGGTTTCACACCAGTATTGGGCAACTCGTTTGAAATTCTCGAAGGGGTTCATTCAGCGGTACTTTCTCGAATCTTCAGTTAGCGCCGCTCGGCGGAGATTTGGGACGGAGCATTGCGCAACTTTATGTGTCAGGAACTTTGTCGGTCGTCAATATTGGCTTCCAGCCCGGCGATTTCAACCGCGACGGCCAAGTGACTGCCGCCGATGTGCCGGCCATGCTGCAAGCGCTCACCGATTTGAATGTCTACAAAGCCACCTACTCGTTAACCGATCCACAATTGTTAGCCATCGGCGATTTGAACAATTCCAACGCGCTCACGAATGCAGACATCCAAGGTCTGCTCAATCTCGTCGCTGGCTTTGGAAGTGCCGCGAATTCACCTGTGCCGGAGCCGTCGTCAGCGATCTTGGCGATGCTGGGCGCGCTGACTGTGCCATTTTTCCGCTGTCACTGAATTCGGAGCGGGCCCTTATCATCGGCCTGCGATTTTGATAGCCCAGCGATTTCCGGTTGCACTGTAGAGAGTCGATTCGACCTGGCCTCCTGGAACGTGATACGGTAAACACCGCGAACTTGGTGTTAGACCCTCTTTCTCCACCAAACCAATCACAACCCCGCGCTAGGGTTTTCGGCATGGTTTTTTAATTCAATTGCCTCTCGGCAACTCAGAGGTTGATTTGTTTCTTTCCAGTTTGACGTTTGGCGGCTAGAATCGCTGGTATGGCTAAGCGCGACAATCATTACGAAGCCGCTTTTGAAGAGTACCTGCGCGTGCGGCAGATTCCGTATGTGGCGGTCGACGAAACCAAACGGGCCTTGCTGGGCGATGCCTCATTGAAAAGTCTCGATTTCATCGTTTCCACCGCGCTAGGGCCCTCGTGGCTGGTGGATATCAAAGGCCGTCGGTTTCCAACAGGTGGGCAAAAGCAATATTGGAAAAACTGGTCGACCTGCGACGACGTGCGCAGCCTCACCGCCTGGCAGCGGCTGTTCGGTCCGGCATTTTGCGGACTGTTCGTGTTTGCTTACGACATCGTGGGCGATCGCGCGCCGCTGGCGCAAGACAAGTTGTTCGAACATCGCGGGCGGCTCTACGGCTTTGTCGGCGTGAAGCTTGACGAATATGCGGCCCGGGCCCGACGCATTTCCACCGCCTGGGACACCCTGTCGATGTCCACCCAGCAGTTCCGCCGATTGGCCGCGCCGGTGGAGGAATTGTTTTGCCAGACAGAACCGCGCAAACTGGAATCGGTGTCTCACGAAGTGGAGCACGACCTCGATTTTAAGACGGCTAATTCATAAAGGATCCGCGAGGATGTTTAGTCTGAATGCAAAAGATCGCTGGCGTCGCGGGGCGCTGTTTGGTGTCAGCTTGGCCACGGCCGTCGGTTGGCCGGCCTCGGCATTCGCCCAGCCGGCGATAGCGCCGCCGGGTCATGCCGATGTGGTTCCCGCCGTCTTGGTGTTCTTCGGCGTGGTGTTGGGTTTGATTCTGGTTTGCCGCTCGTCGGGCCGCACCGCCGAGATGAAGCTAGAAGAACTTGACGACGAGTAAGCCAATTCTTCACGCTGTAGGAGGCAACTTCTGTCGCCGACCTTCCACTCGCAGGCTTCGCTCCCATTTGGCATGGTGAGAGCCGTCGAGTTGACATTCGCCACTTGACGCCCCGTCGCGATCCGATCAAATTGACCAAAGCCATTCATACACTGATGGTTCAGTTGGTGCATGAAGTTCCAAGGGCGGTTAGCTCAGTTGGTTAGAGCACTAGCTCGACAAGCTAGGGGTCACAAGTTCAAGTCTTGTACCGCCCATCTGTACGGTTGACCGGTGATGACCAGAGGACACTGTAAAGTACTTTCCTGATTTAGAAGTTTATTCAGTGTCCTTTGGTGGAGTCTGGTTCGCTTCTTATTGCGCCGCAATGTGCGCCGCTTTGGCGAAGTGACTCATCTTGCCAAGCTAGATCTACTCCGCAAGCCTTTGTTTGTCGACGATATCAAAATGTTTGCATCTGGCTTTTGCGGGGGTTAAGTTGATCGTGGAACACGACCAACCACAATTGTCGGTCTGTCTCGGAACAGATTATTTTCTCGGTTTATGAGGCGCACGATGAGTGCTGGCCATGCTACTTACCAGGGTTTCGTTTTGCGCACTGTGTCGATGGTGATCGTGGCCACAATGGCGAGTGTTGCAATCGAAACTCCAGTGCAGGCAACTCTGCTCTACGCTGAGCCGTTTAATTATCCTAACGGCGATCTGGTGAACGGCACCAATGGTCCGAATATGCCCAATCCACCATTCTGGATTGGTACGAACGCGGGTTTTAATGGAGTGCCTTCGCATCGCGTTCAAGTGGTAAACGGCGTGATGCATATCAGTCCGGGAACTCCAAGTTATGAGGATCCCAATTTGCCGTCCGGAAGTACTTTGGGCCAAGGACAGACATGGTACGCAGGGTACGACCTGATCGTGCAGAGTGAATCGGGCTCGGGGCAAAACGAGCTGTCACGTTTTTTCCTAGATCAGAGTCAATTTGCAGCAGGGTTTTATGTAACGACTACGTTCAGCACTCCAGCGATGCCACGCACAACCTATGAAGTGGGACTCGATGCCCCAGGCCCCGATGCGCCATTTCCTGCTCAACTCTCTTTTGGCGTGCCGTACCGTGTTGTCATATCGTACACCTTGAATCCAGATAATAATCCGACGACCGATGATTCGTTCGCGCAGCTTTGGGTCGATCCGATTGACGAGAGCAGCCCATCCGTCACGGCTTTGACATCCAGCGTGGCCGTGACGTCGTTTGGTTTTCGCTGGCCAGTACTCAATGGTTCAACTGACCGGCTGATTGACAATTTGATTCTCGCAACATCATTCGCAGAAGCTGTCCCCGAACCTTCCACCATCATGCTGTTAGCCCTCGGCACTATAGGGTTGCTGTTTGCACGTCGGTGATTCTTTGTTCGGTGATCCCATGCACAACTTGCTTTATCTCCGGCTGCTATGATTGATGGGTTTCCTGGGATTCTGGAATGACAATTACGGGCCGTTTGATCTATTCGGTTTGTTTACGTTTGCCGGCTTAGGCATCTCCAAATCGAAGTCGCTATTTTCCCCTGGGGTGATGGATTTCGCGATGGGTTTTGGTCCACCGTTTGCATCTACTTTCCGAAAGGGCTTATCCGTCTGATTTTTTCCTGCCATTTTCTTTATGCGGATGCCGGGCATTTTTCTCATCCCATCCGCGCGATGGCTTGGCTGATGAGGTCGGTGGAATTTGGGAGTTGGCGCAGGTCGTCGGCGAGGCGGGGATGCACGAAGATGCGGACGCGTTTGACGTAATCGTCGAACCGGCCCGTGGCGAGGGTTTGCACGACGGGCGAAACTTCGGCCAGCGGTCGATAACGCTGTTCCTTGGGAAAAAAGATATCGACGCTAAACTCGACTTCCCGCTTCATGGGCGGAGCGTCGAACAGCACTTCATGCGGTGCAATCCGACGGCCCAGTGCCGTGCTGGCCACGGCGGCGAACTGTTCACTGCATTGCGTCAGCCAGGCATACGGACGCCGGGCCAGCTGGTCGTACAATTCGCGTTCTTGAAAAAAACTGAATTGGGCCAACCGCTTGTAAAGCCGCCGGGTCGGGCCGAACAGCCCTTCCAGCAATTCGCCGGCGCCGCTACCGGCGGCGGCGCAGTTGCAGTTCGTCGATCATCGGGCCATCGGTCAATCGAAACAGCGCATCTAACTCGACCGTGCCGTGCAGCAGAAAAAACGCGCGCT
This sequence comes from Pirellulales bacterium, assembly GCA_963738835.1. GTDB lineage: Bacteria > Planctomycetota > Planctomycetia > Pirellulales > JADZDJ01 > CAVTYH01. The sequence goes on from CAVTYH010000001.1 coordinate 1,008,574, forward strand.
GCAGCATCGCCGTGGCCGCGCGCACGGCATGGTGCCAGTACACTTCGCTGAACATGATGTAACGTGCAAAGATCAGCATCTCGGCGGCCGTCTTGCCTTTATCGGTAATCGCCAACCCATCGCCGGCCGCATTCAGACACAAGCTGCCGATGAGCCGTTGCTGATCGAAGTGCCGGCCATAAGGCACGCCGGCGTGCAGGCTGTCGCGTTGCAGGTAGTCCATCTTGTCGATGTCGATCGGGCCGGAGAGCAGGCTCGTTAAGATTTTGGAGCGCAGGTCGCGCGGCTTTTCCGAGAGCAGCGACACCACATCGCGCGGATTGATTTTCCATTCGTCGCGCAGCACATCGGCGATTTCGCCTTCCAGCAGAAAACTATTGGCGAACAGCTCGTGATGCGGCACGCCGGGCAGGCGCAAATCTTCGAGGGGATGACAGAACGGCCAGTGGCCCAAATCATGCAGCAAAGCCGCCACGAGAAATAGCTCGGCATCGTCCGAGGTAATCGCAGCGGCGAATCGCTCGTCGTACGATAGTTGCTGCAAATATAAAAGCGCCAGCCGATAGACGCCCAGCGAATGCTCGAACCGCGTATGATTGGCCGCCGGATAAACCAGCGCGACCAAACCCACCTGGCTGACACTAGCCAGGCGGCGAAATTCCGGCGTGTCAATCAGATGGCGAACCCGCTCGGTCAGAGGCACATCCAACTCCGGCGGAATGCGCACCTGCGATTTTCGCGCGGCGAGTCCGGTCAGTTCAGGAATATCGCGAAAGGAAGACACGCCAATTAAGAGTCGCGGCGAGGGATTAGGATAAAGCGGTCAGAGCCGCTTGCGGTTTAGCGAATTTCTGACGTGGTATTCACAACGCCGTCAAACCCATCGTCAGCCGGAGCAAAACACAAACGGCGACATACAACGCATAATGGAAAAATCCGCTGCCGAAATCCAAATCGAGCGAGCTCAGCGCGGTCAGCGAGCCAATGACCACGGGCGGAATAGCCATGATCAACATTTGAAATGTTTCCAGCGTGCCATCGCTTCCGGCCAGAAAATGCTTCATGCCCCAAATCGCCGCCCAAAGTCCGGCATAAACTGCAGAACAAATTGCCACGCGGACGAGCAACTCTCCGCCTCGATACGGTTCTAACTCCTGATTGCGTAGAAAACTGTAGCCCCCCATGACTAAGGGCGGAGCAAGCACCGTTGCCCCAGCGCCAGCACAATCGGTGACGATTTCAAATCGCTGGAGCGCAGCACGAATGCCACGGCAAACGCCAACAGCACTGCTACCAACACGCCGACCAACAGAACCGGCTGCACTTTGGTCTCGACTCGGGCGATCGGTTTCAGCACCGGCCGGCCTTTGGCGTCCTTGCTGCCGCCGAATTCCTCCGGCGCGTGAATTTTCACCTCATCTTCAAGGGCCGGGATGTTGATCAGGCCCTTGCACTTCGGGCACGGACCTTGCTTGCCGGCGAACTTTTCGCTCACCTGAAATCGTGCGTGGCAGCTAGGGCAGACAACAACGATCGCCATAAATTCAGTCGGCAAAGCCTGAAGGGGACGGTGAAAACCTTTAGTGTCGACTTCGCAGAAGTTCAAGTCAAGGAGACCGTGGGTGCCAGGTTCTTGTTGTAGAAGCGCATCGATTGAACTACGATTGCGATAGGGATTTTCATTGCGGTCGCTGCGCCGAACGCGGGGGGGTAGGTCAGACTTTAGCCTGTCACGAGGCAGCGTGCGAACTTGTTTGTCAGGCTAAAGCCTGACCTGCTGAAATGGCACTGGAATTCAATTGCCCGAACGGACATCGCATTGTTTGCCAGGAAGAACTTGCTGGCCGCGACGCGAAGTGCCCCAAGTGCGGCGTGGCCTTTCGAATTCCCAGCAACAGCGGCGCTACGGCTGTAAGACTGGCGGGCGTCGCGAGCGGCCCGGTTCCAGTGACGGCGACTGGCGGCCCAGGCGAGTCGAGTTTGAACAACCTTGGCGCTCCGCGCTCGCTGCCAGAAAACAGCATCGTGTTTCTCTGCCCCAACGGGCATCGCTTGAATGGGCCGGCGCGATTGCAAGGTCAGGCTGGCCAGTGTCCCCATTGCGGCGCACGATTTTTGGTGCCGATCATGTCGGAAACGGAACCGGTGGAAGAAGTCGATCTCGCGAACATTTCCGACCGCGAACTGGAACCAGTCAGCACGGGTGTCGATCCCGATCCAACGTTACGACCGGTTCATTCGCTGTGTCAGTTGATGCGGAAGTTATGGGATGAGAAAAATCAGGGCGGAGTGATTGAACTTTACCTGGACGGCGGCGCGATGTTGGTGCCTGATTGGTTCGACGAGAGGCTGTCGCGCCAATCGCACGGGCTGTTTGCCTCGCAGGCTGCGGATGGAACCGTGACGATGACAGCCATTGCCTGGGACAAAGTCGCGCACATCGTGGTGCGAAATGTGGAAGGCTTGCCGGAGGGCATGTTTGAGTGAGGAAAGCTATTGCCAATGAGCCACGAGTTATTTGCAGAGGAAAAAGAAAGCCCAGGGGTTGCAACCCCTGGGCTTTATGGGTTTGGCTAATTGAGTTCTCGCTTTACTTCTTCTCGTCGGCCGGTGACGCTTTTGGCTCGCCGCCGGGCAGTTTGCCGGCTTTGATCAAATCGCCAAAGGTCGGCGATTTTGGATCCTTGGCGTCGACGTGTGCTGCGAGAGCTTTCTCAAAGGCCTCCTCAATTTTCTTGGGATCTTTTTCACCTTTCCAGTCAGCGGGAGCATCCTTGGGCTTGATGATCTCGGCCAATTGCTTGCCGAATACGTTGCGGTTCTTTTTGCTCTCGCCTTCATGGCACACTCCGCACTTGGCCGATTTCACGGCGGCAGCAAACGCCTTCTCTGCCGGATCGGTGCTGTCGGCTTTGACAAACTTGGCGGCAAATGCCTTGGCATACGGCGGGCGAGATTGGGCCTGTTCGGTGCTAAAAGCAAACACGAGCAACATTGCGGTCAGCGCGGAAAACGAGACGAGGCAGAACTTCTTCATGCTGGAGCTACTCCTGATGGATTGAGGACGCCTTCAGAAACTCGAAGGCACGACACGCGGGTTAGTGTTGCCAGGCGCCGCTCGACACAATCGACGGCGTACGAGGTATAGGCTACTGAAAGTTTACTCCTGTCAGGTCCATCAAAATAGAGTCTGGCCGCGACGGTCTGTCAAGCGTTTTTCTCGCTGGCACAAAGTATAACGATTGTGCCCGGCTTACGGCCCGACATGATTAGCTGCTGGGTCTATCCCAGAGGCAGGCGGTGACGGCTGGTCGGTCTGTGACGGACTTTGCGGCGTGGGGCTGCCGGCTGAACCAATCGGAGAATCGGCCCCGTCGGGCAGTAACCTTCGTTCCAGGCCATTACCGCTTGAATCGGTCGTGGAGTGCGAAAGCGGTGGTGGCGCCGCTTGTTCAGCTTCGTGCGACCAGATCAAACCCATTGCGGCCACTATTCCGACCAGCGCCAAGAGTGGAGCAATCCAAGGCAAGTGCCGTTCCCAAACGGTTGGCTGAACATCAGAGGGCGGAAGCCAGACCACACTTGTTGGAGTTGGCGCTTCCAAACCGTGGCGTCCGGCCAGGGCAGCCAAATCGGCGACTAAATCTTCCGGCGCTTGGTAGCGCTTGGCGGGTGATTTGGCCAGCATGCGCCACAAGAGCCGCAGCAGATCGTCGGGCAAGTCGGAACGGAATTCGCACGGGTCGGGCGGATCATCGCCTTGATGCTGCAACAGCTTCTGCAGCACCGTGCCATCGGGAAACGGCGGCCGGCCCGTAAGCATGAAGTACAACGTGCAGCCCAGCGAATAGATGTCGCTGCGCACGTCGGCGCTGCGCGGGTCGCGGGCTTGCTCTGGCGAAATGTAATCGAACGTGCCCAGCGTAACGCCGCTGGCTGTCAGATCATTTGCCGCGGGTTCAACCTGATGCAGCCGGGCCAAGCCCATATCGACCAGCTTGGCGCAACCATCGGGCGTAATGAGCACATTCGAGGGCTTGATGTCGCGGTGAACCACATCACGACGGCTGGCGTGCGAAAGGGCGTCGGCGATCTGCAGCGTGTAGCTGACGGCGTCGAGCCAATGGCAATGGGCCTTGCTGATCGACCAGATCGCGCAGGTTGACGCCCTCGATGAACTCGAAGACGATGTAGTGCCAGCCGCGATCTTCGCCCACGTAATAGACTCGGCTGATGTTGTCGTGATCGAGCCGGGCGGCCGACTGGGCTTCGTTTTGAAAGCGACGCAGCGTTTCTTCATCGCTCGATTGATCCTGCGACAGCACCTTCACCGCCACCGTGCGATTGAGCATGGTGTCGTGAGCCCGAAACACGGCGCCCATGCCGCCGCCGCCGACGAACTCGAGCAACTCGAAATGATTCAAGCCGTTCGCCTTCCAGCAGCCGGCCCATGTCACGGGGGTGAATTGCGGTGAGCGGATATTGGGCCAGGGCCGGCGTCTTGGTAATGACGGTGGGTTGTGAATCGATCGGTTGGCTGCCGGCCGGAACTATGCTGTCCGACGGCAAGACTTTGGATCCCGGTCGAAGGGGACACGAAGTCGAACCACTCTGGGCCGCATCAATAGAACCCGAGGGCTGGTTCTGCTGCGGCTGTGGAGGTTGCGGCGGTAGCGATTGCCGGCGGGTAGATCCGTGCTCGGTCATAATCGATCGCTTTGCCGGACTTTGGAAACCGTGATTGCCGAAGAGAAGGAGAGAAAAGGATGGGCCGGCAGGAAGGATCGTTCCATCGATTTTAATCCCCACTTGGCAGACGGGTCAATTTGCGGCTGCCCTCAGGTGGCGTAAGAGCCATTCGCCGGACGTCAAATCGAATTCTTTTCATCCCTCGTCGACGCTCCCGACCCAATTTAACGCTTTCGTCGACCCTGCCGGCTGGACACTATCGGCGGTGTGAAAATGGCCGCTGCCCATTTCTTGTGCAGTTGATCGGCTGCACGCTTTTGAGCAGCCTTGCCGCGAGTTTTAGCAGCCACTTCTTCTCGGCCGTAAGTGCTATCAATGCAATGACATCGGAGCTTTGCTTGACAGCATGCCATCATTCCGTCAAACCGCAGCCGTGTGGCTGTAGGGAATGGAGTCTGTAGACCCGAGATGTCCGAGGAGAACGACATGGATCACAAACCGCAGGAAGTGTTTCGAACCGCTCAAACCCTATTTCATCAGAATCCCGACTGGGTAACGTTTTTCCGTGAGGTGCTGGGCCTGAACGGCATCGTGCGGCAAATGTACCCCTCTGCCCAAGCGCTGACCGAGTTCGAAAAGACCACCGAATACGCCGAGATCCAGCAGATGCTGGCCAAGCTGCGGGTCGAAGGCCCACCGGTGCCGGAAGATAAAGAGCCGACCCGGGTCATTACGGTTCGGCTTCCTAAGAGCTTGCACGAGTTCCTTCAGGTCGAGGCCCACGAGAAATGCACCAGCATGAACCAGCTCTGCATCTCGAAGCTGGTCCAGTGGCTCGACAGCGATCTGGCCGCCTCGAAGGCCGCTTCCGGATCGACTACCGGTGGATCGCCGGTCTCGAAGCCGCAGCCGCCACGCCGCCGGCATGAACACGAGGAAGCCGCCACGGCAGGACTGTAAGAGCAACTGACGGCGACCGAAGTCAAACCGAACAAGCCCAGGGACCATTGCGGCAACAGTGCCCGCAACCCCTGGGCTTTTAACCGTCTGTTCGCAAGTCAATCCCCAAAAAAATCGGTTCGAAGTGGACCTGTAAGCCGGGTTTTGTCCTTGGCGTGTTGGGCACGGAGGCCCGACGCCAGTGGCGGTCATTTCTCTACGACGCCGATTGCTCGGAGTCTGTTGTGCGCGGGTCTCGCGACCATCGCACCTTAGCAGCCTACCCGGAAGTTCTGCCGGATCGGACCGATCCGCCGCGGCACACGGCTGGACGAGCCAGCAGTGCCACCCGCGCTACTTCCTGTTTGGCCTTGCTCCCAGTGGGGTTTGCCTAGCCAGGCCGGTTGCCCGACCTGCTGGTGTGCTCTTACCGCACCGTTTCACCCTTACCGAAAAGACAGAGTGAGTGGTGAGTGGTGAGTGGTCAATTGCCAGCGCCATTAGCATTTATCTACCACTCACTACTCACCACTCACCTGCATTCCCGGCGGTTTGCTTTCTGTTGCACTATCCCTGGCCTTGCGGCCGGTGGCTGTTAGCCACCACTGTGCCCTTTGGAGCCCGGACTTTCCTCCCGCTGAAGTTTGACCTTCAGCCGGCGACCACCCGGTCCACTTCGAACCGTTTGAATTGTACGATATCGACACCCTTGCGGCCCACCAAGTTCGTTTGCTTTTGCCGATTCGTGCTTACTTTCCTCCCGGCAAGCCGGCTGGGTTCGGTTGAGTTCCTTGCGGAGTGCCGCCGGTGGGCATCATGCCGGCAAAATCGATCAACCAGACGTCGCCGATTTTTTGAAACTTGGCATCTTGCTTTTCTTCTCCGGTGGCTCTCTTGGTCTTGATCGTTCCGCTGGCCGTGTTGCCTTCCACTTTGACATCTTCCAAGGTGGCATTTTCGAATTCCTTCGCGCCGGCGCGGCAGCGGCATCTTTATTCGGCGAATTCTTTTCCATCCACGTCATGATCTCCGCAATGCACGCCGGTTTGTCTTTCACGCCCCCCACCATTTGCTTCATGAAAGACTTGGGATCGTTCATGTTGGGCGGCGGCCCGGTCATATCGAGCTTCTTGACTCCATGCTTTTCCAAAATCTGGTTGGCTTCGGTGTTCTTGCTCGGATCGAGCATGGCCATCATGTTCAAACCCATTGCCATTGCGCCCAAAACCACTTCCTGCGAATCGGGTGTCGTTTGCGCGAAAGCCTTTTGAAAATCTTTGGCTTGCGTGGCCGATTTGAAGTTGTCAAACACCGCTTGCGGCGTGGCGCCGCCGCCGGAACTGCTACTGCCGCCACTGCCACTGCAGCCGGCAAATGCCAGAACGACCGCCGCCATGGCCAGACTACATTTTTGCTGGGTCATCGTGTGACTTCCTTTCCAGTTTTGCGGCGCTTCACGCGCCGATGCAGATAGTGCAAACATCGTGCATTACTGTCATGCCTTGCCGGTCCTGCGTCAAGTAGATGGAAGGCTTGTGGTAAAGCTGAAGGGTGGTTCGTGAGTCGTGGTTGGTTAACTTCGGCCTTCTGTCCGACAAATTGCCGGCAGGCGACAAAACTCGTCGCCAAACGGCAATGTTTTCCGATCTGCTGCGCTGAATTTTGTCGCGTTCCCAGGGGGTCCCATTTTTTTCGCGACAAAACTCGCCGAGTTTTGCGCGTCGCCAGCGCCATTTCGTGCGAGAATTCCCGAGCGCTGGCGCAAAGACCAGCGACAAAACTCACCGAGTATTGTCGTTCCCCACTCATTTTTCACGTCTCCAACCATTGTTAACTCAAGTCCGATCCAACCTTTGCGCTGTTGCGATGCAAACGACAAAATTCTCCGCCTCCCTTGCCCTCCGGGAAAGGCCTGCCGCCTACGATTCCGAATTGCCAAAGATCATTGCCGGGAACATCAGGGTTCCGCCCTGCAATATAATGTACAAGTGTATCATTTGTCAAGGGGCATTGTGGGCCAATCGCGTGTTTTGGCGGTATTTTCGAGGCAGTTGAACGCGACTCCAACTCAAACTACGTTACAGAGGATTCCGTGTTCGCTGTGGGGGGTGATCGAGCCGTTCTCGCAACGCTGTTGGGCAAATGTTCGAGCAAGCATTCAAAAACATCGATGACGTGCTCTGGAAAGAGGCCGGTTGCACCACGGAACTGGACTACACCGAGCAGACTTCCTGGCTGCTGTTCCTCAAATACCTCGATGGACTCGAGCAAGACAAGGCAGATGGAGGCGGAGCTGGAAGGGGAAGACAGTATCGATACATCCTCGACAAGCCGTACCGTTGGGAGGTCTGGGCCGCCCCCAAGGGTCAAAGACGGCAAGATTGACCACAACAAGGCACTGACTGGCGACGACCTGCGCGAATTCGTCAACCGGAAGCTTTTCCCTTATCTGCACGGCTTCACGCAGAAGGCCAGCGGGCCGAACACCATCGAATACAAGATCGGCGAGATTTTCGGCGAGATCAAAAACAAGATCCACAGCGGTTACAACCTCCGCGAAATCATCGACCACATCGACGAACTGCGCTTCCGCTCTCAGACAGAAAAGCACGAGCTTTCGCATCTGTACGAAGCGAAGATCAAGCAACATGGGCAACGCCGGCCGCAATGGCGGCGAGTATTACACGCCACGCCCGCTGATTCGCGCCATGGTGCAAGTGGTCAAGCCGAAGATCGGCGAAACGCATTTACGACGGCGCTTGCGGGTCGGCCGGCTTCTTGTGCGAATCGTTCTGTAGTTGATCCTGAAAAAAAATCCCGAAGCGAATGGCCTCACCACAGAAGACCTGAAGACCCTGCAAGAGCGCACATTCTACGGCAAGGAAAAGAAGTCGCTGGCCTACGTCATCGCGATCATGAACATGATTCTGCACGGCATCGAGGCGCCGAACATCGTCCACACCAACACGCTCACCGAAAACCTGGCCGACATTCAGGAGAAGGACCGCTTCGACGTCGTGCTGGCCAATCCGCCCTTCGGCGGCAAGGAGCGCAAGGAAGTGCAGCAGAACTTCCCCATCCGTACCGGCGAAACGGCTTTCTGTTCCTGCAGCACTTCATCAAGATGCTCAAGGCCGGCGGTCGGGCGGCGTGGTCATCAAGAACACGTTCCTCTCCAACACCGACAATGCCTCGGTCAGTCTGCGCAAAGCTGTTGCTGGAAAGTTGCAGCCTGCACACCGTGCTCGACTGCCCCGGCGGCACGTTCCAGGGCGCGGGCGTCAAGACAGTGGTGCTCTTTTTCGAGAAGGGCGCACCGACCCGCAAGATCTGGTACTACCAACTCGACCCCGGTCGCAACCTCGGCAAGACCAACCCGCTCAACGACGACGATCTGAAGGAGTTCGTCGCAGCTGCAAAAGAAGCTTTGCCGACTCGCCGAAAAGTCTGGAGCGTGGACGCCAAGTCCATCGACCCGACGACCTTTGATCTTTCGGTGAAGAACCCTAACGGCGGCGAGGAAGTGACCCACCGCAGCCCCGAAGAGATCATGGACGAAATCGCCGCCCTGGACGCCGAGAGTGCGGAAGTGCTGCGAACCATCCGGGGGTTGCTATGAAGAGCGGGATGGGCGAAAAAGCCTCTCGCGAGAGCTTTGCGAGGTTTTCGCGGACGGCGATTGGGTCCGAAAGCAAAGACCAATCGCCACACGGCATTCGGCTGATTCAGACCGGCAATGTTGGCGGGGGAGTCTTCAAGGATCGTGCCGAGGAAAGCGCACTACATTTCGAATGCGACATTCAAACGTCTGCGGTGCACGGAGATTTTCGAGGGCGACTGCCTAATCTCGCGATTGCCTGACCCCGTTGGGCGAAGCTGCATTATGCCGGAGACAGGCGAGCGGAAGGTTACCGCTGTTGATTGCACGATTGTCCGCTTCAACCCGAAGGAGATGCTTCCACCGTTCTTCAACTTATATTCGCAGTCCGAAATTTGCATCAAGACAGTCGCCAGAGGAATGCACCGGCACGACTCGCGACCGGATTAGCCGAACAATCTTTCACTGACTCCGATTCCCGTCCCCCCACTCCCCGAACAGCGGCGGATCGTCGGTATCCTCGACGAAGCGTTTGACGGCATCGCCACCGCCAAAGCCAACGCCGAAAAGAACCTACAGAACGCCCGTGCTCTGTTTGAAAGCCACCTGCAAGCCGTTTTCACCCAACGCGGCGAGGGGTGGGCGGAGAAGAAGTTGAGCGAAGTCTGTCGCCATCACCTCAACCCTCGTTGACCCCCGCAAAGCCGAGTTCCTCGACTTGATCCATGTCGGCGCAGGAAACATCGAGTCACAGACTGGTGTCTTTGTGGACCTCAAGACTGCGCACGAAGAAGGAGTGATTTCCGGCAAGTTTCTCTTCGACGAATCAATGGTGCTCTACAGCAAGATTCGTCCTTACCTCATGAAGGTGGCGCGTCCCGAATTCAGCGGCTTGTGCAGTGCAGACATGTATCCGCTCGCGCCGCTCCCGAACCGGATTACTCGCGACTACTTCTTCCATTTGCTGCTGAGCAAACCCTTCACCGAGTATGCGATCCAAGGTTCGGCCCGCGCAGGAATGCCGAAGGTCAATCGAGACCATCTTTTCGAGTTCCGGGTATGGCTGCCCGCTGTGAAAAAGCAAAAGGAATTGGCAGGAAAGCTCGACGCTCTCCACGAAGAAACCCAACGTCTCGAATCCCTCTACCAGCGTAAGCTCGCCGCGCTCGACGAGTTGAAGAAGTCACTGCTGCACAGGGCCTTCAGCGGGGAGTTGTAGGCGAACGTCGGAACGCACGCCTGACTTACGTCGCGGAGTCGGGGAGTCGGGCACGTCGGGCTGACGCCGCGACGCTCCGGCTAATGTGCGTCGCGGCGTCAGCCCGACGTGTCTTACGCTCGACGCTCGCCTTTGCGGGAGGTTAGAATCGGCGGCATGGACCAGTACTGGCTGCTCACGAACACATGCTACGGCAACTGGCTACCGGGCGATGCGCGGGGCTTCGTCGGGCGAGTGTGGGAGCATCGGCCAGGAGATCCGGCGAAGCAAGCGCGGGTCGTGCATCACCGGCCCGGGGAAGATTACGACAAGGCGATGCCGGGCCTGGAAGCGAAGTCGCGGCGGTTGATGTCTGGGCCTCCGATCCAGTTGACGACGGTCCAGGCGGAGGTTGCCCTTGTGCAGTTTCAAGAGACGGCCCGGTTCCGCCAGTGGGAACTGCGGGCCGTGGCGGTGATGTTCAACCACTTTCACATCGTGGTTGGGGCGATGGGAGATTTGAAGCCGGCGAAGATTCTGGGCGACTTCAAGAGCTGGGCGACGCGCCGGCTCGGCGAGCGTTTCGGCCAGCCGAAGTCGGAAACCTGGTGGACAGAGCGCGGGTCGAAGCGGAGGCTGCCGGATGAACGGGCCGTGGCGGCGGCTGTTCGGTATGTGCTGTATAAGCAGCCGAATCCGTTGGTCACGTGGTCGTCGGAGACGGGGTTGCAGCGTGGGGCGTTGGGTTGAGGGCACGTCGGGCTGACGCCGCGACGCTCGGGCGGATGGCGCGACGTTTGGTTGGGAAAAAATATGAATGAGGCGGAAACCAGGGCTGAGCATGTCGATCCGGCACTTGCCGCCGCCGGTTGGGGCGTTGTCGAAGGGAGCCGGGTGCGGCGCGAGTTCCCAATTACCATTGGCCGGCTAGAGGGGCACGGACGGCGCGGCAAGGCGATCACGGCCGACTATGTGCTGGAGTACCGCAACACCAAGCTCGCGGTCGTCGAGGCCAAGGCGTGGGACGAAGAACTGACCGAAGGCGTGGCGCAGGCCAAGAATTATGCCGGCAAGCTGGCGGTCCGCTTCACGTATGCCACGAACGGACAGGGAATCTATGGCATCGACATGGGCGATGGGTCGGAGGGGGACGTCGAGCGCTATCCGACGCCCGAGGAACTTTGGAACCGCACGTTCGCGGAGGAAAACGCGTGGCGCGATTGGTTTGCGGCTGTGCCGTTCGAAGAAAAAGGGGGCACTTGGACGGTGCGCTGCTATCAGGACATCGCCATACGGCGCGTTCTGGAAGCAATCGCCGACAGGCAGCAACGCATCTTGCTGACGCTGGCGACCGGTACCGGTAAGACGGCGATCGCGTTTCAAATTGCCTGGAAGCTGTTTTACAGCCGGTGGAATTTGGGCCGGGAGCCCACGCGGCGGCCGCGAATTTTGTTCTTGGCTGATCGCAATATTCTGGCGAACCAAGCCTACAACCAGTTCTCCGCATTTCCCGAAGATGCGATGGTGCGGATCGAGCCGGACGATATTCGCAAGAAAGGCCGCGTGCCGAAGAACGGCAGTTTGTTTTTCACCATCTTTCAAACGTTCATGAGCGGGCCGGATAAAGACGGCAAGCCTTCACCGTATTTCGGCGAGTATCCGCCCGACTTTTTCGATTTCATCGTGATCGACGAATGCCATCGCGGCGGGGCCAACGACGAGAGCACGTGGCGCGACATTCTGAAATACTTTGCCCCGGCGGTGCAATTGGGGCTGACGGCGACGCCGAAACGGAAAGACAACGTCGATACCTACAAGTATTTTGGCGAGCCGGTTTACGTGTACTCGCTCAGAGAAGGAATTAACGACGGCTTTCTCACGCCCTTCAAGGTCCGGCAGATTTCAACCACGCTGGATGAATATGTTTACACCCCGGACGACAAACTGATCGAGGGAGAAATTGAATCGGGCAAGCGCTACGTCGAGAGCGATTTCAACAAAGTGATTGAAATCAAAGAGCGAGAAGCGCATCGAGTGAAGTTGTTCATGGAGCAGATCAACCAGCGAGAAAAACACTGGTGTTTCTGCGCCACGCAGGACCACGCGCTGGCGGTGCGCGATCTCGTGAATCAGATGAAAACCAGCCGCGACCCGAACTATTGCCAGCGGGTGACGGCCAATGACGGAGCATTGGGGGAGCAGCATTTGCGCGATTTTCAGGACAACGAGAAAACGATTCCCACGGTGTTGACCACTTCGCAAAAACTTTCGACCGGCGTGGATGCCCGCAACATTCGCCATATTGTGCTGATGCGGCCGATCAATTCGATGATTGAGTTCAAGCAAATCATCGGCCGCGGCACCCGGCTGTACGACGGCAAAGATTACTTCACGATTTATGACTTCGTAAAAGCGCACCAGCACTTCAGCGACCCCGAATGGGATGGCGAACCCGCGGATCCCGTGCCCGACGAAGACGATGGTGGCGAAATCGGCGGCGATGAAGCAGGCCAAGGGAAGCGACCTGGTGGCAGCGATCCGCCAGCGCCTCGGCCGAAGAAAATCAAAGTGAAGCTTGCCGACGGGAAGGCTCGCACCATTCAGCACATGATGGTCACCACGTTCTGGCATCCCGACGGCACGCCGATGTCGGCCCAGCAATTTATGGAAATGCTGTTTGGCAAGCTGCCGGAATTTTTCAACGACGAGCACGAACTGCGAGCTTTATGGAGCCTGCCTGACACGCGCGCAAAACTGTTGCAAGGATTGGCCGAGGCTGGTTTTGGTAGCGATCAACTTGCCGAAATGCAAAAGATCATCGATGCGGAAAAAAGCGATCTGTTCGATGTGCTGGCCTACATCGCTTACGCCCTGGCACCAATTACGCGAAAAGATCGGGCGGATTTGGCGAGAACGGCAATTGCCACACAGTTCAGCACCAAGCAGCAGGCGTTTTTGGAATTTGTGCTTTCCCAGTACGTTGACATCGGCGTTGAAGAAGCTTGCGCAGGAGAAGTTATCGCCGCTGCTGAAATTGAAATATCACAATGCCATCGCCGATGCGATTGCGGAGCTCGGCAGACCGGAAGACATTGCGAAAGTTTTCGTCGGATTCCAGAAGCATCTGTATTGCCAACAAGTTGCGTGACGAAGCAAGGGCACTGTTGTTGCGGATTGCTCGCGACAAATTTAACCGCGGCGAAACGGTCAACCTATCCGGTTCTTGCCCTGCCACGTGTCACGGCGAGCAAGTTCCGCGTCTAGCGCTGCTCGAAGAGCCGGTTTGTCGAGGCACCAGGCTGGGGCCGAGGAAATAATCGGGCGGGGCGTCGCCGCTGATGCGTTCGACGATCATGGACGGCGGGAGCAATTCCAAAAAATCGACGAGCACCTGAATGTATTCGTCGCGTTCCATCAGCCGCACTTCGCCGCGGGCCACTTGATCGGCCAGGGGCGTGTCTTTCACGGCGTAGAGGTTGTGCAGTTTCACGGAATCGAGATTTAATCGGGCGACTTCCCGCGCGGTGGCCAGCATGTCGGCGTGCGATTCGCCGGGCAGGCCGAGAATGACGTGGCGCGCAGATTTCGAAACCGCGGTCTCGGCTGCGCTCTACGGCGTCGAGAAAGGCATCGTGATGATGGCCGCGGTTCATCCAATCGAGCGAACGGTTGTGGATGGTTTGCAAGCCGTATTCGACGGAGAGATAAGTTCGCTGCGCTAACTCCGCTAGTAAGTCCAACACATCGTCTGGCACACAATCGGGCCGCGTGCCGATGGCCAGGCCCACGACATCAGGGTGTTCGATGGCCGCTGCGTAAAGCGGACGCAGTTTTTCGACCGGGGCATAGGTGTTGGTGGCCGGCTGGAAGTAAGCGATGAAGCGGTCTACATCGTAGCGCCATTTCAAGCGCCGAATGCCTTCGGAAATCTGTCCCTGCACATCGCGGGGCGACATTCGGGGTGAGCGGCGGCTGGGGCTGAAACTGCGGTTATCGCAAAACGTGCAGCCCCCTTTGGCCACCGTGCCGTCGACATTGGGGCAGGTAAACCCCGCGTCGATGCTCACTTTTTGCACCCGGCGGCCGAATTTTTTACGCAGGTAAAAATTGTAGGCGTGGTAGCGGAGCCCAGCCGATCGCCAGTCGGACGGTATAATTGGAGAAGTGGATTCGGCGGAAGCGGTTAGATCGATCTCCGGAACGAGTGCAGGGGTGAGGGGGTGAACGGGTGAGGGCAGGGTGGCCGACGTTACATCTTGCAACTGACCACGGACTACGGACCCCTGACCACTGTTTTTTGCCATCTCGGTTGACCGCTTGGGCCGGCTCTGAATAGATTCAAGGTAGGCGAACAAAGACCGTAAGCATCGTACTGGGAACAGCAAACAGGGGGCAAGCGCAGGGGTGCGGGCCCGATTCCGAGAGGTATGCATGTTTGGAGAATTGCTTCCGCTGGGGGGTGGCGACCCCATTCCGCTGTTGAAGCGCGAATTGATGATTGGCCGCCGCGAAAGTTGCGACATTGTGCTGCGGTTTGCCAACGTCTCGGCCCACCACTGCCAGCTGGCCATTCAAGATGGCTATTGGTACGTGAAGGACTTGGGGAGCCGCAACGGCCTGAAAGTCAACGGTGTTCGCTACCAAGAGCGGCGGCTCGACCCGGGCGATACGCTGTCGGTGGCAAAGCACGAGTACGAAGTCCGGTATTCGCCGGCCGAACTGGGCGCCATTGGGCCTCCGCCTGCCGACAAAGAACCCACGAACAGCATTTTCGGAAAGTCGCTGTTGGAGAAGGCCGGCTTGGCCAGACAGAATATGAAGTTGCCCGATCACGAGAAGAAACGCTTTGACGTGATGGACGATTCTGCCGGGCAAATCAGAGATCCAAATAAGCCGACGTGAAGTGGCGAAGCCACGGGTCGAAAAGTCCAAAAGTCAAAGAGTCAGAGAGGCAAGCGACAGATGCTCTTCGACTTTTCGACTCTTTGACCCTTTCTGCTGCCATGTCCAAACGCAAGATTCGCGCCGATTTTCGGAAGAACCGCAATGTTCGGCAGCGCGACGGCGATTTGACTCGAACTTATGATCCAGAGACATCCGGCGATTTAGATGAGCCGCGCGGAGAACGCATTAGCGGTAAAGGGGAGCTTACCCGGCGGCGGACGGTGATCGGCACTGACAGTGAAGAAGACACCTCCGGTTTCGCCGTGGTGCCGGAGGTCGACGCCGCAACGTCTCGATCGGGCCGCGTGTTAGCGGTGCATGGATTACTAAGCATCGTGCAAGCCGATGACGGCACGTACTTCCGCTGTGCCACGCGCCGTCTGCTGAAAACGCTATCGACCGATCAGCGGCACGTCGTGTCGGCCGGCGACCAGGTCCTGTTTCGTCTGGCTAATCCGAAAGTGCCGGGTGCCATCACACTTGATGCCACACTGCCGGAGGGAATTATTAAGCGCATCGAACAGCGACAATCGGTCCTCAGTCGCACCGTGCGCGGCAAACAGCATGTAATTGTGACCAATGTCGATCAGATGGTCATTGTTTCTAGCGCCGCTGAACCGCGGATTAAGCCCGCTCTGATTGATAGGTTTCTCGTCAGCGCCGAACGAGAAAAGCTGCGGCCGATTGTGTGCATCAACAAAATCGATCTGGTTGAAGCTGCCGACTTGCAACCGCTTGTCGGCGTATTTAGCCGCATGGGTTACATCGTGCTATTGGTTTCCGCGCAGACCGGGTTGGGCATCGCTCAGCTGCGACGCAAAATGCGGGGGCATTCCAGTGTCGTCGTGGGGCAGAGTGGCGTCGGCAAATCGTCGCTGCTAAACGCGGTCGAACCCGGTTTGGCATTGCGCGTGGCTAAAGTCAGCGAAGAAACGCAAAAAGGCAAACACACGACCACTTCAGCCCGACTGCTCCCGCTGGCTGGCGGAGCAGGCTATGTTGTCGATACCCCCGGCGTGCGGCAGTTTCAGTTGTGGGATGTTATTGCGGCCGAAGTCGGCGGCTACTTTCGCGACCTGCGGCCGTTCATCAACCATTGCCGTTTTCCCAACTGTAACCATCGCCACGAAGCCAATTGCGCGGTGAAAGACGCCGTGGCGGACGGCTGGCTCGATGCCAGGCGATATGAAAGCTACTGCCAGTTGTTTGAGGGTGATCAGGCATAGCAGGGGCTCTATCATGAGGACCCCGATGCTGCAAGCTGGCATGCATGGTTAGAACTTCGTGAAAATGGTCACAACCAATCCGCAGGTGCCGGATATAATCTTCTTGACCGGCCAGTTTGCCGATTAGAATAAAGGAAACGGCCGCTGGCCGAACCCGGCGACCGGGAAGTCTGTCGTTCTAACCATCCACGAGGCTTGATGAATCGACCGAAAAGTAGGCACCGAGTGTGCCAAGAAGTTCATTGCCTCGCGGGTAACTATCCTTCTTCCGCGGAGGCATTCTAAAGCGTGATTGAACTTCAACGCACGGATAGTGTCGCCAGTGAAGCGGCGTTTCTCGTCGGCGTCCTCATGAATGGACGCTCAACCGAGGAAAACCCTCTTGAAGAACTAGAAGGGCTGGCCACCACGGCCGGAGCTCGAGTGGTCGGCACGCTCACTCAGCGTCGGGAAGCTCCCGATGTGACCACCTATCTCGGCAGCGGCAAGGTCGAAGAATTGCAGCGATTGGCTGAGGCGGCCGATGCCGATGTGGTGGTCTTTGATAACGATCTCTCGCCTGCTCAATCACGCAATCTCGAAAAGATTGTGGGGCTGAAAGTGCTGGACCGCAGCGAGCTGATTCTCGATATCTTCGCCACCCGCGCCAAACGTATGAAGCCCGGCTGTCGGTCGAGCTGGCTCAACTGCAATACTCGCTGCCGCGGCTGAAGCGAATGTGGACTCACTTATCGCGCATCAAAGCCGGCATCGGCATGCGTGGTCCTGGCGAAAAGCAATTGGAAGTGGACCGCCGATTGGTCGAAAAGCGCATCCACGATTTGAGCGGCGAACTGAAGGGTATTCATCGCCGCAAAGAACGGCAAGTTGCGGCCCGCGACGATCGGATGACGGTTTCTCTCGTCGGCTACACCAATGCCGGCAAGAGCACGCTGATGAATTCTTTGACCGACGCGGGCGTGACGGCGATGAACAAACTATTCGCCACGCTGGATACTCGTACCCGTCGCTGGCAGTTGCCCGGCTGGGGACCGGTGCTCTTAAGCGATACCGTTGGCTTCATTCGCGATCTGCCTCACCATTTGATCGCCAGCTTTAAAGCCACGCTGGAAGAAGCGCGGCAGGCCGATTTGCTATTGCACGTTGCCGATGCGAGCAGCCCAGTAGCAACCGAACAAATTGCGGCGGTGTACAAAGTGCTGGAAGAATTGGGTATTGAAGCGAAAGACACGATCCTGGTGCTCAACAAAATCGATGCGGCGACCGATCGTGGCCAGGTCGAGATGCTGTTGCAGCGCTATCCCCATGCGGTGCCGATTAGTGCTCGTCGGCGGATTGGGCTGGAAAAGTTGGCCGATACGGTGAGCCGCGCGCTGAGTCACGGCTTTGTGGATATCGATGTCGAAACCGGCGTCGACAACGGCCGCTTGCTGGCGTACCTCTCGGCGTACGGCGAAGTGTTGTCGCAACGCTACAGCGATTCCCGCGTGGTCGTTCATTGCCGCATCTCGCAGCGGCACCTGGGACGGCTGCCGGACCAGAGTGCGATTGTGCGGCCACACAGCAATGGAAACGGGAACGGCAACGGATTTCACCGGAACGGCAATGGCGCTGTGACCAGCGCGACCTGCGGACGCCGCATGACGCCGTGACCACTCTCCACTAACCACTCATTCGTTACCATGCGCCGTTCGATCAACGGAGCCCGGCGCTGGTGACTGGCGCATCGGGCGGCTTGGGGCGAGCGATTGCTTTGGAATTGGCGTGCGACGGCGCTAACGTTATCCTGTTTGCCCGTCGCGAAAACAAGCTGCGAGAAGTCACCCAAGAAATCAGACGTCTTGGTAGCAATGCGAGGCGCGCGGAAATGGTCGTCGGCGATGTCACAAGTCCAACCGCCCGACGCGCTGCGCTCGATGCCGCTCAAGCGGCATTGGGCGGGCTCGACATCCTGGTCAACAACGCCGGCGTCGGGGCCATCGGTCGCTTCGATTCCGTCGATCCAAACCGTTACCGCGAAGTCTTTGAAACGAATTTCTTTGCCCCGGTGGAATTGACGCGTGAAGCGTTGCCGCTGCTGCGATCGGGCCGGCAGCCCATCGTGGTGAACATTGGCTCGATTCTTGGCCACCGATCCACGCCGCAAAACAGTGCATACTGTGCCAGCAAGTTCGCACTGCGCGGATGGACCGAGTCGATCCGTGTCGAATTCTTAACACTGGGCATCGATGTACTGCTGGCCAGTTTAGGTCCCACCAGCACCGAGTTTTGGGATCATCTGGTGGAACAACAGGGCGAATTGCCATGGACCACCAGCATGGCCATGCCCGCCGAACGCGCGGCCCGCCGAATTATCCAGGCCATCGTCCACGGCCGTCGGGAGATCATCCCCGGGTTTCGGGCCCGCTGGTTTGTGCGGCTGAGTCGGCTATTTCCACACCAATTCGACCGCATTCTTAGGCGGTACGCCTGAGGCTTGCCACATGGGATGCGGATAAGCAAACTCGCTTGCCCAAAAAACTCTTGTGGTCCGCCTCTTTTGACCGGATAATGCCCCAAAATTGGGGCCGTTCTCCTGGGTGATGGAATTTGGCCAGCAAGAGCAACTTTCTCCTGTCTGACGGGGTAGGCGATGTTTTGGTGGGCACGCCGAAATCGGCGATTCCGTGGCAACGGTAAAAGGGCTGCGGGCCGCGCATTTCAAAAAACGCGCGGCCTTGGCCGGGTTTGGGCGGTTGAGTCGCTTGAATCGCGTGCCATGCTGTCAGTATCCAGCGGCGACGTGAATGTTGGAATTCTGTTGTTAGATCGCTCTGCTCCACGTGCGTTCATGAACACTGGCAGTGGCGGGGTACAGATTAGCTCCGGTGGGCTGGTGATCAACTCTAGCGACACCAGGGCCGGGGTTAATCGAGGAAGCGGTAACATCTCGGCCTCTGAGATCGACGTCACCGGCGGTTTGGCGCAATTCGGTCCTGGTCGATTTCAAGGAGCGATTGCCAACCCTTCGCCGATGGACGATCCGTTAGCTGATTTGCCAGCCCCAATACTTGGCTTCGCGATCCACCGGGCAGTCAACGTAGCGGCTAACAGGACTTTCACATTAACGCCGGGCACTTACGTCGGCGGAATTCATATCGCCGGCAATGCGAAAGTCATTTTGCAACCCGGTGTGTACTGCCTGCAAGGCGGTGGACTTTCGGTGCGAAACAACGGCATGCTGGCCGGTAATGGCGTATTGATCTACAACAATCCGCGAACGGCGGCAGGTTCGATCAATTTCAGTGATAATTGCACAGTCGCTCTCACGGCGTCCAACAGCGGCGATTATCAAGGAATCGCGATATTTCAAAACCGCTTATCGATCGCGCCGCTCACTGTCGCCGGCGGCGGTGTGAATGTCACAGGGGAAGTCTATGCGCCCAAGGTGACGCTTTCGTTCAGCAGCGACCGCAACTTTAACGTACGTGGGAATGCGGCGGCAGGAATTGCCGGAGCAGTCATCATCAATCGATTGAATTCTAGCGGCAGCGGGCGCATGAATGTGGATGCCGCTTCACACACTACGCCAACGGATCTTTCCGTCACGATAACGGATGACGGCTCTCCTACGCTGGTGCCTGGTTACGGCGGCGCCTGGCTCGACTATTTCATTACGGTCACCAACAACGGTCCCACGAAAGTCGTTGGGGCAAAGGTAAGTGATGTATTTCCACAGGGATTTGAAAGCTTTGGATTTACAATCTCGCCATCACCGGGCGCCACCACTTCCTACGATTTGTACTATTCCACCCACGGAAGTTACTCCGATCCAGGATTCACCGACACAATCAGCTTAGAACCAGGAGCGTCGATCCTCTACTCACTCCGCGGCGAAGCGACGGCTAACGCAGTTGGCCAGTTCACAAA
The DNA here is from genome assembly GCA_963738835.1 of Pirellulales bacterium. GTDB lineage: Bacteria > Planctomycetota > Planctomycetia > Pirellulales > JADZDJ01 > CAVTYH01. The sequence continues at coordinate 1,029,077 of CAVTYH010000001.1, forward strand.
CACAGCGAGGGTCGTGCCATCGGCCCGTTTCAAAGATACGGATCCGACGAACAATGTGGCGATCGATTCGCACCAACTTACACCCCAAGCAAGTTTGAGCATCGCGATCGACAGCAGCGTGCCCGAAGCCGTTCCCGGCAGTACAGTCGTATACAACGTCCGCGTCAGCAGTGGGGGGCCAAGCAAGGCGGATCACATTGCCGTATCGGGAAGTATGCCGGTTGGAATCGCGAGCTTTTCTGTGAGTGGGACCGATGGATTTTCGGCCCGAGGAGTCGGCGGCGATACGTTTGTCGACTCGAATTTGTTTTTGCGGGGTTCGTACTACGGCGATTCGGCGATGTATACGGTAACCGCAGTCATTGATTCCTCGGCCGGCGGTCCTCTAACCACATCGGTTGAGGTGGCAGCTCCGCCGGGCGTAACGGAACTGTATCCGGAGAATCATTCGGCGACGCGGACGATTAAGATCGGCCCAGCGGCAGATTTGGTCGCAACGATGACCGGTCCGGATGCGGTTGTGCCAGGTACGTCCACCACCTACACCATAACTGTCGCTAACAATGGTCCGAACGATGTCGTTGGCGCCCACATTGTTGACAATTTCCCGACGTCGGGCTCCGTTTTCATTCAAGGCACGGGGACACTGTCCAGCGGTACGATCGGCGGCAGCACAAATTCCGGCACGATCACGATCGGCAACTTCAGCGGTAATCAATCGGTCCTGTCGACTACCCCGAATTCCGGCAATTTGTCATTGACCGTCAATCCAAATTCGGCGATCAACTCGAGTGTGACGGTGACAAATAGCGCAGCAAACACATTTAGCGGCGGAACGGTGACCTACAGTGGAGGACTTGCCTTTAACGGCGCCGGCACGATCACCATCGGTGGCGGAGATCACTTCTTTGACTATGGCTTGAGGAATGTCACGTATACAGCACAGGGCACCGGCGACGCATCTGGCTTCACGGCATCGGGGAGCGGGAATATCGACGACATCGTCAACCTAGCCGTCGGCGCCAGCATTACTTACACGGTGTCTGCCGACGTGGCGCCCTGGGCCGGAAACTTCTTGAACACCGTGACGGTGACGACGCCCGAAAGCGTGGCCGATCCCGATTTGTCGAACAATATCGCCACGGTCAGAACGTATGCCCATCCGCAGATCGACTTGGATGTTTCACTCAGCGACAACACAACGACTGCATTTGCCGGGGTTCCGACGACCTACACATTAACGGTTACTAATCGCGGCCCCAGCGATGCTTCCGATGCGACCGTGCGCGACATCTTTCCGGACAGCATCGCCCATGTTTCGTACACAGCGACTGCATCCGGCGGCGCCATGATCAATATCCCCTGGTATCAGACCTTCAACGGCTATGGGCAATCGGTGACGACGAAAACCGGCACCGGGCATATTATCGATAGCGTCAATTTGCCAGCCGGCGCGTTGATCACTTATCAGATTTCTGCTCTGGTCGCGCTAGGAGCTTCGGGCGATTTGACGAATACCGCCACGATTGAGCCACCGTATGGCATGCAGGATAGTAATCCCAACGATAATTCCGCTACCGATACGGATTCGATCCAGCCGCCGGACGATTTGTCGGTCACCGTTTCCAATAGTGACGAGTTTGGCGTCGCCGGGGCGCCCACGTCGTTCACCGTCGTCGTGCGCAATAATAGTCCGCGCGATATTTCCGGCGCGCACGTGACGAACACCACGCTCACGACCAGTTTTTTTTCGACCCCTGCCATGAGCGTGCTCTATACTGCGGTCGGTACGCCAGGCGCATCGGGATTCAGTGCGGACGGAACCAGCGACATAGACGACTTAGTGAATTTGCCCGCCGACGGCAGTATTACCTACACTGTCCTTGCGACGAGCGATCCCGGCGCTGCCCTCTACGGCGATGCCGAAATGAGCGATCAAGCGTCAATCAGCGGTCCGCCCGGGTTCATCGACACGATTCCCGATAACAACAGCGTCAACGAATCGACGTTCCTTACAAGCGAGTGCGATGTTGAGATCACCATAACCGACAGCGCGGGCGGCTCTTCAATCACGGGGACCCAAGGCGTGGTGGCGGCCGGAGACACCATCGTTTACACCCTGGTCGTTACGAATCACGGCCCGAGTAAGTTTTATTCATTCTCGATTAGGGACTTGTTGCCGCCGGAGATCGCCAGCGATACGTATGTGGCGTCGTTCTGGCCGACCATTTATCCGGTACAATCGGGCGATTTAAACGAATCTCCATTTCTCAGTTTGGGTCCCGGCGACAGCGTTAATTACACGATCACTGCGGGAGTAGACCCGGCGGCCAGCGGCCTGTTGACGAACACCGCGTCCGCATTCGGTCAGTCGTTTTCATCGTTTGGCGATCCAGATTTTAGCAACAATTCGGCGACCATCGTCGACCGAATCGTGGCGGCAACTTGACTGGCTAACCTATTGCATTTGTAGATGGGAACCGCGTTTTTTGCTGTGGAACGACTGAACTTTGAACATTTTCAACCACTGCTGGATTAAACGACGGCCCTTGGTTATGCTACAGGCTTGAAATGCCAGCCTTCGGGGACGACAGCTTTGTCGCTCAGTTCGGGCTACGAAAGCCATTTGAAATTCTTTTTGGGGAAAAGGAGCAACGGCTATGTCGGATTTTTCTCGTCGTCAATTCTTGACGGATTCATTATTTGCTGCGGCAGTCGCTGCCACGGCAGGATCGGCACCGAAGTTGCTTGCCGCAACGGGAGAGTCGATTACGAAAAGTGCAAACGATAAACTCGGTGTCTTGGTGTGCGGCGTGCATGATCGCGGCACTTCTCACTTGGGCGGTTTTGCCGGCAAAACCGATACCGAAGTCGTCGCGATTTGCGATGCCGACAAAGATGTTGGCGAAAAGCGTTGCGACGAAACGGCCAAGAAGCAGGGCGGACGTCGTCCCGTATTCTATCAAGACATCCGCAAAGCGCTCGAAGACAAATCGGTCGATTGCGTCAGCATCGCCATGCCCAATCACTGGCACTCGCTGGCCGCCATTTGGGCCATGCAGGCTGGTAAAGACGTCTACGTGGAAAAACCGGTGTGCCACAACATCAGCGAAGGCCGTCGCATGGTCGAAACGGCCCGCAAGTACAATAAGATTTGCCAGACGGGCACGCAGTGTCGCTCAAATCGGGCAAACATCGAAGCCGTCGAATTCATTCGCTCCGGTAAAATTGGTGAAGTGAATTTGGCGCGAGGTCTATGCTACAAGGGTCGTGACTCTATCGGCCCTGCGGGCTGGTACGACGTGCCTTCGAACATTGATTACGATCTCTGGTGCGGACCGGCGCCGAATCATGGCAAATCGCCCTATCGCGGCAAAGCTGCTAAGGGTTCCAAGGGCGAAGAAGCCTTCGTGCCTGTGCATTACGATTGGCACTGGCGGTGGGAGACCGGCAATGGCGACCTCGGCAATCAGGGCATCCATCAGATGGACGTGGCTCGCTGGGGCTTGGGTGTGAATCAACTGGCCAACGGCGTCATCGCTTATGGCGGCCGGTTCGGCTACGAAGACGCCGGCCAGACAGCCAACACCGAGGTAGTGATTCTGGATTACGGTCCGAAGACGCTGGTCTTCGAGACACGTGGATTGAAGACCGACGCTCTGAAGGCGCTCATGTCGGCAACATTTTCGAGGGCACCGATGGTTATGTGGTGCTCACCAGCTACACGTCCGGCGCTGCGTTTGACAAGGACGGCAAGCTGATCAAGAAGTTCGACGGTGGCGGCGATCACTTCGGCAACTTCATCAAAGCCGTTCGCAGCCGGAAGAAGGAAGATTTGAACGCCGATATCGAGCAAGGCTTCCTTAGCAGCGCGCTGTGCCATTTGGGCAATATCAGCTACCGTTTGGGTCAGAAGATTTCCACCAAGGAAATGGCCGAGCGGCTCAAGACCGTGAAAATGGCCGACGATTCGCAGAAGACGCTCGATCGGACCGTAGAACATCTGGCAAAGAATAACGTCAAGCTCGACGATAAGACGATGTTCCAATGTGGTGAGTTCCTGAAGTTCGATCCGAAGGCCGAGGCATTCGACGGCAACTCGCAAGCTAACTTGATGCTTTCGCGCGAGTACCGCAAGGGATTCGAGGTGCCGTCGGCGGGCAAAGTTTGAGCCTGGTCTATCGTGTGAGGTTCACCAGTCCAGGGGTTGCAACCCCTGGGCTTTTTCATTTGGCCTCAGCGATGAAACGGACAATCGTTTTTCTGTCATGCCACAGCAACTCGAGATCCTGTTCGAGAACGATCACTTTCTGGTCGTCAACAAGCCTGCCGGATTGTCGACTCAAGCGGCCCGAGGTATCGATTCGCTGGAGGTGCGGGTGCGCTGCTTCTTGCAAAACATCGTGAATGCAGACATGAAGTTCTGGCAGTGCGACATGACGGGCGAAGCGCCAATGGTTTACCTCGGCTTGCCGCATCGCTTGGATCGCCCCGTCTCGGGCGCGATTGTGCTGACGAAAACTAAAAATGCGGCGCAAAATCTCGAAACAGTTTGAAGCTCGGCAGGTGCGAAAGCTGTATTGGACCGCGGTGGAAGGAGCGGTTGAACCCGAATTCGGCACCTGGACCGATCATCTGCGCAAGGTGCCTGGCAAGGCGCGTGCAGAGATCGTCAGCGCGGATCACCCCGAAGCGCAGCAGGCTGTTTTGCACTACGGTATTATGGGCACAACGCCGCACGGTTCTTGGCTCGAAATTGAATTGGAAACTGGCCGCATGCATCAGATTCGCTTGCAGCTTGCCGCCCACGGTTGGCCGGTGCTCGGCGATTTGCTGTATGGCAGCACTGTTGCTTTCGGACCGAAATTTGACGATGCACGGTTGCAATCGATCGCCTTGCACGCGCGCCAATTGTCATTTGTGCCGCCGGGCGCTCAAGAGCCGGCAACATTTGTGGCGCCGCTTCCGGAGCCGTGGTGGGCTTTCGGGATTGAATAATTCTGTATACTCAGCCTTCAGTTGCAGATTGATCGGCTAAGCAACCAGCGGAGATTTAAAGTGGCAGTAAAACTTGAAGGAATCTTTACGCCCAACATGGTGCCGTTGGACGAATCCGGCGAAATCAACGAAACAGAGCTGCGACGGTTCATCGATTGGCTTATCGAACGCGGCGTTCACGGACTCTATCCCAACGGTTCGACGAGCGAATTCACGCGCTTCACACCGGAAGAACGCCGGCGAATTATTCAAATCGTCTGCGACCAAGCGAAAGGCCGAGTGCCGGTATTGGCCGGAGCGGCTGAGGCCAATGTCAAAGAAACACTGCAAGCCAGCGAAACGTATCTCGGCTATGGCGCACGGGCCGTGGCCATTGTTTCGCCGTTTTACTACAAGCTCGGTCCGGAATCGGTGTATGCCTACTTCAGCGAGATCGCGCGGCACACGCCGATCGATGTCACGCTCTACAACATTCCGATGTTCGCCAGCCCGATCGATGTGCCCACCATCCAACGGTTAGCCGAATTTCCGCGGATTATCGGCATCAAAGATTCCTCGGGCGATATCACTTTCATGCTGCGCATGATGGCGGTGGTGCAGCCGCTGCGGCCCGATTTCGTGTTCCTCGCAGGTTGGGAAGCAGCGCTGGCGCCGATGTTGATGATCGGCTGCCAAGGAGGCACCAATGCCATCAGCAACGTTGTGCCTGAGATTACGCGAAAACTCTACGATCTGGTGAAAGCCGGCCGGTTCGACGAAGCCAGAACGTTGCAATTGCGGATGCTGGGGTTATTCGATGCACTATTGTCTTCCGCCGATTTTCCAGAGGGCTTTCGTGCCGGCGCAGAAGTGCGCGGAATCCATTTGGGCCGCGGACGCCAGCCGCTGAGCGAGAGCCAGCAAGTCGATCGAAATTCACTCAAAACCATGATCAGACAATTGTTGTCCGATGCTGGCGTCGCTGAACAGATTTGATGGCGGCGCGGCAAACTAAGCCGCTTGCCATTGAACTCAATTTAATTCGTCCGCGGATCGTAGGTTCTTGATTCCGGAGTGCTCAGCGATCGCGGAGTATTGCCCTGGCCGAAACTGCCGCCGCGCTGAAATTTCGGCAAGGTTGGCAGCGAATCCGACGAAATGTAGCTGCCGGAACCGCGCGGTGCGCCGGAATCCCCTGACTCAGCAGATGGCCCCGAAAGACCACCTGGACCGTACATCGTTCGGCCCGCGCCGCCGAGTCCAAAACTGCCGACCGGATCCTTAAAACGGTGCTGATTGTCCTCACCACTGGTGTTTGAAGTGCGATTGCCAGTCGCCAGGCCGGAATTCAAGCTCAGCGATTGTCCGCGCTTCTGCAAACTGTCGTAATCGTACCTCGATGCCGAGGATGTCCGCGCAGCCCCCAGGTCAAAGCCTGGCCGCAGCACCAAGCCGCTGGAAGAATTCGAGCCGGAAGATCCGCCGTTGGTCGGTGCGCCATTGTTTTCGAGCGAAGTATTTCCTGAGACGCGCGATCCACGATCAGCCGACAATTTTCGAGCGTCGCCCTGCCTTACAGTAGTCGATAATCCTGAACTGTTTGCACTATTTGCGCCGAATGGCCCGGATGTCTGAAGCGAGGGCGTGCTCAGTAGTGATGAGCCGGACCCAGAATTATAGTTCGATTTTCGCGTCACATGTGAGTCGTCTCCAAGTTTGTCGTCGGCCGAGAAAGGAGCTGACGCCAGCTTTCCTCCCGCAGACCGCAGTTGCTCCTTGGAGCTCACCGTGTCGGTGGCCGACACTGATGATTGCTTCAGAGCTCGCTGCTCTGAGGCGACGGTGCCGCGGACATCGACGGAGTTCCGGAGCGGCGGCATTAAATTCATGTCGGTACGAGGCGATCCGATGTCGGAAGTTTTCTTTTTCTGCGGATCGTCGTTATCTTGCTTCTGCGATTTGCTTCCGCCACCGCCGCCGGTCGGCGGAGTAAACTTCGGCTGCGCTTGCATGGAACGGAGTTGCTGACCGGTTGGAGAGCCACCTCCGCCGCCAGGCTGAATGAACGAGCGCTGCGAAGCGGAGGGACCTTGGAAAGTCGGCCCGGATTTGCCTGTCGGACCGTTGGTCCCGGTTGCACCTGCCGCGTTGCTGCCACCGGGATTCCCGAGTGCGTTTCCGCCGCCATTGGACAAGCCGCCACTGCGTGGGGCGACGAATGAGCGCGACGGTCCCGATATCGCATTGCCGTCCAGCGATTTTACTTTGTCCTGTGAATAGCCCTTGTTCTGTTGATTCAGCGCATTGAAACGTCGGTCTCCGGACGTGTTGTCGCCGAGTGCATTGCTGCTGTCACCCGCGGTCTGTCCCGAGGCTTTGTTGTTCCCCATCGACCGGCCAGTTCGACCGCCCGCCTCGCCCGGGCCTAAATTCAGCCCATTCGATCGGCCGAGCGCACCTCCCTTTGTTCCTGCGCCCGCACCAGCGTCGTCGCCAGCAAGCGTTGTTTTCGTGGGAGTGATTGTTGGCAGCTTCATCGTTTTTATTTTCGAAGCGTCTGCTGCGAGGCCCCCACCAGTGCCGAAGGCCCTGTCTGTGGCGACGTCGCCGCCGCCTTTCTTGCCCGTATTGTTAGCGTCTTTTCCGATCAGACCGCCGGGTGTGCGTGACCCGGCTAAATCGCCAGTCACATTTGTGCTCTTCTCGAGCTTCACTCGTTCTTGCGTGGCCTGTTTGAATGCTTTGCCTTGAGCAACAAATTGCTGCCGATCGACTTGGGAGATTTGGTGCAATTTGACGCCGCCAGCCTCCGACGGGTTTTTCGTCGCTTGTTTAATTGTGCTCGCCAAGGCTAGATCGTTCCTCCGAGCCGGATCGGCTTTGGCCAGCAACTGCTGCTGGGCGACGAAGGTGTGCGGCGGACGAGCCGCCGGGTTATCGCGTAATTGGTCAAAATGTCGCCGCGTTTGCGCCAACCAATTCGGGTTGCGTCGCGAATTGCTCCAGTTGTAATACACGAACAGCGGATCGTAACCGAAACCCACACCACCGCCGCGCACGCCAATGTTTAGACCGACGGAACACCAGGGACGAAAACCGAGCGTTGCGTACTGGGGTGCGAAATAATCACCGTAGTAGTAGTGGCAGAACCTTGGCCGTGCAAAGAGGCAATCGTTGAACAGGCCGATATTGATCAGCACCCGCGGCGTCCAGACGAACGCCGGTTGAATGTAGACGGGTTCGCTGAAGTACACCGGTGCGAAGAGGCACCCGCGGCGCTCCACTGGGTAATCCCAGAAGCCGTTAACGAATACAAAACCAGCGGGGGTCCAAACCCAGTGAGCCGGCACCCAAACCCAGTTTGGCTGGCACGGCGCCCAATAGCCTGGCTGCCACAGATAGCGAGTTTCGCGATAGACATAATTGCCCGGAATCCAGAATTGATTTTCAGATGGCTGCGGGGTTGTTGGTCCTGCCTCCAAGGATTGGGGCGGCGCTTGCTCGATATAATTCACTTCGCCGTTGGCCGTGGTTGCCCAAAAGCCTGGCGTCCATTGATAGCCGCCGGCCACTTCGCTCCAGTATCCGGCGACCCAGGTTTGATACTTGGGCACATTGCGATAGATGCCGCTGATCCAAAGGTAATCGTTGCGATCGTCATCCCAAGCCCAATAGCCGCCAATCCACACGACATTTTCTCCTTCCGGCACCGCATCGGGGGGGACTTCTTCAATCGGATCGGGCGGCCGCTTTTCAACCGTCGGTCCTGGCTCGGGATTCAAGCCTAACGGCTGAGCAAAGGCTTCGTGGACCTGCCCGCGCGTTTGGACTTCTAACCCGGGTGGTGCGACGGCGGCTTCGTCATCGGCAGATGGAACTGGCAACGGAGGTGGCGAACCAGCTTGGGCAAGTGCCGGGCCTTCGTCGGCCGACTTACTGGCGGTGGTCGAAAGGGCAAAAATAATTGCGGTCACACCGACAACGGCTGCTGATGTGATTGTGAAATTTCGGGAACGCATCGCGAGAAACTCCTGTCTGCGAAAATGTCGTCGCTACGACGACACGTTGTTGCGCGATCGACAGCACCGGATTGCCAAAAGAAAACCCGGACCGCAATAGTGCATCTCGCATGCCGAAGCAAGAAGAGATGGCGATTCTTGCGGTTCTCCGCCTCCATTATACGGATCGGCAGATGGATTGGAGCGCGATTTTACCGGTTTTGTCGGCGAGTTACCGACTTGTGGTCGAAAAACGTCGACGAAATCGGTTCCAATGCAGCGCCGCTGAAAAAATGGCGCTGCCAAAATCGGCCTGGGCGACTTGGATCTTCGGCCTAGGGCGATGGCTTGTCGCGCAGTAAATTCGGTGGTTGCTTAACGTTTCGATGCGCCTTCGTGAGACGCTGTTGTCTTTCCTCAACGTACCACAAGCCCGAGAGATCATCACATGCTGACCGTCATCTTGCTGATTTGCTCGAACGCGTTCATGACCATCGCTTGGTATGGCCATTTGAAGTTCAAGTCGGTGCCCCTAATCACGGCGATTCTACTGAGTTGGTCGATCGCATTTTTCGAGTATTGTTTCCAGGTGCCAGCCAACCGTTACGGACACGCCGACGCGGCTGAGCAGGCTGAAGCAGTCGCCGGAAGCATGCGGACCGCAGAGCCATCCACTTGGCGACGCTGGTGGTGCGCCAGGTTCAGCGGACCCCAATTGAAAATTCTGCAAGAGGTAATCACGATTACGGCCTTCGTGATTTTTAACGCACTCTATTTGAAGGACGTGATTCGCCCCAGCGATTGGGCCGCCTTCTCGCTGATTATATTGGCAGTGGTCTTGATGATGGTTCCCCGCATGACCGCCAGCGCGGCGGAAACGAATAAATCGGCGAGCGCAACACAGAATCTATGAAGTCGCGACCGGTTGTCGCGGAAGCGACCCTTACGGCGCGAGCAGTAATCGGCCGGGGGATTCCAGATAGCCGATCACCTCGTTCAAAAATCGCGAGGCGGCGGCGCCGTCAACGATTCGATGATCGTAAGAAAGGCTTAACGGCATCATCAATCGCGGCTCGATCTTATCATCTGCTGTGACGACAGCCATTTTTCTGGATCGACCGATTAGCAGTATCGCGACTTCGGGATGATTGATGATTGGCGTGGAATATTGCCCGCCGACTGCGCCCAAATTACTGATGGTGAATGTGCCACCACGCAGGTCATCTAAAGTCTGTTTGCCATCGCGAACTTTTTCGGCCAGAGCTTGAATGCCTTGGGCGATTTGCGGGATCGAAAGGCCATCGGCATTCCGCAGCACTGGCACAATTAATCCGCGATCGGTATCAACGGCGACCCCGAGATTCACGTATTGCTTATAGATAATCTCGCCGCCGTCCATATCGACCGACGCGTTGAGCGTAGAGTGCTGTTTCAGCGCCAGGGCGATGGCCTTGAGCACAAACGACAGCGACGTGAGCTTGATGCCGGAACTAGCATAAGATGCGGCGCTTTCCTTCCGGAGCCGTTCCAATTCGGTGATGTCTGCGTCATCGAAATTTGTTAGATGGGGAATCGTGGTCGCGGACCGCACCATGTTGGTGGCAATTGTCTTGCGGATTTTTGACATTGCCTCGCGGCGGATGATGCCGTACGAATCTTGCTCCTCCTGACCGTCCAGTGGCTCACGAGCTGGAGACTTGGCTGCGATGGCATTGGCATGGCGTACGGCGTCGATGACATCTTCGCGCGTGATTCTGCCATTGGGACCGGTTCCGCGAACCCGCGCAAGATTGACGCCCAGTTCGCGCCAATCGCCGAACAGACGGACCGGCCGGCGCTGTGGAGGGCGATTCGTGGCTGGTTTCCACGTCGGCAACGTTTGCAATCGCGGGTGATTCGGCAGCTTGATGGCCGTTATCGCTTCGGGCAGCAGCAGGCGAAGTTCGTACGGGCTCGGGGGCGGGCTTCGCAGCAGGAGGCACCTTGGTGGTGGGCGCGCTTTTCGCTGGCGAAGCTGTCGCAGATTTTGATGACGGAGCCGTTGAAGCAGCGGCCGGCTTCGCGGGCGTAGCTTTCGCCGCAGGCGCCGGCGACTTGACCGGCGATGCTTTTGTCTTCACCGGGCCGCCCGATGGTTTCGCTAGCGGTGCGCTTCCGACCGCCGCGGCCTCGATGCTCAAAACCACTTGACCTGGCTTGATCGATTGGCCGCGGGCCACATGAATCTTAGTGACTTTGCCGGCCAAATCAGAGGGGACCGCAATCACGGCCTTGTCGGTTTCAATTTCGATGACATCCTGCTGGGCTTTAACAACATCGCCCTCATTCACGAGCACCGATACAATGTCGGCCGACTCGATGTTCTCACCCAATTCAGGAAGTTTGAATTCTGCCATGTTGATTGTCAGTAGTCCGTCGTCAATAGACAACCGCTTGCGGCTTAGCCTGGTGTCGCAGGACTCGCGAGTTCAATTATCATTACGCAAACAGCGGATCGGCCTTCTCTGGATTGATGCCTAGTTCTTCGATGGTCGCAGCGAGCTGAGTGCGATCCATCTGCCCCAGTTCGGCCAGCCGATACAGCGCGGCGACAGCCACGCATTCGGCATCGACTTCGAAATGCCGTCGCAGGTTCGCCCGCGTTTCGCTGCGGCCAAAACCGTCGGTGCCCAAAGCGAACAAACCACCGGGAACCCAGGGATTGATTTGTTCGGTCACCGCTCGTACATTGTCGGAGGCCGCGATGAACGGACCTTGCACGCCGGCAAATTGCTGTTCGGCATAGCTGACCCGCGGCCGCTGATTCGGATGCAGCATGTTCCAGCGTCGGCAGGAGTGTGCATTGCGTCGCAGCTCTTTATAGCTGGTGACGCTCCAGACCGTGCTGCCAACGTCGAACTTTTCGGCCAGAAGTTTTTGAGCCTGCTGTACGCTGCGCAGAATTGCACCGCTGCCAAGCAGTTGCACGTGTTTCTTGCTCGCGGTTTCCACGGTGCTCAGCTTATACATGCCGCGGATGATGCCTTCTTCCACGCCTTCTGGCATCGGCGGCATTTCGTAATTCTCATTGTGAAGGGTCACATAGTACATGACGTCTTCGCCAAGCTCATACATCCGCTTCATACCGTCCAGCACGATAACGGTCGACTCATACATAAAAGCGGGATCGTATGCCGCGCACGGTCGGATAAGCGATCGCAAACAAATGACTGTTGCCATCCTGATGTTGCAAACCTTCCCCGTTCAGCGTCGTTCGTCCGGCCGTGCCGCCGAACAAGAATCCGCGTGCTCGCATATCGCCGGCAGCCCAAATCAGATCGCCGATGCGTTGGAAGCCGAACATGGAGTAATAGATGAACATCGGAATCATCGGCACGCCGTGCGCGGCGTAAGCGGTGCCGGCGGCAATGAATGACGACATAGAGCCGGCTTCAGTAATTCCTTCCTCCAAAAGCTGGCCGTCCTCCGCTTCGCGGTAATATGACAACTGTTTTGAATCAACGGGCTCGTACAGTTGGCCGGCGTGGCGCATAAATCCCGCATTGGCGGAACAGAGGATCCATACCGAAGGTGCGCGATTCGTCGGGCACGATCGGCACGATGTACTTGCCGACTTTTTTGTCTTTAAGCAGGGCCGACATCAATGTGACGACCCCAGTCGTTGTCGACAATTCTCGGCCCGTGTATTTTTCGACCAATTCGCGGTAATCGTCGAGCGTTGGTGTTTCCAACTTCGGCATTTTCTTGGCCGGCGGCCGACTCGGCAAAAATCCGCCGAGGGCCTCGCGGCGAGCGTGCAGATATTTCATCTCCGGCGTGTCGGTCGGCCGGCTTGTAGAATGGCGCTTTGGCAACTTCATCGTCGGAAATCGGAATGCCAAACCGTGAACGGAATTCGCGCAGTTCTTGCTCGTTGATCTCTTTCACCTGATGCGTGATGTTGCGCCCTTCGCCGGCTTCACCCAGGCCGTAGCCCTTGATGGTTTTGGCGAGAATCACCGTCGGCCGACCTTTCGTCTGCACAGCGGCTTGGAAGGCGGCGAAAACTTTTTCCGGATCGTGTCCGCCGCGGCTGCAGCTTGGCGAGTTTCTCGTCCGACAGATGATCGACCAGTTCCAATAGTTCCGGATACTTGCCGAAGAAGTGCTCGCGGATGTAGTTGCCAGGTGAGACAACATATTTCTGGTATTCGCCGTCGACGACTTCGCCCATCCGCTTCATTAACAGACCGGATTCGTCCTTCTCAAGCAACAAATCCCAATCGTCGCCCCAGATGACTTTGAGCACATTCCAGCCGGCGCCGCGGAACAGCGCTTCCAATTCTTGAATGATCTTGCCGTTGCCGCGCACCGGGCCATCGAGCCGTTGCAAGTTGCAGTTGACGACGAAAATCAGATTGTCGAGATTTTCGCGCGAGGCCAGCGTGATGGCCCCCAAAGTTTCCGGCTCGTCGCTTTCTCCGTCGCCGATAAAGCACCAGACTTTTTGCTGGCTGGTGTCTTTGATGCCACGGTCTTCCAGATATTTGTTGAACCGCGCTTGATAAATGGCCATGATTGGCCCCAGCCCCATCGACACTGTGGGATATTCCCAAAACGTCGGCATCAACCACGGATGTGGATAGCTAGAGAGTCCGCCTTCCGGCTGCAACTCTTGGCGGAAGTTCGTGAGCTGATCTTCGGTCAAACGGCCTTCGAGATACGCTCGCGAATAAATTCCCGGCGAAGCGTGACCTTGAATGTAAACCTGATCGCCGGAAAAATCTTCGCCGCGACCGCGCAGGAAGTGGTTGAAGGCCACTTCGTACAGCGTGGCAGCAGAAGCATAAGTCGAAATGTGTCCGCCGATGCCGTGGTGTTCCCGGTTGGCCCGCACGACCATCGCCATCGCGTTCCAGCGGATGATGCTTTTGATGCGGCGTTCGATTTCTCGATTGCCGGGATACGGCGGCTGCTTGTCCGGCGCAATCGTATTCACATACGGAGTTGTCGCACTGAACGGCAATTCCACTCCAGCGCGGTGGGCAACCTCATCGAGTTTAGCGAGCAGGTAATTGACCCGCTCCGGCCCCTTGCTTTCCAACACGTAGCGCAGCGATTCCAACCATTCTTCGGTCTCGGCCGGATCGATGTCCTCAGAAGTTGACGCCGGAGCCGTCTCGGTAGCCACCGCCGACTCAACCTCTGCCGGCGCATCGAAACCTTCGCTCTCGTCGACCGATTCGTCCGCGCTCTGCCCTACTTCTTCGATCGTGGCATCGTCGGGGGCCACGCCATTGCTGTCGGCATGCACACCGTTTTGGACGTGTTCGCCGTTGGCCGCGCCATTGCGGGCCGGGGAATCCGATTTCTGAGTGCTATCCGATCGCGTTTTGCCTCGGGCCATACCGTATTCCCTGGTTGTGAATCTCGTGCCAACAACTTCCGCCTGAGCCGACAACCCGCCCTCCTGGCCGTCGCCGGCTGGCAAACCCTATCTCCGGCATTATCCGGAACTTACGGCAAGCCGTAAAGGGGGATTGTGCAGTCTACCCGCCGGCTACGGATTCGGTTTTCGACTATGCAATTCTACGCCGCACCAATCGCCAAGTCAGCCACTATCCGCTCACCCAGTTGAGAAGGGGCAACCGATCCAATTCGGGTATAATCCACACATGACAGACACAAAACCACGACGCCGTTGGTTTGCATACAGCGTGAGAACGCTGCTACTGCTGATAACAGTCGTCGCCATTTGGTTGGGTGTGCAGGTCGATCGAGCGCATCGTCAGCGTTCGCTGTTGGCTGTTATTCAGAAAGCCAACGGACAACCGAGTTACGATTACCAATTCGACGCCAACTGGATGGGTGTATGGGACCCAAAGCCGCCCGGGCCGGAATGGCTGCGCAATCTGATTGGCGTCGAATACTTTTCGAACATTACCGGCGCATTTTATTGGCACGCGACCGACGACGACATCAAGCCTCTGTGCGGATACGACAGCATTCGATCCATTAACTTCCTTTTGGACAACAACAGCCACGTTACGGATGAAGGCCTCAAGTATTTAGCGGCGCTGCCAAGTCTTGAAGATCTGGCGGTGCAGGGTTCAAAGGACCTGACCGACAATGGACTAAAATACTTCGCCTCGTTGAAACATCTTAAATCGCTGGCCCTCTGTTACTCAAATGTGACCGATGCGGGTCTAAAGCGTCTTAGCGCACTCCATCAGCTGGGATGGCTATGGCTTACCGGAACCCAAGTGACTGATGCCGGCTTGCAGCACCTGAAGACGCTGGACCATCTTGAAATGCTCATTCTCAATGAAACGCAAGTGACCAAAGGCGGCGTAGCCGATCTGCAAAAGGCGCTACCGCATTGCCAAATTGAATTCTGAGATTAGCGACGATTTCAAGATTTCACCGGTCCAGAGAACAAGATCTCATCCACCGCCGCCGACATCGCTGCCTTAGAGTCGCGAACAAATCTTCGTTGCAGGCGTCGGGCGATTGAATATCCCAGACGCGCTGCCAAGATTCGCGGACGAGAGAAGGCGCGGATTTGGTACCACACAGCGCTGTCGGCGGACATTTCGATTGTGAAGCGCTCTTCGCCTTGTTCGACGTGCGCCGGCAATGTGCCGTAGGCAAAGCCGAATCGGCGAATCGGACCAGCCTCGTCGATCGTGTAGACAATCCGCGCAGAGTTCCACCACCAAATTCGCAAGGCTTTGATGATGAGCGCGACGGTGTTGCCCTCGCGCAGTGCCGCATCATTTGGAATGATCTGCGTCCATGATGGCGGAAACTGCCGCCATTGCCGCAGGGCGTCGCAAGCACGCCAGTAAACGTCTTCGCCGTGTCCGAGCAGCTCACGATTCAGATCGTCGTCGAAATTGATCGGACACTTGCCGCACGCGGTTGCACCCACATCGGCATACGAAAACTGAGCGCCGTTTTGCGCCTTCAAAAACGATTCGAGCTGCTGCTCAGCCGGTTTGCGAAGTGACCACATGACACGATCATAACCGCTGCGGTTGCAACAGATTAACTGGTGATGCTATTCCATAAGCATTCGGCCCGAAAATCAAATCACTTTTCCACGGGCCGGGGGCGGTAGATTTCCGTGGCGCTGCCCAAGAACGCTTCAGCGGCAAACGCCACTGACTCGCTCAGCGTTGGATGCGGATGGATCGATTCGCCAACATCGCGGGCGGTGCAGCCCATTTCGATGGCCAGCACCCCTTCGGCAATCAATTCACCAGCGCCGGTGCCGACGATGCCGACGCCAAGAATGCGTTCTGACTCTGGATCGATCAACAATTTCGTCAGTCCCTCGGTCCGTCCAAGCGAAACCGCGCGGCCGCTGGCGGCCCACGGATAGCGGATGGTGTCGATTTCTCGCCCTTCACGCTTAGCTTGCTCTTCTGTTAATCCGGCCCAGGCGATTTCGGGATCGGTGAATACGACCGCCGGAATGGCTTTTGGCTCGAACACGGCCGGTTCGCCGTGTAGCGACTCGACGGCAACTTTGCCTTGATGCGCGGCCTTGTGCGCCAGCATCGGTTCGCCAGCCACATCGCCGATGGCGAGAATATGATCGTCGCCGGTGCGTTGTCGCTCGTCGGTTTCGACGAAGCCGCGCTTGTCGATTTGGACTTTCGTATTCTCTAGCCCAATGCCATCGCTGTTGGGTCGGCGACCGACCGAGACCAACACGCGGCTGAATTTTTCCGCTCGTTCATTGCTGCCGTCGGCGTTTTGCAGTCTGACTTCAATCGAATCACCTATGTCCGCCAATCCCACAACTTTTGTGCCGAGCAGAATCGTGGCGAACAGTTTTTCCAACCGGTTGTGCAAAGGCTTTACCAGATCGCGGTCCGCGCCGGGCAGCAGACTATCGGTCAATTCGACAACGGTCACTTTCGTTCCCAATTCGGCATAGACCGTGCCCATTTCAAGACCGATGTAACCGCCGCCGACCACGAGCAGCGACTCGGGCACGTCGGCCAATTCCAGCGCTCCGGTGGAATCCATGACCCGCGGCGTTGGCAAATCGAAAATCGGAATTTTGATCGGTCGCGAGCCAGTGGCGAGAATGCAATGGTCGAACGTTAGCTGTTCCGTCTTGCCTGGCTCGTCTTGTCGCTCTAGTCGCAAAGTCGTCGAGTTCTCGAACCAGGCGCTGGCGTGAATCACTTGCACTTTGCGTCGTTTGGCTAATTGAGCAAGGCCGCCAGTGAGCGTGCCGATCACCTTTTCTTTGCGCCCGCATGGCGTCGATGTTGACTTTCGGCCGCGCAAACTCGAGGCCCCACTCAGACATTTCTTTCGATTCGCCAATCACTTTGGCTACATGCAGCAGCGCTTTCGAAGGGATGCAACCGCGAAGCAGGCACACGCCACCCAGCCGTGGGTCGCGCTCCACAAGGGTGACGTGCATGCCGAGGTCCGCCGCCAAAAAAGCGGCGGCGTATCCGCCAGGACCGCCGCCGAGAACTACAAGTTGGGAATACATTGGAAATAAATGACAAATGACGAATGACCAATGACCAAACGACTCAAACTACTGCCGTCGTCATGATTATTACCAAGACGGCAAGTGGCATAGTGTGGTTCACGCGGGTGCAGATCGTCAAGGATGGTTGAATCGAATGGATATTCGCCCGCGTTGCGGCCGATGTAATCCGACGATGTTTTGTGTATGTTGGCGGGTTCCGCTAAGCCGCAAGCGGCTGCCAATACCGCCTACTGCCTACCGCCTATTGACACATGGTTGATAACGCTCCGGTCAAAACGCTGCAATTCAAGGGACTCACGATCGAGGGTTATTCCCGTGCGGCGGTGCAGACTTACTGGCGGATTCCGGAATTGAAACTCGGTTTCGACCTGGGCTTGCAACCGTGGTCGTTCATGGGAACCGACACTTGGTTTGTGTCGCACTGCCATTTAGATCATGTGGCGGCGCTGCCGGTTTACGTGGCACGACGACGACTGATGAAAATGGAGCCGCCGACCATTTATGTGCCGGAGTATTCTGTCGAGCCAATCGATCGCATTTTGAAGATGTTCACGCGTTTGGATGGCGGGCAAATGCCTTGCAAATTGGTGCCGACGAAGCCGGGAGATGAAATCGAGCTTTCTCGGGAGCACGTGGTGACGGTCTCGGCCACGGAGCATCGTGTGCCCTCGCTCGGGTTCGTAGTCTGGGACCGCCGCCGGAAGCTGAAACCGGAATATCAGCAGCTATCCGGCGACCAAATTCGAGATTTGCGC
This sequence comes from Pirellulales bacterium, assembly GCA_963738835.1. GTDB lineage: Bacteria > Planctomycetota > Planctomycetia > Pirellulales > JADZDJ01 > CAVTYH01. The sequence goes on from CAVTYH010000001.1 coordinate 1,047,307, forward strand.
CATAGTGGCAAAGAAGTTACCGACGAAGTGCGCGTGCCGCTGGTGGCGTATGTGGGCGACAGCGCTCCGGCCGGCCTCGATCGCTGCCCGGCAATGTATGAAGCCCGAGTTTTGATTACCGAGCTGACGTTTATCGCCTCTTCACACCGTAAGGAAAAAATCCACAAATTCGGCCATATTCATCTCGACGATTTACTGGAACGGCGAGACCGATTTCATAATGAATTGATTATCGCCTCTCACTTCAGCGCCCGCTATTCGCCAGAGCGCATTCGGCGGATGATCGCCAAGAAAGTGCCCGATATGTTCAAAGGCCGGTTATACTTGTGGGCATGAACATCAGAACGCAGGGCGCAGGGGACAGGAGGCAGTCAGCCCACGGCGGCAGCCGCGGGTTAGATCGCCAACCGCCGTCGCCGCGATCCGCTTACATTCACGTCCCCTTTTGTCGCCATCGCTGTGGCTACTGCAACTTCACTCTGGTTGCTGGCCGTGATGAATTGATCGAGTCGTATCTTGACGCACTTGAACGAGAATTAAGTTGGCTCGGCGAACCGTGCGAGGTCGACACGTTGTTTTTCGGCGGCGGCACGCCGACACATTTGCGTGGCGATCAACTGCGGCGCTTGCTGGGTATTGTTCGGCACTGGTATCCGTTGGCGACGGGCGCGAGCCCACCGGCCGAGTTCAGCGTGGAAGCCAATCCCTCGGATATCGATGCCGAGACGATTGATCTGTTGGCCGAGTATGGAATCACACGGATCAGCTTGGGAGCACAATCGTTTCAAGCAGAAAAATTACGAATCTTGGAGCGCGATCACGATATTACGACGATTGTGCAGGCGATTAAATTAGCACGTTGCCGGGGAATTGATGTTTCGCTCGATCTGATCTTCGGCGCCCCGGGCGAAGCGCTCGCATCATGGCAACGCGACTTGGACGCGGCTGTACAGTTATCGCCCGATCACGTCTCGACATACGGTCTAACTTTCGAGCTGGAGACGGCGTTTTGGAATCGTCTGGAGCGTGGCGAATTGGCCAGGATTGACGAAGAATTGGAACGTACACTGTATGGTGCGGCAATCGACACTTTAACCGCCGCCGGGTATGAACACTACGAAGTTTCGAACTTCGCTCAGGACGGCAAACGCTGTCGCCACAACGAAGTGTATTGGACCGGCGGCGAGTATTTTGCCGCGGGGCCTAGTGCGGCGCGGCACGTCGGGGGGGTGCGGGAGACCAATTACCGCAGCGTCATAAAATGGCTGCAGAGTGTGCAGGCAAGCCAATCGCCGGTGGCCGAACGCGAGAGTTTGGCACCTGAAGAAAAGGCTCGCGAACTCTTGGTATTCGGACTGAGACGGCTGGAAGGAGTCGATCGCTCTTGGTTTGTCAATCGCACCGGCTTTGAGATTGATGCACTTGTCCGCGTGCCGCTTAAGAAATTTACCGCTGCCATGTTGCTGGCAGACGATGGCCAGCGAATTAAACTTACGCGCGAAGGCCTGTTCGTCAGCGATTCAATCTGGCCGCATTTCCTGGCGTAGTTCAGGCTAAAGCCTGAACTACAAGTGGCTTTCGAGCAGCAGCCGCATCTTGCGCATTTCGCCCACGTGATCGACACCTTCCATCGGCGTGATGTGGACACACAGAGCACGATTGTAGTGAACCATGGAAAGTTGAGTGATCAATCGGCTGTATTCGATTTCGCCTTGGCCAATGCGCACCTGGTGTTTGTCTTTCGAGGTGTCGCGCAAATGTACGTGGACCACATGTTTGAACACTTGGCCGTAATTACTGCCCTTATGAGGACCGCAGATGAAAGGGCTCGGATCGAGGGTCAACCCTAAACCCTTGACCTGCTGACAGAGAACCGCCGCCGTGTCGGGATCTTGCGAAATACGACCTTCCTGCGTCAAGACGCCGACCAGCACACCGTCTTCGGCGGCGATTCGAGTCAGTTCTTGCAACCGTTCGATCTCGGCATTAAACGGCGTTCCAAGCTCGCCGCTGCGAACCGTAATGGCGACAACTTTCGTCGCTTTGGCCAATTTGCAGCAGGCGGCAAACTGTTCGTAATACTGCTCGCCAGGGTCGGGATCAACGGCGTAGGCCACCGGCGTGAGCCGCTGCGTATTGCGGCACTGGGCAATGACCCGGTCGAAATCGGTCAGCACTTCCGCCGGCGTAAACCCGGGACCGTCGGCGTGAATGCCGATTTCTACCCGGTTAAATTCGAGATCCACCAGGCGGCTCAAGGCCTCGTCTAGCGGGACACCGGGAAAACAATCGGTCGAGGCAGCTACAAACACTCCGTTTCTCCTTCCCTCGCAGGCCCAAATCCGTGGCAGTCCATTCGCCCTGTAGCTTACAATCGCCTGCCATACTGTGGCAACACCGGATGGACCGGGCAGCGCATTTCGTTGGCACGCAGCTGGCGGTGCTTTACAATCGCTTTCATGATGAACATCGCACCATCGAAGGGCGGTCAAGAGCGAGATTTCCGCCACGTTCTGCGGTCAGCACATTTCTTAGTGCTGGCAGCAGTGTGCGTCTTGCTGTTGATTCTGGGGGGATGCGACCGCGAGAAATCCACGCTTGGCACGCTCGATCTCGTTTGGGGCCGCCGCGGATTATCGGATGGACGCTTCCAAAAACCGAGGGCAATGGCGATCGATAAGAACGATCATCTCTACATCGTTGATATGACAGCCCGCATTCAGGTGTTCGATGCCGATGGCAACTTTATCCGCTCGTGGCAAACACCGGAACACGAGCACGGAAGACCGACTGGGCTATCGATCGATCGTGATGGCAATTTAGCGGTTGCCGATACGCATTATTTTCGCGTGCTGTTCTACACGCCCGAAGGTGTGTTGTTGACCGATCGAACCCTGGGCGGCACAAAAGGCAGCGGGCCGGGTGAATTCGGTCTGGTGACCGACATCGTCGAAGACAAGGAGGGCAACTATTATGTGTCGGAATACGGTGAATTTGATCGGGTTCAAAAATTCACACACGACGGCAAATTTATTCTGCAATGGGGCAGCCACGGCGATGCGCCCGGCCAGTTTTCACGTCCGCAAGGTTTGGCCATCGACGATCAGGACCACATTTGGGTAGCCGACGCCTGCAATCACCGCATTCAGGTGTTCGATAACGAGGGACATTTGCTGACGATGTGGGGACAAGAAGGGACCGCGCTCGGCCAATTGTCTTATCCCTACAATCTGGCCTTTGACGACGAAGGACATATTTACGTTTGCGAGTTTGGCAATCACCGCGTCCAGAAATTCACGCTTGACGGAAAGTCGCTCGGTTCATGGGGTAGTGCGGGCAGCGAGGAAGGGCAACTGTTCAATCCTTGGGCACTGGTGCGCGATAGCCAAGGCCGAATTCACGTGCTCGACAGCTACAACCACCGAGTGCAGCGCGTTCGGATGTAGGTGCAATTGATGTTTGGCTTACGTGTCACTTTCGATTCTCCCGGCTGGCTGCTTTTGCTGCTCGGGCTGCCACTGCTGTGGTGGTTCAGCTTCCGCAGCATTTCTGGGCTTGGGCCGATTCGGCGGTGGTTTGTGTTGGGGCTGCGGACGGCAGTCCTGACGCTTATCGTGCTGTCGCTCGCGGAAATCCGACTGGTTCGAACCAGTGAAAAGCTGACGGTCATCTATTTGCTGGATGAGTCGGTCAGCATTCCGGAAGAGCAGCGGCGGGCGATGGTTGATTGGATCAACGCCGACATCAAAAAACACCGTCACAAAGACCGCGAAGATCGGGCGGGGGTGGTCATTTTTGGGCGCGATGCGGCGCTCGAGCATCCGCCGTTTGATGACGACATTCAAATCAGTCGCACGGCCGAGACACGCATTGAAACCGACCACACCAATATCGCCGGCGCACTGAAATTGGCGATGGCATCGTTCCCCGAGGATGCCGCCAAACGAGTGGTCATCGTCACCGATGGCAACGAAAACCTCGGCAATGCGATGGAACAAGCCCGCTCGATGGCCGAAGCCGGAGTGGGAATCGACGTTGTGCCAATTCGCTATCAGGCAAAAGCCGATGTAGCGGTAGAGCGCGTCACCATTCCGCCCGATGTGAATCGAGGTCAGCCATTCGACGTGCGAGTGGTGCTCAACAACACTGCCACGGCAACGCAAAAATCCAGCGGAAACGTAAAAGGCCAAATCGAAATCACGCGCAAGACCGGCGACTCGGAAAAAGTATTGGCCCGTCAGCCGGTGGAGCTAGAGCCCGGCAAACGAGTTTTCAATATGCGTGAGGAAATCGATTCCCCCGATTTTTACACCTATGAAGCCCGCTTCGTTCCCGATGACCCTGCGCAAGATGCAGTGGCCGCGAACAATCGAGCCACGACATTCACTCACGTCCGCGGGCAGGGGCAGGTACTGCTCATCGAAGATTCCGAGAATAAGGGGGAGTTCGATCATTTGGTCGAAGCGGCTGCGCAAAGAAAATTTGCAAGTGACGGTGAGATCGAGTGATGAGTTGTTCGCGTCGCTGGCCGAATTGCAGCCGTTCGATACCGTCATTCTGGCGAACGTCCCGCGCGAAGATTTCAGTGAAGCGCAAATCAAAATGCTCGTGCGCAACACGCAGCAAATGGGCTCCGGGCTGGTAATGCTGGGCGGACCGAACAGTTTCGGCGCCGGCGGCTGGACCGGCACCGACGTGGAAGAAGCGATGCCGGTTGACTTTCAGATCAAGAACAAGCAAGTCGTGCCCATTGGTGCGCTGGCGATGCTGATGCACGCCTCGGAAATGGCTGACGGCAATCATTGGCAAAAGAAAATTGCCGATGCCGCGTTGGCTACGCTTGGTGGGCAAGATTACTGCGGCGTGATCCACTGGGAAGGGACCGATCAGTGGCTTTGGACGGCTGGGGGCAACGGCATCGCAAAGATCGGCGACGAAACGAACCGTGGTCGCATGAAAGCCCGCATCGATCGCATGGTTCCCGGCGATATGCCCGGCTTCGACAGTTCGCTGAAACAGATTTTGAACGACTTCAACAATCTGCCGCCCGAAGTCGCTGTGAAACATGCGATCTTGATTAGTGATGGCGACCCTTCACCGCCCCAGCCCAAGCGTGATTGCTGGCTTTCAAAAGGCAAAAATCAAAATCACCACTGTTGCCATTGGTCTTTTTGGCGGACACGGCCAAACGGAACTGCGCTAAGATGCAGCAAATCGCTGCTGTCCACCGGCGGCAAGTACTACGAACCGACTTCGCCGAACGCGCTGCCGCGCATTTATCAAAAGGAAGCCCGCGTGGTTTCGCAGCCGCTGATCTTTGAACGCAAAGACGGCTTTCAACCGCAAATAACCTTCCCACACGAAATGCTCAAAGGCGTTGGCGACTCACTGCCGCCCATTACCGGTTACGTACTGACGAACAAAAAAGAAAATCCGCTGGTGGAAGTCGCCATGATTTCGCCTGTCGGACCCACGGCATCAACGGAAGCGAACCGCACAATTCTCGCCGGCTGGAATTATGGTCTGGGCAAAACCGTGGCCCTTACGACCGATGCCGGCAAACGCTGGGCAGCCGGTTGGAACGACTGGTCGAACTACGACAAGCTGTACAGCCAGATTGTACGCTGGTCGATGCGCCCAGCGGCGATCAGGGCAAATTCACCGTGACCACCGATCTGGAAAACGGCAAAGTGCGCGTTACCGTCACGGCGCTCGATAAAAACGACGAGTTCCTCAATTTCCTCAGCATGAGCGGGAGCGTCGTCGGGCCTGATATGAAGCCGATCGATTTGAAAATCCGTCAGACAGCTCCCGGCCGTTACGTCGGCGAGTTCGATTCGCCGCAATCGGGCAGCTACTTTTTGATGTTGAACCCCGGCGCTGGCATGGCGCCGATTCTTTCAGGCGTCAACGTACCATACTCGGCGGAGTATCTCGATCGTGAAACGAATGAAGGGCTAATTCACGGGCTCGCCAGTCTGCCGGCGAAGGGAACGAACGAAGCGGGGCAGGTAATCGAAGATAAAAAAGGAACCGGTTTGCCGGCGCTGTTGGAGTTCGATACATATCGACACAATTTCGCGAAAGCCACCAGTAGCCAGGACATTTGGCACTTGCTGATGCTCGTGGCAGCGTGTTTGTTTTTCGCCGATGTGTTTGTTCGCCGTGTGCATGTCAGCTTCGAATGGTTGCCGCCGCTGTTAGGTCGGGTGCGCGATCGAATTCTGCGTCGCGAGCCAGAACCCGTGCAGGTGGAAGTCATCGAACGTTTGCGCAGCCGCAAAGCCGCCGTCGCCGCACAGATCGAAGAACGTCGCGCCGGGGCTCGCTTCGAACCTCCACCCGACGCCCCGGCGCCAGACATCGGAACGCTTTCCCAGGGCGGGGAAGGGCAGCGTGAGAAAGATAGTGGCGGTCGCGGCGGATCCGCATCACCGGGCGTCCCACCGCAATCAGAAGCCGAGAAAGCAGCCGACGACTACACCAGCCGCTTACTCAAAGCCAAGAAAAAAGTCTGGGAAGACCGTGGCGATGAAGGACCAAAGTAAAACCGCTGCTGTGCTAGCTATTCGCAGCGGAGAGAAATTGGCCGCGCACCAAAAGCCCAGGGGTTGCAACTCATGGGCTTGAAGCGAATCGAATTTATTTAACAGGCGGACGCCCATTTACCGCTGCGCCACTTGCCACTTGTTGACGGGCGGCCTGAATACCGACGTTCAGGAACGTGTCGTCCGCTTTGCCAGTGCTGACTGGTTTAGTAATCTTGCCATCGATCGGCTTGGCGGCGGTATGAACTTCCCAACCCTGATCCGGAGTCACGCCAACGTGACTGAATTGTAGCCCATTGGGCGAATAGAACTTTGCCGTGGTCAACCGCACGCCGGCGCCACCAATCGACAGCGGGAAGATACCTTGCACAGAGCCTTTGCCGTAGCTGCGAACGCCGACGATCGTGGCCCGATGGTGATCGCGCAGTGCGCCGGCTAAAATCTCGGCGGCGCTAGCACTATCGCCGTCAATCAACACTACCAGCGGCACGCGCCAAGTTCCGGATGTATGAGCCGTGTAGTTGTAATCTTCACCGGGGCTGCGGCCGCGGGTGCTCACAATGCCGCCTTGATCGATGAACTTGTCGGCCACTTCGACGCCGGAGGTCAACAGGCCGCCGGGATTGCCGCGCAGGTCGATAATCAGCGTTCGCATGCCATCGCGGTGCAACTGATACAGCGCATTATCAATATCGCGACTCGTGGTCTTCTGGAAGCATGTCAGTTTGAGATAGCCAATGCCGAAATCGGAATCGACAATTTTCACATCATCAACACTTGGCACATCGACGTGTTGCCGCTGCACAACCAAACGCCGCGGGGCTTCGTCGTCGGTGACCACTGTCAGTTCGGCGCTAGAGCCTTCCACGCCTTGCAGCAGCTCGGCTGCTTTATCGGTGTTCAAGTCCGCGGTAGAGCGTCCGCCAACACTCGTGATTTTGTCGCCCGGCTTAATTCCAGCCCGTTCTGCCGGACTGTTGTGAATGACATTGACGATCAGCAGCGCGCCTTCGGCCGCTTTAAGCTCCACGCCCAAGCCGACGAAATTGCCTTCGATTTGCGAGTATAAGTCATTTAGCTGGCCGCTGGTCAGAAAGGCGCTGTATTCATCCAGTCCGCCCAGCATGCCGGCGGTGTATTCCAACATCGTAGCGGCTGGCTTCAGCGCCAAATGCAACTGAGCCATTTGGGCTGCATTCCAAATTGCTGTGCGGGCGTCGTTCAGCGATCGCACCGGATGCTGCGCCTGCTGCTTTCGCAATTCGCGCAGGTACAGATCGACTCGATCCGGGTTCACCGGGCCAAGATTGTTTTCCTGAAACGCCTGGTCATGCAGGGCGATTTCCAAATCGTTCGTGCCGCGCGTCACGAGGGCCGCCCAGTCGGGATTTTGCACATAGTGCGATTGCAGTTTCGTGGCGGCGTCGGTGTACAACTCTAGTGCGTCGGTGTCGGAAAGCGACTTGGCATCCTTGCGGAAGCTGCTATCGGCATAGCGGCGACCGATGTCGAAGTGCATCTTGGCAACGTCAAGCCGCGCTTCGAGCTCTGGCAGCGGCTGGCCGTAATTCAACCGAGCCGTGTCTTCATACAAGGCGAAAGCTTCGGCCCAGCGACGCTGCGATTCTAGCGTGCGGCCTTGTTCCAAAGCGCCGGCGATCGACGTGGGCGCTACAACCGGTGCCGCAATCGCATTCGGAATGGCGACCGGCGTTTGGGTGGCCGCGGTCGGAGTAAGCGCCGGCCCTTGAGCGAAGGCCACCGACGACAGGAACGAAACGACAACACCCAACACCAGCGCATGAGCGCCGCGACTTAGCCGCATCATGGAGATTTACCTGCTGTTGGTTGCGCCTAACCGACAGTCGTCCTGTACCGTCGCGGCGTGCACCCGGTCGATGGGCAGGTTATTGCTAGCGGCGTCCTGCGCGGCAACGAGAAATTCCGAAGCGGTTCAGCCACTTCGAGCCGGCCTGAAGGGAGTCAGGCCAGCGTCTCGACCTTGCAGTTATCGCATCATGCAATTTCCGAGCCGATGCACTAGGAAGGCTAAATTTGCGGGTCGCTCCATCGTGTGGATCTGGCCGCGAAGTTGGGTCTAGAATTCGTGGCCACGTGCAATATAGATCACGATTTAGAGCGCGTCAAACATCCTGCAAAAGGCTTTACAGCGGCGGAAGTACGTGCGACCCGCACAATCCGTATGGAAGTATCCCAACGCGCCGGTTGTAATTGAAAGAAGGTGAAAACGTTTGGCAAGGTTTACACGCGGCAAAGCATGTTTGCTGAAATTAGGGGCAAGAATCTGAGTTTGCCGCCGGGGCAAACTTCGCCGCGCACCTCGTTGCCTCCGGTTCTATTGAGGATACGCACGCCTGATGCCGTTCACCAAGTACCAACCTGACAGACGCTCTTCCACCTCAAGGACATTAGGAACGAGATTCTGCTGCTCGCTCGGAAGGCTGCACAGTGACGCTATGCCATCGTCTGCCGAGCGGGGCAACGTACAATCGCGACGGCGAAAACCGGCAGTTTGCGGAGACGGATATTGAAGATATTACGGCGCGCAGCAGTAGGGTTTACTTCGCCTTGTCCCGTTTCCACATCGATAGAGTGCGTCCATCGCCCAGATTCGTGCTGAAATTCGTCGGCCGCTCGGTACCCGGTGGCCCAAACGAGAATTTCACCGTGTCGCCATCAAGTTCATAAATTCCTAGGCGCTTTTTGCCCTTCCCTTCGCCGTCAAGAATTTCATAATCAATCGTCTTTGGCTTCTTTGATGGGTCAACGGTGAACCTTGCTTTCATCATTAACCGCCCGCCAAATGTGACGGTCGTTTCATCGCCCTTACATACCCGTTTGGAATCGGAAATCGTCTTGCCGCTTCCGTCTGGCATGAGCATCGACCATTCGCCTTGCAATTGCTCCATGTCCTTCTTGATTGCAGCTTTGTCTTGGGCAAAAGCAGCTGTCGATGCAATGCTCGTCACGGCCAGCACGAACCAGGCTAGATAACGTTTCATGCGACCTCTCCAAAAGGATTTGCAATTGCCCATGCGTCGGGCTGGGGTTCATTTCATCACATCGCGGATGGTGAAGCGGAGACGCATGGCTACTTTCGATGGCTCATGATGTTGATATTTATGTCGTTGGGGTCAGCGACACCGAAGCGGTAAACGCCGAAGGGCTCATCAGTCAGGTACACCCGGAGGGAATCGAACCCCCAACCCTCAGTTCCGAAGACTGATGCTCTATCCAATTGAGCTACGGGTGCGTAGGTCAGGGTTTTGCCTGACCGACAGCGGCAAAGTCGGTATCGGCCAGCTCGCCACGAATAAGTTTATCGCCTGTCGCCGCAAGTTCGCAAGTGTGATTATTGCAAGCCCGACTGTGTCGTTCGGAAACCGCTCGGTCCCTAGTCATTCGCAAAGGAAAGTGCGCGGGAAGCACTCGTACAAAAAATAAAAATCGATGTGGCGATGTTTGTGAAACGGGTCTGGAAAACAAGCCGTTTTCGAAAAACATTGCGACATGACTGTGACACGGACCACGGACCACTGACACGCCTGCGCACCAAAAATAAAAATCGAGGGTAAAATGTTCGCGCGAAACTCTCGTAAAAACCAGCCTTTTTTGCCCAACACTTTGTCATCACTTTACCCTGCCGCGCCGACTGGCTGACAAGCGGAATCTTCACCGCGGAGGGCGCAGAGTTGCGCAGAGAATGATAAAACCATGCTTGATCGCTCCGCGCTCTCTCTGCGAAACTCTGCGTCCCCTGCGGTTCAATTCCTCCGCCGGCGCAGTCCGGCCCAACCTCGGGCAGCCAAACCCGAGGCTGGGAAAAATATTGCTCAATTGTCAAAGACCGGCCGTCGAAGTTACTGGCGAGTCCGCAGTCTTGCCGGCTGGAAACTATGGGCCGCGCCGCAACTCAAGACATCTCGCGCAGGTGCTCGACAGGGAATTCAGAGTCCCGCGTGCATTATAGTATTCCAATGTCCACTTTGTCAAGGGACGTTTTGTGCCAGGGCTGGATTGTCAGCTTTTCTGGTTCTTGCGATATCTGAGGGTGAACTGAGGGCGGTAAGCACGCAGGCTGCGCAAGAATTTGGCTTCAGATTTGTCGCGCCGATCCAGAAGCGATAAACTGAATGCCTGCCGAAGCCATTACGGAAGCAACCGCTGCCGCCAATTCCCATCCAAGGTGTGGAGCGGCAACGTCCGTCGGTGATCGGTTGAGTATTTAAGTCAGTTCTCAATTACCAGCTAGGCGTGAGGGTCTTGTCATGCAGCGTATCATTCTCGAGATGAAACGTGATCGGATTGCATTGCTGACAATGGCTTTGCTTTTCATAGCGGCAATGAACACCATCTCGCGGGCAGAAGACCCACAGCCGCCCGTCGCGAATCAAGAAGAATTGGAGCGCTTCAAACGATTCATCGCCGAACAGGCCGAAAAGACCACGCCCACGCCGATCCCCCAGCGCGGGCAGACGGCGACAAAAGGGAGCATGCGAATTCGTATCGTCGATGCAGACAGACGCGCCATGCCAGGGGCGAAAGTTCATTCCTCGATCTGGACCCAGGAAAAGAACTTCAAAGCAAACCACGATTGTCAATGCAATGCACAGGGGCAGGTTGACATCGAGCTGCCTAAGACGATTGAAATCGTTCGCATCTGGGCGCGGCAGGAAGGCTACGTGCTCTTGTGGACGCAGTGGTGGCCCGATCAGCAGATCGATGGAGATCAGATTCCCGACGAGTTTACGTTTCGCTTGCCAAAGGGAACGACGATTGGCGGTGTTATCCGCGATGCGGATGGCAAACCGATTCAAGGCGTCAAAGTCGAAGCCAGCCTGACCCTCCACAATGCAAACTTCAACGGCCAAAAGCAACAGCAGGTCACGCGGCCTGAATTCGACATCTGGCTTGCGGAAGACGACACGGCCAGAATCACCAATGCAGAGGGACGGTGGTCGCTGGACAATGTGCCAGAGGGGCACGAGACCAATGTGCTCGTCAAGCTCACGCATCCCGATTACATCAGCGACGCTACGTGGGGCGATCTGCAACACAACCAGTCGGTGAACGCCGAAGATTTGAAAGCCCAGACTGCGGCGATTGTCATGCAGCGTGGCATTCGAGTCACCGGCAAGTTGACCGATCCTGACGGCAAGCCGGTAGAAGGAGCGGTCGTCATTTGGGGCGACCGACCGTACTGGGAACACCGCCCGCAACAGGAGGTTCACACCGACAAGGAAGGAACTTACCGCTTACCTCCGCTATTGCCCGGGCCCATGATGATTACGGTAGTGGCCAAAGGTTGGATGCCGCAAATGGAAATCGTCGATCTCCAGCCCGAAATGCAACCCGTCGATTTTCAGATGAAACCTGGGCAAACGCTGCGGATTCGGTTTGTCGGTAGCAACGGCGCACCGGTTCCGAAAGTTGGCGTGCAAATTGTGCGGTGGCGCGACAAAGAGTCGCTGTACAACATGAAGCATCCGAACGTAGTGGAGACGAAAATCCCCAAGCAGGCCGATGCCCATGGCGTGTATGAGTGGACTTGGGCGCCTGACGACCCGGTCAGTTACAGTTTCGGCACGCAGAACTTTCACGTTCCCGAAGTGACGATCACCGCCGATGGACAGGAACATACGCAAACCGTGGAATTTGCCGAGGCGAAGTGAGTGGTCGCTACGAGCTTCAAATGATCTGAACGAGTTTTTGGCCTATCGTCGTTCGATGCTCCAAACGCGAAGGACGCGCACGAGCATGTCTTCAGGATGAACCGAAAAGGTGCATCCCAACGGCGATTGAAGGGTGATCCGCTTTCCCGATTCTCGAGATTCGCCCACTTGGTCGGGATTTGTCTGCAACACAAGATCGATTTGCTGGGCTGCATCCGTCACTGCGCCGCCGATCGGCACTACCCATCCAAATACTAGTGAGGGCGCGTTCCGCCGTGCGGACCCACACGACGGTATACTTCATTTGAGCCGCTCCAGATCGGCCAGAATATCAGCCAGCGGCCGACCCGGCTCGTTTTCCGACTCGCTGAGTTCTTCGTCGGTAAACGGCGGAACATAGAATCCATAGGGATGAAACCATCCCAGCGACTGGCCGGAAGCGTCGAACAGTTCGACGCTATGCTTCAAGCCAGCGAGTATAGCGCCAGTAGTCGGATCGACGGTTAGTTTGTCCATATCACGTGTTCCTCATTCGGAAACGGCGACGATCTATTCTAATCTGCCGCAAAAGCGAGGACAATTCTTCGATCGATGCCTATGACTCGTCTTCCGGTGCAAGAAAGTGAACTTTGACAAGTGGAAGCAGAATCTTGCCAGACTCACTAAGCCGGTCGTAATGCTCTTGCCAATGCTGCACTAACCGGTTCAAGTCCATCGTTTCGATATGCCGAGTGGAGGAACGAATTTCTCGTTCGGCATCGCCGGTAAATCCGGCGGACGACACAATCAAACCAATGTCTCCTTCTTTACGAAGGAGACCCTCCATCTCACGAACTTCCTTTACTGTCACCTTCTGGTCGCGGTGCTTGACTTGGACTTTGATTCGAGGCGCTGTGGTTCCAAGGGGGTCCTTATAAGCGACGATGTCAATTCCACCGTCTGGTCCCGGAGGGGCTACGTAGGGTACATGGTAGCCCATCGCCCGAAGTAATTCGGCAACGAGGCGTTGGAAATCGTACGGTGGAATATCGTTGATATGCTCATCGATTTCGGTTCGTGCGGCCTCTTTTGCGTTCTCATATACGGCTTGCCGTTCGGCAGCCTCGTCTGCGATTTCAGTATCCGAGGGGTTCGCGTCGGTTCGTTCAGCCTGAGCTTTGCGCCAGCGTCGATACGCGCACTGTGCGGACCTGATTAATTGTCCTGGTGGCAAAGCAAGCGCACGTTCACCTGCTTCCGTCAGTGTCCATTGCCCATCGGACTTTGTAAGATAACCAGCCCGAGCACAGTCGGTCGTGTAAAACCGCACGTGTGTGTCCCATCGCACTGCGCCGGTCCGAGTAGTTTCTTTCTCATAATCCGTTAGATTCAATTTCGGCGCGACAGCGGCGAGTAGATCCTTACCTCTTGCGGTTCCACCCATCTGCTTCAATTGCGCAAAAATTAACCGCAACATTTCATCGATTCTATCAACCGAAAGTACTTCTGCCATCGAATGAGCTCCGCGCAGCAAGGCATCCCTACCCGCGTTTCTCTAGCGGCACATAATCGCGCTTCAGAGCACCGTTGTAGATTTGCCGGGGGCGGGCAATTTTTTTCGGGCCGCTGTTGTGCATTTCCATCCAGTGGGCGATCCAGCCGGGCAGGCGGCCGATGGCGAACAGCACCGTGAACATGTTCACGGGAATATTCATGGCGCGGTAGACGACGCCGCTGTAGAAATCGACGTTCGGGTAGAGTTTGCGTTCGATGAAATAATCGTCTTTCAAGGCAGCGGCTTCTAGTTCTTGGGCGATATCGAAAATTGGATCGCGGATTTTCATTTTCGACAGCAACTTGTCGCAAGTGCGCTTGATGATGGTGGCCCGCGGATCGAAGTTTTTGTAAACACGGTGACCAAAGCCCATCAGCCGGAAGCCGGAATCTTTTTTCTTAGCCAGCTCGACGTATTTCTTCACATCGCCGCCATCCGCGCGAATCTGTTCCAACATTTCGACGCAGGCCTGATTAGCCCCGCCGTGCAGCGGACCCCACAACGCGCAAATGCCGGCGGAAACGGAGGCAAACAAGTTGGCGTCGCTGGATCCGACCATCCGCACGGTGCTGGTGCTGCAATTCTGTTCGTGATCGGCATGCACGATAAACAGCAGATTGAGCGCCTCGACAAAATCGGGATCGACAATGTATTCTTCGCACGGCACACCGAACATCAGATACAAAAAGTTCTGCACGTAATCCAAATCGTTCCGCGGGTACATGAAAGGCTGGCCGGTCGATTTCTTGTAGCTGTACGCGGCAATGGTCGGCAGCTTGGCCATGAGGCGATGGACCGAAATCTCCACTTGCCGGGCATCGCGTGGGTCGAGCGAATCTTGATAGAACGTAGAGAGCGCCCCGACCACGCTCGATAAAATTGCCATCGGATGGGCGTCGCGCGGGAAGCCGTCATAGAACGACTTCATTTCTTCGTGCAGCATCGTGTGCCGCTGCAGCGAAGTGCGGAAATAATCCAGTTGTTCTTGGTTCGGCAGCTCTCCGTAAATCAGCAAGTAGCTGGTTTCGACAAAATCGCTGCGCTCGGCCAGCACTTCAATCGGATAGCCCCGGTAACGCAGAATGCCTTGCTCGCCATTGAGGAACGTGATTTTGCTGACCACCGAGCCGGTGTTCACGTAGCCGTCGTCCATTGTGATCAGGCCGGTGGCGGCCCGCAGCTTGGAAATATCGACGGCGCTTTCGTGCTCGGTGCCGGTGACGATGGGCAATTCCAGGTCGCGACCGTTAAAGAACAGTTTTGCTTGCTCGCCCATTGGCGGCTGCCTTTCGGAAGAACGCAGAGATTTTGAGTCAGGAATTCACCACAGAGACACGGAGGGCACGGAGCAAAATTCGAGCACTTGCTCCGCCGCTGCGGCAACCGTGGCGAGATATTGAAGTGTAGCGAGCGAAAGGCGAGACGACAATTCGCCGATTGCGGATAACGGTTGGCAGTCAGCACTTAGCAGTTAGCGGAAACACAATAATATTCAAGATACAGCCGGTGGCTAACAGCCTCCAGAGAATTCCCACACAATTTGAAATTCAGTGGCGATTCTCCGGAGGGCGTTGCCCTGCGGCTAAAGTTTACCGGGCATGATTCCGCTGGTCGCCTGCTTATCAAGCAGCAAATCGGCGTACGATTTGGCGAGCAAATCGTCATCCTCAATGCCAAAATGTCTTCGCAGCTCCGCCACTTGACGGCGGCCGGTGGGCTCGCTCAGGCGTTCGCCCAGCACGGCCTCGAATTCGATGAACGTTCCCAGCTGTTCCACCTGATCCAGATGGATTCGCACATTGTCGCGCAGAAAGATTTCGCGCCGCTTGGAGACGACGACACAGATGCCCATTTCCGCTTTCAAATGCAGGCGCGAGTCGGCGGCACTGTGACAATTAGATAATCGCTGTCTTTCGAGGCGGTCAGATCGGGGCGTTCGTACCAGATGAGTTGTGCCGTGCGGCCGTCGATCTCACGCAGTTTCATCCGACCGTGCGGGCAGACGAAATAGGTGTCGACCTGAAGTTGCACGCCGGCAGCGTCGGTCGCCAATTGTCGAGCAATTTGGCGTGCCGCTGCCAGATTGTGCAGCCGCGCCTTGAGTTCGACATTCCTTGCCGGTTTCATAATCGGCGATTATTGCTCATGCAAATCTCCCTCGCAAGGAGGGGGAATGTGCGCACCGCCGAGAAAGTTCTTTATTCCTTCGGTGGGCCGTCCAAACCGCCGGGCTGATTATCGTAGATGGTCCAGATGGGCGTTTTCTTTTTCAGATTGTCCAAATAGGTTTTCACCTGGCGATCGAGATTCTGGTCTTTCAGCTTCTTTTTGATTTCCGATTGCGTTTCTTCGAACGATTTGCGGCCGGCATCTTTGCGTTCGACCACGCGGATAATGTGATACCCCCGATCGGTTTCGATAATCTGGCTAAGTCTGCCCACGGGCAATTGAAACACGGCTGCATCAATCTGTTTGGCCGCCAGACTGCCTTGCGTGGTCCAATCGAATGCGCCGCCGCTGGCTGCGGTGAAACCATCGGATCGAGCCTTGGCAATTTCCGCAAACGAGGCGCCTTGCATGACCGCGTTTCCCATCTCGGCAAGGGTCGCTTTTGCAGTGTCTTTATCGGGAAACCGGCTGAAGCTGACCATCAATTCCTCCCAGCGGGCTTGGGCCGGGAATTCGTAGTCGGCCATGTGTTGGGTGTAGTAAGCCAGAATTTCGGCGGCGGAAATTTCATCGTCGTGCTTCACCTTCTCGCGCATCCAGCCGCCGTAGAGATTTTTTTCGAAGAACGAACGCCGTTCCCATTCGATTGAACTGCCGCGTTGGCGGAGCTTTGCTTCGAGTTCCTGGCGAGTACTTACGCCGTTGGCCTCCAGCAGCTTTGGCAGTTGTTCTTTATCGAACGAACCGCCGATTTCGGCCTGAATTTTCTTCATCCCATCGGCCGGAATACTATGGACGGCGTCGTTGTAAACCATCTTCATCTCGACCAATTGCTTCAGCAGCGGCCGCTCAGCCATGGCGAAAAACTGTTCCATCTGATCGGGCGGCACATCGAATTTCTTTTGCTGCAGCACTGCGTAGGTCAGCGCCTTGATGTCGCTGCGCAAAATCGCTTCCGTGCCGACTTTGGCGATGATTTGCGAATCGGGAATGTCTTTCGGCTCGCCCGGCAGCACCTGCACATTGGGTGCGTTGAAAATGGGTTGAGCCGACAGGCCGGTGGCCGGGGGCGGCTGCGGCAGATTTGATGGCGACGGATTGTAGGGCGGCGTAATGGCCGACGTTGTAGGATACGGCTGCGGACCGGCGTTGGGTTGCGTCGCAGTTGCGGGCATCGAAACAGGGGGCTGCGTCGGCGTGTATTGCGGCGTTTGGCCGTAGGGAGCCGGTGGCTGTGCCTGTCCGTAGGGCAATTGCTGTTGCGGCGGCATCGCGGGAAAGGGACCGGTTTGCGCTGGAAGTTGCGCGAGTTGCATTGTCGCTGGCGGCGCGACGTTCGGCGGATAAAGTCCTCCGGGACCATCCGGCGTAGCGTGTGGTAAAAATGCGCTGCCGGGCGGCTGCGTCTGTGGCGCGCTGGAATTATTCGACGGCGACGTTGCGTAACTATTCGAGCTCTGCACGGAACGACACTGCGGGTGTTCGGATCCCACACCGTAATTCCCGGTCGTGGTTGATTCGGATTCGTGCCATACGACGAAACAACACCCGCGTTATTTCCACCGGCGCCGTTCACTGTGCCACTATAAGAATCGACCGGCGTGCCGGGCCAACTTACAGGTCGCGTGACCGGCGTCGGTTGAGCGGGCGGTCCGGGCATGTTGTCGTACGGCTGATTACCGAACGGCACCGCTTGGGGAACCGATTGCGGATCGGGCGATTGAGCGCGCACCACGCTGTGGGCCAAATCAATCAAATCTTGCGCAATCCCTGGCCGCAGCCACATGGTGGCCAGCAGTCCCAGAGTCAGGCACAGCACGACAGAATAAAAGGTGCGCCCACAGGCAGCCGTGAATGATGATTGCTTTGATCAGACGAAAAGAGCCGCTCGACGGGGGCGGGATGATAGCGGGCACGTCACCTGGGGCACAAGACCGATTCTACGGTTGCTAGCAGCACGTCGGAATCGGTCAGTCGCTTGTCGAGTGGCAGGTAGGCGCTGCGATTATCGACAATTCGCAAACGGCCGCGATTGGCACGGTTCAACTCCTCGATTTTTGGGCGGCTGGCGAACTGGAAGACAATATATCCTTCTTCCCGGCCAACCGATTCAATCTGCCAGCGAGCCGATGCCACCCGCAGCTCCGCAAATTTCACCATCCGCTGGACCGGCGTCGGCAGCGGGCCGAAGCGATCGAGCATTTCGATTTTCAAATCGGCGGTTTCTTCCGGCGTAGTCACGCGCGTCAGTCGGCGGTAGAGATCGATCTTCATCCGCATGTCGGGCACATAGGTGCGTGGGATGAACGTCTCGCCGGGCAGATCGAGGCGGACGTCAACCGTTTCACGCGGCGACAATTGTTTCGCTCTCCGGACTGCTTGCTCCAGCAGTTCGCAGTACAACTCGTAACCGATCGTGGCGATGTGGCCGCTTTGCTGGGTGCCCAGAATGTTGCCGGCGCCACGGATTTCCAAATCGCGCATGGCAATGGCGAAACCGGCCCCCATGTCGCTGAATTCTTCGATGGCCCGCAATCGTTTGGCGGAGGCGGTCGACAGATATTTATTCTGATCGATCAGCAAATAACAGTACGCCCGGTGTTTGTAGCGCCCCACGCGGCCGCGCAACTGGTGTAAATCGGCCAGACCGTAGCGATCGGCCTCGTCGATGAAAATCGTGTTGGCGTTAGGAATATCGAGCCCGCTTTCGACGATCGTCGTTGCCAGCAAAATGTCGAACTTGTGATTTACGAAATCGAACATCACTTGCTCCAACTGATGCTCCGGCATCTGACCGTGGCCGATACGAATGCGGGCGTCCGGCACAATGCGTTGCAATTTGGCGGCCAGCAGTTCGATGTCATTCACCCGATTGTGGACGAAAAACACCTGACCGTTCCGGTTCAACTCGCGCACGATGCCGTGACGGATGAGTTCTTCATCAAACCGTGTCACACGCGTTTCTACGGCGAGCCGATCTTCCGGTGCCGTTTCCAAGTTAGAGATGTCGCGCAGCCCCAAGAGAGACATGTGCAGCGTGCGCGGAATTGGCGTGGCGGTCATCGTGAGTACATCGACCGTGGCCCGCAGCGCTTTGAGCCGTTCCTTGACATCGACGCCGAAGCGTTGCTCTTCGTCGATGATCAGTAAGCCCAGGTTTTGAAAATTCACATCGACTTGCGCCAGGCGATGCGTGCCGATGACGATATCGACCGAGCCGTCGATCAAACCCTTGATCGTTTCGCGCTGCTGTTTATCGGTGGCGAAGCGGCTGAGCACGTCGATGCGGAACGGAAACTCCGCCATCCGCTCGGTAAACGTACGGCGGTGCTGTTCGGCCAAGATCGTGGTTGGCACCAGCACCGCAACTTGATAACCGGCGTCGACCGCTTTGAACGCCGCGCGAATTGCCAATTCCGTCTTGCCGTAGCCGACGTCGCCGCATAGCAAGCGGTCCATCGGCCGCGGCTGTTGCATATCATGTTTGATGGCAGCAATCGCATTTAGTTGGTCCGGCGTTTCGCGATATGGAAATGCAGCATCGAACTCGCGCTGCCATTCGGAATCGGGGGCGAATTGAATGCCGGGTCGCAAAGCGCGCAGCGCCTGCACCGAGAGCATGTCGGCAGCCAGATCGACCACGGCCCGCGCCGCCGCTTCCTTCTGCCGTTGCCACATCCGGCCGCCGATGTGCGCCAGACTGGGTCGGGCTTTGCTGCCGCCGATGTATTTTTGCACCAGATCGATGTTCGAGGCCGGCACAAAAATGCGCGTGCCGCCGTGAAACTCGACTTCCAGATGTTCTTCGACCGCGCCGTTTTTTTCGAGCAGCTTCATGCCACGATAGCGACCGATGCCGTGCGACAGATGCACCACATAATCGCCCTCGCGCAGCTCCAAAAAACTGTCGATCACGCGTCCCAGCCGCCGGCGAGCGGGGCGATTCAATTCAGTGCGGTGGAACAACTCCGCACTGGAAACCAGCACAATCCGTTCGCTGACCAAACGAAAACCGGCCTGCAAGCGACCGATCGGAAAATGCAATTGGCCAGCCTGAGCGAGCCTCGTTGTGCCGAAGATTTCGCGCAGCCGCTCGACTTCCGCTTCCGTCGGGCAGACCAGATGCACTTCGTAGCCTAGACCCACGGTGTCTAGTTCCTCGCGCACCTTGCCGATGTCGCCGCTGAAACGCTCGACGCTTTCGATCCGCAACTGACATTCTGCTTCCATCGAACCGCTGGCCACTGCCGCCGCCGTGACGGAAGGAAACCGATAAATGCTGGCCAGTGTATCGTCGAGGTCATGCACTTCCTGCGGCCGCTCCAGCCGCTGGCGATAATGCCGGCCCTCTTCTTGCATCTCGTGAGGCTCGATCAGCAGGAACCAGGAACCGGGCGGAAGGTATGAGGCGAAGTGCGTGGAATCAATGGGAACTGGGGAATGGGGAATGGGGAATGCCGAGCCCGGAGCGTCAGCGACAGGAGCGCGAACGTGTGAACGTGTGAAGGGGTGAACGGGTGAATCGATCGCATCCTGGTTTAGCCGCGACGCGCTAACGGATCGCGTCGACTGGCCGCTGAACCCTGAACCCTGAACCCTCTCTGGAAGCGCCGTGATATCGACCGTCTCCAGCGTTTCCAAACTCCGCTGCGTGCTAACTTCGAATTGCCGGATCGATTCAATCGTGTCGCCGAACAATTCAATCCGCACCGGATGAAACCAATCGGGTGCGAACACGTCGATGATGCCGCCGCGCGGCGAAAACTCGCCGGGCAGTTCGACGGCGCTGGTGTTCTGAAATCCATTTTCTGCCAGCCAGCGCAAGAAGGCGGTGGGATCGATTTCATCGCCGACGTGCAAACGCCGGGTTTGTCGCGCCAGCAATTCCGGCGGCGGCACCGGCTGCAAAAGCGCTGGATGCTGGTGACGATGAGATTGGGTACAGCTTGCTCTTGGGTGCCACTGCTGGCTTGCCCAGCAGTGCTTTGAGCGCCAGTGAAGTTTCCACTGCTGAACGAGCCAGCAGTGACACCCCGTGCTAAAACGGAATTGCTCCCGAGCAACTTCTGCACGCGCAGTCGATCGCCGTGGGCTTCGTCCTGAATATTGTGATCGCCAGGGGCCGATTCCCACGCCGGGAATTTCTCGATCGTGTAGGAGGCGACTCCTACAACGGGCGCCAACAGTTGCGGAGCGAAGATTGCCAAGTCATCACAGAAATCGTCGACATCGCCTGCACGCGGACAAACGACGACGAGCGTGCGGGGCTCCGCTGCCTGACGGGCGCGGCTTGCCAGCTGCCCGAGCAAATTCGCCGCCACCAGCGCAGCTCGACCCCCAGACTCCGCCCAGCGCCCCGCCATGTCCTGCCCGCAGACTGGCGATCACTTCGGCGTAGCCGTCTTGCGCATTCAATCGCTCGGCCAGCTCCGCGAGCCGAGCCGAGCCAATGTCGGCCGTGGCCCCGGTCATGTGTACGTCAATTGTAGGGCGTTGGCGAAATCGCGGAAGTGCAAACAGATCGCGGCTTGCTGCGCCACTTACAGAGCTAAGAAATAGCCGCCGAGAATTGCGTTGCAATTCCCCACGCCGTGGGGGAGCAATGCCTCCCACTGCTCGGCTCTTAGACCCCGTGGACAGCCCTTTGCCGTCGCCCCGGTCACAGCCGCCAGGACCGTTTGGTCTTGGGTTGGTGATTCTGCAGTGACCGGTATTACGAGCAGAAGGCCCGCACAATTATTGCGAACGGCGGTGGTGAATGTCACAAGCCTCCTCTCGACCGTCCTCGCCGGTGGCCGCGGCGGCAGTTTGCAGCCCCGGGTTCAGTAATGGCATTATTCGGTCCATTCCCGCCAACCATTTTTTCTTGAATCGGGCCGTCCCCGCGTCTATATTCCAGGCTGCTCCGTGCCACACGTTTTCCTTTCCGTCGGCTAATGAACGCGAACCGACGGCGACTCGAAGGTTCCTGCCGACACTCTCGTGATGATGAGCGGAGGTTGCGATGGCCTGCTCGTGTGCGCGTCGTCTGGGCAACTTACCTAGGGTATGCCGGCTCCTCGGCTTGCTAATTCTTTGGTGCGTGGCCGCGCGAGTCGAAGCCGCGGACATTCGCTGGCGCAGCTCCTCCGGCGGTACTTTCAGCTCGACCGCCAATTGGACCGGCGGCGTCGTGCCCGGCGGCGGCGACTACGCCCACTTCGGACTCTCAAGCGGAATGTTCAGCTTGCCCAATTACACGGTCAGCTTCACGGCGAACGCCACCAACCTGGGCCTCGTCGTGGAAGACGACTTCGTCACCTTCGATTTGAACAGCCATGTCTACACGACGACCCAGTTCGACGCCGTGTCGGTCGGCACCGTTCCCCACAGCATCTTTAACGTCGGGAGCGGGGCGCTGACAATTACTGATGGCATCGTCAGCGTCCCGTTCCAATCGGAATTCGCCGTCGGCGCGGTCGCGAACGGCACCGGCGCGCTGACGGTCTCGACCGGGGGACTCATCATCGGCGATCCATCGCTGGAAATCGGCATGGCCGGTACAGGCTTCCTGACGATTCAGAACAACGGCGACATCCTCACCGATCGCACGCACATCGGCTTCAATGCGGGCACTACCGGCACGGCGACGATCACGGGGGCCGGCTCATCGCTCACGGCGGTCGAAGTATTTGTCGGCAGCTCGGGAACCGGCACGATGAACATCGCGGCCAGCGGCCACGTCGACGTCGGCACTGACGCCTGGGTCGGCAACCTGGCCGGCAGCAATGGCACGGCGAATGTCGACGGCGCTGGTTCGCGATGGAAGATCACCGGGCAGCTTGCCGTCGGAAACGAAGCCACTGGAGTGCTCAATATTACGGGCGGCGGTGATGTAGAAAGTGCCGGTAGCTTAATCGGCAAGGCTGCCGGTGGTAACGGAAACGTTTCGGTCACGGGCACTGGTTCGAAGTGGATCAACTCGGCCAGCTTGTTCGTCGCCGATCGAGGCAATGGGACACTGAATGTGGGCGACCGGCGGTCGAGTGGACAGTGGCGCGGGAGAAATCGGTTACTTTGACCACACGACGGGAATGGCGACCGTAGACGGCGCAAATTCGGCCTGGAATGACTTCGGCGACCTGGAGATTGGTGTATTCGGTTCAGGGACGCTAAACATCACCAATGGCGCACTCGTGCAAAATGTGAACGGCACCCTCGGCGCTGAAAACGGTGTCGGCAATGTTTCCATTGACGGATCAAATTCAAGGTGGATTCAGACAGGCGAGCTGATCGTCGGCAACGGCCACGGTACGCTCAGCATCACCGGCGGCGGCTACGTCGAGAATGCGTCGGGGGTGATTGGAAGTCTCGCCAATAGCATGGGAACCGTCACCATCAGTGGCCCCACTTCCAAGTGGAAGAATTCAGGCGCGTTGTTTGTCGGCGACCGAGGCAACGGATCGCTCAGCATCTCCGGCGGCGCTCGTGTCGAAAGCGTGACGGGTGAGATCGGTTATTTCGACAAGCCTGTCGTGGGAACGGCCAGCGTGGACGGCGCTAATTCGGCGTGGATTGCGACAGGCAACTTTGAGGTCGGTGTTTTCGGCTTTGGCACTCTCAATATCACCAATGGTGGGTTGGTCCAGAATGGCGACGGCACGATCGGCGCTGAAAATGGCGACGGAAACGTCACCGTAAACGGCTCTAATTCGCGATGGATCCAAACCGGATCACTCATCGTCGGCAACGGACAGGGCACGCTCAACATCACGGCCGGTGGTTATGTCGAAAACACTTCTGCCGTAATTGGCAAAATTGAAAACAGCAACGGCAGCGTCACCGTCGCCGGCCCCATGTCCAAGTGGAAAAACTCGGGAGGCATTTTTGTAGGCGATCGCGGCGATGGCACGCTGAGCATCAGCGGCGGCGGTAGCGTGGAAAGCACTTCGGCCGAAGTCGGCTACTTTGATTCCTCGGTTGTGGGGACGGTCACCGTCGATGGCGCGAATTCGACGTGGATCGCCACGGGCGACTTCGAAATCGGCATCTTTGGCACCGGCAATCTGAATATTACGAGTGGCGGATTGGTGCAGAGCAGGCACGACAATCGGCGCGGAAAACGGCCTGGGAAACGTCACTGTCGACGGGACGAATTCGAAATGGATTCAGTCCGGGCGCTGACTGTTGGGAACGGCCGGGGCAATCTCACTATCAAGGCGGGCGGATATGTCGAAAATGCGTCCGCGAAAATTGGCATATTGGCAAGCAGCATGGGCACCGTCTCGGTCTCAGGTTCAGGGTCTCAATGGAACGACACCGGAAACATGGTCGTCGGTAGTGGTGGCACCGGTCAGCTTCAAGTTTCCGCGGCCGGGCTGGTGACGAGCGGCAGCAGCACTATCGGCGATAGCGCTGGATCGCATGGCACCGTCACCATATCCGGCACAGGCGCCCATTGGATCGATTCGGGCCTCTTCTTGAATGTCGGAAATTCAGGCAATGGCACGCTGAACATTTTGGCCGGCGGCCTGGTCGAGAATTCAACGGCACGAATCGGCGCCGCTTCCACAGGGAACGGCGTCGCGAACGTCGACGGCCCCAATTCTCGCTGGAGCATTAGCCAGTTCATCGACGTCGGTAGCACCGGCATCGGAACACTGCAGATTTCCGCTGGCGGGTTGGTCACGAGCCCCGACGGCGTCATTGGGGACTCCGCCAATTCGCAAGGCGCCGCCAGTGTGTCTGGCGCAAACTCACGCTGGATCAATTCGAGCATCCTCGCAGTCGGCCAATCGGGAGCTGGCGCGATTGACATCGGTGGCGGCGCATTAGTGCAAAGCAGTGCAGTTTTCATTGCAGTTAATTCCGGCAGCTCGGGGATCATCCTCGTCGACAGCAATTCGCAACTGATCGCCGGCAGCACGCTCGCGGTCGGAGTATCTGGCAGCGCCAATTTGAGTATCATGGCTGGCGGCCGCGTTTCAAGCCCGAGCGCCTTCCTCGGCCTACAGCCCGGCTCGACGGGAAAGGCCACAATCGCCGGCGCCGGCTCGAAGTGGACGAACACGGGCCAACTCATCCTTGGGGGCAACGGCAGTGCTCCTGGCAACAGCGGCGGATCTGCTACGTTGCGTGTTCAAGCCGGCGGGGAACTTGTCACCGGCGATACGTACATTTTTGGCGGCGACCTGTTAAGTCTGGAAGGCGGCACGCTCTCCGCCAGCGAGATCAGCTTTCCCGGCGCCGGAGACTTTGCTTGGACCGCTGGCACTCTGCACTTGGGATCTTACCACCGCTCTCTGACCGTCCCGAACGACGGCACACTCGCCCCTGGCAACTCCGTCGGTCAAACCGATATCGACGGCAATTATTTCCAACTGAGCCACGGAATGCTCGAAATCGAAATCGGCGGGCCCACGTCCGCCGATCGCGTCAACATCACCGGCGTCGCCAATTTCAGCGGCAATTTGCAGCTCAAGTTACTCAACGGGTTTATTCCCAATCCGGCCACCAGCTTCACCGTTTTCGATTCCCGCGGAATCATGGGTTCGTTCTTGAATGTCGCCAACGGCCAGCGGCTGACGACGGTGGGGAACGGCGGTTCCTTTCTGATCCACTACGGACCTGGGAGCCCGTTCGACCCTGACCAGATTATCTTGAGTGATTTTGAGCAGATTTTCCCCCTCGGCGATTTCAATCTCGATCATCAAGTGACCGCCGCCGACATTCCGTCGATGCTTTCGGCGCTGACCGATTTGAACGCCTACACATCCACCAACTCGTTAAATCCGACTCAGTTGGCCGCGATCGGTGACTTCGACAGTTCCGGCACAGTGACCAACCGCGATATCCAAGGGTTGCTGGACCTAGTGGCCAGTTCCGGCGGCGGATCGGTGGCCGCGGTGCCGGAACCGGAATCTTTGCTACTTTTCAGCTTTGGCGCACTTGTGTTAGCGATGCGCAAGAGACGTTGATCGTCGGTTCAATTGCGCTGGACTGCTGGCCACACTTCGCAGCTCTTGCAAACCGCTGTTCGGTCCTCGCCAAACCCTTCAGGGGGAGCCGCCGTGGCCAAATGCTTCACTAGCTCGCCGCAAACTGGGGCGCATGCCTGGCCGCAGTTATTGCAATTCATCAGGTAGCGATTGATAATGCCCGCACTGCTCCGACTTTCTGACTCCGCTGACAGCGGTAAGGCGTTGCCTGGTTACAACCGCCAGGACCGAATGGCTTCTTGGCGCTAGTGCGATAATCGGATTATTTTGCGCGACGTTGCCCGCAAGATTTCGGCGGGGATGTTTCGCTGTCGCCTTTCAAAATATTATCGCGGCATCGCTGATCGCGAAAACTCTCATCGGAAGGAATTCACCATGATTCTCAAGAAGTCGCATGGCAGGTATGTTTTCATCTGCGCAGTTTTCTTGCTCGATCTAGCGCCGCTAGCGCCAATCCAACATTCTGGACGAATACGTCGGGAGGCTTATGGAACGAGCCGACGAATTGGAGTATCGGTGTCCCGGTGAATTTTGACACGGCGATTTTCGATCTTTCCAACACGTACACCGTGACGTTCGACGTCACGACTCCCAATATCATTCTCGATCTGTTCAACGGCAATGTCACGTTCGCCCTGTCGGGCCAGACCCTTAACGCGACGGGTGGCGGTGTCATCGTGGGTCCGTTCGGCAAAACCGGACGCCTGACGGTGCTCAACGGGCAGGTGGTGTCGACGGGTGTTTCCGTCGGAACTGTTAGCGCTGCCACCGGTTTCTTGACCATTTCGACGGGGGCCGAGTGGTCGGCCACTAGCGGCACTTTCGCCGTCGGCGACGGCGGCAGCGGCACGTTGACTATCAGTGGCGGCGGACAGCTTACCTCGATTGCAACGTCCATCGGCAGACTTGTCACCGGCGTCGGCGCCGCGACAGTCACAGGAAGCGATTCGCTGTGGACCATTGCGGCTGGCGGTTCGATCAACGTTGGACAGAGCGGATCGGCGCGCTCACGGTTTCCGGCGGCGGCTCGGTCGTCTCAAACGTGAACGTGACGGTCGGCAGTTCCGCCGGCAGTTCGGGAAGCATTATCGTCAGCGGGACTTCTTCCCATCTGGATGCAATGAGCCACAACCTCCTCATCGGCAGCAGCGGCGCGGGCCAGTTGACCATATCCGGCGGCGGCACCGTCGATTGTGGCTCGGTGTTCATCGGCAACCTCGCCGGGTCCAGCGGAGACGTTGCCATCAGCGGAACTGGATCCACCTTGAACACGAACGGATCGTTCAATGTGGGCAATAGCGGCGCCGGCACGCTGACTATCGCCACGAGCGGCACCTTGAACACGATGGGTGGGATCACCGCTATTATCGGCAGCGGTGGCTCGAGCACCGGCACCGTGATGATGTCTGGCAGCGGGTCGAAATGGAATGCTGAAGGGGGAATTCTCGTCGGCAGCGTTGGCACCGGGAACCTCATTGTGCAAAGCGGCGCGACAATCAACACGCTTGGCAGTCTAACCGTGACGAATCTCACCGGCACACTGACGATCGACGGCGGCACCATCGATGTCGGCAGTACATTAGCGCGCAATGGGACGTTCAACTTTAACGACGGCACGCTGATCGTACGTGGTATTTTCGACAATGGCATTGCGTCGGTTCCGCTGGTGATCGACGGTGATACGACCACGGCCCTGCCCACATTGCAACTCATCGGCAATTCTGCTACGACCGAAGTGACTTCCATCACTGTCGGCAACAAGCGGCAAGGGGCGATGGTGTTGAGCGACGGGCGCTCGGTCAACGCGGGCGCCAATAACATTTCGATCGGCGCCGGGGCCGGCAGCAGTGGCAGCATCACCCTTGGCGGCGCAGGAACCTCCCTCTCCACGACCGGAACCACGACAGTCGGCGGCAGCGGCAGCAATGCGGGCGGCACTGGTGTAATGACCATTGGCCCCGGCGCCGGCCTTTCGACGGGGTCGCTGATTCTGTTCCCAGGTGGCACGGTCAACCTCGATGGCGGCGTGATTTTCATGAGCATTTTCAGCGCCAATGGGGGCAAAGTTAATTTTAACTCCGGCACGATCGGTTTCACCGTCGCCAACCTGAGCGCTGCCCATTTGGACGCATTACTTGGTGCGGATCATAGCCTGGGCTTCGGCAAAGTATTGACATCGTCCAATGCCACCGCGTTGCTTGGGCCTGTGACGGTCAACGGCGGATCACTTTCGACCGGAACCTCACTCACTAACAGTAGCGCCTTGGTCGTATCGGGCGGCACGGTCACGGCAAACACGACGATCACCAACGACATCGGTAGGCTCCTGCAAATTTCCAGCACGGGATCAGTGAGCGGCGTCTCGGGAATCAACAACAACGGAACGATCGAGCTCATCAACAACAGTATTGCCACCAGCGGTGGCACACTGACCAACAACGGTGCCATTCGGGGCACGGGGCTCATCGGCAACAATCTGACGAATAGCGCCACAGGCCAGGTGCAACTTTCCACCGGCAACCGGCTGGAGTTCCAGGGTGCCACGAACACCAATAACGGCCTGGTGTCGTTGACCGGGGGTGAAGCGGTATTTACAGGCGCGCTAACCAATTCCGCCAATACTGGCCTGATCTCGGGACGCGACGCCATCCTCCGCTTTAACGGCACTCTAACAAACAACGGTTCGCTCGCCTTTTCCAACGGCACGATGGACGTGTTCGGCGACATCACCAGCAATCACTTCGTCAACTCTTCGGATCGCAGCCGGATCACGGTTTCCGCCGGCGGCACGGCCAACTTCTACGACGATGTGACCGTCGCCCCGGGGCAAACCGACATCCAACTCTCGGCCGCAGGCAGCATCGTCAGCAGCGCGGTCTTTTTCGGCAGCTACAACGGCGGCTCGGTTGGCGGTGGCACGGCGTTTATCGAGGGAGACCACCGTCCCGGCAATAGCCCCGCCACGGTCAGCTTCGGAGGCGACGTAGCCTACGGTGGCCTGTCGCGGCTGCTAGTAGAAATTGGCGGCGCCACTGCGGGCACCCAGTACGATCAAGTCCACGTGACGGGCCAGTTATCGCTTGGGGGCGCACTGAATGTTTCGCTTATCAACGGCTTTTCACCGATGGCTGGTGATTCGTTCGATATTCTCGATTGGGGCACCCGCAGCGGCACGTTTTCGTCGGTGCAGTTGCCGGTGCTCGACAGCGGCCCGCTGGGTTGGGACACGTCGCAGCTGTACATCGATGGCAAGCTGATCGTGACTCCGTTCGTACCCGGCGATTTCAATCGCGATGGCCAAGTCACCAGCGCCGACGTTCCTGCCATGCTCTTGGCGCTGACGGATTTGAACGCCTACACATCCACCAACTCGTTAAATCCGACTCAGTTGGCCGCGATTGGCGATTTCGATGGCTCCGGCACGGTGACCAATCACGATATCCAAGGGTTACTCGATTTGGTTGCAACTCTCGGCGGTGGTTCGGCAGTCGCGGTGCCGGAACCGGCCACGTTGGTGCTGCTCAGCATCGGCGCGCTGGTGATATTTAAGCGTAAGCAGCACCGTTAGTCGGCTCCAACGCACCGCTCCAATGTCCTGCCCGCAGACTGGCGATCACTTCGGCGTAGCCGTCTTGCGCATCCAACCGCTCGGCCAGCTCCGCGAGCCGAGCCGAGCCAATATCAGCCGTGGCCCCGGTCATGTGTACGTGAATTGTAGGCGATGGCTTGGCGGAAGAGCAGACGGCCCATTTACGTGGGCTGCCAGGCACACAAGCGGCGTGCCGCCAGTTTTTCGTTGCGATCCCCATCTTGGAGTGATATGCTGGCCGCAGCAGCGGCCGGTCGTTCGCTTCGTTCGTGAGGATGGCACCATGAGAGCCACCGCCCTATCCAGCGCTCGCAGTCTGGTCGGACTTCTGTGCTTGACGCTCGCGCCTGCGGCGATGCTAGTGCTTGCGGCGCCCGCCGCGGCCCAGACTTGGTTCGGCACAGTCAACGCCAGCTGGTCTAATGCCAACAACTGGTTCCCGGCCTTTACGCCCACCAGCACCATCAGCACGCAGCTGCAGTTTCTAAACGCGTCGCCGACGATGGTGACGGCGATGAACGACGATATCGCCGGTACGCTCATGCTGAACAAGATGTCGTACCTGGCCGGGTCGCCGGCGTTCACACTCGCCGGAAACCCGTTGGATTTCCGTACCAACTCCAGCGCAACTGCCGTCGATCATCATGAATTCGGCCAACGCCGTCACGATCGGCGACAACTGCGTGCTCACCAACAACCTAACGGTTACCGGCAGTGGGTCCGGCACGCTCTCGCTGAACGGCCAAATCTCCGGCGCGGGCAGCTTGACCTATTCCGGCGCCGGCACGCTGTCGCTGGGCACGATTTTGGGGAACACGTACTCCGGCGGTACGGTCGTCGATAGCGGCACACTGCTGCTCGGCGCCGCAGGCGCGATCCCGGTCAACGGCGATGTCACCGTCGCCAGCGGAGGGACGTTCAACACGAATGGGCTGAGCAACGGCACGTCGGTCAGTACGTTCGCGGCGATCGGCACACTAGCACTCAATGGCGGCACGTTCCGCGTGCCGAGCGGCAGCGGCGATTACTGGCTCAACCAGATCAATACGACGAACGGGACGTTGGATTTCACCGGCACGTCCGGATTCAAGCTTCATTTCAAGAACGCCGGTGCCGGCATCATGCTTAACGCCAACGAGACGTGGACCGGCGTGGGCACGGTGCAAATCCGCAACGACTCGCAGAGCCCGTTGTCGATCAGCTACTCCGGTGGCTCCATTTTCAATGCGGGGGTGATCTTCTCCGGCAGCGGCAGCAATCCCAACTTCACCTTTAGCGGCAACAACATTCGCCCCGCAAACACGGGCAACACGGCGAACATGAATTTCGTCGGAGGCGCGCTGTTTGCAAACGACATTTCCACCGACGTCGGATCCGGGGCGTTCGGCACTCTCGGCACCGGAATTATCACGACGACGAGCCTCTACTATGATGGCACTACAGCGACGTCCGCCAAGCCGTTCACGCTTGGAGGTAGTGCACAGTTTTTGGTGGTCAACGGCGGCGTCAACCTGACGCTGAATGGCGCCATTACTCAGACCGTCTCGGGTGTGGGGTTGACGGTGCGCTCATATCTTGGCCAAGCCGCAAGTACTCTCACATTGACCGCTGCTAACAGCTATTCGGGCCCGATCGTCGTCTCGGTCAACGGTATTCTCGCGGTGCCAACGATCGGCAACGGCGGCGTCAATAGCCCGCTCGGCGCTTCGTCAAACTCTCCGGCCAATCTGCAGCTCGGACACGACGACGGGTTGAACCCCCCAACACGCGGCGATTTGCTGCTCACTGGGACCAACGCGACTTACATTACTGATCGCAGGGCGACGGTGATCGGCACGTATCCCGATGGGGGCGGTGCAATCGGAGTGCAGAACGCCGGCACGACCTTGACCTGGAACGGACTGATCACCGGGTCGGGCGACTTGATCAAGACCGGCGCCGGCACGCTGATACTCGGCAGCTCGGCCAACAATTACACTGGCGGCACGTACGTCGTGGCGGGCACCTTTTCGCTTGGCAACGGGCCTACGGTCCCGGCCGGCGGGGACGGTCACCGTTTCCAGCGGAGCCGCCTTCAGCCTTAACGGGGTCGGTGACAGCCCCGGATCGAGCATCGGGACGCTTGTGCTGAATGGCGGCACCCTGCGAACCGGCGCGCTCAGCTACCCCTATTTCTTCAATAAGCTGGTCACGGACACGACGGGTTGCACCATTGACGCCGCGGGAACCTCTAGTATTACCAGTCTCGCTTTTTTTGGCGCCGGCGCCAACATCACCATCAACGGCAACAGCAGCTGGAACGGTCAGTTCTGCGCAATCGAAAACTCCTCGGCCGCGGAGCTGCCGATCACAATCGTCCCCGGAGCGACAGTGACGAGCCAGATGAGCCTGGAAAGCGTCAATTTCTCGCCTTCCAGTCCAATCCTTGTGACCGGCGGCGGTACACTCTACCTAACGAACCAGCCTTTCTACTACGCACACGTTCGCGTTAACCAGGCCCGGCTGAGCATGGACAATCTTGCCGGCGTGTCGCCGACGAATTTCGATCTCTCACTCGACAACGGGATCCTCCAGTACGGCGGGCCGACAGCATCCGCAACCGGATTCAAGCTGGGCCCCGGCGGCGGGACGCTTGAAATCCTCGGCACAGGCACGACGCTGACGTTGACGGGTGCCATCCCGGGCACGTTTGCAGGGTTGACCAAGGCCGGCCCCGGCACGCTGGTGCTCACGAACGCCGGCAGCACGTTCAACGGCCTGGCCGTCAACGCCGGCGTCGTGCAGACGGCGGACGACGCCGCGCTGGGCAGCGGCCCCGTCACGGTCAACGGCGGCACCCTGCGGTACACGGCGAGTACGGCCTCAGCGCGGACATTCTACCTGAACAGCGGCTCGATCGAAGCGGCGAGCGGCGCCACGGTGACCTTCAACGGGGCGACCGTCAACGGCGGTTTTCTGCGCGGCACAGGCATCTTCGCCTTGACGGGCAATACGGTGATCAGCGGCGCGACTGCGTTCAACAGTGCGACACTGAATCAGGCCGGGCCGGCCACGCTCAACAACTTCACCA
Source organism: Pirellulales bacterium (assembly GCA_963738835.1). Lineage (GTDB taxonomy): Bacteria > Planctomycetota > Planctomycetia > Pirellulales > JADZDJ01 > CAVTYH01. The sequence continues at coordinate 1,079,887 of CAVTYH010000001.1, forward strand.
ACGGCGGCACTTTTTCACTGGATGCCGGGTTGGCTACGCCAACCACCATGAGTGGATTTACCAACCAAGGAAGTGGTTCGGTCGCCGTGGGCGCCGGAAGCCAGATCAATGCCAGCGATTTCCAGTCGTATGGCCTGCTGACGCTAAATGCAGGACCCTCGGCCGCATCGCCCACCCGACTGACGAATACCGGCGGTTCGCCGCTGTACTTCAACGGTGGCAGCCGGACGTTCATCGGTTCGGCCGCCAGCCCGAATCCTCAAACGGCAATCGTGACCTCTGATTTAGAACTGAATGGCGCGCTGCTGGTGAACAATGGCACGATCGACGGCACGACGAATGTCAATTACGGCTCCTTGGCCAAAGGCGCCGGAATGTATGGCGTGGTCAACGTGAGCCAAGGCGGCATCTACGCGCCCGGCAACAGTCCCGGAATTAGCACCGCGGCGGCGGTAAGTTTCGACAGCACTCCCGTTAGCAGCGGCGCTCCGCTGTTGCAGATTGAATTGGGCGGAACCACGCTGGGAACCCAGTACGATCGGCTCCACGTGACCGGGCCACTCTCGCTGGGCGGCACCCTGCAGGTCTTGCTCGTCAACACCGCTACGTTCACGCCGGCTGCGGGCGACAGTTTTGACATTCTCGATTGGGGCAGTCTTACGGGCACGTTCTCTCATTTGAATCTTCCCGCGCTCAGCGCGCCCTTGGGTTGGGACACATCGCAGCTGTACATCGATGGCAAACTGATCGTGACTCCGTTCGTACCCGGCGATTTCAATCGCGATGGCCAAGTCACCAGCGCCGATATTCCTGCCATGCTTTCGGCACTGACGGATTTGAACGCCTACAAAACACAATACGGATTATCGGACCCCAACCTGATCGCGATCGGCGATCTGAACAACTCTGGCACGCTCACCAATGCCGATCTGCAACCGCTGCTCGATCTCATCGCCAATAATTCTGGCTCAGGTTCCGTCGCCGCGGTGCCGGAACCAACGGCAATCGTGCTCTGTCTGCTCGCTGCCCCGATATTGACGGTGGGCAGTAAGACTCGCCAACGATGAGATTGGTTCGGTTGTAAACAACCATCGCGGAATTGTGGCGGTACACGCCAAAGCCGCCACTTCGCTGTTCGCCCAACCGCTCCAAATCACGGGCCGAATATTTAATTCTCACTATTTCCTGATCTCGGGTTGTATCCCTCACTAATTGTGGTAGGGTGCGCGAAGCGTTTGCCATTTAGCCGACAGGAGAGATTCGCATGACATAACGAGGGCGCTTGGAGCAAGACGCTGCAAGGTTCTCCGAACCAAGGAGAATTGTGCCATGAACCGTCACACCATTCCGGATTGTGTTCGCACGTTGACGGCCAGCCGTCAGATCCCCGGTTGCAGGTCGTCCCGCGCCCTGCTGCTGGCTGCCGTGTATGGGCTGTTACTTCTTTGTCCGGCATTGCACGCTTACGCTGTGGATCGAGCGTGGAACCAACTCGGCCCCGGCGCGTTCGTGTACAACACCGCCGCCAATTGGATTCCGAGCGACGCTTTTCCGGCTGCCGGCGACAACGCTAGCTTTGGTTTGAATGGCAACGTGAGCATCTTCCTTGCGCGCCGAGCGTCGGCAATAACATCACGTTCAGCGACGGGGTTGTCCAGTTCCTCGACGTCGGCGGTTCGGTGCTCAACAACGGTGGAACCGCGACGATCGACGACCCGAGTGCAACCAGCCTCGTCGACGGAGCGTTTGTGACCCTTGATAGCGCCAGATGGGATAGTGCCGGCGACGCCACCATTGGAAGCGCCGGTGCCGGGACGGTGACCGTGCAGAGCGGCGGCGACTTCGAGGCCAATCGGTTCTTCATTGGCGATGGGCTCATCGCCAAGGGGGAAGTCACCGTCACCGGTACGGGTTCGACGCTCAACGCGTCGCTCAACTCGAATGTGAGTCTCTATGCCATCGGCATCAACGGCGGCACGGGGACGCTCCACGTGCTGGCCGGTGCAGACATCACGACCAGCAGCACGACGACCGGCGACATCAGCATTGGTGAAGGCGCCGGATCGGTTGGCACGCTGAATATCGACGGCGCCGGCTCGACCGCCGAGTCGGAAGATATCAATGTCGGCTATGGAGGCACCGGCTCTTTGAACATCACCACCGGCGGGTCCATCGTTCTGACGGATACGGTCGCCACGAACAGGAACTTTACGGTGGCGCTCACGCTCCAACCCTCGGGAGCGATCGGCACCGGAACCGTGTTGGTGAATGGAGACAGTTCACTCTTGAGCGTGGGAACATTCACCTTGGGGAACACTGGCATGGGAGCCGCAACTGTATCCTCCGGCGGTCGAATCACCTCGGGGGCAGGAGCGACGATCGGCAATCTCGCCGGCAGCAGAGGCACGCTCACCGTGACCGGCGTCGGCGCGCTGGCAGATTCGACGTTTGCAGTGACGGGCAATCTGCTGGTCGGCGAATTTGGCCAGGGTACGTTGCGGGCGGAGCTAGGCGGCAACGTCACGGTCTCGACCGATTTGGTGATCGGCGATGACATCACCAACACCAGCGACAACAGCGTTACCATCACCGGGGGCGGATCGCTGCTGACCGTAGGTAATCGTCTAGTGGTTGGCAATGAAGGTGTGGGAAACAGTACTCCAGGCAGCGAAACGACCAATTCGCTAAGCATCACCAGCGGCGCAACCGCCTCGGCCGCTTTTTTGCGCGTCGCGGAAATCGCCGGCAGCAAAGGCGAGATGTTGGTCAACGGCGCGGGAACCAATTTCAATGCCAGCAATGATGCCGTAGTCGGCACAGCGGGCACGGGTGCGCTGGAAATTTCCGGCGGCGCCGTGCTGACGACGACCAGCTCGTTTTTTGCCGGTTATTCCGGCGCCGGAAACGGCACAGTCACCGTCAGCGGCGGCGGCTCGCAGTTGGCCGTCAACGGCAACAACGCAAGCGATACGTTTATCGGCGGATACACTGGGTCGGCGGGCGGTACAGGCACGGTCCTCATCGAGAACGGCGGTTTCATGAACACGCGACAAAGCGTCTTTCTCGGCGGCAATACGACCGGCAACGGTTCGTTGACCGTCACCGGCCCCGGATCGCAGCTCAACTCCGACGACGGTCTCGCCAACGAAGCGACCTACGTCGGCTATGCCAATCGGGGGACGTTGACGATCGCCGATGGGGCGTCGGTTGATAGCGAACTCGCGCGGATTGGCGAACTCACGACTGTCGGAGCGGGTGAAGCTGCGGCGACCGTCACCGGCGTGAATGGCGCCGCTTCGACCTGGAACGTGAGTGGGAATGTCGTCGTCGGCGACTTCGGAGTCGGCAGCCTCCATATCACCGCGGGGGGTCGGGTGATCTCGAATTCCTCGGGTGGTGCAGGACTCACCGTGATCGGCAACGGGCCAGCGTCCGATGGTTCCTCGGTTCTCATCGACGGCGCAGGCTCGAACTGGACTCACACCGGCTCTGACTTTTCTGTCGGTTACAGCGGCGGCGACGTCGCCAATCCCGTCACGCTCACGATCCAGAACGGCGGGTCGCTCAACGTTGCACGCATCCTTATCGCCGATTCCACCGGCTCGCGCGGCATCGCCACGGTCACCGGCGCCAACTCACGGCTGGATGCGTCGACGAACATTTTCGTCGGCGACCAGGCGGTGGGCTTCCTCAACGTAACGGCCGGCGGAGTCGCCCAGGCGCAGAACGCCATCGAAGTCGGCGGTTTCGCCGCCGGCAACGGCGCCGTGCTGGTCGACGGCGCCGGCTCTCGGCTCGTCTCCGGCGGTTACTTGTCGCTCGGCGATTCCTCCGCGACCTCCGCCGCCGTCGGGCTGCTCACCATTCAGAACGGCGGAACGGTCGATACCGGCGCCAATGCCTTCGTCGGCCGCTTCACGTTTGGCAACGGCACCGCCAATGTCAACGACGGCGGTACGTGGAACGTCGACACCTCGATGTACGTCGCCGGCGACGTGGCGACTGCCTCCGCCGGCGCCGGCACGGGGGTTCTGAACATCAACCCGGGCGGGCGAGTCAACATCACCGACACGCTCAAGGTCTGGAACAAAGGCGTCGTCAACTTCAATGGCGGCTCGCTCGGGGTATTACAACTGACCACGCTCGCGCGCGTACGGGCAGCACCTTCGATTTCCAAAGTGGCAAGCTGGCCTTCTTGAACAACGCCGGTAACAACCGCATCCTCGACGCAGCCGCGCTCGACGACATCTTCAACGCCGACCACACGATCGCCGCCGGCAAGACGCTGCAGATTCTCGGCCCAGTGACGCTCAGCGCTCCATTGCGAATTAACGGCGGAGCGTTCGTCCTGGCGTCGGTCAAGCCGGGCAACGAAACGGCGTTTGGCGCCAACCTCGATTGGGACAGCGGCACGTTGCAGTTCACTAATTCCGGCCTGACCGTCGGAAATTCCGGACTGTTTGGCCACACACTCCTCATGGGCGCGGACCAGACTCTCTTGGTAAGTCAGACGCTAACCATTGACGCCGGGGCCGAGCTGGTCGTCGCCGGCGGACTTACCACCGGCGGGCTGACAAACAATGGCAATTTGGTCGCCCTCCACACGACGATCAACGGCGCGGTGGTCAATAACAATGCGGTCACTGTCGTCGGCACGGTCGATTTCAACGGCCTGGTGAGCGGCCCGGGCAACTTCTTCGGACCCGGCACTGCCAACTTCAACGGCGGCATGGCCCCCGGCGCCAGTGCCGCGCAAATAAACTTCGAAGGAAACGTGAACCTTAGCAGCAGCAACATCCTGCAGATGGAGCTTGGCGGCGCGACGCCTGGAACGCAATTCGATCGGTTGCACATCGACGGTCACCTTTCGCTGGCCGGCACCCTACAGGTCTCGCTGCTGAACAATTTTTTCCCCACGGCGGGCAACATCTTTGATCTGCTCGATTGGGGTACGCAGGACGGCCAGTTCAGTTCCGTGCAACTTCCCAACCTGGGCGGAGCACTGGGCTGGAATACTTCGCAGCTGTACACCTCCGGGCAGCTTTCGGTGGTCAACGTGAATTTCCTGCAAGGCGACTGGAACCGCGATGGCCAGGTAACCGAGGCTGATATTCTGTCGATGCTCTCGGCGCTGACCGATTTGTCATCTTACGAATCGACCAACTCGCTGAGCCCCACGCAACTGGCCGCGATTGGCGACTTCGATGGCTCCGGCACGGTGACCAATCGCGATCTTCAAGGGTTGCTGGATCTGGTGGCCAGTCAAAGCGGCGCGGGCTCGGTGGCGGCGGTACCGGAGCCAAATGCGCTAATTCTGCTGGCGCTGGCCTTTCCTGCGGTGGCTGGAATTGCCCTGCGGCGCAGGCACCAATGAAATCTCGTTGCAATTCCCACAATCTAAGTGGATAATGCCCGCACTCTCTGCTGGCTGTCTGGCCCCGCCCGCGGCTCACACCGTCGCCCCGGTCACAGCCGCCAGGACCGTTTGGTCTTTGGTTGGTGATTCTGCAGTGACCGGTGTTTCGAGCAGAAGGACCGCACAATTTTTGCGGACGGTGCCTGGCCCGCTGCCCGACCGAAAAGATCGTGGCCTCGTTACACATCAACCGCGAGTCCCTCAATTTCACGGGAAACAGATGGTGTGCCAGCGCGTGGTCATCCGCGTCCAGAAAATTTCACCAGACGAGGCGCCCCAGCCATGTCGAAGCTTCTCAGTGCGTTCAGATGCGTATGCTTGCTCTTCGCGCCGACCGTGATGCTTGTCGTGGCAGAACCGGCCGCCGCGCAATACACCTGGACCGGCGCTTTCACCACCGAGTGGAACTTCGGACTCAATTGGTCACCGTCCGGCAATAATTTTCCCAATGGGGCGACTGCCACGGCAACGTTTGCCGGCCAAGGCTTGGGGCCGATCAACATTTCACCGAGCGTATCGGCTCAGGCGCTCTCGTTCAGCAACCCCACGGGGAACTACACGCTGACTTCGTCGGCCGGACAGGTTCTCAGCAGCATCACGTCAATCACCGTGGCCGCCGGCGTTACTGGCGTGGAGACAATCAACCTGGCCAACGTATCCTCAGGCAGCCTGGTCTTCCCGACTGGCAACAACCTGACGATCACCAACAACAGTACCTCGCCGAATACGTCGCTCGTGATCGGCAGCTCGACCGTGATCGGTTCGACTGGGCCCGGCGGGATCATCGTCGACGGCCCGGGCGTCACCCAGATCAGCGGGACCTTTGCCTCCAGTGGCATCAATCTCGTCAGCGGCGGTCTGACCAAGAAAGGCACCGGCACGCTGATCCTCTCCTACGCGTCGAACAACCACTACGGAGGGGGCACGACCGTCATCGCCGGCACCCTGGCGATCGGCACCTACCCGAACGGCGCGAACGGCGCCGTCCTCCCCGCCGGCTCCGCCGTGACGGTCCAGGAGGGGGCCACGCTGGACCTGCATAACTCCACGAATGCCCTGGCCAATGCGCTCAGCAACGTCACGCTCACCGGCGGCATCCTCCAGGCCACCGGCGCGACCAACAGCGACTTCTATACCCAGCAACTCACCATGACCGGCGGGATTGTCAATTTTGCGAACACGCCGTTCACCTGGATCCACCTCACCGGTTCCGGCGGCATCATCACCAATTCCTCAGCCACCACCTCCCAGTTGATCGGGACCAATTCCGGCCTGTCCGTCATCCGGAACGACACCGCCAATCCGATGAACATCACCGTCGCCGCGGGCACCACGCCGTCGGGCATCGACCTGGACGCGGGCATCGCCCTGACCATCGCCGGGCAAAACTCGAACTTCGTGATCTCCGGCGGCGGCACGATGCGGCTGACCAGCCTGAACAACTCGGCCAACTTCACCGTCAATGGCGGCCTCTTGACCCCCACCGCCTTGCGGGTGGACGACATGGCCGCCCTGGGCAGCGGCACCATAACCCTGAACGATAGCAGGCTGTATTATGGGGGACCCACCGCCACTTCGACCAAGAACCTCGCGCTGATCTCATCACCAGAAATCCGAGTCCTCACCAACGGGGCCAACTTAACACTCAACGGCACGATATCCGGTGGGGCTAATCTGACCGTCAGTGCCGCCCTGTCAGGTCCTTCAAGTACGTTGACGCTTGGCGCCACGAACACCTATGTGGGCGCCACCGGGGTCGCAGCGAATGCCATTCTGGCAATCCCGACCATTGCAAACGTCGGCGTTGCCAGCCCGATCGGTTCGGACACGGTCAATAGCGGAATCAACCTCGCGGGAACCAGTTCGCGTAGCACCCTGTTGTTGATCGGAACCAACGCCACATACAGCACCGATCGCACAGTGCACTTGTTCGGGACTTATCCGAACGGCGGCGCGATCGGCGTGCAGAACGCCGGCACCACCCTTACATGGGCCGGCCAAGTTCAGAGCAATGCCGGCGACGGCACGCTCATCAAGATTGGCCCCGGCACGCTGACGTTGACCAACACGACAAACAACTACGCACTCGGCACCTATGTCGAGGAGGGGACGCTCATTGTCGGCGCGAACGGGGCGGTGATTCCATACGACACAGACGTGACCGTATCCAGCGGCGCCACTTTGCAAATCGGCTTCAGTGCCGGCAACAATCAGATGTCGCCAATCCGAATACTAACCCTCAACGAGGGCACTTTGCGTATGCCGCTTGGCAGCCCCACTTACCACATCAGTGGAATTGTGACAGGTTCCACCGGCGGCGCCGTTGATCTCACGGGCTCGACCGGCACGATTGATTTGTCCCAAGGCGACCAGGGTATCACGATCAATGGCAACTCGACTTGGACTGGCAACCCTCTCTCTTCCATTTTGGCAGGTGTGAATCGAAACATTACAATCGTCCCCAACACCACGCTGACGAGCAACATTTCCTTAAGAGGATTCTTCAGCATCATCGGCGGCGGCACGTTTTACATGACTGGTCCTGCCAAAAACTTCCCCGTGATCTACACGGTCATTCAGGGCCGACTGCGGGCGGACGATCTATCAGTCGATGGTTCCGGCACCAGCGTGCTAGGGCATGTTCAGCCGGGTTTCCTGACGCTAAATGGCGGCAGCTTGCAGTACACAGGCCTAACAGCCTCGACGCCGATGCCAATCATTATTGGCACCGGGGGCGGCGCGGTTGAGGTCGGCAATCTTTCGACCACGCTGACAGTCACCGGCGCGATCACTGGCGGGGGGGTGCTTACCAAATCCGGGCCAGGCGTTCTGATCCTGGGCAACCTGGCAAACACCTATGTCGGCGGCATTACCGTCAGCGGCGGCCGGCTCGACGTGAGCGCCGACGCCCAGCTCGGTGTCGCCAGCCCCACTGTCAATCCAGCCGGCACGCTCCGCTACACGGCCAGCGCCACGACCGCTCGCACGTTCAACCTCACCGGCGGCACGCTCGAAGCGCCCACCGGCATCACGCTCACACTCAACGGCGCTGCCGTCAACGGCGGATTTCTGCGCGGGCCAGGCACATACAATTTAGACAATCAATCGCAGGCCAACGAAGTTACGAGCCTGATTACGCGCGTATCAGAGTGACCGGGGTTGCTACGCTGGTCAACTTCACCAACGGCGGCACTTTTTCACTGGATGCCGGGTTGGCTACGCCAACCACCATGAGTGGATTTACCAACCAAGGAAGTGGTTCGGTCGCCGTGGGCGCCGGAAGCCAGATCAATGCCAGCGATTTCCAGTCGTATGGCCTGCTGACGCTAAATGCAGGACCCTCGGCCGCATCGCCCACCCGACTGACGAATACCGGCGGTTCGCCGCTGTACTTCAACGGTGGCAGCCGGACGTTCATCGGTTCGGCCGCCAGCCCGAATCCTCAAACGGCAATCGTGACCTCTGATTTAGAACTGAATGGCGCACTGCTGGTGAACAATGGCACGATCGACGGCACGACGAATGTCAATTACGGCTCCTTGGCCAAAGGCGCCGGAATGTATGGCGTGGTCAACGTGAGCCAAGGCGGCATCTACGCCCCCGGCAACAGTCCCGGAATTAGCACCGCGGCGGCGGTAAGTTTCGACAGCACTCCCGTTAGCAGCGGCGCTCCGCTGTTGCAGATTGAATTGGGCGGAACCACGCTGGGAACCCAGTACGATCGGCTCCACGTGACCGGGCCACTCTCGCTGGGCGGCACCCTGCAGGTCTTGCTCGTCAACACCGCTACGTTCACGCCGGCTGCGGGCGACAGTTTTGACATTCTCGATTGGGGCAGTCTTACGGGCACGTTCTCTCATTTGAATCTTCCCGCGCTCAGCGCGCCCTTGGGTTGGGACACATCGCAGCTGTACATCGATGGCAAACTGATCGTGACTCCGTTCGTACCCGGCGATTTCAATCGCGATGGCCAAGTCACCAGCGCCGATATTCCTGCCATGCTTTCGGCGCTGACGGATTTGAACGCCTACGCATCCACCCACTCGTTAAATCTCACTCAGTTGGCAGCGATTGGCGACTTCGATAGCTCCGGCACGGTGACCAATCGCGATATTCAAGGGTTGCTGGATCTGATCGCCAGTCAAGCCGGCGGGGGAGAAGCGACTGCCGTTCCTGAGCCGGCTGCCGGCAATTTAGTCGGCTTGGGAATTGCAATGCTTGGATTTTGGTCCCTGGCTCGGCGAAAATTCTCGACGAAAACTTGAAAAGTTCCGTCGCTTGCCTTACGCTGTTGTGCAGCGGGCCCCTCGTTGAGTAAGGCTGCTGATGAACCACAAATGGATGGCTTTTCGGATCGCAGCTGCGGCAGTAATTTCGGCGGTCGCAGCAAGCCAGCTGGCCGCGCAGCCGCCTGATATTCTGCGCAAGTATCGTTTTATTCCGTCCCAGACGACGGTCCACGTTTCGGGCGGATCCCCCGGCTACAACCTGGACCTGACGATCGCTGGTCGCTTCGGTCTGGTCACCGGTTACGATTACGGTGTGGACCCCACCGCGCATGTGCCGACGCTGGTCCCGTTTGCCGACTTTGTCGATGTCCACGGCATCTTGTACAACCCGCTGAGCTTAGCGCCGGTTCCCTTACCCGGCTGGGATTTGGATGCCACCCTCAACCTGACAGGCTTACACGGCACGTTCGCGGCGGGGGATCCAAATCAGTTGTACTTCTTGGGTACAGATGGCCAGGGTGTGGCAATCCGATTGCAGGCCGTGCTCGATGGTGGCTGGCTTCATCTGACCGGGGGCTCAAGCGATCCTCCGTCCAACAAATCCGTGCTGTACCAAATCGATGCGCTCGCGCATCTGACGCCATTTCCCGACTTCAATTTCGATGGTGCGCTCACTTCCGCCGATATACCGGCGATGCTGAATGCTCTGGCCGATGTCAAAGGTTTTGAGACGCAGCACGGCCTGTCGAACGACGATTTTTTGTCGATGGGCGACCTCGACGGTTCGGGCGCTGTGACGAATCAGGACATTCAACCGCTGCTCAACATGATGGCGAGCGAAAGCGGCGGTTTTGTCGATGCGGTCCCCGAGCCGGCGACGCTGGTTCTCTTTGCCGCCGCCTTGCTGTTAATCGCCGCGGCTTGCGGGGGCAGAGCCGGTCTGCGTGTCTGCCGGTTCAATTAGCCGCGCACGATCCAGCCGATCAGCTCGGAAATCTTTGGCGCTTTGCCTTGCATCAGAATTCCAATACGGAAGACGCGGCCGGCGGCGAAAATGCACACCACGGTGGCGAAGACCACCAGCACCATGCCCAGCACGGGCTGCCACAGTGGCACCATTGGCGAAGCGGCCACGCGTAACAACATCAAAAGCGGCGTGGCCGGCGGAAACAGCGAAGCCCACTTGGCGAAGTTGCCAAGCGGCTCTTGCAGCACGTTGAACCAGACCATCATCGGCATCACCATCAGAACCATCACCGGCATCAGCAGGCTTTGCGCTTCTCTGATTTCTGTGCAGGCAGCGCCGACGGCGATAAACACCGAGCCGTAGAGCAAGCAGGCCATAATTTCAAAGGCAATAAACCACATCAAAAGCGACGCCGGAACCAGGTCGGCGTAGCCATAGTGGTTGGCCACAAAATATCCGCCGGCCAGATAAATGGCGACAATCGTTAACGCCACCGCGACGTTGCCCAACAGCTTGCCCATCATCAGTTGAAAGGGGCTGGCCGAGCCCAACAGCACTTCGGCAATGCGCTGTTGCTTTTCTTCGATGACGCTGGTGAGCATCGGTTGACCCACGATCATGACCGACATGAACATCAGCATCATCAGCACGAACGGGACGAAGAACGTTACCCCACGGCTGCCTTCGTCTCCTTTGCGAATTTCACCGCTGGAGGCTTTCGTGTACGGCGCTAACTCGGCGAAGTTCACTGGACAAGCGGCTTCGGCGACCACTGCCGGATTCAGCCCTGCATCGCTCAACCTGAGTGCGAAGGCCGCTTGATTCACCGCCTGCTTGAGCCACTGGCCAATTTCGTTGTAAGCGATGGTTTGCATGTACATGTGGACGGCAGCGTGATTGTCGACATCCTGCCCCCTCTCCCTTTGGGAGAGAGTTGGGGTGAGGGGGGCCGTTTCATTCGATCCAGCACTAGCACCCTCACCCTGCCCTCTCTCAGAGGGAGAGGGTGGAGACGATTCAGCTTTAGATTCCGCCGCTGTAGCGGATTTAAGCGCACCATGCTGCGCAGCAATTGCATGAGCGGAGAATTGTCGCTCGGTTTCAGCGCGTTGGCATCGATTTCGACGAAGGCGAAAATCTCGTTGCGGCGGACGCGATCGCTCAACTCCAGTCGCAGTTCGTCGGTCACCGGTCCGGCGGGCCCGGCTTCCAGCTTGAGCGACTTCCGCGGTTTGTGATTTGATGCCTGGCCGTCGACCCCAACCTGGTCGCGCACTTCAGCCAACGCTTGCAACGGCGCCAGCAGTCGACCCGTTCCATCTAAGACAACAATAATCTTTTCGCCCGTGTCGAGGTGCTCCTGCAAAAACGTTTGGACGAAGATGGCGCCGAACATGAAAATCGGCATGGCCACCAAGGAAACGATAAATGCCTTGGTGCGGATGAGGGCCTGATATTCCCGCCGGGCCAGGATCAAGATTTTACGCATGACCTGCCTCCTGCGGCACGGCGCCGTGCGAAGGCTGAGCTTGAGCACCAGCGATGCGCACGAAAATATCGTGCAGTGAAGGGCGCGTGACTTCGAAATGTTCAATCCGGGTGCGACGTACAAGCTCGGCCAAAACCGCCTGCGTGTCGGTTCCCGGTACGATGCGCAGTTCCTGATGCCGGCCGTAATCGTTCACGCGAATAACGCCCGGCAAATTTTTGAGCGCACCGTTGGCAGAGTCGGTTCGCACGCGGATGGTGTCCTCGCCATATTTCGCTTGAATCGACTGCAACGTGCCGTCAAGCACCTTTTTGCCCTGAAAAATCATGAAGATGGTGTCGCACATGCGCTCGGCCACATCCATGTCGTGGGTCGAGAAGATCACGGTCGTGCCCTGCTTCTTCAAATCGAGCACCACATCTTTGAGCGTATCCATGTTCACGGGATCGAGCCCGCTGAACGGTTCGTCGAGAATCAAGAGTTGCGGCTCGGCGATCACGGCGGCGATGAATTGCGCTTTTTGCGCCATGCCTTTTGACAAAGTTTCGACGCGCTTGTCGGCCCAATCGGCAAGATTCATCCGAGCGAGCCAATCTTCAATTGCGCGGCGGGAATCACGGCGGCCTTTGAGCTCGGCGTGAAATCGCAGCACGTCGCGCACCCGCATTTTTTTGTACAGGCCGCGTTCTTCCGGCAGATAGCCGATGCGATCGTCGGCCGCTTCGCCGTGTTCCAGCCCCAGCACGCGGACCACTCCGCGATCGGGGAAGAAGATTCGCAGAATCATCCGCAGCGTCGTGGTTTTACCCGAGCCGTTCGGACCGATGAAACCGTAGATGGCGCTTTCTGGCACCGCCAGATCGAGGCCATCGACGGCCACGTGCTTGCCGAACGTTTTGGTGACATTTTCCAGCTCAACCGCATTCATCGCCTGCTCCCATTTGCCCAGGCTAGGGCGTTATTGCCGTTTCTACCACGCGAAGTCTAACAGCAGTGCAGTAGAGTCTCAACTTGCCAAAATGCTTGCTCTTTGCACGGAGCCGGTCTACAACAGTTGCTGATTGCTTGGTATTCGTTCTCGCCTCGACTTTCTTGGCCACAATCATCGGGAGAGGTTGTTCGATGCATACCCACGCGCCGGTTCTTCGGTTTCGGTTTTATTGGGCTTTTTTGCATGTCATTGCGATTGGATTGGCGTCCACCGCCAATGCCGCGGCACCGAAGTTCAATTCCGAAAAGCTGGCGGCCATCGGCCCGGCGATGCAGCATTTCGTCGATTCGCAAGAAATTCCCGGCACCGTGATGGTCGTCGGCACTTCGGACGGCGTGGTTTATCACGAGGCGATCGGCAATCAGCGGCTTGACGCAGCCAAGCCGATGGCGAAGAACTCTCTATTCCGCATCGCCTCGATGACCAAACCGATTACGGCGATCGGCATCATGATGTTGGTGGACGAGGGTAAACTGTCGATCGACGATCCGGTTGAAAAACATCTGCCCGAGTTCAAAGGTCAGATGCTGGTGGCTGCGCAAGACGATCAAACAACCACACTCAAGAAACCTTCGCGGCCAATCACCGTTCGCGACCTGCTGACGCACACTTCTGGTTTGCCCGGCAGTTATCCCAAAGGCTTATCCGATTTATCTGGCAAGCGGAACCGCACGCTGGCCGAAGGGGCGATTTTCATGTCGCAGCAGCCGTTGGAGTTTGAGCCCGGCAGCAAGTGGAAGTATTGCAGCACCGGCATCGACGTGCTGGGGCGCATCATCGAAGTAGCTTCCGGCCAATCGTACGAAGATTTTTTGATGCAGCGCGTGTTTCAACCGCTGGGCATGCATGACACATCGTTCTATCCTTCGCCCGAACAGCGCGAGCGGCTGGCACAAATCTGCGCCGTAAAAGACGGCAAGCTGGTGGCGGCGTCGCCAGACCGCGTGCCAGCGGAAAAGCCCAAGAACCCCAATCCCTCGGGTGGATTGTATTCCACCGGCGCCGATTTGGCCCGGCTGTATCAAATGTTGCTGCGGGACGGTGAACTCGACGGTCACCGCATTTTGTCGAAAGCTGCGGTGAAGAACATGACGGAAGTTCACACCGGCGATTTGAAGTGCGGATTCTCCGAAGGGTTGGGTTACGGGCTAGGCGTCGGAGTTGTCAGAGAGCCGCAGGAAGTGACCGAATCGCTTTCGCCCGGCGCTTACGGCCACGGCGGCGCTTATGGAACGCAAGGTTGGATCGATCCGAATAAGGATCTGTATGTGGTGCTGCTGATCCAACGCACCGGTTTGAAACCCAATGGCGACCGCAGCGAAATGCGCCGGCAACTGCAAAACCTGGCGGTGAAGGCCATTGAACCGTGAGAATAATCTGCTGAACCCTCTCCCCGCCGCGGAAGAGGGCAGGGTGAGGGGCAGTAAGATTTTATTTCGCTGCCGCAGAGATTCAATTCATTGGGGAAAATTTGCAATGATTCAATTCTTGAAATCCGCGTGGGTGTTTTCATTTCTAACTTGCGTCGGCATTGCATTGCAGGGCAATGCTGTGACTTTTGGCCAAGAAACGTCTGCGCGAATCGCTTGGATGCGGGAAGCCAAATGGGGTGTGATGACGCACTACCTGGCCGATTGGCAATCGCGCCGAACAAATTTCAGATCAACGTCGAAAAATGGAACGACATGGTCGATCATTTCGATGTGGAAGCCCTAGCCGATCAAATCAAATCGGTCGGCGCTGGTTATCACATTCTCACGATTGGACAGAATTCCGGATATTTTGCGGCGCCCAATGCCACGTACGACAAGATTGTTGGCATCGAGCCCAGCAAATGTTCGCGCCGCGATTTGATCGGTGACATGGCCGATGCGCTTCACAAGCGAGGTCTCAAGTTAATTGTGTATTTGCCATCCGGCGCGCCGGGCGGCGACCGCGTGGCCCGCGAGGCGCTCGAGTGGCGTACCGGGCAGTTTCGCAACCCCGAGTTTCAACAGAAGTGGGAGCCGATCATCGCCGATTGGTCGCGGCGCTGGGGCGGCAAAGTTTCCGGCTGGTGGTTCGACGGTTGCTATTGGCCCAATACGATGTACCGCTCTGAGGAGCCACCCAATTTTAAAACCTTTGCTGCTGCAGCACGGGCCGGCAATCCGCTGAGTGCCGTGGCGTTCAACCCCGGCGTCGTGCCGCGGCTGGTTTCGGTGAGCCCGTTTGAAGACTACACGGCTGGCGAGATTAGTGATCCAGCCACGGTGCAAATCAAACGCACGACCGATGGCATTCTCGATGGCCGGCAAGCACACGTTTTAAGTTTTCTAGGCACGCGCTGGGGCAACGGCCAGCCGCGGTTCACGACCGACCAGGCGGTGCAATACACGCAAGCCGTCCGCAAGCCCGGCGGCGTGATCACTTGGGACGTGCCCGTACAGATGAACGGCCGGATTTCGGATCCGTTCATCGAGCAATTGATGGCCATCGGCAAAGCGGTCGCCGACAACGCCCGCTGATTTTTTGCTACAATGCAGGAATGAAAACCATCGACGTGCTGATCGAAGAGCGAAATATTTCGCTCGATCAATTAGCCGCCACCGCGGCCCTGCCGGTGGAGCGCGTCGCCGCCATTGCCGACGGCCGCTGGACGCCCAGTCCTGAAGAGCGGGCAAAAGTTGCCGCAGCATTGGGCGTGCCGGTCACCGAGATTAGCTGGGGCCACACGATGAATCCGCGCAATGTGCGGTATCATCGCTTTGGGTTGAAGGAAGATTTTTAGGTGCCGCGATGTCAAAGACCGTTGACGAATTGTGCGTCGCTCAGAATGTCAGTTTCGAGCAACTGGTTGAGCGCTCCGGGCTGGAAGAGCAGCGCGTGAAAGCGATTCTGCTGCGGCGCTGGACGCCAAGCCCGACGGAACGGCAGCAGATTGCCGCCGTGTTCAATCTGCCAGTGGACGAAATTGTGTGGGGGCACGCCACGCCAATCCAGCATCTGTACGGCCACGGCCCAGGGTGAAACCGAATTTTTACCACGGAGACACAGAGGCACGGAGAGGCAAAAATCGTAAGGAAACAAGGAACCCAGGAACTCTATAGCAGTTTTGCATCACTGCGATCGTTGATTCCTGGCTTCCTTATGAATCTTCTCTCCGTGCCTCTGTGTCTCCGTGGTAAATTGGCTTAGCGAGGCGGCAGTGATCTTGGCCTGAAATCAGCCTCTAGCTCGTCAGCTGACTGCGTCACATTCGTGAGTTCGACCAACCCTTCGCGGCCATCGTCGATCTTCAGTAAATACTGCCTCTGCAATTCCAATTGGTTTTGATGCTGGGGCGACACGCGCAGCTTGCCGGCCAGTCGCCAGCAACTGGAATCGGTCAATTGCTCTTCTTGTTCCAGTTCGCCGTGCAGATGGCGCAGGGCCATTCCGCCGATCAGCAACTCACCGTGATGAAACGCGTGCATGTGGGCTCCTTCCGGGCAACGTCTGTGTTAAGTGATGCGGGTAGTGTGGAACGCTATTGGCAAACAATAATGCCTTCCGCCATGCCGGCTGAAAGCATTTCTGGTGTGGTACGAATTTCTGTGTCGTCATCGAACGACAAGACGGGTGGTTCCAGCGACTCGATGATTCCGGTGATCCAAGCGGCGCCATCTCGATCTCGATATTTGATCCTTGCGCCGACGGCCAGTGCTACGGCCGACTTGCCGTTGGTAGTATGACCATTCCCGCTCCCGCTCCCCGTCGCGGGAGAGGGCCGGGGTGAATGGGCCGCACTCTTTACCGGCGCCTTGGTCGGAGCTTTTCCTCCGCGTACCCCGGCCAACTCCTGCAGCAAGTGCCAATTCTCCAGCCGATCAGCCTTGGCTCGCAGCAGCGTTTCGCTCGGGTTGCCGTCTTTGTCGAAATGTTTGGCAAACCGGCCTTCGCTGCGGGCGAACTCGATGAAATCGACAACCGAACCTGTCTTGGGGTTCGTCCACCAATCTTCGGAAACCGCCGGATTTCCTTGCAGCGACAGCCGTTCGCGGATCGTGTCGCCCTTGCGCGGATCGTAAATCAGCAGCGGAAACGCCCGAGTATCGACCGCCAACCGGGCCTGATCGGTCGCCATGTTGTCGGCCACGCCGTGCTCCGGCTGGCACGTGGTGTAGCAGCAGACCACGGCCGGGCCATCGAACTCCAGGGCATCGAGCACAGAGCGATAGAAATGGTTGACGTGAGCGCACGTCGTTTGCGCGACAAACGTGCGCGGGTGCATCATGGCAATCTGCGCGATTTCCTTGCGGCGTTCCTGCTTGCCGTGAATTGTCTTGCCATGCACGCTCATCTTCGTGTTCTGGCCGGTGTAGCTGGACGTGGAAGCCTGACCGCCGGTGTTGGAATACACCTGCGTATCGAGCACGAAAATTTTGATGTTCATGCCGGAGGCCAGCATCCGCGACAGCGACTGGAAGCCGATGTCGAACATCGCGCCATCGCCGCCCATGCACCAGATCGGTTTGTGGCCCCAGCCCAACTGATCCCAGCGCGCGCGCACACCCATCGCCATCGCCGGGGCGTTTTCGAACAGCGAATTCGTCCACGGCACGAGATACGGGTTGTACGGATACGTGGAGGTGTAAACTGTATTGCAGCCGGTGGCCGCGACGATGGCCCAATCGTCGCCGTACTTGGCCCCGGTGGCGGCGCACATCATCCGCAAAGCGGTTCCCTCGCCGCAGCCGGCGCAGCTGCCGGCGCCGCCGGTGTAAATGTGCGTTTGCTCTTTGAGCATCATGTCGACCAGCAAGTTATCGTTCACGTAGCGCGGGTCGGAGGGCCCAAACTGCTTGAACCAGCGGTGGCTCTTGCGGACGTGGGTCATCACTTGTTCGGTCTTGGGGATCATTTTCAGCGCGAGGTCGTCGCAAACCGTCACGCACTCGGCGCAGCCCTTGCATTTGCTGGGGTCGATCATGATCGAAAACAGTCCGCCTTCGCCAACTTTCTTCGCCGGGCCCTTCGTAATACTTGCGGGTTTTCGACCACTGCTGGCGAAAGTCTTCGCGCTCGGCCGGATCGGAAATCGCTTGCACGCGTTTCTCGAATTCGCTTTCGCCCAGCACTTTGCCCAGGATCGCCGTGTCGGGCACAGCGTGACGCAATCCATGCAGCCGGTGCAGTTGCTGGGGATGTATTCCGGGATGTCCGGCGCGATGTAGCTGAAATCGCGCAGCGTGGCCGTGCCGGCGGGAACGAGCGAGCGGGCCACTGACAAATCGGCCGGCAAGCCCTTTTCCGCATCGCCTTCTTCGTAGGCGCGGATGATGCGATCGTTGAAATCGTTGACATCGAGAATCGGCAAGCTGACCTGTTTGTAGCCGCGAATCGACCAGCGTGCCGTAGCTATTGTTGTTGAACGGATCGCGGGATTGGCCTCGTTCATCGAGGGAATTTTGATATCAGTCGCCATTTGAAAAACCTCGAAGGATATAGAAATCAGACTTCAAAATCAGTCCGTCCTAAACTGTCGCCACTTCCTGCATCATTTCCTGCGGTACTTCGTGCAATTCCTCGTAGCCGCGCTTCACGCATGTCATGTTGTCTTGCACGACGCGGTCGCCGCGCTTGCCGAAGTATTTTCGCAGGGCCTTTTCCACGCCGGCGTAAACTTGCTCGTCGGTCATGCCGCTTTGGCGGCCGTACGGCGTGAGCTTCAGAAACGCCCCCAGCAGCACGATGCCCTGCATGCGCATCTGCAAGTCGGCCACGCGAGGCGACCTCGCGGGCAATCTGCACCATGTCGGCGTAGTAGACACGCGAGTTTTCGCTCGCGAATGGTGTCTTTGTGATGCTCCGGAATTCGCTGCCAAACATCGCGCGGATCGGTGTAAGTCGATTGCATGATGATCGCCCCGCCCGGGCACCAGTCCCACGAGCGGATTGCCGCTGAACAGGGCCGTGGTGTCGTTGAGCACGACCAGATCGACGTACTCCAGCTCGCTGTGCAGATAGATGTGCTGATCGGCGATCGTCAGGTAATACGTCGTCGGCAGCCCTTTCTTTTCGGAACCGTACTTCGGATACGCCTGCACGTCTTTGCCGAACACGTCGCCGCCGATCGTGGCGATCACCTTGTTGGTGGTCACGGAGCCGAAGCCGCCGATGCTGTGGCCGCGCATCGAGAATGTTCCGGGCTCGCGCAAATCGGGATCGTCGGTCACTTTCAAGCGCCAGCGCATGGTCGATGCCGACGCAGAAATAGTCCTGCCCGTCTTCCATCATGTTTTCGACCACCGCGATGATGTCGCCAGGCCGCACGTCGCGGCTGCCCAGGCCGGCTGAGCCGGAATAGATGTGCGGAATGCGCAGCAGATCTGTCTCCTGGCCGTTCTGACCGGTGGCCGCATCGCAGAACGCGGCTTTGATTTCGCGCGTCAGGTGGTTGCCGGTCGTCGAAAGCGGATCGTCCATCCGTTCTAGCACGCTGAAGGCCTGGCAATGCCGCAGGGCTTCGACGATCTGCCGCGCGGGGAACGGACGGAAGCAGCAAACCGTCAAGCAGCCAACCGGAATGCCGCGCGTTTTACGCAGGTAATCGACCGTGGCTTCGCAGGTTTCCATGTAGCAGCCCATGCCAACGATGATGTACTCGGCGTCTTCGCAGCGGTACGGCATCACGAAGTCGTACTTGCGGCCCGTATTTTCGTAGAACACGTCGAACGCCTCGCGCAGCGCCGGGCCGACGCGGTCGTAATACCACCGCTGGGCAATTTTGCCCTTCATGTACGAATCTTGATTTTGCACCACGCCCGACATCATCGGGTTGGCCGGGTCCATCAGATTGATCAGTTTCTCGTCCGGGCTGCCGATGAATTGCTTCATGAACTCCTTTTCCGGCAGTCGCACTTTTTCGACGGTGTGCGTGGTGAGAAAACCATCTTGCACGTTGAAAAATGGCGTATGCCGAAGTTTTCGGCGGCACGGCGGCGAGATCAGACACAAGTCGCCGGCTTCTTGGGCATTGCGGCCGAACAGCATGCCCCAGCCGCAATCGGCGACGCTCATCAGGTCGTCATGGCCGGCATGCACGTTCAGCGAATGGCTGGTCAGTGCCCGCGCGCCGATGTTCATCACCACCGGCAGCCGTTTGCCGGAAATGGTGTAAAGCACCTCTTTCATCAGCACGAGGCCCTGACCTGAGGTGAAGTTCGTCACACGTCCACCGGCCGCGGCGAAGCCTTCGCAAAACGAAGCGGCCGAGTGCTCGCTTTCCGGCTCGACGAAGAGCAGCGTATCGCCCCACAGGTTTTTCCCGCCGTTCATCACCGCGGCGTTGTAACCGCCGCCCATCGTCGTGGAGCTGGTGATCGGAAACGCCCCGGCGCCTTGGGTGACATTAATTTCGACATGCACCACGGCTTCCGCGCCGTCGCACGTCGTCGGAATGCCGGGATAGGGAAATCTATTATCGAGCGGTGAATGTTGTTCTTGCGAGGCGACGGTCGCCGATCCATTCCCGTTGGCCGATCCGGATCCCTGAGGCATGGGTAAACTCCCAGTGAATACCAAGCGATTACAATCGCGCACGTGCAAACACTTGCGGTGCGTACGATTGAAACCAATCTCCCTACTGAAAAGATACGTTCCGCGCGATTTTCGCGGCGGCCTATTCGCCGTTGCGAAAAGACAACAACTTCTACGGGCACGCGCCCCAAGGGCGTGTGGTTTCCCTCAAACGACCTAAACTCCGTCAACGCACCGCGCGGGCCGTTGCCCGCTGGGGGCGGGAAAATTCAAACGAAGGCCGTGTTGCAGAACCGGGAGAAAAGAGAAATGCCGAAAACGTAGTTTAACGATAGTTGTTGCTAGCTATCACCATAGGCGATTGGCGAGGCGTTGTCAAAGATTTTAGTGCTACGGCATCGGGCCAACTTGAAATTAGGATTCCAGAGATTCACTACCGCGTCGATTTTGGCCGACCTTCATTTGAGTTTGACGGTGCACCTTGGCCTTCTCCTTACGTGCTAATCGAACCTCGGCATGTCGAAGATAGGCCTTGGCCCAGCGAGGATCGTCTTTGTCGTGCGGGTCGCCAAGCTTCTTTAGCATTGTCTTGCGCTTTTCCACGGCATGTTTCGCATTCTTTCTCGGTATATGGTGCTTTGGTGGCATTATGCCCTCTTTTCTACGGACAACGCTGCCACGAGAATGCAGCGACCTTATTGTGTTAGCCGGTGGGCAACGCCCGCCGGAGAAACGCCAGTGGACGCTCAACTGGCGACTTTTCGGGAGGCTGTCAGCCGCCGACTGACCGCAGTCTACTACGGATTGTCGATTTGAGCCGACACTATACAACCTTAGACAAACCCGGTATCGCCTGCGGGTACATTCCGTTCGGGCCGGGCAGGACCAGCGGCTTGGCATCCCAGCTGAATTCGGTGGGCATGAGGCTGACATTACTTTTCAGCGCGTTATCCCATGTAATTTCCCGTCCGCTGTAAGTAGCAATCCGGCCCAGGATCGAGGTCATGGTGCTCAGGGCGCCACGCTCGGCCTCGTTGTAGGGTTTGCCGGCCCGGATGGCGGCGAATAAATCGTCGTGTTCCACCTGATACGGGTTCGGCTGCGGGCCACGGTAGCGCCAGGCATCACTGGTGGTGGGGCGAATGTCGAAGTTGCTGACGGTCGAGGTTCCCTTGGTGCCCTGCACATGCTCGGAAACACTCCCCCAGCAACCGGGAATGTGCCGGCACTGGCTGAACGTCCGCGAGCCATCGGCGTATTCGAATTCGACGCAGTGATGATCGAAAATCTCGCCGTCATCTGTGTCGCGCGGTTTTTGCGAGCCGCCCATGCCGTTGGCTTTCACCGGATGGCCGTCTTTGACCCAGTTCGCGACGTCGAGGTTGTGGATGTGTTGCTCGGTAATGTGATCGCCGCAAAGCCAGACAAAGTAGTACCAATTACGCATTTGGTACTCCATCTCCGATAATTGCTTCTTGTACTGTCGCTCCAGCTCGGCGCGTTTGTGCTTCCACGGCCGGTCGCCATTCCAATATACCCGCGTGGCCACGATATCGCCGATCGCGCCGTCGTGCAGTCGCTGGATGGTTTCGAGATAGCCCGCTTGATGGCGGCGCTGCAGACCAACGCCCACGGCCAGATTTTTCTTTTTGGCCTCGGCAGCGGCCTCCAAAACTTTGCGCACGCCCGGGGCGTCCGTCGCAACCGGCTTTTCCATGAAGACGTGTTTTCCAGCACTCACCGCCGCGTCGAAATGGATCGGCCGGAAACCTGGTGGAGTGGCCAGAATGACCAGGTCGCAATCGGTCGCCAGCGCTTTTTGATAAGCGTCGAAACCGACGAACTTTTGGTCTTCGGGCACGTCAATTTTCAACGCGCCGGCTTCCTTGGTCAGATTATTGAGACTCTGATCGAGACGATCGCGGAATGCATCAGCCACGGCCACCAATTTCACGCTTCCGGCGGTGGAAAGCGCTTGGCCAGCGGCACTCGTTCCACGGCCACCGCAGCCGATGAGAGCGATCTTGATGGTATCGTCGTTGGCCGCCGCATGGGCCTGGCGCGCCACATTCAGCGAAGCGGCCAGCGCTCCGGCAGCCGCAGCAACGCCTGACGTTTTCAAAAACTCACGCCGCGAGGCGCCGGTTGTATTTGGGGTGTGGAGCTTGTCGTTCATTTTTTGATCCTCAATTAAGTGTGGGCGATTGGCGCAGTTGGCGGCCTGGCACAGGACGATTACTTGATAAAACGTCGACTCCCCGGAACAAACCAGAGCATATCCGGCCGCGAGGAAAATCGCAACTTTCGGCGGCAACGAATTTTGGCGCAAAAAAGGTAAAGGGGTCGGGAGTCGGACTCCCGACCCCCTCCGGCGTCCGCTTCACTTCTTCGCCGGTTCTCCCAGCGGCCAAACGATGCGGGCTCCGTCGCTTTCGGCATCTAAACCAGCGTCCCAGATCTTTTGCTTTTCTTCTTCGCTGGGTTCCCGCAGAGGCCGAATCACTCGGAACCCCACAAACTGGGCATCAGTGTAATACCACACGCTTTGCGGCAGTTGGGGGTCCTGCCGTTTCCAGTCTTTGTTTGAGCCACGGCGGGCAGCACTGCGGAGGGCTTCGCCATCGTCATCCCAGGAACCGCCGCGAACGACGTGCGGATACAACTTTGTCGTGGGAGCGAAAGTGCCAGGGGGGGCGGTTTTGTTCTTGAACTGCTCGTAAAAATCGGCGATGTACTGATCGAGCACCCACTCGGTCGCGTTGCCGTGCATATCGTACAGTCCCCAGGGGTTGGGCTTTTTCTTGGCGACCTTGGCGTAATGATCGTTGCTGTTTTCGGCGAACCAGGCATACTCGCCAAGCTTGGAAGCATCGTCGCCAAACGAGTACGCGGTTTTCGTGCCGGCGCGGCAAGCGTATTCCCATTCCGCTTCGGTCGGCAGACGGTAGTAGCGGCCGGTCTTCGCGCTCAGCCATTTGCAATACATGCGGGCCGCGAAGTGCGTCATGCTGATGGCCGGATAACCGTCTTTGCCCATGCCGAACGTCATGTCGGTGTACGGCTTAGTGGGTCGAGCCAGCGCATCGGCCAGTTTGTCGTTTTCGTTGGCGGCAATGTTCAAATTCTTGCGGCGTTCAATATCCATCGTGTACATGAACACCTCGTACTCTTCCCACGTGGTTTCATGCGCTTCCATCCAAAACGGTTCGATCTCCACCTCATGCTGCGGACTTTCGTCCGGCTTGTGCCCTGTTTCGCTCGCAGGGCTGCCCATCGTGAACTTGCCACCGGGAATCGGCAGCATCGAAAATTTCGCTTCGGTGTTGGCAATGACTTCGCTGTATGGCTTCATCTCGGCGGCTGTTGCGGCATTTGAGTCCGGCACTTCGACGACGGGATGATCGGCAGCGAATGCCGCGGCCGCGAAAAGAAGCAAAACTGTTGCCACTGGCCAACATTTCGATTGCCAGTGTCGCGAAACATCAATTAAGTTAGGCATGAAGTCCATTGGCACGAATTTCTCGATTGGTGATTAAAATAGATGACACCGCGAATTTCGCGGATAGACGTGGATGTTTTTTATGAATACCGTGCTGCGCATAAAAAGTGATACGTCTGACTGGCGTCATCCGCGAAATCCGCGGTCGTTTCATCGAACGTATGACCGGCTCAAATGTGTCGCACGCCTTCTTTCGACCGTTGTTGCGGTAGTAATCGCTGTACTATTCTGCTCAGCGTTGTGCGCAGAAGAGCCGAAATCAAAAGCGCTCCAGCGGTTCACGTTCAACGAAGTCCACATGGGAGCGCCGTGGAAAATTGTATTGTACGCTGCCAATGAAGCCGTCGCAAACCACGCAGCCGACGCTGCTTACGCGCGGATTGAAGAGTTGAATCGCATTTTGAGCGACTATGACCCCAACAGCGAACTGAGCCGGCTGAGTGCCACAGCGGCGTCGCCGGAATCGATTCACGTTAGCGACGATTTGTGGCGAGTTTTGGAGTTCTCGCAGCAACTATCTGAAAAGTCGAACGGAGCCTTCGATATCACGATCGGTCCCCTCACGAAACTGTGGCGGCACGCTCGGCGCGAGAAAGAGTTTCCGCGCGAAGATTTGCTGGCTGCCCGCGCGAGGCCACCGATTACCGTGCGCTGCGGTTGGACCCACAATCGCACACCGCGCAGCTGATGAGACCGAACATGCGACTGGATGCCGGCGGCATCGGCATGGGCTACGGCGTGGACGAAGCCTTCAAAGTTCTCAAGCATGAGGGCATCACCAGCGCGCTCATCGACGCCAGCGGCGATATTGGAGTGAGCGACGCTCCGCCCGGCGAGCGTGGGTGGCGCATCGGCATCGAACCTCCCTCCGGCGAAGGTCAGCCGACCCGCTATGTGGTGCTCAAAAACTACGCCATCACAACGTCCGGCGATGCGTTTCAGGCCGTTGAACTTAACGGCAAGCGATATTCGCATGTGATCGATCCACGCACCGGGCTGGGAGTGATCGGCCGCGCCGCCGTCACCGTCATCGCGCCGGATTGCACCACCGCTGACAGTTACACCAAACCGATTTGCGTGCTCGGTCCCGAAAAGGGTTTTGAACTGATCGAAGCCACGCCCGGGGCCGCGGCATTTGTGATGCGACTGGTGGATGACCAAAGCGACAGTGAGAACTCAAAAGCGCCGGCCAAATTCAAAACGTTCGAGACCAGCAGGTTCAAACAATTTGTCGTTGAATCCAAATTGTTGATCGAAAAAACAAAATGACCGCGGCTAACGCGGATTTTCGCATTCAAGTGGTCACGTCTCTCCGAGACGCGGCTATGTGTTTTCATCCGCAAAATCCGCGATTTAAGAATATGCACCACTCTTCGCGGCAGAATCCTTGGCTGGTTTGTTTACTTCCATTTGCAGCATTCATGCTGGCCGGAAGTTTCGAGCCGTCGAGGCCGCCGAAGCCGAGTCCCCGCACCGTAATCGCCGCTGCTCAGCACAATTACATTCTCATTTATAGTTTGAAGATCGTGCTCACCTTGCAGGCGATGGTATTTGTTTGGCCCGGCTACCGGCAATATCCGCGCCGATTGCACTTTCTCGCGATTGTTGTCGGCTTGGTCGGGGCGTTCGCTTGGATTTGGCTTTCGCTCTGGCAGCATGGATGGATGCCGGAACTGGCCGACAAAACGGGCATCGAGTGGTTCAGATCGCTGGGGCAGCGCAGCGGATTCGATCTGCTGGCCGAAAAGTTCTGTTCCGATCGCCGGCTCATGTATGGTTTTTTTCTCGTGCGAATTTTCGGATTAGGCTTTGTCGTGCCCGTGATCGAAGAGTTTTTCCTGCGCGGCTTTCTCATGCGGTATGTCATGAAAGAGCGTTTTTGGGAAGTGCCATTTGGCGAAGTGAACCGAACGGCCGTGATTGTCGGGACGCTGGTTCCCGTGCTGATGCATCCGCAGGAGGCCGTGGCGGCGCTGGTATGGTTTTCGGCCATCACGTGGCTGATGGTCCGCACGCGCAGCATTTGGAACTGCGTGGTGGCGCACTCGATCACCAATTTGCTGCTGGGAGTGTACGTTGCCAGCAGCGACAACTGGTGGCTGATGTGAATAACTCGGTCGCTACTTAATCGTGTAGCGGCCGGGCTCTGCCCGGCGCTTCGACGTCAGTTGACAAACGCGGGGCAAGCCCGCGCCGCTACACGAAAGCGTTCTACGGTAAACGGCTTGTCGCACTGGCCGCGCGCACCGGCTCTGCCGGTGCTCCCTCGCGATATGCCCGGTCGCTTTGATAGAGTTCCAGTCGCTGCCGCACGTTGGCCATCTCTTTTTGCGGCGCGGAGCTCACGGCTTTGTTGGCAATTGATTTTGCCTTGTCAAAGTCGCCGGCGTTGGCATGGGCCGCGGCCAGCGTGTCGAGATAGCGGTAATCTTTGTCGCCGTCGAGTTCGATCGCCTTTTGCGCCGATTTGATCGCCATGTCGGTGTTGCGGAAACGCTGGTCGGGGCAGGTGGCCATCAGCCACGCGGCACTCAAGTAGGCTCGGCCAAGTTTTGGATCGAGCCGAATTGCTTCGCGATAATCAGAAGCCGCCGGGCCGTAGATGGCTTGCTCACGGTAGGCGTCGCCGCGATTCACCAGCGCCGCCGCATTGTTGGGATCGATGGCCACCGCCCGGTTGTAATCGGAAAGCGCTGGCGCAGCCGACCTAGTCGGTAATTAGTGTGGCCGCGGCTGTTATAAAAGCCGGCGTCGCGCGGTTCGATGCCAATCGCACGGTTGTAATCGGCCAGCGCTCCGGCGAAATCTCCGTGATCGTATTTCAACTCGCCGCGATTGTACCAGACGTTGGCATAGTCGGGATTCAGACGAATGACCTGGTCGAAATCCGACAGCGCACCTTTCACATCGCCCAGGCCCGCTCGGCTAACGCCGCGGTTGTGGATCGCTTTCCAGAGCTTCGGATCGAGCTTGATGGCGGCTTCAAAATCGTCGAGCGATGCTTGGTCGTTGTGCATGTCGGCGTACTTTTCGCCACGCTTGTTATGCGCCCAGGCTTGCAATTTTTGCGCGTAAGCGGCGCCTTCGCCGTTGGCGCCTTGATTCAGTCCGTCCTGACAAAGGCTAATGATGGTGCTGAAATCGTCCAGGGCCGCCGCAGTCTTGGTTTTCTGATACGCCTCTTTGATCATCTGATTGGCGGGACTAAGCGCTGGCTTTGATTCTTGCGTTGGGCCCGCCGATAGCGCTGGACCCGCCGGTGCTTGCGGCCCAACCGTGGCTTGCGCACTGGCGGTTGGTGACATCCCCACGACAGCTGTGAGTGCCAGGCCGACGGCAACAATCGTTTCGACGAACGACCGGAGCGAGTAAACCGATCGCATAAAAACCTCCATGATTAGTTGAAAATCGCGGGGCATAGCCCCGCCGCTACACGAGTTGATTGATGTAAATGTAATTCGAACTTAAACGTCTTTGGAACAGCTTCTGTCACTTTTGTGGTTCCGTCATGCGCATTGGATCGAGCGCTTTGTCGAGCACATCGTCCGGCAATATCTTTTGTTCACGGCATAGCTGACGAATTGTCTTGCCCGTTTTGAACGCCTCTTTCGCCAGCGCCGCGGCTTTTTCGTAGCCAATGTGCGGGTTCAAACTGGTGACCATCGACAAACTTTTTTCGACCGAGGCTTCACAGGCTTCCGGATTAGCTTCCATGTTCGCCACGCCCAAATCGACGAACGCCTTGGTGGCGCTAGCCAATAGCGTGACCATATCGAGTGCCGCCAGGCCCATCACGGGCATCATGATGTTCAATTGAAATTGCCCGCCAGCCGCGCCGCTGAAGGCCACGGTGTGATCGCAACCGATGGCCCAGGCGCACACTTGCATCAGGCTTTCGCACATCACTGGGTTGACTTTTCCCGGCATGATCGAGCTGCCCGGCTGCAAATCGGGCAGCTTCACTTCGTAAAACCCGCACCGCGGCCCGCTCCCCAGCCAACGAATGTTGTTGGCCACATTAAATAATGTCACGGCGATCGTTCGCAGTTGACCGCAGCATTCCACTAAGCCATCGCGCTGGGCATTGGCTTCAAAATGGTTTTCCGCTTCGACAAACGCTACGCCGGTCTCCTTGGTCAGCACTGCCGCCACGCGCCGGCCAAATTCCGGATGCGTGTTGATACCGGTACCCACAGCCGTGCCGCCGGCGGGTAGTTCGCACACTGCCACGGTGGCACGCTGGGCACGTTGCAACGAAAGTTCGACCTGCCGCGCAAAGCCGCCGATTTCCTGACCCAACCGCAGCGGCGTGGCATCGGCCAAATGTGTGCGGCCGATCTTAATGATTTTGTCCCACGCTTTCGCCTTTTCGGCCAGATTGCTCGCCAGCCGAGCGAGTGCAGGATTCAGCAGATCCTTGATCGCCACGGCCACCGCCACGTGAATCGCGGTCGGGAACATGTCGTTGGTCGATTGTCCCATGTTCACGTGATCGTTCGGATGAATCGGCTTTTTCTCCGCAAACCGATCGCCCCCCGTAATTTCGATGGCACGATTGGCAATCACCTCGTTGGCGTTCATGTTGCTCGACGTGCCAGAGCCGGTCTGAAACACATCAAGCGGAAACTGATCGTCGAACTTGCCTGCGGCTACTTCCTGGCAGGCCTGCAACAGCGCGTCGACTTGCTTGTCGTGCAGCGGATTTTTGCCCGAGCCGGTGAGCTTGCCCAAATCGCGGTTGGCAACCGCCGCGGCATATTTCACCAGTCCCAGCGCGTGGATTAGCTCTGCGGGCAACACTTCGCCGGAGATGGGAAAGTTTTCGATGGCCCGCTGCGTTTGTGCGCCGTAGTACGCCTTGGCCGGCACGCGCACTTCGCCCATCGAATCGTGTTCGGTACGAAATTCAGTCATTGGCCTTCTTTTTTTTGACTTCCAGTTTATTGTGCTCGTCGTCGGGCTGGGGAGGCAAGTTGAACGGATTTGTTTTCGGGTGCGCTGCCGACTTGCCGATCGAAATGTGCTTCGGACTCGTGTCGCTGTCCAACAGCAGCGAAAAAGTAATCTTCTTGCTTGATTCGCTGACTTTGAAATTCAATCCGTCCAGCCCACCGGTGTTGCCGAAGATAAATTGAAATCCATTTTTCTTCTCGTCCAGTGCGAACCAATCGTGTCCCGGTCTTCTGTGGCCGAGTTTTGTTTCCATTTGCAGTGCCGAGCCGTCGACGATTTCGCCACCATCAACGCGGACAAAGCCTTGAAAGTGGACCTTGTCTCCTTTGGCGGCCGCTGCGCGGATGTGCCACATGCCGCCCTCAAACCACAGGGCATATTCCGTTTGCTTGCCATGTCCAAATTCCTTGGGTCGTCCCAGCGGATTGATTTCGTCGGCATCGGCGGCGATCGCACTCCCGGCCGAAATGCCGACCAGCAACATCGCCAGGCCCATCCATAAATGAATTGTCCGAATCATTGGTGTACGCATTCTCGCTGCGTCAGTTTGATGCTACGCCGATGTTATAAACCGCACGCTTCACTGCGGCAATCGCGAGTATCAAGAAGTTGGCCAGACGGCGATGTTAGCGGTTCCAGTCCCCTCCTAATCGACCCAGCCACTCTCGCGAATTCGTGATATCGGCGGCTGAGGCTGTTACTTTCGTCCGGCGTGAATGCTGCACGCATCGCCATCGCAATCGTGCACGGTTCCAAAGCGATATCGCCGTTGGGCCACTTGCTGGTACAGCCATTGCCAGAGCGGCAGAGAGCCGGGAATGTATAGCACCGGGGCCAGCCACCAAAGCCGGCGCAGCCGCCGGGAAAGATAACGAATGGCCGCCGCGCCGCCATGCCGCCGGCCTTGGCGATCGACCACATACATTTGTGCCATCAGCATGTCGTGCGTCAAGTCGGGATACCGCTGGGCCACTTCCGGGTCGTGCAGCGAAAGATACGACAGTTTCCCCTGGCAATCCCACCACGTCAGTTTTCGCACCTGGGCCGTGCAGATGCGGCAGTTGCCGTCGTAAATGACAACATCGCTCTCGGGCCGTTCTGTAGGCGTCGGCAACGGGCGATCGGTTTTGACAGGGGCAACGGTGCTCATGCAGCTCTAACCGAAGATTGGGGCGTACATTAACTCGACGGGGAATTATACGGCGCGATCCGGCGAACGACGAACGGCAATTCAATCGATGCCCGTTTCAACCGTCGTGTAGCGGCCGGGCTCGGCCCGGCGTTTCGTGATGTCAAGAGCTTCGATTAAGGCCCGACGCTGCTCACTTGCGAAACATTGCATCCTTTGCATCGCCACGCGAAAGCAAATACGCCAGCAAGTCGAGCACCTCGCGCTCGTTCAGCGGCTTGAGCAAGCCGACCGGCATTAGCGAAATGGGCGAAGGCTTTTGTTCCTCCACATCTCGCTTGCGAATTTCAACCACCTTCGTGGAATCTTCCGGGTCGGTCACCAAGAGCAGCATGTCGTTGTTCTCGCTGACAATTCGGCCGGTGAGAGACTGGCCATTATTGGTGACGATGGACGAGGCCCGGTACTGATCGGAAATGACTTTGCTCGGTTCGATGATCGATTCAGTTAAATCTTTCGCCGTGAATCGGCCGGCCAGTTGCGTGAGATCGGGCCCGGTCGCGCCGCCGTCGCCGTTGAAGCGATGGCACACTACGCAGCGGGCCGCGGCGAACATTTTTTTGCCGTTTTCAAAGTCCCGTTTTTGCAGGCCGGATTTGGCCAGCTCCAACACTTCATCCATCGACCAGTCGTGTCCTGGACCATTGGCCTTGGGAAGCGACGGCGCGGTAAATGGCTTGCGAGCGCCGACCGCTTCAATCGCCAGGCGTTCGGCGTCGGTGGCATTGGCGAAAGCTTCGCGGTCGATGTCTTTCAAGAATCCGGCAAAGCTATGCCCACCTTTCGATTCGCCGGCCGCCCGCAGGAAGGCAAAAAACGCTTTGCGATCGTCCAGCGTCCAACCGGTTTTTGCATTTCGCAGGGCATAGGCGTAATGAATTTTTTGCTGGTCCGGATGATTTTCCAGCATCGCTGCGATGGGCCGGCCGTATTGCCGGTTGCGTGCAATCAGTTCGTTGCGCATCAGCACCGCATCGCTCGATTCCTTGGCTGAAGAATCTTCCTTCTTAATCAGCGGCATGGTCTTGGCCACGATCGTCGGCGATTGCAGATTCACCAGCAAACTGCACAGTTCACGATTCACCAAATCGTTGTCACCGGGGAAGAAGGCGTCGAACTTTTTGGCGATGGCCGCCTGTGTTGCCGCGTCGGGCTGTCCCAAGCGGATGAATGCCAGATCGTACGCTCGCAGTAACTCCAACTTCTGGAACGGCGTAAGTTTGTCGAACGCAACCTGATCGAGTGCCGCCAGTAATTTTGGTTTGATCGTCGCAGGAGCCTGATGCGCCAATCCCACCGCGCCGGTAATCAACGTTTCCGGATCGGTCGCCGAGAGCACCCGCTCTTGCCACAATTCAACCGGTTGAAATTCGAGCGCCACCCGCGCCGCATAGCGAATGAATCGATCGGGATGGGCAAGGTAAGGGAAAACAAAATCGACCGCGGCCTTCGGATCGTCCGCCGTTTTGCCGTGGTACGCTTCGATCTTATGCCGCAGTTCGCGCAAATCTGCATTTTTCGAATCGTGCCCATCGACCGGCGCGGTCGATTCATCGCCCACATAAGTCACCCGGTATAACTCGGAAGGTAGCCCGCGCCCGCCGACGATGAAATACATGGCCCCGTCTTTGCCGACCACAATATCAGTTAGCGGCAATGGGCTGCGCGAAACGAATTCGTCCCTAACCGCTTTGTAGCTCGATCCCTCGGGTTCCAGCGAAATTGCATAGATCGTGCCGAAGGTCCAATCGCAGGCAAAATAGGCCCGTTGATATTTTGCGGGAAACTTCGTGCCGTATCCAAACGTCACGCCGACGGGCGAACCTGGCCCCACATCGGCAATTGGCGGCAAGCTATCGACGTAATACCACGGCCACACGCCGCGCCGCTGCGCCAGCCCAATTCGCTGCCACTGGTGGCATGCACAATGCGCGTGGGCCGATACCACGGCATGCCCATGTCCCATTCCATGTCAGAATCGTAAGTAATCAGCTCGCCATCGGCGTTGAAATCGAAATCGTAAGCGTTGCGGTACCCGATGCTGTACATTCGCCAGTGCTTGCCGTCCGGATCGGTCTCGGCAATCCAGCCCCCCGGCGCCATCCGACCACGGGCATGCCCGTTGGGATCCCAGATTCGCGGCAACAATAAATCTTCATCCCAATTGGCCGGCAACTGGCTCGTGAATTCGGGATTCGCTTTCATCTCGCC
Source organism: Pirellulales bacterium (assembly GCA_963738835.1). Taxonomy (GTDB): domain Bacteria; phylum Planctomycetota; class Planctomycetia; order Pirellulales; family JADZDJ01; genus CAVTYH01. The sequence goes on from CAVTYH010000001.1 coordinate 1,112,331, forward strand.
GGGCGAAAAGGGCGGATCGCCGTGATTGCCGCAGACCCAAAAAATCGATTTGCCATCGGGCGAAAGCCGCAACGCATGCGGACCGTGCTCGCCAACCGGGCCACGAATTTCTTTCAGCTTAACGACTTTATCGAACTGATCGTCGCCATGGGTGTCGCGCAGCCGATACAGCCCGGTGCCCGGCTTGCCATATTTATTGACCGAGACGAAGAGACTATCGAAGGCATACAGCATGCCTTGCGCGGCACTAAGATTGACATCCAGATGTTCAACTTTCGTCTCACCCACATCTTCTCCCTCTCCCTTTGGGAGAGGGCCGGGGTGAGGGTGTATCGGCGGCGGCGTAATGCGGCACAAGCCTTTCGTCTCTTGATCGCTTGCCAACAGCCGCCCCTTGTTATCGACCGCCAGCGAAACCCACGAGCCAAGCTGATCTTTCGGCACGGTAAACAACCGCTCGACCTTGAAGCCCGGCGGCACATGGAACGCCTCGCGCGGCCCATCATCGGCCGCCGCATTTCCCGGCGCGGCCGTTACCGTGGGCATGACTTCCGGCGCTTGCGAAAACCATTTCTGATTTGACCCGGCGGCTGCTTTGTTTTCCGCCGCCGACTTCGCAGCTTTTGGGGCATCGCTCTTCTGGGTCGTTTGCGCGGCCAACTCGACCAGACCGAATACTCCGGTGATCAAAACGGGCACAATGGCAATTCGCAGCAGAGATCGCATGGCGTTGGGTTCCTCGCGAAAATATATTTGATATCGCCTCCATGATACTCCGGGGCTTTGGGAATTAACATCAGCGCCCGCCGCAAATTATGACGGGTCTGCGCAAACGCTGGGGCTGGGTGTGAACCGCGAATCCCGCTGTGCCCCTTGCTAACACGCGCGGCTCGGGTTCTGCACTCCGAGCCGCGACCGTGAGGGAGCGAAGAGGGCAAAAAACCATTCAGCCGTTCCATCATTCGCATCTTGGCCGCCTACTTCCACATCAGCCCCGGCGTCCTGGCGGCGAACCTTTGAATTCGCAAGGAGTGGTTCCCACAACCGTTGTTTCGTGCAGCGTGGCGGTAAACGCAGCCCATGCCGTTCATTGCTTCCAGCTCCACCAAGAATCGTATCAGTGGTATAATGCTGGACGAAGATGAGTGGTTTGGACTGCATCAATGAAATCACAATCGTGTCTTAGCAAGCCATGCCGACAATTAGCCGGTTCTTCGGAATCCTGATTCGGATGTACTACGATGACCACGGCTTGCCTCATTTCCATGCGCATTATGGAAACCACGCTGCCAAGATCGAGATTGAAACACTCCGTTTGACCGAAGGGAAATTGCCCCGAAGAGCCTTGGGGCTAGTTTTGGAATGGGCAGCGGAACATCGCGACGAATTGCTGGAAAACTGGCGGCTGGCAGAAGAGCACCGGCCGCTCAATCAAATAATTCCGTTGGAGTGATGCATCATGCGACAAGTTGTCACCGTGCGGGCCTTGGACGAATACCGCTTGGAAGCGACCTTTGATGACGGCGTCCAAGGTGTGGTCTCACTCGCTGATCGTTTATTTGGCCCGGTCTTCGAGCCCCTGCGCGATCCGAACCTTTTCCGACAAGCGTTCGTCGACGAATTCGGCGCCATCTGTTGGCCGGGCGGCGCCGACCTGGCGGCCCGATGCCCTGTACGAGCGAATTCGAGGTGCCGTGGAAGTTACCGCTAGAAAATAATTACTTCTTTGCGCCGTCGAAATCCTCTCGGGCAAAAAACCATTCAGCCGTTCCATCATTCGCACCTTGGCCGACTACTTCCACATCAGCCCCGGCATCCTCGCGGCGAATCTTTGACTTCGCGTGGGGCATAGCCGAGAGGTCAGCAAAATCACCGCGGGGAGTCCATTAAAATAGTTCTGACCCTTTTCTATCTAGGGCGTGTGAATGACACCTAACGTAAGGCCGTTATGCGACCGGTCGTCACTTGTCCGACCAGACCGCCAATTCATTGCCACTCGGATCGGTGAAGTGAAACCGCCTGCCGCCGGGAAACTCGAAGGCCGGACGGACGATTCGTCCACCGGCATCGGTGATCCGCCGCTCCATCTCCGCCAGATCCTTCGCGTACAGCACGACCAGGGCCCCGCCGCGCTGCACCGATTCCGCTTTGGCGAAACCGCCGGTGAGATTGCCGCAATTGAACGATGCGTAGCGGTCACCGTAATCCTGGAACGTCCAGCCGAAGATGTCGCCGTAAAAGCGCTTGGCGTCCTGGACGTCGGTCACGGGAAACTCCACGTAGTCAATCTGGATTGCAGCGGACGGTTCGGCGATTCCGTGTGCCATGAATCCTCCAAGGTAAAGGTCGCATAACGACACCCTTCACCTGCCGGGGCCGCTGGTGAAACTTTGTGTCGTGAGAAACAGTAATGCGGCCCCGGTCAGGTGCAAGGGCTGGTTCGCCGGCGTCCTCACTCGCTGGGCTTTTCCCTCGCGCGGGCTCGCTGATCTTCCCATTTTAGAAGCGTGCAGAGCCCGGTGGCTATGAGGGAGACCATACTAACTATGACAAAGATAATCGCAAACTGTAAAGGCACCCTCCAGAAATCGGAGAAATCGGGATCGGTCCGCGGAGCAACCAGACCGGCTACCACGGTCGCTGCTGCCACGCCCGCAGCGTAGGCGAACCCAACAAAAACGTAGCGATGCGAGGCCAGAATACAAAGGGCGCCCGGCACAATGAGTGCGCCGACGAGAGCTACAAGCCAGCCGAGCAAAACCGGTCCGAAGGGAACCGCTGACATATACAGGAAGACGCCGACGGGAGCGCCGATAGCGGCGGCTACACCGATCGCTGTCGGTGTGCGCCACGCATCAGACTTCGACCGATCGACATCGCTATCCATGTATGCACTGCTAAGCCGCCTAACGATTGATTCTACAACAAAACAGTCGTAAAACTCTCCGACAATATAGACATATCTTTAGACCCGTCAAGCGCGCAAGTGGCCACGGACACAGGCACTTGCAGAACGTCGGTCGTGGTGTTAGGCAACGCTGCCGTCGCATCACATGGCCAACGACTAAGTCGATGCCAAGGCCGCAGTTGACGTAAACGAGCTGGATGCCCTGGCCCGCTGTGCTCCGGTCGCTGACGCTCCCGGCTCGCCTTTCTGATTGCTGACTCCTGATCCCCGACTCCCTCCCCGTGGATGCCGTCCGGCTGGCCCAAAATACACAATGACATTTGTACACTGATTGCTAGAATGGCCGGTGGAACTCTGGGTCCCTGTCGGTTTTCGCTGCATTTAGCCCCCGGTCATGGACCGGGGGCTAATTTGACGCGGAAGGCCGGCTGCCGCTCTTTGACAACTGAGCAATAGCATTTCCCCGCCTCGGGCCAGCGCCGCCCGAGGTTGGGCCGGACTGGCGCGGCAAGTCCAGCAATGCACCGCAGGGGACGCCGAGGGCAGCGCGGAGCGATCAAGCATGATTTCGAGACTTCCTGCGATTCCTCTGCGTAACTCTGCGCCCTCGGCGGTGAAGTCTCTGCTCGGCTGCCGGTCGTGCGCGGCGGGGTAAAGTGATGACCAAATGTGGGGCGCAAAACACGGGTTTTTACGAGGGTTTTTGCGCCAACACTTTACCCTCGATCCCCGGGGGTTGTGTGTTTAGTTTGTTGGGTGGTCGGTGGTCCGTCGTCATTCATCGTCAGGGGGCCGGTTGTCAGTGGCGACAGACCACCCAGCATGCAGCCCCCTCACCCCGGCCCTCTCCCACAAGGAGAGAGGGAGAAAGAATGACCACGGACCACTGGACACCGGCCACCGGCCACTGACCACGGACCACGGACCACGGACAATTGCCGGGTCACAGTCAGGTCGCCATGTTTTTCGAAAACGCCCTGTTTTCCCGGCTCGTTTTCCCAACATTGTCCCCTCGATTTTTATTTTTGGTGCGAGCGTGTGTTCTTGGTCCCCGTTTCAAGATTCAAGCCGCATAGTGCGCAAGCCCAAGGACCATCGCGGCGATGGTGCCCGCAAGCCCTGGGCTTATCCGGGGGGTCCTTCGTGTTTTCATGATCCAACGGCTTGAAGTCATCGAAGCATTGCTAGCAATGCCAGCTTCACGCGGCCAGCCAATTGCCGGATCGCGGTTGGGTCCGCGTTCGGAAAGCGCGGCGAAGTCGCCTTGACGCTGGTGGGGCCAAAAACTATCCTCCCGCCCTCCAATAGTCTGCCCGTTCGGGCTGAGGCTCTCGTGATGGTTTTTGAGGGTCGCCGCCAAGCCAGGAAGGCCGCGGCGGCCGGTTGGTTAAGCATTTCGATTCCAGACCAAGGCGCAGGAAGGCATGATGCCTGGGTTCCGTCGCCAATTTCTACGCGGGATGTTCGCGATCAGCGCAGCGCTGGCGCTTGCGCTGGCCGGCTGCACTGGTTCGCTGATGCATTCGCGCTCGCAGAGCCCGGAGCATGCCGATGGCAGCGAAGAAGAAGAGAACGCCACCAAGCTAGTGGGCGACTTTGCCGACCCCAACGGCATCAACTTTATCAAGGTCGAAGGGGCCGTACTGGTCAACGGTCTGGCGAACACGGGCAGCGATCCACCGCCGGGTCCGCAGCGGTCGGCAATTCTGGCCGACATGCAAGCGCATGGCGTGGTGAACCCGAACCGCGTGTTGGCTTCGACGAGCACGTCGGTGGCGTGGGCCGTGGGCTACATTCCGCCGGGCGTGCGGAAGGGAGATCGTTTCGATGTGGAAGTGCGCGTGCCAGCCAACAGCGAAACCACCAGCTTGCGCGGCGGCTGGATGATGGAAACGCGGCTGAAAGAAATGGCCGTCATCGCCGGCCAACCTCACGAAGGGCATGTGCTGGCCGTGGCGGAAGGGCCGGTGCTGGTCGATCCCATTTCGCATGGCACGGCCGATCCGGTTTCGCAACTGAAGGGCATTGTGCTGGGGGGCGGCGTGGCGAACAAATCTCGCTCGTTTGGTTTGGTGCTGCACGCCAGCGATAAATCGGTGTATTTGAGCAAGCAAATTGGCGACGCGGTGAATCGGCGGTTCCACACGTTCATCAAAGGGCTGAAGCAAGGCGTCGCGACGCCCAAGACCGACGAATACATCGAGCTGGAAATTCATCCCCGGTACAAATACAACCTGACCCGTTACATCCGCGTGATCCGCAGTGTAGCGGTGCTGGAATCGCCGGAGCAGTTGCTGCAACGGTTAGATTTGCTGGAGCGGCAACTGCTCGATCCGGTCACCAGCGGCAGGCCGCGCTGCGGTTAGAAGCGGTGGGCAAAGACGGCATCCGCGTGCTGAAGATTGGGCTGGCGTCGAAGGATCCGGAAGTGAAATTCTACTCTGCCGAAGCACTGGCGTACCTTGACGAACCGAGTTGTGTGCCGGTATTGGCCGATGCCGCAAAGAACGAATCGGCGTTCCGGGCCTACGCACTGACGGCATTGAGCGCGCTGAACGATATTCATGCCTCGGATGTACTGCGCGATTTGTTCGATGTGCCCAGCGCCGAAACTCGCTACGGCGCCTTCCGCGCATTGTGGGCGATGAACGAACGCGATCCACAACTGCGCGGCGAACATCTGCAAGACAAATTCTGGCTGCATGTCATTCCCAGCGCCGGCCCGGCGATGGTTCATGTGACGCACAGCTACCGGCCGGAAGTGGTGGTGTTTGGCGAAGGGCAGCAATTCAAACTGCCGATGACGGTAGACGCCGGCAACACGATTATCGTGAAATCGCAGAGCGATGGAAAAATCAGCATTGCGCGGTTTGCCGTCGGTCAGCCCGATAAGCGGCAGGTGGTCGAGAACACGGTCGAAGCGGTCATTCGCGGCATTGCGGAAGTCGGCGGCGATTATCCCGATGTTGTGCAAGCGTTGCAGCAAGCTCGGGCCAATGGCGCACTGGCAAGCCGCTTTGAAGTGGACGCGATTCCGGAACGGGGACGCATTTACGACCGCAACCGGCGTTTGGCGCAGGCGGAAAAATCGCTCGATGTGCTGACCGGTGCGGCCGACGGTGCTAGCGGCGCCAACGGTCACGGCGCCGGATTGGTCGATGCGGGCACGTCGCAATCGGCCGACGCCGAGGCGGATGACAGTCGCACGAGCGGCATGGAATCGAGCGAGCCGCTGCCCAATCTGTTCGGCGGCGGGGGTCCGAAAGTCGATGACACGTCGCCCAAATTTCGCGATGACGGTGACCTGCCCACGACCGAAAACGACGAAAAACCCGCTGAAGATTCCCCCAAATCGGCCGCCCGCAGCAAAGGTTTTTGGGTAAAATGATGTGAATCGTTCCGGCGCTTGCCCGATTGCACAGCCCAATTTAGTTTCTTGTCAGTTGTCCGTTGTCTGTGGTTGGAAAGTAGCCAGCCGCCGAGCAATTGACACTCGGGTCCGACAACTGACAACGGACTACGGACAACTGACCTTTCATGCTCAAGGCTCTCGAACTGATCGGCTTCAAAAGTTTTGCCGACCGCACGCGGTTCGAGTTTCCTCGCGGCATCACGGTGGTCGTCGGGCCCAACGGCTCGGGCAAATCGAACATCGTCGATGCCATTAAATGGGTCCTGGGTGAACAGAGCGTCAAAAGCCTGCGCGGCAAGGAGATGGTCGATGTCATCTTCAACGGCTCATCGGCCCGCAAAGGACTGAACTCTGCCGAAACGACGCTGACGTTCGATAATGCCGATCGCCGCTTGCCGCTAGATACGCCGGACGTTCACATCACTCGCCGCGTGTACCGCAGCGGGGAAGGAGAGTATCTCATCAATCGCGAGCCCTGCCGGCTGCGCGATATTCGCGATTTGTTTGCCGGCACCGGCATTGCCACCGAAGCGTACAGCGTCATCGAACAGGGCAAAGTCGATGTAATGCTGCAATCGTCGCCGAAAGATCGGCGGGCGATTTTTGAAGAGGCGTCCGGCATCAGCCGCTTCAAAGCGAAAAAGATCGAAGCCCTGCGACGGCTGGAACGGGTCGAGCAAAACCTGCTGCGGCTTAGCGACATCGTCGATGAAGTCGATAGCCGATTGAAAAGCGTGCGGGCTCAAGCGGCCAAAGCGCGGCGGTACAAAGAACATGCCGATCGCTTGCAGCAGCTGAGAACGCAGGTCGGACTTTCTGATTGGCGAGCGCTCGGCGAGAAGCTGGCTGAAGTGGAGAGCCAAACAGCCGCGATCCGGCAAGAAATCTCCACCGAAACCGCTGCGGCCGATACGGCTGACGTACAATCGTCGGAAATCGAAACGCAAGCCACGAGACTCGACAGCGAGATTCGCGCCGCCGAAGGCCGACTGTCTGACAATCGCGAACGCACCACAGCGCTGGAAACGACCATTGAACACGAACGGACGCGGGTTGCCGATCTGGAGGAACAAGTGTCCCGCCACCGCAAACAGCTGCAAGCGCTCAGTACCCGGGCCGGCGATCTGGCCGATCTGTGGCAAACAACGCAAGAAGAAGTTTTGGCGGCCGAAGCGAAACACCGTGAATTGGCCAGCGGCTTGGCCGATCAACAGCGCGCACTCACAGCACTCACCGCCCAGCTGGATCAAATCCGCAGCGAGAACGAACAACGACGGGCGACACACCTGGAACAGCTCCGCGCCAGTGCCTCGCTCACCAGCGAAATCAGTACGCTGGAAGGTCGGCTCTCGCGAACGGAAGAAGCCCGCGAACGCTGTCAGAATCGGTTGGCCGAGTTGCACTCGGCTCGTCAGCGCATCGAACAAGACATTGCGGCGCTGGCTCAGCGCCAGCAGGAACTAGTGGAACGACTTGAAGCGCGTGGCGTCGAACTGGCGGCGGCTCGTGACGATCTGGCCGACGCTGCGCCGTCAGCTCGCTATTCGTCAAAAAGAGCTGGCTGGCTGGCGCGAACGGCTGAGTGGCGTCACCGAGCGTGCCGCACTGCTCGAGGAGCTTGAAAAACGGCACGAAGGCGTTGGCGATGGCGTCAAAGAAGTGCTGCAATTCATACGCGAAAATCCGGAAGGTCCATTCAAGCAGGTACGCGGGTTGTTGGCCGATCTTGTGCAAGTCAGCGTTGAAACCGCATCGATCGTCGAAGCCGCACTTGGCGAGAAATCGCAGCACTTGGTGATTTCGTCCGGCGGTCGGTTGCACGATTATCTGGCCGCTCATGGCAAGCGACTCTCGAGCCGCGTTGGATTTTTGCCGCTGGATGCCGTCGGGTCATCGCTGTCAAACACCGATTTGGGCGATCAGCTGGGCGTAATTGGCCGTGCCGATCGGTTCGTCGAGTCGGCACTGGAACTCGCGCCGCTGGTGCGCCGGTTGCTTGGCAGCACGTGGATTGTCGAGAATTTGAAGTACGCGCTGGCACTCAGCGAATCTGTGGGTCGCGGACTTAGCTTCGTCACATTGGCGGGAGAACTGCTGGCCGCCGACGGAACGCTGGTTGTCGGCAAGCGGCAAGCGGCGAGCGGCCTGATCTCGCGTCGCAGCGAACTGCGGGCTCTGCGCACAAATTACCGAATGGGAACAAAAGACCCAAGAAGTTGCCAGCGTGGTGGCGGCGCTGGAACAGCAGGTTGCCCTGGAAGAGCGGGCCGTTGCCGACGCGGTTACCAATCAGCAGGCAGCCAGCGAAGCCGTGGCGGAACAGCGTTTGCGCGTGCATGCCGCAGAGCAAAAGCGCGATCAGATGGTGGAGCAACACGCGGTGCTCGAAGCTGATCATCGCAACGCCGTCGAGCAGTTCGATTCCGTTACCAAACTACTCGCGGTATCGCGCGAGCGGCTCAATCAGCTGCAAACCGGCGTTTTGCACGCCGAAGCCCGGATGTCGGACAATGTGCGGCGGATTGAAGAGTTGGATGCCGCGCGACAGCAGCGAAATCGCGATGCGTTGTCGGCCCAAGTTGAACTGGCCCGCAGCGAGCAACAGCTAGATCATCTCCGCGGCCAACTGCGGCGCTATGAACAAGATCGCCAGGAGCGCGAACGGACCATTACTGAAGCCCGCGAACAATTGGCCGAATCAATCGAGCGCGGTCAGCATGCTGAAAGCCGGATTCTTGCCGCGGAATCGGAAGCCGCTGAATTGTTTTTGCGCAAAGAGACATTTTCTGCTGAAGCCGCGGTGCTGAACAGCCAACGAGAAGAACTGCGACTGCAGCGGACCGAAGCGGCTCAGTTATCGCAGCGGCACCGCAACAAAATCCGCAAGCTCGAGGAGCAGTTGCACGCCAAAGACCTGACGGCCGGTGAAATCCGGCATGAACGCGGCACGTTGGAAAGCCGGCTGCGCGAAGATTACGGCATCGAGCTGGCGGAACTGACATACCAGCCAACCCCGGAGGAACTGCAACAGCGTGAGCAAATCGAAACCGAAATCGCCGATCTGCGCCGCAAGCTCACAAACATCGGCGGGGTGAATTTGGACGCGCTCGAGGAAGTGGACGAGATGGAACAGCGATTCCAATCGCTTTCTAGCCAGCATCAAGATTTATCGCAGGCCAAAGCGTCGCTGGAGCAGATCATCCACCGCATCAATGCCGACAGCCGCCGGCTGTTTGCAGAAACGCTAGAAACTGTTAAAGGACACTTCCAGCAACTGTTCCGCAAACTGTTCGGCGGTGGGCAAGCCGACATCGTTCTGGAAGACGATGTCGATATTCTGGAAAGCGGTATCGAAATTGTCGCACGTCCCCCGGGCAAAGAGCCGCGCAGCATCTCGCTGCTGTCGGGCGGCGAAAAAACTTTGACCTGCGTAGCGCTTCTGCTGGCGATTTTCCGCAGCCGTCCCAGTCCGTTTTGTGTGCTGGATGAAGTCGACGCGGCACTGGACGAGGCCAATATTGAACGCTTCGTGAATGTACTGAAAGAGTTTTTGGAGTGGACGCAGTTCGTCATCGTTACCCACTCCAAAAAAACGATGGCCTTCGCCAACACGCTTTACGGCGTAACGATGCAAGAAAGCGGCGTTTCAAAACGCGTTTCGGTGCGCTTTGACGATGTGAGCGAAACCGGCGAAATCAGCCTGCGCGGCGCTGGAGAGATCGCAAAAAGAGGAGACGGCTGTAACTACTGCCGACTCAGCGACCGAGGCGGCGTAACTGCTCGCCATCCAGAGCAGCGAATTCCATTTTGACGCCACTCATTCTGGGTTCTTTATAATATCTCTTAACCCGCGGTCCCGATTGGCGGTGCAATCCAGATTTAGACTACCGTCGTACTCTAAATAATATATGGTGCCCGTCATCGAATCGGCGATCTCATGGCCGCATTTGAGACAACGCGCGACGTTTTGAAACAGCCATCGGCCACCTCCCGCTGGGTCCGTCTCAAGTGCATCTTCAACCTTGCGCCGGTTCTCAGGACCAAGCGTCCACGGATTTCTTTCTCCGACCAGCTGGCAATAGCCAGGGTCCCAACAGCTCCAAATTAAAGTTCTGTTTCCGCGTTCGTTGTAAAGAAATCCTTGATCGCCGAAACCGGCGTGATACCGATACGGTTGATCGAACACATTATCAAAGCCACATCGGCCGCACGTGATTACGACCGGTTTGAAGACTTCTTGTTGCATTGGATGACCTGCTCACTGCTTATTCTGGCAGCGAATCGATTCGGTTTCGATTTTCGGTAATCGAATTTGTATTCAGGCCGCAAATCGTCGCTTGACTTTTTGGCACGGTTCGATTTCTTCATTGTCTTGGTAATATCCTACTGCGCGGAAGTGCCTCGCGAATCCAGCCACCGTTCAATCGATGCCGCGCTTTCGCTGCTCCGTCGGCCGGCGAGCAAGCCTTCGACTCCAATGTGTTCGTCCAAATCGAGCCATTCGATCGCATAACCGTCGCCGAGCATTTGCCAATTCTGGCGTTCGCGCTCTGTCCTGTGCAGAAGGCGGGGATACCAACTTAATGGCACGCTAAGACTGCGGTCGTCTGCCAATTCGACCACTAATTGATCGGCGGTAATTGTCAACTTGACGGCGAAGGGGTTTTGTTTAAGCACCAAAGTGGTCAAGCCATGCCTCAAGAAGTATCTGTCAGTATTTTACCGCCAACTGCTCGACTTGGTTCAATTCATGCGTTGCAAACCCGTAATTCTCAGCCAGGGAAACGGGCTCGACCCAGCAGTTAGCGATCTACCAATCTCGCTTCACGTTGATATGCGGTGGCTCCGTTCGATCTGAGTTAATAACACAAAGCTATACGGTCCAACACGTAAGACGGAGGGCATACCTAAGCCTAACACGTCAGAAATCGTGCGTCGATATCACTAACTGTTTGACAGCCTGCATTGCAGCCAATAGATTCGATCACGCTGTACAAGAGCCGTTGTCGGGGGTGAATCGATCGAACCATCACTATTCATCAGGAGGTTAGCATGTCTCGACTCGCACAAATAATTGTTGGCTTGTTCGTCGTCTCGACGGCAGCGTGCTTGCTGGCGGCGGATGCCAAAGATGGGAAGGATGCCAAGGGGCCAAAGCACGTCAAGCTGGTGCATATGGCCACCGGCAAAGTGTTGGCAGTAGAAAACGATGCGGAGGATCCGGAATCGCACCTCATGATCATGAAGGATCGTGAACAGAAGGAGGATGCAGCTGCCAAGGGCACAACAGCAACCGGCGCTGCGAAGCCGGACGCGGGCAAGCCGAGCGCAGCGGCCCTCAAAGCGCAGCAGTGGAAGCTCGAAAAAGATGGTAGCGAATACAAGATCATCAATCGCAAGAGCGAAATGGCGCTTTGATGTGCCGGGCTATTCCACGGACGAAGATGCGCAGATCATCGTTTATGGTTTGAAGGAAGGCCCGGATGATATCGACAATCAGCGCTGGATTCTGGTTCCCGCTACGATGCCGAAGTCGGATGCGAAGTCCGACGAAAAGGCAACGGCCAAAGCCGAGCCTGAGCAAAAGCCGCAGCGCATCAAATCGAAATCGAGCGGCCTGGTGCTGGATGTCGACAGCGAAGGCTACGTCGTGCAAAAGCAGTCCAACGATAAAGCGAAAGGCCAACTTTGGCTGATCGTCGAAGTCAAAGATTAATTGTCGGCGGCACTACCGTTCGGTCCGTAAAAAGCCGCAACCGTGGTTGTTCTAAAGTCAGGTGCGACCACCGTCCGCGGCTTTATGAGGGCCGTTAGCATACACACCGGTACAGATTACCCGATGTGAACGTCCGAATACGGTGTATGCCCTAGTATTTTCCGAGCCGGGTGCTATACTTAATGCACTTGATCCTCTCGGCGTATTGGCCATTGGATTTCGCCAGGTCCAATGGCTTTCTGACGCATGCGCAGTGTGCGCTTTCCAGCATTCGGTCCTGGAATTCTTGTTTGAGGACCGTAATGAGTTTTAGTGAATTTGGCTTGTCAGAATCTATTTTGCGTGCCGTGGGTGCTGAAGGTTACACCGCTCCCACTCCTATCCAATCTCAGTCGATTCCTCATGTGGTTGCCGGGCGCGATTTACTCGGCTGTGCTCAAACGGGCACTGGCAAAACGGCGGCGTTTGCGCTGCCTATTCTGGATCGCCTCGACAAAGTGCCGCCGACCCGCGGTATCGCGGGCCCCTCGAGTGTTAGTGCTGTCTCCGACACGGGAATTGGCGGCACAAATCGGACAAAGTTTTGCCACCTATGGCCGTCATTTGCACTTCCGTCAAACAGTGGTGTTCGGCGGCGTCGGACAGAGTCCGCAAGTTAGGGCGCTGGTGCATGGCGTACACCTGTTGGTTGCCACACCGGGCCGGTTGTTGGATTTGATGCAGCAAGGGTATGTCCGTTTGGACCAGCTCGAAATCTTCGTCCTCGACGAAGCCGACCGAATGCTCGACATGGGCTTTTTGCCCGATTTGAAAAGGATCATCGCTCGATTGCCCAAGCAGCGCCAGTCGTTGTTCTTTTCGGCGACGATGCCCAACTCGATTGCCAACCTGGCCAGCAGCCTGCTGACCGATCCGGTGCGGGTGTCCGTCACGCCGCCGGCAACGACGGTTGATCTGATCCAGCAGCGCGTGCTCCTGGTAAATCAGGGAAACAAGCGGGCATTGCTCAACAGCCTGCTTAAGCCGGGCAAGTTCGAGCGCGTGCTGGTCTTTACACGCACCAAGCACGGTGCAGATAAAGTCGTGCGGCAACTCAATCAAGAAGGCGTTGCCGCCGACGCTATTCACGGGAATAAGTCGCAAACAGCCCGTCAGCACGCGTTGCTGCGATTTCGTCAGGGCACGTTGCGGGTGCTCGTAGCCACCGATTTGGCATCCCGGGGAATCGACGTCGATGGAATCAGTCACGTCATCAATTACGATCTGCCCAGTGAGCCGGAAGCGTATGTGCACCGCATCGGTCGTACCGGCCGAGCCGGGGCCGATGGCGTGGCATTATCGTTTTGTGACAGCAGCGAACGATCAGCGTTGCGGGCCATAGAAAAGCTGGTCCGCCGATCGATCCGCGTCGACATCGAGCATCCGTTCCATGACGCGGCTCATTTCAGCAAAAACCAGCGGCAACAATCGCATTCCAGCGGTCGTTCGGCCGCCAAAGACCGGCGTCCGAAAAGTCGCTGGTTTGGCCAGAAACCAAGGTCACTTAAGAGGCTGGCCGCGGCCCAGAAATGATGCGTCATTGGGTGGTTTAAACAACATTCAAAAAGTTTGCGCACCCCCCAGGTGTGCAGCCCCACGGGATTTGGTAGAATTGCCGGTTCGGCGCTTGCCGATGGTGTGGTTCATTTTTGCCGTGCCCATTGCGGCCCAGAAAGGTATTGAGATGAGCAAGAATCTGTATGTCGGAAACCTTTCGTTCGAAGTGACGTCCGACGATCTGCGTGACACATTTGCGGAATTTGGCACCGTGACTTCCGCAACCGTTGTCATGGACCGCGATACTGGCCGGTCGCGCGGGTTCGGTTTTGTCGAAATGGCACATGGCAGCGAGCAAGCGATAGCACAACTGAACGGCGCCGAAGTCAAGGGACGCAAGATTACCGTCAATGAAGCACGGCCTCGCGAAGAGCGCGGTGGCGGTGGCGGCGGTGGACGTGGTGGTCGTGGTGGTGGCGGACGGAGGTACTAGAAGATTCTTAACTGTGTATCTATCCGGCATAGGGCTTGGATGCCCGACGCTTGCAGATATCCAGTTAAATTAACCGCCGACCGTACACTATTGATGCATTTTCATACGAGGTTCCTAAATGACTGCCACCGAAACTGCCATCATGTTTTTCTTTCGCCGCTATCAAATCCGCCCGGCCGAGATGCTGTTTTTCAATCCGGCCGATTGCAAAGTCTCGCCGGGGCCGTTTCATACGGCCATGGAATCGCTAATGCGGCGGGGGCTGGTGGTGAAAGAACGACCCAAGCACGCCTACTCGTTAACCAAAGATGGTTACGATATTTCGCTGGCGCTGGAAGGTCATTCGCTGAAGGCTTAACCGGCCCTGTTCCACGAGCGGCAACTTCATCCGGCTTTGATCAGTTATTTGTTCCGCCGTTGATTTACGCGCAGGTTTGTGCAGTGCAAAATCTGCCACTCGGCGATGCGGGTATGCTCTGCCAACTGCGCATGTCTCGCAGCAGAAAGCTGTGATTGCGGTCCGATCCGAGCCCCTTCAATCGGCTTAATCGCTCCATCTTGCCGGAACCGGGCGATTGTTCGTCTCGCCACGGCCCTATCTACCGGTGCGGTCCCTACGATTGTCGAAAGTTTCTAAAGAAAGCCTGCACGGCGAATCGAAACTAACAATCGGAAGGCTTGCTCTGCGAGTGCCTTGGGCATGATGCCCCCGGAAATCTCGGAGCAAGTTGCAGGGGGGAAACCTGCCGCCAGAGTGCTTGCCTTTTTGCTGCCCGTCGCCGGACCCGAACGGGGTCGGCGGGCTCTCTGTTCGCTTTTTCCCACTGCGCCGTCCTTCTGGTTCGAGTGTGCGGGAAAGGGTCGTCCGTGTGGAGATGGTCGAGCCGCGTGTTCACCATCTTACGGATTTTCACCCATTTCCGGATGCCCGGATTGCCGATGTCTCCTGTAGGAGGCACCGCTCGGAGGGAGCTGAGCCACGCCACCCCAAGAAGAAGCGAATACCAAATAGCCCCGCACCCAGGGTTTGCGTTCGATGGTCGCCCCCACGGCCATCTGTGCCGGCCAGGCCGGAAACGTGAACACGGGGCAACACGTGACGCCGATGGTGGTAGCACCGCCAGCGGCTCACACCAGTTCAAAAACCAAGCGAGAGTAAGGGAGAGCCTGCGATGAAGGTTTTTACAACCGGACAGGTCGCCAAGATCTGTAAAGTGGCCCCGCGGACGGTCAGCAAATGGTTCGATTCCGGCCGCCTCCGTGGCTACCGGATTCCCGGTTCTCAGGACCGTCGCATCCCGCGCGAGTACCTGATCAAGTTCCTGAAAGAACATGGGATGCCGTTAGGAGAACTAGAAGACGAAGCAATGGCCAAGGTGTTGGTCGTGGGCCAAGACCAGGTGTTGCTCGAAAATTTGAAACGTAATTTGCCTTTGGAAAAGACGTTCAAACTCGCCATCGCGGCGAGCGGATTCGAAGCCGGCATTCAGGCTGAAAGCTTCCATCCGGATTGCATCGTGGTCGATTTCTCGATCGGCCGTGTCGAAGCTTTGCAAATTTGCCAGAACCTGCGCCGCAACCCGCAATACGGCGACGTAATTCTGATTGCCTTGTTGCCCGACGACGGCAGCTCGATCAGCTTCGATCGTTCGACGATTAACGAAACGTTCAAGAAACCGTTCGACGTGGCCTTGTTGGCCGAGCGGCTCAAGACGTTGATTGGCGCCCGTAAAGAGTTAGTCTAACAACCCGCAGCGGGGTCCGAACGGCCGATACGCCATCGGCCTGAACGGCCCGCAGCGGACAAGCCTCCCCGAGATCGCCGCTTCCGACACAGCCCGTCGCGATTGACCCCGCGGCGGATAAAATTACCACGCGAAATCTCTCGCTTCGCAGCGGCCGGCTGATTTTCAGCCGGCCGTTTGCTTTTTGTGCGATGCCGTCTGTTCGCTGCCCGTGGTTGCCTGCGGCAACGATGCGCGCTCGAACAAAAAAAGCTGGAAAACGGCGGAAACCGTCGAAACGGGCATAAACCGTCGTAAACGGCAATAAACGGTCAAAAACGGTGGAAAACCGCCGACGGCAAACGGGTGCACTGCTTCAGGGATCAGGGGTCAGCCGTCAGCATTCAGCAGCACCGACTCTGCCCACCGCCTGCTGTTCACCACCTGCTGCCTGCCTTCGAACGGATCATCAGACAGCTAGGCACTCGACACCTAGACACCTGTTTTCTATTCGAATTGCCAAAGACCAGCCGTCCCACCGCCGGGCCGGGGACCCAGAGTTCCACCAGTGATTATAAGTGAACAAATGTTCTTTTTTCAACCGCTTTTTTGGGCCACTGCGTACATTTTTTAGGGACACGAGTCCCAGCCTTGAATCGGTCCGAAAATGTCATCCGAGTCGGAACTTCCCACCAAAATCAGCTTCGGATTGCGGATTGCCGTCCCGCCAAGTAAGCTCATCCGCATGACGCCACCCGCCCAGCCGCCGCAAAGCATTGCCGATCTCGTGGCCCGCTTCGGCGAGCATGCCGAAACGTACCGCCGCGGTGATTACAACGAAACGCAACTGCGGCGCGATTTTCTCGATCCGCTGTTCGAAGCCCTGGGCTGGGACATCCACAATCGGCAAGGCTACGCCGAGGCGTACCGCGATGTCATTCACGAAGACGCTCTGCGGGTCGAAAAAACCGTCAAAGCGCCGGATTACTGCTTTCGCATCGGCGGGGTGCGGAAATTCTTTGTCGAAGCCAAGAAACCCAGCGTCAATATCAAGCAAGATGTCGGCCCGGCCTTTCAAGTTCGCCGCTATGCTTGGACCGCCAAATTGCCGCTCTCGATTCTCACCGACTTCGAAGAACTGGCCATCTACGATTGCCGCATCAAGCCCGACAAAGACGACAAAGCCTCGGTCGGCCGCGTCAACTTTATCGGCTACGCTAAATATGTCGAACGCTGGGATGAAATTGCCAGCGTGTTCTCGAAAGATGCCGTTCTGCACGGCTCGTTCGATAAATATGCCGAGTCGAACAAACGCAAACGGGGCACCGCCGAAGTCGATGACGCCTTCCTCGAAGAAATGGAAGCGTGGCGCTCAGACCTGGCCCGCAACATCGCGGTGCGCAACCCGGCACTTCGCAGCGCAACTTGAACTTCGCGGTGCAGCGCATTATCGACCGCATCGTGTTTTTGCGCATTTGCGAAGATCGCGGCATCGAACCCTACGGCACATTGCAAGGATTGCGCAACGGCCAACAGGTTTACAAGCGACTGGTCGAGCGTTTCCATCGGGCCGACGAGCGCTACAACTCCGGCCTGTTTCAATTCGAACAGGAAAAAGATCGCGGCGAAGGGCCTGACGAAATCACGCCCGAGTTGTCGATCGACGACAAGCCGCTCAAAGACATCTTGGGTCGGCTGTATTATCCCGACAGCCCGTACGAATTCGCCGTCTTCCCGGCGGAAATCTTGGGTCAGGTTTACGAGCAGTTTCTGGGCAAAGTGATTCGCCTCACGCCGGGGCATCAGGCGAAGATCGAAGAGAAACCGGAAGTCCGCAAAGCCGGCGGCGTTTATTACACGCCGGCTTACATTGTCGATTACATCGTGAAAAACACGGTGGGGAAATTGGTCGAGGGAAAATCGCCGCAAGAAGTGGGCGGGCTGACCGAAACTTGGAAGTCGTCAAAAACCAAGCGGCCCATCACGGTGCTCGACCCCGCGTGCGGCAGCGGGTCGTTTTTGCTGGGCGCGTATCAGTACCTACTGAATTGGTATCGCGATCAATATGTCGCCGACGATCCGCAAAAGCACGCCACGGGGCGCGAGCCGCGGCTGTATCAACAAGCCAACGGCCAGTGGTGGCTCACGACGGCAGAGCGGAAGCGCATTTTGCTGGCGCACATTTACGGCGTCGATATCGACACGCAGGCCGTCGAAGTCACCAAGCTCTCGCTGCTCTTGAAGGTGTTGGAAGGGGAAAGCGGCGAATCGCTGGAACGCCAACTGCGCCTGCTGCACGAACGAGCCTTGCCCGACTTGGGGGACAACATCAAGTGCGGCAATTCGCTGATCGGGCCCGATTTTTACCAGAACCAGCAGATGAGCTTGCTCGACGAGGAAGAGCGACTGCGGATCAACGTGTTCGATTGGTCCGGCAAAGACGGCTTCCACGAAATCATGCAAGCTGGTGGATTTGATGCGGTGATTGGAAACCCGCCGTATGTGCTACTTCAGTCGTTAGGCATGCCGCCGGTCTTCGAATATCTGGAACGCAACTACATTTCGGCTCGATATAAAATCGACACGTATCAAGTGTTCACGGAAAAGGCGCTTGTGCTCGTCAAAAATGGAGGATTGTTTGGTCTCATTACTCCGAATACTTTTCTCCGAAACAAACATGCTATAGAACTCCGGCGATTACTCTTGGCGAATACAGAGATTGAATCGTTGCAGCTCCATGATTATCCGGTTTTTCATGGTGCCTCCGTAGACACTTGCGTCGGAATATTTAGGCGAAATAGCACCGGTGCGGCTTCGTCACACACCGTGATTGTTGAAAGATTGACAACGCCGACCGAAAGCAAGCAGCTCGGTCACGCGAAACAGAGCGATTGGCAAAAGCGAGAGGATTTGAATTTTGATCTGCCTGGCGACAAAAATGCGACGCGAGTTCTTACGAAGATTAGAACGGTTAGCACGAGACTTGGGGATTTTGCAACAGCATATTTCGGAATTCAGACTCACGACCGAAAGCGTTTCGTTAGTGGCGAATCCAATGGACTGAACTGGAAGCCAGCGATCGACGGTGGGAACATCGGAAGGTATTCTCTTTCGCCACCGGTCGAATGGGTTAACGTAGAACCGCTTGCAATTAAGAGCGGCGGAAATTCAAAAGTGTACGAAAACCTACGCGTCGGCGTTCGCCAAATCGGGCGACGGCCAATCGCGACACTGCTGCCCGCTAGCTGGTATTCATTGAATACAATCTACAACATCTTTTTCGTACGACCGGTGGATTACGATCTCCGATACATTCTTGGAATCATTGCATCGAAGCTGTGCGGATGGTACTGGGAAACTAACTTCTACGATCAAAAACGCACATTTCCGAAAATCAAGAAGGGGCCCCTGCTATCGATTCCGATTCGCACGATTGACTTCTCTAAAAAGATAGAAGCAGGCGCTCACAAAGAGATTGTGAACAAAGTCCAGCAAATGCTGGATTTGAACAAGCGGTTGGGCGAGGTGAAGACGGAGCACGAAAAAACCGCGCTGCGGCGGCAGATCGACGCCACCGATCGGCACATCGATCAGTTGGTTTACGAACTCTACGGATTGACCGCCGATGAAATCCGGCTGGTGGAAGAATCGACGTCGTGACGCTGCGCTTGAAAGCGCCGCCCTCATTTAGCCCCGGGTCAATGACCCGGGGCGATGCGTGTTGGGGAACCGAGGGATTTTCGGCTGTGAGCGCGGATTGCCCCCCGTCATTGACGGGGAGCTAAATGGGGAGGACATTGATTCGCTTGGCACGACGTTGGTACGCAAATCGGTGAGGGCTGTAAAAATGGGGCGGACGTTGGCGACGATGGTGACCATGACCACGTATGGAACATGGTTACGGGGCGATCGTCGCGGGTGGGTCGATGAGGGGGTGACGTATCCGGCCGATCCGATTTTGGAAGCCAACGACCGCCAGCGGATGAAGCACGATGTGTTTCTGTTCGTGGCGAACGATTTAGTCCGCATCGGCGAGGCACTGGGCCGAGCGCTGATCGATCGATTGCAGCAGCGCATTTTGGCGCTGACGGTGCAAACGTGGCATGTGCATTTTGTGATCGGCGCGACGGAGACCGAGATGGGCGAGGTCGTGAAGTGCGCCAAAGATTCGGCCCGATATTTGTTGCAGCCCGGCCGCCCGATTTGGAGCGACGGACACGACAAGCGGTTTTGCTTCGACCAGCGGGCGGTTTGCGCACGCGTGGCCTATGTTGAGCGGCACAACGTGGAACGCGGCTGGCCGGCGCGACCGTGGGATTTTATTGTACCGCTGGAGAGGTAGTCGGTTGGCATTTCAGCGTTTGATTTCACCCCTTCGTCGTCATTTAGCCCCGGGTCAATGACCCGGGGCAATGTGCATTGCGGCGCAGGGCGGGTTGGTGCATCGAGGGTCTTTCGGTTGTGAGCGCAGGATTGCCCCCGGTGTAATCACCGGGGGCTAAATGATGGGGGGCAAATGTCGAAGGGCTGAATGACGTCGAGGGGGCGAGATATAATCGGAAGCATGGCCAAAGAATTTTCGCATTTTGATGAATCGGGCGCCAGCCGCATGGTCGATGTGGGCGAGAAGCCGGTGACGCAGCGGGTGGCGCGGGCCAGCGGGGTGGTGCGGATGTCGGCGGAGACGCTGGCGATGATCCGCGACCGGAAGTTGGCCAAAGGCGATGTCTTGGAGGTGGCGCGGCTGGCGGGCATTATGGCGGCGAAGCGGACGGCGGAATTGATTCCACTTTGTCATACGCTGCCGCTGGACGCGGTGACGATTGAGTTTGGGTTTCCGGCACCCTCACCCCGCCCTCTCTCAGAGGGAGAGGGTTCTGTGGGCAGCCCTCTCCCGGCAGGAGAGGGTTTGGCATCAATCCGCATCGAGGCTACCGTGCAATGCACCGGCAAGACCGGGGTCGAGATGGAAGCGCTGACTGCGGTCAGCGTGGCCGCGCTCACGATTTACGACATGTGCAAAAGCGCCCAGCGCGGCATTGTGATCGAGCGAATTCAGCTCGAAGAAAAGTCAGGCGGCCGCAGCGGGACGTGGAAGCGGTAGGCGGTTGGCAAGTTATACCGGGTTCTGCTTTCACTTCGGCATCCGTTTTGCTTCCGCCAGAATCGGTTGCAGCTCTTGCACGAAATCGCGGATGTCTTTGAATTCGCGGTAGACGCTGGCGAAGCGGACGAAGGCCACCTGGTCGAGCTCGCGAAGTTTTTGCATTAGAAGATTGCCGAGGTAGCGGCTTTCGACCTCCGTTTCGAAATTGGCGTAGGCGTCGTCTTCGACGGCCGAGACGATGACTTCGATTTGCTCGTCGCTGACCGGCCGTTTCCAGCAGGCTTTGAGCAAGCCCATTTTGATTTTCTCGCGGCTGAACGGTTCCCGCACGTCGTCTTTTTTCACGACATTCAGCACCGGTTCTTCGACCCGCTCGTAGGTGGTGAATCGACGGGCGCAGTGCACGCATTCGCGGCGGCGGCGGATGGCAAAACCATCTTGTCCGGTGCGGGAGTCGATCACTTTGTCGTTATCTACCCGGCAATAGGGGCATCGCATAGATAACACTATACCTCAAGATACAGTGGTGCAGCGAGTGGCAGTCCCCAGGGATTGTGGATTTAGCCATGATGCCAACGGCAGCAAATACTCTGGCCGCGCGACCGAATGCTCTTATAATGCTCGCCGGCAAGCGGCGGGATCGATGACCTTTTCAAAGAAGGGAAACTCCCCAGTGACGTGCAATCAGTGCGGCCGTGAGATGGCCGATGACGCAGCGTTTTGCCCGTACTGTGGCGAGCGGGTAGCGCCGCCCCTGGCTCCGCGCGGTGCTGTCAGTGCGCCGGCCGGCGCCGTTGCGGATACTGCTCCGGCGGCCGGCGCACCGCCGCATCCATCGGTCGCCGCCGAGCGATTGAAGCAAGAGCCAACTCGCTTCGGCAGCAAGGACCCTCAGGAAGAAGAGCTTTGGAACGGGGCCTACTCGCCCAAAGCGATGCTGGGGCAATTCATTCTGGTCGACGTCATCTTTGTCGCAGCCCTGATTGGCGTGGCGCTGTACTGGAATAAACCCCTGGGTTGGTTGACGTTTGCAATTGGAATGGCAATTCTCTCCGCAGCTCTGTTCATCACAGTGCTCTACCGCCGGCTGACGGTTCACTACCGGCTGACTCGATTTCGACTGTTCCACGAACGCGGAATTTTGAGTCGAGTGATCGATCGCATCGAAACAATCGACATCGACGACGTGACAGTGCAACAAGGTCCGATCGAACGCATGCTGGGCATCGGCACAATTTTGATTGCTTCCACCGATCGCACCGAGCCGCAATTACGGATGCAGGGCATCGATCACGTGACCGCGGTGGCCGACCTTATCGATTCGACGCGTCGTGCCGAGCGCCAACGCCGCGGATTGCATTTGGAAGCGACATGAAGGAAGAGAAAACCACGGAGACACGGAGAGAAAATGCGGAATGTTGATTGCAGAACGCAGATTTGAGATTTGCAATCTCAAATTGTCGATTGCTGCTCTGTGTCCTCTGTGTCTCCGTGGTGAATTTCCGTCGGCCGACTCTCAATCAGTCGGATCGTTGGCGACGCCGTTTCCGCTGGACGTTGGGTGATGGGGCATCGCATCGTCCGAGGAGTTGGTTAGATAGTTTGCGGAATGCGGCTCTGGCAGGCTGGGCGACGACTCAGTCGCAGACCTCTCTCGCGGCGTCGCGGTCCAATCGCGCCGTTGACGCGAGCTGGGAATGTTCATCGCCTTGCGGTACTTGGTCACCGTGCGGCGGGCAACCGTCAGGCCGTGTTTGCCAAGTTCGGTGACCAGATCGTCGTCGGAAAGCGGGTTGCTCTTGTCTTCGTTGTCGATGATTTCCTGAAGCTTCATCCGCACAGTGTCCCAGGCCACTTCCTCGCCGGCCGCGCTGACCGTGCCGCCGACAAAGAATCGCTTGAGCGGGAAGATGCCGCGCGGGGTCTGAATCCACTTGTCGTCGACCGCCCGGCTGACCGTGGTGACGTGAACATGCACCTTGTCGGCGATTTGCTGCATTTTCAAGGGTTCGATGGCCTCGGGCCCCTTGTTCAAAAACTCGGTCTGATGATCGACGATCGCTTGCGCCACTCGGGTCAGCGTGTTGCGGCGCTGCTCGATCGATTCGATCAGCCACTGGGCGGAGTTGATCTTGCGTTTGATGTACTCGCGCGTTTTTTCGTCCGTCTCGCTGTTCATCAGCAGCTTGCGGTAATACGGGCTGATGAATAAATTCGGCGTGCGGCCGTCTTCCAGCCGCACTTTGTATTTGCCGCCTTCGACCAACTCGACGAACACATCGGGCTGGACCGGTTGCACATACGTGGGTGTGAATGCAGCGCCGGGCTTGGGATTCAGCTTCCGCAAGTGCTCGAGCGTCTCTTTGATCAACTCGATCGAGTAGCCCGTTTTCCGTTCGATTTGCGGCAGCCGGTTGTGTTCCAGATCTTCCAGATGACTCGAGATCAGCGTCTTGAGCTGTTCGTAGTAGTCCATGCCCGGCGTGAGTTGCAGCAGCAGGCACTCTTTCAGATCGCGGGCGCCGACGCCCGGCGGATCGAGCTTTTGCACCATCGACAAAGCTCGCTTGGCAAGCGCCAGTTGGCCCGGCGGTGCGTCGGGATCGAGCAGGTCTTCCAGCCGGCCTTGCAGGTAGCCGTTGGCATCGAGATTGTAGATGATGCGGTCGCACATCTGGCGGACCGCCGGCTCGAGTTCGAACCAGCTGAGCTGATCATGCAGATAATCGTTGCAGCGATTCCGGCCGATCGACGACGTTGGCCATCGCGTCGTGCTTGCGTTCTCCTTCTTCTTCCAAGCGCGTGGCCGAGGGCCGACTGCGCTCTTCGAAGTGGTCGGGCCACTCTTCGTCCAACTGCAGCAGCCGCTCGAAATCGTCCTCGTTATTTTTCTTCTCGTCGACGACCAGCTCGCGCTCTTCGACGGTCGGCGCGTCGGGGTTCACTTGCTCGTCCGTTTCTTCTTCCGGCAGGTCGGGATCCAACTCCTGCACTTCGAGCGCTTCGTTTTCCTGGATCTCCTGCTCGATGCGTTCCTCCAGGGCCAGGATCGGCAACTGCAGAATCTCCATCGATTGAATCATGCGCGGCGCCAGCATCTGCTTCTGGGCCATCCGCAGTTCTTGACCAAACGAAAGACGCATTTGTAAGGTTCAGGTTTCAGGGTTCAGCGGACAAAACACGACTGACAACGGACCATACCTCTAACTCTACCATGTTCCATCAGAATTTCTGCCTTCCGGACAGGGCATCGGTCAGAATTTCCTTATTCGCGAATTCCAGCACGCTGCCGGTGGTGATTCCGCGGGCCAGCCGTGTGATTTCTACCGGCAATCCGGCCAATTGGTGCGAAATGAACAGGGCCGTTCCGTCACCTTCCAGCGTCGGATTCGTGGCCATAATCAGTTCCTTAAACTGTCCGGTTTGCACGCGATTGACCAGCGACTCGATCGTCAATTGCTCGGGACCGATTCCTTCCAGCGGCGCAATCCGGCCCAGCAGCACGTGATACAACCCTTTGTAGGTGCCGGCTTGTTCCAGCGCGATCAGATCGCGTGGTTGTTCGACGACGCACAGAATCGTCCGATCGCGCTTGGGATCGCGGCAGATTTCGCACTCATCGGACTCAGACAGGTTGAAACACGTTTTGCAGTAGCGAACATTCTCCTTTACATCTCGAATAGCGTCGGCCAGTGCCAGAGCGTCGGGCTTTGCCGCACGGAGTAAATAATAAGTGATTCGCTCCGCACTTTTTCGCCCGATACCGGGCAGCTTAGCTAGTTGATCGATCAGTTTGCTTACGGATTCGGTAATCAAGGAGCAGTTGCCAGGAGTCCGTGGTCAGTTGTCAGTTGAACAAAAAATCGTTGTCGAACCGTTTTCGGCTTCAGCGCAAGCTGGTGGTCAACCCTTCAATTCATTGTTATTGTCCGTATCCGGTTCATCGATCGATGCACCGCCGAGCGCTTCCTGCATGCCGGGCAATTCGATGCCGCCGGTCAATCCTCGCAGTGCTTCGGCGTGCAATTCTTTCGATTTGGCGATGGCTGCATTCACGGCGGCGGGCACCAAATCTTCGATCAGTTCGCGATCTTTGCGCTCGACCAGCGCGGGGTCAATCGTCACGCGGATCACCTGACCCAGTCCATCGACCTCTGCCTCTACCATGCCGCCGCCGGCACGGCCGCTGACTCGCTTGGTGCGCAGCTCTTCGTTTACCGCCTGAATGCGGCTGCCGACCTGCTGGGCCTGCTTCAAAAGCGAGGCGAGATTCGAGATTCCTTTAAACACGCTTTCCACTCCCTGCTGCTCGCCGTGGTTTCTCTGGCGAGTTTCAGTTGAACCGGGCCAGCAGCCAAATCGTTAGCCGCCTTTTTCGTCTCTTCAGATCCGTGGTCCCGTTAACTCTTCACCGGCACTGGTTCCTCCAGCCGCTGGGCGGTGGCGTCGAAAAGTTCCATCACCTTTCGCACCATCGGTCGATCGCAAACTTCCTGCATTTTTTGCCGGTGCGACACCGGCCGTGCAGGTTGTACTTCAGCCGTTTGATCGTCGCTCACCTGGAACGACAACTGCACCGGCTGCCCCACCAATTGCGAGATCACCTGAGCCAATCGTTTAGCCACTTCAGGTCGCTCGCAAAAGAGCTTGCACGAATTATACTTCGCCGGAAATGCGGCGACCAGTTGGTTTGGCGCACGAATTGCCAACCCAGAGGCCTGCCGAGCCATGTCACCGGCCAGCCCGCCAATTTGTTTGGCCGCCTGATGCCAGATTGCTAGCGACGATTCGTCATCAAGTTGCAGCGGTTCGGCACCCGCGACGGATTCGCAGTTCGTTGCGGCATCTACGTTGCGAGTTTCTGATCCGTTAGTGGAGGCGCGGGCAGCGTTTTGGCCGTCAGCGTCATTTTCACTGGCGTGCCCGTTCGTGGTAGCAGCAAACTTTGTTGCGCCGTTCGTGCGGTCTGCTTCAGCTGCCAATCCGACAGCTGGAATAACGCCAGAGACTGTCGCCTGCGATGGTACGGCTGTTATTGTGGTCTCATCGTACTTTTTTTTTGCAGGCACGGAAGCCGGCGAAGTAGCTGCCGATGGTGGATTAGCCGCCAGCGGCAACCCGTCTCGCAATTGGGCGATGACTTGCGGCAACGAATCGAGGTCTTCCAATCGACACAACCGCACAATGGCCAACTCTGCCACAGTCCGCGGATAGGTCAGATATTTCAGCCGTGAAATTGTTTGATCCAGAATCTGCAGGACAGCCAAAATTGTTTCCAACCCGAGTCGTTTGGCCGCTTCTTGCACACCGCTTTGTTCGCTGGCCGATACATGCAAGAGCGCTTCCGCCGGGCAGCCCACCGCGGCAGCCATCACGTCGCGGAAGTAGCCGAGCAATTGATCGAGCAACTGCCCGACATCAACGCCTTGTGAAAGCGCTTCGTCCAAATCGGCCAGCGCCGCCGCTGCATGACGATCAATAAGGTGGCCGACAAGCCGCGAAATTCGTTCGGCTCCAGCGGTGCCCAACAGAGCATGCACGTCGCCGACAGTAATTTTCTTTGAACCGAACGCCAGCAGTTGTTCCAGCAGCGATTGACTGTCGCGCATTGATCCGGCGGCGCGGCGGGCGAGAATCTCCAGCGCTTCCGACTCCGCTTCAACACCTTCGCCTTCCACGATTTGCCGCAACCGTGCAATGATCTGCTTCGTTTGAATCCCGGCAAAATCAAACCGCTGGCAGCGCGATAAAATGGTGATCGGAATTTTTTCCGGCTCGGTCGTGCAGAAGATGAACTTTACATGCTCGGGCGGCTCTTCCAGCGTCTTCAAGAGCGCATTGAAAGCTTCTTTCGTGAGCATGTGGACTTCGTCGACAATGTACACTTTGAACCGCGCTCGGCTGGGACGCACGCTGACGTTTTGCCGCAACTGGCGAATTTCGTCGATGCCGCGGTTACTCGCGCCATCAATTTCCAGCACATCCATATCGTCGCCGGTTGTGATCGTCCGGCAGATATCGCACTCGTTGCACGGCGTGGGCGTCGGGCCGTGGATGCAATTCAGCGCTTTCGCCAAGATGCGGGCTGTAGAAGTCTTCCCGGTGCCGCGGGCGCCAGTGAAGAGATAGGCGTGCCCAACACGACTGGTTGCAATGGCGGCCGCCAATCCTTTGGCAACGTGTTCCTGTCCGATTAGTTGCTCAAACGCCTGCGGCCGGTATCGCCGAGCGATGACGACGTATTCGCCGGATTTTTGCGAGCCGGTCTGAGTTTCGCCTTCATCCGTGGTGCGATCGTCGGTCATAGCATGCAAATCGAGAATCCAAATCCTACATCCAAAATGCTAAATCTCACGTCGCTTTGCGGCCCCGAATGAGAGACCCACCGCACAAAGAGCTGACTGCTTATGGCTGCTGTATTTCTACCCTGACCAGGTTCACAGGACTCCATTGCGGGGGCCTCTCATTTGAGGCCGCAGATCGCCGCCCGTGCAGCGGCCGCCTTTGATGTTGTACGGGTTCGCGGGATGAAGGTCAAACCACCAAGACCCGAAACCAATTTGACATGTAAAGTTGACTCCCCCCCCAATTCAGTATATTGGGCCGTACCGATCCCATTCGTTCTTTTACTCCGCCGAGGCATCGTCGGGGACCATATCATTCACGTGCAAAGGGGCCATGTCATGGCAGCCGCGCGCTGTTTCGGTGGACTCGTTGCCGGTTGGATATTTTGCGCTGGTCTTTGTTTGGCAACCGATAAGCTCGATGAGCCCAGCGGCGACGATCAGGCTGCCGCTAAGCGAACAATCGCGGAGCTTTACAAGGATGAGTACGACAGGGCCAAGACGCCCAGCGCTCGCTCCACGCTTGCTAAGAAGCTAGTTCAGGTCGGAGTCGACACGAAGGACGATCCGGCCGCGCAATTTGTCTTGTGGCGCATCGCGAAAGACGTTGCAGTGCGCACGGCCGATTACGATTTGGCAGCAACGGCTATCGGGAAAATGAATGATCGGTTCACAGTCGATGCGCTTGCTATGAAACTACAGGCACTAGAGTCGGTGATCGCAGCGCCAGAAGCGGTGCCGGACTATAAGAAATTGTCGCCAGCCGCTAATTCGCTTCTGGACCAAGCGATCAGCGACGAACGATTCGATTTGGCGGATCGCGCTTGCGCAAAGACGGTCGAGTTCGCCCGCAAGCTAGACACGCCGAGTCTTGTTTCTCAATCGAAGCGTCGAGCAGACGAGCTTCAGAAAATGGAGACGGCCTACAAGGACTTAGCTGCGCGCTTAAATCGCTGCAATCCAACCCTTCGGACCCCGCTGCCAACACTACGGTTGGACAGTTTCGCTGCTTCGTAAAGAGCGACTGGCCCAACGGACTGCCGTTGCTCGCCCGGTCAAACAATGAGGCACTGAAGCACATTGCCAAACGAGACCTGACTTCCCCCGAGGATCCTATCAGCCAACTCGCGATTGCTGATGACTGGTGGAGCCTTGCGGATGCGGAGAAGGACAACGTGCAGCACGCCATGCGCGTTCGCTCGGTGTATTGGTATCAGAAAGCTCTACCAAAGCTCTCAGGCTTGGCAAAGCAAAAGGCCGAAAAGCGTGCGGCCAGTATCACGAAGACGGTCGAAGAAACCCCCAATGTCGCTGATCCGGCACCACAGTTGAGCCCTAAAAAGAATCCCGACCTTAAACCGAAGTCGCCGACCCTACTTGCGACACTGGTCCAAAATGAAGCACAGCAATGCCGTCGAGCAAAGGATGCTTTGCTCGTCTATAAGCTATTTTTGGCCGATAAGTCCGTTCCCGACGAGGCCAAAGCGATTGCGCGGAAACAGATGGCCAGCGTCGAGGACGCTGCTGCTAGGGATTATGTGCGATTGGGGCAAAAGTGGGTTTCCCGCGATGAAGCGCGCGGCGCAAGAACAGGCCGAGCTACTCGTGAAAAAGGCACTCGACCTGCTCAACTCAAACAATGCCAAGATCGCCAAGGAGTCACTTGAGAAGGCCAGCCGACTCGATCCAAATGCGACGCGTGCCGATTTTCTCCTCGGTGTTCTCTACGCACTGGTCGGCCGCAGCTATAGCGACGCGCACGCACATTTTATGGAATGTGTCCGCCGCGAACCCCAGGACGTATGCACGCTAAATAATCTCGCGCTGGTCGAGCTCATGTTGAACAACCATCAAGCCGCGCTCAATCATCTACGCGAGGCGGTAGCGGTTGATCCGACCGTGCCGGAAATTGCACATAACATTCGCCGCGTGCTGACGGAAACCGGCCAGCACAATATCGTGATGCCTGGCAATCTGGAATCATCGTTTAGCGGACTCTATGGCGAACTGATCAGAACTGGCGCCACGGAACAGAAAATCTCCAAGGGCTGGCTGTATCTACCACCGGTCATGGCACGAATGGATTACCGCGATCCAGAGGAGCCAAATCCACCTGAAGAACCTCCATCCGACCCGAAAACAAATCCTGGCCACCCTTCGGTGCCTGGGAAGTCGCCCGCCGCGAAGCCAGGCCATCCCATCGTTCCGAAAAAACCGCCCGGACCTAGCAGCGGTGTGATTACGTCTGGAGGCACGGGCTTCGTTGTCTATCCTCACTACGTTTTGACTAATCAGCACGTTGTGAAAGGGCACAGGACGGTGTTGGTAACCGACCCGACAGACCCGGCCAGCAAGAGGTTAAGTGCCATCGTCCTTGGCCAGTCGGAGGATCCCGATTTGGCGATTCTTCGATGCGATGACTTGGAGGCGCCGCCAGTTGGTATCAATCCGCGTCTGCCGGGACGTGGTTCGGACATTATGATCCTGGGATTTCCAGAGTTCTTCAGAATTGGGACTGGGCTGAAATCCACACGTGGCACGATCGTCGGGCTTCCCGAACCAGATACCGACAATATGTGCTTGTGGGATGCTACGACAAACCACGGGAACAGCGGCGGCCCGGTATGTGATAATACCGGCCGTGTGGTCGCCGTGGTACGAGTTGGTTATAACCTCATGGGAAAACTAGGCGGTGGGATTCCATCCGAGCAGGTCGTTCCCTTTTTGAAAAACTATATTCCGACTCTTGAGCCTATCGAAAGCGGTACGAAGCTTGAGTGGCCAGACGTCGATACTTTGGTGAGTAAATCGACGGTGTTGATTCAGTGCTCCAGTGACAGGGAGCGCCAAGTGATGATCCCCGACGGCGACGAAGACAGCTTCCAAGCTACGGTCGCTTCAGGAATAAAGGGGACTACACGCCAGAAATCCAAGACTGTCCGGCCCGGCGAGGGCTGTATCGAGGACGATGGGTGCCTCGCATGTCACGGAACTGGCCGCGCGCGTTGCCCAGATTGTCAAAACGGAACCGTGGCATCGACCGAAAGAGTCGTCAAATATAGGGAGCCAGTTACTGGTACGACGATTTATGAGGACAAAAAGACACGGGTGCGCTGTCGCACCTGTGGCGGCACGGGCCAGGTTAGTTGTCCTGTCTGCGGCGGTAGCGGGTTGGAGCGGTGATGCCTATTTGCTGACGTGTGAAAGCGAGGAACCCAGCAAAGCCCAACGCCTTTGCTAGCGCGTCTAATTAGTATTCTGCTACGGCTTAGTCACCAGCAGCTTTTCGGCCACATCTCGGCCCAGCGATGTCACCTGTCCCGACACTTCGACAGAAACCAAGCCGGCTTCCGTCCGGTTCGTTAGCACTTTGCCTGGCGTACCGAGGGCCAGATTCGCCGTCGTGAGATATCGCAAAAACTCCGGAGTTTGATCGATCACACGCACCAGCCGAAACTGTTCCCCCTCTGTGCAATTTGCCAAACTGCGCGTGGCCGGCGAATGGACCGAGCCATCGGCACGCGGAATGGGGTCGCCGTGCGGATCAAAATCGGGATAGCCCAGATAAGCATCGATCCGATCAACGAGCAAATCGCTCACCGCATGTTCCATGTGCTCGGCTTCGTCATGGACTTCATCCCAAGTGAGATCGAGTGTGCGAACCAGGAATAGCTCGATCAAGCGATGCCGCCGGATAACGCGCAAAGCCAGCGCGGTTCCGGAAGTTGTTAGCGTTGCCCCGCGATGCGGTGTGTACTCGGCCAGATTGCTTTCGGAAAGCGTTTTGAGCATGCTCGTCACCGTGCCGGGCGAGACGCCCAGCGCAGCGGCTAACTGACCCGTTGCCGCCGGCATGCCGCCTTGGCTGGCGCCAAGTTGGTAAATCGATTTGACGTAATTCTCGACGGTTAGGCTTGGCAAGTGAATTCTGTCCGTCGTGCAAAGTTGGCCGGCATCCGGAGCATTGAGTCAGGCCAGAAAATTCTAGTTTTTTTCGTCAGCTTCGGCAAACAGCTCCCGTTGCATACGGCAGAAAACATCGGCATGATAGGCGCTTTCCGGACGTCTTAGAGCTGGATGTTTCATGGATGCCACCACGCAAATCGCGACTTCGAGGATCGTTGGGCCGGCATCGTCGGTCAATGTCGCCTTCAGACTTTCGGAAATGGCACGGCATATGCCGCAGACGGTCGCGGTGGTTGAGCCGATCGGTAGAAGTTGGCCGATTCGATCTGGCGCAAAACGACAATATCGAGCGGTGTCGTTCGAGTGGCTCGATGCCGACAGTTCCGCGATTGCCGCTGGGCTGCATGAATTCGGGATTCAGCCTGGAATGCGGATCGCGCTTTTGGTGCGGCCGGGAATCGATTTCGTTGCGTTAGTCTTTGCCCTGCTTAAGGCCGGCGCGGTTCAAGTGCTGATCGATCCGGGAATGGGGCTGCGCAACACGGTGCAATCGCTCTGCGAAGTTGGTCCAGAGGGTATTATTGGGGTTCCCAAAGCGCAGGCGGTCCGAATGTTGTGGCGCAGTCGGTTCACGAAGGCGAAATTCAACGTTACGGTTGGCCTTCGGTCGATTTGGGGCGGCCCGACGCTGGGGCAGATTCGCCGTCGAGGTTTGGAAATTCTTCAATCCAAATCCGACGAAAGATCTTCGCTTGCAGAAACAACGGCCGATTCAACCGCTGCCATCATTTTTACCAGCGGCAGCACGGGCCCGGCGAAAGGCGTTCTCTATCGCCACGGAAATTTCGATCGGCAGGTGACCGAGATTCGCGATTTCTACGGTATCCAGCCTGGCGAAATTGACGTCTCGTGCTTTCCACTATTTGGGCTCTTCAACGCAGCGATGGGCGTGACGAGCGTATTTCCAGTGATGGATTTCAGCCGACCCGCGTTTGTCGATCCATGCAACATCATTGCGGCCGTAAACGATTGGCAAGCAACTCAGGCATTTGGTTCGCCGGCGGTGTGGAATCGCGTGGGCCAATACTGTCAGCAGCACGAAGTTCAACTGCCGAGTTTGCGTCGAGTGCTGTCCGCAGGAGCCCCCGTTGCGGCGAGAGTGCTTGAGCGGATGAAGTCTTGCATCCACCCGTACGGTGATATGCACACTCCATACGGTGCAACGGAAGCACTACCGGTAGCTTCGATTTCCGCCACCGAAGTGCTCGGCGGAACCGCGCGACAAATGCAGCAGGGGTTAGGCGTTTGCGTGGGACACCGATTCCGCGGAATCGATTGGAAAGTCATCCGCATCAACGATGGGCCGATCCCGAATCTCGAAGATGCCGAAGAATTGCCGCACGGCGAAATCGGCGAGTTAATCGTCCGCGGACCGGTTGTGACAACGGAGTATATTAGCCGTCCCGAAGCCAACTTGAAGGCAAAGATTACCGATCGGACGGAGGCTGCGAATGGCCACACAACTGCCGGAGGATTTTGGCATCGCATGGGCGATGTTGGATATCTTGATGCACACAATCGTTTCTGGTTCTGTGGCCGGATGTCGCAGCGGGTGACCACAGCTACAGGTCCGATGTTCACGATTCCGTGCGAAGCGATTTTCAACCGCCATCCAGCTGTTTTTCGGTCTGCCCTAGTCGGCATCGGGCCGGCAGGCAAGCAGCGACCGGCAATCGTAATTGAACCACTGTCTGAACGTCTGCCACGCAGCCGAGAGCAGCGACAAAGGCTGATCGCTGAACTGCGTCAGCTTGGAAAGACGGAAGAGCACATAGCGATGATTGATGACATCCTACTGATGAAATCTTTGCCCGTCGATGTTCGGCACAACGTGAAAATCAATCGCGAACAGCTAGCGGTTTGGGCGGCCCGAAAACTCAAGGTGAACCAACCGTGACTGTACTTGTCACCGGTGCCGCCGGCTTTCTCGGCCGGCATATTGTGGAACGGCTAGTAGCCCGGGGAGACCGGGTTCGAGCCTTCTGTCGATTGCCCGCGCCAAATCTGGCGGCGATCGGCGCAGAGGTCAAATTGGGAGACGTTCGCGATCCGAAGAGCTTGCAGGAAGCAGTTGCTGGAATCGAGACGGTCTTTCACGTTGCTGGCGTTGCCGGAATGTGGGGACCCTGGCAGCACTTCTACGAGAATAACGTTGTCGGCACGCTCAACGTAATTGCCGCCAGTCGCCACCACGGAGTGCGCCGGCTCATATATACCAGTAGCCCGAGCGTGGCTTTCGACCTGACAGACCAGTGCGGCGCTGGGGAAACGGTCCCGTATACCAAGCGCTGGCTGTGCCACTATGCGAAATCCAAAGCTCTCGCCGAACAGGCGGTTTTGGTTGCCAATGGGCATAACGGATTACTGACATGCGCCCTGCGGCCGCATCTAATCTGGGGTCCTGGCGACCGCCAGTTGCTGCCGCGCCTATTGGCGAAGGCGCACAATGGCCGTCTGCGTCGCGTCGGCGACGGAACGAATCTGATTGACATCGTGTACGTCGAAAATGCAGCCGCGGCCCATCTCTTGGCGGCCGACGCCTTGGCTCCGGGTTCGCCGGTTTGTGGCCGTGCATATTTCATCAGCCAAGGCGAACCGGTGAACTGTTGGCAATGGGTGAACGAATTGCTGACGATGGCTTCTGTGCCGCCGGTCACTCGGTCGCTCACGATGCAAACCGCGTGGCGAATTGGCGCAACTTGGGAGATTGCCTATCGGCTGCTGCGTTTGCGAAGAGAACCGCCGATGACGCGGTTTCTGGCCTCGCAATTGGGCCGCTCACACTGGTTTGACATTTCAGCCGCCCGGCGCGATTTCGGCTATCACCCCGAGGTTTCGACTGCGGAAGGCATGTCACGCCTAAAACAGTGGCTAGCCGAGGGTAGGGCTCAGCCCTCATTGGCTTGATCCGCTACTTGCCAGTCTGCGGTCGGTTCGGTAACCTCGAAGGTTTAGGTCCGCGCTCCTTCACGGACGGTATTCATGATTGCCCGCCCCGACACACAACGGATTGCCATCACAGGAGTTGGGCTTGCCGCGCCCGGCGCGAATAACCTCCGCGAACTGCGGACAAATTTACTGGCCGGGCAGAGCGGTGTGCAGGGTTATGAAATCAGGTACATCGGGCCCACCGTGGCCGGCGTTTGCGGCTTTGATGAGCTGCGATACCAAAAAAAGAAAGAAGTTCGCCGCGGTACGCGGGCCGGTGGCATTGGGATTTATTGCGCCAACGAAGCGCTTGTAGATTCGGGCTTAGATTGGCCCAATATCGATAAATCAACGGTGGGCGTTTATGTCGGCGTTACCGAGCACGGCAACGTCGAAACCGAAAACGAAATCCACCAGTTCAAATCGTACGATTACGACACGAAATTTTGGTCGCATCATCACAATCCGCGGACGGTCGCCAACAACCCGGCGGGTGAGATTTCGCTGAATTTGGGAATTACTGGACCCCATTACACCATTGGAGCGGCGTGTGCGGCGGGGAACGCCGGGATGATTCAAGGCGCCCAGATGTTACTGCTGGGCGAGTGCGACGTGGCTTTGGCCGGCGGCGTATCGGAAAGCATTCACACCTTCGGCATCTTCGCCAGTTTCAAAGCGCAAGGTGCGCTCGCTTGGCATGAGGATCCGACGAAAGCGTCGCGTCCATTTGACGCCGATCGCAGTGGCATCGTGGTCGCCGAAGGCGGTTGCATCTATGTGCTCGAACGAATGAGTGATGCAAAAGATCGCGGGGCTAAAATCTATGGTGAGATTGCCGGTTGGTGCATCAACAGCGATGCCAGCGATTTCGTGATGCCTAATCCTGAGCGGCAAGCGGAGTGCATTCAGACGGCGTTAAAGCGGTCGGGCATAGCCGCCGAGAATGTGGATATCGTCAGCACCCATGCGACCGGCACGATGTCGGGCGACGTGCAGGAATGCCAGGCGTTGCGTCGGGTATTTGGCGGCAGCAGTCGCACTCGATTCAACAATACCAAAAGTTACATCGGCCATGCGATGGGCGCCGCCGGCGCGTTGGAATTGGCTGGTAACCTACCGGCATTTGACGATGGCGCGTGCCACCCGACGATCAACCTGGAACGACTCGATCCAGAATGTCGTTTGGAAGGCTTGATCGTCGGCGAAGCGCGGGAATTGCCTGCGGTCGATTACATCCTGAATAATTCATTTGGCATGTTGGGAATCAATTCAGTTCTGGTTGTGAAAAGAGTGTAAATTGAGTGGAGGTGCCTGGGGGGCCGGTGTCCGGAATGACGTGAGTCCGTGACGCATCCCAGGCGCGCAACAACCAGATACCGGGCACTTTGCGGAGCATATTAAGCATGACGGCGGCTGATATTCGGGCGGAAATCATCGACATCTTGGCGGACATCGTGCCGGACGAGGACACGAGCCAGCTTGACGACCA
Source organism: Pirellulales bacterium (assembly GCA_963738835.1). Lineage (GTDB taxonomy): Bacteria > Planctomycetota > Planctomycetia > Pirellulales > JADZDJ01 > CAVTYH01. Next base: position 1,147,954 of record CAVTYH010000001.1, read on the forward strand.
GAAACCGCTGCGCGAGCAAATTGAGCTGGATAGCATGGATTTTCTCGATATCGTGATGGAGTTGCGCAAGCGCTACCGCATCCAGATTCCTGAAGACGATTACGTGCAACTGGCCACACTCAACAGCACGGTGAAGTATCTGGAACCGCTGATGCGCGATCTGCAGCGGGCCTGAAATTAGGGCACGAGTGATTCGGCGCGAGGAGCGAGAAAACTTTTGCAGCTCGTCCTTCACCGCTCTCTTTCATGTACGATGTCGTTATCATTGGCGCTGGCATGTCGGGCCTGGCGGCCGGAATCCGGCTTGCGATGTTCGATAAGCGAGTGTGCATCCTGGAGCGCCATTACGCCATCGGCGGCCTGAACTCTTATTATCGACTGGATGGCCGCAACTACGATGTCGGTTTGCACGCCGTAACCAACTTTGCCCCGTGCGGCGCCAAGCACGGTCCATTGCCGCGTTTGCTGCGCCAACTGCGATTGGATTGGGATGATTTTGAACTGGCTGAACAGCGCGGCTCGGCCATCGCCTTTCCGAGTGTCCGCTTGCGATTCAGCAACGATGCGGCGCTACTGGCTTCCGAAATCGAACTGGCATTTCCCACCCAGCGCGACAGTTACCAAAGGTTGCTCGGCGAAGTGCTTGACTATAACCAACTGCAATCGCCCAGAGCGGCTATCTCAACGCGCGAAATTCTCGACTCGATTTTTTCCGATCCACTGCTTGTCGAAATGCTGCTCTGCCCCGTCATGTTCTACGGCAACCCACGAGAACACGACATGGATTTCGGCTCGTTCAGCGTTTTGTTCCGGGCAATTTTTCTGGAGGGACTCGCCAGGCCTAGCGGCGGTGTGCGCGTGATTCTAAAGCGCCTTGTGCAGCGCTTCAAACTACTTGGCGGCGAACTAAAACTCCGGGCCGGAGTGCATGAGATTGCGACGGATGGCAATCGAGCGGTGGCGGTCGTGTTGGATGACGGAACCCAATTGCGGTCGCGGCTCATAATATCGTCAGCAGGTCTGAACGAAACCCTGCGGTTGTGCAACTCTCATGAAGCATTGCGAAATGAGTCGGATGAGCGGCAATCCGGAAAGCTGACGTTTATGGAATCGATTTCGATCCTAGATCGTTCGCCCGGCGACATCGGACTCAACGAAACAATTGTGTTCTACAACGATCACGACCGATTCGATTATGCTTGCCCGGACGATCTCGCCGATCTGCGCAGTGGAATTGTTTGCTCGCCCAATAATTATGATTACCACACCGATGGCGCGGCTAGTTCCAGAGTCGAGCCTGCTGAAGGCACGATCCGTCTGACGGTGCTGGCGAATTACGATCGATGGACCGCACTTTCCCGGGACGATTACGCACAACAAAAAACCAGCTGCTATCAGCAGATGCTGGACTCGGCCACGCGATTTGTTCCCGATTTCCGACCGCAAATTGTCAGCCACGACATGTTCACACCGACGACCATTGTTCGCTATACGGGACATGATGGCGGGGCGGTGTACGGCGCGCCGCAAAAACGGTACGATGCGAGGACGCACTTGGAGAATCTGTTCATTTGTGGCGCCGATCAGGGCTACGTTGGCATCATCGGCACGCTGACCAGCGGCATCCAAGTGGCCAACATGCTGCTGCGATAATTCGGCAAGTGGCCCAATTGGTCAGCGTCAATCGCTCGTTGTTTCTTATATGCCCCGCGATTTTCTGTACGGTGTTCGCGACGAATACGACTGCATCGTCATCGGCAGCGGACTGGCCGGCTTGACCTCGGCCAACACGCTGGCTCGTGCGGGGCATCGGGTTCTGCTCTTAGAGCAACATTACAAGCTGGGCGGAATGGCCACCTGGTTTCGCCGGCCCGGCGGGCATATTTTCGACATCTCGCTGCACGGTTTTCCCTTCGGCATGGTCAAAAGCTGCCGGCGGTATTGGACGCGGGAAATTGCCGATTCGATTGTGCAGCTCAAGCATATTCGGTTTGATAACCCGATATTCTCGTTGACCACCTCGTTCAATCGAGACGATTTCACACGGCTGCTGACATCGGAATTTGGCGTGCCGACCGAAAACGTAACCTCTTTTTTCGATACGGCTCGCAGCATGAATTTTTACGATGATCAATCAACCACGGTTGGTCAGCTCTTCGAGCGCTTCTTCCCAGGTCGCGAAGATGTCATTCGATTACTAATGGAGCCGATCACATACGCCAATGGATCGACCCTTGAAGATCCCGCCATCACCTACGGCATTGTGTTTTCGAATTTCATGTCGAAGGGAGTTTACACCTTTGAAGGCGGCACCGACCGGCTGATCGGTTTAATGCAGGAAGAGCTGGAACGCAATAGTGTCGATGCGCGCATCAAATGCGACGTCGAACGCATTCTCGTCGATCGACAGCGGCGAGTCGTCGGCGTGCGCGTCGGCGGCCGCGACATCAAAACGCGAGCGGTTGTTTCCAATGCGAATTTGAAAGCTACGGTTCTCCGACTTGTCGGTGAATCACATTTCGACCCGCAATTCGTCGAAGAAGCCCGGGCAGTGCGGCTCAACAATTCCAGCACGCAGGTTTACGTGGCGTTCAAATCAGGCGAACCGATCGATCCGGTCTGCGGCGATTTACTATTCAGTTCGACCGCGCCGCTGTTTCGCACCGATGCACTCTTGAGTCGCGACGTCACCAGCCGCACGTTTTCGTTCTACTATCCGAAAACGCGGCCGGGCAGCGATCGTTGCTTAGTGGTTTCCAGCACCAATGCCCGGTATGAAGATTGGTCGAATCTTAACGCAGACGAATATGAGGCCAGCAAGCGCGATTTGATTGCATCCACGCTGGCGACGCTGGAAAAATATGTTCCCGGGGTCCGCGATAAGATCGACCATGTCGAGGCTTCCACGCCATGCACTTTCGAGCATTACACGCGCCACGCCCAGGGTGCCAGCTTTGGCACGAAGTTCGAGGGACTAACGGTCAGCCGCGGACTGCCGCAGCAAATTACCGGGCTGTATCATGCCGGCAGCGTAGGCATTATCATGTCGGGCTGGTTGGGCGCCATGAATTACGGCGTAATTGTTGCTAATGACGTCGATTCATTGTTGACCAAATCGTCCCCAAATTCGCTCGCTGTCGCGGTAGATTGACCGATGAGCCTTGCCGAAATCCACGCTGCAATTCCGCATCGGCCGCCGTTCTTGCTCGTCGATGAGATTGTTTTGCGCGCTGTCGACAAGATTGTTTGCCGGAAACACTTTACGGGCGACGAATGGTTTTTTACCGGACATTATCCCGACTTCCCGCTGGTGCCCGGCGTGTTGCTCTGTGAGGCCGCGTTGCAAGCTGGCGCAATTCTGTTGAGTGGCGATTCAAACGCTAAGTTGGACGGAATGCCTGTGGTTACGCGGATGAACGAAATTCGATTCAAACAGATGGTGCGACCCGGCGATACGATCGAGTTGCAGGTCGAATTGCGCGAACGCCTGGCAAATGCTTTTTTCTTTGATGCGAAAGTAACCTGCAATGGGAATTCGGCCGTTCGTTTGGAATTCACGTGCATGCTGGCTTCGCAGACCGAGGCAATTTCGTGACCGATTTTTTGCAACTTGCCGGCAAGACAATTCTCGTCTTGGGCGTCGCCAATCGCAAAAGCGTGGCTTGGCATACAGCTCGCGTGCTGGCAGAGGCCGGCGCGGATGTTGTTTATTCGGTTCGTTCCGAGCAACGGCGGGAAAGCGTGCAGAAACTGGTCGGCGTGGCGCCGGTGCTTGTTTGCGATGTGGAGCGCGAGGATCAGATCCAGCAGTTGCGCGACAGCGTTCTCGAAATTCGGCCGAAGCTGCACGGCATACTGCACTCGATTGCGTTTGCCGATTACGGCTCGGCGACGGAAAGCACTACAGGACCTGTGCCATTTCACGAAACGCCCAAAGCCGCATTCCTTCGTGCCGTCGACATTTCTTGCTATTCGCTTATCTCACTTTCCAATGCCATGCGCGAATTATTGGAACAAGATGCCTCGGTGGTATCCATCTCCATTTCCACCACTCGAATGGCCGCCGAGAATTATGGGTTCATGGCACCGGTCAAAGCGGCTCTTGATTCATCACTGGGGTTTTTGGCCAAGTCGTTCAGCGGCTTTTCACGAGTGAGATTCAACGCCGTTGCCCCGGGCTTGTTGAAAACGTCGGCATCGGCCGGCATTCCAGGCTACGTCGATGCCTATCTTTACGCCGAGCAAGCGACGCTTCGCAAAGCGGCCGTGCAAACCGACGAAGTCGCCAACACCGCGGCGTTTCTATTAAGTCCGCGATCGAGTGGCATCAATGCTGAGCAGATCGTCGTCGATGCCGGGATGAGTGTGAATTATTTTGACCGCGATCTGATTCGACGGGCACTGCGATAAGAGACGTTCGACTCTTCGAGCCCAATTCACGGAATCAAGTCGGCGATGCGGATCGTGCCTAAGTCATCCAGGCCGATTACCAGCGAGATGCGGTCGTCAATTCGATAGATGCGCTGCTCTTGATAGCCCGGCATTTCCACCGGTCCACTTGCATTGGTGAGTACTTCTAGTTGACTGTCGAGCAGGTTCAATACCCAGTAGTTCAAAATCCCGGCGCGAATAAATGCGGCCTTTCAGACGGCGATCTGTTAACAGCGATGCGTCCGCCGCTTCAATGACCAGCGCCGTCGCCTCGGCACGGGGCAATCCGGATGCGTAATCGTCCAGCACCTTTTGAACCACCGCGATATCTGGTTCCGGCTGGCTATTTCCGAGCTCTAATGGTTTCTGAACGCGAATTTGCCAGCCTTCCGGCACCACTCGAAGCGCGTCCTGCAGCTTTTCCAGGGCTGCTTCATGCTTCAGCGATTGCCGCAGCCTGCCCACCACAACGCCTTCCAGCAGTTCGAAGCTGCTGGAACCACCGAGCTCTCCGAGTGCGGCTCTACGTCGATATTCATCGACAGCAAGATGCTCGCCGGCGGCTATCGGCTGCATTGATCCAGTTGCGTCTTCGCTGGAACTCTTGGGCATACAACACCGATGGCCAAACATTTTTTACGAGAACGTTCCCCCGCAGACTAATCCCGATTCTAACTGAAGCCCGTGCATCAGAACATTGATTCCCGAACCAATGCCGAGCATGGCCACGCGATCGCCGCGCTGATAGTGACCCTGCTCGATGCCAATAGCCAGCGTTACTGGCAAAGCCGCCGCGCCGGTGTTGCCGAGCCAGGGATAGGTGACAAAATCAATTGCCGGATTGAGGCCAAATTTTTCCAACAGCAATTTGCGATGGGCCGCTCCGACCTGATGGCACGCGGCCTTGTGAACATCGTCGGCGGACCAAGCAAGCTCGTCGAGAAACGCCCCAAACGCTTCTTGGCCAACGGCGACTCCTTCGTGCATCAGTCTCTCGGCGTCCGTCTGCATCAGCGGTTGCATGCCGCCGGCCACGGCTTCATCGCCACCGCTGTGGCAGAGCTCGTGGGCGTCGGTGTTCGATCTTCCAATCGCGCCAAGCAGGCGATTGCCCGTGCGACTGAGATCGCGATGTAGTAGCAAGACCGCCGCGCTGGCCGAGCCGATTGTAAGCGATGCCATCGCCGGCTTCACCGTTTCGCGCGTTAGCGACAAATCGGAATTGAGGTGGCGAATCGTGTTTTCTACTAACTCCCGGCCGCCCTCGCTGGCAACAACCAAACCGGCGCGGATTTGGCCGAGTTCAATCATATTTGCGACTTGCACCATGCCGTTGAGCAGCCCGAGGCACGCATTGGAAACATCGTAAATCAAACAGTCCCGCCGCAGTTCAAGCCGATGATGCACGCCGCAAGCCGTCGCGGGTTCCAAAAAGTCGCGACAGACCGATCCATGAATGAGCGCGCCAATTTCGCGGCGATCGATTCCGGCCGCTTCAATCGCTCGGCGAGCGCACACAACACTGATTTGGCTCGGCCGGGTGCCGTGTGGCCAAAAACGCCGCTCACGAATGCCGGTCATCAGTTCCAGCCGCCCAGGCGGCAATTTCAGCCGCGAGTACAGTGGTTCCAACCACTGCTCGATCTCGACGGAAGAAACAACTTCTTCCGGCAGAGTATAACCGATCGATTCAAGACAAACGTTTGTGAATCGCATAATGACTTACGCTTTCCAACAGTAGCCGATGGCCAACGGCTTCCGGAGAATCGCCAAGTGGCTTCAATATCGAACGGTGGTTCTCCCGAGGGCGTTACCCCTCCGGCTAACGGAGCGTTCGTTTTCAATGACCTTTCTGCTAGCACACTATCTTGAGATAGCACCGGCCGCTAGCCGCAAAATAGGCGAAATCCTTGCACACACTTTTCGCCTCGCTACATTCACGTCCGGCTTGCTTTTCTGGCTGGGGTGACGACCGCCAGAACGTTGTGATCGCGGCGTTGTAGTTGGCTTGCCAAACTGCGGGGACTGCCTTTCAAAAAAGATTGTTGAGCCGGCAGCCTGATTGGACAAGCGACAAAAGCGACGCGGTTTCAGGGAAGAATTTCCGAGGCCACTAGGATAAGGACATCGCTGCGGCACGATTTGCCAGGGAAGTGCACGATCGGCCGGCAGTCAATTTGCGAGAGCAACCATCGGCGTTAGGGACGACGCAACACCCATTGGCCGCTCGTCCACGTCTACTGTTCCCGCCGTGCGGCAGTCCGCACAATTGATGCCGACAATTCGGCTCCACCTCCACTGCATCGCGGCTTGCAGCGCCTCGCGGGCCGTTTCATTTCACCCTTGTTATCGGGCACACGACGTGTCCAGGAGGAAGTCAGATGCGCAAGAAGCCATTAATCGGTTTGAACGCGGATTATCGTGCGTCCAAGAAGGATTCGCCCGCGTTCTCTTTTGTGGCGGCAGGCTACTACGATTCCATCTTGGCCGTGGGGGGCATTCCAGTCATTTTGCCGCCGCTGGCCGAAGCAGACGACGTGAACCGAATTCTCGATCTGCTCGATGGCGTGGTGCTTGTCGGTGGAGCCGATTTGGACCCACGCAACGACGGTTTCATGCTGCACCCCAGCCTGCGGTGCATGAATCCGCGGCGTGAAGAATCCGATCGGCTGCTGGTGAAACTTGTCGCCAAGCGCCGGCTGCCGGTGTTTGGCATCGGCTCGGGAATGCAACTTATTAACGTCTCGCAAGGGGGCAATTTGCATTTGCACATTCCGGAAGATTTGCCGAAAGCGATTCCCCATACGGACTCGCTCGATTCAGCCCACAGGCATGGTCTGGAAGTTGTGCCCGGCACGCTGATGGAGCGCGTCTTCGGCGACGGAGAAATTCGCGTCAACAGCATGCACCACATGGCCATCGACGAACTGGCTCCGGGGCTCATGGTTAGCGCCCGCTCGCCGGATGGCGTGATCGAAGCCATCGAAAGCAAGCATGACGATTGGTGGGTTCTGGGCACACAGTTCCATCCGGAATCCGACAGCGCTTCGGCGCTTGATGTGCGGATTTTCGAAGAATGGCTGATTGGCATCACTGGCGAAGTGATGACGATGAAGCTGGTGGCCTGAGACCAAGCGTACCAAGTTGGTTTTTTCGTCGTGTCGTGTCGACGAAGTCTGCGGCAAGCCCAGGGGTTGGATCCCCTGGGCTTTGCTGTTGTTCCGCTTTTATTTTCGTGCATGGCAAATCTCGAATAAGTTAACGGTTTGCTTAACACCCGGATCACCGCCGGGAACGCTCAGTGGACCGAAAACGCGCGGTTTGCGAATGTTCAGTCCGGCGCATCGGCACTCGGCCGGTAATGACTCCGCCTTTGTCCGCTGCGGATCGGTGAGCAGGCCCAAACCATTTTGGTGCAGCGATTGTTGAAATGCCGCGGCGACGAGGTGGCAGTAATCCCGTTCATAAAGCACATCGGCTGCGATCACCACGTCGAAATCTATCAAGTCGCGCGGGTAGTGCCGCCAATCGGCGACGCAAACTTCCGGCATTGGCATTCCATTCAATAGCGCATTGAGGCGAACGAACTGAAGCGCCTCGGGATAATAGTCTACGGCGGTTACCGCGAAGCCCGCCGCTAAGGCCGTCATAACCGTTAAACCCGATCCGCAGCCGAGTTCCAGCAGCCGACGTTGTCGCCCGTCGATCTCGCCGCTCTCGGCCGCAATTCGCTGGGCCAGCACATAGGCGGAAGGCCAAATCTCGGCCCAGTAAGGCAGACGCTCGTCGCGGTTAAACTCCTCTTCGCTGATCAATTCGTCGGCCGATCGCGGATGCCGCAGCTCGTAAGTCTTGCCAGCCACTGTCAGCCGATGCTCCACCACGGCAAACCGCTTAAACAGCTGCTCCTCCAGAGAAGCTGCCTCGGACTTGAACTCGGTTCCCAACAAATCGAAGTTGCTCACGCCGCCGATTGTAACGGCGCACCTTGCGCTGAGAAGCGGCAGTTCGCACCACGAAGAGTGAACCATGTAGGCAAACTGTGACGATAAGCAAAACTGGTCGGTCGCGGCGCCATCCTGAAAGCCGCGGCCAAATGCCAAACTTGCTGGGGAGCTCCTATGCCTGTCGCCGCACCGCATTTTCTGCTCCTGGCCGAAAGCCGACGCCGCAACCGACAGGGCGATTGGCGATTCGTGTTGCAAACCCCCGAAGGACGGCGCCACTTGGAAGCTGCCGACGCCGAGCCCACCATCAGTCGTGAACGCCTTGAACTGCTGGCCGTCGTGCGCGGATTGGAAGCTCTTGACCAACCGTCGCGAGTCACATTGATGACGTCCAGCTCCTACGTAGCCCGCGGCCTGAATTACGGGATCGCGGAATGGCGGACGAACGACTGGCAATGGGAACGCTACGGTCAGATGGTTCCGGTGAAAGACGGCGACTTGTGGCGACGGCTCGATCATGCGTTGCAATTCCATCGTTTGGAGTGCCGTAAGTGGCGGATCGACCAGTCGCACGGTCGGCAACGAGCGACCTCGATGACTGCGGAACCCGCTTTGGCGATCAATACGTTGCAAGCAGAAACGCCTCCAACCGCAGTGGCCCATTCGCCAAAATGGCGCGGCTGGCGACATGCCTTTTTAAACGTCCGCAAAGGGCGTGGGGAGGCTCTTGGCCGGCTCCGATTGTGGCTCGCCCAGCTCGGAACCGGCCTGTTGCCACGGCCGTGGTTCGAGTAACCAAAACGTCCAAATGATCGCAAACTACGGCTTTTGCCCCAAAAGTCCTCAGCATTTCCCGCAGATTCCATCCCACCGCCTAGACGAAACCACACCTGCGAAGGCAAAATTGGCCTCGTATGGACGCAATTTTGGAGGACACGGCTGTGCGAACTACTGTTGAACTGGAAAAGGTTGCCGCGCTGGTTGAAGGCCGGGCGGAAAACCCGTTTGAAATCCTGGGGCCTCACGAGGTCGATTACGCGGGCCGTCGGGCCGTGGCCGTTCGGGCTTACCTGCCTAACTCGCAGCAAGCCTGGGTGGTGCATGCCGCCCATTACGGCACGCAGCCCATGCGGCGAATCCACCCTGCAGGCCTGTACGAAGCAATTTGTCCCGACACCCAGCCCGATCTGATCTCCCAATACCAGTTGCGAGTGATTGACGGGCGCGGAAAGCAATCGACAATGCACGACCCCTACGCCTTTCCGCCGCTCTTGTCCGATTACGACCTGCACTTGCTGGGCGAGGGAACGCACTGGAAAAGCTACCAGAAAATCGGTGCCCATCCGCGTTCTGTCAATGGCGTGGAAGGGGTGAACTTCGCCGTTTGGGCTCCAAACGCCCAGGGTGTTAGCGTCATCGGCGATTTCAACGGCTGGGATGCCCGTCGCCACCCGCTGCGTAAGCACATCCCCGGCGGCATTTGGGAATTGTTCGTTCCCGGCCTGGGCGACGGCACGCTGTACAAGTACCGCGTACGAATGGCCCACGGTGAGGAAATCGACAAGTCTGACCCCTACGGCTTCGCCGCCGAAGTGCCGCCGCGCACCGCTTCCAAGGTCGTCGATCTGGATCGCTACCGCTGGCAAGACGAAGCTTGGATGTCGGAACGCCAGCAGCGCCAAGCGCTCGACAAGCCGATGTCGTTCTACGAAGTGCATCTGGGCAGTTGGCGTCGTCCCGGCGACGATCCGAACCGCTGGCTCACCTACCGCGAACTGGCTCACCAGTTGGTCGAATACTGCGTCGAGATGGGCTACACGCACATCGAATTGCTGCCGGTCAGCGAACATCCATTCTCCGGCAGTTGGGGTTATCAAACGGTCGGCTACTACGCGGCCACCAGCCGTTACGGCTCGCCGCAAGATTTCATGTACTTTGTCGATCATTGCCATCAGAACGGCATTGGCGTGGTGATCGATTGGGTGCCGGCCCACTTCCCGCGCGACGGCCACGGCCTGCGTCGCTTCGACGGCACGGCGCTCTACGAACATGAAGACCCTCGCAAAGGCGAGCATCCCGATTGGGGCACGCTGATTTTCAATTACGGCCGCAACGAGGTTCGCAATTTTCTGCTCAGCAACGCGTTGTTCTGGCTCGACAAATATCACATCGACGGGCTGCGCGTCGATGCCGTGGCGTCGATGCTGTATCTCGACTACAGCCGTCAAGCCGGCGAGTGGATTCCCAACGAATTCGGCGGTCGCGAAAACTTGCAAGCCATTTCGTTCATCAAGGAATTCAATCTGCAATCGCATTTGCAGTATCCCGGCGTGCTGACGATTGCCGAGGAATCGACCGCCTGGCCTAGCGTTTCGCGGCCCACCTACGTCGGCGGACTGGGATTCAGCCTGAAATGGAACATGGGCTGGATGAACGACACGCTGCGCTACTTCCGCAAAGACCCGATCCACCGCAACTACCATCACGATGAACTCACGTTTTCGTTGATTTACGCCTTCCACGAAAACTTCGTCCTGCCGCTGTCGCACGATGAAGTGGTGCATGGCAAGGGTTCGCTGTTGGACCAGGTGCCCGGCGACCTGTGGCAAAAGTTCGCCAACTTGCGGCTCTTGTATTCGTACATGTGGACGCACCCCGGCAAAAAGCTGCTCTTCATGGGCTGCGATTTCGGCCAGTGGAACGAATGGAACTACGACGAAAGCCTGGAATGGCACTTGCTGCAGTGGGATTCGCATAAGGGCTTGAAAAAGACCGTGGCCGATCTCAACCAGCTGATCCGCCGCGAGCCGGCGCTGCACGAAGTCGATTTCGATTACACCGGCTTCGAGTGGATCGATTGCCATAACTGGCAAAACAGCGTGCTGGTCTTCATGCGGAAAGCGAAAGACCCAACGGACTTCGTGATCGTGGCCTGCAATTTCACTCCGGTGCCGCGCGAAGGTTACTTGCTGGGCGTGCCGGAGCGCTGCTGGTACGAAGAAATCTATAACAGCGATTCCACCTACTACGGCGGCGGCAATATTGGTAACGGCCCGGGCATCATGGCCACCGACCACATGGCCCACGGCCGGTCCCACTCGGTGGAAATTACGCTGCCTCCGTTGGCGACCATCGTTCTCAAGCCGCGCCGCTGAGCAGTGTAGCGGTCGGTGATCAGTGCGCTGCAATCCGAGCCGCGACCGTGAGGAAGCGGAGTGCCGCCCACCGCTTGGCCGCGACACTGTCGCGCCTGGAGAGCGCGCCGCAGCCGTTACCGCGCCGTTTGCGCGCGCTGCGCTGTTGCACCCTCGATGGCGACATCCCTCTCTGGCGATCGCCAAAATCTTCGAGAAAATCGCTGCATCGCCCTCGCATTGCTCCCTCGACCACGCGACCGTTTTCCGAAAATCGCCATTTCTCTCGACAAAACCGTGGTCAGCGCAAGAGCGCGCGAACAAAAAATAAAATCGATGGAGCAATGTTTGAGCCAAAACCCTGGAAAACACGGCACTTTTCTGCGCATCGCCCCCTCATTGCTCCCTCGGCAATTTGTCGGTTTTCCAAAAATCATGGTTTCCCTCGGCAAAACGCCGCTTTTTCTCCTCTGCGCGTTTGAGCAGCGGATGGCGACATGCGGTGGTAACTCTTCTCACCCAAGCTCAGGGGTTGCAACCCCTGAGCTTTTTCGGACACTGTTTGAACACACACGGACACAATTATAATGTACATCTGTATAAAATGCAATCGCAGAAACAGGCCACGCTCTTTGCTGGTGTTGAGTGTCCGTGGTGTAACCACCTGTCGTAATCCGCAAAGCAGCAGCGGTAATCCCCCTTGCTAGCTGTCAGCACGCTGAAGGCGTGGAAGAACAAAGCCCAGGGTAAGCGGCGCTTTGCCGCGCCACCCTGGGTTGTCGTGGTTTTCAATTCGTGAACCCTGAAGGTGTTCCACTGGAATTGATATTGGTGTCGATTGTGCAACCCTGTCAGGGTTGACGGTGTATGCTGACGTGCCAACACAGGGTAGCCGCGAGGCGTGCGGCAACCCTGGGCTGCGATATACAACGCTTTCAGCGTTGGCAGGCAGTGGCTCGATGCTAATACGCCACCACGGTTTCAATGTGCGATTGCAGCACGCGCAAGGTTTCGTCCGAAATCTGCGGCGGGCCATTGACGATGAGCTTTTTCAAATGCGGCATTTCAAGAAGGCGGCGGACGGCAGCGTCGGTTAGATGCTTACAGCCAGCCAGATCGAGTTCCTCTAGCTGCGAGGCTTGCAATATGGAATCGATCGAAGCATCGGTGATGTTCCAGAAAAACAAGCTCATCTTACGAAGTGACTTGATTTTACAGATCGCCGCGACGCCGACGTCGGTTGCCTTCGTGAAATGCCCTGTGATGTTGAATTCCTCGAGCGATTTCGAACCGGCCAAATGCTTAAGCCCCTCGTCGGTAAACTCGAAGTTTTCCAGAATGAGCGTTCGTATCTCAGGCAGCGCGGCGATCGCTTCGAGTGTGGCATCGGCGGCTGGACCTTTGATCCGCGCTTCGTGGACCTGCGGCAACGTGCTCATGACGGCCAAAAATTCGGCTTTGTCTGCCGCCGTCTCCAGCTTAACACTGTTCAGAGCGACCTCTTGAGGTCGGCACATGAATGTGAAATCGCTGGGATTAAGCAGACACCGCGTCCAGCGTGGGCTGGGGTCGTACTTTACCAAGTTGACACCGGGAAAACGCTGGAAGAATTCGCTTTGCCGTTTCCAGCGGCTGTAATGATACATCCACCAGCCGAGCGCTAATCCAACGACCGTGGTCATCACAAACAGCGAGCGAAGTGAAAATCGCCAGCCGAAATTGTGCCGGCGGTAATGTCGCACCAAAATCAGAACGGCAAGCGCAATGATCGCTAGCAGAACGCCGACATCGACCAACAACCATGGCCAGGAGAATGACTGCACAATTGTGGCCGTTACCGGCGATGCGGAACCGGTGGAGACGCCGAGCAGCTGCAAAGTTACATTTCCGTCCTGAATTGCTCGCTCGTTGGCTTTCGCCGTCGCCGCTTGCATTGCCGCCAGCGCGGCGGTTTTTGCTGGAGTAAGATTCGGACCGATGGAAACCGATGCCGTCGTTCGCTCGACGGTATCCATGAACGGCCAAGGCCAGCCGCGATCGAAAAACTGAAAAGACACCGGGCCCGTGAATGGTCCCAAAGCGCGGAGCGCACTTGGAGAGATCGATTGAGGCCCCGTCGTTTTCACCGGTGTCAGCAACAGTTTGCCGCAGATGAAAATCACCGGGGCGATGAGCATCGCCGGCACGAGAAAACGGGGCAGGCGAGAAATGAAGCGGCGCATCGTGCTTGTGGCGTGTGGTGGCCTTAAAATTCACACGGAGTCACGATTATTGAACCACGACGGCGCGGCCTGCACAACGTGAATTTTGCGAGCACTACCCTCTTTAGCCCTCGGTGAACACGCCGAGGGCCATGCGGATTATTGTCGGCAAGGTTGATGGCAAGGGAGTGCGGATTGCCCCGGGTGTTTTCATTTGGGGCTAAATGTGTGCATCAAGATTCGAGGTGCGGTATCGGCGGCACTTCAATGCCCAGGGCGGTGGCCAGATCGATGGCGTGCTCTTGTTCCTGAATCGAAATTTCGCGCAGCACTTCGCAAATCGCATATTCCTCCAGTGCTTCGGCCTGACGGATTCTCGCCCGGTAGTTGGCGATGGTTTGCACTTCGTTGTCCAAATCGAAGCGGAGCATCTTTTTGGCGTCTTTGGACGTTTTCACCTCCACTGGCACCACGGTTGGCATTCCACCAAGGTAGTCGATCTGCTTGGCGATTTGCAGCGCATGGGCCAGCTCTTCGGTGGCGTGGACCTCAAGTTCTTTGGCAATATTCATGTACTCCGCGCCTTTAAGCACCTGGCTGTAATTCACGTAGGCGATGATCGCCTGGTACTCGCGGGCCAAATCAGAGTTTAGAGCGTCAATCAGTTTCTTGCGTGCAGCACCGTCTGGTTTCGCCATGACTTTCTCCTTTACGGCTCGCAGAAAGGATGTTCGAAGATGTCGTTGAATTCCCCGTGGGACAATCAAAAACGCAACGTTGATAAGACATTTTAGAAGAACGGACCTCAAATCGGCAATGATGTACGACGGGGGTCGCGACATACCGCCGCAGGGTTTTACTGCATCCCGTGTGCCGAACTTGTGGCCGTCGCAGTTAAATTCGGGCTGCTCAGAAACTTGCCCGCTGAGGTGCGACAACTCGACCTCGATGCTGGCGTCGAGTTTCTCCAAAACCCGCGCGTGTTATTTTGGGGCGATTCAAACGGAAATCTCGAGTTGCATTGCAATCCGCCTTGATCGCAGAACTTTACGCCGCATTTCTGGAAATTCATTATATTGACATATCGCGATAATACGATATAATGGGTGTGGGGCACAGAACACACGATTGGCATGAAGAGCAAAAAATCTCAATTGATGCCGATGTCGGCACTGGAGCAAGCGGCTGAGTGTTTGAAAACACTGGCCCATCCGCACCGACTGCGCATTGTCGAGATGCTGCTACGCCCCGCTACACCGTCGGAGAACTGGCCGAGGCCTGTGGCATTCCCAGCCACATGGCTTCGGAACACCTGCGACTGATGCAGCGCTGCGGTTTCCTGACCAGTCAGAAGGATGGGCGCAAGACGTATTACCAAATTGCCGAGCTGCACCTGGCGGACATCATGCAATGCGTGGAGGCCCGCTTCGGCCGCGGGAATTCATGACCGTCCCTATCAAGATTTCACATTCTTCAATTCCATGACAATTTTGCGTCGTTTGGCGCCCGTTAGTTGATGAACATTGAGGTAAAATCCAATGAACATTTCCACAATTTCTCCCGCCGGCCTGGCTCAACGCTACAGCGCAGGTGAGCCATGCGACTTGATCGACGTTCGGACCCCGCTCGAGTATCGCGCTCTGCACGTGAAGTTTGCTCGTAATGTTCCGCTCGATCAGCTCCAGCCACAAGCCGTGGTGACGGGGCGCAACGGAGCGCGCAACGCGCCACTCTATATTATCTGTCAGTCGGGCGGCCGAAGCCGGAAGGCGTGCGAATTGTTCCTGCAAGCCGGTTACTCCAACGTGGTGAGCGTCGATGGCGGCACCACCGCCTGCGAGCAAGCGGGCCTGCCGATGATTCAGGGGAAGAAGGCGATTTCACTCGAACGCCAAGTGCGGATCGCGGCAGGCTCATTGGTGTTGGTGGGAGCAATCCTGGGTTATTTTGTCCATCCCGCATTCTTTGGTTTGTCGGCTTTCGTTGGCGCCGGGCTTGTCTTCGCCGGAATCTCTGACACGTGCGGCATGGGAATGTTGCTGGCGCGGATGCCGTGGAATCGGCGCCGGAATAGCGAAACCCCCTGCTGCACGCCTTGAGATGCAGCTACGCATCAGGAGACCGCACCATGAAACTAGTCATTATTGGCGGGGTTGCCGGAGGCGCTTCTGCTGCTGCCCGCGCGCGGCGTCTTTCCGAGGAGGCCCACATTGTGCTGATTGAGCGCGGCCCGGATGTCTCGTTTGCAAATTGCGGTCTGCCGTATTACATCGGCGGCGAGATTGTCGAGCGGGAGAAGCTCTTGGTGGTTACACCCGAGCGACTCAGAACGCGCTTTAAACTTGACGTGCGGGTGCTATCATCGGTCGAAGCGATCAACCGGGCGGCAAAGACAATTCGAATTCGCGACATTGCTTCGGGCAAAGAATACGACGAATCGTACGACAAGCTAATTCTTGCGCCGGGCGCGGCTCCGATTCGGCCACCGTTGTCGGGCATCGATTCGCCGGGCATCTTCACGCTGCGAAACCTGCAAGACATGGACCGCATCAAGGCGCAGCTCGGTGGCGTGCGCCAGGCGCTGGTTGTCGGGGCAGGCTTCATCGGCCTTGAATTGGTCGAAAGCCTCGTGCGGCAAGACATTGTGACCACGGTCGTCGAACTGCAAGATCAAGTGCTGCCACCGTTCGATAAAGAGATGACGACGCCGATTCTCAATGCGCTAATCAATCAGGGTGTAAACGTGCAGCTAAGCGAATCGGCGGAGGGCTTCGAAAAGACGCCGGATGGCGTTGTTGTCGCGTTGAAATCCGGACAGCGCATCGCCGCTCAACTGGTGGTTCTAGGAGTCGGCGTGCGCCCGAAAACAAATTGGCTGTGGCGTCCGGACTTGAAGTCGGCAAGCGCGGCGGAATTCGCGTGAACGAATATCTGCAAACAGGCGATCCAGATATTTATGCCGTGGGCGATGCGATTGAAGTGAAAGACTTCGTCCTTGGTGAGCCGACTCAAGTGCCGTTGGCAGGGCCGGCCAACCGACAAGGTCGAATTGCTGCCGAGAATGCGCTGGGTGGGTGTGTGCGTTATCGTGGAACGCAGGGGACAGCCATCGTCGGCGTGTTCGATCGTACCGCGGCGATGACCGGCGCTTCAGAGAAATCGTTGAAGCGCAGCCACCAGCCGTATCGTATGGTCTACGTGCATCCGAACCAGCATGCAGGATACTATCCGGGCGCGGAACCGATGACGCTGAAGTTGCTTTTCGATCCAAAGACAGGAAAGCTTCTGGCTGCGCAAGCCGTCGGTGGCGCCGGCGTGGATAAGCGAATCGATGTGCTAGCGGTCGCCATTCAAGCGGGTATGACTGTCTTTGATCTGGAAGAGATGGAAATGGCATACGCGCCGCAGTACGGTTCGGCCAAAGACCCCATCAATATGGCAGGCTTTGTGGCAGCCGGAATGTTGCGCGGAGACCATCCGCAAATCGATGTGCTCACGCTCCTGTCATCGCCGCCGGCTGAGCGTCCGTTGTTGCTCGACGTGCGCACCGCGGAAGAGTTTGCCGCCGGTCATATCCTCAATGCCGTCAACATCCCGGTTGATGAGCTGCGACCTCGGCTCGATGAATTGCCGCGTGATCGGGAAATTGCCGCCTACTGCCAGGTCGGGCAGCGGGGCTATCTCGCGACGCGAATTCTACTGCAGTCCGGTTTCCGAGCCAAGAATGTCAGCGGCGGTTACAATACCTACAAGCTGTGGAATCCGCTGCCAGGCAGGCCGTTGGTTGGAGCAAACGCATGAGCGAAAAAGCAATGGTCGATGCAACATCGACAGCCGAAACTTCGCCTCGTTACCAACTTGAAATGGCTACGGCAACGGAGTCGGCCGAAGCAGCATCGGAGGTCGCCCAAAAGTTAAAGTCACATCGCGGCTGGACTCGCACCGGCGTCAACTTCCTACTCGATGCCACGCTGCTGATCACATTCGTTGCCATGCTGGGTGCTGCGGCGGTAGTGCGTTTTTGTTTTCCGCCGGCCAGCACGGCCGCAGGCTGGAAGTTGTGGGAGTGGTCATTGGACCAGTGGAACGATTTTCAATTTGCCGCGCTGGCCTTATTCACGCTGGCCATTTTATTGCACGTGATGCTGCATTGGAGCTGGGTGTGTGGTGTCGTCTCCAACAAACTTTCGAAAAGGCGCGGCCACTCTGTTCGCATCGATGAGAGCAGCAAAACACTTTGGGGGGTCGGCTTGCTGATTCTGATCGTCAATCTACTTGGACTGCTCCTGGCGCTGGCCACGCTGATGATCCAGAGACCGCCAGCTTAAAGACGTCGAATCCAGCGGCTTCGTGAAGGCAACGAGCCACGATTCTGTGCCGTATTATTATCGATCGCGTCTCCGTCAACGGCGGCCAGGTGTCGCTCACCACCAGCGTTCCGCAGGGCAGCAATATCTTGCAGGCGCAAGTTCGCAGCGAAGTTTTCGACAGCGGCGCGGGAATTTAGCAACAGGCAGACTTCCTGCCTGGTTCTCGACTGATTCAGCCGATGAAATCGCTCAACAAGAGTTTGATGCTTGAGGATCAGGGCGTTTCGCGATTCTGCGAGCTGTCGTCATGGCTTTTGCCTTCGCGGCAGTGTAGAATGGCTGCCGGACGGGAGATCCTCTCTCACTGACCGACTGCCGGCCATATGGTCGATTCCCTTGCCCAGCGCTGCTGGTTTCTAAGCGGCGTGGCTACTCTTCTAACCAGGGAAGCGAACTATGTTTGGCCCCAAGCCAATTTCCGG
This sequence comes from Pirellulales bacterium, assembly GCA_963738835.1. Lineage (GTDB taxonomy): Bacteria > Planctomycetota > Planctomycetia > Pirellulales > JADZDJ01 > CAVTYH01. Next base: position 1,166,459 of record CAVTYH010000001.1, read on the forward strand.
CAAAGATCTTTTGAAGTTGGTTAACACCCGGCTGGCGCGAACGGGAACCGGTTCTCAGTCGCACTTCACGGCCGATGTACGACACGGAACCGTAACGCTCAGCGGTACGCTGAACTTCGCCATCCAGCGCAATGCAATCGTGAAAGCCGCCAGCCGAACCGCTGGCGTTCCTCAGGTGATTGACCAAATGCAGTTGGTCACGAAGGAAAGGTGGATGAACGAGCCGCGTTGCCGTTGGACGGGTCGGGAAGTCAGCCCGCTAATGCACGTGCGATTGAATTGAAAGGCAACCCGCAGAATAAACGCCGAATCTTGCAATAAACATTGACGTATGGCTATTCCTCAACCATCAATATTCGGAGCGACATGCACACCCTGAAGCCGGTCCCCATCTTTCCGCAGCCGGTTAGAAACGTTTGCCCCATTTGTGGCGTCGCTTCCTATTCCCGTGACGGCATTCACCCTCAATGTGCTGTGCAACAGGCGGATGAACCACGAAACCAGCGATTGCGGCTCAAGAAAAAGGAAAAAGGCAAGTCGAAAGCCCTCAGTCAGCGATCGTGGGAAAAAACTTGCCCCAAATGCCATGCCCGTGTCCATGTGCGGCGGGGAAAATGCGATTGCGGGAATGTTTTCGATTTGCGGTAAGCGACCACATGTTTGGGCGCTGCGATCGACCGAAAGCTGCCTTAAACGATTGAAACTTGACCGATTGCCGTGAAATGCCGAAGATAAGGGATGCACCGAGTATTCCGATCGGGTCAAGATGGCATGAATTCAAATTCAATTAGCAGGTGACCTATGAAACGCAGAATCGTCTCAGTCTCGCTGACCGTGGCATTGCTGTCATCAGCACTGCTGTCGATGCAGTCTGTCGTTCATGCCCAACAAGTGCCCTCGTATCAACCCTCTCGTCCTACGCTCAGTCCATATTTATACTTGACGCGTCCGAACGCCGGGCCTTTCCCGAATTACCAGACGTTTGTGCAACCCGCACAGAACCAACAGCAATTCAACCAAATTCAGCGGACCCAAATCTCGCAACTTCAGCAGAATCAGCAGCAATTGCAGCAACAGCAGCTGCAGCTCCAACAACTAGGTCCATCCGGGATGGCACCAACGGGTGTTGGATCTAGCTACAACAGCCTTTCTCACTTTTATCCGACCGCCAGCACTTCCGCTGCGGGGGGCGGAGGACGGGGGAGATCAGCACCCCGCCGATAGAGACCGTTCACACTTGGATCTGCGTTGGCCTCAGTCGCTTGTGGTGCGTTCACCACCTAACGGCGCGGCGAGCAGCGATTCTTCTCGCCGTAGAGTTTTGCCCGCAATTATTCTTGACGGTCTGCGGAGTTCTCTGATAGCAGGCCAGACAGCAGGACGAATTCCATGATCTGTTCGCCCCCTGTACTGCGCTGGGTAAAGGACGGCAGTTTGCGTTAGCTGCTTAGCCCGTATTTTTACCGGTTATCCTTCCACTAAGGGGAAAAACTGGTTAACGCTTACCGCTTATTCCGAAGATATCGATTAGCAGAAGATTTTGGGGAAATCGCTTGCGATCAAATTGCCAGCACGGATGCTTGCTATGAGAATTGCTGTTCGCCTTGAACGTCATTTAATTGTGAGCTGGATTGCTATCCTGTTCTGGGGATCTACCGGCTGCAGTTGCCTTCCGCATCGAGTCGATCCGGCCTGCCCCGCGGCCAACGTGCCTGTGCAGGCAGCGGCGCCGCGGGAGCTCACCAAGGTGATCTTGCCGGCCTATCGCATCGAACCACCAGATGTTTTGCAGATCGACGCCGTCCGGGTCATTCCAAAATTCCCTTATCAGCTCAGAATGCTTGATTCGCTGGTTATCCAGGTCTCAGGCACGTTGCCCGATGCTCCGATCGGTGGGGCTTTCGTGATTGAGCCGGGGGGCACCATCAACTTGGGCAATCCATATGGCACGGTCCGCGTCGTCGGTATGACAGTCGACGAGGCCAAAACTGCCATCGAGACTCAGCTCAAACAAACGCTGCGCGAACCGATTGTCAACGTTTCGCTTGGTGATATCGCGGGCAAACAGCAGATCAGCGGTCAGCACCTTGTGGCCCAGGATGGCACCGTGACGCTGGGCACGTATGGCAATGTCGTCGTCGTCGGACAAACTGTGCCAGAGGCCAAGGCCTCGATCGAACGTCACCTTTCCAGTTCGCTTCAAGACCCGGAAGTTTCAGTCGAGGTGTTTGCCTATAACAGCAAGAACTATTACGTCATCACTCAAGGCGCAGGTTTAGGCGATGGCGTCACCCGCTTCCCAATCACCGGTAATGAAACCGTGCTGGACGCGATTTCGCAAATCAACGGCTTAACGTCAATTTCATCGACCAAAATCTGGATTGCTCGGCCAGGTCAAACGCCGGACGGTCATGATCAAATTCTGCCGGTGGATTGGATTGCTCTCTCGCAGAGGGGCGACACGATTACCAATTATCAAGTTTTGCCGGGGGACCGCGTATACGTGGCGGAAGACAAACTTGTCACCACGGATAATTTCCTGGCCAAGTTGATTTCCCCGATCGAACGCGTATTTGGCATCACGCTGCTGGGATCTAGCACCGTTTTCAATCTCAAAAACGGTGGGACGGGAAATGGATTCGGCGGCGGTGGCGCAAATTGAAATCATCGACCCGGGTATTTTATTGTCGCTTTGTTCGTGCTAGGAGCTTTCGGTCATGAATGGTTTTGGGGGAAAACTGCTTCGAGCTTGTGCCGCTGGGTTCGGCGCTGTGCTGTTGGGAGGTTGCCTGAGCCATGACCAGGTCTATTTGGCGAACCCGAATCCCTGCCATATCAGTTGCGAATATGATTATGTTGCGCCTCTTGACCCGGAATGTCACGGCTATCATCCGACATGCTGGAGACCCTGGTGTGAGAACTGCGCTCCTTGTCCGCCCCCCTATTTCAATCTGATCCCGGAGATGCCGCCGCAAGAGAGCGTGCCGACACCGGTGCCCCTGCCACAGCAGCTGCCGTCGCAGGAGATGATTCCAACACCGAGTCAAAGTCCCCCGTCGCTGCCTCCCAGCGAGCCGGAGAATCCTCTGCGTGTGCCGGATATGCCGCCGACATCATCATCTTCATCAATCAATGCCAGAGGACTCCAAACAAGTCCGCTGTTCGTCAAACAAGCAGAATATCAGATGCCGCTGTATTCTGAATCTCCCATCAAGGTCACAAAACAACAAATCCAGCAGGCTCAATCCGCTCACGAGGCTTTGCACCCCGATGATTGCACGCGCGCCTCATGGTGGTACGAATGACGCACCTTGAACACAGCGGGTGCTAAACGGCTTGGACTTGATCCGCCGGGGAGCGACCAGCGAGGGCACGACTGGCTTCCCACACCCATTTAGCCAACGTTCGTGCAAGATCGAACCAAGAAGCTCCGACATCGCTTACATTCGGCAAGCACTCCACGATGCTGAAAATGAGTTTTAGTCAATGGAGTCCAACAGGCAGTCTTCGATCTCTAGCGAAACTCCCTGCTGCAGCATTTTGACCCATACAATCAGCCGGGTCTGATTCTTGCGCTTGCAAATCGTTCCCTCGAGCCCCGCAAAGGGTCCAGAGCGGATGCGAACCTGTTGTCCTGGTTCCAGCCGCGATTCGACGGTCAACGGGGCGCCTTGATCGATCAGCAATTGAATGGATTGCAGATCGGAAACTAATTGCAGCGCATTCTGAACGGGTATCACCTGGGCCACTCGATTGGTCATCAGCGCGCGGACCCGATCCTCGTCCGAACCTTTCACAAATACGTAGCCCGTGAACAACGGGACGTGGGACAGAATGGGCCGGCCACGAATCAGCAGCCGCCGGCGAACCAGAGGTAGATAAAAAGCAATTTCACGCTGTAAGAGGTCGCGTGCCAAGCTTTTTTCTTGGCGAGCCCGAGTATACAAAACCCACCAGTGAGCGTCTGGAATGGTGGCGTCGGAGTCTAGTTCAAAACTGCTGAGCAAGTTGGTGGGAAAAACGCTTGGTTCCACAGCAAGAATCGGCATCCGGGTACCTCACTTCAGCTGAATCCTTAGGTGTTTCCTCTCGTCGCTTCCGGCGCATCACGACAGCAATCCGATCCACCGATTGCCTGCTGGCGCACCGCGATTCAGGGGACCGAAAGATTGAATTCACTTTAGAACCAGTTCCCTCGATTGAAACGCTGCGTTCCTTGAGTGGGATGGCCCACCAGCAGTGTATGACAACAGTATCGATGCATTATCACTGTTTCTATTTGTAGAGAATCCTTAATCTAGTCAACGTTCTAACGCTCGGCAAGCTATTGGTCAACAATTTTGGGTTGACAGAAAATCGACCAAATAGGAGACGGCGGCTATTCACCGGCGTATTTGGCGAGTCAGATAGCTAATTCCTAACCGATACCTCACCCGAGTTCGCCTGTCGCTTGGCGGTTTAATCCGCCGATATCGCGCAGCTCGCTACAGAGAAATCGATTTATTATGCCTGACGCGATAAAAATGGGCTCGAGGCTTGACACCCTAGAATCGGATTGTAATATGCAATCTGCCCCCACGGAGGGGAGGATTCGTACATGCGTAGCTTCTGAGGGCCGCCCACTACAAGTGGATTGATCTTGCTTGGAAGGATTCCATGTGTAGGTCACGTCGTTAGCTACTGTGTCGTGTAAAGTAGGTTGCCCGGCGCAACCGACCGGGACAGAGTGCCTTTGGGCCAAGCAGCCGCAGATGACTGAGTTTTGAAAACGGCTCTAGCTTGCGGGTAAAGTTGGAAATCGTCATCAAGCTGGTCTTTGGGTGTGCCGGGCCTGGAGCACTCCCATTTTTTTTTCGGCCTTAAGTAATCAGTTGTGACAGGGGTAAATGGCAGCAGCTGTTGTGCGGAGAATTTGAATCACTGCGTCTGCTTCGCAGATGCAGTTTGACTTCAATCCTTTGCTCCGCGTCGCCTAAGTCAGACTCTTGACGCTGGTCCCTCGTTGATTACCGAGAGGAAACTCCGTCCGTAAATATCCGTTTCCGTGTACCGCGATTTTACGATGTGCAGTGCGGGGACCCATTAAATATGCCGATCGCTAGACCCGAAATCGCGTGTCATCCCAACGATTTGCTGACCTGTCTTCCGCAGGATGCCGCGGACCGTCGCTGGATTGTGGCACAGACGTTGGCGCGCCAAGAGAAATCGCTCGCCCGCGATCTTTTGCGGTGCGGAATTCCATTCTATTTGCCACTGATGCCTCGTCGCCTCTCCTATAAGGGTCGCCAAGCATCGTCTTACGTCCCGTTGTATCCAGGGTTTGTCTTTCTGTACGCCAACGCGGATGAGAGGCAAACCTGTCTGGCCACCGGACGAATCGCTGTCATTTTGGAGATTGGTGATCAATTGAGGTTTCGTGAAGACCTACTGCGTGTCGCCAACGCGATTGCTAATGAAACCGCGATTCTATCGGGGGATTCGACGCTTCTGCCGCGGTTCGCTGGGCAATCAACCGCCAACCTCGATCATTCTTCAGGCCGACCACCGGAGTCTGTTGCGACTTGCGGCCCCAATATTCGAGCCGACAGCGAGCAAACTCGATCTATTCCACTGCGCTGCAAATCATGACTGTCACTTCAGAACTGCCACCTACAACTGCTTCCCCTCCGGAAATTACCTCGGGCAGCGCTCGGCCACTCACTTCGCTGGCCGTGGCGGGATCACTGGGAATGGTGTTTGCCTGGTCGTATTGGCCCACGCTGTCCAATATTGTGCATACCTGGAGCACCGTCGCCGATTATTCACATGGTTTCTTAGTCCTGCCCGTCGCAGGCTTCATCTTGTGGTCGCGGCGCGATCAGCGACCAGCGATCGCGCCGACTTTTCATTGGGGAGGGCTGTCGCTCATCTTCCTGGCGGGTGTACTACGCTGGGTCGCTGGCAAATACTTCCTGGACGCCTGTGACGGCTGGTCGCTAGTGGTCTGGATCGCAGGAGCGATCTGGATCGTGGGCGGCCGGCCTCTGGTCCGCTGGACAGCGCCGGCTGTGGCATTTCTGTTATTCGCAATTCCGCTTCCCTACAGCATCGAAACTGCAGTCAGTTCTCCCTTGCAACGAATCGCAGCAAAGGGCAGCGGTTGGCTGCTGCAAACCCTCGGTCAACCGGCTTTGCCCGAAGGGACCACGATTGTGATCGGCGACATTCATCTGGAAATTAGCCAAGCCTGTGCCGGATTGAGAATGTTCATGGGAGTGGTGGCACTGGCGTACGTCTTCGCCGTGTTCTCAAAACAGCCGTGGTGGCACAAAGCCGCGGTGCTGGTTGCGGCCATCCCGGTGGCAATCGTGGCCAACATTTTGCGAATCACTGCGACCGGGCTGCTGTATCAGCTATCAGCCAATCATGATGTGCGGCAGCGAATTCATGATTATGCAGGTCTGTTTACGATCCTGGTCGCGGCCGCGATGCTGGCCATCATCGTCTGGTATTTACAGCGCGCGATCCGCAAGGTGGAGCAGATCGACAATCGTGAACTATTTCAACTGACCGCTGAGTGATCGTCGCATATAGACCTTGCTGTCGGCCATGAGTTTTCTGTTTAGAGGTTGCTAACGATGAACGACGCATCTAAGAATCTGCCCAGCCGCATCCACCCCTCCGCGATGCAGGGCCTGCCGACCCCGATCGCGGTCGGCTACCGAACGAGCGGTGCTGCCAAGCCAGCGGACACTATTACGCTCGGCTTTCTCTGGCGCAATCCAGCAATGGTGGAAGGTTGCTTTTCCCTTGGCTTTGCTGCTGGCTGGAGCGGCCGGCGCGCTTGTTTTCGTGACTTTTCAGCGCACCTACAAAGCTACGGCGTGGCTGCAAATCAAAGAGCAGCCTGACTATTTGGCCTTCAAAACTGATGCGAGCAGTCGGTTTGTCCAGAATCAGATTGAGTTGTTACGTGGGCCGCTGGTGCTGGAAAAAGTCTTGGCAAAACCCGAAGTCGCTCAGCTTCCTGAAGTCCGCACGCAAGCTTCGCCTTTGGAATGGTTGCAGAAAAACGTCATGGCCAAGAATGTCGGTGGGTCGGATTTGTTCGAGCTTTCCTTCACTGGCCTTCAGCCGGAAAGCTCAGCCACAATCGTGAACACCATTGTGCGCTCCTATCTGGAAGTCTCTTCGCAAAAGACAGAAGAACAAACCGCCAAGGTCGTTGAACTGCTGACCAAGGAACGAGATCGCCGGGGCAAAGAGGTCGAACGATTGCGGGATACTGTGCGAACCTTGGCCAAGCAATTGACCGGCAAGGATCCGTTTGCAGCAACGCTCAGTCGCGATTCTTCCACCATACAGTCGCCGCTGGCGGCCTTACAAGAACGATTGGCCACCACCGAAGTCGATCGGCAGGTTCTCGAGGCCCGTGCAACGGCTCTAGCCGAGTCGTTGTCCGGATCTCCGATAGACGTCCCGGCAGAGATTCTCGATCAAATGGTCGAGTCGCGTCCAGAAATCGCCAAGGTGAAGCAAGAGATCGAGAACGATCGTGCTCGACAGGAAGAAGTTAAGCGGGTGGCCCAGCCAGGTTATACCAAGGGCATCTCGGCTGCCACGGCCCAAATCGGTTTGGACGAGCAGTTTCTGGAAGAAGTGCGGGCGAAATTGAAAAAGTCTATCGCTGCGGAGCTCACCTCTTCTGAAGCCAAGCGGCGAAGAGAGATGATGGGCGATCTGCAGGCTCAATTGGCGAATCTAAAGCTCACCGAAAATTTGCTGCGTGGACGCGTGGAGAAATTCACGAAGAGTCAAGTAGAAACTGGAGGCAACACGGTCGAGTTGGAGTTCGCAAAAGGCGAACTCCAGCGGGCAGAGAGCGTGTTTGATCGAATTGCCGACCGGATACTCGCCCTCACCACAGAGACCAATGCGCCGGAGCGCGTGACGCAACTGCGCGCTGCAGCGGTGCCGACCGAGCCTGAAGTCAAGTCACCTTTCAAGATGATTGTCATGGCGAGTCTGGTTGCCTTCGTAATTCCATTTGTTTTGGTTGTCGGCTGGGAACGGCACGTGCGGCGAATTGTGCAACCGGATCAGATTATGGATGAGCTTTATTTACCTGTCGTCGGTGAGATTTCATCTTTGCCATTGCGACGGTTGTCAAACGGCACCACCGGGACCCGTGTGCTCAGTTGGTGCGCTCGGTGTTCGAAGAAAGCGTCGATTCGTTGCGGACCACGTTATTGCTATCCGAGCATTGGCAGAACCTCCAAGTGATCACGTGTGTCAGCGCGGTCAGTGAAGAGGGCAAAACCAGTCTTTCGACACAACTGGCCATCAGCATCGCCCGCGCTACGAATACGCCGGTCCTGTTGATCGACGGGGATATGCGATCGCCGGACCTGCATGAGATCTTTTCCGTGCAAAAGGAACCTGGGCTGACGAAGCTGCTAGGAAATGGCTGTACGATTCGCGACGCGATCAGGCGCACGGCGGCTCATCCATTGGTCCACCTGCTCCCGGCTGGGGCGCTTGTCCAAAAGTCCGCATATGCTGCTCGGCACCGGCGCCTTCACGACGCTGCTCAAGCAACTGCGCGCCGACTATCGATACATCGTGATCGATACTCCGCCGGTGCTAGCTGCGAGCGAATCGTTGGCGCTGGCCAAGGCGGCGGATGGCGTCTTAATTTGCACCCTCCGTGAATTGAGTCGAACGACACAAGTCCGTATGACCTATGAGCGGCTCGAGTCCGCAGGCGCCAAGGTGATCGGTGTGGTTCTCAGCGGAGTGCCCACACGGTCCTACGCCTACAAATATGGAGCCTACGGATACACGAATCCTCCAGCGACCGCAACGGCTTCCACAGCTCACACCAAAGTCTAGTCGCTTCCCAAAATGGCTGAACATCGCACAACCCACTATCAGTTTAATTGGCCTCTTTTAGGGGGAACGTTCATACTAGGTCTGCTCCTGGGGGGTGGCGCGTACTTTTGGCATGCGCGGCAGATCGATCAGATCGCGCAGGCCATGTTGGAACGGGCAGACGATCTGGAGAAGAATAAGAAATACGAGGAAGCGGCTCAGTACCTGTTTCAGTATGTTGGTCTACAGCCAGAAGATTCTGCCGGCCGCGTTCGCCTGGCCGCTGCTTACGACCACCTACGCTGACCCCCAGCCAAAAAACGCGCGCTGTTCAGTTTTACTACCATGCCGTGGGAGTGGCTCCCAGCTCTGAACAACCCCGCTTGCACATGCGGTTGGCTGAACTGCTGCTGGAATTGGGTAGATTTGCTGAAGCGCAAAGCGAATCGCGTGCGGTTTTAGACAGCACACCAGAAGATCCACAAGCGCTGCGAACCCTGGCGCTGGGAAGTTATTATGCTGCGCGAACGGGAAAGGGCACCCGCTGGAGCAACGCGTCTGAAGCTTTGAAGAAAGCGATCAAGCTCAATCCGGACGACATCCAGCTCGCTACTTGTTTGGCAGACGTTTATCGAGTTCGCTTAGATTCGCCAGAACCGGAAAAGGCCGATGCCGTTTTTGATCAGTTAGTACAGAAGACTGCACAGTCACCTGCCGCCTTGCTGGCTCGGTCGAGCTATCGGCAACAGTTTAAGCTGCCAGGAGCAAGCGATGATTTAGCCTTAGGACTGAAAAAAGCGCCCGCAGATCCCTCGATATTGCAAGCGGCCGCCGACGATGCTTTCCGCGCTCGGCGTTGGGATGAAGCCGCTGATTTGTATACGTCGCTTACTAAGGTTCGTCCCACCTTGCGAGAAGGATACCTGGGTCTGGGGCAAGTCTATCGCCAACAGCATGCGATTGATCAGGCATTGACAGCCTGGCGCACCGGTTTAGAGAAGGTCGGAGAAGACGATTTTCTCATAGGTTGGCCGCTGTGCGATTTGCTGATTGAGCAGCGTCGTCTTGAGGAAGCGGATCGGCAACTGACAACGCTGGAAAGTAGCGTGGAAAAATCGCGTGGTCGTCTGTCACGCCCAACGGTGCAAGCGATGTCCCGCGCAACCGATTATCTCCGTGCCAAGTGGTGGTTGGCCGGGGACAAACCCTTCCAGGCAATTCAGATTCTCGAGCGGCTGGCGGTCGTTACCGATTCGCAGGCCGCCGAATTGCGGATTAGTGTCACACAACCTCAGGTTCAGTGGTTGCGCGCTGTCGCGTTGGCTGGCATAAGTCAATGGGATCAGGCAGCAATGGCCTATGAGCGAGTTGTCACTTTGCAACCAGCAAACTTGGCCGCACGGTTGGCCGCCGCGAATGCCTGGCTGGCGGCTGGACAATACGACGCCGCCGTAGCGCAATTCGAAATCGCGCAGTACCAGCCAAATCCTTCCAGTGATGCTTGGCTGCCCTATGCTCAGTCGCTCTACCTGCAGGAACTCCGCACGGCACCCCCTCAGCGAAACTGGACCGCATTTGAAAATGCATTCGCCAAGATTCCCATCCAAGGTCCCGCCGCCTGGCAGCGCGATGTGCTCGAATCAGAGTATGCAGCCAACATCGGTCAGTTGGGACGAGCACTAACGCTGCTGGATCGGGCCGAGCACTCACATTCAGACAACGAGTCGTGCCTGCGGGCCGTCGCAGAGGTGTATCAAAAAATCGGAAAACCAGCAGAGGCCGATCGCGCCTTGGAGAGTGCGCAGAAAGTAGGAGACGATTCGGTCGCTCTCTTATTTACGCGGGCAGAAATACTGGCCAATCGTAGCCAAGAATCTGAGGCGACCACCTTGCTGCAATCCGCTCTAGCGACCCGGCCTGAACCGGACCGCTCCGCAATCCAACAGCGATTGGTTCAAATGTTGTTGCGGCAAGGGAAATTGGACGAAGGTCGTAAGATGCTAGCCGAACTGGCAACCCAGCACCCTGAAAACGTGCAATGGATGGAGGAGTTGGCTGATCTGGCTTTGGATGCCCGCGATTTGACGGATGCGGAGCGCTGGGAGCAGAAAATTCACCTGCTGGAGGGAGATCAGGGTTCGATTTGGCGTTATTATCGCGCGCGTCGACTGCTGTTGACAACCGGCACCAACGCAAAACAGGCCATCGCTGAAGCGCAGCAATTGGCGGAGGAATTGAAGAGTCAACGTCCCTCATGGCCAGAAACATACTTGCTGCAGGGGCTCTTGGCCGAACAGAAAAGGAAACTCACCGAAGCCGTCGATGCCTATCGTCAGGCGATTTCGCTGGGAGATCGGCATGCCTCAGTTTACGAGCGAATGATCGGGCTGTTGTATCAAACCCAGCAATTCGATGAAGCATCCAAGCTCTTGAGCCAACTACAACCGACGGCCAACAGTTCGACCGCCCTATCTTCGCTGGCCGTCGCGCTCTCCTTGAGGCAGGACGATGTCGATCGGGCCGTCGGATTGGCAAAGAACTGGGTGCAGTGCCGACCGGACGATCCGATTGCCCAGATTTGGCTCGGTCAGGCCCAATTGTTGGCAAAAAAAACAGCAGCAGCACAGCAAGCATTTCAGCGGGCCACCGAGTTAGCTCCTAGCGATGCGCGAGGCTGGCAGGCGCTGTTCTTATTCTTCGTCCAGAGCAACCAACCCGACGCCGCTCGAGAAACACTAGCCAACATCGAGGCACACACTACGTTGCCCGCGGAACGAAAGGCACTCATTCTCGGCCAAGGTTACGAAATGCTTGGCGATATGCAGGAGGCAGAGGCCCAGTATCGAAAAGTACCGAACGATCCGGGCTTGCAACAGCGATTGGCGGCGCTGTTGCTACGTTCCAATAGCCCCCAGGCTGATGCAGCCCTGGAACAGGCGGAATCGTCGGCGACAGGGGGTGCTCAACGCCGCAAACTGGCCCTGCTGCTGTTGTCGCGCGGCGATCGCAAATCGTTAGACAAAGCGCTCGAGTTGCTTCACCAGCCGAATGAGAATCCCCAGGAAGTGCCGCTGAACAATCGGATCCAGGCGATCGTCTTGATGCGTCGTGGCCGGGGGGATGATCTTCAGCAGGCGATTCAGCTGCTGACGGTGCTGGTGAATGACCCTCGACAAGTGCAGGCCGGTGATCGGCTGCTCTTAGCAGGTCTCCTGGAGACCGACGGCAAAATCCAGCAGGCACGAGATCAATATCAGGCGCTGGCGGCGCTTCCAAATCCCGCGCCACCACATCTGGCGGCCTACGCCGACTTTTTGGTGCGCTCCGGCTATGCCCGCGACGCCGAAGTGTGGGTTAAACGGCTAGAAGAAGTTGCGCCGGGGAACTTCATTGCTACCGCCGTGCTGCGCTCGTTGGTTGCATAGCCAAGACCGCAATCCGGAAATTGAAGCGCTCCTGGAGCCCGCTGCCCAGGAATTCCTTGGCAAGTTAAAAAATAATGCGGAGCGAGCGCAAGCGGCCGTCAGCGTTGGCCAACTGTATACCAGCGTCGGTTTGAACAATCTTGCGATAAATTATTTTCGACGCGCTTATGCCGCTTCGCCAGAGCTTTATGGGCCTTTGGTCTCGGCGCTGGTGACGCAACGGCAAGTTAGCGAAGCGCTGGAAATCTGCCGTACCGTGTACCAGGCCAAACCGAGTGCTCAAGCGCGCCATAGCACTGGCCACCTCCCTGACGAGCAGTGCTGCTTCCGCCACGGAGATTAATCTCGCAGAGTCGTTTTTCGCAGATGTGCAGCGGGCATACCCCGACGATGTCACTCTCTTGCTGGCGATGTCGGGAGTGCGTTACATCGAAGGAGACCTGGAAGCAGTGATTGCCCTGAGTAAGCGAATTCTAACGATCGATCCGCAAAATGTGTTAGCGCTGAATAACCTCAGTTCACTGCTGGCAGAGCAACCGGCCCACCAGGCCGAAGCAGCGGAACTGATCAATCGGGCATTGGAAGAAGGGGGGCGGACTCCTACGCTGCTCGATACCAAAGCCATGATCGAGTTCCATCAAGGTCAAACCGAAGTCGCCGCCCAACTGTTAAGCGAGGCCGTCGCCAAGCCGGTGAAAGATGCGGCGGATTCGATTCCACTGTGCGGTTGTTTATCAGCGCTTACGGGACCAGGCGCGGGCTCGAGAAAACCTGTCGCTGGCGCGCTCGGCTGGTCTGAAGCCTGCGCTGCTCACGCCTTTAGAGCGACAACTACTGAACGAACTTGAGGTGTATCTCGGCGTGGACGATAAGCCGCAAGGTAACAAACTGTCATCAGCAAAAAACCCATGAAAAGATACGGGCATGCACTCGTTGTTTTTTTGGCGGTGGGGATCACCTTGACCGCGGCCATTCTGCATGGCCGATGGACCAATCGGTGGGGAGTACCCAATGAAATGCCGGTGGCAGCCGACGTTGTGAAAACCCTGCCGCACGACTTTGGGCCTTGGCATCTCAAGGAAACGAAGGAACTGGAGCCGGCAGTACGCGGAATCCTGCAATGCGAAAATTACTCACAGGGCTACTACGTAAACCATGAAACCGGCGAACAAGTCATGTTAACCCTTTTGTTGGGACCACCCGGTCCCATGTCGGTCCATACTCCCGAGATTTGTTACTCGTCGGCCGACTATACGCCCCTGGCGGATCGACAACGAGTCAATATTCAACCGGGAATCGCGGAAGATGCGGCGTGGATGGTGCAGTTTCATTCTGGTCATGAACTGCAGGGCGGTATCACGCGAGTCTATTACGCTTGGAACGATGGGTCGCATTGGAGCGCGCTTGACGAACCGCGAATTACTTTTGGCGGTCGGCCGTTTCTGTTCAAAGTCCAAATTCTAACGCAGCTCCCCGAAGCAGGGGCAACCGTCGTGGAAGATTCTGCGCGTACGATGCTGCGCGATTTTATTCCCATTTTTGCCCAACGTACAGCTTCGATTCAGGCTTCTGACAACCATTGATTGACGTCACGTATCGGTAATCAGTACCAGGAGATCAGCATGTTAAATTCTACACAGGGCCAGGCGAAGCAACGGATCGCGGCCAGGACCATCAAGAAACCAACTCGAATCCAACCGGCTGTACGGGCCACTCCTGGTCGCTATTTCCGCTGGAAGAATGGGTTCGAACGATGCCTGGCCGCGGTGTTCTTGTTGCCCGGCTTATTGATTATCGCGGTGCTCGTACTCTTGGTTAAGATTACTTCGCCAGGACCGGCAATTTTTCGTCAGCTTCGCGTGGGCAGAAAAGGTCGGACCTTTTGGATGTATAAAATTCGCACGATGCGCAGCGACGCCGAAGCCGCGACAGGTCCCGTCTGGACGAGCGTCGGCGATCCACGCGTCACTCCCCTGGGCCGCGTGCTGCGAAAACTGCATCTGGACGAATTCCCGCAATTGTTCAATGTCCTGAGAGGTGAAATGGCATTGATAGGTCCGCGTCCAGAAAGGCCAGAGTTTACCCAGCAGTTGGCCGTCAGAATCCCGGATTATTTAGAGCGATTAACCGTGCTGCCGGGCATTACCGGCCTGGCCCAAATCAACTTGCCGCCGGATACAGATTTGGACAGCGTTCGTCGCAAGTTAGTGCTCGATCTGGAGTACATTGCGACGGCCGGCTTCTTACTCGATTTACGAATGCTTTTATGCACTGCTGTACGGCTCTTGGGAATTCACGGCGAGCCGGCGATGCGACTGTTTGCCCTCAAGCGGTATGTGCCTTTGCCAGCATCCAATGCAGAATCGCTCGATGGTTTCAATGGACTGCCACTTGCGCCCGCCAGCAGTCCTCTCGATGGCTTCAACGAAGACCAGGAGACAGCCGCGAATCACGTCGCTGTGACTTTGGATCAAAACAGTCACTCGCAGAATGGTCACTCTCAAAACGGCCACCTGCATAACGGCCATGCCAAGAATGGACATGGGACTGCAAGCGAGTTGAAAGACGGCACTCTTCTTAGCGGCGCCGTCTCGTTGCGTTCCGACGACATTTCCTAGCCGTTGATTCATTCCGCGGGGCAACCTCTACTTTTCATGGCTGATGCTGTTTCAACGACTGACCCTTCGCAGATGCCGCTGAACGCGTTTACCGTTGACGTTGAAGACTACTACCACGTCAGCGGATTCGAGCGGCAAATCCATCGCGACAGCTGGATTGATTACGAGAGCCGCGTCGTTGCAAATACACACCGGTTGCTCGAGTTGCTGGATCGCCATGCTGTGAAAGCCACGTTCTTTGTATTGGGATGGGTCGCGCACCGCTACCCGCAGTTAGTGCGCGATATTTACGCCGCGGACCACGAGATCGGCTCGCATAGTTTTTGGCACCGCTTGGTTTACGAGCAAACCCCCAGTCAATTCCGTGCCGATCTTCGCGACTCTAAACAGGTTTTGGAAGACACCCTTGGCGCGGCCATCACGGCTTATCGAGCGCCCAGTTTCTCGATTACCCGCCAGTCGCTCTGGGCTCTGGAAATATTGGCGGAAGAGGGCTTCCAATTCGGTTCCAGCATCTTTCCCGTGCATCATCACCGGTACGGCATCCCGGACGGCAAACCGCACATTCACGAGGTGCAAACCACTGCCGGCGCGCTGTGGGAGTTTCCGCCTGCGGTGTTCCGTTTCGCTGGATTCAATCTGCCGGTGTCGGGCGGCGGTTACTTCCGGTTGTATCCGGCGGCAGTCACCCAGAAGCTCTTGGCCTGGATCAATCGGCGGCTGCGGCGCCCCTTTGTATTTTACGTTCATCCGTGGGAAGTGGACCCCGGTCAACCGCGGTTATGTGCCGGCTCGCGTGCGGGACGCTGGCGGCATTACGTCAATCTGCACTCGACCGAGCGCAAGTTGGAAGTTTTGTTGGAGCGATTCCGGTTCGGCACGCTAACCGAATCGATTGCCAGCGCATGCCGGGAAGCACCGGTCACGGTCTCGGCGTAAAAATCAACCGCAAGAAATGAACATCCGCGAGAGACTGCTGATGGCCGATGAGCCGGGCGATTCACCGGGTTCGCGCCGCCGAATTCTTTACCTGACGCACCGCGTGCCGTATCCGCCGAATCGTGGCGACCGCATCCGGTCTTACCACACGCTGCGATTTCTGGCGAGTCGCTGCGATGTCGACCTGGCCTGCCTGGCCGACGAACCGGTTTCGGAAAACACTTTGCACACCTTGCAGTCCCTGTGTCGGCGTGTCGCCGTGTCTCCCCTCGCGAAGTGGAAACGCTGGGCACGTGCGGCAACTTCCCTGGCCCGGGGACGTTCGGCGACGGAAGGTCTGTTTTATTCGCCGGAATTGGCAGCCCGAGTGCATGCCTGGGCAATCGCCACTCGGTACGACGCGGTGATCGCCTTTTGCTCTAGTATGGCGCCGTATTTAGATGTTGCCGGGTTGCGCAATATTCCCGCAATCGTCGATCTTGTGGATGTCGATAGCCAAAAGTGGTTCGATTATGCCGACCAGGCCCGTGGGCCGGCGCGGTGGTTGTTCCGCTGGGAAGGGCGCCGTGTCCGCAAGCTCGAGCAACAGTTGGCAAAAAGAGCACAAGCCCTGTTGGTCGTCAGCCCTGCCGAAGTCAATTTGCTTCGCCAGTTTTGTCCTGAAGCGCCGGTGCATGCGGTTCCCAATGGAGTGGATCTCGATTATTTCAGCCCAGCCCCGGACGACGCATCCGTCGTCGGATTCGAGTGCGTCTTCGTGGGCGCGCTCGATTATCGAGCCAATATCGATGGCCTCTGGTGGTTTTGCCAGGAAGTGTGGCCGCAAGTTCAGGCACGCTTCCCGGCGGCAGAATTCGTGATTGTCGGCCGGCGTCCAGTCCCCCAGGTGCAGCGACTTGCGCACGGCCCGGCATCAAAGTTATTGGCGATGTCCCCGAGTTCGCCCCTACCTGCGCGCCCGGCTGGTGGTTGTACCCCTGCGAATCGCTCGCGGCATCCAAAACAAGGTGCTGGAAGCCATGGCAGCTGGGAAGCCTGTCATCGCTTCATCGCAAGCGCTCGAAGGCTTAGACGTAATTCCTGGCGAGCACGCTTACCAGGCAGACGGGCCAGCGCAGTGGCTGACGCAGATCGCGGCGCTCTTCGAAGATGAGAACGAATGCCGCCGTCTGGCAGCAGTCGGACGCACATTTGTCTGTCAGCACCATTGCTGGAACAACTGCCTCCAAATTTTGTCCTGCCTAGTGGATGCAACACCCTTTCATAAATTGGAAATCCAACCTTGTCAGTTGACGCCGACCTGCTGCAACTAGAGTCATCAGCCGAAAGTTCGCCATCGGCCATACCCCATCCGGTCGTCGCCGATGCTGATGCCGTTGGCCACTCCTCTGTCACTGTTATTGAAGCCCGCCCGGGTTGGAAGTTTCTCGACCTGCGCGAAATGTGGCGCTATCGGGAATTGCTCTATTTTCTGGTCTGGCGCGATGTCAAGGTCCGCTACAAGCAGACGGTGCTCGGCGCATTGTGGGCCATTCTTCAGCCGGTGGCGACGATGGTCGTGTTCAGCCTGTTCTTCGGCCGCTTGGCGCAAATGCCAACCGGCAGTGTGCCCTATCCGCTGTTCGTGTTTGCCGGTTTGCTGCCCTGGACGTTTTTCTCCAACGCAATAACCGGCGCCGGCGGCAGCGTCGTGGGCAATCAAAATCTGGTCACCAAAGTCTACTTTCCGCGCCTCTTCATTCCCCTGGGCACCATCGGCGCCGGCGTGGTCGATTTTGCAATTGCCTTTGGTGTGTTGATAATCTATGATGCTCGGCTATGGTGTAATGCCCGGCCCCCGGATGCTGCTGGTGCCGCTGCTCACGCTCGACCTGATTGCGGCCACCCTCGGGGTCGGCGTGCTGCTCTCGGCACTGACGGTTGCCTATCGCGATTTCCGGCACGTGGTGCCGTTCATGGTGCAATTGTGGATGTTCGCCACGCCCAGCATTTACATGCGCACCGATTCGTTTCTTAGCCCCCGTTGGAATGCTGTTTTGCCGTTGAATCCGGTGTTCGGCATCATCACCAATTTTCGCGCGGCCACGCTGGGCGAACCGCTCGATTGGTACGCGCTGGGCGTTTCCACCGCGGTTGCGCTGTTGTTTTTATTCATCGGCTGTTTGTACTTCCGCCGCGTCGAACGCGGCTTTGCCGACATTATTTAGGTGCTTTCGAAGTTGCTGTCCGCGAGTTTGATGATTTAAAGGCCATGCTGCTTTCGATCTACACCTACGTCAAGAACGGCTTGTACTACGATTTTCACGTCGCAGAGATGCTGCGGCATCACCTCCCATTGGCTGACGAAATTGTTGTCAACGAAGGTTACTCTACCGACGGCACCTACGAAGCCATTTCAAAGATCGATCCCAAAATTCGCGTCACGCGCAGATCATTGGGAAAAACCTGGCAACAGCTTCCAGTGGTACACCGTTCTCAAAAATGCCGCTCGCCTTCAGTGTCGTGGCCAGTGGTGTCTGCACTTAGATGCCGACGAGTTCGTGCCGGAATGGGAGTTTGAGGCCCTGCGAAACTTCCTGGTCGCGTGCAACGAGCAAATACTTCCGCTGCGCGTCATCGATTTTTACGCCAATTACAAAGTCTATATTACGCAGCCCATTTGCTGGCGCAAGATGATTCTGCACCGCAACATTCCGGAAGTCGAATTCTGGGGCGACGGCGCCAATGTCAAGCTGCAAAATCAACCGTTCGATTGGGGCCAACTGCCGCTGCAATTCACCGTGCACCATTTTGGCAGCGTGCGCCATGCCGCGCGCCTGCGCGAAAAGTGGCACATCCAGGGAAAAATGTACGGCAAGGGCAGAAGACTGAAAGTGCCCAAGTTTGCCTTCAATCTCTTTCCGTATAAGTGGATCAACGAAGACTGCGCTGAAAAACTCGCAATTTACGACGGGCCCTTCATCCAGGCCGTCCGCGAAAACCCCGATGAATTCGTCCGCGATAATTTCGCCGTCCTCAAGCACTTACAACAAAAGGCTGAAACCGCCGCGGCAACCACGGCCTAGCCGTCCGCGGTCGATCCCATGAAGGGACTGATCTTCACTTATGCTCTCACCTACGGCGGCGCGGCGGTGTCGCTCTTCAATCCGTTCATCGGGTTGCTCATCTACATCTGCTTTGCACTTCTTCGTCCCGAAGCGCTCTGGTCTTGGGCGGTGCAGCCGGGTAACTACAGCCGCATCGTCGCCTTGGCTCTGCTCGCCGGTTGGGCGCTGGCGGGTTTTGGCGATTGGAATTTCGGCCGCAGCCTGCGCCGTAGTGTACGCGCTGCTGGGCTTTATGATCTGGATGATTGCCAGCGCCGCCGCGGCGCAAGATCAGACCGTCGCCTGGCAAGACGTCGAAGAGAAGCTCAAAATCGTGCTGCCGTGCCTGGTGGGCTTCACCATCATCAAGTCCACCACGCAGCTTAAGCAACTGGCCTGGGTCATTATGCTCAGCCAGGGCTTCGTGGCCTATGAAGCCAATATGTCGTATCTGGCCGGCAACAACTGGGTCAAAGAATACGGTTTCGGCGGCATGGATAACAACTGCCTCGCCATCGCCATGACCTGCACCACAGGCTTCGCCTTCTTTTTGGGCCTGGCAGAACAATCGTGGTGGCGCCGCTGGTTGGCGTTTGTGGCCGCCGGCCTCATGGCTCATACCGTGCTCATCACCAACTCGCGCGGCGGTATGTTGGGGCTCGGGCTCACCGCTGTCGTTACATTCGTCTTGATCCGCAAGAAGCCCGTCTATTATGCGTACTTTCTGTTGGCCCTGGTCGTCGGGCTACGGCTGGCGGGGCCATCGGTGTGGGAGCGATTTAACACCAGCTTTGCCGAAGAAGGGCAGCGAGATTATTCCTCGGAAAGCCGTCTTGACCTCTGGAGCACTTGCCTGGGCGTCATGTCGAACAATCCGCTGCTGGGCGTTGGCCCGCATCATTTTCCCATCTACGCCCAGCAGTACGGATACACCCGAGGCAAAGAGGCCCATTCGCTGTGGCTGCAACTGGGGGCGGAAATCGGTGTTCCCGGCCTGGCCTTGCTGCTGGCCTTTTACCTCATCGCCATGTGGCGGCTGTGGCGCCTGGCACGGCAGTTGGACGATCTGGCCCCCGGGGTGGCCGATAGTTGCCGCATGGTTATTGCTTCGCTGGTCGGTTTTATGGTGTCGGCGCAGTTCGTCACGCTCACCGGTTTGGAAGTGCCCTACTATGTCTGTCTGGTGGGCCGGATATCTGAAGCTTAGCGATTCCATCTTCGCCGAGGCCCACGCTGCCGAGGCAATCGACTTGTCGCCGCCGCAGCCACCCCTGGGTGCTTTCGCCGCCCCTCAACCCGTTTAACTGCACTGCCTACCGCCGTATGCTCACGCAATTGCTTAAGTCGTCATTACCCTCTCGGGTGTGCAAGCAACTCGCAGTGCTCCGTGGCCTTTCCAGCTACTCGTTTACCGAGGCGGTCGCTCTGCCGGCGGTGGTCAGGCCATTTTCCATCGGGAGCGTCCTATTTCCGTTTTTGCGGTGTCGCGAGCCAGGCTTCGAACGAACGGCAATTTGGCTGAACGACTCGCGCTTTCCCATTGCGCTTCGCAAAGGCACAAGCGACTTCGAAGTATTCCGCCATGTGTTCTTATCTCAGCAATACCACTCGCTATGTCACGGCGATCCTCGAGTAATTGTCGATGCCGGCGCCAATATCGGCTTGACAAGTCTGTATTTTTTGCATCGCTATCCCAAAGCGCGGGTCATTGCCCTTGAACCCGATCCGGAAAATTACGAATTGGCTGAATTGAATTTGCGGCCCTTCAAAGATCGTTGTGAACTTTTAAACGCAGCACTCTGGTCGCACGACACCATGCTGGCGCTGGAGCGCGGGAAATTCCGCGATGGCCGGCACTGGGCCAGCCAGGTAGTGCCCGTCAATGGGAAATCAGAAATTGCTGTGCCTGCCTACTCGGTAACCAGCCTGATGAACCGCTACAACCTCCGACATCTCGACATTCTCAAAATCGACATCGAAGGAGCAGAGAGCGTCGTCTTCGGCGATGGCGAGACAGATTTTCTGCGTCGCACAGCCAACTGCGCCGTAGAGTGCCACGATGCCAAAGCTAGCGATATCTTTCGCAAAGCGGCCTTGGAACACGGCTGCACGCTAGTCAGAGATGGCGAATTAACCATTGCCGAAAACCCAGCGTTCAGTAACCACTGAGCATCACAACCAGACTCTATCCTGCCGTCATGCAACCTGCCGTTCGGATTGAAAATCTCTCGAAGCTGTACCACATTGGCGCCCGCCAGCACGGTGGCTACCGCACGCTGCGCGAATCGCTGATGGATGCGGCAGCCGCCCCCTGGCGGCGTCTGAAAGACATCCGCAATCATTCCCGCCTTCCGCCGCCCGAGCAGAACGGCCACGCCGGGGACGGTCCCGATTTTGCGCAGTCCGCAGCACAACATGGCGCCCAGCAAAATGGGACGGGCACCATCGCCGCGATGGTCCCCCTCGCTCCCCACACCGGGGACTGTCCCGATTTTGCCAAGTCTGCGCAGCAAAATGGGACTGTCCCCTTAGCTCCCCCCAACACCATCTGGGCCCTCAAAGATGTCTCGTTCGATGTGCCGCACGGCGAAGTCGTCGGCATTATCGGCCGCAACGGCGCGGGCAAAAGCACGCTCTTGAAAATTCTCAGCCGCATTACCGAGCCCACCTCGGGGCGCGTCGTGCTCAACGGCCGCGTGGCTAGCCTGCTCGAGGTGGGCACCGGCTTCCACCCCGAGCTCACGGGCCGCGAAAACATTTACTTAAACGGCGCCATCCTGGGCATGCACCGGCACGAAATCAAGCGCAAGTTCGACGCCATGGTCGATTTCTCCGGATCGAAAAATTCTTAGATACGCCCGTCAAACGCTACTCGAGCGGCATGTACGTGCGCCTGGCCTTCGCCGTGGCCGCCCACTCGATCCGGAAATTCTCATCATCGACGAAGTGCTCGCCGTCGGCGATGCTGAATTCCAAAAGAAATGCCTCGGCAAAATGCAGGAAGTCGCCGCCGAGCGACGGCCGCACCGTCCTATTCGTCAGCCACAACATGGCGGCGGTCGAAGTGCTCTGCACCCGGGCCGTGGCGAATCTAACAAGGCAGAGTAATTGCTTCCGGAACTGCCGTGCAGGTGATCAGAAACTACCGCGAACACATCCACGCGATCAGTCAGGTTGCGGAACTGGCGTTTCCTGCCGGGGCCAGTATTCTCGGCAATCGAGATTTTGGATATGGTTGGCTCGCGGGTGAATTTCGTCGAAGTTGGTCACTGCTTAAGGATTTGCCTGCAACTTGCGATCGATCGAGTGTTATGTGACCCTCGTATACGCATCGGAATCGATGATACCCTTAGCCATCGGCTTCTGACTGTGCAAAATCCAGCGACTATTCCAATTTCCCATGGTCGAAAATGGGCGTGTTGAGGTTGACTGAGACAATTCCGGACTTCCTACTTGCCCCGGCCGCTGTTACCTAGCCATTTCGATTGCTCGCGGATATGCCAAATGCTGAGACATTACGTGTCGACGGCAGTCTTTGTGTCGAGGACTCTGAACGATTTGATCAGCCGGCCGAGGTTTTTCGCAAAATCGTGGCGGCTCGTTCCGAGTGGGCCATAAAGCGAATTACTGGGGATGGCAAATACGACAACGCGGGTCAAGAACGACTCGCAGATTGAGGACATCGATATCAGTTTCTGAAAAACAGGTAAAGAAGTTATGCCAGTATCGCACCACGATCAGTGATTTTTGTCCATATTCCACGGACCGCGGAACCAGCATCGAAAAAGCACTCGGCATTTGCGGTAGACAACCAAGGAAGCAATTCGAAATCTTGAATTGTTATTCGGACACGACGGTCGCGTTTTTTTCAACACCGTTTGCCCATGAGATCAGAAACCGTCTAGGCGAAGAAGCGTTCTGAAATATTTCAAATTTGCTATTGTTGAAATCCATTTGCGCATTCTGTCATATACCACAACTACTATCACCAATTCGAGAGGTTCGATCGGGTTCATGAACCGGAAGTTCAAAGGAGATCAAGAGCATCCGTCTCTGGACGACAGCCTACATCTTAAGCCGCATATCAATTTCGATATGACTCCGCGAATCATTGCTAATTACTGACATTGGTCGTAGGAGTCCTCCAAGAAGCGATCGCTGCTTTGAATACCAGGCTATCCACGACCGTTAAGGTTCATACTGCGGAACAGATGCGCGCGGATCCTTCCAAAGCGAATTTAGTGAACGACATCGTCTGGTTGACGGATCAATTACGAAAAGGACTTTGAACTATTTGGTTATTCGTTCGATGGCGCAGCGTGCATGGCCGCTTCAGTTGAAATATGAGTGGTTATCCTGAAATACTACTGTTCCCGTGACTTAGTGGGTAAGATCAGTTCGTGCATTTAGAACATATCACGCTGGCTATGCCGTGTTAGCGGCCCACGATGGCGCGCGGTAAAGCGATCGACGCGATGCAGCCGTTCGGCCAGCGTTCGACGAACGCTCGCGCCAGCCGCGCGGCCGAAATGTTTTCGTTCAGTTATACCGTGCCCGAGAACTGAAAGTTGCGCACTGCAAGTGGCCGCAGCCGGACTGCGGTGGGCATCGCTCAAGGAATCGCTGCGTTATCTTCGGTGGTCGTGGAGCACTTCGCCTGCAAATAGGCTGATTGCTGGCAAATGAATGCCATCAAGCCGGTAACCGCTCTGACCTCTACATCCGCAAACTTTGCTGCTCGATGTCTTAGACGGATCTCGCCGCGCGGGGCTAAAAGGTATTGGTTTTGGCATCGCTCACAATGCTTACAGCATCCGTCTTGGGTGGGACCGATTACTTGGGAACCGACTGTTCAATTCTCGCCTGGACTGCGGATGCGCGTTCCCTTTGGTGAACAGCAAGGAATGCACCTTGCGTTGGGATTGCCGTATGAAGGCGAACTTGTCGATCGGTTAACTGAGTGTTTAAAGCCGGGCGATGTGTTTGTCGATGTGGGCGCAAACATGGGCTATTTTTCGATGTTGGGGTCTAAATTGGTTGGTGCTGCGGGGCGGGTACTTGCCTTCGAGCCATGCGTGAGCAATTTCGCCTGGTTGGCCAGTAACATCCAACTCAACCGCGTAACCAATGTATTGCCATTCTCGGCCGCGCTTTCAGATCATAATGGCACGGCCTACATTTCTGTGCCGCCCTTCTTCAATAATGGCGTGAGTTCGGTACGAGAAAAAGTGAACGGCGAGCCAACCCTGCCGGTGTGTTTGCAGCGGTTTGACGATCTTCCCGACTCGGTGGTGGAAAGAGGCAAGATTCGCCTGATCAAGATCGATACCGAAGGGCACGAATTGAACGTGCTCCAAGGGATGCAAAGCACCTTGAAATTGGCGCAGCCCATGGCCGTGGCCTGTGAATTGACGCCGGCGTGGACCTCGGTTCCAGCAATCGTCGGATTGCTGCAAGATTCGGGCTTTCGGGGTCAATACTTCTGCCAAGATTCGTGGCGGCCGATCGTGGCAAACACGGTGTTTCCAGCACAGTGCAATGCCTGGTTTGTAAAAGATGAGTGATTTGCTAGCCAATTTGAATGCAGATGGTGTACCGGTGGTAAGCATCATCCTGCCGACCTACAACCGCGTGCGGTTTTTGCCGGAGGCGTTCGAGGCGATCCGCAATCAGCAGTTTACGGATTGGGAATTGATTGTCGTCGATGATGGCAGCACCGATGACACGCGCGAACTGGTTGCCGAGTTGTCAAAATCGGTCACGCAGCCCGTGCGGTACATTTATCAGGAAAATCAAGGAGCGTATGGCGCCCGCAACACGGGCTTAGATCAGGCCCAGGGCCGGTACATTGCCTTTTACGACAGCGACGACCTCTGGCTGCCGCATCACCTGGCCGACTGTGTGGCGGCGCTGGAAGCGAATGCCGAGGTCGATTGGGTCTTTGGCGCTTGCCGCGTGGTCGACTACGGCTCGCAGCGTGTGCTGGCCGAGAGCACGTTTTATGTCGACGGCCACGCCCGGCCGTTCCAGAAGTTGCAGGCCCGGCGGCGGGACGGCCTGAAAATTATTGACGACCCCCAGGCGGCACGCTGCCAGATTTTGCACGGGTTGTACTGCGGCCTGCAGAATTCGGTGATTCGAAAAAGGCTGTTCGACAACTACCGCTTTGCCGCCGATCGGAGGAATGCCCAGGATCAGGTGATTGTCATCTGGGCGCTGGCCTCGGGTTTTCGCTTCGCTTACTTCGACAACGTGCACGTGGTGTATCAGGTTCACAATGCGAATTCTTCGCTGGCCGGCGCTGCGAAGACGTTGGACGAGCGGTTGCGTTTGCAACTCTCTATGATCGAGGGCTTCGAGCGGTTGGCCCTGTCGCCGGTGCTGCGGAGTGCAGACCGCCGGGCGCTGAGGCGGCGGCTGAGCGAAGAGTATTTCTGGCACGTAGGCTATTCGCTGTTGTGGATGAACGGCCGCCGACGTGACGCCGTGCAGATGCTGCGACGCGGGCTGGCTTATTGGCCGTGGAACTGGCGGTATTGGAAGACGTACGCTTTGGTGCAGGCGAGAATGTGCGCCAGAAAATCTAAAACGCTCTTGGTGGTGGCTGACGGATTCTAAATGGCGAAATGAGAATCGAGCCGCGAAACAAAGAATCATAAATTATCACAGATCGCAAAAGCGAGCTGTACGGCAGATCTTGGAACAGAAGGGCGACCGAGTTCTCGGTGGGCCATTCCGTGGCCTTCGTTACACGCCCGCCGCTGCGGGCGGCTGCTGTGCCGACGTGCTTCTGGGCACCTACGAACAGGAATTGCACACCGTTTTAGAGCAGGTTTGCCGCTGCGAATATCAGACGATTATCGATATTGGTGCGTCAGCGGGCTACTATCTCTGCGGATTTGCACTTCGGAGCCGGGCGAGTCGAATTATTGGATTCGAGCTGGATCTTAAGAAACACGCGGACATCATGAAGCTTGCCAAAGCGAACGGCGTGCACGAACGCATTCAGATGTATGGCGCCTGCGATGCGGAATTCCTTCGACGGATACTCAATGCGAACGGCCGGACTTTGGTGATTTGCGACGTGGACGGAGCTGAGATTGAAATACTCGACCTGAAGGCAGTTCCATTACTGTCAAAGGTTGACATTTTGGTGGAAACCCACGACCTGCTTCGTCCTGGAATTACCGAGGAGCTGGTTCAACGATTTGGCGAGTCGCATGAAATCGAACGGCTGGATTCGCAATTGCGAAGCACCGATGACCTGCCGGCGGAGGTAACTTTAAGTGAGGAGCTTGCGCTTGCGCCATGGATGAATTTCGCGGCGGTCAACAGTCGTGGTTATGGATGCGGTCTAAGGCAGCAATCGATGGCAATCTCTCGTCAAGGATGAGCCTGGGTTCCGGCCACGCGTGAAGAGTATGAACGTCCTCTACCTCACGATGAACCCGAACCGGCAGAGCACCACGGTGCCCACCGAAGGTTGGTTTCGTTTTTTGCCAGAGCGCGGCTTACGTCCCGTATTGGTGTCACGGGAGCTAGGCAAGTTTGACGCCTGGACAAAGGGCCAAGGCATACCCACATATCAGAATCCGCTGCCGTTTCCCGACAAGCGCCGCCCTTGGCGATTCCTCAAGGCAGTCTGGCAGTTGCGGTCGATTGCCAGGCGGCACGAAATTGAGCTGGTCCACTGCAACGAGCAAGACATCTTTCCGATTGGGTCGTATCTCGCCCGGATGTTGCAGGTGCCGATTGTGGTCAGTGTTCACTTTGCCATGGGTCGCGGCTTTTGTCAGTGGGCCTTCGGTGGCAAGAAGTGTCCGGACCGGATGTTCTTCGTGAGCGACGGCAGCCTGCAAACTTGTGCTGACGCGCTCCATGGAATAGTCTCCGCTGATCGCCGCCACGTGTTGTACAACGGAATCGACCTGGAACGATTTAAGCCTGAGCAAGATCGGCGGCAATTGTTCCGGTCGCGGCACGGCCTGCACGGTCGATTTGCTATCGGCGTGGCATGTGCGCTACGGCCCCGCAAGCAACTTGAACACCTGTTTGCGATTGGCGAGCGAATTCCCGATGACCGGCTGCGAATTGTTGTCGCTGGCGGCCCCGTGCCCGGCGACGAAAGCTATGCGGAGCAGCTTTTAGCGAGCGCCAAGCAGCGACTGGGGCAGAAGCTGATGTTGCTTGGGCATCTCGATGAACTGCGAGATTTCTACAACGGGCTGGATGTGTTTGTGAACACAAGCCAAGAAGAGGCCTGCAGTATTAGTGTGATCGAAGCTCTGGCCTGCGGTTGCCCGGTGCTAGGTTATCCCAGCAAATCGGTCGACGATCAAATTCTTCCCGATGGCGGTGAAATTGTCGCTCAAGACGACCGCGAGCAGTTGGCTGCCGCGGCCTCCCGATGGCTGGCGGATGACAATGGTCGAGCCCAGGCCCGACACGCCGCCCGACGACAAGCCGAAGATCGGTTCGACATTTGCAAACTGGCCGACCAGTTATGGGATGAATACGGCCAGTTGCTGCACGAGGACGTGAGAAGTATGGTTGCAGCAGCCACATGACAAATCTAATGGAGCGCTTGCGAATTACAATTGCCAGTTGGGCGCCGTTTCAGGCCGGGGCGGAAGTTGCCGCCGAGCGGTTGGCGGTGGGGTTGCAGACGGCCGGGCACGACGTGCTCGTGGTGCTGGGAACCGAGGGCGAGACGCTAAAGCACATGCGGTCGGTTGGGTTGCGCTGCGAATTTGTGCCGATGGCCATGACCGATAAGTGGCGCTGGTGGCGGTATACGGAAACTCGGCGGCAGTTAACGGCCATTTTGCGCCGCGAGCAGCCCGACGTCGTACACTGCAACGATTTGCCAACCAGCCAGATGGTCGGCGAGGCCGCCCAGCGCTTGGAAATTCCCAGAATTTGTCATCACCGGTTTCCGTTCAGTGGTTCGGCCATCGACTGGCTGAATAAATTCGGGGCCGAGCGACATGTGTTTGTGTCGGCGGCGCTGAAGAACGAGATTTGTGCGTCGTCGTCGCAAGTGGCTTCTTCGTCTGGCAGCGTTGTACACGATGGCCTGCCGCTGGAGCCGGCGCCCACCATGTCAGAGCGGCAAGCAGCGCGAGCAAGATTGGACTTGCCGCAGGCTAAGGTCCTGGTTCTGTTTGCCGGCCAAATTATTGAGCGAAAAGGTGTCGCCGATTTGTTGCAGGCCTGGCAATTTGTGCAACCCGCCGTGCGCGAGCAGGCCGAATTGTTGATCGTCGGCGACGATTTGCAGAACAATGGGGAATATCGGCTGGCGATGGAGGATTTGGCGAAGCAGATTGGTTCGCCGGCGCGATTCTTCGGCTTCCAGCGCAATATCAAAGACTGGCTCACAGCAGCCGATTTTGCTGTGGTGCCCTCGCACGTCGAACCGCTTGGCAACGCGACGTTGGAAGCGATGGCCTATTCGCTGCCGGTAATCGGCTGCGACGTTGGCGGAATTCCCGAGATGATTGTCCACGAGGCGACGGGGCTGCTGGTTGCACCGCGAAATCCGGCCGGTTTGGCGGCGGCGCTGGAGCGACTTATTCTCAACGCCGACGTGCGGCAGCAATTTGGCGCTGCCGGCAGGCGGCGTTGTGAAACGCATTTCAGCATTGAAGCGCAC
Organism: Pirellulales bacterium; assembly: GCA_963738835.1. Taxonomy (GTDB): domain Bacteria; phylum Planctomycetota; class Planctomycetia; order Pirellulales; family JADZDJ01; genus CAVTYH01. The sequence goes on from CAVTYH010000001.1 coordinate 1,195,032, forward strand.
ACGGCCAACATTGTCGAACAATACCAGCTTATGCTGGCGGCCCGCGAGAGTTGCCTGACTTCATGAAATGTTTGCTAGCCAGTTCCGTGTTTCCCCCACAAGTCGGCGGCAGCGGACGTTGGTTTTGGGAAATTTACCGACGGCTTCCTCGGACGGACGTATTCGTTGCGGCCGGGGAGCACGCGGCGCAAGAACAATTCGATCGCACGCACGATTTGAACGTGGTTCGTGTGCCGCTGGCGATGCCGACTTGGGGGACGTTCAGTTGGTCTGGCTCGCGCGGCTACTTTCGCAACTATCGCCGCGTGGCACAACTAGTGAAACAGCATCGGATCGAGCAAATCCACTGTGGCTGCCTGCTGCCGGAAGGCTGGATTGCCTGGTTGATCCAGAAACGATTTGGAATTCCTTACGTTTGTTATGTGCATGGCGAAGAAACCAATATTGGACGAAGCAGCCGCGAGCTTGGCTGGATGATGCGGAAAGTGCTGGGAGCGGCAAGCATTGTCATCGCCAACAGTCGTAATACCTGGCAGATGCTGCGAAACGATTGGGAAGTGCCGGAAGACCGACTCCGTGTGCTGCACCCTGGGGTCGATGTGCATCGCTTCGTGCCGAAAGAACAAGACTCCGATCTTCGTCGCGAGCTTGGCTGGGCGGAGCGGACCGTGATCTTGACCGTGGGACGTTTGCAGGCTCGCAAGGGCCAAGATCATTTGATTCTGGCATTGAATGAAGTGCGACGCAGCGTACCCGATGTGTTGTATGTCATCGTGGGCGATGGCGAGCGGCGGGGTTATTTGGAAGCCTTGGTGAGCGAGCACGGCTTGCAAGATCATGTGCAATTCCGCGGCGACATTCCTGATAGCGAACTAATTCGTTGTTATCAGCAGTGCGATTTGTTTGCCCTGCCGAATCGCGAAGTGAACGGCGATTTTGAAGGGTTCGGAATGGTTTTGCTGGAAGCCCAGGCCTGCGGCCGACCCGTTTTAGCGGGCACCTCGGGCGGAACCGCTGAAACGATGCAAGTTCCTGAAACGGGACGATTAGTGTGTTGCGACCGGCCCGAACCGATTGCGGCGGCGCTTGTGGATTTGCTCAGCGACCGACGTGGCATGGAGCAGATGGGGCAGGCAGCGCGCGATGCTGGGTGGTTCAGCAGTTCGATTGGGAGGTGCTCGCAAAGCAGGCTGAGGAATTGTTTCGATCGCTCCCGAAATCAGCGGGGCATCAATTCAAGCATGCCGATTTGACAGTGCAGCAATGCCATACAGGTCGCAAAGCAGCAGTGGCCCACGAGGTCGCCAGATCGTGAAAGAATTGCTGAAACGCGCAGCCAATGTAATCGCGTTGATGATCGTGTTGTTGCCTTGGGTCGTTTACCGAATTGAATCACTGCTGTTGGCCGACACAAAAGTTTTTCCTGGTTGGTCGCAAGCCTTCAGCTTGGTGCCCGGCTTGATCGGAGTGTATTTGCGACGGGCTTTTTACCGCTTGGTGTTCACGCAGTGCGCAAGCGATGCCTGCATCAGTTTTGGCACCGTGTTTTCTCACCCAACCGCGCGTGTCGGCCGAAGTGTTTACATCGGTGTGTTCTGTGTGATGGGCGACGTAACACTAGAAGACGACGTTATCATTGCTTCTCACGTTTCGATTGCCAATGGCTCTGCCCAGCACGGCATTGAGCGGCTGGATATTCCTGTTCGGGAGCAACCCGGCGATTGGCCGCATATTACGATCGGACGCGATTCGTGGATTGGCGAGCGAGCCGTTGTGCTGGCGGATGTGGGACAGCATTGTGTCATTGGCGCGGGTGCCGTCGCAATTCGTCCAATTCCCGATTATGCCATCGCGGTCGGTTCGCCGGCTAAGGTCGTGAGTTCGCGGCTGCCGGCGGGATTATCGGATGCAATTCAATCGAGTGAGACGGTCTCAGAATTTTCGGAGGTCAAGGCGTAAGGCACGCCGCGCTCTTCATCATGTGTGGCATTGCTGGAGTGATGTTTGCTGATCGAACTCGTCCGGTTGATTCGGGCGTTCTTAAAAGCATGGCGGACGCGATTGCGCATCGTGGCCCCGATGCCGAAGGGTTTTGGCAGGCGCCTGGGATTGGTTTGGCCCACCGGCGCTTGTCGATCATCGATCTTGCGGGCGGGGACCAACCGTTGGGCAATGAAGACGGCTCGGTACAGATTGTTTTCAACGGCGAGATTTACAATTATCGAGAACTTCGCGAGCAGTTGCTGCTTAAAGGCCACAGCTTCCGCACGCATTCTGACACCGAAGTTCTTGTCCATCTTTACGAAGAAGACGGTCCTAATCTGGTGAATCGACTTCGCGGCATGTTCGCGTTCGCGATTTGGGATGCAAGGCAACGGCTGCTGCTGCTGGCTCGTGATCGCGTTGGGCAAAAGCCGCTTTACATTTATCGAGACGCCGAGAAATTGCTGTTCGGCTCGGAGTTAAAAGCCATCTTGGCGTTTCCGGGGATCGACCGCACGATTGATACGGCCGCCTTGGAAGATTATCTCGCGTTCGGCTTTGTGCCAGGTAACCGTTCAATTTTTTCTCGAGCGGAAAAACTACCATCGGCACATGTTCTGGTCGTGACCGCGAATCGAATGGACGCGGCGCCACAGCGTTACTGGTCGTATCCAACCAATCAGATTGTTAGCCGGTCGGTGGACGATTGGAAGGAGGCGGTCGAAGCGAAAATCGCTGAGACAGTTCGATTACACCTGGTGGCTGACGTGCCCGTGGGAGGATTTCTCAGCGGCGGGGTCGATTCATCTGTCGTGATTGCCGAAGCGTCGGTAAATGCAAGCGAGCCGCTGCAAACATTTTCGATTGGCTTCGGTGAAGATTCGTTTAATGAGCTGCCATATGCTCGCCAGGTTGCTCAGCAATTTCATTGTCGGCACCACGAAGATATCGTTACCGCTAACGCTGCCACTGACCTTGATGACCTGGTGCGCTACTTTGACGAGCCGTTTGCCGATAGCTCCGCAATTCCGACGATGCGTGTTGCGCGTTTGGCGAGGCAATTCGTCAAGGTGGTGTTGTCTGGGGACGGCGGCGATGAGGCATTTGGAGGCTATAGGCGTTATGTCCACGACCTCCGCGAAAGCCGGCTGCGGCACCAGCTCCCGGCCTGGATGCGTCGCGGCATTGCGGCGCCATTGTCGAGAATCTGGCCAAAGTTTGACTGGCTGCCGCGCGTGTTACGAGCGAAGACTTTGTTGGCCAATCTTTCTTTGCCTGCTGCCGACGCCTATGCGAACACTTTATCAACTTGCCGTTCGCCTTGGCGGCGGCGTGCGATGTCCGATCAAGTTCGTCGCAGCCTGAATGGGCATTGGCCCGAATCGACGATCATCAACAATTACAAAGGTGCCGACCAAAACGATTGGCTGGCGCAGATGATTGCTGCCGATATCAACGTGCTTCTGCCGGACGATTTCCTCACCAAAGTGGACCGCGCTAGCATGTCTTATGGATTAGAAGTTCGTCCACCGCTGGTGGACCACGAATTGTTGGAACTTACTTCCCAAATCCCATCCGATTTGAAAATCCGGAATGGAGAAAGCAAGTGGATTTTCAAGGAAGTTTATCGCTCACGCATTCCCGCGGAAGTTTGCCAGCGGCCAAAGCAAGGTTTCGAGATGCCGATTGACCGGTGGTTGCGTGGTTCATTGAGAGAGGTATTCGAAGACACGGTATTAGACCGCCAATCGCCAGTCGGGACACTTTTAGACCAGTCGGTTATAAGGCAGCTCTATCAGTCGCATCTCCGTGGCCTCGGCCGTCATGGCGTCGTGCTATGGAGCATCCTCGTGTTGGCGAAATGGTGCGAGCAATACAGCAGTTCGCGCACATCATGCCCGCCGCAGTATTCATGCATCTCTGAATCGCTACCTTAGAATAAGTAATTGATCGAATGTTGCGAATAATTCGTCCTCACCTTCGCTTGAATAGTGTTTTGGATTTAGATCTGGAACAATTGCGCAGATCTGAATCTCGCGACACTTTTATTGGATGTCGACTGCACCCTGAAAGATTACCATGCTTCTTCGTTCAATCATGGAATTCCGGAATGGATCGAGTCGCTTCAGGCCGGCGGAATTCAGCTATGCCTGCTCTCGAACGGCCGGCATCGTCGCATTGAGCCTTTGGCAAGGCAATTTGGGATGGGCTGTGTGGCCAAGGCGCTCAAGCCATTCCCGTTTGGCTGTTATAAGGCGCTTCGACAGTTGGGCGCCAATGCAGCCAATACAGCCGTTGTCGGTGATCAGGTATTCGCCGACGTTTTAGCGGGCCGCTTCGCGGGCTTGTTCACAATTCTCGTGACTCCAACGACAACAGAAGAACCCTGGTTTACGCGCCTCAAGCGTCCGATAAGAGCGCCTTGTTTTGTCGTCGGTAAATCGACATCCGGCGGCTTCTTTGTCATCCAAATCGGCAGAATGATCGCCGCGAATTTCCGAAACAGGCAACCGTCTCAGGGACGAATGACAAGAATCACTTCGAGCAGCTCGCAAAGAGATTGAATTCTGGAGAACCGTTTAGTGTCTAATCCTTCAAATACTACAGTGCCGCCAACGGCTACATCGGCTGAATTCGCAAGAATATCGTCGGATGCGTTGGTAACGACCATTCCGCAATCTGCATCGCTTGCGGCAATTGGCTCGCGTTGGGAGCGTATCGCGCCTTATTTCGCAATTGCGCGGCCGGACCATTGGTTTAAAAATGTGTTCATGTTGTTGGGGGCGCTTCTCGCCGCGTTCTATCATCCTGAGGCCCTCTCGCTCGCACTTTGGCCAAGATTATTTGCCGCGCTGTGCATCACGTGTTTACTGGCCTCCAGTAATTATGTGATTAATGAAATTCTCGACGCCCCTACCGATCGCAGTCACCGTGTTAAACGTCATCGACCAATTCCCTCAGGCCTGGTGCGACTGCCCGTGGCATATGCGGAATGGATTGCGCTGGGAGCGATTGGTTTGGGATTGGCCTTTTGCATAAATCCCGCTTTTGCGCTGACCGGTGCGGCACTGGTGTTCATGGGACTCGCGTACAACGTTCCGCCAGTTCGATTGAAAGAGTGGCCTTATCTCGATGTGTTGTCGGAATCGATCAATAATCCCCTGCGGTTGTTGCTCGGTTGGTTTGCGGTGACTCAGGTTGAAGTTCCTCCGCTTTCGCTGTTGATTTTCTACTGGATGATCGGCGCGTTTTTTATGGCCAGTAAACGATTTGCCGAATATCGATCGATCGCCGACAAAGCCGGTGCGGGCGAATATCGAAAATCGTTCCGTTACTACGACGAGCAGAAGCTACTTGTAAGCATGTTCTTCTATGCGACCGCTGCCGCGTTGTTTTTAGGGGTATTTATTATCCGCTTCAAATTGGAACTGCTCCTGAGCATACCTCTGGTGGCTGGAGCATTTAGCTATTACTTGCAGGTTGCTTTCAAGCCAGAAAGTGCGGCGCAAGCGCCGGAGCGATTGTATCGAGAGCGGGGCTTAACGTTGTACCTCGGCGTTTGCGTGCTGGTGTTTGTGGGACTTATGTTCACACATATCCCTGCCTTATATCACTTGTTTAATGTGCAGCCGGCACATGTCCCCGTTTTATGGAAGATCGAACGATAAGCTTGGTTTTGTTTTCTTGATGTTCTCGCCAGAAATCTGCTGATGGCGGCTACATTCGACATGGTCGTAGATACTCAGCGTGTGCAGCCCCCCGTTGTCGGTTGGGGCATGGCTCCGAGAGGAGATGGCTACAAAGATCGCAAACTTATCCCCCGAGCGTTGATAATCATTCTGTCAGCAGGCGTCGTTTTGCGAATTGGACTCTGGCTATGGTTCGGCGGCCATGCAGTCGAACTTCACAACGACGAGCGCGATTACAACATTCTGGCGGTCAATCTTCTGAAATATGGAGAGTACACGTTCACGCCGGGCGCTCCCACCTCGCTTCGTCCACCTCTCTATCCCGTCGTACTCGCCGGAATTTATAAGGTGTTCGGCCTGGAGAATTGGCAAGCGGTACGGGCGATCCAGTCAATTCTAAGTCTCTTCCTGGTCTGGATCGTCTATCGACTGGGAGCCACCGCGTTTTCAGAGCCCGTTGGATTGTTGGCCGCCGCCGGAGTTTGTTTCTATCCATCGCTGTTGATTTACAACGAATTGCTGCTGACGGAGGTATTGTTTACCTTCTTACTTTGCTGGAGCGTGCTGGCAATGGTTTGGGCATTGAAGGCCGACTCGCTGCCAGGCTGGGGACTTGTCGGTGTCATGCTGGGTCTGTCCGCTTTAACGCGGAGCGTGGTGTGGTTGTTTCCGCCTGTGTTAGGTACTTATCTTCTTTTCATCGGTCCAGGCAAGCTGACTCGCCGGTTGGCAGCGGCAGCACTCATGGGTGGAGCGTTCGTCGCAACCATTGCACCGTGGAGTGTGCGCAATACCCAATTGCAAAAGACATTTGTCGCGGTCGATGTCATGGGCGGGCGAAATCTAATGATGGGCAACTACTTGTTTACTCCGCTGTATCGCGCATGGGACGCAATTTCAATGCAAGGTGGTCAATCGTGGGATTTCGTTCTTCGAGCAGAACAACCGGAAGCTGCCGGCGCAACCCAAGGGCAAATCGATAAGCTGGCGATGAAGTCGGGACTCAGGTTTATGTTGGAGCATCCGCTCCTGACCCTGCAGCGCTGCTTGATTAAATTCGTCAATTTCTGGCAATTGGAGCGAGACGTTATCGGGGACGCTAAGCATGGCGATTTTGGTCCGCTTTCGTCAGCCACGTTATTGGCCTTGGCACTTGCCATTACCGGGGCCTACGCCGCTGCGATCCTCAGTGGCATTTTCGGGGCGATGTGCTATCCACCGAGCAGTTGGCAAATTCACGGACTTTTTCTGCTGTTGATCGCGTTCGTTTGCGGGATACACACGATCGTGTTCGCACATTCACGTTACCACGTGCCGCTTATGCCTATCGTAATGCTTTATTCTGCAACTGCGATCCTTAACGCGGGGGATATCTGGCGCCGACGATTTACTTGGCCGGCGATTTTCGCGAGCACGTTATGTATTGTTTTGATTTCGAGTTGGGCTTGGCAGTTTCTGTGGATCGATCCCCAACGGTTTTCCATCGCGTTATGACCGAATTTTACGTACTGATCATTTTCCCACGTTGAGTTACGCTTCAGCCAACAGGTACGGACCTCAAATGGCAATTCTGCTGTCTAACTAAGGTTATCGAATGCCCGGACTGTTTGGAGTTCTAGGACCGCGCCATGACACCGGCTTGCAAGATCTTGCAAAGTCGATGTCGCAGCGGATGCGGCACCACTCATGGTATCGCAGTGACTTGTATTGCGACATCGATGGCGGCGTGGCATTGGGTCGTGAATCGCTCGGTTATATTCAAACAGCTCCCCAACCTGTTTGGAGCAACGACCGTTCACTGTGCCTAATTCTGGAGGGAGAACTCTACAATACAGCAAGTTTGCGCCAGCAGTTGGTTGCCGCCGGCCGGCAAGTGCCATCCCATATTGATCATGCCGATTTGCTGTTGCAGGGATTCTTGCAATTTGGCCAGCGTTTCTTTCGCGAATTGAATGGCTATTTCATTGCGGCAATCTGGGATGTTCGGGCTCGGAAGTTGATTTTGGCTAATGACCGCTTCGGCATGAAGCCACTGTACTATAGTCACTTACCCGGCAAATTGCTGTTTGCTTCGGAGATTAAGTCGCTGCTGGCGGATCCAGCCGTTTCGCACAGCGTGAGTCGTCGCGGCATCTCTCAGTTCTTTTCTTATGGGCAATTCCTCGGTGAAGAAACATTCTTTACTGACGTCAAGGCGCTGCCTGCTGCTGCCTGGATCGTCTACAGCCAAGCCACCGATGAACTGCAAGTCGATCGCTACTGGCGCTTGACGGACATTAGTTATGATTCAACCGTATCCAAGTCGCAGTTTCTCGAACGAATCGATGATGTATTTGCCAAGGCCGTCGATGGCGCACCAGTGGATCACCGGCGCTTGGCATCTCACTATCAGGTGGCCTTGATTCGCGCACGATCTTGGGATTGATTGATCACGAGCGTGTTGCGACTAAATCGGTGAGCATGGGCATGCGTGGCAGCTTAGATCACCGTTGCGCTCAGCAAATGGCGGCGTTGTCGAATCGAGATCACCACTGCTGTTTGCTCGACGATCGATTCTTGAGCTCATATGCCAACCACATGCGCCACATGGTGCATCTGACCGATGGTCACTACCTCGACCAGTGTATTGTGATACCTACGCTGCCGAAATATCGCGAGCTGGGCATTCAAATCCTGCTGCGTGGGCACGCCGGTGAGTTAATGCACATGGATAAAGCTTACAACTTTTCATTGGATCAAGAAGGCTGGAACATTCAATCTGAGGCCGCCCTGCGAACGTGGTTGAGCCGCCATATCAGAGCCTACATGCTGGACGGATTATCGAAGCCGCTCTTGGCCAATTCATCGGTTGGCGAAATGCAAACCTTGGCCGATGCGTCGCTTAGTGAGGCCCTCGGCGAATCACAAGGCGTCGATCCGCAACTGCATCGGATCTGGCATTTGTTTATTACACAGCGTTTGCGCCGCGAAACGGCCATGTCGATGGCCAAGATTGGAACCATGTTCGAGACACGGTTGCCGTTCCTTGATAACGGGGTCATCAGCACCCTGTTAAGCGTGCCTCCACACTGGAAACGTAGCGATGAAATCCAGGCATTCATATTAGGGCGCCGCAAACCACAGTTCCTGTCGGTAGTCAATGCCAATACTGGCACTTCGCTGGGGGCCGGTAAATTCCGCCGCCGCACGGCGCATTTCCGCAATCGAGTGCTGGCGAAGCTCGGGGTGCCGGGCTATCAGCCCTACGAACGACTGGGGCTCTGGCTGCGGCGTGAACTACGGCCTTGGGTGGAAGAAGTGCTCTTGGCTCCGCGCACTTTGGAGCGCGGCATCTTTCGTCCAGAGACGATTCGCGACGTCGTAAAAAACCATACTGAGCGGCGACAAAACCACACGGCACTGTTATTGGCACTCTTGATTTTTGAATTGGGACAGCGCGAGTTTATTGATGATGAGCCATATCAGCCATTTGAAGACGGCGATCAACCTCGTCGAACATCTGCGCTTGCTGGCATAGCATCTTGACCTTTGAAGTGATGAACTGGAATGTGATTATCGCGTCTGTCTGCGTAGGTTTCTCGACGACGGCCGACCCGTATTTTTGGCATGATTGAACAAGTGGTAAAAACGCGGATCAAGCGCCGGCGCAAGACGAAGTCTAGCTCTGCTGCCAAGCGAGCTTCAAAGGCAACGACTGCCATCAAAAACGGATCGGCGATTGCACCCAAGGGCAAAGCTCTGCGACAAGACCGTGAGCTTGTGCAACGCTGCCTGAACGGCGATGTAACCGCTTGGGAGGAGATTTTCAAGCGATCTCAGCCGCAACTGTTAGTTTCGATTAAATCTCTGCTGAAACCGAGCGGAGCAAACACCAGCCTTGCCGAAGAGATTGCCTCGCGCGTTTGGTGTTCACTGGTCAATGCCAACGGTAATTTACTGGATCGTTTCGATGCACATCGTGGATGTCGGTTGAATACGTTCTTTGCGGCCTTGGCGCGTCACGAATTGCTCCAATATTGGCGATCAGAACGTCGACGCCGAAAACGAGAGCAAAACGCCCTCGATCGTCGAGTGAAGTTCCGCAACGCGGACATCGATCATGTCCATATGGCTTGGAATGATTTCGTCGATACTTTAACGCAGAGAGAACGGCAATACCTGGAGGAAGTTCTACTGGCCCCGCCGACCGCATCGCAACATGATCGCCTCAGTCCGAGTAATCACTGGCAATTGCGCAGCCGAGTGCTGGCGAAACTAAAGCATTACTCGGCTAGGCAGACCTCCTGAAAACCTTAGGCAGATCAAGATTGGCTACGCGATTGGATGCTCGTGACGACGTTTAAAATCCTTGCGAAATGAGCGACCGCCCAGGGATATTAAGCAGGGCACTCGCGGAATCAGTGCAGACTGCTACCGCGATTCCATGCAGTCGGGAATCGTGGCCAACAGCCATTGGGATAGGTCGGCCTACAGTCTGCCAACTAGTGCATAGCCTTAATGTGGGTGGCGCGGAGATTGTGGCCGCGAACCTTGCGCGAAAACTTCAAGACCGTTTTCGCTTCGTTTTTGTCTGCCTTGAAACCCTAGGATGTCTTGGTGCTCAGCTGCGGGCGGAAGGATTTGACGTTTCTGTTTTGGAAAGGCGAGGAGGCATTGACGCACGCTGTATGCGAAAGCTCGCTGTCTTATGTCGCAGTCAAGCGGTTCAGCTCATCCATGCACATCAATACACGCCCTTTTTTTATGCACTTTCTTCCGGCTTGTTTTGTCGACGTTCGCCGGTGCTCTTTACCGAACACGGTCGTTGGTTTCCCGATCACCGAAGTATGAAGCGTGTCGTCTTTAATCGCCTCATGCTGCGTCGGCGAGATCGAGTCGTGGGTGTGGGTAATTCGGTGCGGCAAGCGCTGATCGATAATGAAGGCATTCGCCCCAATCGTGTGGATGTAATTTATAACGGCGTTAATGTAGAGGCATTCTCGAATTCCATTACCAACAGAACTAGCAGATTCGACACGCGTCGGGAGATTGACGTTGGTGACGATGATCTGCTGCTTATACAGGTGGCGCGACTCGATGCGCTCAAGGATCACCTAACTGCAATTCGCACGCTGGCACGGGTCGTCGAGAGTCATCCTGAAGTCAAACTCGTCCTCGTTGGCGAAGGCCCAGAACAAGACGTTATCACAGCAGAGGTTCGAAAACGATCACTACAGTCATTCGTTCGCTTCCTTGGCCTACGAAACGACATCCCTCGGCTCCTGCAAGCAGCTGACATATTCTTGCTAACAAGCATCAGCGAGGGAATTCCGCTTACGATAATTGAAGCAATGTTGGCAGGTTTGCCAGTGGTGACCACGAGCGTGGGTGGGATACCAGAGATTGTCAAGGACGGTGAAACCGGATTGACGGCACCGTCGGGCAAAGACCAGGAACTTTCCTCTGCCATTCTGAGGTTGATCGAAACCCCATCGCTCCGCGAGGAAATGGGCGCGGCGGGATGCCGCCGTGCGAAGACGGTTTTTTCCGACGAACAAATGAATCGCGCTTATCACCAGCTTTACAACGAGATGCTTACTACTTCAAATGCGGGCTAATACCTCACGCCCCAGCTTGCTTGTCTTTGCCGACGACTGGGGCCGCCATCCGTCAAGTTGCCAACATCTTGTAAGCAAGCTGCGGGATGATTATAGGATCTTGTGGGCAAACAGCATCGGCACGCGTCGCGTGCGGATGAATGGATTCACATTTCATCGGGGATTGGAGAAGCTTAAGAGTTGGAAGAAGGGAATTGTTCCTGCTGAGGGCCAAATGTGGGTCGTTGATTTGCCGATGTTGCCGGCCTTCGGCTCGACCTGGGTACGTGGACTTAATCGGCAACTGGTGACATCCCGATTGTCGCATACCATAAGGCGGCTTGGACTAGACGAACCTATTATCTTGACCACGCTGCCATACATAGCTGATCTGGTTTGCAACTTACCACGACGCGGATTCATCTATTACTGCACAGACGATTTCAGCCATTGGCCCGGTGCCGATCGTGCATCGCTCCAGACCGCCGAACTTAGAACCATTGCAGCCGCCGACATGATTCTGCCAGTGTCAGAAGTCTTGGTGCAAAGGTTCGCAAGCACCGGATCATGCCATTATTTTCCGCATGGTGTCGATCTCGATCATTTTGCAGTGGTGGCAAAAGCGACGTCTCTACCCGACATCACTAATCTGCCGGGCCCGCGCATCGGATTCTTCGGACTGATTTACGAAAAGCTCGATTTCGAGTTACTGGCCGCGGTCGCACGACGGTTCGCTTCCGGTAGCTTGGTTCTCATTGGTCCGGAAGTTTACTGTCCCGACTGGTTCCGGCAATTGAGCAATGTGCATCTTTTGGGTCCAAAGCCCTATACCGAATTGCCGCAGTGGATTGCCGGGCTCGATGTACTCCTCTTGCCATATCTAAATGATGAAATGATCCGGCAAAGCGATCCCCTGAAATTACGAGAGTGCTTGGCTTCCGGAAAGCCGACAGTCAGCATCGACATTCCTGAGGTTCGCCGTTATCAACCGTGGGTGCGAATTGGTGCTACGGCCGAAGAGTTTGTTCATCAAGTCGAGCAAGCCGTCGGCGAGAATGGCAACGCAGCGGCAATTCAAGACCGTCAACGTTCTGTGGCCAACGACGGTTGGGATCGCCGTGCCGCTGATCTTCGCATTTGGTTGAACTCGCTGGCTTCAACCGCTCACTTGAAAGCGGTGTGACAAGGGTGCCCAGGGTCTTGCATCTCCGGACGGTCACAGGGCACGGCGGTGGTCCTGAAAAAACTTTGCTTAATAGTCCTCGCTTTACTGGTGACGACTACGCGCTTCAATTGGCTTACATTCGGCCCGCGCACGACACCGTTTACGATTTACCCGCTCGCGCCGCACGCTTAGGCGTATCGCTCATCGACATTCCAGAGCGCGGACCATTTGATTTGCGAACGCTGCTGCGCCTTTCTCGGCTGATTCGGGAATCGCGCCCGACATTTTGCATGCCCACGATTACAAAACAAACTTCCTGGCGGCCTTTCTAGGCAGATGGCATCGATTGCCTGTCATGACCACGGCGCACGGCTACGTCTCGCGTAGCGGCAAGCTGAATTTTTACTACCGGATCGATCGCTGGGCGCTGCGGCGTATGGACCATGTAATTGCCGTGAGCGAAGACCTCTACGACAGTCTCTTGCAATGGGGAATTCCATCAAACCGCTGTTCATTGGTCGAAAACGCCATCGATGCTCAGCAATACGCTCGAACGATGCCTTTGGCGGAGGCGAAAGAGCAACTGGGCCTCGCCGCCACCCGGCAAGTCATCGGCGCCGTGGGCCGACTTTCGCCAGAAAAGGCGTTCGATCGCCTGATTCTGGCCACAGATCTTTTGCTGCGCCAAGGCCTGGATGTCGAGCTAATCGTGGCGGGTGACGGCGAAGAAAAGCCGCGACTGGAAGCTTTAATTTCCAAGTTGGGCCTTGGAAATCGAATCCGGTTACTTGGGTATCGCTCCGATTTGCTAACGGTGTATCAGGCCATGGATGTGTTCGCACTCAGCAGTCTGAGAGAAGCCTTCCCGAATGTCATTTTGGAGGCATTGGCCTCCGAAGTGCCTGTGGTTGCCACCCAAGTTGCTGGCGTGCCGCAGATAATCCAGCATGAGGAAAACGGTTTGCTGGTTGTTCCCGATGACGTCGATCAACTCACGGGTGCGTTAAGCCGTTTGCTGCGCGATGCCGCATTGCGAAATTGTCTGGCCGCCGCCGGTCGAGAAACCGTCGAGCAGCGTTATAGCTTTGCCAATCGAATGCGGAAAGTCTGTATGATTTACGATCGGGTCTTGGGTCGGTGTGAGGCAACGCCAGAGGTACAAACGGCGGCCCTTACATGATCGTCGCTTCAATCCGGCATCGCGCTTTATCAGCAATATTTGCTGGCCCCAAAATGGCACATTGCCTTATTGCCGCAATAGCTGGCAATTCTCTCCGATGATCCACACGAGTATGTCTCCGGAAACCAGCGCTGCGCTAACTTCCACGTCGCCGGGGATAATCTGTGCAGAGGTTCATGAATCGGGCAACATCGAAACTAACTTTCAGCGCTGCGGTCTGGAAATCAACCGCATTAAACCACAATGTTTCTCGCTCCATCCCGATTGGCTGTTGGCGCTGCGCGATGGACTTGGCCACGTCCCCTATTTGCTGGAAGCACGTCAAAACCGTCACTCCGTCGGCTGGCTGCCGTTAATGTTGGTTCAAAGCAGATTATTTGGTCGCTATTTGGTTAGCTTACCCTATTTGAATTCCGCGGGCCTGGTTGCCGAAGATCCGAATGTAGCCCGGGTATTGATCGACCGTGCTGTGCAGTTGGCCGACCAGCTCGATGTGCGCTACCTTGAACTGCGGCATGAAGAGCGCTGGCCACACCCCGCGCTGTCGCACGAGCTTACCACCAAAGCCCATCTGCGGCTGACGTTGCCGCTCACCACCGATGAACTCTGGCGACAGCTCGATCCCAAGGTACGCAACCAAATCCGCAAAGGGCAAAAGCAGGCGTTAACGGTTCATTGGGGGCAGGCCGATATGCTAAACGATTTTTACGCGGTCTTCAGCCGAAACATGCGCGATCTCGGCACGCCAGCCTTCGGGCGATCCTTGTTTCGGTCCATCCTGCACCGGTTCCCCAATCACGCCGAGCTGTGCATCGTCCGATATGAAAAGCGTCCGGTAGCAGCCGCGTTGCTGATCCACGGCAGCGGAACCACGGAAGTGCCCTCGGCCAGTTCATGGCGGAAATTTAACTCGACAAACGCCAACATGCTGATGTACTGGCAATTGCTCAGTCGCGCTATCCAGCGCGGCCAGCACACTTTCGATTTCGGCCGCAGCAGCGCGGGCAGCAACACGTACCGCTTCAAACAACAATGGGGCGCGCAGCCGCACCCCGCCGTGTGGCAATACTACCTTCGCCGCGGCTCCATCAATGACATGCGCCCCGACAACCCACGGCATCAACGCAGAATTCAAATCTGGCGCCGATTGCCCTGCTGGCTAGCCAGATCGATCGGTCCCTTCGTCGCCCGAGGGATTCCCTGACAATGATTCTGCGATAGCCTGCATTGGTGGTCGAAAATGCGAGCCACGGCCCAGCATTTCAACCCAATAGCTCGATTCGATTATAATGGGTTTGCATCTGCGGCGATTCGCCAAGTCGCTTCTCGATCAAGCGGTTCGCTGGCGCGTCCCCGTCATTACGCCGCGAATTGTTCGCAGCCTTCCGCACGACGATCGTGCGTTCACACAGGGTCTTACATTCTACGACGGGTGTCTCTATGAAAGCACTGGCTTAATTGGACATTCCACACTGCGGCGTATAGATCCGCTGGACGGAAGTCTAATGAAACTCGTCCAGATTTCAGATGATTTTGCGGAAGGTATCGCGGTGTTCGGTGGCAGTCTTTATCAGCTATCGTGGCACTCCGGTAAGGCACGCGTCTTCCGTTTTCCTGAGCTAGTTATGATTGGCGAAGTTCGATATCAGGGGGAAGGGTGGGGGCTAACCTCAAGCCCCGAAGGCCTGATTATGAGCGACGGCACAAGCCACCTGCGCTCTGCGCCGACGATTTTCGAGTGATACGCACATTGGCGATCCGTTCGAATTTACTTCCCGTCCGAAAGCTAAACGATCTCGAATGGGCGGACGGTCGAATCTATGCCAACATTGTGAACACGGTAGAGCTATTCGAGCTTTCCCCCGCATCCGGGAAACTGCTAAGGATCGTGGATTGCTCCGCCCTAGTCGCCGCCGCTGCGTCCGACCCTGAGTCCATTATGAACGGGGTCACCTGGAACCCACAGCATCGTACTCTGTTCGTAACCGGAAAATATTGGAATCGGATTTTTGAGCTTGCTCTTCCGTGCTGAACGATTTTCAGCAGCTTCCAGTTGGATGATCAAATGATGTCAACAAATACGGTGGGACTAACGAGCGAACACGGCCACGAGCTTGGTCGTAATCTCGACATTGCAAGGACGGCGTGCGACATGCGCACGTATAAAGCCGAAGTCATTCAATCCGTCCAATCTTTGCGAGCCGTTGACATCGAGTGGAAACGCTTTCTGTCGGAAGGTGCCATCGGCCACAACTTCGACAATGATCCGGACAATATTGAACTGCAATCGAAACTAAGACCTGAACTCACGCCGTGGATACTTGTACTGCGCCGAGGTGGGCGAATTTGCTGCATCGCACCATTTCATCGTGAGAATACACGCCGCAGTATCCAATTCAGCGTATTCAACGTAGCGACGCTCCCGGTGCGCATGTTGAGTCTGATTGGCGGTCAGTTTATCATTGCTGCGGACGAAGATCATTACCATTGCTATTCGGCGTCGTTCAAAGCGATACGTGAGTGTTGTTTGCCATTGGATCTGATCTTGCTTGAGGACATCAATACTGCAAGTTCTCTTTGGAGGTTCTGCAGCTCCAAAGATACCTGCGATCGCCATTTCCGGTTTCTCCCGGCGTCCTCAGACATCGACACCTTGCACCAAATCCGCTTCCCGGATTCCCACGATTTGTACATGTCGTCGCTTAGCCCTAAGACACGTCAAAACCTGCGACGCACCGCAAAAAAACTGACCACGAAGCACAACGTTCGTTTGGAAACAATTACCGGCGCCGAGCAAGTTCCTCACTTCCTAAATCAACTCGACGAAGTCTTCCGTCAGACGTGGCAGGCGAAAGTGTACGGCTATCGGCCGCGGAACACGGAAGCCGAGATCGACTATTTTTCTGCAATTGCGAAGCGCGGCTGGCTCAGATCATACCTTCTTATAAACGACCGGGAACCGCTGGCCTATGAATTTGCAGTTCAATACGACGGCATCTTCCTCGGGCAAGAATGCGGCTATGCGCAATCTTGGGCCGACTATGGTCCTGGGTCGGTAATGACGCACCTCTTCCTCAAACATTTATTTTACAGCAATCCACCAAGATTAGTAAGCTTCGGCAGAGGGAATCAAGCTTATAAACGTACCTTTGGAAACACGGCCGAGCATGTTGCCACCCTGTATGCAACTCCGCCGAACCTGTGGCGATATTTGCTCACACTGCAATCCGCGATTTTTGTAATCGAGCGTCTTGCGCGTTCAGTGTTCGTTTGGCTAAACCTCGACAGTGCGGTGCGGAAGATTCTAAAACACAAGGCCTGAAGCCCGAAGAACGCCACTACTCTGAATCAATCGTGAATTGACACAGTGATGCGATTTTGGAAAAGACAACGCGACCGCATCTCCGAATGGGGATTTCTGAGAACTGCGGGCTATTATTTGTTCGCAGTGCTGCCGGACAAACTCGGAATCAAGCTCTTATCGTCGTTCGAGCATTCTGGTGTACTATTGCCCTTGCCGGCCTGCCCAAGTGTGACTTTCTCTATCCTGACGTCGACGGCAGACTGGACGGCGCGTGATTTGGAGCTCTTGCA
Source organism: Pirellulales bacterium (assembly GCA_963738835.1). Taxonomy (GTDB): domain Bacteria; phylum Planctomycetota; class Planctomycetia; order Pirellulales; family JADZDJ01; genus CAVTYH01. Next base: position 1,212,219 of record CAVTYH010000001.1, read on the forward strand.
AAAGTTTCAGGATGTTTCAATTGCTTGGCTGTTTCCCAATTTCTTCGCCCGCGGAGATAGTTGCGTTGTTGCCAGATGGGAAGGTTTGGAATTGGCGTGTGTCTGCTGGCTAGAGCAGACCGAGGAATACGCATTTGCGCCCGGTAAACCCTGTATACTCATTCACAACTGTTTTACGTTTCCAGCGCATCGAGGAAAGGGGCTGTATCCGCAAACTCTGTCATTTGCGCGTCAGTACTTACAAAGCGCTCGTCCTGAAATCTCGCGAATCTTCATCGATTGTTCAATCGCGAACTATGCGTCGAAAAGAGGAATACAGAAGGCAGGGTTCTCACCGGTGGGCACGGTGTTTAACGCGTTCAAGCAATCGTGGGTCTGGCCCCGTAGTCATTGCTCTGCGCCTTGTGAAGAAAAGTTAATGCTCTTGATACGCGACAATCCAGTCTGTGCTGAAACCGCGCTCGCGGGTTACGAGATCGAGCTGATTCGATCGATTGAAGCACTGCACGCGACTGACGCCGGTTGGCGAGAGTTTTTGTCGAGTGATGTGCAAGGAGCGAACTTCTTCAATGATCCTGCTCACGTTGAGTTGTCCTTGCGACACGGTCCTAATCTCGCACCGTGGATTGTCGTCTTGCGTCGTGCTGGAAAGATCCGTTGCATCGCTCCATTTTATGTTCACAACACTGATATAAAGCTCCAATTCAGTGTGTTAACGTTGGCGTCGATGCGCGTAAATATGCTCAAATTACTGGGCGGACAAATCGTCACGGCATTCGGCGAGGACCGGCAAAGCTGTTTTCGGGAAGTAACTAGAGCCGTTTGGGAGCATCGAGATCAGTTTGACCTGATTTGTATCGAGAATCTGGATGTCACCAGCGATTTGTGGGACTTCTGCCATTCTACGGCCTTGCACGTATCGCGGTTCCAATCCTTCCTTGCGTCGTCGAATATCGACACCGTGCATCAAATTCGTTTTCCGCCCACGCACGACGAGTACCTCAAATCGATCAGTTATGAAACACGTCGAAAACTAAGGCGATTCACTCGTCGTCTCCGCGAGCAGGAACATGTCCGGCTGGAACGAATTACTAGCCCCGAGATGGTGCCCGAATTTCTTGATCAGGTCGACACGGTATATCGCGATTGCTGGCAGGCTCAACTCAACGGATATCGCCCGCGTAATACAGTGCCGGATTGCACATATCTTGCGGGTCTTGCCCAACACGGTTGGTTCCGATCTTACGTGCTCCTGAACGACGATGGTCCAATCGCGTTTGCGTTGGGTTTTCAATACCGCGGCACGTTCTATTATCAAGAGACCGGTTACACGCAGAAATTTGCCCACTATGGGCCTGGGACGGTCTTGCTGCATCTGTTTCTCGAAGACCTATTTAACTACGACCCCCCCGAGCTGGTCGATTTTTTAGTCGGAGATTTTGCCTACAAGCGCAGCTTCGCCAACCGGCAGCACGGTGCGGCATCGATTTATCTTTCGCCGCCAAACCGCTGGCGCTTAATCTTGCAGTTTCAATCACTCTTGCATTTCGGTTCACGGATAGTCGTTAGAACGTTGGTCGCACTCAGGATAGACCGTGCGATGCGAAAACTGGTAGGTCGTCGAACATGAGACGCGCAAGAAATCCCGACCGAGGCGGTTGCAGTCTCTTGCCACAAAGCAATGGAGTCAGCTTGGAGTTGCCGGCGAAACATCGTCGGTCAACAGGCGCCGATCAACGGCCCAGATGTTCCACCGGAGAGCACATGGTTAACAAGGAACCAAGTCGCCCCTCATGGAGGCGGCATTTCCAAAGATTGTCAGCACAGGGACTACGTCGGACATTAGCCTATTATCTGCTAACCGTCGGTTCAGAAAAGCTGGGAATCAAGATTCTAAGCGCCTTTGAATACCCGAAAGCGACGTGCCCTGGGAGCTGTTCCTCGGGCGTCGCGTTCGCCGCTATCGCCTCCCTGGGCTCGTTTACTCCGCGTGATCTTGAACAAATACGCGGCTATGGCGGTGAGCCATTGCTCGCCGACTTCAAAGCGGCATTTGGCAGGGGCGAGTTGTGTGTTGTCGCGCGCTCCGCAGACTCGGGGCTTTCGTGCGTTTGCTGGATCGCGGAAACTATGAATTACTTCTTGAATGTCGGATACAAGAGCTTCCTCGTGCAACGATGCTTTACCTTGCCCGAATACCGAGGACAGGGGCTTTATCCTCGAACGCTTGAATTTGCATGTTCCTGGCTTTGCGACGCTAACGCGGATGATTGCCGCATTTTCATCGAGTGCTCGAAATTTAACTATGCTTCGAGAAGCGGAATTCTCAAGGCAGGTTTTGTGGCAGCTGGAACAATTCTGCTGGCTTTCCGGCGCAACTGGAATTGGCCGCACGGGCACGCTCGTCAGTTAGTAAACACTGAGCATGCTAAATGAGTTTGAGCAAGAGAGCGTCAGACCGTGTAACGCTTGCATCATTATTCCGTATCGAGCTCATACCTTGCTCCGCTGACATCCTTTTTATCGACCGCAGTACAGCGCGACAACTTTTCTCATTGTCGGCGTTTGAGGAGCTTGCGGATGGGCCGGTCGATCTTCAAAGCAATCAGGCCGCCGCGTACGAAGCGTTCAATGCCATTCAGCGCTCGTTGAACGGATAACACCAATCGCCATCCATTTCGGGGGACCAGATAGATCGCGGCGGCATCATATTCGCTGTTGCTGAACGAGCGTTTATGGGGAAGATCGCCAAATCCAAAATCAAAGACTTTCGGAGAATTCTGGCGAAATAAGTCTTCGATCAACAAATAGGTTAGCACCGATCCCGGCCCGAGATCTGCCCATCGCTGCCTGAATCCATGTTCGAAACACCAAAAGACATTGTCATATTGGAAGCCCAATTCGTAAGCTAATGGGCCATGATCACCGGTCAGCAAATACGATCTGAGCCAACCTTGCCGAGCCAGCTCCTCGAAGTATTCGCGCTGCGCTGGAGTGTTTCGCACAACATGGCCGAACGTCTTTGCCTGCCAGGTCTCTTGATAAATTTGGTCCAATTGGTCTAAAAAGGCCGGCACCTGCTCGGCTGTGGATATCAGTTCCAAGCGTACGTGCTCTTGATCGCACAATTTCCGAACTTTGCGGCGCAGGCTTTGCCGCGTGCGTGCATTCAGTTCCGTTAGGTAAGCTTCATGCGTCGAGGGTAACCGAATTCTGTGCACCTTCTCCATTTGAGGAAGTGCTAAGTAGAGGCGATACATGCCGCCACGCCAAAATGTATTGCGAAGGAAGTTCCACAACGGGCTGGTGGCATTCAGGTTTTCAAAATATGCCAATCCAAAACCGGGATGCTGGGCTTGCAAGGTGGCAAAGACGGTTTGAAAGCAGGTTTCAGAATCCTCATCGTTGGCGATGATCAATCGATCGCCGAACAGTTTCACCATTAGAATTGGCAACGAGCCAAGGCTCAGTACGCTAAGTCGCAAGCGAAACCGCGTGCTGTCTGTATAAAAGGGCGCAATCGCACGAATGCTTCCGCCGCGACGAAGCACCACAATCCACGGCGAACAATCGTGGCATGTTTTCCAGCGCAAAGCGACATGCTCGGGATCATTGTAAAAGTTATTCCCCCGGACGTCGCCAAGAAGGAATTGCTTCCATTCCATCACCAAAGCCACCAAGCGTTCGTGAGTGGTGACCACTTCAACTTCATATTCGTCGCGTCCAACAGCAGCGTCCGCAGCCTGTGGCAGCGTCTTCGGAACTTCGGAACTTGTCGCGGCGCACATGATGCTGCCATCCATTTCGATACGATCTAGCCTACCACCAGCGTGAAACACCTAGATGAATTGCCCGTCATCATCAGGGGCAAATTGCCGGAATCCATCATAGTAGACAGCGCCTGCTTTTTCCATTCGGGACTGGGTTAATTGAGAGGTACAATGCAATAAAGTTCGCATACCATCGAGACACCAGAGTTGCGGAGAAAACGATGATTGCAGAGCAAGTCAAGGATGTTGCTCTCGAGGCGGAAGTCATCAAGTCGTTGGGCGCGCTCCAAGGCGTACTGACGGAGTGGCAACATTTTCTTGGCGACGGCGTCCAAGGCAACAACCTCTTTAACGATCCTGCGCATATTGAACTGCGGCTGAGGACCGAAAACCACACAATCCCTTGGATTGTGATTTTGCGTCGCGGCGGCAGAATTCGTTGTATTGCGCCTTGTTACTTGTGCGACGGGCCCTTTGTTGTTCAGCTGAGCGTCGTTAAGTTGGCATCGTTTCGGGCGAAGCAGTTAAAAATCTTTGGCGACGATTTCATTGTTGCCTTGGAAGAAGACACTAAGGTTTGTTTTGATCTGATTTTCGAAACGCTCCGCCGCCAACCGACGCTTTTTCAATTCGTTCTGATCGACAAGCTAATCGCGGAAACTCCACTTTGGGAATATTGTCAGGCCAATTGCCATGGCGACCGAGGATTTAGATTGTATTTAGCTTCGCCGCAGTTGGAAAAGCTGCACAAAATTCGAATTGAGGCCGAGCACGATCATTACATGGCTTCTCTCAGTCCGAAGACCCGTCAGAATCTTCGCCGAACGGCCCGGAAGTTGTGTGAAGATCATCAGGCGCGGCTTGAAAGAATCACAGCACCCGAACAGGTCCCTCGTTTCCTTGAACAGCTCGATGAGGTTTTTCGCGACACTTGGCAGGCAAAGACGTTCGGCTATCAGCCGCGCAACACGGACGCGCAGCTTCGATATCTTCACAGCATCGCGCAGTTGGGCTGGTTGCGGTCCTATCTGCTGAGCAATGACCAAGGCCCCATCGCGTACGACTTGGCATTCCAATACGGCGACACCTTTTACGCAGAAGAAATCGGTTTTGCTCAAGCCTGGGCAGATTATGGACCGGGCTCGGTCTTGATGCACCTGTTCATCGAGGATCTCCACCACCATCAACCCCCGAAGCATCTCGATTTTGGTGTCGGCGATGCTCCGTACAAACGCAGTTTCTCCAACTTCGAACAGGTCGCTGCATCAGTCTTTTTGGTTCCACGCAACCGCTGGCGATTGATTATGGCGCTGCAACGGGGTCTAAATGCCGTCGATCGCAACGTGCGTAAAGTGCTGATTGCGCTGAAACTGGACCGAGTTGTCCGAAAACTCCTCAAGCGGCAGCATTAAAATTGGCACGACCAATGGTCGAAGAACTAGTTCATGATCGTCTAGTGCTTCGAAAAGGAATTGTGTCACAGCCAACTTATTCCAAACCGCAGATCGATCCCTCGTGATTCTAAGTGCGGTAGGACGATGTCGAGCACGTTGACGACCCACGGGTTGTCGTCATGGAACAGAATAATGTCTCCAGGACTAACGCTCTCACATAGTCGCCGGCCACAATCTAACGCTGCTTGTTCGTTGCGAAGCTTCCAGTCGTCGGAGTCGGCCGACCACAGGATATGCTGTAAACCAAGCAGACGAGGAGTTAGCAACGCCCCAGCGCTACGCCGGCCCATCGGCGCCCGAAAGTATCTGGGCGTGTGACCCGTAAGATCTTTTAGCAGCGATTGGCAACGACGTACGTCCCACAGATATCGTACGGGCCATGGGTCCTTCTCTATCGCGTGCGCATACGTGTGGTTGCCGATTACGTGGCCTTCCGCGAGAATTCGATTTAACAAGTGCGGCGCTTTGTCGATGCGACTGCCCACCACAAAAAACAAAGCGCGGGCGTGGTAAAGTGCCAGCCGGTCCAAAACGGCGGGAGTCACTTCGGGATGCGGGCCATCGTCAAATGTCAAGAGCACCGCGTTGCCGCCGCTTAGCTTCCTACGGCGACCAAAAACTTTGTCGAGGGCATGCGCCATGATTGAGAGAACAAACATCCTCGGCACCCATCGGCTGTAGCTTTTTACGTGCGTAAGTGAATTGCTTAAGTATGCTATGAAACAACCCCATTTGTCATCTCAACCGATGTAATCTTTTGTCATTGTCGATCGCTGTTTTGGCCTAGATCGGAAAACTGGGCGGATCGCAGCTTTGTTCGATAGCGCTGCTTCGCACGATCCAATGCCCAGGGAAACTAGTATCGTCTCAAATTTAGCAAGGGCGGATGAAGTGTGGCCAGCGATTTTATCCGCGCTCTCTTTCCGATCGATCGAACGGCGGCTCCGGCCATAGAACTCATGGAATTGATCCAGGCATCGCCGCGGATGCTGCGCCATGGGGCGCTCGCCAGTTACGCCACCACTGACCGCGGTTTTCTCGCAGCCACGCAAGATAATCGACATACCCCGCAGGCGTCAAAAACTCGCGGTCCCACCAGAGGAAAGGCTCCGCCGCTTTCTTTTCCATTCCAAATAAATGTCAAGCCACACCAGCCTCTTCGACAAGCCGGCGACAAATGGGGCGGTTGTAGCCACTGTTGGCAATTACATAGGTCTGCATTTCGGCCGATTGGCTGATCGCAGCGATACTGCTCGCGCAATAGCGCCAAAAAAAGTCACGGGGCAGTTTAGGAAACCAGCCCAGAGCCGAAACTCGGTTAGCCCCAGCCCGGAGATGCCGCGGCTCAATGGCAACTCGGAACCGGCGTCGCGCTGGTCCTGGTCCCAAATCACGTCGCCGAAGTACCCAGTCAACAGCAGTTTGCCGGTAACGAATTCTTCTCCCCCGGTGAAAATCACGGGGCCATGCTGACCACTTGCGAAAGCCGGCACTTCTGGAAGCTGTCGCTTCTGCCATGCGCTTTGTTCGACAGCGACCAGCTCCATGCCCAAAACACCAGCGATTTCGGACCCGCTATCGTCTTGCCCCTGATTAGCGGTGGTGAACGTTAACGCCCGTTGGCATCCGCAATGAGCCGCGATCGCCGCCACAGCCGGCCAATCGTAGCCTGTCGAAATCGTGGCGAGCATCTCGAACCTGGAATGCTTCCGGCGGGAGTCACGCGCATTGCTGGCGATCGCTGCCAGCTGGGCGGTGAGATAGTCCACATATTCCCGATAGCAGCCAAACTCGGGTGCATACTCCGGTTTGGATTCGGCGGTGAGTGTGTGCCCATTCCAGGTTAAATTATCGGCGTGAATCAATTGCACTGGCCCGGCCGACGTCGCCAGGACTTTGCGATACGCACCGACAAACGGCGCGTTGTTATCGCGATTATGTCGTGAGTAACTGGCATGTAACGAGGCCTGAGCCGCATGCAACAAGCAGGGCAGCGAGTTAGAAACAAGCACGGCGCCGCTGTGGTGTACGAACTGCAAACGGTCGACCGTGGCTGACGAACTGACGAAGGTAATTCTGTTATTCCGGCATCGTCCGCCGCTGCCACTTACAACATCTGCGCAGTCAATTTCGCCGGCCGAAAAATCCCCTGCCCAGGCGGCTTCGCAAAACCAATCCTCGAACGTCTCGACTTTTGGTCCCTGGTAAATCTGAACGGCTTCACAATCCGCTCGACAGACGGCTAGCCAGGCCAGCGGCGGCCAATCGCGAACCAGCTCGTGTTTCAAGTGCAACATCGTGATGCAATCCAATGCTCATACGCTACAGAATCGGCAAGCCAGACTTTCTTCACATCGACATCGCATCCTGGCCATAATGAACGCTTCGCATCGGCTTTACCGCGGTTCTGCTCGATAAGGCACATCTCCAACAAGCGGTGAAAACGGTACGATACACTGAATCGACGGGCATGGCGAAGTGGCTTAGCCCGCACGTCGCCTGCGACGCTGCTTTATGCTGACAATCTCTCCAATATTTGATCCCAGTTGGTGCGAGAACGTCCTTTCCAGGAATCAACCAGTTGGATGTTTGGCGTGCAGTTCGACCATTTCCATAACGCGGTTAGTGGCTTCCGCGCAGGATTCCTCGATCAATTCCCGCTGGGCCGCATTGAAAGAGGTTAAGACGTATTTCGCAATCGACTGGCCATGACTTGGCTTGCCCACGCCAATTTTGACTCGGCGAAATGCCTCACTTTGAAACGCCACGATGAGCGATTGCACTCCTCGGTGTCCGCCGGCGACTCCCGTTCATATGCTTACGCACCACGCCAAGGTCGAGATTAATGTCGTCCTGAATAAGCACGACCTGTTCCGGGCTGAATCCGAGCCGCTGCGCCATGCGCGCCAACAGCGGACCGGTGCCGTTCATTTCAGTCGCCGATTTCAGCAGCAACAGGTGTTGGCTTTGGAATTGCGCGTGAGCCTGCATTCCAGATTCTCCTTGCAACCACGTCGCCTGTAACTTCTCGGCCAGCAGGTCCAGCGCCTTTTGTCCCACGTTGTGAGGCGTGCCCTGATACTTCCTGCCGGGGTTCCCCAAACCCACGATGATTTGTGTTGCACAGGCATTCGCAACGGCTTTAGGGCCATGCTCGTTTTCCTGTGACTCAGGCACAAAGCGGCCCCGACTATCGACAGAATCGGAGTTATTTAAGAGACCATTCTGGTTCAGCGAGCGGCGATGATCGGGCCCTTGGTTCCAATGATGTACGATTTGCTCTAGAAAATCGGCCTTGTCCGAGCCCTTGAGCAAGACCAAATCGTCCGATCTCAGATAACCGCGCAGGAAATTTCGAAGCTGAGTCACTGTGGCAAAGGCCTTCAAGGCGTGATTTTCCGCGTGCCGCCTGGCGCAGAGCGCCATGGAGGCGTGATAGCCGACGAAAATCACCAAGTCGGTTACCTCTAGAGCCTGCTTGGCAGTTCGAGAATATTTAATGGCTGAATTTCCTCGGTAGTCGGAAATCGTTCCCAAGACTAAGAAGGTGTTTGTTAAACGCTGTCAGCGGTTTTGTGGCGTCGAGGGACGGCAGAGTCGGTGGAGCATGAACTGGATCATGGCAATTTGGATCATGGCTTCGCTGTTTTCGACGAGTTCCTCGTAGTCTTTGCTCAGCCGCCGGGCGTGGCCCAGCCAGGCGAAGGTACGTTCGACAATCCAGCGTTTGGGAAGAATTTGGAAACCAACCTGTTCACCAAGCTTTCGCACGATCTCCAATACCCAGCCACACCACTGCATCAACCCATCCACGAGCCTTCCAGCATAACCGCCGTCCGCCCAGACGAGCTTCATCGTCGGAAACAACGTCGCCGCCTTGAAGAACAACAATTTGGCTCCATCACGGTCTTGGATCGCAGCGGAATGCACGACCACCGCCAACAGCAACCCCAACGTCTCGATCAGGAGATGCCGCTTGCGACCGTTGATCTTCTTCCCCGCATCATACCCATGAATCCCCCTTTTTCGGTCGTCTTCACCGCTTGGCTATCGACGATTCCGGCCGTCGGCTGGGGGTCTTTTCCCTCCGCCACGCGTACTGCGCGGCGGAGGGCATCATTGATTTGTTCCCACACTCCCGCTGGGGTCCATTCGCGAAAGTCATCGTAAACCGTTTGCCAAGCGGGGAAATCATGCGGCATCCCGCGCCCAGTCCAACCCTGTTTATTCATGTAAAAAATGGCGTTCACAATTTCCCGCTGGGAAATCCAGGGCAGATTGCCCCGCGGCGGGTGTGGAGGCACCAGGGGACGAATCATCGCCCATTCGGCATCCGTCACATCACTCTCGTACGACGCTCTGGCTGGGGTCTTCATCGTGGGGACTCCCGAAGTAAAAGTTCCGCCCCCTACGCAATCGTATCCCGAGCGTCCAGCCCTGCGACGCTAGCGTTTAACAAACACCTTCTTAGACCTTTCGCTTGGCGGTGGCTTGGCGCAGGAACTCGAGCGAGGCAGGAATGGTCCAGAGCGGAGCCTTCTGGTCATCGCGGATGAAAGTGATGCCTTCGGGGGTCGTTACCGGGCACATTCGGCCATCGACGGGAGGAACCCTGGCGATTGCTGCGGCAGCCGTGGTTAGTGGAATTCCCAGCACCGTGCCGACAACCAAGGCAGCCAAGACATTGGGCACCCAGTGAGTGCCGCACAATTGGGTTGCCACATCGATGGTTTGGCCTTCGTACAGGGCCGTAAACGATAAACGCTGCGGCCAAGCGCTGGCCCGCATCATGGCCGCTGGCGAAAGGCCATAGGTAATTACCCTCCCGACGCAGCGGTTCCGCATTTCCAAGACGCGCGGGTCGTCGGCGTTCAGCACCGCGGTTCCCTCCGGGGGCAGCCCTACGACGAGTTTGCTCTTTTCCGCCGCGATGGCCTCGACACTGCCGACAAACTAATATGATCCATGCCAATGTTGGTCACCACGCCGATACGCGGCCGGACCAACTCGAGTTGCTCTTCTAATGGCGTGCGCGTTTGACCGACGGCGGCAATTTCCAGTACGCAGAACTCGTCTCGGGGAGGGTCCGCAAAACCATCCGCGCAACGTGATAATGACCGTTGCAGTTTCCCGGATTTTTCCGCCCACGGAAGCGACTGGAGAGAACCGCGGCGATCAACTCTTTGGTGGTCGTTTTGCCGCAACTGCCGGTCACGCCAATAAACACCGGCTGCTTAAGAAAACAGACCGGTAAAAACGACATGTCCGCTGCAACACGGCGCGTTTAAGAGGCTGCAACATGGCGTTTCTCTGGGGTGAACGGTCACTGGCCGATCACCATCGTAACATCCAAGAATTGAGACTTCCACTTTTGGAGTTATGATGTGGTGGTAAGAGATAGCCGCAAATAGGTGGCGCTCGGTCATCCCTACTTTAATCACCGCTGCATGTCGCTGTTAGCCATTGCTCCCTGGTTTGCAGCCGTTCTGTTGATCATGGCGGCGGTGGGCGCCGCCGCGCAGCAATTCTTGCGGCGCCCGCCGGGTAATTTCTCTGAATTGCCAGTCGCAAAACTAGGATCACCCCGGCGCGGCCAGTACCTGATTCTGCTGCTGCTCTTTGCCGGGTTTGCCCTTTACGGCTCGCTCATTCCGTTCCAGTTCATTTCGCTGGGAATTGCGGAAGCAGGCGAGAGCTTCGCCCACATCTTGCGGCGGAATGTGGTGGTCGATTCGCGCAGCGATTGGCTCGCCAACGTACTGCTGGCTGTACCGCTGGGCTTCTGCGGGTTAGCGGCGCTGGCGGTCGATCGACCCCGCTCGGCGCGATTGCTGTGGCAAATCGCCTTGGTGATTGCCGTGTGCGCCGCCTTCAGCACCGCTTTGGAATTCCTGCAACTGTGGGTTCCAGCACGGACGTCGTCGCAAAACGATATTGCAGCACAGACGCTGGGCACTATGCTGGGCATTGTGTTGTGGATCGTCGCTGGCCAGCACTTTACCAGCTGGGTCCGCGTGTTTTTCGCCACGCGCTGGTCCAATCTGCGCGGTGATCGAATCTTGCAATTCTACTGTGTGGTGTTGTTTATCTACGGCGTCCTGCCGCTCGATCTAACCATCAGCCCCGCCCAACTGTACCACAAGTTCCACGACAATTGGCGAACCGCGTCGCGCCCTGGACGGGAGATGAATTATCGCCAGACCGCATCTCCAGCACGTTGGGCAGTGCGCTGCTGTTTGCCACATTGGGCATGTTGGCAGCGAGCCGGCGTTCAGGCAGTTTCGACCGGCAACCGGTGATCCAGGCAGCTCTCTGGGGGCTGGGCGTCTCGGCAACGATCGAACTGGCCCAGTTGTTTGTCGCCAGTCGATCGACGAAGCTCTCCGATGTCCTCGTCGGAACCGCCGCTGCTGCCTTTGGCGGCGCACTTATGCTTTGGATCATGCCCAGTGCCAAAACGCCGCCGGATCGCGCCGCAGAAACTCGCAAAACTGCCTGGCGCTGGCAGCTCCTGGCGATATGCGATTCGCTCTGCCTGATCATTGTTTTTTCTGCGCCCTTCCAATGGTTGAACGATCCGGTGCGAATTGCCAAGCGCTGGAGAAATCTGTGGCAGATCCCCTTCGGATATGCCAAGTACTGGAGCGATCCGCTCGAGGCGCTCTCGGATGTGATGTTCAAGCTCTTGCTTTTTGCTTCGCTCGGGGCCCTGCTCACGCAAGGTCTGGCAGCGCTGCGAAAGCCGCCCTCGGCAGTCGATGCGAGCGCAGCGCGAAAGAAATCAACAGCCCTGCGGCGCTGGTTGATCTTTGCGTTGGCAGTGGTCACTTGTGCCGTCCTGGCAACCGCCATCGAAATGCTGCAAGTCTATCTGCCGCCGCATGTGCCAGACCTGACCGACGTGCTGCTGGCCACGGTTGGCGCTAGCGTAGGGGTCTTGGCCGCCGCGTATTCTCAGCGCCCTCCGTAACCTGCCGCTGTTGATAATTTCGCGGCAAAAATCCTGTTCCCAGCCACAACCATACCGTGCGCCTGTGCTGGCAATTTGACGGGCCGCCTTTCTGACCTATGGTTGTAATGCCGGGAAGTGCTTGGGCAAAACCTTGCACGGCGCTACACACATCTCCGGTTTGGAGCATTCGCTCCCGAACGACTTCGCCTCGACTTCCGACGACATAACTGCCAGCTCCGTCTGCCTCCGCGCAAAAAGGGGAGATGGTTGACCGCAGGTGTCGCTGAATAACAGCCACGATCGCCGTACCTCTTGCGTAATTGTTTGATCCGTTCGTGCTAGCACGCAAATGCGCGTTTTTTTCCAGGGGTTTCTGCGCCGCACCAAGATACTCTCGATGAGAAGCTTAGAGGATCTGCCATGAAACGCTCCCCCCGATCGCACCGTCGGAACCTTCGCTTCGAATCGCTGGAATCCCGCCGTTTATTGACGTCCGGCATGACGGCCGCGATGAACGCCGCCGGACTTTTGACCGTCACCGGAACCGACGGCGACGATCAATTTCTGTTTCACGAAACCAGCGGGGCCATTTCCATCACCGGCGTCAGCGGCGCCTGGTCGGCGTCGAAAGTCAAAGCGATCAGCATCGATCTCCAAGGCGGCAACGATTACGTGTCGCTCGACAGCAAGGCGAACGGCGGCAAAAAAAAACTGTCGGAAAATATCACGGTATTCTCAGGAGACGGCGACGAACAAGTGCATCTGGCTGGTGACCACGACGTGTACTTTGGCGGCCTGGGAAACACTCTGACCGTCGCTTCCAATGGCGCCGCCAAGTTGAACGGGGTGGCGCTGAACATGACCAGCAAAATCTCCGCCGCGCTTAAGTCCGGCGTTTTGACGGTCACCGCCACCAATGGCGACAACAACCTGTTGTTCCGGCAATCCAACGGGAAGATTTATCTTCTAGGCAAGAGCGGCTCGTGGTCGGCGGCCAAAGTTACTTCTATCGTTGTTAATTTCCAAGACGGCGACGACTCGGTTTCGCTCGATAGCCTGGCCAACGGCGGCAACCAGGCGCTGCTCGAAGACGTGACCATCAATTCCGGCGTCGGCGACAAGCACGTTCGCCTGGCCGACGGACACGATGTCGATTTCAGCGGTTTCGGACATCAAGTTCGCGTCACCGCCGGCGGCGTGGCATCTTTAGACGGCGTGGTGCTGAATTGGGACCCGGACCCCACACCCGGTCCAACTCCTCCGCCCGATCCGACCCCTGACCCCACGCCGACGCCTGATCCAATCCCCAATCCCACGCCTGATCCAACTCCACCACCACCGGACCCAGCGCCCACCCCACCGCCACCCGATCCGGCGCCAACTCCGCCGCCCCCGGATCCAACCCCGACTCCGCCGCCGCCCGATCCAACACCAACGCCTCCTCCGCCGCCCGATCCAACACCAACGCCTCCTCCGCCAGATCCACCGCCACCGCCGGATCCAACTCCTGATCCAACTCCCACGCCGCCGCCCCCGGTGACGAACTGGTTCGACAACAACATTCAGAATGAAGTGATCCGCGACGTCGGCAGCGCCTATTTCCAAGACGGGCTGATCGACCGCAACGACATGATCAATTTGTTGCGGAAGGTCGAGGACTCCGGCTCGATCGACGCCACCGAGTTCAGCGACCTGCAACTGATCGTCAACACCACATCGCTGTTTGGCAGTTTGGACTACGTCCAGCAGCTGGCCAAAGATGTCGTATTGGGAAGCATGGCGAACGCTTTCTATCAAGGTGTCGCACTGGGCAACCTCGCCGTGGGGTCCTCAGCCGATCAACTGGAGAAACTTGTCGATAAGTGGTTCCTAGGCCTCGACCACCCGACGGCAACTGGCGCCTATCATACGGCAACTCAACCATTGTCGGCGAATGGCTTTTCTTACACCGACATTCATCAAGGCTCTCTCGGCGATTGCTATTTGCTGGCTGGTCTAGCAGAAGTTGCTTTGAAGCACCCTGAGATTATATCAGGCATGTTTATTGACAACGGCGACGGAACCTACACGGTTCGATTCTATGTCGACAATCAGCCTTACAATACAACGTACCAGGGAGTTGCAACTTATCTCACGGTCGACTCCATGTTGCCCTCAGGGTATGCCGACTATAGCACTGAGTTGTGGGTCGCATTAGCCGAAAAGGCCAGTGCGCAATTCAAAACGCTTTCCGGCTATGCGAATTCATATGCGATCATAGAGGGGGGCTGGCCTGTCGCGGCGATGAATCAATTCACTGGCCATGCTTATGTCTCGACCACAATGAACCTGACGACGTTTGTAACGAATTACAACGCCGGCAGAATGATTTGCTTTGGCATTGGTACGCATGCCTACACGGTTCTAAGCTACGACACTGCCTCGCAAGCCGTGACCCTTTACGACCCCTACGGTAGTGTGCTCACGCTTACCTGGACGCAATTAGTCAACGACGGTGCTGTTCTACAGTGTGTAACGTAGAGTGTGCGTGGCTTTCTGCATTAAGAGTACAGCTTCCGCTGCGACGGAACATATCTCAATTTGATCACGTCTGGGTAATTTGCCCGGAGAAATGCGGTTCTAAAAGAAAAAAAAAGACAATCACTCGTAAGAGCGATTGTCCTTTTTAACAGATTAAATGGCTTGTCTCTGTAAGAACAAGCAGGTATTGAGAGTTATCCCACCAGCTCACGCCGAGCGTCGTCGGCGTAGCCACGCTCCGGCTGACATCGAAAGCCCCAGCAGGCCCCAAACAGCCAGCGAGCTGGGTTCCGGCGCACCGAAGAAGTTAGGACTGTTCAAAGTCTTGTCCTTGCTGATTTTGAACTCCGTGTCCACAGGAATCACTACATCCCATTCAAAAGCCCACGTGGCATCGCCCGGGGTTGTTACGTGATTTGTGTCATCTAAGAGTGTAGAGGATCCATCTTCTAAACTACTAAGAATCACAGGATAATAGTCTCCTTGATAATGATTAGGCTTACTCGTAAGCACTGTCTCAGAAAACTCCGTTCCATTGGGGACACTTTGCTGATCAACCGTGTTTACTGGAGAACCGCTAAATGAAAGGGATTGGCTCCCTACTGAGCCATTCAAATCAAAGTCCGAGTACTGGAAGAAGTGCAAGTCAAGATCGCCGCCGCTAAGGTTTTCAATGGTAATCAGTTCGCCCAAATCTGAAGCAGGGCTGTTCGGATTCAACGAACCGCCAAGGGTATAGACGACTGAAACTGCCATAAGGCCTGGTGAAGTATAGGTTATAGACGCAAAGCTAGTCTTCGTATCAATAACTCCAGTACTGACAAAGGGGTTGGCGTCAAGCGTCTGAATCTGAGCTTCGGGGCCACTGCCAAGGCGATACCAAAACCATTGCTGAAAGAGTTGGTTCACACCAGCCACGGTCCAATTGTTGACACCGTTGGGGGCAGTAGAATCGTCGAAGGCGATGCTGGAATTGGCTCCAGCACTAATTGAAAATACGGCACTATAGGCCGGCACTGCACCAAGAGTAACTACTGCCAACAACGCCAAGACAAGTAAAATGCGAGAGGTCATGATTGTCACTATTCCTTCCAATTTGGAAAAACTAAGCGTAGGCAGAACCCGCGCGGTCGTCCGCTTATCGGGTCTGCTACCACTTATATGCCGCCGGAGGGTGAATCCTGACAGCAGGAGACAGAAAAATGAGCGTTTTTTTGCCGCCGATTTATTTGGGGCCAATTCCGAGCAACTGAAAGTCGACGACAAGGCGTAAGTGCCGTTGAATCAATATGTTAAGCATCCGCACCTAGAGTTGCACCCCAGATTGCCAAAAGCGCCACTGTCGCTCTTTTGATACAGTGGCGGAAGGCGCGCCAAAGTCGGAAAAAGTCCGAAGATTTTCGAAGTTCGGCGGGTGGCCCGGACAATTGTCCGGGCGGCGAAGCCGCAAGAGGCACGGCTCAGGGTTGATCCCGCCCCAGTTGGGTAGCGATCTGTGAAGACCTCGAATCGCTGCTGCGACCCGGATGCGTCGCGGCGACGTATCTGGGCCACCCATGAGTGCTCGGGGGGCTGGGGACAGCCGCCGCTACATGGGTGTTAGGCAGGCGGGTGGCCCGGGACAATTGTCCGGGCGGCGAAGCCGCAAGAGGCGTTTACGCAGGGATAGAATCCACAGTTCCGTCGCGACTTGTGAAGACCTCTAATCGCTGCGCGACCCCGGATACGTCGCGGCGACGTATCCGGGCCACCCGTGTATCCGGGCCACCCGTGCTGGTGTGGAAATTGCTCGCTGGGGGCTCCCTTCGGTCGACCCCGGCCACCCTCCGATTACGAACCGACCCACTACCCAAAAAACTGACCTCGACGGAAAGAACGTGCCCGGAAACAATACTGGTGCCTTGTCGAGCAGGCTGACCGGTAGCGGGCCAGACGCCGCAAAAGCTGCGGTCCATCTTTGGAGGGGAGACCCGATGCTGGCGGCACAACGTAGGTAAAATAGTAGTAGAGTTGTTTAGATAGCGAGTTCCGCACGCTGCGGGCATGTAAGGCGGGGTCCTGCGGCATGCCAACCAGGAGCGCGGAGAAGAGCGGGCCGGGGCCGGTGGAGCTTCTCGCTAATCAGGAAATTTTTATGGCAACCGTCGAAACGATCTCTAGCCGTTCGGCCGGAGATGAAAAATTGAATCAGCGCACCACGATGCACGAGCCCGCGTATGCCGATGATTATCGGTCGCGAGCGAACGCCGCGTTGTCGTTGTGGCTGCGCTGGAATGAGGTCTATGAACAGGTAACCAAAGCCATGTTTGACCAGCGGCGCGATCTGGCGCAGTTGCAGCAAACCATGGATTTGGCCGACGAACTGCGTCGCCAGGCGGTGGCAATGACGCAAGAACTGCTCGGCCGATGAAATGCGCGGAATACTTTAAGGTGTTCGTCGCCAAGACACGTGGCGATTGAGCCCCGCTGATTTTTCGGAAGCGCCTAACCACTTCACCAATATGGCAACCGCACCGACGAAATTACGATCTGCGAAAGTCCGACGAACCGCGACTCCGAAAAGTGCGCCGCGCAGGATCGATCGGCCGACGAGAATGTGACCCAGGCTTTGGAGCTATGGTTGCGATCGAACGCGGCCTACGAACTGATGACGGCCAAGATGTTCGACCAGCGGCAAGATTTGCTGGAGTTGGATCTGGTGATGGACCTGGCCGACGTGCTGCGCAAAAGAGCGGTGCGGCTGACCAAGAAGGTCCTGCTGAAGTGAGCGGAGAATTTCTGCTCCGCAATCAATCACTGTCGCGCCAATCGCCGCTGGTGCTGTGCGAATTCTCAATCAGACGCGCTGGGCGAGTCGACCACTGTGTGAACCACGGCGGCGATAAACGGCAAAAGCCAGGGCTCCCAGACCGGTCCAAATCAACAGGCTGGCCGGTTCAGGATTATTGAAATGGGCCCCTGCCAGATCGACAGAGAGTTCATCGTTATCGCAGCCCGGCACCCAAAAGACCGATTCCAGAGCCACGTTGCTAAGGCTCGTGCCGAGATTGAACGTGCTGAAGTCGAGCGTCAACTCAATGAAAGCGTGCTGCCCAAGATCGGAAGCGTAATTGTAAATGTACGATTCGGCGTCGCCTAACTTCTGACCGCTGGTAAGCTGTGTCAGGTTGAGTTCCACAGGCACATTGTGCGCGATGGCATCGTTGATCCAATCGCTGGAGCTGTCGGCCAGCCACACCGAACCGGCGGTCTTGTCGCCGCTCGAATCGGCAGCGGAAATGGTGTAGCCGTGGGAATTGAGTGCGTAGGTTGTGCCGTTGTCGCCCAGAACGACCGACCCATTCGTATTGGACGAATTGCCTGCACCGCCGCCTACCTCGACGCCGATCGTGCCAATGCTCGTCATGATGCGAATATCGCCCGGGCTGAATTCGGGCAGCCCGTTGTCTGGACGCTGACCAACCGAGATCGCGATGTGCAGTGTGTGGCCGTCGATAATGACGCCCAGGAACTCGCCATCGTAATTCTGACCACCGGAGTAGGGGCCGAGATAGCTACTACCGCCGGCAGAGTCGCTTGAATCTTCAGCGTGGTAATAGAGCCGACTGCCGGAGCCCAGAAAATTATTGATGACTCCCTTGTTCGTCGGATTGGCTGGCGTGTCGAGCGGCTTATTGACGATACCGCCGCCGAAAGACAGGTGCTGGTTGACGTCGAGAGTAACCCCCCAATCGGACAAGTCACCATCGATGGTCACCGCAGCCCGGGCCGTCGAAGTTTTAGCTCCGATGAGCGCAGCAAGCGCGTAGACAACAACAGTTAGGCCACTTCTCTTCATCACAGATGCTTCGTCAAAAGTTGCACTACAGGCATGGCGGGCGGAATAAACCGCTCACACAAGCCTAAACATTACATCTGATCTTGTAACCTCGCCGCGAGTGAATGTCAACTTTTCTGCTGGAGTTTTAGTCGTGGGCGCGAATCTTGGAAATACGCCAGTCTCGACGGGTTACGGACGAAATATCGGCATTAGTGCAGTTCCATTTTACGTATAGCGGTATCCGCAGTGCCGGAAGTAGCGGCGGCATTCGGTTTCGTTGAACTCTTCCAGAATGCGGCCACAAAGTTCTCAAAGCTTATCGACGGTGCGCTCTGCGCCGTCGCGGAGCAGCTTCTTCAGTTTTGAAAATGCCAGCTCAATGGGGTTGAGGTCGGGCGAGTAGGGTGGCAGATAACGTAGTTCAGCGCCGGCGGCTTCGATGGCTTGCCGCACCCCCTTCACTTTGTGGCTGGATAGATTGTCCATCACCACGATGTCGCCCGGCCGGAGCGTGGGCGCTAAGTGTTGTTTGATCCACGCGAGAAAGAGGGAGCCGTTCATGGCGCCATCCACCGTCAGCGGGGCCACAAAACCTTCGGCCCGCAAGGCTCCGAGAAAGGTCGTCGTTTGCCAGCGCCCCGAGGGTGTCTTTTCGGTCAGGCGCGCACCTTGCGGCGACCGGCCATAGATGCGGGTCATGTTGGTTTTGGCCCAGGTTTCGTCGATGAAGACCACCTGGCGTGGATCGATCGCCGCTTGGGACGCCGCGCCACTCCAGACGCCGATCCGCCACGTCAGGACGTTCCTGCTCGGAGGCGATCAGCGTCTTTTTTTTCGCGTTCGTTCCAGCGCAGCGCAAGCGTTGCAGATCGTTTGCAGGCACACTTCTTGGCCCCGTTCCGCTTTCAGGTCGGCTTGCAGTTCACGTAGATAAATGTCCGGCCGCGCGTCGATCTTGGCTAACAACCACTCGGCCCAAGCTTGCCACTTGGGCTTGCGGTCACGCGTCGTCTTCGCGGCAATCTGACCTTTCTCGCGACGGTGCTGCTTAATCCGTCGGACCCAAGATTCGGAGACGCCAAACCGCAACGCCACGGCTTGAGTCCCTACATTCGCATCGCACGCAGCCAGCACTTGGCTACGAAACTCCTTCGTGTAAGCTTCCATCGACCACCTCCTTGAGATGGCCCCAGCTTAACCAGTTCGCCTAGAGGGCGCTAGAGCCTCGGTGGAAGCGCTCTAGACTCAGGGGCTGGTCTTCGGCTGCTGGGCGCTGGTTTCCTCGAATTTGCCAAATTCGATGAGTTCGGCGGCCATCCATCCCCGTAGCCAGTCGTCTTGGTTCGGTCCGGCATCATACGGACAGTCTTCCAGCCTGATATCGCGTCGAAAGGCAGCAACTCCCTGCTCCCAGAACTCGGACCCCTGCGGATCCGCGGGATCCAGGCAATCGGGATGGCCCGAATCGAGTTCGTCCGCCCTGGCCACAACGGCCTTAATGCACTCTGGCTGGCTCATGGTCACAGGTCTTTGGCCGGCAAAGGAAAAGTTCGCAACCGCGCCGCCGCATCACCGCTGGTTATGGCTGCTCGCGCGGCTCCGCCACACCCTAAAGATATAATACGATGATGGTTGCTGACGGAACAGCCAAGCTTGGCCAACGATCTAACGCGGCGCTTTTTTCCTGCCGCTTTTGAAAGCGCAGACGGCAGTATAGCCTGGATTAGAACCGCCGGGGCGGTCACTCGATAAAGCGCTTCAAAATGACCGTCTCGTTGGCATTGATGTCTTGCCCGCGCTGGAACCCGACGGGAATGCTGCGATCGATGATAAAAAACCCGCGATGCCGCTCGATCTCCCCGGTATCGGCCCCCAGCTCCTGCCCCAACTGGTATCCATCGGGATGCGCCGCATCCATTTTCACCGCGCCACTGGTCGGATAGGGTCCGCCGGGCGATGCCGGATAGCCGTACCACGGCGAAACCTCGAAATACCCCACCGTCACCCACACCGCATAGACATTCGAGCGCGTCGTGACTTTACTCGCCAACCGATCGAACGGCTGGAAGTAAAAATAGGCGTTGCGCTGATAATCGTTGAAAGAATTCGCCGCGTTGGCCGGCGAGTTCGACGCCGGATTGGGCGTGATCGGGCGAGCGGCCGTTAGCAGCGGGATTTTCGGATTGGCAATGATGTTAATGGCTCCGTCAGCACG
This sequence comes from Pirellulales bacterium, assembly GCA_963738835.1. Lineage (GTDB taxonomy): Bacteria > Planctomycetota > Planctomycetia > Pirellulales > JADZDJ01 > CAVTYH01. Next base: position 1,232,950 of record CAVTYH010000001.1, read on the forward strand.
CAACAGCGTTGCATTGACGGGCTTCACGGCCAAAGCGGTCTGCGGCACCATGTCCCCCGCAGAAGCGGAGCGGAACGGGTTCGAGAACAGCGATGGATAAGTGCCCGAGGAATCGAATTTGTAACTGGTGCTGCCGCCGTAGCCTGCCCGGCTCGCTATCAAATTGCTCACCTGTGGTCCATACTGAGTTCCGTAAGTGGCATCGGTCGAATCACCACCCAGTACTGCATTCCAGACATCCATTCCTCCGGCGGACGTTGTTGCTGGAATCGTGTTGATGTTCACACGGCCGGGATCGCGGTAGTTGGACACGATGTCAAACGGCGGGTGCAGGCCCGCGGTGCCCGTCGGCTCATTGCCTGACGGGGCCTCACCGGGCATCTTACCGGAACCCCACCAATTGCCGGCAAACTTCTGCGGGTTCAAAACGGTTTCGGTGCCCACGAACGGCGAAGGAACTTGCAAATAATCGAGGATGGGCGCCAAACTTGGCGCATTGGGAGTCGTAGACGTCGGCGTTCGGAAAAAGTTCAATAGATGCCCGAAGGGAAGTCGCTCCGCTTTGGGCGATGCATTCACAAAGTCCTTAACATACGGATTCACGGCAATCGCCGTCTGGGTTCCCTTAGAGAATTCAAACATGAAGCGCCCTGGGTGCGAAGCCGGCACCATCATCAATTCGCCCACACTGTTGTACGGGCGATTGTTCCAAGCTAACCATGGAAAGGGCTTGTTTGGATCGCCTTGATAGCGAGGAAATTTTTCGGCCGGCGGATTCGCTGGAACCGCCTGCACGCGCGGGTCCGAGTTGTACATCGGCAAGCCGTAAGAATGGTTCAGGAATCCCAGCGAGGCATTTCCCTTGTTGGTTACTACCGTGGAAATATCGTTCAGCATGAACTGAAAATGGACATTGGTCAGACTGCTATCACGATTTTCAAACGGTGGATCTTCGCCCCCCAGCGTATTCACATTCGAGCGATCACCCCAAATCGTCCACAAATTGTCATCACTGCTGAGGTATTTGCTGAACAGGCCTCGTTCGCGAGAACCAAACGCCACAGTACCTGGTGCCGGTGTTCCGGCATCTGCGTTGGGGTTGTCGTCATCCGGGTCCCATGGCCCTGACTTTGCCAGATGGTTAGTATCCCAATCTGCCGGCTTATGGTCTTCACCGTTGAATACGGTCAAGTCGACCGGCATCCAATCGACCGTGAGGTACGGATTTGTGAGCGGATGATAAGGCGCAAGAGGATTGGCCAGCCGTTGCAAGAAGACCGTGCGGTAGTTCAGATCGTTTCAGTACGAGCCCTATTAGCATGAGGTAGTTTGCTAACCGGTGCATCGAGGTATTGCGCCTCCTGCGTCGCAGATGGTCGATTGGTTTCGAGCGGCGAATTTAGAAAACATTCCCGTCGGACTCGTAAGGTCATCGTAGGCATCCTTCTTTCCCGTGGCAGGATTCAAGTGCTGCGGCTGCGGATAGTAATTCCCCTGCGGCAGCGGCTCCGAGACGCTCATGCCAATACCACTGGGCGCCGCTGCGGCGGCCCATGTGTTCATGGGCGTCGCTGGCAAATTCGCGGCCGCAACAATCGCCACCGGGGGCTTGATTTGCGTTTCATCGGGATAATTCGTTCCCCCGCCGTAATCGGTAATCCCAAGCTGAGGATTGGCCGAAGCCATTACACTCAGCGAAATCTTGTGGCCCGAGGGAACACCCCATTTCTGGCCCGTGCCGGTGGTATTGCGAACCGAACCGATGTAGGTGACATCGCGCGGGCCGACAACGGTATAACCCCCGGCTGGCACGAAAGCTGTGTTAGGCACGTAGGGATTAAAATATTGGCGACCATAATACGTTCGATCGCCATCCTTTGCCGAACTGGTACTATTTGGCGTCGGGTTTAGATTTGCGAACCAGACAAATCGATCTAACTGAATCTTATCGGCATTGGGCGTAGTTTGCAGTGCGGCAGGAAGCAAACTCCCGATCGAAGGGTTTGGGTCGGTGGTGTATTGTTCCGGGTCGAACGATGCGGTTTCCGCAGTGTCGGGGTAGCGCCGGTCAACGAAATCGCGCGGAGATTTAGTCGTTTCTCCAGGTGGGGCTCCGTTAGCCGCTACATGCGGCTTGCTGATCGCGAGCCGCCACACCGGATAGGTCGCCGAATGGCTGGGGTTGGCCGGGTCATCTTTGCCGGGCGGCGCAGTTCTTGACAAATCCAGATACCACTGGTGCGTTGGAACAAAATACGAGTACAGATCGCCGCTAGCTGAGGGATTATTTAAATTGTGCGTGGCGTACAACTCGACAAACAACGATCCCTCGGGAACGCGAATTTGATCCAAATCTTCGTCTTCTAGCTTGGGCGGCGTACCCATGGGATCGTAATCTTCGCGTTTTTTGCCGCTGGTAGTCATTTTTTGTGTCGGCGACTTGACGATCGTGCATGGCAAACGTTTCCGAAATGACGAGCGGCTGACCTTCGCAGCCCCAAACCAATCGTCGCCATGACTTTTCCATCGTCCAGCGCTCAGCGTGCCGCTGCCGTCATCGAGAATGCCATCGACTTCCCAGACTTGGCCTGGATGACCGGAGGGGTCGTCGTTTTTAAAGGGGTTAACGTCATACTCAAACGGCGTCATGATGTTGTCAGGGATCCATGGCATCGACCACATTTACCGCCCACTGGGCGATACGACGAATCGCCATTTCTTTCTTTTGAGCAGCGTTTAAACTCTCGTTAGGAAACCAATCGACTTTCTGCAAATCGCTGTCGTCGAGCATCAGCCGCGCCAGCACATACAAATGCCGGGCGTAGAGTTGGCGCGCCAGCAATTGATCGGTTTGGTCCACCTTCCCATTGCCATTCACGTCGACTCCGTTGACCAGATCGAGCGCCAGCGGATTGGGCAGCTTGCCATTGAGTGACGGATCGAGCCAGGCCCAAGTATTGGTTGCCGCGTTTTGCCCTTCTTTTTGCAGTTCCGAGACTGTAGGTTCGTCGACAACTCGATTGCCGTCGCTGTCGCGGCCATCGCCGAACGGACGGTTGACATTCATACGCAAGCCGGCAATCAGCTCGGGCGAGAGCAACAGCCGGCCCTGTTTATTCACGATGTTGTTGATTTGCGGTCCTGGCAATGCCGGATTGTCTTTCTTGATTCGCGCCGCCAGCAGCTCCACGATGTTCGTCGCGAACTTGCGGCCGTACAGATTCTGCAGCGCATCTCGCAAATAGGTGGGCGCAACCGCGGGGGGAGTGGGAATATCCCGACTCTCGGTGGTGATTTTGTTGCGCAGCGAGGGATTGGAATTCAGCGAATTCTGCAGCAGCGATCTGAGCCGGGGAGCAAGGTCCGACGAATCGATGTCGTAGGGACGCAGAATCGATTCCAGCTCGAAGGCCGTAAACGGGTTGTCGTCGGTCAAAGTGCCATACGAATTCGACGGTGTGCTTGAATCGTGAAGCCCATACGCATATCCCGGATTGGCGACGTCGCGAGCCAGATTGATGTCGTACGGCGAATTTTGCGTTTCACCCGCCCACTGCGGTTTCCAATACAGTGGCTGACCGCGGTGGTCGAGCCCCACACACATACGACCCCACAGATCGGTGGGACTGTTATAAGCCGACAAAGGATTAATAGTATTGGTCTGCGGATTGAACGACTTATCTGGCAATGAAAATCGCTTGACCAAGGCCTGCAAGGTCATCGAGTTTGGCTTGCCTGCCTCTGGGGTGCTGGTCATTTTAAGATCGCCGTAGCGACCTTCGTAGCTCCGGCCATTGACCGTAGCGCCGCGTAACAGCTTGGTGAAATCGTCGCGTCCGGTGGACAGATCCTGAAGGATGGGAAATTTGGCGGTGGACGAAGGATTGACGGGGTCGTAAAGCATGATCTCTGCGGGCCCCAACCCTTCGCCGCGGGGCATTTGAAATGCCGGAGTGGCATTAGTCGTGCCGGCATACGGCACTGGGACATAGGCAAGATCGTTTCCGGTGGGGGCAGTGGAATATCCTGCACCTACGAATTTGCGGGCATGCGTCGATTGCTGATTGCCGCCGGTGGGAATTTGCTCCGTAGTGCCGGCCGTGTCGAGATTGAGCCGGCCATCCAGATCGACGCACAAGATGGCGAAGAGTGGCTTATAGAGCCGGCCATCGTTGGTCGATTGCACCGGATAGCCCAGGTCGAGCCAGACGCTGTCGCGAACGCCGTCGCCGTCGTTATCGATATCCCAAGGACTGATGAAATTGCCGGTGGCATCTCTGCCGGTCATGGCGAGTTGCCAACCGGTGTTCACGGAAGTTGATGTACCCGACAGGAGTGAATTGCTGCCCGTAAAATTCGGATGATCGAGCGGGTTGGGGCGCAGCATGATCTTCGACAACAGATCGCGATTGTTATTCCAATCGGTGACGCTGGCGTGGCTGGCCCAAAAGTTGATCAGATCGGGCCGATGGAACGACGGCAAGATGACTTGTGTTTTGCCCGGCTGCTGCACGGTCCACGACATGTACATGTTCTGATAATCGGGCGTGCTGTAATCGACATTGCAACCGCCAAGGCCGCCGAAGGGAACGCCCTTGGGAAAATCGGTTGAAGCTTGGTAAGAATTCGTGGGCGTGTAAGTCACGGGATTCGGGAGGAGTGCAAATTCGTATCCGTTGACATCTTTTGCGTCGAGCAGTCCGGTTTCGGCCGGAGGAACGGGTGGCGTGCGAGTGACGGAACTATTGCCAGCCCCCGTGCCGGAAAATGCGCGGCCGTTAATGATGAACGTGGGATTCGGATTTGCGGCATCGGTAATGGAAGACACGCCCTTAAACGCCAGCACGTGGAAAATGGGTACCGACGGGGTGGAGGCATCGTACCGTACGATTCGCGAAGTAAGTCCCTTCGCCGGCCCGCTGGTCATGGTGATGACACAGCCATCGAAATATCCCTCGACCCGAAATGCAGAGCTGAGTAAGAAGTTTGGGTTTGCAGAAGTGAGATCGGTCGTCGACTTAACCTTGAATTCGATGACTTGGCCGCCGGTCGAATCAGCAACCACCGAATCAACCTTGCCCACTGCCGTGTAAGGTCCGTACACATGCTCGAGCAAGCTGTGCGGGCCGATGACGGAGCGAATGGGGCTGGTGGTGGTGCCATCGCCGGGGGCGCCGACGACGACTTGCATGGCCGCGCCCCACAACTGTTGTTGTGGCGGGTCGCCGGTTTGGCCGACCTGACCATATTTACGCGCGGTCTGGAGCTGCCGCGTGGCCACCAGTACGTAGGTGACGGCGATCATCACAAACAAAATCAGCAGGCTCAGAATCACCAACAGCAGCACGCCGCGCCGCTGGGCCGCCGCGGGCGAGTTCGATGAACGGGTGAAGGGGTGAAGGGGTGAAGAGATGAAGGCAGCGGCGCGACCAGGCCGGCGCACGGGGATGGCTTGGTGTTTGCTGGCCACTGACCACCGATCACCGACCACTGTTCGTTTCGCGGACATGGTTCAACCTCTTGAAGCGCTGCTGTTCCCCTGCACTAACTTGCCCGCTGACCCGACTTGAAGCGACTGGCAACTAGCGACTAACTGAACCCCCCGGCGACTCGCCGGGGGCTACATGCAACTGACCACTACTACTGACTCCACACCGAGGGGCCATCTAAATGGATGACCCGTTGGTAGACCGCCACCGCGCCGTCAAACAGACAGGCGTAGGTTTTGTACGTTGGGCCACCCCACACCCAGTCGGGCCCGTTGAGCGTGACATCGGCCGTGCCGGAGCTGGACCCCTCGGCCGCCGAAATGATTCGATACCATTTGAAAATGTTGTAATTGTTGCCCGCGGCGTCTTTGTCTTGTCGGCACAGCATCATCCAGTTGCCGGGCTTGGCGAGGGCCAATTTCGCATCGGCTTGTGCGGTCGTGTCTTTCAGCGTTAAATCGCCGCCGCCGATGTTGACGGTGCCAGCCGCCGGTGGATTGCCACTGCTGTCGGTAACGTCCACCATCTCTTCTTGCCCGCTGCCCGATGTCGGAATGGCCAGCAACCGACGGTTGAAAACAACAATCGACAGTAACATCTGATTCATCGGCACTGCGCCCAGCGTGTTGCCGTTTTGCGGTGTAAGCGTGGCCAGCCAGGTGTAGAGCCCTTCGTAATCGCGCTTGATAGGCTTGTTCGACGAGTCCAGGATCATGTGGCCGGTTCCCGGCAGGGTGCGGTCGTCGGGCTGGTCGACCACGAGATCGTCGGTCAAGGTGAACATGGCCTGAGCCAATGGCAGGTTGAGTGAATAGCCGCTGCCCGCCGTCGTTGCGGCGGAAGTGATGGTCATTCGCGGCATCACCGGTCCGCCGGTCCCGGTCGCCGGAAAGCTAGCGAGTTGGGCATTCCCCGGATGCCCGGAGACCATCAGCGGATCGATGGCCACCGGCTCGGCCGGAGTGGGCGAGACGTACAACTTCCACGGTGGGCTACCGCTGGTGCTGCGCCGACCCACTTGTTCGGATCGCCCATGCCGCAGATTTGGAATTCGCGGTAGGCGTTCAAACCCAGCTCGGCTTTGCGTTCTTCGATGTTGGCCCGCTCGACTTGCAGTCCGCCGACAGGCAGTAGCGACGCGATGCTGACCATGCCAATGGCCATGATGCCGATGGAAATAAGCACCTCCATCAGGCTGATGCCCGTGCGGGCATGGTCCGTGGTCCGTGATCCGTGGTCCGTGGTTACAGACAAACGACCGCCCACACGGCCGCTAGCAATTGACAACTGACCACTGACCACTGACAACTCTCGCCTTCTCATTACCGTCCTCCCATGGTTTGGGCCGACGTGGCGAACTGCCGGGCGGCGGGAATTGCTTTGGCCAGCATTTGCTGCTGCGTGCCGGGGGTAATCGCAGCGTCATCGACCTGGGCAACTTCCGCCGAGGTGACCAGGCCGGTTTGCGGATTGATTGAAATCCAAATGTTTTCCAGGTCGCGGAAATTGTGCTTCTCCGACTGCGTGGCGACATCGTCGGTGTTCACATAATTCTGCGGCGGCAATTTTTCGCGCTTGCCAATCAGGAAATGGATGGGATTGGTAAGCGGATACGCTTGCCCCATGATGTACAGATTTTCGAGCGCCCCGACTTGTTGAAAGTGACGATGATGGGGCGCTTATCCGTGGGAAATGCCGTCTGCAAATTGGTGGGAGAAGTTGGCAATTCGTCCTGGAACGTATCTCCCGCAGTGCCGGAGTAGGCCAAATCGATGACCGAACCCGCTGGCAGCTGCAGCGGCGGCGTGGCCGATTTCACCGGCTGACGGTAAATCTGATAGGGGGTATGCCAACCGCTGGCTGCCGATGCCACCGGAGGACAAATAAAGGTTGAATTGGCGACGTTGGTCCAAACGATTTGGAACTGCAGCGTATTATCGGGCTTGAGAATGAAATTGCCGGAGCCCGCGGGCGATTCTTGGGTAGCATCAATGAAGGTGCCGGAGCCAGGCGTTTGCTCGGCCATGCCGTTGAATTGGTACACGTCGCCGCCGTAATTGAATCGAATCAGATCGCCGGGCTTCAGCAAGCCGTACCAGCCCGTGTCGGCGCCCAGCGAAACGGTTGCTTTGCCACCGGCGAGTCTGCACGTGGCGAGCGAACCCATCGAGTCGCCGGCGTAGGGCGGGGGCACCTCGCAGAGGAACAAATCCATCGCCGCGGTCGGTTCGCTGGACAGGCGTTCGATCCATACGCCCACCGAGCGGCCTTTGGCCAGGGCGTCGGACTGGGCCGAAGAAAAATGCGTGCTCACCAGGCGGGCCGCTTCGCGGATGCGGCGCATGTCGAGCGCCGGCAGCAGCAGCGGAATGGTGGCGATGGTGACCGCCGAGATGATGGCAATGACCACCAGCAGTTCGACCAGCGTGAAGCCGCCGCGGTCGGTGGTCCGTGGTCGGTGGACCGTGAACAGAGAAGCGCGGCGGACCGCCGGCGCAGCCGTGGAACGGCTCGCAGCTGACCACTGGCCACCGGCCACTGGCCACTGGCCACGGACCACGGACCACTGCTTGTGCCTATCGCATACTGTGCTGTGCATTTGCATTGCCAATTCTTCTGTTTCACTCTCGCCCCGTCGCTGGCCGCCGATGATTTGCCGGCGGATAAATTTGTGATGTTGTTACTCCGTGCTGCTTCTCTCACTATTCGTGATTGGTGATGTTGTCGATGGAATTATCGACGCCGTCGTTAGGACCGAAGGCACTAGGTAAATCCGTCGGAGCACCCAAAAGTCCGCCGCTAACCGTCGCATACGGATTATTCTTTGGCGAGGTCGTCGAATATTGCATCGCAGGACTTCCGCCGCCGTCTTGAATATCAGAAATGTGATCGGGCCCCGGTGAATAGATCAGCGGATAAAGCGGTGGGTAGACTTGATTGGCCGCCGGAACCGCTGGGTTAAAAAACGGCTCGCCGCTAGCCGGTTTGTAGATATGCAATGGGTCAAACGGATCATGGGCAGTAGGGTAAACCGGTGAAGCGGTCGCATTCCCGAGCGCATCGGTTGCATTCACATTCCAGGGCTGGAGCGGAGAAGAGAATCCTGGTGCCCACCTCAAAAAGTTGATTGGCCGATCCCAGCCATCGTGGAACTCAAGCATCCCGTCGCCATCGGTGTCGCCAATCTCGCTCGGCGAAAACTGTTCCATGATATCTGGATCTCCAAGACCAAGCGTAACCAGCAGGTACAGACACTCAGCATTTTCGAATTGATCGGTCTTTGTGGAAGTGATTTGCTTTCTATACGACCGCGTTACCGCCGGCACCGAAATCTTGGGAGATGTCGATGGATTACTTGGATCGGTGTAGGTCACGGGGTCATCCGTAATGTCAGAATAACGATCGGGCATTTCCATTCGCATCAGATCGCGTAATGCGTCGAGCCGGTACTGAGCCGCCACACCAGTATTGGCGCCGGCGGGAATAGTGATTGGCACGCGGCGGGTGCGGTATGATTCGTACTTCGCCATGATCAGGGCGTTGAGTTTGCTAATGGTCGCCTGCGTTTTGTCGTAGCGTGCGGATTCTTGAGCGCTGGCCAGCGCGAACAAGACCATCGAGGCCAGGATGGCCAGAATGGTCATCACCACCAGCAGCTCGACCAGCGTGAACGCAGTGGTCGGTGGTCGGTGATCAGTTGTCAGCCGGCAGCGGCGAAGTGTTCGCCCCGCCGCGATACGACGTCGAACTGTCCACTGCTCACGGATCACTGTCCACTGCTTTGAATTAGACATAGTCGGATTTGGTTTCACGATGAATTTTGCCCCGACTATTAACTCCATACCCGCAACTCTGCACTTGGAACTTCGATCAAGGTTTATCGTCCTCCAATGTTGTGCCTCTACTGAAATTCGCGATGTTATCGTCGTCCGCGCCGCTGGCGTCATAGCCAGAGCCAGTTGGGTAAGTTTTTGATTGACTAACGGTCAGACTGCCACTTGACAATGGAAACGTCTTCGTCGATGTGGCCGGAGCCGTGCCGTAGTCGCTATCCAGACTGCCAGAGATAATTTGAAACGATTTTGGATTCGCGTACAGTTTTGATTGCTCACTGACATCAAGTTTCCCATTGTTGTTTGTGTCGTAATCTTTGACGTCGATCGTTCCATCACCATTCGAATCCCACATGTAAGGAATGCAAACCCCGCTGCCCGCGCCATAGGTGGGTTTGTTTGCCGTGACGATACTTTGATTTTGCGTTAAATATGTGTGAGCCGAAAAGTAAACGTACGGAACTTTGCTGCCTTGTGGCTTATAGACAGGTATGATGGAGCTGCCTTGAGTGTAAGGACCGTCGCTCGCCGGTTGAGTGGGGTTGGCAATGACTGCAGAGGCGTCATATAAGCGGCTAGCGTCAAAGTCGAAGAATGGTTTTCGGTCGCCAGCTCCAGTAATGGGATGGGTAACATCCGGCGAAAAGCCCCGCAACCAAAAGCACAGAGCTTGCGCAGGAGTGAGTGGCTTTCCCGCTCCATTGACGTTCATAAGAGGAGTCCAGCAAACCATGTCGGTTTCTAGGATCCGAGGAAAAGCTTTCGACATAAAACGACGCACCGGGTGCAACGGATCGGTCAGATCGCCTGAAAAATCCGATGGTGGATAATCACCGTACTGCGTTTTCATTTGCTGAAGCGCGCTTTCGATATTTGTGACTTCCGCTTTGATTCGCGCCAATTTCGCCGTCGTCAGGGCTTTGAACACTGCCACCGAAGAGAGGGCGACGAGGATGCCGATGATCGTGATGACGACCAGCATTTCCACCAGGGTAAAGCCGGTTGTCCGTTGTCCGTTGTCCGTTGTCCGTTGTCGAAGACATCGGTCGCTTGTTGCAACTGGCAACGGACAACGGACAACTGACAACTGACACTTGCTGCGGAAAATCGTTGACATGGCAATGTCCTCGTGTACTTCCGTCCCCCGGCTTCCACCGGGGGCTATTGGGTTCAACCGCTTGGTTTACGTTTTCAAAAACTGACCACTGCTCTACCCCTCACCCTGCCCTCTCCCGCTGGGGGAGAGGGTTCTGCGACTGACCACTGACCACCGACCACTGTTACTTCTTCTTCCCGCCGCTCGACAAATCGGTAATGAGTTTCACAAGCGGCATGAAGAGCGAAATGACGATGAAGCCGACCATCAGCCAAGGAACACAATCAACAGCGGTTCCAGCAAACTGACCAGGCTTTCGGTGAGCACGGCCACTTCTTCGTCGTAGGTGTCGGCCACTTTGTAGAGCATGGTGTCGAGCTCGCCGGTTTCTTCGCCGACGTCGACCATGTTCACCACCAGGTCGTCGACCACGCGCTGCTTCATTTTCGTCAGGTACAACAGCACGCCAATCGGCCCGCCGACAAACATGAACCAGAACAGCACCGTAATGGCGTTGAACTGCGGCACCGAATGTTCCTTCAGCGGCTTGGCAATGCTTTCGCCCTCGCGAATGGATTCGGTCACTTTGCCGTACATCTTTTCGAACATGGCGTTGCCGGAGGTTTCGCGCGTAATGTTCAAGCGCCTCCAAAATCGGCACACCGCTGGCGACCAGCGTGCCCAAGGTGCGCGTGGTGCGGGCCATGATGTTCTTTTCGACCAATTGCCCCATGACCGGCACTTTCAGGCGTGAATAAATCCCAGCCGACGCGACCGTAATTGAATTTGCGCAGCAGTTTGACGAACAGCCAAATACTGATCGGAATGCCGGGAATCAGGAACCAATAGTGGACGCAGGCGTACGAGATTTTCATCAGCAAAATGGTCGGCGCCGGCAGATCGGTTTTGAAATCGTCGAAGATTTTCTGAAACGCCGGCACGATCTTGATCATGATGAACGTGAGGATGCCGACCGCCACGGTGACGACCACAATCGGGTAGATCATCGCCCCTTTGACTTTGCGTTTGAGCGATTCGGCCCGTTCTTGGAATTCCGCCAGGCGGCGCAAGATGACTTCCAGGGCTCCGCCCGCCTCGCCGGCTTTGATCATGTTCACGTAGAGGCGATCGAAGGCCTTGGGGCACTTGGCCATGGCTTCGCTGAGCGTGGCGCCGCCTTCAATTTCATCGCAGACATCCATCAGCGAGTTTTTCAGTCGGCCGCCTTTTTGTTGCCCTTCCAGAATGCGGATGCTGCGCAGAATCGGCAGACCGGCGTCTTGCAGAATCGAGAGCTGCCGCGTGAACGTGGTGAGCAACTTGCCGCTGACGCCGCCGATGGCGAAGCTCCGCTTCTTGCCGCCGGTGGTCTTTTCGGACTTCTTTTTGCGCTCCTTCTTCACCGTAATTTTGGTGACGAAGTAGCCCATCTGGCGGATGGTGGCTTGAGCTTCGGCTTCGGTGGGGGCTTCGATCACATCCTTGATCTCTTGCCCGGTCGAATCCATGGCCTCGAATTGATAAGTCGGCATGGCGGCACCGCGGAACAGGGTTCAGGGTTCTGTAGTCAGAGGTCAATTAATTCACCACGGAGACACGGAGGGCACGGAGTCGGACATTTAGGTTTTTCCCAAAAATGCTGCTCTGTGTTCTCCGTGTCTCCGTGGTAATGTTTGGTTTTGTATTTATGCTTCTACAATCGTTTCACGAATAATTTCTTCAGCCGTCGTGGTGCCTTCGAAAACCGCGTCCATGCCGGCGTCGCGCAGGGTGACCATACCAATGCCGCGGGCGGCGGCGCGCAGTTCGTCGGTCGAGGCGTTGCGCATGATCATGTCGCGAATGTCGTCGTTCATCATCATCAGCTCGAACAAGCCCACGCGCCCTTTGTAGCCGCTGCGATTGCAAGCATCGCAGCCTTTGCCGCGGAAAAACTTTTTGCCCGCGATTTCGGCGGGCTTCAGATCCAAATCGGCAAGCGCGTCGGGCGACGGGGTCACTTCTTCTTTGCACTGGGCGCAAATTCGTCGCACCAGCCGTTGCGCCAACACCGCTTCCAGCGTGGCGGTGATCAAAAACGGCGGCACGCCCATGTCGCGCAAGCCGGGTGATGGTGCTGGGGGCATCGTTCGTGTGCAGCGTGCTGAACACCATGTGGCCGGTGAGCGACGCCTGCACGGCAATTTCGGCCGTTTCAATATCGCGGATTTCGCCCACCAGAATCATGTCGGGGTCTTGCCGCAAAATCGACCGCAGACACTGGGCGAACGTGTTGCCGATGGAGGCATCGATCGGCACTTGCACCAGGCCATCGATGCCGTACTCCACCGGGTCTTCGGTGGTGATGATTTTATCTTCGATCTTGTTCAATTCGCTCAGTGCCGCATACAGCGTGGTCGTTTTTCCCGAGCCCGTGGGACCGGTGACCAGCACAATGCCGTTGGGCCGGTTGATGACGCTGCGGAACATCGGCAAGCGTGCGGGCATCCATGCCGACTTTGTTCAGATTCAGCTGCACGACCGATGCGATCGAGCACTCGCATGACGACGCTTTCGCCGAACATGGTGGGCAGAACGCTGACGCGCATATCGACCGGATGGCCGCCGACGTTCAGCTCGATACGGCCGTCTTGCGGCAGCCGACGTTCGGCGATATCTAAATTGGCCATTACTTTGATGCGCGTGGTGATGGCAAACGCCAGGTGCCGCGGCGGGGGAACCATTTCGTACAGCACGCCGTCGGCCTTGATGCGAATGCGGAATTCGTCTTCGAACGGCTCGAAGTGCAAGTCGCTGGCATGGTCGCGAATGGCCATCAGCAAAACCATGTTGAGCAGTTTGCGCCACCGGCGCTGTCGGCCATGGCCTCGACGCTGGTGAGATCGAGCGGACCGTCGCCTTCCATCGCTTCGGCGGCTTCGCGCAGTTCGTCGTCTTGCTCCATGTCGGACACAAGACTCTCTACGCTTTCGCTGCCCGTGGCGTACCACTTTTGCAGAGCGCGCTGAATATCTCGCTCGGTGGCCACCTGGCCCTTGATGTTATAGCCCAGGAACGTGCGCAGCTCGTCGCGAATGGTGAGCTTCTGCGGATCGCACATGGCGACCGTGAGCGTGTCTTCGGAGAATTCGATCGGCACCACACGGTAGAGTTGGGCCATCGGCTCTGTGATTTTTGCCAGCACATCGGGGGGCACGTTGGTTTCGGAAAGATTAATAACCCGCATGCCCATTTGCTCGCCCAAGGCCTGAGCGAGCTGATCTTCGGTAATGTAGCCGAGCGATTCAGCGACTTTACCCAATAGTTCCCCGGAGCGCCGCTTCTGTTCTTCCAGAAGCAGTTCAAGCTGATCTTCGGTGATGAAGCCGAGATCGACAAAGATTTGACCGATACGACGAATGGCCATGGGAAACAGGGGTCAGGTATCAGGGGTCAGGGCATAGCCCCGGTCGGAAGGCCGGGGTTGCGATATCTTTCTTAACGTTTTGCTCCGGTCGGTTCCTTTAACTGCTGTTGTGCCTTGCGTTCCACGTCGGCTTCATCGTCGAACATGCCGCGCTGGGCATTGACGATGCGTTTATTCAGTTCATCCGCGTTTTGTGCTTTGACCATCACTTCTTCTTCGATGACCTTGCCTTCTTTCCAGAGCTTGAACAAGTGGTCGTCCAAGAGCTGCATTCCCTTTTTGGCGCCCGTCTGGATGGCGGAATTGATGCGGAAGGTTTTGTTTTCGCGAATCAGGTTGCCGATGGCCGAATCGACGACCAGCATTTCATACGCCGCCACACGACCGCCGCCGATCTTCGGCAACAGGGCCTGCGACAAGATGCCGATGATGGCGGTCGAGAGCTGCACGCGAATCTGTTCCTGCTGATTGGTGGGAAACACATCGATCACACGGTTCACCGTGCCTTGCGCACCGGTGGTGTGCAGCGTGCCAAACACGATGTGGCCCGTTTCGGCCGCAGTAATGGCGGCTTCGATGGTCGCCAGATCGCGCATTTCTCCGACCAGAATTACGTCGGGGTCTTGTCGCAAAGCGCGGCGAATGGCTTCCGAAAAACTCGGCACATCGACGCCGACCTCACGCTGATTGACGGTCGATTTCTTGTGGAAATGGTAGAACTCGATCGGATCTTCAATGGTGATGATATGGTGATCAAGGTTGTCGTTGATGTAATCGATCATGCTGGCCAGTGTGGTGCTCTTGCCGGAGCCCGTGGGGCCGGTGACCAGGAACAAACCGCGGGGCTTATGGCAGAGGCTTTTAATAATGGGCGGTGTGCCCAGTTGCTCGAATGTGAGCAGAGTTTTGGGAATTTGCCGCAGCACCATGCCGACGTTGCCGCGCTGCTTGAAGATGGAAACGCGGAAGCGGCAATAGTCGCCGAAGGCAAAGCCGAAGTCGGAACCGCCCACTTCGGCCAGTTCCTGCTGGCACCGGTCGGGCGAAATGCTCTTCATCAGGGCGACGGTGTCGTCGGCTTCGAGCGATTTGGTCTCGAGCTTTCGCATGCGGCCGTGCAGGCGCAAAACTGGCGGCTGGCCAACGGCGATGTGTAAATCGCTCGCGTTTTGCTTGACGACTGCGTGCAGGAGTTTATCGATTAAGAGCGTGCCCATGTCGTTGATAGACCTGTCGTAAATAGACCTCTAGCGTAAACAATGGCCGAACAGATTCGTTGGACCAAGACGAGCATCAGCGCCACGCGCCGTATTTCCGCTCTCCTCCCGAGCACCCCTGTCCCACAACCAAGCCCAACCGCGATTGGCTCCCCCGCTGTTGGCTCGTCGGCCCTGCGAATGAAGCGATGGAAAAGTGCGTGGGGTTGGCCCCAACCGCGCTGGTTGTCAGCAGGATTATTCGCCGCGTCGTCGACCGATGCAAGCATTGCAGCACTTTCGGCCGCTGGATTGCACAGCCGGGCAATTTGGCGGATGCCAGAGTCAAGCGTATTACCTCTCAGTCCCCTCCGAATCGAAATCGGCTCGATCACAAAACCCTGATGCAAACAAACCAATCCAAATAGCGATTTAACTGTTCCTACTAAAGAAGCTTATTGCTCGTAACGGCGGCCAGTTTCGGTAGTTCGAGCCACTCTCTGCTGATACAGAGCAAGCGAGTTGGCAAATCTGCGACGGAATCATTCTTCCACCTTCTTCGCAACGCGGAACACTTCTTCGATAGTGCTGATTCCCTTGAGCACCTTCGCAATACCGTCGTTGTAAAGCGTTGTCATGCCAAGGCTAACGGCCGTTTTCCGAATCACTTGCGTGGGCGCTCCCTCGAACGCCAATTCCCGGATTCGAGACGACATCATCATTAATTCATAAATGCCGATTCGACCACGATAGCCGCCTTGCGAGCAACTGTTGCAGCCGCGGCCTTTCATGAAGGTTGCTTTGGCGGCCATTTCGGGGGTGATGCCCGCGGCTTCCAACACGCTTTCGGCAGGCTGATACGGCTGCTTACAACGTGAGCAAACAACGCGCACCAAGCGTTGCGCAAGCACCGCAATAATGCTGCTGGACACCAAATAGGCCGGTACACCCATATCAATCATACGTGTAATAGCCCCGGGCGCATCGTTCGTATGTAATGTACTGAAAACCAAGTGTCCCGTCAAAGAAGCCTGAATTCCCATTTGGGCCGTCTCGTTATCTCGCATTTCGCCGACGAGGATGATGTTGGGGGCCTGCCGCAACATGGCCCGGATGATCTTCGCAAAATCGAGCCCAATGTTGTGCCTCACTTCGACCTGATTGATGCCCGGCAGATAGTATTCGACCGGGTCTTCAGCGGTGATGATCTTGGTGTCTGGCCGGTTCATTTCATTTAAGGCGGCATACAGCGTGGTGGTCTTGCCAGAGCCGGTAGGCCCGGTCACCAGGATGATGCCGTTGGGGCGACGGATCAGCTGCTTGAAGATCCGAAATTCGTTCTCGGCCAGCCCCAGCTGCCGGATGCCCACTCGGATGTTGTCTTTATCCAAAAGCCGCATGACCGCCGACTGGCCGTGATTGGTGGGCAGGATACTGACGCGGAGGTCCAGCTCCTTCTGGCCAGCCGTAATCTTAATCCGTCCGTCCTGTGGCCGGCGGCGCTCGGCAATGTCCATTTTCGCCAAAATCTTGATGCGTGATAGCAGGGCGCCCATGAGCCGCTTTGGCGGGCTATCGCGTTCGATCAGCACACCGTCGATCCGGTAGCGGATGCGCAGCCGATCTTCAAACGGCTCGACGTGAATGTCCGATGCCCGCAATTGCACGGCTTCGTTAATAATGAGCTGCACCAGCCGGACGATTGGGGCACTGGATTCATCGACGGTTTCTTCAGTTGTAGCCGTTTCGTCAGCGGTTTCGGTGAAATCGATGGCTGTATCCGTGAATTCCTGGAGCATCGAGTCGGCGCTTTCGCCATCGACCTGACCATAATGTTTGTTGATGGCCTCCAAAATCATTTCGCGGGGTGCCAAGGCCACCTCGATATTGCGGTTCAGAATAAACCGCAGCTTTTCCCGGGTATCGAAATCCAAGGGATCGCTCATGATCACTTTGAGCGTTCCGTCGTCTTCAGCCAGCGGCAGCACGGCGTTTTCGCGGGCCACCGATTCCGGCACCAATTCGACGATATTCGGCGGAATGACGACTTCGTTCAGGTTGACGAAGTCCATGCCATGTTCTTGGGCCATCGCCCGCATCACATCTTCGCCGCTGGCGTAACCCAGGCGGATTAGCTCTTCGGCAATGCTCTTGCGTGATTCCTTGGAAAGCTTTTTCGCCTCAGCCAATTGGTCGGGGCTGATGAGCTTTTTGCGAATCAGAATTTCAGCGAAATTGGCCATGATTATTGCCGTAGACCGGAAGCGCGCATGCCCCACCGGCGAGAATAGTCAAGCGAAGGCACCCTGAACAGCAGGCAGCATTCCGGCGACCACCTGCAAGGCGCGGAAATGCCCCACAAGCCGAACGGTCAGCGGTCAACCCCGGCGCAACCAAAGGCGTTGCCTGCCATCCATTTAGACTACTGGCAGCCGTGGCAAGTGTCAATCAATTCGGCCCTACAAATCGGCCAATCCGCCCCCATTTTGCCCCCGATCGCCGACCGGGGGCAAAACACGCTACACTTCCAATTCGCGCCAGGCCCGCCATTCTCGTTCCCACGCTCTACATCAAGAACCAAGCCGGATGACTAGGATCAAAATGAATACTCGACGCAGAGCGTCTCGGCAGCAGGTTCCCACGCAGAGCGTGGGAACCAGACATCGGCGTTGTGCCCGTGGTGCCGTCGTGGTCCAATTCTGACCGCCGGAGGGCATTACCACAACGACACAACGAGCACGACGTTCGAGCTGAAAGAATCAAGGGAAACACGAGTAGCGCGGGACATCGAGCCGTGCCGCTTGTGCCAGAGCGATGATGGCAGAAATTCCACCGATATCCGCCAACCGCCCGTGGTATCAGCTGCATCTCACGACGCTGATCGCGCTGCTTGTTGTGGGTGCCGCGCTGGCCGATTGCCAAGTCGATGGGCGACATTGGCTATCTTGGGGCATCAACCTGTTGGAAAACCATGAAACGGTCGCTCATGGTTGGCCAATGATTTCTCTTTTTGCGGGATATCATATGGGCTGAAAAATTCAATCTGGCGACCGGCAAAATCAGTCAGTCGATCACGGGAATCGATTGGCATTGGGACCCGCCGGCGCTCATTCTGGACATCGTCGCTTCGCTTTTGCTGCTCTTGTCAGTGGCCGTGGTGTTTGAACGCTGGGAACGTCGCCAACTCTCGCGCTGGCAATTCAGTCTGCGATCGATGTTCTCGGCCATTGCCATCTCGGCAGTCGTCGCGGTGCTATACTCCAGCGAGATCAGCCTTTCCTGGCCCTGGTCCAGCGGCGACGATCACCGCTGGCAGCTTGTCCAACTCGGCTTGGCAGATTCCCCCTGGTAGGTCACCGCCCCGATGCTGCTCTCCATCGGCTGCGTCCTCGCCACCGCGGCGCTGTTGGCGGCAACCATTGCAAAGAAGATTCTGCGAATTTCGAAGTTGACGGGCGATCCGGCATGGATCAAAGCCATTAGTCGGTGGCCGCGGAAGCGCGCCACCGGAAAGAGATTCTGAGCGCGCCTTCGCATCCCGGCGGGATGCCAGCGCCGATATTCCGCCCCGTGCTGCCATCCCTTCAGGATGCGGACCATCTGCTCGCGCTGCGTTACCGGGGGTTTCGCAAGTCTCAACCCCTGGCTAATGGCTGACATCCCTCCGGGATGAAAGCTGGCAGGCGTTGCCCCATAAGCTTTGATCGCACCCAATCGACGGCAAGTTTTGATCTTACGTGGCAATCCGCTAAGCTAAAGCCATGCCCGCCGCGGCTTTCAGCAACAGGTGTGAGTGTACCTACTATGGCACTTCAAATGGCTTGGCGAATCGGCATCGCTTGGATGCTGCTGACGTTCCTGTACGAATCGGGTTACGCAGCACCGCTGGAAGCGATGAATCCGTCAGAAACACAGCCGACGCCCTCCGCCGCGGAACTTGTTAAAGAGATTGTTCGCGACGAAGCGAAGTTCGATGCGGTTCGCAGCTTCCATCTTCGAATGCTCGGCAAGTGGACTCGCCCTCCTGAAGCGATCAAAGCTCGGATCGAGGAACTCAAGAAGACGGTTCCAGAAGCAGAAATCACTGCCGAGCGGTTTTGCGATCTGCGCCCCACCATGGTGGAAGAACTGGAAATTGCGTTTGACGAAAAACGCATGCGAAAGCTGGATCGCTGGCACGAAGCTCGTTATGAATTGCGGGTTTGGGATGGTCAACGCCTGACTGTCGACGAACGTCCCGACTCTGAGACGCAAGAACAATATACGTTTGGGAACGAACCGTCAGGCTTGGGTGATCTCTTCGCAAATTTAACCTGGCTGCAGATGGGACCGCATTCATACTCTTTCTCGAAGAATTCGGAAACCACCGAGGAAATTAGCCGCATTTACGGACGACCGGAAGATTTTCAAAACGCGGGTTCGAAAGAATTCCGCGGTCACGATTGCTGGATTCTGGATAATCGTCAGATACGCCGCCGACTGTTTGTTGGCAAGAACGATCATCGTCTTTATGGCCACGTAACCTTTTATCTTCCCAGCGATGCTATGACGCCGGCCAAGGTATTAGAAATCGCCAGCCAGGTATCGGGCAAAATTTCTGAAACTGAAACCGAATTAAATAAAACATTGGATAACCTGCCGGAAGTGAACAGATTGAAACTCAGGAGCCGAATCGACGAGGCGATGTTCGACTACGTGCAGCCATTGGCCGAGAATTATCTGGACGATTATCGCGAAATTGCCCCAGGTCTTTGGTTCCCAGAGAAGCAGGGATACACGCTGTATGATCCAAAACTGAAAGAGCATGCCATTTCGCTGCGGCGCGATTTGCGAGTTGTGAAAGTTGAAGTGAACAAACCGCTGGATGACAACTTATTCACGATCCCGCTTCAAGACGGCATCCAAGTCTACGACGAAAGGCACGACCCGCCGCTGATTTACAAGCAAAAAGCCAATCGCACCGAAGAAGAATGGCAAGATATGCTCGACGAAGCTGCTCGCAATCGACCGGCGGCCGGAAACAAATAGAGCGATATTGCCGTATCCCGCCTCTCCGGCATTTTGGCTTACGGTCCGGGGATGAAAAGACTAGCGATCTATCGGACCGTCTGCGATTTGATGGCGACTTTCAGCGTGCCATCGGTCAGTACGTCGACCACTTCGCCGTGATCGGCCTGTGCGTCGCGGGAGCTAATCGAACCGGAGAAGTCGGCGGCGATAACGCGGCACGTATCGATATCAATTTGCAGATCGCCGCTTAAATCGAGCGTGCTGCTGGAGCCCATCTTTACAATCAGAACGGTGGCAAAATCGGCGATCCGACGGCCAGACTCTCGATGGGTTCCTGATAGCTTCAGCTCCAAACGCTGAGCATCCCCATTGGCCTCGCGCATCCCCAACAATTCGGCGGCCATTTCCTTGGGCAGTTGCAGCGTTTCACCGATGCTCACCGATTTGCCATGCAAGAAACGCCCCAGCTGGTTGCGATAACCAATGCTGTCCATATTTCCGGCCACCAAAGTCCGCTCGTCGTCCGCCACAGCCTTGCCATCGGCAGCAGTAATCACCAGCGGAAAGGGTAGGCCCCGGCGTTCGACCAGGTACGACTTCCCCTCGATCGGCAGCGTGCTAGATTCCGCTTCGTCATCGCCGCGAATGGTTCGTTCCTGCGCTTTGACATAATTCACTTGCACTTTCAAAGCCCGATCGCCTGCAACTTGCATAACCGTGACTTGCCGCTGCACGGTGCGCGTCTTCACTTGCTTCTTGTTGGAAACCGTTTTGCCTGCCTGC
Source organism: Pirellulales bacterium (assembly GCA_963738835.1). Classification (GTDB taxonomy): domain Bacteria; phylum Planctomycetota; class Planctomycetia; order Pirellulales; family JADZDJ01; genus CAVTYH01. The sequence continues at coordinate 1,253,763 of CAVTYH010000001.1, forward strand.
GCCAGGGCAATATTCAAGTCGAAATCGTACTGCGCCAGGTGCGACGATCGATCGCCAACTTGCGGCAATCGGTAATTGAACTGAACACCTTCTGCCGCGCTGGCTGCGGAGCCAACAAGCGATGCTAACATCAACACGGCGATGAATGAATGCAATCGCATAAACATCGATTGAACTCCACGCTGGAGATTTTTGGGCCGACTTATTTCCGCCGACCGCCAGAAAAGCGACAAGCATCTGCCGGCTGTCTGCTGGGCGGTGAATGATGGCCAAATCGTCAAACCCCGTCAAGCCGAGGTGCCTGTCTGACCGGCTCAAAACACGTCTAAGCACGAAGAGTGACCATCTCCCCTAAAATTGTGCCAGCGGAAGTGAGAGAATCCTGACGGGCCGGGAGGCCCGGAAAGGATTCTTGTATGAAGCAGCGTCATAGTGTGGAGCAGATCATTGCCAAGTTGCGTCGAGCCGACGCGGAGCTAGGCAAACACCAGAAGGTTCCTGAAGTCTGCAAGCTGCTGGAGATCACGGAACAGACCTACTATCGCTGGTGGCAGAAGTACGGTGGGATGGCGCCGACGATGGCTAAGGAACTGAAAGCTCTGCAGCAGGAGAACTGCGCGGTTGAAGAAGTTGGTGGCGAACCAGGCCTTGGACATGGAGATTCTGCGGGAGGCCGCCCAGGGAAACTGGTGAGCCCTGAACGGCGACGTCAAACGGTGGACGAAGTGCGTCGTCGTTTGGGGCCAGATCGAGTTTCCGAACGCAGAGTTTGTCGAGTGCTGGGTCATAGCCCATCGCGAGCCACAAACACTTACCGTATTATACAATTTTCCGCGGGCAGACGGAAGCAAATTACACGTCTAGCCAGAGTGATTTTGCGGATCTCACCCCGAAAAAGAGTTATCGACGATAAGGACAAGCCAGAATGACAAGATTCTTTGCTCAAGTGACGTTCATAGCATTAGTCATTGCCGATGGGCATCCGGCTTTTGCGGCCGAGCGCGACGCGACAGTCATACCGAATGCAAACGTCCGCGAGCTTTCAATCAACGACGACTGGCGGTTCTCCCTGCGCGACACTCCGAGCGCTTCCGATCTGTCATTCGATGACAGCGATTGGCGCGAATTAGACCTGCCGCACGATTGGAGCGTGGAAGGCTCGTTTGATCCGAAGCTGGCAAGTTGCACCGCATTTTTGCCCTGCGGAGTCGGTTGGTATCGCAAGACGTTCACCGTCCCCGCGGAACTGAAGAACAAAGTCATCTCAGTTCGCTTCGACGGCGTCAGTAACCACAGCACGGTTTGGTGCAACGGCCGACAAGTCGGCGAGAGGCCGTATGGCTATAGCTCTTTCACTTGCGATTTAACTCCAGCGATTCAATTCGGCGCCAAGAACGTGATTGCCGTTCGAGTCGACCACAGCAAATACGCCGACTCACGCTGGTATGCCGGCTCGGGCATTTATCGGAACGTGTTTTTGAATGTCGTGGACAAAGTCCATGTTGCCACCTACGGGACGTTTGTCACGACGCCGCATGTTTCAGCAGACGCGGCGGAGGTGAATGTGAAAACGCTCGTGCAGAGCGAGCGGCCGGAAATCGCAAGTGTGACGGTGGTGACACAAATCATCGGCGCGGAAGGGAAAATCGTCGCCTCCAAAGAAGAAAGCAATTCCGTGCCAGGAGGCGGTGAGAAAGAGTTCACTACAGTGGCAAACGTTGTACGACCTGCGCTGTGGTCGCCCGACCATCCTGCGTTATATCGCGTTCACACCCAGATCAAAGGCGACAGGGCGACCGTCGATGTGTGCGAAACTCCATTCGGCATTCGCAAGATTACATTCGATCCGAACAAAGGATTCTCGCTCAACGGCCAGGGCATGAAACTCAAAGGCGTTTGCCTACATCATGATGCCGGCGCACTCGGGGCTGCCGTGCCAATCCAAGTTTGGCAAAGTCGATTGAACTTCCTCAAAAAGGCCGGCTGCAACGCCATCCGGTGCAGTCACAATCCGCCGGCACCGGAGTTTCTGGACCTCTGCGATCGGATGGGCTTCTTGGTGATGGACGAAGGCTTCGATGAGTGGACTGGCGGTAAGAAGAAGTGGGTTATCGGCCACAACGTGGGTGACCCTGGCACTGACGGTTATCACAGCGATTTTGAAAAGTGGGCCGATATCGACATTCACGATATGGTGATGCGCGATCGCAATCACCCCTCGATTATCATGTGGAGCATTGGCAACGAAATCGACTACAATAACGATCCGTTTCCGCCAAATTCTCCGGTGCTACGGCCGATTGCCGAACGGTTGATCAAGGATGTGAAAACCGTCGATGCCACACGTCCCGTCACCGCCGCATGCGCCTTTCCCGCGACCAATCTCTTCAAGAATTTGCTCGACATCGAAGGTTACAATTATATGGAGCGGCTCTATGCCGGCGACCACGCCGCCAATCCGGCGCGTGTTATTTACGGCAGTGAGAATTTTCACACTTTTGAAGCTTGGCAAGCCTGGCAATTCGAATACATCGCCGGACAGTTTCTGTGGACCGGCATTGATTATCTGGGCGAAGCCGGCGTCTGGCCGTCACACGCTAACGGGGCAGGATTGCTAAATCTCAGTGGTTTCCCAAAAAATCAGTATTACTTCCGCAAGAGCGTGTGGACCGATGAACCCGTCGTCTATTTGTCAACGCGAGGAATTGGCGCCGGGCGGCGTTTGAGAAGACCGACGGCAGAGCCAACAATTTACTGCTTTACAAACTGCGATCGCGTTGAGCTTTTTCACGATGGGGAATCACTGGGCAGCAAGTCACATGCGCCCGGCGAGGTTTTAACATGGCAGCTCAGTTTTGATCACGGTGTGGTAAAAGCCGTCGGCAAGAAAGGGGAGACTGTGACGATGTTCGATCTTCGAAAGGCTGGGGCGCCATCGCAGCTGGTGTTGACTGCCGACGCGACGGCACTCAAAGCCGATGGCCATGATGTCACGCAAATTGAATTGGATGTGACTGATAAAGATGAAACGCTTGTGCCGGATGCTGCAAATCTCGTCGAGTGCAATATTTCAGGCCCTGGGCGAATTCTCGGCATTGAAAACGCGGATCTTCAAAGCACTGAAGATTACAAATCGACTTCCCGCCATGTGTACCAGGGTAGATTACGGATCTATGTTCAATCGCGGAAAGCCAGCGGCAAAATCAAGATTGAGGTGTCATCAGCCGGGCTTAAGGGCGCGATTCTATCGATTGATTCGCAGTCAAATTGATGCCCCAGGTGAAACAAAGGTGTCGGGACGGCACTGTAGAAATCTCCTCGTGCTAGCTAAACTCACACCCCTTAACACGTCGTACAGAGTGGGTGACGACAAGCAAATCTCCCAGGGCGGTGGCCGTGGCGGCGCTGGCCACAGCGCGACGAGGGTTGCCGGCCTATGCCCACCGGAACAGCCCCAAGAAGTTCACGCAGCACCAGTTGTTCGCCTGCTTGGTGCTGAAGAACTTTTGCGGCACCGATTACCGCGGCGTGGTCGCGCAGCTGCGTGATAATCCGCTGTTGGTTCCAGTGCTTGCCTTGCGGACGATTCCGCACTTCACCACGTTGCAAAAGGCCTCGTGTCGGCTGTTGAAGCTCGCGCCGGTGCGTCGACTGCTGGAGGCATCGATCCGCCTGCACTTTGGCCAGCGGCGGCGCGTCAAATCCGTGGCCGCCGACTCGACCGGCCTGGAATCCACCAGCGCCAGCGCGTACTTCGTGAGGCGGCGAGTGCGCGTCACCAGCCCCTGGAAAACCGTCGTTTACCATCGTTATCCCAAGCTCGGCCTGGTCTGCGACATTCGCACCCACTTTCTCCTGGCTGGCGCGCGCCGGACGCGGCCCGCGACCAGACGTGGACGAGTTCCGAGCCTTGCTCGAGGAAGCGCTGCGCTGCGTGCGGCCGGAGCGGATTTGCGCCGACGCGGGATATGATTCTGAACCGAATCACTACTTCGTGCGCAGCAGCACGGGATTCGCACCATCCTTCCGCCGGCCATCGGCCGACCGACCAACAAACCCGCCCGCGGACATTATCGTCGGCTGATGCAAGTTCGCTTCGACCGCATGGCCTATCGCGATCGTTGCCAAGTGGAGACGGTCGTGTCGATGGTCAAACGGCGTCAAGGGTCACATACCTCGGGACGCAGCTACCACAGCCGATGCCGCGACCTGTACTTGATGGTCCTCACTCACAATGCCATGATTCTTATCAACCGGCGAGTTTTCTACAGAGCCTTCCTGACACCTTTTCTTCTCCCCCGAAGACATAAAGGAATGAGTTGTGGATATCGCATCACTCGAGTTGCTGATCCTTAATGAATGTCAAGACGACACTGAGAATCTTGAGCAGTTGTTTAAGGCCATATGCTTGGAATTTTCTGGAGAACGATACGATCCGATGAACCCAAAGTCTTTCTATTTCCGCGATGGCCCTCACGGAATACATCTGAACGACATCGCAACTGTCATTCCATCCTTGATAACGAAAGGATGGCTCGCAGGAAAAATGGAAGACGGATCACCGGTTTCAATGACTGCAAACCTTTCCTTCGTGTGGTCCGCGTGGTTCAGGACATCGGATGCCGGACGGCAAGTGTTGAGTGCATCGAGATAAGACTAACTTAGATGGGCCGGCAAAAAGTCGAGGCGTTTGGCCTTGCGAATAGCCATCCAGGCGCTAGATTGGCAGGATGTTAACTCTACGCGACCATCAGAGCGGCGTTCTATTCGATCCGTGGGAATGCCTTGGCCGGCAACGGCGAAGGTTGCTGGAGCAGAGTTGGGCTGGTGTGTTTCGTGATTACTTGCTGAGACACTTGCCGTTGCGGGAATTGGCGGCCAGTTTCCGGGACGATTTTGGCCGTCCGAGCAAAGACCTATCGGTCGCGCTAGGCGCATTGATCTTGCAGCAATTGCACGATTTGACCGATCAGCAAACGACCGAAGCGGTGGCCTTGAACATTGCCTGGCACTACGCACTTGACGTTCACCACGAACCGGACGCCTACCTTTGTGAGCGCACGCTCCGCAACTACCGTCGTCGGATCCTGGAACTGGGATTGGACGAGGTGCTGTTCCGTACCTTAACCGACAGGCTGATCCAAGAAGTCGGCGTGGATACCACGAAGCAGCGTCTCGATTCGACGGCCGTCCGTTCCGCCATCCGCGGCCTCACTCGATTGGGGATTCTTGTCGAAGCGACTAGCAAGTTCCTCCGAGAACTGAAGCGGAAGCTTCCTGAACTCTATGCCGCTGTCGATGCCGAGGTATTACGTAAGTACGTCGAGCGGCAAGGCGATGGGTGTTTTGCCGACACGCGGCCGAGTGAGTCGAAGCGGCGGTTGCCGGAAGCGGCCCAGGATGTGTACGCCTTGGTCGAGCAATTTCGGCCGACCACAGCGGCACAACTCGACAGTTTCCAACTGCTGGAGCGTATCTTCCAGGAACAGTGTGAGGTAGCCCCCGATTTGAACTCACCCGTGGCGGTACGACCGCCCTGCAAGCATGACTGCGACGGCGTTGTGAACCCAGCCGATCCCGACGCCCGCTACAACAAACACCGCGGTGTAGGCTACCTGGTGCAGGTGATGGAAACGTATGCGGAAGACGGTACGTCGCCTGCTGACGAATCGCAGCCGACGAAGCCCGATCTGATCACGCATGTGGCGGTGGGACCACTGACGGTGCATGATCAAACTGCCTTAGAACCAGCGCTCGAAGACGCCACCCAGTGCGGCGTGAAGCCCAACACTTTGTTAGCCGATTCGCATTACGGCTCGAAGGAATGTTTGGAAACGGGACGAAAGCACGATGTGGAGATCGTCTCGCCAACCATGACAGCCAAAGGAAAGCGGCAAGGCCGGTGGACGCTGGAAGACTTTGAACTGGACGATGAAGGACGCATCCTCCGATGCCCAGCGGGACAAGAGCCGATCGAAACGAGCGTGGCGGACGTGCGGATCCAGGTATTGTTCGACCCGCTGGTCTGTCAGTTGTGTCCGCACCGAGACTGCTGTCCAGCCTCGGCCGTCGGCCGCAAAGATCGTCGCTGGCAGTACACTCACGATCGGGTGCGACAACGGACACGACGACTCCAGGATGCCAGCCCAGCGTTTCGTGAACGCTACCGCTGGAGAGCGGGCATTGAAGCAACCATGTCACGCTTCAAACACCAACTGGGCATGGCTCATTTGCGAGTTCGCGGCTTGGCGAAAGTGACCTATGCGGCGATGCTCCGCGCCTTGGGACTTAACATCCTCCGAGTCGCCGCGTACAAAATGACACTCGGGGCAGTTTGAAACCAAATCGCGACGTCTTTCGGCTTTCCAGGCACGATCCATCGCCTTTGTGCCGACGCACACCCGACAGATGTCACCTGCTGATTCAAAATCGAATCATGCATCTCGGAAATTAGCCGCCGAAAACGTCAGATCGAAAGCTTTTTTGCCGGCCCGTCTACTTAGAGGGTGAGTATTGGACGCGCTCGTCGTTTGAAGAAATGACCCCATGATCCGCCTTGCCGATCCGCAGCCGCAGGACGATGGGCCGGATGAATACTGTGGCCGGTTCGCCGCCGACGCCGAGTTGCACTTCGAGCCGACCCGCCCGACGACAAGCTCAGGATCGAACGACTGGTACGGCCCGACTGTTGGCAGTTGGCGCATCGTGAACCGTCGCTTTCAGCACTGGTCTCGATAGCCCCGCTTCCACCGGGGGCTGCGCCGCAAATAATCGATCGATCGCAAAATCCGGTCAAAGCGAATTGCTGCACCCCGACCGAACCGTACGACCCGAATAACTGTCCTGCCAGCCAACCAGCCAATGGCTCGCAGGGATGTGCTGCGATTGCATCGATGCCGTTTGCCGCATATCCTAATGTGTTGCGATAGAACAGCTTCCATCCGACTCAGCCAGGCGGCAAGTGTTAACCCCAGAGGACTTTTGTGGCCACAGCGTCCAAACCACGCACCAGTAGCGGATTAGTGACCGGTTCCGACGTTGTCGTGCAGTCGCTCGTGAATCACGGCGTCGATATCATTTTTGCCTATCCGGGCGGCGCGTAGCATGCCGCTGCATCAGGCGCTTACCCGCTTCAAAGATCAGATCCGCACGATTCTGCCGCGCCACGAGCAAGGTGGGGCCTTCGAAGCCCAGGGTTACGCCCGAACCACGGGCAAACCCGGTGTCTGCATGGCCACCAGCGGCCCTGGTGCTCTGAATCTGGTGACGGCCATCGCCGACGCCAAGATGGATAGCATTCCGCTGATCGCGCTAACCGGCCAGGTTGGCACGCCGGTCATTGGCACCGATGCATTTCAGGAAACTCCCATCGTCGAAGTCTGCCGTGGCATCACCAAACACCATTATCTGGTGACCGATGTGAACGATCTGGCTCGCGTGATGCGCGAGGCCTTTCACATTGCCACGACCGGCCGCCCAGGCCCCGTGCTCGTCGATGTGCCAAAGAACATTCAGAATGCAGCGGTCGAGCCAGATTACAACGTGCCGATGAATTTGCCCGGCTACCATGTCGAGGACCGTCGAGCTAAGCCGGAACAAATTCGGCAAGTGGCCGCGGCGATCAAACGCGCCAAGCGACCCATCATCTATGCTGGCGGCGGCATCATCAGCGGCGAAGCCAGCGCAGAGCTGCGAGAACTATCGCGCATAACCAAAATTCCTGTCGCCATGACCGTCATGGGCTTGGGCGCGTTTCCGGCCAGCGATCCGCTATCGCTCGACATGCTGGGCATGCACGGCACGGTGTACTCGAACTATGCCGTGAACGAAGCCGATTTGCTGTTGGCCTTTGGTGTGCGATTCGACGACCGCGTGACCGGCAAAGTATCGGAATTCGCGAAGCACGGCTTTATCGTGCATATCGACGTCGATCCCTCGGAAATCAACAAGAACAAAGCTGCCCATATTCCGGTCGTCAGCGACATCAAATTCGCACTGTCCGAACTGAACAAAGTGGTTGAAGTGCCCGACGATCTGGGCGAATGGCACCAGCAACTTGCTGCCTGGAAAAAATCAGACCCGCTCAAATACGACACGAAGTTCGATGGCATTCTGCAACAGCATGCCATCGATGAATTGTGGAAGCTGACGCGCGGTGAAGACACCATCATCTCCGTGGGCGTCGGTCAGCATCAGATGTGGGGCGCACAGTTTTATAAGTTCATGCACCCGCGAACATTTTTGTCGAGCTCTGGCCTGGGCACGATGGGTTTTGGGTTGCCCGCTGCCATCGGCGCGAAGGCGGCCAATCCAGACAAGCTCGTCGTCGATATCGACGGCGACGGCAGCTTTCTGATGAACGTTCAAGAACTGGCCACCGCCTACTGCGAGAAATTGCCGGTCAAAGTGCTGCTTTTGAATAACCAGCACCTCGGCATGGTCATGCAATGGGAAGATCGCTTCCATCAAGGAAATCGTGCCCACACGTATCTCGGGCCGATCGATCATCCAGAAGCGATTGGTCAGGGCGATGGGCTCGGCCCTTCAGAGCGCTATCCAGATTTTGTCACAATCGCCAAAGGGTTTGGGTGCGGCGCGGCATCAGTGAAGAAGAAAAGCGACCTGAACGCAGCGCTGAAAGAAATGATCGCGTACCCCGGTCCATTCGTGCTCGATGTGGAAGTGCCTTATCAAGAGCACGTGCTGCCGATGATTCCCGCCGGGATGACGGTGAAGGATTTGATCAAGGAGTAGCTGGAGCAACCACCGATGTCTGAGCGACCGAAGTTCTCGGTTCTGGAAATTGTTGTTGTCGGTCTGATATTTCTCTTCGTTCTCGGCGTGGCCGCGGTCGTCTGGTGGACTTTGGCAAGTGTACCGCTTGGTCCAGGGACCTAAAATCTTCGCTAACCGGCAAGCTTTTCCTCATCGTCGTGTCTGGCGAGTTTCTTTGTCGGCTCTCCCGGTTTGGAGCCGATACAACCACCAGACCCAATAGCGTCGCTATGCGCCGCCGGCTGTCGTGCTAGCACGCATCGATCGATGCTAGTTCGGCCAGATTAGGTTCTTCTGCCGCTTTCCTCGAGTTCCGTCATCATGCCGCGTTTTTCTCGCCGCGTCTTTTGTGTTTTTAGCCTTTCGATCTGCGCCGCGTGCTGGCAGCCGGGCCAGGTTTTTGCGCAGGCGGTTCTGAACGACGAATCGCTCCGCACTTTCGGATTGAAGTCGGCCCAGCCACGCGATCCGGCGCCGGTCGTCACGGCGGTGGCAATCAATGCCGCTGGCACGCTGTTAGCCACTGCAGGCGACGATCATGTGGTGAACCTTTGGAACATCGACGACGGCAAACTGGCCTTCGCGCTGCACGGCCATGCCGATTGGGTTCGCACCATTGCGTTTAGCCCCGATGGAAAATCGGTGGCGACGGCCGGCGATGACCGCACCATTCGGCTGTGGAATACCGCGACCGGAAAATTCATCCAGGCCTTCGGTCAGCATGCGGCCGCCATTTACACGCTGAAGTTCCATCCCGACGGCAAGACGATCGCCGCGGCCGGATTTGAAAATGTGATCCGCGTCTACGACGTGAAAAGCGGCAATCTGCTGCGTCAATTCGACGGCACCTCGCGCGATATTCGGGCCATCACGTTCTCGCCCGATGGAAAGATTCTGGTTGCCGGTGGACGCGACGGCTGCATATCGATGTGGAATTACGACACTGGTAGCCTGCAACAGCACTGTCAAGCGCACAATCAACGAATTCGAGCGTTAGCGATTTCGCCGGATGCCAAAACGCTCGCCTCGGCCAGTGAAGATCGACACATCAACATCTGGGATGCGGCCACGGGGCAAGAGAAATCTTCGCTCGATAGCGGCGACGCAAAAGTGATGGCCATTTGTTTTTGTGGACCGCAGCGGTTGGCCAGCGGCGGTAGCGATAATCTGGTGCGCGTGTGGGATTTGAGCACGCAGAAAGTCGCCGCCAGTTTTTCGGGTCATACCGGTTCGGTCGCGGCCGTGGCCAGCGATCCGCAAGGCAACTTGCTGGTTTCAGGCAGTTTCGACACGACGGTTCGCTTGTGGCAGTTGGACCGAGTGAACGGCGTGCAAGCCCAGCGGTCGGAAGAACAAATTCCGTTGCGATAGCAGGGGCTAAAAGCAACACGGAGGTTGCAGTCGTGAGCATTTTGCGGAACTTTGCCCGCTGGGGCAAATCGATGACCGGCATGCGCTTCGGCAAGCGCCGCTGCGATCCTCATTGCATGGCCGCCAAACTACGGGTCACTCGGTTTGAGCAACTGGAAATTCGCAATCCGCTGACGGCCAGCCCCACGCCCGACATCCATCTGGGCGCCGTGTACCTCGATCCTGCCAGTGGCAACGATCAATCGCCCAACGTCATTCAAGTCACGTTTCAAGGCGGATCGCCTGGCACGCAACTGAATCAAATCATCATCAACGGCGACAAAGACCATAACGGAAAATACTCCTCCGGCGAGATTCTCTTTGACACAGCTCCTGGCGGCCAGGGCGTTTTTGGCTCTTCGCCCTTTCAAATTGTTCAAGCTAATGGTTTCACCGTCATAGGCTTTCAAGTCGTTGATGGCGAACAGCAACTGGTCATCAACTTGCAAGGCTTCACAGCAGGCGACAAGCTGATTTTTTCGATCGATGTCGACGAAGCCCAATTTGTCGATCCCGAAGATGGTTCCGTCGATGTCAATGCGGTCGTCGAAGGGAACGAATTCCAGCGTTCCATCATGACCGGCTCGTTTACCGCGCCGCATTTTCAAGATACGACAGGCAGTGCGCTGTTTTGGGATGCCTACGATCAAAACTTTGCCGCCGCCAATGCGTCATCCGGCAGCACGCTCGATCTGCCGACCGATAGTTACCAGCCCCCTTCGGCGGTCGATCAGACCGATCTTACAGCCGGTGCGGTGCTCACCCTCAAGCAAACTCCGCTGCCAATCACGCTTTCCGGCACGGTCTACTACGATCAGAATCTGAACAATCATCTCGATGCTGGCGAGCAAGGCCTGGGCAACGTCAAATTGAACCTGCTCGAGTGGGACGGCAGCCAGTGGCTGGCAACCGGCAATACCACAACCACTGATGCGCAGGGAAATTATACCTTCGTCGGCCTGTTGCCCGGCGATTACCGCGTGGCTGAGGTACAGCCGAGCGGTTATCTGAACGTTGGTTCACAAGTTGGAACCGTCGACGGCGGGGCGGACGGCACATCGGTCGATCCCGACACGCTCAGCGACATTCAACTGGTCGGCGGTCAAGACGGCATCCACTACAACTTCGGCGAATGTCTGCCGGCCAGCGTTGCCGGAAAAGTTTGGGCCGATACCAACGGCGACTGTGTCTATCAGCCAGCAACGGATATTCCGCTGGCCGGTGTGCAAATCGATCTGCTGGATTCACAAGGTCACTTCATCCGTTCGACAACCACCAACGCCCAAGGGCAGTATGAATTCGACGATCTAGCGCCCGGTACCTACGGGGTGTTCGAGCATCAACCGGCCGGATATTTCCAAGGCATGGACATGGTCGGCAGCGTTGGTGGATTGAACTCGGCCACAGACACCATCACGCAAGTGGCCCTGGGCTCCGATGTACACGGCGTCAATTACGATTTCTGCGAAGAGCTGCCCGCCAGCCTCAGCGGCAAAGTTTGGGCCGACACCAATGGCGACTGCGTTTACCAACCCCAAACCGATATTCCACTGTCGGGCGTGCAGATCGATCTCTTGGATTCCGAAGGTCACACGGTGGCCACGACCACGACCAACGCCCAGGGCCAATACAAGTTCGAGAATCTTGCCCCGGGCACTTACAGCGTGTTCGAGCATCAGCCGGCCGGATACTTTGAAGGCATGGACATGGTCGGCACGGTCGCCGGCGAGATCGACGGCACGCATGGCGGCACCGATTTGCTGAGCCATATCACTTTGGGCTCCGGCGCGAACGGCATCAACTACGATTTCTGCGAAGAATTGCCCGCCAGTTTGAGCGGCAAAGTGTGGGCCGATCCGCAGGGCGACTGCGTCTTTGGCCCGCAAGACATTCCGCTGGCCGGCGTGCAAATCGATTTGCTCAACGCCCAGGGTCAGGTTGTGGCGACGACCACGACCAACGCTCAGGGGCAATACAAATTCGACAATCTTGCGCCGGGAACTTACGGCGTTTTCGAGCACCAGCCGACCGGCTACTTCGAAGGCATGGATTTGCTCGGCACGGTCGGCGGTGTGATTGTCGGCGCACACGGCGGTACCGACTTGCTCAACCAGATTGCACTCGGCTCTGGCGCTAACGGTGTCGAGTACGATTTCTGCGAAGAGCTGCCGGCCAGCCTCAGCGGTAAAGTTTGGAACGACACCAACGGCGACTGCATCTACCAGCCGACCGATCTTCCCCTTTCTGGCGTGCAAATCGATTTGCTGAATTCCCAGGGACAGGTCGTTGCCACGACCACCACTGACGTCAGCGGCAACTACAAATTCGAGGGCCTCGCGCCGGGCGAGTACCAGGTGTTCGAGCATCAGCCACAGGGCTACCTGGAAGACATGGATATGCTCGGCACCGTTGCTGGCGTGATTGTCGGCTCGCACGGCGGCGCCGATTTGCTCAGCCAGATTACCCTGGGCTCTGGCGCCAACGGCATCAATTACGATTTTTGCGAAGAGTTGCCGGCCAGCCTCAGCGGCAAAGTGTGGAACGACACCAACGGCGATTGCATCTACGAACCGGAAACCGACATTCCGCTTTCCGGCGTGCAGATCGATCTGCTCGACAATCAAGGCCGTGTCGTTGTCACCACCACAACCGATGCCGGCGGCAATTACAAATTCAAAAATCTCACGCCTGGCAACTACAGCGTTTTCGAGCATCAGCCGGTCGGTTTTTTGGAAGGCATGGACCTCCTTGGCACCGTGGGCGGTGCAACCGTCGGTACGCACGGCGGGACCGATCTGCTCGGCCAAATCGCTCTTGGCACGGGTGCCGCGGGCATCAATTACGATTTCTGTGAAGAGCTGCCGGCCAGCCTCAGTGGCATAGTGTGGAACGACACCAACGGCGATTGCATCTACGAACCGGAAACCGACATTCCGCTTTCCGGCGTGCAGATCGATTTGCTCAATGCCGGGGGCCACGTGGTTGCCACCACGACGACCGACGCCAACGGCAACTACAAATTCGAAAATCTCGTCCCCGGCACGTACAACGTCTTCGAACATCAGCCGACTGGATTCCTCGAAGGCATGGACATGGTTGGCACCGTCGGCGGCGTGACGGTTGGATCGCACGGCGCCACTGATTTGCTCAGCCAAATTGTGCTCGGCCCCGGCGCCGCGGGCATCGATTACGATTTCTGCGAAGAGTTGCCGGCCAGCCTCAGTGGCAAAGTATGGAACGACACCAACGGCGACTGCGTCTTCAAATCGGAAACCGACATCCCGCTCTCCGGCGTGCAAATCGATCTGCTCAATGCCGGCGGCCACGTTATCGCCACCACCAAGACCGATGCCCAGGGCAATTACGAGTTTGAAAATCTGGTGCCTGGCACGTACAGCGTCTTCGAGCATCAGCCGAGCGGATTTCTGGAAGGAATGGATATTCTGGGCACCGTCGGCGGCATTACCATCGGCACGCACAGCGGGACCGATTTGCTGAGCCAAATCATCCTGGGTCCCGGCGCCGAGGGCATCCATTACGACTTCTGCGAAGAGCTGCCGGCCAGCCTTTCGGGATACGTCTTCCAAGATGGACCGCCGATCGTGCTGTTGCCGGGCCAAACGCTGCTCGATGTCGAAACCATCCGCGACGGCAAACGCACGCCCAACGACAAGCCAATTGCCGGCGTCACGCTGCTGTTGTACGACGGCACGGGCAATCCCATTCTCGATTCGCAGGGCCATCAGCTCACCGCGAAAACCAATGCCGCCGGCTTTTATCAATTCACGGGTTTACGGGCCGGCACCTATTTGGTTCGCGAATTGCAGCCGGGCGGATTCATCGACGGCATCGACACGCCGGGCACCACCGGCGGTGTGGCCGACAACCACAACACACCGCCGACCGCCATTCCGCCGCTTTCGTTCGATCCGAATTTCGACGTGATCGCCTCGATCACGCTGGGGGTCGGCCAGGATTCCCTGGAAAACAACTTCAGCGAAGTCACCGTGCAGCGGGTTCCGTTCATCCCGCCGCCGAGCAACCCGCTGGTTTCACCGCCGCCGCTGGCAGGGCCTTCGATACCAATTTTGCCGGCGCTATTCATCCCGCCGTACACGCCGCTGCCATATCGGCCCGACATCGCCGGAGCCGATGCCCTGGGCTATACGTGGCACCTGAGCATCGTCGATGCCGGTTATCCGCGCGGCGAAGTAACGCAATTCGTGGCCGTGAGCGCCGCCAGCGCTTCGGCGCCGAAGATCGATTGGTCGAGCATCCAGATGACGGCGGCCGAATGGATTTTCATCGACGCCAATGGTCATGAAGTGCATCGCAAAACCATCGGCATCAAAAACGCCATTCCCGTGGCTGGCGATTTCAAAGGCAACGGGTTTTGGGAGCTCGGACTGTACGTCGATGGCCAGTGGTTCATCGATCTTGACGGCAACGGCCAATGGGACGCAGGCGACCTGTGGGCCAAACTTGGCACGCGCGACGATCAGCCTGTGGTTGGCGATTGGGACGGCGATGGCAAAGCCGACATCGGCATCTTCGGTCCCGCCTGGCCGCGCGATCCGCACGCCGTGCAGGCCGATCCAGGATTGCCCGACCCCATGAACAAAATCACCGGCAAACGCAAAAAGAATATTCCGCCGAAGGAAGAAGACGCCGCCATCGGGCACCGTCGCATGCAACTGGGTCCGCAAGGCAAGATGCGCGAAGAGCTAATCGATCACGTCTTCCACTATGGCACCGCCGTGGAACGGGCCGTGGTCGGCGATTGGACCGGCAGCGGCTTACGCCGGATCGGCGTCTTCCGCGACGGCAATTGGTATCTCGACATGAATGGCGACGGCCGCTGGGGCACGGAAGATATTGATTGCCACTTTGGCCAGGCCGGCGACATTCCCGTGGTCGGCGATTGGACCGGCGACGGCATCGAGAAGATTGGCGTGTACCGTAACGGCACGTGGTATCTCGACACAAACAACAACCATCAGCTCGATGCGGGCGACCGCGTCGTGCATCTCGGCCAAGGCGGCGATTTGCCGGTCGTCGGCGATTTCAACGGCGAAGGGCGTGCATCGATTGGCGTCTACCGGCCAAATGGCGCCAGCAGCAGCGATGCGAGCGTGGCAGAAGTGCCGGTTGAGACGCCGGTAGTGACGAAGTAGCGGACTTGCGACAAATTGTTTGGCTCACGACGCTCTCAGCTTCGCCAACTCCGCCTCGACGGCCTTGATTTCGGCTTCCAGCCGCTGCACTTCATCCGGATCGTCGAGTTGTTTTTTTGCGCCGGCCACTTGCTGGCGCAGTTGCTGCAACTTCGGCTGCAACACCTCGATCCGTTTTTTCGCCTTCTTATCCATTGCCACTTTCCGAGGATGCGGCCGGAACCGGGGCTGCGTTGAGCGTTGGGCCAATATGCGTGAGTCGCAGCACTCCGGACAGTGCGACGACGATCAGCGCCAGCGTCAGATTCACGCTCATCCACCATTTGGCGTCCTGCCGGAATTTCTTCGTCGCTTCGCCGCGACCGGCCAGCGCACTGGCGATAAAAAAGATGACCATCGCCAAGGTGAATTTGACGCCAAACACGGCCTGATATAGCCCATTATAGGAATGCCGCCAAGCTTCCCATTCGGGCGTGCCGCTTTTGCTGTCGCGTAACATAATGATGTAATTCGTCAAACCGGAGATCAGCAAAAACGCGATCGACGCCATCACCAACTTCGACCACCGGCGGCGAACTTCTTCGCGCAGCAAGTTGTTTTGCTCATCGCCGAGCACGCCGACCGATGGCACCAGGGCGAAGCGCATGAAAATGGTGCCGCCAACCACGGTCATGGCAGCCACGAGATGGAACCAACGCATTGAAAACGAGAGCCAATTCATGCCGCACAGTTTAGTCCGGGCCAACCGACCGTGCTAGGGGCTGCTCAAAGACGATACTGGCGATGTGCTTGCCACTGCTGCGAAACCAGCGCCAGTGCGTCGGCTTGGTTCTCGATCTTGCCATCCAACTGCGCTCCCGCGCAGCTTTCAAAAGCTGCGCAAATACCGGCCCGCGGGGAATTCCCAGACCGATCAAATCCTTGCCGTCGACGAGCGGCGGCGGATTCAATTCCTCGATCGGCCGCTGCCGCTGCGCTGTTGCAAACTCGACATCGGCCGAATCGACTGGCATTCTGATGGCCGCTTCTGCCGCGTGCAGCCGAATCAATTCGAGAGCGCCCGGGTGAACAATCAGCGGCTGCACCTGCGACCACGGCCGCCGACTGGCGCCGACCAGCGCACTGCGATGATCGAGTAGCCACGCGAATCGATCGATTTCATCCCGCGCAAGCTTCCACCGCTGACCGACGACTTCCGGCAAGTCGGAATTTGCGGTCGTGAAAAAAATAGCCGCCATCGAGAGCGGAAATGTCGATTCCTCGATCACCCCGAGCAGCGACAGGCTCCTTTCCCAACGGTCCGATTCACGATCGTCGGAAATTTCCGCCGTTTCCGGCAGAATTGCTTTCAGCAGACCCGTCTCGTGCAACCGACGCACGGCTTCGATGCGCGAGGGATGCAGCAGCATAATTCGCATTTCGCCGGCGATTCGTTCGGCACTGACCACCGTAATTTGATCGGCCATTTCGCAAATGGCAGCCAGCGTGGCTTCCTCAAGCTCGAAATCGAAGATCGAGGCGAATCGAATAGCTCTTAGCATGCGCAGCTTGTCTTCGGTGAATCGCTGGCGTGCTTTGCCAATGGCCCGCACAATGCGGCGCTGCACATCGGCTTGCCCCCCCACGAAATCGACGACTCGCTCTTCCAGCGGATCGAAAAACATGCCGTTGATCGTAAAGTCGCGCCGCTTGGCGTCTTCTTCCGGCGAACTGAAGGCGATTCGATCGGGATGCCGTCCGTCGCTATAGCTGACATCTTGCCGGAACGTGGTGACTTCGACTTGTCCGGCCCCGCGTGGCCCGACCACGGTCATCACGCCAAAGGCTGCCCCCACAGCGAGCGTTTTGCGATGCTGAAAAACGCGGCGAATTTCCTCCGGGTGGGCACTGGTGGCTACGTCGTAATCGTATGGCGTGCGTCTCAGCAGTTGATCGCGCACGCAGCCGCCGGCCCAGTAGGCTTCGAAACCGTGCTTCGCGCAGCTGGCGAACCACTTCGACGGCAAAGCGCGCTGCTTGAGGGGATCGATCTTCATAAAGCTGCGACCGCTGGTCACGCGAAATTACCAAAGGCGTTATGATTCCACTTGTGGCTTAGTGCCGGATTCCGCGTGCCGCATCGATGGCCATCGTCACCTGCTCCGCGGTCCGCTGCCGCAGCGCATCGTTCCATTCAAACCGGTGCTCCGCCGCGGGGCGCAAAAAACTTACGACCAATTCCACCGGCGGTTGCCCCAAGATATGTTCGACCGCAAGTGCGTAAACTCCTAACTGCATTTGGTAGGGCTTTGCGGCGGTTTCGACGGCATCGGGTGCCACGCGATTGGTCTTGTAATCCAAAAGATGCCACTTTCCTTGGGCGTCTTGATACAGGCAATCGATGAATCCTTGCAAGTAGAGCCTGCCGGCGGAGTGTGGCGGCCACGCCAGCAAAAACTCCAACTCACGGTAGATCGCCTTGGCAACGGCAATTTGCCGGGCGCGATCGGACTGCATAAATTCTTCGATCATTTTCTCGGCAGGTGCTACATGCTCGTCGGCCTCGCCGCCGGCTGCTTCAGCACATTGACGGACGATTGCCGCAACGTTAGATGGGCCATCAAATTTGACCCGAGCTAGCACCTGATGGACGAGGGTTCCCAAGTCAGCCGCAGCGCCGCGCGAGGTTGGCAAATCGTCGTCGTCGGCAGCCCCAGCAGCGAAAGCCGTAGCATCGGACTTCAATCGCAGTTCGCCATTCAGTCGTGAGACCGAGAAACGCCGTTGTGCCGATGGATCGGCTAGCACTGGTTCGGCAAATCGGCTCCACGGATCGTCAACCTCAGGGACCGATTGGTTTCGCGAAAGTTTCGCTGCTTTGTCGAGCGCCTGTTCTAAATCGCCCTGGGTCGGCGATGCTACAGACGGACGGCTCGTCGTCGGCGCGTCAGTTGTTATTTTCGCCGCTGGCGTTGCATAGCCGTCTGGCAGCGTCGTCCGGCAGGCACCCGTTTGCAAATCGAATCGCTCGGACAACAGCTTCAGCCACGGCGCGGTGGGCTTTTCCAGTTCGTCTAGGAATGTTCCCGCTGACAGCGCCAAATAATCGGCCGCCCGAGTGGTCGCCACGTATAACAGCCGAATACGTTCGGCCTGTTCTTCCGCTTCGCTGATGACGCTGTGCAAATCGAGGCCGGAAATTACTTTTTCGCTCCCCGGCCGCAAGGGTAATTTAACAAGTGGCCCCAGTTGCTCATTCCACACCGCGGCACGATTGTCTTTGCGACCGTCACGCGCAATGTCCGGTAAAAACACCACGGGAAACTCCAGCCCCTTGGCTTGATGGATCGTCATCAGCCGTACCACATCGGTTCCCTCGGGATGCGTGGCCGCCAAAGGTTCGCGCGGCTGATTCACGACAAACTCCGAAAGCTGCACGATGAAATCGGCCAGGCCGAGCGCGCCCGATTGATCGAACGCACGTGCTCGATCTTGCAGTTTTCGCAGGTTGGCAAGTTTCCGTTCGCCGAGAAACTCGCCTAGCAGCACAGCATCGTAACCAGTCAGCGCCAGCGCCTCGTTCAACAGTGCCGTGATCGACAGCCGATCTTTGCTCGATCGCAAATGTTGCAGCGTGGCCGCTGCATATTCTGGCTGCGCGGCGATCTTCGCCGGTCAATTGCTCAGGTAACTTATCGGCGAACAATCCGGCTGCCAGGCCTTGCGGGTGCTCGCCCAGCCAAAACAGCGTTTCATCGGTCAGGGCAAAAAGTGGACTCCGCAAAACTCCGGCCAGGCTGATTTCATCGGCCGAACTGGCCAGCGTTCGCAGCAAATTCACGGTATCGTAAATTTCCTGCTGCGCGTAAAACGCATGACCGCCGACCAGATAGTAATCG
The DNA here is from genome assembly GCA_963738835.1 of Pirellulales bacterium. Taxonomy (GTDB): domain Bacteria; phylum Planctomycetota; class Planctomycetia; order Pirellulales; family JADZDJ01; genus CAVTYH01. The sequence goes on from CAVTYH010000001.1 coordinate 1,273,000, forward strand.
ATGTTGTAGCGCCGCAACGCTTCTTCGTAATGCTGCACGTCGGTCAGCGTGCGAAACAAAAGGGCAATATCTTTCTGTTCTACAGCCCGCTTGGTCCAATCGCCGCTGGCTTGTTTGACGGCCACCAACTGCTCTTGGGCATTAAGCATGCCGCGAATGCACCGGGCAATGTAATCGGCTTCTTTCTTTCGGGCCCTGTCGCGGGCGCCGGCTTGCGTCTTCTTCATGTCGTCTATCACCGCCCACATGAATTCGACGGCTGGAACCGGCGCAATTTGTGGCCTGGTGGCGACGAGAGGTTCATATTGGAGGGCCGTACCATCCGATTTTGCTAGAGAATTAGCGCTCGAAAGCGCCTCGCAAAACAGCGCGTTGACAAAGTCCAGAATCGCCGGCTGGCTGCGAAAATTCCGGCTGAGCGGCAGCCGTCCCGAGGCAGGCGTGCTTTCCTGCAATTGACGAAACACGGTCGGATCTGCGCCGCGGAAACGATAGATCGACTGCTTGAAATCGCCGACAAAAAATAGTTTGCCGTGTTGAAATCGCTCGCCGCATAGGGCTTTGATCAACTCGACCTGCACCGGATCGGTATCTTGGCACTCGTCAACCAACAGGAGCCGCAGCTGCGAGCTGACTCGCATTTGCAGTTCAGTATGCGCCGGATCGGTCAGCAAGTTTCTAGCCCGCACCAGCAGATCGTTGAAATCGAGCCATGCCGATTCGTCCTTGTGCTTTTCGTACTGCTCGACCACAGCCTTCACGAGGCCCAGCAATTGCTGGCCGGCCATGGCATCGGCCCGCGCGGCGGACGAATCGAAATCCAGAAACGGTTTCGACCACTTAACGTCGTCACGCACTTTTTCAGCCGCGATCTTGAAGCATTCGTAGATTACCTCGCTGGGCCATTTTTTTTTATGGCCGGCACCCTGCACGCGAGCACTTTCGGCGATGGCATCGAGATCGTTGGCAGGGTTCTTGCTTTGCTGCAAATTCGGCAGCAACGCCGATAATAGCTCGCAGCGTTTCTTTAATTCGCCGGTCGAATTTTCCAGTTCGCAGATAACAGACAACAATTCGCGAGCCGCTGGCGATTCGGAGACCTCGCGAAGAATTCGCGGAACAACAACCTCGCGCCGAAATCGATCCCAAATAACAACGATTTCCTCCGGCGTCCGCGAAAGCCAGGCGTCGAAATCAATCGTCCCGCCGGCGCTAATCAGCCCCGCGATCATCCGTCGCAATCCTTCCAGCCCGCAACGGGTAGTTAAATCCAGAGCAGCGGGATCCTGATCGGTCAGCTTCTCCCGCAGCACGTCTTCGATGATTTCGGCCAGCAGCGTATCGGCCTGTGATTGTTCAAGCACCGCAAAGCGAGGATCGAGCCGGGCTTCCACGGCATGCGACCGCAGCAATGCTCCGCAAAACGCGTGAATCGTGCTGACCCGGGCGGTGTCCAGGCTTCGCAGTAGCCGCAGCCAATGATCGACCTGCTGGGCCGGCGCCGATTGCAGCCGCTCATAACATTTGCTGCGAATGCGATCGCGCATTTCGCGGGCCGCACGATCGGTGAAGGCAATGGCGACCAGTTCGTGCAGTTTTGCGGCGCGCCTAGCGCTGCCATCAAGTGCATCGAACAACGGTGCATCATCGTCGACCGGCTCCAGGTGCGAAAGAAAGCGCTCGGTCAGCACGAACGTCTTGCCGCAGCCATGCGCGGCAGAGAGCGCAACGGAAATCTCCCGCGTTTCAATGGCGCACTGCTGCTGCGGCGTAAATGTTGGCGAGGCTGGCATGTGGAGTGAACAACCTGCGGCTGCCGCCGAGGGCTAAGGAGATTTTGTTGTTGTTGAGTCGGGCAATTTTTTCTCGAGCGATCGGATTTGACCGATGCGGCAAATGTTGCTGTATTCGCAGCGGCTGGTACATTCGTCGTCGAGGCTAAACACAGGAAACATTCCGCCACGAATTCCGCGCACCAGCGACACCAGTCGGGCCAACAGCGTGCCACGGAGCGATCGCCAGTCGTCTGTTTCTTGCAACCCATCGCGGCCGGACTCAAACAAGTGCGGCAGCGAATGCGTGTCAAATCCCTTGTCTTTGAGATACCAATAACCGACGCGCCACGGCACGGCACGACGATCGATCATCAGCAGTTCCTGCACTGCCAGGGCGTAGAGCGGCAACTGCAATGCCAGGCCCGCTTCGAAATCGGCCGGTTTTAGTCGCTTTCGACTGCCGGTTTTATAATCGACGATGTTGAACACCACTTGCCCGCCGACCATGCCGATATCGATGCGATCGATGCGGCCAGAGAACCGAATGGTTTCTCCTTCGACGCAAACCTCAAACGCTTTGTCGGTCGAGATCGGATCGACTTCCTCCCGGCGATGCCGCTTCAGGCCGAACGAGACTTCGAAGTGCGCCGGCCGCAGCACTTTATCAACCGCCGCCGCCGCCTCGTCGTATTTTTCATGCTGACCGAAATACTGCTGCATCCACTCGGCAAGCAAGCGAAAGTCAACCGTCCGCAACGCCTTCTCGAGCGGGCTGCTCTTGGACACCGACTCAAACAGCACCGCCAGTGTCTCCTCCGACAACTTTGCATGCTCTGCTGCGCCGGCTTCAACTGGCGAACGAGACGCGCCCGCTTCGTTCAAGCGGCGATGCAGTTTTGCCAAAGCCTCGTGTGCTAAAATGCCGCGGCGGCCATAATCCATCTCCATCGAAAGCTCCGGCAGCGGCTCTAAACCCAGCACACTGGACGCAAAAAAGCGGAACGGGCAGTACGCATATTGTTCGAGCCGGCTGACACTCCAGCAATGTTCCGGGCCGTAACGTCTGGCCAACAATTGTTTCGCTGCCTCGCCGGTGAGAATGCCCTCGAAAGGACCGAATTCTTCCCAACGACCGCGAGCGGCGATGGCTTGCAATCCGGAGATAAGATTGCCCTCCTGATCCCTTTGACCAGGTGAAGGCGTTCCGCGATCCGACCGAATCATCCTCACCAGCCGCTGCGGTTTATCGTTCAGCAGTTCGGCCACCGCTTTCACGCGCTGTTCAGTCGGACTGCAAGGATGCTCATGCTGCGGCACGGGGCTGAGCGAAATATCGATTTTGGGTTGCAAAATGCCTGGTCCAAAAGAGCGCCGCAACTCCACAACGTACGGACTTTCCAACAGCGGTTGGGCCGCGGCATCCAAGGCCGGATAACTCAGTACCAGCCGCTTGGTGGCCCGTGTAGCCACCTCATAGAACAACAGCATTTCGTCGCAGGCCCGCTCGTGCTGGTCGGCAAACCGCAGGCCGGCCTTATTCAAGATTTGAAATTCTGCGTCGCTGTAAATGCGATCGTCGCGCCCCGGCAAGGGAAAAGATTTTTCGGACAAACCGGCCATAAAGAGATACGGCACTTCAATCGCCCGCAGACTTTGGGCCGAGAGCACGCGCACATGGCCGGTGTCGTCGGTTTCGACCGGCAATCGTTCGACCGACAGAACCTCTTGCAGTCGGACGATGAATTGATCGAGCTCTAACGTCGCAGGCTTAGCAGCAAGCCACTGGGTTTCGAGCTGATTGTGTGCCGCTAGCGCCGCTTTTAAGCCCGCCCAAGCATCGTTCGACGTCTCGTTGTCTGAAGTGGAGAGCAAACCGGTGGTTTTGGCCAACTGATCGATGGCTGCAATCCACTGCACGATCGAACGTGGCTTGTTGAGTGATAAGAGCGCCGCGCTCAGCCGATTCAAAATCGCCTCCGCGGTGCGAAAGCGTACCTGTTGTTCCTGCTGTCGCTCAGCATCGGTTTCGTCCAGTAGTTCGCCGTCGATGGTCGACGCCGGCACTTCGCCAGCCGATTTCGCGCGCGACCCAGCGCGCCAAGCAATGCTTCGCGCCCTGCCGGAATTTGCAATTGACGAATGGCCCATTCAACTGCCACGGCCGAAGACGCGGCACGGGCATTCGTGCCTATGTCGTCGCCTCCACGCCACTCCGGCCAATCAGGCTGGAAAAAATTGTTCGACAACACGGCCAAGAGTTGTCGATACGGCCAATCTGCCGCTTGTAACCGTAACAGCCCCACGAGTGAACGCAACACTGGGGACCGATTCAGCGTGGGGGCACAATCAATTGCGGCTGGAATTCCGTACTCGTCGAAAACTTCTTCCACCAGCGGCGCCAATGGCTCCAGCGTGCGAAACGCAACGACGATCTCGCTGGCTGGAATCGGCCCGCCGCCGAGCGCCACATCGCCGACGAGCAGCAGATGTTTGATTCGCCGCGCGAGCAGCTCGATTTCCGCACGTTGGCCCGCCGCTGCGACGATTTCGACCCCCGCCGCATCCTTACAGGCCACCACTTCGCGTGGATTGCTGAACAATCGGCGCTTCAAATGCGCCATCGCTGGCCAGCCAGTCGATGCTGGGCGTGCATACCAGTCAACTTTCAGCTTCGCAAACCGCTTTTCCAGTTCCGCCTTCGTCTGCTGCGGCTTGTTGAATAAATCGTTGCGGCCCGATTCTGACTCCAATGGCAGCGAAATCGTCAGTTCGCCGGTCTGTGCAGCCAAGAGTTGCAGAATGTCTTGCTGGGTGCGGGTGAAATCGGAAAAACCATCGGCCACAACGCACTGCAGCCCGGCGAATGGCCCCCATTGAGCTTTTGGCAATGATTTCAACCAATCGCGAGCCGCCGAAAACCGGCCCTCGGCATCGCACAGGTTATGTTCGTCCAGCAGCCGCTGATACTCGGCATATAGCACCGATAATTCTTGGTGCTTCGAGGCGGAGTCGGTGGCCGCGCAACAGACTGCGCGAATTTCTCTGGCGACACTTCCTGTCGCTTGAGATCGGCGATCAAATCGAAAATTAGATCGACGAGGCCCGGCCGATCGGCGATGGGCGCGAAATGCTGAATCTGGTCCGCCGATACTGCCTCAGCCAACACCCGTTCGATCAACTGACGCTTGAGCAGCCGGCCGACAAATCGTTGTGGGCGATCTGCCGACGACAACACCATCTGCACAAACTGCTGAAACGTGTAAACCGCGGGGCTGAAACAACCGACCAGTCCGCTGCCCTTGGCATGATTGCCCAGCAGTTCCGCTCGCACTTCAGCCGCCGCGTGCCTGGTGGGCAAAAGCCAGAGCCCGCTGCCAATGGGCGAGTTAACCAGCATCTGCCGATAGCGCACCAACAGCGCCGCGGTCTTCCCGCTGCGTGCCGGACCCGCCAAAATGCACACTCGAGCAGACATGCAAAATTCACATTCTCAAGAGGGGGACGCGGTGACGTGAACGGCCAAATTCGCTTTCTTCTTGGGGAGAGAGATACGTGAGGACAAAGCGGGAATCCGACTGTACTAACTTACACCCAACGGCACAAAACGGGAAGTGACGGCCGCGTCCCCAGCAAGAGCTAAAAAACCGCGGCAATCCGCATTAGAATGCAAGAAAGTTCGCCAGCTCGGCAACTATCTCGGCCCGCAAACTCCATCCGGAACACCATCGACATGAAAAAAGGCTATCTCATCGGCGGCATCGTGTTTCTCCTGGCTTCGGCGCTGGCGGGTTGGGTCTGTCTGCGAAACTTCAATTTGGCTCAGGCCAGCAGTAATTGGGTGAAGACCTCAGGGAAAATCGTCCGCAGCGATTTGCAGGATTTCAGCGTGGGCCGCAAAGAGAATTTCAAGGCGTTGGTCGAATACAGTTACGACGTGGGGGGCATCATTCACCGCGGCACCCGCATTCGCTTTGCCGACACCACCGGTTCCGCCGCCGAGAAACAACGGGCCATCGTGGCCCAATACCCGGTGAACAGCACGGTTGATGTGTACTACGACCCCCACCACCCCGGCGAAGCCGTGCTGGAAACCGGCGGCGGGGCGCGAGCCTATGCTTTGATGTTGCCGCCGCTCATTCTGGCCGGTATCGGCATGACCTTGCTAGTCTACGGCCGGCGGAAAGCGCTGGAGCGATTCTAATTTTCGCACACTCTTGCCTTTCGGCGCCGGATAAGTGCCGGCGTCGCCAAGGCCAGCAACAACCACGAACTTGGCTCGGGCACAGACGATACCGCACCTGCTCCAGCCAAGCTGGCGACCAAATCTAACTCGGGCTGAATGTCTTTGTTGGTGACAAGGCCATCGCCATTGAAATCACCAAGCGTGGCCAAATCGGTATTATCAAGGCCCCACTCGTTTTTGAAGGCGTTCAAATCGGTGAGAGCAGTCAGCATCGCAGTAATGTCATCGCCATTGATTTCATCGTCGAAGTTGAAATCGCCGTGCATTACAATCGCCGGCCCGGTTCCTAGCGCCACCAAGCAACGGCGTAGTTCTGAGGGCCAACATCGGCATCGTGCGGATGAACCCAAAATTCATACTCGCCGGTTTGTGGAATCTGGAAGAATATGTGGTCTACAGTGCTAACAGCGCTGATTGATGCCGCAATCGCTTGGTTGATATTTATCGAGTGTTTCGGCAAAAGGTATAAATCCAAGTCGCTAATCTGGTCGTCGTTGATTACGTCGGTAGTGACATTAAATGTGTCGATCTGGTCGTAGGCCCCACTGCCTGTCGTATCGACTGCGTCGAACTGGCCGTTGCTATTGTTGTCGGTTGCGAATGTTACTTTTCGGTCGAACGCTAGGGTAATGGAGACAAAACTTCCGCCGAGAAGTTGTTTGTTAAATGGATAGCGATTCACGCTGCCTGTGTTGTTGGAATGGCCATAGCTCTATCCGATCATCGGTACTGCTCGACTTGGATTGAATTCTCCGTGCTTAAACTGTTCGACTGCCCTGTTTGCATTTAGTTGTCCGCTGCCCATTTGTTCGTCGAGGGCGATAAGCCCCGATCCCGTTTGTGCATCGTCGTCATACGCAGGGGAATTGAGCCATGTAGAAACGCCGTCCTGTTTTAAGACGGTACGTGTCATGCCAAGTAAACTTCCTTGTGGAACGATATTCCCGCTTACGACAACGGTTCCATTGTCGATCAATTTGTCTGCTGAATTCATTATGACGGCCTTCACAACTTCGTGTCGTCGGGCGTCGATGTCCCATCCCGGCGCGACCTTCGCAAGTCGCTCGTTTGCATATTGCTCTAGGAGTGCAACAGTACCAGCAACATGCGGTGCAGCGATGCTCGTTCCGGTCCCGGATTGAGTCATATTGCCCGTGGCGGAAAACGACGCAACGCCAGGAGCGAGGATGGATACGGAAGTGCGATCCCCGAACGCATCATCCGCGAAATTAAAGTTATTTCCCGATCCGACTTTGAGATAGACGCCGTTGACGGGTTCAGAATAAGCGACAGTCATGCCGTTGAAATTATCAGTCGGGACGGGCTTACCACCTGCACCCTCGTTTCCAGCGACAATATCGAGAATGTCGTGCTTTGTTGCCGACCAATCGACGAACTGCGTGAGGACGGAATTACCATCGGGGACAGTGACGCCGGGAGAGAGCGGCAGTCCGAAGCTCATGTTGACGGCTCGCAGTTTGACATTTGGAAGCGTCGCAATATGGGAAGCCGTAACCGCCGCTTGGATGTTGAACTGCGCGGTGGGAATAGTTGGGTTGAATCCGGCAGCATACAGGTTTGCTTGTGTCGCAACTCCTGTTGGAGTGACGAGTGGGCCTGGACCATCCGGATCGGTGACATCTCGTGAGATCATAATGCCGGCGACGCCTTCGTCGTGGTCGTTGATTTGGACGGCGGAACCGGCGAATGGATTAAATGTGTTTGCCGGGGTTATGTTTTGGTAAAAAACTGCCGCCGGATCGACGAATGTGTTTATACGCTGTGGGAAGATATCGAATTGTGGGTCTCCAGGACGACCACCCTCTATATCGCCGATGTCAATTCCTCTACCATCGAGCGGAGTACCGCTAGCGTCTAGAAGACCGGCAGAGTCGATGCCGTTCGGACCGATAGTATTTATGTCTGCATAAGCGGTTGTTGTCAAAAGAACTATGAGAACGGATAACCAGCGCATGATGCCCTCTTATTCGATTAAGAACGAAAACGGTTTGCAGATGATTTTGTCGATCCATTCTTTTGAAATCGGCTTAAAGTCACTGTACTTTTTCTCCATTGGGTCGTTTAGGATTTCGACCTGATATTTGCCCTTCGATAGCTTGCCGAGCGGGATGATTGCGAAATGACTCGTGAGTTCTTTGGAGAAGTGCGGAACAAATCGGTAGTGAATCTTAATCGTATTGCCAATGCGTTCTACTTGGGTGATGTGGACATAGTTATCGAACTGATACGAAAAGAAGATGACAGATACTTCATCGCCTGATGAGAGAGTTACATTCGTTCCTTTTACCAAGATCGCGTGGGCGTTTTGGAGTGCATCACTTGGTGTACCGGGAACCACAAAAGCGTCCGCAGTTTTCGCGGAACCGAGGGCGCTTAGAATCTCGTAAACAAACGTGCCATAACCGGCCCTTGCAGGCACTTCTTCCAACTCCCGAACGCTTCGGGTGTCGGGCATTTGAAATGCCCAAATATCTTTGAGCGGGATCGTAACGGGCTTTGCATCCGGTTGGCCCGTGTTCGCGGACGCAGCAAAGAAGATCACCACAAAAAAGCACAGCCATCGCATTTGAGAATCTCCGATCGCGATTGGTCCGGAACTCCGTTCATTCTCCGCCTGCCAACGAACGAGGACAAGGCGCTGCATCCAATCCAAATCATTGCCTTGTCCGTGCAGTTTGCCCAGTTGTTGTTAGCAAAAACTCCGGACTTTTTTAATGTGTTTTGCCTGCGGTTCTGTTTCACGCACGGAATCGACCAGATACGTCGCGCCGCTGCGAAAAACTGGCGTGCGGCAACTCGCGTGGCCTGGAAAAGGCTTGTATTTAGATCATGCGTACACTATAATTTAACATGGAATCACGATGTTCTCTACGATAATGACGTATTACAAGTCAGCAATTAGCGGCTAGCAATTAGCCAGAAGCAAAAAGGCGATTTGAATGAACAAGTAACTGACGACGGACAGGCGCCGCAATTTTGTCACCAGAGGGCGCGTTGGCGCAAAGTTTGGTTCGGTCGTGAGTTAGTGAGGCTCGGAGATGCGGAAAATGAGTGCGGAAAGCCAAAACTCGATGAATTTTGTCGCAGGCGCAGCGGCCAAGCGCTCGGGAATTCTCGGCGAAAGTCACGCTGGCCGGCGACAGAATGTGGCCAATTATGCGCGAAAAAATGGGGCCCCCTGCCGGCGCTGCCAAAATTCGCGGCGTTTGCTCGGGAAACGTCGAGGAGAGGCGTTCCGTTTTGTCAGAATTGACGCGTTTTGGTCCGGCAGTATTGGGAAAGCAGTGGGCCGCCTACTTCTAGCCAGTCACAACTTAACCAAACAGCTCTTTGATGACCTTGCCGCTGTTGGCGATTTTCATCGGGCGGCCGTTCTTGCTGGTGAAGGTGGTGTCGAGCGAGATGCCCAGCGATTTCAAGACGCTGGCCATCAGGTCTTGCGAAGTGTACGGCTCGCTGTCGACCTGCGTGCCATCGTCGTTGGTTTGGCCCACGACGGTGCCGCGTTTGAAGCCGGCGCCGCCAACGACCACGCTCCAAGCCCGGGCAAAGTGATCGCGGCCCGCGTTGCCGTTGATGCGTGGCGTGCGGCCGAATTCGCCCATCCACACGATGGCCGTGCTGTCGAACAGACCGCGGTCCTTAAGATCGGTGATCAGCGCGCTCATCGCCTTATCCAGCTCGGGAAGCTTTTGTCGCTGGAGCGTCGTGAAATTGTTTTGATGCGTGTCCCATCCGCCCATATCGACTTCGACGAACGGCACGCCGGCTTCCACCAGGCGACGGGCCATCAGGCAGCCGCGGCCAAAGGCAGTGCGGCCGTATTTGTCGAGCATTTCGGCCGGCTCTTTGGCGACCTTGAAGGCCTCCATTTGCTTGCTGGTCATCAGGCTGACGGTCTTTTTGAGAATCTTTGTGGTGATCGCGGGCCGCTTCGCCACGGTTCTCGTTGATAAAGTCTTGCTCCATGGCATCGAGCACGGTGAGCCGATCGGACAAACGGATCAATCGATCTTTATCCCCACCTTGCTGGTTCAGGTTGCGCACATCGCCGTTGGTATTGACGACAAACGGAGCCCACGTCATGCCCAGGAAGCCCGGACCGACGCTGCCGCCGCCCACCGAAACGAACGGCGGGATTTCCAAGTTCGGCATCTTGTCGGCCAACTCGTGAGCCACGACTGCGCCGTAGCTGGGATGCTCGATCGTGGGATTGGGCACGTAGCCAGTGTGCATGTAGTAGCGGCCGCGGTTGTGGTCGGCTTCGCGCGTGCTCATCGAGCGCACAACCGCCATGTGGTTCATCTGTTTGGCCAACGTCGGCAGGTGTTCGCAAATTTGCAGGCCATCGAGACTGGTGGCGATCGGCTTGAATTGCCCGCCGGTCGGAGCGCCGGGCTTCATGTCGAACAAATCGATCGTCGCCGGGCCGCCGCTCATCCACAGCATGATGCAGGCTTTGTTCTGCTTCTTGAGTCGCCGGGCGCTGGCCAACAGGCTGTTGGTGAACGCAATCGCCGGAACAGCCATCGCCGAAGCCCCGGCCAGATGCGACAGAAAATGGCGGCGAGTCATGCCGAGAGGGACGTCAAAGAGAGACATGGGATGCTCCGAGGTCGATCAGTTTGGAAAGTTGATTGCGATTTCAGAATGACGAATGACGAAATTCGAATGACGAAAGAATTTCCAATGATCAAATTCCGAAAATTGCGTCATATTCCGCTGGGTTTCGTAATTCGAGCTTGGAGTTTCGTGCTTCGTCATTCGTTATTACTTCACTTAATGATTCAGGATGAACTCACCGCTATTCAGCGCCACCCAAAACACGTCTTGCAGTGCAACCGCCGAGTTGCCTTTGCGGGCCACGAGCAACTGATTGGCCAAATCGATTTCCGACTTGGATGGCTTACGTGCCAGCGTCGCCAGGAACAAGTGGTTGATTTTGGCGGCGTTGTTCAGCTTGTCGTCTTTGGCAATGCGATCCAGAAAACCGCCCTCTTCCGAGTTGGTGGCGCGGCGGATCATATCGCCATTGAACATCATCAGCGTTTGCGGAATGGTGCCGTTGAACGTGGTGGTATCGTCGCCGTCGTCGGTGCCGAAGGTGATGGTGAATTGCCGCAGCCACTGCGTTTCCATGCGCTGCTGTTCGTCCGAAGTACGGTTCGCCTTGTCTGCCTCGGTGGCAACCATCAGCGATTGATACAGCTGCTCTGGCGTCATCTGCCGCAAATAGAAATGACTGAACATCGGCTTTTCGCCGATCGATGGATCGTCCTTCTCGTTGCGGCCTTTGAACGTTTTACTCGACAGGCCGTACGGTTCGCTCAGCACGATCCAGCGAATGAGCTGCTTGATATCGTGGCTGTGAGCACCAAAATCGTCGGCCAATTTTTTGAGCAATTCAGGATGCGTCGGCGGATTGTGCGGGCCCATATCATCGACCGGCTTGGTGAAGCCGTAACCGAGGAAATGACCCCACATGCGATTGACGATGGCCAGGTTCATGTTGTCGGAACCGGTGATGAGCTTGGCCAATTCGACGCGTCGATTGACTTTCGAGAGCCTTCCATCAGGATCGATTTCCTTTCCGTCGACAAACACCGGGAAAGCCGATTTCAAGATGCCGTTACGCAGCTCATAAAACAGAATTGCCTGCGATGGATTCGTCTTACCGTTTGCATCGGGCTCACCTGGGAAATTTTGATTGACCAATTCGGCGACGGGCTCGGGGCTCTTCCGTGGCGTATCGCGTTTGGGCTTCGTTTGCCGGAAGAAAGCGTTCAATTCCCAAAACTGATTCTGCTTCCAATCGTTGAACGGATGGTTGTGGCACTGCGTGCACTGCACTTGCAGGCCGAGGAACACCTTGGCGGTTTTAGCCGTGGCGTTGACGCCGTTATCTTCCATGTTGCCGATCAGGAAGTTCACTTCGCCGTGGAAGTTTTCTTCGCCGGGACGGTTGGCGCCGCTGGCCGTGACGAGTTCGTAGACCATTTGATCGTACGGCTTGTTGCGGGCGAAGCTATCGCGAAGGTACTTTTGCATGCCTTCGCGATCGACCAGCGTGCGATTGTCGTTCATCGCCGGCGGACGGCCGATGAGAATGGTCGTCCAAACATTCGACCAATTGCGGGCGTACTCTTCGATGTACTCGTCCGAGAGCAGTCGATTGACGAGGTTTTGTTTTTTTTCGGCCGAGCGATCGCGCTGATAGCGATCGAGTTCATCGACACTGGGAATTCGGCCCAGCACATCGAGATACAGACGTCGGCACCATTCACCATCGGTCGCGGCCGGTGCAGGCTGAAGGTTGTGCGCTTGCCAGCCTTGGCGAATGAGGTCGTTGATGTAATCGACTTGCGCAATGCCGTGGCTCGACGGTTTGCTCGACGAAATCAAACTCGCCGGCCGTGCTGTGGGTACAGAAGGCGAGGCAGACGACGAGATATTTTCCGCGGCGATAGCAGCGGCCACCGTTACCAGCAGAATCGCGCCCGCACTCAAAACCCAACGCGGAGATTTCATTTTCGTTCCCCCCTGCCGAACGGAAGTGTCGCATTGTCCATACGACAGCACGACGTTACTCCACATCGATTCAACCGACGGCACCGGCTTAGGCCCACGATGCCAACTCTTATGATATCAAATCCTTGCAAGTTCGTAATCAAATTGCGTTTCGGTCGACTGCAATACTCGCAATGGCCTCGGAATTTCGGCGATCAAAAAGTGTAAGACTGGACCAGACAAATCGCGCCCGATGGGCTTCGATGTAAGCTCAATTGATGGAAAAAACACTAAAAATTATTGTTGCTCGTTGATTGCATCAACGGATCATCCCCCCGCAGGATGATTCAAAAAAATACATATGATCAAAAACAAAACATCAAAAAAGAACAGGCGAGCTGAGGATTCAGGTGGGGTGAATCCTCAACTCGCCTTCCAAAATTGCGGCCAGTTTCCATTTCGGTTCAAAGTTTCCGATTGCCTCTTTCCACTTCCAATGGCTTTTCGGCCATGCCTTTATTTGTTCCAAGAACCGTGAATTCAGCCACAAATGTTCGATGCCGTCACCGGCATCACCTCTCCGATTACCGGCCCCGGGACAAAGCAAAGCGCCTCTTCTTTGTTCTGGCCCCATTGTTATCAAGCGGGCGATAACCAACCGACGACTATTTATGCATGCAAACGCTGTGCCAATGCCGTCATATGGATCTCTTACCACTGGTACGGCTAACTGGCCCGCGAGCATAAATATCGACAGCCATTTTACAGATCACCGATTTGACGGATTCAAACTACTGACCTAGCTTTCACATGGCGACTTTTCTCATTTGGGCACCGCCTCTCTTCGTGCAAGCAGTTTTACGCTCTGGCCTGCCAAAGCGTTCACTTTTCCAGTCGGCTGGTTCATTCCCAATCGCACCGACTTTCGCTGTATTCGTGACTGTTACTTTTACTCTTCTCGGCTTGGAAAATAGGACTGCAAATGAATCTCGCCGCCGAATGGGTGTCCGAGTGCATCTCTGCCCGCGCCACGGTTTTCAAATCGCAACGGCAACAAGCATGTTGCGAGCAGGACGTCGTTGCTCGGGTTCACGAATTGCTGCTGCTGATGTATCCACCTGGGCCGCCGATTGAACGACGTGTTGACCGTCGCTTCGCCTATCCGCAGTTGATTCGGCTAACGCCGATTGGCGAAGACGGTCGAGCTTTGACCGAACAGACGATTGTTGTGGCCGGCAAAACACTGTCGGAACGAGGCCTAGGATTTTACCATCCACAGCCACTTCCGCATCGCAAGGTGATCGCCTCCTTCGATGCCGGAGACGACCGTTGGCTAGGCATGCGGGTCGATTTGTCGTGGTGCCGCTTTACCGGCCAGGGCTGGTACGAAAGTGGCGGACGATTCTTGGACGCGGTTCCGGCAATCCGACCGGATAAACCCGCTGAAACTTGATCGAGCGATTCGCGAACATTTGGGTGGTGACGGCGAACCTAGACCGTTATGCGCATCGCATTTCACTGGGCGCGACTTCGTTCCAAAAGTGCGCCTTCAGATCTGCGGCACGGGTGGCGGTCCACCAATCGCGAAAATCGCGAGTGCTCGTTTGAAGAGCAGTGGTCTCAACGGCGATTAGCTTGCCGAGGATCAGCCGTTGCGATTCGTCTTGGGTTTCGTCGAGCCATGCTAAATAACGATTCTGAGCGTTGGCGTGGTCGTTTACAGAACCCAGTTTTTCTTGAAGTTCCTCTACAATTGGATATAATTCTTCGCGAAATGTAGGTCCAAAAGCGGCGGCGAACACCTCCATTGCATACCGCAATTGCTTGCCTGCGATGCGGAACTCATGAAGCGATAACGTGCATTCGAAATCGGCTTCCGCGGCCGAAAAAAATGTGGCTGCAAGTGGACGCAGGCCCATTTGAGCTGCCTGTTGGTACGTCGGCGTCGGGGTGTCGTTCGACCGCCAGCGAATCTTGCGGAGTAACTTCTTCAAACGGCGTCGAAAGTGGCTTTGTTTCAGTTCTACGTAGATCTCTGAGATTGTTGGTTGGGCTTCGCGCCGTGCTTTTGCCACACGCTCTAACAATGCTTTGCATCCGACTGGATCGTCGCCATCGCAGGCGGTGTGCAATCTGACGGTCAACACGTCGAGGTCGCGGACCACACCCGCCTTGCGGCGAATCTGTTTCAATTGCTTTTCAAACCATCGTCGCCGCTTGCCAGGCAACAATGATTCGAACAACTGCAACGTCGCAGTTGCCCGGCGCGTTGCGACTCGCAGTTGATGAACTTGTTCCACCTCGCTGTGGGCTGTGTCAGCGGCCAGCGGCAGCCAATCCCAAACCGTTTCCAGCCGCGTACGAATTGCACGGCGCGCTACCACTGGCGCGGGCTCACCGGGCGATTCTATTTCAATCCACTTGCTCTTTCGCGTCATGAACAGGCGGTTTTGGGGAATGAGAAGCATCGTCCGCTTGATTCCGAATCGTTCGGCGGATCTGGATAGTTTTTAAAAACAACCCGGCAGCCCGGTAAGCCGGAAATATTGAACCGAGTCGCGACTTTTTCTCAGGGCTGGGTTACGTATTTTGCCATTGGCTGAGGTGAATGTCCACTCCCCGAAGACAGTGCGTAAGTGATCGATCAGAAACTGCGGCAGAGCGATTAATTCTGGTGGCATAAGTCTTACCCTTGCGCAAGCTATACCGTCTGTTGAAATGCCAGCCGAAGCAATGTCAATCAATTTTTTGGTTGATGTAACTTGTTGGGGGGATTGCATAAGCGCCTCGTGGACGACCGGTTTTGGATGGCGGGTCGAATTGATTTCAATTTCAAGATCAAGGCTAATCCCTTTACCCGAAGTCCGCAGGAGGCAATATCGTGATCGTCGGCGTTCCCAAGGAAATCAAGCGGGATGAATACCGTGTGGCGATGCTGCCGGTCGGCGTTGAAGAGCTGACGCGGGCCGGTCATACGGTCGTGGTGCAGCAAGGAGCCGGTGTGGGATCTGGTTTGCCCGACGATCTGTATGAACAAGCTGGCGCTCGGTTACTCGCCCAGGCCGGCGAAGTTTTTGCAGAAGCCGACCTCATTGTGAAAGTGAAAGAACCGCAAGCGGAAGAAGTGCCGCTGCTGCGCGCAAGTCAGGCAGTGTTCACTTACTTTCATTTTGCAGCAGATCGAAAATTAACGGAATCCTTTTTAGCAACTGGCGCCACAGCCATCGCTTATGAGACGCTGAAAGACGATCGAGGCCGACTGCCGTTGCTAACGCCCATGAGCGAAGTCGCTGGCCGCATGAGTATCCAAGAGGGCGCGAAATATCTGGAACGGCCACAAATGGGACGCGGAATTCTACTAGGCGGAGTTCCCGGTGTCGCACCGGCCAACATTTTGATTCTTGGCGGCGGCGTGGTTGGCGCGAATGCAGCGAAAGTCGCCGCTGGCTTCGGGGCAAACATCGCCCTGTTAGATGTCAACATGGACCGGCTGCGATATCTCGACGACGTGACGCCGGCTAATGTCGATGTGCTGTTCAGCGATCGACACACTGTCCGCGAATATCTCAAGCTAGCCGATCTGGTCATCGGCGCAGTCTTAATTCCCGGCGCTAAAGCACCGAACCTGATCGAGCGAGAAGACTTGAAGCTGATGAAACATGGCAGTGTCATCATCGACGTGGCCATCGATCAAGGCGGCTGCGTTGCCACCAGCCGGCCGACCACGCATAGCGAGCCCACGTATATCGTCGATGAGGTGCTCCATTACTGCGTGACAAATATGCCCGGAGCTGTGGGGCGGACCAGCACCTATGCTTTGTGCAACGTCACGCTGCCCTGGGTGCTGGAGTTGGCCAATCGCGACGTGGCACGGGCTGCAGAGGAGCTTCCACCCATCGCACATGCTGTGAATATTATGCAGAATGAGGTTACCAATCTGGCGGTTGCCAAGACCTTTGGCTTGCCATATCGGAATCGATTCAATCTGCCATGAGTCTTGCGGCCAATCGACCGAAAGAGCAGGAACGATCGATGCTGCCAACGTTGCACTGGCTCGGTGAGATTGACGGTCATTTGCGATTCATCGATCAAACAAAGCTGCCGCTGGAATGCGTCGAAATCGAATGCCGCGACGTGGAATCGGTTTGGGAGGCTATTCGGCACCTGCGAGTTCGCGGGGCGCCTGCCATCGGCATCGCAGCAGCCTTTGGAGTCTGCCTTGGTGCGCAATCGGCAATCAACGCCGACGAGGCACAATTTTTCGCAAGGATTGCGGAAGTTACAGCTCTGCTTTCCACCAGCCGTCCGACCGCGGTCAATTTATTCTGGGCTCTCGATCGAATGAAACGGATGGCGGAGACGCTGCGTGGGAGATGCAACTCGGCTGAAAAGGCAAAGACTCTGCTGGCTGAAGCGCAGTTGATTTGGGAAGAAGACCGCGCCACGTGCCGAGCCATTGGAGCTCACGGTGCGGAGCTTCTGCGCGATGGACAGGGCGTCCTGACGCACTGCAATGCCGGGGCGCTGGTAACGGTTGATTATGGCACGGCGCTGGCACCAATTTTTACTGCTCATGCCGCCGGAAAGCGTCTGCACATCTTTGTCGATGAAACGCGGCCGCTGCTACAAGGGGCTCGGCTCACCGCTTGGGAATTACAGCAGCGCGGAATTTCAGCCACATTAATCTGCGACTCCATGGCGGCGCAAGTGATGCGCGAAGGACGTATTCAAGCGGTGCTCGTGGGGGCCGATCGAATTGCGGCCAACGGCGATACCGCGAATAAAATCGGCACTTACGGCGTGGCGTTGCTGGCGGCGGCTCACAACATTCCCTTTTACGTAGCTGCCCCGAGCAGTACATTCGATTTATCGATCGCCGGCGGCCAGCAGATTCCCATCGAACAGCGGCCGGCCGAGGAAATCACCCACGGTTTCGGCCGGCAAACGGCGCCATTGAGCATCGACGTTTACAATCCGGCTTTCGATGTGACTCCGGCCCGACTGATTCGGGCCATCATCTGCGAACACGGGGTAATTGAGCCTCTCACACGCCAGCGCATTGCGGAAGCAATTGGACTGAAGCAATGATGGAATTGGGCCGATTTAGCTCCAATCATTCCGCTGGCGCAAATCTAGAAAGTCGCAGTGTTGTCAAAGCAATCCACTCGTCGAGAACTGCATGCACAACGCGATACGATCGGCTGTAAAGCAGCTGAATCGGCGTCGAACGCCATTGCCGCGATGCTTCTGAATCTTCCTGCGGTGCGGTCGGCGAAAAGTTGGTTCGTCTACGTCTCCTCTGGCAGTGAGGTAAATACGCACCAATTGATTCGCGACCTACTCGAGCGCGGTTTGCTGGTTGCTGTGCCACGTGTAATTAGTGGCGACGAAATGATTGCCCAACAGATTCGATCTTTTGAGGAGTTGCATCTTGGGTTGTTTGGATTTCTGGAACCGCCGATTGGTGAGGCCCATCACGGAGGGATCGACGTATGCATTTGCCCCGGCGTGGCCTTCACCGAGCGTGGCGATCGACTCGGCTCCGGCCGCGGATTTTACGATCGATATTTGGCGGCCCATCCGCCGCGACTGGCAATTGGTTTGGCGTTCGAATTGCAACTGGTGGCGCAATTGCCGATGGAAGCCCACGATCGGCGGATGGATTATATCGTGACCGAAAGACAGGCAATTCAAGTGGACCGCGCTTCGCGATAATACTTCAGCCCCGGCACGAAAAAGCATAGCGAGCTAACCACGCCGAAGATCAACAATCCGATCGATGGAAAAATGCACATCAATCCAGCCGCGATGAACAGCGCGGCCGCTTGAATGTAAAACGCCCCTGACAGGATGCCAGCTTTCACAACAAAGACCATGCCGTTCACCAGGCCCAGCACTGGCGAGAGCGTGAGCACCGGCAATCCCAGCAGCATTTCGACAATGAAAAGCGATACGCTGGCGGCCACTGCCCCGCCCCAGACATGGGCAATTTGCCGCTCGACGAAGGTCACTGGCCCCGCTCGGCGGCGGATTGCCCAAAAGATCGGCGCCCAAACGAGCAGCCCGCCAACCCAAACCGCTGAGTAAGGCCAACGCGAAGCAACGCCAGCCCATTTCAGCGTATTGGTCGCCAAGCATAAGAGCAGCAAAACAACGCTGTGCCACATCCAAAGGACGCCCCAGTTCTTCAAGACCGTGGCGTGGTGGGTTTCTCGAAACAGTCGTGAAATGACCTGCGTGAAGCCGCCCGATCGCGCCGAGACCGGCTCGCCGGCCAGATAGGCTTCCAAATCGGCGGCCATTTCCTCGGCCGAGGCATAACGCAAATCGGTCGGCTTTTGAATCGCTTTGAGCGCGATCATCTCCAATTCGCGATCGGCCTTGGCGTTCACGACGCGCGGCGGCAGCGGATCTTGCTCCAAAACCATCAGCACCGTGTCGACGGGCGAAGCAGCCTGAAACGGCGGTCGGCCTGTCAGCATTTGATACAAGATTGTGCCCAAACTGTACACATCGCTGGCCGGGCCGACATCGCCTCTGCCTCCGGCCGCTTGTTCCGGCGCCATGTAACTCGGCGTTCCCACAACGGCGCCGCTGTGAGTCAGCGAATCTTCGTCGGCGAATCGCTTCGCCAGACCGAAATCGGTGACCAGTGGTCGTCCGTCTTCATCGAGCAAGATGTTGGAGGGCTTCAAATCGCGGTGCAACAGCCCTTGCCGGTGAGCCAAATGAACCGCTCGGCAGACTAGCGCCAGAATCGATGCTGCCTCTCGTGGCGCAAGCGGCCCGTCTGCCAGACAACGCGCCAACGTTGTGCCGCCGACAAATTGCATGCTGAAATAAGGCTGCCCGTCGAGTTGACCGATCTCATACAGCGGCACAATGTTGGGATGTTCGAGCCGCGCAACGGCTTCGGCTTCGGCTTGAAATCGGTTGATTTCGACCGTAGAAGCCAATGCACCGCGCAGGATCATCTTCAGCGCCACGATACGGCCCAAGCTAATCTGCCGGGCTTTGTAAACGACGCCCATTCCACCGCGGCCAAGTTCTTCCAGCAATTCATAATCGCCAAGACGACGTGGAAGTATGATGGAGGAATTGTCCGATCGTGTGAGATACGACGCTGTTTGTTTGAAACCTGCGTGCTGCGGTGGTGAATCGGACGTGATCGCAGAATGTGCCGCCACGGCATCGGCGACCATCACCGCGCCCCACAGCTCGCGCAGTTCTTGGGATAACTCCGGATATGCACGGATTGCCTGGTCAATATCGGGATTCTGGCCAGCCAGCATTTGAGTGGTGAACCGATCGAGCAGTTCGGCCAGCAAATCGTCGTTCGAAGTGGCGCTCATGCAACGCGAGTCCTGCTCCGATGCTAGTTTTTGATTCGCGAATTTTCATTGGACGATGGGCCGAGTTTTTGGCGCAGCCGCCGCATGGCTCTCAAATAGCGCATGCCGGCGGCCGGCTCGCTCAGTTCCAACGCCTGGGCGACTTCGCTATTGGAAAGATACTCGAAATGCCGCATCAAAATGACTTCGCGATCCTGTTCATCAAGCTGATCGACGGCTTCCTGAAAGCGCCGTTGGAGTTCATTCCATGTGGCGGCGGCAGCCGGCGTAAGCTCTGGATCCTTTAGTGCAGCCGCGAGATCATAGGTTGATTGATCAACCGCCGCAGCGACCAGCGGTTGCTCCCGATCGAGGCTCCGTCGTGCGGCCCCGCGATGTCGGCGATGAGCGTCGATCAGACGGTCCTGCGCCATGTGCCGCAGCCACAAATGGAACGGCATTGCCGGGCTTTTCAGATACTCGTTGAGCCGGCGATTGGCTTCAATCAGCACCTCTTGCACAATGTCGCTGGCATCGACGCGGCGACGCACCATTTGATCCATTCGCAAATCGATCATCCGGCGCACAGCTTCCCGATGACGGTCCAAAAGCTGGTTGACTGCCACCGCATCGCCGGCTTTGGCCTGCATCAGCAGCTCTTGAGTTTGCGAAGCGTCAGGCCACATTTTTTGGAAAGCAGTTGGATGAAGGCGGAAGACTGCCGGAACATGCTATCCGATTATAGCCCAGCCTGAACATTCATGATGGCCCGCTATATGAACGTTGAACAATGCCCTACAATCTGTTGTTCGTACTGACGCCACCTGGATTCATCACACAAATCTGTGCACGTAGACGCCAACAATCCTGCCGCCGATACGCTGGAAGCCGCCCTGGCGCGCCATCAGATCGACCTGCCGCCCGAGCAAATCGCAGCACTGAATCGCTATGCGAAACGACTTTGGGATTGGAACGAGCGGCTTAATCTGACGCGGCATATCGACTACGAGAAATTCGTGGCACGCGATGTGGTCGATAGCGTGCAACTGACGTCGCTGCTGGAAAACGGCGAACAAGTTTTGGACGTCGGCACGGGCGGTGGCGTGCCCGGGGCCATTGTCGCAGTGCTGCGGCCCGATTTGCAGGTTTCGCTCTGCGAATCGGTCGCTAAAAAGGCCAAAGCCGTGGAAGCCATTGTGCGCGAAGCAGGCATCCAGACCAAAGTGCATCATGCGCGGGCAGAGACGCTGCTAGAATCAAGACGGTTCGATACATTGTTGATTCGCGCCGTCGCGCCTCTGGCCAAATTGCTAACGTGGTTCGAGCCCCACTGGAAACACATTGGCCGCTTGCTGGTCATTAAAGGCCCGCATTGGGTCGAAGAACGGGGCGAGGCGCGGCATCGAGGACTTTTCAAAGGATTGCAGCTGCGCAAGCAGACGGCGTATCCACTGCCAGGGACGGAATCGGAGAGCGTGATTTTGGAAATTCGAAAAGGCAATCGCGATAACGACGATAGCTAAACCGAAAGCGGCTTGGCGCGACGCCTCCAAATCAATAATTCCGGTCGTCGAATTCCGACACCTGACTCCTGCCTACCGGTCCTTCCGGTGCTAGCGGTTGTGCCGATTTGTTGGATTCTGCCGATTTTAGGGCCGATAGACCTAACAGAGGGTGTCGGGAATCAAGGAGGGCGCATGCCGGCACAGGTCCGAGGGGGATGCACGCGTGGACCTTCCCGCCCACGCCGCCGGCTGTGACGCACCGTCATGTCAAAAGGAATCTAAGCACCATGCGGAACACGTTTTTTGCGCTGTTGGCTGCGCTGACACTGTCGGCCAGCAGCGGCTGTGGTTTATTCCACGGCTGGGGACATCACAAAAGTTGCGATAATTGCGGCGAAGAGGGCTGCAGCTACTGCGGACCAAATTGCGGGGCGTGTGGACCAGGCGGCTGCAAGAATGGAGCTTGTGCCGCTGGCAATTGCGGCCCTGGCGGTTGCGACTGTGCTAGCAACGGTCGCTGCCCGTGCTGTCCGGTGCCCGATTGCTACACCGATCGGCAAGCGGTTGCCAGTCAGCTGGGTGGCCCACCGGGTCCACCATCGGGTCAGGTGACCTATCCATACTACACGACTCGTGGCCCGCGTGATTTCTTTGCCGCGCATCCGCCGTCCATCGGACCGTGAGGCAGGACGGAATGCAGGAATTGTCCGCCAGAAAAAAAGAAGCCCAGGGGGTGCAACCCCTGGGCTTTTGGCATTTCATCGCGAAGCGAATCCGTCATCCTTGAAAGCGACCGACGATCAGCGAAATGTTCTGCCCGCCGAAGCCGAAGCTGTTGCTGAGTGCGACATCGCAGCGTGCTTCTCGCGCGGCATTGGGGATGTAATCTAGGTCGCATGATGGATCAGGCGTGTCGTAGTTGATGGTCGGCGGCAGCACGTTTTCGCGAATCGCCATCAAGCAGATGATCAGTTCCGTCGCGCCGGCTGCCGCAATTAAATGCCCCAACATGCTCTTGGTGCTGGAAACCGGCACTTTGTAGGCGTGCTCGCCGAGCGCGGTCTTGATCGCCAAAGTCTCGACCTTGTCGTTCACTTCCGTGCTAGTGCCGTGAGCGTTGATGTATTGAACATCGGTCGGATTCAATCCGGCATCTTCCAGTGCCAGGCGAATGCAACTGGTGGCGCCGCGTCCCTCGGGATGCGTGTCGGTAATGCGAAAAGCGTCGGCAGTGGAACCGTAGCCTAAGATTTCGCCGTAGATTTTGGCACCGCGATCTTTGGCGTGGCCGAGCTCTTCGAGCACCAGCATCGCCGAGCCCTCGCCCAGCACAAAGCCGTCGCGATCTTTATCGAACGGGCGCGAGGCTTTCGTCGGCTCATCGTTTCGGGTCGAAAGTGCGGTGAGCAAATTGAACCCGGTGACGCCGAAGGGATGAATCATGCTGTGCGTGCCGCCGGAGAGCATGAGGTCGGCTTCGCCGCGGCGAATCAGTTCAACCGCTTCGCCAATCGCCTGACTGCTGGCCGCGCAGGCCGTTAGACAATTCGCATTTGGGCCTTGAGCGTTAAACATTGACGCCATGTGCGAAGCCGGCATGTGCGGCTCTTGTTCGAGTTCCGCCATGGGATGCAGCATTTCCAATCCCTGGCGAGTGAAGGATGCAACGTCCAGTGTTTCGCCCTCCAGTGACTTGGCCATCATTTGGGTGAAACTGCCGAAATCTTGCTGGCCCTCGCCGCTGCCCAAATAGACGCCGAAGCGAGTGGGGTCATACTTTGTCTCAGAAAGACCCGCGTCCAGCACCGCCTGTTTTGCGGCCCCGGCCGCAAACCGCGAATGTCGCCCCCGGTATTTCCAACGAGCCGGATCTTCGCCGGCATCAGCAATGTCCCAATCCTTCACTTCAGCAGAAATTCGTGTTGGGAATTTGCGGGCGTCGAAATGCGTGGTTTGGCCGACGCCTGAATCGCCTTTCAGCAGTCGTTTCCACATTTCATCGACGCTGTGCCCCAGCGGCGTGACGCAACCGATGCCCGTGATCACAACGCGTCGTTTCATGTCGCTCATGCCTGCGTTTGGTGGACAGCCTGACTTCGCAAAAACGGGTCGCTTTCCGCAACTCGCGGATGAATCTTCAGTGGATTGCCCTCAGCGTCAACGCCGACTTCGTAGAGTTTCAACAGTCGCAGCCAAGAAAACAGGTCGTACGGTTCGAACAACTCGATTTTCTCGCCTTGAGGATCAAGCTGCTCAAGATGGGCGAAGAAAATCTCCGCCTCGGCCTGCGGTGATTCGCCATTGTGGCTGGTAACGGTCACCATCGCACCGTCGTCTTTGATATTGATCACTTTTGCGCGGTACGTGAGCGTATCGCCCGGCCATGCTTCAGCGTGAAAAACCGCTTTGGATACCTTCGCTAGCACGACTTGCTTGACAAATCCACCGTGTTCACAAACCAACAGCCCACCGGTTTGTGCCATGCCCTCCAGGATTAAGGAATTTGGCATCACCGACGCACCGGGAAAATGATCATGGATGTGATCTTCCGACAGCGTCACCGTTTTTACTGCCGTCGCGCTGTGGCCGCTGTGAAATTCGGTAAAACGATCGATCCAGAACCAGCGCATGGCATTTGGGGGCAGGAGTCCGACTTCAAGTAACAAGCGTCAATGAAAAATGACTACGGCAGTTTGCTCTGCACGTAATTCACCAAATCTTGCACGGTCAACATATTGCCGAAGTGTGTGACTCGAGGGTCGGCCTCGAACTTCGAAAGATCAGCAAACGGCATCCGCTGCTTCAACTGCGCCAGCCCTTCGGCCGTCACTTTGCCATCCTGAACATATTGGGCGTTGCTCAATATGTCTTCGGGAAAGAGTTCACCGCGAGGGATTTTAACGTTAAAAGTTTTTTCCAGCCGAAACACGATATCAAGAAAGTCGATCGACTCGGCGCCAAGATCGCCGACCATTGTGGCCTCAGGCGTCACTTCTTCCTCATCGACGCCCAAAGCATCGACCAAACATGTGCGGACCTTCTCGAAAACTTCTTCTTGCTGTGCAGGCATCGGTTCTTAACCTCCCAATTCGCGACAGTCGATGATTTTTCAGAAGAATCGATTAATCGATTTCGATTAACGAACTTCAGTATTCAATTCCAACAGAACGATTCAATTTCAATTCGGCTGATTTACAATTTCGCCAACCACAGTCGCGCCATTCGCGGAGGGTTCGCTGATATTTGCCGATGGCCGATACAAAACCGCCAACCGCAGACGCATCTGACGAATCACGTGGGCATCCATACTCGCACGGGCCGAATTCCCATCGGCAAGGTTGTATCGTGCCATCACCAATCGGGCGCCGACGTTGATCCGTCCGTCGACCATTCCCTGGACCTTCAACTTGGTTTCACGTTCGTTTTGACTCAACAATTCCGCGGTAACAGTTAGCACTTGCCCTGGCGCGACGAAATCGGCGTATTTGATATTGCGCCCCTCCCGCAAAACCACCATGCTGTGCTTAAAGTCTTCGCTGGCACGAATTAACCATGCAGCAGCCTGGGTCATGGCTTCGAGCATGAAAACCCCCGGCATGACCGGGAACAACGGAAAATGATCTGCTAAATAGTCTTCCGACAGCACCAATCCCTTGACGGCGCTGATACTTACGCCGCGGTCGAGCGAAATAATTCGATCCAATAACTTGAAACGCATAACAACCGCTGGCGTGCAGCCAAGGCGGGGAAATTATGTCGATCGGAGGTTAAAGTGGCCACACAGTATAAGCCTACGCGGACAGCTTCACAACCGCATAACGCCGGTTCATACCTTGTATCTATCCGGCGGGGATTGTGCCTTGCAACTCGGGAGCGGGCTTACCGCAAAGTCCTTTTCCCCAGATGGTTACGGACTCATTTCGTCGTAGGAATATTAATTTCAATTGCGGCTTGAGCTGCCCGTTTGCGACAATGTTGCATCTGATTGGCCGGCACCCATCAGTCACTGTCAGATTGGCAGCAACTACGCTTTGCCATAAATCACTTTTGGACAGAACATCCTATTTTACAATAACTTATGATTGATCAGCGGAATAGGAACGTGCTTTGCATTTCGCTTGAGTTGTCGGTTTTTGGGCTGCATAAAGCGGCTCGATTGGAATTTTCAATCACTTTCTGTTTCGACCGTTCACAATTCCGCTTATTTCCAGGAGCGTGATTTATGGTTATTCGAGGCACCTTCAATATGAATCCGATTCAACAATTTCGCGATGAAATGGACCGATTGGTTACCAACGTCTTCACGAATCCGGCGGTAGCAGGTGCAACTCGACTGGTGACCGGGCGAGGTTTCCCGACGGTCAACCTTTGGGAAAATGACGAAAACTTGTTCGTTGAAGCTGAAGTTCCAGGCTTGAAGGCAGAGCATTTGGATGTCACCGTTGTCGGCGATGAATTGACCATCAAAGGAGAGCGGGTAGAGGATCTGCCCCCCGATGGGTCGTTTCATCGCCGTGAGCGTGGCGTCGGCTCTTTCACACGAGTTATCCGACTGCCCAGTGAGGTAAATGCCGACCAAGTACAAGCAGCCCTAAACGACGGCGTGCTACTACTGACACTGCCCAAAGCCGAGGCCGCCAGACCGCGGAAGATCAAAGTGAAAGCTGAGAACAATTGAGGCCCGCGCGGTGCGGTAGATCGAGTGCGAACAAGCGCGTTCAGAGCGCAAGGGATTAATACATTCACAAAAATCGGAGACTCAACCAATGAATCTTGAAAGCACATTGCCACCAGATAGTGCAGAGGTCTCTCCACCCGAGCATACTCGTGGTGGCGTGTATTACCGTCCTAATGTCGATATTTATGAGCTGCCTGACCAACTGGTGGTTTCAGCTGATATGCCGGGCGCGAAAAGTGATCAGATCGATATTCAGTTCGAGGATGGCTCGTTATCTATTCACGCTCGAGTTCCGGAACGGCAAGAAACGCAAGGCCCCTACTTGCGGAAGGAATACGGTGTGGGAGACTATTACCGAACGTTCCGTGTGAGCGAGCACATAGACGCATCCCGGATTTCAGCCGAATACTCGTCAGGGGTGCTCACACTGCATCTGCCCAAGATCGAGGCGGTGAAGCCGCGAAAAATCCAAGTACAGCCGCGCTAAGCGCTGTTTCAGCAAGTTCAATCTGCACTGTCACTGCTAACCAACGGAGACATGCTATGAGCGTCATTCCCTGGAAGAACAAATCGACAGAAACGCCAGCGGGCCGCGAATCCCCGCTGGCCGAAATTCGGACCGAGGTGAACCGCCTGTTTGATTCCTTTTTGCGCGAGCCTTTCGGAGGCGCTCAGCGATACGTTTTCATGGGGTCGCTGGTCACCGATGTTGGATATTTCCCAAAATGACACCACTGTGACCGTACGCGCGGAAGTTCCTGGTGTTGATCCCAACGACATCGATCTGACCGTTACTGGCGATCGCTTGACGATTGCCGGAGAAAAAAAGGAAACAGTGGAAAAAAAAGATGCAGATGTGTGCCACCGCGAGAGCCACTACGGCACAGTTTAGCCGCACTTTACAGTTGCCCACGAGCGTCGATCCGCAACAAGTGACGGCGGAATATGCGAACGGTGTGCTCACCGTGACGTTGAAAAAGACGCCGGCGGCTACTGCCAAGAAAATCCCGGTGAAGACGGCTTGACACGCGACGGGCAGCCCGACTGTTTGTCAGGCGTACAATCGCTGCCTAGCAGTTCGATACCGCTTGGAAGCGGAGATGCTAACGATTGTTGTTCTGACCAGTATTGCCGTTGCCATTGCCGCCGTTTCCGTTGTTGCTGCGTCCATTGCGGCCATTGTTGTTCCATCCGCCGTTGCGCGAACCATTGTTGCCTCGCGATTGAGCAGCGGACGACGACCGTTTGGCGACTTCCGGATCAGCTACGCTCTTGAGGGCGTCTTTAATGAGCGGATCGTCAAGTATTCCGCCCACACTGATTACGCGAACTACCGGCTCCATTGGCTTGGTAGCGTTGTCCAGTCGCTCGATCATCGACAGCACATCGGTCAGCAAGAATTGCGGTGCTGAAACAACGAGCGAGTTCGACGAGGGATCGATGCCAATGGAAAGCAGGCCTTTGAATTTTGGCAGGTTGTCGCTCGTTCTGGAACTGTCGTCGGAGCCGAAGTAAGTCCAAAAAGGTCTCTGCTGTTCGCCCTGCCGCTGATTGTTGGTTGACAGCGCTTTATCGTTTGGGCTGAGCAGGTCGCGGTAGACATCTTTCAGTACGTCGGAGACCGCCTGAGCCTTTGCATATTTGATGGGGACGATCTGAGTCTTGCGGATTGACTGCGAATCGGGGGGCTCGGCCCGATCGTAGAATTCGACCAGCTGCCGGATTTGCGTGATTTGGTCATCGTCGGCATTTTGCACCAAAATTGAATTCGTCACAGCATCGGGCGTAAATTTGAGCGAAGCGCACTTTGACAAGCGGCCGCGCTCTTCCTTCTTATCCTGCTGATCAAAATCGAAAAAAAACGGATTAAACCGGTTTTTATCTTTCGAGTCGCTTTGCTCGAAGATCTTTTCTAACAAGTAGGAAACGTCCCGAGCATACGTGTGCTTTAATGAGAACACCTGATAGTGTGAATTCGACGGCGATAGTTCGTCGATAAGCCTCGTAAGTTGGTCGACAATTGCCGGATCTTTGGAAGTAACAATCAGCCCCTGCGGCCCGCGAATGATTGAAATTGGCGCCGCTTCTGAAGGGTTTGCCGGTTCGTCGGCGTTCTTTTCGGGCAACGTCCTCAACGGCGGATGGAGGTTCCCGGTGCCAGAATCCAGCGGCGACGAAGAATCGGCTCCTCGTGAATCCGTTTCAGCTAAGGTCAGATTCGGTTGTTTCAAATCTGCAGTTGGCTGAGCATAGGCCGCATCGACACTCACGGCAAATTTTTGCCTTCGCAGCGGCACGATCACCGTTGCGGTTGGCGCTGGCCGATGCTGCTTAAGATCGGGTTCTTGCTTGCCACGGTCGGCATCTTCGGTTTTGGTCTCGTTTTGTTTTTGCTTGATGTTTTTATCCTGATTGCTCTTATTGCCGTTGGGTTTGTCCGTCGCTGGTTCCTCGGGCTGTTGGATATCAAGCTGTAGCGGATGTGGACTGATCGTTGGCCAAACCCGCTTTAGCCGCTCCAGCAGCAAATCTGTTTCTTTGCCTGGCGCGGCATGAATGACACGCATGTTCTCGGCTTGCGAATTTAAGAACGGATCTTCGCCGAGCTTTTTCATCAGAGCGTAAATTTCTTGCAGCTCGACGTCGTTGACCCGCAAAACAAGCCGATTGTTTTTTGTATCGGCCTCCACTTGGAAACCGCCGTCTTTACCCTGCTCCGGCACGCGGTAGTCTCCAAAAACATAGCGTGGGCGAGAGGAGTCTTTGCTGGGACCGCGCATCAAGAATTCGATCGACCCGGCCACATATTCAGCATCCAGCTTTCGCAAGGGAATGACTTCGAAGTGCCTGGCGCTGCCATCTAACTTCTCGATCAGTTTTTGGACCGTATAGTGATCGACCATCGGGCCGTTGACAATGATGGCCCGATTGACGTTGTCGACCTCCAATCGCGTCGAAGGATCGAGGTTCCCCATGTCTTTGAGGATATTGACGATGGCTGTCGGGTCGGCTGTAACCAGGCGGTAGGGTCGCACCCGATCGAGATCTCCCCAGCGGGTCGCCGATGCATTGGGCACATCCAACAGTTTGACGGCCTGTTCGATAACAGCCAGTTTATCGGGTGTGGCCAAGGCCATGATGCTGTTCTCGCGGCGATTGATCGCCAGATAGATTTTCTCTTCTTGTTTAGGCCCCGGAGGAGTTTTGTTGCCATTTTGCTGCGCTTGCTGCTGCATCTGCTGCATCATTTGTTGTTGGTGCTGCATTTGCTGCTGCATTTCCTCTCGGCTCATTGGTCCGGATTTGTCGGGTTGAATTCCCAAGAGTTGTTTCAGCGTAGCCAGGACGTCGTCGGCTCGGGCATAATCGAGCTTATATTCGCGAAGCTGATGGCTCTTGCCGCTTTCCCCTTGCTCGGCGCCGACGACGTCGCGAATGCGCCGCAGGTTGCCCGCGGTGTCTAAAACGTCGAGCCGGTTCGTGGTCTTCAGAGCGTTGATCTTTCCGTAGGGGCTCAACAGGGGCTTCAATTCTTCGGACATCGGTTCCGCTTGCAGACGGTCCAGATCGAAGAACGTGCGGACCAGTTCATAGGTACCGCGACTATCGAGCTCTTTCGGCATCACACGCGGAACAAGGCTGGTGTCCAGTGTCTTCAGATTTGCGACTAACAACACTTCGCCGTTGCGCAGCAGCGTATAACCCTTGGAAAGCAGAATCGAATTGATCAGGTCACGCGCTTCGTCAACCGTATATTTGCACGAGTCGTAAGATCGAGATATCCCGCGGGAGCCTCTTGCCAATCGAGGCTCATGTGAGAAATATCAGCCAGCCATTCCAATACCGCTTGCCACGGTTGTCCGCGGAAGCTGAACGACACCAAGCCCGTCTCATCCGGACGGGCCTTCAATTCTGCTGGGTCGGCGGGCTTGAGCGGCTCAAGTGGACGGCGAACGGGTTGAGGTTCTTCCGGCTTTTTGTCTTTATCTTTTGATTTGTCGTCGCCGGAAGCCTCGCCATCAGGCTTCTTGTCGCCCTCTGGTTTCTTTTCGCCTTCTGTCGGTTTTTCATCGGCCGCTTTTGCGTCGCGCGAAGGACGATTCTTCGAGCTTTTTTCGTTCCCGGCCGGCTGATCCGTCGACAAAGTAACTGTCGCCGAGGGAGCTGCTGCCGGAACCGTATCATCCGCTCTCACGCTGCACGAATAAGCAGCGGTTGCCGCGCAAACAAACGCCGTTACCAAAAAGGCATACATACAGACCTGACGATGAACGCCGAGTTGCCCGGTCACGTTCGCCTCGCCTTCTGATTAAGTGAGAATGAAACGCGGTCCGCAAGAGTGCGAATAGGACGGTGTGGCCATCCTGGGGGGTGACGGTTAGTCTACCTAAGTCGCGGCTCGCAAGCAAGTTATTTCCGCGCCGCAGCCTGCCGGGTCACGTCAATCAGCCGTTGGACGGGGAAATCTGTCGATTGTGGCCTGCTTGTGGGCGGTGCTACATTTCATGTATGCGAAAAGGAATCGGCGTATCGCCCGGCGTGGCCGTAGGGACGGCATACTGCATCCACGAGATTTTCGTGAATCCGAATACACGCCGACTCGCCGAGGCCGAGGTGTTACCCGAACTAGACCGTTATGAAAAGGCTCGCGACGCCACGGCGGCTGACCTTCGGGCCTTGCACGCAAAAATTACCAGCCAGGTGGGCCCCGATCAGGCGGCGATCTTCCTGGCCCACGAGTCGATTCTTCACGATCCGGCGTTGACCGAGAAAATTCGACACTGGATTGTCGACGAACGGCAATCGGCTCCCGCCGCCTTGCACAATATGCTGGGCGAATACACAAGTCTGTTCGCGCAGACCAAGGATGATTACATCAAAGAGCGCTTGGCCGACGTGCGGGACGTGGTTGTGCGGCTCAGCGGTCATTTATCAGAAGTTTTGCACGCTGATGCCCCAGCGATCGACGAGCCGCTGATCTTGGTCGCCGACGAATTGTTGCCCTCGCAAGTGGTGATGCTGGGCGATCGTGAGGTGCGCCATTGTGACGCAAGCCGGTGGCCAAACGAGCCATGCAGCCATTTTGGCTCGCAGTCGCGGGATTCCTGCGGTCTCCGGCGTTCGTGGCTTGCTGAAGCAAGTAAAAAACGGCGACGTCCTGGTCGTCGACGGCCGTGATGGTCACGTGATCGTGAACCCTGATCCGGAAACGACTTCCGCCTATCGAAAACTACAGCGCGAGTTTTTTGATCTGAAGGATCATTTGGCCGAGAATCGCGACCAGCCGGCCGTCACCGCCGATGGCGTTGAAATCGATTTGCTCGCGAATATCAACAACGTGGCGGATGCCGCGGCCGCCAAAGCCATGGGTGCATCGGGTGTGGGTTTATTCCGCACCGAGTATTTATTTCTGACACATCCGGATGTACCCGACGAAGAGGAACAGACGGCAGCTTATCGCCAAATCATTGCGGAAAGCCCAAACCACCGTGTGACGATTCGGACCCTCGACTTGGGCGGCGATAAAACGATTCCCTATTTAGGCCACGCGCGGGAAGCAAATCCGTTTTTAGGATGGCGTTCGATCCGCCTGTCATTCGAACATCCCGAATTTTTCGCCACGCAAATTCGCGCCGTGTTGCGCGCCGCCGCAGGACCTCGAAATTACGTGCGACTGATGTTCCCTATGATCACCACGCTGGAAGAAATCCGCCGCGTGCAGGGGATGGTTGCCAGGGCAAAAAAGGACTTAGCGAAACAAAGCAAACCGTTTGGACCGGTGCCGGTTGGATTGATGCTGGAAGTGCCAGCGGCTGCGGTCATGATCGACTCACTGCTTGAAGTGGTCGATTTCGTTTCCATCGGTTCGAACGATTTAGTGCAGTATTTGATGGCCGCCGATCGCGACAATCCGCGTGTTAGTCATTTGTGTCAACCCCTCAGCCCAGCAGTTCTGCGGGTATTGGCCAATACAATTGCTGCCTGCAATCGTGCCAGTAAACCGGTCACGCTGTGCGGTGAAATGGCGGGCCGCCCCCGAGCCGTGGTTCTGCTGCTTGGCATGGGATTGCGAAGCTTCAGTATGAGCCCAGCTTTCATTCCGACTATCAAAGATTTGCTCACTCATGTGTCGATTGCTCAGGCTGAAAAGATTTTGCAGCGCAGCTTTGCGGTTGAAAACCACGTTGCAGGTCATCCGCTTCATGGAAGAGCAGGTATCGGAACTGGCGCCGAATCTACAGATGTTTGATACCGCTTGACCCGCGGCGACGGCAGCCGTTTGGGCTGTTTGCGTTGAGCAATCGGCCCCGCGTCAGGCGCACCGTGAATTTGGCCTGAGGTCTGATCCATTATGAATGAACGTTTTCTCTAAATGCGCGATGCTGGATGACCCAACCATTGGTCGCTGTATATCGAGGTGTTACTATAGATGCAGTGTACCCGATGTCTACTGACTCTCGATCGATGGGCTATCATCGGTTTGCCGTCGGTTTATCGAGAGTCGCCGAGCGAGGATGAAGATGATGGATGCCAATCTAGCCGTCCAAACTGAGGTTGAAGCCGCTGCGAAACCGAAGCCCAATTTGCGGCAGCGTGTGGAATCGCTAAGGCTGCCGGACGATCAGGAAATGCATGGAACTGGGCATCGATGGGTTTGGTGGCTTGTTGGATTGGCCGTCGTCGCTGTCGGTGGGTACTTCGGCTATCGGGCGTTAAATCAGCCGGAGCAGCAGGTGGCTCGGGCGACCAATTCAAATCAGCCGGCAGAGAATTCGACGAATTCAAAAGGCACATCGACAGTATCGCCACCGGTGCAATCCAGCACTGCCGCTTCGGTGGCGTCATCCGGGGAAATTGCCCACGAGTCGAAAGGCTATGTGGTTCCTGCCCATCAGATTTTGGTGAGCCCCAAAGTGCCGGGAATGATTACGATGCTGCGAATCGAAGAAGGACAGCGCGTGCAGAAAGACGATGTTCTGGCGCAGCTGGAAACGACCGACTACGACGCCGATTTCAATCGGGCCAAAGCGGCGGTCGCCTCTGCTGAACAGCGATTGCTGGAATTGGAACACGGCTCGCGGAAAGAGGAAATCGCACAAGCTCAGGCGGAATTGCAGGAAGCTGAAGCCCTCCGCAACCAGCTTGCTGCAGAGTTACAGCGTATCACCCTACTGCACAAAAGTGGCGTTTCGACACAAAGCGAATACGACTTAGCGGAAGCGAATTTCAAGACAAACGACCGCCGTGTGGAACGGCTTCGCAAGGGATATGATCTGATGGTCATCGGCCCGCGCGAAGAACGGATAGCGGTGGCGCGCGCCGATTTAGACATAGCAAAAGCGGACCTTGCGAAAGCCCAGTGGCGGCTTGATAATACAACGATCCGAGCTCCCGTGTCAGGAACGATTCTTGTAAAGAACGCCGAGGAAGGAAACGTTGTCAATCCCTTGGTGCAACACGGCACTTACAGTTTCTGCGAAATGGCCGACCTCTCAGACCTGGAAATCGAACTCAAAATCCAAGAGCGCGACGTGGCCAAAATCTTCAAAGGCCAGAAATGTAAAATTCGCGCAGAGGCCTGGCCCGATCGAGTTTACGACGGCTACGTGTCGCGGCTGATGCCGATTGCCGATCGATCGCAAGGGGCAGTGCCGGTACGAGTGAAAGTAAAAGTCCCGCCGCAGGAGGAAGGCGCGTATTTGAAGCCCGAGATGGGGGCTGTGGTCTCCTTCCTGAAACGCGACGAGCCATCCGTGAAATAACACGCTCAAAACAAAAAAGCCCAGGGATCTCGCAGTCCTTGAGCTTACACCCTGTTGCGGATTGGATCACTTGCCATCAGCCGATTGCCAGCCGTCAGAAACAGGTGCGCCTTCCGTCCAGCCGTCGCTCACTTGCGAGGCCGGGTGGAAAACTCGGCTCCGATCGGCGGTCCGGAAAATCGCATTGGTCACCGTAGCGGGGCCGATCATCGGTCCCGTCGATGTTGTGCGGTTTTGCGGATCCAACAACCGCGGGGCACTGGTGCTGGAATTCAATTTCGGATCGGTGTCTTGAATCGGCGGCGTCGGATACAGCGAAGAACTGCTTTGCGGCGTTCCGCTATTTTGAAAAGTCTGCGGCGGCGAGCTGGGCGATGCGGGTGTCGGACTTCCCATTGGCGGTGCGCTCAGATTGGGAACACTCATCGGAGTGCTAAGACCCGGAGTTGTGTACATCGGCGTTGTGACGGCTGGAGCGGGGCTGCCATACGTCGCGGCTGGTGCTCCGTAAGAAACATTCGAGCCGCTGCCACAACTGGCACAGCCAGTCGTCGGCGCCGCGGTGTACGACGCAACGGTTGAACCTGAGTAATACGGCGACGTGTAAGCCGCGCCACTGCAAGCCGAGCATCCGCCGCACGTGCTGCACGTCGAGGGCGCGAAGTTCGCCGTAGTCACCACGGGACGAAGGGTTGTGTACGGCACTATTACCGGACGACGGACCATTGTCGTCACGGGCTGCATTACTGTTTGTGGCATTCCCGTGCAGGGATCACACGTGGTTACCGGTTTGCAGGTCGTGACAGGCACGCAGGTATACGAAGTGCGATAGCACGTTTGCGGCACGTAATTCACTTGCTGTGGGCAAACGTTGCACGCGGGCGCTGGAGCAGGGCACGCTGGTGCGTACGTTGTCACCGGCGCAGGCTTGCACCAATCGAAGCAATGCGTAAAGCAGCAAGCACGACTCTCGCCGGCCATGAACGCCGTGGAAGTAATAACCGCCAACACACCGCGGGTGATCGGCTTAAACATCGTATTGCTCCAAGTACGCAACAAAGACCCTTGTTCTGTTAAATCCGCAGGTCGGCGGAATGTCAATCAGCACACACGTTCGGGCATCAATTTGGAAAAAGATGATTCGTGGGCGATTCGGCGATGATGCACAAAGTGTGCCGTCCGCCACTCGCATGCACGACTTCCTCACTCGCTTGCGAACCGCGCGCAAGGCGCGAAAAGCGCGCCACTGTCGCTTGCCCAACTGTAGGTTACGAAATGGCCGAGAGAGATGGCCATTTCACGTCGATAAGTCAACCATTTGTTCCGCAACGAACCGTTGTAATTGTTACAAGCGTTACAGAGCGCCACCAAGATACACACAGTTCAACGCGCGAACTATCGTCGCTGTTCGAATAAATCGTAGAGCGCGAACAGCGCCTCCCGCATATTCCCACGGTGAGCCTGAAACGAGGCAGTTACGTCGTCAGGGACGATAAGATTGTCATGCGAAGGCAAGCAATGATCGACGATATGCTGCAAAGTTCTCAAATCACCAGCAGCTCGGAAAATGACAGGCAAGCCGCTCGTCATCCCTTCGTCGTGAACTGTTACCAATAGTCCGCAAGCGTTTCTGCGGACAGCAGCCGCAATTTGCAGGCGACTTAACCAACCAAGCTGTTCGAATCCGTCAACAACAAATATTTTTGGGTGATCGTGTGAGTTCAACCCATGCGGCAGTTCGCGTTGGCCCGCGTGAAGTACAAATTGTTCAATCGGGTATCCAAGTTTTTCAATTTCAGGAATCAACGTCGCCAGCAAAGTCGACTTACCGCTGCCATGCGGCCCGGCGATTGCGCCTTTCCGGTCATTCTGCCTGAACGATTCGACAAGCCCCGCAGCATCCATCTCAGGCGGAAAACAATAAGGCACTGCGCCGGGACGAACCCAGCGTGTCGAGAATGGATTGGCAATTCTCTCCGATGTTTCAGACGTCACTTCAGCACCGCCTGAGCCAGCGGCACGCGACCGAATTGAAATGATTTCTCTGACACAAAATCTCGTCCGCCGCGCAAAAATGCTCGCACCCGCACGCACCAGCAAATTTTGACAAGTACGCCTTCGTAGGTGAGCGGGCTGTTCGGCAGGATGGTTTGAAATCGCCGCCACTGGTGCAAATTCAGCTCGGGAACATCGGCACTGGTAAGACGCTCGAAATAGTGAACTGCCAGGTCTTCGTCCCCTTTGCCCTCTGTGAACCACAGCACCGATACTTCGACAGGCGCAATTCTGCGGGATCAACCGCATCAATCTGGAATGCGCCGGCTAAGATATCTCCGGGTTCGAAAACCTGCTGGCGACCCTCAATTTGAATGCTGATTAGCGGTTGGCGAAGCATCGTCGTTAACCTATAGCAATGAAACGGTCATTGACTGCTTTTCGTGGTCATGGTCTCCCGAATCGGCCGCCATCTTGGCCGGCGGGTACACGACAACTGGGAACCGACGCTCAAAATTCGGCCAACCTTCGGCCTTGCCGCGAACGACCAGCTTCCATTGCACTTCGTTATGGTCGGCCTTGAACGAATGCATGATGTTTTGCGGAATCGGCAATTCGCAGTTGGCCGCGAATGGTTCGCCGGGAAGAATTTCGAGACTGTCGCGATGAAAAATCTTTTGTTCAAACACGATCCGGCGATCGGTACGGGCGTCGGTGCCTTGCCGGTAGGTTGACAACTCTTCGCACTCCAGCGATACGTCCAGCGAGTTGATCGACAGATGCCCCGATTGTTCCAGAAATAACTCGTACACTTTGCCGGGCCAAAGCGGATGATCCG
Source organism: Pirellulales bacterium (assembly GCA_963738835.1). Taxonomy (GTDB): domain Bacteria; phylum Planctomycetota; class Planctomycetia; order Pirellulales; family JADZDJ01; genus CAVTYH01. The sequence goes on from CAVTYH010000001.1 coordinate 1,309,656, forward strand.
AGATTTCGACCAACGTCGGCCCAACCCCCGTGGCAATCAGCAATTCGCGCACGAAATAATAGATCAGAAGACCGCCCACGACCATAAAAGGCAACACGAACAGATCGAGCAGCCAGTCGGGCTCGCTGCGCCAGTGCCGATGGATGGCCACAACGATGAACATGGCCACAAGGCCGTTCCACAACAAACACGCGATCGTAGCGGCTAGTAATCGCCAACCCTGTGCGGTGTAAATTGGCAGTCGATATTTCAAATGCGTGCCGGGACTGTTGGTGAAATCGGCATCCGGCGGTACGGCAGGAAAATCCTTGGCCGCTGCGTCGATTTCTTCAAATAAATCGAGCCTTCCCAGTTGGCCGCGCAGCACGATGTTCCGTCGATTTACCCCAATGCCAAAGCGTGTAGATAATGCCAACAACGCCGATGACGATGAAGCCTGTTGGCACCAACAGCAGCAGCCAGAACCACCAACTGTAGCCGCGGACCAACACTGCCTGTGTTGGATTTAAGGGATCGTACCAGCAAAAATATTCGCGCCCGTCTCGATGCGGTCGAGCATTGCCTGCGCATCGTCACGGCTACCGAGCCATGCCCGCGCAATGTCGTAAGTCCATGGTTCATAGGTCTGATCGTCAACCTGATATCGAATCTTGGCTTCGGGTCGAAAAACCTGTTTGTCATCGCTGTCGCGGTACTTGGCAATGCGTTTGTCCAAAACCAGCGCAGGCGCTTCGATGAATTCGTGATTGGCGCGCCACTCTGGAACCACCCATTTGGCGAGCAGCACGATCAGAAATACGCTGCCCATGGCCAGCAAAAAGGCAAAAAACAGCGTTTCCCCCGCGCTGCCGAGTGTCTTCGACCCGGTGCGCCGGTGGCCACGTTTTTTGCCGAACATCCGAAACGATCGCGCCACGGACAACTTCAATTTGGGTTCGCGAAAGGGCCCGCTGGCAATCCGCGTTAAGCGACTTGAGGCCGGATCGTGCGACTCAGCCAACTTCGCATAGTCTAACGCTTTCTGATCCCGCCGTCAGCCAGCACCGTTGGCCGCCAGCAGCCTGAATGAGCGCAGACCATGCCTTGTCGGCACGAACGGGCCATGCCGAAGCGATAAAACTGCACTACGCCGAGCCACTTCGCTGGCTAATGCTGCAAAGCGACCGGTTGTTTAGGCGCCCACAGGCTCGGCATGACGGCTGGGCCGGTAAAAGCCGATGCTTTCCAACGACTTGTAGACCTCTTCCAGTGTCTTTTCGCCGAAATTGGAGATGCTCAGCAAGTCTTCTCGGGTGCAGTGCAGCAGATCGTTCACCGTGAAGATGCCCCGCTCTTCCAGACAGTTCGTGGTTCGCACCGAAAGACCGATTTCCGCAGTGCTCATATCCAGCCGTTCGGCCAAATCATCCTGCGAGTTGCGAAGAGTGCTCAGTGGAATGCGAGTCCGACTCATGGGGTCCCTCCCAAGTTCTCAAGCGAGATTGGTCCGACGCTCCGACCCCACCGTGGGTTCGACCAAGCGTCAGCTATTGAGATAGCAAGATAGCGTTTTCCTGCGATTTCGCCAACCGTCTAGCCTAAGTTTCTTGCCAACGGCGGTTTCGCCGACGCTAGCACGACCATGGCTGACGAGCCGTCAAGGCTTCGCCGCCACGATGCTAGCGGTATACTGATGTATGGCGGTGAACGGATTCTGGGTCCACTCATCAATCAGGATTACGGCGTGCATCATCTAACTGAAGAACTGACCGAAGCACAGCTCGCAGCCGTTCAGCACATAGACGGCCCCCTATTGATTTTGGCCGGCCCCGGCAGTGGCAAAACGCGGGTGGTGACGCATCGCATTGCCAACTTGCTTACGCAAGGCATTCCGTCGCGAAATATTCTGGCGCTCACTTTCACCAACAAAGCCGCGGACGAAATGAAGCGCCGCGTGGCCCAACTGGCGCCAATGGCTTCGGTCTGGATGAGCACTTTCCATCGTTTCTGTGCCCGACTGTTGCGAGAATATGCCCCGCTGATTGGATTACCGGAAAACTACTCGATCTACGACACTTCTGACAGCCTGCAAGCGCTGAAGCACGCGTTGGAAGCGCTTGATTTAGATCTGACCCACACCACACCCGATCGAGTGCAATCGGCTATCAGTTGGGCGAAGAACAATCTCATCACGCCAGAGCAGTACGAACCGCGCCGTGGCAGCCCATTAGGCCAGATTGTGACGCGAGTTTATCCGGAATATCAGAAGCAATTGCTCGCCAGCGGCGCGGTCGATTTTGACGACATGCTTTTGCACATCGCGGTACTGCTGCGCGAGAATCCTGAAGTTCGCTGCCGCTTGGATGAACGCTACCGCTACATTCTGGTGGACGAATATCAGGACACAAATTTGACCCAATACACGATTGTGCGGGCCATGTCGGTCGATCATCCGAATTTGGCAGTCACGGGCGATCCCGATCAATCGATTTACGGCTGGCGGGCGCGAACCTGAGCAACATTCTCGATTTCGAGCACGACTATCCCAACGTCAAAATCGTGCGCTTAGAGCAAAACTATCGCAGCACCAAGCGAATTCTGCGCATCGCCGACCGGCTGATTTCATTTAACAAGCGGCGTAAATTGAAAAGCCTGTTTACAGAAAATGCCGATGGGAAGCAGGTCCGGTTGATATTCCATCCGACGCAACGCGACGAGGCGGAGCAAATTGCCGCGACCATCGAAACCGAAGTCCGCTCTGGCCGCCGTCGTCCGCGCGATTTCGCCCTGTTCTATCGCACCAATGCACTTTCGCGGTCGCTGGAATTTGCCCTGCGCGACTACGGCATTCCGTATCAGATGGTTAACGGCCTGGAGTTTTATCAGCGCAAAGAAATCAAAGACGTGCTGGCTTATCTGCATCTGCTGAACAATCCGCGCGACAACGTGGCGTTTACACGCATCATCAACACGCCGCCGCGGGGGATCGGACGCGGAACGATAGCCCGCTTGCAAGAATATGCGGCGACGCGAGGAGTGACTTTGCTGAGCGCTGCTCGCGAAGCCGGTATGATCGCCGGCTTGACCAAGCGGGCCGCGGTTGCGGTGGCCAAGTTTGTGTCGCTGTTCGATCGATTGAGTCTGGTCGCCACCGCGCCGGTGGAAGAAATCATCGGCCGCGTGCTTTCAGATTCCGGCTATCACGAGTTTCTGCAAAAGTCGGAAGACGAAGACGATCAGGAACGGCTGGCGAACATCGAAGAATTGCTCACCGCCGCGCGTGAATTCGACGAAACCCATGCAGAAAGCGGGGCCCTTGAAGCCTTCCTCGAACAAGCGGCCCTCGTGAACGACACCGACGCGTGGGAAGTCGAGGACGACCGTGTCACTTTGATGACGGTTCACGCCGCCAAGGGCTTGGAATTTCCCATCGTGTTCTTGATTGCCCTGGAAGAAGGTATTTTCCCACACGAGCGTAGCCGCAACGATGAAGATCAGCTGGAAGAAGAACGCCGCCTGCTGTTTGTCGCCATCACGCGGGCGAAAGAAGAGCTGCACCTAAGCCGCGCTTGCTATCGGCACTATCGAGGCCAGAACCGGCCGACGGTGCCGAGCGCCTTTCTGATGGAATTGCCGCAGGGAGAACTCGATTTCCAGCAGCCGAAGACCGCCGATTTGAGCTTCACGAGAACCATGCTGCCGCAGGATGGAATCGATGAGGAACCGGGCAATTTCGATTCCGACGATCTGGAATTCCCGCCGCGAAAACCGGTCGAGCCAGACGCCAATGTCGAGCCGAATCTTGCCAATCGGCTCATGACGGCCGCCGATTTAGCCAGCCGATCCGAGAACGGTGCATTAGCCCATCAGTCGGCGACCACCGCAACGGTCGACGCGGCCGCCCAAAATCCGCTCCAGCGCATTTCCCCAGAGGTATTTCACCAGGGAATGATCGTCCGACATCCACAGTACGGGCTGGGGAAAATCGCGGCCCTGTCTGGCAGCGGCATCAAACGCAAAGCGACGGTGGTATTCGCCGCTGGGGCTGGCGAAAAGCGATTTCTTTTGATTCACAGCCCGCTGCGGCCGGCGGCAACATAGTCCGACCATCTCGGTCGGTCATCTGCCGAAGCCCTCGTTAACTTCCGGCTTCACTTTATTACCCCAGAGTTTCACTTCAGCGAAGTCAGCAGTATCGTCAAAGGTGCCAATGCCGATGCGGCCCCACTTAAACGTTTTATCGTGAGCCACCATGATTGGTTTTTCCATGTCGTCAAAATAGGCTTCGATCAGTCCGTCCGACACATTGCGCACAATTCTGAGATTGTGCCACGCGGTTGGCTCGCCCCATTTCACGGGCTCCGCTTCCTTTTCGGAAATCTTCAGTCGGTCAGCGGCATTCACGATGAACACTTGATTGGCATGCGCATCGTTTTTAGTTGAGGCAAAATGTACGTAGTACAGGTGCGCCGGATCCTGGTAGCCGAACACCAGGCAACAATCGCGGTGCGGATATTCATGGGCCGTTTCCCGCACCTTCACATCCATTATGAAATCGCCCACGTTAACGTCTTTAAGCAGCGCGATGTTCCACGGACTGCGGTGGGGCAATTTTTTTTCAATGTTGACGTTCTTGAACTCGCTGAAAATCTTCTGGCCGTTTTCGTCGATCAGCTTCCAACCTTCAGGACTCGCGGGCGACCAGCGATCGGCGCGTTTGGAAAAGTTCTCATCCAACAGCAGCGGCAAGTCCCGCCCAGTTTTGTCGGGCGATTTTTTATCGGCCGCCTGAACTACAGCAACCAGCGACAAAGCCAACACAACCGCGAATCGAACTCGAAATGGACGCATGATGGACTCCCCAAGGTGGCCGAATTTCTTCGAGCCATTGTCGCCACGCCGAAGCAGTGGGTCAACAGGGTGCCGCCCGTTCGCCGGTCACTTTCGATCGATAGACTTCGATGGAACACTTTTGCCCGCCGGCTCCGCTTCCTTTCCCAATCCCAGGACCGGCAAATAGCCGTGTTCCCGAGCGTAATCTTTGGTCGTGATCAGAATGCCGTAATCTCGCAGCACAAATTGCAAATCAGGATGCGCGTCTTCAATCGCTTGGATCGCCGCTCGCAGAGAAACGTCTTTGGTTTGGACGGAAATTGGAAAGTCGGTGTCAAAACCTAAGAATGTCAGCGCTGGACGCTGGACCGTAAAACTGACGTGCTCCCGGTCGGTGAGAAATGCGGCCACGTCTTTCACCGGGATGTCGGTGAATTCCATGCTAATTGTTCGCTGCAAGGCGTCCTTCACTTGGTCAACAATTGGACCATGAGGCGCTTCTCGGACCGCTGTGGCCGGATTGACCGCGGATTTTGTTTCGGCTGCAGGTTGCGCCTTGCCGATCAACAATCGCAGCTCTTTTTCGGCCTGCTCACGTTGACCGATCGCTTGCACAAGTTGTGCCTGTGTGGCTTGGATGTCGGCAACATACTTATCTTTGGTCGATTGATCCAAGCGAGCCGTCGCCTTTTCCGCTCTTTCGAATTCATCCCTTTTTTGCCCCAACGCCTCCTTCAAGGCAGCAGTCTGCGCGTCCAGCGCTTTTAAATTGCCGTAGAGGCCAAGGATTTGTCGCGAAACTTCCATCCGCTTGCCGTATAACTCCGCCTCGGCCAAGGCAACTTTTGCCTTGGCAGCCACGATATCGGGATGATTCTCCAAAGCTCGCTCAATGGCCTGTTCTTGGTTCGGCAGCGGTTCATCCGCGAAGACGTGAGGAGGCGACGCGAACATCGCGGCTGACATCGCCCATGCTGTGAGACAAATTAAAATGCTGGTTTGAGGCACGGCGAAATTGTCAGATTCCCGTGCAGAAGAGGGCCGGTCGGGAAGTGGGGAGTGGGGAGAGAAAGACCCCGAGCCCGCCCTCTCCTGCAGGGAATCAAATGCAGCTTGGAATGCACAAGGATGAATTGCTGAGCGCATCATGGTATTCACTCCGCGAATTAGTTTTCATGGGACGAGTTTTTCACTGCCATCAATAGCCAACTATCTTGATCCGGGGCCAGGCTACGCTCGTCGACCGAGGCAACTTGCAATGCGCGTTTGTAACTGCGCATCGCCGCCGGGATGTCGCCGTTTTCTTCGAGCAACCGATCGCCGGCTTGCCGCAAACGGTCGTACGGCGTCAGCTTGGCCAAAGCCGACAGCGTTTGCGAATCGACAATCTGATCGTCCTCGGGACGAACTGGCTTGTGAGCCGGCACAACGCCCTTTCCATCCGATGGCGTTGCGATTCGCTCAGCCAAGCCGCCGACGGGCGAATCGATCGGCGAAGAAGATCGCCAAAGCGAAACCGTCGCCATGCCGGCGAGATAACAGCCCACCAGCGCCGCCGCAATTCCAGCCCGCCGCAGGCGGCGTCGGTTGCGAATGACGCCGGTCGTCTGGGTCAAAACTGCGATGCGCAGCGATTCATTGCTCGCGTTGGCTTGTTTCAAAGCAAAGGCATCTCTCAGAAAGTCGTCCGATTCAAATTCGTCAACTGACATATCCTCTCTCCGAGTTTTTTATCCGCGTTTATTTGCGTTCATCCGCGGCAATTTTGCGGGTCATTCAATCCGGTCGGCATGCCTTTCAAACCGCTCTCGAAACGCCTCACGAGCCCGGCTCAGCAGCGATTCGATCGCTTTGGGGCTCTCTTTCCACGCGGCGGCAATCTCGGCCACGGAAAGTTCGTCCAGGTATTTCGCTCGCAAAACTGCCTCTTGTCGTTCAGGCAGAGTGTCCAGCGCGGCGGCGACTTGCCGGCTTCGCTCCTGCTGGTCTGTAACCGATTCCGTTTGGCTGGCATCGAAATGCTGTTCGTTGGCCGGAGTTTCCCGTTTGGAGGTTCTTCGAGCCTGTCGCAGGTAATTCCGGCGCACATTCGCAGCGATTCCGCGCAGCCACGCCAAAAAACTGCCTTGCTCAGGCTGGAACGACCGAATTTGGCGCACCGCCGTGAACCAGGTTTCTTGTACAATTTCGTCGGCCTCGTCGCGCCGGCCACCGCAGCGCCAGATAATGAAACGATCGAGTTCATCGAACGATTCCAGACACCACACACGCCAGGCATTTTCGTCCCCTGCCAGCACGGCCCGGCGCAGCATTTCCTCCCGGTGGATGCGGTTTTCGGAATGCATGCGGCCGGCTCGGTGGTGGCAAACGGCGTTTCTGGAGTATTATTGTCCGGCCGGGAGCAAATCCTTCGCAGAATTTTTTCCGGCGGCGGACTTTTGGTGATCGTCATCAGTTTAACAGCACAGGTGACCTGGAATCACACACTTCGCAGCCAAAATTGGAAATCACCGCTACAATGAAGACTCTTGCCCAATGCAGTTTGCTGTTCGTACTGGTGGCCGCTGGATTGGCTCTGTCAAACTTGAGCCTGGGAATAAATTCAAAATCCATGGGAGGTCCATCGATGGTTCGCGTACATGTGTTCGATCGCAACGGAAAGCTTGTCGGCCCGATCGATTCGCCCAAACTGGTGCTCAGCGCTGCCATGGCGCAAGCGGCTCACCCCGGAGCAGTTTGAAGTTCTTCGCAGTAGCGGCACGGAACGCGCCTTTTGCGGCAACCTTTTGGATAACAAACTGGAAGGCGTCTACACCTGCGCCGGTTGTGGGCTGCCGCTATTTTCGTCCGACTCTAAATTCCATTCGGGCACAGGCTGGCCGAGCTTTTTCCAGCCCATTGCCGAGGGCAACGTCGCCGAGAAGACCGACGACAACTATGGCATGATCCGCACCGAAATCAATTGCGCCCGCTGCGATGGCCATTTGGGCCACGTGTTCGAAGATGGACCAAGACCCACCGGCTTGCGATTCTGCTTGAATTCGGCATCACTGAATTTCACGCCGAGCGACGAATTGGCAAAACTCGCCGATCCGCTTGCGGAAAAATTGGAGAGGAAGAAAACCATGTCTTCGAAACAAGCAACTGGCAGCGGGCAGACCGCCACCGCCGTTTTCGCCGGCGGCTGCTTTTGGTGTACCGAAGCCGCTTTCGAACAGCTGGATAGCGTGAGCGACGTAGCAAGCGGCTACTCCGGCGGCTCCAAAGAAACGGCGAACTACGAACGAGTGTGCGATGGAGATACCGGCCATGCCGAGGCGATACGCATCACCTACGATCCGGTCCGCATCAGCTACGACAAGCTGCTCGACGTGTTTTTCGACGCCCACGATCCAACACAGCTCAATCGCCAAGGCGCCGACATCGGCACGCAATACCGCTCGGCAATTTTTTATGCCGACGAAAACCAGAAACAGGCAGCCGAAGCCAAAATCAAGCAATTGAATGACGCCCAGGTTTTTTCCAAGCCAATCGTCACGACGCTTGAACCCCTTACGGCCTTTTACCCAGCGGAAGCGTATCATCAGGATTACGCTCGCAACAATCCCCTACAGCCGTACATCCAGATGCAGGCGATTCCTAAGGTTTGCAAGATTCGAGACAAGCACCCGAGTTTGGTCAAACAGAGCCAATAGCCGATTTCCCCAAAAATTTCGAGATTCCGCGTCTCACCACCAGACGACTGCTGGAGAAATGTAATTTCCGCTGGTGATCGGTTTGTATCCGATCATGTTTTGGGCTTTTTCGGTGCCAAGCAAGCATTCGTTTCCCGTTGTCCGATTGGCAACGTTGGGCCATTTCTCTTTGAGGTATGCCTGAATATCGACAATGCGGCGATCCACCTGCGCGTCTGCCAAATTGAAAGCCTCGAAACCGGCGTTCAAATTCAAATTTGCTTCCAGCGCGAGGCAAATCCCGCGACGGTATTTTCAATGGAAGTGCTAATGTAAAGATTGTGATCCGACGTCGAACGGACGCCGGGGAATTCCAAACGGAGTGAAATAGCTTGCAGCTCACGCGAATCAGGGCAGGCCGAGGCCAGGTACTCTTCGAATCGCAATTTCAGGTATCCGTAGGAGGTCTGGCCCTCGGCCAATGTCGGACAGTAGTTCGATTCCAGAATCGGAAATTGGTCGACCCGCACTAAATTGTTGATCCGATACACTTGTGCCGAAGAAGCAAAAACAAACTTGCGCGGCACCGGCATCCTTGGCAGCCTGAAAGACATTGACCGCGCCGTCAAAATTGAGCCGTTCAAAGTCGGCTTCGTTGACGCCGGGCACATTGGGGTGGGGGAAGGCAGCCAGATGAATGACCGCGTAGCTGTCACGAAACCGCGCCGCGATTCGGCTTCTGACATCCAGAATATCGTCCCAGGTCGGGCAAATGACGCGACCGGCGATTAACACTCGTTCCAAGCTCCGCAGAGATCGATTCACTCGTTTCGAGAAACTTCGCACAAGACGGGGATGATTTACATTCCCCAGGTACTTGCGCCTCAGGATGTTAATGAACGGTCCTCGCAGCGTGTCGAAAACACGGACCCGATATCCTCGGCGTTGCAAACCTCGCCTCAGCAATTGGCCGACGAATCCGCTTCCACCGGTGATGGTGACAATCTTCCTTGACATTGGGGCCTCGCTTAATCGGTTCGATTGACTGGATCAAAAGGCTCCGAAGCAGACGAAACGGAAACGATTGCAGATTCCCGCCAGGCCCGCCATACGCCGATGAGCACCGGCAAGACGCTGATCAAGACGATCACCAGCACCACGAGCTCGAAGTGGTCTTTGATGAATGGCACTTGTCCCAGCCAATAACCGGCCAGCGTCATCGAAAGTACCCAACCAGCGCCGCCGATGGCATTGTAAACCCAAAATCGGCGATAACTCATCCGCGCGATGCCCGCCACAAACGGCGTGAAAGTCCGAACGAACGGTACGAACCGCGCGATGATGATCGCCTTACCGCCGTGGCGTTCGTAAAATTCTTTAGCCGCCATGAGGTGCGAATGTTTGACAAACCGCAGCCGGCCTTTTTCGAACACGTGTTCTTCTAATTGCAGACCGAGAAAATAATTCACGGCATCGCCTGCGACGGCTGCAACGATCAGCACGACTTGCAGCGCGACGATGTTGAACACATCCGTGCTGGCCAAAAAACCGGCGGCGAACAGCATCGAATCGCCCGGTAGAAAAAAACCGACAAGCAGCCCCGTTTCGCTGAAAACGATCGCCGCCAGTATAGCATAGCTAATCCACGGCGGGCCGCCCAGATTCACCAGCGCTTGCAGATTCTCAGGGCGCGCGAGGCTGACCAACCATTTGACCTGCTCGACGATCCACTGGATTACGCCCAAGGCATTTTCTCCGCTCGCGGCAGCCATCAAGCCGCGGATGGCATCCGCGGGAACTGCCAACGATTACAACTGAATCGCTTGCGGTCAATGCCAAGCGGCCCTTCACCGCCGCTGCCATCGGCGGCTTGACGGTGTGAATCGAATTCTCACTCCGGCAATGGTTTGCCTTTGGTTTCCGGCGCGAAGGGCAGGGCAACGAGTCCAACGAGGTAAACCAGCGCGGCCCAAGAGCCGATGCTGCGCAGCTTGTCGATTGGATTGTTTACGAGTTGGCCGGCATAGAACCCTTCTGCAATCGTGCCGGCGGCGGCGACATAGCGCCCTACGTTATAGCAAAAAGAGGTGCCCGTGCTCCGCAAATTCGTTGGGAACAATTCGGGAAAATAGATGGCGTACAGCGCAAAAATTCCAAGTTGGCAAAAGCCTAGAATCGGGCTGAGCCAGTAGATCTGACTTTGTGTCGTCCACCCTTGAAACAACCCGATCGTGGCCGCAAATGCCAAGACGAAAGCAATTGCGAAAGTGGGTTTGCGTCCCAGGGTGCGCGCCAGTCGGGCATACAGCGTCATGCCTATGAAGCCGCCCACGTTAAAAACGAACCAATGGATCGAGGTCCACTTTGTAAGTTCACCGGGCAAATCTGCCGAGCTTATACCTTTCTTCATGAAATCCTCGGCCAGCACTGCTCGCACTAAATCGTTGCTGAACACTCCGATGCCCCAAAAACCGAGGATGCCGGCGCAGCCTATGATCAGCCCCAAGATTGCGTTTTTCCTCCACACCGGGTGGCGAAACAACTCGGCTAACGATTCCAAAATCCCACCCTTAATTCGGCCTTCTGCTTTGGCCTTGAGCCAGAGTTCCGGCTCTTTAACTTTCCGCTGCACCATCACGGCCATGGCCGCAGGCAGGGCGCCCACGACGAACATCCAGCGCCAAGCCGTCGGGCCAGCAACTAATCCAAGGACGTAGCCGATTCCGGCGGCCGAAACATTGCCCACCGTCGAAAGCGCTTGCAGCAATCCCAAGGCGCCGGCACGCGAGGAGCTGGGGACCGTTTCCGCGACCAGGGTGACTCCAACGGCGAACACGCCGCCAACACCCAACCCTGTGAGAAACCGATATGCGCCAAAATCCCAAAAGCCTTGCGAAAGTGCGCTTAGCCCCGTGCAGGCCGAGTAAATCAAGATGCAAAACATCATCGTTTTGGCGCGCCCTATTCGATCGCCCATTGCGCCGAAAATCAAGCCGCCGGTCCCCCAGCCGATGAGGAAGATGCCGGTTGCAAAGTAGCCGTATTCCGTCACATCTTTGCCGGTACCCGCCAGCAAGGCTTCCATCGCCGGCTTCCGCGCCAAGTTGAACAACTGTTGATCGAGGCAATCGAAGAGCCACGCCAAGGAGGCCACGAGTAGGACGAACCAGCAGTAGCCCGTCATGTCGCGATACCACGCGCCAGTGGACGTTTCCAGACTTTTAGGGGCGTCGTAATGCAGTTCGGCCATGGCGGCGAATCCTGAAGTAAGAGGCTTGCGAAAGGCGGCAGGCTGTGCAAGCGCACAGAAACTGGCGGCGTTCCCCCGGTGCCATCGCGAACCGCTCATAATAAATGGCCGTGCTGCCAACGTCCAGCGTGTGACCAACATTATTCATAAGCCTGGGGCTGATTGCTCAGGAGAGAATCTGCACCGCCGGTGCGACCCTTAGGCTCTCCCAGTCCAGAAAAAATCACCCTCAGTTGGCGACATTGCCAGGCAGGGCTGTTATAACGTTCACCATGTCAGCGAAAACCTCAACCGCGTCACAAGCCCCATCCGCCGACGGTGCGCGCACGGCGAATTCTGCGGTCCTGGACACCGTACGCCGCTACTGGGGATTCGACACGCTGCGACCGTTACAGGCCGAGGCGATTGAGGCAGCATTATCCGGCCGCGATTCGCTGGTGGTATTGCCGACCGGCGGCGGAAAATCGCTCTGTTATCAGGTTCCGCCGGCGGTGAGCGGCGGCACCGACATCGTGATTTCGCCCCTCATCTCGCTGATGAAAGATCAGGTCGATGGCCTCACTGAAAGCGGGTATGCGGCAGCCGCGCTCTACACGGGGCTGGATGGGGGTCGGCGGCGCGAAATCGAACGAAATTTATTGGCGGGAAAGTATCGCTTGCTGTTTGTCGCACCGGAACGAGCCATTTCGCCCTGGTTTCTCGAAACGGCCCGGCAACTGAACGTACGGCGATTTGCCATCGACAAAGCGCACTGCGTCAGCCATTGGGGACACGACTTCCGGCCCGAGTATCGTCAGCTCGTGCTGCTGCGCCGGAATTTCCCGGAGGCCAGCATTCATGCGTTTACCGCCACGGCCACGCCGCGCGTGCGCGACGACATTGCGCAGCAAATTGGCTTGCGCGATCCGGCGGTGTTGGTGGGTTCATTCGATCGACCGAATTTGGCGTACCGCGTCATTCCTTTGGTCGATGCGTACGCCCAGGCGATTGATGTCATTCGCCGTCACGCGGACGAAGCGGTCATCGTGTATTGTATTTCCAGAAAAGACACCGAAAACATGGCCGCCGTTCTCAAAGCCAACGGCATCGAAGCTGAGGCGTATCATGCCGGGCTCGATGCTGATATTCGGCACCGGGTGCAAGATGCATTTGCCGCCGAACAGTTGAACGTAGTTGTGGCCACCGTGGCGTTCGGCATGGGCATCGATCGCAGCAATGTTCGCTGCGTTCTGCACGCCGCAATGCCCAAAACCATCGAGCATTACCAGCAGGAAAGCGGCCGGGCGGGCGCGATGGGCTAGCCGCTGAATGCGTGCTTTTGTACTCGTTCGGCGACGCCATGCGGTGGGAAAACTTGATTCGCAAAAGTGCCGAGAACGCCGATAACCCGGCGCAAGTGATTGAGGCGCAGCTCTATCTCCTCAAGCAAATGCAGCGGCTCTGCAATTCGCCGCGGTGTCGGCATCGGGCGCTGGTCGAGTATTTCGGTCAAGGTTATGAGCGTGAAAATTGCGGGGCCTGCGATGTCTGTTTATCCGACGTTGAAGGGCTGGAAGATGGCACGATCGCTGCGCAAAAAATACTGTCTTGCGTGGCCCGCGTGGAAGAGAATTTTAGCGTCGGGCACGTCGTCGATGTGCTGACCGGCGCCGATACAGAAATGATTCGACGTTGCAAGCACGAACAACTTAGCACCTACGGTCTGTTGTGCAAACTGACGAAGAAGCAGGTGCAATCGCTTGTGTATCAATTGGTCGATCAAGGATTGCTGGCTCGTACTTTAGGTGATCGCCCGATTCTCAAACTGAATGAGACCTCGTGGGAAGTTTTGCGCGGCAAGCGCGAAGTGAAGCTGCTGCGGCCCAAGCAGGACGCGCCCAAGCAGGCGAAGGTCGATTCCGAAAGCTGGGAAGGGGTCGACCGCGGCTTATTCGATCGCTTGCGCGAGTGGCGGCTGGAAACAGCCCGTCAGAGAAACGTACCGCCCTACCTGGTGCTCGACGATGCCGCGCTGCGGGGCCTGGCCCGATTGCGGCCCACACAAGTTGAATCGCTAAGACAAGTCCGCGGCATCGGCGAAAAACGCCTGGCCGATTTTGGTGAGAGCTTGACCGGATTGATTAGCGCGTACTGTAAACAAGGCGGGTTGATGACAGATCAGGCGGCACAATCCGGCAGTGCAGCGGGATCGAGCATGACGACGTATATCAAACCTAAAGGTCCCAATGCGGTGAAGGCCGAGGCGTTCAAGATGTTTCGGCAGGGCCGCTCGCTCGACGACGTGAAGCACATCCTGAAACGAGCGCGCAGCACCGTCGCAGGATATCTTGCCGAATTCATCGTCGAGGAGAAACCGGTGAGTATCAACGCTTGGGTGAGCGCGGAAGTTTATCGCCAGGTGGTTGAAGCGTCGGCCACGATGGAAGAGCGGCGGCTATCTCTCATTTTCGAGCGGCTCAACGCCCGAGTGCCGTACGATACGATTCGGCTGGTGCTGGCGCATCTTGAAGTGACGGCAAGGTAAACCGTGTAGCGGCCCGCCTTGGCGGGCGCGTACGCGCCGAGCAAGCTCGGCCGCTACACGTTGTCGCTTTTCATATCCGGATGCACCCACTCCGTCGTGCCGTCTGACCAGTTTTCTCGTTTCCAAATTGGCACTTCCTGTTTGATGGTGTCAATCAGCCAACGGCCGGCGACGAAAGCATCATCCCGATGCGGTGTGCTAACCGTCACGGCCACGCTGGCTTCACCGGGCGCGAGATGACCGAGCCGATGAACAATTGCGCATTCGACAATCGGCCACCGCCGGGCACTGCCGCTTCCAACTCCGCGAGTTTCCGCTCGGCCATTTCGGGATAGCATTCGTAGTCGAGCGATTCGGTTTGCCGCCCGTCGGTGCGTTCTCTTGTCGTGCCGAGAAATAAGACCACTGCTCCGGCCTTTGGCGATTCAACGGCTTTAAGTATCGCGGCAGAATCGATCGGATTGTTCGTAAGTTTAATCATTGAACTGCCGTTTTGTTCAATCAACCTCCACTCACCGGCGGAATGCAGGCTACTTCAGAATTTGCCGGAAGTGGCGTCGCATCGTCGGCATATTCTGCATTCACGGCAAAGCGCAGCTGTGGGCCAAATTGGGCCAGGTGCGGCAACTGCTCGACTAATTTCCGTCGCACGTCGGCCACCGTGATCGCACCATTCATATCGAGCTCAATTTTATCCGCCCCAGCAAGCTGACGCGCGACGGCAAATAGTTTGACGGTTACGATCATGATACCGACAACTCCGTGCCACGCTGGGTCAACAATCCTGCGCCGGCAGGCAGCAAACCGTACGAGAGCGCCAACAATTTTAGTGGATGCAGTGTGGGCTTCGGAGTGCCCTGTTCCATTTGCATCTTGCACGCGCTGCACTCCGTGACGCCAGCCTGCAAAGCTGGGTCACGCAAACGAGAGATCAAACCCCAACCAGCCCGTAAGCTGGTGCGATAGTTTTCACGCTTTAATCCCCACAAGCCGGCCATTCCAGAACAGCCGCGCTCAATGCGTTGCACGGCCAGACCGGGGATGAGCCGCAGTAGGTTCTCACTCGGGCTGCCGTTCTGTAAA
Source organism: Pirellulales bacterium (assembly GCA_963738835.1). Lineage (GTDB taxonomy): Bacteria > Planctomycetota > Planctomycetia > Pirellulales > JADZDJ01 > CAVTYH01. Next base: position 1,324,999 of record CAVTYH010000001.1, read on the forward strand.
GCCCTAATATGGCACGGCTGATGATAACCAAGCGCCGCATTCAATGGCTTCAGATCAAGCTGCAATTTGCCTTGCTGGTGGAGCTTCCACAAATAGCTGCACGCTTCGCTGGTGCTAGCGGCAACCGCCTGAGAATCGGCATCGTCAATCAGATTGAGATACTCGTGCGTCAAACAGAGCACCGTCGATGGCTCCGTAGCCACAATGTGATAACCTTGCCGCACCGCGTCAGCCAACAAATGCACGTTGTGAGCTGCCAGTTTTCGGGTCGCACCAAGCACTCCCGACGTTATCAAACCCATGCCGCTCGGTTTTTGATCCGGATGCACGTAAACGGCTACGCCGTTGTGTTCCATCACTGCGACCAATGCATCGGCTAGCTGCGGATCGTGAAAGTTGGCATACGTGTCGACGAAGTACAAAACCTTGCGGCCCGAGCGTCTGGTTGGCCGCGTGAGACGCTTTCGCGCGGCCCGCCGCATGAAACTGCGCGGAGCAAGCCGCGGCAGCTTACGCCCCTGGGCGATCCCCAACGTTTTTTCCAGAACCCAGCGCGCCGCGCGATTGTTGATTGCCCAATTGGCGAGCGGGTAGACGGCGCTGCCCATGGCGCTCAGCATGTTGAATCTCGTCAGCAACCATTCGCTCGGCCGCATACCGTTGGTGTCGACATACGAGGCTTTCGCTTCCAGCATCAATTTTGGAATATCGACGCCCGCTGGACATTCCAATCGGCACTGATGGCAGTTGACGCACAAATCGGCAACGTCTTTGAATTCATCGCGAGCCACAATCTGGGGCTCAAGCTGTCGATTCAAAACCGCGCAGCAAATTGGCCTTCGCTCGGGGCGAAGCTTCTTCGGCAGGCAGCACGCGAAAGATCGGGCACATTCGCACATCAGATAATTCCGACCTACACGCCCCGCAGCCGTTGCAACGATTGGCAGCATCAGTGAGCTGCTGCAGATTCCAATTCAAATGCAATTCGACCGACGGACTCGGAGGAGCGCCGTTTTCAGCCGGCACTGCCGATGTAATGTTGGCGTCGACGAGCCTGGTGCTGGGCCGCAAATTCTGAACGACGGAAGATGGCGAATCGTCGCCAATGATTTTGCCCGGATTCAAAATGTTCAGCGGGTCAAACAACGTTTTGATTTCGCGAAACACTGCATATAACGGACCATACTGTTGGCGCACGAACGGCGTGCGGCTAATTCCGTCGCCGTGTTCGCCACTAATGGTGCCGCCGATCTCGAACACTTCGGCATACAAATCGTGGGCCAATCCCTCTAACTTTGACACATCCTCGGGCTGGGCCAAATCTAAAAATGGCCGGATATGGAGCTGGCCATGCCCTACGTGGCCGTAGAGCGACGCCGTCACCTGATGCCGCTTGAGCGTGTTTTGCAACCGCACCAAAAAGTCTGGCAGCGCAGCGGGAGGTACTGCCACGTCTTCGACGATCGGAATCGGCCGCACGCTGCCCTTCATGCGATGCAGCGTCGGCACCACTCGCCGGGTAAGTTGCCAGAGCAGTTCGACATCCACCGCGTCGAATGCCTGCCGTGCATCGAACGCTAATTGCTTTTTGCGGCACAAGCGATCAACGGTTTGTCCGAGCCGCTGCCGCACCTCCGCGGCATTGTCGCCGGAATGTTCCACCAAGAGAACGGCTTCAGCGCTAGCCGGAATCAGCACCTCGTATTCTGGCGTGGTTTCACGTGCCAGGCTCAAATGCCGGCGGTCCAACAAGTCGCAAGCACAGGGCTTAAACGGCAAAATTTCAGCCACAGCAAGTGCCGCACTTTCGAGGCGATCGAAAAACAGCATTGCCACGCCGCGGAATCGCGGCAACGCTTGGGTGGCCAAGGTGGCTTCGGTAATGAGCGCCAACGTGCCTTCCGATCCACACAAAAATTTTGGCAGATCGAGATGCGATGTCTTCAACACGTCCGCCACCTGGTAACCGCAACGGTTCAAAAGCGATTTGGGCTGATGTGCCGTAATCAACGTCGAATCGCGCCGAAGCAAATCCGCCAGCCGATCGACAAGCTCACGCTTTCGACCATCTACGCCCGTTGGCAATAGGTCAACGAATGAAGCATTTGAAGCCGCCCGACCATTGCCGTTCGACTCGCCGCTGGCCGCGCCGATTTGCAATCCATCGGCGGCCGCCGATGCCAGCACTGGGACGGCTGCCTGAACTGGTTCCTTGCCAACTTCTGCAATCGTGCCATCGGCCAGCACCACTTGCAAACTTTCGACATGCCGCCGCGCCGAGCCGTACTTGAGCCAGTAACTTCCCGAGGCATCGATCGCAATCATGCTGCCGATGGTGGTGACGCTGCTGTTTGCCGGATCGGGTCCGAAAACTCGGCCGCGGCTGCTCAGATACTGGTTCAAAACCGCATGCACGACGCCGGGCTGAACGCGAACACTTTCAGCATCGGTCCGAAAAATTCGCCGCATGTAACGGGAAAAGTCGACTACCAATCCGCGACCAAGCGATTCTCCCGCCAAACCCGAGCCAGCGCCGCGGGCCTGAATCGGCAACTTCTTCTCGGCGGCATACTTGACGACGGCGGCCACATCGGCCGTATTTCGCGGACGCACTATCGCCAAAGGCTTCAGCTCATAAATGCTGGCATCGCTGGCGTACAACTGCAAGAAGACATCGTCGCACCGGACATCGCCAGCCACGAGTCCGCGAAGGTCTTCTTGAATTCGTTGCCGTTCTGCGTCCATCGAAAATTGGGTGTAGGGCCAGCGGGGGCAGCGGGTCGTGAAACAGCACGGCAAGTCTTCGTCTTCGACACTCTAACCCCTTGTTGTGACCCCCTCTTTCTCCTGCGCTGCGGCCAGACGGATCTTTTGCTGTCGGTGTCGCTCATGAGTTTCAAGGTTGAAGGTGCCATGTTCTTCCAGATCGGCAGCGCCGCGGTACATGGCTCCACAGCGGTAACACATTAGCGCATCGGGCACGACCAGAGACAAAACGACATCGACCAGCGCCGTCGCAAACAAAATTGCAAATGTCAGATAAAGTTGACTGTACGCCCAGGCCACGCAGCTTGCGAAGAGCCCGATCGTAACGATCAATACCCCCAGCCGCTGCGGAAAATCTTTCCGCACAAACAAATCGGCACTCGGGCAGACTAGGCAGCGGTTAATTCGGCCCCCTTCGATCACACCCGGGGGAATCCGAAGCTCTTGCTCGCAATGGGTACAGACGATCGCCTCTGCGCCGGGTAAGACTTCGGCCCAATTAATTGCTTCGCACTTTGGACAATGGAAGGCGACGTTCATCCATCTATCATAGAGGATATCCGGTACTGCTGCACAGCAGGAGGCTAGTTAATTCACCGAGGAAAGTAGTGATGACGGCGACGTAAAGAAGTCCCGTGGCGCTCTGGGTATTCGGAATCTGGAGCGTTCGCCAGGCCATGTAAGTTAAAATGCCTGTGCCAACTATCCCACCCAACCAACGTAATGCGATGAGTGGATATTGCGATCCCGATATCCACGGTAAATGTAACTCCAGTGTTAAACTGAGAGCGCTGACTATCGCCTGGGCTGCGATTGAGATTGCCATCAGACGAAGCAACCGGCGGAGCGGAGCAAGTTCCATTGTCGGTGAATTTAGGTACCAGTGACTGAGGAACATTGCTGCGACTGTTGAACCTAATACTAGTCCACTGGTTATTGCCGCACTCCTCCAAAGCAGCGCCATTGGCAAGAACGAGACAGTATCCAGATCGTACATCACCACATTGCGCCAGGGAGTCGGCCCGCTGCGATCCAGAAGTGGCATCGGCTGTTCGAGCCACATACCAATTAGTGAAGCGGCTGCGACCAACCAAAGAAGCACGCGACCGGCTTGCGATTTTTCGTAGAGCCAGGCTGCGCAGCAAAAGTAGCTGAGAATCGGAATTGCAAGGAGCAACCAGGGATTGAAGTGCCAAGGATTATCATTAGTTGGCCGAGCAATCGCCGCCAGTAATCCAACGACATTCAAACCCAAGAGCACGTACGCGTGATTTCGAAAGTAACCACTCGTAACTTTTTTGGGCGACGTCAGCCCCATCGCGAATGCGAGACCGAACGAAAGGCGAAGTACAAATTGAGCCAAAATCGTCATTATTGACGTTCACCCATTATGTCGTCTCGAAACGTGAGAATATCGACCCTTGATACTCACCGCCTCTCGCCGTAAATGAGCGTCATCACTTCCGAGCGGCTGGAAAGATTCGCGCGGAACACGCCTTTCATCGCGGAAGTGACGCACACGCTGCCCGGCTTGCGGATGCCGCGAATGGTCATGCAGGAATGCGAGGCCTCGATGACGACGGCCACGCCTTTGGCGTCGAGTTCTTCGACCAGCAAATTCGCAATGTCTTCGGTCAGCCGTTCTTGCACCTGTGGCCGCTTCGAGACAACTTCGACGACGCGCGCCAGTTTGCTCAAGCCGATTACACGCCCGTTGGGGATGTATGCAATGTGAGCATGGCCCATGAACGGCAGCAAGTGATGTTCGCAAACACTGTTGAAAGCGATGTCGCGCACCAGCACCACTTCGTCGTACTGCTGCGTGAAAAATTTCTGCAAGTGCAGGCGGGGATTTTGCCGCAGCCCACTGAACAGCTCGGCATACATGCGGGCCACACGGGCCGGTGTTTCTCGCAATCCTTCACGATCGGGGTTTTCGCCGACGGCAATCAGAATCTCGCGAACCGCCCGTTGGAGGCGTGGCAGATCGACGCCGTTCGATTCACTCTGCGACGACGGAGAATCGTCTTCTTCTAAAGCGACGCTGCCGTTGTCGGCATTTCTTTCACGATGATGCGCTGTCATGCTGATTCAAATGGGGAGTGTGGAATGGGGAATGAAGCTGCGGGCAACAAAATTTCGGGAGAGCTAATTCTCACTAAACAGAGGTGGAAACTCGCCTCGACAAAGCGCTCCAGACAGATTCGCCGTGCCTTTTAAGCCCAGACACTCCAATAGTAGCAATGCCCGTAAATCGGCAATGGGCTGCGCCAGCAAATCTTCTTTGATTTTTTGGTCCAAATTCATGGCATAGGCCACAATATCGGTGAGCATGCCGAGCGGAATCTCGGTGCCGAGCAACTGTTCAATTTGTTCGCACCCGCCAGGCAGCTTGGGCAGGGCGCGACGAAAGGCAGTCACCAACTGCCGCTGTAACTCCGGCCGCCGTGCGGAGTTTTCGTGCGGATAAACATCGTCGATTAGCGACACATCGGCCTCGCGAAATGATCTGGCGGGGGGCAATTCACGGACAATCTTAATTCGCCGCACACCGACCAATAAAGCGTTGTAGGTTCCCTGCTCGGTTTTGCAGTGCGTCGCGACTCGGCACAAGCAAGCAGACGACCGGACAGGCGGCCGGCCATCGTAATCGCTTTCCCAACCGGGCGCTAAAACCGCCATCGCAATCAGTCCATCGTCGGCCATGGCGTCCTCCAGCATGGCCCGGTACCGCGGCTCGAAAATGTGCAACGGCTGCATCACATGCGGGAAGACCACTAGGTTCGGCAACGGAAACAACCGCGCCGTGCCGCAGAAATCGTTTGAGTCAAATGATAGATCTTCCAGCGACATGTCACAAACTTATTCAGGAGCCGGATCCAAGTGAATCTCAGGAATCAATTCCGGGTTAATCTCTATCTCGGGAAACTCCTCCGCATTGCAGACGGCCACTTCAGCCAGGCACTGATGAAACTGATCGAGGAATTTTTCGAGATCAAGGCCTTCGTATTTCGGCCGATACGGTTCCAAATACGCCCGACTGCTGTGGTATAACTTTTTCGCTCCCCGGATATTGCCGTTGCCGAAGTGAAACAGCGCCACAGCCGCTTGAATCAAACCCTGGTAAAACTTCCGCGAAGGCCCACGATACTCGGTCCACAGCTCTTCCCACGACTCGTGACTTTCGAAGAAATCGCACTTGTTGAAATATTCGATTCCTTCCAAGTAGAGCGGATCGTAGCCGTTTTCACCGGCCTTGATATCAGCCATTGGTCACCGCGAACTGTGGTAATAACAGCAAAGCCAGTTCATAAGGGAACGAGACCAAGAACGGCCATGAGGAAGCCTCGTCAATCAATATCAATCATAGGCTTTTGACGACTTGGAAAACAGCGTTACCCCCTGGCATTCAAAAAACAAACACCTTGGGCAATTCTGTTTGCCCAAGGTGTTTGAGGAGAATCTATTTCGCTTTCGGTAGGTTTAGCGGCGAGATTGCGCCTGCATCAACAATCGCAGTATGTACATGAACAGCAGCGCCACTGACGCGAATAATGCCAGCGCGGCCGCAACGTGTTGTCCGATCTGATAATGGTGCAGCACGTTTGATGTGTCGTACAAAATGTATCCGCACGCTAGGACGATGACGGCCACCGTGAACAAAGTGCCCAAATAAAATCCGAACAACCAAGAGCACAAAATCAGACCCATCAGGCCCAACCCGGCAACGATCAACCCCATTCGCAGGAATGAAAAATCCTTTCCCGTAATAAACACCGCGGCGGTCAACCCGGCAAACAGCAGAAGCGTGATTGTCGCAGCTGTGGGAATCACGCTCTCGCCGCCAAAATGCTGAGCGTAATACAGAATCGGGATGAAAATGAACGACTGGGCCACCACATACAATCCCAAGCCCGCATACTGAAGTCCGACGGAAGTCGAACTGCTGGCCCAATATCGAGCTAACCAAGAGCAGCCCATGAACAAAATGAAGGCGATGATCAACGGGCCGTTCCCGCCGCCACTCAACTTTTGCATCACGTCGTGGGCAAACGACGTGTTCAAATAAACCGCTTCCAGCCCACAGAACGCCACAATCGCGCCCAGCAGGTGCAAGTACGCCTTCTTGATGAAATCGACCCGTTCATTCGGCTCAGCGCGCGCAACAACGGCGCCCCAGTTCGATGCCTGATAAGGATTTTCTCCGAAACTCATAGCAGGGTTCCTCTGATTTGTGTTATTAGGGCGACTTGTTATTAGCTGAATTCTCTGCAAATTCAGCGACGATCGATGTGCCACCCCAGCGCGCAGGCCAGCGCATCCATCACAAGAAGCCTATCCCTCCCGATTTGGGGCGTCAAGCCGAGCGAACCGTCCGCCGTGGCCTGCTGCTTGACACTCGTCGTTATGGGCCGCACAATCGCCAAGAACTTAGTTATTTTTTTTCGCAAGCCCAGGGTTTGCAACATCTGAGCTTGAATTAGCGCGAAACGCACAAAGCTCAGAAGCACGTCTCTTTCTCAGGGCAGGAACTCCAGGATGGCAGTTACCAGCGCGCAGACATCAAACGCCGCGCTTTGAAAATCGCCAAACTGCTGGCGGCTGAATATCCCGATGCCACCTGCGCGTTGCACTTTTCCAACCCGTTACAGTTGCTGATTGCAACCATTCTCTCGGCCCAATGCACCGACGTGCGAGTGAACATGGTTACGCCGGCGCTGTTCAAAAAGTATCCCAGTGCCGCCGCGCTGGCGGCCGCCAGTCGGAGTGATGTGGAAAAGGCGATCCAAACCACCGGCTTCTTTCGCGCCAAAGCCAAGAGCATTCAAGGCGCCGCCCAAAAGCTGGTGGAAGAGCACGGCGGCAAAGTTCCGCAAACGATTGAAGAACTGGTGCAACTGCCAGGCGTCGGTCGCAAAACGGCCAACGTTGTGCTCGGGACCGCCTATGAGATTGCCTCGGGCGTAGTTGTCGATACGCATGTTACGCGGCTTTCGCAGCGAATGGGTCTTACGAAACAGAAAGACGCGGTCAAGATCGAGCAAGATCTCATGGCGCTTTTGCCCCGCAGCCAGTGGGTCGATTTCAGCCATCGGCTCATTCACCACGGCCGGCGGATTTGCGTCGCCAGAAAACCCCGCTGTGAGGATTGCGTTTTGATCAAGGTTTGCCCGAAAATCGGGGTGAAGGAAGCAGCCAGTGCGACGCGGAGCACCGGTCCAAGAAAAAAGGAACGCTAAGCCACAAGCGATAAATCATGATCTTATCGGGTCACGAAATTCGAGAGCAGTTGGGAGGCAACATCGTCATCGATCCGTTCGATGGACGATACTTGAATCCCAACAGCTATAACCTGACGCTGCATCATGAATTGATGACCTATGAAGAAATTGTGCTCGATATGCGCAAGGCCAATCGAGTGCGGCGGATTGAAATTCCTGACGATGGTTTGATTCTCAGCCCGAATCAGCTGTATTTGGGCCGCACCGTAGAGCGCACGGAAACGCACAATTTGGTGCCGATGATCGAAGGTCGCTCCAGCATTGGCCGACTGGGATTATTCGTACACGTGACGGCCGGCTTCGGCGATGTGGGGTTTTGCGGCTTTTGGACGCTAGAGATGTTTGCCGTCCAGCCGGTGCGCATTTATCCCGGCGTGCCGATTTGTCAGATTTTCTATCATCAAATTTGCGGCGATATCACCGAGTATCGTAGTGACAAGTACCAGCACAATCACGATATTCAGCCGAGTTTGCTGTTCAAGGAACTGAATCCAGACGAAGAGCAAGATCCGCAGCTGAAGCTTGAGTTTGGTATGGAGCGTTCACACTAAGCATGGAAGGTGCTTGGTAGACTGGTTTCTGGCGGTCTGGATTCCGAATCGCCAGCACCAAGCACTTCATCTATTTCTTCACGCTCTCGTTCATCGCTGGCTCCAGACAATCGATGAATTCCACTCGATTGCGACCATTGTCTTTAGCACGGTACAAGCCTGTATCGGCGGCGCGGATCAACTGAGTCATCTCCAGCGGGCTGTCCGACATCGCAACCGTCACGCCAATGCTCGCGCTAACCGCCACGGGACCCTTGGCATCATTCACCGACACCTGGCCGATGGCAATTCGCATTCGCTCCGCATGGCTCAAGGCGTTCACCTTGTCACAACCCGGCAGAATCAGCAAGAATTCCTCACCACCAAACCGGCCGATGCAATCGTAAGGTCGCGTCGTGGCGAGCATTGCTTTGGCGGCGGCGCATAACACTTTATCACCCACTAAATGGCCGTGATAATCGTTGATGTGCTTGAACCGATCTAAGTCGATCAAGGCTACGCCAATGCAGCCGCCGTGCCGCTGCTGACGCGTGAGCTCGGAGTTTAAGATTTCGAGCGTCGCTCCACGATTGTACAAGCCGGTTAGCGAATCGTGCGTAGCTTGTTCTCGCAGCGCCTCGCGGGCCGCGATCAATTGATCTTGCAGGTACAAAATTCGTTTGCCGGTTCGAAGCCGCACCTTGAGTTCTTCGGGGTTGAACGGCTTAATCACGTAATCGTCGGCTCCGGCGTCGAGACCAGCGATCACGTCATCTTGCGTGTGTTTGCCGGTGAGCAAAATGATAAACTTGTAAGCTTCCGACTCGCGCTGCCGAATCTGGCGGCAAATCTCCACACCATCCATGCCGGGCATTTGCCAATCCAAAACCGCCAGCTTCGGCGCCTCCGGATGCAACAGCGAAGCGAACGCTTCGAAGCCGTCGCGGGCAATGGCCACTTCGTAACCCCAGCGCTTGAGCGACGTTTCTAACAGCCGCTGCGAAATCACATCGTCATCCGCCACAAGCACCTTCATGCGCAAACTCCTTTCGACCATTGGGCCAGTTCCACCAGTAACCGATCCATGTTGTCTTTCAAGTCGATAAGTGCGTCGTCGATCGACTCCATCTCTCCCGCACGCGCCAACTTTTCCAGCTCCAGGGCTGCTCGCGCACACGGCAATGCGCTCAGGTTCTGCAACGCGCCTTTAAGGGCATGAGCGGCACGCTCGACGGCCTGAGAATCGCGGCGATCGGCGCCGGATTTGATTTCCGCCAGCAGACGCGGTGAACTATCGAGAAACAGATCGATCATCTCGTCGGCCAGGGCCGTATCGTTCTCGACCCGCGCAAGAGCGATTCGAAGTGGATCGTGGGAGCATCTTCGTTTGTGGTGACCGAGGTGTCAGAAGCGTGTCGAACGGTGTATTCCGGGCAAGTCAATTGCGACGCGCAAGGTGGGTCATCGTCGGTTACCTTCGTCGTTTGACCGGCCGATTCCATCGGCACCAGGCTTTCTATCACGGCCATCAGTTCTTGGGGATTCACCGGTTTCGAGACGTAACCATCCATCCCGGCTTCCAGACAACATTCCCGATCGCCCTTCATGGCTCGCGCCGTCATGGCGACAATCGGCAGATGGCCGCCGGTCGCGGCCTCTCGTTCTCGAATGGCCGCTGTGGCGGCAAAGCCGTCCATTTCCGGCATCTGCAAGTCCATTAAAATCAGATCGAATTGCTGCGCCTCCAGGGCGTACAGCGCTTGTTGGCCATTATCGACCGCCATCACTGCGTGACCACGTTTTTCGAGAATGCCGGCCGCGACCCGCTGATTCACCGGATTATCTTCGGCCAGCAAGATGTTCAATTGCCACAGGCTGTCGGAAAGTTCGGCTGTGCGACTTTTGGCTTTGGAGGATGCTTCCGTTTCGGAATCCAAAGGTGGTGGATTCATCAAACGCAGGATCGCGTCCAGCAGTTCCGATTGCTTAATTGGTTTAGTGAGATAGGCGGCCACGCCGAGATCGCGGCAGCGTTGGGCGTCGGAAAATTGCGCTGCCGACGAAAGCATCATTAATGTGGAGCCGGCGATGTCGGAATTCGCCTTGATCTGTTCTACCAGCATGAAACCATCCATGGCCGGCATTTGCGCGTCGAGCAACACCAGCGAGAACGGCCTGTTTCGCTTCGCTGCCAATTGGAGCGCCGTCAGCGCTTCAGCGCCGCTGCCGACCACCGTCGGCCGCATCCGCCACTGGCGCAAGATTTCTTCCAGAATTCGGCGATTGGTGTTGTTATCGTCGACAACCAGCGCCGATACCCCGCGCAACCGGTCGGTCACTTTTGGCTCTCTCGGACGGACTTGTTTATCTAATCCAAATTGGGCGGTGAAGTGGAACGTGCTCCCCGCGCCAACTTCGCTTTCTAGCCAGATTCTTCCCCCCATCAGGCCGACCAGCTTCGTCGAGATCGCCAGCCCCAATCCGGTGCCACCGTAAGTGCGGCGTGGTGGAATTGTCGGCTTGCTCAAAGGCTTTGAAAATCAGCTCTTGCTTGTCTTGGGGGATGCCGATGCCCGTGTCGGCTACGGCAAAGTGCAAACACACTTCCTCCTCGGTTTTGGAAACCACATCGACCTGTAAATTCACTTCACCGTGCTTGGTGAACTTGATCGCGTTGCCCGCCAGGTTGACAATTATTTGCCGCAATCGTCCCGGATCGCCCAGCAGGTTTTCCGGCACCTCGGCAGGGATCCGGCAGCTCAATTCCAGACCGTTCTGATGTGCGCGGAGCCCGAGCGTTTTGCAAGTGTCGCCCAAGAGCTCGGGCAAGTGAAATCCGAGGCGGTCGATGTGCAGCTTGCCCGCTTCGATTTTTGAAAAATCGAGAATGTCATTGACCACTGTCAGCAAAGAATCGGCGCACGATTTGACGGTGGACAAATACTCTTTCTGGCGAGGACTGAACGGCGTATCGAGTGCCAATTCGGTCATACCGACAATGCCATTCAGTGGCGTGCGTATTTCATGGCTCATGTTGGCCAGAAATTCGCCTTTGGCGCGGCTGGCCGCTTCAGCGGCATCTCGAGCGCGGATGAGTTCTTGCTGGCTGGCTTGAAGCTCGGCGGTTCGTTCAATGACAGTCTCCTCGATCTTCACATTGGTGTTTTCCAGTTCCGCGGTACGCAGGGCGATCTCCCGCATCTCGCGAATTCCAGTAAAGCACCAACGCACCAAAATAATGTCTTCGAACACCACCCAACCACCATGCTCCAGCGACCGCAACCACGATGCCGACAATACGCCGTACACCGATTGCGGCCAAAAAATGCCGCGCAGCAAGTGATCGAACACCACCACGCTGGACGCGGTAACCAAGACCCGCCAATCGCGATAAAAAGCCAAAAATGCCAGCGAGCCGAACACGTGAAAGTGCGTTTCAATTCTTCCACCCGTCAGGTGAATCAGCAGCGCCGAAGTCAGCATTTGAGCGACGGCAATGACGTGACGCGTCAGAACTCGCCCCGGCTGAAACGCCGCCAATAGAACCGGCAGACTGGTAATCACACCGCCCAACAGAACTGCCGCCCAGATGTGCGGATGAACCTCACTCCTAGTGCCGATCCAGGTACGCGGCGAAATCAAAACTGCGGCCGCGATCGACGCCAACCATTGCACCACCATCAGCGCCGCAAACATCCGGTCGGTTTGCACGTAAATCTGCCGTTGATGCAGCGTGAACAGTTCGTCCGCGCGGCGGCGAGTTGCAGAATCGAGCTCTTCGTGTTGACGATGGTAAGGCATGCCGGATGCGCCATTTTATTGGGAGGACGTACTGTCAACGATTGGACACCCAAACACTGGCGTCGAACGACACAACGAAGCGCCGCCGTTCATCAAATCGACGATCGCCGATTCCCCCGCGTTGTCTCCTTCATGACCACGGGCCGAGGTAACTCCACCTTCGAACAGCAATCGACCTTGCGGATCGTAGAGAAAGGCTTGACCGGAAGTCGCCGCCTGGAATCGCCGGGCTTCTGCACCGTCGACGTCACTCATTACATGTGCTCCGGGAATCGCTGCGGCGCTGCGCCACAAGTCGGTTTGTTCCCAGCCGGGTGCGGCGCTCTTTGGCTTATAAAACACAATCCACGGACTCACTGGGTCTTTGCACTGCGCGACAATTTGCGCCAACTCGGCCATGCTTGCCCAGCTGCACGGACACCGCGGGTGACAAAACATCACCAGCGTTTTTTCATGTTTCGCCAGTTCGATGGCACTCTCGGTTGGCCAAATGCTCGCCGTCGGTGCGGCCACCCCTGGCGTGCCGGCGTAGTTCCACAGCAGCCACATGCCGACGCCAATCGCGCCGCACCACACCGTTGCCGCCACGATGGGCCAAGACATCAACTGATTGGACGTGCCTTTGAATTGCTTGATCGGATCCATAAACAGTGCGCATCGTGGCCGGCGGCCAATAGGAATGCACTTCGCCCTGTCAATTCATAGGTCGCAAACCCTGACTTGGTGGGGACTAGATGCGATTCAGCCCCTGTGGAAGACAAAACCTTCGCGCCCGTCGCCATTATCCGATGTTGCAAATAAGCAACAATGCAAAAGAAAGTGATGTCAGCAGAGACGGACAAGAGACGATTTCGTCTCACATCACGGCGAAGTAGTTTTCCACCGCGAAGTCGAAATACTCGGAGGTCAGTTCCAACGGCAGATTATGGAACAGGCAGAAATTGCGGACTTGCATCAACAGGTCGCGCGGTTGGCAGCAGCGGAACCGCCGACTAACTGCCTTATAGTGCGTTTCGACCACGTAGTCCACCGGCTCTTCAACATACTCAAAGCCCAGTTTGGGGCACATCAACTTGAAGAGATTTCGAAACTCATCTTCGGTCGGATCGACGATCTCGATCTTGTACGGAATTCGCCGCAAGAACGCATCATCCACCAGGTCCTTCGGCTCGAGATTGGTCGAAAAGATAATCAACTGATCGAACGGCACCTGAATCTTTTTGCCGCTGGTCAAATTCAAATAATCGTACCGTTTTTCCAAAGGCACAATCCAGCGATTCAACAGCTCGTCAGTGCTCATCTTCTGGCGGCCGAAGTCGTCGATCACCAGCGTACCGCAGTTGCTCTTCAATTGCATCGGCGCTTCGCTGATGCCGGTCGAAGTGTTTAGCGTCACTTCTAGATTGTCCATCGTCAATTCGCCGCCCACCACAATTGTCGGCCGGCGAATACGAATCCAGCGCTTGTCGATTTTGCGATTTTCCAGCAACTGATTCGAATTCTCCAACGGCGATTCTTCATGATTGCTTGGATCGAACAGCCGAATGATTTCGCCATCGACTCCGATCGCCCGCGGAATCCAAAGAAATTGCCCGAAGGCCCGCGTCACCCGCTCTGCAATGCTTGTCTTTCCGTTGCCAGGCGCGCCGTATAGAAACAATCCGCGACCCGAGTTGATCGCCGGTCCCAGCCGGGCCATCATCCGCGGATTGATGAGCAAATCTTCGAATGCCCGTTGCAAATCGTCCGCGGTCGGGTGCTGGTTGGTGATCGATTGCGCCGCGACACTGACAATGTAGTCAGTCAAGTTCACGGGTGCCGCGCCAAAGTAGGTGCAATGTTCCGATTGCCGCCGAGCCCGTTCCCGACCCAAGTCGGTCAATTGGAACTGATAGTCGTTCATCGCCGCCGAACCGCGATGAAACACCAATTGATCGAACTTCATCTGCCGCAGCAGCTCTTCGATCAGCACGAACGGCAGCTTCACCTGGTCGGCGATATCACGCCCTGTGGCATCGCCGCGGGCCAGCAAGAATTTCAAGATCAGCGATTCGACTTCGCTTTCCGTGACCTTGGCATCCGGTAACGAGGACGGTTCTTGCGGGTAGAATTCGCTGTCCGGGCCAACTTGGGCGGCCGAATTCGCCGACTGACCCAGGTCAGACTGCTGCCCGGTGAGCTTCGCGATGCGTCCCAGCAACTGATCGAGCTTCTCCTGCCGGTCCCTTTCCGCTTGAGCGACCGCAGCCGACTTGGCGCTATCGTGATCCGGCGCCGTGGCAGCCACTGCAGCCCAGGAATCGGCCCCGGTATCGCTACCGCGGCCAGCTAATCGGGTAAGCAATTCTTGAACGGGACTCTCAGGCATAACGGAATTATTTCTGTTTCGTCGCCGATCGAGAAATGCAGTCGGCGGTGATCAAAGTTTTCTGGCCCGGAAGAAGAGAACTCGCGCAACAACTTTAGGTCGGCAGGCAATTGCGTCAACCGGCAGCTGAGCCAGGAGACGAAACGCGCCGAAAGTAACGATTCTGCCGTCGCTGCTACGGCACGCCGAACCGGGTTTTGAGCTAGACTTACAGTGCAAGCCAGAGTTATTCGCAAATCCGCTTGCGGCTTAGCGTGAATTATGCGCATCCATCGATTCGCAACTGCGTGCTTTGCATTCACGGTCTGGCTTGGCCTCTGGTCTGCATTACCAGTCGAAGCCGGCACAGCCACCGGCGGACGGGATAGCATTGATCCCGGTGAAGCCTCGCAGCAGGGGGTGTGGCGGGGCGATATTGTCGATCCGCAATCACTCCGTCCGAGCTTTCAGCCGGGTGTGATTACCGATCCTGGCACGGTCCGGCTTGAGCGATATCAATGGCAGAACATTGATCCGGGTCCGATTTTTAATCCGATCGTTCCCGAGACCTGGGCGAGCACGCACGAAGCTGTTATCGAACAGCTGCCTGGCAATCAAAACGTGCTGCCTTCGGCCGTTGAAGGGCAATTAGCGCCGAACACGTTAGACGAGTATCAGGCCATGGCACCGGACAGCGCGGTGCTGAACCCCGTCGATCCTGGCGCTGCTGAAATGCGGGCCAATCTGTTTGGCCGTGTCGATCCTGGTCGGTTGCCCGACCAACTGGGCGGCCCCGGCGGCGGTCTGGGCCGTTCGGCCATCTTCTACAACAACCAGTACGAATCGCACACGCCAAGTGCCGGCGTCCCTAGCCGCCGTGCGCGACTGGCTTGGTAATGCACACAGCGCAATCTGCTAGCTGGCGAAAGATTGTCCTTCCATGGCGAATTCTTCGCCAAGCCAAAGTCGACTTCGATTGTGCGTCCACGCCTTCTTCGGAGAATTCTTGCCCACGGGTCCTTTCGTGATTGTGGTACAGCAATTGCTTGCCATCGCGACAACTTGCTGTTGCGCGCGGCACAGCAGAAGCAATACCCATAATTAATAGGAGTAAGAGTATGGCGCCTCGTCAACGCGATGGTTTCACCTTGGTCGAAATGCTGGTGGTAATTTCCATCATTGTTGTGCTGGCCGCACTTCTACTGCCGGCGGTGATGGGTGCGAGAGAATCGGCCAGATCGACCCAATGCATGTCGAATATCCGCCAGTTACACCTGGGCTTGCAGCGCTTTGTGGATACGAAAAAGAGCTACACGCCTTATCGCTGGGAAGACCCAAGCGTCGTGAATCAATATGGTGTGGTGCGCCCTCGTTGGCAGTGGATCATTTCTGATTATCTGGGCCGGCCGGTGCAGAATCCCGATCAGGTGGCGAACTATCTAGCGTTACCGGGAGCCGATACAACCTGCACCTCGGTGCCATTGGATAATGAAATCTTCTTTGATCCTGCACTGCCCGACAACACCAGCATTCGCAACGGAGCCTACGGCTACAATTTCCAGTACCTCGGCAATAGCCGGAACATGGTCGACGGCGACGTCACCACGCCGATGCTCAACTATCCGGTGCGCCCCGTGGCCGATTCCAGCCGCACCATCTGCTTTGGCGATAGCCGTGGCGGCGGGCTGCCGCACGGTGGCCACTCGATGACTCTGGACCCGCCGCATATGCGGAAACGGCCCGATGGAGCGACGGTTGATTCGCCCTCTCCTTCGAAACTGCCCGGTTATGATCCTTACGGTCCCGATGAAACGGGCACCGACATCAACATTTATTTTTCCCCGGCCGAAGCACGTCATAACAATCGGGCGAACGTGGTGTTTCTCGATGGTCATGTCGAATCGCTGACGCTGGAAGACCTCGGCTATGTGATGAAGAACAACGTCGCGCAGCCCCAGACAGTCACAACGCTGCCATGGGGCGACAACAAGCTGTGGACCGGCAAGGGACGTGACGAAACTTCGCTGTACTTCAATCAATAGCGATCGATCGTTCCAATTCCCTCTCTTGGCGGAGCAAAAGTTGATGGACGACTTGACCGCCGGGTTACCCGCCGCCGCAACTCCCGAACACTGGATCAATCTGGCGCTCAAGCTGGCCTGTCCGGTTTGCCGAGCGCCAGGATTGGTTCGCGTGTGCGAGCTAGACCGTGCCTTGATGTGCAAGGCTTGCGACAGTTGGTTTCGGGTTAACCCCACGCGATTGGTGCAAATTCCCGCACCGCCTCGGGTCATTCAAGTGGAGGTGCGCACCGAGACGTCGGAATACACAACGCATGAGGTCTTGTTGGACGACATTGTCCGCAAGAGTCTTGTGCGCGTCATACTGTTACGTTTAGCCCGTCTGCGGCCGCAACATGTGCCGTGGCAAGCATTGGGAATCATCTTGATTGCTGCTGTTTCATTGTGCGTGGTGGCTCTGAATTATCCATTTAGTTCTGCGGAAGAAATCGAAACGCCCTTGCCATCCAATCTCGACGCTCGCGAACGGCTATTGGTCGAATCGTGGTTCAAGAGCGACGTGCATCAAATGCTGCGGCTGGTTAGCGCCAGTCGCGATCGCGATTTACGCCAGTGGCTTTCCAAGCACCCACCACCCGATCGGGTCAAAAGCACCATGCCGGATCGCACGATGGCGATCGACATTGCGTCCATTACAAAATCGATGCCGAATATCGCCGATGTTGTCGCGCGCGTCGATTTTCTGGCCGAAGCCGCCAGCAGTGCCGAGCTGATCATCAAACACCGGTGGTCCAGTGACAAAAATGGCACCTGGTACTTTGTGCCGTATGTGCCGCCGTCGCCGCCGCGGTACAAATACAAATAAAATGCGGTAGTGGGCCAGTTTGCAGATGATAAAAGGGTGGCGGGGGTCGAAGGGCACCACGCTTCGTGGTCTCCGAGCTCCCGGGTTTTTGTACGCTGGGGGCTCCTTTCAGTCGACCCCAGCCACCCTCTGATTGCAAACTGGCCCACTAACTAAAATGCACCACCCTTGACACTTTCTGGCCCAAGTTAATCTCGATTTTACGAATCAGGCCGGATTAGAATGCCGGCCATGCGATTCACTCTGCCGAAGCTGTTTCTGGCCGTGGCCATGGCGGCGCTGGCCTGTGCCGGCATGTTCTCGCCGACTCACGGGCTGGCCAGTGCGGTCGTCACCTTGACCGTCGCACTATTTATCGTCATCGCCATTCGCACGATTGGTTTGCGTGGCCGCGAGCGAGCCTTTGCCATCACGTTCGCGATTGTTGGCAGTGTTTATTTGCTGTTGGCGACGGGCTTCCAGTCTCGAACCATCTCCAGGGCGCTGATGACGAATTATCCGCTGGCGCTCTTTGCAATCGCTCAGGAAAGAATGCCCATCGCCACGGGGCCAACGTACTATACAGCGCCTGCCTATTACGCGCCAGCCGTGAGTTCCAGTGGCTCGGTGAGCATTGCCCCGGTTTCTCCCGGCACGCCCAGCGTCGTTGCTCCGCCGGTCTATTCCGCCCCGGCTTCCCGAAGCTCATCGGCGCCCGTACCAACTCCGCCCCGGACCATCATCACGATGACGCCGAATGGCGCCCAGGTAACGACCGCCGTACTCTCGCCCACCAGTATCCAACCATCCATTCCGCTCGACACAGTTATTCTTGCCGGTCTGTCTGATGACGACGATCGCTGGCCGCTGGTGCGAACGTTTCTCATCGGCCACTGCGTTTGGTCGTGGCTGATCGCATTGCTGGCCGGTTGGTTCGCCAGCCATATTTATGCAAAGCGACAAGTTAGCGTTGCTGCCAAGTGAACGTGAAGGCGGGCTGGGCAGGCAGCAATTGCTACATTCCGTTCTACTTACGCACGCCTAGGCGGACTTTGGACGTGCCACACACCTGCAACCCGTTCCGGGTAATTGTTGGTTTGTCTTATACCCAGTACTGAGGATAAAGGCTGGCGCGTCAACCCTGGGCTAAGATTCGAGACGCCTTCGGCATAAACTCGTCACTCGTGACTCGTCCGTAATCACGCTCTTCGTGGTCTTTCGTAGTTTCTTGCCTGGTCCATTTTATGTGTTGACAATGAAACATATGTTCACTATAATTTGAAGACGACTGCGCACCGTGGGCTTGGGTTAAGGAGGCCAGTGATGACGACCGGCGACCGATTTTCAGGGATTGACAACGAGGCCACTTTTGAGGCCGAAATTTGTCGCAACAACTTTGTGCGATCTTCGCCATTGCGACTTCGAGTTGTCGTGCGGGCTGCGCTCGGCAATTTACGAAGGATTCACAATGTTTGTCGGACGGCTGCCATGACCGAGGGTGAAGTGAGGGAGCAATGTTGGAACGAAAAGTCTGGTTTTTTGGGGCTGTTCGCCGCCGCATTGCGACATCGTTTTCCAGTTTTTGTTGCGACGCGCTGCGCGAAGCCGTTATTTCTCGGGAGAAACGCGGTCCTCAGCAAGGTCGGTGCATCGACGAAGGCGACAATGTGGAGGGCGATCGCGAAGGCTCATGCGATCGCAGGCCGACCATTTTTTCCGGTCACTCTTCGCCAGGAACGCGCCACGATCAGTTTCGCACCGGGTGGCCAATCGCTAGAATTTGTTAGGTTGTTGATGCATTTTCCCGCTGATCCGTCGTCGAACAACAGAACTTAAGAATCCTAAACCCCGCATCCTCCAAAATGAGCACAGCAAATCGACAGAAAGATCCGTTTGGCGCCAAAGGTACCTTTAACACCGGCAGTGGCACGGCGGCGATTTACAAGCTGTCGAAGCTGGAAGAGTTGGGGCTGGGGAAAATCTCGGCGCTGCCGGTTTCGATTCGCGTGCTGCTGGAAGCGGTGCTGCGGAATTGTGATGGGTACGAAGTAACCGAGGCTGATGTCAAAAATCTGGCGGCGTGGAATGCCGCGAAGCCGGCGGAACTGGAGATTCCCTTCAAGCCGGCCCGCGTGGTGCTGCAAGATTTTACCGGCGTGCCCTGCGTCGTGGATCTGGCGGCCATGCGCAGCGCGATGCGACGGCTGGGCGGCGATGCGAAAAAAATCAATCCGCTGGTGCCGGTCGATTTGGTCATCGATCATTCGGTGCAGGTCGATTATTACGGCGCGGCCAATTCGCTCGATCTGAATGTCGATCTGGAATTTTCCCGCAACCGCGAGCGCTACGAGTTTTTGCGTTGGGGCCAGAAAGCGTTCAACAATTTCCGCGTCGTGCCGCCGAACATCGGCATTGTGCATCAGGTGAATTTGGAATTTCTGGCCAAGGTGGCGTTCTTGCGGAAGATCGACGGAGAGAGCGTGGCGCTGCCCGACACGCTGGTCGGCACCGACAGTCACACCACCATGATCAACGGCTTGGGCGTGGTGGGCTGGGGAGTCGGCGGCATCGAGGCGGAAGCCAACATGCTGGGCCAGCCGCTGTACATGCTGATGCCCGAGGTGATCGGCTTTGAAATCACCGGCGACATGCCGACGGGCGTCACCGCGACCGATCTGGTGCTGACCGTGACGCAAATTCTGCGCAAGGAAGGCGTGGTCGGCAAGTTCGTCGAGTTCTTCGGACCCGGCGTGTCGAACATGAAGCTGGCCGATCGGGCCACGATCGGCAACATGGCGCCGGAATATGGCGCGACCGTCGGCTACTTCCCGGTGGATGTCGAAACGCTGAATTATCTGCGCCTGACCGGCCGCACGAAGGAAGAAGTCGATTTGGTCGAGCGGTATTACAAAGAACAGGGCCTGTTCCGCACCGATGCGCCGGGTCAGACGCCGATCAAATATACGAAGGTGCTGAAGCTCGACTTGGGGAGCGTCGAGCCCAGCTTGGCCGGACCGAAACGGCCGCAAGACCGCGTGCCGCTGAGCTTGATGAAGACCGAGTGGCGGCACGATCTGATCAACACCTACGGCAAGAACGGCGCGACGAAACTTTCCAACGCCAGCAGTTGGGAAGGCGAAGGGGGCAATCCAAGCGCAAATCAAGCGGCCACTGCCGAAGCCGCCACCGCGGTGGCCGAAGCCGATCCGGGAATCGAAGGCATGGATGTCGAACTGAATGGTAAGCATGCCACGCTCAAGCACGGGTCGGTCGTGATTGCGGCCATCACCAGTTGCACGAACACCAGCAATCCCTCGGTCATGCTTGCCGCCGGACTTTTGGCGAAGAACGCCGCGGCCAAGGGATTGAAAGTGAAGCCGTATGTGAAGACGAGTCTCGCTCCCGGCAGCCGCGTGGTGACCGATTACTTGCAACAAGCCGGCGTGACCGATGCGCTGAACTCGTTGGGCTTCGAAACCGTCGGCTACGGTTGCACCACGTGCATCGGCAACAGCGGCCCGCTGCCCGATCCGGTGGCGAAGGCCGTGACGGAAGGAGATCTTGTAGCGGCCGCTGTCCTCAGCGGCAATCGCAATTTCGAAGGCCGCGTAAATTCGTTGGTGAAGGCCAACTACCTAGCCAGCCCGCCGCTGGTCGTGGCTTACGCACTGGCCGGCACGACGGATATTGATCTCACGAAAGAACCACTCGGCAAAGGTAGCAATGGCAAAGATGTTTTTCTGAAAGACATTTGGCCCACTCGCGAGCAAGTGAACAAGACCGTGGCCGATGCGGTGAAGCCGGCGATGTTTCAATCGCGGTACAACAGCGTGTGGGACAGCAATCCGAAATGGAACGCCATCAAAACCAGCGAAGGCGATTTGTACGACTGGCACGCCGACAGCACGTACATCCAAGAGCCGCCGTTTTTGATGGACCTGCCGCCGCAACCGGGACCGATTCAGCCGGTTTACGGGGCGCGCTGTTTGGCGGCGCTGGGCGATTCGGTGACGACCGATCACATTTCGCCGGCCGGTTCGATTTCGGCAAAAAGTCCGGCTGGAAAGTTCTTGATCGATCACGGCGTGCAGCCGGTCGATTTCAACAGCTACGGCGCCCGCCGCGGAAACGATCGGGTGATGACTCGCGGCACGTTCGCCAACATCCGCATTCGCAATCAGCTTGCTCCAGGAACCGAAGGTGGCGTCACGCGGCATTTACCTGATGGTCAGCAGATGTCGATTTACGATGCGGCGATGAAATACAAAACCGAAAATGTGCCGCTGGTGATTTTAGCCGGCGCAGAATACGGCACGGGCAGCAGCCGCGATTGGGCCGCCAAAGGCACGATGCTGCTGGGCATCCGTGCGGTGCTGGCCGCGAGTTTCGAGCGCATTCATCGCAGCAACCTGGTCGGTATGGGCGTGCTGCCTTTGCAATTCGCGGACGGTGAAACTTGGAAATCGCTGGGTCTGACCGGCGAGGAAGTCTTCGACATTCCGGTCGATGACAGCTTGCAGCCGCGCAGCACGATTACCGTGACGGTGCGGGGGGCATCGGCTCCGCAAGGTCCGGCTGGCGTGGTGGTCGAGGGGCTGACGTCGTTCCAAGTGAGAGTGCGCATCGACACGCCGGTGGAGCTCGATTACTACCGCAACGGCGGAATTTTGCAGACAGTGTTGCGAAAATTGCTGCGGGGCTGATATGAGAATGTAATCCTATTGTCGGTGCATGCTGTCATCATCCAACATTAACATTCGTGAATATCATTCGCGGTTGAACATGGAGGTGAAGTGGAGCTTTCGGTAGCTGAAAGAATGGCCAACGATTTGTTGTGCCGGCATGGTTTGTCGGGCCAATGGAGGTTTGTGTTTGACCGCGCGATCCGCCGGTTCGGCAATTGCAACTACCGTCGCAAGACGATCAGCCTGTCGGCCGAACTGACGCGCCTCAACGACGAAGCCATTGTGCGCGACACCATTTTGCACGAAATCGCCCATGCGCTGGTGCCGCGAAGTGCGGGGCACGGCGAGAAATGGAAGGCCATCGCACGCACTATCGGCTGCACCGCCGAGCGCTGCTACGGCGACGAAGTAGTCGCGCCGAAACGAAAATACATTGGAAAATGCCCGACTTGTGGAATGACAATTTCGCGCAATCGCAAGAAGAGAGTTTCCTGTGCCCGCTGCGACCGGCGATTCAATTCGGCACATTTGTTCGTCTGGGAGGCCCGCTAATTTCTCGAACAATCACGGCTAATTGCTAAATTCGCCGATGGCCCATACGATATTGCCATTGGCTGCCGCGTTTCTGCCTTTTCTTGTGGCGGGGCTAAACATGTCCACGGTAATCGCCTAAAATCGTGTTAGGCAGCGCGACGCTTTTCAAGGAGATTCGGCCATGACCGGTGTCGAATGGATGGTGGCAGGGCTATTGTTCGTCGCGGGCATCTTTCTAGGTGTGGAGTTGGCCAAGCGCAAATCGATCGGCCGTCGGCAGCACGAACTGGCCGAAGCGCAATTGCAATTCCATCGAATGCGCGAACAGTTAGAGGCGAAGTTTCTCCAGAAAGCCGGACTCACCGGCAAGCCGCGCGGGTTGCGGTGGGCCGATTGCGAGTTTGAAAACGACGTGACCTATGCCCGTGATCGGCACAGCGGCCAGCTTTCGGCTTTTGTGGCGGTGACCATTAAATTCGAAGCCGTCGCTGGTGGCGGCATGGAAGAGGTTGAAGCCGTTGGTAATGCCAAAGCTGGCACAGCGGTTTTCCACTACGACCCCAAGCGCCACTGGGTGACGGAAGGTCGCGCTATTTTCAATTTGAATCCCAGCGAGGCCGTTCGGCATTTTAACGACACGCTGGAGCCCGTCGGTCAGAATGTCGTTTGATCGAAGTTGCTTGAATCAGCTCTCGACATTTGAGCGTCTCACAGTCCATGTCTAACGCCAAATGTCGCCGCGCGGATGAAGTCACTCGGCTCCGCGATCTCTCGCCGACGCAATGGAAATCGGGCATCGCCGCGTGGCTGGGTTGGTTGTTCGACGGGCTCGACATGCATTTGTACACGCTCGTAGCCACGCCGTTTGTGGCGATGCTGCTGAGCGGCGACATTCGAGAGCATGTCGATGTGCGCGATCCCGAGGTCGCCCAATACAGTTCGTGGATTCAGGCAGCGTTTCTTGTCGGGTGGGCGCTGGGCGGCGCGTTCTATGGGCGCATCGGCGATCGGTTAGGACGCAGCCGCGCTGATGCTCACGATTCTCACCTACGCTGCATTTACCGGACTTTCGTTCTTTGCGACGCGCTGGTGGCATCTGTTGATGTTTCGCTTCTTGGCGGCGCTGGGCATCGGCGGCGAATGGGCCGTGGGCGCCTCTTTGCTTTCGGAAACCTGGCCTTCGCGCTGGCGGCCTTGGCTGGCTGCCGTGCTGCAGACGGGAGTCAATCTTGGAAATCTGGCTGCCAGCGTTGCGAGCCTGCTGCTGCTCACGTGGCTGGGGTTGCCGAATCGATCTATTTTTCTTGTGGGCATCGTGCCGGCGTTGCTCGTTTTTTGGATTCGCCGTGCAGTTCCCGAACCTGAGGAATGGCAAAACGCCAAGGACTCTGCCGCGCACGATCCACCCAAGTTTTCAGCGCTGTTCCAGGGATCTGTACGCCGCACCACGCTGCTGGTGATTGCGGTGTGCGCCACATCCCTTTCCGGTCACTGGGCGTTCATGTTTTGGTTTCCCCAGCATTTGCGGAACCTGCCCGGAGTTGCCGATTGGTCAGATGCCGACAAAAGCGCGCTCGCCAGCAAAGGGCTGGCCCTGGTGATGGTGATGTCGATCATCGGGAATTTTTTGGCCGGCTTTCTCGCACGACGATTGGGATACCGACGGGCGGTCGTGCTGATGTGTATGGCCTACTTCATATCAATGATGTCGACCTACGGTGTGGCCCGCGATCACGACGCCCTGTGGTGGTGGCTCATCTTGCCTGGACTGTCACAAGGCGTGTTCGCACTATTCACGATGTACCTGCCACCGCTGTTTCCGACGTTGCTGCGCACCACGGGAGCCGGCTTTTGCTACAACATTGGCCGCATTGCGGCCGCGGTTGGCACGGTTTACTTTGGCACATTCAGTGTCGCCGGCGATTACCGATTGGTGCTGTTCACGTCCGGCTTCTTATTTCTCCCCGCCGCCGTCTTTGCGATGTTTCTGCCTGAATTGCCGAAAGCACGCGCTGCGATTGAACCACTGGAATAGCTGCTTCGTCACCGCGCGACTGCAACGAGGCGCTAGGTTACGAAGCCGATTCTTCGATCACGCGCTGTTCCAGTTGCTGCTCGGGCAACACAACGCCGCAACTGACGATGTACTCGACCGCTTGTTCCACTGTCATATCTACGTCGAGCACTTCGCTTTTGGGGACCAGCATCGTGTAGCCGGAGATCGGCATCGGACTGGTCGGTAGCAGAATCGTCAGCATTGGCTCGCGGGCGGCATTCTGAACATCGATCAATCCTTCATTGGTGACAAACGCCAGCGACCAAATTCCTAGGCAGGGATATTCAACCGCCACAACCCGTGTGAATTCTAATTCGCGATCGCTGAACAGATAATTCGTCACTTGCTTCGTCGAGTTGTACACCGCCCGCACCAACGGCAACCGGCCAATCGCCTGCTCAGACCAACTGACAAACGCCCGCCCCAGCCCGGCAGCAAACAAACTGCCCAGCAGATACATGAGGCCGACAAAAACCACAATAAACACCGGCACAACAATCCACGGCCGCAGGTACGTCACCGACACCCAGCGGCGATAGGCATCCAAGCCGTTGGCCGGCGGATCATCGAATGATTGCTTCAGTGCGCCGTTGTAAACGTTCAAAGGAATGTACTGCCCGCTTTCCAGCCGTTTGAACTGTTCATCGCCGGAGACGAAGACGGTTGGATCGTCGGTCGGCTTCGCATCGGGAAGCTGCGTGCGGATATCGGCAACCGTGTAGCCAATTAAGTCTCGCGTGCCCGCAAGAACCGGATCGAGAATGTAATAATCGAGCGTCCGGACAATCCACAGCAAGATTACAATCGTCAGCAGCGGCGCAGCCACGACACCCAAGCCGCGAAACACCGCGGTGCGAAAGGGCCGCAACCCGCGCGAGAAAGCGGAGGACGAGCGAGAACCGTCGGTCGACATGGCCGATGCGCCGCCGCAGTGTAAGACGAATGTTTGGGCACTCTGGAGTCTACGTCTTTTACCACGCCGATGCCAGTTGAACAGCGTGATTTGTCACGCCGGGGCACCTTGATAGATTGGTCGACAAAAGTTACCTTGACGAGTTCAATCCGTTGCACAAGCCCTGGGGTTGCAACTTCTGGGCTTCTCAAAATTGATACTGAGAAGGAAATTCGCCGATGGTCCGCACTCGCCCCCGCACAAAACTCAAACTCAAACGCAAGTCCCGTCGTTGCCCAAATTGCGGCGCGAAGCTGAATACGCTGGAAATCCGCTGCAAACGCTGTGCGGCAGAGGTCAGCCTGATCGGCGTCGGCCCCGGCACTCGCAAGGGGCACTTTGTGAAAGCCTTTCGGCGGCGGAAGAAAAAGAAGGCCGTGTAGCCATCACTGCT
The DNA here is from genome assembly GCA_963738835.1 of Pirellulales bacterium. GTDB lineage: Bacteria > Planctomycetota > Planctomycetia > Pirellulales > JADZDJ01 > CAVTYH01. Next base: position 1,351,211 of record CAVTYH010000001.1, read on the forward strand.
GTGGTGTATTTTCTGCCGCGGCATGGCAAATGACTTGTCCTTTGGTCGGTTCACCACGCTCCACAAGTTTACCGTCGGCTTGGTAATGCTGAAATTGCAGCGGCATTCCTTTTCCCGAGCCGAAGATCGGCGTGTTCTGCAAATGAATGTGCAAGTGCGGTTCGGATGAGTTCCCCGAGTTGCCGCACCGCCCAAGGATTTGGCCCTGCGTCACCCGATCGCCAGCTTTTACCTTGATGGTGCCGTTCTGAAAATGAGCCATGAATAGGTATTCTTGGTTGCCTAAATCCAGGACGATGTGGTTGCCGCACGTCTGCTCCGGGTTCATTTTGCCAGGCACATTATCGGCGACGCCGTCGACGACGGAAGCAACGAGGCCCACCGCCGGAGACACGATCGGCTGCCCAAAACAATAATAATCGTCGTTTTTACCACCGTCGCCGGAATGCGAGACGCCGTCTTTCATCATCAGAATGTCATCGGCGAACCGCTGTCCTTCCGAGACAGCATGATAGTTTTCTTTCAAAGTTCGGCCGCCCCAAAACACCGTCCAATTGCCATTAAACGGCAAGCGTAAGTCGGCCTTGGTTTTATAGTCGAGGAACTTCGAAGGCGCCTCGCTGGCCGGCTGAATCAAAAACCCGCTGAGCTGACCATCACCCGTTACGGTGGCTGTGACGGAGAAGGTTTGCCCCGCCGCCGATTTCACCAGCCGTGTGTAAACGATGGAAAGCTGCTCATCGCTCATGGCCGCATGATCGCCGATGGTGCTCGCGCGGATTGATTTCATCGTGTCGGCATCTTTCATCAGCTTCCGCAACGGCGGCTCAGCGTGATCGAGCAGTTTTTGCATGTCACCTGCCAGAAAAGCATCGACATACTGCCGGGCTGCATCGTCCACGCGTTTCTCCTCGGCTGCTGCCGCCGAAACAAGTGCGGCTCCCGCAAGCACTGCATTAAAAATTCGATTCATGGCCAATTCCCTCGACTCAAGTTAAGTGGCATGGGCCGGTGCCCATCGCCTTGCATGAACTGATCCAATATACTCATCATTGGACCCGATTGTTGAAGTAATTTACCGAATGCTTCGTGCGGTGGCCGATTTTCGATCATCAAAACCCGAGCTCCTTGCCCCGGCCGGCGATTGGGACGCAATGCGCGCCGCGGTCGCCAATGGAGCAGACGCCGTCTACTTCGGACTCTCGAATTTCAACGCCCGCCATCAAGCCACGAATTTCACAATTGAAGAATTGCCAGAGGTGATGAACTTCCTGCACCGGCACAACGTGCGCGGTTATATCGCCTTCAATACGTTAATTTTCTCCGACGAACTGCCGGACGCCGTGCGGTTTATTGAGGCCATCGTCAATGCCGGGGCTGACGCGGTCATTGTTCAAGATTTGGGACTGGTGTGTTTGATCTGTCGCGTCGCGCCCGGCTTGCCAATTCATGGTTCGACGCAAATGACGCTGACCGAAGCGCGCGGCATCGAATTCGTCCGCTGCTTGGGAGTTGAAAGGGTCATTGTAGCCCGCGAGCTGTCGGTCGAAGACATCAGCCGGATCGCCAAAAACACGCCGATGCCGCTAGAGGTGTTTGTTCACGGTGCGCTGTGCATTGCTTACAGCGGGCAGTGTCTCACCAGCGAGGCTCTCGGCGGCCGCAGCGCCAATCGTGGTCAGTGTGCTCAGGCGTGTCGTTTGCCGTATGAAATGGTTGTCGATGGTCAGGCGCGTGACACCGGCGATCGGCAGTATTTGCTCAGTCCGCAAGATTTAGCGGCCCACGACTTGATCGAACCGCTGGTGAAACTCGGCGTACGAAGTTTCAAAATTGAAGGTCGGCTCAAGAGTGCGGAATATGTTGCCGTGACTTCACAAACGTATCGGGCCGCAATCGATGCGGCGATGGTTGACCAACCGTTTGAATTGGATCGACAGCGGCAGCTCGATTTACAGCAAAGTTTTTCACGCGGCTTCAGTCACGGCTTCTTGAGCGGCATCAATCATCAAGTGCTCGTCTCGGGTCGCTTCCCCAAAAGCCGCGGCGTGCAACTTGGAACCGTCGTTGATAAAACGTGGCACGGCATGGTGGTTGAATTGGACGCTAGTCACACGCTCGACGTTGTGCGTCCAGGCGATGGCATTGTATTTGACGAGGGACATCCCGAACAGGATGAACAGGGCGGGCGGGTGATTGAAGTGAGGAAGGCGGAACGGGGAGTGGGAAATGAAAACGGCAGCCGAGCCCGGTCTCTGGAATTAGTCTTACATCGCGGCAGCGTGAATCTGGCGGCGGTGGCAATCGGCAGCTTGGTGTGGAAGACCGATGATCCAGCGCTGCGGCAACGGATGCAGCAGACCTTTGCTCGCGACGAAGTTGTGAACCGGGAGCCGATCAGCTTTTCAATTGTTGGCTCACTTAGCGGCTCAGTCACACTTGAAGCCGTTGATTCGACAGGAAGCCGCGGGAGTGCCGCTTGGGCAGGACCTTTGCAAATAGCAGTGAAGCACCCTACCACCATGGAATTACTGCACGAGCAGCTTGGCCGCTTGGGCGACACTCCGTTTGAATTGGCAGGTGTGCACAGTGAACTGCCGCCCAATGCGATGATGCCCAAAAGCGTGCTGAACAATCTTCGGCGAGACGCAATTGCCTACTTACAATCGGCACGCGACAAGAAGCGCGATCGAACCATTCATCGTGCCGCGCTGCAGGAACTGCGATCCGTTGCAGGCAGCCGCGCGATTCCAGCGACCACGGCGAAGCCATCTCTGTATGTTTTGGTGCGCACGATGGAACAGCTGGAAGCGGTGCTTGCCTGGAAGCCACAACTGCCGCTCGCGCCGCCGGCCATGGTTTACTGCGATTTCGAGGATGTCCGCCGCTATCGCGATGCCGTCGCCAAAGCCCGCGCCGCAAATATGCCGATCGGCGTGGCGACGCTGCGAATCACTAAGCCGAAGGAGGAAGGCCTGCTGCGGTTGATTGCCAAGGCTGAGCCCGACGCGGTCTTGATTCGCAATTTGGCGGGGCTGGATTTTTTCCGCAATGAGTGGAAAAACCAATCTCGCGATCTCCCCTTCACCTTGCCCTCTCCCGCCAGGGGAGAGGGTCAATTGATTGGCGATTTCTCGCTGAATGTCGCCAATGAGTTGACTGCCGATTTATTGGCAGGCGAAGGTCTGGCTCGGCTCACGCCAAGTTACGATCTGAATTGGGAGCAGTTGGCGGCGATGCTGGGGCGGATCAACCCCACTCTGTTTGAAATTGTCGTTCATCAGCACATGCCAATGTTTCACATGGAACATTGCGTGTTCGCCGCCATGCTCTCTAGCGGCAAAGATGCCACCGATTGCGGCCGACCTTGCGATCGTCATCGCGTGGAACTGCGCGATCGAGTCGGTGCCGCGTTTCCGTTGCTGGCCGACACCGGCTGTCGCAGCACGGTTTTTAATTCCGTAGCTCAATCCGCGGCGGAATATATTCCGAAGATGCTGGCCTTGGGAGTGCGCCACTTCCGTGTGGAATCGCTGCGAGAAACGACCGACCAGATCGTCCCGCTGCTAGAGCATTACGCTCGTTTGATCGCCGGGCTGGAAACTTCTCGCGAAGCGTGGCGCAGCTTGCAAGTGCTCAATCAACTCGGCGTGACGCGCGGCACGCTGCAGTTGGCGTGAGCCAGAGATTCTTATCGCGCGATGCCGACACCGCCGAAAATAAAGCGTTCATTGGTTTCCTCGCGACTGTCCCAGGGAAGCAGACGAGCGCGGACTCGAAGTTTTTGCACCATTGCCCGCACGGCATCGGCATCGTGGTATAGCCGAGCCTCTTCCAAATCGTTCGCAATCGAATCGAGTTGTCGGGCTGCCTCGTGGTATGCTTTGCCAGCAGCCATTCGATCTTGTTGCGAACTACCGATCCAGTTTTCAGTGACATCGGTTTGATTTCGTTCGCAAACGGCAAAACTTTGAAATGAAAGTGGTCCCTCGGTTATCGGATGCGATTTCAGCTGCGACCAATTGACGCGGTCGCCCCACAGCAGCTCTTCGTCCATGAAAGTGGAACCAACGCAATGTTCCACCTCATTCGGGGACAAATGCGTGACCGTATCTGTCGACGATTCCTTGGTTGTGCTTGCCTCAACCGCTAGCTGCGGCGTCGAATCAGAATCCGTGGCATCTGGTTTAGCCGTTTCCTTAGGCTCCGCAGTCGATGCCGCTTCGGTTGCTTCCTTAGGTTTCTCACATTCCGCGCGGCTGATCGACAGTGCCGCCAGACCAACTAACAGGGCCACGACGATCACAGAAAACACGAAAACGGCACGCATGGGCGACCTCCTGTCTAGATGCGGTGCTTAACCATTCCGCGGGCTGTGCAGGCGAGAATAGCCGGACTTGGGGCCCGCATTATAAGAGCGCCGTCATCGAGCCCCCAACGGCAGTTTGCTCTGAAACTGCCGGGATGAAGGAGTTTCGTGAAAATTCAATTGCTGCACGATCGGTCAGTGGCCTGTAGAATGGGTGCCGCTCGCGGTTACAGCCGAGCATGCTACCAGCGCAAGTGACGCAAGACATCGAACATCAAGGAGGAAAGGTCCATGGCACGGCGAAGGAATGCGGCGGATTCACAGCCAGACAGGTCACACAATCCGAGAAAAAAGTGGAATTCGTTGACTTGGAATGATTTGGACGCTTGGGCCGGGAACCGCAGTGTTTCGCGCGGAGAGGCCTATCAACGCCAAGGTCGTGTGAAGGACTTGTCGCTGGCCGACGATGGCCGCCTGCTGGCAACGGTCGTCGGCAGTCAACCATATGTGACCTCCGCCTGGCTAGCGACCAAAGGTAGGCGACATCAACAGGTAGAGTCCGTCTGCACATGCCCTGTTGGCGTCAGTGGTTGCAAGCATGCCGTCGCTGTCCTCGTCGATTTTCTTTCCATGCTCGCCGATGAAAGAGAAGTGCCCCTTGCCAAACCGGACGATCCACGCTGGTCGTTGTTTTCGGATAACGACGAATTGTACGACGAGTGCAGCGACGAAGTCGTTGATTTCGACGACAATCGGGGCTTGGTATCATCAAACGTGAAATTCAACAAGTTGGATGATTTGAATGACCCCTCCGGCATGATCGCCGACAAACGATCTGAGGCGACGAAGGGCCGGCGTTTTAAACGCCGTACACGTGCGCAGTGGGACCAAGCGCTGCAATCGCACATTCAGCAAAAAAGCCAGACCGAATTGGCCACTCTTGTCTGGTCGCTTTGCGAGCGATTTCCCGAGCTTCGGGAAGAGTTTCAGGAGCGCATTGCCTTGAGTGAAGGCGACGTTGACCGACTTTTGTCGGCAGCGCGCCGCGAACTGCGCAGCGTGACTTCCGAAATCGGCTGGCAAAACCACTGGAACAACGAGGGGCATACGCCAGAATATGGCCGTTTGAAGCATCGAATGGAGCGGCTAGTTGAACTCGGCCATTGCGATGAAGTTTTCGATCTAGGGCGCGAATTGATTACTCGTGGGTTGGAGCAAGTTGGGCACTCCCACGACGAAGGCGAAACGGCCATGGAGCTTGCCGCTTGCTTGAACGTGGTGTTTGACGCCCTGTCAAAGTCAACTCTCTCGGCAGCCGACAAGATTCTCTACGCCATCGACGCCTGCCTGGAGGACGATTACGACATTGTCGGAAGTGCGGCCGACAAAATCTTGGCTGCCCAGTGGACTCCGACCGATTGGTCACAGGTTGCCGATCAATTGGCGCAACGACTTCGTCAGGCGCCGCACAAAAAGAGCCAAGATAATTTCTCGCAAAGTTATGCCCGCGACCGCATCAGCGGTTTTCTCGCTCATGCGCTCAAGGCGCCGGACGCGGAAATGAGATGTTGCAACTCTACGAAGCCGAAGCCCGCACCACGGGTAGTTATCAGCGGTTGGTCACATACCTGATTGACCAAGGACAACCTGACACGGCGGAATGCTGGGCTCGCGAAGGCATTGAAAAGACCGTTCAGAAATGGCCGGGCATTGCCAGCGGCTTGGCAGAGTCTTTGTGCGAGTTGTCGCGCCGGCGCAAAAATTGGGAGATTGTGGCTGCCCACGTCGCACATAAGTTCTTTGACTTCCCCAGCGCCGAGGGTTTCAAAGAATTGGCGGCTGCCGCCAAAAAAGCCAAATGTGAAGAGCAGGTTAGAATCGCCGCGTTGCATTTTTTGGAGTCGGGAATATCACCGATTCACCTTTCAGTGTCAGCGAAGGATCACGGCAAAGCCTCGATCGATCCGTCGTGGCCGTTGCCAGTTCCTGAATATTTACTGCCTCTACTCTCGAGCTGGCGAACACAGCAAGCTTCACGGCCTCATTACAATGTGCTTCTCGACATGGCGATCGCCAACAAGCAGCCCGACAATGTGCTGCGCTGGTACGATAAAATGCGCGGTGACAAGCAGCGTCCACACAGGCTGCACGACGAATGGCGCTGGGGGCTCGATGCCGATCATGTTGCCAAGGCCGTTGCTTCCACTTATCCCGAACGTGCGCTGGAAATCTACCGAGACAAACTACAAGAGCACCTGCCGCACACCGGCGATTCAGCCTATGAGGCCTGCGTTACTTGCCTGCGCCAAATGCGGGTCATCTATGAATCGCTGGATAAAGAGGATTATTGGAACGAGCTGCTGGCCGATGTCCGACACAACTATCGAAATCGTCCTCGATTTATGGCCATGCTCGACAAATTGGAGGGGCGCACTATTGTGAACCAGCAAAGTGCAAGCGTGCGCCGATCGAGGAAGGCATAATCGGTTGCGACGTGAAACGAGATTCTCGGCTGTGTCGACTCGCGACTGAATCGAATGATGTTTGCAAACGCTACCTTGGGTGGCAGATCGGTGGTTGGCTCGACGTGCTGTCGAACCACATAAATGACCTGAAATTGATCTCGACCCGAGCTATACTAAATTAGAAAGCTGGACAGATGCTTGCACGGAGGCTCTGACTATTCATGGAGCTTGCCGTGCGAAAAATCTTGCTGACTCTTATAGTCTGTTTTCTATATTGCAGCCACCTTGCAACAGCCTGGGCGCAATTTGAAGATGCCGCGCCCGGTGTCGGCAACAACTCTGGTAAAGGTCCGCAGTTAGGCGATGCGCTGACCAAAAAAATCAAAATCGGCGTCAGGGTGAAAGCCGTCGGCGGACCATGCCGCGGGATTGTGGCCACGGTGCCGGTGCCGATCGATTGGCCAGAGCAAAAAGTGACGATTGGCGAAGAAGACCTTTCGCCCGGTGTGCATCACACCACTTACCGCACGTTGGAAGGTGGCGGCGCAAAGCAGATGGTCATTTCGATTCCGAATATCGCCGCCGGCGAGGAGGCCCACGCGCTAGTGACATTTGAAGTGACGCGACATTCGCAAAATCCGCCCGAGGAGACTTCGATCTACAAAGAACCTGTCAAAGAAAAACTGCCGAGAGAGCTTCTACAGTATCTGGGGCCCAGTCCGTACATTGAATCGACGCATCCGAAAATCCAGAAGCTTGCCAAGGAAGTGACCGAAGGCAAATCGGGTTGGGAAAAAGTGGAGGCGATTTACGATGCCACGAGGGAACGCGTCGAATACAAAAATGGGCCGCTGAAGGGGGCTCTAAAAGCACTGAACGACGGCACCGGCGATTGCGAAGAACTAACATCACTGTTCATTGCCTTGTGCCGTGCCAACGGAATTCCTGCCCGCAGCGTGTGGGTGCCCGATCACTGCTACCCAGAGTTTTATCTGGTGGATGGCGACGGCAAGGGCTATTGGTTCCCGTGCCAGTCTGCCGGCAGCCGTGCGTTCGGCGGCATTCCCGAACATCGTGCCATTCTGCAAAAGGGCGATAATTTCCACGATCCGGACCGCCCCAAGGACAAGCTGCGTTACGTGAGCGAGTTCCTCCGTGGAACGCCAGCGGCCAAAGGGGCCGGGAGACCCCAGGTGGAGTTTGTGCGAGACTGGGAGTGAACGCGACATTCGCCACGGAATCGTGGAGGCGCAGAGAAGAAGGCATCCGCGGCTAATATTCTTTACTTTCACCGTGGTCAAATTAGGTACGCTAGCTGGTCTACGGCCGATCTTGGCCCAAGTTGCCTGATCTGTTACAAAGCCCGGCTTCATAGTCGAGATTGAATCCAGGATCACGCTAGCACTGGCACGCAGGAAGCGTGCAGGTTTGGTTCCACGATCTTTGATCTTCGTTCTACCGCGCAACTTCGCCACGGACGGCTTTTGGATGAACAACTTCTACCGCACGCTGCGGCTGGTCTTTCGCTACAAGTGGACGCTGGTTGCTTCCACGTTTACTGCGCTGATGGTGGCGCTGCTGTGGGGTATCAACATCGGCGGTGCGTATCCAGTGATTGCGATTATCACGCAGAACAAATCGCTGCAAAAGTACATTGCCGAAGACATCGAAGCGTCGCAGAAGAAGATCGCTGAATTGAAAGATATTGTCAAGAAAGCAGAAGCTGATTTAGCGGCCGCACCTGCCGATCGGCTGCAGATTCTACAGCACGATTTACACTCTGAGCACACCAGCCTGACTGCCGAGCAAAAGCATCTGGCCCGTTGCGAGTTCTTCAAGCCTTACGTCGATGCTTATTTGCCGAATGATCCATTCCGAACACTGTTTCTGATCATGATGGTGATTTCCGCCGGCTACATTCTGAAAAATGTGTTCCTCGTATTCGATTCGATCCTCGTCGACCGACTGGCGAATCTTGCAACTCTGGATTTGCGCAAGAGATTTTATCGTCGCACGCTACGGATGGATTTAAGCAGTTTCGGCGAAGCACGTGTTAGCGAATTGATGAGCCGCTTTACCTACGATGTCGACAGCATCAATCAGGGTATTCAAACCGTCATTGGGCGGGCCGTTCGTGAACCATTGAAAATGATCGCCTGTTTAATTGGCGCCGCCTGGATTTCCTGGCGACTCTTGCTGGTGTCGCTCATCATTGCGCCGCTGGCCGGCTACTTAATTACGCGACTGGCAAAAACGCTGAAACGGGCCAATCGTCGTGCGCTCGAGGAGATGTCGGGCCTGTACAACATCCTCGGGGAAACGTTCGGCGGAATCAAAGTCGTGAAAGCCTTCACCATGGAACGGCAAGAGCGGCTGCGGTTCCACAAAAACAGCAAACAGTTTTACCGCAAGGCGATGAAGATTTCGCGGTTCGACTCGCTCATTCATCCGGTCACCGAACTGGCCGGCATCACAATGATTTGCCTCACGATTTTGGCCGGCACTTATCTGGTGCTACACCCCAATGAAACGCATCTATTTGGCATCAAGATGACCGATCGACCGTTGCAGTTCGCAGATTTGGCAATCTTCTATGCGATGCTCGCCGGGTCGATCGATCCCGCTCGGAAACTGACCGAGGTGTTCAACAAGATTCAGCGGGCCTCTGCGGCGGCCGATCGGGTTTATCAATTGTTCGATCGAGAAGCGGCAGTGCGCGATCCAGCCAAGCCCCGCGTGCTGGTGCGGCATCACCGCGAGATTGTGTTGGAAAACGTCAACTTCAGTTATCTGCCGGACCAGCCGGTGCTGAAAAATGTCGATTTGCGAATTAAGTACGGCGAAACTCTGGCGATTGTCGGGCCCAACGGCTGTGGAAAGACAACGCTGGCAAACTTGATCCTACGTTTCTACGACCCGGCCAACGGCTCGATTAAAATCGACGGCGTCGATCTGCGCGAAGTGCGTATGCGCGACTTGCGGAACCAGATCGGACTGGTGACGCAAGAGCCGTTGCTATTCGACGACACGGTGTACAACAACATCCGCTACGGCTCGCCGAACGCCACGAAGCAGCAGATTATCGATGCCGCGAAAAAGGCGCACGCTCATCGATTCATCGAAGATTTACTGGAACAAGGTTACGAAACCAACGTGGGGCAGCTGGGTGGTCGATTATCAGGCGGGCAGCGGCAAAGAATTTCTCTGGCCCGGGCGATTCTGCGTGACCCATCGATTCTGGTATTGGACGAAGCCACTAGCCAGATCGATATCGAAAGTGAACACGTCATCCACAAGGTGTTGGAACAATTTGTTCGCGATCGGACGGCCATCATCATCACGCACCGGCTTTCGACTTTGGACCTGGCCGATCGCATCTTGGTGATGAACGAAGGCCGGATTCTCGATCTGGGCACCCACGACGAGCTGATCGGCCGCTGCGAGCTGTACCGGCGGCTGTACCAGATTCATCTTCGCGAAACGGCCTGATTTCCGGGCATTTTTCGGCCTAAACTTGACCATCGTGCGCCGGGGCGGATAAATTTACTGCTGGTCCGCTGGTGCGCCGGGGCGGAAGTGGGGAGCGGGGAAGCCGGTCCGGCATGATGTCTTGTCGAAGGGGCCGGTGTAATTTTGTCGCGGCCGATGGTTGCCGCGGCGGGTATTGAAGGGATTTCCGATGCCGCCGCTTGTGATCGATGTTCGCAGCGCTGACGATACGCGCGATTGCGTTCACCGCGCTGTTCAAGCCTTGGCCGAAGGCAAGCTGGTGGCGTTTCCCACCGAGACGGTGTATGCCATGGCCGCCAGCGCCTTGGATGCGGCGGCGGTAGAGCGCCTTCTGAAAGCCAAACGCCGGCAGCCGGGCCAGCCGCCGTTCACGCTGGGCATCAAAAGCGCCGAAGAAGCACTCGATTACGTGCCGCACATGACGCCGCTGGGGCAACGCCTGGCACGACGCTGTTGGCCCGGACCGGTGACAATCGTGTGCAGCAATCATCATCCCGAGAGTTTGTTGTGCCGCTTGCCGCCAGTAGTTCGTAATGCCGTTACTCCTACGGGCACCATCGGCCTGCGCGTGCCCGGCCACCCAATGTTTTTGGACACCATGAAAATGGTCGTCGGACCGGTGGCGATCACCAGCGCCAACCGCACTGGAGATCCGGAACCGCTAACCGCTCAAGAAGTGATCGCCGGCTTGGGGGACGATGTAGGGTTGGTGCTAGACGACGGCCGAACGCGGTTCGCACAATCATCGTCGGTCATCAAGATCAAAGACCACGACTTTGAAATCATTCGTGCCGGCGTGGTGTCCGAACAAACGCTGCGGCGGCTGGCGATTTTGAGCATCGTCTTCGTCTGCACGGGCAACACCTGTCGCAGTCCCATGGCCGAAGCCCTATGTCGAACGATGATCGCGAGGCGATTGGGTTGCACAACTCATGAACTGGAAGACCGTGGCGTCGTAATTTCGTCGGCCGGCATCTCAGCGTCGATGGGTGGCCGCCCGAGTCCTGAGGCGGTCGCCGTAATGGCGGAAATGGGAGTCGATCTAGCCGGACACGAAAGTCAGCCGCTGGGGCCGCAACTCGTCCGCCACGCCGATATCATTTGGACCATGACACGTTCGCACCGTCAGGCTATCCTCAGCCAATGGCCGGAAGCGGCCGGCCGGGTGCATTTGCTCAGCCTCGACGGACAAGATGTTTCCGATCCCATTGGCTGTCCCGTCGATCAGTACCGCCGCTGCGTGGAACAGATTAAAACGGAGTTAGAATCGCGTTTGAAAGATTTGGAGATTTAGAGCTCGATCGGCGGGCCCGCAATTTCCAGAAGGCAAAACATGAAAATCGCCATTGGTTGCGATCATCGCGGGTTCGGCGTCAAGACGAAGCTGATTGAACTGATCACGCGCCTTGGACATGAAGTGACCGATTTCGGCGCTTACGGACCCGAAAGTTGCGATTACCCGGATGTTGCCGCCGCGGTGGGCAGAAAGGTTGGCGCGGGCGAAGTCGACCGTGGCATTTTGATTTGCGGCAGTGGCATCGGCATGTGCATTGCCGCCAACAAGATTGCCGGGGTCCGAGCCGCGCCCTGTCACGACGATTTAACCGCCGAAATGAGCCGCCGCCACAACGATTTGAACGTGTTGTGTCTGTCGGCCGACATGCTGGGTGAGCGACTGATCGATCGCCTGGTCGAAGTGTGGCTGACAACGCCTTTCGAGGGCGGCCGACATAGTAAACGGATCGAAAAGATTGCCGAAATCGAACGGCCGCCACAGCCAACCTGACTGCTTTCGTAAGGGTCTGCCAGCCACATTCAGGCCGCTTTTTTCGCGGGTTACTTGCCATTGCCGACAAAATGTGATTAGCTGGAGCTTCTGTCCGGCAGCAGCCAGCGATTCCAAAAGTCTAACGCTTTTTAATTTCTAATTGGGAGTGTCCGCGATGAGTTCCCGTTCGGAAGTCTCCCCACCTACTCATTCGTTCTCCATGACTCGGGTGCTGCTGGTGGCTATCCCCTTGGGCATCCTCTGTGGCTGGCTGATGAAGTCGTATTGGCCACAGCAAATTCAGGCGGAATCATCGCGCAACGCCGAAGAGAAAATGAAAAGCCTGATGCTGGGCTCGAACAACAACCATCGACTCGATTCGCGCTTTATCGACGCCGATGGCGATTTCGTGGCCGATACTCCGACCGACCCAACTAAGCAGATTTCACCCGCCACGTTGATCTTCGCCTATATCGCCGGTCCGAATGCCGACAGCGAACGAAGCAGTTGGCAGCCCTTTGCCGACTTCTTAACAAAGAAGACGGGCAAACGCGTCGAAATTGCATCGTTTAGCACGATTCCTGAGGAACTCGACGCGCTTAAGAACGGCAAATTGCACGTCGCTGGCTTCAACACCGGCGCAGTGACAAGTGCGGTATACAATTGCGGCTTCGTTCCGGTTTGCGCCGGGGAAAGCAGATGGCACGTTCGGAATTAAGATGCAAATCATCGTGCCAGCCAAAAGTACCCTCATGAATCTTGAAGATCTGAAGGGCCACACGATTACGTTCACCGACCGCAGCTCCAATTCCGGTTACAAAGCGGCTTTGGTGAAACTAGAGGAAATCGATTTGCTGCCAGAAAGAGATTACAGTTGGCGATTCTCCGGCAGCCACCGCGCTTCGATCGCTAAGATTGCCGCGGGCGAAGCTGAGGCGGCGCCAGTGGCTAGCGACTTATTGCAGCGCACGGTTGCAGAGGGCACCGTAAGCCTGGGCGACCTGCGCGTGATCAAAGAGTCGGAAAGTTTCCCACCGGCCGCTCTTGGATACGTTTACAATCTCACACCAGAATTAGCTTCGCAGGTCAAAGCGGCACTGCTGGAGTTCACGTTTTCAGGCACGCCGCTGGAGAAGCAGTTCCAAGATGCGACACACTTCGTACCGATTTCTTACAAAAAAGATTTTGAACTGATTCGCAAAATCGACGACAACGTGAAAAGCGCACCGATGCTTCTACCATTGCCGAGCCGCCCAGCGCCACCCGATACGGCGACAACCGAAGAGGCTGGTCAAAAGTCCGGTTAATCACAGGGCCGCATCCAAGCAAAGCCTAGCTCCAGTGGGAAGCCAGCCGCTCGACAATCAGCCGGCCGATATTCAACGAGGCAGTCGCTGCTGGTGATGGTGCATTGCACACATTCACCACGCGGTCGGTTTCAAGAATCAGAAAATCATCGATCATCGTGCCATCCCGCGCAATTGCCTGAGCACGCACGCCGCTGGGCGCAGGTATAAAATCTTCGTCGCGAATGTCTGGCACCAGCCGCTGTAGCGCCCGCACGAACGCTCGCTTGCTGAAGCTGCGCCACATTTCGCCTATGCCAGTGCGCCAATACTTCGCGGCCATACGCAAGAAGCCAGGATAGGTCAGCGTGTCGGCCAAATCGCGCAGCGAAATATCGCGCTTTCGGTATCCCTCGCGAGCAAACGCCAGCACGGCGTTCGGACCGCACTCAATGCCGCCGTGAATCATCCGCGTGAAGTGTACGCCCAAGAACGGAAAACTCGGGTCGGGCACCGGATAAATCAAATTGTGGCATAAATGCTGCGATTCTGGTTTCAGCTCATAGTATTCGCCACGAAAGGGAATGATTTTCGGATCGACCTGTTGTCCGCTAAGTTTCGCCACGCGGTCGGACTGCAAACCGGCGCAGGTGACAACGTATTGCGATTGAAACTCGCCGGCCTCGCTTTCCACCACCACGCTGCCGTTTTGATGATGCATGGCTTTGACCCGGGCGCTGCAAACAATTTGCCCGCCAGCTTGCTCGATGCGCTCGGCCAGGCGGCGACAGACGGCGAGATAATCGACGATACCCGCCTCCGGCACATGAATAGCACGAATGCCCGCCGTGTGCGGCTCCAGCTCCGCCAGTCGTGTGCGATCAATCAGTTCGCACTTCACGCCGTTGGCCTGGCCACGCTCGAAAATGCGTTCCAGCGCGGGTAGTTCTTCCTTGGCGGTCGCTACAATCACTTTGCCGCAAATCTCGTAGGGAATTCCTTCGGCCGCGCAAAACTGCTCCATCGCCAGTTTGCCGGTCCGGCAGTTCACTGCCCGCAGCGAACCGGGCCGGTAGTAAATGCCCGAGTGCAGCACTCCCGAGTTGCGTCCCGTCTGGTGCATCGCCAACTGCGGCTCTTTTTCCAGCAGGATCACCCGGCGGTCGGGAAAGTCTCGCGTCAGATGATCTGCCGTCGCCAGCCCTATAATGCCGCCGCCAACGATGAGGACGTCTGTTTTTTCCATCGATGTAGGTCAGGCTTTAGCCTGACACGTATATAACTCAATCGTTCTTGGTCATCGACTGAGGCTTGCAAGTCGAGCTTCTTCGGCTTTAACCTGACTCGGTATGTACCTCAATCGTCGGCTTAACGGACGCTCCGGGCCGCTTGTCAGACTGGAGTCTGACCTACGCGGCGAGTTTAACGATTATGCAAAGTCTCACACCGCAAGTCTTGGGGTCGTTCCGAATATGCAACATTGCTAGTACACAAAATTGACGACCACTTGGTTCATTGTACTTGCGGCGGGAAAATCCGTGGTTAAAGTCAAGATTTGAGGCCGATGGTTCGGCAATTTACAGGGCGGCATTCTGGCCGGTTTAAGGTCTGTTTGTTGCCTTTGCGATGTTCGAACTCCATCGACATTTCACCGCTTCGTGATCAACCACCTTTGAACCTAGGTCGGCGTTCCCTGATCGACCCTCAGGGAGTTGCATTTGCTGACCCGTCGCAGGAAGAATTCGCCCATGTCGTCGGTTCAACGACCTAATTCCGATGAAGTCGAACACCTGTTGCGTAATGCCCAGTTGCGCGACGAGCTGGAACCGTATCTCGACGAAGCCGTCATGCACCTCAACCATGAAGCCGTGCCAACACCAGTCGAGAACGAGTTCTTAGCTTCGATGCTGGCTTGGGAACGCGCGCCAATTTTGCCGATTTATCAATGGTTCGTGCCGGAGCTGCGTTTGCCCCCGCCGGACAAACTCAACGAGGAAGAGCTGAGCGAACTGTTGTGGGATGTGATTGGCAAACTATTCGAAAAGCGCGTCGTGCTCGATTTCACCGATCACCTGACCGATCGTGAACTGTACTGCCTCATCTGGCGCGACATTCTTCCCTCGCCAGAGAAGCGAATCGAAAATTCCTCCAGCTTCCTGCACTGGGATTGCTCCGACGCCAGCGGCGACGCCGTGCTATGGCTCCGCTACTACGCCACGCCGGAAGAGCGCGAGCAATGGGCCGACGATTTCGGCCAAGAAATGCCACCGCACCAAGAGCCCCCGTACCGTCGCGACTTGCCCCGGGCGCCATTCTGAATTTTAATTGGCACGGTTGAATTGACATTGTGTATCGGCGGAGCGTGCTCCGCGCGCCGCTACACATTTCGATCAATTGCAGTACGATCATGTGATGCACGCCGTCATCGCCATCAAAGAACTCGCTCGTCAGGTTCGCCAGGGAACGTTGCAGCTTCTGGCGAATGTCGAGCCGCAATGGCTTACTTGGGCGCCGCCGGGCACGTCGAATCATATTCTCTGGCACGCCGGCCACGCCCTTTGGTTGCAAGATGTTCTCTGCCTCCAACCGCTCACAGGCCGCAGTGCGTTGCCGACAAGTTGGGAAGAAACATTTGGGATGAATTGCCGACCGGTCAAAGAGACCACGCGCTGGCCGACGCGTGAAGAAATTGCAGAGCTGCTCACCGTGCAACTCGATCAGATTCGAGCTGCTTTAGATGCAACCGATGAAGCCGCGCTCTCGAATGTCGTCAACGCCCGTGGCGATACCTTGGCCGGCCGCATCATTCATGGCTTTCATGACGAGGCGAAACACCAGGGCGAGATGCATCTGCTGACAAAACTCTGCCGCGCTGCGTGCGTCTAATTGCCCATCGTCAAAACCACTCGAAAGCGCGCCTTGCCGCTCAGCATGCGGTCGTAGGCTTCGCTAACGCGCTCTAATGGGAAGGTTTCGTTCATCGAGCGCACTCCGGTGCGCGCACTAAAGGTCAGAGTGTCTTGCGAATCGATCGATGTTCCGGAGTACCAGCCTTTCACCGACCGGCAGCCCATGAGCAGGAACAAAGGAGACACTTGCAGCGACTCGGCCGCGCCGACAATTAATAGCGTGCCGTTGACGGCCAGACCGCCTTGCACGGCAGCCATGGCGTCGCCGCTGGTCGCCGTCGCCAGAATGACTTTCGCGCCTCCCAGCTTCTGCAATTCCTCGGCCGGATTTTGGGCCTGACTGTCGAGGTAGACCGCGGCGCCCAACTGCCGGGCTAGAGGCTCTTTGTCTTTGCCGCGCGCAATGCCCACGGTATGGAAACCCATCTTCGCGGCGTACTGCACCCCGAGATGGCCGAGCCCGCCCAGGCCGAGCACGGCAACAACATCGTCGGGCCGAGCGCCGCTGTTGCGTAGGGCATTGAATGTGGTGATGCCGGCGCACATCAGCGGTGCTGCTTCGACGGGCGCTAGTTCGGCAGGCATCCGTGCGACGGCACTGGCCAGAGCGATCAGGTATTCGCCATAGCCTCCGTCATACGAGAGGCCCGTGACCTGCCCTGTTACGCACGCAAAAAAATCTCCGCGGCGGCAGCGATCGCAATGCCCACAGTATCCGCCGTTCCAACCGACGCCCACGCGCTGGCCCGGCTGCCATCCGACGACGCCGCTGCCAACCGCGTCAATCACGCCGGATACCTCATGACCGGGCACCCGCGGATATTGGATCCCCGGCATCGCTCCGTCTTTGACGAGCGAATCGCTGTGGCAAATGCCGCATGCCTGCACTTTGATTCGCACTGTTCCCGCAACTGGCTCGGGAATGGGCCGCTCGACAATTTCAAATGGCCCCTTCGGACGAGCAACTTGCACCACACGCATTGTCGCCATAATTCCTCCGGCCTTGTCTTCGCCTCTCAAGTTAGTCCGTTAAACGTAATGCCCGCCAGACCTAGAGCACTTGCTGTCGGCGCATACTCAGACAGTCGGCTGGCAGTATATCGAATGCGAAAACGACGAGCCAAACCCGTGGCCGAATCGCGGGACAAATGCAGCGGACAGTTAGCCGGCGAATGAATGTTCCCGATTGGCGATCTCGATGAGGTTGCGATCGAGACCCGATTGACATTTCGCCACGAAAGTCAATTACCTGCGATAACAGTTCTTGGCGGGTCAAAACTAGCAACCGGTTAGGGTCCAGAATCCTCGGACTCGATGACGGCGCCGAGCTTAGTTCCCCAGTGCCGCATGATGCGCGCCTTCTTGCGTGCAACAACATGAGTCGACGGTACATTGATTACTTGGCCAAAAAACTGCTGTAGAAAGCGTTTTCCGCCTTCGTCGTTAGGAACGAATTTCACACACACGCTGATAGGTTGAAACTCAGGACTTTTGCGCACGGTCTCGAATAGGTCGTAGAGATACGATGCCTTCGCCTTGTTAAAGACATCGTCGTCAAGAAATACTGATATTGAATTAGTACAAATCAGCGCGAACTGCCCTTCGAGCGCATCAGCGAGTGAAAGTTCTCGTCGAACCACGAACGGACATTTAGGCGGTGCGTAAGTTGGATCTTCAACTACGCCCGAAGCGTTCTATCAACGCGCTGACTATCGGATCCGCGTTCGAGCAGTACCAAACTATACCTGGCAACAACCGGCGGGGCTAGCTTTTCCGGCGGATTCTTCTCAAGTTGCGCTTTGGTTTGCGTGTCCAACCAATCATTTGAAACGGACATGGAAAGGATCCTGCCCTGGTAATCATGCTACGGTACTGCAGTTACTATATGCTGGATTTTAGTAGAATAGCTAGTTACCGTCAATTTTCTCGTCGGCAATCTTCGGACTTAGGCCGTCAATGTACAACTGAGCCAAAGATACGACAGATTACAACGCGGTTGTGCAGAAAACGCTTGATCGACCAAATCCAGTTCGGAGAGTGGCCTAATTCGCCTCTTGTAATTTATATAAATGTACACTATAATTTACGCGGAACTCTGGGTCCCTGCAGGGCCGTGGAAAGTGTCGGTTGCTAGGTGCCGGGTAGCTGGTGTCTCGTACCAGACTACCGGACACGAGGCGATCTTTGCCGCGCCCGGCTGTCGCTGTTTGGCAATTGAGCAAGAATTTCCCATCCTCGGGCCAGCGCCGCCCGAGGTTGGGTCGGACTACGCGCTGGCCGGCGCAGCAATTCGCCACGGAGGACGCAGAGGTTCGCAGAGGGAATCGCGGAGCGATCAAGCATGATTTTGAAACTTCCTGCGACTCCTCAGCGCGACTCTGCGCCCTCAGCGGTGAATATTCCGCTCGCCTGCCGGTCGCGCACGGCGTGCCCAAGTGAGGCCCAAATGTTGGGCGCAAAACACAGGTTTTTACGAGGTTTTCGCGCGAACACTTGGGCATCAATTTTTATTTTTTGTGATCGGTTGTTTCGTTCGACGATGTTCTGCAGCCGGCAGTCGGCGCGGAGGGTGGAAGTGAGGTGGACATATGGGAGGCAAAACACTGGTTTTTCCGTTGGTTTCACCGCAACATATCCACCCTTGGTTTTATTTTTTGTGCGCATGCACCGTTATCCGTGGTCAGTGGCAGCGGACAAGCACCTGCTCTGCACCCCTCACCCCGGCCCTCTCCCGCAAGGGGGAGGGAGAAGCATAACAACGGACAACTGACCACGGACCACTCCCGTGTCACTGTCATGGAGCAATGTTTTTCAAAAACGCCGTGTTTTCCCGGCTCGTTTCTCAAACATTGTCCCATCGATTTTTATTTTTTGTTCGCATGCATCGTTGCCCGATGCGTGTCGTCAGATGTCGATGATGACTTCAGCCAGCCACGCGGCACCGTCGCGGATAACTTTCAGTCCGTGATATGTGATCGCCTTCACTTCATGTTCCAGCCGATGCTGTAATGTATCGAGCGGCTCGCCCCAGGCGGTGGCCCGTAATCCGTCCGATTTCACCTGCACGTCGAATTTCGACAGCAGCAACTGCCGTGCATCGAACGAATACAAAAGTTCGTTGAGCCAATCGAACAGGAGATAGTCGTACTCCCCTTCGCGGCCTATAAGGCTGAACGTCACTTCTTCGCTGGGTTGCACGGCGTTGAGATTGGTCACAATAAGTGCGAACAATCCCACGGCGGCATCGTGAAACAATTCATCGAGCGTGGCTGCCCGAATTCGCAAACCAATGTCGGCAGTGTGCTCGAAGATTTCGTGCATTGGAGCAAAGTAGTCGGTGGTGTCGAAACAACTCCCTCTCCCGCAAGGGGAGAGGGGACTGTTGGGCTGGCCGCAAATCATCGAGGCGCGATTGTCACGACCACTCGCCCCACGATGCGGCCGGCAAGGATGTCCTGAATCGTGGGTTCCAAATTTTCGAGCCGCACTTCGGTGGCCAGTTCGTCGAGCAACTTCGGCTTCCACGGGCCGGCCAGTCTTGACCAAAGGGCCGCACGGCGGTCGGCTGGATACCAGGCGGAATCGATTCCAGCCAATGTGATGCCTCTGAGGATGAATGGATACACGGTGATGGGTAGATCGGTTCCTCCGACTAACCCGCAGGCAGCGACACAGCCTAATGGCTTTGTCGCACGCAGCACGGTAGAGAGCACGGTGCCCCCCACGGCATCGACGGCCGCCGCCCAGCGTGGTTTCAACAGCGGTTTGTCGGATTTGTCGGTGACGTCTTCGCGCCGCAGAATTTCTGCGGCTCCCAATCGCTGGAGCAAATCGGTCGCAGTCGGCTTGCCACTCACTGCTACCACTCGATAGCCTGCCTGCGACAACATCGCCACGGCCAGCGTTCCCACGCCACCGCTGGCGCCGGTCACCACGGCATCGCCGCGCGACTGCTCGACCCCCGCATGTTGAATCGCTTCCAAGCACATGGCCGCGGTGAAACCGGCGGTGCCCAGAATCATGCTTTCTCGCAACGTCAAACCACGGGGCAACGGCACGACCCAATCGGCGGGCACGCGAATGAACTCTGCATAGCCGCCCCAACGTCCTGCACCCAAATCATAGCTAGTGACGATCACTTCATCGCCAACAAAGAATTTGCCGGAATTGGTTTCGACGATATCGCCAGCGGCGTCAATGCCTGGCACGTGCGGAAATTTGCTGACGACGCCGGGATGGCCCGTCGAGGCGAGGGCATCTTTGTAATTCAGCGACGAGTATTGCACGCGCATCAGCACATCGCCTGGCGGCAACTCAGCGATCGGTCGCTGGGTAACTTGCCCATGCACGACGCCGTCGTCGCTCTTGGTGATCACGAAGCAGCGCATTGAATCGGACATGGAGTAGCGTCTCCAAAAGTCGGTCGGATTAACACAAATCGACGCAAAACAGCCGGTTGCAGTCCGCTGATTGACATGCCAACGCGCGGCCCTATAATTCCGCCGGGAACCAATTGTAAACGTTCAATTAACCGATAATACAACTGGCGGCCGGAAGTTTTCGGCCCCAGAACTACACTGGCGGGAGCTTTATCATGGCCAATGTTACTGAATTCTCGGATTCCAACTTTCAGGCCGACGTTCTTAAGTCGGACCAGCCGGTGTTGGTCGACTTTTGGGCTCCGTGGTGCGGCCCTTGCCGGATGATCGCTCCGGTGGTGGAAGAGTTGGCTAACGAGTATCAGGGCTCGGTGAAAATTGGGAAAGTCAACATCGACGACAATCCCACGGTCGCCATGAACTACGGTGTCAACAGCATTCCGACGTTGATGCTGTTCAAAGGTGGCCAGGTGGTTGATCGCTTCGTCGGCGTGCAACCAAAGAGCCGGCTGCAACAGGCGATCGATGCCGCGAAGGTTTAGGGGCTGCTTGAAGCTTAGCGGCTGAGCGTACTCGGCCTCTGTGCAATCGATGTAGCCGTTTCGGCGATCGATTTAGATTCGTCGGTCTGTGCAACCAGTTCTTTTTGCACGCTGCCCGACTGTTGGCCGCCCAGGCCCAACACTTGCCAATTGCGATGATCGGCCCGGGCGAGTGCATAGCCGGAGTTGATGACCGGCTGTTTGGTCTTTGTGTCGTAAGCCGCGAGCGCCAATTTGGCGGTGCCCATCGACTTGGTGCGCTGGAAAAATGCGATCTTCGGCATCGCGATCGGCGATGGCGGCGGCAACGGAATTTCCGGAATACCGACGAAGAGTTCATTGCGATCGGTGCCCACGCCGCCGCTGCCAATTTCGACGACTACATCTGATTCATCGGTTTTGCTCACCAGCGTGCAGCGGTTGGCGAGCAGGTGCTGATGGAGAGCCACGAGAACGTAGTTTTTGTCCACACAATCTAAAAACTGCGTGTCGACAAATACCTTGGCGCCTGAGATTGGCCGGTAATCGAATTTCTCCAGCGCCCGATCGGCAGCACTGGAAATGAGCAATTGCTCGATGCCAGTCCGGGCGGTGTCCGATTGCTTAATCGTAGCGCAGCCCGACTGGAACATCAAAGCGGCAACGACCGCTACAAGTGACCGCATCATGACCCGTGGGGCAACGCTATTCATGGATTGATTCGCATCGGTGCAAATGGCCGGTGTATGGTCTAGCAAGCGCTTTCGCCTTATTATCGGCCTGTTAAGCCCTGCCGATTGAGCTAAGTTTGCAGGCCACGTCGCAACAAATTGGGCAATCTGGCGTACCCAGTTTTCGTTGTGAGCCAGCACCGCGCTTGTCAAAATTCGCTCCAAATTTCTGCCCTGTCCGGGTTGCAATTCTCTGTATTTCGGGCAAAATGCTTGATTCTCTGCGGGTCGGCTTTGCTGGCGCGAGTGAATCGCGGCCCAGCCGGCTGCGCGTTAAGTATTACGCCGGTTTCGACTTGTACGGATTGAGTCGGGCGACGTCGTCTTCGATTATTTTGAGGAAAACCATGGCAGACACGCTACAGGTCGAGGCTCGTAAATCGCTCGGAAAACGCAATTCCAAACGGTTGCGTGCCACGGGCAAGGTGCCAGCGGTACTCTACGGCCACGGCGAAAAGGCCGTAAGCGTCGCCGTTCCAGCCGAGCAAGTTTCGGCGGCCATCCGCCACGGCTCGCGAGTTGTGCAACTGAAAGGTGCCGTGAGCGACAGCGCACTGATTCGCGAACTCCAGTACGACACCTATGGCCTGGAAATTCTGCACATCGATTTCGCCCGCGTGTCGGCTGACGAACGAGTCAAAGTAAAAGTGCCGCTGGAACTGAAGGGCCAGGCTGCCGGCGCGAAAGAAGGAGGCGTGGTCGAGCATTTGATTCACGAAATTGAAATCGAATGCCCGGTGGCAAGCATTCCCGATAAGATCACGATCAATATCGCGGGCTTAAATCTGGAAGATGCAATCGAAATCGGTCAGATCCCTGTGCCCGAAGGCGTGAAGGTTTTGAGCGGCAAAGAAGAAGTTGCAGTCCACTGCATCAAGCCGAAGGCTGAGGAAGAGGAGGCCGCGGCTGGCGCAGGCGACGCTGTGGAACCCGAACTAATCCGTAAGGAAAAACCAGAAGAGGAAGGCGAAGAGAAAGAGTAGGCAGCTCGATATTGTTTGCTGTGGAGATGAACCCCCGGCTGCCGCCGGGGGGCTGTTTCACAAGTTCTTCGCGTGTGCTTTGCTTCGTCTGACCGCTGAACCCCGAATCCTGAACCCTTACATACCGTGAAACTCGTCGTTGGACTTGGCAACCCTGGCCGAAAATACGAGGGCACACGTCACAACGTCGGTTTTGCCGTTTTGAACGAGTTAGCACAGCGGCACCGAGCCGCCCGACCAAAATCAAACTTTCAAGGAGAGATTGCAGAAATCGAACTTCGCAGCCAGAAAGCGTTGCTCTTGTGGCCGCAA
Source organism: Pirellulales bacterium (assembly GCA_963738835.1). Taxonomy (GTDB): domain Bacteria; phylum Planctomycetota; class Planctomycetia; order Pirellulales; family JADZDJ01; genus CAVTYH01. The sequence continues at coordinate 1,374,384 of CAVTYH010000001.1, forward strand.
ACGTTCATGAACCTCAGCGGTGGAAGCGTGCTGGCGGCGCGAGACTTTTACAAGCTGGCTAACGAGGAAGTGCTAGTCGTTTGCGACGACTTCAACCTCCCGTTTGGCAAACTGCGATTCCGATCTGAAGGTTCCGCGGGTGGACAAAAAGGGCTGTCCGACATCATCAGCCGCTTGGGTGATGAGGCGGTTTCCCGACTGCGAGTTGGCGTTGGACCCGTGCCTGTAAATTGGGATCCCGCTGATTTTGTGTTGGGAAAATTTAACAAAGCAGAATTGCCGATCATCGAACCAACCGTGGCGCTCGCAGCCGACGGAGTGGAAAGTTGGATCGGCCTGGGAATTAAAGAGTGCATGAATCGATACAATGCGTGAGGCAAAAGTCGAAGAGTCAAAAATGTGGGGTGTTCGATAGCTGACAGTTTATTGGCATCTCTTCGACTTTTTGACCGGGACTGCCTCGTGGTTTCCAAATCCATCAACAAATTCTAATTCTAATTTACAATCCATTTGAGGACCGTCCCTTGGCACAGAACGTTTATGAAGGCATGTTCATTTTGGACTCCAATCGCTATGCCCGTGATGCCGCCGGCGTGGTGTCGCAAATTCCCTCGACCGTCGAACAAATGGGGGGCCAGGTGCTGGCCAGCCGCCTCTGGGAAGAGCGACGACTGGCTTACCCGATCAAAGGTCACCGTAAAGGCACTTACTGGCTTACGTATTTTAAGCTGGATGGCAATCAGGTGACGAACTTGGAGCGGCAGTTTCAGTTGAACGAAAGCGTCGTTCGCAGCCTGTTCCTGAAAATCGATCCGCGAATTGCCGACACAATGGTCCAGCATGCCCTTACCGGCGGCGGCCCGACGAGTGGAAACAAGCCCAAGGCCGAAACTGAAATTGCCCCCGTCGATGTGCCCGAAATCGAAGAGGTCGACGGCATTGAGCTAGATAAGGACGAAGAGTAACGGAAGTTGTTTTGCTGGCACACATTTGCTAGCTTAGATGCGGTGGCGATACGCATGTTCAGACCAGAGCCACGGCTCGGGAGTCAACGATGGCAAGTTTCAATCGAGTCATTCTGGTCGGCAATCTGACCCGCGATCCAGAACTGCGCTACATCCCCAGCGGCACCGCCGTGACCGACATCGGGCTAGCCGTGAACGATCGTCGTAAGAACGCTCAAGGCGAATGGGTTGATGAAACCACCTTTGTCGATGTTACACTGTGGGCCCGCCTGGCCGAGATCGCCAGCGAGTATCTCAACAAGGGCTCGCCGGTGCTGATCGAAGGCCGGCTGAAGCTCGACACGTGGGAAAAAGAAGGCAAGAAACAATCGAAGCTGCGTGTCGTCGGCGAGCGGATGCAAATGCTCGGCGGCCGCGGACAAGGTGGTGGTGCCCCCGCGGGCGGCGGACAAACCGGGGCGGCTCGCGGCAACCGAAGTTCGGCAGCACCGCCACCGGAGATGGAATACAGTCAGGCAGAAGCCGGTTTCGATAGCGGCGGTGAGCCGCCCGCCGCCGATCTGCCATTTTAACCGATCAACTAACAATTGCGTCAGGGCCAACATAATCATGCCGATCACAAAAACGAAAACTGGTTCCCGAGAAAAACGCCTCCAGCGCGGCAAACACGGCGGCATCGAATTACTGCTGATCCAATCAGTCGATCACTTGGGCAAGCAAGGCGAAGTTGTCGAGGTCAGACGCGGCTATGCCATGAACTATCTGCTGCCGCAAGGATTGGCCACGGTCGCAACCGAGCATCACAAGCGGATGGTCGATAAGCACAAAGCCCGTCTCTTGCAAATTCAGCACGAACGGCTGGCTGGCTTGCGACAACTTGCCGAGCGCATTGCCGCGCAGAGCGTCACGATAGAAGCCAACGCCAACGATGAAGGCCACCTGTACGGTTCCGTCGGCGCGTCGGAAATTGTTAAGGCTGTCAAGCAGCACGACATCAGCATCACGCCCGATCAGGTACGGCTCAAAGGTCCGCTGAAAGAATTGGGCCTGTATACTGTCGATATCCACTTGGGCCAGGAGATCGAAGGCCAGCTCAAAGTTTGGGTCGTGCCGACCGTGGGTGATGCCGAAGCCGCTGCCGAGAAATCCGCCGAAGCTAAGACGAACGACGCCAAGTCGGGCGAGACGAAACCCGCGGGCAAACAGGCGGATGCGAAATCGAAATCGGCCGGTAAGTAGGTTGGGTTTCAACCTGACCGCGTATTTCGCAAACGTGGTGCATGGCAGACTAAAGTCTGATCTACGGAGGGAAAATGGCCACGGTCCAGCGCAAGAGCGATTTGAAAGCGCCGCGCAAGCCGGCGGTCACTTCCGAAATTCTCGACCGCCAGCCGCCGCGGAACCTTGATGCTGAAAAAGGTGTACTCGGCAGCATTCTGCTGTTACCACAGTGCTGCGACGACGTGGCGCTGATTCTGCGGCCCGATGATTTCTATGACGACGCCAACCGCGCGCTGTTCGCTCACTTGCTCGACATGCATGATTCGGGCAAGCGAATCGACATGACGCTGCTGGTCAATCGCCTGCGATCAGCCGGCGAGTATGAAACGATCGGAGGCGCCGCATATATTGCCGAAATCACCCGCAGCGTACCAACCGCCGCTCATGCCACTTACTATGCGGAAATCGTCCGCGACAAGGCGATGCTGCGGGCTTTGATTGAATCGAGCACCGAAATTCTGCGCGATGCTTACGACGATTCATCCGAAGCGCGGCACCAGGCGAATCTTGCTGAACAGCGCATTTTCGCGGTGCTCGATAAACGACAAGCGAACAAAATCATTGAAGCCCGCGATTTGATTCACGAAGCGCTCGCGCGAATCGATTTACGCGAAAAAGGTGAGCACAAAATCGCGGGCGTCGATACCGGATTCAACGATCTCGATTCGCTCACAGGGGGGCTGCACAATTCCGAACTGAACATCATCGCAGCTCGCCCCAGCATGGGCAAAACGGCATTTGCCCTAAATATCGCCGAATACGTTTCGTCTCATTTGCGTGTACCGACCCTAGTGGTCAGCTTGGAAATGTCGTCGATCGAATTGGCCGACCGCATGCTCTGCTCGCAAGCCCGCGTGAATGGCCAACGGCTCCGCACGGGCCGCACCACGCTGGAAGATCGACAAAAAATTGTCGAGGCTTGCAGTTTGCTCAGCCAGGCGCCGCTGTTTGTCGATGACAGTTCCAGCCGCACAGTCACGGAGATTTCGGCGGTCGCACGGCGGCTGAAGCGAAAATCTGGCCTCGGATTGATCATCATCGATTATCTGCAGCTCATCGAGCCCGATTCCACCGGCAACAATCGCGAAAACCGCCAGGAGCAGGTGGCGCGAATTGCACGCCGACTGAAAGGCATGGCCCGTGAATTGAGCATACCAGTGGTCTGCCTGGCGCAGTTGAACCGTCAGGCGGAAGATAATTATCCACGACTGAGCCATCTGCGGGAATCAGGAGCAATCGAGCAAGATGCCGACGTGGTGATGTTCATTCATCGAGAAGATTACTACATGACGCCGGAACAGCGAGAAAAAGAGCGTCAGGGCGGCGACCTGCGCGAGCTATTGGATCGTGCACAAATCATCATCGCCAAACAGCGCAACGGTCCGATCGGGGAAATCAAGCTGTTCTGGAAGAACGAATTTACGCGGTTTGAAAATTTGGCGCAACGGCCATACGACGAATTCGAGCAATACGCAGGGCCTGGCGAAGCAACCGAGCCGTTTTGAACGAAAATCGGCTTTACGTTGATTGCCGAAAGCCTGCAGCTCGGCTTCATTTTATTTGGTAGCAGTAAATCGCATCCTGTTCGCGCAAGAAAAGTTTGCCATCCGCAATTACCGGCGGCGGCCAGCTTGGCTATTGGACATCGGGAATTTTGAAGCTGCCGCACAGTTTGTAGCCGTCTGGCGACGCGGCCAACAGCGCCATCGTGCCATCTTCGTAGCGGAAGTACAACCGGCCGTCGGCGCAGGTTACGGCGGCCGAGCCTTCTCCTGGCCCACGCTTGTCGCCGCCCCAAACCACGCGGCCGGTTTTCCAGTCGAGACAGAGCGGCAGCCCCATCATCTGCCCATGGCCGGCGTAGAGATAATCGCCAACCAGCACCATGCCGCCGTGATGATTTTGCAGTGTGGCAGGCGGGAGCACGTACACTTCTTCGGCCCGTATGCCGGCGTCCGTGGCAATCAGTTTTAATTTGACCGCGCCCGATTGATAGGCCGCGGAATCGAATACGAAATCGCCCTCGACAATCGGCGTGGAGATATTGGCGACCGAATTCGCAATTTTGTTGTAGCCCCAAAGAAACTTGCCGTCGCTGGCCGACACGCCGATCAGCCCGCGGCCGACGAATTGCACGTATTGCTTTCGCCCGCCGCCGTTGGAAATGACGATTGACGAATAGCCGGCGCCATCGCTGCCGTTCTCGCCGATTTTCGGCATGGCACAGCGCCAAATCTCTCGGCCAGTTCTTTTATCCAGTGCAATCATCATCGCTTTATCGCAGCCAGGCGTGCATATCAAGCGCTGGCCATCCACCAGCGGCGATTCACTGTAGCCCCAGCCCGACATCATCTTGCCGCCAAAATCAGCCGGCATGTTCTTTTGCCACACAATGCGGCTCGTTGCTGCTTCGCAACAAACCAAATCGCCGCGCGAACCGAGCGCGAATACAAAATCGCCATCGGCCGTGGGGGTGCAGCAAGGGCCGGGATATCCTTCGTTTTCTGATGATTTGCTCACCTGGGCAGCCCAAAGTTCCTTGCCGCTGTCGTTGGAATCCAGAGCGATCACACATTCCGATCCATCACGATCGCCCATCGTGAAGATGCGACCGTTCTGAATCGAAACGCTGGAAAACCCTGGGCCGAGCTTCAAAGCTTTCCATACCAGCTGTGGTCCATCAGCGGGCCTTTTTTGCAATAAGCTCGTCTCGCTGGATTTGCCGTCGCGATTTGGTCCGCGCCATTGCGACCAATCAAAGTTCTGCGCGGCATGATCGGCGGCAGATAGGAATGATGTGAAGTTGCACGACATGAGCGCGCACATCGATAAGCAGGCGAACCGTGTCATGTAATGGCTCCAGAGCAAGAAAGTCACAATGGGGAAGGAATCTCGGCGGGCTTAGCGCGTAGGTTAACGGAATGTTCGATTTCGAAGCAGCGCGCTGCGAGCGCGAGCCCAACTTTTCCTGTGGCGCAAATCAAGAAAATCAAAAGAGTTGCGAAATAGGCAAGATAAAATCTCCTGCATTGTGCCGCGCATCCCCTTGCGATTGTCGACTCGTTGGTTACTCTACGAAGGCCTACCACGAAAGTCTTGCTGCCTCGATTGTGATTGTGATGTAGTGGCGAACGCATAACGGAATTTGCCGACATCGACACTCGACCCAGCAACCCACCCGCGGCAACTGACTAAGGACGCTCATTACAGAGTTGAGAATAAGTCAGTCGCGCCATTATTTTCTTTGTTGTTTCGACTTAGCGACCTGCTGTTTTTGCAAGGCCCCAGGAGGAGGAATCGCGATGTTTCTGAAACTCTGCGTTACTGGTTTGCTGTCCGCGGTATTGTTGGAGCAAGGTACACCGCCCCAAGCGGCAACTAAACCGCAAAACAATGCGACCAAGGAATCGGCTGAGAAATCGACCGGCTCGAAGGATCAGAAGGACCGAATCGCGGCCGACAAATCGACCGATGACCCAAAAGATGGTCTGATTGAAGTCGAAAAGCAGATTGTCGAGCAAACCAACACACAACGGGCCCGCTACGGCTTGCCGCCGCTGGCCGTCGATCGCAATTTGATTCAAACGGCTCGCAGCCACGCAGCTTGGATGACCAACAACCGCACGCTGCAGCACACCACAAAGCCCGTCGGAGAAAATATCGCCATGGGACAACGTAGCACCGACGAGGCCGTTGGCGCCTGGATGGCCAGCCCCGGTCATCGGGCCAACATTCTCAACAACAGCTACAAGCGGATCGGGGTAGCGGCCTACCGCACGCCAGATGGCACGATTTACTGGTGCCAGCAGTTTTTGCCATAGAGGTCATTCATCCCTTGCCCATGGTATGCTGCAAGGCAGGTCTGTGAGTCTCTGGCCCAGCCAGACAATTTGTTGACCGAGGGCAAGGGACGGTCTCTTACGGTAACTCTTTGATCTCGATGTCTTTGAATTCAACTTCCATTTTTGGACCTGCGTGAAGTTGTAGAGCGATGATACCTTCTTTGGGCGTTTTATCGTCGGGCGGCTCGGTGTAGTCGATCGTCGTGTAACCGTTGATTTCCTGCTTGATGTGCGCGCCATCAGCGGTGATGACATACTCGGCCCACTCCCCGGGTTTATAGTGCTGCTTGACTTCGTCCTCCTTCACGTCGGCAACGATGATACGGCCTTTCTCTTCATGCAGAATGCCGGTATATCGTTTATCGGCCACGTCGGCCTGATAGCCTTTGCAATCGAAATCGTCCAGTTCCAGGCTGCGAAATTGAATTCCGCTGTTGTGGTTGCGGAGTTTGAACTTGGCTTTGAGCACAAAGTTTTTGTACGGCTTCTCGTAGAACAAAAATGAATTGTGCTTGAGTTGCTTGTCGTCGGTGGAGCCGACGATAACGCCGTCGACGACCTTCCACAGATCTTTATCGCCGTGCCAGCCGTTGAGGTTTTTGCCATTAAACAGCGACACGAACTTGGTCTCGGCAGCCGACGCATTTGCGTCATCAGCGGCAAAAACCATTGACGATCCAAATAACTGACCCACGAAAAGCACACCAGCACACACTTTCAGCATTTTCATTTCACTCACTCCAAGGCTGGAAGACAGCTGAGTTTGAAGGCAGGGCTGACTGCATTGTAACGGCGGCGGAACTAGCAATCCAATGTTTGTCAATCAACGGCTAGATTTTTCTCGACGGCTTGCCGATACCGCTTCACCGTTGGATGCCGCCGTCTGACTGTTGTTCTCATCAGTTTGTTCGGTCAGCATCCAACGGCGGCCCGCTAGTTGCGGCTCGAAATCCGGATGTCCGGCCAATTTCGCCATTTCGCGCATGAGCCGCAGCGTGATTTCCTTAGTCACGCCTTCCTCTTTTTCGCGACCGTAATACGCTGAAATATCGAGCGGCTGTCCAATTCTTACTCGCACCTGAGCCCGCATAAACAGCGGACCAAGCGAAGTGCCATCGTATGGCGCCCCGACAATGAACACTGGAATAATCGGTACCCGAGCTTTGAGCGCCACCAGTGCCGCTCCCGGTCGACCAGGCAACAGCAATTGGTCTTTCGTGAGATTAATGCGTCCCTCGGGGAACATGCCGATGAGTTCACCCTGCTGCGCCAGACGAATGGCTAGCTTGGTCGCCGCGGTATCGACGCCAGCACGTCCGACAGGAATCACCTGAAACTCGCGGAGCAACCAGCCAATGACCGGTGCTTCGCAATACTCACGGGCGACCATCCAATAGACTGTTCGCCGCAGGCAAATCTGAACGAATGACGGATCGATGGAACTGCGATGATTAGCAACAATCACCGCGCCCTTTCCTGCTTCGACGGAGAGCTGTCCCTTGATGTGCGTTCCCCAAATCAATCGTGTGATCAGATAGTTAAGCGACCAGAAGGACGTTTGCCTTAAGCTCAAGGGAGATCGCAGCCACTTTATGCCAAACACGATTAGCGGTACCAGCGCAAGCGCAACAAGGACACCGCCGGCAAGCCAATCGGTTGAGTCAGCTAACAGCATAGATCAACTAGCAGCAGAATATATTAACAGATGTAAAGGTCGGTCTCGCCTGGCACGGGTGCGGTACGACGTCAGACAATATAATCGTATGCCGTCGTTTCCGCGACGCCACCTAGTACTACAACGCTAGTTGGTATTGGTGATTTGGTGTTTTGTGGGGGAAACTGTGGCCTTCATGGCCCCGGCGGACTTGGCATGGACGCCAAACAGATTCGCTCGTTGCGACCCAAGTTGAAGTCGTTGTTGAAACGCTTTGAAGATTGTTTTTCGCGGAGTGAGACGCGCGGTCACTTGTCGGTTTACGTGGAAGGTCAGTGGTCCGATTTGCCGCGCAAGAACTGCGAGCCGATTGCTGACGCGGTGGGGATGCCGCCGCGAACGCTGCAGCAGTTCCTGAGCCTGCTCGAATGGGATCATGGCTTGATGAGGACCAAGCTGCAACAACTGGTGGCCGTCGAGCATTCCGGCCCCCCACAGCATCGGCATTCTTGACGAAGGGCTGTCCGAAGAAAGGCGAGAAAACGCCGGGCGTGCAACGCCAGTAGTGCGGTGCCACGGGCAAGAAGGACAACTGCTTGGTGACGGTGCACCTGGCCTACGCGCGCGATGCTTTTCACTGTTTGCTGGACAGCGAATTGTTTTTGCCCGAGAGTTGGTCCAACGATCGGCCGCGCTGCTGTGCCGCCGACATTCCCGATGACCTGTTGCATCGGTCTAAGAAGGTGTTTGTTAAACGCTAGCGTCGCAGGGCTGGACGCTCGGGATACGATTGCGTAGGGGGCGGAACTTTTACTTCGGGAGTCCCCACGATGAAGACCCCAGCCAGAGCGTCGTACGAGAGTGATGTGACGGATGCCGAATGGGCGATGATTCGTCCCCTGGTGCCTCCACACCCGCCGCGGGGCAATCTGCCCTGGATTTCCCAGCGGGAAATTGTGAACGCCATTTTTTACATGAATAAACAGGGTTGGACTGGGCGCGGGATGCCGCATGATTTCCCCGCTTGGCAAACGGTTTACGATGACTTTCGCGAATGGACCCCAGCGGGAGTGTGGGAACAAATCAATGATGCCCTCCGCCGCGCAGTACGCGTGGCGGAGGGAAAAGACCCCCAGCCGACGGCCGGAATCGTCGATAGCCAAGCGGTGAAGACGACCGAAAAAGGGGGATTCATGGGTATGATGCGGGGAAGAAGATCAACGGTCGCAAGCGGCATCTCCTGATCGAGACGTTGGGGTTGCTGTTGGCGGTGGTCGTGCATTCCGCTGCGATCCAAGACCGTGATGGAGCCAAATTGTTGTTCTTCAAGGCGGCGACGTTGTTTCCGACGATGAAGCTCGTCTGGGCGGACGGCGGTTATGCTGGAAGGCTCGTGGATGGGTTGATGCAGTGGTGTGGCTGGGTATTGGAGATCGTGCGAAAGCTTGGTGAACAGGTTGGTTTCCAAATTCTTCCCAAACGCTGGATTGTCGAACGTACCTTCGCCTGGCTGGGCCACGCCCGGCGGCTGAGCAAAGACTACGAGGAACTCGTCGAAAACAGCGAAGCCATGATCCAAATTGCCATGATCCAGTTCATGCTCCACCGACTCTGCCGTCCCTCGACGCCACAAAACCGCTGACAGCGTTTAACAAACACCTTCTTGGACAGACATCGCCCTGGAGCTTTACAATCGGGCGCGGAGCAATGGCCTGACGTTCGCGTGGTTGACGTTCGATGAGGGCTATGGCAAGAGTGTCGCGTTTTTGGCCGCTTTGCGGGAGCGCGGCCAGCCGTTTGTGGCTGAGATTCCTGTGATCTTCCGCGGCTGGATTCGTCCGCCGCGGGTGACCCATCGGCGTCGTGGGCCGACAGGTCGGCCGCGTAAAACGCCGCGCCTGGTTGCCGGCAGCCGCCCGTTCCTTACCGTGCGCGAGCACTTGGAACAAACTCCCGAGCTGCGTGACCAGCCGTGGCAGCGGTTTCACGTCAGGGACGGTGAGAAAGGGCCGATGGTTTGGGAAGCAAAATACGTCTGGTTCTATCCGAACGGCACGGACGATGTGCCCTTGGCCCCGCTGCACTTGATCGTGGCGCGAAGCGTTTTGGAACCGGACAAGATCAAGTTTTTTGTCGCCGATGCTCCGTTGGAAACGCCCTTGACGGTGTTGTTGCATGTCGCGTTCTCGCGGTGGCGCGTGGAGCGTTCGTTCGAAGACCAGAAAACCGAGTTGGGCTTCGATCATTTTGAAGGCCGTTCGTATATCGGATTGATGCGTCACCAAACGATCACCGCCTTGACCCACTTGTTCCTGTCGCGAATGCATCAGCAGTGTCGGAGGAAAAATCCGGAGTTGACAGTTTGTCAGATTCGCGCGGCGGCCTCGGCGTTGGTTCAATCTTGGTGGCTGCCTCGCGCCGCTACCCGTCAACCGATCGAGCGTGCCGCAAGAACCATCCGAGAAACCCAGGCTCGCAAAGCCCGTTCGCGGAGGAGCCACCGCAAACGCACCCTGCGAAAACTACGAAATATCGGCGTCTCCATCAGCCACTTGCCAAAATGCCGATGGAGAAGGAACTAGCGTTGTAGTAGTAGACAGCAGGCAAAAACACTGCGATGTTGTTTATTGAGGGGATAAGAATCAACGCCCGTCGGAAAGAATATCTGGCCTCCGTCTCGATGCAAACCAAATATCAATCCCGATGATTCTGGGCGTCGTTAGCGATACGCATGGCCACGTACAATACGCCCGCAACGGTGTACGGATGCTGGAGAGCTTTGGGGTTGCGGCTGTCTTGCACTGCGGCGACATCGGGTCCGAGACAATCGTGCCGCTATTTGCCGCGTGGCCGACGCATTTTGTGTTTGGCAACGTAGATGTCGGTGACACAGCCGACGAGCTGCGAGCCGCGATTGAGCGGGCTGGGCAAACATGCCACGATCGATTCGGATCGATCGAACTTGCCGGTGCGAAAATCGCGCTACTGCACGGCGACGACGAGCGGCTCTTGACTCGGACGATTGCCAATGGTGTGCATGCGATTGTATGCCACGGTCACACCCATGTGCCGCGACGAGAACACATCGGCCGAACTTTGGTACTTAATCCGGGTGCGCTGTATCGGGCTACACCGCACACCATCGCCATCGTTGAGCTGCCAAGTTTGAAGTCAGAAATCGTTCCGCTCTGATGCGAGCATCTGCTAAGCTATCCCGCCATTCGAGTGATTTGTTGTTCTGGAATGGCAACTGCATCGCTGACGCGGTAACGATACTGCATTAAATACGCATCTTCGGTTGTGTCTTCATAGAAGTCGCGCAGTACGCTCACGGCACGGAAACCGTTGCGCGAAAAAACAACTGTGCGGCGAGGTTCGTCTCGCGCACTTCGAGCAGAATACGATTGCGGCGCTGCGTCGAGAGTTTGCCGATTAGCTTCGTCGCCATTTGTGTTGCCACTCCGTGCCGGTGATAACGAGCCGCGACAGCGAAATTGAGAATGTGCAGTCGCGATTTGTGCAGTTCGTAAATCATGAAACCCACGATGCTGTCTTGATGTTCGGCCACCATGCCAATGCAATTTCGTTGCCGCAAACACCGCAGAAAATCGTCCTCGCACCAAGGGAATTCAAAGCTATCGCTTTCAACCGCCAGCACTTCGGGCATGTCGCGACGGATCATCCAGCGAATGTGAACCTTCAATGCGTGCTTTAAATCGGACTTCATCGAGGGCCTCCTTCCTTGTCGGCCTGTCGGTATTCGCCGCAGAAACGATTCGCCGGCGAGGTTCCTTATCGCCGACTTTTCTTACTCACACCCGCGCCATTATTACAATCCAGCATCCCGGCCGGATTGACGCGCGGGGCAAAGGCTAACAAATTGGCCAAAGCACGCCAAGACGAACTAGCGAAATATGAAAGCATTTAGCGGTCAGCATTGCCCCGAAGCCGTTTTGAGCCCGATTCCGAGGCGGGACGTGCGGGATTAACGGGCTTCGGCGATCGCAGCGTTTGCCACCACGCGGCGTAAAGACTGGCCGCGATAATCGCCAGTCCCAGCCAGCCGGGAACAAGCCAAAACCACCATGAGACACCGACAGTCATGCCCAAGGCCTGCGGCCAAAGTGTGAAGCCATCCAGCGCGATCCATTGTTTGTAGATCACGAATACCAGTGCGGCCGACCCCGACAACACGAGAATGGCCAGAAGCGTTCGAATGAACCGATCCTTCGCCGGCCAATTCTGATAGGTTGTTGCCAGCGAGGCGCCTCCACCGTGCAGCATTGCAAAAGTTTGACTGTCGTCCAACGGTGCAACTGCTGAGGCCGCCTGAAGCCAGCCAAATGGAACGGCCTTGCCGTTGGTAAGTTCACCCAACGTCTGACCAAGACCTAAGCGGTGCGCCAGCTGAATTTGGTCCTGATCAATGGCGTTCAACTCTGCTTCGGTGCGCCGTGATTGTTCGTTGTCGGGTTCTACCGATTTGGCGTTAACGAGGCTGGCGCGCACTTGAGCAAATCGATGCAACCAGGCGGTATACCAACGAGACGAGTCATCAATCGGCTCGTCAATCAATGTGCTGCCAGCCGCATCAGCCAGTGAGGCGGTTACTTTCAGTCGCGATAGATAATGCTCGATTTCTGAAACCGATTTGCCCGAGGGCAACGAAGCCCTGCCGGCTGCAGCCGGTGCAATGATGTGCCATATGCTGCGCTCGACCGGTAACCCAACAAGTGATGGGGCCGTCAGTTCCAGCTGACCGTGACTATTCGTGCTTAACCGGCCAGAGAAGATCAGTTCTAGCCTGCGGGGAAGCTTGTTGTTTCCTAGTGCGACACTCAATTGTTCGGCTCCCAAGGCCGCAAGCTGAGCGGGTGCACCATCAAGTTCAACGCGAATCAATCGAAAGCCGGCAGGCACGGCCAACTGGCAGCTACCTGCGTCGCCTGGTTCTAAATCAAAGGCCGCAATGCCTGCACAATGTCCCGACAATGCCCAAAGCATTTCGACATCAGCCAATCGGACTTGTGGATTTTCTGCGCCTCGATCGACCGATTTTAATTGGGCTCGCGCGTTTGTCGACACTACTTGATAAGAGCGATATGCGGTTGTATCGCCGACCAGATTCGATAGGGACTCCGGCAAGGGACGCGCGGCCAAACCGCGTCGATCCCACTCAAGTTGCTGATCCTCCTGCCGACGTGGCAGCAGCAGAAATTGCCGCTGATTTGCCGCGCCCAACAGCCGCACATCGGGTGCGTTGGGCCGCTGGCCAGCAGCCACTATCAATGGACTCGCGACCCGCAAGTGAAAGCTATGGTCCAATGCCCGCTCCGGTCGCACTACAAGCTGTCGACGATTTTCACCGGCTAGCTGTTCAACGGCGCAGGGTATTTTCGGCGATAATTCAAACGGACCAATCCAGTTGGCTGGTAACTCGAAACGCAGTGTGTCGACTAGCCCCTGTTCAACGATTACATCGAGATCTACGGTTGCCATCCAGGCATTCGACGCCCGATTCATCGCCGTGACTTGCAAAACGCGCAGCTGCTGAGGATTGCGTTTCACGCCGACCAACGGTGGCTGAGCGTCGTGATCCGTCTCGAGAATAGCCGCCGGCGTGACTGCACTGCGGGTTGGTGGATCAATCAATCCATCGCGCTCTGCGTCGACCAATCGAGCTGGCCAATCGTTTTCCGCAATCGATTGAAAACCACCTGGATCAAAGATTGAGGTTAAAGCGTCCGGATGTCGAAGCACAATAACCTGGCAACCTTGGTTCTCGGCCCCTTCGACTCGCAATATCGGCGCCAGCAGTTTACTGTCGGATGGCACCGGCAAATGGCCGGAGATCGACAGTGCCACTTCGCCGCTGGCTGCGGAATCGAAGAATACCGTGAGCAGGTTTGGGCGGCTTCGAGTCCATCTGGAACCCAAATCCACGTTTTCATTGTGCGCCGTCACATGGTCGATTTCCAATTGCGATGGCACAGAAATATGAAATTGAAAAACCTGACCGTCGGTAATGGCAACAGTCACTGCTTCGCGCACAGAGGCCTCCCGCTGATCGATATGCAAAGCGGTTTGATAACGAGCCTCAATTTTTGGATCGCGAGGACGCACCGTAAGTGTGACTTCATCTTGCTTTGACGGTTGGCTCCAAACAAATTGCGGCTTTTTATCAATTTTGCCCCAGAGGGTGACAAATTCTTGCGAATCTGATACATTACCTGCACCATGTTGCATGTCGGCGATTAATGTAGATTCGACGCTCGCCGCCCAACTACGATGAGTGGTTTTTCCGCCACGGCATTCTAAATCTGGAAGTAAAATTTGGCCGACGCCGGAAGCGTCCTTAACGACGAACGGCACATCGATCGTTGCCTTGCCAGTAATTGGTCGAGTAAACTCAAGCCGCAACAGATTTGGGTCTCCCGGAACTCGCCGGGATTCTGAGATTGTCCCATCTTCGGAATCAATCACAGTTGACAGCAGCGGATCGGCTACCAAGTCAATATGTCGAAGTTGTCCGGATTCGACGTTGACTTTTAAGCGGGAATCAATTGTAACAGCGTTTGGTCGGACGCGGAGCCAGTAGAGTTCGTCAACGCTGTACCTCACCTGTGAATTAGCGCGGGTCGCTTGGTGTTCTTCGAGCCGGGTAATCACAATTCGTGACGCGGGCCCAAGCCAGAATGACGAACGGCCAGTGTGCGTTTCCGGTTTGAGCTCTGAAGATCGACGTTGTTGCTGTAGAGCGGTTGCTGGTGCCGGCGCGGATGATTCATCGGGGGTCGCGTGGCTCGTTCCAGACGCTGAATTTAGCTGCACGCGAGCTCCGCTTGATTCAAGTTCCACTTGTGCTGTCGACACACTAGGCACAGCCAGGTCAAAGCCACCATCTTTCGCAATCGGTCGGAATTGTAACTCCAATCGGTGACTACCCTGAGAAGACATTTCGAACGCGGTGCGCCGCGTTCGATCATCCCAATGAAAAGTTGCCGATTGCCCGTCGATGCGAGCTGCATCCGGAATCAGCACCGAGCCATCAGAACCGATGGGCAATGCAACAGTAACATGGTCTCGTAATGAATCAACGTCGAACGTCGCCTGCCAGGCTTGGATCGCTGCTTGGCCCAAGTCTGCGCTCTTTCCAATGCGAGCGCGATATTCGGCGGTGGTGATGAGATACTCCGGAGGACCAAAACCAAATGTTGGGTTTAGCTTGTAGAGTGCGGCGTGGAATGATTCAGGCAAATAGTACAACCCACCGGTGGGCCTCTGGTCGGAATCGACGGGAATCAAGACTTGCCAAGGCCGAAGTCCCGGCGATTCGGGAATTGCCGGGACTTCATCGGCATGCACCAGCGTATATCTGGCCGTCACAATCAGACCTATACAAGTTGCAATTTGAACTGATTTAGAAAGGCCGGACCGTAGCCCGTTTGGCATCTCCACAGTAATCACCACGCCCTTCGGAAGTCCTACCAACCAAACCAACAAGCGACCTGCGACATAGCCGAGCCATACGGCAGCCGTTAGCGACGCGACGGCTGTCGGAGCGAGCAAAGCAATCGCAGTGAGCAGCGCCAACACGACGATGTCGGCTGCTGGTTGAATGCGGCCGATCCACCATCGCGACGCCGCCATTAAAACAAACATGCCCCACGACCACGCGGTCAGCGATGCTTCGTCGGCAATCCACACTGATATCGATGCATCGCCAACATCATTGAATTGATAGGTGGTCCATTCTCCGAGATTCACCGAACTGACGTCCGGTGTTATTTCATTGGCCTCCAGTCCGCTTGGCCCGAGCAATCTGTCACTCGTTTGTGAACCGTTGTGCCAGGGAGAAGCCTCGTAATTTTGGAGCGACGATGCATCGGAATCGGCCGACGACTTTTTGACAGCATCGTCGTTGCTTTGAGCAGAGGTCTCCCGACCGGCTTGCATAAGGACATCGGAGGCTGCCAGCGGGCCAAACAATCGTTTCGTCCACGGCACGATGACAGCTTGTGCGCCGCCTGACTCGGCATCGACCAGACAGCTACCCGGCGGAAGCTGCAAGGTCCACCGGCGGCTCAAAATCGGCAAGTTGCACACAGGCCAGCTGGCAATCAGTTGACAGATCGTACCACTCGTCGAAGGCTCTTCTGTCCACTCGATCATGACAGATGTGAAACGGGAGTTGCCTGAAAGTTCGATGTTCCAGATGCCGGCGGCGGAATCAATGTCATCAATGACCGAATGATTGTCGACCCATGCCCCCTTCAGCGACGCACCGGCAGGTGGAGTGAATCGAAGCTGCGTTGGTGCTACGATTTCAACGCGGCAGGTGAGTACTTGCTCAGTCGTTGTACGGTGATAGATCGATTGCAATCGCTCTTGCCAAATCCAAGCGCGACTGTTGATGTCTGCCGCAGCGGAGGGAACAATCACCAGCGGCGGTTCCGCGGAAAGCAACGTATCCTCATCAGGATTATAGCGAAATGCCGCCAACGCTGTACTGGTTTGGGCCACGAGTGATGCTTCGACTGGCAGAGCTTTGATTCGGCGACTGCTTCTCACTTCGGGGGGCGCTTCTCCACTGCTGCTGACTTGCACGATGCCCCGCTGAGAATCGGCTCCGATCAGCGAAGCAAGCGCGATTGGCGTTTCGCTTTGGAAAACGGTCCGGCGCGTAGCGAGGAGGGTAAACGGCGTGGAATGTGACGTCGGCAGAGTGACCTCCCAAGTATCGCCCCCAGCGGCTCGTGCAGCCGAATCCTCAACCAGCCGTCGAGCTGAGAGGGCGCCTGCCTGCTCCCCCTCGATAGTCCATAACACCGGTGCAATGCGCGGCTGGGAGAAACGCACAGAAAGTCGGCCAATTTCTCTTCCTTTGGGCGAGATGAGGAAACGATACGATTCGGTCAAACGATCGTCGGCAACTAACATTTCACTTCGGATGTCTGCTTCGTACTGCGGTGCCTTGGCCGTAAGCGAAACAATTAACGGGCGAGCAAATTCGTCATTCACAAACATTAAGCCAGAAACGCCGCCGACAAAGAAATCCGCATCGTCGGGCGTCAGCGTATCTGGGTTGAGGCGGCGAAGGTTCTCATCGCCGCGCGCTTGCAATTGATATGGTTCGAGAGCCTGAACATGCACCAGCCGACGTATTGTCTGAATATTGCTGAAACTGAGCATCGCCAGATCGTCGGCCCGAAAACTATCTCCCCAAGGCGCACGGCGACGGCGGCCGGTAACCGCCAACCTGAGTCCACGGCCGGGCACAATCGGTTTTGTCAGTCGGACTTTCAATTTTGCCGGCCGGCCTTGCGACGACTGCTGCGACCAATCGGCAATAAGTCCCGGCGGATTGCTTTCAACGTTGTCGATAATCCATTGCCGTGCGATATCGGCCTCTAAGTTGAAGCAACTTCCTTCCGTCGCCGAGAACAGGGCCTCACAGTGGCCTAATCCTTCATTGGCGCGGAGCGTAATAGAAGTGCCGGTCGCGACGCTAATTTGTTCCTTGCGGCGAGCAAGGTTGACACTGATCGTCGGATCTTCATTAAAGAATTCGATGTCGCACGTCTTGCCGCTTGACGCGTTGCTTTCCAAGCCGGTATTCGTCTGCCGACAATCGATAAGATCAAGATCGTCCAATTCCAACGGCTGTTCAAAGGTCAACTTTGCGGTGCCTTGTTCCCATCGAGCGCCTGCAATCCGGATAAGTGGCAACCGAAGTTGCGTACCAGGTTCGGCAGGTGCGACCGCGGTGACGCGCAGCACGTTGCCACTTCCGCGAATCGGCTGCGGAAATTCAATAATAAACTCCTGTTTGCCTTTTGTCTCTGCCACAGTAGCAACCGGCGACAGTGAGATCGTTCCGAGGTGTGCCTGAACGGCCACGAGTGGTGAATCGACTTGGATTTTTACACGCCGCAACGGATGCGATCCGACATCGAGCGCAAACTCGGCGACAAGTTCCATTCCACGCGATGAGAATCGATAAGCCAGTGCCTGTCGAATTCGCTCATCAGCCGCTAGCTCAGATGCTTGTTTGACAACACTCAAGTCGACGTTGTTCACTCCGCCTAGCTCAACCCGCCATGTTCGCCCGGCCACGCTTTTTCGATCGAGGCTCGAAACAATGCCGTGGTCTGCGAGCAACATGCGATCGTCAGGCAGCGACACTTCGAGTACGCTTTTTGCACACGCCGGTAACATCAAATTGAAGCGAATCACGTCGTCTTGTTCTTGCCCGCCTCGTGAAGACCACTTGCACGAGATATTTCCAGGGCGATCGATCACCGCGGCCAACCGACCAAACTGATCGTTGCCGACGATCGCCGTTTCCGACCGCAGACCGTTTTTGTTTGGCGGCACAGCGTCCAACCACTTCACTTCGGTCAGCGACAATTTGCAACCGTCCAAAATGACAATCGACGACTTACCAGCGGTTTGATCAAAGGTCCAAACCGCTTGCCCAAGCAAATCTGCGCCAACAAGTTCCGCGGTGTAGCTGGCGTGGGCTAACCGCGCCGTGTTCGATCCATCGGGTCCGAGCGGCTCTCCAAGTAGCAGCGCCAAACGCTGCTCAAATTCTTCTGCAGCAATCGGCAGATAGCGCTCGCCAGGAATTCGTGGCCACTGTTCAGGCCGATCGGCTGGAACCATCACACGCTGAAACTTCAGCCGCTGCGCACTTTGTCGGATTGAGCAATCTTGGTCTCAGCAGAGTACGCAGAGGCGACCAGCAGTGTGCCAATTGCAATTGAGAGCATACACCCTTTGATTGTGGCGCTAAGCTGCATGGCTCACTCGTCATTCGGCTCCACCGCCGGAACATCAATGGGTGTAGGAGCCGACAAAGTCGACGCCGTGCCGACCAGTTCCCGTGGGCGAGATTTGCTCGTCGCTTTACTGCGGTCGATCACGGAATTAGATTTTCCGGTAACGACTACGCTCCGCACCCGGTGTCGCCCCATCATCCGGTGAAGCAACGCGGAAATCAAAGCCAACGCGATTCCTAGCACCGCCGCTTGCGAAAATAAGATGGCCGCGTCAGGCAACCAGGCGGCAATCGCGAGCGAAACTACGCCAACCACAAACAGCGAGCCTGCCCGTCGGAACAGCGGAATATAAATCAGCAGAAGACCAATTCCCAGCACAAGCGCCGAGGCCACCAACACAATTTGCCAGCGCACCGCGGTACGCGCGGTAAAGCTGGGCACATTGCCGGCAGCACTGAAAAGATATTGATTAGTCGCCGCAGGTGTCGCGGCATCGGTTGTTGCGCCGACCCACGATTCTAAATCCTGCTGACTCCAACTGGCGATCCGATCCCATGATACACCGGACCAAGTCCACTTAAACTCTGGAGTTAGCTCCTCGGGCAGCCGAATCAAGTGCTTATCGCGGAAGAACGAGCTGCCAATACATTCTCTGCACCCATACATTGCCGACAAACCGCGGCAATTCAACGTCAATGACTGTCGGGTATTCAGGACCATTGGCAAATTGATAGCGAAGCTCCAGCACGTGGATCTGATTGCGATTTGCAGGAGGCAACTTGATGCTAATCGTGCCGGTGCGACTGATGCTCGGCGAAGGCGACAGCGGCTCGTGATCAATTCGCACTTCCAGCTCGTTTGGCGATACGCCAGGTGGCAGCCCAATTTCCAACTCATCGGCCGAGCTACTGAATCGATATGCCGCGCTATCCTGACGGATGCTGCCAGAAATCCAGGTTTGCACCCACTCACGTTGCACGACGGTTGTACCTTGGGCGCGGCTGTCAGTTCCAGTGAAAGCCAAAGCAATATCGGAAGTAGCCTGTCCGGCGGCCAGACGCACACTGGGGCGGTCACCGGTGGATTCTTGAGGGTCGTCGATAATCGTCCACAACTCGTCGTGTGGCTGAAGGCGGGGAGCCAAGTCGCCAACGGCGGTGAGGTTGTTGCTGTTTAGAGATGCGCCTGAGGGCATTAGCAAGGGCACAGTAAGAAGCGAGCCGAACTCGCCGACTGGCGACTTTTGTATCAGCCGATATCGGGCCACAACTTCAAACGTGCCCAGTTGCGGGCTCGGCAACGGCACATCGACAGTTACAGTCGACGCTTCGGGGTCAACCGACTGTGGCAATGCCGGCGCCAGTGATTGCCCGTCGTATTCAAATTGCAATTCGGTATCATAGAGCAGCGCGGCGGGAACATCGAGGGTGATGCTGTTGAGCGATTCGTGTTCGACTTTGTATCGGAATCGCTGTTCCATTCGGATTGCATCGCGGCGAAGTTCCATACTACTCTCGACCGACACACTGACCGATTGCGGAATTCGTTCCAAGTCGGCTACCAGCACGGCTGGCAATTGTTCGGCGCGGTAAAATAGCGGCGGCTGTTGCTGAACCGGCAGCCTCATCCGAGGAGGCACGGTAATGTGGCTCAAACCTTGCGAGTCGGCATCGCGGGGACGCAATCGAACGTTGTCGGCCGGCAGAACAGCAAGGATAGCGGGCCCCACGACATCGGCCGTTGGCGCCGGTAATGGCAGATCGATTCGCCCAGCATTGGTTGGCAATTCGCGATGAGCCTTGAGCGTCAACTCTAATTCGCCGGTTGTCGGTTGTGTCAATTGAATCGTTGAGATGGCGCCGCTCGTCGCGGGAATTGCATCGACATCGACAGCTCCAGTCGGTCGCAACTCATCAATCTCCCAACCTGGCATGGCGATATCGAGCGATGAAGCCTTCGCACCGCGGATCGCATATTTCAAGATCGCCTGCAAGCGCGCTTGATGGGCATCCACAAAACACTGGTATTCGGGCTCGACAATCACGCGAGTTTTTCGGGGAGCAACTCGTACAACGAGTGATGCCGGTTGCCCAAAATACTCGAAGCCTGCGATGACGGCTTTGTCGTGCAGCGCTTCGGCGGTTTCTTCAATCTGTCGCACTCGGCTCTGCTGGCCCCAAGCAATTTGCCAATCGCCTTCGACGGCGACCGCAATTTGACCCGACTGTCGGTGTGGCAGTGCCTCGGCAACGATGAAACCAGCCAGCTCCAATGACTGATCGGGTTTTGTGACGTCGTACGGCCGCTCCGCCTGCAAGTGCACTTCCACCGGCCCGACAGTGCGCTCCGGCAGTTGCACTTCGACGTCGCGCGATTCTGGCTTGCCGTTTGCGGTCAGCGTATAGCCAGTGGGCAGCGCACCGATTGTTGAAAGCTCTGTTTCGGGCGGCAGCTTGATGTGAAATTTATCGAACGAGGAACCGAGACTGCTAACCGTCAGACGGCAATCGAACTGCACATGGCGGCCATCGATTCGCGCTAGAATTTGGCCGGTTGCGTCGAGTGCGTTCAGCCGCGACTCTGGCATGCCGGTGTTCGACCGCCAAGCAAGTGTCAGCGGACCATCCATGCCAAGACAATTGATCTGTGCCCCTGCTCCGCCATCGGTCGATTTAACTTCAGCCAGCGCCGCACCTCGATGTCCGATCAATTCGATGGCCGGTTCCGGCACGCGAATTGTCAATTCCGACGCAGCAGCGCTTGGCGCATTCATCTCGATCTGACTTTGCCCGCCAATCGATTTTATGGGTGCGACAAACTTGAGTGAGATTTGTTGCTCTGAGCCGGGTTTGCCGCGCAACTGCGCGGTGTAGACACCGCTTTGACCATCGTATTGTAGGGTGTGCTCGGCAGATCCGTGAAAGTCGGTTGCATCACGCAGGACCGGACCGCCGCTCATTAGCGGAACGGTGACCCAATCGGCGGACTGAATTTGGATTTTGTATTTGGCGGTGAGGTCCGCCACGTCGCCACGCACTTCGCCGTCAATCACCAACTGTTCGATGCCAAAGCCGGACGCCTCGCCACCACCCTCTTTAGAGGCCTTTTTTTGCTGGAAGTAATCGAGAATCTCTTCATACGAAAAACCTAACAACGGCACCAATCGGCCTTGTTTATCGCGAACATAATAAACTGGCGGCTCTTCAGTTACTCTTGTCGATTTTGCAGCCTCAGTCGCCTGCGGAGCCTCTGATGATTGAGCCCGCAATTTACTCAGACCGGCGGTCGATGCGGGAGCGTCAGTAACATCCTCTTGCTGTGTCGCCCCCGTAGGTTCTTGTCCTTGCCCATGCGCAGCCTCAACAATTGCCGCAACCAGCAAAACGGCTGGGGCCGCAAAAGTAAGCCGTCGAACTCGTGAACCAAAGAGTTGCAACGCGCGGGTGATCCTGGTTGGCGACCAAGAATCAGTTCAAGAACCAATTCCGGCGTTCGATGAGAAGTAGACGATAACGACTGAATTGCCGCTATTCGCGGCCAGCCCTCAGTTTACCCTACGCGGGTCCCAAAGCCAAAGCTATGGATCGTAGGAGGCGACTTCCGTCGCCGCCGTCAGCTGAAATTTCAGTCAGTTTTGGCAATCCGTGGACCTTGGGATGCCTGCCAATCGATTCGGCGGGCTCCGCTCCACAGCTGCTCCAGCGAGTAATACTCGCGGGCCTGATCGTCGAAGAGGTGAATCACCACGTCGCCATAGTCTTGTAAGACCCATGTTCCGGCGGCATAACCTTCCAAGCCCATTCGTTTTTCGCCGAATTGCTCGACCAAAGTGTCGTCGATTTCTTCCGCAATTGCATGCAACTGCCGACGGCTTGTGCCAGTGACCAGCAGGAAAAAATCAAACACTGCCGTCATCTCGCGCAAATCGAGCAAGACGATGTTCTGCCCGCGGTTGTCGTGAGCTACCTGCGCTGCTGCCAAAGCGACCTTCAGGCTTCGTTCAGCCCGTCCGCCTTGGTCTGGCCGGCTTTTTGCAGGAATCGCCAATGCTTGCTGGCCCCCTCAAATCAGAAACGAAACACTTCCACAACCTGCGGCTTGTTAATGGTCAGTCTCCATTTTAAGCTGGCCACGAAATCAATCTAGTGGCTGATTTGGCGGAAGCGGCTAAAATGTCCACGTCACCCAATTTCGAGCACATTTTCCACCGTTGCCCAGGACTTTGCCGCCATGAGCGATTGGATTGAACCCGACGAAAACGCTCCTGAATTCACGCTGCCCGCTGATGATGGCACGAAGCTCAAGCTTTCGTCGCTGCGCGGCAGCCCCGTCGTGCTGTACTTTTATCCCAAAGACGACACGCCGGGCTGCACAAAGGAAGCCTGTGCCTTCCGAGACCGCAGCCAGGAGTTGCAGAAGTTGGGTGCCAAGCTTCTGGGCGTCAGTGCCGATTC
The DNA here is from genome assembly GCA_963738835.1 of Pirellulales bacterium. Lineage (GTDB taxonomy): Bacteria > Planctomycetota > Planctomycetia > Pirellulales > JADZDJ01 > CAVTYH01. The sequence goes on from CAVTYH010000001.1 coordinate 1,397,364, forward strand.
GGTCGAAAGTCACGTGAAATTCCGCGACAAATTCAAACTCAATTTTCCGCTGCTGGCCGATGTCGATCACAAGGTCGCGGAAAAATACGGCGCGTGGCGCGAAAAGAACATGTACGGTAAAAAATCGATGGGCATTCAGCGGAGCACGTATTTGATTGATGCCAAAGGCAAGGTTGCCAAAGTGTGGAAAGCAGTCCAGGTCGATGGCCACGATGAAAAAGTGATCGAAGCGCTTAAAGCGTTTTGACCACCGTTCGAACGGCCCCCGATGGGCTAAGCGATTTATCGTTCGATTTCCTCCAGCTCGGCCAACACCTCTTCGACATGCGCCAGCAGTTGTTTGGCGCGACTCAGTCCGCCGACATCCAATACGAAGTAAAACGCTTTGTCGTGATCGTCGAAAGCCGCGCCGTTGGTGTAGCGTTGGTAAAGTGTCTTCAATTCGTCGCCGGTGGGCAGCAAACGCAACGATTTCACCGGCACATCGGCTGCCACTCCAGATTCGTCGCTGCCGGACGATGCAGCAGTTGGCCGCTTGATCGCTTTCGCAGCCGGTTTGGCCTTCTGCGTCTTGTTGCGGCTGGAGCCAACCGTCTTCCGCTTTGCCATGGATGCCTCTCCGTTGATTCGACCATGATGCTACTTGTAATTCGCAGTATTTTATGGTTTCGATGCCTGCTCGGCGATGCCCCGGAAAATGATGAAAATCGGCTCGAAAACGTGTACTGAAGGAAGTTCGATGAATCGCATCTACCGCTAAATTTGCCGAAAAACCATGATCCGCTTTGCTTGCCGCTCGGCGGTCGATTATCCTATTAGTTGCACCACGGGCCGGAAATAGAACGCCCAGTGTTGCGCAGAACAGGGTCCACCAGGCAGCAGCGACTCGGTTTGCCGAGTCATCATCACCGGGAATCATACCATGCATCGTTCTTTGCGTATCGCATCTGTCGCCGCCACCTTGGCGATTGTCACCTTTTCGGCCCTGTGGTTGCATGGCGCCGATCAAAAGGCCAGCGGCAAAACACCCAAGCCGGAAGCACAGACGATCGATCTGTTCGCCGGCATCGATAGCGGCGATCTGAAAGTGAAGTTCATCCCTAAGAACGATCGTGAAGCCCAAGTGTTGATCGAAAACACCACCAAGCAGCCGCTCAGCGTGAAGTTGCCCGATGCGTTTGTTGGCGTGCCGGTGCTGGCGCAAATTGGCGGCGGTGTCGGCGGCGTCGGGCGACAGCGCAATCGTAACAATAATAATAACAATAACCAAAACCAGTCGGTCGGCGGCGGATTTGGCGGCGGCGGCGGCGGCTTCGGCGGCGGCGGCGGTTTCAATGTGGCTCCGGAAGCAGTCGGCAAGTTGAAACTCGCAACCGTGTGTCTGGAGCACGGCAAAGAAGACCCGAACGCGCGCATTCCCTACGAAATTCGCCCGGTCGAGTCGTATACCAAAGACGCCAACGTGCAGGCGCTGCTCACCATGCTGGGACAGGGCAATATCGATCAGCGGGCAGCCCAGGCCGCTGCCTGGCATTTCGCCAATGGCATGAGCTGGGAAGAATTGGCCACCAAGAAGATCCATCACTTGGGGGGCCGGGCCGACGAACAGTACTTCACCGCTGCTCAAATGCAAATGGCCACCCGAATTGCCGCTCAGGCCGACCTGCTCGCGAAAACGATGCCGGTCAAAGAGAAGGCAAAGTCGTACAATTTGGTCGATCCGTATTCGACTTCCTCCGATTCGCCAACAACTTCGAAGACCGCAGCAGACTTGAAATTGCAGTAACCGCGTGGTATCCGGGCTCCTGGTCGTTTGCCGCCCGATATACGCAGGCCCAAAGAAACTTAAAGACTCAAACACGTAGCTGTCACTCTGCGGCCACACACTCCGTCTCCGTGCGCCGGGCCTCGTTCTGCAAACGGCGGATTTCTGTTTCCAGTTTTCGTCGATTCGTCTCCCACTGCAATCGTTGCTGACCTATGCGCTCCTGCTCTCGATCCAGTTCTTCTTCCCGCGCCACCAGTCGAGCAGCCTGCGATTCGATTTCGCCCTGCTGGTGCGAAATCCACACGTCGAGCTCTCGCTTCTGCGCCCCAATTTGCTGATGCTGCTGCGCCACTTTCGCGGCCAATTCTTCGAGCTCTTTTCGCTGGACCGCAACATCGGCGGCCTGCAATCGATAATGTTCAGCCAGCTTTGCCCGCAACCGCGCCAGCGATTGCGTGACCGTTGCGGGCGGAACAGTGCCCGACATCTGGCCCCATAATTCCTCGGTTGCCAGCCGCATTTCCAGCGTTTCGCGTTGCAGCCGCAGCAATTCGGCCCGCAACTGATCGAGCGAAGCGCTGCGGCGTTCCAGAAATTGCGAACGATTGACAAGCGCCTCGCGCTGTTTCTTCAATTCAAGTTGTTGTCGCTCGTCGTCCTTGGCAAGATTGCGTCGCTGCTCTTCCAAGCGGGCTCGCGCTTTGTCGCGCTCGGCTTCCAGTTGGGTGCGGGCGTCTTCGAGTTCGATCTGGCTGCGAATTAATTCTGATTCGGCCCGCTCCAGTTGCTCTTCGCGCACCTGCAACTTTTGTTGGCGTGCATCGCAAGCCTGTTCGGCCTCGGCCAACTGTTTGGCGAAATCATCCAGTTCCAGCCGACAGCGATCCAGCTCCAGCGCGTGCAGCGCGCCATCGCCTTCTTGCAGCACCGCCGACGACTGTTCCGAAAGATCAATGGTCATCCGATTCGCCGAACTTTCGCCCTCGGCACGCTGGCTTAACTCCGCCAACTGTGTGGCTAACAGTTGCTCACGGCGCTCTAGATCCGTCTTTTGCTCGTCCAGGTCGAGTTGCTGCTCTTGAAACCAGAGCCGTGCATTGCGGGCCGAAGTTTCGTGCATTGCCAGGTGCGAGTTTAGTTCCGCTTCGCGGCGATCGAGCTCTTGCTGCCGGGCTTCCAAGTGACCGGCCAACTGCTGCGCCTGCAACCGGAATTGCTGAAGCACCTCGACGGCAATTCCTTCGCCACTTTCGGTCAGCGCGAAGTCAAGCGCCGCGGCATTCACGTAGCCCACCTGAGAGGCCGGATGGTGATCGGTCTGGCCCGGGTCGCCGCCCACATCGCCGCGCGCCACTTCGTGCGGCGGATCGAAGCGCGTCTCGCGCACCGAGACGCTGTCGCCGCTAGGCTTATTTCCGATTGGTGTAAGCGTTCCAATTTCCGGCATTAGGCACCGCCGTATCGTCGGGATGTGAAAAGAGCTGGAATTGCGTGCTGGCAGAAATCTTCGCCTGATCGGCAAGGTTTCACCAACTTCCTTCATCGGCACAGCCCGCCGCGTCAGTTGATGAAGATTGCAGTTGGAAAGCGACTTGCTCCTGCTAGCAGGCCGCCTTCTGCGAAGATGGGATAAATAGTGAATGGCAGACTATCGAATTAGCCGTGGTCTACCTTCGGACCCTTTGAATTTTGTCGGCCGGCATTGAACATTGCGGTGGGAATCTGCGCCGCAAATCGCTGGATTTCTCGAGGTTTTTTGCGAAAAATCATTTTGTCGTGATTTCCCGAAAATCGTTTTTTTGCGGCACAATTCCCCAATTCTGTCGCCCTCCGATGGCCGGCAGCACGGAAAACGCCGAGCAATGTTCAAAGGGAAGGCGACAAAATTCGCGGGGTTTTGTCGGAAGCGGTTGCGGTTTTCGGTGGTCCGTGCGCACTCCTGGAGTGTCTAACTCAAACTGCCGGAAAGTTTTGCGCTTGCCAGACACATAATGACAAAACTCTCGCGCCGTTGCGCAAAATGCTCGAATCATCGGCAGAGTGCCGCTCGGCGCTGACATGAGAAAACTCATCGCTGTGATGTGGCCGTACGGGGGTTCGATTCCAGCGCAAGATGACGTAATATATGTACACTATCAGACAAGTGGCTCAATTTGAAAGAAGAAAAAGACGGCCGCAGATCCATATTTTCGCCAGTGGTTTGCTTTATGAGCTCAAAGTCTGCATCGGTCTCCGGAAACACGACTGCGGGCCGCTAAGCGTGCCGGCAGAGACGATTCAGCGAAGATCAACCGCCTACCCGGTTGCGGTCATTGCAGAAAATAGCTGGAAAATCGCCAAACGCCCCGCTAAATTGAATGCCTGCCCGTCGCGCGGGGAGACGACATGAAACCACTTGCATTGACCGTATCCGACGACGAATTGATTAATTTTGTCGATCAGTGGGTAGGCTTATTGGAGCGCGAGGAGTATCAAGCTGCCTTTGACTTCACGGATCACGTCTCGGAAATGGGTTGGAGCGCTTCGTTAATAAAAACCGCCATTAAAAGCTATGGCGATTGCGATTCAAATCAGCTCGTTACCCTCGAAGGCAAGTCAACCGGTTTCGCGCAGCGCAAGGATGTTAATCGCTGGCCCACCAATACCCACAACTGCTTTGGGGAGATTTGGTATGATTTGAATATCAACGGAAAAGTATCGGACCTTACGGCGACGTTCTGCCTAGTGTGGGCGGACGAAGGGGTTTCAGTACAATTGAATGATATTCACGTTATGTAGTCTTGCCGGGCTTCCGATGCATCTCCGCTTCACCATCCGCGAATTGCTTTGGCTGACTCTGGTGGTGGCGTTAGCCGTGGGATGGTGGTTAGAGCGGCAAGATCATCTCTGGTTTAACCGATCGGTTAAGCAGGAGCATTTGCGGCGCGGCATTGAATGGAGCTACACCCACCAAAAAGAACCATATCCCGAATAGCGGCAACGCAGTCTTGGGACACCCATCACCGCCATTTCTTGACGGCTCGATTCTTTGGACTGACAATAGCGGGTTCAGTCTTCTGCTTCTTTGCTTCTCGTCTTCGCGAAGGAACGTTATATGAGGCTGCGTCTGGTTCTGGGGCAATTGATGGCTGCCGTGGGTACGGCAGCGCTGTTGTGCGCGTCGCTGGCGTGGGGGGCCGGTGGCAATGATCAAGCCAGTGGCGGCGCGGGGCGCAAGCCAGTTCCTGCCGCCGGAAAAATTCACAACGCCCATTCAGTGGAAGGCGCATATCAAGCGCTTGCAGAAAGTGCCGATCACGCAGCGGCAAGCGGGCTATGCCGAAGCGCTAGTGACAACGGCCGACAAAATTTTGGACAGCAAGCCGCCAGAGAGTCTGCGCGAGTTTGCCGTGCTCAACTTGCTCGACGGCTTGCATCAATGGGCCGATGCCGACAAGAACGCCGAGGCCGATAAGCGGCTGGACGAACTGGCCACGAAGTACGCCAGCGACAGCAACAAGAAAATTGCCACTGCCGCTGCGTTTTATGTGCTCGAACAGCGGGTGCTGAAACCGGGCGAGCTGAAGCCAGACGAAATTCCCAAACTGCTGGAGGAAGTCAAAGCGGCGCTTAACGGCAAGGCACTCAACGCCAGGCATCTGCGGATTGCCAACGGCACGGTGACGCTGATCAATTATTTGCCCACCGACGAAGAAGCGGAAAAGCAGTTCAAAGTCTTCAGCCACATTTTCACCGCCAGCACCGATCAGGCCATTGGGCGGCTGGGAAATCAGCTCCGCACGCAGAAGCGCGATCCCTCAGTAATCAAGGTTGTGGAAAAACCCGTTGAGGCCGCTCCTGTGCCGGAGGCGGCCGCTTTGCCACAGACCGCTGCCGCGGAACCCGCCGCGATGCCGCCGCCGGTCAAGATCGAGCCGGCCGCCGATTGGGTGAAGCACATGGAAGCGAAGCTCGCCACGCTTTCTGGCAACGCCCACGATGAGGAATATCAAAGAGAAAAGGCCGCCTTCATGGAGAAATATCCCATCGATCCACTCCGCTGGCACTGGAATATCATGGATGCCCGGCGGGCGATGAGCAGCGATGGCAGCCGCGAGGAGCGCACGCAAATCGCGCGGGCGGCCTTGAACGCAGTCGTGGTCAGCGATGCCCCTGAAGAACTGCGTGAGCAGGCTAGCTCAATGAACCTCAAGCTGGACATTTATAACGCCCAGCCGATGGCCGATTTGGTGCGCGACGTGGCCGAGCATTTGGCGCGGTTTCCGGAGTCCAAACTGCAAGCCGCACTGATGCAATCACTCGTGGCGGCGGTGGCGAAAGGCCAAAGCGACGAGCAGGCCCTGGCCCGACTCGAGGAACTCAAACAAAGCGGCGTCGTGCCGCTGGCTGCTGCGGCCGAGGCGCGGATTGGCGAACTGCACAAGCAATCGAAGACGACGCCCGCACCAACGGCCGCCGGCGCAAGCCCAGCGCCGGACAAGTCGTAGCAGCCTTTCGGTAGTGGGCCAGTTTGCAATCAGAAAGTGGCTGGGGTCGACCGCAGGGAGCCCCCAGCGTGCAATCATCAGGGGGCTCGGAGGCCTCGAAGCATGATGCCGGAACCCAGCTTGTGCGCACGTCTTCTTGCACCAGCTTGCCGCGCGACATTTTCACGTCTTTGGCGTGCTTGTTGCTCAGATCGTAGCGCCTCCCTCAGCAAATCTTGCTGCCGCTTTTCGATCGCGGCCTTTTCACCTTCCATCCGCTTGCGGACTGTTGCGAAGGTTTCCATCGCGACAACCGGCATGTAGCTCGACACGGGCTTATTATCTGCACCGCTGGCGGCCTTGCTGGCCACAATGCTTTGCAAGACGCAGACGCTTAACGCCATCGCCGTCCATGAACCCAACGCAACTGGTTTGGTACGCATCGTTCACTCTTCCAGATGTCAAAGCCGGCAAGTGCCACTTAAACCGAGCCTGAAACCGATTCAGCCTCGGCATGCCCGTGATCATATCCATACCCTCGGCAGGACTCGAACCTGCGACCTAGTGTTTAGGAAACACTCGCTCTATCCTCTGAGCTACGAGGGCGTTCGTGCTTGTACCTTACCAGTAAGGTACTTTCGCTTGTTGAAATCTGCCTGGCACTAAATCTGGCCCTAAATCGCCAGGTTTAGGCATCGATGTTCGACAGCGATTCTAGCACATTCACGCTGGCAATCGAGCATGGCCAAACGTTGTGGCCGGCGGAAGGGAAGCCGCAACAAGGGCTATTTCGCTGCTCCGCTACTCGGCGGTTTACGGCACGGAGACCGATTACAGCTACTTGAAAACCGATTACCTGTGGGGACCGGCGGTCGATATGCTCTTGGCGCAAGAGGACATCAATTACAACTACCACACAGTAAACACCAACTGGGCGCTGACCGATCACCAGAACACCGTCCGCGATTGGCTGAATTACACGCTCGACCACGTCGCGTTCGATTCCTTCGGCAACCGACTTAACGCTCCGACAACGCTGGAGACCTTTATCGGGTACAACGGCCGTTACCTGGACCCGGCGACCGGGTTACAATGGAATCAAGAGCGCTGGTACATCGCCAGTCTTGGCACTTGGGCCAGCCAAGACCCGATCGGCTTCGCCGGCGATCCGTCCAATCGGTACCGTTATGTTGGCAATTCCCCAACGAATAAAGTTGATCCGAGTGGGCAACAGACCTTTTCGCCTCCTGGGCGAAACTTTCCGATATTTCCTGGGTGGTGGGAGCCGCCGTATGGGTCGGAACCGCCCTATTGGCCTCCACCGCTCAGCCAGGGGCTGCAATGCCCGATTATTGTTGTACCGTCATATGCGATCGACAATATGATACCCATTGATACTGGTTTATTTGGCACTGGAGCGGGATCAAATGATGGACTGGGGGATATAATCCGCGGGCTACGTGGCGTTGGCCGTGGTAGTGGGTTTGGGTACACTAAAGACCCATACGGGATTTACTATTCCCAGTCCGTGGGGTATTGGCCGGGCGTTGGGAATTGGAATATGGGGGTCGCCTGCGACACGGATAATCTGTTCATAACCTATATCACTATCAACTCCGCCGGACCGCCTAAATTCTTACAGCCTCCGGGCAGGGGTCCGCCGCCCATCATCATTCCTCAGCCACTTCCAGAGCCGCCGAGGGACGGCAGCAAATGAGCACCCGATTTCAAGTTCGCGATATCTGTCTTGTACTAGGCATAGTCGCACTGACTTTTACGTCGCATCGCGTTGTCGCCAAAGGCAATGGCATTGTTGATCGGTTTAAGATATTCAACGATGGTGATGCCTTGCTCGTACCGGTTGAAGTTGAAGGTAAGGCATATTTATTCCTGATAGAGACCGGATCGAATAAGAGCGCATTCGATTCAACGCTGATTAAAGGTACATCACAGGGAATCGAACGCTTCACGACCGCAACAGACAAGAAACGATTAGAGTTGTTTTCAACGCCGCACGCACAATTGGGCAGTCATCAGTTGGAAAACGAACTCGACTCAGTCGTCGCGTTTGATTTTGCTAATATCCGAGAAGCGACTGGTCACGAGATATATGGTGTTATCGGGATGAACTTCCTGGGCAAATACGTTATGCGAATCGACTTTGATAATGGCACTGTGGAATTCTTGACGAAATTGCCCGAGCTAGCAAAGTCAGACGTCATCCCGCTTAGGATTGACGAACATGGAATGCCTTATGTTGCTGGCCGCGTCGAGGGATGGAACGACACAGAATTTATGCTGGACACCGGCTGCATCACGTTCGATACCGGTCATCTTGAAAGCCGCACGTGCGAATATCTACAGAGACTCGGTCTTTTGGACGCACTCGGTAGCCAAGATTTTCTGGGTGCTGCCGGAAAAGGAATCTCGGCGATTTTTCAGGCGAAATCATTTACGCTGTGCGGTTATCAAACTAGGAACCCGATTCTGTCGCAGTCAAATGGCGATCGTCTTGGCTTGTACTATCTGTCCCGATTCAACGTGGCATTTGATTTCCCGAACAAGAAGATGTATCTAAGTAAGTCCAAGGCGTTTGAGAAACCCGACGGGCGAAATCTTAGTGGGATGGGGATTGTGTGCAAAGAAGGGAAAATGTTAGTTGGTCCCGTTAATGCTGATTCACCGGCCAATAAGGCAGGCCTTCGCGAGGGCGACGTATTGCTTTCTGTTGGAAATCTCGATGCAACAAAAGCAAGGCTCTTTGAACTTGCGCACGCAATGGCTCAGCCAAATCCTTCTGTCCCTGTAATCGCGGTGCGTGAGGGGAAGCAAATCAAAGTAATTCTAAATCTCAAGTAGAGGCAACAACGTTGCTGTGACCCCAAATGATCCGCCTGGCAGAAAAAGGGGGCAGGAAAAGGGGTCAGAATTAATTACTGCGGTCCCCCCTCAACAAATCGTTCTGACCCCTTTTCTTCCCCGTCGCGTTCGATTCCTTCGGTAACCGACTAAACGCTCCGACGACGCTGGAGACCTTCATCGGGTACACCGGCCGTTACCTGGACCCGGCGACTGGGTTACAATGGAATCAAGAGCGCTGGTACATCGCCAGCCTTGGCACTTGGGCCAGCCAAGACCCGATCGGCTTCGCCGGCGATCCGTCCAATCAATACCGTTACGTTGGTAACTCCCCAGTGAAGCATGTTGATCCGAGTGGTCGCGATCCCGGCGATGGCTTAGGTGATCCAGAACGGCGGCGACACGGCCATTGGAACCCGCCAGCGCCAAGACCAAGTCCGTGCCCTCCACCCACCAAGTTGGAATGCAGGACAATTCTCGCCGCGCTCGAAAAAAGCAAGGACGAACTTACGATTCTGTTTACTGACGGAGTAAATGATACGCTAGAAGATGCGTTTGATAAAACACCGACTTTGTCAACACTATCAGGGAAACGGAGTAAAACGTTCAATTCCCTTCCTTGCTGGTTCCGGAATATTGACAATGATCTTGAATCTTTTTGGTCCAGTCCAGTTTTTACTATCGAGAGTGGCGCTGTGTTGGCAGGTGCATTTATCCAGGCGGGCCTTGGACGTAACCCCAATTACATGGACACAGGTTATGGCGACTCTTGGGCAAGAGCTGAGTTATTTCGACTAAATAGATTAGAGGCTGCCGTTGAGGATGCTTGTCAATGCAATACATCTATTCCGACACCTGCACTACCTACATCGCGAAAGCATTAGCTTCCATCGTTTGGTCCCGCACTTGACAAGAAACTCCGCTACCGACTGCTTGGTCCCCGCAGGCATAAGATCGGCCAGTAAACAACGTGTCAGGAAAAGAGCGCAGTGCGTGCGAGTAGATCGCCGCTTTGCAAAGACTGTTTCAAACTGAAAAATTAAAACCTCTGTTACTGAGTCCATATTGCAACGTTAACACACTATTTTCAGGCGAATGCGACTTCAATACTCTTTAGCGACTGTGATCACATGCACCACAGTGTTGGGAGTTGTACTCGGAATATGCGTTTCCATTCCCGTTATCGATGGGCCATCGGATTTGCTGTTATTTAGCGGCGTTGCGACGGGACGTTTGTTCGTTAGGTCTCCACGAATTGCGGAAATAGCGATTCGATTTGCTTGGTCTGCTCCGTTGGCACTTTGTTTCGTCCTCTTAATAGCCTCTCTATTGCGACGAATCTGGGGTGTTGCAAGGTGGCTTTGGTGTCGGGGGAGAAAAACGCGACGGCTCTAAATATCCAGTCGCATTCCCGAACCGCTGCCCGGTGACGAAGGGCCGTATGAATATCGTGGCCGCTTCGACGCCGACGCCGGCGGTAGCCGAGTCTCTCCGAGACTCGGAAGGCAGTTTGGGAGAGACTGCCCTACTCGCTGGTACGATCCGACCGTAGGCCGCTGGCTGAGCAAAGAGCCGGTTGGCTTTGCCGACGACATGAACGTGCCGCGCTACGTCCGCAATTGGCCGTAGAAGATTTGCCGCAAGCCGAATCAGCAGCAGAAGCCAACGCCTAAGATGGTTGTTCCAGCGAGGGCGACGCGGGGGCGTCAACCAGCTTACCAAAGGGGTGCAACGAGAGAACGCAGCACCCTGGTAAGGCGATCAGTGTGAGGAGGATGAGTAGCAAGGCTTTGCGCATGCAGCCCTCGGAAGCGAGGGCGCGATGGTAGCGGCCGCTTGTTTCCATGTAAATGGCAATTGCGAGCCAGCGCTCGCGGCTAGAGGACTTCGGAAACCGCGTGGGACCTCTGCTGTTGCTGGCAGGCGGCGAGAACCTGATTGCCAAGCCGATCTCGCTGCGCAGAGCGGAAGGCGAATGGAGGAAGAGCTTTCACCGAGTGCCGTCTACGCCAGCTGATCCAACAGCGATCCGATGGAATTCGTCGATTGCGTATTAGGCGACGACGATGACGAGCTGCCAGCAGAACTTCCGCAGCCATCGCTGTCGCCATCGGCGTCGATGTTTGCGGTATTCGTGGCAGCTTGCGGGGCGCGTAGCGTCCTGGCTTCCCCCCGCCTTGTGATGATGGTGACGCTGTTGCAGCAGTTGATAGAGCAACGAGCTTGAACTGGCCGCTCCGCTGCTTGCTATTCCAGACATGGGCGCTCCTTCCTTGGTTGCCGTTCGATTCGCTTGCCAACGATTCTTATCGACGTAATTCCGACCACTCCCAAAAGTAAAAAGTTTCTAAGCTGCTTGCAGCTAGCGGTTCGTAAAAAGCTTAAATAAACTTTTCACGAAGTAGAGTTTCAATTCTGCGCCGTCATCTTCAGGTCCCCCAATCGCGGTACCATTCTACATCCGTGGTGGGGCTCGATTTGCCGCCAGCGGCGTTACAATTTCTTGGGTGAATTGCTGGAAGCGACGGGTGGCCGCGAAAAATCGGCGGTTTGGGGCAGGTCGAAGTGACTTAAAAACTAGAGGCATTTGTTGGGTGGGTCGCCTAGAATGGAAGCCGGGGCGACCAACTATGAACAGAGGATGTGGCATGCGAAACGGCCTGCGGAGCGCCGATACCGACGAACTGCTGCAACAGGCGGCCGCCGGCGACATGCAGGCGCTGGGCGAACTACTGGCAATTTACCGCAGTTACTTGGCGCGTAATCGCGCGCACGCAAATCGGCCAACGGCTCCAGGGGAAAGCCGATCCCTCAGACTTGGTGCAGGAGGCGCTTTTGGAAGCCCATCGTCATTTCAAACAATTCCGCGGCACCACCGAGGCCGAATTCGCCGCCTGGCTGCGGAGCATTCTAGCAGGACTGATTGCCAATCATGTGCGTCGCTTTTTGGGCACCAAACAACGGAACGCCCGTTTGGAACAAGCCCTAGCGGTCGAACTGAACAATACTTCGTGCCTGCTCGATCAGCAATTGGCGGCCGCGGTTTCGTCGCCCAGCGAGCAGGCCGTGAAGCGCGAGGCAGCGGTTGAGTTGGCCAATGCGCTGGAATCGCTGCCCGACCATTATCGCCAGGTCATTGTGTTAAGACATTTGGAAGATTTGCCGTTCGCGCAGGTTGCAGAGCGGATGGGCCGATCGATCGATAGCGTAGAAAAACTTTGGATTCGGGCTTTGGCTCGGTTGCGACAATCGCTGGGAGAGCGTCGATGAATGGCGATTCGGCAATCCGTTCGATTTTCGCCGCTGAAAGTGAAGATGCGGCCGACGATCCGCGCGTCGTAGCGGCGGTGCAGGAATACCTTTGTGTGCTGGAAGCAGGCGACGCTCCGAGCAAAGCCGACTTCATTGCGCCTATCCGGAAATTGCCGATCGATTGCAAAACTGCCTGGCAGGTTTGGAATTTGTGCATCGCGCCGCTTTGAATGTCCGCCAGCAATCGGCCGAATTGCCAACAAGCTTGCAACCGAACGAAACGCAATTGCCGTTGGGTGACTTCCGGATAGTGCGCGAAATTGGCCGCGGCGGAATGGGCATTGTCTATGAAGCGGTGCAGTTGTCGCTCGGTCGCCGAGTGGCCTTGAAAGTGTTGCCGTTTGCGGCGGCGCTCGAGCCCAAACATTTGCAGCGCTTCAAAAACGAAGCCCAGGCGGCGGCCCAACTGCATCATACTAATATTGTGCCGGTGTATGCGGTCGGCACCCAGCGTGGCGTTCACTTTTATGCGATGCAACTGATCGATGGCCACCCGCTGTCGGCGCTGATCGAAAATCTACGGCACATCACGGGCAAAAACGCCTCCAACGACTTTAACAGTGCCGGCGCCGCACTGGCCAGCAAGCTAATGTCCGGCAGCTTTGCGCCCAAGAGTCGGAAAGCAAAGAGCGTACAAACCCGGACAATCAATTGACCGAGCCGCACCGACCGCTGCCGGCGCCTTCCACGGCAGGTCGCGAAACTAAAATCGCGAGCTCCACGGTTCTTACCGCCACGCATTCCGATCGGACCGCGTATTTTCGCACGGCTGCGGCACTGATCCAACAGGCCGCGGCGGCGCTGGAACATGCGCATCAGTTCGGCGTGGTGCACCGCGACATTAAACCTGGCAACCTGTTGGTTGATGAGCGCGGACATATTTGGGTCACCGATTTTGGCTTGGCGCAATTCCAATCGGACGGCGAACTGACTCGTACCGGCGATGTGCTTGGCACTTTGCGTTACATGAGCCCCGAGCAAGCGGCCGGCGATCATGGTCTGGTCGATCAGCGGACTGACATTTACTCGCTGGGAGTTACGCTCTATGAACTGCTAACCTTGGAACCGGCGTTTTCCGGCACCAATCGGCAAATGGCCTTGCGACGGATCATGGAAGACGATCCGCGGCCGCCGCGCTCGGTCGATCCCAAAATACCGATCGAACTGGAAACCATTGTCCTGAAGGCCATCGCCAAAGAGCGCAGCGAGCGCTATCCTACGGCCGGCCGACTGGCCGATGATTTGAATCGGTGGCTGGACGACAAACCAATTCTGGCGCGAAGGCCCACATGGTTCGAACGTGCCGCCCGATGGCGCCGTCAGCATCGCATTTTGGTTCGATCCGCCATGTTGGTTCTGTTGCTGGGGATCCTGGGTTTGATCGCTACCACAATTGTCGTCACACAAGAGCACCTCAAGACAAAAGAAGCGTATCGGCGGGAAATTGTGCAAAGAGCCGCGGCCGAAACAAGTTTCCAGCATGCCCGAGAGGCGGTCGACGATTTCTTCGAATTGGGCGAAGAAGAGTTGGCCAGCCGGCCAGAGTTACGGCAGTACCGTCGCAAGCTACTGCAAACGGCCCTGGCGTATTACCAGGGCTTTCTGCGTGAGCGAGCGGACGATCCGCTGGTAAAGGACGAATTGGAGACCACGACGGAACGCATTCAGCGCATTGTCGATGAATTGACGGTGATCGAAGGGGTCACTCCCCTCAGGCTGTTGGCTTACAATCCGGTCCAACAGGATTTGGCGCTGACGCCCGAGCAGTCCAAGGAAATTGATGTGCTGCTTCAGAACTTGTCTGGCGACCGAGATCGATTACGAGCCGTCGCCAAGCAACCCGGCAGGCAGCAAGAAGCTCAGCAACAATTTGTGGAAATCTTGCGCGTTCAAGAGGTCCGAATTGAAGCGTTGCTTACGGCCGAACAAAAAAGCCGCCTGCAGCAAATTGCCTGGCAGCAACGTGGGCCATTCGCGTTCAAATACCCTGAGGTCGTGGCCAAACTTAGCCTCACGCAGGATCAGCGGAAAAAAATTGCGGCGATTGTCGAAGAAGAGCGCCCGAGAGGTCCTGGTGGAGGCGGCCCCAAAGGTTCGCCTCCGAATGACCGGCTTCCCAAAGATTTGCTCGACGCACCGCCAGATGACATGCTGGACGAAACCGCGGGGCCCGACACAACCGCCGAGCGCGAGCGAAAACCAGAGGCAGGTCCAAGATTTGGCAACCCAGATCACATGCACGACACTTTCAATCGCACCATCCGGCGCATTCTGACCGTCTTAACTCCTGAGCAAAAGGCGAAGTGGGAAGAACTTCGCGGTCCGCCGTTCAAAGCCCATTTGGATTGGCATCCCGACGATTTCTGGCTGGGCTAACGGGTCTTCAGACGGATCGATGTACACACCTCTGGCCAATTCTTGGCCGGAAGCTTCCGACGCGCACATTTTCTGCGTGTGACTATCTGCCCGACCGGCCTTCCAACCGTCGGCAAATCCAAATCGATATCCAGCGACAGATACGGTATAGTCGTGCTCTGTCCACTTTCCAATGACTTCAGCAACAGCCCGATGATCGAAAAAACGCATATCCTTGAAGCCCAGCCGACGAAAAAGCCGCACTGGCTGCTGGCGAGCTATCGAGCGACGCCGCTGTATTTGCGGATTCTTGTGGCAATGGGCATCGGCATTCTGCTGGGCCTCTGGCTAGGACCGAGTGCTGAGCCGCTGAAATGGGTCAGCCAGATTGTGCTGCGAATGCTGGGGGCATTGGCGCCGGCGCTGATTCTGGTCGCGGTGATAGATTCCATTTTGAACGCCCAGATCAAAGGTCGCGGCGCTGCCAAGATGGCGTTTCTTTTGGTGCTGAACACTACGGTGGCGATTTTGATTGGGCTGGCGGTGGCGAACATCATTCAGCCAGGCAAGCACGGGCAGCAGACTGCGCCACCGGCGACCACCGAGCAAACACCAAAGTCAGCGGAACTGGGAGAGCAACTGCTGGAGAACATTCCGCGCAGCGTTCTGGAGCCACTGGTCACCAACAACGTTATCGGCATCGTGCTTTCTGTCGGTGGCATTCGGAATTGCGTTCCGTCGGCTGGCGGCATCGCAAGACATAGGCATTGTCAATCAGTTTGTGTCGCTGTCGTTCAAAGCAATCGTCATCATTCTGCATTGGATTTTGGATCTCGTACCGCTGGCGGTGCTATGCACCGTGGCGCAAACCGTCGGGGTGAACGGCTTCGCGCCGTTTGGCAAGCTCGCATGGTTCATTGTGGCGGTGATTGTAGCGCTCACCTTGCAGGCTGTTTGGTATCTGGTGCGAATTCGCTACGGCTGCTGGGCTCGACCGAAAGATGTGCTGCTGGGAATGCGCGATGCGCTGGTAATGGCGTTTTCCACTTCCAGCTCCACTGCCACGATGCCGGTCACCTACGCCTGTTTGCGCGACAACGTTGGCTTGCGCGAAGATTCCGCTTCGATGGGCGCGCTGGTCGGCTCAAACTTTAATAACGACGGCACGGTGCTGTACGAGACGATGGCGGCGCCGTTCATCGCGCAGATGATTGGGGTCGATCTTTCATTGGTCGATCAGTTGATTGTCGTCTTAATGGCGATTATCGCCTCGGTTGGCGCGGCAGGAATTCCGGAAGCGGGCCTGGTGACCATGACGTTGGTCTTCGGCGCGGTGAAACTACCCAAGGAATATATTTTTCTGCTGCTCCCGGTTGATTGGTTTCTGGACCGCTGCCGCACGGCAATCAACGTGCTGGGCGACGTAAACGTCTCCTGCATGCTGGAAGGCCGCCGCAAAGTCGACCCGGCTCGCCCGGTTGAAAGCCAAGATTCCGCCCCCGCCGGCGAATCTCCCATAAATAGCCCGGCGAAATCGCAATCACCGGCGGCGGTTGATTGACAGTCGCTTGTGTGGGAAGTTATACAAGCGCGGTTGATGCAGTGTTTGTTTTTGGGATGCTGCCGCGCCGATCGGCGGGGCTGTTTAAACCAACTTCTCCTCATGGGAGTGATCCGATGATTTTGGGCAAGATGTGGCGAGCACTGACGGCGCAGATCAACAAACTCGCCAATTTTTTCTGGACGGCCGACCCCATCGCCCAGATGCAATACGAGTACGACTCGGCCGTCGAGCAGCTAAAAACCGGTCGCGAAGGGCTCGAGCAATACCGGGCGCTGGTGGAACGCGTCAGTCGGCAAGTGGCCAACAACAAACAGCAAGCGAGCATGCTGGAGGCCAAGATCAAAAGCTATTTGCAAGCCAACGATCGCGAAACGGCTGCCAAATTCGCGCTGGAACTGCAAAAAACGAAACAAGAGCTGGGCGAGAATGAAGCCCAGCTCAAGATGCACGAAGATGCCTACAACAACAACGTCGCCAAGATCAAACATGCGACGAAGAAACTCGGCGACGTGAAACAGAAGATCGCCAAGTACGACGCCGAATTGAAAATGAGCCGTGCCGAAGCCGAAATGGCCAAGCTGGCGACAAGCTTCAACTTCGATGTCACGACCGATTTCGGTCAGATTGAAGACGTGATTCAAGACAAGATCGGCCTGAACCGCGCCAAGGCCCGAGTGGCGGCCGATCTATCGAGCGAAGGTCTGGTCGATATTCAGCGCGAGCAGGCGATGGAGAAATCGATGGGCGATCAGGCCTTGCGCGATTTCGAAGTCCAAATGGGGATGGTGACGCCAGAGACAGCTAAGGTGACGGAAGCAACGAAAGAACTTGGCCCGGCCGACAAGGTGAAAGCAACCGAAGGCTGAACATGGCTGACACGACGGTTCTCACTGCCGAGCCGAAGAAAACCGCGCCTGCCCAGCCGCCGGGCACGCTGCCGGCGTCGTATCCGGCCTGGGCGCGGGAATTGGCCGATTTGTATTTCTCCGGCACGACCTGCGTGTTCGTGCTGTACGGCAACGTTCATGATTTGGTCTCGCTGCCTGATGCCGAGGACGCCACCTATTGCAGCCTGACCGATTTTCTGGCCACGCAGGTTTTCGGCCGTTGGGATATCGTGATCGGCTACGATCTGAGCCGCGGCTTGCGGCCGCTGGCGGGTTCGGATGCCGACCGTTTACGGTCGATGTCGCAGTATCTCACCAGCCGCTGGGGTGAGCCGTTGACTTGGCCCGCGATCCGGACAAGACACTGTTGGGATTAGATGCCTTCATCGAACGAAATTTGCTGGAAGAGCCCGCTAATCGAAAAAGCGTCGCTCTGGTGTTTGATTACGCCCAGTTTTTGGTGCCAACCGGCGATTTGGATAGTCTCGCTCAAGGCCGGGCCTCGCGCCTGGTGCGGTTTTTGAATTGGGCGCAGAACCCGCACATCAAGCGCGTGAACACCGCGTTCGTGCTCATCGTTGACAAGCTGGTGGAAGTCAGCGAGCGGCTGGTGCAAAGTCCGTACGTGGCAACGATTGAAATTCCGCTCCCCCAGCGAGAACGAGCGCCAGCAGTTTTTGCCATTCGCGGCGGGCGGGCAAGAAATTTCCAAGCTGACCGATTTCACGACCGATCAATTGGCCGACATTTCCAACGGCTTGAGTCTGGTAAATCTCAATGTGTTGCTTGCGCAAGCGGGCCGCAACGGGCGACGGCTCGATCAGGCACGGTTCCGGCAGCTCAAGAAATCGATGATCGAAAGGCAGTGCCAGGGGCTCGTCGAGTTCGTCGAGCCCAAGCACACGCTCGATTTGGTTGTCGGCCTCGATGCCGCCAAGCAGCGTCTGCAAGAAGATGCCAATTGGATTGGCGAAGGCCGGTTGGAAGCCGCCCCGATGGGCTATCTGGTCTGTGGCCCGGTCGGCACCGGCAAATCGTTTTTGGCGGAATGCTATGCCGGCTCGATCGGCATCCCCTGCGTCATGTTGCGGAATTTTCGCTCGAAGTACGTCGGCGAGACGGAAGGAAATTTGGAGCAAGTACTGGGCGTATTGCGATCGCTGGGACCAGTCGTCGTGATTGTCGATGAGGCCGATGCGGCGCTAGGCAATCGGGAACAGTCGGGCGATTCCGGTACGTCGGCCCGCGTGTTTTCGATGATCGCAGCCCAGATGGGCGATTCCCGCTACCGTGGTCAAATTATTTGGATGCTGCTCACGAGCCGCCCCGATTTGCTTCCGATCGATCTGAAACGGCAAGGCCGGGCAGAAGTGCATCTGCCGCTCTTTTATCCGCAAGATGCCGAGTCGATTCAGCAAATGCTGCGGATGATGGCCAAGAAAAACAAAGTGCAATTGACGGACGATGCGATTCCGATGGTCGATCCAGCCCGGCGGCTTTCGGGCTCGGATTTGGAAAGCATCGTCCTGGCATCAAAACGGTTGAGCATGGCCGCCGGCCGCGATTCTGTGCAGCACAGCGACATGGAAGAGGCCCTTTCTCAATTCATTCCTTCGGCTCAAGGCTTGGAAAAAGAATTACAAGAAATTGCCGCCGTGCTTGAATGCACCCAGATGAGTTTCTTGCCGGCCGAGTGGCAAGCGAAAGTCGGAAAGACCGATGGCCGCACCCATTTGCAAGAGCGGTTGGTGGCGATTCGGCAGTTGTTGAAAGAAATGGCGTAGGAGAAATGACGAATGACGACACGCAATGGCGAAGCTAAATTCGAATGACGTATGAAGTTCCAAATTTCAATGACCAAATCTTGCATTATCGATTGACATTTCGTCATCGGAATTTGGTGCTTGGAAATTTTTTCGTCATTTGTCATTCGAACTTCGTCATTTTTAATCCGAGCTTCCAATAAGCAAACGACAAAACCATCCTAAGGATTATCAAATGCCAACAGACAAACCCTCCAGTTGGTTCGACGAAGATTCCAATACGCCGATGATTTCCGAACAGGCGAAGAAGCTTGGCTCGTTCCTTGCGGCCATCGCCGATGGCAAAGTGACGGATGAGGAACTTAAAGATCAGGAAACACGGCTCGTGAAGCTGATGAAGGAGATCGAGCCGAAACTCGATCCGCAGCTGCACACCAAGGTGACGGAACTGCTGTGCGAACTAACTGCGTACGACATGATGCAAGTGTTCAACATGATGCAGCACTCGCGGCCAAAAACCAAGTTCCGGGGATAAGGCATGAATGACGAATGACGAAATTCGAATGATGAATGAATTTCCAAGCTCCCAATTTCAATAATCAAACCGTCGGCAGATTTCCGGCCGTTTCGAATTTCGTCATTATTGTTCCTGGTGTCCAGACATCATAGCCAATCAATTAACTGTTCCGAGGTAAATCGAAATGAGCGGTCAACCGAAAGCTCCGTTTTATGTCGCACTATTTCTGGTCGTCGCCGGACTCGTGGCTTTTGCCGTCTACCGCAGCGATCTTTTGGCCCCTAAGGGCAAAATGCACGAAGCGCCGGGCGGCACAATCGACCCTAACATGCTGAATCAAACGGCCGAGAGCAAAGATTCGGCCGCCCATTACGACCGTCAAAGAGTATTCGTTCAAACCCGCGGAACGACTGCCGGAAGTCAAAGGCATTTCCGCGTACAAGGCGCTGGAAGATAACACGGTGCGCTTTGCACTTAACGTCTGGGCAGGCTGGGGACCGATCATTTTGGCCAACGACGGTTTTAAGCCGGGCAAAGTTTGGAAAACGGCCGACGGCAAGGAATTCAAGGTCGAACTCGTGCTAATCGACGATCCAGTCACGATGCGCGATGCGTACGCCAGTGGCGATGTCCACATCGGTTGGGCGACGCTCGATATGCTGCCGCTATTCATGGAAGGATTCGTCGATAAAACCGGCCAGCCGCACGATAGCCGGATCATGCCCCGTGTTTTCCAGCAAATCGATTGGTCCAATGGCGGCGATGGCATCGTCGTCCGCGATAATGTGAAGACAATTGCCGATTTACGCGGCAAGACCGTAGTGCTGGCGCAAAACTCTCCGTCGCATTATTTCCTGCTCAATATGCTGGTCGCCGGAGGAGTGCAGCCGGGCGAGGTCACGATGAAATTTACCCCCGATGCATTCAAAGCCGCCGCCGCGTTCAATGCGGAAAAAAATTTGGCGGCCGCCGTCAGTTGGTCGCCCGACATCTACAATCTGGCCGACGTGAAAGGCAACCGCATGCTGGTCACCACGCAAACGGCCAACAAGCTGATTGCCGACGTGTGGTTCGCCCGGGCCGACTTTGCTAAAGATCACATCGATAAAATCGAAGCCATCACCCGTGGCATTTTCGACGCGATGGAGAATTTGAAGTCGGAGGACAATAAAGCCAAATGCGCCAAACTCATGGCCGATGGTTACGGCATTCCGGCCAGCGACACCATTAAAATGTTCGCCGATGCCCACAACACGAATTGGGCCGAGAATTTTCAGTTCTTCCTGAATCAGAATAATCCGACGAACTTCGAGCGGGTTTGGACGCAAGCGTACTATCTATACCGGCGGATCGGCAGCATTAGCCACTCGCCGGTGTCGTTCGACAAGGTGATGGATTACTCGATCATCGACAAGCTCGGCCAGGATCCGAAATATCGCTCGCAAAAGGACGAATACGAAGTCCACCTGGCGCCGAAAGCCGTCTCACAGATTCATGCCGAGTCGGACGAAATTCTCACCAACACGATTGTCATTCAGTTCTATCCCAACGATTGGAATCTATATAAAAAAATCAATCGTGAGGAAGACGGAAAAATCGTCGAGGTAATGTACGACCCCAACGTCGATAATGTGCTGGAAGAAGTCGCCAAGCTGGCCGGGCAGTTCGGCGCGGCCCGCATCATTGTTGAAGGACATGCCGACAGTTCGCGCCGCGGCCAGGTGCCTGAATCACTGGTGAAGGAATTGAGTCTGAACCGCGCCAAAGCGGTTGCGGAGGCGCTAGTGAACAAATTCAAGATGGATCCGAACCGTATTGCCGCCGATGGCAAAGGCTGGGAGGTGCCGGCCGATCCGAACGATCCAGAAAACCAGGCCAAAAACCGTCGCGTGGAAATCAAGGTGTTCTCAGCCGAGAAGCAGTAGTGCTGGATCAACGAGGCCATTGCATGAGCGAACCAGCGAAGCCAAAACCTGCGACTCAGCCGACCTCGGCGCTCGCAACCGATACGGTTGTCCGCAAGACGGCATTATCTCAGCGGCAAAGCGGCAGTTTTTTCGCGCTGCGCCGGAGCATTCCGCAGTGGCAGGGAATTTTTTTCGGGCTGCTTTGCATTCTCGCCATCTTCGGGCTCTGGTGGTTTCTGACTGCCGGACAACCCGAAGAACGGATCCTGAAGTACTCGTCGCTTCCCAGTCCCAAGGAAACCTTCGACCAAGAGCAATTGCGTGAACTGTGGTTCGACAGCGCACTCACACGCAATTTGCTGGCCAGCCTGCGGCGGGTGGTGCTCGGTTTCAGTTTGGCGGCGGTGCTTGGCATTCCGTTAGGAGTGCTCTGCGGTTGTTTCCCGTGGATCAATTCGTTTTTCTCGCCGATCAATATTTTCGGACGCAACATTCCGATCGCCGCGCTGATTCCGTTGACGTTTGCGTTGTTTGGCATCGGCGAAGCGCAAAAGGTGATGTTCATTTTCATCGCCGCGTTTGCGTTCGTAATGATGGATACGGCGTCGGCGGTAGCCGATGTCAGCAGCCGCTACATCGACACCGCCTACACGCTGGGCGCTTCCAAACGGCAAATCATTCTGAAAGTGCTCGTGCCGCTGGCGATGCCGCGCGTGTTCAATTCGCTGCGGCTACTGTTTGGGCTGGCGTTCGGTTACATCATGCTGGCTGAGCTGGTGACGCAAGGCGGCGAAGCCGGCGGACTCGGCAACATCATCAACATTGCGCAGCGGCGCGGCCATCAAGAGACGATCATCCTTGTCTTGATTATCATCCCCGCGGTGGCGCTGGTGATCGATCGGCTGGTTTATTTCGTACAAAAAAGCCTGTTTCCGTATCAATATGGCGGGGCTGGAATTCTGCACGATGCCTGGCGTGGGTTGATGCACGGAGCGGAAAGCCTCAAGCACATGATCGTGCAACCGACCAAACTGGCGGCGATTCAACCATCGACTTTGGGATCGACCAAGCCGGCACATTCTTCGGAAACGGCGCAGCAAATCGATGTAGTCTCGCCAAATCTTCTGAACATCCCTCCCAATCAAAGCAATGGCACGAAATGCCGATGGCTGACCCCGCCGCTGCGACCGGTGCCTCTGCCGATGTCGGCTTAGGACGCGTGGTCACCAGCGTTCGCAATCCGCCTGGGTTGAATGTGCCGCACGTCGTGGAGTTCAAAAATGTCACGAAGACCTACAACGAAGGGCAGGCGAATCAGTTCACTGCCATTCGTGATGTGAGTTTCATCGTTGCCGATTTGCCGGGCAAAGGCGAGTTCGTGTGCATCCTCGGTCCCAGCGGTTGCGGCAAAAGCACGATTCTGCGGCTTATCGCCGGCTTGGAACCGCAACATCCGCCGACCATCGGCGAAGTGCTGGTGTTCGGCAAAGAAGTGAGCGAACCTGGCTCCGATCGCGGCATGGTGTTTCAGGATTACACCAGCTTCGACAACCGCACGGTGCTCGACAACGTGGCTTTCGGTCTGGAGTGCCAAGGCGTGGCTCGCAGCGAACGATACGAGGCGGCTCGTTACTGGATCAGACAAGCCGGTCTGAATGTCGACACCGATCAATACAAGTATCCGCACGAACTTTCCGGCGGCATGCGGCAGCGCGTGGCAATTGCCCGCACGCTAATTTTGAAGCCGCAGAATCATCCTGATGGACGAGCCATTTGGGGCGCTCGACCCGCAAACTCGGATGAACATGCAGGATTTGCTGATCGGCCTGTGGCGCGATGTCGAGGCCACAGTGTTTTTCGTGACGCACTCGATCGAAGAAGCCGTATTCTTGGGCGATCGGGTTTACATCATGTCGACCGGCCCGGGGCGGATCGAACGGGAGCTGGAAGTGGAACCGGCCACCCGTCCGGCCCTGGAAATGGCCCGCGACCCGCGGTTCCAGGAAACGGTATACTATATTCGCGATTTGATTGCGCAGCTGGAAGGTGGGAAAAACTAACGATCAGACTGAGCGGCAAATCGGCGACGGAGATCGCCTCCTGCAAGGGTTGATTTGTAGGAGCCGTCTCCCGACAGCGAAAAAAATACCTTGGGTCCAATCGGTGACGGGAGTCCCCTCCTACAAAAAACGTGCGTATCGGCAAGTATCTCAAAGCGGCCTTTCACCAACCACTGGAACCTGCTGGCGTTCCTGGGGGGAACTGCGTTTGCGGTGCTGTCGCCCATTCCCGATGTTGTGCTTGCGCTGTGTGGCTGCCGGCGAATTGGCCTACGTCGGCCTCTTGGGCACACATCCCAAATTTCAAGCGTACGTAGAGGCGCAGGAAGCCAAACAGGCGCGGGCCGCCACTTCCGTCGATGCCCAGCAGGCGCTGGAGCGGATTACGTCGGCACTCCCCAAGGAACTGCTCGATCGATTTTTGGCACTGCGGGCCCGCTGCTTGGACTTGCAGCAAATCGCTGCTGAGCTGAAGCAGCCGGGAGCCAGCGATCCGCATTTGCCGTTGGAGAATTTTCAGATCTCCGGACTCGATCGCTTACTCTGGATTCACCTGCGGCTATTATTCACACAATACGCCTTGTCACGGTTTCTGAAGCAGACGAGTGAAGATCAAATTCGCCGCGGACATCAAACGATTGGAAGCCCGCTTGGCACAAACTCCGGCGCAACCGGCTGGCGACCAAGATCTGCGTGTCCGCAAGGCGCTGGAAGACAATTTGCAAACCGTACGCGATCGATTGGCGAATTTGTTGAAAGCCCGCGACAATTTGGAACTCGTGAAGCTGGAAATCGACCGGTTGGAAAACAAAATCCAATCGCTCAGTGAGTTGGCCGTCAATCGGCAAGAGCCGAACTTCATTTCCGGCCAGGTCGACCAGGTGGCGGCCAGCATGATGGAAACAGAGAAAACGATGAACGACCTGCAATTCGTCACGGGGTTGGATACCGTCGATGAAGCCCCGGAGTTGCTGCGCGGCGATGTGGGGCCTCGCCCTCGGGTAAAACAATTCAATTCAGCGTGATTGACCTTCATCACGTGCAGCGGCTGGCCTTGGCCAGCGATCGCGGAGCAAGCTCCGCCGCTAGATGGATTCGTGCAGCGCGAACTGCCGCTGAAGCGTCAAAACGCGAACCGCACTTCCACCTGCCGATGTTTAAGTGGCGGAATCGACAACGGTTCGATCAGCGGCTGCCTTTCCACCACACACTCGTGCCACGGCGGGAGCGAATCGGTTTTGTAGTAGCGTTCAACGTAAGTCCAATCTGTGGCGACGAAGTCGGCGTACCACTGATCGAGATCATCCACGCCGCATTCATGCATCAACTGCCGGCCGTAGCGGGCAGCCTCGAACTCATAATCGTGCAGCACGCGCATGAACGCTTCGCGCTCCGCAGTGTGCTGCAGGGCGTCGAGTTTGTGCTCTAGCGACGGCGCCACCCATTGCACAGAATGGCCGAACAGGTGTAGCAAGATGAAGCATTGCATTTCAAAATCGACATCGGGATCGAGCACAATGCGCAATCCATCGAAGATGCCGGTGCGCGGCGGTTCAAGATCACGATATTCAATCGCAAATCCATACTTGACGATTTTCGACGTGATCTTCAGCCACAAATTCACCATCGGCTGCGAAGGCATCCGGCCAACCAGGCGTTGGCCGACCAATTCATGGCCACCCAGTTGCTGCATGAAAGCACCGTCTCACAGATCAAGGACGAAAATCGAACGGCGAAGCAAGAATACCACAACCACCGTTGTTCATCGACTAGACCGAGCGAAAGTTCGAGTGGCGTTTCCGCTCAACATTCTGCCTTGCTGTGGCGCTTATTGCTCGTTTGGCCAGGGGTGCTAGACTAGTGGCTATCGTTGCAAATGAGAATTTGCAAGTGCGGGCGTAGCTCAGTTGGTAGAGCGCTAGCTTCCCAAGCTGGATGTCGAGGGTTCGAGTCCCTTCGCCCGCTCTTCGAATGGTGTGTCGGAAGTTATTGGCAACACCTCATTTTCGTTTGCGGAATGATTCTCCGCGCACTCAAACGCGCGGCGCTGTTCTTGCCCAGGTTGCAAGAGCTTTGCCCCAGCTCGCTATGTTTCTCCGTAGCTGGCGCATAACGCGCATCAATCCGTATGCTCTAACGGTTTATTCAGACCATGCGCAAGGAAATCCCACCGTGAACCACATTAAGCCTACGCGGGGCAGGCGCGTAGGCGCCACATGGACACGGCGGCCAAGCGGATTGTAATCATCGCGAGTGTCGATTGATATCCCGATTCCACAATCGGCACAGACAATCTGTGGTACAATCCACCGCCTACTCGTAACTTTTTGCGCGTGTACCACGAATCGAAAGGATAACGGCATGGCCTTAAGCGATACGTTTATGAAAGATGAATTGTGGGAAACTTACACCGAGTTGAGAGAGAAACACTCTAATTCCGAAGTGTTGGATGCATTGCCAATCCTACTTGTCGGTATGGCGATTCGGGAGGCAATCGAAGAAGCAGGAGATCAAATTGCTGATGCCATCCGGGAAAGCAACGGAGACGAACAGTGATGAATCGCGGTTCCCATGACTAGCCGCTGGTCTGCTGTTACTCTTCGACATATTTTGTTGTTCAGCTAGACACAACATAAGCGAACAAGTATCAAAGGTAATCAAAGTTGACAGTTTTATGTAGCGTTAAATGGGTTTCATTTTCACACAAGAGAAATGTATGGCAAACAAGAAAGCAACACCCGGAAAGAACGACCGTGCGAATCCCAAGAGTAACAAAAGTCTTGCGATTCGAATTATGCTCAAGAAAATGCCAACTGCGCGTGCGTCGGAAGTGGTCTCAGCAGTAAAAAAGGAATATGGGCACGACGTAAGCCAAAACATGATTTACATGGTTAAGACCAAGGCAAACATGGCGGCAGACCGCAGGGAAAGCCCCATCACATCGGCAGCGCTCTGGGTCGATGCTATCAAGACTGCTCGGCAGTTGCTAAAGGCCACTGGCAGCGTGTCGAATGCAACCGCGCTCATGAAGGCGTTGGACAATTGATTGGGGAGGTGGCTTGTTCAAAACCTCATTCGCCAGGTCCTGGTGCGTCCCGCGGATGTATCCCCTTTGAGCGACGACTTGGAGGTGATCGGCACATTTAACCCGGGTGCCGTGAAAACGGCCAACGGCTTTGTGCTGCTGGTGCGTGTGGTCGTGCATCCGAAATACAAACGGCCGGCCTTCACCGGTTTGCCGCGCTGGGATGCCAAGCAAAGAATCATCATCGACTGGATTGCGAATGATGAATTGGAATTCGTCGACCCGCGCGTCGTGCGCTGTAAATCCGACGGATGTACGCGGCTGACGTTCACATCGTATCTAAAGATCGTCCGTAGCTTCGATGGCGAATGTGTCGCCGACTTCGATGGTCTTGTCTTCATACCTGAAACGCCGCTTGAAGAATTTGGGGTCGAGGACCCGCGAATTGCGCCGCTGGAAGGGCGATTTTATATCACGTACGTGGCCGTGTCGCGTCACGGTGTAGCGACCGCCTTGGCATCTACCACAGACTTCGCCGCCTTCACTCGGCACGGAATCATCTTTGGGCCGGAGAACAAAGATGTCGTATTATTCCCCGAGCAAATTGACGGCGAGTACGTAGCGCTGCACCGTCCGAGTGGCTCGGCAGGGTTCTCCAGGCCGGGAATTTGGCTCGCGAAATCGCCGGATCTGTTGCATTGGGGACAGCACCAGCATTTGCTCAGTGCTGGTGCGCGTTGGGATAGCGGTCGCATTGGTGCTGGACCGCCGCCGCTGCGGATTCCAGAAGGTTGGCTCGTCATTTACCACGGAACAACCAGGCCCAATCGAGCCGGCGAGATGGGGGTTTATTCAGTAGGCTCTATTCTGTTGGCGCATGAAGATCCCAGTCGTATTCTGTACCGCAGTGCAACGCCGCTGCTCGTTCCTCAAACCGACTTCGAATGCAATGGGTTCGTGCCGAATGTGGTTTTTCCAACGGGTATTGTTACTGAGGGGCGATCGTTATTGGTTTATTACGGCGCCGCCGATACTGTCTCGGCGGTAGTGCGAATCTCTGTCGATGAAATCTTGGCCTCGTTGCGCTCCTGATTGCGTTTGGCATTAGCTAGGCTGAATCGCAGCGAGCACATCATCAAGTGATACTGTGGCGAAAGAGCTTGCATAGTCGGCCATCGCGTAGGGAATGATGAGTTCCCGGCCGTGAAGTGCGGCTCCGCAACTGTATACGACGTTGGGCACATATCCCTCTCGCTCGTTTTCGTTGGGTGCTAGCAATGGTTCCGACAGTCGGCCAATTACCTTGGCGGGATTTTCTAAGTCGAGCAGAAATGCCCCCATTGAGTATTTCCGCATCGGTCCGACACCGTGGCTGAGCACCAACCAACCGGCTTCGGTTTCAATGGGCGAGCCACAATTACCCACCTGCACAAATTCCCAGGGGAATGTGGGCTTGAGAATTAGCTCTTTGCTGTACCAAAAATGAAGTAAGTCAGAGTACATCAAGAAGATGTTCTCTTGGTCCTGGCGCGAAAGCATCGCGTAGTGCCCGTTCACCTTCCGTGGAAACAAAGCGAACCCTTTGTTTCGGACCTCGGGTCCATTGAGTGTGCTGATCTTGAAGTGCAAAAAGTCTTCCGTTTCCAGCAATTGCGGCAACACAATTTTGCCATCAAATGCTGTATATGTCGCGTAGTAACGGGAGTTTTCATCGTCGTCATGAAACTGCACAAAGCGTGCGTCTTCGATGCCGTTCGTTTCCGTAGGCGAGTATGGAAAGATGCACCGCTCAGAAAGACTTTGATCAGGCTCGTACGTCGATTCATAGTTCGACTTTGCTAGCGCAATTACACCTTTCGAAATCGGTTCCCATTCTGCCTGCTTGGCACGAAATTGGCGTAGCACTCTGCGCACGGCATCCTCTAATTGGGCAATGTTGAATTGTTCATCGAGCATCAGGAAAACCTGCTCGGTGAACCCGTTCGAGAGCCCCAACTCAATCAGCTTGCGCATGAATAACGATTTGTCATATTGCGGATTAGGGACGACATTGGGCGTGGTTACGAACCGAGTGGGATTGTCGACCTTAATGACATTGTTGGCATCAACCGTGCCGGACCGAAACGTGATAGAAGAGATATGCCCCTCGCCTGTCGCCCGTAAGCTCAGCACGAATCGCTTCGTTCCCTTGGGTAGTCCGCCTTGATCTGGGTGCCAAACGAGCGAGGGGTTAAAGAGGGCCGCTGACTCGAGCGAATACTCATTGGTGAAGTACGCCCCGATCAAGAGCCGTCGCTCTTCACTCAAAGTTTTATCGGTCAGCAAGTGACGCCGGACGCTTTCGAATCGTTCCAGAAAGTAGTTCCGCAACCGTTGATGGCGTCCCTGAAATTCGCGCATCACTTCAGCTAGCAGTGCGGACACCTCTACGTCGCTGACCGACATAATTCGGGCGATAATTTTAAGCGCACGCTCCTGATTGGCCGGCTCGAAGGGCCGGAAGAGAACGCGCGTGTTATTCGGCTTAAGAACAATCCCAGTGCGCTTCACGTCCATGTGGAGAAATCCAGTCTGCGAAAGAACCGGGTTAGTTTAACCTTGGCGCCGTCGAACGGGCTCCGCCCGACCCGCAGCTCCATCCATTATTATCAATTCGTCGATGTTGTGTTTCCAATGTATCAACGGCCGACAGCACGACCGGACAACTCAATTAGCGAGCAAACCGAACTGCATGTTAGCCGAATGGGGGCAGCGGCCTCAGTCCAATTCAGCCACAAGAAGAAAAACCCGGGCGTCTTACGCCATGACAATAGTCGCAAACCTGTGCCGTTGCTATGCGGAAAGCAGCACAAGCCCGACAAAGAGACAGCGAAGACCCCGCTGACCCGACTTTTACAAGAATTTAATCGCCATCTCCCATTTGGAGGTGTAACGAGGCGTGCAGTTAAGCGCTCTGGGCGACTTTTTCTGAAATGAGGACAAAAATGCGTGCGGATGCCGATCGTCGCACACCGTCGTTAATCCTGTTGTCAACGGGGCTCTTATCCGCCCTTGCCGTGGTCGGAATTGTGATCGCTGCCATTGTGTCGGTGTTTCGTTACGCGCTCGGCAGGAAGCCTATTTTCGGCGAGTTTCGCGAAAAGCGGGAGCTTCTGCTAGTGCGAAAAGCACAACTTCTTCGCCTGTTACCGTGCTGATATCGTGATGCAAACTCACCGATTTGACGCCGGTAACCTCCTCGACCATTGATTCGAGAACTGGCCGGGCTGTTTCAATCAACTGGGTCCGTACTTCTTTGAGCAGGTCTCTGCCTTTTTCAGGTGAAACCGTTTTGACGAGTTGCTGTTCCGCTTCCGTCAAAACACCTTGAAGACGGACCACAAGCAGATCGCCGATCAGATGAGTACGGATATCTTTTGGTCCGCGGCCCATGTATTGCTGCTCAAATCGCGTAATTCCATCGCAAATTGCAGCTTCGATTTCACCTTGTGTTTTCATGACTGCGACCTCACACATGCCAAGTGCTTTGCAGGCAACGCTACCGATCGCATTTCCAAATCAGCCGCAAAGACCACGTCACTCTTGCTTTGCGCGATAAACACCTTGAATATAACAATTGCCAGTCTTCAATCCATCTTGCTTTCTGGGAACCGTACCGTAGGATGGTGGTGGCGGCGGAGCATTGGTCTTCACATTTGGCTCTATCGAATGGTTCGTGTGCAACTTTCGGATGACTAGATAAAGGGCAACCCGGCACGGTCGGGAGGCCCGTTAACGAGTAAACCGACGTGGTTGATCACCAACAAGTGGTCGGCCACGTCGGTTTTTTATTGTCTGTGAATCCCAGAGCTGAGTGCAACTCAAAGCAGTCCGATGAATCAATCTAAGGCATCCAAATCGACTGTAGCGCAGCAGATTGCCATGGCGGCCGTTGCATTTCACCGAAAGCGAACGGGACATGCTCCCAAATCGGTGACGGTGGTCCTGGGTGCGGACACGCTGGTCATCACGTTGCATGAGGCGCTGTCGCCCGCAGAAAAATCTTTGGCCAAGAGCATGGAAGGCGCCGCCCAGGTACAAAAGTTCCACAAGCACTTATTCACTGCTACCTGTGAGCCGCTGCGGCAGGAAGTCAAAAGGATCACGGGTGCCGACGTGCAGGAAACGGCCGAGGAAGTTGAATCGTCCAATGGCATTGCCGTGCAAGTATTCACGACGGGCACCATGGTGCAGGTGTTCCAGCTCGCTCGAAGTGTCCCGACGGATACATGGAGCGGCACTGGAGACGTACAACAGTTTGACAAGGAATAACTCAAAGGTATTTTGATGCATGCGGTTCGACCCCTATTTGTCTCGACCTATCCGCCGGAAGAATGCGGGCTGGCGACGTTCACGCGGGATACTACCGACGCGGTCAATCTGGCGGCTCTCGAGCCAGTCTGCTCGGTTGCGGCAATTCAAAAGACACCCGCTCTTAGCTACGACGACGCGCGAGTGGTGCATGTCATCGATAACAATCGCCTCGATGCCTACGATCTGGCGGCAGCGGTCGCGAATGATGGCCCTTGCGATCTCGTGAGCTTGCAGCATGAATTCGGTCTCTACCCTGGCGAGTGGGGCACTCGCGTGATGAGTTTTGTGCGGGCTTGTCGCAAACCGATTGTCACCACCTTCCACACGTTGTTAACCCAACCGGCCCCGTTGCCAAGACGCTTGATTCAGAATATAGCGTCCTATAGCCAGGGTATCGTCGTCATGACAAAAGTTGCGGCGCGCCTACTCACCGAGGTGTATGGTGTGTCGCGCGAGAAGGTGCAGGTGATTCCTCATGGCGTGCCAGAGGTTCCATTTTGCCAGGATGACATTAAGAAAGCACAGTTGGGACTAACAGGTAAGCAAGTCATCTGCACGTTCGGCCTAATCAATCGCGGTAAGGGTCTGGAATACACGATCCAGGCGATGCCTCAGATTGTTGAAGCTTGCCCACAGGCCATCTATCTGATTGTGGGCGCCACTCATCCGCAGGTCAAACGCCAAGAAGGTGAAGTTTACCGAAACAGCTTGATTGAAATGGCTGAATCCTTGGGCATCGGCGCTCATGTACAATTCGTGAATCAGTTTCTCAGCCTGCCCGAACTTCTACAGCACCTGCAGGCCTGCGACGTGTTCGTGACTCCATATCCGGGCAAGGATCAGATCGCTAGCGGCACTTTGGCTTATGCCCTGGCATCGGGGTTGGCCGTGGTGAGCACGCCCTACCTGTACGCGGAAGAAGTGCTGGCCGATGGGCGCGGCCAGTTAGTGAATTTCAACGACAGCGCAAGCTTGGCACACGCAACACTAAGATATTTGCAGAATCCCCAATTCCGAACTGAAACAGGGCGCAAAGCGTACGAGTACGCCATGCCGATGTCTTGGCCGAATGTGGGGCGGAGATATTTAGAATTCTTCAGCCAGGTTGTGCATGGCAATAAGGCCAGTCGGGAACAGCTTTTCCAACGGGTCTTTCCAGTATCCGGCGGCAAGCACCAGGCGCAAGAATTACTCAAGGAGGACTCTAATGCCCGTTTACGATTGGCTCAGTTTGGACCACCTCGACCGCATGTCCGACTCGACCGGGTTGATTCAACACGCCATCCATTGCGTCCCACGCCGCGAGAGTGGTTACACCACCGACGATAACGCTCGGGCTTTGCGACTGTGTACCCGCTTATGGTGTCACGATCCCGATGACCGCATGCTCGCGCGAATCACCTCCTACCTGAGCTTTCTGGAACACGCTCGGTGCCCGGTGCGTGGGTTTCATAATTTCCTGAGCTACCAGCGCGATTGGTTGGATGCAGCCGGCACGGGCGATTGTCAGGGCCAGGCCGTTAGGGCCTTGGCGGAAGTTCTTGGAAGCAACCTGCCCGACGGATACCGAGCATTGTCCCGGGAACTAATCGACGCGGTGCTGCCCGCACTGGCCGATTTGCGCAGCCTGCCGCGCTCAAGCGTATTTGATTCTGGCTTGGGGACATTTGGCGACATCTGGAGTAACAGACGTCGAAACATTCGAACCGTTGGCTTTTTCTGCGGCACAGCGGCTTGTGGAATGCTATCATCGCTCGGAACGCCCAGATTGGCAATGGTTCGAATCACGTCTGACCTACGCCAACGCGGTATTGCCGCACGCGCTGTTCATCGCTGGCCAGCACTGGCCGAAGAAGGATTTTGCTGACGTGGCCGAGACTTCATTCGCCTTTCTTAATCGCGCGACAACAGCGGAAAACGTCTTTTGGCCAATCGGTAACAGCGATTGGTATCCGCACGGCGAAAGTAAGTCGCTGTATGATCAGCAACCTGTGGAGGCCGTCACCATGGCCGACGCGGCGCTCACGGCGTTTGACCTGCTCCGCGATGAAAAACTACTCTCCATCTTTTGCCGGGCGCACGACTGGTTTCACGGCCAGAACAGCTTAAAAGAACCTCTGGCCGACCCGCCAACCGGCGCCTGCTTTGACGGCCTGCACCCGCTGGGCGTGAATCGGAATCAGGGAGCGGAATCGACTCTTGCCTATTTGTGGACAGAAGTCCATAACTTAGAGATTCAACTCATTCTGGACGACACGCTGACTGCTGAGTCGCTTCCGGACCGCATGTCTTTGTGAATGGCCACTGTGAAAATGGAAGCAGTTTACACCCAAACTAAGCGCAATCCGCGAAAGTCGTCGCGGTTCTTGTTGTTGAACAGCAAAAACGATGGATTGTCGCCCGATCTCTTGACGGGAGGATGATCAAATATGTCAGCACCGCCAGCGATTGAAATTTGCGCAGTCCCCGATCAAGCCTTGCCGCTGCGCAGGATCGGGTCGATTGAAGTTCGGCGACGACGACGGGTTTCAACGTGAACTACGTCGCCAGGTCGATGTCTACTTTCAGAGCTCCGGGAAGCGCCGGCGCGATTGCCCTCAGATGTATCTGAAGACTGCTGTCATTTTTGGTTGGGCCACTGCTTCGTATCTACTGCTCGTATTCGTCGTCAGCACCTGGTGGCTGGCTCTGCCGCTGGCGGTTTCGCTCGGAGTTGCCCTGGCAGCCATCGGGTTCAACATCCAGCACGACGGCGGACACGGGGCCTATTCAAAACACCGCTGGGTCAACAGGCTGATGGCATCGTCGCTCGACCTCCTGGGTGGCAGCTCTTACATGTGGGCTTTTAAGCACAATACAATCCATCACACTTATCCAAATATCACCGGCTACGACGACGATATCAATCTCGGCATCTTCGGCCGGCTTTCACCACACGCCAAGCGCTTTGGGTTCCATCGATATCAGCACTATTATCTGTGGCTCTTGTACGGCTTTCTGCCAATCAAGTGGCAGTTGTATGACGATTTTCACGACGTCGCTGTCGGTCGGGTTGGCGGATATGCTTGCGCAGGCCGAAAGGGTGGGATCTGGCCGGCTTTATTGGCGGAAAAGCCGTTTTCTTTTCACTCGCCCTGGTGCTGCCGATGTTATTGCATCCGGCGTGGATTGTGCTTTCGCTCTATTTGACAACTTCGATTGTGCAGGGCTTAACGCTGAGCGCGGTTTTTCAGTTGCCGCATTGTGTTGAGGAATCGGCGTTTCCGATGCCGGACGAAGACACCGGCAGGATCGAAAACGCCTGGGCCGCACATCAAATTGAGACGACGGTAGATTATGCCCGCAGCAATCGCTTACTTTCCTGGTTCGTCGGAGGATTGAACTTTCAAATCGAGCATCACCTGTTTCCTCAAATCTGCCATGTTCATTACGCGGCGCTTTCCCCGTTAGTCGAGCAGACGTGCAAGCAGTACGGACTGCGATACAAAGCAAACGAGAGCTTTTTGACCGCGCTGGCTTCCCATTTCCGCTGGCTACAGCGAATGGGAACCGAGGAATGCATGTTCTAAAAAGCGTGCTGATCCCCTCGATTTGTCGGCCGTGACCTTTCGCCGAGGGTAACTGCGTCAGACTCGCGTGCCTTCTGATTGATTTTCGTGTTGCCACCTGACACGATAGAGCGCTTCCACCGAGGCTCTACGCGCCCTCTAGGCGAACTGGTTAAGCTGGGGCCATCTCAAGGAGGTGGTCGATGGAAGCTTACACGAAGGAGTTTCGTAGCCAAGTGCTGGCTGCGTGCGATGCGAATGTAGGGACTCAAGCCGTGGCGTTGCGGTTTGGCGTCTCCGAATCTTGGGTCCGACGGATTAAGCAGCACCGTCGCGAGAAAGGTCAGATTGCCGCGAAGACGACGCGTGACCGCAAGCCCAAGTGGCAAGCTTGGGCCGAGTGGTTGTTAGCCAAGATCGACGCGCGGCCGGACATTTATCTACGTGAACTGCAAGCCGACCTGAAAGCGGAACGGGGCCAAGAAGTGTGCCTGCAAACGATCTGCAACGCTTGCGCGTGCGCTGGAACGAACGCGAAAAAAAAGACGCTGATCGCCTCCGAGCAGGAACGTCCTGACGTGGCGGATCGGCGTCTGGAGTGGCGCGGCGTCCCAAGCGGCGATCGATCCACGCCAGGTGGTCTTCATCGACGAAACCTGGGCCAAAACCAACATGACCCGCATCTATGGCCGGTCGCCGCAAGGTGCCGCGCCTGACCGAAAAGACACCCTCGGGGCGCTGGCAAACGACGACCTTTCTCGGAGCCTTGCGGGCCGAAGGTTTTGTGGCCCCGCTGACGGTGGATGGCGCCATGAACGGCTCCCTCTTTCTCGCGTGGATCAAACAACACTTCGCGCCACGCTCCGGCCGGGCGACATCGTGGTGATGGACAATCTATCCAGCCACAAAGTGAAGGGGGTGCGGCAAGCCATCGAAGCCGCCGGCGCTGAACTACGTTATCTGCCACCCTACTCGCCCGACCTCAACCCCATTGAGCTGGCATTTTCAAAACTGAAGAAGCTGCTCCGCGACGGCGCGAGCGCACCGTCGATAAGCTTTGAGAACTTTGTGGCCGCATTCTGGAAGAGTTCAACGAAACCGAATGCCGCCGCTACTTCCGGCACTGCGGATACCGCTATACGTAAAATGGAACTGCACTAGACGCGTGGCACCGATAAAACACCAACGAAAAGTCCCGCCTGCGTCTGAACAGTATCGTTCGGCGCATCAGGTGGCTTGCACAATGGATGACTCTATGATCGTTCAGCGACGAAACAGCATCTGGGTGTCTTGCATTGGACTATTGATTGCCGCTGCGACGAGCACGGCGGCCGAACCTCGTCTGAGTCGCGATTCATATCGGTTGGAACTTGTTGCATCGGAGCCGGACATCGTTACGCCGATTGGCATGGCGTTCGATCATCAAGGACGGTTGCTGGTGGTCGAATCGCACACGCATCAGCGGCCCAAAGACTACCCCGGGCCAGACGGCGATCGCATTCGCATGTTTGCCGATACTGATGGCGATGGTCGGCTCGATCGTTGGAGCACCTTCGCTGAGGGATTCAAAAATGCGATGAACCTGCTGGTGCGTCCGGATGGCGCGGTCTACGTGGCCTCTCGACAAGATGTTCAATTGCTGCGCGACACCGATGGCGACGGCAAGGCCGATGAAACCCAAACCATTCTGAAATTGGAGACGGCCGACACCTACCCGCACAACGGCTTGGAGGGAATCGCAATTGCCTCCGATGGAGCCCTGTTGGCGAGCATGGGAGAAAACCACGGCATGGAATTTCGCCTGGTGGGCTCCGATGAAATCGCACTCACGGGCCAGGGGGAAGGAGGCAGCATGTTCCGCTGCTCGCAAGACGGAAAGAAGCTCGAACGTTTCGCTATTGGGTTTTGGAATCCGTTCAGTTTTTGTGTCATGCCCGGCGGACGAATTTTTGCGGCCGATAACGACCCTGACGCATCGCCTCCGTGCCGGCTGGTCGACGTTGTGCCCGGGGGCGATTACGGCTTTCGCTTCCGCTATGGCCGATCGGGTCTTCACCCCTTGCAAGCCTGGAACGGAGAATTGCCGGGCACGTTGCCCATGGTCTGCGGTGTCGGCGAAGCCCCGACGGCTATCGTTTTGCACGATGGCAGGCTGTGGGTCACCAGTTGGGGCGATCATTGCGTCGAGGCATATACTCTTGTGCCAAGGGGCGCATCGTTTTCCGCCCAGCGGGAAATTGTCGTGCAAGGCGATGCGGATTTCAGGCCCACAGGAATGGCCGCGGCGCCCGACGGCTCTCTTTACTTCGGCGATTGGATTCGCCGCGAATACGGCGTCCATGGACATGGTCGGATTTGGCATCTGATTTTGCCGAAGGAAGATGAAGCGCGAGTTAACCACTCTGATGGTTCACTTAAAACCGCTCCAACGGTCGTTCAAACCGCCGACATAGATGCCGCGCTGGCCGCTGAAGATCCCTTTGTGCGTGCCGCCGGGGTTTGGGCAGGTTCGAAAGCCGAGTACCTTGTATCCCGGTTGCTGAAGTCATCGACCAATGCCAAAGTTCGTCTTGGCTATCTGGAAGCGCTCCTCATCAAAGGAACGGCGGACGCTGAAAAATATCTTGCCAAAGCGCTGACTGACGAGTCGGCAGATGTCCGCTTGTTTGCCGTTCGCTGGATCGCCGACGATCGAATCGCCGCGCTCCGCGAACAAGTGGCCAGGCTGCTCGATGAACCGCAGAGCGATTCGAGATATTATCTGGCCGTGCTAGCGGCGGTTGATTGGCTTAGCAGCGATCGGCCACAAACAACTTCTGGTCTTGCCAATGCCCTCCTGGTGCGCGAACTGGAGAATGATTCACGCTCGCCAGCCGCGCGTTCGTTAATGCTCAATTTGTTATCGCCGGACGACAAGTTTCTGACCAGCGACCGACTGGAGCAGTATCTTCGAAGTGACTATACCCCTCTGCGATTGGAGGCCGTGCGGGCCTTGGCTCAACAGACCAAGAACGATCGTTTTAAATTACTTGCAAAAATCGCGCAGGACGAGCAACAAAACAAGGAAATACGAGCTGAAGCAATGATGGGATTGGCAGCCGCTGCCGATCAGCATCGCGAACTGCTAAACCGGCTGGCAGCCGACGATCGTGATCTCGTGCTCAAGCACACGGCCGAAACCGTGCTGCGTCTTGCGCGATCGGAACACGCTGCCGATGACCAGAAGCCACCAGCCGACAACATTGCAGCCTGGATGAAACTCCTTGAAACTCCCGGTGATGCCGCAGCGGGCCGCAGATTGTTTTTCAGCTCAGTTGGCGCACGCTGTAGTGTATGTCATCAATACAACGGCCGTGGTGGCCGCATTGGTCCCGACCTCACGCAAGTTGGACGCACTAGCTCTCGGGAGCGGATTGTTACTTCCATTTTGCAACCCAGTCGAGAAATTGCACCAGAGTTTCAGCCTTACATCCTCGTCACAAAAGAGGGCCAGAGCCGCGTCGGCTTGCGTCTTCCCAAGCCGGGCGACGACGGCATTGAAGACTATGCCGATGCCGCCGGTCAAAAGTTCAGTTTGCCGAGCGAAGCGATTGAAATGCGCACCGCCTCGCCAAAATCGATCATGCCCGATGGACTCGAGAAGACAATTTCGATCAACGACTTGCGCGATCTCATCACGTTTCTAACGACGCCGGTCAACCCCAACGAACTTAAACGCTGAATTTAATGTGCAAGATATCGCCGTCCTGGACGACGTAGTCTTTCGGCTCCTGGCGCATTAGATTGTGGGCTTTAATTTCGCGCTCGCTGCCCAAGCGCAACAAGTCTTCGCAACGCATCACTTCCGCGCGAATGAAACCACGGGCCAAGTCGGTGTGAATGTTTTCGGCAGATTCCAGCGCCGAGCCATTAATGCGAAGAATCCAGGAGCGGACTTCTTTTTCGCCGGCCGTGAAGTACAACATTTGGCCCGATGCAGTCATGATTTGCCGGATCACATGGTCGCGATCGACCCGCTCCAGACCAAATTCTTTTTCAAAAGCGTGGCGCTCTTCGGGAGTCATGGCGGCCAAATCCATTTCTAGCCGCAGGGGAACCGTAGCCCAGGCTAGGGAAGCACTGGCAGAACCAGCGGTGCCCGACTCTGGGGACCCCGCAGCGTTAGCCCCCGGAGGCGGTGGATAGCGATCAGGCGGATCGTCATCGGCCAGATTCACGAGCACCATTTTCGGCTTTTCAGTGAGCAGACGGAAGGACCGTGTGCATTTCCACTGCTCCTCTGAAAGATGCGCCTCGCGGGCATGCTTGCCCGCTTCCAGCGTGGCTTGCACAATTTTGAGCGCTGCCAGTTCGTGTTCTTCTTGTTCACGCTGATCTTTGGGCCGCGGTTTTTTGAGCGATTCTTCCAATCGCTGCACGCGACTGGCAACGATGTCAAGATCGGCCAGCAGCAGATCTTCTTCGAACGTGCGCAAGTCCACCAGCGGATCGGCCCCGCCAAAGCCGGCGACGGTCAGCAACAGACAGCCAGCCTCACGAATCAGCGCCAAGCGTGCCGCGTTGCCTTCATGAGTGCGCGACAGGCCCGGCGTATCGACAATTTCCAGTGCCGCCATCGTCACTTTTTTCGGATGGTAAATGCCACAGAGCGGCTCAATGCGCGGATCGGGAATCGGCGCCATCGCACTTTGCGACACATGCGCGAGCGCCGGGTCAGGCTTCACACCGGTGAGCCAATGAAACAACGTGCTTTTCCCCGAGCCTTGATAGCCAACGATGCCAATTTTCATCTTCTAATAGAACGGCGTTCAATTGCGCCGTCTCCGTTTGCGTTGACGTGCCCAGTCCGATCAGACAGTCGGGAACTGGTGGTCATCCGAATCGCTGATATTCGTATGGATGAGCCAGCGTGTCAACCGTACGGCAGTCCAGAGCGTGGCCTCGACAAGCCAAAGCGCGGCGGGAAGCGAAAGTACGACAAAGACCGCACATATTGGCAGGACCTTGAGATATGCCGATTGGTCAGTGGTCGCGACTGCATTGTGTGCTCTCATCCGCACAACCAACCACTGCACGAAACCGAAAAGTACGGCGAGGTAAAACATCACCAGCAGCAATGCGGCAATTCCGAATTGCCCAGGGCGACTATTGATTTGCTTCGCCCGTCGCACCATCCATGCCAGCGCCAGAAGCCCGAGCGCAGCCACAGCGAACAAGAGCAAAGGAAACACTATCCAAAACGGTGTTTCCGAAGCCCTGGAAATTACATTGGCGGAAATGCCAAACCAAAAGAAGGCCATGATCCTTTCCGCCAGCTCACCTCCATGAGTTTTCGACATGAGCATTTTGCCCTGCAACACTGTCCGCGGAAACTCTGCGGATACCGCGGTCTATGACGTCGCTAAGCGCGGTATCCTCGCTACAAGCGGAGTCACTTAGGAGCCGCTGAGTTTACCACACTCCACAAGTCGATGATGAATCGGGGCAGCCTCGTTAGGCCGGTGCATGGCTTGGCGACGGCTACCGAGGCCAAGGATTGCTTTCATCGCAGGAGGTGTTGAGCATGTGGCGGGCATTATTTCTCGGATTGGGGCTGTTCCTGCTGGTCGTGGGTGTGGAATCGACGCTGATCGATCAGGCCACAATCAACAATCCCAGTGAAGACGGCGGCCCGAGCGTGGTTACCGTTACGCCGCCAGAATGGGTGCCTTGGAGCCTGATGTCGGCCGGCGCGGTGACAATGCTCTACTCGTACACCCTGCCGCAGAAATTCAAGGGCTGATGCGAGCCGGCCGGGCGACGCGACCAGCGTTCGCGGCTTCATCGTCGGTCAATAGCCCGACTTGGGATTGCGGATTTTGTCGGACGTCACGTTACCGTCTCTATCCCATTCCACCCAGTGGCCAACCGGTTTGCCGCGGTAGTAGTTATTGACGGCCCAAGGTCGGCCGTCTTCGTACCAGTAGCTGACCTCGCCGTGCAGTTCGTCTTTGAAGTAGCTGCCCGTGGAACGCACCTGGCCGTTGTCGTACCATTCGATCCATGGACCTTCGCGGCGGCCTTCAACGGCAGTCACTTCCAGTCGTTTTTGGCCGTTCTCGTGGTAAGTGACCTGTTTGCCGTCTGGCTGGCCGTGCTTGTAGCTGCGTTCGGCGGCTAGCGGATGCTCTTTGGTTTCATGCCATTCTTTCCAAGCGCCTGTGGGCGAGCCCTCAGCGTACTCGCCCTGCGATTTGAGCGCCCCATCGGGATACCATTCCTGAAATTTGCTGTTGGGCAGGCCGTTCTTGTAACTGGCCTCGTATTTCAACTGACCATTGGAATGCCACTCGCGAAAATCGCTGTCTCGGTGTCCGGCGACATAGTTCGCCTCTGTGTATTTTGCGCCGCCGGGATACCAGCGCTGCTCGGCGCCATCTAGCACGCCGGCACGGTAATGTTGCACCAGCTTGGGCTTGCCATCGCCATACCATTCCTGATAGGTGCCCGTGAGCTGATCTTTATCGTATTCGGCCTCTAACGTTTTGCGCGAACCTAACCATACAATGTGCTTGCCTTGGCGTTGGCCGTCGTGGTAATTGTTCTCGGCCTGTTTTTGGCCGGAATCGGAGTACAGAGTTTCCACTCCCTCTTTCTGCCCGTTATGCAACGTGCCCTCGGCTTTCAGCTTGCCGTTGGCGTAGTATTCGTGCCAGGGGCCATCCAACATTCCAAACCGATAGGTGTACTCGCTTTCTTTGATGCCGCCGAGCGAGTATTTCGTTTCCATGCCATTGGGAACCGGTCGGCCGCGGACATCCAGGCTCATTTCGCGATGCACTTTGAGCGAGCCGTCGGGCCAGCGCTCTTCGACGACTTTCACGTCGGCCGAGGCGACCGAAGCCAGCGCAGCGAAAACGAATAGCAGTATCTTGGAAGCAAGCATACTTCCAGTATAACTCGAAAATCCGGCACTTCGATGGGCCGAAAAAACCGCTCAGTTTCCGCCTTTGCGGAAAGCGTCGAAGTATTGCTGCACATGGTCGCGCTGTTGGCGCGGCAGACGCTGACCGGTCAGCGGGTCTTCCGATTCTCGTTTCGCGGCCTCGACCTGGCCCTTGATCTCCTCCATCACTTGCCCTTTGGCGTTGGGGCCCTGCACTAGTCCATTGACGACAAACGACCCCTTGCCGACATCTTGCTTGACCTTGGTGTCGTACAATTTCGTGTCGTGCGCTTTTTCCGGCCTGGGACCTTCAGCGCCTTCGGCCTTGCCGTGGTCGGAAAAGCTGATGCCAGCATTCTTTTGTTGGCCGAGCTCGTTGCCGCCGGGGCAATTGCCACTGCCGCTCATGGCCGATTTGGCCTCGTCGATTTCGCTCAGCGCCCCGTCGAGCATCTGCATTTCCGCCGCCTCTTGTTGCATCTGCGCCAATTCAGCGGCCATCTGATTGAGCGCCGCCTGTGCCTGCCCGGTGTCGCCCTGCTTCATGCTCTGGGCGCACTGGCCGAATTTGTTCGCCAGGTCTTTCAGCTGATTCATTTGCGGCTGCTGTTGCTGTAGCTGCTTTAATTGTTGTTGCAGATTCTTCGCCAATTGCTGATCGCCCGCTTTATTGGCCTTTTCGATTTGTTGCTTCAATTTCTCCTGCATTTTCTGATGGGCATCGGCTGTTTTTTGCAGGGCGTCTTTCATGGCGTTCATCTGATCGGTCAGCTCTTTTTGCTTTTGCGGATCAAGCTTGCCGGAAGCCAATTCCTGTTTGAGCTTTTCCAGCTCTTTGAGCGCCTTGTTCAAATCGCCGTTCTTCAGGTCTTGCGCGAGCTTGTCCGCCGGGCCGGTGGGCAAGTTTTTCATGGCCGCTAGTTGCTCTTTGAACTTTTCGCCTTCGGCAAGTTTATCGCGGCGCTGCTCGAGTTCTTTCGCCAGATCATTGAGCTTCGACAACGCATCGTGCTGATCTGATTGATCTTTCTTGGCCAGATCGCGCGTGCCTTCCTCCAGTTTCTTGAGCAGTTCTTCGGCTTCTTTCAATCCTTGCTCGCCAGCCTGCTGCCGGCGCTCTTCGGCTTTTTTTCGCAGCGGATCGATCGATTCCTTGATTAGCTTCGTGATGGCCACCGTGTTGGCGTTGGCGTCGCCCTGATCGGACCGTGTGGGATCGGCCAAGAAGCACAGTGCGAAAGCCGCAATGGCGGGAACGAGCGGCAACCAAGCGCGGCGGCTGACCGTGACCGGAAAGCGCTCGTCGACTTCCAGCCGTCTAACACGGCGCAACGTGTCGTCCATCAGGGCCCGTCCGGCGGAAGTGTCTAACTCCTCCGGTTGCAGAGCCAAGGCGCTGGAAACACGTTCTTTCAGACCGAAGCGACGATCTAGTTCTATGGCGGCGTCTAATTCGGGCAAGCGAAACAATCGTGTCCATACAATCGCGGCCAGCAAGCCCAAGACGACCGCACCACCGAGCCAACTGGCTGCCCACTGCCAACCATCAATGCCCACAAGCCAAATCTTCTGCATCCCAATGGCCAGCGCAGCAACCAGCAGCGTGGCAAACAAGCACCACACGAGCACGCCCAGAAATTGCTGGATCACCAAACGACGACGGGC
The DNA here is from genome assembly GCA_963738835.1 of Pirellulales bacterium. Taxonomy (GTDB): domain Bacteria; phylum Planctomycetota; class Planctomycetia; order Pirellulales; family JADZDJ01; genus CAVTYH01. The sequence goes on from CAVTYH010000001.1 coordinate 1,440,338, forward strand.
CCGGGCGACTTGGCTTCGAAGCGTGTCCATAAACTTGCTCGCTAGTCAGTTGGATTGGAGATGTCTATGAGCCAAACGACCAAACGCCAGCAGCCATACCGCCTGCATCATACCCGGCTCGTGGGGCAGCGGCAACGCAAACGTGGCAGGACGATTGCAAAGTTGGTAGGTCTCGCTTGCCGAGCGGGACCTGAAGTGCGAGATCTCTTGGCAATTCCTCGTGCCACTCGGCAAGGGCACCTACTTTTTGCCGACTTTGCAATCGTTCCGGCAAATGCGGTTCTTTGACGCTTGTCTTTGGTCCTTTGTTCCTGGTTGGAAGACGTCCGACGAAGGACGAGGGACAAATGACAAGCGACAAACTCAAAAACACTCGGGAAAAACGCGGCATCGGCCTTCCACTTGTACAACGATCGTGCGACTGATTCCCAAAAATCGCCATTTCTATCGGGAAAACGGCGGTCAGCGCACTAGCGCGCGAACAAAAAATAAAATCGAGGGAGCAATGTTTGGAACAAAACCCTAGAAAATACGGCACTTTTCGGCGCACATCGCCCCCTCACTGCACCCTCGACGATTTGGCGGTTTTCCAAAATCATGATTTCCCTCGGCAAAACGCAGCTTTTTAGCTTCCGAGCGCTTGAACAGTGGATGGTGACATGCTGTGGTAATCTTCTTCGCCCAAGCCCGGGGGTTGCAACCCTGGGGCTTTTTCGGGCAACTGCCAAAGACACACGGCGATCATTATAATGTACATCGGTATAAAATGTCAATCGCGGAAATGAGCCAGTTATGATTTCGTGTCGATCACCGGCAGAAGCAGCAGAGCCGGCACGAGATAGCGGCGAAACCCGACATGGCGATTGGCTGTAGAATTAAACTTGGGAACGGCGCACTTCATTGTCGCCGGTCGGGATCGGTTCGTGGAAGTTCGACATGTCGCATTTTGCTGCCGGGCGGAATCGGCGGGCCGGTGTAGTCGTGACCGTGTGGACTATAGTCGCGGGGGTCGGGCACGCAGTGGATTTCTGCTTCCGGGAAGGCAGTCTGCAAGCGGTGGATGGTCTCGACGGGCAGCGAATCCGCTACGTAGATATCAGAATTTGGCTCGCAGCCCAGCAGCGACCACACAAGCGGCAAACTGTGACCCGGATTTGCCGCTCCGCCAAACCACACACCGCCAATGTTCGACTGGAGCCACACGCGCTCGCGAACTTGGTGAAGGTTCCATGCCACCCAGCCCAAGAGCACCGCCACGATAGTGAGCGCAATCCATAACGAGCGGAGGCTGAATCTAAGGCGGATGGCCATTGTTTAGCTGCCCTTGCGAGTGTCCGTTAATCGTCGATTCGCACGTTCCAACATGCAGTCGTCGATCAGTTTGCTCGTTTCGTCCGAAACGTTTTGTTTTGGATAATACAGAATGTACAGCTTGGGCAGTTCGAGCAAGCGCCGGACGCCGCGGTCGGTGAGATGTTCACAATTGACATACAGTTGCGCCAGTGGCTTGAGCTTCAGAAGTGTGTCGATCGACCCATCTGTAATTTGCGTTCGAGTAAGATCCAAATTGGTGAGCCGCGTCAAATTAACGAGGTGGGCCACTCCGGCATCGGTCACATTCGCACCGCTAAGAGAAAGGGACTCCAACGTCCAACAATTCGAGAAGTAAGACAATCCCGTGTCTGAAATGGGGGCATTTGGAAATCAATAAGAATTTCAAGTGCGGCAGGCCAGCCAGCACTTGCAATGTGCTATCGTCCCCAGCAGCGCCCATCTCGACCTGCTCCACCGTATTGAGCCATGACCAGTTAACCCTGCGCGCCGACGATATGAATGGGGCAACCTTCTCTGCTCCTTCGGACATCGCAGGTTCGACCACATCGGCACGGATTGCAAGCAGGCGAACGTGCCGCAATTGCCCCAGCAACGAAAGCAGACGATTCGCGTCTTCCGAAGCAACGGGTGTGTTGACGTCGACCCAAGTAGCTCGGTGACTGAAAACCAGCTCATTGAAGACCGCAGGATATAACCGACGCAGCCAATCGGGCCCCGCATAATTAATTTGGCAATACACGCCCATCGAATTGAGCTCTTCGATAATTTGGTGTTCTTTCTGCGACCGCACATTTTCCTGTGCCCACCACGCCGGCGCAATCGCTGCAAGAGTCACTAGTACAAGCAGCTCGCGGAGCGAAAATCGCAGCCAGCGTCCACGCCGGCGTCGATGCCAAACGAGCCCAGCTGCCACTGCGGCAAGGGCCATGATCAGGACTGCGGCGTCGGCGGCCAGCAGCCACCACGAAAACAGCAGCCTTTTGCCCCAGTCGGTGCCCCATTCAATTAGATTCTTTGTTTCCCAAAAGACCCAGGGCCAAACCATTTGTCCGACCGAGCCGGAGCCGAGGGGCAGCACGCCTCCTTCATCGGCTCGCTCCACGTCTTCTATCGTCTCCGGCCGCCACACCGGAGTCAACAGCAGCTTGCCGCAAATGAAAATCACCGGCATAAGCAGCAAAGCCGGTACGAGAGAGCGGCGGAATCGGGACATGCGGTCACTCTCGAATTCGTTTCCGCCGTGTCTGTCGCGATCGTTGTAGTGAATCGTCGCTGTAATTCCCTAACGACATTCATTGAACCACGACGGCACGGCGGTCACAACGTCGGTGCGAACAAAGCGACCTATTCGGCTCTCGGTTTATACATCAGGAGCTGAGTGAACTAAAAATCGTCCACGTTCTTGATGTGCTTTTGCAGCAGATCGTGAATTTCGCTGGAACGTCCGCGGCTGGCACCCGTGCTAATCTCGACTTGTTTGAGATTCGGCAATTCAAGCAAACGGCGCATGGCTGGTTGCGACACTCGTGTATCACGGATCGACAGATTTTCGAGCGATTTCATTTGCACCAGCGAGTCCATCACGTCATCGGTGATCGCGGTGGCCGACAAATCGAGCTGCCGCAGCCGTTTCAGGCCGACCAATTGCGCGACGCCCGCATCGGTAATGTTCGTATCATCTATGACGAGCGTTTCCAACGCGGCGTATTTGCCGATCGATGCCAGGCCGGCATCGGAAAAGCCGTGGTTGTTATATCCACTGATTTCCAGGTACATAAGCGACGGCAGCGACTGCAGTTGCCCCAGCGTCTCGTCCTCCAATGGCGTGGCGCCTAATTTGAGCTGCCGAACTTTGGCGAACGCCAAGGGATCAGTCACCCGCAGCCGAGAGAAACTGCTCACCCACACATTGCACAGGTAAGGCATTTCCCGCAATGCTGCCTCCAAGTCGGGCATAATCGGGCGGACCTTTGATCATCACATCGATTGTGTCGGCGCGCTGAAAGATGATCAATTGATCCTCGGGCCATAATCGCCGCAGCCACTCCGGACCATCGTATGCGGGCAGCGAGAGCACGATTTGTTTTTTCGCCAGTCGCTCTCGAAACGCTTGTTCTCGTTTCCACCCGTCATACTCTCTGGCCAGCCAGCCAAACGTAATGCCAGCCACGGCGACGAGGATGAGCAGTGTGCGCAGCGAAAATCGTAGACTGATTTCTCCGCGCCAATTCCAGCGGAGGAATCCGACAATTGCGCCAGCGCTAACAGCAGAATGGCAATGTCGGCGGTGAGAATCGACCAGGAAAAGTACACCCTGACAAATTGTCGGACCTGGGTAGAGATGGACGGCAGGGCATCGATTGTGCGGTCAAATACCCACGGCCAGCCGCGAGAGTACGCCTGAGCACCGTACAACCAACGATCGTTGAGCAACTGTTCATCCACCGCCAAAATGCCCTCTGAGTCGTGGCTCGACTTCACTTGCGTCAGCAGCAGCTTGCCGCAGACGAAAATCACCGGCAGCAGCAGCAAAGTCGGCACGAGATAGCAGCGGAAGCAGGACATGCGGTCACTCTCGAACTGGTTTTGTCGTGTCCGTCGTGTCGTTGTGGTGAATCATGGCCGTGATTACCGAACGACATTCATTGAACCACGACGGCACAATGGGCACAACGCGAGCGGCGCGGGAAACAATTAGCCCCGGGTGAAAACACCCGGGGTAAACCGTCTTCACTCCAAGCCGATTGATCAATTCCATCCGCATTGCCCCCGGTGTAATCACCCCGGGGCTAAATATCGGGCCGGCCAGGCGGAATTCACCCGCCGATTTGGTACATCGCGCTGGGGACGGATGAACTCGGGCGTGTCGATGCCGTGACCGGGTTTTTTGGCGGCGACGCAGGCTGTGATGAGCGAGGCCAATTCTTCGTCGGTTCCGCCGCCGCGCAGCAATGCGCGGGCGTCCCATTCGACGGTGGAAAACAGGCAGTTGCGAATTTGACCTTCGGCGGTCAGACGCAAGCGATTGCACGCGCCGCAGAAGGGCTGCGTGACCGGGTTGATAAAACCGACGCGGCCGCCGCCGTCGGCATATTCGAAATCGGTCGCCGGCTGGCTGGGGTCTTCGACCGGTAGCGCCGCGAGCGTGCCGACTTCGCGATCGATGATCGACCGCACTTCGTCGCCGCTGAGGACCTGATCGTGATCCCAATGCTGGTCGGCATCCAGCGGCATATATTCGATGAACCGCAGTTCCAGCCGCTGTTTCCGCGCGAACGCGGCCAGCGGGACGATTTCGTCTTCGGTGATGCCGCGAATGGAAACCGCATTCAGGCGAATTTTGCAAAAGCCGGCTTGCTGCGCGGCAAAGATGCCGTCGAAGACGCGCTGCAACCCGGTGCGGCGAGAAATTTTTTCAAACGTGGCTTCCGACATCGCATCGAGGCTGACATTCAAGCGGTGCAGGCCGGCCGACCGGAGCCCCGCAGCCTGTTCGGCCAACAAAATGCCGTTGGTCGTGAGCGCCACTTCGCGGATGCCCGGCACCTCGACCAGCAGTTTGACCAGCGTCGGCACGTCTTGCCGCACCAGCGGCTCGCCGCCGGTCAGCCGTAGCTTATCGATGCCCAACCGCGCCGCCACTTCGACAAAGCGAACAATCTCTTCAAACGAGAGCAACTCGTGCCGCGGCTTGAACTGCACATTTTCGGCCGGCATGCAATAAAAGCAGCGGATATTGCAGCGATCGGTCACGCTGATCCGCAAGCTGTTATGGACACGGCCGAAGGAGTCGAGAAGCATTGGAGAAGAGGAGTCAGGGATTGGGGTCAGGAGTCAGTACATCGCGCGACGGTATCGGTCGGGAGTCAGAATTCGGAAGTCAAAAACAAATGGCGGGCTGAATGCATTATAACCGAGCGTCGTCATCGTTTGGCAATACAGCGAAATGGCCACAACAACCGGATCGCAAAAAAGGGCGGCGCTTCGCATTTCTGTGAAGCGCCGCCCGGGTGAGCCGCTTCGGACGTACGTCTCGGCGGCCGATTGCTTTTCACGTCGTCCGTGAATCGGTGACCATCTGGAATCCGTAATAGCATTCATTGCCATGTTCACCGGCGTCCAGGCCTTCGTGCTCTTCGGCCGCGCTGACACGGATGCCGATGGTGAGCTTCAGAATGACCCAGGCCACCAATGCCACGACAAAAACGTAGGCTGCGGTGGCGCACACACCCCAGAGCTGCGTAATGAGCTGGTCGGGTGTTCCGCCATTGGTCAACCAGCCGGGCTTGGCGCTGGCATTGCCGGAGCGTCCAATGCGATCGGCTGTGGCAAACAATCCGACGCACAGCGTGCCGAACACGCCGTTGAGCAAGTGGACGCTGGTGGCGCCGACCGGGTCGTCGATCTTTAGCCGATCGAACATCAGCACTCCTAACACAACCAGCACGCCGGCAACAGCGCCGATCACGATCGAGATGCCGGCCGACACAAACGCACAAGGCGCGGTGATTGCGACCAGGCCCGCCAGGCAACCATTGAGCGTCATTCCCAAATCTGGCTTACCCAATAACAACCAGGCCGTCAACGTGGCGGTCAGTGTGCCGGCTGCTGCGGCCAAATTGGTGGTGACAGCAATCTCGGCGATCGCGCCAGGATCAGCCGCCATGGTGCTGCCAGGATTGAAACCGAACCAGCCAAACCACAGCACAAAGCAGCCAATCGTGGCCAGCGCCAGATTGTGGCCCGGGATGGCATTCACTTTTCCCCCGGGTCCATATTTTCCGATGCGCGGGCCTAACACCAAAATACCAGCCAGTGCAGCCCAGCCACCGATGGAGTGAACTTGCGTGGACCCGGCGAAATCGAGGAAGCCTTTTTGCGATAACCAGCCGCCGCCCCAAATCCAGTGGCCGACCACCGGATAAATAGCCATCGCCATGATGAAGCTGAAGAGAATGAACGAGTGATACTTGATCCGCTCGGCCACCGCACCCGAAACAATGGTCGCGGCGGTTCCGGCAAACACGAGTTGGAAGAAGAATTTTGCCCACAGCGGCACGCCGGTCCAGCTAATGGCCGAATAGTCTCCCTGGTAATTCGCCTCGCCCACTGCGGGACTATTGTCGGCGCCGCCGACGGCAACCAAACCCTCGGTGCCAATCAATCCTTTTTCACCGAGCGGTCCGGTGCCATTGCCAAACATCAATCCCCAACCGATGAGCCAAAAGCCGATGGTTGTCACCGCGAAGACCACGAAGTTTTTCGACAAAATATTGACCGCATTCTTTGCCCGACAAAAGCCCGACTCGACGCAAGCAAATCCCAGGTTCATGAAGAACACGAGCATGGCCGTGATGAGCACCCAAACCGTATCGGCCATCACCTTGAGATCGCCCACTGTCAGCGGCGCGGAAGCAGCGGCGGGAGCCGCAGCAGGTTGGTCGCCGCCGGCCGCCGGCTGAGCCCAAGCAGCACTCGAAAAACAACAAACCACCGAGGCAATTACCGTCGCCCATGCTAGATTCCGCCTGAATCTATACATCGTCATTCCTCCCATAGGTAAGATGTGGGTGCGTTCCCCCGAACGCAATTGCGAGAGTTATACACGCCTTTCGGGCTTTGCAACAGCGCGAAAGCGAGCGCCACGCCGGTCACCCAGGAGCCAGTCACCCTGCCGATTTGTGTTCACAGAAAGAACACAGTCATCAGCACCAAGAGCGGCAGCAGAATGGTACAGCTGTAAAGCATGTAGCCGAAGAAGCTCGGCATCTTTACGCCCCACGATTCGGCAATCGATTTAACCATAAAATTCGGCCCGTTGCCGATGTAGGTCATCGCCCCCATGAAAACGGAACCCAAGCTAATCGCTGCGAGCAAATCTTCGCGGATGTAATGGCCGCTTTCCAGCGCCAAAATGCCATTGCCCGGCGCATGGGTCAGGGCATTGGCAGATTCGAAAAACACCAGATACGTTGGCGCGTTGTCGAGGAACGACGATAACGTGCCGCTGGCCCAAAAGAATTTGTGGGGACTGTCTAATCCGAGCTTGGCTCCGTCGGCGTTTAAGATTTGCAGTGCCGGCTGCATGCAGATGAAAATGCCAAAAAACAGCACGGCCACTTCGATGATGGCGCCGTAGTTGAAGTTGTTCATCTTCCGAGTGTGCCGCGAACCCAGGAGCAGCGAAAGCGCCACCAGCGCCAACAGCACCATCTCGCGAAAGAACAGCCACGGATGCCAATCGGTGCCGGGCAACGATTTGCTGGGGTCCAAAAACGCCACAGCCAACACGACGCCCGCCAGCAACGTCACGTTCAGGCCGAGCCCTGCGAATCGCAAACGGTGAACCCGGGCTTCTTCTCGCAGCACATCGCGAGCCGCTTCCCGCGGCCAAAAATAGAAGCGATCCCACACAAAGTAAATTGCCAACAAGCGCGCAATTGACGAACAACCATTCGCGCCACAAATTCAGCGTCCACAAAAACGGCACGCCTCGCAGGTAGCCCAAAAACAGCGGCGGATCGCCCAGTGGCAACAAACACCCGCCGCAATTGCAAACGATGAAGATAAACATCACAACCGTGTGGGCCACATGCTTTCGCTCGCGGTTGGTTTCCAGCAGCGGACGAATCAGCACCATCGCCGCGCCGGTCGTGCCGATGAAGCTGGCCAGCACCCCGCCAATGGCCAAAAACGCCGTATTCGTCAAAGCATGAGCCGGGAGATCGCCCTCGATCCGAATTCCGCCGCTGATGGTGTACAGACTCAGCAGCAAGATGATGAATGGCGCATATTCGTTGAGCATGGCGTTGGACAGTAGATCAACAACCGTACCGACATGGATGCTCTGGCCCTCGGGTAATTCCGAAATGTGATGTGCGGGAAAATGGCCGACAATCGGATGCGGATGCGCCAGTGCAAAGTACAACACCGTAATGGTTGCTAGGCCAGCCGCGACATAGAACTTGTGCAAATTGTTTTCCCACCAATGCTGCATTCGGCCAATCAGCGGAAGTGAAGCAATGGCAGCCAGCATCAAAATGAACGGCACAACCGTCAGCAAGTGGGGCGGCTCGGGCAGCTCTTCCGCGTGGGTCGGGTTATTGCCTTCCGCGACGATCAAGCCTGTGGCGTGCTGCGGCCAGCCGACGGCGGCAGAAATGAGATAACCGACGATGACGATGCCAATGGCGACGATGAGCCAGCGCGATTCCGCAGTGAGCAGCGAAGCCTCGGCTGCGGATGGCGCTGCTGGATGTCGAAGATGCTTTTCGTCAGTCATTTTGAATCAGGATGCCTTATTCAAATCCTTTGAATGCAGACCAGATTTTGCCGAGGGCTAGATTGCGATCTCCGCTCAGCCAATGAACACCTGCGGTCGCTTTTTTCGGTCGGGTTCGGCTTTGCGAATTAGTTCGCGCACCATCCAGGGCACATTGCCTTCGCCAAACAGCAAAAAGCTGACGCTGGCCGCCATCGGGTTTTCGTCCGACCAGCCGAAATGGACTTCCGGCGGCTTGCCGAAGCGGGAAAGCTCCAGCGCGATGCTGGCAATGACATGGGCGATCGAAACACAGCGCCTCACGCCAATGACAAAGCGTCCTTCGCTTTCGCGGATTTCCATCAGCGGCATTTGCTGAAATTCGCTGGGGTCGCCCACTTCGGCTTCGATAAACACAATGGGCACTTCTTCGGCGATCCGATGCCGCTTGCGAATTGCTCCTCTTTTTCCTCCAAATCGCGGGTACCCGGCCGGTGCGGCACCAACACCGGAAATTCCAGGTGCTTCAGGCTGTCCCACATAAAACGCGATTCGATGTTGTTGAACTCGAAGCCCTGAAACCGCAATTCGGTGCTGCGCCGCAGCCGCGAGTAAAACGAAAGCACGAGGATTGCGACGATGAAGCAACTGGCGATTTTGATGCCGTCGGGCCGCTCGATCATGTTGGCCGCCGTGGTGTAGAAGAACACCGCGGTAATCACCACAAAACGCCACGGCACGCGCCACGCTCCGGTAGCTTCGCTGGCGCGGTAACGATCGATCACCGTGGCCACGCATGCACTGGAAATCAGCACCAGCACGCCCGTGGCGTACGCACCGCCTTGGGCTTTCACATCGGCATTAAACACCCACGTGACGAACAAATTGATGGCGGTGAAGATCAACACCAGCGGCCGCACAGCGCGGGCCCAATCGGGCGCCATGCCGTAACGGGGCAGATATTGCGGCACCAAATTCAACAGGCCGGCCATGGCGCTGGCGCCGGCGAAGCTCAGAATGATGACGGTTGAAAGGTCGTAAATCGTGCCGAAGGTTTCGCCAAACAAGGGACTGATCGGATGCTCGCCTTGGCCGTGGGCGAGAAAAGCGATCGCGCGATCGCGGGCCAATCCCTCATCGCCAAGTTGATCGGGTTCGATGAGCGTGGCGGTCACCAGCGACGATGCCAAGAGCATAACCGACATGATGAGAGCCGCGGTAAGCAGCAGCTTGCGTGTGTTTTTAATGCGGCCAAGCGGATGCTGTGGATCGTCGTCGTCGTTGCCGCGAATCAGCGGCATCACGGCCACGCCGGTTTCGAAGCCGCTGAGGCCTAGCGCCAGCTTCGGAAAGATCAGCAAACAAATCGCCGCGATCGAGCCGATGCCCGTGCCGGTAATTAAAGATGGTACGTGATGGATGTGCCAGTTGCCATGCACAATATCGAGCGCCCAATTTTCCAGTTTGGTCGGATACTCGAGTAAAACCACCAATCCCGTGCCGATCACGATTACGTTCAGAAACAAATACGCGCCAACAATAACGACCGCCAGGCCGATGACTTCCTTGAAGCCGCGCATGAAACTCGCGCCCAGCATGACCAGTAAAAACATGGTGACAAACAATTGTTGCCGGTCGTCCCCCACGGCATGCACAAAGTTGGGCATGTGAGCCCAAAACGGATTGTGGATGAGATGCACCGCGGCATCGGCTGCGCTCAGCGTTTTGGTGATGACGAAATCGGTGGCGGCGAAACCCAACAGAATCAACACCAGCGTTTTGCCTTTCCAGCCGTGAACCAGGTGCTCCAGCATGGCGATTGAACCCTGCCCGTGCGGCGATTGACCGGCGACGTGCGAATAAACCGGCACCGCGCCGAACAGCGTGAGCAGCACCAGCACCACCGTGGCCAGCGGTGCGAGAATACCGGCGGCTTCAAAGGCAATGGAAGGCTGATAACCCAGCGTGCTGAAATAATCGACCCCGGTGAGGCACATCACCCAAAACCACGGGCTTTGGTGCCAGACGTGCGAGTCGCCCGGGTGTGGACCGAGCCTCCGCAAATCAATGCTCGATTCCGTCAGGGCGGGATTGAGGCGCTGCGCAGCAGTGTTTTGCTGCTCCGCGGAATCTCGCGTGACGGGGTCCATGCAAGCGCTTCTGTGAATTGAGGGCCGAGGTTGGCGAAATCAGAGCGTTTGGAAGTCGGCAGCGAGATTGTAACACAGCCGAAGCAAACGTGCATCGAGACATCAACTGAATTGGCAGAAAATCAATCAGAAAAGCAATCTCACCAAACACCCCGACTTGGGCAGAGCTGTTTCCAGCCGCCCAAGTCGTTGGGGTGTCAACTGGCCAGGCGGAGACCAGCCAACGTTTCTTGGATATGAAATCCGACGGATTCGGGTTCCCGAGCGGTCAGAGCGCGAATCCGCGAAGGGTTGAGAAAAGCGCCTCGCTCCGGCGATGCCGGAGCGAGGCGATTAGAAATCCAATTACAGTAAAGCCAGCGATCACATCGCAGCCATTTGGCCCGTGTGCTCGAAATCTGGCCAGCCCAGGGCGCCCATTTCAGGCAGGTCGAGGCCTTGCATTTCGATTTCCTTGGACACCCGCATCGGCACGATCAAATCGCTAATCTTGAACATGATCAGCCCGATAACCAGGCCAACGGCGATAACCGCTCCGCAATTGATTGCCTGTGCAATCAATTGGCTCGGGTCGCCATAGAACAAACCGCGAACGCCATCGGAACCGTACTTCTTGACCATTTCATCTCGGGCAACTCCATTCCAGCCGGCACCATATTGTCCTGTGGCGAATAATCCTACAGACAAGACACCCCAAATTCCGTTGACACCGTGGACTGAAATTGCACCGACAGGGTCGTCGATTCCAATCTTGTCCCAAAAGTACACACTCAATATGACCAACACGCCGGCCACTGCACCGATAATGCAGGCACCGATGCTGTTCACAAAAGCACTGGGCGCTGTGATGGCTACCAGACCCGCCAACATGCCGTTAAGCATCATCGATGGATCAGGCTTCTTGCCGGTTAACATCAAGAAAAACATAGCGGCAATCGCGCCCGTGGCACTGGCCAACATTGTGTTGACAACCACGGCGCTAATTCGCAAGTCGGTGCCGGCCAAAGTCGAACCTGGATTAAACCCGAACCAACCGAAGGCCAGAATGAATGTGCCAATCAAGGCCATCGGCAAGCTGTGACCAGGAATGGCTTGCGGTTTTCCATCAATGTACTTGCCAATACGCGGCCCCAAAAGGATTACGCCTGCCAAGCCGATGACACCGCCCATGGCATGCACGACCCCCGAGCCAGCAAAGTCGACACCTCCGTGGCCGAGTCCCCAGTTTTTACCCATTTGCGAGAGCCATCCACCACCCCAAACCCAGTTGGCGTAGATGCAATAAGGCAAAGCGACCCACAGACCGTAGAGGCAGAAGTTTTTCCAGGACCAGCGTTCGCAAAGAACTCCGGTGGGAATGGTCGCTGTTGTATCGAAGAACACCATTTGGAAGAAAAACAAGGCCAAAACGGCCACGTCTTCCACACCTTGCAGCATGAATCCCTTGGTCCCGATCAATCCATACTTGAAAACGCCAGGCGTCGATGGATCCGCGCCAATACCGGCGCCGGAATTCAAGACGGCAAGGCCGGGACCAAGAGTCGGAACCCAACCATCACCCACCGGTGCGTTCCACCAGTTGCCCCAGCCGAGCGCGAAACCATAAACGAAGAATGCGAAGCATCCCAGCGGGTAAACCATGAAGTTCATCGCAAATGTATGAGCCGAGTTCTTGGAGCGGCACAAGCCGCCTTCGACCATCGCGAAGCCAGCCTGCATGAACATGACCAAGAAGCCGGTGATCAGGGTCCACACCATGTTGATCGAGAACATGTTGTGGTTCACGCGGTCAAGCACACCATCCTTGTCGACATTCGCGGGGACATCTCCCTTGCCATCGCCGGCAGGAGCTGACCAAGTTCCTGAGTGACCACCTGTTGAATCCGGCCAATAGAGATTGCCGGCGTCGTCCTTTTTCTCGAGATCTGGCGCATAGTAATCTGGCAGCTTGGGAGGCGTCGCCGCCGCCGTGTCCGTGGGAGCAGGTGCTGCCGCCGGCGCCGCTGCCGGTGGGGTCGAGGTGTCCTGCGAAAACACTCTTGAACCCAAAAAACCTCCGGCCAGCGCCACAAACAAAATGAACGACTGTTTCTTCAACCGCAACTTGAACTTGGTCCGCCTGGTCCACATAACTGTGTCCTCGACTGTGAAAGAAATAAAAACGGGCGTGCTACGACATTCAAAATCATGTCGGCCTCAGCCACAGGCGATTCGGCGGTTCGCAATTGCCATACCAACGAAGGCAAAGAAAAAACGGCCGGCAAAGAGGTGGCTTAACTCTCACCTAATAAAGCAATTGCGGCGCGAAGGAAAAGTTAGCAAACCGCTGTGACGCGATTTCAAAATTTCACAAGCCTGCCGAAGAGAGCTGCTCGTTGTGCCGGAAACACTAGCATTTTTATAGAAAACATATGCTAAGTGTTATGAACATTATCAAATCTTTGCGCGTCAAATCAATCGCTTGCTAGTCGATAGCCCAGCCCTTGTTCAGTACGCACGTATCGCGGCTGTGCGGGGTCTGCTTCCACCTTGCGGCGCAGTCCAGCCATGAACACGCGCAGGTGCTGCCGGCTCGGAGCGCGCTTCGTCCCCCAGACTTCTTCGAGCAAGAATTGATGTGTCAGCACCTTTCCAGCGTGGCGGACTAAAGTCATCAGCAATTTGTATTCGATCGGCGTCAATCGCACTTCGATGTCGTCGACAAAAACGCAGCGCACCGGCAAATCGACTTTCAGGCCTCCGTACTGGTAGATCGTGTCGGTCTGGCCCGGCATGGGAGAAGCATACCGCAAGGCCGCACGAATTCGCGCCAACAATTCTCCAGTGCTAAATGGCTTGGTCAAATAATCATTTGCACCGTGGTCCAGCGCCGTTATTTTTTGCACGTCCTGATTCCGGATCGAAAGAATGATAATCGGCGCTTGCAGCCATTCTCGCAGGCGCTGCAATACTTCTTGGCCATCGATGTCGGGCAAGCCTAAATCCAAAATCACAAGGTCAGGCTGCTTTTGCACGGCCATTCGCAAAGCCTCTTCACCCGTGCTGGCTTCTTCGGCGCGATAACCCGCACCTGACAGAAATGCCCGCAGAAATTTTCGCATAGGCACTTCGTCTTCAACGACAAGCACCAACGGTGCGGAGGCAGAAGAAGATGACATAGTGAAATTCAGGCCACGGACAAGGTGTCGTCGAATTCGTCATTCGCTCTACCCATCGTACCTTCGATTTTTTTGTCCGGACAGGGCAGCGAGATGACGAACTCTGCACCGCCGGCTTGCCGGTTGACCGCACGCATTTGGCCGCCGTGAGCTTCGACGATGCGGCGACAAAACGTGAGTCCCAGACCGATGCCGCGACGACCGTCGGCGACGTGACTCGATCCACGAAAAAACTGCTCAAAGACTTTCTTTTCGGTTCCCGGCGGCAGGCCCGGTCCGTTGTCGGCGATACGAATTTCGGCACGTTCTGCGACGCGCACGGCGCTAATCTCGATTTGGCTTCCTTTCGGAGTATAGCGCACGGCATTGTCCAACAGGTTCACGAAGACTTGCTCCAGGAGATGTTCCGTCGCCAAGAGCAGGGGAAAATCGTCTGCGATTTTCACGCGTACACCGTAACCATCTAGTTCGCGGTGCATTCGTTCCAGCGCGATGCCAATCAATTCTTCGAACACATGCCAATCACGACTGAGAGCAATCGTGCCGGAGTTGAGCCGCGCCATGTCGAGCAGGTTTTCGACCTGGCGGGAGACGCGGTTCGATTCATCGACTACCGTCTGCAAGATTTCGCGTTTTGATGCCACGTCAGTTTCGCCCGACTCGTCCAGAAGACTGGATACCGTTACGGCAATGGTCGCCAGCGGCGTGCGCAGATCGTGTGATACAGAACTCAAAAGCGAATTGCGCAACTGCTCCGACTGCATTTGAAGTTGCGCTTGCTGCACGTCGGCCAACGATTGGTCGCGCTCAATCGAAAGGGCAATCAGATTCGCGCAGGTTTCCAACATGCGGCATCCTCGGTATCGCGAAAGCGCTGCAGATTATTGGGCCGCACCCCCAAGACTCCGATGGTCCTCTGCGAACCGATCATGGGAACAAAACGAATCGTCAGTTCCGAGGAAGTTTCGGCATCTAGCCCCGCGGCCTGTCTATTTTTGGCGACCCATTTCACCGTATTATCGATGTTGACGCTTGAAGGAAATTGACCAAAGCAAGGGCGAAACGCCTGGTCTGGGCCGCACAAATAAATTACTACCTCGCTGTCAAATGCCCTGCTCAATTGTTCTCCGGCGGTCAAGAGTAAATCGGCTGAGCCCGGCGATCGAGTCAATTGCTGGCTGATCTGGTAGAGCGCGGCGGTGCGGCGTTCTCGTTGCTGAGAGGCGTGAAAAAGCTCCTCGGTGTGGTGCTCGTGATCTTGGGAGTCGCGAAGTTGAGATTGCAGCCGGGAAGTTAGCTCGCTGATTAAAATTGCAATTCCCAACAACACACCGAGATTGACAAAGTATTGAATATCGCTGGGCACAAATTTGAAAGTCGGTTCCACAAATAAGAAATCGAAAATCAATACACTGAGAATCGCCGCGGCAATCGCTGGTCCATGCGCGAACCGCGCGGCGACGAATGCCACTCCAGCCAAAAAAATCATCAGCACATTCGGATTGGCCAACCCGAATTCGTGACCAACCCATCCGACAACAGCACAGCCTGCGACCATCAGAATTGCAGCTGCGTATGGCTTCCATACGATTAATCCCGGCGTAGGACGTTCGCTTGCTGATTGATTTTTTTCGCCCATGCTTTTGTCAATAGGAACTACGGGAACGAGGAAAAGGCGTCTTTGGGCAACACTTATCTTACTCGAAGCTGACTCAAATCCCACAAATCGCCGCTGGAACAATTTGCCGAAAGAGGTCGGCGGTCTAGGGAAGAGGCCCTGCGAGATGTCCCGGGGGCAGTCGAAAGCAAGGCTTTACAAACACCCCGACTTGGGCAGAGCTGTTTCCAGCCGCCCAAGTCGTTGGGGTGTCAACTGGCCAGGCGGAGACCAGCCAACGTTTCTTCGATATGAAATTGACGGATTCGGGCTCCCGAGCGGTCAGAGCGCGAATCCGCGAGGGGTTGTAAGAGCGCCTCGCTCCGGACCAGCCGGAGCGAGGCGGCTAAACGTTGAACTGCAAATGCCAAACTCAAGACTACATCGGAGTCGTCTGTCCCGTGTGCTCGAAGTCCGGCCATCCGAGGGCACCCATTTCGGGCAGGTCGAGGCCTTGCAATTCGGTCTCGCGACTGACACGCATCGGAGTAATCAAATTGCTGAGCTTAAACAGAATGTATGACAGAACGAAACCGAAAACGAAGACCACAACGCAATCGATGGCCTGCGCGACCAATTGACTTGCGTCGCCGTAGAACAATCCACGGACACCGTCAGAGCCAACCTTGTCGACCCATTGCGATCGGGCAACGCCGTTCCAGCCGGCGCCGTATTGGCCGGTCGCGAACAGGCCGACCGACAGTACGCCCCATAAACCGTTTGTTCCGTGGACCGAGATGGCGCCGACAGGATCGTCAACACCAATCTTGTCGAAGAAATACACGCTGAGGATCACTAGCACTCCGGCAACTGCTCCGATGATGGCCGCCCCGATACTGTTGACGAACGCGCTTGGCGCGGTAATCGCCACCAGTCCAGCCAACATGCCATTGACCAACATTGATGGATCCGGCTTCTTGCCGCTGGCCATCAAAAAGAGCATGGCAGCAATGGCACCGGTTGCACTTGCCAACATGGTGTTAACAACAATTGCACTAATTCGCAGGTCGGTGCCGGCCAATGTGGAACCGGGATTAAACCCGAACCAGCCGAAGGCCAGAATGAATGTACCGATCATCGCCATGGGCAAACTATGGCCTGGAAAGGCCTGCGGCTTGCCATCGATGTACTTGCCTATTCGCGGACCGATAATAATAGAGCCCGCCAAACCAATGATGCCACCCATGGCATGCACCACACCGGATCCAGCAAAGTCTACGGCTCCGTGACCAATGTTCCAGTTCTTACCCATCTGAGCCAGCCAGCCGCCGCCCCACAACCAGTTGGCATAGATGCAATACGGCAGTGCCACCCAGCAGCCATAGACGCAGAAGTTCTTCCATGACCAACGTTCGGCTAATGCACCCGTTGGAATGGTCGCGGTGGTATCGAAGAACACCATTTCGAAGAAAAAAGCGCCAGCACGCCGACGTCTTCAACGCCTTGCAAAAAGAAGCCCTTCGTTCCGACGAGTTGATATTTCCAAGCACCCGCGTTGGCGCCATCGGCATCGCCTTTGATTCCCCAGCCTTCGTTCAGAACGGCGGTACCTGGCCCCAACGATGCATACCATCCGTCCGGCACGGGAGCGCTGTACCAATTGCCCCAACCCAATGCGAAGCCGTACACGAAAAATGCAAAGCAGCCCAGCGGATACACCATGAAATTCATAGCGAATGTATGTGCCGAATTCTTGGAACGGCACAATCCGCCTTCAACCATCGCGAACCCGGCTTGCATGAACATGACGAGGAAGCCGGTGACCAACGTCCAGACAAAATTGATTGAGAATTCATTATGCACCACCCGGTCGTAAACATCGGGCACGGTCAAGGTGCTGGGGACTTCTCCCGCGGTAACTTTTCCCTTGTCATCAACAGCAATGCCTGGATTGGCCCATGCTCCTGCCGCGGCACCCGTTGCATCCGGCCAAATCAAGTTCCCGTGATCGTCTTTCTTCGTAACATCTGGGGTTGATGCTGTTATGAAGTATGCCGGCGTCTCGGGCGGCTTGACCGCGGGAGTTGCATCTGCTGCCGGAGTGGCGGGCGCCGGAGTGGCTTCCGTAGCCGCAGGCTTCGTGTCTTGCGAAAACACCCTGGGGCCAAGGAATCCGGCCGCGAGTGCCAAAAACAATACGATGGTCCTTCTTTTCAACACCAACCCGAATTTGGTCCGCCTGTTAAACATAGACAGGTCCTCGCGAAAAAAGGGAATGGGATTGCCCACCTTAGGGCCGCCGCCATTTATGCAATCTTTATGCCGATAATGATATCTGCATGAGTCTCGGACCCTGTTTCGAGCTGTTAGAACTGCATAAAACCTATTTTCAAAGCGTTTTATCGTGGCGTAGTGAGCGTCAACCAAGGTCGACATAGTGCTAAGAAAATGAAAAGAATGGCCGGTCATTCGCCGCGCGAGTAAGAGGTCGCTGCCCAAAAATGTGGCAGACGTACGTCAGGCTTTAGCCTGACAGGCCGCGGCGAGGAAGACGGCAAAGAGCGCGGTGAGAAGGTGAGAAGGTGAGAAATAGTCAGACGATCGGCTTGTCAGGCTGAAGCCCGACCTACTGCCCGAGATAGGCGTCTTTTACTCGCTGATTATTGAGAAGCTCGGCCGCCGGGCCGGAGAGTGCGATCGCGCCGGTTTCCATCACGTAGCCGCGATGGGCGACCCGCAAAGCCATGAGTGCATTTTGCTCGACGAGCAGGACCGACATGCTTTCTTGATTGAGCTGCCGAATCACGTCGAAGATTTTGGCCACCACCAGCGGCGCCAGTCCCAGCGAAGGCTCATCGAGCAGCAGGAGCTTCGGCCGCGCCATCAATGCTCGCCCCACGGCCAGCATTTGCTGCTCGCCGCCCGAGAGCGTGCCCCCTTGCTGTTTCGCTCGCTGTTGCAAGATCGGGAACAACGCAAACATGCGATCGATATCGCCGCGAATTGCCGGTGCATCGCGGCGCGAGATGGCTCCCAATTCCAAATTCTCCAGCACGGTTAGCCGCGGAAAGATTTTACGTCCTTCCGGCGATTGACACAAACCGAGCCGCACGATTTCATGAGGCGGCAAAGTCTGAATCTCGCGGCCATTGAACTTGATGTTGCCGGCCCGCAGCCGATTGATACCGGAAATGCACATCAGCGTGGTGGTTTTGCCGGCCCCGTTACGCGCCGATGATCGTGACAATTTCCCCCGGCTGCACTTCCAGCGAAATGCCTTTGAGCACTTCAATGGCGCCGTAACCGGCACGGGCATCGGTGATGGAGAGAAGTGCGGGCATGTTGACGATTGTCAGTTGTCCGTGGTCAGTTGTCCGTCGTCCGTGGCGTGAAAGCGCGGGGCAAGCCCACGCCGCTATACGATTCACCCGTTCATCCGCTCATCGTCAAACATTACTCGCTTTCTTTTCCCAAATACGCTTCAATCACTTTCGGATCGCGACGCACCGCCTCCGGCGTACCTTCGGCGATTTTCTGGCCGTAATCGAGCACGGCAATGCAATCGGAAATGCCCATCACTACGTTCATGTGATGTTCGATCAATAACACCGTGACGCGGCGCTCTTGAATGCGGCGAATGAGTTTGATCAGATCGCCCGTTTCCGCCGGGTTCATGCCGGCCGCCGGTTCGTCGAGCAGCAATAGCTTAGGTCTGGTTGCTAGCGCGCGGGCAATTTCCAATCGCCGCTGATCGCCGTAGGCAAGCGAACTGGCCAGTGAGTTCGCTTTCGCTTCGATGCCGACGAACTGTAGCAGCTCAACGGCTTGCTGCCGCAGGGCATCTTCCTCGCGGCGGCGACCGGGCGTGGGCACAACCATCCGCAGTACGTTGCGGCTTTGAAACCGATCGAGCGCCACCAGCACGTTTTCCAGCACCGTCATTTCGGCAAACAGGCGAATGTTTTGAAATGTCCGCGCAATGCCGGCGAGCGTGATCACGTCAGGAGTTCTTCGCCCACGATTCCAAACGACATACGTGCCAGCAATTCCGAGGGCCAGGCCGCCGAAAAGCGCAACCCACAAAGTCACTTGCCGTTTTCGCTTCAACTCACGTACGTTGTTGATTGCAACCGCATTTCGCTCGGCAGTTTCTCGTGCCAAATAGCTGACGAGCGTTTCTTCGCCACTGGCCGAAAGAATTGCCCAACGACTATTCCGCTCCACAGGCTCGATGGGTTTGCCGGAATCGACGAGCCGCCGCACCTCCTCACGAAGTTTTTCTGCTGCTTCCCGCGTGGGTCGGTTGGCAGTCGCCCCCAGCAGCGATTGTCCGTTGGGGGCGACCACGGCCCAGCGGTTGCCCGACAGGGCGTCGATGGCCAGTTCGCCGCGCAAATATGCCCAGAGATCGTGCCAAGCCTGGTTGGTGTTGAATTCTTGCCCGGCAAAATCATAATTCCGCTGGATCGTAGCATGCCACAAGCCGTCGATGTCTGCACACAGAGCGACCGCCACCAAAGCTGTCATGACTCCGACGAGCGTCCCCGCAAGCAGAAGTTGCCACGTGATGGGACGCTGTAGCTCGCGCCCCTTGAATTCAATTTTGCCAGTCGTCGGCTCATAGATTCCCGTAATCGCATTGAAGACTGTCGTTTTGCCGGCGCCGTTGGGACCGATGACGGAAAACACTTTGCCCGAATCAAGGCGCAGATTGAGGTCGCAGACGGCGGTTAATCCGCCGAATCGCATCGTCAAATTTTGGATGTTGAGGAGCGACATTCTCATTCTAAATTCGTCTCGTCGACCTATTCGGCCAACGTTTCACGGCGTTCGTGCAATTCGTGCTGCATTCTGATCGATGGCAAAAAACCTTCGGGCGCAATCGCATCATGAGCACCAAAGCCAGACCAAAAATCATTAGCTTCCAGTTGCTGAACGTTAGCAAGCGATCGACCATCTGGGGCAGCGACGACGCTTCCGACGTCACCGAGCGGACCCAACGTCCGACTGACTCGGTGATGCCCGAAGACTGAATCCACGAATCTAACCGGGGCGAAAGAATGTTGTCGAAACCCAGCAGCAAAAACACGCCCAAAATTACGCCGCGGATGCTGCCTAAGCCGCCCAGGATGACGCAGCAGAGCATGATAATCGAACGATTGAAGTCGTAAGCATTCGGATCGGCCGTTGTCGTGAGCTTGGTTGCATACAGGCAACCGGCCAGGCCGGCCAATCCGGCGCTGACGGCAAAAGAAGCCAGCTTTACTCGCGTTGCATTAATGCCCATGCAAGTGGCTGCGAGTTCGTCTTCGCGAATGGCAATCCAAGCGCACCCCAATCGTGAACGCTCGAGATTCTGCAATAGCAAGACTACTGCTACCAAAGTGAGCAGCGAAATATAATACAGCAGGCGATAATCGCCTGCGTCGAGTCCCAACCAGGACGCCGTGCTCTCAAGCCAGGCCGGGATTTGCGGCGGCGGTATGGGGTTAAGGCCTTTGACGCCGCCGGTAATTTGTTCCAGATTGCGAAGTGTAACCTTTACCACCTCGCCAAAACCGAGCGTGACGAGCGCCAAATAATCGCCGCGCAGCCGCAGGGTTGCGCGCCAAGAATCAATCCAAACAGCGCGGCGCCCCCGGTCGACAACACCAGCGACGCCGTGAAACCAATTTGAAACGGATTCGACGGTATCGTCAAAATGCCGGTGATGTATACGCCGATGCCGAAAAATGCCGCGATGCCCAACTGCAACAGACCCGTATAACCGACCGCTACATTCAAGCCCAGCGCCAAAATGGCGAACACAAACAACGTGGAAATCTCGTACCCTTGCGGCATCCAGTCGGGAAGTGTGTTTCCGGCCAGGGCGTGGAAGAGCGGGTAGATGGCCAGCACCGCTAACGCTTGCACGTCCCATCTCCGCAAAAATTTCTTCCAAAACGTGGTCATACTTTGTCGCGAGTGCGCTCGCCCAGCAGGCCAGAAGGACGGAAGATCAAAATGACAATCAGAATGCCGAAGATGATGGCCGTTGTCCACCGCTCTTCAATGTAAGCAGACCCAAGTGAACGAACCAAGCCGATCACGAGTCCTCCGAGCACCGCGCCCGGGATGTTCCCTATGCCGCCGAGTACCGCCGCCGTGAAAGCGTACAGACCGTTGATATAGCCGATTTGAAATCCAACTGTTTTGATGTACAGCGAATAGATTACGGCGGCAAAGCCTGCCAGTGCGCCACCGATGACGAAGGTGCTGCCGATGACGCGCTCTACATGAATGCCCATCAGCTGAGCTGCTACGGGATTCTGCGAAGTTGCCCGCATCGACTTTCCAAGCCGCGTGTATTTGACCAGCAGGGTTAATGCCACCATGATCGCCAGCACGAGCAGCATCAGCAACAGATCGGACTTGGTAATGCTGATGGGCGAATCACCCAGCAAATTGTCCTGAGAAATCAAATCGGGCACGCTCAAATCGGCAGGGCCTTTCCAGAGCAGGCCCATGTTCTGAAAAATGAATGACACACCGATGGCCGAGACCAGGGCGCGAGCTTTGGCGCGCGACGCAGTGGCTTGTAAACCAGCCGGTCGACCGCCAAATTAAGCCCTGCGCAGAACACGGCCACGATCGGCAGGATGGCTGCAATGCCCAGCGCCACATCGCGGCTTGAAGCCTCGGGTTGATCGAGGCCGAACGCCCCGATCAGCGTGAGCGTGAGAAAAGTACCCAGCATGAACAAATCGCCGTGGGCGAAATTGATGAGCCCGATGATGCCGTACACCATGGTGTAGCCCAAGGCCACCAGCGCGATGAGCGCACCGTAGGTCAAGCCGTTCAGGCACTGCTGCACGAAGAGTTGCCAACCGGTGATTGCGTCGGCAGCCAACAACGGAGAAAGCATGAAGCGGTAGGCGGAATGCAGTAGGCGGTAGGGGGTGTAAAGTCGGCGATGGTATCGCCGGTTAGGCCGCCGATCATTTTTCTTCTTTGCCTTTGTCGCTGCCCAGCAGCTTTACGAATTCGAATTTGCCGTTGCGGACAATGCTGCCACTGAGTTTGCGAAGCGTGGTATCGCCATTTTCATCGAACGACCAGGTTCCGAGTGCGCCAGGGAAATCTTTGATGGCAAACGCAGCGTTCACAATCGCTGCGCGATCTTTCTTGCCCGCCTTGCGAATCGCTTCCAAAGCCACTTTAGCCGCCTCGTAGCCGTAGATCGAATATGCTTCTGGCATCTTGCCGTACTTGGCCAGATACTTCTCGACGAATTCCTTGCCCTTACCGACTTGATTTTCCGGTGGCACACCGCCAAAGGTCACATAGACCCGACCGTTGGCGTTCTCTTGGCCGGCGGCTTTGATGAAGGCGTTTTCCATGCAACCATCGGGCACCATCAACTTTGCGGTGAGCCCAGCGGCAACCATATCTTTGCAGATTTGGCCCCCTTTCGTTTGGGTAGTGCCGCCAAAGAAAATCAAATCGGGCTTGAGCGCTTTAATGCTGGTCATCTTTGAGCGAAATTCTTGCGACTTGGCATCGATTTGGTCGTGCCCCAACACATCAATTTCCAGTTCCCCGCAGCGCTGCTCAAAGACATCGGCCAGGCCTTTGCCGTACACCTGACCGTCGTCGAGGATATAGACCTTCTTCACACCCATATCCTTGGCCCACTCGGCGGCGCAGGAACCCTGCAAATCGTCGGCGGGCACAACGCGGGTGTAATTCTTCTTGCCGGTGGGGCGATAAATGTCGGGCTCTCCCGGCTGGCCAAGGCCGGGCTTGGTCAAACCCACCGCGGTATTGGCAGGACTGATCATCAGCAGGCCGGCTCGATTAAGGATCGGCATGGATTGTTTCGCTGCGCCAGAGTTGTACGGGCCGATGTAAACCATGACATCAGGATCGGCCGCCGCCTTACGAGCATTGGCCTGTTCCGCTTCCGCAGTCCATTCGCCTTGCGCGGCAGTGGCGTCGTCCATGTCTTCGTAGTCGATTTGAAAATTGCCAGCTTTGTATCCGGCCTCTTGGAGAGCCATTTTGATGCCATTGACCATCGTATCGGTCTGCTGCTGTGCGCTACCAGTGCGTGGCAGACTAGAGACGATTGTAATGGTCTCCGCGGCATGACTAAAAGAAATCGAATGGCAAATTGCCGCGATTAAAGCGTAAACCGCAACACGGAAAAATCGCATAACGATCCTCTTTGGTGTGCAACTCATCGCCGGGCAAAGGCATTGTAGAAGCCGGGCCACTTGGTCGTCAAATTAAACTGCGGCCTCGGACTTCTATTTCACTAAGCGTAAGCCACAACAAACTGTTACGCCAAGCTGCGAAATATCTAGCTCATTCCGGCAGCGCTTCTTGTTTCGGCTCGGGGAGGAAGAAGCAGGCGATCGAACCGATGGTGTAAACCGCCAGGCTGACGCCGGCAGCCGTGTACGCGAACCGTACAAATGGCGTGCTATTGGGTAGCACATCTTTCAGCCATTGCGAACCGGCGATGGTCAATGTGACCAAGGCTGTGGCGGTGCCAAGAATTCGTCCGCCCACATTGGCGGAAAAACTTTCGCCAGTACCACGCAGATGCAAAGGATACATTCGCGGCAAGTAATTGCCCCAAAAACTGAACTGGGCGACTGTAACAAGCCCGGCGAAAAAGATTCCCACTTTTAACAACGTCAAACTGTGAACAGCGGCATAGAAAAACGTCAGCGGCACGATCATTAAACCAGGAGTTTGGAAGACGCGCATCAGCGTTCGCCGGCTGACGATCTGCACCGCCAAAATCGCCAATAAAAAACGACCAACGAGTCCGCCGATCTCCTGGACCATTTGCACGTGCCCAACCACCTTGTTCTGATCCGGTTTGGGCAAGTCCTTAACTTCGGGCAACCCGGGCACGATTTGCGGCAGGTGCTGAATGGCTCCGAAAGCTGCGCCAAAACTGCATGCGAACATCAGCGTGGTGATCAGCGTGGTGCGGCGAAATTGCGGACGGAATAATTCCCCAAAGCTTGGCCGCTTGAGCGTTCCCGATTGTCGCTTTTCTTGCCATTGAGGTGATTCAGGAAGAAATGGGCGAATGAATATCAGAGGCAGCGCAGGAATTACCCCCGAAATCAACAGGTATCGCCACGATTCGTGGGCGGAGTGAATGGCGGGCAGCGACTCCCGGAATATGATAATCAGCACGTAAAATCCGCTCACCATGAGTCCGCCGAATGACGAAAATGCTTGGGTAAAGCCAAGTACGTTCTCTCGTTGGGTGGGATCTGGGAATAATTCTGCGAGCCAAGCTACTGCCGCGACGAATTCGACGCACACGCCCAGAAACATCAGGCATCGCAATACCAAGAGCGCTTCCAGCGAATTCACGAAGCCGGAAGCCAGCGCCGAGAATCCGTAGATCAAAATGCTCCAGGTAAGTACGCGGCGACGTCCCAGCAAGTCGGTTAAATAACCGCCAATCAGTCCAGTTAATCCGCCCACAAATGCGGGCACAAAAAATAGTAGTCGTGCCCAATAAATGTATTCCGGCGATTGAAATTTGTATGGTCCCAACGTTTCAATCGCGTCTTTCAGAATCAGGGGGAGCATCAACAAAACGTACGTGTCAAACGCGAAGCCGATGACAGCGATAATACAAATCAGCCATTGCACAGGGGTCAGGCGCGCGGGATCAGACCAAGATGCTGAATTCGACGAGGTGGAGCTCATAGACTGCCGTTAAGGTGGGTCACGAGTCTGCAATTGCCTGGCAAGAAGCCGGTTCCGGCGAGCGCAGTCACGCGATTGATGGATGGAAAGCCCCGAGCGAGCCAAGATTCTAGCCGCCGCAACTGCTGCACTCAATGCGAGGCTTAAAATCTTCCGCCGCTCAAGCGGCTCGCCGCAGCGGAGCAGAATCTATTTCCGGGCTTGCCGCGTCGTTGTCATCGTTCGGCAGGCCTTCGTGGTCATAGCTTTCCACCGCGTCGCTAACCCACGGTACCAGAGGACGTTTTCGTGTAATGAGGCTCAAAAATGCGGGCAACACGACGATCGACATGATCGTACAGAACGTGACGGCAATCGTTAAAACCCGACCCAGGCTTTGCAAACCTTGATGCGTGGCAATCAGCAGGCTGCCGTAGCCAATGAGCGTCGTCAACGAATCGACCGTCACCGCGATGGCCGTTCCCGGCGACATGCGATAGCGGCCTTTTTGCTCCAGATACTCGTGGACGATGTACACGCTGTAATCGACGCCGATGCCCAAAATCATCGGTACCGCCATCAAATTGGCAGGATTCAGCGGCACGTTCAAATAACCAAGCAGCCCAAAGGTCATCACAATGCCCATGAGCTGCGGGAACGCTGCCAGAGCCACATATTTGAGATTGCGGAAATCGAACCAGAGGACGGCAAAGATGACGATCAGAGAATAAATTGTGGCGTTCTTGTAGCTGCGGATCATTTCCAGCGAACATTCGTACGTTTGCAGCGGATTGCCGGTGGCGCGCGAATCGACACTGCGCACTTCGCGGACAAATCGGGTCAGGGCATCCATGTTCCAGATGTCGCCTTTGCCGTAAATTTTCAGCAGATACTTTCCGTTTTGTCCCACAAAGCGGCTGACAAGGCTATCGGGGAGGTCTGTCAACTGCGGCGGCTCCGGATTGGCCACACTTTTAAGAGCGTGCAATCGACTGACCAAATCGCCCGCCATTTGTTGCTGAAACTGCGAGACTTTTGCATAGCACTCGGCCGGCGGCAACCGACGCAACGTGTCGCGCAATAGTTCCAGTCGGCGGGCACATGTGCCGCCATCCTTGGTGCGTGCAGCCAAATCTTGCGCTTGCGCTAATGCTAATCCAAGTTCATCGATTGAATCGACGGCAATGAGTGGCGGTCGCTCCGGCAAAGTCGCCAGACGATTGCTGATACCGGCGATGATGGGCCGCTTGACTTCATGATCGCTAGGCAGCAGCGAAACAATTTCTTCGGTACGATCGACGCTGGGCAAAAGTGGATTCCCGCGGGCATCCTTCGCTAAAAACTTGGCCTTCCTAGCGAGCAATTCGTCACGGCTGTCGGCGATCGACAGCGCATACCACATGCTTTGATCGCACTCGGCCAGCAACTTCTTTTCCAATTCCACGCTTTCCAGGCCGCGCGGTTGCATATTCAGAAGATTATAATCGTACCACAAATGCCGCAGCCCAAATGCAGCAAAAACCGTGGCGCCGATGCCAATCGCAATCACCAGACGCGGGGCCTTCATCAACAGCGCAATTCCCGAATGCACGGGAACCGGGCGGGGAAAATTCTTCCCTAGCGGACTGCGATCGACCACTCTTACTAGTGCTGGCAGCACAAACAATTGCGCCAACGCACAAAGCAGAATTCCGCCTCCAGCGATGATGCCTAATTCTGCAATTCCGGTGAAGCTGGTCGCTCCGGTCGCGAAAAATGCGACGACGGTGGCCATCGCTCCCGTAATAATTGCCGGCCCGGCCACACGCGTTGTTGCAAGCAAGGCTTCATCACACCGACTGCCTGTACGGCGCAACTGCATATACCGCGACACATAATACGTGCCGTAATCGACGCCCACGCCAATCAGGGTGGCCGTGAATGTCACGCTGAGAATATTTAAATGTCCGACCGCCAGCGTCGCATACCCGAAGGCCCATGCGGTCCCAATCAAGAGCACGATGTTCGCCAGCAGCGCGTGCCGAAAACCGCCAAAGCCTGCGATAACGACAATGACCACGCCGACAAACGACACCAACCCGCCCCATAACATCGACGATTCGCTCGCGCGCATTTCGTCGTTTTCCATAATGGGCAAGCCGGTCAGGCCGATTTTCACATTCGGATGCCGGGCCACGGTGTCGGCGATCAATTCTCGCAGGGCTCTGATCGATTCACTTCCGCGGGCCAACTCGTCTTTGGCGACGGCAATACGCAGCAGAACGAAACCCATCTTGCCTTCTTTGGCGACCAGATACTCGGTCCCAAGCTCGCTGAGCGTTGAAACCGCGGCCGGCATGCCGGGCCAAGGTGATTGGTATCGCGGCGTTGGCTCAAAACTTGCCTGCAAGCTATCGGCCAAATGCTCTAAGTCCGCCAGCGGCTGTTTCACATCGATTCCCGGCACTCCGCCCAGCGCGGCCTGCATCATTTGCGTCAGGCCAGCCACTTGGATACCGACTTGCAGCCGCGACCATTCGCCGCCAGTAATCGGTAATGCCAAATCCAGAAAGCGATCGATCGACTGCAGCTGATCGGTCGGCAAGTAATGCAGGCCCTTGGCCCGAATCTTGCTCAGATCGACTTCATGCAAGATGGCGTGGAAGAGACGTTTTTCGCGTCCCATGGCGGCCGATAGTTCGGCGAGCACCGGCACAACCTGATCGCGGCCGGGACCTTCGACGACAATGACCGCGTCGTCTTCATCGCCGAATTCGTGAATGTATTCAATCCACAGCCGGTTGTAATCGCTCTTCGGATTCAGCAAATCGAGCCGGCTGCTGCGGTAGCCCAGATGCGTGGAGGTGTAGAGCAGGCAAAACCCCGCAATCGCAAACGCTATGGCCAGAGTCGTTACCGGGAACCGGATCACGAGCCGGGTGAGCGCCAACATCACGGTCATTAGCAATCGCTGGCGCGGTTCGGAGCCCGCGGCAATCGCTTCCGATCGAGCGGCAGCATCGTCCACTGGCGTGGAATGATCTGCAAGCGGCGGAGTCCCGTCGTGAGGCATCGATTACCGTCCGTGGCAAATTCAAGAGGCGGTTCATCCAATGAACAGCCAACACCGTCCAGTATGTTAAGTCCAGCACTTCGCTGGCCGACCTAGCAAGCTCGGGAAGCCGGGAATTCTAGCGACCCTTTTCGCAGCGACCAACGGCAAAAAGGACCGCTAGATTTCGGCTTTGTAAACGATTGTTCCCGGTGTTGACGCTTTTAATGCGCAAGCAATGCCAGCGTCACATTTCCCAGTCTTCATCGCCGGCCGTGACTTCAATTACCACCGGCACCGGCTCGTCATCGAAATGTTTTACAGTGCGAACTTGGCGGGTCTCCGTTACGAGTTGCCCCGTTGAAATTTTCTCTTCGGCGACAATGTCGGACACATTTTCTAATTGCGAAGTCGTCACCGTGCCATTCAAAAGCCACAACGGATTGATTCGGTCGTCGAGCTCTCCGGAAAACTCCTCCGCGGCCCAGCGACGACGAATTGGCAATACGCGAACAGCCTGCTGCGGCGGATCGATACGCAGCTTCGGCCGCTTTAGTTTCGCAACAGCCGATTGGGAGAGCAACGGTGGCTCTGGCAATGGTTCCAGTATTTGCGTGGGCCGATGAACATATCGAACATCAACATTTGCAGACGGTGCCGCGGGCTGGACGCTGACTTCAATCATCTGTGGAGCGGAATCAGAATTCGAATGTGCCGTGGCAATTCGCAGCAGTTCAATCTGATGTACTTCCGGCTTCGCGCTTGGCACCGGTTCGATCGGTTCGTCGAAATTATTTTGAACCCGAGGCGGCCAAAGTTCAAAGTCAGGTTCAAACGGCAGGTCTCGTCCCGACGATTTCTTTTCCGGCAAGCGTCGCACATCGACCGTGTGTGCTTTGAAAATCCGAGCGATATGCTCGTGGCATGTGAAAATCAGCAACTGGTGGCCGCCTGCCGCGAAATCTCGCAGCACAGCGACGGCGGCCGTTGCACGATCGGTGTCGAAGTTCACAAGGACGTCATCCAGAATCATCGGCAACGTCGCTCCGCGACGGGCGAAAAGCGCCACAAGCGCCAGACGCAAGCTCAAGAAAAGTTGCTCCCGAGTTCCGCGGCTTAGAACCTCGATTGGAATCGAGTGACCATCCGCATCGTCCACCAGCAGACGCGATTCACCAAAGGGCGTCCAGACGCGCCGGTAGCGTCCTTCAGTTAACTGTGCGAGATAGCGTGACGCTTCCCGCAGTGTTTCGGGTTGCCGATTTCGTTCGTAATCGGATTTGACGTCCTCCATAAACCGCTGCGTTACGGTCAGTACTTGCCAACGATTAACTAACGCCGACAGACGTTCTTCGATCTGGTCTAGTTCAAAGCGTTTGACTGCTGGCCGTCGATCACCGGCCAACTGACGAAGCTGTTCGTTTATCTGACCGCACTTTTCGAAGAGGCGACGATGCTGGTCGCGAGCCGTTTCCAGTCGCTGATTGATTTGAGCAAGTTCCGCTTCCAATTGCTCGCCAGATTTTTCCATCACAATCGCGGCGATTGCCGATTCGGAAGCGGCGCCGGCTAACAACGAGGCAATTTCACGCCTGGCTGTATCCCGCTCATCCACAAGAGCCGCGATCCGAGTTGCCTCTGCAGCCCGACGACGAAAAGCTGCGACATCAACGACGTTGCAGTCCTTGAGCAACGACCGTCGCCGCCGCCTGAGGCGCTGAAGTCGCTCTTCGATCGCCGTTTGACTCCGCCGCATGCGCCGCCGATTACGAAGCAACTTGTGACGGCGTTGTTGTCGGCCTTCCTCGTCGGCCAACTCACGACGCAATTGCCGCAGTTGCTGGCTAGCCTGTGGCGATTCCGGCTTGAGCCCGGTGGCCCAAAAAATCTGCTCGATTCTGTTCGCCAAGGCGGTGAGTTCGCGCCGACGACGATCCAAATCGGAACGCGCATCGATCAGACGATGCTCGGCTCCCACAAGCTGCGCACCGGCAGCAGTCATCTCACGCACTTGGCGCGGAGTTAATCGGTCGGGCAGCTCGGCATTGGCGATGCGCCATGCGCCAGTGTCGCAAGGCAGCGTCAAATTTGCCGCGTGCGTTTTCAGTTCGCGTTTCCGTGTCACTAGCTGCTTGCTCTGCCGCCTGACGTTGGGCTTCCAACGGCAACAGTTGTTCCAGCCGCGCCAATTCCTGTTCGGCTATCTGCAATCGTGGTGCGAGCTGGCCACTGGATTTCGGCAGCGAGCGATCCAACTCTGCCCGCTCTTCCTCGGCTTGTTCCGCTTGCAGGTGAGCTTGCTCCGATTGCTTTTGACACTCCGCCAGTTGGCGGGCCAGCGACTGTTCCAGCATGTATTTGGCGGCAATTGCGGAGCCAATGCCCAACAAGCCCAACACAGCCATGGGCCAGCCAAGCGAGCCGGTGAACGACGCCGGCAAAAACAGACCGGCTAGGGTCAGCATTACCCCGATTACAAAGATTGCGCCCAAACCAATCAGCGTCCAAGGCGGCAGGATTTGGCGTTCTTCGAGCTCTGCTATTTTCGTCTCAAGTTCGGCTCGCAGCTGTGCCATCTGTTCGGCCTGCTCGTCGAGCTGCACACAACGCCGAAGCTGTGAAACCCTTTGGCCAGCCGCTTCGACCGCGGTCTTCAAATCACGCTGGCCAAACGCGGACATTGCCGACTCGATTTCGCGGCGCCGGTTGGCGAGGGTTTCGCGTTGTTTGTCGTCGAGTCGCTTTGCCACCTTCAACTGCCGCCGGGTTTTTGAGAGGAATGCCGCAGGCTTTCGCAAAATGTTCCATAATTTCAGATCAAGCTGCAGTGGCACTGCTGCATTAAAACTGGCAGCCGAGGCGAATTGCTGCTGTTGATTTTGTTGCTGATCGGCCAGCGATTTCACCGTGGTCTCGGCCGCTCCCAACTCCTGTTCCACAGAAACAATCCAGGCCTCATTTTCGGCCAAAGCCGCGATCCGGGCCGATTGCCGAGCGAGCGAATCGTTGAGCGATATCGCTCCAAATTCCACGGTTAGCTTCCGACGTTGCTTGATGAGACGACGGTGACGCTGCCGCCCTTTCAAGATTGCCGACGACAGGCGATCCATTCGCAATAGTGCATTTGCCGGCCAAGAATTGTCCGATCCGAAGGCCTCGATTTGGGCGTCGAGTGTGCCGCGCCGGTGCCAAGTGTCGTAAACGATGCTGGCCGCTTCCAAGCTACGCTGTTTCGTCTCGAACTCGGAAACGGTCTGCTCAGTTAGTTCAATCTCCCGCTGGCAGTCGGCGCGTTGGCTGATGAGTTGCTCGTATTGATGCGGCAAATCGGCCAGTTCCAGCAATTCGCGTTGCAAGCGCTTCTGTTCAGCGATCAAGCTTCCGAGCTGACCGGAGTGCGGATCATCCGCCATGATTCTCGCGCGAGTTCTCCAACTCGTGCAACACGTCGCAGAGCGATACGCGATCTAAACCAGAGGTTAGCGAATAGAGCCAGCGAGCGGCATCGGAATCGGACAAAGTGGCCAATTCTTGCAGTTCCAACAGACCGACGGCGAAAACGTTATTGAAGGTACTTTCGTCGATCTCATGCAGCAGCTTTTGCCAATGGCTTTCGTTTCGGACTGTGCCCTCCGCCGCGCCGATCGAAACGTGGCCCAGAAGTTCAATTTCGCTCGGCTGTCGACGAATTTGAAGCCGCCCGTCACCTAAAGCTACAACCGTCAGCATCCCGCCCGCGATGCCGCCTCGCAGCGGCGGCAAGTAACGATCGGTTCGAGCAGGCGAAAATCCGTAGAGCATGGCCCGAAGGAATTGTAGCACAGTTGTCTTACCGGCTTCATTAGGACCGTAAAACACGGTGCATTCGGGCGAAAGATCTGCCAGCGTTAGTCCGCTCCAGACGCCGAAACCATCGACCTGAACTTCGCACAGCTTCATGAGACCGTCTCCTCGGGATTCAGCAATTCGCACCCGAGCCAGGCAGCTTCCTGCAATAAGCGTTGGTGGCTTTCCGGCGTGTTTCGACCAACTGCAGACCAAGCGTAGAAATTGTCATCGAGATGGTCCGTGACGATTTCACCCGGCGATAAAATCGACTGCAGCGTTGCTTCTATTGCCGGAAGATCTCCACTGTTGAGAACGGCCCGTAAAAAGTCGCCGCGAAGCGTTTGTTCCACGTACCACTCGGCCGGCAGGTGCTCCGGCTTTTCGGCTTCAATATCTACCGTCCAGAGCGGTGCTTTACTGTGCCCAAATTCGGAGCGGAGTTTTGCGACAAGCTCGTTCGCCAGTGAACCGTGCCGCAGTGAAGACATCAATTCCTCCTGGCACGCTATTGTCCAGGAGACAAACAACGGCGCATCTTTAGCCTCAGCCCGAATTTCGTTGCTGCGAACACACAGGGCCTGTTCCAATTCCTTCACATCGGCAGTGCCCAAGAGTGACAGCCGTGGCGATTGCCAACGCACGACATCGCAGTTGATTGACGTCAGTTGAAACTGCCGGCCTTCATTCACTTGGACGAGCGTGCAACCGTGCGGACCATCTTCGGACGGACGTCGGCCTTGAGGTGTTCCAGGATAATGCACGCTGTAGTTGGCTGCGAGCGGAGTGCTGGCTCGTGCCTCCCGCCGAGCGCCCAATATTTTACCCCGATTTCGCCGACGCCCCGCAATTCCAATCGTCCGCATGAGCGATTGCCACGGAGCACGAATCGGAATTTGATGGAGCGAATTCATAAGGTCGTGGCGATCCATGTTCGTCGTGACCACGGCCGATCAATTCACACACTGGCACGCCCGCAATTTCGTGTTGATATCGCTCGACGCCGTGCCTGGAAAACACTTTCACATTCGGCGGCCAATGGATGAAACTCGGCCAGCGCTCCGGCCAATCGTTTCGCGCACTAGCCCAATAAACGGCAATCTGCCGCTGATTGAGGCGTTCGAATTGGTCCACCAGGAACAGCAGGGCCCGAGGTCCGCAACGCGTCGGGTCGGCCACATCGCCAGAAAGAACCATGAAATCGACTCGCTGATCAATCGTCGCATCAAATACCCGTTCGACGGCCCGCACCGGGCAGTCGATCAGCAAATCGGCAAGATGTTCCGGCGCTTCGGCCAGACCGCGGGCGGGCTGGTCCAAGTGCAAATCGGCGGCGTGCAAAAAACGGAAAGGCCGCTGAGACATAGGCGCTCCTTGCGCGGCGGATAAAAATCGGTTCGTGCGTACCGAACACGGTTAAGAAGTTTAGCCAAACACGGCAATCGTGCCTATCCGAGTCAAGCGACGCTAGACCGTCAGAGGCGGCTCGGTGGTTGCAAATTGACGGTAGGCGGCCAAGGCGATTGACTCATCACGCGGCCGTTCCACCAGGCTGGCTCGGACCCGGGCCCGCAAGATGACGCCTTTCTCAAGCCGTTGCTGAAAAAGCCGATGACTGCTTTGTAAAAGTGGCTGGGCATTGTTTGCGACTTCCAGGGTGCTGCTACCGTAATCTTGTGGATGCAGCAACTCGACGTAACTAATTTGATCGCCAGGAAGTCGGGCAATAAAACTTCCAGTCGGTTCCGCGGACGCGCGATTCGTGGGCAAATTTCCGTCCGCCGAAAGTCGAAGCGACTGCACTTCAGCGATAGGCGAGACGAAGCTTGCAATGGTCACTTGCGGATCGCTATCCAGTAAGCTGGTGTTAGCTGAAAGAATCAACTCGATCGCGATTGCAACGCCAGCCGCATCCGTGGGGCAAAATTCGGCCGCATCCAAGCGTCGCCAATAGGCTTGCAAGCGCACGTGCTGCGGCGTTGTTTCCTCATAGGTCGCAACTATGTCGGTGCCGCGAACGTAAGCATCCATTCGAGACGCGATCGGCGGCTCACGCTCGCCAAACGTAAAACCGAGCATTTGCAATCGTGAGCTTGGATTCTCGCCGTTAAATTGCACGCGCAACCCGTCGGCCGGGTGCGTCAGATCGATTGTTGCTGAACATCTTGTGCTGGCCAACCGGGCAGAGTTTCCGTCGAGCTGCCACGAAGAAGCATTCATGGGCGTTTGAATGCGGCGTATTGAATTTCTGTGGCCGCCGTCAACCTTGAGTCCAATAAAAAACCCCGCCGCTCACTTGCGTAAGTCGGCGGGGCCGGAACAGAGAAGAGGCCGCCGTTAATTCGGGCTTCAGCAGGATAAAAAGTATTAGGCAGTTGCACCCAAATGATTGGTGAGGCAAAGGCTGAAAGTTTCCGGCTAACGCGATCCCCCCTGGCTCCACACCCGCGATGATACCAGCTTCCTTGAAAATGTCCAGCATTATTCCAATATTTTCTCGTTCGGATATGGCATGCAATTGCTGGGCTATTAGCCCGTCGACTCGACAGCGTGGCTTTCAATCGCTTGGAAAAGGTTCCTAATTGTCAAAGCGGTTGAAATGCTCGGCTGAACAACTATCGACTTTCCCTCTATAATCACCGGGAAATATCGGGTATCGCCACCGGCAATCTCGTTTATGGACCCCCATGACCAATTACTTAAAAACGTGTGAACAGGCTGCCCGAGCCGGGGGGAAAATCCTTTTGGACTGGGTCGGCCGATTTGCCACCCGAGAAAAGGGACCGGCCGATTTGGTGACCGAAGCCGACCTGGCCTCGCAGGAGGAAATTCGCCGAATTTTGCTCGCGGCCTACCCCGACCACGGGTTTCTCGGCGAGGAAGAGGGGGCAGCTTTGGCCCAGAATGCGGAATACCGCTGGCTGGTCGATCCGCTCGACGGCACCACGAACTACGTGCATCAAATTCCGCACTATTGTGTGTCCATCGCGCTCGAGCGGCGCGGGCAGCTCGTTTGCGGCACCGTGTTCGAGCCAGTATCCGGCGAATGTTTTACCGCTGAAGCGGGCGGGGGAGCCTATCTGAATGGCCGTAGGCTTTCCACGAGCGGTGTGTTCGATCTAAGTCAGACCGTTGCAGCGGTCAGCTTCCCGCCGAAAGTTGAGCGCGGTTCACGAGCCATCGAAGAATTCATTCGTGCCATCGTGGCCTGTCAGTCCGTCCGGCGAACCGGCTCGACGGCGCTGAATTTGTGCTACGTGGCGGCCGGCCGCTTCGACGCTTACTGGGGCGGCGACACCAAAGCTTGGGATGTCGCCGCCGGCGCTTTGATCGTCCAGGAAGCCGGTGGAACCATTACCGACTATACCGGTGGTTCGCTGAACCTCGACCATCCGCAATTCGTCGCCGCGGCCACTGCAACTTTGCACAAAAAATTGCTCGCTTTGCTGTCCGGCTAATCGACAGCTTTTTCCGCGGCGCAATTCAGATAGCGCGGCGCGATTCCAAGACCTTCAGAGCCGTCAGCAAGATTGCCGTTAGTGCGGCCACAATTGCGCCAGCGGTCGATTTTCCCGTCATCACCAAACCGATAGAGCCGGCCAACAACGTCAGCGCCACAATCGCAAACCACCCCAGAGCGCCTGGAAAGAACTGTTTGCCGCCGCGGCCGGCGCGTGTTCGCAGCTCGTTGAAGCTGACGGCCAGCACGACCAGAAAGCCGACGATGATGCCTTCATAATCGTCAGCGCCGCTGCGCACAATCTTGGCCACGGCATCGATCACCACGCGCAAAAACAGCACGCCCAGCATTACTCCGGGAATGGTGCCAATTCCGCCCGTCAAACTACAGCCTCCAACAACGCTGGCGGCAATCGCGTTCAGTTCATAGCCACGGGCGGCAGTATACGGATCGGCCTCGCCGACTTCAGCTAGATACAAAACACCGGCTAAAGACGCCGTCATGGCGCCAATGCAGTACGCCAGCCATTTCAAACGCTCGGTGCGGATGCCGCTTAGCCGCGCCGCTTGTTCGTTGCCCCCCATTGCATAAAGATGACGACCGACGACGGTCCGGTTCATCAAAAACCAAATGCCCCCGGCGAGCAGCAAAAAAACGATGAGCGGAAACCAATGCCAAAACGCCGCGTCTCCTTCTAATCCGCCGAGTCGCGCAAAATTGCGGTCCGTAATGTTGATTCGCTGCACGCGAGATCCCAACCCCGCGGTAATTTGCTGCGTCAGCACCTTGGCCAAACTTCTTAACCCGACCAGCGAAGCCAGCGTAGCGATAAACGGCGGCAATCCCACGCAGGTGATCAGCCAGGCATGAAAAGTGCCGATCAGAAAGCCAGCCACCAGAACTCCGCCAATTGCGATCAAGATGGTTCCCGTGCCCAGGTTTGTCGTGACGGGCACGCCGCGACTATCGACGGGCGACATCGCCAAAAAAATATCGGCACAAATGCAGCTGCTGAAGGCAATCACCGAGCCCGACGATAGATCAATGCCGCCGGAGATGATCACCACCGCCGCGCCCAGGGAAAAAATACCCAGCAGCGCCGTTTGCCGCAAAATTTCCTGGGCATTTTGCAGCGGCAATTTGCGATACGAATCGCTGAAGCACGTCGTCACTAGCACCACGGCGACGATGGCAAACAACAAACCGAATTCGTTGCGAAATCGCCGCATGGAAGAGGTTAACACAATGACGAAATCCGTGCTCGATGAACGAATGAATTTCGAAGCTCCAATTTCAAACCTAAGAAGCACCTCGTCCGTTCGTCATTCGAATTCCGAATTTGGAGCTGAATTCGTCATTTGAATTTCGCTTCGCCCCTTCGTGTCGTCATTTGTCATTTCCCTCAAGAATTCGTCAGCTTCCGGTCTTCCAGCCATTTCTTGAACTCCGGCAGGGTGAAGAATTTCGTGCTGGGCTCGAACATCTCTTTCTTGAGCGGCGATTTTTCATCCGGCACCACCACTCGCAGTTCGGTCGGGAAAAGGTCGCCGTCGGGCGCGGTGAATTCTTTTTTCTCGCCATCCCATTTTGGCAACAGTTCGTGGATGGCGGCGTTGTCTTTCTCTAAGATCGCTTTCATCAGCCGCACGCCGTCGTAACCCATTTCGTAGGGATTTTGCACGACCAGCACATCGATCAGCCCGTCTTGCATATCGGCAATGGCCGGCTCTTCGGCATCGAAGCAGACCACGGCCACCTTGTCGCGAATTCCCCTTTGCCGCACCGTCTTGGCAATGCCGTCGGCGTTGTACGACCAGATGCCCACCAGCATGTCGATTTCCGGATGCTGATCCAAAGCGTCGCGCACATTTTTGAGCAGCTTCGATCGATCGGTATCGTCCGACAAATAATCGACCCGCTTGATCTTCTCGCCGGCCACTTCATCGAACCCGCGCATCCGCTCTTCGGCATTGGCGGCGCTGGGAATACCGACAAACGCGGCATACTTCGCGCCTTGCGGCCGCAAGCCAAGGGCGGCCTTTCCCAATTCCCGACCACCGGCCACGTTGTCGGTCCCCATATACGCGAATCTGGAATCACGGGCGGTCTCACGGTCCATATCAGAATCAATCGTCAACACCGCGACCCCCTGCTTCCGCAAGTTCCGTAAGGCATTGGCCAGCTGCGTACTCTTGGCGTCGAGTGGCGAGATGGCCACCGCCGCGATATCGGTTTGATTGCCATATTGAACCAGCTTGTCGAGCTGCCCGCGCGTGCTGCCGTCGTTCTTATCCATCTCGACTTTGTAGCCGGCATCGCCGAGCTTCAGATCGCGCTGGGCGTCTTTCATGCCGGCGAACATCGTATCCCAAAATGGCACATCGCCGTTGATGAGCATGATGATCCGTTTCGCCGAACCGCTTTTGGCCGCCCCCGATTTCGCATCGGCAGCGGGATTGCTTCCGCTGTTGCAGCCGGCAGTCAGCAGTATTGCCGCCGAACAAACCAGAAGCGACACGCAGCCAAGAACCCGAACCGCTGAACCAAAACGCATTTCAATCTCCTTCCAAATCTCCCGAGTCCACCGAACGGTGTGTGAAACGTTCGATTCTAAATGGCACGCACCCAGTTTTTCAAGCAAACAAGTCATTGGTCGTTGATAGACGGAAGGCATTGTTGCGCATCCAACCGGCAATGATCGCGCTCGTTGCGAGGCCCGCGTAAAGATCGGAAGTGAGCCAAGGTAAAAGTCGAAATTCAATCGGCGGGGACGAATACCGTAAACCGCTGCGATAACAATTCTTGTGTCTCGTTTGAAATCTGAGGCGATCCGGGGATCGTTAGCCACTTGAGATGAGTTACGTCAAGAAGGCGTCGAATTCCCTGATCTGTAATCTGACCGCAATGGTCGAGGCTTAATTCCTCTAGTGCCGGAAACTGCGAAAGTTTTTCAAGTGCGACATCGGAGACTTGGGTATCGGAAAGGTTCAAAATCCGCAGCCGCCTTAAATCAGATAAGCTTGTCAGTCCGTCGTCACTTATACGAGTTTTCCCGAGATCCAGACACTCCAAGTGCATACAACTTGCAAGACACTTGACTCCGCGATCGGTTATGAACACTCCGGCCGCGCAGGATTCGGCGAATTTGCGGCAATTTGGCGACGACCATCAAAATGCGGTCGTCGACAAAGTAAGGTTTAAATTCAATATCTTCGATCCTCTTGAATGCGGAAAGATCGATGCTTTCGAGCCACCGTGGGATTTCGGCATCCGGATCACCGGCAGGCTCAAAAACGGATGACCTGCTGGGGTTCTCAGGCATATTCAGCAACCATTCAAAGTCATCGACATTGAATACCAAGCCGCTGACGTAGGGCATC
This sequence comes from Pirellulales bacterium, assembly GCA_963738835.1. GTDB lineage: Bacteria > Planctomycetota > Planctomycetia > Pirellulales > JADZDJ01 > CAVTYH01. The sequence goes on from CAVTYH010000001.1 coordinate 1,479,234, forward strand.
TGTTGGAGTGCATTGGAAAATTCCCTCCGATTGTCAGGGGACATTTTCCATGTCAGGGCTGCGCCGCTCGTCGATAAATTGACGACGTGTTGGAATACATTCAAATAATTCCAAGGTATCAGTCGACGCAGCCATTCAGGTCCACAATACGCAACTTGGAAATTGATTCCGTGCAATCGAAGCTGGTCGACAATTATAAGCTCGCGTTGCCCAAGATGGTCATGGTACATCCACAGTCCCATTCCTGTAGCGAAAACGGCAATGGATGCCATCAGTTCACGCAGCGATATACGCAACCAACGGCCATGTCGGTGTCGATGCCCAGCAAGGAAAACCGCGATGACCGCAATCGCTGAGGCCAATATGACGACATCTCCGATGAGCCACTTCAGAGAAAATGTGGAGTATTCGCAATCGCCAATTGGTTCATTGCGTTCCGAGAAAACCCAAGGCCAGCCGTACTGATACACAAAAGCCGGCCCAGCAACGGAAAAGCGGATTTGGTTGATTTCCCATTCAGTCACTTCCCTGGTCACCGGCGTCAGCAGCAGCTTGCCGCAGATGAAAGTCACTGCCGCGAGAAGCAAAGCCGGCACAAGATAGCGGCGGAGGCGGGACATGCGGTCACTCTCGAACTGGTTTCATCGTGTTCGTTGTGTCATGTTGGTTAATAGCCGGCCGAATTTCACTAACGCCATACATTGAACCACGACGGCACGACGGGCACAACGCAGAAGAAGCTTGATCTAGCCCTAGGTCAATGAACGAGGGCGACACGGGGCAAATGATCGGACAGTTCGACGCGAGGGAATGTAGGTCCCTCTGGCGTTTTCAGCGGATCGAAATGGAATTCGACGGTTTCGACGGCCGCTAGTTGGACGGCAAAGTTTGCCTGGGCGGCGCCTGCGGACCGATTATTAACTGTCCGCCGCGAAAAATCGCCCAAACCCTTTTTTCTCGCCGGGCGATGGACTAAAGTACGAGCCGTTAGGGTTCGTGTGCCGCGGGAGGAGGAGCCTGCGGCGCAGACTGCGCCGAGCAAGTCTTTTCCGCAGCGGCGTCCAGGAGCGTGGGTCGGACTTGAGTCTGACCGGTATCACAAACGGTAAGTCATGTCAGGCGAAAGCCTGACCTTCACGTGGGGAGTGAGAACCGCGCATGAACCTGACTTTCATCGACTGGACGATCATGCTGGTGTACTTTGCCTTTGTCCTGGGCATCGGCTTCGTGCTGCGCCGTTCGACTCGCACCAGTACAGATTTTTTTCTCTCCGGGCGTTCGCTGCCGGCTTGGGTCACGGGCTTGGCGTTTATCTCTGCGAATCTTGGCGCGCAAGAAGTCATTGGCATGGGGGCTTCGGGCGCCAAATACGGTATTGCTACCAGCCACTTTTATTGGGTGGGCGCCATTCCGGCCATGGTCTTCGTCGGCATCTTTATGATGCCGTTTTATTACGGTTCCAAAGTGCGATCGGTGCCGGAGTATTTGAAAGCGCGGTTCGACGAAAAAACTCGCGCCTGGAACGCGTTCAGTTTTGCCATCATGACGATTTTCTCGTCCGGCATTTCAATGTATGTGATGGCGAAGATTATTCAAAAGCTGCACATCATGGATCGGCTGTTTAGCCAATTCGGCGTGCCGACAAATTATATTTTCGATGTCAGCATCATTGTCTCGGCCGTCATCGTGCTGGGGTACATTCTGCTCGGCGGGCTCACCAGCGCTATCTACAACGAAGTGTTGCAGTTCTTTCTAATCGTGGCGGGTTTTCTTCCGCTCGTGTTTCTGGGACTCAAGAGCGTGGGAGGATGGCAGGGACTAACGGCCAGTGTGCCGGCCGAATTCGTCCATTCCTGGAAAGGATTTAGCAGTCCCGACACCAATCCGATGGGTGTGGAATGGTTTGGCATGGTGATGGGCTTGGGTTTTGTGCTGTCGTTTGGTTATTGGTGTACCGATTTTCTGGTCATCCAACGGGCGATGGCTGCCGACTCGATGTCGGCTGCACGCCGCACGCCGTTGATTGCCGCGATTCCCAAAATGTTTTTCCCCGCTCTGGTAATTCTGCCAGGCATTATTGCCATCGCCATGCCGACGGAAAACATCATGGGCACTGTTCAAGGCGAAGCACCGGCTGCGGCCGGAAGCGCTGCCGCCGCTGTGCCTGCAGGCAAGGGACTCATACCGGTCAAGGTCGACGAAAAGACCGGCGAGCCCGTGCTCGATAAAGAAGGCCACCCTGTGCTGGATTACGACATGGCGATGCCGATGATGCTGTTCCGCTTCTTCCCAACGGGCATCCTGGCGCTGGGGTTAACGGCACTGTTGGCGAGTTTCATGTCAGGCATGGCGGGGAACGTAACCGCCTTTAACACCGTGTGGACCTACGACATTTACCAAGCCTACATCTACCGTAGGGGGAGCGATCGCCACTATTTGTGGATGGGGCGAATGGCGACGGTTTTCGGCATTATTGTGTCGGTACTCGCAGCGTACACGGCCACGCGCTTCAACAACATTATGGATATGTTGCAGTTGGTGTTTGGCTTTGTGAATGCGCCACTGTTCGCAACCTTCTTACTCGGTATGTTTTGGAAACGCGCTACGGGCCACGGCGCGTTCTTCGGATTGCTGGCCGGCACACTGGCGGCTGCGCTGCATCACGGATTGACATTGCCCGCGACAACCGACTGGGGCATTCACGGCGGCTGGCTCTCTCAGCAACTCAATATGAGCGTATCGCACGCTTATCCAAGCGAAATGGCGCAGAACTTTTGGGCAGCCATTTATGCTTGGACAACTTGCTTCGTGGTGACGATTGTCATCAGCCTGATGACTAAGCCGCGCAAAGAAAGCGAATTGGTTGGCCTGGTCTACTCGCTGACAAACATTCCCAAGGAAGCTCATCTGCCGTGGTACAAGCGGCCGGAGACGCTGGGGGTTGTGGTACTCTTAATGGCAATTGCGCTGAACATTGTGTTCTGGTAATCCTGAATTGCGGTCTGGCAAGTCATCTGCCGTACGAAAGGCATCCCCATGCAACTCGATATCAGAATTCCGATCGGTCTCTTGTTTGCCGTGCTCGGCGCTCTGTTGACGGCCTTTGGCGCTGCCACGATGTTTGGGTTTGGCGGAGGCTCCGCGATTTATGAACGCTCGCTGGGCATCAACGTCAATTTGGCGTGGGGCTTAGTATTGCTCGCTTTCGGACTGTTGATGTACTTCATGGGTCGCCGTGGAACGTCGTCCGTTAAGCCCGCCGATGAAACGCCGGAAGGTCGCGCGATGGAAGAGCGGGAAGGCATGGGCCGCCCACGTCAGCACTAACTTCTTTCTGCCTCTGCCGCTGCGTGGGAGTCGCACCATCATTTTGACACTGCCGGGGATTGGCGCGCCAAAGTCGAAAAAAGTCGGAGGTTTTGACGATTCTCCGCGCCAAAGTCGGTGTTTTGGACCATTTTCACGCACCAAAGTCGGAAATCCTGGGGGATTTTTCTCGTCGTCGGGTCCATGTCGGGAAAATTTGACAGCTGGAGTGCAATTCAGGCTTTTCGATAACCGATACCCAAGATAGCCCTCCTCTTATCCCGCCCGGCTCGTCCTCTTCGAAGTTCCTTCGATGTCGCTTGCATCTGCGACTCCGCAAATTGCCGCCGCTGCACGCGCCTCGCCGATGTTGCCAGTTGGCGAACGAAAAAAGATGGCGACCAGCCGGAGACTCGGCCTGCCGATCAGTCCCTTCCCGTCGCGCTGGGGCCGTGGCTGTTGGAATCGATCTTGGCTGACGGGGCGGTTTCACAAGTTTATCGAGCGCGGCCGGCGGAGATGGCAGCGGCCAACAAACCGACTCCTCGCTATGCCGTGAAACTGCTGCGTCCCGAGTGGCACGACGAGCCGCTGGCGGTATCGCGCATTCGCCAGGAAGCGCACATCAGTCGGTGTGTCACGCAACGGCAGGTGGTTTCCATCCTATCGGCCCATGTGCATCGGCCGCCTTTTTACACGGTGATGCCGCTGCTGCCGGGTCAATCGGTGGCGGCGTTGATTCAGGCACAAGGCCGGTTGCCGACGCCGCTGGCACTGTGGATCGCGCGGCAAGTGGCCGAGGGATTGGCAGCACTGCACACCGTGGGATACATCCACGGCGATGTGAAGCCCGCGAATTTGATAATCTCCGCCGCGGGACACGTGACGCTCATCGATTTGAGTTGTGCCCGACGCATGGATGAAGAATCGACAATAGAATCGCCGCCGCTGATCGGCACGCCGCATTATTTGGCGCCCGAAATGTTCGCCGGTCGGCACGGTGATTCTCGGAGCGACATCTACAGTCTGGGAATCACGCTGTTCGAGCTGCTAACAGGCCGGCTGCCGATACACTCGAACGATTTGGCCACGATTGCCGCGTTCAAACGGGACGGCGCCATGCCCAGCGTGCGGCTGTTTGCGCCGCAAGTGCCCAGCGCCGTCGCGGAATTCGTGCGGCAACTGACGGCCCGCGAGCCGTTGCGGCGGCCGCAAAGCGCTCGGGAAGTGGTGCAATCGCTGGTGCGCTGGAAATTGTCACGCTGGCCGAGCAGATTCCAGCCTAAGCGGCGGCGCTGTATGCTGAATGTGTTGTCTTCAACTCCCTCTCCCCGAGGGAGAGGGTTCTTCAAATAGCACTGTTCACCGCTTCATGCCGCGCCGACGAGTTTATCTCGATAATGCTGCCACAAGCTGGCCCAAACCACCGGCGGTTTACGAGGCGGTCGATCGCTACCAGCGCGACAACGGGCGCCGGCGGGCGCAGCGGATATTCCCAGGCAATGGAAGTCAGCGCGATCATCGCTGCGGCAAGGGCGGCGGTTGCGCGATTGATTGGCGCGGCCGATGCACGGCACATCGTGTTCACCGGCAGTGGCACCGACTCGCTGAATCTGGCGATTCACGGCTGGCTGCGGCCGGGCGATCATGCCATTTGCACCGATGCCGATCACAACTCTGTCCTGCGGCCGCTGCGGCACTTGGAACAGCGCGAGCAGATGGAAGTAACCCGGGTGCGGTGCAATTCGGTCGGACTGGTCGATCCGGACGAGGTTCGCCAGGCACTGCACTCCAACACGCGGTTGGTGGTGATTCTTCAGGCATCGAATGTCACCGGCATCGTTGAACCGGTAGCAGATGTCGGTCGAATCTGTCGCGAGCATGGAGCGAGGTTGCTCGTCGATGCGGCCCAGTCACTCGGTCATCTGCCCATTTCCGTGGACGAGCTGGGCGCCGATTTTCTGGCGGCTCCGGCCCACAAAGGATTACTGGGGCCATTGGGAACCGGCGTGCTTTACATCCGGCCCAGTTTGGAACGCGAACTAGAAAGCATTCGCCAAGGCGGCACCGGGACCCAAAGTCAAGACGACCGGCAGCCGGAATCGCTGCCCGATAAATACGAATCGGGCAACCACAATGTGCCGGGTCTGGTCGGGTTGGCCGCGGCGCTGCACTGGATCGAGTCGCGCGGCATCGATGAAATCTGCCGCCACGAACAGCAGCTTGCCAACCGCCTTCGCGACGGCTTGAAAGATATTGCCAGTGTCACACTTCACGGCAGCGAGCCGCGAGCGTCAGCGACTGGAGCCGTGGGCGTTGTCAGCATCTCGATCGAGGGCTATGATCCCCAAGAAGCAGCCGCGCTGCTGGATTCTGCCTTCGGCGTACAGGTTCGAGCCGGTTTGCACTGTCGCGCCGAACATTCATCGTGCAATGGGCACGCTAGAGCGCGGAGGCACAGTGCGTTTCAGTACCGGTGCTTTCAGCACTGTTGAAGATGTGGACGCTGCGGTTTCGGCGGTGAGAGAAATTGCCTCAGGAGTTTGATCCGATTATGGCCGGTGCCCTGTGGTTTCAAGATGGCCTGCAATTTGAATGCACGCAGTGCGGCGATTGCTGCACCGGCGCACCGGGCTACGTGTGGGTGAATGCCGAGGAGATTGCCGCGCTAGCGAAACACTTAGGGTTGCCTATCAACGAATTCGAGCAGAAATTCGTCCGCAAGATCGGCGTTAGAAAAAGCCTGATTGAATTCGAGAATGGCGATTGCGTGTTCTTCGACGGGAAAGCACGCAAGTGTACGGTCTATGAAGCCCGGCCGCGGCAGTGCCGCACGTGGCCTTTCTGGGAATCGAACATCCACTCACCCAAGGCCTGGAAAAAAACCTGCCAGGTTTGCCCTGGCAGCGGCCAGGGAAAGCTGTACTCGGTGGAAGAAGTGCTGGCACAGTCGGCCATTGTTCGGGTCTAGCTGGCTAACATGGCAGAGCGACAACCTGGAAGTCTGTTCGTCGTTTGACGATTCTTCCGCTTTGGTAAAGTTTGTCGGCTGGGCTGCCGATACCAGTGATCAGCCGATGCAATAGGCTTGCGCCTAGTTAGCATCGTTCACGAAACAATTGGCCGGTTACCAACCGGCAATGCCGTTAGTCGTTGAAAGGCAACAGGTTATGGGATTTCGGTGCGGACGGCAGTAGTAAGTAGTCTGTAAGTTCTTTGGCAATTTGAATTTATCGATTGTTGCACAGATTCTTGTGCGGAGTCGGAGTGCGTAATAAAGTCGCTGGAGTACTTCGGGCTGCGATCAGCCGAGGAGTGCAGAGCTTGACACTACTTCTTACGCCACCTACACTTGGAGCGTGACCGAAGTCGGATTGGCGGCCGCTTGGTCCTATCGACTTTTGGGATCGCTGTAGGAGAACCGTCGCCGTGACAAAGAAAGAGATCGTGAAGACCATCTCGGAAGAGATTGGTCTGACGCAACTGAAGACGAAGGAGATCGTTCAGAAGACCTTCGATGCCATCGTGCGGACGCTGGTTGAAGATGAACGAATCGAGCTGCGAAACTTCGGCGTTTTCGAAGTCAAAAAGCGGGCCGCACGGAAGGCCCGCAACCCTCGCACGGGTGCGAAAGTCTTTGTGCCGGAAAAGTTTGTCGTCACGTTCAAACCGGGAAAAGAGATGGAAGAGCGAGTTCGGCAGCTCGAGCGTGAAGCCGCTGAACGCAAAGCAAAAGCCGAGGCAGCTCAGGGCCAGCATGGAACAGAACCAATCGCTCAAACGTCTGCCCCGCCATCCACTTACGCAACACAGCCTGGAAGCTAGCGGTTACCGAGAACCGGCATTTCAATTGTCGAGTGCTCCCGCGACGCCCTGCCAGATTCAGGACAATTACCAGAACACACGGTTACCCACGCCACCCAGAAGCGTGGGAAGATCGAGCCGAGGGGCGGCCTTTCAGTCAATTTGATCTCGGCGCAAGTGCGAAGAATCGGTACTTTCCACGCCCAAGTGCAGCCATAGTCTCATCTTCCGGCTGCCCGACGGCGCGGTTCACATCCACAAACCATTCGGTACATCCAGAAATTGCCAGCCCGCTGAGGTGCGCATTTCGCGCGACTTGCAGGCCGGCGAACACGCGCTAGAGTCGCAAGGATTGCGGCGCGACATTTCAGGGAGGAACAGGGCGATGCGCAGGCTAATGTTGGCAGCCTTTACTGGACTGACGATGGCCAGCTTCACAGGCTGCCTGATCCCCATGTATTCGGCGGAGCCGGGTCGCCGGGCCGGGGAATTATTGAACACATCGGAAGACCTGCGACAGGCTGTCGACGAATGGGAACGCATCTGGTTCCTCGACATGCCCTCGCACATGACGCCATACCGAACTCACGGCGGCATTTTGTAGTCGCTGATTCACGCCCGTTGATCAATCCAAGATATTCTACACGCCGCGCGATTGGCGAATCGCGCGGCGTTTGTTTTTGCGCGGTGGTGGTGTAAGCTGCTAAGCCACAAGCGACTCGTTGCAGGAACTGTTGCACAGTCTCATCCAACCGTCGCGGCTTTACGGGTCGTCGAGGCACCACTCACCAATTGCACGCTCACTTGGCCGCAGATCCGCCTCCCATCGATTTGTCCGTTCAATTAGGCCGCCTCGCGCTGCCGAATCCCACTCTTGTCGCTTCCGGCACGTTCGGATACGCGCGAGAAATGGCCGGCTTTGTCGATCTCAACCGGCTGGGCGGCATCATTCCGAAGACCATCACGCGGCAGCCGCGGGCGGGCAACGCGCCGTGGCGAACCATCGAAACCGCGGCCGGCATGCTCAATTCGATCGGTCTGGATAACGACGGCCAGGAAGCGTTCATCGAGCATCATCTGCCGTACCTGGCGAACATCGGTGCACGCCGATCATTGTCAGCATTGCGGGCAGCACGGCCGATGAATTTGTCGAGATGACGGCGCGAATGGAGGGGCTGCCTGGCATTGCGGCCATCGAATTGAACATCTCTTGCCCGAATGTCAGTCACGGTGTCGATCTGGGCGTCGACCCGGAAATGTGCCGACGTGTGGTAGCCGGTTGCCGAGCGGCGTGCGGATTTCCCATCGTCGCCAAGCTGACGCCAAATGTGACGAATATCGCCACCATCGCCAAAGCAGCGGCCGATGGCGGGGCCGATTGCATTTCGGCGATCAACACGATCCTGGGCATGTCGATCGACTGGCGAGGCCGCCGACCGATGCTGGGAAACGCGCTGGGTGGTTTGAGCGGACCGGCCATCAAGCCGATTGCCCTGCGCTGCGTTTACCAAATTGCCAAAGCGGTCAGCACGCCAATCATTGGTATTGGCGGCATTGCCACGATCGACGACGTCATGGAGTTTCTGGTGGCCGGAGCAACTGCAGTGCAAATCGGCACGGCAAACTTCTATAATCCCACGGCGACGATGCAACTGCTTGACGCACTGCCGGCAGCACTTAGCCAAGCGGGAGCAAAATGTGTCGCGGATGTGGTGGGCACGTTGCAAACTACGCCGGCAGCGAAACCGGATCACTAATTGGCAAAACCGCAAACCGCAAGCGGTGAAGCGAGCGAACTGACCACGGACCACTGACCCATGCGTGTACTTTCCGGCATTCAACCGACGGGCCGCTTTCACTGGGGCAACTATTTTGGGGCCATCCGGCAATACATCGATCTGCAACATGAAGATGCGGCGTATTATTTCATCGCAAATTTGCACGCGCTGAATCAGGTCCGCAATCCGCCGGTTTTACGGCAACTCACGCTCGACGCGGCGATCGATTTGCTGGCGCTCGGCTTGAAACCGGAAAAAGCGGTGCTGTTCGTGCAATCCGATGTGCCGGAAGTGACCGAACTTACCTGGCTGCTGATGACCGGTACGCCGATGGGTTTGCTGGAGCGCTGCCACGCGTACAAAGACAAAATTGCCAAAGGTTTGTCTGCCGATGCCGGGTTGTTTACTTATCCCGTGCTCATGGCGGCCGACATTTTGGCTTACGATTCCGACACGGTGCCAGTCGGCGCCGATCAGATGCAGCACATCGAAGTCTGCCGCGACATTGCGGCCAGCTTTAACCATCACTTCGGCCAAACCTTTGTCATGCCCAAGGCAAAAGTGCTGGAACAATCGGCGAAAGTGCCCGGCTTGGATGGCGAAAAGATGTCGAAGAGCTACAACAACACGCTGGAACTATTTGAGGACACGAAAACACAGCGGAAGAAAATCATGCGAATCGTCACCGATTCGCGGCCGATGGATCAGCCGAAGGAGCCGGACAACGACCACTTATATCAACTCTACTCGCTGGTGGCCACTGAAGCCGAGCGCAACGAAATGGCGGCTCTTTACCGCCGTGGCGGATTCGGCTACGGCGAAGTGAAAAAAGCCTTGGCCGATGTTGCCGAGCGTTTTTTTGCTGAACCGCGCGCAAGCGGGCCGAGTTGGCGGCGCATCCGGAGCGCGTTTGGGAAATTCTTGCCGACGGCGCGAGCCGGGCGCGAAAAAAGGCGGCGGAGGTGTTGGCGCGAGCGCAAAAGGCGTGCGGAGTGAAGCGGTGAGCACAGCAAACAGCGAACACGGTGCTTCAGCGACGGCGGTTCCACCGCGATGGATACCCGTTGCGTCGTGGCTCATTTTGTTGGCAATCGCAACACTTGCTCTGGCACGTAACAATGTGTGGATTCAGGAAGCCGGCTTCTCCTCCGTTCTGCTGCCCATTGTTGTAGGCGGCATCGTCGGCGCACTTACCGTTGGAATCGCCCGGCTCACCGGCCAATGTGTTCATCGAGCGATGCTGATTGCGGCAATCGTTTTTGCCCTGATGTGTGTTGTCGCGGAGCATCTCTTGTTTTACGTCGACTACCGAGCGCAGTTTTTCGCCTCTGCCGCAAAAAACCCGGCTGCTCAGATTTTTCAGACCGCAGGCGGCTTGCAGCCCGCCAGCTTTCCGGAGTTCTTGCGAGCAGGCGCCCAGCGATCGTTTGGCGTTGTGCCCGCCTGGCTGTGGTGGATCATCGACGCCGCATTGACTATCGTGGCAGGAGCGGCGGTGGTGATGATTTTTCATCGCGGGCCGCAATTTGAAGCAACCGCTAGACCGCAAGCAGGCTCGGTTTGATGTCTGGATTCCACTCCCGACCGACACAGTCGGGCTTGTATCTTTTATTCCCCATTCCACACTCCCCATTCCTCATTTCCGCAATGTCCATCTTTGGCATTGGCACCGATATCGTCGAATGTCTACGGATCGCGCAGATGATCGAGCGGCATGGGGAGCTGTTCATCACGCGGGTGTACACGCCCCATGAAATCGAATACTGCCAAAACCGCAAGCAGGCGACGCAGCATTTTGCCGGCCGTTGGGCCGCGAAAGAGGCGGTGCTGAAGGCGCTGGGCACCGGGTGGCGGCGAGGCATTAGTTGGCGCGATGTCGAAATTCGCAACCTGAAATCGGGCTTGCCCACCGTGGCCTTGTACGGCGGGGCTCGCGATTACATGGAACAGCAGCAGATTGCACAAATACTCATCAGCATCTCCCACTGCCGCAGCCACGCGACGGCTTATGCGATTGCGGTGGGGGACGAGAAACCGACCGATGCGCCGAAGTAATTGTCACTCCGCCTTCGACGCAACCTTACGGCGCGGCGCACTGCGGCGAGCAGGCTTCTTTTTCGACGGACCAGCGGCAGCGCGTTCGGCGAGGATTCGCAGTGCGAATTCAATCGTAACTTCCTCTGGCGTGGTGTTCTTCGGCAGCGAGGCATTCGTCACGCCGTCGGTGACGTACAGGCCATAACGGCCATCGAGCAATTGGATCGGCTGCTTGGTGACCGGCGAGGGATCGAACACCTTGAGCGGTTCTTTCTTTGCGCCGAACCCGCGTCGCATCGCCTTCGGTTGCTTGAGCAGTTCGAGCGCCTCTTGCAATGTGACTTCCAATGGCGAGACGCCGGCCGGCAGCGAACGGGTTTCCTCACCGCATTTCACGTACGGTCCGAAGCGTCCGTTGTAAGCCGTCACGGTCTCGCTGTTCTCGGGATTGATGCCCAAGTTGCGCGGCAGCGACAACAGCTTTAGCGCCGTTGCCATATCGACATCGGTCGCGTTCATGCCTTTCAGCAGTGATGCGTTCTGCGGCTTCTCGTCGTCATCGGGCGTGCCCCGCTGCACATACGGACCGAAACGGCCGGTTTTCAAATAAACCGGTTTGCCTGTATCAGGGCAGACCCCCAGCGGCTCTTCGCCTTGAGAGGCTTGCGAGAATAGCTCGCGACATTTTTCCAGTGTGATTTCTTCCGGCGCCAGTCCATCAGGCAATGACGCGCGGCTTTCTCCTTGCTCGATGAACGGGCCGTATCGACCCACGCGCACATAAATCGGCGGCTCCCCTTCGGGCTCCGCCAACAGCACGCGGTTGACATCACGGGCGTCGATCTCGTCGGTCTTGTTCGCGAGGTGCTGCTTGAGGCCTGGCTGTCCGTTGCCGAAGTAAAATCGGCGTAAGTAATCGAGTTGAGCCTGTTCGCCGCGGCTGATGGAATCCAAATCGTCTTCCATTTGCGCGGTGAAGCCGTAATCGATCAGTTCTTCGAGATGCTTTTCCAACAGCTGCGTAACGGCGAATGCGGTCCAGGTGGGCACCAGTGCGCTGCCTTTTTTGAACACGTAATCGCGGGCTTGGATGGTATCGATGATCGAAGCATACGTGCTGGGTCGACCGATGCCCAATTCTTCCAGCGCCGAGTGAGCGCAGCTTCGCTGAAGCGAGCCGGCGGCTGAGTCGTATGGCTCTTCGGCTCCAAACCGGCATCGGCGAGATTGACGCGTTCGCCTTCGGCCAGTGTCGGCAAAATGGCCTCGCGATCGGCGAGATCGGCTTGTGGATCGTCAGAGCCTTCGACGTACGCTCGGAGATAACCTGGGAAATCGATGGTTTTACCGCCAGCGGTGAATTCGGCGCCATCGCCGGCAACGGTCACCGTGATGCGTTGTCCGCGACAATCGGCCATCTGGCTAGCGATGGTTCGCTTCCAAATCAAATCGTACAGCTTGAATTCATCGCCACTTAACTCGTTCCGCAGCTTTTCGGGAAAGTCGAACGGATGGCCCGCCGGGCGAATGGCCTCGTGGGCTTCCTGGGCGTTTTTGACTTTCGCGGAATAAACTCGCGGACTATTTGGCAAGTACTCTTTGCCGTATTCGTTCGCCACGAGATCGCGGGCCGCCTGAATGGCCACGCTGGCCAGGTTCGTCGAGTCGGTTCGCATGTAGGTAATGTGACCGTTCTCGTACAAGCGCCTGAGCCGCCTGCATGGTGCGCCGGGCGGTGAAGCCCAGCTTGCGGTTGGCTTCCTGTTGCAGCGTGCTGGTGGTGAACGGCGGGTACGGTCGTGAAGTGTACGGTTTGACTTCCAGCGATTTGACTTTGAATTCAGCCCGGCGCAACCTCTCGGCCAATTCGCCGGCTTGCCGTTCGTCGAGCAGCAGCAGCGATTTGTCTTTGAGCTTGCCGGTGGCCGCATCAAAATCTTTGCCAGCGGGAATATATTTCTCGTTGACGGCAATCAACGTGGCTTCGAATTTCTGACCACCGACGCTGGCGAACGTGGCGAGCAAATCCCAATAGGTGGCCGAATGAAAGGCCATTCGCTGCCGTTCGCGCTCCACAATCAATCGCACCGCCACACTTTGCACGCGGCCGGCGGAAAGCTTGGGCCGTACTTTGCGCCACAACAGTGGCGACACTTCATAGCCAAACAATCGATCCAGAATGCGCCGCGTTTCTTGAGCGCGGACCAAGGCGGCGTCGATGTCGCGCGGATGTTCCAGCGCCTCGGTGATCGCCTCCTTCGTGATTTCGTGAAACACCAGCCGATGGACTGGCACCTTTGGCTGCAACACTTCGTTCAAGTGCCAACTGATGGCTTCCCCTTCGCGGTCTTCGTCGGTCGCCAGATAAAGGTCTTTTGCCTCTTTCACCAGACCGCGGAGTTTTTTCACGTGGGCGGCTTTGCCCGGCGGAATAACGTAGAGCGGATCGAAATCGCGTTCGACATTCACCCCCAACCGCGACCAAGCTTGGTCACGGTATTCCGCAGGAATTTCCTTGGCTCCTTGCGGCAAATCGCGGATGTGGCCGATGCTGGCCTCGACCGTGAAATCGCGGCCCAGGAATTTGCTGATGGTGCGGGCCTTCGCCGGCGACTCGACAATCACAAGGCTCTTCCTGCCATTGCGGGAGCCTTTAGAGGCAGTTTTAGGCGACTTTTTGGCCATAGAGAACTTCTAAGTTGGTGCGGTGCAGCTAATTCGGTGCATCTGGGAAGTTTGGGATATGCGTGTGTCTTTATCGCCCTGTCACCAGATAGGTTTTGAATGTTCCCATGGCGAGCTTATCTGATCGGTACGATCGGCGCGACCAGACAGTTTCCCTGCGTCGTAGCACTGATATAACCGTCAGGATTGTTTCACGTAGGCGTCGTTAATTGATTCTACAGGGCAGCGGATTGTACGCGGTGATCTGCCAAAAGCCCACAGGTTGCAACCCGCGGGCTTGAATGCCAATTGATGAGTTCCGCGTGTCGTTGTACCCGACTGGGATTGCATTTACGTCGTGTGGCGCTACAATTTGCCTCTTCGTTTCAATTTGGTTTTTGTGCCCAACCTTTATACTCGCATACAATTCGGCCACTGAGGTTGTCAAGGCGTCTTTTGTCGCTGCGAGGGTGCGCATCTCTTGCGCACGCCAAAATTTCGGTCGAGTTGTCGTCGGATTCTAATCGCACGTAGGACATACATACATGGCCAGTCCGTTTCGCATATTTCGTAAAAATCAAAAGGTTTGGATGGTCGTGCTCACCATCCTGGCCATGTTTTCCTTTGTGTTCTTCAGTCAGTCGTCAAGACTGGGCGGCGGTCCGTCGGGAGGCCAAACCGATCCGGAGGTTTTCACCTGGAAATACGGCACGGTTCGGCAGAGCGAAATCAGCAACCGAATGTACCAGCGCAAAAAGGTGCAGGAGTTGCTGTACCGATCGGCCACGAAGGCCGATATGCCAGAGCAGCAGGTGATACAGGTGCTGCAAACGCGGTTTCCAGTCTCGGAGCCGAAGGTAATTGAATCGATCTTACTCGACAAAAAGGCGCAGCAGCTGGGCATCGTCGTGAGCGACGACATGGTGCGGCGTTTTATCCGCGGTTGGACGCAAGACAAAGTGAGCAGCCCAGATTTGGCCAAAATTATTCGGGATCTGGGGAGCGATCGCGGCGGCATCTCGCAAGGTCAGCTGTTCGACGCACTGCGGATGGAATTGAGTGCGATGTATGCCCAAGATGTTTTCTCACAACTTCTGGTGCGCGGCGGGCAAGGTTACGCTTGGTTCCGCGGCGATACGCCGGCCGAGCGGTGGGATTACTTTACTCGGCTCAATCGCAAGGTGACAGCAGAGATGATGCCGGTATTGGTGAAGGATTTTGTCGACAAGATTCCTGAACCGACCGCCAGCGAACTGCAATCGTTCTACGATCAGTACAAGAACGACTATCCCGATGCGACCAGCACCACGCCGGGCTTCAAGCAGCCGTACAAAGCGCAGTTCGAATATGTGAAGGCTGACAACGCGAAACTGATCGAGGAAGCGCTGCCGACGGTGACGGAGCAGGAGATTAAAGACCATTACGAACGATTCAAAGACACTCTGTACAAAAAGGGTCACTTGCCCGAATTGCCGGAAAAAAAGGCTGCGGAGAAATCCGCCGATGAGAAGACCGATGATGCTGCGGCCAAACCGACGGACGAGGCAGCAGAAAACAAAGCCGGTGCCAAGTCGGAAGTGACACCTGCTGAACCGAAGGGCGACAGTAAAAAGGATGATTCCAAGTCGGGTGATGTGATAAGTGGGTCGAAAGCAGTCGATGCGAAATCGGCTGGCAAGGCCGACGCAAAATCGTCCGGCTCGAAATCGGGCGGAGCTAAATCCGAAGCGAAGGTGCCCAGCACCAAGTCTGGCGATACCAAATCGGGCGACGGTAAGAAATCGACCGCTGGCAAGCAATCCAGCGATTTGCCGCGCAGTTCATCGTCGTTGAACGGAGAATTGCTGGCACTGGCGGATGATGCCGTCCTGCAAGTCGCTCAGAAGACAGACACCGCGACAAAAACCGATTCCAAATCGAGTGCCAAAACCGACGGCAAGAGTAGCGCACCGCCCGTCGCAAAATCCGACGCCCAGACAGCGGACGCAAAATCGGACACCAAGGCAGCAGAGAACAAGTCTATCGACAGCAAAGCTGCGGACGCAAAAGCCGCCGATACCAAGACGGGCGACGCGAAATCTGCCGATGCAGCCGCAGCGTCGCCGCCTCCGGTAGAATATGAACCGTTTGACAAAGTCAGCGGCATGATCCGTAATCGCCTTGCGCAACAAAAAGTCGACGAGAAAGTGGCGACGGCCTTCCGGACGATTCAATCACAAATGGATCGGTATCGCAGCAGTTTGGATAGCTATCGGGCTTTGCAATCGCAGGGCAACAACTCTGCCAAAAAACCGCCAGCGCCCGATTTGGAAGCACTAGCCAAACCGTACGGGTTCGAGGTCAAGAAGACCGATTTGGTTACCATGCAGCAGGTTTACGATAATTACGACATCGGGAAATCGCATCGCCCGGTTGAGGCCGGCAACTACAGCGCGCCGGCGTTTTACCAGATTGCCTACCAGGTAGGCACCAATGGGCAACCAGCGGTGAAGCTGTATCAATCCCAGGGCAGCGTTGACGTAGAAGACAATCAATATTTGTGGTGGAAAATTGCCGACGAGACCGCCAACGTTCCGCCGCTCGATGCCATTAAGCCCGATGTGGTAACCGCTTGGAAGATCGTGCAAGCCCGCAAGCCAGCGCTGGCCAAAGCGAAAGAGGACGTGGCCCAAGTGCAAAAGAGTCATCAGACGCTGAAAGAGGCGTTCGGCAATGTGCCGGGGACCGACATTCTCTCGGAAGGCTCGTTCAGTTGGCTGACGCGCACGGTCGATCAGGGTTTGCGACTTTCGACCATCAAGGGCGTGGAATTTGCCGGCAATGATTTCATGAAAGATGTGTTCGCCCTCAAGCAGGGCGAGACCGGCGTCGCGGCCAATGAACCGCAAACCATTTATTATGTGGTGCAAATCGAAACCGAAGATTCATCCATCGACGTGCTGCGCGAAAATTTCATGACTGCGATGGGCGACCCCATGAATTCCTTCTTGTACGCTGCGGTGGCTGCCAGCGACCATCGGAATTACCCGGTGGCGTGGTTCAAAGAATTGGCCGATCAGTACGAGTTCAAAATGGCGCCCGGCCACACGGTTTCGCAGACGCAGGAGTTCGATTGAGACCGGCGATCTCCTGATTTCTTCGATTGCAAGCTGTCTTTCTCGGCTTGGCCAGCACGCCGCCGATGTTGAGCCGAGAGTGGTCATGGGGTAGCATATTTCTGAATTAGCCAGCTTTCCTGGTCGCTGCAATTGCTCCTTTCGACAGGTGCTGTATGGCCATCGCTTCGCCTTCGGCAACGCCGCGCCGCTTCAAGCCAAAATTTCATCTGCGGGTTCTCGGCACCGCCTCGCCGGTATTTCCGGGCTTCGAGATCGATATTCTGGATCGGGTGCCCGACGAAGAAAAGCCGGAGGCCGTTTGGCACCGCGACCGGGCGCGGGCCATATTACGGGCCCATCCCGAGGTGCGCTCGCTATTCGGTCACACTCCCAGCACGGCGTTTTTCTGTGTGCTGGTTGCTGGCGCACAGGTTGGGCTGGCAATGGTCTCGGCCCACGTGCCGTGGTGGGCGGTCATTGCGTTGGCTTGGGTGTTCGGCGCTCTTTTGAACGTGTGCATGTTTCAGTTGGCCCACGAGTGCAATCACAACTTGATCTTCAAAAAGACATCGTGGAACAGGGCGATGTTCACGATCACTTCGCTGCCGATGTTTTTGTCAGCCCATCACACCTGGTGGGCAGAGCATCTAACGCATCACAGCGACATGGGCGCCAAAAAAGACTTCATCACTCGCCGGCGGACGTTTTTCTTAACGTCGCGAATCCTCTCGCCGATGTTCTTTCCCTATTCGTTGGTGATGCTGACGACCCAAGTGCTGCGCACCGCCATTGGGCTGGTGCTGTACGTATTCACCGATCTGGTGCGTGGCCGATTGAAACCAGGCAGCCGCACGCTGGCGGTGCTGGCCGATCAGCATTTGGTCAGCGGTTACCAGCGCGATGGCATTGAGCTTTGGGCCGTAGTTTACCCCGTGCTGAATTTCGCGCTGTGCGGTGTGCTGATGTGGTACGGCAGTTTGTTCGGCGCGTGGTGGAAGCCCGTTTTGTATTTAATGCTGGCCGAAGCCTTCATGACCGGCTTTCTGCATCCGCCGATGTTGGGCATCGTGCTGGGCATTTCTCATTTTCACGGTACGCGCCACTATCAGCCCTCGGCCTCGAACTATAGCCGGTTAGTGAATTTCCTGATGTTCAATGCCGGCCTGCATGTCGAACACCACGATATTGCCGGCATCCCTGGCCATCGCCTGTGGAAACTGCGTCGCATGGCCACGGAGTTTTACGACAATTTAGAAACGATTCCTTCTTACACCATGCTGGGCCTGAAATTCGTGTTCTGCACGCCCAAAACGTTTGCGCAAGAGTTCGACAACGAAACCCAGCGCAACATCCGCCGCTTTATGGCCGAGGCCGCGGAAGCGCAGTAGCTTGCTGCTGTCCGCGGAGTCTATTGTCGATCGTGCGACGATCCTTATTCCCGCGCCGTTCTGCCCGCGCGACACACAATCCTTGCGAGCCGCAAATCTGCGTAAAGTGCTTGCCGGATCGGCACTTTCCAGCCATAATGCGGCCTAATAAAAATTCAATTGGCTTGGCCCGGGCGAAGAGCGTTGCGCCGGCAGTGCCGTGGTGCCCGGGTACGGATTACAGAGGAGAATTAACAGTGAAGAGAGCACCGTTGCTGAGGGCTGCGCGTATTTCCAACATTCGGAACATCTTGACCGAAGCCGCGTTTCAATGTTTGGCAGCCGCTGCGTTTTTAGTAGTGTTTTTGCCGCCTGACAAAGCAGTGTCGGTTGCACATGCCGACCTTCTCGGAAGTTGGGGGTTCAGCGGAATTAACGCTGCGGGAACTGTGCCGGTCGGTTCGCTGGCACCTACGACCACTGCGGCCAATCTTGGGGTCGGTAATTTGCTTTTGGGGCCTGGAATCGCAGCAAGTAATACCGACAGTACATTCGGAGCTAACAGCTGGGATGAAAAGACGAACTCCTTGGACGCCGCTAACGGTGGCGATTATCTGACACTTAGCTTTACCGCGAACACCGGATTTACTGAATCATTTTCTTCTGTCTCCGCTTACAACGTTCGCCGCTCAAACACAGGGCCAACGACTGGTATTTGGCAGTATCAAATCGGTGCAGGTTCTTTTATTGACATCGGCAGTGACATCACCTGGGGCACTGGAGTGGCTCCCGGGGGAAACCCGCAAGTAGCGATAGATCTAACAGGCATTTCCGATCTTCAAAATGTTGCAAATGGCACGACGGTCACATTTCGCATCGTGAACTGGGGCGATTCAGGCAGCGGTGGCACCTGGTATTTCAATGGCTCCGGAACCGACGGCGGAAGTTTAACCATCAACGGCAGTGTCGGCATCGGCAGCTCGGCGACACTTCTGTTTTGGGCAGGCGATAGTGCTCATTTCGGCGGCTCGGGCATTTGGGACCAAAGCACACACAACACTTGGTCCACCTCCAACGGCGTTGTCTCGCCCACGCTGTGGGATAGCAACAAAACAGCCATCTTCGGCGGAACCACGGCTGGCATGGTTGCCGTGAATGGAACCGTCAATGCCGCAGCCGGCATCAATTTCACGACCGATGGCTATCAGGTTAATCCGGGAACGGCGGGCAAAATCGTTCTCAGCGGCGCTAACGTCACGACAAATTCGATCAGCACCGACGCAGCCGTCACGGCCACCATTAACACGGTGCTCGACGGCACGAACGGCATGACGAAAGGCGGCGGGGGAAATCTGATCCTGACCGCCAACAACACCTACACGGGCGGAACGGCGGTAACCGCCGGCACGCTGCAAGTTGGAAACGGATCAACCTCCGGCTCGATCAACGGCGACGTGGTCACCAATGCCACACTCAAATTCAGTCGGTCCGATACCGTAACTTTCGCCGGCAACATTTCTGGCGCCGGTTCCCTTGTGCAAGCTGGCGCAGGGACTTTGATCCTGACTGGAGATGCCACGCAGGGCGGTGTAACAACCGTGTCCAGCGGCACGCTTCAGGTCGGTGATGGAACATTCTTAGGATCGCTCAGCAGCAACGTTGCCATTGGCAGCGGAGCAACACTGGCCTTTAATCACTCGAATACATTGATTTACCCAGGATCTCTCAGCGGCGCGGGTGCGCTGGTGCAGATGGGTACCGGCACGCTGATTCTGACCGGGACAAATAGCTTTACCGGAGGCACGACCATTGCGGCCGGTGGAACGGTTCAGGTCGGAAACGGCACGACGGGAACCCTCTCAGGCGATGTCATGAACTCCGGCACCTTGACCTTTAGCCACACCAACAATGCATTCTTTGCGGGAAACATTAGTGGATCGGGATCGCTGGTTCAAAACGGCGCCGCCAGGCTGACGCTTACCGGTAACGCGGCTCATACGGGAGGGACCACGATTTCGACCTTTGCCGACAGCATTCAAGTTGGCAACGGCGGTACGATTGGCTCGTTGGCAGGCGACGTTACCAACAATGGCGTCCTGATTTTCAATCGCAGCGATTCGATAGCGTTTGCCGGCTCCATCACCGGCAGCGGTTCTGTGACCCAGGCAGGCACCGGCACGCTCTCGTTGTCGGGCGACAACCACTATACATTTGGAGCGACCGTGAGCAGCGGCACGCTTAAAGCTGCTTCCAACAACGCTTTGGGCGAACCAACCGGTATTGTGACAGTTACCAAGGGAACGTTGGTTGGCGCCGCGGGTCTGACGATTGCCAATCCCATCAAGGTGACTGATACAGGGGCGGGCACCGGCGGAATACTCGCGTTTTGGAATTTCGGCAACAGCACACCGGGGGGCGGTGCGCTCGGCACGTTTAACACTTCCGGCAGCACGGAAGTTTTCGATTCGGTCAATAAGCGACTTTCGATCGCCAGCGCCGGCGTTTATGCCTCTTCGGCCACAATCGATCTATCGAATCTCGCAGGCACAATGGGCGGTAGCGCGAACAACAACTGGGGTACTTTCGCCGGAACGACGATCAATGAAACGGTGGCGGGCGAAAACGACACTTCGCTGGCGGTTGTTGGCACCGGCAATAACAGTAACTCGGTTATCTATCGGCTGACCACAACTGGCTACGGTAATCTCGTCGCCAGCTATGCGACCCAGCGCAGCGGGACTGGTTTCGACACCCAAACTTGGTCGTATAGCACCGACGGCACGAATTTCACGCCGTTGGCGGCCCCGGTGACAGGCATTCAAAGTTCGTTCACACTGACGACAGTTGACCTCTCGTCGATTACAGACATCAACGACAAGCCAAACATTTATTTGAAAGTCACATTCACTGGCGCTACATCCACAAGTGGCAATAACCGAATCGACAACGTACAGTTCAACGCCATTCCGTTTGAGGGCAGCCTGGTTCCCAACGCATCGGTTGGCAGCGACATTACGAGCGGTTCGGTCACCTACTCGGGAAGCGTAACCGTCGACAACAATGTCGCTTTGACATCGGCTGCCGGTGGAACCGTCAATTTCACCGGCGCATTGGTCGACGGAGCTGGCCCTGGAACTATTGTTAAAACAGGCGCCGGTACCGTTGTGCTTTTCGGCAATAACACTTACACGGGCAACACGTTTGTTCAAGCCGGCACATTGTCTCTCTCGACGACGTCCAACAATAACATTCCCAACTCCAGCAAGATTGTGGTGGGCGACACCGCTGCTCACAGCAGCGCCGTGTTGAACGTCAGCCAAGTGAATACCGGCGGCGATGGGTTCCACGTCGTCAGCGGACAAACGCTCGGCGGACATGGCAGCGTCGTGGGGCCGGTGACCGTTGACGCGGGAGCATTCTTGGCGCCAGGCGGCAGCGTTGGCACTTTGACGGCCAGCGGCGTCACGCTGCACGGCACACTAAACATCGAGATTAACGAGAGCAGTCCAAGTGCTAACGACGTCCTAAACGTAACTGGCAGCCTCTCTCTTGCCGGTGCGGCACTGGATGTCGCGCTCACCGGCAACACAGGTCATGCAATTTACGTCATTTCGCACTACGGCTCGCTGGCCGGCTCTTTTACAACAACGACCGGGCTGCCTACCGGATACTCGGTCGACATGAATTATCTCGGCACCAGTCAGATTGCGTTGGTATCGTACATCCAAGGCGATTTTAATCGCGATGGCCTGGTCACTG
This sequence comes from Pirellulales bacterium, assembly GCA_963738835.1. Lineage (GTDB taxonomy): Bacteria > Planctomycetota > Planctomycetia > Pirellulales > JADZDJ01 > CAVTYH01. Next base: position 1,501,047 of record CAVTYH010000001.1, read on the forward strand.
GAGCCGATATACCGGCGATGCTCTCTGCACTGACGGACCTGAATTCCTACCAATCCCAAAATCATTTGACCAACGCTCAGCTTCTTTCCATTGGAGATCTGGGCCCAAGCCCAGACGGCGTCGTGAACAATAAGGATATTCAACGGGAATTAGATTTAGTCACCAGTCTAGGCGGCGGCAGTCTGGCCGCGGTTCCAGAGCCTGGAAGTTTTGTGCTCTTGGGACTCGGGGCGTTGGGGATGATCGCACTGGGGTGTCGTTCACGACGGAAGAACGCCCGCAAAATCTCGCTGGTTTACCGATGATCTGCGAAGCTGCACAAGCCGGGTAGTCTGTTCTCCAATTAGCGGGAAATCTGTACTTCCGGCTTCTATCGGTCCGAACACCCGTACTATCTGGCGAAGCGATTTCGTTCATCGTCAGATGCTCTCGCTGGTCCACTGGCAGTGAAAACAGGCGGGATTGGCAATCTTTGACGATCGCGTGGGCAGTAATGCGCGATCAGCAAGGAGTTCGGTTCCGTCCAGCGAGAGCGAAGCGCCATCTGCTTGTTGGTCTCGCCACGCCTTGCTCGCTTTGGCCCATCCCGCAATTCAGGCCAGCGTGCCCCGGCATTTTGCAAAACAGGAGGGAAGGGAATGAGCTTCGTTCTTCGGAACTGCGCCGCCACCTGCGCGGCCATCGTCTGGCTAACTGCTGGACTTGCACTGGGCCAATCGGGTCCATCGTCGTCGAGAATTCAGCGTACCCAGGCCGTCGATTATTCGCTCGATTACGGCTCTGCTTCAGTGAGCGATGCTGGCGATTCGCCCGCGAGCACCGACAACGCTGACCCCAGCTGGGTCGTCCGGAAATCTAACCGCGCTGACGTGGGACCGATGTCGGAGCCCAACATGGGGCAGGACATGCCCATGACCCGCATTCCCGCGCAATGCGGCCTCGGCTCAGGCCAGCGATCAAGCACCCCCGCCTCCTGAGGGCTTCAGCAAGTCCGCCGAGAGCAGCGCCAGTTGCAGTTCCTGCGGCGACGGATGCAACTGCAATTCGTGCGATTCTTGCGGTTGCGACGATTGCAAACATAAGTGCCAACCGCTCATTCAAATTGACGATTGCTGCCCGCTGAAGTGCGAAGATCAGACCACCAAGCACTTGTTTGACGATTGCTGCTGGCTCAAGTGCCGCGACATGACCATCACCGGTTGGGCCGACGCCGGCATCATGGGCAATGGCCGCGATACGGCGGACAAATTTAACGGCCCGCTCACGTTCCCGGATCGCAATGGTGAGGGGCAGCTCAATCAGAGCTGGCTGGCGATCGATCGCACCGCGCCGGCCGACAACTGCGGCCTGTTCATCGGCGGACACGTCGACTACATGTTCGGCAGCGATTACTTCTTCACCACCGCTGCCGGATTGGATGGCACTCCTGCCGGCAACGTGCCGCGCTGGAACACGACCGACAGTTTCCTCTACGGCTTTGCAATGCCGCAGCTGTATGCGGAGACCGATTTTGACAACGACTGGAAAATCAAATGGGGTCACTTCTTCACGATTATTGGTTACGAAGTGGTGCCCGCCATCGGCAACTTTTTCTACAGCCACGCCTACACTATGCAGTACGGCGAGCCATTCACACACACCGGCTTTTTGGCCAGTAAGACCAAAGACAATTGGACGGCCTACGGCGGCGTTGTGGCTGGCTGGAATACGTTCGATACGGACAATCGCGCTGCTTACCTTGGTGGTGTGACGTATGCCGACAAAGATTGGGGCAGCCTGGCATTCGCCATCATCACCGGCGACGACAGCGAGTTTAATCTGGCCGGAATCGGCCCCTTTGCCAGTCGCACCATGTACAGCCTGGTGTGGAGCCGCAATTTCACGAGTCGGTTCAGCTATGTTCTGCAGCACGATTACGGTACACAGAATCAGGCTCAGACCGCTGCGGGCGGCGGCGCGCAGTGGTACGGCATCAATCAATACTTCTTCTACAAATTGAACTGCTGCTGGACCGCCGGACTGCGTGTGGAATGGTTCCGCGATGACGATGGCTTCGTCGTCACCGGCTTGAGACCGGGTAATGCGATTGTCGGCGCCAGCTTCCCTGGTAGTTTCTACGAGGTTACCGCCGGCTTGAATTACAAGCCGAACGCTAATCTTGCGATTCGGCCGGAAGTGCGCTGGGATTGGTACGATGGCCTCGTGAACCAAAACCAGGCCGTGCCTGTCACCAGTCCCTACGACGCCGGCACGCGCAATAACCAGTTCACATACGGCATTGATCTGGTTTATCAGTTCTAAGCTGCCGCGCATTGAACTGGCTCAGACTGCAAAATTGAAAATCGGAACCGCGCACCAAGCCCAGGGTTGCAACTCCTGGGCTTTTTTCGATGGATCGCATTCTATGAATTGTGTTGCTAAATTGCAGTCGGTTGACAGGCCTCGCCATATTCCTGAAATTGATACTGATCTGAGCGAGAGTGGCGGAATTGGCAGACGCGCCAGACTTAGGATCTGGTACCGAAAGGTGTGTGGGTTCAAATCCCTCCTCTCGCACTGAATGGCGATCGACCGACACGCAAGATTTAGAATCTTGTGTCGAAAGGTGTCCGGGTTCGAGTTCCTGAGCGGCCACTCTTCAAACGTTATGGAGGCGATGCCCGTGTCCGCAGAATTCAATTCCGTCAGAATCTTGCGGCACATCGCGTCCTTCAGATCTCGAATCCCCCGAGCTTCATGCCGTTCTCGACGTTCATGCCGAAGAGCTGAATGAAGTTTTCCATAAAAAACGCTCTCTAGTCTTCGGGAATGAGCGACTTACGGGTCCGCAAGTGTTGTCGTTTCAGAACCGGAGGCGCTGGGCGACCAATGGCGGCAGCAAAAACTGTGTCGGCAGAGCTGAGGACAGTGCCGATTAGGAACGATTCTGCCCAAGAAAGCCCAACGACCCAATGAGCGATAATGGCCGTACCTACGAGCGTCAGCGGCAAGCCGAAGAGCAGGGCGCATCCGGGCAACTGCCAAGAGGACGACAGATCTTTAAGCCCTACCGCATCCCATCGCTAAATAAGATGCTGAACAGAGCAAGTTCAGCGAGGGTAGCAATGGAGGGGTCGTCGGGCTGAATCGAAATGGCCCCCACCAAACCTTTTCCCGCGATGATGACGGCCAGCAGGAAAAGTACTGCGGTGGAGGGCACCCTCGGGTCTGCGAGTTCCGAAATTAATACCGCTACGAGAAGCATCGGGGCAAATACGAATACGAAGCCGGCTGTCCTGACGGCGACCCCTACTTCGCCGGGTCGACCGCCGGTTCGCAAAAAGTCGCGATTGCCTCGCGATATCGCTGTTCAACTTCTTTGCGATCAAAAGAATCTTTAATACCTTCCTCACTGCCGCGATAAATTGCCTCAGCTTGATGCTGGAGCGCGGCGAGGAATTCTGCATTGCGTGTGTGGCGGGCGACGGCGGTAATTGTTTCAAGCAGCCGGAGTGTTACTGACGTAATTCCTCGCGCGGCCTGCCGAACTTGGTCGAACGAAGCGTCGATCATCCCTTGTACGGTTGAGACGTCGGTAGCCACCCGCAGCTTGCCCTCTTCGTCGTAGCGATACGGAGAGGGAATTGTTCTCTCGGCCAGGCCACAGAGTGCCGCTCCGAGCCGATCGACGCAGTTGATAGCCGTGAACGGATCGTTGATGCCGGGGGACAAAGCCCGCACGGCAACTTCGACCAATTGGTCGATGGCAAACTCGACGTCCTACACCAAGGTGCGGCGGGGGCCAAAATAGAATCCTCCACGGATCGCGTCGGCCAGCTCGTCATCAACCCGATCGCCCGGCCACGCTCGTGCAAGGCCATCTCCCTTGAAGTAGAATTTCCCGGGGCGCTGACCGATGGACAGCACGATATCTCGCTCTTTTGCCAGCCTTAGCAAACGTTCGACGTCAATTGCTTGCAGATAATCGCTGCGTTCAACACTAATTGCGCGGGACTCTTGATCAAAGCCTCCGGGAAGATCCTTCTCGCCCATTTTCTTTCGTGGCTCCGGGCGTTCCTGTCCCAAGCACTCGGGATAAAGTCTTTCGATCGCCTGGTGCAAATCTCGGCTCACTGCGGCGATCACGTTCTCTGCCTGGATCGATTCGGCAGAGTGATGAATGAAGTAAATCAGAACACCGACACTTAATAGAGCCAGTAACAACGCCACGGTGACCGAGACGTGTGGCACGAACTGCTCGTTCACAGTGCCATTGACGGTCCGCAGTATCAGGAGGCAGTAGGTGAAGGTCGCAATGAAGGTTCCGATGGCGATCCGATTGCCACGGTCGCGCATGAAGTTGGGAGCAGGCGTGGCCCAAACTGTGAAGAGGCTAGTTGGAGCGCAACGATTGTAATTGAAAACGTGACGCTGGCGATCGTCATCATCGAGCCCGCCACGGTTGCCAGTAACGCCCGTGAGCCCTCCGGACCACGCGAGAATGTCCAACCAAGCATTGCGATCCAGTTGTAATCGGCCGTTGCTATGTCGAGGCGGATCGTGACCAGTGACAGTACAATCGCGACCAAAACCATGAGCGTGGGCAGAAACCAGAAGGTCCCGCGGAGATCTTCCCATTTGCTGGTCAGCCATAATTTCATGGAATCTTCCTACCGGGTGAGATTGGGGACGCGTGGGCGGGCACGTCGGGGTGTTGAATTCTAGGAATAAGCAGTGTACTTGGTGCAATTACGCACCCGACAGCCAATCGCGCTAATTTCGGCTTCAGGGCTGTGACTTGCTCCTTTAACCGAGTCTAGTCGTTGAAAGTAGCTCAGAGGTTGGGTCGCGTTTTTTTATTGTCCACATTTTTCAGAAAACAAATGTGGCGGAGAATGGATTTCTTGCTAGTCAAATGCGGGTGCCACCAGAGGGATTGTGAGCGCGACGGGCGGCAGACCAATTTGTACGGTTGACAGGCTTGCTGGAAAGTACGATAGGCGTATCGGAAGTGGCCTTTGGCCGATCATAATTGGCATCTTTCCAGTTTTTCGACGTTCCTTACGCAGAGAGAAAGCCGTGCCTATTCTTGGTGCTCATCAGTCGATTGCCGGCGGTTATTACCGGGCGGTGGAAATTGCGGCCGAAGCCTGCTGCGATTGCGTACAGTTGTTCACAAAGAACAACAACCAATGGCGGGGGAAGCCGCTGACTAAGGAAGATGCCGAGAAGTTTCAGGCGACTTTGAAGCGGCTGGGGGTGACGTATCCGCTCTCGCACGATTCGTATCTCATCAATCTGGCGGCGCCGGACGAAACGCTGTGGCGAAAGTCGGTAGAGGCGTTTGCGGTCGAGCTCCAGCGGGCCGAAGCACTGGGAATTCCGTTTGTGGTGATGCATCCCGGCGCGTACACCACCAGCAGCGAGGAGGCCGGCATCAAACGCATTGTGGCGGGGCTGAACGAAGTTCATGACAAGGTGGGGAAACTGAAGGCGCACACGCTACTGGAGAACACGGCGGGGCAGGGGAGCACGCTGGGTTGGCGGTTCGAACAATTGGCGGCAATTTTAGAGGAAGTACGTGATCCCGATCGGTTGGCGGTGTGCATCGACACGTGCCATGTGTTTGCGGCGGGTTACCCGATCAGCACGCCTGCCGATTACAAAGCCACGATGAAGCAGCTCGATCAAACCGTGAGTTTAAAGTTGGTGAAGGCGATTCATTTGAACGACAGCAAAAAGGAGCTGGGCTCGCGCGTCGACAGGCACGAACACATCGGCCGCGGAAAGATTGGGTTGGAGGGGTTTCGATCACTCTTGAACAATGCGCGGTTTGCCAAAGTGCCGATGTATTTGGAAACTCCGAAAGAGGACGACAACGGCGAACCCGACGGTGTGAGGCAAGACAAAAAGAACTTGGCAGTGCTGCGGCGGTTGGTGGAGAAGTGAGGAGCGATGCGATTTGACAACGTAAAGGGTCGAGAATCAAAACTACTCCCTCTCCCCAAGGAGAAGGTCCGATTACGATCCGGTGATGACGGACCAGGCTTTGTGCATGGCGTCGGGCAGGCCGTAGAAATCGAGAGCGGTAATCAGAATGCATGAAGTCCAGCCGGCGGTGAGCAGAATCCAGCCGTTGCGGAAATTGCCCATCCACTTTTTGGAACTGGTGAAATGCAAGAGCGGAAACATGGCCAGCGGAAGTTGCAGCGCCAGCACAACCTGACTGAGAATGAGCAAGTCTGTCACGCTGCCGTCGCCCCGCAATCCGATAATGAAAATGGCCGGAATAATAGCGATGAGCCGTGTGACCAGCCGCCGCACCCAGGGGCGAATGCGCCAGTGCATGAAACCTTCCATCACAACTTGTCCGGCCAGCGTGCCGGTGATGGTGCTGCTTTGTCCGCTGGCCAACAGCGCCACGGCGAACAAAATGCTGGCCAGCGAAGTTCCCAGCAGCGGGGCCAAGGTGAGGTAAGCGTCGCGAATCCAATCGGTATTTTCGTTGAAGGGGACGAACTTTCCGCTCGGCAATTGAATGCCGTCTTTGCCGTAAAACACCAAGGCAGCCATGACAAGAATGGCGGCGTTGACCAGGAACGCGACGGACAGCGCACCGACGGTATCGATCGTGTTGAAGCGAATGGCGCGGCGGTGGGCGGGCTCGTCGGTGCCCAGTTTTCGCGATTGCACCAGCGCCGAATGCAGATACAAATTGTGCGGCATAACCGTGGCGCCGATGATGCCAATGGCGACCACAATCATTCCTTCCTCGCGAAACCCGGGAGTCAGCAGCGCCTGGCCCATTTCCCAAAAATTCGGCTGAACTCGTGGCAGCACAAAGAGTTCGATGAAGTAGCAGCCGCCGATGGTGGCCACAAGCGTGAGAATGATGGCTTCGATGAACCGCATGCCGAGCCCTTGCAGCGTAAGCAGCAGCAGCACGTCGAAGGCGGTGATGATGACGGCCCAAAGCATGGGTACGTGAAACAACAGATTGATGGCCACGGCACTGCCCAGCACTTCAGCCAGGTCGCAGGCACCGATGGCAAGTTCGCAGGCGATCCAATTGGGCCAACGGGTCCACTTGGGATAAAAATCGCGGCAGGCTTGGGCGAGGTCTTTCCCCGTGACCACGCCGAGCCGCGCGGCCGCGATTTGCATGACAATGGCCATGACGCTGGAAACCGCCACGACCCACAACAACTGATAGCGGTAGCTGGCTCCAGCTTGCAAGTCGGTGCCCCAGTTGCCGGGATCCATGTAACCGACACTGATGAGAAACGCTGGGCCGATGAAGGCTTTGTAATGCTGCCAGAAGCCTGCATCGGCCGGCGGCACCGGCACTGAGCTATTCAGGCCTTCCAGAGACTTCGTAGCGGTGCGGACGCTGGAGCGTGCGATCGGCAAAGCTTCTGCGGCAGGCTGAAATGGTAGGGGTCCGGAGCTCACTTAGTTCACCGACAAATGGGCCGCGGCCGTTTCGACGGCTAAAATGCTGTAGTGCGACTAACCGAAAGATGACTTTTGATTCGTCAAAATTATGCAGTATTGGTTAGCTAGAGTCAAGGTGTTGGAAAAAATGATTTTGCCAGCACCTGCGCGTATGGGGTGGCAGCGCTTGCAGCAGAGAGCTCGCTTGGGAGAAGCCGGCGGCACGGCCGGGCGCTTCAGAATCGCACGACGGCTCCACTGCCGGCAAAGAAATCGTCGGCGACTTCGTTCAATCCAACCCCAGCTTCAATATCGAGTTGGATGTTGTTCGTTACATGGTAGGTAAATCCGCTGTCGAAGTAGTATTGCACTTGTTCGATGGTGTGGCCGGTTGGTGATAGCAGGTACAACTCGGTATAGCACGATAACTTTTTGGTGAGTTCGAAATCGAACGAGCCCGATTGGGCAAACTCGACAAAACCGTTGCCGATATCGTCACGATCGCGGGCGGCTCCAGTGGTCATACCGAGCGAGATTTTCTTGGTAATGTTCCACCCATAAGCCAATAGCAGTCCGGGCGTGACGTCACCTTTCGTAAAGGCAGGACTGCCAGTCGGCACGGTGAGCGATGGGATCAGGCCCATTTTCGGCAGAATACCTTCTTGGGGAGTAAGGCAGATTTTCATGCCCAAGTACAAATCGTCGCTGCCCTGCATGTGCTGGCGTCCGGGCACGTTGGGCAGTTTGACATCGTTCGTTTCGTAATTGTAAGCGATGCGGAATTCAAACCACTCCGCGATCATGCCGATGCGCCATAAAGTTTGTGGGAATGAATTATTGGCCGTTTGCACGCCTGCGCTGCTGTCGTGGGTAAATGTGTAACCCGATTCAATTTGCACAACGCCACGACCAACCGTCAGCGGCGACTCGGTAAAGTCGGGCCGATCGGCCTCGAGTGGCTCATCCATGCCAGGTGGGCCACCGGAAAAACTGGTGCCGTAGCTCCACTGCATCAGTGTTTTGCGCGGCTGGCAGCAGCAAGGGCCGTAGCTGCACTTCGGTTCTTCGGGTTTTTCGTCGTTGTCACTCTGGCCGCAGCAGTCGAAGATGCTGCCGGTGAGACACGAGCGTACCGGACAGGTGGCATCGTCCGCGCGGGCAATTCCAGCAGAGATATTAGATGCCCAAAATGAGACAAGTCCTACAATGACAGCCGACGTCGAACTAAACCAGAACAGCATGGCAGCTGAATTCGCCAGAGGTCCCTCCATGAAACGGTTTCCCCCAGTTGAGATGTGGGATCCAGGAGGAACCGATGACCGCAAAGAAAAGATACGACGCTGTTGGTAGAAATCGGCGGTCTGGGCCCCATAACTGGAAAAATGGATGGTAAAGTGTTCCAGATTTCACGAGGCTGTCGTCAGCATAAAAGTCTTTTTTCGAGTGTTTTCTGGCGAAAAGTTGACCAAACCGCCAATGGCCGGTAGATTGCACTGAGGAACAGCACGCGTCGATTTCGGGCATCCGGATCGGGCGTTCAGCCATAGCTAACGAGGGTTGGCCTGAATTATGGGCCTGACCTACTTTAAACGTTTCCGGATGGAACTCGACCTGCGGGGTCGAGATTTTTCTGCCATTCGTTTGCCCAATGGATTCTACTTTGTGCCTTGGGAAGCGTCACTTTTGGAAGCCCACGCGGAAGTAAAATTCCAAAGCTTTCGCGCGGAGATCGATTCCAATGTGTTCCCTTGTTTGGGCGAATACGCTGGCTGTGTGCGACTGATGGAAGAAATTGCTTCCAAACCAGGTTTTTTACCCATCGCCACTTGGTTGGTGGCTTCGAGCCTGGAACACAGTACCTCGAACCATTGTGGCACGGTGCAGGGTGTCATCGATCGCAACGGGATGGGATCGATTCAGAATCTCGGCATTGTGCCAGAACATCGCCGACACGGTTTAGGTAATGCTTTGGTGCAAATGGCTCTGGCGGGCTTTCAACGTGCTGGTTTGCGCCGGGCGTTTCTGGAAGTGACAGCGCAAAATTCTGGCGCAGTACGATTGTACAAGCGGCTGGGCTTTTCACGAGCCCGCACCGTGTACAAAGTGTGCGAGATTGCCTACGCTTAGTCTGCGAATGGCGACTCGTGTCTAGGCGCTTTGGCGCCCTTGCTAGACTGCGAAGCGTCATACATATCCCGTTAGGCGGAAGACACCACGCGCTCAGCCACGAAGACACCTACAGACTTTAATTCCTGTGCCACAGTCCATCCTTTCGCACGAATTCGACAACGGGTTGGTTTTGCTAGCCGAGCCAATGGATTCGGTGGAATCCGCCGCGTTTAGCGTGTTGGTGCCAGCCGGAGCGGCTTACGATCCCAACAACCGCAGCGGTCTGGCCACGCTAACCTGCGAAATGGCATTACGGGGCAGCGGTCCCCGCGACAGTCGGCAATTCATTACGAATTTGGAAAACCTTGGCGTGCAGCGGGGAGAATCGGTTTCCTCGGCCCATGCAAGTCTGGGCGGTGCGACACTTGCCAAGAATCTGCCCGCGGCACTGCAGATCTACGCCGACTTACTACGTCGGCCGCATCTGCCGGAAGACGAGCTCGATGCTTGTCGACTAGTTGCTCTGCAAGAGCTGCGGGCAATCGAGGATGATCCTAGCCACAAAGTCATGCTGGAGTTGAAGCGCCGGCATTATCCGGAACCGTGGGGTCGGCCCAGCGAGGGGGAGCAAGCGTCGCTGGAAGCCATTTCAAATGACGATATAGGTCGGCACTTCGATCGGTATTATCGTCCCAACGGAACCATCATCGGCGTAGCCGGGCGTGTGGACTGGGCAGCGCTCAAGGATCAGGTTGGAGAGCTACTCGCCGATTGGATGCCGGCGCCAATTGACGAACCCAGCAATGGGCAGCGCGGGGTGAAAGTTGAACATCTGGCACACGAATCGAATCAAACACAAATTGGCATCGCATTTCCCAGCGTACCGTATCGCCATCCCGATTATTTCCTGGCTTCCGGGGCCGTGGGCGTGCTCAGCGGCGGCATGAGTTCGCGTCTGTTTACCGAAGTCCGCGAAAAGCGCGGCCTCTGTTACAGCGTGTTTGCCAGTTACAACACGCAGCGCGACCGGGCATGCATCTTGTGTTACGCAGGCACTAGCGCCGATAGGGCACAAGAAACCCTTGATGTAACGATGGGCGAACTTAATCGTCTGGCCAAAGGAATCTTGGCCGAAGAACTCGTGCGACTAAAAGCCCGCGTGAAAAGTGGGTTGATCATGCAGGGTGAATCAAGCTCGGCCCGTAGCGGAGCTATTGCCCGCGATTGGTATCACTTGGGGCAAGCCCGCACGCTGGCGGAAATTGGAGCACTGGTTGATGCACTCACGGTCGAGAGCATCAACGAGTATCTTCAAGAGAACCCACCGAAAGATTTCACAGTCGTGACTCTGGGGCCGGCGGCGTTGAAAATTCTCGGCGCGGCTTGATCAGCAAAATCAAAACAGTCGAACAAACCTTGTGCGGCATGCGGCTGGATCGACGAGTAACAATAGAAAAGGGACCGAGCACCGATGGTGAAATTCGAAACCGCGACTCTCGATAACGGCCTGGAAATTGTCGCGGAGTGCAATCCGGACGCTTACTCTACGGCGCTTGGTTTTTTCGTCAACACAGGGGCCCGCGATGAAAGCGATGATGTGTCGGGCGTCAGCCATTTCCTGGAACACATGGTTTTCAAAGGCACCCCGACGCGCAGCGCGGAAGACGTAAACCGCGAATTCGATGAAATGGGGGCTCATTACAACGCATTCACCAACGAGGAAAACACGGTTTACTACGCGGCCGTGTTGCCCGAATACCAGGAGCGAACGGTGCAGCTCTTGGCCGATATCATGCGACCATCGCTGCGGGACGAAGACTTTCACACCGAAAAGAAAGTGATCCTCGAAGAAATCAAAATGTACGATGACCAGCCGCCGTTTGGCGTGGACGACAAATGCCGGGCTGCGTTTTTCGGAAAGCATCCGCTGTCACGCAGTGTGTTGGGCACAGCGCAAAGCGTGGGCGGTTTGCAGATCGATCAAATGCGGCAGTATTTTGAACGTCGCTACAGTCCCGGCAACATGTCGCTAGTGGGTTCGGGAAAAATTGATTTTCCCGAGCTCTGCCGCACCGCCGAAAAAATCTGCGGTGAGTGGAAGTCAATTGACACGGCTCGGCAAGTGCCGTCGGCGGCGACGAATGCCGGGTTTCATGTGGTTCATAAGGAAGCGGCCGCCCAGGAATACGCGATTCTCATGAGTGCCGGCCCGACGGCGACTGATGCCGATCGATATGCCGCGAAGATTCTGGCCACCGTGTTGGGCGATGATTCAGGCAGTCGGCTGTATTGGGAATTGGTCGATCCCGGCTTGGCGGAGCATTGTAGCATGCACCACCACGAATACCTGGGCGCCGGGATGTTTTTGACCTATATGAGTTGCGATCCGGAATATGCCTCGGAAAATTTGGAAAGGATTTTTGAGGTCTATCGGCAGGCTAGCGAACAAGGAATCACCCAAGCAGAACTAGACCAGGCGAAGAGCAAAATCAATTCTCGCGTGGTGCTTTCCAGCGAACGACCGCGCGGCCGGCTGTTCACCGTGGGCATCAATTGGTCGCAGCGGCGCGAGTACCGCGGCGTGCGCGACGATTTGGATGCGATCGAGGCAATGACTTTGGAGAATATACGAGCGGTGCTGCAAAAGTACCCGCTCACCCGAGCCACGACGTTTGTCGTGGGACCGCTCTCGGAAGTGTCAGCGCCTGCATGATTGTTTCCTTGCCGAACCGATGCCCGGCGACATTCGTAGAGCCAGCGCAGAGCCTAATCGATCGTTGACTGCCAGGAATCGAATTAGTCGCGATTCCAAAGCTGATTTTGAGTCCTAGCACGTCGGTGGCAGAGCAGTTATATTGGCCATAACTTCAATCGCTGTCTAAAGATCGATCGCCTGGGCTGATGAAAAAGGAAATCCATGTCGGCAGGGAACAAACGGCGGACTGTGCATTACGCAGGCCGTGTTCAGGGAGTGGGATTTCGGTACACGGCGAAGTCGCTCGCCCAGCGATATCAGGTGACCGGTTACGTCCAGAATTCAGACGACGGCCGGGTTCGGTTGGAAATCGAAGGACCCAGTGAAGAAATCGACCGGTACCTGACCGAATTATCCGAAATAATGGGCCGCTACATCCAAGATTTAACCGTCGTCAGCTCGGCAGCGACTGGCGAGTTTTCTGACTTCAGCGTCCTTTCCACGAGCAATTAAATCCAGACACAAGTTCGCTCAGCAGTTATGCACTTCTCGGGTTTCTCCGCGGTCTTGCTAGCCGCTAATCCAACGGCTTGGCTGACACCAATCTGGCTGATTGGCGTTGGGTGTTTGTTGGGTCTGGCAGTGTTGGCAGTGCTCTTTGGATTCGCGAAACTTTTGGTGCCAAAATTGGCCGCAGTTGCAGCCGACACTTTGAGAGAAGGCTTTGTGTTTCCGGTACTGAGCGTCGCCGGGATTTTTGCAGGCTTTGCGATAGTTTCGCTGTTGCTACAGGCTGGCGGTGTCGGCTTTCTCCCCTTGAGCGACATTACCCGTTCGCTTTCTCGGCTGCCTAGGTCCGACTCCTTTCATAACGAATTCACAGTGCTGGCCGTTCCGAAAGAGGAACGCGGCGCCAAGCCGCAGGAGTTTTATCTCGACTCCCGGCCCGAAGAAATCCGTTCGCTCGAGATTAGTTCGGACCAAGACTTGGAGTTTTACTTGCGTGACCCCGGTACATACAACCCTGGGGCAATCGCCCAAAAGATCACGCTGAACGGCAAAGAACCTTGGACTTGGTCTGTAAAGCCAGACTCCGGTAGCCCATTTTCCGGCCGTCGTGTCACACTGTTTGTGCTGAATCCGGCCGATCAAGCGGCCAAGCTGATCGTGAGTGGAGTAACAAGAGAGGAATATCCGCAGGTCGCGGTTGTGCTGTACACCGCCGCAGCGGTCGCGGGGGTGGTCTTATTTTATCTGGCTCTGCGACTGGCATTTCCGAAGATCATGGCCATCGCGTCAGCCACCTCGAAGGAAGCAGTCAGCCAGCCGTTATTTCAAGTGGTTCTGGCGGTTGGCGCCTTTGCACTCGTGGCTTTTATTTTCATTCCGTACAACACATTCGGCGAAGACGTGAAGATGCTGAAAATGGGAGCGCTTGAATGGATTATGGCCCTGGCAATTCTGGTCGCGGCCTGGACCGCAAGCGTTTCGGTGTCTGAGGAAATTGAAGGCCGCACTGCACTGACGGTGCTTTCCAAGCCGGTCAGCCGCATTCAATTCATCTTGGGCAAATTTTTCGGTGTCGTCCAAGCCGTGTCGATTTTGTACGTCATCTTGGGCACGATTCTACTGGTGACGGTTTCGGGAAAAGTGGTCTATGACGTTCGGGAATCGGTTTTGCCCGATGCGCTGTGGACCGATTGCTTCGCCGAGATGATGGATATTGTGCCGGGTCTCGTTCTGGCATTCTTCGAGACCATTGTCATGGCTGCGATTAGCGTGGCAATCTCAACGCGGCTGCCAATGCTGCCAAATTTACTGATTTCGTTTTCGATTTACGCCCTGGGCAATTTAGCGCCGCTGCTGGTTCAAGCCAAGGTGAACGATCCTTATGGAATCGTCCGATTTGTCGGACAGTTTTTCGCCACCATCTTGCCCGTGCTGGAAAACTTTAACATTCAGGCGGCCATTTCCGCAGGGCTGCCGGTGCCGATCAGCTATTTAGGCTGGGCGATGCTATACTGTTTCTTGTACAGCACAATTGCCATGCTACTGGCATTGGCGCTGTTCGAAGACCGGGATTTGGCGTAAGAATCGCCTTTCTAAGACGGAGCGAAATGAGAGCACGACCGACGGCCAAATTCCGATGACCAGAAATTGAACATCTCGCTTGCGGCATTGGCAAGTCGCGACGGGAATCGGTCCATCGGCCATTGGAAATCGATCTCTCATGCGTTATCAGTCGTTTGCTCGAACCCGTCGCTTCGGAGTCCGATCGGTTGGAAGCGCCGTAGAAGTTGGCCTTTCGGGCGTCTTCGCCGCCGTCTTACTTGCGCTGCTCGTTTTGTTGTTGCCGCTATTGGCGGAGTTGCTTTCCACCGGCGGTTCATTGACGGTTCCTGCGGGTGAGGTATCTACGCTCAACAAATTGGGCGTGACCTCGGTGTCGGCCGACGCCAAGATTGCGCATTTCGAGCGATGCGGCATGTTGCCAGTCGTCTGGCGGACGCGTAATTCTTGGATCGGACCGAGCATTCGCGAGTTTTATTTCCAGTTTGCACCGGCGCACAGTAATCAGGGCTATTTGCTTACGCTGATCATCGCAATTTGGCTCTTATCACTTCTGTCAGCTGGCGCGTTGTACTGGCTCGACGCGGCCGCGCAGCGGTCGGCCTCTAAAGTTGCCAGCGCCCTTCGTCGGCAGATTTATTCGCAGGCGCAGCGATTGGGCGCGGGAGATCTGTTCGTCGGCCAAAAGCTGATCTCCGTGGAATTGTTCGTGAACAAGTCCGACGCGGTAAGGCGCGGCCTGAGCGTCTGGTGGCGGGCATTTCCACATGCGGCGTGCTTTGCGCTGTTAATGTTAGGGTTGGCGCTGGCTGTCGATTTCTGGCTGGCACTGGCGACGGTTCTGCTGGTGATTATCAGTTGGTGGATCTTCAGCGAATTGCGCCACAAATCGCGACAAACCGCCAGCGCGCTTTCGGGACGAGCGAGGCAGGTTTTCAAACTACTTGTCGAGCATTTGCAGCAAAATCGGTTGCTCGGCAATTGGACCACCGAAAGTGCCAGTGACGCCGCTGCGTTTGACGAGCAATTGCGGCGCTATGAAAGCACAGTGCTGGCGGAAGAATCGACCACCTCAGTGCTTGGTCCCATGATCACTTTTTTTGTGCTCGTCGGCGTTGGTGTGGTGCTGCTGTTGGCGGGTTTTAATGTCTTGCGCGAGTCGCCGAGGCTCACAGTTCACGATTTTGTACTGCTGGCGTCCGCGCTGCTGGCAATGGTTTATCCGCTGGTAAAGTTTGAACAATTGGCAGCCGCTCTGCCGGACGCAGATCGCGCAGCTGCCGAAATCTTTACCTACCTTGATCGCGAGCCTCGCATTGGTCAACTGCCCGACGCGGCTCCGCTGGAACTGCTGGGCCATCAGATCGCACTCGACCATGTGACCTTGGCCGACATTACGGGTCATCCTCTATTGGACGACGTTTCTTGCAGTTTACCCGCCGCGCGTCAGACGGTCATCTTCTCGTCAAATGATGTCACGCCACTGGCCATCGCGGGATTGCTGCCGCGATTTTGCGATCCAGCGGCCGGGCAAGTCTTGTTCGATAATCGCGACCTGCGTCTGGCAACGATTGACTCGGTGCGCCGGCAAGTATCGTTGCTGTTGCCCGAGAATCTCATCGCCAGCGGCACGTTGGCGGAAAACATTGTCGGCGATCATCGCCATTATTCCTCCGATGAAATTCTTTCGGCGGTTAAACTTGCGCATGCGTATGAGTTCATCCAATCGCTGCCCGAAGGATTGGAGACGGTCGTCGGACCCCATGGTCTGCCGCTGAATGCTGGCCAGGCAATTCGCGTGGGCTTGGCACGGGTTGCATTGCGGCGGCCATCGGTGGTGGTGATTGAAGAACCGCGCAAAGCGCTCGACCAGGCGACGGCAGAAAGAGTCTCGGACGCATTGGAGCGTGTGTCCCAAGGCCGGACGCTCGTAATTCTTGCCCGGCGCCTGGCAACCCTTCGCTCAGCACAGCGGATTTTGCTATTTCACGAAGGTCGGTTGCTAGCCGACGGCACACATCAGGAGTTGTTGCAGCACAACGACCTGTATCGCCACTTGAATTACGTGCGGTTCAGCGAATTCCGCGACAAAATCCATTGAGGTCACGTTTTTGGTTTCTTTGGCTTCGCCGTACACACCCTGGGGCACTTAGCCGGCCTCACGTCGCAGCTGTGGCATGTCGATCGGCCGTGGCCAATGTGGGCCGCGCAAGATCGGTGAGGCTGGCATGACGTGCGGCCCATTGCGGCCATCGGCGCGGCCGTCCCAGCGATGTTGATGGATGGCTTCGAGAATCTGTTCTGCCACGGCCAATACCTCCCGGCCCTGTTGGCCTGTGACGCGAGGTTCGCGATGTTCGCGGATGCTGGTGGCAAAATCGTTCAGTTCTTCAAGCAAGGCGTTCTTTTCTGGGGCCTCGAATCGCTCGAGCTGCAACAAATCTTCGAACAAATGATCTTTCAGATGCGCTCGGGCGTCCGGCCCGACGTCATCCAAATCGAATTCGCGCTGCAGCAGTTCACTCACGGGTCGCACGGCGGCCGCGGTTCGATTCGCCATATCCAGGGTGACGCAGCCGCGCTCTGACCACACTTGCATTTGCCGCAGCGGCTTATAGCTTACTCGTGACGCGCGTAAGATTGGCGACGCAGCCATTGGCGAACTCCAGCCGCGCCTGGGCGAGATCTTCATTGCTGCCGAGAACCGAAATGCCGAAAGCCTGCACGTTCCGCACAGGTGAATGAGCAAAGTGCAATGCCAAATCAAGGTCGTGGATCATCAAATCGAGCACGACGCCGATGTCTGTGGATCGAAAGGTGTATCCGCTGCAACGTGCGGCTTCAATGTATTTCGGATCGCGCACCAACGGCAAAACTTCCGGCTGATTCCAGGACGGGTTGAATCGCTCGATATGTCCCACTTGCACGATGGCACCTTGTCGACATGCCGCGGCCAGCATCGCGTCGGCTTCGGCGACCGTCGTAGCCAGTGGCTTCTCTACGAGCAGGTGGATTCCCCGCTCCAATAGTTCCACACTGACGACGTGATGAAAGCGCGTCGGCGTGGCCACCACCGCGGCGTCGATTTTGTCGAGCAGGTCATGATAATCGGCCAGAACCGGCGCTTGGCAATGTGCTTCCGCCAACCGGCGTGCTTCAGGCAGTGGATCGACCACGCCGACCACATCGACGCCTTCGACCTGTTGCGCCAATCGGGCGTGGATACGCCCCAGATGTCCTGCGCCAATTACCGCCAGGCGAATCCGCTGGGTCATGGTGTTAGTTCCAAAATGGCAGTCGCTTGCTTGTCCGCAGACTAAGAGTCAAGCAGCCCGACGACGTTCGCGCGACCGGC
Organism: Pirellulales bacterium; assembly: GCA_963738835.1. Lineage (GTDB taxonomy): Bacteria > Planctomycetota > Planctomycetia > Pirellulales > JADZDJ01 > CAVTYH01. Next base: position 1,518,689 of record CAVTYH010000001.1, read on the forward strand.
CGTGTTTGCCTTCTTGCTGTGTTTGAATGAAGCTCAAAAGCTCGTTCACAGGCGGCAAGAGCTTGTCGTTGTTTCGCAGAATTTCGCGAGCATGATCCAGCCCGACTTTGGCCCGATACAACAGCCGGTGCGTTTCCGAGAGACTGTGGATTGCTTCGGCGGAAAAATTATTGCGTTTCAGTGCCACCACGTTAATGCATCGCGGCCGAGCTGGCTGGCCTTCGCACAACATAAAGGGGGGCACATCGTGAATTACCCGTGCCAATCCAGCGACAAACGCATAGCGGCCGATGGTCGTAAAATGATGCACGCCAATTCCGCCGCTCAGCGTGGCATGATCGTAAATGTGTACATGCCCACCCAACAACGTGGCGTTGGCCATGATGATGTGATCGCCTAACTTACAATCGTGCGCCACATGACTGCAGGCCATAAAGAAATTATAGCTGCCAATGCGTGTGACGCCGTCTTCTTTCTCGCTGGCCCGATTGACGGTGACCCCTTCGCGCAGGATGTTGTGATCGCCGATGATTACTTGCGTATCGGTGCCACGATAACTGACATCTTGCGGATTAGCGCCGACGACGACGCCGGGGAACAAGTGGTTGTATTGACCCAGCGTCACTCGGCCCATCAACGTCACATTGTTTTCTAGCCGCGTGCCGGCGCCGATCTTGACATCGGGTCCGATGACACAGAATGGGCCAATCTGCACGTCATCGCCGATTTCGGCTTGGGGATCAATCACAACATGCTTGGAAATATTCGTCGCCATCGCGCTTAATCTTCTCAGGCAGATTTTCGGCGTCCGTGAATCTTCTCGCCTTCCGCGAGCAGCACGCGCACCATTTCGGCATTTAAGCGATGGCCGCTGCGGTGAGCGATGACACTGCCGATGACGTCGCACCCGGCCAGCGCGAAGTCGCCGACCAGATCGAGAGCTTTGTGCCGGGCGCATTCGTCGCGGAAACGAAGTTCGTTGTCGATCGGGCCGTTGGCGTCGAACACCAGCAAATCGGCCAATGTGGCTCGCTTCCCAAGCCCTTGTGCCAACAGCCAATCGGCTTCTTCTTTGAGCATGAAAGTCCGCGCCGCGGCCAGCTCGTGGCGGAACGTCGTGGGATTTATGGGCAATTGGATGGTTTGCCGGCCAATACCGCCGGACGGTCCGTAGTCCACGCGGAACCGCACCGTCAATTCTGGGGTTATCGCGGGCCGGACTTCGATCCAGCAATCGTCATCACCCAAGCGGGTAATTTCTCGAACGATGATTTGTGATCGCAGGGCCGATTGCACGACGATGCCGGCGGATTCCAAAGCTTCCACAAGTTTCAGGCTGGAACCATCGAGCCCCGGCATTTCCGCTTGGTTCACCCAGACTTCGCAATTGTCGATATGCATTCCGGCAAATGCCGCCAGAATGTGCTCGACCATTTCCACACTAGCGCCGTTGTGCTGCAAAACCGTGCGACGTGGAACTTCAACTCGATGTGCCACATCAGCGGGAATGCGAACGGACGGCGACAAATCGCTGCGGACAAACACAATGCCGCTTTCGGCGGCTGCAGGCCGGAATTCGACGCGCACGTCGCGGCCGGTCCAATAGCCGAAGCCTTCCACTGCGACCGCACTGCCAATGGTCCGTTCGTTTCGTTGGGCGTAACTCAAGATTTCGCTCGCCGATTGGTCAACGAAGATGTTCCACAACAGAAGAGAGAGATAAGTGGCCGATGCGCTCGGCAGGCAGGAGTGTTCCGATCCCACCTGGCCGCGTGCATCGACCAACGCCAAGGTATCGACGTTCGCCGAAGCGCTATCGAGTGCGATTCGGCGGCGGCATCACTCCGATGGGACCGTTCGATGGCCCGGCGGACCGATTCAAATCTTGCAGGATGTACGGCGTGATATCCATCCGCGGATCGTAGTAGACGATGGGCTTGTTGATGCTCCGCAAAATATCGTCGCGATTGTTCGCATCAACTTGATCGCCGTTGAATCGCAACACCATCGCGATGTTGTTCTTGGTCGCGAACAGTTTTACGGCATCCTCGATTTCACGCGAGACGTTGTAGTAGATTTTGCCTTCCTGCTCCATGAAGTCTTTCTTCTGCAGGTTGACTTTCACTTGCAGGTCGCCTTGCTTCTTGAGCAAATCGGCTTCCATGCGCTTGTAATCGGGCGAGCCCGGATTGAATTGCTTCATTTGCTCGACCGATTTTTTCATTTCTTCCTGAGCAGCTTTTACGTCGTTCTCTGCCGCATCGACCTTTTGCTTCATGATGTCCATCTGCTGCTTGAAGCGTGCGTGGTTCTTGAAGATGTAGGCGACATCGATGACAGCCATGCCGTTAATGCCCAATCCGCCAGCGGGAGCACCGGCGTGCGGCACTGCGGCACCAGGTATCGCCGCAGGATTGTACTGCCCACCTCCCACGGCAGGTGCTTGAGGGGAAAACTGCGGGTTGCCGCCCGGAACTTGTCCAAACGCCGGCGTAGCAAACCCGGCTAGTACCGCCAGAGCGGCCGCCCAGGCGACCGAAGAGAAATTCGTCCTCACGTCTGCACTCCTTGCAATTTGTAGGGGCGAGTCATCCTTGACCGGCGCCGAGTTGGCTAACCAACCACGCGGGTCAAGTCAGCCGATTGCCTGTCGAGCACCCGCCCGGCAGGCCAAAAGCGGGCGGTATTGTTGCGAGAGCCCCCAAAGCCCGCAAGGCCAATAATTGACGCAGAAAGAGGGGCCTGAATCGATAAAACGGGAGGTTTCTGGGAAAGCTCCTGCAAATGATTTGTCGGTGCTCTATTCCAACCTGCGCTTTGAAGTTTATTTGTTGCAAACTGCCGCACTTCAGATTGAACGATTTACTTTACTTCGAAGTTTTAATCCCGAGAGTGCCAAGACACCGATTCCAGCGAGGATAAATGTTGCAGGTTCTGGTACGGCATCGACGACTCCGGGTGATCCGACATCCGTTCCACCGGCAGCTTTGAATGCCCCCAGTTGTCCAGCCACGGCGAAGGTATATCTCGGCGAGTCGGTCGGCGAAGCCGGGTCCCAAATAGCAGCCACAGTTGCTGTTCCTCCTGCAGAAGCGCCGGCATGCCCTCCCGCTGATGGATTACCGTCAGATTTTGTAAAGCCATTGGCAGCGTAATTGATCGAGGCGGCCTTCGTGAAGCCGCCAAGCCCATCCGGCTGCCAGAGATTAACTTGGTCGTTCTGACCCAATCCTGGGCCGGCCGTGCTAATGACTTGGACCGATGGATCGACGCCCCACCAAGTTTGAAAATCTGCAACCGACAAACTTGATCCAGTAATAATCGCAGATGTCCCAGCAGGTATAAGCGTCGATGCCGGAAACGCCACAGCCTTGATGCCAGTCGGATCATTTTCGTCGTCGTCCCATTTCCACCCACTAATGTCCAGTGACGACGCTCCAAAATTGGTCAGCTCCCAATAATCATTGGCGGTGACACCGGCACTCGGCGCTTGACTGGACTCTACTTCAGTGATCAACAAATTGGCGGCGCGGGTTTGGACTGCGGATATTGCAACCATGGCGATGCCCGCCAAGCCTAGAACACATCGGAATCCAGTTAATCTCATGAGCGGTCTCCTCAGGGAAGAAACAATGTTGCGGTTACTTTGCTAGTGAGCCGGTTACAATTGCTATTTATCCGGCCCAAGCTTTCCTCAATTGAATGCCAAGACTACGCGGCAATTGTTAGAGAATGATGAGCCAGCCGTAAAATAGGTAATAAAATGCAATGCTGATTGCTAACCAGAAATCGATCGCCGATGCGGCGATCGACTTTGTTCCCCGAGATTAATGTGCCGCTGGGCAGGTAAGTCGAATTGCCTCAATGCGACTATCTAAGCATGCCGGTGCGCGAAACGCAAACATTTGGCCGAAATCCTCGAAAAAAGTCCAGAAAAACACGGGGTTTCAGTGCCCGAACGCTTTACCGCGGCAGGTCAAGCGTTACCTCAAACTTCAGCTCCTCGTTGCCTCGTTTCACGGTCACAATGACCCGGTCGCCGGCTTTGAATTTGCGCAGGGCGCTGTCGAAGTCGTCCAGGTTGCCGATCCGGCTTTCGCCCAACTGCACAATGATGTCGCCCCCCTTCAACCCTGCTTTTTCCGCCGGTCCGCCTTTGGTGACGCCAGTGAGAGCATAGCCGGGCTGATCTTGCGAGAAATCGGGAATGCTGCCGAAGTACGGCCGATCTCCGCCGCGAGCGATTTGAGAGCGGCCTTTCACTTCTTTGTATGTTGGCTTCTGATCCGCCTCGGCAATGGCAACCGCGGTTTCCGCCACCATTTCGGCGATCCGCCGCATGCCTGCTGCGTTGATTTTATCGGCCGTGTCAGTGGGGCGATGGTAATCGCTGTGCGTGCCGGTGAAGAAATGCAGCACGGGAATTTCTTTCGCATAGAACGATGAATGATCGCTCGGCCCAAATCCCTCCGGATGGCGCGTGATTTTGAACGCGAACTTTTCGTTAAGGTCGTTAAGAATCTGATCGAACTCGGTGGCGGTGCCGTTGCCGTAAATCACCAGTTTGTCGTCCACCAGACGGCCGACCATGTCCATGTTGAGCATGGCGATGGTCTTGTCGAGCGGCACCAGTGGCTCGCGCACATAGCGGGCACTGCCGAGCAGGCCGCGCTCTTCGCCGGTGAAGGCGATAAACACAACTCGACGTGGAAGTTTCTTCTCGCGGCTGGCAAGCTGACGGGCGACTTCAATCAGCGCAGCCGTGCCCGAACCGTTATCGTCGGCCCCGTGATGAATTTCGGTGGAACCGGGCGCCAGCGAGCCAGCGCCGCCGTGGCCCAGGTGATCGTAATGAGCGCCAATCACAATGGTCTCGTCGGCATGCGGGCCGTCGCCTTCCAGCACGCCAATCACGTTCTTCACCAGCGTTTCGACACGCTGCACGGCCGTTTCGCCCTGAATTCGCCAGCCCAGCAGCTCGGCGCTGTGCGGTTTGGGCCCGTCGTCAATCTGTTTTTCCGGCGCCGCCAAATCCACGCCCAGGGCCGCCTTCATCAACGGATCGATGGCCGATCGATGCACGTGCAGCACCGGCATCCGATGCCCCTCGCTTCCCTCGCCGGCCCGAGTGAACGAGAACAGCGGATCGTCTCCCTCGCTCAGCGTCTTGGTCCGAGTGCGAATCTGGTCGGTCAACTCGTCAATTTTCTTGGCATACTCGTGTCGCTGTTTCTCGGTCGGCTGATCGAGCTTTTTCAATTCTTCGTTCACTTTGTCCAACTGATCGATCGCTTGCTGCAACCGCTTTTGCGCATTGGCAATGTTTTTTTCAACCTCGACTTCATCCGTCACCAGCAGCACCACTTCGGCGCCGTGTTCGTAAGCATTCGAAACTTTGCGGGCAATGGGGGCGTACTGCGAATCGGCGGTCCCGTCGAATGCGCTGTGCTCGTCGCTTTGCTGCGGTTCGTGTCGCAGAACGATGACCGCCTTGCCTTTGGCGTCGATGCCGGCATAGTCGTCGTAATTCAATTTCGGCGCAGTAATGCCGTAGCCGGCGAAGACCACGGGCACATCGAACTTGCCCGAGCCGCCAATCGCCAGCGGCGAAAAATCGGCGTTGAATTTCCACTCGGTCGGTATTGATTCGACGGGTGCTTTGCCTGCATCCTTATTTTCCCTGCTAGCCGGCCCAACCAGCGTGAGAGTGTTTTTCTCCGCCGGCCCTAACTTGGAACTGGTCGTCAGCGTGAATTTCTGAAACGGCGTGCCGTCGTACAAATCGGTCTTCAGGCCGATTGTACGAAACTGCTCGGCAATGTAATCGGCCGCCAGATTGATGCCCTTCGTGTCGAGCCCGCGCCCTTCCAGTTCATCAGAGGCCAGATACTGCACTTCCGCGGCCAACCGCGCCTCCGTGGCGGCATTGGCCGAAGCATTCGCTTCCGCCGCCATCACCGGCCGGCTGATCGACATGACCCATGCCAACAGCAAGCAGAACCCGACCCATGAACCGCTGGCACGACGGATAGGTGGCTCTGCTGCGACGGTCCTAAGCCCCCTCGCCCATTGTGGGAGAGGGTTGGGGTGAGGGGTACCGACAATATTGTTAAACGCTTTGAACATATTGATTCGCTTATCTAATGGTTGATTCCTCGCAACTGTTCCGACGATCGAACGCTGCGAAGAAAATTTTCGGAAAACGGGGAAAACCGTCGTAAACGGTGGAAACGGTAATAATCGGCGGAAAACGGTAATAAACCGTGAAAACGGCAAAGCGAGTTTGTCCAATCCGCAGGTGCCGTCTCCGTTCGGCTGTGGCACCGGCCGGATACCTCCAGTATATCCGCACCGCCTGTGGAAACTGTAGCCACCCTGCTTCCTCTCTCTCGCCCCTTGTGAGAGAGGGCCGGGGTGAGGGGTAAGCGGCATTCTGATAGATTTGCCTTTACACAGCCCGCCGATTCGCAAATTGCCCAGCGCGGCAAGATTCCGGCGTGCAAATCTGATCGACTCAACGTCCATTTCGGAGTGGTTTACGTTGGAAGTAAGCAGGGCGCAGGGATAGGGAGCAGGTGAAGATTCAAAAAAAACACCAGACGACCTAGCACCAAGACACCCAATTGTATCTTATAATGAACGGATGATTCGTTGTCAAGATGGTTTTTAGGCCACTGGCGTCTTAATCAGAATGGTGTTGCGCGGAACCGAGTGCGCCAAAATGGGTGGTAGTTGATTTGCCGGAGGCGGCCTCCCGTTCCCTCACAATTGCCCGGCGACGATCGCCCTCAACTTGTACGGCTTTCAAGACACGATCCAGCGTTGCAAGTGTGTAACCGATTTGTTCATTGGCCTGCGGATACTTTGCTTTAGCAAAGTCGGTGAACATTGAATGAAGATTGATCGGATTTTGGTCAACAAACGTTACGTAGTCCTTCATCAATTTTTCAGCTCCAATCGGTTGAGCGAGCAGCTCGAAGTACTCAATATCCCGGATCGTAAAAAGCAGCAGATGTCCAATCCGAGACTGATCAACATTTTGTTCTTGCAGCCAGTCATTTAGCTTCTGTTGAAGGTGAACGCGAACCGCATGATTTCCGAGAACCTCGTCGTAAACGATGATCGCGGGATAGATTTTGGAAACGCTGGACAAGTCAATGATCGAATCGTTACTTCGAATGGAATCGCCAGCGAGAATTCGGAACAGACTGTTCGCGAGTTGTCCAATGCCCTTTCGGTCTTTGCCGAATTTCGCGAGCTGATCATCGATTGCTTTCGTTGTTTCGCCGCTGCTCATCGCGTAGCGTTGGCGGTTCGTCAAAATGCTTGTTTTGCATTCAAATAAAACTGCTATCGAAGGCCACACGAGAAGTCCATCGCCCGCTTCATCCTTCTCGGAACCTACAAATCGAATGGGGGCATAAAAGGTATTGGCAAGAACGGTTGACCGTGGAGCAAAACGGGTAATCAGCTGTTCAATGTATCGCTCAAAAATTCTGCCGAAGAATTGCCTAAATCTCGCAGGCGAAACGGCGACGAGCAAAAGTTCATAAATCCCCTGTACGAAGAAATTCCTAAACATATGCAAATCCGGACATACATACTTCTGATGGGTTTTTTCGATCAGAGGTTTTTGCGAGAGCGGAGTGAAGTCATTGGCCCAAGATTGCCTCGGGCTTCCTAGAAGTCGAGCGGCAGCCTCGTCAGGCGTGGCGCTTATGAGGGCAAGTGATTTTGAGACATGCTCTTCAGAGAACCATCCTTGGAAGACAAGGCTGGGATCATAAACGGCAGCTTTGGGAAGTTCTTCGACTGCCGCTTCAGCGAATTTGTAATAGATAATCGTGGCGAACAGCATGAACTCCCGCAGTGGAATTCCGAATTTAGCTTCAAATACCTGGTCAAGCGTTTTATCGAGTCCCAGCGATGCGGCGAATTGTCGCATGGCTGGTTCTTCCGGAATTTCCAACCAAAATAACTGTGCGCGTGCGAAAACCTCATGCATTGGCCGAAGATCTGTGAAGCTGATAAGCGCCGTGATGAGCCAACTGAGCGTCTTAGCCTCCTCCGGATCGTGCCCGTGGACGATTTCGACCTGCTTCAACAAGTCGTTGGCCATCAAGCAGCATTTGCCAAATGCTTGTCGGAGAGTATCTTCGGACGACGGTTCGATATCGTCTTTGCAGGTTATTAGCGCCATTTGCAATACAAACCAAAGCTGACGGCGATGAAAAAATGCACCGGTGTGCTGGCCAGTTTGAAGCGCGGTGTGGATTTCTTCGAATAGGTCACTGGGAACCAAGTGGTGAAGCAGCGACAGCTGATCACTTGGCGTCGAAGATTCTTTTCGTTCAACAATTGCTGTCATTCCAGCAACCCACCGCAGCACGTCGTCGCGCCGAATCTTCGTAAGCTCTTGGAGCAAATCAGGGAAGGTCACCTTGCGGCCGATGATCTCTTCGAGCGTTAGATAAGGTCCGATATTGCTCATCGCAGGTATCCCTTAATTCACCTTCAGCTACATGCAGAGGCCGCATCGGGGGGTGGAGACATTGTCGTGTTCTTGTCAAGCTGGGAGTGTTACAGTACTGCACCAGGTAGAAAAGGTGGCGAGAACCATTTCTACGTTCTTCGAGCATCCATTTCTGTTGAGGACCTCGCATGTCGATCAATTTGCGGAAGCAAATTCTGAATTGCCCGCTCGTGGGTTTGTTGCTCACGGTGGGGCCAACCGCTAACATCAAACAGGTTCGGCATGGTTGCTGACACGACGGTTCTTGTGGTCGGCGCCGGTCCGACGGGGTTGCTCTTGGCGGCGGAGCTTTGTCGACGTGGGGTCGAGTGCCGGGTGATCGATGCCCATCCGGCGCCGCTGCATTGGGACCGGGCAACGATTGTGCATCCACGCTCGCTGGAAGTTTTCGAGTCGCTGGGGATTGTCGAGCCGCTGCTGGCCGTGGGGGTGAAGCAGTACTTTGCCCGAATTCATTCGGCAGGGGGCGTGCTCGGGGAGATCGACCTCTCGATTTGCGGCAGCCGCTACGGGTTCAACGTTGGCATTTCGGAGGAGATGACCGAGTCGATTCTGACCGAGTACCTGCGGCAGCAAAGTGGTAACGTCATTCGCGCCTCGAAGCTCGTCGGGCTGGAAGAACACGCCGGCGGCCTCGTGGCGACGATTGAACATGACGGCGTGAAGGAGCAAGTCTTGGTTCAGTGGGTGGTCGGGTGCGACGGCGTTCACAGCACCACGCGGAAGCAGAGTGGCATCGAGCTGGCCGGGCAAGACATCGCCGAGCCGTGGGCAGTGTTCGATGCAACTTTATTGGGCTGGCCGGATTCTTACGAGGCGATCTACGGTTACTTGGACGAGCCGCTGGTGATTCTCACCTCGCTGCCCGGGCAGCGGTGGCGTGTGTATCTGCGGCCGAGCTCCGACGACTCGGATCTGGTGGCCGACGCTTTGGCGACACTCCGCCGCTACCTGCCCGCGATCAGTTTCGAAAATGTCGCCAACCCGACACGCTTCCACTGCCACACGAAGGTGGCAATGCGGTACCGGTCGGGTCGAATTTTGCTGGCCGGAGACGCGGCCCACGTTTGCTCTCCTTCGCAAGGTCACGGCATGAACAGCGGTCTGCAGGACGCGTTCAACCTGGCTTGGAAGCTAGCGCTGGTGTGCCACGGGCACTGCCCGCCCGCGCTGCTGGACAGCTACGAAGCGGAACGACGCCTAGTGGCGGAGATGATTACCGCTTCGGGGGACGAATTCGAGCACGCCATCGATTTGACCGACCCCGCCCAGCGGCGCGCCCGCGATGATTCGCTGCGCGCGGTATTTGCCAACCCAAAAACGCGGCATCACGAGTCGATTGCCGAAGCGGAGCTGGATATCGACTACGGCGGCTCACCGATCGTCATGGGAGACAAGCACGAAGTGCCTGCGCCGGGCCAACGGCTGCCGGATACGATCGAAGTTTCTCTCGCTGGCGGCGAGGCCTGCCTGCTGCACGAGTTGGCCCACCGCGCCGGCCACACGGCGCTGGTCATCGGCGGTTCGTCGGCGCACGGCGATGGGCTCGCGCGGCTCGACAGCGCCATCCGTGCAAACGGTAATACGTCAGTCGGTAGAGCGTGCGTTATCGAAAAGGCCATCGTGCTCTCGGCCCGGTCCGATTCTCAGAATTTGTATTCCCGGCTTGCGCCAGCCGCAGCCGACCAGTTGGGCATCGGCGAGATCACACTGCTGGTCATCCGGCCCGACGGCCACGTCGGCCTGCGCGCCGACCGCGACCACCTCGAAGCGCTGGCGGCCTACCAAGCGCCGCTGATGTCAAACCAAACTTAACCCGTTGAGGTCGTATGTCGATCAACTTGCTAAAGCAAATTCTGAGTTGTGTGCTCGTGGGTTTGGTGCTCACGATGGGGCTTTGCTCCACCGCCTGCGCTGGGCAGGCTGACGGGAAGCTCGACGTCTACTTCATCGATGTCGAAGGGGGCGCGGCGACGCTGCTGGTCACACCGGCGGGGGAAGCGGTGCTTGTAGACACCGGCAACAAAGGGGATCGCGATCCCCAGCGAATTTTCGAGGCGACCCAAGCGGTGGGAATTGAGCGGCTCAGTCATGTGATTGTCACGCACTACCACACCGACCATTTCGGCGGGCTGGCGCAACTGTCGACGCTGATGCCGATACAGCATCTGCACGACAACGAAGACGAGAACCCCACGGCCGATCGACCCTCGAAAGAATATCTGCAAGCGAAGGTCGGCGATCGTTCACTCCTCAATCCCGGCGATGTCTTGCCGCTGAAGCAGCGCGAGGGTGCGCCGACGTTGACGATTAAGTGCCTAGCCGCTCACAAGCAGCGCATCGACGCACCGGCCGGTGCCAAGCCGAACCCTTTCGAGAAAGATTCCAAGCTCAAAGCGGATGATGCCACCGATAATGCGAACAGCATTGTGCTGCTGGTGAGCTTTGGCGATTTCAAGTTCTATGACGGCGGCGACTTGACCTGGAACATGGAACACGACCTGGCCGCCCCGGTCAACCGCATTGGGACGGTTGATGTTTACCAGGTCACCCACCACGGACTCTCGCTGAGCAACAATCCGGTGCTGGTGAAAGCGATCGAACCGACGGTGGCCATCATGAACAACGGTACCACAAAAGGCTGTGATCCAGAGGTGTGTGCCACGCTGAAATCGACGCCAAGCATCAAAGCGATTTTTCAGTTGCACAAAAACCTGCGGCCCGACGGCGATGTGAACAATGTCGATGCAAAGTACATTGCGAACTTGGAAAAGGATTGCAAAGGCAATTTGATTCACATGGCCGTCAGTGCCGACGCCAAGCAGTACACGGTTTCAATTCCGGCGACTGGGTTCGAGCAAACTTACGAGACGAAGAAGCCGGGGCAGTGAACGGGTTCTGAAATCGTCATTGGAGCGCCGGCGGAACGTTGCGCTGGAGGAGCCATATGGTATTTCCCATCAGCGACGACAATTCCGACCGGCGTGTTGCGCCAATCGTCAATTATGTGCTCATCGGCTTGAACGTGTTCGTGTTCGCTGTTTTCCAAGGCCTGGGCACCAATGAAAAGTTGGTTTACAAGTTGGCGACGGTCCCCGCCGAGATCAAAACCGGTAAAGACGTCGTCACCGAAGACCATGTGGTGACCGATCCCGCCACGGGCGAGAAATTTCTGGTGCCGGGACTGCAGCCCACGCCCTGCTGGGTTTACCTGACTCTGCTAACTTCCATGTTCATGCACGGAGGCGTCGCGCACCTGTTGGGCAACATGTGGTTTTTGTGGATTTTCGGCGATAACGTCGAAGACCGCATGGGGCACTTGCGGTACCTGATTTTTTATCTGCTGACAGGAATTATCGCTTCACTAAGCCATGTGGCGATGAATCTGAATGGCCCCGGCAGTCTGATTCCCAGCTTGGGCGCGTCGGGGGCGATTTCCGGGGTGATGGGCGGCTATCTCGCGCTGTGCCCTAGTCGTATCGTGCGGGTTCTTTTGCTGCGCGTGATTGTCGAAGTGCCCGGATACATGGCCGTCGGCTTGTGGTTTCTGTTTCAGTTAATCAGCAGCATAGGACTGCTAGGCGGCGGCTCGGGCGGAGACGGAGTGGCCTACGCGGCGCACGTGGGGGGATTTGTGGCCGGCGTGTTTCTTGCCAGACCATTTCTCTACGGCCGCGCGCAACCACCACCATTTCGATCGGGTTCGCAATACGGCCCGCGGTGACGACACTACGCAGATTTGATTCTCACGGGGTTCGAGCAGACGCAGGAGGCGAAAAACCAGGGCAGTAATTATCGCTTCTTGAGTCTCGGGTAGTTAGATCGTCGGAACTGTTCCGCCATCGATGACGTATTCGCAACCCGTGATCGACGAGGCACGATCCGAAGCTAGAAACGCCACCAAATCCGCCACCTCCTCGGGGCGATTCGGACGACCCAGGGGAATTCCTCCCAGAGAACGCATCAAATCTTGCCGGGCCGTGGCCGCAGTGGTGCCGGCTTGCGCTGCCAACCGATCGACAAGCGCCACGGCGGCTTCGGTCTCGGTATATCCTGGTGCCACAGAAACCACGCGGATGCCTTTGGGACTGACTTCTTTGGAGAGCCCCTTGCTGTAGTTCGTCAAAGCGGCCTTCGCAGCGGCGTAGGCAAGGGTCGCTTCAAACAAGGGTAACGTTCGCTGGATCGAAGAGACATGAATGATGACGCCGGAACCTTGCTTGACCATCGAAGGGAGAAAACCTCGGTCCAGACGAACCGCCGAGAACAAGTTTAGATCGAATGTCCGCTGCCAGTCGTCATCGGAAAGCGCCGAATATCCACCACTGGGCGCAGACGAGCCGCCGACGGAGTTGACCAGAATATCAATTCCCCCCAGACGCTCCTGTGTGCTTCGGATGACTTGATCGACGCCGTCGCGCGTGCTGACATCTGCGAGAATGCAACGGTCAGCCAGGCCTCCGACTGGGACATTTCTGGCCGTCGTAATCACGTTGGCTCCGCCACGAACCAAGCGGTTGACGATGGCTTCGCCAATCCCCTTCGATCCGCCTGTCACCAGGACACGTTTGCCGTGGAATTCCGCCGCGTTATCCGTTCTCAGTTCAGTTGGCATAAACTTCTCCGAATCGGTCCGCTCGAATTTACCGTGATGGGATCTCGAAACCGCTTGGACGCTTTACATCGCGGACACGCCGCGGCTTTGAAATTGCTTTGACACATCAGTAGCCTTATGGATCATGCCCATGCTCGGGCTGGCTCTTGTGGCTGTCGTAGTGTTGTCGTAGCAAATCTTCGCCGAAGTCGTTGGCCGAGTCGCGCCACACGGTATGGATGTGGTTGGCGTTGTTTTGCGTGTTGTCGAACTCGACCAGAAACGTCGGGCCGTGCAGGCGGTAATAATGCGGCTGGCCGGGCTCGACGCCGCCGGCCCAACCGAAGTGAATGTTCTTGAAACCGGCGGCCGAGATTTTCGAGAGGTCTTCGTCGGCCAATTCCGCCCGCAGACGGTAGGCGTAATTTTCCACCAGCGTCATCAACAGTTTTTGCTGCGCCGGCGTCATGTCGGCCGCGGCCAAACCGACCGGCGGACCGGGATTCGCTTTGCGAGTGTTGGTGGTAATGATGTCTTTCGGCGCCGCCACATCGAAGATCGCCGTTTTCTTCTGCTCATCGGTCAACGATTTCACCAACTCGCGCCCAAATCTTCTTCCACCGCCAGCACGCGCAGCCCCTTGCGCGGGCCTTCTAAAACTGTCGCCGGGTTCGTGCCGAAGAAGACCGGACCGGCGACGGCGTGGCCATCGACAATGGTGAACGTCAGCGAGAGGTGATGCCCCTCGAATCGCCAGCCCCAGGTGTTGTGTTCGCCCGGCGTGCCAAAGACCGAGAACGCATAATTGTTGGGGTCGCGCAGCGGACCCTTGCCTTGCTCCATCTCTTTGAGAATCTGGTCGAGGCTCATGATCGATTCCGCCTGCCGATAACCCCGGCTCGACAGCCCGCTGGCCAGCAGCGCGTGAGCCAGCGCTTGCTGGGCCGGTGTCATGTCGTTCCACGTGATGCCTTTTCGCTCTCGGGGGATGTAATGCCAGTTGAAGCGTTCGTCGTTCTCAAAGGGAAACGCACACTTGGCTTGCAGCTCGGGCGTGAGGGCGGCCCAGAAATTGAGTGCCGCCTCGGCCATTTCCTTCGCCGCTTGCTGCACCGCGGCATCGCCCGCCGGCAGCGTCGCGGAGCCGGAGGCAATGGTGTTCTGCGGCGCGACGGGCGTTTGCTGTGCGATTGGTTTCTGCTGCGAGGCTGGTGCCGGCGCGCTTTGCACGTCTTGCGCCATCACCGAGCTGCATGGAACCAGCCAAAAACATGCCACTGCTCGAATCACGATTGTTTTTTGAAACCTAGCCATCAGAAGTTCTCCATCAATGTTACTGGCCCAGACTTCGGACCGGGATACCGTACAACAAGGTTTGGTCAGATTGATTGTCGTCCATGGGATCGATCTTTGCGACGACGTTAGTTCAATGCCTATTATTGAGTTCTCCCTCCGCACGATTCTAGCTCTGTGCCATCATGGCAATCGAAAAGTTGCCGCAATGGCTGCAAGACGAGCAGATAAACCATCAGAATGCCTATGCCAAGCGAACGATTTACGTTTTTACAATCCGTATAATTCGCCTTTGACAGAGAGGCGACCGCCTAGTATCTTCCCAACCCTTGGCCGTAGAGAAACCGGCGGCCAGACCCAGCCTGGTGGAATTGCATGGATGCGGTTCCACACCCTCACCCCGGCCCTCTCCCAGAGGGCGAGGGAGAGAATTTGCCGGCGAATCCCGCCTGCCGGCTGACGATCCGCTTTTTGGGCACGTGCATGGAGATGCGCCGTTGATCCCAGGATCATGTGTTTTAATTGTCGATCGTTCTGCCGAATCGCGCGAAGTGCTGCGGATGGCGCTGGTGCGCCACGGGGTGCGAGTTCTGGAAGCCAGCAGAGCGACCGACGGATTGGCCATGGCTCGGTTGCATCATCCTGATGTGGTCGTGCTCGATTTGGACTCGGCGGAAGCCAGCGACCGCATGGCCGACGAGTTTGCCGGCCTTGCGGAAGATGACGGCGCCACGCTGTTAGTGCTGGGAAATGAGCTGCGGCGCACGGCATTTCGCAAAGTGAGTTTGGCTTTCGGTGCGAGTTCATCGCCAAACCCTACCACTACAAGCCGCTAATTCTTAGAATCGAAGAGTCGCTTCGCCAGCGGCGCAGCCGGGCAGCTGCGTAATACGATGCGGTGCTGGGTGCCACTGGCTCTGCCAGTGCTTCACGTCCACGTAGTGTTACTTTGGAAGAGCCAGTGGCACCTGCACGCAAAGATCATCTTCAGGTGGAAAGTGCCTGCCGTGGCGTCACTCTTTGTCATTCAAGGGCGCGATCAGGGTGTCCGCTACGAGCTGGATGCTAACGGTAGTTCTCTGCACATTGGCCGCGAAGCTGGCAACCGCATTCAACTTCACGACACCGAAGTTTCGCGGCATCATGCCGAAGTTCGCCGCGTCGGCGATAAGTTCATCGTCGTCGATTTGAACAGCTCCAACGGCACCTATGTCAACAACGAACGGGTCCAGCAAAAAGAGCTGGCCAGCGGCGATCAGGTGCAAGTGGGGCGGACCGTCATGCTGTTCACCGGCCCCGGCGACAGCGGGCCTCAAAACATTGCCGACAAAGTGCGAATTGTCAGCACGACCCATAGCGCCACCGAATCGCGCATCGTCCGCGCCATGCCGCAACAAGAAGGCAGCGTGCTCTTGGCGCCCGATGTCGATGCGGCCGAAAACCCTTGGCTGGCGCGCGCTCGCAGCAATTTGCAGATTATGTACCGCACGGCGCTGGCGGTGAGCCATACGTTGGATATCGATCAACTTCTGAGCCGCATCATGCAGCTGATTTTCGAGTGGGTCGAGTCCGATCGTGGTTGCATCATGCTGGTCGATCTAGATTCCAAACAACTGGTGCCCAAGGTGCGCCGCGATCGCCAACAGGCGGCAGCCGATGATCGCATCAACATCAGTCAGACGATTCTGGATTATGTCATGCAGCACAAGGAAGGCGTGCTGACCAGCGACGCCCGGGAAGACCAGCGGTGGGACACCGCCGCCAGCATTTTGCAACAAGGAGTTCGCGAGGCGATTTGCGTGCCGATGCAAGGCCGCTACGAAGTGGTGGGCGTGATTTACATCGATACGATGACGCCGGCGCACCGTGTCATCGTTAATGCTCCGCGGCGCTTTCGTGAGGAGCACCTGAAATTGATGGTGGCCATTGCCCATCAGGCAGCACTGGCAGTGGAAGACACGATGTACTATTCCGCCATGGTGCAAGCCGAACGGCTGGCAGCCATTGGGCAAACCATTGCCATGCTCTCGCACCATATCAAGAACATTTTGCAGGGCATCCGCGGCGGCAGTTATTTGATCGAAATGGGCCTGGCCGATCACGACGAAAACATTGTGCAAAAAGGCTGGAACATCGTCGACAAAAATCAGCACAAAATATCGTCGATGGTGATGGATATGCTCACTTTCAGCAAAGAACGCGAGCCCGATTTGGGGCCGGCCCAACTGAACGATGTCGTCGGAGATGTGGTGGAATTAATGCAGACTCGGGCCGATGAGATGAACGTGGCGCTCGTTTGGAAGCCGGACGATAATTTGCCGATCTTGCAACTCGACAGTGATGCCATCCATCGGGCTGTGTTAAATATCGTGACGAATGCCATCGATGCTTGCGAAGGTGGTTCGAACGGGCGGGTTGAGGTCTCGACACAATATCTCGATCAAGACGGTTTAGCGCAGATCGTGATTCAAGATAACGGCGTCGGAATTTCCGCCGAGCAACTGCCAAAGATATTTCAAGCGTTCGTTTCCGATAAAGGCGCCCGCGGCACCGGTTTGGGATTGCCGGTGAGCCAGAAAATTGTGAAAGAGCACGGAGGCAGAATTCTGGTCGACAGTGAAGTTGGCCGCGGCAGCCGCTTCACCATTGAATTGCCGGCCGTATTGGGAAGCGCCGTCCGCGAAACGAATGTTGGCGGTACCCCAGCCGATGTGTAGCGGCCGGGCTATGCCTGGCGCTTCAGCGCGGAGCAAGCTCGCGCCGCTACACGTTCAAAATTGGCAGCGCGAATGTCACTGCCCCACAAACGGATTCGTACGCTTTTCTTGACCAATAGTTGTCGGGGGCCCATGGCCTGAAAGCACAATAGATTCATCGGGCAGCTTGAATAGTTTTTCGTGAATTCCCGCCGCCAGTTGTTCAAAGTCTCCGTCGGAAAAGTCTGTTCGGCCTACGCTGCCAGCGAACAGCACGTCGCCGCCGAATACCAATGGGGGCTGACCTTCACGCCAGATGAAGACCACATGGCCAGAAGAGTGCCCCGGGATTTCCCGTATCTCAAGCGACAGCCCCGCATAATCGATAATATCTGCTTCCTTCACCAGTCGATCGGCCGGGGGACTGACAATCGGCGTGCCGAACCGGGCCGAAAGATTCTTCATCGGATCGATCAATTTCTCCGCATCGTTGGCGCCGATGACAATCGGACATTCCGGCCAGCGATTCTTGAGTACCGCGTTGCCGCCGATATGATCGCTGTGGCCGTGGGTGATGAGCACAGCCGCGGGTATTAATGTGTGCTCCTCAAGCGCAGTCACGATTTTCGCTGGCTCCAGGCCAGGATCGATCACCAGGCAGTCGGTTCGGCCCGGCAACCACGCAATGTACGTGTTTTGCCCGAACAGTCGGGAAACGATCGTCAAAATTTGCGGCTGTTTCCTGCTCATGGGCTGAAGTTTATCGAACAGCAGGCTCTGATGGATAGGCAGGCAAGCCGCGACGGACGGACGCGTGGCACGCTCTGAGTCCGCGAAAGGCGTGCTGGAAAGCAGAACCCGCCCTTCCTGGCTTCAGGACGTGCAACTCGTGCGTATTGGAGCAAATAACCGATTCAGCTGGTTTTGATTTTGCGGGGTTTTTGTAGAGCAGGGCACAGAGCGCTTAGGCAAGGAAGGCCGCCGCCGTGAATCCTTGTAATTCTTGCTAGCTGGCAGTGGCGATATTCACATGCTGACAGGCCGAGTCCCCGCGGACAGAAGAATTGCGCTTCTGCCGGAAGTGCCGATTGTGTGAGCGGTTACGTCAACAAGCCAGTACAGGGCACAAATCGACCTCGACCTGTCTCCGCTGGCGGTATAAAACTTGCCTCGTCAGTGAACTCGCATAACCGTTGCTGTTGCGAGCGATCACGGAGGATCGGAAGCGAGCCGGCATCAAGCAAGGCTCGCAGCCGAAAACTGAATCGGCCCTTTCAATGGAGTGAAGCATGATGCGTTCTCTGCACTGGGTGCGACGCCTGGCCTGTCAATCAGCCGCGTGTACCGTGATTACAAGTCGTAAGCGGCTGGCCACAGGATTGTGCTCAGGCGTTTTGGCCCTGGCGATCGGTCAGGGCTTGGCTAGTGCTCAAACTCAATTGGCTGAAGCCACCATTGTGCCCGGCGCCACGGGCGTTCCCCAGCAAGGTCTGCCGCAACAAGTGGTTCCGCAGGCTGCACCGCAACAGTTGGTCGGTCAGCAGCATCCGCTCGTGCCGGCCTTGGAAATGGCTTACAAAACCAAGGCCTATATGGATGCCAACCTGAAAGACTACTCGGCCACCGTCGTGAAGCATGAACGGATCAATGGCGTACTGGGCGATCCGGAATACGCGTTCGTTAAAGTTCGGAATCAACCTTTCAGCGTTTACATGTACTTTCTGGCTCCCAACAATGTCAAAGGCCAAGAGTGCATGTACATCGACGGGCAGAACGAAAACAAAATGTTCGCGCATGCCCCGCCGGGCACCCTGCGCGGCAAATTTGGCACGGTGTCGATTTCGCCGACCAGCGCGATGGCGATGCAAGGACAGCGGTACCCGATTACTGAACTTGGCATTTACAACCTGACCAAGCGATTGATTGAAGTCGGTGAACACGACAAGCAATACGGTGAGTGCGACGTGAAATTCTTCGACGGTGCCAAAGTTAACGGCCGTGAATGCACGGTCATACAAGTCACGCACCCAGTGCCACGCCGTAACTTCTTGTTCAACATCGCGCACATTTATCTCGATAAGGAAATGAATTTGCCGGTGCGCTACGAAGCGTACGATTGGCCCGCCCAAGCCGGCGGACCGCCTGAGCTGTTGGAAGAATACACCTACATGAATGTGAAAATTAACCAGGGCTTCACGGATACCGATTTCGATGCTCGCAATCCGGCCTACAAGTTCAACATGAAGTGACTGAATTTGAACCGGCTGCAAAGCGTCCGCACGGTTCGGATGTATCTCGTTAGTTCAAATCCTCACTGACCTTGCGCTTGGCTTTGCCGAGCGCAAGGTCAGTTTTTTGTAGGTTGGCGGCGGAATTGGCCTCTTGCCAAGCCAGGACCGCTCGCGACAATCCAGGCATACTCCAATTGGGGATGCCTGATGATCGATACTTCAAACCCATCGAACTCCGCTGGCCCGCACAACGACGCTGCGGGTTCGTCGGCCGTTCTGGAACGGCCAGCGCCGCCTGCATCCCGAAGTTGGAAGGCTGTTGCAGCAATTTCAGCGCTGATCGTGCTGATTATCGCCGTCGTGGCTTTGTCGCTTAATGACGGTGATCCTCGTCACTCGGCGAATTCGATTGCCACACCCCAAGAGTCCGGCGCGGCTGGTAATTCAGATACGGGCGACGCCGCAATGCTATCGAAGCATCCGCTTGAACCGGCTCTGGAGCTGGCAGAGCACGTGCTGAAGAACATCCAGAAAAATGTCCACGATTACACGGCCACGGTCATCAAGCAGGAGCGCATCGCGGGACAGCTTGGGCCGGAAGAAGTTACTTTTGTAAAGATTCGCAGTCGTCCGTTCAGCGTGTACATGAAGTTCCTCGAGCCGCCCAATTTGCGTGGGCAGGAAGTTATCTACGTCGATGGCGCGAACGACGGCAAAATCGTCGCGCACGCGGGAAGCGGTGTTCAAGCACTTGTAGGCACCGTGAGAATACCTCCGCAAGGCCCCCTTGCCATGTTGGGGCAGCGGTATCCAATTACGGAACTGGGAATCGAGAATCTCACCCGCCGGCTGATTGAAGTCGGCCGCCACGACGAACACTACGGTGAGACTTACGTCTGGCGAAACGACGATGCGAAAGTGGGCGACCGGCCCTGCCTTTCGTTTACGGTGATGCACCCCGTCAAGCGAACCGGATTTATTTTTCACATCGCGCGTATTTTCGTGGACAAAGAGTTGATGGTGCCTCTGCATTACGAGGCCTACGATTGGCCTGAAAAGCCGGGCGATCCGCCGCAACTGCTCGAGCGTTACACTTATGCGCGGCTGACACTGAATCCGGGATTGACGGATGCCGATTTCGATCCGAACAATCCGGAGTATAATTTCGTGTCGAAGTGAACGTGGGTTGTGCGCCGAAGCCAACGCCGAACGAATTCGGTCGCTTCACTTCGGTCATCTTCCTGCGGCTGTTGGTGTTTTTGCTAAGCCAAGTCATCGCGGTGTTGTTGAAGTCGACTTTAATTCGAAATGGTTGGCGCGTTCTTCGCGCCGTATTGATCGCATATTTGCTGATTGTGCTGTTGATGGCGCTCTTCGAGGAATCGCTGCTGTTCTTTCCCGACAAATATCCAGTTGGCGATTGGAACCCGGCCGGACTGAACTTTGAAGACGCCTGGTTTGACGCAGCCGATGGCACGCGGCTGCACGGCTGGTTTGTGCCGCACGATAATCCGCGGGCGGTGGTACTGTTCGCGCACGGAAATGCAGGCAACATCACGGGTCGCGACGACATTTTGCGGTCGCTGCATCGAATGGGAGTCGCCGTGTTGGCATTCGACTACCGCGGTTATGGACGGAGTGAGGGATCGCCGAATGAGGCCGGCATTTTGGGCGATGGCCGTGCGGCTCGCACTTGGCTTGCCAAACGGGTCGGGATTCCTGAAAGCGACATCGTTCTGATGGGCGAGTCACTCGGGGGCGCCGTGGCGGCGCTGTTGGCGGCGGAAACGCCGGCTCGCGGGCTGGTGTTGGAAAACACATTTTCCAGCGCCCCGGACGTGGCGGCCTATCACTATCCGTGGCTGCCTGTGAAACAATTGATGCGGACGCAACTGAATTCGAGCCATGGCGATTGGTCAGTATCACGGTCCGCTGCTGCAAGCTCATGGAGATGCCGACACGATTGTGCCGATTCAATTGGCCAGGCGTCTTTTTGAAGCGGCGAACGAACCGAAGCGATTTGTCGTGATTGCCGGCGGCGATCATAACGACCCGCGTACGCCGCAATTCTACACAGCGCTGAACGAATTCTTGGATGCGTTACCGCCTCTAGCCGGTGCAAGATAGCGAGGCGAACTCCCAATTATCGCGGGTAGATGGATTCCGGCTGCCGCACGGCGGTTTCGCTTTGTGGATTTTTTTCGCCGTTGGTCGGCAAGATCAACTCGGTGCCGGGCCGCAAGTAGTCGAAGTCTTCCCCCAGCACTTCGCGGTTGAGCTCGTAGATCTCTCCCCAGCGTGCTGGCTTGCCCAATTCGTGCCGGGCAATTTCAAACAGCGTGTCGCCATCGACTACGGTGTAAACTCGGCCCGGTCCGCGCAGCCGGCTGCTGGCCGACACCAATCGCTGCTGGGCACTTGCCACGGTCTTGCGCGGCTTGGGACACAAATCGGGAT
Organism: Pirellulales bacterium; assembly: GCA_963738835.1. Classification (GTDB taxonomy): domain Bacteria; phylum Planctomycetota; class Planctomycetia; order Pirellulales; family JADZDJ01; genus CAVTYH01. The sequence continues at coordinate 1,540,493 of CAVTYH010000001.1, forward strand.
AGGCGCGACGCAACACGCCTTCATCGGGCACCGACAACACCTGGCCCACGTGCAGATCGTCGGCGTCTTTGTACTTCTTGCGGTTGTGTTCGTGCAGCGCTTTGAAGAACGCGCCGCTGCCGTAAGCTTTTTCGCTGATGGTCCAGTAGCTATCATTCGGTTGCACCGCGTATTGATCGCCATCGCGGGAGATGCCGGCGAAGGACGCCGAGGCATTTAATTCGCTGTTCATTGAAACTGGCGGTGCGACTGCTGCACCATAGCGAATCGGCTGTGTGCTTGCAGTGGGGCTCGCTGTCGGTCTTTCCCAAGGGTTTGATCTTGGCGTATCGGCAATCGTTCCTGCGACGACCTGCGCTGTATATGACTGGAGTTCCTGCGGCGCAATGCGGTGGAACGGATCGGTCTGCTCGGCCGCAGAATATCGAGAGCCAGTGCCAACTTGCCTGGGCACCGCATTGTCAGCCTGTCGCGGCGAACCCATTGAAGCCGAGGGTAATGAAGTCGAAGTAATCGTGTCGTTGGCTTTGAAGTTGTCGCTTGATTTGACGTTCGACCAATCGGTTCGGCTCGTCACCGCCGCGATCGGTTCGTGTTCAGCCGTGTCTTGTGCATGCCGATTGACAAGTGGATCGGCGGTAGCTGGTGTTGATGCAACGGCGGTCGATGCATTGTCGCTCGTGGAACCATATCCCGAACGATAAGTTTGGGCCGCCGCTACAGTTCCGGCCGACTCAAGCGGACTCGAATCGTTCGTTCTCGACGGCGAATGATCGGCGTAACGGTCACCCAAATCCGCGATTGGAATCGGAGCTGCCAGAACCGCGGGCGAACTTGCGGATGGGCTGCTCGTCCAAGGTGTTGTGCTTGTGGTGGTCGGACTGCGATCAGCAGTGTTAACCCGTGCCGTTGGATTGCTGATTTCGTTCGTGGGAGTGACCAGTGTAGGGGGCACGGCCTGGGTCACACGCACGATTGCCGCCGAATCGTTCGAGCTGTCCACGGATTTTGCCACCAAGTCGTTTAACCCGTGATTCGATGGCCTCGTCAGCTTTCTCACTAACAGGGCGCAAAACACAAACAACAGGATGCCCACGAAGACAATCCCGAGTTTAGTTTCCCGTGACATGGTAAGCCTCCTCCCTGAGGCGATTGGTCTGAGTCTTCGAATTTTTAGCCGGCCACCCGCTCGGCAATTCGCAACTTCGCACTGCGGCTGCGAGGGTTCCGAGCAATTTCCGCTTCATGCGGTGTAATTGGCTTGCGAGTCAAATTCATCAGCCGCGGATCATCGCGGAACGCTTCTTTCACCCGGCGATCTTCCAGCGAATGAAAACTGATTATCGCCAGCCGTCCGCCGGGTTTCAGCACATCGGGCAAGCGTCGCAGGGCAATCTCCAGCGATTTTAACTCTTCGTTCACAGCAATTCGCAATGCTTGAAAGGTTCGCGTAGCGGGATCAATACGTTGTTGACGCGCCACAGCCGGAATTGCTCGTCGGACAATTTCGGCCAATTGACTTGCAGTATGAATGGGCTGGCGGTGCCGCGCCTCGACAATGGCTTTGGCAATGCGACGGCTAAATCTTTCTTCTCCGTAGTGAAAAATGATGTCGGCCAGGTGATCGGCACTTAACCGATTCACCAGGCGTGCAGCAGGTTCTCCGGCCAGCGGATTAAATCGCAAATCGAGTGGTCCGTCCGATTCGAAACTGAAACCCCTTGACTCATCGGCCAATTGATCGCTTGATAATCCCAAGTCCAATAAGATTCCGTCGACGGCTGGAATTCCGATTTCTTCGAGTTCCTCGGGCAGATCGCAAAAGTTCGCTTGAATTAACTTGATGGGCAAACCAGTCAGGTTTTGTTCGGCCGCTGCAATCGCTGCGGGGTCACGGTCCATGCCGATCACCAATCCAGCGGCTCCGACGTGTTCGGCAATCGCTCGTGTGTGTCCGCCGCCGCCCAGCGTTCCATCGGCGAAAATACCGCCGGCCCGTGGCTTTAGGCCCTCGATGATTTCGCTGATGAGAACTGGAACGTGGCGCGGAACCGGCATGCTTCGTTAAACTGGCGAAAGCGGAAGGACTGCGGTGCGGGAAGCCGGCGCATTTTCGCGCACTGCACCCTACAGCGCGGAGTGACCCTCCGATTTCTAACAGCAATTCCCAGCAATTTCTGGCGGCTCAGGCCACGAACGTGGCGGCAGCGTCCGGTGCGACAAGTCGAATGCGGACGCAAGGCAGGGTATTTACCGATTTGGCGTGGCCGCCGCAAGCGGAGTTTTGTGGAGTCGGTCCTCAACCCAAGGGCCGTCCCTGTACCCAACGCAGGTTGAAGGCCGGCAGCCGATGGCCCGATCTTTGGGTTCGGCTGCACCGGACCACCGAATCCCTTACGGTGGCATGACCGCAAGTCGTAAGCGCTTAGCTTGTGGCCATAGGCCGAGGCGCTGTTGCGACTTGCCGGTGGTGTTCTTTGAACCGCGACCGATATTGGACGGTTGCCTGCGAATCGTCAAGCTGCAATTTGTGGGAAAAATTATGGTGACGTTGGCGATCGGGGCCTAAAGCGTTCAACCCACTCGATTTCGGAAATTCTTCCTGCCATGCTAGCAGCGGGTCTTCAGCCGCCTTGCGTCTTGGGGGATCAAATGCCGACGCACTTGCGGTACCTTGTTGCAACTCGATTGAACCTCACCGAAGTTCTAATTCAATCGCTGCCGTGGCATCAGAACTCGATCAATACGATTACGAACTACCCAAAGAGCGCATCGCGCAACAGCCGCTACCCAATCGTGCCGATGCACGTTTGATGCTGGTCGATCGCGCGCACGGCACCATTGCCCATCATCATGTGCGCGACCTGCCAGAGCTGCTTCGGAAGGGCGATTGTCTTGTGGTGAACGATACGCGAGTGGTCCCGGCGCGGCTGGTTGGCTATCGAAGCGATACCCGCGGCCGCTGGGAAGGACTTTTTCTCACGGTCGAGTCCAGCGGAGCTTGGCAAATTCTTTGCAAAGCCCGCGGGCGGTTGACGGCGGGCGAAACGATACAATTGCTGGATCGCCATGCTCAGGAGGATACTCAACTGAGATTAGTCGCCAAGTCGGACAACGGAATTTGGCTGGCGCGTCCACTAGCCGACGAATCGTCATGGGAATTGCTGGAGCGAATTGGTCGAGTGCCATTGCCTAAGTACATTCGCAAAGGGGAGATGCTGGATGAAGATCGGCAGCGTTATCAAACGGTGTTCGCAAAACATAGCGGGTCGTCGGCCGCACCCACCGCAGGATTGCATTTCACCACAGAGCTGTTCAACCGTTTGGAAACCGGGGGCGTCGGCGTCGCCCAGGTGACCTTGCACGTTGGGCTCGGCACGTTCCAGCCGATCAAGGCGCAGCGGCTGGCCGATCACAAAATGCACAGCGAATGGGGCCGCATTGATGCGGCAGCCGTGGAACGGCTCAAGCAGGTGCGGCAAAGCGGCGGAAGAATTGTCGCCGTAGGCACCACTGCTGTGCGAGTGCTGGAGTCCGCGTCTAACGACGGCATTCTGCGGCCCTGGGAAGAGCCGACACAATTATTCATTCGGCCGCCGTACCGATTCAAATCGGTCGATGCACTGATGACCAATTTTCATTTGCCCCGCAGCACGCTGCTCGTTCTTGTGCGGACTTTCGGCGGCGATGAGCTCATTCACCGCGCATACGCTGAGGCGATCAAGCAAGAATACCGCTTTTACAGCTACGGCGATGCAATGCTGATCGTATAGCAGCCAATTGCTGCAGCGATTGTAGCCAACGGTAGCCAATTCGATTGTCCCTCAATATACTGCGGGTCTGACTTCCCGGTTTCTGAACGTCGCATCCTGAAAAAAGCGAACCCATAATTCCATGTCCATTGTCCACGCCGAACGAGTGCTTGTTGTGCCGACCGAACTCTTCCACCGCCTCGGCTACTTCCAAGGTTTTTCCTCGGACATTGGCCGTTATTTGGGCGAACTGCTCGACGCTCGCAATACCAGTTACCGTCCGCGCGGCGAGATGGAAGAAAACCCCGGTTTCAAACAGCTTATTCCTTATGCGATTTTTCGCCACCGCACGCCGGGTGGGGACTTTGTTTTCCAATACACCCGGGGCAAGGGAATGGGGGAAAATCGGCTGCACAGCAAACACAGCATTGGCGTGGGCGGCCACATTGCGATTGAAGACCAGGTGTCCGACGATGCCGTTCCCTACAATGAAGGCATGCGCCGCGAGTTGGCCGAGGAGGTCATTATCGACACGCCATTCACCGATCGCTGTGTAGGATTGATTAACGACGATGAAACGCCCGTCGGGCAGGTTCATCTTGGCGTGGTCCACTTAATTGATGTCGAACGACCCGCCGTGCGGAACCGCGAAAGCGAAATTCTGGACGCCGGCTTTCGGCCCGTGCAAGAACTGTTGGCGGCCTACGACCGCTTCGAATCGTGGTCGCAGATTTGCTTGCAGGCGCTGTTCGCCTGAGTTGCCGATCGCGGGCCAGCCGTCGTGCATTTGCAACATAACGTCATCAAATGGCGAGCGACTTGCCTATCTACATGGATAACCACTCCACCACGCGAGTTGATCCGCGTGTGCTGGAGGCCATGTTGCCGTATTTCAGCGAGCGGTATGGCAATGCCGGCAGCACGAGTCATCGCTATGGCTGGGAAGCCCGAGAGGCTGTCGAACAGGGGCGCGAATCCATTGCTTTGGCCATCGGTGCTCAGCCACGCCAAATTGTTTTCACCAGCGGCGCGACCGAAAGCAACAATTTGGCGCTGCAGGGAGTCGTGGCGCGAGCAAAAGCAAAGCAGCCCGGCCGGCCCGTTCATCTCATCAGCGTTGCCACCGAGCACAAAGCGATTCTCGATCCGCTTGAGAATCTCCGCCGGCAAGGATGTGACATCACACTGCTGCCCATCGAACCAGCGGGCAGTGCGCGCGCTGGTCTAATCGACCCCGAACAAGTGGCCGCAGCCATTCGGCCGAGTACCGTGCTGGTGAGCGTGATGCTGGCGAACAATGAAATCGGCGCGATTCAACCACTGGCTGCAATCGGCGCCCTTTGTCGGCAACGAGGCGTGCTGCTTCACAGCGATGCCACGCAAGCGGTCGGAAAAATTCCGGTGGCGGTCGATTCATTACAAGTTGATTTGTTGAGTTTCTCCGCCCACAAAGTTTATGGGCCGAAAGGAGTCGGCGCGCTTTATGTCCGGCGACGCGCGCCAGTGGTAAAACTTGAACCGATGATCTTCGGCGGCGGCCAAGAAAATGGCTTGCGCAGCGGCACTGCCAATGTGCCGGGCATCATCGGATTTGCCCGCGCACTGGAGTTGTGCGTTGAGGATATGCCGCGAGAGCAACCTCGGTTGGCCACGCTGCGAGATCGGCTATTTCAAGGACTCTCGAAACGGTTGACAGAAGTCGGACTGAACGGCCCGGCGATCGCTCAGCGAGAGTTGCGCTTGGCTGGCAATTTGAATTTGAGCTTCGCTTATGTCGAAGGCGAAGCGTTGCTGCTCGACATGCAAGATCGCTTGGCTGTTAGTTCCGGCAGTGCGTGTACCTCGGCCAATCCAGAGCCCAGCCATGTGTTGCGAGCCCTCGGCTTGTCGGACGACCTGGTCCGCAGCAGCTTGCGCTTTGGTCTGGGCCGCTTTAACACCGCCGAGGAGGTCGAAGCTGCTATCGAAATTGTCGCCCAAAGTGTCGACCGACTGCGGAAATTATCGAGCATGGCTCCGCAAAATTGACCACAAAACACGGCCAGTCGCTCTTCCTTTTGCTCCCGAGAACGTATAATTTGGGGTGGTTATAGTCGGAACTTTGTTTGCAGCTAAATGCTCATTTTGAAGTTTAAGGAGCTTACTCGATCATGGCAGTTTCACTCACCGAACGGGCCGCCAAAGAAGTGCAAAAAATTATCGCTGACCAGAACCTCGATGCCGCCACCGTGTTGCGCGTGGGCGTTGCCGGCGGTGGTTGTAGCGGTTTTCAATACAGCCTGGGTTTTGATCAGAAATACGACGACAAGGCCGATTCGAAGTACGATTGCCACGGCGTGACGCTGGTCGTCGACAAGAAGAGCGCCCTGTACCTGGACGGCACGACCGTCGATTTCTACGAAGGCCTCGAAAAGCGCGGCTTCACCTTCGACAACCCGAACGCCACCAAGAGTTGCGGTTGCGGCAGTTCGTTCCAAGCCTGAGCGATCGAAAACTTCGTTCGAACAACAGTTGACCGCTGAACGGCAAATTGCCGCTCAGCGGTCATTTTTTTGCGCCTTTTGCGGCTCGACATCGCACAGAGTGTCGACGCCCGGCGTCGTGTCCTCCGGCACTTCCGTAATCAACCTGGCCGCGCGGTTCCGTGTGATGTAGAGCCAGAGCCATTGAACCAGCACCAGCACACGGTTCTGAAATTGAACGATATGCATCAAGTGGACGAGCAACCACAACCACCACGCGATCCAGCCAGAGAAGCGCATCCAGCCGAAGTCGGCCACGGCGGCGTGCCGGCCGATGGTCGCCAGACTGCCCAAATCGCGATACTCAAACGGCGGCAGCGTCTTCCCGCGCAGCCGAGCCTGAATCAACTTCGCGACATACCGGCCTTGCTGAATTGCGGTTTGTGCCACGCCCGGAAGCGGTTTGCCGTCGGTGCCGCTGAAATTCGCGAGATCGCCAAGGATAAACATCTCCGAATGCTCTGGTACACTGCAATCGGGCTCCACAATCACGCGGCCAACCCGGTCGAGTTTCGCTCCCGTTGCTTCCGCCACTGCCTTTCCCAATGGCGAAGCTTGTACGCCGGCCGCCCAGAGCACCGTCCGGGCGCCGATATTCTCGGCCTGCATGGTTGCCTGCGAAGAACCGCCTGTCTCGACCCTGACGAAGTGCGATTTAATATCGGTCACGCGCGTGCCAACGCGCACGACGGTGCCCAATCGCTCCAGCGAGCTGGCGGCTTTGGCGGAAAGTTCCGGCGGGTAGCCCGGCAAAATGCGGTCGGCGGCCTCAACTAAAATCACTTCCGCATTGGCCGGATCGATCTTGCGGAAGTTGCCGCGCAGCGTTTCGCGCGAAAGTTCGCAGAGCATGCCGGCCAGTTCCACGCCAGTCGGTCCGCCCCCCACGACAACAAAGGTTAGCCACGCACGAATTTTGGCAGGATCCGTCTCGCGTTCGGCCTGTTCGAACGCCGTTAAAATTCGCCGGCGCATTTGTGTGGCATCTTCGATGGTTTTCAGTCCTGGCGCCAGCGGTTCCCAATCGTCGTGGCCAAAATATTGATGGCTGACACCGGTGGCAATCACCAGCGTGTCGTACGGCACTTCGCCATCGCAGAGAATTACTTTTCGATTCGGTGCATCGATGCCGAGCACTTCGCCCAGCAGCACTTCGACGTTCGGCTGTCGTTTCAAAACTCCCCGCAGCGGAGCGGCAATGTTGGCCGGCGAGAGTGCTCCGGTGGCCACCTGGTATAACAGCGGCTGAAACAGGTGGAAATTTCGCCGGTCGATCAGCGTCACCTGCACCGGCGCGAAGCAGCTTCCGGACGACATTCAGGCCGCCAAAGCCGCCCCCGACCACGACAACATGCTGAATCGCTGGTTCTACCATGAAGATGTTCGCAGTTAATGCTGATGCGTAGACAATAATTTTGTTGGGCCGATCGTGCAATTGGCAGGTTTTCGACACGCGGTCTGTTCGACAATTTACGAACGTTTCGATTTTGTCGTGATTTTCAAGAAACGATTTTTTCGCGACAAAACTCCCCCATTGTGTCGCCGTCCGCGCTCGCGCCGCTCGGGAAAACACGGGGTGCCGGCCGCCATTAGCCCGACAGAATCGACGGGGTTTTTGTCGCAAAGAGCGCGCATTGGGCGCGCTTTCGGTGACCAATCGACAATCTCCGCCCTCCGCTCGCGAATCTGAAGTGCCGCAGCCCGTGGCACTTACGGCAACTTGAGTTTTGTCAGCGGGCCCTGGTTGCCATAACTCGTCGCTGGCCGCGGGTGGCCCGGACAACTGTCCGGGAGGCGCAAGCCGCATGAGGCTCTTGGTTAGAATGTGAAACCTTAAGTTGGGCACAATTTCTTACGACTTCTTGTCGCATCCGCGACCCCGATACGCCTGCGGCTTTATCGGGGCCACCCGATTTCGTCTTGTTTTAAGCATATGTACACTATCGCAAACAAGGGCGGTTGGCAAGAGGGAAAATGGGTAGCGGGTCCATTCAATTGCACTCCGGGTGGCATGTCCCTGAACGAAGTGCAGGGCGTGGCAAAAAATCGTACGAACTCAACCACGCCCATTCTGGGCGTTCCACCCAAAAGATTAACCTGACACACTACCGGAAAAATGAGCCACTCCGGGCCGTCACCTTGAGAGGGAAGGGACAAGTCGGTGGGCGTGCATCGGGCGGTGCAAAAACAGCAGCGCGCTAAACGCTTGGTTTTTGCGTCGACGCAGCCACCCGGGCCGCCACCACCAGATGAGAGAGAAACTCACGAACTTCGGCGGCACGCATTTCCAACGGATGTCGCTTGTTGTGGAATAGAACCTAGCGACGAACCCAGGCCCCGTACGATCGCTCGGTGCTCAGCGAAAAATGCTTCATCCGTGCATAATCGCGCACCTGCTCGGGCAACCGCTTTTTTGGGAAGAGCTTCAGCAACGAGCTGCGGCATAGCAATCTCCGTGATATTGCGGCGTAGCAACGCACTAGGCGGCACAATATCGTCAGAAAAAATTGACGGCAAGTAGCTATGCCACTAAAATGTGGTCTTTGCCCGCCGCAAAAGTGCGGCATAATCATAAGTTCGGCCACAGGAGCTGTGATGACTTTGGCTGTGGAAACACCATGCGATACATCTTCGCGACGCAGCGCCCCTTCATCTCGGACGCGGCTTCCGATCTTGATCGGCGTCCTCGCAGGCATGCTCGCGTGGATCGTTCTCGCCAGCCTGGAATCTCCGTCCTTTTATCGGCTCGCTGTATGGATTTTCGATGAAACCTCTCCCAAGGGCTTGTTCGCCACACCGGGTTATTACTGGATCCATCGAACCATCCTGCTTGTTCTTTGCGCAGTCGGCGGTTCCATTGGCATCGCGTTTTCTGGCTGGCGTTGGAAAAGGGGAATAATGTTTCTCTCGGTTGTTTTGCTTGCCATCGCGGTTGTCGCAACGGTTTTCCCGCGCTAAAGAAGATAGCGGTGGACAACGGGCCGCAATTAGGCCGAACCAGCCGTTGCACTCCGACCGGGGCCGCATACTGTATTTGCGCGACACCACGCCGTTGCAGCGGCCCCGGCGGGTGAACTGTTGCGTTAGGCGACTTCGCACATCTCCCGTAGAACGAATCATTCATACTATGACGTTGACCCTGGAAGACCTCCGCTTTGTCGGCCTCTGGGCTGCCGAATGCGCCGAGCGGGTTCTGCCGCTGTTCGAGGCGAAGGCTCCTTCCGACACCCGACCGCGCGAGGCCATTGAGGGCATCAGGACCTTCGCACGCGGTGGGAAGCGGACGGCGCGACTGCGCTCCCTTGCTTTGGCGGCCCACGCCGCCGCACGCCAAGTTGGCGTTCCGGCCGCGACAGCCGCTGCTCGTGCCGCCGGCATCGCAGCCGCGACCGCCTACACGCACCCGCTGGCCACCACCGACCAAGCGAAACACATTCTTGGGACTCCGGCTTACACGGCGCGGGCCTGCGAACTTGCGGCAGATGGCGACCCCGCCGCCGCCGATGAGGAGATGCGTTGGGCGATTGAGCACGCCTCGCCGAGAGTTTGCGAGGTTTTGCGGCGGTTTCCCGCTCGCAGCGATGGCCGCAGTCGGTTGGACGCGCTCTATTACCAGCTCGACGAGGGCTTGCGGAGTGCCAGATGAGCTTTCCAACTCCAACGTCGCCTAACCTCTATATGGCCTCGTCCTGTCAAGAGAGCGCAGATTGAGCGGGATCGGGGAGTTTCTGAGGCAGATTTACTCACCGAGGAGATTTCTACAGAGCCTTCCTGACACCTTTTACTCTTCCTTCCACCAACTCGGAATCGGTTCGCTGGTTGATGGTCTACGCGAACCGTCGTTGAAACTGGATCAACCCCGCTGACAAGAGCCCAATGCTGAGCAGCATCCATGAGGCTGGCTCGGGCACCGCGTCGGAAATGAAATCCACTGCGTAGACGACGCTCCCGCCCGCCTCGACATTCTCGGTGATCGCGCCGTTCGCCGGTGGCAGGTTGGCGTAGATTCCTTGCTCGTCGGAAGAGATGAAACTTACCTGGATCGCGGCGGGAATATCGAGGTAGTCGCTGATTTTTCCCAGCACTCCACCGGTCTCCAGCGGGGGCTCATCGATGTCGAATAAGGTGGGCGGAATGACCGCGGTCAGTGATGCTTCCGTCACGCCTTCAGTCGGTTCGGAAATGGTTCCGCTGAAGATCACCGTGCCGGTGCCTGGTCCGTAGTAGCCGAGCGTAATGGTCAAGCTATCGGACGATTGATTGCTCCCGACCACCTCGCCATCGGAGCGGGCGATGATCCGGATCGGCTGAAACGTTTCCAGGGCTGAGGCCGGAATCAAGATGGCGTTCGTGCGCGCGGGCAGCCCTCCTTCGTCGTCGGATTGAACGACCAGTTCATAGGGGGAGATGCTCAGCCGATCGCTGATGAGCTGCGCGGCGCCGGTCGATTCCAGGAAATTGATTTCTCGCCCCGGCATGGGAACCGTCAGCGCGAGTTCGCTCGGGGCGGTTTCGGGGATCATCACGACGACCGGGGGCGGTGCGACGAGGGGCACGGCGGCCCCGGTGGAATCCAGCACATTTTCGGACACCGAATCGGAGGGCGCTCCGGCTTGAGCGGCTGCGACGCGGGGAACCGAAGCGAGTGCCACGGTGAGGGCCAACAGCGTGCAATGTCGTAAGAGTCTCATTGGATTACCTCCTGGGAAGATGGATCCCCTGCGCTCGCGCGGTACTAGCACCGATGGCCGCGCAGCGGATCACAACCATGATCGTGCGTCGACACGGAGTCGGCGTACACGGGCGAGGACTTTTTACGAGACCTCCTTTCTCAGGTTGTGGCCGTCAGCGATGGAGGTTGCAGGGCGCGACGCGGCATGTTCTCGGTCGAGTGCAGGATCGCCGAAAAACGCCGCGCAGGATCGGAATTTCCTCCTCGGCATTCAGCCCCGACGGTGAAGTCAAAAAGCCCGTCGGCTCACCGCCAAGCACTAACGAGCTCAACTGGCCTCTGCCCGGTTCCCAGCAAGCGATAAAGAAAGTAGCGTGGTTCGCAACGCGGATCGACGTGGTGCGAGATACCAGAATTCCTGGGAAAACCGCCCGGCTTCATCGACCTGGCGAGTCAACCCGCTCAATCCGCATTAGACGCGCATTTTGTGGCACGTCAAGGATTAAAACCGCGGAGGTTGAAATCTATTCGAAGTTTAGCGCAACCCTCACGAACTGTGCTAACATCTATCTGGCCCCCATCCTGTCAAGAGGGCGCAGATTGAGCGGGATCGGAGAGTTTCTGAGGCAGATTTACTCACTGAGGAGATTTCGTGACAGGACTCCGGAGGTTGGGTCTCGGGTCGATGACGGCTAGGCAAGCTCTCTGGTTCGTGGCGTCGATCGCACCGTCGCGAACTGGCGGCGTGTCGCACCAAACATCTATCGTGGGCCAGTTTGCGATGGAACTGAGCTTCTCTCGCCGCATCCATAATGCACACGTGCATCGTCTTGGCGTGCAGATCGACCCCGCAGTAGAATGCGTGCCGCCGATGGCAGAATCTCATCATTGGCCTCCGTAGACGGAGGATGCAGTAAAGGAGCGCTTCCGGGAAATCGCCCTGTGCGAAACCCCTGCCCAAGCCCTCTGGACATCGCGTTTATACCTGGGAACACCGCCTCCAAAACACGGAGACCATGATGAGTATCAATACGTTTTAGTTGACCCGCAGGTGTTTGGTTGTTTTGGATCCTTCTCTCCGGTCACGTTACAATGACCTTCTTCAACCCTGCTCGACGTGAGCGGGCAACTGAGCGTTGTCGTTCGGCCACGCGAGACGCGCATGAGGATTATCGTCAACGGAGTGGGCATCGCCGGTCCGACGCTCGCCTACTGGCTGCGGAAAACCGGTCATGAAGTGCTTACTCATCGAGAAGTCGCCACAGCTTCGCAGCGGCGGCTACGCCATCGACTTCTGGGGTGTCGGCTACGACATCGCCGAGAAGATGGGCCTGCTCCCGCGAATCAAAGAGCTGGGCTTCCAGATGAGGGAGTTGCGCTATGTAAACCGCCATGGCCCCAAACGCGGCGGTTTCTCGGTCGACGTTTTCGGCCGCATGACCAAGGGCCGATTTATTGAGGTTCGGCGATCCGACCTAGCGGCGACGATCTTCCATGCGCTGGACGGAAATGTCGAGACCATCTTTGGCGACTCCGTCGCGGGGATTCAGGATGAAGGTCAGCGCGTGCGGGTCGAGTTCGATCACGCCGCCCCGCGCGAAGTCGATCTGGTCATCGGCGCCGATGGGTTGCATTCGCGCGTTCGTGAGATCGCGTTCGGTCCCGAGGCCGCGTTCGAAGTCCCACTCGGTTATCACGTCGCCGCGTTCGAGGTGGACGGCTATCAGCCACGGGATGATCTCGTCGCTGTCAGCCACGCAGTTCCGGGACGACAGGTTATGCGATTGTCCTTGCCCGATAACACGACGCTCTTTCTCTTTGTTTTTCGCGACGAGTATTTGACCGCTGAGGAGCCGTCCAGCGAGCAGGAATGCAAAGGGGCGGTGACACGTGTCTTTGCCGATGCCGGCTGGGAATGCCCGCGGATTCTCGCGGCCATGGAGAATGTCAGCGGCTTCTATTTCGACCGTGTCAGCCAGATTCGAATGGATCGCTGGACCAAGGGCCGCACGGCGCTAATTGGCGACGCCGCAGCCTGCGCCTCCCTCGTTGCTGGCGAAGGGACGGGGCTTGCCATGGCCGAGGCTTATGTGCTCGCGGGCGAGCTTAGCGGTTGCGGGGGCGATCACGTCGCGGCCTTCGCTCGCTATCAAGAGCGCATGATGCCGTTTCTGAAGCGCAAGCAGGAGTCGGCAGTGAAATTTGCTTCCTCGTTCGCCCCGAAGAGCGCCTTCGGCATCACGTTCCGCAATTATGTCACCCGATTGCTGCGGATCCCGTTCATTGCGGATTTCTTTATCGGCCGCGCCGTGCGCGACGACATCAAGCTCCCCGACTACGGGTTCTGATGGAAGAGTGACGCAAAAGGGCGGAAAAGGCGACATCAAAGCGGACACTGTAGTTATTGGCGGTTTCAAGCACCAAATCCGACACCACGTCGTTGGGCGTGTTCGCTGAGAAATCCGCTAGGTTGCCTTCTACCGTGTACCAACAAGCAGGGCCAGTCAGTTTTTCAAAATACGAGACGTTTGTTGCTATAAAAGGCGACTCCTGTCGCCAATGAATCACCCGTTGCTCCAATCGCCGTCGGGAGATGGCTCCTACAGATTGAAAGACTGACTGGCCCCGGTATCAACATGCCACACTCTTGAACTTGCCCAGCTCTAATCCGAGAATCAACATGATCGTGTGTCCTGAAAAAGGGGCGTGTGTAAAAACAAATCAATCAACACATTCTTGCACCGCACCCAGCCGTGCAAGAATACTCGGCTTCCACGAATTCTTTCGGCGTATGGTTGCTCCGAGGCAATTGCTATGAGCCACCGCAAGCTATTTAGACATCTTCTTGCTGCAACGTTCATGCTTTGGCTGGTGGCGCCGGCGTTTGCCGCCGAGGTCGCGGCGAAGAGGCCCAACATTTTGCTGATTTTGGCAGACGATCTGGGCTGGTCCGACCTTGGATGTTACGGCGGAGAAATTCGCACGCCCAATCTAGACGCCCTCGCGGCCGGCGGGCTGCGATTCACCCAGTTTTACAACTGTGCGCGCTGCTGTCCCTCGCGCGCCGCCATCCTCACAGGGCTGTATCCGCAGCAGGCGGGCGTCGGCTCGATGACCGCCGATGAAGGGCTGCCGGGTTATCGCGGCTCGCTGCAGCCAGACTGTGTTACCATCGCGCAAGTGCTAAAATCTGCGGGGTATCGCACGGCGGCGGTGGGGAAGTGGCATGTCGGCGATACCATCTTGCCCACGTCCCGCGGCTTTGACGACTTTTATGGATTTGTGCGCGGCTATGCCGTGGGTTCTTGGGAACCGCGCATGATGGTGCGGTTGCCCGCGGGCCGGCCGCAGCGAAGTTACAAACCCGGCGAGTATTTTGCCACCGATGCCATTACCGATCACGCGCTCGATTTTCTGACGGAGGCAAGAAAGGCCGACCAGCCTTGGTTTTTCTACGTGGCGTATCAAACGCCGCATTTTCCGCTGCAATCTCAGCAGCAAGACATGGCCGGTTATGCGGAGACTTACGCCCAAGGTTGGGATCAGATTCGCGAGCGACGCCTGATGCGGATCAAGGAGCTCGGGCTACTGCCAGCCAGCGCAAAGCTCACGCCGCGAGGCGCGATTCCGATGAAAAGTGTGGCCGAGCGTTACGACTCGATGACGGCCGACGGCAACAACCCCGCTTGGGATTCGCTGTCGGCCGACCGCCGCGCTGACCTGGCGCAGCGGATGGCGGTCTATGCCGGCATGGTCACGGGGATGGACCGAAACATCGGCCGACTGATCGCCGATCTGCGAGCACACGGCGAGCTGGAGAACACGCTGATCCTGTTTTTCAGCGACAACGGCGCCTGCGCCGAATGGGAGCCGTTCGGTTTCGACTTGCAACCGATTGCAAATCCGCGGCCGGGCATAGGCATCAACGTCGGCACGCCCAACGCTCCAAATGTTTTGCATCAGGGAGACGACCTGCGGCGACTTGGCGGCCCGGGCTTGCTATTCAGCTACGGCAGCGCCTGGGCCAACGCCAGCAATGCCCCGTGGCGATTTTACAAACACTACGACCATGAAGGGGGCATCAGCACGCCGCTCATCGTGCATTGGCCGGCGCGAGTGAAAACCGCCGGCCAGTTGCGGACGCAGGTCGGGCATGTGATCGACATCATGCAGACATGCGTGAACGTCGGCGAAGCAAAGTATCCCACCGAACTGGACGGAGTGAAAATCTTGCCCCCCGAAGGTCTGAGCCTTGTGCCGGCGCTGGACGGACATCCGCTTGAGCGCAACTTTCTCGCGTGGGAACATGAAGGCAACCGCGCACTGCGCTGGCGATTGGAAGATCGTATCGCTGGCTGGTAAGCCGTGGGAGCTGTACGATCTCTCGCAGGACCGGGCCGAATTGAACGATCTGGCCACGCAGCAGCCAGAGCGGGTGAAGGAAATGTCGGTGCAGTGGAACCAGTGGGCCGAACGCGCGCACGTCTTACGATCGTCAGCCGACAAAGCGCGGAAGGAATGATGCGTTTCGTTGCGCCTAAAGATTTTATGCACTCATCAATTAGTGCACATATGTATAAATATGTTTAGCCTCTGCCGGAACGTCTGGCCCGATCGAAACCACCACGGCACCACGCTCATCAGGCCGGTCAGACGGCCGAAAAACGATCCGTCTAAACTCAGGATCCAGTTTCATGAAATGCAAACTCTATTTCGTCTACGTGTTGCTATCTCTCTGCACCGGGTCGGCACCGGCGTATTGTCAGGACCCGGCGGTGGTGAATGTCAAACTCGACCCCAGTACTACGTTGGTCAAGATTCCACCTGACTTCATTGGATTCGGCTATGAGACCTCGGCGGTGGCGGTGCCAGGATACTTCAGCAAGAAAAATCTTCCGCTGATCGAACTCTACCATACGTTGGGCCCGATCGGTCTGATTCGCATCGGTGGGAATATCTCTGATCATACGAAGTACGCGAAGGATGGGAAGGCGGAAGCACGCCCGCAATCGGAGGTCACGCTGATCAACCAAGCATCGCTCACTGAACTTGGGGGGTTTGTCGAAGCAACCGGTTGGAACGTGCAGTGGGGGCTGAATCTCGGTACCGGCACCAAGGAGGAAGCGGTGGAAGAAGCCCTCGCGGTGAAGGCCGCGCTTGGTCGGCATTTGCATTCGTTCATCATCGGCAACGAAGTGGATCTCCTCCCGAAATATCGCGGCAACTACGACGGCTACCATGCCGCCTATCTTCAGTACAAAGCTGCGATTCGCCGGGCGATCCCGGACACTGAATTCTCTGGGCCGGACATCGCCAATGAGACCGATTGGTGTGGGAAATTCGCTAAAACGGAATCTGCTGATTTGAAGCAAGTGACCCACCATTACTACCGCACGGGGGCCATGAAACCGGATGCCACAATCGACACATTGCTGCAGCGCCACGAAGGCTTGGAGGTAAAGCTAGAGAGCCTGCACAATGCGACGAGCGACACGAGAATCGGCTATCGCATCAACGAAACGAATTCCTTCTACGGCGGAGGCAAGGCCGGCGTCAGCGACACGTTCGCCTCTGCGCTCTGGTGTCTCGATTACCTTTTTGTCTTGGCCTCTCACGGCTCGCGCGGCGTGGACATGCAAACCGATATCAACCATCTCGGATGGGTTAGCCATTATTCGCCCATTTTCCGAGATGAATCGGGCAGCTTGACCGCGCGGCCAAGTTACTACGGCATGCTCGCCTTTACCACGGCGGCGAAGGGAGACCTGTTCAAGCTCACCGCGAGTGACTCGGGAATCAATCTCACTTCTTATGGGACTAAGGAGAAAAGCGGGGCATTGTGGGTGACGCTGATTAATAAAGACCTGAGCCGCAATGCCGAGATTCAGATCGCACTGCCGGACGGCTATACGAAGGCGACCGCCTTGCGGCTATCGGCACCCACGGTAGAGAGCAAAGATCGCGTGACTCTCGGTGGCGCGGCGGTCTCCAAGGATGGCAAATGGGTTCCGACCGACCGCGAACCGATTGCGGCTGACGACGGAACGGTCACTGTTTCTGTGCCGAAAACCAGCGCTATTCTGATCCGGATCACGCCCAGTTCCCCATGAAGGCTCGACTCAGCGCATTGGGCCGGGCCTAATAATCTTGCTGTGGTCTCGTCCTGTCAAGAAGTGCAGGCTGAGCGAAGTCGGGGTTCTCTCTCGAAGATTTAGGCAACGGCATCGCGACAATTTGGGCAATTTACTATGCGCTTTCCGAAAAAATTGGATGTGCCTTTCGCGCGGAATTGTCCGATAAGCGAAGAGGTAGGGCAGTCTTTCCGAGGCTGCCTGGCAGGTCTCGGAGAGACTTGCTTATGTGCCGCCATAGCGGAGCGAGTCAGGGAGGACGCATGCGGGGGGGAGTTTTTCTATTGCTGTGCGGAGCCTTCGCGCTCTCGGGCGGCTGCACGCCGTGGAGCGAATACAAGGCCAATGGCTGCAAGGTCGGGCCGAACTATTGCCCACCGCATGCCGACGTGGCGGATCATTGGATCGATGCCAACGATAAGCGCCTGAGCAGCGCTGAACCGGATCTCACGCATTGGTGGACGGCCTTCAACGATCCGAAACTGGACGAGTTGATTCACTCCGCCGTCGGACAAAATCTTTCGCTTCGCGAAGCGTGTTTCCGCATTCTGGAAGCCCGCGCCAATTTGGCAATTCAAATGGGCACGCTATTCCCGCAAACGCAGCAAGCGTTTGCCGCGTATTCACGAAATGCCGCCAGCGCGTTGGCGGCGAACCAAGGTTTGCTGGGGACGAACCTCTTTGGCTCGCGACGCTTCTTCGACGACTGGAACCTGGGTTTTAATTTGTCTTGGGAGCTCGATTTCTGGGGCCGGTTCCGGCGCAATTGAATCGGCCGCCGACGAGCTGGATGCCTCAGTCTTCAACTACGACGATGTGCTCGTGACGCTGTTGGGCGACGTGGCTTCGACGTATGTTGAAATTCGAACGGTGCAGCAGCAGTTGGTGTATGTGCGTGAAAATATCAAAATCCAAAACGAATCGCTAGAGATCGCACAAGCGCACTTTCGCGGGGGATTATCGAGCGAGCTGGACGTAGAGCAAGCGATCAGCCAATTAGCGCAGACTGAGGCGCTAATTCCGCAATTCGAAAAACGCCTGCGATTTGCCAACGATCGGCTGTGTGTGCTGTTGGGCATTCCGACCCAAGATTTAACGCCGTGCCTCGGCGAACAAACCATTCCGACCGCCGCGCCGGAGGTTGTGGTGGGCATTCCTTGCGACTTGTTGACTCGTCGGCCCGATGTGCGTCGGGCCGAGCGCCAGGCCGCGGCTCAGTGTGCCCAAATCGGCATCGCCGAAGCGGAGTTGTATCCGCACATTGCCATTACCGGCTCGGTGGGCTACGACGCCGAGCGATTTTCCGATCTGCTCAAAAGTAAATCATTCCAAGGAACTATTGGCCCTGGTCTGCAATGGAATGTGCTGAACTACGGCCGGCTGGTCAACAATATTCGCTTGCAGTACGCCACGTTTTGTCAGCTTGTGACGGCGTACCGCCAAACCGTGCTGCAAGCCAATTCGGAGGCGGAGGACGGAATTGTCGAATTTCTGCAATCGCAACTGCAAGCGAAAGCAATGCAACGCAGCGTCACTGCTTCAGATAAAGCCGTGCAACTGGCGATCACTCAGTACCGAGCCGGGCTGGTCGACTTCAATCGCGTGGCGCTGTTGGAACAGAATCTGGTGCAGCAACAAGATTTGCTGGCGCAACGCAAGGAGATATAGCCCAGGGTCTTGTCCATACTTATCGCGCCTTGGGCGGTGGCTGGGAAGTGAATTGCGGTTCGGTTGGAGAAGACGCGATGTCGGGCGGAGAAATTGGCCCCGGTGGTGCGCCAAACGCCGAGGAATTGCCGCCGGGTAATCCAACGCCGCGGGGACAGCAATCTGCGCAGACTCAGCCAGACTCACCGACGCCGCACGGGAATCCGCTTCCGGGTCCGGCTGACGACTTGCAACCCACCACTGGCGCTCCGGGAATGGAACGACGAGTGGTTCCTGTCCGAGAAGTACGACTTCCCGCTCGCGGTTCCAACAAGCCAATGCGGCTGCGATATGCCGACGAAAGGCCGGAAATGCTGCCCCACGCCGGCTTGCTGCCGGAAGATCGTGGCGAAACGAAATTCGTGCGTTAACGAGCATTTCACATTCGTCGCAGAACTCGCAAGAATCGGTTGCTTGCGGACCATCTCACCAGCTTCTCTTGAAAACCGCGAAAATGGTTCGTTCCGAAGGATCATTCGTGACAGCATCGAGTTTTCGCTGGCCAAATTAGCTACACCGCCGATTACTCCACGAGCGATCTGGCATGGACCTACTCGACACCTACGGTTAATATTTGGCCCTCTTTCGGAAAGCTAGCAGCCCTTGGAACCCGCGGAGTCTAGGTGGCTGCGCAGTGTCCGCGCTGCTCATTTAACTCTAGATTTACGCCGGAGGAACAACATGGAAGTTGTTCTGAATACGCTGTTCTCACAGGGGGCTGCCCACAGCATGGTTAAGCTCTGGGCCTATATCGACCCCAGCACGGGCAGCCTGATTTTTCAAGTTGTCGCGGCTTCGCTAATTAGTGCCGGCTTGTTTATCAAAGGACTGCGCGACCGAATAGTTTGGCTAATTACAGGTGGTTGGCGCGCCCGGCGGACGAAGGATACACCAACATCGCCCGAAGCTGCCGTCGAGACAGCCCGTGTCGTCCAGGCACAGGAATCGCTGCGGAAAGCCGCCTGATTGAGCTTCAACGATCGGACGACGATCTAGCTTTGACGGATAATGCGCCGCTGGCGTGTGAATGCCACAAGTCTGATTATGATCGACGCCACCGAATCGATCCGCCATCCCGCTTCTTTCCGCGATCCCAGCGGGTTTATCTTTCAGAGGGACCAGTGCAAGCTGCGGCAAGTGAATCAATGCCACGCGGCGGACTACGATGAACTGCTGGGCGGGGGCTTATACGACGAGCTGGTGGGTGCCGGCTTGTTACTGCCACACGAAGAGCTGCCCCTGGATCAGAGTGCGACCGCAGAAGCGTACAAAGTGCTGCGGCCGGTCCAATTGGCGTTTGTCTCTTATCCGTACGAATTGTCCTTCAGCCAACTGCGCGATTCGGCGTTAGTGACGTTGGAGATTCAACGCCGCGCGTTAGCGAAAGGCATGACGCTGAAAGATGCCAGTGGGTACAATGTGCAACTATTTGACGGCAGGCCGAGGCTGATTGATACGCTTTCACTCACGCGGCACAAAGCAGGGCAGCCGTGGGTGGCCTATCGTCAGTTCTGTCAGCATTTTCTGGCGCCTTTGGCGCTGATGAGCCGGACCGACGTGCGGCTGAGTCAACTGCTGCGAGTGCATCTCGATGGCGTGCCGCTGGATTTGGCCAGTCGGTTATTGCCTTGGCGAACCAGATTCAGTCTGTCGTTGGGACTGCACATTCATGCTCACGCCCGCAGTCAGCGAAAGCATGTCCAGGCGATGACGCCCACAGCCAGGGTTCCGACATTGAGCCGGCGCCATTTCAAGGCGATCTTGACCAGCCTTCAATCCGCGGTAGCCGGTTTTCAGTGGAAAGCCGAAGGGACGGAATGGTCTGACTATTACGCGGCCAACAACAACTACGGCCCTGAAGGATTGGAAGCCAAAGGGCGGCTGGTGCGGGAACTAGTTTGCCAGGTACAACCGCGAACGGTCTGGGATTTGGGCGCGAACGACGGGCGTTTCAGCCGGATTGCAGTCCAGTGTGGCGCGGAAACGGTGGTGGCCTGGGACATCGATCCGGCCTGTGTTGAGCACAATTACCGCCGAGTGGCCGCCGAGAACAATGCTTCGATCCATCCCTTGTTGTTAGATTTGACCAATCCCACGCCGGGTGTCGGCTGGGCTAATACAGAACGGACCTCGCTGGCTGAACGCGGCCCGGTCGATCTGTTGTTGGCGCTGGGTTTGATTCATCACTTGGCCATCGCCAATAACGTCCCGCTGGGCCAGATCGCCCTTTACCTGGCCTCATTGGGCAAGCGGCTGATCGTGGAATGGGTTCCCAAGGAAGACTCGCAGGTGCAAAAGCTGCTGAGCAGTCGCGAGGACATCTTTGCCGGCTATTCCCAACGGCTTTTTGAGGACGAATTTCGACGTCACTTCACCGTGGAGCGCGCTGTGCCGATAGCTGGAACCAAGCGGACCATGTATCTGCTGTGCGCCCGCCGTTGATTGAGGTGGAAGATGCAAGAGTTGATCGAACGCCTGTTGGGCCTGATGAAACGACCAAGTGGAGCGCATCGGGTGGGGACAGCGCGCCAATTGTCGGTGTTTCGGGCGTTTTTTTGGGTGGCGCATCCGTTTCTATTGGCGATCGCCCCCATCATCCATCTGTACTCGCGGAACATGTATGAGGCGGATGCGCTGACTGCGCTGGTTTTCGCGAGCGGCACTGTCGCGCTCACCACAGTGGTGTTGATGGGCGCGTGGTTGTGGCAGCGCAATGTGGTGAAGGCCGCCTTGATCGCATCGTTGTTCACCTTGCTGTTTTATGCGTACGGCTGGGTGTTCGACTTGGTGATGAAGCACGAGCCAATCAAATTGCCGTACGACGCCTGGCATTTTGTTTTGCTCTTAGTCTGGCTCTCGATCGTCGTGACCGTAGGCGTCGTCGTGCAACATACCCGTCGCAATCTGCGGCCAGTTTCGCGATTTCTGAGCGGCACATTGATGATTTTCGTGATCATGTGCTTGATAAAAATTGTCCATCACGATTTGCGCATCATGTTTGCCGGTAAAAGCACAGGGCCGGCGGTGGCGAGATCCTCGGCAGAGCCGGTCGAATACCAGCGTGTGGCGCCGTCGGAAGTCGATTCGCCCGACACGCCGGACGTGTACTACATCATCCTAGACGGCTATGCCCGCGCCGACACACTGCAAAGAGTTTGCCATTACGACAATTCAGAGTTCATTAGCTTTTTAAGATCGCGTGGTTTTTACGTCGCCGATGAGAGCTGCTCGAATTATCCGATGACATTCATGTCATTGGCTTCTTCGCTGAACATGTGTTATTTGGAC
Source organism: Pirellulales bacterium (assembly GCA_963738835.1). Lineage (GTDB taxonomy): Bacteria > Planctomycetota > Planctomycetia > Pirellulales > JADZDJ01 > CAVTYH01. The sequence goes on from CAVTYH010000001.1 coordinate 1,562,565, forward strand.
CAAGAATTGAAAAGCCCCAACTACGGAGAGGTCTATGCGATGTGGGACCGGGCCTCGGTAGCCCGCGTGTTTCAGTCGAAAGGCTACCGTTTTGTTTATCTGGCTACCAATTTCAAGAGCACCCTGAATGGCACCGACATCGTATTCCAGCGTCGGCCGGCCTGGTTGCTGAATCAGTTCGCCGAATCGCTTTTGCGCACCACGGCGTTACGATTCTTCGAGCCGCAAATGGCCGACCAGCACCTGTACCAATTCGAAAAAATCAAGCAGGTGCCTCAAATCAAAGGGCCGACATTCACCTTTTGTCACATCATTGCACCGCATCCTCCGTATGTGTTCGATCGATTTGGCCACGTATGTTGCGACGTGCCGCAGTCGATGTTTTTCAAGGACGGCGCAGAACAGCAGCAAAACCCTGCCAGCGAGGAAGCACGGCAAGCCTATGCAGAACAGGTGATGTACGTGAACAAGCGGGTTGAAGAAACGATCGACAGTATTTTGGCCCAGTCGACCATACCGCCCATCATCATGATCCAGGGAGATCATGGTACTTTCTTTACGTTGCCCGCTGTTTTGAATGACGAGAGCCTTGACCGGTTTGCCCAAGAGCGACTGCCGATTTTGAACGCTTACCTTGTGCCGGAAAAGATGCGAGCGAAGCTTCGCCCTGATATTTCGCCTGTCAATTCGTTTCGCTTGTTATTCAACGAGTGCTTTGGCGATCGATTCGAATTGCTGCCGGAGAAGCACTTGGTGGGCTGGTATTACGGTATGCAAGACCTGCGGGATGCCACGCCTGTCGTGCATCCATCGGCCGCTCGGCAGGCCAGCGCCATTGCTAAAAAATCGGATCTGTCGAAAACAATACCGCGGTAGCCCGCGATTGGTCCGCTTGTCGTCGGACTACCCGTGGCAGGACGCTGCCAGACTCAGTGGACGAGCTGCTTTGGACTTTGTTGAGCGTTATTCTTTGCTATATCACCCGAGGAGCGCGGCGTCGCACTACTTCGATACATAATCAGATAGTAAAAGACCGGCGTCAGGAAAATGCCGAAGATGGTCACGCCGATCATGCCGGAAAACACGGCGGTGCCGAGCGAGACGCGCATTTCTGCGCCAGCGCCATGCGCTAACATCAGCGGCACCACCCCCAGGATGAATGCGAAGCTGGTCATCACGATCGGCCTCAACCGCAAGCGGCAGGCTTCCACGGCGGCGGCGTGCAAATCGAGTCCGAGTTCCCGCTGTTGTTGTGCGAACTCGACAATCAAGATGGCGTTCTTGGCCGCCATGCCGACCAGTACCAAAAAGCCAATCTGCACGAAAATATCGATCGGCAAATGAGCAATCAGCATGCCGGTCACCGAGCACAAGAGGCACATCGGCACAACCAAGATAATCGATAGCGGCAATTTCCAGCTTTCGTATTTGGCCGATAGCACCAGGAACACCAGCATCGCGGCCAAGACGAACACGAATAAGCCCAGAATTGCCGCCGGCACTTCAAACATGCCAATCTTGGCGGGCATGGTTTGCATGAATGTGATGGTTGTCCACTCGAAAGGCAGGCCTAACTGATTGCACAAGTTTTCCATCAGTTGAATCGCTTGCCCAGAGCTGACGCCCGGCGCTGGGTTGCCGTTCACCGCCGCCGTGGGGTGCATGTTATACCGCATGAACATGACAGGGCCGCCGATATCTTTCAACTTGGCCACCGTGGCCAGCGGCACCATCTGGCCCAGTTTATTGCGCACTTTGAGCTGGCCGATGTCGTTTCTTTCTGCCCGGAAATTCCCCTCGGCCATCAAATTCACCTGCCAAGTGCGGCCGAACAAGTTGAACTGATTCACATAGTAACCGCCCATGAATGTTTGCAGCGTGTTGAACACGTCGGACACCGGCACCATCAGCGATTCGCACTTCACGCGGTCGATGTCGATGAACAGCTGCGGCGTATCGGCGCGGAACATGCTAAACACGCCGATCAAGCGGTGCTTTGGATCATTGTTGGCTTCGCGGGTTAATTCGTCGGTGGCTCGTTGCAGCTCAGCGAGATTCACCGTGCCAAGTTGTTGCACTTGCAACTGGAATCCGCCTGCGTTGCCCAAGCCCTGAATTGGCGGAGCGCGGAAAACGGTGACGACCGCCTCGTCGATTTCAGCGTTGCACAAAGCGCAGCTTTTGGGCAATGACGGCGTCGTACTCTTCGTGACTGTGCCGCTTGTCGAACGGTGCAAGGATGACGAACGTGGAACCAAAGTTCGAGCCGTTGGCGCGAGCAAAATCGATTGCCCGGCAACACTTAGCGTATGGGCGACGCCAGGAATTCGTTCATATTCCTTGCCGTTGACTTTGCCACCCAGCGCCAGCCGATCGAGTTTTTCCATCACCGCTTGCGTTCGCTCCCGCGACGCCGAATCTGGCAATTGCACGTTCACCAACAGGTATCCCTGGTCTTGTTCGGGAATAAATCCTGTCGGAGCAGTCGTCATGGTGTGATACGTGAGGTACAGCAGCCCGACATACATGAGCATCATCAGCAGACCGATGCGCAGCGAATGGCCGACGGTCCAGCCGTACGCCGCGGTGATTTTGTCAAAGAGCGTATTGAAGCCGCGAAAGATGATCGACAATCCCCAATTCACTGGCCGAATGATAAACCAGCCGGCCACGCCAAAGACGATGGCGCCCGGCAAAAACGCGACTAGGAAAACCAGGTAGGGCAGCCATGCGGGGAATTCAGCGTTGGCCGCGGCGTCTCCCAGCGGCAAGTGGAAATAATCGGCCACCATCGGCTTCAAATAGATCGAGCTGAATACGCCGCCGATCAGAATGAAAATCCACCACGGCAGCGCTTCGCGCACATGTTCAACGCCGCCCCCTTCCTTGTGCTCGGTCTTGAACACCGAAACGGCCCGCGACGGCGTGAGCGTCATGGCGTTGATGGCCGAAATGATCATCGCCGACGAAATCGTCAACGCGAACTGCCGATAAAACTGCCCGGTGATGCCCGGCAGAAACGCGCTGGGCAAGAACACGCTGGTCAGCACGAGCGTGATGGCCACGATCGAGCCGGTAATTTCGTTCATCGCATTGATCGTTGCTTCTTTCGGCGAGTAGCCTTTGGCGATCCACCGCTCGACGTTTTCCAGCACCACAATGGCGTCGTCTACCACAATGCCAATCGCCAGCACCAAACCAAACAGCGTGAGATTATTGAGCGTGAACCCCATCAACGCCATCACGGCGAACGTGCCGATGAGCGACACCGGCACATCGATCATTGGCAGAATCATCGCCTTCCAGTCTTGCAGGAAGAACAAGACAACGATGGCGACCAGAATGATGGCATCACGCAGCGTTTTGAACACTTCGTTGACCGATTCAATAATGAACGGCGTGGTGTCGTAAACGATTTTGTATTCGAGCCCAGCTGGAAAGCTCTTACTCAATCGCTGCATGTGCTGCTTGATCTGCTTGCCCACATCCAGCGCAGTTCGAGCCGGGCAGTTGAAAAATTGCCAGTGCCACCGAAGGCTGCTTGTCGAGATTGCAAACCTGCGTGTATTGCTGCGAACCGAGTTCCAGCCGAGCCACATCTTTTAGCCGCACCACCTGGGCCGAAGGCGCCTTTTCTTGTGCGTCTCCCTGGCTGGTTTTGATGATGATGTCGCCGAACTGTTTCTGATCGATCAGGCGCCCCAGCGTGCTCATCGTAAGCTCAAACTGCTGACCAGCGGGAACCGGCGGTTGACCGAGCGTGCCAGCAGCCACTTGCACGTTTTGATTCCGAACTGCATTGATAATGTCGTTGGTCGCGATGTTGCGATCGGCCATTTTGTCGGGATCAAGCCAGACCCGTTCGCTGTAATCGCGCTCGCCAAGGAAGTTGATATTGCCGACGCCGTTGATGCGCAGCAGATCGTCTTTGATGTAAATCGTAGCGTAGTTGCTCAAGTACAAATCGTCGTAGCGGCCGTCGGGCGAAATCAGATTCACCGCCAGCAAAATGCTGGGCGATTGTTTGTTGGTGTTCACGCCTTGCAACTGCACTTGTTCCGGCAATTGCGCCATGGCCAGCGCTACGCGGTTTTGCACCAACACCTGGGCGATGTTCAGATCGGTGCCCAACTCAAACGTGACGGTCAGCGTGTAAGAGCCGTCGTTGGTGCACTGCGACGACATGTAGAGCATTCGCTCGACGCCGTTCACTTGCTGTTCGATCGGCGACGCCACGCTATCTGCCACCACCTCGGCATTGGCCCCTGGATAGCTGGCCGTCACTTGCACGCTTGGCGGTGTGATGTTGGGATACTGCGCCACCGGCAGCGTAAACACGGCCACGCCGCCCAGCAGCAAAATCAGGATCGAGATGACCCAGGCAAAAATCGGCCGCTCGATGAAAAACTTGGCAAACATTCGCCGTGGTTTCCGAATAAGGACTTAACCACGGAGACACGGAGGCACGGAGCAGAGGAATTGAACCGCAGAGACGCAGAGAGGGCAAAGGGATTGGCCGCAAATGAACGCGAATGAACGCAAATAAATCAAAAAGCATTCCGATTAAAATGAATTTCTGCTCTCATTCGCGTGCATTTGCGTTTATTCGCGGCTAATTTAATTCCTCTCTTTTCCGCGTCTCTGCGGTTCGTATCGATTTCTGTTTTCTCCGTGTCTCTGTGTCTCCGTGGTGAATATATAAGACTCTATTCCGCTGCTCGTATCTCGACTTTCATTCCTGGCCGCACGCGCTGCAGGCCGCCGACGATGATTCGATCGTTCTCCGTTAAGCTGTCTTCCCCTTTTTCATCCGCCTGCGCCAAACGGACGCCCCCTTTTTCGTCGCGGACAATTTGCTGGGGAATGACGACCTGCATGCCGCCCGCTTGTACTTCGCCCACGTTGATGGGCCGGTACTCAACCGTGTTGTCGGCGTTCACTACCAGGACATACTTCTGTCCCTGATCGGTGCCAATGGCCGCTTGGGGCGCCAGCAGGGCAGGGTGTTCTTTCCCAATTGGCAGCCGTACTCGCAAGAACATGCCCGGCGCAAACGTCCGCGGCCCTTGTTGGGGGAGCGGATTATTGATGACTCCGCGAACTTGCAGCGTGCCGGTCGTGGGATCGATCTGGTTGTTCACGAAATCGATGTAGGCCACGTACGGGTATTCATTGCTGCCATTGGAAAGTCCCAAATCGACCGGGTACTTTTCGGCGTTTCCTTCGCGGACCGATTTCAGTTTTCCTTCTCTCATCAGCTTCTGCACGCGGAGCAAGGTTTGCTCATCGACATCGAAGTAGGCATACATCGGGTCTTCCGACTCGACGGTCGTCAGCAGCGTGTTGGCATTCACCAGGTTGCCGACCGACAGCAAATTCCGGCCGACCACGCCGTTAATGTCGGTCTTCACATCGGTGTAGTCTAAATTCAATCGGGCCGACTCGGCATTGGCTACCTGAGCCGCGACTTCCGCTTCGGCTTTGCCTTGGGCCGCGAAATACTTGTCGACATCTTGTTGGCTGATGGCGCCTGGCGTCTTGGCAACGTTCAAAGCCCGCGCGTAATCTGCCTTCGCCAGTTGCAGTTGCGCCTTCGCCAGGTTGATTTGTGCCACGGCCTGGTCGTAAACCGCCTGGTAGGGCCGAGGATCGATCTTGAACAGCACCTGATCGCGCTTCACGTCTTGCCCCGGGATGAAGTTGTAATCCTTCGTCGGCGGCTTGTCGGAATGATTGTCGAAGTTCCAGCGCACCAGATAACCAGTGACTTTCGCCCGCACATCCAGCGAATCGGGCGCTTCGGTACGGCCGGTGAAGAATTCGTAATCAGTGACCGGCTTGATCACCGGCTGCTGCACGCGGACCACGGGCACTTGCGGCACGGAACCGGCTGTCGATTTCTCTTCGCAGCCTGAAAGCATGAGCGTACCGCCGGTAACGAATAGAATTACGACACAAGATGACAGCGATCGAATCATGGCGGTCTCAAAAATGAACGACTGGCAGTATCAGCACAGCGTCGGGCCGATATCGCATGATGATCTGCGATTGATACGAATTTAGACGCTGCTGCAGTGCATCGATAAGCATATAGGTTGCAAATTGGCAACGGGAAGCCATAAATGCCACAAGTTGCGATTATAACGGCTGTAGCGGCACATCGCCCGACCGCATCGGGTTGGGCTATGTCGCGGCATGCTAAACTAGCGCCGCCATGAAGTGCGAATTATTCCTGCTGTGCGCTGCCAGTTGGTCGAAAGACTGGTGGCTCTTGCTGCTCGGTCTCAGTTACCTGGTGGCGATCCTGAGTGTGCCGTCGGTGCTCCTGCAGCGGCGCGGGCAGCCGCATTCGGCGGTCAGCTGGTTGCTTGTACTCTTCGCGTTGCCGTGGATCGGCGTCTTTCTTTGGTGGGCGATCGGACGCAAACACCTGGAACGGCAACGCCGACGCCGGCGGAAGGCCGCGGCGCGCACGGCGTTTGCGCTGACCCGGCTGCGCGAAGATGCACCGGCGTTGGGCGCGGCCGACCCCAGCCTATTGCCGATTGAGCGTATGCCGATCGAAGAAGCCGAATGGGTTTTCCCGCCCACGGTCGATAACCGGCTAAAACTACTGGTCGATGCCACGGAAGCATATCCGGCGATGGAGGCCGCCATCCGCGCTGCTCAGCAGCACCTGCACATCACGTTCTACAGCTGGAACGATGATGCCACGGGTTGTTATTGGCGCGATCTGTTGATCGGAAAAGTCCGCGCCGGCGTGCAAGTGCGATTGCTGTTGGATGGACTTGGCAGTCGCTTCGCTCACCGGCATCGAATGATGAAACCCTTGGTGGAAGCCGGAGGCGAAGTGGCGTACTTCTTGCCGCTGACACTGCTGAGCACGCGACCAACCATTAACTTTCGCAATCATCGCAAAATCGTTGTAGTCGATGGCTGCACGGGCTTTTTAGGTGGGATCAACATCGGCGACGAGTACAAAACCGACTGGCACGATTTGGCCGTGCAAATGGAAGGTCCGGTGGTCAATCAGCTTCAAGAAACTTTTGCCGAAGATTGGTTTTTCGTCACGGGCAAGGAAATTGTTGAACCGCAGATTTTCTGCCGCTGGGAAACGCCCGATGGCATTGCCAGTTTGCCAGCCGTTGACGACGAACATGCCGTGTGCAGTCTTTTGGCCAGCGGTCCGCACACGCCCCACAATTTCACACACGATGCGTTGTTTCTGTGCCTGGCCCAAGCGCAGCGGCGCGTGTACATCACCACGCCGTATTTGATTCCCGAAGCCAGCACCATGACGGCGCTCCGAACCGCCGTGTACCGCGGCGTCGACGTGCGGCTGTTGCTGCCGGCCAAAAGCGATGCCTGGATTGTGCAATGGGCCGGCCGTTCGTACTATCCCGACTTGCTGGCCGCCGGCATTCAAGTCTACGAATACCTGCCAACCGTGCTGCACGCCAAGAGCGTGGTGATCGACGACGATCTTTCCATTGTCGGCAGCGCTAACATCGATGTGCGTAGCTTCAAATTGAACTTCGAAGCCAGCTGCCTGGCGCGCAGTAAACCGCTGGCCCTGAGGCTCTTGGATTTGTTCTCTCGCAATCTGAAGCAGAGCCGCGAAGTGACGCACGAGCAGCTACAGCGGCGCTCCTACTTCCAACAACTCGCGGATGCCGCGGCCCATTTGATGAGCCCGCTCATGTAGACGCTGGCTCGTGGGTGCCACTGCTGGCTTGTCCAGCAGTGGAATCACCAAAGCGGTTCCATCAAGGAAAGCCACCGCAAGTGATTTTTAGCTTGCACCTTTTTGGGCCAGCAACGTCTTTTTGATTGGCCTCGGCTCATCGAGACGGACACCGCATTCACTGCTGGACAAGCCAGCAGTGGCACACAAAGCCCGTACTCTCAGTGCCCTCCGTGACTCCGTGGTGATAAATCCGTCCGCGGTAAATACCACGGCCGCACGTCGATCACTTGCATGTCGGCAGCCCGAGCGGCCTGGATGCCCAAGTCGCCGTCTTCATACACAAGACACTCGCTCGGCGGCAGGCTCAAGAGTTCAGCGGCTTTGAGAAACACGTCGGGGGCGGGTTTGCCGTGGGCGACATCATCGGCGCCGACGATGGCGTCGAACATTTCGTCGAGTCCGACCGCCGCCAGCGATTGCTTGATCACACTCCTCCAGCCCCCGGAGGCCACCGCCAGTTTGCGTTTTCCATTTTCCCGATGCACAATTTCAAGGACGCTGTGAATGGGCTCCAGCGCTTCGAGATTCGCCAGAAACAGACGTTCCTTTTCCTCGGCCGCAGCCTGGGCGTCGACAACCATGTTCTGCTCTTTGGCAAGCGTTTCGATAATTTTTACCGTCGGCATGCCGGAGAACGAGTAGAACCGCTCTTCCGAAAACTGAATCTGTACCGCGTCCAACGCTTTCTTCCACGCCAGATAATGCAGCGGCATGGTATCGACCAGCGTGCCATCGCAATCGAAAATCAGCCCCTTGAAGTTTGCCGGAATGGGCGCCGTTGGATCGTTCGGAAAGTTCGGCATAGCAGATCGCGAGATGGTGTTAAGATTCGATGTTGATTGGGTCAATTTCGGAGTCGCTAATGTCTTCGATTTTCCGATTCGGGGCCAGTGGGTTGCCGAATTGGGCAGTGATACCGCTTCATGCAGTCCAGGCGGCAAGCAGTCTGATGTCGCTTTCGACAATGGGAATAACGACCAGGAAATTCGACCACGAGAAGTGGGCCAAGGCAATCCGCAAGCCTTGGGGTGCGGTTACTGGGCTTTTCAAGAGCCGCTGCCAAACGACGAAGAAACGCTATACTAACGAAAGACGATGTCACGTTTAGAACACGATGTTTTCAACCTGCACTATGCCAACCTACGACTACGTTTGCGACGCGTGTAATCACGAATTCGAACTATTTCAATCGATCACCGATTCGGTAAAACGCAAATGCCCCAAGTGCGGCAAAAATAAATTGCGGCGACTGATAGGGACCGGGGCGGCCATCATGTTCAAGGGCTCTGGCTTCTATCAGACCGATTACCGCAGCGATTCGTACAAAAAGCGGGCCGAAGCTGACAAAGCCCCTTCGAGCGAGAGTAAAGGCGACGGCAAGAGCGACAGCAAGTCGGAGACGAAGCCCGAAACGAAATCGGAAAGCAAAACGGATTCGTCGAGTTCGTCGAAGCCTGATGGCAAGAAGGCGGGCGACAAGCCCAAGAAGAAATGAATTATCGGTGGGCGGGTCAGCTGGCCGTCGCCCCATCATTAGAAATGACTCGAATTCGCTGCCCAGTTTGCGATCAGTCGTTCGATCCGGAGCATTCCGCGGCCATGCCCTTCTGCAGTGAGCGTTGCCGCCAGATCGATTTAGGTCGCTGGTTGGATGAACGGTACTCCATGCCCATCGAAAGGCCGGAAGATGGTGAGTCGGCTGAGGGGCGGCAACTAGAGCGCAAACCGCCAGATGAGGACGAAAAAGCTCGATTGCGACACGCAAACAGGCAACGTGGTGACCGCACAGGTGGTGGAACGCCTCTGAACGCCAGGAAGGGCGTGGGGCTTGGCTTCCAGAGCACGCCTTTCGCAGACTCAGAGGGTGCCACCCATCAGCGAAGTGCTGCCTTGGTCTGTCGGCAAGCTATTCTTGCATGGAGCGGCTGCATTCGTATAATCGCTCTCAACCCAACTTTCCTATTTTCTCTCGAAGGAGACTCTGTATGCCGGAGGAGCAAGATCGAATCCGCCAAATTGCGTGGCTCGAATTGTTTCCCTGGCTGGGACTGGTGCGAGCTGTGCGGCTGGCTTTCGCCCCGCGGATGCTGGTTTTGGCGGCGCTCGGCGTTTTTGCGACCACGGGCGGCTGGGGCATTATCGGGCTGATCTTCAAAGGAAGCGAAGATCCAAGTTTGGTCAGTGCAAAAAGCGTGATTGATACTTGGCGCGAGCTGCCACCGAATTTCGTCCTGCCCGATGTCAGCATTCGCGTGCTCGATCCCGCCGACAGTGCCGCCCAACTGCCCTGGAATTGGCTGAGCTATCCGTTTCGCCAATTGTTCGAGCGCGAAGTGACCGTGGCTTCGTTCACGTATTTGCTGCTGTGCGGCCTGTGGGCGTTGCTGGTGTGGGCTTTGTTGGGCGCGGCCATTACTCGGGGCGCGGCCCTGTGGTTTGCACGGGAAGACCGCTTGAGTTTGCGGCGATCGCTGGGCTGGGGCGTGTCAAAGTGGCCGGCTTATTTTGGCGGACCCATCTTCACGCTGATCGGGGTGCTGATTGCCGTCATTCCGGTTGCCATTTTGTGTTTGCTTTTGAAAATCGATATCGGTGTATTTCTGGTGGGCATTATCTGGCCCGTGGTTCTACTCTGCGGACTATTCGTGGCCATTTTGCTAGTGGGGTTGCTGTTTGGCTGGCCTTTGATGTGGCCGACGGTTAGCGCCGAAGGCACTGACAGTTTTGACGCGCTGAGTCGCTCTTACTCGTACACCTATCAGCGGCCGGTCCACTACTTGTTTTATGCAGCAGTGGCCGGTGTGTTGGGCATGTTGGCCTGGGTGGTGGTGCTGATTTTCGCCAAGGGCGTCATCACTTACAGCTATTGGGCGGCAAGTTGGGGCAGCGGCGGCAATCGGATGGCAGAAATCATTGCCGCAGCCAACGACCCCAACGCCAGTGGTGTCTTTGGCTGGGGCGCGCATGCCATCGGCTTTTGGGTCTATGTGGTGAAAGTCATTGCTCTGGGGTTCCTGTTCAGCTACTTCTGGTGCGCGGCTACCTACATTTACTTCCTGCTGCGGCAGGCTGTGGATGCCACCGAGATGGACGAGGTGGCCGTTGAAGAGGAAACCGAGCAATACGGCCTGCCGCCCTTGAAGACGGAACCCGGCTCACCGCCGCAAGTGGTTGAGCCGCCGCCGGCCGCGAATTAAGAGACCCGTGCGAGTCTCGTGTAGCGGCGGGAGCTTGCCTTGCGCTATGCGGTTACTATCAATTTCGTCAGCAGCGCATCCATTTGTGCATCGAATTGGCCACGCGTCAGCACCAGATCGCAACCGGCCGCTTCGGCGGCGGCGAGTTTTGCCGCGTGAACGTGTGGGCCGAAAGCGACGATGGCTTGCGGTGGTTTCGCCAACGATTTCAGCCGCGGCACAATGACGCTGGGATCAATGGCCGGCGAGTTTAGATCCAATAGCACGATTGTTTTATCTACTCCGTCGGAATCGATTTTTGTCGCCAAAGTTTCCGCATTGCCGAACGTTTGGAACTGTGAGCCCAGACGCTGCGCCAGCGGAGCGACTCGCGAGGGGAAAACGAGGTCATTGGTGAGGAACGCGACGAGCATCGATCGACTTTGGAAAAACTGCCCGCTAAGCTGCAAGCGTGTTCTTGCGACTCCTGACTCCTCACCTCGGGCTCACACCGCTTCCGGTCCACGCATTGGGCCGGCGATGGAAATGGTTTCCAGCGCCGGCAGCACAAAGATTTTGCCGTCGCCGATCTCCCCTTCTGGCCCCGTGCGGGCCACGGCGGTGATGGTGTCGACCGTGCGCTCGAGAAAATCGTCGTTCACAAGGATTTCCAAGGCGATTTTTCGGAGCAGTTGCGTTTTGTACTCATGGCCGCGATACATGGCGGTACGGCCTCCTTGGCGACCATAACCCTGCGCATCGCAGACGGTCATGCGTGTGACTTCGATCTTGTTGAGCGCCTGGCGCACCGCTTCCAGCTTGGTCGGTTGAATAATGGCGATGACGAGTTTCATTGCCGGCGCATGGTCGTTATTGTGGGTGTGTTGATTTGACCAGAATACCGCGGGCTAGGTGCTTAGACAACCGCGCAGTAAAAAGCCCAGGGGTTGCAATCCCTGGGCTTGTGCTGTACGAACTTGCCTTGCGACCGCAATAATCTTATGGTTTGACTTCGCCGGCACCGCTGTAGCGCTGGTCGAAGAGCAGCAACCCGCGCTGGGGCAACCGTAAATCCATCTTGGCATCGAGTACCTTGGCAATGCGGGCAGAACTTTCCGTCAAATGCGCCTTGCTGTAATCGTCGAGCTTCACGTTGCTGGCCAGCAGCTTATTCATCCGTTCTTGCAGCGATTTCAGCTCGGCAAAAGCCACGGTCTGGCAATCGTCGGGCGCAGGCTGTTGCCCAGCGCCAAATTCGAAAGCCGCATCAAAAAATCGCGCTGCAAATTGCGCCGCAGGCTGCTGATCGCCGGCTTGCGGTTGGTGTATTCGCCCCCTTGCAAGGTGTCGAGTTCCGAATACACCATCTTCGTCAGCCGATTGATGAGTTCCGCCGTTGTGAAGGCTTCTTGATCGGCAGGGACTTTGAGTTCGGTATCATGCAACCGTTCCAAAGTGAGGGACGACATGAGCTGATCCAAAATCCGGCTTTGCCATAGCGAAATGACTTCGTGCACCGGATAATCGGGCCGCAGCGGCGGTTCCATGCCCCAGTGGCTCCACCGCGAAGCCGTTAAATGATTGTACATATCGGGCGGGAATTGGAACGGCTTGTCGCTGAATACTTCCTGCTCCAGCAAGTCTAGCGCCTCACGCTGCTTCTTCGGATCGACCACCACGAACGGCGCCGCCGCATCGGCATCGGCCTTGTGGCTGCGGTTGACGTAGACGCCGCCAACGTAGCGTGAAGCAAAGTACATGGCCCGACCGTACTGGCCTAGCAACATGCCGAATGCCTGGCGGCCGCGTTCATAACCTTCGCCATCTTTGACGACGCGATCGATCACTTTATCCCACAGATCAGAAATCAACTCGGCTCGCTGTTTGGCATATTCGATGTGGTCTTTGCCCAGGTCGTAGCGATTCGAAAGCGGGTCGCTATCGATGCCGCGGGTGTCTTCATCGGTTGAATACTGGAACGCCGGCTCGCCACTGCGAGAGGCGATTTTGTTAAGGTCTTTTTTCTCGCTCTCGGGCGAACCGCCGGAAAGAGGCTTATAACCGTATTCGATCGCCCAGATGTCGTAGGGGCCAATGGTGGTCGAGAAAAAGTCCCCTTGCTTCTTGCCTTTAGCGGCAATCAGGGCGGGAGTGTAATCCATCACCGAAGAGGTCAAACAAGTGCCTTTGGTCTTGTCAGGATCTTGCAACTCTTCCAGCGAGCGGTACGCACTGGCCTTGAAGTTGTGCCGCAGTCCCAGGGTATGGCCCAGTTCGTGCATGGCCACTTCTTTGAGCCCCTGCATGATCATCTTTTCGCGCTCGGCATCCGCCTTGGATGCATCGCCTTTGGCCAGAAACACCGTGCTGCCTAGGGCAAAATCCAGGGCCCGGCCTTGGGCCAGGTTGCAATCGGGGCAGTAACCGTGCTCTCCAAATGCGTGCAGTTTCATCTGTTGTCGATACGATTCCAAATCTAGCGGGCCGCCGGTCATCGCTGCAATGCTGGCCGGGGTGAAGGTTTCATACTCAGTATTCCAGACTTGCAGAAAGTCGGCGTCGAAGATGATGTCGGCATCCAGAATTTGCCCATTCGTCGGATTCACGCGTGAGGGGCCCATCGCCATTTTCGCCCCCGCGGTAATCCAGCGGAACGTGTTGTAATTGATGTCTTCGGGATCCCAGTCGGCGTTGTCGGGCTGCTGGCGGACTTCGATGGCATTCACGAAGCCGGCTTTTTCGAAAGCTTTATTCCATTCCAAAATGCCCTCACGAATCGGCGTGCGATACTTGTAGGGAATGGTTTTTTCCAGCCAGAAAATGATTGGCTTTTTCGGCGGCGAAACATCGGCACTGGGATCGGCCTTGGCCAAATCCCAGCGATTGATGTAGCGCACAAACCGTTCGTCATCCCCCTTTTGCGAATAATCTTTCAACACCGTCAGGAAGTAACCGACGCGGTCGTCGGCCAACCGTGAATGGTAGCCATTTTGCGGCAGAGCGCTGATCGAATAGTGGACATTGATCGTCGCACCGCGGCTGTCGGGCACGGTGTCGATTTCTTCACGGCCGCTGGAAGCGTAAGTGGCGGCCACTTCCAGTTCGATGTTGTCTTGAAAGCCCTTCGTCGCGGCCCAGGTCGACCGTTGCGAAGAGAAACTAAAGCCTGGCATCGTTTGCGAAATTTGCGGCAAGTCGCCCATGAAAATCGAATTGAAATCGACCACGTAGGCCCCGGACGGGCTGACCGTGGCAATCGGCAGGCTGAACAGCACACTATCGGTGTAGGCCAGTTGAACGGCTCTTTCTTCCGGGCTGCCTTTCGCGGCTGAGAAACGGACGTTGCGGCGAACGACCTGAATGTAATCGTCTACCTTTCGGAATTGCCAAACCCAATCGTCGCCGAAGCCCCAGCTCATGCCAGCCAGAAGCATTCCACGACCGATGCCGCGGGCAATGGATATCACCACAATAAAATCTTTGTTGAGCTGGCTGGGTGAAAGTTCCGCATAGAGCGTGCCGCCTTTGCGCTGCATTTTGATGAGGCTCGGCCCAGGCACGGCTTCAGCGTCACGCATGAATTCCGCATAGGGCGGATACTTTGGTTTCTTGGCCGACGTCGATTGACTGCTGGACGAACTGCTTGAAGAGCTCTCTTTGCCGGTGGTTGTTTCGCCCGCGGCATCCGACTTCGCGTCTTTGGCATTGACCTTCTCGGCCGGCTTTTCGCCGGATTTTTCTTCAGCAGCCTTTACCGACATCGAAGCCCACAAGACGATTGCCGCAGCGGCGGCCAATGAAACACAGAAAGGACGGAGCGAAACTCGGGCGATCATCGATCGGCTCCTTGAGCAGAAAGGCGGGCGGGATCGGAAGCGTGACAAGACAACGGGGTAAACGGAGCACCGGGGGCAGTGATCGGACGAACGATCCAAACATCAATGCAGAATGCCCCGCAAACGCAACGCATTTTACATGGTTTACGGACGAAAACACAATCAGGTTCTAATTCGACGTTACAGTTCGAGAATTGCTTGGACAAATAGCAGCCGGTGGCTAACAGCCGCCGGAGGCACAATGGTGGACGATCTATTTGACAATAACTCCGCAGGGCTGTGCGCCACGCAGTGGTCGCCTCCCGCTATCTCGCATCTGTACCGCAAATTCCAGTATATTTACAGCAGGGGGAGACCGCACTGCTCTTGGAATGAGCTACCCGTGAGAATCCGCCGAATCGTGCCTGACATCCCGCATAATCTGCACGCGGTTTTGGCTAAATACCCGACGGATTGTCGTCCAACGGCGGTTTTCCCATTGTCGAACTCGGGCGGCTTCAGCGGCTCACGAATCTGGCGATTGGAGACCCCGCGCGGCTTGTTGTGCCTTCGCCGCTGGCCGCAGGAGCACCCCGATCGAACGCAGCTTCGCTATATTCACGCGGTTTTAAGGTCGGTCTCTCAAGTCGGATTCGAACTGGCGCCTTTCCCAATTATCGCCAGCAACGGAAATTCGTTTGTAACGGCTACCGATTACCTTTGGGAATTGTCTCCCTGGATGCCTGGGGAACCGTTCGATTTTCGTGGCGCAAATGGTCATGATTGCCGAATTCGAATCCAGGCTGCGTTGACTGCACTTGGACAGTTTCACCGTGCCACGGCCACCGCTTCAGTAAAGCAATTGCCAGTTGGGACAGCCCCCGGAATTGCGCGGCGAGTCGAGCAGCTCACGGAGTTGCAAGCGGGTGGACTCGATCGACTGGTTCATCAGATTACTTTCCAACGGGAAATCTGGCCGGAACTGGCAGATCGAGCCATGCCGCTACTCGAGGCATTTCATAAAGCCACGCCAGGTGTCATGGAATCGTTGAAGCAGGCTGCCACATTCCAAATGCGAATTTTGCCATGCATCCGTGACATCCATCTAGAGCACGTGCTGTTTGAAGGCGAGCGTGTGACGGGCATCATCGATTTCGGCGCCATACAGCCGGACAGCCTGGCTTGCGATGTCGCCCGATTGCTGGGCAGTATGGCCGGCGATCGATGCGAACTCTGGCAGGCCGGCTTGGTTGCATTTGAGCGTGTCCGCCCGCTCTCTGAAGAGGAACGCAAGCTGGTTTTTGCCTATGATGAAAGCAGCGCGCTGCTGTCAGGCATCAACTGGCTGTGGTGGGTATTTGTCGAGAACCGCTGGTTCGAGAACCGTGCGGCGGTCTTGGCCCGATTCGACGAAATTGCAGCCCGTTTGCGGCATCTAAGTCGAGGAGAGCGCGTGCTAGGCTGCCCAATCTGAATTGACCGTAACTAACGACTGCCCATAATCTAACGGCTGGATTAATCCCCGATTTGATGCTCGTCTGAGGTATCGGCTGTGAAAACTCGACAGTTGCGAATTCTGTGCGATTCATGTTTTGGTGCGTTCGTCGCGATCGCATTCTTGGCCGGCGCCGCGCCAACGCGGCTTGTGGCGCAAGACGGTTTGCTGCAACTGGGCGGATCGGGCGGCGCGGAAGCCGATATGGTCAAGGCTTCCGGTTATTTCACGCCGGCGGTTGGTGGCAAGCCCGCGGCTCTGGTTGTTACTGCCGAAGTCGCTCCGGGCTGGCACATTTATTCGATCACCCAGCAACCCGGCGGACCGGTGAAAACAAAGATCAAATTGACGCCGTCGCCCGATTACAAACTGGCTGGCGAGTTCAGACCGCTCAAACCGGCGGAAGTGCATCATTACGACGACATTTATCCAAATCTTCCGGTAGAAGAGCATCAAGGCAGAGTCACTTGGGCCGCGCCGATTGAATTTGCTGCTGGCGTTGATCAGGCCAAATTGGAAATCGACGGTGCAGTGAATGCGCAGGTTTGTTCGACTTCCTGTCTGGCGCCGAAGGACTACAAGTTTGTCGCGCGTTTGAATACCGATGCGGCGAAGATTACGCAAGCAACATCGATCGCCGCGTCAACCGCTCCGATTGCGAAACCCACTGATGTTGCTGTCGGTGCGAAGGCTGAACCGGCCGGGGTCACTCTATTCAAGCCCAGCATGGCGCACGTAACGCTCAGCGGAGCCATCCGCCCCGCCGTCGCGCCGCCGGGAAGTGTGGCCAAGTTGTTAGTCACTGCGCAGCCCGCTGCCGGATGGCATATTTATGCACTGGTTGATAAGGATCCGAAGGATGTTTCCAAACCGACGTTGATTGTGCTCACCAAAACTTCCGGATTGCGTTACCGGCCGCCGCAATCGAATGTGCCGCCCATCGAAAAAACAACCACCGTGAATCAGTCGGGCAAAGTTGCCTATCACGAAAACTCTGTCTCCTGGATGATCGAATTGGAAGTGCCAACCGACGCCAAGTCGGGCAACTATCCGATCTCCGGCATCATCGGTTTCCAAACGTGCGAAGAAACGGCCTGCGATCCGCCGGGGGCCGCTTGGTTTGAAGGTGTGCTGGCAATTGGGCCGAACCCGACCGACAGCGCGTTTCAATTGCAATTCCGCCCCGCCAAATATGCCGAGGCGGCGAAACTGGCCAAGGAGTCAAGCGATCAGAAATCAGTGCCCGCGAATTCAAAATCTGATACTGGGTCCAGTGCGAACGGAGAATTGCCGAATAGGGGTTCGAGCATACGGCAGAATATCCCAATGCCCGAGAGAGCTGTCGACGGCTTCGACGAGGCAATAATCGCCAGAAATGTGCAGACGAATTACTCGGCAATTCAAATCGTCCTCGGCGCTTTTTTCGGCGGGATGCTGCTCAATTTGATGCCGTGTGTGTTTCCAGTCATCGGACTGAAGATTTTGTCTTTCGTCGAGCAAAGTCATCATGATCGTCGACGGTTGCTAACGCTGAATCTGTGGTACTCGTTGGGCGTCATCAGCGTGTTTATCTGTCTGGCCGCGTTGGCAGTGGGATTGCGGCAATTCGTCGGCATCGACTTCAAGTATGGAAACCAGAATGGTATTCAGGGATACGCGATTGGCATGGCGGCCGTGATGTTCGTGATGGGGCTGAGCTTGCTGAATGTTTGGGAGATACCGATTCCTGGGTTTCTAGGATCGGGCAAGGCCGGTGAAATGATGATGCATGAAGGCGCCGGCGGTGCTGTAGCGAAAGGCGTAATCACGACATTGCTCGGTGCATCGTGCAGCGCACCGGTGGTGGCGGTCGCATTCACATTTGCACTTGATCGAAACACCGCGGTCTGGGCTACGTTTGTCACGTTTGTCATTGTTGGCCTGGGCATGTCGAGCCCTTATTTGATTTTGGCGCAAATCCACGTTTGCTTCGGTTTTTGCCCAAGCCCGGCGCTTGGATGGATACATTCAAGCACATCTGCGGTTTTATCTTGCTCGGCGCGATGGTTTGGGTCTTAACCTGGCTGCAATCGCCGTATGTCGCTCCGACCGTGGCGTTTCTTGTCGGGCTTTGGGCGGCTTGTTGGTGGATCGGTCGAGTGCCACTGACAGAGCCAAGTTCAAAACGAATCAGATCGTGGCTTGAGGCTGCCGTCTTTTCAGTCGCAATTGGTTATTTCGCGTTTGGCATTTTGGCGCCGGCAATGCGTGAAAAGTTTGACTACGTAGTGAATGCGGAAATCGCCAAGCGAGTCCAATCGATGGGACAGCCTGGAAGTATTCAGGCGACTGGGACTCGACTTCCCTGGCAACCGTTCACTAAAGACTTGCTCAAGCAACTCACACGGGAACGAAAAACCGTGATGGTTGATTTCACTGCCGATTGGTGCCCGAATTGCAAAACGCTCGAACTCGCGGTGTTAAACACCGCCGGTGTGAAAGCCATCGTAACGCAAAACGACGTGGTCCCGTTATTGGCCGATTACACGGAAATTCCGCCGGAGCTGACCGAAATGTTGAATTTGCTGAAGGCCGGCGCGGTGCCCGTGCTTGCCATCTTCCCTGCGGGCGATCCAAATAATCCGATCATCTTCCGCGGTGGTTACACGCAATCGACATTGATCGGTGCACTGACGCAAGCCGGGCCATCGCAAACTGCCGCGGCATCTAAAGAAACTGCAATGCAGTAGGTCAGCCTTTCTAGGCTGACAGGAGCTACCAATACGCTTTTCATTGCTAAACAACTCAAATTGTTCGACGACTTACGCGTGGTTGTCAGGCTAGAAAGCCGGGCCTACTTCTATGAAACGACAGTATCGTCGGCATCTGCCTCTTCAGATTCCCGATGGTACGCCGATTTTTCTCACCTGGAATTTGAAAGGGGCGACTGCCACGCAACGTGCTAGAGCAGTTGCGGAAGGAAAGAGAACAACTCCAGCGCGAACTGGCGCGACGCGGTGAATCACCTCGCGACCGTGCGTTCCGACATGGTAAGCTTCTCTTCGCCAAGGCTGATCAGTTTCTCGATCGAGCTGAACCGGGACCGTTGCATTTGCAAGAGCCGCGCTGCGCAAAAATCGTCGTAGACGCAATTTTGTTCGGTGTTTCAAGCCGATACGATTTGTTCGCCTGGTGCGTGATGGCCAATCACGTTCACGTCCTGCTGAAGCCGGTGGCGGACCTTTCTAAGGTGACTCAAGGAATCAAGGGATTTACCGTGCGCGAAATAAATTCAGTTCAAAACAGTACGGGTCGGACGTTTTGGCAAGACGAATCGTACGACCACTGGGTCCGCGATGAGGAAGAGTTGCTTCGCATCATTGCCTACATCGAAAATAACCCCGTGAACGCGGGACTATGCCAGCAACCGCAGCAATGGCTTTGGTCCTCTTCGCGTTATCGGAATCGTTGGCCTGTAGGTCAGCCTTTCCAGGCTGATTTCTTGCGGTTGATTACTGAGTTGTAATAGCGCAGTTGTCAGGCTAGAAAGCCTGACCTACCCCCAAACCGCCCCTTGCGGTCCATCGACGATGTGGCCAATCTGCCAACTTTCTAATCCACAATCGGCAAGCTGGCTGCGAATACTGTCGGCGTAATACGGGCTTACAACCAACACGAGGCCGATGCCGCAATTGAATACCTGATCCATTTCAGCCTGATCGACTTCGCCCAGCTTCTGCAACCAGGCGAAAACTGGAGGCGTTGGCCAGGTGTTGCGGCGGACCACGGCCCGGCGTCCTTCGGGAATAATCCGACCAAGATTTTCCAGCAGGCCGCCGCCGGTGATGTGGGCGATGCCATGCACCACATCTTTCACGCGGTAATGGCTGAGAACATGCCGCACCGCCTTGACATAAATCCGTGTCGGCGTCATCAGCACGTCACCGACGGTGCGCACCGATTTCTTCGACATCATCGGATGACTTAAACTTCGCGATGTCGAACACAATTTTTCGCGCCAGGCTGTAGCCGTTCGAATGCAATCCACTGGAAGCAACACCGATGACAATGTCGCCCGCCGCAATCGATTTGCCGTCGATGATGCGTTTCCGCTCGACCACGCCAACGCAAAAGCCGGCCAGGTCGTAATCGCCCCGGGCATAAAGATCGGGCATGATTGCCGTTTCGCCGCCCAGCAGCGAACAATCGGCTTCCTGGCAGCCGCCACTGATGCCCTGGACAATTTGCTCCAACAGCGGCGGATCGTCATGCGACATCGCCACATAGTCCAAAAAAAACAGCGGCTCCGCGCCGCAGCACAGGGCATCGTTCACGCTCATCGCCACCAAGTCGATACCGACCGTATTGTGCCGGCCCGTCAGTTGCGCCACTTTGAGCTTCGTGCCCACGCCGTCGGTGCAGCTGACCAGCACCGGGTTCTCGTAGTGCCGGGCGAACAGATGGTTGGCAAAATCGAGCTGGAACAATCCGGCAAAACCGCCATCCAGACGGAATCACGCGCGGCGAAAACGTGCGATGTAGCAGCGGCGGCAAACGGCCCATGCTCTGACGATACAGCTCCAGATCGACGCCAGCGTCTTTATAAGTGGCTTTGGCCATTTTGGAATAGATTTTGCGTGAAGGACAAGTGAGCAGCGATTTTACGTTGCAATTACCGGGGGCAAAAGGGGCTGGCATGACGGTCCAGAATCTCGTCCAATTGACGGTGGCTTATCGGATCCGCAACGATCATGAATTGATCGCTGGACCGTTGCCTTAACGGCGTAAGTGCCAATAGGAGTAACCGCACGATGAATTGGCGTAATTTAGCACTGGGATTTTTGCTTGTCGGACTGATCGCAGCGATTGCGTTGCGGATGTCGGTTGCCGCGGCTGCCACCGCCAAAGAGCCGCCCGCTGCACCGCCGGCTTCTACGTATGCTCCGGCTGACGACTTGATTGCCCAGGTCGACTATTACCTCGGGTACATTGAGAAGACGCTGGCGAATAAAGACGATTTTGACGACGGCGCGAAAAGTCGCGTGGAGAAAGATGCCAACACGCTGGCCGTGCTGCTTTTGATTTTGGGACAGCACGACACCGACAATCGGTTTAAGCCCAAGGAACATGTACTGAGTTTAGTGCCCATCGCGCTAAAACTTGCGGCTGCGCCTGATTTTGACACGGCCGCTGCCCGGCTCGGCGATCTGAAAAAAAAGACTTCGGGCGACAACAAAACTTCCGACAGTGTTGAATTGACCAAGGGCCATGTGGCGTCGATGAATCAACTAATGAAGCAAGTGCCCATCATCAATTCGGCTCTCAAGCGCGCCGTCACGCCGCAGCGGTTCAAAGCCATGCAGCAACAATCGGCTGGACAATCGGCCACACTCGCGGCCATTGCTCAAGCTGTCATGGCGGATGCCAGTGCGGTGAAAAATCCTACCGATTTGGACAAATGGTACGAGTATTGTGCCGAAATGCGCACCGCCGCGGGGGCTGTAAACTCTGCGATTCATGCCGAGGACGAAGCCGCGACGACCGCCGCAATGTCGCGTCTGGCCGCCAGTTGCGAAACCTGCCACAAGGTGTTTCGGAAAGAATAACTCTGTGTTCAAATGCCGGGCCGAGCCCGGCCGCTACACATCCGCCGAGTCGTCGACTCGCAGCCGAGCTTCTGGATGAAATCGACTTGTATCCGGAAAACTCCCCGTATACTTCTCGACTCGCAGGAATGTGGTATCTTTGCGATGCGTCACAGGTGTGACCACGTGGCCGAAATTTTGGCCCGCCGCGGCCAGATTTTCTGCACTTTGTGTCACCGCGTCGCATCGAGGTGGTATGTTACTTGGGCAGTCGCTCACCCGCAGCGATTGGTTCCAAGACCGTGGTCACGCAGTGTCCGAATCTCGCCGGCGCTGCGCTTGTCCAATCGCGGAGTTGGGCCATGCCTGCCGATCTTCCCCGTCAATCTGTCTCGCGTTCCGGCGAAAGGAAATCGTCCGTGCTTCGTTCTGTGACGCAACAGCATTCGGTCTTGCAATTCACGCATCCGCTGCCCTACGGAGCCATACTCCACGAAGGCGGCGTGCAGTTTGTCGTCTTCAGTCGCTCGGCCACAGCCATGCGGCTGCTGATGTATGATCGGATCGAAGATCGCGAACCGACCGAAACCATTTCGTTCGACCGCGAAACCGATCGCTGGGGCGATATCTGGAGCATCTTTGTTCCGAATATCGGACCGGGTCAGTTGTATCACTTTCAGGCCGACGGTCCGTTCGATCCCGAGCAAGGCCAGCGGTTCAACGGCAAAGCGCGGCTAATCGATCCGTATGCCAAAGCACTCGCCGGGCATTTTTTGCCCAGCGACGACGGCATCGTCCGCCCGCCAAAGTGCGTCGTTGTGGATGAAGTGTTCGATTGGGAAAACGATCGCCATTTGAAGCGCCCGCTGGCCGACACCATCATTTATGAGATGCACGTCCGTGGCTTCACGCGCGATGCCACCAGCGGCGCGCAGCATCCCGGGACGTACTTGGGCGTGATCGAAAAAATTCCGTATTTGAAATCGCTGGGCGTCACGGCGGTGGAACTGATGCCGGTGGCAGAATTCCCTATGGAATCGCCGTGGGGACAAAAGCTGGAACGTCCTAACTACTGGGGGTACGATCCGCTGGCGTTTTTCGCACCGCACCAGGGCTACGCGGCAGACAGCGAGCCCGGCTGTCAGGTGACCGAGTTCAAACAAATGGTGAAAGCCCTGCACGCGGCAGGCATCGAGGTCATTCTTGACGTCGTGTTCAACCACACGGCCGAAGGCAACGAACTGGGACCCACGCTCAGCTTCAAGGGCCTGGAAAACAAAGTTTATTACATGCTCGGCAACGGCGGCAGTTTTTACCGCAATTTTACCGGCTGCGGCAACACGATTAACGGCAATCACCCCATTGTCCGCGAGATGCTGTTCCTGTGCTTGCGGCATTGGGTCCAGACATACCACATCGATGGTTTCCGGTTCGATTTGGCTTCGATTCTCAGCCGCAATCGCAACGGCGAAATCATTCCCAATCCGCCGGTTGTAGAAATGATCGCCGAAGACCCGCTGCTCGCCGACACCAAGGTGATTGCCGAAGCGTGGGATGCCGCTGGAGCGTATCAGGTTGGCTCGTTTGCCAATTTGCGTTGGGCCGAGTGGAACGGCCGTTACCGTGACGATGTGCGGCAGTATTGGCGCGGCGATCTGCACATGGTGGGCGAAACGGCCACGCGGCTGGCTGGCAGCGCCGATTTGTATCAAGCCGGTGGCCGGCAACCGTATCACAGCATCAATTTTGTGACCAGCCATGATGGCTTCACGCTGAACGATCTGGTGAGCTACGCCTTCAAGCACAACGAAGAAAACAGTGAAGGCAATCGCGATGGCGACGACAACAACCACAGCGCCAACTACGGCGTAGAAGGACCGACGCGAAAGAAAAACATTGAAATCATCCGCCAACGGCAGATCAAAAACTTTTTGGCCACAATTCTGCTAAGCCAAGGCGTGCCGATGCTTTTGGCCGGAGATGAATGCCGCCGCACACAGCGGGGCAACAACAATGCGTACTGCCAAGACAACCAGATTTCCTGGTTTGATTGGACGCTGGTCGAAAAACATCCCGATCTGTTGCGCTTCGTCAAAGCCTTGATCGCCTTCCGCCGTAGCAATCCGACCTTGCGTCGCCGCACTTTCTTGAGTGGCATTCCGGTCCGGTATGGCGAATTAGCCGATGTCAGCTGGTTCGACCCCGAAGGCCGGACGGTCGATTGGGCCAACGGCGATCAGGGCCTGGTCTGTGTCTTTGGCGCACCGCCGCGTTCCGAACGCACCGATCGTGAACGCCGCGACCTAGCCGGCGAGCAAGGCCGGCATGTAATGATGTTGCTGAACCCCGTCGGCCAGCCGCGCGAATTTGTGATTCCCGAGCTGGTGCGCACCATCCGCTGGCGCCAATTCATCGACACCTCTGCCGAATCGCCCGCCGACATTTTCCCGGCCCTCGACGGCCCCGAACCGCCGCTGACGGGCCCGATCAAATTGGCAGAACGCTCACTGCAATGCTATGTGGCAGGCGGTTAACGCCAATCGATCATGTCTCGTGTAGCGGCCGGGCTCGGCCCGGCGCTTGAGCGCGGAGCAAGTTCCGCTGCTGCACGTCGAGCATTGCTTGCGCATTTACGGGCTCTTGAGCTCTTTCGCCGCGCTGCCGAACGTCGGCACTTCCAAATCTTTGATTTCAAACGGCACGGCGACTTCGTGTACATCGGTGGCATAGGTGAAGCGCATGATGGCAATCCGTCCGACGTTGCCAAAGCCGGCACTGCCACTGGTGTTGGGGTTAAACGCGCTTCCGGTGTGAATTTCGTGGACCTGATTGAATTCGTCCACGAACGCCACTTTCGTAATAATGGTCTTCGGCAAGGCCTGTTGCGGACCAACCCAACCGTGGAATTGTTTCACCGCCTCGTCCCCTTTGCTTTCCAGTTGATACTGGATCGAGCCGTTCTGCTGGTCGGCCTTGGCCAGGCGAATGCTTAGGTCGTGCCCCAATTCGGTCCAGTCGTCACTGGCTGAAGCGGCCATATCGACCGGCGGCATGATCTTACCGACCAGCACCATGAGCGTTCCTTTCACGCTCGCCAATTTTTTCGGCACGGTGTTTTGATTCAGGTTGATGTTGATGTTGGTGCCGATGGGCATGATCGCTCCGAACCACGGCGCTTGCTGCGGTTGACGGTTGGGAAACTGATAATATCGCTGCGGACCAAAGGGATTGACCACTCGTCGGCCAACTGCAATCGCCAGCTTATTGAGTGGATTGACCGCTCCCTGCGGTTGGGCAAGAGCCGCGGGCGCTAAATCCTTGCCGGTGTCGTCGACGGCGCTCGTCAATTCTGTCTGCTGACCCAGGGCCAGAATGTCTTGCTCGTTGACGATTTTGACTTGTCCGTAAATGTTGATCGACCGCGTCGTCGTGGGCTGCTTCAGATTTCGCGTCGCGCTGGCGGTAATCTGGTTCCAGTCGAACTCCAGCCGCTTGGCCAGTTCCTCGGGCGTGGTTTCTTCCTCGTCGTCTTTTTTATCGTCGCTCTTGTCGTCTTTCTTTTCGTCCTTCGCATCCGTTTTCTTTGCGGCGGCTGGGGCTGGTTTGTCGACCTCTTTTTCTTCCGGATTCGCTGCACTCGCAACTCCGCCCACAACTTTCGGACCTTCGGCGCTGCAAACCGCGGCGCTCCAGGCGGCCAAGAACAACAACGAAATTACCAGCGACGCTCGCTGCAACGTGTTCCAACGCATGACATTTCTCGCAAAAATCACTTGTATTTCGATGACCGACAAAATCAATTCGTTGGCGGTTTCGTGTCGCTACTCAAACGCCGGCATGTCCAAATCTTTGATCTCAAATGGCACAGCAACCTCGTGAACATCGGTGGCATAGGTGAATCGCATGATGGTTATCCGCCCCACGTTGCCAAATCCGGCGCTGCCGCCGCTGTTGGGGTTAAACGCCGAGCCGGTTTGAATATCGTGGACCTGCTTCGATTCGTCCACACACGAGACTTTCGTAATGATGGTTTTCGGCAGCGGCGGCTGCTGGGGGCCAACCCAGCCGTTGAAGTTTCGATTGGCTTCGTCTCCTTTGCTTTCAAGCTGATACTGGATCGTGCCTTTCTGTTGCTCGGCCTTGCTGAGGCGAATGCTCAATTCTTTTCCCAAGTCGGTCCAATCTTCGCTCGCGGAAGCGGCTAGATCGACCGACGGCATCGTCTTGCCGGCCAACACCATCAGAATTCCTTTCACGCTTGCCAGTTTTTTTGGAATCGCATTCTGATTCAGGTTGATGCTCACGTTGGTGTGGACGGGCTGGATCGCGCCGAACCACGGCGCCTGCTGCGGCTGACGATCGGGGAACTGATACCATCGCGGCTGAGCGTTTGGGTTCACCCGGCCTCGAAAAAGGCCGGCGATCGGCCCCGGCGGTTGCGCCGGCGCTGCAGCCACCAATTCTTTGCCGTTTTCGTCGATGGCACTGGTCAATTCCGCCTGCTGGCTTAGCCCGATGAGGTCTTGATCGTTCAAGACTTTGATCTCTCCGCTGATGGCGATCGTTCGCTCGCTGAAAGCCTGCTTCAGGTTCTGAGTCGCGCTGGCGGAAATCGACTTCCAGTCGAATTTCATTTGCTTGATCAATTGTTCAGACAGGGCCTCGTCCGCACTTTTTTCAGCCTTCGCTTCGTCCTTCGCATCGGTCTGTTCTTTGTCTTCCGCTTTATCGTCAGGTTTGTCTGATTGGCCCGGCGCATCAATTGATGAGCGTGCCGGTTCGGGCGGCTTCGCTTGAGCATTGGCAATAAAGGCAAATGTGCCACAGGCTGCCGAAAGTAGCCATGCATTCCGGATCGCCGCCAGTTTTACCCACTTCAAGTTCACGATCTCTCTCCGTTGATGTTGGTGCTCTACCATAGATTACCGTCAGCCCCTGCTGATTGCACGCCGCATGGCGTATAACTTTGGCAAAACGCGGAGAACATTCCATGAGCTTCATTTTCGTCCTCATCGCCATCGCTCTGATTGTCTTGTTCCTGGTCGATGCCTTCGAAACCACCATCCTGCCGCGGCGGGTGACGCATCGCTACCGTTTCGCCCGGCTGTACTATCTCACGACCTGGCGAATTTGGCGGGCGATGGCCCTGCGGATTCGATCGTCCAAAGCGCGGGAATCGTTTCTCAGCGTTTTCGGACCACTCTCTTTGTTGGGGTTGCTCTGCACCTGGGTGGTTGGACTGATCGTGGGATTCGCCATCTTGCACTGGGCGCTGGGCACGATGGTTCACATGCCCGACAGCGTGATGACGTTTCCGACCTACATCTACTGGAGCGGTGGCACGTTTTTCACGCTGGGCTATGGCGACATCACACCATCCACGCTGCTGGGCCGCGCGCTGGCGGTGACCGAGGCCGGCATGGGCTTCGGATTTCTCGCGCTCATTATCGGCTACCTGCCGGTCATCTATCAGACGTTTTCCAAACGTGAAGCGCTGATCGCTTTGCTCGATGCCCGCGCCGGATCGCCGCCGAGCGCCGCGCAGTTTTTGATTCGCCTGGGCCGCTCTCACGATGTTGCCGCCATCGATTCGTTTTTGGGTGAATGGGAACATTGGTCAGCCGAGTTGCTGGAAAGTCATTTGTCGTTTCCGGTGCTGAGCTATTATCGGTCGCAGCACGACAACCAATCGTGGCTGTCTGCACTCACCGCGATTCTCGATACCTGTGCGGTCGTCATTTCGACGATCAAGGAATGCAATTTATTCCAAGCGGAACTCACCTTTGCCATGAGCCGCCACGCAGCAGTCGATCTGGCCCTCATTTTCAAAACACCACCACAATTGCCCGACGCCGACCGCCTGCCGCCAGCACGCTTACTTCAGCTTCGCGAAACGCTGCAAGAATCTGGCTTCGTCCTGCACGACGCCGCAACCGCCGACGCCAAACTGGCCGAGCTGCGCGAAATGTATGAACCGTTTGTGTACGCGCTAAGCCGGCGATTCCTCTTCGCCTTGCCCGAATTCATGCCGGCCAAACCCTCTCCCGACAACTGGCAACGCAGCTCTTGGAAGAAACGCGCTCCGGAGCTGAGCAGCTTGCCGATTGAGGCCAGCATCGACGGGCATTTTAAGTGAGCTGGATGTTCAATTTCGGGTGCCACTGGCTCTGCCAGTGTGACCAGTGTTCAGTCGTCCAAGAAACCAGCCGGTAATCCATGAACGAATGGCAAACCTTCAAATTGCTGCCGTGGCGGTTCGGCCAGATACCACCTGGCACTCGACCAACTCCAATCGACGGCCTTCTGGCAAAGTGTGCGTTTGACCGGATTGTTGTGAAAATAGTCCAACGAAGCCAAAACCGATGCGGCCGTGTTTAGATTTCGATCATAGCCCGGTCCTTCTTGCCAATAGCGGAAACATTGTTTGCTAGGCCGTTCCTGCACCGTGAGTTTTTTGAGCAGCGGCGGATTGGATTGCCCGAGAAGCTGCTTTATCGATTTCGAAAAAGGTTGTTTGATTCTGGCCAAATACCGGCCAATGTCGGGTTCGTTGCTTTCGGGAACAACCAACAAATGGACGTGTTCCGGCATGAACACGAAAGCGGCCAATCGCATCTTCTCCAACTGGTTTGCCTCATCAA
The DNA here is from genome assembly GCA_963738835.1 of Pirellulales bacterium. Lineage (GTDB taxonomy): Bacteria > Planctomycetota > Planctomycetia > Pirellulales > JADZDJ01 > CAVTYH01. The sequence continues at coordinate 1,591,003 of CAVTYH010000001.1, forward strand.
TTATGCGAGCCAGCCGACGACGCCAATCATCGTTGGTCAGAAGCGGCAGCCGTTGAAAGCAGGAGAAGGTCAACTCATGCAATTCGCCCGGCTCGTGGTAATGTTTGATTGTCTTTCGATGGAGTTTTTTGGAAAGCATGATTTCCCATCGTACCGAACGATTTTGAGTCGATCTAGATTTCCTCTGGGTGCCACTGGCTCCGCCAGTGTTCTTTTTGGAATATCTCACGGTAGGAGGATTTTATTTATGGAGTAATACGGCGTTCATCAGCCTGATATTTGCCTCTTCTTGCTCCCAGCACCGGCAGAGCCAGTGGCACCCGGCAGTCAATCAGAAATGCAATACAAACAAAGCCAAGCAATGGCCAAATCTTTGGGTCTCCGATCGCTATTGGCCAAATTGAATCAGTGTCAGTTGAAAGCCTTAGCAAAGGACGCAACCTGCCTGTCCAAAAACTCCGTTGTTGCACGATCCGATGCCAGATATCCCAGAAAACGCTTTCCCTTTCCATTTTGTCCCTTAAAGAATGTTGGTGGTGGCAGTCGCTCCTTTGAGTCCCCACGGTGCGCTCGATAGTATTTTTTTGCGGCGGAGCAGATGCGATTGACGACTCGGCTCAAGGGCGCAAAAGCTCGCGGTTTTTACGCTCGCAGAGTTCAATGAATACTCTTCTACGATTCTCACTGTTCAAAGTTGATCGTATACAGTCCCATGTCGCATGCAGAACGATCCATCGAGCCTCCCTGAGTAGTTCATCTCCATGAGCGCAATAACGCACATGCGCCATTGTCCAATAGCGCGACAGGTAAAATAGCGGGTCGAAGTTAGGAAAGACCTTGCCATAAAACTGTTCTCCGAATAATTTCTCTCGTCCAATTCGGGCTTCTCGCGGCTCAAAATCACAAGCCGCAACGATTTGTGCAAGTTGTCCCTTTTCGATCATCAGCTTTTGTTTTTTGCCGAGCAGCTTCTTGACTTCGCCTTTTGTCTGCCGCCGCCGAATATATGTATAACCGAGCTTACGCAGCTCACGTTCAATTCCAACCTGACGGCGATCGTTTGTCATCAGATCGGACGGGCGGATTTGATTCTGCCAATTAGTGCCCGCCACAATCTTCGAAACCAAGCCATCGAACTGAAGCGTGGCGCCGTGCGATCTCGACACTTGAATGACTTTAACCAACACAGTCGCCTTTGCGGCAAGTTTAGAATGGCTGGCAAGGGTGCGAGTGGTCTGCTGGCCATTAATAATTTGCGGATTACTGACATGCAGTACATCTTTGCCTTTTTGGCTCTCTTGTTTTGCCTCATCGCAGAGAATTGTTATGCCATTATTGTAGTAAAAAAACGATCCGGCTCATTTTCAAGCGTTTTGAGCATGTCTCGATTCACAGGCGTATCCTTACCAAGGAACCCACGAATATTACGTGCAAACAATCGTACACCTGCATAGTCGTAAAGCTGTGCAACAGCGTCGCCGCGCATTGAAAATGCCCAAGACTCAACATCATTGTCACGGTCGTATCGCTGCGAAATCCCGTTTACTTCCACTGTCGGCGATTTCTCCATCTCCAGATCAAGTGCAGGAATCGGGGGAGCAACCCCATCTAGATAATCACGAAGCAGCAGTTGGGCGCGTTTATGGCAAATGATCTCAATGCCGGGTTTGCATTTGGCTAGGCCAATACGCTGCTTCGCGCTTTCACGAACGCCATCGCTCACGCTTCCAAGCGTCACATAATAAAGCCACGGCTTATATTGACGAGAAATTATTCGCTCGCGAGCTTCCCGAGCACGTTTTTCGACCAACCCGTCGATTTTGCGAATATATGCTTTAAAATCAGCCTCATTGGGCGAAGCGATCTGACAGATGACGTCAGCAAATCCGACCACATCGTTCGACTTCTCAGTTACTTTACCAAGGCTTTGCCGAAATTTGGTCTGTACTATGAAAACTGCCCGTGCGTTGTCATCGATAAGTAATGCATCAATATTTTTATCACGCGACCCACCGACTAGAGCTTTGGCCGCATCTTCTTCGTCCTCGGTCACATATGCTCGCAAGAACCAAAGGGAGAACAGATCGTCCGGGGATAGATGAGGAAAACGACTCCCGATGTCCTTCACGGCAACGGCAAAATCTTCGAATTTTATCTGGGCTGTCACAAGAACATTTCCTTTCATTTATCGGTGATTCACGTCCTCGGATAGCTATCTTAGTAGCTGGACTAGCGAGCTACAATCAAAAAGGTAATATCAATCAATCGGCGCTTTGGCCGCTTCTGGCTCTGTCAGGAACGTCGAAGAATTGGCAAGAACGGCATTTGCGGGGAATGAGTCGATGAAAGTCATGGGATCGAATTGACTATTACTCCGTCAACCATGCTCCCAGCACTGGCAGAGCCAGTGGCACCCGGCACCTGGAGTCGGCATCCCGGAGGCCGCACATCAAATCTTCTTGCTAAAAAACAGCGCCCCGCCGGAAGCCCGCACATGCATCGCGTGTTTGAAGCCGGCTTGCTCGTACAAGCGTCGCGCGCGGGTATTGTTTTCTTGCACCTCCAATGTCACTTTGCCGCAGCCGAATTCGATCGCTTTGCGATCCACTGCGGCTAGCAGCTGGCGGCCGATGCCTTGGCCACGGAACTCGGGCAGCACGGCCAGGTCGTGAATGTTGATCAGCGGCTTGGCGAGAAACGTCGAGAAGCCGAGGAAGCAGGTGGCGATGCCCACGGCGTGGCCGTTGACGTAGGCCAGCAAGATCAGCGTCGTGGGATGACTTCTTAAGCCCGGGATGAGCTGCTCGAGTGTTTCCGACGGTAGCGGGCCGCCGTTGCCCATTTCGTCTAGCGCGTAGGCGGCGGTGAGGGCGAGCACGTCGTTTTGGTGATCTGGGCGATCGAGATTAGCTTGAATGATTTCAACTGAGCTTGGCATATTAAATCCCCAGGCAAAAGTCATGCTGGAAAGCGTGGCCTACTTGAAAATGCATCCGGAGTGGCCCGAAAACAGACTTAATAAATGATCGTATGTACACTTATAATAAGCCGTGGAAAGCCGACATTGTTCCTGAAACAACAACCCGTCGCGCAAGCCAGGGAAGCGCGCGAAGTCGCCAACTCATCCTCGCTTGCAAGTCGGATCGGTGTGAAGAGTTTTGCAGTCGATCACAAAAGATATCACTCAGACAATCGATATGCTACTGCATCGACAACAAGCCTGGAGTCAGACGTTCGCAACTGGTGGGCAAAGTGATGGTAAAATGCCGCCACCTCAAACCGCGTTTTCTTCGAGAAAATCGCACAATGTGCTCTCAACATTTTACCCTCGATTTTTATTTTTTGTGTGCCGCGCTCGTCCATCGATGCTCCCGCAGAAACGCAATGGTGATGAAGTTAGATGCGCCGGCAACCGCTGGCTTCAACAGGCGCGGCGAGAGTGATGCGACAATGCATCGACCGCAAACCGCGTTTTCCTCGGGAAAATCGTACAACTCGGTTGAAACATTGTCACATCAATTTTTATTTTTTGTGCGTCGTCGTCCGTCCTTGGTCATTTATCCTGCTCTGATTGCCGTTCGGCAGCAGTGGATCATCAAGGACAGGGGGCAAATGACAAGGGACATTCGCGGCGCTTTTCGTTTTTCAGCCGATGCTTTAGAATCAGCAGCGAACAACGAAGTGATCCTTTTGTCTGTCAACATCCCTCAGCCGCTGGCAGTTCTCTGGTCGCTGACGCTCCCGGCTCGCCGGTGCGGAACCCGAACCCTGAACCCTCTCTGTGACCAATAAAATTCAAATTATCGGCATTGGCGACGATGGGCTAGAAGGCGCCACCGCGCAAGCGCGACGACTGATCGAAGAGGCCGATTTGCTCTTGGGCGCCGAAAGCACGCTCAAGTTGGTTCCCAAGACGGTCGGCAAAGAGCGCACCGTTATTGGCAGCAATCTGGAAGAAGCCGTGCAGCGCGTGACCAAGGCCGGCGGCCAAAAAATCGTCGTGCTGGCTTCCGGCGATCCGCTGTTTTATGGCGTGGCCCGCTATCTTTGCGACAAGCTGGGCAAAGACCGCTTTGAGGTGCTGCCGCATGTGAGCAGCATGCAGTTGGCGTTTGCCCGCGTGAAGGAAAGCTGGGAAGACGCGTACCTGACGAACCTGGCAACGCACTCGCTGAATTCGGTGATCGAAAAAATTCGCGTCGCCGACACGGTGGGTTTATTCACGAGCAACGACCATCCGCCGGCCGACGTTGCCCAGCGATTGCTTGATGAGCGGATCGATTACTTCTCCGCCTATGTTTGCGAAAATCTCGGCTCGCCCGATGAACGTGTGACGCAGGGCACCCTCGCGGAAATTGCCCGCGAGGAGTTTGCGCCGCTGAACGTGATGATTCTGGTCCGCCCGAGCGAAACGCCCGATCGTCCGACCGATGCCCCCGGACTGCGGCGGTTCGGCAATCCCGACGAAATGTTCTTGCAAGCCCGACCGAAGCGCGGCCTGCTGACGCCGGCCGAGGTGCGCAGCGTGGCCCTGGCGGAGATGGCGATCGGCCCCAAGAGCATCGTCTGGGACATTGGGGCTGGCAGCGGATCGGTTTCGATCGAAGCGGCGCTGCTGGCCAGCGAAGGGCAGGCGTTTGCCATCGAGATGGATCCGGAAGACATCAACCTGATCCGCTCCAATGCCGAGCGATTCCGCGTGAAGAATTTGACGCCGGTGTTGGGCCGGGCCCCCGACGCCTGGAAAGATTTGCCCAAGCCCGATTGCGTTTTTGTCGGCGGCAGCGGCCGCGAGATTTCTCGCCTGGTCGATCTGGCTTACGACCAACTGAAACCGGGCGGACGATTGGTCGCCAACGTCGGCAGCATCGAAAACCTGGCCGCCGTGCATGAAAGTTTGCAACGCCAGGCCGGCGATGTCGCGCTGAGAATGCTGAACGTCGCCCGCGGCACGTATCAACTGGAACGAGTGCGGTTCGGGGCGTTGAATCCGACGTTTTTACTGAGCGCGGTGAAAGCACGATGAGCGAGCAGCCACAACTCGATGTAATTGCTGTCGGAGCCCATCCCGATGATGTCGAGATTGCCTGCGGCGGGACGCTGGCCAAATTGGTGCGGCAGGGATATCGGGTGGGCATCGTCGATCTGACTGATGGCGAGCCGACGCCGAACTCGCCCGGTCCGGAAGCGCGGGCTGCGGAAGCCAAAGCGGCGGCTCACGCGCTGGGAGTTCACGTTCGGCTAGAGCTTGGGCTGCCGAATCGGCGGTTGTTCGATTCGTTCGAAGCCCGCGTGGCACTGGCTAAAGTATTTCGCCGCCATCGGCCTAAGTTGGTGTTCGGCTTCGGCGAAAAAACGCCGCTGGCGTCTCCCGATCATTATCAAGCGATGCAAATTACCGATGCCGGCGTGTTTTATTCACGACTGACGAAGTGGGATCAGCATTTCGACGGGCTGCCGGTCCACACGATTTCGGCATATTTGTATTACACGCTGGCGTTCACGTCATTCGGCATTCCGCCCGGCGTTGGAAGCTTGGTCGTCGACATTGGCGATACGCTGCAAAAAAAATTGGAATCGATTCGTTGCTATGAAACCCAATTCGGCGCGAAGCCCGAAAAGCAAATCGAAGAGCGCGTGCTGGCGTTTGCGGTTCAGCTTGGCACTGGAGCCGGATTTTCGGCCGGCGAAATGTTTTCCAGCCCACGACTGATCGGCACGCGTGATTTAATGCACTTTTTGTTCGGCCAGAAACCGGGCGATCAACCGGCGCCGCCGGAACCGCCGCGATGAATTAATGACCTATCGATGGGGCAGAGATTTGTGACTAGCTCGCGAACGATTTTTGCTTGCCGCGGCTTTTCGTTTTCCGCGGTTCTCGGCTTGGCCGGTCAGTTCGTACAGAAATCGGCTCGGTTCCGTCGGTCGACTTTTGCCCCATTTCATGCGTCCCAGCGAAAGTGTCATCGTCAGCCGATCGCGCGCCCGCGTGACGCCGACGTAACACAGCCGGCGCTCTTCATCGATGGCATTCGGATCGCCGTGTTTTTCTGCATCGACCGATTTTTGATGCGGCAGCAAACCTTCTTCCATGCCAACCAAATAGACGTGGGGAAATTCCAAGCCTTTGGCGGAATGCAACGTCATCAGCGCGATGGCGTTGCGATTCAGTTTCGATTCCTTGTCGTTAATATCATCGCGCTCGCCGAGCGCCACTTCATCGAGGAACGCCCGAAGCGTCGGCTTCTTGGCACGTCTGGCAAAGGCGCCGAGCGAGTTGATGACTTCCTGGACAGAATTCCAGCGCGATTGTTGTTCGTTCAAGTCGGGGTACTGCCGAGCCAGCTCGTCTTGGTAGCGGATGTGCGCGATCAACTGGGTGGCGACTTCGACCAGCGGTTCATGTTCGATCAGTCGGCGAAACGATTCGATCTGGTCGCGGAATTTACCGATGGCTTCGACCGCAGTGGGCGTAATCTTTCCAATCGGCTGCGCTTCAGCCAGCACATCCCAAACCGGTCGGCCTTGCTCGACAGCTTGGGCCAGAATTGCGGTAATCGTGGATTGCCCGATGCCGCGCGGCGGTGTGTTGACGATTCGCAGCAGCGACGGCTCGTCGTGTGGATTGTCGAGCACTCGGAGGTATGCCAGCACGTCTTTTACTTCCCGCCGATCGTAAAAAGATTGACCACCGATCAGCACATACGGCAGGTTGGCTCGCCGGAGTTCCATTTCAAACGGCCGTGGTTGCTCGTTGGTGCGAAACAGAATGGCAATATCGCGCAGCGCAATCGCCGGGTTTTGCAGTCGCAGCTTGATGTCTTCGATCACCTTGGCCGCTTCCTCGGTCTCGTCCTGGCATTGCAAAATGATCGGCCGCAGGCCGCCGGTCCGCGCGGCTCGCAAGACTTTCTCGTGGCGATTGCGGTTGAACGCGATCAGCCGGTTGGCGAACTCCAGAATGGCTTCCACCGTCCGGTAGTTGTCTTCCAAGCGGACAACTTTTGCTTCCGGCCAATCGTGCTGGAAGCGCAAAATGTGCTGCACTTCGGCGCCGCGCCAGCCGTAGATCGATTGATCGTCGTCGCCGACCACGCACAGATTGCGATGTCCTTCGGAAAGCGCCTTGACGATTCGGTATTGATTCTGGTTTGTGTCTTGATATTCGTCGATCAGCAAATGATCGAACCGCTTAGCTTCCGCTTGGCGGACTTCCGGAACGCGGTGAAAGAGTTCTTCGGTAAGGAGCAGCAAGTCGTCGAAATCGACCGCGCCGCTGGCTTTGATTGCGGCTTGGTACCGTCGGTATCCTGCGGCTGCCAGTCGTTCCTTATCACTCTCAGCCACATCCTCGGCCGTATCCGGGCGAATGGAGGCCGTCTTCCAGCGGCCGATGAAGTACAGCAAATCACCGGGGCGAAGCTGCTCGCCAGGAACGCGAATCTCACGCAACGCTTGCCGGGCAGCGCTTTCTTGATCGCCGCGGTCGAGAATTGCGAACTGCTTCGGATAACCAAGAAGATGAATTTGCCGCCGCAGAATTCGCACGCAGAACGAATGGAACGTCGAAATCTCCGGCTTGGCTTTCAACCGTTTGCCCAACAGTTCGGAGGCTCGCTCCTGCATTTCGCCGGCCGCTTTGTTGGTGAACGTGACGGCCAGAATACGTTCGGGCGGCGTGCGGTGCCGGATCAGGTTGGCAATCCGGCAGGTTACTACTCGCGTTTTGCCCGTGCCGGCGCCAGCCAACACAAGCAGCGGCCCGCGGAGCGTTTCGACTGCGTCTTGTTGCGCCGGATTAAGAGCCATCGGACAATCTCGAAAAAGGACAGGCCACGGCACTCGACGGCAAAGCGCACTTGTGAGGACGGCGCCCAAACGTGTCGGACCGATTCATTAAGGTTCGCGAGTGTATCGCCGAACATGGTGCGTTGTCTACGAGCCAGCTTCGATCTATTTGGGTGGGTTCGATCGCCATGTTCCGGCCTTGACGCTGTTCTTCCAGCGGCGCTATACTTTCGTCAACCAATTTGCATGCCGCTGCGTATTGAATTCTGCTCGGCCGTCGATCAACGGCGGCCGCCGTTTCGTCCTCTCAACCGCCACGACGGCGATTTTTTGAATGAAAGCTGAACACCGTCACGAGTTGCAATCGAACGCCCTGGCCGACTGGATCGCCACTTCGGCAGATAAAGTCAAGCCGTACACATCGCTGATATCGGTGCTTTGCGTGGTGGTGGCAATTGGCATCGGCGTGATTATGTACCTGCGATCGATGGAGCGTCGCGGGAAAGCGGAAGCGTCCGAGCAGTTGATCAACGCTCTGCAAGGCAGCGGCGCGGGAGAATTGCAGGCCATGATTGCCGATTACCGCGGCACTGAGCCGGCAATCGTAGCGCAACTGGTCTTAGCTGAACAGCAGTTGGATGCTGGCGCCGACACACTATTTTCCAACAAGCCGGCTGCCCGCGAAAATCTTTCCAAAGCTGCGGAATCGTTTGCGTTGGCGAAAGATCAGGCTCAAGACCCGATGCTTCGCGCTTGGGCCCTGTTTGGACTTGCGCGAGCGCATGAATCGATGGGAGAGCTTGATCGGGCGCGTTCCGATTACCAGGCGCTTCGCAAGGAATACCCCGACAGTGCGCTGGCCGAATTGCGCGCAAAAGCTTGGATCGTTTAGAGCGCCCCAGCGTCAAGGAATTTTACGATTGGTTTGCCAAACAAGATCCGCGGCCGCCGGTAGCCGATTCCAGTTCCGGCATTCCGGGCGTGAAACCATCGTTTGATCTCAAGGAGTCCGGCGGATTCGGCGATGTTAAACTGCCGACCGCGTCCGATCCCAACAGCCCTGTAGTTCCGGCTCCTGAATTGCCGTCGGTTCCATCAGCCGAGAATGCAACCCAGACGCCGCCCGCGGATTCTTCGAAACCGGCCGATGCTTCGAAATGACGATTCGCCGTCGCCGATCGAACGGCTTGTCGAACCGGAACACGCTGGTTGTCGGCTGGACGTTTTTCTTGCCCGGCAGTTTCCCGAGTTTAGTCGCGCCCATCTGCGCCGAGCGATTGATGCCGGAGGCGTGATCGTCGGCGGTCGGGTAATGAAAGCCGGACAGCGGCTCAAAGGGGGCGAGCAACTTTCCATCGTGCTGCCCGATTTGCCGCAGCCGGGTCCAGTTCCCGAAGACATTCCGCTGGAGATCATTTACGAAGACGAGCATCTGGCGGCCATCAACAAGCCGCCGGGAATGGTGGTGCATCCGGCCAAGGGGCATTGGTCGGGTACACTGACTGCGGCACTGGCATTCCATTTCCAGCAGCTCAGCGGGGCCGGGGGGCCAACTCGGCCGGGCATCGTGCATCGACTTGATCGCGACACCAGCGGCGTTTTGGTGGTGGCGAAAACCGACGCGGCTCATTACGCACTCGCAGAGCAGTTTGCGGCGCGAACGGTGGAAAAGGAATATTTCGCAATTGTGGTGGGCAAATTGGATCGGGACCGCGATGTGATCGATTTGCCGATCGGGGTGCATCCGTATCAACGGGAAAAAATGGCAATTCGCCGCGATCATGCGTCGAGCCGGCCGGCACAAACGACGTTTGAAGTTATCGAACGATTCGACGGCTTTGTGTTGCTTAGAATCACGCCAAAAACAGGGCGGACGCACCAAATTCGCGTACATTTGGCGGCGATTGGATGCCCAGTGCTGTGCGACAAGCAATACGGCGGTCGGGCGGAGATTACGCTTGGTGAAATTCGAAGGGAGTTAGAAGATCGGACGCTGCTCTTGGATCGACAAGCACTGCACGCGCGGCGGCTGGCGACTAAGCACCCCGTTTCCGGAGAGCTGCTGGAGTTCAAGGCGGAACTGCCTGCGGATTTGCAAACTATGCTGACGGAGCTGCGCCAGCACCGGCCGATGCGCCAAGCAGCGGTGAAGGTGCTAACATGAGATCACAGCAACAAAGAAGTCCAGGGGTTGCAACCCCTGGACTCGGCTTTCACAAGTGATTGAATACTCAAATCAAACTTGCGGCGGCGCGGCTGCGGTTGATTTCGACGGACTGTCGATGCGCTTCACCCAATCGCGCATCTGACCAGCGAGTACCAATTGCATCGCTCCGCCGGCAATGGCATAGATTCCGATCAACCAACCAATGACCACAATGCCTTCAGCCGTGCCAACAGGTCCCGATTTGACCGGGAACATGATCATCACCAAACCAAAAATTACGGAGATCGAACCGGAAAGAACAAACAGCCATTCGCCTTGAATTACCTTGCGTAACCGCACGGCAAACGCAATTTCGAGGACGCCCTGTAAGATGGCGCGGAAGCCAACATACATTACCAGCACAGTTGCAACCATCATTGGATGAGCGAAGGTGAAGATCCCTATCAAAATGCCGAGTACGCCGGCCAAAAGGATCAACCACCAATCTTCGAATGCTTCGCTGCTTGCCAGAGCACCGACCACGGCAAACGAGCCGTCGACGATAGCGAAAATACCGAAAAGCGAGATGACGACTTTGACCAAGTCTTCCGGCCGCAGCGCGAGCATCAGCACGCCGAAAACGAGCGCCAAAAGTCCGCGAATTACAAGAACGGTGGAAATACGTTTGGCTTTATCGAGCATTGCGGGCCTCCTCACAACGACTGGAAACAAACGGGTTTTGTGGCGCGGCAGGACACCGTATGTTTCTAGGTCATTCCGGGCGATTGGGCAATTAGGCCGATTGCAATAATTGGCGAGAATGGCCAAAATATACGGCCTCCGCGCGGTCCGTCAGTGCTCTCCGGCAAAATGGTCACTTGCCGATGCAAAAACGGCTGAAAATACGATCCAGAAGATCGTCGGTGTAAATTGCGCCGACAATTTGACCCAATTCGGTTAGCGCTACTCGGAGTTCAGCAGCAACCAGCTCCTCTCCCTGCTTTTCGGCGGACAGTTGAATTGCTCGGGCAATCGAGGCGTGTGCCAGGCTGAGGTTTTCGCCGACGCGGATGGATGTGGTAGCAACAGCCCCTGCGTCATCCGACCGGGACATAGTCGCTTCTCGAATCGCCAACCGCAGCGGCTCAAGGCCAAGTCCGGTTTGGCTGCTTGTGCGAATTGCTCGGTCATTTCGCATCGCAGGATGCTGCTTTTCATCGCACTTCGTCAAAACCACAATTGTATTGATCCCAGCGGTAGCCTGCGTCTCCCACTGAGTCATCGCGCGGGTTGAGTCCAGACAAAACAGTCGCAGATCTGCCTGCTCGTGCTGCTGGACTGACGCCGAATGGGCCTTCGATTCAATTTGTGCTGCCGTCGTTGCTGCTTCACGACTTTGAAATGGACGGTTCGTGTCTTCGATCTCCACGTCGATGGTCAAGCCCGCGGTATCGATCAATTCCACGGGCAACCCTCCCACGTCGATCTGAGTGGTCAGATAATCTCGCGTGGTACCTGAAACCGCCGACACAATGGCGGCCGACTGCCTTTTGAGCGCATTGAACAAACTGCTTTTGCCAACATTCGGCCGGCCGACAAGCACAACTTGCGGCAGACTATTTCCAGTGCTCCGTGCGTTCAGTTGGTGCGACAATTGATCGAGCTGTTGAGCTGATTGTTCCAGGCGATGAGCGAGTTCATCCGGTGCAATGAAACGAATATCGTCTTCGACAAAGTCTAGTCCTGCCTCCAAGTCGGCAAGCAAATTGAGCAACTCGTCACGAAGAAGCAGTAAAGGGCGTGAAAGTCCGCCGGCAAGCTGCGTTAGTGCCACGTCGAGTTGACGGCGGTCGGTCGCATCAATCACGCCCAAAACAGCTTCCGCCTGCATTAAATCAATCCGTCCGGCAAGAAACGCACGCAGCGTAAATTCGCCTGGCTGGGCGAGTCTGGCTCCCTCAGCACAAAGCGTTCGTAAGATGACATCCAACAACGGCGGCGAGCCGAAAGTATGAATTTCCGCCAGCGGTTGCCGAGTAAAACTGCGTTCCGTGGGCCAAAGGAACAGGTCGGCGGGCAGTTTGGCGGCATCAGAGCTGATTTGGCCTTCGATACGCGCATGCCGATCGCAATTTGGACAGATTTATCGCAGGATCAGTTGGTTGAAAGCATTGTGCGACGAGATCAATCGCCGCAGGCCCGCTGAGTCGAACAATGCCGCGTGCCGCTCCGCCGGGTGTGGAGGCAATGGCTGCAATCGTGTCGTCGAGCAAGAGCATAATGAGAGGTGACGGCCAGCGCTAGCCGACATGAGCGATCAAACCGATGGTCTCAGAGTGATTTCGCATGACAACCAGCCAGACTGACACACATCCCCTACTTTCCGCGACGCTGTTTTTTACGATCTCGCTTGGCCGCAGCGCTTCCGTTGGAATCGGATGAGAACAATTTCGCCAGTTTGGAAGTTGTCGAGGGAGCGCCGGCGGCAGCAGTCTTAGTCTTTGGTAGCAGTTTCTTCTCAGTAATGCCCCACAAGCTGGAAGCGATAATGTACAAGCACAATCCACTGGGCACCGTGTAAAACATGTAGCCGATGAGAACCATCATGTATTTCATCATCTTTTGCTGCATGCGAGTTTGATCATCGGTCGCCGGCGGCATGAACATCTGTTGTTGCAAAATGAACAAGCCAACCGTGAACAGCGGCAGAATGTTTAAAAATGGTCCCAGCGACATGAAACCCTTGTAGGCGGTCAAGAAACTGGGCATAAATGACCAATCTCTCCAATAGGCCAACATATCGGGTGCTGCCAGATTCGAGCACCAGTGGATTGATTCGCCTAACAGGGATGCCTGCCGCAATTCAACGTTAATCATCAAGGCCCGATACAGGCCGATAAAAATCGGCAACTGCAAGAACGCCAACAGACAGCCCGACATCGGGTTGTAATTATTCTTACGCCACAGTTCTTGCATGGCCCGAGTTTTATCTTCTGGTTTGCCTTTATGCTTCTCGTTGATGCGGTCCATCTCGGGCTTGAGTTCCTGCATCTTCTGCGCGCCCAGCGCTTGCTTGCGCGAAAGCGGAAACATGCAGCCGCGCACCAGCACGGTAAGCATCACGATGGCAATGCCGTAGTTGCCGACAATCGAATAAAAAAAGTGCAAGATTTGCGTCATCGGCCGGGCAACCGCCGCCCAGATCGGCCAGCCGTAATAAATCAACTCGCCGAGATTATTTTGCGGATCGCCTTGAAAGCCGATGTTAGGATCGGCCAGCGGATATTGGGCCAGCAAGTTAGGCTGTTTTGGACCCGCAAACACCGTGTACGTGTGCTTGAGCGGCTCGCCGCCCGGCTTAAGCGTCTCGGCAAAACTCACCAAACGGCAAGAGACATCGCCGAGCGTTTTAAAACGTGCATCTTCCGGCATCTTTCCGACCAAAATCGGTTTGATCTGCGCCAACCATGGTTCGCGACCCTTGAACGGTTCCGGCAGGAGTGCCGAGGCGAAGTATTGGGCATCGACACCTGCATACGCCAACAGCGTACCGGGTTCTTCCTGGCGGTAAGGTGGATCGAGTTTGCCGCCGGCGATGGCCATCGGACTGATCGAGCGCAGGCGCTTTGTCGCGCAACAGCATTGCCGTATCGCGTATTCCTGCCCCGCCCCATTCGCGCAACATGCGCGTTGCGTACCACCAGCCCTCGGTCGGCAATCCAGTGGGCCCATCAAGCTGATACGCAACTTTTCTTTCGGTCTTGCCGACGTTGTGGATCTCGACTTGCAAGGATAGATGGTTAGCCGGTTTGTCGCCATCGACCTTGGCAATGGTATATCGTTTGACAACTTTCAGTCCTAATTTTGGCAACTCGCGAGTAAATTCAACGGTGTCGCGATCTTCACGTCCGTTCGGAAGCTGCTTATATCCCCCGGTCCAACGAGCAGAACGAAGTTTAACACCCGAAAGTTCCGCGTCGAGAGCGGCTTCTGGCGTCAAGTCATCGGCGATTTTCTTGTCGTCGATCTGCCACAGCGTCAGCAAAAAGGAAAAGGGATCGTGGTTGTTCGCGCCAACTATGCTCAGCGGCTCGGGAATTTGACTGCCTTTTGGAATCGATTCCGGTCGGACAACCTCCAGCGGGCGGCGCGCCAAAGTGACGCCGAGAGTTTGAGGCTTTCCATTGCGCGTCACATTGAGATCGACGATCTGTCCGGGTCGTGTTCGACGGAGAGCGGTGATCAGCGAGTCCGCATCGGTCAATGATTGCCCATCGAACTGGGTGATTACGTCGCCAGCCATCAGTCCGGCCGAATCGGCAGGCGTCCCTTTTCCGACGACGTTGATTTTGACCCCGGCGGCGCGATCGGTTTCTGCGGCCAAGTGGCCCAAGTAACCACTGCGGTCTTCGAGGTCACGAAAGCGGGGGCTGCTTAATTCGATCCGTTCGACGGCGGCCCCTTGATTGGTCACCGTGGCTAGCAAGCGGTATGGATTCTGATCGCTCGGATCGGCGCTGCCCAGCGTAAACCATTGTGCTTCCGGTTCAGGAGCTTCCGCAATTTCGCCGGGCGCTGCTTCAGCGGCGGGACCGACATTTGCCTCGGCCGGCTTCGCTTCGTTGCCACCTTTATCGCCAGCTGGCTGCTCGGCCGGTTTCTTCTCATCGGCCTTTTTGTCGTCTGCCTTCTGCTGCGCAACAGGTTGTGGCGGCTGCTTGCCGCGCAGCCACGTTTGAAGAAAGAGGTTGCCGACCAGAACTAAGATCGACAGAACGATAAACACCACGAAGCGTCGTTCCACGGAAATTGTCCTTCGCCTAACGGATATTTGCTGTAGCCATCTAGTGGAAAATATAGGGGGCGAATCCGTACGCCGATAGATGGCTAATTTCGTTCAAGATGATGGGCGACGTCTCATACGCCGACGTCGTAGCAAGAAGTTGCGCAGTTTGCTGCTGCGCGATCGCCCAATCCGGTTCACCGGCCCTCCAATAGCCGATCGCCAAGAAAATTATCGAGGTCGGGAATATCGTGAATTTTCTGCCGAGTTTTCTCGGCCGGATATTCGACGCGACGGTAGGTGATTTTATCGTCTTCTTGGATGACGTAGCAGGCCCGTCGATCGCCGTCGCGCGGTTGACCAACCGAGCCCACGTTCATCATGGCCTTCTCGTTGCCCAAATGATACGTGAAATTGATTTCCTCCGGACTCAAAAAATTCATGCTCTCGGTAAACACGCCTGGCACGTGGGTGTGCCCTTGGAAGCAGAATCGTTGAATTAGCGCAAAGCTCTTTTCGAGTTTCTTCGGGCTGCAAATCGTGTCTTCAGGAAAGACGTACTCGTTCAGCGGGTTCCGCGGCGATCCATGCACATACAGGCAACCGTTTTCTTTGTGGCTCCGCGGCAATTCGCCTAAGAACTCCCAGCGACGAGCGTTGTCGTTCGGATTCCCGCGCGGGTTTTCCAACTGTTCGCGCGTCCAAAAGATGGCTCGTTCGGCACCAGTGTTGAATCCTTCCGGATCAAACAGTGCGCCCTGATCGTGGTTTCCCAAGATGCACATCTGGCAGTTCATCACCAGATCAATGCACTCGCGCGGATTGGGACCATAACCGATAATATCACCCAGGCAGAAGATCTCGGTGATCTCCTGGCCGCGGATGTCGGCCAGCACAGCCTCGAGGGCTTCGAGGTTGCTGTGAATATCGCTAATGATGGCTCGCTTCACGCACGACCTGTCTAGGGCAGACAAGAAAACCTAGAACAATGCTTTACAGGCCCCACGTCGAAAGGCGCTGGACTGCAAACAATTCTATCCCGCCGCCGCCGTAGAGGCTAAACTGGCAGTCTACGAACCGCGCAGGGCGGGGTCAAGCCATTGGCACGCTTGTAGTTGCGATACAACCGACCAAGAGGCACTAGTGACAGTTTTGTCCGCGGGCGTTGGCCCAAGCTTGTAGGAATCGTCGCCATCCGATGCGTATTTTGGCAATCGAAACGACTGATCGCGCTGGCAGCGTTGCCGTGTTTGAAGATGAAACTTTGCTTGCTGAACTCGACTTGGATCCTGCGATCCGCAGTGCAGAATCGCTAGCTCCGGGAATTGTTAGCATCCTAGGGTCGGCAGGTTGGCAATCCAGCGACGTTGAGCTGGTGGCAGTGGCGTCCGGTCCCGGCTCTTTCACTGGTTTGCGGGTTGGTGTGACTACGGCAAAGCTCTTCGCGTATGCGTCCGAATCGCAAGTTCTGGGGATTAACTCACTGGAAGCGATTGCCTGGCAAACGCCTTCTGAATCAGGCGAATTGTGGACCGTGATGGACGCGCAGCGCGAGCAAGTCTTTGTCGGAAAATTTTTCCGCGATGCAACTGGGGTTCCGCAATGGCATGGCGACGCAATGTTGTTGGACAACTCTGTCTGGCTAGAGAACCTTTCGGCAGGCCAGACAATCAGCGGACCTGGACTGGCAAAGTTAATCGCTCAATTGCCGGTCGGCGTCCGCGTCATTGAACAATCAGTCTTGTGGCCCAAAGCGGCAGCGGTTGGGCAACTAGCGTCCCGGCAGTATCAGAGCGGTGGGCGAAGCGACGTCTTCACGCTACTTCCGCGATACTATCGCCGCAGCGCCGCGGAAGAGAAGCAATCGCTCTCAACATAGTGTGCTAAACGGAAATACTGCCAATGCGATTCACAAAATCGGAAAGTGTGGTTGCCTGGTTTGCGAACCACCTGTTTGCTCCCGATAAAGCCAAATTATATCCGTGCTGTAAAAAAGATAGCCATCAGCCGCAATAACACGGCTGATGGCCACCAACAATGCTAATCCTGGACGCTCAGCTATACCACGAACTCAAAGCCGGAGATCAACTGAGTCGTGAAATGGTTGTTGGCTCTTACCAATGTGTCGCCGATGCCTCCGCCGCCGTCGAACGATGCGAAATTGGCCGAACTGTTGACAATCGATAAGGCATCATAATTGCCGTCGCCTAATTCCACAAAGATTTCATCCGCCACCAAGGCATTGATGGCAACTTTGTCGGTTCCATCACCGGTTTCGATTCGTGCTGCACCATTCACATGCACCCTGGCGATTGCTACGGCATCATTGCCGTGGCCTGTGGAGACGAATAGTCCTGTGCTTTCATCGTAAACTTCACTCCCCCCAACGAGGATATTGAAGTCGAGCCGATTAAAACTGGAACTGGCGATGGCCACGGAATCGCCGCCGTCCAGACTGCTATCAGCCAGGTCGGTGGTGAGAATGAAGGCTTCGCAATCGGTATTAACTGCATTTAGGGCAACGGCATCCGAGCCATTGCCGGTGTAAATCGAAAGCGAACCACACTCCGGGCCAAGGAGTTCTGGCGTTTCGATTTCTTCAGTCAAAAAAGGCAACGCCGTCAGCACGTCGACCTTACTCAGAGCGACGCTGTCGTTGCCATCTTTAGTTGGGCCAGTTTCTTGCGAAGGAGTCACCTCAAAGAAACACGGCACTTCGTCGGAGGTATCGACTTGCAAATGACCGTAAGCCTTAGTGTTAGCGATAGCAACAGCATCGCTGCCCAGTCCTGTCTCAATGCATAGGCCGGTTGAATCGGTCGTTGGCGTCCATTCCTCGACGTCGGGTAGCTCAAGGATTTGACCAAACCGAGAGTTCGCAATGGCCACGCTGTCGTTTCCATCTGCCGTATCGATTTGAGTTAAACAATCGATCTGCACGCCGTTCATCGCCACGGCGTCATTACCGCTCCCGGTTGTGATGATCGCGCCGCATTCGATATCGAAGAAGGCTTCCTTCAAAATATCGAAGTTTTCTGGAATCTCGATTCCATCTTCAAGTTCGGGCAGCAATGGTTGAAGAACCTTATCGTTGAGCATCGACAGTGCGTCGTTGCCTTCATCCATCTGAATGCTGAGTGCGCCATACACAGTGCTGCGGCTGATCGCTAACGCGTCGTTCCCGCTGCGGGTTTCAATTCCCAGGTGGTAATTGAATTTGCAATTGTCGATCGTAATGGCATCGCTGCCGCTACCGCCATCAATACCACACGCACCCAGCACGGTGACGCGTGTCATTAACAGGGCATCGTTGCCATCGCCGAGCAGAATTCCGAGCCCTTCGCCTGGGACTGTCAAATTCCTCAGCGTGACCGCATCAGCGCCGCCGCGCATGTCGATGCCGATGCCATTGACAACGCCGTCGACGCGTTGTGGAGAAAAGCTGCCGTTCACTCTCGTTCCAAGGCCGGTCACCCTGAAAGAGTCGACGTCAATTTGCTCAACGAGGATTGCGTTTGCGCTGTTATCGCCCGTAACTAAAAGCCCGCCGGAGAATAAAGCGGCAGTTACATTACCCGCCAAAGCTAGGCGGTCCTCCAAGGATTCAAACGATTGCCGTTTCATTTTGCGACTGAACTGCCTCATGGCTGATAACTCCATTGCACGAGGAAGAGACAAGGCACTTTCAAAGTGGCGAATATATCGGCCTTGCAGCGAATTGTGAAGTATGGTGGGCTAGCAAGACTGAAACATATGGGAAGAGATTAACGGCTGAGGGAAGTTTCTCGCTGTGCCTCAAAAGTCAACGGCCGGTTACAGATACGGCGACATGAGTCTAGCGACGCCATCACGGAGCCGAACCGGGAGCGTTCGTGCATCAACATCGGCAAGTGTAACTTCTCGTGCTGACGACCGTTTAGCTTCAATGTGAGCTTCCATTCGAGTTGCGAGCTGCGCGTCATAGATTTCGACGTTGAACTCGAAATTTAAGCGCAAACTTCGCGGATCCCAGTTCCCAGAGCCCATCAACGTCCACAGGCCATCGACGACCATGAGTTTCGTGTGATCGAACGGCTGCGGCGTTGCCCAAACGCGGCAGCCATGCTCAAGGACCTGCCATAGCGTCGCTTCGCAGGCCCATTGCACGGTGGTCAAGTTACCTTTTTCAGGCAGGATGATGTTCACTTCGACGCCGCGCATCGCAGCCACATTCAAAGCAGCAACGAGTCCTTCATCCGGCAAAAAATATGGTGTGACGATCGACACCTTTGTCTGCGCAACGCTTAAGCGCGCCAATCAATGTGAAGCGGATGATTCCCTTGCTCTCGTCTGGCCCGTAGGCAATGCCGCGGGCCAGCATTCTGCCGACCGATTCCTGATGCGGATACCACAGATCGCCGGTCAGCACTTCGCCAGTCGTAAACGTCCAATCTTCCGCGAAGACTTCTTGGAGATGCGTAACCACTGGGCCGGTGACCCGAAAATGCAAATCTTGCGTCGGCAACTTTTTCGGATGTTCGGAGAGCCAACAACCCTCGCGGATATTCATGCCACCAGTAAAGCCCATACGGCCATCGACAACCAAGATTTTTCGGTGGCTACGGAGATTGAAATAGGCGAAAAAACCCGGCACAAGCGTTGGCATGAACGTTGCCGTTCGCACGCCAGCTTTTTTCAGTGTGTGCACAACCGAGGGGAATGTATAGCGCGATCCAATGTCATCAATCAGCACGCGAACGTCGACGCCACGCTTTTGTGCTTCCGAAATCGCGTGGGCAAATAACTTGCCGACGCGGTCGTTGTCGAAGATATACGATGCCATCGTGATCGACTGCCTGGCGCTGTCGATGGCCTGCAACATGGCCGGATAAGCTTCGTCGCCATTGACGAGCGGTTCGACATGATTGCCTTCCAGTAACGGCCGAGCGGTTGCATTTCTGGCAAGCTCGATCAAGCGGTGGAGGTGCCGGCTATCATATCCCAGCGTACCGGCAATCAGCTCCGACGCGGCAACGTGGCTATCGTTGCGAGGCTCGGAGCTCGTTTCGCCGACGCGCCTCAATTTTGCCCGCCGATGGATTCGGTTAATGCCTAACATCCAATACAGAAGCGCCCCCACCAACGGCGTGAGCAGAATCAGGCCGACCCAGCCGATGGTTGCGCGGCTATCGCGCTTATAAAGCACCGCATGCCCGGCGGCTAGCAACTCAAGCGACAATATCACAATGCTCGTGATCGTAATGTGCGGCCAGAAATCGTGAATGAACTGCAGCATGCCGGGATCGGAAGTAGAAAAGAGTGGAAAGAGTTCAATCGCTTGTGATTTAGCGGTTTACAGCTCCTCCAATTCGAGGTTTTCTGACACCGCGAACTTTGGTAGTTTCATGGTTGTCTAAAGGAAACCGGCCACGATGAGTTTGCCAGAGATGTGAGACGGTGACGACGTGACTTTGTCGCGGTCCGACGTAAAAATGTCAATGAGCACCCGCCTGCCAGCGCAAACGTTTGGATGCCCGTCAGTCGAATTTCAATGGGCGATCTTTACTCGATGCCCCACTCGCGCTGAACAATCTTCTTTGCACCGTTGAATACCCGCCAGCAAAAAGCGCTCTCGCTTTGGTTGTTGATTCCACGCCTGCTCGGTTTGGGCTGGCGTCATCGTGCAGGGTGCATCGCCGTGCTCGCACAGCAGGCGGTCTTGACGGTGTTGGCACTTGCGCAATTGGGCTTGACCGGGGAGGGTATCGACTTCATTCGCTCCTGTGTGGCGCCAAATTCCGGCGCGGCACATTGGCCATTCGGTTGGGAGCCGCCGCGCAGTTGGCCGCCGCTGGCGGTCGTGGGATTGGTTTCGGCAACCATTTTGCTGTTGGCAATGGTTCACGCCTCGCTGCGCTTTTGGGGCGCGGTAACCCTATCGAATTTGGTGCAACAAATTGTCATTCGATTGCGGACCGATGTTTACAACAAGCTGCAACGACTTAGCTTCCGTTTCTTTGACGCCAATCAGAGTGGATCGATCATCAATCGCGTCGCTGGCGATGTACAGGCGGTGCGGCAGTTTGTTGACGGGGTGATTCTACAGGCGCTGACGGTCGTGCTCTCGTTGGGAGTTTATCTGGCTTATATGCTCTCGGTGCATATGCCGTTGACGCTGGCGTGCCTGGCATCGACGCCGCTGTTGTGGATTGGCGCCGTCATTTTCTCGCGTTCGGTCAGGCCCGAATACTTTCGCAACAGCGAATTGGTCGATCGGCTGATTCTGACGCTTTCGGAAAATGTTCAGGGCGTGCAAGTAGTGAAGGGTTTCGGCCGCCAGCAGCAGGAAATCGACAAGTTCGTCGCCGCCAACCGAGCGGTGATGGACCAGAAAAAGAAAATCTTCTGGCGGCTGAGCATTTTCCAGCCGATCATGGGTTTTCTGACGCAAATCAATATGATCGTACTGCTCGGCTACGGCGGCTATTTGGTGGTGAAAGGCGAGCTGGCGCTTGGGGCCGGACTATTTGTGTTTGCCAACTTGCTACAGCAGTTCGCCAATCAGGTGAGTCAGGTCACAAATATCGCCAACAGCATTCAAGCCAGCCTCACCGGCGCTCAACGGGTGTTTGAAGTGCTCGATGCACCGTTGGAAGTGGAGGCGCCCGCACATCCCAAGCCGCTCGTTTGTGCCCGTGGGCATGTGCAGTTTGATCACGTTGATTTCGGTTATCGGCCTGAGTCGCCAGTGGTTAGCGACATTTCGTTTGAAGCCCAGCCCGGCCAATGCATCGCTTTGGTCGGTGCCACTGGAACAGGAAAAAGCACTCTGCTGAGCTTGATTCCACGATTCTACGATGCCTCCGCGGGCAGGATATTGCTCGACGGAATCAATATCCGCGAGCTGGATCTAGATCAACTGCGCCGCAACGTCGGCCTCGTGTTTCAAGAAAGCTTTTTGTTCAGCAATACCGTGGCGTCCAATATCGCCTTTGGGCATCCCGAGGCATCGCGGGAACAAATCGAACGGGCTGCCAAAATCGCGGCCGCCGAGGAGTTCATCCAGCAATTGCCGCAAAGCTACGACACCGTCATCGGCGAGTACGGCTCCAATCTCAGCGGCGGCCAGCGGCAGAGGCTGGCCATTGCGCGGGCAATTTTGTTGGAACCGCCGATTTTGATTCTTGACGATGCCATGGCGGCGGTCGATCCGGAAACGGAACACGAAATCATGGCGGCGATGGAAAGTGCCATGCGCGGCCGCACAACGTTCGTCGTCGCCCATCGGCTGAGCACGTTGCGACGAGCCGACCTGGTTTTGGTCCTCGATGGCGGCCGCATCATACAATTTGGCACACATGAAGAGTTGATGCAGCAAGACGGCCATTATTTCGACGCCGCCAACTTGCAAACCAGCGCGGCCGATTGGGAGTCGCTGACGACCTCCCATGATCTCGCCGCAAGCCAGACAGAAAGGGCCGCGTGAGCGATCATCCGGACGACCGAATTTCAAGCTACAACATGTCATACACTTCATCTCGCACACTGACTCGCCTCGAACGCTTCGAAGAGCGCGAGGCCGACATGCGCCCGCTGGAGCTGGGGCTGATTCGTGCGCTTGTTCAGCTACACCAAGCCCTTCGCGGCGAAGCGGAATTGGCTGATTGTGCTGGTAATCATCCGCTCGATTCAGTTGCCGGCGCTCACCTGGGTCATTGCGGCCATCATCAAAGGGCCAATCTCCAGCGGCAACATTCAGGGCATTATTTGGGGCATGCTGGCGTTCACCGTGCTGGCGCTTTCGACGCAGTGGGTCATGCACTATCGCCAGCGGTTCGCGCTGGAATTGGGGGAATCGGTGGTGTTCGATTTGCGAACGCACATCTTTTCGCATCTGCAAACCATGCCGATGAGTTTTTATCATCGCACAAAGCTCGGCCGCGTCATCAGCCGCATGAGCTCCGATGTAGAAGATGTGCGCATGGGCGTGCAGGAAGTGCTGTTCATCACGCTGGTGCAGGTTGGTCAAATGGCTGTTGCTGCGGCGTTCATGCTCTGGTACGACCGGATCTTGTTTCTCATGGTTCTGGGATTGGCTCCCATTTTGTGGGCCATCAACCATCATTTTCGCCGCAGGCTGAGCTACAGTCTGCGGCAGATGCGCGATTCGTTCAGCCGCGTCACCGCCACACTGGCCGAAAGCGTCAACGGTATCCGCGTCACACAGGGTTTCGTTCGCCAGGATGTAAACGCCCAGATGTTCGGCGATTTGGTGATCGACCATGCCCAGTACAACACCGAGGTCAACCGTACGCAGGGCTTGTTCCTGCCGCTGTTAGATTTGAACAACCAGTTCTTCGTCGCCATGCTGCTGTTGGTGGGCGGATACCAGGCGCTTAGCCCCAATTCCACCGTGCATGTGGCCGATCTAGTGGGTTTCTTTTTCATGGCCGGCTTGTTCTTCTCGCCGATCACCGTGATCGGCAGCCAATACAATCAGGCCCTCACTGCGATGGCCGGGGCAGAGCGGTTGTTCAAGCTACTCGACACTAAGCCCGATTGGGAAGATGATCCAGCCGCAATCGATGTGCCTTCGATCGCAGGCCGCGTCGAAATGCGACATCTGCACTTCGGTTACGATCCGCAGCGGCCAGTCTTGCACGATGTCAGCTTTATTGCCGAGTCTGGCCAAACCATTGCGTTGGTCGGTCACACCGGCAGCGGAAAAACAACCATCACGAGCCTGATTGCCAAGTTCTATTTGCCAACGTCTGGTGAATTGCTAATCGATGGGCGCGATATCCGCCAGATCACGAGCCAATCGCTGCACCGTCAGATCGGCATGGTCTTGCAGCAAAATTTTCTGTTCACCGGCACGGTGCTGGAGAACATCCGCGTCGGTCGGCCCGACGCCACCGATGCCGAAGTGGTCGCAGCGGCCCAGCGGCTCGATTGCCTCGATTTAATCGCCGCTTTGCCCAGCGGGTTCAATACCGAAGTGGGCGAACGAGGCGGAAGTTTATCGCTCGGTCAACGGCAGATTATCTGTTTCGCCCGCGCCATGCTGGCCGATCCGCGGATTCTGATTCTCGATGAAGCCACGAGCAGCGTCGATCCGCTGACCGAGTTTCGCGTGCAGGCCGCGTTGCAACGGCTGTTGGCTGGCCGCACGAGCTTTGTTGTCGCCCACCGGCTCAGTACCATCCGCCACGCCGACCAAGTGCTGGTGCTACAGCACGGCCAGATCGTCGAGCATGGCACGCACGCCGAACTTTTGGCTTGCGAAGGCGCGTACACCGCCCTGTATCGACGCTTTACCGCTCACGCCGCATGATCGTTGGCAGACGCCCGGGATTTCGCAAAGGTGCGGTTACTGCGGTGTAACCGAGGCTGCCCGCGGGCCCTTGCCCTTGTTGCCGCCTTGCGTGTCCAGGGTGAATTCCACTTGCTGGCCAACTTCCAGATTGTCGAACTGCTGATCGGCCACCGTTGTGTGATGGAAGAACACATCGGTGCCGTCGTTGCTCTGAATAAACCCAAATCCCTTGTCTTGAACCAGCTTCTTAATGGTGCCTGCGGGCATACAAACCACTCCACGGGGCACAAGTATGTCGATGCGCGAATGCCGGCGTGCGCCCTGATGCGCCGAACAAATGCGGCCACGGCAAATCGCTCTGTCTGGAACTATTCCGCCTGGAGCGCCTACCGAAGCTTGAAACCTGAACGTTGCTCCGGACGCCAACCGCTCTAAAGGCGATGCGCCGTGCAAGCCCTTCATCTGCACCGACCAATTTCCGGACCGTCCGCCGTTTGCGAACGATTGTCCGCAGTTTGCCTAACGACGAAGCGTAAAGATTAGAGTGCCGCGACATTAGAATCAAGCGGGGGGATGGTTTTATTTGGTGCCTGGTCGCCCGGTGTTTGCTACTCGGTGTTTAGGCGGACCGCCCGCCAGACACCAGACTCCGAGACCACCAAACACCGCGCCTTCCAACGCAAACGACCGATCGCGTGCTTCGCCTTCCGGCCTGGGCACGCGATCGGTTCGTTTCTCACTTGGGTGTTCTTAATATGCAGGAGGCGAATCTTAGGGCCGAAAAACCTCGATTTTATGATTCATTTTTCGGTGAGTCATCGGCGTCCGAAACGCCTCCTGCATGTTGATTTCTACGATTAACGTCGGATCTCCATAGGGGTTAATTGGCCACGGGACCTCGCATCATCAAGGGCAGTTGCGAATCGGTCGCGGCATCGGCTGCCGAATCGGTCGATTCAACTGCTGCCGGGGCAGCTGTCTCCGCCGTGGCGGGAGCCGTCGTCACCGTTTTGGGGGCAACTTCGGTCACTTCCACCGGCAGAATTTCCGCCCGGGCCAAAATCGTGCCGTTGTTGGTTTCATTCACCTCGGGAATTTCCCGATGACTGTCGACCAGCACGTGTAACATCGGCAGGCCGGGCTGATTGGCAGTCACCGGCAAGCGGATGTCGATCGGCAACACTTGGCCAGACAGGATCGATTCGATCCGCACGCCAGCCTGCGGCAAGTCCTGAGCCGGGTTCGCATCGCGGGCCGCCAGCAGCAGTGCATTGAACGGGTGCTGAATCGCCACGCGGCTGTTGTTACGAATCCACACGCGGTACGCCGGGCCAGCTTGCTGTGCCACGTCGCCGCTGTCGATCATCCGCACGGCAAGCAATTGCAGGTCCAAACCTTCTTCGACCACTACGACCGGCACGTCGTACCAGTAACCGCAACTGCAAGTATACAGCGGGCACCAGCAGGGATAGTCCCAGCAGTACCACCACGGGCATGGATGGAAACAATGGCAGTTGTCGTGGCACTTGTCGTGATCGTGGCATTTGTCTTTGATCGAATCAACCAGGCCCGGAATCTTCTTGTCGATGTGCTTCTCGTTCTTGATCTTGTCGGCCAGGCCGTTGATCTTTCTGTCGATCATCGGCTTGTCGGTCTTGATTTTGTCGGCCAAGCCAGAAATCTTCCGATCGATAATCGGCTTGTTGCTATTCTTCACCGCGTCGATCAAGCCTTTGTTGAAGGGCAGGGTCGTCTTGTTGTTAGTCACCGCATTGTTAATTCCGTTGAGCTTTGTATCGAACTTAACCGTGTCGCGCGGGACAAGCTTGTAATCCATCGACTGGATGCTTTTTGAATTGACCGACTGGCTGTTGAACTTCGGACCAGCGAAGCCGGTGTTGCCCGTTTGCTGACTGAACTGGATTGTGTTGCGGCTGACCATCGACGGGCCGCTGCTAGAGCCAGATGGGCCACTCAGCGTACGTCCGCCAAAGCCGGCTGCCTGAGCCATTCCGGCCAAGGCCACTACAACCAACGAAACCAGCCCGATCCGGGCTGTCCGCACCACTGCGTCGGTCCGACGGGCATTCTTCTGCGTTTTCCGCGTCCGCCGAAAAGCGGCAGTCGCGACGGGGGTGAAGCATAAAGTAATCATCGCGTATCTCCTCTGAAGGAAAGCTTTAGAAACTGAGCCAGGCGAAATTGCTCGGCCCTCTACGGAGATAAGCGTGGAATGCAAGCACTTGTTACAGCGGCCCCGACAGCCCTCCAGCCCAGGGGTTGCGGGCGCCATCGCCGCGATGGTCTCTGAGCTTGCCGCGGAGCACTCGTCAAGCCAGGGAGGCGATGTGGCCCAGCGAATGCTTCGTTTTCCTCGAGAAAATCGGGGATTGCACGGGGAATGTCGCGGTTCGCCGCGCCGCCGGACCACCAATTTCCGCGTTTTTCCAGCGGAATTCGCACTCCAGGAAGAGACGTGCGAAGAAAAAATAGAAATCGAGGGGGCAATGTTCGCGCGAAAACATCGAGAAAACCAGTGTTTTGCACCCTCGCATTGCTCCCTCAAGGGTACTTCAACCGTGGTGGTTGCTCGTTGCATCTGACGAAAACCTCGTAAATTCTCGATCAAAACTCGTGTCGCGCCGTGCGGTGCCAAAGTACCCATACGGCGACTCGGCAAAATTCGCCCGAAAAATGGGGGACTGCATGCGAAGCGCAATCACTGCCGGGCGCATACCGGTTGGAGAGTACAGCCTGCAAGACGCGTCCGCCGCCCAGTGCGACAGGGCCTGACATTGTATCAAATAATGTACAAATGTCAAGTACTTTTCAGGCCACTGGAAAGCTCCTTACCAGCTCAGCATTGCATCCGGTTCAACCGATTTGGCTGTCGATGACTCTCAGTCATCGTTCGCTCTTAACCAAACCAATCGACGGGAGCAAATTGATTTAGCAGGTCAAGGCATGGGGGTATAAACAGCACGACGAGCCCGACATTGTGCATCCAGCCTCGCGTTTTATGTCGCCACGTGTCAACTGAGATAGCCACTATGCCCACGGCAATCCACAAAATCGGCCGTGCAGTCCTAATCCATTGATTCAAAAACAATGGCGCGTTTCCAAACCTGTTCGGGTAAAGGTACATCGTCGTCGGCACAATCGGGGCGAGTACGACGAATGCTAAAACAGCAAACAATGCTTTCCAATGTCTTTGTTCTTTTACGAAGTATAGAGCTATTAAAAACGGCAACCCGCAAACTAAAGAGATGCCGATCAAATTCCAATCAATTGCTAGGTGTGGAGCAAATCTTCGAACTGCGAAATCCACAAGTAGCCATTTATCCGATAAAGCGCCAAAGAAACTAAAATCCATTCGCCTGGCTGCGATGGAAATGTCAGACGACGCCAATGGCGCGAGGCCATGATTAACAGGCTCTCGAATGCCGCGCCATAGGCCATTGCGTCGGGCAAGTCGCCCACAAAGAACCACAGATTAAGCTGCGGTTGGCCGTGTTCATACTGCCGATTCAAGACCAAGACAATTGCTGTGCAAGCGGTCCAACCCAGGAGGTGAATGACTGACAATCGCGGTTCATGGGCTGTGGAAGAATTCATTTGAATTGTCACCAGAGGGATGCACGGCGTCGTTTATTCACCGCCGCTAGCGTCCATGGTGCGCAGCGCGTAGCTGAAGGCCCCCAGCAGCTCGCCGCGCTGGGCGGTGTGGCAGTTGAGGCATTGAGTGACGGTGCGCAGCGAGCCGAGCATGCGGTAGGCGGGGCCTTCGTGGGCGATGACCAAGTCTTCGTCGGTCCGCAGTTGCTCCAAGGATGTCGTTTCAAACTTATCAAGCGAGCGCGTCGGGACCGTGTCGCCGGAAAGCTGATCCATCCGCGGCAGATGGTCCAGCACATACACCCGCGGCTCGTCGAATTTGAGCAAACTCACGAGTTCCAAACGCTCGATGGTCCACGCGTGCGGGTCTTCCAAACTCGCGAGCGGCGGATAGTGTAATGCGTGGGGGACAAAACCGGCGACTTGCAGTTTATCATCTGGCATCGCACCGAATGTGTCAGCATCTAAAAAGTCGTCGTGACTGACGGTGTATAAATGATCGATGGCATCGGACCTCGCCGATCGCCAGAACGCTTTCCAGTCGCCACGGTTCCAGTCAAAGTTGTGCACTTCAGTTTCGTTAATTTGGATGTTGCGCAAATCAGGACGCACAATTGACTCGAACCGGGGTGGCATCATACGTCCGACGCCAAAGCCGAAGGACCTAACAAAGCCTTCATACGCGTGATCGTGAATTCGTTTTAGTTGATAATCTCGCAAGGACCAACTTGATTCCGACTCAAAGTCGTCAAGCCGCTTTAGCACACTAAATTTGAGGGCCACGTTTGAGATGGAAGTCGATGGTGGAATTCGGGGCTCGTAGGCCAGTCGCTCTCGCACTGAAACGAGTGGAAAGTTTTGCCGCGCCTTCATCAAGCTTTGCGTTTCAAGGAGACCAATAAGCATGCCCACAGCCAAGCCGCCGAGCATGCTTAACATGACTGCCTGAGCGATGGTTCGAGCACTCGGTGGCGGCCGCCGCGCCATGTAAACGCCGGCCGCAATCAGCATCACCGCGTTCAGCGCGAGGGCGAAGGAAACAAACAGTAACGAAAGGATTAAAACTGGGACAGATGCCAATAATCCGCGGCTGCGGCGTTTTGGGTTGCTCACCAATCGACTGAATATCAGTGACATCACTCCAGAAACGATCACCGCAAACCAAAACACTCCGTTGTCAAAGCCAACAAATGTGGCACATGTCAGTACCACCGCGCAAAAAGCGACGATCGCTAGCAGGTCCTTGAGAGAGATTCGCATCGGACAGCCCCCTGCGGTTTGAACGAGCGCCAGAAGAGGATTTCAATTTTACCAGATTCGCCGTGGGCAAGTCGAACTCGCAACTGGATTCGATTTCCGCCCGCCGTGTAGCGGCCGTGCTCGGCCCGGCGTTTTGGCGGAGTAGACGACTTCATCTTACAAAAAAGCGCGGGGCCGAGCCTGCGCCGCTACACGGGTTAAATAAGTGCGATTTAACCGCGGCGGCGTTGGGCGAAAAGATCGATGGCAAAGCCGATGGCCACGCCCAGCAAAATGCTGCCGATGAAGCCCAGCGGGGCGAATGGCCGGGTCTGTGGATCGGTTAGTATGGCCGCGGTGGCGCCGATTCCGACCAGCGACCCGAAAACCGTGCCGACAATCAGCCACGGGATTTTGAATTTCAACCGCCACGGGCCTGCGTATTTGTGAAACTCGCAAACCACGCCGTCGGCTTGGGCCTGCGCAATGCGCTCGAGCGCCTCCGGGCTGTAACCGAGTTCGGCAAGGTCCACGGCTTCGACAATTTCCAGCCGGATGATGCGCCAGTGCTGTTTGAAGATGGCAGCCGCGGCAATTTTTTCGGCCTCGGTCTGCGAATCGCAATTCACCCAGCAATACGCCTGGGCTTTGCCAATCGTTTCGGCTTCGGGACTATCGGCCGCCGGTCGGGCTTTATACGACAGAAAAAACATTGGCGTTATTTATGAAGTGCAAATAGCAGCGATCCGTATCGTCAGCATGCCATTTTTACTGTGTAGCGGCCGGGCTCGGCCCTGCGTTTTTGGCAGAGTGGACGACTTCATCTTACAAAAAAGCGCGGGGCCGAGCCCGCGCCGCTACACGGTTAACAATACACCGCGGAAGAGCGCGAATGTGGCTCGGAGTAATTCATGCAGGTTAGTGGGTGAACGGCAGCACAAAGTCCCAGCGTTGTGGTGGTTTCCCTTCTTTTAGAGGATTCTCTTCGACGTAGCGGATGGCACGCAGAATTTCAGCTTCGGTTTCCAAAAACACGGGCCAGCTTTTGCGGGCCCATGGCGATGGTCTTGTGCCGTCGCATGCCCGAAACTTCGCCAATGGATGCACGCCATCGGCCAGCAGTCTTTGCGTGGCGCGACCTTTGAAATGACCGACCACGCGCTCAGCTTTGAATGGATGCCTGGCAAACACGACGTGAGTATGCTTCGGCAAAATGCAGCACGCATAAACCACGTAGCCCGATTCGGCGATGGCCTGGTGGAAGCCGTCACCAATGGAGCGTGCCTGTCGACCGGTAAAAACGACTTCGGGATAACGCAGCGCACGCTTCGCTAAGAGTCGGACCTGTCGATCGTGAAGACGGGTGGCAAGCGAGCGGCGCGTCGTCACTTTGGTGGCCCGACCGTGGCGCAAAACCTCAAAGACGCGGACGTAATCGGACCAAGAACCGCGCGGATCATTTGGCAGCCAAAAACCATAGGCCGTGATGATGGCGTGATAAGCGCGAATCATGTGAGAAAAAGTTTAACGTGTTCAAAATCATGCAAAACGACGTTTACATCTTCTACCGTGTAGCGGCCGGGCCGTGCCCGGCGCTTTTACCGGAGTGGACAACTTCATCTTACAAAAAAGCGAGGGGCGGAGCCCACGCCGCTGCACGGTTGAATCCTAGCAATGGTTAATTGTGGCGTTACGGTTTAATCGGTATTGAACGGCGCGGCAGGCAAGCCCGCGGCGTTGAAGAGGTTGCATCCTTCTGGATAATTCGACCAGGCGTAGCGGACCGCGGTTGGATTGGTGACATCGGGGCTGCTGACGACGACGGTGTCGCCATCGACTTTCGCTTCGGCGGCGACGAATTTGCCGTCGGCGCCGGCAATTTCAAAAGTCTTGAGCGGTCCGTCTTTCGCCAAGATTCCGCCGCCCCAGTGTGAAAATTTCAGGCGGATCGTGTTGCCATCGATGGCCATCGATTGATAAGTCGGGCCAGACGATTCAATGTTGTGGCCATAGTCTTTTGCCAACGCGATGTGCGCCAATCGGTTGCCGACATCTTGCTTGTTCTTGGGATGCACGTTTTTCTCATCGCCGATGTCGATGGTTACGGCCATCGCGGTCTTGGGAAGTTTCAGCGCTTCAGCCTGCCAAGCGCGCACCTGCGGGCTGTTGCTGGCGTTGGCCAGAGCGGCTAGCTGGCAAAAATAAAAAGGCAATTCGCGGCCCCACAATTTTCGCCAATCGGTGATCAGAGTTTCGTTGAACCGCGGAAATAATTCCTTCGGCGGCGTGATCGATTCCCCCTGATACCACAGCACGCCGCGAATGGCATATGGCACCACCGGGGCAATCATGCCGTTGTACATAACCGTGGAATTGTGCTGATCTTGCACCGGGTCGGCCGGTCCGGGACGCCGCGGCGGACGTTGCCCGGCGGCACGGGCCTTCGCGGCGGCGTCCTCCCGCTGTTTCAACTGATCGGCGTTGGGCGGGTGGTAGCTTTTCACGGCTTCGTCGAACCTGTCGAGCACCGGCTTGAGTTGCGGATCAGCGGCAATGGCTTCGCGGCGAATCCACGATTGGGCCGTGCTAGCGCCGAACGTGAGCGTCACAATGCCGACGGGCACTTTCAGCTCCTTTTGCAGATCGCGGGCGAAGAAGTAGCCGATGGCACAAAACTCGCGCACATTTTCCGGATTGCAAATCTTCCATGTGCCGGCGACCGATTCTTGCGGCTCGTACGCTTTCGACCATTGGCCGGTGAACATGCGGATGGTCGGATAATTGGCGGCGGCCACTTCTTCGGCTTCGTTGTTCACGCCAGCGAAGTAATACTTGGGAGTTTTCGCGACGGTGAAATCCATGTTCGATTGGCCCGAGCAGAGCCAGACCTCGCCGACCAGCACGTCGTTAAGTTCCAGTTTGTCGTTGCCGGCGGTCGAGGCTTGCAGCGTGCGACCTTCGGCGCTGGTGCTGAGCGGATCGAGCGTGACTTGCCACTTGCCATCCGCGCCGGCGGTTGTGGTTTTCGTTTGATTGGCGAAAGTAACGGTAACCTTCGCACCGGCATCGGCCTTGCCCCAAACCGGCACCGGCAGATCGCGCTGCAGCACCATGTGGTCGGTGAAAGGGCTGCCAAGCTTGAGTTCTGCGGCCGAGATTTGGGCGGCAGCGGCAATCAGCGCTGTAGCCGCGATCAGGCGCAGGCAATTGGTGGATCTTTTTGTGGCAAAAAACATGTGCGTTGTCCTCGCCGGATGAATATTGTGGCTGAGGGCGATTATCCAATCGGTGCGCGACGGTTGCAATCGCCAGCAATATCGAGTGACTGGCATGTTGCTCGCTGGATGGGTAGGCTAGTGATACGCTTGATTTGAATCGGGCTTCAATCGGCGACTCAGGGGGAAATCATGTCGATATTTAATTTTGGGATGCGCGCAATCAATGGCGTTATTCGTGCCCACACTTGTTTGGGCACGACGACGATGGCGATAAAGTCGCTTTCGTCCGTGGTGCTGGCGATCGGATTGATGCTTTTCAGCGCGTCGGTTTGGGCGGCTGAAGAGCCAGCGATCCAGAATGATTTGCTGCGAGTGACCGCCGACGGTGCCGGTAGTTTCAAAATCGAAGCGTTGCTGACCAAGAAAGTTGTCGCGACCGGGAAGTTGGAAGGGGCAAGTGGCCTGGTGATGCATCAAGATGTTAAAGATGCGACGTTCGGTGATGGCGAACGCTTGGCATGGCCTAGGGGAAGCATCACGCTTTTTTCCAAACTTCCCTTTGCTCTGATTCGGAGCACGCTGCACAACGATGCCAGGGAGACGAAAACGATTAATCACGTGCCGCTGGTTTCGTTCGACGTGAACTTGGGGCAGCCAGCGGCGAAATTGAAAACGCTCGGCACCGGCGGGCTGCTTTCGCCTGACAAAAATCCTGGCAGCTATACATTTCTGGCGGTGGCGGAGCCGGAGAGCCGGAATGCCGTTGTGGCCGGTTGGCTCACGCAAGATCGCGCCTCGGGCGTTTTATTCTCCAATGTGAATGACGACAAGGTGACCGTTTCTGCCCGTAGCGATTATGGGCGTTTCCAGCTTGCACCAGGTAAATCTGCGGAAACCGAAACGCTGGCGATCGGCTACTTCGACGACGGCCGGCTCGGCTTGGAAGCATACGCGGATACGGTCGCCAAATTTTACAACATCAAACTACCGCCGCAGCCCTCGGGCTTTTGCACGTGGTATGCGGAGAAGCCGTACGGTGGTTCTTCGAACGAAAAGAATTTGAAGGTGCTGAACGATTTTGTCGCCAAGAATCTGAAACCGTTCGGTTTTAATTTCGTGCAGATCGACGACGGCTGGCAGCTTGGCGAAAAGAAAAACGGCCCGAAGAAAAACTTCACCAGCTTCAACCCCAGCGGCCCCTACAAAGACGGCATGAAGGCAGCGGCCGACAACATTAAATCGCACGGATTGCGGCCGGGCATTTGGTTCATGCCGTTTGCCGGCACACATGACGATCCCTGGTATGCCAACCACCAAGATTGGTTTGTGAAAGGCGAGGACGGCAAGCCGTTCGATCTGCCGTGGGGGGGCACGTGTCTCGACATGACCAATCCCGAGGTGCGCGATTATGTGCGCGAGGAAGTGGCACGAATCGGCAAGGAATGGGGTTATACCTATTTCAAACTCGACGGCCTGTACACCGGCATGGCGGCCGAGCCACGGTACGTGACTTCCAGTTACAAAGACGACAAATTCGGCAATGCCGTGTTTCACGATCTGCACAAAACCAACGTCGAAGCCTACCGCGACGGTTTGAAACTGGTGCGCGAATCCGCGGGGCCGGGTCTGTTCATCCTCGGTTGCAACACGGCCCAAAACATGCGCACGCTGGGCGCCTCGTTCGGCCTGATCGAAGCCATGCGCATTGGGCCCGACAACAAGGGCGATTGGAAAACGTGGTCCAGCCGCAGCCCGGTTTCCGGTTCAAGGTTTTATTTCTTCAACGGCCGGGTGTGGTACAACGACCCCGATCCGAATTACGAACGCAGCAGCATCGATTTGGAAGATGCACGAACGATTGCTTCCTGGTCGGCCATTTCCGGTCAGTTGAATTCCAACAGCGATTGGATTCCCAACCTGCCGGCGGAGCGGATCGAATTGTTGAAGCGCACCATGCAGGCCCACGGCAAAACGGCGCGGCCGGTTGATTTTTTCGAGCACGACCCGCCGCGAATTTGGGTGGTGACCGACGAAGCAATAAAGGATCGTCCGCGCCGCGATGTGGTGGCGCTGTTCAATTGGAGCGATCAGGAAGCGGAGATCGAAGTGCCGATTTCGAAGTTGGGCTTGCCGAAAGCGAAGGAATATGCGGCGTTCGATTATTGGGCGGACCAACTAGTTCCAACCGTTCAAGAAAAGATCACCGCCAGGCTGCCGAAGCACGGCTGCCAGATTTTGGCTGTCCGACCGATGGAAGATCACCCATTTGTGATTAGCACGTCACGTCACGTGACTCAGGGAATGTTGGATATCGTCGAAGAAAAATGGGACGGGGCGGAGAGGACACTGTCGGGCAAGAGCAATTTGATCGGCGGTGATCCATATATTCTGTCGATTGTGATTCCTGGGCGTCCGCTCCAACGAATCACGCTGAACGCAACGAGCAGCAGCGTGCTCCCCTGGAGTATTTTGGCAGGCAGCTCGCAATGAACCGTCCGGCGGGTCGGCCGGTCGAGAGTCGTCATCGAGTTGAGCGATTGAGAGTCGCAATCCGTTTTACCAAAACGAGTCCCGCCCCCTTCAATCGGTATTTTTTGCCAACCGGCTGGGCCGCGCTGTCAATTGTCGAAGTATCGGTTACAATAATGCCCTGCCAGTAAAGCCTACCTGGGGGGAATCCGATGGGTCGCCGCCTGCTAATGACGGTGTGCATTGCCGCGCTTGCGGCGATCTGTTTGGGCGACCGCATTGCCGCGGCGGAAGAACTTAAGCCCGACGCGGCGCAAATTGAGTTCTTCGAAAAGCAAGTCCGCCCGATGTTGGCCGAGAATTGCTTCGGCTGTCATGGGCCGACCAAGCAAAAGGCGAAGCTACGGCTCGATTCGCGGACGGCGCTCTTGGAAGGCGGTGACTCTGGGCCCGCCGTCATTCCTGGGCAGCCTGACGACAGCCGGTTGATTAAAGCCATCCACTATGGCGATGAATTGCAGATGCCGCCGCGCGGCAAGCTGTCGGAAGAGCAAATCGTCACACTCACCACGTGGGTGAAGATGGGCGCGCCGTGGCCCGATTCGTCAGAGGCACCAAGCGCTCCGGTGGAACCGACGAAGCACCGCGTGCTCACCGCCGAAGATCGCGCTTACTGGGCGTTTCGTCCAGTGATCGAGCCGCTATTGCCACCGGTCAACAATTCAGCTTGGATCACTTCGCCAGTCGATCGGTTTACTCTCTCGCGTATGGAAGCGCAAGAAATTAAACCGGTGGCCGCGGCCGATAAACGAACACTGCTGCGTCGCGCCACGTTCGATCTCATCGGCCTACCGCCGACGCCGGAAGAAATTGAGGCCTTTGAAGCCGACACTTCGCCGAATGCTTTTGCAAAGGTCGTCGATCGATTGCTGGCATCGCCGCACTATGGCGAACGTTGGGCCCGGCACTGGCTCGATGTAGCCCGCTACGGCGAAGATCAGGCCCACACGTTTCAAGCCCGCAAGTTCCCGGCCGGTTTCCGTTATCGCGATTGGGTGATCGAGTCGTTCAATCATGACCTGCCGTACGATCAATTTTTGCGAGAACAGATCGCCGCCGATTTGCTGGATGAGCCTGATCGAGAAAAGCGCCTGCCGGCGCTGGGCTATTTTGCGCTGGGACCGGCGTACTATGGTAAATCGACCGACGACGAAATTGACGACCGCATCGACACGCTCTGCCGCGGTATGTTGGGGCTCACCGTTTCGTGTGCCCGTTGCCACGATCACAAGTACGATCCAATTTCGCAGGAAGATTATTACGGTCTGTCGGGCGTGTTCGGCAGCACCGAATACAAAGAATGGATACTGAAAGACGACGGCACGATCGACGAAGAAGCGTCCAACAAGAAGCCCGACAAAGATCAGGCCAAGAAAGACAAAGACGCGGAAAAGAAAGGCGAGGCCCCGCGGCGGAATATCATCCATGCGTTGGTCGAAGCGGCTGAGCCCAAAAACGCACGGATTCACATTCGTGGCAACGCCGACAAACTGGCGGAGGAAGTGCCGCGTCGATTTTTGGCAATTCTCTCGCCGGATAAACCGTTGCCGTTCCAGCAAGGGAGCGGACGGTTGGAGTTGACCCGTGCGATCGCCAGTCGCGACAATCCGCTGACGGCCCGGGTGCTGGTGAACCGCGTCTGGATGCACCATTTCGGCCGCGGTTTGGTCGGCACCCCCAGCAATTTTGGCCACCTGGGTGAACAGCCGACGCATCCGGAACTGCTTGACTATCTGGCCAGTCGCTTCATGGCCGAGGGCTGGTCGATCAAAAAACTGCACCGCGAGATCATGCTTTCAACGACATATCAGTTGAGTTCGCGCTTCGATGAGCGCAACGCACAAATCGATCCGGAGAACTTGCTGTTTTGGCGCGCGAAACGGCAGCGATTGGAAATCGAACCGTGGCGCGATGCGATTTTGGCGGTCTCCGGCCGATTGGATCTGTCGATCGGCGGCCCATCGGCCGCGCTTGATTCGGCTGATAATTGCCGCCGCAGCATTTACGCCGCGGTCAGTCGGCACGATTTGGATCCCATCCTGCGTTTGTTCAATTTCCCTGATCCGAATTTAACAAGCGATCGCCGCGCCAACACACTGGTGCCGGTGCAAGAGTTGTTCACGCTTAACAGTCCCTTGATGTTGCAATGTGCCCGGTCGCTGGCAGCACGAATTACCGCCGACAAAGAGTTGAAGGACGATGCGGCCCGAGTGCGGCAAGCCTATCGGCTAGTGTTCGGCCGATCGCCGAGCGAAGAAGAACTGCAACTGAGTTTGCGATTTCTCGATCGTGACAGCGGCAAGCTCGAAGCGGTGGCGGCGTCCGAAGGAGACCGGCACGACGATCAAGCTGAGGAAGGGGACAAGCACGACGAATTGGCCGACGCGAAGAAAAGAGAACAACCGCACCAATTGAGCGCCTGGGAACAGTTGCGCAAGTGCTGCTGAGCTCGAACGAGTTTGCGTTTTTGGATTGAGAAACAAAAACAATCGGATTGACCAAAGGATGCAGATCATGATCGGCAATCAAAGGCATGTCTCTCGGCGTGAAGTTCTTCGCAGCATCGGCGGCGGCCTGGGTGGCATTGCACTGGCGGCGATGTTGCCGGAACTTGGCGGATTTTCACTGAACGCGGTGGAAATCAGTGCTGCAACCGGCACTCTTCCCACCGGGCCGCTCGCACCAAAGGCTCCGCATTTTCCGGCCAAAGCCAAGCAAATCATCTTTCTGTTCATGAACGGCGGACCCTCACATGTCGATACGTTCGACCCGAAGCCGGCTTTGGCGAAGTACGACGGCCAAGATCCGCCGGAGGCGATGACGAAGAAAGTCGTTCGCAAAGGCAAGTTGATGAAATCCCCGTTCGCCACCATTCCCTGCGGCGACAGCGGCATCGAAATCAGCGAGCTGTTTCCAGAAATCGCCAAGCGCATCGACGATGTGTGCATCATTCGTTCCATGTATGCCGACAGCCCGCAGCACGAACGTGCGCTGTTGTTCATGAACTCCGGCAACATCCAGCCGATTCGTCCCAGCCTGGGCTCGTGGGTTACGTACGGATTGGGCACCGTGAATCAAAACCTGCCGGGCTTCGTGGTCATGTGTCCCGGCAAGCCGGTGGTTGGGCCACAACTGTGGAGCAACAGTTTTCTACCGGCGGTGTATCAAGGCACGCACATCAACAACAGCTCGCTGGGCAAAGGCAGCCCGGTGCATTATTTGACGAACTCCGAAATTTCGCACGACGATCAGCGGCGCGAGCTCGATTTGCTACAGCAGATGAACCGCCTGCACCGCGAGCAAGCCGGGCCCGACTCGCAACTGGAAGCGCGCATTCAATCGCTGGAAGTCGCTTTTCGCATGCAAACGGAAGCCGCCGAGGCGTTCGATTTGAGCCGCGAAAGTGCGAAGACGCGCGAAGCTTACGGCAGCGGCGAATTTGCCGATGCGTGCTTGGTGGCACGTCGCCTGGCGGAGCGCGGCGTGCGAATTACGCAAATCTACTACGGCAACGATCAGCCGTGGGACGATCACAAAGATATTTTGAAGCACAAAGACCACGCCTCGAAAAGCGACAAGCCGATCGCCGCGCTGCTGGGCGATTTGAAACAGCACGGATTGCTCGATGAAACCCTGGTCGTATGGGGTGGCGAATTCGGTCGCACACCGACCGCGGAAGGCGCGAAAGGGCGCGATCACCATGCCAACGGATTTAGCATGTGGCTGGCCGGCGGCGGCGTGAAGGGCGGCTTGGCTTACGGCGCGACTGATGAGCTGGGCATCGAGGCGATCGAAAACCGCGTGCATGTTCACGATCTGCACGCCACGATGCTGCACCTCTTGGGCCTGGATCACACGAAGCTGACCTATCGCTACAGCGGCCGTGACTTCCGGTTGACCGACGTGCATGGCCGCGTAGTGGATGATATCATCGCGTGAAACTGACGACGGTGCGCTACCGGGTGGCATGAGTCGAGTGCTGACGTGACCCTGGAATCCAAACGTTGGGGTCTACCTTCTGTCGACCGCAGCCATCTCTTGATTCCAAGCCGGTCGACCACCCGACGGTTGAATTCTTTGCGAATTCAGCGACTGAACCTGGGCTTCCAGGTCGCTAGCGGCCTCCATAAGTCTCGATATTCTATGGGGTTTCACCGCGGGCCTGAAGATTGGCAATTTGCGAAAGATTTGCGGTATATTCCGGTACTGCCGGCAATTCCGGTTTCCGGGCTCCGGTTATGCCAATTGTGCCGATAGCAACCCATGAACCGGTTCTATCGCTTGTGCTGCTTATGCCGTCTTGAGAACGAAACATTCGGCGCGGTTTTCCCACTCGCACCGCCCGTCGAAAATGCACCCAGATTTCGTCCATCATCCGCTGCGACGGCCGCCAAAATGGTTTGCGGTATTCATCGCGCTGGCCATTTCCTTAAGCGGCTGCACAAGTTTTCGCGACTATGTACACAACGGCCTGAAAGTTGGGCCAAACTATCATAAGCCGCCAGCGCTGGTGGCCGAGCACTGGATTGACGCCGCCGATCAGCGAGTGCGGTCTGAAACAGATAACCTAAGCATCTGGTGGGGCGTGATGAACGATCCGGTGCTCAATCAATTGATGATTGACGCCTACCAGCAGAACCTCACGCTGCGCGAGGCCGGGTTCCGCGTGCTGGAAGCGCGAGCTCAGCTCGGCATTGCACTGGGTAGCTTCTTCCCGCAGCAGCAAACTGCCTCGGGCAGCTACCGGCGCATTAATTCTTTCGGCAATTTCTTCGAGCAGTGGAACTTCGGCTTCAATTTAGCATGGGAATTAGACTTCTGGGGCCGGTTCCGCCGTGCCATTCAATCGACAGAAGATTCGCTGGATGCCTCGGTCTTCAATTACGACGACGTGCTGGTCACGCTGTTGGGCGATATTGCTTCGAACTACGTGCAAGTGCGCACCGATCAGGAACGCATCCGATTATTGGAAGACACGGTCCGAGTTCAGGAAGACGTTTACAACTTTATCGCCGAGCGTCTTAAGGTCGGCTTCCACGGCGTGACCGATCTCGATAAGGCGCAGGCGGAAAGCAATCTGAAGCAAAGCCAGGCGCAGATCGCACAGTTCAAAATCGACTTACGGCAGTCGGAAAATCGGCTTTGCACGCTGCTGGGTATTCCCCCCGTCAATTTGGAGCCGCTGCTGAATACCACGCCAAATACGCAAATTCCCAGCGTGCCCGATTATTTGGTGGTCGGCATGCCGGCCGATCTGTTGCGTGCGCGGCCCGATGTGCGGCGTGCCGAGCGGAACGCGGCAGCCCAGGCGGAGCTCATCGGCATTGCCGAGGCCGCGCTCTATCCGGCGTTCACCATCAACGGGTCGCTGGGCTGGCAGGCTTCAAAATTTTCTGATCTGTTCTCGCCGCAATCTTTCAATGGCTCGGTCGGTCCGTCGTTCCAATGGAACTTGCTGAATTACGGTCGCATCCTCAACAACATGCGCTTCCAAGATGCCACGTTCCAGGAGCTGGTCGCCACGTAT
The DNA here is from genome assembly GCA_963738835.1 of Pirellulales bacterium. Taxonomy (GTDB): domain Bacteria; phylum Planctomycetota; class Planctomycetia; order Pirellulales; family JADZDJ01; genus CAVTYH01. The sequence continues at coordinate 1,631,143 of CAVTYH010000001.1, forward strand.
CAGCAAACCGTCTTGTCGGCCGATGAGGAAGTGGAAAACGGCATCGTCATCTTTTTGCAAAACCAGGATCGCGTCCGCTTGCTGAAACAGAGCGTTGATGCGGCCAACGTCGCGCTGCAGGTGGTGATCCAGCAGTACAAATTCGGAATTCAAGCGCTGGGGCCGATCGATTTCAATCGTTACGCGGTGATTCAGCAAAATCTGATCGTGCAGCAAGACCAATGGGCACAGGCGCGTGGTCAGGTTGACCAAGGTTTGATCCAGGTGTATCGTGCGCTGGGCGGCGGATGGCAGATCCGTTTGCACCCCAATCCTGATGAACTGCGCTCGCTGCCGCCGTGCGTGGCCGATCCTTCCAAAACGCCCGAGCAACTTGCACCGCCAGCACCGGAAACATTGCCAGCGCCGAATCCAATGCCAAATCCACCGCCCATTCCGATCCCCGACCCAACGGTGAATCCAGCGGCGACCATACTTACGCCGCAAAAGGTCGTACCGGCCAGCTTTTTCGAACCACGGTGGCTGGTAACGCCCAGCGCCGCTCAAACTCTATCGCCTCCTCCTGACTTGTTGCCCACCCAAGAAGCTGCGGCAGCCCGCCCAGTCGAGTTCAGCAGTGGAAAGTCTGATCATGCCCCGGTACCCGGAATCGATTGCCCAATTGCGTTAAAGCCCGCCCCCGGCCCGGCTGCTGCGACCGGCAAATAGCAGCGGCAGGGATCTTGTGTGGATCTACCGAGCGACTCCAAGTCGTGGGCCCCCGACGGTGGACTTGATTTAGTTTATGCACCTTAATAATATAGGGGCATGAACAAGATGCTTCCGCGTAACGGTCATGCTGTGTTGAATGGGTCCAACGGATCGAGCGGCGACGATGGTCATTTAGCAAATGGCAGTCCATTCTCACCGTTCTCCGAGACGGCCGAGCAAGCTCGTCAAATGACGGCCTTGGTGTTGTCTCTCACTCGTCAGTTACTGGCCGTCGACGATCAGGCGGCAGAACTTCCGCTGCGACAATTGCGGGTGTGCATGGTTCTGCATGACGGGCCACGTTCAATGTCGGCGTTAAGTCGGGAACTAGGCGTGTCGCTCAGCGCCATGACGCAGATTGCCGATCGCCTGGAGCGTGCGGGGCTGGTGAAACGCTCATTTGAAGGCAGCGATCGTCGGGTTCGGTCGTTGCAATTAACTCCGCGCGGACAGAAAATCATGCAGATGCGCGAACAGACGCGCATTAAGCGAGTTTCCACGGTCGTAGAAAGAATGTCTCCCCAATCACGAAAGGAAGTCTTGACCTCGCTGAATGTCCTGCTCAGCGCCTGCAAGTAAATCGCTTAAAGTTTTCCCACCGCCACCGTCGTAACCCGTTCAGAGTGGCCCACCGCACCCTACCACACTCACACTTCCATGCGCACGTTCTTCATCGCGTTAACAACCATTGCCCTGCTGGCCGGCGGCACGCTGCTGTACACGAAATTCGTCAGCCCCGAGCCTGTTGGCAATTTCAAAACCTCTGTCGTCAAACGTGGCGAGCTGCTGGTGACCATCAATTCAACCGGCACGGTCGAGCCACAAGAGTTGATCGACGTCGGTGCGCAAGTGCAAGGCAAAATCTACAAATTCGGCAAGGATCTGCGCGGCACGAACGATCCTAAATTTACCGAGGAAGAAGTCGATTATAACTCGCCGGTGGACGAAGGCACGGTACTGGCTTGGATCGACGATTCCGTCTACCGCGCCAACCGCGACCAAGCACAAGCTGCTTTGGATCGGGCCAAAGCCGATCTGGTGCAATTAGAAGCCAAACGCGATCAGGCCGAAGCCGAGTGGTTGCGGCGCAAAAGCTGCACGACTTGAATCTTCCCAGCCTTTCCGGCTACACCAACCAGCCCACGTCGTACTCGCCTCAGCCGGCCAATGCCGCCACGGCGACAGCGTCGAAGCCGACCATCAAAGGCATTTCCGATAGCGATTTCGATCTGACGAAAGCCAACTACGAGGTCGCCAAAGCCAATGCCGATGTGGGCGTGACCGCCATCAAACAAGCCGAGGCCGCGTTGCAACTGGCCGAAACGAATTTGGGTTATACGATCATCAAGTCGCCGGTGAAGGGGACAATTATTGATCGGCGCGTGAATATCGGTCAGACCGTTGTGGCGGCATTGAACGCCCCCAGCCTGTTTTTGATCGCCAAGGATTTGCGGAAGATGGAAATTTGGGCTTCGGTTAATGAGGCGGACATCGGCCGCATTAAGCTCAACATGCCGGTGCGATTCACGGTGGATACTTTTCCCAACGACGTATTTCACGGCACCGTCACGAAGATACGGTACAACGCGAGCATGACTCAGAACGTCGTCTTGTACACGGTGGAAATCACCACCGATAATTCAGAGTTGAAGCTGATTCCATACTTGACGGCCGATGTGAAGTTTGAAGTTGACGAGCGGAAAGACGTGCTCTTGGCGCCAAACACCGCGCTTACCTGGCAGCCGCGGCCGAACCAGGTGTCGCCGAACTTTCGAGATCAATTTGCCGCCATGATGGCGGCCACATCCGGCGACGAACGGCCTGCGGGCGGCGAACGCCACAAGGGAGGACAGGGGGGAGAGAAGGGCGGTCCCGGCGGCTCGGCTCGGTCGGCTCCGCGATCCAAACCGCGAGACAATCAAGGCACCGTGTGGGTTAAAGATGAAGAATATGTCCGTCCAATTGAGGTCGAGCTGGGCCCGACCGACGGATTGTCGACGGAAATCTCCGGTCCTGAAGTAACAGACGGGCTGGTGGTTGTAACTGGGGAGATTCGCGAAGATCGGAATGCAGATGCCAAGAATCCATTTGCCCCGCAGATCTTCGGAAGAAAGCGCGGCTAATCTCACGATGCGGTCGTTGCAACCTCCGGTTGGTTCGAGAAAAGCCAAGAGCGGAATTCCATGGAATTGATCCGAGTCGAAAATATCACGAAGACGTATCACCTGGGCGAAATCGACGTCCCGGTGCTCAAGGGCGTCTCGTTTTCGATCCAGCGCGGCGAAATGGTTGCGCTGATGGGCGCTTCCGGGTCTGGCAAGACGACCCTGATGAACATCTTGGGCTGCCTCGATCGGCCCACGTCCGGCAAGTATTGGTTCGACGGCGCGGAGATGAGCGAGCTAACGCCCAATCAACGGGCGCTGGTGCGAACCGCCAAGCTGGGCTTCGTGTTTCAGAGTTTCAACCTGCTGCCTCGCACCTCGGCGGTAAACAACGTGCTGATGCCGTTGGATTACGCGCCAATCGGCCGTCGCTACACGATTCGCACGAGCGGGCTGTCGAATTGCTGAAACGCGTGGGCCTGGCGACGCGGCTCGACCACGAACCATCGCAGATGTCGGGTGGTCAACAGCAGCGGGTGGCCATTGCTCGTGCGCTTGTCAATGAGCCGGCGTTGCTGTTGGCGGACGAGCCGACAGGTAATCTCGATTCGCACACCAGCGTGGAAATCTTGCGGATGTTCCAGCAGCTCAACGCGTCGGGAATCACCGTAATTCTGGTGACGCACGATGCGAAGGTTGCCAGCTATGCCCATCGCACCATTTGGCTTGCCGATGGCTTGGTGGAACGTGACGGACCCAGCGCCTTGGCCCGGCGGGCATGGCAGCGGACCACATTCAAGTGGCCCGCACGTACTGGCTTTGAACGGCGAAAGTAACGGGAATGGAAATACTGCCGGCAATGGTCACTCATACACTGCGGGAAGTTTTGCGTCCGCAACGGGCGGTGGTCAGGCTCCCTCCGCCGGTGGTGTGGTAACCGCGGTTCGCGCAGAATCTGTTGCCATTTCAGCTGCTGCGGTTGCCGCAAAACCGCAATCAATCAAAGTTCCTGTGCTCGAGCCGGAGGACGAAGATGATCCGAACATTCAAGCGCATCATCACCGAGGCGCGGCGATCGCGGCGCTATTGCCGACGACATTCCGCACAGCGATTGGCGCGCTGAGGCGCAACAAAATGCGGGCCGCTCTCACCACCTTGGGCATCATCATTGGCATTGCCGCGGTGATTGCCACCGTCGAAATTGGCCAAGGGGTTAAAGCGGCGAACGCAAAAACCATCGCCGGCATGGGGGCGAACAACTTGCAAATTCGCTCCGGCGCGGCCGCCAGCGGCGGCATCAGCTTCGGCTCTGGCAGTGTGATCACGCTCACTCCGCCCGATTCCGACGAAATCGCCGTCCGCTGCTCGGCCGTGGAAGCCGTCGCCCCCATGGTGTGGACGCGCGGCACGTTGGTGTATGGAAACCGCAACTGGCTGCCCATGAACATTTATGGAGTAACGCCCGAGTATCTGCGGGTTCGCGATTGGGAAGAACTCGACGAAGGGCAGATGTTTTCCGACGGGGATGTCGCTAGTGCCAACAAAGTGTGCGTCATCGGACGAACCATCGCGCGGGAATTGTTCCAAGGTCGTTCGCCTGTCGGACAGACCCTCCGCTTGCAGAATGTTTCGCTGCGAGTGCTCGGGGTGCTTAGCCCCAAAGGGGCGAACATGGTCGGCATGGATCAAGACGACGTTGTCATCTTGCCGTGGACAACCGTGAAGTTCCGCATTTCCGGCAGCAGCGGTAACCAGAATCAGTCTGCCGCGGCAGCCGCCGCGAGTTCGGCAACCTCGAACCAGGTCAACACACTGAACAAGCTCTATCCAGGCAGCACGGCCTTGTATCCGGTGCCTTCAACCACACAGGCCGCCGATACCCCGCAGCCAGTGCGCTTTACGAATGTCGATTCCATTACGGTCAAGGCGGTTTCGGCCGAACAGATTCCGCTGGCCATCGAGCAAATTACCCAAGTGCTGCGCGAGCGGCATCACTTGCGCGACGACGAACCGGACGATTTCAACATCCGCGACATGGCCGAGTTCAACAAGACATTGACACAAACATCGGAAAAAATCGGCACTCTGATCTTTTGCATTGCACTCATTTCGCTATTGGTCGGCGGCGTGGGCATTATGAATATCATGCTGGTTTCAGTGACCGAGCGCACGCGGGAAATTGGCTTGCGCATGGCCGTTGGTGGCCGCTCGCACCACATTTTGCGGCAATTCTTGATTGAAGCCGTGGTGCTGTGCGTGCTGGGCGGTGCGATGGGCATTGCCGCCGGCCGCTGCGCCACGATGCTAGTGCGCTACTTCCGCTACTCGCCAACCGAAGCATCGCTGCCGGCGGTCATCGCCGCGGTGGTTGTCTCGGTGGTTGTGGGCGTCGGCTTCGGATTCTATCCGGCATGGAAAGCTTCACGGCTCGATCCGATTGAAGCCCTGCGATATGAGTAATCTCATTCGCACTATCCAACCGGCAGTTTCCACGGCCCACGGTAGGGTCGGCTGATCATGGCAGCGGCTTCTTCATCGCCGACGATTTTTTCTTTCCCCGGGTCCCATTGAATTCTGCGGCCGGTGCGGATGGCGATATTACCCAAGTGGCAGACCGTAGCCGACCGGTGGCCGATGGCCACGTCGCAAATCGGCAGTTTGCGGCTTTTGATGCACTGCTTCCAGTTGCCCCAGTGATCGTTGCTTTCATACAAATGCACGTCGCTGGCCGTGAGCGGCTCTTGCACAATTTCTGCTGGATCCGATTCAATCCGGCTGCGATCGACGTGAATCTTGCCCTTTTCGCCTGCGAAGGTCGCGCCCCCCTGTTGGCCTTGGACGCAAATGACTTTGATGCCGTTGGCGTACTCGTAGGTTACCTCGCACCACTCCGGCACTTCATACCAACCGTCGGGCTGAAAGCGGGCTTTTGCTTCAATGGCCACCGGGCCGCTTTCATCCATCCCCAAACCCCATTGGGCGATGTCCAAATCATGAGCGCCGAAGTTCGTCATCTGTCCACCGGCGTAGTCCCAAAAGAAGCGGAAGTTGTAATGCACGTGCTTCTGGTTGTACGGTTTCAGCGGCGCGGGACCGAGCCAAAAATCGTACGCCAATTCCTTGGGCGGATCGGAATTCGGCACGGCGGGACCCGGAAAATTCACTTTAGGAATGCCGATATGCACCTCGCTGATCTTCCCCAAACGTCCTGATCGCACCAGTTCGCAGGCCAGGCGAAATCGTTTATCGGAGGCGCTGCTGGCTGCCGGTTTGGACGATGCGGCTGTGCTGCCGCGCGGCTTTTACCATCGCCGAACCTTCGGCAATCGTCAGCGACAGCGGCTTTTCGCAGTACACATCCTTGCCGGCGGCGCAGGCATCCATCGTGATCAGCGCATGCCAGTGATCGGGCACGGTGACCGCCACCGCGTCGATCTCTTTGTTATCGAGCAGCCGGCGATAGTCGTCGTAAGTAGCGCACGGTTTTTCGTTGGCCTTTTCCACGCGGTCTTTGGCTTCCGCCAGACGCGACGAGTCGACATCACAAACGGCAATAGTGTCTTTCAAGTTTGCGCCGAGATTCGCACGCCCCTTGTTGCCGGTGCCGATGCAACCGATGAGGATTCGATCGCTGGGCGCCGGCTCTTTACTCGCGCAAGAACAGATCGTGGAATGAAATACGGGGCCGATAAACCCAGCCCCGCGCCGGTAATCACTCCACTGGTTTGTTTGAGAAAATCACGCCGACTGCCGCGACCTTCTTTGTTTTTCATCTCTGCAATCTCCCCCAATGGTTAATCGTGACGCCCGAATAGATACGATTGTAGGCCGCGGCGATTGGAAATGAAATCAGCGATTCGCCGCAGTTGCCCACAAAAACGAGGAAATGGACAACGGCAGGGCAATCACCACACCTCCACCCGATCTTCCGGCTGGCGATACATTTTCTCGCCCGGCTTCACCTCGAAAGCCTCATAAAAGGCGTTAATGTTGGAGAGCGGAATGGTGGCTCGGAAGCGCTCCGGCGAGTGAGGATTGGTGCGGGCCATGACGCGCTGTTCGTCATCGCGGCTGAGGCCACGCCACACTTGGGCGAAGCCGATGAAGAACCGTTGCGGGCCGGTAAAGCCATCGATGACCGGCGCCGGTTTACCGTCGAGCGATTTTTGATATGCGGCATAAGCGATGGCTACGCCGCCCAAATCGGCGATGTTTTCTCCGAGCGTAAGCTTGCCGTTCACGTGCAAATCGTCGACCGCCACGCAGTCGTCATACTGTTTGACCAGCTTGTCGGTTTTGGCGGTGAAGCGGGCGCGATCTTCCGCGGTCCACCAGTTGCGCAAGTTGCCTTCGGCATCCGATCGGCTGCCTTGATCGTCGAAACCATGCGTAATTTCGTGGCCAATCACGGCACCAATGCCGCCGTAGTTCACGGCGTCATCGGCCGTCGGATCGAAGAACGGCGGCTGCAAAATTCCCGCGGGAAAAACAATCTCGTTCTGCGTGGGATTGTAGTAGGCGTTTACCGTCGGCGGGGTCATGCCCCATTCATCGCGATCGACTGGCTTGTGCAAGCGATCGATTCGCCGCTTGTGATCGAACGCTTCTGCCCGCAGCACGTTTTGCACATAGGAATCGGCGCCGATGTCGAGTGCCGAATAATCGCGCCACTTGCTGGGATAACCGATTTTCGGCCGCACCGTGGCCAGCTTCGCCAAGGCTTCCTTCTTGGTCTCCGGACTCATCCAATCGCGAGATTCGATGCGCTCTTTGTAGGCGGCCATCAGGTTCTCCACCAACTCATCCATCCGTGTTTTAGCGGCAGGCGGAAAATACTTTTCGACATACAGTTGGCCCAATGCTTCGCCCATTTGGCGATCGAGTGTGCCGATCGCCCGTTTCCAGCGCGGCTGCTGCTCTTTCACTCCGCGCAGCACTTCGCCGTAAAAATGGAAGTTCTCTTTTTCGAGGGCATCGCTGAGATAGGGGGCCGTGGAATGGATGACGTGCCACCGCAGGTACGTTCGCCAATCGGCGGCCGAAACCGACTTCAGCATCGAATTGACTTGTTTGAAAAACTCCGGCTGGCCGACAATCACGTCGGTCACGTCTTTCACACCGACCGCTTTCCAGTACAAATTCCAATTCAAATTCGGGGTGAGCTCCGCCAATTCCGCCACGGTCATTTTGTTGTACTGGGCTTCACGGTCGCGCAGCTCGACGGGCGTGCGCGAAGCCTCGGCCAGTTGGGTTTCGATTTTCAGCACGACATCGGCGGCAGCAGAGGCGACCTCCGGCGAATCGCCCAAAAGCGTCAGCATCTTGGCCACGTGGTCGTGATACTTGGAACGAATGCCCTCGAAATACTCGCTCTTGCCCAGGTAGTATTCACGATCGGGCAGCGATAAACCGTCTTGCCACAATTGAGCGGCGTAACGGGTGCTAAGCTTTTCGTCTTGATCGACCGAGAAAGAGAACAGCGCCGAAATGCCATTGGCGTGCAGTCGGCCGATTTCGGTGATCAGCTCGTCGGGCGTATTGACTTTCGCGATCTTCTCAAACTCTGGCGTCAGCGGTTTGGCGCCCAGATCATCGAGTTTCTTTTCATCCATCGCCGAGGCATAGAAATCGCGCAGCTTGCGTTCGTTCGGGTCGAGCTTCTCCCCTTTACTGTTCAGTCCCTCGACGATTTTTCGCAGGTTCGCAAGATTATCATCGCGAAATTTCGGAAAAGCACCCCAGCGGCTGTACTCGGCGGGAATCGGATTGTTCTTGATCCAGTTGCCGTTGACGTACTCAAAAAAGTTGTCGCCGGGCTTGATCGCAGTGTCGAACGCCGACCGATCGACGCCGCTTTTCAGCGACGATTGATTGGCGGTGGCCGCCACCGCCATGGCCGGCAGAGCAATCAAGCCGACCGCGAAAAGCCAATGCCAAATCGAATACCGAATAGCCGCTAAAATTCGCATAAGTGATCTCGTTACTGAGAGAGTCGATTCCTGAGGAGTATACAATTACCAAACCTGGAACTTTCCAGAAATTGGCGCCAAAACATGCGCCACCTGTTAGAATCTACGTGCTTCGCCCGCATCATGTTCGGCTGATTGATTGCCTGGTTTTCAAGCCGTTGAATGTTCGCGCCGAGGCAAGTTTAATGCTAAAAGTCTGGACAAGACAAGGGCACGACAGGCAGTTGGCTGCGGCAATTATGCCGACGGTAGCACCATGCTTTTTGAAAGAACTTTATGCGACTCAGGGTTCAGATAACTCTATTGCTTTTCGTCATGATCTGCGGTGTTCAAGCACACCTTTTGGCACAGAAGCAATCCGCCACCGAGGTAGATCACGAGCCACTAATAACCGGCCGGAGTATTGCGGGGCTGACTGCCGGACAACAGATGATTGGCAACATGCCGATGAGTATCGCGGTCATGCCAAATGGCCGTTACGCCTTCGTCGGCGACATGGGCTATCGCCAGGCGCTGTGGACGATTGACATGGAGACCGGCAAGGTGGTGTCGCATCTCATTTTTGTGAATCGCCAACCAACCGGCAAACCGATGCCGCAACCGCCAGGCGAAACCGCCGGCAGCGCCACCCCATTCGTCTGTGCAAAAGACAAACGGCCTGTACTACGGTCTGGCGATTTCCAAAGACAACGTGGTCTACGCCGCACAGGGTGGACATGACAGCATTGCCGTGCTGTCGCAGAACGAGAAAGGCACGTTGGTCGCGAAAGATCATATCGCCACACGGCAAAAAGATTTTCCCGCGGGCCTGGCCCTCGACGATGGCGGTCGGTTATACGTCGCCAACAACGCGGCGGGAGAAAGCAATCCGTTCGACTTCCCAGGTAGTGTGGCGATTTACGACATTGCGACGAAGAAGGAAATCGGCCGATATACGTTTTCGGCCAGCCACGGCGGCACGTCGAATTTTCCACTGGCGATTGCGGTGCTGCACGATGGGAGCAAAGTGTATGTCGCCGCGGAGCGCGACGATTGTGTCTATGTGCTCAACGCCGGCGAACCAATCAAGCCAACAGTTACCGCCACCGTGCCGACCGGCGCTCGTCCAGTTTCGCTGTTGCTTTCTCGCAATCAAAAGCAGTTGTTTGTGGCCAATTCGCTGAGCGATACCATCTCGATCATCAATACCCAGACCGATACGGTTGTGAACACGATTTTACTCCGCCCCGCCGCAGCGCGCGATCTGGCCGGCGCGACGCCCACTGCATTGGCTTTGTCGCCGGATGAAAAAACGCTGTACGTCACGCTGGGCGACATGAACGCAGTTGCCGTGGTGGATCTCGGGAAATCAGAAGTTAGCGGCTATATTTCAACCGGCTGGTATCCCAGCGCAATCGCGGTTAGCAGCCACGGTCAAAAAGTGATCGTTACCAATGCCAAAGGCAGCAGTGTTCGCAATCCGAACAACAAGGCCGATCCGCATGATCCATTACGGAAATCGGGCTACATTCTCAGTATTATGGACGGCAGCGTCAGCATCATTGATATGCCCAGCGGCGACGCATTGCAGGCAGCGACGCAGGAGGTGCTGAAGAACAATCGCTTGGACGCACTCAGCCGGCCCAAAAAAAATCCGCTCGCCGACATCGGCTTGGCAGCCGGAAAAATCAAGCACGTCATTTATATCATCAAAGAAAACCGCACATACGACGAAGTGCTGGGCGATATCAAAGAGGGCAACGGCGATGCGTCGCTGGTGCTCTTTGGCCGCAACATCACGCCGAATCAGCATGCACTGGCCGAACGATTCGTGCTGCTCGATAACTTGTACGCGTGCGGCGAAGTTAGCGGCGATGGCTGGGTGTGGAGCACACAAGGCATGGCCAACGCCTACGTGATTCGCAATGTGCCGTACAACTATTCGGGCCGTGGCCGCGCGTTCGATTTTGAAGGGGCCAACAACGGTTATCCTACCGGTGGTGTACCGGAGCACAACAAAGACGGTAAGCCGGTTTCGAATTTGCCTGCATTCAAAAACGGCGCGCCGGCCATTCCGGATGTCGCCAGCACGGGACGCAACCTGTGGGATACGGCGAAAGAAGCGGGCGTCTCGTTGCGCAACTACGGGTTCTTCCTGTACGGAGCAGATAGCCGTGTTGGTGCGCTGACCGCAATCGATAATTATCCCGATGCCGTCGGATTGTTGCCGCCGGGGCACGACTTAGAAGGAATCTCCGACATCGACTTTCGCCGCTTCGATATGGAATATCCCGACAGCGATGCGCCCAGCATGTACTTCAACAAATCGGGCGATGCCGCGTGCTTGTTCAGCACAAAGACATACGGAAAGCACAAAGCGGCGAGCCGGTTCTCCGAATGGAATCGCGAATTCCAGATGATGCTGGCCAAAGATGCGAGCGGGCCACAGTGCCGGGACTCATGATGATCCGTCTGCCGACAGATCACACGGTCGCGGCACGATCCGGCAAACACACGCCAAAATCGTATGTTGCCGACAACGATTACGCAGTGGGCCAAGTGGTTGAAGCCATTAGTCACAGCCCGATTTGGGAAAGCACGGCGATCTTTGTGATCGAAGACGATGCTCAAAGCGGCGCCGACCATGTCGATGCGCACCGCACCATCGGTTTTGTGATCAGCCCGTGGATCAAGGCTCACAGCGTCGATCACCGATTTCACAACACCGACAGTATGCTCAAAACAATGGAACTGCTATTGGGTCTCAAACCTCTCTGTCAGTACGACGCGGTGGCCGATCCGATTCTGGATTGGGACACGTCACCCACCAATGCCGAGCCGTTTCAAGCCATTGCGCCGCCGCAATCGCTGGTTGCTGAAATGAACCCGCAGGCTCGCGATTTGGGAATGCTGGATCTGCGGCGTGAAATGGCCGTGCGATCGGATCGAATGGACTTCACTCACGCCGATGCAGCCCCATCTTTAGAGTTGAATCAGATCGTCTGGAAAACGGTCAAAGGCACGCATTCCGAAATGCCAACGCCGCGCGGACGAACTGACAACGACGACGATGATTGATCGCTGGCCGATGGTCTCTGTACGAGCCCGATCTACGCTCTGCTATCGCGTTTTTCTGCAAATTGGCCGAAAAATCATTTCTGTTTCGGCACGCCAGCGGTTATAAGTAAATTTGGCCGGAGACATTGTGGGACAATTCTGGACGGGGGAATCCGCATCAGCAGCGGAAGAGGAGACACTACGTGAAGCAGGCAGGCAAACGCCCGCATTCGGGGTGCGGCGCAGCAGGGGAACAAATGGCGGCCGGTGGTCCAAAGCTTCTACGCACATCAAAGCCTCGGCGTCGATCAAGATCACCTCAGCAAGCACAGCGTCAGGCTAAATCCAAGCGGCGCGGGTCTTCTGCGCCATGCTGGAGCAACTGGAACTTCGCTTACCGTTGGCGGCCGATGTGTTGATGAGCGAAATCATGTTCCACTCCAACACCGGAGATCTGGGACACGAATACATCGAACTGTTTAACCGTGGCGATCAGCCAGCCAATTTATCTGGCTGGCGTTTCGACAAGGGGGTCGATTTTACTTTCGGTGCGACCACCCTCAACGCCGGACAATATCTGGTGGTTGCGGCCGATGTGGCGAAGTTTCAGGCCAAGTATCCGACCGTGACCAATGTTGTCGGTGGCTGGACCGGCCGGCTCAGCAACTCCAGCGATACGTTGGAATTGATTAACTCGGTCGGTGCCGTCATCGACAAAGTCACTTACGCCGATCAAGGCGACTGGGCCTTTCGAGAGCGCGGTCGTGGCCGAGACCTGGTTGAGACCATCACGCGCAGTGGTTCGACCGCCACCGTCACCATTCCTGGCCACGGGTACGTCAACGGCGACAGCGTGCAAATTTCCGGCGCCGATCAGCCGGAATACAACGGCACGTTTACAATTTCCGGGGCCACTGCTTCCACCTTCAACATCACCGTCTCCGGCACGCCGGCAACCACGGCTACAGGCAACATCATTTCATTGCGGCTGACCGATCACGGACATCAGGGATGGAATTGGACTTCGCTTGCCGATGGATTAGGCAGCTCGCTGGAACTCATCAATCCGAATTTACCAAACGACTTTGGTCAGAACTGGGCAGCCAGCAGCGTTGTCGGCGGCACGCCCGGGGCGGCGAATTCGGTCGCCAGCACCAACATCGCGCCGATGGTGCTCGATTTGAAACAGGTGCCGGTCATTCCGAAATCGACGGACACCGTAACTGTGACCGCGCGATTGGTTGACGAATTGGGCACGGCGCAATCAGCCACGTTATTCTATCGCCCCGATTCACTTTCGCCGCCGCCGTTCACTTCCGTGGCGATGCACGATGACGGACTGAACGGCGACGCCGTGGCTCACGACGACATTTGGACCGCCGCGATTCCGCCATTTGCCGAAAACACGGTTGTCGAGTTTTACGTTTCGGCCACCGATGGTACGAAAACGCGCACCTGGCCGGCGCCCACCGATCAACTGGGCACGCAAGGCGCCAACGCGCTTTATCAGGTTGACGACACGCCGTATGCCGGTACGCAACCGCTGATGAAGCTGATCATGACCGAGGCCGAACGCCAGGAATTAGCCACCATCGGACTGCCCAATTCCACGAGCCAAGACAGCAATGCGCAGATGAACGGCACGTTTGTATATGTCGATTCGACCGGTACCGATGTGCGCTACACCATCGGCATCCGCAACCGCGGCGGCGGCAGCCGGGACGTGCAGCCCAACAACTACCGGGTGAACATCAACAGCGATCTGCCGTGGAAAAGCGCCACGGCCATCAATCTGAACGGCCGTTTTTCGATGGAAGAAATCATCGGCAGCGCTATTTTTCAGATGGCCGGTCTGCCGACGCAGACTGCACTGCCAATGCAGGTGCGCGTGAATAACTCGAATCTCGCGGTCTCGCAGTTTGATATGTTCAACTCCTATTCGTCGCTCGAGGAAGAAGACTCGCAGTTTGTTAACGATCATTTTCCGCTGGATAGCTCGGGCAACTATTATCGCGGTGTCGATGGCAGCCATTTGGCGAATTTGAATTATTTGGGCCCGAACCCCGACGCCTACCGTATTTCGTACGATAAGAAAACAAATTCCGAAGAGGACGATTGGACCGACCTCATCAATCTGACCAAGGTCTTCGATAGCACCCAAACTCCCGATGCCCAGTTCCTCGCCGCGCTCGACCAGAATATCAATGTCGATGAGTGGCTCAAGTATTTCGCCGTCAACACCTTGATTGGTAACCAGGAAACCACCCTGGCCACCGGCTACGGCGACGACTATGCCCTGTATCGCGGTCTGACCGACACACGCTTTCAGATTGTCGCTCATGATTTGGACACCATCCTCGGCCGCGGCGACACGACTCCCAATCTGACGGAAAGTATTTTTCGGGCCGCCAACCTGGCGACCATCAGCCGGTTTCTAAAAAACCCGGCCATTGCGCCGCGGTATTACGACGCAATTCTGAATCAAATCAACACAACGTTTGCACCGGCCAACATTGAACCGCTGATCGACAATGTACTAGGCAGCTATGTCGATGGCTCGACGCGACAGACGATGAAGTCGTTCGTTACCAACCGTATTAACAACGTGCTGTCTCAAATTCCGCAACACACTACGGCTGCCAGCACGCTTACGCAACAAAACGGTTACTACCACACCACCGGGACGACTGTAAACCTGACGGGCACGTCGCACGCTGTCAAAACGGCGTCGGTGCTGGTTAACGGGGTGGCGGCGACTTGGACGCCGTGGCAGGCCGCCTGGTCGGCTACCAATGTTGCGCTGCGGCCCGGCATCAATCGAGTTCTTGTGCAATCGCTCGATAAAAACGGCGTCGAGTTTGACCGCACTTATATCGACATTTGGCGCGATACCGGCACGACGACGAATGTCTCGGGAACTTTGCCCACCGGAACGACGCATTGGACTGTCGCCGGCGGACCGTACCGCGTGACAGCCAATCTGACGGTGCCCGTCAATGGCACGTTGCAAATTGATCCCGGCGTGACCGTCTATTTCGATGCTGGCGTCGGGCTGACAGTCAGCGGTCGAATTCTGGCCCAAGGCACCGACTTGCAACGCATCCGTTTCACGAAAACTCCCGGCGCGGCCAGCGCTTGGCAGCACATCACGATTCAAAACACGCAGCAAGATAACGAGATCGCCTATCTCGATCAGGAATTTGCCGGCTCGGCGTCTGAAAACGTCGTGCTTAGCACGGCGGTGCTGAACATTGATCACGTCGTTTGGCTCAACACCACGACGCATATTCTGAACATCACCAGCAGCTCGTTCCGGCTGACGAACTCGACAATTCCCGCTACGACCAATGTCGAACCGATGCACTACACCGGAACGTTTCCGGTCAACGGATACGCGCTCGTCCAGGGCAACACTTTTGGAAAGGCAACAGGCTCGAACGATGTGATCGATTTCACCGGCGGCAACCGGCCTGGTCCGATTGTGCAGTTTCTCGACAACACTTTCTTGGGAAGCGAAGACGACATTCTGGATTTGGACGGCACCGACGCGCAGATCGAAGGCAACGTATTCATCGGCGCTCATCTTACCGATCCCAGCAATCCGGACACCTCAAGCGCCATCTCCGGCGGCAAGAACGGCGCAGATACTTCCGAATGGACGATTGTCCGCAATTATTTCTACGATTGCGATCAAGCTATCCTCGCCAAAGAAGGCGCCTTCGCCACGGTGGTGAATAACACCTTCGTGCACATGACCATTGCGGCGATTAATTTCGACGAGCCGCTGCGATCGGGCATTGTGCCCGGCAAAGGAGTGTACCTAGACGGCAATATCATTTGGGATACACCGCTGGTGTTCGAAAATGTCAACAGCGATGGCACCACGACCGATATCACCGTCAACCACTCGATTCTTTCGACCGCGACGGTTTATCCCGGCCTTGGGAATTCGAATCTCGACCCACAACTTCTGCAGACGACCGGCATCACTGATCCACGAACCCAATTGGTTTTGCGCTCCGGGCCAGGTCCGGCCATTGGCACGGGACCCAACGGCCGTGACATGGGAGCCAACGTGCCGGCCGGCGCTTCGATTTCTGGCGAGCCGGCGTCGCCAACGTGGCGCACCTCAGCCACGCTGACCGTCGGCGGCCCCGACATTTACGCGTACCAATATCGCATTAATGGCGGCGCTTGGAGCAGTACGGTCGCTGTGACAAATCCAGGAACATCCAGCACTGTTGTTCCGCCGATTCAACTCACGGGACTGGCCGACGGAACTTACAACGTGCAGGTGATTACACAGAACTCGGCGGGCTTCTGGCAGGACGCGTCGCAGGCTACGACTTCGCAGACTTGGATGGTGGACTCCTCATTAACGTCCCACGTGCGGATTAACGAAGTGTTGGCTTCGAACGATACGACGCTGAATGTGAACGGCTCCAAGCCCGATCTGATCGAGCTGTACAACGATGGCCCCTCGTCGGTCGATCTTACCGGCATGGCCATTACCGACACGGCCGGCAACCGCAAATTCACCTTCAGTTCCGGCACCATTCTGGCCGCGGGCGGATATTTGATATTGTACGGCGACGATGCCGTCACGCCGCCGGGCATCAAAGTGAATTTCTCGCTGAAAACAAGCGGCGAAGGCGTGTTTTTGTACGATACCGTGGCCAACGGCGGCGCGCTCGTGGATAGCGTGGTCTTCGGACTACAGATTGCCGATCGTTCTTTGGCTCGACACGATGATGGCACCTGGGGACTTGGCATTCCAACGTTTGGCGCGGCCAATGCTTTTGCCACGGTCGGTGATCCCCATTTGGTGAAGATCAACGAGTGGTTCACGACCGGCTCGGGCTCAGATTTTATTGAACTCTACAACCCCAGTTCGTCGCCGGTTGATGTCGGAAGTTTTTATTTGACCGATGATCCCATTTCCCGACCGAACCGCCAGCAAATTGCGCCGCTGTACTTTATCCCCGGCGGCGGAAAAATCGTATTCACCGCCGATGGCGTTCCGGCCAGCGGGCCTGATCATCTGGGCTTCAAACTTGGTTACGAGCAGGGTTTGATCGGCCTGTTTGATACGGCGCTGAACCGTGTCGATGAAATCATCTACGGCACGCAACAATCGAACAAATCGCAAGGCCGCAGTCCCAATGGTGGGCCGCTGTTTCAAATCTTCGCCACACCCAACGGCGGGATCGATAACCCGGTCCCGGCGACCACGGTGCAGACCGTGCCGGTGATTGGCATTACTAGCGACTGGAAGTATTTCCAGACTGGCGATCCCGGCTCGACTTGGAAAGACACTACCTTCAACGATGCCTCTTGGGCTCACGGCGGCGGTTTGCTATATGTCGAAACGTCCGCACTGCCTGCGCCGAAGACCACGCCGCTGACGCTCACTAGCGGTCGGATGACCTACTACTTCCGCACACACTTCACGCTGAACGCGGCGCCCTCCACCGTGCAACTAACGGTCAATACGGTGATCGACGACGGTGCCGTGTTTTGGATCAACGGCCACGAAGTGTATCGTCTGGCCATGCCGGCTGCTCCCACGTCGATTACCGACAGCACAGCGGCTACGCGCAATGTCGATAACGCCGTCTATGAAGGCCCCTTCACGTTCCCGACCGACTGGTTGGTGCAAGGCGACAATGTGATTGCCGTCGAAGTGCATCAGATGTCTCCCACGAGCAGCGACATTGTGTTTGGCATGACGCTGGATGCCACCATTACCACCAGCACGACCGCCGTGCCGCCGCCGCTGCGCATTACCGAGATCAACTACCATCCTTACGCACCGCCGGTCGGCAGCCCTTACACGGACGACGATTTCGAATACATCGAGATTCTCAACACCGGCAACGCAGCGGTGAATTTGCAAAACGTCCGGCTGACTTCGGCCGTCGATTTCACATTCCCCAACGTCAGCATCAACCCCGGGCAGCGCGTGCTGGTCGTCAAGAACGCCGCGGCTTTTGCCACGCGGTACAACACAGCCGGGCTGACGATTCTTGGCCAATACACCGGCACGCTGAGCGATTCTTCTGATAATGTGGTGCTGCTCGATCCGTTCAATCAGTTGATTGATCAGGTCAACTACAGTGACACTGATCCCTGGCCGAATCGCGGGACGGTGAGGGAAGCTCGCTGGAGATTATCAGCACAACAAGTTCCGGCAACGATCCGGCCAATTGGCGCTCCAGTTACGAATACGGCGGCACGCCCGGCGCGATTGGCATGGGGCCGGTCGGCCGTGTGGTGGTCAATGAGGTGCTCACGCATACCGATTTGCCGCAAGTCGACGCCATTGAACTTTACAACACGACGGCATCGAGCATCGACATCGGCGGATGGTATTTGAGCGACTCCAACAGCAATTATCTGAAGTATCGAATTCCCAATGGCACATCGATCGGCGCCGGACAGTATTTGGTGTTCGACGAATCGGCATTCAATGCCAGCCCGCCGATCGGCACCAATGTTTCGTTCAGGCTTTCCGCGGCCGGCGATGATGTGTGGCTGATGTCGGT
The DNA here is from genome assembly GCA_963738835.1 of Pirellulales bacterium. GTDB lineage: Bacteria > Planctomycetota > Planctomycetia > Pirellulales > JADZDJ01 > CAVTYH01. The sequence goes on from CAVTYH010000001.1 coordinate 1,649,548, forward strand.
GGACAACACTGGCGGCTTGCAAGCCTTTGAAGATCACGTCGATTTCGGCACCGCCATCAATGGCGAATCGTTCGGCCGCTGGCCCAACGGTGCCGGCGAGCTTTATCCGATGAAGACACTCACGCTGGGGCACACTAACAGCGGGCCGCGCATTGGCCCTGTCGAAATCAGCGAGCTGATGTACAACCCCGTGGGCGGCAATGCCGATTTGGAATTTGTCGAGCTGTTGAATTTGACGAACCAGACAGTGCCGCTTTCCAGCACCTTCGCTGGCGTCGGAACGGTTCCTTGGAGAATCGAGGGCATTGGTTTCGATTTTCCGCTCGGCGTTTCGATGGCGCCGCTCGGCACGCTGGTGGTGGTGCATTTCGATCCGAATAACCCGGCTGATGCCGCAAAGCTGGCCGACTTCCGCGCGACTTACAACACCGGGCCGGAAGTGCAATTGGTCGGGCCGTATTCGGGCTTGCTCGATAACTCCGGCGAACGGGTCAGGTTGCTGCGGCCCGATGCACCGCCGCCGGAGGATCCAACGGCCGTTCCGTATTTGCTGGTGGACGAAGTGAATTACCAAAGCGCTCCGCCGTGGCCCACGGAGCCGAATCAGCAAAATGGCACGTCGCTCACGCGGCTGGAAGCCAGCATTTATGCCGATGATGCCACGAATTGGGCCGCCGCCGCGGCCACGCCTGGCAATTCCAGCCTGGCAGCGCCGACCACCGTCGCCGGCGATTTCAATTTGAATGGTGCGCGCGACGCCGGCGATATTCAGGCCATGTTGCTGGCGCTAACCGATGCTGGCAATTACAAGTTGCAGCACAACATGACCAGCGCCGACTTGGTTTATGTCGGTGACGTGACGGGCGATCTGTCGCTGCGAAACACCGATATTCAAACGCTGCTCGATTTAATTGCCAGTGCCGCACCGCAAGGGGGCGGCAGTGCCGGGGGAGAAAGTTCGCCAGTTGCTAGCAGCACCGCCAATTTCGTTCAGACAGTCGACAATATCACTTCACCAGTCGACAGTTCGTCGAACGCCGTTGAAGTTGTGTCTGAGATCTCTGCCATCATTGGAAGCGTGTCGACAATCAACGACACCGCTGCCGTGCATCCTAAGTTGACTTCTTTGCCTGTGATTAATGCAGCCGATCAACTTACGACCCAGACCTTCCACCAGGTTTCCGCGGCAGCGGGCTCTAAATCAAATCGAGAGCCGGCGCACTTCGTAGCTGCAGTTGATCGAGTGTTCGCCAATCCCGCACTTTGGCGCAAACCGCATGTCTGTTGGCACACCACACACAAGAGCGACAAAATTGTGGCTTCAAGCGATGAGACCTTGGCCGATGATCTGTGCGCGGATGATTAACCCGCACCAGCTTTCGGCTCAGAAGTTGTTTTGAGCTCGGCTTCCGGTTTCGCCTCTGGCTTGGCGATTACATCTTTGAGCGCGTCGCGCAACTGATCGCCGAACGTCGGGCCGCCGCCGATGAAGAGCCAGGCAATGTTGCCTTCGCCGTCGATGATGACCGTTTGCGGAATGGCGGTGACCGAGTATTTGCTCGCCGCCACGCCGTCTTGATCGAGCGCCACCGTGGGTTTCAAATTCAGCCGCTCCAACAGGCCGTTGATCGTTTTCGTATCTTCTTGCATGTTGACGGCGACGAGCTGGACATTTTGATCCTTAAACTCATCCACGACTGCGTCCACTTGCGGCATCGCAGCCACACAGGGTCCGCACCAGGTGGCGAAGAAATCGAGCACCACGATTTTGCCCTTCTGCTCGCTCAGGCGAAACTTGCCGCCGGCCAGCAGCTTCAATTCGAAATCGGGGGCCGGCTTGCCGACCAGCGTCGATTGCATGCCGGCATTTTTATCGGGCTGGCTGGGGTCGCTGCTGGCATTTACAAACAGCGGCTCCACGGCGTTGTGCAATTTCCATGCGCCGTAGCGGAGTTTGGCGGCGTTTTCGTTAATGGCTTGACCAATCAGCAGCTCATCCACCTGATTGACGTCGGTGCGGCAGGGGCCGAGCACGGCGCTGGTGCCAATCAAATTCGTGCCTTCCATTCGCTCCGGCGAAAAGGTCAGCCGCACGCCGTCGCTGCGCAAAGCCTGCACGCTGGCGGCAGTTTCAGGCGCCGCTTCCTCGGGCTTCTTGGAATCGTCAAGTTCGTCGGGATGAAACCAAATGATCTTGGCGATGTTGCCGCGCGGCAGCTTGCGGGTTTCAAGCTGCACTTCCATGCTGAGCGATTTGGCGTTCAATTCCGTGAGCCGGCCGCGCAAGTAATCGCCGTTGGTCGAGACTACCAGTTGCGTCGGCGGATTGTTCTTCTGCATGCGGGGCAGCGTCAGCAGCCGTTCCCGCCGCACCTTGTCCAGCGGCCGCTCGCGGTTTTCCGGCGCCAGCTCGACGGCCTTGATTCTTTCGTGCGGCACAAGTCTGACGTCGGTCGTGGACGACTGAGCCAATGTCCATTGAATAGTGACGCCTTCTTCGTCGATCTGCAGAACCCGGCACGGAATTACGTCGCCAGTACGCAAATGCATCGCCGGGCTGAACGTTTGTGCGTTGTCGGCGTTTGCAAAGGCGCGCACGACGCCGCCGACCACGCCGGCCTGCGCTACCACGGCGACGCCTCCCGGCACCACCACCATTTGGCGGCCGCGAACTTGCGGTTGAATTACTTTTGCTTGCGGCGGCGGTGGATCGCGGTACACAATCCGGCCCGGAATGCCGCTTCGCAGCGGGCTATCTGTCTTGCTGAATTGCGGATGCCATACCAAACAGCTGGCCTCTTCGCTGGGGCCTTTGCTGGCCGCGAGCCAGCCGTGCAGCTGAACGCCATCCATTTCCAGCCGGCCGATTCGACCGTCGCCATCTCCTGCCTGGGCGTCGGGCTTCAAGACCACGAGGGCCTGTAAATCGACGATGGGCAGCGACAGCGCTTCGGTGACACTGGTCGACGCCAGCTGCACATGGCCGTGCTCTACCTTTTCAAGCTTGCCGCTGATGCGCGAGCCGTTTTGCAACACGGCCCGTAAGCCGGCGGCGCGCGAATCGTCGGGCAGGGCTAAAACGACGCTCGAAACTTCGGCGGCCTTGACGCGTGTTTCACGCGCGCCCTGGGCAACCGCGAACTGGCCCGCCGCGGCGTCGTAACTTTGAATGTCGCCGAACACCATCGAGCCATCGGCCCGCGAAACGTGGGGTTTATCGGTCGTCAAATCGCGCGGCGGTTCGCCGCTTAAACGGCTAATGCGCAGCCGTTCCAGCCGCACGTCGCCTTTGTGATTGATGAGCTGAATGCCGGGCAGCGCCTGCGATTTTGGATCGTAAACCTTCAATTCGCCAAGCTGCTGCCCGCTGGGGGAAGAAACTCGAATCTGCCCCTTCTTCTGATCCAGATACATTTGCAAATGCACATGGCCCGGGCCGGGCTTGATTTCTTGCAGATCGGCCAGATCGGCGTCGTTATCGACTTCGCGAGTGACCTTGACGCTGTTACCCCAAGCTTCCAACCGAATGGCGTGGCGGAGCGATTTCTCGTCGTCCTTGTCGACCCCCAGCGCCAGAACGAAATCGGCGTTGCTCTTCCAGGAAAGTTCGATTTCAATCATGGCCAGCGGCGGCAGTTCGACCTTGCCGAAAATGCTAGCTCCAGGCCGATCGGTGGCAATGACGCCCCCTTCATCGTGCCAGAGCGAAGTTTTGGACGGCTCTTGCCAGCCCAGCATGCCATTGGGGCCAAAATAGACGACATCGGCAGCCTGCCCCCAACGCAGCAGCCGGCTGACACTGTCGCGCTTGAGGTGCAACTTGCCGAGTGATCCGCAATTGGCGACTAACTCGTCTTTCGATAGCGAAAGCAGCGACCCGAAGAGCATGTCGCCGCCGACCAGCTCGATGCAATAATCGCCGGTCGCCTTCGGGAAATCTTTGCGCATGGGAAACTGCACTGCACTGACCGCGGGCACAAGAAAATCGAACGGCTTGGTAGCCATCGAGGTTTGCCAGCGGACGATATCCGAACCCTCGCTCTCGGCTAACTCGCCGGCGGCAAAATCGCCGTTGGCCAGCCGCAGCACGGAATGTTCTTTGGCTTCCGGCGCTGGACCGGCGGCCAGCAGATGCGCGGGCCGGACGACCTCGTCGAGTTCAGCGACCCGCCAAAGCTGACCGCGCGCTTTGGGATCAGACGGTCGCTGGACAATGCGGCCTTCGGCATCGACGTCGAGCACCATCTCGCTCCATTTGTTTTTGAGCCGTCGCTCTTTGCCGGTGCCTTCCCATGCCCAGCGCTGATTGTCGAGACCACCGATTTCTCGACTGCGGTCTACGCCATTCACGGGGACCGATTTATCGGTGTATTGAATGATCGGAGTATCTGCCACCTTCTTTGCGCCGAACACGTCGAGGACCTTATCGCTTTTAACATTGGTCAGTTTGACAAAATCTCCGTCTGTCGCGATCCGCCATCGCCGCGAATCGTTCTTTGCGTCGTCCGCCAGCACTGCCTGAAAGCCCTCTTCGTTTGAATCGTCATCCATGCCCAGCACTTTGCCCGTTGGAACATGGACGATTTTGACGAGCTTGCCATCCTCGGCCATCGCCCATGACGCCGAAAACATTAACTGCAGCAGCAGAGCGAAAGTGAGCTGCGGCAGCAACGCAAAACCGACATTTCTAAATCGCATGATGGGCCAAAGCCTCAGCGTTCGTAGATCGGCAAGAAACGGAAATTGAGTGCCAGCGACAAGAGCGACATCGAGGTACCGAACGATTTGCCGAATTGGCCGTTCCAGCCGCCATCGTTGAGCTGCGATTGCTTCAGTTCCCGCACCAGTTGGCGGTTCCACTTTTCCCAAGCGTCTACATCGCCCTGGAACAGCGCCTGAGCCTGGTAGTACTTCTGGTACTCGGCGTAACCGCCGTTCGTGCTTTGATCGATGCGCTGGGTAAGATAGCCAAGCGTGGCTTTGAACTGCGGCAGGTCTTTGCGATGCGCCAGGGAATAAACTAGTGTGGCAATCGAGATGCGCGGAATCGATTCGTCAAACCCACCCAGACCCCCGGAATAGCCAACTTGCCCGGACGGTGCGGTCATCGATTGATAATAGGCAATGGCCCGATCAATACATTCGTCGGGCACTTCAATGCCGGCATTTCGCGCCGCGAGCAAGCCAACCAGCACGGCACCGCTGACCGAAGTGTCGGCATCGGTCGAGTCGGGCGAGTAGCGCCAGCCGCCGACCGAATTCTTCTTCTGCGAGGTAATGGCCGCCCGCACGGCCAGTTCTAACGACTGGCCGATCGAGCGATGTTTGCCGCCGGACGCATCGGCCCACAAACTGCGATCGTCGACCGTGCCGTACGATTCGGACATCGCCAGCATGGCAAAGCCGTGGTGATACATGCTGTTGCCGTAATACCCGGTGCTGGCATCCTGACCGCTGATGAGGTTGCGGACCGCTTTGCGAATGTGGCTGCTGTAGAGCCCGAAATTCGGATCTTCGCCAGAAGCCAAAAAGGCCATCAACGCCAAGCCGGTGATGGCGGGGCCCTTTTGCGGATCGTCCCAATCGCCATTGGCCGTTTGCGAGTTGGCCAGGAACTGCAGCCCGCGGTCGTACATTTCGCGCACATCGCGCGGCACCACTTCGCCGATTTTCGGTTCCGGTAGTTGAGCGAACGCTTGCGGCCCGGAGGTGAAGACAATCACACAGGCCGCCAGCAGTACGATGGAAACAGTTTTGTAGTCAGTCTTCATGTCTAGTCGCACCAATCGTGGCCGCTGCGCATCAGCTTATCGCCTCAGTCCGGCAGCACGCCTTCTTGCTTCAGGATTTGCTGCATGCCTTCCGCCTGTTGAAACGCTTGTTTCAAACCTCGCATTTGCGGCTCATCGAAAATAGCGGACAGCTTCTCCGGTTTGATCTTCGCTGCCTGGAACATCACCACGTAAAAATCGTACTGGCCAAACGTCTTTGGCGGGTGGGTTTCTTCGAGCAGCAGTTTGATGAACGCTTCGCGCTGCTTGTCGGTCAGCGGCATCGAAGTTTCGACGGTCATCACCGCCAGCTTCACTTTGGCTTGATAGCGGTAGGCATCGCGCTCGGCTTCTTCTTTTTCGCTGTGGTTCGATTGATCCGGGTCGAGCGTACGGTGCAGCACTTTATTGTAAACCGAGCTATCCCCCAGAATTCCGGCGTTCCACTCTAGTTGCAGCGGCTGAATTTGCGTGAAAATCTTGTTGATGTCGTTCTGGTTGTGCCGCGTGTTTTGCAGTTTTTGCTTCAGCTCGTCGTACTTGTCACGAAAACGCTTGATATCGCTGTCTGCCGCCAGGTGCAGCTTCTGTTTTTGCGCTTCGGAAAGTTTGCAGACCCGATTGATCGCTTCGATCCGCATGTTGATTTGCGTTTCGAGCTGCTTCATAGCCTGATCGCAATTGCCGATGCCGTTGAACACCCATTGATCGAACTGCTCTGGCGTAAGTACGAATTGCGGCTGGTTGACATTCTGCCCGTTCTGCTGGGCGTCGGCGGCTTCGTCATCGTCATCCGCCAGCAGTGGAGCGCCGACGAGGCCAATAACCAGGAGCAACAATATCGGCAGTCCGTGGAATTGGAATCCAAGCAAGCACGGAATTCGCGGATCAGCAGCAATGGGACGTTGGAAGCTCATATCAAAAAATACGCGTCAATCCGCGGTCTCTCGATTCTTTTTGCATGTAGCGGAAAAATGGTTGTCCCAAGTCAAACAATTGTCCGAAATCACTGGCTGTCTTCAACATCGAAGTCGATTTGCAAAACACCGGCCGGCGCAAAATTGACGCCGCCGTTGATGAACACCCGGCCCGAATTCAGCATGTTCCGATTTTGCCACACTGCTTTTTGCGCGTCGCGCAGAAACGGCACAACGCACTTGTCGGCAATCGGCGGCAGGAAATCGTTGCCGTACATGAAAGTTTCCAATTGCGGGATGTCGTTTTCTTTCCAGGTTTTGTGGAGCGAATCGGCAATCTGGTCGCGCTGTTCGGCGGAGAGCCGCACTTTGGCGTCGATCATGGCCACGGTGTTCTCGATCATGGTCTGCTTTTCGAATTCCGCCCGCTTCGCCTGTTCCTTGGCAAACTGTTCGGACAATTCGGCGGGCAGTTTCGCTTTAACGGCGGTGGCGATGTCGCGCTGTAAAACGTTGCGCGGAATCAGCGACTGCCGCATGGCCCGACCATTGACGATTAAAAACCCGCCTACCATTCCTTGCCGTCCGCGGGCGGCATCGCGGGCCATTTGCTTGAGGCACTTATTGCCCTCATCGGCCAGCAGCTTCCGCTGCTCTTTGTTCAGCTTGCAAGCCCTGGAAGCAAAGGCCAGCTCGACTTTTAACAACGGCTGATATTGGTTGAAAAACTCTTGCTCCGCCGGATTCAAATCCGCATCGACGTCAATCTTCGCATCACCAGCATTCTGATTCGCCGGCGCGACTCGAGCGGCCGGAACCGCCTGAAGTTGAAGCACCGCTTGTGCCGGCCACCCGCGGCAGCAGCAAGCCCGCCATGCCCAGCAACGCCAGCGACACGAGTATGCGATTCATATCGTCGTGAAAAGTTAAACGACTCTGTTGAGTTTGAACTAGCCGGAGGCCAACGCCCTCCAGAGACCAGCCGATGCGTCATCGATTCACAATTCTCTGGTGGACGTGCCCACCGCCGGCTATTAACAACTTGTAGCGCGTTATTTCTCGCCGCCGCTGCCTTCCAAGCGGCTGAAGTATTGATTGAGTCCGGTGCGGAATTCTTCCGGCAGCGCGGGTCCGGTTTGGCCGGTCGTCTGCGTGATGCCGCGGTCGTCGCGAACTTCCTTCTGATTTACGCCGGCGCCGACCATCGTCAACGCTGCGTCGGTCGTCGTTCCGCCTCCACCGCCGCCAGGATTCGCACCGCCACCGCCACCGGCCTTCGGATTGATCCGTTTTGATTTCAGCAACAGTTCAATCGCTTCCGTTTCTGCGGCAATGGCGGGTGCGCCAGTTTCCGGTTTGGCCAGAATTTCGGTCGCCTCACTCATGACGCCATTCACGGCGCCCAGCAGACCGATTTCCGGTGCAAACTCGGTTTCGCCATCGGGCAGGTCGCGAATCCGATCGACAACCTTCGCCACACGGTCGGCCAATTCTTTCTGCCGATCGGAAAGCTTGCCGGCCTGTGCGTTGAATTTCTCGGCCTCCAAAGCCGCCTTAGCCTGCTGAGCCACGCGGGTGTCTTCGCGCAAATTGACTTCGCCTTCCAGAATCTGCAAAACCTCCAGCACAATTGCCGGCGGCAGGCTGGCCCGCGACGGGCAATTGCACGCGCCCCCTTTACACGACTCGACCAGATCTTCGGCCCAACGATCCAAAACGTCGGACCAGTATTCGCACTGCGACATTGAGACGCCGCGCTCCTTCGGCAAATCGTCGCCGACTTTGCGCAGACTGCCGATGACATCTTGCGTGCGCATGTCGTCCAAAACCGTTTTGAACGCTACCAGTTGCCGGCGTTCGAAGTACGCCTGCATGTCGTCCATGATGTAGGAAACATCCTGGCTGCTCTTGAGCTCTTTTTGTTGCAATTCATCAAAGGTTTTGCGCGGCGTTGCTGCGGCGCGAGCCAATTCGACGCCGAACGTATCATTAAGCTGATCATTAATGCGGCCGGAAATGACGTACTGCGTGCGGGAGGCAGCCTTCAGCCGCTTCACCAGCGTGCTGCCTTCCAGATTCGCCAAGATTTTGTTCAGTTCGTCGGCGACTTTCTGGAACTCGGCCAGCAAATCTTTCTGCTCTTTCACGGCCCGATCGACCTGTTCACCGGCCGGGGTATTGTTGGCGGGAGGATTCTTGCTGCTGCCAATCAGGGTCGTCACCGGCAAGCCCAAGCGCGGGGCTTTTGGCTTGGCTTTTGCCGTCCCTTCGCCGGCTTTGCCCTCCGCCGGCTGTTGGGACGATTCGGTATCAGTCAGCGTCGGCGCGGGAGGGAACTTCTTTGGTTCGGCATCGGTCTTGGCTCCCGTTCCAGCGGCGGAATTTCGCACCTGACCGGCCGAGGGCGAACTCTTCGCGGGCATCGGGTTGCCAGCCACGGTCGGCGCTGCGGCAGCTTTCTTCAGCAGATCGGCAACCGACGGCATGCGATTGGCCGAGATGTCTTTCAAGATTTCCAGCATCTGGGCCCACGATTCCAGCTGATCGGCAGGCAATTCCGGATTGCGAGCCGCCTCGCGCAACAGATCCTGGCCATTCGCGGTTAGATTGGTTAGCCGTCGGCCGTTAGCGCACGTTCGGCGGTGGCCTGATTTTCGATTCGCTTCCGCGTGTCGGGCTGATCGAGCTGGTCGGCCGACAATTCGCGGAGTTGCTTGTTGGTTTCGTACAACTGCAATTCACGATCGCGAATTTCCAACGCCATGCGATGCCAGCGATTCAATTGTTCGGTGACCCAAATGGCGTGCTGTTCAGGACTGAGTATATAGAACGTGTACGGCACCGAATAAACACGTTGGCGATCGGGCAAATAATCGTCGGCGAAAATGCGAAGCTGAATTGGCTGCGGTTCGATGCCCAGTGACTTGGCTGCAAACGTACCGGAAAGTTCGAACGAGGTTTTATCGTTACCGCCAAGGCCCAGCATTGTCTCGCCCGCGGCCGGCGTCTTGACCATGTCCGATGGCGGCCTTTCCACTGCATGCCGACGCTTTTCACGCCGAAGTCGTCGTGAGCCTTCACTTTGAAAACCAACTGCTCAGTGTCGAGCACCACTTTCTGCCGTGGCAAGTCTTCCACCGCCAACGTCGGCGGCTCGTCATCGCGAACCGAAACGGCGAGCTTAAACGCATCTTTGCCTGCCAGATCGTATTCGTCTTTCCACTGCAGCGCCAGTTGCTTCGACTCGGTGAAGCTCATTTCCGGCGTCGAGATGGTCGCGCCATCGGGTTTCGTGGGCTGATCGTCGATTTGTGCGCTATTGAGGTTGCGGCTGGCAGTGGCTGAGAAACTCGCCCGGCTCCCTTTGACCAGCGAAATTGCTCCGCCACGGACATCGGCTCTTTGCGGCTCGGGCCGGCCCAAATAATCGGGGAGCGAAATCTGCGCCACGATCGACGTTAATTCTGGTCGCAGTTTCGGATCGACAGAGACCGTTTGCTTCCAGTCGCCGATTGAAAGTGTCAACTGGTTGGATTCAAGGATCGACGGCAATTGGAAGGTATACGTGCCATCATTCAGTTCTGCTTTCACCGGTTCTTGGTTGGCCAATTCCGCCGTGCCGCCTGCGGGATGCCACACGGTCCGGTCGCCGAGTTTGGCCACCACCGTGAACGGCTCGCCGTGCGGAACTACCAGCATGGCTGGAAATGCTTCGATCGCGGTGAAGGTGTACCGCGGCGTATCGCGCCACGGCGAGAGAAATCGTTCCAGTGAATTGGAAGCCGCCGCCGGGAACAGCACGAACAAACTGAACGCGCCAGCGACGCACACTGCCGACAGCGTGCTCCACAACCGATGCCGAGATTTTGGCGCCGCGGCGCGGAAATCGCGACTTCACGGCGTCTTCCGCCACTTGCTCGATCGCGGCCTCGCATAGTCTTCGCGAACGCGCTTGTTCGGTTTCACTGTGTGAAAGTTCGATGATGCCGAGGAGCCGATCGCCCACTCGCGGCAATTTATGACTGAGCAACCGCGCGAGATTCTCCAGCGCCGATGTCGCCACACCCAGCGGTGGAAATAAAACGGCGCGACCATGCAGCCCGCCAACGCCAAAATCAAAGCACCAAATCGCATCCACACGGGCGTATCCCAAAGTCGATCGAGTGCAAACACGCACAGGAAAATGAACGCCAGGCTGAACACTGCCACGCCGGCGGCTTCGGTCATCTTCGTCGTCCAAACCCGACGGCGAAAATCGAGCAGCTGATTTTTCAGCGTAGCAGGAACTTGCAGTTGATATTGAGAATGAATCCTACTCATCGTCTGCCTCCATTAGTTAGAACGCCGGAAGTTTGAACCGCAGGGGACGCAGAGCTTCGCAGAGGCAGCGTGGGCAGGATAGATTTATCTACACCTGCGATTCCTTTGCGCACCTTCGCGTCCTCTGCGGTGAATTTATCGACGGACTCTTGCAATCGCTGACCAAACATCATATCAGACCGACGCTCTTACGGGCCACCCAAAAGGCCCCCAGCAGTGTAACAAACATCGCCAGAAGCACTGGATGGCTCCACAGCGGCACACGGCGCACCGTGGCTGGCGGTTCGGGCAATTGCGAAAGGCCTCTGCACAATTTCGCTCACATTTTGCCCGGCAATCACTTTGCCGCTGCGTCAATTCTGGCGATTTCTTCAAGCACCTCCGGCCGTGCTGCCCGGCCGATTGGTTCCGTTGCCGCGCCTTGGACGAACATTGAAGCCTCTAAAGTCGCCCCGGTTTGTTTGCAGCTAAGCGTTACTTGATGTTTACCCGGCTCGGTCGCCGTATAGCGTCCCGAGAAGCGCCCCATTCATCGCCGAGCGGACTGAAACGAATGGTTTCCGCTTTGCCCGAGGGGGCGACGATGCGGGCCATGACATCGCCTTTGGCCAGTGGCTCGCCGCTTTTTCTCCATCACGTTGGCGTTCAGTGTCACGGTTTGATGCAACTGTGGTTGGTCAGGTGAGTAATAGAGCCGCATGGTTTCGCCCTTGGCCATATTCCGCTGGTAGGCCATCCACCGAACGACTTGCCCCCAGAAACCGGTAGTGATATTTGTCTTCCACCCCTTTTCGCCATCGCCAAGCGCCATCGGTGCCCATGAACAGCACTTTGCCAACGCCGTACGTTTGCGTCACCAAGAGCGGCAGCCGGCCGAAATCGTTCGGGCGATCTTTGTGTACACACTTAGCACTTCGGTCCCGGCTTTGGCACGCATCACCGGCGCATACCATTGAAACCCCGGCAACGACTCCCAGACTTCCGAATTCTCGTCTTGCGAGTCGGCCAATTTCGTGAGCAAACTGCGGCGGCCCAATTCCGTTAGCTCGAAATGGCTGGGAATCCGCGAACCCCAACCGCCGGGTTGCGATTCGTCCATCACCACCGGATACAGTTCTCGCCAGTTCGGCGTTTGCAACAGCGAATCTGCCGGCCTTCCCAGCCAGGCATGAATACCAGCCCGCTGGCTTGGAATTCGACAAGGCCTTTTAGCAATCGGCATTGTTCCGCGGTCAATTGGCCAAGCTCCTGGCCGACATCGCCCAAGAACACCACGTCGTATTCCGAAAGCTCTTCCAGTCCCTTGGGAAACTCTTTGATATAGTCTTTGTTGCCGCCGCCGACTTTATTCAGGCCAGGATGAAACAACAGGCACGACAAACTCACACCTGGATCGCGCGACAAGGCATTGCGTAAATACCGATATTCCCAGCGCGGATACGATTCGACCATCAGCACGCGTAATTTTTCCTCGCGGATGTTAATCGGCGCGCTTAGTTTTTTGTTGTCGGCGCGGGAATCTTCGCTCTGCTTGGGAACTTCCAGCGAGACGTGAAATCGCCGGTTTCTTTGGGCTTCCAAACGATAATGGCATCGCTCGTGCGGCCCATCGGATGCGATGCGGAATTCTTTCTCCACCGTGTCGCCGTTGGAGGCTTTGAGCACTACCGTGGTTTGAAATTCGCGCGGTAGTGAGCTATCGATCGTGAACGGAATTCGCACAGATTTACCCACAACGCCAAATGTCGGCGCGTCGAAGCTCAAAAGCTCCACATCCGGCAGCCGGTCGTGGCTCCCACCGGCACCGCAAACACCGGCGTCCTTTAAGCCGCAGTTGCCTCGCCGCGGCGGCCGGCTTCTGCCCTTCGTTCCAATCGCCGTCGGAGGCGAATACCACGCCCACGAGGTTTTTGTATTTTTCCGGCGCTTCGGCCAAGGGTCGTGCAAGTTCGTTCCGTGCCCTGCTCTGGGTCGAGGCGAAGGGTTGCACGATGACTTTGAACCGCGCCGGTAAGTTCGTGCCAGGACGATTCGCTGGCCAACGGGCGCAATGGCGTCGCGACGGTGACATCGGTGGCGTCAGGGGGCCGCCTTTTGACACCACATCTTTGGTGTCCATGCTCCCCGAATCGTCCCACAGCACGGCAATGGTGGGCATTTCATCCGGCCGATAAAGTTCGGTCCATTCTGGCTGATTGAAACAATGGCGCCAAAATCACCAGCCAAATCGCGAAGTTCCAACATGCCGATCGACCGGGCGATATCGCTCCGACGCCAGGCCAAAAGACCAAAGCAGCCGTGACCGCGATGACCAAAACCGAGACGCTTAGCGTCCACGGCGACCACAAAAATGTCAGCGTATGGGTGGTGTTCATCGGCGGCCTCCCGTGGCGGCCTTGTGGGGCGGAGGCGCAAACGGATGTGATGGTGACGCGTGTGTCTCGTCGTCAAGCCCTGGGGTTGCGGGCATCGTCGCCGCGATGGTCCCTGGGCTTGGAGCAAGCTGTCCATTGGTTGCTTCGCCGTTGGCATCCGTCTTATGCAAAAATCCCGGCATCCTCACCCCCGCCCTCTCCCAGAGGGAGAGGGAGCTAGAGCGTCGCCGCTTCGGCAGGCACAAAATGGCTTCGGCAAGCATCGCCCCAATCATCGTGCACACAAACAATCGCCAAATTTCATGCGCCAGCGAATTGGCGGCACCCGCCTGCCATCGACCTGATCGAATTCGAAACCACTGAATAACTCATCCTTCACTTGGTTTCGTCCAACACCGTCGCATGATCTTCCGCATGCGGAGCGGTTGACCGATAGCATTTGCTCGCCCACCGCATAAACACCGGCTTGCGACGGATATTCCAACGACAAAGCATGCGGCGGGCCGGCGATCTGCTTCCACGGATTCGAATCGTCCAACGGAAGATCGCCCGCCACAACTTGTCGTGTGTTGCCCAACACCGACGAACCAGAGGCCAAAGCCCGTTGAATGGCGACATAAAACACGACGCCATCGATCGCCAGCGACGAATCGCCCGGCGAGGGCGTCGTGCAGCAAAAATACACACCACCATGATCGCTGCGCTGCGTGCCAATAAGGGAGCCCCGCCGTGCAGCGTGGCCAGTGGCGTGAACTCGCCCGATTCAAATGGCAGAACCGCCGCACGTGCAATTCTCCCACCGGCAGTGCGCGCGCCGCTTTAGCGTGTGGGCCAACAAATCTTCGTCGCCGCGCCAAGTTTCCACCGAAATCTCCTCCGGCGGCTCCTCCCACGATTGCCAGGCAATGCCATAGAATTGGGACTCGTCGGGGCTGGCCGGCGAGGAAAGAAAATTACCACACCGCCGCGGGCCACGAACGAGCGCATGCAGCTCCGCCGCATCGCCAGTCGGCAAGCGGCGATTGCCATAATAACAGCGCCACTTTTTCCCATTCCACGTTGCCCAGATCGGCGGAGTTGATCACTTCCGATTTTCCCTCGACGTTCGGATCTCTGGCGATTTCGGCGGCCAATTGCTGGGCATGGACCGCTTGCGGATCGTCGGCCACAACATGGTTTGCTGCGGCGGCGGTTCGTCGTAGACGAAGTAAAAATCGTTGTCGGCTGGGTTCAAATCGGCTGGAATCGAAACGTGCCCCCAGCCGCGCTTCTGATCTTTGGCCAGCGGAATGGGATGATCTTTCAGATCGAACTCCGCCCCGGCCATGTCGACGGAAATCTCCGATCGCGCCCCGTCGATTTCGAACTGCAGTGGCAATCGTGAGCTTGGCCGCATCCCCTTCGTTCGCGCACGAGATGCAGCGACACCAGTAAATTGGCTCCCTCGGCGGTCGGTTTCACGGCGAACGCCGGTCACGCACACCGAGAGATTGCCTGGCGTCGGGTCGGGCATCGGCCAAGCAAATGGAACCGCACGCTCTGCTTGAATCCGCAAAGTCCCTCGCGCAGCGACTGCCAGCGGCCGCTATCGGGCGTTCCAATCGTTGCCGCGCAGATCGGAGCAGATCCACATATCGGTACTGACCTGCACGATTGGCTTGAGATAATCGTAAGCGGCTTGTAACATCGCCGGCAGATCGGCCGAGGGACTCGTGGCGTTGCCGACTGGCCGAATTCAACAGTCCCTCGGGCGATTCCAACTCGATTGGCTTGCAACTGACGCTGTCGATCAGCACCCAATGCTTGGAGCCGAGCGTCGATAATGTCGCGACTAATTGCCGGATTCCGGTTTCGCAATTTCGTGGCTGGCAGCCGATGGCAGATTGTTGCATGCTGGGGGAGCGATCAAGCAGAATGATCGTCGTATCGGGCCGGCCGCCCGCCGCCAGTCCCAACCAGCCGCTGGCCAGCGGCCGGCTACAGCAAACACCAGTGCCGCAACCACCGCCATGCGAAACGCCAAATCAACCATTGCCGCAGCCGAGCATAGCCGCGCGACATGCGATTGGCCGCCAGCAAAAACATCATCGCTGCCCAGTGAATGGTCTGATAACGCCGCTGATTGATCAGATGGATGATGATCGGCAATGCGATCAGTGGCAGAGCGATCAGCAGCAGTGGTTGAAGAAAGCTCACCGCCTCCTCCGTGCCTTGTTCTGCCGACTAGAAACCGCATGAGCGTCTGTTCGTAATCTTCATCAACGGTCACGCGGTGATAGTCGATCTGCCGATCTCGCAGCACCATTTGCTTATCCCGCTATCAAATAGTTTGCGAGCACCTGTAAATAACGCTCGGCGATTTCGTTCGGCTCGGCGAACACGGCCGGGCCGCCTTCCATGTCCAAAAACCGCATCGGCCGGCGGAAATCGAAATTCCAATTCCAGCGGATCAAGCAAATGAAACGCTGCGATATCGTGCTTGCGGAACCGCAAATGCTCGAAGCAGCTCCGCAGCTCATCGGCCTCAACAAAGAAATCCGAAATGATGACGATCAGTGCCCGTTGGCGGAATGTCTCGCCCAGTTCGTGCAAAATGGAAACGAGCTGCGTTTCCCCTTTCGGCCTGGCACGCTCCAATAGATCGTAAACAATTCTCAAATGCGCCGGATTTCGCCGCGGCGGAATCGAGCGACACAATGCCGTCGGCCACGCATGAAAGCCCGACGGCATCGCCTTGCTGCACTGCCATCCAGCCCAGGGCGGCGGCAATTCGCCGGCCAAATTCAATCTTGGTGATGTTCTTGGAACCGAAGCCCATCGAGCCGCTGGTGTCGAGCACCAGGCAACACCGCAAATTCGTGTCGGCCTCGAACTCTTTCACATAGAAGCGGTCCGATCGGCCGTAAGCCCGCCAATCGAGCCGCCGCAGATCGTCGCCCGGCACATACTTGCGGTACTCGGCGAATTCGACGCTGGCCCCACGATGCGGACTGGGATGCCGGCCCGAAACATTCCCCTGCATCGGCTTGCGCGACATTAGCGGAATGCCCGCCAAGCGCGACAGCACGCGGGTATCGACAAACGTTCGAATTCGACGATCAGCAAGCATGGCATTTCACCGCAGAGACGCCGAGACGCGGAGCGGGCCGCACTCGCAAAGTTCGTTGGTCATTTCTTGACGGCCGACTTCAGCATCTGTTCTGGAACAAAATCCAAAAGCCGAAACTGGTGAATAATGGTTCCGGGCACCGGAACCGCATCTTCCCCCGTTCCTGCCAAGGCGCTATCGCTGAGGTCAAACTTGGACTCGGCTATATCATCGGCGGAGATGGAAAAATCAAAGGTGTTGCCCTGCTTCTTGCCAAACGACGGCATATCGATCGTCGCCATCAGCTTGCCTTGATGATAAATGGCAAGGTGTGCGACGTGATACATCGGTCGGGCAACGTTGTGCTTGATGGTGAAGTTAATGAGGCCATCTTTGCCCTGAGTAACATCCACAGAAAACTCATCCGGATGGCCGCGCACATATTCAGGAGTTACTGCGCGCTCCACCGTAAGAGCAAATGCCGCGGCAGCAAAAATTGCCAGGAAACATGATGCAATGATCGGCCAGCCAAGCGTATCGATTATTTTCCTGATCATCGATTTCATGTTTCTTCCTCTTTCCTCTCTGCGTCTGGTGCGCCCGGCGGTTGAATTGATTTTGGCTACGTTTCCTCGCCCGATTCTTCGATCAACCGGCGCACAATATCTTTGGCGCTAATTCCTTCGGCCTGCGCGGCAAAGGTGGTCACCAGCCGATGCGTCAGCACCGGTGCGGCCACTTCTTGCACGTCTTCCAGCCGCACCATGTAACTGCCCAAGAGCGCAGCCCGGGCTTTCGCGCCGAAAATCAAGTTTTGCACGGCACGTGGACCGGCGCCCCAGGAAACCAAGGGACGCAACCATTCCGGGGCCGAGCCCCCCGTGGGCCGGGTTTGTCGCGCCAACCGGGCAGCATATGAATAAATGTGGTCGGGCACCGGCACGCGCCGCACGACATCTTGATGCGCAATCACATCCTCCGCGTGCATTAAATGATCGAGTTCCGGCAACGCATCGCCCGTCGTGGTGCGGGCAATCTGAATTTCCTCGGCTTCGGAGGGATAATCGAGTTCGATCAAAAACATGAACCGATCGAGCTGCGCTTCCGGCAACGGATAAGTTCCTTCCTGTTCCACCGGGTTTTGCGTAGCCAGCACCAGAAACGGCGCCACCAGCTTGAACGTTTTGCCCACCGCCGTGACCTTATATTCCTGCATCGCCTCGAGCATGGCGGCTTGCGTTTTCGGTGGCGCCCGGTTGATTTCGTCGGCCAGCACAATGTTCGCAAACACCGGCCCGTGGACGAACTGAAATTCGCGCCGGCCACTGACGCCATCCTGCAAAATGTCGGTGCCGGTAATGTCCATCGGCATCAGGTCGGGCGTGAACTGAATGCGGCTGAACTTCAGCGACATGGTCTCGGCCAGCTTGCTCACCAAGAGCGTCTTGGCCAGCCCTGGCACGCCCATCAACAAGGCATGACCGCGGGCGAACAGGCAAATCGAAAGCTGCTCGATGACTTTGTCTTGCCCGACAATCACCCGGGCTAATTCCCTCCGCAGCCGATCATGGGCGGTGCGTAACCGATCGATGGCCTGAACATCGTCTTCGCTCAGCCGGGTGGAAGTCTCGGCAGGCGCGATGGCATCTATCATGCGCGGGTCCCTCTCGATTTCTGTTCCTGGAAGGTTGAAAAATAGGGGCTCGGGAGTCGTTTTCGGATCGAGTTGTTAGCCGATGATCAAAAAGCAGTCGGAAACAGCTCCCGACCCCCATTCGGTCACCAACCGTTTACAGAGTTTCTCCGCAGAGTATTGTTGCCGCCACCATTAGACGACTGGCAGTGGAAGAAGTTTCAAAATCTTGTTCCTTGCTCTAATTCAGAGATTACTCCGATCAGGGCGTAAGAGTGTCGGCAATCTGATGACATACGGTTGCGGATCGAGCTTGAAATCCCCCGGTTGGTTGCCTTTTTCAGGCTCTCTATCCCTTTTCTAACCCCGACAAAGGAGTGGTGTACCGATTGCGCCCCGACGAAAAGCAAATCCTGCACCGTAATTCGCTTCTTGCCACTGACTCTTGAGACGCGTAACTCGAAAAATCCTTAGCCCGACCAGCGGGGGACCGCCCGAGTTCGATTATGCCCGCCCCCACGGCAATAATCCAGCTTTCGCCTGGCGAGAAAAACGAAAAAACCAAATTACCCAGCTTACGGCAGGCCGAGGGCAATTCTAGCCGAATGCGGCGGGTTAGAGTGTCACCGCTGTGTAACGCCGGAGACGGCGAAGGCCGGGATTTTATTGGTCGACTCATCTGACCAATTGGGTGTTGGTTCACTTTGAATTTGGCTGCTGTGCTGATTTGCAAGGCGGATCGGGTATGATGGGGGGATAAAAGAAAATCCCCCAGAGCCATTAACCCGGCGAGAGTGTGCAAGTGCGGCGATGATCGTCACGGGTGGAGTTTTGATCTTAAGTCGGCGAGTTGCACAAAAAGTCAGTAAGCGAGTCTGATTAAGGAAAAGCAGGCGGCTCTTCCTTCCAATCTTTCCTCCACGCATTGTCGATCGGTTTTATTACTTGCAGCATGGTTTGATCGGAAACGGTCGGTCGCAGCTTTTCAATCATCTTGCGCTGAGCACGATAGCCCTCAACCGCAGTTTCGTGGGCTTTCATGTATTCCTGCCGTTGCCGCTCTCGAATCCTCGGCAGCCATAGGCCAAGGAAAATGGCAATTACTGCAACAGCTATCAGCATTCCGCTCAGTGAAAACTGCTTACGTTTCATCGGCCCCAATTCTACAAATTCAGACGGATTTATTTTCGCCATCTGGACGCAACTTCATTGCACCGGGAAACGCGGCATTCAGTTTAGCAACTGTTGTAGAGGCTACTTTGCGATTTGGATTCTGTGCGGATTCTGATTGCGCCCCGGTAGTCATCGCGCGAATTTGTTCAGCGACATCCGGTTCTAGGCCCCAAGTTGAATAGCAATTGCATCCAGCAACTGGGCATGTTATCCAGCCGTCTGTCACCGGTGGCCCATAACCGTTCAGGTTATGGTCGGCAAGCATATGCCCGCAGATGTTGCACAGTTCATTTCCCATGCCCCGCATTGTAACCGATCAGCGGTGCGGGATGATGGCTGGTTTTGATGTTCCACGACTGCCACGCTACACTAACCCTACCCGCCGCGTGGGAAACGAAAATGACTCGTTAATGACGCCATGAGAACAGAAACACTTGACGTGTACTGGACCGTACAAAATGGGAAACGGTTCACCATCGCACGGTCGGAAAACGAAGCCTGGAAGTCGTTGGAGAACTATTCCAGATACAGCGATAATCCTGTCGGATGGACGGTTGAAAAAACTACCGAGAACGTTCCAATCGCTGTTGGCAAGCCCTTCATTGCCAGCCGCACGATTCTGGAACAGAATAATCAGGGAAAATTTATCGAAGTACAGGATGGAATCAGTGCCCCTCATATAGCATGGCTATGTCCGATCTGCGGTGAGAGCCACACTTGTGACCTCTGCTGTGATTCTGAATGTGAATCACTCGTAGCCGAAAGTCCTCAGCTATGGTTCTGTAGCCGAGGGAAAGGAATTGTTCTGGTCGAATGGGATTCTGATCGCAACGAGGTTTGACCAATGCGTCTCCGCTTCACCATTCGCGACTTGCTCTGGCTGATTGTGGTTGTCGCGCTGGCGGTGGGGTGGTTCAGGTACCGATGCGGCCGCTCATTTGCCAATTGCCTGCTGCCACTATCGCTAACCGTCCGTTAGAATGTGAGGCATGCCGATCAGTGATTCGATTCTTGCGCAACTAGAGGACAAAAACCAATATAAATGGTTAAGTGATAGCCTCATATCCGTCATTAAAAAATCGACGATTCCCATTTTGGTGAACCAGGGAGAAATTTATCGGCAGCATGGCACAGGGACGTTGCTTCGAGTTGCGGAACGATCATTTCTAGTTACGGCGGCCCATGTATTTCGGAGCGCACAACAAAACAATCTCACATTGTACATCGGAGCTAGCGAATCCAAGGTAGTGCCACTAAGCGGAAAATTCTATTATACCCCTGGCGGCGAAGATGACCCGTATGATCTTGGTGTTCGTGAGTTGTCACAAAGCGTGGTTGATAATTTGAAATCACTAGAATTTGCCCGATTATTAGACGTCATTACGCCGTCGAAAATCGACCCGGACGATCTTTATTGTCTCGCGGGGTTTCCGACATTGCTTTCAAAAGAGGCTAGTTCGGAACAAGCAATGGCTGAAAGCAAAACAATGCTGATTGTCTCACACTGCTATCGTGGATCAACTACAGCCTTGCCCAATTACGATCCTAAATTCCATATCTTGTTGCATGGGGATCGTAACGACGCTGTGCCAATTGACGGGACAAATCAAACGGTTCCAGCGAAACTAAACGGTATAAGCGGCTGCGGAATCTGGAAAACGAACATCGCTTTGGTCGAGCGAATTCAAGACTGGCGGCTGTCGAGTGCAAGGCTGATTGCTATTCAAACTTGTGTCTATGAGAGGTCACAAGTTATCCGAGGGACATTTTGGAGCGGGGTGGTTACGCTAATTGAGCGTGAGTTTCCAGAATTAGTGCCAGCGGTGAATTTGCTACTGCCTCGCCCAAATTACTGAAATACGGCTGCCTGTGAAAAAGTAGAGGAAACAATGTCGGAAAATGCGCTAGCCAAAGCGTATCACGACCGGGTGGCCACGCAGACGGTTTTGATTCGTCGATTTTTCAAGGACGAGGCCGGGAACGATATCGTCAGCCACGGAACCGGAGTGATTATTGCGCACGAAACGATCAGCAAGTACAAGGGCCTTCACATTGCAACCGCCGGGCACGTATTGGATGGTTTCGGCGAGGGAAAATCAATGTGGGAGGTTTCTCGAATCGAAAAGGACGAAGCGGGGCGATGTACCGAGGTCCGGCAAACATTCCGCGATAAGGGGACGTGGAGTTCGTACCCCAGGATTATTTCGTGCAAGTATCTGCGTGACTGCGACATTGGATTGATCGCCGTGGAAAACCGTGTCGATGGGGATGAACACCGACTTATGATTGATCCGGCCAAGTTTCCGCAACTCAAGGTTGCTCCAATGGCTGGTTATCTACATCCCGGAGCAAGGGTTGCGTGGGCCGGGTTTCCGGGTTTCGTGGCGGATATGACTGGCGCGTTTAATATGTGCTATTTTGAAGGCATCGTTTCCGCAGTTCCACCCAATCCGCCCGTCTATCTTGTCGATGGCCACAGTGCCCCAGGCGTGAGCGGAGGGCCGTTGTGGATACTACAAGCCGATGGAGAGCCTATCATTATCGGTGTATGTATTGATTACCGCTGGCCCGATCCGACACGTCCACTCCCAGGTCTAGTTGGCTTCTGTCCGCTGATAGTGTTGCTGAATTATGTGCGGGAATTCTGTTCGCAGCCTGCAAATCACGATAAGGCAGAGAAATGAAAATAATCTTTGAATTTGCTGGTGGCTCACGTGACGGGCAAACCGACGTTAGCGACGCCGGTGAACTTTACAAAGAGGGTGTCAGTTCGGATTTGGCAATCAGCCACTACAAAATGACAGAAGACGGCACAGTTGGAAGGCAATTTTGGGTTGCCACTACCCATGCCATCAATCTAATTCACAAATTGCCGCACGACGATCTAACGACATCTCAAGAGGCACGGTCGGAAACGTATGAAGTAACCGAACGGTTAGAAGATACAAAAACCGGGGAGATTCGGGTTCGATGCAAGTTCATCGGATACCAAGAATAGGCGAGAGCATCTCTGACGATAGACTGCGAGCGGTTTCCGACCATGTTCGATCATGGGGCAGAAAAGGGGGACATTCTACATTATTGAAATAAGCAGAATGTCCCCTTTTTCCCTCCGGAAGTCAAATCAAAACGCCGCTGGTTCCAAGCTTCAAGGTAAAGGTATTCGAAGCAAGAGTTTGATCGAGAACGGGTTGTCGTTGGCCGTTGGCGTCGGGTGGGCCGAAGTGCCCGGTATCTTTCTGTTTCCGGAAAGTAAAATCCACAGCATATTGGTTTTCATTTTTGGCAAGTCGCAGCAAAAGGTTGCACCGGACCGATTCCTTTCCGATTGTCGCTTCCGCCATGGAGCGCACTCCGGGATGGCAGAGGACTTCGATGGTGCTGACAGTCCGCTCTTTCGGATTTTTGTCGGACTCGCCATTGGAGGTGCGCTCAACCGTCTCCAGCCGCAGCGTGTAATCCGTGGCCTGGGCGAGGGAGAGGCAATTTATCGCGAGAAATGGGACGATGAAGAATCACTTTAGCATGGCTCGGCCTCCGTTGCCTGCGAGATGCAAACCCCAAAATCCCCAGGCTGCCGATTCTAAGTAGAACCGTGGAAAGTTTTAGGCTGCGATCCGTTGCGAGTGACGCTGTATTTCTTGGGTGAGGTCGTCGTGATTGAACAGAAAGCCCATCCGTTCTCGGTCGCCGGTCAGGCGGCGGACGCCGTGGCGGAAGGCGGCCACGAGATCGTCCAAGGTTTCATACAGCACGTTGGCCAGCACGGTGCGTTTCAAGTGTCCCCACAAGCGTTCAATCAAATTCAAGCTCGGACTGTACGGCGGCAGCCAGTAGACCGTGATCTGATCGCGATGGGCCTCCAGCCAGCCCCGGACCGCTTGCGTCGTATGGAAGCGGCCGTTGTCGCACACCAGGATGATCTTCTTTCCGACGTATGTTTTGACCAAAGCCATCAGGAATACCAAGAACGCCGCGCTACACTTCGTGGCTGCCAGGGTATACGTCAGCTTGCCGGTTTTGTAATTCACTCCGCCATAGACGACTTGCTTCTCGTTCTTCCCCGGCGTGGGCACTTCGGGCTGCTGACCGACTGGCGCCCACATCCGTGTCAGGGCCGGATGGCGATGGATTTCCATCTCGTCCTGGAAGATCAAGACAGCTTTACTAGCTTTGGCAATCGCCCTTTTTTCAAGCGTTTTAATTGGCGTTGCGCTCGTTCGTAGGCCGCTTTGTCGCGCTGGCCTTTCATCGTGTGCTTGGGGCGTTGGAACGAGAAGCCTTCCTCGCGGAGAATCGCCCGCAGCCGGTCGTCGCCGAAACTCAGGCCGGTTTCCTTGTGCAGATGGGCATTCAGCCGGGCCGCCGACCAGACGCTGAATCCATATCCCAGGGTCTGGGGCGGCGTTTGCACCGCGCGGCGCAAGGCTTGCCGGTACGCGGGCGTGGCCTGGGAAGGGCGTCCCGAGGGTGGGTGTGGCACCAGGCCTGCCAGGCCATCCTCGCGGTATCGCTTTCGCACGTTGTCCACCGTGGCCAGGCAGCAGCCCAAGTCGTCGGCGATCGACTGCTTCGAGCGGCCCGCCCCCGACATCAAAATGATCGTGGCGTTGCGAAACACGTCGGCCTGGGTCGACGAAAATCGAAAGTCGTCCAAGGCATCCCATTCGTGGTCCATTAATTTCCAGCGCGCCATGAGCTCTCCTCCGTGTCAGCAGCAACCTTGCCCAACACGAATTTATCCCATGCCTACGCAGACGGCTATCGCCTAACTCAAAACAAGGTTCTACTTAGCAATTTAGGCCATTCCAAAGAATGCGGATAATTGTCGTCAATCGGCCCGAAAATTTTACCGTGGCCTAAAATTCTATTGACATATGTTCACTTGTACATTAGAATAACGACCGGAACTATGAGTCCCTGTCCCGGCATTTGTCTTTCCCCCTCGCCCTTGGGGAGAGGGAAGGGGTGAGGGTGCTCGGCTGTCGGTCTTTGGCAATTTATCTTTATTTTCCCAACCTCGCCCAAAGCCCAAAGCGAGGTTGGGTCGGACTGCGCGCCGCTGGCGGGAATTGAACCGCAGAAGAATAAATAAGGAAGCCAGGAAGCCAGGAAAGAAAGATCAGGAATGAATGAATTCATCCTCTTCCCGGTTTCCTGGCTTCCTTATCAATTTGCTTTTTGTTTACTCCGTGCCCTCCGTGTCTCAGTGGTAAAAATTCTTCGAGCCTGCGCGCGTGCGCGGAGGTTGGAACAGTGATGGAACAATGCAGAGCGCAAAACACTGGTTTTCCCGAGGGTTTCGCGCGAACATTGCACCATCGATGCCCGGGGGTTGTGATTTTCGTTTTTTAATGCGTGCTTCTCGATCGGGCGATCTTTGACATCGACTGTTCAATGTGTGAATTGACTTTGGCCGAGAATTCCCGAGGAAAATCGCGCAGCGGCCGGCGACCTCGCCGGTGCATGACAAAGTGATGTCAAAGTGTTTGCCCAAAAACCCTGGTTTTTCCGAGCTTTTCACGCCAACACTTGACCCTCGATTTTTATTTTTTCCGCGTGTGTGTTCTCAGCAGTGTATGGAACGCGTTTGTTTTCAGACATCGGTCCTACGGCCAAGCGGGAATCGCGCGGTTCAACTGATCAGGCGTCTGCGACGGCGGCAGCAGCAAGAATTTCTCTCCTTTGGCAGTGTCGAACGCCAAGACGTCGCCGCTAAGAGTTTCCGCTTTCACGCCGTTGCGATACAGCGTGACTTCGCTTTGCGGCCAAGGATTCTTTAATCGGCACGATCCGCCGAGTTGCGAGTTGACATCGACAAACTCGATCTCGCGATCTTTCACCGCCGAAGAAACGAGGAATCCACCGCGGGCTAAAAGGTGGAAGGCGCAATCCCAACTGCGCGGCCAAGCGCTGGCGAAGACTTCGATCAGCGGCTTGGCTTCATCGTCCGGCGTGCTGTTGAGCAGCGTGGAGTGAATGCCCATCGTCAGCCCGGCGATGTGTTCGCAATCGATCGCGCCTGGACCTTCGCGCAGCCGCATGCGATTGCGGAAGATTTGAGCGCCGCCGTCACCGACCGGATCGATGAAGCTGCCCAAGGCATTGAAGCCCAGGAACCGCGATTTGAGTTGTGCTTCCGGCTCTTTGGCCGGAATCGCCCCTGGTCCGCCGTAAACAAATGAACCAAACGGACGATTGCCGCCACCGGGACGATTAGCTGCCCCACCACTTCCTTGTGCCGCTTGCTGGTTGGGCACGGCGTTTCCACCGGCAGCCGGCTGACGCGAACTGGCGTTGGCAGGCGGCCGGCGTCCACGGCCTGGATTGCCGGCGGGTGCCAAGTGATCGAGCATTTCCTGCCACTGCGGCCGCAGACCGGAATCGACCCCCAACAGCGTGGAGACTTTGATGGCCGTCGAAAATGCGTTTCGCATGCCGCCGATTTCGTTCGGCGTGTCGTTCGTGTCCCAACTGCTTTCGCCGTTGTTGACGTGGTAGATGTGATACTTGCCGTCGTCGGCTTTTTTCACATTCGGGAAGTTGCGATAAAACTCGGCGGCGCCTTTGATGATGGGATAGGCCCGATCTCGCAGCCAATCTTGGTCCTGCGTGAATTCGTAGCGCTGGTAAAACAAATTGCCGATCCGGGCGGTGTCGCTCAGGATGTGCGTGCAGTGGCCGAAAATGCCCGCGCCCTTGGTGGGCACCACATAATGCCCATGCTCCCAGTGGCCATCGCCCAGAAAATTCCAGCGTGCGTTGTGACGATTCTTGGTTTCTGCCCACCATTGGAACTTCGCCGAGCGTTCTTCATACGGTTTTTTGGCGAGCATCAGCTCTTGCAGTTCTGCAGCGATGTCATCAGGCAGTTTTTCCGGGCCGTTGAAGAATGTGATCTCGGGAATCCAAATGCCTTGCGACCCCCATTGCTGACGTGCGGCCAAGGCACAGGCATCGAGCATGTCGGTGTACATCGAGAAGAGTGGATCCATTAGTTCCAGCCGATTGGCCGGCATCAGGTTGCTGTAATAGGCGTTGGTGTTTGCCCACCAGTATTGAGAGCCCCAGCGGCGCATGTCGCCATTGGTGTACCACAACATACCGCCGAACCGCGGCGGAAAATTGCCGCGGGAACTGGATCCCATGATGTACAGGAAATACGTATAGTTGCCTTCAACGAAGTCGGCCTGACCGTCGGTGCTGTGCATGTAAACGAAGCCTTTGGACCAGTAATCGTGCCACCGGGACCCGGTGTCGGCAGCAAGATCGTCGAACGATTTTGAATCCGCCGCTTTAAGTTCAGCCAATGCCAGAGTGGCAACGTCTTCCTCCGGCTTCACACTGGCGGCGCTGGCGATGAGAATCGTAAATTTGCCTTTGCCAGAGGCAGCGGAAAGCTGGACCGTCGATTCATTCAGATAACGGGCTTTTGATGGGCGACCCACGACGCCGATGGCAATGCCGGATGCATCGTAAAAGTCCCCCTCGCGAAATTGCTGGGTCAAAAGAATGCGGCCGTCGCGGATATCGAGCTTGCTGGCGGCCGTGTGCTCGGCGGTGTGATATTCCACCGTGTGATTTTTCGCCAGTTCGAAGTTTTTGCCGGTGATGTTTTGGATCGCGTAGCGCAGCATCCGCAGATCGATGTTGACGGCCGATGGCTTGTCGCGCTGGTCGTCGATTTCCACTGCCATGACATCTCGCCGCGGCCAGGCCACAAGTCGGGCCGACACGCCGTTGCCACGCACGGTCATCAGGGCGTCGTACAACGACAGATGCTGATGGAAGGCCTCGCCCGTGAATACATCGTCGCCGGAATCGGCCACGTTGATGTCGACATAGCCGCAGTCGCTGGCGTAGTCGCTGTCTTGCTTGGGGAAACTGGTCGTGTAACTGTTCTGACCGAAGACATCGACGCGATTGATTTGAAAGTGCAGTGCCGACGGCGTCGTCCACACAAGACTTCCCATGCGGCCGTTGCCGAAGGGCTGACCTTCTTCGCTGCGGCTGGCCGGTTGGTCGTAATCAAGATCGGCGCGAGACGAGAGCTCGATAGTCGACCTTCAGCGCCTCCGCTGAAAGGCGCGTCAGCCGCCAATAACGGTTTGACGGCGAGCAAAGGCAAAGTTGCGTACACAATAATCGACAAGGCAAACGACACAGTGTGCCGCCGACGCAAACTTCGCAATAGCCACATGATTTCCCCCGGAATTATCTTAACCTTAACAACCGGCAGCGGCATCTGCTTAAAAGACAATATTTGGCATTTGGGGTGGCGTCAAGCATGTAAGCCAAAGAGGGGACCACTTGAAAGTATTCCGGCAGGGCGAGAATTCTGGCCTTCGCAAACCTTCGAGCGCTGTTGCAACGAATACGCAAACCGACAAAGTCGCCCATGCAAATACAGGTGATCGACACCGCCGTTGGCATTGCACCAATGCCGCCACCGAGATGAAAGGCAGCCTCACGGTTCAAAGCGCTGGCCTCGGTCGCGGCGCCGCCTTTGCTTTGGAAATCCCGTTTCAGTCCGTCGCGGCGCCGCTGAAAGCCTAACGGCTTAAAGGTCGACCGATTCTTGGCGACTCTGTGCAAGCGACTCTGGCTGTGTCACATCGCTGGCGGCCCAGTTACAATGGGGAACCAATCTCGCTTCCTCATCTCGTGGGCCATCTCATGGTCGAAGTTACCGCGACGGCGAAGAAAATTATCGCCAATGTCGAGCAAGCCATCGTTGGCAAACGGCAGCAAATCATTTTGTCGCTCGTGGCATGGTTTTCCGAAGGCCATATTTTGCTGGAGGACGTGCCGGGCGTGGCGAAAACGATGCTCGCGCGGGCACTGGCGGCCAGCGTGGGCTGTTCGTTCAAGAGAATCCAATGCACGCCGGACCTTCTGCCAACCGACGTAACCGGCGTGTCGGTCTTCAACCAGAAGTCGACCGAGTTTGAATTCCGGGCCGGGCCGATATTTGCTCAGATCGTACTGGCCGATGAAATCAACCGGGCCACGCCGCGTACCCAGGCCGCGCTGTTGGAAGCAATGGCGGAAAGCCGGGTAACGGTCGATGGCCAAACGCACACACTGACGCCGCCTTTTTTAGTGGTTGGCACGCAAAATCCCATCGACCACGAAGGCACTTTTCCGTTGCCAGAAGCGCAGTTGGATCGGTTCTTCATGCGGTTCAGCCTTGGCTATCCATCGCTCGAAGAAGAGCTGAAGATGCTCGAAATGCTGCAGCAACGGCATCCGGTCAGCCAGTTGAAGGCCGTGAGTTCGGCCGAGGAACTGGTTGCCTGCCAGCAAGCAATCCGCGGCGTGCACGTCGACGACAAAGTGCGGCGTTACATCATGCAAATCGTTCACGCCACTCGTTCCAACGACGAATTGAACCTTGGCGCCAGCCCACGGGCTTCGTTGGCGCTGTTTCGCGGTTCGCAAGCGATGGCGGCAATGCTGGGCCGCAATTTCGTGCAGCCGGACGACGTAAAGCGAGTGGCCACCGCCATTCTGACGCATCGAGTGATCCTGAGACCCGAAAGCCGATTGCGAAAAGTCACGGCCGCTTCGATCATCGACGACGTTCTGATGAATGTGCCCGTGCCAACGATTCCAACGGGGCGCGTGGTTTACGAACCATAAATGATGATCTCATACTAACGAATAATCATGCGTTGGTTTGCAGGCGCCATATTGCTCTTGGCAATCGCCCTTACTTTTGGGTTCAGCCTTTTGGCTTACGCCATGTATGCGCTGCTGGCCGTCATGATCGTCAGCCGAATCATCAGCCGCGTGTGGATTGAAAACCTGTCGGCCGAGCGTGAATGCAACCGGCTTTCGGCCAATGTCGGCGATCGAATTGCGGTGGTCATACAAATTCGCAACCGTGGCGTTCTGCCCATCGCTTGGCTGCTGCTGGAAGATCTGTTGCCGATGGCGGCTTTGATTTACAAACCGCCGAGCCTCGGTGTTCAAGGCCGGCGCTTGCAACTGACAATGCTGGGTAGCCGCGGAAAAAGCTCGCTCTTTTATCAAATCGTTTGCAATCGCCGTGGCTATCATCAGATCGGTCCATTGGTATTGGAGACGGGTGATGTATTTGGCTTGCACCGGCGTTATAGGGTGGCGACCGACCCGCATTTTTTGCTCGTCTATCCACAGGTGGTGCCGCTTTCTGGTTATGACATCGCCTCGCGGCGGCCGATCGGCGAAATCCGGCTGCAACATCGGCTCTACGAAGATCCAACTCGCATCGCCGGCGTGCGGCAGTACGAAGCCGGCGATCCGCTGAATCGGGTTCATTGGCGAGCCACCGCTCGCACTGGCCTCTTGCACAGCAAGGTTTACGAGGCCTCGACGATCGCCGGCGCTACGTTGCTGTTGGATTTTCACAAATCTTCGTATGACGCGAAGCATGAGCCGTATCGCTCGGAATTGGCGATTACCGCGGCGGCCTCGCTGGCCAATGCCGTATATGAAATGGGCCAGCAAATCGGCTTTGTGAGCAACGGCCGTGATGCTGCCGATCGAATTCGCCAGGAAGGCTGGACCCACGATCTGCAAACTCGCGACGCTGCCCGAAAAGCTGCCGGAATGCTGGAGGCCAGCGACCGCTTGCAGCCGCTGGTAATTCCCACTCGCCGCGGACCAGAGCAACTGCTGCAAATCATGCAGACGCTAGCTCGCGCCGAACTGAGCGATGGCCTGGATTTTGGCGGGCTGGTGTCGGAAACTATCAGCCGCTTGCCGCGCGATGCCACGGTGGTCGCCATTTTGCCCACGGCCAGCCCGACATCGCTCGTCGCCTTGCAGATGCTCCATCGGCGCGGCTTTGCCGTCAGCGCGATCCTCAACTTTTACGACGACTGGGAATTCGGAACCGCCGCCGCCGTGCTCACCGCCAGCGGCATCAGTTCCCATCATTTGAAGGACGAAGCTTCCGTCAGCAGCATCTGCCAACAGTTTGCGTTACGATGAAGGGAGAAATCCGAAATTCAAAACTCGAATGACGAAACATTCGGCTGGCATCTGAACTTTGGAATTTGGAGCTTGGAATTTCATTCGTCATTCAAATTTCGCCATTCGTCATTTGCACGATATGTCTCGTCCTCGACCAACACTGTTCGATTACATGGTAGTCGCCGTCAATCCGGCGCTGATCATGGTGCTTGTCGGCAGCCTGGTTTACTTCTTGCTGGAGATGTTTTACCAGGGACAATATCCACAGCGGCTGCATTTTTGTTTAACCATGTTCGTGTTCGGCGCGGTGCTGATTGCTCGCATTTCGATGGAAGAAGGCTGGGAACGGGCCGCGCCCTTCGGCGCCGCGTTGGCACTGGTTGTGGCCCTGGCTCTTAACAAATTCGTGACGTATACAAGCGGCGTGACGGAAGGAATTGGCTGGATCATCAATCTAAGCCTGATGGCCATCACTTGGTGGTGCGCCGATCGGTTGACTTGGGATTGCACATTGGTCGACGAAAGTCAGGATGCTTCCGGCGAAGGCTTGCTGCAAACGGTAGGCATCGATCGGCAGGCGGACGCTGAAGAACAACAACCGGCATCGGCAGAACCCTCTCCTCGGGGAGAGGGAGAAAAACTGGATGACGACGATCTCGGCTGGGCCGTCAAACCGGGCCCAAAAGACGGCGGCCAATCGTGGTGGCAACGGTTGTCAATCGCCGTCGCCGGCCACATTCGCCCGGCGTGTGGGTCGTCTATTTTTCACTGGCCGCGCTGCCAATTTTGGCTTCGGTCAGACGCTCATTCCCGAATCGAACACCGCCAGCCGGCGGTATGCGTTTCTGCTGCTGTGCGTTATCTGTCAAGCACTCTCGGGCTGTTGCTCACGACCAGCTTCCTCGGCTTGCGGCGTTATTTGCGGCAGCGGCGGATTGAAATGCCGCTGACGATGGCAAACACCTGGCTGGCGATCGGCGGCGTGCTCATTGTGAGTTTGCTCTTCCTCACCGCCGTCCTGCCGCGTCCCAACGCCGAGTATGCCATTTCCGAGTTGCCGCTGGCGGTGAACTCGACCGACCAAACAGCCTCGCAACATTCTGCTGGCGAGGAAGGCACAAAAGACGAACAAGCGGACACTGGCGGCGGAAAATCGAACGATGGCAAGACCAACACCGCCAACTCTGCCGACGGCAAGATCGAAGGCGAAAACGGAAAAGGTGGCGAATCAAACAAACCGAATTCCAAAGGGGGTGAAGGATCGAGCAGCAAAGATGCCAAAGCCGGCGCTTCGCAAAAAGATTCGGGCAATCAATCTCAAAAAGGCCAAGACCGTGATTCGAGCAGCAGCAATTCGTCGAAACTCCCCAGCCGATTCCGGCCAGAATTCATCTCCTCCGTCCGACGCTTCTTCGTCCCCCTCGCCTCCCGACTTGAGTGTTGTCACCAAAACAATGATGTCGCTGGGCAAATGGATTT
>CAVTYH010000002.1:0-985645 GCA_963738835.1 Pirellulales bacterium
CGCACCTCGTGGAAGTTCTCGCAGTCCACCCGGACCGCCGTCGACTCCCCGGCGATCCCCCGGATGGCCCGCGGCAGCAGGTGCTCGATCGCCAGCAGCAGCTCTCCCTCCTCGGCGGTCAAGAGGGCGCCGTCGCGGCCCGACAGCTCGATCTCGAGCCGGTCCTCGCCCTGGAGAACCGCCGCGTCGACCTCCAGGCCGGCCACCTCGACGATCCGCCGCAGCGCCTCCCGCGCCGCGTCGGCCAGCGCGCCGGTGGCGGGCGGGAAGCGGTCGCTCAGCGGTCGCGGGCGCTCCGGCAGCTCGATCGCTCTCCCCGCCCTCGCCCGGCGGACCGGCCGGGCGCTGCGCGTCGCTTCGCCCGGCTCCCGGCGGGGCCCGCGCTCCGGCGGCCGGCGGGGCCGGCGAGGGGCGGGGCGCGCTCGGCTCGCCAGCCTCGCGGCGCGGCGGGCGCTCGGCGCCGGGGGCCTCCCGTCGGGGCGCCCGTCGGCCCCCCGGCGGTGCCGCGCGGCGGGGGCCGCGGTGCGGGCCGGGCCGCGGGCGGTCACGACGCCCTGACCGGGCGCCCGCCGCGGCCGCGCCGGATCGACCTCGATCACCGCCCGCCGCCTCAGCTTGAGGAAGCCGTGACGCTTCTCGATCTTGCGGAAGACCAGCTCGTGGGGCTCGATCCCGAAATGGGAGGCGGCCGCCACGATCGCCTGCTGGAGGGTGTCGCCGGAGAAGAACCGTCTGCTCTGCTCGTTCATTGTGCGCTCGCCCGCTTGCCCTTCTTCCCGCCGCCGCCGCCGCCGTCGCCGGCCGCCCTGGCCTTCTTGACGCGCTGGTAGATCGCCTGCTGGGCGATCGTCAGCACGTTGTTGGTCAGCCAGTAGAGGACCAGCCCGCTGGGGAAACCGAGGAAGAGAAAGGTCATGAAGATCGGCATCAACTGGAAGATCCGTCGCTGCATCGGATCGCCCGCCTGCGGCGTCATCCGCTGCTGGAGGAACTGCGTCCCGCCCATGATAATCGGCAGCGCGTACACCGGGTCCGGCGCCGACAGGTCTTTGATCCACAACATCCACGGCGCCCCCCGCAGCTCCACCGCCGCGCTCAGCAACCGGTAGAACGCGAACAGCACCGGGAGCTGGATCAGCATCGGCAGGCAGCCGCCGGCCGGGTTGACCCCCTCGGCCTTGTACAGCGCCATGATCTCTTCGTTCATCTTCTTCTGCATCTCCATCTTCGGCCTCCCCTGGGCGTCCTTCAGCTTGCCCCGGTAGCGGTCTCGGATGGCCTGCATCTTCGGGTTGAGCTCCTGCATCTTCTGCATCGAAGTGAAGCTCTTGTGGGTGAGCGGCAGCAGCACGATCTTGATCACCACGGTCAGCAGCACGATCGCCCAGCCGTAGTTGTGGACCAGGTGTTCGTGAATCCATACCAGGCCGTAGAACAGCAGCCGGGCGAACGGACCGAACCAGCCGAGGTCGATGGCGTCCCTCAGCGAGTAGGGGAGCGCGGCCAGGTGGCGGATCTCCTTCGCCCCCCAGTAGTCGGTGAGGGCGAGCTCGGTCCCGGCCGGCTCGACGATCAGCGCGAAGTCCCGTTGGAGCTCCTTCTGCTCCTCGCTGAGGGCGTCCTTGGCCGGCACCGCGGCGAAGCCAGCCACGTCGTCGCCGGCCGGGGACCACCAGGAGGGGCTCGAACCGCACCCCGCGCACCGGCGAGCGGGGGATGGTGGCGGTGAGGAAGTAGTGGTCCTCGAGGCCGGCCCAGGGCAGCCCCGTGCCGGGGAGGGACATCGGCTCCTCGGCCTTCTTGGCGTCCAGCCGCTCGAACTCGCCGCCCAGCTTGTAGACCGCCCCGCCGCTCGAAGCGGTTCTCCAGCTCCTCCGGGTCGGATTGCGGATCCCGGGGCCGAGCCAGAGCGCCCAGCCGCGGGGCGCTCCACCTCCACGTCGACGTCGAACAGGCCGTCGGGGCGGAAGACGAAGGTCTTCTCGGCCGCGCCGGCCGGGCCGCGGTAGCGGAAGGCGACGGTGCGGGCGCCCCGCTCGGTGCCGTCGTCGACCGTGAACAGGGCGTCGTCGAGGGGAAGCCCCGCCAGCTCGGGGCCGACCAGGGCGAAGGGATAGGGGCCGCCTCGCGACCTCGAACCAGGTCGAGCGGCGCCGCCGTCGGGCGCGGGTGTGCTCGAGGAGGACGAAGGAGACGAGCTGGGCGCCGCGGTTGGTCAGCTCGGCCCGGAAGCGGTCGGTCTGGACCTCGACCGGCGCTCGCCGGCGGCGACGACGGCCGGCCGACTCGCCGGGCGGCGGCGCCGCGGCCTCCGCCGCCTCCGGCGGCCTCCGCGGCGGCCGCCGCCGCGGGGCCGCCGGCGGCGCCTCGGCGGCCGGCTCGGCAGCCGCCCGGGCGCCGGCCGGCTTCGCCGCCGCGGCTCGCCGCCGGCGGGGTACGCCGCCGGCACCGGCGCCGGCGGCTCCTGGGGCGAAGAAGAAGTGCCATGCCAGCAGAACGGCGAGCGACAGCAGCACGGCGAGTCAGCAGCCTGCGGTTGTCCACTTCGGGTCGGTTCCTCTCTTCTTCGCTCAGGCCGGTCAGGGCAGGTCGACGCCGCCCGGGTGGAACGGATGGCAGCGCGCCAGCCGGCCGGCGGCCAGGCTGCGCCGCGCACGCGCCGTGCTTCGAGCACCGCCAGGCGCGCGTATTCCGAACAGGTGGGCGCGAAGCGGCAGGCCGGGGGCAGCAGCGGCGAGATCCAGCGCTTGTACCCCACCAGCGAGCCACCGCCAGCCGGGCTAGCGAGGCCCGGCCGCTCGCGCGCGGTCCGCCGGCAGCAGGGAGCCGAGCGGCGCTCCAGCTCGCTTCATCGGCGCGAAGTCCGCCGTCGCCGCCGCCGGCTTCAGGTGCACGACGACGTCGATCGCCGGCAGGGGGCGCGCTGTTCCCATCGTCGGAAGATCTCCCTCACCCTTCTCTTGAGCCGCTGGCGCGCACCGCGTTGCCCACCTTGCGGCTCGCCGTGATCCCCAGCCGGGGCTTCCGCTGGCCGGTGGGCGCGACTGGAGCACCGCCAGCGCGCCGTGGCGGCGGCGCCCCTGCCGGTAGCAGCGGAGATAGTCCGCCCGGCGGCGCAGCCGCTGGTCGCGCGTAGGCCCTCGCCCGGCGCGGCCGCCGGGCGGGCGGGCGCCTCGCCCATCAGACCGCCAGACGCTTGCGCCTTTGCGGCGCCGGCGGGCGAGCACCGCCCGCCCCTGCCGGGTGCGCATCCGGCCGCGGAACCGTGGGTCTTCTTGCGCCGGCGGTTGTTGGGCTGGAATGTTCTCTTCATGACGAATCGCCTTCCTCGGTGATAGCGGTTCCGGCAGCGCCGGTCCTTCGCACCCGGCACGTCCGGGGAACGATCTTCGGTGGCGGAGAGGGTGGGATTCGAACCCACGGACCGGTTGCCCGGTCAACGGTTTTCGAGACCGCCCCATTCGACCACTCTGGCACCTCTCCGTCGACGTGTTTCACTGGCGGAGAGGGTGGGATTCGAACCCACGGTAGGGGGTTACCCTACACACGCTTTCCAAGCGTGCTCCTTAAGCCACTCGGACACCTCTCCAGCTCGACTCACAGCTCAAAGAGCGCACTCGCCGAGCCGCAGCCCGGCGAAGAACTCGCGCAGCAGCGCGGCGCTGTGCGCCCTCCAGGAACCCCGCCACCACCTCCAGGCGGTGGTTGAGGCGGGCATCCTCGACCAGGTTGCCCAGGCTGCCGCAGAAGCCCGGCCTTGGGATCGCGGGCGCCGTAGACCAGCCGCTCCACCCGCGCGTTGACCAGCGCCCCGGCGCACATCGCAGCAGGGCTCGAGGGTGGCGTAGAGCGTGCATCCGCTCAGCCGCCAGCCGCCCACCGCGCGGCGGCCTCGCGGATCGCCAGCAGCTCGGCATGGGCAGCGGGTCGGCGGCGGCCTCGCGGCGGTTGTAGCCGCGGCGATCGCCTCGCCCGCCCGCACCACGACCGCGCCGACCGGCACGTCTCCGGCGGCGGCCGCGCACCAGGGCCGTCTCGCTTTCGATGCCCGTGTCTGCTTGAAGCTTGCGAGCCACAACTCCCGACAGCGCCATTCCAACGACGCGGTATCCAGCCTTTTGCAGGGCGTCCCGAGCGACTGACAGCGTATAGGTCTTGCCTGCGCCCGCCATACCTTCCAGCACAATGATGTCGCCGGGCTTCGTGGTAATCAGATCTG
Source organism: Pirellulales bacterium (assembly GCA_963738835.1). Classification (GTDB taxonomy): domain Bacteria; phylum Planctomycetota; class Planctomycetia; order Pirellulales; family JADZDJ01; genus CAVTYH01. The sequence goes on from CAVTYH010000002.1 coordinate 4,220, forward strand.
CGGCTTTGCGCTGCTCCGTGTTGCGCAGGAGTTCGTCCTGCGTGAGTTGCTTGTTCAATGGAAGACGCTGGTCCAAGACGCGATCCACGATCGATTTACTGACGACGTGTGAGATGTTAGCTTTGCCTTGCTCGATCGCTGTTAAGAGTTCTTGTTCCAGAGCCCACATTTGTCTGGTCGTATACTGAGGTTCGTGGTCGATCGCAGCCAGTGGCAGGATGTCGGGATTGGTGCTCAAATAATTCCTAACCGCGCGGATGACATCGTCTGCCGGCACGCCCTGGCCGATTATTTGTTTGGCGACGGCCCGGATGAGCTCTTGTTCCGAAAAAAAGGCATGGCGTTCCAGCAATTCTTCAATGACTTGGGCGATGCACGCAGGGAGGTTGGGGAGCTTGGCAATTGGCTTGGCTTTCCCCAGTAGTTGCTGAGCCCGTTCCCTGGTAAAGCCGAAGCTCCGGTTCACCTCGTGCCAACGGCGGAGAAGTTCGGTGCGTGGCGGCGGACGCTCAGGTTTCGGCTTTCTTGTGTCGAGAGCGGCCTGGGCTGCCGCTTTGGCCGATCGCTGTCCCTTTGGTCCGACCTTTTTCTGAATTTGTTTACTGCGGGTCGACTGGCGATTGACCAGAGTTTTCGGTATGCCCACCAGTCCGAAGCTCGTACTCGCTTGCTCGATCTCCAAACCGAGTACCGTTTGCAGCAAATAGGCGAAGTGAAGCTGGTAAATGGCGCCCGCCGTGAGTTTGTAACGATAGAACGGTTCACTGAGAATGGTGCCGTACGTGCCGTCCGCACGACCGGCCACATTGAGTAGCACGCAATGGCTGTGTAACTGGGGTTCCAGCTCGCGACTGCTGGCTTGCGGAAAAATGGCGACGACGGGAAACACAGACTCGCGAACCAGCCCCCCTTTGCCGCGACGAGTGAAGAGGGCAACCTGCGATAGATGTTCCAACGCCGCCTGGATCGCCTGGTGATGCAGCGCTTCAATCTTTGACCGAGTCTCGGATTCCACCTGACTCCACAGAACGCTCACGGGCTTCGGCGCAGAAAACGTCAGGTCCCAGGCTTGCTGGTGATCGGGGGCTCCTGCATTTTGAATCAGGGGGGTTCCGCTAGGCGAGAACCCTTGGCAAAGCGCTCTCAGGTGGTCTGCCTGGATCGCGTTCTGCAATCCGAGCATTTCCGCTCCCCCTCCCCACCATGCACCAGGCGGCTCGCCCGGAGAAAAATAGTAGTCCGGGTTACACTGATCGAGGTAATAACCGATGTCGGTGATCCACTTGATGGAGAGCATTTAGATTTGCCTTTCGAGGTGGTGTTTTCCCTTGAGGTCTTTGAGGAGGTTCAGCGTTGGTTTCCCGCAAGCTCGTCAATGGCGCGAAGCAAATCGTCTTGCTGGATTTGCTGGACCTGCCGGAGTCGATTGATGGCTTCGAGGATCCGCGTACAAGTGTTTTCGATTCGGTCTTCCATGGATTGCTCGACGTTCATTCCGACCTCTGCGGCAGCGCAAAGGTCTCGATGGTGGCTCTTGGTCAACTCGGTGATTGCCGTTTTCACGGCGGTGATTTCTTGGCGCAGGGCAACCTCGGCAACCGCAATCCGGGCTTCGACGTCTGGAGATGCGAAAGTTGCCGGGCCGGGGGTGGCGGATGGTACGCTTTCGGACTCAGCTAAATCCACGGAATTCTTGCCATGTAGGGCTTGCATCACCTGCTGACGGACCCATTCCCCCTTGCTGAGGCCTTCGGCCTGGGCGACCACCTGGATTTGGTCCTCGATGGTCGTCGATACTCGGAACGCGATCGTTTTCGTTGGATCGGGCATGGTCTGATGGAATTCTGCGTTTCCAAAGTTATGAACTTGGACCGTTTACGACGTAAACAAATTGGGCGATTTCGGCCCGATTTGCTGTAAACACCACGGTCTGAACCAGTGTTTACAGACACCTGACACGGCTGTTTGCACCCGTTTGCCTGGGGTGCATGTCAGGTGTGCTGCGAACTGCGGGATGCAGTGCGTACGATATGACAGTCGCGATTCGTCCGACGTTGCGCAACGCTGTTTGCAAACCGGCCCAAAAACCGCAATCGGTGTCGGGGGAATGCTAGCGAAATGAAGACTTTAATTGTCTTGGCAAACGGTTGTTGCGTTCTGTGGTCACGTCAAAGGATGATGACTGTCAGTGTGTATGCTCAGGACAGCTTGCGAGCAGTCTGGGCGGACTTGTTAACCCCAGCCGGACGACCGTTGGCCGGCCAGAATACACGACCACGATCGCTCCAATTGCGAAAGTCTTGCTGATGGCTGTTCGGTAGGGGGTGGCCAGCAACAGCCCCTAGGTGAAGGATGCCTGAAGCCTGGGTTACGACACAGTCCGATCCGATGCACGTTGCGACGGCGGATTGTGAAATCGGTCGACCGGCACGACGATCGAGTCTGTTCAACGTCGGGGGCTTTTGCTCTGCCGAGCCGGAACGACCTGGAGGCGAAGGTACGTAAATAGTCGGTCGGCCACATCAAGGCGTAGATTGTCGCGGTCGCCTCTTAAGAACTTGTTGAGTGTCGACTGGTCGACTCCGGATTCTTTGGCGATTTGATATACGCTCAGTCCGCTGGAGCGTATCGCCTCGCGCAAGATGCGCGGCGAGGCCGGAAGCCTCGCCGCAGTGGTTACGTGGTTTTTGGCATGTTGCTATTCTTCTGCCAGGTAGTGGTCGGCGATCTCCTGCCAGTTGACTTCTTGCAAGGCTGCGCCAAGCAAGTCGGCCCAAAGCGAAGCCTCTGCGATGGGCGCACCGTCGGTGATTTCTTCCTTGAGCCGGTCTGCCAGCGTGAACCGTGCCGATTCCTCTAATTGTCCAGTGGCCGTTTTGCACCTGCCGGGCGGAAGGTGCAGCGGCTCGGCACTCACTAGTTGCCTCTCTCCAATAGCACTGAGTTGCACGGTCGTTATCCAGCCAAAGTGCCGTCACCCATGTCTCGTAGTTTGTCCATCCGTTATAGCGTTTTTCATTGTCGTTCATATTCCTCCGTGTGTTTTCTAGTGAGTTCGTCCATCGAACTCATCCATTAAGATGACTATAGGGCGATTGCCCTAAATATGTCAACAAAAAAAGAACGTCGAATGAAAAAAAGTGTGATGATAAAATCATTTTCTCGCATTGCACTTTTTCGGAAGCATGTAGCAGCCGGCAGCAAGAAAGTCGTTCTTGGATTTCTCGCCGACGTTGCCAGCGTCGGCCTCTTCCGATAGGCGCAGGCTGAATCGACGAACGTGAAGGATCGGTTGAACTTCCGCAGCATCGACAATGTCCGATCCGATGCACGTTGCGATGGCGGCTTATGAAATCGGTCGACTGGCGGCACGACGATCGAGTCTGTTCAACGTCGGTGACTTTTGCCCTGGCCAGCCGGAACGATTTGGAGTCGAAGATAGGTAAATAGGCGGTCGGCGACATCGAGCCGCAGATTGTCGCGGTCGCCTTTTACGAACTTGTTGACCGTCGACTGGTCAGCGGCTTGAGTAATTGTAAATACGGTCGAACACGTGTTCCGGCGGTCGCCAACGGTTGATTTGCGTTACGATCGTGAGCACTGCCTCGATGTGGTCAGCGTGGAGAGCGGACGATGGATGCCGGTGCGACAGCACGGGCGTGCCTGCGACAAATTCCAAAACGATGAGGTGCTGGTGGTCGGCATCCAGCAGGCGCGGGATGCGAACAGGTGGCGGGCAAGTCTCAAAATACTTGTAGGCTCGGATCTCGCCGCGAAAAGTGTCCATCCAAAATGGATCATGATCGAGCAAATACTTGGCGACCACGCGTGTCTGCTCCCAAGTTCCCTCATAAAGGACCGTTTTGGCGCTGGAGCGGATAACGCGGTGAAGCTGGAGATTCGGGCATCGACGCAAGATTTCGCGTCTTGCGTATGTGTCGGTACTGCTGTCCAGTAAATGCTCTCCGCCCGACATATGTTGTCCTCTAAACTGTCTGCAGCAGGCACTCCAGGATGCCTGGCCCAGTCTACGTGTGGTCTCGCTCAAAACATAAGTGGAACCTGTTTCATCCAAGACGAAGGAGCAACGCGGTTAGCATCTGGAATGCCCTTTCAATGTTAAAGGCATTAAAGTCGTGGGCACGGAGCACCGGCCGGGGCTGTGAATCAACCTGGCGTTTTAACGCATCGAAGCGTACCGTTGACAAGCTAGGCCAACGGGCTCATTTGGTCCAGCGTCACGAAGGGTCTGGCGAAATCAACTCGGCAAAGCTCCGGCACGTGGGTGTGAAATTGTTGCGCGACCAGGTGCCGATAAACTTGTCCGCTTCCCGCACCGTCAGGGCTTCCGCCTCGATGAGGGAACAGGTGATTTTCACAGTGTCGAGTACGTGCGAAGTGCCGATGAGCTTCTCAGCAGTTCGTTTGGCCAATTTATCATCAACGGCGACCATTAGACCGCGATGCTTGGCGGCTGCGAGCACGGCACATTCACCAGGGCCGAGCGTGCCGCCTTGCGAAAGCTGACCGAACGTTTGGAGTTCATCCAGATCGTCTATGACAGTAATTTCAAATTCTTGTCGGTGAAGCGCAGCCCGCAGCCGTCTACGCTGATTCCCATCGAGAATCTCGCTGCGCACGTGGCCGGTGATCAGAAACCGGTAATGCGGATGATCAACCAGCAGCTCAAGTCTGCCAATGACAAGAAAATTGATGAGGACCGAGCTATCGAGGAGTACAAGCTGGCGGCCTGCCTTGGCCATCATAAGGGACTCCCGGTGTCGAGGACGCCTACTCGCGAGCCACCCTCACCACTTCCTGCTGATCCACGCCGAGCAAACCGGCAAGCTCCACAAGCTTCCCCTTGCTGATGGTTTCGCGGCGATAGGCTTCAATAGCCAAGTCAAGAACCTCGGCCACAAGCCGGCGGTCCGTTTTTTTCGAGCGGCTTTGACGTGAGTCTTTCACGTCGTCGCTAAATCGAATGAGCTTGAGGAACTCCAAACCTTGGTTTTCGCGGTCGATCAGTTCCTTGGTCTGGGCATCATTGATCTGGTCCAGCGCCTTCAGTCGATAAGTGGCGGCCTGATAGCTGACGCCGAAATAATGCGCCAGACGCGCAATGAGTTGGCAGGTGATTTGCTGCGAACCGGGAGCGGTACGCGATCGTGCCTGAGCTTCCGGACCGAGCTTCTCCGTAGCCAGGTCATAAACTGCAATATTCTCTCGGCTGGCAATCCCTTTGTTGCGGTGTGCAAGGAAAGCCAGCACACCAGTTTTCGGCATCAGAAAAGTCGCGGCAAATGCATTGGCCCGAACTTCCGCCAATTCCTGGCGATTGCTGACGCGGGAGACAGTCAAGCTCCGCTTCTTGCGATCAAGCAGTGCGTGGGCATATTCGTGCGCGTAGGAGAACCGCTTTCGCGGACGAGCGTGTGAAAAGTTCACTAGAATCGCCATCCCGAATGACGGATGTCGCAGAAACATTCCCGACATTTCTTTGGGTAGATCGGCTCCAGAACTCCAGATTCCTTGCGTGGCGATCAGGTCCGCAACGTCGGGAATTGGGTTGTCGCCAAGCCCAAGCCGGTTGCGTTCGGCCTCGGCAACGTCGGACCCATGTCGAACCGCGTCCATAATACTGTCGAGCGCAGCATCTTCGTAGAGGGGCGCGGCCACCGTCATGGTCCATCCCAACAATTTGCGAAGCGAATACCCCTCGCGGCAAATTGCCACGTGACGAGTCACTTTATCTGCCACCTGCGGGTCATCCTTGAACTCTGGCGCGATGCGGTGAATCACGTCCTCCGCTTCGAGTTCAGAGTCGAGTTCTTCAAAGAAATTACCCACTGGCAGGCCATAGATTTTGGCGAGCGTCGCCAGCTCGACAGTATTGATGCGCCGGCGCCCAGCTTCCATTTGTACAAGTGCAGTGCGTGGAAGTCCGAGCTTGTCGGCCACTTCTTCCTGGCTCATCAGGCGGTTGTCGCGGGCTTGTTGCAATCGCCGTCCCAATGCGGTTTGGTCGAAAGTCATCCTTGATTCCTCCGTCGTTCATTATATGTGCTGTGCGATTTTGCGATCCTCCTTGTCGCCTTCGGCGACATTGCCGGGGTACTTTAGCCGAATCGAACTTCCATGCCAAGTCTTTCCCATTATATCTCAATCGAACATACAGGTCAAAAACTCGACTTGTCTGTTCGCTTTACCTCGATACAATTGGCATAGACGCACCCACCGTGTTTCTACCAAGACACAATTCGGGAGGCCATTGAGTTGTCACGGGGTGGCAAGAACGGCGATGCTCTGCGCAAATACCGCGAGCTTTTTGGCGATCTTTTTCCCCTTTCGTGAGCGACCGATGGCAGAATCAACCAGAGCACAATTGCCGACAATTCTTGCGGGGCTGCATGGGCTGCTGTGCAATGAACTTGGGATCGCTCGGTGCGTAGTCGCGCATTCTGGAACAAAGGGTGATGTGAGCGAAGGAAGGTGGAGAGAGATGCTCCAGCATCATCTTCCGGCTCGCTACCAAGTTAACAAGGCATTCGTGATCGATTCCAAAAACGAATGTAGCGATCAGATAGACATCGTTATCCACGATCGGCAATTCTCGCCCTTCGTGTTCAAGTTTGATTCGGCGCTCTACGTGCCGGCCGAAAGCGTGTATGCCGCGTTTGAAGTCAAGCAGGAAATGTCAGTCAATGAATTGCAGTATGCGGGCGCGAAACTGGCCAGTGTGCGACGGCTTCATCGGACGAGTCTCCCGATCCCGTTCGCCGCTGGAACGTATCCCGCTAAACCGCCTCAGCCCATCATCGGCGGCCTATTGTGTTTGAAGAGTAGCTGGTCCCCGGCGTTCGGTGAACCCTTTAGAACCGCGATTTCGAGCGCGACTGAAGAAGGGCGACTTGATCTGGGATGCGCAGCCGAAAATGGGGCGTTTGAGATTGAGTGGAGTGCGGACGGATCATCTCAGATTGGAGTCCATGCGAGCGCCGCGCCACTGGCGTATTTCCTGTTGCGATTGATTGCTCGGCTACAGACGACGGCGACGGTGCCGTGTCTGGACGTAATGGCTTATGCGAAATGGCTGGAGTAGCCTGCGAGCGAAGCAAGTTGGCCAAACGGCTCAACTTGATTCGCCTTGGCACTGGCCAGGAATTCTGTAGAGATCGTAGCGCCTTGCGTGTCACATCGCAAGAGAATTACTTGCCACGCCGCAGGTCCAACTCCTGCTCGAAATACCAATCAAGATCGTGGGCAAATTCCTGGATCGCCGGAAGGACTTTCGCCAGTTCTTCTTCGATACGAAGAAATGTAGATACTCCTTCTTTTTCGGTCCCTTCAACCACTCCGTCCGCTTCCTCCCGCAGAGCAACAAGTCGCTCACGCGGCAAAGGATCGCGAATAAACGTGTGCTGATCGAGCAGCTTGTGAAATGCAACCGCTCTCTCCGTTTCATCCGGAATGTCCAACAATTTCTCTTCTGAACTGAGGACGGCCAAGTAGATGTTCAGAGCGCCAGTGGATTGCGGATTTGCTGCCCCTCTTTGATCCATTCAATGAATGCCGGCGTGCAAACGCAGAACCGATTGCTGAGTACCCAGTTGTAATCCATTGGATTTTCGGTGATCGAATCCAGATAAGTTTCGGTGGAGTCGAGCAACTCCGTGAGCTTTTTGAAGATAAGCATCCGCAAGTCGTCTGCCGGGGTATATCGAAGCAATCGATCCAACGCCCCTTCCCAGTATTTCGGATCTTGCACAACGTCCGATTGCTTTAATTCGTCTCGCCAGAACTCGCCAGGGATAACAATTAAGGGGCTGAATCCTCCATCTTCTGCCGCTTCTTCAATCGGGATTGCGTCGTACGGAGAGATCGAAATCATTGGCAGGCACGTTCGCCATGTCGGGAAATACTCACGGATGAACTTGTAGAGCAACCGAATTGCGAGTTCAACGTCGATCCGTTCGTATCGACCCTCGTGGTAACACTCATTGCGGACCTCGTGTGCATAGGTCAAAATTCGATAGCCATCTTCTGAAATCCAATCAATCTGCCGTGCGAATTCGTACAGCTCGGCATTATTTCTCAATACCTGCTTACGCACTTTGTGACCGTGTCGTCGCACCCCGTCGTACCACGTCGTCCGATCCCGGGCAGACTCCCATTGAGCTTTCCTGCGCAGTTGCAATTCGATGACGTTATCGAGCAGCATCACGGCGAAGCGTCGCAGATGCGGATTCTTCGCACGCGCATATTTGTCCGCTTCTCGAAGCTGCATGAAGATTTTGTTCATGGATTCCATACGAGTCTCCCAACACCGTGAGCGAATTGTCGCAGTTGCGGTTCGCGCATTATACAAAAAGACCACTCGACTTTTCACAGGTCGTACGCAATGAACCCGACAGAAATCGACTCGTTCCCTCCCGAGGTTGCGCAGAAGCTGAAAACGTACGTGTATCGACTGATCGATCCACGAAACGGAGAGACGTTCTATATCGGGAAAGGCCAGGGCGATCGCGTCTTTTCGCACATCCGCGGCGAGAAACAGCAGGAGGGCGATGAACTCAGTAACAAGCTAAAGCGCATCCGGGAAATTCACATTTCGGGATTCCGGGTTGCTCACGTTATCCATCGGCACGGTACGGCCATCCCATACGAGCGGCACCGTCTGATGTGGCATCCAGATTCGCGTTTTGACGAGTGGGTGTTTGGACTGGATTTTGCCCAAGATGAAATCAATTTGCTTTCGGTTCTGTTGTGGCGGGTGCCCAAGTGGGAGCCAACCGACTAAGGCAGCGGCGATTGTAGCCAGCGAATTCGCAGTGTGCCAATAATCGTCCGCCCGGCGTCAATTGGCAAGATTGGGCAGAGAATCGCCGGCTTCCAGCGACGGAAGCAAGAGTCGCCCAGCCGTCGTTAACTTCCATTGCCCGTCGAATTGAATCAGTCCTAATTCCGAAAGCCGATTCAATGACTCGGAACGAATGTAAACAGCCGCCGGGTTGCCGGCCGCGATAATGCGGAGCGCGTCGCAGAGTTCAACGTTATCCATTTGAATTGCCAGTCGGCCACTATACATTCGACGGCCAATCCGGCAAATACGGGTTTGTCGCTGCTACGACGGGGCATCACACTTTTTCAAAGCGCCCGCCGGGTGTGTATTGGCTGCCAGAATAGGCTTTGGCGGGTAGATTCGCGTCGATCCCCGGCGGGCCGTGCCGTTGTACTTAACGTGCGTGTGAATCGCGTCGCGACGCGATTAGCTTTCGGTTAAAAAGCCCTGCCGAGTGCATAACTTTGTGGTGAATCTCCGCACGATGTTTCGCGTCCAAGATTGCTTCGCCGGCTGACGGCAAAAACGATTCGAAGTTGACCCACCCCTGCCAACACGTCTGGCAGAAAAATGCACCATAGAATCCGTTGGTCGTCTGCCGCGCCGACAATTCGTAAACGATTGAACCGATCGAAAAATCTTCCTCGCGAATTTCCATTCAGATACCGGTAAAGAAAAAAGCCCGTCGCTCCATTGTTGGCAAGAGTTGTCGAACTCCCGCTATCCCGACCAAGGGAATGAGGCGACGGGCGATTTGATTCTACTTTGAATCAATCAGCATCGATTGTTAGATATGCGTTAAGACGCACTGGCAGGCATATCGACGTTTTCCACGATCGCGGCATGCCTGACGCATTTCCCGACGCGGGACCGCTGGCAGCGATACGCGGGGCGTAGCGATCAATCGGAAAGACGACTGTTGGCGAGAATGCGGCCGGTGTCATTTCCCAAGCGCCCGGCGGGCGATGGCGACGATCTTGCGACGGTCTGCGGCCGAGAGCAACGGCCACGCTTCGACCACGATTGGGTCAACCTGGGAATTCGGCGCGACCACCTCTGCGCCACCCTCTTGCATGTCGGCCGACTGTATAGAGGAATTTATCGGTTTCCTGCAGTTTGTGCCGCCGCCGACTTAAGCTGCCAACCGCTCGGCCAGGTTCAGGATGGTGTCCTAAGGGTCCAACCGTGCGCGATGCACGCGATCGTTGAACGGAATAACCACGTTGTCCGGATTGCGGCGCAAAACGGTGGTTATTCGAAGCGTCTAATGGCTGAGGCACCCGCGGCGGGTTGATGGCACATGCAGGGTCCCAGACTCGCGTTGAAACTCGCTTCGGTCCTATTGCTTCTGTCAATTACCAAGCGATGGTCTCGATTCCGATAACAGTGCCGTTCGCCCGCGCTAAAGAACTCGGAAAAACCGGTATCTCCAAGCGCAAATAAAAACCCCGCCATAACCGAAGCTACGGCGGGGCCGGAACAGAGAAGAGGCCAGGGTCCATCATATTCTCGGCGCCACGCCAACGCAACAACACTGGCGGCAGCCAGCGCGGAAAGTGCATCAAGGTTGAATATCTTCCATGACACGGCGGTTGAAAACTGCCAAGTGGGAAGAAAATGAAAAACGGCAGTTGAAGATGCTGCGTGAGAAGGGGCAGAAGCCTCGCGTGGCACAAAGTAGAATAGTCGTCGCGGTGATACGAGGCGGAGGCCTGTTTGGCGCCTTATTGCTTTGGATGCCTAACCGGACTTGGGTATTTGCATGACAGCCATTGGGCCGTTTCAAGACGCGGCTACTGCCTTAGAGCGGCACCGAGCGCTATCGGGCGTTTCACAAGCGATTGTCTCGTGTCGCGATTTGTCTTCGCTCTTTCAAGCATTGGCTGCCCGACTCCGGGCTGTCGTGTCCTTTAATTTTCTTGCACTCGTCCTTCACGACGCGAAGAGCAACACCATGCGGCTTCACGTGCTGGAAACGGATGAAACGGTCACGGAGCCAGTCGAGCTAATTCTGCCCGTCGAAGGCGATCCAGCGGGACAGGTCTGGCAGAGCCAAAAACCTCTGCTCGCCTCAAGCCCTAGCGAGCTGACATCCTGGCCTGAGTTTATGAAACGTGTGCAGCCTTATGGCGTTCAGAGCTGCTGCTGGATGCCACTGACAACTGCGCAGCGGCGACTGGGAACACTAGTGTTCGCAAGCAAGCAACCGTCCACCTATGCTGCCACGGACTTGGATTTCCTTGAGATTGTTGTGAACCACGTCGCCATCGCGGTGGATAATGCGATTGCCTTTGAGGAGATCACGGCTCTCAAGGAGCAGCTGTCGAAAGAGAAAGAGTATTTAGAGGAGGAAGCGCGTACCGATTACAATTTCGCCGAGATCGTCGGACGTAGCGAAGCGACGCGCCACGTTCTCAAGCAGGTCGAGACGGTCGCCCCGACCAGCTCGACGGTTCTCATTTGCGGCGAGACTGGCACGGGAAAAGAACTTATTGCGCGTGCTCTTCACGACCTCAGCCCTCGTCGCGAGCGCACGTTCGTCAAGCTTAATTGCGCGGCCATCCCCACGGGCCTTTTGGAGAGCGAGCTTTTTGGGCACGAGAAGGGCATTTCACTGGGGCGATCTCGCAGAAGATCGGCCGTTTTGAGTTAGCCCATAAAGGGACGTTGTTTCTCGATGAGGTTGGGGATATCCCGCTGGAATTGCAGCCCAAGCTTCTGCGCGTCTTGCAGGAGCAGGAATTTGAGCGGTTAGGCAGTACGAAGACCCTTCACGTCGATGTGCGTCTGGTGGCAGCGACCAATTGCGATTTGGCTGCAATGGTCGCCGACAAACGCTTCCGCAGCGATCTTTACTATCGCCTGAATGTTTTCCCAATACTTTTGGCGTCCCTTCGCCAGCGGAGTGACGACATCCCGCCGCTGGTTCGCCATTTTACTCAACGCTTTGCCCGCCGAATGGGCCGTCGGATTGAATCGATCCCCGTCGACATCATGGAGGCCTTGCTCACGTACCAATGGCCCGGCAATATTCGCGAGTTACAAAATGTCATTGAACGCGCGGTTATCCTATCGCGCGGTACCACCCTTCACGTCCCGCTTACCGATTTGCAATCACAGCCAACCTCGGCCGCGCCGACAGGTCGTGCGGAGAAGCCAGAAAGCTCGGCTATGACGTTGGCCGATGCGGAACGAGAGCATATCCTCACCGCTCTTCGCGAAACTGGCTGGGTAATGGGCGGGCCAAAAGGCGCGGCCAACCGCCTGGGGATGAAGCGCTCGACATTGCAGCATAAGATGAAGAAACTGGGCATCTTGCGGCCCGAGTAGTGCCCGCCGAATTGCTCCGTTTTTCCAGAGGGGAACCCTTCACATGGCAACGCGGGCGCGGTTGAGCAAAGCAGCCACCTCGCTCCACAGTGCATTGCATTCCTTGCGCTCGTCGGCGGAGAGTCGGTCCAATGCATCTGGCTCGCGCAACTCGGCCAAGTCGGGCTCCTCTCGCCACTGCGACATTGCTTTCTCGGCTTGGATCCGATCCGCTGCGGTGCCCGTGTCGACTTTTTTTGCCCAGTCTGCGAGATCGAGTTGCAGCCACTCGCGCGCTCTGCGCGCAATGCGCTCTTGCTCGGATTCTGGGAGCTTAGCCGCATCATCGCCCTGCCCGGTACCGGCCAGCGCCGCGGCGCAAGCGGCGTTGAACCGGTGGCCCGCGCGCAGGTCGGCGGTTAACTGTGGAGTTGCGACCAGCGCCTCGGCATAGAGGCGTGCGGCTGTGGCGTAGTAGTTCTTGACGAAGCAGAGCTCCGCCGCGTCCAGACACTCGTCGGTCGCCGGTTTGTCGGTGCCCTGAACGATGTTGGGTAAACGGCCTTCCAGGGCCATGCAGGTGACGGCAGCGCTGCCGCAGGCGTTCGACATTTTCACGGAGTTTCGATTCCTCCGGCGGGAGGAGTTCGAGACAGCGGCGAATCGCGACGTCGGCTTCGGCAAACTGCCGTTTGGCTAGGAGAGCCTGGCCGAGAGCCCCGTGGAAACGAAACCGCCCCGGTTCGAGCCGGATGGCCTCCCGATAGTGGTCGATCGCCTCGTCGAGTCGGGCGTCGTCCTGCGGGGAGATTCGGAGGCTGTTCCGCGCTGCGACCCAGTCGGGGTCGAGGTCATAGGCTTTCCAGTAGTAATCGCATGTGCCTCGCGCAAGGCCGAACCGCGGAATTGGTTGAGGGACTCGACACCCACTGGGTAGTCCTCGTCCACCTCGTCGCGACGGCCTTTGGCCAGCAGGGCGATCCCGAGGTAGGTAGTGGGCCAGGGCGAAATCCGGATCGATCCGCAGGGCCTCCCGGTAATGGCCGATCGCGTCATTGATCCGACCACTGCCGGCATGGATTTCGCCGAGGTTGAAATGGGCGGGGGCCAACTCCGGATTGGCCCGCAAGGCGTCCCGGTACTCTTGTTCCGCGACCATCCAGATGCCTTTGCGTTTCAGGCACAGGCCGAGGTTGTTGCGGGCAGGCGCGAAATCGGGGTCGATGCGCAAGGCCCATCCGGAAGATGGTAATCGCCCCGGGACCCCAGCGGCCATCGGCGTTGTCTTCCAGCCAGCCCACGTCGACCAGGACGAGGCCGAGGTTGTTCTGAACGGCGACTGCTTTCGGCCGAAGGTCCAGTGCCTTCTGGTAGAAGGCGGCTGCCGCTTTCCAATCGCCCTTGCCCTGCCTAGACTGCGCCGTACAGGGCACGGGCCAGGGTAAAGTTGGTCCAGAAGTCGTTGGGGTACTGCTGCTGGACGCGCCGCAGAAGTCCGATCCCGTCCCCGCCGGCGAGCGTGCAACCGCTCCCCCAGCGCCAGCAGCAGCGGTCGGCGGCTGCTCCGCGACGGGTGCCGTCCGGGCCAACTCGGCCAGGGCCGCGACGTCCTCCCAGGCGGCCGGGTCGCGGGCGCGGTCGCGCCAGGCGTCCGGGTCGGCGCCGCGCGCCACCCGCAGGGTCCATTCCCAGCGAACCCGCTCGGTGCAACAGACCGCCCAGTCGTCTAGCGCGGCCACCAGCGGCGCGCGGACGGCGGATGCCTTGACCCTCGCCGCTGCGGCGTCCAGGTCATCGCCGGGCTGACCCAGCTTGGCGTCACGGAACGCCGCCTGGTACTCCCGATCGGCTCGCGCGTTGTTGAACCGCACTTCGGCGAGGTGGTTGTCACGCCCCTCCACAAACGTCGATCGAGTCATGCGGATCGCTTCCAGGCGTTCTAGCAAATCCTGGTTCTTCTGCGTTTCAACCAAGAGAGAGCGGATCCAAAGCGGTCCGTGGTCGCCAAGCCGAATCTGCGCCTGCTGCAGGCTCTCGCGGGCCTCGGGCAAGGCTGACTGCTGCTGAAGCTGCAGTACTCTAACCAGGTCGGTCTCCACTTCGTGGACAAGTCGATTTCGTTGCCCGATAAGCCATCCGCCCACGACCAGCCGCGGCCAGTGCTACCGCCGCAGTTGCCGCCAAGACCAAAGCCTGCGCTGGGTGCCGCCGAGTCCAGCGGGCCATGCGTTCTAGTCGGCCTAGCGGTCGAGCGGTAATCGGTTCACCTCGCTCGAAACGATGCAGGTCGTCGGCCAGCGCCGCCGCACTGACGTACCGCCGTTGTGGGTCTTTTTCCAAACATTTCAGGCAGATGGTTTCCAGCGTCGCGGGGAACGCGGGGATTGAGCTGCGCCGGCCGCACCGGTTCCTCGACCAGCACTTGCTGCAGCGTTGCCGTCGATGTCTCGCCGCGGAACGGCGGCCGGCCGGTGAGGCATTCGTACAGAATTGCGCCCAGCGCGTAGACGTCCGTCGCTGGCCCGATCGCGGATTTATCGCCTCGCGCCTGCTCAGGAGCCATGTAGCTCGGCGTGCCGACCGGAGCGCCGCTCAGCGTGAGCCCCGCGTCGCTTTCCAGCCGCGCCAGGCCGAAGTCCGTCACCTTGGGAGTGCCATCGGCGGTTAACAATACATTGCCGGGCTTTAAGTCCCGATGAATGATGCCGCTTTGGTGCGCCGTTTCGATCGCTTCGGTCACCTGGGCTACTAGAGCCACCGCCTCGCGCGCCGGCATGGGACCTTCCACCAGCTTGCGGGCCAGGCTGCCTCCCTCGACAAACTCCATCGTAAAATATGGTTTACCTTCGACCTCGCCCACATCGTACAAATTCACGATGTTGGGATGGTGCAACCCGGCCACGGCTTCGGCTTCTCGCAGGAATCGCTCCAATTCATCCGGGCTGGCGTGTTGGCCCGATAGAAGCATTTTCACCGCGACTGGACGATTAAGCCGCAGGTGCAAGGCCTTGTACACCACGCCGACGCCGCCACGACCAAGAACCGTTTTTACCTCATAGCCTGGAAGCGTCGGCAGCGACGTGTCCTCGAATGGATAATTCGGCCGATGCTCCTGCGCCCAAGTCGAGGGCGGAAATAGCAGGTCCAATTCGGCGTGCATTCGTTTAATCTCTTGCCAGCGCAGCGCACTTCGGGCAGCAATTCTGGGCAAGAAGCGCAGACCTGTTCCGGCGTGGCCTGCGAATCGAGCAATTCGTCGAGCAACGGTTCCAGTCGCGGATCGTCGCTCATCTTTCATCCTCGTTCGGACCAAGGTCTTTCAGTCTTGCCGTCAGCAATTGCAGGCTTCGACTCAGGCGCCGATTTACGGTCATCGCCGAAACGCCAAGCACGCCGGCAGCATCGGCCTGCGACATCCCCTGGATGCGCACCAGGTCGAATGCCTCACGCTCATCCTCCGGAAGGCTCTCGATCGCTTCCAGGATGCGACGTGCATTGGGGGTCAGGACGGAGTCGCTGCGCAGGCGCCGCGCACACGAGCTCTTCGTCCAGGTGGACAGCGGGTGCCTGATTATCTAAGCGTCGGGCCATATCATTCAGCTCCCAACGCATGTGCTGGCTGGCCAGAGCGAAGAACTGACGCGCGTTTTTGGGCCGCGCCTCGCGTAGGGCCTTGAGGAGTCGCTCAACCACGGCGCTCAGCATCTCGTCGGTCTGCAGATTGAGGGGCCCCTGCGTCAGCCGGGGGTAGCTGCGGTGCAGCATGACGCCGCAGAGCTGCTCCAGGCGGCGAACTGAGCGTTCCAGCAGGGCTCGAACCACCGGCTCGGTGGTCGCGCCCTCAGCCAGCTCAGTCGAGATAGCGCTGGACGACGAGTGTCGTGTGCTCTTCTTCCACGGCAGCAATCCGGCAGAGGTTAGAGAGATTCCAATGACGGTCATTATACAAATCTCCCGTTAGCCCCGCACGCTTAGTTTCATAGCCTGGGAAGAACAGGGAATGAGCCGAAAACAACCCATTCGTGCCATTTTCAGGGAGAAACATGATCCGGAATCAAGGCAATGTTGAACGGCGAGACGTTGATCGCAGTTGCTGATCGTATTGAATATCGATGCCGCGCATTGCCACGTTGCCCGGAGACACCGGGCAGCATTCATGAGGGAGGAGAGTTACCCGTGGCGTATCCACCGGCTAACGTACCGGCGCACCAATCACAAAAATCTGCGCGTGCGTGGCTACAAAGAATAGGGCACAACGACTACGCCATTCGACATGGCGGTGATGAACGAACTCGACCGGTTGCACCTGTGCGAAGACGTGGTCCATCGGTTGCCGCAGCTCGGCGCCGCTGCGTATTTCAAGCAAGCGATTCACGACAAGCTCATCGACCACAAGGAGTACATCAACCGGTATGGCGACGACATGCCCATCATCAGTGGCTGGCGCTGGGCGCGGAGCACATCCGCTCCGGCGGCACATTGACTGAGGGGGATAACGTTTAATTGCAATGCCAGGTGCTCCCAATACCAAATTGAATCGTCTCGGGAGTCCGCGTAAGGAGCGCATCAATGTCCAACAAGCTACCCAAACTATACCTCGCGCGGCATGGCGATACGGATTGGACCGATTCACGCCGCAAGACCGGTCGGACAGACCTGCCGCTCAACGAGCGGGGCGAGCAGCGCGGCCGCCAGCTTTCTGAGCGCCTACAGCAGTTTTCTTTTGCACAGGTTTTTACGAGTCCATCGCAACGCGCCAGCCGGACATGTGCATTGGCCGGCTTTGCCAATGTGGCCGAGGAAAACTCCGACTTGGTCGAGTGGGATTATGGTCGCTTCGAGGGGAAAACAACCGCCGAGATCCAGCACGATTGGCCGAGCTGGGAACTGTTTCGCGACGGTTGTCCGGGCGGCGAATCACCGTGGGATGTGGTGCAGGCGCGGACCGCTTCGTCGCGCGAGTGCTCGCCGGAGATGGAGATGTCTTGGCGTTTTCCAGTGGCCACATCATCCGCATGATTGCGGCCCGCTGGCTGGGATTGCCGCCAGGCGCTGGGCGCTTCTTCTTTTGCCGACCGGCCAGCATCGGCTTGCTTGATTTCGAACACCACAACAGGAATGAACCCATCATCGGCCAGTGGAACTTCGTGTGCCCAATGAACGAATGACTCCTTCCAAAACGGGAGACAACAATGTCCGAGCATCAAGATGCCCGCACATCGGCAGTCGCGACGAACGATGAACGGACGGGCCTGCGGCAGCAATACGGTCGCAGTCCTAACCAGTTTACAGGAGATGAAGGCACCTTCTTTGAACGGCATCTACCATAGGATCGTGGCGTGAACCCGAACGGCGACCGCAACCAGTCCACGGTTCCGCCATTTCCGTCGCAATACCGCGCGTTGGGAGTGCTTCTTCATGTAACGTCATTGCCCTCTCTGTACGGTGGTCGCGCCGTCAGCCCGCTCATCGAGAAAGCGCTCGACCATCAGTGTTGTGTGTTCTTCGTCCACGGCAGCACTCCGGCAGAGGTTAGCGTAAAACCAATTGCTGTGATGATACAAGTCATCTGTTAGCCCCGCACGCTTAGTTTCATAGCCGGGGCGGAAAAGAACACCAGCCGAAAACGGCCAGCTCATGCGTTGTCAAGGAGAAGCGATGAAACGATCCGCACCATTTATTGCCCAGTTGTGCCGGTGGATTGGCATGGGTGCCCGCGGGCGAGCACCGAACCCCTGGCATTTACTTCTTTCGAGCGAACGCTGTTTCGACTGCTTCAACCGAAAATCGTTGGGGGTACTCCAGTTGCGCAGCGAACCACTGCGTCGGACGCCCCTGGCACACCGAATGCCTAGGTAATTGCTTGCAACGGCTTCAGTGTTGAATCCGTTCAGGCTGATGCGAGGGTTTCAGTTACATAGGAGAACGTGAGATGAACCAAACAAGCAGGATCCATCCGTTTGTCGTGTGGTCGAAGAATCGTCTCGATGAAATGGAGGCCGCGGTTCTCGAAGCTGAAAACGATGCCAACAAGGCTGAGCAGCGCATTAAAGCGGAAATTACAGCGACCTTGGCAAAAGCCAAACAAACCCGTGACAGCTTCAAGGCCACGATGCAAGCCAGCATCGAAGAGCTCGAACACAAAGGCGAGGGCGCGATTAAGTCGGCCAAGCAACAGTTGGAGCGAGACTGGCAGGAATTTGAAAAAGCAATGGATGTTGCCGTCGCACAATTGAACAACGCTGGAAAAGAATTTGAGGCCCGCGCAGCGGCGCAATTGCATAGTTGGCAAGAGACGATCCAGAAGTGCAACAACGTGGCCGCTGGAATCGCCGTTGAACAGAAGGAGTCTTTCAACGCGTCCATTAAGCGGATGCAGGAGAGAGCGCAACAGGGCAAGGACCATTTCGCTGAGGTTCGTCGGGCAGCATCGACCTCATCCGAAGGGTACCGCCGGGCGCTGAGGAAATCTCGTGAGGCGTTCGATGAAGCATACGAGTCCGCTAAGTCGACATTCGCAAAAGTTTAGCCTTTGGCAGCCGGCTCGCAGCGGTCGCCGCTCACGCGTCGCCGCTGGCGCCGGTTTGAGTGTCGAGGGCGTAGTCCACGTTTTCGCCATGCCCAACGGTCACGTTTGAGCGGCCAATGAGGAAAAAACATGAACGAGCAACCGTTAGCAACTTGTGAAGCCCACGATTCTGTGCGCCAAATCGAACCGCTGGCGCTGCGACTGCTAAACGGCACAGTGCGCGGTTTGAAGCTAACGGTCCGCGATGACGGGCTAGTTTTACGTGGCCATACGCGCACGTACTACGCAAAACAACTGGCGCAACACGCGGTGATGCAGCTTACGAAATTACGCATCGGGGCGAATGAAATTGAAGTGGCCCAGGTCCCTAAGGACAGTGCAAGCAAGGGATGATGGCAATCGGTAGAACATGCCCAATACGTCAATTTCAAAACGATATGAGGAGCTTAACGTGTTAGTCTTAAGCCGAAAATCTGGCGAACGGATTGTGATCGGCCGCAATATTGTGCTAAAGGTCGTGGACATAAGCACGAATAGAGTCCGCCTGGCCATCGCCGCACCGCAGGAAATCGCGATCTACCGTCAGGAAGTAGATCGACGAATCCAAGACGAACGTGGCAGCCTTACCGGGCCGCAAAAACCATCCAACGATGAAAGGAACATTGGCCATGCCAACCGCGAAAGTGCCTGCGAATGACCCGTTTGCCGCAGCGGATGCGTGCGGCGATCACAACGCCGAGCTCGCAACCGTTCAAGTGCAGCAAGAAGTGCTCAGATGCGCCATCGCGGCACAAGACAGATTGAAGACCATCCGCGGCGAGTACGCGAACTTGCGTTGGCTAATTTATCGAATCAGAGAACTGAGGCCCGATCAAACGCAGTCGCGCTCTCAAACGAATTTTGTCGATGATCTCATTCGGCAGCAAGAAAGCGTCGATGATCTTGCGACTTCGTTAACTTGCCTGCTGGACTAATCCACATAAGTGCGGCAGCGCTCGGACGCATCACCGCCATAGGCATAACAATCAACGGTGCAGCGATGTTACGAATCACTGTTAATAACAATCGCACGGCTCTCACGTTTCAACTCGAAGGCACATTAGCAGGGGTTTGGGTGCGCGAGCTTGAGCAGTGCTGGAGCAGCACCATGATCCGCGAGCGGAAGCCAATCGTCCGTGTTGACCTGACTGGCGTGACCTTTATCGACGCCTCAGGAAAAGCATGTCTGGCAGCCATGCACCTTCAAGGCGCCGAGTTCATTGCACACGACTGCATGACCAAAGACGTTGTTCGCGAGATCTGCGAAAACCGCTCGCGAACCGTGGCCCCCGAAATCGAGCGCATAAGCTCAATTTTTTGAAAGCTGTTTACGACGCGAAACAGGAGTTGAATCATGGTTGCCGTAGCAAATAAAGACTCTGAACACCCTCATGTGACCACGGCAGCGGCGCCCGCCGATAACGGCTGAGACGCGAACCGAAACTGCACTGCTCGCTGCGGCACGGCCCGCGCACCCTTACAAGAAATGGTTCGTACTAGGTGGCGATCGTGGTGGCGGCCGCCGGGGGCGACTATTTCTTCGTTCCGCAGATCGAGGCTGCACTTAACACGGTGAGCACCGACGACGCGTATGTCAATGGAGACGTTACTTATGTTGCCCCGCGCGTAATGGACAGGTCGCGAGAGTCCTCGTTGCGGATAACAACGTCGTCCGGAAGGGTGAATTGCTGCTGGAGCTGGATAGTGAACCCTACGAGGTGCAGGTGAATATTGCCCAAGCGGCGGTCGACGCGGCTCAGGCAGAATTCATCACAACGCAAGCCCAAGTCAGCGGCATCGAGGCGAAGGCCCGTAGCTTGCAATTCAGCTTATGCACACGATCGAGGAAGTTCACAATAAAACCGCGGAATTGCGGGCCACGGTTGCAGGCCTCGATACGACGAAGGCCACTCTGGCGCGGGCGACCGTCGGACTATCAACGAGCACTTGCAGTTCGGAAAACCAATGAAGGAGCGATCAGTCCACAGGATGTCGATCGATATCAAGAGGGGTATCGAACAGCGAATGCGCAAGTCAAGCCAGGCGCTTGAACACGTCCATCAAATTCGTGTCAGCCTGGGACTGCCCGCAACGCCGAAATCCGAGAACGAACTTGCCGAAGTACCGGCTAACCTAGATCAAACTTTCAGTGCGGTTCGCGAAGTGCAGGGCAAATTGATGGAAGTGGCGGCAACGCTCGGCGTGAGCGGGTCATTCAATAAATTGCCGCACGACATGGAGAAGGACTTCTTTAGCCGTTATCCAAACCAAGACATTGATCAAATCTTCGCCAAACTTTTGCAGGATGCGCCGGATATCAAGCGCGCCCAGACGAAGCTGCTGCAAGCAGAGCGCAACCTCGACCAAGCGAAGCTGAATCTCCGCTACTGCAAGGTGTACGCTGAGATCGATGGCGCCATCACGAGTAAAAACGTGAATCCGGGCAACAACGTGACCGCGGGCCAAAGCCTGATGACGATTAGATCTCTCCATGACCTTTGGATCGATGCGAATTTCAAGGAAACGCAGCTCGCCAAGCTTCGGATTGGTCAGCCCGTCAAGATCGAGACAGATATGTACGGGAGCCACCAAGAGTTCGAAGGCCGGATCAGTGGATTCACGATGGGAACTGGTCAAACGCTCTCGCTGCTCCCGCCGCAGAACGCCACGGGCAATTACGTCAAAATCGTCCAGCGACTGCCGGTGAAAATTGAGCTGACCGATTATGACCCCGACAAAGCCCCTTTATTCGCCGGTTTGTCGGTAACGCCTTATGTGTATTTCAAGGAGCGCGGCGACCGGCCCGAATGCAGGCAGAGTTCTGCAGCCGCTACTCGCATCGAACAAAGCACCGTAAACACGCAGCAATCGCGAGAATTAAGTCGCCGCTGTAGCACGAGCCAAGGAAAGACCATGTCCAGCGCCAGCAGTATAGCCCTGAATCCAGGGGCAGCGATCAGCCGACCGGCCGTTAACGTCTGGATCATTGCGATCATCGTCGTCGTGCCGACGTTCATGGAAATCTTGGATACGACGATCGCGAATGTCGCCTTGCGATATATCGCCGGCGGTCTATCGGCCGCGCAGACGGACGCCGACTGGGTGATCACCAGTTATCTGGCTGCCAATGCGATCGTTCTGCCGATTACTGGCTGGTTGTCGTCCCGCCTCGGACGGCGCAACTACTTTCTGCTCTGCATCGCGCTGTTCACGCTGCGCCTCGGCCATGTGCGGATTCGCCACTAGCCTCGGGCCAAATGATCGTATTCCGCATCATTCAGGGACTGGCCGGGGGCGGATTGCAGCCCTGCAGCCAGGGAGTCTTGCTCGATGCATTCCCCGAAGAGGAACAAGGTACGGCCATGACGCTGTTCGGTGTCGCCGCCATTCTCGGCCCGATCGTCGGACCCACGCTCGGTGGCTGGCTGTGCGTCAACTATAACTGGCGCTATCATCTTCTTGATCAACGTTCCCATCGGCGTGCTGTCGCTAATCGCTGCGTATTCTCGTCGTCGAGGATCCCGAGTACCTCAAGCGCGAGCGAGCAGAACTTACTCGTGGACCACTGAACTTCGACTATATCGGATTGTCACTGTTGGTGCTGGCTATGTGCTGCTGGGAAATCATGCTCAGCAAGGGACAGGAATGGGATTGGCTCGGCGATCCGTTCGGCCGCGTGCAAACGCTGCTTATTCTCTTCGTGCTCGGTACGGGTTGGCTGATCTATCACGAGATGCGGACTGCCAGCCCCATTATTAATTTCCGCGTGCTCCGGGACCGCAATCTTTCCCTGTCCTGCATCATTATGTTCTCTGCCTTTGCGGTCCTCTACTGCTCGTGCATCGCATTGCCCGGACTGCTCCAGTCCCTGCTAGGCTACGACGCGCTTCGTTCCGGGCTCTCGATGTCCCCCTCGGGCGTGTCGTCGATGGTGGCAATGATCGTGGCCGGGGCGCTGTTGGGGCGGCGAGTGGACGCCCGCTGGTTAGTCGGCAGTGGATTGGTCGTCATGACGATCGCCAGCTATGCCCGATCGCAAATGAATCTTGAGATCGCCCCCTGGCAGGTGATCTGGCCGCACATGCTGCTGATGTTGGGCATCGGGTTAGTATTCGCCCCGATCAGCGTGGCTGCATATAGATACATTCCTGTGCATCTGCGGGCGGCAGCGGTCGGCTTGCTCAGCCTGCTGCGCACTGAAGGCGGCAGCGTCGGCACTTCGCTGGCACAGACCATTCGCGAGCGCCGCGAACAGCTCCACTTTTCCCGTTTGGCCGAGAGTCTGGGGTCGCTTAAATCCCCATGTCCCACCGTTTTTGGCCCGAACGCGAGATTTGTACTTCCAATGGAGCGGCGATCCGGCCCGATCGCAGACAGATGGGCTACGAGGCCCTGAATGCGCTCCGCGAGCAACAGGCTACCGCGATGGCGTTTTTCGATGTGTTCTTTCTGTGCGCGGTTGTAACCGCGGTGCTCGTCTTCTTGGTGCTGCTCATGAAGCGATCCGTCACCGAACCAGGCGAGCACATTTCGGCGGAGTAGTGAATTACAAAACTCGATAAGCGTTTTTCTCGATGAGAAAGTAGATCCAATTTTTAAGGAGAATAGCCATGAGCATCGCCAGTCCCGCCCCGATCAAGAAACACAGAATCAAGGATACGACCGTAACGAAAGTGACCGGCCCACTCTCGGCCGACGAGCTTCGCAAACTCGATGCCTACTGGCGTGCCTCCAATTACCTGTCGGTCGGGTCAAATATATTTGCTCGACAATCCGCTGCTAAAAGAGCCGCTTAAGCGCGAGCACATCAAGCCCCGTTTGCTCGGGCATTGGGGAACGTCGCCGGGCCTCAACATGCTGTACGTTCATCTGAATCGCGTCATCAAGCGCGATGAGCTGAACATGATCTACATCATCGGCCCCGGCCACGGAGGCCCATCGCTTGTGGCGCATGCATACCTTGAGGGAACTTACAGCGAGGTGTATCCCAACATCGGCCAGGATGCCGAAGGAATGCAGAAACTGTTCAAACAGTTCAGCTTCCCCGGCGGGATTCCAAGCCATGTGGCGCCCGAAACTCCGGGCAGCATTCACGAAGGTGGCGAGCTGGGCTATGCGTTGAGCCATGCCTACGGCGCGGCGTTCGACAATCCGGATCTTATCGTCGCCTGTATCGTCGGCGATGGCGAAGCGGAAACCGGGCCGCTCGCGACGGGTTGGCACGGCAATAAGTTTTTGAATCCCGCGCGACGGCGCGGTGCTGCCAATTCTGCATCTGAATGGCTACAAGATCGCCAACCCATGTTTCCTCGCGCGCATCCCGGAAGACAGAGCTACAGAAATTCTTCGAGGGCATGGGCTACAAGCCGCACTTTGTGGAAGGCGAAGATCCCGAAGCCGTGCATCAGCAGCTCGCCGCGACGATGGATGCCGTCGTCAAGGAAATCAAAGAAATCTGGACAAACGCGCGCGACGGGGGCGATCTGACACGACCGGCCTGGCCCATGATCGTCTTTCGCACTCCCAAAGGTTGGACCTGCCCGGCCGAAATCGACGGTAAAAAGTGCGAGGACTATTGGCGCAGCCACCAGGTTCCCATGAGCGACATGGATAAGCCGGAGCACGTAAAGATTCTCGAAAAGTGGATGAAGAGCTACCGGCCCGAAGAGCTGTTCGACGAGAACGGCAAGTTCAAAGCGGAATTCGCCGAGCTTGCGCCAAAGGCCAACGCCGAATGAGCGACAATCCGCACGCCAACGGCGGCCTCTTGCTGCGCGATTTGAAAATGCCCGACTTCCGCAAGTACGCGGTCGATGTGCCCAGCCCCGGTTCAACGACAACCGAATCGGCTCGCGCAATGGGCAAATTCCTACGCGACGTGATGAAGCTGAATCTCGACAGCAAAAACTTCCGTCTGTTCAGCCCCGACGAAAACAACTCCAACCGTTGGCAAGACGTATTGGATGTGACCACCCGCTGCTACATGGCGGAAATCTATCCGGACGACGACAAGCTCAGCCCGGACGGTCGCGTGATGGAAGTGCTCAGCGAGCATCAATGCCAGGGCTGGCTGGAAGGTTATCTGCTGACCGGACGGCATGGGTTCTTTTCTTGCTACGAAGCGTTCATTCACATCATCGATTCGATGTTCAATCAGCACGCCAAGTGGCTGAAGACCTGCAATCACATTCCGTGGCGGCGGCCGATCGCGTCGTTCAACTATTTCCTCAGCTCGCATGTGTGGCGGCAAGACCATAACGGGCTCAGCCATCAGGATCCCGGGTTCATCGACCACGTGGTCAACAAGAAGGCCGAGGTGGTGCGCGTCTACCTGCCGCCGGACGCCAACTGCCTCCTGTCGGTGACCGACCACTGCCTGCGCAGCCGCAACTACGTCAACATCGTGGTCGCCGGCAAGCAGCCGGCTCCGCAATGGCTCACCATGGACCAGGCCATCAAGCATTGCACCGAAGGGCTCGGCATCTGGGAGTGGGCGTCGAACGACAAGGGCGAGCGAGCCCGACGTCGTCATGGCCTGCTGCGGCGACGTGCCGACGCTGGAAACGTTGGCCGCCGTCGAGCTGATTCGCAAGCATCTGCCGGAGTTGAAAGTCCGCGTCATCAACGTCGTGAATCTGATGAAGCTGCAGCCACAATGCGAACATCCGCACGGCCTGTCGGATCGCGATTTCGATGCGCTGTTCACGAAGGACAAGCCGATCATCTTTGCGTTCCACGGCTATCCGTGGCTGATTCACCGACTGACCTACCGGCGCACCAACCACAAGAATATTCACGTGCGCGGCTACAAGGAAGAAGGCACGACGACGACGCCATTCGACATGGTCGTGATGAACGACCTTGACCGATTCCACCTCTGCGAAGACGTGATCGACCGATTGCCGCAGCTCGGTGCCAAGGCTGCGTATTTCAAGCAGGCAATCCACGAAAGTTGATCGAGCACAAGGAATACATCCGCAAGCACGGCGACGACATGCCGGGCATCAGCGGCTGGAAATGGGGTGCCAAAGAGCACGACGAAAATCCGCGGCACCTCGACCGAAGGCGACAACGTTTAACTTCAACTCCTGCAATTAGCCGACGTAGATCACGTTCTACAATCCAGTACACTTTGCGCGACGGTAAATCGCGCCGACTAAATGAGGTGTGCCATGACATTAACGACCGAAGCTGCCAGCCACAACCCGGTGTCGCAAAACGGACTGGCCGCTCTGCGCGAACAGTATGGCTGCGGTCCCGTGAAATTCGCCGGGACTGAAGACGCGCTGTACGAACGGCATTTGCTATTCGACAGCGTTACGCCGGAAACTGCTGCCGGCGCCCGCGAACGCTTCGAGGCATTTGCGCATTCCGTTCGTGATGTGCTATCGCAGCGCTGGATCCTCACGGAAGAAACCTATCAACGCGAGAACGCCAAACGGATTTACTATCTCTCGTTGGAATTCTTGATCGGCAGATCGCTCGCCAACAACCTGACCAATCTGTTGTTGGATCGAATTGCCGAGGAAGCGGTCAAGCAGCACAAGCTGGATTGGCTCGGCCTGCTCGAACAGGAATCGGACGCTGGGCTGGGCAACGGAGGCCTTGGGCGACTGGCCGCTTGCTTTCTCGATTCGATGGCCACGATGTCGTTGCCGGCGATGGGTTACGGCCTGCGCTATGAATACGGCATTTTTAAGCAGACCATTGTGAATGGCTGGCAGCAGGAGCAGCCCGACAACTGGCTGCGCTCTCCAGATCCCTGGGAAGTAGCTCGTCCGCGCGAGCAAGTGGAGGTCAAACTAAACTGCGCGTTCGAGCTGCGCGGCGGAAGCTTGCATGCAATTCCAGGCGAACCAATGAGCCTGATCGGCATTCCGTTCGATCGGCCCATCGTCGGCTATGGCGGAAAAACCATCAACACACTGCGGCTTTGGGCCGCGGCCACGCCGAACTATTTCGATTTTGCCGAATTCAGTCGCGGCGAATTCGTCGAGGCGCTGGCAGCAAAACTCGCCGCTGAATCGCTGACGCGTGTGCTGTATCCCGATGACTCCACCGAATTGGGCCAAGGATTGCGATTCATTCAGGAATACTTCCTGGTCGCTTGCTCTTTGGCCGATATTGTGCGCCGTTTCCGCCGGAGCAATACAAGTTGGGACGCACTGCCGCAACAAGTCGCCATCCAAATGAACGATACACATCCGGCGATGGCCGTGCCCGAGCTGATGCGGATTCTGCTCGATGAAGCCAAACTCGATTGGAATGATGCCTTTGAATTGACCAAGCAAACGCTGGCCTATACCAATCACACACTCCTTCCCGAGGCGCTGGAAAAATGGCCGGTGCAATGGTTTGAACAACTGCTACCACGGCAATTGGACATTCTCTATCAAATCAACAGCCGCTTGCTCGCATGAAGTTGGCACGAGGTTCCCCGGTGAAAATGCGCGGGTCGCCAATTGCAGCCTCATTGAGGAAGGGACGCCCCGCAAAGTGCGGATGGCCAACTTGGCCATTGTCGGCTCGCACAGCACCAACGGCGTCGCCGCGATCCACTCGGAACTATTGCGCAAGACGACTGTGAAAGACCTCGCGGAGTTGTATCCGGAGCGCTTCTCCAACAAAACCAACGGCGTCACACCAAGACGGTGGCTGATGTTCGCGAATCCGGGCCTTTCTGCCGTGATCACGGACGCAATCGGCAACGATTGGATTACCAATCTCGACGAACTGGCCCGCCTAAAACCGCTCGCGGACGACGCGGACTTTCAAAAGAAATTTCGGCAGGCGAAGCGCCAAGCCAAGCTCAAGTTCGTCGATTGGCTCAAGTCAACACAGAACCTGACCGTCAATCCCGACTCGATTTTCGATTGCCAGGTTAAACGCATTCACGAGTACAAGCGACAACTCTTAAATGCGCTGCGCATTCTGGTGCTCTACAACCGGCTGCGTCACAACCCTAAGCTCGAAATGCCGCCGCGAACCTTCTTTTTCGCCGGCAAAGCGGCGCCCGCGTATCGGCTCGCAAAGCTGATCATCAAATTTATCAACAATCTTGCCGGCACCATCGATGGCGATTCGGCAGTGCGCGGCCGGCTCAAAGTCGTGTTCCTGCCCGAATATAACGTCAGCCTGGCGGAACGGCTGATTCCGGCAGCCGACGTGTCGAATCAGATCTCGACCGCCGGTTACGAAGCCAGCGGCACGAGCAACATGAAATTCATGATGAATGGCGCGCTGACGATCGGCACTTGCGACGGCGCGACCATTGAAATGGCCGAAGAAGCTGGCGAAGAGAATTTCTATCTATTCGGACTGACGGCGCAAGAGGTAGCCGAGATGCGGGCGACATACAGACCGCGTTCGCATTACGAGCAAGACTGCGAAACGCGCGAGGCGCTCGATCTGATTTCGTCGAACCGCTTCAGCTATTTCGAGCCCTGCGCCTTCAAGCCAATCCTCGACACGCTTCTGACCAAAGACTACTACATGCATCTGGCCGATCTGCCTTCGTATTTGCAAGCCGATCAGAAGCTTGTCGCAGAATATGCTGACGAGAGCGCCTGGACTCGAAAAGCCGTCCTGAATGTCGCCTGCTCCGGAAAATTCTCCAGTGATCGCACGATCAACGAGTACGCGACTGAGATTTGGAAAGTGCAGCAGTGTTTTATTCCTTAATGCAGGCAGAGGACGTGTGCTTTTGATCGTTTCTACTTACGCGGGCAAGCCGGCGCAGCGAGAGTTACCCGTCGATCATCGGCAGCGCAAGACATGACCACTTTTGGTGACAAGCTTCCGAACGGCCTTCCAGTTTTTCCGCCAGGATACCGCGCTTCTGGCGTGCTCCTGCACGTTACATCATTGCCTTCACCCTACGGCATCGGCGATGTGGGCCCCAGCGCTCTTCGATGGATCGATTTATTGCACGAGGCTGGACAAAGCTGGTGGCAGGCGCTTCCATTGGGACCGACTGGGTACGGCAATTCACCGTACCAAGCCATGTCGTCTTTTGCCGGGAATGAATTGCTAATCAGCCCCGATTGGCTGATCGAGGACGGATTGCTTCGCGAGGAAGATTGCACAACGAATGAATTCTCTGAAACCACTGTCGATTACTCAGCAGTGATTCCATTCAAACGGCGGATTCTCGAAGAAGCCTGGAACAGTTTCAAGCGTGGGCACCGACCGGAACTGAATTCGGCTTTCGAGCAGTTTTGCAGTGAGCAATCGCATTGGCTGCAAGACTACGCACTGTTTCGCGCATTAAAGGTCCGATACAACGGCGCCTGTTGGCGTCAGTGGCCGGCAGATCTGCTTCACCGTGTACCTGCGGCAATTGCAAATGCTCGTCGCGAATTGGCAAACCAGATTGAAGTGAATTGTTTTGCCCAGTTCCTGTTGTTTCGACAAAGCGCTCGGCTGCGGGAGCACGCACGCGGCAAGGGCGTTCGATTGATCGGCGATTTACCCTTTTATGTGTCGCTTGATTCAAGCGACGTTTGGGCCAATCCAGAGTTATTCCTTCTGGATGAACAGCTTGTCCCACTGTTTGTAGCGGGCGTGCCTCCCGACTACTTTAGTCCCCAAGGACAGCTTTGGGGGAATCCGGTTTATAACTGGGATGTATTGCGCCGTAACGGCTACCGCTGGTGCATCGACCGCCTCCGCGCACTCCTCGCCCACGTCGATTTAGTTCGCTTGGATCATTTCCGCGGGTTTGCCGCCGCTTGGCACGTTCCCTCGGGAGCCCCTTCCGCGCAATCGGGACACTGGTCAGCCGGCCCCGGGGCAGATTTTTTCCATACTGCCAAGAACGAGCTTGGCGGGTTGCCGTTGATAGCAGAGGACTTGGGTCTAATCACTCCGGACGTTTCGGCACTTCGCGACCAATCCCAGATTGCCGGGACGCGGGTCCTCCAATTCGCGTTTGACGGACAAACGGACAATCCGCACCTGCCTACAGAACTTTGTTCCGAACACTGTCGTTTATACCGGTACGCACGATAATCCCCCGAGCCGTGCCTGGTACGAAGAACTGCCAGGCGAAATCAGGGGGAACCTTTGGCGGTATTTCAAGTTGCCGCCGGGCGAGGCGAGGGACGTCGCTTGGACCTTGATTCAACTGGCCTGGTCCTCTTCAGGCCGCCTTGGCCATCGCTCCACTGCAAGACCTGCTCAATCTTGGCCGAGAGGCTCGAATGAATGTTCCAGGCCGTCCGATGGCAACTGGACGTGGCGTTGCTCCGAAGCGTTGCTTCATGGTCAATTCATCGATCCTTTGTTGAAACTGACCCAGGACTCAAACCGATTCGCGGCGACAGCGCGTGTCATCGAAGAACCAAATACTCGTGGAAGTGTCTTGATGTGGAAAGAGAATTCGCTCCCGACGCCTGCCAACGCTTATTCGTCGTTATCGAACGTCAAAGGAGGAATTATGAGAGGTCGCGATCTCAATCAACAGCAATTTCAAAAGATGAAGGCCCACCCAGGCTTCATTGCCGCTCTTGATCAAAGCGGGGGAAGCACGCCGGAAGCGCTCCGTCAATATGGGATCCAAGATGGCGCCTGGTCCAACGAAGATGAAATGTTTGCGCTCGTGCATCGAAATGCGCATGCGAATCATGACCTGCCCCAGCTTCGACGGCGAGCGAATTCTTGCCGCCATCCTATTCGAAAACACAATGGACCGGGATGTGGAAAAACGGCCCACTGCGGACTACCTCTGGAATGTCAAGCGCATCGTTCCGTTTCTAAAAGATCGATAAAGGGCTGGCCGCCGAGAACGACGGCGTCCAGCTGATGAAACCCATGCCGGATCTCGGCGCACTGTTGGTCAAGGCCAATGCCAAGGGAGTATTCGGAACCAAAATGCGGTCTGTCATCAAGCAAGCCAGCGCAGGCGGCATAAAAAACGTGGTAAAACAGCAATTCGAAGTCGCTCGCCAAATCGTTGATAGTGGCCTCGTACCGATTGTCGAACCGGAAGTTGACATTCACTGTCCGATGAAGGCTGACGCCGAAGGATTGCTCCGATCCGCCCTTTGCCGCGAACTTGACGGTCTTCCGCCGACCAGTGGGTTATGTTAAAGCTCACCTTGCCCGCGCAGGATGATTTTTACGCCGAGTGCGTCAACCATCCTAACGTGCTAAGGGTGGTCGCGCTCTCAGGCGGCTACTCGCAAGCTGATGCTAACGACCGCCTGCGGCGAAACCACGGCATCGTGGCGAGCTTTTCGCGGGCGCTCGTTGAAGGGTTGTCGGCTCAGCAGTCGGACGCAGAATTCAATGCCCGGCTAAATGAATCCATAGCGCATATCTTTGAAGCATCAACAATCAAATCGGAGCAGCCGGCTCCGGCGATAGCGATAGCGAAGTGACGAAGAGCATGGCTGCCGAAGTCCTGAAAAACCGGCGGCATGGCGATCCACTTGCATTTATAAGAGAGACTACGAATCCCATGAATAGCGTCACATCAAAAAAACGCATCCTAATTCTCGGCGGTGGTTTCGCCGGCCTCGCGACTGCCCGGCACTTGGAGCGACTCTTGCGCCGCCGCGGGGACATTGATATCGTTCTGGTCAGCCGGGACAACTTCGTGGTCATGACGCCACTGCTTTTTGAAGTGTTTTCTGGAACGCTGGACCTGCGCAGCTCGTCGCTCCCGGTCCGCGCTTTTCTTCGCTCGACACGGTTCATCGAGGCCAGCGTCCAGAGCATCGATTTCGATGCCCGCAAAGTCGGACTTCTGTCGCCCGGGCAAACAAGCGAGCTGGGATACGACCAGTTGGTCATAGCGCTGGGATCCAAGACCAATCGCAATATGATCCCTGGTGCAGAGCACGCCTTTGCGTTTAAGACAGTCGCCGATGCACTGTTGCTTCGCAATCACGTCATTGAGCGGTTCGAACGAGCCGACGTGGAATCCGATACCGCAGCGGAAAGCACAGTTACTCACATTCGTCATCATCGGCGGCGGACTAGTCGGCGTGGAGCTGCTCGGCGAGTTGACCACGTTTGTCGACGGCATTGCACCGTTTTACAAACACGTGGACCGCGGTGACGTCCGGCTTTGTTTTACTTCAGGGCGGCGATCGCATCATGCCGGAAGTTGATCCGCGCCTGGCCGCGTATGCACACAACGCGCTCGCCTCGCGGCGCGGAGTTGAGTTGCGGATGAATGCCCACGTGCACGGAATCGAGCCGCGGACGGTCCGCCTTGCAGGAGAAACAATCGCCTCCGATACCATCGTACTGGCCGCCGGCGTCGTGCCCAACCCGATGTTAGCCGGCCCATCTATTGAGAAAGATATCCGCGGTCGCATTTTGGTCGAGCCAACGATGCGGTCCCGAAGCCATAGAGAAGTTTGGGCGCTTGGCGACTGCGCCGCTGTTCCGGGTCCTGACGGCAAGCCGTACCCTAGCCTGGCGCAGCACGCGTTGCGTGAGGGAAAAGTGCTAGCCGACAACATCTTCAGAGTGCTGACCGACCGCGCGCCCAAGCCGTTCATTTACCACACGCTCGGGATGATGGGCTCGCTGGGTCGCACCACGGGCTTTGGTCAGTTTCTGAAGGTCCGAATGCACGGTTTCCCGGCTTGGTTTGTTCGCCGGATGTATTATCTGCTGCAAATGCCGGGGTGGCGTCGCCGGCTTCGAATAATGATCGATTGGACGTTTGCCCTGATGTTTCGCCCGGACATTACCAAAGTCGGATTGGATGGCGAAACTGCGTTCGTGCTGCGAGAGGCCGCAGCGGATGAAATGCGCCCTGCCGACATCGGAGCGTGGTCGATGCCCCTGAGCAGTCCGCCGCCAAGGACCCGCTGCGGCTCGCCGCATCCGAATGCGCAACGGCCGGGCTTATGTCAATTGAACGAGCGTTAACCTGAGGAGCAGACGCATATGGAAGCATCTATTATGACAGCCCTGGCCGTGGCAGGAGGTTCCATCATCGGCGCCGCGGCGTCGGTGAGCACAACCTGGCTGAATCAGCACAAGCAAACAGTGCGTGAACTGACGCAAGCAAGGTATCGCGAGCGCGAGGCATTGTATGCGCAATTCATCACCGAAGCCTCGCGGCTGGCGGTCGATGCAGTGACTCACTCGCTTGACACGTTAGAAAAACTCGTCATCTTCTACGGGATCATAGGGCGAATCCGTCTGGTGGCCAGCGAAGAAATTCTGGCAGAGGCGGAGGCCTGTTGCGGGCGCATCATGGAACTCTACGCAGGTCCCAACAAGACTGTGGAGCAGATCGCCACCTCATTCGAACCGTATAAGCTCGACCCGATCAGGCAGTTCAGCTCTGTATGCTGCGCGGAGCTCTCGACGATTGTGCACGGCCTGTAAAACCGATTTTGTGTAAACGACCTAGCTCTGAATCGGTGAATCTTGTAATCGAGTCCCTTGGTGCCGGCTGAATCTGGCCCCGAGGGCTTTGTTGAAGCCAAAAGTCGCGAACCTCTAGCGTCGCTCACATCGCCCGATGTTCTGAAGCCCGTCGCTCGCTTAGGGACGTCCGGTGTCAGAGTTTTGTCAGAGAATTGGTTGCAAACCATGTAAAAGCGTGTAAATTGTGGACATCGTTAGCGAGTGGATTGGTGCTCGATGGATCGCCGTTAGTTGCAGTTGGCACAAGGAGATACGCAACTCATCTGACTGCTTCTCGCCCCCGCACCGACGTGGCCTCCGAAGCCGGAAGTTACAGGTTCGAATCCTGTCGGGGATATTCCGAATCAGAAAGCCAGTAATGATTTGCAGCATTTCTGTCAAATGGCATTTCGGCGGAAGCAGCAGCGGAAAGCAGCGTCCGGGCACGACGACGCCCGGCCACCGTGTCATTCCTTTTCGATCACTTACTGCCGGCGTTCTCCTGCAGGCTCTTCATCACCGCGTCGAGGTTGAAGGTGTCGGCCTTTTGCCGCGGCGGATACTCCTTGAACGTCTCCAGGAACTTGCCCACGTAGGCCTGGGCCGGGACGAGCAGATAAATCCGATGGAACAGCCAGTCGTAGTAGGTGTTCGACGTGATGTCGGCCCGCTCGTACGGGTCGGTGCGCAGATTGAACAACAGCGGCACGCGGAGGGTCGTGAACGGCTCGGCCCACACCTGCAGAGTGCCCGGCACCCGTTGTTCCATGAACAGCAGCTTCCAGTTGTCGTAGCGCAGCGCCGCGACTTGTTGTTCATCCGTGCAATAGATGAATGACTCTCGCGGGCTCTTCTCCGTTTGGCCGGTGAGATAGGGCACCAGGTTGTACCCGTCGAGGTGGATCTTGTAGTTCATGTCGCCGACCTTGTAGCCCTTGAGCAGCTTCTCGGTCACGTCGGGATCGCCGGCCATGGCCAGCAGCGTCGGGAGCCAGTCGAGGTGCGAGACGATCCCGTTGGCCACCGAGCCTGGCTTGATCTTGCCCGGCCACTTGACCATGCACGGAATGCGGTAGGCGCCTTCCCAGCTTGTGTTCTTCTCGTTGCGGAACGGCGTCATCGCGCCATCCGGCCAGGTATTCATGTGCGGGCCGTTGTCGGTCGAGTACATGACGAACGTATCGCCCTCGATGCCGGCATCCTTGATCGCCTGGAGCACCGTGCCGACATTCTTGTCGTGGTCGATCATCACGTCGTGGTATTCGCTCTGCCACTGTCCCGCCTGGCCGATGCTCTCCGGCTTCGGATGCGTGAAGGCGTGCATGTGGGTGAAGTTCACCCAGATGAAGAAGGGCTTGCCGGCGCCTGCCTGCCGTTTGATGTAGTCGGACGAACGCTCGGCGATGTCGTCGTCGATCGTTTCCATCCGCTTCCGGGTCAGCGGGCCGGTGTCCTTGATCGTCTGCTTGCCGACCTTGCCGAATCGCGGATCGACGGTCGGCATCGTCCGGTCGGTCGCCTTGCAGTCGAGCACCCCGCGGGGGCCAAACTTCTTCTTGAACTCCGGATCCTTCGGGTAGTCCACGTGCTCCGGCTCCTCCTCGGCGTTGAGGTGATACAGGTTGCCGTAGAATTCGTCGAAGCCATGAACAGTCGGCAGGTACTCGTTGCGGTCGCCGAGGTGGTTTTTGCCAATTTGGGCGGTGGCATACCCTTGCGCCTTGAGCAGGTTGGCGATCGTCGGGTCTTCTTTCTGCATGCCCGCCTTGGCCCCGGGCATGCCGACCTTCGTCAGTCCCGTCCTCATGCCGTGCTGGCCGGTGATGAACGATGCGCGACCGGCGGTGCAACTCTGCTCGCCGTAGTAGTCGGTGAAGATCATCCCGTCTTTGGCGATGCTGTCGATATTGGGCGTTCGGTAGCCCATCAGCCCCATGCGTGTAGGCACTGATGTTCGACTGACCGATGTCATCGCCCCAGATGATGACGATGTTGGGCTTTTTCGAGGATGATCCGCTGGTTGATGTTCGCGGATTGCCCGCTTGCGCCAAGAGCTCTGCGCCATTTGAATTTGGAGCTTCAGCGCGAACCGTTCGGATCGCTGAAAAACTTCCCGCAGCCGCGAAGTAACCTAAAACCCCGCAAACCGCGAGCACGACAAGTAATTGCACCTTGGTGAAGCGTGTCATTTTCGCTGCTCCCTTTGAATTGAGAAATTAGCCGAATGGCAGGTTGCACCGGCCGGATTATATAAGGAATGAATTTCGGGATTCAATCATTTTCTGCCCATCCATGAATTCCCGACCGATGCCACGTTTTGCTCTGATTCGTCGAACGGTTGGGCCATCGGCTGGTCTCGCCGCGAAGAGACTCAAGCATTTCAGGCTGTCGTGACGATTCCCAAACAATCATCGCGTTCGCAGTGTGCGCTGAAGATCGACCCTGCCATTTATACGGAATATAGCGATGTGCCGGGGGCTGTTCATATCGCTGGCCATAGCACGCTCCTTATAGGCGGAAGGGCTGCCCAGGTTTACGCCCAAAACCAACGCGAGTCGGGTGGCGACGAGACCGAATTGGCGGAGTTGGAAACCGACCGTGATGCATTTACTCCGGCAACCAGCACGGCTGGACGTGGTCTTACAATCCTCGAATCGTCGTATTCATTCCTCGACAACCGTGATGTCGCCGATACGCACAGCTTTCCCGAACTATTAATTCGTCACGGCGTGAACGACTGGATCGAATTACGGGTGGGCTGGAACTACGAGATTGGCGGCGGCGGCGACGTGTCGGGAAGTAACGGTTCTACTGGCATGGGGTCTGCTGAAATCGAGCGCGACTCGAAAATTCTTTATGGTTTCAAGGCCGCGCTTACGGAGCAAGATGGCTGGCAGCCGCGAAGCGTAGTCATTTTGCAGGGCTACACTCCCACGAGCGGCGCGACGACCGCTTCCGATGTTGTGGTAGCTTACGCTTTTGGTTGGGAGCTGGAGAACGGATGGCGGATTGATTCTTCGCTGCGCTACGGCACCGGCCACGAACTTCTCGACGCGTTCAACGAATGGGCTCCGTCCGTAGTGCTGCGGATGCCAATCACTGAAAAATGGACCATCCACGCCGAATACTTTGGCATCTTTTCACAGGGCGCCGAGCAGGATTTTAGCCGGGCGTATTTTAGTCCGGGGGTCCACTGCTTAGTCACACCGAATTTAGAACTTGGGGTTCGTGTGGGCTGGGGGCTCACACCAGACGCCGCCAGTTTCTTCTCGAATGTGGGCGTTGGGTGGCGGTTCTAGAGCTAGAACCAGTCCCGGGAGGAGTCGGCGGCGCCGGAAGCCAAAGCGCCGAGGTGAATCTATCGCGGCTTGTTGACGATGCGCTTTGGCTGAGCAGACTGATCGTCTTTTGCCCGCAGAGCGGTGGCCCTGATTTCCCGACCCGTTTGCTCAATTGGCTCATCGGCGCGTTTGGACATTGGAACGTACCGGCATCAGAAGTCGAAGACCGCATCATTGTCAGTACAAGTTTCATGCCAATCGGTCGCGATCCGGTTGGGGGTATTTCATTTTCCCTTTTCCGTGGACTTTTGCGTCGCTCGGCTGAGTAAGAGCTCCGAACGAACAACTGCGCGTGACTGACAGAAGCTGATCATTCTGTGACTCAGTTACCGTGATCGTCGCTAATCCAGCTACAGTCGGATAGAATACCGACCAGCTATTCTGCGGGCGTCAATCGGATTTTGCATTTGGCTTGTCACTTCGTCCCTGAAGAGGAGCTATCAGCCATGCCAACGAAATACCTCGTCCCGGTCGTGCTCGTCTTCGGTGGTGTTCTTGGTTGGTTGGCCGCATCCGGCCAGTTTTCACGGGCAACTGCCACGCCGCCAGCTAGTGGCGACACCAATGTGCTTCCGCGTCCTGAAGAGCCATTCAAAGGCAAAATTGGTCGCACGGTCAAAGATTCAACGCCAGACTTTCCCAAGGGCATCGAAGCACCTAAAGGCGCACCCAACGTCCTGCTGATCATGACCGACGATGTGGGGTTCGGCGCATCGAGCACTTTGGCGGGCCGATTCAGACGCCGAATTTTCAGCGGCTCGCCGATAGTGGGTTGCGTTACAACATGTTCCACACGACCGCGCTTTGCTCGCCGACGCGTGCTGCGTTAATCACCGGGCGCAATCACCACAGCGTGGCATACCGGCGTCATCACCGAGATGGCGACGGGCTATCCCGGCTATAACTCGCTGGTTCCCAAGAGCGCGGGTACGGTTGGCGAAGTGCTCAAGCAGAACGGCTACAACACCTTCTGGTTCGGCAAGATGCACAACATGCCCGGACTGGATGTCGAGTGCGTCCGGACCGTTTGATATGTGGCCAACTGGGCTTGGCTTCGAATACTTCTACGGCTTCGTCGGCGGCGACAGCGATCAATGGCATCCCGCGCTGTTCGAGAATACCACGCCGATCGAACCGTACATCGGTAAGCCCAATTACCATCTCGATAACGACCTTGCCGACCAGGCAATCAACGCGCATCCGTTTGCAGCACGCGCTTTCCCCGCAAAAGCCGTGGTTTGCCTACTACGTGCCGGTGCCGCGCACGCACCGCATCACGCGCCCAAGGAATGGATCGCAAAATACAAGGGGAAGTTCGATCAGGGATGGGACAAGGTACGCGAAGAAACCCTTGCCCGACAGATCAAACTGGGAGTCGTTCCCGCCGGCACCGAACTTATCCAAGCGTCCCGACGCGATTCCCGCCTGGGATTCGCTCAGCTCTGATCAGAAGCGCGTCTATACGCGCACATGATGGAAGTGTATGCCGGGCAGCTGTCCATGCCGACAAACAGATCGGCCGCGTGATGGATGAATCGGAGAAGTCCGGCCAGCGCGACAACACGCTTGTCATCTTCATCATGGGCGACAACGGCGCGAGTCCGGAAGGGACGATCCAGGGCACGACCAACGAAGTCGGCGTTAATCAAGGAGTTAAGGAAGACATGCCGTTCCTGCTATCTCAATGATCGACGAGTTTGGCGGCCCGAAAGTGATACAACCATTATCCCGTCGGTTGGGCGCACGCGATGGACACGCCGATGCAATGGACCAAGCAAGTGGCGTCGCACTTCGGCGGCACGCGCAACGGACTGGTCATCTCATGGCCTGCAAAGATCAAAGACAAAGGAGGTTTACGCTCGCAGTTCTGCCACATCATCGATATCGTGCCGACCATCTACGAAGCCGTTGGAGTCAAGGCTCCGGACGTATTGAACGGCGTCAAGCAGAAGCCGATCGAAGGCACCAGCATGGTCTATACATTCGATGACGCCAAGGCTCCCACGCATCACCCGATGCAATACTTCGAGCTGATCGGCAATCGTGCTCATCTATAAGGACGGCTGGATGGCCAGCACCACCCCGCTGAAGTCTGCCGTGGATGACTGCTGCCGAAGCCAATCCCGATGACTTCAAATGGGAGCTTTACAACATCAACAAAGACTTCAGCCAGGCCCACAACATTGCGGACCAGAATCCGACGAAGTTGAAAGAGCTGCAAGACCGCGTTCGAGAGCGAAGCGAAAAAGTACAACGTCTATCCGCTCGATTCATCGTTCACTCCGCGGTTCGACACGTCGATTCGTCCGAGCCTCACAACGGGGAGAAACGAGTTCGTCTATTATCCCGGCATGTTCCGCATCCCTGAAGGATCGGCTCCCGACTTCAAGAACAAATCATGGACGGTGGCTGCCGAAGTAAACATTCCTAAAGAAGCGCAAGCGGCGTGCTTGCGACTATCGGCGGGCGCTTCGGCGGTTGGGCATTGTGGCTCGACAAAGGCAAGCCGGGCTTTGCCTATGCGCTGTCGAATCAGCCGGCACACAAGTTCAAAGCCGTTTCTAATACAGCGCTCACGCCCGGCGAGCACGTCGTGCGTGCCGCGTTCAAGTACGACGGCGGAGGTGTCGGCAAGGGCGGAACCGCCACGCTCTTTGTCGACGAGAAACAGGTGGCCGAGGTAAAGGTGCCGCAAACGCTTATGGCCCGATTCTCGCTGGATGAGACTTTCGACATTGGCGAAGACACAGGCACTCCGGTCGTGGAAGACTACGCCAGCAAGATGCCGTTCAAGTTCGACGGCAAACTCAAGCGAGTGGCCGTCGTCCTCCAGCCGGAAAAGTTGACCCCCGAAGAGCAGAAGAAACTCTTGGAGGCAGAGGCACAAGCCATCATGGCGGGCCAGTGATTATTGCTCACACGGCCTTCGAGTTCACAAACGAATTCGAGAATAGTCGTCGATGGATTTGACAGTCTGTTGGTCTGAAAGGCTGAAGACTTTACTGGGAAGAAATTGGGAAGCGTATTGCCCGTGCTGTTGCCCTTTCAGTACAATGCAACCGCAACGCAGTTTTTGTCCAATTCATTCACCAGGCAAGACTTGCGATGCAATCGCACTTCCAAAGCCACTATCCCAACATCACCGGCGAAGACTCAAAATCCAGTGCTGTGGGGGCCAGCAGCACGGCGTCGAGCGCTTGAGGCGGCCGTGTGAATGCCATCCGACACAAATCCGACACAGCATGGGCTATCCAAAGCCCCGACCAATGCCGCATATTTGCCATGCGGATTTAACCAGAAATGCGACTTGTTGGCTTCACATTTCAATATTGCCATGTGTCCACCACGCTATCGCATTTCAAACCCAACGCCGATTCATTAGCTTCGAATACTGTCGGGGATATTGACTTACGGCGACTAAAAATCGCTGTCAGAGAATTTGGCATTTTCTTGCTCGCGGATCGTGCGCAGGCTAGGCAGCTATTGCGAATCCACCTCAGAAGGAGTGATTGGTTTTGCACCCCGTTCAGGTAGTTCGCCGACTGGTAAGAGAGATGCCCAGCAACTCGCCACGAAGTATGCGAACCAACTTGGGAGCTTCGATCCCGATCTTGATTCGTTTGCCTTGGATCTCCTTGACCACGACTACGATGTTCCCTGAAATCCTGATTTGTTCTCCAACTTTCCGAGAAAGAATCAACATTTGCTCATACTCCTGCACAGCAAGCGGGAACACTGTGCGTTTGTCTCAAATACAACTGCTCATGTCTGACGCCCACTTACATTAAGTGCCATCGATCAAGAAGAGGAAAAAGGTTACGGCTGGCAAGCGGCCGCCAGCCGTGACCTCGGTCAAATGAACTATTCCTTAGGCAGCAGAACCGCGTCAATCACGTGGATCACGCCGTTGCCGCAGTCGATGTCCGCCTTGACCACCTTGGCATTGTTGATCTTCACGCCATCCGTAGCATCGATCGCCACGGTTTGGCCTTGTACGGTCTTCGCCGATTTGAGCTTCACGACGTCGGCCGCCTTCACATTGCCAGCGACCACATGGTAGGTCAGAATCGACACCAGCTTGTCCTTGTTCTCCGGCTTAAGCAATGTCTCGACAGTGCCGGGGGGCAGCTTCGCGAAGGCTTCATCCGTGGGAGCAAAGACTGTGAACGGACCCTTGCCCTTCAGAGTATCCACAAGCCCAGCCGCTTTCAGCGCGGCGGCGAGCGTCTTAAACGAGCCTGCTTTTACTGCTGTGTCCACAATATCCATTTTTGCTTCCTTTTCTGACGCAAATGTGACAGAAGAGGCCAGCACGGCCACAATGCCGAGTGCAATGGCGCTATTCAATAAAACAGACATGAAATACTCCTCTTTCAAAATGAGAGAATTGAATCTACCCAACAGTTCATCGAGCGATTTGTTAAGCCTGGCCGTCACTTCGGCCGCCGCCCCGGGGAAGGCGCGCCGCGAAAGGTCCCGAAAGCGTTGAAATCCCATTCATCTTTCGGCTCCTGCGTTTCGGCTCTCGCTCAAAATCGTTCAAATCGTTCACTTAAGACTTATATTCATTCGACTTATTCCTGTCAACTACCACGCCGGGATTTCTTCTCCTATTTCCTGTGATTTATTCTGTAAAATGTTTTATATTAATGACTTATGCGATCCGTATAATCACCGGTAGATCGTAATGGACAAGCCATCGGCCGAATCTATAATTCGTTCAAAGCATTCATCTAAATTGACCGGCGATTATATGGGAAAAACCTCCGATCTCGTTTCTCCTAAGCAAGTGGCGCGCCGATTGGCGTGAGTGAGTCATCGTTAAAGCGCTGGTGCGACCAGGGATTGATCGAAACGGTTCGCACCGCTGGCGGCCACCGCAAGATGGCCATCGCGGAGGTCCTGCACTACGTCCGCGAGCAAGATCACAACCTGGTTTCACCTCAAATTCTCGGCCTTCCGCCGGTCAGCGAGCATGCCAGTGCGGGTCTGACGCACGGCGGGCCTCGGCTCGCCGATGCATTGCTAGTGGGCGACGAGTTATTGCACGGCAGATCGTGTTCGACCTTTATCTTGCCAAGCACTCGCTGAGTGTGATCTTCGACGAGGTGATCGCGGCGGCGTTTCGCGAGATTGGAGACCGCTGGGCTTGTCACGACGCCGAGGTCTACCAGGAACGTCGCGCGTGTGATATCGCCCAGCGGATTTTGTTCGACCTGCGACGCGTTCAGCGCGTGCCTGGAAGAAAGTGGCTGGCGACCGGCGGCACGATCGAGAGCGATTTGTACTCGCTGCCCTCAGCAATGGCGGAGTTGGTGTTGCGTGACTGTGGTTTCCACGCAATATCGCTGGGCACTTCGATTCCGTTCGCGTCGCTAGTGAAAGCCGTCCAAGAGACGAAGCCCAAGCTGTTCTGGTTGAGTGTGTCGCACATTCGCGAGGAGCTGGATTTCATCGGCGAATTCGCGGCATTGTCGAAGGCCTGCATGACGGCGGACACGGCGCTCGTCGTTGGCGGCAGAGGATTGACCGAGGAGTTGCGAAAACGGATGACTTATTCCGCATACTCCGACACGATGCAGCACCTCGAAGCCTTCGCCACCACACTGCACCGATCGTTGGCGTGCGGAGGCAAAACACGAAGCAGTGCCAAACCACCGAAAATAACTCGCGCACCAGGAAAGTAAGTGGCTATTTGAAAGTCTTATTGGCGATGGTCCTTCTTGTCGTGGGCATCAAGATGTTTCTGGCGGAATGGCTCAAGCTTTCACTGGGTAAATACTTTAACTTTTACCTCTTGGCTCTCGTGCTGGTCATATTGACTACGGGCAGCGTCTTTGATTGCTGGCAAAACAACGTCAAGTGCGACAGGGAACTTGGGTAATAATCCGTGACCAGTAATTCACACTCACAAAATGAATCGGTGCGACCGCCTCGCATCTCGCCGTTGCGGATAGGGCTCTGCTGCCAGTTCTTCGAGCAACCCATTTACTTCCGAACCACTACGGCGACAAGCTTGCTGCGCCTGAATCCGGCCGATCGGCGAAGCAAGCTATCGCGGCTCTGCCTGGCGAACGGATGTTGCCGCAAGCGATCTCCGCCGCCTGATGCAGTGCAGCCTTGATTTTCTGCGGAACTTCGCTACCGGCATTTAGGTACGCAGCCAGGAACTGGTATGGGAACTGGCGCGAGCGGCGGATTTCCTCCGCATCGGCCAGCCGACCAGCCACATAGGCAATCGTCTCGCTGTCGACAGTTTCGCCAAATACACTATGGCGAACCAGCGTGTTCAGGTTCATGCGCAGTGCCTGCGGACCCATTTGCCGAGCAATCGCTGCCCAAACTGTTCGGTCCATGGCCGCGTCAGCCAAGAGATCCAGCGCACCTTCAAGGCGCGCAGAATCTCGACCTGAGCTTCGGCAGTTTCAGCCGTGCGGTAGGCCGTCAGCGCGTACCTGCTCTGGCAAATCGGCTTCCGTGGCCGGTGCCCACTTCTCGATCGGCTTGTCTGTCAGCCAGCCAAACAGCGCCCGCCGAGCATTATCCTTCGGCGTTGGCCGCGCCAAGCGCATTACATCGCGCAGGCTTGGATCGTTACCGATGGAAGCCGACAGCAACTTCTCGACGCTGGCTTCGTTCAGCCACTGCTGGAAAGCCCGCTGCAGCGAGTACGACAAGCTCTTGCGACCAAACTGCCCCGAGCGAATCATCTGAAACACCGTGCGCAACATACGGCCGTTGTCGACCACACGGGCGAACGCCTTGCGCCAGGCCCGGGATCGCGCTTCGACAACAAGACCAACAGCGCAGCAGGCATATCCTTCATCAACGCCTTTTCACGAGCGTAAATAGCCAGCTTTGCCAGGAACAGGTTGTCGTCAATTTCGTTAACTAGTCGCGCACGGCATCCAATTGGGCCGTCGCCTGAGCGTAAAACGTACCGTTGAAGCAGCCCGTGGCGGCAATCTGCGCCAGCGCCATGCTTCGGCGGCAACGAGTAGGCTGCGCGCACTTCTTCGTTGGCGCATCGGCGCGCGGCAGCAGGCTCTTCAGGCTCTTGAACAACGACTTGTTGGCCATGGTGTGGCCTCCTCTCTCGTAAAAAAACAATTCGACGAAGGTGTAAACAGAGCTGCCGTACCGTTGGCCTCTGATTGCTCAGGCGGCGCGGTACTGAGAAGTTCCAGCTTCCCTGGCTAGTTTGGTGGATGTACTCCACTTGGTCAGTCGGGTCGCTGATTTGTAAACGCACTCGACGAAGTGATGGGCAGAAAGTATTCCCTACTTGCAGCATTGCTGCATATAAGGCCGGCCCGTGTTTTCTTTCGCAGTGGACCGGGTGAGACTCGAACTCACAAGACCATGTATTCCGCACCGGCAGTCGAGTGTGTATTTCTTCAAATTCAAAACGCGATCGACGAGGTTATGGGACAGAGTTTTTACGGCGCTCTGCCATTGAGCTACGGCGCCAGTCAGTCAAGTGACGCCGACAGGATTCGAACCTGCAACATCCGGCTCTTAAAGCATGTACTCCAACCCGGCAGTCGATCGTAATTTCAAAGCGCCGACGAAGTGTTAGCCAGAGACATTTCCGTACGGGAATTGAACCCGCTGTCAGCTGCGCTGACCCAGAACCATCTGGACGGAGCCGATGTACTCCAACTTTCAGTCGGCCTCATGTTGTATGTGTTAAAGTGCCCAACGAAGTGGTGCCGAGACATCGTGCCTTGCGGCACACGTTACAAGCGTGTTGATGGATTCCCGACGGTCAGTTGGGCACTGAATTCAATAGACCGTTCAACGAAGGGTTGGTTCGGACCGTTTCATCGTGACAGGATGTAGTCTGAACCGGCAGTTGAACGATCAGAGACGCCGGTGGGAGTCGAACCCACTTCGAACTGCTTTGCAGGCAGTTGCCGTGCCGTCTGGCTCCAGCGTCAAAAGTCGCCCGCCGCGACGGACGAGCAGGTTTCATTCTCTAAAAGTAGTGATCCCGATTGACGCCATCAAAACGAGCCGTTCTTCAGGCAGCATTTCTTGAAGCGTTTGCCGCTACCGCAGGGACACAAATCGTTGCGGCCAAGCTTTTCTTCGAGCAGCTTGTTTTTGCCTGACGATGCGGACCCCGCGTTTTACTTTCGTTTCGGAAGGGAATCCTTTCCGGCGTTTGCTCGTCCGTCTCGAAAAAAATGGCTGATCGTCGAATTCTTGTCTGCACATGGGACACCTCCTTCGGAAATTGTACTTTCACACGAAACGAAATGTCCTCGCCAGGAATCGAACCTGGTCCTCGACCTTCGCAGGGTCGCATGCGAATCCGGCACACTCCAAGGACAAATTACTCTTTTGCCAGTACCTC
This sequence comes from Pirellulales bacterium, assembly GCA_963738835.1. Classification (GTDB taxonomy): domain Bacteria; phylum Planctomycetota; class Planctomycetia; order Pirellulales; family JADZDJ01; genus CAVTYH01. Next base: position 49,012 of record CAVTYH010000002.1, read on the forward strand.
GCCGAGGAATTGAACCTCGTCTTGCAGCTTCGAACGCTGCCGTGCTATCCGGCACACTCGCAAGGCGCATTCGCTTTGCAGTATCCCGACCTGGAGTCGAACCAGGACCTGGACCTTCGGAGAGTCCAATGCGATCCGCTACACCATCGGGACAATCTCAAGAGCCGACGACTGGATTTGCACCAGCATCAACCTGTTTACAGGACCGGCGCCTTTCTCAATCGAGCCACGTCGGCATGTTTGTAAATCAGCACGAGCGCGAGGATTCGAACCCCGTGCGGCGGCTTTGGAGACTGCTTGCCCTCCCAGGAGCACACTCGTATTCATCAACTTTTTATCTCTCTTTTGACTGCTCAACATTCAATTACGTTCGTTGTCCGTTGCTCTTCCAGCTGTTCGAATTCTTTCTCTGAGGGCGAATTGTGAACCTGATCGTGATGATCGAAATTGGTCAACCAAAGTTCCTTACGCCAATAGTCGGCAAACTCCTGAGTTTCGTTTCGCTGGCAAATTTGCGTCTTAATCTCTTTGCATCCGGTTCAATAATCTGCAAATGTCCCAACTCATGCAGAAACACGTCGTACAGTAAAAATCTTCGCACAGCTAATTCAGTCCATTGCTGACCACGGCGCGAGCCAAACTCTCTTGGCGATCTGTGAATCAGATACCTGGATAAACTCACTCTTGGCGGTAGGGCACAGATCGCAATCTCGCGGAATCCCATCGTCACATAGCCCAACTTGCGGCAGCCCCAACCCCGGTCGTTAAAATGGACCGCTCGCAGTCGTGCCCACAGTTCTTCCGGCAATCGTGACAGTAGAACCTCGACATCATCTTCATTGAGGTAGTGCCTACGTTTCTCGCCAGGACGGGAATAGCTGTAGTGAATTCTTTTTGTCATTTAGATGTACTCCAAATTCCCGGCACAGCGATTCGGCACTGCGCCGGGCATCATTCACTCTTCCAACTTCACATTCCAGTACGTCTCGCTGACAAACTTCGACCAACTTTCGATCCGCACGCGTGTCGCGGGCGTACATCGGCTTCCACGTCGGGCGGACCGGTTCCTTGCGGAGCCGCATGCCGGCCTGCTGCGGCGTGCGGTCGGCCTTGCGCTTGTTGCAGGCATGCACGCCAGCACGCAGTTCTCCCAGGTCGAAGTGCCACCTTGCGACCGCGGCATCACGTGGTCGATCGTCAGTCGTCGCCGCCCGGCTGCACAGCCGCAGTACTGGCAGGTCCAATGGTCCCGCTTGAATACGTTGCGGCGGCTGAAGCTCACGGCGGCGGTCGGCAGCCGGTCGTATCGGCCGAGCACGATCACCTCCGGCACGCGCAGCCGCAACCGCACGGCCTGGATGAACCGCTCGCCATTCGTCCAGGCGCAGCTGCGACCAATCGGCCCAGGTGTAGAGCTGGTAGTCTGCCGGGTCCACCACGCGAGCCGACTCGTTCCACAACAGCACCAGCGCCCGGGCCACGGTGGCCACGTTCACCGGCTGCCAGTTGCGGTTGAGCACCAGCGTCGGATGTTCAAGTACCTTGGCGACCATGTATATCTCCAATCGTAAATATCAAAATGAATTCGAATGCAGAAATGACTCATCCACAGCGGCAACGTTCGCGAAATTCCAACAGGGGTGTCCGAGCGGAGTTGAACCGCCACCTTCTGGTTCACAGCCAGCCGTGCAGAAACCGCTACACCACGGACACCATATATTTGTTCTCAAAATGCCCCGACCAGGATTCGAACCCGGAACGCCTTGTTAGAAGCAAGGAGTGATCATCCGTTTCACCATCGAGGCGCAAACAGTTTCATCAGCGGAAGGCAAGGGAGTCGAACCCTCATCCCGACGAGCGGGAACCGCCTTAGCAAAGCGGCCCGGCCAACCGTATCCGGCTACCTTCCGATTTCAGTGGACTCACCGGGAATCGAACCCGGATCCTCAGACTGCCAGCCTGATGTCTTCCCTTTGGACCATGAGCCCGTTGTTATTCAGTGGACCTGCCGGGGAGTCGAACCCCGATCTCCTGGTTGCAAGCCAGGCGTCTTCCCGTTGGACGAGCAGCCCGTGTTGTTCATTTCATTTCTTTCACCCTAGGTCATCATCCTCGCTATTCGCTCGGCGGCCTCGGTTGAAGGTCCGTCCGGGAATTGAACCCGGTCTTCCTCCTTACCGAGGAGGTGTGCTGCCGAAACACCTACAGACCAACTGCATCAGTGATCCCGGATGGAGTCGAACCATCGCTTTCCTGGATGTCATCCAGGCGTCTTTGCCGTTGGACCACGGGATCGTTCAGTGACCGGAGTGAGAGTCGAACTCACAGAATCACGAGGCTCTCGACCTCGTCGCTTTACCAGTTTGCGTACCCGGCCGTTGCAGGTTCGGGTGTCGCACCCGACGGGCTGGGCTTATGAGACTCGGCTGAGCACTGGCTCACCTGCGTCAGTTTGATTTCAGTGACCAAGGGGAGACTCGAACTCCCACGCCACAAGGCACGACGTTCTGAGCGTCGCGTGTCTACCAATTACACCACTTGGTCATTTTTCTGCATGAGTGACCCGTACGGGAATCGAACCCATCCTTCCAGCTTGAGAGGCTGGTGTCCTGAACCGATAGACGAACGGGCCGCAGTGGGTGTGAAGGAATTGAACCTCTCGTCATCCACCTCGCTTGTTTTTTGACAACGGCTTTACAGGCCGCCACGAGGAGCACAACCCGATTAGTGGCACAGGCGGGAGTCGAACCCGCAGACACGAAGGTTTGAGCTTCGCCGCTTTGCCGATTTGGCGTACCGTGCCGCGTTAGCGTCCCCGATGGGATTTGAACCCATGATCTCCACCTTGACAGGGCGGCGAGCACTCCAGGCTGCTCCACGAGGACGAATGTTTCAATTCAGTGGCTCAGGTGGGACTCGAACCCACAGCATCTCTGGTTCTAAGCCAAAGTGGTCTGCCGATTGCCTACCGAGCCGTGTAATCAAGTGCCCAAGGCCGGAGTCGAACCCGCAACCGCTCGGGTTTAAGCCGAGCCGCTCTGCCGTTGGCGTACCTGGGCGGAAGTAGTCCCGGATGGAGTTGAACCATCGTTGCCTGGATGTGAGCCAGAAGTCGTGCCGTTGGACCACGGGACTGTGTTTCTTCTAGTGGACTCACCGAGAGTTGCACTCGGATTTTCAGCGTGCGGAGCTGGCGTCTTCCTGTTGGACGATGAGCCCATTCGATCAAAGTTCCGGGAGTTGGAATCGAACCAACGTCCTCCTGGTTCAGAGCCAGGCGTCACTACCAGCAGCAACTGCCCCGGAGTGCTTTTATGATTTCAGTTCGGGGAGAAGGAATCGAACCTCCATCTCCTGATTCAAAGTCAGGCGGCCTACCGTTAGCCGATCCCCGATCATGTGTTTCATCAAAAGTGCTCTGCGGGAATCGAACCCGCCTGTCCAGCTTGGAAGGCTGACGCCTATGCCGCTCGGCCAAGAGCACATGAAGCGGAAGGGGAGGGAGTCGAACCCTCAAGGCTCATCGCTCGACTGTTTTCGAAACAGCTGCCATCGCCCATTGGCTTGCCCTTCCGTTCAGCTGCGGTGGCAGGAATCGAACCTGCGAAGGGACGCTTAACAGGCGCCTGCCTGTACCAGCACAGGCCCCACCGCAAAGTAGTCGGCGCGGTCGGATTTGAACCGACGCTCTCCTGCTCCCGAAGCAGGCGGATTACCAGGCTATCCCACACCCGTGAAATAAAAGCACCCAGCGGGAGTTGAACCCGCACTTCCGCCATGGCAAGGCAGCAGGCTACCGCTACATCATGGGTGCATCGATGCTGGTCGAATTGTCAAAGATCAGAGCACCGGGTGGGACTCGAACCCACGTCGCCGCATTACGGGTGCGGAGTCCTCGCCGCTGGACGACCAGTGCTTTTCAATCAGTGGGATCAGAGGGACTTGAACCCTCACCGACCTGGTTAAGAGCCAGGCATGCTGCCGCTAGCACCTTGATCCCGTTTTGTTTTTTCTCGTTGCAGTCGGCGCGGAGGGAATCGAACCCTCGACCTGGTCCTTATAAGAGACCTGCTCTCACCACTGAGCTACGCGCACAAGTTGCACGAAAAACTCATCAGTGGGGCCGAAGGGAGTCGAACCCTTACCTCTCGCTTAAAAGGCGAGCGCTGCCGTTACGCCACGACCCCGATGTTGGGATGGGCGTATGCGTTTGAGTCGCGTCGAATTTGCATTTTGTTGTTCTCCATTTCGTCTTTGGTTTGATCGGATTCAGTGGTAGCCCTGAGAATCGAACTCAGCGCGACCGGTTATCAGCTGGGTTTGGGCAACCAGCCCTCGACTACCGCGACAGTCGGGATGGCCGGAGTCGAACCGACACGCTCGTGCTCCCAAGGCACGCGGGGCTTGCCGTTACCCTACATCCCGTTGATTTTCTCTGTTCAGTGACCCGTGTGGGATTCGAACCCAACCTCTTCAGCTTGAAAGACTGACGACCTCACCAGAAGTCGAACGGGCCGTTGTGTTGTCAGCGCGCACGCTTGAGCGCAGTGGGTCGGGAGGCGCTCGAATCCTCGTCTCCTGGTTTTCAGCCCACCGCTATACCGTCTCAGCTACCGACCCGTCATCGAACTGGGTTGTGGCCGCACCCACATCATCAAGCCAATAAAAAAAGCCCGATGTCTTGTGACACCGGGCTTTTGCAGCCTGTCTCGTGAATTACAGCCAAGCGTCACAAGCGCAGCGGGTGCGGGGGTATATTCCCTGCGAGAAATGTTTCTCGCTGGGCGGAATATTCCGCACCACTTCGTTCTTGGATCGAGCTTGGCCGTAAGAAAGTCATTGAAGTCTGAATGCCGTAAGGGGTTGCTGATATTACGCGCCGCCATGCTGGCAGCCGCACTTTGTCTCCGTGCCCCTTAGACGCCGGCCGCCATGAACTGGTTCACGTGATTTCCAAAAAAGTTTTTGCAGAAATTTGTTTAGATTGAAAGCTTCTCCAAATCGTCGGGATTTTCCGAAGGCAACTGCACAAATTATGAACACGCCGGACCTGTGCTATTAAGCAAAGCGCAGACCATCCACAATTCACCAGTTGGCAAATCATCTTGATGTCATCTCGAAGGAATCGAAGTGGACCTAGAATTTTTGATTTCTTGACGATTTCAGCCGACACAAATCCGACACAGTATGGGCCATCAAAAGCCCAGATCATTACCGCACATTTGCGATGTTTTTTTGTGCGAGCGCAGGCCAATTTTGCATCACAGTTCAATTTCCCAATGTGTCCACCACGCAATCGCATTGCAAACCCAACACCGATTGTTTAGGTTCGAATCCCGTCGGGGATATTTGTTTTGCATTGCATTTGGATTTGACAGGCGCTGGCAAAGTGACGCGCGGAAACTACGAGCGCCGCTCGACACGTTGAGGGCGAGTTGTATTCTTTCAATTCGAGCCCGCTGGCACCCAACGATCTAAGGTTCCGCCTTTGGCGGCGGCTAGGCGCTCACGGAGTTTGGCCGCCTCTTCTGCCGGGCTGCCGCCGAAGAACCGCTTGAACTCGCGCCCAAACTGCGATGCGCTTTCGTAGCCTACCTCCGTTGCAGCCGTGCTTGCATTGTGTCCTTCGTTCACCATCAGCAGTCTTGCTCGGTGCAGCCGGATGTTTTTGAGGTATTGAAGCGGAGAGGTGGCAGTCACCGCTTTGAAATTCTGGTGGAAAGTCGACACGCTCATACGAGCCTGTTTGGCCATCTCTTCGGTAGTAAGCGGACGAGCAAAGTCGGCATGAATGAATTGCAATACTCGCGCAATTCGCATGAACTGATCATTTCGCGCTGCCATTGCGCAAAGCGCACCACCTTGCTCCCCTTGCAGCACACGGTAAACAATCTCTCGCACCATCTGCGAGCCCAGAATCCGACTGTCAACGTCCGAGCGCAGGCATTCCAAAAGCCGAATGACCGCGCCCCTAAGTTCATCGGTCATCGCCGATGAGTAAATGCCACGCGGCACTGCCACTTCGGATGTCGTAGGCTCATCCAGATTGATCAAAATCTCGCTGAGCATTGCCGGATCGACGGCAATCAGGAGCGCAAGTACCGGTTCCTCTGGCGTGGCTTCGACTCTGCACTGGAAGGGCATCGGTACAGACAGGGCAAGGTAGTTGTCTTTGTCGTAGGTTAATACCTCACCGCCTAAATATCCGATCTTGCGACCCTGCCCGATGAACAAAATCATCGGTTCGTAGACAACGGGTGTTCCCGCAGTTGGGTACGAGGTTCGCGAAACTTCAACGCCAGCGACCGCAGTCGGCTGCTTCCCCTCGCGTACGGCCAGTGCATTGAGCAGCTCAGCCAAGCGGGAGTCGGGATCCTGACGCGATGTTGAGTCTTTTGCAGTGTTCATCTCAATAGATTTATACAAGATTTAAGGCCAATTGTCATTGGAATGCAGGGTGCAGCCGGAGGATTAGGCTAGAACTCCGGAGAATTCAACGATTGTGAACTCGCGTGGTAGCGCTAGGATATCAATCAGAAGGCGACGGCGACGGAAAGGGCTTAATAACGAGGAGGTAAAACATGCGAGGCACTGTCTTATACGGGCCACATGACGTGCGTTTTGAAGAGCGTGGGGCACCGGCGATCATTGAGTCGACGGATGCAATCATCAGAATTTCTGCGACCTGCGTGTGCGGGTCAGACTTGTGGCCGTATCGTGGCATTAACACAGTCATGCAGCCGACGCCAATGGTCACGAATACTGTGGCATCGTCGAGGAAGTCGGCAGGTCCGTTAAGTCGATCAAGCCCGGTCAGTTTATAATCGGATCATTTTTCGCGTCCGACAATAACTGTCCCAACTGCCAAATTGGCTATCAATCGTCCTGCCAACATCGGGAATTGGTTGGCGGCGCGCAGGCGCCGCTGCTCCGCGTGCCGCTTGCAGATGGCACTTTAGTCCCCACAGTCGATATACCATCGGAGAATCTGATTCCGAGCCTGCTCTCGACTTCCGACGTGTTGGGCACTGGCTGGTTCGCCGCCGATGCAGCTAACGTGAAGCCAGGAAAACCGTTGTGGTCGTCGGCGACGGTGCTGTCGGCCTCTTGGGAATACTCTCTGCGAAGCAGATGGGTGCGGAGCGGATTATCGCGATGAGCCGACACGAATCGCGTCAGAAAATCGCTCGTGAGTTCGGCGCTACTGACATCGTGGATGAGCGCGGTGAGCAGGGCATCGCCCGGATCATGGATCTTACAAAGGGAATTGGTGCTGATTCGGTTCTGGAGTGCGTCGGCACACAGGAGTCAATGACGCAGGCCATTCGTTCAACACGCCGAGGCGGATACATGTCATTTGTCGGTGTCCCGCACGGTGTCGAACTCGATGGTCAGGAACTATTCTTCACTCACGTCCACCTCCACGGTGGCCCTGCCCCGGTGCGCCGATACTTACCGAAGTTGATCGACCTGGTATGGAATGGAAAGATCAACCCCGGCAAGGTGTTCGACCTGGTGTTGCCACTGGATCAGGTGGCCGAAGGCTATCGCGCCATGGACGAGCGCCGTGCGGTCAAGCGCTATTGCTCCCGAATGGCACTTTGAAGAATGCGGTCTGAATAAATTCCAAGGAGACGAACGATGAACAAATGGCCGCAGGAAGAACTCCGCAAGATCGCTGAATCCGATGATCTCCACATTTCACCGCTGCGCGAGGGTGCCGTGACCTACGGAACGCCGACTTGGATTTGGTCGGTAGTAGTTGGTGACGAACTCTATATACGTCCATACAACGGTAAGAAATCTCGTTGGTATAAAGCCGCGATGCGGCAGAAAGCCGGCCGAATTACAGTGGCCGGATTAACGAAAGAAGTTGCTTTCGAGCCAGCCGAGGGTCCGATCAACGACCGTGTTGATGAGGCTTACCGTCACAAGTACCACGACAGCCCATACCTCAGTCCGATGATTGCAGCGGGTCCGCGATCGGCAACGATTAAGGTCCTGCCTTGCAAAACAAATGAACCAAAGGAGAAAGAAAATGCACAAGCGAAAGCTCGGTAACAGTAACTTGGAAGTTTCGGCCCTCGGGCTCGGCTGCATGGGCCTGAGCTTTGGCTATGGCCCGGCCGTGGACAAGCAAACGGGGATTTCATTGATTCGTGCAGCCGTGGATCGCGGTGTCACGTTCTTCGATACGGCCGAAGTTTACGGTCCTTTCATGAACGAAGAACTTGTGGGTGAAGCGCTGCTCCGGTGCGCGAGCGCGTCGTTATTGCCACTAAGTTCGGATTCGATATCAGTCCCACACATGACCCACGCGGGATGAAGGGCCGCCCCGGTCTGAACAGTCGGCCGGAACAAATCAAGAAGGCCGTTGAGGGCTTGCTTGCGCGACTAAGGACAGACGCAATCGATCTGCTTTATCAGCATCGCGTGGACACCGAAGTTCCCATTGAAGAGGTGGCGGGTGCCGTGAAAGAATTGGTTCAGCAAGGAAAGGTCAAACACTTCGGCCTTTCGGAAGCTGGAGTGCAAACCATCCGACGTGCGCATGCGGTGCAGCCCGTAACGGCGCTTCAGAGCGAGTATTCCCTGTGGCACAGAGTTCCCGAAAAGGAAGTGATTCCAGTGCTGGAGGAACTCGGCATCGGCTTCGTCCCGTTTAGTCCGCTCGGCAAGGGTTTTTTGACAGGGAAGATTGACGAGAACACTCGGCTTAATGCGTCCGACTTCCGCAACACGATTCCACGCTTTGCACCCAACGCTCGAAAATCGAACCTCGCACTGGTTGACCTGCTCGGCACCATTGCGAAGCGAAAGAATGCGACTCCCGCCCAAATCGCGCGTAGCATGGCTGTTAGCTCAAAAGCCGTGGATTGTCCCCATCCCAGGCACCACAAAGCTGCACCGTTTGGAAGAGAACCTCGGCGCGGTTGACGTGGAGCTGACCACCGACGATCTGGGCGAGATCGACGATGCCACGTCAAAAATCACTGTGCAGGGCGACCGCTACCCTGAGCAGCTAGAGCAAATGACCAATCGCTAAAAGGTGGTGAAGCAGCCGTCCAAATTATGAGGAATCTCTATGCCCGATGATCGTCAACGAATTGTACTTATTACCGGCGCCAACCGCGGTATCGGATTTGAGACAGCCAAGCACCTCGCGCGACGGGGATTCCACGTCGTCATTGCGGCACGAAACGCTGCTGGAGGACAACAGGCGGCTGAAAAACTTCAGGCGGCTGGTGGGGAGGCATCATTCCTGGCGTGAGACGTGGGCAGTGCAGACAGCATCCGGAGCGCTGTGAATAAGTTTGCATTGGTCGCCAAGCACCTGGACGTTCTGATTAACAACGCTGGGATATATCCCGACGAGGGAATAACGATCCTGAACGCTTCGCGAGATCGCATGGTGCAGACGTTCCAGACGAACACCTTTGAAGCGCTGGAAGTCACCCAGGCGTTTCTGCCCTACCTGCGCCACGCTGCCGCCGCGCGTGTGATCAATGTCTCCAGCGGCTACGGCCAATTGGATGGATTGTCGGCCGACGTTCCCAGCTACTGCCTTTCAAAACTAGCCCTCAACGGTCTGACGATCATGCTGGCCGAAGCGCTGCGAGCAGACGGCATCTCTGTAAACTCAATATGTCCCGGCTGGGTGCGCACCGATATGGGCGGAGCCAACGCGACTCGCTCCGTGGAAGAAGGTGCGGACACGGCCGTTTGGCTTGCCGCCGAAGCTCCGCATGAACTGAGCGGAAAGTTTTTTCGTGACCGTCAAGAGATTCCTTGGTAACAGGAGTTCAATATGGAAATCAAGAGAATTGGCTCACGGGCATCTAACAAAGGACCGTCGGATTGGTTTACCGGCGCGGTTCGGATCGATCCGTTGTTTGACACTCCGGACCCGGGGCGCGTTGCCGTCGCCAGTGTCACCTTCGAGCCTGGCGCTCGAACTGCCTGGCACACGCACCCACTAGGGCAAACGCTCATTGTGACCGCTGGTTGCGGATGGGCGCAGAGTTGGGGCGGACCAGTTCAGGAAATTCGACCGGGTGACGTGGTTTGGTTCGCGCCCGGCGAAAAGCATTGGCACGGTGCCGCGGCAACGACAGCCATGACGCACATCGCCATACAAGAGAAGCTGGATGGCAAGCTGGTCGATTGGATGGAGCAGGTTACCGACGAGCAATATCGCAAATAATTTAACGGAAGTGAATTGAGCTTGGATTTGGTCGGGTGCAACATTAAAGGAAAAAACATGCCGCACGTTGTCGTAAAACTTTGGCCCGGAAAATCTGAAAAGCAGAAGCAACGGCTGGCCGACCTGATCACCAAAGACGTGATGGAGGTCTTCGATTATGGCGAAGAATCGGTTTCTGTTGCGATGGAAGAAGTCAAACCGCAGGACTGGAACGAGAAGGTCTACAAGCCCGACATCCTTAACAACTGGGGCAACATCTACAAGAAACCCGGATATGACCCGCTTGATAGCGCGTGGCATTAATTAACAGAAGGATCCACGCTTTGCTCGCATCGGCCCCTTTAACGAGCCTGTTTCAGCCGACACAAATCCGACACAGTATGGGCTATGCAAAGCCCCGATGATTGCCGCACATTTGCCATGCGGTTTATACCGGAAAACCGATTTTTCCGCTTCACAGTTCAATTTCCCAATGTGTTTACCACGCTAATGCATTGCAAACCATTTGCGTTTGCGTTTCGCTCATACGACGGCAAGCGACGCGCGCGTCGTAAAACTTCCGTTGTCAGAGTTGTGTCAGAGAATTGGTTGCAAACCGTGTAAAAGCGTGTAAATTAGCGACATCGTTGGCGAGTGGTTTGTTGCGCGATGGATCGTTCGTAGTTTCCAATGCTGCAAGGAGATACGCAACGCTTCTGACCTTCACCCGACGCGAACTCTTGCGTGGCCTCCGAAGCCGGAAGTTACAGGTTCGAATCCTGTCGGGGATATCTTCTTTGTTCGCAAGGCTTTGCGAATTGAATCGCATGCATGAGCTTCGGCCAAAGTATCCGACGGTCGCATACGACCTGAGATATTCTTGCAAGACGTCCTGGCTCCGTTATGGAACGTCCAAAGAAACTGCGACTTTCACCTGCCTTCGTCGGCCTGTCATCGTCGGGGCTCGCCCCGTGAGGCCGCCAGGCCCTTGGCCCCGATGATGACGGGACGATGAAGCCGGCTCGCTTTGACCATTTCCACCAGTGCCCTCACCGCCGCACGGTGATGGCAACACCTGCCTTTGTTGGCCCGATTCCGGGGGCTCGTCCGCACCGGGCGACAGCCTCGCTACTTCTTGATAAGCCATTGTGCGAGCGAACCGCTCAAATGAAGCGGACGCCAGCGAGACCTCGACCTCGACTTATCGTTAAGTAGCTAACTGTCTGGGAATCAACAAACCAGCCGTGACGAGCAGGCCAAGAACGCCGACGGTGAGACTAAGGAATTGCAGGCCAGCTTGGATTCCTTGAACGACTGCCTCAACATGCGCGAAAATGCCAAGTACCATCGATGACATTTGGGCACTTTCCGGTCCGCCGACGCGACGCTACTAGTAATTGTCTACCACGCCGCGGATGATTCGATAGCTTCCGGGCGGTTCTGCTGCAAATTGAGCCGCTCTGTATCCAGTGCCCGTTCGTTCCAGGCGGAAACGATGGTGCTGGTCATGGTCGGAATCATGACGATTGGCCCGATCATGAAGACAACGGCAACTGCTGGTTTAGGCCGCAAGGGAATCCACGATTCTGGCCTCCGATCCGCCATCGGCTTCGATCCCGTTTTACGCTGCGGCGGCAGTCCGCTTCATTGCGAGAAATTACACATTGATCAGGCTAAGCCTCGGTCTTGCCGCCCGTCCGGGAATGAAGCGTTCGATGTTGTACCGGAAGATGAAGAAGCTCGGTATTTCTCGCCCCGAATAGCGCGTGCCCATCGGCGCTGCACGCGCCAGCTGCGCGCCAGTACTGACAATTGTTCGTCATTACTAACGGCCGCCTTGACGTATCACATTCACAAGTGCCTTGCAGGTGCTTCGCTTACGAGATGAATTATCGAATCTGAGGTTTGCGGTACGACCTTTGCCTTAATGCCGTGCAGCGAAGGCGCAGCCGAATGTCGCTATTGAGCACTCAAGCAAGAAAGGATCACTAGCCATGTCAACCGCACAATCCGCTCCACCAGAGTTTCTTATGAGCGGAGCCGATGATGCCTCCGCCGAGAACCACAGGGTCGAAGTGGCTGAGCTGCAGTCACAGCAGGAGGTGCTCAAATGCACTTTGGCTGCACAGGAGAAAATTGAAACCATCCGAGACGAGTACGCTGTCCTCCGCCGGCTGGTTCATCGAATCCGTGAGTTGAAAGCGGATGAGATGCCGTCGCAATCGCAAAAGAACTTCGTCGATGACCTTTTCCGGCAGGGGGAAAGCCTCGATAGTCTGGCTACTTCATTGGTTTGCTTCTTGGAGTAGCGCCTAGTTCGGCCGACGGTAGATATGAAGTTGTCACTGGGCGGAATTGGAGGTAAGCTAACGCCGAGAGGAGGGTCCAGGCCGGATGACTTCATGGCCTCCGAGAAGTAACTAGCCCACAACTTTTGGCATGACAGCGGCACCAGCTATCGAGGTAAAGGCAACGGGCGACGGCCACCGAACTTTGCTGGGGGTATCGGAAGCCATCGTGTTGAACCACGACCTGCCCACGCTGTTTCAGGCACTGGCGGGTCAGCTTCAGCAGGTGGTGCAGTTCGACGGCCTCGCTCTTGTCTTGCACGAGGCGGCGAGGAATGTAATGCGCCTGCACGTGCTGGAGACATTCGACTCTACCGCGCAGCAGCTCGCACGAGATATTCCGATTGAAGAAGACCCAGCCGGACTGGTATGGCAAGAGCAGCAACCACTCACTGCGTCAACGATTGACGATCTACGCCGCTGGCCCCGATTCTCGGAATGGGTGCAGCAGTTTGAAGTCCAAAGCCTTTGTTGGCTTCCGCTGACGACGGCCGCCGGCGACTGGCGCTTTGGTATTCGCGTGCAAGCGGCCGTCAGCATACGATTCCGCAGATTTTGACTTCCTGCAGCTCGTTGCAAACCAGGTGGCCGTCGCTGTCGACAACGCCTTGGCATTTCAGGAAATTGCGGTCGCTGAAGGACAAGCTCTCGCAAGAAAAGGCCTATCTTGAGGAAGAGGCTCGTACTGAGCACAACTTCGGAGAAATTGTCGGGCAAAGCGGGGCGCTCCGCCGTGTCCTCAAGCTGGTCGAGACCGTCGCCCCGACAAGTTCCACCGTGCTCATTCGCGGCGAAACTGGCACCGGCAAGGAACTCATCGCCCGCGCAGTGCATGAGCTTAGCCCGCGGCGCGAGCGAACGTTCGTGAAGCTAAACTGTGCGGCCATTCCGACCGGCCTCTTGGAAAGCGAGCTATTCGGGCACGAAAAAGGCGCGTTCACCGGCGCCGATCGCAGAAATTGGGCCGCTTCGAGCTGGCCCACAAGGGGACACTGTTCCTCGACGAGATTGGCGACATTCCCTCGGAGCTGCAACCGAAGCTTCTTCGCGTGCTGCAGGAGCAGGAGTTCGAGCGACTCGGTGGCACGAAGACCATCAAGGTGGACGTGCGCTTGGTGGCAGCGACGAATAGCAATCTGGCCGCGATGGTGGGCGATTGCAGGTTTCGCAGTGATCTTTACTACCGCCTGAACGTATTTCCGCTCGTGCTGCCGCCGCTACGAGAGCGCCCGATGACATTCCGCCGCTGGTGCGCCACTTTACCCAACGATTCGCTCGCGGAATGGGCCGGCGGATTGAAACGATTCCGTCCGACGTCATGGAGGCTCTAGTTCAATACCCGTGGCCGGGTAACATCCGCGAGTTGCAAAACGTCATTGAGCGTGGGGTGATCCTTTCTTCCGGCCTGCGCTGCAGGTTCCACTCGGCGATTTGCAGCCGGTTATGGTTCTTCGGATGGCGGCGACATCGGCCGAAGCAGTCACGCCTCCGGGCGAAGCGGTCACACTGGCCGACGCGGAGCGAGAGCACATCATCGCCGCGCTGCGCGAAACGGGCTGGGTTCTCGGCGGTCCCCGAGGAGCCGCGGCGCGCCTGGGCATGAAGCGATCGATGTTGTACTGGAAGATGAAGAAGCTCGACATCTCTCGGCCCGAGTAGCGCACGCCAATTGGCGCTGCGCCCGCCGGCTGGCGCCCAAATTCGGCAGCCTCCGTCGCTATCGTCGCAGCGGCGAATCGCAAGTCTCCGTTTGTGTTCATCTTACGAGGCGAACCCCCGACTCTGACTGTCGGCGGCACAACATCTGCCTTAATGCGTTGCACAAAAGCACGAGAACGAGAAATTCATCACACCCAAAACTCTCTGTGCCAAGGCTGTAAGCCATGCTTCGAATCACCGTCCACTATAAGCCGCAGAACTTCACGTTTCAGCTCGAAGGAAAGTTGTCGGCGCCTTCGCTGCGCGAGCTGGAGGAGTGCTGGAAAAGCACGATCGCCCAGCCGCACAAACCAAACTTATGCATCGACCTTGCGGGCGTCACCTTCATCGACGACGCCGGCAAGGCCTGCTTGGTGGCCATGCACCGTCAAGGAGCCGAATTCATTGCCACCGACTGCGTGACCAAAGATCTCGTTCGCGAGATCCTAGACTGCTCACAAACCACTGCGGGCGAGATGACCGCATAGGCTCAATTTCTCGAACACTATCTACGACCTGACACAGGAGTTGAATCATGGTAAGCGTAGCAAACAACGTTTCTGAAAACTCGCATCGCTCGACCGCACCTGCGCCAGCTACTTCCGGCGAGACACATAGCGAAACTCAACCGGTCGCGACAGCACAGGCATCCGCGTATCCATATAAAAAATGGTTGGTGTTGTCCGGAGTCGCGATTGCCGTGGCGGTCGTGGCGTACTTCTCGGTCCCGGTCATCACTGCGGCACTGAACACGGTTAGCACCGACGATGCCTACGTCAATGGTGACGTGACGTATGTCGCCCCGCGCGTCAACGGACAGGTCGCACGGGTTCTGGTCAGCGACAACAACGTTGTTCGCAAGGGCGATTTGCTTGTCGAACTGGACAGCGAGCCGTACCAGGTCCAGGTAAACATTGCGCAGGCCGCAGTGGATGCGGCCAACGCGGAACTCATCGCCGCGAAGGCTCAGGTCAACGGTTTGGAAGCGCAGGTCCGCAGCTATCAATTCAACATGCAGCATGCAATCGAGGACGTGCATAACAAGGTTGCGGAACTGCGGGGCACCATCGCGAAACTCGATACGGCGAAGGCCAAGCAGGCGCGGGCGACGGCCGATTATCAGCGCGCACTGGCGGTGCAGAAAGCCAAGCCTGGTGCAATTAGTCGACAGGACGTCGATAGATATCAGGAGGCATTTCGGGTCGAGCAAGCCGGAATCAATGAGGCGATGGAGCACATCCGTCAGATTCGCGTAAGCCTCGGATTGCCTGCCATGCCGGCATCGGGCGACGATCTGGCAGAAGTACCGGCGGATTTGGACCAAACTTTCAGTGGCGTTCGGGAGGTGCAGGGCAAATTGATGCAAGCCGCCGCGGCGCTGGGCATGAGCGGCTCATTCAACAAGTTGCCGCAGGAAATGGTGACGGATTTCTACCGCCGTTATCCCAATCAAGACATCGATCAGATCTTTGCCAAGCTCATTGAGGATGCGCCGGACATTAAGCGAGCGGAGACGAAGCTCAAACAAGCCGAGCGCAATCTCGACCAAGCGAAACTGAACCTCCGCTACTGCAAGATTTATGCGGAGATTGACGGCGCCATTACGAGCAAAAATGTGAACCCAGGCAACAACGTGGTCGCGGGCCAAAGCGTCATGACGATTCGATCTCTCCATGATCTCTGGATTGATGCGAATTTCAAAGAAACACAGCTCGCCAAGCTTCGGATCGGTCAGCCCGTCAAGATCGAGGCCGACATGTACGGAAGCCACCAGGAGTTCACCGGCCGAATCTCCGGCTTCACGATGGGAACCGGTCAGACGCTCTCGCTGTTGCCACCGCAAAACGCGACTGGCAACTTCGTAAAGATCGTCCAGCGGCTGCCGGTGAGGATCGAGTTGACGGACTATGATCCCGACAAGGTCCCTCTGTTCGTCGGGCTCTCAGTGACCCCTTACGTCTATTTTAAGGAGGCACCGGCTGGACCGAACGCCGGCAGGATCCTGCAACCGCTACTCGCGTCGAATAAACAACCATAGCTTGCCAGCCCAACTAACTGTCCTCCTGACGTAACACGACTCAAAGAGACCCCGTCATGACTAGCGCAAGCAGTATAGCTCTGAACCCTCCGACAGCCATCAGGCGACCGGCCGTAAACGCTTGGGTCATCGCAATCATCGTCGTTGTGCCAACCTTCATGGAGATCTTGGACACGACGATCGCCAATGTGGCCTTGAGATATATCTCCGGCGGCCTGTCCGCTGCGCAGACGGACGCCGACTGGGTGATCACCAGTTATCTGGCTGCCAATGCGATTGTTCTGCCGATCACGGGCTGGCTTTCGTCGCGTCTTGGCCGCCGAAACTACTTCCTGATCTGCATCGCCTTGTTCACGGCTCGCCTCAGCGATGTGCGGCTTTGCCACTAGCCTGGGCAGATGATTGTGTTTCGCATCATCCAGGGTCTTGCCGGTGGCGGACTGCAGCCATGTAGCCAGGGCGTCCTGCTCGACTCATTCCCCGAGGAGGAGCAGGGGACCGCCATGACGCTGTTCGGTGTCGCCGCCATCCTGGGCCCCATCGTCGGACCGACGCTCGGCGGGTGGCTCTGCGTCAATTACAACTGGCGGTTTATCTTCCTAATCAACGTTCCCATCGGCGTGCTCTCGCTAGTCGCTGCGTATCTGGTAGTTGAAGATCCCGAGTACCTGAAGCGCGAGCGAGCCGAACTGAGTCGCGGGCCGCTGAACTTCGACTACATCGGACTGTCACTTTTGGTGCTGGCCATGTGCTGCTGGGAAATCGTGCTCAGCAAGGGACAGGAATGGGATTGGCTCGGCGATCCGTTCGGCCGCGTGCAGACACTTCTGATCCTGTTCGTGCTGGGCATGGGTTGCTGATCTGTCACGGAGATGCGGATCGCTAGTCCGATCATTAACTTCCGAGTCCTCCGCGACCGCAATCTGTCGCTGTCCTGCTTCATTATGTTCTTCGGCCTTTGCGGTGCTGTACTGCTCGTGCATCGCACTTGCCCGGCTTGCTCCAGTCGCTCTTGGATACGACGCGCTTCGCTCCGGGATGTCAATGTCCCCCTCGGGCGTGTCCTCCATGATCGCGATGATCGTCGCCGGGGCACTGTTGGGTCGGCAAGTTCGATGCACGCTGGTTGGTCGGGAGCGGACTGGTCGTCATGGCGATCGCCAGCTATGGCCGGTCGCAAATGAATCTGGAGGTCGGTCCCTGGCAGGTGATCTGGCCGCACATGCTGCTGATGCTCGGCTCGGCTTAGTCTTCGCCCCGATCAGCGTGGCGGCCTATAAGTACATTCCCGTACATCTGCGGGCGGCGGCGGTCGGATTGTTCAGCCTGCTTCGCACCGAAGGCGGCAGCGTGGGCACGTCGCTGGCACAGACCATTCGAGAGCGGCGAGAACAGTTCCACTTTTCGCGTTTGGCCGAGAGCTTAGGGTCGCTCAATCCCCATGTCCAACCGTTCTTGGGACGGACGCGGGACCTCTACTACCAGTGGAGCGGCGATCCGGCCCGATCAAAGCAGATGGGCTATCGAGGCACTCAACGCCTTGCGGGAGCAACAGGCTACTGCTATGGCTTTTTTCGACGTCTTCTTTCTGTGTGCGGTCGTAACGGCGGCACTCGTATTCTTGGTGCTGCTGATGAAGCGATCGGTCGCGAGAACAGGCGAGCACATCTCGGCGGAGTAGGAACGACCAGCTAGGTCCGAGGCAAAAAGTAAATCGGCTACGATGGGAAATCCCATGAACAATTTAGCGAAAAAACAACGCATTGTAATTCTCGGCGGTGGTTTCGGCGGGGTCGCAACAGCCCGACACTTGGAAAGGCTGTGTCGTCGAAGGCCGGACGTTGAAATCGTACTCGTCAGCCGGGACAACTTCGTCGTAATGACGCCGCTGTTGTTCGAAGTCTTCTCGGGGACGTTGGATATGCGCAGCTGCTCGCTACCAGTCCGCGCCTTTCTGCGATCCACGCGCTTCGTCGAAGCTTCCGTCCAGAGTATTGACCTAGACGCGCGAACGATCCAGCTGGCAGCCGCCGGGCAGAAGAGGGAACTCGTGTACGACCAATTGGTGATCGCACTCGGGTCCAAAACCAATCGCGATATAATCCCCGGTGCGCATCACGCCTTCACCTTCAAGACGGTGGCCGATGCACTGCTGCTTCGCAATCACGTTATTGAGCGGTTTGAACGCGCCGATGTGGAAACCGATCTACAGCGCAAATCACAATTACTCACGTTCGTCATCATCGGAGGCGGCCTCGTCGGGGTCGAGCTGCTTGGCGAGCTAACTAGCTTTGCGGACGGCATCGCAGCCTTTTACCCACACGTGGACCGGAACGACGTTCGCGTTGTCTTACTTCAGGGCGCCGATCGTATCATGCCCGAAGTTGATCCGGAACTGGCCGCTTATGGACACCGAGCCCTTGTCTCGCGGCGCGGAGTTGAAGTGCGGACGAACACTAAAGTCCGGGAGATTGAGCTGCGCAAAATCCACCTCGCAGGAGAAACAATCGCCGCCGACACAATCGTCCTAGCCGCCGGTGTAATTCCTAATCCAGCGGTGTCGGCCCTCTGCACGGAGAAAGACAATCGCGGGCGCATCTTAGTTTACCCAACCATGCGCTCGCGAACCCATGCCGAAGTTTGGGCGATTGGTGACTGCGCCTCGATTCCCGGGCCCCGATGGTAAGCCGTACCCCAGCCTGGCTCAGCACGCATTGCGTGAGGCGAAAGCACTGGCCGTCAACATTTTTGGCGTACTGAAAGACCAGCCACCAAAGCCGTTCATCTATCACATGCTCGGGATGATGGGCTCGCTGGGTCGTTGCAATGGGTTTGGGCAGTTTTTCACAGTCCGATTGCATGGGTTCCCGGCGTGGTTTATTCGCCGGACGTATTACCTTTCCCAGATGCCCGGTTGGCGTCGGCGGCTGCGGATCATGATGGACTGGACATTTGGCCTACTGTTTCCGCCAGACATCTTCAAAGTGGGTTTGGATAGCGAAACGGCTTCCCTTCTCCGAGAAGTTGAGTTCGGTGAAGCAGCGACCGGTCAATTGGAGTCCGGCGCCGCGCCAGTGACGCCAGCTCTCAATGGTCACTCGCTACCGGTCGCACAATCCGAAGCGCAACGGTCAGAGTCTGTGAGACTTGAACAAGCGATAGCATAAGGCAAAGGCGAATTATGGAAGCTTCAGTTATTACCGCCCTGGCTGCAGCGGGAGCATCCATGATGGGCGCCGCCGCCTCCGTGAGCATGACCTGGATCAATCAACACAAACAAACAGTCCGCGAGCTAACACAGGCGAGACTCCGCGAGCGAGAGACACTCTGTAGCGAGTTCATCACAGAAGCGTCGCGACTGGCCGTAGATGCCATATCTCATTCACTGGACACTTTGGAGAAGCTGGTAAACCTCTACGGCATCATCGGGCGCATCCGCCTGGTGGCTTGCGAAGAAGTTCTGGCCGAAGCAGAAATATGCTGCCAACAGATCGTCGAACTTTACTTACGTCCGAACATCAGTGTCGACCAAATCGCTGGCTCATTCGACCTGGAGAAAATAGACCCGATCAAAGCGCTTGAGCTCCGCCTGCCGAGCAGAGCTTATGGGAATTATGCGAAGTTTCTGAAATTATTATCATTAAACAGCGAAATGTAACATTGGACAATGAACATGCGATGCTTTGAACTCGACGGGAAACCCGATTGGGGCAAGCACGGCGACGATTTGCCGCGTATCACCGGCTGGAAATGGGGTGCCAAAGAGCAGACGAAAGACCGCGGCACCTCGACGGAAGGCGACAACGTTTAACCCGCACCGGCTGACAGTCAGCCGTCGTCTATAGCTTTCAGAATGCACTATACTTTGCGCGACGAAAATCGCGCAGCCAAGAGAGGTCTGCCATGGCAACGACAACTCCCAACAGTAAAACCGCCTCGCAGGACGCACTGGCCGCACTACGCGAGCAGTATGGCTGTGGTCCGGTGAAACTCACCGGGACGGAAGACGCTCTGTACGAACGGCATTTGCTGTTCGACAGCGTCACGCCGGTAAGCGCTGCCGGAGCACGTGAACGCTTCGAGGCATTTGCCGCGCTCGGTGCGCGATGTGCTATCGCAGCGCTGGATCCTGACCGAAGAAACCTATCAGCGCGAGAACGCCAAACGGATTTATTACCTCTCGATGGAATTCTTGATCGGCAGATCGCTCGCCAGTAACGTGGCGAACCTGCTGCTACAGCCGATCGCCGCACGAGCCCTTAAGGAGCACAGGCTCGATTGGCTCGGTCTGCTCGAACAGGAACCGGACGCTGGGCTGGGCAACGGAGGCCTTGGTCGGCTGGCCGCTTGCTTTCTCGATTCGATGGCCACGATGTCGTTGCCGGCAATGGGTTACGGCTTGCGCTATGAATACGGCATTTTCAAGCAGACCATTGTGAATGGCTGGCAGCAGGAGCAGCCCGACAACTGGCTACGCTATCCAGATCCATGGGAAGTCGCTCGTCCGCGCGAGCAAGTGGAGGTCAAACTAAACTGCTCGTTCGAGCTGCGCTGCGGAAGCTTGCATGCGATTCCCGGCGAGCCGTCGAGCCTCATCGGCATTCCCTTTGATCGACCCATCATTGGCCACGGCGGCAAGACCATCAACACGCTGCGTCTGTGGGCCGCCGCCACGCCGAACTATTTCGATTTCGCCGAATTCAGTCGCGGCGAATTTGTGGAAGCGCTGGCAGGAAAACTTTCGGCCGAGTCCCTCACACGCGTACTCTACCCAGACGATTCGACCGATTTGGGCCAGGGACTGCGATTCATTCAAGAGTATTTTCTAGTCGCCTGTTCGCTGGCCGATATTGTGTGTCGCTTCCGGCGCACGAACGCTGATTGGGACGCACTGCCGCAACAAGTCGCCATCCAAATGAACGATACACATCCGGCGATGGCCGTTCCCGAGCTGATGCGGATTCTGCTCGATGAAGCCAAACTCGATTGGAACGACGCTTTTGAGCTAACGAAGCGAACGCTGGCGTACACCAATCACACGCTGCTTCCCGAAGCACTGGAAAAATGGCCGTTGCTATGGTTTGAACAACTGCTACCACGGCAGTTGGAAATTATCTATCAAATCAACAACCGGTTACTCGATGAAGTTGGCACGCGGTTCCCGGGCGACAGTTCCAGGATCGCCAATTGCAGCCTCATCGAAGAGGCTTCGCCGCGGAAGTTGCGGATGGCCAATTTGGCCATCGTCGGTTCGCATAGTACCAACGGCGTTGCCGCCATCCATTCGGAACTATTACGCAAGACGACGGTGAAAGACCTCGCTGAGTTGTACCCCGAACGGTTTTCCAACAAAACCAATGGCGTCACGCCGCGACGCTGGTTGATGCTGGTCAATCCGGGCCTTTCTGCCGTGATTACGGACGCAATTGGCAACGATTGGATTACGAATCTCGACGAACTTGCCCGCCTCAAACCGCTCGCGGGCGACGCGGACTTTCAAAAGGAATTCCGGCGGGCAAAGCGCGAAGCGAAGCTGAAATTCACCGATTGGCTCAGATCGACGCGGAACGTTATAGTCAATCTCGATTCGATTTTCGATTGTCAGGTCAAACGCATTCACGAATACAAGCGGCAACTCTTGAACGCGCTGCGGATCGTCGTGCTCTACAATCGGCTGCGGCACAATCCCAAGCTCGAAATGGCCCCGCGAACGTTTTTCTTCGCTGGCAAGGCGGCTCCCGCATATCGGTTGGCGAAACTGATCATCAAATTCATTAACAACCTCGCCGGAACCATCGATGGAGATTCTGCGGTCCGCGGCCGCATCAAAGTCGTATTTCTGCCCGAGTACAACGTCAGCCTGGCGGAACGGCTGATTCCGGCTGCCGACGTCTCGAATCAAATCTCCACCGCTGGATACGAAGCCAGCGGCACGAGCAACATGAAGTTTATGATGAATGGCGCACTAACCATCGGCCGCGCGACGGCGCCACGATCGAAATGGCCGAAGCTGCCGGCGAAGAGAATTTCTTCCTCTTCGGATTGACCGCGCAGCAAGTTGCCGAAAGCCGTTCGTCCTACAACCCACACTGGCATTACGAGAACAATCCGGAAACACGCGCCGCCCTCGACCTGATTTCATCCAATCGCCTGAGCTATTTCGAGCCGGGTGCCTTCGAACCGATCCTCGACACATTGTTGAAGAAAAGCGACTACTACCTGCACTTGGCGGACCTGCCGGCCTATTTGGACGCCGATCAACAACTCGTGAACGAATACACCGACGAGAAAACATGGACGTGCAAAGCGATATTGAATGTCGCCAGTTCCGGCAAATTCTCCAGCGATCGCACGATCGACGAATACGCGACTGAGATTTGGAAAGCACTTCCTTGCGCCGTCCGGTCCCGCAATTGAGAACAACCGTTTTGCACTTTCCATCCACTTGCTCAACCTTCTAGACTCTTCGCTGCTCTAACCAGCTAATAACGAGGTCGGCTGTGGGGTTGTTGCCTTCCGCCAGCGCATCTGCGCAACTGAATGGGGCTGCCAATTGTAAACGATGTCAGAGTTGTGTCAGAGAATTGGTTGCAAACCATGTAAAAGTGTGTAAATTAGCGACATCGTTGGCGAGTGGTTTGTCGCTCGATGGATCGTTCGAAGTTGCCGATGCGGTAAGGAGATACGCAGCATTTCTGACTGCTTCTCACCCCGAAATTGATGCGGCCTCCGAAGCCGAAGGTTACAGGTTCGAATCCTGTCGGGGATACTAAGAGTACAAAACAAAATGAACCACGGGGAGCACGGGGAAGACTGAAAATCAATGAAGTATTCGGCAAATATCAACTGATCCCAGTGTTCCCCGCGTCCCCCGTGGTTTTTTATTAGACGCTTTAACTTACGCCGACACCAAGTCGCTTGTCAGAGAAGTTTGTCGGTGAGGTCGGCATTTTCTTGCCGGCGGAGCTTGCACCGCTTGGCCGCTATAGCGACTTCCATTGAGGAGTCCGGCGCTGGCTTGCTTTGTGCCGAGCCTTCGAGCTCACCGTCCGCTCGCCCATTGGGTCGTTCCATGGGTTCGAGCCGGAGGTTCTTGCCAGGTCGCACTTTCCCAAACCGTTCTTTCGTCGTTCACGCAGACGGCGGTATGTCCAGGCCGACGGCAAACAGCACAGTCTGCGAGCCGATCGGAAAAAAGCATTCACTTTATACCACGAGCTGATGCGTGCGTCTCAGTCGCCCAAGCGCGGGTCATGAGCCGCTGGCAGCGATCGTCGATAACTTTTGGGGCTGGTGACAGAAGTATCGCTCGGACGCGACTTATGAGGTGGTATCTGAGCCGACTGCAAGCGGTCACGCAGTGTTAACACCTGCTCACATAATTATCTTTTGCGATGCTGCCTGCTCTGGTCGTACGGGGACCCGTTGGGGTCCCAGATGACAGCGCCTGTGAACGAATGGGTGACAGAACGTTTGAGGATCACTTCGCTTTTTACTCGAGCCGCACTGTCTGATGGGTATATGGTGGAATTGCGATTCGTTACACTAAAGTCGCGTAACGCCACAGCGGGGCTGTCTTTCTTTTCGAGTTAATTTGGCTGCACACACTGAATTCATGTCTGAAATCAACTCTTCATTATGCGCTCAACCCCAGGGAGTTTCGCGCCTTCCCGATGGTGCGCTTTGCTGGTGCGTTTGGTCGCCGCTTTGGAACGACGTGCGGTTGAAATTGTGGACAAATAGCGGCGACCGCCTCGAGCGCCCTATGCACTCCGCGGACGACGGCTATTTCTCGCACGTAGAACCAGCAAGCGCATCGGTGCTACGTTACGCTTATGCATTAGGATTAGAAGCACGCGAGTTACCTGATCCGGCTTCTCGATGGCAGCCCGATGGCGTACATCAACCATCGGGCATTTACCTACCTGAAGAGTTCGAGTGGTCCGATCAAGTATGGCAAGGTATTTCGCTGCGCGAACTGGTGATTTATGAGTTGCACGTTGGCACGTTCACGCCGCAGGGGACGTTTTCGGCCATCATTCCCCGCCTTAGCGAATTGCGCGAATTGGGGGTGACGGCCATCGAGCTGATGCCGGTCGCCCAGTTTCCGGGAAGCCGCAACTGGGGATACGACGGCGTTCACCCTTACGCAGTACAAAATACCTACGGCGGACCGCAAGAAATGCAGAAATTGGTAGATGCCTGTCACCGCGAAGGCTTGGCCGTGCTGCTCGACGTGGTTTACAACCATCTCGGTCCCGAGGGCAATTACCTTGGTCTATTCGGGCCATACTTCACAGACCGTTATCATACGCCCTGGGGTTGCGCCTGGAATTATGACGGCCCGGAAAGTGATCCGGTGCGAAGTTTCGTGATTGAGAGCGCCTGCCAATGGGCGCGCGACTTCCACATCGATGGCTTGCGGCTCGACGCGGTGCAAGCCATTTATGATCTAAGCGCACGGCATGTCCTGGCAGAGATCCAACAGGCCGTGCAGGCGGAAGCGGCCCGGCAGCAGCGCCAAGTGGTGGTGATTGCCGAAACGAATCAGAACGATCCCCGTTTACTGTCGCCGCCGGAGCACGGCGGCTGCGCCATGGACGCCGTGTGGAGCGACGATTTTCATCATAGCCTGCACGCCCTGTTAACCGGCGAGCGAGAAGGTTATTACATGGATTTCGGTGCTCCGGCAAACGTAGTCAAAGCCGTCGAAAGTGTTTTTGTCTACGACGGCTGCTACAGCCCGTTTCACCGGCGGCGTCACGGGAATTTGGTTCGCAGCTTCGGGAGAGAGCGGTTCGTCACGTGCATCCAGAACCATGATCAGGTGGGAAATCGCGCCCGTGGCGAGCGGCTGTCGGCATTGCTCTCGCCGGAAAAACTGCGACTCGCGGCGGCACTCGCGCTGTTGGCACCCACGACGCCGCTTTTGTTCATGGGGGAAGAGTATGCTGAACGCAATCCCTTTCTTTACTTCTGCTCTTTCGACGACGCGCATTTAATCGAAGCAGTTCGGCAGGGACGTCGCAAAGAATTTGAATCACTTGCTTTCGCTTGGGATCGGGAAATTTCCGATCCCCAATCCCCGGCCACGTTTGCAACCAGCCGGCTTGATTGGCGTTGGGAAGGAGATCCTCTGCAAGCCGGTTTGAGACGTCTATACCACGATCTCCTGACAGCCCGGCGAAATCTGAAAATGCTGACCGATTTCACCTCCACTTCAGCCCGTCTGGAAAGCCCTTTCGGCGAGGCGATGCTGCTGTGTGTGCAACACGGCAGATTGCCTGGGGCTACAGTTTTTGCGAACCTGAGCAACAAACCGTTGGAATTCGTTCCGCCAACCGAGTCGAGAACAACCTTGCTGCTGACAACCGAAAATGCTCGCTATGGCGGCCGCCGAGGAAATTTGCATCCAATCGATGAATTACTGGATTTTGAAGTGGTACTTTGGGGACCGTGCCCGTGATAGACGCAGAAATTTCCTCATCCGACGACATTCTCGTGGCGCAGGTGCTCGCGCACCTTGCACGGCGCCATACCGTTCCTCGCGCCACTTACCGAATTCAGTTTCGCGCGGAATTCGACTTTTACGGGGCGGCCGACGTCGTTCCTTACCTCGCTGATTTGGGAATTTCCCACATCTATGCCTCCCCATTCTTAACGACAATACCTGGCAGTTCGCACGGTTACGATGTTTGCAGCCACTCGGAATTGAATCTAGAGATTGGTGGTGCGACTGGCTTCACCCAGTTAGTTAGGGAACTGCGACAACATCGGATGGGACTGTTGGCCGACATTGTTCCGAATCATATGAGCGCCAGTTCGTACAATCCCTGGTGGCGCGATGTTTTGGAAAACGGCCCCAATTCCCCGTTTGCGCAGTTTTTCGACATCGATTGGCAGCCCATCAAAGACGAACTAACCAATAAAGTGCTGCTGCCGATTCTGGGGCGGCAATATGGTGTGGCATTGGAAAATGGTGAATTGCAGATCGAACACCGAGACGGCGGTTTTGAAATTCGCTATTTCGACAAGTTTTTGCCGATGGGACCAAAGACCGCGTTGCCCATACTAACTCTTGGACTGGAGAAACTGGCAGCGCAGCTGGGCGCCGATTCCCCGCATTATGTGGAACTTCAAAGCATTCTTACTGCGTTGGAGCACTTGCCTCCACAGACCGCTACATCCATTGAAGCCACGATTGAACGTCAGCGCGAAAAAGAAGTCATCAAGAGGCGGTTGAATGATCTTCAGTCAGTATGCCCCGCCGTTCACGAATTCGTTAACGATCGACTGCGCGAAATTAACGGCCGTCCTGGTGATCCCCACAGCTTCGACTTGTTGGATTTGGTACTCTCCGAACAGGCATATCGCTTGTGTTACTGGCGCACCGCCTCGGATGAAATCAACTATCGCCGCTTCTTCGACATCAACGAACTGGCTGCACTATGCATGGAAAATCCGCTCGTGTTCTTCCGCACCCACCAGTTCATCATGCAATTAGCCGCGTGCGGCCTGATTGATGGGTTCCGCGTTGATCATGTCGACGGTTTGTTTGCCCCGGAGCAATATTTGTGGCGGCTTCAATGGCAGTACCTAGTGGAAGTAGTCCGCTGGCGAATGCTGGTGCAAGAGCAACTCGGTCTGGGCGCCGACTCGACGGGAGAAAAAGAATTTGAATTGGCCGTGGAAACTCTTGCTCGAATAAATGCTGATACGACCGGCAGCCGGGCTAGTGGACCCATTGCCAACGACCCTCAGAATGAGCCGCATCGGTTGGCACGGCTTGTGGAACGATTATGCACACGGTTGAAACTTCCCATCCCCGTTGCTGAAGATTGGATGGCAGTGCTAGGAGTCGACCTGGACACTGCCACGGCGTTGGATGGTTCCGCACTTTCAACCGACTTTGAGTCAACAGAGTTATCCTCTTCCGATTCCGCCACAGCTGGAGACCCCCCACTCTTCGTCCTGGTGGAAAAGATTTTGGGTCCAAACGAGCCGCTTCCAGAACGTTGGCCTGTGGCCGGAACAACTGGATACGCTTTCTTGCGCTCTTGTAACGGTGTGCTTATCGATCCCACAGGTTGGGAAATAATCGACAAGAATTACGCCCGGTTATCACCCGATACCGCTGACTATGATTGCGCAGCAAAAGCCGGCAAGCAACTGATTCTCCGTGCCGCAATGGCCAGCGAATTACAAATGCTGGCCCATCGTTTGAACTGCATCTCGGAGCAACATCGTGCATCGCGCGACTTCACGCTGAATTCGCTACGGCTGGCACTGCGTGACGTGCTGGTTTGCTTCCCGGTGTATCGTGTTTATCCTCGCCGGGGCATCGTTGCGGAGCGCGATCAGCGCTTTGTGCGCCAGGCCGTCGCAATGGCCAAACAGCGCAACCCGGCAACCGATCCAGGCGTGTTCGACTTCATCCAGCAAGTGCTGCTGCTGGAACATCCGCCAGGATTGAGTCAGCAGGCGATCGATGAGCGAGAATTATTTGCGGGACGATTCCAGCAGGTCACCAGTCCTGTCATGGCCAAAGGAGTGGAAGACACCGCTTTTTACGTTTACGCCCCGTTGCTTTCGGCTAACGAAGTGGGGAGTGATCCGTCACAACCGGCCGTAACTGTCGAGGCCTTTCATGCCGATGCGCAAGTTCGACAGCAGCATTGGCCTCATGCCATGTTGGCCAGCTCAACGCACGACACCAAGCGATCCGAAGACGTGCGCGCCCGCCTCAACGTGTTGTCGGAAGAGCCGCAAAAGTGGCAAAACGCCATTCGCCGATGGAGCAAATTGAATCGCCGCTGGCGATGCACAGTGGAAGGCCTTTTGGCTCCCGATGCGAACGACGAATATATCTTCTACCAAAGCCTGCTGGGCATTTGGCCGTTGAGCACTCCCGAGCCACATACACACTCCGACCTGGTCCTACGTCTGCAATGCTATATGGAAAAGGCTACTCGCGAAGCAAAGCGGCATACAAGCTGGATCCGTCCCAATCAACAATACGATGAAGCGCTGCGAGAATTTGTCGCGAATACATTAACGACCGTCGAAGACAATCGCTTCTTGTCTAATTTCCTCGATTTTCAACGCGTTTTGGCTCACTGGGGTCTGATCAATTCCCTTTCGCAACTCGTATTAAAGCTCACAGCACCTGGTTTTCCCGACATTTACCAGGGCCAGGAATTGTGGGATTTCAGCCTTGTTGATCCCGATAATCGCCGACCCGTCGATTACCGTGTCCTGCTACACATGTTGAAATCCTTGGTGGAGCAAGTGCGCCTGCAGGATGCATTGAGCGATTTGGCTGCTGAGCTCGCCCAACATGTCGATGACCCACGGCTCAAACTATTTGTCACTTGGCGGCTGCTCACGCTCCGTGCACAATTGCCCGCTCTGTTCGATCGGGGGCAATATATTCCGCTCCGGACCTTGGGCCCGGGGGCCGACCACCTCATTGCTTTTGCGCGGCGGCTAGTCGAGCCGACGATGTCGTGCCTGGTCGTTGTCCCTCGTCTCTTGCGGCGTCTGACGACCCAGATCGGGGCCGAGGATTCTGCTCATACACAGCCGAGCGACCACGCATTATGGCAAGACACTTTTGTAGAATGCAAAGAATTGGCGGGATCGAAACTCACGAGTGCTTTCACGGATCGTGCACTGGAATTGGAGCCACTCGTCCCAGTCGTCGAATTGTTCGACACCTTGCCGGTTTGGGTCGGATTCTCAAATGATCGTTAGCGTCAGATGTGCGTTGTGGATTTTATTTCTTCGTTGGGCTTGAATACGTTTTGCAAGGAGGAACATAGACCATGAGGGAAAAGGACCCCCTGTGGTATCAGAATGCCATTTTTTATGAAGTTTACGTCCGTGGCTTTCAGGACAGCACCCAGGACGGTAACGGCGACCTGCCCGGCTTGACCAGCCGACTCGATTATCTGAAGGAACTGGGCATCGATTGTCTTTGGCTCATGCCTATCTATCAGTCGCCCCTGAGAGATGATGGATATGACATATCGGACTTCCGAAAAATCCATCCTGCCATCGGCTCAGTGGCCGATTTTGAGAATCTCACGAACGCGGCGCACTCCCGCGGCATCCGCATCATTGCCGACCTCGTGATCAGCCACACGTCCGACCAGCATCCGTGGTTTCAAGAAGCACGTCGCGATCCTCGCTCTGCCAAACGCGATTACTACGTCTGGAGCGATACCGACGAAAAATACAAAGATGCTCGGATCATATTCACCGATACCGAGCCTTCCAACTGGACCTGGGATCATGTCGCTCGGCAATATTATTGGCACCGCTTTTTCAGCCATCAGCCCGATCTCAACTATGAAAACCCGGAGGTCCGTAAGGAAATTCTCGACGTGATGGCATTCTGGCTCGATCGCGGGATCGATGGCTTTCGCGTGGATGCGGTGCCCTATCTGTACGAGCGAGACGGCACGAACTGCGAAAATTTGCCGGCCACACACGAATTCTGCAAGCAAATGCGGCAGTTTGTGGATCAGCACTACCCCGGTACGTTGCTGTTGGCCGAAGTTAATCAGTGGCCAGCCGATTTGGCGCCTTATTTTGGAAACGGCGACGAGTTTCACATGGCGTTCAATTTTCCGCTCATGCCGCGGATGTTCATGGCAATCCGAAGCGAGGAACGCCGGCCGATTGTCGACATCATGGAGAACATGCCGGCAATTCCTAGTTCTTGCCAGTGGGCATTGTTTCTCCGAAATCACGATGAGCTGACTTTGGAAATGGTGACCGACGAAGAGCGCGACTACATGTACAAAGAATATGCCCACGATCCGCGCATGCGGCTGAACAAGGGAATCCGACGACGGTTAGCGCCGCTTATGAAGAATGGGCGCCGCCAGATAGAACTGCTGCACAGCCTGCTGTTTACCTTGCCCGGGAGCCCCGTCCTCTATTACGGCGACGAGATTGGCATGGGTGATAACATCTATTTGGGCGACCGTGATGGCGTACGCACTCCGATGCAATGGACAGGCGACCGCAACGCTGGGTTTTCTCGCGCCGATCCCTCGCAACTGTACCAGCCGCTCATCTTAGATCCACTTTACAACTTTCAGGCCATCAACGTGGAAGCCCAGCTCCGTTCACCGCACTCTTTGCTCAATTGGATGCGAAATTTAATTCGTGTGCGCAAACAACATCGTGCCTTCGGCCGCGGCAATGTGAAGTTCGTGCCGTCCGAGAATCACCGCATCGTGGCTTATGTGCGCGAGTACGATGGGGATGTCGTCTTGGTTGTCAACAACTTATCGCGGTTCGTTCAGCCTGTGCAGCTCGATTTGCGAACCTATGCTGGGATGGTTCCCGTGGAAATGTTCGGCAAGCTCGCTTTTCCGCGCATTGGCCAAGAACCGTATTTTGTCAGCCTCAGTCCGCATTCGTTCTATTGGTTTGTCTTGCAGCAGGGCGAGCCACGGCAGGAGCAGACAACCCAAAAGATGCCAATTCATGCTCCCGAAAGTAGCCATTAGTAGTCCCATCTGCGTCGAGTCCGACGACCCGCCCACAAGTCTCTCTCTGGTCGGGCACCAACTCGTCGAAGAGTTCGAGCGCCATGCCACAGCGTACACGATCTATCGTTTCTTCCCTCAGTATCGTCTTACGAAGCCCTAAGTCTTATTCGCTCCGGTCCGACCGCGACTCTTCATGGATTTCGATTGGCTTTGGGATTTGATGCGGCGGCGGGCCGCAAGAGCTACGCCTCCACGTACGAGGTCGCGCTTGATCGCCAGCTCCCAGCAACCCTTCGCTTTTTTGTAATTGCCTTCCTCAGCGAACAAGTCGCCCAGCACCAGACAAAGCGTAGGAATACTCTCGAACTTCAAGGCCAACTTGGTCAAAGCGCGGATGGCATCGTCGCGAAAACCAAGCTTGTGGAGACAAAAGTGGTTTGGAGTTCCTCGGCAATGGGCTTATCTTCACCGGTGAACGTTGTGTCCAGGATTTCAGAACATGCGGCGAAATGCTGCAAGGCAGCTTCGCATTGAGCGAGCATGATTTTCGCACGGGGTCCACGCTCGGATACCTTCGAGAGAACTTCGAACACCGATTTCGCTGCCGCCAATTGACCTGCCTCAAAGAGCGCATCTCCAATCGCAAAAGCACGTGGAAAATCGAGAGTCAGCTTTTTATTGCCAAACTCGAACGTGTACGTTTTAGGATTTTGATCAGCTTGGGGCTTTGTCATGACTGAACATAGAATAATGCTGGTAGATACCGCCTTGAAACAATCCTTGTTTTTTCGTGTCGCGATTCTCATTATCGCAGAACGAACGAAGAAATACACTATACTCGCCACGGGCTTCGCATGCGAACAATATCGCCTTGCGCGAATCGGGATAAACTGCAAAATGAACTTACAGTTCAGATGCAATGCCAGCCCCGGAGCGCATGTTGTCAATCGCTGGACGAGGGTGCCAAGGTGTTTTGATGCCAATGGAGCTGATCTGCATGATTCTGTAGCAGGATTTCGCAAAAGCAGTTTCTGTTCGAGAATTCCGCCGAGACCACACAAACCGGAGGGATTTGAGGAGTTAGTGTCTGAGCCATGAGACCAACGAAATCGCATCGGGCGCGTGTCGAAGCAGGTTTGCGATGAATTCAAGGCAGTTCACCGTAATCGTATAGAATGCACCGTGAGATAAGTGTTGACGCGCCACGTTGACAATCACCGATTTCTTGCCATTAGCAAAGAAGGCGCTGATGTCGCAACGTCTTGAAGATTACGCCTTGATTGGCGATTGCCACACGGCTGCGCTTGTTGGACGCGATGGTTCTGTAGATTGGCTGTGTCTGCCGCGGTTCGATTCCGGCGCTTGCTTCGCCGCACTTCTGGGCACGCGCGAGCATGGGCGGTGGCAGATAGCACCCAACATCCCAATTCGAAAAATATCGCGCCGCTATCGTCCAGGAACACTAATCCTTGAAACCGACTTTGAGACCGACGATGGCGTCGTCACCATGATCGATTTCATGCCGCCGCGCACGAAGGAGCCCGACTTAGTGCGAATCGTCCAAGGCCGCCGTGGCATCGTGCCCATGCACATCGAGTTAGTCGTCCGATTTGATTATGGATCGATCGTTCCTTGGGTCCGGCGGACGCCAACCGGATTGGAAGCAATTGCAGGACCCGACGCACTTTACCTGGACACTGATATCGAATTGCATGGGGAAAACTTGACGACAGTCGGCGATTTCACGGTTTCGGCGGGCGAAAAGCGATGCTTTGTGCTGCAATGGCATACGTCGTCGGAAGCGCGCACCGCCTCGCCTGACGCACATTGCTCCGTCGACGATACCGAACGGTGGTGGAGTGATTGGTCAAAGCAATGCACTTATCAAGGTCCGCATGCAGAATTGGTCCTGCGCTCGCTAATTACACTCAAAGCACTCACCTATGCCCCTACGGGTGGCATGGTCGCTGCGCCGACCACCTCGTTACCGGAATTTATTGGCGGTGTGCGAAACTGGGATTACCGATTTTGCTGGATCCGTGACGCCACGTTCACACTGTATTCGCTGTTGTTGGCCGGCTACCATGAAGAGGCGATGGCGTGGCGCAATTGGTTGCTGCGAGCAGTTGCCGGCAGTCCGTCGCAGTTGAATATCATGTATGGTATCGCTGGCGAGCGCCGGCTGACAGAAATCGAATTAGATTATTTGCCGGGATACGAAAGCTCCCGCCCGGTGCGAATCGGCAACGCTGCTTGGAGCCAGTTTCAACTCGATGTGTTTGGCGAGGTGTGCGACACCCTTTTTGCCGGACAGCGAATGGGTTTATCGCACGACGAGCACATGTGGCGCATGCTAGCACATCTGACGGAATACCTCGAAACGCATTGGAGCAATCCCGACGAGGGCATTTGGGAAGTGCGCGGCCCCCGGCGGCATTTCGTCCATTCCAAAGTGATGGCGTGGGTCGCTTTCGATCGGATGGTCAAGAGTATCGAGCGATTCCAGCTCGATGGGCCGATCGAAAAATGGACGGCAATTCGTGATGAAATCCATCGTGAAGTTTGCGCACAAGGCTACGATGCCAAGCGTAGCACCTTTGTCCAATCGTATGGCTCTGATGAATTAGACGCCAGTTTGCTGATGATTCCGCTGGTTGGTTTTCTGCGGCCAGTGGACCCGCGAGTGCGGGGTACCGTGGCAGCCATCCAGCGTGAATTAACACACGATGGGCTCGTGGCTCGCTATCGATTGAATTCAACCTTGGGCGGATTGCCGCCAGGGCAGGGTGTATTTTTACCCTGTAGTTTTTGGCTTGTAGATAATCTGGTGGCCGTAGGTCAGCGCCAAGAAGCCGAAAACATGTTCGATCGTCTCGCCGGGCTAGCCAACGATTTGGGTTTGTACTCCGAAGAGTACGATCCAGGCGCACCCGCATGCTGGGCAACTTTCCGCAGGCTTTCACCCATGTGGCGCTCGTCAACTCCGCTTTTAATCTCTGGCATTCGCACGGTCCTGCGGAACACCGACAAAACGCCTAAATGCTTGGCACGTTATTAGACTCCGGAATCCGTTGATCGGAAGCCGTTACCGCTCTCAAGTTGTGTATGAGCAGCCAGAGGTGCCCAATCGAGATTCGTTCCACTGGCCGCTCGGATGACGATCGAAGATGCGGCAAGCTCCGAATTTGACCCGGTCATTAACTACAAGCCAAGCCAGAGCGTACGCCCAAACCATGCAACCGGCTATTCCGGTTTTTCGGACATTCGCTGTTCGTCTGTTTTGCTAGCGGAGATTAAGCACCGTTTGCCGAAAATCTCCAGAGCGATCGGGACGGTACTGATGGCGCCGGTCAGGAAGAGCGTCCAGCCGACTGCTTTGCGCTGACCGTCGGACAGGTGGTCAGCCAGTAGAAGTCCTAAGCCGGCGCCGAGAATTCCGCGAGTCCCGGCGATCAGGCCCAGTTCCGGCAATGTGACTTGGGTTTCTTTCATGGCGAAAACTCCCGACGACAAACTGAACAATAAAATGCGACGCTTTCTGTTTGGTAGATCTGCAATCTTTGTGCCGATTTAGATCATTCAGTCCAGGGTTCAATTCGAACATTATCCCGCAGTCACGACTGCTGTGAAATGAGCACGTCCGGTTCAGATTCCGACAGGGTCGCCATACATTCCTCGCCTTGAAATTGGCCGCGACTTCGACCTCGAAACCTTGATCCCAAAAGAAACTTTGAAATACGTCTAGCACGGCCTCATCGGAATGAGCAACTAAAAGTCGTGAAGTCATGGCATGCTCCCGGTTACTTTCTGCAAGTCTTCTGCGACCGACTCGGAGTACGTCACCACTATTCTATTATTCAATTGCACGACACCTTCTATTTTGACCGCAACGGTTTGCGCTAGTTGTTTCAGAAAATAGTTGGGCACGATGCCGCACAATGTGAGCACTCCATCATGAAAATGACATTTCACATTTCGCAAAGGTGGATGATGACACGAACGCAAAAGATCAATAACCAACTGAGGAACGTGTGATTGTCCAAAACGATATGTATTTTCGGTTTTACCGGCAGCTAATTTTGACGACGCACACTGTGAATCATTCAACAACAGCATGGAATCATCCTCAAAATCAATTTACTGACAAACTCGATTGATTCACAATCATGCAGGATTTGTCAATTTCACCCGCCCGCGGCGGCCAGCCGCATAGCACCGACAAATTCACTGCCTATGGAACGACGATGTCGATTGCGATCCGTTCAATGGACCGTCATCTCGATCGATCCATTCACACGTTCCAATTCCATCTTCAGATCCAAAAACCGCAACAAATCTTTCAAACTGATAATGCCGACCAGATGGTCCTGTTCGACCACCATCAGGCGGCTAGATCCATTGTGCTGCATTTTGCTAAGGGCCTCCAGCGCGTCGGCATCGGGAGGGATGGTGATCGGCCGAAGATCTCGTTGCATGACTTCACCGATGGTGTGCCGGTACCACTCGCCGCGCGGCATTTGGGACAACGCCTGCGTGCTGATGAATCCTTCCAGATGACCGTCGGATGTCACGGGAAATGCACGGTGATGAAAGCGATAAACATAGTCCTCTACCCAATGCTGGAGGTCCAGCGACCGAGGCAAGACGATCGGCTGAGAGTTCATGAATCGCCGTACCGGTTCTCCCCGCAGCGCGTTACGAATCAGAACCTGCTGGTAGCTGCTTTGGGCCGCAGTGTTCAGAAACAAGCCGATCAGTCCCGACCAAATTCCCCCGAGCCAGTTCCCGCTAAAAAACTGAACGATTCCCTAGGCGATCAGCAGCCAGGCAAAAATCTGCCCGGCCACCGATGCCCAGTGTGTGGCCCGTCGCACGTTTCCCGTTGTCCCCCACAATATCGAACGCAATACTCGACCACCATCTAGCGGAAACGCCGGGACCAAGTTGAACGCTAGCAATAGGAAATTGACAAACGAGAGATACCCCAGAACCGTGACCAATGGCGGAGCCCAACCGTTGTGGAAGCCGGCCCACGCGGACAACCCAAACGCAATTCCGAGAAAGAGGCTAACCGCTGGCCCGGCAATGGCCATTAAGAAATCGGTCCTCGCTGATGGCGGTTCCGCTTCTAACTCCGCGACACCGCCAAAGAGGAACAATGTTATTCCCTTGATAGGCATACCCATGGCCCGGGCAGCAAGTGCATGCCCCAATTCATGAAGCAGAATGCAGGTGAAGAAGGCTAGGGCGGCTATAAACCCTGTGATCCAAGACTGGTATGGCGCCAAGGTGGGGGCGGCTTGGCCGTAGTATTGATGCATCAAAACCGGGAAAGAACTCGCAATGGTCAGCGTTATCAGCGCAAGAATAATCAGCCAACTAACGTCGACCGAGATGGGGATGCCATACAGCCGAAACAGCTGCCAGCGGTTGGCAAACATGAGACACCTGTTCAGTTCCCGGGTTCGAGAATGGTTTATCGATCAATTTCTGAATCGACATTTCAAGTGCTCTCCCGGGCAAGCAATTGGCAGCCACTGGCTGGAACTCACGCCGATGAGTTTCAAATGCCGCGGCTGCCCGCGCTTCACTCTCGTCCCCGCTGGGCCGACTCGATATAGTCCCTCAGCACTCCGTTGTTCGGAATGAACTCCACGAACGGATAGGCAGCTTCCAGCGGGTTGCTTGACATGGACACCGCTCGCAGAAGCTGTTGCCGCTCGTTGTCCGGCAAATCTTTTTGGGCTTGAATATCCTTGCGGATTTGCGCAGCGTTCCCTGAAAGGCGTGCGTTTCCAGTTTTCCCTGATCGTCGCGGAATTTGATTTCCGCCTTGAAATGATCTTTATCGATACGCGATAGCGTCAGAGAATCGAAGCTGCGCCAGTGGGCTTCTTCTTCCTCGGCTGTCATTGGCCGCTCGCCGCGCATCGACATCGGCCATTGCATTACAGCGGGATGCTGCTGCTCGACAGCGACGGCAGGATGCTCTCCTAATGCGACTTTGATCTCCTCTGACTTCCCAGCGTGGATCACACCCAGCGTTACGGTCCGTTCGGGTTTGTCGTGTCGCACCAATTTCACAAATTGTTCGGGCGAATACAGCCGTTGATCGTCGTATTTAACCAAGATGTCGTTGTCTTTCAAACCAGCCTTATCAGCCGGGGAGCCACTGGCCACGTCCGCAACGAGGACACCGCAGCCGTCACCAAGCAGGCTTGACAGTTGAGTCGTCAACGCTGGCGGCAAAGAGTCTACTCCGATGCCAAGGAATGCCTGCATTTTTCCGGTCATCGCACTTGAAGTTGCCGCAGTTTGTTTCATCACCGGCATTTTCGAGTCCTTGTCCACCGCCATACAGATCGCCGTGATGGCGAACAGTGCGACGCTCACTGATATTGTTGTCACACTCCTCTTCATGATTTGTCTCCTTTGCAATCGATTGATCTGAATCTTGCCCCTTAGTCAATCGGCTTAAATCACTAACATCCACAAGCTCAGCTTTGGAGCGCTAGTAAGCCACCATCGGAACAAATCAAACCACGACGAAACCGCCGAAGGGTGCTGCTTCCGATCAGCCCGGATTTTTTCAGAAGCAGCCTTTTTTGATTTCCTCGGCCACACATGATTTGATACGCTGGATGTTTTTCTGCTCTTGATCCTTCAAATCACGCCACAAGTTTTGCAGCCCAGCATGCCCTTCGGCGTTGGCAAGGTACTGATTGTAGCGCCATAAGGAATCGAGCCGTTTGCTGAGTTCGTGAACCAAATCGTGATCGTGATCGGCGCAACCGCAACTTTCGCCAAGGTGAGCAAAGTGCTGTTCCGCAGTCATCGTTGCCATGGCAATTTCTCCTTTCCAGAATACAGAATTCCAATACACTTCCACTCAAAATCTATTTGTGGCTGCCACTTCTTACGGACACAAATCCGGTGGCCGTCGGTGTGGCTTTGGTTGGAGCAAATGACGAACAATTACTGCCGATCTAGGTTCGAATTTTGATTTTGCGAGCTTTGGATTCCTCCGTCTTTTGCAACGAGATCGTGAGAACCCCATCGTGATATTGGGCGTCAACATGATCTTCCTTCACTACACAAGGTAAGGTGATCGAACGACTGAAAGCACCGGACCGTCGTTCAACTCGGTAGAGCGTTCGGCCCTTTTCTTCGTATTCTTCCTTCCGCTGACCGCTAATGGTCAGCGTGTTTCCGGCCAACTGAATGTCCAACTCCCCCGGCTTGATACCGGGAACGTCAACACGTACTTCGACGTTCGATTCCGTTTCTGACAGATCGAGCGGGGGAAGCGCTCGGCCCGTGAACCAACTATCGCCAGCTTCGTTGAGAAAGTTCGAAAACAAATCGTCCATCTCCTCCCGCATCGAGGACAATGGTCCTCCCCGGAACCAAGGTCGGACTCGGCGAGGTTCACGTGTGCTAAGAGTAGTTGCCATGGTAATACTCCTTTCAAAAACAGAAATTGGCCACAAACTGACCACGACGACCAAGTCTTCGGTCACATGCGGCACCAAAACCAATCAGACAATCACGGGTCGTAAAGCTTTTTTTCACCCTCCTGCTTGAATGGACCGTATTCTTAGGCAAATTCGGGCGAGAAACGCGATCCGCTGGGAAGCACCTTCAAGTCCTGCCGCGATTTTCCCGTTGCAAATCGTTCACGAATCTCCTCGCGATAGACCGGAACTTCGTAAGGCGCATCAATTCCTAAACTTACCTTTCCTCCACGTGAGGTGAGTATCGTCACGATCACGTTGTTTCCGACAACGACTTTCTCACCGACCTTTCTTGACAGTACTAACATTTCGTTCCTCCTTGATAAATGCGGAAGCACCTCTCGTCGCTCTTGTGCGAGGAAGCAAAAGGCTTCCCGGGTTCAAAGGACTTTCATTCCTACCTTCCTTAAGACATTGTTGGGCAAGTGCAGGCCGACCTCAATCGGAAGCTAGCGCGTTGTTTTGTAGGAAAACACCCAAGGAAACTTGTCGGAAAGTCCCTGAGATTGTCTGGCAATGCTGCCGATCCGCCGCCGCACTCTTACCTTGTAGAAATGATGGGTTAAAATGGTCGGCTCGGCATGGGCGATGCGAATCCGCCTCCAGGCCGAATAAGTCCGGATCGTCTCGGAGGAGTTTGCACAGGAAGACGTCGATGAATCACCGTCAGCGCGCCTTCCTGCTAGCGGCGATAGCTTTGTACATCGTCGGCGTCGCCTGCGCGGATTTTCTAACTCCGCTGGTGCTCGATGTATGGGTGCTGTATCTGCCGGTGATTCTGGTGCCCGTGTGGTTCAGTTCGTCACGTCAGATTATCGTTATCGCCGTGGTGTGCTCTCTGCTGATGATCGGTGATGCATCGCTGCCACATCCAAACACTCCGCGCATTCGTACTCGGAAATTTGGCGATGGGCCTGGCGGCGACGTGGCTGACGGCCCTGGCAGGACTTACGATTGTTAAGCGCTCTCGTGAGAGCTTCCAAACATCGCGGTCGCTGATCGAAAGTGAAGAGCGACTACGTTTGGCGATGGAAGGCGCGGGAATGGGAACGTGGGACCGCAACCTACAGACAAAGAAATCGATTTGGTCCGATACGCAATTTCGGATGCTAGGCTACCAACCGACCGTCGGCGGCGAAGCTTCCATGGAAATGTGGCAGTCGCTGTTACATTCCGAAGACGCCGAACGCGTCCTGGAAGCTCAGGAACAAGCCTTCCGTGACCGTACTCTCTTCGTTACCGAGTACCGCATTTTTCGCGCCGACAACCGGAAGATCGCTTGGCTGGCAGTGTTCGGAAGGTTCTTGTACGACGAAGCAGGCCAACCTGTTCGGTTTCTGGGGGTATCGTTCGACATCACACGCCGCAAAGATCTGGAACGCGAAGTGCTGATCATCTCCGACGAACAGCAGCGACGAATCAGCCACGAGTTGCACGATAGTGTAGGCCAAGAGTTGACCGGAATGGGCCTGATGGCCAATGCATTGGCTCAGTCTTTACCCCCGACGGCGACCGAGCAGCGGATCGTCGTTCGTCTCATTGCAGGTCTCGATCGGATTCGCTTCCAAGTGCGGAACTTATCGCGTGGGCTGACGCCTGTCCAAGTCGAGACCAAAGGCCTGTGGGCTGCCCTCGACGACCTTGTAGCTAGCACGAAGTTGCAATCAGGCCTTCAAATACAATTTGATTGCCCTGAACGCGAGGAACACTTGGAACATACGACAGCCACGCAGTTGTACCATATCGCCCAGGAGGCACTGAGTAATGCCTTAAGGCATGGTCATCCCCAACGTGTCAACGTAACCTTGCGCCATGCCCGCGCGGGCCTGTACCTCAGCGTCCACGATGATGGAGTCGGATGTCAACCGGAAGATTTGGAAAACGGAAACGGCATGGGTTTTCACATTATGCGGTATCGGGCCGAGCAGATTGGCGCCTCTTTCCATGTTGGCCGTGCATTAGGAGGCGGCACCGTCGTAACTTGTACGCTGTCCAATCAGAAAGGCACTCCTCAATATCATGCAGAACCCAACGTCAACGGCCGCAAAAATCCTGATCGTCGATGATCACCCCGTAGTTCGTGAGGGGTTAGCCTTACACATTGCGACCCAGCCCGACTTAGAGGTTTGCGGCGAGGCGGAAGACATGGCTAGCGCGATGCGTGAGCTGGAGACGACTCAGCCCGACGTGGCGGTCATCGACATTTCATTGAAAAACGGCAATGGCATCGATCTGATCCAGCGCATCAAAGAACGAGGCGACGGCGTTCATATCCTCGTGTGGTCGATGTATCCTGAAAATCTCTATGCCGAGCGCACCTTGCGGGCCGGTGCGCATGGCTATTTGAACAAAGCTCAACCAACCCGTCAGATCCTCGAGGCCATTCGTGCAGTGCTGGCCGGCAAGGTGTACATTAGCGGCGACACGGCCGACGAACTATT
The DNA here is from genome assembly GCA_963738835.1 of Pirellulales bacterium. Taxonomy (GTDB): domain Bacteria; phylum Planctomycetota; class Planctomycetia; order Pirellulales; family JADZDJ01; genus CAVTYH01. The sequence continues at coordinate 89,738 of CAVTYH010000002.1, forward strand.
GCACACCGTGATTGGCGAGAATTCGGCGGAGCGTTCCCCCATGGATCGGCTGTCGAACCGAGAGCTGCAAGCTTTCGAGCTGTTTGGCCAGGGGCTGACGACAGAATCGATCGCCGCAACGATGCACGTGAGCCGCAAGACGGTCGATACGTACCGGGCCCGCATCAAGGAAAAAATAGGAGTAAACAGCATCCCGGAACTGATTCAGCGAGCGGTGCAATGGGTAATGGATCGGGGGCAATCGAATTGAAAAAACAGTCGGATCGTTAGGCGGCGTGGCAAACCCCGGTTTGCCGGTTCCGTGCTGCTCGGTCATTTAAAGGCAGCCAGACCAGGATCGGGTGAATTATTGATGTCAGATCTCAAGACCCTCGGTCTGCGTGACCGACGCGAGCATCGCTACATACTTGGCAATAAAGAAAATGATGTCGGTTACTGATGTTCGGACATCATCAAATAAAGGACTACAAAAGACATCAAAGGTTGCGCGAAAAGATTTGTTGATGCAGCTTCTAGGGATCGAGTGTCCATCTTACGGCACAATCGTTTTCAAATTAAACCGCACTCCCTTGAAGAAACCGACGCCCGGCGGCGGATCGCCGGCTAATCCGGTCAGATTTTCCGCACGAGTGACACGATCGGTGATTTCAATCAGCCCCATGCATCCCTCTCGGGTAACGTAGATAAACGCGGCATTTGCGGCGGGCACGTACTCCTTCGTCTCTTCGTCATAATGCATTAGCAACTCGTTGACGGCGCGACCTTCCGGCAGCACACCCGTGGCGATGAGTTTATCAAGATTCCGCAAATCGCGCGGGTTGATTTCCCACACCTTCATCTCAAATGCTCTTAGAACATACGTCGATGCTCCCTCCGGCGATTGGTGCGTGACGCACATTAAGTCAACGCCGTTTTGCCCGGCCCATGCCGCAGGTTGCTTCGCATTGAGCTTTTCTTCATCGCGCACCAACTGCGCTGGCCACTGCAAAACTCGGCCCGTGTCGAGATCTAGGAAATGTTCGGCATATTTGCCTTTCTGCACGGCCGGCGAGAGAATCATGCCCTGAATTCCGTCACCATCGCTTAACTTCGCAGTGGGTCCTAAAGACTTTGAAACGGGCGGCAGCGGCTCTTCAGCGACGACAAGATTGACCTTTTGATACTTCGCATCCTCAGTGAATTGTTGACAATTCGCTTCCCACCAGGCTTGCCATTGTTGCGCCTGCTTCATGAAAAATCGCCGCTGCAACACTTGTCGCCGCGGATCATTGCTACGACTGATGCCAAATAGTTCGGCGTCTTTGAAGTCCTGCTTCGTGATTTTGTGCAAGGCACCGACAATTTCGCGCACAGCTCTTCCAAAATCAAAATACCTTCCGCGTATTCCGTCATCGAGATCGTGCTGTTGCATGAATGCGGTCAAATCCGGATCCTCAACGATCAATCCGTAGTCGCTCGCTGCCGGGAGCATTGTCTTCGGAAGTGCCCGAATCAGCGCGGGAACAGCTCGTGGGTCTCCGATCGCCCGTAAGGCAAACCCTAGTCGGCGCAATGCTCGATCTTCGGTCGTCTCATCTAGCTCTGCACAGAGTTGCGGCACCGCATCGGGTCCGATCGCCACCAGTTCGCGCATAAGCATGCACCACAATTCCGTTTCATCGACCGTCTGACTTAGCTTGCGAAATTGAACAAGAATTGCCTCCGTTCGCTCCTTAGGCTGCTTGGGCAATGCCTTGACGATCTTCTCTGCAGCTTTCAGCTTCTCAGCGGGCGGAACTGCGGGGGTGATGGTCATGTTATACGAGGTTGTTTCTCCACTCTTTACAGCGACGGCGGGTTGTTTCGTAGTGTCCCATCCCATTCGGTCGCCGCGGATGTTTACAAAATAGGGGAAGTTTTCGCCTGGCGCCGCTTGCAGTCGGAAACGACCGTCTTCATCGACCGTAGCCAACGGAGTCGGAGAAATAGCCTTTCCAAGGGGCTGTGATGGTCCGATCAAACCGATCGTTATTCGCTCACCGCTGTCGGTGACTGTTACCGGCTTGCCCGTCGTTTTATTGAAGACTTGACCTGCGATAAATCCGCCCTGGATCAGTTTCAATGGCGGAAGTTCCGCGGATTCTCCGCTGAATTCCCGATCGGTGATGGCAACGCACACGCGATTGACAGCCTCAACTTTGATGTTGTAACGCCCCGAGGGCACCGCAGCCCGAAATCGTCCAGCCGCATCGGTGGAAAAATCTCCTGATGGAATACCTGTAGATCTTCGAACGTGACAGCTGCATCGACTGCTGGCCGACCAATCACAGCGTCTGCAACGATCCCGGAAACAACGCAACCTTTGGCGAGTGTCACGACAACATCCGTTGGAACCGCCATCGCTTTGCGCCAAGTCGTTGGATAATCAGGATGAACAATGCGAAAGCTCAAGCCACTGAACCTTGCTAGTTCAGCCGGGCTTCTGGCAATCATATGCTCAATCGCAAAGCGTCCTTGTTCATTGGTCCTTGCCGAAAGCACCCCTGGTATTGCGCGATCATCGAGGGGCCAATATGTTACCGACGCACCTGCAACTGCTTTTCCTTGCTCGTCCACGACAGTCCCCGACAATGTGGCACCTTCACGCGCCATAGGAATCTCAAGCAGCTTTTGGCCTTGGAGAAGACTAAGCAAACCGATGCCAGTGGGTCGCTTATCGTCTTCGGCAACGACGGCATAGACCCTTCTGGCCAGCGGTTCATAAGGGCGCTCGGGAGCAAGGTTTTCGAACTTAAATCGACCTTGTGCATCAGTAACCGCTTGAGCAATTGCGCGCGGCGGAGCTGTTCGTCCGGTCGCCATGATTAACCGTACGCGAATGCCTGCCAGTGGTGTCCGATCCGTTTGATCAATGCAACTTCCGCTGATCGTGAAGTCGTTTGCTTCTGAATCAGCATCCTTGATTAAAAGTGCCGTTCCATTCTGCGACGGGACATCTTTCGCTTTAGTCTCGTCCGCGGTTACCGTTGGCGCCGCGTCGGTTAGCCCGAACATGCCAACCCCCAGCAACAAGCCCAGCATAATCGGTGTGCCCAAGTACGTTGCCGATGCAGAATCACCCAGCCGCTGGAGACGTTTCCTCAACCGCCGAGCCGACGAAAACAGCCCGATCATGCCCGGCGCAATGGCGGAGGGCTTCAGGTTCAACGCTAGATCGAGAATGGTGCTGGCATAGTTCGATCGATTCCGATCACCCAAAACCGCCAGCGCTAGTTCATCGCTAGCGGCCTCGCGTTCGGATTGCATTTCGCGTACGGTCCACCATGCCACAGGATTGAACCAGTACAGCACGCGACGGCCAGCAATAGCCAGTTCGTCCACAAATCGCCGCGCACCAGATGCGCCAGTTCGTGAGCCAGCACGTGCTGCAGACGCCCCGTCGAAGCCTCGGTAATCAGTAATTCGGGCACAACAATGCGCGGACGCCATGTCCCTAACACGCATGGCCTGATGGGCTCCGGCGAAACGAACAACTCCGGCGTACTCCGCAGCCGAAGTTGCCGGCGAGCGCATTCCAGCAGTTCAAGAACCGCCGAATCATTGGCCAAACGCCAGGCCGACAGTCGCCGATTTAACACCACCGCGGCCAGCAAATACCGAAGTGCAAACAGCAAACAACCGGCGAACCAAATGACCGTCTGCAGACGAACCAATCGAATTTTGAGCGGGACGCTGCCAGCGATCACGGGCGGCTCCATCGCAACGTCGGTCAGAGGCGGCGAGGCCACCACCCGTTTGATCGATCCAACTCGCCCGCGTACTGCTGCGGATCCTACCTTCGCGATATTCGGCGCTCGATGTTCTCCTGGATCTTCCACCGAATGACCGACAACCGCCACACCAGCTATGCGATCGTCCGCTTGTTCGATCGATTTCGCATGCTCCCCGCGCAGCAAATTGAAAGCACTCCACGGGCTCGGCGGCGTCGCAATCACAAGGAGCCGCAAGAGCACGACGCTCCACAGCAAATACCGCCATCGCGGCGCAATCCGATTCCCCAATACCCGCAACGTAACGACCACCACCAGCGCGATCGCCGCCGCTTGCCAAGAAGCCCGCCACACTGCCGGCCCGAGCGCATCGAGGAAACTGCTCATTTTCGTTTCTCCTTGCGTTTGCGCTTCGTCGCCAGCAACTGATGAAGCTGTTCCACCTGTTCAGCTTCGAGCGGAGCATCAGCGACGAAGTGCGCAATGAGTGCCCCGACGTCGCCGCCAAAGGCTTTTTCCAGAAACGAACGGCCTTCCTGCCGCACGCAGCTGTGCCGCGAAACTGTCGCTCGATAGATATATCGTGAGCCATCGACTTCGTAAGCCAGCGCCTTTTTTTCGACGAGCCTCGCCAACAGCGTGCGAATTGTGCTGTGATTCCAAGCGTGCGTGGATTTCAACTGCGCAATCACCTCAGCCGCCGTGCAAGCACCGGCCTCCCAAATCGGCTCCATCACCTCCCACTCGGAACCCGAAATCCGCAGTTCTCGCGACATGAAGCTCCTCTTTTTAGCCACAATTGTGGTTACATATGACCACAAGTGTGGCTAGATGTCAAGTGCTGCCTAACAAGTGCCGCCGGTCGCCAGGTCAATCGGCATCGCAACCGATATGCCGTCAATTTCATGCACCTGCGGGGGAAACGCCGCCGGTCGGGCCAGCAACTCGTCACGGTTGCAAGCAATGCGTACGGAGGCTGGGACCGTACGGGCGCCATCCGTCCAATGCGACCACGAGGGGACGATGGTTACCGTACACATCGTTTTTGTGCCAAATAAGCGATGGTCGCCGGCGCGTAGCCGAAGTGTTCCGGCAGTGCGAGACCCAGCGATTTCACTGCGACCGCGATAATCGCGTTATGATGAATGGTGTAGCTGAGCGTGAACGCCAATTCTCGGCCCCCAGTGGGAGGCAAATCATTTAGCGTCATCGACGGAGAAAGCATGACGGTTAGGTAGAGAATTCCGTGACGAGAGCTTAGATAGCAGCCAAATCGCAGTGGTTACAGGATAAAATCTATTTGTCCAGGACTCCGGATTCCCTTTCTCGACAATCGTAACCTCGCATAAACAACTTGCATCCAATGAATCGATCCGGTTTCCATAGCTCAAACTCACGCATCGAAAGGAAAGCCGTATGGCAATGCAAAAAGTGGCTTTGGTAACCGGTGCAGGCAAACGCCGAGTGGGATCGTATGTTGCCGATGCTTTAGCCAAACGTGGCTATTCGTTGGCGATCCACTACCGCAGTTCAGCCGCCGAAGCCAACAAGGCCGTCGCCAGATACCGCGATCAGGGAGTTGAGGCCGAAGGTTTCGGCGCCGATTTGAGCCATGAAGAAGCGGTCCGCAATTTAGTTCAGAAAGTGCTGGCTCGATTCAGCCGCATCGACGTATTGGTGAACTGTGCCGCCGCTTGGAAAAGCAAGCGATTGGATGAAGCCACCGCCGCCGATGTTCGTGGATTTTTTGAAACGAACACGCTGAGCACGTTTCTTGTTTGCCAGCACGTCGGTTTGGCGATGACAAAACAACCGGCAGGCGGCTCGATCATCACCCTTGGTGACTGGGCCTGCATCCGCCCCTACGTCAACTACGCCGCTTACTTTCCTTCCAAGGGAGCCATTCCAACACTCACTCGCACACTGGCCGTTGAACTCGGAACACGCAACCCTAAAGTCCGAGTCAACTGCATTCTGCCCGGTCCTGTGCTGTTACCGCCCGACTTGCCTGCTGCAGAACGTGAGCAAGCCATCAACGCGACATTAGTCAAGCGGGAAGGAAGTCCAAACAACATCGCCTTGGCTGTGTTGCACTTCATCGAAAACGATTTCGTCACCGGTGCCTGCTTGCCGGTCGACGGAGGTCGAACGATCTATGCCATCGACAGCGAGGGTTAGCGATGGGCTTGATTGAGTTTTTGCTCGCGTGCTCTGACAACGAGGCACAGCATGCCCAAGGCGGCCAGCATGATGCTGGACGGTTCTGGCACGGCGGGAGCAGAACCATTGCCGCTGGCGATTAAGTCCAATAGTGGTTGAATGTCGGCGTTGGTGAATGTATGGTCGCCATTTAAGTCGCCCAAGACCACAAGTGCCTCGCTTGTTAAACCTTTCTCAGTTCTATAAGCGTTCAGATCGGTCAGGGCGCTGAGCATCGCCTGGATGTCGGCGGCGGTTAGTTGGCCGTCGCGGTCAAAATCGCCCGGTAATCCTGCCACCTTGTCGGAGACAAAGACGCCCTGCGAGCCGTCGGTGAAACTGGCCCAGAAGGCGAGCTCGCCGAGGTTGTTGAATCCGCTGGAGCGGCCGTCGCTGTTACCTGACGCAGAAACGAAATTTAAGTCGCTGAGTGTACGGATGTCGCCCGGCGCAACTTCCAATTGGTCGCCCGCGCGGGCGATGAGCTGCAAGGCCCCGGTCCAATCACTTGCCCAGATACCTCGATCGTTCGTGGAGTCGACTCCGTTTCCGGTGACGACCGCACGGAAAGCTGTTTGGCCGGCGCTGTTCAATGCGGGGTTTTGCAAGTCGCTGAAGTTCACTCCGTTCGACGTGCCGGGAGCTTGACTGCCGCGGCTGGCCACAAGTGCTAGATCGCCAACCTTGCCCAACCAGATGCCTTCGTTGTTGGTATCATCCACACCCGTGCCGGCGACGCTGGAAAGAAATTCGATCTGGCCGGGGTCATTCAGCAGCGGCCAACCACTCTGCAAGATCGTGCCGTAATTCACGCCGCTTGGCATTCCGATGGCCTGACTCCCCTTGCGCCACCAGCGCCAGGCTGCCGGCGCTATGTAACCAGAGACCTTCATCGTTGTTGGTGTCCACTCCGCTGCCGGTAAGGGTTCCTTGAAAAGCAATCTGTCCCGCGTTGTTAATGGCACAGGAAACAAATATTTCGCTGAAATTCACGCCACCCGGTGTGCCAGGGGCCGGGTCTCCCGAGCGGGCAATCAGAGCAGTGCCCCCGGAGCCGCCCGACCAGATTCCCTGCCAGTTGCTACTGTCTACGCCGCTGCCAGTGAGGTAAGAAACATACTCGTTTCGGCCTGTGTTATTTAGCGCAAACGTATATTGGGGCAAATCGTAATTGACGCCGCCCGGCGTGCCGGCGGCTTGGCTCCCGCAGGCGCCAACAGCGACAGGCTGCCGGAACCCCCTGACCAGATGCCCGCGTTGTTTGTGTCATTTGTTCCACTCCCCTTGATCCCAACAAAAAACGCGGTTTGGCCGGCATTGTTCAATAGCGGCGGGAAATTGAACAGAATTGTATAGTTAGGAATAAGCCCAGCGAACCAAAAGTTCACACCATTCGCTGTGCCCGGTGCCGGGGTCCCTTCAGCGGCTACCAGCGCAAGGCTGCCAGGCCCCCCTGACCAAATTCCTAAATTGCCGTTGCTGAGGCCACCATAAAACGCCGTCTGACCGGCGTTGTTCAGCACCGGCGAAAACAGCTCGATATTGGTCTGAGTTTCCGGGTTCAATACCGTGCCGAAGCTCCCGCCGCCGGGTGCTGGGCTGCCGGTGCGGGCCACCAGCGCCAAGTTGCCGGAGCCCTCCGACCAGACGCCTTGATTGTTCGTGGAATTGACGCCGCTGCCGAAGAGGTTGGCCCGAAAGGCGGTCTGGCCGGAATCGTTCAGAACGGGGCCGCGGAATAGAGGTATCGAGATGCCAAAGAAGTGGGCATCGAAGCTGGCGTAGGCGACGTCGTCGATCGTGCCGGCTGCCGGCTGACCGGTGAGGGCGACCGTGCGGAGCTCGGCGGCGTACAGGTTGGCTTGTAGAGATGTCGCGCCCAGCGCGATCGCAACGGCGATGGTCCAGCGAAGTGCGGCATGGTTCATGGGGGCTGCCTTTCGGTCGTGTAGCTGTGCAGACGAGTTCATGAATTTTCTCCTCAAATGGGTTGCTGAGTTGGTACGTGAATTAGCGATTGTGAGGGCGTCGTCGGCGCAGCAGAATAAAGACGACAAGCCCTGTGGCAGCGAGCGCAATGCTGGAGGGTTCCGGCACGGCTGCGAGCGTGACTTCGCCGGTGGTATAGAGTTGCGAGAGGTCCCATTGGTACAGGCTCTCGACGGCGAAAGCGCCGGTGGGGTTGACGCCGGTCCAATCGAACAGATCGATCGTGCGGCCGATTTCGCCAGCGAGATTGACATCCGGGGCGTAGGTTAATTCCAGCACACCGCCGAGCGTGACCGGGATGTCGGGGGCGAAAGAGATGGTCGAACCCCAGGCATCCGCTTCGAACACCATCCGCAGCGTGCCGCCGGGCCCCATCGCCAGATGCTGGTCGACCTTGATGGGGATCGGCCCGAGGCTTTGCGTCGGATTGCCGTGGTAATCGTGCACCGCCAGCAGCCCGCCAGCACTGAGATCAAGGCCGCTGATATGCCCGTCGGGTCGAATCAGGTTGGTGGTCGTCGCGCCTGACAAGTCGATGTCCGCGCCACGAGTGTCGGCGCCGGTGAAGTCAGCGCCCGCGAGCATTGCATAAAGGAAGTTAGACCGCGCCGCCCCAGGAAATGTTAGAATCGAGAACCGTATTGTCCCAAAGCTCGAATTCGTGAGGTTCTGGCCCGCGAAGTTCCAGCCGCTCAAGTCGCTGCCGCCGAAACTAATCCCAGTCAAATCGTGATTCTGGTAGCTGGCCGTGGAGTAGAGCTGGCTTGCCGTAAAACCGTTGTACGTTGCCTGATCAAATCCGGCGCCGCGCACGTCGGCATTGGTGAAGTCGGCTCCTGTCAACGTGGCGGCAGTAGAAGGACGCATTGGTGAGGTTCGCTTGGCGGAAGTCGGCGGCCGTCAGCGTTGCGCCGAGTAGAAGGACGCATTGCGTGAGGTTCTGGCCAGTGAAGTTTCCGCCGGCCGAGATTGTTGAAACATAGACTAATGCCGGACAGGTCGTGGGTATTGGTAGCTGGCCGTCGAGTAAAGCTGCGGCGAGCGTGATTCCGGTTCCGATAAAACCACCGTCTCTTGTATCGCCCACTCCTAATTCGAAGAATGCGTGTTCCATTCGAAGTTCGCCCCCCGTACATCAGCACGGGTGAAGTCGGCATTGGTCAGCGTGGCTTCAAAAGTACGCCTCGGTCAAGTCGGCTCCAATCAGATCGGCCATCGTCAGGTTGCGTAAAGACAAATTGGCTCCGGGCACTGGATTCACGCCCAATCCATCGGGAACAAGCGTCGTGCTTTGTTGCTTGCCTTGGCTGGGATCGGCCGGGTTGATGTACTCCCACTGAAAGATGTCGGCCCGCGCGGCAGCGGTGAAAGCGACGAACGGGAATAGTGCGACTGCGATTTGTAGCATGTGGCTGGGGCGGTTCAGAATGGTTGCATGATTGACCTTCCTGCCTTCACCCTGCGTTCGTGGAATAATCTGTGCTACAATGCAAACAGCCGTGCTCCGCAGTGCGCAAAACGAGCGCTGCGGGCTTGGACCTGGGCCGGTGAGCTCGAGTTGGCGACTGACGCTCACCGGCCCTGTTTTTTTGCGTGTTGGCGTATTTCGCGGTATCGTTGTGTCAGCGAGTCGCGTGGATTTTGTAAGACTGTTCCCGCTTGGTCTTTGCTTGTTAAGGATTGTGCTGTCGATCAATCGGATCCTTTCTTCGATCAGGGCTTCTGCTTCACGGCGGAGCACTTCCAGCGTTGCCCGGCGATGGAACTGGATGGTTGGAACTTGGAGTTCTCGGTCGGTAGCCCGTTGTGCTTCAGCGAGCAATGCCGCGCCTCGTCTTGCTGGCCTTGCGCCATTTGGTCATCGCCAACAGCAGTCGCGTGTAATTAATGGTGTCAAAACCACGCAATGGGTCGGTGGGATACGCGGCGATGGACGCGCCGAGTTGCTCTGCCGCCCGATCAAATTGGCCGGCCCGGTAAAGGGCCGCCCCCAATGTCTGCAGCGCATAATGGCGCTGGTTCAGTTTGTTGCTGGCGACAAATTCCTCGGCGCACTTCACCGGTAGAGACATATCTTCAAGCGCAGCAGGGGCGAGGCACCAGTCCAGATAGGTGCTTGTTTCGTGAGATCGTCGGTGCCGGTAAGCGGCACATCGACCAGCGCTTTGCATGTCTCTCGATAGCCTGTTTCGTCCCCCAGTCGCATGCTGCGCCAACGCCAGAAAATACAAAGCGTTGGCCAACTCGACGCGGTCTGTCAGATGTTTCGCGTCGAGAGCTGCCTTACCGACGAATTCGGCGGCTTCTGCCTCCCGGTGAGTAGCGGCTAAGAAAAAGGCACATTCAAAGTGGGCGAGCGATGATCTCCATAGTTGATCCAGCGGAGAGGATCGGCCACAATGTCTGCCGCGATTTTTGCCGCGTGCTCGTCATAAATTTCGATCGCTCAGTCCAAATGCCGCTTCTGCGTCCTTCGGCCTGCCCGACCGCCACTGAACATCGGCCAGGCCGGCGTACGCGCTCGGCAATCCAAATCCAGACGATAGGGCGATTTGGAGCGGAAGTCGAATACCTTTTAAGGAGTTCAATCGATCCATTGAAAGCGTGCTCGGCCGTCGGTAGAAAATCGCTGTACGGTCCTAAGCAATAACAAACCCCAGCTCGTTGTAGCACATGGCGGACTGCCATTTGCCATTATCATCGGGAAAAGCAGCGACTAGTTGCGGTAATTCGGTCGCAAGGCATTGATTAATCGCATCGATCTCTCCGCCGAAACCCCGTGTCGCAACGCAGGTCATGAGCAATCTCATGAGACCATCGGCCGCCCCCATCCGGCGACCAAAATCGTTAGGGAATTCGCGCGGGACAGCCTTGAATTGTTCGATTGCGCGCCGGAATTGTCGGCTGGGCCTCTTCCTGCTTTTCTTGGCGTTTGTTGTCGGCGTGTTCGTCGGAGAGCAGCAGTAATGCCAACCGAATGTGATTGCTCGGAGTATCCGAACCCATCGAATATTCCGCTTCCTCTTTGGCAAATGCTTCCAGGGCCGACTTGTCTTGGAGAGCTTCGAGCACTCGCTTCAGCTCTGCTGAACATCTGGTGACGGCCGTATCGTCGGGTCGGTAGTATTTATGAAAGATGTTCAAGGCATCGCGCAACGGAGGTTCCGCTTCGGCGGATTTACCCTGCCGTTGGAGAGCGGCTCCCACCTTTTGTAAAGCAAACGCAACCTCCGGGTGTTGCGATCCACGCAGGCGGCGGCTCAGCTCGGCGGATCGTCGCGCGAGCTGCTCCGCCTCGAGATAGCTTTTTTGATGGATACGGATCGTTGCTAGATTGTGCAGAATATTTGCCACCTCAGGATATTCGTTCTCCGGCCGCTCGCCTGCGATTGCGAGAGCTTTTTCGGCAACTTTCGCGGCCTCTTCATAGCTCTTCTCGCGGTTCAAAATGCACTGCAAAGTCCAGAGTGCGAAAATATGCGGTTGTGGAGCGGTCCGATGATTTTCGTAAAACCGCAAGGCCTCGCGCACCAACGCTTCGCCTTCTTTATTTTTGTCCTGAAAATGTAAGCTCCAGGCCAAGGCGACCTGACTTTCGGCCACCATTTCGTGTTCGTCACCGAAGATTTCTTTTCTCAGTTTGAGGGCCGTTTCAAGGTGTGGTTGCGCCTGTTGAGCGAGGTTCAAGCGTCGGTATACATTGCCGATCATCAAGCGAATGGTGGCCTCGGCTTCTGGTTGGCCCTTCAATTGGTCTCCCAGACCCGCGGAAATCGTGTCGAACAGCTTTCGGACCGTATATTCCGAACCGTTCGCCTGGTCTGGATTGGCCGAGTCGAGCATCGTCAGCAGTAAATTGGAAGTGGCCATGGCCTTGGCACTTTCGGTTATGGCTCGCTGCTCGTTGCGCCTCGTTTGGATATTGCTAACGGTCAGCGCAGCGACGGATATCAGAAGTATTAGCAGGAATGCCGCCGCGATTTTATTGCGGCGAACGAATTTCTTCAGGCGGTAAGAAATCGAAGGCGGGCACGCCAGTACCGGTTCGTCGTGCAAATAGCGCTCGATATCTCGAGCCAGGCTGCCGGCCGAGTCGTAGCGCCGGTTGCGGTCCTTTCTCCAGGCACTTCATCACGATCCAGTCCAGATCGCCGCGGACGGTGTGCTCGAGCCGGCGGACGTCGGTGCGACGATGCCCGGCGACAGTGGTCGCCAATTCTGCGGCGAGAGCGTGCTGAACCGCGCACTGGGCCGCGGCGGCTCTTCTTCACGAATGATGCGTCGCAGCTCGTCGTAAGATGCCGCATGCAAGCGGTCCTTGTCGAACGGCGTCGTGCCGATCAAGAGTTCGTAGAGCAGCACCCCCAAGGAATAGATGTCGCTGCGGGTATCCACCCCCAGCGGACTGAGCTCGGCCTGCTCGGGGCTCATATAGAGCGGCGTGCCGACCATCTGGGCAAATCCCGTCGCCAGCGTGTGCTCGGTCAGGCGTTGATTGATGGCCTTGGCCACGCCAAAGTCGATGATTTTGGGGGCTGCCCGGCCGTCTTGCATGGCCACCAGCACGTTGGTCGGCTTGATGTCGCGATGGATGACCCCTTTCTGATGGGCGTGCTGCACCGCCTGGCAGACCGTGACAAACAGCTCTAGCCGCTCAGCGGTCGGAAGCTGGCACTGATCGCAATACTCGGTGATGGGGACCCCCGGGACCAGTTCCATCACGAAGTAGGGCCGGCCGTTTTCGGTGGCTCCCGCGTCATGCACTTTGGCAATGTGGGGATGGTCCATCAGGGCCAGCGCCTGCCGCTCGGCCTCGAAGCGGGCGATGACCTCCCGGGTATCCATGCCCGGCTTGATGACCTTCAGGGCCACGCGGCGACGGACCGGCCGCTCCTGCTCGGCCAGGAACACCACGCCAAAACCCCCTTCGCCGATCTGTTCCAGCAGCTTGTAAGGGCCGATGACGGTGCCGGGTTGTTCGGCGATATGCAACTCGCGGGCAGGGATGTCGGCCGCGATCTCTGGTGCAGGCGACTCCAGAAAACTTTTCGACTCATCGTAGGCGGCCAGCAGCGCCTCGACCTGTTCGCGCAGCGTCGCGTTGTCGCGGCACGATTGATCCAAGTAGGCGCGTCGCGCTTCGGCCACGTCGATGCGACGAGCAATTTGAAAGATGTCTTCTTCGGAAAACGAAGTCGGACTCATAGCGCACCTCGGTGGCAATCACCCTGCGATGGGTGACTGCTTTTCTATAGGACAATGCGATGACGCTCGAAAGAATACCTAAAGAATCTCGGGAGATTCTTGGAAGGCAACACGTATTCAGGATTTCGCCGAGTCGCGGTTCAACTCCAGCTTGAGCCAACTCTTGGCGTAAGCCCAGTCGTTATCAGCCGTTGCGGGAGAGATTTCCAGCGCGGCGGCGGCCTCTTTGCTGGTCAGGCCGGCGAAATAGCGGAGCTTTACCAGGGCCGCTTTTCGCGCGTCCCTCGCTTCCAGTTTGTCCAGTGCCTCGTTCAAGGCCAGCACGTCGACCCCAGCTAGGGGCGAGGCGACCGCGACGTCGGACAGTTCGACGCGATGCCAGTCTCCGCCGGCCCTTTGGCTCTTCTTGTGACGGGCGCTTTCGACCAAAATCCGTCGCATGGCTTCGGCTGCCGCGGCAAAAAAATGGCCCCGATTGTCCCAACCTTGAACTTTCTCAGCGCCGACCAACCGGAGATAAGCTTCATGCACCAAGGCCGTGGCCTGCAGTGTCTGGCCGGGCTTCTCGTTCGCGAGTTTCGTGGCGGCGAGTTTGCGAAGTTCGTCGTAGAGCAGCGGCAAAAGCCGTTGCGCGGCTGCAGGATTGCCGTGTTCGATCTCGGATAATATTTGCGTCACGCCGGTCATGAGAAGCGGCCTGAGACATCTTGGCCAGAACGGCTGAATTGTAACACTTCCATCAGGAAATAGCGCTTACGACTTTCCAAGGTCGCGTCGAAGGTTGAGTTGCCATCGAACGGTGCTCGAAAAGGATGGTTTGCCGGTGCATTTTCACCGCCGGAAATGCCGTCGAGTGTCAGTTCAAACGTGGAGATGAGTTTCCGCAGCGCCGCAAGAATGCCATCAAAGGGGTGGTTTGATGGAGCCCCGAGGAAGCGATTGAGCTTTGGGATGACCAAGTGGATGGTCCGGACAGATGATGCTTAATTTGGTGACATGTCGGAAATAGGCGCGACGGAATTGAGCACTCGTGAGTACGGTGCGTGTGCGATGTCGAACGCAACACTCAAGGCACACTTTTCGCGGCTACGGGTGTCTTCGGCGCTCCGTCGATGACCGCTACAAACGTCCAGCCGGCCGACGGTACCCGCGAACAGAAAGGTGGCCCGCTTGCCCGTGGAGGGATCGATCGCCGTGCCGCTGCCGGTTTCTTCATTCTGCATGAGTCTGACGAGGGCAGTAAACGATTCGTCAACATCACCCAACTCCGTAATCTTGCGCGGCTTCTGATTCGCCGCCACAAGTTGTGCTAAATCGAACTGGGGATGGGGGTGACTAATAATCACGCCCGACGGACTGATCACGAAGCCATAGCTATTGCCGCCGAGGTTCACATCGTGCAGCCAGCCCCGCAATACCTCGAAGTATTGGACCGAAAGGTCCAGCGTCAGGACGCCCACCAGTTGCTCCCCGCGGCGGATCGGTGTCGTGTAGGTGACCATCGGAATTTCGCCGCCACCGGTATCCACATACGGCTCGCTCCACAGCGCGCGTTGTTCCCGAATCGGCTTTTTGTACCAATCCCATTCGCGATACAGCGGCACATAGCTCGGCGGCAGGAGATATTTCTTTTCAATTCCCTGGGGACCGCGAAAAAGATACAAACAGTAGTCTTCTCGATGGGGGTCGAATTGACGCGGCTCGAAGGCCAGCGACATGCCGAAAATTCGCTCGTCTTGTCCGATGACGGTGCGCATCCAGTTCTCCAAATCGGACTCTTTCCAGTCGGTCCGTTGGGCAAGCGTGGCTGCGAGCACTTGCCCTGCCATGGCCAGTCGCCGTAAATCACCGTCCAGACGCTGCGCCACTTGCTGGGTGAGCGCCAACCGCGCCCGATCACGCTCAACCTGCATCTGTTGGGAGGTGTCATGTTCCCGCTGTTCCGCTCGATTCGCGCAGCGCCTCCCGCGTGCTGGCCACCAAACCGGCGACCAACAACAGCACGAATGCAGCTCCCGCGGCTAACGACTTTTTGTGCTTGCGTGCGAACCGGCGCAGGCGAAAACTAGCCGACGGCGGGCAAGCCTCCACCGCTTCGTCGGCGAGATAGCGTTCCACGTCGCGGGCCAGGGTACTGGCCGATTCGTAACGCCGCGTGCGATCCTTCTCTAGGCACTTCATCACCACCCAATCCAGCTCGCCTTTGACCAATCGAGTCAGCCGACCAGGTTCGGTCTTTCGGGCGGCGGCCACCGCCGGCAGCGTCTCGCAACCGGAAAGCTGCGTACTCGGCTTTGGCGGCTCGACGTCTTTGATCGAGCGAATCAAATCGGTGAACCCGGCTTTCCACAGCTTTCTATCGGTGCCTAGCGGCGTGCTACCGGTCAACAATTCGTACAGCACGACGCCCAACGAGTAGATGTCGCTGCGTGTATCGATTCCCAGGGGGCTCGCTTCCGCCTGCTCAGGCGACATGTACTCCAAACTGCCGACAATCGCGCCGTACTGCGTGAACATGGTGCGGTCATTCAGCTGCTGATCGGTGGCCTTGGCCACGCCGAAGTCGATTATTTTAGGGACCGGTCTGCTGTCGTACACCGTCACCAAGATGTTCGGCGGCTTGATGTCGCGGTGGATGATGCCCTTCTGATGGGCATGCTGAATGGCGTGACAGACCGGCACGAACAGCTCCAGCCGCTCGCGTGGCGTCAGGCGGTTGTCGTCGCAGTACTTGGTGATCGGCACGCCGTCGATCAACTCCATCACGAAGTACGGCCGCCCGGTCGCCGTGGTGCCTGCGTCCAGCACCTTGGCAATGTTCACGTGATCCATCAGCGCCAGCGCCTGCAGTTCAGCTTCAAACCGAGCCACGACCTGTGCCGTATCCATGCCGACTCTGATCAACTTCAAGGCGACCCGGCGACGAACCGGGTGTTCCTGTTCGGCCATGAACACACAGCCCATGCCCCCTTCGCCGATTTGCTCAAGCAACTTGTACGGACCGATCATCGCGCCCGGTTTTTCGGTGATGGCGCTGGGAACGGAAAGATCGGGATTCGACTTGGGATTGTGATCCTGAACCGTTGTGTGTTGGTTCCAGGCGGCGGCAATTTCAGATGCAGAAGGTTTGGCAGTCACGACAGCAACTCCCTCCAGCGGTCCTCAAACCTGGCATCGCGAGCCAGTCACCGACGGCTCCGTCACGGCGGGGCTAATTGGGTGGTGGACCATGTGCTCCGTCGAGACGTCCGCCCCCATGGTACGCGGCACTGCAGCGAAAAGCGAGAATCGATGCAGTTATTTGATGCTTGTCATTTCTTAGTCGGCAATCTGCGGACAAAACTCTCTGCGCTTCGGACCCATGATTCCAAATCTGCGTCGTCTTCGATTCCCGCGGGTTCAACCATGACCCAGCCTCGCATTACTTTGCCGGTGATGTCGAATTCCTTCACGTCCGGTTCTGCGAGCGCCTCTTCATACTTGGAGGGGCCAATACGCAGAATCAGAAACTCTTTCCACACGCCGACGCACATATTGCCGTTCAGCAGGAAGCCGATTCCGCCGAACATCTTCTTCTCTGAAAATCCATTTCGTCGGGAAACCAACAAGCGAATTCGATCCGCGAGAAATTTGTCGAATGTCATAGATCGATCTCTGTCGTTGGCTAACGCATGTGATTCTAGGTTTTAATTGCCGACTCCGCATTCAAGCCTGCACAGCTAAGTCCGAGAGCATTTCTCGTCCTACTGCCGAGTTCTCATCCCCTGACGAGCTAGCCGCGCTGCGCACCATTATCGAGGGCACGGCCCGCAGCACTGGGGACGAATTCTTTCGTTCACTGTTTCAACATTTGGCTGGCGCCTCGATGTCGGCAACGCCCTGATTGCGGAGTATTCCGGACCCGCACGAGTGCGCCGTCTCGCGTACTGGCACCACGGCAAGCTGGCTTCCTTCCTCGCCCAGGGACGGGTACAAACGCGCCGGAAACGAAGAAAGACTGCTTTACGGCCACGCAAGTGCTGGGCTCCGCGGAAACCGACGTCTTGAAATGCACGTAAGCCGGCCGCATCCGGGCCCATCAAAACCTTGCATCCCCCCGCAGTATTGGTATAATCTGGGCTGATCGGCAAGAGGAAGCCGCTACGCAGTTTTCCGGGGAAGTGCTCTTCTTGCAGTGCGCTCGGCGTCTAGGTTTGGCCGGGTGTTAAAATCGGGGATTGAGACCGGGGAGTCGTGTTCGGGGAAGTTCGGTGTTGTGTCGTTAGTGCTTGCGTGCGCGTGCGCGATGGCTCTGCTAACTGCGCCGGACGCACGAATGAATTGATATCGCCAGGTATTGCGCCGCCTTTCGCAGGGAATGGGTTGGCGAAACTCAGCACGTCAGTATTCGCATCGCAAAGGAATTTCGTCATGTCGTCGTCTCGCACCGCCCGGCGCGTCGGCTTCACACTGGTCGAGCTGCTCGTAGTGATTGCCATCATCGGCATCTTGATTGCCTTGCTGCTGCCCGCCATCCAGGCCGCCCGCGAAGCCGCTCGGCGCCACGCAGTGCAAAGACAACCTGAAGCAAATCGGTCTGGCGGTGATGAACCACAGCGATACCCAAAAACATCTGCCCAGTTCTGGCTGGGGTTACCACTGGACCGGCGACCCGAACAAAGGCTACGGCACCACGCAGCCTGGCGGTTGGTTGTACAACCTGTTGCCATTTCTCGAACAAAAGACTGTTCACGACATGGCCAAGGGCATGCCGGTCACCAGCAGCGGTAGCGGTGGTTCAGGCACCGGTGCAACGGCGCTGGCGATTATGAACGGCACCGTCCTTTCCATTTACAACTGTCCCTCACGACGCAATGGTCTGGATGCGCTGATCAAAGATCCGGCTGTTCTCGAGCTTGAATACAACGCCGACGATGCCATTAGGCAAGGCGGTCAGGTGGGCCAGGCGCGATCCGACTACGCCGGCAACGCCGGAACCAACCAGCAAGTGACGACCGGCAGTTGCCAGGTGCCAGCCGGAGGTGCCGCCGATGCTGTTGGATATGATGGCGCAAATTACATGGCGCCCAATTGCGGATGGTGGTCCCGAGACATGAATGGCGTCACTTTTGCCGCCAGCAGAATTTCGTATAAGCAAATTACAGACGGGACTTCCAAGACCTACTTCTGCGGCGAGAAATCGCTTCAGCCGCGCTTCTACAAAGGGGGCGGACCTACCGATAACGGCTCGATGTTCGAAGGGCACGACTGGGACATCCTGCGCTGGGGCGGCAAGGACGGCAACAATACGAATAAGACACCCTACACGGCAACCGACATGCTGCCACTGCACGACACCGACGTGCCTACGGATGACAATTACGGTCGCCTGAATTTTGGCAGCGCTCATCAGAGCACGTGCCTGTTCGTAATGTGCGACGGCTCGGTGCAGGAAGTTTCGTACATCATCGATGCCGCCACTCACTGGAAACTCTGCAACCGCCGCGACGGTTACCACGCCGAAGCCCCATAGCTATCGGTGTACCTAGCGCTCTGCAACTCCAACCGCGGCCGCCGTTAGCGCGGCCGCGGTTTTTTCTTGGGATCGACGTTCCTCAACACCGCGAAAACCTGCCGATGCTAACACTTTGCGCTGGCACGCAGAGAGAGCGGCAAATTCACTTCTTCGAGTAAATAAGGCTCATGCGCTTCCGGCCGCGTTTGTCTTTCGTCAGCATGTATTTGATTTGAATTTGGCCGCCGCCCCGCTTATGCGCAATTTCATCCCGGCGCAAAGTTCGAGCAGTTGCGCCTCCGTCTTTTTAATGTCTTTGTGATCGCTGAGCTCGCTGAGGTTTGCCCAGCGGGCATTGCCGTCCATCACGCGCTCCTTTCTTGTTGAAGCCGCCTTCATTTTAGCAGACTCGCACGGTCTGCGAACCAGCGACCGATCGCAATCTGGGCGAGGCGCCCGCCGCGACGGGCTCTGCGTGAGCCTGAAAGTCGCGAGGCACGTCAAAAACAGCTCTTGGCTGGGTCGCAATTCCGGCGTTACTTGGCCGGTGCATTGTTGCGCTTGAATTCCGCCACCTTGGCCAAGGTCGCCTTGGGATCTTTGTCGGCGTCGTTTTTGCAATCCGGGCAACAGAGAAAGACAGTCTGACCGCTGATCATTATCTTGAACGGCTTGCCCATCGACCCCAGCAGATTTTGTTGCTTGACGGGACAATACTTCTGGGCCAGCGCCATCCGACGATCATCCTCCGAAAGCTCAGCCAAACCGGCGGTCACAGCCTCGGCGGTCAATTCAGCCTTCGATTTCGCCGGACTGGAATTGCAGCCGACCAAGGCCATACAGCTTAGGGCCAGGGGCGCCACCAGCAGGGAAAGCATGTATTTGCGAATCATCTTGTTACTCCATGAAAAGAGAAGGGATTATTGAGCGGATGAAATCGTAATGCACCCTCGCCACTGTTTCTGGCTAGTCCCATCCCCCGGCCGCACCAATCTTCCAGACGCCGCAGCGCTGCAGTCACAAGGGGCGACCATGGTTGCCGTCCTCTGTAGCGTAGTGCGCCGGCGGCAGAAATTATAGTGGGAAATTCCGCCGGTAATGGGCCAATTTGAAATGTAGCGATGGCTGTCCCCAGCCGTCGCTACATCGTTTGCTGAATCAAACTGGCCCGCAACCATTCCGCCAGGCCGCGAGCATCGCCTGCCGCACGGTCGCAACCTTGGCAGCGCAAAATTGACGATGGTGCAGCCACGACGCCCCCAGGCGCCGCTAGCGGGCCGAAACGCCTGGGGATCGGCCCGCCAGAATTCCGCTTGTTCGCGGGGAGTGACCTTAACCATGCCCCAGCTTTCGTCCGACCCCAGGGTCGCAAAAATCTTTCCGCCCACCCGAAAGTCCGCATGCCCCAGGTGCGCCCCTTCCGTCGCTTCCTGCAGAGCGAGCGCTAAACTCCGGAAACGCATGGGTTCTGCTGACAGGCGGCACCTTCATCGCGCCGCTCACTTCTTGCTGAGCGAATCGAGATATTTCTGGTACTGTTGCTGCTGCTTCTCCCACGTATCGAGAATCTTCGCATAGCGCTTCGAGGTCTCTTCTCCCTTGGTGGTCATCTCCTCGTACTTCGTCAGCAACGCGTCCACCCGCTTGCCGCGCTCGAGATCTTCGTCAAGATGTCGCTGGTATTGGTCCCGTTGTTGCTTGGAAGCATTGAAGATTTGCAGGTAGGCGTCGTCAACGACTTTGGCCGTGGACTTCGTATCGGTCTTGTTCTGGGCGACGGCGGCGTAGATGACAAGCCAGGAAATAGCGAACACCGTCATCATGGCCGAGACTGCAATGAATCGTCGCTTCTGCATGAATGTTCTCCTTTGAGCAAGTGTCGACAGGAAAACGCACAGTGGGCAGGGGCTTAGTTTAGCGGGACCGGGGCCGCGGAGTCAAAAACGTCCATCGCTCGGAAGTGTCGTAACAGCATGTCGCTTTGGATTCGGCGGCGGCGAGGTCTTCGTTCAGCCACACGCCGAGCGTCGGATCGTACCAGCGAGCAGGGCAGTCTCTCGGAGACTGCCTTCCGAGTCTCGGAGAGACTCGGCTACTTCGGGCGTCGGCGTCAAAGCGGCCACGAGATTCATCCGGCCCAGCGCGAGTGCGGCTGCGGATCGGCAACGCGGATCATGGGTTCACTCGGATATTAGACCTGTCCCGTTTAGCTGCCCCCGTACTATATTGGGCCATCGAAACAGCCCGGCGCGATAGGACAAGGGTATACTGAGAAATGGATTGGCAAAAAATCCATGGCGAGTGGTGGTCGGCGTATCGGAATCCAACCACAAAGAAATGGACAGGTGGCGGACCTTCATCCCACGAATAATTATTAACCGGCCAATTTCGGAGTAGCAGATGCAAGTTCTTCAAGTAACTGATGCCGGGTGGAACGAGCCTGCATTCGATTCTTTTCAGGAAGCAGTTGACGTTTCGTCGCGCACGGAACGGGCAAAGGCAGCAGCAAATGATACAAGTCTCCTGAAAGAAAAAGAGATCGTTGATGCTGAGTATGATGATGAGAGTGTTACAATTGTTCTTCGCGGTGGAGAAAAACTTTCATTTTCGCTTTGCGAGGACACTGTAGTATGGACTGTTCAAGGATGCAGCAATCCAAACGTGACTGCTGTAGAAGTTAAACCAACTCAGTCCGCGCCGCTACGGTTAAAATTCGAGAACATTCCCGACGTGTACGAATGGGATCGAAGTGATCTAATCTCTAACATTCTTGGCAAGCGTATATTGGCAATTGGCGCTGGCGTTTCCGTGGCATTCTTATGTGCGTCGGGTAGCATTGATTGGGCGTTTCATCGAATTTCGATTGAAGGCAAAAATATGCTCTTCTTTTCACCAAAATAGATGACCCAAATGATCCGCATTGCCGAACCGCTGCCCAATGACGATGGGCCGTATGAATCTCGTGGCCGGTTCGATGCCGAGTTGCACACTGCCCGCCAGTACGCCCGACCGTGGACACCAACGGCGACGGCACGTTCGACCAGAGTGAAGTGAATGTCTTCGATGGCTCGCAGGTGGCCTTGCACTTTGCGGGCAACACCGGCGGCAGCCTGGCGGCCTCGAATCTGGCCGATCGTTACCTGTGGGGGCCGGTTGTCGATCAGCTGCTGGCCGACGAGCAGGTCAGTTCGCTCAGCTCGGCCGGCACGGTCGATTGGGCGCTAACCGACCAGCAGAATAGCATTCGGGACGTGGCGCAGTACAATGCCAGTACCGGCGTTACGAGCGTCGTCGGGCACACGTTTTTCGATTCGTACGGCAATGCAATCAGTCAAACGGGCATCAGCGTGGCCTTCGGCTATGCCGGCATGTGGCTGGACAGTGTGACCGGCCTGTATGCTACGCAAACCCGCTGGTACGACCCGCACACCGGCCGCTGGATGAGCGAGGATCCGATTGGGTTTGCCGGCGGCTTGGAGAATATCTCGGACTATGTTGGCAATTCCCCAACAAACCATACGGACCCGACTGGTCTGGCTTGGTGGAACCTTTGGATTGCCGATCTTGGTGAAAGCCTTGGGGATCGTATTGGCGATGGTGCTTCTAGGCTATTTGGCGGCGGTGATATTGACTTGCGAATTGCCGCAGCCCGTCAACGTCGAATGGTGGATCGCCTAGTCGATCCTGGAAAGGACGCAATTAGCACTGCCGAAGCAGCCCGCGAACGAGCGGACATCCTCAATCGGGGTTTGAAAGACAAATTCACCGATGCGTGCAAAATTGCTGATGCTGCTGCCGCTTCGGCGGAACTCGGAATTACCGTAGGGTCGATTATTGTTGGGGGTGCCGAAATACTAGGGGCGGTTCGGCCCACAAGTTGCCCAAACCCGATTCGGGGTTTGCCGCGAGTCGGAAGTGCATTGAAGAGTGATCCATATCATGCTTTTCCTAACATCGTGGACAACTTTGCAACAGGTGCAACAAGGACACAGTTGCAAAGCGGTGCGAGCCTTTATCAGATTGAAGGTTCGTTAAACGGGGTGGCAGGGCGCTTCGAGTGGATTGTTGATGGCGGAAACGTAACACACCGGATGTTTGTTCCGGGCGGTGGAATGACTGGAGTGCCAATTAAGCCATGAGTACGTTCGCAAAACTAAAAGCGAATTTTGACACGAACTGGACGACGATACTCGTCGGCTGGAATGGCCTGGGTGCATTCTCACCGTGGCCCGATCGTGCGGATGAGTTCCCACCGCTGCTTTCCGTTGACGAACTAACAGCCTATGCGAATGAACGGCTGGCTTCCTCTTCCGACGTTGCAGAAGAGGACCTGATCGTGAAGCTCTTGTCGCTCAATCTGCACACTGAAAGCCGCAAAAAAATCAGAGACATCTTGACGCAGCTATCGGATTTAAGTGGAGGCGATCAGGCGTTTGAGATTCGGAAGTGGCGGCTGATTCTTCTTGAAGAACTGTTGGAGAACATCCCTAAAGATGCGCCTTTATGGGTTAATGGCTTTGACCGAATTCTGGCAAAGTTTCGGCTTTCCATCGGACAGCCCGCACGAAGTTCAAGGCCGTGGAAATGCAATTCTTCCCGATGAATACTATCAAGATGCGAATCTGCAACAGTTGCTCGATCGTCATAGAGAGTGGGGCCGGACAGAAATGGCATCGCTTAAACGGCCGAAGGGAGGAAGCGAGCCACGCGCAGTTCAAACTCCAAACTCTCAAAGCGCCCGTTCCCTAATCCTCAACCCCGGAGCAACCAAATGATCCGCATTGCCGAACCGCTGCCGAGTGATGATGGGCCGTATGAATATTCGCTTCAACAACTCTGCATAGAGTTCACAGGTTGCCTCGACGCCAATGCTGAATTGGAGTTGAGCAAACACGCTGGTTCGATCCGACTATTGGCGTGTGGATGAACGAAGATGTTGTTGGCTTTGCCGCCGATCCATGGAACCTGTACTGCTACGTCGGCAACTCACCGGAGCAATTCCCCGCGGCAGACCCTTCGCAAACTTGACTGGAGCGTGACCAAAGAGCTGTGCAACTCGTGGCCGGAAGTTTTTGGGTTGCACTCAGTTGACTTCCAATTGAGCCGCAACATCTTAGCTTCAATTAACCACGACCTCAGGTACCTGAATCCTAGCGGTTATTTCGGGGCCAACAGTCGATCTAATCGACCTACCAACACATCGAGTCGCGATTCCGGCCGATAGTCGATGTTTCTGGCAGCGAATTTTTCCGCCGCCTGTCGATAATTAGCCGATCCAATTATGTCGTCCAAAGCATCAAAGATTGCTTTTGGATCGTGAACGCTCGCGAGGCGGCCGGCTCCCATCGCGTGAATTCGTTCCGCAGTGAGACCTTGTTCTAAAAAAAGTGGCAATTGCAAACTGGGCTTACCGGCCAAGCAGCGCCGCCGCAGTCAATTTGTGCGTGCCATTCAGAATTGCGATGTCGCACTCGCTGCATGCCTCTGCCATGTCGACCGGTCTGTCGACGAACTGCACTGAGCCAGATGGCAAAGCACCTGGGAGTGCCGATTTCTCCAGCCCAGCCACGACCATTGGAATGCCACGCTGAGCAATCGCATGCAGTAATTGCTGCGCCCCCGGAAATGCTTTTATGTACGCGAACAATTTGAGACCGCGTCCAGGCGGCCATTTGATTGGCTGTCCATTCGCGTATTGCCACACGCCCCAATACTCCTCCGCCTCACGACACTCGTATGGATCCAGTTCCGCGAACGTTGCCAAAAACTGTCCGTCAACCTCGCGGTAAAGCTGTGCCAAAGAGTCGAGCGGCGTTCGCTCAGCTCGGCCGGCACGGTCGATTCGGAGCTAACCGACCAGCAGAATAGCATTCGGGACGTGGCGCAGTACAATGCCAGTACCGGCGTTACGAGCGTCGTCGGGCACACGTTTTTCGATTCGTACGGCAATGCAATCAGTCAAACGGGCATCAGCGTGGCCTTCGGCTATGCCGGCATGTGGCTGGACAGTGTGACCGGCCTGTATGCTACGCAAACCCGCTGGTACGACCCGCACACCGGCCGCTGGATGAGCGAGGATCCGATTGGGTTTGCCGGCGGCCTGGAGAATATCTCGGACTATGTCGGCAATTCCCCAACGAATGAAACCGACCCAACAGGGCTGCAAGGCCAAGGCCATCATCCAACAAAATTGCCGCCGTTACCGCCGGGTTATGGCTATTGGGTGAACCCGAACAATGGTCACCGGATGATCGTTCCGCCAACGGGCAGGGGCGTTTACAAGCCGTATCAGATCATCGGCGGTAACGGTTGTCCAGTAGATGCGCCGGGCTGGCAATACTTTTACGATCATTCACCGACGGCTCAGTGGTCGGCTAGGATTGGAAATCGGCGCAGCCGTATTGGCCGGTGGATTCTGGTTAGCCGGTTTTGGCTCGGCGCGGTGCAATTGGAGTCGTGGCGTTCCTGCCGGGTCGTTCCATGTTGTCGCAGGAATCGGTGCCCAGTGGCGGCATGGAGTTGGTGCAGCGGGCAATGTGTTCATAACTGAGTACAACGGTCCACTACCGGGATGGTTTACGAGCCTTACTGGCCTTCCGTTTGGCGATCCGAATTCCATACCGAACTGCACTTTCAATAGTTGTCTCGATGCAGGGATCGGGGTTCCGACCGGGAAATAAAACTATGAGCCGTCCTTGGCTAATGTCCTTGTCTGATGTTGAAGGATGGTGGTGTTGGTTTGAAACGAAAAACTACACCGTTCGCCTCTTTCGTGATGATCCGCAAGCAGCGGAGGAATTCGAAACAACGGATTGATCCGATGTTTTGGGCCGACGAGTTTGTTGCTGGACGGCTCAACGGCCTAATTCAAGATGCTGATGAGACCGTTCTTTCCAAGTGGTGCGAACACAGAGCGGATAAATTGCCTGCCGGCACCGTGCCGGTCGTCATTTGGCCGATTCCGTTTGAGAAGGGAAAGCGTCAGCGCGACTAAGAGAACTTGTGGAAGAAGGTGCTTGCTGAATTTGAGAATCACGGTCTCAAGGATGTTCCCGCATAACTAACCACAGGAGCAAACCCATGATCCGCACTGCCGAACCGCTGCCCAGAGACGATGGGCCGTAGGAATATCGACAGAGTTTCGACGATGTTGCGTTTGAGTTCAAAGGCTGCCTCGACGCCGAACGAGTCGCACTTTGAGCCAGCACGTTGGTACGACCCGACTGTCGGCCGCTGGCTCACCGAAGATGTTGTCGGCTTCGCCGCCGATTGCAACCTGTACCGCTACGTCGGCAACTCACCGGAGCAATTCCCCGCGGCAGACCCTTCGCAAACTTGACTGGAGCGTGACCAAAGAGCTGTGCAAGTCGTGGCCGGAAGTTTTTGGGTTGCACTCAGTTGACTTCCAATTGAGCCGCAACATCTTAGCTTCAATTAACCACGACCTCAGGTACCTGAATCCTGCAGCGGTTATTTCGGGGCCAACAGTCGATCTAATCGACCTACCAACACATCGAGTCGCGATTCCGGCCGATAGTCGATGTTTTGGGCAACGAATCTTTCTGCCGCCTGTCGATAATTAGCCGATCCAATTATGCGTCCAAAGCATCAAAGATTGCTTTTGGATCGTGAACGCTCGCGAGGCGGCCGGCTCCCATCGCGTGAATTCGTTCCGCAGTGAGACCTTGTTCTAAAAAAAGTGGCAATTGCAAACTGGGCTTACCGGCCAGCAGCGCTGCCGCACTTGATCCGTGCGTGCCATTCAGAATTGCGATGTCGCACTCGCTGCATGCCTGCGCCATGTCGACCGGTCCGTCGACGAACTGCACTGAGCCAGATGGCAAAGCACCTGGGAGTGCCCATTTCTCCAGCCTAGCCACGACCATTGGAATGCCACGCTGAGCAATCGCATGCAGTAATTGCTGCGCCGCCGGAAATGCTTTTATGTACGCGAACAATTTGAGACCGCGTCCAGGCGGCCATTTGATTGGCTGTCCATTCGCGTATTGCCACACGCCCCAATACTCTTCCGCCTCACGACACTCGTATGGATCCAGTTCCGCGAACGTTGCCAAAAACTGTCCGTCAACCTCGCGGTAAAGCTGTGCCAAAGAGTCGAGCGGCGTTCGCTCAGCTCGGCCGGCACGGTCGATTGGGCGCGACCACCAGCAGAATAGCATTCGGGACGTGGCGCAGTACAATGCCAGTACCGGCGTTACGAGCGTCGTCGGGCACACGTTTTTCGATTCGTACGGCAATGCAATCAGTCAAACGGGCATCAGCGTGGCCTTCGGCTATGCCGGCATGTGGCCGCACAGTGTGACCGGCCTGTATGCTACGCAAACCCGCTGGTACGACCCGCAAACCGGCCGCTGGATGAGCGAGGATCCGATTGGGTTTGCCGGCGGCTTGGAGAATATCTCGGACTATGTCGGAAATTCCCCGACGAACGAAGTGGACCCAACCGGTTTGGAGGGCTATCAAGGAATGCCGCCGGGCGGAGCACGGCCAATAAGCCCCGTCTGGCCGCCGTACCCTCTCGCGCGATTGATGGGGCTGCCTCCGAATCCGAGCGACCCGCCGTTTGTTCCGCCTCCCTGTGGTCTATCAACTGATTCTTTTCCAAATCGAGATAGCATCCAGCCGATTTACAAGCGACACCGATTTGGAGATCATTCGCTTGAAGAAGATTAAGACCGATTAGGAGGCGGAGGGATTGGAGGGACAATGATGCAAATTCTTGGCCCTGGTGGTTTATGGGATATGGCTGCGCCGGCAATGTATTACGCTACGAGTGCCGCACCTTATACTCCAGAAGTAATGGGGCCTCAACCACCGTCCATATACCAACTCCCCGGCCGCCAGAATATCCAGAGCCGATACAGCCGCTACAGCTCCTGTACGCCCATCTGGCCCTCCTCCCAGGTATCCGTTTCCTCCTTCCAATAATTAAGTATTGAGTTTAACTGATGGATGGACTTACCTGTAATGCGCCTGGTTGTATGAATCAAGCGACGGTTCATATTTGCGCATTCAGAATCGCATCACGATTGAAGAGAAATGGCTGTGTCAAACACACATTGATGATTTTCTTACCACGTACCGTGCGAGCATAAGTGCGACACCATCGCTCACTCGCGGACCGTCAGATTTGGTCCCAATCGACCTTGATTTGCTTCTATTGACGCATCAGACGCTATTCCACGAAACGACATCGTGTCAGGTCTACTTGCGCCAGATCGGCGGCGGTTCGTGGTTCGCTATTCCGATTGGGTTCTTTGAGTGCTCAAGCCTCGAATGGGAATTAAGACATCATCAATTTAAGCGCCTACCGACGCATCGCATGATTTCTCATCTAATTGATGCAGTCGGAGGGCGGTTGGAGAAGCGCAATAATCGATCGCTATGACGAATAAGAGCAGATTTTTGACTCAAAGTTGCGGATCGCATTAGGACATCAAAACATTAACATCGATGCACGTCCAAGCGACGCGATTCTGCTGGCCGTCGTCTGTCAAGCCCCGATTTATATTGTAAGAGTCGGCGTGTGGGAAGAAACTATCCATTGACTCCTGTGGATCGCGATTTCCGACGTACAAACCGACTTAGAGCGTGTCTTCAAACTACTCCGCCACATGCGATAGCGGGACGCTTCACACCAAATTACCGAGGATTTGTGCGATGCTAGCTGTGCAAATGTGCGCTGTTTTTTGAATTTGAAGACATGCTCTTAGACACCGACTTATTCAATCATGCCGGGGGTCGATCTGGATTTCTTGGCGCTCACGTCGTTCCGATTGTCGGTTTTTTGCGATTTACAAATCAATTTATAACTCGCAACAAATACTCCTAAGATGACGCCGACGCCAAGTATAGTTGAACCAAGCCAACCAACTAACTCTAAGACGACTGCGAGCCAGCCACGACCGCCAATAGAGTGGCGAGTGAGAATTGCAAACGGTAGCTTCGGTTAATTGTCATATAATATCGTTACAAGATAACTTTCAGGGTAGTTCACGACAAGCCTCGTTCACTTCTTGACGCTCAAGATGTTCTTCCTTTACACCACCAGACAACCCAACGATTCGAGTACCCAAGCCGACATCTTCTAGGTCTTCTGCTCCATGATGTAGAGGGTGTGGGTGTTCTTTGATCCAAGTCAGCAGTACGACGGTAACTAGTCGGGGCAAAACAGTCAGAAGTCGGTCAGCAGTCGGCCCCAAGTCGGCGTCAAGTCGGGCCGTGGTCGGGGTGCTAAAAACACCGCAAGCGAGAATGGCAAAAGCACAAAGTCAAAGCGCAAGCCGAAAGTGAATCGAAACGCGAATCTGGACCAACAAAAATCACAGTCGTAGTCTGCTATACTGTCGGCCATGCCTCTGGCCACACGACGGCAGGAAAAGGGGTCAGAACTATTTTAGCCGGAGTCCCTCGCTCGCCCCGACTGGCCCAAAATATAAGTTTACAAATGTACATATACCTGCCAACTTACGGGAATGCTTGCGCTTGCCAAGTCGATTTCGCAGCGAATCGTTCTGCGCCGATCGTCCGCCTCGCCCGACAGCCCGACGGCGACCTCCCTTGAGTTGCTCTGCCGCGCCCAGATCTCCCGCCCGTCGATCTTCCCCTCGCAGTCACGATCCTCGGTTTTCAACCCTTTTCGACCGTTTTCGCCCGTTTCCAGCGGTTTCCCTCCGTTTTCACGGTTTCTCCCGTTTTCCAGCTTTTTTCTTCGTCGCGCGCTGCGCTCGCCGCCTCCGCACGGGCTTTACCGATCTGTCCAACAGCCGCGCAGAAAACCGACCGCGACGGACGGATTACTCAATACGATGACGATCACCTGGACCGCCTGACGGCCGAGCCGTGGCGGAATTCGTCGAATACGGCGGACGTTCACACGATCAGCTACGGATACGATTTCCTGAACGAGCTGACGCAGGTCGCGGCTCGACGGGGGCACTGCGGTTCAGTCGGGGAGCCAGAGAGAAGATTTTTTCTCGCCGCTGCCGGCCTGCGGTGCGTCGGGCGTCCAAAGTTTGCCGGCTTGGGCGGCGGCGCCGGGAACCACCAGCGGCGATGCGGCAGCCGCCGGTTGCGGAGCGCCAATCGCCAGCCGACCATCGGGACCGATCAGGCCAGTTTGTGCGAGCAGTTGCACCAACGCTTGCGCCACGCCGGGCTCGCGACCGTGCTGATGCTGGAGGTGATCGATCAGCCGCAGCACCTCCGGCGCTTCGTTGCGCTGGATGCGGTGCGCCAGTTCCAGCAAATCCCACTGGGCCGACGATTGCTTATTGGCTTCGGCCAACTGGCGAGCTTCGTCGATCAGCCCGAGCGCGTCGGTCGAATTCGGCGCGGTGCGAATCTGGTAGCGATAGGCGGCCAGCTTGTACTCGACAACGGGCATGTTCGGCCGCTTGATGACTTCGGGGGCCAGGCGACGTACGGCCAAAGCAAAGTTGGAAACCACTGCTCGATTGAACGCTTGCTTGAGCTGTTCGTCGCCGAGCGCTTCTGGCTTCACGCGCCACAGCCGGGCCAGTGGCAGACGGCTGATATCCAGGCCGGTGGCATCGATGTCGTGAACTTCCGGCAAATTCAGCCGGCGGCGCAGTTCGTTGTAGGTTTCACCGCTGGTGTCGGCATCAGAAAGTTGCAGCAGCAGAATGGCGGCCAGCACGCGAATTTTGTATTGCGGTTCTTGCGCCGCGAGTTCCGCGGTGCGACCCCCATACGCCGGCTGCGGCAGTTTCGGCCAGCGCTCCAGCACCAGCAAGCGGCGCTGCTCGATGGAGAACTTCAACCGCAGTTCTTCCGGAATGTTGTCGGGCAAGCGCCAGTGCCAACTGAGCGCATGTTCGACCTGGCCGAGATGGCCGATGACGGTTTCGGCCGCCGGCTTGCCCAAGGAATCGCCCAGCACTTCGCTGAGCAACTTTTGTGCGGCCTCAAGTTCGGGTCGGAACAGCACCAGTTCCAACCGAGCTTCACGATCGGTCTGCTTGCCGAACAGCAGCAGTTGCCCCAGCTGATGCGGAATTTGATCGCGCGCAATGTCTTTGCCCGAGGCGGGCAGCGGACGACCGAGCAGCGAAAACGCGGCCCGCGGCGGCGGTTCGTCTTGCGCCGACCAGGCGCTGGTATCGAGCGGCAGCCGTTCGAAGCGACGATCGGCGGCAAATTTTTCTTGCACTTCGTCGGCGTTGGCAAGGGTGTAGGTGATCGACAGCTCGTCGACTTGCCCTTCGGATTCATCTTTGGAAAGCGACTGCGCGAAGGCTTCGGCTTCGACCGCATCGTTTGGCGAGACATTGAGCGTTTCGAATTTCCGCAGGGCATCGATAGCGGCCGGATAGTTGGCCAGATAGCTGCGAATGGTGGCAAGGTTCCGCCAGAGTGCCGGCGAATCGGCAGCTTGCGACGTAAGGGTTGTCCACTGATCGGCAGCCCGTTTCCAATGGCCGCGCTGGGCTTCTTCCAGCGCCTGTTGAAACTGCGGCCGCCACGGCGCCGTTTGCGGCACATCATCTAAAGGGGGCATGTCTTTCAGCGGAATCGGAATCGTGGGCGCGCCTTCGACTTGCAGCAATGCGGACAGGGCACGTTCATCGCGGCCCTGGGCAATGCCCAACTGCAATTGCAGATGAGCGCGAGCGGGAACCACATGGCCCGCCGAGAGCAGCACCAGCGCCAGCGAGCCAATGGCATCGTAAACCCGTGCTGGCATTTCCTGGCCGCAGGTTTCAATGGCTTGTTGCAACCAGACGATGCCCGCCTGGGCGTCGCCGCCGCTAGCCACGGCGACAGCTTTTTCGGCAAGCGCCACCGCATTGTCGGGATGCTGCTTGAGGAAGTTTGCCAGCGTGGCTTCGGCTGCCGCGTGATCGCCCACCAGGTTTTCCAGCGACACGCGCATGCTTTGCAAGCAAGCGCGGCCGGGATATTTTTCGTCGAGCTTGCGCACGTAGTCGAGGCAGCCGGTCGGTTGTTCGCCTTCCAGCATTCGCTGCACTTTGTCGAGTTCCTGCACCAGGTCGGAGCAGCAGAACTTCACCTTTTTGCCAGTGCCGCCGGGACACGGAGAATACGGATCGATGGGCATGGAGAGGGTTCGGGGTTCAGGGTTCGGGAGACAGCAAACCGCCGAGGCGCCGGCGCGAAGGGAGTGGTTCGTAAGAGGAATCTTATCAGAGCGCCCGAATCTGAACCACGTGCGGGGGACTAAATCGTTATGCGAACACCGGTTGAGGATTTCGTGGACTGCGCAATTTGGGATGAACCGAAGATTTTTGCCGATTCTGACGAGTATTCCTGTGGCGTAAGCGATACGGCGTCCGATCTTTGGGAGAGCAAAACCGAAGCGTTGCGCAGGGAGCGCGACAAACACGGACAAGATTACTGGCTTTGGCACCTGTGGGTTTGAAGGAGCGTCGAGTGAAACTCGCGGCCTGGCGAACATTGGCGATGGGGGGAGCACTTTTCTTGGCAGCTGGGTCGCCTGCGCGGCTACGCCGGAAGTTCTCTCCGGACCCCCCACGAAGTCGAGCAGCGTTTTGCGGTCCGGGCAACAGGGCCAACCGTTGGTTGATTACTGGTCGGACTACGGCAACGAAGGCGGAAGTTCGCCATCGTCGCCGGTGCATACCGACACCAAAGGTCAAATCTCATTTGGCGATGACGGAGCAGTTTTCGACGACGACGCACATCCGATGGAACCGGGCGCGTATCCATGGAGCTCCGGCACATGGTGGCGGAACGGTTGCTGGTACGGCGGATTCGATTTCGTAATTTGGAATCGGTCCCAGCCCTTCAGCCGGATCTTGGGCATTGATGCGTCCGCGGTTGGTGTTCTGTTCAACGACAACCTGAACAAACACGGCAATCAGTTGCCGCTGGAGCCCGGGGCCCGCGGCACGTTGGGATATATTTTAGATCGCGACGTCGACAACCGAGATCACAGCGTGGAAGTCACCTATTTAGGCTTCAACAATTGGGAAGGCACGGACAGTTTGATCTCGGAGAATCCGCAGCAGCTGCGAGTTCCAGAAGCGCCCAACTTCGGTGGCTTCAATTTTTCGGACACCTACAGCACGTTCTATCGATCGAGCTTGCAAAGCCTGGAACTCGATTACCGAATTCGCAACCGGCCGGGGCGCGACCGCATGATTATGGGGCCCGATGGTTTCTGGACGCGTCAACTAACGCCGGGTTGCACCGAATCGCTGGTCGTCGGCCTGCGGGGTTTGACGGAGCAAGAGCGTTTCCACTGGATCAGTCTGCGGAACAACGTTAGCTCCGACACGTTTTCTGGTGATTATTTGGTGAACACGAAGAATTGGCTGCTAGGCTTGCAACTCGGCGGCGACTTCATGAATGTTCATGACAGCTGGTATTGGGGCCTCAAAGGCGACGTCGGTGTGTATTGCAACTTCTCGGATGGCTTCGGGCGAATTGCAGTTGTCGATTCGCAAACTCCGGAACCGCTCGTGCAAAATCAAGCTAGCGCCCAAACGGCAGCGTTCTTTGGCGAACTCACGTTCATGCTGGGCTATAACCTCAACGATCACATGATGCTGCACGCCAATTGGGATCTGGCGCTGGCGGGCGGACTTGCGGTAGCGCCTGACCAGGTGTCGTTCGATACCTATCTGGCCGACAAGAATCCGTTCCTCAACACCGGCAGCCAGATTTTCTACACCGGTTTGTCGGTGGGCTTCGAAGCTTACTGGTAAGCGCTGGAGTGACCGCCGGCGGGGTAATTACTTGGCCTCTTTCTCGCCGTGATGGGCGTCATCGCCTGATGGCTTGAGATTGCTCGGGAGCGCTTCGCGCAATCGTTGCAGTTCGGCTTGTGTTTGCTGCAGTTGCTGCGTCATCTGATCGAGCCGCTTCATGACATCCGGCGTGAGTTGAACCTGCGCGGCCACGTTGCCCGGCGCGAATGGTTGAACCGCGATCTCTGGAACCGCCGGTTGACCTGGATTCGCGGGGATCGAAAACGAGTGGATAGCCGGCGGCTGGCCGGGTGCCAAGGGAATGGTCTGAACATTCATCCTGGGCGCTATCTTCGGTCCGCCGCCTCCGAAGCCTCCGCCGCCGGTTTGAAAGCGGATAGGAAAGCCACCCAGCATTTGCTGCACGAACGGGCGGATGTCGTCGGGCAGCTTGCTCAAGTCGTCGGCTGTGGCTTCCCACGATTCGTTGCCGCGCTTGACGGTAATCTTGGAGGGCTCGTTTCCTTTGCGATCGATTTTCACTTCGAGATTATCGGGCAAATGAAATTGCATTTGCATGTTGCCTGGCATCACCATACCCAGTCCCGGCTGAGCGATGATTTGCACCGGTGTCTCGATGGCCCGCTGCGCCGGTGTAATGGCAATCACTTGCTCTTTGCCGCCACGGACAATTCGCAGCTCAAGGGCTTTCCCGTCAGTCGCATTCGCGGATTTGCTGAGATCGAGCACTCGGGCGAGTTTCATATCATCGACCGACACAAGCACATCGTGCTGCTTCAGGCCAGCTTTCTCGGCCGGGCTATCGGGAGCGATACGAACGACGACCAAACCTTGACCGTCGTCCAAGCCGAGTTGGGCCCGCAATTCGGGTGACGCTTCTTTGCACTCTACGCCGAGCCAATACTTACCAGATTCGCCGCCGCCAAAAAGTCGTTTGTTGACCAGAGCTCTAATTTCTTCGGCGCGCTTTTCGCCTAGCGCCTGCGATTCTTGCATGCGCTGCTGATTCTCGGCCTGAATCGCTTGCACGCGCTGCTGGATTTGCGCTTGTTGCTCCTGCATTTGCTTCATCGCTTGGGTTTGCACTTCTTCGGGGCTCTTCAGCGCCTCGGCAGCGACAGGGCCGGGACCTGTCGGCGCAGCCGGCGCAAAATTGGGAATGGGGGCAGCGGGGGCTTCGGCTGCGGCCGATGCTTCTTTATCAGCTTCCTCGGCAGCCGCCTTGCGAACGTGCGATAGTCCGCCAGCAGTCAAGATGATTCCCAACAGGCCGACCCAACCGAGTCGCCTTTGCCATAAATCGGTTTGCATAGTGAACGCTCCTTTCATTCGAGTATTGCCGCGACCACCGGTCGCAGCTTTGCGGGTTGAATTCACGATTTCAACGGCTGACGACTGCGCTCACTGCCAGCCGCCGACGTAATGCACTTCAACAATATCCATCGGTACAACCGCCTGGCGGCCGTCGTCGAGTTTCACCGGATAAAACGCCCGGTGCTGTTCGACTTCATGCCCGGTGCTTTCCAGCATTTTTTTCTCGACATCGGACAGCACGGGCTTATGTTCGGCCAACATCGATTGCAGTTTTTGCTCATTGCCTTCCATCAGCGGCACTTCCACCGATTGCTCTTCCTGGCCGTCGTCGGACGGCAGTAAAACTTGCACGGTTTGCCTCTTGATAGGCGAGACATCGGGGTTGTCTTGTATGACCGCCGTTGCTTTTGGATCACCGCTTTGGGCGTTTGGACCGGCCGTCGCCACCAGTGTTGGATCCGCAGCAACGCCGATTCGATTTCCTGCCCCGCTTGACCAGATATGCCGGGACACGATGCCTAATGTGAATGCCACCAGCAGGCTTGCCGCCATTGTCAGCCAGCGAGGCACGATCGATTGTGAACGATTCGCGGCAGAAGAATGAGTTGCCACTGCGGCGAATTCATTGCCGACACTCACCGGTCGTTCGGCTGCCAGTCCGCGCATCTCGCGTCGCCAGGCTTGCGCTTCAATAAACGTCAGCGCAGTGCCGCCAAACAGCCTCCGGCTGGGCTTCCAAAGCCAACAGCAATTGTCGCTGCTGGTCGTCGTTCAGCTCGCCATCTACGAGCCGATCGAGCCAGCGCTGCACATCGCCCGAGTTGTTTTGCAATTCCAATGGATCGTTCATTTTCGTACCTCGCTCACGTCTAAAGCCGTTAATTCATTTCGCAACCGGGCTCGGGCTCGGTGCAGCCGGGTTTCGACTGCCGAATGGCTGATTCCCAAGCGCGTAGCCAGTTGGTTGTAGTTCCATTCTTCGGTGTATTTGAGCAGCAAGATTTCCGCATCACGGGGCGACAATCGCTTCACCGCCTCGCGCACCTGGCGGCGGCGTTCATCGGCCAGCAGCCAGGTCAGCGGCTCGGACGTACCTGTATCGTGTTCTGTCACCGGGCAGCATGAACATAGCGATCGATCAACTTCCGCCGCCGACCGTGCTTTCGCCGATACAGCAACGATTGCACGACCGCCAGCCGATAGAGCCAGGGGGCAACCTTCGTTGGATCGTTGATGGGCGACCGCTGCCGAACCGCCGCCAGCGAGACTTCCTGCAACACTTCGTCGACCCCTTCGCTGCTTCCCAGGCGCGCATAGATCACGGTGCGCAACCAGCGCTCGTGCTGGGTCAGCAAGGCCGACCAGTCAAGCGGTTGCGCCCCGTTCGTCGATCCCGGTTGGTCGGACGATTGGGCCTTCATCATGCGTAGAAATGGTTTCCGCCGACGGGCGAAATCTTGCTTGGTAATTGCCAACGAACGGCCATCGACCAGCCCGCACCGATTTCCCCCTTGCAGCTTAGCGTATCTCCATTGTATTGCCCGGCGAGGCAGCCCGCATAACCCGACGCAAGTCATTGCCAGCGGCGGCTTTCGTTGCGGCGCAAACGCTGTTACGATCCAACCGGTCTCTGTTGCTAAAACG
This sequence comes from Pirellulales bacterium, assembly GCA_963738835.1. Classification (GTDB taxonomy): domain Bacteria; phylum Planctomycetota; class Planctomycetia; order Pirellulales; family JADZDJ01; genus CAVTYH01. The sequence continues at coordinate 126,067 of CAVTYH010000002.1, forward strand.
CGCAAAATGGAAGCCGATTTGATGGAGAGGGCTTGGTTCTCGCGACTTTACGGCCGTCGATACATGCTCATCGCCGGGCTGGCGATTGTGGCGATCGCGATTCATTTAATTTTGCGGTTCGGCACAGCCGTCTCGCATGAAACTGCCGATTGGCCACTGTTTTTGGCGTTAGCATTGGGCGGAGGGCCGATCGTCTTTGAACTGCTCGTCAAACTTTTGTTCCGCGATTTCGGCTCCGATCTGTTGGCCGGCATTTCGATCATGACTTCCGTTCTGCTGGGCGAATATCTGGCAGGCACGCTGGTGGTGCTGATGCTCTCGGGCGGCGAGGCCATCGAGAATTATGCCGTTCGCAGTGCCGCTTCCGTACTGCGGGCATTGGCCAAACGCATGCCGTCGGTGGCCCACCGCCGCTACGATTCGCAGCTCCAAGATGTACCGCTGGCCGACATCACCGTCGGCGATGAGCTGGTTGTGTTTCCGCACGAGATTTGCCCAGTGGATGGCGAAGTGATTGAAGGCCACGGCGTAATGGACGAATCGTACCTCACCGGCGAGCCGTACCAGATGTCAAAAACGCCGGGCTCGCAAGTGTTGTCGGGCTCCATCAACGGCGAAACGGCGCTGCGTGATTCGCGCCACTCGCCGGGCCGTCGATTCGCGCTACGCCCAGATCATGCGCGTAATGCAGGAATCGGAGCAGCGCCGACCGCAAATTCGCCGATTGGCCGATCAGTTGGGCGCGCTTTACACGCCGCTGGCGGTGGCGATAGGTGTGGCGGCATGGATTGCAGCGCCTAAACCTTACGGACCGCTTCGCTTCTTGGCCGTGCTGGTTGTCGCCACGCCGTGTCCGCTGTTGATTGCCATTCCCGTGGCGATCATCGGCAGCATTTCGCTTTCGGCGCGGCGCGGCATCATCGTTCGCGATCCAGCGGTCCTGGAGCAGGTCGATACTTGTCGCACCGTGATCTTCGACAAGACCGGCACGCTGACTTATGGCGAGCCGCGGCTGACCGAGCAGCTTACGGCGCCCGGCTTCAATCCGCTCGATGTGCTGCGCTTGGCCGCCAGTCTGGAGCGTTACTCGAAACATCCTTTGGCCGAATCGATTGTGATGACCGCCCAGCGCGAAAAACTCGCCCTGTGCGAAGCCGCCGAAATTCACGAACGCCCCGGCGAAGGTTTGCACGGCATTGTTGCCAATCACAAACTGCAAATCACCAGCCGCAACAAGCTTGCCGCACTGGCGCCACAACTTGCTGAACAGCTTCCGCCAACCGCCGGCGGATTGGAATGCGTGATTCTGATCGACGGCCAGTACGCCGCCACGTATCGCTTCCGCGATCAACCGCGGCAAGAAGGCGTTTCGTTCATCAATCATTTGACCCCCAAACACCACTTTGATCGCGTGCTGTTGGTCTCCGGCGATCGAGAAAGCGAAGTGCGGTATCTCGCCGAGCAGGTCGGCATCCAAGAGATTTATGCCGAGCAAAGTCCGGAAGACAAAGTCAACATCGTTCGCCGGGAAACTGAGCGGGCAAAGACTCTGTTTCTGGGCGATGGCATCAACGACGCCCCGGCCCTTGTGGCCGCCACCGTAGGGCTAGCTTTTGGCACAGGAAACGAAATTACGGGCGATGCCGCCGGCGCGGTTATTATGGACACCTCGCTGGAGCGCGTCGACGAATTTATGCACATCAGCCGCCGCATGCGACGCATCGCCCTGCAAAGCGCCGTGGGAGGCATGGCGGCCAGTTTGCTGGCCATGTTGGTGGCGGCCGCCGGCTATTTGCACCCGGTGGGCGGGGCCTTGCTGCAGGAGCTGATCGACGTGGTATCGGTCCTGAACGCGGTTCGGGCCGCCTGGCCGCCAAAATCGTTGACCGACTTCTGATTTGTGGCTGCGCGAAATCTCCGCCCGCTCGTCGATGTTGTTTTTTTGCAACGTCGGCATGCGCCGCAATCGGTAAATCGCGTGAGATCGTCGTGCCCCCAACCGCACCGCCCGCGAGACTTTGCAACCTGGCCGACCTCCGTCGGATTGGAGAGTTAGAGTTCTGAGCGATACCGTTCTTACAGCAGTTCCCATGAGGGGATGGTTCGCGAGGACCGGGGCATGTTGAACGAAGCAAAACTTTGGCTCGCCTGGTTGGTCGGACGTTCTATGACAGCCGACGAGGCCGGGCAGTTCGTCCAGCGATTGGTTCACGACAAAACCCATTACCGCGGTCCTGAACGTCGCCGTTGTCCGCGGTATCCGCTGGTGGTTCCGGTCTCGGTCATGCCGCTCGACGAGCAGTTTCATCCCACCGGAACTCTGTACCGTGCCGTGACACGGAACATTTCTGCCTCGGGCGTGAGCATCTTGTCGCAGACGCAGTTTCAGGCGAAGCATCTCTCGCTGCTGCTGGTAAACAGTTCGGCCGATTATCTGGAAGTGGTCGTGCGCGTGGCTCGCTGCGGCAGGATTGGACCGATGCACGAATTTGCCGGGCCCTTTGTAGCCGTGCCGGAACGTGCCAAAGCCAAGAACCGTGGTCCGGTGAATTTGGTCCCGCGTCAATATTATTCCGTCGCAGACTCGGAATCGCCCACGAATGGCCGAGATTTGCCGGCTGACGACCAGGAATCTGGCTCGCTCCAGGCAGTGCTCGAAACCACAGCCATCGCATCGCCAGTTGCCTGAAGTCGCGCTCCGCAGCGGTTGTTCGCCTCTTTGCGTTACTATGCGCCGCTGGCTAGAATCCATCGTGTTAGGGGGAAGAGTTTTGACTGCACGCTGGAACTCACGCGCACACACGAAGGGTCGAATATGGCAACACAATTTACGCACAATCGGCGACAGTTTTTGAAATCGGCCGCCATCGCCGGATCGGCCGCGGCAGCCGCAACCGTCAATCCGTATTGGTTCACGGCTTCTTTGCAGGCCCAAGAGAGTTCGAAGAACGATCGCCACGTTGTTGGTTGCATCGGCACCGGCGATCGCTGGAACGGCGCGATTGGCCCGCAGGTGAAACGCTTCGGCGATATCGTGGCGGTGTGCGATGTCGATCGCGACCATCTCGAAAAATGGGGACAGAGAGTTGCTGGCGGAAAGGCGGACGCTTACGACGACTATCGCCGCGTGCTCGATCGCAAAGATATCGATGTGGTCACCGTCGTCACGCCCGATCATTGGCACAGCAAAATTGCCATCGAGGCCATGCAGGCGGGCAAAGATGTGTACTGCGAAAAGCCGCTGACGCTCACCATTGATGAAGGCAAGAAGATTTGCCAGGTGCAAAAGCAAACCGGTCGCGTGTTTCAGGTGGGCACTCAGCAGCGCAGCGAATTCGGCGTGTCGCCACAGAATAGCGGCACGAAAGAAAAACCCGGCAAAGGCTTTCGCTACCAGTTCCTGCAGGCCGTGGCCTTGGCCCAGTTCGGAAAATTGGGGAAAATCAAGAAGGTCACTTGCTCGATCGGCAACGGCCCCAGTTGCGGCCCGCTGCCCAAGGCTGATGTGCCCAGCAATTTGAACTTTGAAAAGTGGTTGGGTCAGGCGCCGCTGGCTGAATACGTGCAGGGAGAAAAAAGCCAGTCTTCGAATAGAAGTTACCCCGCCGGCCGCACGCACTACGAATTCCGCTGGTGGTATGAATACTCGGGCGGCAAGCTCACCGACTGGGGAGCGCATCACGTCGATATCGCCACCTGGGCCATCGGCATGGACCACAGCGGTCCCACCAGCGTCGAGGCCGCCGCCACGCTTCCCGTGCCGTTCGAGAATGGCTTTCCCACCGTCAGCGACCGCTACAACACCGCCATCAAGTTCAACATCACGTGCCTGTACCCCAACGGCGTCGAGCTGATTGTCCGCGAAGGCCCCGACAACGGCATTTGGATCGAAGGCGAGGACGCCGAAGTTTTTGTCAACCGCGATCGGCTGAAAGACATCAGTGGCAACGTCATCGCCAGCCTGGCGGAAACGCCGGTGCCGGAAGAAGATCTTGTGAAGTTGTGCAAAGGCAAAAAACCTGGCAACCACATGGGCAATTTTATCGAGTGCGTCCGCGACCGATCGCTGCCCATTTCCGACGTCCACACGCACCACCGGGCACTCACCACTTGCCATTTGGCCAACATCGCCATTCGTATGAATCGCCCGCTGAAGTGGGATCCGGAAAAAGAAGAAATTGTCGGCGACAGTCAAGCCAATGCCATGCTCTCGCGCGAGCAACGCAAAGGATACGAGATTACGGTATGAGCAATGCAGAACCCTCTCCCCTGGTGGGAGAGGGCAAGGTGAGGGGGCGATGAACCAAACTGCGTTCCCCTCACCCCAACCCTCTCCCGCGAAGGAGAGAGGGAGTCGCTGAAATCGGCCTCGAAGGTACAGGATGCCGATCCCACCATGAGCGAGCCACTTCCGCAACCCGGCTCCAGGCGGCTGGTGTCGCTCGACGCCTTCCGCGGCTTCATCATGCTGGCGATGGCCACCGAAGGCCTCGGCTTTCCGCAGGTCGCCAAACAGTTTCCCGACAACCACGTGTGGGCATTCTTGGGTCGCGAGTTTAATCATGTTGCGTGGGCCGGCTGCTCGTTTTGGGATTTGATTCAGCCGGCGTTCATGTTTATGGTCGGCGTGGCAATGGCGTATTCTTACGCCTCGCGTGCGGCCAAAGGACAAAGTTATCGGCGCATGTTTGGTCATGCATTGTTCCGTGCGGCGGTGCTGATTGTGCTGGGCATTTTTCTGTACAGCAACGGCCGGCCGCAGACGAATTTCGTGTTCAAAAATGTGCTCACCCAAATTGGGCTGGGCTACGTGTTCTTGTTTCTGCTGTGGAATCGACCGACATGGGTGCAAGCCCTCGCCGCGGGAACGATTTTGGTTAGCTATTGGTTGCTGTTTGTGCTGTTTCCGTTGCCTGATCCGGCCTTCGATTATTCAACGGTTGGCATTCCCGCCGATTGGTCGCATTTCACGGGCTTCACGGCCCATTGGGATAAAAACACCAACGCGGCGGCGGTTTTCGATCGTTGGTTTCTGAACTTGTTTCCACGACCGGAGCCATTTCTGTTCGACAAAGAAGGATATACCACGCTCAACTTCATTCCGTCGCTGGCCACCATGATTTTCGGCCTGCTGACCGGCCAGTTGTTGCGCGGCTCGCTCGCCGAAAAATCCAAATTCTGGCGGCTGATCGGCTGGGGTATGGCAGCATTGGCGGCGGGCACGCTCGTCGAACTTGTCGGGCTGTGTCCCATCGTCAAACGCATTTGGACTCCCTCGTTCACGCTCTACAGCACCGGCTGGGTGCTGCTCATGCTCGGTGCGTTCTACGGCCTGATGGAACTTGCTGGCTGGCGGCGTTGGACTTGGCCGCTGGTGGTCGTGGGCATGAATTCGCTGGCGGTGTATTGTCTGTCGCAACTGCTGACGCCGTGGATCGAGCGCACTTTGGAAACGCATTTCGGCCCGCACGTGTTCCAACTGTTCGGCGCTAATTACCAGCCGATTGCCGAATCGCTGTTGGTCGTGGTCGTGCTGTGGCTCATCTGCGTCTGGATGTACCGCCAAAAAATCTTCGTGCGGATTTGAAGAGGGATCAGTGCAAGCCGCGACCGTCAGAGAGCGGATCGCGGCGGCTATCTCCGCGCGCGTTCGCACAAAAATTAAAAAATCGATGCGGCGATGTTTGCGAAACGAGCTGGGAAAACCAGGCGTTTTCGGAAAACATGGCCGCACGACTGTCGCACGGGATTTGTCCCTGGTCCGTAGTCGGTTGTCCGTTGTTGTTCCTCTCCCTCGCCATCGGGGAGAGAGCCGGGGTGAGAGTGCAACATGCTGGGTGGTCCGTTGCCACGGACCACGGAGCACGGACAGGCATGCGCACCAAAAATAAAACCAGGAGTGGACATGTGGCAGTAAAACCATCGAAAAAGAGAGCATTTTGTGCCAAGCATATCCACCTTACTTCCACCTTCCGCGCTATGCTTCTCCGCTTCTCCGTGACTCCGTGGTAATCTTTGCTGGCTGCCGTCTCCATCGTCGCACACGACGCGCGATCGCAAAAATAAAAAATCGAGGGTGAAATGTTGGCGATTTGAGCCTGGAAAAAGAGGCTGTTTCGAAAAACATTTTACCCTCACTTTTCCCGCGCTCTGGGCACAGCCGCTGATTGCGTATCGAGGCGTGCAGCGGCCGAAGTGAAAACAGGCCCAATTTCTCGGGACACACGCGGAATCCGGCGCGCCGACGGCGCCTCGATCGTTGCGCAGTGGTTGCACAGCGGAGGGAAAAGTCGAATCGCAAGTTCGCTTCGTGTTGCACATCTGTCGGGAAAAAATACGAGGTATTTACGGTCCGTTGACGGGAGGCCATTTTCCTGCGGTCAATCGGAGTTGCAATGCGCGTCAGGGTTGTGTCTGCCCGATGACGAATCGTCGCCGGCCAATCCGGCGAAGCAAACGATAATGGTGTACATGCTAACACATCGGTGGCCCAATTCCGAAGATTTAAAATGGACGAATCCGGCAATTTGTTGACCGCTGCCAATCCGCCCGTTAAGCTCATCCCCGTGACCGTCATGGACAATACCCGCAAGGGACTGCTCTCCGCCTTCACCGCGTGGTGTGTCTACGCACATCCGGGGCGATGAAAAGGGGGAAGCCCAAATCTTCCTCGACCGCCTGTTCCAAGCTTTCGGCCACAAGGGACTCAAAGAAACCGGCGCGGAACTGGAAATGCGGGTCGAAAGGACCGAAGACGGCGGCATCGCCTTTGCCGATCTGGTTTGGAAGCCCATCGTGCTGATCGAAATGAAAAAACGCGGCGCCGATCTCAGCCGCCACTATCGCCAGGCCTTCGACTACTGGATTCGCCTAGTTCCCGGCCAGATACAAATGCGAAGGCAGATTCCAGGCAAACTCTTAAATAAGCAAAGTATTTTATGCAAAAGACTTACGTCGATTGCTGTGTGCTGAGGACCAATCAAATAATTAAAAATCTTACGCCCAATGCGGTAAGTATCGTGCTAGCCTCCTTGAGGATCCTGCTCGCTCATCGGGCTTAATTAAACCTGCCTCGATGGACGCTTACGGTTTCGATCCAGCGGGCGAACTTTTGGCACAGCTCTTGGAGCTGAATCGAACCGTTGCCGCGCGGATTGAAGCCGGCCAGAGCGTCACCGCCCCCGGCGTGCCGGCGGGTTATCCGGAGCCGCAGCGGCTGGTGACCGACGATTGCATTGAGCCGCCAAGATTGTGATTACCCCTCACCCCCGACTCCTCTCCCGCAAAGGGGTGAGGGGAGAAAACGCAACCCCTCACCCCAACCCTCTGCTGCGGCGGGGAGAGAGAAGAGAACGTACGGCGCCCAACTTATTACTTCCCGCCGGTGGATGCTGCTTGCTTCATTCGCACCAAGAGCCATTGTTGCATTTTGTCGGGGCCGACGTGGATGATCGCGGGGGCAACGTCTTGCGTCAGATTGTACAGTCCCGCTTCGCCAACGGTTTGTTTGTTGCTGCCGACGGTCCAGGCGACGCGCTGCGATTGCTTATCGACCGATCCTTGCACGGGTTGGATGGTGTCGGTCACCAAGTCGGTGTAATTGCCGGCCAGCGCCACCGACTTGTTAACGGCCAGTTGCATCAGCAAGTGCGGAGTCGATTCCTGATTTCGAACCAATGCGAACACGCCCAGCGGCGTCCAACCGCCCGATTGCGGACTCGGTGGCGCAGCAGTCTGAGCCAGTGTCGAAGCCTGATTGTAATTCTGATCGGGACTGGTTGGCGGCTGCGTCGTGGGCGGACTAGGGCCGGTCAGCGTGCCGGCGTAGCCGCCGTAGTTGTAGGGAACCGGTTGAACTGCGGCGCTCATGCCGACGGCTGGCGCTACGGCGGCCCAAGAACCGGTGTGCCATTCGTCGCCGGCGGCCCAGCCCGTGGCATGCCAGGCATCGGGATGCGCACCGTACCAACTCGAATTAAACGCGCCGGCGGCAGCCGGATTCGAATTCCGCGCCGCCACCGCGGCGGCGGTCTGCGCGTTGGTGGGATTGACCGGCTGCGCGGCGCGATTGGCGCCATAACCGGCATCGGTGGGCACGGCGGTGTGCCCAGCCGCCTGATATTGCTGCATCGACTTGGGATATTGCTGACCGGCCGCGCTTTCCGGATGATAAGCACCCGGCTCGCCGCCAAAATTGTTGCGTTCACTGGGGTTCGTGCTCAGCGTATTGTGCGGAGTTTCAGAACCGCCAAATGTGTTGCGTTGGCTTTCGCTGCCACCAAATGTGTTGCGCTGACTCTCGTTGCCGCCAAAACTGTTGCGCTGGGTATCTGAGTAATGCGAGCCGCCCGCTTCCTGGCGCCCGCCACCTTCCGGATGTGTGCCGCCGAAACCGCGCGAAAACGAAGCACGCTGAAAACAGCACGACGGAAATCGCGAGCGGCTGAAGGAAAAGCTTGTTCATGAAATTACGCCTTGAATTTTGGGTGTTCGATCCGATGGATTTACGCACGGGTCCAATCATTTCTGTTTGTCGTCCGATTTCTGCTCGACGCGCACCATTTTGATCGGCGGCACGTCTGGCAAGTTGACGCCATCCAGCGTGCGTTTGGTCGATTGCCAGGTGAAGGCGTTCGGATCGACCTGTGTCAAAATGTTGACCGCCTGGCTGTCGCTGCCGTCGCGCAACGTTCCGTGAGCGCGGATGATCCATTTCATGCCGTCTTCGGTCCAGGTGTCGTGACCGAAGCCCCCCTCGGCATCGAAATGCCAAGAGACAATGTGCCCGGTCTTGGGATCCCAACCGATCATCTGCCCGCCGGTCAGTGCCGATTTTCCGCCGTCGGCAAATTGGTACGTGTTGCGGATGAAGTTTCGCTGCGCCATCCAATCGAACTTCATCCGCAGCGGCTGATCTTTGGCGTCGCTCTTCCAATCGCCGACCAGCCAGGCCAGGTCTTTCAAATAATCGTCGTCGAAAGCAGAGACATAGGGCGAGTCGTGGCCGACCACCATTACCCATTTGCCGTCGCGCCGGGCATGCACCACATGGTAGCGCGAAGCCGAGGGGCTGCCTTTGGCCGGCGTCACTTTGGCGATTCCCTTTTCAATGGCGATGTCGGGACCAAGAAATTGAATCGAGTCGATGAACACCGTCGCCTTCGCGCCGGGATATTGCTTGAACAAGCTGGCGTAGGCTTTTTCGATCTCGCCCGCGCCTACAAAGGTCTGCCCAGATTCGTCGGTGTACTGTGCGTCGGCGGTCCACTGTGTGCCGATGGTTTTGGCATCGCCGGCGTTGAAGGCTTTGACGAAGGCGTCGGCCGTGGCGCGAATCGCTTGCTCGTCGGGATTAACAGCCGGTGCTGCCGCGGCAGGCGCAGCGGCCTTGGGGGCATCGGCGGCTCTCGCCAAGGCGACCCAACCAAAATGCAGCGTGATGGCGATGGTCGCCGCCACAATCATCGCCCCGCCGGCAAGGAATTGGAATTGCCTACATCGCTGAGACATGGATCGATTCTCCTGTTTGTTCGAGATTTCAAATCGCCCGGCGCATTTCCACAAGGCACACGAGACACCAGACCGCCAACGCGGAATGAAACACCACGGCGGGCCACAGCCCGATTCCGACGAAACCCAACGAAAGTCCTGCAAACGACAAGAGCGTCGCCGCCGCGGCATCGTACACCAGCGCGCCGGCGATGGTTCCCAACTGCGCTCGGTTGGGTCGATCGCTGCTGCCAACTCCGGCGGCAATGCTCAGGCCCAGCAAGGCCCCGCCGGCGAATCGAGCGACTAAAACAGTTTCCGCGGCAGGCTGCCGAATTCCAAAGAGCAGCATCAACAGTAGCGCGGGCAGCACCACCAACGACAAGCCCGTCGCCGCTTCGACCAACGCAGTCACCAACAACAGGAACGCTTTGTGCATCGCAATTTCAGCCATCTGGTTTGAATTCGTCAACATACGCATTGCCGTTGCTACTCGCTGGCTTTGTTGTTGCGCTGGCCTTCTTGTTCGAGCAGCTTGATATCCGCCGGCGTCAACTGCGGCCGATCGAGTTTGAGCGTCAACTTGTTAAGCTTGCCCGTGAACTTAAATGGAATTTGGTAATCCTTATCGTCCACGGGCGTGCCGGTGTCGGAGCCGATGTCGAAAGTTTCGTCCCATTGCAAAATGAGCGGCAGAGTGTGCTCCATTTTTTGGTTGGCCACTTCCTTGCCATCGACCTTGAGTACACCGGTACCGCTGCGGCCGATGCCGCTCATGTTGTTGAAGGCCAATGTGCCGGCGCCGAGACCATCGTATTTGAAATCGAACTCGACAGTGTGCTTGCCCGGCGTGAGCGCGGTGGGGCCTTCCCAGCGAATGCGTTTCAAATCGACCATGTTCCAAAGGAAAACCGGTTTGCCTTTGAGCAAATAGAAACCGTAGCCGCCGAAGCGCCCGCCGGAGGTGAGCAGCATTCCTTCAGCGCCCGCTTTGGGAATTTCCACATCGGCAGTGATGGTGTAAGAAGTGTTGAGGAGTAGTGGAGAATCGCCCTGCGGGATGCCCGTGAGCGGCCTGGTGTAAACGAACTCGGTGCGGCCCGCCGTGATGTTGGGCCGCGGCGCCACGAGCCGTGTGGCCACACTGGCGTCGAGCGGCAGGACCTCGTATTTTTTGGCCTCAGCCAGAAACAGTTCTTTCAGCTCCTTGAGCTTGGCGGGATTGGCGCTGGCCACATCGTTCGACTGCGTCCAGTCTTTGCTCAGGTCGTACAACTCCCACGTCACGTTATTCAGCGGGTCCTGGTTGACCGGGCCGGCCACGATCCACGGCGGACGGATGACTTTTGTGCTGGCGATCCAACCATCGTGATAAATGGCGTGGTCTCCCATCATCTCGAAGTATTGGGTTTTGTGCTTCGATGGCGCGCTGGCATTGGCTTTGTCGAACGTGTTCGCAAAGCTGGTGCCTTCGATCGGCTTTTGCTTGATGCCATCGACGACCTCGGGCGCGGGAATGCCGCAGACTTCGAGAATGGTGGGCACGACATCGATCACATGATGGAACTGATTGCGAATGCCCCCCAAATCATTGATGTGCCCCGGCCACGAAACGCACATGCCTTGACGAACGCCGCCGAAGTGCGAAGCGATCTGCTTGGTCCAACTGAACGGCGTATCGAAGGCCCAGGTCCAGCCAATGGCCATGTGGTTGTAGGTCTTGTCACTGCCCCAGGCGTCGTAGAAGTATTTCAATTGATCTGCGACCGGCACTTCGACGCCGTTGAACATGGCAACTTCGTTCGGGGTGCCAACGAGAGTGCCTTCCGCGCTGGAGCCGTTATCGCCGCTGATGTAGATGATGAGCGTGTTATCGAGCTTGCCCATGTCTTCGACGGCTTGAACAACGCGGCCGATTTCATGATCGGTGTAAGCCAGATAGGCGGCGTAGACTTCCACCTGGCGGATGAACATCTTCTTCTCGTCCGCCGTCAGGTCGTCCCAATTCTTCAACAGATCTTTCGGCCACGGCGTCATCTGGGCATCTTGCGGAATGACGCCAAGCTTTTTCTGATTGGCGAAAATCGTATCGCGGAGCTTGTTCCAGCCGCCGTCGAACAAGTGCATGTTGTGGATTTTTTCGATCCATTCAGGCGTTGGATGATGCGGCGCGTGAGTGCCGCCGGGAACGTAGTAGCAGAAGAACGGCTTGCTGGGATCGATCTGGTTGGTCTGGTTCAACCATTCGACGGCGTCATCGGCCTGGGCGGTGGTCAGATTCCATCCAGGATGACCGACATACGGATAAATCGCCGTGGTGTTGCGAAACAGGTTCGGCTCCCACTGGCTGGTGTCGCCGCCGACGAAGCCATAAAAGTATTCGAAGCCCATGCCGATGGGCCATTGATCGAACGGCCCGAGCTGGCTGGCTTCGAAGGTCGGAGTGTTGTGGTCTTTGCCAAACCAACTGGTGGCAAAGCCGTTGTCCTTCAGGATGCGGCCGATCGTGGCTTTATCCTTCGCGATGATGCTGTCGTAGCCGGGGAACCCTGTGGATTGTTCAGAGACCACGCCGAAGCCCGCCGAGTGATGGTTACGCCCGGTGATCAGTGCCGCGCGCGTCGGCGAGCAAAGCGCGGTGGAGTGAAAATTCGTGTACCGCAGACCGTTCTTGGCGATCCGATCCAGCGTCGGCGTGGGGATGACGCCGCCGAAAGTGCTGGGGGCAGAGAAGCCGACATCGTCGGTCATGATCAAGAGCACGTTGGGCGCTTGCTTGGGCGGCACGATGCGCGGCGCCCACCAGGCTTTCGATTGTGCGGCGTTATCCTTGATCAGACCGCCGAATTTCGGGTCCGGCGGCGGAAGTTGTTTGCCATCGATGGTGGTGGTGGCGCTTGGCGAACCCGGCGTGCCAGCCGTCTGCAGCGCACTGGCAGGTGAAGAAGCTTTTTTGTCATCGGCTCCGAAGACGGCTGGCAGATTGCATGTGGCAATAATGTAACCCAACAGCGCACCGGCGGCCGCAAAGGCGATTGTCTGGAATTTTGGACTGCGGAACATAAGTCTTCCTGGGCTGTAAAGTAAGCGGCGCGGGATAGAAATGAAGTCAACGAATCGTGCGCATTCCCTGCACGATGCTGTATCCAGCCAGCGTGGCGGCACAATGACTCCGCGCTCATGCAAATTTGATTAACGCGAGCATCTCGAATAGCATGAACGGCCGATCGCGAGCAGTTCAATCGTCCTGAACTTATGGGACGCAGGCTGCAATGTCAATTGTTTGGCGCAAGTTACAGCTGATTTCCGCGCAGCCATATCTGAAATGGGCCGGCGCGATTTTAAGAACACACCATGCGCTCTCGAAGCACTTAATGTTTTAGACAACTTGATGTGCGAAAAACTGAACTGGGGCAGGCGACGAAAATTCAAACCTTGTCATTGCTAGCCGGTGGCTGAGCATTCATATACATTCCCCAAACAATCAGCAGGAAGCCGGCGAGCCCGACGAGTAGGCCCACGGGCAGCAGGACGAGGCTGACTCCCATCGCCAGGCCGACGATCAGAAGCAGCAGCCCCAGCACGAGCGCGGCGCCATGGCCCAGTAGGCGGCCCGCTTCTTTCACTTCTTCGGTAATCATTTCTTTATCGGTCATAAAGCACCTCGGAGGGGTAAACGGGTTTGTCTTGTCATCAAACGCTAGCTGCAAAGATGATCCGCAGAGGCGGCACACATCGGGTCGGAGATGGCCAGCGTGGCCAAGAAAATCGCACCGTCAACAACTCATCGCGCGGTTGCTGGGCGATTGAATCATGAACTACCCTTCGCGAGCAGTTCCTGCACAATCAAATATACCGCGCGGACGACGGTTTTTCAATATGACCCGGCCCTTGGCAGTGGGCCAGTTTGCTATCAGGGAGTGGAGAATGGCTGGGGGCGACCGCAGGCGGCCCCCAGCGGACGGGTGGCACGCTCTGAGTCCGCGAAGGGCGTGCGGGAAGTGGCAGCACGCCCTTCGTAAACGTCAGGGCATGTCACCGCGAATCACTTCGCCAGCTTCACCGCTGGCGGTTGCCACGTGCCGTCGATGATCGACGGGTCTTTTTCTTTGGGCCAGTACATCCGCAGCATCAGCACGAATTTGTCTTTGGGCGCAGGGAGCCAGTTCGCTTCTTTTTCTGGGCCCGGCGATTCGTTTTGAATGTAGAGATCGATCGAGCCGTCAGCGTTTTCTTTCAAATCGTTACGGGCACTCAGCGTGTAGCGGTTCAGCGGGTTGGCGACAAAGAAATAGTTGGCGTCGTACATCGTCAGCGACCAAAAGCCGTTCACCGGTGGCAGCTCTTTTTTGCTGGCGAAGTGCAGCACGTATTTGTTGGCGCCGCTGTACGGTTGGCCGTCGGCGTCGGTTTCGGAAGTCGGATAGACGGCGTCTTTCGTGCGATTGCAGCCCAGACCAAAGAATGCGATGGTGGTGCGCTGCAGGTAATCGGTGCCGTACTCGCCGCCGGGCACGGGGTAGACCCAGCCGTTGATAGTTTTGCCGGCGTCCTTCATGTGGCCGGCGATTTTTTCGAGCGCCGGTTTGATGGCGTATTGCAATCCCTTTTGCACCGCGGGGTCGAGTTTGGCGATGTCAAAATCTTTACCGGGCACGAGGCCGATTTTGGACAGCTTTTCGACCATGAGCGCATCGGCTTTGGCGGGCGGATTCGTTTTCAGTAGTGTCGCCAGCAGCTTGAAATACTCGCCGGCATCCGTGTTGTTGACCTGCTCTCGGACCGGCGTTTTCATGTCGATCTTCGGATCGACCTTGCCCTTGGGCGGAGTGTACGATTTGCCGTAGCTGCTGAGCGGCACGAGCGAGTATTTATCTTGCAGCGCATGGACCGCTTTGTAGTCTTCCGGAGTGCCGGTGCAGTAGGTGCGGCCTAAAACCCAAACCATATCGGTCGGCGAGTTGTACGCCGGCACGCCGTCGGGCAGGCGGCCTTTCCAACCGGGACCCACGATGGCGTACTTCTGTGCTTTGTCACCCGTGGTGCGCTTGCCCGGCGCCTGAAACACATCGGTCCAGCCGCTGAGCATCGGCATCAAATAGTACCGATCGCCTTCATCGGGCAGGCTGAGAATGTACGGCTCCTTTGCCAAATCGAGCCAGGCGGTGGAATAAAGCGTGTCGGCGTTCGGCGCGGTGACATCGCGGAACGCAGCATCGGGATAGGTCCGCGCATTGTGAAACTGCCCCATCGACGCGTGATTATCTTTGGGGATATCGGTGTTGGTCATCACACGGCGCGTCATTTCCATCGTCACCAGCGGATAACCGTAGATGTAGGCTTCGGCGCCGATTTTCGCAGCGTCGTCTTCGCTCAGTCTGACCATGACCGATTGCAAGGGCGCAGCGGCCAGACTCGCCTGCAGAGAGAGCAGCCCGAGGGTCAGCAGAGTCATCTTGTTGGCGAGCTGCATGGCACATTCCTTGGCAAAACGGGGCCGATGCAAATGATCGATGCTAAAACGGCAACATATAGCCAATGCGCCCGTAGCCATCGACATACATGGGCATCTGTGGGCTAGGCGCTGCATTAAATCGCGGTGCGCGAGATTGGGTCGTTCCAAAACGCCCGGTACCCGGGGAACCAGCCTGCTGAACAGCGGCTTGCGTGGCGGCGTTGTCCTGCTGAACGATTTGAGCCATCTGCTGCTGACTTTGGTTATAGGCAGCCTGGCTTTGCCTAGTCGACAGTTGCTGGGCACGAAATGCGCACAATGGCATCGTCAAGCTGGGCGGCGCTCATATTGGCCACATCGGTTAAGCCCAATTCTTTCAGTGTTTGCCGGCGGTAGCCATCAGTGAGCACAGACAGGTAAGCACCCAACCATTGCTGCGCGTCCTGAAAGTTTTTGCCGTTGAGCACTTTGAGTTTCGCTTGCCAGTCGTCGACGAACCCTTGCATTTCGCTGGCGGGCATAGACTGAATTCGGGCGGCCAAGTTGGCGTTGATGCGCTGGATATCGGCCGGCGTGTAAATGGCCTGCGACGACAGCCATTTCTGATATTCGTCGTTGATCTGCTTCCACGCCGGGCTGGCCGCGATTTGCGCCTTCGTGGAAGCAGGAGCGGCACCACCCTTCGTTTGATTGGCTGATGGCGCGGCTTTTTGATTTGCCGCCGGCGCGCCCGACTTCGGCTGCGCTGGCTGCTGAGCGAACAAATGATTGGCTATCCACACCATCGCAACCATCGACGCAACAGAACGAAGAGCAATTCTTGTGATGGACATAGTGATGACCACAGAAGTATTCGGAACGGCAATGGATAACGACGAAAAAAAAGACACGAAACAGAGACTGGTACGATTGACTCGGTAAATTCCTTAAAGAACGCGGTCCAGACGATTTTCGTGTATATCGTCTGTTTCGTGGTGGCTATTTGGCGGCGGTAGACCGCTTCAGCGTAACTTCAAAATCGTCCGTCGGCTGGCCGTCGATCGAGCCGCCAATGAGCTGCCAAACCATCGTATCTTTGTCAGGAAATTTATAGACCTGCGTGGCTTTGGTGATCTTGCCGTCGGGCAGCACCCGGGTGGCCAGCACCAGCCAGGCGTTCCCTTCCAGGCTCCAAATGCCGTCGGTATAACTGCCATCGTCGTTGAACATCCACGAGCGAATGTGCCGCGCCAGCGGGTCCCAACCAATTTCCTGCCTGCCCCCCAGCGACGCTTTACCCTGCGAGAGCGAAACTTCGCGCCGCAGGAACTTTTTGTGGGCATCCCATTTGGCCGAAATGTGCAGCGTGATCTGATTCACTTCGCCGGTCCATTCACCGACAAAAGCATTAAGTGAAGCCAGTTGATCGGCCGTCGCGACCGGACCGGCGGTCGTTTCCGGGGGCGAAGCCGGCTGGCTATCGTTGCCTTTTGCCTTTTGACCGCCGGGAGCTTGCGCCATCGACTGACTAGCAGCAATACCCCCTGTCAAAACAATGATGCCAACACAAATTCGGGACAGAGAGTTTCGGAACATAACCCACCCAATCTGCAAGAAGAGATGATGCCGCGCTCAACGGCTGTCAGTATACTCATCCAGATTGCAACCCGATAGTTCCCACTAAGTATTGCTCGCCAATTACGGATTCCGATGACCGTTGCCGATCTTCCCATTTTGCGCTGGCTGACGGTTAATTATCGACCAGCGCAGGATGATCAGCAGTTCTTACCGCGGGCGCAAACGCAGTGCATGGACGATGTGGAAGTAACCGTCGCCGTGCTAGACGCTGTTGAGAGTCGGCGATTTTTCGGCGTGCCGATGGCGCGGCGCGACATTCAGCCGGTATGGTTGAAAATTGCCAACCGCAGCCGCGCGGCGTTTCGCTTGAATTTGATGAGCATCGATCCGAATTATTTTTCGCCGCACGAAGCGGCCGCGGCCAATCATTTTTCCGCCGGCCGCAAGCTATTGGAATTTGGTTTCCTGTGGCTGGTCTTGCCGGTGCTGTTGCTGCCACTCCTCATTGTGCTGCCGCTCAAAATCATCGGCGCGCGGCGCGCCAACCGCAAGATGGATGCCTTCTACCAGGAGCACGCTTTTCGGCTGCGCCCATTTTGCCCGGCGCCGAAGCAGAAGGGTTTGTATTCACGCACTTCGACGCCGGCAGCAAAGTAATTCATGTGCGGCTGCTCGGTTACGACGACGACAAAGAATTTCTGTTCAGCGTGCCGGTGCCGGGTTTAAAGGCCGACTACTTACACAACGATTGTATCAATCGCTTCTCGGCCGATCAGCTAGTGGAGTGCGACATTCCGGAGCTCCGCCGGCGCATTGCCGCAGCCCCGCGGGCCACGACCAACCGCAAAGCAACGCGGGAAGGAGACCCGGTGAATTTGGCCGTGGCCGGCGAGTTTTCCACCATCATCAGTGCTTTCGGCGCCCGCTGGGATGAAACGGAAACCATCACGTTGGCCACTTGTTGGAAAACGTTTCGCTCGTTTTTTTTGGGCTCGGAATATCGGTATTCTCCGGTCAGTCCATTGTATTTGTATGGCCGGAGTCAAGATTTTGCGCTGCAACGAATTCGCAGTTCGATCAACGAACGTTTGCACCTGCGGCTGTGGGCCACGCCGCTGCGCTTTCAAGGCGTGCCGGTGTGGATTGGCCAAGTCAGCCGCGATATTGGGGTGCGCTTCACTTGGCGAACTTGGAATCTGACGACGCACCGCATCGACAGCGAAGTGGACGAAGCCCGCGATTACGTGGTCGAAGATTTGTTCCAGGCCGCCCGCATCGAAATCGCGGGCTACGTGGAAGGTGTTGGTGCCTGTGAGGCAACTTCGCCGCGCCACAATCTGACGGGCGACCCCTATTTTACCGACGGCCGCCGCGCCGCCGTTTTGCTATCGCCCGCGCGCACCACGCCGAAGTTCATCGCTTGGACATAAAGCGCGAGCAAAATCAAAAACGGAATTCAGATTTTTGTCTTGAAAGATTCACAGGCCGGCTTGCTGTGGTTGGCAAATTCCCCCTCTTCATTCGGGTTGCGCACGATGCCCGCATCGGCTACGATTGCCGGGCTAAGGAGGCCGCCTTGGAACGGCGCAGGGGTTCATGGAAAATCCGATTCTCTCTCTTTCAGTTGGCGATGAAGTCGCCATTTTGCCCATTGGTGAGACCTCTAGCGCGGGGGTGCTGGAGATTTCGACGATCAGTTATGTCCGCTCGTACACAATCTTGTTGACCAATGGCAAACTCTATTCTCGCTGTGAGGGTCGCAGCCTGGTGACGAACGATTACATCACTCCCGCAACGGATGAACACCGACTGGCGCTGGCGAACAAACTTCCGCCAGGAGGGCCAGCCACGGAATAAAGCCCAATGCCGCCAAGATTGTCGTGCTCGGTTCGGGAACTGACAGCGGTGTGACGGAACCCACGCCTGCTCCGTAGATTGCCTGGATGCCGGCAATGTCGTCTGGTTTCAACGATGCTCCCGTGCCGGGTCCATTGTAGCGCGTAAAGATGTAATACATGTTGGACGTTGGATCTTCTGACTCGTCTAACCCTAGCGAATGCCCCAGTTCGTGAATTGCAGCGCCTAGGACATCGGGAGTGGGGAGCGTACCTTGCTTCTGCCACGGATCGCCGTCGTCAAAAAATACATCGCCGGCCAGGTTTCCTGCAAATTCTGGCACCGGGTAATACGTTTCGGCTTTGATCATCGGTGGCTGGCCCGGAATGTCGGGACCGTTGATGTAAACATGGTTGAAGCGAATTTGCCCATACTGACCATCGGGATACACCGACATCGCTGCTGGCGGGCCGTGGTCCGGCACCTCGACAAAGTTCAAGGGCGCGACGCTAGCCCACAAGCCCAAGGCCTCTTCCACCGAGGCGCGAATCAGAGAAACCGACAGCGAAACGCCGTCGGGTCCTTTCAGGCCACCATCCAGAAAATTGTTATAGCTATAAGTGATGGTGACAGCATCGCCCGGCGCCGCCTGGCCCCACTTATCACCCAGGTGAATCACGTACGCCTGCGCAGTGGCCTGACACAGGAAGATGCCGAGCGTCCAACACGTCAAATTTCGAAAGCAGGCAGTCATCGAGTATCAGTTTACTTGCAACTGCCTTGAGAATCCAAAAAGATTTCTTTTTGCAACTCTATTGCATATGAATTTGAGTTGCTATAATCCGGCACAGCGGTAAAACACAATTTCCCACGGCTGGTCGCGGCTTGCCTGCGGTTGCAACTTCTTTTTGAAGCGCACCCCCTGCAAGTCAATCGCACGGCGGCGCGGCTGGCGCAGTGGCCTGTTACTAGACGCCGGACACCTGACGAGCCGGTGTTGTTCTGCCCGCTGCAAGGTTCGTCGGGTGCGGTCTAGGATTTCACTTTCACCGGACCATGATCGTCGCAGTGGTCGCCGTGCTGATGATGCAAATGACCGTCAACCAGATAATCTACGTGGTTGCCATGCGGGACAGCTTCATGACCGCAGCCGGGGCCGTGCTTGTGCTTGGCATCGTGCCCCGTATTGCCGTTCAGTTTGTGGCAACCATCAGGATTCACCTTGGAGATTTCAATATTGTGTTCCTCAACTTTGCCACCCTCTTGATGACAAAGATGGCCTTCGTGCAAGTAGTCGGTATGGCCTGCATGCTCGATCGCAGTATGGCCGCATCCGGGTCCATGAGAATGGGTGTGCTTCGATTTGTCAGACATGGCAATATCCTTTTGAAAGGGAACAACCCGGCCAGTTCGATCAGCATATCACCATTCAGCCAGTGCGAAAACGTACCAGCCTGTGTGCAAATTGAATACCTTATGGTCCATTAAGAACGAGGAAAATCAGTTGACTTGGCCTTCGATTTCCCATAGGCTAATTGCAATGCGTTTGCATTAGTCCACTAGTCCGCCCATTTGCCACATGTTCCAGCGATTCGCAGCTCGATTGACCTTGGTTTGCTACAGTGCCATTGCGCTGGGTGGGCAAGGGTTACACCTGCTGCAGCACCATCACGAACATGACGACGGCGACGATCATTTGCCGGCTGTGGTTGTCACCACCGAGGGCATCCCGCAGGTTGTTGTCAGTCACTCGCATGATGAGTGCGATCACGATAGCGAACACTGTGCGGTTTGCCAGCATCATTCGTTAGGTCAACTCTTTGTCGCTACGCCGCCGGCAGAAGTCGTGCTGGACGTGTGCGAACTTTTCTCGACGCCGGCGCCGGAAACCGTGGTTTGCCCGGCGCTCTTCTCTCCGGCTCAGCCCCGCGCGCCACCGATTGCTTAGTGAGCAATCGTTCTTAATTGCGCAAGTGATTCGCTTCGTGGGTAGTTCGCTGCGCTGCGTTTTGCGTTGCGCTAAGCCGTAAGTGGGTGCCTATTTCATTCGAGGATGCGTGCATGTTTGCGCGTCGGCGTGGTTTCACGTTGGTTGAACTGTTGGTGGTGATTGCCATCATCGGCGCACTAATTGCACTGCTGTTGCCTGCCATTCAGTCAGCTCGCGAGGCATCGCGGCGGATGAAATGTGCCAGCAACATGCGGCAAGTTGGTTTGGCGTTGCGGCAATACTGCGATACGCATCATGGCTTGTGGCCATTGACGACGCACACGGTTGACGCGGACTTAACGACCGGCCTGTACACATCGGCGTGGATTTACACGATTGCATCGTACATGGAAGACGTGGATGCAATCCGCATATGTCCCGACGATCCGCATGGCGATACTCGAATGGCGGCAAAAATGACCAGTTACGCTTTGAACGGTTATTTGGCCCCCGATGGACTGCCGCCGTTTCCGAATGCCCACAAGCTGAAGGAAACGTCGAAGACGATTGTGATGTTCGAGTTGTCGGACACCTATGATGTGCAACTAACGAACGACCATACACATCCGTGGAACTGGTTCAGCAATCCGAACATCGCGGCGGGGACGGTATTCGACGCGATCAAGGGCGAGGTAACAGTCGATCGGCATGGCGATACAGCGAACTATTTGTACGCCGATGGCCACGTTGACGGGATCAGCTCATCGCAGATTTACACGTGGGCGACGAAGCCCTTTAATTTCGCGCTGCCGCCGGGAAATTAACTTCGGCGGTTGGTGGTTTTATTTTATTCATTCCAATTTGAACAACTAAGATCCGAGGGAACATTACTCATGCGATTATTTTGGATATCAGTATTTGTTGGGACCGTAAGTATTCTTAACACGACTATTGCGGCCCGCGCGGATTTTGATCTTTCGCCGACGTGGTCTGGCCTGCCTGGCCAGCCGATCGTGACGGACGGCTTCAGCGACGACACCGACACGTTTACTCCCCCAATGCGGGTTTTCAATTTTGCGTTCGACGATCCTTCGACTCCAAACGTGACTGGCGATCCAGGTATCCATGCGCTGGCGGTTGGCAGCAGCGCATTACCAGCAGGGAGCGGGTTGCCCAATGGCGGTCAGTTGACGTTTGATATTCTCAGCAATTTGCAAATATGGAATGGGTCGAGCTATAGCCCGGCACCCGCCGGCGTAACTCTAAGTTTGATCTCGCAGCGCGATCCGAATCTGATGGTGCCGACGGTGACAACGGGCGCTCAGCCGTTCGTGATTGCCACCGTTGGCGGGGTGTTCGATGGCACAACCTGGTCCACTGGCGATCAGGGCTTACACGAGCACCTGACCTCGGTGCTCAACGGACCTGGCGGATCCGATCCAACGGATGGCATTTATCTGTTCGAAATGGATTTGCGAATGGCGAATAATGCCAATGTCGGCACATCGCTGCCGTATCTCGTGATCTACGATCATCAGGCAATTCGATTCGATCCCACGTACGATCCGGACACCGATCCGACCCTGCAGGGGGCGATTAGTTACGCGCAAACATTGGTGCCGGAGCCATCTGCTTTGGTTTTGGCGGGCTTGGGCGGGGCGTTAGCTCTAATCGCAAGATTTCGACGACGCCTCGTCGGACTTTGCTGCATGGCGTAATAAACCGAGAGGAACAGTTCTGCAATTCGATTGTGCCCAAGCAACGGAGCGTCGCATACTCTGCATCGCCCCGTTGCCAGCGATTCGTTTTTCAGAAGTGGAGGAAAGATTATATGCGTTTGAAGTTGCCGAGTTATTCTCTTGCGCTGGTTGTTCTGATTTGGACGACGGCGGCGCTAGCGGTTGATGACATTTCGCCCCGCGTCCAGTCAGGACAGCTTACTACCTATGGCTTTGACGACAACGGCGCGGCCGGCACTCAGATGTCTGCCAATATACAACGAGTGTTCCCGTATTTTTTTGGTGATGTCGGCAGTTCCAGTCCGTATTCCACTAGCAACCCAGGCACGAATGCGGCCGGCACATCGAGCGGATATCCTCCCAGCAATTTACCTCCGCCGAGCGCACCGCCGTCGGGAACCCCCAAGTATGTTGCCTTCGACGTCTTGGGCGACGTGCAATATTGGAACGGTACAGATTTTGGTCCGGTGCCGGCTGGAGAATCGCTAACCTTTTCGATCGTCGGGACGGGGAAATCGCTAACGGTTGGCACGGTGGGACAGGCTTCATATCCGCAATTTGGTTTTACCATTCAAAACATTGCGGCCGACGGGTCGATGCACAAACACATGACAACCGTCCTCAATCCCGGCACGAATTCGACGCCCGCCGATGGTATTTATTTGGTTGCCATGCGTGACAAAGTGCTGCTCTCTGATCAGCAAACGCTTTATCCCGGCATCGCTCCTTCCCTGCCTTTTTTTGCGTTGTTCGATGCCAACGCGAATAACGACATCACTTCCGCAACCTATACTGCGGCCCAAAACTGGGTGCAAACGAACCTGGTGCCATTTGGCGATTTCAACCGCGATCACCAAGTCACGAACGACGACATTCCAGCGATGCTGTCTGCACTGACCGATTTGAACGCCTACAAAGCTGCCAATCATCTCACGGATTTCGATTTGACGGTATTTGGCGACATCAACGGCGATGGGAAAGTTGACAACTTCGACATTCAGGCCATGCTCGACTACATGACCAGCGCAAGCGGCGGCGGAATGCAAGTGGTTCCGGAACCGGCGTCGGTGTCCCTTCTGTTGGCCGCTACGATAGCGATTATTTTCGGGCGGACATTACGGCGAACGGGCCATTTCGCCCCGGTGTAATTACCACGGGTCGGATGATATGATTGCAGCTCTTCGGAATACCGATTTCCTCCTGACGACGAGCTGCACAAACAATGCTGTCCCCCGTTGCCATTGTGATGGCCGCCGGTAAAGGCACGCGGATGAAATCCGACTTGCCGAAGGTGCTGTTTCCTGTCGGCGGGCGGCCGATGATCGAGTATGTGTTGGAGACGCTGCGCGAGTTGGCGTGCAGCGCACGGTGGTCGTGGTGGGTTATCGGGCCGACTTGGTGCGCGAAAAATTCGCGCATTGGCCGGGCGTGGAGTTTGTCGAACAATCGCCGCAGTTGGGCACCGGGCATGCCGTCATGGTTTGCCGGCCGGCGCTGGCAAATTATGTCGGCCAAATTCTGATTCTCACGGGCGATTCGCCACTGGTGCAGCCGACCAGCTTGCGGGCCATGTTTGACGATTTCGAGCGGACCCTGCCGGCCTGTCTGATGGGTACGGCCCAGAAAGAGAACCCGGCCGGCTTGGGACGTGTCGTGCGCGAAGCGGCTGGCAACTTTCTGGCGATCATTGAGGAAAAAGATGCTACGCCAGAGCAAAAGGCCGTTCGCGAAGTTAATATGAGTTATTACCTGTTCGACAGCCGCCAGTTATGGCACGCGCTCGATCAAATAAAAAACGATAACAAGCAAGGGGAGTACTACATCACCGACTGCCCTGGTATCCTGAAAGCCGAAGGCAAGGACGTGCGGGCTTTGTGTACCCTGGCCCCGTGCGAAACGCTGAGCGTGAACACGCTTGAGGAACTAGGCCAGGTGGAAGCGGAGTTGGTGAAGCAAAAACGATAAACGTCGGGCAAAGCCCGACCGCTACGCGGGCCACAGATCACAGACCACTGCTTCCATGAACGATCTCAAAATCTTCAGCGGCCGTGCGAATCCGGATTTGGCCCGGAAGATTTGTGAGTATTTGGGCCTCTCGGCAGGCAAGATCACGATCGGCAATTTTCCCGACGGCGAAATTTCTTGCAAGATCGATGAAGACGTGCGCGGCCGCGATGTGTTCATCGTCCAACCCACCTGCCCGCCGGTGAACGAGAATTTGATGGAGCTGCTGATCATGATCGACAGCTTCATCCGCGCCAGCGCTTATCGGGTGACGGCGGTGCTGCCGTATTTTGGTTACGCGCGGCAAGATCGCAAAGACGCGGGCCGCGTGCCGATTACGGCGAAGTTGGTGGCCAACATCATCACCCGGGCCGGCACCGATCGCGTGCTGGCGATGGATTTGCACGCCGCCCAATTGCAGGGCTTCTTTGATGTGCCGGTCGATCACTTGTACGCTGCTCCGGTGTTGAACGAGCACTTCAACGCGCAGGGCTTCAAAAAAGACGACCTCGTGGTGGTCAGCGCCGATGAAGGTGGCATCAAGCGCGCACTGGGACACGCCAGCCGCATTGGCGCGCCGCTGGCTATAGTCGATAAGCGCCGCATCAGTGCGGAATCGACGAAGCAAGAAAACATTATCGGTGCGTCGGTGAAAGGCAAAATCGTGCTGATGTTCGACGACATGATTAGCACGGCCAGCAGCATTTGCGGCGCGGCAAGGGTGCTGAAAGAAAACGGTGCTCGGGCGATTCACGTCGGCGCGACCCACGGCGTGCTGGTTGGCCCGGCCATCGATCGGCTCACCTCGGCCCCGATCGACAGCGTGGTCATCACCGACACCATTCCGCTGAAGGCCCAGCAGATGCTGCCGAAAATCAAAGTCCTGTCCGTGGCGGCGCTGTTGGGCCAGGCCATCAAGCGCATTCACCGTAATGAGTCGGTGAGTATGCTGTTTGTGTGATTTGTCCGTTGTCAATTTGTCCGTCACCCGTTGGATACAGCTACCCCACCCACCATCCATTGGATAAAACCGCGACCGGTGGTCGCGCTTTCGGGCCATTTGCATGGGCACCTAAGTCGGAGCTAACCCAACCTGAAAATGACAACGGACCACGGACGACTAACCGATAAGTTGACTTTCGCTCGATTTCCGGCTTAGATTGGCATTCAGGCGCTGGCACATCAAAACGAACGCGGAGGCTAGCATGTCGATTGTGACGCGGAACACATTGCTGTTGGTAATCGCGCTCGGTCTGTTGAGCGCCGAGGCGGCACGGGCGCAATACGGCGTGCCGAGCATTCCTGGCCGCAAAAGCAAATCGGCGGCCGCAAATTCTCGCGTACCCGCCAATCTCAAGATTCCATTTCAAGGCACCGGCACGATTGAAGCCGTGGCCCCCGGCGGCATGCAGGTTACTGCGGCGGGCGCTGTCTGGCTCGTGAAGTTCGACAAGAATTGCAAAATCGAAGTCACCGGCAGTGCCGATCCCAGTTTTCTGCGGTCGGGCTTGCTGGTTCGGTTTACTGCCGATGTCGACAAAAAGGGAAAAGCGACCGCGCTCTTGAACGAGCTGGAAATCGTTTCGCCGCAAAACGCCATGGTGTTTGCTCGGCGCGAGCTGCCGCCGCGGCCAAGGGTGCTGCCGCACCCGGCGAAGATGCCGAGATGCCTGAAGTCACCGGCATGGTGGCGAGAATTTCTGCCGTCAAGAATAACGAACTGACTTTGGAAACCGGCAACGGCGCTATCCGAGCCACACTGGGTCCGAATCCGGCCATCAAAGTGAACGCCAACGATTACAGCCTGGCGCAACAGGGAGACAAAGTCGACGTGAAAGGTTGGTATATCCAGCCCCCCGACGCGATGGCCCAGGATGTGAAGATTACGCTGACGAGTCCGCTGGGCGGGACGAAAAAGTCAGCGGCCAAACCCGCTGCCGCGGCGTCCGCAAAAGACACCGCTGCCAAGTGAATGGCAGCGTTCAAATACCGCTATTGGCTAGCGTGTTGATCAAGCCGCCAATCGTCGTTGCCAACGCCGGGTGGCTGTCTTCGAACTCACGGGCCATCTCGCCCAAGTGGCGCATGATCGATTCGCTGCTCGCAGATTTTTTTCCGGTCAGTGCCGTCTGAATTTCTTGCAAGGCGGCGCTGGATTGGTCGCGCTGGACCGGATCGAGTCGCTCGACGCCGGCCAACTGCTGGTGCAAATCGTCCAGCGTGGTTTTCAGACGTTCCTGTTCGGGCGGCATGGTTGTATCTCCTGCGAATCGCTGGCGCAGTGGGGCATGCAAGCTATGTGTGCCTGATTATACGCAAGGCGACCTCACCATCGCCAGCAGCAAGCAATGGCGGCAATACCCTGTTCACGATTACGGTTGAATCGCTATGCTGAGAACCGCTAGATGAGCTAGCGATTTCAAAGAAATCAGCCGCAAATGAACGCGAATATGGGAAGTGGTCGTCTTCACGCTGTTATTTGCGTTGATTCGCGAGCATTTGCGGCCAATTATTTTGCATCGACTTTCCGCAGCCGGAGGTTTTCATGTCTGCCGCCGTTTTGCCCGTGACGCAGCGACCCGCTTGGAAAGCACTGGGCCAGCATGTCGATCAGATTCGGAAAACGCACTTGCGGCAGCTCTTCGCCGACGATCCACAACGCGGCACGCGGTTGGCTCAAAGTGCGGTCGAAATTTACTTCGATTATTCGAAGAACCTCATTACCGATGAAACGCTGCGGCTGCTGTTGCAACTCGCCGCCGAAAGCGGGCTGCGCCAGCGGATCGACGCCATGTTCGCCGGCGAAAAAATCAACGTGACCGAACGCCGGGCTGTGCTGCACATGGCGCTGCGAGCGCCGAAAGGGGAAAAGATCTTGGTCGATGGTCAGGATGTCGTGCCGGAAGTGCATGCCGTGCTCGACAAAATGGCGGCATTCAGCAATCGCATTCGGAGTAACGAGTGGCGTGGTCATACGGGCAAGCCGATCAAGAATATCATCAACATCGGCATCGGCGGCAGCGATTTGGGTCCGGCAATGGCGTACGATGCTCTGCGATTTTACAGCGACCGCAGCCGCACGTTCCGTTTTGTTTCTAACATCGACAGCACCGATTTCGTCGAAGCCACGCACGACCTGAATCCCGAGGAAACGCTGTTCATCGTCTCGTCGAAAACATTTACGACGTTGGAGACGATGACCAATGCCCAGACCGCGCGGCAATGGGCGCTGGCGA
The DNA here is from genome assembly GCA_963738835.1 of Pirellulales bacterium. Classification (GTDB taxonomy): domain Bacteria; phylum Planctomycetota; class Planctomycetia; order Pirellulales; family JADZDJ01; genus CAVTYH01. The sequence continues at coordinate 153,313 of CAVTYH010000002.1, forward strand.
AACTGGGCGATGAAAAAGCGGTGGCCAAACATTTTGTGGCCGTTTCCACCAACGCCCAGGAAGTCGCCAAGTTCGGCATCGACACGGCCAATATGTTTGAATTCTGGGATTGGGTTGGCGGTCGCTACTCGATGGATTCCGCCATCGGGCTGTCGCTAATGCTCGCCATTGGCCCTGAGCGCTTCCGCGAAATGCTGGCCGGCTTCCATGCGATGGACGAACATTTTCGTACCGCGCCGTTCGAGAAAAGCCTGCCCGTGCTGTTGGGGCTCATCGGCATTTGGTACAACAATTTCCTCGGCGCACAGACCGTGGCGATTCTGCCGTACGATCATTATCTCGGCCGGCTCTCCGCGTATTTGCAGCAGCTCGACATGGAAAGCGACGGCAAGAGCGTCGATCTGGAAGGCAAGAAAGTCGATTATCAAACCGGCCCCATCGTCTGGGGCACGCCCGGCACCAACGGCCAGCATGCGTACTATCAGCTCATCCATCAGGGCACGAAGTTGATTCCGTGCGACTTTATCGGCTTCAATCAAACGCTGAATCCGCTGGGCCGGCATCACGATTTGCTGATGGCCAATTTCTTCGCCCAGACCGAAGCCCTGGCCTTTGGCAAAACCCGCGAGGAAGTGATTGCCGACGGCGTGGCAGATTATCAGGTGCCACACCGCGTGTTCGAGGGCAACCATCCGACAAATTCGATTTTATTGGAACGGTTGACCCCCACAGCGCTCGGCAAAATCATCGCCCTGTACGAACACAAAGTTTTCACCCAGGGCACCATCTGGCACATCAACTCGTTCGACCAATGGGGCGTAGAATTAGGCAAGGTGCTGGCTAACCGCATTATCCCGGAGTTGGAAACCATCAACGAAATACCGCTGAAGCACGATAGTTCGACGAACACGTTGATCACGCGGTACAAACAAACCCGCGGCAAATAATGACGAATGACGAAAATCGAATGACGAATGAAATGCCAAATTCGAAGCTCCAAACATCGACAGTGGAGTGTCGGTTTGGTGATTGGAATTTGGAGCTTGGAATTTCAATCGAATTTCGAATTTCGAGCTTCGAATTTTCAACATTCAGCGATTTTCCCAGTGCGCATGATTGAGATCGCCCCTTCCATTCTCGCTGCCGATTTTACCCGCCTAGGCCAGCAGGTGTCCGATGCGCTGGCCTGCGGCGCGAAACGGATTCATGTTGATGTGATGGACGGCCGGTTCGTGCCCAACATTTCGATGGGCCCGTTTGTGGTGAAGTGGATCAAGCCGATTGTCGCCAAAGCCGGGGCGATCATCGAAACGCATTTGATGATTGTCGAGCCGGAGCACTACATCGGCGATTTCGTCGAAGCCGGCGCCAATCTGGTCACCGTGCATGTGGAAGCCTGTCCGCATTTGCACCGCACGTTACAGCAAATTCGCGAAACCGGCGCGAAGGTGGGCGTTGCCTTGAATCCCGCCACGGCGCTGGTGATGCTGGAAGAAGTTTTGGACATGGTCGATCTAGTGCTGTTAATGACCGTCAGTCCTGGCTTCGGTGGTCAGGAGTTTATTCCCGAGACGATCTCGAAGATTTCGCGACTTAAAAAGATGCTTGCCGACCGCAAGCTGGGCCACGTCCACATTGAAGTCGACGGCGGCATTCACACCGCTACGATTGCCGAGGCGCAACAGGCCGGCGCCACCGTAGCCGTCATTGGCACCGGTGTCTTCAACAATTCCGCGAGCATCGCCGACAATATTGCGGCATTGCGGAAAGCGGCCCATTCATAAAGCCGCGACCGATTGTCGCGCGAAAATGCCATCGGCTCGGGACGCGGTTGAACCGGATGCCGCGATTGTGCCGCCCGCAGCGGGCGATTTTGGCCCGGTTGTGACGCCAGTGGCGGACATCGCCGAGTTGCCGGCTGGATCATAGAGGCCCGGCGTAGGGGGGCCAGAAAAATGCTTGCGCCCGCCGGCGAGCGGTGGTCGATAGCAACTCCATGCCATCTCGATGTGCCGAGGTTGGCGTTTGCTTATTGGGTCAAGGATGGCCTGATTCTTGACGGCTATCGACCCGCTGGCCAGGGCCTGTGCGGCCGCGGGGTCGATTCATCCTCGACAAGTGAGCAAAGGTTATCGATGAGTAAAGACACGTTCCGCGTGGTCACCCGCGGCCCGGACGGCAAGCTGCGAATTCGCGACTACGATGCCCCGGCCCCGCTCTTGCGAATGCACAGTCAGATTGGCGTCGACGACTGCAGCACCGATTTAGAATTGCGTGGGCAGCCGGTGTTCCGCGGCCTGATTGGCCCCATGCCCGAGGGCAAGAATGTGATTCGCTATGAATCGCCCGAGGTGTTCGAGACGCTCACCAAAGAGTGGAGCGCCACCAAGTCGGGCCGACGCCGACGCCGAGCGAATGCAGATGAGTATTAGTCGGTCGGGCTTCAGCCTGACACGCGCAAGCCGATGTTAATTCGGTCAGACTGAAGTCTGACGTACGAAAAAAGGCCCAGGGGTGCAATCCCTGGGCTTGGATTTGTTGGAACTGTCAGTGTAATTGCAGACTTATCTGCGCTGGGCCACCATCACTTAATGCCCAGCGAATACTGATTGTTGGCTTGCCTCGGCGGATCGCCGGAGAGCGATGTGCCGCCAATCGGTCGGGATGCAACCGCGGTGTTGCTGAATTGACCGCCGTTGGAAAGCGCCACGCGGCTGATTTGTTCTTCATCGACAAATCGCTGGGTCGTTACCGGCACGCGAGTGATTCGCTGCTCCGGAACCAATTCACTGCGAGTTACCGGAACGTGAACCTCTTCGGTCCGCATCTCCCAGCGAGTGTGTGGCACATACCGGTACTGCACGCTGGGTGTCGCCAGTGGGTTCCAGCGATTTGCCAGATAGGGTTCCCAAGCGTACTCGGTAATGGGTGAGTACACCGTGCGGTAATTCGGCTGATACTCGGTGGTCACCCGGTTGGTGTAGACCGTCTGTTGGTTTTCGACGATCTGGGTTTCCGACACCGGGCGTTTCACCATCCGGTGGGTTTCTTGAATGGTCACTCCGTTCGCATCGGTATACGTGTGAACGTCGTCGGCCAAGGAGAGCTCGCCTAAGGCAAGCGCGGCAATAAATCCTGCTAGGAAATGCCGGTGGATCATTCCGTCGGTCCTCCGGGTAGCGGGTCTGCTGCGTCGATTGGCAGGCGGCTGCGCGACGAATCCCTTACGTCTTGCTGCCGATGGCGGCTCGAACCAACCTCACGTAATCGACTTAAGACCCTGATGCCCCTGTATCTGCATTCAATCGGCATTGGTGCTGCCAGCACTTTAGGCCGATGGCGCTGACGGGGCCAATCGAGGAAAGAAGGGAGTGCTGGCTGCTTTCTGCATTTCGCCGCGGCCCGTATACTAGCACCATTAACGACCGGTTCCCGATGAGGCACCAGAGGCCGTGCATGATAAACGCCGATTTTCTTGCGATGCTCCGCTGCCCCGAAAGCCACACCACGCTGGCACTGGCCGATGCCGCGCTGACGAGCCGTCTGAACGAGGCCGTGGCCGCGGGCCGGCTGAAAAACCGGGCCGGTCAGCAAGTGGAACAGCGGTTGGATGGCGCATTGGTTCGCGCCGACGGCCAGGTGGCATATCCGATTATCGACGAGATACCAATTCTGCTGGTCGATGAGGGGATCAATTTGATAGACGTGTGATTGGTGATCGCGGATTTAAGTTTTCTGGGATTTCGAAAGTTAGCTCCGAAATTCTAAATCCGAGATTTCGGTCCCAATCTCGGCCCTTGGCGAGTGTTTGGCTTACGGGTACGATAAATGGCCCGCGATTTCCGCCGCACCTGGCGGACGGTTCGCCCTCTTAGCTCAATTGGCAGAGCAATTGACTCTTAATCAATGGGTTGTAGGTTCAAGTCCTACAGGGGGCACTAAAACTGCTATACAGTATGTATTTCCCGACGAACTCTCACTCCGCTGCGGATCATTGCAATCCCTTTCGGACGGATTCTGCGCCACCTCTTTCTGTCTCGCGCCCGACGCTTGTTCAAAGTAAGCGTCCGTGACTTGCAGAAATGCTTCTTCGCAATGGCTTGGCTATTGCCCAGCCAAGCGCACACGACCTGAATCGGGAATGTCTCGGCTAGATCCGTTTCCCGCGTGCTGCACAGATTTTGGAAGAGTTTGGGCCATGGTTTCAACCTCGCCTTCGCAATGACCCGTTCGAGCTGCGTTCGGAGTTGCAGAATGCATAGGAAATCCGTGGTTGCCTGGACCAATCGACGTTGGAAACGCTGCCTGTGCGAAAATTGTTGACGCTTAAAACTGCGATCCGTTATATTCTTGGTACCAACCGAGCGACGCTTTGGTGGTCAGTTATTTGAAAGCAGAGACAGCGTCTTTCGGTCCCACCTGAAAACGGCCGGAACAGCGGCTCTCTCCTACCCGATCGATTCTCTCCATTTTTTGCGAGGGCGCATTTGATCTCTTTTGTACCCGGTGGCTGGAGTGTGCTTGGTCCCGAAACTTGTGATGAGGAATAAAATTATGCCGAAGTTCAACAACGTGGTAACTTGGCGAGATGATCCCGCCCATTTTCGTCCATCCCGACGTGAATTATTGCAAATCGGCGTGGTTGGCGGCCTAGGTTTGACGCTGGGGCAATACTTTTCTTTGCAGGCGCGCGGTGATGAGCCGAGCGCTCAAATCAAAGAGGCTTCGGCCAAAAGCGTCATCCACATTTTCTTGCCCGGCGGCATGGCGCATCAGGAATCATTTGATCCGAAGCCCGACGCACCGATTGAGTATCGAGGTGAAATGGGATCAATCGAGACCAAACTCTCAGGAGTGCGTTTCAACGAGCTCTTGAAACAGACCGCACAAGTGGCCGACAAAATTACACTTTGCCGTTCCATGACGCATGGCGAAGCGGCCCACGAACGAGGTACGGCCAACATGTTCACCGGTTACCGACCCAGTCCGGCACTGGTGTATCCGAGTTGGGGCAGTGTCGTATCCCACGAATTCGGACCGCGCGAGAATTTACCACCGTATGTTTGCATTCCCAATCAAGGAGTTCCTGACGCCGGTTCAGGTTATCTCAGTTCGTCGTATGGTCCGTTTAGTTTGGGGGCAGATCCTGGCGATCGGAATTTCTCGGTGCGTGATTTGAACTTGCCCGGCGGCGTGGACGACGTGCGCTTTGCCGCACGTCGCAGTTTGCTGGAAGTCGTGAATCAACACTTCCGCTCGCTGGAAAAATCCGACAAGTTGACTGCGATGGATACGTTTTATGATCGAGCCTATTCGTTGATCAGCTCCCAAAAAGCGCGGGAAGCCTTCAATATCAAGGCCGAGCCGGCGGAAGTGCGAAATGAATACGGTCGCAATCCGGCGGGTCAGCGGATGTTGCTTGCCCGGCGGTTGGTTGAAAGCGGCGTACGGTTTGTGACGCTTACCTATGGCGGTTGGGACCATCATGCTCAGGTGAAAAACGGATTCCACGGCCAGATGCCGGCGCTGGACCAAGCCTTTGCAACGTTGATTCGCGATTTAGAACGGCGCGGATTACTGGATTCGACCTTGGTGATGATCTCCAGTGAGTTTGGCCGCACTCCAAAGATCAACCGAGACGCGGGCCGCGATCACTGGCCGAAAGTGTTCAGCATCGTGTTGGCTGGCGGCGGCATCAAGAAAGGCAGTGTCTACGGCAGCTCCGATTCGACGGCGTCTGAGCCGCAAGACGACCCGCTTACACTTTCCGATTTGGCTGCCACGTTGTATCGCTGCCTGGGAATTGACGGAGAAAAACGCCTGATGGCGCCGGGCAACCGTCCGGTCCGGATTGTCGATAACGGTAAAGTTCGCCAGGAACTTCTGGCGTAGCGAATCTGTCGACGGCAAATTGAACCATGATTGTTGAACCAAGGAATACGGCTTGGCTTGCGTTGTGGGCGGCGACCGCTGCATTTGCGAACTTGTTTTTCGCTGCATCGGCCTGGGCCACGCAGCCGGCGATCACGCAGGTCCTGCCGCCAGGAGGACAGCGCGGCACCGATGTCGACTTGATGATCGATGGCAAGCGGCTCGACAATGCACAGGAAATCCTTTCCTACGAGCCGGGCATCGCCGTCGATCATCTCGAGTTTGCCGCCGGCAAAGTGAAAGCGATAGTCCATATCGCTGCTGATTGCCCGCTGGGGGAACATTCGTTTCGCTTGCGCACCAAGACCGGATTGAGCGATTTGCACACCTTCTGGGTTGGCACGCTGCCTACCATGATGGAGAAGGAGCCCAACAATGAAATCGGCCAAGCGCAGAAGATCGATTTAAATGTGACCGTTACCGGAGTGATCACCGGTGAAGATGTCGATTGTTTTGTGGTCGAAGCCAAGAAAGGACAGCGATTAGTCGCCGTAATCGAAGGCCTGCGATTGGGGCGCACCATGTTTGATCCGCGGGTGGCTATTCTGGATGATCAAGGACGCCAGTTGACTTTGTGCGACGATCATCCACTCGTGCGACAAGACTCAATTGCTGCCCTGGAAGTTCCCGCGGATGGTTCTTACATCATTCAAGTCCGCGACAGCATTTATGGTGGAAACGATCATTGCAACTATCGATTGCACTTGGGCACATTTCCCCAGCCAACGGCGGTACTGCCGATCGGTGGCAAACCTGGTGAGGAAGTCGAATTCCATTTTTTGGGCGATCTGAAAGGGGACTTCGCGCGCAAGATTCGTTTGCCCGATTCGGCCGATGCTGAGTTTTGGCTGTTTCCCGACGACGACCAAGGCACGGCCGCGGCTGGAATTCCAGTTCGCGTCGTCGACCTGCCCAACGTTGTGGCCTTGGAGCCACACACCACAATGCAGGAAGCGATCAGTGTGGAAGTGCCCTCCGCACTAAACGGCATTATCGCGAAACCTGGCCAACAAGATTTCTATCGCTTCAAAGTGAAAAAAGGAGAAGTCATTGATGTCAGTTGCTTTGCCCGACGGCTGCGATCGCCGTTGGACCCCGTCATTCAGGTGTCAAAATTCAATGGCAACTCGCTGGCCGTCAACGACGATGCAAATGGGCCCGACAGCTATTTGCGGTTCACTGTTCCTGAAGATGGTGAATATGCGGTGAGCCTGAGAGATCAACTCAACGACGGAGGTCCCACGTTCACCTATCGCCTGGAATTGACGCACGTTACGCCGAGCATGGACGTAACCATTCCGAAGACGCAACAATTCTCACAGGATCGGCAGACGATTGTTGTCGCCCGGGGAAACCGGTATGCGGCGCGCGTGGGAGTTGATCGTCACGATTTCGGCGGCGATGTAATTGTGTCGGCCGGCGATTTGCCGCCTGGCGTTTCGGCAACCGAACAGACGGTTGCGGCGGCGTTGACTTCGACGCCCATGGTGTTTGAGGCCGCCGCCGATGCTCCCATTGGAGGCGCGCTAGCGATGCTCACCGCATGTCCATCAGATTCCAATCAACATCTCACCGGCAATTACCGGCAGGTTACGGAACTGGTGCTGGGCGACAACCAAACGATCTTTTGGAGTCGTAAAGTAACTAAGCTGGCGGTCGTTGTCACTGACGAAGCGCCGTTTACGCTACAAATTGTCGAGCCGAAAGTGCCGCTGGTGCAAAACGGCTTGCTGCAATTGAAGATCGTCGCCGAGCGCAAGTCCGACTTCAAAGCCCCCATTACGTTAGAAATCATCCATAGCGCTCCTGGCGTGTCCAGCGCTTCCAACATCACCATTCCCGAGGGACAAACCGAGGCTTTGTTTCCACTCAATGCGAACGGCAACCCTGGCTACGGAAAATGGAAGATGGCCGCGATGGGGAAGGTCACTGTGAACGAGGGTGCCGTTTGGGTTTCATCACAACTGGCCACGCTCGAAATCGCTCCAGCGTTCGTGCAATTCGCGATGAACCGGGCGGCGGGTGAGTTGGGAAAAACCGCCGAGATTGTTTGCAAAATCGACCAAAAGACGCCGTTTGAAGGCACGGCCAAGGCGCACCTGTTCGGCTTGCCTAATAAGGCAACGGCGCCGGAATTGGAATTTACGAAAGAAACGCAGGAACTCACTTTCCCCATCACGATCGATCCGCAAAGTCCGGTGGGAAAACACAAAGGAATCGGTTGCCAGGTTGTGATCACGCAAAATGACGAACCGATTTGCCAAAACGTGGGCGCGACCGAATTGCGGATCGATCCGGCTACACCGCCCAAACCGGAGAAGAAGGCCGATGGAGCGCAGGCAGCCGTGAACGATAAAGATGCAGGAAAAGATAAAAAGTCGCAGGGACAGCATCTATCGCGCTTGGAAAAGCTTCGCCTTGAAGCCCAACAGAAGATTTCCGAGAAGGCCACGGACAATTAACGGGAAGAATGAAACATGATTAAGCAACGCAAATCTGCAAAACTACACGCTTCGATCGGAGCGCATTTTTGCGTGCCCTTGTTGATTTTTGCGCTGCTGGTTGCCAACCAGGCTGCCGCCGATGGCCCGGCGTTGACGGAATTAAAGGCCTTTCCCCCCTCTATCACTCTCAACAACAAATCGGCCCGTCAATCGCTCGTGATTCAGGCGGTGTACGACAACGATCTGACGCGCGACGTCACGGCGGAAGCAAAGTTCACGCCGAGCAATCCGGCCTTGGTGCGGATCGATTCGAACATCGTATTGCCCGCCGCAGATGGTCAAGCGGAAATCAAAGTGGAGTTCGCGGGTCACGCACTTAGCTTGCCGATTGTCGTGAAGGATGCTGAAGTGGACCGTCCCATCAGTTTTCGACTCGACGTGATGCCCGTTTTTGCCCGCGCCGGGTGCAACACGGGAAGCTGCCACGGCGCCGCGCGAGGTAAAGATGGTTTTCGGCTTTCTCTATTCGGGTTCGATCCGGATGGCGACTATCAGCGCATCACCCGCGAAATCGGTGGGCGAAGAATCAACTTGGCGCAGCCTGAACACAGCCTGATCGTTGAAAAAGCGCTCGGAGCGGTTCCTCATACTGGCGGCACCCGACTCGTCAAGGACAGTCCGCTATATAAGACACTTGTCGATTGGATTGCCGCCGGCGTGCCGACCGACGGCCAAAATTTGCCGCAGTTGGTCGACTTGCAATTGTATCCTACCGCTGGGGTGCTGAACGGCCACGGTGAAAAACAACGATTATCCGTACGAGCGACCTACTCCGATGGGCAGAATCGTGATGTAACTGCGTTGGCATATTTCATGACCAGTAACGATACTTCGGCTGCGGTGACTCCCGATGGCATCGTTACTGCCGGCGAGCGTGGCGAGGCGCTCGTCACGGCACGGTTTGGCGCTAAAACGGTTGGTTCACAGTTCATCGTTCTACCGAAGGATTTGCAATTTATATTTCCGGAGACACCGGAAAACAATTACATCGATACGCTGGTCGACAAAAAACTCAAGAAGCTACGGATTGCCCCTTCTGAATTGTGCAGTGACGAAACGTATTTGCGCCGCGTGTATCTCGACATCCTTGGTCTGCTGCCGACCACAGAGGAATACAAGCGGTTCACCTCGAGCACGGCGCCGGACAAACGGGACCAACTTGTCGACGAGCTGCTCGGCCGGCCAGAATTTGTCGACATGTGGGTGATGAAATGGGCCGAGCTATTGCAAATTCGCAGTTCGAATGAAGTAAACCGCAAGGCGGCGATGTTGTACTTTGATTGGCTTAAATCGCGCATAGCCGGCAACATGCCGGTCGATCAAATGGTTCGTGAACTGTTGTGCTCGACTGGCGGCTCGTTCGGCAATCCGGCCACCAATTACTACAACACCGAGCGGAATACGCTTAAAATTGCCGAGAACGTGGCGCAGGTGTTCATGGGTATGCGCATCCAATGCGCCCAGTGCCATAACCATCCGTTCGATCGGTGGACGATGGACGATTATTATTCCTTCGCGGCTTTCTTCGCTCAAATCGGTAATAAGCTGGGTGAAGACCCACGCGAACGGATCGTATTCAATCGCGGGGACGGCGAGGTAAAGCACCCCGTCAATGGGCAAACAATGCCCCCCAAGTTCCTGGGTGGTGACAAGCCCGACATCGCCGGACGCGACCGTCGGGCCGTGTTGGCCGATTGGCTCACTTCACCAGAGAACCCGTACTTCGCTTCCAATCTGGCGAACATTGTTTGGGCCCACTTCTTTGGCCGCGGCATCATTCATGAAGTCGATGATGTACGAGTTAGCAATCCGCCGACGAACGCTGAGTTGCTCGTGGAGTTGGGGCGGCGATTTTCCGCTAGTCACTACAATTTCAAACAACTCGTGCGCGATATATGCACTTCTCGAACGTATCAGCTGTCGTCGGAAACAAACGAATCGAACGCTGGGGACGAACAGAACTTTTCGCACTGCGCGGTGCGCCGGGTCCGCGCCGAGGTGCTGCTAGATATTGTCACCGAAGTAACGGAAACCAAAAACAAATTCCCGGCTTTGCCGCTGGGCTCTCGAGCCGTTCAAGTCGCCGATGGCAATACAACAAACTATTTCTTGACGACTTTCGGTCGCGCCACGCGAGAAAATGTTTGCGAATGCGCCGTGAAAATGGAACCTAACCTGTCGCAGGCATTGCACCTTTTGAACGGCGACACGGTCCATAATCGGATTCGCGAGGGAAAGCTCATTGAGCGTCGTTTGAACGAAAAGAAGTCGCCCGAGGAAATCGTTGATGAACTTTACGTTCGATGTCTGTTACGTCATTCCACGGACGATGAGCGTACAGCACTCGCCGCGGCGCTCGGAACCGCATCCGATCAAAAGCAAGCATTGGAAGATGTTTTTTGGGCTTTACTGAACTCCCGCGAGTTCTTGTTTAACCATTGAACAGCAAGCAGCGGCCGACAGATGTGGAAAGCGCGACATACTTTGCTCGGAACAACGGCGGCCATCTGTTGCGCGTATGGATCGTAGCTGCGCCGCTCTGGGGTGACGAAAAGCCCGACCAATCTGCGAAGCCCGAAGAGCCGTCTCGACCGAAGATCACGTATCAAGATGACCTTGCGCCACTCCTGAGAGAATCGTGCTTCGGTTGTCACAACGCAGATAAGGCCAAGGGCGGACTAAATCTGACGACGTACGCCACGATGATGCAAGGTGGCAGTTCCGGCGTGGTGATCGAACCGGGCGATCCCCGTGCCAGTTATCTGTATCAGTTGGTCACGCACGAGTCGGAACCACACATGCCATTGAACTCGCCTAAACTACCTGACGAGAAACTGGAGATGTTCCGTCGGTTTATCGAGGAGGGCGCCCTTGAGAGTTCGGGCAGCAAACCGCAAACGGCGAAGAAAATTCACGCCGAGCTGAAACTTTCTGACGTCTCCGGCCTCAAGCCGGACGGACCGCCGCCGATGCCACCGCACCTGTCGCTGGCGCCCGTGTTGCATACGCCGCGCCGGAGCCATCACGGCGCTGGCAGCAAGTCCGTGGGCTCCGCTGGCCGCAGTGGCGGGCCAACAGCAGATTTTGCTCTATAACACAGACAATCTGCAACTTGTCGGAGTCTTGCCATTTCCGGAAGGGTTAGCCCACGTGTTGCGCTTCAGTCGCAACGGAAGATTATTGCTGGCCGGTGGCGGTCACGAGGCCAAAAGCGGACGAGTTGTATTGTGGGATGTGACAACCGGCAAGCGGATTACAGAAATCGGCGACGAGTTCGACGTGGTACTGGCCGCCGATATCAGTCCCGATCAAAGCCTCATTGCCCTGGGTGGTCCCAGCAGAGTGGTGCGCATTTTTTCAACGTCTACCGGCGAATTACTCAATCAAATTAAAAAGCACACTGACTGGATCACCGCACTGCAGTTCAGTCCCGACAACGTGCTGTTGGCCACCGGCGATCGAAACGGCGAAGTGTTCGTGTGGGAAGCCGCCCATGCTCAGGAGTATCTGGCATTGCACGGGCACACGGCAGCGGTGACGGGATTAAGCTGGCGAGACGACGGCAATGTACTGGCATCGGCAGGCGATGACAGCAGCATTCGTTTGTGGGAAATGGAAAACGGGAAACAAATCAAAACTTGGAACGCCCACGGCGGTGTGCAGGGGGTCGAATTCTGCCACGATGGACGGCTCGTGACCTGCGGACGCGACCGCCAAGTGAGGTTATGGACTAGCGACGGCAAACAGCAAGGGAAAGATATGCCGCTTGCGGATTTGGCGATGCGAGTTGCCCCAACGGCTGATGGCAGCCGCATCCTGGGCGGCGATTGGATGGGCGAAGTCCGGGTCTGGAAAATCGACGGCAAGCAGGTCGGAACCTTATCCGCCAATCCGCCGAAATTGGAGGAATTACTAGCCGCCGCAACCGAACAGCTCGCCGCGCGACAGGCCGAACATCAAAAGTTTACGACTCTTGCAGAAAATTCCGCTCAACAGGCCGCCAAAGGCGCGGCCGAGTTGCTCAAAGCCAAAGAAACGCTGGAAACGGCAACGACCGCAGAAAAATCCAGTCAGACCGTGATTGCCAATCTGCAAAAGGACATCGACCGGGCCGCTGCCGACATTGCGCAGCTCAATTCCGATTTCTCGAATCGCGAATCGGCTGTCGCGGCTCTGGAGGAAGCAGTTGTAAAAACCCAACAAGCCGTCGAAAAAGCGCAGGGGAATGCCGAGCTGGCCGATGCTCTGGCGAAGCTAAAAACGGTGTCCGACAGACTGTCGTCCGAAGCATCTTTATTACGCAAAACAATAGATGACAAGACCCACTCGCTAACCGTCCTTCAAAACAAAATGACAGAAAGACAGAAGAACCTGGAGATAATTGCTGCCGATGCGAGTTCAGCGCAACAGCGTGTCGAATCGCTAACGCCAAATGCCGAAAGTTCAGCCGAGAAAGCCGCCGCGGACAAACAAGCCGCCGATCGGTCAGCCGCCGCTGTCTCCGCTGCTCAATCCGACGTTCAACACTGGACCACGGAAATCGAGTTCGCCAATTCTGCCGCAAAGTAAGTTTGTTTTATGCTTCCTTCGGCCGCCCTTTCGAGCGGTCATTAGCGAGACGATTATGGCTTTGACGTCGGCCGAGAGTAACGGCCAGGCATCGGTGACAGCCTTCAAGTCGCTATCATCGAAGTTGGATGTGGCCAAAAATGCTCTGGATTCGGCGTCACTCGAAAGATGCAGATCTTGTAACGCCTTGTTACAATTGACACTTGCATTTTCTGCTTCGAGACTTTCAGGGGGGGCCACTTGCATTAGCGAACCCCGAGTTACTCCCGCAGCGGCTTCTGAGTTGTCGATCGCAACGGTTCGGCAGCAACTGGCGGCGCTTCGGGCGTCGGCTGAATCGTATGCCGCGGACTTTGTTGATGTGTTGCTCAAGGCCAGCCAGCAACTGGGGGCCAGCGACGTTCATTTGCGGCCAACTTCTGACGGACTGGAAGTCTCGGCCCGCATCGATGGCGTTTTGCAGCCGTGGGGAATTTTTCCGCCAGGGCAAGTCAGCGACGTGGTGACGCGGCTGAAGGTGCTGGCCGATTTGCTCACCTACCGGACCGACGTGCCGCAGGAAGGCCGGGTGCGAAATCCGCCGCTGGAGGCGGAGATTCGCGTCAGCAGTTTTCCCACGCTGCACGGAGAGAAAGTGGTCGTGCGGTTGTTTGCCGCGGAGTCGCGGTATCATTATCTCGAAGATCTCGGTTTGCCGAGCGACATCCACGAGCACCTGCCGCGGTTGCTGGACGAAACTTCCGGCGCACTGCTCATCACGGGTCCGGCCGGCAGTGGGAAGACCACCACGGCGTATGCCTGCCTGCGGGAAATCGTCCGGCGATCGTCGGGCGGACGAAGCATCGCCACGCTGGAAGATCCGGTGGAAGTTTCCATCGATGGCGTGGCGCAATCGCAAGTGAATCCCTCAGCGGGGTTCGATTTGGCGACGGGCTTACGTTCGCTGTTGCGGCAAGATCCGGAAGTCATTTTGGTCGGCGAAATGCGCGATCCTGCCACGGCCGGTGTGGCGCTGCAGGCATCGCTCACCGGGCAGCTGGTGCTCACCACCTTTCATGCAGGCAGCGCGGCCAGCGCTGTCAGCCGGCTGCTCGACATGGGATTGGAACCATACATTTTGCGATCCGGCATTCATGCAGTGTTGTGTCAGCGATTGGTGCGCAAGCTGTGTTCGTGCGCGTACCGAAAGCAATGATCCGCTGGCGAAACTCGGTCTGCCGGTGGCCCGCGCGCGGGTTGCTCGGTCTTGCGACCAGTGTCATGGAACAGGTTATCGGGGTCGGATATTGCTCGTCGAAATGTTAACGCTGGATACGGAGGAGATTGGGAAAGGGATACTGGCGCGTTGGGACGCCGATCGACTGGAGCAAGCCGCGGTGGCTGCGGGAATTCGCACGCGGTGGGAAGGTGCTCTGCAAGCCGTCGAGCAAGGTTTGACCAGCGCCGCCGAAGTTCGCCGCGTTTTGGGCTTTTCCGATGCATTTCACACCGGCCGCGGTTAAGATGACGTTGCACATCGAAGCGAGCACGTCATGGCTCAGGCAGCATCACCTTCGTCGGGCAGCATTGCGCTCGACGATTTAACCGCACTCACCGACGAAATGGCGGCGCTGGTGCGCGCGCCGGCGTGCCGCTGGAAAACGGCTTGGCACGTGCGGCGCACGATCTGACTCGCCGGCCGGGAAAAATTGCGGCGACCATTTCCGACCGCCTGCAGCGCGGCGAAAGCTTGTTGCACATTCTGGAAACTTCGCCAGATACATTTCCACCCGCTTATTGTGCCGTGGTCGAGGCCGGTTTGCGAACCGGTCGGTTACCGTCGGCACTGGAGGGCTTGGCCAGCAGCTCTCGGCGGGTGGCCGAACTGCGGCGGTTGACGCGCGCGGCGCTGGTCTATCCACTATTCGTTGCTTTCGCAGCGTACGGGTTATTGGCGTACGGCATCATCGCTTTTCAGCCGCAGATTACACGAACTTATGAGGTAATGGATCAACCACCGTCGAAATTGAATCTCATGCTTTCCGATTTGGGCCGCACTGCTCACACGTGGCTGCTGTGGATTCCAGCGGTCGCACTGACGCTAATTGTTTGGTGGTGGTATCGATCCAGCCGTGCGACAGCGCACGATCCTGGCCTGCTGCGGTTCAGTCCCGCCAGCCGCATGCTGCACTACAGCCGGATTTCAACCTTCGCCGACATGCTGGCGCTATTGGTTGAAAACGGCACACCGCTGAGCCAGTCGATGGTCTTGGCGGCCGATGCCTGCGGCGACAAGCGCT
The DNA here is from genome assembly GCA_963738835.1 of Pirellulales bacterium. Taxonomy (GTDB): domain Bacteria; phylum Planctomycetota; class Planctomycetia; order Pirellulales; family JADZDJ01; genus CAVTYH01. The sequence goes on from CAVTYH010000002.1 coordinate 168,596, forward strand.
TGCAGGCGGCAGCGCGCCAACTGGCCGACGATCTGAATCGCGGCGTCAACCTTTCCGTCCCACAACAGCCGGCGCACTACAATGCGATCTCCGGATTTCCGCCGCTGGTGCGTTGGTTGCTCACCGGCGGCAGTACGCAGCAGGTGCTCTCCGAATCGCTGCGCAACACGGCCGAGGCGTATCGCCGGCGCACCATCCGGTTAGACGATTGGCTGCGATTGTATTTACCGATGGTGCTGACGATCGGCGTCGCCGGCACGGCCGTGGTGGTCTATGCCCTTTGCATGTTTGCGCCGTGGTATCAAATGCTCACCCACATTGCATCGCCGGTGAAATGAACACCGATCCGTTGGACAACGTGCCACCGACGACCCTGCCAACAGCGGGCCACGGAAGCAGTTCGCCGCCGGCACTGCTCTGGTGACGATGCCCGGCAACTCGTCGAGCATCTGGCGACGGTCACAAAATCGGGCCTGCCGATCGCTCCGGCATTGCGGGCTGCCGCCGAGGAATTGCCGCATCACCGTGTGGCCGACGCCATGGTGCGGCTGGCCGGCGAACTGGAAATGGGTCGCTCGCTGGACAACATTCTGCGGAACAATCCGCGGTTTCTGCCGCCGCACATGCAACGGCTGATCGAAACTGGAGTGCAGTCTGGAAACCTGCCGGAAGTGCTGGTGCAGCTGATCGAAATCGACCGCAGCGCCGCCGATCTGCGGCGCAGCGTGCGGTTAGCCGTTGCCTATCCGATCATGCTGATTGTGCTGTGGATGATTTTGGTAGCGCTGTTCGCCGGATACGTGTTGCCTGATCTATTGCACGTGTTCGACGACTTCAAGATGAATTTGCCGCTGCCGACCAAAGCGCTGAAATGGGTGGCCGGAAAGTGGATGCTGCGCGTGGTCGGGTTTTTGGCCGCCGCAATTCCAATGATCATCGTCAGCGCGCGAATTGTCCGTCGTCCACTCGGCTGGCAACGGCTGTTGACGGATATCCCGCTGATTGGGCCAACCCTTTTGTGGCGCGGCGTGGCCAATTGGTCGCAACTGTTGGCATTGCTGTTAAGGCAGCACATTCCGTTGCCAGAAGCGTTGCGTTTGGCATCCAGCGGCGTGGGAGCGCCGATCATGACCGTGGCCGGATTGCGCCGCCCGATCGGTGGAAGCGGGACGCAAACTTGCCGACGGGCTGGCTGCGGTTCGCAGCGTGCCGGCATCATTGATTCCGCTGGTTCGCTGGGGCGAACAGCACGACGCTTTGCCCGAGGGACTGCTGACGGCGGCCGACATGTTCGAGCGCCGTGTTCAACTGCGGGCGGCATTGCTGCAATCGGTGTTGCCGCCATTGGCGTTTGTCTTTGCCGCTTTGGGCACGTTGTGGTTAGCGAACGCCATCTTGCTGCCCATGCTGTCGCTACTGCGGTGGTTTACAAGCTGGGGCTTCAGGTCGGGTCCGCTGTGGACGGAAGGTTTTGAAGAAGTGGCCGTTGAAGTTACGCTCATTGCCCTGGGGGTTTGGGCGGTGATGTCGATCTTGGTCTGGTTGTACCACTCGGCGGTGGGTGCGTTCTTTGCCGAACTAACGGAGTTCAGCTCAGGCCGGACGGGCGGCTTTAGGTCTGTCTTCGTCGCCGTGTTTTGGTACCTCTATCGAAAACTTTCGCTCCTGGTTTTGCTGGCGGTGATGATTGGTCTGACGGGTTTCTTCGGACCCTTTTTGTGGATTGCCACCGTCATCATTATCTCGATGGCCCGGGCACGTTATCGAGAAATGGAAAACCGCTCGCTGCTGTGGCTGTTGACGGTTGCGATGGATAAAGGTATTCCGCTCTCCGCTGCCGTGCGGGCTTTTGCCGATGAGCGCAGCGATAAGCTGGGGGTTCGCGCCACTGGTTGGCGCAATCGCTCGATGGCGGAATGCCCCTGGACGCCGCCATCGCCAGTGCCGGCATTCGGCTGCCCGACGATGCCTTGCTGGCCATTCGCAGCAACGCCCGCAATGGCGCACGTTCGTTGCTCGCCAAAAGCACTTCACAAAGCAGCGTCGCGGTCGATTCCGCGCGAAATGCAGCGGTCGGACGATTGGAGTATCTGAGCGTGCTCGCTCTTTTTGCCGCGGGGCTCATCGTGTTTCTGGTGCTGCACATTATGCCGGCGTTTCAGAAGATTTTCAGCGATTTCAAAACCAACCTGCCGACTGTCACACTGGCGGTTTTGAAGTCGTATGTCTCCGTAAACAGTCTGGCCATCTTTTGCCTGGTGCTCTTATTTGCCGTGCTCTTGTTCGCGTTGGCACGGTACGCCGGACAAGTGCGGTGGGATCCGCCCCTGGTGCGGCTGCTGGCAAGTCCGCTGGATGAAGCCCTCGTGCTGCGGTCGCTGGCCCAATCGATCGAGCAAGGTTCGACCATGACCTCGGCCCTGGCCTGGCTGGCCAAGCGGTATCCCAAGCAACACATTTGCGACAGGTTGCGGAACGCGGTGCGGCACATGGATAATGGAGTGCATTGGTGCGATAGCTTGCAAGCCAGCAACCTGTTGCCGGCGGCGGAGGCCGGGGTGCTGAAAGCCGCTGAGCGCGTCGGGAATTTGGTCTGGGCACTTAACGACACCGCTGATCGGTTGTCGCGGCGGTTTACGAACCGACTGACCGCGTTCGTCTCGATTGGTTTTCCATTGGTTCTGCTGGCGTTGGCGGCCGTCGTATTTTTTGTAACCGTTGGCATTATGCTTCCGTTGGCGAAATTGATTACCGACCTGGCGGCACGGCAATGACACACAACTCCCACAACACGGCGAAGCATCGGCAGGGCGTGACGCTGCTAGAATGCACCGTGGCGCTGGCGCTCTTGGCGGCGGGCCTGGTCATGGCTGCCGAGGTGCTTGTCCAGTGCGCACGAAATCGTCAAGACAGCGAGAAGTTGTTGGCCGTGCAACTGGAAGCCGCGAACGTGGCGGAACGCATTGCCGCCATGCCTTATGCAGAATTGACTCCAACCAACTTGCAACAAATCAGCTTGTCGAAGTCATTTCAAGCGTGGCTGCCGGGAGTGCAGCTGCACATTAGCTCGATTGATGCTTCGACCGGCGATCCGCCGCATCGGCGAGTGAAAATCGAAATTGTCTGGCCTGGCGAGGAAGAAACGCCGCGCACGGTTAGCCTGACCACGTGGCGGTTTCCTGCGCTGACGGAGACCACGCCATGAAACGCCGCGATGAATTGCACAATTGCCGTCGGGCCGTGACGCTTATCGAAATGATGGCGGTCATCGCCCTGTCGTCGATTGTTATGGGCCTGGTGGGCGTGACATTGCACAGCGCATGGCAAATTGAAAGGGCGATGGATAATCATCGCCTGGTGCTCGATTCCATCGGACGCCTGGCGCAGCAATTCCGCGACGATGTTCATGCAGCGCAAACCGTGGGAACATCGCCCAATTCGTCGGCGAAAAAGTTCACGCTCAATTTGTCCGACGAAAAACAAATTGAATATCAAGGCGCTGCCGACGCGATGCAACGCCTTGAGCGTGACCGCGATCAAATCGTGCGGCGCGAATCGTACACTTTGCCGCCCGAGGCAGCGGTCGATTGGCAAATTGAATCGCTCGGCAAGCGCCAGCAAACCAGCATGATCATTAGCTACCCGTTGGACGCCAAACCCGCGGAGTTCTCCGAACAGCGCGAGTTGCGAATTGACGCCCTCGTCGGCGAATCGCCACCCGAAATCCGCCTATCAAAAGAAATGCCGTGACGCAAAAGATTGTCAAACATCGCCGCCTGAATGACTTCCCAGCGCACCTCAGCAAGGCGCGAAAAGCTGCCGTGCTGGCCGCCGCGGTGGCCGCGCTGGCTATCGCTACGATCATTTTGTTCGGCGTTTTGAAAGCCGCCGTCAATCATCAACGCGAAATTCGCACCCAGCGCTATCAGTTACAGGCCGATGTTTTGGCCAACGCTGGACTCAACCACGCCATGGCACAGCTTCGCAAGACCGGCAGTTACCAGGGCGAAACCTGGCGTTTGGCCGCCGATGAGCTCGACGGTTCCGGGCCCGCCGAAGTTTCAATTCGAGTTGAAACCGTCAGCAACCAGCCCGACGATTTGCATATCACCGCGCAGGCCGATTATCCCAGCGATACCGAACATCGCGCCCGCAAAACGCATGCCACAACCATCCATCGGAAATGATTGGAAATGATTGGAGCCAACGATGAAAGCCGCGACCCACCGTGGATTCACGCTTGTCGAACTGCTTGTCGTGATCGCCATCATCGGCATATTAATCGCCCTCACACTGCCAGGAATTATGGCTTCGCGTGAGTCGGCTCGGCGGACGCAGTGCCTGCACAATCTCACGCAACTGAGCGTGGGACTGCACCATTATGAAATGGCCCATGAGCGATTTCCACCGGGCAGCATCAACCCCAAGGGGCCGATTCGCAGTGTTGCGCAGGGCGATCATCGCAATTGGATTATTCATTTGTTGCCATATTTGGACGAAACCAATGTGTATCGGCACATCGATCAAACCGTGGGCGTGTACCATGCCAGCAACGCGGGAGTCCGCGCCACGGAGATTCAGGTTTTGGAATGCTCCAGCGATAGTGTCGGCACGCCACCCGGAAGCAATTACGCGGCAGTTCATCACGATGTAGAAGCGCCGATCGATGTCGATAACCACGGCATGTTCTTTTTGAACAGCCGCGTCCGTTTCGATGACATTACCGATGGCGCGGCACACACCCTGTTTATCGGCGAAAAGCTGAACGAATTGAACGACCTGGGCTGGATGAGCGGCACCCGGGCCACGCTGCGGAACGCCGGCGCCTCGCTCAACTCCAACCTGCGGTCAGTAAGTGCCTGGGCGGCGCCGGTGCCCGATGCCGATAATTCTCAGCCCGCGGCCGATGGGCAGCCGGCAACCGGAAACGATCCGTCGAACGCCAATCAAGATCGTGGTTCTGACGCAAAACCAGAGGCTGCGGCAGCCGATCAATCGGCGGCAGCGGCTCCGGCAGTGCCGAAAACTGACAAACCGACCGATCCAATCGCAGCCGCGGCACAAAGCGGTCCGGCCGGGAGCGACCCGGCATTATTCGTCGGCGGCTTTGCCAGCAATCATCCGGCAGGGGTCAATTTCTTATTCGGCGATGGCAGTGTACGCTTCATTCCCGAGACGATTAACCAGCAAGTGCTGCAGCAACTGGCCCATCGTTCCGATGGCAAGCTGCCTCCGTCTGGATACTGACCGCAGCCCCCGATTGCGATAGTCAGTCCGCCGAACACAGCGGTAATCTCCTCGAAAGTTTGAACGCACAGCCGAGTTGTCCTTCTGCGCAAACCTTGCCGGCAGCCAAGCTGGGTTTCTGAGGGTTTGGATAAACATGCCGCCACAGACCGGCCGAAACTAGCGACAGGGTGATAACGGCTCGTCCGTGCGGTCTGTCGTTTAGATTTACACGGCCGTCGCGGCGCCACACCCGATGTGTTTCTCGATGGCCATTTTCAGGAAGTTTTTGTGCCTCGTCTGGCGTGCATCATTCCCGTCGTGGGATCGGTAGAGGGCTTAGAGTCCACCCTGCTCTCGGTGTTGGAACGCCGACCCGATGATTGCGAAGTGCTGGTGGTTCTGAACACGCCGTATCACGATCCGTACGACTTGCGGGGAGAGATTCGATTTTTGCAGGCCCCGGCGAAGGCCGGTTTTGTGGCCTGTGTGAATCTCGGCATTGCCGCCACGCAGGCAACGATCGTGCATATTCTTGCGACGGGCTTCGAAGCCACGGAGGGTTGGATCGAGCGCGCCGTCTCTCATTTTGATGACCCGCGCGTCGGCACCGTGACGCCACTGGTGTACAACTTCGCCAATCAAGACGAGCTCTTAGCAGCCGGCATTGAGTACCACATCGGTGGACGGAAGACAATTTGTCGGTCGCATCCGGCGGCGGACGAATCGCAGCCACGAACAATCGGTCCATGGGCCAAAGCGGCGTTTTATCGCAAATCGGCGCTGGAATCGCTCGCCGGCGGGTTTTCCGCTGCGGTTGGAAATTCGCTCGCCGATGCAGACTTCGCGCTCTCGCTGCGCCGTGCCGGCTGGCGCAACGTGATTGAGCCGGCGTGCCGTGTAATGGGAACAACGATCGACGAAACATCGCCGGCGGGTTTCTCAGCCGGGTTGCACAACGAACGGCTTTTCTGGCGACATTTTGGCCAGGCCAATCGCCTGCTCGCGCTTGTTTCCCACGTTTTGGTTGTGCTTCGTGATTTCACGGCTCGGCCGTTTTGGAAACTGCCGAATCAACTGTTTGGACGGCTCATCGCCTGCTGCCAGTTCGGGCATTACCGGCAATACCAACAGCTGATTTCGGCAGCCGCTCACACGGTGCCGCCCGCTATCGCTTCGCAGGGCGCGGTAACGCCGACTCTCGAAGGCGACTCAGCGCCAAAGCCAGTTCGGCAACATCGTATCGACGAATCGCACAGTGTGCGACCGGCGAAAACACGGGCCGCTCAAACCGCTCGCCGCCAATAGTTGCACTCTGCAGCGCGATCCGATTGCCTGTGGACAGCGGATGCTTTGCCGCTGGAAATCATTCATCCAGCAGAAACTTCTCTCGCGTCAGCTCGATGGACATCGCCGGATTCTGCGTGGCGTCGGCCAGTTCGAGCATCAATTTGGTGCCCGCTTGTCCGCGAATTAAGGCCGCGCATTCCGCGAGACTCTTGTTTTCCATCGGCACACCATTGATGGAGCGGATGGCAAGTCCCGCCGTCAATCCTGCCTTCGCGGCCGGCGAGTTTGCGAGAACTTTGGTAATACGCACCATGCCGCTAGGCGCGTCGAAATCGAGCGCGAAACCTGCGCCCTCCAACTCGCGCATAGGCATCATTTTCGTTGGGTCGAGTCCGACCAATCTTGCGTGTTGCAAAATCCGCCAGCCCAATGCCGAGGAATGGATGTTGGTTTGATTCGTGAGGACGACAACACCAATACGACGCTTAAGATCGAAGCCCACGAAGCTGTTGTAACCGCTTGTGCCACCGGCGTGGCCAAGCAATTGGCTTCCGGCCGGATTCAATACGCCATCGTCGTACCAAGGCAGGGCAGTGTGGCTTTGAAAAGGCTCATCGCTCAGGTGGGCGTCGTCGTGACGTATTTGATGAGTTTGTTCCATGAGCGGCGTCAGCTTGGATTGCGAAAGACCCAACTGAGCCGAAACGTACCTCACCAGATCGTCTGCCGTGGAACGAATTGCGCCGGCGCCCGCGATGGCGTGCAATTCGAAATTATCCGAGGGGCGACCTTGCGCGTCGTGCCCCGTTGCCAGCCTTGCTTTCAATTCCGGTGTCAAAGTAACGCACGTGCTATCCAAATGCAGCGGACGGCAAATCCGTTCGATGACGAGCGCTTCGAAATCCTTTCCGGATTTGCGTTCCATCGCGTGCCCCAACAATCCCATACCGATGTTGGAATATTGAAATTTCGCGCCGGGATCTTGCGCGAGCCGATAGCTCGATAAAAACTCGTACATTTTGCCAACCGTGTAAGTGCGAAAGCGCTCAGCCCAATCCGCACCTTCATGGTTATCGGCGTTAAATGGCAGCCCAGAATCCTGGGCGGCAAGATTCAGCAGCGTGATTTCCTTTCCACCGTGCGTCTGCAATTTGACCGAATCGGGAAGATATTTCGCCACGGGATCGTCGAACTTCATTTCGCCCCGGTCGACCATGTCCACCAGCAATAGCGCGGTGAATGTCTTCGTGACCGAGCCGATTTCGAATACCGTGTCGGCATTCACTTCGTCGTCGGTGCCGTTGTCGAGCTTCCCGGCGCTGAAAGTCTTGCTCCCATGTTCGTCCACCAGCGCTACGACCATGCCGGCATTTTTATGGTCGAAATTCTCATGGAGGAATTTTCTGATCGACGCGTAATCATCCCCATCCGCGCAAGCCAAAAATGGTCGACATAGCAGGACCGACATGAGGCAAATCAAGCGGATCGCAGTGATTGCCAATAAACGATTCGGCCGTTGATTCATGATTCGCTCCGCTGCTAGTTCGCCAATGCCAATTCGGTTGCCTGGTTACCGCTGGCTCGTTTGTCGCGACAGAATTCGTTTCCCGTCGCTGGGACTTGATTAAAACTGGGTCAGGGAAAGCGTATTTCCGTCGGGATCTTTGAACCATGCCACCTTCGCGCCAGAAGGGCTTGTCCAGACCCCCGATTTATCTTGATCAAGACCGTCATAACGTTCAAAACGAATTCCCCTGTTTGTCAACTCCTGAATCTTCGCACCAATGTCGGGCACCTCCCAACCAAGAACAGTATGCTTTGCCGGAAGCAGTTCTTGAACTTTCTGCACACGGAGCATCGTGCCACTGGCATCGAACACGATGGCAAAAGGCCCATCGCTAACCAGCTTCAGTCCAAGAGTGCTCTCGTAAAACTTGAGGGCACTGGCAGGATTTTGGGTCGCCACAAAACTGATGACTTTTGATTGATTCATACTTTGGTGCCCATTTCTGGATTTACCGTGGCCTGACAAGCATTGGACCGCCGACATTGATCAATTCGGACCGGCGTCGATGACTTTCCGATGACCAACCGCAAGGCGAGAAAACCACCGGCGAGTATCGATTCGATATTCATCGTGCAACCCGTCAATTCAGTTCTGGTTGACCGATCAATTTAATCAGCCCTTCGACAAACGGGCCGCGCCAGCAAACGGGGTTGTGGCCACCGCTGAACTCGCTGTAATCGACGGTGTAGCTTTTTGCTTTTAAGACGTCACGGAGGCGGCGATTTTCGTTCAGCAGGCTATACGGATGAAAATTCTCGAACCGGCCCGCGGTCAGATAAAAATGGATCGGCAATTTCGGCGACTCCACAAACTGCCGCGTCAGCCAGCCTGGTTCCGATTCCGCGTTCATCGTCCCCTCAAACATGCCGGGGCACCAGGGATACGAGCCCGACATAGAGAGGACGTTGCCGAACACTTCAGGATGGCGATAGGCGCAGAACGAAGACATGAGCCCGCCTAAACTCAGTCCACTGATAATGGTCTGCTCTGCCTTGGTGGCAACGTGGTAATCTTTCCGCACGCGAGGAATCAATTCCTGGGCGACAAAATCGGCAAACGTCTCCGAGCATGCAAGTTCTTTGTCTCGCTCGGCTGTTTGATAGACAAACACAGTGACCAGTGGGGCAATCTTCTTTTGGGAAATCAGATTGTCGAGAATCACGCTGACTGGAAACGAGCTGTTGGCCTGCCGGCATCCATTGCCATCGAACATCACCAGCAGGGTGTAAGGTTCGCCCTGCGGATTGTAGCCGGGCGGAGTGTAAGCGGCGAACGTTCGATCTTGCTTTAAGATTTCGCTGTGGATCGTGAATTCACGGATGTCGCGGTTCGCCAGATTCTTTTCCAGCCAGCCGGTAATCTGATTCGACACGCCTGGCAAGCGCTCTAGCCACGGTTGCGGCGGGGCGTCGGGAAGCTCCGCAATCGAACCGTCGCCGCTCGGCGAGTCATGCGGATTCAGCGGATCGGAGGCCGGCGGATGCTCTTTCCAAAATTTTTGCCAAGCTGCGGGGTCGCTTGCAATGTTTTCGGGCTGATTGATGAGGAACCGATAAACGAACCGGGCGTCATTGGGTACTTTATCGGTTCGATACCAAAGATCAGTCTCCTTGAGCCGCTCCAATTTCGCGGCGAAATCCGCCGTCGGCGGACCGCCCAGCACACCTACCCGGTGAACCGTTCCTTCGCTGCGCCAAAGAAATGTGACCCATGCCGAGTGCGGGTCATTGACCACCGACTCCACCAGCGGGGCTTTGCCTTGCAAATGACCAACGAATTGGTCGATTGCCGCCTGATTGCCATCAGAGTCGCCGGTCAATTGTTTTGCCAACTCTGCCAGACTCGGACTGTCGTAATTCTCCTCGGGTTCGCTGCTTGGCGTCGCTCCCTGCGTGACGGTAATCCAACGCACGATGCCGACCAGTGAGACGATCAATGCGATAGCGAACAGTTTTTTCATGGCGCTGGCTTGGCTCGATCGGATTCTGCTTTACTCGATGTTGCGACAGCCGCCGTGATGCCGCCGATGATGCGTTTGCCTTGTGTGGCGCGAAGTTTGTCCATGTCTTCTTCACGCACTGGCACCAAGTGCAACAGACCGATTGCCATTTCGTCAGTGGTTTGTTCGCCCCATTTCACGCGCTTCGGCGGGTTGTTGGAGTTGCGGAAGTTGTCGGCCGAGTTGTCGTGAATCGTCTCCATGACAATTTGCGTGCCGGCCGGCAGCTTCACGGGTGTTTGGAACTCGTAGAAACTCTGCCAATTAAAATCCCAGTCGTTAATCCACAAGAGCGAAATCGGCTCGCCTTCCGGCGGCCTGGCGGTCAGTTTGAAGTCGCGGCCAATCAGGTGCATGTGCGGAAAGATGCCGCGGGCTTCCATATCGATGGGCAGCGTGAACTGGTCGCGGCTGTGGTATTCTTTTTCGCCGGGCGGGATGTCGATTTTTTTGTAGATCAGCCACATATCGACCATCGATCGTTTGGGCGGCTCGTCGGTTAAATAAATGCCAATGCTCGATTGCTCCGTCTCCGGCTTGCCGCTGGGATGCAAATGCAATTGCAGAATGAGCCCCACGCCCGACTTCCACGGCAGTGAAAAGCCCTGCGGCAACGGCATGGGATCGCGGCCCGGGGTCCAGGCCGACAAACTGCCGGGCAGAATATGGCCAACGATTGAACGACCCGGGAAACCCGGCTCCGGCGCGGCTTCCGCCTGTTTCTTGCGGGCCTGCCCATCTTCATCCATCGACAGGACCGCATGATGCACGATGCGTCGATTGCCCGGGCGATATTCCGCTGCCTTGATGTACTTGCCCTCCGGGATGCTCACGTCGAACAGAAAGTTGCGGTAAACGTCAGGTCCGTCGGCGGGAATGGCATACGGCTCTGGCATGCTGACGATGAGGTCTGGCTTGCCGAGATGCCAATCGGAAGAGAACTCCGGAGTCGGCGGCAAGTCGTGCGGATCACCTTCCACGCTGCCTTGCTGAACCCAACGGGAAATTAGATCAATTTCCTCCGGCTTCAATCGCCGCTCGCCAACGAACTTGCCGTGCCCCTCGACGCTTTTCCAGGGCGGCATGAAATGCTCGGCGGTGACTTGTTGAATTTGCTTGTCGCGCTTTTTGGCATCGGCATACGTCAGCAGCGAAAACGGCGCGACTTCGCCCGGATGATGGCAAGCCGCGCAGTGCTGAAACAAAATCGTGGCGATTTGTTTGTTGAACGTGACGGAATCGTTCTTCGATAACTCGGCTGCGACGCCCGTTTCAGCGAAAAGGGCCGATGCGGAAATCATGATCGCGACGACAAAGGCAAAACGCATTGTTATTTTTCTCCTTTCGGCAACTCGGGAATAAAGCAGCCGATGGCCTCAGTGGATACTTGCGGAACCGGTTTGTCGGCTAGAATCGCTTCCAGCGCATTTTCCAAATCGTGCGCGGTCACTTGCATCCGCCGCTTGCCCAGACCAACGTACCGATCGTCAATTCGCCCCCGGTACAGAATCTCGCCGCCGGGTGAAAACACGACGGCTTCCGGTGTCTTTGTCGCTCCGGCTTGCTGAACCCACTTGTGCTCTGCATCAACGACCACCGGCAGCTTGATTTGAAATTGCTCGGCATGTTCGCGAGCTTGCCCGAGCGTGATTTGCGGATCGGTCTCGACGATGAAGAGCGGAATTCCGCGCGACGCAAACGATTCGTGCAATCGGTTGAGCTCCGGCATGTACGAATTGGCAATCGGACAGTCTTGCAGCACGAACACCAAGACGATCCCCTTGGCGCCGGCTTCAAAAGGACGAAGCTCATGGTTTTGGAGATCGGTCAGTACCGGCTTCCAATCGCTGCCACTCGCCGCTGGCGATGCTGCCGCGGTGCGCGTTTCGCCGACCGTCGAAACACCTTCGGTCTGACCCCGGCATCCGCACATTAGTAAGACGACAATCGCCAGCAGATATTTCATGTCCTTAGTGTCCCAGAAAATGCCGCGGGGGTAAATTGAAAGCGGCGCGCCGCTGGCGTGGGGAGTATTCAAGAATGCCAGGCAGCGCGCCGCGGTTGGGACCGGGTGCGATTGGCGAACGCCCTTGGCACCGTTGCCCGTGATCTGACGCACGCAGAAGTTGTTCGCCAGCCAGGCGCATTTCTTGGCTCTCGATCGCCGACATTCGATTAACTGCTGAAACCGCCACGATTTACGCCGCTGACGAAAACGCGTCGGCCGGTTCGAAAATCTCCCGGCCATCAACTTGCGGTGGGGCCAGCGCCGCACCACACCGGGAACAATCTTGCCGACCGACCAGCCGTTTCCCCCCGCAGGCCGCACAAATTTCGCGCCGGCCAATCATTCAGGCTCAGCATGACCACCACACCAGCGGGGCCAAGCAGCAAATTGCCAATCGTCCAACTGATTGTTTTCTTCCAACCGAATCCGCAGCGCCGGGCGATCAGCAGCGTTGCCATCGCCGAAAGCACCGCGGCGCCAAACATGAATCCGCGAAATAGCCACGGGTTATGTTCCGCATCCATTTCAAACACAACGTCCAAAAGCCACGGCGATAAAATTGGCAAACCAGCCACTGGATACAATGCCCCCATCATCGCGGTGCGGCGACGCACGGTGCTGGGCCGATCATCGGGAAATTCCGCCGGGCGCGTGTCTTTCACCAGTTTGCCGTCGGAGTCAAATTCTATGAACCGCTGCAAGCGTTTATCGCTTGCGTCTTCTTTGATCGGCACCGCGCAGCACGAGATGATTGTTGGTCGGCAATATGGCGACCGCGAACCAATTCGTATGCCAATCCAAATCGTGATTGGCGGTGAAAACCGTTTCGCCGCTCGACTTCATCACCACAATTCTTTTCCGCGTCACGACAATCACAGGCGGATCGGTTGTCGGCGGTAGTTCTGTGGCGGCGACGATCGGATCATCGGCCGCCGCTTTATACAACTTCCGTACGCGGCGATGATCGAGCTCCATCCAGTACACCACCGACGGAAACGCCAATGTGTGCGTCGGCCCCTGCGCCATCGGATTCAACGGCACGCCGAGAAACGGTCCGGGCAGCGGTGCATCGGCGGAAGCAAATCCATCGGGTCCAACTCTGCCCAAGAGCATGAGCGTTACCGGGTCATACATTTCAATGAGCCGCTCGGGAACATCAAACAAACAATTTCGCCGCAGTCGCGTGCCGGGTTTGGCAATCGTCCGCAAGCCAATATAGCCGGGCGTGGGCCGCCGGTAGCCGTAAATTTCCGCCCGATAGAACCAGCCGATGTCGGCGTGTGCTTCGTCAACGAAACCGGAACCAAATCGGATAAAGCGATCGGGGCTGTCGTCGGTTTTTTCATCGGGATCGATGCCCTCGAACTCTGGCAGCGGATTTCCATCGGCATCGCCCACGACGCAGGTGCGCTCTTTGTTGGCGATTTGCCACGAGACACACACCACTTGGCCGTCACGTGTAACTCGCAGATCGTGCCAGCGGGTCACATTCTGAAAGATGCCTTGGATGGAAACGACGATGACGCCGATGCACAGCGCCGGCGAAAAGCATTGTGCCCAGCGCGAACTTCGAAACACCGTTTTTATCCGTAACGCCGGCCGTCGAAAATACATTCCAAGCCGCCAGCGCACACACGATGGTCGTGGTGACGACAAACAATACCGCTTGCCAGAAATATGGCGACTCGCGAACCGCAACCGAACACGCCGCCGCCAGTGCCAGCGGCAGTAATCGGCTGCCAAACCATCGCGCCTTTCGCAGCATCAGCACCATGCCCGTGAAATAGAACGGCGCGACATTCAAGATGTCAGCCACCAGCGGCAACACGCTCCGCCATTGAAATGGTGTGGCTAGATGCCCCGGCGTGGCGGCCCACCAAACCAGGTATACCGCGGGGACGATTAAGCCCACGTAAATCAGCAGCAATCCCGCCGCGCTTTTGGCAATGAACACTTCCCAGCGTGAAATCGGCCGATGCATCACAAACGCATAATTATCGGGCCGCGTTTCGAACCACGTTTGCAACAGTCCCATCGCCAGCCCAACCACGGCAAACGGAATTCCGGTCGTTTCCGGCCGCACCAAGTCGAACAGCAAGTTGGATCCCGCTTCATGAATCCAGCCGGTGACCGAAAGCACGAAGAAACCGAGAATCAATAGCCCCCACTTCAAATTCTCGCGCAGCTCTTTGAGGAACATCGCTTTCATTTCACACCTCTGCGGGATTTGTAGTAGGCACACTCCGTGTGCCGTAAACGAAAATGCGGACGGCACGGCGGAGCCTGCCTGCTACTTTTCACGATACACCTCCCGCTACTTCCGCCGTTTCCGGTTCTTCCGGCAATCGGGCATTTTCCAGATTGCCGCCTAAATAACTGATGAATGCGTCCTCCAAACTGATTGGCACTTCGTCGATGCTCGTCGCGCCCAGCCGTTCGAAGATGCCGCGCGTCTCGCTGGTCATGTTCACCAGCGTGATCCGCATTTGATTGCCGCGCGGCAGACACTGAATCAGTCCGCGAATCGGCGGCAATTCAGGCGGCTTGCCGGGAAACTTCAAAACAAACTGCTGCACGCAACTGCGGAAGGTGTCGAGCGAACATTCGGCCCGTAAGACGCTGTAATCGAGCACGGCTATTGTGTCGGCCATGCGTTCGATGTCAGCCAAGAGGTGCGACGAAAAGATAATCGTGCGATCGGCCTTCCGCGTGGCGTAAATCATCGATTCCAAGAGCGATCGCCGCGCCACCGGATCGAGCCCGATCGCCGGATCGTCGAGAATCAACAGATCAGGCTCCGGCGCTAAAACCATCGCCAAACACAGCCCGGCCCGTTCGCCGCGCGACAGATTTTTGGCCCGCGTTTTCGGATCGACGCGAAAGAATTCCAGCACCGAGAAGAACAGCTCACGATTCCACTTCGGATAAAATCGCGATTGAAACACTTCGGCATCGCGCATCCGCATCCAACCGAATACCGGATGCCCTTCGGCCAGGTAACCAATTCGTGCACGCACATCCGAAGTGAGAGTCTGACTATCGTGCCCCAAAATTGTGCTGCTACCCCAAGTCGGTCGTAACAGCCCGAGGATCATTCGCAAGCTGGTCGTCTTGCCCGAGCCGTTGCGCCCCAGAAAGCCGAAGATCGATCCGCGCGGCACGTTCAGATTCAGATCGTAAACTACGCGCTTGGCACCGAAGTATTTCGTGAGATGACGTGTTTGAATGGCATAGTCGTTCATGGGCAAACCTCGTGGTTCAAAACTTTCTCCCTCTCCCACGCAGGGGAGAGGGTTCTGTCTTACCTCTCCACCGTCGCTTCAAACTTCCGCAATTTCCGATCGAGCGCCTCGCGCAGTTCCTCCGGCGTGAATCCCAACTGCACTCCCTCGCTCACAAACGCTTCTAAACTGGCGTCGATCCGGCGCAGTCGCTCGGCCTTGGTGTAAACCATCCGCCGCCGGGCCACGAACACACCCTTGCCTTGCTGGGCTTCCAGAACGCCGTCTCGAATCAGATCGGCGTACGTCCGTGCCACCGTGTTGGGATTGATGACCAACTGCTCGGCCAGTGCCCGCACGCTAGGCACCTGCTCGCCGGGCTCCAGCTTGCCCGTGGCGATCGCGCGGCAGATTTGCTCGGCAATTTGCCGGTAAATCGGCGCCGGGCTGCCCGTGGCGATGGAAATCTCAAGCGACATCGACTGCCTCAACTGTACTAATTACAACAGTACAGTAGCAACAGTCGGCAATGATTGCAAGCAGATTTTAGAAAATTCTCGAATCTGTTGCGGCAATCAGATTGAACCGCTGAGGACGCAGAGATTCGCAGAGAACGCGCGGAGTCACGAACCTGGAATTCAACTGCGTTTCCTCTGCGCCGCTCTGCGGCCTCAGCGGTGATCATCCGCGAGCGTCAATCCGGCTTCTCAATCCGGTACAAGCTTGTCTTGGTGCGCACAATCAACGATTTACCGACCACCGCGGGCGACGCCATGCAGCCATCGGCCAGATGGTTGTTGGCCAGCAGCTTGAACTCGTGGCCTGCTTCGATGACCGGCGCTTCGCCGTCTTCGCCGAAGAAATAAATCTTGCCGTCGGCATACACTGGCGAGGCGCTCATTTTGGCCGAAGTGCGATTCTGCCAAATCTGTTTGCTCGTTTTGGCGTCCAGGCAACTCAGCACGCCGGCGTCGCTGTTCTCGAACAGCAAATCGTCCAAGAGCAGCGGCGACGCCCGCGACGCCGCCCCCTTGCCGTTTTTCCAAACCACATTGGTATTGGTGATGTCGCCGCTCCCCTTAGGATTCACCGCAAAGAGTTGAAAGCCGCCGGCCGGTGCGATGCTGTACACCAAACCGTTGCCATAGACTGGTCGGGTTGCCGCGTTCATGCCACCAGTGCGCACCCGCCACAGTTCTTCGCCGGTGGCCGGATCGTAAGCAATCGTCGCCTCGGCACTGGGGCTAATGAGCTGCCGTTTGCCGTCCACATCGATCACCTGCGGCGTGCTGAACGCCTTATGATAATCGCCGTTGTCGGTTTTGTATTCGATGTTGCGGTCGCGCTTCCACACCCCTTCGCCGGTTTTTTTGTTGAGCGCCGCCAGATAGTTGTAGTCGAAGCCGTCGAACGTGAGGATCAGCAAATCGTCCACCACAATCGGCGACGAGCCTGGCCCGCGAAAATGATTGCAGGGCAAATCTTGCCTTGTCCATTCTACTTTGCCGATGCCCGTGTTGATGCAGGCCGTGCCCGCGGCGCCGAAGTGGGCATACAAACGCCCCTGCTCGATGACCGGCGTGGGCGAAGCGTAGCTGTTGTAATCGATGCAGTATTGCGGCTCGGCAATCTCGAACAGCTTCATGTTCTGCTTGATCTTGCCGGTATTTAGATCGACGCACACCGCAAACAACTCTTTGCCATCGGGCGTGGCCGTGGTCACCCAAACTTCATCGCCCCAGACCACCGGGCTGCTCCACGCCTTCCCATGAATCGGCGTCTTCCAGCGCACGTTCTCGGTCTCGCTGAATGTGACCGGCAAATCTTTGGCGTCCGAAATTCCATCGCCATTGGGCCCGCGAAACTGCGGCCAGTTATCGCCAGCGTGAAGCGTGAGTGTGGCCGCGAGTGATAAAACAGCCGTGATGGTTGAAAGCAGTCTAATCATGTTCGAGCACTGAACGAGTGAAGGGGTGAGCGGGTGCAGGGGTGATAATTAGTTTAGCTGCGATGCTCGTGTGGAGCGATTGCCAAACTACCGGTCGAGCGTGTAGGAAGTAAACTGGAGGGTAATTGAGTGGGCGGGGCGAATCCGCGAACGCCGATTATACTCGCTAAAACCGGGGCTGTGGGTGCATCTTGGATTGCTATCTTTGCCGAAAATTGTGATAGAATTCAACAATGCCGACGCTTTTGAGACTTGGGCCATATCGTTTTTACTTTTACAGCCACGAGTCAAATGAGCCGCCTCACGTCCATGTCGATCGTGAGCGGTTTTCGGCAAAGTTTTGGCTAGAACCGATATCCCTGGCAAGAAATTTGGGGTTTCGAGCGCACGAGCTGCGTAGAATTCAAGCGATTGTCGAAGAGCATCTAACAGAATTCTTGGAGGCGTGGCATGGGCATCTTGGCAACCGGAGCTGATGAACGAGTGAGCGACGTTCAGCTTACCGAAGACACTTTGAACGTGTTGTTGATGGATGGCCGCACCATCATCGTGCCGTTAGCATGGTATCCGCGCCTGCTGAAAGCCACGCCCGATCAGCGCACCAACTGGCAAATCGCCGGCGGTGGCTACGGCCTCCACTGGCCCGACATCGACGAAGACCTCTCCACTGAAGGCCTTCTTCGCGGCGCACGAGCGCCCGGCGTACGGCCCAAAGCATAGCGCTACGGCTTTTCGGGTGTCGACTGCCACGGCTTCTGCCCATGTTCATTGTGTGGCACCGCCGACTCGGCTTTCTCTTACGGCAGCAGTACTTGTCGCAACTCTTCCGTCGTGCTCGTTGTGCCGTCGTGGTCAAATCCGACTAAACCACAATGACACGACGACCACAATGTGGCAGCTGTACTCTCAAACTGCCTGGAATTGAGCCGCTTCACGCGGCGATGTTCCACTGCGGTGTTGTGATACACTGTTTACGGCTCTCCAGCACGAGGTGCTGTTTATGGACTCAGGCGTGTCAAACGCAGCCGAAGGTTTGCAATCGGATCGTACAATCCAGCGCGGCAGGAACATTCTGTTTGGCGCTTGGCTGGTTTCGTCGACACTGGGCGCCGCTTTTCTCATCGCCTACTGGTCTAACCGACATCATCCGGAGGTCGGCCATCTTCGGGCGGTGGTCTTTATCGTCGCTATGAGCGCCGTTTGCTTTGTCGGGTATCGTCTTTATCGACGACAATCTGCACCTCAGCTTTGCGATATCGTTGTTTCCCCCAAAGAGTGGAAGTCGGCATTTCAAACCGCGATCATTCTCCAGGCCTTCATCATCTTTCTCGCAGCGCTTGTTCTCGATGGAGGTTTAATTTTGCATGGTTGTGTGGTGGCGGCCCTGGCCTATTGGGCAATGGCGGCCGTGATTGTTCTGCGCCGACACAACGCGCCGACCCAGTCCGATTTACGGGCGATCAGTTGCGGCTACCTCGTTATTCTCTTCGTCGTCCAGCTCATCGGCCAACCGATTTGGGCTCTGTTGGGACGATAAATCATCCAGCAATCAACAACTGCATGAATGGTTGCCCGAAATCGCAAGCGAATTCACCCGGGTCGCTTCCGTCTCGCCGCAGAACGATCCCGAGGGGAAGAGGATCGGCCGGATTTGGCCGGCGGCTTGGAAGATGATTTGGCTTTTGCTGCGGTAGGCTTCCGTTTACGGCTCTTTTCCAACGATTGCAAATGTCGAATCCAGCCGGCCAGCCCACCGTGCTTGGCGATCAGTTGCTCACACGCTCTGCGTTCTTCTTCCACGTTGAATTGCCGATCATTGCTGTCCCGCCGGCATGAAAAGAAGAAATCCGGACCGGTGGCCTAAAAAAGGGCTTGTATTTATTCACATGTACACTATAATTAAAGGCGGAACTTTGGGTCCCGTTTGTCAACGTTGGCAAATGTCGTTCCTTGACAATTGAGCAAGATTTTCCCCGCCTCAGGCCAGCGCCGCCCGAGGTTGGGCCGGACTGCGCACGGCAAGTCCAGCAATGCACCGCAGGGGACGCCGAGGTTCGCCGAGGGCAGCGCAGAGCGATCAAGCATGGTTTTGAGACTTCCTGCGATTCCTCTGCGTAACTCTGCGCCCTCCGCGGTGAAGTCTCTGCTCGGCTGCCGGTCGTGCGCGGCGGGGTAAAGTGATGACCAAATGTCGGGCGCAAAAACACGGGTTTTTACGAGGGTTTTGCACCAACACTTTACCCTCGATCCCCGGGGGTTGTGTGTTTAGTTTGTTGGGTGGTCGGTGGTCCGTCGTCATTCATCGTCAGGGGGCCGGTTGTCAGTGGCGACAGACCACCCAGCATGCAGCCCCCTCACCCCGGCCCTCTCCCACAAGGAGAGAGGGAGAAAGAATGACCACGGACCACTGGACACCGGCCACCGGCAACTGACCACGGACCACGGACCACGGACAATTGCCGGGTCACAGTCAGGTCGCCATGTTTTTCGAAAACGCCCTGTTTTCCCGGCTCGTTTTCCCAACATTGTCCCCTCGATTTTTATTTTTGGTGCGAGCGCACCTTTGCCCGTGCGGCTGGAGATGAGCAAACAGCAGGACCCTCGCCCCGGCCCTCTCCCGTCGAGGAAGAGGGAGACGGGATGTGCAACGGGCTGCCTACCGCCGGCCGTTCGCGCTTGTTCGTCGTTATCCAGCCCCGTACAATGCCGCGCACACGGCACTTGGCGGTGCAGGCAGACGGTTTGAGGAAGATCGGCGACGGAAGTCGCCTCTCACAGTTTGGCCTTCAGGAAGCAGATTATGGCCAGGAAGGTGATTCTGGATGTCGATCCGGGCATCGACGATGCCGTGGCGATGACGCTCGCACTGTTCGATCCGGCCCTGGAAGTGGTGGCGGTGACGGCCACGGGCGGAAACGTGTCGCCGGCGCAGGCCACGCGCAATGTGCAGACCATTGTCGAGCAGCTCGATCCGCCCCGCTGGCCGCGAATTGGGGCGGCGCCGGACGACAACCCCATTCCTACCGACGGCCGGCAATTGCACGGCAACAACGGATTGGGCAATGTCGATTTTCCGTTTGCCGAACTGGCGAATATCCATCCATCGGAAAAAGTGCTGTGCGACGAAGTACGGGCCGCGCCGGAGGAAATCACGGTGGTCTGCCTAGGACCGCTCACGAATCTGGCCCGGGCGATGCAGCGTGATCCAGAGTTCGTGACGCTGGTGCACAGGCTTGTGATTATGGGCGGAGCGTTCGCGGCGCCGTGCCGAGTGAGCCCGGTGGCCGATTTTAATTTTTATTGCGATCCGATGTCGGCGCGGAAAGTCATGAAATCGCCAACGACGAAGACGCTGGTGCCGCTGGATGTTTCAGGCGAGGTGACATTTACGTTCGATTTTTTAGAGCAGTTGCCGCCGGAAACCACGCGGGCCGGCAAGTTCGTAAGGCAGATTTTGCCGTACGCCTATCGGGCACAGCGGCAGGTGCTGGCGCAGGAGCACATTAACTTGCACGACGTGACGGCGCTGGTGGCGGTGAGCAACCCAGAATTGTTCGAGACCGACATGCTGGCCTGCGACGTGGAGACGGAAGGGGAGCTGACTACCGGCATGGTGGTTTTCGATCGCCGCCCGCCGAGCATCCGCGAGTGGCGCACCAATGTGGAAGTGGTGCTGAAGGCTGACGTGAACGCGGTGCGCGACTGCGTCCTGCGGGGGCTAGATCGGGCTGGAAAGGCCGGATGAGCAGGGTGTAGCGGCGGAGCTTGCTCAGCTCGAGCGTCGGGCCGAGCCCGGCCGTTACACACTGGTGAAAAACGCTTCAGTCGGGAAATGCGGCGCGGTCGCCGACTTTGACGGTCATTCGTAGCGTCTGACCGTTGCGGAACACGACCAGCGGTATTTCCTTGCCAACTTCGGTGAGGCTGACCAGGAACATCAGGTGGCTGTCGTTTTCGATCGGCACGCCGTTGAATTCCAAAATCACGTCGTTGGGCTGCAGCTTGGCCAGCTCGGCCGAAGATTTCGGCGTGATGGCAGTCACCTTGGCGCACACACGGCCTCGGCAAACCGATGGAAAGGGCTTCAGTCGCGCCGAATTTGCCGTCGAGCTTCACGCCCAGGTACGCACGGGTGACACTGCCGTGTTCGATCAACTGCCGGGCGACAATCATGACCATATCGATGGGAATGGTGAAACCGATGCCTTCGCTGCCGCCGGAGCTGGAAGCGATGGCCGTGTTCATGCCGATGACTTCGCCCTTCAGGTTCAACAGCGGGCCGCCGCTATTGCCGGGATTGATGGCGGCGTCGGTTTGGAGAAAGTCTTGAAACTTGACGCCGTCGCCCAGATCTAAATCGCGGCGGCCTTTGGCGCTGATGATGCCGAAGGTGATCGAGTGGCTCAGCCCGAACGGGCTGCCGACGGCCAGGACGAAATCGCCAATTTCGACATCGTTGCTGCTGCCAATGCGGGCCGCAACCAGCGACGGCGCCTGCACCGCCAGCACGGCAATATCGGTGGCCGGATCGGCCAGAATACGGGTTGGCGTTATTTCGCGGCCATCGGCCAGTTTGACTTTGATGCTTTCGATGGCCGCCCCTTTGATGACATGGCGATTGGTGAGCACGTAGAACTTGTCGTTGTACTCGATAATAGTGCCCGAGCCTGCTTCTTCGACGGAGTGGCGGCCATAGCGGCTGGCGGCTTCGTTATGTTCCGAATCGATATGCACCACGGTGGGCTTGGCGACGTGGACGACCTTTCGCAACACGTTGGCTTCCCGCTGCAAATGCTCCGATTCGACGGCCAGCTCTTGGTATTCCTTATTGCGTTGCTCGGCCGTCGGTGCCGATTCGTTCCATTGAGCGGAAGCTATCCGAGCTAGCAGTAAAAATGCGAAGGCGGAAAGAAGACGAGTGACCAAGCCGATACATACGGGGCGATTGAGAATAATCCGAGCCATAGCAGAACTCACGACAGAAGAGTGACGAAGTGGCAAACGTTTAGTATCGCAAATTCCGCGGTCGTCGCAAAACCTTGCTGGTGCGAATCGCCAACAAAAAACGGGAGAGCGAGGCGTCGGCCGGACCGCAGCGTGGTTAGCGGTTGGCAGTCGCTCCGCCCTCCCGTCTGACGATCGTGGGTCGTCGGGAAGTATCGGTAGCCTGGAGCGTGTTTCAGGAAACATCCAGCTCGATATCGTCGAGGGTGGCTTCCGAATCGCCGCTGGAATCGTTGATGCGGCCCCAGTCGTGGTCGTGCCCGCCCACCGAGCCGTACTTTTCTGCTTCGCGCTGGCAACCAATGCAGTAAGTGGCGTAGGGCAGAGCGTTCAGCCGCGCCATAGGAATTTTGCAGCCGCAGCCTTCACAAACGCCGTACTGTCCGCTGCGCATCCGTTCTAAAGCGTTTTCAACGCTGGCCAATTCGCGGCTTTCGACTTCGGCCAATTGCGAACTGATTTCATCTTGAGCCGAATCGAGGGCGGCATCCACCAAATCGCCCGCGGTCTGGGCGCGCAGTTCCTTGAGCAGGCTCAAGTCGCCGGCCAACGCTTGACGCAAGGCGTCGCGCCGCTTGATGAGAATTTGCCGCATGTTTGTGAGAGCATCTTTGCGTGGCATGTAATTTCACCTTTGTTCGACAACCCAGCAGGCAGCAAAGGTTTCATGCAAACGCACCGAAATGCGATTTTCCCCCCTTGCGGCGAAGTAAGTGATCGAACTTTCTAGGGCCTCGTGTTCTCTGTTGTTTCTCTGTTGGCTGTTGCCCGCACGGGCCGGAGGGACCTGTGGTTCGCAACCAAAATATAGTACGTGGACCGAGTGAACTGGATCGAAAACTGCTTGCGATTTCCCAAAAAAACTGGCATCGATCCGGCCGCCGCCGGATCGCGTTCATTTTTATGGCTGCCAATCGTACGGCGGCTGTCAACCCCGCGTTTGTCGCCGGCATCGTCATTCATGAAGCCTTGCGGCTCCAAGACATGTTGGACAGTTAAGTGATTGATTTCACGAACTGGCCAGTGATGCTGACAACCTCTTGGTGCGTGATTGAGTCTGCCGACCTTAACGATCGTGCCGACCGGTAACTTGTTGCTATGGGATAATCGGCAAAATCGGCAGCAACATGCAGCGATTTCTGCCGAATGCGGCCGCCAAATCTGGCTGCCAAGGTTTGCTAGCGCGAGAAACAGTCCAGATGTTACAGGTTCGGACGTGATTTCCCGGCCATTAAGCGGCGTTTTTCAAATCGGCCATTTTGACGTGCCCTTCGACGTAAGGTACATGCAGTAAGAGATTTCCGCGGTTTTGAATCCCACGTTGGTCGTTCGTCGATGTCTACCACAACAACCGCCGCGCCCTCCTCCACTCTGTTGGGCCATCCGCAGAGCGCGCTAGCACTACGCATTCAGGGCACCGATCGGCACGGACAAGTCGTCCGGCTCCACTCGCCGAAGGTGGCCATTGGTTCTGCGCGGAATTGCACCCTGCGGCTTCGAGCGCCTGGCGTTGCACCGTGGCACTGCCTGATTGTGCGGGGCGGCGATCACACGGTGGTTCGTCGCTGGCATGCTGACACGCGGCTGAACGACGGGCCGTTTGAAGATGCACTGCTTCGGCCCGGCGATCGGCTATCGGTTGGCCCGGTTGAATTCGAGGTGCTGGAAGATGATGCGGTGAACGAATCGGCTGCAGAATTGCCCGCAGCCTCCGCAAAGCCGAATTCGGACGCACTGGCCCAATTGGAAACGGATCGCCGAGCGCTCGAGGAAGAACGGACGCACTGCCGAGAACTGCGAGCGCAAGACGTCCAGTACTTTCTCGATCAGCGCAGCCAGTTGGAAGAGCAATCCCGCCAGCTAACGGCGGACCGAATGTCGCTATCCGCGGAACGGGAGGCGATTCAGATCGAACGTCAATTGCTTCTGGATCGTGAGGAAAAGCTGGCTATTCGGTTGAAGGAAGTCGAAACAGACCAAGCGGAACGGCTCGCCGCACATCAGTTGCGGGAAGACAACCTTGAGCAGCGGACCACTGAGCTCGATTCCCGGTTGGTGGGTCTCAACGAACGAGAAGCCGATTTGCTTCGTCGGCAACAAGAGTTTGATGCCCGTGAATCGGCCCTCGACCCGTCAAAGTCCACCCCTGCACAGCAGCAGGAAATTGAAAATGCACTTGCGCAGCTGAAATCCGAGCAAGAGGCTCACGAAGTCACACGCGGCGAACTGGCTGCTCTGCGACAGTCGTGGAATAGCGACCAGCAAGCATGGCAGTCCAAGCAGCAAGCCTGGGAAGCAGAACGGAATACCTGGGAGGCGGAGCGGCAAGCGTGGGCAACAGAACGCCAGACCCTTGTGACGGCCGTTGAAACCGCGAAACTTCAAAACGCTGCTTCGCTCAGCGAACTAGACCAGCGACTAACGGAGTTGAATCGGCAACAGGGCAAGCTGAACGAACAGCAACAAGTGCTCGCGGAGCAACACAACGAGCTTCAAACCGAGAAACAATCACTTGCTGATTGCCGTTTGAAATGGGAAAGCGAGATCCAGCAGCAAAGAGGCGAAATCGATCGATTGAAAGCGGAACTGGCCGCAGAAACAAACAGCTTCAACAGTGAGTGCGACCGGCGCGAGAAAGAATTAGTAAATCGCACCGAGACACTGGATCGCCAATCTGCCGACCTTGAGCGCGAGGTTGCACGGTTGGCCGAGGAACGCAGCGCCTTAGAAGCGGAGCGGCAACAATTTGAGCAGAATCTCGCAGTTGCAAAGGCGAACATTTCTGCTAACGAGCCTGCTCAATCGTTGCCAGAAATTCGCATCGGCACTGCCGAAAGTGAAACGCCCCCAACCGCGCAAGATTGCACGCCACAGGCCGACGACCCGGCTGAACCAGCTGGGAAGGGTAAAGATGAAGATGATGTGTTCACTCGTCTGCGGACTTTGGCAATCCTAAAGGACGAAGGCGACGACAAGCAGCAAGAAAGACCACAGACCGAAACGGAAGCTAAGTCGCCAACTGGCGAAATACAGGTTGGCGAAGAATGCACGGCTGAATCACATCCGGCCGACAAGGAAGAAGAATCGATCGACGATTACATGTCGCGCCTGCTACAGCGTATGCGCGGCACGACCGGCGAAAGTGAATCGCTTGCAAAACAGGCCTCGAGCGCCGCCACAGATCGTGCTAGTGTGCCGGTAGAGGGTTGCGAATCTCGTGTCGAATCGCCAGCGAGCCCGCTGTCGCCGGATGAACCGACGCAAAAAAAAAACGTGCAGCTGGAACCCAGGAATTTGGCGCCGGAGAAAACGCACCATTTGGCCGCCATGCGCGAAATCGCCAACCTTACTGCACGCACGGCAATCGCTGCGCATCAGCTGCGCCACGGCTCAAACCGCGCTTGGAAAAACTTGCTCCTGGCAATCGTCGGGTTGGCGTGCGGCGTTTGGCTCTTGGCTACGGCAGGAGCTACCAAGTCGCCACGCTTCTTCGGGGGCGTGGTGGGAATCATTGTCGCGGTGTATTGGTTCTTCAGGTCTGGTCTTCTCGCCCGGAGCGTCCTGCGGTTCAAACAGCACCATCAGAAGCATCTGGCCGCAATTGCAGTTGAGAGTTCTCCGAAAGACGACGCCACCGATGTCCTGCCGCCGCCAGCCGCCTAGCGATCTGCTATCGAACGGGGTGGGCTGGCAGTTCCGCACGAATCGCTAAGCTTTGCCCCGGGCCGCTAGCACATCGTCGAAATCGCTCAGATGATAACCCAGCCCAATCATGTCGAGCACTTTGCAGAGGCCGCGAGTGGCGACGCCCAATCCATCGGGTCCGCTGAAGCCACCGAACTGACCACCACCTTTCAGATGCGGCTCTAAATCCAGGAACACGCCTGGAATTCCGCGGCGGCGCAGTTTCTTCTCCAGTGTTGGCACATGATCGCGGAAATCGCGCAGAATCATGGCGTACGAACTGTCGCCAATATCGGCGGGTACAAAATGTTTGAGCGCATCCTCATCGACGTGTCCCTGCCGCTTCGCGGGTTGCGGATGATGATAATCTTTGATGTGTATCCAGCCGATGCCCGGCTTCATCGCCAGATATTGCTGAAATACTTCAGCCGGCGTGTAGCCTTGCGAGATGATGTTGCCGGCGTCGAAAATCAGCAGCAGCGCTGGATGATTCACCTGGCGATAAATTTCTCCCATAATCTGACCGTTCTGGCCGACAAGATTGGCTTCAATTTCCAGCCCGTAGGTGAGATCCGAGCGATGACATGTTTCCGCAATTTTGCCCAATTGATCGACGGCCTGCGAAACGTATTTCGCCGGGTCCTGGCCACGCGGATGATAAAACGAGAAGCCGCGAATTAATTTCGTCTCGAACGCATGGGCCAGCTCGCATGCACGCTTCACATCACCCGCGAGATATTTCTTGAACGGCACAAAGGCGTTTTTCGTGCCGTCTGCCTGGTCCACGAGTTTCACTTTGCCCAGCGGCGAGCCGATCGACGTAACATTCAGACCGTATTCGTCTTCGAGATGGCGGATTTTGGTGATCTCGGCCCGCGACAGCTTCATCACATTCTTGATGCCGCTACCGGCGTCGATGAAACGGATGCTGTAATATTGCAGTCCAATGGCTGCCAGAGCCGCGAATTGCTGCACAGCCGTTTTTTGATTGGCCGCTTCATCAGCAAAGGCGCTCAAGATCACTTGCGGTTGTTCGACAGGCATTTTTGGCCATCAACGGAGGTGGTGAAACAAAGTGCGACGCGCAGCTACAATGGCGCTGAGAATTTAGAGTCGCCATTGTGCGGCCCAAGTCGTCTCCAAACAAGCCCCAGCAACGTGAATGACGAAATTCGAATGACGAATGACGAAACGTCGGATGAAATAAATTCCAGCAATTGACCACGGACAACAGACAATGCCCGATCTTATCGTCGACAGCATCACGAAGGAATTTCCCACGCGGGCAGAAGCCTTGGTAGTGTTGCGCGGGGCGTCGCTGGAACTATCGCGCGGGCAGAATCTGGCAATTCTCGGTCCCAGCGGTTCGGGCAAAAGCACACTGTTGTATGTGATCGGCACGCTTGACCGACCCACCTCCGGCCGCATTGCACTTGAGGGCGCCGATCCGTTCCAACTCGCCGAGCCGCAATTGGCCGATTTTCGCAATGAGCGAATTGGCTTTGTCTTTCAAGATCATCACCTGTTGCCACAATGCTCAGTCTTGGAAAACATTCTGCTGCCGACAATCGCCCAGCGTGGGCCGGATGGCAAATTCATCGACCGGGCCAAAATGCTGATCGATCGCGTGGGCCTTTCCAATCGCATCGATCATCGGCCGGCGGAACTTTCCGGCGGCGAACGTCAGCGGGTAGCCGTGGCTCGGGCTTTGATCCGCAAACCGATTTTGCTATTGGCCGACGAGCCGACCGGCAACCTCGATCGCAGCACAGCGGCGGGCGTGGGAAAGCTGCTGCTCGATTTGCAGCGTGAAGAAAATACGATGATGATTGTCGTCACCCATAGTCTGGAACTGGCCGCGCTGTTCGATCGACGATTGGAATTAGATGCGGGACGGCTGATGGCCAGAGAGTAGCAAACCGAACTGGTGCGCACGCTAGACCGCATGCGGATACAATCAACCCTTCGCCCCTTCATTCCACATTCCACACTCCCCATTTGCCACGCCGCATTGTTATGTCCCCTTTTCGCCTCACCCTCCGCAGCCTCACATTCCACTGGCGGACGAATCTCGCCGTGGCGCTGGGCGTGATGGCGGCCACGGCGGTGCTGACCGGTGCGCTGGTCGTTGGCGATTCGGTGCGCGGCAGCTTGCGGCAGTTGGCAGTCGATCGCTTGGGGCGCATCGATGAAGCCTTGGTCACGCCCCGTTTCTTTCGCGAGAAGCTGGCCGACGAACTTGCCGACGATCCGCAATTCAAGCAGCAATTCGACACGGCCGTGCCGGCGATCATGCTGCAAGGCACGCTGGAGAATCCAACCGGTGACGACAATCATCATCGCGCCGGCAACGTGGCCGTGTTAGGAACGACCTCGGATTTTTGGAAGCTCGGCCACGGTGGGCCGCAGAAACCGCCGGCCGGCGACGAAATCGTGCTGAATCAACCGCTGGCCGATCAGTTGCATGCCAAAGTCGGCGACGAAGTTCTTTTGCGGCTGTCGCAAGCCAGCGATGTGCCGGCCGACAGTCCGTTGGGACGCAAAACCGGCACCGTCCGCAGTCAGCGGTTCACGGTCAGTGCCATCATTCCGGCCGAAGGTCTCGGCCGCTTTGGTTTGAATCCGACGCAGCAATTGCCGCTCGATGCGTTCGCTTCCATCGCCCCACTGCAACGGCTGGTTGGCGTTGAAGGTCGAGTGAATGCGATTTTGGTTGCGGGCCGCGAAGAAGCCGGCAACCCTGATGCTGCGGCAGAAAAAGATCTCGCGAAGTTATTCAAGCCAACACCGGCCGATTATGGCATTTCGATTCATAAAACCAATCTCGGGTATTTCAACATCACAACCGATCGGATGCTGTTCGAGCCGGCAGTGCTAGACGCTGTCTTCCGAGCGACTGGAAAACTTAATTCGCAAGAAGTTTTCACCTATCTGGCGAATTACATTTCCGTCGGCGATGGCAAAGCGAAGATTCCGTACTCCACGGTCGCTGCGATCGACTGGAGAGATAATCCGCCGTTTGGGCCGCTTGTGAATCGTGATGGACAACCGATCTCGAAGCTGAAAGATGGCGAAATCGTTTTGAACTCCTGGGCAGCCGACGATCTGGCCGCGCAGGGCACGTCCGTGAATCCCGGCGACGAAATTGAACTCACCTATTTCAAGCCGGAGAGCACGCACGGCCAAGTCGAAGAAGCGACGCACAAATTCACTTTGAAAGACATTGCCCTGCTCAGCGGCCCGGCGGCGGACCGTAATCTCACGCCAGAGGTGAAGGGTGTGACGGACGAAGCGTCGATGGCCGATTGGGACCCGCCGTTTCCGTACGACCCGAAGCGCGTTCGCAGCACGCCGCCGCACAATGAAGACGACCAGTATTGGAAGCAATATCGAGCCACGCCGAAAGGATTCATCACTTTGCGCGACGGCGAAAAACTTTGGGATAGCCGATTTGGCGGTATCACGTCGATTCGCGTTCCGGCCGGCGAAGGGATGACGGAGCAATCGTTGGCCGACGAGTTACAGTCTGCGTTGTATCCGTCAAACGCCGGCTTTCAGTTCTTGCCGATCAAACGTCTCAGCCTCGCCGCCGCAGCGGGCACA
The DNA here is from genome assembly GCA_963738835.1 of Pirellulales bacterium. Classification (GTDB taxonomy): domain Bacteria; phylum Planctomycetota; class Planctomycetia; order Pirellulales; family JADZDJ01; genus CAVTYH01. Next base: position 198,146 of record CAVTYH010000002.1, read on the forward strand.
ACGCCGTTCGCAATTCTGTTTTTGGGCTTCAGTCTGTTCATCATCGCTGCCGCGCTGATGCTGGTTCTGCTGCTGTTTCGACTGGGGGCCGAAAGTCGGGCCGCGGAATTGGGAATCGTGCTGGCCGTCGGATTTCGCCGCGGCGTGGCCCGAGAGATTCTCCTGATTGAAGGCGCCATCGTCACGACGATCGGCGCACTGGCAGGAGTTATTGTCGGCGTGGCCTATGCTTGGCTGATGATCGTCGGCCTCACCACCTGGTGGCTATCGGCCATCTCGACGCCGTTTTTGAAATTGCACGTCCTGCCCAACAGCTTGGCCGCCGGCTGGTTGTGCGGTGTCGTGGTTTCATTGGCGACGATTGTTTGGGCATTGCGCAGAGCAAAGCAGGTTAGCGTCCGGCGGTTGCTCGCCGGCGCGATGATCGAAGCCCGCGTCAAGCCGGGATCGCGACGACAGATCGCACGCTGGATCGCCGCCGCGATGATTTTGCTTTCGATCGCCCTTGGATTGTTCGCGACACGACTTGCCGACGAAGCGCAAGCCGGCGCGTTTTTCGGCTCGGGAGCACTGGTGCTGACGGCAATATTGCTGTGGATTTGGGACGCGCTGCGGACCGATCGTGGTTTGTCGCTCGTCTGCGGCCGGGGGTGCTCGCAAGGTTGGCCATCCGCAACGGCGGGCGATTTCCGCTGCGCAGCACGTTGACGATTGGCCTGATGGCGGCGGCCTGCTTTTTGATCATCGCCGTCAGCGCGTTCCGACTAGATCCACCCTCGGGCGGCCCGAAATTCGATAGCGGCGACGGCGGTTTTGCGCTCTTCGCCCAAAGCGATCAGCCGATTTATCAGGATTTGAATTTGCCCGGCGGAATGGAAAACAAAGCCGACCGTGGACTTTATCCGCTGCGCGTCAAAAGCGGCGACGATGCGAGTTGCTTGAATTTGTATCAACCGCGCCAGCCACGGGTGCTGGGCGTCACGCAAGATTTCATCAACCGCGGCGGTTTCGATTGGGCGGCGACGGCGAATAACGCAGATGAGAAAGAAAATCCTTGGCTCGCGCTAAGCCGCAAGCGGCAGGGGGATGCCGTGCCCGTCGTGCTCGATCAAAACACCGCGCTCTACAGTTTGCACCTTTATGGCGGCGTGGGAGAGCAGTTTGAGATCGACTCGCCGCGCGATGGCAAAATCACGTTCGAAGTTGTCGGCCTGTTGAAGAACAGCATCTTCCAAGGCGATTTGCTCATCAGCGAAGCCGAATTTCTGCGGTTGTTTCCAGACGTGAGCGGATACCGAACTTTCTTGATCGCCGCACACGCCGCGGAAGTTCAAGCCATTGCCGACAAACTCGAAAACCAATTCGGCGATTATGGTTTCACCACACAGACCACGGCCGCGCGGCTGGAAAGTTTTTTCGCCGTGCAGAACACCTACCTAGCCACGTTCCGCAGCCTCGGAGGCTTGGGGCTGCTGCTCGGCACCTTCGGATTGGCCGCGGTGCAATTGCGCAGCGTGCTCGAGCGCCGCCGCGAACTCGCGCTGCTGCGGGCCGCCGGGTTCCGTCGCAGCCGGCTGGCGCAGCTCGTGATGCTGGAAAATGCCGCACTGCTCGTCGCCGGATTGGCCACCGGCGCGCTGGCGGCACTGCTTGTGCTTTTGCCGCAGTTGCTTGCCGGCGGCGCTGGCATTCCGTGGCTCTCGCTGGCGGCCACGCTGGCAATTGTCCTGGCCGTCGGATTGCTGGCCGGCTTATCCGCAGTTCAAGCCACCGTGAGAGCGCCGCTTTTGGCGGCGCTGCGCGGCGATTGATCGATCAAATCGGTTTCTTCTGCCGTTAGATCTACCACGAATGCCATTCGCGGCTTTATGGGAGAATGCTACACTTAAGCGACTCACCCGCGAATTCTCACCCGCATCCGATTCTTGCCATGAAAAACCTTGTCTACGTGCTGCTCTCGATCGGACTGACCGCTATTTCTTGGGGTTCTTACGGACCGATGCTCACCAGGGGCGGCATTGCCATGGGGGGCAGTCATTGGCTGCCGTTCATCTTTGTCGGTGTGGCATATTTTTTGATTGCGGTGATCGCCAGTTGGGCACTGCTGGTTTGGCTCGGCGAACCCGGCACATGGACAGCAACTGGAATTATTTGGAGTTTTCTGGCTGGTGTGGTCACAGCGGTCGGTGCTTTGGGAGTCATTTTAGCGCTGACCAACGGCGGCAGTCCGATCTTTGTGATGCCGCTAGTGTTCGGCGGCGCTCCGGTGGTGAATACACTGGTCTCGATGTGGATGTCAAAAACCCACAAAGAAGCAGGACCGTGGTTTTACGCCGGCCTGATCTTGGTCATTCTCGGTGCCGCGCTGGTGTTGATATTCAATCCGGCAGTTCCACCGCCACGTCCCGGGGCGCCGGTCGACGTTTCTTTTCTCGATCGCCTTAAGGTGTTGCTCTTCGTCGCGCTCACGGCAGTATGCTGGGGTTCTTACGGACCGCTATTGCATAAAGGCCAGATGGCGATGCAAAACAGCCGGTTGCGGCCATTCCTTTGCGTGGGCGCAGCTTATGTTGTTGTAGCGATCGCGGTGCCTTTGGTTTTGCGGGCTGTCACAAATGAGGGAGGAGAACTCACTTTCACCGGCGCATCGTGGAGCCTGGCGGGGGGCGTGGCTGGCGCTGGGTTCGCTGGGCGTGATTTTGGCATTCACCTTCGGTGGCAAGCCGATTTATGTGATGCCGCTCGTGTTCGGACTTGCGCCGGTGATAAACACGCTTATCAGCATTGCCACGTCCCAGAACTTGGCGGCAATCTCGCCGGTCTTTTATGCCGGACTAATCATCGTCGTGGCTGGGGCGGTCAGCGTGTTGGTGTTCGCGCCGCGTGGAAAGCCACCGGAGGCGAAAGCGGCTCCGGCGCCCAAGCCTGCCGCGGAGCCGGCGAAGAGTTAAGTCGGCCCGACCTAAGGCAAATGGCGCATTCCGACGATGCCACCACCTGCTTTATAGATCAGGTTCCCCGCGTGCAGCCGAACCACTCGATGTGTTTGCGTGGGCAGTAATGAAGCCCATGCAAATGGCAATACGGTTGGAGCCACTGGGCGTGTTGGGCTAGCATATCGACATCGGTCCCCTCCGGCATCAGCAGCACGCGCGAGCGATCAATTTCCGGAAAGTCGGCGAGCCAGACGTTCATCTCGTCGCAGTCCGCCGGCGAGCCGATGACGAATTTGATTTGATATTGATATTCGCGCACAAGCCGTCGAATCACTTCCGGAACGTGCCGAGAGCGTTCGTGTCGATCGTGCCATCGCCGATCGCGCTTGACCGGCGGCGTCGAGTTGTTGAGCTTGGGACTGATCGACATCAAATTGCACTCCAGCGGCAGATACAGCGTGCCGGCGGTTTCAATCGTGATGTGCATTTCCCTCCGCCGCAATTCCGCCGCCAGCGGCACCAGTTCCGCAAACAACATCGGCTCGCCGCCGGTCAGTACGGCATGCTGCACCGGGGCTGCACCCAATCCAGTCGAGCCGCGAGCGTCAGCGACCGGAGGACGCAATTGAAGGAGTGATTCAGAATGGGGAGTGGAGAATGGGGAGTGGGGAATGGAAGAAAGCGAGCTTCGCTGGCCGCTGCTTGTGCTGAACCCTGAACCCTGAACCCCGAACCCTTCTGCCTTCTGGCTTCTGCTTTCTGCCTTCGCTCCGCTTTCCGCAACCAGTTCATCGACCCGTTTCAATATCTCCTCGACCGACCAATCCTCCCCCTCCGGTTCCCACGAGGTGTACGGCGTGTCGCAGAAGCCGCAGGCGCAGGTTGCAGCCGCTGGTGCGCACAAACACGCTGGGCGTGCCAGTCAAAAAACCTTCGCCCTGCCAAGATCGAAAAATTTCCGCAATGCGCACAGCAGTCTCCCGGTGATTCTTGCATCGTACCGGAGGGCAAAGCACAAGTGGAGCCCGCTGCGCGAGCAAGGGATTGCCGAATTTCGATCCATCCTTGCTTGCTTGCGCTGCGGGCTCCCGGGCGTTTGTGCCGACTCGTCAACCGCTGCCTCGTCGATTAAGATTGCCAGCTCTCGAAATCGACAAAATCAAAGGCTATCCCTATGGCACACGACGTTACTTTAATCACCGGCGATGGCACCGGCCCGGAATTGGCCGAGGCGGCCCGCCGCTGCATCGACGCCACGGGTGTCAAAATCAATTGGGATGTACAGGAAGCTGGCGTCGATGTGATGGCCCGCACCGGCACGCCGCTGCCCGAGGCGACCATGGAGAGCGTCAAGCGCACCAAGTGTGCGCTGAAAGCGCCGATCACGACGCCGGTCGGCACCGGCTTTCGCAGCATCAATGTTTATCTGCGGCAGGCGCTCGGATTGTACGCCTGCGTGCGGCCATGCAAACAGTACGTCGGCGTGCGCAGCTTCTTCGACAAGGTGCCGATCGATTTGGTCATCGTCCGCGAAAACACCGAAGACCTGTACGCCGGCGTGGAATTTGAAAAAGGGAAGCCGGAAACGGCGGAGCTGATCAAGCTCATCAACGAAAAATCGACGGGCAGCAAAATCAAAACAGATCCGCAGGAAACCGGCATTTCAATCAAACCGATCAGCGTTTCCGGCACCGAGCGCATTGTGCAGTATGCGTTTGATTACGCCCGCAAGAATAATCGCAAGAAAGTCACCAGCGTCCACAAAGCGAACATCATGAAGCACAGCGACGGACTGTGGCTGGCGGTGTCGCGCGAGGTGGCGGCGAAATATCCTGACATCGAGTTTGAAGATCGCATCGTCGACAACATGTGTATGCAACTGGTGCAAAAACCGGAGTTGTATGATGTGCTGGTGCTGCCAAATCTTTACGGCGATGTACTGAGCGATCTGGCGGCCGGCCTGGTTGGCGGCTTGGGCGTGGCGCCGGCGCAAACATCGGGCCCGACGGCGCCGTGTTCGAAGCCACGCACGGCAGTGCGCCGAAGTACAAGGGGCAGAACAAAGTGAATCCAACCGCGGTGATACTATCGGGCATGCTGATGCTGCGGCACTTGAACGAGCTGGATGCATCCAATCAGCTGGAAAAAGCCGTGGCTGATGTCATCGCCGAAGGCAAGTACGTGACGTACGATCTGAAGCCGAATCGCGATGATCCAACCGCAGTCGGCACGCGAGAAATGGCCGATGCCGTTATCCGGCGATTGCAGAAAGGCTAGCTCTCGCCGCGGACCGAGGCAATCGTTGAATCAATTGCCCGCTGGCTCGGCAGCAGGATTTTTATCAGCGTCGGTCGCGCGATCGTCCTTCGAGTCTTTCTGGACCTCGGTCTGCGCTTGCTGCTGTGCGCGTTTAAATTGTTGACGCTCCTCATACTCGCGGCCGCGCCACATCGGGTTCAAGTACACCTGCCAGGCTCCGCCAATCATGCAACCGACGATGACGACGGCGACCCAGAACCATTTCGGTCGGCTCCGAATCCAGCCCGCGAAATTATTTGGTGGCTCCTCATCTGGTGATTCTTGTGGTGCGTGAAACGCCGGTTCAGCACGTCGCAGGGGCTGAACCATTGGAGGCGCGATTTGCACTTCCGCACTCGTAATCACTTGCAGGTTCACAGTCGGTTGCGGAGTTGCCTGCGGGGCGGAGAGCTGTGGCGGTGGTGTTGGTTTGGCCCGCGGATCTAAAGTAGGCCGTGACTGTACGATCGGTTTCGCTGGCTGACTTAGCGGAGGCTGCGCAGCGGGAATTGGCTGGACCGGCTGACTTACTGGCGGTGGCGACGGAGCTGGTCTAGGCGCGGGAGCAACCGGCGGCTTCGGAGCGAGAGTTTTAACAACTGGCACGATCGGAGGCTTTCCGGGAGCCGCGGGTTGGGCGACCGTTGCAGGTGGTTTCACCGGAACGGCGGGCTTAGCGACAGGTGAAACCGGCGGCTTGATCGGAACCGCTGGTTTGGCGGTTGGACTCACTGGCGGAACGCCTAATGGTGGCGGAACAGCCGCCTCGGTCTTGGGCTTCAGCGGTGGCTTCACCGGCGGTTTGCTCGGTGGCGGCCCAAAAGCGCCGGGAGGTGGTTTTTTTCGATCGGCTGCCATAGAAAATCCACCCGCTCCAAAAAGTCCTCTATCCCAACTGATAAATTTAGCTTGATGGGCACATAAAGCAAGTTTCCGTGCGATCGTAAATGGCCTGTCGGCAGACTGCGCCAAAACGGTAAAATAATCCCGCAATTCAGCCCTGCTTTTTGCCCCCGGTTCTCTTTGGACACTTCGATTTGCTCGACGCCGGCAGTTTTCGCGATCTGGTTAGTGGCCGCCGCCAAGGCCCAGTGGCTGCCGCTCTGCGGGGGCTGCTGCGGTTGGGCGAATTTCCTTACACCTGGGTCGTTCGCCGCCGAAATCGGTCGTTCGATTCTGGCCAGCACGCAGCCGTGCCGGTCGGTGTGCCTGTGGTCAGCGTCGGCAATTTAACGCTCGGCGGCACGGGCAAGACGCCGATGGTCGCCTGGCTTGCCCGCTGGTTTTGCAATCGAGGAGTGCGAACGGCGCTCGTCAGCCGTGGCTATAAATCGGGCACCGAATCGTCGAACGACGAAGCCCGAGAATTGGAGCAGCGACTGCCGGGCGTGCCGCACTTACAAAATCCCGATCGAGTGGCGGCGGCACGGGCCGCCATCGAAGAGTTCAAATGCGAATTAATTCTGCTGGACGATGGGTTTCAACACCGCCGAATTGCGCGTGATTTGGACATCGTTTTGATCGACGCTTTGGAACCGTTGGGCTTCGGCCACGTGTTTCCGCGCGGAACCCTCCGCGAGCCGCTGGAGGGATTGAAACGCGCCGATGTCGTGGTGCTGACCCGGGCCGACATGGTTGATGAGTTGGAACGCACCCGCATCCACGGCATCGTCGAGCAAATCGCACCCAGCACCGCCTGGGCCGAATGCCGGCATTCGCCGCAGCGGTTGCTGACAACCGGCGGCAATGAGGAATTCTTGGGAACGCTGTTTGGCAAGTCGGTGGCGGCGTTTTGCGGTATCGGCAATCCGGCGGGTTTTCGGCACACACTCGAACAATGCGGCATCAAAGTGACCGCGTGGCGCGAATTCCCCGACCATCATGCATACAATCAAAACGACATCGAAGAGTTAACCCGCTGGGCCGCCGCGCAAAATGTCGCGGCTATCGTTTGCACGCAAAAAGACTTAGTAAAGTTGACGATGAACGACCTGGCCGACAAACCCTTGTGGGCAATTAACATCGGCCTGGAATTCCTCACGGGCCAAAACGAAGTCGAAGCATCACTGCAGGCATTGCTCTCGAAGGGCGAATCCAACGCATGATCGACCAAGGACAAAGAACAAAAGATAAAGGACCGATCGGCCAGTGGTCCACCAGCGAAGTCGCGGGCAAACCGTGTGATGTGTTTGAGCCGGCGGTGCCGAATCAGCACGGCTATGCAGTGATCTATCTGCACGGCCTGCATTCCACGCGACTTGTCGAAAATGCCGCGTTCACCGCCGAGTTTGAACGGTACGGCCTGCGTGTGATCGCCCCCATGACCGGCCGCAGTTGGTGGACGAATCGCATTTGCCCGGAGTTCGATGCCCAGCTAACCGCCGAGCGGCACGTGCTCGACAACGTGCTGCCGTACATGGCCACACGTTGGGGTATTTCGCCGCCGCGGATCGCACTGCTCGGGACCAGCATGGGCGGGCAAGGGGCGCTGCGGTTCGCCTTCAAGTATCCGAACAAATTTCCCACGGTCGCGGCCATTTCACCGGCTATCGACTATCAGCTGCGTTGGAATGAAGGAGACGAAACACTGCCGCAAATGTACGACGACGCCGAGCAGGTGCGGCAAGACACCGCCACGCTGCACGTGCATCCGCTGAATTGGCCACGCAACATTTGGTTTTGCTGCGATCCGGGCGATCGCCGCTGGCACGAAAGTGCCGACAAATTACGAATGAAGCTCAACGCCCTGGGCATCCCGCACCAACACGATCTGGAAACCGCCGGCGGCGTCCACGGCTTTGAATACTACAACCGCATGGCCGCACGGGCTTTGCAGTTCATTGCCGAGCGGCTGGAACGGGAGCGGCTGCGAGTATGACAGCGAGGGTCAAGGAGTCGAAGAGTCAAAAAGTCTGAGAGTATCGCTCCTTTCGAATTTTCGACCACTCGACTTTTCGACGCTTTTGATCGACGATTGACAATCCACTTGCACCCCGCTAGATTTACTTACACGTGCGTTGGTGATTGGTCGGATGTTGCTATTTCCGGCCGACGAACAGGGAACTCCGGTGCAAACCCGGGACGGCCCCGCCGCTGTAACCGAGCGGTTAAGCACGTTGCTTTTTTTAGTTGCCATTGCCGCTGCCATCCAAGTTTTTGGACTGCTGCGGCGAGAAGGCCATTGCGACGTGCCAGCTCGGAAGTCAGAAGACCTACCAACGCAATTTGTGTCGATCGTGCTGCGAGGGACAGCACCGGCCCACGATTGTTGTTCTTTCAGGTCCTGCTGGCATGACTGCCGACTGTTTGCTATTGCGCGGAGAAGGGGTAGAAGAGTTGAAGAGTCGAAGAGTCGAAGAGGCACGGCCTTCATCGTCCCATCTTCCTTCAGACTTTTTGACTCTTCGACTCTTCAACTTTTCGACCCGGCCCGCTTCCGCATTCACCTTGGTTGAACTCCTTGCCGTGATCGCCATCATCGGCGTGCTACTAGCGCTCTTGCTGCCGGCGGTGCAAGGTGCGCGAGAAGCAGGCCGTCGATCGGCGTGTCAAAACAATCTGCGGCAAATCGGGCTAGGGCTCAACCAGTATCTCGAAGCCAAGCGCGTGTTCCCCATTGGCTCGGCCGATAACGGCCATCGACAGATCGCCTGGTCGGTCTACTTGCTGCCGCATCTGGAGCAGAAAAGCGTCTTTGAGCTGTTCGACGATCACTTCGCTTACAACAGTCAACAAAATCGCGAAGCCACGCGGTCTGTTATTCCAGTTTACCTCTGCCCATCAACCGCCACTCAGCCGGATCGACCCGGACCGACGACCGGAGATCGCAACGGTAACGGTGCCTGGGACCCGGGCGACGACATGGCCTTCACCGATTACGGCGGGATGTTTGGCGTCGGCTTGACGTCGCTGCCATTTCAAAACGGCACGCTGATTTACGATCGGCCCATCGGCGCCATGCAAGTGCGCGACGGGCTGTCACAAACCATCATCGTCGGCGAAGACACCGGCCGCGGCGCACCGATGCACGGCGAATGGGCCAACGGCCAGAACATTTTCGACGTCACCGGTCCCATCAACCGCACGCAAAACAACGAGCTGTGGAGCGATCACAAAGGGGGCATCAATACCGTGTTCTGCGATGGCTCCGTTCATTTTCTATCAGAAGCGATGGACACCAATGTGCTCTTCGCTCTCTGCACGCGCGATGGACAAGAGATTATTGCGGCAAATGCGTACTAGCGATTTGAAACTCGTCAACTCCAAACCCAAGGGTTGCAGCCCCTGGGCTTGCTTTGTGCTTTCCACTTGCAACAGGGAGTAAATTATGAACCGCCTGCTTCGCATCAACGCTTTCTGCCTTACTGTCGCCGTCGCAAACTTGTTGTCGGCCGCACCGGTGCTCGATCATCCGCTACCGGGCGGTTACTTCAATGCCGAGTATTTCGCCGGCACGGGGGCCAACACCGCTTACTTCGTCGTCGATTTCGGTGGCAATGGTGGTGGAATTCATGGCTTTGGCTACCACTGGGATGGCACCCAAACGGCCGACAATGCAATGCTGGCCATCGACACCGCCGGGGCGCTCGACATGACTACCAACAACTTCGGTTCCGCCAGCCAACCCAATCTTTTCATCGATCGCTTGACCGACTTGCCTGATACCGATTTGCCCGACTTCAGTGTCGACAGCCGCTTCTGGCACTTCTGGCTTGGCAACTATGATGCCAGCACCGTAGGCTGGAGTGAATCAAACTACGGCATCAGCGGTCGTGACTTTATCACCGGCGACGTTGTGCAAACCCTCGCCAACGGTGGCTTCTACGGTTTTTACGCTTCGGCTAATGCAACACCGCCGCGGCTGCCCATCGCCGTGCCGGAACCAAATTCGCTTCTGCTTGCCGCGGCCGGGCTGCTAATTGCCTTTGGAAAATGGCGAACGAGGTGCATCGCTGCCTGAAAGGTTTCTCTGCAACTCGCTCTTTCGCCCGTGCCGGATGAGCCGATGGTTGAAGCAGCGCAGAACAAAGAGGGCGCCTAGCAAGCAGCTCGCAGTCGTCAAGAACATTGCAAGAATGTAGGCCACCGCTTCCGCGGGGGCGTTCGTCACACCTGCGATAAGCAGCGCAAGCACAATCGCCAACGCGTACACGGCGGCCACACGACCAACAATGCGGGGGCGAACCGTTAGCTCGGCCCACATGGCGGCCAACACGCCCAGGGCCAGCATTGCTAAGCCGATCAGTGTAAATACGAATCCGACGAGATCGATCCCTTCAGGCAGGCCGATCCACTGAATCAGTCCTGCAACCAGCGCCGTCATCATGGTCCAGATGAGCATATCGACGATCGAAAACTGATACAGACGCTTCGCGGCAACGACGGTGCCGAAGGGTGAATCCCAACTGGTAATCCACCGCACGCCGAATAATCGCGGCAATGCGATCATCGCACTGCATATCATCGCTATCAGAAACAGGATAATGAACAACTGCGGATTGTTTCTATCGATAGGTGCTGCGAAGCTGGTGAACAATAAGCTCACCATCACGACGAGCATCCGCCAAATGGCGCACGATCCGCCCCAACTCAGCCACATCGCCAACAGACCAAATTTGGTGAAGACGACGCCAACAAGGATAGGCGCCACGATGCTTTCACCGCGGATCGCGCGTAACAGTGAGTTCGCCAAAGCATCCACCAGAAACGGCGAAGCCAACACCAACAGCACCGCGATCGCAAATTGCGACTGACGATCCGGATCGAGGTGCGCATAATCGATCGGCTCATCAGATGGCTCAGGATCGATCATCGGCTTCAAACCATCTCCATAAAGCCGCGATTGGTAATCGCGGAGCGCGCAAGTTGACAAGCTCCAACCGCGGATGCCATCCGCGGCTTTATGTCATCATAACGACATCAAAGTGCCGGTTCCTGCTGCGTGATGCAGTGGAACGCCCCGAGGCCCCACACCAAATCGCGGGCTGGCAGCCCAATGATTTGGCGACCGGGCAGTAAGCTGCCAAGAATCTCTAACACACGGCTGTCGGCCACGTCGTCAAATTGCGGCACAATTGCGATGCCGTTGGCCATGTAAAAATTGCAGTAACACGCCGGCAGACGCTGATTTTCGTAGTAGATTGGCCTCGGCATCGGCAAGGGAATCACGTCCAGCGGGCGACCGTCCTGATCGGTCATCCGCTTGAGCCGCTCGAAGTTTTCACGCAGCGGTCTGTAATTGGAATCGGCGGGATCGTCCTCCAAAGCCGCAACGACCGTTCGGGGACTGACAAATCGGGCCAATTCGTCGATGTGCCCGTCGGTATCATCCCCCTCGATGCCTTCGCCGAGCCAGAGCACTTTTTTTGCTCCAAGATAATCGGCCAGATACCGCTCCATGTCGGCGCGATTGAGCTGCGGATTGCGATTCGGATTCAGCAGGCACTGCTCGGTTGTGAGAATGGTGCCCGCCCCGTTTGAATCGATCGCGCCTCCTTCCAAGATGATGCCCGGCGTAAACCGGCGACGGCCGGACCACTCGGCAATTCGGCGCGGCACGTCATTGTCCAAATCGAACGGCGGATATTTGCCGCCCCAGGCATTATAGCCCCAATCCACCAGCGCCGGTGGCGAACCCGGCGGGCCAACCAAAAATGTCGGCCCATGATCTCGAGTCCAGGCGTCATTGGTGGGAATGTCATGCAGTTTTACATTTGGTACGTCGCCTACCAGTGATTTCGCCTGACTCATCACCTTTTCGCCGCCGGCCAAAATATTAACCGGCTCAAACCTCGTCAGCATGCGAACCAACCGAGCATACAACGACGGAATTGACTCGAACTTTCCCGGCCAGCTTTCCAGCTTATGTGGCCAGGCCAGCCACGTGGCAACGTGCGGCTCCCACTCCGCCGCCATGCGGTAGCTGAGCGCTGTGGGGGTTTGGTGAGCGGTGCGTGGTGCGTGGTGGCTTTCCATAAAGCCGCGATTGGTTATCGCGAAGTGCTAGAGTGGACACGATCCATTGCGATTCATCGCGGATGCCATCCGCGGCTTTATGAATCAATCGACATACCGCCGGGTGATGTCGCCGTACGCATCAATCCGCCGATCGCGCAGAAACGGCCAGTGGGTGCGAACCACGTCGATGCGGTCTAGCTCACATTCCACGATCATCGTTTCTTCCCGATCGTGCGACCCTCGAGCCAACACATTTCCGTTAGGATCGGCCACGAACGACGCACCCCAAAACTCGATGCCCCCTTCCGTGCCGACCCGATTCACCGCCACCACGAACACGCCATTGGCAATGGCGTGGCTGCGCATCATGGTTTCCCAAGCGGAGTGCTGACTGACGCCGTATTCCGCCTTTTCGGCGTGCAGCCAACCGATCGCCGTCGGATAGAACAAAATCTGAGCCCCGCACAGCGCCGTCAAACGAGCGGCTTCCGGATACCATTGATCCCAGCAGACCAGCGGGCCGACACAACCAAACCGCGTATTGAACGCTGCGAAACCCAAATCGCCGGGGGCGAAATAAAACTTCTCGTAGTAATTAGGATCGTCTGGAATGTGCATCTTGCGGTAGATGCCCGCCGTGCTGCCGTCGGCATCGAACACCACGGCCGTGTTGTGATACACCCCGGCCGCTCGCCGTTCGAAAGCCGATCCGATAATCGCCACGCCATGTTGGGCCGCGGCGGCGGAAAGAGCATCGGTTATCGGGCCGGGAATCGGTTCCGCTTCGTCAAACCGCGCATGATCTTCGGTCTGGCAGGGATACAGCCCGTGGAACAGCTCCTGTAGGCAAACGACATTCGCCCCAGCGGCCGCGGCTTCGGAAATGCGCAAGGCCCTTTTCGACGTTCTTCGCCTTGCCTGCGACGCACGACATTTGCAAGAGCGCAATGTTGACGCGGTGAGCCATTGTTTTATGTGCCGCCAAAAAACGACGTTAACAATTTGGATCGATCATGGTAGCGTACATCGTAAGATGCGTACACCCATTGGATTGTTCGTCACTGGCAATGATACCGGCGTCGGCAAGACGCATGTGGCGGCGATGATTGCCCGTGCTGCCGCTGCGGACGGGATGCGGGTTGGCGTCTACAAACCAGCCGCCAGCGGCTGCCGTCACGAAAACGGACAGCTGGTATGTGACGATGCCTGCGAATTGTGGCAGGCGGCGGGCTCGCCCGGCGAGCTGGAGCGAGTTTGCCCGCAACGGTTCTTAGCGCCGCTGTCGCCCGACCAGGCGGCGCAGGCGGAAGGCAAGCAGCTTGATTCAGAGTTGCTTCGTGCCGGGCTCGATTACTGGCGTGAGCGGTCGGACTTTCTGATCATCGAAGGGGCGGGCGGCTTGATGAGCCCAATGGGAGAGGATGAGTACGTCGCCGATTTGGCACACGATTTCAGCTATCCGATTGTCGTGGTGGCCCGCAATCAGATTGGCGTCATCAATCAGACGCTGCAAACGATGATCGTGGCAATGACATTCCGCGATGGCTTGGACATCGCCGGCATCGTGCTCAACCGCCCGATCCCGCCGGACGATGACGTCAGTCTGACCGACAATCGCCAGCAATTGGAAATGCGCTCGGTGCCGCCGGTATTGGCCGAGGTGCCCTTCGGCGCCGCCGTATTTTCTCCGCCGATCGATTGGACACTGGTGGCCTCGACGCCGTGATTTCCATCGTAGCTCATAGCCGGCGGGTAATACCCGTCGGATGCGCGCCAGCGGACATTCCACTCCACATTCTCTGGTGCGGCGTTGCCCACCGGCTATCGAGGACCTACGAATGCACGGCGACGCTTGGCGAGGCAATTTTCGACTGGCGCGATTCGGCCAGCGAAGCGTCGAGCGCTAGATGCATCACTAGGCTCCAGCGGCCGTCGGCGTCGCCAGTAATATGCCAGTGCGGTTGGACGCAGACCGATTGGTGCACGAGCTCAAAACCACCTTCCGATTGGCTGACTGTCTCGATTGGATAGGTCCACAAATTTGTTAGTCGGTTAAATGCTAGGCCGACTTCGATGCCGAGCCAGTCGTCGACCAGATTGAGCTCGCTGGCTTCGATCAAATTCAGCCGCGAGCCAAGCTGACCCAGCCGCCGATGATCGCCGGCGCAAAAATACCGGTCGTCGGCTCCAACGGGCAAGCCCGCGAAGTTGAATTCCACGCTGAAATGCAACGGACGGTCCTGTGGCAAGCCTTCAATCAGATATGCAATTTCCAGCGTCGAGCTGCCGGCTTCCAGCGTGACGCCTTTGGTAATTCGCAGCGGAATTCCCCAGGCGTTACCCATCCGCGAGAGCTGCACTTGCACCCGGTCTGGATTGCGGCGGAGACGCGCTTCGTACGGGCTGGTTAAAAAGTCGCCGCGTTCCAGGGCCTCATTCTGTGCGATGGCTTCGTGCGAAATATCGTCGTCGTAAAAATGATCAAGCAAGCTTTTCCGCGAATAACTATCGTACTGCAACCGCTCGGCAAGCCCTTCCTGCTTGAATTTGACGGGCGTGTTGGCATCGATCACGCTGCCACCAGCGCCGCTTGGTCCGGCCAGCACGCGGCGATGATACGCCTCTGGCCGCCGACTAAGGGTGGCCAACAAATTATGACAGATGCTACGCACGTCGAGTTCGTACATTTGCCCGCCACGGCTGGGAGTGAGGACGCCACAAGTCGCTCGTTCGCCAATTCTATATCGGGTCGGCCATCAAGATTGAAATCGTCCGACACCGCTTCCACCCACGGAGCGTGGCGGCCGGCAACCTTGTCCAAAATGTTCTCCGCGGCGATTAGATGCTGGTAAATCGCATTCCGCAAATGCGGCAGGTAAATGCCGCCGAACGCGCCGTGCCAATACGGACAATTGCACTGGCCGCGATACAACTCGACATGTGCTTGCCGCAGCAAATCGTCACCTGAAATCGAACCGTTCCCATTTGCCAGAGTGCCATTCGTGGCAGCTTCGCGATGACCTGCCCTTTCATGCTCGATTTGCGCCAGCCGACGGCTGACCATCATCATCCGGGAGTACATTTCATTCGCTTCCGGATAGCGCACCAAAAAGTTCCGCCACGCGCCGCCGTGGACGAAACGGGAGATCGCGGCCCACTCGGAATGATTCTGCAAATCGAGCCGAGCGTCCTCGTACTTTACGAGCTGGGCTGGCGGCAAAACCCATTCGGTCATTTCCCGGTAACTACCTTCCGGGATGTAAATGTTGCCCAGCGGCAGTTGATTGTCGATCGTCTCGGAGGGCGTGGTGATGTGAATCCAATCGGCATTCGTGCGCAACAGGTCGAACAGTTGCCGCAGCCAGCCTTCTTCGAAAACGGGCTTTTTGGTCTCGGGCCAGGAGCCGAACTTCTCGCCGTCATCAGCGAACACGGCCACGGCGTTTGGCTGACGTTCGGCGATGCTGCGCATGTAATCGATCGAAGCGCTGGCGCGGCAAACGGAATAACGTACCTCAACCGCTCGCTGCCGGGGAACACTCGCAACAATTGTCCTCGATCTTCCGTGAGGTAGTAGCCGAACAATTGTTCTTCGTCGACGCCCGCTGCTTTGAAGTGCGAATCGTCAAGGATGATGTATTCCACGCCGGCGGCCACCAGATCGGCCGTCATGTTCTGCTCCCAAACTCGCTCGGGAATCCAAGCCCCGCGGACCGTGGCGCCCAGTCGATGTTGCAGATACTCCCGATATTTACGAATTTGGCCAATCCGATCGTGCGAAGGAATCATCGCCAGAATCGGCTCATAAAATGGACCACCGATGATTTCGATTCGGCCGGCCGCCACCAGAGCCGCTACACGATCTAAATATTCCGGATGATGCGCGTCGAGCCACTCGATCAGCGAGCCACTGGTGTGCAGCGCGAGCTGCAACTCTGGGTAGCTTTCGAACAGGTCCAAAAAAGGATGGTAGCTGTCTTGATAGGCCTGCTCAAACACGCCGTCGAAATTACCGATCGGCTGATGATCGTGAAGCACAAACAGGAAGCGGATCGGATGAGGCATCGCGGGGGAGGCAGAACGCCGATGGCAGATGGCGGAAGTTTGGAGTTAAGTGCTAGCTGAATCGAACATGAGCAGGATGCTGAACCTGTTGATTTTAGTGATCGACGGCCTGTTCGCCCAACGGCAATCTTTCTCGCTGATAAAGCCGTGATTAGTAATCGCGGGGCACCGACGACCGTGTTCCACGTCAACTCGGGTTGCACGACGGATCCCAACCGCGGCTTGATGTAGGGTTCA
Organism: Pirellulales bacterium; assembly: GCA_963738835.1. Lineage (GTDB taxonomy): Bacteria > Planctomycetota > Planctomycetia > Pirellulales > JADZDJ01 > CAVTYH01. Next base: position 214,639 of record CAVTYH010000002.1, read on the forward strand.
AGTCGCTCGCAATTGCTCGGCTGCCCGGTCTGGCGAGACCGTGTTGATGAACGATCCGGTACCCAACTCGAAGCCCGCCAAGTTCGCTATGCGCGGAAGAATCTCTATATGCCAGTGATAGTGGTCGGAAGCGAGCGTGTCAAAGGGGGCGGTATGAACGATGTAATTGTAGACGGGAAGTTTGACGATCGCTTCAACTTTGACGAGCACCGAGCGAAACAGCGAGGCTAGTTCTGCGGCCGCTTCCGGCGTGTTCTCGTCGAAATGAGGGGCATGTTGACGGGGCACAATCCAAGTTTCGTATGCGAACCGCGAGGCGAAGGGACAAAACGCTATGAAATTGCTGGATCGGGCGACGAGCCGCAGCTGATCTGCCGCTTCAGCTGTCTCCATTTCGCAGAGCAAGCAATTCCCGGACTGGCTGGCATGTTGGCGGAAGACTGCGGCGCGATCGATGAAGATTGGTGCGGGCGACGTCATCGCCATCAACTGGCTGTGCACATGCGCCAGCGTCGCGCCGGCGGCCGGCCCGCCGTTTTTGAAAATCGTTGCCCCGTGAAAGCGGCCCGATTGCCGCAGCGCAATCAGCCGTTGGCGGTAGACAGTTAGCACATCGGCGAATTGGTGGTCGTCGAGTTGGGAGACGCTGCTCAAATGCCGCGGCGATTCGATGACGATCTCATGAATTCCATCGTCATTTTCAAGTGCTGGATATTTGTTCGGCACCACCCGCACTCGCCAACCAGTGCCGTTGGGCCTTCCGCCAGGTTCACGTAATGCCAAAGATTCATCGGGGGTTTGCGATTCATGCCCTTCGCAGAATGGGCAGCTTGTTGAATCACGCACCGTTTGCGCAACCACAACATCTTGTGGCCGTGCCGCTCGGTTCTCTGCCAAAATCACCCACTGCCCGGTGAGCGGATTGCGGCGCAGCTGCGACATACGGAGGGTTCCATAAAGCCGCCGATGGTATCGGCGATGCACCAGAGAAGATTATCCAATGGCAATACAACCGCGGATGCCATCCGCGGCTTTATGAGGCCGCTTTGGTTTCAGCATCGACAAGTTTTCGCCGACGCTCTTCTTCCATCCGTCGATCGGCCTCGGCGTTGCCACCCCAGAGCCAATTGATTTGCCAGATGTGGCGCTTGGCTTGCAGTTGCTCAGGTTCCAAATGATCTTGCCACTCCAGCGGCTTGTAAGTACCGAACACGCGGTCCCAAATATCCAGGGCCATGCCAAAATTGTGATGCCACTGATTGTGTGCGTGATGCACGTAATGCACCGGCATTTGCATCCAGAAACACTTTTTCGGATTCTCGTGCTGCAATTGGTGGGCGAACGCCGAGAAAAACGCGAAGCCGTTCGCCCCCAACACCCAGCCAATTCCGGCCGGCAGCGAAATGAGAAACGGCGGCCACATCATCCACCAGGTGCCTTTGAAGTAGTCCCAATATTCCAACAGCACCCCCTGGCCCGTGCCTCGCGCATGATGTTCTCGGTGCGTTTTGCCCAGCCAGCGGTACATGTGCAGAATCCGATGTCCCCAGTATTCCGCCAGACTGGCAAACACAAACCCGCCGGCAAACCACGCCGCCGCAACGCCAATGGCAAACCAGTTCATAACCACATGCCTTGCTGTGATTCGAGGATTTTAAGACGGATTAAATCCCTCAGCGCCGGGATAAAACCCACCAAAAAGGGTTATGATCTAGTCTAGCCATCTAGGGGCCGCGTGGAAACACCGACTCTCACTCAAACTTCCAATCCGGCTCGTCGGCCGAGTTGAAATATACCGCCGGCACGGGCACGTTCAACAGTCGCAGATAGATGCATAGCTGGGCCCGATGGTTGATCATGTGGTTCAGGCACCACACACGCAGAATCATTGCCTTCGACTGGCTGTGCAGAACTTGCTGCCCCTGCCGCAACGTCCAGGTTTTGGCAAGCGTGGCATCGTCGAGTTCGGCGAAAGCCCGCGTCAGTTCTTCTACATTGTGGTCGAAGGTTCGCAGCAAATCGGCTTTGTCGTTGGGCTCGGTGCGAATTTGGGGCGGAGACGCCATATCCATTCCATCGTGCTGAATGGTCTGGAGCATCCACTGTGGCAGCGTCGCCACGTGCATCGCCAGCCGGCTCAGGTGCATCGACTTCTCGTGCGGCTTCCATTTGAAATGCTCCTCGGGCAACCGCTCCAGCACTTTGCGAGTGGTTGCCAATTCGCGCTGCAAATCGCCAAACGCGATGTCTTTCACCGGCGTCGAAACCGTTAGCGTTGTCATTGCTGAATCTCCTTCATTTTACCTGCTGGACGCTGAAATCAGAGGTACCGACCCGTGCTCATTTTACTGGATGATGCTTTTCGTAAACCGCCAAATATTTTTCAACCGGCACGCTGGCCACAATCTCGCCAATCACATCCAGCGGCAAATCGCTCAACTGCTTGAAGCGGATGCACGCTTTGCCCAGGTCGAGTTTCTTGCCCGACTTCGAGCGCGCGGCAATTAACCTGGCATGCAGCTCCTGGTTTTGATAGGCGCACATCAAGTGCAGCGAGTAGTTGTTCTTCTGCGCCGCCAATGCCGCGTACATCAGCGGCTGGCCATTATACGTTTTGGGAAAGCGTTTGAGCGGCACCTGATACGTGATCATGCCCCAGTTCATCGCTTCTTCATAACCAGGCGGCAATCGACTTTTGATCAGCTTTCGCACGGCCGAGACTATCTTCCTTCGCTCGGCAGGCAACTCCTTCAAATAGACGGCAACGGTGGTGGCTTTGCTTTGAACCATCGCTCTCTTCGCTGACTACTTCGCGAAGGTCATGATTTTTGCCTTGGCCGCCGGATACGCCGCGATCAATTTCTCGACGCTTCCCTGCTCTACATCCTCCGGTTCTGCCCGCGCCCATACCGAAGTGCCCAGCATCGAGTAACCGCTGCCGCCCAACACGCGGCCGGCATGAAACGCTGCGCCGGGAATCAAAACCTGCGGCCGCTGGCCCGCCGCCAAGTCGGGTCCGGCCACAAGCACTTCGCTACGGCCATCGAGATATAACAACAGCATTTCCAGCGGAACACCGAAGTAATGATGATACATCTGATCCGACCGAATCCGGTGCAACCGCACCGGCGCCCGGGGGTCACCAAAAAGTACAGCGTGCCGCCTAACTTACGCGGCCCGCCGTACTCTGTCGGCAACGCCTGGGCTGGAATCGACAGCGCACTCTGGAACGATTCGCTAGCAAATCCGCATGTCGAGTGCCGCTTAAGTCCGAGCAGGTCGATAATCTGCTGTGCCGATGGTCGCATGCCTTACTTCTTGCCCTTCGCTTTGGTCTTCGGCTTGGCTTTTGCGATTGGCTTTGCCTTCGATTTGGACTTGGCTTTCGCAGCGGCGGCAATCTCCGCCTGGCTCTTGTGGGCCATGTCGGCGCGGTGAGCTCGTTCGTAGGTTTGGATGTCCTTGAATTTGCCTTCCTTGTCGCGGACGGCATACAGCTTTTTGCCTTTGCTGCTGTACATCGTCGTGCGGTGGGCTTTCTTTTTCGCCATGTTGCGATCCCTTTCAAAATGCGGGTGAGATGAGATGCAGGTCAAGTTCGTCATGGGCTGCCGGCGGCCGAAGAGTTCACCGCCAACGCCTGCGTTCCCGTCAATATAGAGGGTTGCGCTCGACACGCAAGCATCACCAATCGGTTGAACATCCGTGGCCGTTTCGCTGCTGACGCACGGGCCGCGGAACGCTACAATCTCCGCCCGCTCTGGCCGATCGCTAGCCGCTGGTTGCAAGTCGCTTGGTGCTGCCCATGCTCGAACGCAAATTCCACAAACCCTGGCTCGGCGTGCTGCTGATCGCCGCGGCGGCGCTGGTGGCTTATTGGCCGGCGCTGGGCGGAAAATTTCTGTGGGATGATGAGTCGCTGGTCGCCAAAAACCGCCTAGTCCACGACGCCAACGGCCTGTACCGCATTTGGTGTACGACCGATGCAATTGATTACTGGCCCGTCACGAACACCGTTTTCTGGCTCGAGTGGCGGCTGTGGGGCACCAGTACCATCAGCTATCACGCTGTCAATCTGACGTTGCATATCGCCAACTCGCTGTTGATCTGGCTGATTTTGCGGCGGCTGTCGATTCCCAGCGCGTTTTTGGCCGGTCTGCTCTTCGCGGTGCATCCGGTCAACGTGGAATCGGTGGCCTGGATTGCCCAGTTGAAAAACGTGCTGGCCATGTTTTTCATGCTTGTTTCGGTGTGGTGTTATTTGCACCATAAAGCCGCCGATGGCATCGGCGGTGAAGTGGAGAGAATTATCCACTCGCAAATCAACCGCGGATACCATCTGCGGCTTGATAACGGCAACCATTGGTACTGGCTGAGCGTGTTCGTTTTTGCGCTGGCCATGCTGAGCAAGGGCTCGGTGGCGATTTTGCCCATGATCCTGTCGCTTATCGATGGGTGGCAATATCGCCAAATTAAAAGCGCGACTTGTTGCGAACCGCGCCATTTTGGTTGGTCGCCGTTTCGCTCACTGCCGTCAACGTTTGGTTTCAAACGCACGGCTCGCATGAGAGCATCCGCTCGGCCGGTTTTGCCGAACGATTGGCCGGCGCGGGTGCTGCCGCCTGGTTCTACCTTTCCAAATCGCTCGCCCCGATCGGGTTGAATTTCGTCTATCCGCGGTGGCACGTCGATGCCGCAAGCATCTTCTGGTGGCTGCCGACATTGGCCGCTTTCGTGGTCACCGCCGCGCTGTGGTGGAAACGGCAAACCATCTGGGGCCGGCCGTTGCTCTTCGCTTGGCTCTTCTACTGCGCGGCCCTGGTGCCGGTACTGGGCTTTACCGACGTCTACTTCATGCGCTACTCGCTGGTCGCCGACCACTATCAATACATCGCCTTGATCGCCGTGGCAGCCCTCGCCGCATCGGCCATTGCTAGGTTGCACTCGCGGCTGCCATTCTCTTCACCGCCTACCGTCTACCGCCGACTGCCTACCTGCCTGATCGGCCTCCTCCTCGCAGCCCTCACCGTGCTGTCATGGCAGCAAAGTCAGATGTACCGCAATCCCATCACGCTGTGGCAAACCACGCTCGAAAAGAATCCAGATTGCCCGCTGGCTCACACCAATCTTGGCCGCGAAATGCAAAAAATCGGCCAGTTGCCCGAGGCGATCGAACACTACCAGGCCGCGATTCAGGCTGATCCTAACTTCGCTGAAGCCCATTGCGGCCTGGGCAGCTGCGCTGGCCGCCACCGGACGAACTGACGAAGCGAAGGCCGAGTGTGAGTTGGCGATCCAATTGCAGCCGACCAGCGCCCAAGCCCACAACGATCTGGCCGGTCTGCTGCTGAGCACTGGTCGCCTTGCCGAGACAATCGACCATTGCGAACAAGCTTTGCGAGTCGACCCCGATTATGCCGAGGCGCACAACAATCTGGGCATCGCCTATTCGATGTCCGGCCTGCTGGACGACGCAATTGTCCATTTCCACCGCTCAATCCGCCTCTCTCCCGACAGTGCCGAAACCTACAACAACCTAGCCAACGCCCTGGTGAAAGCCCGTCGCCCGCAAGAGGCGATTGCCCAGTATCAGTACGCCTTGCGACTTAAGCCGAACTATGTGCAGGCTAGCTCCAACCTCGCGCTAGCCTACGCCCAAGCCAACCAGCCGACGGCCGCCATCGCCGCCGCCGAACAGGCGGTGTCGTTAGCGGAATCCAGCGGCCAAACGCAGCAATCACAACGAATTCAAGCGTGGCTGAGCGCGTATCGGGCAAGTACGTCGAAGCACATCGACACCGCCGTCAGACCCGCCGCTGCAGGACTGCGTTGATGTTGGCTAGCAGCGATTGGACGGCGTAGCTGTTAAGCAGCGCGACGTCCGTCAGGCGGATAAAGCGGCCCTGGTTGCCGTCGCCTTCCAGCAGTTTGTGTGGGTCCGGCAGCTTCGCGCCGTGCATGAAGTACAGGCTCACCTCGCAGGCGTACAAGCCCAGTGAAACGATCACTTCCGAGGTCCGTTTGTTCGGCCCCCAACCGATGGCCAGTGCGTTGTAGTTGTCGTAGGCCAACTCCACCGCCGTCGGAAAAAACCGCTTCCGCAAATCTGCCCGTGCCGCGCGCACAAGTTTCCCAATCGCCGGTTCAAATTTGGCAATGAAGCCGGCCAGCTGTTTGGCGGGCGATTCAGGCGATTTCGCCTTCAGTGGAGTTTGTTTCATGGGGACTCTTTGGCCGATCGAAGCTCGTGAGCGACCGTCTCTAATAGACGCAGGTGGTCGCCGGGCTGATCTACTGACGACACAAGCAAGCAAATTCGATTGACGGGCTGCCCATCTAGGCTATCGAAATCCACCCCTGTCGGTAAATCGGCGATAGCGCCTATCGAAGTCGCCACACCGCGATATTTGGCATGCGGAATTGCCAAACCTCTCCCGACGCCGGTTGAGCCAAGCGCCTCTCGTATTAAAATCGCTTCAAGAATTCCGTTCCGATCATTTGCTCCCAATAGTCCAACCTCAACGAGTCGATCAATTACGGCAGCAATTGCTTGCGCTTTCGTTGGGATCGACCGGTCTTGAATCGAAAACCTCAAAAACCCCTGGGCGACTTGATCGGCGGCGGCAGTGGGGAACCAAAGCAGACAACCACAGTGCGGGCAGGGGGCGTCGCCCGAGGGCTGAGAAGGTTCAATCACCACAGTCTTGCCGCACACGGGGCAGTGATGCGGCTGGCCTTCGGGCGTTCTTGTCGATGGGTTCACGCCTACGAATCTCCCGCGAACACCTTCGCCTGACAAAATTATGAACAATAGAAATGTTGAACGATATCCACAATTCCCAACAGCATAACCGCATTTTGTCGGCGAACAAGCAATTTAAGACCTTTGATCCAGGGAGTTAAAGCAGTTACTGGGCGCCGGGCGGCCGCTTGCTGACACGCGCGGCTCGGGTTTTGAGCGCTGAGCCAGGTCCGCTTTCCGAGCCGCGACCGTCAGGGAGCAGTTCAGCCGGAGAGTCACGATCCAGAATGGTCTAGGAAACGACTTGACAACGGCTTTGCCTAACAAAAGCGTTCTGTTGGGCAAGATAACGTCCTGTTGGGCAGAACTGGATGGGGGTCAGAAAGACGGCAACGCTTCCGGCGACAAACATGATCCAGCCGGAAATGATATTGCCTTCCAAGATTCTCACCCCGCCCAAGAACTCAAGGACTCCGAACCCAATCCAGACCAGGCAAACCAAAAGGATAATGCAGAAGCTAGACATTGGTATTCTATTTTTTCAGAGAGTAACTTTTGGGTTGCTGCCTTTACCGGAGCGCTTGTGGTGTGCAGCTTCGTTGGCTTTATATTCCAACGCTGGTACATCCAGACAACGGAACGCGCCGCAATGGCTGCTAAAGAATCCGCTGATGTCGCAAAGGCAGCAGTTCACTTGGCGAGCGATACGGCGAGCAAGCAATTGCGGGCCTACATCTCGGTCGATGCTGCCGAGTACACGGTTGAAAGTGACAATAAAGCCAAAATTATGATTCGCATTCATAACACAGGGCAAACTCCGGCATATAATCTTCGCCATTCGTCTCGTTCCTATGTGAATAGCCTCGACTTCTCAGGACCTTTCACGGAGCCAAACGCACAGCCGACGAGCACAATGACCGTCGGGGCCGGCGGAACATTCGCTACCACCGGCGATCTTATTCTCACGCCAGATACCGCAGAACTTCTTAAGTCAGGCAAATGGGCGATATGGGTTTGGGGTGACATCCAGTATGACGATATTTATGCCAAACATCATCACACACGGTTTAGACTTTCGAGCGCTGATCCATATCACCTACCCGGCACGATGTCTTTCGCCGTGGAAGGAAATTCCGCCGACTAAATCTTCTGTTGGGCAGACCTCCGTTTTGTTGGGCAAAAGGCTTTTGTTAGGCAAAGCCACTTGACAACGGTACAAGTATATACTATAATGCGTGCCGAGAGACGCTGCGTTCTTGAGATGGTCTTTGGCAATTCAATTTATCAATTTGCGGCCAGCGATGGGCCAGTCGCTGGCCGCGTGGGAGGCGCATTGTCGCATTGGCATTTTCGCTGGAACAAACGAACTGGATCGCAAAAACGCGAGCGAAATTGTGGTTCGGCCGTGGTGTGTGCTAGACGATGCGACAGCGATGAGGCAATGCTTTTCGGAAAACACCTATTTTTGCAGCCTTTTCGTCGCTGCGTTGACTCATCGAAACTGTTTTTTTACATCACGCACGCAGTTGGCAGGCGCGTGATCGCGAGCATATTGAACCGAAACGTGATCCAGCGAAACGACGCGGCAAGCATCCCGACCGGGACGGTCCGGCTAGGTGGCGGCTGCGGCACGCTCGCCGCTGCGGACTTTCGCCAGCATGCGTTCGTAGAGGGCCGTGTATTCCCGCGCGCTGCGGGTCCACGACCAATCTTGTTTCATACCTGTGGTGACAATGCGATCCCACACATCGCGGGGTCCAAACAGATTGACGGCGCGGCGCAGCGTTTCGCTCAGGGCGAAGGCACTGTAATCGTGGAAGCTGAAGCCGGTGGCGGTCCCGGCGGCCAGAGTTTCGTCGGTGGTGTTGGTCACGGTGTCGGCCAGGCCGCCGGTCGACCGCACCACGGGCACCGTGCCGTACTTCAGGCTGTACAGCTGGCTGAGCCCGCACGGCTCGAAGCGGCTGGGCATCAGAAACATATCGGCCCCGGCTTCAATGCGGTGTGCCAGCGGTTCAGAGAACTCGAGCCGCACGGCCACTTTTTGCGGATGCCGCTGAGCCAGGGTTTGCAGCTGCTCCTGATATTTGGCATCTCCGGTGCCGAGAATGACCCATTGTACACCGGACGATTGCACCCATTCCTGAATGACGGCGGTGATCAGATCGACGCCCTTCTGTTCGGTCAACCGGCCGACGAACGCCACCAGCGGCACATCGCCGGCATCACGGGGCAAGCCGAGTTCTTGTTGCAAGGCCGCGCGGCATGTGGCTTTGCCTTCGTGGAAGTTCAAAACATCGTACTTCGCCGCATCATTTGGATCGCTGGCCGGATTCCACACCGCATAATCGACGCCGTTGGCAATGCCCGACAGTACATTTCGCTGCTGCTGCAACACGCCTTCCAGCCCGCAACCGAGCGGCGGCACTTGAATTTCCTCTGCGTAACGCGGACTGACGGTGTTGATGGCGTCGGCAAACACCAGACCCGTTTTCATCAGGTTCAGCTGACCGAAGAACTCCATCTGATGCCAGTTGAAGTATTTCCAATCGAGACCGGTCAGCAGCATGTCCCAATGCCAGAACACGCCCTGATACGCCAGATTGTGAACCGTGATGAGCGAGGCTGCGCGGTCGAGTCGCGGGACGCTGCGATACTCGATCTTGTGGTACGCCGGCACCAGACCGGTCTGCCAATCGTTGACGTGCAAAATATCGACATCCAGCTCCAAGAGCCGCACGGCTTCGAGCACCGCACGGCTGAAGAACACGAAGCGTTCGCAATTGTCGGGATAATCTTTGCCGCCCGATTGGTACAGATCGGCACGATCGAAATAGCTTGGCTGATCGACAAAATAGACCGGCACGTCGGTTCCGGGAAAATAACCCAAGAGCAGAGTGCCGACGACATTTTTGCGACCGATGGGGATGCTGAGCTGGATGCCGGTTGGCTCGATCTTTTCGCCCGCCTTATGCACCGAGCGATAGGCCGGCATGATGACCGTGACTTGATGGCCGAGCCGGGAAAGTTCGATCGGCAGCGCGCCGCAAACATCGGCCAATCCGCCCGTTTTGGCGAAAGGAACCGCTTCGCTGGTGGCCATGACGATTTTCACGGTGCGTGCTTTCTGCGGCGATCCGGCGAGCGAAGTAAGGCCTGCTGTCCAATCATAGCCCGGCATTGGGCCGCCGTCGCGGGTAACCTAGCACAAACCGTCGGAAAGATGAACGGGCTTAAATCATGCCCGCGCAATGGGTTGAGTGGCCACATTTTTTGCCATCGTGGGGTAAAAATGATCGTGAAAATGAGTTGAATCGACGGGAATTTCCATTGAACTTTTTGAGACCAGCGGCGCACTAACTTGCTGTGAGCCAGGCACGGTCGGTCTGCTTGCATGGCTGCGAACATCGGGCTGGGATAAAATGGCAGTTGCGTTTTCCAAGCTTTGTTCCGGTTCATGCGCAGTTTCAGCTGTGGCCCAGTTTGATATTCGCGAGATTGCCGAGCGGTGTTTTCCGCGCATCCATAGGGCTGCGCTGGTGATGTCGGGTAATCCGTGGGATGCCGACGACCTGGCGCAGGAAACGTTTTTGGTGCTATCACGGGAGATCGGCCAGTTCCGCGGTACAAGCAGCATCGAGACGTGGCTGTACGGCATTCTTTTGAATCTGGATCGACAACACCGGCGGCGCAGCGGTTTGCGACGACATAAGCTGCGCGTGCTGTGGGCCCATGAGAACGGCGCAGAACGATCGACGCCGGCCGCGGAAACGTGCCTGGAAGTGACGGAGTGGAAACGCAGTTTGTGGAGCAGGGTCGCGCAGTTGCCGCAAAATCAACAGCACGCACTGGTGCTGCGATTCAGCGAACAGTTGTCTTATCAAGAAATTGCCGAAGTGCTCGAATGCCCGTTGGGAACGGTGAAATCACGAATTTTTCACGGTCTGGCGGCACTTCGGGAATTGATGCAAGCCGAAGGGCTGGAAGCCGCCGATGCACCACGACATTTGAATGGGGACGCGAGCCATGCGATTTGAAGAAATGTTGAACGATGATTGCGAAAAAGCCGAGGCCGATTTGCCGGGCGATCTGGCAATTTTGGCCGAGCAATTGACGGACGATGCAAATCATTTGGCGGCGCAGTATCCGGCACCGCTGGGCCTGCGAGCGATTCAAACCGGAACGCATCGTCCCACGCTGAATCGAATTGCCGCTGCCGTGGTCTTGGTCGCGGTTGGCGCTGGTGGGGCGGTAGTGGCAATACATCCGTGGAAGGCGGCTAAAATGGCCAAGGTTGAAGTCGTTGGCGGTCAACCATCTGCCGATAGAATTGCCAACGGCGAACGACCGGCGGCGGCAGCGGAGGTTTCACCGGACGATTCGCGTTCGGTTGAAGTTCGTGAGGTAGCGTTCACACCGCCGGCGCAAAGCGGATCGAACCTCAACGAAGTGCAGATGCTGCGGATTCAATTGACCGCTTTCGAGCAAGTGATTCACAAACTGCAAGATGAGCTGGCACGGCGTGACAAATCGCAGGCCGAGACCGACAAGGTCGTCGAGCAATTGCGGCAAGAAGTCGATCAACTTCGCCGCCAGCTTGAAGCGAAGAAATAGCGTTACCCTACTTGGCGCTGGCAATAAACGCTGAAATGCGTTCCAAGCCGGCTTCCAAATCGCTCATGGCGGCGGCGTACGACATCCGCGCGTAACCTTCAGCGCCGAAGGCCGAGCCCATCACTGTGGCGACATTCTGCTGCTCTAACAGTGCTAGACACCACTGTGCCGAGGTGTCGCATTTCACACTACCGTAAGTGCGACCAAGGTGCTTCTTGATGTTGACGAAAGCGTAAAAAGCGCCGCCCATGTCGGGGAAGCTGAGACCGGCAATTTTCGCGAGCTGGCTACGGACGAAATCACGCCGTTTGGCGAATTCGGCCAGTATCTCACTGACGCAGCTTTGCGGCCCTTCCAGCGCGGCAACCGCGGCGTACTGACTAATGCTGCACGGATTCGACGTCTCCTGGCTCTGCAAATCGCCCATCGCCTTGGCCACATTGGCTGGCGACAGAGTCCAGCCAATTCGCCAACCGGTCATTGCGTACGACTTGCTGACTCCGTTGACGACGATGGTGCGTTCGGCCAACCCCGGCCGAACCGTTGGGAAACTGGCAAAGCGATGCTGGCCGTAAATCAGGTGTTCATAGATTTCATCGCTGATGACAATTAAGTTGTGCTCCAACACGACATCGGCCAGCGCCGCCAATTCTTCCGGCGAGTAAACGCTGCCGGTCGGATTGCTCGGCGAACAAAGGAGCAAAATCTTGGTCCGCGCCGTAATTGCGGCCTTCAGTTGTGCTGGCGTCAGTTTGAAATCGTACGCTTCTGGCGTGTCGAGAATCACCGGCTTCGCGCCGGTCAGCTTCACTAGCTCCGCATAGCTGACCCAGTACGGCGCCGGAATGATGACTTCATCCCCGGAATTGCACAGCACGACGAACACATTGTGGAGGGAATGCTTCGCACCGTTGGAAATCACCACTTGTCCCGACGCGTACTCCAAACCCGTGTTCTTTTGGTAGGTTTTGACCACCGCCTTTTTCAATTCAGGAATCCCGCTGGCCACGGTGTAGTGGGTGTGGCCCGCCTTCATGGCGGCGTTGGCCGCGTCGCAAATGTGCCGGGGCGTGGTGAAATCGGGCTCGCCCACGCTGAAGTCGTACACTTTTTTCCCAGCTGCCGCCAATTCTTTGGCCTTGGCCGCCATCGCCAGTGTGGCCGAGGGCTCTAAAGCGGAAACCACGCGAGAGATTTGCATCGCCATCGCCAGGTCCTTTCGAGGTCGTCAATCGCCAACAGAACGACAATCATATTCCGCCAGTGGTTCGAGTCCAAGCGGCGCGAACCGCTCGCCAAACTTGCTGACGATCGATCGCAGTACGATTCGGATCGGTCGAGAATCGAAGATTCGTCTTGACGCATTTTGTACAATCATGGTCCAATGAGAACTTGTGATGCATTTCTAGCGGCAATCCGCCTGACACGGAGCACCCCAGGCATCGCCGCTTATTTGTCCGTTCGCGGTGCTCGTTTCGAAAGAGGAGCCACGGAAATGGCAGCTAAGAAGAAAGCCGGCGCCAAAAAGGCCAAACGCTCGCCCAAGAAAAAGGCCAGCAAGAAGGGCCGCAAGAAGTAGTTCGATGCGCAAGCGCGCCACGAAGTACTTCGCCTTTTGAATTTGATCTGACGAGAAAAGCCGGCCCCTGCGACAGCGCGTGGGCCGGCTTAATTACTGTCTGGATGCCTGTTATCTAGCGGCTTGGTGACCGATGGCTTGGTGGATTGGCATTCTAAATCAATGGGCCAACTGCCTTCGTCCCGGCTCACGGCTCCAGACTGCTAGTCACCAGACACTCGCTGTGTCGCATTGACCAAACCTATTGGCCGTGCTAGAGTTGCGTAAACAATTTAGATTTTTACTTCGCTTCGCTGCGAAATACTCACGCCACGCCTTTTGACGACGAATTTGTGACCGTTACGGTGGATAGCGCGCTGGAATCCTCGGCACGATTTGAGGACCTCAATCTTTCCGATACGATGCTCGCGGCCTTGGCTGCCGCAGGGTACTCGCAGCCTACGCCTATTCAGGCCGGTCTGATTCCGCGGGCGCTGGCGGGTGTCGATGTGCTCGGCCAAGCGCGAACGGGCACTGGCAAGACCGCCGCTTTTGCAATTCCGATTCTGGAGCTGCTTGAATCGGGCAAAAAGCACGGTCCGCAAGCCCTGATCCTGGTCCCCACGCGCGAGCTAGCTGTTCAAGTGCGCGAGGAAGTCGTCAAGCTGTCGCACGGACGGAAAGTCCATTCTGTGGCCGTTTACGGTGGCAAGCCAATTCGTGGTCAAATCGATAAGTTGCAGCGCGGTGCAGAGGTGGTAATCGGCACGCCGGGCCGAGTGCTCGATCATCTGGCCCGCGGCACCTTGGAATTGCGAGACCTGAAATTTGTGGTTCTGGACGAAGCCGATCGGATGCTCGACATCGGCTTTCGCCCCGACATCGAAAAGATTCTCCGCCGCTGTCCACAATCCCGACAAACGCTGTTGCTGTCGGCCACCGTGCCGCCGCCGATTGAGCGTTTGGCGAATCGCTACATGCGCGATCCGGAAACCCAGAATTTCTCCCCCAAGGATGTGGCGGTTGACACAATCGAGCAGTTTTATTTCACGGTCGACGCCAACCGGAAGTTCGAACTGCTGGAACGCTTGCTGGAGCGAGAACAGCCACGGCAGGCGATCATCTTTTGTCGCACCAAGCGAGGCACCGAAAAAGTGTACCAGCGGCTGGCAAAAAAAATAAAAGGCGCCGCCACCATCCACGGCGATCTGGCACAAGGAGCGCGCGATCGAGTGATGGCAGGTTTCCGCGCCGGTGAAGTGCGCTACCTGGTGGCAACCGACGTCGTGGGTCGCGGCATCGATGTCAGCGGCATTTCGCACATCATCAATTACGACATTCCGCAGTTCTGCGACGATTACGTACACCGCGTGGGCCGCACGGGCCGAATGGGCCGCGAAGGCGTGGCTTATACTTTTGTCACCTCCGAAGAAGGCAACGAACTGACGCGTATCGAAATGCGGATCAATCGTCTGCTGAAGCGCGACGAAATTCAAGGCTTTTCCACGTCCGACAAAGTAGATGTGGCGCCGGTCTCTGCAGCTCCGGTCCGAGAGATTGATGCACGCTACCGGCATGATCGTGGTCAACCGGAAACTTTGCCCGCAGTTGCCACGGAGCCCGCTCCGGCGGAGGCTCCGCCGAGTCGTCCGCCGACGAAGCGCTATCGGCGAGCGCTTTAATCCGATGATGCTCGGCGGTGCTATTTTCCGCCACTTTCAACCGGCAACAGTTCAGCGGAAACAAGCACCTGATACGAACCTGCCGCGTCGGCCGGAGTGCTCTTCAATCCGCTGAGACTTATTGCATCGCCGCTCTTCACGTTCACCGTGGTTTTGCCCAGCAGCGTGATATAGCTGGGTGTGCGGACTTCATCGCCATTGATGGGCTGATAAATGACAGTGCCGGTAGCCTCAGGGGCGAAGAAGGACTTTTCCGCATCCATGTCGAGCACGATTTGGTCGCCGCCACTAACGCGCGCCGCAACCTTAACAATCGTGCCGATATTGTCGAGTGTCACCGTTGAAATTCGGCCGGTGTTGGTTGTGTTCGTGGCGGTCACCCTTGGTTTGCGTTCTCCCTGCTGGGCAACGGCCTCTCGTCCTTCCAGCGTCGTCAATTGAAAATGATTGACGACGACTGCGCGTCCTTCCTTTTCCAACTTGGCTAGTTGCTCCAGCACTTTGCCGCGCGGACCGGACGGCAGCAAGTCAGCCGGCACGAGTGGCCGCACCCTCAGCGCCTTTGGGAGCCTCAGGCTGTAAATTGACGAACCACACGTCGATCGTTATCATCCGCGGCTGGTGGTCGAGCTGATCCAAGATTTTTACGATCTCTTTGAGCGTTTCCGCAGGCGCAGACAGCAACAGGAAATTACTGCCCGGCACGGAGACCGCAGTGACCGGTGGTGCGGCGCCGTTGTTAAACAGCGCCAAGATTCTTTCGGCCACTGTGGCTGGATCCAAATGATGCATGGGAAACAGCAGCCGTTCAAAACGCGGGCCCTGGGCAGCGGTGCCATCGGACGTTGCGGCGGCAGCCACTTGCGCATCTGCGCCACGTGGTGGCTGACTGACCTGGGCAAGGCAGTTGGTCGTGACTAACAGTACTGTCACTGTCGCAGCTATACCTGTAAGATGCATGGCAAGCTCCCTTTGATAGTATCCTGATCAGGCCGGATCGTGTGCCGAACCAACCCCGTTTGGTGGATTCTAGAGCCGCAAAGACCCAGCTTACAGATTGAAACCCCCGATGTTACAGAACGAGCCGGAGTTGCATTCCAGTCGTTTTCACCACGCTGCAGCGGCCCGGATCAGTTGAATTAACACCGATCGATGGCACCGAGTTTCGTCTTCGCAATAACAACCTATTGCGATTCGCGTCCGCTGCGCTACGGTTGCCAGCAGTTCGATCGTATGTCGGGCCGTGGGCTCTTTCATTTCCGCACGATAAGCTCGAAAGAATTGAGCGACCGTTTTCTTGCCCGATGTGAACTCTTTGAGCAGCTTTCGACTGGGAGCGACCAGCGGCAGCCAGACGTCGAACAGTCCACGCTTGGCATACTCTTTCTTCGGCACCCCCCGCGGCAAGAAGCGGACCGTGCCTATTCGTAATCCTTCACCGGGTTTACGGGGCGAACCAATTTGATACGTTTTTGCCTGTAGCGCCATGGAATCTATTCTCCGGTCGCAAATTCATCGCGCAAAAATTTGGCCGCTGTTTCCCATTTGTCGGCGGCCTTCTGAAAATCAACTTTCATTGCTTGAATCGTGTGTGGCGTTTCGACTCGCACTTTGGCATGGACTTGCGGATTGAGCGGAATCTGGGCGTAGGACATTCGGCAAGTTTCGTTTCCACGGCCGGAGAAAGCAGATAATCAACCAGCCGACGAGCCGCTTCTGGATGCGGGCAAGCCTTGAGAATCGAAAGCGTGTTGGGAATAAACAGCGTGCCGATCTCGTTCGGCCCTTGATCGGGATACACAATTTCGACCGGCATGCCTTGATCAACTTCGACCATCGCGTCATCGGTGTCGGTGAGTCCGAAGACGAGCTGACCCGCGGCCACTGCTTCGGCAACCCGCTTGTTGCCGCCGAGAATCTGTATATCGTTGGCTTTGAGTCGGCGGAAGAAATCTTCCGCCTTCTCATCGCCCCAGAAGGCAAACAAACAGGCCGCTTGCGTGGCAGTCGTGCCGAATAGCGGCTTGGCGATGCCGATTTGGCCACGCCATTTCGGATCGGCCAGATCGTGAATTGACTGCGGTTTCACCTTCCCCTCAGTCAATTTCTTGTTCACGATCAGAATTCGCGCGGGCAGCAAAACCAAACCAGGTGTTGTTTGGCGACCGCCACTGCTGGTCAAAGGCATCGGCGGCCAGCGGATGGTACTCTTCCAGCAATCCCAACTTTTCCAATCTCAGCGTGTTCAGAATTTCGTTGTTCCAGAACACATCGCACCGTGGCTGTTTGGCTTCCGCGATGATTTCGCTGGTGAGCCCGACGGTCTTCGTGCTTTCCGCGTCGAATTTAGGCAACACTTCGATGCCGGAGGACTTTGTGAAATCTTCTAAAACGGGTTTCGCAAACTCCTCATCCAGCGCGCTGTAAACGACAACCTCCGACTTCGCCTGCCGGCCCGCGTTGTTTGACGACGGGCAACCCTGCTGAGTGCCAAGGCAAATTGCCAGTCCGGCGCCAATCACCAAAGTCTTGATGCGAATTCGAAAAGCCGTTGTTTTCATGGTCAGAAACCCGCCAGATTTTCCGGTAAAATCGTCAGTTACAATGGAAAGAGACCATTAACCAGATCGTAATCATTGTATGACCTGTCGACCGTCGTTCGCCAGTTTCATTTTTACCGCCTGCCTGGTGGTCTTTGCCGGCGGCCGGCTTGTAGTTCGCGCCGCAGATCATCCAGTCGACGAAGCCAAGGTGCGTGCCGCTGGCATCCGCCGGCTCGAAAGCCGGCGGTTGGTGCTGTACACCGATGTGCCGTCGTCGCAGGAAATCGACGAGTTGCCGCAGGTATTTGATCAGGCGTTTAATTTGTGGTGCCGATATTTCGGCATCGATCCGGATCGTCACAAGAGCTGGCGGATGCGCGCCTCACTGATGGATGAACCGACTCGATTTGAGGCCGCAGGATTGTTGACCGCCGATGTACCCAAATTTTTCAATGGATACACCCGCGATCATGAATGTTGGCTGAATAATCAAACCAGTCCGTACTACCGCCGGCATCTGCTGCTGCACGAGGGCGTGCATGGCATCATGTTTACCCTGCTGGGCGACAATGCACCCCCGTGGTACATGGAGGGTATGGCCGAACTGTTGGCCACACACCGCTGGGCAGGTGGTCACTTAGAGTTGCCGTATTTTCCAAAGCGCCCCGACGAGGTCCCGAAGCTCTCGCGGATCGAGATTGTGCAAACCGATTTCGCCAACCGTCGGGCGAAACAATTTGGCGACGTGATGGCCTACGACAGCCGCGACCATCTGCACGTGGAACCGTACGCTTGGTCGTGGGCCGCGGCCGCGTTTCTGGATGGCCATCCGCATTATCGTAATCGGTTCCGCAAGCTGATTTCTCTGCTCAATGAACCGCACGATTTCAATGCGAAATTTTGGGAAGCGTTTGGCGATGACGCGAAGCCCCTGGCCGAGGAATGGCAAGTGTTCGTCGCCGACATCACACACGGATACGATTTCGAACGCACAGCCATCGATTTTACACCGGGCAAGCCAATTGCAGGCAGTTCCGCGAAGATCGAAGTACAGGCCGATCGCGGTTGGCAAAACAGTGGCCTGCAGTTTGACGCTGGCAAAACTTACAAACTGGCTGCCGGTGGGCGATATCAAGTTGCCGACAAGCCGAAACCGTGGATCAGCGAACCGAACGGCGTTTCGATTCGATATATTCAGGGTCGGCCTTTGGGCATCTTGCTTGCCGCGGTGCGACCCGAGAATTCAAACGGTGGCGCGAACGCTTTTCTCAAACCGATTGTCGTGGGCTTTGGCACGGCAATTATTCCCGCTGAATCCGGCACGCTGTATTTCAAAATCAACGATTCGGCCGGCGAACTAAGCGACAACGCTGGACATGCGGATGTGACTATTACCGCGGATTGAGAACGGAATGCAGCCGGTTGACGATCTGTCACCTGGCGTCCACAATTACCCGCTCACTTTTTTCCGCTTTCCGAATTCTGTATTCCGCCTTTGCCAATGAACTTCATCGAAAAATACGATCCGGACGTTTGGGCGGCAATCGACGCCGAGGCGAAGCGTCAGCAAGACGGCCTGGAGATGATCGCCAGCGAAAACTATGTGAGTCCGGCGATCATGCAGGCGGTCGGTAGCGTACTCACTAACAAATATGCAGAAGGCTATCCCGGTCGGCGGTATTACGGCGGTTGCGAGCATGTTGATGTGGTAGAAACTCTGGCTCGCGACCGTGCCAAACAACTATTTGGCGCCGACCATGCCAACGTGCAACCGCATTCCGGTAGCCAGGCGAACTTTGCGGTATATCTCACCGCGGTGCAGCCTGGCGATACGGTGTTAGGGCTCGATCTCGCGCACGGCGGGCATTTGACGCACGGCATGAAGCTGAACATTTCAGGGATGCTGTACCACTTCGTGGCTTACGGGGTAACGCGAGATACGCAGCGGCTCGATTTCGATCAGGTGGCCCGGCTGGCGCGTGAGCACAAGCCGAAATTGATTGTCGCCGGCGCTACGCGCCTATCCGCGTGAAATTCCGCATGCCAAGTTTGCTGAGATTGCCCGCGAAGTTGGCGCGAAGCTGTTTGTTGACATGGCACACTACGCCGGGCTTGTTGCCGCTGGCTTGCACGATAACCCGGTGCCGGTCGCAGATTTCGTCACGACAACAACCCACAAAACGTTGCGTGGACCACGGGCTGGTTTGGCAATGTGCAAAGCCGATTACGCCAAAGACCTTGATCGCAACGTGTTTCCCGGCATTCAAGGCGGCCCGCTGATGCACGTCATAGCCGGCAAAGCGATTTGCTTCGGCGAGCGCAGCAGCCGGAATTCAAGAAATACGCGCAGCGGATTATCGACAACGCCAAAGCGCTGGCCGATGCATTGATGAAAGATGATCTGCGATTGGTCAGCGGCGGCACCGATAATCATCTGATGCTGGTCGACGTCACCACACTGGGAATCGGCGGCAAACTGGCCGAAGCCGCGCTCGACAAGGCGGGTATCACCGTGAACAAAAACATGATTCCCTACGACGAGCGAAAGCCGATGGATCCGTCCGGCGTTCGCATCGGCACGCCGGCGCTCACCACGCGTGGCATGGGACCTGATGAAATGCGCACCATTGCCGGTTGGATTCTCCGGGCTTTACGATCCGCGAGCGATGATGTCGCCTTGGCAAAAATTCGCGGAGAAGTATCGGAGCTTTGCAAGCAATTCCCCGTGCCGTCGGCACGCGTCTCTTAAGCTACAACCGCCGGATTTCTCTTTATGCGGAGAGTTCGCGCAAGAATTCGCGCGTGACTGGGTTCTGCGGATTTTCGAAAATCTGCGTCGGTGGCCCATTCTCGGCCACCAAGCCTTCGTGAAAAACGTGAACCGTTTTCGCCACCCGACGGGCGAAATTCATCGCGTGGGTCACCACGATCATCGTCTGCCCTTCGGCCGCCAAATCGGACATCACTTCGAGAACTTCGGCGGTCATGCGCGGATCGAGCGCACTGGTCGGCTCGTCGAACAACATGGCTCGCGGCTGCATGGCCAGCGCCCGAGCGATGGCGACTCGCTGTTGCTGACCGCCGGAAAGTTTATCGGGGTGCACGTCGAGTTTTTCGGCCAATCCAACCCGGTCGAGCAAAGTTTTGGCCCGATCGATGGCAGCATCTCGCGATATTCGCAGCACTCGAATCGGCGCTTCGATCACGTTCTGCAGCACGGTCAAATGCGGAAATAAATTGAACTGCTGAAAAACCATGCCCAGTTGTTGCCGCACAGCACGTAATGTTCGGAGCGAATTGCGATCGTCATTGCCCGGCAACAACTGATGCTCACCGACGCGCACTTCGCCGCCTTGAAAGGCTTCGAGTCCATTCAAGCAGCGCAGAAATGTACTTTTGCCGCCGCCGGACGGCCCGATGATGGCGGCGACTTCTCTTTGCGCCACGGTCAAAGAAATTCCACGCAGCACGGCTAAAGAACCGTGGTTTTTTTGCAGATTGGACGTTGCAATCATGGCTTGCCCTCCGCCGCCAGACGTCGTTCACTCCAACGAGCAAAAACGGAAAGTGGCACACTCATCAGCATATACAGTACCGCGGTAATGCCAGCGAGTTGGACAATGGCACCCGTGCTGAGCGCCAAAATCGAATAGCGCTTGGTCAATTCGACAATCGTGATGACTGAGCAAACCGATGTGTCTTTGAACAGCGCGATGAAATCGTTGGTGACCGGTGGAATCACAATGCGAAACGCTTGCGGCAGAATGATTCGGCGAATGGCTTGACCGCGCGTCATGCCCAGTGCCAACGCGGCTTCCATCTGGCCGCGCGGAATGGCTTGCAAGCCCGCCCGGTAAATCTCAGCTTCATACGCAGAATAGTTGATCGCCAGTCCAGCGATGCCCGCCACAAGTGCTGGCAATGCCAAGCCAATCTTCGGCAGTAAAAAAAAGATGGCGTACAACTGCAACATCAGCGGCGTGCCACGCAGAATTTCCACATAACCACCGAGCGGCTTGGCGATGAACCAGGGGCCATATAGCCGACCGATCGCCACGCCAATGCCGACGGCGATTGCCAGGGGAAACGCGATAACCGAAAGAAAAATAGTCATGCCCGCCGATTCGAGCAACACAGGGAGGTTTGTAGCTAAAATCTGCCAAAACGAAAGCGATTCGGCGGCTGGTGTTTCACCGACGTCGCGAAGCATCAACATCTGAGATCGACCATCGAGATCCCAATGGTCGTACAGTTGTTTGAGCCGACCATCTACGATGATCTTCTTCAGAGCAGCATCGAGTGCTTCAAGCAGGCGTGGTTGATCTTGGGCAACAAGTGCCACGTAATATCCACCGTCGACTGGCCAGCCAGCCAGTTTCAACTCTGGAAATCGATCGACGTAGTAATCGGCAACACTATCGTCGGCAATGGTGGCATCCAACACGCCGGTTTGCACGTGTTCCATTGCGTTAGTGTTGCCGTCGTAGCGGATGACCTCGACTTGGTAACCCTCTTTGTCGTGCAATTCTGTTAGACGATCGTCCGCTTCAGATCCACCCAATACGCCCACTCGCCAGGGACTGCCGTCTGGCTTGCCAGTTTTGAGTTGTTTCCAGGAGTCAATGGAGCTATTTCTGCGCCATCAACTGCAGTCCAAAAGCATAATACGGGCGCGTGCAGAGGTAATCGCGCACACGAGCAGGGGTGCGCTCAAAACCATTCAGGGCCACATCGATCTGGCTATCGAGCATTTGCGGCACTTTTTCCCATTGACCCGGCTCAAATTGGGCTTTGACTCCCAATTCGCTGGCAAGCAAATCCGCCAGATCGACTTCAAAACCGATCCGATGTTTTGGATCTTTTGGATCGGGAAAGACGAACGGCGCACCACCCTCTTCGTCGCCGCCCCAGATGAGCGTGCCGCGGCGGTGGATTTCGTCCAGCGCGTCAGCTGCGGCGGCTTGTGTGCAAAGCGTCGCGATGAAGCTTGCAGCGGCAAGAATAGTCCAGAATAAATCGCGGCGGATGAACGCGTAACGTGAGTCAGGCATTAATCGGAAAGCTGGTTTGCGAGATGTGAAGGACGTCAGTTGCAGCTACGATTCGCCTTCATTTGCGTTAATTCGCGGAGAATGTCAATATCGGCGCTATTCCGACACGCGCCGTCAGGTTTTCAATCGCCCGAGTTGCCACGCGCCAGCCGATTCAAGTTCGTGGCGCAGTCGATCAACATCGGCTTGCAAAGACGACAGTTTCGCGGCGTACTCGTGAATTGTCGCGGCAGGCGTAGCAAACTCCTCAAACAGCGATCCCAGTGCAACATCCGGCGTCAAACGTTCCACGAGTTTTGTCAATTCTCGATTCAACCCGCGCTGCAGTTGCCAAGCCAGGACACCCCGCAGCAACAATCCCCACACGGCGATCCAAAGAGCCGATTGAATTAAGTAATCAAGACCCAAGAGTGGCCGTGAAGGTTCGAGCCACAAGTGTTCATAGAAAAAGTTTTTTGCCAGCCGCCAGAGCAATACCGCCGGCAGCGCGATGAACAGCAGTTCGACGAGACCGTGTAAAACCTTGCCGGCGCGGCGGGCGGCACGGCATTGAATGGCACTGGAAATTTCGCCTTCGACATACTGATGGAGTCGGCGAGCGGCTAGCGAGATCGACTCCTCGTCACTAACTGATTTCCCCTTCAAACTATCCTCTCTCGCCAGAGAAAAAGGATTTGCAGTTGAGCTAATTTTTTCAATTCCTGCATCGCGTGCAAATCCTGACAGTACGCTTTGAGATTGGGCCAATTCACCTGGCGATATTCCTAATTCGGCCAGATCGAGCCAGCTCGATTCGGCCAACGATTCTCGAATGCGGTCAGCAACGGCTTTTCCGGCGCCAATTCCACCAGTGACCAACATCGGGCCCAACCCCCGCGCACGAAGTGCCGGAAGAATAGCAAGCCATGATCGAGCCGATCCGAGCAGCCGCAAAAATCCGGCGAACGGTCCCCAGCTCCAACGCAGCGTCACTTCACGGAACAATCGGGCCCGCCAAATCCCCTGATTCCCACGCAACTGATCTTCAAGCCGATGTCGCACTTGCCCGAAAAGCCGAGCCCGTTCTTGTTCAACCGTTGCCACCAATTTGTGTACGCCAGGAAGAGCAACTTCGGTCTCACACCGCACCTCATTTAGAAACCAGGAGAGCAAGTCGAGGGCATTGGCCCGTAAGATGCGATGTCGAGCGCGGGCATTCAACTGCTCGCTTAAATAATCGACAAGTTTGGCAAACTCTTGTGGCAGCGGCAACCGTTGTTCGGTGCGTTCGAGCGCCGCTTCGCTATCGATGCGAAACATCTGCGGCACGCTGAAACCCTGCGATTCCAAATGCCGCTGCCAATCGGCTGTGATATCGGCATCTACCCCGGAGTGCGTTTGCACGAAAACCGCTTGACGACCGGGGGCGTGTCGCAGCAGTTCATCGGCCACGCGCTGCGTCTTGTATTTCTGGGCGGTGCCGGTACACAACAGCACATCGCAACGGGGCAGAACCCGGCGGAGGATTTCAAGATTACGATTCTCTGTGGCGTGTCCGTCCGAATCTTGCGTATCCGGGTCGGGGCAATCGACTAGAATCATCTGGTTCAACAACGGGACGGCCAAATGGTGAATTTCGGGTTGGCAATCGTCGAATTGCAAGAACGATGTCTCGACATCAGGATGGGCCAGCACGACGGGCCGCGTTGTCGTGGGTCGTACGACGTCGCCCGCCTGGCAAACGCGCTGGCCAATCAAAGCATTCAGCAGCGTGCTTTTGCCGGTACCCGTGCCACCGACCACTCCGACGACCAGCACGCGATCCAAATTGACCCGCAGTTCTTCTAGCCGTGGCGAAATGCGTGTCCACAATGATCGGGCTTTCTCGAACGGCGGCCACGAGGGAGAGGCTTCCACCCAGCGATGCACGCCGGCAACCAGCCGATCGAACTCAGCCAAACGCAGTTCGGCGGACCAATCGGCAGTTGGCATAGGTGAGTGGTGAGTGAGTGGCAGGTGAATGGTCATTGGCCCATCGTAAAGCTGCGGCCGGTGGTCGCGTGGCGCAACGCCACGGTCAACTCTTCGGCACAGATGCGTTCGGGGGTTTCACTCGCAGCTGCCAAATGGATTAATCGCTCCACGACAGGCCCCAGCACCAAGTCGTCTAGCGTTTTTGTAAGCAATTTCACACGTTCCTCGTAAAATCGAGCAAACAGGCCGCTCAGCAGGGTTCTGAGTGCCAATTGGCCGGTCGGAACCGTAACGGCTTCGCCAGCCGCGGCGGTCGCTGTGCCCACGGCGACGTCGCCGACCCATGAGACGGCGTAATGGCCGGCCGCCATTTCAACGCCATGAGCGCCAACCACTGCTAGACCAATACTCAACGCGGGCCGAACAACCGCCGTTGCCACCAGTGCCCAAGTGACCCCCTTCACCAACGCCGGATTTTGTTGATCAAAGGCATTGAGTTGCTCTCGAATGAATTGCCGATATCCGTCGGTCATCAGCGGGGCTGCCTTGTGACGCCTTTCCAGCTCGGCGAACAACCGCGATCGCTCAAGACCGCCAAGGACCTGAGTCAATTCTTGCGCCAAAATTGCATTGCCGCCACGACGGAGCAATTCCAATTGATCGAGCTTGCCAGCCAATGCCGTTTGCAATCTGTCGAGTTCTACCCGGCGAAAACGGGCCAAGTCAGCCTCAGGATCATGCCGCCACCAGCGAGTGACTACCTCGCCGACTTTTCGATAGGCACCGTGAACCCAGCGATCGAACCGCGTGCGGCGAGCTTCCAGCCATTGCCAAATCTCATTCCACACTAGGTGCCGCGGTAGATCGGGCAGCTCGACATCTTGCTTGCGGATATCGTGATCTAAAAGGTCGCGGGCGGCAGCGTACTGGGCGGCCTGCCGATCAATAGTGTGCAGAAAGGCGGGGATTCCCTCACTGGGATCGACGATACGCCGCAAGCTCCCGGCGAGTGATTGAATTTTAATGGCGTCGAACTGCAAATCGGCAAGGTCGTCTCGCAAATCCGTCGCGCCGGCCGACAGCGAATAAAATGGTAAGCGGTTCTTTTCGGCCGCCCCGGGATCCCAGGGCACTGCATAGACCGCGGAGGGTTGCACGCCGGTTTCGCGGGCGAAATGGTCGAGCCAGCCCTGACACAACTCCTGCTGCCGCGGCCAATGAACCATGTTGAAGACGACAATGACGGTTTTATCCACCTTGGCGGCTTCGCGAAAGAATTCACGAACTGCGGCGTCGTTGTACTTCTGTTGCGTGAGAATGCACACCAGTACGTCGGCGGCATGCCGCACCAACTCCGCCCGGCGCCAGTTGGCTTTCAGCGTGCCGTCGATGTCAGGCGTATCCAGCAGCAGGAGTCGGGGTGATTGGCTGCCTGTCGGATCGTCGTGCGCAAACAGCAAATGATCGGATCCTTCGTCAAGCGGATCGTTTTCGCTGTGCCACGACCGAACTTCGAAGTCGGGAAAGATGTCAGCCAGCTCCTGCCGAGCAGAAAACCCTCGCGGAACAACACACACTGGATGGCGCGTTTGCGTGGCATTCGGATGCGAGCGGCTTACGGTGCCGCCTGCTAAATGATTGAATACCACGCTTTTTCCTGTGTTCGTGCCGCCGGCCACGGCCACAATTAGAAACGGCGCTTGCTGAAGCTGGGGCAGAAGCTTTTGGAACAGCGTCCGTGCCAAGCGGCCGATGAGGGGGCCGGCACACCAAGTTCATTCGCCAGCGGTTCCAAGGCCCGCAATGCAGCGGCCAACTCAGCCACTTGTGCCGATAAATGGCGGTAGCTAATTGACCGGGGGTTCAGAGTTCGGACGTCAGCGTTCAGGGCTCGGTCTTTACAATTCAGAGTTCGATGGCCCCGGGCAGAAGCCGAGGGTTGCCGCCAAAACGATTCACCAATGTCGATCAGGCTCACAAGCGCCGGCGGCTTGCCACCAGGCCATGAGCGATGTTTTCAGGAAGCTTCCTAGCAAAAAGCCGAAGAATCCTCCTAATACCGCAAACGAGACCGATCCGACAATCAGGCCGGCATTGGAACCGTCTGTTAACTCAGCCAGCACAATCACGCCCAGCCAAGCGCCGACGCCGACGCCAATCAGCGTCGTCGCCCGAATGATCCAACCCAGCGGCGTTCGCTGATGCAGTCGTGAAATGCCCGAATCAGATCGAGTCCGCTGCACAGCCTGCTCAGCGAAATCAACCGGGGGATGTTCGGGTGCGCGGCTGGGAGCACCATCCCGAAGCGAAGTCCCCAGAGCATTTCCGACCACATGCAGACCCACAATCACTAGGCCCATGACCAGTCCGGCCGATGCCAACGGGCCGATGACACCCATGACGGCAAACAGCACCGCCAAGAGCGCCACAACGCCCAGCAGAGTCCGCAAGCGGAACTGCGGAAAACGCAGTACGCGGCCTTCATCAAAAACGGGTCCAACAGCCATATCTCGATTATAAGGCCGCCAGCGCCACAGAACCAACACCACGTCCAACGCGAATCTAACGACAGGGAGAATAAAAAACCCGCCGAGATTTATCCCTCGGCGGGCTTGCCGCATCTGGTCGGCAGTAAGAATGCTGGACGAAGTGCAGAATCGCGGAAGAGTCGCCCACGCAGCGGCCCCTCACAAGCACTGGCCCGGTGGATCTAACATGACTGCCCTCCTGTGCAGAAGACGATGAATGCTTCGGCGGCCAACAATCAAGCACGCCAGTAATTCCGTCGTATCAAATGGGCGGCGTGGTCGTCAACGTTTTTTTAGGCGTGAATGCGATCCGATGGCGAAATACTTGGTGACTCGGTTCCGCTGAGAGCGATTATATCGAACATCCGATGTTGCCAACATCGAATTCTCAAATTGTTTCACAAGACCTCCCGATTTGGGATGCCAGTCTCATCTTGGAGCAGGCGACGCCAGAACCAGACATCGTCCGGCTTTGAGATTCTTCCGCCGCATCTGTTTTCACGGCCTGCTCTTGCGGCGTTTCACCGTTTTTGACTAAGGGCCTTGGCATACCGCTTGCATTGAACCTCAAGATCAGATTTTGAGACTCTCGTCAAGGGCCGGCGTTTGTTCTGCAAACAAGTGCATGTTTGCATCGCGAGCGCAAGATTATTTTTCTTTTGATCTTATCTGGTTCTGACGTTCGTCAAGTGTTTGTGCGTTTTGCGGTCGGCCTGCGCCACTGATTACTACGGCACCACAAGCTGTTGCGTCGGGAGTAGGGGCTCGTGCCGGGCGTGGAAGGTTCTGCAGCCAAGTTATGCACCCAACGACTCAGCCTCCACGTCCCGGCTTCCCGGGGCGGGACTCGGCAACGCCCGAGTCCCGCCCTTTCCAAACGCCGCAGCCGTAGTAGCCGTTCAGCGTTTGAACTTCTCGGTCCCCTTAGTCTCAATGCGTTTCGTCAAATCGGGATGGAGGACGAGCCATGGCCCAACAAATTCGTGTCGCTTTTGGTCCTGCAACTCCGACTGCTGTATTCAAGAATTCGGCCTGGGAAGCATCTGTACATCGCATGGTAGAGATAACCAACCAATCGGGCGATACGAAAACCCCAGACTCGACAAGCCCGACGACCGCACCCGCATCCCGATCGCCCGCAGTGGAATTCGAACTTCCCCACGCTGGCCATCCCGGGGAGTGCAAACCCCATCGCCGTGGGGAATCGTCGAAAAAGAGCGCTGCCGAGCGAACCCATTCAGAGGCGCATCCCGTAGCGAATGTAGGGACGCTAGACGCGGTTGTAGATCAACCGACGTTGCTTCCGGGCAACGAGGTTCAACAGGTGTGCGGTAATAAAGCAACGGGAGCCATTTCCCGTAAGGGGCATTTCTGGGGGGAAACCAAGGTGCAAAGTGTGTCGTGGCCGAACTTTGGGTCAAACAAGATCGACGTTGGGACAAGCGTGGCATCGGGCGTGCTTCCACTAGAAACCGCACCTGCATCGCCCGAAGCCGTGGTTCCGCAAGCCAATTCCCCACCATTCGAGGAGCAACCTTTGGCCAAGACTCGCAAACCTGCGGCTCGCAAACCTTCTCTTCGTGCTCCCACACCGCGGCGCGTCCGCGGCGGATTTTCTGGTAATGGCCATGCTGCAACCGGCGGCAAGAACGGCTCGGCTCGTCCCTTGCCGGCTGCCGATACCCTGGACCGCGTGCGAAACGATTACGACACCGACTCGCCGTTCGACGACGATTTCGATGAACTCGATCGCGAGGCCGACGTGGCTGCCGACGATGTCGTTGCCGCCGAGGAAGCGCTGGGCGAGGGCTCGGCATGTCAGATCGACGACCCGGTTCGCATGTATTTGATGCAAATGGGCGAAATCCCATTGCTGAATCGCGCCCAAGAAATCGAGTCGGCCAAGCGGATTGAGTTCACCCGCCGGCGTTTCCGCCACAGCATGCTGGCCAGCGATTATCTGCTGCAAGGCGCGGTGGCATTGCTTGAAAAGGTGCGCGCCGGTCAGTTGCGGCTCGATCGGACCATCGAAGTTTCGGTGACCAACACGGCCGGCAAGAAGAAGATTTTGGCCCGCCTGGGACCCAACTTGAAAACCCTGGTTCATCTTCTGCAAACCAATCGTCACGATTTCCGCGTGGCCATCAGCCGCAGCACGCCCATGTCGAAGCGGCAACAAGCCTGGAGCCGGCTGGTGCGACGTCGCAATAAGGCCGTGCGGTTGATCGAAGAGCTGAATCTGCGAACCGGCCGTTTGCAACCGCTGTTGGAAAAACTGGCTGAAATCTCGCGGCGAATGGTGGTGCTGCGTGAGCAGTTGGCCTCCAATTCGACCGGCGAACTTGGCTCGACCGATGAACTGCGAAAAGAACTCCGCTACCTCATGCGGATTACCTTGGAAAGCCCGTCCACGCTCGAGCGCCGCAGCCTGCGAACCGTTCGCTACCAAGAACAGTATGACGAAGCCAAGCGTGTGCTCTCGGCAGGCAACTTACGGCTTGTAGTCTCGATCGCCAAGAAATACCGCAACCGCGGATTGAGCTTCCTCGATCTCATTCAGGAGGGCAACACCGGCCTGATGCGAGCCGTTGATAAGTTCGAACACGCCCGCGGATATAAGTTCTCGACCTATGCCACGTGGTGGATTCGCCAGGCCATTACCCGGGCCATTGCCGACCAGAGCCGCACCATCCGGTTGCCGGTACACATGATCGACACGATGGGCAAGATTCGCACCATTACTCGCGAAATCGTCCAGCAAACCGGCCGCGAGCCCAGCGTCGAGGAAGCCGCCTCGGCAGCCGGGCTGTCGCTGGAAGACACCCGCTGCATCATGAAAATCACGCGGCAGCCGCTGTCGCTCGATCAACCGATGGGCGATCACGACGACAGTTTCTTCGGCGAATTCATCGAAGATCACCGCGAAGACGATCCGCTCTACGATGTGAATCAGCAATCGCTCAAAGACCGCATCGGCGAAGTGCTGGACGAGTTAAGCTACCGCGAACGGGAAATTCTGCGGCTGCGATACGGCCTGGTCGATGGTTACGCCTACACGCTGGAAGAAGTCGGCCAAATCTTTTCTGTGACCCGCGAACGAGTCCGGCAAATCGAAGCCAAGGCCGTGCGCAAGTTGCAGCAGCCCTGCAAGAGCCGCTTCCTGGCCAGCTTTGTCGACCACCTGCCCGACGGCCTGCCGGAAAGCGTCCCGGCTCAAACCGGCTAATTCAACAAGCGCTTCTAATTGCCGTGCGAGGCGCCATCTCCATTTCATTTGGTCATCACTTTACCCCGCCGCGCACGACCGGCAGTCAAGCAGAGACTTCACCGCGGAGGGCGCAGAGTTACGCAGAGGAATCGCAGGAAGTCTCGAAATCATGCTTGATCGCTCTGCGATGCCCTCGGCGAACCTCGGCGTCCCCTGCGGTGCATTGCTGGACTTGCCGCGCACAGACCGGCCCAACCTCGGGCGGCGCTGGCCTGAGGCGGGGAAATGCTATTGCTCAGTTGTCAAAGAGCGGCAGCCGGCCTTCC
Source organism: Pirellulales bacterium (assembly GCA_963738835.1). Taxonomy (GTDB): domain Bacteria; phylum Planctomycetota; class Planctomycetia; order Pirellulales; family JADZDJ01; genus CAVTYH01. Next base: position 244,844 of record CAVTYH010000002.1, read on the forward strand.
GCGTCAAATTAGCCCCCGGTCCATGACCGGGGGCTAAATGCAGCGAAAACCGACAGGGACCCAGAGTTCCACCGGCCATTCTAGCAATCAGTGTACAAATGTCATTGTGTATTTTGGGCCAGCCAGACGGCATCCAAGGGTGCAGGAGTCAGCAATCAGAAAGGCGAGCCGGGAGCGTCAGCGACCGGAGCGCAGCGGGCCAGGGCATCCAGCTCGTTTACGTCAACTGCGGCCTTGGCATCGACCAAGTCGCTTCGCCATGTGATGCGACGGCAGCGTTGCCTAACACCACGACCGACGTTCTGCAAGTGCCTGTGTCCGTAGCCACTTGCGCACTTGATGGGCCGAAATATATGTCTATATTGTCGGAGAGTTTTACGACAGTTTCGTTGTAGAATCAATCGTTATACAGGCGTGCACCACAAGGCATAGGGAACGCTTGTTCGCTTGTCGAGTGCGGGTGGATGGATTATCACGCGGTAGCGTCGTGCTCCAGCGCGGCAGAGCAAGCCGCTTGCTGCAGCCGACACTGGCCACGACGCAACGTGAGCTGAGGCATCCAGCCGCGGGATTCGACGGGCGGAAAGCGGTCCCATCGCCGTTTCGTGTTGCACGCTGTATAACCACTCGCTGCAGCCGACAAGCCGCAGGCAGGTCTTAAGCAACATTCAGACCGCTGCGAAGCGACTTGCGGCTGAGCTTTGTACGTTAGGCCGCCCAAGAGAGTTCGTAATGCCAGCCAATATCCAAGGTGCGTGGCGTAGATTCCTGATCGACCTTGAATTTGCGAAGAATTACCCGTTCGCTCGTGTCGGTATCGACCACATGGGCTTCCGGAACCCCATATTGGAGCAGATCCTCCCGTCACTACTTCACATCAAGGCTGTCGCTATCCTTGACGGGGCGTTAAAGGACTTACTTGCGGCACGCTCCCTGACGGTTCCGAGGAAGTACGGCAACGGCCTAAAGGCCCGCATCAATTATCTCGCTGACGAAGGCATTATCGTTAACCCGGAACCCCTTCATGAGGTCAGGGATCGCCGTAACGATGTGGCCCATGAGTTCAGCGAGAATGTCGATTGGCAAATACTCGACAAAGACGTTGGAGCCATTCAGGAAGCACTGGAGACTCTAAGCATCATTGGCCCACGACCCGTTCTTGGCTTCAAAGCTGAAAGATCAGCAGCTCGCGATTCCACCCAAGTCGGGGTATTAGCACACTACGACTACCGATTCTACCTCGAGCACAACGGGAAGATGGCTGCAGAAGTGCGTTGGACCGAGAATCTTATGAAGGATGATGGTGACTAGCACAAACCAGTGGGCGGCCTAACACGCGCTTGGAGCGGTCAACCGGAAAATAAAAGGGGTCAGAACTATTTTAATTGACTCCCTGCGGTGATTTTGCTAACCTCTCGGGGATGCCCCGCCCGTTGCGACCCATCGATGACGGCCTCATCTACCACGTGATCAATCGGGGCAACAACCGGCAGCCCGTGTTCCACAAGCCGGCCGACTTCCAGGCCTTCCTGACCGCACTGGCCGAGCTCAAGGAGCGCAAGCCGTTCCAGCTCTACGGCTACTGCCTGCTGAGCAACCATTTTCATCTGCTGCTGCGGCCGACCGGCGAGGCGACGATCAGCCGGATCATGCAGAGCCTGCTGGTCTCGCACACGCAGCGGCACCATCGCCGCCACCGCTCCGGCGGCCATGTGTGGCAGGGGCGCTTCAAGAGCCCCGTGATCCAGAACGACGAACATCTGCTCACCGTGCTGAGGTACATCGAGGCCAATCCGTTGCGGGCCAGGTTGGTGCGGCGGGCCGACGCGTATCCGTGGAGCAGCTACCGGCTGCACGGTCTGGGCGAAACGGACGAGCTGGTCGACGCGCTCCGCCTTTACGAAGCGCTCTCGCCGCTGGCGAAGGTGCGGCAGCGGAAATGGTCCCAGAAGGTGCATCAACCCGTTGAGGAAGCGAAGCTGGCCGCCATTCGCCGCTCCGGCGCCACCGGCCTGCCGTACGGCGACTCCAGCTGGGTGCGGCGTTTGGCCAAGCGGCTGGAGCTAGACCTGGCTATTCGCCCCCGCGGCCGCCCGCCGAAAACAACGTCGCCGCCGGATGTGCTCATTAAATAGTTCTGACCCCCTTTTTTACCATTTTTCCCCATCCCCTCATTTTAAGAACGATGCTATCCCCCTTGTCCAAGGAATTGTTTCATGGGTGAGAAACTGGCCTTCGGTGTGATGCAATCTGCTGCGGACTGTAATCACTGTTTTGACACGATCCCCGGTTTAGAGCGTGTGGCATTGGGCCTCCCCAAACCGCGTTGGATTGGAAGCCGCTACTGGGCCGCATGTCCCCGAGTCGTTATCGTGCTACTAAATCCCGGCGATAGCAGCAAACTCGGGGAGGATTGGAACCGTCGCGAGCGGAAGCGTTTTGAAGCGTTTTTCGAACGCGGCGACTATGATCAACTTCGCGAGTACTTCCGTACCCGTCGGGACGAAGAATTTAGCGGTACAACAGCCGCGAAGCCCGTGTTTTCCTGGTATGAGTCGACCTTCGGTCTCGTCTTTGAAGAGATTGCTCAAATCAACATGGCTTGGTGCGCATTGATGGGCAACAAGTACAGGCGGATGCTCCAGCCATGCTTCGAGAGACATACGGGGCGACTATTGCAGGCCCTCGAACCACATGCGGTGTTGTTGTCCGGCAACGACACACATCGTTTCGAACGAGAGATCAAAGACCTCCTCCCCGGCGTTCACGTCCAGAAAACCCTTCATTATGCGCATCGCGAAGGCAGAGATCGTGAAGCGGCCGAGGCAGCGAGTTTTCGTACTTGGTTTGACGCAGTGAAAGCCAAGCTGGGTTGTTGAAAAGCTACAATGGCGGTTTCAAATATCAAATGCGACACGACGTCGCTGGGCGTATTGGAGAAGAACTTCGCATGGAATACGACATCCGACTCGATCAACACTACGGTCATCCGCTGGCCGTTGTGCGCCGCTGCGCGAGCGTGCAAGAACTCGCCCGGGTCGTTCCAGACGCCTGTGGCACGGTTTGGGGTGTCGTCCGCGCCCAACAGGTCACAGGGGCAGGTCGGCACGTCGCGGTTTACTGGGACCATCAGATCAACCTTGAGGTAGGTGTCGAACTCGCCGCCCCATTCGCCGGGTACGGCGAAGTTGTCGGCTCGGTTACCCCAGCCGGTCCCGTGGCCACAACGACCCATTACGGGCCTTACGGCCAACTCCACAAGGCGCATGAGGCGATTCGCCTGTGGTGCGGGAACAATGGGTACACATTGGCAGGTCCCAACTGGGAGATTTACGGTCACTGGAAAGACGAGTGGAACACCGATCCAACCAAGATCTGCACCGACGTCTTCTGCCTGCTTGTTGCGGACGGGAGTCCGGCCGCCGACCCCGGCGCTGCACCTGACCGCTGCGGCAGTTAGCGTTTACTGGATTCAACATCTCACCAGCCGACGCAGCAGGTGAACTTGTACGTTAAACAGAGTGAATTAAACGGGACTAATCTGGCTTCGCCCGTATTTGGAGCGCAAAGCTTTTTGAAGCTGATTGGACGAAAGCACTGGCAGAGCCAGTGGCACCCGGAATAAATTGATGCCGATGGATGCTTAACCAGTGATTGTCACAATACACCTGAGGCGTTGACATCTCACTCTCGAACCGGCCAGCGGCATTCAATTGATCTCAGCCAGCCGTGGTCTCGGTACCACTCGGCCGTTTGGCGAATGCACTCTGCCAGCGGAGTGGCGACGGTAAATCCCAACTGGCGGTGGGCTTTTTCGGCGGAACAGGCCCAATGGCCGGCGGCAACGTCGCGTGCCCGATCAAGACTCATGTAGCGTGACCGCCGGGTCATCTGGCCGAGCGATTCGCCCACGGCTCCGGCGATCCACAAAGCGGCCATCGGCACGCGAATTTTCCAGGCATACGGACGGCCGACCGCGCGGGCGACCAGGCGGCCCAGTTCGACGAAAGTCAGCTGCTCGTCGGCGGCAATGAAGTAATATCCGTGCCCGTCGCTCGATTGGTTGATTAACCGCTGGCCGCGCTGGGCGGCGCCGATGGTCGCCGAGACCAAATCGGCCACGTGGACGACCGACAACACGCGCGGCTTTCGCAGCACCGCGTAGCAGCGGAAGCGGCGGATGCTGCGAAACAGCGCCAGGCCGGTGACATCGCCGGGGCCCAGCACCACCGGCGGTCGGAGGATGGTGATTGGCACTGCGGCTGCTAGCGCTTCCGCGGCCAGTTCGCCGGCTCGTTTGCTGCGGCCGTATTTCGAAACCGGTTGCAGAGGATCGGTCTCGGTGCGCGCCCGCGGCTCCACCGTCGGCCCGGCGGCTGCCAACGACGAGACGATCACCACAACCGGCGGCGTTGGGCGGTGGGCACAAGCTGCGACGACGTTCCGCACGCCCTGTTCATTGACCTGGCAAAAGTGCGAGTAGCTATTTGCTTTTGTCAGCCCCGCCAAGTGATAGACGACATCGACGCCGGCCATGGCAGCCGGCAAGGAATCTGGCTCGGTGACGTCCCCCGTTGCCCAGCGGCAAGCTTTTGGCAGCGGCGCCACCGAGGATGTCGACCTGACGAGACAGGTGACGTCGTCTCCGCGGGCCGCGAGGGCTGCGACCAGATTCTTGCCGATGAACCCCGTCGCGCCGGTGACCAAGACACGTGACATCGATTACCGCAAAGACGGGGGATTGGCCCAGTGGAAAAGACATCTGCCCTGATCACTGCGGCTAGAATACCGAATATCTCGCGGTCGGAAATGCCTTCAGGCAGTTTTTTTGAGCTTAATCGGCAAGCGGTCGATTTTGGCGGCCAGAATGAAGTCGTTTTCCGACAGGCCGCCGATGGCGTGGGTCCAGATTTCGATCGAAAGGTTGCGATAACCTTCCAAGTGCAAGTCGGGATGATGGTCTTCCGCTTCGGCAAGCTGGGCGACTTCGTTGAAAAACTCGAGGCCGGCCAGAAAATCTTTCACGGTCCAGCTCTTGCGAATCCGCTGACCGTCAGTGGTCAATTGCCAGCCGGTCAGGTTTTTAAGCTGCTCTTCGGCTTGCTGGCGCGTGTACTTTGGCACGCCCCCTTCGCAGGGTACGCATTTTTTGGCGACAAGCTGATCGGCCGTTTGCGATGGCATGGCTCACCCCCTGGGGAAATGACGAAGCACGAATGACGAATGCCCCGCGAATTAGCGTGCAACTCCTGTTCCGGCTGCGGGCCGCGCCGCGGGTGGGTTGGGTCGGGGGGCGGCAAATTGGCTGGCGTCCATCGACCGAACACTGGGGATGTAGGTGCGTTGTGCCGATGGCCAATATTGGATCTCGCCGGCCCGAAGGTGCTGCGACACCGCGCCGGGCCGCTCTTGTCGGAAGAGCTGGGCATCGGAACGTCCGTCGCCCTGCAAGACCAACATGTCTTTGGCTTGGGTGTAAGTCAAGTGCGCGGCCTGAGCGGTGAACATATCGCCGGCGGGGCCCCGACCTTCAACGCGAATGTTGCCGGCTGCGTCGAGTTCCAGTTGGCTGCGGATTCCGTTCGAAGCCGGTCCTGCTTCGTTCACCGTCAGTTGGTCGCACGTCAGCAGCGTACTTTGCGGGCTCGGACCGTTGGGGTTGTCAGGATCGAGCCGCGCATCCCACGCCGGCACTGGTCCGTAGAGGCTTCTCACCTGGTCATGGAACGTCAACTGCCGGCGGCCGAGCACGTTGCCGGTAATGCCGTTTTGGAATTGGACATCGAGGTAATTGATTTGCGTCTTCGTGGCAGTGGCCTGATTGGCGGACGTGCTGGCCACGGGAATTGCGGCCACGGGATTTCCGGACTTGGCCGGAGTGCGATTTGCCGCGCCTGCGGTGGGATTCAGCATGGCCGATGGCGAACCAAGCCGCCAGCTAAAAACTCGGCCGGGGCCTTGGCTGGTCGTTTCGCCGGTAATTCTATTCACCACCAGATCGGTCAGTTTCATCTGGTCCAGGGCTGCGGGATGCCCATCCATCAACTGCCGGTTTTCCAACTGCACATCGCCGTGGCACTTCATGAGTTCCATCTGGGCAGGATTCTGCGAACGATCGGGAGCGCGGACTTCCGCAAAATTGACACGATCGTGCAGCGTTACTTCCAACGCCGCGGTGCGAATGGTTTGCGTCAACTGGCTGCGAGCACCGTCGGGTTCAACGCGATTTTCGACTCGATGGCCAACAACATCGCCCTCGTACAGAGCGGTGAGGCCATCGAACGACATTCTGTCGCGCCAATCGATGTCCATGGGACCATCGGTTGGAGCACCATCCCCGGGTGCCGCGGAGTTAGCATTTCCCGGCGCGTTCCTGTTTTGGGTCTGGGGATTCGCGGACCAGGTCATGCGTCCTGCTCCGTCGATCCACAGCCGGTTGGCACCGCGATCGATGTGTACTGCCTGGCCGAACATCATTAGCCCTCGGCCGCCGACCTGTGCCGGACGGCCTTGGACCGTCATTTCGGTGTTCAAGGCGTTGGCGCGCAGCACTTGCACCGCATCGCCCAGCACTTCGAGGGGCTTTTGAGTGTCGTCCGCGGTGGGCGACTCCGCAAACCAGACGTCGTCTTTGAGCTCAACGTGTTCCAGCGTCGCCTGCTGCCCGTTGGTCAACCAAGCCTGCAGCAATCCGCCGCGTTTGATTTCGTAATGCGGCCGCGGATTGCCGTTGGTTTGGGCCGTCGCGGGGACTCGTTCCAGCGGCTGTCGGCCATCGGCGGCTGGCATTCGATTCCCACGCGTCATCGCGTCGGCGGACGATTGAGTTGCCGCATCCTGGAACCAGGCTTCCATCCGTTTGACCGTGCCACTTAACTGAGTCGATTCAATATGCACTCCACCGTCGGCAAACATTTTGACCGGACTAATCCACGCCAGTGCATTGTTCGAGCCGCCGCTGGCGTCGGTTCGTCCGCGGCTGCGCGGCGGCAAGCCAACGCGCTGATTGGGCGGCGTCTCGTAGAGCCAGACATGGATTTCTTCCGCGGCAATTTCGCCGTTGCCAGCGTAACTTGCATGCGCATTGCCCGTGAGCGAAATGACATGGTTCTGATCTTGCGGCAACATGGTCAGCTTCTTGGACCAGTGCGCTTTGAACTTTTGCGACGGATCGTCACGTTGCGCGACACTCAGCCAACCCGGGCCATCTGAATCGAGATCGCCCAACAGCGCGCCGTCGGAAGCCGGTTTATAGCCGAACGTATTGGCTCGGGCCTGCAACCCTTGGGACGGCGCATCAATGACCACCGGATTGCCCTCGGCCTTCATGCGGCGAGGTTCCAATTGCGGCATGCCCGCCCGATTGGAATTGGACGCCGATTTCTTCGCAGCTTGGCCCGATTTTGCGGCGTCGGGCGGACTGTTGTCTTCGCGGGGAGCAAAAAATATCGAGAGCAGTTCGCATTTCATCTGATCGCTGCGGCCGCCGAGCGGATTCACGCTCAATACATCGACCTGATCGCGAAAGGTCGCGATGTAAGCGACAAGATCAAATTGAAACGGGCCCTGGCAACGGATATCGATCGGCGGTTGCGCCGCTCGCCTGAGATTGCTGGCCACTGCATTGTTTTGCTGGGCATTGGGCCCGCTGAATGTTGCAGTCCGGCGATCGCCCGGCAGGAAACTTGAAGAGCCCGGCTGCAGATGCATCTGAACATCGGACGTCAGTTCGAACGATTGAAGTCCGCCGATGCTGGGGCCGCGGCTTTTGCCGCCGTTTTCAGGTCCCGGCAAAAGTTCGAGCCGCATGTTGCGACCATGCCCCTGGCTGGGACCAAACCGGAAATCGACTTCGCTGGGGGTGAAAATGAGGTTGTCTGTCATTTGCACGTCGTGCGTGCTGATGAAGAGATCGTCGCCCCCTTCGGGCTTGGTTGCTCCGCTTTGAATGGTCACGGGCCCATCGAGACTGGCGCCTTGCAGCTTGCTGAGTTTGCCGCGGCTCAGATCGATATCTCCGTCGAATTTCAACTTCGCACCCACCGGGTTCTGCAAGATGATGACGCGGTGCCTTATATCACCCGGGTCGGCATCGCCGTCGGGAAAATAAATTACAGTGCACGGTGTGACCTGAACGCGGCCATCGGGCAGCGTGGTGTATTCTTTGAGCAGCACCTTCGACGTATCGCTTTCCAAAACAATGGGGTTGTCTAACTCCCACGATCCGGGCGGGAAAAACCGCGCATAACCGCCCAAGCGATTTTGAGTTTGCGCGCTGCGAGCTTGATTAAGCTGTTTGCGAGAAACCCGCGCCACGCGTTTCGAGACATCGATGCGCGGCTCGATGAACGGCACCGCCAAAAGTCGATACGCCCAGAACACCGCCAACACGGCACAGAAGCTAATCGCGGTGCGTTTGAGCCGAGCCATCATGGCGTGTTAGGGGGTGGCAAGTTGCGACAAAAATCGGCCGTTGAGCACGGTGAATTCGAGGTGCAAATTAACCCCCGTACTTTTGCAGCACACCGTCCCAACGACCTTGTGCCTTGAGCACCAGCTCGATGACTTCGCGGACCGCGCCCGGCCGCCGTGCGCTTTGGTCACATAATGGGCAGCGCGCTGCAAGTCTTCCGATCCATCGCCGACCGCCGCGGCCAGCCCGACGTAGCGAAGCACAGGCAGGTCTGGCAAATCGTCGCCAATAAAGCAAACTTGCTCTGGTTTCAGGCAGTGCTCGGCAATAATCTGTTTCACGGCGGGCAATTTGTCGTCCACACCCTGCCGCACCAGGTCGATGCCCAGCTCGACGGCTCGCAGCTGCACGATGTGTGAAGCCCGGCCCGTCACTAAACCGAAGCGATGACCCGAGCGCTGCCAAAGTTTTACGCCCAAGCCGTCGCGAATGTGAAAACGTTTGATTTCAATGCCCTGATTGTCGAAGATCACCCCGCCATCGGTGAGCACGCCATCGACATCCGACAGCAACAGTTCAATCGGCAGGCAGCGGGAGTGAAGGTCCATGCAAAGAAAATCTGCGACAGCGGAACGTGTTTAACGGATCAAATTTACAAAACTAGCCGCAATTTTACATGGGTCGCGGCGAAACGACCCCCTACTCTTCGGCGAAAACGATCGTGCTGTACCGAGAGTGCAACCAGCGGGCCAATGTTCAAGAATTGTCTCTGGAATGCAACAGGGCCGCGTTTTTCGGTCGGGGAATTGCCGTTGAATTAGTGGATGGGGCCGCCAAAACTGCCGCCAGCCCTTCCGGATACAACGCCATAATGTCGGTGATATCGAGCAAGCCCGCCGGGCGTCCGTCGCCGCTGACCACCGGCAATTCGCTGATTCGCCGCTCGGCCATGATGGCCACGGCATCGTTCATCATCGAACCTTGCGGTACCGTCGTAGGATGCTTTGTCATGACGTTGCGAATCGGTCCATCCAGCAAGCCATCGCGGCGACTTTCAAAGAGCCGGGCCAAATCGCTATCGGTGAAAATTCCGCGCAAACGGCCATCGTGATCGACAATCATGATGGCTCCCGTGCGGCGAGCAGGCAGCCGCGCTTCGATGAGCACTTCGCGCAAAACTCGGCTGCACGGCGCCAGCCGGCAATCTTCCAAGCGCCGCATACATTCATCGACGCGCGCCAGTTGCCGGCCCAAACTGCCGCCCGGATGAAGCGCGCAAAATCGTCGCGGCTAAAGCCCCGCATACGGCTGGCGACCAGCGCCAGGGCATCGCCAATTGCCAGCATGGCAGTGGTGCTGGTGCTGGGCGCTAAGCCAATGGAACACGCTTCTTGCAATGGGCCCATGTCGATAGTAATATTTGCCGCGCGACCGAGCTTGCTGGCGATGCGGCCCGTGATGGCGACCAGCGGCGTGCCAATTTGCTTGATCGAGGGGAGCAGACGCACCACTTCTTCGGTATCGCCGCTTTGCGACAGCATCAGCACCACATCGTCGCGGTGAATGCGGCCCAAGTCGCCGTGAATGGCTTCCGCCGGATGCAGAAAATGGCTACGACTTCCGGTGGAGGCTAACGTGGCGGCAATTTTTTGGCCGATGAGCCCCGCCTTGCCCATGCCACTGACGATTACGCTGCCGGTGCAGCGGAAAATCAAATCGACTGCGTGGCAAAACGTGGCCTCCAATCGCAACGCCACGGCATCCAACGCGCGAGCTTCTAAGGCGATAATTTCCCGCGCATAACGGAGTTGTTCTTCCGGCGATATCGAAACCGGCGGAACGGCGGAACGTTCAGACGGCGGTGCAAGCGAGGCCGTCACTACAACGGGCAGCGGTGTTGGCACATGCGGCACGAAGCCCGACGACGAAGCTGCACTCATTGCAACTGCCTTCCGTGGCGTGAATTCTTGCTGGCGAGCGGCCAGAAACGCAACCTTTACATTTGCTGCAAACTGGGCTGCGGATTGTAACGCTATCGCTCGAATGCGACAACGCAATTACCGCGCCGGTGACACCCATCAGAGCGGTGCTAGCATGTGGCGGCAATCACCGGGTAACGATGTTTGCGTCGGCCGATTTTGCGTCGGTCACGGTGAGGGTGCCGAACAGATCGCTGTAGTGGGTATCGGTCAGCCGGACGACAATCAGCTTCTGCTGCATTTGCGGGTCGTCCGCGCTGCCGGCATTGGTCGTCTCGGTGAAGAAATAGTGCCCCAGCGTGCCGGCTTTTTCCGGAGTGCAGGTCAGCACCAGCATTTGGCCCGGTGCCAAAGCGGCCTCAAACGCCAGGCGATCGAAAACTCGTTTGGGTTTGCCTGCCTGGGGTCGCAAAACGCCGTCGTCGGAAATCCATTGCTGGCGCGGTTCTCCGTATTGCAGTTCCGGCGTTAGCTGAACCTTAACTCGCCGATCGCCCAGCGCCTGGGTTTTGGCGCTCAAAATGCCTTGCGCTTGCGGATAAGTGCGACCACTGACGCCGCTGTTGTCATGCATCAGCAGCGGCAAGGCTGGATAGATGCCCGAGGCCACAATTTCACCCCGCCAGCCGGAATAGAGCTGAAGCTGCCGCCTGCTGACGACGGGCGCTTCTTGCAGACGAGCGGCCATCTCGCTGATCTTCGCGGGCTGCTGTTCGGCCGACTTCAGCAAGCGCTCCAGTGCCGGCGGCAACTGGCCGCCAATGACGCCGGCCCGAAAACCATTTTCGGCCATAGCTTGCCGCGCCGGCAAGGGAAACGGTTGCTCGTCAATTTGCTCCCACGCGGTTTTGTTCAACGTTTCATCACCCAGGGGGAAGCGAATGGAGATGATCTCCAGTTGCATGCCGTCGTCGGCCGCATCAATGGGCTTGAGTAGTGTTTTTCCACTGGGCGCAGACTGCTGCCAATCGCGGCAACCGGCAAAAACGGTCGCCGACACCAAAACAATTGCCCAGCGCAAGTAGAAATCAATCGCGCGCAGATTCGGCCTGCAATCAACCGGAGTGAATGAGCTCGAACAGCAGACAGCCAAGACGAGATTCCACGAACCTGTTGGTCCGTGAAATGGGAGGCGAAGGATAGGGGGCATTGCCAGCGGAGTCAATGCGAATGGCAGATGGCCTCCACGGCCAAATATTCGCCCGACTTTTTCGACTTTGGCTCGCTAACTCCCCAGCAAGTGAAAAAGTCGAACAGGAAAAGTTGGCGGTTTAGGAAAAAACCGCAATGTCGGGATACAACTCGACCAGTCGATGGCCATGCCAAGCTTTAAGATGGCTGATTTTCGAATTTCGGAGCCGGGGCTGGCTTTGCCGTCCGATCGCGAACGCCAACGAATTCCAGCATGGCTCGGGTGCCAGCATCGCCCAACCGCGGTTTGGCCAGCCGCATGATGCGCGTGTAACCGCCGGCGCGATCGACAAATCGTGGGGCAACGACCTCGAAGCAGATCTTGGCCGCTTGTTTATCGCCTAACAGCCGCACCAGACGCCGGCGCGTGTTAACCACGGGCGCCATGGCCGCAGCCCACTCTTGCCATTGCTTGCCTTGCCGCCATTTGCGCCACTGATCGCTGTTTCGCTCGGCCGAGGTGCCCAATTTGTTGGCGCTTTCCAGCGCAGGCTGAGCGACACAGGCGATTGAAATACAGCGCTCGACAAGCGGCCGCACTTCTTTGGCCTTCTGGACCGTCGTGACAATTCGCCCCTTCACTTTGGGCGACTTGCTTTTCGTCCAGGAAATCGTCTTTGTCGCGTTCCGTCAAAAACAGCGCGCTGGCTAGGTTTCGCAACAGGGCTTTGCGATGGGATGGCGAACGACCTAAAACGCGGCTTCGTCTACGATGTCGCATGACTGTCTATCTTCGCTTTTGGATGTGTTCGATCAACTTGCGAGTTACACAGCGCTGGCCGCCGGCACTCGCATGCCCAGCCGCAGGCCCAGCTCGGAAAGTTTCTCTTTGAGCTCTTTGAGCGTGGTTTCACCGAAATTCCGCACTTCCAGCAATTGATCTTCCGTCCGCTGCACAAGATCGCGCACGGTGCGAAGATTCTCGCTCTCCAAGCAATTGGAAGCCCGCACAGAAAGTTTCAGTTCCGCCAGGCTCATATTCAATTTCTGCTCGATTGCCATATCCATGCCGCCCGCGCCAGCCCCACGGCCAGCACCGCTAACTCTGGCGCCCAGCTCCGTGTACTGCACAAACGGATTAAGGTGCTTACGGAGAATTTTGGCCGACTCGACCAGCGCCATTTCCGGCCCGATCGAACCGTTGGTCCAAATCTCGAGCGTCAACTTGTCGTAATTCGTCTTTTGGCCGACGCGAGTTTCTTCAATTTCATACCGCACGCGAACGACGGGGCTGTAGACCGCATCGACCGGAATGATGCCGATTTCTTGGACGTTCGGGCTGTGCTCGCTGGCCGGCACGTAGCCGCGGCCATTTTCGACCACCATTTCCATCACAAACGGCACATCGTCGGTCAGGGTGGCGATAACGTGGTTCTTGTTGATGACTTCCACCGTTTCGTCGGTTTGCACATCGGCGCCGGTCACCACTCCGCGAGTGTTCTTTTCCACGCGCAGAATTTTGGTCTGATCGGTGTAATTCTTTACCACCAACGATTTCACATTGAGCACCACATCGGTCATGTCTTCCACGACCCCCGGCAAGGTGGTGAACTCATGCTGCGCACCGTGAATTTTGATTTGTGTGACCGAACTGCCTTCCAAGCTGGAAAGCAAAATCCGCCGCAACGAATTGCCGATGGTTACGCCAAAGCCGCGCTCAAACGGTTCGGCAACGAACTTCCCATAAGTGGGCGACAGCGTTTTAACATCGCAAACAACCTGGCTCGGCAGTTCCAATCCACGCCAACGAATATGCATACGGGCCTCCCTAGGGGTGCCTAGTGTCTATGTGTCTGGGTGTTTGCGTGCCTGAAGCTTCGATCCAAGGCACACAAACACTCAGCCACGCAGACGCTGTTACTTCGAACACAACTCCACGATCAAGTTTGCCTGAATTCCACCGAGCGAAACATCTTCGGGCGTTGGCAAGCGATTCACACGGCCTTCGGGAATCGGACCATCCAGCCGCGAAAGGAAATCGGGCACATCGCGATGGAATTCCGAGAGGTTCGCTTGCACCGCTTCCAGGCTCTTGGCCCGATTCTTCACGCGAATGATATCGCCGACGTGAATCAAATAACTCGGAATATCGACTCGGCGGCCGTTGACGGTGATGTGCCCATGGTTAATCAGTTGTCGGGCCTGGGCCCGCGACAAACCAAAGCCCAAGCGGCAAACGACATTATCGAGCCGGCGTTCCAGCAAACTCATTAAGGCTTCGCCGGTGTTGCCTTTGCCTTTCACGGCCCGCCGGTAATAACCACGGAACTGGCGTTCCAGCACGCCGTAGTAATGCTTCACTTTTTGCTTTTCTCGCAGGTGGATGCCGTAATCGGTCAGTTTTCCGCGGCGCGTGGCCATGCCCGGCGGAGATTCGCGGCGCTCAACGGCGCACTTTGGCGTATCGCAGCGCGTGCCCTTCAAAAAGAGCTTCAAACCATCGCGGCGACACAAACGACAGACGGGTCCAATAGTGCGAGCCATATTTCAGGTGCTACGAAATAAATTGGTATTTAGTTGTTAATTGGTTGGGTTAGACGCGGCGTCGTTTCGGCGGACGGCAACCGTTGTGCGGCAGTGGAGTAATGTCTTCGATCGATTTGATCGTGAGCCCGGCCGCTTGCAATGCGGTGATGGCGCTTTCGCGGCCGCTGCCAGGTCCCTTGACTTTTACTTCCACTTCTTTCACGCCAAATTTGGATGCCTTTTCAGCGGCTTGCTGGGCCGCCATTTGACCGGCAAACGGCGTGCTTTTGCGCGAGCCCTTAAAGCCCGTTGTTCCGGCGCTCGCCCAACAGAGCGTGTCGCCTTTAGTGTCGGTCACGGTGACGGTCGTATTGTTGAACGTCGCCTTGATAAAGACGATGCCTACCGAGACGTTCCGCCGTGCTTTGCGTTTTGTTTTGACTTGAGCCACAGGAAGTCTGCTCCGAACTCAGATGTGCAAATTGTGCTGTTTGTTTCTTGAAGACCAACGTCAGGTTCGATAGGCATCAATGACGAATGACCAAATTCGAATGAAATTCCAATGGCCTAGTCTCGAAACCACAAGGGCTTCGGCATTCGTCATTTGAATTTCGTCATTTCCTACTTCATATCCTTCACGCCTTTTTTGCCGGCCACGGTCTTCTTGGGGCCTTTGCGTGTTCGGGCGTTGGTGCGGGTGCGCTGACCGCGGACGGGTAAGCCCCGACGATGGCGCATTCCGCGGTAACAGTTGATGTCTTTCAGCCGGGCAACGTTTTGCGTCAACTGCCGACGCAATTGCCCTTCGGCCGTGTAATCTTTGTCCAATAGCGCGGCCATCCGCGCCACTTCGTCTTCGTGCAAGTCGCGGGCTTGCGAATGCGGATCGACGCCGGCCTTGTGGCAAAGCTCGCGTGCAACGCGCGGACCCACGCCGTACAGGTACTGCAATGAAATGAAAGTCGGTTTGTCGGGCGGAATATCGACGCCCAGCAGACGCGGCATAAAGGCGAACTCCTAAAACGGGCCGGGCTTCCCTAGCCCTGACGTTGCTTGTGGCGCAGGATTGCTGCAAACGACAAACACCACCCCGCGGCGGCGCACGATCTTGCAGTGGTCGCACAGGCGTTTAACACTCGCGCGTATTTTCATTGTTCACACGCTCCCATCGCCAATCCTGGCGGACTGAAAGCTCATCAGTATAAGGCTTCGCCCGGCAACTGTTCAAGGGGCGAAAGGTGCGTAGTTTCCAGGTGTTTCTGAGAAACTGGGCGATTCTGAATCCAGTGCTCCAAACGAGTTTTTCGCCTACGGCTCAATCGGCACGTCGGGCAAGCACCTAATGGTGCCCCGCCGGCTGCAATTCCCTGGGGTGAGGCAGAGAAACCTTGCCGTTGCGCTCATTATACCGGCCCAGGAATTTGGCGTGCAGGCCACCCCAATCGATCACCAGCTTACCGCCTAAATCTTCGTGCTGTCGCTGCCAGTTGATCAGCAGATCTAAACACGCGTGATCGATGTAGTCGACCGCGGCGATATCGACATGTAATTCGCAAGCGGGCGGCAATCCCTCCAGCGTCTTGGCCAGATATGGCAATCGCAGAAACGTCGCAGCGCCCTCAAGCTTGAGGTTTACGCGATCGGCCGCCGAATTCTTGCGCACATCGATGACCAAATGCGAAAACGTGTACAGCAGCTTGGCCACCGACAATCCAATGCCAACCAGCACGCCGGTCAACAAATCGGTGGACACAATCATGCCCAAGGTCGCGAGATAGATGAACAACTCGCTCTTGCCGTATTTCAAAAGTCCCATGGCGGCGCACGGGTAAGCCAGCTTGTAACCGGTGTAAACCAGAATGGCGCCCAAGCAAGATTTGGGAATCGCTTGCAGCGTGTGTGGAAGCAAACTTACGAAGATTAAAATCCATGCGCCGTGCAGCACGGTCGAAAGACGAGTGCGAGCCCCTGCATCGATATTGGCCGAGCTCCGCACAATGACGCCCGTGATTGGCAGCGCCGATGCAGCGCCGCACAACACGTTGCCAATTCCTTGTGCGATCAGTTCTTTGTCGTACCTGCGCGCGGTCCTTGATGAATTCGATCGGTTGCGGTGACGCTCAACAAGGTTTCGGCGCTGGCGACAATTCCAAACGACAAACCGAGCAGCGCGATGTCGTGCCATTTCACTCCCTTGGCTTGCAAGGCCTGCCACATTTCTGCCGAAGGTATGGAAATAGCCTGATAAATTCTGTCAGGCAGCTCGACAAATTTGATATCGAGCTGCTGAACATAGGCCGCCAAACTGGCCAAAATGACGGCGGCCAAAGCTGGTGGAATGAAGCGTAGCCGTTTGAAAATTACGAGCTTCCACAGCGCCAACACAAGAATCGTCAAAATGCCAATCCGCGCAGCATGGTGATGGCTCGTTCCATCTTGCGGTACGATGCCCCGCCACACCGATTCCGGAATCGACAGCAAATTTGCGAGGCCGCTGGCGCGAGGAACATCGTCGACCATCACGTGAAACTGGCTGGCGAAAATCAGCACGCCAATGCCCGCCAACATGCCTTGCACCACCGCCGGCGAAACGGCCCGAAACCACTGGCCCAATCGCAGCGTGCCGGCCAACAACTGGAATGCGCCGGCGATGATGACGACAAACCCCAAGGCTTCGATGCCATATTCGTCGACCAACTGATAGACGAGAACACTTAAGCCGGCAGCCGGCCCGCTTACCTGCAGCGGTGAACCGGACAGCAATCCGACGATAATGCCGCCAACAATGCCGCTGACCAATCCGGCGGCCACCGGCACGTTCGACGCCACGGCGATGCCCATGCACAGCGGCAGCGCAACGAGAAACACGACGATCGAGGCCATGAGATCGTGAAATACAGTCCCAGACGCAACGGTGCCACTGGCACGGTTGCCCGGCGTGTGCTTCGGTTCATTTCTGTCCGATTTTTCTTGTGCAAGCATAAACACTCTCCTGGCAATTGCTGGTTAGATTTGTGATTTCGGCGCAATGGCACGAACACGCCTCACGAGGCGCTGATCGACAGACTCCACCTGCGGTCTGCGCTATTCAGAGGCGGCCTGTGAATAACGAGGTCAACCTACGATTGCTCGTGTTTGACCGCGCCGTGATTGGCTGTCAGTTGAACCTGAACAACGCCGTTGCGAACGGTTTTTGCAGCACCTCCGCCAAAGCGGACGAACTGCCGGGCGGCGGAGTCGTACGTGAAGATTTCGCCGGTTTCGATCTTGTACATCCAGCCGTGCAAATTGAGCTGATCGCGGGCCAGCCGTGCCGCCACCGGCGGCGAAGTGCGCAAATGCTCTAATTGCACCAGGACGTTTTCTTCCGCCGTGGCGGTCAGGAGCGCGTGGCCCGTCAGGTGCGTATAATGGTCGTGAATGATGGCCACCGTGGCATCGGCGTGCCTGAGCCATGCTTGCACCGATGGCACGCCGTGCAGAGTTTCCGGTTTGAGCAGCGATTTCATCGCCCCACACGGCGTGTGACCACACACGATGATGTCGCGCACCCCCAACTCGGTCACGGCGAATTCCACGGCCGCGAGCTCTCCATTGTTGGCAGTGCCGTAGCACGGAACTAGGTTGCCGACGTTGCGGACAATGAACAACTGCCCTGGATCGGCGTTGGTGATTAAATTCGGATCGATGCGCGAGTCCGAGCAGGTAATGAAGCACGCGACCGGCTTTTGCCCTTTTGCCAGGCGTTCGAACATATGCCGGTGCTGCTGGAAGCCGACGTTTTGAAAATAATGCACTCCGTCAACAAGCGCTTGCATGATAGCTCTCCTAAGGAATGGTCGAAGACATGCGCAAGCGCGCGGCCCGGTGACTTGCCGATGCGCAAACTCGCACTGAAAAAAGAAATGAACGTGAGACAACGCTGCGGATTTCAAACTTCCGCAAACGAAGGGAGAGCGCCGCGGTTCATGACCGCAGCGGGGCGTTCAAGCCATTGGCAAGACGATGGCCGACCATCGGACTGGCGGCCACGTTGGCGATCGATCGAATTACGTGCTGCGCACGCGGATGATGATGCGCGGTGTAAACCGGTTCGCTCGCGTGGCGCGGCCGAGCCTGAAATGGCTGGGCGACCTGCACCACGGCGACAATTTCCTCGGAGCCCAATTCAAATCCGCTCAGCGATAGCTTGCCGTCGGAACACAATAGCGCAAAGAAGACCGCGGCAGCCGTTACGACATACCGCACGGCCGGGTGCAATCGCCGAGTAAGGTGATGGTGCAAAAAGCTCGCGAATTGTCGAAGAATTTGCAACATTTGGGGTTTTACGGGCGCCGATTTGCGATCTCGAATCGCGACAACATTTACGACTTCGCGGTGGATGACGAAGCCAAGTTCATGCTACGTCGCTCGCCGGTTTGGTGCAAGGTCGATTGCCACAATCGCCGACTAAGAATTGGCCTCGCAGAAGCAGCAAAAGACAAAGCTTTCGACGGCGTCGGACCGACTTCAGCCAGTTGGTTGCGGCACCCGTCCGAGCAGCTCACGGAGCACGGTATCGTCGAATTCTTCACCGGGCTGCGGCGGCGCCGTGAGCACCCAAGGGCCATCGGCGGTCATGGCAATGGTGTGTTCGAAATGGGCACTGTACTTGGCGTCGCTGGTGACCTGCGTCCAATGATCGGAAAGCGTTTTCGTTTTCTTGGTGCCGATGTTGACCATGGGCTCCACCGCAATCACCAAACCCGGCTCCAGACGAAAATCGTGGCTGCGCTTGAGCGACGAACTAACGAAGTTCGGCACCTGCGGCTCTTCGTGCATTTCGCGCCCGATGCCGTGGCCGACGAAATTCTCGACTACCGAGAAACCGTGATCGCGCACATACGTGGCCATTTCGCGAGCCACTTCGCTCCAGCGAGTTTTCACGGCCATCAGCTCAATGGCCAGATCGAGCACCGCGCGGGTGGCATCCAGCAGCCGTTGCGTTTCCGCGGAAACATTGCCAACCGGATGGGTATAGGCCGAATCGCCGCACCAGCCGTTCACTTTACAGCCGGTGTCGAGGCTGACGATATCGCCCTCTTTCAAACGCCGCTTTCCGGGAATTCCATGCACCACCTCATCGTTGACGCTGATGCAAGTGGCCGCCGGAAACGGAACTTTGCCTGGCACACCCTTGAACAGCGGAATGGCGTTGTGACGCGTCAGGTATTCATCGATGGCGGAGTCAATTTCACGCGTTGTTACGCCCGGCCGGACCAGAGCCTTCGCCGCCTGATGTGCCCCCCACACCACCAAGCCCGCTTTCCGCATTTGCGCCAGTTCGCGCTGAGAACGCAAATTGATGCACTTGGGTGAATTCGCCACGGGATGCGCTGCCTTTTGCCGCTCTGGCCGATATCGATGAAAGACCCGCCGACGGCCCGATGGCGAAGGGCGGAGATGATGATTCATGCGACTGCTACTTTGATCGATCCTATCCTGGAACGCCGGCGGAGGCTACCCATTTCGATGTTTGATCTGCTCCAGAGCGGCAGAAATTCGAGCCGACACTTCGTCCACCGTGCCCATCGCGTCAACCGATTTTAGCAGCCCGCGCTGGCGGTAGTAATCGCTCACCGGGGCGGTTTGCCGCTGGTAGGTAGTCATTCGTTCGCGAATTACTTCGGGCTTGTCGTCCGACCGGCCGCGGGCAATCATCCGTCGAACCACTTCGTCTTCATCGACTTTCATTTCGATGACACCATCGAGAGGCGCACCGTGCTGCCGCAAATACTCGTCCAGCTTTTCCGCTTGCACCACGGTGCGCGGGAAGCCATCGAGCAAGCAGCCTGCTTTGCAGTCGGCCTGATCAAGCCGTTGGCCGACCATTTCAACCATCGTGTCGTCGCCGACCAATTGACCTGCGTCAATAAATTGCCTGGCTGACAAACCAACCGGCGTTCCTTGGCTAATTGCCTGGCGAAGCATCTCGCCAGTCGAAAGGTGAGGCACTCGAAGTTGCTCGACCAGACGCTCAGCCTGTGTTCCTTTACCAGCACCCGGCGGGCCGATCAGAATTAACCGCATGACGAGGTTGACGGTGCAAAGGTGGAATTCGATCGCGGCTCCGCCGGACCGGAATTCGAAATTACTCCAGCAATCCCTTGTAATTGCGCATTACCAGGTGGCTGTCGATCTTTTGCACCAGATCGAAGGCCACGCTCACCGCAATCAACAGACCCGTGCCGCCGTAAAAACGGGCCATCACCGACGGAATTTCCAGCGCGGTGGCAACAATCGTGGGCAAAATTGCCACGACCGACAGGAACGCAGCGCCCACGTAAGTGATGCGCACCATGACTTTTTCCAGATAATCGGCGGTTCGTTTTCCAGGTCGATAACCAGGAATGAACGTGCCGAAATCTTTCAGGTTGTCGGCCATGTCTTTCGGATTGAACGTGATTGCCGTCCAGAAATAACAGAAGAAGTAAATCAGAACCACGTACAGCAGATTGTATAAAAACGAACTGCCGCGAGTGAACGCTTCATCGAGCCGCTGCCAAAACGTGTTGCTATGGGCAGTCAGCCATGGCATGAAAGAGCATGTTGGGAAACAGCAGCAAGCTGCTGGCGAAAATGATGGGCATGACGCCCGATTGATTCACCCGCAAGGGCAAGTACTGCCGCGTGCCGCCGTACACCCGCCGGCCCCGCACATGTTTAGCGCTCTGGGTCGGAATGCGGCGTTGGCCCTGCGTCATGTAAACGACGCCGGAGACAACACTAACGAACAGAATTGCCAGCACCAGCCATTTCTCCGGACCAAACTTGCCGCCGGTGCCTCCCAGTTCCAATGAACTTTGGCTGAACATTTCCACGAACGCACCTGGCATGGCTGCCAAGATGCCAGCCATGATCAATAAGCTAATTCCGTTGCCGATGCCGAATTCATCGATTTGCTCGCCCAGCCACATCAAGAAAATGGTGCCGGCGGTCATCGTCGTCACGGCGGTGAACTGCCAAAAGAACGTAATGCCGCCACCGGAGCGGGTCAGGAAATTCTCGTCGATCCAGCCTTGTCCCGAAAGCAAACTCACGTAAGCCCAGCTTTGCCCAATACAGATCAGCACGGTGGCATAGCGGGTGTATTCATTAATTTTCTTCCGACCGCTTTCGCCTTCCTTTTGCAACCTCTCCAACGGTCCCCAGACGCTGCCCAATAGCTGAAAGATAATCGAGGCCGAGATATACGGCATGATGCCGAGGCCGAAGATGGTTGCCTGGCTCAAATTGCTGGCGCTAAACACGGCGGCCTGCGAGAACAATGCCCCGAGGCCAGACTGCTGCGAATTGAACGTCGCCTTCATTTTCTCTTGGTTGACCATGGGCAGCGAAACTTGCCAGCCGATCCGATAAATGGCCAAGAAGAGCAGCGTCAGCAAGATTTTCTGCCGGAGCTCAGGAATCGTGAACGTGACCCGGATTTTTTCCCACATGACTCGCTCCGTCGCCAGGTTGCTGGCGAATGAATGGTTTTATCTCACCGCTGAGGACGCAGAAATCACGGAGATACGCTGACAACCGATGCCGCTAGAATAACCGAGCGAGCTGCCTCAATCCAAGGTCGAAAAGCGCGGTTACTTCACGGCTTTGGCTTTCGGCCGCTTGCGTACCACGGGCTTTGGACCGGGAAGGACAACCGCTTCGCCGCCGGCTTGCTTGATTTTTTCCAGAGCCGAGGCGCTGAAGTAGTTGGCGGTGATTTTCAATTTCTTCTTGAGATCGCCATTGCCGAGCACTTTCAGAGCGTCGCAAGGGCGTTTGCATAAACCGGCGGTTTTAAGGGCTGCCAGCGTTACTTCGCCCCCTTTTTCGAAGGCCACTTCCAAATCGCCGACGTTGACAATTGCGATGACCTGGCCCCATTGATTATGGAACCCGCGCTTGGGAATGCGGCGAATGAGCGGCATCCGCGCCTTCGAACATCACAGGCGCAGCCCAACCAGCAAGCTGACCCTGACCCTTGTGACCGCGGCCGGAGGTTTTGCCTTTACCGGAGCCGGGACCACGGCCGATGCGCATCCGTTTTTTGTTTTTGTGAATGCCGCGATGGACGTCGTTGATGTTCATTGCAGTGGCACTCCTCGCAGGCGTTCTACTTCTGGCCGTGTGCGCAGTTGTTTAAGGGCGTCGATCGTGGCTTTAGCGACGTTGATGGGATTGGTTGAGCCGTAGACCTTCGTCAACACGTCGTGAATTCCGACCGCTTCGCACACTGCCCGAACTGCGGCGCCGGCGATGACCCCGGTTCCCGCGCTGGCCGGCAGCATCACGACGTCCGATGCGCCAAAGTGCCCGATGACGGGATGCGAAATCGTGTTGCCCTCTAGTGGCACATCAATCATGCTGCGCTCGCCATCTTTTACGGCCTTATCGACCGCCGGCGGCACTTCGTTGGCCTTGCCATAGCCCCAACCGACTCGGCCGCGGCCGTTGCCGACCACGACCATTCCGTTGAAGCTGAAGCGGCGGCCGCCCTTCACCACTGCGGCGCAGCGGCGAATCTTAATGACTTTTTCGACCAGATCGCGTGTTCGAGATTCAGTTGACATGGGGTGTCTTGGTGTCTCGGTGTCTCGGTGTCTACGTGTCTGGTATTGTCCTCGGGCACCTAGACACCAAGGCGCCCAGACACTCTGGTTTATCAAAAACTTAATCCCGATTTTCGGGCAGCTTCGGCCAAAGCAGCCACACGGCCATGGTACTTGGCGCCGCCGCGATCGAAGCACACCTGCTGGATGCCGGCCGCTAATGCTCGTTCGGCGATGGTGCGGCCAATGGCCTCGGCCGCCGCCTTATTACCGCCGTATTTGACTTGCTTCAGCAATGTAGATTCGGTCGTTCCGGCCGCCACCAACGTGGCGCCTTTGCTGTCGTCAATGACTTGGGCGTACGTGTGCTTCAGACTGCGCTTGATGCACAGTCGTGGGCGATCCTGTGTGCCGCGAATGTGCTTGCGCACTCGCCAGCCGCGGCGCTTCCGTTGCAGGTGAACTCGTTTTTCGTGATTCATGTTTGTTTAGGACTGCTCGCAATGTCGAGGCGATGATTTTGCAAAAACACCAGCGCGGGGCAAGCCCACGCCGCTACACAACAATCACCCCTTCACCCGCTCACCTCTTCACCCCTTCATCTTATTTTGTAACCGCCTTGCCGGCCTTGCGACGCACCTGTTCTCCATCGTAGCGGATGCCCTTGCCTTTGTAAGGTTCCGGCTTGCGAACCGCACGGACCTCTGCAGCAAACTGGCCGACCGCCTGCTTATCGACACCTTTGATTACAATATGCGTCTGGTCGGGAACGGTAACGTTCAAACCGGTTGGAATCGGCAAATGCACTTCGTTGGCAAAACCGACGCGGAGCTGCAAATTGTTCTTCTGAACGGCCGCCAGGTAACCGACGCCGACGATTTCCAGCTTCTTTTCATAGCCCTTGGTCACGCCTTCAACCATGTTGCGCACCAAGGCGCGAGTCAGACCATGCACGGCCTTGGCATGGTTCGTCTCTTGCTTTCGTGTGACAACCAAGCGCTTGGCCGCCTGATCGAACTCGATGTTCACCACCGGCAGAAACGACTGCTTCAGTTTGCCTAAGGGCCCTTCCACCGCCAATTCGGCGCCATTCACGGCGACCTTGACGTTGGCAGGCACGGCAACAGGGATTTTTCCAATTCGAGACATGGTGGTGCAGCGATTAGCGATTAGCAATTAGCGATTAGCCAAACACGACAATCGTTAACTGTTTTCGTAATCACCGTTCCTTATTCTTTGCTAATTGCCAATCGCTAATTGCTTGTTGTCTACCACAACTCGCACAGCACTTCGCCGCCGAGTTTCCGCTGCCGGGCTTCCCGATCGCTAATCACCCCGCGGCTGGTGCTGATGATGCAAATGCCCAAGCCGTTGAGCACCGGTTTCATTTTCGTCGCGCCGGAATAGACTCGATGTCCGGGCTTGCTGACACGCTTCAAATGCCGGATGACGCGTTCGCCATTGGGGCCGTATTTTAATTCAATGCGTAACTGGCTGGCCGGCTGCGATTCGACTTCTTTCCAGTCCCAAATATAGCCTTCGCGCTTCAGCACTTCGGCGACGCCACGCTTCACCTTGGAAGTGGGCATATCGACGCTCGGCCGCTCGACGCGGATGGCGTTGCGGATGCGGGTCAGCATATCGGCAATCGGATCAGTTAACATGCGTTGTGTGTTCCTCTACCAGCTCGCCTTTCTCACGCCCGGAATCATCCCCTGGTCGGCCATTTTACGGAAACAAATGCGGCACAGTCCGAACTTGCGGTACACCGCCCGCGGCCGGCCGCACAACTGGCAGCGCCGCCGCAGCTTGGTGGAAAACTTCGGTTTCTGTTTTGCTCTTGCGAGTTTGGATGCGCTGGCCATGCAGATGTGCCTGGAGGTCTATGTGAATGAGTTTGGTGTTTGGGTGTCTGGTTTTCTGTCTTCTGAGTTAATTCAGGCGGCACCTTTTTTGGTGTCTTTCTTCTCATCTGCTTTGAAGGGCAAGCCGAGGCCCCGCAGCAGCTCGCGCGATTCATCGTTGCTTTTGCCGGAGATTACAATCGTGACATTCATGCCCTGCACGCGGGTGAACTTGTCGGGATTGAGTTCAGGAAACACCAGTTGCTCCGACAGGCCCAAGCTGTAATTCCCTTGCCCGTCGAACGAATTCGGATCCAGGCCGCGAAAATCGCGCACCCGGGGCAGGGCCAGGGAAATCAACCGATCGAGGAATTCCCACATGCGAGCCCCACGCAGCGTCACCTTGCAGCCAATTTGCAGCCCTTCGCGCAGCTTGAAACCGGAGATTGCCTTGCGAGCTTTCGTCACCAACGGTTTTTGACCGGTGAGTTGCGTCAGAGCCGCCACGGCGTCTTCGAGATTCTTTTTCTCGGCAACCGCGCTGCCCACACCCATGTTGACGACGATTTTTTCCAGCCGCGGCAACGACAGGTGGTTCTTCCGGCCGACCTTTTTCGCGAGCTCGGGCAGCAGTTCCTTCTGGTAGCGCTCCAGCAGGCGCGGAGTCGGCGGCGGCCCGCTGGGGGCGGCTTCCTCGGCGGTTTTTTTATCTTTCTTGGCCATGACTGTTATTGTTGCATCTGGGCGCCGGAGTGTCTTGCGACTTGACGCTTGGCTACGCACTTACTTCTTGATTGCCATCGAACCCAGCGAAGCCCCGCTGCGCTTGGCGAATCGCTCTCGCTCGCCATCTTTCAAAACTCGCACCCCAATCCGCGTTGGCTTGTCCGTTTTCTGATCAACGAGCATCACGTTCGAAATATCGATCGGCATTTCTTTTGACAACCGGCCCCCTTGCGGGTTCTTTTGGCTGCGTTTCATGTGCTTGTAAACACGATTTGCACCTTCAATCACCACTTTGCCCTTCTTGGGAATTACCTTCAGCACCTTGCCGCGCACGCCGCGATCTTCGCCGGTGATGATCTGCACGATGTCGTTCGCTCGAATATGCATGGGTCACCTTGATCGCTTACACGACCTCGCTGGCAAGACTGACGATTTTCATGAAGTTCCGGTCGCGCAACTCACGCGCCACAGCGCCGAATATGCGCGTACCGCGCGGATTCTTTTCCGCATCGATCAGCACCACCGCGTTGCTGTCGAATCGCACATAACTGCCGTCTTTGCGGCGCGTAGGTTTCTTGCAGCGGACCAGCACGGCTTGTACGACCGCTTTCTTCTTAATGTCGCTGCCGGCGATGACGCTCTTTACGCTGCAAACAACCACGTCGCCCAGCCCGGCGTAGCGCCGTCGGCTGCCGCCCAGCACTTTGAAGCACATTACTTCTTTGGCGCCGGTGTTGTCGGCCACGTTCAATCGGGTTTGCATCTGAATCATGATTTCACGCTCTGTCTGGTCGACTGACGTCTTGCAATTCCCAAGGCGCCAGGCGCCGTGCTCAGTTATTTCACTCCGGCGTCTTCATCCAATTTCGCTGCTGCTCGCATTGCCGCAATATCGACCGTTTGACTCTTGGTGACGATGCGAACCAACTCCCAGCGCTTGAGCTTCGATCGCGGCGGGCATTCGCGGATTTCCACGGTGTCGCCCTCATGCGATTCATTGTTTTCATCATGCACGTGACAGACCGTCTTGCGGCGCAAGATTTTCCCATACTTGGCGTGGCGGATCAGCCGTGGAATTTCCACGCGGCGCGTTTTGAGCGCCTTATCTTTCACAACCGTGCCAACTTCAACTCGCTTAGGCATAACTGAATGTTTCGCTTAGAATGTCGCGGTGATTCCATTCCCCGACGGAATCGGGGGTTACTTGTTCTGTTTAAGTGGCGGCCTTCTCTTTGGCGGCGGCGCCACGGGCACGCTCATTCAAAATTGTCTGACAACGGGCGATCAATCGCCGGGCTTTCTTCAATTCGGTTGGCACATCGAGCCGTTCGGTTTGCGCTTTCGATGCGCAAGCGAAACAGATTCTCAGCCGCCTCTTTCCAGGTCAGCCGAACTTGCTCGTCGCTCATGTCGCGAAGTTCAGATGTTTTGGCCATCTTGATTCAATCTCCCACGGCAACTACATCGCCCGGCGTTTCAAAAACCGCACTCGCACCGGCATTTTGTGAGCCAGGCGAGCGAAGCAAATTCGCGCCGCTTCTTCCGAAATGCCGCCCACCTCATACAAAATGGTGCCTGGCTTGATGACCGCCGCCCAAAACTCCGGCTCCCCTTTTCCTTTGCCCATGCGGGTTTCCAAAGGGATGGAGGTGACCGATTTGTGTGGGAACACGCGCACATACAGCCGGCCTTCGTTGCGCATATATTGCTGCGCCGCAACGCGGCCTGCTTCGATCGTTTGTGCGCTGAGCCAGCCCCCTTGAGCCGCTTGAAGAGCGTAATCGCCGAAACTCACACGGTTGCCCCGTGTGGCTTCACCTTTTATACGCCCTCTTTGGCTTTTTCGGAACTTGACTCTCTTGGGCATCAACGCCATTGGCTATATCCTCGTACATACCTTGGTTGATCCACACTTGCACGCCGATGTGGCCCTGCGGTGTCTTCGCTTCGGTAAAACCGTAGTCGATTTTCGCCCGCAAGGTCGAAAGCGGCATGCTGCCGGCGGTCGATTTTTCGCGGCGCGCCATTTCGGCGCCGCCCAACCGGCCGGCCAACTGAATTTTGATTCCCTTGGCTCCCGCATCCATCGATGTCTCGGTGGCACGTTTCATCGTGCGGCGAAAGCTGGCACGCTTGGCCAACTGTTCCGCAATATCTTCCGCCACCAGCTGGGCAAAAATTTCCGGACGGTTAATTTCTTCAATCTTGATGTTCACGCGCCGACCGATCAGGTTTTGCAATTCTTCTTGCAGCTTTTCGACTTCCTGGCCTTTGCGACCGATGATGACGCCCGGCCGGGCCGTGTGCAGCAAAATCTTTACTTCGTCGCGAGTCCGTTCGATTTCAACCTTCGGAATTGCGGCGAATTTGTATTTTTCTTTAATGAACGAACGGACCTTGTGGTCTTCCAGTAAAAGATCGCGAAATTCCTGCTTCGAGGCGTACCACCGGCTTTTCCAGCCCTCCATAATACCGGTGCGAAACGCGACAGGATTGACTTTCTGACCCATGACTTTATTCCAATTCCACGGATATGTGTGCCATACGTTTGCGGATGACAAACGCCATGCCGCGGGCTTGGGGTTGAATTCGCTTGATCATCGGTCCACCGTCGATCCGGCAATCTTTTACCACCAAATTGCCGACGTTCGTCGCCCGGCGGTCTTCCGCGTTCCCTACGCGCACTTTTGATGACTTTTTCCAGCATCCGCGCGCCCCGCTGCGGCATGAACCGCAAAATATCCAGTGCTTCGTCGGCGTACTTGCCGCGCACAAGATCGGCCAATGCCCGCACTTTGCGAGCGCTGATTCGGGCAAATCGGTGTGTGGCTTTGTATCCCATAACAATAAACCCCGCGATTTACTTTCCAGCTGGGGCCGCAGGCACCGCGCTTTCTTCTTTCTTTACACGGCCGCCGTGGCCACGGAAGGTGCGCGTCGGCGAAAATTCGCCGAGGCGGTGTCCCACCATGTCCTCAGTAATAAACACCTTGGTGTGCACTTTGCCGTTGTGAACCATAAAGGTATGGCCGACGAACTCGGGAATCACGGTGCAAGCCCGGGCCCAGGTTTTGATCGGATCTTTTTTGTTCACTGCATCCATCAGCTCTACCTTGCGGAAGAGTTTGGGATCGACAAACGGGCCTTTTTTCTTGGAACGTCCCATGCGTGATTGATGTTGGTGCTCGAGTCCCCGACCAATACGGCCGGGCTAAATCATTAGGTTGGAATCTTGATTTGACCGTAACGGCGTGAACGACGGCGACGCAAGATTGCCGAGTTCGACGGTTTGCGTCGCTTGCGAGTGCCGCCCCCTTTGGCGCTTTTGCCCGTGGGACTCACCGGATGGCGTCCACCTTTGGTGCGACCTTCGCCACCGCCGTGCGGATGATCGATCGGGTTCATCGCCGTGCCGCGAACAAAGGGCCGCCAGCCTTTCCAGCGATTGCGTCCGGCTTTGCCGATTTGAACATTCATATGATCGGCATTGCCGATCGTGCCGATGGTCGCCCGGCCTGCCGAGGGAACGCGCCGAATTTCACCGCTGGGTAAGGTGATTTGTGCCCAATCGGCCTCGCGAGCCACAAGCGTGGCGCTGGAACCGGCCGATCGGCACAATCGTCCACCGCGACCCGGCTGCAGTTCTACGTTGTGAATGGCCATCGCCAAAGGAATGTTTCGCATCGGCAACGAATTGCCAACCGTCGGCGGAGCATCCGGCCCGCTCATGATCTCCTGGCCAACTTGCAAACCGTCGGGAGCGAGAATGAACCGCTTTTCGCCGTCGGCATAAAACAACAGCGCGATGCGGGCACTGCGGTTGGGATCGTACTGAATCGACGCTACCTTGGCCGGCACGCCGTCTTTGTTGCGACGGAAATCGATCAGTCGATAACGCCGCTTGTGGCCGCCGCCACGATGCCGGGCGGTGATGACACCCTGATTATTGCGACCGCCGAACCGTTTCTTCGGTACGCTGAGCGCACGGGGAACCGCTGCGCCCGGCGTAATTTCAGCGAAATCGCTGACACTGGCGCCACGGCGTCCGGGTGAAGTCGGTTTGTATCGTCTGATGCCCATGGCAGTTTATCGTTTCAAGTTTCAGCCGCTTGCGGCTTAGCGTGAGCTTTTCGTCGATTTAGAAGAAATCAATCCGATGTTCCGGATCGAGCTTCACAATCGCTTTTTTCCAATCTTGGGTACGCCCCATCCGGAAGCGGCTACGGCGCGGTTTGCCTTTGCGGTTCTGAATATGGACGTGCGTGACTTTCACGTTGAATAATTCTTCGACGGCCCGGCGGACATCGACCTTGGTGGCCATCCGGTTGACTTCGAATGCATAGGCGTTGTACCGAGAAGAGCGGTGCATGCCCTTTTCCGTCACCAGCGGTGCGCACAATAACCTGGTGCGGCGGCAAGTGCGGATGATGCGGCGAATCGGCCACGGTGTCGGTGGTTTTCATGACTCAGCCTTTTTCTTACGCGGAGCTTTGGCTTTGGCGGGCGCGGCTTTCGATTCGGCCTTTTCCGACTTCGAGCTGCCTGCTGCCGATTTGCCGGCTTGCTCTTTGATCCAATCGAGCGCGGCCTTCGTGAACAATAACCGACGCGGCTTCATGACCGTCAAAGCATTTAATTCCGCCACCGGCGAGACGCTGACCCCTTCGATGTTCCGGGCCGACTTGTACACGTTCATGTCGGCCGTGGCCGTGGCAACCAGCAGACTTGCCTCATCGTGACACTTCACGGCCTTAATCAACGCGACCATGTCTTTGGTCTTGGGCGCGGAGAATTTCAAATCGTCGATCAGCGTCAGTTGCTCGTCTTTGATTTTCGACGCCACCGCCATCCGCGTGGCCAACTGTAATGCTTTGCGCGGCAAACGGTAGCCGAAATTGCGCGGACGCTTGGCAAAAATATGTCCGCCGCCACGACGAATGCCACTGCGACGCGAACCGGCCCGGGCATTGCCTGTGCCTTTTTGGCGATACATCTTCTTGGTGCTGCCAGCCACCTGCGCTCGGCTCTTGGTGGCGAAAGTTCCCTGTCGCAGGTTGGCTTCGTACATCACAACCGCATCGTGCAGCAGTTGCTTGTTGATGCGCGGCGCCAGATCGGTCGGCTCGATTTCATACGTGCCGACGTTGGCGCCCGTGCGATCGAAGATGGTTAACTTTGCCATGACGTTTACAGTTTGTTCGTTTGCCGCACGATGACATAGCCGCCGTTGGGACCCGGCACGGCGCCCCACACCAGCAGCAGATTGTTTTCTTTGTCGACGCGCACGACTTTCAGGTTGCGCGATGTTTTGCGGACATTGCCCATCTGCCCGGCCATCTTCTTGCCTTTGAACGTGCGGCCCGGGAAAGTATTGCCGCTGGTGCCGCCGATGTGGCGATGCACTTTTTTCACGCCGTGCGTGGCGCGCTGGCCTTTGAAGTTGTGTCGCTTCATCGCGCCCTGAAAACCCTTGCCTTTGCTGGCGCCGGTGACATCGACGGCCTTAACTTTCTCGAACAGTTCGACCGTTAATTGCTTACCGACTTCCAGGCCCTCGGCGGCGCCGCGGAATTCGCTGGCGAACCGTTGCGGCTCGCAATCGGCCTTCGGCAGTGGCTCAACGCCGGCTTTGGCGCGCGCTTTAGAACGGCGACTGTCGAGCTTGGCCACATGGCCGCGCTCTGATCGAGCTGCCAGGCGTCGGGGTTTGTCGCGGAAACCAAGCTGCACGGCTTCGTAACCGTCGCGATCGGTTGTGCGGATCTGAAGCACGCGGCACGGGCCGGCTTCAATCACCGTCACCGGAATGGCTTTCCCGGCTTCGTCAAAAATTTGTGTCATCCCGACCTTGCGGCCGAGTAATCCGATCGCCATCGCAATTTCCCCGTACATCTGGCTAACTGGGTTTGCATAGACAAGTGGCTCGCCCAAAGCGAAATCCACTGACCAGCTTGCGACCTGCAGGTCGCAGCCGACCCGCTGTGCATTACCCAGTTAACTTCCGTGGCATAGAGCTATCTCAAAATACCTGGGATGATTTTTCAAAACCCGTAATTTCTACCGTGAGCTGCTGGCTTTGATCTTGATATCAACGCCCGCCGGCAAACTCAATTTATTCAATGCTTCAATGGTCTTGGCCGTGGCCTGCACAATATCGATGACGCGCTTGTGCGTACGAATTTCGTATTGCTGGCGGGCCTTCTTATCGATGTGCGGACTCGAGAGCACCGTGTAACGTTCAATTCGCGTCGGCAACGGAATAGGTCCGTGCACCTCGGAGTTGGTGCGCTTGGCGGTATCGACAATTTCCGCCGCGCTCTGATCCAGCACCGAGTGGTCGTAAGCCTCCATCCGGATGCGAATAATTTCGTGCGAATGCCCAGCCACGCGTCTCTCCCACCGGAAGCTCCCGGCGTAACAATCAGTCCACCTTCAAGTTGTCCTGCTCGCTTGCTTTAATAAATGGCAAGCCCTGAATCTTAAAACTTCCACGAAAGAGTGTCAACGGGGCGTTTAAGGCGATTTTCTGTGGAGTGCGGCAACATGGCGGCACTACATCATGCCTTCTTGAACGCTGGGCGGTGCCGGACCGTATTTCAGCGGTTCCATCGAGAAGCTCGCCCGGCCTTGGCTCAAACTGCGGACAGCGGCTGAGTAGCCGAACATCGCCGAGAGCGGCGCTTCGGCTTCCAGCACGGTGGTCCCGCCGCGGCTCTCGGTGTTGTTGATGATCGCTCGCCGCTGCTGCAAATCGTTGATCACATCGCCCAAATGATCTTCCGGCGTGGTGACCTCCAGCCGCATGATCGGTTCCAGCACCGTCACACCGGCGTTTTGCAAAACCCGGGTGAAAGCATCAGCCACGGCAATCCGCAGGGCCACTTCACCCGGCAGCGGCTCGGGAAACGGGGTTTCCAACAATTCCAGCGAACAGCTCCACAGCGGATAGCCTCGCAAGCCGCCCCCTTCCGCTGCTTCTTTGAGCGAAGTGAGCAGCACCTGCACTGCGTTACGTTTGGCCGCGTCTTCGACAAACCAATTCGTCGCCACGCGGCAGGCTTTGTCTTCGTGCAAGGGTTTCACGCGCAGCTTGACTTCCGCAAACAACGTCTGACCGCCAATCTGCCGATTGCACTTGCCGATGGCCTCCGCCGGGCCGTTCACCGTCTCTTTGTAACTGACGCGCGGCCGGTGCACGCGGACATTCAAATTGAAATCGCGCTGCAAACGGTGCTGAATCACCTCCAAGTGCAACTCGCCCATCCCGCTGATAATGGTTTGGCCAGTCTCTTCGTTTTCGTGGGAGCGAAATGTCGGATCCTGCCGCTTAAGCATTTCCAGCACGTCGCCCAGCTTCTTGCGATCGGCCGTGCTTTCTGGCTCGACGGCCGCGGAGATGACCGTCTCCGGAAATTGAATGGTCTCCAGCAGAATCGGATGCTTCGGATCGCACAGCGTATCGCCGGTGATGGAAACTCGTGGGCCAATCACGCCGACAATATCGCCGGCCTGCACACTCTCGATTTGCTCTTCGCGCTTCGTGGCATGGATGATCCACAGTTGAGCGACGTTTTCTTTGACATCCTTGCCTGCATTCAGCACGCGGCTGTTTTGTTTGATAATTCCGGAATAGACGCGAATCCAGTGGATGTCGCCGGTTTTCGCCGGCAGCACTTTGAACACCAGTGCCGAAAATGGATCGTCCGGCGATGGCTTGCGCCGCTCGATGATGTCGCTGCCGTCCTTGTTCTTTTCCAGAGCCCGGCCTTCCACGGGCGGAATGTCCAGCGGATTGGGCAAATAATATTGCACCGCATCGAGCACCGGTTGCACGCCAATGCCGTGCAATGCAGACCCGCACAGCACCGGCTGAATCTGCAAATGAACCGTCGCTTCGCGCAACACCCTGCGCAGCATGTCCGGCGGAATTGGTGCTTCTTGCAGCGCCAGCTCCATCAGTTCGTTGCTGTAGTCGTACAGCTTTTCCAGCATTGCCAGCCGCCACTCGTCGGCCCGCGCGCGCTGATCTTCCGGGATTTCCGTCACTGCATACTCGCGGCTTTGCCGATCGGGGCCAAAGGTGAGCAGCTTCATTTCCACCAGGTCAATGATTCCGCGAAACGGATCTTTCACATGCGGCGGCCCCTGGCCGACCGGAATTTGCAGCGCCACCGGATTGGCCGCCAGCCGCTTGCCGATTTCCCCAAACACCGCCTCGAAATCGGCCCCTTCGCGGTCCAGCTTGTTGATGAACGCGACCCGCGGCACTTTATATTTATCAGCCTGCCGCCAGACGGTTTCGCTTTGCGCTTCGACGCCTTCCCGCGCGCTGAACACCACCACGGCACCGTCGAGTACGCGCAAGCAGCGTTCTACTTCGGCCGTGAAATCGACGTGCCCCGGCGTATCCAGCAGGTTGATGGTCACATCTTTCCATTTGAAGGTCACGCAGGCCGCATAGATGGTGATGCCGCGTTCCTGCTCCTCAGCATCCGAATCGGTTTCGGTCGTCCCCTTGTCGACTTCCCCCACCCGGTGCTTGGCGCCGCTGAGATACAGCATCCGCTCGGTGACGGTCGTCTTGCCGGCGTCAATGTGGGCAATAATGCCGATATTGCGGAGAGTTTTTAAATCACGAGCCATAATTAAATCGAACCGCCAATACGAACGGTCAAGTGTAGCGGCCGAGCTTGCTCGGCGCTGCAAACGCCGGCCAAGGCCGGCCGCTACACGCCGCGCATGAAAAAGGCCGCGGTGCCAGTGAAGCACGAAGCGGCCATTGTATGCGGCAAGTTTTACCAGGCGAAGTGGGCGAACGCTTTGTTGGCGTCGGCCATGCGGTGCACATTGTCGCGCTTGGTCATCGCGGCGCCTTCGCGATTAAAGGCCGCCATGAACTCATCGGCCAATTTCTCGTGCGTCGGCCGGCCTTTTTTCTCGCGGACCGATTGCAGAATCCAGCGAATCGCCAACGATTGCTGCCGGTTGCGGCTCACCTGCATCGGCACTTGATACGCAGCACCGCCGACGCGCTTCGAGCGGACTTCAATCGCCGGTTTGACATTATCCATCGCCCGATCGAACACCTCAATGGGGTTCTGATCGGCCATCTTTTCCTTGATAATGTCCAAGGCCCGATAGAACACGCCCTGCGCCGTGCTCTTCTTGCCGTCGTGCATCAGGCAGTTGATGAACTTGCTGGCCAAGACCGATCCATACCGTGGATCGGGCTTGAGCGTCGTGCCGCTGGCTGTAATTCTTCCCATGCGATTGTCAGTTGTCCGTTGTCAGTTGTCCGTTGCAAATAAATAAATCTGATGACCTGTGGCTGTGGCTTCAACGGACAACGGACCACTGACCACGGACAAACACTTAACCCTTCTTCGCTCCGTACAAACTCCGGCTGCCCTTGCGGCCTTCTACACCCAGGCAATCGAGCGTGCCGCGCACAATGTGGTATCGCACGCCGGGCAAATCGCGCACTCGGCCGCCGCGCACCAGCACAATCGAGTGCTCTTGCAGCGTGTGACCTTCGCCGGGAATGTACACCGTAATTTCCTTGCTGTTGGAAAGCCGCACGCGGGCGATCTTTCGCAGCGCGGAATTCGGCTTCTTGGGCGTCATGGTCTTCACTTGCAGACAGACGCCGCGCCGCTGCGGGCATTTATCTAACACCGGCGACTTGCTGAACTTCCGCTTCGGCCGTCGGCGCTGTTTCACTAATTGATTGATCGTCGGCATGCAACTTCGAGCCTTTTAACGGCCTAGTATAAAAACAGTGCGATCTCAATGCCTCCCTCCCCTCGCCCCTCGCGGGAGAGGGTTGGGGTGAGGGGGTACTAGCGACCGGCCAGTTGCCGGGAATCCATCAGCTTATCGAATTGGGTGCCAGTGTCAATTGCGATAGCTTCGAGGCAGGGATTTTCCTTTTTCCTTGGTAGGAGCGGGCGCGTCGGCACGCCCCAGCCTGACGAGTTAATTCGCCGGTCGAATCCGCCGGTTTGGGGTGTCCATTTCGCTTTTGACCGGCAGTTGCGCATGGTATGCTCTAGAAGGTGCTTGATTGCAATTCTCGTCCGGTGAACTGGCCATGAATTCGATTCCGGCAGTCTATGAACACGGTGTTTTCCGGCCGACGGTTCCGGTGAATTTGCCTGAAGGAACCAGGGTGAGCATTCCCGCTCCTGAAGGCACGCGCTCCAACAGCGAAGCAGCACGACAGCGTTTTCTGGATTTGATTGGCTCGGCGGTGGATTTGGGCCATGCCTTGGGAACCACCAACGAAGACATCGACCGCGATTTGGCCCGTGAGCACGGCACCGGCCAATAGGTTATCCAGGTTATTCGATGTTGCTGGACACCTCGGGACTTCTGGCCCTGCTATCGGTTCGCGAACAAGATCACGTCCGGGCCAAGGATCTCTTTACAAAGCGGACCGTGAAGATCTTCTATGCGCCGTCGATGAAGTCTGGCGGAAGCCGTTAATTGGTATGTGCCCAGTCGAGCCCGATGGCACGAGCGGCAAGTCAATTCGACGTTTGTCTCTGACAATCGCGTGGATGCCGCCAATTTTAGAGCCGACCCTTGGCCCCCCTCAGGTGGTTAAGCATGAGGCAGACTGCGAGGCAGTAGCCCATCGGACTCCATTTGCGCTTCGCGCACGTCGGCCGGTTGTGCGAAATGATCCTCGGCGAAGTAGGGCGGGAGAGACTTGGGTTCGGGGTGTAGGCGGATGACTCCCTCCGCGACAAGTTCCCGGATGATGCCCCGAATCTGTTCGGACAGCCCTGCGGGCATCCCGCCATCGTACTGACTTCCCATGTGCCGGATGAAGTCGCCGACCGAGTGCTCGCCATCAGCGGCCATGAAGGCAACTTCGTGCCACGGCTCCATGGTAATGACCCGCGGTGCCTTGGGTGAGAAAGAGTCGTGGACAGTAAGCCGTTGGCCGCCGGTGCGGGACCACGTCGCGGCCCGGGAGAAGAAACTGTCGTCCATGGCGGGCTACTCCGCATGCAGAACTTCTAATTATGCCGCAATTTTACGGCATCGCTCCGTACCGTCAATTGTTTTCTCCGGCAATCTGGCGGGTTGGCAGTGGCGATCACGCACTATCGCGGGAAGTGCCATGGGGCAATTTGCCCAGCCAAGTCTTTCCTCACCCCTCGATCCTTGCCCCTTGCTTCAACCGTGGCCCGAAATATACATTGACATATGTACACTTATTGATACAATGGCCGTGGAACTTTGGGTCCCTTTCGACTTTCGCTGCAGTTAGCCCCCGGTCATTGACCGGGGGGCTAACTTGACGCGGAAGGCCGACTGTCGTTCCTTGGCAATTGAGCAATAAATTTCCCGACCTCGGGCCAGCGCCGCCCGAGGTTGGGCGGGACTGCGCGCGGCGGGCGCGGCAATTAACCGCGGGGGCGCCGGGGTTCGCCGAGGGAAGCACGGAGCGATCAAGCATGATTTTGCAACTTCCTGCGATGCCTCTGCGCGACTCTGCGCCCCTCTAGCGGTGAATTCTTCCTGCAGCAGTCGCGCGCGGCGTGGTAAAGTGATGACAAAATGTTTGGCGTAAAACACTGGTTTTTACGAGGGTTTCGCGCGGAACACTTTACCCTCGATTTTTAATTTTGGTGCGCAGGTGTGTCCGTGGTCAGTGGTCCGCTATCAGTTGCCAGCGACCCCTCACCCCGGCCCTCTCCCAAAGGGCGAGGGAGAATAATAACAACGAACCACGGACAACTGACAATTGCCGTGTCACAGTTATGGAGCAATGTTTTTCAAAAACGCCGTGGTTTCCAGACTCGTTTCCAAAACATTGCCCCATCGATTTTTATTTTTGTGCGCGCTGTCAAGCATCTCGCCTTCACGTAGAGCAAGCATCGCCTGGCAAAGGAGCGCACTTTACCATCGAGCGCTCCCACGGCAGGGTGCAGTTTGCTCGGGAAATCCCGGCAAAAATCATGTTCCAGCGGCGCACTGCCCAACGCGCGGCACAAGTGAGGGTCAAGATCTCGGCGCAAAAGCCTTGTTTTTCCGAGGTTTGCGCCGCCGCATTTGTGCATCGATTTTATTTTTTATGGCACGCGCACATTCGTCGATCGCGAAGTCAGTGTCAAATCTTGCCGCCGATCACCGATGATAGCCACATCTTGGTGATGCCGCGAAGAGGCAAGCCATAGGTTTCGAGGATTGACAGAATGAATGCTGACCGAAGGGCGCGATCAACCTTTAGCTCTTCGCGTTTGACCCGCGCGCGGCCAACCATCATAAGAAACGACAAACGGCCACTGCTGCGGCGACAAGTGCTCTTTTTGCGGATTCTGTTCGATGTATTGGACCACCCTGCGGACATCTTCGGAAGTGTACAGAAAAACGGTGTAAGGACGACTGGACCAAACCGGATGATCGGCCGGCGTCAATCCGCTTGTCCCCAGGCTGCGGCGCGTGCCATCGGCAAAGGCGTTCCACATTTCGCGGCCCGTATCCCGATGTCGGCGCACACAAAGATGAATGTGATTTTGCAGCACGGCGCAGGCCCACACGGTGTATTGCCGCTGTGCAACGATGTTGGCAATGGCCTGCCCCAGGGCTTGCCTCGTCGCGTCGTCGAACCACAGCACCGGAAATTCCAGTCGTTGCTCGGCGGCGCGCTTGAACGCTTTCAGTTCTTCGCGCGATGGTTGAATCTGTTTGCGGCCGAAGTGCGGTGGGTCTAACTCGTGGAGCTCCGGCTTTCGTACTTCGCGGCTGCCGCTGCCGCGCGGATCGTTGGGAGGCCAATGAGCATAGCCGTGGAGAATTAGATGGTGGGCGATGACGATGCGGCGATGCGTGCGCGGGGAGCCGCGAAGAGGCAAGCCAGCGTTGTCGTCAATTGACATGGCCGAGTTGCTTTTATTACGGATTGCTTGCTATCTCGGCGACTAGGTGCTGCTGCCGTGGTCGTCGGCGCCGCCGAGCAGTTCATCCAGGCCGCCGGCAGGGCGCTGGCGGCAGGCGAGGGCGGTTCCGCGGTGGCCGTGGCGGTTGCGCCGGAGGCAGCCGGCTTCGCGCCGTTGCCGTCGGCGGCCGATTCCAGCAGCGGGAAGGCACGCGTGAGCACTTGCTCTTTCTGGGCAGCCAGCGCTTCCAGCGCCTCGCGGCGGATGCGAACATCCGATTCCTGGAACGTCTTGAAGCCCGTGCCGGCCGGAATCAAGTGGCCGAGAATCACGTTCTCTTTCAAACCGACCAGGCGATCGATCTTGCCCGCCAACGCCGCTTCGGTAAGCACCTTGGTGGTTTCCTGGAAGCTGGCCGCCGAGATGAAACTGCTCGACTGCACCGACGCCTTGGTGATGCCCAAGAGCTGCGTGCTGGCGGTGGCCGGCTTGGGCTTGGTGCCCCGGGCCGGTGTGCCGCCGAGGCCTTCGATCTGGGCATTGGCTTGCTCGAGCGCATCTTTGGGCACAATGGAGCCGGGTTCGAACTCGCTGTCGCCCTTTTCGGTAATCTTCAAGCAGCCTGACAGATTCTGGTTGACTTTGCGGAAGTCGAACTTGTCCATCACGCTGCCGGGCAACAAGCCTGTATCGCCGACGCTTTCGATCCGTACTTTGCGAAGCATTTGCGAGACGATAATCTCGATATGCTTGTCGTCGATATCGACGCGCTGGCTGCGATACACGTTCTGAATTTCGCGCACCAGATATTGCTGCACGGCTTCTTCGCCGGAGATGCGAAGAATGTCGTGCGGCACCAGCGGACCATCGACGAGCGACTCGCCGGCCCGAACAAAATCGCCGGAGTGAACGCGCAAGTGCTTGCCGTGACTGACAAGATGCTCGCGTTCGATGCCGCTTTCGCTGCGGACGATAATGGTGCGCTTGCCGCGGCGTTTTTCGCCGAGGATTTCCACGGTGCCATCGATCTCGGCAATGACGGCGGGA
Source organism: Pirellulales bacterium (assembly GCA_963738835.1). Lineage (GTDB taxonomy): Bacteria > Planctomycetota > Planctomycetia > Pirellulales > JADZDJ01 > CAVTYH01. The sequence continues at coordinate 283,973 of CAVTYH010000002.1, forward strand.
TCTTTCGGCTTGCGAGCTTCGAAAATTTCCGTGACTCGCGGCAGACCGCCGGTGATGTCTTGCGTACCAGAAACTTCACGCGGCGTTTTTGCAAGCAACGTGCCAGCCGAAACGGTCTGGCCTTCGTTCACTTCGATATAGGCTTTTTCCGGCATGTAGTAGAAGTCGAGAATTTTTCCGTTGTCGTCTTCCAACACCACCTGCGGATGCAAATCGCCCTTGTGTTCCTGAACCATGCGGCGAACGTGGCCGCTGGGGTCCTTTTCGATGCGCATCGTTTCGCCTTCGATGACGTCTTCGTAACGCACCTTGCCAGAGACTTCGGCCAGAATGGGAATGCTATGCGGGTCCCATTCGCAAAGGACTTGGCCCGGCTTGACTTCCTGATTTTCCTCGACACGCAAATTGGCGCCGGCGGGAACTTCATATTTTTCCAGCTCACGCCCCTTGGGGTCCATGATGACCAGTTCACCGTTGCGAGTGAGCACCACTTGTTCGCCGGCGTCGTTGCGTACGACTTTGAGCCGCACGAACTGCACGGCGCCTGCCTTCTTGGCTTTGTAATCTTTCTCTTCGATGGCCCGTTGACCGACGCCACCAATGTGGAACGTACGCATGGTAAGCTGCGTGCCGGGCTCGCCAATGGATTGAGCGGCGATGATGCCCGTGGCCATGCCTTCTTCCACCAACGAACCGGTCGAAAGATCCATGCCGTAGCACAAACGACAGATGCCCAATGGCGCATCGCAAGTGAGCGCGCTGCGAACTTGAATACGCTCCAGGCCGAGCTGCTCGATGCGGCGGGCAACGGCCGGCGTGACCAGTTCGTCTTCCTTCACCACGACTTCGTCGGTGATGGGGTTGACGATGTTCTGCCGGCTCACACGCCCGCGGATCGAATCGGCCAGGCTGACCTCTACCTTCTCGCCACGGTAGATAACACCCTTGGTGATGCCCTGTGTGGTGCCGCAATCGTGCTGGGTGATGACCACGTTTTGCGCCACGTCGGCCAGCTTGCGGGTGAGGTAACCCGAGTCGGCGGTTTTAAGGGCCGTATCGGCCAAACCTTTGCGGGCACCGTGCGTGGAGCTGAAGTACTCAAGCACCGTCAGCCCTTCGCGGAAGTTGGCCTTGATGGGCGTTTCAATGATCTTGCCCGAGGGCTTGGCCATTAAACCGCGCATGCCGGCCAACTGACGAATTTGCTCGACGCCGCCGCGGGCGCCAGAGTGGGCCATGAGGTAAATCGGGTTGACGTAGCCCGCCCAGCGGGTATCGGTTTCCAGCGCGCCCATCATTTCTGACGTGATGCGTTCACGGGCGTGCGTCCAAACATCGAGCACCTGGTTGTAGCGCTCGCCTTCAGTAATGATGCCGCGTTGATACAGCTTGTTGCGCTTGAGCACTTCTTTTTCCGCTTCGCCAATAATGCGCGGCTTGGCGGACGGGGTGATTAAGTCGTCGGTACCGAACGACAAACCGCTGCGGGTGCTCTCGCGGAAGCCGAGCATGTTCAAGTCGTCCAAAAGACCGATCGTGGCGCGGCGACCCAGTTGCTGATAGCAATCGGAAATCACTTTCGCCAGGTCGCTGGAACGCAGTGGGTGATTATAGAACTGCATGCCTTCAGGCAGGATGCTGTTGAACAGCACGCGGCCCACGGTGGTATCGATGATGGCACCGGGCTTGTTTTGCGTTTCTTCGTCCCCCTTGAGCCGCGCTTGGGTGACAGTTTCACTTTGATGCGTGCGTGCGTATCGATTTTGCCCAACGAATACGCGAGCTGCACTTCTTCCAGCGAAGAAAAGATCATGCCCTGACCCTTACGATCGGGCAGCGATACGCTGAGGTAGTAGCAACCCATCACGACGTCTTGCGAGGGGCTGATAATCGGGTTGCCGTTGGCGGGGCTGAAGATGTTGTGCACTGACATCATCAGCGTGTGGGCTTCTACCTGAGCTTCAATCGACAGCGGCAAATGGACGGCCATTTGGTCGCCGTCGAAGTCGGCGTTGAAGCCTTTGCACACCAGCGGATGCAACTTGATGGCGTTGCCTTCCACGAGCACCGGCTCGAAAGCCTGAATGCCCATGCGGTGCAGGGTAGGAGCGCGATTCAGCAGCACTGGGTGATTGCGGATCACCTCTTCCAGGATATCCCACACTTCGGTGTCTTTGCGTTCCAGCATTTTTTTGGCCGACTTGATGGTGTCGGCATGGCCGAGCTCCTTCAGCCGGCGAATGATGAACGGCTGGAACAATTCCAGGGCGATCTTTTTCGGCAGACCGCACTGATGCAGCTTGAGGTTGGGGCCGACGACGATGACCGAACGCGCCGAGTAATCGACGCGCTTGCCAAGCAAGTTTTCGCGGAAGCGGCCTTGCTTGCCCTTGATCATGTCAGTGAGCGACTTCAGCGGGCGGTTGCTGCTGCCCAGCACGGGGCGCTTACAGCGGTTGTTGTCGAACAGTGCATCGACCGATTGCTGGAGCATCCGCTTTTCGTTGCGGATGATAACTTCCGGCGCGTTCAAGTCGACCAGTTTCTTGAGCCGGTTATTGCGGTTGATAATGCGGCGGTATAGGTCGTTCAAATCGCTGGTGGCGAAATTGCCGCTGTCGAGCAATACCAGCGGACGCAAATCGGGCGGGATGACGGGGATGACATCCAGCACCATCCATTCTGGCTTGTTGTCGGAATCGCGGATGCTTTCCACAATTTTCAGCCGGTTGATGAGATCCTTCTTTTTCTGCTTCGAGTTGGTGGTGGCCAAGTCTTCACGCAGCTTCTTGGACAGCTCCACCAGATCCATCTTCACCAGCAGCTTGCGGACGGCTTCGGCGCCCATTTCGGCGTCGAAGGCGGTTTCGCCGTATTGTTCGCGGGCCTGGCGATACTCTTCTTCGGTGAGCAACTGCTGCGGCTTGAGCGGAGTATCTTTCGGATCGGTAACGACGTAATCCTGGAAGTAGATGACCTTTTCCAGACTCGTCGTCTTCATGTCGAGCAGATTGCCCAAACGGCTGGGCATGGCTTTGAAAAACCAGATATGCACGACGGGCGCGGCCAGATCGATGTGGCCCATGCGCTTGCGGCGCACGCGGCTGTGCGTGACTTTGACCCCGCAGCGATCGCAGATCATGCCCTTGTATTTCATGCCGCGATACTTGCCGCACGCGCATTCCCAATCTTTTTCCGGTCCGAAGATGCGCTCGCAGAACAGACCGTCGCGCTCTGGCCTATAAGTGCGGTAGTTGATGGTTTCCGGCTTTTTCACTTCGCCGAACGACCAACTGCGGATGTCGTGCGGCCGGGCCAAAGAAATTTTGACCGCTGAGTAATCGTTAATCCGATCGTAATTGGCTTCGCCGATGCTCATAGGAACTCCTGTTACGGAGGAAAAATCGCTTGCGGGGTTTCGTTGCGTATTGCATAGCCCTCGCCAAAGCCGAGGGTTGGGGTCAAACGGGTTTAGATTCTTCGTTTCTCGAGCTGCATGTTGAGGGCCAAGCCACGGATTTCGTTGGTGAGCACATCGAAGCTGGCCGGGGTGCCGGCTTCCAATGTGTTCTCTCCTTTGACCATGGCCTCATAAATTTTCGTGCGTCCTTCCACGTCGTCGCTCTTGACGGTCAAGAGCTCTTGCAGGATGTAGGCCGCGCCATAGGCTTCCAGCGCCCACACTTCCATTTCGCCGAACCGCTGACCGCCGAAACGTGCTTTGCCGCCCAGCGGTTGCTGCGTGATGAGCGAGTACGGCCCGGTGCTGCGGGCATGCACTTTGTCATCCACCAAGTGGTGCAGTTTCAGCATGTAGATGTAGCCGACCGTGGTTTCTTGCTCCATCGGCAGGCCGGTGCGGCCATCGTACAATTGAGCCTTGCCGTGTTTGGGCAAACCGGCCTTTTCCAAGGCGCGTATTGATTTCCTCTTCGCTGGCGCCATCAAACACCGGCGTGACGGCGCGGAATCCGAGTGCCGCGGCGGCCCAACCCAAATGGGTTTCCAATATCTGGCCCACGTTCATACGGCTGGGCACGCCCAGCGGATTCAGTAGGATTTGCACCGGAGTGCCATCGGCCAAAAACGGCATGTCTTCTCGTGGCAGGATCTTGGCGACCACGCCTTTGTTTCCGTGACGGCCGGCCATTTTATCGCCGACGGAAATCACGCGCTTGGCGGCAATGTACACCTTCACCATTTGCAGCACACCGCTGCGCAACTCGTCGCCGCGCTTCATGCTGTTCAGTTTGCGATCGCGATCGTCGATGGCGTTTTCCACTGCCGGCCACAGCGTTTTGTACGCCTTCTCGACCTCTGCCCGGCGTTCCGGGCTGCGAATGTCGATGCTATCCAGCTTGAAGTTCCCCGCTTGCTCGGCGACGTACTTATGCTCTTGATCGCGGACCAGCGGATTGCCTTCCGCATCGGTCAGCGTCTTTTTCAGGATACTTTCAATCTCGCCTATGAGCGCACCAAAGGCTTCGGCAATTTTTGCGTTGCCGTCAGTCTCTGCGGCTTTCAAATCCTTTTCGAATTTCTTGCGCTCGTCTTCCGAGAGACTCATCCGGCGCGAGAACTTCTCGGTGTGGATAACGATGCCTTCCACGCCCGAGGGTACTTCCAGCGAATCGTTCTTCACGTCTTCGCCGGCTCGTCCGAAAATAGCATGCAGCAGTTTTTCTTCCGGGGTCAGCTCGGTCTTGCTCTTGGGGGAAACTTTGCCGACGAGAATATCACCGGGCCGCACGTAAGTGCCGACGCGGACAATGCCGGTTTCATCCAGGTTGCGCAGAGCCCGTTCGCTGACATTGGGAATATCGCGGGTGAATTCTTCGCGACCCAGTTTGGTTTCGCGAATTTCGATGTCGAACTCTTCGATGTGAATCGAGGTGTAAACATCGTTCTGCACCAGCTCTTCACTGATGATGATGGCATCCTCGAAGTTGAAGCCGTCCCAAGCCATGAAGCCCACCAGCACGTTGCGGCCCAGCGACAGTTCGCCGTTGAACGTGGCGGCGCCATCGGCAATAACCGTGCCCTTTTCGACTTTGTCGCCAACCCGGACGACCGGTTTCTGGTTCTGGCAGGTGCGCTCGTTAAGACCCTTGAACTTGGTAAGCGGAAGCTCTTCGTTGTTAATGACAATTTTGTCGGCATCGACGTAAGTGACCGTGCCCTTCTTGGGCAAGCGCATCAACATGCTGGAGTTGACGGCCACATCGACTTCCATACCAGTGCCCACCAAAGGCGGTTCGGTTACCAACAGTGGCACCGCTTGTCGTTGCATGTTGGAACCCATCAGCCGCGGTTGGCATCGTCATGCTCTAAGAATGGAATCAAACCGGCGGAAACGCCGACCATCTGGCTGGGAGCGACGTCGATGTAATCGATCTTGTCGGCGGGGACCAATTCAAAATCGGACCGATAACGGGCAATGATGTTTTCGCCCGAAATATGCCCATTTACCACCGGCGCATCGGCTGGGGCGAGATAGGCGTCCATTTCCTGGTCGGCCCGCAGCCATTCCACCTCGCCCGTCAGTTTGCCCTTGTGGACCTTGCGATACGGCGTGACGAGGAACCCGTATTCATCCACTGCGGCGTAAATTCCAAGACTGGAAATCAAGCCGATGTTCGTACCTTCGGGCGTTTCGATGGGACAAATGCGACCGTAGTGCGAAATATGCACATCGCGCACTTCGAAGCCAGCCCGTTTGCGGTTCAAACCGCCAGGGCCGAGGGCGGAAAGCCGGCGTTCGTGCGTAAGCATCGAAAGCGGATTCGTCTGATCGACTACTTGCGACAATTCGCCGCGCCCGAAGAAGTATTCGATTGCCGCCGAAATGCTCTTCGGATTGATCAGCGTGCGGGGCGTCATGTCTTCGACATCTTTCAAACTCATCCGTTCCTGCACGGTGCGGCGGAGTTTGAGGAAGCCCTTGCGCAATTCGTCGGAAGCCAGCTCGTCGATGGTGCGCAGACGGCGATTGCCCAAGTGATCGATGTCGTCCACTTCGAACGCCGGATCGGCTTCGTTGAGCTTGATGACGTACTGTATGGCGCTGATCAAATCTTCTGGCCGCAGCGTCATTTCCGTTTCCGGCACATTCAGGTTCAACTTACGATTGATGCGGAAGCGGCCCACGCGACCCAAGCGGTAGCGGTTGGTGTCGTAAAACTTCTCGTGGAACAGCGCCTTGGCCTTTTCCAGCTGCGGAGGGTTGCCGGGACGCAGACGCTGATAAATTCGCAGCAGTGCCTCTTCATGGCTCGCCGTCGCGTCTTCTTCCAGACTATAGAGGATCAGCGGGATTTTCGGCTCAGGCATCACTTCCACGGATGACAGACCGGAGGTGCAAATCAACTCCGCGATGTTCTTCGTGATCTTGTGACCCGACTCGATAATCACTTCGCCCGCTTTATCGCTGTTGTGTGGGTACACGATATCGGTAACCGCAATTTTGCCTTCGATCTTTCCGACGCTGCGACCATCGACGATTTTCTCCGACGTGGTGTCGTAAAACGTCCGCAGGAGGTCAGCGTCCTGGCTATACTTTGAATCCATGGCTCGCAGCAGCATCATCGCAGAGAATTTGCCGCTTTGATCGATGCGCACCTGGAGCGTGTCTTTCTTGGAGGCGTTGAGTTCGATCCAGCTGCCGCGCTCGGGGATGATGCGGGCGCTGAACATCTTTCGTTCGACGGTGTCGGTATCGAGCACAAAATCTACGCCGGGGCTGCGGTGCAGCTGGCTGACGACCACACGTTCGGCGCCATTGATAATGAACTCACCGCCGCCGAGCATGATCGGAATGTCGCCCAGATAGACTTCCTCTTCGATAGGCTCTGCTTTGGTGAGCCGCAACCAAACACGGAACGGCCGGCCGTAGGTGAGCCGCAACTGGCGACATTCATGCGGTTCGTAGCGCGGCTTGCCCAATTCGTAGCGGAGATATTCCAGTTTGAGGTTTTTGTCGTAACTTTCGATCGGGAAGATTTCCCGCAAGACCGACTCAATGCCCTCGTCCTTCCGCTTGTTCGACGGGATGTCGTACTGCAGGAATTTTTCGTAGCTGTAGGTCTGAATTTTCGTCAGGTCGGGAATCGAAAACGGCTCGCGGCCGCTGCCGAAGCGACGAACTTCTGCGGGCGTGATACGTCGTTGTGCCGAAGTGGCCATTGCAGAATGCTCCTGGAAAAACCCTCGGTCGACGGCGGGTGCGGTTAGACCGTCGTGCGAGGATCAGAAAACTTTGAACATGAAAGCGCAAGGCGCAACATCAAGCGAAAATGCTAGTGCCGTCGCTATTGCGAACAATCAGGAACCGATAGATGGCTTGCCGGCACAACCGCCTATCGCGTGTTGCGCCAGCCAAAAGCCCACCGACGATACCGTATGACCAAGCCAGGGTAAGTTTCGTCCAGCCCTCTGCCCCGGGGACGTTGTGTTACTTGACCGAAACCTTGCCGCCGGCTTCCTCCAACTCCTTTTTGGCCTTTTCGGCATCTTCTTTGGAGACGCCTTCCTTGACCTTGCTGGGTGCGCCTTCGACTAGGTCCTTGGCTTCTTTGAGGCCGAGGTTTGTCAGAGCACGGATGACCTTAATGACGCCAATTTTCTTGGCGGCATCGAAGCCTTCCAGCACCACGTCGAATTCGGTTTTGGCTTCCGGGGCCGCAACAGCGGGGCCACCAGCAGGTGCAGCCATCATCACGGCTCCGCCGGCAGCCGCCTTGATGCCGTGAACCTCTTCCAAATAATCGCTCAATTCCTTCGCTTGCTTCAACGTGAGGGCGACAATCTTGTCGCCCAAATCTTTCGTAGGTGCGGCAAACTCACGAGTGGCTTCTGCAGTCGCCATGACGGTGGATCTTCCTTTCTGACACTTGGGCGTCGCGCCCGGTCGACGTTCGGGACAGGCGACGCTAACAAAAAACTGGGTCGATGAATAACGGTTATTGGCCCGTCGAGGCCAAGGATTTCAAATTAGCAGCAGTTTTCTGCTGATATCAGTGCCGAATCTCTTTCTACGCAGCTGGGGGAGTTTCGGTTGCGGGAGCCGACTCGCTGCCAGCTTTTTCCAGGTTTTCTACGTGGGTTTTGATCTGACTGACAATCGCGCCGCTACCGCCCTTCAATTGGCCAGCCAAACGAGAGCCAGGGCCGAGGATTTGCCCAACCAGCATCGACAACTGCTCTTGCCGCGAGGGCCATTTGCTGACCTCCTTCACTTCCGCGGTATTCAGCTTGGCGCCGTCCATCGCGCCGCCGCGAGCGGTGAAGCCTTCGAACTCTTTGGCCTCGGTCAGTCGGACGATTTCTTTGGTGAGCGAGACGAAATCGTCGGCTCCCCAAACAATCGCCAGCGTGCCTTCGATGCCTTCGAATGCTTTGGACAGCGGCGTGCCTTCGGTTGCCCGCCGAGCCATGCTGTTCTTCACGACTTCCAGCTTAATGTTTTTCTTCCGCAGCTCACCGCGCAGCTTGGTCGTTTTCAGCGAATCCAGCCCGACGACATTTACCAATAGCGCATCATTCACGCCGTTGAGCTGTGTTTTCAAATCGCGGGTCAAAAGGTCTTTTACAAATTTACTCATGGCTTTTATTCGGTTCAGCCCCCGCACTTTGAACGTGGGCTAACTGGGCAGTCGTAGTTTCTTGATTTGTTTTATACCGCGATCTTCAACCCGGGGCTCATTGCGGCGCTGACGGTAATGCTTTTCACGTACACGCCTTTTACGGCATGGGGCTTCATGTGCAGGATATGATCGATGAACGCCCGAATGTTTTCGGCAAGCTTCTTCTCGTCGAAACTCAGTTTGCCGACCAACGCATGCACAATGCCAGCGGGATCGTTGCGGAATTCGACCTTGCCAGCTTTATATTCTTTTACGGTTTTGGCAACATCTGGAGTCACCGTGCCGGCACGCGGGGACGGCATTAAACCGCGCGGGCCGAGCACTTTGCCCAAGGGCCCGACCAAACCCATCATGTCTGGCGCGGCGATGCAGGCATCGAAATCGGCCCAGCCTTCTTTGATTTTCGTCGCCAAATCTTCAGCGCCGATGAAATCAGCGCCAGCGGCCTTAGCTTCTTCGGCTTTGTCTCCTTTGGCGAACACGGCAACCCGTTTCGATTTGCCAATGCCATGCGGCAGGACGATCGAACCGCGCACCAATTGATCGGCCTGCTTAGGATCGATGCCCAAGCGGATAGCCATTTGGATCGATTGATCGAACTTTCTGGGCGGAAATTGCTTGAGGATTTTGACGGCCTCTTCCACCGACATCGGCGCATCCGATTTCGGCAGTTTTTCGACCATCGCTTTCATGCGTTTTGCAAGTTTGACCATTGCTGCACTCAAAATTCTATTGATTTGCGATTTTCACATGCTTTAGCGACTAAATGGTTTAGCACGATCCATTGTCATTTTGAATCAAAACTAGCTAATCTAACGGCTACCCCTCAACCGTCACGCCCATGCTTCGGGCGGTGCCTTCGATCATTCGCCGGGCATGATCCGGATCGGCAGCGTTCAGATCGGCGGATTTCATTTTTACGATCTTGTCTAGCTGCTCCTTCGTAACTTTGCCGACTTTCTCTTTGTTCGGCACGCCTGACCCTTTCGCAATGCTCGCCGCCTGTTTCAGCAGTGCTGCGGCAGGCGGACTCTTGCAGGAGAAGTCGAAACTTCGATCGCTATACACATTCACGACCACCGGAATCGGCATGCCGCCGGCTTCGCGGGTACGTTCATTGAACTGCTGCACGAATTGACCGAGGTTAATGCCGTATTTTCCCAATGAAGTGCCAACCGGCGGCGCAGGCGTGGCCTGCCCACCGGGCACTTGAAATTTCGCGGTTCCAACGAGTTGTTTTGCCATACAAGATTGATTATTGACAAGGTTATTAATGATTCTGGGAAAATGCAGCGCCAGGCCGCAAGCGTTTTAAAGCGGCTCGATCTGCCAGTGCTCCAATTCGACCGGCGTAGGCCGGCCGAAGATATTGATGATGACGCTCACGCGGCCGCTGGCTTCGTTAATGCTGTCGACTTCGCCTTCGAAGTTTTCGAACGTGCCTTCGTTGATCTTGACGCGGTCACCTTTCTTCACGCGGATGTTCAGCCGCGGCGCGTCGTCGGTTTTCTCTTCCGTCTTCGATTTGATCTTGGCGATATCTTGAGGTGACATCGGGCTGGGCCGGCCGATGGAGCCGGTAAAATCGCCAATACCCGCCGTGTCGCGAACCAAGTACCAAGTGTCGTCGTTGATTTCCATCTGCACGACGAGATAGCCGGGATACAACTTGCGTTTGACGGTTTTCTTTTTGCCGCCTTTGAATTCGGTGACGGTTTCGATCGGCACAATGATTTCGCCAAAATACTTCCCGAGGCCAGCACGTTCGACGTTGCGTTTCAGCCCGTCGCGGATGGAATCCTCGCGGTTGCTTTGCACTTTAAGGATGTACCAATCCATTTTGACCGGACGATCCTCGTCTTCGACCGCCACGGCGATGCCCTGCGGCTCGTGTTCCGGTTCTTGTTCGGCTGCGTGTTCCGGCGGCGAATGAGTCGTAGATTCCGCGGCTTCGATTTCCGGTTCGACCGCTGTATGCGGAGTGCTATCGTCCAGGCTGGTCGGCTGCGAGGCGACGACCGCATCTGGGGGCGGTGTGTGCAGAATTTCGCCGGCGGTGCCGGTTGGGGCACCCTGCGGCTGGTCGGTATTGTTTTCCCACTGGTCGATCACGCAATCCTCACACACGAAACGCTTCGGAAGCTACGGGGGTAAATCGTTCAGTTGTCGTCAGCCACCAGTCAGGCGATGCAGCAGCCAGTTCCAAAACAGGTCGTACAAAGCCAAAATAGCGGCCAAGCCAAAAATCACGATCATCACCACCGCCGAACTTTGAATCAGTTCCTGGCGCGTTGGCCAAGACACCTTCGCCATTTCGGCTTCTACGCCAATCAAAAAATCTGCGAACTTAGGCAGATTCGCCAGCCGAAACGAAACCCAAACCGCCGCCGCGAACACCGCCAGTGGCACACCAAACTGCATCGTCGGTCCTCGATCGATCATCAACAGCCCCAATCGCCAACAACCAATGGCCGCTGTTACTACCAGGGCAGCAAACGTCAACTGCCTGGCAATTCGTCCTTGATTACGTTTGTACAGCCCGAGCTGAAACAACCAATGTGCGGCTGCGGTCATTTGGCGATCCTTCTTCCTGGCTGGCGAACCGCTACTTTTCGTTTGTGAACGACTGAGGTTTTCGCTAGCCTCCTGTTCATCGGTTTCTCGATCGGCAGTGGCGTTTCGATGTTTGGACATAACTGTCACCCGCTGCGTCCTTGCAATTCAAAGGTGAGTGGGCGAGTGGTAAGTGCGTTGAATCCGAAGTAAATCAATTTCGTTGTTCTATCTGATGGCAAACCGCGGCTTGAACCGGTCTGTCAACCACTTACCCGCCACTCACCTACTCACCTTTTTTGACTGGCAGGGGCGAAGGGACTTGAACCCCCAACCGCTGGTTTTGGAGACCAGTGCTCTGCCAATTGAGCTACACCCCTAATCAACGATCAACGTGAAACAATGAACGGAAAATTCATTCACCGATCATCCACTATTCATCGTTTTTGTTAGGCCAAAATCTTCGTTACCACGCCGGAGCCAACGGTGCGGCCGCCTTCGCGGATGGCGAAGCGAACACCGTCGTCCATGGCGATGGGCACTTGCAACTCTACACTGAGCCGTGCGTTGTCGCCCGGCATACACATTTCGGCGTCGCCCATCAACGTGGCGCTACCGGTGACGTCGGTCGTGCGGAAGTAAAACTGCGGTCGGTAGCCACTGAAAAACGGCGTGTGCCGACCACCTTCCTCCTTCGACAGCACGTACACCTCGCATTCGAACTTGGTGTGCGGCGTGATGGAGTTCGGTTTAGCCAACACCTGACCGCGCTCGATTTCCTCACGCTTGATGCCACGCAACAGGCAGCCCACATTATCGCCAGCTTGTCCGGTATCTAGCGTCTTATTGAACATTTCTACTCCCGTCACCACGACCTTGCGCTTGTCGGGGCTCAGGCCCACGATTTCCACTTCCTCGCCAACCTTGACAATGCCGCGCTCCACACGACCGGTCGCCACGGTACCGCGACCTTCGATTGAAAACACGTCTTCAATGGCCATCAAGAAAGGCTTGTCGATTTCGCGTACCGGCTCGGGAATGTAGCTGTCGATAGCGTCCATCAGCTCGCCAATGCACTTGTTCGCCTTGGGATCGCTAGGATTGTCCAAAGCCGGCTTGCTGGCGCCCCGGATAATGGGGATTTCATCGCCCGGGAAGCCATATTTTGTAAGCAGCTCGCGAATTTCAAGCTCAACTAGCTCAAGCAATTCCGGATCATCGACCAAGTCGATCTTGTTGAGGAACACGACGAGCGCGGGCACACCCACCTGGCGAGCCAGCAGAATGTGCTCGCGGGTTTGCGGCATCGGACCGTCGGCAGCCGACACGACCAAGATAGCACCGTCCATTTGGGCGGCGCCAGTGATCATGTTCTTGATGAAGTCGGCGTGGCCGGGGCAGTCGATGTGGGCATAGTGCCGCTTGTCGGTTTCGTATTCCACGTGGCTGACCGCGATCGTGACAGTTTTGGTTTCGTCGCGCACCGTGCCGCCTTTGGCGATATCGGCATACGACTTGAGGCTCGCCATTCCCTTGGTCGATTGGACCGCCAGAATGGACGCCGTCAGCGTGGTTTTCCCGTGGTCGATGTGGCCGATGGTGCCGACATTGACGTGAGGTTTGGTCCGTTTAAAGTTGTCCTTAGCCATTCTTTCTCCCTGCGATTAATCAAGCGGACAGAAAGCTGTCCAAATGGGTCTAACTGCAATACTGAAAACGTGATTTCGAGTAAAACTTTGCCCCGGTTTGAGGCCATCTGCAATGATACGAACTCGAGTCAAGTGTCTGGTACCTCTCGACCTCAAATCATCTGCCTCCGACCGAGCCGTCTGGCTTAAGAGCTGCTGATGGGACTTGAACCCATGACCTCGTCCTTACCAAGGACGCGCTCTACCAGCTGAGCTACAGCAGCGCGCGCTTGCAATGAGCGACACTGCCTGCGTGGCGCAAGTTCAATATGTCACCGGCCGCTGTTGATATGGGTTGATCTCGACTTGTTTGAATATGCGTTGCGTTTCGCTTGCTTTGAAAATTGTCGCTGCTTGAACTTTGTGCTTCTCACCCGAGTTTCAAATCCAATGAAGCGGGTGATGGGAATCGAACCCACGTGTCCAGCTTGGAAGGCTGGGGCTTTACCATTAAGCTACACCCGCGGGTGAAAATGACGAATGACGAAATCCAAATGACGAAAGAAGCACGAATGACCAAGCACCAAACACCAGTTCGGTGCGATGATCGCGGCATTTGGTCATTGAGATTTGATCCTTGGTCATTCTTTTGTCATTCGTCATTCGTGCTTCGTTATTTCTTCAATGGGGGGTAAAGGATTCGAACCTTTGAAGGCGATGCCACCAGATTTACAGTCTGGCCCCTTTGACCGCTCGGGAAACCCCCCTCGATTTGAGTACGATCTTCCGTCTCGCTCTCTCAGTCGTGCGACGACGAGCTAGCGGAGGGACTCGAACCCACAACCTGCGGTTTACAAAACCGCTGCTCTGCCGGTTGAGCTACGCTAGCCTGCGAGGAGGGCCATGAAAACCACTAAATATAGCAGTCAGACTTGACGTTGCAATAGCGGGGTAGGCGCGATTTTTGCACCTTACCGCAGCAACTTTTGCAATTGGCGGTGGCATCTAAACCCGGAAGCCGTAAACTCCACCGACTCTTCCCGAATTAACCAGATTAAAGGAAGCTGCCAATGCATCAGTCGCTTGGCACCTCGATTTTTTCGTCCTGGGCTGCTTGTCGCAGCTTGGCCAAGGCACGGGCTTCAATCTGCCGTACCCTTTCCTTGGTCACGCCCATTTCGTGCCCCACTTCTTTCAAAGTGAGCGGTTCCTGGGAGTGGTCCAGACCGAAACGGCTGATGATGATCTTCTGCTCCCGGTCGTCTAATCGCTCCAGAATCTTGCCAATTTGCGACACTCGTGTTGTTTGAGCCGATTCCTGGCCATACTGATCGGTTCGGCCGTCGGCCGTTGCACCAAACATTTCCGACTGGCTCGTGCGGAAACGGTCGCGCCGCCGATGCTCGTCAGGAATTGTTCGGGCAAAGTTCTTCATGATCGCCCAACTGGCGTACGTACTGAACTTGTTGCCGCGTGCATAATCGAACTTCTCCGCAGCCCGAATGAGCGACATGTTGCCGTCGCTCACCAGCTCGAAGAAATTATCGGTTGGTCCAACATGTCGCTTGGCGATCGAGACCACCAAACGCAGATTGGCCCGCACGATCTGGTTTTTCACCGTAACAGCCTGGTCGTACAGCCGCTCGATTTCGTCCATCATGCTGCTGCGAGCGTGCGATGGATCGAGCTGCTCGCGCAGCTTGGTGGCCTTGTATTTCAGGAAATTGAACTTGCGAAACACGTGTTGTTCTTGCTCGCGAGTCAGTAGCGGCACTTCATACAAGCTGGCCAAATAAGGCGGCAAGCCCGAAGGCAGCCGCACTTTCTTGGCAGGTAGATCTGACTCTGGCATCCGTCCCAAAATTGTCTTTTCAGCTCCTTCGCGGCCGAAATATGGATTTGAAATGTAATCCAGCGGCAATTCCCAAATGCGCTTCGCCCGCATTTCGTTGACGATACGGTAAATGCTCGTCTTCGTGCGGTTGTAGCGCTTTGCGAGTTCCTCGATGGGCACATCGCGTCGGTGCTGCTCGTAGATCTTTTGTTTGGTTTCGTCCGACAGTGGGCCCGTGCTGGTCGGAAAAACCGCCAGATCGGGATGTTCTTGATCGAACTGCTTCAGGGTATAGCGAATGGTTTCCACGCTGCGATGCATTTTCTCGGCGATGCGGCGTGCGATTTCCGACGGGCATCCGCCGGCCGCGGCGAAACGCCGGGCGCGGCTGACAATTTCGTCGCGCTCTTCGTCGGACATCTGGCTGAAATTCGAACCGCGGCGAACCCGCTCGGTGTTCTCGCCGACAAATCGCTCCACCGAACTGCGCAGGAAGCCCAGGCGCTTGCGGCCGTCGAATACAAATCGGCGGCTCACCAAACCTTGTTGGCGCCAGCGTGAAATGGTTTTGGTGGAAACGTTGAATTTCTTGGCAAGTTCCTCCACCGTCAGTACTTCCTCGCCAGCAGCCTCGCTCGGTAGTGCGGCAGCATCGGTCAAATCTTCCACGAACAATCGCAGATCATGACTAGCCTGCTCGCCCTTCAGTTTCATATTGGCGAACGAAGTCGGCCGGTAGTCGGTGATCCGGAAGCACAAATAGTCGTACGGATAGATGTGCGCAGGCTCGATTTCCATCAACAACCGTTCGGCACGGTTGGCCTGCTCTAGCTGCTGATCTCGCGGGGCAAAACGCACCTGCTGATCTCGCAACTGCTTCAAAACCGGATTGAAATAATTAGCGTTCATGTTGGCTGGGCACCTCTTCGGCGTATCCTTAATGGCCCTGCCGGTGTTCCCTGCGACTCTTGGTCGCGCCGGGCATGCCTCCTGTGATGTCAGTGCAGCCATTCCGGGCTGACTCAGTTCATTCCTCATCCGCTTTGTAAATTATCTCGAAATTTTCAAATGGCAGCCCGTATTTGCCAATGTTACTGGCAGTCTGATGTCGCAATTTGCGACATTTCTCTTGTCTTGTCGTGCCGCAAATTGCTGCACCTGTTCGATTTATCGCACGGCCGCCAACAAGGTTTCAACCGGCACCAGTGCCACAAACCAATGCACAGTTTGGTCCAATCCGCGATTTCACCAATAAGTTGTACGAAACAAGGTGTCCGATGGTCTATCTGACTTTCGCTCAAACTAATCCGATCTAGGACACCAACAGTACAAAAACGGTTCAGGCGAAGACGATTCGCAACTCATCCTGCTCTCAATTAAAAACTTACGTCGATTCCAAACGCCTTGCTCGTTTGACGTCTACGAAATGCCACATTTTGACTGCTATATCGCGACTGCCGTCAATCCAGTCCCTATCTCCGATCGATCCGGCCCTGGCAACTTAGTCGATTTGACGGAGTTTTGACGGAGTTCGGACCACAGGCATCGTGTTGCAAGTAATCGGGGCTGCCAGGGCGGCATTCGATTCAGGTCGCCACAAGCGTGCAAACCCTGTGCCTGACAACAGGTTCGAGCCATTTTCCACATTGACGCCAAAGCTGCGGTAGCGTATTGAATTGCCCGGCTCAGTGACATCTATATCCATATCCATGTTCTGGCCACCATTAGATGCCACACCACGGCTGGAGGGTTCGGTGAATTGCTTGCGCCGCCGCATTTTTATGGGAGTTTTCGTGCTTGTGCTCCCAATTGCTATCCAACCGCAAGCGCGGGCAGCGGAAACGTACGCCCTGCGGTCGGCCAAACCCGATGGTTCGCTAGAGCGGGTCACAGCCAAACTGGAAGTCGGCGGCCATCTCAAAGTCGCTAGCGACAAAGACCAGAAGACCAACGCCATTCCGATGAGTGTTGTCGGCCAATTCGGCTACGATGAGCAGCGGCTTGATGACGGCGCGACCGATGATCATCGCGTCGCAGCCCGTTACTATGACGACGTTCAAGCAACGATCAAGATCGCCGATCGGATAGTCAAGCCAGATTTGCGTGATTCACGCCGATTGGTTGCCGCAGTCCTCGGCAAAGACGGCACTTATCTTTCGTCACCCGGCGGGCCGCTAACTCGCGAAGAGTTGGAGCTGATCGATATTCCCGGCAACACGCTGGTGATCGGTGACCTTTTGCCGCAGGCCGAAGTTGAGCGAGGCCATCGTTGGAAGCCGACAGATGACACCCTGGCCCGTCTTTTGGGACTCGATGCTGTTGGCCATACGGAAGTCGAATGCGTGCTCGCAGAAGTTCAGGATGGCGCCGCGGAAATCACTCTGGAAGGCACACTGGGCGGCGCTATCAATGGCGTGGCTTCCGAAATCGAACTCAAAGGCAAACTACTATTCGATGTAGCGCACGGGACGCCGAAAAGTTTGCTCCTAGCGATTAAAGAGCAGCGCGGCATCGGCTATGTCGGGCCAGGCTTAGATGTCGTGGCGAAATTGAAACTCACGATGACGCCATTGACGGAATCGAAGCGACTTGCGCCAGAGACCATCCAGACCGCAAAACTGCCGGGCACCGACCAAGCGCCGCCACTCGAATACGTCTCCGCCGCCAAAGGCTACCGCTTCCTTTACGATCGCCGCTGGCACATCACACGTGAGGAACCTGATTTAGTCGTGATGCGGATGGTCGATCGCGGCGATCTCGTCGCGCAGTGCAACGTAGCCCCTTCCACCAAAGCAATTGAAAAACCTGTCGAGCTGGTGCAATTTCAAAACGATGTGCAAACCGCCCTGGGCAAGCTGTTCGGCAAATTCGAACGGGCTTCAGAACGCGGCACGGACTCCGGCCTGCGAATTCTCGAGTCGATCGCCTCTGGCACCGCGCAGGACTTACCGATTCAATGGCGCTACTACCTCGTCCACGATCGCCAGGGCCGCGGACTGAGTCTCATCTTCACGCTCGAAGCCCCGCTGGTGGAGCAGTTCCACGATCGCGACACGCCGATTGTCGAAAGCGTGGAATTTCTGGAACCGAAAGTCGCGACCAGTAAGTCTGCAAGCGATGCGAAGTAAATCGCGGCTGGCTTTCTCCGCATCGCAGCTAAATCCAGCCATTACAGCCTTCCTGCGAATGCGTGGGGCTGGCCCACTTTGCCGGTCGTCGTGTATCTTGACGGCTTCAGCGACTGATCCGAATGCCGGGCTTGCAGATACACTGACATGGCGATTGTCATCGTTGACGGACAGCAAATCGAACTTGCCGACCACGAACGGCTGAATGGCATTGAAGTTGTGCGCCGTATCGGCGTCGAAATTCCGCATTATTGCTGGCATCCGGGCTTAACCGTGGTGGCCAGTTGCCGTATGTGTTTGGTGGAAACCGGCACGCGGAACGCTGAGACCGGGGTCATTTCGATGGTTCCCAAACTGGTGCCGGCCTGCCAGACGCCGGCCAAAGATGGCACGGTGTTTGTCACCAACAGCGAAGCTGTGAAGCGCAGCCGGGCTCAGGTGGAAGAATCGCTGCTGATCGATCATCCGATCGATTGCCCCATCTGTGACAAAGCCGGCGAGTGCCATCTGCAAGATTATCACTTCGAGCACGGACAGTCCGAGCGGCGGGCCGACATCCGGCCCTTTACCAGCCGGCGGCGTGACATGGGCGACACGGTCATGCTGTTTGTCGATCGCTGTGTGATGTGCAGCCGCTGCGTACGGTTTACGCGCGAGATTACTGGCACCAGCGAATTGATGGTCATCAACCGCGGCAGTCACGAAGAGATCGACGTGTTTCCCGGCTATCCGCTGGCCAACAAACTCTCGGAATGCGTCGTCGATTTGTGCCCGGTGGGCGCGCTGGGGGACAAAGATTTTCTGTACAAGCAGCGCGTCTGGTTCATGAAGCGGCATCCGGGCGTGTGCGCCGGCTGCTCGACCGGTTGCGCAATTCGAATTGATGAGAACCAAGACGCGGTTTATCGCCTGACGCCGGAAGAGAACATGTTCGTCAACAAGTGGTGGATGTGCGACGAAGGGCGTCACAGCTACCGCCACTTGCATTTGCCGGAGCGCAAGATCGAGCCGAAGCGATTGAAATCGCCAGGGCAATATCAGAACATCGAATGGTCTCAGATCCCACGCGAATTGGCGGCCGATCTCAACAAAATCTGCGGTAGTGGCGAAACTCAGTCGAATGGCAACGGCGGCCGACTTGCGGTAGTTGTTTCGCCGAATTTGACCGTTGAAGAAGCGTATCTGCTGTGCAAATTGGCCCGTTCGTTCGATCCCGGCGCCGTTTTGGCGCTCGGGCCAGTGCCTGTCGTGGGTGAAGATGAATCATTCCCCGGTAAATTCACGATTCATGCGGAAAAATGCCCGAATCGCAAAGGTGTGGAAGCGGTCTTGGTGCACTTTTGCGGCGGGCAGATCAAACCGTTCGACGAGTTGCAAGCCGATTTGCCGGCGGGCCAGATCAGAGCGGCCTGGGTCAGCGGCGGGTATCCGAGCGGCGATTGGATCGACGACACCGCGGCCGATCTGTTCGGCGCACTCGAGCTGCTAATCGTTCAAGACATGTTCGATTCTCCGCTGTGGCGCGTGGCAACATGCCGATTGCCGGGAGCGGGCTTTGCCGAGCGCGCCGGTTCGTACGTCAATTTTGCTCACCGCTTACAGTCGTTCGATTGGGCCATCCGCCCGCCAGCCGGCGTTTGGATTGAAGGGCATTTGTATTGGACGATGTTGGGCTGTCGCGGACTGTACAACGCCCGAAGCGTGCTGAGTGAAGTGGCCAATGAAATCATCGCGTTCAACGTCGCCGCAGGCGAGATTCCGACGGTCGGGATTGATTTGCGAGTGAATCAGTTGGCGACCGCGGGTGCCGGGTGACCTGAAATGGAGACAAACAGCAATCATTCGGAATGCGACATGGGACCACGAAGATCAGGAAGATCGGGCTTTGCGCGAGATACCTTCGTGGTCCCATTCGTATCCAAACCACCGATTTTCCCCAGTTTAATCCCATCAGGCGTTAGTCATTCGTCATTTCCTCAATGTCCTTTGAGATCATCATCACGTTGATCAAAATCTTCCTGCTCGTGGGCGGTTTGCTCACGGCCGCGGCGTATTTGGTGCTGCTCGAACGCTGGATGGCGGCTTGGGTGCAAGATCGCCTGGGGCCAAACCGTGTCGGCATTCCACTGACGAACATCAAAATGTTCGGTCTCGGTCAGCCACTGGCCGATGGGTTGAAGTTCATCTTCAAAGAAGAATTCACGCCCGGCCATGTCGATAAGGGTTTGTACCGCTTAGCGCCGATTGTGATCATGACCGCCGCCGTGGCCATTTTCGCGGCGATTCCTTTTGGAAGCGTCTTGCCGCCGCTTCACATTGAGGGCGTGACCGATCCGATTCCGCTTTTGGTGGATCCGAATCTCGATGTGGGCATGGTTTACATCTTCGCCCTGTCGAGCATTGCCGTGTACGGCGTCATCCTGGGCGGTTGGGCAAGCAACAACAAATACAGCTTCCTGGGCGCGCTGCGCTCCAGCGCGCAGTTGATTTCGTACGAGATTCCGCTCGGCCTCGGTTTGCTCGGCGTGGTACTGTTCGCCGGTACGCTGCGGCTCGACAGCATCATTACCCAGCAAGCGACCACCGGCGTCTGGAACGTGTTTTTGCAACCGCTGGGATTCTTCGTCTTTGTGATTGCCGCGACGGCCGAGGCAGCTCGGCTGCCGTTCGATTTGCCGGAAGCAGAACAGGAGTTAATTGGCGGTTATCACACCGAGTATTCGGGCATGAAACTGCTGCTGTATTTGATCGCCGAGTTTTTGCACATGATCACAGCCTCGTTTTTGATTGTGATTTTGTTCCTCGGCGGCTGGCATTTTTGGGGACTCACCGGCGCTACCAACGACGTGACTTGGATCACGGCCATTTTGCGAATCGTCGTTTTGGCGGCGAAAATTCTGGCCGTGATTCTGGCGTTCATGCTGGTCCGCTGGAGCTGGCCGCGGTTCCGGTTCGATCAACTGATGTCGCTGGCCTGGAAAGTGATGGTGCCGCTGGGGCTGGTGAACCTTGTGGTCACCGCGGTGCTGGTGGAATATCAAAAAGACCTGGGTCAAATTTTCGGCAGCGACAGTTTGCTGGTTCCCGTCGTCATTAGTTGGGTTGTGACGCTGGCCGCTTGGATGGCGGCGGGTATGTTGGCCCCGTTGTCTACCGACAACACGCCGCGACCGACAGCCTCGCCCTTCGACGCGGAGCAGGAGGTGCTGCCATGAAAGCGGATGATCCGAAAATCACGTGGATCGAAGAACCCAAGCTCGGCCTCTCGGGCAAGATGTATCTTCCGCTGTTCGTGCAGGGACTATCGACCACGGTCAAACATTTGTTCAGCCCGAAATTGACGGTCAGTTTCCCCGAAGAGCGACCGAAGATCAGCAACCCGCTTATCTATCGGGGCGTGCATCGGCTCAATAAAGATGCCGAAGGGCGCGTGAAGTGCGTCGCGTGTTTTCTGTGTTCGACGGCCTGCCCGGCGCATTGCATCGACATCGTGGCGGCGCCGAAGTCCCTGGCCCGATCGCGAAAAGTATTGCGAGAGCTTCGCGATCGACGAACTGCGCTGTATTTTTTGCGGCATGTGCGAAGAGGCCTGCCCGGTCGATGCCATCGAGCTGACAAGTTTGCTCGACCTGACCGGCCGCAGCCGCGAGGAAATGATTTTTGACAAAGAGAAGCTGCTGAGCGTGTATGACATGACCAAGGACACGGAACCGATGAAATCGGCCGACTTGGGAGGCACGCTATGATCGGTTTGCCGCTGGCCTATGGCATGGAAGCATTTGTGGCTAAGGCTGCGCGACTGTTCGCTGATGAAGCAGCGTCCCCCACAGTTTGGGAGCGAGCTGGCGCGCTAGTGCGGCATCCGGTAGCGTGGAGCGTAATCCTGTTAGCGGTGGCCATGTATTTGATGTTGCCGCGCGGCAACGCGAAAGGGCGTGGAATTGGCGCAGTGCTGGGCGTGGCCGCGCTGGGATGTTTGGCGTCGCAACTGTTGCCGCTGGGTACATGGAGCGCCAACGTCATCTTTTGGATTCTCAGCGCTATCACACTGGTGGCGGCGGCATGCACGGTCACTTTTCGCAGCCCGGTGTATTGTGCCGTGTGGTTCGCGCTCACGCTGACCGGCACCGCGGGACTGTTCATGGTGCAAGGCGCACAATTCCTTGGCGTCGCAACCATCGTGGTTTACGCCGGCGCGATTCTCGTCACGTTTCTGTTCGTGCTCATGCTGGCCCGGCCCGAGGGAACTGCGTATTACGACCGTGTGAGTTGGGAAGCCATGTTAGCAGCAGCCACCGGGGCGGTGCTGGTCGGAATTTTGTCGATGACCGTGGGCAAGCTGAGCCTCGATCAGGCAACTGCGCACACGGCTGCTCAGCTAGAGAAAGATGTGCTCACCCCCGATCATGTGGCCCGGTTGGGAGCCGAGCTATTTGGCCGGCACCTGATTGCCGTGGAAATAGCAGGCACGCTGCTGTTGGTCGCTCTGGTCGGAGCCACGGCCATTGTGAGCACGGCAAGAGACGGCAATCGTCGCAGCAGGAGGCAGCCCGATGAATGAAGCGGCGCTGCTGAACAATTCGCTGCTCTTGGGAGCCGCCCTGTTTTCCATCGGACTTGTCGGCTTTATCAGCCGGCGGAACATGATCGTCATGTTTTTGTGTGCCGAGATGATGCTGCAGGGCGTGTCCGTCAGTCTCGTGGCCTGGGGCCGCTGGCACAACAACTGGGACGGGCAGGTACTCGTGATTTTCATCCTCACCGTAGCAGCCTGCGAGGCGGCTTTGGCTCTGGCGCTGGTGCTGATGCTCTTTCAGCGCTGCGGCGAATTGGATATTGCCGCGTGGGACGATTTGCGCGAAGCGAGTTTACCGCGCTATGCCGATCACGAGTTGCCAGACATCGCCGAGCCGCAGCCGCATTGGCCGCATTTGACGCCCTCCGGTGTCGAGCCACAGGTCGATGTTGAGAAAGAGACGCACCGAAGTCATGTGTAATTTAAACCGCATCGCATGATGGATACCCTGCTTGTACTGATTCCCGCCTTGCCGTTCGCAGCATTTTTGCTGCTAGCGTTTTTTGGCCGCGCATTTGCCGCGCACAGCCACTGGCCGGTGGTGTCGGCGTTTGCCGGTTCATGCGTACTGAGTTTACTGCTGCTGCTTCAAGTTCAATCACAATCAAGCGAATCGATTAACGGCGGCCAAGCACACATCGGCTACGAACATACCTACACGCTGTGGACTTGGGCCGATGTGAAGGACGCCTATCTTCAGCGGGGAGACCTTGGTCGTTACTCGGTCGGAACAACCGTTCCCGTTGTCGCACGCAACTTCACCATCGACATTACCCTGCGCGCCGACCCCCTCACCGTGTTCATGCTCTGCATGGTGACGTTTATCTCGACGCTGGTGGCGATTTACGCCATTGGCTACATGCACGGCGATCCGGGCTATCCGCGGTTCTTCACTTACATTGCGCTGTTTGTATTTTCGATGACGATGCTGGTTTCCGTCAGCAATTTCTTGCTGCTGTATGTGTTTTGGGAAGCGGTGGGTCTGTGCAGCTATTTGTTGGTTGGCTTCTGGTACGAAAAGCCCGCTGCCGCTGCCGCTGGGAAAAAGGCGTTTCTAGTGAATCGTGTGGGCGATTTCGGATTCGCGATCGCGCTGTTTTTAATTTGGACGACCTACGGCACACTGAACTATCACGACACCACCAACGCCGATGGCAGCCTGAAGGTGGCGGGTGTTTTGGGCCAAACACGTTTGGCCAGCGCCTCAGAACCCTTTTCCTCTGGGAGAGGGCAGGGTGAGGGTGCTGATGCAGGCGGTACTTCGAATACCCTCACCCCAGCCCTCTCCCAAAAGGCGAGGGAGCCGGCATTTGCCACCGGCGGCGTGGCCGTGGCGATTTGCCTGCTGCTCATGGCAGGGGCCTGCGGCAAAAGTGCGCAGTTTCCGCTGCACGTGTGGCTCCCCGATGCGATGGAAGGCCCCACACCCGTAGCGCGCTCATTCACGCCGCCACCATGGTCACCGCTGGCGTTTACATGGTGGTGCGCTGCACGCCGCTGTTTATGGCCGCGGGAGATGCGCCGTGGTTTACGATCGGCGGCGCGCCCATCACCGCGCAGATGGTGGTTGCGTTCATCGGCGGATTCACGGCGCTTATGGCCGGCATCATCGCCATCACGCAGACCGATTTGAAACGGGTGCTCGCTTACTCCACCATCAGCCAGCTTGGCTACATGTTCCTCGCGCTGGGCACCGGCTCGCTGTTGGGCATTGTCGCCGGAATGTTTCATTTGCTCACGCATGCTTTCTTCAAGGCGCTGTTGTTTTTGGGCTCGGGTAGCGTGATGCATGCCATGGGGGGCGTGATCGACATGCGGCGTTTCAGCGGTCTGCGACGTATGATGCCGGTCACGTGTATCACGTTTTTCATTGGCTGCTGCGCTCTGGCCGGGCTGTTTCCGTTCGCAGGATTTTGGAGCAAGGATGAAATCTTGGGAGCGGTTCATGACAAAGCGCACGCCAATGCCGGTTTTGTCCATATCTTTTACGCACTGCTGTATTTGGCCGGCGTGTTTACGGCAGGGCTGACCGCGTTTTACACATTTCGCCGCGTTTTTCCTGACGTTCTTCGGCGAGGAACGAATTCCGCACGAAGCTGGGCATCATGCGCACGAATCGCCGAAGGTGATGACGGTGCCGCTGATGATCCTGGCGATATTCGCAGCCGGCGTCGGCGCTTATTTCGGTCTCACGGGCGGCATCATGGATTTTCTGCGACGTACGCCGTCGCTGGCTTACGAGACAATTGCCAAGACGCAGGCCGAAGCGGAATCGCCGCTGCACATTGCGGCCGCAAGCACCGTGATCGTGCTCATCGGCATCGCGCTGGCGGCGTATCTATACCTCGGCGATCAGACCCAAGCCAGTTGGCTTGCGCGAAAGTTGCGGCCGCTGTACACGCTATCGTACGGAAAGTTTTTTATCGACCAGTTGTACAACGTGTTGATCGTCTGGCCACTGTGGGTCTTGGCTCAGTTCAGTTATTTTTTTGACCGCTTCGTGATCGACGGGCTGGTGAATTTCATCGGCGGCATTCCAGGACTGTGCGGCGCAGGCGATGCGAGGCGCTGCAAAACGGCATGGTGCAGTTTTATGCCCTGGCGATGATGCTGGGACTGCTGGTGCTGATCGGGGCGCTATTGTTGTGGCCGGCGGGATGATTTTTTGATGGTTCGATTTTAGCCGCGTTCGCTCGCGACGCGCTTCGTAAGTTTCGACATTTCATGAATAACCTTTTACTAGCGACGATCTTCCTGCCCATCGTCGGCGCTTTCACCGCCTGGCTCTTGGCCTCGCGGGGAAAGGCGGCCGTGCGGCAAAGTGCGCTGGTCACATCAGTCATCACGTTGGCATTAGTCGCATTTCTGGTGATCCGTTACGGCATTGAACAGAGTTTTCAAAACCCGTATGCGACCCGTGATTTCGATTGGTTCGGCACCTCGGTCAATATCCGGTTGTCGTTCGGATTGGATGGGCTCAGCATCTGGATGTACGGTTTGTCGGCACTGCTTACGTTCTCTGCGGTGCTGGTGAGTTGGGATGCCGTCGATGATCGCCCGGCAGGTTTTTATGCCCTGTTGCTGCTGCTGGCCAGCGGCATGTTGGGTGTATTTTCCGCGCGGGACATTATTTTGTTTTACATTTTCTTCGAATTCACGCTGATTCCGCTGTACTTTCTGATCGGCATTTGGGGGCATGAAGACCGACGCTATGCGGCGAACAAGTTCTTCTTGTTCACCTTCACCGGCAGCGTGCTGGCGCTGTTGGGAATCATCGGCATTGTGCTGTGGGTTTACAACAACCCGACCAATCCGAGCGGCGTGCGGCATTTGACGTTTTCGATTCCGGAGTTGCACGAGGCGCTGGGTGTCCATCCGATTCCGATGAATTTGCAGATTCCCATCTTCATTGCGCTGGCCGCCGGTTTCGCGGTCAAGGTGCCGATTGTGCCGCTGCACACTTGGCTGCCGCTGGCCCACGTGCAAGCGCCTACTGGCGGATCGATCGATCTGGCCGGCATCCTGCTGAAGCTCGGCACCTACGGCATTTTGCGATTCTGCTTGCCGATGCTGCCCGATGCCACGGCGATGTTCATGCCGGTTGCGCTCTGGTTGGCGGTGATCGGAATTATTTACGGCGCGTTGGTTTCTCTGGCGCAGTCCGACTTGAAAAAGCTGATTGCGTACAGCAGCGTCAGCCACATGGGTTTTGTAATTTTGGGTTTCTTCGCGCTCAATCAACTCGGTCTGCAAGGCGGCATCTTGCAGATGGTCAATCACGGCTTGTCGTCCGCCGGGTTGTTCGCCATCGTCGGCATGATTTACGAGCGCTATCACACACGGCAGATCAGCGAACTGGGCGGGCTGGCGAAACGCACGCCGCTGTTGGCCACATTCGCGGTTCTGTTCACCCTGTCAAGCATCGGCTTGCCCGGGCTCAACGGATTCGTCGGCGAGTTTTTGATCCTCGTCGGCATGTTCCAGCGTGCGTGGATCGAAGCGCCGGGGCCGTTGGGCCCGCAACTGATGGTGATTGCCGTCTTGGCCGTCAGCGGCGTGGTCTTGGGGGCGTGGTACATGCTGTGGATGGTGCAGCGGGTATTCTTCGGGCCTCTCAAAGAGGCTCACATTTCACAGTTCGATGCAGAGCGAATTCCCGATCTGCGATTTCATGAAGCGCTGGCTTTGGCCCCGCTCTTGGTGTTCATCGTGTGGATCGGGCTGTATCCCAAGGTCTTCTTGCAGCCGATTCAACCAGCGGCGGTGCAGATTACCGATCGCACCACAGAGCCATTGAGGCAGTATTACGCTGCTGAGCAGCCAGTGACCCAAATGGGAGTCAGGGATCAGGAGTCGGAAGTCAGCGACAAAATCCTTGCGATGCAACTGTTACCAGACATCAGGCATCAGACACCAGCCAAATCCGCCGTCCAATGACCGATTCCAATACCATCTATTTGCTGCTTCCCGAGATCATCCTGGTCGCTGCGGCTACGCTGATCTACGTGATCGGTGCTTTCGTGCAATTACGGAAGGCGAGCACATGGGCAGCAATAGGTTCGCTCGTGCTGGCGGCGGCGGTCATGTATGCCCAGGACAAAGGACTGGGCCTGTTTTCGGAATCGGCCACCAATTCTGTCACTGCTAGTGGTCCACTAGCAGTCGATCTGTTTGGCCATACCATGCGTTGGGGCATTCTGGCCGTCGGGTTGATGCTCGTGCTGATCACCGACCAAAAGACGACTGAAGCGCAGCGTAGCGAAGAAGCGGGTTCTATTCTGCTGATGCTGGCCGGCTTGTTGCTGGTCGCTGCAGGGAACGAATTGATTCTGTTATTCTTGGGGCTGGAACTCGTTTCGATTCCAACCTATGTCGTGCTCTATGTCGGCAAGCACGATGCGCAGGTCAAGAAGCCGCATCAAAATACTTCTTTCTGAGCATCCTCGCCTCGGCGGTCCTGCTTTATGGGTTCAGTTTTTTGTACGGTGTGGCTGGCTCGACAAGGCTGGCCGATATCGCCCATAAGATTACGCCCTCTTTTGACGGGGACCCGGGCAACAATTTCAGTCTGATTCTTCCGCCGCTGGCCATGTTGCTAATCTTCGCTGGCCTTGCCTTCCGGCTTACCGCAGTGCCGTTTCACTTTTATGCCCCGGATGTCTATCAGGGCACCAGCAATGCCAATGCCGGCTTGCTCGCCACGTTGCCGAAAATTGCCGGGCTGGCGGTACTGGTGCGAATTTTAATCGCCGCGATGCCGGGTTGGGAATCGCTGGGTTGGAAAGCGACGCTGGTGATCTCGATTCTGACGATGACATTCGGCAACATGTTAGCTTTGTGGCAAAATAACATCCGGCGGATGTTGGCTTACTCGTCCATCGCGCACGCTGGCTATTTGCTTATCGGCGTGGCTGTGGCGCTGGCTGCGCGCACGGTGGAAAATGGCGCGAACTCCACGACCCAAGGACTTAACGGCTTGGGCACATCGCTGTTTTATCTTGCCGTCTATATATTCGCCACACTGGGGGCATTTGCAGCACTGGTCTATCTGACCATGGCGATCGGCAAATTAGCACGCTCGATGATCTGGCAGGGCTCAACCGCATTCACCCGGTCGTGGCGATCACCATGGCCATCTTCATGTTCAGCTTGACTGGCGTTCCACCAATGGCCGGCTTCTTTGGAAAATTTGCCCTGTTATTTGGAGCGTTGACGATCGATGAATCGAACGCTCCGGCCGGGGCTGTGCTGCGGCCGTGGTTCATCGGACTGGCCGTTGTCACAGTGCTCAATGCCGCCATCAGCGCAGCCTATTACCTGCGCGTCATCGGTCACATGTACTTTCGCTCTGCGGAGGGAGAATCGCCTCGCGCCCAGCGTGGCTTAGGTCCTGTCTGGGCGCTTGCCGCGTGTACGGCTCTCACTATCGGACTGGGATTATTCCCGCGACCTTTGTGGGACGCGACCAATCGAGCCGGTCGATCGATCGGCGGGCCGCCGACAGAGCAGGCCGCCGCCACTTCTTCACCGGCCACTCATTTAGTGGCAACTCGCTCTTCGCCGTGATAGAGTTCAATAGGTCAGGTTTTAGCCTGACCTACAGCGCAACAGACTGCCTTGCCCAGGCGGCCTCAATGCCTGGGAGCCTCAATCTAAATTCGCAGCTTTGCGAAGTCCGCTTGTGGCAATCGTCTCGATGGAGAATCGACTGAAAATCATGGGTTCGCCACGAATGGCAATTCACGAATTGTCGCGAATTTTGCAATCGCTTGGCCAGCCGTTGTGTCTGGTTGACGACGAGCGGCGAATCGTATTCCTCAATGAAGCCGGTGCCAATTGGTTTGGAGTTTCAGCCGCTGATTTGATTGGCCGCACTTGTCATTACCAATCGGGTAATGCAGACTCCGTGGCTGCGGCAGCCGACGCGTTGTGTCCACCGCCCCAATCCTTTCAAGGCCAGCGCGGAGCTGGCATTGTGGTTAAACCAACCGCCGACGGGCCTGTGGAGCGCCGACGGGCCGAATTCATCCCCTTGGCTGGCCCCAGCGATCTTGCCGCCGGCGTGCTCATCATACTGGCGAGCGAAAACCTGCCGACTGACTCAGACAAGATGACGACTGCCGCTGCGCCAATGGCCGATGCGGCCGATGAAGCGCAGCAGTTGCATGAGGTTGTGGCTCGCTTTCGCAGCGAAATGCACCAGTGGCATCATCCCAATCGACTGGCTGGCCGCAGCCCGGCGATGATCCGAGTCCGAGCTCAAGTGAAATTGGCGGCAGTCGGCCAGGGCACAGTGCTGATTGTTGGTTCGCCAGGAATTGGCCGGCAGCATGTTGCTCGCACCATCCACGCAGCGGCGCAGGCCAAGGGCGCCCTAACACCAATTTCCTGTTCGGTGCTGCCGCCGGATTTGATTCGCTCCACAATTGCCGGACTCTTCGATCGCCGCAATTTGAACGATGAGCAGCCCCCTTCAACCGTTTTACTTCTCGATGTCGATCGGCTGCCGCCTGAATTGCAGCATGAATTGGCGCAGGAGCTGTCCAACGGTTTGCGGAATGTCCGCATCATGGCGACGGCCGCCGAGCGGCTCGACGTGTTGGCCGAGCGCGGCGAGTTTCGCGGCGATCTGACGCAGCTATTGAGCACATTAGTCATTGATTTACCGTCGTTGGACTTGCGGCCCGACGACATTCCGATGCTGGCGCAAATGTTCTTGGAAGATTTGAACACCCAAGGAAGCCGGCAACTTCGCGGCTTCACCGCCGACGCCATGGACCAATTGGTGCAGTACGGCTGGCCTGGTCAGATCGATGAATTATCAGCCGTAATACGCGAAGCCGCCATGCAGGCGGAAGAAGCCGAAGTGCGAGCGGCGGACCTGCCGAAACGACTGCGGCACGCCGCTCAGGCTGTCCGCTTCACTCGCCGAACGACAGAAATGATTGATTTGGAAAAGTTTCTTGCCCGCATCGAAAAGGAACTAATCGAGCGGGCTCTGCGCGAAGCTAAGGGCAACAAGAGCCAGGCGGCACGGCTCCTAGGCTTAACTCGTCCTCGATTGTATCGCCGCATGGTTCAGCTCGGACTGGAACACGGAGAGGCCGAAGATCATCCAACGGTATGAATTCGAGCAGCGAGCTCCTTTTTGACTGCGACAGTCGAGCCAATTGCCGGTTCCACCTACAGTCCCTACGATGAGGGCGCGGACGATGCCGGCTATGCGTTTGGATGGAATCATGAAACTGATCATTTGCGAATCAACCGGCGAATGGGCAACGGCCGTCCGCCGCCGATTACCGTCGGAAGTGTCGTTGGTTGAAACACGCAGTCTCACGGAAATGTCCGAACGGCTGGATGAATCGCCAGCCGCGGTCGTCGCTGTGGAATGGTTTGCTGGCAGAGCCGAGATGACGCTGTCCGAAATTACCCGCCTCGGTCGCAAGTATCCGCAGGCGGCTGTGGTTGTTTTGGCCGACCGCGATTTTTCGTCTCCGCAAAACATTTGTCGCGAGGCCGGTGCAATGCACGTGGTTTTGTCGCGGCGGCGGGTCAGCGAAATTATCGAAATTATTCGCCATCGATTGCGGTCCGGTAATTGGACGGACCAAGACATCGATGAATCGTCAAGCTTTGAAGATCGCCTGTTGGCTAGCCTTCCGTGGTCCCACTGATCAGGCGGTTGCAAATTCGCCAATTGTTCATCAATAGTCATTTACCTCTGAGGTTTTCATGACTTCTGGCACCATCGATCAAGCCGCGGTTATGGCGGCCCTACGTGACTTCAAAGACCCGGAGACGGGTCGTAGCGTCACACAAATGGAGCAGGTACGCGACGTGCAAATTGCGGGCGATGCATTGTCGCTGACGCTGGCGCTGACCACACATTCCGCGCCATTGTGGCAAGAAACCAAGGCTGCACTAGAACAAGCGCTCCGCACCCGATTCCCGCAACTAAAAACGGTGGATGTCAAGCTGGCGGTTCATTCTCGACCTCCGCAAAAACTTGGACAGATTGGCGTGGCATCCAAGAGCGTGATCGCCGTCGGGTCGGGCAAGGGTGGCGTCGGGAAAAGCACGATCGCCGCCAGCGTTGCACTGGGATTGGCGCGGTTCCGGCGCAAAAGTCGGACTGCTTGATGCCGACGTCTATGGTCCCAGTATTCCGCATTTGCTCGGGCTGCACGGCCAGCCGGAGCGCGCGGGAGAAAACAAAATCAAACCGTTTGAATTGGGTGGAATGAAAGTCAACTCGATGGGCTTTTTTGTGCCGCCCGGCGAAGCGGTCGTGTGGCGCGGTCCAATGCTGCACGGTGCAATTACCCAATTGTTGCGCGACACCGATTGGGGTGAGCTGGATTACTTGATCATCGACATGCCGCCGGGCACCGGCGACATCGCGCTAACGCTTTCGCAACTCCTGCCGCTGACCGGCGCAGTGGTGGTCTGCACGCCGCAGGATGTCGCCCTCTTGGATGCCGTGAAGGCCATTGCCATGTTCTGGAAGGTCAACATTCCGGTGCTGGGTCTGGTCGAGAACATGAGTTATTTCATCTGTCCCGACTGCGGCAAACGGTACGACATCTTCAGCCACGGTGGCGCCAAGCGACGGGCGGAAGAGCTGAAGATTCCATTCTTGGGCGAAGTGCCGATCAACATTTCCATTCGCGTGCATGGCGATGAAGGACGCACAGCCGCAAATTTCGAAGACGACAGCGCGCCGTTCTTTGAGGCTATCTGCCATCGTCTCGTGAAGAATCTGGCGGATGAACACCGAGCAGCGCCGCCGTTACCGTCGCTATCGGTGCTGTAGATGAGTGTCTGGTCATCTGTTGCCAAGCGGCTTGGTTCGCTCGAAAAAATGATACAGCAAAAAAGGCAGGTAGGTGGTTCCGGCAAGTGCCATAAGTCTTGGCCGGGAAAGAGTTTCTACCAGGCCACCGGATGCAAGTTACCCGGTGCCGGTCCCCCTAAAACGCTAGAGCCGCAGGGACCGGCGTGCGGTCCCTGCGGCTCTTTCTCGTCGTGTCGAAAAGAAGGGCAGCGCTATTACGCTGCGAGGCAGCTACTTCTTCTTCTTCTTCGCTGCCTTCTTCTTGGCTGACTTCTTGGCAGCCTTCTTCTTCTTGGCCACAGTACATCCTCCGTTAGAGAGTTCGTCGCAAGGGCGTTGACCCGCCATCTTCGACGGCAGCTCGGCCAGCGTTCTTGTTGACGAAACAACCAACCATAATCGTCATGCACGTCGTCGCGCTGGTGAATCAATAAAATGCACTAGCGCGAACATCCTGAACAGCGGCGTGTATGATCGTCATGTCCACTATTTGTACGCATCGCGAAAAAAATTGCAACAGCATTTTCAACAAATCTTTCATCGCACACCAAAATTTGTCAAGAGCAAGTTGCTGCGCGAACGCTTCACCCATCTCGTTAAGGGATGACAATTTGATCGCGCAGAGGAGCAGAGATCACAGAGAATGAAAAACAAATACGAAAAGCTAATTGCGAACTCCGCGCCTCTGCACGAAAAGTATTACTGTTTGAATTGCCGCGACTTGCTTAATAGAACGACACAACTGTGCCATTTCGCAAGTGCGCCGCGGGCTGTTTGCGGTGCATCTCCACGCCCAAAATTTTTCGGCAATACGGGGCGCGCGATCGCAAAAAGAGCCAGCGCAACATCGAACCGCGAGCCGGCGTCGACAAAGTTTTTGCATCGTCCTGCCACGGAGTAAGAATCTCTAACCACGCCTGACGCCAATGCCGCAAACAGATGTGAATTGGATCGGTGCCATACCAATCGCCCTGCTGAGGAACCACCGCCACGCCGCGTGCAGTGCCTAACTGCAGTAACCGATCGTGCAATTGATTAGCCCGATCGATTACCTCTGTCAATTCCAGATGGCATTTTGGGAAAAAAAGATGCCGAAAGAATAAAAATCGGGCTTCCGTCAAGCCTTTGGCGCTGTCGATCGGTGGAAGCGTGATGCAAATTCGAGCGTTGACCTCCTGGAGCCGATCCAGTGCGGTTTCAACCCAGGAAATGATCCGCTCGACCGGTACTTCGTACAAAATGTCGTTGCCGATATCAGTGATTAGCGCCGCGGTAGGAATTTTGGGTTGAGCCGACAGGGTTTCCCACAGCGCGCACTGCACGATTCCTGGCAGCATGCGGCCCAGAAAATTGCTGTCGATGCCGTACGAGCGACCGTGACCGAGCGCTCCGAGCACTTCCAGCGGCTGGCCCCAAATGTTCTGCGCGGTTTCAATAACGGTCGAAATTCCGCGCGTCAGATTGCTGGCGCCCAGCAGCACCACGCGTCGAGCCGGCGCGCCATTTTTGGCAAATGTTGCCAAAGTCTCCGACGATAATGCTCCGCCGGCTGCAGTCCGTCCAGCCGCCTCATTCACCACTGACCTCCGCCAAATCCTCGCCCGCCGCCGAAGTACGCTTGCAACCTCATGAAGCTGGAATACGCCAGCGAAGCAAACATCAGCCCCATAAACATATCTTCGCGCGTGAATGCCCAGAGGGCAACTCCCGCGGCGGTAGCGATTGAGATCAGAAGCGAATAGCGAATGCCCTCGCGCGGATGGAACAAAGTAATCACTTCGCGAGAAATCTGCCCGCCGTCGAGTGGGTAGACCGGCAGCAGATTTAGAAGCGCCCACCAAATGCTGCTGTAAGTGAAGAATAAAACTAGCGCCCTTAGCGCGATCGACGGAAGTGGTCTTCCCTCACGGAGAAAATCCAATCTATGAACGAACGGCAGTGGATTTCCAGCGTCGAAGCCGCTAGCGAATACGATGACCATGACTGCGATCGCCGCCAAGATTTGAGCGGCAGGACCGGCGAGAGAAATAATAATCTGACGCTTGGGATCGTCGCCCCGGTTGTATCCAGAGCTACGAAACGATCTTTCTGGCACGGCCAACCCCCCGAAATGATACAAAACGATATGCGATTCAACACCAAAATAACGAAACGCCAATGCGTGTCCCATTTCATGAATTACGATTGATACCAAAGCAGCAAAAGCCCAAATTAATAGGGCGGCACCGATGGTGATCGCGCCGCGGGAATCATCGAACACACCTGTTGCAAATCCCCAACCCAAAAGCGCATTGGCCACCCAGAACCAGGGCGAAATGCGTACTTCGATGCCCAGCAGCCGGAAGTGCAGGTCGTAGGGCGTCGGAGTTGGTTCGGCGAGAAGCAAAGGAAAGCTCTAGGTGAGACAAATCGACTATCGATCGCAAGATCGACGACCCAGAGAATCATATCACGCCGGACGACTTTAGTTGAGGGCTTCTACAAGTCGTCAGTCGTCAGCTTTGAAGCACGGGCAACTGCAACGATTTAAGCGAAGGTTGCGAATCGTGGTTGACGGTTGGTCTGGCCAAGAGCGCCGCCGCAGGAATCGCGACCGGTTCACAGCTTCCTTCGTGGCAGCCGGATGCTTTCCCCGACGCACTGGACAGAATTGGCAACGCTGGGCCGATCGGAGTTGGAGATGGCAATGACAACGTTTTAGACATCCGCTCCTTGGGGCGTCGCGAGCCAAAAACCACGCTGCGCGCTGCGCCCGACATGCCGCGGAGCGAGCCAAAAGTTTCGCTAACCGCTGTCGGCTCGTAGCCACAGTGCATCATGCAATCGCGACAGCTTGGATTGCCACTAGCCCGACCGTAGGCGTCCCAATTTGTCGTGTCGAGCAGTTCCTGAAACGACTGCACGTAACCTTCGTCGAGCAAATAGCACGGCTTCTGCCAACCGAATACGTTGTATGTGGGGTTTCCCCACGGCGTGCATTCCAGCTCCCAGTTGCCTTGCAAGAATTCTAGAAACAGCGGCGAGTGATTGAACCGCCACCGCCGCGGCCGCGGTTGCAAGAGCCGTTGAAACAGCCCCACGGTTTTCTCGCGGTGCAGAAAATAGTTTTGATCCGGCGCTTTCGCGTAGCTGTAGCCAGGAGAAATCATCATGCCTTCCACGCCCAAATCCATCAGCGTGTCGAAAAAACTTCGCAGCCGCTCGGGATTGGCGTCGTCGTACAGCGTGGTGTTGGTGGTCACACGGAAACCGGCGGC
The DNA here is from genome assembly GCA_963738835.1 of Pirellulales bacterium. Taxonomy (GTDB): domain Bacteria; phylum Planctomycetota; class Planctomycetia; order Pirellulales; family JADZDJ01; genus CAVTYH01. Next base: position 318,925 of record CAVTYH010000002.1, read on the forward strand.
CAGCGCGGATTTGATCGCCGCAATCGCAATGTCGTAGATTCCGGCGCGGCACACCGCGGCGTCGTGCTCTTCGCGCGGACCATCTAAATGCACCGAGAACGAAAAATGCTTCGACGGCTTAAACCGGCAGAGCGACTCTTCCAACTTGATGGCGTTCGTACAGAGGTAAACGTACTTCCGCCGCTCAACAAGCCCAGCGACGATTTCATCGATCTGTGGGTGCAGCAGTGGTTCGCCGCCGGGAATCGAGACGATCGGCGCGCCGCACTCTTCGGTGGCCCGGAAACATTGCTCTGGCGTCAGTTGCTTTCGTAGAATCTCGATCGGATGTTGAATCTTGCCACATCCGGCACAAGCCAGGTTACAGCGCAGCAGCGGCTCCAGCATCAATACGAGCGGATATCGCTTCTCGCCGCGCCGTTTCTTCCCGAGTACATAACTGGCGACGGTCCACATTTGCGAAAGCGGTACGGCCATGAGCAGGGATCAGTTATCGGTGGTCGGTTGTCAGTTGCAGAACATCATTGCCAGCTTATGGCTCAGCAATCTTGCATTTGTGGCGTTACGATGGATTGGCGCCATGCGCCCAGCGTGACAGCGCCATCAAGGGGAAATAAATCCGGTAATAGTGATAACGCAAATAGAACACGCGAGGAAAGCCGGTGCCGGTGAACTCGGTTTCATCCCAGGTGCCGTCGGAGTTCTGATGCGACAGCAAATAATGCACAGCACGGCTGGCCGCCGGATGATCGTGCCTCCCGGCAGCAGTGAGACCCAGCAACGCCCATGCGGTTTGCGAGGCGGTTTCGGGTCCTTGACCGCGTAAACTTGGGTCGGCATAACTGTCGGCCGATTCGCCCCAGCCGCCGCTCGGTTGCTGATGCGTGATCAGCCACTGCACGCCGGCCACAATGGCCGGATCGTCGTGCGCAATGCCAACGGCGGTCAAACCCATCAACGCCTGCCAAGTGCCGTAAATATAGTTGACGCCCCACCGGCCGAACCAACTGCCATCGGCCTCTTGTGAGCGCCGCAGATATGCGATGCCTCGATCCACGGCAGTCTCACCCACTCGCTTGCCCATTCCGGCCAGTGATTCCAAAATGCGGGCGGCCAAGTCGGGCGAACTTGGATCGATCATCGCGTTGTGATCAGCAAAGGGCACGTGGCAGAGGAATTCTGCGGTGTTGTCGCGATCGAAGGCCGCCCAACCGCCGTCGCGGTTTTGCATTGATTGCATCCAATGGGCCGCGCGAGCTGTCGGCGCGGCGATGTCGTCCAGCAACATCGCTTGTCGACGAGCATCAGGCATAGTCGGCGCGGTTGATTCGGCTAGCAAACGCAAATCCGGCGGCAGTGAACCGCCGTGAATTGGCGTCTGCGTGAATGCTTCGCGCAGCGACAACAACACCATCGCGGTATCATCCAAGTCGGGATAATGCGCATTGGCGAATTCAAAGCACCATCCGCCGGACGGCGATTGCACGTTGTGTGCCCAATCGCCGCGGGTGCGAATTTCCTGAGCCAAGAGCCACTGCACGCCGCGCTCCACCGCCGGGTGACGTCCATCGAGCCCGCTGTCACATAGCGATCGCAAACTCAAAGCCGTATCCCACACCGGCGATTTGCACGGCTGTAATCGTGCGGTGCTTTCTTCTTCGATGACCAATCCGGCCAATCGCTCGCGACAATACACCATTTCTGGCGAGTCGTCGGCGTAACCCAAAGACCGCAGCGCGACGATGCTCCAAATCATCGGTGGGTAGATTGCGCCGAGACCATCGCTGGCTTCAAACCGCTGAAGCATCCACTTTGTAGCCGTTTTGACCGCTAATCGCCGTAGCGGCAATAGTCGATGTCGTTGCAAAAACTTGAACACCTTGTCGGTGGCATGAAAGAAGCGATCCCAACTTAGAATTCGCTGGCTGCGCTTCAGTCCAGGACAACGCGGGTATGGCCAATCCAAAGGATCCGACAAGAAAAGCTCGCGGACGCCGCGCCCTAGCTCGATTTGCCGCACCGGCTGAAAGGCCGACATGATCGACAGCGGCACCAAAATGGTTCGTGACCAGGCACTGATCGAATACAAATTGACCGGGAACCATGTGGGCAACAGCACAAATTCCGGCGGCACATTCGGACAAGCATCGTAGGGAATTTGTCCCAACAGCGCCAGATAAAACCGCGTGAAGCTGTTGACCGCATCGGCCCCGCCACCGGCCAGAATGGCTGAACGCGCCCGCTGCATGTATTCTGTCGAAGGATCATGTCCGGTGAGCTTCAGAGCAAAGTAGGCTTTTACACTGGCACTGATGTCGATTTCGCCGCCGGGATACTGGTTCCAGTAGCCCTCTGCGGTTTGCTTCTCGATCAAATATCGCGCGCATTTGTGCGCCAATGGCGAATCTTCCTCTCCAAGATACGCCAAGAGCAGCAGAAACTCGCTTTGCAGAATCGAATCGCCTTCCAGCTCAGCAACCCAATAGCCGTCGGCGCGCTGTTGCGAAACCAACCACTGCTGCGTGCGAAAGATCGCCTGCCGCAATGGTCCCGCCATTTGGTGCAGCGACGGAAACGCGACGGTTGGTTGCGCGGCTGTAGAAGATTGACTACCGGATATTGGCAAAGAATCCGGCGTGCTCACCGAGTGCATTTCATGCAACATGACGACCAGTCTTCCTTGACGGGCGGTGTGCGCTCTAGGTGCCCCTTTAGTAACACGTGCAGTGCCAAAAGCTTAGGTCATAGCGCAGTCGCACACAAGATCACTGCGGACCGAACTTTGGGCCCGTGATAGCACTTCTACGATAAGCTGGAAAAGCTTCGTTGAGTTTGCGGTGTGAAAACGGGCCAGTCACGGCCGCGCTTCCAGGATCATATTGAATAGTGTCGCGGTCGCGCGGCGAACGCGGGTGAAACCGCCCTGTTCAATGACCGATCTCAATCTCGCTTCACCGGCCTGAGCGCCCAGCGCCAAGCCGACTTCCTGGCTAAGCGAAGCCGGGACGCAAACCATGGTGGACGCCGCGTAGAAAATACGCCCCACCGGATTGAGATTATCGATCGTCGAATCACCGGCGAATGGTTCGACAATCATCCACGTGCCATCAGGCTTGAGCGATTGCAAAACGTGCCTGGCAGCGCCTGCTGGATCGCCCATGTCGTGCAGGCAATCGAAAAACGTGACAAGGTCGTATCCATTGCCGGGAAAATCCTTGGCCGCGGCAACTTCAAAGTGACAGTGTTTGCCGACGCCGGCATCGCGGGCCGCTTGTTCGGCTCGATGAACGGAGGCCAGGTGATAGTCGAAGCCGACAAATTTTGAGTTTGGAAAAGCCTGAGCCATCAGAATCGTCGAAGCGCCATGTCCGCAGCCAACGTCGGCCACGGTTGCACCGCGGTGGAGTTTTTCCACGACACTGTCGAGAGCCGGTAGCCAATCTTGCACCAAATGGGCCGCGTATCCGCTGCGGAAGAACCGTTCCGTGCCGCGGAAGAGGCATTGGCTGTGCTCGTGCCAGCCAACGCCGCTGCCCGATTGAAACGCGGCGGTCACCTTCGGCTCGTCTTTATAGGTGGAGGCGATGCACTCGAATCCGCCGAGCATGCAGAATTCGCTCTTTTCATCGGCCAGCACCGTAATTTGTTCAGGGCTCATGCTGTACTTTTGCGTCGCTGCATCGAAATTCACATATCCTGCCGCTGCTTGCGCCGCCAGCCATTCGCGCACATACCGTTCGGCGGTGTTGGTTCGCTTCGCCAATTCCTCGGCCGAAAGCGGCCCGTGCTCGGCAAACGCTTTGTATAGCCCGAGTTTGTCGCCAATCAAAACCAGCGCGCCGGAAAACGCAGCGCCAATATCGCCCAGCATCTTGCCCAGGAACTGGTCGAGTTTAGTCGGTGCGGTTTCCATGGCATCCTCACTTTCTGGTCATCGACGATCAGCTGGAACCATCCAAGCAGCGTTCGACGTCGTCCGCAATTTTATCCGGCGTCGTTGTCGGCGCGTATCGTTTGATCACTTCGCCCTGGCGATCGACCAGGAATTTCGTGAAATTCCACTTGATGGCTTGCGTGCCAAGCAGGCCCTTCTTCTCGGATTTGAGAAATTGATATAGCGGATGCGCGCCGGGACCGTTCACCTCGATTTTGGCGAACATCGGGAAGCTGACGTTGTAGTTCGTCGAGCAGAACTCTCTGATTTCCGCCTCGCTGCCCGGCTCCTGATGGCCGAACTGATCGCAGGGAAATCCCAGCACGCTGAAACCCTGGTTCTTGTGCTTCTGATACAGCGATTCCAGCCCGGCGTACTGCGACGTGAAGCCGCACCGGCTGGCGACATTCACAATCAGTAGAGCTTGCCCCCTGTAATCGGCCAGCTTTTGCTTCTGGCCATCGATCTTCGTCACTTCGATGTCATAGAGCGACATTGCCAGCAGCAACCCAGTCGTTACTTGGTGGTCAGGATGAAATCCTTCTCGTTGACACCGGGCTTTACGTCCAATTGCAACTCGGTCTGATTGTTGTACTTGGCTGGCAACACTTCGGCCATAATTGGCTGGATTGGGCTATCAGGCGTGTTGTACAGCTTCTGCTGCCCGACCACCTTGGGCACGCGAATCTCGACGTTCTGCAGTCCCACGGGCACATTGGCGGTGTACTTTCCGGCAATGATTTTTGTTCCGGAGCTGCGAGATTTCCCATCGGCCGGGAAAAACGCCAGCGAGCCCAGCTCTGCCGGCTTGCCATCGACCGTGACGTTGCCGGTCACGATGCCTTCGTTCTTTGCGGAACAGCCGGACGAATAAAATACGGCGAGCAGCAAAACGCAAAAAAGACGGTTCGTCATTGCTGGCAGTTGACGCTTCATTGGGCCGGCCGCCCGACTACTCGAAACTTCCGACGGTTTCTTTCCCATTCATTGTGCCCAGAGCCTTCCAGGTGGCGAGAGAGATGTAATCGCTGATGAAGTGGACCGACCCATCACAGAAGGAAGCGTTCACACCGCCGGGATGTCGGCTCCGAGCGGCAGTTACTTGAGCATCGGCTGCGCCGGCAACGGCCGGCATCAAGGGGTCGTTCGTGTCTTGAAACCAGCCGTTTTTGATGACGTCGGGAGCTGAAGTGTTGGGCGTCAACAGCGTGTGAAAACGACATTCTCCCTGATCGTTGTGAATATCGCCGCGCCAATCGTTATCCTGCGGACTCTGCGCCTTGAGAACTTCCGACATCAGCAGAGTATGGGAAGTTCCGTCGACAAGCATGTTGATTTTCGTAATCCGCGGTTTGCTGGGCGAGCCATTTACTTGCGAAAAAGGCGCTTTGCCCAGTGGTTCTGGATTCTGTCCATAAAGAGAATTACCCCAATTCACCACATAGTTGCCACGCCGCCGCTGGTGTTGTGTCGTCGGATTATTTTGATCGGAGCCAAAGTCATCGGGACAGTTATACAGCGACACAAATTGTCCACAGAGGCCAGCCATTGAAAAATCGATACTGCCCGGGGGAAGATAGAAATCGTTGTTGAGATTGTTTCGAGCGGCCAAGCCGGTTTCTTCCATGTAGGGCCAGAGGTGCATGACCCAGGTTTGCCGGGGAGTGTGCGCGATCCAATCGGCAAGTGTTTCTGCGCGAGCACGTAGGCCTGCACTGAAAGCCCCCACTGCTTGAGCTGATTTGAGCACTGCGTTCGCCGTGACGATTCACGGGCGGCTTGGACGGCGGGCAAGAGCAAGGCAATCAAAATTCCGATGATCGCGATGACGACGAGCAACTCGACGAGGGTGAAGGCTCGGCTGCGCAGCGCGGAACGTCGCGATTCATGGCGATTAGCTCCCCGATATCGAAAGATCAATTAAACCGAGTCGAGCAGCGCCGCTTAAAAATCAGCAGTGGCGCAGCACCATAAGCACACGCCTGCTTCGGTTCCATTTGCCTCTCTCCCGCTCCCACGGTCATCGCCGCTAAAACGCAGCAATGCGCGAACCGCCACCAAACGATAAGCAATTTCTATATAATATATGACGCGACGGAATGCAACTAGATTTGAACGTTGAGCAGCGGCAACCGGATGATGAATTCCGCCCCGCCCGAGGCATTTTTGGCTGCTTCAATCGTGCCGCCGTGCAGCCTGACGATCCGCCAGCACTTCGAGAGGCCAAATCCCAGGCCACGGCCGGCTTCTCGGCCTGAGAAGAACGGGTCGAAGATCTTTTCGCGGATTTCCGGCGCGATGCCGGGGCCATCGTCGCGGATGCTGAGCTCGGCCATCTCATCGGATCGGCGAATTTCGACGGTTAAATTGCCGCCCCGGCCCAGCACTTCCAATGAATTGGTGCACAGAACCTTCAATGCCACGTGAAGCTGCACAGGATCGGCGTCCATCAGCAGCACTCCACCGGCGCCGGTGCGCTGCAAAGTGGTTTGCTGAGTTTGAGCATCGTCGACTAATTCCGATACCACCTCATCGGTCAATCGCACGATGTCAACCTTCGCAAGTGTAAGTTGCGGTGGCCGCGCGAAGAGCATCATGTCGGCCAGCATTTCATGAGCCCGAAAAGCCTGCGTGTTGATGGCGGCCAAACGCCGCCGCCGCTCGGGGTGGGTTTCTTCCTTGAGAAGCGTTTGTGCGCGGCTGGCGATGTTGGCGAGCGGATTGTTCAGCTCATGCCCGGCGCCGTAAGCAAATTCCTTGAGCGCATCCAGCTTCGCGGTTTGCAACGTTCGATCAAAATTGCTTTCCAGCTCCGCCAGCCGGCAAAGCTGCGATACGAGCTGCGGCAACAACGGTTGCACGCCGGGAATTTCCGTCAGCCAATGCCGCCACGCTTCATCGCCCGCCGCGCGAATCGGCAGCGAGCGATTCGGAGACCGTCACTGGTTCCAGCGGCCAGAGTTCCACAAGCGGATGTGGAGAAGCTCCCAAAACCAATTTGTCGGCCGCTGTTGCGTCCAGCCATTCGCGCCATTTAGCGGTCAGCAGTGCTAAATAGCGCGGATGCAACCAAGCTTCTTCCGGCGAAAGCCCACGAATCGAGTCTCGCGCCGCTGGAATTGTTTCCGCGACGAGTGCCGCAAATCGACTGTGCTGCTCAGCAGTGAACTCAGTTGATGGTGGCGAAGCGGACCCGTTGAACAATTGAATCAGCCGCGGGCTAAGCCACTCTGCGATCGAGGCAACCGATTGCGGCTCGGTTGGCGGAATTGAACCCGATGTGCGATTTGCCAGCGAAAATACGGTCCAAACCGCAAACGCCGGATCGACTGTCAACACACCGGCCAGTTCAGCCGCTCGCCTGGCTTTGTTCGTCTCCACCAACGCGCCGGCCAGCGCCAATGCCGTGACATCGCACAGCGGCAGCCGCCACTCGGCAGCGCCACAGACCAATGGCGGCAGCGTGAGCATGAGGCGCGAAGTCATGGTTAACGGCAACAAAAAAGCTCAGGGGTTGCAACCCTGAGCTTGGAGTTTCGCGCAAGTACCGGTCGCAACCGATTTAACTTCCCATTCAGCCGGTCGCAACCGATTCCACATCCAGCAGCGAGCCGATACGATCCACGAGGGTCTCTACTTCAAACGGCTTGTGCATAAAATCGTTCGCGCCGGCGGCTTTCAAATCTTCGACTTTGTCGTTTTCGATCATGCCGGAAATGCAAATGATTTTCACATCGTCCATCGTCTTATCGCTGCGCACCCGCTGGCAAACTTCGCGGCCGTTAATGTCGGGCAGCATGACGTCGAGCACAATCAGGTCCGGATGATATTCCTTGACCATCATGCCGGCGTCGAAGCCGTTGTTCACCGAGCGCACTTCAAAGCGGCCGTCTTTTTCCAGTACCTCGACAATCAGATCGACCAATTCTTGATCGTCATCGACCACCAAGATTTTCCGCTTGCCGCTTTCCAGGGCGTCGGTCGGAATGCCGTTGTCACGCATAAACGAGTACAATTCGGCTCGCGGAATTCGGCGGAAGCGACTGCCGGGCACGCGGAAGCCTTTGAGCTGCCCCGAATCGAAGCAACGGATAATGGTTTGCTGGCTAACCTTGCAGATTTTGGCCGCCTCGCCGGTCGTGAATACGGTTTTCATGCTTGCTTGCTAACCTCTCACTAGCCGTGGCGCAGCTAGTCGTAGCGGGACCCGCGGTTGGCATCTAATCCACAAGAAGCCCCGGGGGCACCTAGTCCTCCATGTCGCGCTAAGACGAGCACCGCTGCGGTCGTCGCCAGCGGCCTCACCAGGAATAGCTACCTCGTCCAACCATGACGCACTAGACTCCGTGTCAGCCTGAGCGAAACAGAGTCGCCCATCCGGAGGGCAACACGGCTCAGAGCTAACCCGGCTTACCGAAATTGCCATCCATGCGAATTATAGCCAGCTTGCGGATTGGGTCAAGATTGATCCATTTGCCGCAACCGCCAGACTACAAACAGCTTACGCAGAACGCAAATTTCCCCGTAACCGCCCGTGTTCGGGCCGACATTGGGCAAAGCTCGCTCGCGATCATTTCAAATGCACCAGCAAAATGGCCACATCGGCCGGAGTAATGCCGCTGATTCGGCTCGCCTGTGCCAGGCTAATCGGCCGCACTTTCGTCAGTTTTTCCCGAGCTTCCGTACGCATTTGCGACAGTGCCGCGAAGTCGAAACTCTCGGGAATTCGTTTCTCGTGCAGCCGCCGCATGCGCTCTACTTCCGTATCTTGCGCGCACCAGGTAACCGGCATACTTCACGTCGTATTCAATCTGTCGCGCCACTTCGGTCGGCACTTCGGCAAGTTCGGGGAGTTGGGCCGCTAGATCGGCCCAAGCCGTTTCCGGCCGCCGCAGCAGTTTCTCCAGACTTATGTCGCCCGTGCGTGTCGCGGTGAGCATTGCCAGCACGCGGGCAATCTCGGCTTCCTTTTTATTGAGGCGCTGCCAGCGAAGGTCGTCGACTAACCCAATTTGCCTACCCAGCGAAGTGAGTCGGCGATCGGCGTTGTCTTGCCGCAGCGACAAACGAAATTCCGCGCGGCTGGTAAACATGCGGTAAGGCTCGTCGACCCCGCGCGTAACCAGGTCGTCAATCAGCACGCCGATGTAAGCCTGCTCGCGCGCCAGCACCAACGGCTCTTCGCCGCGCAGTTTCAATGCCGCATTGATCCCGGCCATCAATCCTTGGGCACCGGCTTCCTCATATCCGGTCGTGCCGTTGATCTGCCCGGCAAAGTACAGTCCGGCTACACTTTTCGTTTCCAAACTGGGCCACAACTGCTGTGGCGGAGCATAATCGTACTCGACCGCATAGCCGTAGCGCATGATCTCGGCATTCTCCAAGCCGGGAACCAATCGCAGCATGGCGTCTTGCACATCGCGCGGCAAACTGGTCGAAATGCCGTTGACGTAAATTTCCAGCGTGTGTCGTCCCTCTGGCTCCAAAAACAGTTGATGCCGTTCTTTGTCGGCGAACCGCACCACCTTGTCTTCGATGGATGGGCAATACCGTGGCCCGCGCGATTGGATTTGGCCGGAATACATCGGCGCCCGATGCAAATTCGCGCGGATCAACTCATGCACCGCTTCGCTGGTGTACGTGATCCAACATGGCAGCTGCCGCTGCGACAACCGATCGGTCAGAAAACTGAACGGCTGCGGCTCGTCATCGCCCGGCTGAATTTCGCACTTCGCATAATCGATCGTCCGGCCATTCAACCGACACGGCGTGCCGGTTTTGAATCGCGCCAACTCGAAGCCCAACCGATTAAGCGCCGCACTGATGCCCGACGTTGTCCCCTCGCCCGCGCGACCGCCGGCCGTTTTCGTTTCGCCGGTATGCATAATCGCTTGCAAAAACGTGCCGGTCGTCAGGATGACGCACTTGGCGTGATAAACCGCATCGCCGCGAACACGAACGCCGCTGATCGAGTAGGTGGTAGGCCGTAGTCGGTAAGCGGTTGCTGACGAATTGTCCGTCGTCCGTTGTCCGTTGTCTGTCGACAAGGTGATTCCTGACGCCTGACCGCTGACCGCCGACTCCTCTGTCCGACCACTGACCACTGACCACTGACCTCTGACCTCCTCAACCAGCAAATCCTCCACCACTTCCTGCCGCAGCACCAAATTCGGTTGCGACTCCACAATCCGCTTCATCTCTTGCTGATACGCCTTTTTGTCGGCCTGTGCCCGCGGACTGTGCATGGCCGGGCCTTTGCGGCGGTTCAAGAGACGAAACTGAATGCCGGTGGCATCGATCGCTTGACCCATTGCGCCCCCCAGCGCATCGATCTCGCGGACGATCTGCCCCTTCGCCACGCCGCCGATTGCCGGATTGCAACTCATCTGCGCCACGGTATCGCAGTTGGTGGTGAGCAGCGCCGTGCGTGCCCCCATCCGCGCCGCCGCCAACGCCGCCTCGCACCCGGCATGGCCTGCACCGATCACCAGCACATCGAATTCATAGGCCGAGTTGGTCATGTCGGAACACTTTTTGAATTGAACGCCGCGAACGAATTGGGAATCCAGGAAGTTAGGAAACCAGGAAATTGTATTGCTGTTGCCCGTTCCTGGCTTCCTAACTTCCTGGCTTCCTTATCAATCTGAGGATGTCTCCACTTCGATGCGGTAAACCGTTGCCACTGACAATTCTCATCAGTTTTCCTCGAGCAACAAGCCGGTTTGCAAAAGCCGTGTTCCAGGGATGACAAACTGCCAACCGATTGAACAAGCGAATTTCCCGCGGAAACCGTGCATTGCACCACGACTGTTCCCGCGCCGCGTGGCGTGATTTTCCAAAACGCACGTTTCGCCCGAGGATTTCGCCATGTTTTCCCAACGAGAAAATCGAACAGTCCGAGGTGGCGGGTGCAATGCTCCGAATTCCCTGGGAAAAACGCCGTTTTGCGGCGGGCATTGCACCCTCGGCCCCAACCGCGCTTCATGCCCCGCGATTTTTCGCTCGGCAATTTGCGCAAACCGCGACTCGCGCTGCGTAGTGCCAGGGTAAACACCAGCCATCGTCGGCCTCGCTTGCATTGCTAAACGCTTTGCAACGCCTCGTCAGCAGACGCCAAGTCTGCCGAAGCACGGGGTCAATCGCAGTTCCACTCGCAAATTTTATCCTATAAGTGTACATATGCAAATATACGAATTGAGCCGATCGTGTGCCAGTTTAATCTTTTTGGGTGGCACGCCCAGAAGGGGCGTGGTTGAGTTTGCGCGATTTTTTCCATGCCCTGCACTTCGTTCAGGGAATCGCCACCCTGAAGGTGGGTGGCCTCGATAAAGTCGCAGGCATATCGAGGTCGCGATAGCAACGAGAGGCCGGGAGAAATCGCGACCGAACTGCGCGTTTTGAATCCTGACCAAGAGCCTCTTGCGGCTTTGCGCCGCCCGGACAAACTGTCCGGGCCACCCGGGGCTTTGTCGGAGAAAACGGCCCTACCAGGGGCTCAAGCCCCTGGCTATTCTCGAACGCCGCCTTGCGGTTTGCTAGAATCGGTCTTACCTCGGACCAACCCATTCCTCGTCACATCAAAAGTCACAAGGTGCAACCATGGACAAGATCAATCCGCTCGTGACGGTTAGTGCAACTGCAACCGGCGGCCGCAACGGCCATACCGAATCGAGCGATGGTCTGGTGAAAGCCGACTTGTCGGTGCCTAAAGCGATGGGTGGCCCGGGCAAGCCGGGTACCAGCACGCCGGAGCATTTGTTCGCCGCCGGCTACGCCGCGTGCTTCGGCGGCGCGCTCGACTTCGTGGCCAAGCAGCACAAGAAAAACGCCTCGGGCGCGAAGATCACTTGCTCTGTCTCCATCGGCCCGCGCGAAGGGGGTGGCTTCGGCCTGGCCGTGAAAATGCACGTCGAAGACAAATCGCTCCCGCAGGCCGAACTCGCCCCACTCGTGCAAGAAGCCCACGAAAAAATCTGCCCGTACTCCCACGCCACTCGCGGCAACGTGCCGGTGGAGCTGGAAGTGGTGGGGGGATGAAAGAATCTGACGATTAAGTCGGACATGGCAACTTCCATTGCCTGGATTTGCGCCGCCCAATTCAATGCAGCCGATTGCTAACATTTTGCAAGCCTGCACTATGCGCAGCTTGTTTACGGTACTCAATGGGACTAGAATTAGCCCGCTCCTTTGTGGGGGTCGCACTTTCGGGACTAGTGGGCTGATCTAGGTGCGACTTTGCATGCAGGCACCTTCGGAAATAAATCCGCTCGCCAACCTCGCGTTTTTTGAGGGGGCTCTCAAATGATTCCGTTCAGTCGAACTGGGGACGTATGTCTCGTTGCATGTTGTGCCTTTATAGTTTCAAACGTTCTCGGGGCTGATCGCGTGGAAGTTCCACCTAAAGATCAACAAGACGCAGCGCAAAAAAGCATCGCGGAAGTATATCGCGACGAGTATCAAGCCGCAAAGAAACCTCTGCAGCGCATCGCGCTCGCAAAAAAACTGATCCAAGTTGCCACTGACACGCACGGCGACGATGCCTCGCAATATGCCCTTTGGCGGATCGCCAAGGACGTAGCGGTGGCTGGCGGAGATTTCGATGTCGCAGAGAATGCAATTGACAAGTTGGCGGAGCGGTTCAAGATCGATGTATTTGCTCTAAAGACTCAATCACTCGAATCAACGGCCATTGCGCCAGAAGCAGTCCCAGACTTTCGCAAGCTCGCGGGCTCAGCGAGCCGTTTGCTGGGTCAAGTTGTCGGCACTGAGCGATTTGAGTTAGCAGATCGCCTCGCGGAATTTAATGTCTCTGCCTCCAAACGGACTGGCGATACAAAGCTTATAGCGGAAAGTGAGGTACAGCGCAAACAACTTGAAAAGACGAAGTCTGCGTATCGCGACGTACCCGCTGCCTTGGAGAGTATCGCAAAGGATGCAAGCAATGGGCCAGCAAATCTGATCGTCGGTCAGTTTCGATGCTTTGTGAAGGACGATTGGGCAAGTGGACTTCCGCTCTTGGCAGTCTCCAACAATCTTTTGTGGAACAACGTCGCAAAGAAGGATTTGGCGAATCCTGCTGATGAAGCTGGCCAAGTTTCGGTGGCGGACGAGTAGTGGAACTTGAGCGAGAAAGAGTCGGAAGATGTGCAAGACGCGATGCGTCGCAGGGCTTCATATTGGTATCAAAAAGCCGTAACCAAGCTAAGCGGCTTGCCGAAGGAAAAAGCCCAAAAGCGAATTGCGCTCGCGTCGTCACACCAAAGCGCAAACTTACCCATCGACGGAAAGGACGACGCGAAACCGGACAAGCCGCTCGCGTCGAGGCCGAAATCGGCTTCTCTTTTAGTGGCTGCACTTGATCGCGAAGCCCAAGAGTGCCGTAGTGCGAAGGATGCGCTCTTAATCTACAAGCTGTTTCTCGCCGATAAGTTTGCATCCAACGATGCCAAGGATCTTGTCCGCAAGAAGCTTCCGCCGCTAGAGGAAGCCGCGAATCGTGACTATGTGAGGCTCGGAAAGAACTGGGTTTCGCGCGAGGAAGTGGAAAAATCGCGCGTTAAAGCTGAGTCGCTGGTTAAAGAAGCAATAGAATTAATGGCGCTTAAAAACGAGGAAGTCGCTCGGCAGAAACTCGAAAAAGCAAGCCAGGTGGATGCCAACGGGACCCGTGCTGATTTTTTGTTAGGCGTGTTAAGCGCGTGCAATCGAAATTACGCTGAAGCAAAATCGCATTTCACAGAATGCTTGCGGCGAGAACCGGAGAATCAATGCACCTTGAACAACATCGCGCTGACAGAGGTTATGGTTAACGACCATCAAAGTGCGATCAAGCACTTACGAAATGCGATTGAAATTGATTCAGCAACTCCGGAATTAGCCCACAACATTCATCGAATATTGAGCCAGGCAAGCGCCAGAAATCTCGCGATTCCATCGTCCACGGTGGCCAGCTATAGCGAATTATTTGGGCAGCTCTTGAAACAAGGGAACATGCAAGAATCCGCGCGGCAGGGATGGCTGTACATGTCGCCGATTGTCTCCAGCGATGAGCAAGAGCAGCCGAAAGCCGATCCTCCGGCGAATCCCAATCCAAGATCATCTGGTAAATCGCCTGCCAAACCGCAAGTCCCAGGAGGCTGGATTGTTACGTCCGGCGGCACCGGATTCGTAGTCCAACCGCATTATGTTCTCACAAATCGTCATGTAATTGAGGGCAATATCTCCATCTTCGTAAGCGATCCCAATGGATCTACAGACAAACTTTTTGCCGCAAATGTCGTGGCCAAATCGGAGACACCAGACCTGGCTCTGCTTCGCTGTGAAGAATTAGACGCGCCGGCGATTCCTCTCGGTGAGCATCTTCCGGCTCGCGGCACAGACATCATGGTTCTTGGATACCCCGAATTCTTCAAAATCGGAAAGGGCCTGAAATCGACACGCGGAACATTGGTTGGTTTGCCAGACCCAGAAACCGAAAATATGTGTTTGTGGGACGCATCAACAAATCACGGAAACAGCGGTGGGCCGGTTTGTGATAACATGGGTCACGTCATTGCCGTCGTTCGTGTCGGCTTTCATCTGGAGTTGGGGCAATTAGGCGGGGGAATCCCGATCGAACAAGTTCTGCCGTTTCTATCCAAAAACATTTCGGATTTCCATCCAAATCTCGGTTCGACTGACAAGTTAGATTGGCCCGCCGTAGACGGTCTTGCAAGTAAATCGACTGTGCTCATCCAATGCAAAGGGGCCAGAGAAGTTCAACTTGCAATTGGTGGAAAAGTCCATACTCAATGCATTGAGGACGACGGGTGCGTCATCTGCCGGGGATCTGGCAAAATGCGTTGTCCTGATTGTCAAAACGGCACGGTTGGATCGACACAACGTGTTGTGAAATATCGCGAACCGGTTACGGGAACTACGATTTACGAAGACAAAAAAATTCGTGTGCCCTGCAAAACATGCAACGGGACCGGTCTAGTAACCTGTCCGGAATGCCACGGTTCTGGAAGGGATCCAGGTCTTCGATGAGTTGCTTTCATAGATGCACTAAATGCAATCTTCCCAGCGTGACTCATTCGCAAGGCGGATTGTGGCGAATGATGCGTCGGTGGGCGGGTGAATCGACGGCATAAGCTGCCGATTGAGATTTCAGCGCAGAATGTCGGCTGATACAATTAAGCTAACCGGAATTAACAGAATCTCAACGAGGACTTTGCCATGAATTGGCGAGAACGTGTTAGCGTTGATCCGGCCATTTGTCACGGTCGAGCGTGCATCAAAGGTACGCGAATTATGGTCTCGGTCGTTTTGGACAATCTGGCCGCTGGTGTGGACACCGCCGAGTTGCTGAAAAGCTATCCAACGCTACAGACAAAAGATATTCAAGCCGCCCTGGACTACGCCGCTGAACTGGCTCGTGAACGAACTGTTCCTTTGCCCGCCGGTGCCGTGTAATGCTGAGCTTCAAAGTGGATGAGAACCTGCCAGTGGAAGCGGCTGAGTTGCTCACCTCCGCCGGCCATGACGCGGTCACCGTCCCCCAGCAGCAATTAGGCGGCAAACCCGATCCGAATATCGCCGCAGTGTGCCAGCAGGAAAATCGGGTAGTGATAACGCTGGACTTGGATTTTGCCGACATCCGCGCCTATCCACCTGAGGCTTGTGCTGGAATCATCGTGTTGCGGCTCGCACGGCAAGACAAGCATCGCATTCTTGCCATGCTTGCAAGGCTGTTGCCGGTATTCGAAGTCGAGTCGCTGTCGGGAAAACTATGGATTGTGGATGAAGCAACCGTGCGCATCCGAGGTAGCTAGAGAAGGTTTGAAGCAATCGCTGTTATCAGGCGCGGTCGAATTGACTTTTTACACGCCAGCGCAGTCCGCGCGGCAGCTTGTAACCGGCGAATTCCAGGTGGATCACACGGCGGTGGGCTGGGGATTCGGCGGCGGAAGATGCGTGGGCCAGTAGCGGGCGCATGAGGATGACGTCGCCTTGATGCACCGGGAGAGAAACTTCACCGTGCTGGTCGCGCAGGGCGAGCATTTGGTCGATAGTCAATCGGCCCAGACAGTGCGACTTGGGAACGACGCGCAGCGGACCATTTTCCGGCCCGCAGTCGTCCAAGTGAATTCGCACGGCAAGCATTTGCTCCAGAATGGCAACGGGCGGTTGCACGTGATGAATGCCCGCCTTGATAGACCACGGGCCGAAGCCATCCACTTCAATTCGCTCTTGCACTTCAATCGTCAAGTCTTGATGCCAGGCGACTTTCCAGTTGGCTTCGGGAATCTTGTCGAACAGAATTCCTCGGACGGCGAAGCAATCCGGACCGAGGTGCGGCTCGACTAACTGCCGAATCATTGGGCTGCGTGCCAGTTCGGCGACGGCTGGAATTGCGAGCAGATTGCGGATTGCATACGACTGTCCATCGCGGACCAATCGTCCGTCGGCTTCAGCAGTTTCCAGTGCGGCAATCAGTGCGGCTAAATCCGTATCGCCGACGACACTTTCGGTCACCACAAAACCGTCGTCGAGCAAGGATGACATAGAATGAATCGGGGAAACCACGGAAGTTTGAGGTCGATCTTGTACAAATTGTAGGCATTGACGATCAGCACTGGCAGAGCCGATGGCATCCGGGCCGGCCCTTGTCTGTTTGCGTCCGCGCTGGAAAATTGCGGGGTGCCGGTTCTGGAAAGCCGGTTGCATTACCGGGCGGATTTTATCAGGGGCACGCACTAGGGCGACGCTTGCGGTTGCCACGAAGGAGGCTGTTATGAAATCGCTCGTTTGGTTCATTACAGGAACGTCACGAGGGTTTGGTCAAGAATTGGTTCGTGCTGCTTTGAAGCGGGGCGATTCGGTGGTTGCGACTTCGCGGGAACCGCAGCAGGTTGCGGCGGCTTTCAAAGAGTCGGCCGATCGGCTGCTGGCAACCCCGCTCGATCTGAACGATGAAAAACAGATCTCCACCGCAGTTGATGCGGCGATCAAACGGTTTGGGCACATCGACGTGCTGGTGAACAATGCCGGGCACGGACTGTTGGGGGCGGTGGAAGAGTGCAACGATGCCGAGGTGAAAAAAGTTTTTGAAACGAATGTGTTTGGTCTGTTGCGGGTGACGCGCGCCGTGCTGCCGCAAATGCGGAAACAACGCAGTGGCCGAATTGTCAATTTGTCATCCATCGGCGGACTCACCGGTTGGCCAGGCTGGGGCATCTACTGCTCGACGAAGTTTGCCGTCGAAGGTCTTTCGGAAGTGCTTGCGCAAGAAGTTGCGCCGCTAGGAATTCGGGTGACCATCGTTGAGCCCGGGCCATTTCGAACCGATTTCCTCGGCAGTGGTCTGCCGGTGGCCAATGCCAGATTGCCGATTACGAAGAAACAGCGGGCCGCACGCGCACCTGGCGTGATGAAACCGACGGACAGCAAGAAGGCGATCCGGCGCTGGGGGCTGAAGCCATTGTGAAGGCGGTCACCTCGGCTAATCCGCCCTTGCACCTGCTGCTTGGCGCTAGCGCTTACGAACGTGCCACGGAAAAGCTGGCTGTGCTTCGCGATGAATTCGAAAAGTGGGAAAAGCTGACCCGCTCTACCGATTTCGCGTTGCAATCGTAAGCATGGCGCGGGAATCTTTTTGCAGAATCGCGCACTACTCACAAATTTGTAGCTTTTCTAGCCGGAGTGGCAACGCCCTCCGGAGAATAGTGAGTTGATCGTCCACTCGCCCAACTACGGAGGGCGTTGCCGCTCCGGCTATGGCGATACACGGGCAAATACCGATTTGCTACGCATGGCGGAAGGAATTACACTGTTCCGCGGAGGGGGAGCCACGGCCGCCATCATCGTTCAATCAGCGTTGCAGTGAATGTTGCCAGTTCGTAACCGTTATCGTTGTTGTATCGCGCTCTTGGCCGCCCTCGGCTTCCAGGCAGGGTGTTCGCACGAGCCGCCGAAGGCGCGGTTTGTGCACGAGGTCGATTGGATTGGTAAAGGGCAATGGCTCAAAGCCGATCTGCACGCGCATACCAAGTTTTCTGACGGCAGCAGCAGCGTGGCCGAAGTGGTCGACAAGGCGGCCTCGTTTGGTTGTCAGGTGGTGGCCATTACCGACCACGGCGATCGTAATTTGACGGCGGCCACGCAGCCTTACTTTGAAGCGATTGCAGAAGCGCGCAAGCGCATCCGGAAATGATTGTGCTGGCCGGGTTGGAATGGAACGTGCCGCCGTTTGGAGGCGATCAGCACGCCAACGTTTTTCTGCCGCCGATTGAGCGCGAAGGGCCGCTGCTCGCACAGTTCAAGGCCGACTTCGATGAATTGGGGCGCGACGACGAGGGGCCGGCGCTAGCCGATCAGGCGCTGCAGTGGCTGGCCAAGAATGGCACGGCCGACGGACTTTCGCCAATCGTTGTTTATAACCATCCCACACGCAAACGCGATGTTAGCACCGACATCGTGGCCGAGTTTGTGCGCATGCGGCAGCTTAATCCGCTGGTGGTGGGCATGGAGGGCGGCCCGGGACACCAACGTGCCAACCCGCTGGGTTCGTATCGAAAGCAGCAAGAACTAATCGACCGCTGGGACCCGGCCGTCACGCGCCTCGGAGATGCTTGGGATCAGCTTCTGCGTCAGGGAATTGACGTGTGGGGTGCGCAAACCGATTCCGATTTTCACAATGCCGATCCTGGCGACTTACACGATTTCTGGCCCGGCGAGTTTGCCGAAACCTGGCTGTATGTGCCCGAGAAGAGCCGCCGCGGCGTGTTCCAGGCGCTGCAAGCGGGCACTTTTTTCGGCGCTCACGGGCATATTGCCCGCGAAGTGCAGATCCAAGTTGACGCCGTCGGTTTGTCGCGCCCGCCCAAGCGGGCGAAACCATCGCCATTCCCACCGGCAGCGAAGTGAAGGTTCAAGTCACCTGCAAGGCACCGGAAACCGATTGGGAAGGCAAGCCAAATGCGCTGAGCGATATCGAATTGATTGCCATCGATGAATCGGGCGCCAAACTAGTGATGAAGCAGCCCGTGACTGACGTGGCGCCAGCGCTGACATTTTCGCTGCGACCGTCGGCAAAAGGAGTTGTCGTTCGCGCCCGTGGCCGACGTACGGTTCCTGGTGGACCCGATTTGATGTTCTACACCAATCCGGTGCGCGTAATTGTGGAATAGCAGACGTCGCTACTGTTTGCGCATGGGCGCGGGTGGCCTCGATAAAGCCGATCGGCGTATCGATGGTCGCGACTGCGACAAGAGGCGGTGAGAAATCGTTACTCAACTCAAAGTTTCGAGTCTTGGTCAAGTGCCTCTTGCGGCTGCGCCGCCCGGACATCACTGTCCGAGCCACCCTGACACACACGAGACTCGCACACCTATTACTGCTTGCGGGTGGGCGCGTCTTTGGCCGCGGCGGAATCGGTGTCGGGGGTGGCCGGCGGCGGAGTTTTGGTGGTGGAAGAATCTTTGTCCGCGGACTTTGTCCCGTCGTTCTCTGCTTGCTCTTGCCGTTCGCGCCACGGTTTTTCGGCCTGGTAACTGGCAAGTTCTTTTTTCAACTGGTCGGCGGTTTCCGGGTCGTCGCTGCCCAGGTCAACGGCTTTTTGCGACCACTCGCGGGCTTTGGCGAAGTCGCCCGATTCGGCATAGCCAGCGGCCAACGTGCTGAGGATGTGCGATTTTTTGTACTCGGTCAGCTTGGCCGCCTTCTCGCCTAGCTCGATCGACCGTTTAGCATCCCGCACTTTGTCGTCGGGCGAGGTGGCCAAGACCCACGCCAGATTGTTGAGCAGGCTGGAATCGTCCGGCTGAATTTTGAGTGCGGCCTCATAGTCGGGAATTGCTTCGGCATGTTTGCCGATGTTCAGATACGAATCGGCCCGGCCACGCAGGGCGGCAATGCTTTCGGGATCGATCGCCAGGGCGTCAGAATATTTTTCGATGGCCTTGCGCGGTCGCTTATCGAGCCCGTACAGCATGCCAAGTTGAGTGAGAATTTGCGGATTCTTGGGAGCCGCCTTGCCGAGCTTCTCGAAATCGGCAATGGCTTGCGGGAAATCGCCATCGCTGGCGGCAATGATTCCGTGCAACTGGATGGCTTCCAGCAAGCCGGGATGATCTTTCAGCACCGTATCGACATCGGCCCGGGCCGCCTTCGGATCGTGCGCATTGCTGATGCACCTGGGCTCGGTACAGCAAGACTGCGAGATTCTCTGGATCGAGCTCGAGCGCGCGATTCAGATCGGCAAGGGCCTCGTCGTTCCGCTTCTGCTGGGCAAAGAGGCGCGCACGCTGAACAAGGGGCAGCGGCGATTCGGGCGCTAGTTTGATGGCCTGACCGAAAGCTTCCAGCGCTTCGTCGGTCCGCTTAAGAACCGCCAGAACCGTGCCGCGCCAGTTGCACTTCGGCATTCTCCGGATCGGCTTTGGCCGCGGCGGTTAAATCGGCCAGCGCCGGTTCGGTTTTCTCGGCAGCCAGCAACGTGAGGCCGCGCTCGAACAGCGCCTGCAGATTCGCCGGCGCAATTTTCAGAGCCTGGTTGTAGTAATCGAGCTTCTTCTCCGCGTCTTCGGTGAGTTTTGCCAGCAGCACCAGGGCCGCGACTTTTTGCTCCGGCTGATCGGCGGCCTCGAGCGTGCTTGCTGGGCCGATTTTGTGGCCCCCTCGATATCGCCCGGATGAGTGCGGTCGGTGCGCATGGCTTGCAAGTTGGCCATGAGCAGCAGTGCCGGCACCAACTTCGGATCGAGTTTCAGTGCCTTCTCAAGATCGGAAATGGCATTGAGCCGCTGCTGTTGCCAGCCGCGCTGATGCGCTTGCGTCTGCCTGACAAGAATACTGGCCCGTTGCATTAACGTGCCGGTCAGCAGATTTTTGGCGAACTGCTTATTTGTGGCTTCGAGGCCTTTTTCCATCGCGCTTTCGCACAGATCGATCACTTGCGAGAGCTGATCGATGTTGTTCTCGGCCGACAGCTTCTTTTCGGTGGCCTGATCTAAATCGTCCTGGCCTTCGTTTTCCGCCCGGGCAACGGTGGTGCACAGCAGCAGCGCGCCGATGGCAAGCAGCGGCAGGGAAAGAAATTGCCTCTTCATGGCTTATACTCCGTTCAGGATGGATTTTTTGGTTAGGGCTCTGCCATTGATTATGGCGCACGGCGGGTTCTAACGCCATGCGAGAAATGTTCGGTAGTCCGCGGAAATTGATTGCCAGAACTGCCTGCCGCATATCGTTTACCGGCGACTGCTTTCACGCCCGATCGATGGGAAACGCCATCACTTCGGCCAGCGATTTCGCCGGCGGCAAGCATCACCAGCCGATCGAAACCCAACGCCACGCCGGTGCAGGGGGGCAACCCGGCTTCCATCGCCTGTAACAACCGGCTTTCTTCCGGTAGCGGAGGCTTGCCGTCGGCCATGCGCGCGGCATTGGCGGCGACATTTCGACGCCGCAGCACGGCCGGATCGAGCAGCTCGTGATAACCGTTGGCAAGTTCGATGCCGCGGTAGTAAAGCTCGAAGCGTTCGGCCACCGGCGGCGCGTCATCGCGCACTTTTGCCAGCACTGCCTGCGATGCCGGGTAGTCGTACAATATGGTCGGCGTCGACTGCCCCAAATGCGGTTCGACACATTCGGCCAACAGCAAGTTGAGCCAGCCATCGCGATCATCGCCCAATCCCGCCGGTACGGTGATGTGCTGTTGCGCGGCAGCGGCTGCCAATTGATTCACTGTCGCCGTGTGCGGGTTCAAACCGACGTGCCGCTCAAATGCCGCCGCGTAGCTCAATCGCTCCGCCGGCATCGTGTTCAGCACCATCTGACACAAATCGGAAAGCAGTGTCATGCCGGCTTCCATGTGGTCGCCGACTCGGTACCACTCGACCATCGTGAACTCGGGATTGTGCAGCGGGCCAACCTCGCCGTTACGGAATGCCCTTGTGATTTGGTAGATTGCCGTCGCCCCGGCTGCCAACAGCCGCTTCATGCCGAACTCCGGCGAAGTCTGCAACCACAGCCGGCGGCCAAGCTCGGGCTTTCGCAGATCGTCGGCCAGCACGGTCGACAGCGGATCCAAATGCCGATCGACTACCACATCGGCCGAAAGTATCGGCGTTTCGACTTCCAGAAACTCGCGGTCGGAAAAAAACAGACGCACCCGCGCCAGCAGTTCAGATCGCAGTTGCAGTTTGGCCAGCGAGGCGGTGGGTCGAAAACTATTCACTTGCCGCGGGCCTGTTTTTTGTTTTCCGGCAGTTCGGCGGCCGCCTTCACGCCGCGGACATATTTGTGGCAATTCACGCACTTCATGGTCAGTTCCACATAGCCCAGCGCCGCGCCGTCCAAGTTCTTCTTTTTTGCTGACTCGGTGATTGCATCGGCCGTGCGGCGAAAATCTTGACTGTGGCGCAAATAGTCGGGTGTTTGCAGCACCTGCCAATTCGCTTCTTGACTCAACAAGCTGATGGCCTGTGAATTCTTGGCGATCAAATCGAAATCCTCCAATGCCAAACCTTCGAGCAGCTTCTGCGAATGATCGAGCTTCGCTCGCATGAAATCGCGAACCTTGTTGGGCTGCGGTTGCGACCATCCGGTGGCAATCCACACGCCGACGACAAGAACCGCGGTCGCGACAACAATCAAAAGGCTTTTCACGGCATCCTCCTTGTGTGGCAAGTCGTTTACAGCCAACGGCGCGGTGATTATACCGCTTCGCTGCCGCGCAGGCGACAGTGCGCCGAATTAAGACAGTTCAAGAATCTGTTGTACCTTGGGCTGACCATAGTTCGCGCCGCCGGTATAGACCGTCACGTTGGGCAACGGCTGGCAGATCCCGGGGCTATGCGTATGACCACAATAAACGGTGAGTTGCTGATCGGGTGTGGACCGCATGATTTCCAGAATGGCGTCGCCTGCGGCTTTGCAGGTGAAGTGCGGCAGCCACTCGTCGTCGGAGATTTGCCCTTCATGCCAACAGGCTTCGCGCAGTGGCGGCACGTGGGTGGCCAGAAGCACGCGCGGAAATCGCTCTAGCGCTTTTGGCAACACCCGGCGAATGTGCCGCACGGCTTCGTCTCCTAATTGCTTGAGCACCGGCCAGCGGGCTTGCTTCGATAGCGGCGCGAGCTCGGCGATCAAACGATAATCGTTCATCATCACGTACGATGTCTCGTACTTCCCCAGCCGGCCATCGGCCCAACCGTCGTGCCCCAGAAGGCCGACCTCTGGCGTGAGCTCAACAACATCCGACATGGTGAGATAAACGAGATTCGACCGCTCACGGCAAAGCGATTCCACCGCCTTTCGCACATCGGCAATTGAGCCGCCGTAAAAATCGTGGTTGCCCAGCACAAAATAAAAGGGCCGTTGGATGGCATCGTCGAGCCGCAAGAGCCACTGGCAAACATTTTTCGCTTCGCCGATATCACCCGTCAGCAGGATCGCATCGGGCTGGTCCGCGCACACTGTGGCAAAAAAATCATCTGCCTCTTCTGGATGCAGGAAGTTCAGGTGGATATCGGTGAGCCAGGCGAGTCGCATGGATGCTTTCTGGATTTCCTCGTCTGGTTGCAACGTTGAACCGACGCTGATGCATGAACGGGTGAAGAGGTGATCTGCCGTTGGCAATTCCAACATCAATTTAATAACACATCACCCCCTCACCCGTTCACCCCTTCATTTCCCCCCGTGCTCTTCACACCCCGCTCAACCCCTCGGCCAGGGCTTCGCGGACGAATTCAGCGGATTCGGTGCCGACCGAGAGACGAATGGTGCCGCCGAAAATATCGAGCGCGGCCCGCTGCTCCTCGGTCATCAAGCGGTGGCTCGTCGATTCCGGGTGGCTGAGCGTCGTGCATAATTCGCCCAGCGACGGACAAAACGGAATACGCTTCGCCGCTTGGATGAATCTCACGGCTGCTTCGGTGCCGCCAGACAGGGTGAACGTGACCATCGCGCCAAATTGTCCGCCGAACTGCCGCTGGGCCAGCGCCTGATCGGGATGCGACGCTAAGCCAGGATACATCACCGATTGCACCTTGGGCTCGCGGCTTAAAAACTCCGCTGCCGCGACAGCGTTCGCGCAAGCCCGCTGGATTCGCAAATGCAGCGTGCCCAGTCCACGTTCCACGAGCCAGCATTCAAACGGCGGCGCCATGAAACCCCAGGCCGACGACGCCTGATAAACGCGCTCCCACACCGCCTGGCCGCCGCACAAGAGGCCCAACAAAGCATCGCTATGTCCGTTCATGATTTTGGAGAGGCTTTCCAGCACCAGATCGGCCCCCCGTTCCAGCGGCCGGCACAGCACCGGCGAAGCGAACGTGTTGTCGACAAGTAGTTTGGCCCCAGCTTGATGTGCGATTTCCGCCAATCCTTTGATGTCGGCGACTCGCAAGGTGGGATTGCTGATGGTCTCGACGACGATAAGTTTGGTGTTTTTCCCGATCGCCGTTTTGGTAGCCGCGAGATCGGAAGTATCGACCACGGTGCAAGAAATCCCCAGCCGTGTTGCTTCGCCGGCCAACAGCACCGCACTTTTTCCATACAGCCGGTTGCTGATGACGATGTTGTCGCCCGACTGACACTGCGACACCACAGCCAATGCCATTGCCGCCATGCCGTTCGCGGTGATCGCCGCCCGCTCTGCCCCGTGCAGGGCGCGGCATTTCTCGGCCAATATATCGGCATTCGGATGCCGATCGCGGTTGTAAACGTACCCGCCATGCTCGGCCCCCAACAGCGCATCGGTCTGGTGCGGATCGCCACACTGCCAGACCGTGGTCAGCGTAATCGGCGTCGCCAACGGTTTGGTGGCATCGATGCCCGGCGGCGCTTCAGTGGGTCGAGGACAAATATCGTCGGGTTTCATGGGTTTTCGATCGCAGGATGGTTCAATTCAGTCAAGAAACTTGGGATCACAAAAGCATGATGGGACCGCACGCCGGAGCCGATCCACCCATTGGTGTCGCTGTTCGATGACTTCCTGCGTTTCACCTTCGACATGATCAAGCGCACTTGCTTCGGCGCACCACGCCGCCGCCACGAGATTCATTTTTTCCGGTTTGAGTCCTTCGATCAGGCTCGTGCCATTTACGGCCAACTGCAGAATTTCGGCACAGCTTTCGAGAAGTGAAGCTCGAAACGTAGGATTTTCCGCATGCGGCTTGTTCCAATGCCGAAGCATTAGCTCGACAAGCAATTCGGCCTCGAATAAACCTGTAATTCTAAGCGATTCTTCGGCAAGGGACATCTCATGTTCTCCGCCAACAAACCCGTTATTTCCGCTGAATGTTGAATCGAGCCCGGCGCGAGTTTATTAATTCGGCTTCCAATGCCCGCCTGACCCGCGTTGGTGTGGACGTTGGCAAGACTTGAATTTCCAAAAACAAATCCGTTGTTCCATGATCCCAGAAATGACGCGCTACCGCACGAATATCAGAATGATCCAGATGTTTTTTTATTCGCACACGGAGATTGTCGCCTTCGCCTACATACAGTGTCGTTTTTTCGGCACCGCTAAAGAATATGTAGATACCTTGCTCGGTTGGCAATTTTGCGACGTCGAGATTGTCGACAGAAATGATTTCCACCGTAACAGGAGGGACGACGTGGGCCGATAGCTCCGGCTGGAGCCGTTTCGATTTCCGCAATTTGAGAGCGGCCCAACGATACTGCAATCGTGAGAAACCGGGGCAAATCTGAGCGGCCATGCCGTCAAATTCGTCGGCAAGCGCTGGTTCGCACAGGATTTGATCCACCGTGACCTGGGCTTTATGCTCCAAAAACCGTGCGGAAATTTCACTAGCGAATTGATAGGCATCCTGATCGGCGAAGTTGGTGCGCCGGGTGGTGCGAATTCCGGAGAGGAAGCTGCCTTTGCGCGCGTTGTACAACGCGCTATTCAAAACTTGCACCGGTGCGTTCAAGCCTAACGATCGGCAAATGGAGAGGAATTTTGCGTTCAAATCGGGATCGGCAATCACGCGATCAGGCGAGTAACCGTCGCGCACCGCTTCAAACGCCTGGCGAATCAGCTTCTTCACGCGAATGCTAGCTGCTTCACATTGAGGGATGTATTGTGCTGCCGGATTAGCATTGATTGGATCCCGTGCAATTCACTATCTGAAGCCGCCGGCATTTTGATTACCGACGCGCCGATTGCCCCTTTGAAAGGAATCGATTTGGGGTCAAATTTCAGGCGTTGTTTCAAATCAAATGTTCCGCCGACGTAAATCTTTTCCTTTTCGCCGCGAATCACATAGACTCCACGAGTACCAGACAGCGCAGCGAGATTCAAATCCTTCCAATAATGGATTCGCGGCAAGCGTATTTCAGTTGCAGCTTTGGCGAATTTGCGAAACTTGTGAGCCTGTTTTCGAATCCAAAAGGCTGCCCAACGGTAATCGAATGGAGTATATCCCGGTGCGAAGCGCGATGCGATGGTATCGAATTCAGCGGCAGCCTCGGGATCACAAAAGATGTCATCTAGTGATGTGAGTTTTCGTTTCTCAACCACGCGCCGCCACGCAATTTCGCTCGCAAAACTAAAAGGGTCGATCTCTGAATCCGTCAACCAACGACGACGGCGAATTTCAACTTTTGGAAGCCGGCCTGCTTTCCGGAGTTTCAATAACTTTCGATTCCATTCGTACGGCGTACCGGCAGCGCCTTCACGTGCACAGGCGGCTACAAAGGCGGCATTCAAATCGGGATCGGCGAGCAATTGATCCGTTGAAAAGCCTTCTCGCGAAGCAAGATAAGCCAGCACAATCGGCGTCTCATTTTCGACGTATTGCCGCCCATCAGGTCCAATCAATTTTGAAGAGTGTGACGGGGCTGAAGTCTGCCGAATTTGCGGAGCTCGCCGTCGCGAGGTACCGGATTTTGGCGTCGCAGGCGCACTCGCAATCGGGTCGGCTGAACCATCTAGTTCACCACCAACGTCGGCGCGTTGAATTCGTCCCGCAGCCTGCCGCGCAGTACTCTGGCGAGAGTTCAAAACCGATCCAATCCCGCTTGAGTTTCTTTGCGACAACCAACGTGGTGCCGCTGCCGGTAAAGGGATCAAGAACCCAATCTCCCTCATTCGAACTCGCGCGAATGATACGCCCAAGCAGCTGTTCGGGCATTTGACAGCCGTGAAAACCCGCACGCTCTTTGAATGTGCCCGCCACGCGCGGGAAGTACCAAGTATCTTGCTCGGTTGCAAATCCATCTGGCACGTCTTGCGGGCGAAGAATCCAAGTATCGTCAGGGAGACGCCCCCGCGGATTCGCTCGTTTGTCGGCATATACCAACTGCCGAGCAGAGGGCACGCGGATAGATGGATCCTTAAAGTTGAACGTGAATTTCTTTGGATTCTTGACGAAATGAAACAGATGAGCGTGGGACCGGTTGAATTTGCGAGTGCAATTCACGCCGAATGTGTAGTACCAGATTACCCAGCTTCTGCAACTCAGCTCCAGGTCCCGTGCAATGAGCTTGAGTTCCGCGGCATATTCATCGCCAATAGCCAACCAGAAAGTGCCATCCGGCTTTAATACCCGCACGACGCCCGTCATCCAACGACGGGTCCAATCCAAGTATTTGTCGTACGCCTTGCGGTCCTGGTAGACATCGTATTCATAGCCGATATTGAATGGCGGGTCGGCGAAGGCCAGATGGACGGTTTGCGGATCGAGTTTCGCAAGCAGCTCGATGGAGTCGCCTTGATGAATTCGGCCAGTTTCAAGCGTCACGTACGACACCTCATGCGTCAATAAAATGTCATTCATGCTTGGCGATCGGATTGCCGCTCGCAAGGTGAGCGCTTGTACATATCTTATCATCGTCGAAGAAATACGCAAGATCGCTACTTTTTTGGCCGGCTCGTTGTGGATAATTAGTCGATAATAAAGTTCGCCTTCCCCCAAATTGGCAGCAGCTATGTTCAAATACGCCATTTGCAATGAGACTTTCCAGGATTGGTCCTTCGACCGGGCCTTCGCTTTTGCCCGGGAGTGCGGGTACACCGGGCTGGAAATTGCGCCGTTCACATTGGCCGAGTACGCCACGCAGGTTTCGGCGGAGCAGCGGCGGCAGGTGCGGCGGCAGGCGGAGCAGGCTGGGCTGGAAATTATCGGGCTGCACTGGTTGCTGGCGAAGACCGAGGGGTTTTATCTCACCTCGCCCGAGGCGGCGGTGCGCAGCGCACGGCCGATTATCTGGCGGAGCTGGCGAAACTGTGCCGCGATTTGGGCGGCTCGATCATGGTGCTGGGCTCGCCGAAGCAACGAAACCTACTGCCCGGCATTACCAAATCGCAGGCCATGCAGTATGCCGCCGACGTGCTGACGGCCACCTTGCCAACTTTGGAAGAATGTGGCGTGACGATTGCCGTCGAGCCACTGGGCCCCAGCGAAGGGGATGTACTGCTGACCGCCGCCGAAGGACGCGAGCTTATCAACTTGGTTAACTCGCCGAACGTGCGGCTGCACCTGGATTGCAAAGCGATGGCCAGCGAACCCGAGCCGATTCCGGAGATCATCAAAGCCAATGCCGGCGTCATAGTACACTTCCACGCCAACGACCCGAACCTGCAAGGCCCCGGCTTCGGCGAACTGAATTTTGTGCCGATCTTCGCGGCGCTAGCCGACATCAACTACCGCGGTTGGGTTTCCGTCGAAGTCTTCGACTACACCCCTGGCATCGAACGCCTGGTGCGCGAAAGCATGCAAAACATGTTGCGCGCGGCGGCGATTGCCGATCGGCATTTGGCTTGAAAGCCGATTGCTGGCTGATTGGGCGCCACTGGCTATGCCAGTGATCCGGCAATAATCTGGGCAAGAACTTGCCATACGCCGTTCGTGATGGTCAATCTTACCGACTCGCGGCACGATGGGCTGACAAACGTTTACAATGGCAATGATGCCGTACTCCGCTCCCTCAGGGCTCGCCATTTCACCGGTCGAATCCCCATTTATCGCTGGGCGTTCATCGTTTATCGTTAATGAACCATGCCCAAGCGGTTGTATATCGAGACGGTCGGTTGCCAGATGAACGTGCTCGACAGCGAGCTCGTCGTGGCGGCGCTGCGCAAAAGCGGTTACGAACTGGTCGATTCGCCCGCCAAGGCTGACACCATTTTGTTCAACACTTGCAGCGTGCGGCAGCATGCCGAAGACAAAATCTATAGTGCCCTGGGGCGGTTGAAGCATGCCAAAGAGCAGAATCCAAACAAAATTATCGGTGTGCTGGGCTGCATGGCGCAGAAAGATCAGCGGCTTATTTATCAGCGGGCGCCGTATGTCGATTTGATTGTCGGACCGGGCCAGTTGCATCAGGTGCCGCGATTGATCGAAGAGATTGCCGCCGCGGGACCTTCCAGAAATGGGCCGCGATTGGAAGTAAGTTTGGATCGCAAGGCCGGCAACCGGGAAGAAATCGAACGCAGCTTCGAGAGCTACGATCCGGATCGCGATCCACAAATGCGGCCTTCGCCGTACCAGGCGTATGTGCGCATTCAATTCGGCTGCGATAAATTTTGCACGTACTGCATCGTGCCGAAAGTGCGCGGGCCGGAGCAAGGCCGCAACCCTGTGCATATTGTGGCCGAGCGCGCAAGCTGGCCGATGAAGGCTGCCGCGAAATCACGCTGCTGGGGCAAACGGTCAATAGCTACCGGCATACTGACGGCGATCGAACCACGCGGCTTTCCGATTTGCTTTATCAATTGCACGACGTCGAAGGGCTCGCGCGGCTGAAGTTCGTCACGAATTTTCCCAAAGACATGACCGGCGATTTGCTGCAAGCGGTGCGCGACTTGCCGAAGTGTTCGCCGTACTTGCACGTGCCGGCCCAAAGCGGATCGAACGCCGTGCTCAAGCGGATGAAACGCGGCTACATCGTGGAAGAGTACCGCGAGATGATGGCGCGTATTCGGGCCACGATTCCCGACGCCGCCGTGACGAGCGATTTCATCGTCGGCTTTTGCGGCGAGACGGAAGACGATTTCCAGCAAACGGTCGAGCTGGTGCGCGAGTCGCGGTTCAAAAATAGCTTCATCTTCAAATACAGCGAGCGGCCCGGCACGAAAGCGCCGGATTTATGGCCCGACGATGTGCCTGAGGACGTGAAGCGCAGGCGGAACAACGAACTCTTGGCAGTGCAAAACCAGATCAGCGAGGAAGACAATCACGCGTTCATCGGCCGCACCGTGGAAGTGCTGGTGGAAGGGCCGAGCAAACGAACGCAGAAACTTGAACGCACCGATGAGCCCGATATCCAAGAACCCTCTCCCTCGGCGGGAGAGGGCAGGGTGAGGGGGAACGCCGAACAAACCAACTTGCATCGCGTTCAAAATCACGACCAATTCACCCAACTTGTCGGCCGCACGACTTGTGATCGAATCGTGGTGTTCGAGGGAAATCGCCGGCAAATCGGACAACTGCTGTCGGTAAGCATCTATGACTGCACGCCGATGACGCTGCTGGGCGCCGTGGTCACGCAGGAAGTCGGCCCGGAGGTTTACAGCCTGATTTGAGCCGAGATCTGCTGGTGGGCAATTCGACTTCACCGATACGTTCGGGCTATTTCATCTTCTGCAACTCTCGATAGCGGAAGCACGTTTCCAAGTGATCGTTCACCATGCCGACGGCTTGCATGTGGGCGTAAACCACTGTTGGTCCGAGAAACTTGAAACCGCGTTTCTTGAGGTCTTTCGACCAGCGGACGGCTTCGTCGGTGAACGGCTGGCAGTCTTTGATCGATTTCAGCCGATTGACGATCGGCTGGCCGCCGACCCACGACCACATGTATTTGGCGAACGTGCCGAATTCCTCGCGGACTTCCATTAGCCGCTGGGCGTTGTTGATAGCGGCTTCGATTTTGGCGCGATTACGCACAATGCTGGCGTCGTTCACCAAGCGCTTGAATTCCGCCTTGCCAAAGTGCGCCACTTTGCGGTAATCGAATTTGGCAAACGCGGCGCGAAAGTTTTCGCGTTTGTGCAGCACGGTGCGCGCAAGAGAGCCCCGCCTGAAAAACTTCCAGGACCAGAAATTCGTAGAGCTTACGATCGTCATGCAGCGGCACGCCCCATTCTTTGTCGTGATAAGCAACATAGAGTGGATCGTCGGCTACTGGCCACGGGCAACGTTGGAGTTGATTGGGCATTGCGTAGATGTTTGAGCTTTGTGGCGTTTCCCGGCGATACCATCGCCGGCTTTACAACAGACCACCGACTACTGATCACTGGCCACTGCTACAAGTATCGTTCCAAAATCCGCCGACTTTGACGGTCCAGAGCGCTGGTGTCGGGAATCAAGTAATGGATGCCATGCGCAGTCGATGACCATCGCCCGCGTCGTGTCGAGACGGCGGACATCTTCTTCCGATTTGAGCACGAATTTGGTTCGGCCACGATCGGTCTCGACTTCCCATTCACATGGATCGGTCTGCAGCGAGACGCCAAGAATGCGGCGGATTTGCGGCAGAAACTCGCGCTGGGCCAACTCCGCTTCCAAAATGCTGCGGACCGCTGCCGGCAACTGCGATAAATCGTCGATCCACGCCAGTTCACGGCCTTCGGCACTCACCAGCGACAGGCTGTGCTGCGGATCGGAGATTGGAAACCCACGCACCGGCGTCACGCCAACATGCCGCGTGCCATTGGCTTCAACCAACACCAGCTTTCCGAAAGCATCGTGCTCTAATTGGACATCGTTTGTTGCGGGAAATACTCGGTTCATTTCGTTAAACGCCGATGCCGTGGGTTAGTTCCATCTGGGCATTATGCAGCCGCGCATAGGCGCCCATCTGATCGTGCAACAACTCTGCATGCTTCCCGATTTGGGCAATGTGACCCCGTTCCACGACAACCAGCCGATCGGCCTTGCGCAGGGTACTGAGTCGATGCGCGATGGCAATGGTCGTGCGGCCCTGGATCAGATTATCTAGCGCAACTGAATTTCGCGTTCCGTTTCCGTATCGACCGAAGAGGTCGCTTCGTCGAGGATCAGAATTCGCGGATCGATCAGCAAGGCTCGCGCAATCGAAATGCGCTGCCGCTCGCCGCCAGAAAGCGACTGGCCGCGCTCGCCGACCAGCGAGTCGTAGCCATCGGGCAAATGTAAAATAAATTCGTGTGCGCGCGCGGCACGGGCGGCGGCAACAATCTCTGCTCTCGTGGCCTCCGGCCGGCCGTATGCAATGTTTTCGGCAATCGTGCCATAAAACAAAAACGGATCCTGCAGCACGATGCCGATGTTTTTGCGGTACTCTTGCACCGGATACGATCGGATATCGACGCCATCGACCAGAATCGATCCCTGGGCCACGTCGAAGAACCGGCAAATCAAATTAATCAACGTGCTCTTGCCGGCGCCGGTGGGACCCACCAGGCCGATCATCTCGCCCGATTCGATTTTCAAATTGATTCCGTGCAGCACTTCGCGCGTGCCGTATTTGAATCGCACGCCGCGCATCTCGATCTGGCCTTTCACCCGGCCCGGATGAACTGGCTTCACGGGCTCGGGGACGCTGGGCACGCGATCGAGGATTTCAAACAGCCGATGCGCGCTCGCGGCTGCTTTTTGCGTGCTGTACACGATGCGCAACATCGATTCGAGCTTGGCATAAAACCGGCCGATCGCGCCGACGAACAAAGTCAGCACGCCGATCGTGATTTCGTCGTGGAAAATTTCCCAAACGCCAAAGGCCCAAACGGCCAAGAGGCCCAACTCGGTAAGCAGGCCGATGATGGGGCCGAAGAAAGACCAAATGACGTTGAGCCCGTCGTTGATGCTCAACAGATGCTGATTGGCGCGGTTGAATCGCTCCACCTCGCGATTTTCCTGGGCAAAGGCTTTAACCACCCGGATGCCGGGAATGGTATCGGCCAGCACGCTGCTCAAGTGAGCAGTGGCGACCGCCGATTGATCGAAACCGTGCCGCAGCCGACGCCGCACGCCATACGCCAGCCAGAAGATGATCGGAAATGTCACCAGCGTGATCAGCGCCAACCGCGGGCTGATAAATAGCAGCATCGCTGCGGCCATGATAATCATCACCGCGTCGCCAACAAAATCGATCAGGCTGACCGAAAGATAGATGCAGATTCGATCGGTGTCGTTGCTGATGCGCGACATCAAATCGCCGGTGCGCTTGCCGCCGAAGAACTCCAACGATAACTGTTGCAGATGCTCATAGGATCGAGTGCGCAGATCGCTTGCAATTCGCTCGCTGAGCCACGAGCTGACATAAAGCCGACCCCAATTCAGTAACCATGCCACGATCGCCGAGCCAAATAATCCGGCCAAATACCAACAGGCAACTTGCGCCGACACAGGTTCTCCCTTGAACCTCTGCACTAACATGTTCATCAACGGCATCGTCAAATACAGCGGAATGAGCGATGCGGCAGTACCAGCAAATGTCAGCAGCAACACCAAGACGATTGTCACCGCGCGCGGCTTGGCAAACGCCAATAATCGAAACAGTGACGAAACCGGCGGTGGCGGCGCTTGCGCCGAACACGCGGCACAGACGCCGTTCTCGCTGGTGATCACTTCGCCGCAGCTCGGGCACACCGTTGGCAGCGCTTCGGCCACATCGGCTCCGGCGCGCCGCAATTTCAGCATCGTCCAACGCGCTTCGAATCCTCTGGCAAATGCACTGCATGCCTGCGTGTATCGCCAATGAGCTAAACGGCGAGTCGGACTAACCAACTCCAAAGTGCCCAGGCCCGTATGTTCGGTGGTCTGTAATTCCAAGTCGGGCGACAGATTCCAACTTTGCCAGCCAGTCGGATGGCCATTGGTGGCTGCTTCTGGGGCGACATCCGATTTTGTCGAACCATCGACTCTGTTCACATCGCCGACGATTGTCTTGAGCGATGCTTCTGATTCATCGGAAGAAAAGGCCAACAACCGGCGATCGGTCAGCGCCACCAACCCGGTGGCAAACTGTAGTGTGCGATTCAGGTCCGGCTGGAACCAACCGACGAGGGTTTCGTCGATAGCCAATTGACCGGCTAGGCGCTCGCCACGGTTCGGCCAGCGTATTCCAAGGTTCGCGGTTGTAGTCCAAGGTTTGCTCCGGCAACACAACGATCCAAAAATGAATAAAGTCGGCCAACCACCTTCGGGCTAGAGACGTAATCCGTAAGGCCTGGTCGTTTGACCCACGAATCGAACCAGGCGTCACATTTTATCTGACCTGGAACATTAACTGCAGACCATGCGAGTCGCTCCCTCTATGACTGGCCAGATTGGTCCGAAGTTTGCATTGATACCCTACCAACCTGAAACGGGCGGGCTGATGTCGTCGTCTTACACGGCCTCTGGCATCGGCAACTGACCGGCTCTACGCTGTGAGTCAAGGCCAGTAGAGCCGGCTCGTTTTTCGTTCAAAAACCTAATAAGAACCCTGTGAAATCCGACTTCTTGACTACAAAACCACGAAGATTAGCATATCATGGTCAACAAAATGGACGGCGTGGTATAGGCGAAACAGGAAAAATTGGACCGAAAGTCGCCTTGATGCAAGAGGTTTTGAGCCGAATTGTGACGAAGTTCACCTGCGTTCATACGAACATTATGGGATCCAGAAGGCGGTGAAGAGCGCCGCTAAAATGATGGCGCTGCGCTGTAAGATTCGCGACAGTTAAAGGTACACCCAAGGAGAGTCGAGTCGGAAATTCGACGGAAACTTGACATCGGTTTATGCGTCCAGCCTCGCAGGGTTCTGAACGGGAATCGCGACGATTCCTCCCACCAATTCTGAACCCGCATTGGAATCGAAGTCAGGCATGGAGGTGATGTGGAAAGTAACGGTAATTCAACCGCACGAGTTCAATAACCTGTGTTGTCTGTTTTTTTCGTTTTAACGTTGGGTAGACCCCCATGTCACAAATTGCGTGGTTGGTAAGGTCACGGCCCGCGGGTTCGCTCGGTTTGTTCGGATTGTGCTTTATCTAGCGAGCGATGATCCGGGCTGTGATGCAAAACCGATACCTATAGGAACAACCTGCTTGCAGTTCTAGTCATAATAATCAGTAGAGCCGCTGATCGGGTCGCCGGGGCCGGCGGCGGATCTCGCCCAACAACCAATC
Source organism: Pirellulales bacterium (assembly GCA_963738835.1). Taxonomy (GTDB): domain Bacteria; phylum Planctomycetota; class Planctomycetia; order Pirellulales; family JADZDJ01; genus CAVTYH01. The sequence goes on from CAVTYH010000002.1 coordinate 353,943, forward strand.
CCAGGCTTTCGCTGCCGCCAATAGCGAGCAGAGAAGTGGCTGACCTATGCAAATTCGGAAGGTGCAAAATTTACGTGGTCCGAACATTTGGGCCAACTTCCCGGTGCTGGAAGCTTGGGTCGATCTGGGTGCGCTGAAAGACAGCGCCTCGGACGAGTTGCCGGGCTTCAACGAGCGGCTGAAAAGTTGGTTGCCCTCGCTGGTGGAACATCGATGCAGCGTCGGCGAGCGGGGTGGATTCTTCGAACGGCTCCGCCGCGGCACATATCTTGCGCACATTCTGGAACACGTGGTGTTGGAATTGCAGACATTGGCCGGCAGCGACGTCGGCTTTGGCCGGACGCGCGAATCGAACGAAGACGGCGTCTACAAAGTCGCCCTCGAATACGATGAAGAGTCGCTGTGCCGCGCCGCCTTGGAAGCAGGTCGCGAATTGTGCCTAGCCGCAGTGAACGATCAGCCATTTGACGTTCCCGCAACGGTCAAAAATCTGCGTGCCTTGTACGAGAATGCCCGCTTGGGCCCCAGCACCGGCGCGATTGTCGCGGCGGCAAAAGCGCGCGGCATCCCGTGGCGGCGATTGAACGAAGGCAGTTTGATTCAATTCGGCTGGGGCTCGAAACAACGGCGCATCATCGCCTCAGAAACCGATCGCACGCCGGCGATGGCCGAGATGATCGCCCAAGACAAAGAGCTGACCCGCTCGCTGCTTCGCGGTGTGGCCTTGCCGGTGCCGGAAGGCCGACCGGTCGAAAGTGCGGCCGATGCTTGGGAAGCCGCTCAGGAAATTGGTTTGCCCGTGGTCGTCAAGCCGCAGTACGGCAATCAAGGCCGCGGTGTGGCGACGAATCTTCGCTCTCAAGAGCAGGTCGTGGCTGCTTATGCCGCGGCTCGCGAAGAAGGCAAAAGCATTATCGTCGAAAAGCACGCCACCGGCGGCGATTATCGCCTGCTGGTCATCGGCGACAAAATGATCGCCGCCGCTTCGCGCAAGCCGGCACAGGTAGTCGGCGATGGGAAGCACTCAATTCAGCAGTTGGTGGATGAGGTGAACCGCGATCCGCGTCGCGGCGAAGATCACGCCACCTGCTTAAGCAAAATTCCGCTCGATGCCGTTTCGCTGGGCGTCTTGACCGAGCAGGGCTTCACGCTCGATTCGGTACCGCCTGACGACCAAATCGTTTTGATTCGTCGCAATGCGAATCTGAGCACCGGCGGAACTGCGGCCGACATCACCGAATCCGTCCATCCTGAAGTCTCCGCTCGGGCCATCGAAGCGGCTCGGATGGTCGGATTGGATGTCGCCGGCGTCGACGTGGTTTGCGACGACATCGGCCGCCCACTGGAATCGCAAGGCGGCGTGATTGTCGAAGTGAACGCCGCTCCCGGTTTGCGGATGCACTTGCAGCCGTCCTCCGGCCAAGCACGCCCGGTGGGCGAAGCCATCGTCGCTACGATGTTTGCCGAAGGTCAGACCGGCCGCATCCCGGTCGTGTCGGTCACCGGCGTGAATGGCAAGACGACCACGAATCGGTTCATCTCCCACATCATTCGTCAAACCGGTCGCAAAGTGGGCATGACTTGCACCGAGGGAATTTACGTGGACGATCGTCGGCTTGAAACCGGCGATTGCAGCGGTCCACAAAGCGCGCAAAAGCTGCTGATGAACCCCAGCGTCGATGCCGTTGTACTGGAAACTGCGCGCGGCGGAATCCTCCGGGCCGGTTTGGCGTTCGATCGTTGCGACGTGGCCGTGGTCACGAACATCGGCGAAGGTGACCATTTGGGATTGAACGACATCGAAACACTCGATCGGCTGGCCCGCGTGAAGCGCGTGCCGGTCGAAGCCGTGTCGAAAGAAGGCACAGCAGTGCTGAACGCCGCCGATCCGCTGGTGGTGGATATGGCCAGGTTCTGCCCCGGCAAAGTGCTGTTTTTTGCCATCGATCCAGAGAACTCGGTGATCGCAAAACATTGTGCCGCTGGTGGTCGGGCCGTTGTGGTGCGCGATGAGATCATCACGCTGGTCGAAGGCAGCCGTGAAATGCCGCTGGTGTCGGTCGATCGGGTGCCGATTACGCATGATGGCCGTGTCGGATTCCAGATCGAAAACACTTTGGCCGCCGTCGGCGCCGCGTGGAGCTTGGGACTGGCTCGTGAGGTGATTCGCGCTGGTCTGGAATCGTTCGCTGCTGATATCGATCACGTGCCAGGCCGCTTCAATCTGCTGGAAGTCAATGGGGCAGCGGTGGTGGTCGATTACGGCCACAACACCTCGTCGCTGATGGCAATGCTCGATGCCTTGAAAGCTTTCCCACATGAACAGCGAATTGCGGTTTACACGGCTGCCGGCGATCGACGCGACTGCGACATGGTTCGCCAGGGCGAATTGCTGGGCCATGCTTTCGATCGAGTGATCCTCTATGAAGATCATTACGTGCGCGGCCGACAGCCGGGCGAAATTATGGCGCGGTTCCGCGAAGGCATGAAGCAAGGCCGCCGCGTGGAATACATTCAAGAGGTGTACGGCGCGGTGAAAGCGATTGAAGCTGCACTTTCGACATTGCAACCGGGCGATTTGGTGCTGCTGCAGGCCGATACGATTGACGAGACGGTTGATTATGTGCGGCGCTATTTGGCCACGCATAAAGCCACGGCCCGGCAAATTAGTTTGCAAGAGGCCATCACAACGGCGCCGGTGCCGACGCCAGCGATCATGCCGCTGCCAATTCTGGACGCTGCAACCGTGGCCAAAGAACGGGCCATCACGCATGTCGGGACCGAACCGCAGCCGGCGCGTAGCGGCAGCCTTCGCAGGCTAGTGACCATCAACATCAACGAACAATGTTAGCCCCGGCCGGACGGCCAGGGCTTTTTGTTGCGCGTTACTGGCTCTGCCTTGAATGGCCACTGCAGAATGTACAAAGTACACTACAACAGGCGAGGCGATTAGCAACTAATTCCCTCGCGCCGTGAAGGCTCAGGCAACCATTCACCAACCCGTCTCATGCCTGCCATCCTCGCACCTCATCGCCAGCTTTTGCTCCATCTCGATGGCATTGGCAAGACCTATCAGATGGGCGAAGTCTCCGTCGAAGTGCTCAAACACATCGATCTGCAGATTTACAGCCGTGAGTTGCTGGTGATGGTCGGCCCTAGCGGCTCGGGAAAAACGACCATGCTGAATCTGATCGGCGGATTAGATACACCAACGGTCGGGCAAGTGTGGTATCGAGAAAAGGATATTTCCGATGCCAGCCCGCGCGAGCTGACGAAATACCGCCGTGAAACCATCGGCTTTGTGTTTCAGTTTTACAATCTCGTCCCCAATCTTACTGCCCGCGAGAACGTGATGGTCGGCACCGAGATCAGCTCTCATCCGATGGATGTCGATGAAGTGCTGCAACTTGTTGGCTTGGTCGATCGCGCCGATCATTTTCCGGCTCAACTTTCCGGCGGCGAGCAGCAGCGCGTGGCCATTGCGCGGGCCTTGGCGAAGAATCCGGAACTCTTGTTGTGCGATGAGCCGACCGGGGCGCTGGACTTTGAAACCGGAAAAAAAGTGCTGCGACTTTTGGTTGATTTGAAAAATCGGCTGGGCAAAACCATCATGATCATCACCCACAATGCGGCGATTGCCGGGATCGCCGATCGCATTATCCGTTTGCGCAGCGGTCAGATTGTAGAGATCCACGACAATCCGCTCCCGGTGCCGCCGGAGCAGATTGTATGGTAGCTGGCCCGGCTAGACCGAAGTTCGCGGGCGCTGTTTTCAGAGGCGGCAATCGGCAATCAATTGAGGTAGAATGCTGTCCTCGCCGGAATCGTTTTTCCAGGCGGGAAGACAGTTCGAGTATCCAGGGCTGTTTGCTCGGTAATTTGTCAATAATCGTTCGACCGCGGCATCATGCCCGCGGACACGTCATATCGTCACCCATCGATCAGAATCGACCGGAAATAATATGGCTTGGTCAGTAGCCCGCGGCGCGGCAATCGGATTTGGCATGGTGCTGCTGACGTTAATCGGCGGCGGCCTCATCTCGTTTCTGAACACTCAACGGCTGCACGACCAAGACAATTCGGTCGCACACACTCACGAAGTGCTCACGGAGTTGGAAGGATTGGTATCCACTGTCAAGGACGCCGAAACCGGGCAGCGCGGATTCATCATTACCTGCGACGATCACTATCTGGAGCCGTACCACAATGCACTCGGCGAACTGCGTGCTCGACAAGAACACCTGAAGGCGCTAATTTCCGATAACCAGCCGCAAGCAGATCGGTTGCAGGCAATCGATCCCATTATTGCCGAACGGATATCGATCATGGAGCGCAATATCAATGTGCGCCGAGAAAAAGGTTTTGAGGCAGCCCAGCAAGATATCGTGGAGAGCGGCGGCAAGTGCTTGATGGATGACATTCGGCGGCGCGTGGACGACATGGAAGATGTCGAACGCAATTTGCTCCGCGACCGTCGTGCTGAAGCCCAGAAAAACTACATCACTGCCCTCGTCGTGAACACCTTGGCGGTGATCGTTTCCGCCGGGGTGATGGCGGCGGCCTGGTACTTGATTCGCCGGGAGCTCCAGGGCCGCATTCGCGCAAATCAAAGGGCCAACGCGGAAAAAGAGCGTTTGCGGATCACGCTCACCAGCATCGGCGATGCCGTGATCGTCACCGACGCCGCCGGCCGCATGACGCTGATGAACCCGATAGCGGAACGATTGACCGGTTGGGGCTTCGAGGCGATCGGCAAACCGCTCGGAGACATTTTCCACATTATCAATGAAAGCACGCGGGCCACCGTAGAGAGCCCGGTAGCTGTTGTGCTTCGGAAGGGTGCGATCGTTGGTCTGGCCAATCACACGGTGCTCATCAATAGGAATGGCGCGGAGATTCCGATTGACGACAGCGGTGCGCCTATTCGCGATGAAACAGGAAAAATCATCGGCGTCGTGCTGGTGTTCCGCGACATTACGCACCGCCGTGACGCAGAAATGGCTCAAGAACGGTGGAATCAAGAACTCCTCGAAGCCGGTCACAAGAAAGACCATTTTCTGGCGACGCTGGCGCACGAGTTGCGCAACCCGTTGGCCCCGCTCAGCAACGCCCTGGAACTGTGGCCGTCGATGGAAAGAAATCCCGTCGAAATGGAAAAACTGCGGCAAATGATGGAGAGGCAAGTGCAGCAGATGATTCGGCTGATCGACGATTTGCTCGATATGTCGCGGATTACGCGGGGCAAAATTCAATTGCGCAAGCAGCCGGTCGATGTCACCACGCTGGTCAACGGCGCCTTGGAATCGGTCGGCCCTTTTATCCAAAAGTTTGATCACCGGCTCAGTATCGATTTACCCAAGCAACCGCTATACGTGGACGGCGATGTGGCCCGTCTGCTGCAAGTCATTTCCAACATTTTGCACAACGCGGCCAAATATACCGGTCGCAACGGCAAGATTTGGGTCTCCGCAAAACGCGAACAGCACGAAGCCGTGATTCGCGTGCGCGACAACGGCCCCGGCATTCCAGCCGATATGCTGGCCCACATTTTCGACATGTTCACGCAAGTCGATCAGACTTTGGACCGCGCCCACGGTGGGCTTGGCATAGGGCTGACACTGGCCAAAACGCTAGTCGGACTGCATGGTGGAACCATCATGGCTCACAGCGACGGGGCAGGGTGCGGCAGCGAATTCACGGTCCGCCTACCGGTGCTCGACTCAATCCATTCGCTGCCGATTTCAGACGCTGAAACCGATAGCTCGTCGCGGGCCAGACTTTTACCGCGGCATCGTGTGTTGGTGGTCGATGATGTACAGGCCTCGGCCAAAACTTTGGCGCTGATGCTAAAAATGATCGGGCAGGACGTGGAAATTCGCAACGAAGGCGCCGCAGCACTGGAAGCAGCAGCCACCTACCAGCCAAGCGTCATTTTTCTTGATATTGGCATGCCGCAAATGGACGGTTACGAAGTGGCTCGCCGGCTCCGGCAGCAACCCGGCTTGGCCGGGGTCACGTTAGTGGCGCTGACGGGCTACGGTCAAGACGATGACCGTCGGCGGGCCCTGGAGGCTGGTTTCAATTATCATTTGGTGAAGCCCGCCAGCATTGAGGCGTTAGAGCAAGTGCTGGCCATCGTCCCAACGGACCCGACGCCGGCCAATCAAGCGTCGACATAACGTAGAATTGTTGGGCAAATTCGACGTTCCAAATTCGGACTTTCCAGTGCGTGTTCTCGATCGCAAAGTGCTTCGCGAGCTGCTGGCCTCGAAGGGGCTGCTGCTGGCCATTACCAGCCTGATTGCCGTGGGCGTGATGTGCTTCATCTACATGCGGTCGGCCTACAACAATCTCAATCGGGCCAAAGACCAGTACTACAACGATTGCCGGATGGCCGATTTCTGGATCGACCTGAAGAAAGTGCCACTGGCCGAGCTTGATGTGTTGGCCACGTTGCCGGGCGTGAGTGAAATTCGCCCCCGGATTCAATCGTATGCCACGGTCGATTTAGAGCGTGTGGCCGCGCCGCTGAATGGCCTGGTGCTCTCGCTGCCTGACCGGCGACAGCCCATGATCAACGACATTGTGCAGATGCGCGGCAGTTACTTCACCGATGGCCGGCGCAACGAAGTCATCGTCAACGACACGTTCGCTCGCAAACAGGGCTTGCATCCCGGCCAGTGGATTCATCTGCTGGTGAATAATCGCCGCGAGGAATTGTTCATCGTCGGTACGGCCATTTCCAGCGAATTTGTATATTTGGTCGGACCCGGCGCGATAACACCCGACCCGGAACATTTCGGCGTGTTCTACGTCAAACAGAGTTATGCCGAGGAGGTGTTCGACATGGATGGCGCCGCCAACCAAGTGCTTGGAATTTTGGCGCCAGAATATCGAGATCGACCCGATGAATTGTTGCGGCGTGCCGAATATCTTCTGGCCGATTACGGGGTGTTTTCCACCACGCCGCGGAAAGATCAGCCGTCGAACCGATTTTTGAGCGACGAAATTCGTGGTCTGGGGGTATTCGCCAACGTCATGCCGGTGATTTTTCTGGCCGTGGCGGCACTGGTGCTGAATGTGCTCATGACGCGGCTTATCGATCAGCAGCGCACCATCATTGGGACACTCAAAGCCACGGGCTATTCGAATGGACAAATCTTCTGGCACTTCATGAAGTACGGCGGCTTGGTCGGCTTGTGTGGAGGCATTGTTGGCTTGCCGATGGGCTACGGTATGGCCACATTCATCACGCAAGTCTATCGGCGGTTTTTCGAATTTCCCGAATTGCATAATGTGATTTATCCGGGCTTATACCTGACGGCGCTGGTAATCAGCCTGGGGTGTTCGCTGATTGGCTCTTGCGCCGGCACTCGGGGAGCATTGCGGTTGAGCCCCGCCGAAGCCATGCGCACGAAACCTCCGGTTGCGGGCGGGCGCATCTTTATGGAGCGATTCACCGGCCTGTGGCGCCGGCTCAGCTTTGGTTGGCGGCTGGTGCTGCGGAATGTCGTTCGTCACAAAGCTCGCACCGCGGTCGGCATGTTTGCCGCTTGCATGGGGGCTGCGCTCTGATGTGCGGTTTTATGCTGCGCATGGGCGTGGAGTACATCATCGAATTTCAATTCGAAAAGGTGATGCACAGCGACGTCGATCTAGGCTTCAAAGACGAACGCGGCTGGGATGCGCTGCAAGAAGTCCGCTACCTGCCGGGGGTCGACTACGCCGAACCGACCTTGGAAGTGGCCTGCGAATTCCTCCACGGTTCGCATCGCCGCAAGGGCGCCATCACCGGATTGGCGACGAATGCTCGCCTTACCGTGCCACACGATCGGCAAGGCGATGTGGTTCCTGTCCCGCCGGTCGGCCTGACGATGACGCGAAAGATGGCCAGCCTGCTTGAAGTGGAAGCCGGCGACACCGTGCTCATCAAGCCCATCAAAGGTCTGCGACAGACGCGCTCCGTGCCCGTAGTCGAAATTGCCGATAGCTACGTCGGTTTGGGCGTCTATGCAAATCTTGATTATCTCAGCCGGATCATTGGCGAAGAGATGGCCATCAGCGGCGTGCAAGTGCAGACCGATCCCCGAGCCAAGACCGAGCAGGCGATGTTCCGTGATTTAAAACGACTTCCCGCTTTACAAAGCTACACCGCCCGGGCCAACACGGTGCGAAATTTGATTGAAACGGTGCTCAACACGCAGATGATTTTCATCGGTCTGTTGGTAGTATTCGCTGGCGTAATTTTTTTCTCCAGCATGCTGAACACCTCGCTCATCGGACTGGCGGAGCGACGCCGAGAAGTCGCCACGCTGCGAGTTCTCGGTTATACCGAGTATCAGATTGGCGGTTATTTCCTGCGTGAAAGCATGCTTGTAAATATCCTGGGTACAGGGTTGGGTCTGCCAGTTGGTTACGCCTTGACGGTGTGGCTGACCCATGTTTACGACACCGAAATGTTCCGCTTTCCGCTGGTTTCGCCGCCGACGGTGTTCGTGGCCGTCGTCGGCCTGGCGGTCATTTTTTGCCTGGCGGCCCACGTGTTTGTCCAGCTCGCTATCAACAAACTCGACTGGCGCGAGGCGCTGAATGTGAAAGAATGATCCGCAGCCGCTTGCAGCGTAATGCGGTGTGCCTGGGGCATCTGTAACGTACAATTGGGCGTGGAACGCGCGAAGCCGCAAGCGATTACCCCTGACCTCTGAATGTGCCCCTGACTTCTGACACCTGAACCATGCGTACCTGGTTGATCGCCATCATCGTGCTGGTTGTCATTGTGGCCGTGGCGATTGGCTTTAGCACTATGAACGGCGGAGTGGCGGTTGAAGCTGCGCCGGCCACGCGCGGACCGATCCGCGAATTTGTCGACGAACGTGGGAAAACCCGGCTGCCGCAAGAATACAACATCACGATGCCCTTCGATGGCCGCATTTCGCCGATCGATTTGATTGAAGGCGCATCGGTTTATAAAGATCAGGTGGTGGCCCGCGTGGTCCCTTCCGATTTGGATCTGTCGGTCGAAGCCGCAGCCGCGGCGGTCGATCGATTGAAAGCTTCGATCCGCGAAAACGACGACGCCAGCGTCGAGAAAACCGGCCTAAAGCAATCGCAAAGCTTCGTGCAGTCGATGGACCGCACCGTTGACGCAGCCAAGGCTCAGGTCGATTCGGGTAAAGCCAAGCTCGACTACGCGAACAGCAATTTGGAACGTATTCGCAAGTTGTACCAAACGAAAACTGCAACTCAGGAACAGCTCGATAAAGCCGAACTCGATCAAGTGCAATCCGGCGTCGAGTATCAGCAAGATTTGCTGCTGTTGCGGGCCATTGAAGCCATGCAGGCAGCCACCGCCTTGTTGCCGACCGGCGTGCAGCAGTATATCGATCGCAAAGGACTAACCCACGACGTACTGAAAATGCAATTAGCCGAAGCCGACGTGCGGCTCAAACAGATGGAGCGCGATCGCATCCGCGGGGAAATCCGTTCGCCGATCGAAGGCACGGTGCTGGAAAGAGCCATCAGCGACGAACGGCAAGTGACAGCTGGCACGACGCTGTTGAAGATCGGCCGGCTGGAAGACTTGGAAATTGAAGCCGATATTCTCAGCCAGGATGTCGTCAACGTCAAAGAGCAAGACCCGGTGGAAATTACAGGGCCGGCAATCGGATCAACTCCGGCACATGGCACCGTAAAGCAAATTTATCCCGCCGGTTTCACAAAGGTCAGTTCGCTCGGCGTCGAGCAGCAGCGCGTGAAAGTGATCGTGGCGATCAGTCCAGAAGACTTGGCGCGGTTGCGAAAGGAGCGCGATTTAGGCGTCGATTATCGAGTGCGAGTCCGCGTCTTCACTGCTGAAAAGGGTGATGCGCTCAACGTTCCGCGCTCCGCCTTATTTCGCGGCGGCGATGGCCGGTGGCAACTGTTTGTCATCCGCGACGGCCGGGCCCGCTTGCAACCAGTCGAGACCGGTCTGATGAATGACGAGATCGCCGAAATCACGTCCGGGCTAAAACCCGATGAACAGGTTGTGTTAGCCCCGGAAACCAGCCTCCGGGACGGAGTGCGCGTGAAACCGATCGAACGCTCGCGCGGCGTCACCGGTGGCCAGCCACCGGATGGAGACTGATCGACGTATGCCCGTGCAGGCGCTGTTACATGCAAATCAACGGACGAACATTCATCGTCACCGGGGGCGCCAGTGGGCTGGGCATGCCTGCGTGCGACGGTTAATTGCGGCCGGTGGACGGGTCGTGATTGCCGATCTGAGTGAACACGCTGGGCAACGGTTGGTCGCCGAATTTCCAGTTCCTGCCCGATTTGTGCGGACCGATGTTGCCAATCCAACCCAGGCTCAAGCGGCCATCGACACCGCGGTTTGTGAATTCGGTGCTCTTTACGGGCTGGTGCAATGCGCGGGCATTTTGGGAGCTGCGCGAATCGTCGGCAAAGAAGGGCCGCTGGATTTGTCGCTGTTTGAGCGAGTCATTCGCGTCAATCTTATCGGCACGTTCAACATGCTGCGACTGGCGGCGGCAGCGATGTCGAGCGGCTCGCCAAACGATGACGGAGAACGAGGCGTAATTGTCAACACATCGTCGGTCTCCGCGTTCGAGGGGCAAATTGGTCAGGCCGCCTATTCGGCCAGTAAAGGAGGCGTCGCCAGCTTTACGCTGCCGGCGGCCCGTGAACTTGCGCGTTTCGGCATTCGAGTGGTCGCCATTGCGCCGGGCGTTTTCGAAACGCCGATGATGGCCGGCACAACCGACGAGTTGCGGCAATCACTGGCGTCGCAAATTCCATTTCCGCCGCGGTTGGGTAAGCCGGAAGAATTCGCACAGCTAGTCCAAGCGGTGATCGAGAATCCTTATCTCAATGGTGAAGTGATCCGCTTGGATGCCGCCCTGCGAATGGGCCCGAAGTGAACCCATAAAGCCGCCGATGGCATCGGCGGCTTTGCCGTTATGCGGACAGCCTTGCAAAGACCCCACTGTGAAAGCGACGACCGTCAGCGGTCATCAGCCATAGTTCGCCCGACTCAATTTGATTGGCGCTGAATCAAATCCGGCTTTACGCAGCAACTCGGCTAGTCGCGGCGGATCATAATTCGGCGCGTGACATGTGAGCAGCACCAACCGCGGCTGCGTCGCCGTGAGTTTTTTGCAAATCGATAACAGCTCCGGCAGTTGTTCGTCAATCTTCCATGTTTCGCCGCCGGGACCATGGCCATAACTTGGCGGATCGAGAATCACGCCGCCGTAGCGCCTGCCACGTTTGAGTTCGCGACTGGCAAAAGTAAGCGCATCTTCCGTGATCCAGCGAATCGGCGCCGCAGACAGGCCGGTAAGCTTGGCGTTGCGGCGGGCCCATGCCCCAGTATTGCGGGCTGCGTCGACATGCGTAACTGACGCGCCTGCCGCTGCCGCCGCCAAAGTGCTACCGCCAGTATAGGCGAATAGATTGAGGACCCGATATTCTCCCTCACCCTCGGGGAGAGGGCCGGGGTGAGGGGGCTTCGTAGTCGCTTTGATCTGCGCCGCAATCCAATCCCACATCGCCGCTTGTTCTGGAAACACACCGACATGGCCGAAATCGGTGAGCTTCAACTCCAACTGCGCCGTGCCATGACGGAGAACCCACGGTGTCGGCACATCGCGATTTAAGGTCCAATGGCCGCGTACGGAGCTCGACTTTGCTGAACTGATCAAATTGAACCGCGCATCGGCTGTGCTCCAAAGCTTCGGACGCTCCAGGTCAAAACGATCGGCGGCTGGCGCGGGCCGATCCAGCACAACCGATCCAAATCGTTCCAGCTTGCGGCCGCTGCCCAAATCGAGCAATTCGTAGTCGGCCGGTTCAAACATTGTCGCCTGGCTGGTTGCAAAGAGCCGCGACAACACGTTCAACGCTGAGAACGCTCATAGGCGGCAGCGAAATCGGGCACGGGCATTGCTAGCCATCCGCCCAGTGTGGCGCACGGCACAATCAACCCCATAGTAACGGCAATCAGCCATGTTGGCCCAGAGTCGCCGATGATGGCCACCATCGCCAGGTTCAGCAAGCAGGAAACGATTCCCGTCCAAATAGCATGGCACAGCTGCGCACGTCCAGCCATTGTTGCCGCAACATAGCCGCCCGCCAAACTCATTAGCAAACCACCTGCTGCCGCACACAAAACCAGCGCGAACGAGCCGGGCAGTTCGACCACAATCGTTTCAGCGGAATCGCCGCGAGTCATCATCCCCGTGATGGCACATAGCCCTACGATCGTCGTCATTACCAGCGATCCGCCGATGTCGACCACTGTGCCGGTCCACACGGCACGCATACTGAGACCAGTCGGAAATTTTGACGACGGAGCAAGTGTACGAACTTTTGAGAAAATCGAGTTCATAAGAGGGGCCAGAAAGCGTCGTTGGAAAAGTGGCAGAACCCATTATGATTGCCCTGTGGACCAACGTCAAAGCAAGCCCAGCGAAGGGTAGAGGGCTTATTTGGATCAGATTGATTGGGTGGCCGGGGTCGAGCCCGCCGAGCCACCGGAATTTCACCGATGAGTATCATCCGACTTTTCTTCTCTACGCCGCGCTGTCTCGGCGGCGTCGGGATAGAAGAGATTGACGGTCGAGCGAACGATTGCCAAACCCTCGGGCATCGGTTGCATCGTGGCGAGCCGCTGCTGGAGTAAGACCAGCAGATATCGGCCTTCCGGCCAGCGAACATTCATTGCCTGCTCGCATTCTTCGAGCAATTGATACACACGGGCTCGGGTGACACCCAGACGTTTCGATTGTACCCTCACTGTTTGCGCGGCACTGTGAATGCCAAGCCGTGCTTCCACAAGTCGACCAAGCGTGGGACCGCAATCGAAGTGAATTTGGTGCACCAACGGAAGGGCCAACGATTCACGGACGGATTCTTTTGAAGGTCCGTGGGAGGCATGCAACTGAGCGGCAATCCAACGTTCGATCGAAAGCACGAATTTCGGCATCAAGCGGGCAGTCAAGTGGCTCTCGAGTCGAGCTTTTCCCAGTACTTCGTGCACTGCATGAAAGACCTCCAAGATGACGCGCACTCTCTTTTCGCCGTGAGTTTTGAGTTGGCGGAGCTCGGCGAGCGAGTATTCCAAATAAGTCGCCAGCGATGACTGCCAGATTACGGTCGGAAGAGATTGCAACGAAGGAACTAAACGCCCCAACTTTTCCTGCTCGACGCCGTGTCGACGCACCGTAGCGCACCACTGTTCCCAAATGGCTTCTGAAACAACCGCCGGATTAAAATCGTGGACATGTCCGGAGCGGTCGGCAGCGGATTTCTTGACAACGACAGATTCTACAACGATCGCATCCGGAGTCGGCTCTTCCTTCGTGGCTCTGGCCAGAAGTCGTATCAACGAACCCATTTTCTTGCGGCCGACGCCCGGCGTGGTGGCCAACTCCTCGTACGATTGAGATAGCAGGTCGCGTAGCGTTCGCCCAAGAAACGCCTGCGGCAAACGACGGTCGCTCGGTAGTGCCCAATAGGCCAACGGTTTATCGAGCCGTCCGTTGTATTTCTCGTCCAATAGCATCTTACGGAGCGTTTCAAAGCTCGTAATCTGTTTATACTCTTCCACGGACGATGCCTTGCTCATAGTTTGTTGGTGCAGTTAGCCCGGTGACGCTATGCCGCTTTACTACTGGTTTACGGTCTGTCCAGCGTGGCGCGGTGGAAATCTGTTTGATGGCACAATGCTATGCCGAAGGATGGTGAGCAAGCGGTTGAAAGGATGGAGGTGATGAACGAATTCCGAAAGCCTAGGTTCGCAACACACAGTCTAGGAAATAAGCGGAGATTTTTTAAATTACATGGCTTGCCTGCCGCGCAACATCAAAATTGCCAGAGAAACCAGTGGGCTGAACGGCGCCGCACACTACGTTCCAAAGAATTTTCGCACGCCTCGAATGCGGAAGGTCGGTTCCAACGGCCGCATTGTGCGGTGGACGCAGGCAAACGTCAAGTCGGATGCCACGACGAAAAGTTGCCGGGCCAAGGGCGAAAAATGTCGAGCTGAAACTACTAAAAACATCGTGAATTGTTCATCGCCAATTTCTGTCAACAAGTACTGCGTCATCGGGGCCGGCGCATCAGGACTCACCGTGCTTAAGGCCCTGCGCGAGCAGGGAATTTCCGCCGAATGTTTAGAGCGCGGCGACGGCGTGGGGGGGAACTGGCGATACGGTAAGCCATCGAGCAGCGTCTGCCATTCCACACATTTGATTAGTTCCAAGTTGCTGACGCAGTATCCCGATTTTCCGATGCCGGAGGATTGGCCAGAATACCCCAGCCACATTCAGTCCCTGGAGTATTTGCAATCGTATGCCCAGCGTTTCAATCTTTACGACGACATCCGTTTCAATACGTCGGTCGTTCGAATTGAACCAACCAATGTGCGTGCCGAGACATGGAGCGTCACGCTCGAAAACGGCGAGCGCCGTATCTACCGTGGCGTCATCATCGCCAACGGTCACCATTGGGATCCCAACTGGCCGCGATATCCAGGCGAATTTGCCGGGACGCAACTTCATTCCGCGCAGTATCGAACGTACGACATCTTGTCTGGCAAGCGCGTGCTGGTGGTAGGAGCAGGCAATTCAGGCTGCGACATTACGGTCGAAGCGGCGCAGCACGCCGCCGCCACTTTCCATAGTCTGCGACGGGGGTATCACTTCGTTCCCAAGTTCATCAAGGGAAAACCGGCCGATCGCTGTGGGGAATTCCTGCTTCGTTGGCATGTGCCGCTTTGGTTGCGTCGGCGAATTTCCGCCCGGATGGTACGAACCGCACTCGGACAACCAGAAGATTTCGGCCTGCCTCGTCCCGATCACAAACTCTTCGAAACACATCCGATTGTCAATTCGCAATTGCTGTATTTCATGGGCCACGGCCGGATCAAGCCCAAGCCTGATGTAGCCGAATTGTGCGACAACCAGGTCCGCTTTGTCGATGGCACGACGGAATCGATCGACGTCATTGTCTATGCGACCGGGTTTCGCATTAGCATTCCCTTCATCGATCCTGCGCATCTCAATTGGCAAAACGGGAAGCCCAAGCTATTCCTGAACGCCTTTCATCCGCAGTACGACAATCTGTTTGTCGCCGGGCTCTTGCAGCCCGACAGCGGATTGTGGGGGCTTGTGCATTATCAAGGTCAGCTCATGGCGAAGTTTCTGAAATCTCAGGCGAATAATTCCCGCGCTGCGGAGCGATTTCGCCGCTTGAAATCGCGGCCCGAACCCGATCTAGGTCACGGCATCCACTACCTCCGTACGCCGAGACATCTTTTGGAAGTCGAACATTACAGTTATCGCCGCCGTCTGAAACGACTCATCGCACAGTTTGAGTGATTCGAGTTCACCGCGAATGGAGCTTTATGAGCTCCATCGGGCATCGTACAATTCTTTGCTTTCGCTCTACCAACTCCCTTCGCCCCGGCGATCATGTCCGACTTGAAGATCATTCAGTACCCGCACCCCACGCTGCGGCATGTTTCCAAGCCGCTGAAGCGGGTCGATGCCGAGCTGCGCGAAATCATTGCGCGCATGTTCGATCTGATGTACGCCGCCAAAGGTGTGGGTTTGGCCGCCAACCAGGTCGATTTGCCCTATCGTTTCTTCATCGTGAATCAGCAAGGCGAGCGCGGACAGGGCGAAGAGCTGGTTTTCATCAACCCGGTGCTCAGACGTCAAAAGGGATTGGCTGAAGCCGAAGAGGGTTGTTTGAGCCTGCCCGGTCTTTATGCCGACGTGAAGCGATCGGAAAGAGTGACGGTTGACGCTTACAATTTGCAAGGCGAGCCGGTGCAGATTGCGGCCGACGGGCTGTTGGCTCGCGTCGTGCAACACGAGACCGATCATCTCGACGGGAAATTGTTTATTGATCGACTGACGACAACCGCCCAGCTTGAAGTTCGCGATGTCGTCCGCGAGTTCGAAATTCAATTCGCCAGCCAACGGGAACGCGGTGAAATGCCCAGCGATGTCGATATCAAGCGGCGGCTGGATGAATTGGAAAAGCTTAGGACGTGAGCCATGCCATCTGCGGGTCCGCCGCTCAAACTTGTTGTCATGGGCACCGGCCCATTCGCGGTGCCGACATTTCACGCTCTTTTAGCGTCTCAGCACCAAGTGCTGGGCCTCGTGACTCGGCCCGACAAACCACAGCACCGTCGCGACAAACTGCCGCCCAATCCGATGCGCGAAGTTGCCAGGGAGCATCAACTTGAAACTTTTGAGCCGGAGAGCATCAATTCGAGCGATGCACAGTCATGGCTTCGCCAGCGCAAAGCGGATTTGTCTGTCGTTTGCGATTACGGCCAGATTCTTTCGCAAGAAACGCTCGGCTTGGCCAGCTTTGGGGGCATCAATTTGCACGCCTCGCTGTTGCCGAAATATCGCGGGGCGGCGCCAATAAACTGGGCCCTTTATGACGGCGAGACCGAAACAGGCGTCACGGTCATTCACATGACGCCGAAACTCGACGCCGGTCCAGCACTTGTGCAACTGCGAACACCCATTCAACCCGATGAAACTGCGCCGCACCTTGAACTGCGATTGTCGGAACTCGGTGTCGGTGCGGTATTGGAAGCGATCAAAATGATCGCTCAAGGTCAACAGACAGCCGGCATTCCCCAAAATCGCAATTTGGCAACTAAAGCGCCACGGCTGAAGAAAGAAGATGGACTGGTCGATTGGTCCCGCTCGGCAATCCAAATTGCCAATCAGGTGCGGGCGTTTCAACCTTGGCCAAAGACTTACACGCTCTGGAAGCGAGACCCGGGGGAGCCACTGCGGCTGATTTTGGAAGAAGTTCGTCCAGCACTGTTAGTTGGCGATCGACCGTCGGCCATTTCCAATGCTCCGGGTACAGTCATCGCAGCGCATGCTGAGCAACTTTTGATTGCCACCGGCGACGGTATTCTACAGGTCGATGCAATCCAACCGGCCGGAAAGCGTGCGCTCTCAACAGCTGAATTTCTCCGCGGCTATCCGCTGCCACCGGGCACCCAATTGGGCTAATGCGCTGTAGATGAGCCGCGACTTCCGTCAGATCAACGGCAGTTTTATCGAAGCTTTCGGCATTCACCGATTGGCACGATCTCCGCTACAATAGACAGGCCCGCAACCGGTATGGAACCGAGGAACTGCGCATGGATGGACTAAGTCGCTGGGATTTGGTGCTCTGGATCGTCGTTGCTTACGTCGCAG
Source organism: Pirellulales bacterium (assembly GCA_963738835.1). Lineage (GTDB taxonomy): Bacteria > Planctomycetota > Planctomycetia > Pirellulales > JADZDJ01 > CAVTYH01. The sequence goes on from CAVTYH010000002.1 coordinate 371,186, forward strand.
TCATGGTGCTGGTGCGACTGATGCTGCAACATCGTGACGCCGTTCTCCGCAAAGTGCGCGATCAACTCTCGGCTCAACACAAATCCAAGAGCCGGACGCCAACCGCCGAAAACCGCCGCGACGCAGCGTGAATTTCGTCGCTGCGACGATCGAAGCCGAAGCACAAGCAGGGTACGAAGTGCTTGCCCCGATTGGTGAAATCGGGACTCCACAACAGCCGTTGCGATGCCCAGCGTTCTGGCAGTCTGCTCGGTATCGAATTCTTCGAGATCGCGCCAGATCGGCGCCTCTCCGTGCAACATCCTGCCGAATTGTTTTGCTGGCGTTAGTCGGATCATAGGCGTTTAGCTCGTCGATAGCAGCCTGTGGGTCGAACGATAGAATTTGATTTCGGCCACTTGGCTACCCTCTTCCGGCACGCGATGTTTGATACAATGAATCCGCGTCACCGCTAGATTTTTCCGCTGCTGACTACGACCTTGGAGAACCGTGCCATGCCTCGAACAAAAATGATTTCATTGGCAACCGTCGCTGCGATGATCGCGATCTCGGCCGGCAGAACTTACTCGGCCGATAAAGCCGATTCGCCGAAGCCACCCGCCGTCGGCGACAAAGCCGCCGATTTCAAGCTGAACGATCTGGAGGGCAAATCGGTTTCGCTCGGCGACCAACTCAAAAACGGTCCGGTCGTGCTGGTTGTGCTGCGCGGCTATCCTGGTTATCAATGCCCGATCTGTAGCAGGCAGTTCGGCGAACTGCTGGGCAAGGCTAAGAAATTTGCCGACGCCAAAGCCACGGTCGTATTCGTGTATCCCGGCCCGGCGGCTGATCTCGACAAGTACGCTCAGGAATTCGTCGGCGGGAAAACGTTTCCGGAAAACTTTCGCTTCCTGATCGATCCCGACTACAAATTCACCGAGCTGTACCATCTGCGCTGGAACAAGCCGCAGGAGACCGCCTATCCGTCGAGTTTTGTCATCGACGACCACGGCCTGATTCACTTCGCCAAGATCAGCCACTCGCACGGCGATCGGGCTTCGTCGAACGAACTTATCGACGCGTTGGCGAAGCTGACCAAGTGAGTTGCCCGCCGGTGTGGCGTTAGTTTTGTCGCTGGTGAAATCGACAAAATGAGAGGCGCGAGGGCGGTGCATCCAACAATCGCCGCAAAAAACCAGAGCGGCCGTCGGTTGGCCGACGGAGTTTTGTCGGCCGACGTTGCAAAGCGCATGTTTTTGAACGCCGCCGCATCAACAATTTCCCCAGCTTTTCTGCCTCGAGACGCTGCTGTTGAATTTTGTTGCAGTTGCTGGGGGGGCCTATTATTGACGACAAAACTCCCAGATGCTGCGCACTCTTGCGCGAGTTTCGCCCGTAATTTCCCGAGCCGAAATGAATCCGACCGCGACAAGACATTTCAAGTTTAGTCATTTTCGGCGTGGGAGTACGGATTTACCTGCCCAGCTATCCTCGACCCGAAGATGGTCTTGGCCCGCAAAGTTGGGGCCACGGTGAAACCGGAGGCTGCCGTTCTGTCTCCCACGGGCGAGCTTCTTTATCGGGGCCGTATTAACGACATCTATGCCGACTTCGGGAAACGACGGGCGCAGCGGACCCATTGTGAGTTGAAAGACATCCTGGAAGCCATCCTTGCCGGTAAGCCGGTTGCTGTCTTGCGCCGAAGGCCATCGGCTGCGACATCGACTTGCCCAGCGCCAAGAAGTAAAACCATCACTAGCTAGCGCCGACTGTCTGACCCCCAACTTGGAGGCCCGTGGATGCAACCGCATCGTCTTGCTCTTCTCGTCAGCTTGGCATCGCTCTTCGCCGGGCGTGCCTCAGGCAGCGAGTCGGCCCCGACTTTTAACAGAGACGTGGCTCCCATCTTGTTCAAGAACTGCTCGAGCTGTCACCGCCCGAACGAGGTCGGTCCATTCGCATTGCTGACGTACGAGGACGCCCGGAAGCGGGCGAAGCAGATTGCCTTGATCACCGAAGACAAAACTATGCCCCCGTGGAAGCCAGCGGCGGGCCAGGACGTGTTCAAAGACGCGCGGGTACTCACCGAAGAGCAGATCAACGTTTTCCGGGCGTGGGCCGCGGCCGGCGCCCCGGAAGGCGAGGCCAGCGACCTGCCGCCGACTCCGAAGTTCCCCGAAGGATGGCACTTGGGCGAGCCAGATTTAATCTTGAAAGTAGCGAAGCCATTCACCGTCCCCGCCGAAGGCCCAGACATCTACGTCCACTTCGTCTTGCCGCTCGATTTCAAGGAAGACAAGTACATCAAGGCGGTCCAGGTTCTGCCCAGCAACCGGCGGGTGGCCCACCACGGCGTTCCAATTCTCGACGGCAGCGGAACGGCCCGCAAGCTGGCCAAGAAGCACGGCGACGATCACTACCCGAACTTCGGCGGTCCCGGCTTCATCCCCCAAGGCTTCTTACCCGGCTACGCTCCCGGCCAAGTGACCTGGATCGATTGGTCGGATAACCGAGGGATCACACTACCGAAGGGGACGGATATCGTACTCCAGATGCACTACCACCCGACCGGCAAAGAGGAAACCGACCAGCCGCAGATCGGCCTGTACTTCACCGACAAGAAACCCGAGCGGAACCCCGTCATCCTCCTCATGGCGAACAACGACGTAGACATCCCCGCCGGGGCGCCGGACCACAAGCGGGCCGACAGCTTCACAGTGCCGGTGGACTTTGAGGTCCGAGACATCTGGGCTCACATGCACATGATCGGCAAGGAGGTGAAGGTGTGGGCCGAGTTGCCAGACGGGAAGATCAAGGAATTACTGCTGATCCCCGACTGGGACTTCAACTGGCAGGACACTTACCGCTACAAGTCGCCGTTCGTCCTCCCGAAGGGGACAGTTGTGAAAGCCGAATGGTCGTGGGACAACACCGCCGAAAACCCCCGAAACCCGAACAACCCGCCGAAGCGGGTGACTTGGGGTGAGATCAGCACTGATGAGATGACCGGGCTGATCATCGGCGGAGTGACGGTTGATCCGAAAGACGAAGGACCGGCGTGGCTCTCTGTCCTTGGGCACTACCTCTACGTCGAGTGGAAGGCCAACGAGGCGAAAAAAAGAAGGTAACCAACACCTCACCGCCGCCCCTGTTCGCAAGCTTTCATGTTCTTGAAGCGGCCCAGCTAGGTGAGCTCTGACGTTAGGCCGTATGATGGCGAACTGCGATCACGATCCTCGATAATGTATCAATGCGACTTGTCCGAAATCGGCGGTACGCAAAAAGTAGGAGCTGATGATGCCACAGGGATATTACACGATCGAGCAATGGAAGCCGCCAGCGAAGGGTACGCGGCCGGAATGGGTCGCGATGCTCCATTTGCCGTTTGGGAAATCGCTGACTGCCGCCGAAAACGCGGTTGAGAAACTCGGCAAGCCAGGCTTTTACCGCGTGGTTCAAGTGCAGCGCGTAATCTGGGCGGAGAAAGAAGCAGGCCGGCTGCGGCTGCGGAAATCGCACGCCTCGTCGCCGGAAAGTTTGGACAGCATCCGGCAGATTTTCGAGCGCTGCGATGGACAATATCCAGTTGAAGAAGTCCGCGAAGCACGCCGGAAGGCGAAGCAGAAGAAAGTTTAGGAAGGGTTCAAAATTGGTTTGGATAGCAGTGCTCTCGTCGAAGGAAAACCACGGCGGTGTATCTCATGGCTTCGGTGTGCGTACATCCCCGCCACCCTATCGAGTATTCCGCCCAAGATTGGAGATGTTCTTCCATGAGCAACGAAATGCGGCGTGAAGCTTTGGCGGCCTTGGCTGAGGTATGGGCCTTATCGCCAGACGTGCGACTGGGCCCAGCTAATGGCACATCTGGGACTCCAGGGCAAGGCGCATCTGGGGCATGGGCTCGGGGAGATTGAAGATGACGAAATGATGGCCATCTTGTACCGTCATAAAGGGGAACTGACGGCGCGCTTGCAGAAAGCACCGGTTCTGTCGTCAACACCAGCGGGTGCCGCCGTCTCTGTGTCCGGTGGCTGACGCGCTTGAGTTAGCTGCCCGAATGGATAGGACCTGCTGCGACGCAATCACCATCCGTTTCACATCCGCAGCGGTTTGCGGCCCGCGGCGCGGCGGGCGTCAGCGACCTGGCCGCGGTGGGTCATGGTGTTAAAGATCACAATGAGGAAACACTGGCCGTAGATGCCCACGAATTCTTGGAACTCGGGCGGACAGGCTTTGCACGGCAGATCGAGATCGGCATCGGTCAGCGTGTCGAGCACTTTCATCGTCTCGGCGCACCTGTTGGAATGCTGATTTGACTTCCTCGAAAGTCGGATACCGTTTTGCATCGGCTGACGGTTCGCTGCCGCGGCCGAACAGGCTGGTCCAATGTTCCACGGGATTCGGCCGGCCGAGCATGATGTGCTGAATCAGTTCTCCTTCGGTGTGGACCAAATGCCCCAGAACCCACAGTGGATGATTGCCGCCCTTGGGCGTGGGAAAAGTGAACGGGGCGTCTTTCATATCATCGATCAGGGGAATGGTCCCACGGGCGCTGCCTTCCAAGCCTCTGCGGATAAAATCGACGGTTTTCATAATGATGCTCGCTGATTGAAATGGTCCGGAATAACGAACGAAGTGCCGCTCGATATGATTAATCTCGAATCGCCGGAGCTGCTATCGCTTGCGGTGCTTGCCTTCGGCGGCGGCCGCAATGGCGGAAGCAATTTCGCCCCAGCCTTTCTCGACGCCCTCCAGGTGCTCGGCGGAAATCAGACCGATGGCCCGATGGATCAGCGTTAGCTTGGTGCCGCCGGCTTCTTCCGTCAAACGATATTGGATGTGCGAGGCCACCGGGTACGACATGAACATCGGGCCGCTAATCTCGAGCAGCGTGGGCGGCTTGATCACCTGCACGTGCCCCCACAGGTGACCGGCGTTGTTGCCCAAATCGCGAAACCAGCGGCCGCCAGGCCACGGGCTCCAGCTTGAGCCCCATCTCGGCCAGTCGGCCCTGGGGTTCCAAAAGGGTTTCAAAGACGATGTCGATTGGCGCGGAAATTTGCTGTTCTTTGCAGACATGCAGCGTTTGGATAGCGGATGGCGATTTGTCGGTCGGCATAAAAGGGTCTCCTATTGGGGATGTTTGGTTTTCAGCGCGGCCCGGTCGCGCGCTTTTTGTTCGGCCCGGGCTTTCACGTGGTCGAGATGTTCGGTCCAGAACCGTTCGTATTGATCGATCCAGTTGGCAACGTCGCGCAGCGGCTCGGCAACCAATCGCAAATGGTGCTGGCGCCCCTCTCTGGTGCGTTCAACCAGGCCGGCCTGCTCTAACACGCGGATGTGCTTCGAGACAGCCACCAGCGAGATGGCAAACGGTCCGGCCAGCGCCGTGACGGTGAACTCTCCCCGCGCGAGCCGAGCTACCAGGGCTCTGCGCGTCGGGTCGGAGAGGGCAAAAAATACTCGATCCAATGACTTGGGAAGATATTTAACCATTTGGTTAAATATGTGGGTCAGGGCTGAAAGTGTCAAGGCGGTGTTTTTCTCGATTTCTCAGCACGTCTGATTGGCCTGGCCAGCGATAAGAATTTCACTGCTGCTGTAGCCTGATGGAGCGTTAATGAGCAATGCGAAGCACTTAAAGTGCCGCCACGATCACAACTTTGATCCTGTCTGGACTTTCCCACGACCTAACTCTGGCGGCACAGACCGGCAGATTGTTTGAGGTACGAGAGTCGCTCATAATGAGATGTAGCTACGCCGTTTTCTGAAGCGCACGGCTTAGAAAACGATAGTCGCCGACAGATTGTTTTCATCCCGAGGCGCGGTGATGTCCAGCGCGTTTGATCCTTACCGTGAGTGGCTTAACATTCCACCCGCGGAACAGCCGCCGAATTATTATCGCTTGCTGGAGCTAATTCCGTTTGAAAGCGACGCAGCGACAATTTCTCGCGCCGCAGAGGCCTGCGCGGCACGAGTGCGTCCAAATTTGGACGGACCACGTGCTCCGTTGGCTAAAAAGCTGCTCCAGCAAATCGACGCTGTTCGCGATCACCTGCTGAATGCGAAGAAAAAGGCCGCGTACGATGCCACGCTGCGGCAGAAGCAAGCGGCCGCCGAGCACGTCAAAAACCAGCCTCTACCGAATGCTAAGAGCGCAGATTCTCCGGCTCCATCGCCCACGGCTGCCGGTCCGCAGAAAATCAAAATCCTGGGCGAATACTTGATCATGTCGAAAATCGCCGCCGGCGGCATGGGGCAAGTTTATAAAGCACAGCATCAACGGATGCGGCGCATCGTGGCGCTGAAAGTGCTGCCTCCGCAAGCGGTGCTGTCGCCCAACTCGGTGCGGCGATTCAGTCGCGAAGTGCAGGCTGCCGCACGCCTCAGTCACCCCAACATTGTCACGGCCTTTGATGCCGGAGAGCAGCAAGGAATTCACTACCTGGTCATGGAGTACGTGCCGGGACGCGATCTTTCTACGCTGGTTCGCGAGCACGGGCCGCTGGATGTGGAATCGGCCTTGGAGTGCATTTTGCAAACTGCCCGGGGGTTGGAATATGCGCATAGCGAGGGCATTATTCATCGCGACATCAAACCCAGCAATCTGCTGGTCGATAAGCGCGGCACGGTCAAGATTCTCGACATGGGGCTGGCGCGTTTCGACGACGAGTCCGGAATCAACGGGGCGCTGTCCAATGCCGATTTGACGCGCAGCGAACAAATAATGGGCACCGTCGATTTTATGAGCCCCGAACAGGCCGAAGATACGCGCTGTGCGGATGCGCGCAGCGATATCTACAGTTTGGGCTGCACGTTGCACAGTTTGCTGACCGGCGCAGCTCCGTTTCAAGGCGATACGGTCGTGAAGAAACTGCTAGCGCATCGTGCCGGAGAAATCCCGTCTTTGATCGCGCAGCGGCCCGATATCCCCAAGCAACTCGACGAAGTTTTCCAGCGCATGGTGGCGAAAGAGCCCGACCATCGTTTTCAGTCGATGACAGAGGTCATTGCCGCGCTGGAGGCTTGCCGCGCGGCGCTGGTGACAGCGGGTGGCTCGGGAACAAGTAATTCATCGAGCAAACCCAGTTTTTGGAATTTGCTGACCGGTGGTCCCACCGGCGGAGCGCGATCGTCCACGCTCCGGACTCTCAGTCACGAGGCCACCGTCGAGCTGCGCGACCCCAGCGAAGAAACCAACCCTCGATTGCTGACAATTCTGGTCGGCACGGTCCATCGTAATCCAATCGTGGTGATGCTGAGCGTGGCGGGCATTGTTTTGGTTGCAATCGCCGCAGTTTGGCTGGATGTGTTTTCCGGGGGTCATCCAGCTCCAACCGAACACACAGAAAACCCCGCATCCATTGCCAGTGTCGAACCAGATCAGAAAGCCAGTGCGCCCGCGGCCGAAGTTCCCGGCAGCAGCGTTAACAAATCGTCGGAAGAAGACAACTGGCTTGATGTGCTCTCGTTGATCGATTTGGCAAAAGATCCACCGCGACGCGGCAATTGGTCGCGCGATGCCAGCGGCTTGCAATATGCGGCTCAGGCCGGCACGGTGGGACTGCTGCCGTTGCCCCTGACGCTTTCGGGCAGTTATCGATGCCGCATGGAAATTAGCGGTTGGGCCGCCGGAATTGGACCCTTCCTAGTTTTTCCTGTGGGCCCAAGCTGGGTTCGACTGATGTTGGACGGCGGAAGAAATCAAGTTCACGCGACCGGCGTAGAGCGGGTCAAAGGTCTGTTGGCGACGGACAAAGACAATCCGACGGCGACGACATTTCAAATGGAACCTGGAAAGCGGTACGTGTTGGAATTGACCGTGCGCGTCTCGGGTCAAAGAGCGGAAATCCACCTGCAAATCGATGGACAACAGCTGTTCAAATGGAATGGCCCGACCAAGGAGCTATCGCTAGCGAATCCCACGCAAGTAATCAGCACAACAGTGCCGCAGCTTCTAGGCATCAGGCCCTTTACCATTTATGTGTTAAAACTACAGGCCTTCGATGCCGGCAGAGTGAAACTGCTGCACGCGCCGCCCGCAGACGTTAAGCTGCCTGGTTTTGTGAAACCACCGCGAGAATAGAATCCTTCGACCGGCACAGCCCGCAGCAAACCTTTTTATGGTTATTTTCTGCCGGCGTAGGTCCGGCCCAGGTAATCGACGATTGCCCGTTTGACCTCCAGCGGTTCGATGGGGCCGTCGTGCCGATAGATGACTTTGCCTCCCGGCGCAATGAGCAACGTGTAGGGCAATGGCCCCGGCCATTTGGGGTCGAGCGCGGCGGCCAGTTTATCGCGATCGGTCGAGTCAACCAGGAAGTTCTTCGCCGCGACATGGTTCTGTTTCAGCGATTCAAGGACCTGTGACTTGTCGCCCGCATCGTCGAGGCTAAGCGTGATGAACTCAAACGGTCGTTTGCGATACATCCGGTTGATGGTTACCAATTCTGGCATTTCTTGCAGGCAGGGACCACACCAGGTGGCCCACAGATTGATCAAGCGCAGTTTGTCCGTATCGTTTTTGGTCAGTTGTTGAACTCCTTGCAGATCGATCGTTTCAAGTTCCACCGGCTCAGCATCCCAGCGCTTCAGCGCATCGACTGCCGTTTGCCGCTTGTCAGACCATTTGGTCGAACACCCAAAGACGCGCGTCATTTCTGCCGGCGGCGTCTTGCCAGCCAGCAGGGCCTCGATGGCATTCCGCGCATCTTGAGAGGTGACTTTGCCGATGTCGGAATTATCAATTCCGCCGGCGTAACGGAGCTTTCGCTTTTCGTCGAAGATGAACACGTGCGGTGTCGCGATGACACCATACGCAGCCGATGTCGCTTGGGTATCGCCGTCGTACAGGTACGGGAAGGCAAAGCCCCGGTCTTTGGCGCGAAGTTTCATTTCCTCGAGCGAGTCGCTCAGATCGGTGTACCCCATCTCATCCAATCGGACCGACTGCGGATCGTTGGGGGAAATTGCGACCAGTGCCACACCGCGATCCTGGTAGTCTTGGTACAGCTTGATCAGGCGATCTTCGTAGGCCTGAGCCGTTGGACAGTGGTTGCAGGTAAACACCACCACCAGCAGTTTGGCTTTCGCAAAATCATCCAGACGATAGGTCATGCCGTCGACGCCCGGCAGCTTGAAGTCGGGCGCCAGCTGACCGATCTCCAGCGTCTTATGCTCTGGCGTTGCGGCGCTAGCGATGGTCGTCGCCAATAATCCGGCGAGTACAAACGCAACGAGATGGAATACAAACCTCTGCTTCATGGCGATGATCCCCGCGAGGATGCTTCGGTGACAGCCAGCCCGCAGTATACCGAGGCCGACATTGTTTTGCCTCCCTGCGGATTGATTCAGGAAGCTGGCCAATGTGTAATGTGCTCTGAAAGACATGAGCAACAGGTATAAACAATCAAAAAGGATCACCCGGTGTGCAAACTCGTTTGGTTAACTCTTGCGGCATTTGCAATGGTTGCCTCGGGCGCCGATGCCGAAGATCCGTCGACAACGCTCTCCAGAACTTCGGCAGATCATCCCGTAAGCTTTCCCTACCAGGATGGTTGGCTCGGCGGAGACGCAGCGTATTCGGTTCCGCTTGCAGCGACAAAAAGCGTGTGGCTCTTTGGCGATTCGTTCGTATTGCGGTCGTCGGATCAGCACGAACCGGTCCCCAACACCCGGCGCGGGGCCAAGATGGTTCGCAACTGCGTCGCAATTTCCACGTTGGATGCAGCCAAAGGTTGGCAAATCAAATACTGCTGGGGCCACCAAGATCGAGGCGAGCCCGCCTCCTTCTTCGACAGCGGCACAGAAAAATTTTGGTATTGGCCGCTGGATGGATTTATGCACCGCGGGACTCTGTACCTGGCGTTATCGATGCTGAAAGACAGGCCGGGCCAGGGAGTGTTCTCGTTCGAAACCATTGGAGTCCGCCTGGTGAAGATCGCGAACCCACTGGCGCCACCCAGCGAGTGGCAGATCGAATACCTGAAATTCGTCGATGGCGGGTCGGCGTGGCCCGGTAGCGCCATTGTAATCGATGGCGATTGCGCCAAATTCTTTACGCTGGACGACGACGAGGCGCGACATCAACAGCGGATGATCTTAACCCGGGTAGCGCTGGCGCAGCTTGCTCGGCCTGCCGATCACTTGGAGTATCTGGCCCAAGATAAAACGTGGAAACCTGGATTGAACCGCGCCGACGCGCGGGTCGTAATGCCCACCGGCAGCAGCGAAATGAGCGTGCGCTACCATCCCAGTATTCAGAAGTGGGTAGCCGTCACTGGCGGAGGGTTTCTGTCCGACAAAATCATGGTTCGTACTGCGGCGGCGCTGGAAGGACCCTGGTCGGATCCCAAAGCCGTCTACGAAATGCCCGAGATGAATCCCAAGATTGCCGGCTTCGACAAAGACACCTGGGGCTACGCGGTCAAAGAGCACATGGAGTTTGCCACCGGCAACAAATTGCTGGTGACCTACGCCTGCAACTCATTCAAGTTCGAGAAACTATTGGCGAACATGAACATTTATCGCCCGCAAGTGGTGTGGATTGAATTGCCAAAGTAGCTGGTAACGACATAAAGCCGTTACGCACATGAATGAATTAGGAACCATGTGCACGGAATTATTCAGGACAGTAACGAATACAACGAATACCGGAGGTGGGACTTGAACCCACACAGCCTTGCGGCCACTGGATTTTGAGTCTTTACCTACCGCTGTGAATTGGCATGCGGCCTGTTAACAATGCGGTACGTGTAGGCGTGCATTCTGGCTCGACATTGAAGTTTGTGAGCCGCAATACTTCGGTGGCGAGTTTGTCGATATGCGGCGTCGGCATGCCATGGACAGCACCGCCACCATAATAGCCGAGGTCGCCGTAACCGAAGTTGTCCACCATCATGAACACGATGTTGGGCTTATCGGCGGCTTGCGCAGGTGGGGCCGTAATGAACAGCGCAACGCTTAATGCAGCAAGAATGGCACCGAGTATCATTTTATTATTTCGCCAGACAATACGAATAGTTATCATTCAACCACGGCCGGCAAGCGTCGCTTCCGTACAGCCCGAACGAACTCCCGATAGTCATGTTCGTTTTGATCGGCATAAGCTTCCGCGAAGTCGGCAAGCGACTCGTCAAACCGATCGCCGCCTCCAAGATATTCACTGATTAGTTTTGGGTTGCCACTACGGGCATGAGCCCGCGCCAATACCCAACCACAATACTCGGCGTACACGCTCATGGTCAGTGAATCGTAAAGTTCAACCATGAGCTTAACCTTCACATCGTGTAACTGGCGGATGTAGAAGTGTCGGCCCCCATGACCGTAAGTCCAGCCCAGGAACAAATCGCTGGCCGATTGCATTAGCCGTTGTCCAATCACCACACGCTCGCCGTGATTGTCGTACGCAGATTTCCCCAAATACGGCTCCAGAACCGACGCGCAAGCTTCCTTAATCTGCAAGAACAGCGGATCCTCCGGGCCGCCCATCATCAGCAGCATTCCACAGCGAGTTCCAACACTTCCCACGCCGACAACTTTCATGGCATGGTCGGTTACAACGTATCGATCGAGCAACACCCGGCGTTCGTCAGGCAGCGTTTTGCGGTATCGCTGGAAGGCTTGTTGCAAGTGGTCGATTAATTCCCGCGCTTCGGCGTGCTTGGGATGATACACCAAGGGATGATTATCCCGAATCTTGGGCTTGCCTTGCTCTGCATCCACTAACTTGTGGAAATCGTGCTCCGGACCTCCGTGAGTGGCTTTGCGAATCTCATCTTGAGTCTGTTGACGAAATGTTTTTTCCGGCAGGTGGCCGAGCAGTTCTTCCACGTCGATCCGCTCATACCACACATCAATCGATGGCATCTGCGCGAAGCGAGCCATGTTCTCCCGATAACCACGGGCACAGGCCAACGCGGTATCCCGAGCTTGCCTCTGCTTGAACTCATTATGGTGACTGGCGATGACAAAGCTGGCGGCCAGTCGCTTCATGTCCCATTCCCAGGGTCCCGGCAAGGTTTCGTCAAAATCGTTCACGTCGAAAACCAAATGCCGTTCCGGCGTGGCGAAGATGCCGAAATTCATCAAGTGGCAATCGCCGCAGACTTGCACTTTTAAGCCGGTGATTGGCGTGCGCGCCAGGTCAGCCGCCATAATGGCTGCGCCGCCGCGATAAAACGCAAACGGAGACTGCATCATCCGGCCATAACGGATAGGCACCAGGTGCTGGATGCGATGCGCGCTGGAATCGATGAGGATTTTGATCGGATCGCGGCGATCGGAAGGTGGGCTCCACTCGGCATGACTGGAACGCGGCGTGTGCTGCCGCAGTGTCTTGCCGTGCACATTTCGGTGATCGATCAAGTGGCGTTTGATTGGCAACGAATGCGATTGCCCAGTCAAAGACGTTTTGCTTTTATTCTCTCGCCGTTTGGCAGCTGTTTTGTTCATGGAGTAACCCTGCGCGATACAAATAAATAGGACCGGTTCTCGTTACCGATATACCGCACCGTGAACCGGCATGTTTACAATTTGGCGTCTTTTACCTCTTCTTGTGAGGCCTTGGGAGCGCCTTTTTTGACAACATCGACGGCGCTATCACAAGCTGCTTTGGTTTTGTATCCCGATCCAGATGAGCCGACCACCTGGCCATTGGATGATTTTGCTCGCCACCGGTAGTCGCCCGCCTTGTCTTGATACACTTCATAATTCAGTTTATCGGACCCGTCTTGGATGATTTTCACGCCATGCAAACAATCGGCTTTGGCTTTGTAACCTTGACCTCCGGTAGCCAGCACTTTGGGGTCCTTCTCGTCCGTAGTGACCAGTGCCGAACGGAAATCTTTCGAAGTATCTTGATAAACCTGGAACTTTAACTGGTCCTTTGAAGTGGATTTAGCTTGCGCTTGCAGCGGCGCAGTACCGACGGAAGAAAACAATACAAGAACGCCACACAAACCGATGAATTCACGTCGGGTAAACATGCTCTCCTCCTGCGAAGTTGAATTCGCTAATCAATGATTATCAGTCTGCATGGTAATGCGTGAAAACTCGCTGGTACGAGTCGTGAAACGTTCGATGCTCTGAATGGCAGTGTTCGAAGTGGTTTATGAACCGATTTTCTAAGTCATCTAAATCGGCAACCGTGCCTTACTCGCCGTGAACTTCGCGGACAGAAAACTTCCTGCTGCCGGACCGTTCCTATCGTCCAACAAGTGAAGTCGAAGGCTTAAGAGAAAAGAGTAAGCCCTTATTAGATCAGCGTAGAAGTCATAGTCAATCGGCTGAAAGCAATTTGAAGTTACATTTGGGTTCCATTAGCAGACAGCAACCCAGGCAAATCGTGTGCCACGCCACCCACCGAACGGATCTAGGGATTTCCCCTCAGAATAAACTTGGGGCATTGCATTGTGCTCTGCCAAAGCATACGGTGATTGAGTGCGCACTTCCGCAACCGCCCGGTTCTGATTTCTTTGAATTGCTTACGCAGCACTTTACAATTCTTCCTTCTGTGGACCTGACTGTTCGGAGGAACGCTACGGACACTCCAATTCGAGTGTCGGTTTCGTTTCCGTTCGCCCTGCTCGAACTAATTAACGCGTTGACGGACGGCCTTGGTGGCGCTGCGTATTTCAAGCCGCGGAGGTTTATCGGCTGGCTAGTTGGAAAATACGTTGGCCATTGGGTAGTCTGCAATGGTCGGTGGATGCATTTCATGTCGTCCTTTAATTGAGGGAGGTTCGCATGAATATTATCAGTCTGATTATTTAGTCTCGTGAGTGGAGCAATCGGGGGGAACGGGGGCGGTTAGGCCGGGACGCTCGATATCGCAGCAATTTTGCAAAACGTCGCTGGCGGTGGCGTGGGAGGAGCCATACTGCTTGCGGTCATCGCAGTTGTTAAACAAGCGCTCGCCAAAAAAAGTCAAAGAAAGCAGGCTTCACTTTGCATCGCGTCGCGGTCGTAAAAATGTTTGGGCTGTTGTGATTAGCGACCCCGAACCGTCAACGAAGGCGAACAGAGTTTTGTCCGCTTGCTTGGGCTACTACATCTGCCGCCTGATAGAAAAGGAGCAATTCACATGGGTATCGTGGCTTGGCTCGTGATGGGACTCATCGCCGGTTTTCTTGCCAGCCTCCTGGTGAATAAACAGGGCGAAGGGATGTTCATGGACATCATTTTGGGAATTGTTGGTGCCGTGATCGGCGGATTCATCGCACAGTTTGCTGGCTTTTCCGGCATCACAGGTTTTAACCTGTACAGCATTCTGATCGCCGTCGGTGGTGCTGTGGTAGTGCTCGTAGCGTACCACGCGCTGAGCCGCCGCGGTGCGGCTTAAGTTTTGTGTTTTCTACAATTAACCGCTACTTAAAAGGAGAAAAGTATCATGGGACTTTTGCAAGAAATCTCCGGGGCGCTCAGTAATGACAACCTCAATCGACTGTCGTCCGGGCAAGCGAACTTCGACGATCAAAGTTCGCTCGATCTGCAGTCATTGCAGGAAATGATCAAGAAAATTGATCCGCAGCAGTTGCAGCAAATCCTCAAACAGAGTGCACAGCAAGTCGCTCCTCAGGAGTACTCCGATCACGTCACGCCTGGAGTCGGCGGCACCAACCCACTTGGGAATTTAGGTCAGGCAGGGCTGGGCGCCATCGCCGCGGCGCTTTTGAATCACCTCAAGGCAGCGGGTGCGACGAACGATGCATCGCTCAGCAAAGACTTGGGGTTGCAAACGACTGACCCAAAGAAAATGAATGCCGACGATGTTGCGGCGGTTGCTCGTTACACTCAGCAGAATCAGCCCGAAGCGTTTGGTAAAGCGGCTGCCCAAATCGGTCAGCAACAGCCAGCTATACTGCACAGCTTTCTGGGCAAGGCAGTACTAGCTGTCGGCGCGGCCGCTTTGGCGTCGCACTTCATCAAGACCAATCGCGGTTGATATAGACCGGTATCGCGGGAGCCTTGGCCGTGTTCGTTCGCTCTGGCAACACCTCAGTTCACGAACACGGCTAGATCCCAAAGCGTAACCCTAGGTGTCATTCCAGAGGACACTTGGTGCCTTAACTTAGATACGTGTATTGTTTGTTATTTCGATCGCGTTACATATCCAATCCAAGTGCCATGAACTTCCCAAAATCGTCCCAGTATGCAGGTCAGACTGCATTTCAAAGACAAGGTTGCGAAAACCGTAACTCCTTCTCATATCAAAAGTACCGGAGGTGGGACTTGAACCCACACAGCCTTGCGGCCACTGGATTTTGAGTCCAGCGCGTCTGCCATTCCGCCACTCCGGCAAAGTGCTGTATTCAAAAAGACTTGCAGCAAATCGTCAAGGGCTGAAAACGTCGGTTTGTCCTCATTTCACAACCTAATTCTGTTTGTGAGGTGCACCGATACGAAAGCCGTTTTGAAAAAAGAGTCCCAAGTCATGGTACTGTGAAATCGGTCGGAAGCAAATCGGCTGAGTCCTGACAAAGATGCGGCGTTCGATGAATATCATCGGCTCATGGCCAGTGAACATCTGATAACGTGGCCCACGTCGGTCGAATCGTTGATTGACCAATTCTTGTGGTGGACGAAACAGAATCGAGCGAAAACGATTTACGACTGGTACTTCCACCGCTGCCAAAGTTTCGTTGACTACATCGGCCCCAAGCTGACGGTTGCGCCTGGAAAAAACCGCGAACAACGAGTTTGCCAGCCGCGTAGTACGAACTGGGAGAAGCTAGCTAGATAGAATTGGTCAGGTGATTTATATGAGCCTGGCTACCGCTCGTTTCAGGCGACCGTGGGTGCGTGGCTTAGCAGCCTATGGGGCTAGCGTGTTTGGGGTTGCAGGGGCGACTTTGTTGACACGCATTGTGCCGCCATTGCACGCGGCACCCACCGATCTTTATTTTGCGGTCATTGTGGTTACCGCGTGGCTGGGCGGAAAAGGGCCGGCAATTCTGGCGAGCGTTCTTTCAACCTTTGCGGTTGATTTCTTCATCATCCCGCCGGTTTTCTCGATCTTGTTTGATCTTGGCGACATTACGCGTTTTGTGATTTTCTTGTTTGTCGCCATTCTAATTTGCTACCTGCAAGACCGCTACCAACAAATTGCGCAGAGACTTCGGGAGGCCAACAACGTTCTGGAGGAGCGCGTGCAGGAACGGACCGCCGAATTGGCCACCGCCAATCAGGGGCTGCTGAGCGAAATCGCTGAGCGGGAGACGGCGGAAGCGGCTCTCATCGAATCGGAGTCCAATTTACGAAAAACCCTCGACGAAAAGGGAATTCTTTTCCGCGAACTCAATCACCGCGTGAAAAATAATCTCCAAATCATTTCCAGTCTGCTCAGTCTTCAAGGAAGCCAGCTTCAGGACCATAGCTCCCGCGAGCTTTTCAAAGAATGTCAACATCGAGTCCGCGCCATTGCCTTGGCCCACCAAAGATTGTGCGGCGCGGTCAACCTGGCCAGCATTGATCTGGCGCGTATTTTCGCCAACTGGTTCACGAGTTATTGCGCTCCTATTACGGCGGCCAGGGGAGAGTGACACCCAGCGTCGTTGTCGATCAAACAGACCTCAGCGTCGATCAACTTGTTCCCTGTGCCTTAATCGTCAACGAATTGGTTTCCAACGCTTTCAAATATGCTTTTCCTGCCGGGCAATCAGGCGACGTTCGCGTGGAAATTCACCGACACAACGGGTTTGTCAATCTGACCGTCGCGGACGATGGAATCGATTTTTCGCCCACTAAAGCGGATGGGCGAAGCGGCGTTGGCTTACAGATTGTACAGGCGTTGGTCGAGCAACTTGCTGGAACACTGCAATGGGCCAACGGGCACGGAACATCTGCCACAATCACCTTCCCTGCCATGAAGTAAAAGGAGCTTACCCTAATGTCCGCAAGTCAAATCCTCGTCGTCGAAGACGAAAGGCTCGTGGCCACTGCCCTCCAAAATGAACTCGCGCAGTTCGGTTACGGTGTGGTCGGCATTGCATCCAGTGCCAATGAAGCGGTCGAGAAAGCAATCGAACGCAAGCCCGATCTGGTTCTCATGGACATCAATCTCAAGGGGAACGCAGACGGCATCGACGCCGCCCAAAAAATTCACGATCGTTGTGGAATTCCCGTCGTTTATCTCTCCGCATTTTCCGACCCCACAACGGTCGCCCGCGCGAGTGAAACGGGAGCCTTCGGTTACCTGCTCAAACCCTATGAAGAACAGGAACTGCGCACAACGATCGAAATGGCTATCGCCAAACATCGCGCCGAACATCAACTTGAAGAAACCAGGCGTTGGCTGGCGGCCATTCACAACGGGATCAACGACGCAGTTATCACGGTCGATCCGGAAATGCGCATCCGCTTTATCAACACCGCCACAGAGACGCTGACCGGCTGGCGAAAGGCAGATGCCGTTGGCGCACCCTTAACGACGGTCTGCCATCTTGTGGCAGCAAACGGTCCATTGGCATTGGATGATATGGCGCGCCAAGTTGTGTGGGATGTTCGCACGGTCGAGTTGCCCGCGACAACATGGATTATTTCCAAGGATAATCGGGAAACGCCGGTCGAAGGAGCCTTATCCGCAATCCACGATTCGCGCAGAGAGTTTCTAGGAATGGTTCTGACGTTGCGGAACATCTCAGCCCGTCTGGAACTTGAGCGCCTTCACCGGCAAGATGAGGAACAAGCACGCCGGGCACAAAAAATGGATGCCGTCAGCCGATTGGCCGGCGGACTAGCTCAGCATCTCAACAATCTGCTAACCGTCATCCTTGGGAATACGTCGCTGGCCCTGACAGCCGCACTCGAAGAGGCAGAAAGCAGGGCGGTGCTCCAGCGTGTCGAAGTTGCAGCACAACGCGCAGCCGTATTGGTGCAACGATTGCTGATGTTTTCCGCTTTGTCAGGCCGACCTGCAAATCAGCTTCAACCGACCGATCTAAACGATTTGGTCGCAAAATGCTTGAAGGATATTGAGCATCAACTCCACGCACGCATTTCCCTCGATTACAAGCCCGCGGGAAGTATCTGGAAAGTGGCCGCCGATGAATTGTTATTAGGACAGGCGCTTCTCGAATTGGCCCAGAACGCACAGGACGCAATGCCTGAAGGGGGTCAATTGAAACTGGAAATCGAAAATGTGGCGTTCACGCAAGCAGATTTGTCAAATCATCCAGACGGATTCGTTGGGGAGTTCGTCCGTTTGCGCGTGAGCGATACGGGACGAGGCATGAAACCGGCCATACGCGCCCGCATTTTTGAACCTTGTTTCACGACCAAGGAAATTGGCGCGGCGGCCGGACTCGGATTGGCATTAGTCCACGCAGTTGCCGAGCAACATCACGGCTGGATCGAATGCGATAGCCATGCGAATTCAGGCACGCGGTTCGATTTGTACTTCCCCCGCTACGGAGTCGAAGCCATTGCACCACTCACGTCTGCAATTCAAAAACAGCCGGCAGGATCGCCTCCCACAATTTTGCTTGCCGACGCCGATCCGATGGTACGGGATGTGGGGCGGCGCATTCTGCAAGCAGAAGGTTACCGGGTCTTACTGGCCGAGGACGGCTCGCAAGCGGTTGCCATCTACCAACAAGAGCGGATCGACTTGGCCATTCTCGATCTGAACATGCCGCGTCTGTCGGCCTATGCGGTCTTGGAACGCTTTGTGGATTTGAACCCAGGAGCGAAAGTGCTGTTCTCAGGTGGTTATCTGACGGAGGATTTGACCGGAGACGAAGGTCACACGCTGGGCGTGATTACAAAGCCCTACCGCCAGACCGAGCTTGTCGAAATGGTCCGACGTGCTCTTTCCCATGCTCCGACATTAAGTGACTGAATCACGGGCAAGAGCTTGTCGCCCGCAGGCAGGATAAACGACAAAGAAAGTGTATCAAATCAGGAAGCCATTGGACACAGTTTCTAGCGCGGAACGGCTGTCCGTAAATGTCCGCAAACAACATCAACAGGGGCCATCTTGAGCCAGCAGCAGCGTTCAATAAGAATGAAAACTTGCAGGAAAATGCGGCAGTTCTGACTTTCGCTAAGTCACTTTTGAATCCAGCGCGTCTGCCATTCCGCCCATTCTCCGCCGCTCCGGCTGAGCTTACGTTGTAACACTTTGCGGCATGGACCCGAATTTGTCAACCGACTGCGCACCACGGCGCGCAAAAGATCTTGCAGGCCGTTGAAATAGCGCAAGACAGGGAAATGCGAGGTTGATTTCTCGGCCGGGTTACTCGGAAGCAGGCAAGGGCCGATTTTTAATTGCAGGGTATTCATCCAGTAATCCCAGCGCTGATTCTGGTTGGCGCTAGCGAGAAGTTTTCCGGCCATCTGCTTGAATGACGATGTCAGACCGGTTTCGCTTGCAACCTTGGGGCTCTGCGGCCACAATGCGAGAAACGTGCGTCGCATGCGCAATGTTCTTCCAGCGGACTGGTGCGCGTGCAATTCGTTTGGCGCAGCAGGTGCCCTATGCCAGTTTGGTCATTCGTTCGCGGACTGCTTGCTGTGGCGCTAGCGATCTGGATTGGCAAGGCGCAGGCCGACGAGGCGGTGCAGTACAATCGCGACATCCGGCCGATTCTGGCGGAAAACTGCTTTCGTTGCCACGGTCCCGACAGCGCGCGCGCAAGGCCGATTTGCGCCTTGATCGACGCGAAGTAGCAATCCAAGTCGGCGCGTTTAAGCCCGGCCAGCCCGACGAAAGCGAACTCGTGCGGCGGATTTTCAGCACTGATGCCGAAGAGATCATGCCGCCGCCGGCTGCTCGCAAGCAATTGACGGCGGCGCAAAAGGAATTGCTCAAGCGGTGGATTTCCGACGGAGCGGAATATCAGCCACACTGGTCGCTGATTGCACCACAGCGCCCCGAGCCGCCGGCGGTGAAGAACGAAGCCTGGATCCGAACTCCCATCGATCGGTTCATTCTCGCCAAGCTGGAATCGTTGGACTTAGCGCCCGCACCGGAGGCAAACCGACGGACGCTAGCGCGCCGTGTAAGTTTGGATCTGACGGGTTTGCCTCCCAAGCCCGAAGACGTGGAGCGATTCGTCAGCGATTCGGCGTCCGACGCTTACGAAAAATTTGTCGATCGGTTGCTGGCGCTTCCCGCTTGGGGCGAGCACCGCGCACGGTATTGGCTCGATCTGGCCCGTTATGCCGACACCAACGGCATCCATTTCGACAACTACCGCGAAAACTGGGCGTACCGAGATTTTGTCATTCAGGCCTTCAATCAAAACATGCCGTTCGATCAGTTTACAATCGAACAATTGGCGGGCGACTTGTTACCCCAGAGAACGTTGGACCAGCAAGTGGCCTCCGGCTTCAACCGCTGCAACATGACGACGAACGAGGGAGGTGCAATCAACGAAGAGTATCTGGTGTTGTATGCACGCGACCGCACCGAAACCACCGCCCAAACCTGGCTGGGACTCACGGTCGGATGTGCGGTCTGCCACGATCACAAATTCGATCCGTTTTCGCAGAAGGAGTTCTATCAACTTTCAGCATTCTTCAACAACACAACGCAAGCCGCGATGGACGGCAACGTTAAAGATACGCCTCCGGTGGCCGTCGTGCCCAGGCCGCAAGATCGGCCGCGCTGGGAAGCGCTGGCGACCCAGTTGGCCGACGTTCACAAGCAGCTAGAAAGTCGGAAAGAATCGGCCAAGAGCGATTTCGCTGCCTGGCTTGCCGCTGGCGCGGTCGGCGCAGAATTGCAGGCTTCCACCGAGGGCCTGTTTTTTCAAGGCCCGATTAAAGGGGAATCTGCCGACTCGATCGAGGTGTTGGTCGATGGTCAATCTCAATCGGTCACGATGTCGTCTGCGCCGGAGTGGGGCCAAGGGCACGTCAGCACGCAATCGCTGAAGATACGGTCTGGCGACATCGTGGAAGTGGCGGGTGCGGGCGATCTGGAAAAAGATCGACCGTTCACGTACGCCGCCTGGGTCAAGCTGGCTAACAAAGGGCAAACCGGCTCGGTCGTCGCGCGGATGGACGACCAGCACGAGTATCGCGGCTGGGATATGTGGATCGAAAACGGACGGCTTGGTGCGCATATGATCCACCAATGGGATCAAGACGCACTGAAAGCCGTGACCGAAACCGAGCTCAAGCCCGGCCAGTGGAATCATTTGCTGGTGAGCTACGATGGCTCTGGCAAAGCCGCTGGGCTGAAATTTTACGTCAACGGCGTGCCGCAGAAGGCGAAGGTGCTAGTTGACCGTCTGAAGAACAGCATCCGCACCGACGTTCCGCTCAAGATTGGACAGCGCGATTCTAGTTCTCGGCTGGAAAACTGTTTCATCGAAGATGTACGAATCTATGATCGTTTGCTGCCGGATGCTGAGATTGGTGGCTTGGCGAAAACCGCACGAGCCGCCTGGTTAGTCGCCAAACCGGTGGCTGAGCGCAGTGAGGCTGAGTCGGCTGAACTGTTCATGTGGTGGCTGAAGAATATCGACAAAACGACGCGCGAGCTGACAACTCAGCTTGCCGACGCCGAGAAAGAACAAAGGGCAATCAAAGATCGCGGCACCGTCGCCCATGTGATGCAGGAACGCAGCGAATCGCCGGCAGCATACGTTTTGTTCCGTGGCGAATACGACAAACGGCGCGACCAGGTTGAGGCGGGTACGCCGGAACTGTTGCCACCGATGGCCAGCGATCTGCCGCACAACCGCTTGGGTTTTGCCAAATGGTTGGTGCAGCCAGAAAACCCGCTGACTGCCCGCGTGACGGTGAATCATTTTTGGCAGGAAATCTTCGGCGTCGGCATAGTGCGCACGGCGGGCGATTTCGGCGTCAACGGCGAATTGCCTTCGCATCCGGAGTTGCTCGACTGGCTGGCCGTCGATTTTCGCGAATCGGGTTGGGATGTAAAACGGTTTTTTCGAATGCTGGTCACTTCAGCGGCGTACCGACAGGCAGCGATTGCAACCCCGCAAAAGCTAGCCGCCGATCCACAGAATCGGTTGCTGTCGCGCGGCCCCAGATTTCGGATGGATGCCGAAATGATTCGCGACTATGCCCTGGCGGCCAGCGGCCTGTTGGTTGAAAAGGTCGGCGGTCCCAGCGTCAAACCGTATCAGCCTCCCGGTGTTTGGGAAGCAGTTGCCATGCGCGAAAGCAACACGCGCGAATATGTGCAAGATCACGGCGAGAATTTGTATCGCCGCAGCCTGTACACGTTTTGGAAACGGGCCGCGCCGCCGGCAGCGATGGAAGTTCTGAACGCTCCGAGTCGTGAAACCTGCATGGTTCGCCGCGAGCGCACCGATACGCCGCTGCAAGCTTTGGTGACGCTCAACGATCCGCAGTTTGTTGAGGCGGCGCGGCATCTGGCACAAACGGCGCTGCTGACCGAGGGCAGCGCTCAAGATCGACTGCAATTCATCGCCCAGCGATTATTGTCTCGTCCGCTGCGGGCCGAGGAGTTGACGGTGGTGAAATCGTCGCTGATCGATTCGCTCAGCCACTACGCTGCCAACGCGGACGATGCACAAAGGCTAATCTCAGTGGGCGAATCCAAGGCCGATCCAAAAGTTGCACCTGCGGTGCTGGCGGCGTGGACGGTGTTGGTGAATGAATTGCTGAATTTGGATGAAGTGCTGAACAAATAGATTGTGTGAATTCACGATTACGTAGCGGTCTTGTTGATTCCGGAACTAAAGCGGAGAAAACGCCATGCATTTGATCCACGAATTGGCGCACAACATCACGCGGCGGCACTTCTTCGCCCAAGGCTCGAACGCAATTGGTTGGGCCGCGCTGGCAAGTTTGCTGGGGCAGCAACCTGGGCGCAGCGCTAAGGCTGCCGAACGTTCGCAGACGGTTCGGCCGCCTTTAACTCATCATGAGCCCAAAGCGAAGCATGTCATTTATTTGCACATGGTCGGCGGGCCGCCGCAGATGGATATGTTCGACTACAAGCCCGTCATGCACGACTGGTACGACAAAGATCTGCCCGACAGCATTCGCATGGGGCAGCGGCTGACCACAATGACCTCGGGCCAATCGCGTTTTCCGATTGCCCCTTCGGTGTTCAAGTTTGCGCAACAGGGCAATAGCGGCATGTGGGTCACCGAGCTGTTGCCGTGGACCTCGAAAATGGTCGACGAGATGTGCTTTATCCGCAGCATGCACACCGACGCCATCAATCATGAGCCCGCCCTCTCGCTCATTCAAACCGGCAATCAAGTCACAGGCCGACCGTGTTTAGGTTCGTGGGCAGCTTACGGTCTGGGTTCGTTGAACGAAGACTTGCCGACCTTTGTCGTGCTGTTCGCGCGAGCCACCGATACCAAGAATTCGCAAGCGATATCGGCGCGGCTGTGGTCGTCAGGCTATTTACCGGGCGAGCTGGCGGGGGTGCCATTTCGCAGCAGTGGCGATCCAATTTTGTTTGTCAACAATCCGCCCGGCGTCACCAAAGAAGTTCGCCGGAACATGCTCGATAATCTGGAGCAATTGAACGAATTCACGGCTCGCGAGCTGGGCGATCCGGAAACGCACACCCGCATTCAACAATACGAACTTGCATTCCGCATGCAGCAAAGCGTGCCGAATCTGACGAACCTGGCCGACGAATCGGAGGCCACGTTAAAACTCTACGGAGATGAAGCAACAACGCCGGGCAAGTTTGCCAACTCCGTTCTCTTGGCGCGCCGCCTGGTCGAACGTGGCGTCAGGTTCGTGCAACTGTATATCAACAATTGGGACTCGCACGCCAACTTGCCCAGTCGTTTGCCGGTGCAATGCAAAGATATCGATCAGGCTTGCTATGGCTTGATTCAGGACCTCAAGCAACGCGGCTTGCTCGACGAAACGCTGGTGATCTGGGGGGGCGAATTCGGCCGCACAATTTACTCTCAGGGCGGTCTGACCAAAAGCGATTATGGGCGCGATCATCACCCGCGCTGCTATACCATGTGGATGGCAGGCGGCGGAGCGCGGCCCGGAACCATTTACGGCGAGACGGACGATTTTTCGTACAACATCACGAAAGACCCGGTCCACATTCGCGATTTTCACGCCACCGTGCTACATCTGTTGGGATTCGATCACGAGCGCTTTACCTATCGCTACCAGGGGCTCGACCAAAAGCTCACCGGCGTCGAGCCGGCCAAAGTCATTGAACCATTGATCGTCTAGCAGTTGAACGCAGTTGACGGACTGCGGCTCGATAGTCACGATAGAGCCTGACCGGCGGTTTATTGGCGTTTGACCGACTTCTCGGGCCAGTTTCTTGTCGTGTTTGGTGAGCGATCGCTATGAAGCTCGTCCTCTTGGGCACTGCCGGCTATCATCCGACGGACCGCCGACACACTGCTTGCGTGATGCTGCCGGAACTGGGTGTCGTGCTCGATGCCGGCACCGCGCTGTATCGCATCCGAGAGCACCTGACGACACCGCAGCTCGACATTTTTTTGACGCACGCGCATTTAGATCACGTGGCCGGTCTGACGTTCTTGCTCGACGTGCTGGCTGAGAAGCAAATGGACCGGGTGACCATTCACGCCATGCCCGACAAATTACAGGCCATTGACGAGCATTTGCTCGACGAATTGATTTTTCCCGTCAAGCTGCAGTACGAAATGCGGCCACTGGCCGATGTTTCTGCGCTGCCGCGCAGCGGCACACTACAGCATTTTCCGCTAGTGCATCCCGGCGGCTCGGTTGGCTTTCGGCTCGATTGGCCCGGCCATTCGCTGGCTTACGTCACCGACACCACGACGCCGGGGGCAACGGCCGATTACATCGACAAAATTCGCGGCGTCGATTTACTGGTGCATGAGTGCAACTATCCCGACGGCATGGAAGAGATGGCCACGCTCACCGGCCACAGTTGCGCCACACCCGTGGCTCAGACGGCTCGGGTCGCTGGAGTCAAACGCCTGGTGCTGACGCACGTCAATCCGGCTACCGACATCGACGACCCCATCGGCATGCCGACCATCCGCAAGATATTTCCCGGCGCGGAACTGGGCTACGATGGCATGGTGCTGGAATTCTGACCGGAATAATTCACCGCAGAGCGGCACTTGGATCAGAAAAGCATTTCCGTCTGTGTCGCTCCGCGCCCTCTGCGTTCTCTGCGGTAAAATAATCCGCTGCTTCAATCCAGCCAGTCTTCGTCGCGCAGCCGCTCTGGCACGTACGTTTCCGTCACGTAGCTGATGTCTTTGGAAATCAGCGATTCGACTTCCAACTTGAAGCCGTTTTTCAGCATCTTCTCAATTTCTTTTTGCCAGTTTTTCTTGCTTGCGAACCACGGATAGCTGGCGATTTGCTTGGCGCGTTTGATGTCGGAATCGTTGAGCGTAATTTTTACGCTGTCGGAAAGCTCGCAGCGATCGAAATCGAGGCTCCGCAGGCCGATGAACCGGGCATCGGGAATGGCCATCCGCTTGCTCTCGTACGCCAAATTGATGGAGCCCTGCTTGAGCACGCTGTAGATGTAGTACCCCCACGGGTCGTTATCCAACAAACAATAAATCGGCAACTTCAATTCGTTGTGCAGCCGATACAGTAACCGCCGCACACCGCGGGTGGGCTGACCAGCACCGTGAGTCAGAATGCACTTGTGCTTCTGCCAGAATTTATCTTCGTTGAAACGCTGCCAAACGGTGTCTTTTTCGACGTGCAAGATGAATTTTGCCTCGCACTTTTTGAATTCAATGCGCTCCGGTTCAACGATCGACGGAATGCCGTAGCCACCGGAGCCCATCCGCGTGCAATCGATTTCGTCGCCGCTATCGATCAGCGTGATCGGCCCGACCATGTCGCCGCGCTTTTGGGCATACAGGTGCAGTTCTTCGCGCAGACTGTTGAGCGTGACTTCCAAATCTTCGATCACTGGGTCGCATTCATTCTGATCGGAGAAAGTTTCTTCTTTGGTTCCTTCGATGGTGTGCTTCAAAAGGTAAAACATTCCTCGCAAGCTGGTTGTCTTGGCGTGCTCGATCAACCGTTTGCAGCCGCTGGCCACCAGCATCGTTTGCATGTAGCTCTTGGCCTGCGACAGATTGAACAACTGCCGGCGGTTTTTGGCGCTCCCCATTTCGATGAAGCGCTTGACCCGGTTGTATTTGACATTCGACAAATTGCGGGCCGGAATGTCGAGATACGGATCGCGGCGTTTTTCCGCGGCCGTGACCACGTCGTTGGCCATGTCTTTCAGTGTGGTCAGCGTTTTCTTATCGCGCGGCGTGAGCTTCGCCGTCGCCACGGCGGCCGAGCCATTGGATTTCGCGTTTTTTCGTTGTCGTTTCGCCATGAATCGATTATCGGTTTAGCGGCCGTGCTTGCCCGGCGCTTTTGAATCAGTTGAGTGTGGCACACTAACGGCCTGCGCCGCCGTGGTCGATAATCAGCACGCCGCCACCGTAATCTTCGGCATCGGCTTCTTCAATCGGTTTGCCGTCTTCGCCCAGCACTACATCGGCCTCGGCGGTTTTCTTTTTCGCGACCGCAAGCAGTCTTTCGTATAAATCCTTGGCGTCGGCCCGATTGATCTCGCTCACCGCCGTGGCCACTTCGCCCAAGTAACGCAAAAAGATGTTGCGGCGTTCTCCTTCTTGCTTCACCCGGATGCGGTGACGCAGATACATGCCCAATTTGCGTCCCACGGCCTGCAGCGCCAGGCGAAGTTCCTTTTGAATTTCCGGATAGCTCGCGATGGCCTCTTTCGATTCGCTGGTGAACGGCACCCACACGCTGGCCATATGAACCATGATGGTGACCGGCCCGCTGGGAAGCGAATTGCGCGATTGCTGCAAGCCGTAACTGCGCCAGTTGGTGCCCATGATGGTCTGCGTGATGGCACAAGCGGCGTGCTGAAATTGCAGCGGCACACGATTGGCATATCGCAGCACGGTCATCGTCTGGCCGTCTTCCAAATTCACGTTGTGCATGGCGGCGTACAGCGCGGCGATTTCATCTTTCTTTATACGACCTGGCGATTGGCGCGTGCCAAGTTTCGATTCCTCCAAAATCTTGTCGGCCGCCTCGCTGCCCAAACCCGAAAACGTGCTGACCAAAAACTGCCGCAGCGTGCGGGTATCGCTTTGCGAGAGCAACTCGCTGAGCACCTCGAGCGAAACTCGCTGCGCCATCGGCGCTCCGCCGTAAGCAATCGCGGCTTCAATCAGAAACGGATTGCCGCGATACACCGCAGGCGGTCGCGTCGCCGCCGCGTAAAATTCGCCCGGCACCACATGATGCAAACCTTTGAGCAACAATTCTTCGCCGATGGGGGAAATGCAGTCGGTCGCCGGCGCAGAGATTTTCGTCGCCTGAATCGCTTGATACAGTGCATCGGCTTCGTGCCGGCCAATGCGGGTCACGTTGGCCCGCGTGCTCAGCTTGGCCGTTTCGCAAATCTTGCGGGCCACACCGGGGCTGACGCGCGAAAAACTCTGCGTGAGGAATTGCGAAATGGTGGCCCCGTGCACGTCTTTCATCATCGTGATCAGCCGGCCTAATTCCACTCCATACGGATGTGGCTTGATTTCTTTGGGCTCGGCCGGCAGATGGTGCGTCGAGCGCTCGAACAGTCGCTCGCTGCCTTCAGGGTCGATGTAGTGCAATCTCAAATGCGGATTGGCGATGGCGGTCTGTTCCAGATATTCATCGACACTGCCGCGACCGCGTTTATACGCGCCTTCCAGTTCGATGGTGACGCGCGTGCCGTGGATCACTTCTTTATCGCCGTCGTGAATCGCGACCCATTCGATGCCGTGCTTTTCGATATACGCCGCGCCTTTATCGCCCGGCGGAATGTCCACGCCTTCGCCGTGGCCGTTGAGGATTTCCGGCTTGTTGTTTTTGGTGTTGATCTGAATTTCGTAATAGTGCGCCGGCGCTTTTTTCGAAATCTTGGAAATAATCTTCACCGGCTTGCCCGTCGTCAGCACGCCGTACATGCCGGCGGCGCTGATGCCGATGCCCTGCTGTCCGCGGCTCATCCGCAAGCGGTGAAATTTCGACCCATACAACAGCTTGCCGAAGATCAGCGGAATTTGTTTTTTGACGATGCCCGGCCCGTTGTCTTGCACCCCGATTTTGTAACGATTGTTGCCGGTCTGTTCGATATGCACCCACATCTCGGGCAAGATGCCGGCTTCTTCGCAGGCGTCGAGCGAATTATCGACGGCTTCTTTGACCGCCGTGAGCAGCGCTTTGCGTGGATTGTCGAAGCCCAGCAGATGCCGGTTTTTGGCAAAGAACTCGCTGACCGAAATATCGCGCTGTGCGGCGGCCATCGATTGGGCCGTGGCGCGGTGCCGTCGCTTGTGCTGGGGATGTTCGTGCTCGCCGTTTGTCGATTCCGTCTCGGCTGCTGTCGATAAAGCGACTTCGTCGGCCGCTCCATTGGCGGCGTGGCCGTTGGTTTCAACCGACTTCTCGCGAGCCGATTTCGCAGATCGGTTGGCGGCCTTCTTACTCCGCGCGGGTTTTGACTGAGCACGAATCAAGATCTCAACTCCAGGTGCAAGGCAAAGGGGGCAAAGGGGTCTAAGAATCCAAAAGTCAGAGAGCCGACATAGCCGTCAGTGGCCCGAAATGCCCAAGCAATTTTCGACTCATTGACTTTTCGACTCTTCGACCCCTGCTTTCTCCAAATCCTAAGTCTAAGCCGGTCCACAGGATGCAATCACGAGCCCCGTGGAAACCTTTGTCGATTATACCGGTCGATCGGTGCACTTAAACAGTCGAGTTTTCCGCGCAACCCGCGCGACAGGCGAATGTCGCAAAATCCGCACACAAAGATTTACCCGTGCGGGCTGCACAAGCCGAAGAAGAGGGCAGAGGCCGCTGGGCACATCCCGCCCACGCCGAACTTACCAAAACGTCTCACCTCGTTCGTTTCGCTCTCGCCTTCGGATCGACTTCCCGCGCGTCACCCCTGGCACGTGTGCTGCGCGTGAGTAGCCGAGTCTCTCCGAGACTCGGAATGTCAGTTTCGGAGAAACTGACCTACTCCGTGGCGATGGCGATTTCCCATCGTTCGTTGTGCACTGGCACTCAGGAGGAAACCATGTCTCGCTCGTTCACCATGCGCCTGTTGCGATCCGCTGCCTTGGCGGCGGTCGCCATCGTTGGTTCAGTCGCCGGCAGCCAGCGCGCTGCACACGCCCAAGATTATTGCGGCCCGCGTTCGCGCGCGACCTGTTTTACAACTACTACGTGGCGCCCAGGTCTTGCAATGGTTATGGAGCCGAAGGCGCAGAAATGTATATTTCGCCGCGCCCCACGCCGCCGCTGGTGGGACATACCTATATCACTTATCAGCCGCTGATGCCGGCCGAGTTTTTGTATCGGCACCACCGCTGCTATACCCGCGACAACGGACCATACGCCGGTTTGACCAAGACCTGGGTTTGCTGGTGGTAGAGGGCAGAATTCAGAATTCATTGTTCAGCTTGAGTTCTGAAAAATAGCTGGAGGGGCAACGCCCTCCGGAGGCTCGCGCAAAAGTTCAATATTTATCGGTGGTTCTCCGGAGGCTGTTAGCCTCCGGCTATCAAATAGATTACTGCTTGCCCGCCTGTATTCGGAGATTCAAGCATGAAACGCATTCTCATTTTCACGGTCATCGCGCTGGCGGCCTGGTGCTTATCGGCCCAGTCGTCGCGAGCCGAGTTGCCGCAAAGTTACGCCTACCGGCAAGCCCGCGTGTTGCCGTGGCACAATGGTTTTTACGATCCGTACTGGGGCGAACCCATCGCGCTGGTCGTGCCGCCCACGGCGGAATTCCAAGCCAACTACGGCTGGGGTGTGGGCGGAACTCGCGTGGCGCCAATTTACCATCAATTCGGCCGACCCTTCCCCGGCTACGGCGGCGGCTACGGCAATTTTGTGCCCACCCCCAACTGGCCGAGCGATACCCAACAGTTCGGCGTGTATTATATTCGCGGCCCGTGGTAAGGAATTGTCCGTTGTCCAGGGCCAGTGGTCCGTTGTCATCGGACATGGCCACCGCTTGAAAAGCAACGGATAAGGGACGACTGACTACGGACAAAAAATCGATTCACTGCCACCGGGCGGTCTGACGTTGCCTCCTCCTGCGTCGGCCGCCCGGTTTTTTTGTGCGCTTAATTTGTTTGATAGTACAATTATCCTGCGGGACACCAACCAGCCAGAGTTTAAGATTCTTATGATAGATGCATTGCTGAGCTCTATGTTTGCGAATCAATGGCTCGTAATTGGCATCGTTGCCGCGTTGCTGCTAGGCCTGGCGGAAGTTGGCTATCGATTGGGCCATCGACTTCACGACACCCGCGACGAACCTCGCAAGAGCCAAATTGGCGGCGTGCAAGGCGCTGTATTAGGAATGCTAGGGCTGCTGATGGGTTTCACCTTTGCGATGGCCGTCAACCGGTACGAAACGCGGCGCGAGCTGGTTCTGAAAGAAGCGAACGCGATTGGCACAACCTACCTGCGCACCGCATTTCTGCCCGGCGCGCACCAGACCGATGTCGAAGAACTCTTGCGTCGCTATCTCGAGGTGAGGCTCAATTTTTACGGCGACGGTTCCGACTGGGCAGAGATTGGCGCAGAAGAGCAATCGGCCTCGCAAATCCAACGCGATCTGTGGTCGCACGCCGTGACGGCCGGCAAAGAATCGCCCTCGCCGCTGATGGCAACTTTTATACAATCGCTGAACGAGATGATCGATCTCGACGCCACGCGCATCAATGCGCTGCACCCATGTGCCGGGCGCCGTCTGGATTCTGGTCCTCATGGTCGCGGGCTGTGGCTGCTGCATCAGCGGTTACCACGCCGGAGCGACCGGCGTCCGCACCGCCTTCAACAACGTCGTGCTGCCCCTTTTGATTGCGGTGGTCATTACGCTCATCGCCGATCTCGACCGTCCGCGCCGCGGCCTGATTGGCATCAGCCAACAACCGCTGGTCGATCTGAAGCAGTCGATTCAAGCCAAATGACAGTTTATTCAGCGACTGATTCCGCTTGGAAAACGCCGAACTGTCGGGTGCCGCTGCCGGCTTGCCCAGCCGCAGCCGCTAATTGCTAGCCGCTGAATTCCCCAAATACTTATCGAACCAGTCGGCCACCAGTTTGGGGTCGTTGGCGAAGGCCGGACCGCCGTGGCCTGCGCCGTGACGGACGATCAGTTCGCAGGGAACGTTGTTTTCTTTGAACTTGCCAATCAATCGTTCCGATTGCTGAAGGGGAACCAACATGTCGGCGTCGCCGTGGATGATGAGCGTGGGGGGCGAATCTTTTGTCACATAATAGATGGGCGAAATCTTTTTGCCGATTTCTTTGCGGCGCTCCGCATCGGAAATAATCACCAGTCGGTTCGATTCCTTGTCACGCTCCCAAAACTCAAACGGTGGGCGAAACTGATGCAGCGTGCCATCGCCCAGCGATACAATTCCTTCGGCGCCGTAATTCAAAAAGTCGGTCGGCGGAAAGAAGCAGGCCACGGCGGCCACCTTGGACGATTGCCGCTCGACCAAATCGTTGGCATTCGGATTGCCGGCCTTCGGCGCACAGCCTTGCATCAGTGACAAATGCCCGCCTGCCGAGCCGCCGGTGATGCCCAGCTTTTCCGGATCGACCCTGTACTCTTGCGCGTGGGCTTTGATGAAACGGACCGCACGGTGCATGTCTTCCAGCACCTCTGGAATGGTGAACTTCGGCTGGCTGCCATGCACGACGGCAAACACCACGTAACCGCGATCGACCAGCTCTTTGCCCGGCCCAATGCCCCCCGGCTTGTTGGAAACCCAGCCGCCGGAAACGCACCAAATTATGCCCAGCCCGTTGGCGTGCTCCTTGGGCACGAACACATCCATAGTCATCGCCAATCCATACTTCCGGCCGTAGATGACATCCTCGGTGCGCGTGAAGTTTGCATCGTCTGCCAGTGCTGACATTGCCAGACAGGCCGATGTTGCCAGGCAGACGGCGACAATGAATGACCGGACCATGCGTGTGAACATGAGTGTTCTCTACAGGGATGAGGAAAACTGCGTCTGGAGAATGAGCCCATTATTTATTACCGATAACCCGACGTGCTAGTGTAATTTTTGTTAGCTGGGGGGATACCGCTGCGGGCTTGGCTCGAATTCGCCTCGCTTGAAGCCAGCCTGCTATCGAAGTTGCCCCCATCGTCAACCCTGGAGTAGAATTAGAGGCATGAGCACTCGCGAACTGATTGACAAAGAACTGGATGTCTTACCCGAACCGCTGCAGCGGGAAGTCTACGACTTCGTCCGTTTTCTGAAACAAAAATCGGACGGCGAAACATTCAACGGCTTATTGGCGAGTGAAGCCGTTCTGGCCCGCGATTGGAATACCCCCGAAGAGGACGCGGCGTGGGCAAACCTGTAGCGGGCGAGATTGTCGTTCTGCCCTTTCCGCAGACGAACTTGCAGCCGGGCAAGCGTCGTCCAGCACTTGTTGTGGCTAATTTGACTGGCGATGACCTCATTCTTTGTCAGATCACCAGCCAAGCACACCGCGACACCTATTCGATTCCTCTGGACCAGAACGACTTTCAGACTGGCAGGCTTTCCGTCCGCAGCTCCATCCGGCCGAATCGCCTGTTCACCGTTGAGCAATCGGTCATCGTTTACACTGCCGCGCGATTGACCAATGCAAAACTCGACGAGACCCTGGCAAAACTCCGCCAGCTTTTTTCATGACGGAGGTGCTCGGGTGCCACTGCCGGCTTGTCCAGCAGTGAATCCGGCGCCCACTTGCCAAAAAGCTGGAATGCTTCTCGGTCTCCATTTTTGCACCTGCTCTTGCCTTGCGGGCGATTTCTCCGCCGCACCCAGACAGGGTGCCAGAACACAGCCTGGGGTCAGTCCCGCCGCGGGACGTCACCCCGGGTCAGTTTTACCAACACCTATCAACCCTGAAAGGGTTGCACAATGCCGCCTATCGAACCCCATCGAGTAAACGCGAAATGGTTTACGTGCGACGTCATGCTGTAGAACCCCGTTGGGGTTCGTCCGCCAATGGTGTGAACTCATCCCAGGGTGGCGCGGCAAAGCCCGCTGACCCTGGGCTTTGTTGTGCAACACCTTCGGCGTTGGTTGCAGCCAATGCCGTCGCGATTAACCCTCTCCCGGCCAACCCTCCACAAGCTGCCGGCAGAATTTCTGGATGGATACCGGGACGATTGATTCGGAAGGTGCGTGACTAGCAGCCGCCTTCACTGCTGGACAAGCCAGCAGTGGCACCCGGTGAGCCTTAAACTTTACAGGGGTTGGGGCATCGAATCTCGGAGTGTGGAGAGAAGTGCGGGGTGGACGGCTAGGCGGCATCACCCACCCTCTCTACGGGACATATTCAAAAGCGATATAATCGTGCATTCAATTACACTTTTGTTCTTAATGGGGCTTCATATGAGCGACGATCCTCGCTTGCGTTTTTCAGGCACTGTTTACTTCACGCATAAAACGGTCGGCGGCACATAGTCGATTTTCTCAAGCGGCCAGTTTCGATATTGCTTACTACCGCGGCTGTGTTTGGAGTGGTATTCACGTTCGCTGAAGCGTTCGTAAAGTTTTCGTCAATCGAGCCAAACCGATGGGCGTATCTGTGGTTGTTGGGTGGATCATTCGGTGTGGCGCTATTGTGGAATGGTTACTTATATTTGTTGACTGTTCCTGAAGGTCTTGAAAACGTCTCGCGCAAAGCTCGTCGGATCGCTCACCTCCAACGGCCAAGATGGCAGTTTCAATTCGCTAAGTATCTCTTGGCAGAACGACTGGGTCCAATTGACCGAGAGCTGCGTGATTTACAAGCCAATCGATCTTTCGTAGTTTCGTACAAACCAAAAACGCTTCAGGATTATATCGAATGGTCACAGTCGCGGATTCAAAACCTGCTCAAGATGTTGCACGTGGCCAAGGAAGTGATTATTCAGCATTTCCCTGCGGCGATTAATTCTTCGGAAGACAAACCAGTTGAACCGCGTGCGGTGTTGGATGCCGTAGACACTCTGACCCGGTTTTACACGGAAACTATCGAGTTTGACCGATCGCTTCGAGCTGTAATGCCAAATGAGAGCGTGAACGCAACCCATGAAATGATGTTTACGTGGTCCAGTCCAATTCGTAATGCAGTGCATGAGGTGTTTCGATATTTGCAACAAATAATCGACACACCAAAGAGCAGCACCGTGCACTTTAATCTTGTGTTTGAATCACCTCCCCGAATTGACGAATTCAACGACGCAATCACCAAGCTTGATCCGGTTCGCCTTGGAAGCGAGTGGTGACAGTCCAAGGGCGAACTTCGGTTGTTTAAGCGCGCGGGTGCCACTGCTGGCTTGCCCAGCAGTGAAAACGGTGTCCACCTGCCAAAAAGTCGGCATGATCTGCAGTTGCTACAACTTGCGACTGCCCTTGCCTTGCGGTCGCTTACTCCCGAACTGGCTCCACTCCAAATCATTGTTGGCATTACGAGGCAGATCACAGACAAGCCATCGACTAGCAGTAGTTTGGAAACTGGTGTGAATGGAGAACACATTCACTGCTGCACCCAAAGGGTACCCGGCCAGCAATGGCACCCGACAGCCGATGTCTGTATATTCCATCACGAACATTGTTCTTGCACAGGGTTTGCTGGACTGCGGCAGCGGCGATGGGGTAAGATGATGATATGAACCACGATGTCGATGCTATTTACGATCAAGGCGTATTTCGCCCTCTCCAGCCGCTGGCTCTGCCGGAAGGAACGCAGGTCCATCTGCGCGTCGAGGAAAAAGATGTAGCTGGTGGCGCAACAGGTTATGTGGGCCGAATTCATAGTCCTCGGCTGGCGCATCCACAGCAGGCGGCAGATTTCAAGATGGAAATTCGTGAGGCGCGATGCCGGCGTATGATGCGACGGGTTTTCGGCCGCCTGCTCCCGTGGCCCGTGTTATTCTTCGCTCGCAAGCGACGGGCTACTCGATCGCCAATGTCCCGATGCTGCTCGATACTGGCGCGGACGTTTCTTTAGTCCCGCGCGATCTTTTAGGTCAATTGATCGATTCGGTCCCAGATTCGCACCAATACGAACTCGAAGCGTTCGACGGCACGCGGAGTTTCGCGCCCGTGGCAAACCTGGAGTTCCTGTTCCTCGGTAAATCGTTTCGCGGCCAATTCCTCGTCATCGAGGGCCAGCATGGTGTGCTGGGCCGAAACATTCTGAACGCCGTCTCGCTCCTGTTGGATGGACCAGCGCTAACTTGGAATGAGCAACGATAGTTGCTGGTCGCTCGCTTCTCTGGCCTTCATTTTTTGCGTGGCTCAAAACCGAGTCTTGACAATTTATACATATGTATAGTATCATGCTGAGCGGAACTCTGACGTTCCCGGCGATGATCTTTGGCAATTGAGCAATGGTAGGCAGTATGCGGTAGGCCGTAGGCAGGTCGGCCCAGCCGTTAGGGTTACCCCTGCGCGGCGGCGGCCAGCAATTAGCGATTGGCTGGCAATTCCCTCTCGCCCCGGCCCTCTCCCGCGCCGGAGAGAGGGAGTTGGCAATGGTCTTGCGACCGTCCGATTCCTGAACCCTGAACCCAACGGCAGGCGGTTTGAAGATCGGCTGATCACTGACCCCTGGCCACCGACCACTGCTGGACGGTTTTTCACCGTTTTCCGCGGTTTTCGACCGTTACAGACGGTTTATCCCCGTTTTTGCGGTTTAAGCCGTTTTCCAGTTTTTTTTGCGCGAGCTTCGTTGTCGACGAGGCTGGTTCAAGGCGCGGGGATCGGAAGGGCCTTGATGTCGTGCGCTGCGGCGTGGTCGGCGAGTTTCGCGGGATCGACGAAGACGCTTTGGCCGCGATTTCCTTTGGCCAGTTGCACCAGCGAGCTGTTAGGGCGCGGTGCGCTGCCGAACTGAATGACGTTGATACTCGCTCCGCCGCCGTTGAGGCGGTCGATGCGATCGAGTTCCTCGGCATTCAAATCGTCTTTGTCTTCGCCGTCGGTCAGCAAGAAAATAACGTCGGGCCGCAAGCGAATGGCGGCCAACAGCGCGCTTAAATGATTCGTGCCGCCGTCGGCCTTGATGCCGGTCACAAAATCGTTGGCGGCCTGTTTATTTTCCGGCGTGGCAAAGACAAGGCGTCCGCTGGTGCCCGCGGCGTTAAAGAGTCGCGGCTCTTCGTTGTAGAAGATGATGTAGAACTGATTGTGTTCATCGAGCTCGTTGAGACTCTTCAGCAGTTCCGCTTTTGCCGCGCGCAAGGGCTTGCCGCCGTAGTCGCTCATGCTGCCCGAGCGATCGAAGACATACACAAACTTGGTGCCTTGCGCTTCCAGGCCGAAGATGCTGGTGTGCGTGTAACTGGCGCTGCGATTACCTTCCAGCAGCGACCAGTTGATGGGAGCACGCCTGGCCGGTTTTTGATCGGCCTTTTGTTCCGCCGCCGGTTTGTCGGGCTCTGCGCCGCGGGCGGCTGACGACCAAACCGCACTGCCGACGAGTGCTATCGCCACGAACGCGACGATAACAACGCGCCGTTTGGCACGCTGCTCGGTCTGGCAGACGCTGTTAGTCCGGGGCATTTCAGGCAGTGTCGCGTTTTTGATACTGGCGGTGGTAGCGCGCAAAGTCGAAAAAGCTCGAGAGAAACGCACGGTCGTTCGTTCCTCAACCATTGTCGTTGAACTATGGCTTCAGCACAATCTTGCCCGACAGTGTGCCGGCTTTGCCGATCGTGCTTTCTTCTTGCAATTGGTGAGCGGCTGACGCTGCGGAGAGCGGCAAAATGCGATCGATGTTGGCTTTGATTTTGCCGGCGGCCAGCCAGCGATTGATGTCTTCGGCACAGGCCCGTTGATCTTCCGGCTTGGCATTAAAAATCGCAAAGCCGAACAGCGAGCAACCCTTCACATAAAACGGACCGACGGGAAAGGGCGGCCGGGCGTCGCGCCCCGCCATCACAATCATACGTCCGCTTTGCGACAGCAGGCCAATGGCTTTGTCGAAATCGGGCTCGCGCAACGATTCCCAATACACATTGATGCCGTCGGGCGCCAGCCGTTTCACTTCGGCGGCGACGTCTTGCGTTTTGTAATTGATGGCGTGGTCGGCTCCCAGCTCGCGGCACTTTTGCAGTTTGTCTTCGCTGCCGGCCGTGGTGATGACTTTCGCACCGATGGCTTTTGCCATTTGCACGACCATCGAACCGACACCGCCGGTGCCGCCATTGATGAACAATGTTTCACCCGATTTCAATTTGGCATCGCGCCGCAAACCAATGCAGGCCGTCAGGGACGTAAGCGATGCGGCGGCGACCTGTTCGTCGGTCACGCCAGGCGGTGTTGGATAGAGCCAGATTTCGTCGATGGCTGCATACTCGGCGAACGTGCCTTGGCGACCGAGCAAGCCTTGATTGCTGCCCCAAACTCGATCGCCGACTTTAAAGCGCTTCGCTACCGGTCCCACGGCTTCGACCGTGCCAGCGATATCGCAGCCAATGATGAATGGCAGCGGCAACGACATTTTGACGGTGCCGGAGCGAACATAGGTATCGATCGGGTTCACGCCGACCGCGCCTGTTTTCACCAGCACCTGCGAGCCGGTCAGTTGCGGTTGCGGCAAATCGCCGTAGACAATGTTCTCTGGCGGCCCGGTTTGTTTGATGTAAGCGGCTTTCATGGCAGAACTTGCTGGTTTGCGGGATGCGCCCGCCGTGGTATGTTTTCAGGTGTGCTTGCACGTCCGGCATCAGCCCGACGTGATGCGGCAACCACTGGGAAATGATTGCGCTCCAAAGGCCCTCTGTCAATCAGCCGGATTTATGCCAGTTACTTTTGCGTCGCGCGGCCCCATGAACAGTCGCGAAGATTCGCCGTCGAATATTGCACCGCCTCCGCTGAAACTGGTGCAGCGGATGCCGCGTTGTCCTGCGCCGAGTGTCGCGGAGCTTTCGGCCCGATTGTATGCCGCGTACACCGTTGACGGTGGCGGGATGCGTCTGGCCGGCTGCACGCTGGAGCCACAGCCCATTGCGCACGCGAGGGGCCGATGTTTGAAACAGCAGTCCGATGCGGGAGCTGTCGAAGAGCAAGCGATCGAAATGTTTTTGACCGCCACTGGCGAGCCACTCGATGCCGCCACAATTGCCGATCTGGGCTTGAGCAATCTGGTTGCCGCCGAAAAGCCGCCGCGATTGGCCGCCGAAGAAGTTGAACGATTGATGGCAATCGGTCGGCAGGCGATTGAATCGCGTTGCCAACAATTGGGCGGAGCGTTAGTCTCTTCCGATGTGGCAGTTGATGGCGTAGAAGTTGACATCGTTTGGTGTCGCTGGGCTGCCGGCAAATTGCGATTCAACATCGGCGAGCAATTCGTCGATTTACCGTTCGCCGATTGGGCCGCACGGCTTACGCCGCCGAAGTTTGTTTGCTCTTATTCGCATCGGCCAACATTCCATCTGGCTGCCACCGACGATGGCCGCATTGTGGCCGCGGAAGAAGTTGCCGCTTGCCAGCAATCCGGCCGTCGCATGTTGCAAGGTGAATTGGTCACCTGCAGCGCGACCGGTAGGCGTGTTTCACCCGAACTTGTGGAGATCTGCCCGGTCACGGAAAAACCAGTGCTGCGTGACGAGATGACAGTCTGCCCGACCTGCCGCCTCCGAATTTCGCCGAAGGCCATTGTGGTTGAGCATTGTCTCGCCTGTGGAAAATTGGAGCCTGTAAAGGAGACGGATTCGCGCATGGGTCTCGTGCTGGGCGAACATCCCGGCCTCGATTGCTGGCGTCGTTGGCGGCTGGCGGAAACAACGCAGGCCTACGTGCTGGAAGCGCGCGGGCTCGTGCGACGGCTCTTGATTGTTATCGACAAGCAAACTCTTCAACCGATTCGCCTTGCCGTCCGGCCCGTCATCCGCAAAGATTGGACCGAGATTGATCCGCAACAGTGGCCGCAGTGGCTGCGGTAGCATCGTATGGCTGCGTCTTGCTGAGACGCGCCTTCGAGACTCGGAGAGGCTCGGCTGCAACATGCCATTATCTGCGTAACCTGCGGTTATCTGGTCCGTTCATTAACGAGCCCGACATTTTGGGATCGAAATGCTGCACATTGTGATTATGGCCGGCGGGGCAGGCACACGGTTTTGGCCGGAAAGCCGGGCTGCGCGACCCAAACAGCTTCTGCCGCTAGCTGGCCCGCGCACAATGCTGCAAATGACCGGGGATCGGCTGGGTGATGTTGCCGCCACGAAAGATGTTTGGATTCTGACCGGATCGGCCATCGTCGACGCGGTGCGTGCGCAAATTCCGCAAGTGCCGGCCGACCACATCATGGGTGAACCGTGCAAGCGCGACACCGCGCCATGCATAGGACTGGCCGCGCTGCTTTTGAACCGCAAAGACTCTGACGCCACGATGGCCGTGCTGCCGGCCGACCAGGTGATTGAGCCGGCCGAAAAGTTTCAACAAGCGTTGAAAGTTGCCGCTTCGTTGGTCGACGAAGTGCCGCAGAGGATTGTCACTTTTGGCATCAAACCAACGTATCCAGCGACGACATTCGGCTACATCGAACGCGGCGAGCCGTTAGCTGGAACGAGCAAATATCTGAGTGTCTACATGGTCTCGCGATTTCGCGAAAAGCCGCCGGCCAACATCGCCGAGGAATACGTGGCTTCCGGCCGCTTTTACTGGAACAGCGGCATGTTTGTCTGGAAGGCGGCCACGATTATCGAAGCCCTGAGGCAGCGACAACCCGAAATGCTGATGCGCCTGCGGACGATTGTCGATGCCCACGGCCGGCCCAACTTCAACCAAGTGTTCGCGCGAGTTTGCCGAAATCAAAGGCATCTCGATCGACTATGCCGTGATGGAACATGCAAAAGATGTCGCCGTGATTGAAGCGCCGTTCGTCTGGGACGACGTCGGCACGTGGCAAGCCGCGGCACGGTTGGCCAAAGCCGACGCTGACGGAAACACGATCGCCGGCCGTCACCTGGGCATCGGCACAAAGGGCTCGATCATCCGCAGCGACGACAACCATTTGATTGCCACCGTCGGCGTCAGCGATTTAATTGTCGTCCACACGCCCGACGCCACGCTGGTGGCCAACCGCCACGACGAAGAATCGATCCGCCGCATTGTGAAAATACTGGAGGAACGCGGCTGGACGGAATACTTGTGAGTCATCCAGATGTGAAACCGCGGATTATACGGATGCACGCGGATTCAAGGAGGAACTGATGCGAACCATTTTACAATTTGCTGTTTTGGCAATCGTCCTAGTTGGAAGTGAATTTGCTGCGGCGGACGAGCCTAAAGAAACTGCGGCCAAGTCACCCCGTTCCTTCAACCTGGCGACTCCCACGCTCGGTGGAAAACAGTTTTGGGCCGATGAGTTGCTATTTCGCCAATGGCGCGTTCAGCGGAACGCACTCACTGGCCACTATCGGTTACTCGATGCGGAAAACCTCCGACGAGCTTGGGGCACGTTCGACGAATGTCGCACGGCGCTGGAGGAGATCAAGCGTCGCGAGAAATTGTCGCCGATGCGTGGTAAAATAGTCATTGTACTCCACGGCCTAGGACGCACTCGGTCTGCCATGAGCGGCATGGCCAAGTTTCTTGAAGAATCGGGTAAATACACCGCTCTCAATGTCAGCTATCCGAGCACGATGACTGAAGTCGAAGAGCATGCCAAAAGCCTGCGTAGCGTGGTCGACAATCTGCAAGGCATTGATGAAATCGATTTTGTTGCCCACAGCTTGGGCAACCTCGTCATTCGCAGTTATCTGTACGATCAGCTAAACACCGGGGAAGCACATCAACCCGACCCTCGGATAAAGCGCATCGTGATGCTTGGCAGCCCGAACAATCGCGCGCAACTCGCGGTGACCATCGCTCAAAGTAAAGTCGCGCACGAATTGATTGGTGTTCCAGGGCGAGAGCTGGCCGAGGGTTGGAGCGAACTGTCGAAACATTTAGCCACTCCGTCGTGCGAATTTGGAGTGATCGCCGGCGGAAAAGGCGACAGCCGAGGATACAATCCACTGTTGACCGGCGATAACGATATGGTCGTCACTGTGGAGGAGACCCGACTACCCGGAGCGTCAGATTTTCTTCGTTTACCGGTCGTCCATACGTTTATGATGGATGATCGAGCGGTGCAGGAAGCCACCTTAAAGTTTTTGAACCGAGGTTGTTTCATTGCCGAAGAGAAACGCCATCCGATCGAGAAATCAACGCCTTAACAATCCGCGTTTAGCCGCGTCATGCGCAGTTCATTTTGCATGAATCAATCCAATGCATCGTCGTTCATATCCGGTCGAATCGCCGGCATTGATTACGGAACGGTGCGCATTGGCGTTGCGATCACCGATCGGGAGCAGCGGATTGCCAGCCCATTCGACAATTACACCCGGCGCGGCGAAGCGGCGGATGCGAAGTATTTCCGGCAACTGACGGAGGACGAACAAATTGTCGGGTTTGTCGTCGGGCTGCCGGTGCATTTGGATGGACGAGAAAGCCAGAAATCGATCGAATCGCGACGCTTTGGCGAGTGGCTGCACGAGACCACGAGCGTATCGGTTGTGTTTTTTGACGAACGTTTCACCACTGCCGAAGCAGAAAACGCGCTGGCGGCCGCCGAATTTACCAAGAAGCAACGCCAAGCGCGGCTCGATAAACTGGCCGCCCAAATTTTGCTGACGGCCTATTTGGAAGCCGGCAAACCGCCGAGTTTCGAGCCACGTGGCTTGGACCGGTAATCGCGAGCGGTTTTTGCGCGGTCGCTTGTCGTTGACCGAGCGTCGACTTAGAATCCAACGCCCGGCATCGATTCGGTACAGGACTCGCGAATATGCTTCAGCGCCGCCCGCTTTTTCCGCATGTCATCGAAATGAACCACCAGGCGGGGCAGCGTATTGGCTGCAACGTCTATCTGGTGTTCGACAAAAACGAATGGGCGCTGATCGATGTGGGCTATCAGGAAACGGTGGATGAAATTATCGACCTGATTCGTCAGCTCGATTTTCCGCTGTCGAGCTGCAAAACCATTGTCGCCACGCACGCCGATGTCGATCACATCCAGGGACTGGCCAAAATGAAGCAGGCACTGAAGACGACGGTTTGTGGCCATCCGAAGGCGGCTGAACCGCTGGCCACCGGCGATCCCATTAAAACATTTGCCCGGGTCGACGCTCAAAACATCAACCTAGAGATGCCGCCGGTGAAGCTCGATACGCTTGTTGATGAAGGCGACATTATTACCATCGGCGATTTGAAATTGGAAGTCTGGCACACACCGGGCCACACCGATAGCCAGCTTTCGTTCCGCCTGGGCAATTTGCTGCTCAGCGGCGATAACATTTACCGCGATGGTTGCGTCGGCGCCATCGACGCCCATCACGGCAGCGACATTCCCTCGTTCATCAAATCGCTGAAACGCATTCGCCAAAGCGATGTGGAATGGCTGCTGCCCAGCCACGGCCCGGTGTTTCGCAAAGATAATGCGCTCTTGGATCGAGCTATCGAGCGCCTGGAGGGCTATTTGCACATGGCCGACTGGGGCACCTGCGCCATCGATTGGCCGCTGATGGACGAGTGGGATAAGGAATTGCAGGCCGGCAAAATGCCGACGGACAAGTGATCGGCGAAGCCGCTAGCGGCCCGGCGACCGTTTCTGACGGTTGTGCCGTATATTCCCTCAATACCGCTTAGTGCGCCTGCCGATGCGATATCTGACAGGCAGACCATGCCATCGAGCCCACCGCAAGCTCGTGCTAGCATCGCCTGCCTATAAGTTGACTTGACCCGTAGCGGATAGCACGGCGCGAGCTGATCGCCATCCGTTCACTTTTCGCGTTTCAGGGGGGATTCTTCATGCTTCGCCGCATCATTGCTGCGCTGGTCTGCGCCGCCGGCCTCGGTTTCATTGGGCAGGCCCCAACGGCGCACGCTCAGGAAGCCTACGGCCGCCAGTGGTCGCACACCTACAGCACGCAAGACTGGGACCGGTTCTATCACTACCCATACGTGTATTATCCGCAGAACTTTTGGGGCGACGAATACTACCGCAGCTCCGAGAGTTTGTATTACCGCTATCCGCCTGAAATGCGCACCCCGGTATACAACAAGCAATGGCACAACGAGTTTCCCCAGGCTGCCATGTGGAACCAATGGATTCACTACAACCAGGGGCCGGGCCAGGCACGGTATCACTGGGGCCACCAGTTCATTCTGGATCAGTTCTGAGCGACGTTTCGCAAGAAACTTGTAAGTGGTGAGTGGTTTGGAGAGAGGCACACGCTCCATCACTCACCACTAACGCAGCAGCCGATAAATCGCATCGGTCGCTTGCTGCACTTCGTCCAGCGGCACCCATTCGTCGGCGGTGTGAGCTTGTTCGATCGAGCCCGGGCCGAAAACGACGGTCGGAACCCCCGCGGCATCGTAGCAGGCGGCGTCGGTGCCGAACGTTACGCCCAGCGACCGGCAATTTCCGCCGGTCGTTTTTTTTACGGCGGTCATCAATTTCTCGGCCAGCGGCTGGTTGTGAATATCGTTCAGACCACGGCTGTGCATGAAGGGTGGATCGTGCTCGACGAAGCCACGTAGCGCTGTTTCTTTCGCCAGGTAATCGATCACATACTGCCGGGCGGCCAACGGATCTTCGCCCGGCACAATGCGTCGATCGATTTCAATCGTGCAGCGGTCTGGCACGGTGTTCACGCTGACGCCTCCGCTGATCGTGCCCACGCTTAAGGTCGGCCTTCCGCATAGCGGATGCTCGGCCAGCGTACCCACCACTTCATTGGCATAGCGTTCCAGCAGGTCCAGCACGCGGCCCATGCGGTAAATAGCGTTCTTGCCATGCTCGGGCAGCGAGCTATGTGCCGCACGGCCGCAGGTGTGGCAGCGCCAGCGGACCATCCCTTTGTGTGCGACGACGACCTGCAAATTGGTCGGCTCGGCGACAATCGCCGCATCTGGACGCCCCTGAAAAATTGGATTCGGCTGTCCCGACCACAGTCGACACAGGCCGGTGGCGCCGGTGAATCCGTGCTCTTCGTTGACCGTGGAAGCCATGACAATCGTCGGCCGTTGCTTGGCTCTCACTTCCTCGGGGAGAGAGTTAGGGTGAGGGGGCTTGGATCGTTCTTCCGCCAGCCGGCTAAATGCCGCCAGCATCGCCGTCATGCCCCCTTTGATGTCGCATGAACCACGGCCATACAAACGACCTTCCCGAATTTGCGGATCGAATGGCGGAATCGTCATTCCATCGACCGGCACCGTGTCTTGATGAGCTTCGAGCAGTAGCAGCGCGCCGCCGTCTTCTGGTGCTGGGTCGCCGTCGATTCGTGCCAGGAGATTTTCCCTTTTGTCGGCAATCGGCTGCCGCCACGTCGGAATGCCCAACCGTGCGAACAGCCGTTCCAGGTAATCCGTCAGCCGGTACTCGTAAAACTCCGGGCCGCTAACCGCTCTGCCCATCGGATTGACGCTGGGCGTGGCCACTAAATCGCGAAGCGTGGTAATGATGTCGAGCGGCATGGCAAGGGGCGAAAAGATACTTCGGCACTGGCCGAGGTTTTGGCCTGATGTCTAGCCTGACGCCGATGCAGATAAACCGCAATTGGCGTTCGCCGCGAAATCTAAGGAATTTCTTATCGTTTTCTCTTGCTTCCCCCCCACCGTGGTGATTGAGATTGCATTGCTGTCGCGACATAGTTACTAACGAGCTGAGGGGCAACCCTCAAGCTCGCCCCTTCGTAGGTACCTGCCCCACCTGCGAAGGGTTCTTTTTTGCATCCTGTTATTTCAGAAGCTTAATTTGGACAGGTGCGGCTGAACTCCAGCTCTGTTGGATGACCTGAACTCTTCGGCCCAAGTCGCAGGCGCGGGCAGGTTTCGCATTTTTTCTGAGCGATCCTGCCCAATCGCTGCGACCAAAATCTTACAGAACTTTCTTGTAGCTCCGACTTCGGATCGATAACATGATGGG
Source organism: Pirellulales bacterium (assembly GCA_963738835.1). Lineage (GTDB taxonomy): Bacteria > Planctomycetota > Planctomycetia > Pirellulales > JADZDJ01 > CAVTYH01. The sequence goes on from CAVTYH010000002.1 coordinate 416,132, forward strand.
GCCGATTCGTTGACTGTAAACGAATTGCTTGCCGTCGAAATTGACCGGGGACTCGATGGTGTTGGGGAAATGTGCGACGCCACGACTACCGATAAAACGTCGGTTCAAAGCGCGTAGGTTTTGTCGTTCATCTTGATTGGGGATATCTAATTGGCCGGCGGTGAGAGAGGAACGCGTCATCGCTTCTGTAGCCGTGCTTCGTACGTTTCAAGTAGCCGCGATTTCCTAAGAAATCGCGCGTTAGGGGGGATTACCATGTCACGTCGCCGCACGATGGGGTTTACGCTCGTCGAACTTTTGGTCGTCATCGCCATCATTGGCATTCTGATCGCGCTCTTGTTGCCCGCCATTCAGTCGGCACGGGAAGCCTCACGGCTTACGCAGTGCAAAAACAATTTGCGCCAAATCGGCCTGGCGGTGCAGAATCATATTAACACCCAAAAGTTTTTCCCGACCGGCGGCTGGGGCTACTATTGGGTCGGCGATCCAGATCGAGGATTCGACAAACGGCAATGCGGAGGTTGGGCCTACAACATCTTGCCGTACCTGGAAGAAAAAGCGATCCACGATATGGGCAAGGGCCTTTCTTATGGCGGCACAAACACGGGTCCGAAAAGCCGCGCGCTGGGGCAAATGATGTCGATGCCCGCGCGCACATTTCAGTGCCCGACGCGGCGTACCGAAACCCCAGTATATCCCATGGTCTACGGCACAGTCGTCAGCCAGTTCCGTAATGTGGACGCCAGTCTAGTGGGCGGTGGTGCTGTGAATCCGCCTTTGGTCGCGCGCGGCGACTACGCAATCAATTGCGGCGACCAGGCAATTAACCAAAACGGTGGTGGCCAGCCGGGCAGCGTCGCAGAGATGGACACCTACAGTGGCTGGTCAAATGCCGACAATCCTGCGACCCCGAGCATTTATTGCACGGGGATCTCCTATTACCGCAGCATGGTGCCAATTCGCTGGGTGAAAGATGGCCTCTCGTACACGTACTTGGTCGGCGAGAAATTCTTGTACAGCGATCAGTATGGTTCCGGCCTGGATGGCGCCGACAATGAATTCTTGTTTACCGGTTGGGACAACGATTTGTATCGCTCGGGCGGCGTGGATTACTCGGGCGGACCACCGTCAAACACTACGCCTACCCCGGCCAATCGGGCGCCGCTTCACGACACAATTCGAATCAACGGCGACGATGGCACGGTTGCGAATGAGGGCAATCTGTGGGGCAGCGCCACCCGGCTGCATTTAATATGGTTTTCTGTGATGCGTCGGTGCACACGGTGCCCTACGGAATCGATTTGCTGCTGCACCGTCGCTTGCACAACCGAGCCGACGGCGCATCGGTCACCCCTCCATAACCGGCTGCCAGGGCGTGGCGCGGCTTTGCTTGTGCAGTCCAAGCCGGCATGTTTGCCCTGAAAGTGACCTTGTATAAGTCGCTGATCTGCTTGACGTTCTAAGCCCATCGCACTACGATTCGGGCTGTGAAATGGCGCCTGTCGCCATTTTTATTTAGCGGGGCTTGTGACAATATTCACAAAGTCGCCGACCCACCGCTGGCTCGGCACGAAACTTGAACCGGGTGCATTGTGGCGACCTTCGTTCCGATTCTGCTGTTTATCGTCGTGGCGACCGCTGTGAGTTGCGCCATGCTCGCCGCGCCCGGTTGCTTGCGCCCGGAAACGCACCTTAGTCAAGGAAATGCCGTACGAAAGCGGCATGGACCCCATTCACGATGCACGCCGCCGATTTGCGGTGCGGTTTCATCTGGTGGCGATCGCGTTTTTGGTGTTCGATGTGGAGTTGTTGTTTTTGTATCCCTGGGCCGTAGCCACCCAGCACAGCGCCAGTGCCGATGCCCCGCGGGGCATCGATATGGCGGTGGCCGATGGCTGGGTTGGCAGTCGCGGGCTGGTTTTTGCCGGCGCGATGGTGTTCATTCTGCTAGTGGTGCTCGGCTTCGCTTACGACTGGCGAAAGGGAATTTTCAAATGGCGTTAGAGCTGCCCGAAAATGTGGTGGTCAGCAAGCTCGACGCGCTGGCCAGTTGGTGTCGCAAAAACAGTTTATGGCCCATGCCCTTCGCCACGGCCTGCTGCGGCATTGAGCTGATGGCCACCGGCGCCAGCAAACACGACATTGCCCGCTTCGGCGCCGAGGTGTTTCGGTTCAGCCCCCGGCAATGCGACCTGATGATTGTCGCCGGCCGCGTGGTAATGAAAATGCTGCCGGTGCTGCAGCGCATTTGGCAGCAGATGAACGAGCCGAAATGGTGTATCTCGATGGGGGCCTGCACCAGTACCGGCGGCGTGTTCGACACCTACTGCGTGGTGCAAGGTATCGACCGATTCATTCCCGTCGATATGTACGTGCCCGGCTGCCCGCCCCGGCCGGAGCAACTGATTCAATCGATCATCGATTTGCAAGACAAAATCCAGCGCGAAGGGACTCTCGGCGGCCGGGAATTTTCCACCCGAGCGCGACAGGAATCGAAGCGTGCCCTAATCGAACTGCCGGTGCTACCGCTGGTCGATAGCGCGCGGAATCCCGTCGTTTGGAGAAGTGAAGTTAGCAGTCGCAATTGAACGCGGATTTACATCATGAAGCCCGACGCCGCCACCATCGACGCTTTGACTGGCAAGTTTCCGCAGGTCAAAACCAGTGAGTTTCGCGGCGATGTGCGTGCCGTTGTGCCGGCCGGGCAAATCTTCGATGTGCTGTCGTTTCTGAAAATCGAGCGCGGGTTCGATTTTCTTTTGGACGTCACCTGCGTCGATTATCTGAATTACCGCGGTGCGACCGATCGGTTTGGATTGGTCTATTTGCTCACCAACATCGTGACGAACGAACGCTTGACCGTCCGCACATTCTTGAACGAGCCGGAATTAACCGTGCCGAGCGTCACGCCGCTGTGGGAAGGCGCGAACTGGCTGGAGCGCGAAGTGTTCGACATGTTCGGCATCCGCTTCGAAGGCCATCCCGATTTGCGCCGCATTTTGCTGCCGGAAGAATTCGCCGCTTTCCCACTGCGCAAAGATTACCCACTGCAAGGCCGCGGCGAGCGACATAACTTCCCCGTGCTGACGAGAGAAAACGCGTGATTTTTGCAAACGACTGATAAAGTTGGAGAGACCAATGCAAATGACGAATGACGAAGCACGAATGACGAATGAATGACCAAATTCCAATGACCAAATTGTGGCTGATTCCACGAGCATTGGAATTTGGAGCTTGGATTTTTTTTCGTCATCCGAATTTCGTCATTCGTCATTGATCCGCCATGCCCCTCGCTCCCATTGAACCCGCCGAGATCGCCGAGGCCGAAGCCCAGGATTACCTCTGGACGCTCAACTTCGGGCCGCAGCATCCGGCTACGCACACCACGTTGCGCATCGTGCTGAAGCTTGACGGCGAACGGGTGATCGAGGCCTTGCCCGACATCGGCTATTTGCACTCGGGCTTCGAAAAAATCGGCGAGCATCTGAATTACAACCAGTACGTGACCGTCACCGACCGCATGAATTACATCTCGCCCATGGCCAACAATGTGGCCTGGCACGGGGCGGTCGAAAAACTGCTCGGGCTGGAACTGACGAAGCGCTGCCAATACATCCGCGTCATCATCGCCGAGCTTTCGCGCATCAGCGATCATCTGTTGTGCAACGGCGCCGCCGGTTTGGATACCGGTGCGTTCACCTATTTCCTGTATGCGTTTTACCAGCGGGAAGTGCTGTACGACATTTTCGAGACGCTCTGCGGCGCTCGGTTCACCAATAGTTACACGCGCACTGGCGGGCTGATGTACGACATGACGCCGCTGGTGATCGAAAAGATTCGCACGTTTTGCAAAAACTTCCCGAAGACAATCGCTGACATGGAGCGGCTGCTCAACCGCAACAAGATTTTCATCGACCGCACGAAAGACGTCGGCGTGCTCTCGAAGGAAGAAGCAATCAACCGCAGTACCAGCGGGCCAATTGCCCGAGCCAGCGGCGTGCCGCGCAACTTGCGAAAAGACGCACCGTATTTGGCGTATCCAGATTTCGATTTCCAAGTCTGCTGCTCGAAAGCCGGCGATTCCTACGCCCGGTATCTGGTGCGGATGGAAGAGATGAAGCAGAGTTTGCGAATTGTGGAGCAAGCGATCGAGAATTTGCCCAGCGGCCCTATCAACGTCGGCATCGACCAGCGCGTGGCGTTTCCCGACAAGCGGCAGGTGTATTCGACGATCGAAGGTACCATTTCGCACTTCGAGTTGCAGATGAGCAATCGCGGCTTCGAAGTGCCGCATGAAGAAGTGTACGCGGCCATCGAAGCGCCCAACGGCGAGTTGGGCTTTTACCTTGCCGGCGACGGCAGCGAAGTGGCCTATCGAGCCCGTTGCCGGCCGCCGTCGTTCATCCACTTCGCCATTTTTCCGTACCTGATTAAAGGGCACACGCTCAGCGACATCGTGGCGGTGCTGGGGAGTCTGAACATTATCGCGGCGGAACTGGACCGTTGAGAAAGAATGACGAATGATTGCAAAACAGCGACATCCTGACTGACGAAATGGTTGCCGAAATCACGGCGCTATTTCCGCGCTATCCCACCAAGCAGGCGGTCACGCTGCCGGCGCTGCACATCGTGAACGACAAGTTGCGCTATGTGCCATTGGAAGCGGTCGTCGAGATTGCCGAGCTGCTCGATTTAGCCCCGGCAGTGGTGCAAGACACGCTTTCGTTCTACGGCATGTTCAAGCAAGACCAACCCGGCGGCAAGGTGCGGGCCTGGGTGTGCCGGTCGATCAGTTGCGCCTGCGCGGCGGCGAGGAAGTTTTGTCGCACATGTGTCATCAGGCCGGCATCAAACCGGGCGAAACTACGGGGGATGGCACGCTCACGTTGGAATTCGCCGAATGTCTAGGCGCGTGCGAATACGCCCCGTGCATGTTGGCGTGCGAAACATTGCACAAAGATTTGACGAATGAAAAGGTTGATGCGTTTTTGAGGGCAGTGGCGGCCGAATGAGAATTCATCAATCCATTTAGCCCTGGGTCAATGACCTAGGGCAAATCGCCATCCAATTTCAATGAACAAACGATCGTGTAACCCGCTTTGCCCCCGGTCATTGACCAGGGGCTAAATGAAGAGCAGCACCGTGCAAAAGTCCGAACCCGTTTTACTCGCGCAAGTTGGCAAGCCCGAAAGTTGGACGCTGCGCGCCTACGAAGCCGCGGGCGGATACAAAGCGCTGCGTAAAGTCGTCAAAGAATTAACGCCGGTGCAAGTGATCGAGCAAGTCAAAGCCAGCGGTTTGCGCGGCCGCGGCGGGGCCGGCTTCCCCACCGGGCTAAAATGGACGTTCTTGCCCAAAGAGCATCCTGGCCCGATTTACATGTGCATCAATGCAGATGAGAGCGAGCCCGGCACGTTCAACAACCGCATTCTGATGGAAGACGATCCGCACCAGGTGATCGAAGGCATCATTCTTTCTTGCTACGCCACGCGGGCCACCACGGCATATTTGTATTTGCGGTATGAATACCCGCTGTGTTGGAAGCGGCTGCAGGTGCGCTCGATGAATGCTATGCGAAAAAGCTGCTGGGCAAAAACATTCTCGGCAGCGAATTTTCGCTCGACATTTTCCTGCACAAAGGCGCGGCCGCGTACATCTGTGGTGAAGAGACGGGGCTGATCGAAAGTCTCGAAGGCAAGCGGGCCTGGCCGCGCATCAAACCGCCGTTTCCGGCCGTGGAAGGCGCGTTCCGCAAGCCGACGGTGGTGAACAACATCGAAACCGTGGCCTGCGTCACGCACATCATGGCCCGCGGCGTCGAGTGGTTCAAATCGATGGGCGTGCCGCCGGACCCCAACAATCCGCGCGATGCCGGCAGCTACGGTCCGAAGCTTTATTGCTTAAGCGGCCACGTGAACAAGCCTGGCTGCTATGAAGGTCCGCTGGGCATCACCTGTCGCGAGTTGATCGACGAATTCGGCGGCGGCGTGTGGAAAAATCGCCAAGGCAAAGCGGCCATTCCCGGCGGCATCAGCATGGGTTTGCTCACCGAGAAAGAATTCGACACAAAGCTCGATTTCAACGCTCTCGGCAAAGTCGGCTGCCTTGGTCTCGGCACGGCCGCGGTCGTGGTGATGGACGAAACCGTCTCGATGATCGATTTTCTGTACAACAGTTGCCGCTTCTTCCAGCACGAAAGCTGCGGCCAATGCACGCCGTGCCGTGAAGGAACTTCCTGGGCACTGCGGATGCTGGAGCGCATTCGAGCCGGCAAAGGACGCATCAAAGATCTCGATCTGCTCTTGGAAATTGGCGATTCCATCGGCATCATTCCCGGCACCACCATCTGCGGACTGGCCGACGGCGCCGCCTGGCCCATCAAAAACGCCATCCGCAAATTCCGCGGCGAGTTCGAAGACTACATCAAGCGAACCAACCCCGGCGGTTACGCCGTGACCGAGCCCGTGCCGGCGCTGCCAATTCTGGCGGCCCATTGAGCCAGGGTCGAAGAGTCGAAAAGCAGCGGACAGGATTCTTGCAATCCTTTTTGACTTTTGGACTCTTCGACTCTTCGACCCATTTGGGGAATCGTGCTAGAGTTATGGAGATCTCTTGCCAGCAACATTTCCCAACCCTAGCGTGCTTCTGTGCAAGTTGTTTTATTTGAAGACGACCGAGTTTCGCAGCTTGACCCGGTAGCGGCTGCCGAGCCGGCCTTTGCCGTCACCTGCGGCAGTTACAAGCTGGTGTATCTGGAACGCAGTCTCGGGCCGGCTCTCAGCGTGCTGCGAAAGCATCTGCGCCCGGTGGAAGCCGCCACATATCCGGACCGCGTACCGGCCGGCAAACCGCTGACCGGCTCGGTGCTGTTTGTGAACGCGCGGATGGTGCCGTCGGTGACGGTCAAGGCGCGGCTCAAAGCGCTGGCCGACGCCGGTCGAGAAGGCATCGTCACGAGCGGCGAAAGCGTTGCCGCCGCGATCGTCAGTCGTGGGCCAATCCAACTGGCCGCCGACCAAGATCCGACCTCGCTGGTAGCGCTCATCAAATCGTTCAATCTCCCGCCGCTAGCCGCCGATCTGCCGCTGCTGGAGTATCCGCACGATTTGCTCCGGCATCACATGGCCTGCTGTCGCGAAAACCTGGAGCATCGAATCCAGCAAGGGGGATACAAGGAAGTCCGCGACGGATTGTTTGTGGCCGACAACGTCACGCTCGGCGAACATCTGGTGATCGATTCCAAGAACGGCCCGGTGGTCATCGATCAGGACGTCACGATCGGCCCGCTGTGTTTTCTGCGCGGCCCGGTTTACATTGGACCGAAAGCCAAAGTGAACGAACATGCCGCACTGAAAGATGGCGTTTCATTGGGTCACAACACCAAGGTCGGCGGCGAAGTGGAAGCCTCGATCATCGAACCGTACAGCAACAAGCAGCACCACGGTTTTCTGGGCCACAGTTATGTCGGTAGTTGGGTGAATCTGGGTGCCGGCACCTCGAACAGCGATTTGAAAAACACCTACGGCATGGTGAGCATGCAGTATGGCGATCGCAAAGTCTTGACCGGCATGCAATTCGTCGGCTGTTTTGTGGGCGACTATGTAAAGGCGGCCATCAACACCGGCATTTTCACCGGCAAGACCATCGGCATTTGCAGCATGCTGTACGGCTTCATCACGGCCAACGTGCCCAGTTTCTGCAACTACGCCAAATCGTTCGGCCAGATTACGAACCTGCCGGTCGAGTTCATGATCGCAAACCAACAGCGCATGTTCGCCCGCCGCAGCGTAGAGCAACGCCCCTGTGATGTACAATTAATCCGTGATTTGTACGAAATGGCTCAGTCCCAGCGCAAATTGCCGGACGAGCCACTGGCGCTGTAACCAAGACAACTATAACGGACGACGGACCACGGACAAGAGAATGAAATTCGCAGAAGCATACGGCCCCGACAAGTTCGGCCTGTCGTTTGAGTTGTTCCCGCCGAAGACGCCGGCGGGTGAGGAAGTGCTGTGGCGCAACCTTGATGTGCTGATGGCGTTTGAACCAAGTCTGGTTACCTGCACTTACGGCGCCGGCGGCAGCACGCGCGACAAAACACTGGAAATCGTGAGCGAGGTTCGCCGCCGTTACGGCTGTAGCGTGGCATCGCATCTGACGTGTGTGGGTGCTACGGTCGATGATCTGCGCAACTATCTCAAAGCCGCGCAAGATCGCGGGGTAGAAAACATCGTGGCTTTGCGCGGCGATCCGCCGAAGGGTGAAACGTCGTTCACGGCGGTGGCCGGCGGATTGAAATACGCCAACGAACTGGCGGCCCTTATCCGTCAGGAATTTCCGGTGTTCGGCATTGCCGTGGCGGGCTATCCTGAAACTCATCAGGAAGCGCCCAGTCCCGAGGCCGATCTAAAGAATCTGGCTCGCAAAGTGGCGACCGGGGGCGATGTGGTGATTACCCAATTGTTTTATATCAACGAAGATTTCTTTCGCTTTCGCGATCGCTGCGCTGAACTCGACATTCGAGTTCCCATTATTCCCGGCATTCTGCCGGTGACGAACTTCGCTCAGGTGCAGCGCATCACAGCGCTGTGCAAAGCCTGCTTGCCGGAAGAAATGGTGGCCAAACTGCATGCCGCAGGCGACGATGAAGCGGCCCAGTTCGAAATCGGCGTCGAGTTCGCTACGCGCCAGGTCCGCGAATTGATTGATTCCGGCGTGCCCGGCGTCCACTTCTACGTGCTCAACAAATCACCGGCCACCGTGCGCGTGCTGCAAGCAGTGCGCGGGTAAGCCACCGCACATGGCTGTGTCAGTGCAGCACCGTATCGTCGATCACTTGCTTGTCGGCACGTTCACCGAAGAACCGATGCGTGGTGGCATCGATCGAGTTGTTGATAGAATGTACGGCCCCGTCGCAAAACACAAACTGCGTAATTGCATTGTGCGGACCACCAAATCGGCAACGGGCAGCGCCATTGCTATCGTTGGTGTCATTGAGCGGCGCCTCTGACGTTAGTCGATAATTGTCATTGCCGAAGCCACTGTACATGGTGTCGTTGTCGGCATCGTAGAATCCGTCATCGTAGTGATACGAATCCACAAATTTCTCGCCGATCAGGTAGGTATAAGTCATTCCGTCTTTAATTTGATTATCTCGCACGAGGCTCCGAAGGAACGATATGCCAGTGAATGGATCAGAGGTCCATGCCCACGGCGGCGGCGAACCCAAATAGTTGCCCCAAGAACGCGGATACTCGGCCATGCCCTGATCGGGAGCAGCCAGGGTGCAGCCCGCCGGTTCAGGGGTGCCGGTATAAGCCGTTCCGTAATAGCGTACGCCGGAGTTAATCGCGTAATCGCCTCGAGCCGCGGTTGTCGCACCGGCGGTTTCAATGACCTTACGCGTGTTCGGCAACGTCCAGACGCCCACTCCCGGCGGCTTTTTCATATTGTCTAGCCAAAGAGGATACGCCTGCCCGCCGCGACGGCTGGGGCAGTTCATCAATCCAAGCGGCTTGGCAACGCGAACTGCACTGGCCGCCGGATCGTTGACGGCGCTGCTGTTTTGCTGGGCGTTTTGGCCCAAATCGTGCAGTGCGTCTTGCTCGATAAACGGCAAGATGTTGTAGACCCATCCGCCCCATTGCTTTTGTTCGAAGCCGAAATCGGGATTGCCGACCCATTTTTCGCCCCAGCCGCCGGTCGGAAAATGCTTGAAGCGTTCCAGGTGCTGGAGCGTTGCTAATCCAAGCTGCTTGAGATTGTTTTGACAGGCCGCACGCCGTCCGGCTTCACGCGCCGATTGAACGGCGGGCAGAAGGAGCGACACCAACATTCCAATGATCGCAATCACCACCAGCAACTCGACCAACGTGAAGCCACACCGAGCTTTGCGCATGTTGCATGACAGCACCCCGCTGGGAAGTATTTCACTCCATATCGATTCCAGCGGAATCGCTGAGCGAGTGGGTGTGCCGCCCAAAATTATTTTGGGATTTTCTACGGCAGAGATCGACCGCTGAGTGGCAGGGGTCGGTTGCCATTTCGCAAGATGCCTTTAATGGTGTCGCGCTAAACGATCGGGGGCTACCCAGAGTGGGTGGTAAGGCACTTTGGCCGTTAATTCCCGATCAGGCTATCATCGAGGACTTTACTGTCGGCTCGCTCGCCCAGATACCGATGCGTCAGCGGGTCGATCGTGGTCGGAATGCTCTTGGTCGAGCCGTCGCAGAACGCGAAATTCACAATGCCGTTATGAGCACTGCCGAATGCACACTGCCAATTTCCCGTGCCCGCTAGATCGGGTTGGTCACTGATCATCGTTTGGTAAGTCGCCAACGAGGAAGGTTCAGCCTGCTGTCCAGGATCGTCGGAATTGGGGTTGGCGTTCGTTGCCGGCGTCTGGGGCTTAACGTAGGTACCGCGATAATTGTCGCTCCCCATGCCGCTGTACATGTTGCCAAAATCGCCAGGAGAGTTGCCGTCATCATAATGGCGTCGGTCGACGAACTTTTCACCAAACAAGTAGGTGTGACTAGTCCCATCTTTCACATTGGCATCGCTCATCGTGCTGCGCTGGAAGAGCACGCCAGACCAACGATGATTCGTATTAAAGGCTATACCGCTTTTGCCCGAGGCGTATGTCGTGGGAAATTCGCTTCCTGAGCTCGCACCACCGGAGTTCGGGTCCAAGAAACAGCCCAGAGGAATTTCTGTTTCAGCGCCGCTGGCGCTCGTTTTATCGTAACGCACCCCGGAATTTGCGGCATAGTCTCCCTTCGCGCCATTGACGCTCGTGTTCGGATTAACTGGCACAACGGTTGCGGAAGTAGTCACCGGATCATATGGATTAAGAGCTGCGCTAATGGGATAAGCCTGGCCGCCCCGTCGGCTAGGGCAATTCATGAACCCCAGCGTTGTAATGACTTGTTTGCCGATATCCGTCTGCATCTGCGCGTCGTTCGATGCGTTCAAACCCTGGCCTAAATCGTGCAACGGCACGCCTTCCATATAGGGCAGTAGATTATACACCCAGCCACCTGGCTGATTGGGGCCGTTGCCGCCATCGGCGTAGCCAACCCAGCGCGGACCCCAGCCGCCTGTTGGATATCGCTTTGTCTTTTCTAAATTTGATTGCGCTGCCAAGCCAAGCTGCTTGAGGTTGTTCATGCAGGTTGCTTTGCGGCCCGATTCGCGTGCGGCTTGCACGGCCGGAAGCAGCAGCGCCATCAGCACGCCGATGATGGAGATCACGACCAATAGTTCAACAAGCGTGAAACCGCGGCGAGCCATGGCAGGATGGGACATAGTGATACCCTTGAATAGCGAGCGCATTAACAACTCCAACGCCCCTTGCGAGCAAATTCCCAGCGTGAAAGCTGGTGGCCTCTTCCCACCGGTTCTGAGCTGTCGAACGCAGCCGCGGCGGGTCAATCATGTAATGTAACAGGTCTCGGGCCGGAAATGCAAACAGTATTTAAATGGGGGAGCGGATGGGTCGAAGAGTCGAGGAGTCTAAATGTCGAAAAGATAGCGAGCCGCAGATAACCCGTAACGTGTCACGAATCCGGCAAACATCAGGGAAATCACAGGGAAATAGCCAATCGGCCCACTGGGTCAACAGCTTCCTTTTCCGCCGCTCCACAACTCTTGGACTTTTCGACTCTTGGATTTTTGACGCTGCGACTTATCGATTTTTCAGTCCTGTTCCCCTGTCAGGCCTGGGTCGTCCAACGACACCGTATCCGGGTACGGTCGCGCCAGGTTTGCGGGTCGTTTTAGCCGATTGGCTAATGCCAGACCGCGGATTGTCTTTTGACAACGCCTTGGGGGAAACCTAAATTTCCAGCGGTAAGGAAAAATCGTCGAAATCGATCTGTTTTGTTACAGCGGTGCGCCGTGGCCGATGATTTTCTGCACCGCTGGACAAGGCTAAGAGCTTGAATTCAACCAGAAACTTCACCCGATGAATGCAGCTTTGAATTCCGCATCGTTGGAGACCGCCGCGAGCTCGCTGCTCGTGGTAATCGGCTTGTCGGCCGCCGTCGTTGAAATGCTCATGGGCGTGGCCTTGGGTTGGTGGCTGCGCGGCGGCAAAAAGACGGCATTTGCAAACCATCCCGATCACCACCCTCTGCACGCCGAAGCAGAGCACGCACTGACGAATCTGCACGAATTGACGCATCAGGTGAAGACTGATGTCGGCGCGCATTCGACGGAAGTCAAAGCGATCAGCAACGAGCTTAGCGCGGCAAAATGAAAATGGCACGGCCCTCGACGACAACGTGCTATCGGCAGTCACAAAAATCTTGCAAGCCAATGATCGGCTCACCGAACAGCTGCATATTGCCGAGTCGAAACTGCATGAACAGGCCGAGCAAATCAAGCTGCACGCGGCTCATGCCCTGACCGATTCATTGACCGGCCTCGGCAATCGTCGAGCTTTCGATTTTGAATTGGCCCGCCGCGTTTCCGAATTCGAACGTCACGGCGCCACGTTCTGTCTGCTGCTGTTGGATGTCGATCATTTCAAGAAGTTCAACGATGCCCACGGGCATCTGGCAGGGGACGAAGTGCTGCGAACGATCGGGCGAACTTTGAAAACCGCGGTCCGCACGGCCGATTTTGTGGCGCGCTATGGCGGCGAAGAGTTTGGCATTATCGTGCCGCAGACCGCAATCACCGCAGCCTTGGCGGGCGCTGAGCGCGTACGGACCGAAGTCGAGCGTGCCGAGTGTCAGTTCGACGGCAAGAATTTGCACGTGACCGTGAGCATTGGCCTGCGCAAATGGTCGCCGCTCAAAGTGCCGCGCTCTTGGTGCAAGCGGCCGATCAAGCGCTGTACACAGCCAAGCAAGGAGGCCGCAACCAGGTGCAACTCTTCCAAGGGCAGCCCGAGGCGGAGAAAACGTTGGCGGTTCCGACGCAGTCGAAATCCGACACGGAATTACGGGCAGTGCGTGGCAACGACGCGCGGACCGACACGCAAACTGGACTGCCCAATCGAACCGCATTTTGTGAAGACGTTCACCGTCGGCTGGCCGAAACCAAACGGCATGGCCACCGCTTGTCGATCGTTTTGCTGAAAGTCGATAATCTTCGCGAACTATTGGCCAAACACGGCTCGCCGATGGAAGACCTGATTCTGTGCACTTGCACGCAATTTCTGTCGGCAGCGATGCGCGATATGGATTTGGTCGCTCGACACGATTCCGAGACGTTTGGCATTGTGCTGCCCGGCACAGCCTTGGTGCATGCATCGTCGGCTGCCGAGCGATTACGAACAGCCGTCGAGCGCTGCCCTCTGCAACTCGATCATCACAAATTCAGCTTCACGGTGAGCGTGGGCGTGGCGGAAGCCTTGAGAGACGAAGACCTGGTGACGTTCATCAAGCGAGCGGAAGCAGCCAAACAAGCCTCGCAGACGGGCGGCGGCAACCGCGTACATTTCCACACCGGCACAGCAGTGGAGCGGGTGCCCAAGCAAGCCGCTGTTAGTGAAGTGTAAGCGGCACTTTCATAAAGCCGCCGATGGCATCGGCGGTGGCAATGCGCAACGGCTTTAATACAACCAGCGGCATGCAAACGCGAATGCCATTCGCGGCTTTATGTGAGCAATCAAGAGCACTGCCCGCAGCGGCCCTTCAGCAGCACTTCTGTGATTTTGCCGATGCGTGATTGTTTGCTGCCCGTGCGCTGGTTTGATGTTGATGCTGACGCTGGAAAGGCACGCCACATCGCCGCAATCGATGCACACGAAATGCGGATGTTCGCCCGCATGATTGCCGGCGGTCCGCCGCAGTTCGAATCGCCACACGTGGTCGCCCAATTCAATGCGGGCCACGATTCCGGCTTCCGTCAGTTCGATGAGATTGCGGTAGATGGTGGCGCGATCGAATCCACGCGGCTGCAAAGCTTCGGCCACCTGGGCATGCGAAAGGGGGCGCGTGGCATCGACTAATTGCTGCATCACCCACAGCCGAGCCGCCGTGCACCGCAAACCAGCAGAGCGCAATCGCTCGCGGACTTTTTGCAGCGCGGGTAATGCGGTCGATGGTTTGGGCATTACGGGCAGTATCGCATGTAGATGTGTTTTTTGAGGCGGAGCTTGCTCCGCGTTTCCCGCGCAAAATCGCCGGGCAAGCCCGGCGCTACACGGCGTTTTCGATCTTTCAATTCTACTTGCCGGCCATCACTTGCAAAATGCCGCGGCAGAAATCGGGCAGATCGTCGGGCTTGCGGCTGGAGACGAAATTCCTGTCGATCACCACGGCAGCGTCTTCCCAAACAGCGCCGGCGTTGACCAAATCGTCTTTGATTCCCGGCGATCCGGTGACGCGCACGCCGCGGTAGATGCCGGCCGAAATGGGGATCCAGCCGGCATGACAGATGGCGGCCACCAATTTATTTGCCGAGGCGAAATCGCGGACCAACTGCAACACTTTGGGATCGCGCCGCAGTTTGTCGGGCATGAAACCGCCGGGCACCACAAGCCCATCAAAATCGGCAGCACGCACTTCGGAAATCGCGGCATCCGACGTGCATGGATAACCGTTCTTGCCTTCGTATTTGTAGTTCGCCTTCGGTCCGGCCACGGTGACTGCGGCACCGGCTTCGATCAGCCGCAGCTTGGGATACCACAATTCAAGGTCTTCGTAGATGTCGTCGACGAAGACGAGAAACTTCTTGCCGGCTAAGGGACGATCAGTTGACATGACAATCGAATTTTGGAAGTCAAAGAGAATAGATTTGACCGTGGTTTATTTCAGTCCTGGCGCACCCGAACCGGGCTGCTGATTCGCCGGCGCAGGCTTTCTGTCCAGTGGCACCCAAGTGTAGAAACGTTTGCCACCGATATCGGTTGGCCACAACAGCCAGGTGTCGCCGGTGATGCTATCCAACAGAATGGTGCTGTTCACGGCACCGCGCTGCGAGCCGCCTTGCATCTCGCTGCTAGGTGCTAAATCGGCACGATAAATTTGCCATCGTCCTGTGTTGGCCTGCGGGGCTGGATTGTCTGCCAGAGCGCGCGATTGAGAACACGCACAGCCGACCAGCACAGCCAAAAAAACATAAACGACCAGATGACGTTGCAGCATGCGATGCATCTCCCGATTATCCAGGTGTGGCGATAGCGTCCCGACAAGCTCATGCGCCCGCCGGGGCGACGGGCACCTGTGAGTTTAACAGGCCTGGACGGTTGCGGCACTATGCCTTGTAGCCAGGTCGTGATGCCGTTTGAAATGCGCGGGCGGAGGGGGTGTGAGTCGTTCTCGAAGATGATGCTCAAAGCTTGGGAAAATCCTTCCTTTCGAAAATGGCTCCGACCCCTTCGCGCACAGCTCGCGCCAAACGGCTTTTACTGCCCTGTACGCTACGGTTTTCTCTGATCATCCGGGCATTACATTTGGAGCAAAATATCGAAGTGAGCATCGTCCCGAGCGTAGCACCAGCGTCTCAATTTGAGACTGCCACTCTGGCAAACGGCATGTTTTCGGAGCCAATTTACCGGTTTTCCGAAAAAATCTGCAAAATCTAATTTCAGTGTAATGGTCCATGATTTCATCATAAGTCACTTGTTCAAAATATTTTACGGCACTTATCCAACCGTCGGTCATTCGTCAAGCAATCCTAGCGTAACCGGCAGGCACACCGGTTGCGACTCTGGGTGCGGCAACAGTCTACGGCCTAGCAAAGCGGCACTTGTTTTCGTCATAACCCCTTATCTCAATCGCTTTGCTCGATGGTCGGCCACAAGGTAAATGCCATGTATAATGCTCACGCTTTAACACCGAGGATGGGAGTCTTGCCGAGCTTTGGCTCAGGTTCGGTCCGCCGGCGAACTCTCGCAAAATCGGCCCGTATAGAAATGAGTAGTGCCATTGACCGACAGAGCGAAACCGAGGCTCCGGTCCAGGCGTGGTCGCAGCAATCCGATGAGGAGTTGCTGCTCCATTATCGCCTGCACCAGAATCGGCGTGCCTTTGAGGAACTGGTTCACCGTTATGAACGCGAATTGTACAGCTACCTGCGTCGCTATTTAGCCGACGCCACGCTGGCCGAAGACGTGTTCCAGACAACGTTCCTGCAACTGCACCTGAAGGCCGAGCAGTTTGAAGAAGGACGCAAGGTCCGTCCCTGGCTCTACACCATTGCCACCAATCAGGCGATCGATGCCCAGCGCCGCAATCGGCGTCACAAAATGGTCAGTTTGGATCGCCGCGGCAATAACGAGTCGGTGCGCGACGATGTTGGTTCTTTGATCGAACTGTTGACGAGCAAAGAACCAGGCGCGGCCACGAACCTGGAAGGCGAAGAACGACGCAAGTGGATCCAAAACGCAGTGAACGATTTACCGGAAGCGCTGCGGCAAGCGGTGCTGCTGGTTTACTACCAGGGATTGAAATATCGCGAAGCGGCCGATGTGCTAAATATACCTGTGGGAACAGTGAAGAGTCGGATGCACGCGGCCCTGTTGAAGCTGAATGAAGCCTGGACTCAAACCCATCCGACCGACCATGAGTAATCCGATGCGCGAGCATTTGGTGGGCTATTTGTTAAATGCAGTTGAGCCTGATGAGCGCAGGCAAGTCGAACAATATCTGGCAACCGACGAGTCGCTCCGCCAAGATTTGAAACGTCTCGAGGCTGGTTTGCAACCGCTGCAGGCGGATCAAATTCACCACGAGCCGCCGGTCGGCTTGGCTCACGCGCTGCTGCCAATTTGTTTATTCGCGCACCGATGTAATGCCGGTAGCGCTCTCGCCGGTCGGCACGATCGGCGGAACGGTAAGCAAGCGGCGTTGGTCGTGGCTCGATTTATCAGTCGCCGGCGCCATTGCGGTGGCCGTGGCGGTGCTGCTTCTGCCCGCAATTTATCAAAGTAACGCCCATGCACGGTTGCTCGCCTGCCAGAGCAATTTGAAAGACATCGGCTATGCGACGGCCTCTTATAGCGATCACAACGGCGGTTACTATCCGGCCGCACAGCCAGGCGAACCAGTCGGCACGTGGGCGCCGATGTTAGTCAGTCAGGGCTTTTTGCCGCAAGGTGATCGTGCGATGGTCTGTCCCTCGTCGAAACTGGCTGAAGAACGCCAGTTCCATGTGCCCAGCAAAGAAGAATTCGAGCAGATGGTGCGCACGATGAGCCCTTCTGAATTGGCCTCGGCACTCGAAAAACTCAGTGGCAGCTATGGTGAAACGCTGGGCTACACCAACGATGGAAAAGTGTATCGAGTGCAACGCAACCGGCATCGTCCTGGTTTTGCCGTGGCTTCTGATTTACCCGGCGAACATGCCGCCAACAGCCCGAACCATGGCAGTCGTGGTGGTCAAAATGTGTTATTTGAAGATGGCCGCGTCGAGCACCAGATGAATGCCGGGACCGCCGGCGGCGACAACATTTTCCTCAATGGTCGCGGGGAAGTCGGTCCAGGTGTTGACGAGAACGATTCGGTAATTGTGCCCGCGTCTTTCCGGCCCTAGTGACGAATTCTCGCCACGCAATTTGCGAACCATGTTGACGAGAATCAACATCGTCCGCGTCGGGTAATTGCCGTTCTTGGCAAGTCACATTCGCTGTAAATGATTGAGCGTGGGCGACTTGGGCGCGGTCGTCGGCTCCGCTGACGAGCAGCAGCGAGTGATTGGCACTCCGCCTGCAATCGTTTCTAACACATCTCCCCCGCGGTTCTCCCCCCGATCCGCATTGCCGCACGCGGCGTGAAGAGCCTTTGTCCCCTTGGGCTCTTCCGCCGCCGCGGCAAACTAAGCTCCGTCTACTGAATGTCACTGACTTTGCATGCAGGCACGCGAACTTGTTGAACTGGCGGCGTTTGTTGCGGCGGAAAAGCACGCACTTTTGAGTGGTGGTCAGCGGGTTTCGAAAACAGCCCTGGCTCAATACTGGACGGCTTCGAAATGCCGACTCGATCGTTGGGGCCGCGCACTTCGGTCTGGATTGACTCAGGCAACCGCGGACATCGACCAAGTCATCACGCCTGGCCGCCATCTTCGCTCGATGTGCGAAGAGATTCTCGTCAGTGAAATGCTGACTCGTGTTTGGTCCGCTGTTTTGGCAATTCTTGACTCGCAATTTGGCGACAGTGAAGCACAACCGATTGCCGCCAGCGTGCTGGCCGGACACATCGAAATTTCCAACCGCGTGCTCGGCGCTCTCACCACCGATCGGTATTTTTCCGTGTCGGCGATTAAAGATCTGAATCGACTCCGCCGCCTCACCGAACGCTGGACCGATTTGCTGCTGGGCAGTTTGAATGATCCGCGCTTCACCGGCGCCTTCGCCCACAATACCGATCGTGCCGCGGACTTCGCCGAAGATTTCAACTGCCATCAATCGGTCTCCACGCGGCAGCAATCGTGGTTGTTGTTGCGGGCCTCTCTCTACACGACCTTCGCCAGGCGACTTTCTGAACAAGCGCCCAACCAAGATTTGAACAGTCGCATCGCCGGGGCCATTCTGGCCTGTTTTCCTTCGGAAGCATTCGATTCCGCCGGCGTCTATCATTCGCTGTGGCTGCAAAAGCTCTCCGCAACGGCCTCCGATATGCAAGTGCTCGTGGCGCAAATTTCTCGACGACGGAATGGCAAATCTCAATTCCCTCTCCCGCGACAGGGAGGGTTAGGGTGAGGGTTGTCCGGAGTGCGGAATTGCAATCGTGTCGATACAGATCCCCTTCACCCCGGCCCTCTCCCGCCAGGGGAGAGGGAGACAGCAACTCCGCCGCTTTTTTCTGCCATCTGTTCGCGAATCGATTGGCTCACCTGCATCGCTTCAGTCAAGCCTGTTTCCAGCGACTGTTCCACTGCATGGCAGCGCACCATGTGACCGGCCAGATTTACGCGCCCTCGGCGTTGTCGTGCGGCAGACATCCATCGCCAGCGGACAGCGCGGATGAAACCGGCAGCCCGATGGCGGATTGATCGGGCTGGGCACATCGCCTTCCAGCAGTATCCGTTTCCGCCGCCGCGTGGGATCGATCGCCGGCACGCTGGAAAGCAGCGCATGCGTGTACGGATGCAGCGGATGCCGATATAGCTCCCGGCTTTCGGCCAACTCTACAATTTCTCCCAAGTACATGACCGCTACGCGGTCGCTGATGTACTCCACGACCGACAAATCGTGCGAGATGAACAGGTATGTCAGCTTCATTTCCTCGCGCAGTTGCACCAGCAAGTTGATAATTTGCGACTGAATCGATACATCGAGCGCCGAAATGGGCTCGTCGAGCACAATGAACCGTGGCTTCAGTGCCAACGCGCGGGCGATGCTAATCCGCTGCCGCTGCCCGCCGGAGAATTCATGCGGATAACGATTCACATAGCGGCGATCGAGCCCGGTTTGCTCCAACACTTCAACCACGCGATTTAATCGTTGCTTGCGGTTGCCCAATCGATGGACGATCAAGCCTTCTTCGATGATGCTGCGCACCGTCATCCGCGGATTCAGCGAACCGTACGGGTCTTGAAACACGATCTGCATTTCCCGCCGCAGCTCACGCAGTTCGGCCCCGCGCAACGGGGTGATGTCGCGCCCTTCGTAAACAATCCGCCCGGCGGTTGGCTTGAGCAGCCTCAGAATGGTGCGGCCCGCGGTGGTTTTACCGCAGCCGCTTTCGCCCACCAGCCCCAGTGTTTCGCCTTCGGCAATTTCAAACGAAATCCCATCCACAGCTCGCACATGCCCGGCAACGGTGCGGAACACACCCTTGCGCACCGGAAAGTGCTGCTGGAGATTTTCGACTTGAAGCAACGGGGACGGCATCCCCAAACGATAAACGATGCACGTCGAACGATAAACCCCGCCTACGTTTGGACGTGACGCCAACTCTGCGGAATGGATTGCCTGAGTTACGCGACGCACAGACTACGTCGTGGCACGTTCCAGTTGAGTAATGCCGTCGGCTCGGCGTCCCAGCCAGACAGCGCACTTCGAGAGCAGCTGCGCTTTATTCACTGGCTTGGTGGTGTAGTCGTCGCAACCGGCGGCCAGGCATTTGTCGCGATCTTCCGCCATCGCATTGGCCGTAAGCGCAATAATCGGAATCGAACTACCACGCTCGCGCAGTGTTTGGGCCAATGTGTAGCCGTCGATTTCGGGCATCTGCATGTCGGTCACGAGCAAGTCATATCCGTTCCGGCCGTTGATATCACACGCCGTGGCTTTCTCCAGCATTTCCAGCGCGATTCGCCCATTGTCGGCGATATCGAGTTCGATGCCCGCCTTACGCAGGTAATAGGCAACCAACAATTGATTTTCCTTGCCATCTTCGGCCAAGAGCACACGCCCGCGCACGGTCGTCGGCGTTGCAGCGATTCGTTCGATGGGTTTGGACCGCTCCAGAATTTCTGTCCAGGCTGCGCCTGGCGGAACAGTAATGGGCACCGTCAGCCGAAACAGCGATCCTTCGCCGAGTGCCGATTGCTCCAGGTTAATGAGGCCCCCCATCAGACCTGCCAGCCGCCTGCAAATGATCAGGCCCAACCCGGTGCCGCCAAAACGCCGCGTCACGCTGCCGTCGCCTTGGCTGAAGGGCTTAAACAGATCGGCCGCTTGTACGGGAGTCATTCCCATTCCGGTATCTAGGATGTCGATTTGCAACATCTTGTTTGCCTGTTGGTCCACCACGGCCACGGAAATTTCCACGCCGCCATGATCGGTGAATTTGACGGCGTTGCCTACCAGATTGAGCAGAATCTGCCGCAGCCGCGTTGGATCAGTGCAAACTTGCTGCGGAATTTTGCTCACCAGCCGCAGTTTAAGTGTCAACCCTTTCGCCACCGCTCGCGAATTCATGAGCGCCGCCACTTCCAATAGCAGCACTGGCAGATTGCATTCCACCTGTTCGATGCGGAATTTGCCGGCTTCGATTTTCGAAAGATCCAAAATGTCGTTCACAATCGTAAGCAAATGCTCGCCGGCGCGCTTGATGGTGGCGACGTTTTCCTTCAGACGTTCTTTGCCGCCCGAATTGCCAGTATCTTCCAGCAGCAGATCGGTATAGCCGAGAATCGCCGTCAGCGGCGTGCGGATTTCGTGGCTCATGTTCGCCAAGAATTCGCTCTTCGCGCGGCTGGCAGCCTGCAATGAGTTCAGCGCGGTGTCTTTGAGTTTTTCATAAATGAGCGCCAGTGAATAGACCACAATGGTGATCGCGGTGATCGCCGAAAATCCCCAGATCAAAACCTGCCGCGCATCCAGCGGAACGGTAATTGCCCATTGCGATCCCGCTTCGAGATACAACACCGCGAGCATCGCAAGATTCACCAACAGCCAAATTACTCCGCTGCGATAACCAAGAATCATGGTCGCTAGCATCGGAATGGGCACAAACCAAGAGATGGCCGGCGAGTTTGCTCCGTCGCTCGACAAAGTCAAGTAGGCGATGATGCCAAACAGAATGAGCGTCATCAGATTACCGGCTTGGCTGATCGAGCCGGTTCGTCGAAACGCGGCAATGTTCAGAATTCCCAGTGCGGCGGCAATCAGCACCGCCACGGAAAATTGCGGCAGTCCCAGCGCAACATAAACCACCGAAAAAATCGGCCCCCAAATCACCAGCGCCAAGGTAAAGCCGACGACCAATCGGGCCCGCCGCCGCGCATCGGCATCAGCGGCGCGAATCTGCTCCGGAACTAGCCAGTCCAGAAATCGCGATAGGGTCGATATCAATTCTTGTCGCATAAGTATACGACCACAGTGCGCGGCCGCAGCAATGACGAACCGTCATTCATATTCTTTACGCACGCGACGCCCCGGTTGTCGCGTCGCACCGCCGGCAGCGTTCGGCCCTTACCACAGGCGAGCCGATATCTAAGAAGTATATGTCACGCGCCTCCATCTCGCGTGGCTGGTGAGATGGCCTAGCTAGACTCGATGAACAACGGCGATTTCGATCGGACGGGATCTCCAGATTCGATCGATCACCACCCCCAGGCCACCCGACGATCGATAGATTCGCTTCAGCCGACACGTTCAGCGTGCATGGAGAAGGGACTCACCGTTTGTCCCTGACACTCGCCCCACGGAGCAAATCGTTCGCGAGAACGAAATCCGACCCCAACTTATGACCAATCGCCTATAATCGAATTCTTACGCAGGCAGTCGAACGGAGCGCCATCATGGGCAAACAGCTCGATGAAATCTCGCCGAAACTGGCCGACTGGATCCGCGAGCAAAAATTGTTCTTTGTTGCCACCGCGCCACTGGCCGCTGACGGGCTGCTGAATTGCTCGCCCAAAGGCATGGACACCTTTCGCATTCTCGGGCCGCGCGAAATCGCCTATTTGGACCTGACCGGCAGCGGCATCGAAACGGTCGCTCATTTGCGCGAGAACTGCCGCATTGTGTTCATGTTTTGTGCATTTACCGGCCCTCCGCAAATTGTCCGCCTGCACGGCAAAGGCGAAGTGTTTACCACCACTTCACCGGAATTCGGAAAGTTGCAAGCGCTGTTCCCCGACCATCCGGGCGGCAGAGCGATTGTCCGCGCCTCGCTTCTGCGAGTCGGCAGCTCCTGCGGTTATGCCGTCCCGCGCTACGATTATAGCGACCAGCGCAGCACCCTGGTCGATTGGGCGGAATCGAAGGGCATCGAGGGGCTGGCGGAATATCGCCGCCAGAAAAACGCCCGAAGTCTGGATGGCCTGCCGGGCCTCGACTGAACCGCCCGGGCCGCGTTTTCCGCGTTTTTTTCAGGGATCGGCGGCCCGTTGTTCTGTCGATCTGGGTGCTATGCTTTTTGTGGCGCGCCGCAATCACTCGCCGTACCGCGCAGCTGCGCCCGTAGGAACATTCCATCAACGTACCGAGCGTCTTATGCTACCCCATCCACCGCACGAAGCCGTGTCTCGCAACCGCTGGCTACCGCTGGCAGCGATGTTTGTCGTTGGCACGCTGGGCGGCATCGCCATGCTGCGATTCCACGCCATAGCAGCCACATTGAATGCGCTGTCAGCGTCAACTGCGTCGCAGGTTGCTCAGGTCTCGATCGATTCAGACGACACGGGTGCCGCAAAGGCAGCCGCACTACAGCAAGAACTTGCAACCACGCGCGCCGAACTCGAACGACTGCGGGCCACGGCACAACGATCGGATGAACCGAGATTTTCGGATGAATCACGACCGATCGAATCACCAGCAACTGCGACACGGCCGACACCATCCGCATCGGCAGCCATTCGCACGCCGCCGCCATCTACGCCATCTGCCGGACAAATCACGCTGAACTATTGGAACGCTTTGAACGCCATCATCGCTCAAGAGGCGGCCATGCGCAGCGCGCCGCCGCAGCTCATCGCCGCCAATGCCGGCTCGTTCGTCTCTGGCCGGACACAAGCCTTCGAGTACGCCGCCGGTGCCATCCGCAAGCTCAACGCCGCCGGAGTCGATGCCGACGTTGTGGCTCTCTCCGGCGATCTGACCCAGTGGTACGACCAGGGCCTTGCCAACAGCCGTCAGGCCGAATCGCTGTTGCAATCGACCGACGTTGATTCCCGCCAAGGCACCCCCGGCCAATCGTGGCAAGCGGCCGAACGTCAACACCGCAACCGCTGCCTGGAAATCAATCAACACGGCGCCCAGCTGCAGCAAAGCCTCAGCCGTAAATACGGCCTGAGATTCCCACCGCTACAGTAGGCACATTCTGGAATATGTTCACGCTCACCGCGATGCGTGTTCGGACCACGTCCGATATGCAGTCCCCCGCGTCCATAGTCACTTGCTAGTGCGGGTCACGAAATCGCGCGTCTGCCCCGGATATTGCAGCGCTGGTGGTCGCATCTGCTTTATTCGCCTGAAACTATGCACCGTGTTCGACTCCCCGTGGTCTGCATACTCACCTCACTCCAAAATCACAAATTGATGCGGCCCTAGTGCCAATTGGACGAAGCGCGTGCCATCGAGGGCGGTTTGGATGGGCACGGTGGCAGCGCCGCCGTAGAGGAACGTGAGTGTGGCTGGCGTGCCGTGGTAGGCGGCGTCGACGACGACACAGTCGCTGCGCGGTTGGTCGGAAACGTTGTAGGCCACGAGCACTTCGCGGCCGTAGAGTAAGCGCGAGAGGGCCAGCGTGTAGCTGGAGCCGAACGGGAAGCCGAAGTGGACGCCGTCGCCGGAGATTTGGCGGTAGTACATGCGGCCGAACTTTAGCGGCTCGCACGCTCGGGCCACGTCGGTAATTTTCGAAATCTCGCGGTAAATGGTGCACTTCGTGTTGAGTAAACTCTTGCCGCCGGCGGCGCGATCGAACATGGCTTCGCGGATTTCCGTATCGCCGCCGTGGCCGGAAAAGCCCTGTTCGGTGCCGTAATAAATGCAGGCGGTGCCGAGCGAGCAGAGCAAAAAGCCCAGCGCACCGATCACCTGCTCATCGCTGGCGCCATTGCCGATTCTGCCCGACGGCTGCCAGAAAGAATCGTGATTGTCGATGAAGGTCACCAGATAGCGCCCCAGCTCGCCGCGGTTGAGAGCCCGGTCTTGCTGGGCATCGAGCCGATTGAACAGTGTTTGCGGGCCTTTGAAACCTTTGAGCACGTCACGCAGCGGAGCGTTGTTTTCATCGCCGTACACGCCTTCGGCCAGGCGGAAGTCGAGCACAGAATTTAAGCCGAAAAAGACCGTGCTCTTTCCCTCTTCTCTCGACGTGTTTGGCCCGATGTAGCGGTTGTAAACATCGTCGGAGGCGCTCGCGACTTCGCCGAACAAGAAGAACCCGCGCTTGCCCAGCGAGTACGCATACTCGCGCACGCCGGAAGAAAAGCGCGAGCAGGCCAGTTCGCCCATGTGTTTTACGGCATCGACGCGGAAGCCATCGACATCGGCTTCGCGAATCCAGTGGCAGTGCGCTTTGATGAGGGTGTTGATGACGCGCGAGCCGGCATCGTCGTCGTCGTTGGCGTAATCTTTGAGTGTGTCGATATCGCCGTGCTGATTCTCGGGATAACTGTCGTAATTCCCGATTTCGCCACGGCGGTGATACAAATCGGGATCTTGCAACTCACTGGGAATGGGAAGACTGCTGGGCCGCCAGGAACCGAAATCGAATTGCTTGTCGTTGGAGTAGTGGTAGGGGAACCCGCCGGGGTAAGCCCAGTTGTCGCCGGAGTGGTTGATGACCACATCCAGAATGACGCGCATTGGCCACGGCTGGCCACCGCGCGTGTGGTTGTGCGCGGTATCGACCAAATCGATAAGGTCCTGCTTGGTGCCGAAGCGCGGATCGACATCTAAATAATTGCGGATGTTGTAACCGTGGTAAGCACCGTCGTTGTTTCCAAAAACCGGCGAGAGCCAAATGGCCGTGCAGCCCAAGCCGGAAATATATGCCAGGTTGTTGGTGATGCCTTTGATTTTACCGCCGTAGAAATCGCTTTGTGTTGCAAAGCCCGTCGAGCGTGCGGTTTGATTGACGGCCGTTCGCGGCTGGCCATCGTGGAAGCGATCGATCAGCACGAAGTAGATAAATTCTTCGCGGAACTCGCGCTCGAATGTCAGATAGCGTTTGCCGGCGATGGGAGACAGGTCAAGGTCGTTCACCGAGGTGAGCGTAGCCATAAAGAAAGCCCCTTTGCTAAAGAACGATGTTGTCGATGACAACGCGGCAGGGCAATTCCCTGTTCCTTCAGGGGGTGGCGTGCTCGATTGTAGCCCTCACGGGCGAGCGGTCAATCAGGCGCAAATCGATTGCTAACAGATCCTCAACGCCCGAACTGATTAGAAGCTGTTTCAAAACGGTAGCTGAAGTTGCAAAACTTCAGACACGCTCTGACATTCTTGCGAATCTGGCTGCGCAAGGATTCGTTTGCAACAGCCTCTAGATATCTGGGCGCCTTCAGGAGACGGCTTCAAATTGCAAACTGAACGGCACAGGACGCGGTTTGGCCGCTTGCAACCGGAGATAGGCCGAGATTAGCATCGAATGGACTCTATCGTCTGGCCCTTCCTCCAAAACGCCTGGTTCTTCCCGGCGCTTGCACGCATGCAGAATTGGCTCGCTAGTCTTTTCGGACGGTCCCGCGCTGGCCGCGATGGCGCTCAAGCCCACATGACGTTCGGTCAAACGTCGATGGGGCGGAGCATGTCACGCGCGGGCGTCTTGTTCAAAAAACAACTATGGATTTGGCCGATTGTGGCGGTGGTGCTGCTGGCGATTGTCGGTTACGCGGTCAGCAGTTTGATCCATCGAACCATGCAAGACAACTTGCGGTCGGAACTCGAAACGCTGTTGACCGTTGAGCGGTCGATGCTCGAAAGATGGCTGAAGGTCCAAGAATCGAGTGCGACCACGTTGGCCAACAATCCAGAGGTTCGCAAAACAGTTGCCCAGCTTTTGGCAGTCAATACAGACGCCACACCCCAGTCCGCTGCTGATGCGAAACCGGTGAGCGATCACGATCAGCTTGCGCTACAGGTTCGTTTGGCAAAAGAGCTAGAGCCGGCCATGTCGGCCCACGATTTCGTCGGCTTTGTGCTAGCCGATAAGCAACTGCGCGTGGTCACGGCCGACACTCCCGACATGATCGGCCAAGTGGTGCAGCAGTACGAGAGTTTCCTGACGCGCACGCTCGAAGGCAGGCCCACGGTGTGCGCTCCGTATCCGAGCGCGGGCGTCGTTAAAGACAAAATGGGGCGCTTGCGCACCGGATCGCCCACCATGTTCGCTTGCGCTCCGATACGCGACGAGAATTTGCAGGTCGTGGCCGTCTTGGCCCTGCGAATTCGTCCGGAGAAAGAATTCACCGACATTCTGCAATTGGGGCGAATCGGAGAGACAGGCGAAACCTATGCGATCAACAAGGACGGTTTGATGGTCTCCAACAGCCGATTCGACGAGCAGTTGATCAAATTAGGGCTGCTGCCCGACGAAGACACTGCGGCTTCGATCTTGAACATTCAAGTGCGCGATCCCGGAGGCAACATGACCGAGGGATTTCGACCCGATGTCCGCCGCCGCGAACTGCCGCTGACCAAGGCCGCCGCGGCAGCCGTCGGTGGCACGAGCGGCGTCACGATGGAGACATACCGGGGCTATCGGGCGCTCCCAAGGTCGGCGCCTGGACCTGGCTGCCCGATTACGAGATGGGCATTATCACCGAAATCAATACGACGGAGGCCTTTCACGCACTAACCATCTTGCAGCGAACTTTCTATGTGCTGTACGCCTTGCTGGGCTTCGGCGCGCTGGCCATTTTCGCCTTCACAATTATCGTCGCCCGTCTTCAACGTCAGGCCCGCAAGGCTGCCGTCGAGGCAAAACAGCTCGGGCAATACCGGCTGCAAGAGAAAATTGGCGCCGGAGCCATGGGCGTGGTCTATAAGGGGCAGCACGCGATGCTTCGCAGGCCCACGGCAATCAAAATGCTCGACGTGGAACGGGTCAACGAGGCCTCGATCCAACGGTTCGAGCGCGAGGTGCAAATCACTTGTACGCTCAATAATCCGCACACGGTGGCGATCTACGACTACGGCCGCACGCCCGAAGGCGTTTTCTATTACGCAATGGAGTACCTCGACGGAGTCAACCTGCAAACGCTGGTCGACGAGGACGGTCCGCAGCCCGAGGGACGCGTGGTGAGCATTCTGCGGCAAATATGCGCGTCGCTTTACGAAGCCCACACGCTGGGCCTTGTGCATCGCGACATCAAGCCCGCGAATATCATGCTCAATCGCCGCGGTGCCGAGCCAGACGTGGTGAAGGTGCTCGATTTCGGTCTGGTCAAGGCTCTTAATGACGGCAAGGACGGCCGGCAGTCGGGTGACGATATGTCGGGAACGCCCCTCTATATGTCGCCTGAGGCAATCCAAATGCCCGACTCGATCGATGCCCGAAGCGATCTCTATGCTGTGGGTGCAGTGGGCTACTTCCTGCTGACCGGCCAGACGGCATTCAGCGCGCGAACACTGGCCGAGCTTTGCCAACAACATGTCTCGGTAACCCCCGATGCTCCCTCGCAACGGTTGGGACGCGCCGTCTCTCCAGCGCTGGAACACGCCATTTTGGCCTGCCTCGAAAAGAATCGGGCCAAGCGTCCCCAAACCGCACGAGATTTGGCGGCCATGCTCGACCGAGTGATCTCAAACTGGTCGCTCGATGATGCTGAAGCCTGGTGGAGCCGGCACGAGCGCGGGCAGCAATCCGCGACTGCCTCAGGCGGAGGATCAGCACAGGCACGCGGGAACAGCGGCGCAAGTCCGCCCTCGAGCAAGCCCGGGCCCTCGAGTCCCGCCGCCGCTAACGCCACGGGGACGGTCACTCCCGGATTTGATCGGACGATGATGTTTAGTCCGCCCGGCGACTCGACGAATTAGTCGGCGGAAGTCGAATTGCAGTGCTGATTCCACGCGGCCCCCCAAATTTCCTCATGGCTGCCAAGAGCCAAGGCAATTCCGCGATCCACTCACCAATTGCGTTTCTCGCACAACCTCGAATCCAGCACTGGCAGAGCCAGTGGCACTCGGCGCGGCTTGAGCAGGTTCCCTTCTCTCGCCGCAGGCCTCCTGATCAAATCATTGAAGTAAAAACAACTAAATAGGTGATAATACTTAGTATTAACAATTTTTTCAAGCATATTGCCTTCGGTACGATTCGGTTAGTGACGGTCGTTGACACCCTTTAACCGGAGGTATCCGATGCCGCACACTTTTTCATGTTTTGCAATTACTGCCTCGTTTTTGCTGTTGCCGGCGCGACTCTTCGCCGGCGGCCCGCCTTGGTTGTGCTTGCCGATCGAGGGTGTGACCGCCGACAACGTCAAAGCCTGCACCGAAACGCTCACTACCAAACTGGAAAGTAAACTTTGGCAGCAACCCGGGCAGTACCGGGGGATTCGCATCCAGCAAGACCGAGATCAGTGGTATCTGGAGTTTCACATGGGTGAGGATGTCGCCCTGCACGAGGTCGAGGCCGCGCTCAAAGGCAGCGGGCTCTCTATTCCGCGCGACAAGCTGCGCATGTTCGGTCACGTCGTTCTGGAAATTGATGCGCACACGACGCCGACCAAGGATATATTGACCGCTTTGGCGGCCATGGATCACGTGTCGGTCGCCAAATCGGAGAACAAGGATGATTTTCTGATGGTAACCGTGGACATGCCGTACCCGGTGGATTATGACACGAACCAGCGCCGGGGAACCGTCGGCTGGGACACGTTCCACAGGAACGATCTCGCGTCCGATCAATCGACCCGCTCCGAGCCTCCGATAATGGCCAGGATGCTGCCAAGCTACGACTCCTTTCGCAATCTGGTGGCAAAGCATCATGCCGCGCTGAAAGATATTCGTTGGAGCACGAACTATGCGTGCCGCCCGCTGGGTGGTGTGACCGCGCCCGGCTCAGACCAAGAAATCTCAACCAAGCTGCCAAAGCAGTCCTGACAACCAGGAAGACCGCAATGAAAGTCATGAATTCCGCCACGCCCATCGCAGCGCTGCTGATCCTTGCGGCCACTCATCAAGTCGCCGCCGAGGAACCTGCGCCACGTTCGATCACCTTCAAGCGTCAAGTTCTGGAATTTGCCCCGACGCGACCCGATCTGACCGTGGGCATCGTCTGGTTTACCGTGCTGACTCCCGACAAGGATTGGACCGTGAAACTGGATGAGTCGGAAAAAGACAACTTGAAAGATCAAGGCGATCTCAAACTCCTGGACCTAAAGCAGGTCGGAAAGAACCGCTTTGAATTGCCGGCCTTGTCCCTGGAACGCACCGGCGAGAAAGACGGGGCCGTCTGCATGTCGGTCAAAATCTGGTTCAACGAATTGCCGAACGAACGCCTCTTTTTCTTTAAGAAGATCGAAGATCGGTATTCACAACTGAGCTATTGCAGCCGCGATGTTCCCGAGGCCGAGCACCATTTCAGCCAGAATCGAGTCGCCACGCTCGAAGAGTTCCGAGAACACTTGAAGCAGCCGTTTGTCTTGAACTTGACGCAACATGGCGTTCCCTGGCGGCCGGGAATTATGGTTGATGACCAGGGCGCGGTCTGATTTTCACAGCCTCCTGGTTGGTCGTTTTCCCGCCGCCGGACAATCTCCGGCCTGGGGAGTGCCAGGGCCGCTGACTTCGCATCGCGAACAGCTTTGGAAGCTGAATTCGGACGGAACACTCAAGGAACTTCCAGTTCCGAATGATAGCCCTGCGCCCAGGAACGCAAAAGCGCGACAGTGGCGAGAACGTATGCGCCGCCTCGCCACCGACCGCTTCGCAATGCTGATCTCGATTGCGTTCAACGAATTGGTGGCGTGCGACCAGGCCGGAAATTTCTACACCGAGTCGGTCACGTTTAAAACAAACGATTCTCCGGAACTATATCAAATTGCAAAAATAGACCCCAATGGCCAGGCTCAAGCCATCGCCGGATCAACTCGCGGACACAATGATGGCCCAGCCAAGGAAGCGCAGTTCTCGCGAATCACCGCGCTGACCGTCGGGCGCGCTGGCGACATTTATGTGGCTGATGGGACGCCCGAAACTGGCAGCTGGATTCGTCGCATCGCCCCGGACGGAACGGTCACCACGATTGCGGGCCGTGACAAAGTGGGATTTGCCGACGGAAAGAGAGACGCGGCTCAGTTCTATTGTCCCACCGGAATAGCGGCAGATGCCTCGGGCAATCTTTACGTTGCGGATCCCTTCAATGGGCGCGTCCGAAAAATCACTCCCGATGGTATGGTCACCACGGTGGCCGGTGGAAGCGCGGACGATGCCAAGGGGGATGAATCTTTTGTGCAACCCTCCGGCGTCGCGGTCGGCCCCAAGGGAGACCTCTATGTGCTGGACGGCGGACAAAAGATGGCACGGGTCCGCAAAATCTCCCCGGATGGCAAGCTGACGACGCTGGTCGTTGTGGATGGCAAAAGCAAGAGGAAAACCTCCGCCTCGAAGTAGCGTTCGCAGGATTTGAGAAGCGCTGGTTTTCGACCAAGCAGATAAAGTTCTACAGCGGGGCCGGGATTTCGCGGCGGCTGAAGATGATGGCTCCCGCCACGTAGCACAAAATTCCCACGCCCAGCAGCACGAGCTGCAGTCCGCCTAGGCCCACGCCGGCAATGGTGCCATCTTGATGGGCCAATAGAGACCAGGCCTCATCAGGTCGCGCGACCATCGACAGCGGCTTGTAAGCGCTCATAAACGAAATGTAACTGATCCACTGCCACCGGTCGGCGAAGGGGCCCACGACCGTCAGCAGTGTGCATAGCGCGTACCACGCGCCCATTAAGCCGACGGTTCGCCAGCGCTGGCTGCCCCAAGATGATGCTAGCGCCGACATTCCACCCAAGCAAACCATCAGGCCGAATAAATTAACCGCCGGGGGAATGAATAGCGCCGCCGACACCGGTTCTGAAAGCGGCACAGTAACCAGTCCGACGGCAGTGCCACACCATGTGGCGGTCGCCAAAAGCGCGCTACCCAAAATCGTCATCAAGGCTTGCGTCGCAAACACGGCGGTTCGGCGCACCGGTTGAGCCAGCAGCATTTCCATCGTGCCGCGTCCAATTTCTCCACTCACGCAGTCCGACCCGCGGGCAATGGCCCACGCGGTGGACCCAAACACGATCAGCGGGTGACTATACACCAAGGCGATGCGCCCCGCCGGCGTCGCAATCTGGCTGAACGACACCCCCGATGCTCGCTCCCAATTTTTCGGCAGTGCACGGGCCAAAAAATCGCTGAAGGCGGGCAAGTTAATCATGCTCGAGACCCAAATGTTCAGCCAGGGAAAGAAGAACATGAGCAGGGTTAGAGCCGCCAACAGCAATTTGGCGTCGCCCAGGGCCTTGGCGCACAGCGCGAATCATGCGGCGACCTCCGCAGGATGATATTTCTCGTACACCGCTTGCAGGCCGATCGGTTCGATACGCACTTCGGCCAGCGGCAGCGTGGCCAACCAGCCCAAAAGGGGCGAGAGATCGCCTGGCGCATCGATCGTCAATCGGCCGTCCGCGTCATTCGATACCGACAGTTGTCCTGCCAGCTGTTCCGGCACCGCTGGCAAAGCAGCGGTAAGTCGAGCCCGAATGCGGTGCCGGCGGCGAATTTCCGACATCACCTGATCGTGAACCAATCGGCCCTGGCGCAGAATGACAACGCGGTCGCAGGTCTGCTCGACTTCGGACAGCACGTGAGATGAAAAGATCACCGTGCGGCCCGCCGCTTGGGCCTCGCGGATCAAAGCCGTCACCGTGCTGCGTACGGTGGGATCTAAATTGGAGGTCGGCTCGTCGAGAATCAGCAGCGGCACTTCGACAGCCAGCACCGCAGCCAGCGCCAGTTTCTGCCGCATGCCCGTGGACATTTGTGCGACCTGCCGCGACAAATCTAGTCCCAATCGCTCGGCAAGCTGGATGCTGCGGGCCGCATGGCGCTGGCCGCGGAGCCGAGCGAAGAAAATCAGGACGTCGCGCCCCTTCATGCCGCGAACCAATCGCACATCGCCCGGCAAGTACGAGACTTCGGCATGCACGGCGACACTGTCGCGGTAGCAATTGCGATTGGCAATCGTGACGCGTCCGGCACTGGGGCGCAAAAAGCCCATCAACAGCCGCAGCAACGTCGTCTTGCCCGAGCCGTTGGGTCCCAGCAGCCCAAACACTTCCCCACGCTGAACCGACAACGTGCAGTCAGCCAGCGCCGCCAGCCGCCCGTAGTGTTTCGAGAGCGCGAGAGTTTCAACAATGGGTCCAGAATCTTCCATTGGCGTTCGACCTGCGCTGCGCAAAGAATTTGTGCCGGGGACAGCGTGGCCATTCTCTTGGCATTTCCACCAGAACGCAATGCGGCCTTACCTGGCGGAACGCCGCGATTCGTTCAACCGCCGTTCGTGTTATTGTCAAGTCGCGGCCACAATCGGTAGTGGACCAGTTTGCCTTCGAGTGGCTGGGGTCGAACGGAGTGAGCCCCCAGCAGCGTGAAATTCCGGGGTGGTCGGCGGCCTCGACCCCGGCCACCACTGCGCATTCCACGACTTTGTCATCGTCGGGATCTGCGGCAACCGCTTTTAACTGGCCGTGACTGGCGTCATGCGCAGAAAATTGAGCAAATCCGCAACGGTCTCCAACGCTTGCTCCGGGCTGAAGAGCAATTTCGCTTGGAGCTTTGGAACTAGCACCGCGCCCGCTTTCGGAGCCGCGCCTGTCAGGAAGCGGGTGCTTTTCTTTCTCTCCTAATCGTCGTGCCCGTCGTGTCGTTGTGGTGAATTTGCGGCGTGGTTGGGGTTCATTTCTACCACGACGACACAACGATCACGACGTAAAGCAATTCGACTCCCTCACACCTTGCGGGAGAGGAGTCGGGGGTGAGGGGTAATCACAATCTCAGCGGCTCAATGCAATCGTCGGTCACCAATCGTTGCGGCTGCGGATAATCCGCCGGCACGCCGGGGGCGGTGACGCTTTGGCCCGCTTCAATCCGCATAGCAGCACTAAGATTCAGTTTCCAAATCGATCTCCGTGTTTACTTGGCAGACTACGGCTTTGCATAAATAATCCGTTCTGTTCAAAAAATCTGATTTCTGTATAAATATTCGCGCCCCCAGTCAGAGTGAATACTCGGCGGTTTCCAGCAGAATTCCCAATAGTATGATCGCGGCCACGATTGCCCCCGCGATGGCCCATGCTCGAATTGGCCATCGCATGAACGCGGCGAATCCAGCGCTGATGCAACCGCCAGCAGTGCCGACGATGAGAAACGGTACGGCCGTTGGCCGAAGGTCATAGCTGGGTCGGCACAGGATCGCGATAAGCGCAGCACCGATGCCGATGAGCATGGCGGAAGCGAACAGGCGTTTGAGCGAGACGCTCTGCATGCCCTGCATTGTAGCCGATTATTACATTCCCGGTGCGATTGGGTCTTCATCCTCTGGCTGTTTTGTCCGAAGCAGACCCGGTGGGATTGCGACCGGAGTGGGGCGACCGTAGATCGTGATTATCACTGAAACTTCGTCGCCATAGGGGCCATCAACAGTCCCGGTGAAACCCTCAAAGGTTCCGCCGGTGATCGTGACGGCATCGCCGGGTGTGAATTTAATTGGCATGTCCCCATTGTAGCCGATCAGCGGGGATTTGAAGTGTCGGCTCGCTTCGGGCGGTAATCCCGACGGTCGCGATACTTGTCGTAAAGCCCTTGATCAATCTTGATCCAATCCGTGTTATTGATGCCTCTCACATTTTTTGATGACGCTGACACTGGAAACGCGGAAGCAATTTTCACCCAGCGGTCACGCTCCGCAGCAATTAGCCGAATTTCGTCTGCCACCTCGGAAAGGTCTTGGTCTTGGCTGAATACGATCGCAACGTCGCATTCGCCTCGCAAAATGGCGCGAACAATATCGATCGCAATCCTAACATCGATACCCTTTCGTCACCGCGAATGTGCGTAGCACACCAGGCGGTGAAGGCGGAGAGCAGTCCCTTGCGGGTATTGTCCATGACGGTCACGGGGATGAGCTTAACGGGCGGATTGGCAGCGGTCAACAAATTGCCGGATTCGTCCATTTTAAATCTTCGGAATTGGGCCACCGATGTGTTAGCATGTACACCATTATCGTTTGCTTCGCCGGATTGGCCGGCGACGATTCGTCATCGGGCAGACACAACCCTGACGCGCATTGCAACTCCGATTGACCGCAGGAAAATGGCCTCCCGTCAACGGACCGTAAATACCTCGTATTTTTTCCCGACAGATGTGCAACACGAAGCGAACTTGCGATTCGACTTTTCCCTCCGCTGTGCAACCACTGCGCAACGATCGAAGGCGCCGTCGGCGCGCCGGATTCCGCGTGTGTCCCGAGAAATTGGGCCTGTTTTCACTTCGGCCGCTGCACGCCTCGATACGCAATCAGCGGCTGTGCCCAGAGCGCGGGAAAAGTGAGGGTAAAATGTTTTTCGAAACAGCCTCTTTTTCCAGGCTCAAATCGCCAACATTTCACCCTCGATTTTTTATTTTTGCGATCGCGCGTCGTGTGCGACGATGGAGACGGCAGCCAGCAAAGATTACCACGGAGTCACGGAGAAGCGGAGAAGCATAGCGCGGAAGGTGGAAGTAAGGTGGATATGCTTGGCACAAAATGCTCTCTTTTTCGATGGTTTTACTGCCACATGTCCACTCCTGGTTTTATTTTTGGTGCGCATGCCTGTCCGTGCTCCGTGGTCCGTGGCAACGGACCACCCAGCATGTTGCACTCTCACCCCGGCTCTCTCCCCGATGGCGAGGGAGAGGAACAACAACGGACAACCGACTACGGACCAGGGACAAATCCCGTGCGACAGTCGTGCGGCCATGTTTTCCGAAAACGCCTGGTTTTCCCAGCTCGTTTCGCAAACATCGCCGCATCGATTTTTTAATTTTTGTGCGAACGCGCGAGTCTTGCACAAGTCGCCGGGGTTGTGGAAAACAAGAGCTGTTGTTCCAGCACGGGATAAGCTTGTCGAACCAGGCTTCGTTGGATCAACACAAATAAAACAGGAGGACTACCATGATTGAAGTGCTGTCCGGACTTCCCGACAACGTGCTCGGCTTCAAGCTGTCGGGCAAATTGCACGACGAAGATTACAAAACGTTTGTGCCGCTGGTGGATGAAGCCATCGCCCAGCAAGGCAAGGTGCGCATGTTGGTGCAGTTCCACGATTTTCACGGCTGGGACATGCACGCGTTGTGGGACGACACCAAGTTCGCCACCACCCATTGCACCAAGATCGAACGCATTGCCATGGTCGGCGAAAAGACGTGGGAAAAATGGATGGCCAAGGTGTGCGTGCCGTTCACGATGGCCAAGATCAAGTATTTCGATGCTGCGGAGATCGAGGCCGCGAAGAAATGGCTGGCCGAAGCGTAAGAATGATTAGCGCATTGGAGTGGTTAATGTTCGTAGAAGTGGCCTTTCCCCTCTCTCCGGCCTTCTTCCGCCGGGAGAGCGGGCGTTGAGCGGATTTTCGAGTGGAATTTGCGGCGGAAGTCTGTGCTAATCTTACAGTAGTCGAAAAAACGCAACTTTTGATGAACACGTTCAAGAAAACCAGGCACACGATGATCAACAGAATGCGGACGATGGTGTCACTGGCACTGATGGCAACCGTTGCGTCCTTAGCCAACGTGTACGCGGCTGAGGCGACGCCCGATAACTCCGCGGCCGAGAAAGCCATTCGCGCTTCTGCCGACGCGTTTACGCAAGCCTTCAATGCCGGCGATGCCAAGCAGGTTGCCGCGCTGTGGACGGCCAGCGGTATGCTGGCCGACGAAGCGGGGCGAAACTTCAAAGGTCAAAAGGCAATTGAAGACCAGTACGCCGCGTTCTTCCAAGCCCATCCTGCGCGCAAATCGAAGTGACGATTGAATCGATCCAGTTTCCTGCACCGAATTTGGCGGTCGAAGATGGCGTGGGCGCCGTCACGCTGAAAGAGGCCGGCCCGCCGTCGAGCAGCCATTACACGGCTGTCCACACGCTGGAAGACGGCAAGTGGCGCATGGCCACGGTGCGGGAATCGAGCGTCCAAACGCCGCCCAACAACTCAGATCGATTGCAGCCCATTGCGTGGCTCATCGGCAAGTGGCAAACAAAATCCGACACCACGACCTTTGTTTCCGATTTTCGTTGGATCGCGGGCAAGAGCTACATCCAGCGTGATTACCGGGTGCAAAAAGGTGGCGAGGTCATTTCCTCAGGCACGCAAATCATCGGCTGGAATCAGCGTTTGCAGCGGCCGTATTCTTGGTCGTTTGATTCTTCCGGCGGCTACGGCACCGGAATGTGGACGCCGACGCCGGAGGGTTGGCGGATCGATTCGACCGGCGTGCTGACCGATGGCACGCCAACCTCGTCGCGCGACCTGGTG
The DNA here is from genome assembly GCA_963738835.1 of Pirellulales bacterium. GTDB lineage: Bacteria > Planctomycetota > Planctomycetia > Pirellulales > JADZDJ01 > CAVTYH01. The sequence continues at coordinate 452,981 of CAVTYH010000002.1, forward strand.
ATTCGAGTGCCGGGCGAAGACGACGTGTTTGGCTGGCGATCGACCAATCGCCAGGCCGGCGGCACGCCACTGCCCGACGTTCCGGAAGTGGTGCTCGATCGAGTGAAAGAAAAACACTAGACGATTTTTGTTGACCGCATTAGCTCTGGCTGGCAGGCCGGGGATGGCCAGAACCACCAAGACTTAGAACATACCGAGAACACCATGACCAAATCCATCAAGATTGCACTTGCCATTTGCCTTGCTGGTTTCGCGACCGCGCCCAATTGTGCCCACGCCCGTGGTTTTGGCGGTGGTTTCCACGGCGGCGGATTCGGCGGCGGCGGTTTTGGCGGTGGATTTCATGGGGGCGATTTTGGCGGCGACCGCTTCGGCGGCGGTGGCTTTGGGGGAAGTGGATTCGGTGGCGATCGATCCGGTGGCTTTGGAGGCGGCGGCTTCGGTGGCGACCGATCCGGTGGCTTCGGCGGTTACAGTGCCGATCGGCTCAGCGGCGGCGATCGCATCGGCGGATTCAATGACTTCGGTGGCGATCGTTTCGGCGGCGACGCCGGCTTTCGCGGCGATCAGTTTGGCGCAAATCGTGCAGGCGGTTTCAACGATCTCGGCAATCGTATTGGAGGTTTCGACAACCTTAACCGCGGCAACTTGAACAGCTTCTTGGGTCTGCCGACCGATGCCGGCTTGCACACGGCCGGCGGCGAGTTCAGCGGCTTGAAGAATCCCGCATCCAGAATTGACGATCACGGAATTGATGCCGCTCACGGAAATGCTGATTGGCTCAATCCGGTCGATCGGCCCAATGGAATTGCTGATGTAAACCGCTCGCTGGCAAATCGCGGTATCGGTCCGGTCGGCAATCGAGTTTTCTCGCCAACTTACATGCACGCTCAGGGCTTGGCCTGCCAGCGCTGGTACAACGGCCGGAACTTTTTCACGCCCGGTTGGTTCAACGATCATCACTGGGGTTGGTGCCCGTGGGGATACACCGCGGCCGCCTGGGCCGATGCAGTTTGGGCCACTTGTGCCTGGACGAGCCTGGCGCCGTGGATCGCCTTCGATGGTGCGCCGGCCTACTACAACTACGGCGACAACATCACGATTCAAAACGATTACGTGTACTACGGCAGCCAGCCAATTGAAACCGAGCAGCAGTATTATCAATCGGCCTACACTCTGAGCAGCAGCGGCGCGAACGAGCCTGCCAACAACGATGCCAAATGGCTGCCGCTGGGCGTGTTCGGCCTGATGCCACAAGGGCAGACCGTGCCGCAAATGGTGTTTCAACTGGCCGTCGATAAATCGGGCATCATCCGCGGCAATTATTACGACCAGGTTTCCGACACCACACTCCCGGTGCATGGGGCCGTGGATAAGAAAAACCAGCGCGTCGCCTGGCAAGTCGGCGATAACAAGAATCTGGTTGTCGAGACGGGGCTGTACAATTTGACCAAGGACGAATCTCCGGCCTTGGTGCATTTCAGCCCGAATTCCACAGTGCAAGAGCTGCTGGTGCGCATCAATAAGCCGACCAAGGAAGAGTTACAAACGAAACCCGCGGCCAATTAGCCGCGCAGGTTTTGCCGCATTTTGCCCGATTTTGGCGCTGTTTTTTCTGCACGGAGGGAAGTTATACTCTCGTCATTCGGCGATTTTCTTCATGCACTGTTTTCGGGGGAGTTTTGATCATGCGCAAGCTCGTGGTTTCGTTCGTAGTGGTCGTCGTGTCGTGGTGGTCGATTTTCAATTCCGCCGCGGCAAAGGCCGAATGGCCTGCAAAGGTTTTTGCCCCGTACATGTACCTGGGCTCGGGCGATAGTTTCAAACTGACCGATTGCGACGACGCTTGCGGTCTGAAACATTACACGCTGGCCTTCATTATTGCCGACAAGGAGAACAATCCGGCGTGGGATGGCCGCACGCCGATGGAGAAAGATTTGTATCACGACCAGATTGACGCCATCCGTAAGCGCGGCGGCGACGTGATCGTCAGCTTCGGCGGCGAGGCCGGCAAAGACCTGGCCCAGGTTGAAGAAGACCTGATGGCGCTGGAAAAGAAATATCAATCGGTCATCGATCACTACAAATTCACCTGGCTCGACTTCGACATTGAAGGCAAAGCACTTGGCGACACCAAAGCCAATGAACGCCGCAATGCGGTGATTGCCAAGCTACAAGCCAAAAACCCGGGGCTTGTTATTTCGTTTACTGTGCCGGTCGATCCGAACGGTGTTTCGCGCAGACGCGCAACATGCTGACCGATGCCAAGGCCAAAGGGGTGAAGGTACATTCGGCCAACGTGATGACCATGTACTTCGGCCCGCAACACGTGAAAGATAAAAAGCTGGCCGAGGTGTGCATTGCCAGCGCCAAAAAAGCCCACGAGCAAATGCAGGCCATCGATCCGAACATTCAAATTGGCCTCTGCCCGATGATCGGCAAGGGGGGCGACAAAGGGGCGGAAATTTTCGGCCTCGACGATGCCAAGGCTGTGGAAGAATGGGCCGCCCAGCAACCCTGGGTTTGCAGCCTTTCGTACTGGGCCATCAACCGCGACAGCGGCAAGCCCGGCAAGAATGGCAACACCCGCAGCGGCATCGAACAAGAACCGTGGGCATTTGCGAAGATTTTCGATCTGATTACGACGCGGTAAGATGTCCGCCGACTTCGGGCAGACCGATTGTCAGTTACGTCCGTTATTGCTCGCTCGTTGGTTGCGCAACTCGTTCATCATGAATCGTAGCGCCGTGGCGTATTCGTGAACGGCACGGGAAAAGTCGCGTCGAGCAACAGCTTCTTTTCCTTGCCGATCGTGTTCGTTGAACTTGTTCCAATCAACCGCCCAGCGTTCTTCGGTGGCCGCCTCGCGGAGCTGGGCGATCATCGAAACGAGCTGTGCAACCAAATCGGCGCTGGGTTCGCAATCGACCGTGGCATGCGGACCCCGGCCTAATCGAGCGCCGGGCGCAAGTATTGGAGCTCCCGCTGATTGGGCGTCACCTGTTGCAAGAGGCCGATCAGTCCTAAAGCTACGGCAATGACCAGTGCCAAGAGCGCCGGAATGGTTAATTGTGCGACGCCAAAGCCGATGGCCGCAGCGATGCCCACCGCCGCGGCAATCCACAGCGGTTTGGCACTTCGATTCGGCGCCGCCGGTGCCTCGGTTTCTGAACACATGCTCAGCGGGTCCGCTTGCCAGCCACCGGCCGATGTGAGAGCGGGACCTTTCACGCGGACGATGATGACCGTGCTGTTGTCGGGTCCGCCGCGCAAGTTTGCCAGATCGATGAGCACCTGTGCGGCTTCGGCCGGCGGTAAGCATTGCAAAATGGCGCCGATTTCGGCGTCCGGCACCTGGCCGCTTAGCCCGTCGCTGCACAGCAGAAAGGTGTCGCCAGCTTCTAGTGGAAACGGTCCTTCCAGATCGACCTTCACATCGGGATGCGGCCCCAGCGAGCGCGTGATGATGTTCTTGGGCACAAACCCCGGCAGCGCGTCTTTGGGCACCTGACCCGCGGCTGACATTTCCCACACGAGACTGTGATCGAACGTGAGCTGGTCCAGCCGCTTGCCGCGTAGCCGATAGACGCGGCTGTCGCCGACATGCGCCGCCACGGCCCCTTGCGGCAGCAGCACCAGCGCGCTGGCCGTTGTGCCCATGCCTTGGAAATCGGGGTTTGCCTGGCCGCGGGAATGAATTTGGTTATTGGCCTCTTCGATGCTTTTGCGAATGGCGTCGGCGGCCGGTTGATCGCGCAGCTTAAGATACGTGTGCGGAATGCCGTCGGCCGCCATTTTGCTGGCCAGCTCGCCGGCGGCGTGGGCGCCCATGCCGTCGCAGACAATGAACAGATGGCCGCGGTTGAGCCAGCCTTCGGCGTCGGGAGCCAGCACCTCGGCATGAGCATCCTGATTGTTGGCTCGGCGCATGCCAACATCGGTAAGAGCAACGTATTCCAGACAGTCGCTCCAATTCAGCGCCGCTTGCATGATCAGCCTTAGGGTGGCTTATGGTGGCTCGAATCGTCGAGCAAAGAGAGGCAATCAAGCTAGCGGCGTCCGATGGGCCGCTCAATCCACCTATTCTAACTGGCTATCCGTTGCGGGTGTAGTGTGGCGAACAGGGCTGGAACGCGCAGCCGGGGCACTATACTCCCGCCCTCTTTTCCCGGCCGTTCGCGCCCACCGACTCAATCGTGCTGCATGTCGAGTTTCGTTCGACAATCTGGTTTTCGCCGCTGTGGCCTTGCGCTGGCACTATTGGCGCTGATCGTCAATTCGATGGGCTGCGTCCAGCGACGGTTTACGATTCGCAGCAATCCGCCGGGGGCACAGGTTTATGTGGACGATTACGAGATTGGCACCACGCCCGTTTCGCACAGTTTCGTATACTACGGCACGCGGAAAATTCGCCTGGTGAAAGACGGCTACGAGACGTTGACCGTCTACCAGCCGATGCCAACGCCGTGGTATCAGTGGCCAGGCCTCGACTTTTTCAGCGAGAACCTTTGGCCCCACGAAATCCGCGACGAACGCAGCTTCAACTATCAAATGGTGCCAACGATCGATGTGCCCGCCGAGCAATTGGTAGGACGGGCCGAACAACTGCGGGCAGCCGGCCGAGTGTTGCCAGCCACCGCGGTGCAACCGGTTGTGTCGCCGCCGGAAACGTTGCCAGCGCCTTCGCCAATCACGCTGCCGCCGGCCGGTACGCTTCCGCCGCCGGCGATCGGTGCGCCAGCGCCGGGCTATTTACCGCCGCCGTCAACGGTTGTTCCGCCGAGTGGAAGCGCTCCCAATTACGGAGTGCCGGGCGGATATTTGCCGGGAAGCACGGCGCCGCTGCAAACGCCGCCGCCAAATTATGTGCCGCCGTCGATGACCGCACCACCGGCCGGAACCGCGCCTAACTACGGAGCACCGGCGCGAATCCGACGAACCCCATTCTCCCAAGCCAGCCGGTCGTGCCGCCCGATTGGCGACCGATTGGAGAAACGCCGCCGAATCCGAATCAACCGGTGCGGCGTTGAGGCAAGCGGAACCGCCAACCTTATTTCAGCCCCGGTCCCGGCGCCACGGCGTCGCGTAAGATCTCGCCCGGATGCCGCGCCACTTTATCGGTAATCACACGGGCATCGCACAGAATGGGCTGTAGCTGCTGCGTCAGCCGGTTGATGTTGAGCGCAGCCTGACTCAGATTGTTATACAACTCGGGATTGTTCACCAATTGGCCGAGCGACCCTTCGCGGCTGTTGAGCGACCGCGTGAAGCGGTTCAACTGACCCAACAGTTCGTCCAATCGCTCGACGCTTTGGGCCGCATTGTTGATCATGCCTTCGCCCTTTTCGTCGAGCGCTTTAGTAACAGTTTGGATGTTTTGCAAATTGTCGTTGGCCAGAGCCACGGTTTTTTGGATACCGTTGATTGTGTCGCGGGTATCGCGAAGCGTTTGGGGGATATCGCGGAGCATTTGCTTGAGATTGCGTTTCGTTTCTGTGTCGCCGATGATGTCGTCCAAATTCACGAGCGATTTCTGGAACAACTGCAGGGTATCATCGGTTTCATGGATGATCTTTCCAATCTGATCCTGGTTGTTGCCCAGCACATCGTTAAGATTTTTCGCGAGTTTGCCGACTTCTGTGCCGGCAACGGTCAACGATTCGGCCGCCTTGTTCAGATTGCCTTCGATATTGGCGAACGATTGCAGCGGATTGACCGAGACGCTGCCCACCAGCAAATCGCCTGGCTGCACGGGCACGCGCTGCACCACTTTGTTGGGTCCGGGAACGAATTCCAGCTCTGCATCGCCCAGCAAACCCGATTTGATGCGCACCACTTCATCGCGAAACAGTTCAATGCCATGGTCGATGCTGGCGGTAATCAACACCGCATTCTCGGGAGCAAACTGCACCTTGGTCACTTTGCCGATGCGAATTCCGTTCTTGCGGATCGGCGTATCTGGCGAAACGCCGGGCGCCGAGGGAAATTTGATGTACACGCTGTAACTTCCGCGCAGCACGCCCGGCAGTTCGCCGAAGAGCAGCGACAAAATGCCGGTGATAATCAGTGCCGCCAGCACTGTCACACCCACTCGGAATTGTACGACGCGTTCATCCATGAACAGGGGTCAGGATTCAAGGTTCAGTAACTGATAGCCCTCGGCGGAAGCCAGGGGTTCGAGGAGTTGTTCGGCGTCATCCCGCGGCATTCCGCTTTGTTTCGTTCACACGCTGCAATTCCCGCAACCGCTCGCCGGCTTCGCCGCGCACGAACTGCACCACGCGCTTGTCGGCGCTGCGTTCCAGCGCATCGGGCGGACCGTCAAAAATGATTTGCGGTTCGCCCGCACCAACTCGGGCCAGCGGCAGCAGCATGATCACGCGATTGGCCACTTTCCGCACTGTTTGCATATCGTGAGTCACAACAACGCTGGTGACGCGATGCAGTTTCGTGGTGCCGACAATCAATTCGTTAATGACATCGCTCATGATCGGATCCAAACCCGTCGTCGGCTCGTCGTACAGGATGATTTCCGGATTCAGCGCCAGCGCCCGGGCCAGGCCGACGCGCTTCCGCATGCCGCCCGACAATTCCGCCGGCCGCTGGCTCAGCACCTCTGACCCCAGGCCGACTTCCGCGATTTTCTCCGCCACGACTTCGCGAATTTCCTCCGGCGTCTTTTTTGTGTGTTCCTTCAGCGGAAAGCCGACATTTTGGGCCACCGTCAAACTGTCGAACAGTGCCGCTCCTTGAAACAGAAACCCAAACCGCATCCGTTGCTCCGTCAGTTGTCGATCATTGAGCGCGGCCAAGTTGTTGCCATCGACCAGCACTTTTCCCTGCGTCGGTCGAATCAATCCAATCAGCGATTTCAACAACACCGTCTTGCCACAGCCGCTTTCGCCGATGACGACCAGCGTCTGTCCCCGAGGCACGGCAATTTTCAAATCTCTTAGCACCCATTGTCTGCCAAAACGCACGCGCAGCTCTTGAACATCGATGAGCGGCGCCGTCGTTTCCTCATTAGCTTGAACGGTCGGCATGGTCTCACAACAAGCGGACGGCTTCGGGCCAGATTGCCGAGTACAACGCATCAAGCCCGATGTTTAGGAACAAGTCGAGAATCAAAATCAACACGAACGAATGCACAAAAGCGCTGGTGGCGGCGCGGCCCACACCTTCCGCGCCCGGATCGCAATGAAATCCACGGTGACAACTTATCAAGGCGATAGCTGCGCCAAAAAACAAGCTTTTGAAAATGCCAGCGAACAGGTCCCAGTTGGCCACGTACCGCTGCGAGTTTTCCCAGTAGTGATGCGAATCGATCTGCAAAATGGCGATGCTGTAAAACGCGCCGCCCACCACGCCCATGAAATCGGCCATCACCGTCAACGTGGGAATCAAAAACAGGCAGCCTAAGAACCGCGGCACGGCCAGATAATAAATGGGATTAGCGCCCATCGAGGCCAGTGCATCGATCTGCTCGGTGACGCGCATCGTGCCCAATTCCGCCGCCATCGAGCTGCCAACGCGGCCAGCCAACATCGTGGCGGCCAGCACGGGCCCCAGTTCACGCACTAGCGACATATTGATCACGGCGCCCAACCGCGTTTCCAAGTGCATTTGTCGAAACTGATCGTAGCTTTGCACAGCCAAAACCATGCCGATGAACGTGCCGGTAAGCGCGATGACCGGCAAACTCAGCACGCCAATCTGATAAAAGTTCGGCAAGAGCGTGTCTTTCCGTGGCAGCCGCGTGAACATCCAGCGGAATGTCTGGCCAGAAAAGATGGCGACATCGCCCAGTGCTGCGATCCAGCCGATCACCACAGCTCCCAGATCGGCGACCCAATCGGAGGCTCCTGCGCCAGCCCATGATGGTGCGGTTGCGACTGTGGTAAAGATGGAGTTGCGCTAGTGGACATAGTGAAGGAGGCAGGGTTCAGGGTTCGGGATTCAGCGGTCAGAAGCCAGGGTGTCAGTATTTTGTGTAGCGGCCGAGCTTGCTCGGCGTTTTCGGCATCATGGCAGCGGTGCTAGCACGCCTCGCGCAGCGCCGCACCAAATGCCGTTATTCCATTCGACCGCTCGATCATTCCGCTTGAGAAAACTCTGCCGGTCACATTGAATTGGCGAGCTAGGCAAACAGAGCCATTTCGATAGCGGTACGCTTTCCGCGCATTCAATAATTTCCGGCTGCCGCAACAGGAGATTTCGCTAGCTGCCGCCTGCGCTTTCGTCGAGTTCCAAACGCAGATAATCGTAGATAATCCCGCTGGTTAGTCCACCTGCAGGAACAGTCAGTACCAGCGTGTTCTTGCCGGCGTGTAGCAGCTTGGCATCGAATTTCAGGTTTCGCTCCGACCAGTAGCCGCCGATGCCGTCGCGATTGATCGTGGCATTGTAAACCGGCGCGCTGACCGTACCGGCGGGCGCATCGTTGACCGTCACATCAATGTTCCGCGTGCCGGAGCCGCAGATCGCCAAACGCAGTGTGGCTTGTCCATGTGGCGCTTCAGGCAAATCGAAAGTAATAGTCCAAGGCGTGGCGCGCCCCAGGCCGCGGCCATCGGTGTTGTTCGGATTGGTGTCGTGCGGCACTTGTTCGAAGAACCAATCTTTGCGGAAGTCGGATTTGCCGATTTCAAAATGCACGTCGTCCGGAAACAACTTGGGATACTCAACATACCAACCCCAGTGAAAATAATCGTCTCCCTTGAAAAATTCCGATCCCTGACGATTCGCAATGCCGATGTCCCACAACTGCTTGCCGTAACGGACTGGCTTCCACTGCAGTTTTCCCAAATCCAGGCGGTCTCCTTTCTTCACGGTAATGGGCTGCTGCGAAAATTCGCCCAGCACACCGTCGGCGATGGCGTGCAGTTGATAGGTGCCTTCGCGCACTTTCGGAATCGTGAAGCGGCCGCCTTCATCGCCGCGAACCCAAAACTCGTAGTGCTTGGCATCGTTCTGCCAATCGGTGCCGAAGTTTCCTCGGAATCTTCCCGGCCCCGCTGGGACTGCTTCCTGCGCTGGCGGCGGCTGATCTGGAAAAGCCAGGCCCACCAGCAAATTCGGCAGCTTCGTCGATTTGGCTTGCGGATCGACCAGCATTAGTTGCCCGCTAACGGTCGCGCGCTCCTCGACGTGTGGATAATCAACGCCTTCGACCCAAGCATACGGCCAAGCGTCGGCTTCGCGCTTGGCTTGTGCCAGCGCATCTTGATACATCGCTTCAGGCGAGTCTTTCGAGTTCACGTAAATCAGCATCGGGCCGACTACTTTCGACCATTTTTCATTGGCCGCCACTCGGCAATTACTCCCGCCGTAGTGCGTGCCGCGCCAGTAATTCAAGAGCGTCGGCGCTCCGCCGCGGTTGTTATCCAAGTGGCCGGTGAGCTCGTATTTCGTCGCGCCGCCGGAGAGGTATTCCATCGAAGGATTGATGAAATACAGCCCGATGTGATCTTTCGTGTTGGCCCAGCCGAAGGCCGGAATCTGGAACTGATACGCCGAGTAATCGTATTTGTGTTCGACTTTGTCTTTCAGCACACCCGTGTTCAGGCGGCGAATTTCTTTGGCATTAAGCTGCGTGCCGGCGTCCCAATCGGCCGGAGCGGGCATTAGTTGATTTCGTTTTTCGTCGATCGAGAGCCAATCGAATGTATTCGCCAGCTTCACTGCATAACGCGATTCGCCGATCGAAGCCGCACTGGAATTATCGAGCTGGCTGAAAATGGCGTAGGTGTAAATGCCGGAGTCGCCGCGGCCCAGGGTGTAGCGAATTTCCAACTGCACATTTCGGGTCCCTCCGCCCACGCCGCCGGTGGCTGCGCCTTTGATGGAAACTTCGGCCCGCTGGCCGTCGTTCGACGCCGGATCAATCGTGACCGACGCCACGGCATTGGCCGGCGATTGTTCCCAGTAACCGGCGTTGTGGCCGGAGCCGTAGCCCAGCGTCTCAATGCCGTTAAAAGTGAGCGACGTGAGATCGCCCGTCTGCTTCGAGACCACCGCGGTGCAATGGGAATTGCTGAGTTTGAAAGTGCGGCCGCCATCGGTCAGCGTGACGGGGTCATTAGCAGCCACAGCGCTGACGGTGAAACCCAGGCAAACAAGCCCGACGAGATAGAAGCGATGTCGCATCGTAGGAGTCCGTGGAGTGGGCGAAGGAGGGTTCTTTTGATCATGTCATCCGCGGCAATTCATGGCAATCATTCAACCCCAAAAAAGGCCGAAAGTGTCCAAAACTTGACGTTTCCCCGCGCTCCCGATTGAATGAATGTGCCGATGATTCACCACAGAGTCACGGAGGGCACGGAGGAAAGCATTCATGAGCAAACCAGGAATTCAGGGAGTGAAAAAGCTTCCTTGATCCGAACCATGTCTATATCTTCTTCCGGGTTTCCTGACATACGTATCAATCTTCTCCGTGCCCTCCGTGTCTCCGTGGTTAATCTTTTTCGAAGGAACGTCAAATGTCCGAGCACAAGGCCATCATCCACTGGGATCGTAACGGGCCCGATTTTCTCAAGGGTAAGTATTCCCGCGAGCACACTTGGACCTTCGACGGCGGCGTGACCGTGCCGGCCTCACCCGCACCCAGCGTGGTCCCGGTGCCGTGGTCGAACCCGGCCGGCGTCGATCCGGAAGAGGCTTTTGTCGCCGCCATTTCCAGTTGCCACATGCTCACTTTTCTGTGGTTGGCCTCGAAGCAAGGCTTTCAAATCGACAGTTACGCCGACGAAGCCGTCGGCGTAATGACCAAAAACGACTGCGGCATCCCCTGGGTCAGCGCAGTCACGCTGCACCCGAAAATCTTCTACAGTGGTGATAAACGACCGACGCCGGCCGAGGAAGAACATCTGCACCACGCCGCCCACGAGCGGTGTTATATTGCCAATTCGGTGCAGACGGAAATCCGCGTGGAGCAATAGCAGTTACCCAGTGAAGGGATAATCGGCCATGAATTTGCGAACGTTGCCAGTCTTACTTTTTGCATTCTTGTACGTTTGCTTCCTGATAAGTTTGTTTGTGTCTGTCAATCAACTGCCTGAACAGGTCGCCACGCATTTCAATTTTGCCGGCGAGCCCAACGGTTGGATGAGCCGGCAGGCGCATTTGTGGTTCATGGGCGTCACAGGACTTTTGTTGCCGCTCTTGATGATCGGCGTGTTTGCGGCGCTGCGTCGGTTGCCGGTCAGCCTCATCAATGTGCCGCACCGCGATTATTGGCTCGCGCCGGAGCGGCAGGCCGATTCCTTTCAATACATGTTTCATCATTCGCTCTGGCTGGCGGCCATGATGGTTGCATTCTTGCTGGGCTTGAATTGGCTGGTGGTCGTGGCCAACCAGCGTCAGCCGGCGCAACTTTCCACGCCGCTGGTGCTCACGCTGGGCGGTTGCTTTTTAGTGGGCGTCGTCGTGTGGGTCGTCGGTTTGGTGCGCCACTTCCATCGGCCACCAAATTAACGCGTGGGCATCCTTCCAAGTGTAGCGGCCGGGCTCGGCCCGGCGCTTCGAGCGCGAAGCAAGCTCCGCCGCTACACATTTCCGGCACATGCCCTAGCTTGTGAACGGCCCTTCGGTTTCTGCACCGGAAACGTCGCCCCGCATTTGGGACACACGGCCACCGAGCCCGTGCTGGGTAGCGGAACCGGATAAGAGCAGCGCGGGCAAGCAATATTGGCCATGCAAATCACCTCAGCGGGAAAAACCACGGGGGATGCGGGGAGCACCGGGACGACAGTGAAGCGATTTGCATTTCCTTTCCTTATACGTGCTCCCCGTGGTTCGTTCTGTGTTGCGCTACCAACCAGAAGGCCCCGGTGTTGCCGCTGCTGGATCGGGGAGAGAGTCTAAGCAACACCGGGGCATCGCCAAGAAGAGTTGCGATTATTTTACCCGCCGCCCTATTGTTGCGATGTTAGAACTTGGTCAGAGTTCCACTTGGCATAAGAGCCCAAGTCGCAAAATCGGCTCTGGGGGCTCGTTTCGGCCACCATCAATTATCCCTTAAAACATGCGACACCCTCACAACTCGGCGATTTGCGAATTGGGCCATTTGTACGTTATAGTGTATATATGTATAAATATTGACTGATTAATGATGCCACCGGTGAGGAGCGGCGTAGCCGGTCTAGGCAATCCCAAGGATGCAGAGAGCTGCTTCAGCTTTTGGTTTCACGAGAGTAGCGAAAAGAGCGGTGGAGACGGTTTTCCACGGTTTTCGACCGTTTTCCGCCGTTTTTACTGTTTCCGCCGTTTTCCAGCTTTTTTTGTCGAAGAGCCTCCCCAAAGGAGCTTGTCGTATGAAGACGCCGATTGCCCCTTCGAGCCGTGTTGCTCGCGAAGCGCTGGCGAGGCTAAAGTCCGTTCAAATCGCGAGTATCATCGGTCTTGACCGCTCTGTGGCTAGCCTTGCAAACAGCAGAATGACTCTTAAAATGCGGGTTTGCGTTCAGGAAGCTCTATTCATTGATACCCCTCACCCCAGCCTTCTCCCGCAAGGTGCGAGGGAGTTGGTAAGCCTATGACCACCCCTACGATGATCGCCGGGTATTTGGCGCTGTTCACCGCCTTCGGGTTCGCATTTTTGTTCGTGAACCTGCTGGTCGGAAAATTCCTGCGGCCGAAGAACCCGAACCCGGAGAAGCTCGAGATTTATGAATGCGGCGAGCCGACCATCGGCTCGAGCTTCGTGCAGTTCGACATTCGGTTCTATGTGGTCGCGCTGCTGTTCATTATTTTCGACGTCGAAATTGCATTCTTCTTTCCCTGGGCCAATGTGTTCGGGAAAGCGACGCATTTGATGGATCCGAACTTGCCGGTCGTGCAAACCGAGCCGGTGGTTGGCAAAGTGTCGGAAACATCGTTGACGCCGGCCGCAAAAGGTCTCTTCGCCGAAATGAGCGTGCCGGAAGCAGCGCGTCCGACTACCGAGCCAGCGATTCGCGAATCGGCCGATCACCTGGCGCGGTTTGCGCTGTTCGACATCCTTACGTTTTTTGCCGTCTTGATGGTCGGCTTTGCATACGTTTGGCGACGCGGCGATTTGGATTGGGTACGGGCTGTCGGCCAAGGGAAGGAAGTCATCGTCGAACGGATGCCGCCTTCAACGGCGCTGGAACGGGAGCCAGTGATTTCGGCTTAGATGATGTCAGTTGTCCGTGGTCAGTTGTCCATTGAGGGGCCGGACAGGGGCAAACGTTTCAACAATCAAGTTATCGAACGACAAAACAACGGGCAACGGACTACCGACAACGGACAAATCAATGCGTGGACAATCATTTCTCGATCGACTGAAACAAAAATTTGGCGACAAGATCACGGGCGCGAATCTGGAAGCGCTTGATCCGTGGATTGAAGTTTCGCCCGAGAGGCTCGTCGAGGTCTGTCAGTATTTGCACGATCAGCCGGACCTGCGCTTCGATATGCTGCAGTTAATTTCGGGCGTCGATTACTTCGAGCCGGACGCGAAGAAAGCGGCGAAGGTCACGTGGCAGCCGCATTTGGAGTTGGTCTATCACCTGTGGAGCGTGCCCAACCGCGTGAGCTTGGTGCTAAAAATGATGCTGCCACGCTGGAAGAACGACGTGCCGGGTGAGCTGCCCGAAGTGCCGACGGTGAGCCATATCTGGCGCACCGCCGACTGGCACGAGCGCGAAGTGTTCGACCTGAGCGGCGTGCGCTTCATCGGCCATCCCGGCCTGCGCAGGATTCTGTGCCCCGAAGATTGGGTTGGGCATCCGCTGCGCAAGGATTACGAGATGCCGCTGGAGTACCACGGAATACGCGGAAAATAGACCACAACAAGGCGACTGCAATGGCCGAACACGAGATTCGAATTGGGCAATTGCCAGAGGTCGAGATTATCAACAAAGATTTGATAATTACCGTTTTTTCCGACGGACAAAAGTTTGGGACGCTAACGATCAGCCGCGGTAGCCTCGGATGGTTTCCGCGAGATGGAAAGAAGGAACGCAAGCTCGGCTGGAGACGGTTTGATCGGATGATAAAAAAAGAATTTCGAGAAGAGTAGCCGAAAATTGGACCACGACGACACAAGGGTCACAACGAAGAAACGTAGTGTTCGTCTTGTCGTTGTGGTTTTACTGGCTGATCTGCTCGAGCGTTAATTGAGAAGAAACGAAATGGCAACAGCTTTAGACGATCCGCGGATTATCGAGTTCGACGTTCGCACCGACGAAATGTTGGTGAACATGGGGCCGCAGCATCCCAGCACGCACGGCGTGCTGCGGTTGGTGTTGCGGACCGATGGCGAGGTCGTGTCGGAAGTGACGCCGCACATCGGCTATTTGCATCGCTGTGCGGAAAAGATTGGCGAGAACCTCACGCCGCGGCAGTGGATTCCTTACACCGACCGCATGGATTATCTAGCCGGAATGAACATGAATCTCGGCTGGGCGCTGACGGTCGAGAAGCTGATGAAATATGAAATGCCGGAAAAGGGCAAGCACCTGCGGGTGATCATTGCTGAGATGGGCCGCATCGCCAGCCACCTGGTTGGCATGGGGGCCTATGGATTGGACCTCGGCACGTTCAGTCCGTTTTTGTATGCGTTTCGCGAGCGAGAAAAGATTCTCGACCTGTTCGAAGAAGTGTGCGGCGCCCGGCTGACATACAGCTACATTACCGTCGGTGGAGCGACGGCCGATCTGCCACCGGGCTGGCTGCAAAAGTGCGAGGCATTTCTCGCGCAGTTCGAACCGCAGATTGCCGAGTATCACGCGCTGCTGACGACGAACGCCATTTTCATTCGCCGCACGGCGAACATCGGCGTCATGCCGGCGGAAATGGCCATCAGCTATGGTTGCACCGGCCCGGTGCTGCGCGGCAGCGGAGTCGATCAAGACCTGCGGCGCGACGGCGAGGAACGCTACACCGAAATGTACGACGGTTACGCTTTTGAAGTTGTCGTGGAAAAGAACAGGCATTATCCCAAAGATCACAAATATCCGCCGGTGCCGAATCAGGCGGTCTTGGGCGACAGTTGGCACCGGTTCTATGTGCGGATGCTGGAAGTCGTGCAATCGATCGACATCGTTCGGCAAGCCATCGATCGTTACAGCCAGGCCAGCGGTTCGTGGGGTGAGCCGGTCAAGCTCACTGAAAAGTTGCCCAAGGGTGAAGCGTATTTGGAAACCGAAGCGCCGCGTGGCCAGATGGGCTTTTATGTCGTCAGCGATGGTGGTTCGATCCCTTGGCGCGTGCGGGCCCGCAGCAGTTCGTTCTGCAATCTTTCGCCCACGAACGAGCTGTGCAAAGGCTGCCTGATTGCCGATGTGCCGGCGATTGTGGGCTCGCTGGATATTGTGATGGGCGAAATCGACCGCTGATTCAATGAATCAGTGCTGAGCGTACTTCTTCGCTTCTTGCTCCAAATCCGCGCGCATTTCGGCAAGCTGCTGATCAGTTATTTTTGGTGCCGCCTCTTTCAAGATCTTTTCGAGATGATCGAACTCCTTCGGCAGCGTCGGATAGCCCATGTTGCCGTCTGGAGTGTCCCAGTCGCCGAGCTTTTTGCCGTCGGCATCAAGGATCGCGCACCAGGGAACGCCACCTTCGCCCGAGGGGCGGTATGGTTTCATTGCTTCGTAGCCGCGGGGCAGCCGGTCGCGGTCAATTTGTATTGGCACAAAAAACGCTTCGAAGATGTCTGGATGTCGATCGAAGAAGCGAGACAGAATTCGGCACCATCCGCAGTACGTGCCCGATTCCTCGAGCAAAACGCATTTGCCTTCGCGGCGGGCCCGATCGCAGGCGGCGGTCAACAACTCCTTTGCATCGGGTCGCGGCAACGCATGTGCGGCGAGGAATTCATTCACGTCGGCTTTCAGCGAGTCTTCGTCCATGGACATCGTCCAAGGAAGGTTCTTGGAAGCGATCAGCTTGTTGTCGGTCGAGAGAATTAGCAGTGTGACGGGTTTAAGCCGCTCGACATCCAAGCCATATTTTGTGCGCAGAAACGACATTGCTTCAGCGTTCTCGGTCGATACAGGTGCGCCCTCGTAGGCGGGGTAGTCAAACATGGAAAAGGACTTCATATATCGGCGTGTAGCCTCGCTTTGCGGATCGCCCACGACAATGATCAGTCGAATCGACTGTGGAGCGTCAAACTTGAGAGATTGCTCGATTCGCTCTGGAAGGTCTTTTACTTGGCTGAAGACGATAGCCGCCTGTTCACCGAGCGATATCGGCGTTGGCGTCGTCAGATTCGCCAATTCGAGCGATCCGGGTTTTTTTTGGCTCGACAATCTCGATTATCCGAAAATCCCCGTTGCCCCAATGGAAACTCAGACTATACTTCTGTTCGGGCACCAACCCACGAAGCGTATAGTTGCCTTCGTCATCCGTCGTAACTTTCCCGCCGAATGCGGTTACGAACGGTGTTGGGCCGTAGCCGAGCTGCTTCTGTGCCGCTGGTTGACCTTGTTCGTCCACGAGCTTTCCGTGTACCGTGGCGGTCGGTGCTAGTCGCAGCGTAATTTCCGAGCTGCCCGGTTCCAGTCGCACGATCGTGGCGAACTTCTCATCCGCGCTTTTTGCACCGACCAGCAGCGGCACATCCGGGCTAATCGCCTTCCAATTGCCATCGGAATCGGACTTGGCGTCAATGATAAGTGTGTCGCCACGGCGCAATGAACGCCCCTCGACAATCACCCCTGCAACGGGCTTGCTTGCCACGTCAATCACCCGGCCACGCAATTCGAGGGGCGCAGAGGGATTTCCGGCTGCGTCGTCGGCAACGAGTCGCAGTGCGACGAAGCAGCTGCCCACGAGGCTCGTGATCGCACCGAACAGAAACCAGACAAGACGCGGCGAAACCGATGCCCTTGCCATTGAGTACCTCCTTGGATGAGGAATCGACCCATTGTAGGGGAAGGAGGTGTTAAGTCGCAATCAAAATGATTCCGGGGCTGCGTCTGGAACGGTGCAGACAAAAACTTCAGCTGGTACTGAACACGTTCTCTTCGCACTTGACGTTTGTGCTGGGAAGTATTAGGGAATCGTCCCTTAAACTCCGAGTCAAAATTGCGAACGCGGGGCTTGTCGAACCGAGTGACTTTGTGCCATATTTCACAATCCTTTAAACGCCTTCCTCGCGTGACTTTGGGAGTCGTGAGCGCCCGGCAGGCGGATGCCGTTTCAGGCGCGGTTGGTCTGCGTTCCCGTCAACAACAGCACAAGTATTCGCGGTGGCCGAATTCTTTATCAATCATGGACTTTGGCCTTGGCTGAGCTATTTGCTCGCCGGGTTCATTCAGTGCAACTTGCTGTTGCTGGTGCCGTTTGTCGGCGCTATGTTTTTCGTATGGGTAGAGCGAAAGTTTCTGCGCGAATTCAAGATCGGCTCGGTCCCACGCGTACCGGCGGCAAATTCGGTTGGCTGCAACTGCTGGCCGATGGATTGAAGCTGATCACAAAGGAAGATTTGCGCCCCAAGGCGGCCGATAATTTACTGTTCCGAATCGCGCCGTATGTCAGCTTCGTGGCTTCCTATGCGACGCTCATGGCGCTGCCGTTTGCCACGGGCTGGGTCGCGCTGCCGATGAACGCGGCCGTGTTTTTCATCATCGCCGTGTTGGGATTGGAAGTGTTTGGCGTGATTCTGGCCGGATACGCTTCCGCTTCGAAGTGGTCGCTGTTTGGGGCCATGCGGGAAGCCGCTCAGGTTGTCAGTTATGAAGTGCCGCTGGGGTTGTGCATCGTCACGCCCTGTTTGATTGCTGGGTCGCTCGATTTGGTCACGATCGCCAACATGCAGGGGGCTGACGCTCACGGACACGGCGGTTGGTTCACCAACTGGTTCATTTTCCACGATCCGTTTACGTTCCTCGTGTTTTGGGTGTACTTTACGTGCGCCACGGCCAGCGTGAATCGTGCCCCATTCGATCTGGCAGAAGCCGAAAGCGAACTGGTGGCCGGCTTCCACACCGAGTATTCCGGCTTCCGCTGGCTGGCGTTTTACATGGCCGAGTACGGTTCGATGTTCACGGTCGCGGGCCTGGGGGCGATTCTGTTTTTCGGCGGCTGGAACGGGCCAGTTCCGATCACGCATCTGTTGGGCATTGCCTACGCTCCCGACGATACGCACTTCCATATCCTGGGCTACCTTGCCAACTTGCTCGGTTGTATTAACTTCATCGCTAAATGCATTGTCGGTGTGACAGTGATGATTTGGGTCCGCTGGACGCTGCCGCGGCTGCGGATCGATCAGGTGATGAAGACGTGCTTGAAGTATTGCACTCCGATTGCGGCCGTGATGTTTGCCGGCGCGGCACTGTGGACTTATCAGTTTCCAGGCGGCGTGTGGCTGAAGTCGTCGCAGCCTCTGGGAGCGGTACGCGAGCAAGCGTTTGTGGCAGCGCGGGATCAGGATGCAGGCGTTAGAAAGACGGCGGAACAGCAACGGACAACAGACAACAGACAACAGACAAACAACATACCGACCGACACGCTCGGACTATATAAACCGCGATGAACTGGCATTCCGTTTACTTCCTGTTGTTCTCGGTCTTCGCCTGCGGCTTTGCGCTGGCCGTGGTGTTTGCCAGCAACATCGTGCGGATGGCCTTTTATTTGGTGCTAAGTTTGGGCGCCACCGCCGGGTTGTTTTTCCTGGCGGGCAGCGATTTCATCGGCGCGATGCAGCTGTTGATTTACGTCGGCGGCACGCTGGTACTGTTGGTGTTCGGCGTGATGCTGACGGCCCAAAGTCCGTTCATTTCGATGAAGACTCGCGGCGGCGATTGGGTTTTGGCCGCCATCGTCGGCGGCTCGCTGCTGACCATGTTGATTCTGGCGGCGTTAAGCGTGCCGGAATGGCGGCCGACAACGGCTGATTTTAATGCGGTTGTCAGCGCGACGCCGACGACCACCGCGGTTGGCGCAGGCGCTGTTGGGAGCACGTGTCGATGCACTGGCGAAGCCGGAACAATCGCCGCGGAACCCATTGGCTGGTTATCTGCTGCCCTTTGAAATCATTTCCGTGCATTTGCTGGTGGTGTTGATCGGGGCGGCCTATTTGGCGCGGGCCAAGCGACGGTTTGTCCCACGAGAAGTCGAGGCTGGTCGCCTATGAATCTGTTTACCGAACCTGTGGGTGTATCGCATTACCTGGTGGTCGGCGCTGTGCTGTTTGTATGCGGCGCGGTGTGCATGGCCACCAAGCGAAATGCACTGGGCGTGCTAATGGGCATCGAACTGGTGCTGAACGGCGCGAACCTGAATTTCATCGCTTTCGGCAGCACGGTGCTGCGAAAAGATAGTGCCACCTCGATCGGATTAGACGGACAATTGATCGCGCTTTTCGTGATCGTGCTGGCCGCGGCCGAAGCCGCGGTGGCGCTGGCCATCACGCTGAATTTTTACAACAATCACTCGACCGTGGACGTAGACCGCGCGGATGAGTTAAGGGGCTAGTCAAACGGCGTTTCATCCCCCTGTAGAATCGGGGGCTAGATAGTCTAAACGATGAATCCAGCCACAACATTACCCGTACTGCTCGGCCTTGCCTGGCTGTTGCCGCTGGCGTCGTTTGTGCTGATTGTGTTTTTCGGTCGGCACATGGGGCATCATGGCAAAGCCGCGGCGTACGTGGCGTGCGGGGCGATCATTTCCGGCTGCGTTTTGTCTCTGGTGGCGCTGTTGTTCTGCTGGCTGCCATCGCATCCGTTCGCGCCGCCGCACCATGGAGCGGAATCGGCAAGCCATACGGCTGCCAGCGAGTCGGGGGAAACGGCCAGCATAAGTCATGCGGATCCGGCCGTTCCATCAGCTTATAGCGGCGATTGGTATGCGCTGGTGGATGTCGGCCCGCTGCACATCACGATTGGTTACTACATTGATGCTCTAACCGTGGCGATGTTCTGCATGGTCACGCTTATTGCGTCGTGCATTCACGTGTACGCCATCGGCTATATGCACGACGAATTGCACGAGGTGACTGATCACGAAGTCACGCTGGCCGACGGCCATCCTCTGCACCGCCCGGGCCGCTTTCACCGGTTTTTTCAATACCTGTCGCTCTTCAGTTTCAGCATGTTGGGGCTGGTGATCTCCGGCAATCTGGTGATGACGTTCGTGTTTTGGGAACTGGTCGGCATCTGTTCGTACTTTTTGATCGGGTTTTATTTCGAACGCAAAAGTGCATCGAACGCGGCGAACAAGGCGTTCATCGTCAACCGCATTGGCGATTTTGGTTTCATCATCGGCCTGATGGTGTTCTTCGGCGCACTGGGCACGCTGAACTTTGGCGGCGACAACGGACTGTTCGCGCAAATTCGGCCTGGACCGACACATTTGCTCATTGTTCCCGCGAGCATGACGCCCACGCTGTTGGTTGTCGCGGGTTTGGGGATCTTCTGTGGCTGTGTGGGAAAGAGCACCAGTTTCCGCTACAAGTGTGGTTGCCCGATGCGATGGAAGGCCCGACGCCGGTTTCGGCCCTGGTGCATTCGGCGACGATGGTGGCGGCCGGTGTGTTTTTGGTCGGACGCTGCTATCCGCTTTTCACACAAGATGTACTGTTGGTGATTGCGTATATCGGCTGCATTACGTTGTTCATCGCGGCTACGATCGCCATTGTGGCCGTCGATATCAAGCGCGTCTTGGCGTATTCCACGGTCAGCCAACTGGGTTACATGATGCTGGCGCTGGGCGTTGGCGGTTGGATCGCTGGGCTGTTCCATCTGTTCACGCATGCATTTTTCAAGAGCCTGCTTTTCATGTGCTCCGGTTCCGTGATTCATGCAACGCACACCAACGACATGCGAAAGATGGGCGGACTCTTAAAGAAAATGCCGTTCACCGGTTACACCATGCTCGTGGGTTGTCTGGCGATCATCGGCACCGGCATTCCGTTTGTCGGCGGCTTCAGCGGTTTTTATTCGAAAGATTCGATCATCGCTCAGGCCCTTTCGTTCGGCAAACACAATAGCGGTCATCAACTGTTGTTCTTCGCCGCGGCGGGCGGAGCTTCGATCACCGCGTTTTACATGTTCCGCTTGTGGTACATGACGTTCATCGGCAAGCCACGCGATCATTATATCTACGAACGCGCGCATGAATCGCCCAAGGTGATGTACGTGCCGCTGGTGGTGTTGGCCGTGTTTGCCTTCGGCATTGGCTGGCCAATGTGGGGGCTGACGACGATGCTCGAACAAGCGCGTCCGGCGGGAACCCTGGAAACGGCGAACGGCGCCGTGATTTGGCCCACGGTGATTCACCCGGCCGAGCATTTGAGCCATGAAGACGAATCAATTCACGTCACGGCTTCGCTGGTGGCATTTTTGACCGCGCTGGTCGGGTTTTTGCTTGCCACGGCGATCTACGCCTTGCGGCTCTTGAAGCCCGAGGAAGTCGCGCAGCAGTTCGGCGGGCTGTATCGCTTCTTGTGGCACAAATGGTATTTCGACGAACTGTACAACGCGATTTTCGTGCAGCCGGTGCTGTTCATTTCGCGGCGCATGTCCGATTTCGATCGCCAAGTGATCGATCGATTTATCGACGGTTGCGCGCTAGCGGTGCGAGGCATTTCCACGTTGGACGACAAAATCGATCGTTTGTTTGTCGATGGCGCAGTGAATTGGCTTGCGGGCCTCACTTACTCGATCGGTCTATCGATGCGCCGCATTCAGACCGGACGATTGCGGCAATATGTCATGTTCATCGTAGTGGGCACGGTGGCACTGTTTATTTTATTGAGTTTTTTCCGCAGCTCGTGGGCGGGGTGACGTTGTTTAGCGGCGCAGCCTGAGCAAGCGCACGCCGCTAAATTCGATTTTCGAAATCTCATTCCTGACACCTGATTCCTGTTTATGGATAACCCGTATATCGTTCCGCTGAGTTTGGTTACCTTCCTGCCGGCATGGGCGCGCTGGTATTGGCGTTTCTGCCGAAGGAAAGCAAAAGCACGTTGCGCTGGTTCACGCTGGCGATCACGGTGGTGGTGTTTATCATCACAGCCTGGATGGCTTTGCCACGGCCGCAAGGGGCAGATAACGCGCAGTTCAGTCTCGGCGTAGCGGGCATTCAAAACCTGTTCTCGGTCCCCTGGATCAAGTCGTTCAACATCTATTACCTGATGGGCATGGATGGCATTAGCTTTCCGTTGGTGCTGCTCACTGCGTTTATCTGCATGCTGGCGATGGGCGCTAGTTGGAATATCGAAAAGCACGTCAAAGCCTACTGCATTTTGTTTTTGCTCTTGGAAACCGGCATGATCGGTGTCTTTTTAGCGCTCGATTTCTTCCTGTTCTATGTGTTCTGGGAAGTAATGCTGTTGCCGATGTATTTTCTCATCGGCGTCTGGGGCGGACCGCGGAAGGAATACGCGGCGATCAAGTTTTTCTTGTACACGCTGGTCGGCAGCGTGCTAATGCTGATCGCCATTTTAATGCTGTACTTCAACAGCGACCTGAAATTGCTCAGCGAAAAGCAATTGCTCAATGCCCGAGTCGTCGATAGCCGACTTCCAGCTGAACAGCAATCCGCCGAGCTGGCTAAAATCAAAAACGCTGCCACACCGCAATACACGTTCAATATTTTGGCCCTGCAGCAAATCGGCCAGATGCCGAACTCGCCGTTCAATGCAGAAATCCTTTTTGGCAAAACCCTGCAGTGGTGGGCGTTCTTGCTCTTGTTCATTGGCTTCGCGATCAAAGTGCCGGCGGTGCCGCTGCATACCTGGTTGCCCGATGCGCACGTGGAAGCGCCAACTCCGATTTCGATGATCCTGGCAGGGATTTTGTTGAAGATGGGGGGCTATGGCATCATTCGCATTTGTTATCCGATTTGTCCCGATGCCGGTTACGACCTCGCATGGTTTGTCTGCACAGTTGGCGTCCTGAGCATGGTCTATGGCGCATTTGCGGCCCTCGCTCAAAAAGACTTCAAACGGCTCGTGGCCTACAGCTCGGTCAGCCACATGGGCTACGTGGTGCTGGGCCTGGGCGTATGGAGTGCCACGGCCAATTTCAAATACAACCCGGCTTATTGGGCGCTGGGAATGAACGGGGCGATGTTCCAGATGATCGCCCACGGACTAAGCTCGGCCGGCATGTTCTTTATGGTCGGTGTGGTGTACGACCGGGTGCATCACCGCAACTTGGATGAATTCGGTGGACTGTTCCACAAAATGCCGCTTTACAGCGGTCTGGCATTCGGCATTTTTTTTGCCGGTTTGGGGCTACCCGGACTGTGCGGATTTATCGGCGAAGTGCTGGTGACGCTTTCGGTCTGGAATTTCAGCTACACTTTGGCAGTAATTTCCGCGGCGACGGTCATTCTCACGGCCGGGTACATTCTGTGGACCTTGCAACGGGTGTATCTGGGCGCCGAGTACAAAGGTTCGCACGGCGATCATTTGCATCCGATCACGCCGCGCGAAATTGCCATCGCCGCGCCGCTATTGGCGTTTGCGATTGTGTTCGGCGTCTATCCGTGGGCCTTGCTGAGTTATATCGAGCCGACCGTAACCCAGCAGGCGACCACGCTGGCCGAATGGACGAAAACCGTGAAGGAAAAAGAAACCGGCGCCGCGAAGGCGACAGCGCGAACCGAAACTACTGAAAAGAGTGCCGAACCAGCGCAAGCCCCGCCGTTGCAACCGCTGGGCTTCGTAGGCGCTAACGACACCAGCACGATCCGATAACCAGCGACATACTCGTGACATTTAACCAACTCATCAATTCACTACTGCACGATACCACTGGCATCAGCTTGCCGCTGTTTAAGCCCGAGCTGGCGCTGTGCGCGACCGTCGTGCTCATGCTCCTGCTGCGGGTCTTCCGCGGGCTGGAAAAGATCGATGCGTTTTGGATTGCGCTGGCCGGCTCGGTCGCGGGCTTTTATCTGTCGATTCCTTGGGACCACTTGGGTGGATTAGCCAGTATCCCGCGCACGGAGTTGTTCACCGGACTTCTAATCTACGATTCTTTCACGATTTATTTCCGCGCGATTTTGCTGTTATTCGCGGTTTTATTCGTGCTGTTCACGAAACTCTCCGGCATTCCCGATCGCGAAGATGCGGCCGATTTTTATTCGCTGGTGCTGGGGGCCACGGTCGGCATGTGCTTGATGGCTTCGGCCAATCATTTGTTGACGATATTCCTGGGCGTCGAAATGGCCAGCGTTCCGTCCTACGCTTTGGCTGGCATGCTCAAAGGCCGACCGCAAAGCAGCGAAGCGGCCTTGAAATACGCCGTCTTCGGCGCCGGAGCGGCTGGTGTGATGCTATACGGCATCAGTCTGTTGGCGGGAGTGCTGGGAACCTGTCATTTGCCGACCATGGCGGAGCGACTGGCTGATCTTATCAGCGCCGGCCAATTGCCCGATCGGGCCATGGTGCTGGCTCTCGGCGGACTGATGCTTGGCGTCGGCCTGGCGTTCAAGCTGTCGGCGTTCCCGTTCCATTTTTGGTGCCCCGATGTGTTTGAAGGCGCCACGGCTGAAGTGAATGCTTTTCTGAGCGTGGCCTCGAAGGCCGCGGCGCTTGCGCTTTTGGTACGGGTTGTGGTCGGTTTCAGTAATTTGCCGCAGTCCGTGATCTCGCAGCCGTTGCCAGGTGGAGTAGCGGTTGTTGATCAAATGCGAGGCGGAGTTCCGGAGGCCGGTGCCTCCGATGGTGGCAAGATCAAATTGGTCTCGGTCACTGTCCCGTCGACCAAGGCGCTGAACCGCCGATGCGCCCACCGACAAACTGGGTCCGGTGCGGAATTACATCGTCCTGCTCGTTTCCCTGATTGCGGCCGTCACTTGCACGTTCGGCAATTTGGCTGCTTACGGTCAGACGAATATCAAGCGGCTGATGGCCTATTCCACCATCGCGCATGCTGGGTACATCATGATGCCGGTCGCCGCTGGCGTGGCCCTTTTGGGCAGCAATCCGGCGGGAGCTCAATACGCTTTTGCCACTGTGCCGTTCTATGTGGGGTTGTACCTGTTCATGAATCTGGGGGCATTTGCCATTATCGCATTTATGCGAAACGCCATGCGGAGCGAGCAGATCGACAGTTATGCCGGGCTGATTCGCGTTTCTCCGGGGGTCGTCGTTTGTCTTTCGTTAATCCTCTTCAGTCTCGTCGGATTACCGCCGTTGGCCGGATTCTCTGCCAAGTATGTCGCTTTTGCGTCGCTCGTGCGGGCTATGGAAGCACCGG
Source organism: Pirellulales bacterium (assembly GCA_963738835.1). Taxonomy (GTDB): domain Bacteria; phylum Planctomycetota; class Planctomycetia; order Pirellulales; family JADZDJ01; genus CAVTYH01. Next base: position 478,165 of record CAVTYH010000002.1, read on the forward strand.
CGTTCCGCAGCATCATGCTCACCCTGCTTGTGGTCAGTGGTCTGAACACCGCGTTAAGCCTGTTCTATTACCTACGGGTGGTGAAGACTATGGCGATCGATCCCGAACCGGCTGAGCGACCCGCGACGGGCTTTTCGCTTGTATCGCTGCCGGGGGCGTTCATCGTGCTGGTTACGGTGCCGGTGGTAATTCTCGGCATTTTCTGGGATCAGTTTTACACCTGGTTGCAGTCGGGCTCCGGGAATCTTCTGCAATGACGCCAACCGACCCGAACGCTGTGCTGAACCGGTTGCTGGCTATCATTTACCGGTCGTTCCCCATGTATCTGGCCGATGCGGCTCCGTGGATCCATCCGGGCGACGAGCGAGCGAAGGAAGTTCTCGGCCACATCTTCAACGATTACCAAATGTACGTCGGTCGTATTACCGATCTGCTGCTTGATCGCCGCCAGCTTCCCAGCTTCGGCGACTACCCTATGGCGTTCACCGATACGCACGATCTTTCGTTCGATTATTTGATTGGCGAGCTGATTTATTATCAAAGGCAGGATATTGCTGCCATCCGCCAGTGCGTCGACGACCTACGAACCGATCTGACCGCTAGGGCGCTGGCCGAAGAGGTGCTGGGTAACGCCCGCGGACATTTGCAATCGCTTGAGGAATTTCTGTCCAAGCCGGCTGCGGCATGACCGTTGCTATGCTGATCGACACCCACGCTCATCTCGATCAGGAAGAATTCGACGCCGATCGGGTCGAGGTGATTGTCCGAGCATTGGCAGCCGGTGTGGAAACGATCGTGGCAATTGGCGTGACGGCCGAATCGATCGCGGCTGCGGTCCGCCTAGCGGCAGAGCATCCATCGATCTACGCAGCCGTCGGCATTCAGCCCAACTATTGCGCTCAGGCAAAACCGGGGGATTGGGAACAGATTGTCGCGCTGGTTTCCGCCCCGAAAGTTGTGGCCATCGGCGAGACTGGGTTAGATCGCCACTGGGATTACACGCCGTTTGAGTTGCAGCAAGATTATTTCGACCGCCATCTGCGGCTGTCTCAAGAGCGTAACCTACCGTTTGTCGTCCATACACGGGAAAGCGACGCCGATGTCGTGGCCATGCTGCGCGATGCCCGACAGCGCGGGCCATTGATAGGCGTCATGCACTCATTTACAGGCAGCGCCGCCACTGCCGGCAAGTGCCGGGAGTTGGGACTTTATATCAGCTTTGCAGGAATGGTGACGTTCAAAAAATCGGTCGATTTGCGGGCCGTCGCCGCCACGGTGTCGGACGACCGAATTCTGATCGAGACCGATAGTCCTTATCTTTCCCCCGATCCACTGCGTGGCAAACGCAACGAGCCGGCCAATCTGGTGCATACCGCCCGACGGTTAGCCGAGGTGCGCGGCGTTGCTTTCGAGAAGCTTGCCGAGCAAACAAAGACCAACGCGCGGGCTTTATTTCGATTCCCATAAATCAGGCTGCCTGCGTCAACCAGCGCCTCGGTTTGCATATGCGATTTCTTTAACGGTGTCGCTCGTTGGCGGCCATCTTGACGCATCCCACTTGCTCGATTTGCAAAGCCGTGGTACAAAGCGCGAGGACTTACATCGGCGCGTCAGGCAACAAGGAATCCGGGCCGCCACTCTTTCGGAGGAGGCTTTCGCCAGCCAAATGAACGAGCAGACTGCAGGTTCGCAAGTGGTCTCAACCAGCGTGGCGGCATTGGTTGAGACCGAGGAGCCTCCCAGTTCGGGACGGCAAGACCACGGCATTCGACATCCTCTCTGGCACAACGTTCCCGACCACCTCTGGCAAGATTGGCGCTGGCAGCGGCAGCATGCAATCCGCACCACGGCGCAACTTACTGAAGTGTTGCCGCTAACAGCCGACGAGGTTTGCGCCCTGGAAGGGTTGGAAGCCAAGTATCGGATGGCGATTCCGCCCTATTATTTTTCGCTGATTGACTTAAACGATCCGCACGATCCCATCCGCTTGCAGGCCGTGCCTTCGCCGCTGGAAGAATCGCACGATTCGGGCGTCGCACTCGACGATCCGCTGGAGGAAGATCAAGACTCACCAGTGCCAGGCATCACGCACCGCTATCCGGATCGCGCTGATCATCACAACGCCGGTGTGTAGCATGTACTGCCGTTTCTGCACTCGCAAGCGTGTGACGATGGATCGAGAAGGCTGGGATGCGCCGAGCCACGATGAACAGCGGATGATCGATTACATCCGCAGCACGCCGGCCATTCGCGATGTCATTCTTTCCGGCGGCGATCCACTGACATTGCCGGTTGCCAAACTGCGCTGGTTCATCACCGAGTTGGCGGCGATCGATCATGTCGATGTGATCCGCGTCGGCAGCCGGGTTCCAGTCACGTTGCCGCAGCGATTGTTCGATGCCGAGCTGATCGAACTCTTGGCCACCGCCGAAAAAATCTGGATTCAAACGCATTTCAATCATCCCCGCGAAATTACTCCGGAAACAGCGCGAGCCTGCCGCGGGCTGGTGAATGCCGGCATGCCGGTGAGCAATCACGCGGTATTGCTAAAAGGTGTGAACGACTCGGTCGAAACGATGCGCGAGCTGGTTCGCGGTTTGCTGCGCATCAAAGTGCGACCTTATTACCTGTTCCACTGCGATCCGGTGACCGGTGCCGGGCATTTTCGTACATCGATTTGGAAAGGCGTCGAAATTATTGAAGGGCTGCGGGGGCATGTTTCTGGCTTGGGCGTGCCGACGTACGTCGTGGATGGCTTGCACGGCACCGGTAAAATTCCGGTCATGCCGACTTATCTGATTTCCGCCGCCGATAACGCCGTTGTCTTGCGAAATTACGAGGGCATGATTTTCCGCTACGCGCCGGAAGACAAGACGAACGAATCGTCGGCGATAAATTCGCAAGGCGTTAGCGACGTGCTCAGCGGCACCGGCAAGCCGCTGATGCCACCCAGCAGCCCACGCTATGCACGGCGGAAAAGAAAGTCGCTCGACCAGGTACAGGTTGAAGTGATTTCCACCGATTCGCTGGTTGTCAGCGCCAAGGCGGCTCGCGCATCGAACGGCACCGCGAAGCCAAAAATCAACGGGGTGCCGGCTACACGCCAATGGAAAACCCAGCGGCGAGAAATCCAACCGAAGTCGTCGCGCAGAAGTTGCGGCACCCATCGCTCTCACCAATCCCGTTCCATTGCCTGCGCCGCCGGAGGTTTATTCTGTCGGCAGCAGCGTGACGAAGTGATCTTCTGCGGAGCACCCAGCCGTGAAGTTTGGATTGACTTATACAGCACGCTCAACAGCAGCTAATATCGCGAGTGATCCCGGCCAACCGGACGATGCCGAGGAAGAATTCGATACGCCGGAAACGATTGAAGCGATTGCCACCGCATTACGTTGGCTGGGCCACGAAGTGGAGCTGTTAGGCGACGGCAATTCGCTGGTGCGCCGATTGCTTTCCGCGCCGCCGCCGGAATTTGTGTTCAATATTGCCGAAGGCCGTGGCATCGGCCGATCGCGGGAAGCCTGGACGCCGGCGCTGCTGGAAATGTTCTGTGTTCCGTATACGGGCTCCGATCCGCTGACTCTGGCCGCCACGCTCGATAAAGACTGCGCCAAGCGGTTGGTTGCATCCGCGGGCGTCGCGGTTCCCAAGGGCGTGCTCATCGACGGGGTATCGGACGACTTTGTGCAAGAGCTTGGGCATTTGCCGTTGCCGCTCATCGTGAAGCCTGCGTTTGAAGGATCGAGCAAAGGCATCCGCAGCCACAGCCTTGTAAATTGTCTTGACGATGTGAACGAGCTTGTCGAGCAGTGCCGTGATGCGTACCAGCAGCCAGTCCTTGTCGAGGAATTCATCGACGGCGACGAATTGACCGTTGGCATCGTTGGCAACTCGCCGCCGGAAATCATCGGCATCATGCGGGTAGTTCCACTCAGTAACGACAGGCCGTTTGTGTACAGCCTGGAGGTCAAACGCGATTGGCGACGACAAGTGCGCTACGAAACGCCGGCGCAGCTGTCGCAAGCCGACGAGACGGCGGTTCGTCACGCCGTGCTCGCCGCTTTCAAAGTGCTGGGCTGCCGTGATGTCGCCAGGATCGATTTCCGTTTGCGATGCGGCGTGCCATACTTTCTGGAGGCTAATCCGTTGCCTGGTTTGACGCCCGGCTCCAGCGATTTGGTGCTGCTGGCCGAGGCGGTGGGCATCGGCTATCGTGACTTGATCGCCCGAATCGTCGACACCGCAATTTCTCGGCATTCGACCCAGACGTCGGTTGCAGCCGCCACTTGATGGGACACCGCGCTGTACAGCGACGGCTTGAAAGATCTCTATCACGAATTCGACAGTGTCTGTGACGAAGCCGCTTCAAACCGTCGTTTTGTATAATGTCCCGACGCTGCCGAAAGAGCATGCCGACTATGATTCGGAAACCGGGGTGTTGGAATCGGTGCGAGCGATTTCCACGGCACTGGGCACTGCCGGCCATGCGGTGACCGACGCCGCGATTGGCAATTCGGCAAGTTCGCTCGCTCAACGTCTTGAAGCGTTGCGGCCTGATGTGATCGTCAATCTTTGCGAAAGTTTTGCCGGCGATTCGGCAGGCGAGCCACATATCGCGGCGCTGTTGGATATGCTGTGCATCCCGTACACCGGTTCGCCTTCCGACTGCCTGGCGATCACACATAACAAAGTTCAAACCAAGCGGCTGCTGTCCGGCAGCGGCATCGCCACACCCGAGTTTATCGAAGTGCGGCGCGGCGAAGTCCCCGCGGAATCGATCGTTCGGCCATGGCTCCAGGCTGGTCCACTGATTATCAAGCCGGCGGCCGAAGATGCAAGTTTAGGAATCGGATGTGACAGCGTGGTGACCGATTGGCCTGCGCTCCTGAAGCAAGTCGCTACCATTCATGAGTGTTACGGCCACGCACTCGTCGAGCGTTACATCGCCGGCCGTGAATTCAACGTTGGCATCATCGAACTTCCCGATCTCCAGGTGTTGCCGCTGGCTGAGATCGTTTTTTCGGTATCATCTGAGTTGCCCTGGCCCATCGTCACCTATCAAGGCAAATGGTCGCCGACTTCCAATGAATGCCTTGCGACGCCCGTGCGGTGCCCGGCGATGGTGGAAACCGAGTTGGAGGCTCGCATTCGGCAGGCAGCAACTGCGGCCTATCGATTCACCGGCTGCCATGATTATGCCAGAATCGATTTGCGAGTTGACGCTGCCGGCAATGTTTTTGTACTGGAAGTGAATGCTAATCCTGACGTCGGTCCAAACGCCGGTTTGGCGCGCATGTTGCGTGCTGCCGGCATTGAATACGACGATTTTGCCCGGCGACTGATTGAAACCGCGGTAAACCGAAGCGCGAAAGCAGAAGATGTGCTCGCAACACCCCGTTTAGCCGCATGCCGTCAAGCGGGCGTTAAATTGTCACCCGCCTCGATTCGTCGACTTGCCGCCACAGATCGCCAATCGCTTATCGAAATCACACGCTCGACTGCTGTGTTCCGTCCCGATGAGATCGCCATCGCCGATGAGGTCCTGCGCGATGCCCAGAGCGATGGCCCAATGGGCCACTACCAAGTATTGGTTGCCGAACTCGATGGCCGCATCGTTGGTTGGTCGTGCCACGGTCTGGTGCCGCTGACCGATGCCACGTTCGATTTGTATTGGATCGTCGTCGATCCCACCGTGCAGGGGCGCGGCGTCGGTCGACAATTGCTGGCGGAAGTCGAACGGCAAGTGAAAACTATCGGCGGCAGCTGGCTGCTTGCAGAAACCTCGTCAATCGCAGCCTACAAGCCGACGCACAATTTTTACGAGCGCTGCGGCTATCGAATCGTTAGCCAAATCGACGACTTCTATCGAGCCGGCGACGGAAAGTTGACATTCGGCAAGCGGTTCGATTAGCCGTAGCCGCCTCCCGCTAGCAGCGCATCAAGTCAGGCAATCAATTCCGCCTGTTCGCAAATCCACAAATGCGCTAAATCCACAACCTCGGCCACCACCGGCAAATCGTCGGCGTCAAACCGATCGTGCCGCGCATTTTGTTCGCCGGGCCGCGGCCCACGGGCAATGCTTACTCGAAAGCGCGGGCCATCGTGCGCATCGTCTTCCCAAATCGTGGCCCGCACCGCGCCCAATCGAATTTCGTGTACCGGTCGATTCATGTCAGCCCTCGCTTAGGTTCGGGTCCTCCGCGGTCCTAAGTGCGTCGGCGTAATTCTAAACGATGCCAGCATCACTGGGGAGTAATCTCCGAAAAACAATCTTGAAAACTCGAAAATGCATATTTTCTACTGGAATTACGCTGGCCACGTTGGGGAAAAGGTGTCGATTGCGGTGAATTTAATGCCTCAATTTCCGGCCGTCATTGAAGATGCGGCCGTCGCCTTGACCGGCTTACGGGTTTTACCTACAGTCCGCGGTCTACGTTTTTGGCGCTCGCGGTATTACGGAAATTCATAATCGCTCTGGTGAAAGGAATCGCCATGCGGCTGGAAGTCCGCCATCAGCTTTCGATCGTCGTCCTCGGCGTCGCGGTGTTCTTCACGAACCTTGGCGTCACGCGGCTGTGGGATCAAGACGAAGCCTTCTTCGCTCGCGCGGCAGTTGAAATGCAGCAGCGGCACGATTGGGTCGTTCCTTATTTCAACGGCGAACTGTTTGCCCACAAGCCGCCCTTCATGTTTTGGATGATGCGCATCGGCTTCGAGTTGTTCGGCGTCACCGAGTTCGCCGCCCGCTTCTGGTCGGCGGCATTTGGCGTGGCCACAGCACTGCTCGTTTATCAATTGGGCAAGCGATTGTTCAATCCGCGCGTCGGGCTGCTGGCGGGCATCGTAATGTGTACGGCGCTGATGTTCGATGTCGTAGGCCGTGCCGCCACGCCCGATAGTTTCCTTGTGTTCTTTTGCACACTGCCGCTGTTTCTTTTTGCGAGACATGAGCGCTGGGGCGACAATGCCATCGAAACCGATTCCAACTCCGCCGTTCCGCTCACACTTTCCGCGTGGACCTACGCTAGCATCTACGCGGCGATGGGCATCGCGGTGCTCGTCAAAGGACCAATCGGCGTGTTGTTGCCGGGCAGCGTACTCGGGTTGTATTTGCTGACGCGCGATCCCGTGGGCCAGTTGCCGGAAGATGTCACCTTCGGCGACCGAGTGCTGCTCATCGTGCGTCGATTCACACCGAATCGCATCGTCGCCACCATCTGGCAAATGCGGCCGTTCACGGCGCTGGCGGCCGTGCTGCTTGTCGCCGGGCCGTGGTTTGCGCTGGTCGGCTGGCGCACCGGCGGCGTTTTCCTGCGCGAGTTTTTCGGCACGCAGAACTACGGCCGCTTTGTCGGCGCGATGGATAATCACGGCGGCGGCGTTTGGTACTATGTGCCGGCAATTCTGGCCGGTTTCTTTCCCTGGTCGATCTTCGCGATTCCGACGGCCGTCGATTTGGTAACGCGGTGCCGCGGCCGCGACTGGGGTAGCCAGGGTCGAGTGCTGCCGAGCCCCCGGAATCACCGCTGGGGGCTCACTTCGTTCGACCCCAGCCAACCCCATCAAACCAAAGGGTTCCTGGGTCAGCGCGGGGCCAAACTTTTGGCCTGCTTGATCGCGGTTTATGTCGTCTTTTTCTCGATCGCCGGCACAAAATTGCCCAACTATGTTTTGCCGGCCTATCCGGCGTTGGCTTTGGCCACCGGCTTGCTCTTGGATCGCTGGCTGTCGCGTCCCGAGACAGCCAGTCGCTGGTGGCCGCGGTTGTCGTTCGGCTCGCTGCTTGTTGTCGGGCTGACGATAGGCATTGCCGCGCTGGTTGTGGCCCACGCGGTTGTGGGCGGCCATCCACTCGTCGAAAAACTCGGCGTCTCGGAAAATCTCTCCGGCGATCTGGCTGCGGTCGGCTGGCTTGGCGTCATTCTCGCTGCCGGCGGCATTTGCGGAATTGTGCTGGCCGAAATGCACCGTTTGCGCGGCGCCATTGCCGGTCTGGCAATAACATCGGTCGCCTTTAGTCTGGGCTTGTTCGCCATCATTGCCGTGCAGCTCGATCGGCATCAGCCCACGCCGGCGGTGGCCGAGGCCATCTATCGCAACTCGGAAGGCGCGCCGCAAGTGGCCCAGTTCGGCTACTTCCGGCCAAGCCTCGTGTACTACACCGACACGCGCGTGGAAGCCTGCAAGAACATTGCGCGGGTGGTCGATTTTCTGAAGCAATCGAACGATGCGTTCGTGGTGACAACCGACGAACACTACGGCCGACTGGCCGCGCAACTTCCCGCCGACGTGGTGGTTCTCGATCGCCAGCCGGAATTCCCGCACGGCGGAACGGTGCTGGTGTTGGGCCGCAAAACCATCGTCGCCCAGCGCACCGCAGCCACCACTCCGCAGTAAGCGGCAACCCATCATCCGCAAGCAGCCTTGGCAAGGCGCGACCGTTAGAAAGCGGGGTTCGGGCGAGGTACGCAGCGAATCGGTATTGCAGCCCTGCGTCAGGGTGACTGCCGAGGTCAGGCCCGCCACGTTGGTCGTGATGGTTGTCTCGCGGCCCAGCTTGTCGAAGCCAAAATCGTAGCTGGGGGCCGAGTCCGCGGCCTGCGTCAGCTCGTTCAGGAAATCATACGCATCGCCGATCGTGTGAACGTCCGCTGTATTCGACGAATTCTGCCACCGCTCGGCCATCAGACGGTCGGGGTGATCGTAATCGTCTTGAGTAATCCGTCCGTCGCGGTCGGTTTTCTGCGCGGTTGTGGGACGGATCGGTGAGGCCCATGCGGAAGCTGCGATCGAAGCACGCCACGCAAGAAAAAGCTGGAAAACGGGGGAAACCGTGAAAACGGCAGGAAACCGTGGGAAACGGGCGAAAACGGTGGAAAAGGGTGGAAAACCGCGGATGATGACGGCGGCAGGAAGTTCGCCCTTCTCCCTCGCCCTTGGGGAGAGGGGGTCTTGAGATTGTGCCCACGTCTTGGGTCGCCGGCCGGTCAGCCACCGGAAAGGGCAGACGATCGGCGCGGGACGATTCACAGCGAAATCGACATGGCAGGCGCGCAAGCATTCCCGCAATTTAGCAGGTATGTGTACATATGTCAATGTATGTTTCAGGCCAGTTTGGGGCGAGCGAAGGACTCGGCTAAAAAACGTCCCGCCCCCGTTTTCTGCTGTGACCCCGTTTTCTGCTGGCAGGCGCGGGCGTCGCAACCCTATCGACCGGCTGCGCCTTCCGAAAATCCCGCCCGCCGCGTCTACCCGCAGGCATCATTGCCGCCGTGTTTCGACGAATGTTGCGGGTCGGATCGTTGGCCGATTTTTTTGTTTGCGGCCGGAGTTGCCCACAACGCGGCTTAGATCATTTGGACGACCGAATTTCGTGAAACTCATACTGCCTGAATTCTTGAACGTCATTCGTTGTCAATTCAAACCATTCACCATTCATGCGTTTTGCTTCAAATCGCCTATGCCAGTGCCGTTCTGCATGGTCAATGTCGTCAGTCCGGATAGCGTGAACAAGTTCCACTTTGAACGGCAATTGAATTTTGAGTTGATAAATCCGCCGATCTAGTTTCGTTGCCTTGCCGATCTTGTAACAGTTCCCGGCTTGAAGCATGTAAATCCACCCCAGTCGATCCGGGACAACAACGGTTCGCACCACAACAGGTTCCATCGGGGCCATGATGGCTTCTGTCAGACGAAAATCGTGAAAGCGCTCTGTGCGTAACCTTCGTCTCGACAATGCCCTTCCCAAAGCCACAATCCAACCAATCACGGTCCAGCCTAAGAAAAGATTGACAGCCGCAATTGAGAGAAAACTGCTGTGGTAACGAAGTGCAGCAAGCAACGTCGGGAGAAAATAAATCAGTACCAGTATTCCGATTGTTACCTGTCGATCAATTTGCAATCGCTGGATTTGCGACCAATTCGCCCACAAGATCAACGCCACTGCTGCCACGACGGCAGTGCAAACTGAAATTGAAATCCGCTTCCGACGCCGCGCCGGAAATGTGATTCCGAAGTCGGGTATCCCGTCAAACTCAAAAGCGGGAATAGTGTCGCCGTCCTGAAATGCATCAGCGTCAGAGATCGTATTTTGCCACGGTTCGGCCATAGCCGACATTGTAACTCAATTTGGCGGATTATTGCCAACCGGCGACACGCGCAAAAAGATGGCCGACAACGCTGGGAAGTAGCATGACGGCCAGTCGCCGGTCTCCAGGCAATAAGGCAAGTACCGCATCTACTTTCCGGTAGCCGAAACTGGCGGAGCTACCGGTTGCATTTGCTGGCCTGGTGAATAAGTTTGTGCAGCATGTTCGCTTATCTCGATAGGCGCGGTTAGGAGTCTGCGGAATTGTGGTTCCGCCCAATAAACCGAGGCAGACAAACGGGACTGGTCTAATATCCGAGTGAACCCATGATCCGCATTGCCGATTCGCTGCCGCACTCGCGATGGGCCGGATGAATCTCGTGGCCGCTTTGACGCCGACGCTGAAGTAGCCGAGTCTCTCCGAGACTCGGAAGGCAGTCTCGGAGAGACTGCCCTACTCGCTGGTACAATCCGACCGTAGGCCGCCGGCTGAACAAAGAGCCGGTTGGCTTCGCCGACGACGCCTCCAATCTCTATCGCCACGTCGGCAACTCGCCGGAGCAGTTCGTCGCGTCGGACCCTTCGCAACTCTGACCCGCGCGTGGGCAAAGGGATACCAGCAGCCGTCGATGGAAAAAGAAGTTCGTCCCGACGACTGACTGAACAACCATTTCAATGTGCATCACTTCACGCTAACGGGGTAGTGAGCCAGTTTGCTTTCGGGTGGCTGGGTCGAACGAAGTGAACCCCCAGCAGCGAGAAATTCCGGGGCTCGGGGACCGCGAAGCGCGGTGCCCTGCGACCCCGGCCACCCTTTTATCATCTGCAAACTGGCCCCCTACCGCTATCGGGCCGAATTTGCAATCACTCCCCGAAACCCGTTAAACTGAATCCCTGCTAGCCGCAGGGAAAGGGCATCCACACGATCAGACGGCCAACCATGCGCATTTGCATTACAGCACCATCCTCCGGCCCGCGTCGTAACCGATCAGCGGGCCGGGACGAACTTTGATCTTGAGTGGCCGTTCCGCTAAACTTCGAAAACAAGTTCTGACACCCACGCTTCGGCCTGTTCGGGCCATGGCTCCATCAAACCCTTTGCACTCCAGGAACTTTCCCATGAATCGATTGTGCTGTCTCTTCACCGCCGCGGCTCTGCTTTGCGGCTTCACGGTTCGCGCGGCGGACTCCGGCAATGCCGCCGGATCGCCTGTCAAGCCTCTCAAGGTGCTATTGGTCACCGGCGGATGTTGCCACGACTACAAGAAACAAAAAGACATCCTCAAAGAAGGGCTGGAAGCCCGCGGCCAGGTGATTGTCGATCAGATGCACAGCGACGACAGCAGCACCAAGGTTCTGTTCGACAAATACACCAAGCCCGATTGGGCCGACGGTTACGACGTGATCATCCACGACGAGTGTGCCGCCGATGTGAAAGATCTCGCATATATTCGCAACATCTTGAACGCTCATCGCAAAGGGGTGCCCGCCGTCATTCTGCACTGCGCGATGCACAGCTACCGCGTTTCGCCCGATTTCGGCAAGCCGACCATCCAGCCTGGCAGCGAAGGCGCCATGTGGTTCGACTTGCTGGGGCTGCAATCGAGCGCACACGGCGCAGAAACCCATTGCGCTGACTTTCTTGCCGACCGATCACCCCATCACCAAGGGCATGAAAGATTGGACGACCATTAACGAAGAGCTCTACAATAATATTCAGATCTTTGGCAGCGCGACGCCTTTGGTTCGCGGAAAACAAGATGCCGGCGACAAACCAGGGCAAAACGATACGGTTGTCGCTTGGACCAATTTGTACGGGCCGAACAATACTCGCGTCTTTGCCACCACGCTGGGCCACAACAATGCCACCGTCGGCGACGACCGCTATTTGCAACTTGTTCTGCGCGGTCTCCTCTGGTCGTGCGATAAACTGAACGACAATTATCTGAAGCCGTACGATCCCAAAGCCGCCAAACCGGCCGAATCGGCCCCAGGCCCACAACCGACTCCGGCCGCAACGGAGCGGAAATAACGCGGAGCAGAAGAGGCATCGGGAACGAATGGCACTTTATTACGGAGATGAAAAAGGTGTCAGCCTTTATTTAGGGTTTCCCGACGCCTTCGTTTTACCATCCTCAAAACCAAAACTCTCTGCCGGCTCCAGGCGGCTTGACAATTAACACAGTCGCTAAACCCCTGCCCGCCGCGTGGTGAGGGGCCAGGATTCGCGGTTGCAGAACCGATCCCTAGATGCATGACGTTGGATGATGGCCGAGAGCTACGCTGTTCCGGCGAACTACAGTGCATTACCGACTGCTTTTCTTACTCCTTATCTTCCCCATCAGGCCACGGCGTCTCGGTTTATGCTGGGGTTATTGCCGGTTAGGGGGCGGAGAGAGAGGAGACGCGTCGTTTTTCCGTCCTTCCCGGCGGAGGATTTCTTCATTTTTTTCTTGACCTGCTTACCGGCCCCGTGCTACGCTGCACCTGAGATTGCGGTTGCTCCTCAGCCAAAGTTGTGAGATCTGAGATTATTAGAATCGCGGCATCGCAATGTCTTGAAGTCGGTGAAAGAGCAGTTTGTGGGAACTTTTCTTAAACGTCAAAAGATGAGCAATACGATGAAAGTTTTTCACTATCGTCAAGTCTTTGGTGCAATTGCCACTGTAGCCGTGCTCGCGATCCCTTCCGGCCGGTCGGCGACGGCGGCGATCACCTTCTCAACCTTTGTTGACGGTTCAGCGATCAACGCGGTGGAAGGGCAACAGAACACGATTGCCTTCACTTACGCCGGCGACAAATTTGTGGGATCGGTCTATTTCGGGGGCAACAACCTGCAGCTTTATTCGACGGATTTGACTGGCGGCAATGTTCAGAAGTTTGGAGACCCCCTTCCGACTGGATCAGGTGAGGTTGTCGTAGCTGCCTCTCTAGGGCAGGGCGGTTTCGCCCAGGGCGATATCTACGCGGGACCTGCCAACGCAAATATTTATCACTACAGCAACGCTGGTGGAGCACCCACGCTGTTCGCGACCACACCCGACGGTTCGGCGGTTCGTCAAATCTTCTTTGATCCTGGCAGCAGTTTTGGCGGCAACATGCTGGTGACGACCACTTCCGGATTAATCCTTAAGATTGACTCCACCGGGTCCGTCACCACTCTCGCGAGTGTGGGCGAGGACACTGAAGGAATGGATATCGCCCCAAGTACATGGGGATCGTACGCCGGCAGTTTGCTAGTGGCGTCTGAAGGCAGCGGGGCGCTGCGGTTGATCAGTCCTGGCGGAGGTATAACAGTCGTGCCTAGCATCACTGTTCCAATTGCGGAAACGGTGAGCTTCGTTCCGTTGAATCTCGGGGCATCGGGCAACCCGCTTGAAGGTTTCTATGTTGCCAATTACCCCGTCGACATCCAGAAGGCCGACGCTAGCCAGTTTAGCGGGCTGTTGGGAGATGCCATCATTACGTCAGAAGATGGCTCCAACGCGCGCATCTGGGATCTAAAATACGATCCCATGGCCGATGCGTTTTCCATAGCTCTGGTTGGAAATCTTCCCAATCAGTCGGAAGACGGAATTTTTGTGACCGCAGAGCGGATCAATGATCTCAATCCCGCTCCAGAACCTGCGAGCATCGTCGTCTGGATGAGTCTGGGGGGAATTGCTCTCTTATTCTCTGCCAGCAAACACATCCGCCGCGCTGCATAATCACTTGGATTCGCACCAGTGGTAGAGCAGTAAACGGACGAAGAAGTGTCAGGAATGAATGGCACTTTATTACGGAGATGAAAAAGGTGTCAGCCTTTATTTAAGGTGACATCTATGTCTTCTTCACCTTTGTCTTCCTTGAAGCTTGTGATAGCGCTGGCCGTGGGGGTGAACTCGGCCCGTGGGGGAATGAAACGAGAAAAATGCACTCGCGCTAGCCGTGGGGGGAGCGCAGGCTGGTACGATAACGAGCATTCCGAGCCTGAATCGGCTCCCGGCTCAGTCCAAATGGGAAATGCCAGTGTAACCTGCCGAGAATATGCCCGGAAATAAAACAAAAAATTCTTGCACTCCAAGCGATTGCAATTTATAAACAATTGGTCAGTTTGGGGGGTGCTCTCGTCTTTCTGCCAGATCCGCGGTACTTCCAACGCTTGCACGCTCAGAAATATAGAATTCTGTTCGCTAAGCCCGAAATAGTGGCGAGCGGGCAGTAATCCTCAGCGATAAACCGAGTCGCCAACTCATTCGGAGTACGGTCGCTGCCTGCGGCACGCAAGCGGTCGTCGGCAGGATCGAAGTTAGCCTAATCATTATAATACGACAACACTGGTCGCGTGACACCCTGGAGGCCACATCCATGAAACAAGTTCTATCAGCGCTACTCGTGATCGCTGCTGTTTTGTTGCTAGTTGCTAGCGCATCGGCGGCGGCGGTCGGTGTAAACTTCGTCGACTCCAACGGTGTCGGCGCCGATCCTGACAATGGCGTCCAAGACGGAATTCAGGATTCCTTGGCCCCAGCCGACTTGGCCGGCGCCCCCGGCTACGAGCAGTTGAATTGGAACAACCTCGGCCGCTGGGGCACGCCCGATTTCGTTCCTCCGCTGCACGACCATGCCGGCGTGAGCACGGGCATTAACGTCACGTGGGATTCGAACAACACCTGGCGAGACGGAGCCGATCTCGGCACGCCCAATGGCAAGCTGATGTACGGATACATCGATTCCACCGGCAATCCGAATCAGGACGGACCTCCCTATCAGGGATTTAACAACGCGAACAAGCCCGATATCCGTTTCACCGGGCTAAGCGCCTGGCTGTCGTCCGTGGGCGCCTCCAGCTATAGCGTGCTGATCTATACCGACGGCGACGCCACCGAAGGCCGCACCGCCGAGTACTGGCTGCAGAGCATCCTCAGTCCCCCAGATCAGGATTTCAACAACCTGACCCTGGGTCCCGATCTTTCGTCGCATATCTTCAACAAGGATACCGATAACTTTGCCGGCACGTTTACTCAAATTCCGGCGGCGGCCAATTCCTTGGCCAACGCGGCCAGCGGAAATTACATGGTCTTCGACGGACTTACCGCCGACCAGTTCTTGGTGCGGACCGAAGAACGCGACTTCCGGGGGCAACTTAACGGCATACAAATTGTGGCTGCGGTGCCGGAACCATCGACGTTGGTGCTGCTAGCCCTGGGCGGGCTGATCTTGTTGAAATCCAGGGCGGGAAAAAAGGTGGCAGGAAAATAATCGTCGTGACATCTTTTTGCCTCGGGCGAGCGCACGATCTTTCGTGGTCGAAATCATGAATTCCCGAGGCGCTAGTACGCCGGTTCGCTCTGGCCGCCGGGGCCAATGCGGTAGGGGAGCCAGACCAGGGCGACTTTGCTGACGGCAATGTCGGTCTTGCGCGGATGAATGGGGCACTCGGCCAGGGCAAGTTGCTTGGGATCATATTTCTGGTCGATGGCGCCGGTGGCGGCATCGAGTTCCGATTGCATGGCGGCTCGCCGTTGCTGGATCGATTCCAAACTCTCTTCCGCATGGGCCACATCGGTTTGCTCGCCGGCGACGCTGCCGACCCGCCGAGCTGCGGTGGACATGGTCGAGATGTTTCGCTGGCTCGTGACTTTACGCCCACCGGCCAAAGCACCAACGATGGTCGTGATGATCGACATCAAGGCGCTGATGATTTTCTGCCAGCGCTGCCCTTTCTGCTTTTCCACCGCCTGATTCGCGCTGAATTTGGCCGTCGATCGTGGCTAGTTTCTTGGAATAGCCATCGGCGATTTTCTTCTTTTCGGCGGCGCACTGTTCCTGGCATTTCGATCCGAGGCGCTTTAGAAAATCGTCTTTGTTTTCACCGGGCTTCGAGCTTTCGCCGAGCGCTTCGCATTGCCACAGGTCAAACGTGCGACTGGAATAGAGCGCGCTGGCCAAATCTTTTTGCCACGCGGCGTACGATTTAGCCCGACCGGCCGCGGCGGGCAAATCGGCAAAGCTCGCCCGGGCGTCGGGCTGTTTTTCCAGCGTGACGCGGCTTTCGTCCCAATCGTCGGTTTGGTTCCAGGGCGATTCGATGGTCTGATCGTCCAAGAGCGACACGATGGAAACATTTTGCCACTGGTCGACGCTGTGCTTCGCATCGACAAAGTGCAGCCGGGCAGCGCCGACCAGCGCGGCCCGGTATTCCATCTGTTCGGCTGAACTAGGTGGGCGTTTCGGAACCGCAAAACTTTCGCCGGCCTCGGTTGGCACCAGTGGACGCTGTGAGGCCGCGGCCGCCGGCTTGGGCTTGGGGTCGTCGGTCGAGACGGTTCCATCCAATGCCGTTGGCACCGTATCGCGGATGCCGGCTTTCTGTTTTCGCGGCGCCATCAGTTTTTGAATTTGCACCCGACTCAACGGACCGCACAGGTAAGACATGCACCAGCGAGATTGGAACACCGACGGCTGATCGTCGTGAACATTCTTCATTAAGAACACTCGACTGCCCAAGCCTGCCAGTAATTCCTCGATTCGTCCGCGATCGAATTTAGCGCCTGCCATGGCGCCTGGCGCCTTCGAGTCCTTCCATAACGCGGGCTTTGTCGCGCTCGGTTTGTAATCGTCCGATAAACCAGGTGCCGGCATTGGCCAGCCCCTTGTAATCCAGGTCGACGGGGTTTTGCGTCGCCAGAACAATTCCTAATCCGAATGCTCTGGCTTGTTTGAGCAACGTGAGCATCGGCTGCTTGCAGGGCGGATTGCGCGATGGCGGAAAATAACCGAACACCTCGTCCATGTAAAACAGCGCTCGCAAATTGGGACTGCCGGGCTGCGCACGAACCCAGGCGAGCAACTCACCGAGCAAGATCGTGACGAACGACATGCGCTCCGTATCGTTCAAATGGGCGATGTTGATGATTGTTAAGCGGGGTTTTTTGTCGGCTGTGTATAACAATCGCTGGATATCCAGCGGCTCACCTTCCATCCACGTCGAAAAGCCCGGCGATGCGAGCAGGTTGTTCAACTGCATCGCCAGAGAGGTGCGATCTTTGGTTGGGTAAAAGCTTTCCAAATCGACCATGCCGACTTTTTCGAACGGAGGCGACTGAATGCCGCGGATCAGAGCGGGGATATCCAAGCTTTTTCCGGCGAGCCATGCTTGTTCAATGATTTGCGACAGTAAGATGTGTTCACGGCTGCGAACAGGATCGGCCTCAATGCCCATAAACGCCAATAAGCCGGAGACCGTCGCGGCCAACAGATCGTGACGCGATTCAGAATCGGCCAGCAACTCCGACGACGGAGGTGCGAACGAACGCAGCACCGTGAGTTGCAAGCCGGCGCTGGAGCCGGGCGTGTATATCGGTTTGTCTGCGGCGTCGACGTACTCTTGAATTCGAGATTTTTTTTCATCCCAATGCGCGAGTCCATCCGACCAGGTTTGCGCTCGCTGGGCGGCAAGCTCGTCAACGGTGCATCCCTGGCGTTGCGCCTCGCCCTCTTCAATCCAAGGACGAAAGTCCTCGGGACGAAGTTCCGGGAATGCCAACAATAGATTTCCAAGATCACCTTTGGGATCGATGGCAATGGCGGGAACACCATTGAGCGCCGCTTCCTCCAACAGCGCCAGGCACAAGCCGGTTTTACCACTGCCGGTCATTCCGACGCACACGGCATGCGTGGTCAAGTCGTTCGAATCGTAGAGAAGATTCTCTTTCGTCGTCCGTTCCAGCTTTGGTTTATTCAAGTCGTAGTGCCGACCAAGATAGAACGAGCCTTTTTTATCGACTTCAGCCATAGCGGTAATGCAATGTAGGTTGGGAATTCACGCCCCACGCTATTGTGACATTCCTTGCTGCGACTTCTAGTGCGCGAAAGTGCGAGGGCACGATTTCTTGCTGCCATTGAGGATGAAGGCGGCCCAGTCGTGAGGGGGCAAACGCTTTGGTGGGGGCAGTGGTGATGCTGAGATCGACGGGTGGTTCGCCGCTAGCGGGCTATGGCAATTTGCGAAATGCCCAATATTCACGTTGCCGGCTGTTCGTGGTTTGCGTATTCTCTGGCGGCAAATTTTGATTGTTTCCCTGGAGGGCATGTCATGCGACTTGTCTTGATCGCAGGTTTTCTTTCCGCCACGATTGTTGGCGTTGTCTTGCATGCTGAAGTGCGCGGCGAAGAGCTCGGCAGCGCCGTCGATGCTGAGAAGGCCGCCAAGCTGCTGGAGGGTATGCAGCCGGTGATGATTGATATTACTGACCGCGCACCGCCGTCGGCCGAAGAGTGGCAAGCCCGTCAGGAAGAAGGGCAGCGCGGCGGAATGCTCGGCAGCCTGGCCGATTTTGGCAGCAAGACCATCACCTTCATGAACACGCGGTACCTGACTGCCAATCCGGCGGAAGCCACGCTAGCTTCGTTCGGCAAAATGGGCGCCGGCAAGCGGTACGATCGGTTCGGGCAAATTCAGGGCGTAGAGTTTTCGCTTGATCAGAACCAATGGAAGCAGAAGCATGTGCTGAACGCGGCGGCGCTGTTCAAACTGGCCGGCAGCCGATTTTTGGAATTCGCCGGCGTGACACTGGAAGCGGCGGTGGATGACAAACGCCAGATTGAAGTGACATTCGTCGGCACCACGGTTCCCAAAGACGAAGCGGTGCGCCGGCTGAATGCCGATCCGGCGGCGTTGGAATATCTGGAAGCGCTGCAACTGAGGCGCGCCGATTTCGACAAGCACAAAAAACTGTTTGGCGGCGAAGCGCCGCCAGCGCCCAAAATTGTGCTGGCGAATGTTGTCATGCTGAACGGCAATTTTTCGAAAGCGCTTGATGCCAGCGTCGATGGTAAACTCAACGCCAAGGTCGTCGGCGATGGCATCGAACTGAAAGCCACCAAAAAAGATGGCGAAGAAATCACTCTGCTCTCGCCCGTCGTGCGCTGCTATCGCACCTACTCGGTGGAATTCAAAACCGACGCCGGCGGCCTGCCCATCCATATCTCGGTGCCCGACCGAGAAGGCAAACCGCACACCGTGGGGCAGGTTTTTGATCTGACGCCCGATTTGTGAGCGTCGTTCGGCTGCCGCTCACCGAAAAATAACCAGCTCCCACGCGGCTATTAGCTGGTCACTCTGATTGTCGTCGGATACCATCAGACGTTGGACGCCGAGCCGGGGACTCTGAGCGTCGAATGGAGGGGATCCGATGACCGGGATGACCACTCTTATTCGCCGCCGAAAATCTAGCCTGAGGCGCTCTGCACAGCGGCACCAGCGCCGGGCCGCGGGCGGTTCATTTTTCGATCGGCCACGCTGGCTCTGCCCGCTATTCGAAGCGCTGGAAGACCGGGCCCTGCTGAGCGTGGCGCAAGATTTGGCCACGGCGATTGCCCCATATCAGACGGCGCTGACGACCGCGCTAAACACAGCCACACAGTTGCCGCTGGTGGGCCAACAGCTAACCAGCTTGACAGAATTCACCTCGATCTTGCAGAACACGGCGGCGAATATCGCGCCTCAAACACAAAACATCACCAATAACGGCCATTATCAAATTACCGTCGGGCTGCCCGCGCTATCGAAAACATTCAGTTTCAATTTGGGGCTGGACGCATTCCTGCAAGCAAAGGCGACGGGCAACGTTCAGGCCGACGTCAATCCGACGCTGTATGTGGGATTCGATTACAACAACGGATCTGTATCGCTCGATGTGAGTCAAACTCATTTCGACATCGGGTTTGGTCTTTCGCTGCCTGGTTTCCAAGGCACGTTCAGCTTAAACAGCCTGCTGTTTACCAAAGCGGTGGATGCCGGCACAAATTTCAACGGCGTGCTCGGCTTCAATTTCGCCAGCGGCAATGGGATGGATGCGCACTTCTCCGGCAATGCGCATGTGCTGCTGGGCTTGACGCTAAGCTTTGTCGATCCGGCGCTCAACGCCTCGTTCAATCCGACATTCCGCACCACGCTTGACATGAATTGGGGCATCAATAACGCCAACAATCAGTTGAATGTGCCCAGCATCCAGTTGAAAAACTTCGGACTCGATGTCGACAGCTTCATGCACGGCTTTTTTGGCGACGTGGCGCAGACCGTGCAGAAGTTTACCAAGCCGATCCAGCCGTTTATCGACATCTTCGAAACGCCGGTGCCGATCATCAGTGCCTTCGGCAGTAGCCAGACGATCGGCGATCTGATTTTGAAAGGCGCGGGCTCCTCACAAGCGCAACAGGACAGTTTTAAGTTGATGATGCAAGTCATCAGCGCGGTAAATTCAATCGATCTGTCGGGCAACACGGGGGCCGTGGTGACCTTTGGCGATATCAATCTGACCGGCGATGCCCAGACAACCGGTTTCGGTTTCGACACGAGTTTGATCTCCGGCGTGATTGACGACATTGAGAACAGCCCGGCGCTGCAGGGCGTGGAAGACACGCTGAAAGAAGTCGGCAATTATGTCGGGCTGACATCGACCGGCGGATTCGAATTCCCGCTGCTAGAGAATCCTGGCCCGGTGATTGGGGCGATCTTGACCGGCCAGACCGCGACGATGTTTTCGTTCAGCACCGGCCGGCAGCATTTTGAATTAGCGCCGAGCATCGGGGTGGGCATCAAAGATTTGTTCGGCATCTTTCTGTCGGCCGGAGTGGTTTTCGACGCCAATCTGACGATGGGCTACGACACCGCGGGCCTGATCGATTATGCCCAGCATCCCACGGAACCCCAGCGTTTGTTGCACGGTTTTTATTTCGACAACTCGGTCGATACTTCGGTGCCCCCCTCGCCCGATAATCAAGTCGTTCGGCAAACCGGGTTGTATTTGCATGGCCTGATGGAGCTATCGGCCTCGGCGGTCGTCACGGTATCGGGTGGCCTGTATGCCAACCTCAGCGTCGAACTGCACAGCACCGATGCCTCGTCGCACGTGCATTTGGATTCGATCATCTCGAACCTGGCCAGCGGCGGAAAGGTGTTTGATTTACACGGCAAAGTGTACGCCTCCGCCGATTTGTCGCTGACCTTTCCCAATCCGCTGGGGCCGGACATCACGCTGTTCAGTTTCAATCTGGCCTATGTCGAACTGCTGAACTTCGATCCACCGCCGCCCCCCACGCTGAGCCCGCCGCCGGTAATCATCGATGTAGCCGATCAGCACACGTTACTGTTGGACGTTGCGAAGATGGGTGTCGGCTCGAAAATTGTGACGGTGCAGCCGTTTCACGATCTGTCGGTCGACATCGGCGGCAACACCGTCGTGGCCGACGGCATTCGGGTCGATTATCCGAACGAAATCGATTTGTACATCGAGCGCAAAGACGACTTTTTCCGCGATTATTACAACCTGGTGGCGCTCTCCGGCGCGGTTCCAGACGGCGTTTCGCTTACCGTCATCGATCCTTTCCGCGTGTTCTACGACGAAGGGGCGATCAATCCCTACCCGGTGCAAACGAAGCCGGCGGTCATGCTCGTCGGCGGCAAGAACGTCGTTTACACGTACAGCGAAGCCGCCGATGGCACGCATCCCAATGTACTGCTGGCGGGCGGCTATGGCTCGAACACGCTGACCGGCGGCACGATGGAGTTTGGCAATTTCATTCCGCCGGCACGCATTGGGCAAGCCAAAGGTCATGTGCTGGGAGCCGATCCGTCGGGATTCGACGGCGGCACTCAAGGACTGATCAATTCGCAAATCGATGCCGCGGCGGCGCCGGCCAGTCCGGCCGGCATCATCGGCGCGACGATGAACGCCAGTCGCGGTGGCCTGATGTTCGGCGGACCCGGCAACAACAGTTTCTACGCGACAGGACCCGGCGCGTATGAAATGGTCGGCGGCAATTGGGTGAACACGTTCAGCATTAGCCCCTCGTACAACGGAGTGCCGGCGACGTATCAGATCGACGGCGGTGGCGGCGATAGCAAACTGATTGTGCGCGTGCCGAGCGACGAGCACGTTACGTTTCAGAATTCCACGGTCGTCGATAAATACGATCCGACGCTCAAGGCACTCGACGTCCTGGCGAATGCCGGCGTGTCGGCCACGGCGCATGGAATTCAAAAAGTGCACATCGTCGCGGCATCGGGCTCACATGTCGTGATTGGCGATACGTCGGAAGTGAACATCGATTTTTCGATCGAAGGAGGCGCACATTTGGTCTTCGGCGGCACCAACGCGCCGGATCTGTTCGATGTGACGAGTACCGGCCCGTTCTATGGCATGAAAAACCATTTCTCGGTGCCGAAGTTCGGGTTTATCAACAGTAGCTATATCGGTCTCACCGGGATGGGCGTCTCGCTGCCGACGAATAACCCTGACCCGATTTATTACGTCACTCGAACTTTTGGAACAAATGGACGAACGCAGACCATTCCCTTCTCCGTGTCGGATGCCGACGCGAGTTCTATCGGACTCGACGCAGCCGGCGCCAGCGATACTTACAATTTGACGCTGGGCTTAGGGGCGTTCATCGATGTCTCGGTCGAAGATTCAGACCTCGTGAATCAGAACGCGCTCACGGTCAACGTGCGCGACAGCGTGCTGATCTATAACCAGGTTGTGCTGAACGATAATGCGCTGCACTTAGACTATTACACTCGCGTCGTCTTCCTCGACGCAATTCCCGTCGGCAACCAGTTCCAAGATGAATTTTTCGGTTTCTCATCATCGGTGCATTACACGCCGTCGGTGTTGTTCGGGGCGAACGACAACGTGACGTTCGCTTCGGCGTTACCATTTTTCCAAACAATAGTAAATCGCCCGACCGCTCCGCAGGTAGCCACGATCTTGACGGACGGACTGTACACGACGACCAGTTTTGGCCCTTACAGCTTTGGGCCCGTGGATGAGATCTTTGATGCAACGCTTCCCAGCCCACAACCAATCGCAACGAACACGTTTACGAACAATGTCGATGTGCAAGCCAATGCGGGAAGTTTGACATACAATCGCCCGACCGGCATTCGTGCCCTGACGGTAAACATCGAATCGAATACCGGCACGCTGGGAATCAACACCTCTTGGTTCGGCTACACCGACGACATCAACGTGCTGGGAAATGCGGGCACTCTGAACGTCAATTCCGCGGTCAACGGATCACCGGGTATTCCCATCAACTTGACCCATCGCGTAAACATTCTGGCTAATACGGGGACGATTAACCTCTACGATTTCATCATCAGTTCGCTCTCCGCTGGTGTTGTTGATGCGCAAGTCAACGTTGGCACTGATAGCGCGGGCGGAGTTAGAAGTCTGGCCAACGTTCACGGTGCGATAAACCTGTCCGGTCAAAATGGAAACTACGGACTGAATATCGACGATCGGAATGATTCTGGCACGACGCGCGATTGGACCATCGATAGCACGCATACCCAGGTGGGCGACGTGTCGATTAATTATGCGGGGCTGTATGACGGTCGCTTCGCCGACTTTTTCAGCCAATATGCTGCGTTTTGGAAAAATGGCGCCCATGTGACGTACCGCGACGAGTTGCCGTTCTTCAACGTCAACATGATCGGCTCGACGGTGTACCCGTATTTCCCGCTCGCTTGGTTCCCACCAACGGACAATCAATTTAACGATGGCGATTCTGTGAATTTGGCGCTCGCCGATTATTTCGCGCAGCGCCGTCTGGCTCCATCACCTATGCGGCCACGAACCTGCCGCCGTGGTTGTCGCTGAACACGACGACTGGATTAATCTCGGGCACTGTCCCCGTACAAGCGCATTTGAATTCTCCGTTTCAGACGCTTGTATCGGCCAGCGACGGAACATACACGCGCCAGCAGGCAATTGGTTGGACCATCAGCAGTCCCATTCAAATTTATGCTCCATTTCAGAATCCGCTTCCCCTCGACGAAACGGTGAACACGAGTTTGGACCCGATTCAGGTTTACAATCCTTCGAACCGACCGGTCACCGTAACCGTTACCGGACTGCCGCCCGGACTTGCGCTGGATGCCAACACGGGAATTATCAGCGGTGTGATCCCGGCCGGCACATCGGCCCACGGTCCATATCAGGCGAACATTCATGCCGACGATGGAATTGAAACCGCCGACTACCCCTTCGAAATCGATGTATCTGGAATTCAATTCGTCGCATTGCCTGTTAGTCGTTTGAATCACAATGGCGACGCGATCGATTTCACCGTTCAAGGTTCAACAACTTCCGGTGGCACTCTAATTTTTTCGGCGACGGGTTTGCCGGCGGGATTCGCCATTAATCCGACCACGGGCAGAATCACCGGCACATTGGCGAGCAACGCGAATACGCAATCGCCGTATTTCGTAAATGTCACGCTCAACGATAGCTATAGCGCCAAATCGACGAGTTTCACTTGGACCGTGCTCAACGTGGGAGTTGCCGACTCGATTCGTTTTCCATCGCCTGGTCCGCAACTTGGCCGGGTTGGCGATGCGGTGAATCTCTTTGTACCTGGCAAGCTCGTCTGCATTGTTTTTGCCGATGCATTTTTCGGCCGATAGGATTGCCGCCCGGACTGTTCCTCAACGGTACTTTCGCAGGCTTCACTACACAGGCCTACATTATTGGTACACCGACAGCCGCTGCAGTGGCCGGTGCGCCCTACCATGTAACTCTGACGGCAAGCGATGGCTTGTATGTAACACAAACCACATTTACCTGGACTATTGCACTGCCGGGCGCAATCAGCATCCAGAATCCGGGAACGCTGACCAATGTCATCAACAACGTGGTGAGTAAGCAGATTCAAGCCAGTACCACGGCCGGCTTGCCGCTGACCTATTCAGCCACGGGTTTGCCAAACGGATTGTCGATCAATTCGCAAACCGGACTTGATCACGGGAACCATTTCTCCATTGGCGGCACTGCCCAGCACTTTTAATAGCCAAGTCACCGTGACCGATGGCACGAATTCATACAGCACAGCATTCCAGTGGATCGTCAATGGCACCAATTTAAACACTGTGCCGCTGCCTGTCCCCGGCGGCGGCACAATTACGTTGACCTCTGCATTTAACACGCAACTTTCGCGTCGATCACCAGCGATCCTGGCGTCGATTTCCCCGGTGGCATCCAGTTCCCTTTGGATTTCTGAATTTCGAAATCCGGCCACTGAATGACACATCTTAAAACCTGGGGCGACCACAACGCTTACGATCAGCGGGCTGAATTTCTGACGGGCATTACCAAGTACTTCAAGTATGGCCCCACGCCGGCCAACGGAACTCCGCACTGGTACAACTTCCTATTTGGAACACAAACCGACAGCGACAGCGCCATGAACACGGGCATGAAAATTGTCGGGAGTAATCTCGTGCTAACTTTTGTCGATGGCAGCCGCGGCGACGACGATCGTTACGCTAAACGGCGTGATCGACGATATCGGCGGCCCGGCCCTGGCGCAGTCCCCGCTCGTGAAGGGAGACTTCAATCGCGATGGGCAAGTCAACAGCGCCGACATCACCAGCATGTTCACAGCGCTCACCGATCTGAAAAAGTATCAGGTCGATCGTCAATTATCGTCGGCCGACCTGCTTGTTGTTGCTGACGTGAACGGCGATCTGGCCGTGAACAACCGCGATATTCAAAAGTTGCTCGACATCGTGGCAGCATCGGGCGGCGGCAGCGGGAGTTCGGCGGCGGCAAATGAAAATGGAAGCACAGCGGGAGACCTCACCATTGCACCAGATAGCAATGCGATTTCGGCGTTTGAGCCTTTGACTACTTCGTCTGCGTTATCGCTAAACTCGCAGTTGTCGACCGTCAGCAACGATGATGAGAAACAATCCGTCGGTCGGCTCCCCATCAAGTTCTCGATGCTTGCTGATGCAGTTTCCATCCCGGCACGCATCAACCAGAATCCGGTCTTCAAAGCCGTTGCTTGTGTTGATGCTGCCACTGCGCCGAAAACGATCCGACTCAACGCCGCGGACGACTTTTACGAACGGCTTGCGATTCAGCACGGACCACGTTCAGTGATAGATCGTATTTCAGCCGCGCATGGATGGGTGAATTCAAACCAGGACGCCGATGTCTCGGACGATCTGTGGAGCGAAATTGTTGAATCGGACGCATTGTGCGACTAGATGCACTGTGCAGCTAATTGTGCAACTGCAACCACCGCGGAATAGTGCTCCAATCGAAGCCTTTCTTCGCGGTTTTCGCTGCATCGCCGCGAGCCTCAGTGCGCGCCGGCTGCTGGAGATAGTACCACGGCGAGACCAATGGACGGGCCGCGCTCTGCGCCGGCGAGAGCTCGGGTTTTTCCACGTTCCAAGCCTGGCTGTTGTTGTCGGTCGCAGCAGTCGGCTTTGAGTCGGCAACCGGGGCGTGAAACGAAACCGTCGCGGCGGGGGTCGCAAAGGTTTGCGGCCTGGGCGGCGCCGGCTGCGAGATGGCCAATGCCAACTCCTGCGGCACGTCCATCGCTTCGGCAATGTACGCCGGAGTTTTCGTCGGCAGCGATGATTGTGCCGCGGCCACCGTGGGAGACGACGGCTTCCCCGGAAAGCTTGTCTGAATCAGCGCCGATGTCACGGCGCCGCAAGTGGTGATAATGGCTGCCAAAACAATCGCAGAAGATTGCACACGCACCGCTTTGGTTTGCGGATGGTCGTTCATGTTGTCCTCCGTGCTGGCGGGACCCCAGTGACCTCAAATACGGCACATCCCATTCTACCGATCGCCTCAGGCTAATCCTGCAAAGATCAGACCGCAGAGCTGATAGCACCGTTTTCGGCCGCAAACTCTGGCGGGGTTTCGCAACGTTTGTAGTAGTTACAATCCGCAATCGCGATCGCGAGACATTTTTGCAGCTGAGAACTTACCACGTAAACACGGAGAGGACCGGAGCAAATGCAGAATGCAGATTGAATCAAAGCTAGGAGAGTGACTGGCAACACAATTCAATCGCCGATAACTTTTCGCCGCCTGAATTCTGCAATTTACTATCCTGGTCAGCTTCTCCGTGTCTTTAGTGTCAACGTGGTGAAGTTCGCCTGGCGTCACCGACACGTCGGCGATTGGCCGTGGAATTGCAGAATCGTGTTCCATGCCTGCTCCGGCGTTTCGGCGTAGCTGAACAGTTGCAGGTGTTCGTCGTTGATTACGCCTTCATCGGCGAGAAACTGGAAATCGATGACGTGGTCCCAGTACTCACGCCCAAACAAAATGATGGGAATCGGCTGCACGCGGTTGGTTTGCCGCAGCGTCAGCACTTCGAATAATTCATCGAGCGTGCCGAAACCACCGGGAAACACCACCAGCGCTTTGGCCCGCAGCACGAAGTGCATTTTTCGCAGAGCGAAGTAGCGGAACTGAAAGCACAGTTCCGGCGTGATGTACGCATTGGGCGCTTGCTCGGCCGGCAGCCGAATGTTGAGGCCGATCGATTTGCAATCGACATCGGCCGCCCCCCGGTTGCCAGCTTCCATGATGCCCGGGCCGCCGCCGGTGACGATCACATAATCGCGGCAGTCATAACTTTGATTATCGACTGACACGATCTGAGCGAACTTTCGCGCGGCATCGTAGTACGGCGATTTGGCCAGCAACCGCTCGTTGCGCTCGACGGCACGTTTGAATTGGACATTGTTCGGATCGGCGGCCAGTTTTTGCTTGGCTCGTTCGAGTCGAGCCTCGGCTTGCGATTTCTCGACGATCTGCGTGCCGCCGAAGAGCACGATGGTCGATTTCACATTTGCTTCTTCCAGCGCCAATTCCGGCTTGTACAGTTCCAACTGCAACCGCACCGGCCGCAGTTCCGGCTTCTGCAATAAATCGGAATCGCGATCCGCCAGGCGATAGCTCGGCGAATTCAAAATCGCTTGCAAATTCTGCTTGGGATCGAGTGGCATGATAATTTTTACCATGTGTAGCGGCCGACCTTGGTCGGCGCGAGCGCCGGGCAAGCCTGGCCGCTATACGCTCAATGGGTCAGTTCGAAACTCTGCCCCAGCTTCGGCACGACGGTATTCCAGCCGCGGCTGTATCGCAATTCATCGGCCAACGCAGTCGCCGCCGGCAATTCGCCATGCGTGATAAACGTCTGCCGTGGCGCAGCCAGTGCCTGTAACCAGCGGATCAGCTCTTTGTGCCCGGCGTGGCCACTCAGCGACGACATCGAAACCACTGCTGCCTTCACAGGCACATCGTGACCGTACAACCGCAAAAATTTCGCCCCGTCGACCAGCGCTCGTCCGCGAGTTCCCTCGGCCATGTACCCGGCCAGCACGATCGTGTTTTCTGCACGCCCCAGCCGCTGTTCTAGCTGATGCAAAATGCGGCCGCCGGTGAGCATGCCGTTGGACGCGATGATAATGGCGGGTCCTGTCACATCGTTGATTTGTTTCGATTCGTTGACCGTGCGTGTTTGGTGGATGTTGGGGCCGTCGAAAATGCATTGCGGTCCCACCAATTGCCCTTCGGTCAAATCGTGCTCGCCGACGTAGCGGCAATAAATGTTGGTGGCATCCATTGCCATGGGGCTGTCGAGATAGATCGGCAACTCCGGAATGCGCTGTTGTTGCATCAGCACGCGCAGCAAGTAAATCAACTGCTGCGAACGCCCAACTGCGAAAGCCGGCACCAGCATCACGCCGCCACGCTTCACGGCGGCCAGCACGACTCCGGTCAATTCGTCAAGCACCGGCACATCGGGGTGTTCGCGGTTGCCATAGGTGCTCTCGCAGATTAGATAATCGCACGCCGGCGGTTGCAGCGGATCGAAATACAGCGGTGCGTCGTAGCGTCCGACATCGCCGGAGAAGACGATCCGCGTCGGCTTCGGCCCGGTGCGAATTTCGACTTCAATGCTCGATGCCCCCAACAGGTGTCCCGCTGTGTGGTAACGCATCCAAATCGGCTCAGCGGGCGAGAACCATTCTTCGCGATCGACCGTTTTCAAGAGCTTCAGCGTGCGGGTGACATCAGACGGTTCGTACAGCGGCAGCGCCGGCTTGTGTTTGGTATAGCCCTTTTTGTTAGCGTAGTCGGCATCTTCCTGCTGATTTTTGGCCGCGTCGAACAGCATGATCGCCGCCAGATCGGCCGTCGCCGGCGTACACCACACCGGACCGCTAAAGCCATCGCGCACAAGTCGTGGCAGATAACCGATGTGGTCGAGATGCGCATGCGTCAGCACCACGGCTTGCACCGACGAGGCCGGAAACGGCAGCGGCTTCCAGTTCAAATCGCGCAGTGGCTTGAGGCCCTGAAACAGCCCGCAATCGACGAGGATTCTCGCCCCATCGGCTTCCAGCAGATATTTCGAGCCGGTAACCGTTTCCGCCGCACCCTGAAAAGTGAGCCGAATCATGCCGCGGTTGTAACACGCGGTGCAGGTTGCGGCAACGCGCTGCTGGCACGGTGTTCCCTCTCCCCTTGCGGCAGAGGGTTTGGGTGAGGGGTGGAAGCCAGTTTGGCGCTCCATCACCCTCGCCCCAGCCCTCTCCCGTCGAGGGAGAGGGAGTTCAGCGTCGACATTGCCGCGGTTCGTTTGTAAGCGATACTATAGATGCGGCCCGCCGATGTGTTGTGTGTAGCGGCGGAGCTTGCTCCGCGCGGGCCAAGGCCCGTCGCTACACGTTGAGCATCACCATGGGCTTATACGACCGAGATTATTACCGAGACGAGCACCAGGGCATTCGGCTGAGCACCAATTGGTCGGCGGTCACAACGCTGATTGTGATTAACGCGGCCGTGTTGTTGCTCGATGCGTTCACCAGCGATCGTTGGCTAGAGCAACATCTCAAGCTTCAGCCCGATCTGTTCCAGCGTCCGTGGCAAGCCTGGCAGTTGCTGACCTATGGGTTTGTGCACGCCGACATTTGGCATTTGTTCTTCAACATGCTCGGGCTGTGGATTTTCGGCTCGGAAGTGGAATTGGTCTATGGCCGCCGCGAGTTTTACAAACTGTATTTGAGTCTGATCATTCTCTCGGGCTTGTGCAACACGGCCATTCAAGCGGCGGCTCACGAGGCCAACCCCGTCGTTGGTGCTTCCGGCGGCGTGATGGGGGTGGCGGTGATTTTCGCCTGCAACTTCCCGCGGCGAACGCTGATTCTGTTTCCGATTCCCATTCCAGTTCCGGCTGCCGTGCTGGTTGGCCTCTACGTGTTGTTCGACCTCATCGGCACGCAAGACCATCAAAGTGGCGTGGCGCATTGGGCCCATCTCAGCGGCGCGGCGTTTGGATTTCTGTATTTCAAAACCGGTTGGAATCTATTTCGACTGTGGCCTAGCGGACTCAAACTGCGAATTCCGATGCGGGGACCGAAATTCCGCATCCACCGTGAACCGGACGAAGAAGAGGAAGAAATGCCGGCCGACGATTATTTGACGACTGGGCGAATTCAGCAGCGAGTCGATGAAATCCTGGAAAAAATCAGCCGCACCGGCGAAGGCAGCCTGACCGACGAAGAACGCCGCTTTTTGTCGGAAGCGAGCCGGCGTTATCAGCAGCAACGGCGGCGGTGAGCATGAAGCAGTTAGCGATTAGCAGTTAGCATTTAGCCAGCCCGAAGCCCAGGGGTTGCAACCCCTGGGCTTGATACGCCGCAGCGGTTTGCTCGCCCGTTTCGCGGCGATTATACTAAAATGGTCGGTAAATCTCGCCATATTCTTCTCGTCGCGAAAAGTAGTTTCTCCATGCTCCATCGCTCAAAGTTTTCGCCGCCCTGCCTGTCTTTACTCGTCGTGTTATCGGCAATCTTGGTCGCATTCACCGCCTCGGCTCAACAACCAAAGGCTGCAGCGCCGAAGGGCTATCGCAAACTTGGACCCGGCGCCGAAACCATCATTCCCGCCAAGCCCGATCCGCAAGATACCGTTACGCAGCACGACATGGTCGAAATTCAATCGTCGGGCGCGAAGTTGGATTGGAAGCCCGCCACGCAAGCAGCCACCGAAACGCTGGGCGTGAAAACAAAAGACATTCCGTTCCGCCGCGGCGCTTCGTATCTGCAATTTGCATTCAAACCGTTGCGAGTAATGTACGTCGATATTCCGGCGCCAGGCGGCCACCTGGATCGCCGGCAGATTTGGTACATGGTTTATCGGGTCACCAATTTCGGCGAGCATCTGGATGCGGATTCAAATTCCAAAGATGGCAAAAGCCAAATCGCGACAGGTGTTCCACCATCGAACGAGGAGGTTTTTTTCCATCCGCAGTTCGTGCTGGAAAGTCAGAAATACGGCAAAGCGTATCTCGATCGTGTCCTGCCGCTGGCGGTGGAAGCCATTGAGAAACGCGAAGACCCACGGCGTCATTTGCTGAACAGCGCGGAAATGAGCGAGCAGCCCATTCCGCTCAGTACGCCAGGCAACGACCGCAGCGTTTGGGGCGTGGCCACCTGGGAACACGTCGATCCGCGAATCGATTACTTTTCGATTTATGTCAAGGGGCTGAGCAGCGCTTATCGCTTCAAAGATCCCGAGGGCGCTTACAACAAAAACGGCGAGCCGGGCAATGGTCGCATCTACGCCCAAAAAACGCTTAAATTAAACTTCTGGCGTCCCGGCGACGACCGGGAAATTAACGAAAGCGACATCTATTTCGGCATTCCGGGCCAAGTTGACCACGAGTGGGTGTTTCGGTAAATTGACTAAGTCGTAGACGGCTTCGTTTCGCAGCCATGTTTCGCGATTGTTGATCGATCGTGAATGACGAATGACGAAATTTGAATGACGAGAGAAGCACAAATGACGAATTTCCAAATGACAATTTAGTCATTGGAATTTGGTCATTCGTTTGTCATTCGAGCTTCGTCATTCGTCATTTAGCATTCGGCCGATTTGCAAGCAGCGGATTGAAGTTCGTCAAAGTCCATCATTTACAACGGTAGTGGAAAGCAATGGCACATAAGAAAGGTCAAGGTTCGAGCCGCAACGGACGCGATTCCCACGGCCAACGCCGCGGAGTGAAGCGCTATGCTGGTCAGGGCGTGATCGCCGGCAACATTCTCGTGCGGCAAGTAGGCAACACGTTTCATCCCGGTCGCGGCGTCGGCCAGGGGAAAGATTTCACGCTGTTCGCACTTGTCGATGGCGTCGTTCAGTTCGACCGCGGCGGCCGCCGAGTCAACGTGCTGCAGGTACAAGCAAATTAATCAAGCTGTAGGAGGCGACTCCCGTCGCCGACAGCAGAACCCTGCGTCAATCGCCGTCAGAAGACGGCTCCGACATCGACTATATTGGGGTGTCCAGTTTTGGACACCCCTTTTCATTGCGCTGGTTTTTGCTGCTCTGCAACTGACCACCGACAACTGCTAACTGCCGATGAAAATCACGAGCACCGCCAATCCGCGCGTCAAAGCTGCTGCCAAGTTGCGGAATTCGCGCGAGCGAGCTGCTCAAGGCCGCTTCGCCATCAACGGACTACGCGAAATCGGCCGGGTGCTGGATGCTGGAATTCCGATCGAAGAAGTGTTTTTCTGTCCGGAACTTTGCGCCGGCAGCCAGCGTCAGCGGCTGCTCTTACGGCTAGAAAAAACAGATGCCACGCGGTACGAGGTGTCGCGATCGGTGTTTGAGGTCCTGGCGTATGGAAGCCGGATGGAAGGGATTGTCGCTGTGGCTAAGATTCCGCGGCGTAATTTGGCAGAATTGCAGTTGCCGTCTTCTCCGCTTGTGGCCGTCGTCGAGGGGGTGGAGAAACCTGGAAACTTGGGGGCCGTGCTTCGCAGCGCAGATGGCGCCGGTGTTACCGGTGTCGTCGTGGCCGATGGCGGGAGCGATCTTTACAACCCCAACGCCATCCGTGCCAGCATGGGCACGATTTTCACGTTGCCGGTGTACTCAGCTGGCAGCGCGGAAACGATCGACTGGCTGCGTAAATATAAACTGGTTGTTTATGCGGCGCGTGTGGACGGCTCGGTTGAATACACGGCGTGCGATTTCAGCAAGCCGTGCGCGATCGTGCTGGGCAGCGAAGATGATGGATTGTCCGACGCCTGGCGCGGCAACGATGTCACGCCGATTCGACTGCCGATGCGCGGCGCAGCTGACAGCCTCAACGTCTCCGCCACTGCCGCCGTGTTGTTTTACGAAGCGCTGCGGCAGCGCTCATAGCGGTCATAAAGCCGCGATTGGGAATCGCGGTGAAGTGCAAATGGACGATGCATGCCAATTCACCGCCGATGCCATCGGCGGCCTTATGGATTGAGTTGCATTTTCGCCGCGGCCAGTGTGTTCTCCAGCAGCATCGTGATCGTCAACGGACCCACGCCGCCGGGAACGGGCGTGATTGCGCCGGCGACTTTTTTCACTGAATCAAAGTCGACATCGCCACATAGTTTGCCATCGATGCGGTGGATGCCGACATCGATGACCGTTGCGCCGGATCGCACCATCTCGGCGGTGACAAACCGCGGTTTGCCGATGGCGACAATCAAAATGTCGGCTCGGCGCGTGATTTCGGCGAGATTTTCCGTGCGGCTGTGGCACACGGTCACGGTGGCGTCGGCGTGCGGCCCGCGCTGCAAGAGCATCAGCGCGATCGGTTTGCCGACGATTTCGCTGCGTCCCAAAACCACGACGTGTTTGCCCGCCGTCTCGATGTCATTGGCGACGAGCAGTTGCACGATGCCGTGCGGCGTGCAGGGCAAAAACCGCGGCCTGCCTTGCACCATGCGGCCCACATTTTCCGGATGAAACGCATCGACATCTTTGAGCGGATGCACCGCGTCGAGGATTTTCGTTTCGTCAATTTGCTTCGGCAGCGGCAACTGTACCAGGATGCCATGTACCGGCTGATTTGACGGAGCACTGTTCAATTGCAGCACCAGATCGAGCAATTCCTGCTGCGAAACGGTAGCCGGCAAGCAATGCAGTTGACTCGCCATCCCAACACGTTCGCAAGCCTGCCGCTTGTTGCGAACATAAACCTCGCTGGCCGGATTCTCGCCCACCAACACCGCCGCCAAACAGGGCGTGACGCCCGATTGCGATTTGGATTCCGCCACGCGGCGCGCGATGTCCGCCTGCAATCGAGCGGCGAGCGATTTACCGTCCAGCAGTTTTGCTGTCATCGAGCATTATCCAGGAATCAGCGAATTACTCACCGCAGAGGACGCGGAGGATCACAGAGGAAATACAACACTATAAAAATTAAAATTCATTCTGCGCTGCCTCAGCGTTCCTCTGCGCCCTCTGCGGTTAATACTGCCCTGCATTAGATCCAGCCCGTCCAAAGTATCGCGTGCAGCGCCAGGCACGAATAGACCCCGGCAGCCCAGTCGTCGGCCATGATGCCCAGGCCTTCCGGCAAGAGTTCCAGTTGCCGAGCCGGCGGCGGCTTGGTGATGTCGAACAAACGGTGCAGTGCAAAACCAATGATTAGCACCAGCGGCCGGATCAAGGTGTCGTGCGGCACAAGAAAAAACGTGATTGGCAAACTCGCAATTTCATCGAGCACGATGCAGCCGGGATCTTTCAATCCGTCAAGCTGCCTGGCGGCGATCGTGCAAATCGGAATCCCAGCAATGCACAGCACTATGATGACAACAGCTTGTAAGCCGATGTTCGGCAGAAAGCCGATGCACCAAGCCAGCGGCAATCCCCAAACGGCGCCCACTGTGCCGGGGGCAAAGGGTGCGCGGCCGAACCAAAAGCCCGTTGCAATTACCACGGCCAGATGTCGCCAAGCCGCGGCGGGAATTAACGTGGGCTTGTTGTTTTCGTTCAATGGCATGCGGGGATGCTACCTGAGGCACACTCAGCGGCAAAGCGAAGCGGCCGGATTGGGTCGGTTTTCGCAGGCAAAATGCCCTCGCGAAGCGGTTTCAAGCGAGTTATCATAAGTTGACGATTGAAGTCTTAATCCTAATAATCACGATAATGTTACTGATCTTTTGCGGTTTTGCGTTGTACCTGGGTAAATCGTAAAGGTACATTCTCCACGGACGGCATTTTTGCCCATCCCACCGATTTTTCGAAAGGCGGCGCAGTTCGATCATGGCCGATAGCGAAATTCAGACCGAAAAACTCTCGGCCGCCGAAGCCGTCAAAGCCAATAGCCATTTTCTGCGCGGCACCATCGCCCAGGAATTGCACGAGCCGACCGACAAGTTCAACAAAGACAATTCCGCGCTGCTGAAGTTTCACGGCACGTATCAGCAAGACGATCGGGAACAGCGCACCCATCGGGAAGGCGGCAAGAGCCTGCGGCAATACATTTTCATGGTCCGCTCTGCCGTGCCCGGTGGAAAAATGACGAGCGACCAACTGCTTGGCGAGCTGGCCATGTGCGATGAACTGGGCAACGGCACACTGCGCATCACCAGCCGCCAGGGATTGCAATTGCACGGTGTGTCGAAGCGCAACTTGCAGGAAACGATTCGCCGCATCAACGAAATCAAACTCTCGACTTTGGCCGCCTGCGGCGATGTGAAACGCAACGTGATGTGCTGCCCGGCGCCGCATTACAACGACTCGGTGCATGAAGAAATGCAGCAGCTCGCCGACGCCTTGGCCGAACACTTGACGCCGCGCACTCGGGCTTACCATGAAATTTGGCTCCGCGATCCAGCGACCAATGAAGAGCAGTATCTGGGCGGCAGCGGCGCCAATGGTCATGCTGACAATGGACAGCAACCCTCACCCCCGACCCCTCTCCCACAAGGGGAAAGAGGAGAACGGCAAGCAGAAGTCGAGCCGATCTATGGCCCGACTTATTTGCCGCGCAAGTTCAAGTTTGCAATCGGCCTGCCGGGCGACAACTGCGTCGATCTGTATGCCAACGACGTGGGCCTCATGGCCATTTGCCGCGACTTCCGCATCATTGGCTACAACGTGCTCGTGGGCGGCGGCATGGGCGTCACACCCAGCGCTGCTAAAACATTTCCCGCCGTCGCCAAGCGAATGGCGTTCATCGAGCCGCACCAGGTGCTCGACGTTTGCACCGCCATCGTCAAAGTGCAGCGCGATTTCGGCAACCGGACCGATCGCAAAGTGGCGCGACTAAAATACTTGATCGCCAACCGCGGTCTCGATTGGTTCAAGGCCAAGGTCGAAGAGTATTACGGTCAGCCGCTCGCTCCACCCGACTCGGAAGATGTGTGGGGCTTTGACGACCACATGGGCTGGCACGAACAAGGCGACGGCCGCTGCTTCTACGGGCTGAACATCGAAAACGGCCGCATTTTGGACAACGAGCACTTGCAGCTGAAGACCGCACTTCGCGAAGTGTGCCACACGCTGCGACCCAGTATTCGACTGACCTCGCATCAAAGTATTTTGTTCTGCGATTTGCAGGCAGAATCACGTGCGCAATTAGAAGCGATTCTGCACCGGCACGGCGTGAAGCTGTCGGAAGAAATCTCCAACGTCCGCCGTTGGTCGATGGCCTGCGTTGCTTACCCAACTTGCGGATTGGCCGTTACTGAAAGCGAACGCGCACTGCCCGGCATGATCGATCAATTGGAAGTCGAGCTCGCGAAGCTCGGCTTGGCGAAAGAAAACTTCACGCTCCGCATGACCGGTTGCCCTAACGGTTGTGCCCGGCCTTACAACTGCGATATCGGCCTGGTCGGCAAAACGGCGGGCAAATACACCGTGCTGGTTGGCGGCCGGCTGTTGGGCGATCGGCTGAATTTTATCTACAAAGATTTAGTCTCGGCCGAGGAAGTGGTATCCACACTGGTGCCGCTGTTTGTGTATTTCAAAAGCGACCGCCACGAAGGAGAAACCTTTGGCGATTTCTGCCACCGCAAAGGCGTGGCCGATCTTCTGGCCTGGACCGAGCAATATGCAGCCCAGACTGCGACGGTATGATTTTGAATCGCGATGGCTAACCGTGTAGCGGCGGAGTTCACTCCGCGTGAAGCGCCGGGCACAGCCCGGCCGCTACACCGAAAGCGGGTGTGAATTATCGCACCGCCAACATTCTTTCCAGTGCCACCAAAGCATGGTGCGCGGTCTCCGGATCGACTTTGATCACATTCACTAGCGTGCCGGCGGCAAGGTTTTCTAAGGCCCAGCACAAGTGTGCTAGGTCGATGCGGTACATCGTCGCGCACATGCACACCACCGGCGAGAGGAAATGAATTTCTTGCTCCGGATGCTCGTGCTTCAAGCGATTCACCAGGTGCAGCTCCGTCCCGATCGCCCATTTCGTGCCCGCTGGCGCTTCTTCGACGGTGCGGATAATCTTGCTCGTGCTGCCGCTGTGGTCGCTTTTGTCGACCACTTCCATCGGACACTCTGGATGCACCAAAACTTTGATGCTCGGATACTTGGCGCGAAACGCATCGACATGCTCGGGCCGGAACATCGCATGCACGCTGCAGTGACCTTGCCACAACAGCACCTTGGCGTTTTGCAGAATCTCGGGCGTGTTGCCCCCCAGAAAATCGGCGTGCGGGTTCCACAGGGCCATTTCCGCGAGCGGAATGCCCATCGCCTTGGCCGTGTTGCGACCGAGGTGCTGATCGGGAAAGAACAGTACTCGCTGCGTGCGATCAAAAGCCCATTTCAGCACGGCCGCCGCATTGCTGGAGGTGCAAACAATTCCGCCGTGGCGACCGCAGAACGCTTTCAGGCTGGCGGCGGAGTTGATGTACGTGACCGGCGTGATGTCAGCTGTGTCGATCACTTCGCCAAGTTCTTCCCAGCAGCTTTCCACCTGATCGATCGCCGCCATATCGGCCATCGAGCAACCCGCCGCCATGTCGGGCAACACGACGGTCACGCGTTCTCCGTTGCGCTCCGCCAATTTTTCCGGCCGGTTCGCCACAATGTCGGCGGTCTCAGCCATGAAATGGACGCCGCAAAAAGCGATGAACCGACAGTCGTGGCTCTCGGCCGCCATCTTGCTTAGCTGATAGCTGTCGCCTTGCAGATCCGAAAGCGCAATCACTTCGTCTTGCTGATAATGATGGCCCAAAATCAACAGCCGCGCAGTCAAACTCGGCGCGCACCGCATTGATCCGCCGCGTCAGTTCATCGTTCGACAAACTGCGATACGGTTTGAACTCAAACGCCGGCGAACCGGGACGGACGATATCGGCGGTGCTAGCAGGCATGGGCAGTAGTCAGTGTTCGGCGGTCAGCGGCCAGTACATAGCCCGACCGTGTCGGTCGAGAGTTTTGTAGTCCATCGAATTATATCCCAAGCCGCGTGATAGCACACGGCTGGTGAATTCAAGACGACGACGCAAAGTTTGCGGCCTCGACAGCCGATGAACAGATTGATGCGGGATGGCTGCGTTTCGCAGAATCATATCAATTAGCCGCTGGCTAACAGCCTCCGGAGACCTACCGAAAAGTTGTCGATCGATTGCGGGTTCTCCGGAGGGCTTTGCCCCTCCGGCTATTTTCAAAAGCACCTTTCGCTATGCCTGAACCTGACGTCACTGCATCCGAAGCCGCGAAGTCGGTGGCACCATCGTTGGAAGCGCTGCCGGTCTACACACGGAACCTATTGCACGTGAAAGTGCCGGTTACCGTCACGCTGGCGGCCAAAAAGCAGCCGGTCAAGCAGATTCTGGAATTGGCACCCGGCTCGCTCATTCAGTTCGACAAATCGTGCGAAGAGACACTGGAACTGTGCGTCGGCGAACATCGCATTGGCCGCGGCCTGGCGGTAAAAGTTGGCGAAAAATTCGGCCTGCGTGTCGATCATCTTACTCCGCCTGCCGAACGCCTCAAAACGCTGCGGCCGCAAGAATAGCACTCTGGGTGGCTGGGGTCGAACGAAGTGAGCCCCCAGCGATGCTCCATTCCGGGGGATCGGCGGCCTCGACCCCAGCCACCCTTCGTTCCGACGTCTTCTCCCCGCCTAGTGGCTCGGGCTAAACTAGCATCCGCTGGCATGGATTGTCGCCGCGTTGCCCACCCACCGTCATTCGAACACCGCCATGCTCTACCTCAACATTTGGCTGACTGTCAAAGATCCGGCTCAAACGGCACAGATTCGCGATTTGCTCGCCGAGCAAGCGCGGCTTTCGCGACAAGAACCCGGTTGCCTGCGATTCGAAGTGTATCATTCCAATAACGATCCCACGAAGTTTCTGCTGATGGAGCGCTGGCAGTCGCAGGAAGCGCTCGACAAACACCGCACCGCCCAGGCGTACACAACAGTGTATCAGCCCCAGGTGCTGCCGCTGGTCAACCGCGAACCGCATCCCTCCACACTTGTCTCAGAATAAAGACGCAGTCATCGGTCGTGCCGTCAAGCTGTAAACACACAAACTGCCGTGATCATCTTGATCGACAACTACGATTCCTTCACTTACAACCTCGTGCAGCGGTTGGGAGAGATCGATCCGTCGATTGAACTCCAGGTGCACCGCAACGATCGGATCACGACCGACGAGATTGCCAAGCAAAAGCCCACGCATCTCATCATCTCGCCCGGCCCCTGCACGCCGAGCGAAGCGGGGATTTCTTGCGAGTGCATTACCCGTTTCTCCGGCCAGCTGCCGCTATTGGGCGTGTGCCTGGGGCATCAATCGATCGGCCAGGCGACCGGCGGAAAAATCGTGCGAGCCAAACAACTGATGCACGGCAAAGTGGACCGCATTCACCATACCGGCCGCGATTTGTTCGAGGGCCTGCCGAATCCATTTGAAGCCACACGCTACCACAGCCTGGTGATTGAGCCGGGCACGCTCTCGCCAGACTATGAAGTGACCGCCTGGGCCGACGCTCCCGACGGCGGCCAAGAAATCATGGGTGTGCGCCACAAGCAACATCCCACGTTCGGCCTGCAATTCCATCCGGAAAGTTTTTTAACGCAAGGCGGCACCGATATTTTGCGAAAGTTTTTGAACATCAAACGCCAGCCGGAGGCCAACGGCCTCTGGAGAAACGCCAATGATTTGAGTCTCAACGGGTGATTCTCCGGAGGGCGTTGTCCATCCGACTATTTATTGATTTTTTCCAGTGCTTGCGAAGTTAACACCGCATGCTTTCTGTCGCTGAAGCGTTGAGTCGAGTCCTCGAACACGCCACCGCCAAGCCGCCGAGCGACGTGGCGCTGGCCGATGCGTTGGGTTTGGTGTTGGCCGAAGACATCGTTAGCGACATCGACAGTCCACAGCATGATAAGTCGATGGTCGATGGTTACGCGATCAATAGTGCTGATCTCAAAGCTGGTCGCGCTCAGCTTGAAGTCCTGGAGGAAGTCACGGCCGGCTCTCTTCCCACCCGCAGCGTGACCTCGGGCCATGGCACTCGGATCATGACCGGCGCACCGATTCCCGCAGGTGCCGATGCGGTGGTGATGATCGAGCTGACGAAGCTAAACGGCAGCCTAGTCGAAATCAAAGACAATCACTTTCAGCGTGGCCAAAACATCTTGCCGTGTGGTAAATCGCTGCGTCGCGGTGACGTCGTACTCCAACGCGGCGCGCTGATTGGGCCGGCGGAAATCGGTCTTCTGGCCGAAGTCGGACGGGCGAGGATGCAAGCGATTGGTCCCGTGACGGTAGCCCTGCTTTCGACGGGCAACGAATTGGTTCCGGCCGACAAAATGCCCAGCGCCGGCCAAATTCGCAATTCCAATGGTCCGCTTTTGACGGCATCGGTGCAAAAGGCCGGCGCAATGCCGATTGACTTGGGCATTGCTCGCGATGAGGTAGCAGATTTACGGCGGGCAATCTCGCAGGGCTTGGAAAGCGAGGTGCTGCTCATTTCCGGCGGCGTTTCTGCGGGTGTGCTAGACCTGGTGCCCAAAGTGCTGATGGAGTTGGGCGTCGAGCAAGTTTTTCACAAAGTGAATCTGAAACCCGGCAAGCCGTTGTGGTTTGGCGTGCAACGGACAAAGGACAACGGACAAAGGACGACTCTCGTCTTCGGCCTGCCCGGCAACCCGATTAGCAGCTTGGTGTGTTTTGAGCTGTTCGTGAAACCGGCGATTGCAAAAATCGCGGATCGTTCTGTCGACAGTGTGCATCGCCTGCAAGCGGGGAAGTTGGCCTGCGAATTTGTCCACCGTGGCGAT
The DNA here is from genome assembly GCA_963738835.1 of Pirellulales bacterium. Taxonomy (GTDB): domain Bacteria; phylum Planctomycetota; class Planctomycetia; order Pirellulales; family JADZDJ01; genus CAVTYH01. Next base: position 519,143 of record CAVTYH010000002.1, read on the forward strand.
CGGCCAACCTATCATCCGGCGGTCTGGCACAGATCGGCTGATGGCGCGACCGTCGAGCCAATACGCTGGCAAGGTTCCGCCGATTTGCGCGGTTTCGTCGGGGCCAACGCTTTGATTGCATTTCCGGCCGGTGATCGCAGCTATCAGGCGGGCGAAACGGTCGACGTCTTGCTCGTGTGACGCACTCAGGGGTTGCGGGCACCATCGCCGCGATGGTCCCTGGGCTTGTGAATCGCTCTGGCCCGATTTTGCTGGCTGCCGTACGCTTGGCATCTGCGATAATGATCGAAAGACCTGAGCGCACAGCACAATGACCCCAATCACCGCCAATCCGAAAGAACGTCGCCGCACAAGCGGGCCAAATCGCAGCGCTGAACCTACGGCGATGACAGCACAATCGTTGCCGAACCACGCCATCGTCTTCTTGCAGTCGACGTTGGGCCAGGGCCTCCTCGGCAGCCTGCTGATGTATGCCGCGCTGCCGCCGTGGGATTTGTGGCCGCTGGCCTGGATTGCGCCCGTGCCGTGGCTGCTACTGGTTCGTCAGTCGCAGCTCGAAGGCCGACAGCCGTATTTCAAACTGTGGATCGCAGGTTTCGCATTTTGGCTAGGCGCAATCCATTGGCTGAGGTTACCGCATTGGACCACCTACTTCGGCTGGCTGGCACTGGCGTTTTATCTGGCGTTTTACATTCCCGTGTTCGTCGGCCTGTGCCGCGTGGCGGTGCATCGTTTGGGCATTTCCATCGTACTGGCGGCACCGATTGTTTTCACCGGGCTGGAACTCGCCCGCGGACATTTGCTGAGCGGGTTCACGATGGGCAGCCTCGCTCACACACAAATCCATTGGCTCGGCGTCATTCAGGCGGCCGATGTCGTCGGCTGCTACGGCATCAGCGGACTAGTGATGTTTGTCGCGGCGTGCGTGGCACGGATGATTCCCTGGCAAAATCTCCCCTCGCCCCTTGTGGGAGAGGGGCATGGGGTGAGAAGTGTGGCTGAAAGCAGAAGTCGGGCGTCGGGAGTCGGGAATCAGGGAAAAGTTGCTATCTGGCCGGCAATTCCAGCGGCAGTGGTGATGGCCGGGGCGCTTGGATATGGCCACTGGCGCATGTCGGGCGATTACGCCCGGCCCGGGCCAACCATCGCGCTCATCCAAGGTTCGATCGACGTCGAAATCAAGACAGACGACAGCCAACAGCAGGCGGTGTTCGAAGAATATCTGCGGCTTTCGAAGCGGGCCTTGGATGAACAACCGCATATCGATTTGCTTGTCTGGCCCGAGACCATGTATCGCTATGGACTGTTTTCCTTCGAGCCCGATTTCAAACCACCGGCCGATTGGCAGCATTCGCCCACGGAATTGGCCCGTGTGAGCCTCGAAAATCTTCGCAACTTGCAGAATGTTTTTCGCTCTGAAGTGGAAGACAAGCACGGTGCCCCGCTGCCGCCGCCGTTGCTGTTGGGAATCGATGCCGCGCACTATGCGAATGATGGCCGGCAGTACTTCAACAGCGCGCTGTTTGTCGATTCGCAAGGTCAGCCCCTCGCGCGGTACGACAAAATGCATCCGGTGATGTTCGGCGAGTACATTCCGCTGGCCGAGTACATTCCCTGGCTCTACACCATCACCCCGCTGACCGGCGGCTTGACCTCCGGCACCACAGCGGTGGCGCAGAAACTTGGTGCGGTGCGCTATGCCCCCGACATTTGCTACGAGACGGTCATCCCGCATTTAATCCGCCGCCAGGTGCTGCAATTGCGCGCAGGGCGAAGAGCCAGATGTGCTGGTAAACATTACCAACGACGGCTGGTTCCGCGCTTCCAGCGAACTCGATATGCATCTGGCCTGCGGCGTCTTTCGGGCCATCGAAATGCGGAAACCTTTGGTGATTGCCGCGAACACGGGTTTTTCGGCCTCGATCGACGGCGACGGCCGCATTGTGCAACAGGGGCCGCGGCGAAAGTCGGACGTGCTGATCGCTCCGGTGGCGCTCGATACCCGCCGCAGCCATTATTTAGACCACGGTGACTGGTTTTCCGGCCTGTGTCTGGCAGGCTGCGTTGGATTGGCGGTGATTGGGCTTTGGGATTGGCGGAAGGCGAGAACTGGGTCGAAGAGTCGAAAAGTCGCAGAGCCATAAGGTTAAGAGCAAACTATTTCTGGAAGACAAGAAATCAGCAAAATGCTCACTTTTCGACTTTTAGACACTTCGACTTTTAGACCCCGCGACCTCCGGAGGCATCCGGCCCAGGTTTCCGGGCTTTCCTCGCCAGAATTGACATTGCCCTCGGGCCGTAACTATACTGAAAATGTCTTTTCAGGAGCTATCTCCTAGTGGTGCAGGAACTTATCGGCCCAGGATCGCGGTGCGGAGTCGCCGTGTGGGTTGGGCGACATTGCCGTCGGATTTCGACCGGTTGCGGTTCACGGATCGTTCTCGATTTTCCCCGCAACGGGTCGTGGCGGCTTACAGGTTAATCGCGCCGGTTTTTTGACCTTCGGCGCGCGGAGAGTTGACGATGAATCTGGTCGGCAAAATCTTCGTGGCTCTGATTTTCATCATGAGCATCATGTTCGCCACGTTCTCGATCATGGTGTACAGCACCCACCGAAACTGGCGCGAAGAAATTATGCGCACCGATCCGGCCCGACCCGGCTATAAGGCTCGGCTAGAGCAGGCTTACAAAGACAATCAACGTCTCGACGAAGAACGCCGCAAATACGAGCTGCAAGCCAAGGCCGAGAACGCCGCCAAGATTCAAGCGCTGGCCAAGGCCGAAGCAGTCATCAACACCCTGCGGACGGAAAACACCACCAAGACCGATCTGCTGAGCAAGAGCGAAGCGGCTTTGGCGGCGAGTAATACAACCTTGGGTACGGCCGAAAACAATTTGAAAAACGCCACGGATGAAAACAAATCGCTTCGCACCGAAATCGCCAAGTCGCAGCAAGAAACCGATAACCAAATCAAACGGGCCACCATGCTCGCCGATCAACTGGCCGTGGCCAGTGGGCAAAACGCCGTGCTGACCGAACGCAACATGCAGTTGACCGACGACGTAACGCGGGCCAAGCAGTTGCTGGCCGCCGTGGGCAGAACAATCAACGATCCGGTGGATGCTTCGACAATACCCGTCACCGGCAGAATCGTCGACGTTTCGCGCACGCGGGTTGAACTTTCGATCGGCATGGACGACGGCGTGCGCATTGGCCAAGACCTCGACATTTATCGGGGTGACAAGTACGTGGGTCGCGTCCGCATTGTAGATGCTCGACCCGACAAAGCAGTGGGCACAATTTTGACCGACTATCAGCAACTTCCGATTCAACGGGGTGACAATGTCTCTAGCCGACTTAAGCCCATCTGACGCTGGCCGTGGCGTGTTCCTCCGCAAGCAAACGGGGAACATTTACACGGTGATGCTGATTTTGTCGTTCGTGTTCGTCGCCATCGGCTGCCTGTTTCTGTTTTTGGAAATGAAGGCCTACGATGGTTTGAGCACCAGGGTCGCGGCCGAAGCCAAAGTTCCTCCGCCGCCAGCGTTGTCGGAGCCGGGGGACGCTGCTGCGCCTGGTGCTGACACGCCGTCGCCGACAAATGCAATTCCAACGTCCCCACCCGCAGATGCACCTGCGGCGCCGGCCACGCCGCCAGCACCCGATCAGAACCCGTAGCTATTGAGCCCCGATGGCCACGTCGGGCAAGTCGCCAGGACGGCGACCCAATTCACTAAAACTCTTACACCCCGAGCACGGATGCTCCCACGCTTTGCCGCACTGCTGCGTTGCGATCTAGCGATCGACTTGGGTACCGCTTCCACGCGCGTGGCCCTGCCGGGCGAAGGCGTGGTGCTCGAAGAGCCTTCGGTCGTGGCGGTGGCGCGCACCAGCAATCGCATTCTGTCCAGCGGCTGCGCCGTCGGCCATTTGGCGCGGCAAATGTGGGGCCGCACGCCCGATTCGGTCAGCGTGGTGCGTCCGCTTTCGGCGGGTGTGATTACCGATTTCGAATTGTGCGAGGCGATGCTGCGCTACTTCCTGAACAAAGTGCGGCCCAGGCGATTCGGCTTGCGGCCGCGGCTGTTGATTGCCGCGCCCGGCTGTTTGACCCAGGTCGAAAAACGGGCCATTTACACCAGCGCCCATCGCGCAGGCGCCGGTCAGGTCATGCTCTTGCGAGTAGCCCAGGCCGCGGCCTTGGGCGTGAAGCTGCCGATCGCCGAGCCGATCGCCGGAATGGTGATCGATATCGGGGCCGGCGCAACCGAAGTGGCGATTCTCAGCTTGGGCGATGTGGTGGCAGAAAAATCGATTCGCACCGGCGGCGATCAGATGGACGAAGCCATTCTCGATTGGCTCCGTCGCCACCGCGGTTTGCGCATTGGCTTATCGACCGCCGAACAATTGCGAATCACTTTGGGCAGCGCGTGGCAAATCGAGGAAGAAAAAACTGACGAGGTCCGCGGGTTGGATATTGCCACCGGCCTGCCGCGCCGCTTGGAGATCACCAGCGCCGAAGTGCGCGAGGCACTGGCTGAACCGCTGGAGCGATTGCTGAATGCCATTCGCTCGGTGCTCGATCTGTGTTCGCCCGACCTGGTGGCCGATTTGATCGACCGCGGCATGGTACTCTGCGGCGGCGGCGCGCAGCTGCGTGGCTTGGATTATTGGATTGCAGAACGAACTGGCATTCCAGCCCATGTGGCGGCCGATCCGCAGTCGGCCGTGGTCAGCGGGACGCTCGTGTGCTTGGAACATCTCGACGCCTGGCGCAACTTTGTGGAATCGAGCGACGATGCAGCCTAACCGAACAGAAAACATACGGCGGATTGTATCGCCCATCACGATGCTGGTTGCGGTGCTGGCCATTGCAATTGGATTGGCTTTTGCTCCCCATTCAACAACGCAACCGCTGCGCGATGGCTGGAGAGAGGCGCTGCGGCCCGGGCAACAGGTGCTTACGACCATCTCTAATTGGGCGGGGGATTGTTGGATGTCGATTCGTTATGCTGATGGCTCCGATTCCACGGCGGCACAGCAACAAATTGCCGAGTTGAACGATCAGGTGCAGCGACTCGAAATGGAATTGCTCGTGGCCCGCAGCAATCGAGGCGCCGCTTCGGAGAGCAGCGCGGTTTCCGAAAACAATGACAGCGCCGACGGCCAGGAGAATCGCAGCCATCTACCACCGCTGCTGTTGTCGCAAACCATCGCCGCACGGGTTTTGGGACGACAGGCCAAGGCGTATTTGCAAGCGCGCGACATTTTAGATGTGGGCCGGTCGCGCGGCGCCACTGCTGATTCATTGGTGATTGATGCGGGGCGCAATAATTCGGTTTCCGGCGAAACCAAACGTGAAACCAACTCCGACCGTGCCTTGGTCGATCAAGGGCGTGATGCCGCGGTTGAGGCTGGTCGATTCGTGTTGGCCGGCAGTCGAGTGTGGGGCAAAGTGGCGGAAGTTGGTTCGCACACCAGCACGGTCCAGCGCGTGACCGACGCCGGTTATCGCGATCTGGTGCAATTGGCTTCACAGCACGAGGGAAGACTGCGCTTCGCAGCCCGTGGCGTGCTCGTCGGACGGGGCGAATCGCTGTGCAAAATCGAAATGGTTGAAACCACGCAACCGGTCGCCGCGGGCGATTTGGTTTTCACCGCCGATGACGGCGTGCTCGATGTGCCGCTGTTGTATGGCCGCGTGGTGCGTTTGGAACGCAAGCCGGGGGCAGCCCATTGGGAAATCTGGATGGAGCCCGCGGTGGCGCTGAATTCGCCACCGGCACAAGTGGCCGTGCTGCGGATGGAAGTCAATCCTGCGCGGCTGGCCAGTGGACAGTAAACATAAAGCCGCGACTATGGATCGCGCGACGCGCACATAAAGTCAGTTCTTCATTCCCCACTGCACTATGTCCCCCGCTGCCCTCATCCCGCTCATTTATCTCGCCGCGGTGTTGGAAAGCTGGCTCTTGCCGCACTGGGAAGTGGCAGGGGCCGGGCCCGACTTGCTGGTGCTTGTGGCTTTCGTTTGGTTGACGATGTCGGCCAGCCGCAGTGCCATCGTCGTCGTGGCCATCGTGGGACTGGTCAACGATTTGAATTCGGCGGCGCCGCTGGGAATCGGCATGGGCGTGTTCGCCGTGGTCGGCTACTGTGCCGTGTGGTTGCGACGGCGATTGGTCTTGGACCATTTTCCGGCGCGTCAGCATCATCTGGTTTGCCGCTACCATAATCACGCTGCTCGAAGGATTCATATTGCGATTGACGGGCGCGACGACGCTGCCGCTGCGAATGCTGATCGAACGTAGTGCGCTGGTCGGCCTGTATACCGCAGCGGTGTCGATTCCGCTGCTGATGGTCATCGGTTGGCGCAGTGAGAACCGTCGCAGCCAGAGCGTGCTCGGCGGAGAATAGCGATGGCCATTGAAACCATTCCATTCCGCCACGGCGCTACTGTCAAACCGGCGGCTGCCGGTCCCTCGAAAACCTCTGCGTTGAACGAATTCTCGCTTTTCGTCTCGACAGATCGCTTAGTCTGGATGTTTGCGGCATTCGTAGTGTTATCAATCACGATTGTCGTCCGGCTGGTCGTCATCGAATTGCACGATGGGCCCGACTACCGCGCGGTTGCCGCTGAGCCGATTGTGCGCAAGCAATCGGTCCCCGCCATGCGCGGCCGAATTCTGGCCGGCGACGGCACGGTGCTGGCCTGCGATCAGCCGGTTGTGGCGCTGGCGGTGAATTACCGCTGGCTGGAAGAACCTGCCAATCTGCGGTGGCTGCGGCGCACGGCTCGATTGCGATTATCGACAACCGAGCGTCGCGATTCCAATCGTGTGGCCGAAGAAGAGCGAACCATTTTGGACGAGCGGCACGATCTTACGCACCATTTAGCGGAATTGTGTGGGCTGACCGATGCCCAGTGGCAATCGCGGACCGAGCGAATTCAACGCCGCGTGCAATCGATGTCGGTTAGCGTCAACGCACGGCATCAAGCACAAGCCGATGCAGTTCGCCGCCCCGACGAGCACGACTCCGCCGATACCAATTTGGGTTTGCCGGCGCGAATCGGTCGCAGCATTGTGGACGCCCTGTTTGCGCTGGACCATCCGCCGGTCGATTCGCCGGTCGTCATTGCCGAAGAAGTTTCGGAGCACGTGGTCTATGAAGGGCTGCCGGTCGAAGCCGTCGCAGAGATTGAAGCCAATCCCGATCGTTATCCAGGCGTGAAGCTGGTTAAAGCCTATCGAAGAGCGTATCCGCAAGGCGATTTGGCGGCGCACATGTTGGGATATTTGGGACGCGTGAATGCGGAAGAGCTGGCCGTGGAACCCTCTCCCTTTGGGAGAGGGCAGGACGAGGGGCTGTCTGCGGACGGCTGGCACCCTCACCCCAGCCCTCTCCCAAAAGGCGAAGGAGATTACGATCCTGACGATTGGCTCGGGCGCAGCGGCTTGGAACGGCAGTACGAATCTTTGCTTTGCGCCCAGCGTGGTGTAATTCTCGATGAGCTCGATGTTCGCGGCGTGGTTCACAGCTCCACAACCATGCGCGAACCGGCCGATGGGGACGATTTAGTGATCACGCTCGATACCGCCCTGCAGCGGTCGGCACAATCGATTCTCGATCAGGCATTGGCTCGCCGGTTGCCCAGTGGCGATGAAAAACTCGACGCCGCTGCCGGTGGCGTGGTCATTGCCATCGATGTTCGCAATGGAGCGATTCTTGCCGCTGCCGCTGCGCCGCGATTCGATCCCAATGCATTTGTGCAAGCAAGCTCGCCCGCGGTGGCTCGTTGGTTGACCGATCCGGCTCGGCCGCTGTTCGATCGCACGGTGCAAATGGCGCTGCCGCCGGGCTCGGTGTTCAAAATTGTTTCGGCGGCTGCAATTCTGGCTTCTGGCGTCGATCCTCGCGCCGGTGGAATGCCAGGGCTATTTGCACCAGCCCGATGCGTTGCGCTTCGCCATTTATCGCCGCTACGGCATCGGACACGGACCGATTACGCTGACCGGCGCTGCGCGCAGTTGCAATGTTTATTTCTTTCAACACGCCGAGCAACTTGGCGCCACGCCAATTTTGGATTGGGCCGGGCGATTTGGATTGGGAGCGAAAACGGGTATCGATTTGCCCGGAGAAGTTGCCGGAAAATTGCCGGCTGTGAATCTCGCGGTTGATAGCGCCACAAGACAAGCGCGGATCGATGCACTGCCAATTGCCATCGGCCAGAGCACGACCACCGCCACGCCGCTGCAGATTGTGCGAACCGTGGCCGCCATTGCCAATGGCGGCAAGTTGGTGACGCCGCACGTTGCCGAACGAATTGCATTCTCGTCGGATGATGCAACAACCCCCGGCTCCGATGTCGCCGACCCAATCCGCTTTGATCCGCCGTACGCCATTCCCGGACTGGACGAAAAAATGGTGTCTGCCATTCGCGATGGCTTGCGGCAAGCGGTTTCGGATGAACAAGGCACGGCCCACGCGACGGTCGATTTGGCTGCCGTCTCGATTGCTGGAAAGACCGGCACGGCGGAAACGGGACCCGGGAAACCGGAACACGCCTGGTTCGTTGGTTACGCCCCGGCCGATCAGCCACGGGTGGCGTTCGTCGTGGTTGTAGAGCATGCCGGCAATGCCGACACCGCGGCCGGACCGGTCGCCCAGCATCTGGTGGAACGCATGGCCCAACTTGGCTACTTTGGCCGAACCCTGCGATAGCCGATTTTGTCGAAAACCAAGCTGCCTGAAACCCGGCGATTTTGAACCGGGTAGAGCGGTATAATCTCGACGATCGAGCAAACCACAACTTTCACTGCCACAAATCGCTCCGATGAACAACTCAACAATGTCCAACCTGCTGCTAGCGGATATTGAGTACAAGCTGGCCGAAACCCGCTTCGGCCATTGGCGGCGATTCGTCTACCCCGACGGCCAATTGTTTGAGGAGTTCGTTTCCCACCGATCGATGTTTGGTTGGCCGCTACTGCACTTCACGAGCGGCAAGTGCCCGGAGACAGGCAAGCGAATTGTGGCCAAAGGCGTGATTGCCGTCGGCCGCCTGGCCATCGGAGTTCTTGCCATCGGACAAGCTTCGGCAGGCTTAGTGGCGATTGGTCAGTTAGGGCTGGGAATCGCCTTTGGTCTGGGGCAAGCCTGCACTGGCATCTTGGCACTTGGGCAATTGGCGATTGCCTCGACATTTGCCATCGGCCAATTCGCGGTTGGCTACGCGGCAATCGGACAACTGGCGATGGGGAAGTACGTGCTGGCACAGTTTGGCATGGGCGACTTCGTTTGGGATATGCGTGGGCAAGCACCTCAGGCCGTGCAATTCTTCCAGTCATTGCTTCCTTAGCTGTCTTTTATTGAGTTACGGTTCGTAAAACCGGCCCGCGTTAAATCAAACCCGACAGCATTTGACTCTCGATCGATGGACGACGTTACTTTTCTTCGTCAGTTTGAAGATTGCACCTTTCCCGAAGAGCAGTGGCGGCATCGCCAGCATGTGAAGGCGGCGTACCTTTATTTGCGGCAATTCCCATTGCCTGATGCGATCGAGCACATTCGCGCCGCCATTAAACGGTACAACGCCGCTCATCAGGTGCCGGAGTCGATCGACCGAGGCTATCACGAAACCATCACGCAAGCTTGGATGCGGCTGGTGAACTTCATTCTGAGCAAGTACGGCCCGAAGGAAACTGCCGACGAATTCTGCGACCAGCACCCGGAACTATCGCAAATGAAGGTGTTGCGGCTGTTCTACTCGCCGGAACTGCTGATGTCGCCACAGGCCAAAGCGGAGTACGTGGAGCCCGACATTACGCCGTTGCCCGTCGATCGATCGGCCAGCGATTTCATCACCGGTTAATGGCACAACTGCAATGATGGCAATCGGTTGTGTCAAATCATCAAACTTCGGATCCAGCCTACAACCGCCGCAGAATGCGATTGTTGCCTGGATCCGGAAGCGAAGCCGTCGGGGGCTTGAACTTCGGCCGCCGATGTGTTCTAAGGGTGACTCGTCGGACGTTAAAGATTATCCAGCTTCGCGAAATTCACATTCGGATCTGGCAACTTTGACGGGCAAGGGCCGATTTGTGCTAGCACCGGCCTGAGCCAAAACCGTGGACGAGGCAAGCGAATCTTGCCGAGCCCTCTCGGTGATTGCCGGCGTGTTGTGGATCGTTGGCCCTTGTTTGTTTCTGTCAGTGGAGGATTTGATTATGAAGTTTGTGAAATTGTTGGTTCTGGCCGCGGCGGTGTTGGCTGCTACCTGCAGCGAGTCGTATGCCTTTGGGCATCGCCGTTGTTGCCGTCACTGCTGCAGCTCATGCTGCTCGACTTGCAGCGGCGGTTGCTGCTCGAAGTAGTGCCGCGGTTACGATGGGCTTGGGTATTTATCCCACCTTTCCAGCCCAGCCTATTCGCTTGGACGGAATCTTTGTCGGCCGCACGGAAGGCGGAGCGGTCTGTTTGACCGATATTTGCCCCGCGCTCAGATGGCGAAAGCCGAAGAGCGCGGGGCGATTTCATGCGCCGGCGCTGGCTTAGAACCGCCCCTCCTGCGGTCGCCTATTCTCTGGCCGCATAGAGTTCTGCATATTCCAGCACCCACAGGTCGACCATCTCCTGAAAGCGATCCAAATCAACCTGTCCCAACGGCTGGTAATGGCTGCGGTTGTAAACTTCTTTGTTGCGAATGGTGCCGCGGGCCGCCAATTCCAGAATGTGGGCTGAACTGTACGGCCGGACGACCATTTCCAGGCGGCTGAAGACGTTCGATCGCGGCCGGCAGTGCCCCACATCGGCGTCGTCACGGCTTACCGCAGCCCCCCAACCCCGATCGCTCACCACATTTTCATACTGAAACCCGGGAAAGTGCTGCGGCAGCCGGCGAAGCACCTTTTCAATTTGCTCTGATAGCTGCAAGCGATGCTGCGAATGCAGCCGTTTACATTGTTCTTCGCTCAGAGCTTGTGCAGCCTCTTCGCCGCGGCGTTGCTGGGCGGTGCGAGCACCCGTTCGATGGCACGTTGAAGGCGTTCGTCGAAATTCACAAGGCGTCTGGCTTTGGTGTCGATAGGAGATGATCAAGCATGAAATCTGAAACATGACGCACGAAAACTCGAAGCACAAGACACCGCGGCTATCCCACCGATTCAGCCGGTTGCGGAGCGTTCAAGGTGGTTTCTGACGCACTGCTGGAGGCAGTCACGTTGTCGGTGGCCGCGACGTTTTGCATTTCCGGCGGCGAAGCGGCAGATTTTTGAACCGATTGATCGACGGAGGGCGGTGCCGATGACGGCTCATCCGTTTTTGGCAACGAGTCTTGAACGGGCGACGTCTGAATTTCAGGTTGCTTTTTCGGGGCCGGCGCGGGCTCTTTCGCCGGCTTGGCTGGTTCGGGTTCGGTTTTGTGCTGATAAAACTGCACCAGGTCGCCAAAGGTCCGGAGCGGCTCTTTGCCCTCTTTCATGGCTTTGGTGATTGGAATCAGGGGCTTGGGTTTCGGTTTGGGCCGCGCGTGCTGTTGATACTGATGCTGGTGCTGTGGCTTGCCATGCGGGCGACCGAACGGCTTGCGACCGGTGTGCGGCGGACGATTCTCGCGCGGCGGCGGAGAAGATTGTCCGCTGGAGGCTGCGATGGCAGGCTGGCCCTCAGGCAAAGCGGGGGGCGAAACAGCATCGCCGCTGGCGGCTGGCGTCGGCGGCTTGCGCCGGGGCGAAACACATCTCGCCGTGAACGTTCTCGGCGTGGCGGTCGCTCGCCGCGGGACGCTTCAGCGCTTTGTCCCTGCTGCCCTTCGCCACGGGCAGGCCGTGCTCGTGGTTCATGCCGCGGCGTGCCAGGCTGAATCATCGTCAGCGAAACACGCCGCCGCGTTTTGTCGATCTCCATCACCCAAACTTTGACGATATCGCCGACTGAAACCACCTCGTGCGGATCGCGCACAAAACGGTTGGCCAACTGACTGACATGCACCAGCCCGCTATCGTGCAAACCGATATCGACAAACGCGCCAAAATCGACAACGTTCAGCACCGAGCCCATCAGTTCCATACCCGGCTGCAAATCGTCGAGTTTCAAAATGCCCCGTTTGAAAATCGGCGGCGGCAAATCTTCGCGTGGATCGCGCCCGGGGCGGATCAGCTGGACCAGAATATCGCGCAGCGTCATCTGGCCCGCATGCAAAGCGGCGGCGAGCTGATCGGCCTGACTCGATAATTCGGCAACCTTTTGTTCGATCGCAGCGGTGGTTTCTTTCTGCCGCAAGTCGTCGGGCGAGAAGCCTAGCTTGCCAAGCACCTGCCGTGCCACATCATAGCTTTCCGGATGAATCCAGGTGGCATCGAGCGGGTTATCGCCATCGGCAATTTTCAAAAAGCCGGCCGCTTGCACAAACGTCACTTCGCCGAAGCCGGGCACTTCTTTCAGTTGTTCACGATTCTTGAACGGCCCATTGGCAATGCGATGGTCATACAATCGCCGGGCGGTGAGCTGATTCAGTCCGCTCACATACCGCAACAGCGCCGGGCTGGCGGTGTTCAAATCGACGGCTACGTAATTCACGCACGACTCAACCACCGCATCGAGCGAGGCCAGCAGGTGCTTGGCCTTTACATCGTGCTGATACAAACCGACGCCCAGACTGCCGGGATCGATCTTCACCAGCTCGCTCAGCGGATCTAGCAGTCGCCGGCCAATGCTGATGGCGCTGCGCAGCGTGGCATCGTACTGCGGCAATTCTTCGCGGCCGATCGGGCTGGTGGAATACACACTGGCCCCGGCTTCGTTGACCATCACATACGCCACGCCGTCGTCTTTCAGTTCATTGGCCAAAATGTCGGTCAGCAGTTCTTCAGTTTCACGGCAGGCGGTGCCGTTGCCCAAGGCGATGAGCTGCAAACTGTGCTGCTTGATCAGCTCGACTAATTTTGCGCGGCCTTCGACCTTGCGTTCTTCTTTGCCGACCAAATGAATGACCGCGTGATCGACCAGGTTGCCGAATTCATCGAGCGCCGCCAGTTTGCAGCCGCTTTTGAACCCGGGATCAACGGCCAGCACACGCTTGCCGCGCACCGGATGCAACAGCAGCAAATTACGAAGGTTCTTGGCGAAGACGCCCACCGCATGCGTTTCCGCGGCATCGGTCATTTCGCGGCGAATTTCCCGCTCCAAGCTTGGCAGTACCAGCCGTTCGAGCGCATCTCGGGCACAGGCTTTCAGGAATTCGACATGCGGGTGATCCGTCGGTGCCAGCAGCGCTTTCGGCCTCCGCCGTCAACGCCGCCTGATCGGCTTCGATTTTCACGCGCAGCATTTCGCCCGTTCGCCACGATTGATCGCCAAGACCCGATGCGGCGGAATTTTGTTGAGCGACTCTTTGAACTCGAAATAATCGCGAAATTCTTTGCCCTGCTGTTCGGCGATTTCTGTTTTGGCGCTGGTGAGCTGGCCGGTCTTCTTGACGATTTTCCGCAGCCGGCCGCGTAAATCGGCCCGTTCGCTGAAATCTTCCGCCAGAATGTGTCCCACGCCCAGCAGCACATCGGCTACGGTATTCAACTGGCGATCTGGATCGACGAACTCCGCGGCGCAGCTTTTCCAGATCGGCCGCCGCCGGATTGGCGTTCAGAATTTCTTCGGCCAAAGGCTCTAGCTTGCGCTCTCGGGCAAGGTGGCCAGCGATTGTTTCTTCGGCTTGTACGGCAGGTACAAATCTTCCAGCCGTTTGATGCTGTCAGCCCCTTCGATGGCTGCGGCCAACTGCGGTGTGAGTTTGCCCTGGCTGTCGATCGAACGCAGGATGGTTTGCTTCCGCTCAGCCAGCATTCGCAGTCGGCTCACCGCATCTTGCACCAGGCGAATTTGCTCTTCGTCGAGTCCGCCGGTCTGATCTTTGCGATACCGCGTGATAAACGGAATCGTGTTGCCGGCATCCAGCAGGCGAATGGCGCTTTCGACTTGCACCAGGGGCAACGAAAGGCTGTGAGCAACCGGCGCAAGATTGATGGTGGTGGTGAAGCCCATGCAGAAACAGTCAAGGGAACCGAATTCCCGTCGGACGCGCCGCGCGGCGCTCGCAGAGAGGTTATCTTAACGTATGCGCGATGGTTCCGGTTGAGCCGAAGTCGGCGACAGGGCGAATATGGGGCGTCCGCGCAAACAAGCGCGAGGAATTTTCAACACGAACAATCTACGCTGGCCGACACGGCCGTGTCAAGCTTCCGCGCTAGCAAACACCCACGTTGTGCGACAACAATTTCGCCACGAGGCGTCGGTCCTTGAACCGCTTGCACATCGCGTACCAATGTCGCCACGTCCGCTCATCAAAGTTATAATGTTAATCGACACGAATGGGAGCCAACCGTGCGGCACTATGCACCAACGATAATTTGCGCGGCTATCGTGGTGCTCACCGGCTCATTGCTCGGTTTGACAGCCACGCTGTTCGCACAATCGCCACCCATTGCGGCCGGCAATTCTGACGACGACAACCCGACGCCTGAAAAGCTTGTCTCACGGCTCAGTTCTCCCGATCCGATTGACCGAGTCATCGCCGCGCAGCAGCTCTGCGACCTGAGTCGAACGGCGAAATCGGCGCTGCCGAACGTTGTCAATCTCTTAGCCGACGAAACGCAGGTCCAAACCGGCCATGGATCGACGCAGGTTCGTTTTGTCGTCATGCGGATGCTCACCGACCTGGGACCGCGGGGCAGCGACGCACTCCTGGCAGGGCTCAGCCACGAGAATCGCCAGTGCCGGATGGGTGCTGCCGACGTGCTGGGCAGCTTGCGCGAACCTCGCGCCGCGCCAACCCTGGTCGAACTTCTGGGCAACAAAGACTCCGAAGTCGCGGGCCATGCTGCGTCGGCGCTCACCATGATTGGCGAGCCGGCCGTCCAGCCATTGCTCGATACGCTTCCTGGCAAAAATGCCTCGGCCCGGTTTTATGCCGCCGGCGCTTTATCGGGCATGCGACAAAGCAGATTCGTCCACCCCATCGCCATGCTGCTCTACGATGGGGATCAAAGTCTTCGCGATGTTGCCGCTGATTGCCTGACAGCGTTGGTGCGCGATTCTGCACGCCAGACCACGTCGGATGAATTCGATGAAAATCAAGAGAACGACAGTTCTGGCCGGCTGCGGAAAAGCAACGAGGCTGCGTTGTATAAGCTTGCCATCGACGAAGTGAATTTTGCTTTGGGAAGCGAAAACAGGGAGGCCCGGTTGTCTGCTTGCAAGTGCGCTCTCTCCATTCACGCGGTGGAATTTTGTGACGCCCTCACGAAATGTCTGGCAGATCAGGATCCGGTGCTGCGCACTAAAGCCACGGAAGCCTTATCGGCGATCGATCAACCCCAGATCCTTACGGCGCTGTTGTCGTCGCTCAAAGACCCCAACTCCGAAGTCCGCGTACAGGCCGCCACAGGGCTGTCGCACAAGTGCGATTTGGTCCGTTACCATGAATTCTCCGATCAGTTGGATTTCCTCATTCAGCCGCTCATCGATGCTTTGCACGATAACGACCCACTGGTTCGATTCCAGTCCACCAATGCACTGCGTCTGGTTAATTCTCGAAAAAAGTTCGAGGCCGTGCCGGCATCATCGACATTCTCAACGACGACGATGCAAAAGTTGCCGGCATGGCGGTGCAAACGCTCGTGGAATTACACGACAGTCGGGCGATCGAACCGATCTTCGCTCTGCTGGAAAACCGGACGCAGCACGACAGGGCCGCCGTTGCCCTTAGTGCGTTTAAAGATCGGCGGTCGATTAAGCCGTTGCGAGCGATGTTAGCTGCCAAAGTGCCAGATGCAATGACTGCGCTGGGCGAAATGCAGGATCACGAATCGGTCGAGCCGTTGATCAATTTGCTCAACGATGGCAACGATTCTGTACGATCTTGCGCCGTCAGAGCGCTGGGCTCCATTCGCGATGTGCGGGCCGTCGAACCGCTCATCGATCATTTGAAACACAATGTCGAAGTTGACTGGATCGTCGCCGAAGCACTCGGCGACATCAAAGACCCCGCGCGATTCAACCTTTGATCGAGGCGGCGGCTGTCAATCAAGTTCGGTTCAATCGCTGGTCTTATGGATTTGATCCGGGCCCCGGCAATAATCCGGTGGCCAGGCCGCTGCAAAACATGAGTTTCCCAGCGATCGAGCCGCTCGCCGCCGCGCTGAAAAGCCAGTCGAATGAAACTCGCCAAGTGGCAGCGTATGTGCTGTACGAGTTGTCGTCGAACGGCAGCGGATTGGATCAGGAAGATTTTCAGCCCGCCATCGAATCGCTGGCCGCCGCTTTAGGGGATCGCGACGACACCGTGCGAAACTACGCGGCCGTGACGCTGGGTCAGTTTCACGATGCCCGTGCGGCGTATGCTTTGCTCGATGTGATTGCGGCCGCAGATCGATATTCAGGTCTCGCTGGCAATGCTGCGAATGAAGTGAGCAGCTTTCGCGACCCCAAAATTGTCGATCAGCTGCTGGTTCTGATTCAGGACGAGCGGCCAGCGGTGCGATCGGCCACAGCTCAAGCACTGGGATGCATGGGGGACATGCGGGCTGCAGAGCCGCTGCTGCATTTGCTGAAAGATCCGGACGAGTCGGTCCGCAGTAGCGCAACAATGCAGTTGGGAAATCTCAGACCACCAGCCGCCGTAGAAGCGCTGGTGGCGCGATTGGCCGACAAAAATCCCGGCATACGCAGCTCGGCCGCCGAAGTTTTAGGTCGAATTGGCGATCGCAAAGCACTCGATCGGCTGACGAAGCTGCTCGACGATACAGATTTCAAAGTGCGTGTCGTTGCCGCTGTCGCGCTGCTGCGCATGGACGATTTGCGCGGAACGGAATGTATCGCGCTGGGCCTCAAAGATGCAGACGCCGACAATCGCGAATTTGTGTTCGGCCAGCTTAGCCCGCCGTGGGTGAAGAAAGACTCCCTCCTGAAATGCCTGATTGCAGCGCTAGATGACCCTTCGATTCGGGTGCGCACATTGGCCGCCAGCGCACTAGGGCAAATCCAAACAGCGGCCGCGGCCGATGCGCTTTGGAACAAACTTGAGGATGGAGAAATCCGTCAGAATATCGTGAGTGAACTTAGCAGAATGCAAGACGAGCGCGCTTTGCCATTGCTGATTCACGATTTAGATAACGCGGAACCCTCACGGCGTCGTTGGGCCGTCGAAGGAATTGCCGACTACGGCAAAGCGGCCGCCGTCGATCCGCTTGTCAAGTGCCTTGCCGATCCGACGTCAGAAGTTCGTCTGGCCGCCATCGGGGCGCTCATCAAACTGCATGCGAAAGAAGCGCTACCCGAGCTCAACAAACTTCTCACAGACGACGATCCGGAAATACGCGCTCATGCTGCGCGGGCTATCAAACGAATCGATCGCGATTGAGTTAGCATCAACCCAGCAGCTTGTGTACAACAAAATATAAAGCGCTCACCCCAATTAAAAACATCGCCGCGGTGCGCGAACAGCCGACACCGCCGGGCGGCGCGGTAAATTTTTTTGGCGATTCCTGCCTCAGCCGGATTTCCAGCGCCTCGATAAAATCTTTTGACTCTTTCAGTCCCGTGCCTGTCGCCAGACGATAATTCTTAATGGCCTCAATCTTCCGCCCCGCAAATACCGCAGCGCTGATTTGCTGAACTTGTTCATCAGAAAGCGAATGTGCCATGGTCACGCCTTCCTTTGCGAGATCGCCTATTAACCGGGCCGCTGATTCCGATGCGGCGCGTTTGAGCCGCCGATCTTAGCAGGGGTGCTCAGGAAGCTCGCCGCTTCGCAAAACGTCAAATGATAACGACCGCCGGATCGACCACAATTGTCACTTCGTCGAACACTGTTTGCACGCCGTCGTCCAGCGTCAACCGCAGCACATACGTACCGTCGGTGGCGAAGGTGGCGGTGGTGTCCAAGGCTGTCGCGTCGCCGAACGTTACGTTGCCCGGGCCGCTGGTCACGGTCCACGAGCTGGAAATCGTACGTGTTGGAGTCGGCGACACAGTATAGCTGGCCGTGCCATGCAGTAAGGCGGCGTCGGTCTGTTGAATTTCTTGGTCGTTGCCGGCAGCGGCAAACAACGTCGGAATCGCGTAGGTGATCGACAACTTGGGTCGATTGGCCGTCGTCGTTGCTTCGCGCGAATCGAAGGCCAACGCCGTGTTGCCGTTAGCGTAGTTCTGCAAAATAAATCCAAAATTATTGCCGGGGTTGTTGATCCAGTTTTGCACCACGGCGACGCCCGCGGCATTCAGCGTAATTGTGACTTTGCCTTTGGAAGTCGCCGTTAGCGTCCCCAAAACCGTGGCGCCACGATCGGTCGCGTCCAGGGCGCCGGCCGTAGTCCAATTCGAAGTGGCCGAGAATTTCCGGAATGTGGCACCCAGCTCGGTCCAGTTTTGCTTGAGCTCATAAAGTTGATACGACTGCTTTGACGTGTTCGTCACATTCAGCGTAATACTGACCGATTGCACCACGGCCCCCTGCGGAATCGAGCCAATGTCCCACCGCAACAAGCCGGCGATGTCGGGCGAGCCATCCAGTGTCACCGATTTTGCAGTGCCCTGATTCTTAGTGGCCGATTTGGCGGTAATGGTCGTGTCGCGCGTGCCGCTGTAGCCGCTTCCGTCTTGGAACGAAATCGCCGTCGGCAGCGAGCCAACCGGCGGCGCGATAGGATTCACCACGACGGTCAGTTCATCGAATACTGTCCCGTTGCCGTCGTTGGCCGTCAGCCGCAACACGTAAGAACCTGGCACACTGAACGTGGCGGTGGTGTCGAGCGCTGACGGATCGGCGAATGCCACCGTGCCCGGCCCACTGGTCGCCGACCAAATGTGTGTGTTCGCGTTGCTGGGCAGCACCACGCCGCCGCTGGAAACGGTGCCGTGCAGCGTCACGCCGGCCGGCAGTTGAATGTTCTGATCGGCCCCGGCATTGGCCACAATCGGCTGGTTGCCTGGCCCGCCGCCGCCGGGGAGTGGAATGGTGAGAATTGCCGATTGGGCCTTGCTGGCGCTGTCTTGCCCGTTGCCGGCCATCACCACGAGGGTGCCGTGGACAATTTGCTTCGTGCTGCTGGGATTGTCGAGGCTGCCGGAGATGAGCGTGGTGCGAGCGCCAAATGCAATGTTGTCGAGCGGTGTTTCGCGGAACACAATGTCGCCGCCGCCAGTCGAGGTGGCATAGATCACCATCAGTCGGTTGATGTCTTGATCCAGCAGAATAATTGGCCGCGTGCCGCCGGTATCGACGTTGTACAGCGTCGGATCCCACACCCCATTCGGCCGGCGTACCAGCATACCGATTTTGGTTTTGCCGCCGGTGTCGTAGCTCGTCTTCACGGCCACATACATCGTGCCGTCGGTGGCAACAGCCACGCTCATGTGGTCGTCGGCCATGCCGGCGCCCACGTTCAGCGCTGCCTGCGACGCCACGTTTTCCACCGGCGACCAGCTCGTCGCATCGGCGCCATCCACGTGACGACTGAATTGGAACCGCTTGGCGTTCTGGTTCGACCAGAACAAGCCCACACTGCCATCGGGCAGTGACGTGATTACCGAAATATCGTCGCTGTTAATGTTGGTGCCGATGGTGATCGGGCGCTGAACGAGAGATACGGAAAATCGCTGTAGCGAACTTCCACCGTAGAAGAAACGTCCGAGGCCACCCACATGCGACCGGTCGAGTCGACCGTCAGCGTGGCCGTTTCGTCGTTGCTCGCCAGCGGAATGCTGACCAGGCTGGGCCGCGCGGTCCACAGCTGATAAGAACCCAGTCCGCCGGCCACATACTCGACCGAGGCCAATTTCGAATTCGTCGGATTCGATTTGTCGACGAGCAGAATTTGAGTCACATCGCCTTCGGCATACACGTCGGCATGAAAGCCTTTTTGCGTGGAAAGCTGCAGCACGCGATCCCACGTGTTGCCGTCCAGTCGCCAAATCCAGGTGCCGCTGCTGTCGGGCATTACGCTCCACCACTGGCCTTCGTTGGTCCACAATTTCGATTGTGGTTTTTCACCCGTGCTTTGGGTCACCGACAACGAGCTGATCGGCGCGATGCTGCCGTCAGAGAATTTGGTCGTTGTGGTCAGCGGCACCACCGGCGAGACGGCAAACATTTGCCGCACTTCGAGCGTTTCGAACAGAAAGTTCCGCGCTCTGCCTTGCGATCGGGGCCGAGTCGAACGAGTGCGCGACTTGGAATGCCGAGAAGTCCGACCAAGCTTGTGCCAGTTGCTCCACACAGGTGCGTCTCCGAAGTTGACAGCTGAGAAAAGAAGTGCTGGCCCAGCAGGGCGGCAAGCAAGAGCAACGATTTGCCGCGAAACGCCAAACCAGAATCGCTAAGTTCCACGCTAGTCACGGGAGCGAAGATACACAATCTACAGCAAGTCGGAAGCTTGCGAAAGAAGTTGCGAATATGCCGATTGATCTGACTAAGTGAACGGCACCGTCAAAAAATGAGGATTTTACCGGCATTTAGGGCCGTCAATTCTTGTTGGTCCCAGCTCTTGGGGGAGCTTGCGCCTTTCTGCCTTGACGCAATTCCCGCCAGCCAATAGCCTTACGCCCCCTTCCAGGTGGGCAAAAAAGTCTCGTCAGCCCCAACATGCATTTAACCACGGTCCACGTTTCCACCGAGCGCGGTTGGCACGGCGGCGAAGAACAGGCGCGACTTTTGATTCGTGGCCTGGCGGCCCGCGGACATCGCTGCCTCGTCTTGGCCCGCCGTGGCGGCCAGTTCGCCCGGCGAATGGCCGAAGAAGGTTTCGAGGTGCGCTGCGTGCTGGGCAGCGGCCGCCGTTTCCGCGCCCTGTTGCAAACACGCCGCTGGCTGCGATTGGTGCAGCCCGACGTCGTTCACTTTCACGATCCGCACGCCCTTAGCGGCGCAGGGTTGGCCGCCTGGCGATTGCCGATTCCCGTGCGCGTGGCGGCGCGACGCGTCGATTTCACCATTCGCTCGCCGTGGCGGTATCGCAAGCTGGCCGATCGTGTGATTGCTGTCTCGAACGCCGTGGCCGAAGTTTGCCGGACGAGCGGATTAGATCGTCAGCAGTTGCGCGTGGTTCACGATGGCGTCGATCCGGCGCACAGCCGCAGCGGAGATCGGCGGCGCGGGCGCGAATCGCTCGGTCTGGCCTACGATGAACCGCTGCTGCTGTGCATCGCCACGCTGACCGATCACAAAGGTCACACGTATTTATTGCAAGCGCTGCCCGCGGTGTTGGAAAAGTTCCCCCAAGTGCGGCTGATGCTGGCCGGCGATGGCGAACTGCGCGACGCCTTGGAGGCCGAATCACGCACGCTGGGAATTGCCCACGCCGTGGCCTTCCTCGGCTTTCGCCGCGACGTGCCCGATTTATTACGGGCTGCCGATTTGTTCGTCATTCCTTCGCACATGGAAGGTCTGTGCTCGACCTTAATCGATGCCATGTTCGCCCGCGTGCCAATTGTCGCCACCCGCGCCGGCGGCATTCCCGAAGTGTTGGGGGGCGACGGCGGAACGAAATCGCTGGCCGCGAAGCTGGTTCCCCCGCGCGACCCGGCCGCCTTGGCCGCCGCCATCAACGAATCGCTTACTGCTCTCTCAGAACCCTCTCCCTCGGCCAGCGGTGAGCACAGTCGAATCGAGAGAGGGCAGGGTGAAAGTGCCGGGCTTTCTGCGCTGCGCCAAATGATCGACCATGCCGAAGCCCGCGCCGCGCGACTCTTCACCGCCGACAAAATGGTGGAAGGCACGCTGGCCGTGTACCAAGAAGTGCTGGCGGCGACTCAATCGGACGCCGGTCATTCTAAAACTCGACGCGCCGCCTAAATGCAAGTCGCCTGCAGCCGACTATTCAAACAGATACCGCGCCCTTTTTCCGACGACGCTGGGCCAGCAATCCTCCGGCCAGTGCCAGGGCCGCCAATGTCAAGCTCGTCGGTTCGGGAACCGCGATCGGCTCGGAGAACAGGAAGTCATCCATCGCCACCACGTCGGTCGGGTTCCCGTTCGTATCGTTCAGTCCCAAGGCCGCATTGCCGGTCGTAATCCGCACGCGGGCAATTTGCTCGCCGGCATTGCCAACCGCTCCCAGGAACGAAAAGCTGCCACTCGTCACGGTTCCTGGCAACACGTTCAAGCTCTGAATCTGCACGTTAGATAAGTTGAAGAATTCGACCCGAGTTGTATTGGCCAAATCGACATCGCTGAAGACCACGCCAAAGCCAGCCACCGTGGCTGAGGTTGCGCCGTTGGTGCCGGGCACGAAGAAAGTGACATCGGTGATGTTGCTGCCGGTCGGCGTGAAAATTCGTTGGGCGCTGAAAGGCACTAAACGTCGTGGAGTAGGTGGCGTTGATGCCCGTCAGTGCGGGATCGGTGAGCGACGTTTGCAAAAATCCGGTTCCGCCCGTCGACATGGTGGCACCGCGAGTATTCGTAAAGGCCGTGAGTGGTGAGGTGCTGGAAGTTGCCGGAACAGCGCCGCCGCCGCCGTCCCAATTGATTTCGCGCCGGCCACTGCCCAGCGGACCGGCACTATTGCCGTTGTTGGGGTTGCCCAAGGCAGCGCGGAACGCATCGACCGTACTTTGAATCGAACTTGTGTCAGCAGTCCCGCCGGCAGAAAAGGTGATAAAAGCTGCGCGGGCCGGGCTGCAAACCAGCACGAGCGAAAGGGCGGCCATCAATTGTGCCGCGCGGCGCAGCAAGCATAGATTTTAAGAACATGCTGGTCTCCTTCGTTGTCGAGCAAGCGATGCCGGGTCCTGGGAGCGCTCCAGATTTCTGAATAGCCCCACTGCCAGGACAAACTCCCAGCACAATATAGAGGGTGGCTCCCTGCCAATACAAGTATCGGTGCTCTTGCAAAGGGTATGCCCGAAGCGATGCCATGACCGAACGAGCCGCTGCTATCTTCAACACCAGCCGAGGGAGACAAGGGGACTGGCCGAGCCACAAATTCGACACTTGCGTCAGTGGGCACGCGACGCATCTTCCATCTGGCAATCACTTACGGCGTTTGGTCGTGGCCGAGCCCTCAGCGCCCAGCACTCAACCGACGAGGCGGGTCGGCGGCTGTTAAAATAATCCACTACAATCGCAATCCATGCGGACTTATTCTCTCAAACGATTATTCATCAGCCTCACGCTCTTGGCGGTAGCCGCCAGCATGATCAAGGTGCTGTTCACGGCCTCGCGGATCGATACCAAC
The DNA here is from genome assembly GCA_963738835.1 of Pirellulales bacterium. Taxonomy (GTDB): domain Bacteria; phylum Planctomycetota; class Planctomycetia; order Pirellulales; family JADZDJ01; genus CAVTYH01. The sequence goes on from CAVTYH010000002.1 coordinate 542,372, forward strand.
TGGCGCTGGCCATGTGGTGCGGCTCTGGCATTGCCATCTGCGGCGCCGTGTTCGTCGTGTTCCGCTACTCCACTCGCACCGCCTGGCTGTGCGTGGGCCTGCTATGGATTTTGCTCTTCGCCTGGCTCTACAGTTGGATGCTGCCGCGCTGAGGGTCGGGCAACACGCCCGGCATGAAGAAAGGGCGCGGCAGGCGTTTCCTTCGCAGACGCAGAGCGCGCGACCCGCTGAGTGGCCGCAACAAAGCGCAGCGTGTCGGGGGTCGCGATAGCGATAAGAGATTTTGAGAAGTCGTGACCTAATCGGAGATCGCAACTCCTGGCCAGTGCACTCTTGCGGCTGCGCCGCCCGGCAAGCTGTCCCGGCCACCGGTCACCCGTCCACTCGCTTGTGTTGTCGTGATTCAGACTCTTCGCGGGTGCTATTCGACCTCGGTAATCTCGCCCGTTTCGGTCACTTCGACATCGTGAGTTTTGCCGGCCTTCGTCTTGCCGACAATCTCGTAGACGCCAGTCGATTTTTTCCAGGCATTTTCGAATTTCAAATCGGGGAACTTTTCTTTCGCGGCTTTGACGGCGGCCTCCATCGCCGGTGTCGGGACTTTGTCGAGCGGCACATTCTCTTGATGACGCACGGTATCGGCGCTATTGCAGCCTGGAAGCAGCAACACGAATATCAGCCAGCGACGCATTAGTAGCTCCCAGAAATAGTTTCGCCACCGGCGCGGGTTGCCAGGGCGTAATAAGCCTTTTTATCCATCGAGGCCGACAGGAATGTGACATGCCCATCGACGAAGACAAAATTTACACCGGCTCCGTGAAGGCTGTAAAACTGGTTCACATCGCCGCCATCGTCGCCAGGGCCAATGCCTTCACCGGCATGGCCGAGCACCATGCCGGAACTGTTTTCAGGATGGGGTTGTCCAACCGTGTTCTCCGCTTCGGGGAACAGAATTGCGCCCCGTGACCGATCCAACCCAAGTGGCGTTGCCCAGCGGGTGCGCCCGTTCGCCGATGGCAATGGTCTTGCTGCTGCCGTCGGTCACATCTTTGAGTCGAATTTTACTGTTGCGGAAATACATGCCGTCGCCGTCGACGCCCGGCTCGGTGGTGCCGTACATGGCGACGTAGTTCGCGGCCGCAACTTCGCAAATCAGGGCGATCGGATTGCCGCTTGCATCGCGGCTTTTGGCGGGCCACACCCGTTGCACGTCGTCTGTGGGACAAAAGTAGCCGGGCACGTTAGCCACTCTGGCGCCATTCATGGGATCTTCAATCGGCAGCTCGAAATGGATGGTGCGAAAGATGGCGTTTTCTTCCATCTGCGGCAGAACCAGCGACGCCCAACCCCAACCAGGCCCGGTATCGCTGCCGTGGGTGTCGAAGTTGGAAAGGTAGCCTGACGGAAATGTTTTCTTGCTCGATTCGTGACTGAGCAGGGCCAGCCCAATTTGTTTCAGATTGTTGGCGCATTGCGTGCGGCGAGCGGAATCGCGCCCCCTTGCACGGCGGGAATCAACAAGGCAATCAGGACGCCGATAATGGCGATGACCACAAGAACTTCCACCAGCGTGAAGGCGCGTCGCATCATTTTGACTCCGGTTTGTCCCGAGTGTACTGTACTTTCCACGGCAAGGGCTAGAGCGCCGTGATGATTGTGCGAAAGGAGTGTTAGCTTTCGGTTAGTGCAGCTCGCGCTTTGTCGAGGCTGCCGCGGCAAAGCGCAGCGTGTCGGGGTCGCGCTAGCGGCAAGAGGTTTTGAGAAGTCGTGACCTAATCGAAGATGAAGATCGCAACTCTTGGTCAAGGGCTCTTGCGGCTTGCGCCGCCCGGACATTTGTCCGGGCCGCCCGTCGCCCGTCCACCGGTAGGGTGGCCCCGCGGGTGGCCCGGGCAAAGCGACCGCCGCAGAATGCTGGGCATGGCCTAAAACTGGACTTGACATTTAATACGTATGTACACTATACTGGCGGCTTTGCCTATAAACTAGCTCGCAGCTCTGGGCAAACGACATTCCGCAACGTTGGGCCAAATTCTGCACATTTACTACTGAAGCGCCAAGGCGGTCTGGTCGCGATTCGATTCAGTTGCTTTCTAATCAACCAAAAGCTGATGCCAATCCGCCCCGCTGATCGGCTACAATGCAGGGCATGAAATCCGACACTCAAGAGCTAATCGCGCGGCTTGCTGGCCTGCGCCGCGCCGCCGGTCGGTCATCTAGTCCGCGCATTAGCCGCCAAGAACTGGCAGCACGCTATATTCTTTTTCGCCAAAAGCTTGGCTCGGTAAAACTTCGGGCAATAGTCTTGCGACGCCCAGATCGCTTTTGAGTTTATGGGCAGACCGTTTAGTTTGTAGGCAAACGGCAGTTTATAGGCAAAGCCCTATACTGGCCGTCGCGGAGACGCTGTGCTCCAGTCGGCCGTCAACTCGAATCGTCCGTGGCCGGCATTGTTCTTTGGCAATTGAGAATTTGGTAAAAGCAATACGCGGTAGGCTGTATGCGGCAGGCGGCGGTAGGAATGCAACCTGCCGCCGCTCCGCTGGCTGGCCCGCGCGGCTCGGGGTCTACGCTCCGAGCCGCGACCGTGAGAGAGCGAATTCTTCGTGGCAGCCACGAGTCATCTGTGCGGGAATCCCATTCTCGCCCTTTGTGCGGCGATTCAACGAGAGCTTCACGGTTTTCCACCGTTTTTTACCGTTTATCGCCGTTTTCACGGTTTCGACCGTTTTCCGACTTTTTTTCTACTCGCGTTCGTCGCATGAGCGTCAGCCGTGAGTCGTGAACGCCCATGAACGGATAAAGAGCTGGACCGGCGACGCTAGCGCCGGCTGTGCACGGAATGAAAGGGCGAAGCGAATTCACTCAGAAGTGCCAAGACGCAGTCACGCGGCTTTCGGTTGGCGGCTGCGGGCAATTCTTTCCGCTCGCTCCGCTTCCGGGTTGGGTTGCGGCTGGCCGTGGTGCATGGCCCAGAGTTTGGCGTGCTTGGTGAACGAGTAGAACGCCGTGAACATGCAGAGAATCAAACCCGGCACGCCATCGAGGAAGCCGCCGCGGATGAGGTAGAGATTCAAAAATCGAAATGGCGCCCGCAGCAGCAGTCCCCAGGGAGTAGCGCGGCGGCCGCGTTTTTCCAGATCACGGGCTGCGAGCGTGGTGTAGCGATCGAACTTTTCCAGATACTGTTCGAGGCTCCAGTACGTGAAGTGGATAAACTTGGAGTGAAGCTTGCCGACATTGCCGCTGGAGATGATCACGTCGGCATGCACGCCGCGGTCGCAGTAGCGGCCCAGGTCGCGGCGGAACAGACGCAGCACGCTGTCGTTGTTCCAGCCACAGTGTTTGATCTCGCGGCCGAAAATGTGGTTGCGGCGCAAAATGCGGTAGCCGTCGTGCTGGGGATTTTGAAGTTCTTGCTGAATCTCGGCGGCGAGCTCCGGCGTGACCCGTTCATCGGCGTCGACAATCAAAATCCACGGATGCGTGGCCTGCGGGATGGCCCAGTTTTTGAAGTTGCCCGAATGAATATACTCGCGCTCGATGATGCGGCAGCCGCCGATTTGGCGCACGACATCGAGCGTGCCATCGGTAGAGCCGGAATCGGCGATGAGAATTTCGTCGGCGATGTCGCGGATCGATTCGATGCACAGTCGAATGTTTTTGACTTCGTTCTTGCACGGAATGAGAACGGTGAGTTTGCTTGGCATGATGATTCTCGCAAACACAGGGCCCAACCGGGTTGGTCGGAAGGCATATATAGTCCGACCGTGTCGGTCGGAACAAAAGTCAGGCAGCCGCCCGTCGGTTTTCTGGATCGGCAGCAACGACGACGACTTGGGGCTGCGGAAAACGAATGGTTTGCAGATCGTGGAGCAGATCGGACGTGGTCTCGGCTGCGGCGGCGATGCCTAGCTGCGGCAAACGATCGGGTTTCGCCAGATGCATCGCCGAAACCTTCTGCTGCGATTCCCACAGTTTGGCTTCACGCAGATAAACGGCCAGCGCCGCCAGCCAGGCGGCGTGAAAACCGGTCCAGCCGTTCAGCCAACCGCCGCGGAGCAGGTACGAGCGGAGAAAAGTCCACGGACCATGCCACATGGCCTTGGAAAAGTTGGGGTGCTGTCCGGCTATTTGCCGCTCTTGGGCGGCGCGACTGGCACGCACGGCGATGTCGGCCAGATGGCGATCGAGATTGTTGCAAGCGTCAAACAGAATTTGCGAGTTCAATCGGCCGATGTTTTGCGAACGAGCCATCAGTTCTAACTGACCGTCGCGCATTTCGAAGTGCGCTGCCTCTCGCCGGACCAATCGCAACGGCACATCGTGGCGAAAGCCGCCGAGCTTCGTGAGGTTGTCCCAAAAATAATATCGCCGGGTCATGCGGAAACCGTCGACTTGCGGATCGCTGGCTAAAGCGTCCTGAATTTCCTTGGCCAAATCGGGGCCGACGCGCTCGTCGGGCAGCAGTTGCAAAATCCAAGGATGCGTGGCACGTTCAATTGCCCGCTGGAGCGCTTCGGCTTCGTCGGCGAAGTGGTGCTGCAAAATCTTGCAGCGGCCTGTGGCGATGGGTCCCAGGTGCTGGCGGACGATGGCAAGCGTTTCATCCGTCGAGCCGGCATCGGCAATCAGAATTTCGTCGGCGAAATCGACGATTGATTCCAGACACGGACCAATCGTGTGGGCGGAGTTCTGGGTCGGAATCACGGCGGTCACGAGCTGGCAGGGCCGATTGTCGACAGGCCGGGGCGTGACAAGGGGATGCAGCGTGGTTTTGAGGCTCGTCGCCAAAATTGCGCCGGCACGGGTGGCCAGAAGGTGTTGCCGAAACACTTCGGCGGCGGCCGGATTGGTGCGCCAGTTCCGCGGATGAAAGAAACGCGTGAGATCAATGGCCTGACGCTGGCGGATTTCGTCGCCGCTTTTGTGCCGCCGCATCTTTTCCAGATCGATCAGCCACACGCGGCCCTGGTGGTCGATTTGAAAGTTTTCGGTCTTCAGATCGTTATGCGTCACCCGCAAATCGTTAAGCTGCTGCCAAACGGCGGCAACCTGTTCAGCCAGAAGTCGCAGAGTACCTTCAGTCAGCCGTGTGAATCGCAGCTGGCGGTACAGCGTTGTGCCGGGAATGAAGTCGGTCAGCAAATGCGAAGTCGTGCCGATGGGACCGGCTCGCCGTTGCACACATGCGCGGGGCCGGGGAGTAGAAATGCCCGCGTCGGACAGGAAGCATCCATCGAGCCAGCATTGCCAAGCGGGTGGACGGCGCAGCGATTTTTTCAGCGTCCGAATCGGGCCGCCCCAGTTATGGCGCTTCAACAGAAACTCGCCGGCCGGATGGGTGAGCTTCACGACGGTGCAGCGCGGCTTGTGCTGCAAAGTTTGTCCGCTTGACAGCAGAGCTTGCGGATCGCGCCACAGTTGGTCGACCAGATCGGCGGGCAGAGCGGCATCCCAGCGCATGGTTCGCTGAAGCGATCGCCGTGTCAGCAGACCGCTGCTAGCGAATGGTGGCGGCGCAGGGTCAGCCATTCCCGGAAGGCCCTTTTGATCGGGTCGCTGAGTGATGATGGAATTCAAAACGACGGCCCGCAGGCGGAATCGCCCACGAAACAATGAGGCAGGCAACCAGCGGAATCGATTGACAGCAGCCAGACGGCGAGATGACGAAGAGAAATGCGTAACTTTTAGCGAGACTTTAACGGGAATTTAACGCGGTTTGATTGCTCGAAATAATCGGCTTGATCCGACAAAGCGGGCTGGCCGATACCGTTTGTATCGGATGCACGCTCGCATGCGTGAACTACAAAGCATCCGGCCGTTGCAGTCTGCCTTGTTTGCCCAGGTGGATCCCACGTCCCGCTGTGGGATCCACGTTTGTTTCATGAATTTGCTGACCCGGAGAATGGAGAATATCGATGCAGCCCCGCGCACTTTGGCCCCCAGACCCCATCTTCGTTGAAATTGGCATCCAGAACGCCGATCTGGCACTTGGTCTTCAGAAGCAGGGCTACACCAAATATTTGGGGGTTTCGACCGACCAACGGCGCATCGACAAACTGCAGGCCGCGCATCCGCAGTTGGCTGAGCAATTCACCTGTTCGCAGCGCCGCCGCCTGGTGTTGCATAACAACGCCGATGTGCTGGTGCTCTCGGGAGCAAAATCGTTCTATCTGTGGAAGTTCGCCGCGGTGCGCCATGCCCGATGCGTGGCGTGGCGAATGGGCTGGAATCCGCTGTGGCTGGTGGCACTGCTCGGTTGCCTGTTGCACATGACAAGAAAGCGCTATGCCTGGCCGCAGATGGTTAGCGTTCGGGCGCCAGCCGGAAAAACTTGCCGGATGCTAGTTAGCAAAGTTCTGCGTCACAAATTTTGCCACCGCAATTCGCTGCATTTCATTCCGCACGTTCCCGGTTTGACCGGCATGTTCCAGAAGTTCGACGCAGAAGGGGTGCGTTACGTAGTGTTGCGCTGGTTCGATGCCCTGCCGGAAATCGAGCCCTCGGAAGATGTCGATATGCTGATTCATGACGAATCGCTGCCGACGGCGCTGAAAATTCTGCACGCGCTGCCTGGCATTCAACCGTCCGACGTCTACAGCGAAACCGGTTTGCCGCGCTCCGAATTTTGCGGCACGCCGTACTATCCGCCGCGTGTGGCACGGCGGATTCTCGACAGTGCAGTACGGCACAAAGACCTGTGCTATGTTCCCGACAAGTCGGCGTATTTTCATAGCCTCGCTTACCACGCCGTGTACCACAAAGGGCTGCGATCTGGGTTGCCGCGGGGCACAACAGGACTAAAGCCCAAGGGGGAACCAGGGCACGATTACACCGGCATTTTGCAATCGATGGCCGATGAGTTGGGCATCGATGTGGAAATTAGCCTGGAAGGATTGCACGACTACCTGCAAAAGACCGACTGGGGGCCGACGCCCGATATGCTGGCGCACCTGGCGGCCGCTTGCCCGCGGAACCGCTGGTTGCAACTGCTCACGAAACGGCTGACGCCCGATGTGCATGATCAGGGATTGACCGTATTCGCGCTCCGGCAAGAAGTCGTGCAGCGTGGTTTCCAACCGAAGATCGTCAACATGATTGAGCACAGCGGCTTCAACATTCTGGCGGTGAAAGTGCTCTCGCCGGAAGAGGTCGAATACGCGGCAGCACGCACGCGCGGTGGCAATTGGAGCCCGGGTCCGTATCGAGCACCGGGCGGTCCGCCGGCGGTGGCAGTGATTGCTTACGATCCGCAGCCGATTCGGCTGAACCGCAAGCAACGGCGGCGATTTCCGCAGCGGACCAACGCGCGGATTTTCGTCAAAGAAAAAATTCGCGACGCCGTGCTGGCGTATTTGCCGGCGAACCAGCAGTGCAACGCGTTGCACTCCAGCGATCACGCGGCGGAAGCGTGGCACTTGATTGACGTGATGGCCCCGGAAATGATCGACGAGATTCACGCGCGAATTGCCGCGTTTCATCAACCGGCCGACAAGCCTCACACCCTCCGTCTGCAGCGGGCCGCTTCCCATACAGCGAAAGCAACAACGCCGCTGCGGCGCACGGCCTGAACAAAACGCAGTCGCTGCGTGCTAGCGTAATTCTTTCGGATGCAACGGTTCGTGGTTGTGGTCCGGATCCGGCACAGGCACTGGCGCCTCGGACGAATTCAGAGGCTGCGGATAAGTAGTAGTCGGAGGCAGAACCGAAATCGGCCGATTCAACTTTTTCGGGACGGGCGGCGGCGTTGTCCCCGGCTTTTCTTGGCCGCTGGATGCTAACAGATCGTCCATTCGACGCTCGATCAGGCTCTCCCGACTCTGATCGCGATTGGAGATTTCTTTTTCCAGCCGATCGAGCCGCTCTCGCATTTGTTTCAGTTCTGCGGCCTGGTCCTTTTGCTGTGTTTCAAATTGCTGTCTCAGCAACGACTTCAGCTCGTCTTTATGACGGGCGGTTTCCTTCTCCTCGTCAGGTGTGGGGTTCGCCATTTTTTCGCGACGAGCGAGGTCAGCCGCAAGGTTCTTGATGCGCTGGTCGGCTGCTTTATCGACGCGAAAATCCGAACGGTCGCTCATCGATGGGTCGGCGTAACCCTTCCATTGTTGGAGCAGCGCATCCCAAGGCACTTGACCCGAATCACTACTGCGAAGCCGCTCTTCCATCGCGCGTCGCTGGGCTTCATAAGCGCGGCGTTGATCTTCAGCGGCACGGCGTTGCTCTTCCATCGTTTGTCGCAAGGATTCATAAATCTTGGCGGAATCTTCAGTCTTATTGGTCATCGACTCGGCCTGGCTCAGTAGCTCGTTCATCTGCTTCATTCGCTGATCGACCGCCTTGGCCGCTGCATCGGCTGCTTTGGCCGCCGTGTCCGCATCGCGCAGTTGTTTTTCGATCGCTTCGCGATTGCCAGGAGCCCCGGAGTAAAACCCGCCCGCACCGAAGCCGCTGCTGCCGAATGCTCCGCCACCGCCAAATCCGCCGCCACCTTTGCCGCCGCCGCCAAACCCGCCGCTACCGCCACCGGTTGTTGCCCCTGGCTGGTTTTGATGGCCTTCGAACAAAGCTCCGCCGCCGCCACCGGAACGCGCACTACCGCTTGCGCCTTTTGGTGCCGGTTTTTCCTGCCGCCGCGATTCTGTTCCGTCGAGTTTCATCAACAGTGCTTCAATCATCGCCAAATCCTTGGACGAGCCTCGCGTCAGCAACTGATTGGTACGCTCGTCGGCGACGATCGCTACGTCCAAGTTCGGCAGAAGCCGCTTCAATTGATCCGCCGTGACGGTCGCTTCGGCATTCATGAGACTGAAGATTTTCAATTGATCGTCTGGCTCTTTCTCGGACCCAAGTGCCGGAGACGTCACGTGATCCAAAATCGGTTTGGTCGGCCTGGGGATAGGGGTTGGCGTCGGGTTGCCAATAGGGTCTGCTGCGAGCTGCGGCTTCACCGTCGCTGACTGAGCTACCGGCGCAAGGCCCGCACGTGGTGGTTCAGTTGTGGGCAACGATTGAGGCGAATCCTGTCCGTTGACGATTGCCCCGGGCGCCAGGTAGGCGATCAGTGCAATCAAAGCCATTCGATGTAACATGTGATGATTCATGGTTCAGACTCCTGTGTGGGTGGTGATGATTCGTTTTCCGGCAGCGATTGCGATTCTATCGAGGAAATTCGGGCTTCGAGCCGTTGAATTTCGTTCCGTAGCTCACGGATTTCGCGACTTACGTCTTCATCGCTCCACGTCGACGACGGCTGCGGAGAAAAGGTCCCGGCGCTCGGCGGCTGATCGACTGGATCAGTTGCAGTATCGGAAGCAGACAAACCGGCAGGTGCAGGTCCGCTGATCCATTTGCCCGCTCCGATCAATAGGGCGATCACAAGCAGGCTCGCCAAAGCAAAGCTTTTCCAGCGGTTGGTGATGAACGAAGCAGCGCGCCGCACTGGGAGTGGGGAGTATCGTAGAAGCCAAGCGGCGCGCCGCAGTTGGGGTACCGGCGTTTTCACGGGAATTAAATTGAGCACGGCCGCTGGTAGCGGCGAGGCAGTCGGTTGTTGCACATGGGCCAGACATTGTTCCAGCAGACCGGCAATTTCCTGGGCCGTTTCGAACCGCTCGGCTGAATTCTTGGCGTGCAAGCGGCTGACGAACACGTCAAGCCATTCGGGAATTGCCGGATTGATTTCGCGAATCGGCCGTGGCTGGTCGTCGCAAATCCGTCGCAGAATGCCGTAACTGGTTTCCGAGCGAAACGGCGGCCGGCCGGTACACATGGCATACATCACGCTGCCGAGACTAAACAAATCGCTGCGCGAATCGACCAGCTCGCCGCGGGCTTGCTCTGGCGACATGTACTGCGGCGTGCCGGCGATGACGCCGGTGCGCGTCAGGCTGGCATCGTCGGCGGCGCGAGCCAGGCCGAAATCGGTAATCTGCAACCGCTCCACGCCATCTTCCAGCAGAATGTTGGCCGGCTTGATGTCGCGATGCACCAAACCCTGCGCGTGAGCCGCGGCCAATCCCGCAGCGATTTGCATCGATACGCGCAAGATTTCCGACACGCCGAGCGGGCCATGTTGATTGAGCCGCTTTTCTAGCGAAGCGCCGCGAATGTACGGCATCACGAAAAACGGCAGTGGACCGGCATCTGCCACGGCATGAATGGCGACCACGTTTTCGTGAACCACCGACGCCGCCGCGCGGGCTTCGCGGGCAAACCGCTGACGGGCGGCGCCACTGGTGGCCAACTGCGGTGCGAGAACTTTGATGGCCACGTAACGATTGAGAGCTTGATCGAAGCCTTTGAGCACCACCCCCATACCGCCGCGACCGACCACGCCGGCAATTTCATATCCGCCGAGCCGACCGAGCATGCGGGGATCGTCAGTCGGGCCGAGGACGGCCAGAACATCGTCGATGGGGGCGAGTTCGAGATCGCCGGTGGCATCGGCGTTTCCGCTCGACGGGGTCCCCAAGCCCAGGGGTTGCAACCCCTGGGCTTGCTCACGAACTTGGTCTTGTAGAGGCAATGCGCTTTCAGAACTCAAGAACTCGCGGGCGGCTTGCCAATCGCCATCATTGGCGGCGCTCAATTCCAACGCCCGCCGGCAATCGGCACACGCTTCCAAGTGGGCTTCGAATTCGGCCCGTTCGTTGTCCGTAAGCAAATCGGCGAGACACTGCTCGATTCGCCGCGGATCGCATTGGATTTGCTTATTGTTCATCGATTCCATCTCCCTCAGCCATCAGAATACACACACGCCTGGTGGAAACCTGACAAATACGTAGCCGCGTCTCTCCGATACGCATTCCAGTCTCGGAGAGACTGGTCTAGGTAAAATCATCCGGCTCGAACTCGGCAACTTTTTCTTTCAAGCGACGCATGATTCGGCTGCGGGCGGCATAAATGGCTCCGCACGACATGTCGAGTCGCGTAGCTACTTCCTCGGCACTTAGCTGCTCAATCGCCGTGAGCCAAAAGGCGTCCCAAGTATCCGGTCGAAATTCGTCGTGAATCCGATCGGCGGCCCAGCGGAAAATTTCGCGGCGCAATTCCAGACGCACCAAGTCCGATGTTGGGCCATCCGCCGCTGGCAGATGATTCAATTGGTTTAATACGCCCGTGTCGCCGGCCGCTCGATCGGGCGCAGCGCGGGTCAGTGCGTTGATGATAAAATTTGTAGCGATGCGATGCAGCCACGTGCGAAAACGCGCCCGCGTGGGATCGGTCTGCCAGCGGTCGATCGCTTTCGACACGGCGGTGAGCACCTGCTGAGCCAGATCGTCGGCATCGGCCGGCTGTAATCCGCGCCGCAGTGCCAGCCGCTGGATGACCGGCGTATAAACCTGCGCAAACTCCATCCAGGCCGCTTGATCGGCGCGGTCGGCCAATCGCACCAGCAGGCTGGGTCGGGTTTCCGGCGAGGGGCTCATACAGTTGAGTCTGGCGCGTGGAATTACGGGTGTCTACACAATACACACACCGGAGGCCAGAATCTGACGACCAGTTGGTGTTTTGGTGTCTGGGTAGTCCAGGTGTCTGGGTGTCTGGTAGTCTGGTGTGGTATATCGACGCTTGCCCAAGAAACTCAGACACCGAGACCTCCAGACGACCCAACGATGCCCGTTCCCGTCGAACCGCCGATTCGAGCCGAGCTGCGCATCCAAACGGTGTGCTTGTCGATCTTGACGGTCGTAGCCGTGGCATTTGCGTTGTTCTGGCTTCAGCCGGTGATGATCCCGGTTGTCGTGGCGGCGTTTTTGGCCTTCGCACTCATGCCGGTTGTCGATTGGCTGGAGGCGCATGCTCGATTATCGCGCACCATTTCGGTGTGCCTGGCATTGTTGCTCGCACTGTTGGTCCTGACCGCGGTCGGCAGGCTGGTCTCGATTTCGGTCAACCAGGTAATGGAAAACTCAGATCAATATCAAAAACAGATCAAGAAGATCCTTGATTATGTGGTTAAGAAGCTGCCGTGGATTGATGCTATGGTTTCCGACATCCCGCCAGGGTTTGTTCAATCGTCGCTCTTAAAGGCCACCAATGCCATCTGGGGCGTTGTATCCCAAAGTCTGCTGGTGCTGTTGTTCCTGTTTTTTCTGCTGATGAGCAGCGTGAAACGTGATCGGCCAATTGGCGGAGCATGGGGCGAAATGGAATCGCGAATTCGGGCCTACATTCTAACCATGACTCTGTTGTGCGGCGTTAGCGGCGTGCTTGTGGGCAGTGTCTTGTCGGTCATCGGAGTTCAGTTAGCGGTGTTATTTGGATTGCTCACGTTCTTGCTGAATTTCATTCCCCAAGTGGGATCGTTCATTGCCACGTTGCTACCGGTGCCGATAGTGTTCTTGTCGCCCGATTTTCCGCTGCCCAAGGCGATTTTGGCCATTGCCATTCCGGCCGTGATTCAATTCGTCATCGGCAATTTCATTCAACCGAAGATGATGGGCGAATCGATGAAGTTGCATCCGGTTGTGATTCTGATGGCGTTGATTTTCTGGGGTATGTTATGGGGCATCGTAGGCGCATTCCTCGCCGTGCCCATCACGTCGATTATTAGAATTGCCTGCGATCGGCATCCGCTCACCAAGCCAATTGCGAATCTCATGGCCGGCCGTTTGGATGCTTTACGTGATGAGCCGCCCCCTCAGGATTTGGTTGTGGATGGGTAAGTGGCGCGGAATTTGTCGTTTGGAAGCGGTGAGAGATTCTCATCCAACCAAAAGTCCGTCGCCAAAGTGTGCCTGTTCGCTAGCGTCTTGCCGCTAGGCCTTAAAAAGCTTTGCGAGAAATGCTGTGCAAATGGCTGGCGGCAGCACGGCGAAGGGCTATGATTGTGGAGAGACCTGCACGGATTGCACCGCTTGCACTGGGTCGCTTCTGGCGAGAACGGATTTCTCAGGGTGCTGAGACGGTCGTTCTAAATTTCTTCGCCATCCAAATTCCTTGATCGCTTTCAGGAGATTTCTCATGCGAAAAACAATTCCTTCCCTGTTGGCGGCTGCGCTCGTCGTTGGCGCGGCCTGGTGGTTGTCGGCGGCCGATCGTCCGAGTGCGCCAGCTCGCCCAGTGCCGACGAACAGAAGTTGCGCGCGGCATGTCAAGCCTATGTGAAAGCCGTGAACGCCGACGATGCTACGGCGGTAGCAAAACTTTGGGCCGAAGATGCCGACTACGTGAACGACAGCGGCGAAAAATACAAAGGCCGCACGGCCATCGAAAAACTGTTCAAAGATCAGATGCCCAACATGAAAGGGAAGAAGTTTTCGTTCGAAACGCAATCGCTGAAGTTCGTTGCACCAGGGGTCGCGATCGAAGATGGCATCGGCAAGTACACCAGCGGCGATGATGAAGACAAACAACCCGGCTCTCGTTACTCTGCGGTCTGGGTTCGCAAGGACGGCAATTGGCAGCTCAGCAGCGTGCGCGATTTGGGTGATCTACCGAACGATCAAGAACAAGCCTCGCCGCTGAAGCAGCTTGATTGGATGGTCGGCGATTGGCAATCGGCCGACAGCGATGCCAAAGTCGAGATGAACTGCGTCAAAGCCTTCGACGGAAAATTCCTGAAGCAGAAGTACGACGTCAAACGAAAGGACGGCGTCGAATTCACCGTCGTCACGATGACAGGTTGGGATCCTACTCGAGAGCAACTGCGAAGCTGGTTCTTCGATTCGCGCGGCGGCTTCGGCGACGGTTTCTGGACCCGCGAAGGAAACACGTGGAGCATCACGACCAACGGCGTATTGGAAGACGGCCGCGTCGGCACATCGTTGAACGTCTGGAAATTCGTCGACGACAACTCGGCGGTGTGGCAATCGAAAGATCGGGAATTGGATGGCGTCCCGATGCCAGAAACCGAAGTGAAATTTGTTCGCAAAACTGCGGAGGCCGGCAAGTAAGCGTCGGAAAGCAAGCGATACGACCGGGCGTCAGCACCGTGCTGATAGTAATTCGCTGATCGAGAATTCGATTCACTCCGCAAATTAAGGATCACTTTTATGAAACACTTTTTCATTATCCTCGGACTTTTCGCGGCGCTGGCGCTGGGGGTGGAAACTCTGGCCCGTGGACCAGGTGGTGCGCGTGGCGGTGGTGGCGGTGCGCGAATGGGCGGTGGTGGTGCCGCACGCGGTGGCAATTTTGGCGGTGGTGGACGCACTCCGTCGTTTGGCGGGGGCGGCGCGGCAGCGCGGCCTTCCATTTCACGTCCATCGTTTGCTGGCGGCGGCAATGCCGCCCGGCCTTCGTTCGTTCCGCAAAGCCGACCGAACTTTGCGCAGCGGCCAGCTAACATCAGCCGGCCCACGAATATTGGCGGCATCAATCGGCCGAATTTCTCGGGCAACGCCGGCAGCGGTTTGGCGAATATCAATCGTCCCACGACCGTCAACCGACCGACGTTTCCCACCAGCTTCGATCGCCCCAACTTGAACATTGGCGGTGGCGATCGCCCTAGCATCGGCGGCGGCAATCGGCCGGACATCGGCATCGGCAATCGCCCAGATATCGGCCAAGGCAACCGACCCGACTGGGCTGGCAATCGGCCAGGCAGCGGTGATCGACCGAGTATTGGAGATCGACCAGGCATCGACAACGGTAACCGACCGGATTGGGCTGGTAATCGGCCAGGCGGCGGTGATCGGCCTGACTGGTCCGGCAATCGACCGGGCGGCGGTGGAGATCGGCCGGGTGGTGGTGGAGATCGACCCGACTGGTCCGGCAACCGACCTGATTGGAACAACCGACCCGACTGGAACAACAACAATCGGCCGAATATTGGCAACAACATCGGCAACAACGTCAACATCAACAACAACTGGAATCACAATATCAACAACTGGGCCAATAACGGTCGTCGGCCGTGGACTCAGCCCTGGTACAACCATTACGACCGCTGGCACGGCGATTGGGCGCACGGCCGCTGGAACTATTGGGGCGGCAGCTATCCGTGGGCGTGGCTCGGCGCGGGAGCCGTGGCCGGTTGGTGGGCTTCGCCGGCGACGACATATGTGTACACCAATCCCTATTACGTCGAACCGGTCGATAGCGGGGTCTACTATCCCGATTATTCGCAGCCCATTCCGCCGCCAGATGAAGAACCGCCAGTCAGTGGTCAAACGACGTATGACAATTCGGGCGAAGTTACTGCGGCCTCGGCCAATACGGATGACGACCCCAACACGGCGCAGGCCGTTGCGATTTTCGATGCCGGTCGAGCGCTGTTCAAGAATGGTGATTTTCAGGGAGCGCTCGACAAAGCAGATCAGGCCATTAAGCTGCTACCCAGCGATGCCACACTGCACGAATTTCGTGCGCTGTGTCTGTTCGCGCTCAAGCGTTTCAAAGAGGCTGCGGCGACTATCTATGCGGTGTTGGCCGCCGGACCGGGTTGGGATTGGGATACGATGAAGGCGCTGTATCCGGATCCGTCGATTTACACCGCTCAGCTGCGAGCGCTCGAGGAATTCAAGAAAGCGAATCCCAACTGCGCCGGAGGCAAGTTTTTTGTTGGCCTATCACTATCTGGTGATGGGATTCCCCGATCAGGCGGCAAAAGAATTGCAGCAGGTGGTGAAGTTGCAGCCCGACGATAAGCTGGCTGCCGCGATTTTGGATGCGCTGCAAAAGCGCAATCAACCGGCGCCGCAACAACAACCGCCACAGCCCCAGGCCATGTGATGCGGAGCTGCTCCCTCTCCCCGCCGCGGGAGAGGGTCGAGGTGAGAGGGCAGGAGCGAGTCGCTCAATTGCGAGTGGATTTCCGTCGCAATTCCGTCGAAGAAATATCTTCGCGGAATTCGCTCGCCGGCACTTCGTCGCATAATCTGCGCAGCGAATCGGGCAGTGGAAGATCGGCGAGCGATTGAAACTTTCCGTCGGCCAGTCGGCCGAACACAAGAAATCGGCAGCCGCGCTGGGCGATGCGCTGAATCGCCGCTTCCATCGCCGCCGCGTCGTTACCGTAATACCGTGGCTGACCGATCCGCAACAGCGTGTCGGCGCCAACAATAAACGTGGCGCCCGGGAACAGTCGCGATTTTTCCTCAAATGTGGGCGCACGAGTAAACCAGAGTGGCAAATTCTTTTCGCTAAACTGAATCGCGCGCTCTTCCAGCTCTGTGTAGTCGAGCGGCGGCTTGTCGACATTTTCGATCGAGATTTCAAACTCGATTGGCGTGCCCAGCCTCGTGTGCGCGACTTCAGCCATTTGCAAGTGTCCCGCGTGCAGTGGATTGAACGCCCCCGAAAAAATCGCACGCCGCACTTTGTTCGATTCGTCCGCGTTCAATTCAGACTCGGGCGAATGCGCCCGGGGCAAAGCGGCCCCCACGGAGATTGCCTCCGCGTTGCCAACCCGGTCGAGTACTGCCGAAAGCAACTGTCGGAACGCAACCGTGCCTTTGGTTGACATCAATTCAACTTTTTCTCCACTCAAAAGCGGCAACGTCAATCGCGCTTCGATCCCAAACGCTTCAGCGGTCGCATTCAGAACCATGTGCGCTGCGATCCGCTCTTCTTCGTCCCGCGAGCGTTGATCTTTTAGCAGCTCCAGCGAGTGCGTGGATGTTTCGTCCATGGTTTGAAACGCGACATAGATGCGGTGCGCGCCGCGTTTGGGACGATCACTGGCCAAACTTGCCGTGCATGCAATGCCGATTGGGTCGTATCCGGTCGAGGTTGCACTTCGCCAATCGGGGGCCGCGACGCTATGAAAGTGATCGCGGGCCGATGAACGGGTGAGCTGGAGATGCCGAGTGCGCTGGAAGGCGGCCATCGCCATCAAGCGAGCAGCGTGCGGCGAGCAAAATTGCTCCGGCATGGTGCTGAGGAATTCGATCAACGACTGGCTCGAATAGGGCACGACGGCTTCCAACAATGTGCGCGAACCGCCGGGCACGGCGAGTAGCTCAGCAATCGCCCGGCTGCCGCCGCCGGTGACGGCCAATACCATCTGACCTGGCGCAGCGTGAATTTTGGCTACAAGTTCTTCAACCGCCCGCAATTCAGCCATGCTCGCCTCGAATTTCAGCCAGCGATTTTAACATTGTCCCTCGCGGAAGCGATCGACCGATTGGCCAGGAAAAAATCTTTTATACATCCCCAAGATCTTTTGGTCATTGGCGAACAACCTCTGTGGCGAGCACCAGTTTGGCTGCCGCTGCTATTTCCATCGAAATTGTTCCGTCTTCTGTTTTCTGCCTTTTTGGAGGGTTTCGCCATGTTTCGCCGCATTGTGTTCATCTCGTTGGGGGTCGCCATGCTCGGGTTTCTTGTCTTCGGCAGGCATCTAAAGAGCTATGTTAGTACCGCGAGCGGCTGGGTTTCCGATTCCGTGAAGCAAGCAGTGCCGATCGAGTTTGAAATCGACCGCGCCCGCGGCATGGTCAAAGACATAATGCCGGAAATTCGCAAAAATATGCAGATCATCGCCAAGGAAGAAGTCGAAGTGGAGCGGCTGGGTCAGGAAATCGGCCAACTGGAAAAGAAACAGGATAAAGATCGCACCGAATTAATGTCGCTCAAGAGCGAAGTCTCCAGCGGCAAGAACCAATTCCGATTTTCCGGCCGCACTTACACCATCGAACAGGTGAAATGCGACTTGGCCAACCGGTTCGAACGCTTCAAGACGTCCGACGCCACGCTGGCCAGTTTGCGCGATATTCTCTCGGCTCGCGAAAAGAGTCTGGCCGCCGCTCGCGAAAAACTGGAAGGCATGCTTGCGCAGAAGCGGCAATTGGAGGTTGTAGTCGAGAACTTGCAAGCCGCGGCTGAAAATGGTCGAGGTCGCGCAGACCAGCAGCAACTACAGCTTTGACGACAGCCAATTGGGTCACGTCAAGGAATTGGTCACCGAACTGCAAGCCCGTTTGGCGGTCGAAGAGAAAATGCTGCATGCCGAAGGCTCTCTCAACGCAGAAATTCCGGTCGATCAGCCGTCGAACGAGAACATCGTCGATCAAGTGACGGAATACTTCGACGGACCGACAACGAAAGTTGTGCAGGTGGCCGAAGTCGCGAAGTAACTACTGGCTACGGCAATTCAGTGTAGCGGCGGAGTTTACTCCGCGCTCCAGCGCCCGCCACGATGGGCCGCTACACTCTTCAATTTTGTATGATTGCGGGCACTATTTCGATTCGCACGTTTGGATTACCTTGAATCATGAGACGCCCGATCCCTAGCGACTGGTCGCGCCGGCAGCCGCTCTGGTGGCCAACGGTTATGCGGTGGAGAGATGTCGTGACAAGCGCCACCAAAATGCCCGATCGATTGTTGCTCTGGGTGGATGCGGTCGGCGGTTACCTGCTGGCGCTCGGCGATGAAGTCTCGCTGGGCCAACCGGCCGCGGCTGGGGCGGCGCCGGATGTGCCGATTTTAGGTGATCTCTCGCGGCGGCATGCCCTCATCCGCCGCGAAGGCGAAGCGTACTCGATCGAAGCCCTGCGGCCCGTGCGAATCGATGGCAAGTCGGTCGGCCATACCGCACCGCTCTTGGAAGGAAGTACAATCGATTTGGGTCAAGGCGTGCGGATGCGGTTCCGTCGTCCGCACCCACTGAGTGCCACGGCCCGCTTGGAGTTTGCCAGTCCGCATCGCACGCAGCCTTCGACCAGCGCGGTGCTGCTCATGGCTGAGGCGTGTATCATGGGTCCTGCAGCGACAAGCCATATCGTCGCGCCGCAGTGGCAGCACGAAGTGGTGCTGTTTCGACAAGGAGACGAGTTGGGCTGCCGCACTTCGGCGAAAATTACCGTTGACGGAGTGAACTGGAGGGGTCGCTCGAAGCTGAAACCGAAATCGCGCGTGGAAGGAGCAGAGTTTGCGTTTAGTTTGGAGCCAATAACACCGGTCGGCTAGCGAATACCAATCGACTGACCTAACTCTTGGCGGTAGCCGGGGATTGGCCGGCCAGCAGGTAATTAAAACGACCCCTCGGTCACAGCGGGGGGGGCGAAAAAAGTTGCTAGTCGTGCGTCGTCTCGTTGGGTTACGATAAACTTACGGCAAACCGATGAACCTTCACGCCACACAATTGCACGAAAGTGAACCGAAGGCCCGTCCGGGCGACCCTGTGCCCCCAAACGCCACACCAGCGGGTCCGCCAGGTCGCTTCGCTTACGCCAGCGGTGCTCGTCCGCTGCAGGGTTACACCATTAAACGTGGCATTGGCCATGGCGGCTTTGGCGAGGTGTATTACGCTACCAGCGATGCCGGCAAAGAAGTGGCGCTCAAGCTGATCCGCCGCAATTTGGATATCGAACTCCGCGGTGTTACGCAGTGTCTCAATCTCAAGCATCCGAACCTGCTCTCGCTATTCGATGTGCGGCAGGACGATAAAGGCGACAATTGGGTTGTCATGGAATTGATGTCGGGTGAGTCGCTGGAAGATGTGCTCAATCGCTATCCAAATGGTCTGCCGCTGGAAGAAGTGTTGTCTTGGATTCACGGCATCGGCGCTGGCGTGATGTACCTGCACGATCACGGCATCGTGCACCGCGACTTGAAGCCGGGCAACATTTTCGTCGATGAAGGCATGGTCAAAATCGGCGACTACGGCCTGTCGAAATTCATCTCTTGCTCTCGCCGCAGTGGGCAAACCGGCAGCGTCGGCACCGTGCACTACATGGCGCCCGAAATTGCCAACGGACGGTACGGCAAAGAAATCGACATCTATGCCCTGGGCATCATCTTGTACGAAATGCTCACCGGCCACGTGCCGTTTGAAGGCGAGAGCGTCGGCGAAATCCTGATGAAGCACCTGACGGCCGAGCCCGATGTGAGCAAAGTGGCAGAACCGTATCGAACCATTGTGAGCCGTGCATTAGCGAAAGATCCCGTGAAGCGATTCACGTCGGTCGATCAATTGATCGCCATGCTTCCTCCGGCGCCGACCAGTGCCGCCGTGCGGTTTGCCGGTCCGAACCCGAATGCCGCCACGGCAATTTACTCACCGGCCGATGCGGCGGGCTTCGATCTTTCGCCGCCACTGGATGTTGCCGGACGCTCGTCAAACCTTCCCCCGCCCCCACCACGGGGCAACAATCCGGACGCTAGTCAGGCCGGCCCGGCATTTGGCGCCGGAAACGCCGCCGACAAATCGGCCAGAGCAAATCCATCAAACGAAGAACCAGTCGTGCGTTGGGCGCGTGAAACTTGGAACGACTCGAAGAATTGGTGGGAGCGAAAGAATTTCAAGCCGTGGCAGAAAATCGCGATTCTAATCCTCGGGCTGTGGGTGGCCATCAGTGTATTGGGTGCGCTCGATGTCGGCCTGGCCCATTCGCGAATTAACATCGGCCACATCATTATCATCGGAGTTATCGTGTGGGTGATCTACAACGGCCATGAGCGCCGTCGGGCTGCAGAAAAGGCGCGAGAGTCTTCACCCTCGTCGCCGAATCCAAAGCCGCCTTACCCAAATGCCGCGGCCAATGCGCCCAATTGGAAAGGCGCAGCGGCGGTCGGCAATTCGCCGGTTGTTGCCCCGCCGCGCCCCGTGTCGGCGGAAAGCCCCACTCGACGTCGCTGGCGGAGTCAGAATTATTTGACATACCAACCGGGCCCGCCAAAAGAACGAATTACGCAACTCGTCGGTTCGATGTTGATCTCGGCCGTCGCCTGTTTTGTGCTGGCGCTGGTGATGATGATCTTGCGCGGCGAATCGGTTGAACCCAATCTGTATGCCTGGTTGGCCGTTTCGTCGGTCCTGGGCTCGTGGGCGGTTCTCATTCCGGCGAAGCTCTGGGAAGGACAGCGCGGCGATGCCGTGCTGCGACGGTTTGTGATGCTCGTCATCGGCCTGGCCTTCGGTGCGTGCAGCTTTGGTCTGGCCAACTGGCTGTTCATCGAACTGCGCTCCGATCGGCAATTTGGATCGATGGGTGATTTTCGACGATTCGGCTCAGATTTCTTTTCGCCCAGCGGTTCACCGCAGATATTGGCCTATCTGGCATTCTTTGGATTCCTGTTCGTCATCATCCGTTGGTGGCGTCAGGCCGATCCGCTGCGCAGCACTCGACTGAGCATTTGGCACACCGGCGTGACGGTATTCTTTTCCTGGCTCGTGGCGGCGTTCTGGTCGTTTCCGCTACCGTGGGGCCTGATGTTGGCGGCGACGATTGCCATCTCCGTGCAACTGGCAGCACCGTGGCTAACGCCGGCCGAGCGTGCGCAATTGCCGCGGCCGACAGGGGGAGGATGAGGTCATGGCGTTAATGCTTCCGATAGTGATCCTGATCTTGGCGACGTTCTTAGTGGCGATCGTGTTGCTAGGCCACCATTTCGCGGTGCTGATCGCGCATGTTTTTCATCCGCATGTTTTTGGCGCGTTCCTGGTCGTCGGCGTGTTTGTGATCTTGGCGCTCGTTGGCTTCGCATTCGTCGTCACGCCAGCGCAGCACGTGGTGGCGATTGAAGCTCTTCAACCAGACACAGCACCCAATCCGCCGGGGTACGCACAAAGCTATCCAACGATGCCGGTGACGGAGGGTCCCACGTGGGCAAAGTTGGCGTTTGTCGCGCTCATTGGTGGCCTTGTGGTCGCAGCGCTCGTTGGTCTCTTCGGCTACGGACGTGTCCATTTTCCGACGCATCTTAACGTCGGCGGGATCGCACTGCTGGGTTTCCTGGCCATCGCTGCGATTTTTATTATGGTACGCAGCCAGCGGTCGCACGTCGTGACCTCGCAGGTCGTGTGGCAAACTCCGTCTGTGTCAGTGGACACAAACCCGAATCAAATATCCGAAAGACCCGTGGTCGTCGCTGCGTCGCCTAATAAATCGGAAAAGCGTTCGGCAAATCAAAAAAAATCCGATGCCAAAGACGCGGAGGCGGTGGGGCCAGCCGAATTGCCCGACACATCGGCGGAAGCCAAGCCCACGCCCGCTGCTGCTCTCGATTCACGCCCCGCCTGGACGAAGGCGCTGCCGCATCGAGATGGCGATTCGTACTTCATCGTTGTCCAATCGCAGGGAACCGATCCCATTGTGCGTGAGCAAATTCTCGATGAAAAAATGGTGGTCGAAGCCAACCGTTTCATCGACGAAATGCTGTATCGCCAGGGAGGTGTTTCTTCAGCCCTCAACTTGGATGCCAATTATCTGCGGAAAAACTGCCTCAAAAAACAATATCCCACCGGCGATGCCGCCGGCACAGAAAACGTGATCTTTGCCCAACTAGAATTCGACAACCGCTTCAAGAGAGAGGTCGAGCAGCGCTTTCGCCAATTCATTTCAGCCGATCGCGTGCAGCAACTCGGTGGCTGTGCCCTGGCTGGCTTTGCAATTTTGGGGGGCCTCTATATGTTTCTGCGGTTCACGCCGAAGCGCACTTCGATTTCCACATAAATGCCGTATCGGTTTTCACAACGCCGGGCTGGCGTTCGCTGATTTTCTGCTCGCCTTCGGATACAATAGGCTCTTTCATCCGACCGAAACGCGCCACTCAAAAACCGAAGCGAACCATGTCCGCCGACACGTTGCTCGTCGAACAAATTCACGCCGGAGACGAAGCGGCGTGGAACGAATTGATTTCGCGATTCGAAGGCCGGCTGCTGGCCTTTGTCGAAAGCCGCCTGAGACGCCGTGACGCAGCGGAAGATGTCGTTCAAGAAACGCTCATCGGTTTCGTCACCAGTCTGCCGAATTACGATCCCGCCCGATCACTCGAGAGCTATCTGTTCTCGATCGCAGCCCATAAACTCACCGACCATCTGCGACGCGAGGGCCGAAGGCCCGCCGTGCCCCTTTCCTGCGGCGATTCAAGTGGCGGGGAATGGAACTTGCCGGGCAAAGATCGGCCCGCCAGCACGATCATGCGCAGCGGCGAGCGCCGTGAATTGGAAGCCACGGCCCTGGCCTCCGCCATGCGCGAACAAGTCGACCGCTGGCGCAGCCGGGGCGAATGGTGGAAAATCCAGTGCATTGAACTGTTGTTCGTCCGCGGTTGGGCCAACAAAGAAGTTGCGACGAAACTGCAGATTTCCGAACAACAGGTCGCCAATCAAAAATTCGACTTCCTGGCGCGATTGCGCACGCTGCTGGAACGTCAGAAACTTTCGCCTGAGGTTTTTCCTGAGCTGTATGAAACTGAATCCTAAATTAACCACGGAGACGCAGAGACACGGAGAAGATTAGCGGCAAATGAATTCCTCGGTTCTCTGTGTCTCACCGTCTCTGCGGTTCAAAATTGCCCATGGTATCTCAGTCTGACCTCGCTGCATATCTCGACGAAGCGCTGCCGGCCGAAACGATGGCGGCGGTTGAAGACGCTTTGCGCGGCGATCCGCAACTGATGGCGCAGCTTGCCGAAATCATCTCCCGGCGCGATGCCGGCATGCACTCGCTAGGGGACATCTGGCGGCGTCACCGCCTAAGTTGTCCGACGCGCGAACAATTGGGCAGCCACCTTCTGGGCATTCTTTCCGACGAAGAGTCGGCTTATATCAGGTTTCATCTCGACACGATTGGCTGCCGCTACTGCCAGGCGAATTTCGACGACTTGAAAGCCCAGCACGCCGACACCTCCGCCAAAGCCACCGCCGAAAAAACTTCCGCCCGCCGCCGAAAATATTTTCAATCAAGCGCCGGCCACTTGCGCTCTGCGAAACGGTAAGTAGCTTAACGTCCCGACATGTGCAGCAGAGCCACCACGATCCATTCTGAGGCAGCCGTTAGCCAAATCGGACCGAAGATGGCCAACAACACTGCCAAACCGTTGCGGTACGACCGCCGCCAGGCACTGCGCATAGCCCTGAAGTGAATGATACCCGCCACGATGCTGGAAGCGACGATGCCCGTGATCGCAATTACAGCGCCAGCGGTCGGCCAAGGTTCCTTGCCAAGTGCAGCCTCATGTCCGCTCGCTCCGAAAAAGCCGAATGAAAAGGCGGCCATAAAGCTGTAAAGGCCGCTCAACACCAAGCATCCAGAAAGCATTGCCGAGGTCCGCGGCAATCGGAAATGGTGGACGATCGACCAGGTTGCGAACGGGCCGATCCACAATATGCCAAGGCTCACCATCCAAACCCCGGCGTTGGAAACATCGTTATGTCGGTCCATCCCAGCAGCGGCGACTAACGTCATCGGCAGCACGATGCCCGCCCAGAATCGGACGGCCAGCGAAACGGCGGCATCGAAGCGTTCATAGAAGTGCAACAGCATCAAGCCGAGAAGAATCAGTAACGCCCCGAGTGGCGCATAAGAAGCACAAGTTCGTAGCAGGCCAAGATCAATCGCGATCGCGCCGGTCAGCAACATCAGCCCAGCGATCGGAAACTGCGGCAACCGATCGGGTGGTTCAGGCATTCGATATGCATATCGAGGTGCAGAATGCGGCACCGATGGAGCGGACAAATCGCCGGATGATTGTCGCAGTTCGCGCATTGAAAACGCTTCTATCCGAACATGAATTATGCAGCCATTCTAACAGCTATGCGGCCGGTGATTGACGCTGGCAATCGGCAGTCCTAAACTGAAGCGGTTTGGGCCGCGAAATCTGCGGGAATTCGCCAGTTTTTTCTTGGCCCGCGGAGCCGATTCAGCGGCGTAGGCTTGTGACGGCAAGGTTGACAACTGTCGCCCGCAACTCGATCGTTTTAGCGGCGATTGCTGGAAGCTCTGCTAAACCGCAAGCGGTTCGTTCAATCAAAATAATTGCAACTGACTACTGATCACGGACAACTGACAAGCGAAACAATCCCATGTCCACCACCACCGAAACACCTGTCGCCGCTAGCGGCACGAAACTCGATCTGTTGACCATCAACACCATCCGCACGCTGTCGATGGATGCGGTGCAGAAAGCCAACAGCGGGCATCCGGGCACGCCGATGGCGCTGGCGCCCGTGGCGTTCGCGCTGTGGCAAAACATTTTGCGTTACGACCCGGAGAACCCGGAGTGGCCAAATCGCGATCGGTTTGTGCTTTCCTGCGGTCACGCGTCGATGCTGTTGTATTCTCTCTTGCATCTGGCCGGTGTGATTCAGCTCGATCATGAAGGCAACCCGACCGGCGAGTTGGCCGTGACGCTCGATCAGATCAAGCAGTTCCGGCAACTTGGCAGCCGTACGCCGGGGCATCCGGAAGCGGTCGATACGACGGGAGTTGAAACCACCACGGGGCCGTTGGGGCAAGGCTGCGGCAACAGCGTGGGCATGGCGATTGCCTCGCTGTGGTTGGGCGCGCATTTCAATCGGCCGGGCTACGACCTTTTCGATTTCAAAGTTTTCACGCTCTGTAGCGACGGCGATTTGATGGAAGGCGTGAGCAACGAAGCGGCTTCGATTGCCGGCCACTTGAAGCTCTCGAACCTGTGCTGGATTTACGATCAGAACCACATCACCATTGAAGGCGACACTTCGCTGGCCTACACCGACGATGTGGCCACGCGGTTCAAGGGGCTCGGCTGGAATGTCATCAAGTGCCCTGATGCCAACGATGTCGAGGCGCTTACCAAAGCGTACAAAAAATTCCTGCGCACGAAAGACAAGCCGACGATCATCATCGTCCACAGCCACATCGGCTACGGCTCGCCGCACAAACAGGACACCAACAAGGCTCACGGTGAAGCACTGGGTGCCGACGAAATCAAACTGACCAAAGAATTCTACGGCTGGCCGCCGGACGCACAATTCTTGGTGCCCGAAGAAGCTCGGCAGCATTTCCAGGAAGGCGTTGCTGCCCGCGGCCAGAAGCTGCACAAGAAGTGGCAAGCGAAGTTCAAAAAGTACGCCAAAGAATATCCCGAACAGGCCGCAGAGTGGAAATTGATGGACTCGCGCGATTTGCCTGAAGGCTGGGATGCCGGCATTCCGACATTCCCCGCCGATGCGAAAGGAATGGCCACGCGAGTTTCCGGCGGCAAGGTGCTGAACGCGGTCGCCCAAAAAGTGGCGTGGCTCCTCGGTGGCGCCGCCGATTTGGCGCCATCAACCATGACCATGCTCACCTTCGAGGGCGCGACGAGTTTTTCGCCCGACGATCGGCAGGGCCGCAACTTTCATTTCGGCATCCGCGAGCACGGCATGGCCGCGGCACTCAACGGTATGGACCTCGGCAAGATCCGGCCTTATGGCGCCACGTTTTTCACCTTCTTCGATTACTGCAAGCCCTCGTTCCGGTTGAGCGCCATCGGTCATTTGAACCCGATCTACATTTTCACGCACGATTCGATAGGCCTGGGCGAAGACGGACCGACGCATCAACCGATCGAACATCTGGCCGCTATTCGCGCCGTGCCGCATGCCGTGACGATTCGCCCTGGCGACGCCAACGAAACCGCCGAAGCATGGCGGACGCTAATGCAAATCAAAGACAAGCCGGTGGCCTTGATTCTGACGCGGCAAAATTTGCCAACGCTTGACCGCACCAAATACGCCTCCGCCAGCGGATTAGCGAAGGGGGCGTACGTCCTCATCGACCCACCGAGTGGCAAGCCGCAAGTGATTCTCATCGGCACCGGCAGCGAAGTTTCGATCTGCGTCACCGCCCAGGAGCAGCTCGCCCAGCAAGGCATTGCGGCGCGCGTGGTCAGCATGCCCTCTTGGGAATTGTTCGAGGTGCAGGACGAACAATATCGCAACAGCGTGCTGCCGCCCGATGTGACGGCCCGCGTGGCTTGCGAAGCCGGCATCCGCCAAGGTTGGGACCATTACATCGGCCGCGGCGGCCGCTTCGTCGGCATGACGGGTTATGGCGCCAGTGCCCCCGGCCCGGCCTGCTACAAACACTTTGGCATCACGCCGGAGCACGTGGTGGAAGAGGTGAAAGCGGTACTCCGATAGTCGATGAATTCTTCGGACGTTGCATCTAATCTTGATAGTCCGCGGGAAGATGTCGCGCCAGGTCGACGCTGTCGTGCAGCACTCTGCCGATTTCGATCGGGCCATCCGCGCTTGCGATACAAGAGAAAATGCCGCGGGTGTTTGACTCTCCCGGCGGCGCGATCAACGCGATTACGACTATGCCACAAGTGGTAAGTTCGTGCCGCTTCGGAAATTTCCGGGCGAGTGATGCTGCCGATTCGATCGGGCTCGTCGGCGATATCGACGATCGACTGCGTTAACAAGCTCTCGTAACGCAGCCGGGCGGACTCGCCGAATTGCCGATCGGTCCAAGACAGAACCGACTCCATGTCGCTGATAGCCGCAGGTGAGAGAACATATCGCGGCATGCGATTCATTCTTTTTCGGCGCGCGACTTCGCCGCGGTCGCCGCTTTACGGCCGATTTGACCGATAAGCTTGGCCAGATTGCCTGAGCCGCTGACTTCGATTCCACGACCTTGATCAAGTTGTTCGAAACCTTCGGCGGCCAAAGACCTTAGCAGCGACAACTTTTCTTGCTCTTCTTGAATCCTTTGTTCGAGCAATCCCAGCGCTGCCCGCATGACTTCGCTGGCGTTTCGATAGCGACCGGCGTTAATCTGCCGCTCGACGAATTGATCGTAGCGATCGGTTAGGTTGACATTACGCGTGGGCACTGGTCGCACTCCGGACGATAAGCGGCTGTCTTCAACACGATTATAGCATATTGGCAATTTTTGCCAATCAAGCTTTGGAGGCGAAAACTCAATGCGTCGCGGCTGGCACGATTTCGTATGTCTTACCGGCCTCGGTCACGAAATCGACCGTTGTTGTTGCGGCAGGATGGACGTTCGGCAAATCGGCGCCGGTGGCGACGATTGGCTTGCCCGGATCAACCGTGCTGTAGAACGGGTTGGGATTTTTTCCGGCAGCGGTTTTTGTTTCGACGCCACGAACTTCCACCGGTGAAGCCGTCCGCAAACGGCAGTTGCCGCCGAGTGCGGAGTGGATGGTGGCCTTCGTCAACTTGCCGTCGGCCCAATCCAAATCGACTTCAAATCCGCCGCGGGCTTTCAGGCCCGTCACCTTACCGGTCGGCCAGGCCGAGGGCAGGGCGGGCAACAGTTGCAGCACGCCGGCGTGGCTTTGCACCAGCATTTCGGCAATGCCGGCGGTGTAACCGAAGTTGCCGTCGATCTGAAACGGCGGATGGGCATCCAACATGCTGGTGTACAGACCGCCGCCGCGCATGTTGGTTTCCGACGTGCCAACCAGGTGAAACAGATTTTCGACGATCTTGTAAGCATGGTCGCCATCTAAGAGCCGCGCCCAAAGGTTGATGCGCCAGCCCATCGACCAGCCGGTGGTTTGATCGCCGCGCATGTCCAAAGATCGCGTCGCGGCCCGGAACAACTCCGGCGACGACTCCATCGTGATTTGATTGCTGGGATACACGCAGTACAAATGCGATTGATGCCGATGGTGCGGGTCGGTTTCCGGAAAATCTTCGCGCCATTCCTGCAATTGTCCCTTGGCGTTTATCCGATACGGCGCAAGATGTGCGAGCTTATGCTGCAACTCCTTACGCAGCGACTGATCGCGGTTCAGAAGCTCACTGGCTTCGATCACTCGAGTAAAAAGCTCGCGGATGATGCCCATATCCATCGTCGAGCCCATGCTGACCGATGATGTTTTTCCGTCATCGACTTTGAAGCGATTCTCCGGCGAAGTGCTGACAGGCGTGACCAGCGTGCCGTCGCCGGCATCGATCAACCAGTCGGAGCAGAATTCGGCCGCGCCTTTCATCAGCGGATAGGCTTCGTCGGCTAAAAACTGTTTGTCGCCGGTGAACAGATAATGTTCCCATAAGTGGCTGCTAAACCACGCGGCCGCCATCGGCCAGAACGCGGCCTGGGCTCGGCCATCGACCGGATAAGTAATTCGCCACAGGTCGGTGTTGTGATGCATGACCCAGCCGCGGCGGCCATACATATCATGCGCGGTTTGCGCTCCGCCGACGGCGCATTCCTTGAGCATGCGAAACAGTGGCTCGGTCGTTTCGCTCAGGTTCGTGAGTTCGGCCGGCCAGTAATTCATTTCGGTGTTGATGTTGATCGTGTAGCTGGAAGCCCATGGCGGAATCACTTTGTCGTTCCACATGCCTTGCAAATTGAGCGGTTGCCCGCCAGGGCGCGAGCCGCAAATCATCAAATAACGGCCGAACTGGAAGCACATAGCGGCCAGTTCCGGATCGCCCCCTTTGTCGAATTGCAATATGCGTTTATCGGTCGGCAGCGACTGCTTTGCAGGATCGCCTTTCAGCGTCAGCGACACGCGATTGAACAGATTTTGATAATCGTCGACGTGCCGCTTCAGCAATTCGTCGTAGGAATGCGATTTGGCATCGCTTAGATTTTTTCCCGCACGCGCCGCTGGATCGGCGCCCTCGCGGCTGGGACTTTTGAACGAGCCGTTGTAACTGGTGCCGGCCGCCAGACGCAGCACCGCGCTATTCGCGCCGGAAACCTTCAACGCATCACCATCGGCCGAGACCGTGCCGCCGTCGGTTTCGATCGAAAACTGCGTTTCAAAGTATGTTCCTTTGCCGCCGATGTCGTCACCATACAAAACCTGTTTGTTCGGTGCGCGGTTTGCCGTCGGCATCGAACACTTCGGGATATTTTCTCTGATCACCCATCCGTTCCGTCTCGGCGAACGAGCGTTTCAACACGAAGCCCGGAATTTGGCCGTGCATGACCAACGTCTGACCGTCAACAGAAACCTTGCCCGTGGGATGCGGTTGGGGCGAGCGGTACGAGGCTTTGAAGTTGAGCGCCCCCGGCTTGTCGGCCGTCAGGCGGATGACAATCACATCGTCGGGGTGCGAAGCGAAAATCTCGCGGGTGAAGGTCACATCGCCTTTATGGTAACTCACGCCGGCCACAGGCGCGAGATATCGAGCCAGCGGCGGAAATTGCTCAGTTGGCCGTCGGCGGTGAAATCGATCCACAGGTCGTTCATCGGCTCGTAGCACGCCTGTCCGCGGCCAAGCCAATGCTTGGTTACGTAGTCGTCGGCTTCGGCGTACTTTTTGTCTTTGAGCAAGCCGACGACTTTATCGAAATCGTCGGTGATGCGCACTTGCTTGTATTCATCGCCGGGCTCACCGACGGTCAGCGTGTCTTCGTTCAGTTGCAGGTGCTCGCGCTCCACGCCGCCGTACACCATCGCGCCCAGGCGACCGTTTCCGATCGGCAGTGCTTCCTCCCAGCGCTCCGCAGGCTTGTCGTACCACAGCGTCAGCGCAGACTTCTCTGCCGCCAAAATTGGGACGTAAATGCTGGCCCACAGCAGGGCAACGGCAGAACAGATTCGAATTTTCATGGCAATCTTCAATGAAACTAATTATTCGGTGAGATAATGAATCATGTAGCGTGATTGCCGGTTACTTCGGCAACTCGATTTCCACAACGTCCACTAACCTGGTCCGCTTGTCGGCCGGGAGTTTGACGGCCAGCGTGTTGTTCGTATAGTCGTACTGGAGCGCAGTGCCGTCGCCCATCAGCTTGACGCTTGTCGGCTTCGACGCACCTTTCAGTTCCAGATTTATATCCTTCGGCGGCAGCTGATCTTTGTCGTACGCGCCGTCGCCGCGGAATTCCGGAATCGCAAACAGATACCGCACATTGCCGGCGGCCGTGGCGGGCACCGACGCCGTTTCACCCGTGGGCAATGGCTTTGCTGCACCTTTCACTGCGGCGGCGTGTTTTTCCATCCACGGGGCGACGACCGCCATGTTTTTGTAAATGTCGTCGCAAAACTGGCCGTCCTTCATAGGACCCACACCAAGCAAATAGTTCACGCCCAGCGCGCGGCTCTGCGCCAACTGGCCGAGAACAAATCCATTGGCGCGAAAGGGTATTTCCTGGTGCGACCAACCGCTGGTCCACGTGTTACAGAACTCGGCCCAGCCCGTGACCGGTTTGTCGGTTCCCAACTTGCGTTCATACGTCACGTAATCGCCGCGGCCGTGCAGCCGTGGGTTGATGACAATGTGCGGCTGCAATTCACGAATTCGCTCCTGCGAAATCACGCTGGTGGCATTGGGCACTCGCGGCTTGCCGTCGAACCAAATCAAATCGATCTGGCCGTAGCGCGTGAGCAATTCTTCGATCTGCCCGCGCACCAGTTCGGCGTATTTCTTTTGATGCTCGGCAATTTCTTCCGGCGTGTGCTTGGTGGTTCGCGGCTTCAAGTCGGCATCGAGCGACGGCATCCACGGCGTTTGGTTGTCGTGATACAGAAAGCTCATGTAGTCGCGATCGAAATGCCAATCGGGCCCGGAAAAATACAGGCCGACTTTCAAACCGTTATGGCGGCAGGCTTCAACGTATTCCTTCACCAGATCGCGGCCGCCCATATAGTTCTTGGTGTTGAAGTCGCCGTACGCACTGGGCCACAGAGCAAAACCCTCGTGATGCTTGGCGGTGAGAACGACGTATTCGAAGCCGGCCGCTTTGGCCGCTTTCAGCCATTTATCTGGATCGTAACTCTGCGGGTTGAACTGCTCGGCCATCGACCAATATTCGTTTGGCGTCACCTGCGGCGGACGGCCGTTGAGATTGTAATCGGCTTCGCGAATAATCCGTTCTTGCTCGTCTTTGTCGGTAATTTTCTTGGCCGCCAGTGGACGGCCGGGAATCATCGGCCAAGAGATGTTCATCGATTTGACGGACGCCAAACCCCAATGAATGAACAGCCCGAATCCGGCGTCGGGATACCACTGCGCACCAGGATCGTTCGTGTGCGAAAAGCTCTTGGCAGTAGAATCGACGCCGATGGCGGAATGTTCCGCTTTGACGTCTGCATCGTCGCTGCTTTTCGCCGCCGCATCCGCGGATTTTTTGGACGCTGCCTTACTGGCCGATTTTTTCGCTGACTTACCGGCCGGCGGCTGTGAATCTTGTGCCCAACTCACATAGCCGATGCCGGCACACGTTGCGAGCACTGTCAGCGCCACCAAAACTCTCTTCGGACGAATAACCGAACGCATCGCACATCCCCCTTTGCGATTTCTGAACTGTTAGATTTTTCAAAACACGAACTAATTCCAAACTCGCAGTGCCTGTACTCGCTCAATTCGCCTGAGCCGCCAGTCGCTGTTTGACTTTGTCAAGCGACTGTTGGATGCTCATGCGCTCCAGTCCGTCGCTGTTTTTCCCGAGCAAAGCGGTCAGAGCCTCGAAGCTCTTGCGGCCGCCAACTTCGCCGAGAACCTGGCAGGCATCCTCGCGCACATCTTTATTGTGCGATTCGAGCAACGGCAGCACGACCGGCTCGGCGAACTTTTTCATGGTTTTAAGCGTGTCACGCACTTCCCAGCGGACCGAAAAATCGGCGGTTTCCATCATCTTGGCCAGCGCAGTGGCCGATTTTTCGTCGCCGCCGCTGGCGCCCAGAGCCCGAATGACGTCGCTGCGCGTGAAGGTGTCTTGCGTCTGCAATAGTTCCAGGAGCGTGGGAATGTTGGCTGGCGTCGCCCAACTGGCGGCGGCCGACAGCGCCGACGAGCGAATCCAGTCGTCACGATGCTTGAAGTACCGATTCAACAGCGGACCAATCTCCTCGCGCTCGGGCGACTGCCCCAAATCGTGCCCCAGTGCGCTTAAATCACCCAGCGTTTGCCGCAGCACGTTGTCGGCGGCGTATTCGTTGGCGGATTTCAATGCGGCCAGCACTTTGGTCAGTTTCTCTCGCTCTTCATCCTTTCGCTTGGCATCGCGCTCGGCGGCGTCCTGCTTCGCTTTCTCGGCGCGGTCCTTGATCTCTTGGCTGGTAAGCGTATTGCGCAGCTTGAAGGCGATCCGCAAAGGCACCGTGGTTTCAATGCCGTCTTGCTCGGCCTTCAGCTTCAATTCCGAAGAGCCCAAGGTCATGACGCCTTGCTTTCGGTCGAACGTGTACTGCCCCGCCCCGGCAACCTTGCCCCACAGTTTGCCCGACGCCTCTTCAGTGCGCACCGACAGGTAACTGGTGTTGACCACCGCTTTGTCGTCGGTCAACTCGTCGAGTTCATACGAGAGCTGATCTTCTACATTCACGCGTTTGCCACTGCGATTTTGATCTGACTGCGATTCGAACGGCGACATGCCGAACCGCGGACCAAAGCGATGAAAACCCGGCGGACCGAACCGCGGACCGGGGAATGGGAAGCCCGAATCGTTGTTGTCGCTATCCACATAAACAACCTGCCACGCGCGGCTGGTGCTCCATTGTCGCTGCCCGGCACGTGGCAGCAGATCGAACGCCAGGCCGGAAGTCGAGGTCGAAATCAGCGAGTAATCGTGCTGCCGTTCAACCGTCTGCACCTCGCCTTGCGGCGAAATGGTAACGACGCCATTGGCAAACTTGTTCTGTTGATTGGCCGCATTGACATTGCCCGAATACCGCACGCGAAGTTGCTGCTTCGGTTGGCCAAGTCCGATTTCGACTTTGACCCGAGCGATGGCGCCGTGGACTTGCTGAGCCAGCGTGCTTCCCGCCAGCGGCGCTCCGCCAGAGCCGACCGGCCAGGCGACTTGATGGCGCGCCAGCAGCGCTCGCAGCGGCGCCAAATCGATCGACAACCCAACCGAGCTGATGTCGGCGCCAAACAACCCGGCGTTCACCACCCCAATCACTTCCCCCTCTGCATTCAACAGCGGGCCGCCGCTATTGCCGGGATTCACCGAGGCATCGATCTGTAGGTAATGCTCGCCCTTGCGATCGACAAAGCCGGCGATGCGACCGTGCGTAATTTTCAGCGAATCGCCCAGCATCGTGGTCAGCGGAAAGCCGGCTACATTCACATCGTCGCCTTGTGCTGGAGGCGCGCTTGCTACGGGCACAGCGGACAAATCGTCGGTCTCGATTTTCAACAGCGCCAAATCGTGCGGCTCGTCGACTTCGACCGCTTTGGCCGTGAAGGTGCGATCGCCGAGCGCAACTTCAATCTTCGCCGCATCGCTCACCACATGGGCGCAGGTGACGAGCCAGCCAGCCGGATTCACGACAAACGCCGTGCCGCTGCCGAGTTTCTTGGCTTTGAGCGCTCCGTCCATCACCGAGGGCGCTTGCGCTCTGGCGGGCTCCAGACGGTAGGAAAGCGACCCCGTGAGCTTGATCGGCCCATTGCCCTCGTCGCCAGAGTTGACTTCGAATTCGTATTGATAATTGAGATCGGGCTTCAGCGCGAATTCCAGCGACGTGGTCGGCGCCGCCGGCTGGGCTGTGTCCGCCGGCGAAGTGCTGGAAGGGGAGCCTGCCGGCTCGGCCAAGGTTCGCGCTGCATCGTTCGAGCTGTTCGCCGATCGCGCCGTCGGATTTGCAGGCTCAGCGCCCGATGCATGGTTCGGTGCGCTGGGCGTCAGCAACGATTGAAACGGAGAGACCGCTTGATCGCCGGCCGCTGGCGTCGCTGGCTCGTTCGTGGACGCTCGGGCAATCGCTTGTGGATTGCCGGGCCGCGCCGGCGATTCGGCTCGGCCATCGAAGACGCCGGCCACGGTCAGCACGATGAGCAGCACAATGGCCGCCGTCAGCCCGCCACCCACGGCCCAAGCCCACGCCGGCACACCTTCACTTGTAGCCGAGGCGGGAGCCGGTGCAGCAACAGACGCCGCATACGTCGAATACTGCGGCTGGGTAGGCGCGCTTATCTCGGGGCGCTGCATTTCGCCAACGTTGGTCACATCCAGTCGAAACGACTGCTGGCACTTCGGGCATTTTACCTTGGTGCCCAGTGGCGGCAGTTTCGCCGGTTTCAGAACCGCGGCACAATTAGGACAGGAAACGTGCTGTGACATGGCAAGCTCACTTTGGTTGTGGGTTTGGCAACCGATAGCCGCTGACCCGCGCGGGCCGAAACCCCTCGAAAGCAATATAAATGGACGGGCACCGGCACACAAGAAAACTGGCATGGCGTGGCAGTTCCCAAGCGGCCGATGGCTCCTTTGGCAAAATGCAGACGCGGCCTGCGGTCCGTTTTCTTCGAGAAATACGCTGGCAAGGAGAGACGCGCCAGAAAAAAGCGAAATCGAGGGGGGGCGATGCGCGCAAAATCGACGAGTAAATCCGCATTTTTGGGCCATGTTGTGCTCCCTCATTGCTCCCTCGGACTGCTGAGTGATGGTAGCAGCCCGTCTGGCAACGAACGCCGGGCGGCCAAATCGCTCGGAAATTCCCGAGCCAAAGACAGGAGCGCGCGTCCCAATCAGACTGTCGCCAGCGACAGGGTGGATGGCGCAATCGTGTCATGGCAAAATCTGTCAAGGGTAAATCTGAGGTTGCGGGTATCAAACGGAAATAGCGCGGACGTGGCCGCGCGATCCTGGCCTGAGTCGAATTCGTCGAGCCAAAACCGATTTTGGTGCGACCGCAGTATAATATACATTTGTTCATTTATCAAGACCGGCGGGTTGGGCCAATTTGCAACTAGAAGGTGGCCGGGGTCGACCAAAACGAGCACACGGCACGCTATAATTCTGCATGACGTCGGCAATGGCCGCGAACGTGACGGGGACGCTTTGGAGCTTGGAAGATTTGTACGGCCAGGCGATGAGCTAAACCCGTACACCTAATAGTCTCATCGCAAGGTAAAACGCAGGCGGAAGAAGGAGCCCGGCCACGGCTCCCAGCCGCATCTTCCGAAATGGCATAAGAAGTCCGGCTCCAACTACAGTAAATGAACATATTGCGATGGCGGAACGCCAGAAGCTAACTGTGAGCGCGGAGAATTCGAGTCCGCCCATGCCGATGGCAACGACGGTCGCGCTAAGAAGCAAGTCTTTTATAGAAAACTGCCGCATTCGGTCATGATATTAAAAACTATTTCAAAGTGCATCGCTACCCGTACCTTTGTCCGGCGCTTTACACGGCTTTCGCTGGGGTTCTCCAAGCGGTTTGAGAATCTGGCCGCTGCCGTGGCGATGCACGTTGCCCACTACAATTTCTGCCGCCGGCATACTACGCTACGGATGACGCCAGCAATGGCCGCCAACATGACTGGGACGCTTTGGAGCCTGGAAGATTTGTACAACCGGGCGATGGGGTAACAAATGAAAACCGGGCATGAAATCGTCGAACGCCTGATTGACATAATCGGAAATATCTACAAGCGACCCCGCATGTATGCAGAAAGCGCATGCGAGCTTAGCTCCGTATTATTCCAATACCACGGAATCTTAGACTTTGCCGAAGACCGTTATGGCGATTCAACTGTCGCTTACAGCAAAATCTGCGAGGAGGAGTTTGGTTCTAGTAATTCCGTACCATCATGGTGGCATGAATTGGTGTCCGACCCAGACTCACCAAACTTTCAGAAAGTCATCGAACAGTGGCGCGAAACCGATTTGCAGCTTGGAAGGCCGATCGGTTAGAAAACTTTTTCAAAGTGCATCACTACCCGGTCGCCCTGCCGCCTTGAAGCTCCGCCTTGCGGCGTGGTAAACTCGTGAGATTTTACACTGGCGGCGGTGGGCAACGTAGAATGAGGGTTGCGCCTCGGCCGCGCAGATTGTACTAGTTCCGCGTAGCGGCGCGGGCTTGCCCCGCGCGTTGACCAGCCCGGGCAAGCCCGGCCGCTGCACCGCAGTCGAATCATTCAATCCACGAAGGTTATTCCGTGCCGCGTCGTAACGATATTCACAAAATTTTGATCATCGGCTCCGGGCCCATTGTGATTGGCCAGGCGTGCGAGTTCGATTACTCGGGCACGCAGGCTTGCAAGGCGCTGCGCGAAGAGGGCTACGAAGTGGTGCTGGTGAATTCGAACCCGGCCACGATCATGACCGATCCCGGCACGGCCGATCGCACCTACATCGAGCCGCTGACTTGGGAAATTGTCGCCAAGGTGATCGAAGCGGAACGGCCCGATGCTTTGCTGCCGACTCTGGGCGGGCAAACCGGTTTGAACCTGGCGATGGAACTGGCCAAGCACGGCGTACTGGAAAAATACGGCGTCGAGATGATCGGCGCCAAGGCCGACGTAATTGCCAAGGCCGAAGATCGCGAGCTGTTCAAGCAGGCGATGGAGAAAATTGGCCTCGACCTGGCCCGCGGCAAAACCGTGCACACCTTCGAGGAAGCTCGACAGGCGATGAATGAAATCGGTCTGCCGTGCGTCATCCGGCCCAGCTTCACGCTCGGCGGCAGCGGCGGCGGGTTTGCCTACAACCGCGAAGAGTTCGACGAAATTGTGCGCCGCGGGCTCGATCTTTCGCCGGTGCACGAAGTGCTGATCGAAGAAAGCATTCTGGGCTGGAAAGAATACGAGATGGAGGTGATGCGCGACGCCGACGATAACTGCGTCATCATCTGCTCGATCGAAAACTTCGACCCGATGGGCATTCACACCGGCGATTCCATTACCGTGGCGCCGGCGCAAACGCTGACCGACAAAGAATACCAGCGGATGCGCGATGCTTCGCTGGCGGTGATTCGCGAGATTGGCGTCGAGACCGGCGGCTCGAACATTCAGTTCGCCATCAATCCGGAAAACGGCCGGATGGTGGTGATCGAAATGAATCCGCGCGTCAGCCGCAGCAGTGCGCTGGCCAGCAAGGCCACGGGTTTTCCGATCGCGAAAATTGCGGCGAAGCTGGCCATCGGCTATCGGCTGCACGAATTGCCGAACGATATTACCCGCGAAACGATGGCCTGCTTCGAGCCGACCATCGACTACGTGGTGGTGAAGATTCCGCGGTTTGCGTTCGAAAAATTTCCCGAGGCCGACAGCCGGCTGACGACGCAAATGAAAAGCGTCGGCGAAACGATGGCCATCGGCCGCACGTTCAAAGAGGCGTTTCAAAAAGCGCTGCGCGGGCTGGAAGTGGGCAGCTTCGGCTTCGGCTGCGACGGCAAAGATTTGTGGGGCACGCCGCAGCAGCCCACGCGGGAAGAAATTCGCGCCAAGCTGGCGGTGGCCGTGCGCCGATCGAGTGTGGTATCTGCGTTATGCCTTCAAAGACGGCATGACGATCGAAGAAATCTCACGAGCTGACGCACATCGATCCGTGGTTTCTCGACGAACTGAAGCAGATTGTCGAGCTGGAAGACGAACTGCGGATCGCATCAGGATTTGAGCGCGATCGACGATCGACTGTTTCGTCGGGCCAAGCAATTCGGCTTTTCCGATCGGCAGCTGGCAGTGATGTGGAACACGACAGAAATGGACGTGCGTGAACTCGCAAACATCGCGGCATCGTCGCCACGTTCAAATCGGTCGATACCTGTGCCGCCGAGTTCGAAGCCTACACGCCGTATTACTATTCGACCTACGAAGACGAAGACGAAGTGCCCGCCAAGCCGGTCGGCGGCAAGCGGATTGTGATTCTCGGCGGCGGGCCGAACCGCATCGGGCAGGGAATCGAGTTCGATTACTGCTGCTGCCACGCCAGCTTCGCGCTGCGCGAGTTGGGCATCGAAAGCGTGATGGTCAACTCGAACCCAGAAACCGTCAGCACCGATTACGACACCAGCGATCTCTTGTTCTTCGAACCGCTGACGGTCGAAGACGTGCTCAACATTTGCGATCGCGTGCAGCCGGACGGCGTGATCGTGCAATTCGGCGGTCAAACGCCGCTGAATTTGGCCCGGGCTTTGTCGGCGGCGGGCGTGCCGATTATCGGCACCAGTGTCGATACGATCGACGATGCCGAAGACCGTGAAAAATTCCAGCAGCTTTTGCAGCGGCTGGGTCTGCGGCAGCCGGCCAACGGAATCGCCCGCACGATGGACCAGGCCCGGACGGAAGCCACGCGTATCGGTTATCCGAATTTGGTGCGCCCCAGTTTCGTACTCGGCGGCCGGGCGATGGAAATTTGCTACGACGCAATCGCAACTGGAACAGTTTGTGGCCGAGGCGTTTGTCGTTTCGCAAGGCCAGCCGGTGCTGATCGATCGGTTTTTGGAAGACGCCATCGAAGTGGATGTCGATGCCATCTGCGATGGCCGCCGCGTCATCGTGGCCGGCATCATGGAACACATTGAAGAAGCCGGCATCCACTCCGGCGATTCCGCTTGCGCGCTGCCGCCGTACAGTCTGGCCGGGCCGATTCTCGAGGAAATTCGCGAAGCCACCCATGCCATGGCCAAGCACATGCGCGTGGTCGGACTGATGAACGTGCAGTACGCCATCAAGCGCGAAGAGGGCAGGCAGGTTCTTTACGTGTTGGAAGTGAATCCGCGAGCCAGCCGCACGGTGCCGTTCGTCGCCAAGGCGACCGGAATGCCGGTGGCGAATATCGCGGCCAAAGTGATGGCGGGCGTCTCGCTGGAAGAACAGGGCATCGATAGCGAGCCAATTCCATCGCACGTTTCGGTCAAGGAAAGCGTGTTCCCATTTGTGAAGTTCGCCGGAGTCGATATTGTGCTGGGCCCCGAAATGCGTTCCACCGGCGAAGTGATGGGCGTGAGCGATCGGTTTTCGATTGCGTTTGCCAAAAGTCAACTGGCGGCTGGCGTTGTGTTTCCGCGCTCGGGCAGTATTTTCATCAGCGTCGCCTCCCCAGCCCAAAAAGAACACATGGTCGATCTCGCGCGACGGCTGGTGACGCTTGGTTACAAATTATTGGCCACCGAAGGAACACGGCGCGAAAGTTCGAGCAAGCCGGCATTCCGGTCGAGCGCGTGAAGAAATTGCAGGAGGGGCATCCCAACTTGCTCGATCACCTGAAGAACGGTGGAGTGCAGCTCATCATCAACACGCCGCGCGGCAAAGGAGCCCGCACCGATGAAGGCCGGATCCGCGCCGCCGCGGTGCAGCACGGCATTCCCTGCGTCACCACCATTCCTGCCGCCGACGCCTGTGTGCGGGCAATGGAAGCCTTGCGCGAAGAAGAACTGACCGTGCAAGCACTGCAAGATCGAATTACCAGCGGTGCGGCAAGGAATCAGGAATCCAGGGTCAAGAGTCGCGCGTGATGATTTTGCATTGAAGTCGAGGAGATCGGCAGCTCACCAGCATGTGGCAAAAACTTTTGATGCTTTCCGTGATGGGGATTGCCGGCACGCTGAGTCGGTATTTTTTGCAAGGTTGGGTGCAAAACCTGAGCGACGGCAAATTTCCCTGGGGCACTTTGGCCGTCAACCTGCTGGGATGTTTCCTGTTTGGAATCATCTTCACGCTGGCCGAAGAGCGGTTTCTGATCAGCAGCCAGACACGCATCATATTGCTTGTCGGTTTCATGGGCGCTTTCACCACGTTCTCTTCGTTTGCCTTCGAAACCGCGGCCTTGCTGGAAAGTCGGCAATGGATGTACGCCTGTGGAAATTTATTGCTACAAAACGTCTTGGGCATTGTGGCTGTATTCTTGGGATTTTTCGTAGGACGAATATTTTGAAACCGTAGCCATCACCCCTGCCTCGGAGCACCACTATGAAACTTCCCGCCGAAGCAGAATTGCTGAGAATCTTCGTGGGCGAAAGCGACAAGCTTCACGGGAGGCCGCTGCATGAAGTGATTGTGGAAGATGCCCGACGTCGCGGTCTGGCAGGCGCAACAGTGCTGCGCGGCGTGCTGGGTTTTGGCGCCACAAGTCGCATTCATACGGCCAAAATTCTGCGACTCTCGGAAGATTTGCCGATGGTCATCGAGATTGTCGATAAGCCGGAGCGAATCGCGGAATTCTTGCCAGATTTGGACCAGATGATCACGGAAGGGCTGGTGACGCTCGAAAAAGTGCGCGTTATTGCCTATCGGCACGATCCGTCCCAGGCAGGCTGATTCGAGGCGAAACGGCCAACAGAAGCGTCAGCTAGTTCGCCGCGGGCGGGCCACAGCAATTCGCATGCTGAAGAGCCAGATGCTCGCAAAGATCACACCGATGATGGCGTGCAGCACGTGGACGGGCATAACAGCGATCCTTTCCCAAGCGGTAGCCATCCAGCAGCGCTTCCGTGGCGTGGGAGAGGCGATCCGTACATGTCGCGTTTTATCGGCGGCAGCGGCCAGCCAAGGTTACAAATCTTGAGCCGGGCAGTCTTTCCCGTTTGACCGCCGTATCTGCCAAAGCCGGCATTTTGGTCACGGGCCAAAAATCCAATCGCACCGAGTGGCCTCGTTTTCCGGCCGATTTCTGCCGTTTGGTTTAATGCGATCGGTCAATCGCGGCAATTTGCACGGGAAATTGGGGGCTTTGAAAATGGGCCACGTATGGTGTACATAAGTATACAACCGAGTGATTCACAACTGTACCTTTTTTGAGGGCGGCCATTCCTGGGCCGAATGTTCCAGGAATTCGGTCGCCCCTCGTCCTTACCAGGAGAAATGTCATGCCAACCGCCACACACATTTCTGACTGCCGCTGCACTTTCATCCGGCCGCGCTACGGTGTCGTACCTGCCGAACCGAGCTTGTTGCACGATCGCTTCGCCGAAGAAGGGGACGACGATGACGACGACGATGCCTGGTGGAATCCGGAAAACTGGGACGACCCTGAAGAAGACGAAGATTTCGATCCAGAAACTCGCATTGATGACGATTACGACGATGCCGACTGGGACGACGTTGAGATCGACGATGTCCCGCCGCCGGACGACCTTTGGAACGGCGCCGATTGGGAGTGAGAACATGTTTCCGTGTTTACAGCAGCGTGCAGCAGCGAAAATTGCTCCGCGAATTGCCGGGCAGAGGCCGGCCGCTACACCAGGACTAAAAGTGTTCTTAACGATTAAAAAGCACTACTCCGTTTGCACAAGCAGGACGCGCCATGCTTTCGCCCACCAAAGTTGAAGAAGTGCGTCGGCTGCTCGGTCTCGGTCAGATGTCACAGCGCAAAATCGCCAGACATTTGGGCATCAGTCGCGGAAGTGTGGGCACCATTGCCACTGGCAAGCGTCTGGACTTTGCTGTCAGCGGCGCCGACGACGAATCGCAATGTCAGCTGCCGCCGGTGCGCTGCCGCGGCTGCGGGGGGATGGTTCACGCCCCGTGCCGACATTGCCGTGTAAGAGAAATTGCCGCACGACGACGGCAATGCAGCCCACCCCAGGCCACGCGCCGCAAGGAAACTCATATCGATCGACCGCATCCGGTTCACTCGTGCGGTTGATGAAGCTCTGCGCTAGGCACCGGGCGCATTTTCTCGCGGCGGCGGGTCATGCGGCGACTCGCCGCCCGTAGGCGGTGGTTCGCGCGGACCATCGTCTGGTGGGCCAGGCGGTGGGCCACCCCGGCGACGACCATCGGGCACTCCGTGTTTTTGGCGGAACAGTTCCGCTTCCTTCTTAATTCGCTCGTTGCCAGTCAGGCTGTCCAATTGTGCCCGTTCTTCGGGCGTCCATTCTTCGATCGGAGGCCGTCTCATTCCGCCCCCTCGGAACGGACCGCCCTGACCGCCGAACGGACGATTGCGAAGCGATGTTTGAACCGAATCTCTCAGATAATTAAGCTGTGCGTCGGGATCGTGCAGTTCTTTAAGCTTGTCTTTGAGAGCAGGCGGAAGCTCGCTAATCAATTCCTGTAATCCGTGCGTGTCGGCTTCATTCATTTTCGGCAGTGTAGTTACTGGTGAATCAGGTCGACACAATTGCCACGCCAACCAGAACGCGTAACCTAGCCGACCTCCGCGATCGTCTTGCTTTTTGTTGCTCGCTTCCTTTTTGAGGTTGTTGGCTTCCTTTCTGAGATCTTCGGGCAACCAGCCTAAAATCTGATCTTCGTGATTGATGGCATAGCCAGGGAACCAGCCGAAAACCGGTCGGACACTGTCTGGGCTTTTTCCCCCTCCCGGCCCTCGTGGGCCAGACATCCAAGCCAGCGCTCTTTGTTTTTGCCGTGATTTAATGTCCTCGATTTTCGCCTCTGGCGATTTTTCCGCCAGATTCGCACGATCAGACGGCTGCAAGGTTTTAAGCCATTCGTTGTAACGCAACATGATGTGTCGCAATTCTTCGGCCTGTTCTGCGCCGTGCAGTTCTGCGTCCAGCGTTCGCAGCGATTGCTGTTCGCTGGCCGACAGGGCGGAAAACTTTTCGAACTCGCGACGCAATTCGGTTTTGTCGGCAGCACTAAGCCCTTCGACCCAGCCGCGACGGCTTTCCATCGAATCGGGAATCGACAGCGACAAATTCGACGGGCGCGCCGCCGGCTTTTCTGGGCCGCCGGCGCTGGCCGTCGTCGACGGAGCGTCTTCGGTAAACATTCGACTGGTCTGGAATTGCTTGAGCAGGTTGATGTCGCCCACCGCGCGGTACATTTCCAGATCGCGCACAACTCGCAAATCGTGCAGCAGTTCGTCGTTATGATCGGGCAGCGACAGCGCCACGGCTACGAAACCCACCACCACGGCTACCAGTGCCGCAATTCCGCCCCCCAAGAGCCGCATCCGCTGCTTCGCCGGTTCTTCGGCGACGGTTTTAGCCATCTCGTCTTCCGCCGCCAGCGCCACCATTTCTACGGTGGTGCGGGTGAATAAATCATCGACCGTGGCCCGGGGCAGTTGATCCAAAAGGTCCCACGAAGACGCCAATTGATTAAGCCGTTTTTGCGCTTCGGAATCACCCGCCAGCAAATTCTCAACCCGCTGTGCAGCTTTCGGCTCCAGCTCTCCATCGAGATAGGCGACGAGCTCTTCGTCCAGCACGTCAAGATTCGGATTGTT
Source organism: Pirellulales bacterium (assembly GCA_963738835.1). GTDB lineage: Bacteria > Planctomycetota > Planctomycetia > Pirellulales > JADZDJ01 > CAVTYH01. The sequence continues at coordinate 585,815 of CAVTYH010000002.1, forward strand.
TGAGTTTTCGTTTGACATTGCGAAGCAACCCGCGATTAGCGACCTACAATTCGCCAGCTCATAAAGCCGCGGATGGTATCGACGCTGCCGCCGACATTGCCCTCCGCTTTATGACGGCATTATGCATCCCCGTTTTCTTTCGGCGTTTTTCGTTCCCCACGTTCCAAATAAGGTTCCAAAACCGAGCGCAAATTTCCGCGGGCCCGCGACAAGAGCGATTTAATGGCCTGCGGCGTCATTTGCATGGTTTCGGCAATATCTTCGTAACTCATGTTTTCGAATTTGCTGAGCAGCACCGCCAGCCGCTGCCGTTCGTTCAGTGTGCCAATTGCCTCGCGCACCACCTCGCGCATTTCGGCTTTATCCATTTGTCGGGCCGGCATCAGGCTGCTGGCGGCCTGAGCCATTTGATCGAGCGCGTTGGCTCCGGTCGATTCGCCCGGTTTGGTTTTCCAATTCACTTCCCGCCGCCGCGACTGACTGCGCAAGGCGTTGGAGGCCACATTGTTGGCGATCGTGAACAGCCATGTCGAAAACTTTGCCCCCGGCACATAACGTTTGCGAGCCCGATAAATTCGCAAAAACACGTCCTGAGCCAAATCCTCGGCTAAATCGCGCCGGCCGACCAAATGCTCGAGCACGGTGACCAATCGGTTCTGATAGCGCAGCATAAGCTCTTCAAAGGCGGCGGCTTTGTCGTCGCGCACCTCTAACATCAGCCGCACATCAGGATCGTGCAGTTCGTAGTTCAACGTCGATGAATCGCTGGCCGCCAAAGGTCGTCCCTCACCCGCAGTTGACCCGGGCAATAACGCTGCTCTAAGTCTAAGCGGTATAAATGGCTAGGGCCAGATGCCCCCACTCGCCGATCGGCTCGGCAACCACCAGCGGGCCTAAATTGTAAACCCCGGCGAGCGGATCGGGTTTTCCCAGAACGATAAGATTCCCGCGGCGACGAATAACCAAAGGCGGCATATACTGACTTTGACAGCAGTCCATCCATCCCACTTAGGACGCGGCCATGTACATTATCGGCTGGATCGTTTTTGGCTTGATCGTCGGCGCCTTGGCCCGGTTGTTCGTTCCCGGCCCGACCGATTTCCGCGGTTGCCTGCCAACCGTGCTGTTGGGCATTGTCGGCTCCGTGGTCGGCGGCTTCATTGGCCGCGCCTTGGGCATGTACCGGGACCAGCCGATTCCACGGCGGCGGCATTTTCATGTCGATCCTGGGTGCCGTGCTGGTGCTCTTGATCTACCACGCCGCGTTCGGGCGAAAGCAAATGTGAAGCCCGAACACTGGTTGACAAATCAGCCTTACTTCGACCGCCGACCAAACACGGCGCTCGCGTCGCGTGCCCCGTGAATGACCCGGACGATCTCCACAAAATCCATTTGTTGACGAAAGAAAACTACATAGTTCCCGACGGAAAATGACCGCAGATCGTCTCTCAAGTCGGGTCGCAGTTCACCCATCTGCGGATGGCGAGCGAGCATCGAAAAGTGCTCGTAAAATCGGTCGTTTATCTGGGCTGCTGCAGTGAGGTTGTCTTCGCCATGTGCAGAATGATTTCGGCCAGGTCGTGACGTGCCTCCCGGTCAATCCGGTATGTGCTCATGCACTTTGCTGCTACCTGGATTGCAGTTCTGCCTTGACATCGGCCAGAATCTGATCGAAGAAGCCGCGCAACTCACTTTCCTTAACAACAATCCCTTCGCCGCGATCGAGTCGTTCAAGTGCCGGCGCTAGTTCGCGCTTCAGTTCATCCAAACGGTGACGCTCATTTTTTAACAAGCGCAAGCTTTTGCAGACCATATCTTCGACCGACTGGTAATGACCAGCGGCCAATTCGTGTTGTACGAATTGCGCAAGATCGGCGGGGAGCAAATTTGTCATGGGTTTGTTCTCCAAATCCTCTATTCTTAATGTACTGTCCTTCTATACCTCGGTCAAAATTGGTCATTCCCACAACGGCACTGGTTGGAATTGACCGACGTCGAATAAACCGTCGGGGCCAAGTTTCAGGGCGGGGATCACCAGCAGCGCCATGAACGAAAGCGTCATGTACGGCGCCGAGAGAGTTGAACCGAGTTGTTTCGCCAGGGCATCGATGCGCGAATACTCTTGGGCAACGACGTGACCATCTTCGGCCGACATTAAGCCGGCGATCGGCAGCGGCAGCACAGCTTCCACCGGCTTGCCGTCCACCGTTCCCACCGCACTGATGCCCCCTTTACATTCAATTAGCAGATTCATCGCGCGGGCAATCGATGGGTCATCAACGCCCACGGCCAGCAAATTGTGCGAATCATGCGAGACGCTGGAAGCAATCGCGCCCGATTTCAGGCCGAAGTTCTTGATGAACCCGATGGCCGGCGGCCCACCGTTGTAACGATCGACCAGGGCCATTTTTAGCACGTCGCCAGCGACATCGGAGACAATGTTGCCGTTTTCAATTTTGGGAGAGGCTCGCAATTGGCCCGTGACGATTTGACCGTCGATGGCTTCGATGACACGCATCATCGTCCCCCTCACCCTGCCCTTTGCCGCCGGGGGAGAGGGTTCGGCAACGGCAAATTCCTCCGCGGTGCGCGGCGGTGTGCGAAATTGGTTCACGATGGGCGGGGCGATTCGCTGCAGCGGTGTTTGGCCTCGTTCCGCTACAACTTGACCGTCGATTACGGTTCGCAAAACGTTGAGCTGTTCGAGATTATCGACTTCAATAAAATCGGCGGCATCGCCGGGCCGCAGCAGACCGACATCCAACTTGTAATGCAACACCGGGTTAACGCATGCCGCCCGCAGCACGGCGAACAGCGGTTGGCCAAGGCGGATCGCACGCACGACCAATTGATTGTTGTGGCCAACAACCAAATCATTGGGGTGCTTATCGTCGCTGCACAGCATGCACATTTCCGGATGCTGCCCGATGAGCGGATAAAGCGCCTCGAAGTTTTTGGCGGCCGAACCTTCGCGGATCAGACACTTGATGCCCAGGCTGATTTTTTCCAAGCCCTCTTCATATTGGAAACTTTCGTGATCGGTCGTGATTCCGGCGGCCGCGTATTTTTTCAAGCCGTCGCCGCGCAAGCCGGGAGCGTGACCATCGACCGGTTTGTGGCGCTCGTGAGCGGCGCGAATCTTCGCCATCACTTCCGGATCGTCGTGCAACACGCCGGGGAAGTTCATCATTTCCGACAGATATTTGATCGCCGGGTCGTCGAGAATTCTCGCGACCTCTGCTGCATCGAGGACCGCGCCAGATTTGTCGAACGCACATGCCGGCACACAACTTGAGGCGCCAAAATGAAACTTGAGTGGCGAGTTCCGCGCGTCGTCGATCATGTAGCGGATTCCCGGCGTGCCCAGCACATTGGCGATTTCATGGGGATCGGAAACAGTGGCCACCGTGCCATGCACCACCGCCAACCGACCGAATTCGCTCGGCACCAGCATCGAACTTTCGATATGCACATGGGCATCGACGAAGCCGGGCAGCAAAAACGGCGGCGGGGCCGTGGCGGTTTCCTCAATGCGCTGGACCCGGCCATTGACGATATGCACCGTGCCGGGAAAAACCCGCTGGCCGATGACGTCGACAATTTGTCCCGAAGCGGAATGGATGCTAGGCAGCGGATTCAAGGCGATTTCTCCTGGTTTAAGTGACAGCCAAGTATGCACAGTTCGGTCGCTGCGAACCGGTCCGATTTTATGCCGTTTTCCGGCAGGCCAGTAGGGTGCGGCTCGGCCCTGACGATTGGCCCAAAAAATATGCCCTGCGACTCGACACGGCCATTATTTCATGTTGAAATAGGAGTTTACGACTCATTCGCCACCGGGATTGACTGGGGAGTTGCCCACGGCGAAATCGCGGCTGTCGGTGATCAGCCTCCCGCCTGGTTTTGCCTACCCATTTTTCTTGCCGGGGTCATTCATGAGCGCACGGCGCACAAGCTTTGGTCGAATTGTTGATCGTCTGGGAGCACTGCTGGCGATGATGGTCGCCGTTCAATTTGGCACGGCATGCATTGCCAGCGCTGCCGATGGGCCGAAGCTGAAACTTGAAAAGGGAGATCGCGTTGTTCTCATCGGCAACACGCTGGCCGAGCGAATGCAGTACTTCGGCAACTGGGAAACGTTGCTGCATAGCCGCTTTCCCGACTTGGAACTGGTCGTCCGCAATTTGGGTTGGTCGGCCGATGAAATTGCCCTGCGCCCGCGATCGCTGGATTTCAAGAACCACGGCGACACGCTGCAAGGTCTGAAGGCCGATGTGGTGATCACCTTCTTCGGCTTCAACGAATCATTCGGCGGCAAAGAGGGGCTGCCGAAATTCGAAAAGAACCTCGACGCCTTCATCAAGGAAACCACCGGCACCAACTACAACGGCAAGAATTCGCCGCGGCTGGCGCTGGTTTCGCCCATCGCCCATGAAAACCTGGACGACAAAGACATCACCGATGGCAAAGAGAACAATGTCAATCTGAAGTTCTATACCGAGGCCATGGCCAAGGCCGCCAAGAAATACAACATTCCGTTTGTCGATCTGTTCACGCCATCTCAGAAGGCAATGCACGACTGCCGACAAAAAACTAACCATCAACGGCGTCCACTTGAACGAACATGGCGATGAAATCGTGGCCAAAATCTTGGACGAAGGTCTGTTCGGCCCGCGACCCTCGGCCACCAGCAGCGTCGATTAGGGGAAACTTCGGGCTGAGGTCAACGAGAAAAACCTGCAATTCTTCTACGATCATCGGGCCGTGAACGGCTATTACATTTACGGCGGCCGGAAAGCCCCCTTCGGCATTATCAATTTCCCTGAGGAGTTCGAAAAACTGCGAAAGATGATCGATAACCGCGATCAGCGAATATGGGCCGTTGCGCAAGGCAAATCGGTGCTCGAAAGAAATCGACGACAGCAACACCGGGCCGTTGCCCGACATCAAAACGAATTTCAAAAGCGCAATTACGCTCACTTCGCCGGCAGAATCGCAAACGAAAATGTCGTTGCCCGAAGGGTACGAGGTGAATTTGTTCGCCTCGGAAGTCGAATTTCCCGACCTGCAAAAGCCGGTGGCGAATGACGTTCGATAACCGCGGCCGCTTGTGGGTCACGGCGGCTCCGTCGTATCCGCAGTACTCGCCGGGCATTCCGGCCAACGACAAGATTCTGATCTTCGAAGACACCAACGGCGACGGCAAAGCCGACACGTGCAAAGTGTTCGCCGACAAGTTGTATTTGCCAACGGCCATTGAACTGGGCTATGGCAAAGTGTTTGTCTCGGAACAGCCGAACATCATGATGCTGGAAGACACCGACGGCGACGACAAAGCCGACCAGCGCGAGCTGATTTTGCACGGCTTCGATTCCGGCGATTCTCACCATGCTTGCCATTCGTTCGTCTGGGATCCCGGCATGGCGCTTTATTTTCAGGAAGGGACGTTCCTGCACACGCAAATCGAGACGCCCTACGGTCCGGTGCGTGGCCACAACGCGAACATCTATCGGTTCGAGCCGCACACTTGGAAACTCGACAATTACGTGTCTTATCGTTTCGCCAATCCGTGGGGGCATGCCTTCGACCGCTGGGGTCAAGACTTCGTGGCCGATGCCTCGGGCGGCGCCAATTACTACGCCACCGCTTTTTCCGGCGACGTCGATTACCCCAACAAGCACGCCGGCATGCAGCAATTCTTGAAGAAACAATGGCGTCCGACCGCGGGCTGCGAACTAATTTCCAGCCGAAATTTTCCGGACGAAGTGCAGGGCGATTATCTCTTGAACAACGTGATCGGCTTCCAAGGCACATTGCAATACAAGATGCGTGAAGAAGGCTCCGGCTTTGCCGCTGATCCGGTCGATCCGCTGCTGCGTTCGTTCCGATCCGAACTACCGGCCCGTCGCTTTGCAATTTGGTCCCGACGGCGCACTTGTATGTCATCGACTGGTTCAATCCGCTCATCGGCCACATGCAGCATTCCATTCGCGACCCTAACCGCGACCACAGCCACGGCCGTATCTGGCGAATCACCTACAAAAACCGGCCGCTGGTGACGGCACCGAAAATTGCGGGCGAATCGATTCCCAAGCTGCTCGATTTGCTGAAAATCTACGAAGACCGCACACGCTATCGGGTGCGGCGAACTGAGCGAGCGAAAAACGGCAGACGTGATGACGGCGCTCGACCAGTGGATTTCCGGCCTCGACAAAAGCGACCCCGACTTTCAGCACAACATGCTGGAAGCGCTGTGGGTGCGGCAGCAGCACAATGTTGTCGATCAGAAGTTGCTGGAACAAATGCTGAAATCGCCCGATTACCGAGCCCGCGCCGCCGCCACGCGAGTGCTCTGTTACTGGCGCGATCGCATCAACGAGCCGCTCAAATTGCTCGAGCAACAGGTGAACGACGATCATCCGCGCGTTCGCCTGGAAGCGATCCGAGCTTTAAGTTTCTTCCGCGGCAAAGATGCCGATCCGGCCCGGCAAATCGCCGTGGCGTCGCTGGTGCTGCCGCAAGACTACTATCTGGAATACACGTGGAAGGAAACCGACAGCACGCTCGAGAAACGCGCCAGCGGAGAAGATCCGCTGGAGGCTTGGCATGAAAAGGGGGGTCGAGGCAAAAGCAAAATCGAAAAGAGCGATAAGCTGAACGATTATTTCACCATTCCACGCTGAGACGATCGCGGCTCAAGCACACCGTGCGTTTCAAGAAATCGCTTGCGGTTTAGCAGAATCCACCGTCACAAATTCCAACTGTCGGTCTATGAGCAGAGCGTTCTACAGGTTTTTACCGCTCCTTGCGCTATGCGCGTTTGCCGGCAACGAACGCCATTGCCGTGCCGACGAAAAAAAGCCCGGCCCCGCTGCACCGCTGATGAAGCTCTTGCAAAGCGGCAAGCTGCCGAAAGAACGCATCGGCCTGGTGGTCGAGATGGTCTGCAACAAGGGCAACGCCGACGATCTGGCGTACATTTTCCAGCAGGCGCTCGATCCTAACGTGTGGCCCCAGGAAACGCGGCTTAAAGCGTTCGACCTCTTGGCAAGCGCGGCGGAAAATCACAAGACGCCCTCTGGCGATCTGGCGGCCATTAAAACTTTGGTGCTGCCAGTCGCAGCGCCGAAAGACAATGCCTTGCAACTCAAGGCAATTCGCTTGGCCGGGTTGTGGAAGGTGAAAAACGCGGCGGGCGATTTGAAAACGCTGGCACTATCATCACCAACGGGCAGCGAGTTGCAATCGGGCGCAATCGAAAGTCTGGCCACGATCGGCGGTCCCGAAAGCCGGGTGACGTTGGAAAAGTTAGCTGCCAAGGGTCAACCACAGACGCTGCGTTATCGCGCCGTCACGGCATTGGCGAAAATCGATCTAGCTAAGGCGGCGAAGGCTGCTGCCGAATCACTGGCCGATGCCTCGTCTGACGATGACCCAGGGACCATGCTCGATGAATTCTTGACTCGTCAACAAGGGCCCAAGGCACTGGCCACCGCGCTGGAAGCCGTCAAATTGAACAAAGACGTGGCCCGAGTGGCGTTGCGATACATGATGTCGGTCGGTCACAGCGAGCCAGCGCTCTCCGATGTGCTTAGCAAAGCCGCAGACGTGCCGGCCAACCCGCCTCTGCCGACAGAAGATGAGGTGAAGAGCCTGACCGAAGAAGTGGCGAAGAAAGGCAACGGCGCGCGGGGTGAAGAAGTATTTCGCCGGGCCGACATCAGTTGCATGCGATGCCACTCGGTGAGCAAAGCCGGTGGCGAAGTAGGTCCCGACCTGAGCCCGGTTGGAAAATCGTCACCGCTCGATTACATCGTCCGATCGATTCTCAATCCCAGTGCTCAAATCAAAGAGGAATTCGACACGCGGATCATCGTCACGGACGCCGGTGTGCAATACATGGGCATCGTGAAAAATCGGAACGATACGCAAGTGCAGCTCAAAGATGCTTCGGGCAAGCTTATCACTATCCCGGTTGCCAACATCGACGAAGAGAAGCCGGGCAAATCTCTCATGCCGGAGGGCATCACCAAGTTTCTCACACATCAGGAGTTTCTCGATCTGGCGAAGTTTGTGAGTGAATTGGGGAAGCCAGGCCCCTTTGAAATTCGCGCCGTGCCCTCGATTCAGCGGTGGCGAGTAATGCGACGGCCGCCCGATTCGGCCGTGGGCGCGGTGCTCAATGTCGACGCGTTTCGAGATGACGTGCTGGGGAGCAAGCCGGAAGAATGGGCTCCGGTGTATGCCAAGGTTGCTGGAGCGCTGCCCGTGACCGACGCTGCGGGTCTTACGGCGCTGGGGAAAACAGTCGCTGGCAGCCAGCAGGCCGGACCAATTTATCTGCAAGGGGAAGTCGACGTTACCGAGGAAGGCAAGCTCGGTTTTAAGATCGACGCCCCGCCGGGAACGGTCGCCTGGGTAAACGCCGCGCCGTTTGAAGGAGATGCTGTGAAACAAATCGTCATCGATTTGCCGGCTTCGGGGTCGGAGAGCGAACGCAAGCCACACAAAATTACGTTGCGGGTGCCCAAAGTCGAAGGAGACGTTAAAGTCGAGTTGTTCAAACCAAAGGACTCGACCGCGCAATTTCAACCCGTCGGCGGACCCTGAGCCAGCGCTTCTTTTGACAGGGCGAGAAGGGAAACTTTCGGCGGCAGTGTTGCCCAGAGTTTAGGCACCCGTCGGTCTCGGAAGGACGCAAGCCTACGGCTATCTTTTGCCTCTGGCAATGTGCTAACATGTTGCCGCCTTGTGTGCTGCGGCAAACAGGACGTGTCAAGACGCTGACAATAGTCTTTCTCGGCACGGACTTTGCTTTCCAGCCCATGTCCCAGGCATGTAAACCCGGGTTAGCGGCGTTTGGGAAGACGCCGCTGCTTCTACCATACCCGCTGGCAGGAGGCCGCTTCATCATCGAGCGTCTTGGATTATGCGCTTTGCCAGTTACTCGTCCGACGGTTTTTACGATGAGATGTTCCTAGCCGATGGCACACCCCGTGCGCGGTGTGAATCACTGGTGCGGCGGATCGAATCGCTTTCCGATGGCGAATTGCAGCGCCGCCAGCATGATGCCGAACGGACGCTGATGAACCTGGGCATCACGTTCACGGTGTATGGCCATGATGCCGGCACGGAAAAAATCTGGCCGTTCGATGTGGTGCCCCGCGTGGTGGAAGCCGCGGAATGGGACGTCATTGAGCGCGGCCTGAAGCAGCGAATCACCGCCCTGAATTTGTTCATCAACGATGTTTACAATCGTCGGCAAATCATCCGCGACGGCGTGGTTCCAGAATTTCTGCTGCATTCGGGCAAGTGTTATTTGCCGCCGTGCGCCGATTTGAATCCGCCGCGCAGGCGTTTGGGCACACATTACCGGCACCGATCTGGTACGCGACGGCGATGGTCAGTTTTACGTGCTGGAAGACAATTTGCGTTGTCCGTCCGGTGTGTCGTACGTGCTTGAAAATCGCGAGGTGATGAAACGCGACTTTCCCGCAAGTGTTCGAAGGGCTGCGAATTCGCGCCGTCGAAGATTATCCCGAGCGGCTGCTAAGAACGCTGCAATACGTGGCGCCGCCCGCGACCGACGATCCGACGGTTGTCTTGCTCAGCCCGGGCATCTTCAACTCGGCCTATTTCGAACATTCGTTCCTCGCCCAGCAAATGGGCGTGGAATTGGTCGAGGGACGCGATCTGGTGGTGCTCGACGATTTCGTTTACATGCGCACCACGCAGGGCATTCAACGGGTTGACGTCATTTATCGCCGCATCGACGATACCTTCCTCGATCCGAAGTCCTTCCGGCCCGATTCGATGCTCGGCGTGCCCGGGCTAATGCGAGCTTATCGTGCCGGGCATGTCGCGCTGGCGAACGCTCCCGGCACCGGCATTGCCGACGACAAGGCGGTGTATGCCTACGTGCCGCAGATCATCAAATACTATCTGGGCGAGGACATCATTCTGCCCAACGTGCCGACCTACATTTGCGCCGAGTCGAAACAGTGCGAGCACGTGCTGGCCAACCTCGACAAACTGGTCGTTAAACCGACGAACGAATCGGGGGGTTACGGCCTGATGATCGGCCCGAAATCGTCGCCGGCCGAACACGCCGCCTGTGCCGACCGCATTCGGGCCAACCCGCGCGATTATATCGCCCAACCGATGATCGCTTTGTCGCGCGTGCCGTCTTTGATTGGAGATCACTTCGAAGGCCGCCACGTCGATTTGCGGCCCTACATTCTGTTCGGCGAAGACGTTTTCGTGTTGCCCGGCGGACTTGACGCGCGTGGCTTTGCAGCGCGGCTCGCTGGTGGTGAATTCGTCCCAAGGCGGTGGCAGCAAAGACACCTGGGTGCTGCAAGCCGACGGCGGGCAGTGGCAAAGCCAATCACAAGAAATGGCGCTTTCAACGAGTTGAACGTGAATGATTCACCGCAGAGGACGCGGCGGTGAATTCGTGCGGATGGTTGTAAAAGAACGGTAGGCGGATTGAATGCTTAGCCGCGTGGCTGATTGCGTTTTTTGGATGAGCCGCTACATCGAGCGGGCCGAAAATGCTGCGCGGTTTGTCGATGTCAATTTGAACCTGACACTCGATCTGGGCGGCACGCTGGCAAATCAATGGGATCCGCTAATCTATACGACCGGAGATCACGAGGAGTTTTACAAGCGCTACGGCACAGCGACCCAGAAGAATGCCGCTGGCGATGCTCACATTCGATGAAGAGAATCCAAACTCGATCATCTCCTGTCTGACATATGCCCGCGAGAATGCCCGCACGATTCGCGAAATCATTGCCGCCCCGGTCTGGGAAGAACTCAACAAGTTCTATTTGCTGGTGAAAGATGCCGCGCGCAACGGGAAGGCGGCCGACAACCCCTTCGAGTTTTTCAACCACGTGAAACGCAGCGGGCAGCTCATCGTCGGCATCATGGAAGCCACGATGTCGCGGGGCGAAGCCTGGCATTTCGCCCAAATGGGCCGGTTGCTGGAACGGGCCGATAAAACTTCGCGCATTTTCGATGTGAAATATTATATCTTGCTGCCCAGTGTGGCCGATGTGGGCACGCCGCTGGATTCGGTCCAATGGTCGGCGTTGTTGAAATCGGCCAGCGCCCTGGAGATGTATCGCAAATGCCACGGCCAAATTATGCCCGACGCCGTGGCGGAGTTTTTGATTCTCGACGCCGAATTTCCGCGGGCACTGCGGTTCTGCCTGCGGGCGCCGAAGAATCGCTGCACGCCGTAACCGGCACCGCCGCCACGTCGTTTCGCAATCAGGCCGAACGCCGACTGGGTCAATTACGTTCGGAGCTCGATTACGCTCAAATCAGCGACATTATCGATCACGGCCTGCACGAATTTATCGATAACTTTCAGAACAAACTGAACCTGGTTGGCGAGGCAATTCACGCCACGTTCTTTGCCCAACGCCCACTGGCGGGAACCAGCCACCTGCGACACGGAGCCGCACAATGACGTTTTGCCTGGCCATGAAAGTGCAGGGCGGTTTAGTCGGAATCGCCGACACGCGGGTGACTTCCGGGGCCGAATGCATTACAGCTCGAAAGCTTACGGTGTTTCAGCACGCGGGTCATCCGCTGTTTGTCATGACTTCCGGCTTGCGCAGCGTGCGCGACAAAGTCGTCACGTATTTCGAAGAAGCACTGGACGAAACGCCGACAGAGTTCGATCGCCTGCACAAAGCCCTCAACGCGCTGGCTGCCCAAACGCGCCGCGTGGCTTCTGAAGACAAGGAAGCACTGGAGAACAGCAAGCTGCATTTCAATTTCCATGCGCTCGTCGGCGGCCAGATGAAGCACGACCGCGAACATAAGTTGTATCTGTTGTATCCGCAGGGAAATTGGGTGGAAGTCGGACCAGGCACGCCGTATTCCATCATCGGTGAAACCGGCTATGGCAAACCGATTTTGGATCGCACGCTCAAATACTCCGACAGCATGCAGTTAGCGCTGAAGGTGGGTGCCCTGGCTTTCGACAGTACCCGCATCAGCAGCACCACCGTCGATTTTCCGCTGGATGTCGTGCTCTTCGAGCGTGACGGCCACGAAATGTACGAGTGCCGGTACGAAAAGGCAGATCTGGCGGAAAGTTGTCAATGGTGGCAAGAACGGCTGCGCGCTCGCTCAACGAGTTGCCCTCACATTGGCTAGGCAAGGCCTTCGTGCGCTTGGAGCAACGGCATTCGGAGACGATTCCGATCAGCGGGTAGCTTAGTGCCTACCGTCTACCAATGTTGTTCCATATCAAACATACCACCCGATATGCATACAGCCGGATGGTGTTTTGCGAGCCCCTGATCGTGCGGCTGCGGCCACGAGAAGATGCATCGCAGCGGTTGGTGCGGCATCAGCTTTCAATCGATCCGGAGCCGGCCGGCAGCTGTCATTTTTTGGATTTTGAAGGCAATACCGCCACGCAGTGCTGGTTCAATGTGCCAACCTGCTTACTAACGGTTCGCGTCAACAGCGTGGTGGAAACGCTGCGCCCCAATCCATTCGGCTTTCTGCTGGAAAACGGCGCGTCGGAATTGCCGATCCGCTATCGACCGGAACTTTGCGCCGCGCTGTTGCCATACCGCACGCCTTCACAACCGGAAGGCCCAGTGGCCGAAACGGCGGGGCGCATTGCCAGCGAAGTCAATCGCAACACGGTGCAATTCCTGGTCAGCTTATCGCGATGGCTCAGCGAAAATGTTGCCAAAGAAATTCGGCTCGAGGGCGATCCGCTGCCGGCCGAAATCACCCTGGCCGAACGTCGCGGATCGTGCCGCGATCTGGCCGTGCTATTTGCCGAGGCGTGCCGCACTGTTGGGCTCGCCTCGCGCTTCGTTAGCGGCTACCAGGCGCAGGCAGAGCACGGTGGCGAGCGCCATCTGCACGCCTGGACCGAAGTCTTTTTGCCCGGCGCCGGCTGGCGGGGTTTCGATCCCGGCCAGGGCTTGGCGGTGGCCGATCAGCACGTGGTGGTTGCTACCGGCCTCCATCCGCTGGCCTCGGCTCCGACGGCTGGCACGTTTCGCGGCTCGGGAGTCACTTCGACGCTCGAAAGTCAGGTGGTCATCCGGCTTTCCTGATTGCCCTCTTCACGCAACCACTGCGATCGCTACGCCAGCCACAGCTTCCCAGGGTCGTGGGCAAAGTCGGTTCGCCGCTTTGAGTTGTGACCTGCGTCAAGCGGGCGGCGTCAAACCCTCAGGCGTCGGCTGTTGAACTGGAGCCACCGATACCGCGCCACCAGCCGCCTCTGGCGGCGTAAAGCCTAGCCGCGTCATGGCTTGTAAACTTTCCGAATCTGCGTATCCTCGTAATGTCTGCCTAACGTATGCCGCTCGCGGCTTAGCGTACTTAATGAGCGAAATCCTGCTGCACTATCAAAAAGTCAACCCCACGACGTGGGTCTATCTCTCGTCGCTGCTGATGATTGCGCTCTACTTCAAATTCAGCCGCGTGTGGAGCGTGCGGAATCTCGATTTAATCGGCCTCATTCTGCTCGCGCCTGGCCTGCTGTTTGTCATCTACGGGCAGGAAACGGGAAAGCCGGCGTACGAGCAGGCCGGCTACATCTGGCTTTACGCCACCGGTGGGCTGTTTTTGATCCGCATGCTCATCGACCCCATGATGGTCCGCCGCCCGCTGTTGGAGCCGAATCTCTCGGTGGGGGGGCTCACGTTCCTGGGGATTTCGTTGCTCGTGTTTCTGATGGCCAATGTGGTCACCACCAACCCAGCCAACAAGCGGACGCCGCCGGCCGATTCGCCCGCCGCCGCAGTCGCAGTTACACCGCCGGCGGCCGAGGCCACCGAAAAATCCGATAAGCCGGCCGCTGAGGAGGGGCTGCTGCGTGTCGGCCCCGGCTATCCGCCGTTGATGAAGTTGGCTCAACTGCTTCCCAGCCGATTTTTGTTCAACAATCCTTCTAATCTTCATCCGGCGACTTCTGAACATGACCGAGATGCCCAAGACCTGATGAACCTGTACACGGCCAATACCATCGCCATCTTGTCTCACCTAGCCGTGGTGATTGGCATGGTCGTCATCGGCTATCGGCATTTCGACAACATCAAAACCGGCATCGCCGCCGCCGTGCTGTATCTGCTGCTGCCGTACACGGCAATCCTTACCAACCAATACACGGCCATTCTTACCGATCAGGTTTATCACGTATTGCTCGCGGCGCTCTTGGTTTGGGCCATAGCGATGTACCGTCGTCCGCTGGTGGCGGGAATCCTCTTGGGTTTGGCAATCGGCACGTTCTACTATCCGATCTTCCTGTTGCCCCTGTGGGTCGCCTTCTACTGGCAGCGCGGCGGCATGCGGTTCGTCGGCGGCATTATTGCCACGCTGGCCGTGTTGGTGGCCATCTTGTACTTCAATCCGGTCGGCGATTCCTTTGTGAGCGACCTGCGGCAAATGTTCGGCTGGATCTTCCCGCGCATGGAACATCTACAAGGCTTCTGGGGCCTCACGGCGTTCAACGATGCTGTCTATCGCATCCCGGTGTTGGCCGCGTTTGTTGCCATGTGCATCACGCTGGCCATTTGGCCCGCGCAAAAAAATCTTGGCACGCTGATGAGTTGCTCGGCCGCGGTCATGCTGGGCACCCAATTCTGGCACGCCTGGGGCGGCGGCCAACTGATGGCCTGGTACTTGCCGCTGATGCTGCTCACCATTTTCCGCCCGAACCTGGAAGACCGCGTGGCCCTTTCCGTCCTCGGCCAATGGTCGTTCGCCAGGCGGAAGCCACGGCTAGCGAACATCGATCAAGCGGCTTAATTTGCCAGTCGTCCGTTGTCCATAGTCCGTTGTTGCCATCTGTGATCAATTCTCTTGCCACTAACTGACCACTGCATTCTTCTATGCCAACCGTCGCCATTCTCGGCGCTAGCGCCGATCGTTCCAAGTACGGCAACAAATCGGTCCGGGCTCATCAGCAAATGGGCTACACCGTGTATCCGGTGAATCCCAAAGGGGGCGAGATCGAAGGGCTCACGGCTTACAAGTCGCTGGCCGAAGTGCCCGCCGGCAAGCTCGATCGCATTAGCATCTATCTGCCGCCGGCCATCGGTCTGGCTACTCTCGATGAAATTGCGGCCCGCGGTTGCGATGAACTCTGGCTGAACCCCGGCAGCGACACTCCCGAGGTCGTGGCGAAAGCCACATCGCTGTGCCTGAACGTCATTCAAGCCTGCAGCATCGTCGACGTCGGCCTGCGCCCCTCCGATCTTTTCTAGCCCACCGCTCGTGACGGTGGACGGGTCAATGGTTCATGGTCTTCCTCCTTCGCTCCTTGCGGGAGAGGGCCGGGGTGAGGGGTTGCTGACTACTGACAACGGACACGCCTGCACACAAAAAATAAAAATCGATGACAAAGTGTTGGCGTTAAATCATCGTAAAAAGCAGCCTTTTGTGCCGAACATTTTGTCATCACTTTACCACGCCGCGCACGACTGGCTGGCACGAGGAATTTCACCGCGGAGCCCGCAGAGGGACGCGGAGAGGACAGAAGGCAGATTTTATAAGGAAGCCAAGAAGCTGATGGATTGATTCCTTCCTGATCCTTCTAATTCCTGCCTTCCTGGCTTCCTCATTCATGCTTCTGCTGCTCTGCGTCCCCCGCGGTTCACTTCCGGCTTGTGCGGTCAGTCTGTTGTCCGCCTTTTTCAACCGACCACGGACAACCCAACAAACAAAAATCACAACCCCCGGGGACCGAGGGTAAAGTGTTGGCGCGAAAACCTCGTAAAAACCAGTGTTTTGCGTCGAACATTTTTCCCTGACTTTACCCACGTCCATGCGCGGCGCAGCGCCGTGCAGATTTTTCACCACGGAGGCACGGAGAAGCATTTTAATTCCCGCGAATGAACGCGAATCAGAAAGAGTTCTTTATAAGGAAGCCAGGAAAGAAGAAATTGAATCCAACAAGTGATTTGCTTGATGGATTTCTCTTGGCTTCCTAGCTTCCTAATAGCTCTGCCGCCATTCGCGTTTATTTGCGTTCATCCGCGGCCAATTCCTCTCCGCGTCTCCGCGACTCGGCGGTTCAATCCCGGCGCCGTGCGCAGTTTGACCCAACCTCGGGCGGCCAAACCCGAGGCTGGGAAAATCGATTCCTCAATTGCCAAAGATCGGCGTGCGCTGCACGAAGGTGACTGGTAGTTCGGTCGCCTCGTAGCCTTGTAGCCTTGTACCAGACCACCAGCTACCAGGCACCTTCGCAAACTGCGCACGGGAATTCAGAGTTCCACGCCCATTATAGCAATACATGTACAAATGTAAGGTGAATTTTCAGGCCACCGCGTTCCCTGGTGATTGAGCCCCTATTTCGCCGAAATCGACAGCCCGGCGGCCATCTCGTCCTGAATTTCCGATTTTTTTCGAAATTCAGCCAGCTGGGTGTAATATGGACCTGCCTCGGGCGACTTGATCTCTGGAAAGCGCCGAGAATGCCAACCAGCGGGTGCTTCGATGATAGATTGGGACGAACTATTGCGCCGTGAAGGACCCGCTGTTTGGCGTACGGCGTATCGGCTGGTGCGGAATCGGGCCGATGCTGACGAGTGCTTTCAGGAAACGTTTTTGGGGGCGTTGGAAATTTCCAAGCGGCAGCCCGTGGGCAATTGGCCGGGGCTGTTGCACCGTTTGGCGACGAGCCGGGCGATCGATCGCCTTCGCAAGCGCTTGCGGCGCACCCGCCACGAAGAAGTGGCCGATGTGGTGCTGGCACCGACCTTAGAGCCTGGTCCAGTGCAACACGCGGAAGCGGCGGAACTGGCCGGCGCTGCGGTGGGCGCTGGCGCAATTGCCGGCGCGGCAGGCCGAAGTATTTTGCCTGCACCAATTGGGCGACTGGGGCCATCAGCAAATTGCCGATGAGTTGGGCATGTCGGCCGGGGCGGTCGGTGTGATGTTGCACCGGACACGTGAGAAACTGCAGGAACTTTTGAAAATGCAAAGCCGGCTGTCGGCGGCACTCGCGCGGCGGCGGACTTAACCGGCGGTGAAGAAACGGAGCGATCTGATATGCAAGCGCCTGGAAATCACCAAGCCAATGATCTTGTTTCCCTGGCCGTCGCGGCGACGAAGCAGTTGCCGACGACAGAGGGCCCCTCGGCCGAGATCGTCGCGCACACTTCGGCGGTCCTGCGTCAGGCCGCCAATCGAAATCAAGTAACTTTGCTGGAAAGGATCCAACATATGTCATGGACTACCAAAACCAGCGCTCTTG
The DNA here is from genome assembly GCA_963738835.1 of Pirellulales bacterium. Classification (GTDB taxonomy): domain Bacteria; phylum Planctomycetota; class Planctomycetia; order Pirellulales; family JADZDJ01; genus CAVTYH01. The sequence continues at coordinate 603,060 of CAVTYH010000002.1, forward strand.
TGGGAATCGCCGCGAGCATTTTGATTGTGTTTGTCGTGCTCTCGAACCCGACGGGCACTTCGATCGCGTTTTCCCAAGTGGTGGAAAAACTCAAATCGGCCCGCACGCTCGTCTACGACACGCTTGTGATCAGCGAAGCGGACGGCAAAGTTTTAAGCACGACGCGGAATTACTACCAAGTGCCGGGGAAGCTGCGCACCGAAGCGGTCGGCGGCTCGGCGGAAGCATACAGCGTTCTCGACACAACTGCCGGAAAAATGATGAGCGTCAGCGGACCGCAGAAGACCGCCTATATCGGCCCGATTAAGAGCGAGCAGAAAATGGATATCGCCAGCATGATGATCGAGGGGATGCGGTCGATGACGAAGAACGCCGCCAAGCCGATTGGCGAGAAAAAAATCGACGGCGTCGACGCGAAAGGGTTCGAAGTCGCCCTGGTCGGTCGCACATTCACGGTGTGGGCCGACGCCAAGAGCGGCGAGCCACTGCAGATCGACATTCCGGAGAAGAATTTGCCCGGCGGGCCGGCAATCATCCGTATGACGCATTTCAAGCTGGACGAAGAATTGGATGCGGGCCTGTTCAGTTTAGAACCGCCGGCGGGATACACGGTAAAGCCGATTGCCGGAATCGATGTCGCGGCCGGGCCCGCCCAGAACGTGGCGGGGTTCCTGCGCATTTATGCGAAGCTTACCGGCGGCGAGTTTCCCGATCGGTTGCAAGATGCGATGACCGAGCTGGCGAAGAAGTTCGCCGCAAAGGCGAATTCCGCGCCGGAAAAGATCGATACCGACACGGTCGTGCAGATGTCCGGCTATGGGGGCACAGTGACCGCAATCACGATGGCAGCCAAGCAAGGTCGAGATTGGCAGTATTATCCGGGCGTGCGGCTGGGCGAAAAAGATCGCCTGGTGTTCTGGTTCCACGACCGGATGACCGATACCTACACGGCGGTGTACGGCGACTTGAGGGTGGAAAAGATCGCCAAAGATCAGTTGCCCGCCGGGAAATAAATAAGCGGGAAGGCCGCGTACGAAATCGAGCCTTGACCGCCGCGGAAAAAATCGGCGACTATCCTGAGAGGTGCAACGTGTCGACCGGGCGGCCGGCAAACGCTGCGTGTCTTTCTTTTCCGAGTTGTCGCTGACAATTTTCACGATCTCTCGCCCCAAAATACGTGCGCTTCCGCGGTGGAACCGACAATTCCCCGATTTCTCAGGCTAGAATAGACCAAAACCACCGGTCAAAACGTCATATAAGTGTGGAAGCACTCCAAGCTCCAGTGCATCGAGGGCGAGTGCGATGATCTCAGATCGTGAACTCGTTGAGCGGCTACGTCAGCGCGATGGCGACGCGCTGCGGCTCATTTACGAGAAATACAAGCACGATTTGCTGAACGTCGGCACTTGCATGATGGCCAGTCGCACCGATGCAGAAGATTGCCTTCACGATGTGATTGTGGCGCTTGCGACAAATCGGGCGCATCTTCGACCGGATGGGAACTTGAAGGGCTACCTGGTGACGTCCATGGCGAATCGCTCGCGCGATCGCCTCCGCAGGAAAAAGCGGTGGCAGAATGCGGGCGAGATCGTTGACGGCACTGATCAAGCGTGTGCCGCACAGGGATCGACCCGGCTGCGGCGATGATCGCAGAAGAAACCGACGAGCGGCTCTATCGCGCGATTGCCGATTTGCCTGCGGAATAGCGTACGGTCATTACCTTGCGACTTCATGGGGATCTGACGTTTGATGAAATCGCGCAATTAGAAAGCGTGTCGAGCAATACGGTTCGCAGTCGCTATCGATACGGCCTGGACAAACTGCGTTTGTCACTTGATGCGGGAGTTGAACGATGAATTCGGCAGATGGTCTGGAAAATCGAATCAAGCATCTTCGCCTGATGACCGGGGGCGCGCTCGACCAGCGAATCCTGGCCGATGCGTCAGCGGCTCTGGCAAGTGCGCATTCAATATCACTCGACGCCCCCTCGCCGGGTGTCTGGAGGATTATCATGAGCAGCAAATGGACAAAATTGGCGGCAGCGGTTTTGTTTGCAGTTACGGTGGGTATTGTTACGTTCCATCGCGAGTGGACCACCGCGGCATACGCCCTGGAAGATACAATCCAAGCCAACCTCGGACTTCGCTCCCTCCACATTCGTGTCGACTCAGCCGGAGGAGATTCCTGGGAAATCTGGGCCGAGTTTGGCGACGACGGCCAGTTGCGCCGCTTGCGGATCAATGCGCCAAAGTCCGACGACGGCGACAAACAAATCGTTTGGCAAGACGATAAGGCGGAGGTCTGGTTTAAGTCGAAGGGAAGCGTGCTGGTGCTGCGCGATAAGCAATCCTTCGAAAAAATGGCGAAGGAACTGGCGGAATTTGACCCGAAAATCATCGTGCAGCAGCTGTACGACGCCCAATCGAAAGGAAAGGCGAAGATTGAAACCCAAAAGCCGTCCGACGATGCAAAGTCGATCACGCTGGTGGTCAGCTTCACCGATTCTCCAGACAAACAAGAAATCTATCGGATCAATGCCAAGACGAAACTTGTCCAGCAGCTCAAGAAATACCATTTAGTCAAAGGAGAATTCGTGTTGACAGATTCCATTGACTTTTTGGAATACAATCAGGAAATCGCGGCGGCGACATTCGTACTCGACGTTCCCGCCAATGTAACTAGGACCGACTGGACAACGCAGGAAGTCGGCCTGCCAAAAGGCACCCTATCGGACAAACAGATCGCCGTGAAAGTTGCCCGAGAATTCTTCGAGGCACTCATCGCCAAGAACTACGCCCGGGCGGGCGGAATCTATTCGGGAACGTCCGAGTCGCGAATGAAGGATCTGTTTGCCAAGTTTGATTTCGTGCGGATCATTTCTGTCGGCGATCCGACGCCAAATCCTGACGTGAGCACGCACTTCCTACAAGTTCCCTCTGAAGTGGAATTTCGCGTGGATGGAAAAACCTATACCCGGAAGTTCACACCCAACATCCGCCCAGTCGAAGGCCAGCCAGATCGCTGGCTAATCGGCGGCGGAATCTAGCGCGTTCCTTCCGGAATCAATCGTCAAACTTCCGCCGACGGCAGATTCGTTACAGTGCGAACCTTCATTATGTCGATTCATTGGAATAGATATTGACGGTCGATCTGCTCGTGACGGGCGGTCGAGACATTTCTTGGCAGCCCCACGGTGCTTATCGCCGGATGGGGTTTTTCTGTTTTGGCCACGCTGGCCAATCAACGTGGCCGAAGGTTCTTTGCGGCCCGAGCCGGCTCGCGAGCCGCATGAGATTTTGCAGGCTCGAAGTTCTTGCTCCCAGCAGGAAAGGAGAACCGTCATGGATTACGAAAACGTCTTCATCGTGTTGATGGTCGGAGGAACTCTGTACATCCTGATGTCGCGGTTCATCGGTTTGGGCTATCACCACGGCCGTTGCGGCGGATATGCCGCTTGTCGCCATGTGCAACCGACCGAAGCGGATGGCGCAGCGCGCGAAAACTTCGATCATGATTCGCGATCTGGTGTGCGGCGCCGTGATGCAGATCGAGCAAGCCCGGGCCGCAGTTGACTACGAAGGAAAGACCTATCGTTTTTGTTCCAGCCACTGCGAGAAACTATTCCGGCGCGATCCCAGTCGATATATCGGGTAGTATGCGCTGTTAGTTTCCGCTCACCCGCTCCGGTGCAGGAAGCAGGTTGTCCGCAGCGGTCAACTCACACATCCAAATTCCGCACCTCGAGTGCGTGCTTTTCGATGAACTCGCGGCGGGGTTCGACGTGGTCGCCCATCAGGACGCGGAAGAGTTCGTCGGCGCCGGCGGCGTCTTTCATCGTGATCTGCAACAGCGTGCGGTGCGTGGGGTCAAGCGTGGTGTCGCGCAGCTCTTCGGCGTTCATTTCGCCCAGACCTTTGAAGCGGGTGATGGAAAGTCCCTTTTCGCCGGCGGCGCGGACGGCGGCCACCAGGCCGCGCAGGTCTTCCAGGCCGGCCGAGTTTTCGCCGCGACGCAACGTGTAGCGCGGCTCTTCGGTGCCGGTGCGCTCTTGCGGGATGAGCGCTTGAATATCGAAGCCCATTTGCGCCAGATCGCTGAGCATGGTGTTAATGGAGCGCACTTCGTGCAGCTCGACAATGTGCAGGCGGCTGGCGGCCGCAGCGGGCCGCGCGTGACCGTTGACTTTTTCTTCGCCGGGCAAAGCCGCCGGCAGCGCGCCGGGCTGTTGTTGATTTGGCGGGACGGCGGGCTCTCCAGTTTGACCGGCGGGACCGCCGGGGGTTGTGCCGACGGTCATTTCCTGGCCGGTTTCTTCCTCGTGCTGGGCCACGAAATTATCAAGCTCTTCGCGCTTCGTAAACCAATGCTCTTCCGAACCAAGGTAGACGTGATAGATGGGCAGTTTGAGCGACACGGGATCTTGCCGCAGCGCGTGGGTTCGCAAACTGATGCCGCGGCGTTCCAGCGCCACCAGCGGTTCTTCCATCGCGGCCAGTGTGCGGCACAGTTTCGCCATCTCCGCCCCCTTGATGACTCGGCCACCCAGTTCGCCGGAAACGCCGTCGGGCTCGAACTCGCATTCCTTCAGGCCCAGCTCCAGCAACTGGGTTTTCATTTCCTCTTCGGTTTGCACGTACTGCACATCTTTTTTGCTCTTCACGCGGAACAGCGGCGGCTGGGCCACGTATACGAAGCCGCCGACCACCAGGTGATACATCTGCCGGTAGAAAAACGTGAGCAGCAGCGTGCGGATGTGCGAACCATCGACGTCGGCGTCGGTCATGATCACAATTTTGTTGTAGCGGCGCTTGCTGATGTCGGCCTCTTCGCCAATGCCGGCGCCAATGGCGGCGATCATGCTGCGGACTTCTTCATTGGCCAGCACTTTGTCTTCGCGCGATTTGTAAGCGTTGATGATTTTGCCCCGCAGCGGCAAGATGGCCTGATATTCGCGGAGCCGGCCCCCTTCGGCGCTGCCGCCGGCGGAATCTCCCTCGACCAAATACAGTTCACACCGGGCCACATCGCGGCTGGTGCAATCGCGCAGCTTGCCGGGCAAGCCGCCGCCGGCCAGTGCGCCTTTGCGCTCCCGCAAGAGGGCCTTGGCTTTGCGAGCGGCTTCACGGGCTTCGGCGGCGAGGATGCCTTTGTTGACAATGACCTTGGCGACTTTCGGATTTTCTTCCAGGTATTTCGACAGTCCATCGCCCACCACCGTGTTGACGATGCCTTCCACTTCGCCGTTGCCCAGCTTGGTTTTGGTTTGTCCTTCGAATTGCGGCTCGGGGACGCGCATCGAGATGATGGCGGTGAGTCCTTCGCGCACATCATCGCCGGTGGGAACCAGGTCTTTCAGCAGGCCTTCTTTTTTGCCGTACTGATTGAGCGAGCGCATGAGCGCCGAGCGGAAGCCGGAGACGTGGGTGCCCCCTTCGATGGTGTTGATGTTGTTGACGTACGAATGCACATTTTCGGTGTACTCGCCGCAGTATTGCAGGGCGATTTCATAGCCGACGCCGTCTTGATCGCCGCTGATGTAAACGACGTCGGGATGCAGCGGCTCGCTGGCGCGGTTCAAGTGCTCGACGAATTCGATAATGCCGCGTTCGTAATAGAATTCGTCGGCGGCACCGGTTTGTTCGTCCTTCAAATAGATGCGCACGCCACGGTTCAGGAACGCCAGCTCTTGCAGGCGGCGGTACAAAATGTCGTACGAAAACTTCGTGGTCTGGAAGATCTGCGCGTCGGCCTTGAACGTGGTTTTGGTGCCGGTCTTGTTCGTGGCGCCAACGCGCTTGATCTGGCCTTGCGGCACGCCGCGTTCGTATTCCTGCTGCCAGACGTGGCTATCGCGAGAGACTTCCACCTCGCACCATTCGCTGAGGAAGTTCACCACCGTGACGCCGACGCCGTGCAAGCCGCCGGAGGTTTGATAAGCCCCCTTCTCGAACTTGCCGCCGAATTTGAGCACGGTCATTACGCCTTCCAGCGTCGAAACGTCGCGCCCATTTCCTGACTGAGCTGATCGTGCTTATCGACCGGGATGCCGCGGCCGTCGTCTTCGACCGTCACCGAACCATCGTTGTTGATGGTGACGCGAATGTGACGCGCGAAGCCGGCCATGGCCTCGTCGATCGAGTTATCGACCACCTCGTACACCAGGTGGTGCAGACCGCGGCTGGTGTTATCGCCGATGTACATGCCGAAGCGTTCGCGCACGTGCTCTAAATCGGAGAGATGTTTGAGGTCTTCTCCGGTGTATTTTTCCGTGGCGGCCACGGCGCGGGAGACGGCGGTATCGATAGTTTTGGATGTTTCGTCGGGCATCTTTGAAACTCGTGATTTAGATTTTGTTGCTAGCCGGTGGCTAACAGCCTCCGGAGAATTGCCGATGGATTTTCGCCCTGTGGTTGTTCTCCGGAGGGCGTTGCCCCTCCGGCTATTTTTAACTTCTCGAATTTAGTTCACCGGTCCCACGCGGAAGCGCAGGCTGGTGATTTTTTGATCGGGCGAGAGCCGGTGCAAGCGTTCGATTAAATCGGCCTTTTGGAAGCCGAGTTCTTGCACCAGCAGGTTGTTCGCCACCGTCACTTCCAACGCTCCGCCGCGGATTGCACCGGCCCGCGTGAATTTTGCCAACTGCTCTCCCACCGCTTGTTGCCAGGCGGTTTCCAACGCCGCGCCAGATTGCTCTCGGGCATACCCCCGGCGAGCGACCAACTGTGCAAGCACGTCGCCAATTTTTTTGGGGTACGCCATTTCTAACCACGGAGACACGGAGGCACGGAGCAGAGAAATTGACCACATCCAAATGACGAATGACGAATGAAGCTCCAAATTCCAATGGACCAATGATCCATCCGCAGCGCACACGTTTGGAATTTGGCGATTGGAATTTGCTTCGTCATTCGGATTTCGTCATTCGTCATTGCTCGTCTCTGTGCCTCCGTGTCTCCGTGGTCGATTTGCGGTTACCGATCGCGTGCCAGTGGCATAATCACGTAACCGTAGCCGTCGTCGGTGCTGCAGACGGCGGCGCTGTCGGAATCTTTCAGTTCCAGGGTGAATGTTTTTTCCGGATCGAGTACCCGTAAAAAGTCGCTCAGGAACCGCGGATCCAAGGCGATGGAAATTTTCGGGCCGCTATAAGCGATGGGGAGCTCGACGCGCGATTGACCGACATCGGCGGCACGGCCCGAGAGCACCAGCAAACCATTTTCAAACGTGAAATCGATGCCGCGGCTTTCTTCGCTGGTGGCAATCGCCGCTTGCCGAACGGCGGCATAGAGCGGCCCGATGGCCAGTTCGGTCTTCACCACATCGCTGCGGTGCGGAAACACATCGCGCCACTTCGGAAAGCGACCTTCAACGAGCCGTGAATACAACGTGAACCGCGGGCTGCGAATGAGAATATCGTTGGCGCGGGCCGAGAGCTGCACTTCGCCATCGCCGTCGGTAATGGCGCGTTCGATAAGGTTCATCGCACGGGTGGGCACGATGGTGGTTTGATTTGCCGTTTGATGCCCGCCGACGCTGTGGGCCGGCCCTTCCATTTTTGCGAGGCGGCGGCCATCAGTGCCGACGGCGGTAATTTTGTCGCCGTCCATTTCCAACAGTACGCCGCCGAGTGCGTAACGGCTGCTTTCGTTATCGGTGGCAAACGCCGTGCGGCGAACCATTTCACGAAACAGCCGGGCGGCCAGTTCGTGAAATTTTTCTTCCTTAAACGCGGTGACGTTGGGAAACTCATCCGGGTTTTCGCCCGGCAGTTTCCATTCGCTGCGGTCGCCCCGGACCAGCGTGCCTTGCGGATCGCTTTCCAAATACAGTTTGTCGTCGGTGCATTCACGCAGAATCGGCCCAAACCGGGCGATTGGCAGAACGGCGTTGCCCGGCGTTTCCACCGCGATGCCCGGCACGCTAATGCGGATGCCGACTTCCAAATCGGTGGCCATCAGCGTGGCCCCGTCAGCGGCGACTTCCAGCTTCACATTTTGCAAAATCGGCTTGGGACTGCGCGTAGGCGCTACCGACGCCGCGGTTTGAAATGCCCCGTGGAATTTTTCTCGTTCAAGAGTGATTTTCATAAGCCCTATACTCGCCTTTAACAAACTGTCTTTAAAATGACCAATGACCAAATCTCAATAACCAACCATCCTCTGGTGCAACTCTTCTTTGGTCATTGGTGCTTGGTCAGTTGTCATTTTGTTCCGCGTAGTGTTCTATCAGTTTGGAGTTTCTTTTCAACCAGCAGGAGTATTAGTACGACGGTTGGTGGTGTTGATAACCGAGTTTTCAAATTTTAGCGCGTGCGATTTCATCGGCGTACTGTGGCGTGGAAATCGGCCACCGAGATGTTGAAAGGTTGTTTGCAGCTTGTTCGCGATGCGTTGGATCGACACTCGAAGATTTAAGGTTAAATTGGTTCGCGGTGTTTGGATGTTGATGAATCGCCATGCCGCCGGCTTACTCAACAGCCGACGAACAACTTTTCCATACGGTTCACTTTTCCGATAGTAACTGTTGTAGCGTGCCAACGGCGGTTTGCAGTTCGGCATCAATTGGCATTCGTTGTTCAATAATGCGGAGGCTGTGCAGCACCGTGGTGTGATCGCGGTCGCCAAAATGCTTGCCTAGCGTTTGTAGACTTTGGCCGGTCAGTTTTCGACCAAGATAAATCGCCACATTGCGAGCCAGCACCGCTTGCCGGCGGCGCGACGCACTGGACAAGGTCGCCGGTTTCACGCCGTAGTATTTTGCGACCAGTCCGGCAATTTGCTTCAGGTTCGGTTGAACAGACGCGGTGCGCCGGCTCGACAAATAGCGGTGCACGTGTTCAACATCGATGACGGCTCGTTGCCCATCCGCTGGGGTGCTGCAATTCATCTCCAAATCCAGCAGTGCCCCGTTCAATTCAGCCGCGGTCACATTCAATCGTTCGGCGAGCAATTGGGCCGCTGCCGGAAAAAGCGAGATGCCACGGGTGGTCGCCAAGCGATCCATAATCGTTCGACGAGCGGCAACGCCCGGGGAAGAAACGATTGCCACCAGCCCGCCACTCAATCGGCTGCGAAGTGATTTGGGCAAGCGCGCCATTTCCGTCGGCGGCATACGCGATGTGATGACGACCGGCGCCTCGCGCGCCTCCAGCGCATCGAGTGTATGTTGCAGTTCCACCAGTGCCGCTCGATGTCCGGCAAGCTGTTCCAAATCTTCGAACACAAGCATGGCGGCTGCGCGATATTTCAAACGCAAAATTTCAACCGTTTTGTTTTCGACGGCGTCGGCCAACTCACGAACAAACTCGGCGCCACAGGTGCATACAGCGTTCTCGTGGCACTCGGCCACGCCGCGGGCGAGGTGAGACTTGCCAGTTCCCGACAGCCCGCACAGCACCAGCGGGTTGTAGGAATGCCCTTCGCGGTTGAGCAGCCATTGGACGGCGTGGCCAGCCAATCGGTTTTCCGGGCCGACGATGAATGGGCCTTGTGCGGTCGCACTGCTGATCGCAGAATCGGTCCGCGCGGCAACCGCCGCTGGCGTCAAAGACAGTGCGAAAACTTCGGATTCCACCGCGGCTCCGTCCGGCATGAAAGGGACCAAACCCTGGCCAGAAAATTGCTAAAAATGGAAACCCGAATTCTACCAAATTTGGCCCGAATTAGCGACCCTGTGAGGCCAGATTTTTGACCCGGAAAATAGGGCGTTTTTGCCGAGAAAATCGCCGATTTTTCGGCGTGCCATCGGCTACTGAGCTGCGACGATTTTGGCAATCTGCGCTAGGGCCGTTTCAAGGTCGGCCAAGGTGGTCGTGGGACCGAGACTAAAACGCAGACTCGACTCAACAATTTCGCGCGGCAAGTTCATCGCCAAGAGTGTCGGCGATGGTTCGCTTGATCCGCTGGCACAGGCTGAACCTGTCGAACAGCAGACGCCGGCGAGGTCCAGCGCCATAAAGAGTGCTTGCCGGTCGTGTCCGACGAAGGCGATGTTCGAAGTGTGCGGCAGGCGAACTGCATTGGCGCCGTTGACGACCGTCTGCGGCTTTGTGGCCGCAACCCCGCTTTCAAATCGATCGCGAAGTTCGGCCATGCGATGCGACCATTCGTCGCGGTTTCGGTCCCAGGTATTCAGAGCCGTTAGAAATCCGATGGGCAAGGAAACTGATTCCGTCCCCGGCCGCAGACCGAGTTGCTGGGTAGCGCCGTGCAAAATTGGATGCAGTTCAACACCGTGCCGCACCAAGAGCGCACCGATGCCGCGTGGCCCGCCGAATTTGTGCGGGGCGACGGTCATTGCCGCGACGCCCAACTCGCGAAAGTTGACCGGAATTTTTCCCACCGCCTGTACCGCATCGGTATTCACCGGCACGCCGGCGGTCTGGCAGCGGCGGACGATTTCCGTCAGCGGTTGGATCACGCCGGTCTCGTTGTTGGCCAGCATCACGCTAACGAGCCGCGGCTTTTCTCCCTCTCCCCTGGTGGGAGAGGGTTGGGGTGAGGGGGACACGGCCAGCAACTCATCAAGATGATCGAGATTAACCACACCATCGTAATTGACGCCAAGTTTATCGATCTGCCAGCCGAACTTTGCCAGCTGTTCGGCAGCTGCCGTGACGCTGGGGTGTTCGAGGGCGGAGGTGATGAGACGGCCGGGTCGTCGTACGTCCCCATCACCCCAACTCTCTCCCACCAGGGGAGAGGGAGCAAAATTTGAATCCGCACCGCTTAATCCAGTTAATCCCAGCAGCGCCAAATTGTTCGCCTCGGTGCCGCCGCTGGTAAAAATCAGCCGATCAGGCATTCGTCCAGTCAGGTTGGCGCCCAATAGCCGTGCGATTTCCTCGCGCGTCTCTTCCAGCACTCGGTGCGCACGGCGTCCCTCAGCGTGCTGGCTAGCCGGATTGGCGTAGCCCGCCGCCTGGGCTTCGGCCATCGCCGCGGCGACTTCGGGCAGCAACGGGGCGGTGGAATTGAAATCGAGATAAATGGGGTGCATGCATCGCCGATTATATCACCGCCGACATTCGTCAGCCGACCGAATTGCCGTTGTGGCCTCGTTGCTTCTCCGTTATTATCCTCCGCCCTATCGGCGAAAACCCAGCAATGCGTGCCACCACAGGTATGCAAAACGCCGATCGGAGTGTCGTGGAGGGAGCCATAACAATGCAGTCGTCGACTGCCATTGCCATTCGTGCATTGGTCATGCTGATTTGCCTGATCAGCATTCCGCTGTTTGCCATTTTCGGCAAGGATTTGCCCCAGGTGGTCAAGGGGCTCATCGAAGGTCGCGGGCTAGTTTTGGGTCCAGCGCCGGGCGCCAAATGCTTCTAACCAGGCGGGCGCCGCGCCGTTGCCGACGCCGAGTAATCCGTTTGGCGCACCAGCACCGTATCGTGCTGCACCAGATGCAATGCATCCAGCAGATGCCGCGCATCCGAACGGTCTCACCGGTAGCTCTGTCGGCGCCACTGCGAATCCTTCAAATCGAACTGCCGTAAATGGCGCGTCGGAAGTTGGGCCAGCCAGCGGCGGATCGCTGGTGCAATCTGGCCCGTACGGGTCGACGCCAAATAATCCGACCGCGCCGGGCTCGATGAATTCAAACAGCCCGACGACGACCGCCGCCACGGCTGCCGATTGGCGTGTGGCGCCCTCGCCGTCCGCCGCGCAACCGGCGAATTTTCAAGCGCCCGCAGCGGCTGCGCCGATCAATCCTTCCGAATTCACGCTGCGTGATCCAACGGCTGCCAGCGCACAAACGGCTCAGTCCAATGTCGATCCTCGTGGAACATCGACCTCTGCTTCGCCCTTTGCGCCGACGATGCCGTCGCATCGCCGTATGCCAATACCGTAGCCACACGTGGCGCCGCCGGAGCAGCCTCGGGAAATCCCAGCGACGACGCCCGTTTTCATCAAGCGGAAACTCGGCTGCGGGAACTTGGCGCCACGCACTACATGCTGGAGACCTGGGGGCCAGACAACAACCGTTACCGGTTTGTCTGCCAAATGGCGGTCGCCGGCGGTGCGGGCATGAACCGCTATTTCCAGGCGATTAACGACGATCCGTGGCGAGCCATGGATGCGGTGCTGCACCAGGTCGAAGACTGCGCGCACAGTCCAAGCAATGATTCCCGCCGTGGCGGCATCGGGTTTTTCTAATAGCCGGCGGGTAACAGCCCTCCCGAGACGCGCCAGTGAACGCTCTAATCCGAGTTCTCCGGAGGGCGTTGCTCATGCGACTATCTCTACCGCCATCCGACTTGTCATTTCCATGCCGGTCGATTCAACTGAGGGCTTGGACCGTAGCACCCAGCATGCACCAACAGGTTGTCCACAATGAATCGGCGTTTAAGTCTTGGCCACAACAACGCTTGGCGTTCGCACCGAGCTCGATCGCTAAGTCAGCCGATTGGGTTCGGCACGCAGTCGCGCGGCTTTATTCGGCTCTGGCAATTCCGGTCGCTGGAAGATGGGGCGGTGGCACCGGTCAATCGCGGTCCCCAGTGGCGCGAGCCACGGTTGGCCCGGCTGGAAGCGGTGCTTTTTTTGGGTCGCGAACCCCTGTCGAGCCGAAAAATAGCTCAGTTGGCGAACTTGGCGGACGGCACCGAAGTGCGTACATTGATCCGCCGGTTGCGGCGATTGTACGATGCGGCCGGTACGGCATTTCAGGTGCAAGAAGTGGCCGGCGGATATCAGTTGCTGACTAGGCCGGCCTTCAGTCCGTGGTTACGCCGGTTGGTGCAAGCCACCGCCGAACCCCGGTTGTCGGCCCCGGCGATGGAAACCTTGGCCGTGGTGGCGTATCGTCAACCGATTCTGCGGGCGGAAATTGAATCGATCCGCGGCGTGCAATGCGACGATATTTTGCGGCAGTTGCTGGAGCGCGATTTGCTCCGTATTGTAGGGCGATCAGAGGACTTGGGCAGACCGCTGTTATATGGTACGACAAAGCGTTTTCTGGAACTGTTTGGACTGAGAAGTTTGGAAGAGCTGCCACGCGCCGCCGAATTCCGCGCGGACGCAAACCCGGCTGACGGTTCGACGGAGAATTCATCAACCCATCATCCCGGCGCGGGTCGGGTTCACGAAACACAAACGATTGATCAAACCCCGGAGGAAAATTCAGTGACGACACGCATTCGCCCAGTCTGCGAGGAAGCCGTTGATGAGCCGCTGGCAACCCTGTTGGAAATGGCGCGCCGGCAGACCGTTGCTCCTCTATCCGCCGCTGCCGATGAAGACGACGCGGACGAGGAAGATGAAGACGAAGATGATGATGACGAGGAAGAGTGGGACGACGACGATGAAGAAGAGGATGAAGCCGACGACGACTTCGTCGATGATGAATGGGAAGAAGTCGACGACGACGATGCGGACGAAGACGAGGACGAAGAGGACGATGACGAGTGGGAAGACGATGAAGACGAAGATGACGACTGGGACGACGATGAAGACGAGGATGAAGTCGAAGACGACGACGAATGAGTGATTGCCTCGCTGGTCCTGCTTAGAAGAGCACACTCACAAGCCCAGGGGTTGCAACCTCTGGGCTTTTTTTCGTTGGCTGAACGTCAATCTTCCAGCCGAAACAGCCGCTTCAGGGCATCCATCAATCCATGCGGGCTGCCGTGGCGCGATTCGTCGCGGAGCGATTCCAGCGGCGGATGCAAGAGCTTGTTCACGTAGCGCTCGAACGCCTGGCTGATTTCTTGCCGCGTGCGCTCGTCGAGTTCCGGCAGTTTTTTGAACAGACGCTGGAGTTCCTGATCGCGAACTTCCTGCCAGCCCTGACGAAGCTGCCGGATGATTGGGCCCGTGGCCCGATGGTACAGCTCCTGCATGAAGAGCGCGGTTTCTGCTTCGACAATTGCCAGGGCCTGCGGCAGTTCTTTGTCACGCTCTTGCCGATTGCGCCGGCAGCTCTCTTCCAAATCGTCGAGCGAATACAGATACACACCCAAGCAATCGCCGATCGGCGGTTCAAAATCGCGCGGCACCGCCAGATCGAGCACAAACAGCGGCCGCTGGAAGCGCTGTGGCTCGAGGCGGCGAAATCGTTCCAAAGTTACTACCGGCTGCGTCGCGCCTGTGGTGCTGACGACCAGATCGGCGGCCGCCAGTTTCGCGTCCAGTTCGTCCCACGCTGCTGCATGGCCGCCGTAACGCTGGGCCAGTGAATCGGCCGCAGTTTTACTGCGGTTGACGACCGTCACGTGCTGCGCGCCCTCTTCCTGTAAATATACCAGCGTTTCCTCGGCCGTTTCACCGGCGCCGATTACCAGCACTTGCTTGTCGTCGAACCGTTCGAACACATTGCGGGCAAAATCAGCCACGGCCACGCTGGCGATGCTCACGCGTTTTTCGTTGATCGAGGTTTCCGTTGCCACGCGCTTGGCCACGCGCAGCGTGCGCTGGAAAATTTCGTGCGTGATCGGGCCGATGCTTTCCTGCTGCCGAGCCAAATGATAGGCCTGCTTCACTTGCGCGAGGATTTGCGGTTCACCCAGCACCATACTGTCGAGACTGGCAGCCACGGTGAACAAGTGCCGCACGGCGCCTTCACCGGATTGCTCGAACAGATCGTCGAACACATGGTGCAGCTGGAGGCCGTGAAAATCGGCCAGGAATTCTTTCACTTGCTGATCGGATGGCACCGCGGCGGGATCGTCGGCGGCGGTGTAAAGTTCGACGCGGTTGCAGGTCGAGAGCAGCACGGCTTCGCTGGCCGGAAACCGACTGCGCCATCTGTCGAGAGCGGCCGCTGCCTCATCCGGACTGAAAGCCAATCGTTCGCGCAGTTCCACCGAAGCATTGTGATGACTGCAGCCAACCATCTGGAGTTTCATACGTGAACCTCCAGAGTGCGGTGTGCAGGGAAAATCGAGAACGAAAAATGGGGAACGAAAAATGGGGAACGGAGAATGATTGCAGCCGCTTGCGGCATAGCGGAATTATCTTCCGCCTTTCGTTCCATCCCATGTTCACTAGGCAGCAGCAACCCGACCATCAGCGACGCGGCGAGAAACACGAAATTCGCTACCGTCAAATACGCCACTTTACGGCCGCTGCGGGCCGGTCGATACACAACGCTGAAAATCGCCGCTGCCAGCAGCCAGCCGAACATGGCTGCTGTGCGCCATATAACCGGATCGTTCCATGGCAGCTCGTCGGTTTGCCGCGCATGCAGCACGAGATTAAGCACAATGCCGCTCGCGAATCCGACACCGATCATAATCACCGAAATCCAAATCGCCCGGCCATTCACGCGCTCCAGCCATTCCAAACTCGGCAACCGCAGCAAAGTCGAGGGCGGCATTTTGTGTTTGAGGCGATACGATTGCACGAGATACATCAGTCCCGCCACGAATCCGACTGTCGCGGCCACCAACCCCAACAACAGAAAGATTCCGTGAATGGCGCCCCAAACTTGCCCGGCGTGCGATTGCGGAAACGGCTGGCGATCGGCGAATTTCGCCAATCCAATCAGTCCCAACACCACCGGCAATAAAAACAACCCGATCGCGGTCTGCGGATGGGTCCAACTGAAATACAAATAAACCGCGGCCAATCCCCAGGCGCCGACCAAAATCCAATCGAAGGCGCTCGACAGCGGCGCGCTGGTGGCCATGCTGGCACGGTAGCCCAGGTACAACGTATGGGCCAACAGTCCGGCGGCAGCAAAACCCCGCACCAGTATCATGGGCACGGCACGGCGAAACACCATGCGTGTGATTTCCAGCAGCAGAGTTACGCCGTAGCTGGCCGCAAAGCAGAAGACGGAAATACCGGATATAATCGACATCATCGCGGGTGGTGGCGGCCCCTCGATTATCGAGGGCCATCATCCTATCATCGGTTGCCGGCCGGGCATCGGCAAGGCGCGATAAGTCATCTGGAAAGCTCGCCAACCCTATTTTCGTTGTGGCCAAACCCAAAGAACCGATCAATCCGTTTTACGTGCTGTGCGTCATCTTTGGGGTGGCCTTCACGCTGACGGCTTGCGCCTACGGATTGCTGCTGATCCGAGCCAACCGGGGCCTGGCGCCGGCCGGCGACGATGCCGCCGCGCCCATCCGCTGCTCGGCTTGCTCAACCGCTACGGCATGATGATACTGAGCGTGGAAGTGGTCCTGTTGGCCGTTGTTTCCATTGCAGCCATCATGCTGGATCATTACCGAGGCAAACGGGAACGAAACCGATGAAAGTGAATCACTACGAAGCCGTGCCGGCCAAGCCGGTCGAGATGGAAGGTTCGCACGGTTGCACGGTCCGCTGGCTGCTTGGCCAGACCGACGGCACACCAACCTTTGCGATGCGCCAGTTTGAAGTCGAGCCTGGCGGCTATACCCCACGGCACAGCCACGATTACGAACATGAAGTGTTCGTCCTCGACGGCGATGGTGTTGTCTTTGAAGGCGACAAGCAGCACAAACTGGCCAAAGGCGATGTGATTTTCGTCCAGCCCAACGAAGTGCACCAGTTCCGCAACACGGGTTCTACGCCGATGAAATTTCTGTGCCTGATCCCCAACTCCGCCACCAGCAAAGCAGTAAAAGTCGCGCCCGAGTGCGGCACGGGATGATTCACCGCGGAGGACGCAGAGGATCGCAGAGGAAGCGGGATTGAAAAGTGTATGCGATGGCGCAGTCAATCCATTTCAATGGTTGCCTAGTCTGTGTTAATCTTTTTCACCCATGTTTATCTGCTTCCAGAGATCGAATCCTTCTGCGTGTTCTTCGCGATCCTCTGCGCCCTCTGCGGTGAACTAATCGGCCAACCATTCGTATGTCCGACGTTGCTAAAGAAATCGAAAAGCTGCGCGAGGAAATTCGCCGGCACGACCAGAAATACTACGTCGAAGCCGCGCCGGAGATCAGCGATCAGCAGTACGACTTGTTGCTCGAACGGTTGAAAAAGCTGGAAGCGGAGCATCCGGAGCTGATCACCCCCGACAGCCCCACGAAGCGCATCGGCGGCGAACCGATTAAAGGCTTTCGCACGGTCGAGCATTCGCGGCCGATGCTTTCGATCGACAACACGTACGATCATGCCGAGGTCATCGCCTGGCACAACCGTATGGTCAAAGAATTGAAACTGCCGGCCGACGAAAAAGTTACCTACGTCGTGGAGCCGAAAGTCGACGGCGTCGCGGTCAGTCTGCGCTATGAAAACGGTTTGCTGGTGCTGGGCGCCACCCGCGGCGATGGACAGCGCGGCGACGATATTACTCAAAACGTGCAGACTATCCGCGCGATTCCGTTAAAATTATCGGCGACGAAGAAGTTGCCGCTGCTGGAAGTGTTGGAAGTACGGGGCGAGATTTTCATGCCGGCGGCTGAATTCGCCAAAATCAACCAGCGACTTCGCGCCGCGGGAAAAGAACCGCTGGCCAATCCGCGCAACGCCACGGCCGGCACGCTGAAGCAGCTCGATTCGCAAACGGTGGCCCAGCGGCGTTTGGAATTCATCGCCCACGGCCGCGGCGAAATCAGCGACGAGCCATTCGATCGTTACAGCCAACTGCTCGACGCCTTCAAAACATGGGGCGTGCCGACGAACCCATTGACGAAAATCTGTCACTCGATCGACGAAGTGTGGCAGTTCATCGAAGACTTCCAACAGCAGCGGACCAAGTTGCCGTACGGCGTCGATGGTGTGGTGGTCAAAGTCGATCGCTACGATTGGCAAGAGCAGTTGGGCTACACCAGCAAATCGCCGCGGTGGTGCATCGCTTACAAATACGCTGCCGAGCAAGCGACCACAAAACTGATCAAAGTCGATTGGCAAGTCGGCAAATCCGGCAAGCTCACGCCCCGGGCCACCATGGAGCCGGTCTTTCTAGCCGGCACCACGGTCCGCCACGCTACGCTACACAACTTGGGAGAAATCCGCCGCAAAGACATTCGGCTGGGCGATACGGTGGTGATCGAAAAAGCCGGCGAGATTATTCCACAAGTCGTGCGAGTGGTGCTGGACGAACGTGACAAACATTCCAAACCAATCGCCCCGCCGGAAAAATGCCCGGAGTGCGGCGGCGATGTGGAAAGCGAGCACGACGAATCGGGCAAAGAAACCGCCCGCTACTGTATCAACCCCGAGTGTCCCGCCCAATTCCGCGAACGGCTGATTCATTTCGCCGGCCGCAAACAGATGGACATCGAGGGGCTGGGCGAAGAGGTGATCGATCAACTCTTGAAGCACAAGCTGGTTTCGCATTTTGCCGATCTCTATGAACTTGACGAAGCCCAGTTAGCAAACTTGACCCATGTTTCGGTCACGAAAAAAGGGGAGGAAATTCAAGTTCGCCTTGGCGAGAAGAACGCCCAGCAAATCCTGAATTCTCTCGTTGAGTCCAAAAAACGGGGACTGGGGCGCGTTCTGGCTTCATTGGGAATTAATCATATTGGAGAGCAAACGGTGCGCGTCGTCACTTCGAACATTAATGAGATAGACGATCTTATGGATGCGAGTTTGGAAAGAATTCGTAGAGCAGTCGTGGATGAACGGGACCATCTGGGTCTTCAGGATTTGACGCAGATTGCCAATAAATTCTTTGAACAACTTCACTCGCCCAACGGAAGAATGAGGATAGAGAATGCGTACAAGGCTGCAAAAATTAACTCGTCGGAGAATCCGGTCAAATTATTCCTAAACGACTTACCAAGTACTGCAAAAGAAAGTTGGGGTGTGGGCTGGGGCCAAAATAAATTAGGAAAAAAAGATCGCATCCTCAAACGTTTTGCGACATTAGATCAACTTGTTGCAGCCACGGTTGATGATTTCATCGAACTCTTCAACGATAAGAATGACGAAGTTGTTGGCCATTCGCTTTATAATTTCCTGCAATCAAAGACTGGGAAAGATACGGTTAGGCAATTGCAAAGAGTTGGCGTCGAAATGAAGAGCCACGAAAAATCAAAAGCTGATGTGGATTCGCCTTTCGCGGGCAAAACCGTTGTGGTTACCGGCACTTTTGAAAAATACAGCCGCGACGAAATACATGAGTTGATCCGCTCGAACGGTGGAAAGCCAACCACGAGCGTTTCAAAGAGTACCGATTATCTTGTGGTCGGCGAGAGCGCTGGCAGCAAACTCGAAAAAGCCCGGGAACTACAAGTCCCTGTGTTAAGTGAGCAAGAATTCCTCGCTCTGTTGGCAAAGTAGTTTGCCCAGGTGGTTCCTCGAATAGAGACGTGTTTATTTGCAGTTGGATTGAGGTCAATGTAGGCTTTGAAACGAGCCACCCTTTGAAGGGTTGTTTCGGCAAAGAAAAAGCCAGTTCGATTTCCGAGGCTAAGCCATGTACGACTTCGCGGTCGTTGACACAGAAACAACAGGGCTTCCGAATCGACGTCATAATCGAATTGTGGAGGTGGCGGTAGTTCGCCTCTCGCCGTCGCTACAAGTTGTCGGCGAGTTCGAAACTCTCTTGAACCCGAAACGAGACAGCGGACCTACAAGTATTCATGGCATTTCCTCCCAAAGCATTATCGATGCACCGTGCTTTGAAGACGTGGCTGGGGATTTAATGGACTCGATCAACGGTTGTGTGCTAGTCGCCCACAACGCGCCGTTCGATGCGATGTTTCTTCGTGCGGAATTCGAACGAATCGGACTTCAGTTGCCCGAACTGCCAATCGTTTGCACGATGAAACTTGCTCGCTGTCTCGGAAAGGCATGGCTGTCTGTAGACTTGGAAAGCTGTTGTGCTACGTTGGGGATCGATCATATCGATCCGCATCGAGCATTGTCAGATGCGCGGGTAACAGCGGAATTGTTTCGCCAGATCGCAAGACACTTATTCTCCAATAAGCCGATCAATCTCAAGAAATTAGATTGTCGAGGAAAAATTCCCTGGTCGGTTGATTGCGAATGTTTAAAACGATCGGGTCGAAGGTGGACACGCGAACAAGCCGAATCCGAAAATGCGGGACCATGTCCTCAGCTTTCCAAGATGGTTTACCGTCTGGCAGGCATGATTCGGATAAATGAAGTCAAACACGAAGTTGCAGGCTATCTCGACGTGCTCGACCACGTGCTTGAAGATCGTCTTGTAACGAAGGAAGAAGCCGAGAATTTGTTCGAAGCGGCAAAGACGTGGGACCTTACACCGGAAGAAGTCGTAGAAGCTCATCGGTTGTATATGCGTCGGCTAGCTGTTGCGGCGTTAGCCGACGGTATTGTGACAAATGCTGAACGAAGTGACCTTCAACTGGTTAATCGGTTGCTCGGCTTTGATGAGTTATTTCTCCAGTCAGCATTACATGAAGCGCAAACATCACGATCGGTAGCACAATCCAATGGAAAGTCGCTTGCGGGCATGACCGTCTGTTTCACAGGCGAATGCTCATGCACGATTCACGGCGAATACATTTCTCGCGCAATGGCAGCAGAGCTTGCGGCAAAGGCAGGCCTGAGCGTGAAAGGAAATGTGACAAAACAGCTTGACTTGCTAGTCGTGGCGGATCCCCATACACAATCCGGCAAGGCCAAAAAGGCGCGAAAACGGCGTTCGAATTATCCACGAGCCACTGTTCTGGCGGATGTGCGGCGTATCGGTTGATTAATTACGGCACGACTTAATCATTTCTTCTCACCGACGCCCAATTCCTTCAGCTTCGCCACCACGTCTTCGCCGGCCTTAGTGGTGTTGATTTTCTTGTCGATGGCCGCAACTGTGCCGTCCTTGCCGATATAAAATGTCCAGCGATTGGCCATTCCAGAACCATTCAACACGCCATATTCTTTTGCTGTTTTGCCTTCGGGATCGCTCAAAATTGGGTAATCCACGGTAAGCGATTCCGCAAACGCCTTGTTGCCTTTGGCACCGTCGAAGGGGTCGACGCTGGCGGTAAAGTACGCAACGTCGAATTTGCGAATGGCCTCACCGTTTTCCTTCATCGATTTGCACTCGGCCGTGCATCCGCCGGTGAAAGCTTTCGGGAACCAGGCCAACACGACAGCCCGCTTGCCTTTGAACTCGCCCAAGTGATGCAACTTGCCGTCGGAGCCTTTCAGTTCAAAGTCGGGCGCCTTGTCGCCAACTTTTAGTTCCGCGGCCGTGACGGGCCGAATGACAAACGTCAGCGCGAACAATGCAGTGCAAATCAGGGTCACAATCTTCATGGCAAACGCTCCTCAAGTATGGTGGGAATGGCCGGCGGAAGGTTGAGCAGTCGCCGGAACTGCTCGCGGGCTGTCATCAGC
The DNA here is from genome assembly GCA_963738835.1 of Pirellulales bacterium. Classification (GTDB taxonomy): domain Bacteria; phylum Planctomycetota; class Planctomycetia; order Pirellulales; family JADZDJ01; genus CAVTYH01. The sequence continues at coordinate 624,272 of CAVTYH010000002.1, forward strand.
GTAGCATTTGATGTGCCGGGAATCCATCGGCGCACGGTTGTGCCATATTTCTCCGCAAATCAGCCCATTGCCGATGCGTGTCCAGCCCGTTACCCTGTCGCATCATCGCGACAACTTGTGACCAGAGTCGATACAATCAACTAACACCAGACTACCAGACACTTAGACACCAGACACCTTCCTCGATGTCCATCGTTCCCATCAAACACGCCGTCGTCAGTGTGTTCGACAAGCTTGGCCTGATCGATTTTGCCCGTGGCCTGGCCGATCGCGGCGTGCAGATTTTCGCCTCCGGCGGCACACGCAAACATCTGGAGCAAGCAGGCCTGGCGGTGCGCGAAATCTCCGACTACACCGGCTTCCCGGAAATGATGGATGGGCGCCTCAAAACGCTGCACCCCAAGGTTCACGGCGGCATTCTGGCGCGGCACAATCGGCAGGACGATCTGGCGTCGCTGCGCGAGCATGGCATTGTGCCGTTCGAGCTGGTGGTGGTGAACCTGTATCCGTTCGAAGCCACGATCGCCAAGCCTGGCGTGACCGATGAAGAAGCGATCGAACAGATCGATATCGGCGGCCCGACGCTGATTCGCGGGGCGGCAAAGAACCACGCTTTCACCTCTGTCGCCACCTCGGCCGAGCAATACGCTTCGATTTTGGATTGCCTTGCCAAAAACGGCGGTACAACTTTGGAATTACGCCGCCGCCTGGCCGGCGAGGCGTTTGAAATGATCGCCCATTACGATCGGGCCATCGCCGATTATTTCGCGCGATCGAACAGTCTCCCCTCTCCTCTGGGGAGAGGGGCCGGGGGTGAGGGGGCTGTGTCGGACATCTTCCCGCCTTCCATCACGCTCAGCCTCAAACGCCGCGAAGTGCTTCGCTACGGTGAAAACCCCCATCAGCAAGCGGCACTTTACGCACTGCCCTCGGCCGCCGGCGCGAATTTGGTTTCGGCGCAGCAGCTTAGCGGCAAAGAGCTTTCGTACAACAATTTGCTCGACCTGGATGCCGCGCTCACCATCGTCCGTTCGCTGCCCGACGCGGCGGCCGTGGTCATCAAGCACAACAATCCGTGCGGCGCGGCCAGTGGCGAGACGCTTTCCCAAGCCATGCGACTGCGCTGGATGGCGATCCGGTCAGCGCCTTCGGCGGCATCGTCGGGGTGAATCGACCGCTGGACGCCGCTACGGCTGAAGTGCTGGTCGAGCCCGACAGATTTATCGAAGCCATCGTCGCGCCGTCGTTCGAACCAGCGGCGCTGAAAATTCTGACCACCAAACCGAAATGGAAAGCCAACGTGCGGCTGCTGCAAGTTGGCAATCTCGCAGCGCCGATCGACAGTTGGCAGTACCGGCACATTGAAGGTGGCTTTTTGATGCAAGAGGCCGACATCGCCGACGATCCAGAGAACGAGTGGACCGTGCCGACGGAAAAAAAACCGACGGAAGCCCAACTCGCCGAACTCAAATTCGCCTGGGCGGTCTGCCGGCATGTGAAATCGAACGCCATTGTGCTGGCTCACGGTCGGATGCTGGTCGGGGTGGGGGCAGGGCAGATGAGCCGCGTGGATTCCACGCAGATCGCCATCCAGAAGGCCGGCGGCAAAGCAAAAGGTTCTGTGCTCGCCTCCGACGCGTTTTTTCCGTTCGCCGATTCCATCGCCCTGGCTGCCGACGCCGGCGTTACGGCCGTCATTCAACCCGGCGGCAGCCGCCGCGACGACGAAGTTATCGCCGCTTGCAACACCCACGGCATGCCGATGGTGTTCACGGGGCGGAGACATTTTCGACATTAAAACCATGTGTAGCGGCGGAGCTTGCTCCGCGCAAGCGCCGGGCCGAGCCCGGCCGCTACACGGAATTGAAAAGCGACATAGAGTTCGCCCATGTCCGTTCTCGACAAAATTGTCGCCAGCAAACTTCGCGAGATCGAAGCGGCGAAAGCTGCGCAGCCGGAAGCTCTGGTTCGCGCCGCCGCAAGCGCCGCCCCTTCGCCGCGCAATTTTTTTGCAGCGCTGGCCGCGCCTGGGCCGATCAAGCTGATTGCCGAGGTGAAGAAAGCCAGCCCCAGCGCTGGCGTTATTCGCGCCGATTTCGATCCTGTCGAAATTGCGGAAATTTACGAGCAGCATGGAGCCACGTGCCTCAGCGTGCTGACCGACGAGCCGTTTTTTCAGGGCAGGTTGGAATACTTGCGTGACATTCGCGCCACGGTCCAACTACCGGTGCTGCGGAAAGATTTCATCCTCGACAAGTATCAGGTCTACGAAGCCCGTGCAGTCGGGGCCGATGCCGTGCTGCTGATCGCCGAGTGTCTCGACGATTGCAACCTGCGGGCCTTGCACAACGAAATTATGTCGCTGGGCATGACGCCGCTGGTCGAGTTGTACGAGCCGGCGAATTTGCCGCGGCGCTCGATGCCGGCGCCACGCTCATCGGCATCAACAACCGCGATTTGCACACCTTCAAAACCGATCTCGATCACACACTGCGGTTGCGCGAAAAGATTCCCGACCACTGCGTGCTGGTCTCCGAAAGCGGCATCCGCACCCGGGCCGATGTCGAGCGGCTTCAGTCCGCCGGCGTGAACGCCATTCTCGTCGGCGAAACGCTGATGGCCAGCCCCGACATCGGCGCGGCGGTCGATGCCCTGCTGGGCGCTGAATCTTCTTCGGGTGTAACGGCTCGCCTTGACGAGCGCTGCCAGTGGCGCCAGCGCGGAGCGAGCTCCACCGCTTCACGATGCCGAAAATCGTTCTTCCGGCTTTGGGAGTGCCGGCTGTAAGCGATGATGGAACGATTTCTCACCGCCTCTTATCGCTGTCGCGACCGCGATACGCCTGCGGCTTTAGCGCGGCCACCCGGGGGGAAATTCCCGAGATTGGCGTGCGAACTCTTTGTAATTCTCCGACTTTTTCGACTTTGGCGCGCCAAACCCCGGCAGAATCAAAATGATGGCGCACCGGTTTCCAATTGGCTTGCGAAGATGCGCACTAAGCTTGCAATATGCCGTTTTTCACGTCGGGTGGCCCGGGCTCGGCTGCGAGCTATGTTTGAGAGATGTCGTCTTTCACGCCCAAAGTGTTTGCCCTCTGCGTGGCGCTGACCATCGGTCCGCCGATCGGGCTGGTGGCGTTGCATTACAACCAGTGGTTGGCTCCCCAGCCGATTGATCCGCGCTTCGCCCAAGGCGAGCTGCTGTTTTTCGAAGGCAACTATTGCGGGGCGTGCCAACGAATGAAGCCCGTGGTGGCGCGGTTGCGTGAAGAGGGTTTCATCATCCGCACGATGGAAGTGGAAGGGTGCCGGCAACAGGCCATCGACTACGGCATTCACGCCGTGCCCACGTTCGTGCTGGTGCGCGACGGCCACGAAGTTCGCCGGGCCGTGGGCGTGATGTCGCCGGAATCGCTACAGCAACTGTGGCGGTAGCCCAGTTACTTTGCCGATGATGGCTTGAAACTTTCCGTACCATCTGCACTGAGCCGCTTGACTCGGAGTTCCAATTCGCGAGTTTCACCCTCAGCAACTTTAAAACGGTCTTCAAACACGGGGTAATTGCCGACTAAGCTCCATTTCGGGTCCAAATACAGCCCCAAATAAGGTTGCCCGGCGGGAGTATGCAGTGTGAAAGTGCCGTCGGGCTTCACGTCGGCATAGTTCATGCCGTCGTAAGACGTTCGGTGAGAATCATGCGTCGTGATTTGCATGTGTTCATCTTTGCGGAATATCACCGGCGATCTGGTGCCGACATCGATGACGCGTCCTTGAACAACGGCACCGCGCTCCATTCGCAAGTCGAGGGTGTTGGGGCCTGATGTCAACGGCACTTTCAACCGGAACAGATTGGGCCGATCTTTCAGCCTCGCCGACAATCGATAATCGCCAGGCGGCAGCGTTGCCAGGTGGTACTTGCCTCGATCGTCTGTCTTGGTTCGCGTCCAATTGTCCGAAGCGATATCGTCGCTGGAAAACTCGACGAGAACGCCTGCCGCGGGCTCTCCCGATTCCGCCAACACTACGTGGCCGTCGACGACCGCAGCGCGATGAATTGTCCCATTCGCCGTGCCAGGAACTTTCGTGTAGGAAATCAGCTGACGAGCGTAATCCGGATGCCGCACGTTGGCAAAGCACCTGGTGGTGACGCCGAACAATCCGTTGCCCATCGCCTGCGGCTTTTGATTTTCAAGATCAAACGGCAGCAAGTCCGAAATCTCGTAGTGGCCGCTGGCATCCGTAACCGCGGCGCAAATGCCGACTACGGGTTCGGACAACGAGCAACCCGCCCAGACGGTCGCCCCGGCGACAGGCTTTCCGTCATCGTCCAAGATGCGGCCTTGCAGCGTAGCAGCAGGCGTCAATTTGAGTTCGATGGCACGTTTGGCGGCCGTGTCAGCATCCATGAAACCACTAGCAGTCGTCGCCTTGCCCGGAGATTGTGCCGTCACGACTAAGGCGGCGTGCCGCTCTCGCACACTTTTCCCGTCGATATTCGGCAATACAAATTTTCCGTTCTTGTCGGAGCGAACTTCTTGAAGTTCCCGCTGAGATATGTCGCCATAATAGTAGTCTACGAGAAACAACCGGACTCGTGCGCCGGCGATTGGTGTTTTGTTCTCATCGAAGCACACACCGGAGATGGTTATTGATTCCACAGCGTGTTTGGTCTCATCGCCGGTTGACTTTTCCGTTGGGTTGTTCGATGGCGGCTGCTTCGCGGCGGGTTCTTCTTTCTTCTCAGTCGATTCGGTCGCATGCGATTTTTCGTCCTTAAGGTGTCTGAACGAACTGAACGGCAGGCATGGCTTTGACTTGTAGTGACGGATTGTCGCCGTGGTGCAGTGAGTCGACGAAAAGTTCAATGCGCTTGGCAAGGTCTTTAAGGCCATCTTCGTCGATCGGCCGCTTGGCGACGACGGTGAAGCCGGTCACCACGCCTGGCTTGTTCATCATCAACTGCAATTCTTCGAGCGGCACTACAGCGCCGTTATTTTCAAAAGAGATCGGGCTTTCGAAGATGCCGATCACTCCAAACGATTTCGAGCCATACAACTCGATCTTGTCGCCGATCTTTTTGTTGAGCCGCCGGGCCAATTCGTAGCCCAGCACAATCTTGCCTTGGTCGTCCGCTGTCAACTGCCGGCCGGTCTGTAACTTCAGCCGGTCAAATAGCGGAGATTCCGGCGGCCAGCCGTTGAGCAGCGTGCCCGGGATGGCCTCGTCGTGAAACGAAACCATGTCCAGCAGCCCGCTAATCACACGATCCACACCAGGCAGCTTCGCGATTTGCGGTCCCAACTCTTCGGGCAACCCATTGGATATATTCTTTGCTCCGCCGCACTGCACGACGATATCGACGCCGCGATAGGAGTTAGATGAACTATTGGCAGATTCTGGGGATTCTGGCTTTGGTGATTTAGGTGCAACTTCCGGCGCGGTTCGACTTTCGTGTCCTCGGACGATTCCGTTACGATCGATTCGCAAATTGAGTGACTGTTTGCCGTCCTGCAGCTTGACTGCGAAACGATCGGCATCGGGCCCACCCTCTCCTGGCGGCAAATGCGGTCGCAACACATACTCGCCGGGTGGCAATACGGCCAAGTGGTAATGACCATTGGCATCGGTATGCACTTTCGCAGTCAACTGATTAAAAAAATCCTTTTCGTCGACAAGTTCCAGTTCGATTCCGGCGGCCGGCTTGCCATCGTTGTCCCAGAGCACTTGACCTTCCAGCACCATCGGTTTGTGCAGAGCGATGTCGACCGTTTCGGGCACATCACTATGCCCGGCGATCTGATGTGCATAATCTGGATGGTAGACGAATACGCTCAGCTGTCCTATGCCGCCGTTTGGGTTTGTTTGCCTGAACTTCTGATTTTCGGCCGCCCAATTGTATGCCCGAAGATCGGTAATCTCGTAATGACCGTCGGCATCCGTTAATGCGTTATTGATTCCCAGTAATGGTCCCGACTCGGGAGCAAAACCCATGGGCGATGAAACAAGCGCCTCTTTCACCGGCCTTCCTGCCGCGTCAGTGATACGACCTTGCAATGTTGCAGCAGGCGGCAAGGTAAGTTCAGGCTGCAACGATCCATTGTTGTTGATAATACGGCACGTAATAGCTGGTCGCTGAAGCGCGGCCCTTGGCCTGGGCAGTAATGTAAAACCCTGCGTTCAAAGGAGTCTTCAGTTTGGCCGTTGAAATGTCGGGAAACTCGAATCGTCCTTTTTCGTCGCTCTTCGTCCGCTGCAATTCATGCTGGAGTGTTGCGAGATGATCGGCCGTGAAGCTGGCGACGTCGACCTGGCTTGGATCGGATAGCGGAGTCTCGATGTTGTCGACAAGTACCAGCCGTATCAGAACACCGGTCAACGGTTTTTTGTTTTCATCCAGACACACTCCGGAGAATGTCATTTTATCGGGCAACCCCTGTAGCCACGGTGGCAGCTGAGTCTTATTCGTGGTTTGATCGGCTGGCTTGGCGGATTCTTGCAAAGGTGCAGTCTTTTCAGGAGGCGATTCGGCTTTGGCCAACGGCAATGGCCTCGTCGTCAATAGCGACAGCACGGCGACCAAAACACCGAAGAGCAACGTTGTGCTAATTCGCCAGCGGCGCGAACAAAAAGTTTGCAGGCAGACACGTTCATCGAGCAGCATCGTAATGCGGCGGGCGAGTTGGCTGGGGCGTTCCCAAATGCCCAGCACCGGCAAGACGTGGGAGTTTACCGGGTTGGCGGCGGGCCCAGTGCAGAAGATTTTCGGCGTAATCGTGCCGGCCGCAGCAGTTGGCGGCGATGGTATCGGCAATCAGTTCTTGATCGGCCCGAATGCGTCGGCGCAAAAAGCCAGTACAGCGGATGCGCGAACAGCACCACGAGCAGCAGCCGGCCGAGGGCCAAGAGCCATAAATCGCCGCGACGGATGTGAGCGAGTTCGTGAGCGAGCAGGGCGCGGAGGGAGGCGGATGAAGGGGTGAGCGGGTGAAGGGGTGAACGGGTGAGTGTAGCGGCGTCGCTTGCGACGCGTGGATTTAACGCAGTTGGTTCACTCGATAAAACATCTTCCGGCAACAAAATCGTCGGCCGCAGCAGACCGCAGGCGGCGGCGGTGTGAATCGTTGGACTCACAAGTAATCGCGGTAGCCCCCTCACCCCGGCCCTTGCCCCAGGGGAGAGGAAGATTTCGCGAGCAACCGTCGCCAGTGCCTGCTCGACAAATTTTGGGGCCGGCGTTGCGGATCGACAGAGTCGCCAAGAGTAAATGGCGCCGACCAACAGCCACAGCGAAATCATTGCCGCGCCGAATAAAAATACTGCCGCGACAAGCACGCTCATATCGATTTGGCCAGCAGCATGATCGACATGGGCAATCGCGGGCTCAAGCGAATCATCAAGTCGAATCGGCCACGACGACGGATCGACATTGGTTGTGATCGACCGAACCGGCAATGACGGCGGTTGAACGGCTGCGGGAGCCGGTGCAGGAATCGATTTGCTCGCCGCCGCCGCAATCGGTTCCTCTGCCGACTTTACGATCGAAAGCCGCGGCCAAAATGGCGCGGCGCACAACAGCGCCAGCAGTGCCAACCCGGCAAGTGCCGCCCAGGCCAGCGAAATTCGTTTGACCGGCTCGCGCAGCAGCGAACCGGCGGCCAGCACGGCGGCGAGCAAAATGGTGGCCGAGAGGTAATAATCGGCCAGCCACAGGCAGACCCAGTGGATCGAAGTGTTCATTTGCGGCCTCGCATTTTATTGGCCCTAGCGTTTCGTTTCCCCCTCACCCCGACCCTCTCGCGCAGGAGAAAGGAAGAATTACTTGCTCTGTTTCTTTTTGCGCTGCCGGCGCACTGAAGCACCCTCACCCCGGCCCTCTGCCCGGGGGAGAGGGAGCTGTTTCTTGGCGGCGGCAATCATTTTTTCCAGCCGGTCGAGTTCCTCCGGGCTGGTGCGGCGCGAATCGAGCGCATGCACCAGGTATTCTTCCACGGCACCGTCGAAAACTTTGTCGAGAAAGCCTTTGGCCAAGCGCTGAAACACGCTTTGCCGATCGACACGCGGGAAATAGATGTAGGTTTTACCCTCGGCCCGATGATTCACGAGGCCCTTCTGCTCCATGACTTGCAGCAGGCTGAGCACGGTGGTGTAAGCTAGGTCGGCATCGGCGGTGCCGAGCAACTTCCAGACATCGCGAACCGTGGCTTCGCCGCGCTCCCAGAGCACTTTGAGGGCTTGCAACTCACGATCGGTAGGAACGAGTTCCGCCATCGACGCCTCATGGGGAAGAGCAGAATTGCCTTCGACGGCCGATATCGTACTGGACAGCCAGTAGATTGTCAAGCAAGATCGGCGGAGGCAATCGAACCGAAAGGTTTCGACCGCTGGTGACCCGCAGTGCCGCAAGGCGCTACAAGAATTTCGGGCGTCGGCTAATGAGCAAGATGTAGGTCGCCAGACTGATGCAGGCAAAGACTATGAGCCAGTTGTGAAAAGTGAACTGGCTGGTGCGCTGGACCAGAGATTGGACGAAGTCGACCGGATTCATGGCGGTGACCTCCGCGATGTAGAGACTCCACTAGAAGCATAGCTCATGAAAAGCAGCGCGGAGGGGAATGCTTGTAAATTGCTTACGGCAAAAGGAGTTAGTCGCGTGGTTGAGCTACTGACCGGCGACTTTGCCGCTTGATTTGCCTTGTTCGATCAGTTGCAAAGCGGCCAGGGCTTGCTGGCGAATCTCGCCGCTGGAATGCCGGGCGGCGTTTTGCAAATAGATTTTGGCCACGCCCGATTTGCCTTCGGCCAGCAACTGGCGGCCGCGGGCGAGATTTGCGGCCGCTTCCTTTTCGTGGGCGGCGTCTTCGGCGGCAACTTGGGCGCGAATGGCGGCCACGCTGCCGGTAGAACCCGGCCCACTGGTTGCGCCGCTTACGGCCCGTTGCTGGGCCAAGGCGAGCGGCGGATGGAAAGGCCGCGATGAATTGACTAGTGCCGCTCCGTCGTCATCGCCCAAGAGTGCGCGATCCATGGCATCGAGATCGTGAATTTGCGCGCTCACCAAAGCGCCCGCGGCTCCGCGGCTGCGGCCGGTGGTGACGTTGCTGAAAGGCCGGCTCGGTAAGCCGGGAATTCCGCGCTCGAATGCGGCCCGATGAAGCTCGACCGACGCCGCCGAGAAACGCCTCGCCGCCGTCGGGCACTTCGACCGTGGTGTTGGTCGTGAAGAAATGAAACGTCGGCAGTTGGACGGCTTGAGCCGCGGCGCTAGAGGCGGCGAAGTGGAAGACGAACAGCGCTGTCAGCAAAAACAGCGCGATCCAAAGCCACGGATGTTTTACAGCGAGAGTCATGGCTTGACCTCGGTCGGTGCGATGCCCGCCAGCATTCTATCACTTTGGCGAAGCAGGTGGCAACCACTCTTCGCGGGAATTAGCGCGAGGACGTCCACAGTGAATCGGCGGTATCGGTCATGACGGAACTAGATTCGCCACTCGGATCAATTGCGATTGCCAAGGAATGCAGATCAATCCGAATGGATTGAAACATTCGATAAGCCGCAAACGAAACGACAAACCCAATAATTGCCAATCCACCCATCCATGGTGTTCTCAGGCCTGAGACGGCCAATAAGGCCGATGCAAAAAATGTTCCAAAAAGCGTCAGCCCGAAACAAACTCCGCAACGGCGCCCAAGCCGCATTAATTGCTCGACTTCCTCTGCATGATCCTGTTCGGGCCGGACTAGCACCGGGTAAAAGGCACGCACAAACATCCAAGTGAGCAGGAAAAAAGTGAGCGTCGATGAAATCCAGCCGCAGGCGATTTGAGACGCAAGAAAATTGAGCCATCCGACTTTGTTCTCTCCGAAATGAAGGTACTGCCAATAAGGAAAAATGACGCCAGAAACAAGCCACAGGGCCATTCCGAACCAGGCGGCAAAGTCTCCAACCCAAAGTGCGCGCCACCGCAGCGTCGTCAATCTGTTCAAATCCATTGGCTTTCCGCTGGCAACTCGCCCGACCGCTGCGAGTACTGGCCAAGCGAAAGCGAACACACAGAAAATTGCAATTGGAAAAGAAACGAGATTGACGACGGGTACTTCAACTTTCCAAAAAAAATCGTGCGTCGGACCAGTTTCATCGATAAATTGGCCCGAGTTAAACATTAGGTTCAGTGTGCTAAACACCGCGCTTGGCATCAACCCGACTGCGACGAAAAACCAAAATGGCCAGCGCTGGAGTCGCTGTCTAAGGGATCCTAATTTAGGCCGCAGCAAACTCTGTACGCGAGGTTTCAAACACAGATCGAGTTGCCGCGCCAACTGGCCCCCAGCTTGCGGCCGGTCTTCTACATTCGCAGCCAAGCACGAGGTCAGCACTTGCGGCAAGCCCTGCGGCAAATCGCGTGGGAGCGATTTTAGCGCGACCTCGGTTAAACCAGCCAGGCGACCAGCGGCCAATCGGGTTAGCAACTTGGGTGTATCGCCAATACAATCGTCCATGCGCGGGTCTTCGAACGGCCGCGCCCCGGTGAGCAGCTCCCAGAGGACAATGCCCAGCGAATAAATGTCGCTGCGGCCATCCAGTTCATCTGGTGCGCGATTATGATCCGGGTTGTACGCCTCGATTTGTTCAGGCGACATGTAGGCCAGCGAACCGCCGAAATATGCGGCCGGCGTAGCCCCTTCCAGTTTCGAGCTGAAGCTGACGTTGAAATCGACCAGCTTGGGCGAACCATCGGCGGCCAGCAGCACATTGGCCGGTTTGATGTCGCGATGCAGCACACCTCGCGCATGGGCATAATCCAGTGCCGCCGCCATTCGCGATCCAATCCAGCAGACAGCCTCCGCCCAGGATGCAGTCGCCAATTTGCGCCGCGTGCTGGAATCGGTGGGGGGCGTCGCCCCGTGATTGTCTAAAGACCGATCGATGGCTTCCAGCACAATTTTTCCGCTGCGTAAGGCGGGCGCTTGCTGCCGAGCGGCTTCCATCACGTCTTGCAACGTGCCGCCGGGAATGTGCTGCATGTACATCAGTTGCAGCTTGCGTTCGGTGAGCACCCGCTGATCGTAAACGCGCACAATGTGCGGATGATCGAGCTGAGCCAGTGTCTGCGGCTCGACGCCCCGATCGCGCGAAATCTTCAGCGCCACGAGCCGTTGCATCGAGCGCTGCCGTGCCAGAAATACTGAGCCAAACGAACCCTTGCCGAGCTTCACCAGCAAATCGAAATCGTCGATCTGCTGACCGACATCTAATTCGGTTTCGCGCTGGCCGGACACCAGGGTGGTGGTCGTCATGTGATTCGGCTCCAGCGTCATCATGCGCCGGAGCTTATCGACCTGCTTCGGGAAGCGCGTGTAATAGATCTCCGATTTTGGCGGGTCGTCTGTTTGCCGCCGCACATGAAATTCTTCGTAGATTAAATCGCAGGGCACTTCCCCCTTTTCTGCCAATTCAGGGAAATCCTCGACGTACTCTTCGACCAGCTTGGGCAGCTCGTGATGTTGCCAGCGATATTCCAGATCGATCTTGATCAGCTCGGTCAGCACCAGCCGCCGCAAAGATTCAGGCCGCGTCGGCAGGAACTGCGACAGATCGGGGGGCAAGTCTTCCCCTTGCCAGGCGCGTAATCAGCGCATCGACCCGTTCGGCCAGCTCATTCCAAGCCAGCGTGGCAGGATCGGTCGGCACTTTGGTGCTGGTTCCAGCCATGATCAGAGCAGGCAACGTTTTGCCACTGGGCAGTGCGAGTCGCAGGAGTCAGCCGCGCACCCCGAGGCAATTTCCTTGTAAAAACCACTAACGATTTTCCGCCTCCGACAGTATATCGCGCCGGACCCCGGCACAATTCCTGTCTGTCCCAACTCTTTGTTTTAACAGACCTTCCGGTTTCCGCCAGACCGGTGCTAGCAGCGCTTCGTCGGGCTCCGCCCCGTAGTTTGCGGGTAGTTTTCCAAAGGAAGATTGCCGGCTACTGGACAGCCGTCCATGACTGATTACAATTAACTGAACACGTGATCACACGTGAGCAAACCGATGGATTCTGGAAGGATGCCGACACGATGAATTTCTCGCAGGCGATGAATTTGGGAACTAGTCCGATGTTTCACGAACCAAAGCAAATTGGCAGTCTCTTGCCGCAGGTGCTGGAGCGATACGGTATTTCGTCGGCCGCATCGCAGGAAGTCAGAATCGACATAAAAGCGGTCCAGCGGCGATCGACCGCGGCCGGGATCGAAAGGTCGCAGCCGATGTGCCCCGAAGGCTGCCGATTCGCGCAGCTGCTGAACGCTTGTCAACGGTCGGCTGAAAACCCATCAATCACGGAAACTTGGGCTCGCGTTTTTCGAGAAACGCCGCCAAACCTTCGGCCGCCGCTTCGGTGGTGCGAGCCGTGGCGCTGACGGCCGCGCCGGCGGTGAGCAATGTCGCCAGTTGTTCGCCGATGGTTTCGTTGAGCATCCGCTTGGTGAGCAGCATGGCCTCGGGGGCACAGCTTGCAATCTCTCCGGCCAGTTGATGAGCACGAGGCCAGAGTTTTTCGCCGGGCATCAGTTCGTGATACACGCCCATGCGGTGGGCTTCTTCTGCCGCAATGAGTTGAGCGCTCAACAGCAGATAAGCCGCGCGACCTCCGCCCAATCGAAACGCCAACAGCGGCGCAACGAGGCCCGCCACAATGCCGCGCTTCGGTTCCGGCAGGCCGAACTTGGCCTCCGGCGCGGCCAGCACGATATCGCTGGCCAGCAGCAAGCCCGCCCCGCCCGCCACGGCCGGTCCGCCGACCGCCGCGATAATCGGTTTGGGCAACCGCAGCATCTCTTCCAGCAAATCGCGATAGGCCACCGCATCTTCGTGCCACAGTGCCTGGGCATTGGGATCTTTCGCCGTTTCCTGAATTTCGTGCAGATCCATGCCGGCGCAGAAAGCCGAACCGCTGCTGGAAAGCACGACGGCCCGTACGCGGCGTTCGCGGCGCAAATCATCCAGAGCCAGCATCAATTGTGAAATCAGTTCCCGTGTGAGCGCATTCCGCTTGTCCGGCCGATTCAAAATGATCGTGCCGGTGTGCTCGTGAACGTGAACTTTGACCAGCGGGGCGTTGTTGGTCATAGATGACCACGATTAACAACCAGTGAATTACAATTAGCCAAGCAACCCTCGGCTACCCCCGAGGGCTGATAGCTTTTTTATGCCGCGCCGTTGCCAATTGCTAGTCGCCAGCCGCCTCGTCCGGCAACATTTTCTTGAGCGACTCATCCAGCGGCGCGGATAGCGGCAAATCGAGAATCGCGGTACCCAGCAGTTTGCCCTGCGTATCGATTCGCAGCGAACGGCTCGCTCCGCCGGCCAGGGCGTTGTAGAGCACGAAATTCAGCGCATCGACCATGCCCAACTCGTATCGTTCCACATGTGTGCAGCCAAGTTCGGAGAAGAATTCTGCCACTCGATCAGCCGTAAGTTCTCGCAACAAGAATTCATAGCCGGCCCGGTTGTAGGCCACAACGCAAATGTTTGCGTGATTGCCTTTGTCGCCACTGCGGGCATGGGCGATTTGACCCAGCGAGATCGTATCGAGTGTCAACATCATCGCATCTTATCCTTCATTGCTCGGTGATTGAATTGAAATCGGCTGGCGGTGCGCGGAGGCTATTTCAAGTCAAATCTAGCTCACCCATTCGGCAGCGCGACGAACCGACGTCTGCGGCCGAATTATTTTTTTGGAAATCAACGTCGGCCAATACGCGTAAACTGGTCGAACTTGCGGTCGGCCAGAGGCATAACCAGCCAAGCCCGGCGGGCCGCTGGTGATAAGCGGCGCGAATTCTTTCGTGAACCGTTCGACGGCTTCACGGCGAGGATCGCGGGCGGAAACGCGGAGGACGACTTCACGACAAATGGGGATTGGGGAATGAGGATTGGGGAATGATTCGTCTGACTCCCACCCCCCGACTCCTGCCCCCTGTCGCGGCACGCTCTCGCCGGCGCCGAGACACTCGATAAGCGATGCCTCTAATTTGAAACCAGCCCGCTCGACCCGTTTCAGAATCATTTCGCCACACGCCTGGGCTTTTTCCACACAGTCCGAACCAAGAACAACCAACTGACCGCTGGCCATGTAACCGTCGTGATAGGCCAGCGATACTTTGTAATTCTTGGGAGCGGGCCGTCCTGTTGCCCCCTGAACCAGCATACGATTTGGACCGGCTTCCTTGACTTCGACCGTGGTGAAATCGACATCGACGTCCGGCGTGAGATAGTGCGCCGGATCACCGATTTCGTAGCCCAATTGTTCAATTACGGTGCCGCGATTGACCACGCCGCCGGTGCCGTCGGGTTTGGTGATGACACAGGAACCGTCGTCGCTGATTTCGGCAATTGGATAACCGATCTCGGCAAGATTCAGATTCTGCCAATGTCGATATAGTCCGCCGGTCACTTGTGCGCCACATTCGATCAAGTGCCCTGCGACGCTGACGCCGGCCAAATAATTCCAATCGTCCCAGCGGCGCTTCGATTCGTGCATCGCCGGGCCAACGGTGAGCGAAGCATCGGCAACTCGCCCGGTGACGACAATTCTGCGCTCCAGCGGCCAGTGCCTCGGCAATTGGCTGCGCGCCAAGATAAGCGTTGGCACTGACGACCGGTTGTTTCAATTCCGAAAGCGGCTGCCGTGTATCCAGATTTTCAAATCGGCAGCCGCCGGACTGCAACTGCGATAATCGTGGCAAGAGATCGTCGCCGGCCACCACGCCGATCGTTGTTTCGGCTAATCCTGCGTCGCTCAGAATGCGTCCTGCGGCTGCCGCGCACGCTTCAGGATTCACCCCGCCGGCGTTGGTCACAATCTTGAGCTGCGGCTGGGCCTTCAGCGCTGGCACAAGGCCTTTGAGAACATCAAGGAAATCTCCAGCGAACCCAGCGGCGGAATCCTTCTCGCGCTGTCGGGCCAAAATCGACATCGTCAATTCGGCCAGATACTCCAGCGTCAGATAATCAACCCACGCGCGCTCCGACCGACAGCCGCGGCGCATCTAAATTATCGCCGAGAAAACCCGCGCAGTTGGCAATTTTGATGGTCATTAAGGAACTGACAATTCGCCTCATTGAATCATCACACCTGAAACACACCCAAGCGAAACGGCTCCTCATCCGCATGGCGTGTGGCCACTTCCAAAGCGGCGATTAATGTCTCGCGCGTCGTCGCCGGATCGAGAATCGCATCGACCCAGCCGCGCGCAGCAGCATAGCGGACATCGGTTTGGCGCTGATAATCGGAGGTCACCTTGTCGCGCAATTTTTCCAATTCCGCGGCGTCGATTTTGTCTCCCTGCCGCTGCAAACTTTTCACGGCCACGTCCAACAGCGTGTCGGCTGCTTGATCGGCGCCCATCACGGCCACGTGAGCCGTCGGCCAGGCGAAGATAAATCGCGGATCGAACGCTTTGCCGCACAGTGCATAGTTGCCGGCGCCGTAGGAGCCGCCGGTGATGACGCGTGATTTTTGGAACGCGGCTGTTGCTGATCGCGCTCACGAGCTTTGCGCCGGCCTTGATGATGCCGGAACGCTCGGCATCGCGGCCGACCATGAAGCCGTTCACGTCTTGCAAAAATAAAATCGGCAGCCAGTCTTGATTGCAGTTCATCACAAACCGCGCGGCTTTCTCGGCACTATCGACATACAGCACGCCGCCAAATTGATACGGCCCATCGGCCGGCCGCACTCGATGACGCTGATTGGCAACAATGCCGATCGGAAATCCGCCCAGCCGCGCCGTGCCGCAGACCAGCGTTTGGCCGAACTCCGGTTTGTATTCGTCGAAAGTGTTTTCATCGACAAGGCCATTCAACACGTCGCGCACTTCGTATTCGCCGTTGAGGTTGGCAGTGAGAATTTTAAGTAGCGAATCCGAGCCTCGGAGAGACTCGGCTACTTCGCGCGAAACGGCGCCGGCGGAACCGCATCATCCGGTCGCACGGCCGCCGCTAATCTCCGCAGCCGTTCCAAGCACGCCTCATCATTCGGATCGCGATAATCAATGGTCCCGCTTACTTGCGCGTGCATCGCTGCGCCGCCCAGCTCTTCGTGCGAAACTTCCTGGCCGATCGCGCTTTTCACCAGTGCCGGCCCGGCCAGATATAATCCAGAGCCTTCGGTCATCAGCAGCTTGTCGCACAGCACGGGCAAATATCCGCCGCCGGCGACGCAATTGCCCATGATGGCGGCGATTTGCCCAGGCCCATCGCCGAGATGACCGCGTTGTTACGGAAGATGCGGCCGAAATCGTCCTCGTCGGGAAACACATCTTCTTGCAACGGCAGAAAAATACCGGCCGAATCCACCAGATACACAATCGGCAGCCGATTCTGCGCCGCAATGCGCTGGGCCCGCAAAACTTTTTTCGCCGTGGCGGGAAAGAACGCGCCGGCTTTCACCGTGGCATCGTTGGCGATCGATCATCTGCCGTCGCCCGCCGATCGTGCCGATGCCCGTCACCACACCCGCCGCCGGCGCACCGCCCCACTGGGCATACATGCCCCATGCCGCCCACAGGCCAAGTTCCAGAAACGCCGTGCCGGGATCGATCAGCTTTTCAATCCGCTCGCGTGCCGTAAGCCGGCCTTTTTTGTGCTGCCGGTCGATCGCCGCTTGCCCGCCGCCCAGCCGAATGTCGGCTTCTTGCTCGGCAAGTTGTGCAATGACTTCGTTCAACGAGGTTGGATTAACTTTGGTCATGCGGCACTTGTGCGAGGCACTTTCTTTTTTAATGGGCAATCGCTGTGTTCTCGGGGATAATATCGCCTCTTATTGTTGCCGATGGCGCGGAGCTATGCCACACTGATAAGATCATGTCCGACCAACCTTCCCGCCCGACCGTTCTCTCCCACCCCAAACGCCGCTGGTTCCGCTACAGCTTGCGGACGTTTTTGATTGTGATCACGGCGATTTGCCTCTTCGTCGGATTGAAACTGGTGCCAATCCTTCAACAAAAGCAGGCCATCAGCGATTTGAAGTGCAACGGCACCTATGTCACCTACCAGTACGATTACGAACTCCCTTACTACAGCGGAGAAAAGGGCACCGCACCTCCCGAGCCTTCGTGGCCGGCAAGATTGTTGGGAGTCGATTTTTGCCATGATGTGGTGAAGGTCAATCTGATTGAGAAGGGATTCAAACCCGAGGAATTCAAGCAAGCCTTATCGGCGTTGCGGTATCTTCGCCAACTCCGCTTTCTCCAAATCTATTCACCGCACACTGGTCTTGAAGATCAAGACCTCGAACCGCTGGCCGATATGAAAGAGTTGAAAGAACTTTATCTTTACGGCAATCAACTTGATGACGGAGCCGTTAAGCACTTGCGAAAATTGAGCCAGCTCAAAAAGCTAGCACTGATGTGGAATCGAATTGGCGATCAAGGGTTCGCCGATTTGCACGGGCTCAAAAAATTGGAGACACTTGATCTCACTGAAAATCAAGTAACGGACGCCGGTCTCAATCATTTAGGAAATCTGACTGAACTCAGAGAGCTCACCCTCGCCAAAAATCAGATCAACGGAACCGGCCTCAAAAATCTGATCAAGCTAACGAACCTTAGAATGTTGATCCTTGACGACAATCCGATTGGTGACCAAGGATTGCAGGAAATCGCCAATTTGCCCGCACTGGAGTTATTTTCGGTGGCAGGAACGAATGTCACGGATGCCTGTGTCGAGTCTTTGGCAAAACTGCCAGCCGGGTGTGAAATCTGCCTCAGCGGGAGCGGAATGACGTTGGAAGGCTTCAAGAGACTTCACCAACTTCTACCGGAAGCGTCGATCGTCATCAATGGAAGAGTGTACGACAACAATCCCTCAGCGGCTTCTTCTCCCGTTTTTTTCTCGCCGGACACTAAATAAAACCCTTTATCCACCGCACGGTTGGAATAAAGCTGCAGGAAGCGGTAATAAACTTCCAGTATGAGAATGGCGATCGCCGTGTTAACGCCGAAGGTGTTGCATATTCTAGCCCAGGGTAAGCGGCGCTTTGTCGCGACACCCTGGGTAGGCGTTTGAATGAAGATAGAAAAACCTTGAAAGAGTTTCACCTGATTCGCGCGGGGTTGTGCAACCCTTTCAGGGTTGTTTTCGAAATTCGAGAATCCCATCCCAGGGTTGACACAAAGCCCGTCAACCTTGGGCTTTATTATTGAACACCTTCGGCGTTCAGACGGTTTGCCCGATTCGGGCGAACAGAGCACTAATTCTTCTCCCTCTCCTCGGGGAGAGGGTGGGGTAGGGGTGGGCAGCGCGTTTCATCATGATTTTTTCGCTGATGGTCTGAGTTCAGCGTTTACTTGGATCGAATCACTCGAAGAATCCCGGGGAAATGCACAAACAAAGGTTTTCATAATTTCAATGAGGTGCCGCCGAATAACTTTCGGCGTTGCCAATTGACGCCGCGAGCATACTGCCGTTTGGATTAAACGCGGGTATTATATCGGTTCTAATATCCTGTGGTTTGGATGACTGGTTTGGTCGGTCGCCCCCTCACCCAGGCCCTCTCCCCGAGGAGAGGGAACAGAAAACTGGAGAAAGCCATGGACGACAAGCGAATTTCTCGACGAACATTTTTGGCGGGGTCCGGTGCCGCGGCCGGATTGGCGGCGACAGGGCTGAGCACATCTTCGGCGCTGTGCAAACGCAGGGACAGAAAAGCTTGCGGCGAGCGGCAATCGATGGAAAAACTGTCGCCATCGTTCGCGATCCCGCCGATGCGGTTGCCAATGCCACCAGCGCGAATTGGTCGCTCGACCAGGTTCGCGATGCTTTAAGAGGCCGCAACATTGCGGTGCGGAATTGTGAGAAGATTGCTGATACCAAACCCACCGAGTTTTGCATCATCGCGGCCAGCAGCAAGTCTCCGTGGCTGCGGCAAGTGCTCGAACAGTTTTCAGAACCCTCTTCCCTTAGAAGAGGGCAGGGTGAGGGTGCTGGAAATTCGTCGGGCACGCTCACTCCAGCCCTCTCCCCAAGGGCGAGGGAGCTTTTGTTGTTGCCCGATGTGCCGGAAACTTTGGGATTAGCTTCGGCTGGCGTTGCCGATCGGTCGGCGCTCGTCGCCTGTGGCACCGATGCCCGCGGCTTGGGTTACGCTTTGCTCGACGTGGCCGATCGCATTTTGCGCACCGATCCACCGCTAGCGGCGCTGCAAACCGTAAGGCCGACCGTGGAAACGGCGGCGAACCGAATCCGCAGCGTGGCCCGGTTGTTTGCCAGCGACATCGAAGACAAACCGTGGTTTCGCGACAAAGCGTTTTGGAAAGATTATCTGACGATGCTGGCCCGCGAGCGGTTCAATCGCTTCAACCTGACGCTGGGTCTGGGCTACGATTTCGCGCGGCAAGTTCGCGACGCCTATTTTTATTTCGCCTATCCGTTTTTTCTGGCGGTGCCGAATTATGATGTTCGCGCTGTTGGGCTTTCGGACGGAGAGCGCGATGAAAATTTAACGCTGCTAAAGTTTATCAGCGACGAAGCTGCGCGGCGCGGCGCTCGATTTTCAATTGGGCATCTGGACGCACACCTATCGCTGGACCGACAGCCCCGACGTGAATTTTACGATCGACGGGCTCAATGCCGACAATCACGCACCGTATTGCCGCGATGCACTGACGGCGCTCTTGAAAGCTTGCCCATCGATTAGCGGCGTGACAATTCGCACGCATGGAGAAAGCGGTGTGGCCGAGGGAAATTACGATTTCTGGAAGACGGTTTTCGAGGGTGCCGCCGGTGCAGGCCGCCAGGTGGAAATCGATCTGCACGCCAAGGGAATCGATCAGCAGATGATCGACGGTGCGCTATCGACCGGCATGCCGGTCAACGTGTCGCCGAAGTTCTGGGCCGAGCACACGGGTTTGCCCTACCATCAGGCAGCGATTCGCGCGCTGGAAATGCCGCCCAAGGATGGCCGCAACGCCACGGGATTGATGGCGCTGAGCAACGGTTCGCGCCGCTTCATGCGCTACAGCTACGGCGATTTATTCCGCGACGATCGCAAGTACGGCATTCTGTTCCGCATGTGGCCGGGCACGCAGCGGCTGCTTCTATGGGGCGATCCGGCAATGGCTTCGGGTTGGGGAAGAACGGCAAGCTTCTGCGGCAGCCTCGGGATGGAAATTTGCGAGCCGCTGTCGTTCAAAGGTCGCAAGGGATCGGGCCTGGCCGGCAACCGAACGGCATATCAAAACAAATCGCTCGCGCCCAGCGCCGATTGGCAAAAGTACGAGTACACCTATCGGCTGTGGGGCCGGATGCTTTACAACCCGGAGACCGAGCCGGAAAACTGGCAGCGGATGCTTGCCCAACGCTGGGGTGCGCCGGCTGCGGCAACGGAAAAAGCGATGTCACACGCTAGCCGCATTTTGCCGCTGGTGACCAGCGCCCACCTGCCGTCGGCGGCCAATGCGAATTACTGGCCGGAGTTGTACACGAACATGTCGATTTCAGATGCGTCCGTGCCGCACCCGTATGGCGACAGTCCCAGTCCGAGGCGGTTTGGAACTGTCAGCCCGTTGGATCCGGCGCTGTTTCTCACGGCGGATCAATGTGCGGAGGAGTTGCTCTCGGGAAAATCGAGCGGCAAGTATGGTCCGCCCGAGGTTGCGGCCTGGATTGCCGATTTGGCAGATGTGGCGACGAAAAGCTTGGCCGATGCACAGAAGCAAGCCGGCTTCGACCAAAACGTGGATTTGCGGCGCGTGGCGACCGACATCGCCATTCAAACGGGAGTGGGCCGGTTTTTTGCCGACAAATTCAAAGCCGGCGTATTGTTTGCCTTGTACCAGCAAAGCGGCAACCCGCGGGCATTGCAGGAAGCAATCAAACAATACAAATCGGCCCGCGATGCTTGGGCTGAAGTGGCCAAGCGTGCCGATGACGTTTATGTGCGTGACATCACGTTCGGCCCGGAAAAGCATTTACGCGGCTGTTGGTCGGAACGACTGGCGGCGATCGATCAGGATGTCGATCGGCTGGCGAAACTTGCGGATGAAAGGTCGGTAGGCGCCGCAGCGAAGAGTTCTAAAGACGGCGATGTGGACCCGCGGCGCATCGAAGGGGCGATGCAATATGTTTTGGCCGCGTCACCGAGGCCAAGTATGGCGTGCGAGCATCAGCCGGCCAAATCGTTTCGCGCCGGCGAGGCACTGCCGATCAGTCTCACGATTGCCAAAGGATCGAAACCACCGGCGCCGGCGGTCGTGTTGCACTATCGTCACGTCAATCAAGTTGAAGTTGAGCGCACGGCGGAAATGAAGGCCGACGGCAACCGCTGGACTGTTGAGATTCCCGGCGAGTACACCAAGTCGCCGTTTCCGTTGCAGTATTATTTTGAGGTACGGGCTGGCGATGGCAAATCGTCGCTGCATCCTGGTTTCGATGCGACGCTGTGCAATCAGCCGTATTTCGTGGTCGAGAATGCGGACCTGCTCGCGAGAAGATCATCGCAAGAGAACATGCGAAGAATCGGGAAGGCGCTTTTGGACTATGAGAAACGACAAGGAGTGAAAGACAAATAGTGCTTTGATGTCAACTCATCCTACCAAACTGGCGCGATCCGGCGAAAAAAACCTGCTCATCGAATGGAGCGATGGCCAGCGGCGCGAGTATTCGTTCCGCGAATTGCGCGATGCGTGTCCGTGCGCCACGTGTCGAGAGAAGCGATCGGAACCACCGAAACCGGCGAATTTATTGCCGGTGCTCGCGCCGGCGGAATTACGGCCGCTGCAGATTACGAAGATGGACCCAGTGGGCAACTACGCCTATTCCATCGAATTCAGCGACGGGCACAACACCGGAATTTACACGATGGATTTGCTGCGACAATTGGGAAAAACCGTGTAGCGGCCGGGCTTGGCCCGGCGCTCGCGCGGAGCAAGCTCCGCCGCTACACCGTTGCACTCACGCGGTGCGTTCCAAGTTCTGCCCCTGGTTCAGCTTGTTGTAAAGCGTCTTCAAGCTGATGCCAAGTTCCTCGGCCGTCTTCGGTTTGTTGCCGCCGTTGCGCTCGAGCGATTGGTAGATCGCCTGCATTTCCAGATCGCGCAGCGTGATTGGCGCCGGCTAGGTTGGGCGCCAGCGCATCGATTCGCAATCGCCGAGTTCCAAATCGATCGGGCAAATGTTCCGCGCCGATCGGCAATTCATCGCACAGAATCGAGGCGTGCTCCACGGCATTGGCCAGTTCGCGCACGTTGCCGGGCCATTCGTGCTGCTGTAGTTTTTCCATCGCCTCGGGCGTGAAGAGCTGGTCGCCGGTTCGCAGGTGCTGCCGGAAGCGTTTCAATAGATGCTGCGCGAGCTGCGGAATGTCTTCCACCCGTTCGCGCAGCGGCGAGAGCTGGATTTCGAACGTGTTCACGCGGAACATCAGGTCTTGGCGGAAATCGCCTTGCTCGACCATTTGCTCCAGCCGACGATGTGTGGCGCAGACTACGCGTACATCGACGGTGAGCGATTGATTTTCGCCCACGCGGCGAATTTCGCCGCTTTCCAGCACGCGCAGCAACTTGGCTTGCATCGGTTTGGGCAGCTCGCCAATTTCGTCGAGAAACAACGTGCCGCCATCGGCCACTTCGAACAGGCCGACGCGGTGTTCATCGGCACCGGTGAAACTGCCTTTGCGATGGCCGAACAGCTCGCTTTCGATCAGGCTTTCCGGCAGCGCGCCGCAGTTGATCGCCACAAATGGCATGGTGGCGCGGGCGCTCTGATCGTGAACCGCCCGGGCAACCAGCTCTTTACCGGTGCCCGTTTCGCCGAGAATGAGCACGGTGGAATCGGTCGGCGCCACTTTGGCGATTAGTTTTTTCACACGTTCGATCGACGGCGAATCGCCAACCAACCGGCAGGGGCCTTCAGCCGTTTCTAATCGTCGCTGCAGCGCGCGGAATTTGTTGGTGAGCTCGCGTTTCTGAATCACGCGGTTCAAGAGGGCTTCAATTTCGACCAGCTTGCACGGCTTGGTGAGATAATCGAACGCTCCGTGCCGCAGCGCGGCAATGGCCGATTCCATCGACGATTTTCCGGTCAGCACCACCGCTTCAGTGTCGGGCGAAAGTTCTTTCGCTTTGCCGATCACCTGCACGCCGTTAAGGCCCGGCATATCGAGATCGACGATGATGCAGTCGTAGGTGTTCCGTTCCAACGCGGCTACAGCCGTGAGTCCGTCGGGACATACCGTCACTTCATGGCCCATGCGATCGAGTTCGATGCGCATGAGTTCCTGGAGCGAACGTTCGTCGTCGGCGAACAGCAGCTTCAATCGTTTACGCGGCTTGGTAGCGATGGCTCGTCTCCTTCGTCGTGGCTGTCTGAGTTTCTAGGTGTCTGGGTGCCTGAGCGCTGGTGGGTTTGGCTTTTGAATCGGCCAGCGGCAGCGTCACGTGGAACTGCGAACCCAGGCCCGGGCCGGCACTGGTGGCTTCGATCTGCCCGCCGTGCTCGCTGACAATACGGTAGACGATCGACAGACCCAAGCCCGTGCCCTGTCCACCGCGCTTGCGGGTGAAGAATGGCTCGAACAGATGTTCGAGCACGTCGTGGGTCATGCCGCAGCCGTTGTCGGTGAAGATCATCTCGGCGAAATCACCTTTGCGGGCCAGTTGAATGGAGAGCTTGCCGCCGTCGTCAACGCTGTCGAGGGCATTGGTCACCAAATTCAGCACTACCTGTTTGATTTCCTGTGCGTTCACCAGGGCAATGACCGGGTCGCTGGACGTAAAATCAATGTGGCGGCTCTGATATTTCCCGAGGTGCCGCACCATGTCGATCACGCCTTGCACCAGTTCGGCCAGATCGGTGCTCTGGCGTTTCACTTCGCCCAGGCGAGAGAAATCGAGCAGCTTTTCGGTGATTTCTTTGCAGCGGAAGGCCTCGGTCTGAATCATGCCCAGGTAGCGGTGCACCACTTCGGTGTGCTCGCCCCCCTCGGAACAGATTTCGCGCATCCGGCTGTCCAGCGATTCCGCACACAGGGCGATCGACGCCAGCGGGTTGTTGATTTCATGCGCCACGCCGGCCGCCAGAAACCCGACACTGGCCAGTTGTTCGCTGCGCACCACCTGCTTGGTGCGCAGTTGCACCTGGCGATCTAAATCGTCGCGGATGGTGCGGAACCGCGTGGTCATGTCGTTCATCGCGGCGGCCAGTTCGGCCATTTCATCGCGCGAATCGAGCTGAATTCGATATTCGAAATCGCCCCCCGCCACGCGCCGCGAGCCTTTCACCAGCATCCGCAGCGGCCGGAAGACCCACCGATAGACCACGACAATGAACACGCCGGTGAGCACCGTTGTGGCCACGGCGCAAATCCAGGTGAGCACGATCCAGGTGCGATAGCGCAGCCGCACTTCGTCGGCCAGGTCGCGCATGTGATACTGCAAATTTCTGGGCAGCACGGTGGCCAGAATTTGCAATTTCAAAAGCTCGTCGCCGACATTGGACGTTACCGACGACGCGAGATACCAATCTTCGGCCGCCGTCAAATTTGTAATGGTGGCGATCCGCTGATCCACTTGATCCAACGTAGCCAGTTCCTCGCCTGGATCGCCGATGCGAAATTCGCCATGCTCGTGTTCATCGAGCTTGTCATGATATTGGGCAACGGTGCCGCGAATCTCATCGAATTGTCGTTGAAACGTGGAACTGTGCTGTAGCCAGACTGGTGAAGGCGATGGATACTTCTCCACATCGTCGGGCATATCGGCCAGCGTGACGCGCAGGTCGCTGATTTGTTTCGATAGATCGGTGGCCAAAGGCAGCTCGGTCGCGCGGCTGCTGATGCTGCGCGCGAGATTGCGAAAGGCATACGTCCCCTGGAAACTGCTGATCGACATCGTGAGGACGATCACCAGCAACAGGCCAATGCCTAAGAGCAGCTTGTTCCGGATGGGCCACCGGGACAACACAAGCGACCTCCTTGTCTGAATCCCTCACCCTCTGGGAGAGAATTGGGGCGAGGATGTCCGCCAACTTTTAGCTCAGCACTCTCACCCGGCCCTCTCCCAAGGGAAGAGGGTGCGATTGAATGCTAGCAAAAAGCGATTGCTCACGAGGCAGCCATGCCCGGCGCTCAACCGCATGCGGGGCGGGAAGTGTAGCAGAAGCAGTGAAACGGCAGAAGGCAGAATACAGAAGGCAGAGGAAGTAGGCGGTAGGCCTTTGCAAGCAACCCGCTTCTCTCAATATCTGCACACTCGTCGGATGCAATACGCTCCGATGACCATCAAAATCAGATTGCCGGCCCACACGCCGCAGGAAGGAAAGCTGCCCGATTTGGCTTGAGACACGCCGAAGGCCATCAGTGGGTAGTAAAAAATCAGGATCGGCAAAAAGCACATGAAGAAGCTGGTAAGGAAATCGGAATTCCGCATCATGACCGCCAGCGGCGCCCGACCAGCACGAAGCACAGGCAACTGAAGCCATTGGCCCAGCGCCGATACGGTTCCATCTCTAACCGATACAGCCGCTGGCGAGCTTCAGTCAGCTGCCGCTGATCTTTGCCCCAACTGGGGCCGGTCAGCGACGCGAATTCGCCGGTAATCATCTGGTAGGCTGCTTCGGCCGCCATGTGCTCTTCCAGCGATTGAATGCGCAGCCGCTGCTGGGCTTTTGCCTGTGGAATGATGTGCAGCGCCAAATTCGAGGGGCTCACATTACCGCCGCTGCCCGAGCGGCTGGCTTCGTCCAACGGGATGATGAACTGGCGGGTATCGGGAAAAGCCACGTTCACTTCGCCAATTTCGAACAATCCATTGCGACAAGTGATGGTCAGCGTTTGCGCTTCCAGATCCGATTCCATCGTGGCTTCTTCGCAGGTAATGGTTCGCGGCGGATCGTCGCCGCCCCCTTCCAGCGAAATGGTGGGGCGAATCAATTTCTTGCCGTCTATATCGCTCACGTTAATCGAAAACATCCGCGTGCTGTACGAACGCTGCTGCTGCAATCGGCTGTAAGCGATTTCTTCGACCGATTCGATCACCACACGTGTGATTCCCTCGCGGCCCCAAGAGACCGCCACGTCATTGACCCACACCGCCACCAGGCTCAACAAAAACGCCAGAATAATTGCCGGCCACAGTAGCACCATCGGCGTGATGCCACTGGCCTTGACGGCAATCACTTCATTGCCCGAAGCCAGCCGGCCGAACACGCTGCTCGATCCGAACAACACTGCCGCGGGAATGGCAAACAGCAGCGCCTGCGGCAGCACGTACGGAATGAGCAACAGCACTTGCTTCAGCCCCAGCCCTTGCAAGTACGCTTCTTTGAACACACCGACCAGCAAAAAAAAGAGCGTCATTCCGGTGAGCGACACCAGAAAGACTTTCAGCAGTTCGAGCAGCACATAGCGAGTCAGAATGCGCATGACAGCACGGTACTCTAGCGATTCAAGGCAAACGAGCAAACGACAGTTTGTTGAAGCAGTAGGCGGTAAGCGGTAGGCAGTAGATAGTAGGCGACCATAAGCGGATCGTGCCCGCTAGCGGTATAGAAGACGCAAGCGTGATGCCAACCCTCCGCAACCAATCCAGAAGAACCCTACCGTCTACCGTTTACTGCCTACCGCCCTACCACTTCCGCATTGACGCCGCCAGCCCGCCTGCGCTACAAACCGGCCATGAAGAAGCGCATCAAACTCGCCTTTTGCGACTTCTGGCCCAAATTCGACCCGGCCAACAATTATTTCACCCGGCTCTTGCGGCAACGGTTCGACATCGAACTTTCCGACGCACCGCAGTTTGTAATTTTTTCCACCTTCGGGCAAAGTTTTCGCCGCTACCGCTGTACGCGCATCTTTTACACCGGCGAAAATTGGCGGCCCGACTTTTGGAACTGCGATTACGCTTTCACGTTCGATCACCTTGACGATGCCCGGCACTACCGCTTGCCGCTGTACGGGCTGTTCGACGATCCCGGCCGATTGATCAAGCGCAATTTTGATCCGCGACGCGTACTTGCGGAAAAAACGCGGTTTTGCAATTTCGTGTACTCCAATCCACTGTGCGGTGTGCGCAACCGGTTCTTTCACGAGCTGTCGAAGTACAAGCCGGTCGATTCCGGCGGCCGGCTCTGCAACAACATCGGCGGCCCGGTGGCCGACAAGTTGGCGCTTGTTCGCCAATCGAAGTTCACGATCGCCTTCGAGAACGAAAGCTATCCTGGCTACACCACGGAAAAGCTCACCGAACCGATGTTGGCCGAAAGCTTGCCGATTTACTGGGGCAATCCGCTGGTGAATCGCGATTTCAACACCCGAAGCTTCATCAGCGCCCACGATTGGCCGAGCATGGAAGCCGTGATCAATCGCGTGATAGAAATCGATCGCGACGACGATTTGTATTTAGAACATTTGCGCGAGCCGTGGCTGCACCAAAATCGACTGAATGAATACATTGACCCTGCCAAGGTGCTCGCGCAATTCGAGCGAATTTTCTCCGATCCGAGGCCGCCGGTGGCCACCCGGCAGCCGGTGGCGCGATTCTTCCGCCTCGATCAACTGGCCGGCGCTCGGCGCTCGATGATCCGCCGCCTGCGGCGCTCGACCAAAAAACTCGCGCACCGTCTGGCGATTCTCTAAACTCGCCACTTCAATTCGCCCGCGTTTTCTGCCGTGTCCGGCAATAGTCGCAGTTACCCCTGAGGCGTATGATTGCAAATAGAGAGCTTCTATTTCCGCTCAAATTAAAAACACTGCACGACGAAAAAGAAAGGAGCCCTACCATGCAACCGCGCATCGATGTCACCAAAGTTTCGCCCGAGGCGGCCAAGGGCCTGTACGCATTGGAAAAATATCTGCGCACCTGCGGCTTGGAACACTCGCTGCTGCATTTAATCAAAATGCGGGCCTCCCAAATCAATGGTTGCGCCTACTGCCTAGACATGCACTCGAAAGACGCCCGTGCCGGCGGCGAGACCGAGCAGCGGCTGTATGCACTGAACGCCTGGCGCGAAACGCCGTTCTACACCAATCGCGAACGGGCTGCCTTGGCCTGGACCGAAGCGCTCACGCTGATTTCGGAAACTCACGCGCCCGACGATGTGTATGAAGAAGTTCGCGAGCAGTTCGACGAAAATGAGCTGATGGATCTGACGCTGGCTATCATCACCATCAACGCTTGGAACCGCATTGCCATCGGCTTCCGCGCTGTGCCTGGCGATTATCAGCCGGTTCGATCGCACTCACCTATTGCGGTTCAGTAAGTGGATCGCTAATTGAGCGTACCGCCCACGACTTCGAGTGTGGCCGTACGATTCACGTGCGGCCCCGCGAAAGCCACGGCAGTTCTCAGCCGCGGCCCAGCGCTCTGTCGGTCGCCGCGTCGGTACTAATCTGCCGCAATGTCTCGGCCGCAAGTTTCCGCACGACGGGGTTGGGATCGCTCAGCAGCATCACCACGCTCGGGATGGCGCTGGTTCCTAGCTGCGAAAGTGTCCGCGCGGCATCGGCGCGAATGAAGCCATCCGAATCGTGATACAAATCGGCCAGGTAAGGAATCGCAGGCGTGCCAGCCGAGCCCATCCGTTCGATGGCATAAATGGCAGCTTGGCGAACGGAATGATCTGGATCACGCAAGAGGAGCGTGAGCGATGGAACCGCGGAAACCGCCGGCTCGTCGATCTGCATGATTGTGCGCGTCGCAAGAACGCGAACCGCGGGATCGGGATGCTGCAACATTGGAATCACGCTGGGCACGGAACTCAAACCCAATTGCGCGAGTGTGCGAGCGGCATCGATGCGAATGATTCGATCGGGATCGGCAAGCACCTGAGCAAGTTCCGTCGTCGCTGGCTTGGCCGCTTGTCCCATCGCCTCTAGCGCCAACACCGAAGCTTGCCGAACGGTATGATTGGGATCGAACAAGTGCTCGCCAAGTTCTTTCACCGCCGGCTCAATCGCCAGGGCGAATTTATCATCGTTGGTTTGGGCCGGCTGAATGCCCGGCTTCGCGTCCGGATACGGCAGCGGTTGCCCGAACCCAGTGCCTGGAACGATGGTGACGGACAGCAATACGATTGGCAGCGCCAGAATGAACGATTTCATCGATCGCCCTGTTAATTCGGTGTAGAATGGCCCCTTAAGCGTAGGTTACAAAAAACATGCCCGCAAATAGACCTAAGCCGGAGAAATTAGGACGAGTAACGTGTGCCACTGCTGGCTTGTCCAGCAGCGAATGCGGCACCGACTGATGACCTTCAGAAAAGAATTAAGGTCGTTTTGCACTTCAGTTCTCAAGCTGAAGTCTCTGCCTGTAGCCGGAAAATGCTAATCATGTCACCTCACACTTCCCACTGCTGGACAAGCCAGCAGTGGCACCCAGACGGCTACCCAGGGCGACGCTCCGCGGCGTTGCCGCTCTCGCTTGCCCTGGGCTGACTTAGGTTGCCCCGTTGGGGCACAGACCGATGTTCGGGTGCCATTGCGGGTCGCGTACCATCTTGACGCATTTTGGAAAAGGCACTTTCCTTATCTTCCAAATCCTCCAAGAGCTTACGAATCTCGATTGACAGAGCGTCTTGCGCAAGCGACTTTGCCTTAATAAGTTCTTCCTCTTCGTGCTCTTCCTGTTCACTTATCGGCACTGCAAAGTGCTTGAGTGCTTCTGACAATTTCGTATATAGGAGCAGGGCGCGTTTCTTGCTAACGCGCTCTGCAAATTCTTGCCGCAAATGATCGTTTACATATGAGCGATCTTCGATCGTGACGCCAAAGTCGGAATCTCGGGACACAATGACGAGTTCTGCTTTCTGCTGTTCTGCGCAATGTATCATCCATTCCCAATTAAAAGCATCACCAATCGAAGTATCGTTTTTCTTTCTGGGTGGGCAGCCGTGCAAAGACCGCCGAAATGCTCGGCGGCGTATCTGTCGGCGTATCGGATTATCACGCGTTAAGACGATTGAATCTGTGCGATGGAATATTCTCTGGCATGCCTTGTAGACAGGATCATTAGCAGATGGATTCGCTAATGCCTTAGCGAGTCGGTTTTTCAGATATTTCACGCGCTTTTCTGCACTTCGAATGTTCTTTGATAGTGCGGCCGTCGCTTTTGCGTCCGAAAACAATCCCAATCGTGGAATTTGCTGCGGTGGTTTGAGTTCCTGAAGTCCCTCAAGAATTGCCGCTTGGCGATTTTTCTTAAATTCACTCTCTAGTTGATAAGTGACAATCACACGGTCTGACTTTGCTTCAAGATGGTTCAACAGGGTCAGTCCTGCTTCGGTCCGAGCACGGTAGAAATCCAACCAAATGTTGGTATCAACAAAGAGCAGCTTTTGAATAGTTGTGGTCACGCGAATTTAATTTTTGCGTCGAAAGGTGGTCTTTCTGCAGGGCCGATAACCAACCCCCTTCTGCACGTCCTTCGCGGTTCCCTTCTTCCCCGGACCGCCGCGAATATGGTCGCCTTCCCCCTCGCGCATTTCCTCATTCGCTTTGCGTCTGCGCCGTGAAAGCGCCGCTTTCGGCGGTTGCTCCGGAATCAAACAATCGCAGCCGCTGCCGATCAAATCTTGCCGGCCGGCTTGTTCCAGGGCCTTGCCGCACTTCGAAATAATTTTCGGGCTTGAAGAATTGCAGCAAGGCCCGTTGCAGGCGGCGGTCGCGCAGGTGTTTGGCGATGTGGACCGGCTTCAGCGTGAACGGGTCTAAGCCTGTGTGGTACATGCAGGCGGCGATGTCGAAGGGGCTGGGGATGAAATCTTGCACCTGGTCGGGCTGGTAGTGGTTGCGCTTGAGGAACAGCGCCAAATCGATCATGGCGTGCAAGTCGCTGCCGGGATGGCTGGCGATGTAGTACGGCACCAGATACTGCTTCTTGCCGGCGGCCTTCGATTGGCGTTTGAACTCTGCGCCAAACTTCTCGAAATCGTCGTTACTGGGTTTTTTCATCAAGTGCAGCACGCTGGCATCGGTATGCTCTGGGGCGACTTTCAAATGGCCGCCCACATGATGCTTCGCAAGTTCGCGCATGTACTGCGGATCGCGACGGGCTAAATCCATGCGGATGCCCGAGGCAACCAGCACTTTTTTTACGCCCTTCAGCTCGCGGGCTTTTTGCATGAGTTGCACCAGCGGGCCGTGATCGGTGCCCAAGAGTTTGCAGATCGAGGGATGCACGCAGCTCAGCCGACGGCAGACCGCTTCGACTTCCGGGCGCGTGCATTTCATTTCGTACATGTTGGCCGTGGGGCCGCCGATATCGCTGACCACGCCGGTGAAGTCGGGCTGCAGTTCCCGCATCCGGCCAATCTCCGCCAGCACCGATTCCTGGCTACGGCTCTGAATGATGCGGCCTTCGTGCGCCGTGATGCTGCAAAACGTGCAGCCGCCGAAACAGCCGCGCATGATTTGGACCGAATGCTTGACGACTTCGTAGGCCGGAATTTTTTCCTGGCCGTAGCTGGGATGCGCCAGCCGCGTGAACGGCAGGCCGTAAACGCGGTCCATCTCGGCCTGGGTGAGCGGCAGCGCCCCGGGATTCACCACGACGGCTTCCGGGCCGTGGAATTGGACCAGCCGCTTGGCATTATGCGGATTGGTTTCGTTGTGCGAGATTTTGGTTTGGCGCAGAAAGCGCGTTTCGATTTGGCGTCTTCGCCGGAGACTTCTTCGAAAGCCGGTAATGTGATGTTGGGCGGTGCAATCGGCGCCGTACTCCATTTAGCCCCCGGCGAGTCGCCGGGGGCAATGTGCGTTGCGCCACGATCGGTTTTGGTTTCACGATTGGTGGTGGTGTGCGACCGTATTGCCCCCGGTGTAATCACCGGGGGCTAAATGATTGGGGGCAAAATCAGCGGCTTCTCTTGCACCAAGACGGTACGCCACGCCGCGGAGTTTGCGTAAGTCGCGCACCGTGGCGCCGGCGGCCAGTTGGTGGGCGATTTCGATGATCGGGCGTTCGCCCATGCCGTAGACCAACAAATCGCACTTGGCATCCATCACGATCGAGCGGCGCACCTTATCGCTCCAGTAATCGTAATGCGCAATCCGCCGCAGGCTGGCTTCTACGCCGCCGGCGATAATCGGCACGCCTTTGTACGCCTCGCGGGCGCGCTGGCAGTATGCCAACGTGGCGCGATCGGGCCGGCGGCCGATGCGTCCGCCAGGGCTGTAGGCATCGTCGTTGCGCACTTTGCGGCTGGCCGTGTAATGGTTGATCATCGAATCCATGTTGCCGGCGCTAATGGCAAAAAATAAACGTGGCTTGCCGAACGTCTTCCAAGGCTCGCAAGAATGCCAATCGGGCTGGCTGAGAATCGCCACGCGAAAACCTTCGTCTTCAAGCAACCGGCCGAGCAGTGCCATCGCAAAGCTCGGATGATCGACATAGGCATCGCCGGTGACGAAGACAATATCGACGGCTTTCCAGCCGCGCGATTTCATTTCCGCGCGGGTCATGGGGAGCGGAGGCAAGTGTAGCGGCGGGGCTTGCCCCGCATTTCGCCGCGTCGCCAGCAGGCCTACTCGATCGATGTAGTCTCCGCGCGGCGGCTCGACAATCGGCAGCGAAATTGCGGACAGCGGTTTGGAAATGGGCTGAGTCATCGCGGAGCATGGACGAAAAAGGCGGAACCATGCATTGTAGACGCCGCGAGAGAGCGGCGGCAGGCACAAAATGCAGGAGGCCGATTCGTCTTGGCGATGATCAGCCTGGGTAGCACGCCCTGAGTCGCGAAGGGCGTGACTTTCTTACCGCTGCCGCATTACACGCTCCTCGGAGACTCCGGATGTGCCATTCCATCGATCGCTTCAGCTCACGGCGCTTGATCGACCGGCCTAAAACGTTGCCAATCGATTTTCAACTTCCGCATGCGAGCCCGAAGTGTGTGTGGGTTGATGCCCAAGAGCCGCGCGGTGCCGCGCGGGCCTTCGATGCGGCCTTGAGTGCGCTGAAGTGCCGCTTCGATGTGCCGCTTGGTGGCGACGTCGAGCGGTTCGATGGCACCGCGTGATGTCATTTCCCCCTCACCTCGACCCTCGCCTGCCACGGGAGACGAAGAAGTGCGACCAGTCGCAAGCTGTCCGCCTTCATTCCCCATTCTCCATTCTTCGTGGCCCAATTCCTTCCGCACCCCCTCACCCCGGCCCTCTCTCGCCAGGGGAGAGGGAGCAACGCCGAGCGCGGTGGCCATATCCAAACGCCGGCCGCCGCCAAGGATCACTGCGCGTTCGATCACCGCGGCCAGTTCGCGCACATTGCCGGGCCAGGGGTAGGTCGCAAGCAAATTCACATCCTGCGGCGTCGGCGTGCGGGCTGGCAATCCAAATCGTTTGGCGGCGCGCAAGGCGAAGTGCGTCGCGAGCGCCGGAATATCTTCCGGACGATCGCGCAGCGGCGGCAATTCGATGGCGAAGACCGCCAGCCGGTACCACAAATCTTCGCGGAACGCGCCTTCGGCGACCATCGCTGGCAAATTGCGATGTGTGGCGGCGACTACGCGCACATCGACATGAATTTGCTTTTCGCCACCGACGCGTTCGAATGTGCCGTCTTGTAAAATGCGCAGCAAACGAACTTGGGCGGCCGGCGGCAGCTCGCCGCATTCGTCGAGGAACAACGTGCCTTGATCGGCGCGCTCGAACCAACCTTTGCGCAGTGCCGTCGCGCCGGTGAAACTGCCGCGCTCGTGGCCAAAGAGTTCGGAGTCGACAAGTTCCGTTGGAATGGCGCCGCAATTGACGCGCAGAAACGGACCGCTAGAGCGGCGCGATTGTTTGTGAATGGCGTGCGCAACAACTTCCTTGCCTGAGCCGGTCTCACCGAGAATGAGCACGGGAATATCGGCGCGAGCCACGAGGCCAACGCGTTCCATCACGCCGCGCAAGCCCGATTCGGCGCCGACGATCGTGTCGCTTAAATCGTTGCGGCCGAGTTTCGAGAGCAGGGAACGGTTTTCCGCTTCCACTTTTTCGCGCAGGGCAATCAGCTCGCGCAGCCGGCGATCGTTCTCTAGCGCCACGGTAAACGGCTCGACCAGCACCCGCAGCAATTGCTCGTGCTGGGCGGCAAAAGTATTTGGCGGCACAGCAATCGCCACCAGTGCTCCAGGCGGTCCGTCGCTCGTGGCCAGCGGGCCTGCCAGAACATCGCCAGTGGTTCCCTCGGGCAACAGACCGGGCAGGCGACGGTTGATGGCCTCGGCGGTGTCGCGAATGATTTCTCCGCGGCGGCACCACTGAAGGAGCCGATCGATCGATTCCCCTTTGCCTTCCGTCCGCACTCGCGCCAGCAGGTTTTGGCCGTTGCGGCCCGTTGCTGCCACCGTATCGATGGCGCTGCGTTCAATTTCGACCACTCGCAGCAGCAACT
Source organism: Pirellulales bacterium (assembly GCA_963738835.1). Lineage (GTDB taxonomy): Bacteria > Planctomycetota > Planctomycetia > Pirellulales > JADZDJ01 > CAVTYH01. The sequence goes on from CAVTYH010000002.1 coordinate 658,621, forward strand.
GATCGAGCGGCAACTGATCCAGAATGAGCGGCGTGATGAGATCGATCGCCTCGGCAATTTCGATGTGCCGGCAGGCTTCGCGCCAGACATTCAACAAGAGTCGGTTGTGTTGATCCATTTGAAACGCGATGCGGACGGTTTTGTGGCGGTCTTGTTCACGCCCTTCGCGGACTCGGGGCGTGCCACCTCGCGACACGATGCTATGGAGATCGGTTTTCCTCGGACTTTTTCGACTTTGACGCGCCGAACACCGGCAGAGTCAAAATCGCGACACTTTTCGACGGAGTTCTCCCGTGATATGTGACGGATATAAACAATCATATATCACGATACACCGTTAAATACAACGGTAAATCAGTTCGGAGCTGGTTAGATTCTCCGTATTAGCCTGGGTCGCCCACCAGAATGGTCGGTTTTGTTTGCGGCACGGACTGTGCAAAGGGGCTAGCTGGCCCTCGATGGACGGGCCGAAAGTCGCGATTTCTTTACCCGCCTCTCTCCAGGATCCGCTCGAAATGCAATGCTCTCGCTCTGGCTTCATATGGTCAATTCTCTTCGGCACGCTTTTCATCGCGGCGGGAGTGGTCGGCTGCGGTCACGGCCCGGTATTTGGCGTGGCCGCCGGCGCAGCCGGCACAACATCAGCGAGCAGCGGTCCGGTGGAGCTGCTGAACGTCTCGTGCGATCCGACCCGCGAGTTGTGGCAGGACATTAACGATCGGTTTGCAAAATATTGGGAAGAAAGAACCGGCCAGAAGGTTACCGTCAAACAATCGCACGGCGGCTCGTCGAGCCAGGCCCGTGCGGTAAACGACGGTTTGGAAGCCGACATTTTGTCGCTGGCGATGTGGCCCGATACCGATTTGATTCGCCGCGGCGGGCAGTTGGCCGCCGGCTGGGAAGAGCGGTTGCCGGAAAAATCGTTGCCGTACTATTCGACCATCGTGATGGTGGTGAGAAAAGGGAATCCCAAGAACATTCACGATTGGCCCGACATTGTGAAGCCGGGTGTCGAAATCATCACGCCGAATCCGAAAACCTCGGGCAATGGCAAACTGAGTTTCTTGGCCGCCTACGGCGCCGTGATAACGCGCGGCGGCACCGAAGAGCAGGCCAAAGAATTTGTCACGAAAATGTACAGCCCTGAGCACACCAAAGTGCTCGATGCCGCGGCCCGAGCAGCGACGATGACGTTTTCGAAGAAGGGCATCGGCGATGTGCACCTGACTTGGGAGAACGAAGGCCAGCAGGAAGTGAAAGACTCGAAAGGCGAGCTGGAGCTGGTTTATCCGCCGGTCAGTTTTCGCGCCGAGCCGCAAGTGACGTGGGTCGATGCCAACGTGAAGAAGCATGGCACGGAAGCGGTGGCCAAAGCCTTTCTTGAATTCCTCTACACGCCGGAAGCGCAGGAAGCGATAGCCAGGAATTATTACCGACCCAACGCGGCGGACTCGCGCGAGAAGTACGCCGACAAATTCCCGACCGTCAAGTTGTTCGACATCACGGCTGTTGCCAAGGATTGGGACGATTCGAGCAAACGCTTCTTCGACGATGGCGGATTGTTTGACAAGATTTACGAGAAGCAGTGACGGCGCGCGGATGGCGCTGCGGAGCAACCCTCGGCTTCCGTCGAGGGCTCGGGGGTGGTTTGACCCCTGATTGCTGACCCTTGACCCCTAACCGCTTTTTCCGAATGAATCGCACGTTGCCGGGATTTCGACTTTCGTTGGGCATCACGCTGATTTATCTCGGCGTGCTGCTCTTCATTCCCTTGGGCGCTTGCCTTGTGAAGGCATCGCAACTGGGGCCGGCCGCGTTTTGGGCCGCGGTGTGGACGCCGTGCGCTAGAGCCGCTTACATACTGACGTTTGGAGTGAGCTTTGCTTCGGCCTTCGCCACTTCGCTGTTGGGGCTGCTCATCGCTTGGGTGCTGGTGCGATACCAGTGGTACGGAAAGCGCGTGGTCGATTCGCTGGTCGATTTGCCGCTGGCGTTGCCGACGGCCGTGGCCGGTTTGGCGTATTCGGCGCTGTATGCCGGCAACGGTTGGTTCGGACGATTCCTGGTGCCGCTGGGAATTCACGGCACCTATTCGCGGTTTGGCATTGTGCTGGTGCTCACGTTCATCGGCATTCCGTTCGCCGTGCGCGCGGTGCAGCCCGTGCTCGAAAGCATGGAAGTCGATGCCGAGGAAGCGGCCATGCTGTTGGGCGCGAACCGTTGGCAAACCTTCTGGCACGTGATTTTGCCGACGCTGATGCCGGCCATCATTACCGGGTTTGCGCTGTCGTTTGCCAGAGCGCTGGGCGAATACGGTTCGGTCGTGTTTGTATCGAGCAACATTCAGGGGCAAACGGAAATTGCGCCGATGCTGATCGTCTCGAAGCTGGAGCAAAACTCCTATGCCGAGGTTACGGCCATTGCCTTGATGCTGCTGGCGCTGTCGTTTGCCACACTGGCCGTGATCAACATGCTCGAGCGCAGGAGTCGCCGACACTATGCGTAACGCGGCTGCTACACTTGGTTCGGCGCTGAAACCCTCTTCCTCTGGGAGAGGGCAGGGTGAGAGTGCGCGAAGTATCGCTCGGGTTCCTGGCACCCTCACCCCGGCCCTCTCCCAAGGGGAGAGGGAGCATAGGCGAGAATCGGCACTGGTGCGCCGGATGCTGATCAGCTCGGCTCTGCTTGTCGTGGGCGTGTTCATAGTGGCACCGGTCGCACTGGTGTTTTACGCGGCGCTGGAAAATGGTTTCACCGCATATTGGAAGGGATTAATTAGCAACCCGGCCACATTGCATTCGATCAAGCTGACGCTCATCGTCGCGCCGATTGCGGTCGTGCTGAACACCATCTTCGGCGTGGCCGCGGCGTGGCTGATTGCCAGATTCAGATTCCCTGGGCGGACGGCGCTGGTGTCGCTGATCGATTTGCCGTTCTCGGTTTCGCCCGTGGTGGTGGGTTTGATGCTGATGCTGCTGTTCGGCCGGCTCGGTTTTCTCGGCCCTTGGCTGCAACAATCGAACATTCATATCGTCTTTGCTCTGCCAGGCATCGTGCTGGCCACGATGTTTGTGACGCTACCGTTTGTGGCGCGAGAATTGATTCCGGTGATGGAGGCCATCGGCGGCGAGGAAGAAACCGCGGCCATCAGCCTGGGGGCCAATGCGCGGCAAATGTTTTGGCGCGTGACGCTGCCGAACATCAAATGGGGTTTGCTGTACGGCATCATCTTGTGCAACGCCCGTGCGATGGGCGAATTTGGCGCCGTGTACGTGGTTTCGGGCCGCGATCGAAAATCAAACCACGACGATGCCTCTGCAAGTACAAAAACTCTTGGAGCAAGGGCACGATTCCGACGCTTTTGCGTTGGCTTCGCTCTTGACGCTGCTTGGCTTTGGCGACGTTGGGATTAAAAGTCTGGCTGGAGCGCAACACAGAAATTAGGGGTCAGGAGCCAGGGGTCTGCGACTCGTGCTCGTCTCTTTGCGAAGAACATCCAACAAACCATACGCCATGAGCATAACGGTTCGCAATCTCACCAAACAATTTGGCACATTCCGCGCGGTTGACAATGTCAACTTGGAAATCGAAGGCGGTTCGCTGGTGGCGCTGTTGGGTCCTTCCGGCTCCGGAAAGACGACGTTGCTGCGAATCATCGCGGGCCTGGAAACCGCGAATTCCGGCACCGTAGAATGCCACGGCGAAGATGTCACGCACCAGGCGGCGCAACGAGCGCAACGTTGGCTTTGTGTTTCAGCATTACGCGCTGTTCCGGCACATGACGGTGTTCGAAAACGTGGCGTTCGGACTACAGCGTGCGGAAAAAGCCAAAACAAGAAATTGAAAAAAAGGTACGCGAGTTGCTTCATCTCGTGCGACTCCAGCGGATGGAACATCGCTACCCGTCGCAGTTGTCGGGCGGCCAGCGGCAGCGGATCGCACTAGCACGGGCCTTGGCAATCGAACCCAAAGTATTGCTCTTGGATGAACCGTTTGGGGCGCTCGATGCCAAAGTTCGGCAAGAGTTGCGCGGTTGGTTGCGGCGGTTGCACGACGAAATTCACACCACCAGCGTGCTGGTCACGCACGATCAAGAAGAAGCGTTTGAAGTGGCTGATCGGGTGGTGGTGATGAACCAAGGCAGAGTCGAACAGATAGGCACGCCGACGGAAGTATTCGAACATCCAGCCAATCCGTTTGTGATGGACTTTTTAGGAAACGTGAACGTATTTCATGGCCGCGTGCAAAACGGAAGGGCAATGGTTGGCAACTGGGCGCTCGATTACCCCGAGTACCCGCATGCCGAGCCGCAAGCAGCCACGCTCTACATGCGACCGCACGAATTGGATATCGCCCGAACGCAGAACGGCGTGCCGAGCCTGAAGGCGAACGTAAAACGAATCAATCCCGCCGGCTCGGTCGCAAGAATTGGGCTTAGCGGCGTCGACGGCGAGACCGACATCCAAGTCGATTTAAGTATGGATCGCTACGCAGAATTGAAACTGAAACTTGGTGACGCGGTGTTTGTGCTGCCGAAGCGAGTGCGCGTGTTTATGCCAGATTATGTGATTTGAGGGTTGGGTATCTGGGTGTCTGAGTGTCTTGGTCCCTGCTCATCGAGTCAACCGTTACTTACCATGCGAAACGATTCCCGCAGTCAGACTACCTAGACACCTAGCCAATCAGACACAAGACACCTAGGCACGCAGACACCAAGACACCTTCAACGGAGTGACTGACATGTCAGAATCCACAAAACATCGCGGCGACTTAGGGCACGTCCCGGTTGTCGTTTCACCGAGCGACGGATCGGCGTCGGATCCGGCCTTGGATCACATTCGAGATGCCCTGCGTGGCTTGCGCTACGGAATAGTTTCGATCGTCGTTCAAGACGGCGTTGTTGTTCAAATCGAGCGGACCGAAAAGCGCCGCTTGCGATAGCACTCGATAGATGATTGACAGCCCGTGAAATAAGACGGCACGGAAATTGCAATTAAACGCGAACAAAACCCGAGCCCGACGCTCTTAGGAACATGCTGACTCGCTAGGGCGAGAGGCACATTCTGAACACGAACTGACGCTTGCTGACTGGCTCTCCAGAGGCGCGTTTCATTTTCAAAAAAAAAAAATGCGCAGTAGCCACGTCATCTTCTGTTGCTGTTGTTGACGCCATCTGGCGTTCTCGACTCTCGGCAAGAACCAGATCTTCTTCGCCAGGCCCCCACTGCAGCTAATTGCTTGTTTTTTCGTCCGATACCGCGCTGCAATTCAAAGTTCAGTAACTCAATCAAGGATCGTAACAATGAACAGCTTCTGCAATTTTCGGTTCGTTCAGTCTTCGACATCGCCGTCGAAAGAATTTTTCATCGTTTCTCTAAGGAGACCCAAAGTCATGAGAAGGAACTGCACGTTGGATGCTCGCCGGGGCTTCACGCTCGTCGAGCTATTGGTGGTGATTGCGATTATCGGCGTATTGGTCGCGCTGCTGTTGCCGGCAGTGCAATCGGCGCGGGAAGCGGCCCGGCGCACCTCTTGCGAAAACACACTGAAGCAGATTGGCCTGGCTGCTTTGAATCACGAGAGTGCGAAGCACACGTTGCCTTCCAGTTCGCGGCCCACCGGTTCGACAACTGCCCCGCGCATTGCCGCATTCACTTCGCTGTTGCCCTACCTGGAAGAAGTCCGGTTGTACGATAAGTACGATTTCACGCTGAATTGGTCGGCCAACACGGGAACTAATGGCACGAATTTGTCGGTCACCTCGGTGGTGCTTCCCCAATTGTTGTGCCCGTCGGATGGCGCCGATCAAACGCGGCTAGATGGTGATCCACAAGCTTCCGGCGGTTGGCAACCACCGACTACTCGCCGACCATTGGAGTGCATCCGAATTTGGGCCCCAGCGGCCAGACCTGGGGAACAGGAGCCGGCACAGCCACCGGCAATTTGGGCCTGGTGGATCCGGAAACCATCAGTTGGGATGCCGCGAACAAGAGCGCCAACAGCGGTTTGCTGCGTAAGAATACAACGGTCCGACTGCGCGATGCGACCGATGGTTTGACGAAAACCATCATGTTTGCTGAATCGGCAGGACGGCCTTTCGTCTATCAGAAAGGCAGATTACTGAGCAGCGACCCGACGGCCCATCACCAAAACGGCGGCGGTTGGTCGCGGCCTGCAAGCGACATTACCTTGCACGGTTCGAAGAAAGACGGCAGCGGATTGGCAAGTTCCGCCAGCGATAACTGCTCGATGAACTGCACCAATGGTGAAGATTATCCAGCCTACAATGTCGCCCCCTGGTGGACAGAAGGCACCAGCGAAATCTACTCCTTCCATGCCGGCGGCGCCAACTTCGTGTTTGGCGATGGATCGGTGCATTGGATTTCCGATACCATTGCACTTAAGGAGCTGGCGAAACTGATTGCCCGCAACGATGCACTGGATATCGCTCCGGGCGTTGTGGAAAATTGAAACCGGTTCGGGCCGGAACAGAATTGGTCCTGTTTACTTGCTGACGCCTGTGGGCACGCCGCCTGGCCCCAGGCGTCGGCTTTTTTACGAAAGATATATCACAATGAATCGCTGTGTGGCGACTGACGTTTACGTGTGCCACTCGTAATCGTCTTCGTGTCCTGCGGTAACGCCAAATGCCAGCCGATCGGCAATTTTTCTGGCAATGAGCTTGGGGACGCAGTGTTTGGGGCTGCAGCGGAAGCGACGCGGTTCGGCAACAGATCTATCGGCCTGGGCGATTCCACGAAAGCTGACCGTTCCAACATCCACACCGTTCTTACTGACTTCTACCATGTGCATAAATGTGACTCCGAAAAGAAAGCCGCCCCGGTAGGCGGCTGGGTGTCGTCTAAGAGGGATTGGCGATGTGAACTATTATACATTACCAGGGCTATCGAGGCCAGCTTGGCGTGCCGCTCTGTACGAACTGTTCAAACGATAACGATCTTCTTAATCGGCAGTGCAAATTCAGGTGCTGACTTTGCCATAATTGGCCCGAACGTATTCATCGGCTTCATCCAGCGAAGCAAACAGAATGGCCTCGCCGGGTTCCGTCGACCAGCGATCGCCCGTCCACACCAAATAAGCATCGTTCACGCGACGGGGCGGGCGTTTGTTGGCCAACCCAGGTTCCGTTTGGTCGGAGCTGATGACGAACAGTTCGCCTTGTCGTCGCGTCAAGATGCCCATGGCAATCAGCTCAAAATCCTCAAGATTTATTCATCGTTCGGCAGCGGACAGCGCACTTCGTATCGTGTTTTGTCGTTTACCTTCTGAGGCAATTCCTTCACCTGACATTCTTGCCGGCACTCGGCAATGCTCAGGGCATAAGGAACCCACGCTCCATTGGCATATTCGAATGTCTTCTTGTCGAGATCTTCGAGCAACACAAACGGCTTGCCATATTGCGGGGGCGCTTTTCTTTCATAGGCGGGCTGTGGTTGCCGCGCGACCGTGGCACTGCGCGTGGATGTCGGATGCTTCTTCTGCTTGCGGTTGAACCGTGGTCTTTGTGCCATGCAACGCTCCGTGAAAGCCTAAAGGTATTCGAAACAGCCGCGCAACACTCGCTCGCTAGTGGTGATTGCTCGTGGTGACAGGAGCGTCCACGGTGGGGAAAACTTGCCACAAGTTCTCGAACGATCCAGCTTTGCGCACCGCGGCCAGCAGGTTGTCTCTGGTTCCTTCCGCAGTGTGTTCGCCGTGCTGCACGGAAATGGTGCGCTCATTCGCGATGACCTGCAGGTTTTCGAGCGCGGCACTCCGGCCGAATTTTTCGACGATCGCTGTTTTCACAGCGGTGGCCGCGTAATCAATATCGCGCAGCATGGAACTTTCCTTTCTCAAAACTCTTGCGCCCGCTCGTTAGGCCGCGGGCGCATTCCCTTGCAGGACAGACGCTCGTGAAACGCTGTCTTAAAACGCCCGCGCCCAATTTCAGTGTGAAATTGGGTCGCGGACGAGAAAGTTTTGCGACTTGGCAAACCGTCGACTAGCGTCGAAAGCCGCCGCGGCCTCGACCGCCGCCGCCACCACCACCACCATAACCGCCGGTGCGCTCTTCCCGGGGTCGAGCCTCGTTGACCGTCAGAGAACGGCCACCTTGTTGCGTTTCATTCAGTCCGCGAATTGCTTCTTGCGCGGCATTGTCGTCGGCCATTTCCACAAAACCGAAGCCCTTGCTGCGTCCTGTGTCACGGTCGTGAATCACTTCGGCGCTTTTCACCGTACCGAATTGCGCGAACATTTCTTCCAAACTGGCATTCGTGACGTCAAAGCTCAGATTGCCGACATATAACTTCTTACCCACAACGGACCTCCCAAAAACAAAAGATTGCGGCCCGATAAAGCTTTCCAGGCCGTGCGAAAGGGACCAGAGTGTTGGTCCGCCAGGTGGGAAAGCCGAGAGAGGCGGCAGCAGAGAGTTCGAACAAGGAACTACACGCCACAGATTCAAGTCGTCAGACCGACCGCGTAAAGTATAGCACCACGAAACGATGCCGGCTAGGCCCTTATAACCCGCGGTTCACTGCCAGCGGGCAGCTTGTGACAAGCAGCCGGATGACTGCTGACAGCGGAATTACACTCTGGCAGCCAGTTGATGGGCTTTTTCTTCCAAACAATCCATTTCCGATTGCACGCGCAGTTGAATGGCGGCTAGTTCCTCGGTCGAGGCTTCCGGCGCCACAAAGATCGGTGCGCCGCCCACGGCGTACACGGTCGTAAACGGCTTGGGGATCGTCAGATCGGTCCATTTGCCGGGAATCTTCCAACTGCGGACGGCCGAAAACGCTGTTGGCACAATCGAACGGCCTGAATGCGATGCCAGGAACAACATGCCCACCTTAACTTGCCGCCGCGGGCCGCGCGGGCCGTCAGGGGTTAGCACAAGATGGGTGTTGGTTGGCAGTCGCAGCAGTTCTCGAATTGCCGCAGCGCCGCCCCGACTGCTGGAGCCGCGCACGGTGCCGATGCCGAGCATTTTCAGACCGAACGCCAAATGCGAGCCGTCAAAGTTCTTGCTCACCAAGGCCACGGTTCGGACATGTCGGCCCGCGAACATCGGAAACGCAATAGCATCGTGCCAGACACAATAGATGAATCCTTCCTTGCCATCGTTGGAGTAAGGATTCGTATTGGGCGTGCTAGCCAGATAATGAATTCGCAGCGTGCGAAACAGCACTCGACAAACGAGAACCACGCTGGCCGCCAACATCCAATTCAAGGCGCGGCTGCGAATTCTCATGAATTTTTGGCGTCAATCGCTCTCCGTTGGTGGGTATTGTTACCAGGGCGTGGCCATCGTAGCGGGTCAGATGAATTAAAGCGATTGCAGTCCAAGGAAAAAGCCCAGAGGTTTAAACCTCTGGGCTTTCTGGGTTCACAATTTTGCAATCCGTTTTTTAGATCGCGTTCATCAACCGTTCATCGACTGCTTAGCAAGTGGCGCAGCACACCGGGGTACCGCCAAAGCACACGTAGGCGCAGCAGCCGCTGTCGCAGCACTTCGAGCAGCATTCGCAGCAGGCTTGCAGGCACGCCGCAGCTTGCTTGTCGCCGCTGGTGCAGGAGATTGTGCAGCCGTCGCTAGTATACTCGCACTTGCAGTTGCAATTGGCAAACGTGCAGTTGCAGCACTGAATGCCGTTGTGCGTGCAGCAGCAACTGCAACAGCCATCGGCCAACATGCGGCAGAGATTCTGCAGCGTGGCGGACGACAGTTCGTCGTCGCACTTGCAGTGGATCTTAAATCCGCCGGTGCACTTTTCAAACTCCACTTTGCAACGCGGCACCACGCACCAGTTGCCTGCTGCAGGGGCTGCCGCCGGGAAACCGGAGGCCTGCCACGAAGGGGCCGGACCCGATTGCGATCCGACCGAAAACCGTTCCATCAATACAGCACTGGACATGAAGAACTCCTTTCGTTTGGGTCAAGCTTCACGCCGAAAGGCACACGTGGCCAACAGACGCAGGCGAACACCCTGTTCGCGTTTTTCGCTTGGCCAAGACATGTCGCGCCGCTTCTGGTTGAGCCAGTGAGCGGCGCGTTCACTACGCGATTAAAAATCCTCCCGCTGCTGCGGGTCAGCAGAACCGCGGTTCAATATAGAACGCTGGCGAGAAATCTGACAAGACAAGTTTTGCAATTGGGCAAACTGTATCGAAGCGGCAAGCCAGACCACTCGTTCTGAATGTGCTAGCAAACTTCTGGAACATCGCCCCCATCGCTCAGAATCTCGATATCAGAAGGGAGATGATCTGGGTGATGCTTGCGCTGTTATGCCGATGCTCGCACAAGCCAGTCGACATGCTAGCGGCAAGCCCGATGGAGTCTGAGCCATGACAAACCGGATGCGACGATTCTCGATGCCTGCGGGCGACAACGTAGCAGCCGTGCCGGGCACGGTTGGCCACGCGCAACTTCAAGACTCACCAGCGGCACCAGCGATTAACGGCTTGGCCCAGATTTACGCTCTGGCCCACCAACGGGCCGTAGCCACGGTTGAGAATGAGCGCTGGAACCGACTGTTGCGCCAATTGCTGGAATTGGACGAGTAGGCCGTCGGTTCGCAATTCAATTACCAAAAACAACAAAGCCCAGGGGTTTGCACCCCTGGGCTTCTTCGTTGTTGCCTAACGAACTCGCGTTGTGTTTACCGCTGCCATATTTAGACGGCGGCCGCGTTGGTTTCGCCGGTGCGGATGCGAATGACGTCGGTCAACTGGCTGACGAAAATCTTTCCATCACCAACCTGACCGGTGCGAGCAGCGCTCACAATCGTGTCGATCACGCCTTGGGCATCGCGCTCATCGACCACCACTTCTACCTTCACCTTGGGCAGAAAATCAACGGCATATTCTGCGCCGCGGTAAGTTTCGGTGTGCCCCTTCTGGCGGCCGAAACCACGCACTTCGGTGACGGTCATGCCCTGTACGCCTTTGGCGTGCAGGGCGTCTTTGACTTCTTCCAACTTGAAATGACGAATGACAGCTTCGATCTTTTTCATGGCAATCTCCTCAAAAGTTTATCGCTAGGGATGGGTTTGTTAATTTGTTTTGCTGACGGGCATCTTCGGCCGACGATCCCTTTCCAACCGACCGACTTCCCGGCGAGCTCCGCTTCAAGCACGCTGTTGGCAATGGAGTAATGCAACCGCCGCGCCAAGAATGATGACGCCGAGGAAAATCGAAACCGAAACAGTGTTAAGTCGATATACGATCAGCAATTGAAAAATCTTCGAGGGTCGAGCGATCGCCGCGTTCGCCTTGCACGAAATTCGCACTGGCGCGAGGTATTAGCTGTGCCCTACACGCTGAATGCAAAGAACGGCGCTGCCGGAACTGCTTTCATGGCAACGGTTTGATCGAAATCGATTTGCTGCCGCTAAAATTCACGTCGAGAGAACGCGAGTCACGAAGTTGTGACAGATGACCAGGTGATTTTGTGGCGCAACCCCCGGCTGCCGCCGGAGGCTATTTGAGGTCGTTGATGAAGCGCAAAAATCGGGCGTCGAGCATCGCCATGTTTTCGCCGAAAATTTCGGTGAAATCTTTCATTCGCTGGGCGCTGCTGTACAACGTAAACGGGGGTCGGGAGGCGGTTTTCGCCAGGTACTTGGCATAATCGCGCGGCATTTTTTCAACCAGGAAAAACGTGAACGCCCAGGCTTCGGCATAGGCGGCAATCGGATCGTGATCGAACTGCCGATCGCTGTTGATCAGTTCGACAAATGCCGCTGGCTTGCGCTTGGCAAACAATTGCTTGAAATCTTTCAACCGACCCTGGTTGATGCGGTCGCGTTCATTCGGAAAGCTGCGCGAATCGCCCACACCGGGAGCTTCGAACATCGTCCCTAATCCTTCAGCCACCCACCGCGGCGCCGGCGACCAGCGGCTGTGGATGCCTGTGTTGAACGCCGTTTGGTGTGAAGCTTCGTGCACGACGGTCGCCATGTTTTGTTTGGCTTGCTCGCTGTTGGCCTTGCCATCGCCGATGTCGAACAGCGCCACCCGATTCGTTTGCGGCGAATAATATCCCAGCAGACCGGCCCCCGCCGGCACGGCATCGTGAGCGGCGTAGTGGCGAAAATCGTCCTGTGTGGGAAATACAATGGCCACCAAGGGAAACTGCGGATTCGTAAGCGAAAAGCCACGGACGCCGAAATACATCAGGCACGAACGGTACATTTCTTCAAACCGATCGGCCCATTGTTTCTGACCGACCGGATGCACAACAAGAAAATGCCCGGTGCCGGTGACCTCGTATTTCGATCCGAATTCTCGCTGCAGCATGCCCCGCAGCACGCTTGACGAATACGGCGTGAACGTCTCGCTGGTCTTGCGATATTCTTGCGCTTCGGAGGGCGAGAATTCGACGATGGCCCCATCGCGCCCCAGCAGAACCACCTGGTCGCTGGAAAACGCCAGCGGCATGCCTTCCACGCGCTGACCACGAACCAGCGCTTCCATCGTCATTTGCGCCGGGGCAGCGGCTAGGCTCGGCAAAGCGATTGCCAGCAACCCAACGAAGGCCAGAGCCATTGAAGATAGACGGCAAAATACATTGCCCGACCGTTTCGGTCGGAAGGCATGGCGAAATCGCATGCGGTCGGTTTCCCACGGAGTTTAAGGGGCGTAGCAGCTGCACCAAATCAAGTTTAGAACGCAAATTCGCTCTCAGAATTCGCGCTGCTAGAACCGCCCTGCGATACGACTTAGAATGAATTGTTGAGCCGCCAACGGGCTAAACCGCCGACGGCTGAATTCGCGCACCCTCGGCACCTGACTCCAGACTCCCTGACACCTGGTCTTAACCGTGCTCTCTGCACTGCTCATCGCTGCCGTGCTTGCACAAGTCGAAGCGTCGCCGGCGCAAACTGAAGATGCGGCCAGCGCTTCGAAGATTACCGTCTCGGGCAAAATGACGCTCGACGAATTGCGCGAGGCCATCGAAAAACAAACGGGCAACAAAATTGTCGATTACCGCGGGCGCTTCGGTGGTCAGAACGTCACCAATCCGAAACTGACGCTCGACATCAGAAACGCTCCGTTCTGGCAAGCGCTCGACGCCATTTTGGATCAGACGAATCTGACCGTCTATTTGTTCTCCGGCAAGGACGGACTAGCGCTGGTGGATCGGACGGAAAACGAACTGCCGCGTGCCAAGCGCGCCGACCTATGCCGGTCCGCTGCGGATCGAAGTGACGCGCCTGGTCGGCGAACGGCGTCCCGGCATTGAACCGGGCGGCACGCTCAAAGTGAATTTGGAAATAGACTGGGAGCCGCGCTTGGAGCCCATCACTTTTTTGCAGCCCACAAAGCTTCTTCACGCCGTGGACGATCAGGGGCGTGAGCTGCACTTCGAGGTTGCCGATGCCGCCATTGAAGCGCCGGTTCAAGGCGGCACCGGCGTCGATTTGCTGCTTCCCTTCACCGCTCCGCCGCGAGACGCCAGCTCAATTGCGTTAATCAAGGGTACGCTGACGGCGCTCGTGTCGGGCAAAGTGGAAGACTTCGAGTTCGACAAACTGGCCGATGCCGCCAAACCGGGCTTCAAACCCCTGGAACTGAAAAAGGACGCCGCTCACGTTGTGCTGGAGCAAGTGCGAAAAAACAACGACATCTGGGAAGTGTTGGTGCGGGTGCGCTTCGACGCCGCCGCCAGCTCGATGGAATCGCACCGCGGCTGGATCATGCAAAACGAAGCCTTCGTAGTTGGCCCCGACAAAAAGCCGATCGAGAAGGCCGGCTCGTTCATCAGCATGCGGACCGACAAGGAAATGGGCATCGGCTATCAATTCGAACTGCCTGAAACGGGCCTGGATGGCTGCACATTTGTTTACAAAAGCGCATCTTCAATTCGGACGCTGGAGGTGCCTTACGAACTGAAGAATCTACCGTTGCCGTAAACCGCGGATCAGGGGGAGATTTCATTGATTGATTCTAACTTTCGGCCCCGAGCCGGCCGCGCGCGGCGGCATTTCGCTGCGTTGGTTGTAATCTTGGTAGCTGTGCGGATGGGAGCGGTCGCCGTACATCGCGCGGCGGCTCAGTCGGCCGACGCTTCGCCCACCGCGCCAGAGGCGGTCAGCGACGCCGCGCCCAAGCCGTCGGGCATTGTCGCCAAGGTGAACGGCCTTCCCGTCTTTCGCCGCGACATCGAGCGCGATTTGGCCGCGAATGCCCAAGGCAAGCAGTTAACTCCGGAGACGACAGCACTATTGGAAGCCAATTTGCTGCAGCAGCAAGTCGATCTCTCGCTGTTGCAGAATTTTCTTGCCGCGCAAAAGATGTCGGCCAGTTCTGAGGAAGTTGAATCGGCACTGGCTAAAATTCGCAGCAGGCTCGCGCAACGCAAAACGACGCTGGACGCGGTCTTGACCGCCAATCGACAAACCGAAACTGCTTTTCGCGCGGAGATTGCCAAAGAGTTGTCTTGGAATAAGTTTTTGAACAGTCAGATGACGAACCAGGCGCTGCAAGATTTCTTCAAACAGTTTCACGAACGCTTCGACGGCACCGAGCGCCGCGTTAGCCATATTCTGTTGCGTCCCGGCGGCGCCACAGACGAGGCGGCCGTAAAAGCGTTGGTCGCGCAGGCAGATCAGCTTCGCAACCAAATCAAATCCGGGGCGATCAGTTTCGACGCGGCGGCCGAAAAATATTCCGCTGGTCCCAGCCGGCGGCAGGGGGGTGATCTGGGGTTCATTCCACCGCAGGGGGTCATGGTGCCGCAGTTTTCCGACGCGGCGTTTGGGCTTACGCTGGGCGATATCAGCGATCCGGTGGTCACGCCGTTCGGCGTCCACTTAATCAAGGTGACCGAAGTCAAACCGGGCAACAAGAAATGGCAGGACGTGCTGAATGTCTTGCAGCCCACTTTCTCGCAAGCGCTCTTGAAACAAGTGATCGCCCAGCAGCGGCAGGCGATGCAAGACAAAATCGAATACGCCGACGATTTCCCGCACTTCAAACCCGGCACCACAGAACTGGCGACGCCAGTCACTCCCTGACACCTCTTAACCCCGGCTTTACCGGGGTGGCGACCTGCGCGAACGCTTTTTATTTCGATTCCGTCTTGGCCGATTATTCGCTTTTGCATCTGCTAACGGGCTCAATTTCAGCGGATCGCTCGGGTCCAGCTCGCGAAGTCGATTCATGACATCGCGCGCCAAGCCGCGTTTGCCAAGTTTCGATAGCGCTTCTACCAGTCCTCGACCCGCCTCGAAAAACGCCCGATTCGCCGGATTGTTGTACAGCACCGGCTTAATGTTGCCGGTCCGATCGATGGCTTGCACGCCAATCTGATAGGCATAGCCGTAATGCCCCCTGGCCAGCCGCAGGTCGCCTGCGGCCACCGCCAAGTCGCCCAGCATTTTGTGGGCCGCCATAAAATCGCGGCATTCCGACAGCAGCCACCGCAATTCATCCTGGGCGATTTCGTTTTCGCCCGCGGCAATCATCTGTTCGACTTCCGCCAAATCTTCGCGGCGCGCTTGGCGCAGCGCGGCTCGCGCAGCTGCCAGGCTCCATCGTCGGCACGAACCACGCTTACCTTGTTGCGTGCGCCGCCGCTTTGCGATTTTTTTCCCGGCGGCGAATCGTCAGGTTTTCGCTCATGGTTGTCCATGCAGTATTGGCCCACGAACATGGCAATGGATTATTAGCTGGCGATCGATAAAATCACGACGCCGGCGATTGATTGATATTGATGCCACGCGCCACCATGCAGCGTAAACCACCAAGCAGCAATCGTCCAGCGAAACAGTCGGCTTGTAAGTTCTGACCGCATTGCCCCGGGTGTAATCACCCGGGGCTAAATGGCAAGTCACCCCTTCACTCGCTCACCCTTTCACCCGTTCATGCCGCTCGCCACTGCCGATCAACCCTGGTCGCCAACTTGGCTCGCCACCGCCCGGCGTCGGCTGCTCGCCTGGTATCGTCGCCAGGCCCGCGACTTGGCGTGGCGCCGCACCAGCGATCCGTACGCGGTTTGGGTCAGCGAGATCATGCTGCAACAAACGCAAGTGGCGACGGTCGAGCGCTACTATCCACGGTTCCTCGCCGCCTTCCCGACCATCGCCGCCCTGGCCGCTGCTCCCGAAGACCGCGTGCTGCGGCTGTGGGAAGGGCTGGGCTATTACCGTCGGGCGCGGCAACTGCACGCGGCAGCAAAGAAAATCGTCGCCGAACATGGTGGGAAATTGCCGCGCGATTCCGAATCGGTCCGCCAGTTGCCCGGCATCGGTCGCTATACCGCCGGCGCGATTTTATCGATCGCCTTCGATGCCCGCGAGCCGATTCTGGAAGCCAACACCATCCGCTTGCTGGCCCGCTTGAATGCTTATTCCGGCGACATCGGCTCGACGGCCGCGCTAAAATTGCTGTGGCAAGCCGCCGAGTCGCTGCTTCCGCGGCGCGGCAGCGGCACGCTGAATCAAGCGCTGATGGAACTCGGCAGTCTGGTTTGCACGCCGCGGAATCCCAAGTGCGGCGGGTGCCCGCTGGAAGCGCTCTGCCCGACACGGGCCGCCGGTTTGCAAGATCAAATTCCTGCGCCGCGGCGGCAGCCGACGATGGAAGACGTACACGAAACCGCCGTCGTCATTCGTCGCCGCGATGGCGCCGTGCTGCTGCGCAAATGCGGCCACGCCGAGCGCTGGGCCGGCCTGTGGGATTTTCCGCGGTTCGCACTGCCGACGAAAAATGGATCGCCATCTAAATTGAATGGTGCATCATCCGCCGGTTTGCGATTCAAACATTCCTCGCCGAGCTCACGACAAATCATCGCCGAAGTCCGCCGACTCACCAGCGTCAAGATCGCCAACCTCCAGCCGCTCACCGAACTGCGTCACGGCGTCACTCGCTTCCGCATCACGCTGAGCTGCTTCACCGCCGATGGCAAGCCTCAGTCGTCGAGAAGTTCGCAAACTTGCAAGCATGGCGAAACCCGTTGGGTGCTGCCGATCGAATTGGAAACGTATCCCCTCAGCACCACCGGCCGAAAGTTGGCGCGATTGCTGCACTCGCAATTGCACGACAATCACCAATAAAGAAATTCGATGCGGCAATGTTTGCGCGAAATGCCTGGAAAATACGAGGTTTTCGCCTCCGCATGGCCGCATCACCGCCTCACAGATTGTTTGAGTGGGTACTGGTACGTCATCGCGTGGGATGAAAATTATTTTCGCTGCTTCCACCGCCGATATGCCAGCAGGATGAAACCAACAGCGGCCACGGCAATAACCCAGTCAGAAGTGGTCATACTTGCCATTCTACCAACCTGCGCCAAAACTGGCATCCAGCCACTGGCTTAATTACCATTGGCCGGCATGGCGACCTATTACACTCCCTCTTTCCGCCGCGGGAGAGGGCCGGGGTGAGGGGCCGTCTGCACCCGACCCACCATCATCCCCGGCGCGCACTACCAGACACCAGGCACAAAACACCCGGACACTTTTGCTCTGCTCAATTGTCAAAGACCGACTGCAGGCCTTTCGCCGGCGTTTGCACGTCTTGTCGGCTGGAAACAAAGGGCCAGGCCGCGACCCAAGACCACCGGCAAAATCGTCCCGCAGGGAACTCAGAGTTCCGCGCAGCATTATACCAGATAGTGCACATATGTAATTATTAACGTTTGAGCCAGCGGAAGGGTGGCTACCACCAAGCAGTGCGCGTCGTGATCGCTGTAGAGTGACAGAAGGCCATCGCAGATCGCGGACCAACGGATGATGCACACTCCTGGCCAAGATCCTCTTGTGGCTAGCGCCGCCCGGACAAACTGTCCGGGCCACCCGCCGGAACGGCTAAACTTGTCGGTTAGAATGCACTGCCGACGGTACACGCGACTCACAAACGCGCATTCACAAATCGCTTCGCCATCATGCCGCAATAACAATAATCTTGGTGGTTTGGTATAATTTCTGCCGACCAAACACCACACTTGGAAAGAAAATTACGCCAGCGATGGCGGCGGGATTGCAAACACGTCCGCTAACGATTCTAGAGCTTTTGAGAGCAGCGGCGTAGAAACATGCCAACTCACGATCCACGATCTCTTGAAATTGATCGTCTTGACCGTGGCCACGGCAAGCGCAGACAGCTAACACAGAAAGAGTCAATTCGCGGAATGGCATGGGCGCTAGCTGTAGCAGCCACCACTATGACGTTGCGAGCTTATGGCGCTCTCGCGAGATCGATTACCGCAGCAACTTGTATCGGAATTGGTTTTGTGTTGGAGATTTTTTTAAGGCGCATTAAGCCTTAGGCTTGAGTTGCGTGTGCGGTTCTGGAGTGACAGTGCCGAGTTTCGCGGGCGCCAGCGACCATGAACATTCGCATCGGGCTAGTGCGATCGCTCGTTTACACGACGGTCGGCTATTTGTTTTTGTTCGTCGCGGTTCTCGCGTGGCACATTCTCGAGCATCAGCCCAACGATGTCACCTCGATGACCCTGACAATTGGGCTCGGTTTGTGCGTAGCGCTGGTGAATTTGCTGATGATTGGCGGCGCGCTCGTGAGTTTGCACTGGCCGAAGCGGCTGGCAGCGGTAATTGCCGGGGCCGCCGTGATTGCGGCACTTTTGTTGGGCCTTTTCAATTGGCCAGCTTATCTGCTGTGGCAATTGACGGTGGAGCTCGCGGTGGCGATGGGGCTGCAAATGATGGTCTTTGGCGGCGCGCATCTGGCCGGCTATCGATTGGTGCGCATCGCTGAACGGTCTGGCGATTCGAAAGGGGTGGTTGGGGTCGAGGCTGCCGAGCCCCCAGCTCTTTCTGAGTTCGTTGGGGGCTACCCGATCAGCGAAGCGCCGGTGCCCTCGACTGCAGCCATCCGATCGCGCAATGAGAAAATTGAAGAACAGTCAAAAAACACGGACACTCCGGCGCCGAAATTATCGGTGCGCGATTTGTTTCTGCTCGTCACATCGTTTGCGTTTTTGTTTGCCGCGCTGCGATTTTTGCAGCCCGTGAACATCCAAGGATGGTTATATACACCGCTCTTGGTTGGCGGCGCTTCGATTGCGCTGATCGCCGTCGTGGTTGCGTGGGGAATGTTGAGCGATGCCAGTTGGATATTGCGCGTCACTGTGCTGGCGATGACCGGCCCAGGCGGGTGGATCATTTACTATGGGCTGTCACGCATTTACGTGGGATATCTGCTATTCAGCCCTTGGTTTTACGCCGCAGTGTCGCTCGTCATCATGCTATTCATGAGCGTGCCGCTGGGGCTGGTTCGGGCAGGCGGATTCCGCCTCGCGCGCAAGCCGATCGCGGCCGAAATGCAAAGTGCGTGATTGCGTCGACGGATATGGGGCAGGGAGTCGATTTCGCCGGGGAGACTAGTTGGAGTTGCCAAGTCAGATTGTTGCCGACTCAACTCCCGACCCCGTTTAGTGGCCCTTGCGCAAAGCTTCCAACTGTTCGTCCATGCGGCGTCGGGCGTCGGGGTTGGTGAGGGCGTCGATGGTGACCCATTCGCCGTGGCCGTAATAGATGGAATCGATGGGGGCGGTGGCTTCGGCGGCCCGCTCTTGTTCGGCGGCAATGTACGTGGGGGCAGCGCGCATCATTTCGCCCCAGGCGCGGATGGCAAGATATTCGTTGGGTCGTGGCATGGTCGGTTCCAGTTCGCAGCTTTCATTCTAGCGAATTGGAAGGCGCCTGGCGGACAAAAATTGTAAGTGCCTTTTCCGACCCCTGGTTTGCCTGATTGGGTAGTGATGCACGTTGCACTCTCGGGTGTTGGGTGTCGGGTGGCTGGGGTCGACCAACGGGAGCCCCCAGCGTCCAAAAATCCGGGGGGTTCGGAGACCACGAAGCGTGGTGCCTTTCGACCCTGGCCACGCTTTTTATGATCTGCAAACTGGTCCACGACCCCCCTGATTTGCCGTGGTTGCTTCTGGGGGCTGCCTACGGTAACTTGCACGGGTGCGAGTGATAGGGCTGGAAGTCGGCGCGGGTGCTGCCGAAACTACCAGACACCCTCATCGCGACCCTCTCCCCCAGGGAGAAGGGGCCAGAAATACGATCCTCTTGAGGAGCGCGAGTCGTGGCCGAAGAACCCTCCCCGCCGCCAGCAACTCCAGCGCCGCAGTCTGCCGCGTTGCCGCAGGCTGCGGCCCTGGGTCAGAATACCGCATCGGTCGGAGGGCCCATTCCGCCGGAAGTTCTTAAATCGGCCTTCAACGCCTTCAAGAAGCGCTGGAAGCTAACGCTCTTGGATCACGAATCGAGAATTGGGCGCGGGCCGATGAGCTCCGGGCAGAAATCGTCGATTGTGGGCATCGTGCCGCCCGACCAGTTTCCACGGGCTGTCTGGGAAGAGCTCGTCAAGCAAGGGAAGCTAAAGAGCGCTGGCAGCGGATTGTATTCGCGCGTGTGAGCGGCGGAGCTTGCTCCGAAAGTACACCGGGTCGAGCCTGGCCGCTACACGATGTTGAAAACTTGCCCGGCAATTTGAAATCCGCACTATTACTTCACGCGGATTTGGTAGGGCATTACAAACACGGCCGGTTCTTTGAACAGGCGGATTAGCGATTCGGCAGCGGCAAGTTGTTCCAAGCCTAACTGCTGGAACAGTTCTGGGGCTGCCGATTTCACGAGGGCAGCCAACGATGCTTGCGACGACATCGGCGGTGCGTGCGAAGAGACCGCGGAACTGCCGAGCAAGCCTTCGAGGAACGATTTGGGCTTGGGCAAAATCAGGCGTTCGATTTTGTCGTCGTCCTTGAGACCGGCCAGCCGTTTGGCGTCGGCCACGGCGTCGTCCAGCGTGCCCAGTTCGTCGACCAGGTGTTTTTCCTTGGCCATGATGCCCGAGTACAGGCGGCCGCCGGCCAGCGAATCGAGCTGTTTAATATCCATGTTGCGACCTGCGGCCGCTTTTTCGGTGAACTGCTGGTAGCAATCTTTCATGGTGCGTTCAACCACTTCGCGCTCTGAGGCGGTGAACGGCTCAGTGGCCGACATCCAGCCACTGTTCTTACCGCGGCTAATGGTATCGGTCGTAATGCCAATCTTGTCGAGCAAACCCTTCAGCGCGAACTTGCCCGAAACGACGCCGATGGAGCCGGTGAGTGTGCCGGGCTCGGCGAAAATCTTGGTGCAGCCCATCGAAATGTAATAACCGCCGCTGGCTGCGATATCGCCCATGCTGGCGACAACCGGTTTTTTGGCTTTGATACGAGTGATTTCGCGCCACATTAAATCGCTGGCCAAGGCCGAGCCGCCAGGGCTATCGACCCGCAGCACGATGGCGGCGACTTTGTTGTCTTTTTCGGCTTCGCGCAGGGCGTCGATGATGGTGTCGCTGCCCAGGCTTTCCGACATCAGGCCCGACTTGCTTTCACCCGTGCCGATGGGCCCGACAGCGTAGACGACGGCAATTCGCTGCGCCGAACTGACGTGGCCGCGCGGCTCGACCCCCGCCAGCAGTTCGAACATTTTCACGAAGCCCGTGAAGCCGGAGAAATCTTCCTCGTTGATTTGCTTCTTGCCGTAATCTTCGACGACGGCCACTTCATCGACATGCTGCTGGGCGGCCAACTGCGTGCGGAACTCGTCGGAATAGCAAACCCGATCGATCAGGCCCACTTCTTTGGCCCGCGCGGCGGTGAAGAGGCCTTCGTCGATCAGATCTTTCACCTTGCCGACATCGAGCTTGCGTTCGGTGGCGATGCAGTTGACCAGTTGGTGGTAATAATCGTCGATCACCACTTCCGTTTGCTTGCGGAACTCGGGGCTCATGTTTTCGCGGGTGTACGGTTCGGCGGCGCCTTTGTAATCGCCCACCTGCAACATGTCGGCCTTGATGCCCAGTTTTTCGAACAAGTTTTTGAAGTAAGTGATTTCCATCCGCACGCCGGCGACGGTCAGCATGCTGACCGGCGGCATCATGATTTCGTCGCACTTGCACGCCAACAGATAGCCCGAGCTGTTGCTCTCGGACAGATCGGCGTAAACTTTTTTGCCGGCTTTGCGGCCCGGGCGATGGCGGCGCGCAGCTCGTCGACTTTGCCGCGGCCCAGGCCGGATTCATCCAAGTGGATCAGGATGCCGAAAATTTTGTCGTCGGCCGCCGCCTTGTCGAGGCGTTCGATGATTTTCGCCAGGTTTGGCGAGATGTCGCCAAAGATGCCGGGCTGGCCGGGACCTTCCGGATACGATTCGTCGAAATTGAAGCTGGCCAGGGTGATTTTGGATTTGGCTTTTTCGGGCGAGGATGCCTCTTTGGTTTCCTTATCGGCAGCCGTGGCCAGTGCGGCGGTAAAGGCAATCAGTAGAGCGAGGCAGGCGGTTTTCGGGAGTTTCATGAAGGCACCGAGGGCTGGTTGGTGGGTATCTGAGGGAATCTCTCTTATTTTCGTCCCCGCCGGGGGTACGTCAAGCGATGTGGAAGGCAATCAGAGATGTAGGAGTCGTCTCCCGACGACGATGGAACCTGCCAGTCTGGTGCAAACGGCGACAGGAGTCGCCTTCTACACCGTAGAGGCACTCTTCAATAATTGCCCGCAATTCGGCACAATTTCGGGGTGCTAGCCGGGGATAATCGCGAAAATCGGCCTGGCTAAGGGGTTTTAGCCCGGTTGGCTGACCCTGAAACCCCGGCCAAAATTTCCGTTTAGCTGTACAAACGCTCTTGACTGTGAACAGCCGTATATTAAACTTCTAATATTCGGGCGTGCATTTGCGCTCGCTGTCTATCTTAAACCGAACACAACCCCAGGGTGGCGACAATGGCTGAGACCGAACCAATGACCCGGCGTCAAAAATACGTGTATGAATTCATTCGCGACAAAATCCACAACCGCGGCTATGGCCCAACGGTGCGCGAGATTGGCGAGCACTTCGACATTGCCTCGCCCAATGGCGTAATGTGCCACTTGAAGGCCCTGGAAAAGAAAGGCTTGATTTCGCGCGAGCCCAACATGTCGCGGGCGATTCAGCTGGAACACGATGAAAAGGGCTTGCCGCTGGCCGGGCGCGTGGCTGCCGGCGTGATGCACGAAGCCATTGAACAAACCGAACGCTTGGATTTCGACGCCGTATTCAACAACAAAGCGCAACCAATTTTTCGCGCTCACCGTCAGCGGCGATTCGATGACCGACGCCCATATTGACGATGGCGATTATGTGATCATCCGCAAGCAACAGACCGCGACGCCGGGTCAGATTGTCGTTGCTCGAACCGAAGAGGGCGAAGCGACGCTGAAGCGCTACTTCCCGGAAAAAGCCAAAAAACGCATCCGTCTGCAACCGGCCAATTCGCGCATGAAGCCGATTTACGTAAAACAGTGCGACATCTTGGGCGTGGTGGCCGGCGTGGTGCGGAAGATGTGATGAGGAGCGATTAGCAACTAGCAATTATCCAAACCAAAAGCCGAGGGACCATCGCGGCGACGGTGCCCGCAACCCCTGGGCTTTTTTGTTGTCCGGCTAGTTGCTAATTGCTGCTGCTTATATCAACTCTTCAATCACCCTAGTGTCGTCGAGCAATGGGGCTGGGTCGATGCCAAGGTGGCGGTAGATGGTCGCCAGCACGTTTTGTGCGGTATAGGGCCGGCTGCGCGATTGTTCACGCTCGCCGATCGGGCCGGTGTCGCCGATGACCTGGCCCATCTTCAGTCCCCCGCCGGCAAACAGCACGCTTCCGCAGGGGGCCCAATGGTCGCGGCCGCCGTACTTATTGATCCACGGCGTGCGACCGAACTCGCCGCAAGCGACCAGGAGTACGTCTTTGTCTAAGCCACGATCATAAAGATCGGTGACCAACGAATGAATTGCCTGATCGTACGCCGGCAGCTTGTCGCGCAGTTCGGCGAAGATCGAGAGTTCACGGCCCAGCACTTTGCCGTGAGTATCCCAATCGCCGTGCGGCAAGTCGGGGGTTTGGAACCGCACCGCTTTCATTTCCAACAAGTTCGGTCGCTGTGAATCGGCAAGGTAACCGGTCGTAATTACCGAGGCGCTGTGCGTATCGATCGTTTCCACGCCGTTGACGATGGCGAATTTGTCAGCGATTTTCGCGTGCAGCGGCAGATGTTCGCACACGCGCATGCCCGGCACGACCGTGTTGATTGGTCGAAATTCGCCGCGAATATCCAGCGGAGCATTCGGCTTCATATCGTACATATCAAGCTGGCTTGGCCCGCCGCCGAGATAGACGAAGATGACCGACTTGTTTTGTCGCGACGCAATCGACGCTGCTTTCAACGGCGATTGAAAAATCGCCGGCAGCGCCAAGCCGCCGAGCGTCATGGCGCCGCTGCGGAGAAAATCTCGGCGCGTGGTGTCGCAACAGTCGGGTTTTTGGGAACAACCACCTGAGAGAGTATTCATCGGAGTGGCTCCTGTGGTTCGTGCGGCGGGGGACGCCTGGCAAGGCGCTGGGGCAAACAGTCAGTATTAAAATGCTAACCGTGCGGATGGGCGACCGCAAGACTTGAGTAACGTGCCAATTGACGCAGCGGCGGTAGTTGGAATAGGTTCACCCTTGAAAGCTGAAAATCCGCGGTTATTTTTCAGTAACACCTGGTGAGTTTATGTCGCGCGAACGACGGATGGTCCGCACGCCGGCGGTGAAGTTTCCGCAACTGCGAAAAGAGCTGGAGCAGGCCAGGCCGCGAGTGAAGCCGGTGAAGCGAAAGAAATAAATGCTTACCCGCGGAGCCAGTGCCCAGCGCTTTGCGCGGAGCGAACTCCGTCGTTTCCCGTTCTTAGTGGCCAGCGCCGGGCAGGCCTTTCAGTGCGTTGAACGGATCTTTCGGCGCCTTGTTATCGGTCGCGTCTTTGCCCCCTTTGGCATCGGCGGCGGTTTTCTTGATGATCTCGGGTTTGCCCAAGTGGATTTTACGATAGGTTTCGTCGTTCACCACATAGTACCAATCGGCAAAGCGGGCGTTTAGTTCTTTGGCCTTCTGCTGGCCGGCTTTCACTTGGTCGTCGTAAGCGTCTTGCTTGCGCTTATTTTCTTTTTCGATTTTGTCGCGCTGGGCTTCCAATGCTTCTTGGTCTTCCTCGGCGGGCGCGGCGTCCGATTTGGCTTCGGCTAGTTTGCTGTCGGCCTTGTCGTTGGTCTTGGGCGCATCTTTCTTGGCGTCTTTGGCGTCCGCCTTGCCTTTGGCGTCAGACTTTTCGCTCTTGGCGGCGTCCGATTTTTTATCGCCTGATTTGGTGGCCGATTTTTCGCCGCTCTTGGCGTCGCCGGCTTTCGTTTCGCTCTTCTTGGCATCGCCCTTTTTGTCTTCGGTGGCGGGCTTTTCCGGCGCCTTCTTGATTTCCGGCAACGGCTCAAGCTCCGGCTTGGGCAGCAAATCGGGATTGAACTGCGCCATGACCATGATGTAGCGACTTAGCCCGGTGCCTTTGTCTTTCTTGGCGTCGTCTTTTTTGTCGGCGTCCTTGCTGTCCGACGATTTTTCGTCGGCTTTGGCGACCTCGTCTTGTTTGTCGCCGTCTTTCTTCTCGCCGGTGGCCGTGTCCTTGGCGTCCTTTTTATCGGCACTCTTGGCATCGCTCTTCTTTTCGTCGTCGCCCGAAGAGCTTTCGATGCCGGCCACTTTGCCGAATCGCAGCACGTATTCGACGCCGTCTTTCATGTGGACCACGGCTTCGCCATCGCTGGAGAGGAGTTCGACTTCGTGCTCACCCACCGGCACCAGACTGAAGCCGCGGCGAGCCAGGTCATTGAACGATTCTTCAGTGAGCGCACCGGTTTCCGCTTTTAATTTGGCGCTTAACTGAGCCGGCTTGCGAGCCACGTCGATAATCTTCAGGCTGCCCAGGGCATTCTTGAGATCGGTCAAGTGGGCCAAATCCAATTCTTCGCCCTCACCCAATTTCTCCTGCACGGGCTTGTCGTCTTTGTATTCGGTGAGTTCTTTCAGCGTCCACTTTTGCGTTTTATCGTCGAACACTAAATCGATATCGGCCCGCGGCATCGGCACCGTGCGAAGCTGCCCGTCGCGAGTGAGCGCCTGGCCCAGCGAATAATCGTGCAGCGTGATTTCGGAAATATCCAACGGGTTGAGCTTCAGCAAATCGGTTTCGATCCAGTCTTCGAATTTCGTGCTGAATTTGTCGGTGCGCAGGGCCACGCGGTAGACGGCATCTTGTCCGGGCAGGCGCACGAAACGCAGTTGAGTTTGCGGCTGCGAGAATTCATCACCGGTTTTGGGCGATTTATCTTCTTTGCCGATGATGACGCGGGCCAGCGGCTTGCCGGAGCCATCTTCGAGGACGACGAGCTTGCCGACGCCTTTCCGACCGAACTGATCTTCCGCGGGCTTGGGTTCTACCACGCCGTAAAGTTCGTGATCGGTGGCGCTGGTGGTGACCGGCGCACGAGATATTTCACGTCGACCAAAGCGGCGACGGCTGCGGCCACCTGATCTTTGGCGTCGGCCGGATAATTCTTGTGCGAGGGCAGCGACCAGCCTTTGCCATCTTGGGCGACTTCGAACTCGCGGGCCCGAGAGGTGGCTTCGTCGAAGCTGACCACTTTCATGCGCTTCACCGCCAGCGGATCGCCCAGATCGGGAAACAGCGGCTTACCAACCACGTCTTGTGCCGGCAGCGTCGGCGTGCTGGGTTTGGTGGCAAAGGCCAAAAAAAGGACCGCACCGGCGGCGGCAATGAGGGCAAAGGTTTTGGTGTTTTCATTCATGGCTATTTGTTAGCAACTAGCAACTAGCGATTGGCCTACCCGGAGGCTAACAGCCTCCGGAGAAACGACGACAAAGTTTCAGTTTAGATTTAATTCTCCGGAGGGCGTTGCCCGACCGGTTTTTTTCAAGGAAATGACGTTCATCTCAGGCGGGCTTTCGACACGCCTTCGCGTTCTTTGGTGCGGCGGTTGAAGTAGACGAAGAAGGCCACGAGCAAGGGCAGAATCGGCGGCAACAGCACGCTCCGCAGTTTGTAGCTGTCTTGCACGCTGCGGACGGCCGACGACATTTCGAAATCGGCCTGTTCGATTTTCTTTTCGGCATCGCGGCGCAGTTGTTCGTCGCGAATGGTTTTGTTGCGCTCTTCCAACTGCATTTTCAGCGACAGTTCGGTCGCCTTTAGCTGCAAAGCCCGTGGATCACCCCCTTCGCGGCGCATTTTGTCGAGTTCTTGTTCAAGCGAATCCTTCGTGTTCTTCCAATCTTGTTCTAGCTTGTCTTCCTGTTCTTGCTGAGCTCGTTTGAAATCGGCAATGGCGGCGGTCGTTTTATCGCGGGCATCCTGAGTTTGCTCGTTGATTTTTTCGAGCGACCGGTGCTTGGGACGCTTTTTGCGCAATTCGACGAACCGCATGTCGTTGGCCAGCACGTCGAGGGC
The DNA here is from genome assembly GCA_963738835.1 of Pirellulales bacterium. Lineage (GTDB taxonomy): Bacteria > Planctomycetota > Planctomycetia > Pirellulales > JADZDJ01 > CAVTYH01. Next base: position 685,959 of record CAVTYH010000002.1, read on the forward strand.
ATTGAGCACGAACGTGACGTTGTCGGTATCGATTTGCATGTCGTTATCTGGCATGCGGCGAGCGCGGCTGTCGAAGAACAGCGAAGCCAGCATATCGACGTCGGCGACAAGAATAACATTCAATTCCGGCGCAGCGGCTGATTTGGCCGCAGCGGCTTGCGCATCTTTCTTCTCATCCTGCTTGTCCCCTTTGTCAGACGCCGACTTGCTGTCGGCCGGCGGTTCAGCGTCGTCGGCCTGTTTGGGCTTGCCAGTGATGCGGGCCGCCAGCACATATTCCAGTTCGGTAGGCTGGCCTTCGCGCGAGCGGATTTCGGCGGCAGTGCGAGCCGACATCACGTCTTTCACCATGATCTCGCCGCTCTCAGAGCCGGTTTTCACCAGGGGCTGGAAATCGGTGGTGGCTGCGTTAAGCGCTCTGATGCCGCCGGGCAACGGCAGAATGAGGCTTTGCAATCCAGAAGTGACCGGATCGCTTTCATTAAATGGCTCGAAAACCGGGCTTTTGTGCGGCGCTTCTTGCTCGACGAACACATATTCGGGAGTCAGTTGATCGAAGCCTTCGAACCGCCGTGGTTTGTAGTTCTGCCAGACGACAGAAAAATCGCTATCGGCCCCGCCAAACAGTCCGGTGCGTCTGCTTTTAGCGACTAGTTCTACGCCCAGCAAGTCGAACAGTTGCTTCACGTCTCCCTTGGGTTCCGGCTGCTGTTGCGGTTGGAACATGGCCATCATGCCGTTTTGTTTGGAGCGCCGCGGCATGCCGGTGCCCGGTGCGCCGGACAGATACGCTGGCAGCGGATCTTCGAAAATTGCCGTCGGCTGGCCCTTCTTCACCGCATCAATAAAGTTCGTGAGTTGCGCTTGCGGCAACGAGGAGGGTTGAATGGCCAAGAGCACGTCGTAACGTTCCGTGATCGGCTGCGTAGGATCGACGCGGACCACTTCGTATTGCTTTTGCAATTCTTCAATCAACCGCTCGGGCCGCTTCTGTTGCGGCGTGCCGCTGCTCATGTCGAAGCCGCCGAAGAGTTCGGCGTCGGTTTGCAGGACACCCAAACGTTTTTTCTTCTGCTGGGCAATGGTGGAAATCGAACGCACCAGTTCGTACTCGACCGGAATGCCGCGCTCGAAAAATGGAATCACGATCTTTTCCAGGCCGCTGGTGATGGCGGCGCCCAATAGCACGCGCTCTTGTTTCCACACGCCGCGCGATTGCGTGAACACTTCTTGCGGTGTGATGCCGAACTGCTGCTCGGCCCGCTGGGCGTCTTCGGTCAGCGGTTCCACGCTGTCGTGAATTTTCGTTTCGATTTTGCCGCCGGATAGCTGGTGGAATTCACGCAGCAAGTTCAACAAATTGACGCGCGTTTCGACAAACTCTTCCGGAACATTCGGGCTGATGTACGCTTCGATGACAATCGGATGTTTCGGATCGAGCTCGGAAATCAGCTTCTTCGATTGTTCGGCCACCGAGTTAAGCCGTTCCTGCGTGACATCGGCCCGCACATTCCAGTTTTGCACCAGCAAATTCACGCCGACGGCCATCAACACCAGCGCCAGAGCGCGAACCACATAATGCGGACCGAGCGATTTGCCGTTGTGTCCGCCGAGCCAATGCCGCCGGCCGATAAGCACCATGCACAGGTACAGCATGACGACGGTGATCATGACAAAATAGGCAATCGATGCGAGGCTGATCACGCCGCGATCGAAATCGCTCATCTGCTCGCCAATGCTCCAGCCCTTGGCGGTGGCGGTCCAACTGGAGCCGCGGACGAGAGCGTCGATCACATTCAAAAACACCAGCGGTGCGTTGAATACCACACCCAAGATGAACGCCACGGTCAGATTGCCGGTGAGAAACGACGCAACCATGCCGATGGCCAGCATCGCCAGCCCGACAAACCAGTAACCCAAATATGTGCCCAGAAACAAGCCCACGTCGGGTTGCCCCAGCCGACCGAGCACGGCCAGATTGCAAATGAGCGAGAACAGCAACGAAACGGTGAAGATCGCCACGGCGGCGAAGTATTTGCCCAGCACTACGTCGATGTCGGCCGCTGGAATCGTCAAGAGCAGTTCATCGGTTCCTTGCTTGCGTTCATCAGCCCAAATGCTCATGGTGATGGCCGGGATGAACACCAGCATAATGTACGGAAACCATTTGTTGAGCTGGTCGAGATTCGCCAGGTTGGAATTAAAAAATTCGTCGGGCCAGAAGGCCGCGAACGAACCCAGCAGCACGAATACGCAAATGAAGACATATCCCGTGGGATTGCTGAAATAGCTGACGAAGTTGCGCCGAAAAATGGCGACGATAACGTGAAGATTCATGGGCAGTGGTCAGTTGTCTGTGGTCCGTGGTCAGTAGTGAGCCGCTGGGTGCCACTGCTGGCTTGTCCAGCAGTGCCGGCACACGGGTGGACCAAGCCACCCGTGGCACCCGAAACGCTGCCTTACACCGCAACTGGCTGGGTTGCCGTGAGAGTGTGGAATTGTTCCTCCAACGTTTTGCCATCGCGCATCAGTTCGGTGGGACTGCCGTCATAAACGACGCGGCCTTCGTTGATGAACAACAGGCGGTTGGCAATGGCTTGCACCTCCTGCATGATGTGCGTGGAGATGAGGATGGTTTTTTCGCGGCCCAGCCGGCGGATAGTTTCCCGCACTTCGCGGATTTGGTTCGGATCGAGTCCGGCGGTCGGCTCGTCGAGAATCAGCACATCGGGCTCGTGCAGCAGTGCCTGCGCCATGCCGACCCGCTGGCGATATCCCTTGGAGAGCTTACCGATCGCTTTGCCGATGACCGAGCCGAGGGCGAACAGTTCGACCACCGCTTCGATCCGCTGTTTCTTGCGGGCCGGGTTCATTCCGCGGGCGTCGGCAAAGAATTCCAGCAGGCTGCGGGGCGTCATGTCGGCATAGAGCGGGCCGTTTTCTGGCAGATAGCCAAGCCGAGCTGAAGCGGCCAGGCGATCGCGGGCCATGTCGTGTCCGGCGATGAACGCTTGGCCGGCCGAGGGGGCAAGATAGCCGGTGAGCAATTTCATCGTGGTGCTCTTTCCGGCGCCGTTGGGGCCCAGAAAGGCCACGACCTCACCCTGGTTCACCTTGAAATTGACATTTTCAATGGCGGCAAAATCGCCGTAATACTTCGAGAGACCAAGGGCCTCGATCATCGGCTGGCCGCCGGCCGGCTGGCCGCTTGCTGGAGTCATGCGTGCTTTAGCTCCCTCGACGAGTTTTTTTGCGTATATCCAACTCGCAAAATAAGTTATGCCTTGGCAAGAACTTACAAGCGCCGGGCATTCATTGTCCAGTCCATCTCCCCTACGCAGCCAGCCAGCGATTGGATCGCAGCTACTTAACTTCTGTTGCCGATGATCAATAGCAACCGTCGGGCAGTAGCGAAAGCACTGTTTTTACGCCTGTCTACTATTGCTAGAATTCGCTGTCTATTTCGTCGTGGCCGACCACCAATGAGCGACGATCAATCACCGCGCCGCTGCCGTACCATAAACTATTGAGAGGACCTGATGTTACATCGAAATCTGCTCGCGCGTTTGTGCTCTGTCTTGGCCCTGACTTCGATTGCCGGATGGCTTGTTCTGACTGCCGGCTGCAATAAGTCGGGCGAAAAACCTGCTGTCGCGGCCCCCACGTTGAGCATGCCAGCTAGCACTGCGGTAGCCGCCGACACGAACACAAAACAGCCGGACGTGGTGCATGACGATGAAGACAAGCAGTCGGAACCGGTACCGGCGCAAATTTCCGTTTCCGTCGAACAAGACGAAACCAATGCGGTCATCAAGCAGGTGCGGGCCAATTACGCGGCCTGGGACCAGGGCAAGCCGTTCGATTTTAAGCCGGTAGCCAATCAAATTGTCAAGTGGCTCGACAACGGTTTGGATCAGCGTTCGTGCCAGCTGGGGACCGAAGTCGCGCGGATTTGCGAATCGACCGGGTCTTATGAATCGGCCAGGCAGCTTTACACCGCACTGGTGAAAGCGGCGGCGAAATCGGACAACCAGCGGTTGGCGATGCCGGCCCAGGAAATTGGCTCTGCCGGTTTGACGCGGCTCGATCTGTTGGGCAGCAAGCCCAAAATCGAAGGCAGCGTCTTTGGCGGCGAGAAATTGGATTGGGACAAATACCGTGGAAAAATCGTGCTGCTCGACTTTTGGGCCACTTGGTGCGGGCCGTGCATGCAAGAGCTGCCGAACGTGAAAAAGGTCTACGAGAAATACCACAACCAAGGATTCGAGATTGTGGGCATCACGCTGGATGACGACAAAGACCGGCTGGCGCAATTCTTGGACAAAGAACAATTGCCGTGGCCCACACTGTTCGAAGACAATCCAGAGAAGCACGGCTTCGAAGGGGTGCCGCTGGTGAAGACTTTCGGCATCGACGGCATTCCGGCCACGTATCTGTTCGATCGCAGCGGTAAGATCGTTTCTATTTCCGCCCGCGGCGATGGTTTAGATGCGCAAGTGAAAAAGCTGCTGGCGGAGAAGCAGTGAGCGAACCGCCGCGTCCGTTGTCGCCAATAGCCGGCGTGCAGCGGCGGAGCTTGCTCCGCCCTCAGCGCCGGGCTCAGCCCGGCCGCTACACGTCGATTGCAGGAGCCGAATTATTGGCTCGGCCCTACTGTTTGCTTCCTACCGCATCCGGTCGGCGGCTGGTTAAATCGGCTTGCGGCGGCTGGCTGAGGAATGCGAACAGGTTCGCAATGTCTTCCAGCGTCAGCGCATTCAACAGTCCTTCCGGCATCGCGGAGATTTTGCACGGCGCGGTGGTTTCGATTTCGCTTGCAGCGATGGTCACTTTCTGACCATTCGATTGCAGCACGACCAGCGACCCATCGGGTTGCTTCACAACCAGGCCGTTGATGCTGCGGCCGTCGGTGGTGATGATTGTCTTGCTGGCGTACTGATCGGAAATGACTTGCGACGGGAACAGAATCGATTCCAAGATTTCTTTCTTCTGGAATCGTCGGCTAATGGTGGTGAGATCGGGCCCGATGCCGTCGCCCCGATCGCCATAGCGATGGCAGTTGATGCACTGCACTTTGGCAAACACCGCAGCGCCCAGCCGCGGTTCGGCGTGCGCCGCTTCCGGTCCGGTGAGGTACGTCAGCAGTTCTTCGTAGGTCCATTTGTTTTCGGCCGATTCCACCGGTAATTTGGCTTCCGGTTCGTTGGGATACGTTTCCGCGAACCACTTTTGCCAGTTCGCCAGAGCCACATCCCATTTGTCGGCGGGATCGCCCAGTTGCCGGCCAGACCATTTTTCGAGCAGCTTCACCGCCAGTGGACCGCCGCTATCGCCGAGTTTCAGTCCGCGTAATATGACTTGCCGATACGATTCCGACTTCTCCGGCCGGCGATCGATTTTCGCCAGACTTACGAGCACTTGCTGCGCAAACGCTCCGTCGAGCACCGGCAGCGACTGAACCAACAGCGACCAGTTGTCGCCGTCGGGGTTTTGCGTGAGCGCCATGGCAATGTGGCCGCGGCGATCGGGAAACTTATCGTAGATTTCGTGCAGATATTCGCTGGCTCGTGGATTGCTGGAGTGACCGAGCACGGCCACCACGCCAATGGCCAAACGCCGGGCTGCTTCGCCATCGACGCCGTACATTTGTTTGTCGAGCGCGATAATCTGGTCGATCGTCTCCGCTGAAACATCATCCGGCAATTTCGCCAACACTGCCAAGGCCGAGCTGGGCCACTTGGTGCCATCGGCCAGCACCAGGGCTCGTTCCTGATCGGTCAATCCAGCGAAAAAGTCGCGCGAAACATTGTCGATGTAGCCTGCAAAGCTGTGGCCACCAGGAAGCGCCCGGGCCGCTTCGTAGTATTTGAGCAGTTCGAGTTTTTGCGGTGTCGTCCAGCCGTTCATAAACCGGGCGTAGAGCGCAATTTGCAATTTGTCTTCCGAAGGAATGTCGGCGGCCAATTGTTCGATCATCCGACCCTGGGCCGACGTGCCTTGCAGATAGGCCACCAATCGCACCAGCTCGCGATTCATTTGCGGATTTTTGGTGGGATACTCGCGCACAATTTTCTCGGCGAATTCCGGCATGTCGTCGGGTTTGATGTCGCCTTTAATCAGCGCCAATTCCATCACCCGCAGCAGATCAAGGAAATCGAGATCCGAAACAAAGCCGTCCATGATCTTTTGCGAGCGCTTGAGAATGGCCACGCAAGTGTCGCGATCGGGATTCATCACCAGCAGCGCGAGTGCCCCTTGCACAAATCCGCGGGCATTATCGGTCTTCAATACCGTGGAGCGATATTGGTCCGTAGGCAAGGTTTCAAGCATGCGGGTCGCGGCATAGGCCACGTAACGATTCGTGCTTTTCAAGAGCGGAGCAATTTCTTCGTATCTTGGCGTTTGACCGGCGCGGACCAGCGCTTCACAGGCCTGCCGTTGCACGATCGGTTCTTTATCGTGCATTAACTGAACTAGCCGGCCGCGCGTGGCGATGTCGGCGTGAATGCCCATCAGATACGCGGCCTTTGCGCGGACCTGATAGTCGGGATCACCACCCAATCGCACCAGCATGAGAGTGGTCGGAAACGGCCCAAACAGATGCATCAAATCCAGGGCCCGGCAGCGCTCGATCGAAGTAGCCGCCGGACTGTCAGCAATTTGAGCCAGTTCAGTGTCCCATTCTTTGCCCAGTTTTTGTTTGACGACGGAAATCTTTTGCCGCGCGTAGGCGCTGTTCAGCTGCGGCTGACGGAGGGCCTGTTGAATTCCTTCTCCCAACTCGGTGGCCCCTGGCGGCACACGGCCACGCCAAGCCACCCGGTAAATTCCCCCTTCGGTTCCGCGGCCACCCGTGCAGAAATACAGCGCGCCGTCGGGACCCACGTCCAAGCCTGTAACGTTCAGCGGTTTACCAGCGGCAAAAGTTTCGAAATCGGTTTGATACGAGCCGTCTTGCAATTTGGGATACATCACCAAAATGCGGCCGCGCGACCAATCGCCCAAGAAGAGCGCATCGTGATAGCGCCGCGGGTACATGACGTGGTCGTAAACTGCAATGCCCGTGGGCGAACCCCGGCCGGTGTCGGCAATCGAAGGCAAGCTGTCGAAATAGTATTCCGGCCACACGCTCCAGCCGCTGCGCGAGCCGAAATCGGCGCCCGGCGTTACGTGCAGCACGCGCGTTGATCGATACCAGGGCATTCCCACATCCCATTCCATGTCGGAATCCCATGTGAATAGCTCGCCACTGCGATTAAAAGCCATCGAATAGCAATTTCGCAGCCCGCCGGCAAACAGCTCGACGAAGCTGCCGTTTACGTCGGTCCGCACAATCGTGCCGCAAGGTGCTTTGATGCCCGCGGCGTGGCCGTGCGGGTCTTCATACTTCGGGGTCAGCAAATCGCCTTCATAAACGTGATGCAAGGGGCTGGTGTCCTCGGGCTTTTTATCCACCTGCGTGTGGTTGCCCAGCACGACGTATAGCAAACCGTCGGGACCCAAGGTCACCGAGTGAGGGCCGTGTTCGGCGGCTTCACCAGTAAATTTCAGCAGCGTTTCGACCATGTCGCCGTGATGATTGCCCTGGCTATCGCTAATGCGATACAGCCCAAGGCCATCGGGACCGCTGCCGACCGCGTAAACCTGACCGTTGAGCGCGAGCAAACCCTGGCAGTTGGTGATTCGATCGCAGTACATCTCGGCCTTTTCGAATTTGCCATCATGATGCGGATCGCGGATGAGCAGAATTCCGGTGCCTTCTTTCGACGCCAGAATGTCGCCGAATTCGTTAAAAGTCATCGTCAGCAGCGAGCCGGTATCTTCCGGGGGCACGGCCGCTTCAACGCGGAATTCGGGAAGCGTTTCGAATCGACCGGCCGGAGTGCCGCCGGGCATTTGCACTTCATCGAGCCACGGCGCGGTTTTGCCGAACTCGCCGATTACTCGGGCGGGCAGCCATTGCACGTCGTTGAAATAGTGCTTTGTCCATTGCGGAAATTCTTGCAGGCTGGTGCGCCAGGTGTCGTTCGTGTTGTAAGCCAGGAATGTGCCCCCCGCTTCTTTCACAATCACGCGGCCCACCAGACCGGCGCTGCCTTGCGCTTTGACCGTGGCTTTAATGGCCACGGTGTTGCGGCCGGGGGTGAGAAACTTCGTGATGTCGTGCTTCTGCATGGTGCGCCAGTTGTCGCCGTCGGCAACTTTGCGACCGTTGACGAACAGATCGTAGGCGTTGTCGCAACTGACCTGTACTTCGCCGCTTTCCGGCTGACCCAAGGGGAACGATTTACGGAAGTAGACCGAACCCGGCGGCACATTCTTTTCTTGCGCCTGTGCGGGAGTCCAAATCCATTGCATCTCGTCCGCGCGAGAAGTGCGAACTCCTTGCGGCGCAAATGCCACCGCCAGCGTTAAGATGCCGAGAATGAAAAATCGCTGCGCCACGGCGCGCTTCCGTGCGTCGGCCGATTGCATAATGCTCCCTCATCCGCCTGGAGATCGATCGCGGTCAGAAACGGAACCGCGGAAGAATACTGTGCCCCGGCAGGCCAAGCAACACGGATTGCCATGCTAGCAAACCACGCCTGCGCAGCTTGACCACTATCTAAGCGACGGTTTAGCATGCATGCACTGCACATTGCCCGAGGCGCTTCAAAGCGAAATTCGTCGACGGTGACGGCCAGCGCAGATCGGGCAACCGCCACGGAAAGGACGGCAAAATGACGGATCGAACGGGCTTCTGCTGCTTTCTCAGTGCATTATTTTGCCTATCTTTAGCGGCCTGTAGCGGCGAAAAGGCCGGCCCGGCGGCAAAGACTGGCGAAGATGCGAATCCGCCAGGTTCCAAAGCGGCTGCTGAGTCTCCAACCGCGGATGCTGGCTCGCCCAACGCAGCTTCGACGCCGTCTGTCGATTCCAGCGCCGAAAGTAAATCGTCGCAAGCGATTCATCCCCCAGCCACATTGGCAGAGCTCGACAAGCTGGTCGAGTGGGAAGACAAGCCGATTCGCAGTCCGATCAAGCTGCTTGAGGAAGATTTGGCCAAACATCCGCCGCTGGTCACCGTGCCGGAAGCGCTGGCCCTCAAAAACGACAGTCCCGAGAATAACACGAAAATCTTGAGCGCACTGGGCCGGCTGCCCGAGGGTGGCCAACAACCCGATCAGAACGCGAGAATCACTCGTCATTTGTTAGGGGAAGTGAACAACACGAACCCGATCATGATCGACTCGATTCACGAGTTCGACTTGGTGCCGTTGATTCAGTTTCAGCCGTTCACGTTCGATTGGAATCTGATTCCGTTTGCCGACGCGGCTGCGGTTGAGAAGTGGCAGACGAGCAAGGACCATTTGTGCGACAAAGTGGTGTTACGTCGCGATTTGACCTGGTCGGACGGCAAGCCAATAACGGCCCGTGACGTGGAATTTTCATTTCATGCGATCATGAATCTGAAAATTCCGGTGCCGGCGGTGCGATCAACCTGCGACCGCCTGGCCGATGTCGTCGCCTACGACGATTACACATTTGTCGTCTTCCACAAACAGGCTTTGGCCACCAGCGATTGGAATTTGCAATGGCCGGTCATCCCTCAGCACATTTACGAGCCGCTATATGCCAAGCTGGACACGATGACGTGGGATAATTTGCAGCGCCTGCCGGAATTTCAAAAATCAGAAAATCAACCTGTTTGCGGCGGACCGTACCAGTTGGTTAGCCGCACCCGCGGAGACGAAATTGTCTGCCAGCGGCGAGAAGCCTGGTACATGCACGACGGCAAGCAGGTGCGCGACACACCGTATTTTGACGAAGTGCGGTTCAAAATCATTACCGACCCCAACACCGCTCGGCTAGCGCTGATGTCGGGCGAGATCGACGAATTTGAAATCCCTCAGGAACAATGGGCCACGCAAACCGGCGGCGCCGATTTCTACGCCAAAAACACCAAGGCGTACGGGGTTGAATGGCTGTATTGGTTTTTTGGCTACAACGTGGATTCTCCGGCGGCGCCATTTTTCAAAGATCTTCGCGTGCGGCAGGCCATGGCGTATGCCTTCGATTACCGTGAAATGCTCGACAAGTATTTATACGGAATGTCCGAGCCGTGCGCCGGCACCAGCTATCCGACAGCCTGGTTTGCGCCGAAACCTCCACTCACACCATATCATCAAGATCTCGACAAGGCCGAGAAACTGCTGGACGAAGCCGGCTGGGTCGATAGCGATGGCGACGGCATTCGCGACAAAATGATCGACGGCCGTCGCGTGCCCTTCGACTTCACGATTCTAGTGCGGCAACAAGACAACGAACGACTTCGCAACTGCGAATTAATGCGGCAGTGCCTAGAGTTGATCCACGTGCATTGCACTGTCCAGCCGATTGAAGCCACGGTTCTGTTCACGAAGCTGAAGAATCACGATTTTCAGGCCTATTACGGCGGGTGGGGCACCGGCGCCGATCCGGATGATGACGACAACATCTATAGTACGCCGGCCATCGACGATGGACGCAATTTCTTGCGCTATTCCAATCCGGAAGTCGACAAGCTGTTCATTGCCGGCCGCAAAGAATTCGATCGCGAAAAGCGGGCCGCCATTTACGCCAAGATCGACGAAATTATTTTCCACGATCAACCCTGCACGTTCCTGTTCTGGCGCAACTCTTTTTACGGCTTCAACAAGTCACTGCGCGGTTACAAATTCAGCCCACGCGGGCCATACCATTACGATCCGGGGTTTAGCAGCATTTGGAAAGCGGCACAGTAGTCCAGGGAAAAACCAACGCTGACGAGAGAGCGCATTTAATGACGAATGGCGAAATTCGAATGAAGAATGAAATTCCAAGCCCCAAATTCCAAACCTTAGGGCGTAGTCAACGTTCGTTTTGTCATTCGGATTTTGAATTTGGAGTTTCTTTCGTCATTCGAATTTAGTCATTCGTCATTCCTACCATGTGGAATTATCTTGCCCGACGGCTGTTGATCGGAATCTTCACGCTCTGGGCGGTTACGTTTTTGATTTATGGGTTGGTTCGCAGCATGCCGGGTGACCCGCTCTCGGCGAAGATGGAGCGGATGGACCCCCGCGTCAAAGTGAGTGCCAAAGACCGCGAAGAGCGGATGAAGATTTATGGCCTCGATAAACCGTGGCCGGCGGCATATGTCGGGTGGCTGACGAACGTTCTGCAATTCAATTTAGGGGGCAGCTTGACGCGACCGGAAAGCGTCGCCCAGCTCATCAGTGAACGCATCGGGCCGACGCTGCTGATTTCCGGCACCTCGCTGCTGTTGGGTTATCTGCTCGCGATTCCGTTGGGGCTGTACGGCACGGCCCGGGGAGGGAAACTTGACGAACGAGCTATGAGTGTGACGCTGTACATGCTCTATTCGTTGCCGGCGTTCGTCGCGGCGTTGTTTCTGCAGATGGTGTTCGCGGTCGAGCTGAAAGGCACCTGGTTGGAGTTGCCGCTGTTCGGCATGACGAGCCAGCAGTTCGATTCCCTTTCGACCTTGGGAAAGGCCTCTGATTTATTCTGGCACGCGCTGTTACCCACCCTCTGCATGACGTATGGCACGCTGGCTTACGATACCCGCTTTATCCAAGCGAATATGCAAGAAGTCATGCGACAAGACTACATCCGCACCGCACGAGCCAAAGGGGCTTCGCAATTCCAAGTGATTGTGCAGCATGCTTTCCGCAATACGCTGATACCGTTTGTCACCATGCTGGGGCTCTCGCTACCACTGCTCTTGAGCGGCGCAATCATCATCGAGCAAATCTTCACCTGGCCGGGAATTGGCCGGCTGTTTTTCGAATCGATCCGGGAGCGAGATTACACCACGATTATGGGGCTGGTGCTGCTGTTTTCTGTGCTGACCTTGTTGGGGCAATTGCTGGCCGACGTTTTATACGCCGTGGTCGATCCACGCGTGACGTATTCGTAATCGGAAATTGAACCTCGGAGACACAGAGACACTGAGGGAACAGGAAATAGGACGAAGAAATTAGGAACGGCTTCTTTTCCCGTTTGCTTCTCTGTGTCTCCGTGACTCAGTGGTTCGTTGAATCTAATGTCCACCGTTCCTGCAATTCCGGCCATCGTCGATGAGATCGAACAGCCGATCCAGGCGAAGTCGCGCGGCTATTGGGGTGAGACCTGGTTGCGATTTCGTCGCCGCAAGTTAGCGATGAGCGCGCTCGTGTTTGTCGGCTTTCTATCTCTCGTGGCCATCTTCGCGCCCGCCATCGTCGGCACCAAGCCCGTCGTTTGCAAATACAAAGGCGCGATTTACTTTCCCGCCTTGGGCTACCTCAACAGCAATTGGGAAAGCGCCGCCTTGCGACGCGACCTGCGGCTGGTGACCCCCCAGAGCCTGAAGGACAAGGATCCCGAGAGCTGGGCGGTCTGGCCTCTGGTTTATCAAGACCCCTTTCGCCGCGTGCGCGACAACGAATGGGGTGACCGTCCCGGCAACCCGAACGGTCAAGACGGTCGCCCGAACCACGTTAATTTGTTCGGCACGACTTACGAAGGCAACGATGTCTTCGCCATCATGGTGCATGGTACGCGCACCGCGCTGTTGGTGGGTTTTGTCTCGATGGGCGTTGCCGGCACGATCGGCATTGTGCTGGGTTCGTTGGCCGGGTATTTTCGTGGCACGGTCGATACCGTGATCAGCCGCATCATTGAAATCGTGCTGTGTGTTCCTACGCTGGTGTTGATTTTGGCGCTCGTCAGCCTGCTGGAAAGACCGCGCATTTGGCATACGATGGCGATCATCGGTTGCACGCAGTGGACCAGCATTGCGCGGTTGCGCGAGCGGAATTTCTGAAGCTGCGCGAAAGCGAATTCGTGATGGCTGCCCGGGCATGGGCGTGAAGCCGGTGCGAATTATTTTCCGGCATATTTTGCCGAACGCGCTGGCGCCGGTGTTGGTGCCAATCACGTTTGGCATTGCCGGCGCGATTTTGATTGAGAGCGGACTCAGTTACTTAGGTTTCGGTCCCCCGCCGCCAAACCCCAGCTGGGGCGATTTGCTTTCGAAGGGGCGCGACCACATGGAAATGTGGTGGCTGATTCTCTTCCCCGGCCTTGCGATTTTTTTGACGGTACTGGCATACAATCTGATTGGCGAAGGTTTGCAAGAAGCCACCGATCCGCGCTGCGCGAAGCCGGGAAGTGAACTACGTCAATTATTTAACCACAGAGGGCGCAGGGAGACGCAGAGAAGATGCAGTTAAAGCAGAAGAATGTTTTGATCGTTCCGCGCGTCCTCCGCGATCCGCTGCGTCCTCTACAATGAATTCCTTGTCAGCCGGTGCCTTCCCGCGCGAAAATGCGATCGAAAGCGCCCGATTGTCGCGCGTCAGCTTTTCGCAATCGATCAACAGCTTCTCGCGGTCCGGATAACCCAGCAGCCGCGCCAGTTTCACTTGCTCTTCGTGGTCGTCTGGCAAATCGTGCCGGGCGGTGGTATTCATCAGCCGCAGCCGGCTGACCATGGCCAGCAGAATTCGGTAGCTGCCGCTGAAATAATCGAAATCGTCGCGCGAGATCGCGCCGATTTTTTCCAATGCTGCCAAGGCGTCAAGCGTCGCTGGCTGGCGCACCTCGGGATGCTCGCCGCCATGCTTGAGTTGCAGCATCTGCGCGATGAACTCTACATCAACCAAACCGCCCGGACCACGTTTCAAGTTATTCGGCTTGGCCGTCTCTTCCATCCGCCGCCGCATGTTGCGGATTTCCGCGGCATCCTCGCGCCGCCACGGCCGGTTGTACGCACAATCGGCAATGGTTTGCATCACGGCAGCGGTTGCACTGGGCGAACCGTAGACGACCCGGGCTTTGCAGAGCGCCTGCCGCTCCCAAAGCTGGCCCGAGCCTTCTTCGAAGTAGCGTCGAAATTCTGCCAGCGATGTCGCCAGCGCGCCGCTCTTGCCGGTGGGCCGTAATCGTGGATCGATTTCGTACAGACGGCCGTGCGGGCCAAGCTGGCTGCCCATCTTGATGATGCGTTGCCCCAGGTCGCTGAAGAAATGCTGATTCGTCGTGGTCTCGCCGCTGCGGCGTGTGCGGCGGGCATGGAATGTGGCGCCATCGGCCTCGTACAAAAAGACCATGTCCAAATCGCTGTGGTAATTGATTTCGCAGCCGCCGAATTTGCCCATTGCCAAGACGATGAACTCCGACGGATTTCCCGCTCCATCGCCTTCGGCGATCATCGGCTCGCCGACTTTCGTCGACAACTTGCCGTACTCGGTTCGCGTAATCAGCCGCAAGCACACTTCGGCAATATCGGCCAGCGAACTGCATGTGGCGACGATGTCTTCCTTGCCCAAAATGTCGCGGACGCCGACCCGCAGCACCTGGGTATTTTTGAAACTGTGCAGCACCAGGTCGAGGTCTTCAGCGGCGTGGGCCAGTTCTTTGAGATTGGCTTCCAGCGAATCGCGTGACGGCAGTTTATCGAGCACCAGGCTATCCATCAGCTCGTCGATCATGCCGGGGTTGCTGATCAAGATGCTCGACAGATACGGACTTGAAGCACACAGCTCGACATACAAATGCAGCGACGGCGGATTGAAGCTGAACAGCTCCCACAGCACGCCTTTGCCGCCCAGCGAATCGCTGACTTTGCTCAGACTCACCAGCGTTTGATCGGGATCGGGCGTGTCGGCAATGGCTGGCAACAGGCGCGGCGCGATGGAAGCCAGAAAATGCCGACACCGTCGCGTCGAGAGAAAGCGGATGCGCTCCTGCGACAGCGTCATCAGATTCTGATATGCCGATGGCACATCGCGGAACGGATAGCGCCCCAGCACGTTCGAAATTTGCTCCGGCTGCGGATCGGGATCGAGCACCAGGTCGACTTCTGGCTCGGTCTTATCTTCTTCGCCAAAGGCATCGTGCAACAAATGGTCGAGAATTTTGCGGTTTAGCGAGGTCTTCTGCTGATAGTCGCTGGTGAAGGCATCCAGCGCCGCGGCAGCGGGCGAATCGGCATAGCCCATGCGAATGGCCAGTGCCCGCAGTTCGTTTTTTGAAGTCGGCAACAAGTGCGTTTGCAAATCAAACATGATTTGCAAGCGGTGCTCGATTTTTCGCAGGAATGCATAGTTTTCTTCGAGAATCGAGCGTTCTTGCCGCGTGAGGCAGCCGCCGTTTTCCAGCTTGGCGATGGCTTCCAGCGTGTTGCCGGTGCGCAGATCGGGCAAATCGCCGCCGCTCAGGAGCTGCAAGAACTGAATGGTGAATTCGATATCGCGAATGCCGCCGTGGCCGGTTTTGACATTCCGCATGTCGGCGCCTTCGTTCTTCACATGCTGTTCGATCCGCCGCTTGAGCGCCTTGATGCCGGTGATGTCGGCCCGTGTGAGATAGCGGCGATAAACCCACGGCTCCAGTTGTTTCAAGAACTCTTGTCCGAAATCCAAATCGCCGGCCGCCGCGCGGGCTTTCACAAACGCTTGTCGTTCCCAAGTGCGGCCGGAAACATCGTAATAGTGCAGCGCACTTTCCAAGCTAGGCACCATGGGCCCGCGCTGCCCTTCCGGCCGCAGCCGCAGATCGACGCGGTAGGCCGTGCCCAAATCGGTTGACTCAGTCAGCAGCTTGGTGATGTCGCGTGCCAGCCGATCGAAGAACTCGACGTTGGCCATGGGCCGCTGACCGTCGGTCGAGCCATCGGCTTCATAGAGAAAAATCAAATCGATGTCGCTGGAATAATTCAATTCGCCGCCCCCCAGTTTGCCCATCGCCAGCACGACAAAGCGAGAGCGTTTGCCATCGGTCCGTCGCGGCGCGCCCCGCTTTTGCTCCAGGCGTCGCGGGCGAACTGCACCGCGGCTTCGAGCATCGCATCGGCCAGGTAGGAGATCTGGCTGGTAACCGTTTCCAACCGCTGTCCGCGGATGATATCGCCGTAGGCAATGCGCAGCGTTTCGCGACGTTTGAACCGGCGGAGCGCGGTCATGACCGAGCGTTCATCGTTCAAGGCCGCCACTTCCGCGGCCAATTCGTCGACCAGGACGGTCGCGCGCCACCGGTTGACCTTCGGTGATCCGCAAGCAGGTCGTACGCTTCCGAGTCGGTGACCAGCAAATCGCTGAGATACTGGCTGGTCGAAAAAATCTGCAGCAGAATCGGCAGCGCTTCTGGATCGCGCTCGAACAGCGAAGCCAACGACAGCGGATTTCGGGCCGTGGCCACGAAGCGGTCGAAGTTGTTCAGCGCCATATCGGGATCGCTGGTGCGGGGCAGATTCTCTGCCAGCTGATCGCAAATATTGGCCAGCAAATCGAGCGTGATGCCGGCCAGCGCCATCCGCAGCAGGCTAGCGTGCGCGCGATCGACATCGTCGACGCCCCATGCCGTGAGCCAACGGCCTGCTTCCTGCGGATGATCGAGCCAATGACGAAGTTGATTGATGTCCGTCCGAGCGAGTGCTGTTTCCATGTGCAAAGAACAGTTCCCGATTGCGAGCTTCCAATTCGCGATCCTTCGCAAGGGTTTTGGCGGCGCAGGGTGTGAACTCGTATTATGCTAAGAAAGCCCTTGGAAAATCCAGGACCCAGAGGATCTGCCCGACGGGGAATTGATTGGTGCGAATTGCGGCCAAAACTGCTATAATTCAAGGGAAAGGGTTACGGCCATGAACGACTTCCATTCCGTGTTGTCGGCTGCGCAGGGATTGCCAACGGAAGATCGGCTGCGACTGATCGACGCTCTTTGGGATACCGTACCCCCGGAATCGGAGCCGATTTTCACGGACGAATGGGCCCGCGAAATCGAACGCCGTGTGGCCGAATTGAATGCCGGAAGTGCAATGACCGTGCCGTGGTCGCAAGTTCGGGCAGAGGCGCTTGCGCGAATTGGTCATGACCAGGACAATTGAATATCTCGTCGAGGCCCGAACCGATTTTGACGAGTCGGTCGATTGGTACCGGGAGCGCAGCCTCGGTGCGGCAATCGGTTTCATATCGGCTGTTGATGAAGCCATCGACAGAATTGTGGCGGCCCCGGATCGATTTCCCTTAAAGTTAAATGGATGCCGTTAATGTTCGCTGAGGCGATATCCTTTTCGGATCGTATTTCGCGATGAGACCTATCGAGTGGTCGTGGTGGCTATAGCTCGTGCCAAGCGTCGACCAGGCTATTGGCGAAATCGGATTTAGTCTGTTTGATCTTGCGATTGCCGAATGATATCAAGCGCCTTTTGATAATCGACTTTGGCAACCAGAATCCGCGGCGCGGTGGTCCACCCCAGCGGCAGCGCTCCGAAAGAATTGCCGAGAGTTTCGCCATCAATCAGGGCTTTGATGCCGGCGTCTTCCAGCGCATCGTAAACCAGATGCGCTTCGACGGCATCTTTCGCCCGATAAACTTCAACCCACGCTTCGTCGCTCATCGATTCACTCTCTTTCGGGTGCATTTGCAAGTAATACCCCAACCGGGTCGGTCGCCTACTGCTC
Source organism: Pirellulales bacterium (assembly GCA_963738835.1). GTDB lineage: Bacteria > Planctomycetota > Planctomycetia > Pirellulales > JADZDJ01 > CAVTYH01. Next base: position 703,427 of record CAVTYH010000002.1, read on the forward strand.
TTTCCTAAACGCCAAATGCCGTTGCCAGTGCATGTCGTCGGTTTCGGGAAAATCGGTCCGCACGTGTACGCCGCGAGTTTCTTCGCGCTGGGCGGCGGCGCGGATCATCAGCCGCGCGACGACTAGCATGTTTTGCAACTCCCAACCGTCCGGATGGTTAAACTGACGCGGCAGCACGTAACTGCACCAACGATCGATGTCTTCGGCGGCCTCCGTGAGTCGTGAGGCATCTCGCCGCACGCCGCATGCCCGCCACATTAGCGATTTGAGCGAATTGCGAATATCGATCAAGTTCAACGGCTCGCCGCTGTCGGCGACGGCCCGGTTTTCCAGCGGCACAATCTGAAACGAATCGGGCACTTTTTCGGCGGCCTCCGCGGCACCGGCCCCGGCGTGCGTGCCGTAAACGAGGCCTTCCAGCAGACTGTTCGATGCCAAACGGTTAGCGCCGTGCAACCCGCTGGAAGTGACTTCGCCGGCGGCCCAAAGTCCGTTGAGCGAGGTACGACCGGCCAAATCAACCGTCACGCCGCCGATCATGTAGTGCGCCCCGGGCCGCACTGGAATTGGATCGCGCGTGATGTCGAGGCCAAATTCCGCGCAAATTGCGGCCATGCCGGGAAAACGAGCCCGCACTGTCGCCGGATCGAGATGGCTCATGTCGAGATACACATTGGGATGCCGGGTCTTTTCCATTTGCGACACGATGGCGCGGCTCACCACGTCGCGCGGGGCAAGCTCGGCACGCGAGTCGTAATCGAGCATGAAGCGATGACCGTTGCGATCGATTAGCCGGCCGCCGGCGCCGCGCATGGCTTCGGTAATCAGATTGCGGCTGCTGCCGGCGATGTATAGCACCGTGGGGTGGAACTGCATGAACTCCATATCGCGCAGCTCTGCGCCGTGCGCGCAAGCAATGGCCAATCCGTCGCCGGTGGCCACTTCCGGATTGGTCGTCTCGCGAAACACCTGGCCACAGCCGCCGGTGCAGAGGATGGTTTGTTTGGCCCAGACCATGGTCTTGCCGTGAGCGGCGTTCCAAACGAGATGCGCCACAGCAAGCGCCGTCGTTGGTCAACAGATCGATCGTGAACGTGTCTTCCCAGGTTTGCACGTTCGGCAAATTCGCTGTGTGTTCGATGACAGCCCGCATGACTTCTTTACCGGTGGCGTCTCCCAAGGCATGCACAATGCGGTCATGGCTGTGTCCGCCTTCGCGGCCCAGCGCCAGTTCGCCAGCTTCCAGATCGAAGTGGGTGCCCCAGGCGATCAGCTCACGAATTCGCTCCGGGGCTTCGCGGACGACCATTTCGACCACCGCCGGATCGCACAGCTTGCCGCCGGCGGTAAGCGTGTCGGCAATGTGATCTTCGAACCGGTCTTCCGGATCGATCACACTGGCGATGCCCCCCTGAGCATACGTGCTGTTCGATTGCGGCAGCGCTTCCTTGGTGATCACCAGCACCGAAAGCGCGGAATCAACCGCATTGGCCGCCCGCAATCCGGCTAGTCCGCCGCCAATGATGAGCATATCGGTGAAGTGATGCGGCACGCCTTTGGGGCGAAACGGAACGAGGTAGCGAGAGGCATTGTCCTTGGTCATGGGTCCTTTGTCCTTTGCAATGACGATGGTAACCGATAAATGGCCACACCGCGATTACATGAACGAAAGGACAAGGGACCGAGGGCCAACGTTACTTCCCGCCTACTTGATTGATTCCCTGGCTGAACGCCTTGTATTGCTCGGCGTATTCCGGCGGCGGTGCGGTGCGATGGCCGGACGACAGGCCGCGCTGGGCGTCGCTAGTGAGCCCCGCGCCGGTGCGCGTGGTGCGGCCGGGACGCAGGCCAAGGCTTCGCAAGGCGTCTTCCGCTTCACGCCGGGCTTCGTCCTTCGGGTCGGGCTTTTCGAGATTTCGCAGCCGCTCTTCTTGACGCTGAATAAACTGTTCTGCTTCCTCACGGGTCCAGCCTAGTTTGTTGAGCAGCTCTTGCCCTTCTTTGGGATTCTTCATAGCCGCCTTGAGATGATCGAGCGCTAACTCCGTCGCTTTCTTGGCATAGTTCAGGTTGGCTTCATCCGGTTTGATGGCGCTGGCGGTGGCGGGTTGTCGGTATCGCCGTTCGATAGACCCCCTTCAGAAGTTGTGCGGCCCTCTGCCGGGCTCGCCCTGCTCGCGAGAATTGTTTTTGCTGTCGGCGTTGGAATCGGAATCCGATTTTTTCGAGCCATCGTTCGTCGACCGGCTGGTCGAGCCCTTGCCGGCTTCGTTGCCAGCTTGGCCGGTGCGCTCGGCGGATTTCTGATCTTTGCCGGCCTTGGTTCCGGTTTCGCCTTTGCCAGCCTCGTTCGATTTCCCCGCGCCGTCGTCGTCGGAAGTATTTTTGCCGGCTTCGCCTTGGCCTGGCTGGTTGCCTTTTTGTCCACCCCCTTTGCCGCCGCCGCCCGATTGGCTGCCTTCTTGCTGACCTTTGGAGTTCGATTCGTGCTGGCTTACGCTGGGCGATTGGCCTTCGTTCGACGTCTCGCCCGACTTGCCGGTGTCGTCCGATTTCTTGTCGCGTGGCTTGGCTGCCTGCTGCGTTTCGGGCGAGCCCTGCTTGTCGGAATTCTGTTGACTGCTGCCCGTGTTACCTTGCGAATTCTGCTGGCTGGCCGATGGCTGCTGATCGGACGGCTGTTTGCCATCGCCAGGTTGTTGCTGCGACTTGTCGGGTTGCGTGCCATTTTGCGGATCGGATTTCTCGCCTGCTTTTTGGCCAGCGGACTGCGAGTTTTGATTCTGATTCTTCTGCGAATCGCCGCCGGGTTGCTGCTGATTGGCACCTGGTTGCTGCCCGGGCTGCTTGTCAGGTTGCTGACCGCTTGGTTGTTGGCCATCGGGCTTTTGACCGCCCAGTTGCTGTCCGTTTGGTTGCTGGCCGCCGGGTGATTGCTGCTGTTTGGTAGCCGAGTTTCCGTTGACTGATGGTTGCTGTTGATTCCCGCCGGGTTGCTGCTGCTGATCGCGCGGATTTCCGTCCTGCTGCTGCTTTGAACCAGGCTGCGGATTCTCCCCTGGCTGCTGGTTCTGTCCCGATTGTTGGCCTTGATCTGGTTTTTGCTTCTGTCCTGGCTGCTGATTTCCGTCCGATTGCTGTTTGGCATCCGGCTGGCTGTTCATGCCATTTTGTGGATCGGGATTGTTTTGCTGATTGTTGCCGCCGGATTGTTGCTGCGACGCGCCGGGCTGCTGTTTGTCGCCGGGCTTCGATAGCTGGTCGGCTCCCGTTTGCCGCCCGCCGTTTTGCTTTTGGTCATTATTTTGCGGCTGGCCAGGCGACTGACCGTTTTCGTTTTGCTGCTCGTGTTTGAGGATGTTTTCGATCGCACTGCCGTCATCGGTGCCGTCAGCGGGCGGAGGCGTGTTTTGCGAATCGTCTCCGGGCTTGTTCTTATCGCCGCTCGCTGGGCTGCCGCCCGAGTTGTTCTTGCCGGGTTGCTTTTGCGAACCGGCGCTTTGTTTCTGCGGGCCGCCGCTTTGATTTTGCTGATCGGGAGATTGACCCCCTTCGCCGGTATCGACGCCGCCGGAATTGGGCTGCGCACCGGGTGAAGAATTGCCGTTTCGATCTTTGGATTGCTGGTCTTGTTGTTTGCCCAACTTGCCGCCGTCTTGCTGATTGTTCTCGCGCTTCACATCGGCGGCGGTTTTGCGGTCGTCGGTGTTTTGAGAATTATTTCCGTTTTGCTGTTCGCCGCTTTTTTGCTCGCCACCCTTTTGCGGATCGCCATTTTTCTGCCCCGCGCCGTTGTTGGCGCCGTCCGACTGTTTAGCGGTTCCTTGCTGTCCTTGACTGGGACTGTTTTGCTGCTGGCCATTATCGTTCGATTGGCCACCGCCAGTTTGCTGTTGATTGCCATTCTGCTGGCCGGAATTGTTCTGATCTTGGCTGGAACCATTTTTCTGTGAGCTGTCTTTGCCGCCGCTTTGCGAGTTGTTGAAATTGTTTTTTTGCTGCTGCTGATTGCTGCCGCCCGGCTGTTGATTCTGTCCGCTGTTCTGTTGGTTCTTGCCGTCGCCTTTCTGCGACTTGTTATCGCCGGGCCTGTTTTGCTGCTGCTGATTGCCCTTTGGATTACTGTCTTGATTGTTGTTTTGCTGACCGGTTGCATTTTGGGGATTCTGCTGTTTCTCGTCTTTCTTTCCAGCATCGTTCTGGCTGCGGTTTTCGTCGCGCTGTGCGCCGTTTTGCTTGCTCTGCGGCTGATTCTTGCCGTCGTCCGGCTTTTTGTTCGGATCGTTGTCCTGATTGGGCTGATTCAGCCCGTTCTGCGGCTGATGATCCTGATTGTCGTTTTGATTGTCGTTCGGGTCGCGCGGCCGATTAGGATCGCGCTGCCGACCGTTGGGCTGCTGATTGCGATTCTGCCGATCGTTGTTGTTTTGATTGTCTTGGTTTGCCTGGCCTTGATGGCGGTCGTTCTGTTGCTGCGGATCGCCCTGCTGGTTTTGATGGTCATCCGCCAATTGATTGGGCTGCGGCCGGCGATTCAGATTTTCTGCCGCGGTAATTCGGATGCGTCGTTCCGACGTGAGCACCTCGTTGGCTTGCGGCGTTTTATTGTCGACCGCTGTCGCCAGATAGCGCACCACGTCTCCCTCTTTGAGTCCCAGCCGCGCCGGCACAAACTGATACTTGCCAACAAACGGACCGTTATGCGGCACAGCGGGCAGCAACGACTGATCGAGCAGTTTGCCCCGCTGGGTTTTGGCCCGCAGTGAAACGCCATTCAGCGCAAAGTCGGGATCGATCGCCCGCACTTCCAGCACAATTTGCGCATCAACGGGCAACGAGATTTCTTCCTGCTGCGGCGTGAGGAACGTCACCTCCGGCGGCAGATCGGGAACGACTTCAATCTTGTGACGAACCGGTTGCGGATTCTCGATGCCCTCCATGTTCACCGACCGCAACTGGTAGCTGTCATGTAGCGGCGCGGTGCGAGCATCGTTCAGCGACAGCTTGAAGGTGAACGTCGCATTCTGGCCGTCGACCTTCAACACGCGGTCTGGTTTTCCGTCGCAATTAAAATCGATCGTGCCCGACTTCAGGGGTTGATTAGCCACGGCGTGCAGCGTGACTTCGGTGCCCTCGATCGCTTTCAAATCGCCCCGGCGTTTCACCGTGGCTGGCTGCAGGCCGGTGTAGGCCGGATATTTGTAATCGACGCTTTCGATCACAATGGTCGGCGCCGGCATCACATGGATGTGATATAGGCGGCTCGTGGCGTCGCCGGCGACAATGCGGTAATCGACATCCTGCTGCAGCCCACCTTCGCTTTCCGGCAGCGTGGCCAGGTGCCGATAGCTGTCGGGGGGAATGTGCAACGGAATGGCGTGATCGACCACCTGCCCATCGGCGGTCGTGTACAGCAATTGCACGGCCTCGTCGCCCCTTAAGCCTTCGATCTCGGCGGAAACTTTCACCGATTGACCGCGAAAAGCGGTGGTCTGCCCGGGCTGCACCTCGAGAATGCTGACGCGGGCCGGCGCCGCCAAATCGGCCCAGGGCAGCATGACGCGTCCCACCGTGGCGAGCGGATTCTTCGGCGACACCACAAAATAAATGGCAAACGCCGCGAGCAATGCGATCAGCAGATAGCCGAGATGAATCAGCCGCGTGCGATCGACCGCCTGTTCGATTTTTACCTGCGACAGTCCGGTCGCCGCTTGCTTTTCCAGAGCCTGCAAGACGCGTGGCGAAACTTCTTCGGGCCGTTGGCGAAACAACAGGAAATTGATGAGGCTGTTTTTGAGCGACGGCTTGCTGCGTTCAATCGTCTGCGCCGCATAGACCGGGTTCACCCGGCCGACGAGAGCCGGAACAATCATTCGCCAGAAACCGTAGCCGAGGCCCCCGAGGACGGCGCAAAACAAAAACAGGCGTTCAATGAGGCTCAATCCGCCGTGGATTATCCAGTGATCGAGCACCGCCGCCAGCAAAAAGAAGGCAATCGCGCTGACGGCCAAGACCAGCAGCCCGTTGGCAATTTCGACCAGCTTCACCTGCCCGCGGGTGTGCCGCAACTGGCCGTCGATGAAGTCGCCATATTCGACGAACTTGCCGCCCGGCCTTTTCGGCGCGCCAGATTCTTTCGGGGCAATTCCGGTAGCCACGGCTACGTTCTCCTCAACGGTCTGGTTCCGAGACGATCAGCAGGGGACGTGAACGCAATCGAAAAAAAAGTCAGAAAACGGGCGAAACCGCAAAAACGGGGATAAACCGCTCGAAACGGCCATAAACGGTGAAAAACGGTCGAAAACCGTAAGGGCCCGGCTTGCGCAGGCTTCACGGCGAAGATGTCAGGATGATTCAATTCAGCATCCATCGGCAGCGGGCTCCCAAGTCAACGGTAAAATGTACATAAGTACACAATAGATCGCCATTCTACCCGACCGCTGGCCCATTTTCCAAATGACGCTCTTTTCGGATCAGGGCCGATTTGTTTTTCCCATTTGTAGGAGCCGTCTCCCGACGGCGATTGACGCCAGTCGTTGCGCCATCGGCGACGGGAGTCGCCTCCTACATCCGCTACATCTGCAAACCGCTGTCACCGGCCAAATTGCGCACTTTCAACCGCCACCTACGATTATAGACGCTGCCCGGGGCGAATTTGATCCCCGGGCCGGAATCCGGCCTGCAAACTGCCGCGAATAGGGGCAATTACGCGGTTTAGCGGCTTTACTTGGCCGACCCTAATTCCTTTTCCAGCAAAGCCCGCAGTTCAGGGTCGCGGGGATCGAAACGTCGGCCGACAATTTTGCCCTGGGGATCGATGAGCACTGACGTCGGCCAGCAATTGATGCCGTACGCAGCAGGAGTGGCGCCGGTCGAGATTTTTTCTGTGCCTGCGATGAGAGTGTTTCCGCCGCCCGCAAGCGCCACCAGAAACGGCAGGGCACGACCTTTCCAAACCTCTTTCTTGGTTTGCTCCAGATTCTTATCCAGTTCTTCCAGCGACTCGACCGAATCGTCATGCACGGCAATCACCATCAATCCTTTGTCGCCAAAGTCATCGTGCAATTTCATGAGTGCCGGCATCGCCTCGACGCATGATCCGCACCAATAGCCCCAAAAATCGAGCAAGACCCATTTGCCATGTAACTGCCCGAGCGTAACCGGGTCGCCGTTCTTCCAAGCCTTAATCTGCTTTAATTCAGGAGCCGGCTTGCCGCTGAGAGAAGCGAGCCGATCGGGCGGCAGATCAAGATGCAGCTGCATGGAATCCATTCCGCTGGTGAGCCTCAGAAAGCGGTAAGCATCGTAAACATCGTCCCCATCGGCATTGAGCAGATAATCTCCCGGCGGCAGAAAAAACTCGAACGCTTGATGTTGCGAGAGGAACCTCATCAGTCGTAGCCGTGTGCCGGGGAGCGTGCAGATATCAGTGAAGGTCGACCAGTCGGAGGCTGCGCTCGCGCGCTGATCTGGCTGAGTGAACCGGTTACACGAATCCCTGGGTGTAACGTCACCATCAGGGGAGGCGAAACCGTGCCGTCGGTATTGATGAAATCCTCAGACCGCAAATTAGCGATTGCTATTAGACCTTGTGCTTTGTGATAGGCGATTAACTGAGCCGGGCGATCCGGCGGATTGTCCTCGTAGAAGAAAGCACAATATTGGATTTCAACATTGCCTGACGCGTTGCTCATCGGCTCTTCTGCAGCAGTCTTGGTGCCGATCGTCATCAGATGCACTTGATTGCCGCCTGCCCCGTCATTCGCATTCCAAACATGGCCAACTTGCGCGCCCTCGACCGCTTGACCGGCCTCATCGACCAGCTTCACCATTCGTTTTGCATCGGGCTTGGGAACCACCGTGCTCGCCACCGCGGACTTCAACTGAGCATCTTCCAGAAACGGGCGCGCCTGTTCCAATTGCGACAATGCCAATCTCAGGCCCGCAGCATCATAGACCAATTCAATGTGGCCGTTGGCATATCCAACCCAAACGCCGTCGGGATACTTTTCCAGCGCTTCGTGGCAAACTGGCGAAAGATTCGCCAACTGAAAATGGAGAAACCGCTCGGCATTCTTCGTCGCTGGCGGCGGGCCGAGGTAAGTAACCGTGGGTACATATTCGATTTTCAGTTCCCTCAAGTCCTTCGGCCACACGCCATGTTCACGTGCGAAATCAATGCCGCCCACCAAAAGTTCACGGATGGCGCGCCCGCGGGTGATTTGATCTTCCGTCAAGATCGTTTTGTGGGTCGATGACGGCGCAGCTGAAGAGTCCGCCTTGACATTTTGATCCTGAGCGACAATTTGTCGGCAGAAACACAAGCAAAGCAGGAGAACGCAGAGGCGGTCCGACATCGAATTTTCCTGCAACTAGTTATCTGATGCGGCTGGATCGTTCGTCGTAATCGACATACGAATTATTTCACGGGCTTCAATTCTTTTTCCAGCAGCGACCGCAATTCCGGGCTGCTGACATCGCGTTCTCCCACCACGTTGCCTTGCGGATCGATCAGCACGGTGGTGGGCCAGTGCTGAATGCCAAACGCGGCGTGCGTGGCGCCTTTGACGCTGCGTTCGGTGCCGGCGATGGGCAGTTCGCCGCCGCCATCGAGCGCCACTAAAAACGGCAGGTCGCGGTCTTTCCAGATCGATTTCTTGGTGGCGGCCAAGTTCTGATCCATTTCTTCGAGCGAAGCAACCGAATCGTCATGTACGGCGATGACGACCAGCCCCTTGTCGCCAAAATCGTCGTGCAGCTTCATCAATTCGGGCATCGAGCCGACGCATGGGCCGCACCAGTAACCCCAGAAGTCGAGCACCACCCATTTGCCACGCAACTGCTGGAGGGTAATTGGGCCGCCATTCTTCCAGGCTTTGATGCCGCGCAATTCGGGCGCTGGCTGGCCGGTGAGTGTGGTCAGTCGATCGGCCGGCAGATCGAGATGCACGATGGGCGGGGACAGGCCGTCGGCAACTCGAATGAAGCGGTCGATGTTGTAGGTGTTGTCGCCATAGGCGTGCAGCGAATAATCGCCTGGCGGCAATAGAAATTCGAAATTCTGGTTCTTCGACATGGACGACATCGGCCGCAATTGACGGCCCGAGAGTGCGTAAACATACACGTTCGTCCACAACGGCTCGCCCGTTGCCGGCGGTGCGCCGATTCTGCTCAGCACGCCCCTGACGGGAATGTCGCGATGAAGTTTGACTTCCATGGTCGGCACTGCTGCGCCATCCGGTTTGGCAAACGCCTCAGCCTCCAGGCTGGTGACCGCAATCAGGCCGCGCACTTTGTGATAGGCGATCAACGCAGCTGGACCATCGGGCGAATCTTCGGGATCGAAAAACCACTGGTACTGCACCTCCGCACGGCCGCTATCGTCGCTGGTGGTTTCTTGCGGCGTTGCTTGATCTCCGATCAACGTTGTCAGTCTGCCCCGGCCGCGCGGTGAATCGTAATCGGCGTTCCAAAGAAAATCGCCGACTTGCGCGCCCGCGACGGGCTGGCCCGATTCATCGACCAATTTGAGGACGAGTTTTGCATCGGCCTTTTGCACTTGCTTTTTGCCAGACTCAGGCGGCTTGGCGAATTTCTCGATGAGCGGACGCGCCTGGCCAAATTGCGATAACGCCATTGGCAGGGCCGCGGCATCGCGCACCAGTTCAATATGCCCATCGGCATAGCCGACCCAAACGCCGTCAGGATGTTGATCGAACGATTCATGGCACACGGCCGAGACACTTTTCAGCTGGCCAAGAAGGTGCCGTTCCAAGCCCTCCAATTTTGGCGGCGGGCCGAGATACGTGACCGCCGGCAGTTTGTCGAGTTTAAGTTCACTCAAATCCTGCGGCCACTCGCCGTGCTCCCGGGCAAAATCAATGCCGCGAATCAAAACCTCTCGAATGGCGCGGCCGCGGGCGATTTGATCTTCGGTTAGCGCCGTCTTTTGATGCGCTGCTTGTGTGGCCGCCGAATCCGCCGGAGGATTTTTCTCGTCGGCAGATATTGTTCCGCAAACGCACAGGCTGAGCAGGAGAACCCAATCGCGATATGACATATCTGTTCCCTTCCCAAGAAGCCCTATTGCAGCAATGCTTCCACTTGCTTGTCAGTCGGCGGATGGTCCAAATAGCCCTGGCTGACCTTGCCGCTCTTGTCGATGAGAAAGTAAGTCGGCCAAATTTTCACGGTGTAAGCTCGTTCGGTGTCGGTTCGAGCGGTATCGATGGCGGTGGGCAAATCGATGTTCTTTTCTTTGAGCAGCTCGTCGAGCTTTTCGCTGTCCATGGCCGGATGCACGCCGAGGACCACCAATCCGCGGTCTTTGTACTTTCGTTCGAGTCGAGCGGCCAGCGCACTGTAATCGTCGGCGTTCCAAAAATAGAGCAGGACGACTTTGCCTTGGAGTTTCTTGAACGATGCCTCCGACGGCTCGTTGAACCATCGCTTGACGGTCAACTCCGGCGCTGGCCGGCCGTTGAGGATATTCGCGAGCTTGGCGCGGACCTGGTCTTCCGTGTCGGTCGACCGACGTCCGAAGAACACATCTCCTTCATCGTGAAACGTATAGTCGTGATAATATGCATCCAGCGCGTAATGATTGCTTTCCATGCCATCTCGAAAAGAACCGGACACGGGAGGGAGGGCTTTGTGCTGGACTCGCGTCCAAATGTCGTAGTGATAATCTCTTGGATCTTGAGACGTGGGGTTGTTGTCGAACCCGAAGCCAATCCACCGCCAATCACCGTCGTCCCACTCACCGTGTGAACGGCCTGCACTACTCCATTTAGCGGTTTTTGGCAGAGGTACGCTTGGCCACTGCGGGGAATCATTCGTCTTTCGCTCGCGAAAAACGCTTAGCCAACCGTTGTGTTCACGGATGAAGTATGGTCCATAGGTTAACTCGAACCCTCTGGGCATGTTATCGATCCGGACGTCCGGCTGCTTGGACTCTTTCGCTTGCGCAAGAACCGCTTGCCATTCCAACCCACGCTCCGGCCGTTCATACCGAGCCACAAGCCAGCCTTGCTCGACCCAAAGTTTCAATTTGCTGGCGGCTTGATAAACACGGCCCGTATTTTCGTTACGCCATTCCGGAATTTCGATCTCTTTCTTCCATCCTTCCGGCAGACCCGCGATTGGCGACTCGGTGGAAGCCGATGGCGGAGTTTTCTTTGGCTCGCCGGATGGCGAATTGGCTTTGCCTTCGTCAGCAGCAGGCGATTGCGCAGCAGCAATTCCCAAAACGCAAAAACTCGCCAGCCACAGTGCAATGATGAACCGAGAACGCATGGTCATTTCCCTTTTTTGCGGTGCGGCGCAGATAGTTCCCGCTGGCGGGGGCGGTTAGACTAAATTGTGCGGCGGCGATGCGGCGATTGCAATCGAAAGGGTCGGCATTTCGCAGCCCTGTAGGAGGCGACTCCTACGATCCAATGTGGATGCGTCTAACTACGATCCGCGGTGAATTGGCATGGCCTTACCCGATATCATTCTGCTGCACTCGGACGACAACGTGTGTGTGGCGGCGCGCAATTTATCGGGAGGGACGGATATTGCGGTAAGCAGCGGCACCCTCACCCCGGCACTCTCCCAAGGGGAGAGGGAGAAAATCACGTTGGCCGAGCCGATGCGCCAGGGGCACAAAATTGCCATCGCGGAAATTCCGGCCGGCAAGCCGGTGGTGAAGTACGGGCAGATCATCGGTTTTGCCAGCCAAAAAATTTCGCCAGGGCAGTGGGTACACACGCACAATGTCGATGCTGGGGCGTTTGAGCGCGATTACGCCAAATCGACCAATGTGCCGCCGCAGCCGCAGCCGCTGGCCGGGTACACATTCCAAGGTTATCACCGGGCCGATGGGCGAGTGGGCACGCGGAATTACCTGGCGGTCATTTCCAGCGTCAACTGTTCGGCGTCGGTCAGCAAGCATATTGCCCGGCGGTTTGACGCGGCGGCGCTGCGCGACTTCCCGAATGTCGATGGCGTGGTGGCGTTCACCTTCGGCGGCGGCTGCGGCATTCCGTTCGGCGACGAGTATCATCAGATTCTGACCCGCGTGCTGGGCGGCATGGCGCGGCATCCGAACATCGGCGGCTATGTGCTGATTGGCTTGGGTTGCGAGTCGAATGCGATCGGGCATTTGATTGAGGGCCAGAAATTGATCCAAATCGGCGGTCAACAAGCCGCTAGCGGTTTAGCACAAATCCAGCACCCTCACCCCGGCCCTCTCCCAGAGGGAGAGAGAGTAAGGCGGCCGCCGGTGCTGGTCATGCAAGATCTCGGTGGCACGGCAAAGACGATTGAAGCCGGCGTCAAATTAGTCGCCGAGATGTTGCCGCGCGTGAATGCGCTGCGGCGCGAAACCGTGCCGGCCAGCGAAATCGTCCTCGGCACCAACTGCGGCGGGTCCGATGGCAACAGCGGCATCACGGCCAATCCGGCACTGGGCGTGGCCAGCGACATGATTGTCGCCTGTGGCGGCACGACCATCTTGGGTGAGACCACTGAAATTTATGGTGCCGAACAACTGCTTACACGCCGCGCGAAAACGCCGGCGGTGGCCGACAAGCTGATCGAACGCATTAAATGGTGGGAATGGTACAGCGGTGTCTTCGGCGCGACCTGCGATAACAATCCCTCGCCGGGGAACAAAGAAGGCGGGCTGACGACAATCTACGAAAAATCGCTGGGCGCGATTGCCAAAGCCGGCTCCACCGCGATGAACGAAGTTTATCGCTACGGCGAACAAGTCACCGCCAAGGGTTTTGTGGTGATGGATACGCCGGGCTTCGATCCGGTGAGCGTCACCGGCATTGTGGCCGGCGGCGCCAATGTGTTGGTCTTCACGACCGGTCGCGGCAGTTGCTTCGGCTGCAAACCGACGCCGTCGATCAAAGTGGCCACCAACACGCCGATGTACGAGCGGATGCACGACGATATGGATTTGAACGCCGGCAGCATTCTGGAAGGGCGATCGGTCGCAGAAGTCGGCCGCGAAATTTTCGCCGAGATTTTGGCGGTCGCCAGCGGCAAGAAAACCAAGAGCGAAGCGCTGGGCCTGGGCGACGAAGAATTCGTCCCGTGGCCGCTCGGGCCAACACTTTAGGTGCGGTAGGTTGTGCGTGGTTGGCGTGTCGCTACTTGACTCTGCCATCGCTGCGGCCTGAAAATAACTAACACCTGCCGGTTTCAATTCAATTCTGCTCCGTCCACACAAGGAGATTGATCATGAAAACTCGTGCGATATTGGCGGTTGTTCTGGCAGTTGCCACAGCGGGGCTCATCGCCGGCGGGGTGCTGGCGGCCGAGGGAGCGAAAGACGACGCCAAAACGGCAAAAGACAAGGTCGTCATCAAGTGTCCCGTCTCCGGCGAGTCGGTCGACTCGATGGGCGGAAAGGTCGCGGTCGATTTCGAGGGGGGCAAAGTCTTCTTCTGCTGTGATAAATGTCCACCCGCTTTCAAAAAAGATCCAGCCAAATACATGGCCAAGGCGCACCTGCAAATGGTGCAGACCAATCAGCTGAAGGAAGTCGCCTGCCCATTCACGGGCAAGCCGTTGAATCCGGAAACGGCAATTGATGTGGGGGGCGTGAAAGTGGCCTTCTGCTGCAAAGATTGCATGGCCAAGGCTGCCAAGGTCAAAGGGGACGAGCAAGTGTCGCTGGTGTTCAAGGACGTTTCGAAGGGCTTCAAGCCCGTCAAAGAAGACGCGAAAAAGCAGGCGGTAGGCGGTAAACAGTAGGCGGCGAATAACGAATTAACCCTCGGCGGAAGCCGGGGGTTTTTTCTCGAGCAACAGTTCGAGGTAGCTTCGCCGTTCACTGTGCTCCAATTTCAATTTGCCGGCCAGCGATGCGATGCACGCCTTGGCGGCCGCCATTTCTGTTTCGTCGGCGGAAAGCTCTAACTCGATGTACGGGCCCAAGCCGGCGACGTCGTCCAGCGCCACTTCCACGGTGTGCCCCTGCCAATCGACGTGCAGCAAACGCCGCGTTTTGCTTACTTCAGACACGAATCGAAATCCCAGCGCGACCAGCAATTCGCCGAAACTGGCAACCTCGGCGGCGCCTGACACTAGTGGCAATTCAATCTCGCGGCGTGTTTTTGTCGTCGGATCGAGCTTCGGGCCCTTATACGTAATGAAATTCGCCTCGCCGACGCGCCGCAGCCGCAGCGCCTCGTCGGTCTGGGCAAAATCTCGGGCCGGATGATTGAAATACCGATCGACTTGCTCGACCGCGCCGCCGTCGCGGGCCCCAAGTTCCCGTAATCGGCGTTCAACCGCCGCAGCGTCATCGACCCGGAATTTTTGTTCGACTTCGAAATGCATCGCCCAATGACCTCAGTCACTTCTTTCAACGGGCTGCTGAGCTATCATTACACAGGGCTGTGCTGTATCTGCCAAGCAGGGAAACCGTGCGTCCTATGCGTGAAGAAAATCAAACGGAGCTGCCGCGGCGTTCTAATTTCGGCCTGTGGATCACGCTGGCCGTTGTGGGCTCGCTTTTGCTCGCGTGGGTGTTTTTGGTGCGGCCGGAAATCAGCCTGAAGCAAGCGACGGAACGACCCGGCGTGGGTCAACCGTTGCCGCTGCTGGAGTTGCAGCCGCTCACGGGCACGACTGAAGGAGTTTCGTTGGCCGATTTGCGCGGCAAAGTGGTGCTGATTAACTACTGGGGCACGTGGTGTCCGCCATGTCAGGTTGAATTTCCACACATGGTTGAGCTTTGGGATAAATACCGTGGCAAGCCAGATTTTTTATTCCTGTCGGTTTCGTCAACGTTCGCTGATCGTGAAGATGTGGCTGCCGTGCGCGAAGTAACCGCGAAATTCCTACAGGCGAAAGGTACGACGATGCCGACCTTTATTGATGCCGACGGCGCGAGCCGCGCGACATTAGCCGGAATCTTGGGCCGCGCTAGCTTAGGCTATCCGACCACGTTGCTCTTAGACCGCACCGGCGCCATCCGCGCCATTTGGGAAGGCTACCAATCAGGCTACGAAGGACAGATGGAGAAGTTGGTGTCGCAGTTGCTGAATGAGCAGCCGGAAGTCAACAAGACGGCCAACCGCTAAAGACAAGCCTAGGAACCATCGCGGCGACGGTGCCCGCAACCCCTGGGCTTGAGCGTGGCTAACACATTGCAAGTGCTGCAACCAGCTCTTGCACGGCCGCCGCCGGATCATTCACATCCAGTACCGCTCCGCTGACGGCAATGCGATTGATTCCCGCCGCCAGCACTTGCGGCAAATTCTCGCCCGTGATGCCGCCGATGGCGAATGCCGGCAGCGAGATGTCTGCCGCCACGTTGCGAATGAATTCCAAACCCACGAAAGTGTCGAACGATTTCGTCAGCGACGGAAACGTCGGCCCGACGCCGATGTAATTCGCCCCATCGAGCACCGCTTGCCGCGCTTGGTCGATCGAATGCGTCGACACGCCGATCAGTTTGTTCAGGCCGACAATCGAACGGGCATCCTTCACGCTCAGTTCTTCCTGTCCGATATGCACGCCGTCGGCGTCGGCCAGGATGGCCAAATCGGGCCGGTCGTTCATGATGAACAGGGTGTTTGTGCCGCGCGTGATATCGCGCAACTGCCGGGCCCGGGGAATTAGTTTGCGATCGCTGAGTCGTTTATCACGAAGTTGAAGCACATGCACACCGGCGGCGACAAGCGATTCGGCCAGGCGAGCAAAGGCCGCTTCATTCTCGCGGCCATCCAACAGCACATACAGCCGGGCGTCGGCCAGTCGCTGTCGCGAATCGGCGGTGATTCCCACAGCCCGTTCCAGCGTGTAAGCCTGGTATCGAAGCGGTTCGATGGTAGCCGCCAGCTTCGGATCGGCCACCTTGGCATATTCTTCCAAACTGCGAAGCACTTGTTGAACCCGTTTGAAACTGGCCGCCAGCACGTCGGCCAAATTTGTCCGAGTGGTTTCGGCCAGCGTTGCTAGCGTCGCCCCCACGTCGGCGGCCGATTCCCGTGCTTCCAGGCGGTCTTTCCTGGCGATTCCAGCCAGCGCCGCCGTCAAATTGTGTCGTAACTCCTTTGCCAGCCGGGTGAGATACCGGTCGTCCAGCACGAATCGCACATAATCTTCGATCACCCTGAGACCTTCGGCGGCTCGGTTGGCCTCGGCGTCGAGAATGCGAGCGACGCTAAATTTCTCGGTGGGCTGGCGATCAGACATTTTTGTAGGAGCCGTCTCCCGACGGCGTTTGTTGCGGGAAGCGTTCTCGGAGACAGGAGTCGACCTCCAACGGCCAAAATTGCGCGTTGCCATTCGGCAACAAGGTGAAAGCCGATCAGTCAAAATCGCCGGCAATCGGCTGCGCGTCATTGTTTTCGCCACGCCACGTAACTGCAAGCGGCGTTTTGCCTTGCTGCGGGTGAAATCAGGGGTTAGAATTCCCCAGCCGATTTGCCGTTAGGTTCCCACACGAGAGCGCGGGAGCCAAGTCGTTCAAGGAGGACTGGAAATTGATGCGCTGGGCACGATGGATCACGCTGCCGGTGCCGGGTTTGGCCCAACTGTGGCTCGCGGGAGCTTGGTGGGGGTTGGCCGTCGGCGTTGGGTTCGCCTGGCTCGTGAATTTGGCGGTTGTTTCCACGTTTGTCTGGACAGAGCTGATCGGCCCATGGTCGAGAGTTGGGGTATGGGTTTTGCTAATGATGGTGTGGGCTCTCTCGGTGGTCCTGTCGTTTCGGCAGTTGCGCGGTTCCCAGCCTGAAAATGGCCAAGCCACCGCCGAGGACTTGTTTCGCCGCGCCGGGCGCGAATACTTAATTGGCAACTGGGTGAAGGCCGAACAATTGCTCACGCACCTGATCCGGCTTAACGGCAGGGATGTCGATGCCCAGTTGATGTTGGCCAGTTTGCTCCGCCGCACCGGGCAGTTGACGGAAGCCTCGGGGCGACTGCGGCGATTGGAAGCCACGGACGGCGCCGAAAAGTGGCGTTCCGAAATCAAACGCGAACGCCAATGGTTGGATGAATTGTTTCAGAATCACAAACAGACCAAAGAAGTAAAAACCGACAACGAACCAATAATTCAAACGCCGGAAAATCAAGCGGCGTAGATTTGACGTTTAACTCGTGCGTGCAGCGGCCGGGCTTGTCCGGGCCGCCCCGTAGAGGAGAAGCCCCGCCGCTACACGACCAGACACCAAGGATTTCTCATGTACGAACGCTTTACCGATCGGGCTCGCAAGGTCATGCAACTGGCCAATCAAGAAGCCCAGCGATTCAACCACGAATACATCGGCACCGAACACGTGCTGCTGGGGCTCATCAAAGAAGGCAGCGGCGTGGCCGCCAACGTGCTTAAGAATCTGGATATCGACCTGCGGAAGATTCGTCTGGAAGTCGAAAAGCTCGTCCAGAGCGGGCCCGACATGGTCACGATGGGCAAACTGCCGCAAACGCCGCGGGCCAAAAAGGTCATCGAGTATGCGATGGAAGAAGCCCGCAATTTGAACCACAACTATGTGGGCACCGAGCACATTTTGCTGGGCCTGTTGCGTGAGCAAGAAGGTGTGGCGGCTCAGGTGTTGATGAACTTGGGGTTGAAACTGGAAGATGTGCGCGAAGAGGTCCTCAGTCTGTTGGGTCACGGAATGGAAAGCGAAGGGGGCGGGGAACGTGGCGGGATGGAAGGTCGCGGCGGCGGCGAAGGAGGCGGCGGCGGCGGTACTCAGAAGTCCGTTAAATCGAAAACGCCGGCGCTTGACAGCTTCGGTCGCGATCTGACGGAGCTCGCCCGCCAGAGCAAGCTCGACCCCGTGATTGGCCGCGAACGAGAAATCGAACGCGCCGTGCAGATTCTCTGCCGTCGCACCAAGAATAACCCGGTGCTGCTGGGCGAAGCCGGCGTGGGCAAGACGGCCATCGTCGAAGGTCTGGCCCAGCGCGTCGTTGACGGCAATGTGCCGGAAATCATGAGCGACAAGCGGATTGTGGTGCTCGACTTGGCGATGATGGTCGCCGGCACCAAATACCGCGGCCAGTTCGAAGAACGCATCAAGGCCGTGATGAACGAAGTGCGCCGGGCCAAGAACACGATTCTGTTCATCGACGAATTGCACACCCTGGTCGGCGCCGGCGGTGCGGAAGGGGCCATCGACGCCAGCAATGTGCTGAAACCGGCACTCGCCCGCGGCGAAATCCAGTGCATTGGCGCAACGACACTGGACGAGTACCGCAAGTACATCGAGAAAGACAGTGCTCTGGCCCGCCGCTTCCAGGAAATCATTGTCGAACCATCCAGCAAACCTGAGACGATTGAAATCCTTAAGGGTCTGCGCGATCGGTACGAACAGCATCACCGGGTGCAAATTACCGACGACGCTGTGGAATCGGCCGTCGAACTTTCGAGCCGTTACATCACCGGCCGCTGCTTGCCGGATAAGGCGATCGACGTGATCGACGAAGCTGGCGCACGCGTGCGGCTGAAGGCCATGACCAAGCCCCCTGATTTGAAGGAAATCGACGAAGAAGTCGAGCGATTGAACAAGGAAAAAGAGGAAGCGGTCGCCAATCAAGATTTCGAAAAGGCGGCTTCGCTCCGCGATTCCGCCGACAAGCTGAAAAAGAAGAAGCAACAAATCACCCGCGATTGGCGTGAACGCAGCCGCGAGGCCGATGGCGTGGTGGACGAAGAGGTGATTGCCGAAGTCGTTTCCAAAATGACCGGCATCCCGCTCACCCGTATGACCACCGAAGACAGCATGCGCCTGATGAAGATGGAGGAAGAGCTGCACGCGCGGGTCGTCAGCCAGGACGAAGCCATCAAGAGCATCTCGAAAGCGGTGCGCCGCAGCCGCAGTGGACTGAAAGACCCCAAGCGGCCCACCGGTTGCTTCATCTTCGCCGGCCCCACCGGCGTGGGCAAAACCTTGCTCGCCAAAGCGCTGGCCGCGTTCATGTTCGGCGATGAAGATGCCCTGGTGCACATCGACATGAGCGAGTACATGGAGAAACACAACGTCAGCCGGTTGATCGGCGCTCCGCCGGGCTACGTCGGCTACGAAGAGGGTGGCCAGCTCACCGAGAAAATCCGTCGGCGGCCCTACGCGGTGGTGCTGCTCGACGAAATCGAGAAGGCCCATCCCGACGTGTTCAACATGCTCTTGCAGGTGATGGAAGAAGGCCGTCTGACCGACAGCTTTGGCCGGCACGTCGACTTCCGCAACACAATTTTGATTATGACCACCAACGCCGGCGCAGAAGCGATCAAGAACGAATCCGATTTCGGCTTCCGCAAGTCCGATGGCGATGCGTCGTACGACAGCATGAAAGAACGCGTGACCGAACGCGTCGAAAAGGTCTTCCGGCCGGAGTTCCTGAACCGCTTGGACGATCTGATTGTGTTCCGTCACTTGACGAAGGAAGATTTGAAGTCGGTCATCGACATTGAATTGTCCAAAGTCCGAAATCGTCTGGCCGATCGCGGTCTGAAACTGATTCTGACCGACGCCGCCAAGGAATTCGTGATTCGCAAGGGCTCGAACCTCGACTTCGGCGCTCGTCCGCTGCGTCGCGAAATCGAACAGCGCGTCGAAGACCCGTTGTCCGAAGAACTCCTGAAGGGCGAGTTCCAAGGCAAGGATACGATTGTGGTCGACGTGAAGAAAGACGACGAAGGCAAGGCCAAACACCTGACCTTCACAGGCACCATCGGCGAACCGGAACTGGTGGCAGCCGGCGCCACCGCCGATTCGGGCGACGAACCGACCGAGACGGAACCAACCGGCAAGGGGCCATAAGCAATTACTTCCTCTCCCCTGGCGGGAGAGGGTTGGGGTGAGGGGCCAACGTGCCGTACGCGTGAAACAAATCGATGCCGTCATCCAAGCCCAGGGGTTGCAACCCCTGGGTTTTTTTCTGCGCGGCACATAGTCCAACGGCCTGCCACCGACTTCGCCAGTGTTTCAATCAATTACGCCGATGGTGTTGCGCAGCAATTCTGAGGACAGGTTTCGGCGACCTACCCCGGGATTTCGACCAAAACCACATTCTCCAGCGATTCAACCGTTGCAAGGCCGCCCCGCTGATCGGTTAAAATGTGGGCATGAGATTCTGGCCAAGATTTCCACGCTGGCTGCGTCCGCGTTACAGTTTGCGAATGCTGTTTGTCGTCATCACCGTCTTCGCTGTTTGGCTGGAATCGCAAGTGAGCATCGTGCGGGAGCGGAAAAGCATGCGGACGACGCTTGAAGAAGCGTGCGGCACGGAGTGGAAGCCATACAACATGGTTTGGAATAATAACATCATCTCATTTGGAATTCGCGGATATCATCTTTCGTGGGTCCGCACGATTCTCGGCGATGAGCCGGTGCGAACAATTTGCCTGCCACCCACCATGCCGTAAGAGCAACGAGACCAGTTCCAGCGAAAGTTCCCAGAAGCACTCATCAGCGTTGGCGAAGTCGCTGCTCGTTGATTTTATAACCAACCGTGCGATTTTTGAGTCATGAACCACAATTCATGCTACTTTTCCCGTCCGAAGATTTGGATGGTGTAAGGGAGCAGTCTGTTAATCAAATCAATCCAGATAAGATCAACAGCACGCCGCCCCGCTAAACTAAACCCCTGCCCGCCGTGTAGGGAGAAAGCCGATGATCAAAGCACTCCACCGGATGGTCCGTCGGCTCGCCGGATTACCGACATTGCGGCAACATGCCTACTGTTCATTCTGTGGGAAAAGCTACGAGAAGGCTGCACCGTTCGCGGAAGGTCCGAGAGCGGTATTCATCTGCCGGGAGTGTGTTGGCAAGTGCAACGACCTTATCGAAAAAGAATTGGCCAAGAGCGCCGCACCGCAATCGACATCCAAATAAGCAATGGGCCCCCATGCGTCTCCGCTTCACCATCCGCGACTTGCTCTGGCTAACGGTGGTCGTGGCATTGTCAGTTGCGTTGTGGCGAGAGCATCGGCAGTTCGTGCAACTGAGGCAGCAATTCAAAATGCAGGTCGTTCAGGCGGAAATAATGCGCGATGCGATTCTTGAAAATAACCGCCGCATACTTGAAAAGGCGAGCGCCCAGATAGCTCTCTAACCGTTGCTCAATTGCTCGCTCCTTGATTTCGGCGACGTCGCGACGCTCGGATCATTGGGAACGCCATGACAGCCCCAATGCAGAGCAGCAACACCGTGCCGGGTTCAGGAACCGCGGCGACGCTGCCGCTGCCGTGGAGGGCCACGTCGTCGAGCAGCGGTTGAATGTCGCGGTTGCTGACGCCGCCGCCGTCATAATCGCCGACGGTGTTTAGTTGGGCCAGCGTCAGGCCGTTGTCCGACATATATTTATTCAAGTCGGTCAGTGCCGTCAGCGCGGCGGGAACATCGGCGGTATTCAGCACGCCATCCAGGCTCCAGTCGCCCTTCGTCAGCACGCGAGTCAATGACAATGGTGTAATTTCGCCCGATGCTGATATGTTCACGCCCGGTGCATAAGTGGCGAAGCTGACCTGGCTGCCGAGCTGGGTGCCATTCAGTGCGGAACTGGAATTGCCGAAGATCACGTGATCCAGGCCGCTGTTCCAGTGGACGATGTTGAGGTTGCCGGACCAGCCCTGACCACTGCTGTCGGCAAAGGTCAGCGTGCTGGAACCGCTGCCCAGATCGATCGCAGAATTGTTAAGCAAGTTCAGCGGCGCCGGCGTCGTGCCGAGAGTTAAGTTCTGAGTGAGGCCGCCGGTGCCGAGCGTACCGCCGTTAAGTGTTACCAGCGAAGTGGTCGAAATGCTATTGGCTACGCCGAGGGCCAACGTACCGGCATTCACGGTGGTCGAGCCGGTGTAGGTATTCACGCCGGAGAGCGTCCATTTGCCGGTGCCGTTTTTCGTCACCGATGTTGTGTTCGCCGCGCTTCGATCTGCGATCGCGCCGGCAAATTCACCGGTGCCTGACGTCGAGCCCTGCAGCATCAGGAACTTAGGAATGTCACCTGCGGTCGTCTGCATGGCGCTGGTAAATTTGAGCAGGCCCGAGCCGGATTGATCGATGATCCCGGTGCCGGCGCCTGCGGTGCCGCCTGAGAGATTGATCGCGCGGTCCGTCGTTTCACCCGTGCCCGTGTAAAGAAGCGTTCCGGATCCGCCGTTTCCGCCAAGGTTAATCCTGCTGTTGACAGCTGTCGTGGGTGCGCCGAGATTGCTTGACGGCAAACCGCCCACGACACTGTTGATCGACGAAACGCTGACGACACTGCCGGTGTTGACCGCCAAGGCGCCATTAAAGGTGTTTGCACCAGAAAGTGTCACCGTACCCCCACCGGTGATGTTGACCGCTCCCGTCGAAGAAACGATCCCCGGCACATTGACGGCAGAGTCGGCCGGCGGCGCAAATTAACGGTCCCTCCGCCGGAAACGCCGCTGCTGACACTCACGGTCGTCGATGCCGGGGGCGCTACCGTCAGGACCGACGCTGTCGTACCGGTGTCGATTCCTCCGCTAGCGCCAAGGTTTACATTGCCGCCGATCGACAACGTGCCGCCACCGGTCAATGTCACCGTGACGTTGGAGCCGATCAGAGCATTCGCGTTGGCTAGCCGCAACGTTGCGCCGCCGTCTAAGCCGATTTGCGAATTGGAAGCGACGGTAATCGTTCCTTGGAACGTCGAGGTCGTTGCACCACCAGCACGGATGGCGCCATCGCCGGCGGTGCCCAAGCCGGCGCCGTTGATCAGGACGGCCTCGGTGCCATAGTCGTTATTCTGGGTCGTATAGATTTCGCCCCCGGCGTTCACGGTCGTACTGCCATTGGTGGAGCCGAATGCCGATGAGCTATTCGGGAGGAAAATATTGGAATTGATGATGGTAGGCCCATCGTAACTGCTGCCGCCCGCGATGGTGAACGCGCTGCTGCTGCCCTGGGTGATGCCACCGGCGCCGTTCAAGCCGCCACCCAAGTTGACACTGGCTGAACCGCTGGTGGTGATGCCGCCGGTCGAGGTTGTCGACCCGTTGACGCTTAGCGCGCCACTGCCGTTAACGGCAATGCTCCCGCCGACACTCAGCGAGCCGGTGTTAGGAATGCTGAGAGTACCCGATGAAACCGTGACATCTCCCGTGGTGCTTACCGATCCGGTTAAGTTCGCCGTACCCAAGCCGTTGGCCACAATGCTGGCCTGGCTGATGAACGGAGCGGTGAAGTTCGCGGTTCCATTGAGACTCAGAGTCAATGTGCCGGTGCCCGAAATACCACCAGGAATGGCAAGTGGCGTAATGGCATTGCCATCAGTGCGCGAAAAGATGAGCGATGCATTGTTCGTGACATTTCCGGTCCCGAGCGAACCGCTGCTAGTGCTGCCCCCGACGTTGACGACACCGCCGCTGATGATGGTATCGCCGGCATAGTCGTTGTTGGTTTTCAGCGTAAGCGTGCTGTTGCCAGATTTGGTCAGGGTGCCCAGGCCCGTGATTTTGCCGGTGCCGGAAATCGTGTAGTTGTTGGTGCTCGAAGCAACTGTGACCGAGTTGGGAGTCACCGTGCTGTTGAGCGTGATGGCGGTTTGCAGACCGGCAGAGTCGCCGAACGCGACATTGTCGCCATTTTGGAATTTATCTTGCGCACTCAGCGCCGGTATTGAACCAGTTGGCTGTGGAGTTTACATCCCATACCCCGCTGGAATTGGAGTTCCAATTCAAATTGGCGGAGAGACCTGGAACCACGTGGACCTTCACTTGGCCGGCGGTGGCGCTGGGAGTGTAGGTGTTGCGGCCTGCCACGTTGGTGATGAAGTTTAGATTGCTAACCGACGGGGCAGCACCATTGTAGGTGAAAAGAGTGTAATCATACGCCGACGCCGGTGGTGAGCCGGGGATGAGGAATTCCAAATCAATGGTGGTTGGCCCGGTGATGCTCAGGCCGCCGTTGGCCTTAACGAGGTCCTGCAAAGCAGGAGTGGCCAGGTTTGAGCCATCGACATCGTATTGCACCGTGCCGCCGTTCAGAGTCATCGCCCCTGTGAACGTGAATGTGCCGGCGCTGGAGCCGCCGATGACACCCGGGTTAATCGTGCCGGCCGTGTGAGTAATCGTACCGCCGATGGAACCCGAGCCCGTTAAAAACGCACCGCTGGCGATGCTGATCGACGAGGTGCTGGTGAGAGCGTTGTTGACCACCAGAGTGCCGGCGTTGATGGTGGTTGCGCCGGTATAGCCGTGCGTCGCGGTGGAATCAATCATCAAGATACCGGGGCCGAGCTTGGTGAGACCACCGGTGCTGGCGCCGGAGGAGCCGGTCCAAGTCAGATTGGTACCGGCGGCGGCCACATCGATCGTCGCGGTTTTGTCCGCGTTGATGGTGAACCCTCGATCGGTATTCGTGCTGGTGCCGGTGTACCGCAAGATGCCGCCGTCGAACACCAGATTGCCGGCTGCGTTTGACGAGGCGCCGATACTGCTTGGCGATGATCCAGGCGCCAGACTCGCCGCTTCGAGGACAGCGGTGCCACCAGCGGTGCCACCAATCGTGGTTACCCCCGTATAGCCGCTGTTCGTGCCTGTTAGTCGCTGGGTGCCGGAGCCCGCGACGACGAGGTTGACATTGCCGTTGATGGTGCCGTTGAAATTATTCGTGCCGGTGGTATTGAGGGTCAGAGTGTTGGTACCCGCGCCGCTGTTTTGAACGATCGAGGTGAGCGTTCCGGAGGTTGCCGACAAAGCGACAACAGTCTGGTCGAAACCGCCCAAGTCAAATGTGCCTGTGGATGCGGTCCCTGTAGAAGTGGCCGACAATTGCACGATGGCATTTTGGGCAAGGCCGTTGTTGGCACCCAGTCGAGCCGTACCATTTACCTGGAAATTCGGATAACTTCCGCCGCCGCTATACTTCACCGCACCACCGATTTGAATGATGGTGTCGGCGGTGCCGGCGGTATTCACGGCACCGTTGATGTTCAAGAAGAAGCCGGAGGTTTCTGGCGGTCCATTAAATAAACCGTCGGTGAAGTTATTGGCGAGGATGGTGATCGTGCCGTTAACGGTCGAATCAGCGGCACCAAGCGCGGCGCCTCCCGGTGCGCTTAGCGGGCCATTGGTACTTCCAGGGGCCTGAATCACCCCGTATACACCCGCTGGATTGCCCTGACGGGGGTTGCCTTGTGCGATCGTAATATTGTTGCCAATGGTAACGTTCTGTCCGAGATAAATTGCACTGGAGTTTGTGCTCGCGTTATTGGCGTTGATGGTAATGGGACCGGTGCCAAACGCATTGTCGGCCATCGCTTGAATGCTTTGCCCCGTGACAGTGGTGCCGCCGCTGTACGTTCCGGTGGAATTGAAGAACAAAACACGTGCGGCGACATTACTATCTGTTTGCAAGATGCTGGTGGTCACCGCCACCTTTCCGCCACTTGCGCCGTCATTCAGAGCGGCGAACAAATTGTAACTTTGCTGTACCGCGCCGCTAAAGGTGATCGTCGAAGTGCTGGCAGCCGCGCCATTATTGGTGATCACGCCGCCTAGTATCGTATCACCAAAATTGGTCACCGAGATATTTCGTGTATTCAGATCCAATATGCCGCCGTTAACCGTGAGAGAAGAACTGGCCGGCAACGCATTTGCGCTATTGAGCACGACGGTTCCGCCTGCGATGACGGTTCCGCCGGTGTACGTGTTGTCGGCATTGAGCGAGACGGTTCCCGTGGTATTTACGTTCAGCGCTCCTGCGCCACTAATCGCGCCGTTGGCAGTGAGCGACCCCGTTCCCTGGCTGAGAATGCCTCCGTTGCCGGTAACATTCAAACCGCCTGTTTGATTGATGGTGCTGGAAGCCACCAAGCTGCCGTCTTGAACATTTACGGTCGTTACGTTGCTGATGGCACCGGTGACTGTTGTAGATCCGCTACCAAGCTGATTCACACTTCCAGCGCCGGAACCGGCTCCGGCAATGGCACCGCCAAAGCTATACGCATTGCTGCGATTGAAGTTTAAAGTAGCTCCGCCGGACATCGTTACGTTGCCCGTGCCCAGCGAACCAGTAGTATCGCTGCCTCCCAAAGTGCCTACGTTGAGACGAGTGGTAGCGCCGCTCAGAGAGGTTGTCGAATAGCTATTGCTGCCTGTCAGCGTCAATTGGCCATTGCCGGAGACGATCAACGGTGTGCCACCGCTAACGGCACCACCGATCGTGAGGCTGCTATCGTTGGAAAACGATACAAATGCACCATTGCTCAGCGAAACTGGCACCGAAATTGTGTGCGATCCGTTGTTCACATTGATCGGCGCGGCGGCGACGCCGTTATTCAAAGTCAGCGTGCCAGACCCCGAGATCGTATATGAACTGAAGCCGTCGAAGATCAAACCACTGATTGTCTTGCTGCCGTTCATGTCAACGCTTCCACCGCTGCCCAGTGTTCCGAAGCTGGCGGTCTCGCCGACCGCATTGGGAAAAGCAGTGCCGTTCCAGTTCCCACCAGCGCCGCCGGTGGTCCAGAGAAAACTGCCGGAGGTGTTGGTCCAATCGCGCGTCGTGGCAGTGCCGATCGCCAATTGGATGCCGGTCGCGGGCGAGTTCGATAAGGCGTATGATTTGCCCGCGACGGGATTGAGTACCGTCAAATTCGAAAGGGCGCCAGAGAAACCACCGTTGATGTTAAACAGCGTATAGGTGCCGTTGGTAGAGTAGGCAGTGGTAGTGCCATCTTGATAAAGATGCAACCCGCCGCCGTTGACGGCCAACCCACCGGCATTACTGACAGTGATTTGGTCGTTGGCGCCGGGACTGGCAGGGAATTCAAAATCGACATTTGCGCCAGTGTTGAGGGTTAAGCCACCGACCGTCAGCGTGCCAATACTGCCGCCCGGCGCAACGATACCGCCGGATGCAGGCGTGACCGTGCCGGCGATGGTGCCGGTGCCGCCCAAGGTTGCGAGGTTTGCGACGCTCACATTTCCAGCCAGCATGCCGGGACTGTTGATACGCAAGGTACCGGCGCTGACCGTCGTGCCGCCGGTGTGTGAATTGGTTCCAGTGAGAATCAACGTGCCAGCGCCGGCCTTGGTAAGACTACCTGTTGTGGCGGCGGAACCGCCGGACATGGTCAGCGTCGTTCCAGAGCTGGCAACGTCGATGGTGCCGCTGCTGCCATTATTGATGGTGAAATTTCGATCAGTACTTGGTGTAGTGCTGTTTGTGAGAGCAACCACGCCGTTGGAGCTATTCAGCCCCGAATTGACGTAACGTAGCGTGCCACCATTAAAGACCAGGTTGGAAGCCGCGTTGGATGAGGCGCCAATGCTGCTATTACTGCCGCCATTGGTCAAAGAACTGACCGCCAAAGTACCACTTGTCAATGTGGTTGTTCCGCGATATGAGCCATTGGCAGTCGTAAGGAATTGCACCCCGGCAGCGTCGCCGTTGACGACGATGTTGAGCGGAGCGCTGGCACTGGCGTCGGAGATGACGGCACCTCCTCCGGCCCCATTGCCGCCAGCGGTGAACACCAAAAGCGCGAGATTCGGATTTGTGATTGGGTTAGCAGGTGTCAGCGTCAACGTTGCGGCCGAGGTGGTCGATGAACTCGTGATCGTTGCGGCCGTTCCATTGTTGACGTAATTCGAAACCCCCATCAACGATTGATTGAAGCCATTCAAATCGAGCACTCCAAAAGGGTTCGGATTTCCAATGTTTCCGCCAATATCGACGTACGCAGTCGTGGCGATACCATTGGTGGCGCCGACCTGCAACGCTCCGGCGCGTTCCTCGATTCGGAAGTAATTCCCACCGCCTGAGAGCCTGACTTGTCCGGCGCGTACGACAATTGCGCCGCTACCGCTACCGCCGTTTTTGTTTTTCGGAGTGGTAGCGCCCACCGCGGCAATCAAATCCGGCCCCAAATTGACGGCGCCGTTGACGATTAAGAAACTTCCCGTCGGCGTGAACGCGCCGGGATTCGGACCGCGAAATGAGCCACTACTTGTATTGACGGCATTCACGGTGATGGTGCCGTTGAGGGTTGCGGAATTAGCGGCTTGGGTCCGCAACACGCCGTTGTCGCCGGCTCCTGAATTGATCGTGTTGAGAATGATATCGTTGTTGATGACGACGTCGGTGCCCAATTCAATGCGAGCTTGGTTGGCCGTTCCATTACTCAAATTAATTAAACCGGTACCGAACGCATTATTGCTAGTGGCTCGGATTATGAGCGAATTCGTACCCGCAGTACTATTGATTACGGTACCGCCGCTGTACGTGCTGTTGCCAGCAAGAACGAGAGTCGAGCCGGGGCCGCCTGTTAGAATGACACCATTTGTGCCGGCTAAGACTGCGGAAATCGTGGCCGTCCGATTCAAGACCTTAATTACTGGTTGGCTAGCGCCATTGTCGAGTGTCAAAACTGCCCCACCGCTATTCGCCAGTGTCCAGTCGAAATCTGGCGTGGTGTTTCCCGGAGGTATAGGGTTGTCACGGAAAAGCAATTGGCCAATCGTCCGCGAGCTGTCTAAAGTTACCGTTCTCGCGGCGGTAATGTTGATGGTCGAAAAATCGGCGGTGAAGGTAGCGCCGTCGGCGACTCCGCTGAGCCAGTTGCTGGGGTTGCTCCAGTTGCCGCTATTATCTTGCACCCAGGTGCCGTTTTGGTTCTGAGCGCTGGCCGTCGAGGTGCTTATCACCAGACCTAGCATCACGCCCAAAAGTGCGGCTGAGAGAGTCGATCGTTTGATCAGGGTTGTCATTGCTGCGCTCCTCAAAATCGGGCTTGCTTCGGGACTGGTGTGTACGGTCGAATTCGCTAATGCACGGCGGTCTGGGACTTAACCATATGCGACTATGCTCGCACGCGCCGTGAAACCGCGGCGCGGCTTATCCAAAAAATCGAAAGCGTGGCCAAGGGAGCTCGGGGGAATTGAGAGCACCCCCTTGGACCACGGCTTTGCGAATTTACTGACTCCCTCTTTTTTTTCTTTCAACTTGAAAAGCTGCAGTTGTTTATCTAGTGGCTAACCCCTTGCCTGTTGCCAATGGCCGCGAGACAGATGAAGTGCGAACTATGTTCAAACAGTGTATACACTCAAATTCAATCTTCTATTTAATATGACGACGACGCTTTCCGCAATCATTTTTCCCGTTCGCTCGAAATAAACGTACGATCTGCCGTGATTCAAAACGAATTACGTTCCGCCGGTTCTTCTGCGCAGCTTAATGTGATCGAGGAGGTCTTCCGACTCGAGGGCCTTACCGTAAATTGCAACTTCCGCCAATTCTCCCACAAAGGGACGAATGCCGGCATTCGGTCCGGAAGTGAACGAGAATAGCTGTCCCATCAAAATCCGCAGACCTGCGGGGGTTTCGCTGGAATCGTTTGCTTCGGCGACTAATTTGCCGTCGAGGTACAACTTGATCGAGTCAAGATTTTTTACCGCCGCCACATGTTGCCACTTGCGTGGTGCATATTGTTCTTCAGAAAAGCAACTGACTCCCGCATTGACATTTCGCCCAGGCGGAGTTCGATGCAAAAAGCGCATTCGAGATCGCATCACAGGGCCAGGATCTGCCGCCTGCCCAAACAGTTCGAACAGCGCGCACTGCTGCGGCACGTCAACGTTGGCTTCCGCACATTCGACCAGCGAGAAGACCGAGGCGCGTTGGAAATAACTCGGCTTTAGCCAAAACTCGATCGTGAATTCATCGCGCAGCGCGTCGCCAATCGCATCATCCGACAGCAGGAATCCGGGCTGATCGGCAAAGCCGAATTCGGCCGAGCGATTGCCTGCCGGATAGGTTCGCCAGCGCACGGGTCCTTCAATTCGGCAAGCAAATTGATTGCTCATTTCGTTCAGCACCAGTCCGTCGCGCACTCGATCGAATCGCCAATAGGCAATGGGTTTTGCCGCTTTAATCGCGGCGACATAATTGGAGCTGATATTCAGGCGGCTGGCATTGAGCGAGGCCTGCGTAATGAAGCCATCTTCTTTGGCCACACCATTTTCTACGACCAGGCCAGCTTCGGAGCTGGACGTGACTCGCAACGCAGAGCCGGATGCAACGCTGTATCGCTCATTGGCGTCATCCTGTTGCAAATGCACAAGTGGCTCGAAGACGGCGCTGCCAAAGAAAACGTGAAGTTCAACCTCGTTGGTGTTGGCGACAACGCCGATGCAAGCGTCTTCGGTAAGAATGACGCGGCCAAGCGGAGTGTCGAGTGCGAATGGATCGTGGTCGATGGTGCTGGTCGCGGAGAGGCGCCCATAAAGCAAGCTGGATACACCCTGGCTGCCCATCATCAAGCCCGCGGGACCTTCCAAGCGAAATTTGTCGATCATGCCGCTACGCGCCGTGGAGTTGATTTCCGCCACACCCTCGAGCAAATGCAGCGATTGGCCGGGAGCAAGCTGACTTCCGCGGCTCAAATCGGCAGTGGTTCTGGTGGAATCCCATTGGCAATTCGTGAGCTTTACCAACTTGGCGACATAGGGCGCACTCTCCGAATTCAGATTTGCGCGCTCCGCGAGATGAAAGCTGCTGACTCCGTTCTTCCAGCCGAGTTGAAAGGCGACGAAAGCCAGTCCGGAAGCAAACGCCATGACGAGCAAAATGAGCGGCAGATGAGTCAACGTGCCGCCGAAGCCCCAGCCCGAATCGTGGGGGAAAACAATGGGTCTTTTGGTCGCTTTGCTATCAGAAACAATGCGGTTGATGATATTGGTCTCGTCATTCAGATTATCGGCCTCGACCGGACTGGTTGACGTGAGACAGCGGGCTGTGTTCTCGGCCAGCAAAGTTTCGCGCAGCTGCTGGTGTAAAAAAACCTCGCGAGCAAATAACCGGATATTCGCTTTGTCTTGCTCCAGCCATGCCTTGAGCTGCGCAACGCCGTGGGCGTCGGCAGTGCCGTCGAGATATCCGTCAATCAGTTCTAAGATTCCAGCTGGTGTCATTCGCCGGCCGCCCGTAGTCGGTGTTGAATGCATTCACGCAGAGCCGATCGTGCACGGTGCAGCATGACGCGAACCGCTCCGGAAGTAACCCCCATTCGAGCGGCAACTTCCTGCGGCTTCAAATCGAACACATACCGCCAACGCAAAACCTCGAGCATACGCTGTTGCTGCTTTTGAAGACAAATCTGCAAAGCCTGACGAAGTGCCGTCCAGTCGCTCATATTCTCTTCGAAGCCCACCTGGATCTGATCCAAAAGCTCGGTGTCCAAAAGGCGATTTAGATCTTTGGCCATTTCGCGCCGTGATTTAAGAGCCACATTCCGGGCAATGCCCAGAGCCCAGGGCAAAAACGGCCGCCCGCGATCGTATTTGTCAAACTCACGCACCAGCACCACTGCAACTTGCTGCAGAAGATCTTCCGCGGAGTGAAAATCTCGAACTAACGACAGAATGTACGAGGCCACAACAGGTTGCGACTCGGTCCATAGACGCGCCAGCTGTTCGGTTTGCTCTTGCTGCATGCCACAAGCCTGCTGAATTGCTGCCTGGCCGTTCATGGATGTATTTCCCCCACTCACTATTTCCCGGCGATTGGTTGTCGTTACAAACATTCTTCGTGGAATTTGAAATAGTTGGTGCTGAGGTGTACCGAACGTCTCCTGCTTCGTCGACCTAGCGCATGACGCACATAATTCAGCGATTCCCTAGAATTCTGTTCCGTCGGGGATCCTTTTTGGATAGCATATTGCGTAGCATAACGCCGCGCGGAGCCGGCTCTGGAGCGGTTGCAGTTCCCGAACCGACCTCGCTCTTCTTGCTGTGCTGCGGCGCCGTCGGACTTATCTTTGTCCCGCGCCATCGCAATGCTCGACCCCGATCACAGCAAGTGGAATCCACGCGTGGGTAGCGGACTCTTTTTTCAGGTTACCGCAGGCCGCCGGAGATGTAAAAATTCTCGCCCGTGATCCAGGCCGAATCGTCGGAGGCAAGGAACACGGCAGCGGGAGCGATGTCCTGCGGCTGGCCAATCCGCCCAAGCGGCGTTTGGGCTTCGGTCTGCGTGCGGAAATCACTGTCGGCAAGACCGGCCGCATGAAAGCCTTCGGTCTCGATCATGCCGGGATTGATCGAATTCACTCGAATTTTGCGGGAGCCCAATTCCTTGGCCAGCGACTTGGTCACCGCATCGACTGCGGCTTTGGAAGCGCTATAGACCGTGGTCGTCGCCGGTGCCGAGGTGGCCGCCACCGAACTGATATTAACGATGCTTCCTCCGGCTGGTCCGAATTGCTTAACAGCCGATTGTGTAGCGAGAATCAGGCCCAACACGTTGAGATTGAATATCTTGTGAAAGTGCTCGGAGTTAATGTTTTCTAGCGGTGCGAACTCGTAAACTCCCGCGTTGTTGACCAGGATGTCGAGCTTGCCGAACGCTTTCTTCGCTTCGGAAAAAAGTCGCTCGATATCGGATTGCTGGGCGATGTTCGCTTGAACGGCAATAGCCTTTCCTCCTTTCCCGTAATTTCGGCGACAACGCGCTCTGCTCCTGACTTGCTGGACGCATAATTCACGACGACAGCGGCCCCTTCCGCTGCCAGATGCTTCGCGATGGAAGCACCAATTCCCTTCGATGCCCCGGTGACGACTGCGACTTTGCCTGCAAGTTTCTCAGCCATGATCTTATTCCTCTTTGCTTGGGGTATTTATGTATCGATCGGTAGATATTAAGCAGGTTTCTTGCGGAGTCAAGTCGCGTAATGTACCATTCAGTAAGAAAGGACGAGGTCATGTCGATCGGTCGCCCCCGGGAATTCGATGCTGAAAAGGCACTCGACCGCGCGCTAAAAGTTTTCTGGCGCAAAGGTTACGAAGGGGCCTCGCTTCCCGATCTGACCCAGGCGATGGGCATCAATCGACCCAGCTTATATGCAGCCTTCGGCAACAAGGAAAATTTGTTTCGCAAGGCGATCGATCGGTATCTCGAAGGTCCGGCGGTTCACGTCCGCCAAGCGCTTGAGGAACCAACCACGCGGCGTGTCGTGGAGCGTTTGCTGTACGGGAGCATCGACCTGATGACCGATGCACGGAACCCTCGCGGGTGTTTCATGGTGCAAAGTGCGCTGGCCTGCGGAGACTTGGCTGATGGTGTTCGCCGGGAAATGGTCAAACGCCGTGCCGTCGGGGAGACGGCTCTACGCAAACGATTCGAGCGAGCCGTCGCCCAAGGCGATCTCCCATCGGATGCGAAACCCGCCGAGCTGGCCAAATTTATTGCAACCCTTTCGCATGGAATCGCCGTGCAAGCGGCGGGTGGTGCAACGCGGCATGAACTAAGGAAAGTCGTGAAAATCGCTCTCCGCGCCTGGCCAAAGTGACGCGTTGCAGGCGCCGCCGTTCGATCGTCAGCAAGTGATTGCATCTTGCCGCAGCGAGTGTTAAGACTGAACGCGCAACTCTGTGCCAGAGGAATTCACTGTGCGTCCAAACGCATCGACCAGCATTTCGGTTGCCTGTCCGACCTGCCGGTCAACGGGTTCAATTCCTGCCAGTGTAGTTGGGCAGAGGGTGCGCTGCCGCCATTGCGGAACCAACTTTGCAGCCAGAATCGCTGTCGCTGCTGCCGATTTAACGGACGAGAAACTGATGCCGGAATCGGTTGAGTTGCCCCCTTCTTCCGGCGTGGAAACGGTATATACCACCGGCGATGCCGAATACCGTCTGGCGGCTGATACCCCGCCGCCCACGGTCAAACCACCGACACGACCGATTCTCGAAGAGCCTCCACCCGATTATCTGGCTGTGCCTCCAAAGCGTGCTTCGCTCGGCTGGGCTTTCACCAATAACGTGTTTACGTTTCCCTGGACGCAGTGCGCTGTCGTCCAATGGATTTTCGCTTCCATCGGGCTGATCGCTGCCGGAGAACTTGGGTTGCTCGCCTTCATGGGGCTGATGAGCGGCAGCCAACCAGGTGTTCTAATGGCGGGCAGCCTCGGATTGGGCGCATTTTGGGCGACGTTGTTGAGTCTCTCCTATTTGGCCGCCAGTCTGTTCGATATCACCGTCAACGCGGCCTACAACTCCGACAAGGCGCACGATTGGCCCAATGCCGACTGGCGCGAACGGATCTGGTATCTGCTGAGAGTGTGTTTTCTGCTGGCGTTGGCCGGCGTGCCAGCGTTCGGCATCGCACAGCTGAGTTCTTTGGCCGGCAATTTTTTCTGGCCAGCGTTTGCAGCGGTCGAATTTGTGCTGTTTCCTGTTCTGTTGTTGTCGGCGTTGGAGGCGGATTCACTTTTCTGGCCGGTCTCCGAGCCAATTCTTGGCAGTCTGCTGCGTGTGGGGTACGGCTGGGGAGTTTTCTATTTGCTTTCCGCATTGTTGTTGGCAGGTTGTTTGCTGTTGACCGTTGTTACTTTCAGAAGCTTAACGCTACTTTGCCCACTTGTTGCCGGGCCTGTTTTGGCTGCGGCGATTTTCATTTACGCGCGACTATTGGGACGACTGACCTGGTTGATTCTGCGTAAAACCAGCGGCTAACGAATCAGGTGCGTATCCGAAGCTTCATGTACAACTCTTGCACGGCGCCCATGCAACTGCGTCCGTCCGGCGCGAGGCACTGGCAGTGTGCCTGGTCCGATTTCGATTTTTCCAGCAGGTCACGAATGCGCAGTCGGTTTTTCATCATGCACGTCCGCGGCAACATCGTCGTAAGTCAAACCGAAGCATGCGCACAACGGTGCGTCCAAATCTTTCGGATAAATTGGCGACTTCAATTCATTAACGGTGACGATGGCCTCGAATTCGTTGAAGTAGGCGACATCGCAACGGGGAAAGGGGCAAAACCAGGCCGCATCATGCATCTTGGCCCGCGACTCGGGCCGAATGTGCGTATCCAATGGTCCGGCGCCGACAGGAACGCCAAGCATGCCGCAGCGAGGGCAATAGGCACGTCCGTCAGATTCTGGTTCTCGGACAAATGCCTTATTCATAGATACGCCTGACGATGCCGAAACAGATTCTGCGCTCGACGCCAGCAAGTGCTATGGCATCGGCTGCAATCCTTCATATCGCACTTTCCAATTCTTCGGAAAACCCGGCGCGTGTTCGGTGTTTCCATCCCACCCTGCTGCCATCATGGCGGTTGCGGCCAGCCAGCCGCCATTGGCGGGCATGTACATCGGCGTTTGATCTGGCCGTCTAATGGTGTAGCCCGATGCGCGGAATGAATTCTTTTCATCTTTGCCGACCAGCAGCTCGACAGCTCTTTCTGGCTCACCCATGCGCACGGCGCACATGGCCACCATCGCCGTGCTCCACGACTGATTGCCGTCCGATCTTGAAACTGCGTGCAGTGTGTTGCGCATGGCGTCGAGGTCGATGCCGCGGCCCGGCAGAATTCCATACAGCCAGGTGGCCATCCGCGCTGGAGAGTTTTCTTCCGGAAATTCCAGCGTGGGGTAGACGCCATTGCGAACCGTCAGCGGCGCAAGATGGTCGATGATCTCTTGCCAACGGTCATCGCGCGGCAGCCCCATACGCGCGCGCCACTCCTGAGCCGTTTCGAGTGCCCATTTCCAATAGCCCAGTTCCATCGTCGGATTCAAATTGCGCATAGTCGGTGTGTTTTTCGTCAGCTGAAGCCACGGCCGGACCCAGCACGTACTGCTTCCGCTGCGGGTCATAATCGACAAAAGTGGCCATGTAATCAGCGGTTTCAAAGACGATATCTTTGTAGCGCTCTAGGGTGGTGCGGTCTTTGTGCGCCCGCCAAACCAATTCCGCGAGATAAATCGTATGCGGCTGTTGCCAGACCAGCACAGGCCCAATTCCTGAAGGACTTTCGATGCCGCTGGGATCGGTCATTTTCGACCACTTCACTCCTTTACACCCTTCACGCTTGGCCATCGCCTGACCCGGGGGCATAAGTTGCTGCAAATGGCTGAGGCTCTTCTCCAGGATGTCCGGGCGGCCCCACAGCGCCCAATGAGCGGCATGCCACCAGTACATTTCCATGTGAAACTTTCCGAACCAAGAGTTCGTTGCTAGACCGGTCTCTTGCGGCGGCAGCGAACTGGCGTCATGCACGGCCATGACATACTGCGAGAGCACAATGCGTCGCTCTAATTCGGCAGCACGCGGATCGTCATTGCCCGATAGATCAATTGCTCCGCCGCTCATCCAGAAGTCTCGCCAATGATTGCGCGATGCTTGCTGAATTGCAGCGACGTTATCGGCTTCGGCTTCGATGGGCTGTGGCGAAAACCATGCCGTCAACTCGAGGCGATTGGCCGTGCTCCCGAGCAAATATTGATGCTTGGCAGTTTCATTCAGCGACGCATCCGACGACCATTTCGCAAGAACATTGTAATGCGTGTTATCCAAGGTCCGTGAAAAATCGGCGCCGTTGTCTCCGCGGCGCGCGACGGTTGTTTCATGCGAATCAGGATGGCCCCAATCCTGATAATCAGGCCCGAAAGCGGCCGAGGCGTAGGGAAAAGCCAGTCGCAGTTTGAGCCGCCCTGAACTAAGAAGCGGCGATTCGACAATTACGCCCACCTCATCACGTTGCGGATGAACCGCAGTTTGAACTTTGATCTGTGTGCCGTCCACTTCAAACGAACTTGTTGTAATTCCGGCCCACAAGTCTAGCCGCTGTTCGATATTCTTCAGATCGGTGATGGCTACTTTCGAGCCATCAGCATGCGTCATTTCCAATCCGATGCGACCCAAGCCAAAGCGATGAGGGTTGCCGCGCAAGTAACCTGCATCGGGCGGAGGATTGCTGGTTCGCGCCGCGGGATAGACGAACTCGCGGTCATGTTTCTTGATAGTTGTGAACTTGAAATCATCCAGTTTGTAACCGTTGGGGTTGGGAAAACTGTGCCAGCCCCAGGTGCTGAGAATGCCGATGGGCATTGTCTTCTCGTAATATTCCGGAAAACTTTGCAGCCCGGTGATATCGAAATTGAAAGCAAATTCTCCGTTGCCCACGGCCATGGCGCCATTCAGGTCGATCTCATGAACCACTACGTCGTGTCGGCTGACCAATGCTTGTCGATCGATGGGACCGTCGACAGCAGAGAGCTCCGCGCTCTTTCCGGCAATTCCCAATCCAACGATAAGAAACGCAATTGTCAATGGTCGAATCAATAGGCCGGTTCCTGCATGCACACAACAGAACTCGGTTTTCTTTGTCATTGGATTTAAGGCGGCCGTCGCCGTAATCGCTATTTGCTGCCAGAGGTTATCAGTTAATCCGCACGGGGATTCAGTCGCAGCAATTCTAAACTGAGTTACCCGCAACTTCGTGAACGAACCTCAATTTTTCAATTGCGCGGATGGAAAGAATGAATGGATAAGCGTCTGCAAGACCGAGGCCGCGATTCAAGTTGTTTAGCACGTAGGTCAGCGGGAACCAACTCTCAATCAAATCGTCGAAAGACTCCGAACGCGTGGCCCTCGGTTTGGGGGTCGATTTTAAGCTCGGCTCGTCTTTCCGCTTGGGTCGCAAAGACAATCCACAGGCGGACGCGGTTTCCAGAGTATCAATCATGTGCAGGTAGTGCGCCAGGTTTCGGCCCAATCTTCCCACGGGTGCGAACTGGCATAGGCAGTCACAAAGTTTAACCGCCAATCGGCAGACGGTCCGTTGCTGTAATAGTTTTGGAGCGCTTGCCGGTAATCAAGTTGTTCATTGCCAAAAAGTTGGCGGAACGAATTGAGTCGCGCGCTGTTCTTAATGAGGCGATCCCAGTAATAGTGCCCCACTTCGTGTCGAAAATGACCGAGCAGTGTGCGGTAAGGTTCGTACAGCAGCAGCCGGCGCTTCTCCCGTTCTGCATCGTCGGCCTCTGCCACGTTAATGGTGATTACACCGTTGTTGTGGCCCGTTAGCACCGGGGGAGGCGATTCATTGCGCTCGGTCGAAGTTGGAGGATCCGCTAAGAATTCAAACGATAGCCCCTGCTGCGGATCATCCACCCGATTGATAACGGGCAATTTTAGATACAGCAGGCTGTAAACAAGCCGGCGCTTGGCAACTTCCAATTTGTACCAGGCTTCTTTGTTTCCCGGTGCATTGAGATCGGGAATGACTCGGGTCAACCGGCATGACTGGCAGAGCGGATGCGGATCGTCGCTGGAAACTGCCCAGTTGCAGATATTTTCTCTTTGATAATTGCCGCAGAGCCGATACGTTCGCTCACCGCCTTTGCTATCGGTGCATTTCCACAAATTGTCGCCCGCCGGCTCGAGCGATTTCATGTCGCTCAAATCGGGAACATAAGCGAGAGCGTGGTCGCAGTTGACGCACTTGATGTTCTCTATGAAAACGAGCTGCTGACAATGATCGCAATGAAAAACTTTCATGAGGATTCGCCGAGTGAACCAAAAAGACCGACGTCAACCAATGCTGATTTGTAGGGGCACATTGCGTGCCGCGATCGCACTGACCTGAGCCAACTATCATAGACGAGATGATGACTCCTAGCGACCAACCAAGCGCAGATAGAGCGGCGCTCAATTGCTGCACGGTGCTACATCGACGGATACGCTCATCTGATGCGCCCCGCCGCCGAGAAAAACACCTCGCACCGGCGAAACGTCGGCGTAGTCGCGGGCCCAGGCCAGAGTAATGTAATCGTCGCTCGCAAGACGATTGTTAGTGGGGTCGAAATCAATCCACCCCCAGCCGGGAAAATAGACGGAAACCCAAGCATGCGTGGCATCGGCGCCAATCAGTCGTGGTTTTCCTGGCGGGGGTCGCGTGACCAAATAGCCGCTGACATAGCGGGCCGACAAACCCATCGACCGAAAGCAAGCGATTTGCAGGCGGGCAAAATCTTGACAAACCCCACGCCGGCAACGAAGGATTTCGCTGGGCGTAGTCGCGATATTTGTCGATTGCGGATCATACAGAAAATCGGCATGAATGCGTGCGGTCAGTTCCATCGTGGTGTCGAACAGTCGGCGACCCGGTTGAAACGACTTCATGGCGTACTCGCGCACTTCTGTGCTGTCGGCCATTCGGTTTAAGCGGCAAATCAAGGCACATGAATCATAGTCGCTGGAACGGTGAATGTTTGTGATGCGGGTCCCAGCTTCTTCCCACGATAGGGAATACTCGGTTGGGGGTGTTGATGTCCCCAGCATTTCGACCTGACTGTGCGCTAGCACGCTGAGTTCACGGTGCGATTGCTCGATGCTGAAATAGGTCGCTGAATTGCCGAACACATCATTCCAGGACCGAATTGCTGCAGGCGTCGGGGTGATTTCCAATTGACAGTGCAGGCAACGTTGCCGCGGACATTCTCGCGGTGTTAGATGAGCTTGGTTGTGACAAAGCGTGGCCGCATCATGGTAGACATATCGCGTGGAATGGACAATGTTGTACTTCATTTGCCGTGGCGTGCGTCCAGGCGCAATCCATCGAATCGACCGGCTGCAACCATGCGCAATTGTCTGGCTGTTCCGGTATGTGTCAGATAATGATGGGTAATTTCATCCGACAATCCACGAAGTTGATCTTCCAGCTGAACCAAGAGCGACTCGAGTCGCTCGCGGACACCGGTTTGATCTGGTTCACACAAAGCCTCGACATCGGTCAGCCGCACTGTAGCTTGCGCTGCCAGCATGGTTTGTTGTTCGGCCGTATGGACTGGATCGCCAACCACGACCGGCAAAACTGCCACATGCTCGGATAAGGCGTTGAGCTGGTAACCCACGGCCCGTGGATTGGAGTCGTCAATGAGCATTAAGTCCAAGACCGGCGCAAGTTGTAAACTTGCACGATATCGGTAGCGGTACGTCATCGAGCTATCGCAGATTTCCAGGATCGCTTCCAGCAGCGGAATCAGTTCGGACGATGTATCGACAAGTGTGCGACGAATAAGCCACAGCGTTTGCAGTGCCCGCTCGATCCGTCGACCCATATCGAGGAAGCGCCAGCCGAGCCCGCGTGTCATGCTTTCAGTTCCGAGCCCGGAAAACGCTACCAGCAAATTGAGAACCTGATTCAACAGCAAAACGAGGTCGCCGAACCTCTCGGGCTGCGGTTGCCACGGAAACAGGGCAGTCAAATTGAGTTGGTTCACGATCCGCCAGCCGTCGATGGAGAGGCGATCCCGAACTTGCGAGGCTGTTGGCGCAAGATTTCGAGTGTGTGAGCGAGTGCTCCGGGGCGTCGAGCATCGAATAGCCAGCCGGTTACTTCTTGGCGGATTGCTTCGACGAGCTGAGAACTGTCGATTTGACCAGGAAGAGGCAATCCATGAGGTGCGTCGGACAGTGCCGCCACGAGATCATGCAGTTCGCTCACACCGGCCAATTCCAAATCGTTAGTCAGTCGTACGATGCAACTCCGCAGATGGCGAACGATTGCTTCGGCTCGCTCAGCATGACGGCCAAGCCAGAATAGATTGTCAGCCACTCGGCTGGGCAAATCGGCGCCGCTGCGGCGAAGCTCGACCAATTTGGCCGACTGGCGCAGAAGAGAGACCGGTTCTACTGGACCGTCGGACAACACCCAAACGTCTTTGCTAGTTTGTCCGGCCGCCATCGATTCGCCGATGGTTTGCGGACTTTCAAACACACGCGCCAGCCCACCGGGCATGATCTGATACCCATCTTTTCCGAACACTGCGAACGTGCGGAGTTCCAAACGGCCTGGCTGAACGCCGCGACCTTTCCAAACCGGCGCGGTGGATCGTTCCACCGGCTGTTGGGCGACGTAATGCTCAGGCCGGCGGCGAATTTGTTCCATCAGTTGCCGCTGTTGATCAGATGTCAATTTGCCCGCTGCAATGGGTGGCGATCCCCGACGCTTGAGCGCGTGCCGCACGATTAAATGCTCCAGATTTGCTTCGACATACTTTAAATCGTCCGAATTGCCACACCACCAGGTCGGCACCGAAGGGCAGCGCAAGTCTTCGTCCAAGAGCAGCCGGCATGCGGCGGGCAAAAATGCTGCCAGTGCAGGAGCTTCCAAAAATCCCGACCCTATGGCGTTAGCGACGACAACCGCTCCGTCGCGCAGCGATTGTACCAAGCCGGCTGTGCCGAACGGCGAATTTGGTTCGAGCTCCAACTGATCGCAATCGCCATCGGGGATGCGCCGCAAGATGACGTCAACGGGCAGCAGCCCGCCGAGGGTCTTCAAATAAACTGCGTTACCACGCACCGTCAAATCAGCGCCTTCGACCAACGTGTACCCGAGATAACGCGCCATGTAGCCGTCTTCGAAAGAAGTCGGGCTGCGAACACCCGGCGACAAAAGCACCACGCGTGGATTTTCGCGCTGCCCCGGAGCCAGCAGCACTAAACGTTCCCTTAGCGCGATAAAGAACGGCGCTAGGCGTTCGATGTGCAGCATCTCAAAATCATTTCGCAACGCGCGGGAGACGGCAATCCGATTCTCCAAGGTGTAGCCGGTCCCCGAAGGGCCTTGTGTGCGATCGGTAATTACCAGCCACTGTCCATCGGGTTGCCGCGCCAAGTGTGCAGCATACAGACACAAAAATGCTCCATCGGGTGGAGTAATACCATGACACGGCAGCAAATAACCGGGATGCTCGAAGACAATCGCCGGCGGCAAAACGCCTTCGCGCACAAGTCGTTGTGGCCCGTAAACGTCGGCCAGTACGAGATTCAAAAGTAGCGCCCGCTGCGCGAGCGCCTCTGCCAGCGCTTGCCAAGCTGGCTTATCGAACAGTAGTGGTAGCGGGTCGAGTTCCCACGGGCGGTCGGGACCCTGCGGTGCGCCCACGACGTTGTACGTTACACCATTTTCGCGCAGCAAACGCTTGACCTGTTCGGCCCGTTGCACCAAACCCGCCACACCTGCTCGATTGACTCCGCCGATGAACTGTTCCCAGGGTGAGCGCAGCAAGCCCGAGGGTGCAACCATTTCGTCGTAGACGCCAGCCAGTGGTTGATAACCGGCTAGCAACCCGTCGCGGGGCAAATGATTTGGCAAACTGGCGGCCTCGCCCATCGTTCAATCAAGAATGCGGTCACGCTTTGGAATCGCAACGGTAATCGGCGAAAGCATAGTAGATTTTGATGCTGGACGACAACGGCAACTCACTCGTTCATTGTCGCCAATTCCAGCGGACGCCGCAAATCAAGCGTCATCGGATATTCGCGATTATGTTCCCGCAGCGGTATGCCGACGTTTCCTCCGGTGTGACCCATACCGAAGAATCGGGCGGCGCGCCGGCTTTCGGCTTCATAGGCGTTGACGGGAAATCGATCGAAACTACGACCGCCGGGGTGCGACACATTCCATGTGCATCCGCCGATGGAACGATAATTCCACTGGTCAATTAAATCGAACACCAATGGTGTGTGTACTCCGATCGTCGGATGCAAACATGAAGGGGGTTGCCAGGCGCGGTAGCGAATGCCGGCTACGTATTCACCCGGTGTGCCAGTCGGATGCAGCGGTACTCTTCGGCCGTTGCACGCCAGAATGTGCCGCGTATCGGTCAGACCGCGCACTTTCACTTGGAGTCGTTCGAGCGATGAATCGACATAGCGAGCTGCTGCACCGATGGATTGCTCTTCGCCCAGCACATGCCACGGCTCGATCGCGTGACGCAACTCAATTTCAATGTTGCGGTGCGTCACCTGGCCCAGAATCGGAAAGCGGAATTCGAAGTGCGAAGCAAACCAGTCTTGCTCGAATGGGTAGCCAGCAGCCCGCAACTCTTCGAGCACTTCCTGGAAATCTTGCGCTATAAAGTGTGGCAATAGAAATCGATCGTGCAGCGATGTACCCCACCGCACCAACGGCGCACGGTACGGCTCGTTCCAGAATCGCGCGACCAGTGCCCGCATGAGCAACTGCTGCGTCAAACTCATCCGCGCATGCGGTGGCATTTCGAATGCGCGGAATTCAACTAAGCCCAGTCGGCCGCTGGCAGAATCGGGTGAGAACAGTTTGTCGATACAGAATTCCGCGCGATGGGTGTTGCCGGTCACATCGACCAGCAAATTCCGCAAGGCGCGATCGACAACCCAGGGGAACTGCGCCCCATTCAGTGGCAGTTGCGTAAACGCGGTTTCAAGTTCGTAGATCGATTCGTGCCGCGCTTCATCTGCACGCGGAGCCTGGCTCGTGGGGCCAACAAACAATCCTGAAAATAAATATGAAAGCGACGGACGATTGTTCCAGTACGCAATTAAACTGCGTAGCAAATCGGGGCGGCGCAGAAATGGACTTTCTCGTGGCGTTGCCCCGCCCAGCACCAGATGATTCCCGCCGCCGGTGCCCGTGTGCCGACCGTCCAGCATGAATTTCTCGGTGCCCAGCCGCGAGAGACGAGCTTCGTCGTACAGCGTGGTGGTGTTGGAAACCAGCTCGTTCCATTTGCGGGCCGGTTGCAAATTGACTTCAATCACCCCCGGATCGGGCGTCACTTTGAAATATTGCAATCGATAATCGTTCGGAGGGGTGTAACCTTCGATGCGCACAGGCAGCGCTAGTTCCTCCGCTGTGGCCTCAATAGCCGCGATGAGTCGCAGGTAATCTTCGACTTCACCGATGGGGGGCATGAAAACATGCAATGTTCCCTCCCGCGCTTCAACGGAAACCGCGGTTCTGACGATATGCTTCGGCGCTGTGGCCAGTCTGGGCGATACCATTGTCGCGGCGATTGTTTGCGGATGTGCCTGGCTGTCGCCATCGGGCAAATCTTCAAAATTACCCTCTGCGGCAACTCCGGCAACTTGATGCACCAGTTGTCGCTGCCGAACCACGCCATTGCCCGGCCATTGCGGCAAGGAATGGGTATGCCCCTCGAAGCCGTTGCGAGAAAATCGCGGCAACGGTCCCCGATCGGCCAGCGGATCTTGCTCGTAGATCTGGTGAGATTCACCCGGCACGGACCACGGCAGCGAATCCAGAGGCAAGCGATAACCCAGCGGCGAATCGCCGGGAATCAAATACATTCGTTCCGGCCGCAAGAACCAGGGGCCGCTCTCCCAGTGGGTTTCCTCCTCATCCGAGGAACCAACTCTTAGCGGCAGCACGTATCCGACGACTTTCTGCAGGCCTTGTTCGAAGACTTTGGCGATGCGTGCCCGCTCTTCTGCATTCTCCAGATTGGAATCAAACGGATCGGCGTTCACCGGCAGGCGGCGTTCCTTCCACAGGTAATACCAGGCGTCTTCATAGGCAGCGATGGTATAGTTAGCACCGACGTTTAGCCGCCGGGCCAATGTGCCGATGAATTTCTCCGCGTGCTGATCCTCGAAACCATACTGGATGCCATCCTGGGCGATTAGATCTTGATTTTGCCAAATGGGTTCACCGTCGCCGCGCCAATAGCATCCCAAAGCCCAACGTGGGAGCGATTCGCCGGGATACCATTTTCCCTGGCCGTAGTGCAATAATGGTTTGCAAGCAAAGCGATCGGCTAAACGTAAAAATAGATTTCCTGCCAGGTGCCGCTTGTTAGTTCCCAGCGCCGTCAGGTTCCATTCCGCGCCCTCCATGTCGTCGATCGATACAAACGTCGGCTCGCCCCCCATCGTCAGACGGACGTTGTTGATTTCCAGCAGTCGATCGACTTCGTGGCCCAGCGCCTCGATGTGCGTCCATTGTTCGTCAGTGTAAGGCTTCGTGACCCGCGGATCTTCGTGGATTCGGCGCACCGACATCTCGAAACCGAATTCCACTTGGCATGGCTCCACGCTGCCGCTGACCGGCGCTGCCGAAAAGGGATCGGGCGTTGCCGCCAGCGGAAGATGCCCTTCGCTGACGAATAAGCCCGACGTCGGGTCCAGGCCAACCCAACCTGCGC
This sequence comes from Pirellulales bacterium, assembly GCA_963738835.1. Classification (GTDB taxonomy): domain Bacteria; phylum Planctomycetota; class Planctomycetia; order Pirellulales; family JADZDJ01; genus CAVTYH01. The sequence continues at coordinate 748,127 of CAVTYH010000002.1, forward strand.
CCGGCAGGTAGACTTCAGCCCAGGCGTGAAGATCGGTGAAGTCGGAATCCGTTCCCGCGGGACCATCCAGCGGCTTCACATCCGGCTTCAATTGGATGAGATACCCTGAAACGAATCGCGCGGCGAGCCCCAAGTGGCGTAGCGCCTGGACCAGCAACCATGCCGAATCGCGGCACGAGCCTGTGGCCGTTTCCAGAGTTTGTTCCGGCGTTTGCACGCCAGGCTCCATCCGAATGACATACTTCACGCTCTTGTGTGCGAAGCCATTCAAGTCGACAAGAAAATCGACCGTGCGCTGCACGTTTCGCGGCACCGCGGCCAGGAATTCCGCCAATCGCGGGCCAGCGGGTTGAGTGATCAAAAACGGCGCCAATTCGGTGCTCAACCAGTCGCCATAGGAAAACGGAAAGTGGATGGATTCACTTTCCAGAAAGAAGTCGAAGGGGTTGATCACCGTCATTTCGGCAACCAAATCGACTTCCAGATTCAGCTCATGGGCTTTCTCCAGAAACACAAACCGGGCCAAATGATTTCCGTGCGGATCTTGCTGCCAATTGACAAATTGCTTCTCTGGCTGAACGCGCAACGAGTAGCTGAGCACAGGTGTGCGACAATGCGGCGCCGGCCGCAGCCGAACCACGTGGGGCGAAAGTTCAACCAGACGGTCGTAACGATAACTGGTACGGTGATTTAGCGCAACGCGGATTGACATTCGAAATCAGTGTTTTGAATACCCGGATACATTCGACTTTTTCGGGAGCGGACGAACGCCCGCCCTGGCGGGTTTGCAGACTGCTTAACTGCGCATCACCACCCAGCCTAGCCAATAGGCGGAATCGGCCAAATTCGTTGGTAATGAGCGCGGCAGGTATGCTTAGCAAACTATATGCCACGATTCCGGTAATTACCCTAATGACTAACTCGTACCCGGGCAAAGGGTTGGAAAAGCCTGACGGCCTCGCTTGGTATCCAATCGCAGCTCTCGGCTCGGTGTTTTTCAAGCGTCCGGCTGAAAACACGGTCGATTGATGAAACGTCCGACAATCAGCACGCGTTTTCGACCGCGTGGTACGGCCGGCACAAGTCATCGTGTCAAAATAATGCCGTGCTCTTACAGCGCTGCGAAAAAACCGGCTAGCAGATCATCGTTCACCGCCTCGGCTCCTCGCTGCAAGGTGTTGCTTGGCTTTCCTTGGGCTTCGTTCAATACACGATCGACAAACGCCGGCAAGAGGCGAAGCAGACCCGTCGTCGCGGGCGGCTCCGCTTTAGGGGCAACCTCTTGCGATGGCGTGCCGACGAGCACTGTGCTGGTGGAAGCCGATTGCAGACTCGCCGTCGTCGCCTGATTTGTGGCCAGTGCCTTGATTAGCGCCGAACCGGCTGCTGCTTCGCTCTCTACCACGGTCGTTGTCACTGTGTGGGAAATGTTTTGGGCGTAGGTATGGGAACCCTTCACCTTGTAAGTGGCCCCCGAAAGCGAAATGCTGCCGGTTGAAGTCGTGCCGTCGCCCCAGTTGATCGTGGCGATGAAATCGCCGGCCGGCTCGACGCCGCTGGCATGAGTAAACGTCGCCACTTGCACATTGCTCTGGTTCTTGCCGGTCACGGTGATCGGCGCAGAAACCACAATCGGTGGTTCCAAGATCGTATTACTCGACACGGCCGTGTTGTTGCTGGTATTCGGATCAGAGACGTTGCTGCTCACAACGGCGGTGGTCGTCAAATTGCCTTCTTCCAATGCTTGCAGGTTCATCATCATGTTGACCGTTTGGCCGCTGGCGATCGTGCCGATAGAAAAAGTCACCACGCCCCCGGACTGCTTGAACGTTCCTTGGCCGGTCGCGGCGCCGAGATATTGCCAGCCGGAACCCAGCGTGTCTGTAACGACAACCTTGGTCGCTGTGCTAGGGCCGATATTGGTGACCGCGAAGCTGATCGGAACGTGATCGCCTTCGTTGGATGTATAAGGACCACCCACGGGCACTGCGCATGACCACTGCCAGGTCGGCACCCATGAAGCCGCCGGTGAAGGGAACCGGATCGGAGGCAATCCCGTTGGCGATGACTGTTAACTGATACGTCGCGAGCGGCAAACCCGCTGGCAGTGTGAAATCGGTCGTCACCGGCGTGCTGCCCGTGGCGACGCCGGTGCTGCTCCAATTGGAAGTCCGTGCAAAGTACACCTTCCCGGCGGCGCTCTTCAACTCGACGATCGGGTAGTTGGTGTCCATCTCCGCGCCGCCGTCGCCATTGTAACTTGCGCCGGCAGACAGACCGTTGAGTTGCGTGCCGGTCAGCGTGTAATGATTGCCGTTGGCCACGACGCTGGTGATGGTGGGTTTCCAAGCCGGGTTTGGCGCCCGTCGGGTGTGTAGACGTAAAGTTGCTGGTATTCGTTCGTCCACAAAACTTGTCCCGTCGGAAGCGTCAACATGCGTTGAAAGTAGCTAGTCTCGTTGGAGATATCGACCGGCGGCGTGACTTCGGTGACCGCGGTTGCCAACGGGGCAGTGGGATCGATTTCAACCATGTGCATGGCCGTGGTTGTTCCAACGCCGCCTGCGTAGAGAACGTGACCATTGGGCAACATGGCCGCTGCACCAAGTCCATCGCCACCGGTAATGTTCGGTCCGGGGGCCCAAGTACCGACTCCGCCGGGATCGGTCGGCGGCGTGTAGAAGGCGGTGTAGACGTTATCCCTGCCGATAAAAAAGACCCTTCCATCAGGCAGGAGGAGCGCGGGTCCCAGCTTGCCAGAGGTGGAATTCCGTAGCGGAACAGTTGACAGTCCGGAATCGACCCAAGTGTTGGTCGCGGGATCCAACGTTTGGGTGTCGTCAGGGTTGTTGTTCGGGTGATTGTCGTAGGTCAGAATTCCGCCGTTGGGCAGCTTGATCCAGGTTTCCCCGGCGCTTTGATCGTTATCCAGCTTCGTTGGCCCCGGCGACCAACTGTTCGTGGCGGGGTCATAGATAAACGTTTCCGGGCCGTTATCCCATCCCGCCAGTACCTTGCCGTCGGGCATTAGCGTGGTGGGCGCGGAGCCAAACGAAACTTCCGGATAGTTTGCAATATCGGTCCAAGTATTGGACACGGGATCGTAAATTGAACCCGTGTTATCGAGCGCATACTGTGTATCATTCAATCCCACGTATTTCCCGCCGAGCACCAGAAGTCGCCCATCCGGTAACACATTGGAAGCAAAGAACAGCCGATTAAGGTCCATGCTCGGCATCTGCGTCCAGGTGCCATTCACGTAACTGCCACTGGCATCTGGCGTGAGCCTGTACCAATCCGTCGAGGCTGGACCGACCGATGCGGAAGCCATGACGGTGCCATCGGAAAGCAACTCCATCGTGCCGATGCCATGCGGTGCCAGATGCGTCAGCGGCGTCCACGTACCGGTGAGCATCGTGCGCGGCTCCAGCAATTCCAAATTGAACTGGCGAGAGTGCGCGTTGCTCGGTGCGGTTCGCACGATGACGGCGGGAATTTAACGGACGACGACGTTGGGAACTTGCTTGAAACATGATTGGCATCCTTGGATTCAGGGTTCACTGTGAAACTTCAACTCAAAGGTCTCACGCGAATCACGACGGAGGTCGACAATTAACGATTTCGATCGAAGCAGCCTCAATTTGGAATCTGGACATTTTGACCGTCACGCCGGTTGCTCAGACGGTAGTGAATGCGCGCATCGACGGTGTAGCTAATAATCTGCACCGAGCCATCGCACATCACAAAGAAACAGCCGCTGGGGTGCAGGCTGCCGAAGTTGGTTTCGCCCCACTTCTCACCGCTCCCCCAGTCGGTCGTTTCCGATTTCAGATGATCTTCATCGCGCAACGGACGCCAATCGATGCCATTCACTTTGTCGGTCGGGCCGGTGGGCAAGGCGCTACCCTTACTGGCCCAGCGAATGATGTCCCAGTCGTGACCTTCGTAAACACTGCCGTTATCGGTCGGGCAATCACCCGTGCCTCGTCCGTCGTAGCAGTTCGGCTGCAGCGACTTTTCTCCCACCAGGTACGTTTTGGAAAGGCCGTCGGGGATTTGACGCACTCGTAGACAGCTGCCCGCGTAGATGGTGCCGGTGGCATCATTCCACCAGCCCAGGCCGCTAAAATACGCGGAGGGACTGAACCCCGCATTGGTGTCGGAACCGGCCGCCGGACCGCCATTGGTGATCTGGTCGGTGCCGCCATTGCCCGCGTAGTCTGCGCGGGCCGCGGCTTTGTCGACGTCCTGCATTCCGGGCACGTTGTAGATATCGTCGTGGTTTTGCCCGACGGTGCCTCCGCGCCGCGAAGGACAGGAAAAAAACGGCGCAGGGGTCGCCATGAGGACCTTCAAAGCGGCTTGCTTGGCCGCGCCGGTCATTCCTTTGCCGATCTCGCGAACTGCTTTCTCGTCGATGTAGGCCAATATGTTGTAGGCCCAACCGCCGGGTTGCTGCTGGCCAAAGCCCAGATCGGGATCGCCAACCCAGTGATTGCCCCAACCGCCGCTGGGAAAGAACTTCAGCGTATTCAAATGGTTCTGCGCGGCGAGGCCCACTTGTTTGAGGTTGTTCTGGCACTGCGTGCGGCGGGCTGCTTCGTGCTGCTTGAATCGCCGGGAGCAGAAGCGCAATCAAGATCCCGATGAGGGCGATGACGACAAGCAGTTCGACCAGCGTAAATGCGCGTCTGATCATGTGGCACCTGGCAGGTAACTCAACCAGTGCGCGGCCGGCACGCCCGGTCGTTTTAGAGCACAACTCGGATCGTCTCGTTGGTATCGTGCGGATCATGAAATGGTGAGAAAGGGCTCGTGTTTAAGGACTTTGGATTCAATCGTCAGTGATCAAAGAGACGTCGTCGCGGGTCAGTCATCCGATGACAACTACAGTAGTATTCAGCACTCCACTTCAAATTGCTCAATAGAATCGTCCCGTCAAAAAACGTGCTCCCAGGAGGAACACCGCGATTCCGACCCCTAATACCCAAATCGCCGGTCCCCGGGCCGGGGAGAGCTTGACAACATACGCTTCGGCAACTCCCCCGGTTTTTCCACTGCGCGAAACCAGGCTAGTTCCCGCCAGGTACACATTTCCCCTTCGATCAGTGGAGACTCCTTGACTGACATACATGTCCGTCGTTCCGATCTGTTGACTCCACAGCAAGTTACCGACGGCGTCGTACTTACTGACGAAGCTGCCTGAATTCGATCCATCGAACGGACCTTCGATTTTTCCCGACAGATAGACGTTTCCCAGGCCGTCAGCCGCGACGCTCATGGCATCAGTTACGCGAGCTGTGCTCATCTGTTTGATCCAGAGGAGATTTCCACGGTCGTCGTATTTGCTCACAAACGCGTCGTGGACGATTTCGCCTCCCTTCGGAGTCCGCGTGAATGAGTCCTCAGTAAAACCTGCAATGAAAACGTTCCCTAGGCGGTCGGCTGACACGGCGTTACTTTGATCCCATGCTGAAGTTCCCAATTGTCGCGTCCAAAGCAGATTACCCTGGGAATCGTACTTGCTCACGAAAGCGTCGTAATCATGGCCCGCACGAGAGCGGCCGAGCGAACCGGAAGTAATCCCCGAGATGTAGACGTTTCCCAGACCGTCCGCCGAGACGCCGTAGCTCTTGTCATCCTCGGGCGTTCCCAGTTGGCGGGTCCACAGCAGATTCCCTTGGGCGTCGTACTTGCTCACAAAGGCGTCGTAACCGCCCGCGTTGGGCTCGGCGAGTGAGCCGGCGGTGAATCCTGTGATGTAGACATTGCCCAAGCCGTCGGCCGAGACGCCACTGCTTTGATCCTCTTCTGTCGTTCCCAGTTGCCGAGTCCAGAGAAGCTTTCCCTGGGCGTCGTACTTACTCACGAAGGCGTCGAGACTTCCGTAATTCGTTTTGTCCAGCACGCCGTTGGTATAGCCGGTGATGTAGACATTCCCCAATGTGTCGGCAGAAACGCCGCAGGCGGCAAACTGTACCCATGGCACTCAATTCGCGAATCCACTCCGTTTTGTACGCCGATTCCGCCAGCGCTTTCCCGTCGCTGACCATCAGAAGCAAGGCGGCCGTCAGTGCGATCCGGCCTGCGGGCCAATGTCGGTGAGAATTCTTCATGTCCGTGTCGAATCTGTGAATTGGCGGTACAATAAAAACAGCAGGCCCCAGCGGCACCGCGAGCCGCGGGGAATGTCCAGGCCGGTGAGGGTTCTCGTTTCCAGCGGAGCCTCACCGGCTGTTTTTGTTCACTTAGGCGAGTTTTGGAGAAACCGGTCTACGTAGTTCGGAGCTTATTTCTTTTCAGTTGTCAGTGTTCTTGGCTTTGGGTTCCGCCGCCGGTTCCTTCAGCAGCGCTTCTGCTTCACGTAGCAGCACATGCATCTCAATCCAATCCGCGGTGGTCGTAATCAGGCGAAGGTGTCGGCCTGGGGCCGGCGTGAATTGCGTAATCAGTTTGCGGGCCGCTTCCAAACTTTGCTGAGCATCTTCGGAATGGCCTAAACGTTGTTGCGCCATCGCAAGGACGAGAGAGTTCTGGCATTGGGCGTCCGAACCGAGTTCATTCGATTCGCGCAAGAGCTGGATCGCCTGATCGAGATGGCCAGCGCGATAATGTGCAAGCGCGAGAACGTGCGTTTCCCGAGGTCGTTTATCGCCGTCGCAACCTTGTTCTGCCCACTGAACTAAGCGCGCCGGATCGACTGTCCCCACCGGCCCGGCAGCGAAAGCCTGAGCAAAGCATTCCGCCGAAAGTGCATTTTGTGGCTCGTCCGGCAGAGAGATTAAATCTTGACAGAATTGTCGGTATTCCGAGGTATTGCCCAGCAGTAACAGCAACAAGGCGTAATCTACACTGTCGGCTGACAATGGCCGTGAATGGATGACTTTCGCGTAATCGGCCGCCGCCCCTACCCAGTCGCTCTTGTTGCGAGCGCGAGCTTGGCCACGACCAATCCAAAGTGCCGATTCTTCCGGCAACAGTTTGACGACCCGGCTAAATAACTCGTCTCCGTATTCAGCCACTTCGCGGCAAGTCAGTCTGCGGGTGTCCGTGGTTGGACGATCGCCCGATAACTTAATCGCTCGGGCAAATTCTTCGGCTGCTTCGCTCCAGGGCGTTGATTCCCCAGTTTCGGCCTGTCCGATCAAAGCCTCTGCCAGGTATCGATGTGGGGGGCGTTGTTTCGAATCTAATTGAATTCCGTCGCGAGCCACAATTTCGAGTTCTCGATACTTCTTCTCAGCAACTAAAACGCGGCACAGGCGTTCTCGGGGACCTATTGTAGGGTCCATCCGAAGTGCTTCTTGCAGGGGAATTTCAGCTTCCGCGTACTTTTTTTCCCTCCAAAGTACGAATCCTAGGTTGGAGTAACCGGAAATGATTTTGGAATTGAGGCGAATACACTCGCGGCATTCATTTTCTGCATCGGGGTATTTGTTCTGATCCTTCAACACCAAACACAGTGCGTTGTGGTCCCAGTATGAATCAGGATTTAAATGAATGGCTTCACGGAATTCCGTTTCTGCTTTTACATATTCATGGCGATCCCTGAAAAAACCTCCCAACTGCATATGGACTTCGGGATTGTTCGGCGCGATCCGAATGGCTGCATCATACTCTGCCTTTGCTTCAGTGTACTTACGTTCGTGCAGCAAAACGTTCGCTAGGGAATCGTGGGCCGGAGCAGATGTTGGCTTCGCGCGCACCGCTTCACGGTTCAATGTTTCGGCTTCCGCGAATTTTTTCTGCTCAATTAGGGCTTTAGTTAAATAATCTTCGGCGGTCGGTAAATCCTGTTGCAGGCGCATAACCGTCCGGAATGCAGACTCGGCTTCACCATAACTGCGCTGTTCAAACAATCGGATGCCCAGATACAAAAACGCTAAGGGGCTATCGGGCGCAATGCCGCTGCAATGCGCCGAAAACCGATCTCTTCGGCCAGCGCGTCGTCTGGCAACAAATTGGCAAGCTCGACATTGATCCAGAAATCGGCAGGGTGCTGCATTTGAGCTTGCCGCAGAATTTCAATGGCCCGCTTTGAGTTTGGATCGAGCAACTGTCTCATGGAACGTGTCAGTAGCAAGATCGTGGGGACCGGTTGTGTGAGGACTTCGTCCCCTGCTGCCAAGCGGGCGAGCGAAGCATCGTCGCTACGTTCGACGACGTCACGCAGGCGATCGCGCCAAGTATCTGGGTCGGCGCGGCAGGCGATTTCCAGTAGCTCCTTGGTGCCTGATCCGATGTTGTGTAAGTCTGAGTCGCTCTTTTGCGTGATTTGGTACCAGTCGTCCAGAGCCGCGACAAGCTCTTTCTTGATGGCCGACTTTCGAATTCGATCGGCGGACTTCTCTATGTCGGGCGCAGACAGTTCGATTGCATACCGCCGAAACTCTTTTTCGTACGACTGCCGCGCCGCGGTTCGCCCACCGTTCCATTCAAAAATCGCTTCGTCCGGAAGTTCTTCCTGATCGGCATTGACGTCCGGTTGGCTCCCCAACTTCTTTTGTGCCGGATTGGCCTCGTCGAACCGAATTTGTTCGAGCCGATTCACTGTTTCCAAATCCGTCCGCCACTGTCGGACCTGTTCTGTGAGGCCATCGCCGCTGCCACTACCGCTGGCCAAGAGTCCCTCGGCTCGTTTCACGGCCGACATCGCTTCGGTCAACTTTCCAGCTGCGTAACGATTCTTGGTTTCGTCCAGCGCCTGTGTAATTTGTTGCGCCAAAATGGCCTGCCGTGTGGCCCGGTCGCGCAGCATCCACCCGGCTCCACCTACAACGATCAGCAACGCCAAACAATGGTGGTCGCGGTTGCAAGAATTCCCCGATTTCGCCGCGCAAACTTGCGGAAGCGATACACCGCCGACGGCGGGCAGGCTTGACCGGCTCATCGTGCAGGTACCGTTCCAATCGGCGGCCAGCGCGCTGGCGGTTTCGTAGCGGCGGGTGCGGTCTTTTTCCAGGGCCTTCATCACGATCCAGTCGAGTTCGCCCTGGAACAGCCGGCTCAAGTGGCGGGGGTCGCTGCTGCGCCGCTCGGACACGGTAGACATGGCCTGTTGCGCCAGGGTGCGACAGCCGGGTGCTGGGGCGTGGCGGTTCTTCTTCGCGGATGATCCGCCGCAGTTCGTCGAAGCCCGCTTCTTTAAACCGCTGGCTGTCGAACGGCGTGCTGCCGGTCAGCAGTTCATACAGAAGCACCCCTAAGGAATAGATGTCGCTGCGGGTGTCGACGTCCAGCTCGCTCATCTCCGCCTGCTCGGGTGACCATGTAGAGTGGCGTGCCGATCATTTGGGCGAAGCCGGTGAAGAGGGTCTTGTCGGTCAGCTTTTGCCCGGTGGCTTTGGCGACGCCGAAATCGATGACTTTCACTAGCGGGCGGCCGTCGTGCTGGGTCACCAGGACGTTAGTGGGCTTCAGATCGCGGTGGATAATGCCTTTCTGATGGGCATGCTGCACCGCCTGGCAAATGTTGATAAACAGCTCCAGCCGCGGGCGGATGCCGAGTTGGTGCTCGTCGCAATACTCGGTGACCGGCACCCCGCGGACCAGTTCCATCACGAAGTAGGGCCGGCCGGTTTCCGTGGCTCCGGCGTCGAGTACCCGGGCGATGTGGGGGTGGTCCATCAGGGCCAGTGCCTGCCTCTCGGCCTCGAAACGGGCAATGACTTGGCGCGTATCCATGCCAGGCTTGATGATCTTCAGTGCGACCCGGCGCTGGACCGGCTGCTGCTGATCGGCCATGAAGACAATGCCCATGCCCCCCTCGCCAATCTGTTCCAGCAGCTTGTAGTGGCCGATGATGCTGCCGGGACGTTCGGAAAGGGGCTGATCGTGGTTCGCTGTCGCATCATCAGCAATTGCGGGTTGCTGCAAAAAGCTTCCGGGTTCTGCGTGCGCCCTGAGCAAGGCTCGCACTCGATTGCGTAGTTCGGTATCTCCGGCGCAAGCGTTTTCCAGCTGCTCGTCCCATTGGATGGAAGAGAAGTTACCCACCAGTTCAACAAAGATGTCTTTGGCGGTGCGCGTTTCGGTGGTCATGGGAATCACCATCTGCTGGGCTCCACAACGCAATGCGAAATTGGGAGCGGATTCGTCCGGGAATTTCGGAAAATTATTTGGCGGCCAGAACTCTTAATCTCGGTCTTCGACTTTGCACCGCAGCCAAGCCCGAGCGTAAGCCCACTGCTCGTAAGCGTTTGTGCGGGACACTCCGACGATCGCCGCTGCGTCAGGTACGGAGAAGCCTGCAAAAAATCGCAGCTTGACCAGCTCAGCGGCCTGCGGGTCTTCCTGCGCCAACTTTTCAAGCACTTCGTCGATCGCCATCAAGTTCTCGTCCGATGTGGTTGTTGCCAAGTCCGTCTCGCCCAGTTCTACACGATTCAAATCGCCGCCACGTTTCTTACTTCCCTTGCGGCGAGCATTTTCCACGAGAATTCGCCGCATGGCCTCGGCCGCGGCAGAAAAGAAGTGCCCTCGGTTATCCCATTGCTGGGCCGTGTCGTTGTCAACGAGACGAACATACGCCTCATGCACCAGCGCCGTCGCTTGCAGCGTCTGACCGGGCTTCTCCTGCGCCAGCTTTTGTGAAGCCAGTTTTCGCAGCTCCGCGTAGACCAGCGGCAGCAACTGCTCAGCAGCCTGCGGATCGCCCTGATCCATCGCATTCAAGATGCGCGTGACTTCGTTCATACAGCTTGTCGCCGCGGCGGGTAGAGAATTTTGGCCCCATTATAGCGGGGGTTGGAAGTCTATGCACCATTTCAGATCAGCACCTGATTTCCATTTCCAGTGTTTCGTTTCGTTCCAGCAGCGACTGGTCTGTAGGTGTGGTCTGCAACGATTGAGCGTGAAGGCCCCCAGAGCACCGAATCGCCATCGACATTGTTGCTGGTATGGCAAGGATCTTGCCATAATGGCGTTGGCCTTGCCGAACTCAGGGAGAATCGTCATGCAAATACGTCTGGCAGTTCTGTTGACTCTGTTGTGGCCCTTGGCGGCCGCGTTCGGCCAGCGGGCTGCTCCGGCCAATGAGACGGAAACTGCTCCGAAAGCAGCGCGATCGGTCCACTTAAATTGGTCGGCTCCCGAAGCCGTGGCTTTCTATAACGAAGTCACGGTCGAACAAAGTGTTCGCGGCAGCTACTTCATGGCCTGCGGGTTTCGCCACGGATACTTTGGAATTCAGGAGCAGGGCGCCGGTCGAAAGGTCGTGATTTTTTCGGTGTGGGATTCCGCATCGGGCAATAATGCCAACGCCGTTGCGCCAGATCAGCGTGTCGAAGTTGTGTACAAAGCCGACGACGTCGTTGCACGGCGATTTGGAGGAGAGGGCACTGGCGCTCAAAGCTTTTTCGAGTACGACTGGAAAACGGGCGAGACGTGCCGGTTTTTAGTCAGGTCCTCCGCAGAAGATGGAAAGACCGCCTACGCCGCCTATTTTTATTTGCCGGCGAAGAATACATGGAAGCACCTGGCTACGTTTCGTACACGCAGCGGAGGCGATTTGCTCAAAGGTCTTTATTCCTTTATTGAAGACTTCCGACGCGACGGACAAAGCGCCAAGGAAATCCGTCGGGCAAGTTTTGGCAACGGGTGGGCGTTGGACGCCGCAGGCGCTTGGCACTCACTGGCAAAGGTACGCTTCACTGCATCGAGTGCTAGTTGGGAGGCCAAGGATACCATCGATGCAGGACTTGTTGGCGATCGCTTTTACCTGCAGACCGGCGGAGAAACAAAAAGAACCACCCTTCTTGCCTCCTGGCTCGAGCGATCTGCCGAGCAACTCAAGCCGCCAGAACTTCCTGCAGAATAGCTGCACCGCATTCATCAAGCGAAAGTTCGAGTCGGCAGTCGGCAGCAACTTGCAGAGAGGGCTTTTCGGGCTATTCGCTAAAAATGACGGTATGCGCAAGTGCAACCATCATTCTGAATTTGCGTTCGCCGGCAATCCTCCTTAAGCTGATGCATGCGCATTTTGTTCCCGGAGCCTTCTGCCATGCGTAGCCGGGGGTTTGGAATCGGTTGCTGGATATCCGTTCTGCTTATGGCCGGCGGTTTAGCCGGTGTGGGTCGGGCACAGCCACAATCCGCGCGGCTGTCTTCACCGGCAGTATCACCGGACGGCGATGTCATCAATCCGTTTGTTACGCAGTATTGCGTCGATTGCCATAACAAGAAAGACAAGACGGGCGGACTAGCTCTCGACGCTGTCGGCTTAGACGACGTGGGTCAACACCCGTGGGTTTGGGAAACGGTCGTGCGAAGGCTCGTTGCGCCAGATGCCGCCGGTTGAAATGCCGCGACCAGAGGAGCGCGAGTACGATTCGGTCGTTTCATCGCTGGAAGCCGCGCTCGATCGCGAGGCAGCCTTGCATCCGAATCCCGGCCGAACCGAGACGTTCCGACGGCTCAACCGCATTGAATACCAGAATGCTATTCGGGACCTGTTGGCGTTGGAGGTCGATGCCACGGCGCTATTACCCAACGACGAATCAAGTCACGGCTTCGACAATCTGCAGCTGGGAAATCTGTCGCCGACACTCTTGGACCGCTACATCACGGCAGCGCAAAAAATTAGCCGGTTGGCAGTCGGTAGCTTACCGCGATCTCCGAGCGTCGATACGGTTCGGATTCGGGCTGACATAACCCAAGAAGAGCAGGTGGAAGGGCTTCCCGTTGGGACACGCGGTGGGGCACTGATTCCGTATAACTTTCCGCAAGACGGCGATTACGACATCCAGATTTGGTTGGCCAGAGACCGCAACGAGCACATCGAGGGGTTCGATGAGCCGCACGAGTTAGAAGTGCTGCTGGATCGCAAGCGCAGGGTATTGTTCACGGTGACGCCGCCCGCAGATCGCGAGGGCCGTCAAACGGTGGACGAGCAGCTGAAGTTTCGCATTCCGGTAACAGCCGGACCGCACAAACTCGACGTGACGTTTCTAAAGAACCCGTCATCATTGCTCGAAACCAAGCGGCAGCCGTACCAGGCCCATTACAATATGCACCGGCATCCCCGTATTTCCCCGGCGATCTATCAGATTTCAATTACCGGCCCTAATGAGGCGAAAGGGCACGGGGACACACCCAGCCGTCGAGCCATTTTTATCTGCGAGCCGTCGGCCCCCGAAAAAGAAGAAGACTGCGCTAAACGTATTCTTGCTACGTTATTGCACCGGGCCTATCGACGGCCTGTTGTCGACACGGACCTCGAAAATCCGATAAAGTTTTATCGGAAAGCGCGGGCGGAAGGAGATTTTGACACAGGAATTGAAATGGCTGTTGGTTCGATACTGGTCAATCCCCAGTTTCTATTCCGCGTTGAACATGATCCGGCCGGCATCGCTTCGAATACCGCCTATCGAATCAGCGACCTCGATCTTGCCTCCCGATTATCGTTCTTTTTGTGGAGTAGCATTCCGGACGACGAGCTGCTGGATTTGGCCGAATGCAACGAGCTCCACAAACCCGAGGTGCTCGAGCAGCAAGTGCGGCGACTTCTGGCGGACCGCCGGTCGAAAAATCTCGTGACCAACTTTGCCGGACAATGGCTGTACCTGCGCAATCTCGATTCGACGACGCCGGACATGCGCCTGTTTCCCGATTTCGACGACAATTTGCGACAGGCTTTCCGGCAGGAAACCGAGCTGTTTTTCGAGAGTATTCTGCGCGAAGATCGCAGCGTGCTGAATCTCCTGAAGTCGGACTACACGTATCTTAACGAACGTCTGGCGAAGCACTATGGAATTCCGTATGTGTACGGCAGCCGGTTCCGTCGAGTTTCTCTCGACGATGACAGCGTACGCGGCGGACTGCTTCGCCAAGGAAGCATTTTGACGGTAACATCGTACGCCACAAGAACGTCGCCTGTGATACGCGGGAAGTGGATTCTTGAGAATCTGCTTGGATCGCCTCCGCCACGGCCACCGGCAAATGTGCCGGCGCTAAAAGATAACACGGTGTCGGCAACTTTCTCGGTGCGCGAGCGACTGGCCGAGCATCGAGCCAATGCCGCGTGCGCGAGTTGCCACAAACAGATTGATCCTGTGGGTTTCTCGCTGGAAGAATTCGATGCCGTTGGTCGCTGGCGAGCCGTCGAGGAAGGCAAACCGGTGGATGCTACCGGAGGACTTCCCGACGGCAGCGAGTTCGAGGGCGTCTCAGGACTCGAGCAGGCTTTGCTGGACCGACCAGAGTTGTTTGTCCGCACGATGACGGAAAAATTATTCACATTTGCTTTAGGTCGGTCGGTGGAAAACTTTGATGCTCCGGCGATTCGGAAGATTGTCCATGACGCGCGGGCAGAGAATTATCGCTTCTCGTCGCTGATTTTGGGAATCGCAACTAGCACGCCGTTTCAGATGAGGAGATCGGAATGATCATCACAAAGAAGGCGCTGCCGCGTCGGACTTTTTTGCGCGGGGTTGGGGCCGCGCTGGCGCTGCCGTTGTTAGACGCCATGATTCCCTCCATGACCGCCCTGGCCAAAACGTCGGTTGATCCAGCCAGACTGCGACGCCTTGGTTTTGTGTACATGCCGATGGGGTGCGATGCATCGCGCTGGATTCCGCCTGGCGAGAATAGCCTCGACGAACTTTCGCCCAGCCTTGGCCCGCTGGCGCCAGTCAAAGAGCATGTGACGGCAATCACCAATCTAGAATTGCAGAATGCTTATCCTGGCACGCATGCGACTTCCAATGCCGCGTTCCTGAGCGCGGCCAGAGCAAAGTTTACGGAAAGCGCTGACTACTATTTGGGAACAACCGTCGATCAGATTGCTGCACAACAAATCGGCCACAGCACGCAGCTGCCGTCGCTGGAAATGTCGATGGATTTGTTGTCTACGGTTGGCCAGTGCGACAACGGTTACGCTTGCGTCTATCAAAACAATTTGTCGTGGTCGTCGCCAACCACACCGCTTCCCAGCGAAGCCCATCCGCGGATCATATTTGAACGCCTCTTTGGCGAGGGCGGCAGCATGGCGGACCGCCGAGCCGTGCTGAAAAATCGAGCCAGCCTGCTCGATTCGGTCACGGAAGAGATTACGCGCTTGAACAACCAGCTTGGCCCGGCAGATCGCGCTAAAGTCAACCAGTACCTCGATACTATCCGTGAAGTGGAACGTCGCATTCAACGGGCCGAGGCCGATACTGCGGACAATCCACTGCCGGACCTAGATCGCCCGGTCGGCGTACCGGCAGCCTATGCCGATCACGCCCGCTTGATGTTCGACTTGCAAGTGTTGGCGTTTCAAGGCGATGTCACCAGGGTCATTACATTTCAGTTGGCTCGTGAAACCAGCACACGGACTTATCCCGAAATCGGCGTGCCCGACCCTCACCATCCACTTACGCATCATGGGAATGATCCTGCGAAGATCGCCAAAGTGGCCAAGATCAATCAATTTCACGTATCGTTGTTCGCCGAGTTCCTCAAGAAAATGCAGTCGACTCCGGAGGGAGACGGTTCGCTTTTGGACCATTCGCTGTATTTGTACGGCAGCGGAATGGGTAATCCTAACGTGCATGACCATACCAACCTGCCGATTCTGGTTGCTGGTGGCGCCGCCGGCAGAATGCAAGGCGGCCGTCACATCAAGTATGCAAAACCGACTCCGTTGGCGAATCTTCACTTGACGCTGCTCGACAAAGTTGGTGTTCGTCTCGACAAGTTTGCCGACAGCCAAGGCAAGGTCGATGAATTGTTCGATCCGCTGGCAATCTAACTTTCGATCATTAACTGCGGAGCGCAGAAATCCTGCTGACTGGAAAACTTGTGTCCTGGGAGCGAACCACAATGCTTTGGAAGAGATTCAGAATAGCGGGAATTCTGGTGTTGCTGCTTGCCAACATTGCTGCAGCCGCTAGTCCCGATACCGCGCTGGCCGACGCCGCAGAAAACCTGGATCGAGCGAAGCTCGGTGAACTACTCCAGCAGGGCATCAATATTAACGCTTCTCAGGTTGATGGCATGACGTCGCTGCATTGGGCGGTCTATCACGACGATTTGCAAATGGCAAAGCTCTTGGTCAGCGCCGGCGCCAATGTAAAGGCCGCGAACCGTTATAATGTGACGCCCCTCTCATTGGCCTGCACGAATGGCAATGCGGCGATCGTCGAGTTGCTCCTGGAGGCCGGCGCAGATCCCAATACAACGTTGCGCGGAGGGGAAACGGCTTTGATGACCGCCGCGCGCACCGGAAAGCTTGGACCCGTGAAAGCGTTGCTCTCGCGCGGTGCCGACGTGAATGCCAAGGAACGAAAGGGGCAAACGGCCCTGATGTGGGCCGCGGCGGAAGGCCATGCAGAAGTGGTGGAAGCGCTGCTCGCCGTCGGCGCAGATTTCCGCACCCCGTTGACCTCGGGCTACACGCCTCTGTTTTTTGCGGTTCGTGAAGGCCGGACCGATGTTGTCAGCGTTCTGCTGAAGGCGGGAGCCGATGTGAACGACACCATGCAGCCCCAAAAAAAGCCTTCTGGCAAAGAAGCGGCCGCGGGAACAAGTCCTTTGATCTTGGCGGTTGAAAATGGTCATTTCGAACTTGCAGTAGCTCTATTGAACGCGGGCGCTGATCCAAATGACCTGCGCTCTGGTGTCTCGGCGCTGCACACGATTACTTGGGTCCGCAAACCAAACCGCGGCGACGGCGATGATGGCGATCCTCCCCCGATCGGTTCGGGTCGTCTGACGAGTCTTCAATTTGTCAGAGAGCTGGTACGCGCACGGAGCCGACGTGAATTTGCGACTCAAGAAGGGCGCGTCGGGAAAAGGCGTTCTCAGCAAGGTCGGCGCAACACCCTTTCTGCTGGCAGCCGCGACGGCGGATGTCCCGCTCATGCGTTTACTCGTAGAGTTGGGGGCCGACCCGCTCTTGCCAAATGCGGAAAATTGCACTCCGCTGATGGCCGCAGCCGGAGTTGGCGTAACTGCTCCTGAAGAAACAGCCGGCACCGAGCCCGAAGTGCTCGAGGCTGTAGGGTTGGCATTGCAGCTTGGCGGTGATATTAATGCGGTCGACAAACACGGCGAAACCGCCATGCACGGCGCCGCTTACAGAAACTTCCCCAAGGTCGTGCAGTTTCTTGTCGACAACGGCGCCAAGATCGAGATTTGGAATCAAGCAAATAAGCACGGCTGGACACCGCTGGCGATCGCAGAAGGTCACCGGTTTGGAAACTTCAAACCTTCGGCCGAGACGATTGCCGCTTTGCATCAAGTGATGCTTGCCCAAGGCGTCTCGCCCCCGACAAATTCTGAGTCCACGGCGGTCTCAAAGAGCAATTACTCGGACAAGACTAAAAGCGCTGCGCCATGAAATCATGTCGCTGTGGCGAATGATCGCCCAGGCATGGTTTGCGCTTCGGGGAACCCGACGAAAGACAAATGGTGTATGCCGCTGCCGTCGTTCAGTACCCGAAATGGGCGGCGGCGTGAAGTTTGGCCTGCTCGTCAACGGTGAGACCGGCGATTTTTCTGGGATCGAAAAAGTGGTCGCGCGTCAAATGGGTCCAGTAGGTCATGCCACTGACGCCCGCCTCGGGGACATCGATCGTCTTCAGCCAGATGCGAATTTCATCGGCGTGGAGGCTGCGAAGCCATTTGCTTGGTGGCCGTCCATGACGTGCCTTGCGACTTGCGTCGGGGGTGTGCGGCGCCGGTTCAATGTTTCCATCCGAATTGTCGTCTGTGCCAGAGGACTGATCGCCGAATCGCATTTCGGCTGGCACCAGATTTTCGTCAAGATAACCGATTGCGCCAGTGTATGGCTCGCCTGTTTGTTTGTTGATCGGCGTCGTGATGCCGGTGACATTCCAGCGACCCCTGGTAAAATTTTCGCGTTCATACCAACGCCAGGAATTATTTTCAGCCAAAGTCCAGTGTTCCGGCGCGTCGATCGCTGAGGTCGTCGAAGTCGGAACGGCCAAGCGCAAGGTGGCTGCCGCCAAATTATCGAACCCGTTGATGTGCAGCTTCTCGGCAAGACCGAAGAGGCCGAAGCTGACCCAAAATATAAATCGACGGCGTGTCATTGATAAACTCACAGTGAATTTACGGGCCACGGAGATGGGCGGTATGACTGTACCGAGCAAGACACGGTCTCCAAGCTCTAACCAACTATAGGCCGCACGGGTTTTCCATGGCCTTTTCCGTAGCCCAAAGCTGGACCAGTTCGGTCAGCACTCGTACAGCCTGTTCCATTTCCTCCAAGCAGGCCCATTCCAGTGGCGAGTGCGGGTTGTGCTGGCCGGTGGAAAGGTTGGGAGTCGGCAGCCCCAACTCGGTAAAACGGGAACCATCGGTTCCGCCGCGGACAATGGTCAATTTAGCTTCTCGTTCTAATCGCTCGTAGGCTTGCCTGGCGAAAGCAACGGCGCGCGGATCATGCGCTAGTCCCTCTCGCATATTGCGGTATTGTTCGACAATCCGCACGTCAATCGCCGAGCCGGAAAAATAAGCCGTCGACTGGGTAGCGAACTCGCGCAGCAGGGTGGCGAAGTCGTTCAGTTTAGCCGTCTCGAAATCGCGGAGCAAAATCCGGAGGTTGACTTCGGCCACACCCCCTTGAATCGTGTAGGGATGCAAGAAGCCCTCGCGGCCCTCGGTGGTTTCAGGCGAATGGCGGTCTCGCGGCAGTCGTGCAATAAAATCGGACGCCACACGCACGGCGTTGACCATCTTCCCTTTGCCGATCGATGGATGGATGTTGACGCCGCGGACCGTGACCACGGCCAGGTCGGCGGAAAATGTTTCCACGTCGATTTCATCAGCACCGCGGCCGTCGAGCGTATAACACGCCACCGCGTCGAGTCGCTTAAGATCAACGTGATCGACGCCGTGGCCGATTTCTTCATCGCAGGTGAACAGCACGCGCACCGCGCCGTGCGGAATGTCTTGTTGTTCTTGCAAGTGTGCGGCTAATTCCATGATGACCGCCACGCCCGCCTTGTCGTCGGCGCCTAAGAGCGTGGTGCCGTCACTCGTGATAATGGTGCGGCCCACCAGGCTCGCCAGCTCGGAATCGTCTGCCACACGAATCACTTTGGCAGGATCGCCCGGCAAAGCGAGATCGCGGCCATCGTAGTTTCTGACGACTTGCGGTTTGACATTCGCGCCGCTTGTTTCGGGCGAAGTGTCCACATGCGAATTCAGCGCGATCGTCGGCACGGTGTGTTTGACCGTGGCGGGAATTGTGGCCAGCACAATTCCGAACTCATTCTGCGACGCGTCCGCCAGCCCCATCGCGTGCAGTTCCTCGACCAACTGGCGCCCCAGCTCCAGTTGCCCCGGTGACGATGGATAGCATCCGGCATCTTCGCGAGCCGTCGTATCAATCTTCACGTACCGCAGGAATCGTGACAGCAAACGTTCGGGATCGATCATTGGAGTGTTCACCAGTTGTCAATGCCGAATTACACATAAACTTGCGTCATCATACGCCATTGTCGCCCAGTGTATAATCCTCGAATCCCCGCTTCCCGCCGTGATCATTAAGGACGCTCAATATGACGCGCCAAGCACAGAAAACTTACCGCATCGCCCTGATCCCGGGTGACGGCATCGGCAAGGAAGTCGTCCCACCGGCGGTGGACGTTCTCGAGGCCGTCGGACGTCGGCATAGTTTCAGTTTCACGTGGACCGAGCTTGATTGGGGATGCGAGCGATTGCACCGCCAGGGCGCCATAATGCCGGTCGATGGCCCTCTTCAGCTGCGAGATCAGGACGCCTTACTGTTGGGCGCGGTTGGCATGCCAGAGGTGCCCGATCACGTCTCGCTGTGGGGCATGCTGATTCCGTTACGGCGTGAATTGCGGCAGTATGTCAATCTGCGCCCCGTCAAGCTTTTGCGGGGAGTGAAATCGCCGCTGGCCAATCGAAGACCGGAGGAAATCGATTTCGTGGTTGTGCGCGAAAACAACGAAGGAGAATATTCGCGCATCGGAGGCCGCATCTACGAGGGAACCGACGAAGAGATCGTCATCCAGGAAGCGGTGTTTACCCGTCGCGGCGTCGACCGAATCATCACCTACGCCTTTGAACTCGCACGGACCCGTAAGCGGCGGCATTTAACGTCTGCCACTAAATCGAACGGCATTTTCCACACGATGCCTTTTTGGGACGAACGCTTCGCTGCAATCGGCGAGCGCTATCCGGACATATCGACGGCCAAATATCATATCGACATTCTGACGGCGCATTTCGTGCAGCACCCCGATCGCTTTGATGTGGTGGTCGGCTCGAATTTGTTTGGTGACATCTTGTCTGATCTTGGTCCGGCACTGGTTGGTTCAATTGGGCTCGCGCCCTCGGCGAACATCAACCCTGAGCGAAAATTTCCTTCCATGTTTGAGCCCGTGCATGGATCGGCACCCGACATTGCTGGAAAAGGCATCGCCAACCCGATCGGACAAATTTGGTCCGCGGCGATGATGCTTGATCATCTCGGCGAAAATGCTGCCGCGCGAGAGATCGAATCGGCCATCGAATCGGTAGTCGGATCGCCAGACGCGCCGCACACGCCCGACCTTGGCGGCACCGGAGGAACGCGAGAAGTGGGTCGGGCAATCGTGCAGGCCTTAGCGATCAGAGCATAATTCAAAGAGTTTTGTCTCCAGAATCTGGAGTGAACGATTTTAGGCCTTTGGACAGCCGCTGTCTGACCGCGAGGCCCCTGTTGATCCCCCCGCAGAGTCTTCCGGGACTTTTGCGCTACAATGATCAAGAGAGCACAAAAGTCACACGATAATCACGCATCTCTTTGTCGGTCAATGTAACTGCAGTAAACGCATGAGTCGCCTCAATAATTCCAGCCGGATACGCTTTTCGGAATATCGTCGTCAGGGAAATGCGCATTCGCGCGAAGGCAAGACGAAGAATGCCAGCAACAGTTCTGCGACGTTGAATCATACGCCGCCTCGCTCGTTCTGGCGGTTGGTGCGCCAATTCCTGGAATTGCTCAGCGGCCATCGCACGGTGCTGGCGATTGCGCTGATGACACTGACGGTTTCGACGCTCTTGAAGCTGGTGCCGCCGGCCATCACCAAACTTGTGATCGACTATGTGCTGCCGGGGAAGCCACTGCCGGCGACGATTGCCGATCGCTGGCATCTGCCTGCGGCAGGTATGCCGCTGCTGGTGATGCTGGGCGTAACCGTGTTTGGCATCTCGATCCTGGCGCTCGCGGTGAACACATGGGGCCGTTGGCTGGCCACGGTTACCACGAAGCGAGTGCAGATCGGGCTGCGCAAACGTGTTTTTGAGCATGCCGTGCGGTTGCCGCTGCACCGCGTCTACGCACTCAAGTCGGGCGGCGCCGCCAGCATTTTGCGTGAAGACGCCGGCGGTGTGGCCGATCTGATCTTCAGCATGCTCTACAATCCATGGCGAGCGGTAATTCAACTGCTCGGTAGCCTGGCCGTCTTGGCCTGGGTCGACTGGCGCTTGCTGCTAGGCTCGTTGTTGGTGATCCCGACGGTGTTCCTGACGCACCGCACCTGGATCGGCCGCATTCGTCCGCAGTTCCGCGAGATTCGCCGCCAGCGGCAAGAAATCGATAGCCATGCCACCGAGGCCTTTGGCGGGATGCGCGTGGTGCGAGCCTTTGGACGCAGCCGTAGCGAAGCTGGGCGATTTACGCGCGGCGGAAACCTAATGGCCCGGCATGAACTTTTGGCCTGGTGGTGGGTCCGCGGCGTCGAGATGGTCTGGGCCGTACTCCTGCCGGCAGCTTCGGCACTGCTGTTGATTTACGGCGGCTCGCAGGTGCTGGCCGGTCAGCTGTCCGTAGGCGACCTGATGATGTTTCTGGTTTATCTGGCGATGCTCCTGGAACCATTGGCCGTACTGGCCGAAAGCGCCACCGGGCTGCAAAACGATTTGGCTGGGCTCGATCGCGTGTTTGACCTGCTCGATGAGACGCGCGAGATGCCGTCCTCGCCCGGCGCATTGGAAGTCGACCGTGAGACTGTTGCCGGACATCTTCGGATGCAGAACGTCAGCTTCCACTATCCGCAGCATGAGCAACTGGTGCTTCGGGATATCAACCTGGAGGCGCGTCCCGGCCAGATGATCGCGCTGGTCGGTCCGAGCGGCGCGGGCAAAACGACGTTGTGTAATCTTGTGGCCCGGTTTTACGATCCGACGATGGGATCGATCGAGCTGGACGGCGTGAACCTGTGCAACATTCAGGTGGAAGGCTATCGGCGGCTGCTGGGGATTGTCGAGCAAGATATTTTCTTGTTCGACGGCACCATTGCCGAAAACATCGGCTATGCTGCGCGGCACGCCACAAGCGACCAAATCGAGCGGGCCGCCAAGATCGCCAACGCCCACGATTTCATCATGGCGCTCCCCGACCAGTATGACACCAGAATTGGCGAACGCGGTGTGCGCCTGAGCGGTGGCCAGCGGCAGCGCTTGGCGATTGCCCGAGCCGTGTTGGCGGACCCGCGCATTTTCATTCTCGATGAGGCCACGAGCAATCTCGACACCGAAAGCGAGCGGCTCATCCAGCAAAGCCTGCACGCGCTATTGCGCGGTCGCACGAGCTTTGTAATTGCGCACCGTTTGAGCACAATCAGGCACGCGGATCTAATCGTCGTGTTGGTCGACGGACGAATTGTCGAGCGCGGCACGCACGATGAACTGATGATTACAAGCGAACGTTATCGTACGATGGTCGAGCTACAGATGGGGGCCGGCGGCAGGACTTCGGAGAATGGCGCTGCACTGGGAAAAGATCTTTGACCAACGGAACGGCACCGCGCAGCGCTGGCAGCGCCTTCAAACATCGAGCACGTGGTTTTTGCCTGCTTCAGCGGCGAAGTACTGCCAGTACACTGCACTATTGGTGAGCTTAGCTTGATACATCAAATAGATGGACTTGTTTACGGCCCGAATTCAACTTCAAATGGACTCTATTCCGGCCTGAAATTCATCCATACGGAAAGCAGGCAGCATCATGAGAAAACTCTTGCTGATTTTGGCCGGAGTGTCGTTAATCGTTGGGTCGATGACATTGTCTGCTCGCGCCGACGACGTGGTCGTCACTGTACAATCTTTGCTGCGCGAGATGACGGACTACGACAGCGTTGCCCGTTGGCCGAATCCGGAGTACGTTTGTCGCCAGGCCAGCAGCTACGATCGTGCGTCGAAGACCGCTGCGGACCTAAAAGGATGGTTTGCCAACAACGACCAGAACCAATTCATTCGGACGGAAATCGTGCAAGGCCGGTCCGAGAAAGTCATGATGGATGTGGAAGGGCCGGGGGCCATCGTGCGGTTCTGGTTGACGTGCGGCGAAAATAAGCGAGGCAAGATTCGGATCTACCTCGATGGAGCCGATGCGCCAACCATTACTGTTCCTGCATTCGATTTTTTGAATAACCAAGCATTGCCGGCCGGCAGCCCACTGCTCACGTCGCACCCGGGGTACGCGCCAAATGGTCGCGGGGGGAACACGCTCTTTTTACCGATTCCTTATGCAAAGCATTGCAAGATTACTTGGGAAGAGGACGACCCGTCGGTGCGGGTTGCCAGGTACTACCTAATCAACTACCGGACGTACCCCATTTCGACGAAGGTAGAAACTTTCGCGCTGGGAAATCTCGAGCTGTCCGGGCTCACACTCGCAATCTGTGCCGATGTTAATACTACGCTGGCAAAACCGCTGCCAGTAGCCAATGTCAAAGAATTCTCTCGCGACGAAGTCCTCGAATCCGGAGCGAAAATGGAGCTGGCGCTGCCGCCAGGTCCGGCGGCAATTCGGCAGTTGGAAGTTCGGCCCGATTCGACCGATGCGCAAGCCCTTCGCAGTCTAGTCTTGCAAGTAAGTTTTGACGGCCAGGAGACTATTTGGTGCCCGGTTAGCGATTTTTTCGGTAGCGGCGTTGGTCTCAACGTGCTTCGCAGTTGGTATCGCACCGCTGCCGAAGATGGCACACTGAGGTGCCGCTGGGTGATGCCCTATAAGGAATCGGCCCGAGTCACATTATGCAACTTTGGGAAGACGCCTGTCAGTGTAAAATTGCTTGCAAAGATCGGCGACTGGAAATGGGATGAACGGTCGATGCATTTCCACACCAATTGGCGTCAGCAATTCCCGATTGCCACGCGGCCATTCTCCGATTGGAACTTCATCACAACCAACGGCCAGGGGGTATATGTCGGCGATACCCTGTGTGTGATGAACCCTGTGACCGCCTGGTGGGGTGAAGGAGACGAGAAAATCTGGGTGGACGGTGAGCTCTTTCCGTCTCATTTCGGCACCGGCACCGAAGATTATTATTGTTACTCCTGGAGCGACCCTCGGAAGTTTCAAACGCCATTTGCCAATCAGGTACGCTGCGACGGACCGGGAAACAAGGGCCAAACCGTCGTCACTCGCACACGCAGTCTCGATGCAATTCCCTTCACAAAGTCGCTCAAATTCGATCTGGAAATCTGGCACTGGGCCGATTGCAAAGTTGCCTATGCCGCAACGACCTACTGGTACGGTTTACCTGGAGCGACAAGCAACCGGGGGCCCGAGTCCGAGGAAGCGGCACGGCCAATTCCCACGATACCTCCACCGTATCAGATCGCTGGTGCGACCGAGTGCGAAAAGCTTAGAGTCATCGCCAAAAGTCCCAAGGTTGCGACTGAGGTGCAAAGTGGTGTGCTCTCTGAGGGGGAATGGAGTGACGACGCTCAACTCTTCGTCCGCGGTAACCAAGCAGGCGACTACATTGAGCTGCAGTTCCCGGCAAAGGAATCTGGGGGCAGAAAACTGACTCTCTATGCAACCAAAAGTTGGGATTACGGCATCTTGCGATTTAGCGTCAACGGCCGGCCTGCTGGAAAAGATTACGATGCTTATAGTCCCCGCGTGATCCTGAGTGGTCCCATTGAGCTCGGCGTGTTTGAGCCGCAGGATGGGAAATTCATGCTGCGAGTGGAAGTTGTCGGTGCGAACCCGGAGTCAAAGAACTCGAAATCGTATTTCGGCCTTGATGCCATTACGGCCTCGGCACCGTAGTACCGCTGCGGCATACGCATTTTTGTCCATCGGGCGTCCGCGATGCTGATGACACGGAGGTGCGGTGCAGCACGAGACCGAGCGTCATTGGCTGCTCTTGGGAATCGGCGGCTGGAATTGTTCCAGACAGTAACCGGCGATAAATTGATTCAGCGCCGGCGTGGGGTAACAGGCTTGCTCGTGCAAGACGAGCGCATTGCGGAAGCGACCTAGATCAAGGTAGGTCTGGTAATCTTGTGGAATCGGCGTGCCCAAGTTGCCAAAATCGGACCGACCTTGCAAGAACTTCCGAACATTTGGAGAATCGTGCAGCTTGCTCAACCATGCCGAATCGGTCACAGGTCCGTGAGCCAATCGCTTTAGTAATATTTGTTGCTCCGGGCTGAATAGTTCCGTGCGGGCGATCATCACACGCTTGATTTCAGCAGCGCGCGAAATCGTAAGCGGCAAATAATGGTCGACCCATGCACGGGGCACTGTATAGAACAGTCGCAAACCGCCGCTGCGGAAGTAGGATTTCTGCCAGGTTTGCAACATGGCCGTGGCTTCTTCGTCAAAGAGACCCTCGTCCATCAACGCGGCGTGCATTGCTTGCTGTAGCTGAGAGAGGTTCTCTGCCTTGTAATCTGCGTTGCTAAAGCTCGATTTGATCTTCGCTACAACATCACCCGGATGATCGCCATCGATCTGGATTCGATCCAGCGCTCGAAACGCCGTAAGTCCATCGGGCTGAATATGTACGAGCCAAAGGTGTGCGATCGGCTGCTTCTCACCCGGTGCCAGCACTTCTTCACAGCAAGCCCTGATTGTAAGCACATCGCCTTTTACGTCGGAGACCACAGCCAAGGGCGAACGAATATTTCCTACGCCCCGATAGAAAAGATATTTCTCGCTTTCACCCTCGGGTGTCGTGATGGTCGAAGCATGAACGTTGCGCGGGGTGAGCCAAACCGGCTCGTCCGTTGGTGGAGGCTGTCCGGCCGCGCCGACTTTCAGATTCGTCCACGTGAGCCGACCGATGGTGTTACGATCAATCGGACCAAAATCGAACTGTTTCTGCTTCAAGCCTGGGGCATCGGGCTCCGCTTGCGGATAGAACTGCGTCAGCCATCCACCATGAAATTGCACTTCGACATTCAACGTGAGCGGCGTGGCCTGCGATTTCGGCGGATAAAAATAAATGACCGGCGTTTCCAACCGCAGCGTGACATATGGATGCCGCGGCGGCGCGCCTTTCATGCGCAGCGGCGATTGCGTTAAATGCTGCGCACAAGCACATACGGATTCAGGTCGTGAACAAACGTCGGTAGCGGCTCGTCATCGACATTGATTCCGCCTAGCTGCCTGCCAGCTTCGTCTTGCAGCGACGTGAAAGTACCCCATTCGTGGACCATTAGCTTGTCTCGAGGCATTACTGAATTCTCAGCGGCGGCAACTGCAACGCATTGGCTGACAATCGCCGCGACCCAAACAACGAACGATCGCATTTGTAAGTTATTCATCATTGCACCCTTTGAATGGAACCATATCTGATCTTGTAGGCACAATTCAGGCCCGCCGACAACTATTAGAAGCGATGGAAATTACCCGGGAACGTTGTTTATGATAAATGTCATAATCTTTATAGTTGTTTTACAGGAGTCCGGCGATGAGCGAGCCGTTGAGCATCTCGACCGATCAGGTGGCGGCCATCGTGGAAGTTGCCCGACAAGGAAGTCTGCGTCGGGCCGGAGAAGTGCTCCACATTTCAGAGCAAGGGGTGCGCAATCGATTAATCGCCTTGGAGCAACGCTTGGGCGTCGAGTTGTATCACAAGCGCCGCGGCGTGCGTCGGTCGACACCGCTGACACCGCAGGGAAAACAATTTCTGCCGCATGCGATGGCGTTTTTGGAACGGGCGCGCGAATTGGGCGAACTGTTCTCAGGAGCTGACGCCACGCGCGAGGTTCACGTCGCCGCCAGTCAGTATTTGATCTTGTATGGGCTGGTGCGAGTCATCAGACAGTTTCATGTCGCCGCCCCACAAATTCGGATTCGGCTGAGCACTCGCAGCGAACAGGAGGTCGAGGCTGCACTGCTCGCCGATCCCGACGTGGCATTAGGAATTGCCGCGCCGCATGAACCATCGCACGAATTGGACTATCAGCATCTGTTCTCGATGAACTGGAGTCTGATCACACCACCGCGGCACCCGCTGCTGAAAAAAAGCCGGATTTCGCTGCGCAATTTGGCCGACCAACCATTGATCTTCTTCGAGCGACGCTCCACGGGCCGGCAGCATGTCGCCGATGCATTTCACCAGCAAGGACTCTCGCCACGCGTGGAATTGGAAACGACCACCACGGAGATCATTGTCCGCATGGTCGAAGCTGGGCTAGGCATTTCGATTGTGCCGCTGATGCCCAGCGGAATTGTGACCCGCGGGCGCCGGGTTGTATCGCGACCGTTGGGCCATCAAATTCGACCCATTGATTCTGGAATTCTCACGCGCCGCGGCGAGAAGTTGCCAGCCGCAGCGCAGCAATTTGTGGATTACGTGCGGGCACATTGGCCGAGATAGCGCTTTGCTCCGCATGGTTTTCGATGCAGTCAATTACGCTGACATTGCTCGGTGCAATTTGACCGGGCTGCACACCAGCCTGTTGCGGTATATGAAGGTTTACGCCGTAAGCTAAGGTGCCGATGGCAGATTGTTCCACGGTTACGTGCCGGCCTGGCGAACCTGTGCTATGATGGTGCCTCATGCGACGTCGAATATTCCTTCAAGGTACGCTGGGTTGCGCCGTGGCATCACCGGTGATCGCCGCCATGCAGCAGAATCGCTTGAACGCCGCGGCCGATGTACTCGCCAGTGCAGTGGCTAATGGTCAGCTTCATGCGGCAAGCATGTGTGTGCGGCAGCGCGATTCCGAATTCACCAAAGCGTTCGGCGCCGCGAAATCGGCCGACGACATTTTCTTGTTAGCCTCGATTTCAAAGCCCATCTCTGCGGCGGCTTTGATGACGCTTTTCGATCAAGGCCGCTTCCGTCTCGACGACAAAGTCACAAAGTTCATTCCCGAATTCACCGGCGGCGACAGAGATCAAATTACGATCGAGCAATTGCTCACACATGTTTCTGGTCTTCCCGATCAATTGCCTCAGAACGAAGCGCTGCGGAAAAGTCATGCTCCCCTGTCAGAATTTCTTGCGAAAACAATTCGCACGCCACTCTTGTTCGCGCCTGGTTTGCAATACAAGTATTCGAGCATGGGCATCCTGCTGGCCTCCGAAATTGCGCACCGCATCAGCGGAACGGAGTTCAGCAAGTTGGTTGACAAGAGCGTGTTTCAGCCGCTGGGAATGCAACACTCCGCCTTGGGATTGGGCCGCTTCCAGCTCGATGAAACCATGCGCTGCCAGATGGAATCGGCCGCGCCCGAAGCCGGCGGAGGCAATCCAACCGCGAAAGATTGGGATTGGAACAGCCCTTACTGGCGGCAGCTTGGCTCGCCCTGGGGCGGCGTGCATGCTTCGGCACCCGATGTTGCCAGGTTCTTCACGGAATTTCTGCACGCTGAAGGCAAAGTGGTCAAACCGGAAACCGCCCGTCTGATGACACGAAACCACAACCGTGAAAATCTTACTCCGCGCGGACTCGGTTTCGCACTGGGAGCAAAGTCCAGCAGTTCCCACTGCTCAGAAAAAACGTTCGCTCACAGCGGCGCTACCGGTACGCTGGCATGGGCCGACCCGGCCACTGACACCGTTTGCGTCATCCTCACCACCTTACCAGAGCAAGCCGTTAAACCGCATCCAGCGCGCCTGGCTTCGGACAAAGTTGCCGAATCCGTGCCATAATGTGTGGGCAAGGAAACCGTGCCTCACGATCCGGCCAGTTCGACAAAGCGTGTCGCCAGCTTGGCGCCGATTCCGGCATCTTCGTGCTTGAAAAACACATATGCTTCGCGCCAGTTCTGGGATCTGAGTCTTTCGATCCAGTCTGCAAGGCGCTCGTCGGTATAGCTTACTCGCCGCAGGCGCAGTGTAGCCCCAGTTGGCCGTGCCGACAAGATTAGCGGTTGGGGAATCGTCCATATCGGCGATGCACAGGGCACACGAATTCGCGCGCAGGCAGTCGAATACTTCGTCGTCAAACCAGCTCTCATGCCGGAATTCAAAAGCCGCAGGCGCCCGATTGCTGATGATGCCCAGAAAGTCTTCTAACCGCGATAGATCCTTTTTCAAGTTGGGCGGCAACTGGAACAAGAGCGGTCCCTGCCGTTCCTTCAACACCGACGCGGCGCGCAACAGGCCGTCTGTTTCCGCTTCAACGTTTTTCAGCCGTTTGTGGTGCGTGATGGCCTGCGGCGCCTTCATCACGAACCGAAACGAATCCGGCACTTGCTGGGCCCATGACTCCACGCCACTGACGGTCGGCATTCGATAAAAGGTATTGTTCAGCTCGACCGTCGAGAACCGCTGGGCGTAATAACCCAGCATCTCCTTTTGTGGCAACTTTTCAGGATAGAAGGTCCCTTTCCACTCCTTGTAGCTGTATCCACTGGTGCCGACAAAGAATTGCATGGGTTACTTAAAAACAAAAAGAGACCCAGAGGATTCGTCCGAACACGCGTGCGAATAAGCCTAACGCAATGTGAAATCGGCGGTCAATTTGGAAATAGAAAAACCCTTCGGTCTATTGGCCAAAGGGCTTTTGCAGAAAGACAGTCGAAGCAACCGGACGCCGATCGAACTTTTTGCTAGCACGCTGGCGCTGTGGCCGATTGACGTTGCAAGTAAATTGATTCGCGTTGAATGACGCCGGATGCACAGCACACACGGTTCTTGGGCCTAATTTCGGCTTCGGTGGCGCCAGAAACGGGTTTGTCGCGGCCGATTTTTACTGGCATTGTCATCGCCCGTTCGGTATGTTGCTGGCTGAACGCTTCAAGGCAGGTTTCAATGGGGAGCGGATTGGAAGTACCGGCGCTGCGCCGGGCACGAACGCTTAAAACGCAGTCTCCTGGGCGAAGCAGCTGCAGATTCCGACGGCGCTGGTGGTGCGAATTCGATGGAATCGCGACCTCCGAGCATCATCGTGCGGTACATTCCTGAGATACCCATGAATTAAGATTCGTTTGAAATATCCTCAATCACTTACGCTTGCCGTTTTCTTGCTGACGGCCTCGATAACGCGCGCCCAGAGCGCCCAACCTGAAGATCTTCGTGCGCAGGAACAGCGGCTTTCATTTCAGACCTCGGGTCCGTGGTCCGCGCGGGTGCAGTTGAATGCCGACGTGGCGATGGTCTATGGCATTAACAAGACTCTGCCGGAACGCATGCAGAGCTGGCGGGATCATGGCTACATCACACAATTGATGACCGGTGTTGCCTGGGGTGAATATCAGGATTACCTGTACGGCCGATGGGACGGCAAGAACCATGAAGACGAAGCCCAGACCGAAAAGAGCGGCGCAAAAGTAAGCCATGGCGGAGACGTGTATTACATGTCGCCCGGCCCGTCCTACGGCGAATATCTCGCGATGGGGGTTCGCAAGGCGCTCGATGCTGGAGCCGAGGCGGTCTATCTCGAGGAGCCAGAATTCTGGGCTCGCAGCGGGTGGAGCGAAGGCTTCAAGCGGGAATGGAAGGACTATTATCACGAGGATTGGGTGGCGCCCGATTCGTCGGCGGAAGCACAATATCGCGCTTCGAAACTGAAATATTTTCTTTACCGCCGGGCCTTGGCGCAGGTATTTGCGTTGGTGAAAGAATGGGGACATGAGCATGGCAAGTCGATTCCGTGTTACGTGCCGACGCATTCGCTCATCAACTATGCGCACTGGCATATCGTCAGTCCGGAATCATCGCTCTTGCAGGTGGGATGTGATGGCTACATCGCGCAGGTCTGGACCGGCACGAGCCGCACGCCTAATTTTTATCAGAACGTCAAGAAGGAACGGACGTTCGAAACCGCCTTTCTGGAATACGGCGCCATGCAGAACCTGGTCCGCGCCAGCGGCCGGCGGGTCTGGTATCTCAACGATCCGATCGAAGACAACCGCAATCGCACTTGGTCCGATTACCGCGCCAACTGGCAGAACACCCTGACTGCGTCGCTGCTGCAACCGGACGTCTGGCACTACGAGATCATGCCTTGGCCGCAACGCATCTTCACGCGCAATTATCCGGCCACGATGCCGGTCAGTCGCAGATCCCAACGGATTCCCATTCCAAAGGAGTATGAAACCGAGTTGCAGTCGGTCATCACCACCCTAGGCGACATGAAGCAGCCGCCCGAAGCGATCAAGTGGGAGCGAAGCGGAACGCAAGGCGTCGGTGTGCTGCTTTCAGACACGATGATGTTTCAACGGGCGGGTCCTAATGCCTCGGACGAAAACCTTGGCTCGTTCTATGGTTTGGCCATGCCGCTGATCAAAGCGGGCCTGCCGATTGAACCAGTGCAGATCGAGACTTCAGCGCAACAGGGATTTCTCGACCGTTACAAGATCCTGCTGCTGACCTACGAAGGGCAGAAACCGCCGGCCCCGGAATTTCATCAGGCACTGGCGGCCTGGGTCCGTGGCGGCGGCGCGCTCATTGTCGTGGATGACGACAATGATGCGTACAATTCCGTGCGCGAGTGGTGGAACACCGCGCCGATGAACTATGGGACGCCGCGATTGCATCTGTTCGAGCAACTCGGATTGCCGGCGGACGCAAAGTTTCCCGCAAAAGTTGGCAACGGCTGCGTCTTCCACGATCCGGTTTCTCCCGCATCGCTCACCTACCAAATCGACGGCGGCCGCCATGTCACATCCCTCGTCCACGCGGCGGCAGACCAAATTGGCCTGAAATGGACCGTCAGCAATGCCCTGGTCCTTCGCCGCGGCCCCTACGTGGTTGCGGCAGGGCTTGACGAATCGATCGCCAATCCCCAGCCCACAGTGGTCCATGGAAAGCTGGTTCCGTTATTCGACGAAAATCTTCCGGTCGTCGATTCCTACGAAATCAAGGAAGGTACGCGACAGCTCCTGCTAGACCTGTCGACGCTGCCGAAGGGCAAGGTCGGCGTTGTCGCCGCCGCCTGCCGGGTTCGAGGTGAAACTGTGACGAATGAATCGATCAAGTTCCGCGCCGATGGCTTAGAGGGCAGCCATGCGGTGGTGCGCATTGCGCTGACGCTTGCACCCAAGGCGGTGACCGTTGACGGCGTCGCACTGCCCCCCGACGACTTCGATTACGCGGACGGCACGCTTCGGATGCGATTCACCAATTCCGCCGAAGGTGTGAAAGTAATGATCCTGCGATGAATGGAGTCGACAGCTTTCCTTCTGTATCCGTTCCACCATTCTTTCAATTACCCACAAGTATCGCCGTATTCCTGAGGCCGAGTCGAGGGTAATCTAATTTTTGATTACGAGCTTTGGTTGCTGAAGTTTGGGCTCGATGGAGGACCTTGGCCATGGAAGGCTGGGTCGAACGAGAGATTGAGGGGTGTGAGTTTCCTGACGAGCGATTGAAAACGCGGTTCGGCAAGCTGCTCGGCCAGTTGGGTAAGAAGATCGGGGTGGCACTGCCTACAGCATGCCAGGACTGGGCGGCCACGAAAGCGGCCTATCGGTTCTTCGACAACTCTCGCGTGGATGAAAGCATCATCCTCGCCGGTCATTTCGCGGCGACTAAGTCGCGCATGGCGGCTGCCAAAGGGCCGATCCTCATCCTTCGCGACACAACCGAATTCAGCTTTCAGCGTGAGCGGCCCGAGGCGATCGGCAAGACGCGGGTTCTGCCAAGTGCTCGCATTGGCCAGCAGCCGATCACCAAGTGCGGGCTGCTCATGCATTCCAGCCTGGCGGTTACCACTGCTGGCAAGCCGCTGGGGCTGACGGCAGTCAAGTTCTGGACCCGCAAGAAGTTCAAGGGGACCAACGCCCTGAAGGGCCGTGGCAAAGAGGGCGGCAAGCACTCGGTGAACACCACGCGGATCCCGATCAAAGAGAAAGAGAGCATTCGCTGGCTGGAGAATCTTGAGCAGTCGACACAGCTCGCGAATCCTGATCGCTGCGTGCACATCGGCGACCGCGAGAGCGACATCTACGAACTGTTCTGTCTGGCTGAGGAGCAAAACACGCATTTTCTGGTGCGGACTTGCGTCGATCGCTTAGCCGGCACAGGAAACACTACGATTGCGAGAAAGATGACAAGCGATGGCTGACCGCCTCGGAACGGCCACACTGGCCCAAGGAACGTGTACTTCAAGAGCTAGGCCCCTTGAAGGTCGTCAGCACGGGTCGCGCCGACCAGCCTCGGAAGGTGATTAAAGGGCTGTCGTGGGTGCCAGCGGTCGATGGATTCGACCCAGACAAAATGTGAGAAATCGCGAAGACGGTCCCAAATGATAGTCACGGCGGCTGGAGCTACAAATCTGATGTTGCCAAGAAGCTAACTGAGTTAGGCTACACCCGGATATTCGGCGACGCCTGGACAGAGAACAACGTAAAAGAGCTTTTGTGGCCAGACCTGGATAGCCATTACAAGTCGCTGTAAGTACAGAAGTACATCGAACATCACGAACACTCTCAACCCTTCTACTCTCTTTCTATTTTCGTGTGTGTGTTGTATATCTATTCTCACACTCATCTCTTCATGTGGGAGAAGAAGTAAATAATAGAGAAGAGTACTTCGTATCTGAGTACTTAACCGCGTCAACGCGGTGAGGTTACAAGCCTCACTTGGCAAAAGGTCGCGCGGTTACAATTCGAGCACCCGACCGACGTTAGCCCGACCCTACAACCGGCACAACCGGTTGTCACGGACGCAGCGCCTATGTCCGACGTGACCGTTGCATCGCTGCCGCTGGACCTGCCCGACTCACTTCATATGCGGCCGATGCCCGATGCACGGCTCACAGTGCCGGTGCCGACTGTCACGCGAGCCCACCGGCTCGGTCATGCTCCGATAGCATGACCACGGCAGCAGCCGACGATGTAAGCTCTTGTCCACTAAGTAGGTCGAACGCTCCGACCTCTTGATTGAGCAGCAAGTGACGCATCGTCCGTGATGGATCGCACCGGCTCTGCTCGATTGGTCCGTGCGGCAAAATCCAGGTGTGATCGTCGCGAGCGTTGGTTCGATTGTGCGGATAGGGTCAAATGTGCCGAATGCAACGAAAATTCCGATGGCGCGCGATTCGCAGCCCTATCGAGCGGCTGCGCCGTCCGAAAATCACGGGCGACGCGGCAACAGAATGCGATTTAAGACACGCGAGCAACTGACCCGCCAGGAACTCGAACCTGGACACCAGCACGCAACAACGGACCGCCAGCGCATGAAAACGCCGCATCACCGGGGCAGGTGGCGATGCGGCTGGAATGTACGAATTGCAGCTACGTTGAAAAGTGTACGGCCAATCACCATGCGTCAATGAAAACGACAGTTTGCACCGTCGATCCTGCAAATGCACTGTCTTAACAAAATGTGCTCTTGCTACTTTTCCGCAGCGTTGTGGTTCGGAACCCAATCTGACCCGTTGTCTGAATAGAGCTTCCCAGTTGCGGTATCGAATAGCATTGGCGGTGCCGAGGGAACTTGGGGGTGCGACCACATTTGATACCTGCCCGGCACCGGCGATGATCTTACGTAGATAAGAGCCAGCACCAAGCCAACAACGAGGGTCAGCCAGAGCAAGTCGCGGATGGTGAAGCGGAAACGCATGAGACTATTTTGGCCGCTTGAAAAGAATGATGGCACCGTGTGAATTGCCATCGAAGATATCAATTGTGCCGCAGGCTTCCCAGCCTTAAGCACCAGAGCTTTCAATTCCGCGTCATCCCAGTTACGGACGATCTTTTATAATCCCACTGCTGTACAGCCAATTTTTGAAATTCTCTGATGGTCGATCCACCAGCCGGCAGCCAGTGCAACAATTGCGATTATCAGCAGCAAATCGCGGATTGAGAATTGGACCTTCATTTTCGGTTCCCCACGCGGCGAGTATGGTTTAGCTCGGCAACCAGCCAGCGATTCTAGCGGACAGCCGGAAAGGGATCAAAATTCGGGATGACCAGTGCATGAAAACACCCGCCAGGATCGCTGGGTCAGTTCTCAGAGAACATCACCGGCCAGGGGTGCCGGCACTGAGCAATCAGAATGACCTCATCGTCTGGCCGCATGCAGTGCTGTAATTCGTTTTCGTCGATGGCAGTGAATTCGTCTTCTTTGACCAGACGACAACCACCGAACTCAAAGACGGCACCAGTTCGGACCCGCTCAAAAAGTAACATGGCTTTCACTGGCGCGCTGGAATCATGCCGCTTCATTTTGAAGCCGGATTAGATCGACCGGCATAATGCGAATGGTGCCACGGTGATTGCCAACACGATGATGGCGTAGCTTGCCGCTCTGGCAGAGTGAATAGATGGCGTCGGCACTAACCTGGAGGAATTCGGCAGCGCCTTTGACCGACAAGGGCTTGGATTCGACCTGCTGACCGGTCAGCACTGAACCGACCGCCAAGATTGCTGCCGCTTCGTCACTGGTGATTTTGCGGAAGTGCTCGAATTGTTCGGCGATTGACTGCATAGTCTAAGTACAGTCAACCCGCCAAATTGTTTCATCTATTTAGCCAACTTTCCGATTTAGCTTTGCCGACAGAATCTGTGGGCTCTGATCGGTGTGGCCGTAGACCTTCAGCATTTCCATTGAACTGTGGCCCATGTAAACAGAAACATCGTGAGCGGCCATTCCGGCTTGAAGCTGGCGGGTCGCCCAAGTGTGCCGAAGCGTATAGACGCATAATCCGGGAATGCCTAGCTTTTCCTTCAGTCGGCGAAACTTGCAACGGATTTTATTTTTGTCCCAAATCTGTCCGTTCTGTCGGAAGATTGGACCTTCAGGGAACTTGGCGCAGAGCCGCTCTGTAATTGCAAGAGCGGTATCGTTCAGATAGACAGCGCGCCGACGTTTCTTCCCCTTCGATTTCTTAGCCGGGAAGAACCAGCACTTATTGGCCCGGTCGAACCATTGCGCCTCGATTGTGCGAATCTCTTGTGGCCTCGCACCAGTTTCATAGGCCACGATTAAGTAGTCTCGAAAGTCATCGAAGTTGTGGCCATTCTTGTTTTCCAACAGCCCCAGCAATTCTGTCCACTGTTCATCGTCGATAACTAACTCGCGATGCTCAGCCGGTTTCATCTTATATCGAGCAATCGGATTGCTGTCGATTAAGTCTTCGTCCAGCGCGAAGTTCAGCGCCCGCTTGGCACAAGAAACTGCTCGGTTGTGGGTGTTGGCGGCAACATGCTTGTATTTCGCATTAAGCCACGTTGTGACGTGGTGTTTCTTCAGATCGCGAATGCGCAGGCGACTGCCAATCGATTTTTTGAATGACTCCAGGTAGTGAGTGTACCAGTCGCGAGTTGACGGTTCGCAGTTCTTTGCGTTTCCGCACCATTCCAAGAAACGATCAACCAAACTTGTGACGGTAGGATTCGGCGAACCGTTGCTCGGCTCATAGTCGGCCAGTAGTTCGCCAAACCGTTTCTTCGCGGCCTCAAAGTCAGAGCCGAGCCCGTACTGCTTGCCGTTGACGTTGCAGAAGTAGACCGTCGTGCCGTTCGCGCAAACGCGCTTTTTCAGAGTTGCTTGTCGCATTGGTTGCATTTCCTGTTGATAGGTTCAGTACAGCCAAGGCACGCGAATTGTTTCTCAATTCGGTCTTAGCATGACCGGAACCATGACCAACGCGGAAAATGCACCCTTTTGCGACAGGTTATAACGGTTGTAAGTCGTTATTCAGTAAGAAAATCGGGGCGACTGGATTTGAACCAGCGACCTCTTGGTCCCGAACCAAGCGCTCTACCAGGCTGAGCCACGCCCCGTGGTTGCAGCGAACATAGCGATTCTATCCGAATGGTACGGCCGGTCAACGCCAGACGAGGCTGGGGAACTAGGCCAGTTTCATGGAGAGGCGGCTGTCTCCAGTGCTGCATGGGAGAACAAGCCGAAAACGGCTGAGGACAGCCGTCACTACATCAATCATGAGTGAATTAAACTGAGCCACTTCTCGGGGCTGGATGTCGCCGGCGTTTTGATCTGGGTAAGATAGTGGACGAGCACGTTTTCAGCGGCGTTCGATCTCAAGCAAGCCTGCTCTCGTGGGGACCCTGCGACGGTAGCGGGGCCGATGTGAGGATTCCATGCAATTGCTCCGTCCGCTGTTGTTCATCGCGGCCTGCATGCAGTTCGCGATTTCTACCGCAGCGTTTGCCGCCGAGCCTGCAGCTCCCGGCGCGGCAGACAAAGCGAAGCCGAAGATTACGATCGGCAAAGAAACCACGTACATCACCGAGCCGCTGCGGCCGGACGGCTACCCCGATTACGTGGCGGCGCTCAACCAGCGGATGAGCGCAGGCGTGACGCCGGAAAACAACGCCGCGGTGCTGTTGCAGCAGGCGTTCGGTCCGCATGAAATCCCCGAGTCCGACCGTCCGAGATTCTTCCAGCAGCTTGGCATCAAGCCGCTGCCGGAAAGCGGCGACTACTTTGTCGGACGTCGAGAAATGATCAAGCGTTCGCGCACCGCGCATCCATCCACCTCAGAGGACGATGACCTGGACGAGCAGTTTAAGCGGGCGGTGGAGCGACCGTGGGCAGCCAACGATTACGCGATGGTGGCGCAATGGTTGAAGGTCAACGAGAAGCCCCTGCGATTGGTGAGCGAAGCGAGCCGACGACCGAGGTGGTACTTTCCAATCTTCTTGAGGGAGAATCGTCCTCTGATTGCCTGCCGTCTGCCGCATGACGATCAACTCCGAGAGGCCGCGGACGCTTTGGTCGCGCGCGCTATGCTGAACGCGCGTGCCGGCAAAGCCTCCGACGCGTGGCAAGATTTGCTGGTGTGCCATCGCTTGGGGCGGCTGAATGCAACCGGACCGCTGGCCATCGACACCCTGGTTGGTTATGCAGTCGACGGAGTCGCCACGACAGGCGACGCCGCATTATTCCATGCCGCGAAAGTTTCGCACAACGAGCTCCTCAAAATGCAAAACGATCTGCGGCTAATGCCGCATTTTCAGGACGTTTCTCTAACATTCGACCTCGGTGAGCGGTTAGTTTTCTTGGACGCGGTCGAGCACATGGCCGAGGAAGGCCTCAGCGCGTTCGGCGTGTCGAAGGACAGCGAGGGCGCCAAACTTGCAAAGGCCATCGGTGAATCGAATGTGGATTGGAATGTCGTCATGCGGACGGGCAATCAATGGTACGACCGGCTGTCCAAAATTAGCCGCACGGCAGACCGGCTGGAGCGATTCAAAGCATTCGAGGCCTACGATAACGATTTACGCGAATTCGCTGCCAAGGCGAACAGCCGACGAGAAGCGATTTGGGACGTCTTCACCAAAGGATCACTCAGTGATGTCATCAGCCCTCGGATAGCAGCTTTGAACGTCAAGATTCTCATGCCCGCGTTGAATGCCGTACAAGTCGCATACGATCGCACGGAGCTGATGGGCGAAATCGATCGAACTGCCTGTGCGTTGGCAGTCTACCGCGCGGACCGCGGCCACTATCCGGAAAAGCTTAGCGAATTGATTCCGAACTATATGAATCAGGTTCCAGAAGACACGTTCACGCATGAGGGAAAGACGGCGGTCCGATATCGCCGCGAAGGCAATGCCTATCTGCTGTGGAGCGTCGGAAATGATGGCATTGACGACGACGGCCGCAGTTACGATGACGATCCGCCGGGAGATGATTGGGTCCTGCGGCCGGTGCCGAAAGAGAAAGTAACGGCGAAATGACGGGCGAATTCGGCCCCGTCGCAACAAGATGGTTGGAATCTGGCTATAATGGTTCGCCGACAGCGACTGATCTTTCAGCCGTTTGTCGCGCCAGATATCAATCGAGTTCTTCGCTGGTCGCCATCGAATTTTATGAACGCTGTGAAATTCGCCCTCATCTTGGTTTGCGTCGGCGGCATGGTCATCGCCGCTGGCAGTTCGGCCGAAGAGCCGAAAAACGCCGTACCCGGCGCGGCGGACAAAGCGAAGCCGAAGGTTACGATCGGCAAAGAAACCACGTACATCACCGAGCCGCTGCGGCCGGATGGCTATCCCGATTATGTGGCGGCGCTCAACCAGCGGATGAGCGAAGGCGTGACGCCGGAGAACAACGCGGCGGTGTTGTTACAGCAGGCGTTTGGTCCGAATGAAATCCCCAAACATCTGCGAGAGAAATACTTTCAGCAACTGGGCATCAAGCCACTGCCGGAGAAAGGCGATTATCTGGTAAGCCGCGATGCAATGATAAAGCGTTGGCTCGATAGTCATCCGCAGCACAATGCCGAGGCCGACCCAGACGAATTGAACAATCAGTTCGATCGCGCCATGCAGCGGCCATGGTCGGCCGACGAGTGCCCGTTGGCCGTCCAGTGGCTATCGGTCAATGAGAAACCGCTAGAGCTTGTGTTAGCCGCAAGTCGCCGCGAGCAGCGTTTCTTTCCGGTGATCATTGAACCGGATAATTGCCTCATAAGCGCGCTGCTGCCCCACGAGCAGCAGATTCGTGAAGCCGCGTGCCTGTTGATTGCACGATCGATGCAGCTTGCCAAGCAAGGCAAGACCGCCGAGGCTTGGCAGCACATTCTCGCGTGTCATCGTCTTGCGCGGCTCACGTCAAAGCGGTGCGATTTTCTGATTGATTCCTTAGTGGCCTTCGCAGTCGAGGGAATTGCGATATCTGGAACGACTTCCTTGGTTCACTTCGTTCCCTATAGCGAAGCCGAGCTAAGAAAAATGCGCGCTGAACTGGAATCGTTGCCGCCACTTGCTGGAATTGCCGATGTCTTCGAAACCGGCGAACGATTCTTCTTTCTCGATGCTGTAAGTTGGGTTGCGAAGCGCGGCGTCTATGCGATTAGGGCCTTGAGCGGCGATACAAAAGCGCCGCTTACAAGCAAGCGTGCTGTAGAGGCAAGCGATGCGGTCATCGACTGGGATGTATCATTGCGGATTGGCAATCAATGGTTCGACCGCTTGGTTTCCATCAGCCGGATCAAAGACCTGAACAAACGAAAGGAGTCGCTAGACAGTTACGAAAAAGACCTTCGACAGGTGTGGCCGTGCCAAAGAACCCCATGAACTCGTAAAGGATTTCTTCACCAAGACGCCAAAAGAGTTCTTCAGTGGGCGTGTCGCAGCGATGTTCGTTGGTCTGCTGTTGCCGGCACTGCAAGCGGCTAACGTGGCCCAACAGCGCGCTGAACTGATGGAGAAAATGGAGTTGACTGCGATGTCTCTCGCGTCCTACCGCAATCAACACGAATCGTATCCAGACAAACTCGATGATCTCATGCCGCAATATCTCGCCGCAATTCCCATCGATACATTTTTGGCCGAATCGGCGCCAATTCGTTATCGAAGCGATGGTAAAACGTACGTGCTGTGGGCTGTCTTTATGAATGGAGTCGACGACGATGGCCGTGCGGCAGATGATGATCCGCCGGGTGATGATATCGTGCTGCGGCCGGTGTCGAAGGAAAAGTGACGGCGAAATGATTTCTACGAATTCCAGCACCCTCACCCCGGCCCTCTCCCAAAAGGAGAGGGAGATTTTTTCAGCCTGCCCCTGCTGCTCCGTGTCTCCGTGGTGAATATCTGCCTCACTCCGCGAAACCACTTTGCCGATTTAAAAGTTTCTCGCGCGTGGCCCACAAACCGGCCGACGGCGTCGGAATAAAATAAAATCGCTCGCCGTCGGCGGTGGTGTTCCAGCCTTGTTTGCAGTTTGCTCGGCTGGTAGCGATCGATCGTTGCGGCGATGTCGGCGTATTTGAAAGTTCACGCCTTCGATTTCCGCTTTCGTCAGATGGCCCGGAGCGTAGGTGATGTTGAAGCGGCCTTCGCTCGAGCCGTGAATCAGATGGGCCGTGGCGTGGGCCAGGTCTTGCATGTCGGCGTTTTGGCGGTACAGCTCCATCACCCGCGGCGTGCCGACGTAGCCGTATTTGCGAATGAAGGCATCGACTTCCGGTTGCTCGCCGAAGCGTTTGAGGCCCGGGGCGATGACGACCAACTCGCCGCCATCGGCCAGCGCCATCCGCGTGCGATAGACCGATTTGTTGGCCACCCAGGTGCTGAAAAATTCATCGCCTTGCATCACGCAGACGATTTTTTTCACGGGCTCGTCGAAGACCGTGATGTTTTCTTCGCGCGATTGCCGGGCAGCGCCCAGGTAGGTTTCCAAATCGTCGCCGACATAGACGCCGGTGTGCACGAGTTTATCGTTCTGATTGCGCGCCAGCACCACTTGCACGTACAGATCGGGCAATTTGCCAAGGAATTCGTCTTCAGCCCGATTGAAGCAAGCCCGCAGCGGCGTGATCAGATTGCCGAGGTTATTTTCGACGCCATAAGTAGCGGCCGCCATGTGGGCGGCGCAAATCAAATCTTTCCCCCCCAAGCCGACGAAATAGTTTTTGTTGTGGTTGGCAAAGCCCAGCACTTCGTGCGGCACGACGTGGCCGACGTTGATGATTAAATCCCACGGCTCTTCCATCAGCATGCGGTTGAGCACGATGGGCATGGGCCAATCGGCGGCGCCTTGGGTAGTTTCATCGACAAAGCGACCGGAAAGCTGGCCGACACGGACGCAGCCGCCGCGCCAATCGTGGGCATGGATTTTTTCGTTGGGAATGCCGCCGAACATCTGCCGGTTTTCTTCGGCCGTGTGCGGCACGTGCTGGCCGAGCGTGGGAATCACGTGCACGTCGGCTTCACCAGCCAGCAAGTTGTAGAGAATCTCGGTCAGCTTGCCGGCGCCCGAGTGCATGCGAGTGATATCGGGGGGCAACAGCAGCACTCGTTTTGGTTTGGCGCAAATTCGTCGCCGCGCTTGCGCAACGGTTTCTTCCATCAGCTGATGGAGACGATCCCAAGAGATTTCAGCAGCACGTTCGGCAATCCAAGGCATGGATTCTACTCGGGCAATTAAATGGAAAACGGAATATTAACCGCCGGGGGCGCGAAGATCGCAGAGGGTGCGCAGGAAGGACAAAACCAAAAAATAAAAGGGGAGCTCTATAAGTTCAATTTCATCAATTTCGAATCAGCAATTTTCTCTGGATTCCTCGGTGTCCTCTGCGGTGAAGAAGTCTGACATGAACCGGATATCGGTCACAGCGTCAGCCCCAATGCGGCTAGCTTGGCAACGGTAGAATCGTAATCTGACTGCACGATACCGTTGATCCCCAAAGTGGCGGCGACTTCCACCAGCATCGGCCGATCATCGACATAGGCAACTTCAGGGGCCGACACCATCGCCACATCCAGCGCCAATTGGTAAATATCGGTATCGGGCTTGCGCAAATGAACGAAGCTGGAGACGATAAAAAAATCGACGAACGATTTAAGATTGAATTTCTCGACCCGATCGAAGGTTAGCTCGCGCCCTTCGTTGCTCACGACGGCAATTTTCAGATTGTGTTTCGCCTTGAGCTTGGTAAACAATTCGATCATGCCGGGCAGGGGCTTCGTCAGGTCGGAGACGAATTTGCGCACGTCGACATGGGTAAAATTGCGGGGCTGGTAAAATATAGTCCGGTCGAAGAAGACGTCCAGCGTGATTTTGCCTTCCTCGTAGGTGTCGAACGTCAGGTGATGGCGCGACTCGAATTCTTTCTCGTCCAGGCCGAACTTTTCTGCCAAGGCTTTGCGCACCCTGCTGTCCCAACCGTTGGTCAAGAGCACGCCGCCAACGTCGAGAAATAGCGTGCGGATGGAAGATCGAGGCATAGCAAAAATGGCCCTTCTGGCATGATGCTGCGATTCGATACGCTTAGCGTTTCCGCTCGCAACCGAGGGAACACGGCACGTTCCCCGATCGTCGGAATAGCCGTATCCCGACACCCCCGCGACCGTTCTATTCTACCCCTTGACAGTGTGGCGACGATACATGTACGTTAGTTCATACCTTGTCGTCCGACTGGTGGTTGAATCAATCAGGAATCATGGGCGATGCCTGCACTTTCCGGCTGCGCCGATTACGCCCTTAACCTCCGCCGGCTAATGGCTCGCGAGGGGCTGACGCTATCCGAACTGGTGCGCCGCAGCGGGCTGAATCACCGGACGCTGAAGGACTTGCTAGCAGGGCGACAACAGCCGCAATCGCGAACGCTGCATCGCCTGGCCTGTAGTTTGAACGTGTCGGTCGACGAATTGTTTCAAGATGCCGCCCTGTTGCGACACCGGCTGTTCGATCGGCACACGAATCCCATCGTTGAAGAAGTGGTGGCCGCCGCGCCGAGAATGTTTCATGGCTGGACGGAAGCAGAGTTCGATGAATTGTACAGCCGCTTTGGCGCCGGTGGGGCGCTCGACGAAAGAAGCGCACTGGAAGCGGCCCAAGCGATGAACCTCCGCCGAGAATTGCTGTCGAAAGTGACGCTCTTGATGGAAACCGACGAAGGCGAGTTGCTGGAATCGATGATTGAAGTGCTGTATCGCCGCGCCGTGGTTGTTGATCTGGAAACGGTTGATCGCGGCGACGGTCGGCGGATTAAATCAAGCCGACGTGCCGAGGATCGCCAGCTGGTAGGAAATATCGCCGCTGCCGCCATTGGCGATGCGGAGCTGATCGGCAGTGCCCGACGAAACGGCCCAACCTGATTTTTTGTTGAGCAACAGCAAGCAACTGTCAGCAGGCACAATCAAACTCTCGGCCGCTGCGGCGAAAGGGCCTTGCCATTCATGCGACGCTGCACCGCCGAAGATCAAGTTCTCGCCGGCCGTGGTCGCGGTGTTTACGAGCAAGATCGCCTTCACCGTAACCATCGAGATATTCAGCGTGTCGCCAAAGAGCGTCATCGGCAGTGCCAAAAGAATCAGATCCTCGTTCGTGCCAGCCGCCAGGGTGCGCAAGTCGTACCAGATTTTGTCAGCCTGACTGTCGCCAGTTCCATCGGCCATCGTGGCGTGATAATCGAGTTTGGAACTGTCCGACACCGTGCTCAAGTCGAGCACATCTTGCGACAGCCAGCCGAGCGTCGCTTTGATTTCTGAAGCCAGCGTTTGGGACATGATTTTGACTCTGGTGGAGTGTTTTTAGGGTGCGGTTCGCTAGGTCGTGGCTTGCGATTGCACTTCGAACGGTTCCAGGCCGATTAGCTTGGCATCGCACCAATCGATAGTTTCTTGCAGCGTGCTGATGTAAAGCGTCCAGGAAACCGTCTGACCATCGATCGAATAGGTCGGTTTAGGATTAGTCCGCAGTTCGACCAATTGGGCCAGCGTGAGGCGACGAATTAGTTCAAGTTGTTCGCGGTCGGTCATCGGGATTCAGAATTTGAGATTTGAAATTTGAAATCAAAAAACGCAGCCCGGCGGTGTGGGACAGGGTGGGTGGCGCGAAGCACACACGCCGGGCTGCGGAAATAAACCGACGAACGGGAAATCAGCCAGTGTTCTTCACCACATAGCGCGGATTGATGACCGCCGCTGCGCCGCGTTCGCTGGCTTTGAATCGGACCACAATGTCCTGATTGAAATCGGCCTCGCTTCCCGGCGGCGATTGTGTCACCGTGATCGGCCAATTTTCCATGTAGGCAAAAGCCTTGCGGAAGTCGCCGATGAACCACCATTTCTTGGCGTCCACCGCGGCCACTCCCGACGCCAGCACGCGGCGGTATGCCAACCGGCTTTCAACCGCGCGGTAGTTGCCCAGCGGATTGGCGGCAATGGTCGTGGTCGCCGCGCCGGATCCGGCATAGTGAATCTCCGCAGCATTGAAAACCCGATGGGCCGCGTGCCGATACGCCGGCATCACCAGCACGGTACTAGCCGTACACAGCACCGGCTCGCCGGTGTTCGGATCGAGAATGTCGGCGAACAATTGCTCGGCGGCATCCACGTTGGTCCAATCGACA
The DNA here is from genome assembly GCA_963738835.1 of Pirellulales bacterium. GTDB lineage: Bacteria > Planctomycetota > Planctomycetia > Pirellulales > JADZDJ01 > CAVTYH01. The sequence goes on from CAVTYH010000002.1 coordinate 793,048, forward strand.
AGCTCGTTGCTGGCCTTCACATTGATCCACGGCGTTGAAGACTGATACGTGTTGTACGTCGCTCCGCGCCATTTGTAGTTGTTGGTGACGCCAATCAGCAAATCGAGCAGCCGCTTCTCTTTGTTAAGACCCAAGATTTCGCCAACTTCCGCGGCTCGCGACAATACCAGATGAGTACGATCGAAAAAGATCGCTTCTTTGGTCACGGGCACGATGAAACCACGCTTGGTGGTCGAGGGCGTCTCGATGTAATCTTCGCCGAAGCCCAAATGCGGATACGGCATGCCCGGCGAGACTTCATCGACTTGATCGGCAATGCGGGCCACGCCGGGGATTTTTTCGCCATCCAGCCGCGTCGAAATGGAATCGACCAGCCGCGACATCACGAAGGCTTCTTGCGTGTATGCCTCCATGATGTCGCGAATAAATGACCTGGCCCGTGATGTTGAGAAACGCGGTGACGTCCACACCATCGCCGGCCTCCAGCAGATTTACGCCGCCGGTGGCCCGCGGGTCGAGCATGCGCACCCAATGATGTCCGTCGGGCACCAAGGTTTCGGCCAGATCTCGGATGCTGAAATCGGCCGGCCGCAGATGCTTTTCACGCAGCGCTTCGGCCAGATGATCCACGGTCTTTTGGTGCCGTCCAATTCGTAACGACGCTTGAGCTCACGATATTTGATACTCACGTTCGATCTCCTGATTTGAGTAAGTTGTTTGTGAGAGCAGCGATTTGAAAAGGTTCGTTGGCTATGTCGGTGGCATCGGGCCGCCTTTGACCACGGTGCTGACGATGTCGACGAGCACCCGGGATGTGTTTGTCGGCGCACGTTTTACACAGCGACCGATGGCCACATTGGTCGCCGATACCTTCTTCACCTCTTGGTTCAGAAGATACGTGCCTCCAGCGTCCTCATGCGGACCCAACAGGTCGCCAATTTCGAGCGTGGCAGCGGCACAATCGAATTCGAAAACGCCGGTGGTGGCCACGCGGATCGGCGTGGTATCGCCGCTGCGCGATCGTTGCATGGCGACCCCGGTGAATTTGGAGCTGAACAGTGTTTGATTTGCTGCTTCACTGCTTTGATCGGCCTGCGCCGAGGCAGGCTTGGCATCGTCGGTGTCGAGATAAACCAGGTCGCCAATTTCGATGACCGTGGCCGAATCGACCGCCAAGAGAACAGGATTGGTATCGCCGTAGCGCCATCGCATCGTGTCGGACATGGGAGAAACTCCGAGGGTTAAAAGACTGAAAAATCAATGACTGTTAGGCTTTGACGGAACTTCGCCGCCGGTTTGATTTCAAATTCACGCTGTGACAGCCCGTGCGAAAGACTGCCCATTGAAATTGCCTGCTGGATCGATCAACGTTTGATCGCGGGAAACAGGACGGCCTGTCGCGGTGCGCAAGCGAGAGCCCTGTTGCATCACGCTGCCGATCAATCGCGCGCGTTCTTCCAGCAATTGCCGCATTGCCGGTTCATTGGGCGCGGCGACGAGCGATTGAATGAAAGCTTCACTGACGACTCCTCTTGCCACGGGGTCAGCGGTAGCGGGATCGGGCAAACGATATTCGACCAACAGCGAACGGATTAACGCCCGCCTCTGTTCGACCGCTGCTTGGGCCTGGAGCCGGTCGATTTCCGTTTGCAGCCGGGCGATTTCGTCGGCCTGCTCGCGGCACAATTTCTCGAGTTGGTTGGATTGCTGGTTGTCAGAGGCTTCGGTGTCGGCCGCTGTCGATGCCGATTCAAACAACCCGCGCGTCGTGGCCGGGTCGGCCACCAAATCGACGCTGTGAACGCGGAGAATTTCTTCGACAATCGTGCTCTCGCCGCGGCGGCTGGTTCGGGCCTGAACATTGTGCGAGAAGCCGACGTTTTCCGGCGCATGTTCCGCGTCCCACGCCAACTGTTCCGACAGATAATGCTTCGGATTGAAATGGAAATCGGCGAATAAACCCTCGCCGGCGCGATGCTGAACATTGCGAATGACGCCGATCCGCTCTTGATAATCTCGCGGCGCCAACGGATGCCCCTTGGGATGATTCACATTCACTTTCGCCCCTTCGTACAAGCCGACGGCCCGCGACAGGGCCTCGGGCAAATACTCGCGGCTGTTCCGGGAGTGCAACCCCAGGATTTTGATTCCGCGAATCACACCGCCGCTGCGATCGACCCGCAACGCCATGCCGCGTGAATCGCAGAACTCTTGCAACATGTCTGTCATGCGACATTCCTTTCAGGTGCAGCCATAAAAAAAGCCCGCATGCAGGAAGTCTTCCTGCCGGCGGGCTCGTGAACAATACCGGCGCCAATGAGCGCCGGCTCTTCGCGATACCTATGTTTTGGTCAGTTGTCCGTGTCAGTTGCCGAGAAAATCTGAAACCTGATCTGCAACGGACAACGAACAACGGGCTACGGACAAAATCAACGTTCAATCTTCTCCACGACCCGGCGAATTTGCTGGATTGTGCCGTCGTGAATGGCCAGCTCGAACCCGGCTTTGCCGTAGAAACCACGGCGCAGCGTTTCGGCCAGCAATTCCGCCCAGGCCGTTTCCATCTTGGTCAGCGTAATACGATTGCCAGACGTGGAGTTGATCGTGGTTGGCATGCGTATAGTGTACAAAAGTATCAACATGAAATCAAGAGCAGTTTTGGGCCACCGCGAAAAAAGTGCTTGTCCTTTTTCCTGGTCCTGGGCGATTTGTTTCTGGGCTAGGAGCTCGCTTTACAAGGAGCCAATGACCAAAGACCAAGGACAGGGCGTTCTCCTGAGCATTGACGGCCGGCGCTCGCAAATGCTAGATAGAACACGGGTCCGCCAAATCTCCCAGTTCTCAATTCATCACTGATCAACCATGCCCACCACAATTCGTCTGCGTCCCAATGGTCCGCTGCTGGTCGAAGGGGAAGTGATCATCGTCGATCACGCCGGAAAGGCGTTTCCGCTGCCAGCCAACAAGCCAGCGATCGCCTTGTGCCGCTGCGGCCAATCGGCCAACAAGCCATTCTGCGACGGGTCCCACAAAGCCTGTAATTTTCTGGCTGAAAACCTTGCCCCGACGCCGCCGGCCTGAAATCGAAACGATTTACTCCGCCTGCTGCCGGCGTGCATCGACGCGCGGTTCAGGCGTCGATTATCATAATGTGAGATTGTCGGCAGTGACGCCCAGTGTGTTGCTGGTGATATTCGCACCGCTGCACTAACCCGTTGCCTGCCGTGTGGGGAGGCATGCCGATGAAATGCAGCAATTGCGGAATTCAAATCGCCGATGTCGACCCGTCGATGTTCGCGACAGGGTTCAAAGAGCGGTCGTGGACGAATAATAATAAGAATCAGCTGGTACCATATGCGGTGTTGCTATGTCCGGCATGCGCAGCCAAGCGGAGGATGACCCAAAAGATGTTCTTTGCAACCGTTCTAGTGGTCGTCGCCGTAGCCGCCGTTGCAGCACTTCTAATGAGATAGCACCATGCGTCTCCGCTTCACCATCCGCGACTTGCAGTCGAAGCGATGGGGCACTGCAATCTTACGTGCATTGCCCGGTATCCTCCTGGTTGGCTTGGCGGTACCGTTGGCACTCGGAAGTAGCAAATGGCACTGAGGATGATCCTGGCCTTCGCCATCCCGATCGGATACTGAGTCCGTGGTCGCCCTATACCACCAGCACCACTGTCGTAGGATACTATTGGATTGGCCTGCATCGACGCGCGGATTGCTCGTCGCTTATCATGGAATGAGATTTTTCGATCTTGCTGAATCCACTCCATGACCGCCAGCATCTACCCGCAGTTTTTCCGCGTCCGCCAGAAGTTCGAGCGTCCGCGCATCGACAATATTCCCCGCGAAGTAGAGCGGCAACTTGGCGGTTGAATCTCCGCGAGAAAGTGAAGCCCGGCAACACCGTGGCCATCACGGCGGGAAGTCGCGGAATTGCCAATATCCCGATCATTCTCAGGGCCATTATCGAGCACTTCAAAAGTCTGGGCGCCAAGCCCTTCCTTGTGCCCGCCATGGGAAGTCACGCCGGCGGCATTGCAATTGGTCAGCGGCAATTGCTGGAATCGTACCGCATCACCGAAGAGTTCTGCGGTTGCCCGATTCGAGCCACGATGGAAACCGTTGTGCTATGTCAGGCGGCCGAAGGCTTTCCGGTGCATATCGATCGGTTTGCCTACGAAGCCGATCACGTGGTCGTTTGCGGCCGCATCAAACCGCACACGCAGTTCACCGGCGATATTGAAAGCGGCGTCATGAAGATGATGCTGCTGGGCCTGGGCAAACATGAGGGGGCCAAAGTTTATCACCAAGCGATTCTCGATTATCCCTTCGGACAAATTGTTCGCAGCGTGGCCAGTGAGGTGCTTCGGCGATGTCATGTCGTGGCGGGTGTCGGCATCGTCGAGAATGGCTACGACGAAACCGCGGTGATTGAAGCCATTTCTCCGTCCCAAATCGAAGAGCGAGAGCAGCAATTACTGCTGCTGGCGAAAAAATGGATGCCACGCCTGCCGTTCGATCACGTCGACATCCTCATCGTCGACGAAATGGGCAAGGACATCAGCGGCGCCGGCATCGATCCGAACATCGTGGGCCGCAAATACAACCGCAATGCGGCGGTCGAAGGCGAGTTTCCCAAAGTGCGGCGCATCGTCGTCCGCAGCCTCACGGATGTTTCGCACGGCAACGCGGTGGGTTTGGGTACGGCCGAGTTTTGCACCACACGTTTGCTCCAACAGCACGATCGAGCCGTCACGTGGACCAATATATTGACGAGCGGCAATATCTCGGCGATGAAGTACCCGCTGAACTTCGATACCGATCGGGAGATCTTGGATGCCGCGCTGCCGACCATTGGGCTGACCGAACCGCTGCAGGCAAAAATCGTCTGGATCAAGAATACCTTGCAGTTGGCAGAAGCCGAATGCTCGGCGGTCTATTTGCCGGAAGCCCGCGAGCGCAGCGATTTGGAAATTATCACGCCGCTGCGCAATTTGCCGCTGGACGCCGCCGGCAATTTGCCGAGGTTTGAATAAAGAAGTCGAAAAGTCGAAAAATCCAAAAGTCGAAGAGTGCTTTGGCAAGCAGAGGTCGGCTCTTCGACTTTTCTACACTTTGACTCTTCGACCTGCGTCTGCTTAGAACCTTACGCCAATACCGGCGTGGCCGCCGACGTACAGGGCGTTGCCATCGTGGTTCACCGCCAGACCGCTCTGCGTGGTGTTGGTGAAGTCGAGTTGGTCGGGCGCCAAGGCCACGCCATCTATCCACAGCACATTGAAGCCGGCCGTGGCACACCAGTTCTTGCAGAAGTAATAGCTGACGCTGGAACTGAACTCACCGACGAAGGCCCAGCGCGAATCGAGCGCGCGGGTGTCGCGAATAATGGCTCCGCCAACGGGCGCCGCAAACTGGCTCGATTCAATCTCGTTTCCAAACGCGCCCGCCTTGGCGGTGGCATTCCATTGAAATTGATGGCAGCAAACGTGCAGCCGCGCGCAAGCTGTCCACCGTATAAGTTGTTGACGGTGCTCGCCTCATATTCGCCCAGGCCAGTGCCGGTGACGTTCGAGAGCATATTGAGCTGTTCGTCGAGGTGGAAATACCGGAAGCCAACAATCCAATCCAGCGCTTTACAGCCGTGATGCCACGAATAGTTCAATTCGGCATCATGAATTTCGCTGGAATAGCTGACATCGATCAAACTAGCGCCCGAGAATTCCGGCAACATTCCTAAATCACCCGGCAAATTGAGATTGGCGGCGCCGCTGACCGAATGATTGTCGTTCCAGCTCTGCAATCCGAAATAAGAAAGCTCCCAGGCGTCCATCGGCGTGGGACTGTACCCCAACACAAAGCGTGGACCGGTGCGCCAATCGCTGTCGAATCCGAAATCCTGGGTCCCCAAAACCGAGCCGCCGCCGATTTCCACGAGCGATTGGGCCCGCAGGTTATCGGTGCGGCTGAACGTCAGCGCGTCGGCCTCGAAGTACAAATCGGGCGCGGGTACGCAAGGACCGCAATTGCCGCAGCCGCAACCATTGCCTTTGCCCATGCCGTCGCCCGGGCAATTGCCGTAGGGATACGGACCACAACCATCGGGGCAACATTTGTGATTGCTGGTGAACCAGCAATCGTCTTCGTGGAAAATCCAACTGTGACAGAAATCGACGCAGCCGTTGCTGCAATCGGGATACGGCTTGGACAAACAGCACTTCAATCGTTGGCAAATGCACGAACCTTCCGGATTGCACGGCCGGCAAGAGCCGGCCTGCCAACCGCCGCAGTTGGGGCACAGCGCGGCATCGCCGCTGGGTCCACAACCGCAGCCGCCTCCACCGCCGTTGGGGGAATCGTATACGATTTCACCGGGGATGCCGCTTTCGCTGGCAGTGCGTGCGCTTTTCGCAAAGGGCTTCTCGACGTAACCATCGTCAGTGGTAGTCGACGGCTGCACGCCATCGGCACGCGCGGCAGCCGACGGCAACCGCGGATTTTTGGGCGCGGCAAAACCGGGCGTGTTGTTTGGCACACTCACTTCGCCTTCCGCCGCCGGCTCGGAAGAACCCGCTTTGGACGGCGACATCTGTCGAAACGCCGTTTGGATGGGTCGCCAGGGATTTGCTTTGACTGATGAGCTAGCAACCGGTGGCGCACTTCGCGAAGCATTCGCGCTGTCGGCGTTTGACGGTGCGCCCATGAGGGGGTCAGCCGTCATCGGCAAGTTTTGAGCATCGATCCGTTGCGGTTGAACAGGCACGGCGCCGACCGCAGATGTGAACGGCGCGGGGGCCGATCCGATTTGAGTTGGCGACGGCGCACCGGACACGGGCGATGACACGGACGGCGCCGCAGTTGCATATGGTGCCGCTCCAAGGGCGCACTGGTCGCCGCGGGAGCGATCACCGGAACCGATGAGATCGCTGGATACCGCAGGCCATTGACGGGCCGCCCCTGATTCGGCGAAGTCGTCGCACTGGGCGCAGCAGAAGTGGCTGCGGGCGCAGCGTTGTAAATCATGCCCTGCTGTGCGGAATAATCGAGCGTGCTGGCGGGCGTAGTTGTTGCGCGACCGAGCGGGGCCACCGTGGGTCCCCAGGTCGGAATGCCGCCGGCGTCGTCGCTCGGCGCAGAACTCCGGCCATGCCCAGCGCAATCGTGCAGCTCACGGCCCAAAAGGGCGCCTTCATGTTGATTCCCCCCGGAAGTTTCCCATCCGATGAAGTCCGACGGTGCATGCCCGGTAAATGCACCGTCTTCGATTTACAATTTTCCAGTCGGACGTGGGCGTAAAATCCCACCGCTTGGCCTGGATGGAATGGCTAAAGAGAACTTCGGATTAACCGGGCAATCCGGTTCATCCGAAAACGCCATCCCAACAATTAGAAGCCAAATATCCGTTACAGCTTTGTGAAACTGTAACGATCAGGTCGGGTTCGTCATCCATCTAGCAGCCAGCAGAGTTATGTATTCGGTGCAAATTGACAGTCGTCAAAATCGTCCGCCTGCCCAATCCCATATTCTATTTAATCCTGCTTCTCTGCGCAGATTCTGGCGTTTTGTGCAGTCCGCCGGTATTCTAAGGACTGCTAATAAATGGTCGCTCGGGGGATTCTTGAGATTTGCACCTGGGGGAGTCGCGATGCGGAATTGCGCACTGAGAGGGTCGGCCGCGGTCATTCTTTTGGCTAGCATTGCCAGCGGCGTGCAGGGGCAAATTCAATCGGGCTCGATTTCGCCGGCTCCGCAATTGAAGCTAATTGCCAGCGGGTTGACCACTAAAGCCGGCGGCTCGCCCGACTTCGGCGTGAACTCCGGTGATCCGCGGTTCATGTACATTGGCGAGCAAAACGGCACCATCCGGATTCTCGATTTCAATCAGGCCAATCCGGTCTCGGCCACAAACTTATTGAACATCGATTCCGTGCTGGGCGCCGACTCGAACGGTAACCGCGTTCTGGTTGACGACACGGGCCTTGGCGAGCGAGGTCTGATCGGCGCCGCCTTCAGCCCCAACTTCAACAATCCCGGAACCGCCGGCTATCGGAAGTTCTATACCTTCACCAGCGAAACGCTGGCCAGCGGCACGCCCAATTTCTTTAATCCCTTGGAACCAACGGCGTCGGGCAACAGCAACTCGAACGATCCGGTGCAGTCGGGCATTCCCAATGGCTACAACTGTCAGAGCGTCATCCGGGAGTGGACGGTCAACGATCCCAACGCGAATGGACTGCTCACCATTAACACCAGTGTTGCGTCGCGCGTAGTGCTAAGAATTGCCAAACCCGGTCGCTTTCACAACGGCGGCGGCATCACATTCGGCGGCGACGGTTACCTGTACATTCCGTTGGGCGATGGCGGCGGCGGGCCATCGAATGGTGGCAACGACGGCGGCAACAACACGCTCGATAATGGGCACACCAACCCCGGCAACCCCGACATCGCCGGAGCTTGGACGGGTCAAGGCAACGCCCAAGATCGTCGCGTAGTTTATGGAAAAATTTTGCGCATCAAACCCACCACCGATACGTCGGATGGAAACTCGACTACCACGCTTACGCCAACGGTCAGTATCGCATTCCCAACGACAACCCATTTACCACTCCGGCTACTGATCCGAACGGCAACTTTGTCGATGAGATTTATGCCTACGGTTTTCGCAATCCGTTTCGCATTAGTTTCGACAAGGCCGACCCGACAAAGCTTTACGCAGCCGATGTCGGACAAGATCGCAACACTTTTTCCCGCGAAGAAATCGACAGCATTGTCAAAGGCGGCAACTACGGCTGGGTTGTCAAATCGGGAACGCAGGCCAACACCAACGAGACGGGCTATACGACTTCGATCCCGTTGATCGATCCGATTGCCGAATATCAAACCACCAACAATGGCACGGGCGGTTTGGCCGCGATCGGCGGCTTCGTGTATCGCGGCAGCCTGCTTCCCGGGCTGTATGGCAAATATGTGTTCGGCGATTTGGATAAGGGCGATGGCACCGGCGGCCGGCTCTTGTACACCGATCTTAGCGATCCGGCGCTAACGGTCTTCGATTTGAACATCACCGGAGCCGTTCAGAAACCTGCCGGCGCGGTCTTGATTCACGGTGTGGCTCAGGATGCCAACGGCGAGATTTATTTCTTGTTCGACAACGGCCAGATCATGCAGCTCGTGCCCGAACCGGCGACGTGGATGCTGGCTTTGATGGGCGCTGCCGTGCTCGGTTTGCAAATGCGTCGTCGGCCAAGGCCGAATTGAACGTGACGAACCGCACTGTTGACTCGCTTACCACTTCGCCATTAACCCGGCATGCGCGCCGTGCATGAACAGGCCGCCGGTTTTGTTCAGCGTGGTGCCGCTGGTGGGCGTGTCGGTGAAGTCGAGCTGATTGGGCGCCAGCGCCAGCCCTTCGATCCAGAACACCTGATAGCCGCCGCGGAGAGACCAGGTGGGCGTGAACTGATAGTTGCCGTTCAGTTCTAAATCGCCGATGAAGGCCACCTGTTCGCCGCTGTTGCTCGTGTTCCGCAAAGTGAAGCCGCCGAAGTCGCTCACGTTCTGCGACGAGCGAATCACGTTGCCATACACGCCGGCTTTGCCGGTCAAATCGTACGACCAATTGCCGCAAGCCTGCTGCACGCGGCCGCCTAACTGACCGCCGAACAGATTGTTGTACGCGCTGATGTTGTATGCACTGCTGCCCGTTTGGTTGTCGGTGAAGGTGATGAACAGCTTGTCTTGCAAATTAAAATAGCGGAAACCCAACAGCCACGACACGTTCCCGTAACTCTGCAGATAATTCAATTCGGCGTTATGAATGAGCGATTGATACTCGACGACCGCTCTGTCGGCATCGAAGAAATCGAGCCCGCCGGCCAGACCCAAATCGCCCGGCAGATTCAGATTGTTGTCGCCGGTGATGGTTTGCGTGTCTTTCCAGTTGTAGATGCCGAAGTACGAAGCCTCGAACGCGCGGAAGCCGTCGAATTCACGGCCCAGCAGCACGCGCGGGCCGACTTCGAACGGAAAGCTTAAATCGGCGGTGCTCAAGAGCACATTGCTTTGCGTGGCGGCGTTCCCGTCCAAGAGCACCAGCGGTTGATTGCCGATCTGCGTATCGCGGGTGAAGAAAATTGCATCGGCATAGCCGTAACAGTGCGGACCAATCATCGGCACGGCCGCCGGCGGCGCCAGAGTGGGTACGGTCGGCGAAACGAAGTACGGCGCCGGTGTCGTCACCGCCGCAGGAGGCGCGGTGATGGCTGGACCAACGATCGTAGAAGTTGGATTCGACATCACGACCGGCGCCGATTGCACTACCGGCGGGGCCGCACAGCTCGGCTCCGGAATCACCACATACGGTTGACCTGGTGCCGCCGCCGCAACCGGTTGTTGCGTGTAATAGGGGACGCGTGGCATTGGTTGCGGCAGAACATATCCTCCGGCTGAAGCCGAGGTAATCGTGCCGCTGAATGCTGCCGGTCGTGAGGCAACCTGATACGGATCAAAGCCGGTCGCTATCCACTGCGGCGAAACGCTGGCCGGAAACGACGCGGCCGGAGAAGCCGGTGGCGCGGTGGTGTAAGTATAAATAGGAACCGACGAGGTGTACGGCGACGGCGGATAAACGCTAGGCGTTGATACGCCCACGGGTGAACTTGACGATGAGTTGGAGCGCACTGCCGTCCAGCTGGTGCTGGCCGAATCGTCGGCGGTTCTAGCGGCCACGGAAATTCCGCCGTCGGCCGCGGCTGGATCGCCAGGCGGCGCTTCAAATCTAACGCGCTGCGCACGCGCGGAATTTGCCATTGTCAGCGCGCAAGCGCGCCCACGGCGCACCAGACGCATAGACACCGTTGGAGGGTGTTCACGAGATTACCTGCGGATGAGATGCGTTATTGCAGCGGCGCTTTAAGATAAGTTGGTGTCGCCAACTGCGCAAAAAAGGACAAGACCGTCGCCGGGAACCCGGCGCAGCGGGGCCGTTAATAACGGCTGGCGAAACGTGGGTCAAGACCGATTTGCATAGTCCGACCGTATTCGGTCGGGAGGTCGCGCAAACAGCACCAATGCCAGCACTCCCGACCGAATACGGTCGGGCTATATACGCTTCAACACAAAAACGGCGGAACGCCATTGATATCCGCCGCGATGAAAAAGCCATTGTGGAACTCAGGATCGTTTTCCATCAGGAAATCGACGAACGCGCCTAGCGGCGGCGAACGGCGCAGCTTCTGGCTTTTACCGTCGAAGCCTTGAGCTGCGAAAATATCGCTCAGCCCGTCGCCGTTGCTATCAACCGCCGCGACGCGCACCGGAGCATTAAAGCCGCTGCCGGTGAAGACGGCGAAGAATTGCTGCGTCGGCACGGTACCGAACTGTTTGAAAGCCATTTCTTAGAAAGGCCGTTCAGGCGATATAATACCCGTCACGGTACTCGGTTTGATCCATAAAAACCTGGTCGACGAGGATACCGGACAGCTTGCATTTCCGAACCATTAAGCTAAGCCCGTCCGGACCCTGCGCGTCCGTGAAGATTTCCGCCTTACCGTCATGATCGGTGTCGTAGCCTGCAACCCGAACCGGCGCATTACGCCCAGATCGATCATATGCAAAAAACCGGCTGATTCGCGAATAATTTTCCGTTTCGTAGGTTTCAATTCGTGAATGACCTCCTGTTCCGGCACCTGCAATAATCTCTAATCGGTCATCACCTTGAATATCAGCAATTGCAACGTTAACACCCCCTCGGTCATTCGACGCGAATGGTCGTACTCTGCGGATAAAATGGGGTGCCGTATTACCCGCTGCAATTTGCCGAACATCAAAAATCCGATAACGGTCACGAGTTCCCGGACCGGATCCGACAATCAGGTCAGCATTACTGTTATCGTCACGGAAACCATCAAGATCAGCGGCGGCAATCGAGGCACCACCTTGGTATCCTGATAAATCGGAAAACGCATTGAATGTTACGCTAGGTTTGAGCCCTTGCCCAGAAAGCACATTATTACTAAATACTTTTATGTTCGTCCGGCCACGACTGGGAGCAAGAATTAAATCGTAGGTAATGTCCCCGATCACGTTGCCGACGGCGACCGTCACCCCCCCTAGATATTTTTCCCCATAGGTATCTTTTGCGGATAGCCGCATCGATACGATCTCTGTACCTTCTACGCTATCCATCGGTACCCCGTTGAATACCTTAACAATGGCTTTCTGGTTGTGACCTGGGGCAACTACCAAATCCGGCAAGCCGTCATTGTCGAGGTCGCCAGTCGCAACGCGAATTCCTTCTCGATAGGAATTTCCATACGTTTGGCTTGCAGGAACTGTAAATTTGAGCTCGCCGGTCTCAGCGTCAAATACCCGCACGATCGGCTTGCTGGTTTTACCGGCGTCGGCTCCCACCGCCAGGACGTCAACATGATTGAATCGTTCGATGCTTTTAAACTGAACGTCTTTGTGACCGCTAGTAAACGTCCATTTTCCCGCGCCTCTCGATGTAATCGTAAGATGTCGACCGGTTGTTCCTGTCGATTCCGTGTCTAGTTTTAGATAGTCGCCTTCTAGTGCCCAACGCTGCCGGGGACAGGCAAATTGCCGTTTAAAAAGAAGGTCGTATCTCGACTTGGTTCGACAGTGAACTCGTTGGCTCCATCTGACGCCTCGACATTTAAATTCTCAATCGTGCCGTCATAGTCGATGCCGGTAAAGAGTCTTTCCGGCTGAGCCGGAACCAAGCGTTGTGACCCAAAACGCGTTGCGTTGGGGGACTCTAATAGGCTTGGCGTAACCAGGTAGTTGACGTTCAATTGATTGAGATTGTCATTGACATCGAGCATGTTTTTCTGCCCGTGACCCCCTACGATATTCATGCGGCCGGAAATTGCATTTAGATCACCGGTGCCAATTTCAAATTGGTCATCTCCGTCGCCACCATTCATTGCAATAGCAGCACCAAGTGATTCAACGTTAAAGACATCGATCCCTGTCCCACCTACGAGGATGTCGAAGTCGGTGATGTCGATTCCGTGGTGATTGTCCATTCGCTCATAGTGAACACCGTCGTCAGAAACGGTCCAGGTTGCGTTTGTATCTAATCCAGTGATTTTGTCGTTCTGAACCTGGGGATTGGCAGCAATCATGTTGATATTCGCAAACGACTTGAACGAAGTACTCGCATCTGTCTCAACTCCGCTGAAGCCGTCGATATCACCCTCGCTTGTCAGCTTCATCGATTGGGCCGAGGCACCAGAAAAATCGAGCTCATCGTTTCCATCTTTGCCGTCGAGAGCACCAGCAATGCTGCCTCCACCTTCGAACACAAAATGATCCGCTTTATCTCCGCCGGTGAGGTTCTCGATATCAAGAAATGTGGCCCCGCTGTCGAGCATCCCGACTCCCAATCCCTGGATTGTCCATGTTCGATCAACACTATCGCCTTGGAGCGTGTCGGTCCCCGTTCCGCCTGAAACTTGCAATTGAGGAGTGGCTCGATTGGTTACCTGGATAACGTCACTGCCTTCGTCACCGAATACGCTGCAGGGCAATCCGAGACCGCCGTCAATTCGTATTGCGTCCGCTCCCTGGTGACCAAACACGAAGATTTCACCTGTGGGTGTTAGCGGACCGTAGTCGGTTCCATTGAGGCTCACCAGGATCGCTGTTCCCTGATCAGAAAGCGTGATCGAATCGGCTGAATCGCCACCACGTACATACAAGTCCAGCAGCGATGGATCATCTTCATTGGGTATCAATTCGACCGGTGGCCCGACATCGTTCCGCGACAAATTCCGGGTCTCCAGCAGCGTTTCCAGATCCATATAGTCATGGCCGTTAAACTGCGTGACGGGATCACCGTCTTCCGGATCGGTTGCTCCGGCCCACTCCCAGCGATTACGCGATGACCATCCATTTGGATCCGTTGTCGACGGGGCGTCTGGAGCGGTATCACGAATCTCTTTTGCTTTGCTGACCACTTCCGGCGTCGCCGACTCTAACTGCACGGCCGGCCGTAATAATGCAGCGAATACATTGGGCTGATCCCCGACTTCTTCGCATTATGGTCCGCCATCGCCAGATCCTGGAACCTGGCGTCGATGCGAGGATCCGGGTCGAACGCCATCATCTGTAGAGCCAGGCTGCGAGCATATGGAGTAGGTTTGGGTCCCCCCGGAATCTTGATCTTTAGTTCTGCCAACAATCCTGAAATTGAAATTGTTTTGGTCTTCAATTTCACTTTCGGGTTGTACCACGGACCTGAGTATTTGAGGCCGGTTGGCACGTCAATTTCGATGCGGTCCAAAATATTTCTCACTGGAAATGGCAGGAACTGATTCAGGGTGATTTCACCTGTAAATGCTGGCTCGGCGATCGGGATCGGCACAGGCACACCTGTCACAGCTCCGGTAACGACGCCACCCACTAATAAGTCACTGTCGAGCAGAAGTAACAAGACATTGTGTGCAAACCAGACGGGTATATCGACCGGTATATGATCTGGAATCTTTCCAAAGATTGCTTTCGTAAAGTCGTCGACCGGATCCCAATTGAAAAGCCTTTTGGCGAGGCTCGGCAAACCTAGTAGGGCTGCATCAACAAGCCCCTTTACTGCATTGGTAAGCAAAGTGCGAATTGCCGCACCGTCGATGATGCCGACATTGACGACATTGCTAGATTGCCAGAAGTAGCTTTTGCCGGTGACCTCGTCGGCCATATGGGACAGAAATCCAGCACTTAGCCTTCCGTCTCGTCCCCTGCTGTCACTAACGTCAATTCCATCAATGGACGGCAACTGATATTCCACTTTGATCCAGTACTTCATGACCCGATTGGCTTCGTCTTTGGCCAGAGAGATGTTTGCCTTTCGAGTCGAGTACCTCGTGACGGCCCACCAGCCGCTCATGAGTGAGGCGGTCTGATCCATACTCATTACCGGTTGGGTATAGTCCTTACCTAATGCATGCGTGCTGGAGAGGTTCCATGTGCCGTCGTCATTGAGGTTGTACTTGGCATCCATGCCTGCCATGAAGTCACTGTCGATCCTGCTGTCTTTTCCCGTCCCAAACTCGTCTGGGATGCCTTGTCGCTCATTACCAGCCCGGCCGATATAGTCCCTCACGAAGAAACCAGATTCGGATCTTTGGTAAAGAACCTGTTCCGCATCGCGGTCCAACTGGTCAAATGCGTGCAACATAATCTGAACAACATCCTCAGCCGGGCTGGGGTCGAATCCAGCAGCTTGTAGAATGGCTGCCTCTTGGGCAAAAGCGAGCAGCGTGTCACCCATTTGCTTGCCTTGATCGCCAAACTTAATATGCATTTTGTTCTGATCATCCGTCCAAATGCTGTCGGCGATAAACCCGTTATAGAAGAAATCGCGAAGCAGTCTCGAACGGATCGGATCGTAGGCATTGGCGAAAAGAGACTTGGCCCCTACCGGTAAATGGTATGACACCAGAAGTATTCCCGTTGCACTGGAATCATAGACGAAGCCATCATTAAACTTCTGTGATCTGACGCCGCCGGTTCCTGGGTGCATGTCATCCAGCGGGTTCCCTAAGGTTCCAGCCTCGCCTCCGGAATCGAACCATTTCCCAAGAAAGTCGCCCGTGATTTTGGTGGTCCTAGTCGCTCCATTTACGGTTCTCGTTGCTTCGACGATGTCGTTGCCATCACTACGAACGAATACATCTATTCCATCTCCTCCGTTCAGCCGATCATCGTTTAGGCCACCATCCAAAACATCTGCCGCTGATCCTCCCAATAGAACGTCGTCACCTGGACCCCCGACGAGTGACGTTGGAATCGAAAGCTTCGAAGCGTCCAGAACATCTTTTCCGTCGTCACCACTTATGTGTACGGACGTAATCCCAGTAGAAGGAAATCGCGTGGTCCCAGAATCAATCGTTGATCCGGATTGAGTCGTCGTATAGTCCACAACCAAGTCATTCTTATCTACCTGAATCGTTATCGTGTCGTCATCCGGAGTCCCCAGGACGCTCAAAACTCCGCCAGACACACTGGCAGTAATCGAAAGGAGCCGACGATCTTCCAGCAGTTCAAAATGAAGTCGCGTCCACATTGGACCTCGGCCTTGGAAGTCAGTCTTGGATTGTGTTGATCGCCGTGCTGGAAGCATGTGAATCTCCAAATTCGAGGCATCGACAGCACCACCCAAGTTAATGTAGGTGGGATGGGAAAACAATACGGGCGGAAAGGAAATCCAGTTCGGAGTGGGGAGTTCGGAGTGCGGAATTTGAATGACAGCACCAATCGTGTCTGAGTTTCAAACACTCCGCATTCCGCATTCCGAACTCCGCACTATACTACCGACCGACACGGTCGGGCAATGTAACGCCTTCCGCTCACTGCCTGACCCGCTCCAGATATTCGCCGGTGCGGGTGTCGACTTTGATCATGTCGCCCATTTCGATGAAGGCGGGGCAGATCACTTCCGCGCCGGTTTCCAGCTTCACCGGCTTGGTGAGTTTGGTGGCCGTGTCGCCGCGCACGGCGGGCTCGCAGTATTCGACTTTAAGCGTCATGTGATTGGGCGCGTCGATCGTGATCGGGTTGCCGTTGAACAGCAGCATCGAGCAGTTGGTGCCCTCCTTCAACCATTTGGCGGCTTCGTCGACCTGATCTTTCGAGAGTTCGTACTGCTCGTAACTGGTCGTGTCCATGAACACGAACTGATCTCCCTGACGATAGAGAAACTGGCCTTCGATTTCGTTAATGTCGGCCGCATCCAGCGAGTCGCCGCTTTTGTACGTGCGGTCGAGCTGACTGCCGCGCACCAGATTCTTCAGCTTGCACTTGTAAAGCGCCTGGCCCTTGCCAGGCTTGACGAAATTGCACTCGATCATCAGGTACGGATCGCCGTCGATCTGCACCTTCAGACCCTTGCGAAATTGGCTGGTGTTATAGCTGGGCACAGTGGGTTCCTACTTCGATTTTGTGTGATGAAAGATTATGCTGATGACGGAAACTGGAAGTTCGGATGAATGCGGATTATTCACCGCAGAGGACGCGCAGGGTCGCAGAGAAGAATCGAATCGACTTCGTCCAGAAAGCAAAAATGATAGCCCGATAATTTGGATTTCAACTTGATCAATCTGTTTTCCTCGGCGTTACTCTGCGTCCTCTGCGGTGAATTCAATGTCTACAGTTGTTGATGTTGCATCGTGGCAAAAAGTCGTCAAAGAAGCGGTGCGCGAGGTTGGCGAGCTTTGTCGGCTTCTCGATCTGCCGTCGGAGTTCGAACGTCGGGCTGCCGCCGCGGCGGAACAGTTTCCGCTCTTTGTTCCGCGGCCGTTTCTGGCGCGCATCCGCTGCGGCGACCCGGCCGATCCGCTCTTGCGACAGGTGTTGCCGCTGGATGCAGAAACGACTGTCGCTGAAGGATTTACGTCGGACCCCGTGGGCGATTCCGCGGCCACGGTTCGGCCGGGGCTGCTGCACAAGTATCACGGCCGTGTTTTGATGGTAACAACTGGGGCCTGCGCCGTCCATTGCCGGTACTGTTTCCGCCGGCATTTCCCGTACCATGAAGCCCCGCGATCGCTCTCCCGTTGGCAGCCGGCCATCGAGCAGATAGAAGCCGACGAGGGCGTGCAAGAAGTGATTCTCAGCGGCGGCGACCCGCTGATGCTGGTGGACGAGCTGTTGGCGAAACTTGTAGATCGGCTGGCCGAGATTCCGCACTTGCGCCGGCTGCGTGTTCACACGCGGCTGCCGATCATGATTCCCGAGCGCGTCAGTGACGAACTGTTGAGTTGGCTTACCGGCACGCGGCTGACGCCAATGGTGGTGGTGCATGCCAATCATCCGGCGGAGATCGATGGCGCCGTAGCCGCGGCGCTAGGCCGATTGATCAATGCAGGAATTCCAACGCTCAATCAGGCTGTGCTGCTGCGCGGCGTTAACGACGATGCCGATGTGTTGACTGAATTGTGCGAACGATTGGTCGATCTGCGCGTGATGCCGTATTATCTGCATCAATTGGACCGCGTGGCGGGTGCGGCCCACTTTGAAGTGCCGATTGCGCGCGGCCTGCAAATCGTCGCCGATTTGCGAAAGCGGCTGCCGGGCTACGCCGTGCCACGCTACGTGCAAGAGATCGCGGGAGAATCGCACAAAGTGGAACTGACGTGATTTGCCAATGGCAACTGTCTTCGTCACCGGCGCGACAGGCTTCATTGGCACTCGACTGGTGCAAGAATTGGTCCGCCGCGGCGAGACGGTTCACGCTCTGACGCGCCGCGACAATCCCGAGCCGCCGCCCGGTTTTCCGCCGGAAGAGCGGCCCGATTTCAAGCATCCGAACGTCCAGCTGGTGCGCGGCGACATTACCGACGTCGAAAGCCTGCGCCGCGGCATGGCCGGCTGCACGCAGGTATATCACCTGGCCGGTTATGCCAAAAACTGGGCCCGCGATCGGCTGACGTATCTCGACATCAACGTCGGTGGACTGCTGAAAGTCGGGCTCACGGCCCAAGAGCTTGGGATCGATCGGATTGTTTGGACTTCAACTATGCTTACGCTTGGACCAACGCTGCCGGGACAAATTGGCGACGAAATGATGACGCGTAACTTCCTGTATTCTTTCACCCAATACGAGGCAAGTAAATTGGAGGCGGAACATTTGGCCGCGGAATTTGTCCGCAAAGGTTTGAATCTGGTCATCGTCAATCCCGGCCGCGTGTTTGGTCCCGGTCATTTCAGCGAAGGCAACGCGGTCTCGCTGCTCATCGACATGTACGACCGTGGCAAAGCGCCGATTCTGTTGAACGGCGGCCGAAACGTCGGCAACTGGGTTTTTGTCGACGACGTTGTCAACGGGCTGATTTTGGCGATGGAGCGCGGCCGCGTCGGCGAAAAATATCTGCTCGGGGGTGAGAATCTCTCGCTCAAAGATTTCTTCCGCCTGGTCGATAAAGTCAGCGGCCGGCGGCATTTTCAAATCACCATTCGCCGTCCCGCCGCCATGACGTATGCTTGGTTGCAGAAAAAACGGGCCGAGTGGTTCGGCGTGTATCCGCAAATCACGCCCGATTGGGTCCGCGTGTTTCTGACCGACTGGGCTTACACCTCCGCCAAAGCCCAGCTTGAACTGGGCTACCGCATCACGCCGCTGGAAGAAGCCGTGCGGCGAACGTACGAGTGGCTTTTACGCGTGCGGGAGGAAACATAGCCCGACCGTGTCGGTCGGGAGTGGCGCTGGCGAATGCAACAAATTTAATTGGTACGATAACCCCTTGCGGCTTAGCGGTCGAGGCGAATCGCTATCCATTCATCGAACCACTTCCCGACCGAATACCGTCGGGCTATGTATCACCCACATGCCGCGCCGCGCCAATCAACTTGTCCGCAACATGCTGTCCGCGCCGAATCTGCGGCCGACGGTCATTCTGCTCACTAGCGCCGTGTGTTTGACCACCTGGCACCTCATCGGCCGGTATCAATTCTGGTTCGAACTTTTGACCGCTGCGAATTCGACCGATCGCGGACCCAACGTACTGGTGGGAATTTTATCGCTGATCACTTCGGTGCTGCTGCTCGGCGTGTTGCCGCTGTTGGTCGTCAAGTTTTTGTTGCGCGAACATTTGGCCGGTTACGGAGTGCGCTTGGGCGACTGGCGATTTGCGCTCGTCTGCTCTTTACTCGCCACGCCGCTCCTCGTCGGCATTGGCTACTCGACAGCCCAATCGTCGACGTTCCAGGCGGTGTATCCCATCAATCCGGCCGCGCGGCTATCGGCGTTCGCTTTGATCCTGCATTTGATCGGCCAATTGTTTTGGTACGCCGCCTGGGAATTTCATTTCCGCGGTTTTTTGCAGCACGGCCTGAGCCGCCGCACCGGCATCGTGACCGCCATCTGCGTGCAAACCTTAGCTTCCACGCTGGCCCATTTCGACAAGCCCGGCTCGGAAATCTACGGCGCCATCCTCGGCGGCTTATTGTGGGGCGCACTGGCCTGGCGCACCCGTTCGCTCTTGGCCGGCTATTTTCAGCACTGGCTGCTCGGGGCGAGTTTGGATTTCTTCATCTGCCGCGGCATATGACGAATTTGGGTCCGATTTGTGATGACCAGCGGCTGTGATAATAATTGACCGACTGTGAAACTCCTCGCGTAACGAGGAATTTAACTTGCGCCCAAAGGCGCACACTGAGTGATTTCAGATAGTACCAGCCATGCCTCGGAAGTTCATACTAAACTTTACGCCGACGGGGATGATTCCCACCAAGCAGATGACGCCGCACGTGCCGACCGATCCACAGGAGATTGTCGAGCAAGTGTTGGAGGCGGCGGAGTTAGGCGTCAATATGGTGCATCTGCACGCACGCGATGAAAGCGGCCTGCCGGCCCACCGCAAGGAAATTTACGCCGAGATCATTTCGCGAATCCGGGCTGAAAACAGGCGCCTTCCACTGTGTGTCTCCACCAGCGGACGCAACTGGTCGGAGTTCGAAAAGCGATCCGAATGTTTGAACCTCACGGGCGACACGAAACCAGATTTCGGCAGTTTGACGCTGAGCTCATTAAACTTCAACAAACAAGCCAGCATCAACGCGCCTGAAATGATCATGTCGCTGGCAGCGAAGATGCAGGCCAACGGCATTCGTCCGGAGCTGGAGGTTTTTGACTTGGGAATGATCAATTACGCGCACTATCTGATTAGAAAGGACTTGATCAGGCCCCCTTATTATTTCAATTTGATCCTTGGAAACATCGCCTGCGCCCAAGCGAACATGTTGAGCTTGGGGTTGATGATCAAAGAGCTACCCCTACATTCCTATTGGTCTGCTGGAGCCATCGGCGAGCATCAACTCACGATGAACGCTGCAGCGATTGTCTTTGGCGGAGGCGTTCGAATTGGCCTGGAAGACAACATTTATTTCGACGCCGAGCGAAAGGTACTGGCAACCAACATCGACTTAGTGCGCCGGATTGTCAGCATCGCTAAAATGATGGACTGCGTTCCCTACACCTGTCAGGAAGCACGTCAAGTGCTCGGCTTAGCGTCAGATGGCAATTATTGAAAAAATCCGCTCCAAGATACGCCATCGCCTGGTTCTGACTTGGCTGACCGATCGGCTAATGGTCGTTGGCGTTGTTTTTAAGCTTTTCTATTGGGTAAAAGAAAGCACTTCTGTCACGCCGGGTGACCGACTGGAAACCGACGATTTTCAGGATTTCACGTTGGAAGAGCTCGGCTACGACGATATGGAAAGAGTTGATATTGCCGATGCAGATCATTACGCTCCGCTCGATTACCTGCAGAAGACCATCAGCACGCCGGGCGTCAAATGCTTTGCCCTCACGCACCACGGCGAAGTCGCTTGTTTAACCTGGTTTAATCTCAAAAAGTGCGATTACCAACACCTGCAATTGCCCCTGCAAGACAACGAAGCCTATTGTTTCGACATGTACACGAAGAAATCATTCCGTGGGCGAAATCTGGCTCCTTATCTCCGCCTCAAGGCCATGCAAGCTCTAAAAGCAACGGGGACGGAAAACTTTTACAGTATCAGCGATTATTTCAATCACTCCTCCATTCGCTTCAAACAAAAACTGAATTGCGAATTCCTCGAGCTGCATCTGGTCATCTCGCTGTTCAACAAGGTCCGATTCACCCGGCGGATTAAGTGAGAAAGTTCTCGGCAACCAATCAGTTTGTCGCCGCAGGTTGCGAAAATTGTGGCGGATATCGACGACGCGCGTCACGCGCGTCAGGTTTTTCTGCCCGATCGAATGTCGGCTGATTCGCTTAAGACGGTGATTCAGCGTATCGACGAACGACGGTCTTCACGGCCATCAAGTTTGAAAAGCCGGCCCAAACCGTGCCATAACCATAAGCCAAGCAGAATCGTTACAGCGCCGAACAGCCACAGCAACCAAATGGGTGAGCCGTAACGCAGCATTTCGCCGCTGTCGCCGATGCGGGCCAATGAGCCAAAGCCGATGTACGCGCCGTTGGCGATCAGGCAGAAGCCGGCGAAAAATTGCAGCAGTTCTGTAAATCGCCATTGGCGAATTCGGAACACGGCCCAGATGGCGAGTGGGAACAGTGCGCCAAAAGCTGGCCCCGTCCAAACGACAACCAGCGGCTGTGGATTCGGTTGCACATCGGTCCGCGAAATCTCCAGCGGGTTCAGAACTACACGCTCCACATGTCCGCCGCTGATCCATGCGCCCAGCACGTGCCCCAACTCGTGTACGCCCTGCATCAAGAACCAGGATCCGAAGAGCGCGGCAACAACGATCGCGATGTTTCGAACTTGAGAGGAAGCGACTTGCATCGAAACGGTAACACAAGAATAATGCGATTATGGGTCTGATGAGGAGCCGGACTGTAGCATGTCGGTCAAGCGGTGTGGATATGGCGGATTGCGAACCAAACTCCCGCCCCCGGACGAAACACTGGTATCAGTTTAGTTTGCGGACTTTGCTCGCAACTTCGATCGTCGGATCGGCGCTTATCGTGTTCGCTGGCCTTTGGTGGATGGAACATCGAAAAGTTATAGCTGCCCGCTCTGCGTATGAGTATACCGTCGCTGCGAACGAAGCTGGAGTGGGGACCTACGACGCAGTAATTGACGCGTCCGCCGAGCTTGCTAAGGCGGAAGAACAAGTTCTATTTGCCGACGTCGTTCGGGCGCGTGCCTTGCACGTGGCACGCGTTTCCGCCATAGTGAGCCGATACTGGTTTTACGTCAATTTCGGAGAAGCAGGTCAGGGCGGAGAAGAGGGTATGAGGCAAGCGCAAGAGAGACTAAGTGGCCTCCAACAGAAACTCTTAGATGCTCAACAGCGATTGCACGATGTGCTTTCCCAGTGATGGCTGCTATTGTCGCAATGGCGCACATTCGCATTTACATTCCTTTGGCGTTCCTTTGAACCGTTTGTCTTTCGGATCAATATCGTTGGGAAAACAGGATCGTTCGCACGCTTCGGTTTGCCCTGTTCCCGGTTCCCCAGTCGGATTGAAATTCAAATCATACGAGTGTCGGAATCCGCAGTGATGCACAAGCTCGTGCAAAAGAATGGCCCGATGCGAACTCCCGCATGGACGATTTGCCGACCAATTGGGCTTTCCGCCACCGCCGGATCGTCCCAGCGAAAGAAAAGGTGCCCCCGCGATTCGACAAGCTTGAGTGGGTAACCGAGCCGCCGTCCAACCGCGACATAAATCACCGGCATCGAAACACAAGTTCCGCCGGGACCATCGATGATGCCATGAATGAATAGGTCGCGGGAATCAGAAAAGTCGGGTTCCAAGCATTTCGGATCTTGAAATGTGGGGTCACGAACACGCGCGGGATTATATTTCACTCCAAAATCTTCTTGCAAAACTTGTAACAGGAAATAGCAGCAGAAATAACCCGGCGAGCTATTGTAAGCGCTAGGTGACTCGGTGAACCGATACCAATGGCGGCGAGTATGATAATCGACGGTCCGCGCCGCTTCATCGAGCCAGTCGAACATCCGACCTATTTCTAAATTCTCTGCGCCGTGCAATCCTCCGGCACACATTAAGTTCAACGCTGCAACATCGAGCTTGCCGAGGAAATCGTTTGGCGAAGAACAGACTTCCACCAAACTTGGAAGGCGGTCCGCAGTGGCCGAAGCCTTCAGTCTTCGTTCGACCGCAGTCGATTTGCGAGATTCGGCCATCGTGTTCCTCTCCAGAGGACCACGACATTATCACATTCTCAAAGCGAAATACAATAAAATGCCAAATTCTGCGACTTTGTAACGGGCATTGCCCGGCTGTAACAACCAGAGCATGCCTCTTCTCCGTGCTCTCCGTGGTGAATCAACCGCCGGCGGCTGCGGTTTCGTATGTCCGCCGACCACTGGAATCGCCGGTTTGATTCAGGGCGATTTGGTAGAGCTTCTGCCCGAAAGGCGTCGGATATTTGCCGGTGATGCAGGCCTGGCAGAGTTGGTCGGAATCGAAGCCGACGGCCCGGGCGATGGCTTCCACCGGCAGATAACGGAGCGATTCGGCCCCCAGTTTCTTGGCCATTTCGGCCTGGGCTGCTTCCGTCAGCAGGCCGTCGCGCATGAACGGCGGGGCGAAAAGTTCGCCGATCGTGGACATGTCGATGCCGTAAAAACAGGGCGCGACAATCGGCGGGCAAGCCACGCGGACGTGAATTTCCCGCGCTCCGCCCAGTTCGCGCAAACGATTGATCAGCACTTTCATCGTGGTGCTGCGGACGATCGAATCTTCGACCAGCAGCACGCGCTTGCCGGCCAGCACTTCGCGCAGCGGCGTGTATTTGGTTTCCGCTTTCTGCCGGCGGCTGTTGTTGCCCTCGATAAAAGTGCGGCCCGTGTAGCGATTGCGGATCAGCCCCTCGACCGCCGGCACGCGCAGTTTGTACGCCATGGCGTCCGCCGCCGCTTTGCTGGTGTCGGGCACGGGCACGACGACGGTATCGGCATCGAGCGGCACGGTTTCCAGCCGCGCCAGTTCTTCACCCAAGCGTTTGCGCGTGAGATACACGCTTTGCTCGTCCATCGTGCTGGCGACGTTGGCAAAATAAATCCATTCGAAGAAGCAGTGCGCGCGCCGCGAACTGCGGGCAAAATTTTGCACCTCGAACCGCTCGGGCGAGATCACGATCATCTGGCCCGGCAGCAGCGATTTAATGTTCTCGGCCTGGAACCCGAGATTCAACAGCGCCACACTTTCGCTGGCCGCGGCAAACAGCGGCCCTTCTTTGGCGTAGCACAGCGGACGAATGCCCAGCGGATCGCGCAGCACCGCCATCTCGCCCAGGGCGTTCAGAAACACTAGGTTGTACGCCCCATCGAACCGCTGGGCGATGTTGCGAAACACCTCGACCAAATCGGGCTGACCATCGCCCGAGAGTTCGTGGCCGATTTCGTGCATGATGATTTCGGTATCGTTCTCGCGCGCCAGATGATTATTGCCATCGGCCAACAGTTTCGCTTGCAGCTCTTTGTAGTTCGCCAATTGGCCGTTAAAGCCGAAGCTGAACCATTTGTGTTTTTGCAAATGATGCCGTTCGAGCGGCTGCGCGTAGCTGCGGTCTTCCTCTCCGCAGGTGGCGTACCGCACATGGCCGATGGCGGCGCGGCCGGCGAATTGCTTCATCAGGCTTTCGTACTTGCCGCGGTGGCTCATGCGGAAGACTTCGCTGACGCCGCCCAATTCTTTGTGCGTATCCAACAACTGCTTGCGATCGGGATTGAACGACGTCATGCCGGCCGAAAGCTGGCCGCGGTTTTGAATATCCAGGAGCATCCGCGGCATGAGCCGCGAAACCTCTTCCGGGCCCTGCGGCGGACACAACGGGCTGGCTGCGTGGCCCGGCAGGTGATAAATGGCTGCCACGCCGCACTCGTGATGCAGTTCGCTCATGGAATATCCCGAGGGGAGAATACCGAGCTGTCGAACGTGGCGACCGTTCCGTCGGCAAGAGCATTGTACGAATCGGCGTCGGTTAACTCAACGGAGCGAACTTGCCGCGAATTTGCGCATCGATAGCTGCTGACAGGCTTTGTGCGCTGCACTCAGGCAGAGTATGTTATCGTGGCGGACGGAATCGCTGTTAAACCGCCGACGGTTGAAAACCACTTGCCGGCGGCAACGGACCACTGACAACTGACCACTGCTCTTCCATGCCCGATCTCGTTCGTCAAGAAATTGCCGCCGCGGCCAGCACGTGGATCGTGAAAGTGGGCACGCGCGTGCTCACCACGGAAGAAGGTCTGCTCAATCAAGAGCGCGTGACGGCGCTGGCGGAAGAGCTGCACCACTTGATGACCGCCGGCCGGAAGGTTTGCTTGGTGAGTTCCGGTGCGGTCGGCGCCGGCATGGGTCGGTTAGGATTGAAATCGCGGCCCGCCAATTTATCGCGTTTGCAAGCCATCGCCGCCGTCGGCCAAACAGCGTTGGTGGAAGCCTACGATCGCACTTTGCGGGCCCACGGCCGGCACGCGGCGCAGGTGCTGCTCACGGCCGACGATCTCGACAACCGCACGCGGTACCTGAACATCCGCAACACGCTCTTGACGCTGATGGAGTATGGCGCGGTGCCCATCATCAACGAAAACGACACCGTCAGCACCGAAGAGCTGCAAACCACCTTTGGCGATAACGACCGGTTGGCGGCAATGGTCACCAATCTGATTCGCGCCCCGCTGCTGGTACTGCTCTCTGATGTCGAGGGATTGTTCGACGGCGATCCGCGTGATCCGAACTCGCAAGTAATCCACACCGTGACGCGGCTCGACGAATCGATCTTGTCGCTGGTTCGCGACAAAGCGACAGGCATGAGCAAAGGGGGGATGGCCAGCAAACTGGAAGCCGCGCGGCTGGCCACCACCGCCGGCGAAAGCGTCATCATCGCCGGCGGCAAGCAGCCCGGCAATTTGCGGCGCATTCTGGCCGGCGAAGCAGTCGGCACGCTGTTCGTCGCCCAGGGTCAAACCATCGCCTCCTGGAAACGCTGGATCGGCTTCACCGCCCAGCCGCGCGGCACCCTGGTGGTCGATGCCGGCGCCCGCGCAGCCATTCAGCGTCAGGGAAAAAGCCTGCTGGCGATCGGCATCGTCGAGGTCGAAGGGACGTTTCGCAAGGGCGATGTCGTATTGATCCGCGATGCCGCCGGCGTGGAATTCGCACGCGGCCTTTCCAACTATGCCGCCGCCGATGCGCTGCGCATCAAAGGCCTGAAGACCGAACAAATTGCCGCCACGCTGGGTCACTGCCCGCACGATGAAGTGGTCCACCGCGACAACATGGCGCTGACGGCGGCAAATTCGGAGGTTCCCAAGTGATCCTCTGGAGCCTGATCATTATTTTTCTGCTCATCGTGGCGAACGGGTTTTTCGTCGCGGCGGAAATCTCCATCATCGCGGCCCGCAAAGGGCGGTTAGAGCAGTTAGCCGAAGCCGGCAATCGCAGTGCGAAATTGGCGCTGGAATTGTCGAAAGATCCCGATCGGTTTCTGCCGACGGTGCAGTTCGGCATCACGCTGGTGGCCACGTTCGTGTCGGTGTTCGGCGGCGAAGAGTTGGTCGAGCCGCTGACCGGCGTCCTTGCGCGAATTCCGCTCAACTTCATCGCCCAGCACGCGCATTCCATTTCGCTGGGCATCATTGTCGTCAGCATCACGTTCTTGTCGCTGCTGTTGGGAGAGCTGGTGCCCAAGCAACTCGCGCTGCGGCAAGCGGAATTATTGGCCCGCACGGTCGCGCCGATTTTGAATTGGATTTCGATCGCCGCCCGGCCGTTTGTTTGGTTTCTGCGCCGCTCGACCGATGTCGTGCTGCTTCTGTTCCGGGCGAAGAACACGAACGAGCCCAGCGTTTCGCTGATCGACATCGAGCATCTGATTGAAGCCGGCACGCAAGAAGGCGTGCTGGAATCGGTCGAACAGCGCGTGGCGCTGGAAGCCTTGCGGCTGGGGGAGCGCACGGTGCGCGATGTCATGCGGCCACGGATCGATTTGGATGCGCTCGATGTGAACACGCCGTCGGATGAAGTCATTGGCGCCGCCGCCATGGCCGGTTTCTCGCGGCTGCCGGTGTACGAAGGTGATCTGGATCACATCGTTGGCTACGTGCACATCAAAGATTTGTTCCGTCACATGTATCTCGGTTGGGAAATCCAGTTGCGAAAACTCTTGAAGCCGGCGCTGGTCGTGCCCGACAGCATGCCGCTCGATCGGCTGCTGGAGCTATTTCAAGAGCAGCACAACCAACTGGCCGTGGTGCTCGACGAATACGGCGGCACCGAAGGCATGGTCACCCTGGAAGATGTCATTGAAGAGCTGGTCGGCGAAATTCGTGAAGGTCACAAGCACGACCAGGAAAACATGTTCGTCGAGCGCAACCCCAACGAATGGCTCGTCGATGGCACGTTCAGCATCAGCGACCTCATCAAGCGGCTCGATCTGCGCCTTGAAGACGCCGAGCAGCAGCGCAGTTACAGCACCATCTCGGGCCTGATCTTACATTTGCTGGGCCGCATCCCCAACGTCGGCGACACGACCCAGTGGCACGGCCTGAAGCTGGAAGTGGTCGACATGGACGGCCAGCGCATCGACCGGGTGTTAGTGAGCCGGGTCGAATCGACGCCGGCGGAAGCTTAATCGCGCCCTGGCTCGTGTAGCGGCGTGGGTTGCCCCGTGTTATGCACCCAGCGCCGGGCCGAGCCCGGCCACTACACACTTAGTCGCGCCGGGCATCGATATTCACCGGTTTCTTCTGCGTTGCGTACCAGTTTTTCCAGGCGCGCGAATCGAATTGGAAGTTCATGCCCGTCAGCGCCACCAGGGCATCGAGCACCTTCTGGTTTTGCATCGCCTGCTTGACAACTTTGCGGCCGCCGCCCATCGACATTCCGGCGCCTCCTTGGCCGGTTGGCGAGAAACCGGCGCTCATCTGGTTGGGGTTGCCGGAGCCTTCCTGAATTTCGAATTTGTGCACCGTCACCAGGGCGTCGATCAGCGGCGCAATCGCCGTTTTGTCGCCCAATCGGCCCAGGCACACCCCGGCCTGATTCACCCGCGTATTGTCGCGGCTCTTCAGTTCCGCCACAAAATCGACCACTGCCTGATGATCGGGTTTGCGGACTAACTGATCTAAGCAGTGCATCCGCACTTCCTCGTCGGCATCGTCCATCGAGTGATCGACCAGCGCCTGCACCGCAGCCGGTCCGATGCGGCCCAGGGCATCGACATACATCCAGCGAACCGCCCGATCGGTTTCCGAGTTCAGCGCTGCGCCAGCGCCGGTACCGCTTGCGGATCGTTAATCGCTTGCAGTTGTTCGCGAGCCTGGCTGGCTCGGGCCGGTTCATCCAGCCAGCCGCGCCAGCGCTTCAGGTCAACAAACCATTGCTTCTTGGTCTTATCGTCCTGCAGCTTGCGCTCTTCCAGCTCGACTTCTTGCGGCAATCGCCACTCGCCCTTGTAACGTACATAGCCACGCTCTTGCATCAATTGATCGGGCTGCACCCAGCGGCCGTTAACTTGCATGTAGCCCAGTGCCAGCCGGGCCTGTTTATGATTGGGCTCCAGTTCAAGCACTCGCTGGAGCGCCTCCTGCCGGGCCTTGGTCATCGATTTCTCGCGGCACCACTCGGCCAGCTTCCATTGATCGGCCGCGGTGTCGGCAAACGTCGGGCGGATTTTTTCGTACTCCGTCTCCGCCGCATTCTGCGAAACGATGTTCTTCACCTGCGCCCGATCAAGCGTGACCACGGCTCCCTCTGCCGTTTTGATGACGTACTTCTGCCGCGGCGATTCGTCCTTGTTCACCAACTCGCCACGCACCTGGCCATCGGATTTCAGGACGTAGATATCGGCCCGCGCCGATAAAATGCCAGCGCAGAGCGCGGCCAGCGCAATTCCCAGCGAAGTGAGCCAATTAAGCTGGATGAACATCGACGCCATCACGATTGCCTCGAATTCCGTCGGCTGCCACAATTTAGTATAGCCGCTTGCGGGCCAGCGGGCGAATTTCGCTGGTTTATGGTCGTGGGCTGTTTGGATCAGATTGGTTGGGTGGCCGGGGTCGAGGCCGCCGAGCCCCCGGAATTTCACGCCGCTGGGGGCTCACCGACCAACGCGGCGTTAGTGCCCGCGACCCCAGCCACCCAAAAGTTTTCCCAGGGTGTGCGGCGAAACGCCGCTGACCCCGGGCTTTGTTGTGCAACACCTGCGGCGTTACGGTGCGGAAATGTTTCGCGATTTTGAAACCGCCCACCAACATCGGCTACAATCGCCGGCATGGCAAAACGGATTCGCAAATTCGATGTCCTAACGGCGATTTCAACGCTACTGCTTTGTCTTGTGTTTAGCGGGTGGGCACTTCAAGGAGTACAACTGTTGAACGTCTACGGGCCGGGCTTCGAAGTCGCGTTGGTAGCGACTATCACAGATGCCCAATTGAAATTATTGGGCCAATACGATTCAGCACAGACATCTTCGCCTCGAACCACTAGCCTGACTTCGCCGCCGTCCACTGTTCATTATTCCCTGCTGGGGATTAGCTATGACGATTTTGGTGGCCCACGCTTCGGCTACCGAACGGCAACTGGTGTCGCGGCATTTTCGTGGCTGCTGGCCATCTCCCTGTGGTGGTTCGTGGGGCTATTTTCCATCCTGCCTCTCATCTGGCTAATTCGCCAACTGCGGCGTAAATCGAAAGATGAGAGCGCCGATTCGCCGCCGCCTGCGAACACGTTCACCCTCAAAAATATTTTCGTCGCCGTCACGCTGGTGGCGATTGCCGGCGGGATGCAGGCGCTGTTGCAGACGCACAGTTATCGGCTCGGTTACACGCTCTTGCTGTGGTACGGTTCCGGGGCGCTAGTGGGTGCGGCGATTTTCGGAATGATTCGCCGGCCGATTGTGGGGGCATTTATCGGTTTGTTGTTTCAGGGCATACTGATCGTTCTTATGAAAGCATTTTTCAGAATCAGTTTTTGAAGTAGCTGCAGGCCGCTCACCGCTCCCTTACGGGTAGCGGCTCCGATTTCTGAACCCCGAACCCTGAACCCTCGCCATGTCCACCTCCGTCCAACAGCATCGTGCCCAAGGCCCCGATCAAGTGCGGGTCGCCGTCATCACCATCAGCGATACGCGGACCAAGGAAAACGACACCAGCGGGAAGACGATTGTCGAGATGCTGGAAGCATCCGGCCAAAAAGTCGCCGCCTGGGAAATTGTGCCCGACGAGCCGCGCGCATTCGCGCTGATCGAGCAATTTCGCGCGCGCCCCCATTTAGCCCCCGGCCAGTGGCCGGGGGCAACCGACGCCACACCGCCATCCGGCATTCCCCATTCCCCACTCCCCACTCCCCAGTCTGAAGCACCCGCTCCCTTACGGTCGGGGCTCGGGAACACCCCAGCTCCCGCCGACCATTCCGAAACGGTCGACGCCATCCTGCTCACCGGCGGCACCGGGGTCGGCAGTCGCGATCAGACGTTCGAAACCATCAGCGGCCTGCTCACCAAAACGCTGCCGGGCTTTGGCGAAATTTTTCGCATGCTCAGCTTTTCTGAAGTCGGCGCCGCCGCCATGCTCAGCCGCGCCACCGGCGGACTGATCGGCCAAACCGTCGTGCTAGCAATGCCCGGCTCGACCAACGCCGTGCGCCTGGCGATGGAAAAGCTCATCGTGCCGGAGCTGCGGCATTTAGTGCGCGAAGCGCGACGGTGAGGATGAAGGGGTGAATGGGTGAGCGGGTGAAGGGGTGATTTGGCAAGGGGGCGATTTTTGAGCGATGGCGTGAATGCATCGGCGATTTGGCGCTGACAGCATCCTGCCCCAATTGACCTAGAGCGGCACAGAGCGTGTCGCTATCTTACGCGGCCCGATTTTCGTTGTTCACGGTGCGTTTTGCGCTGATTGAAGAGCACACGCCGCGACGACCGATCGTCCGCCACTATGTCGGACTGCGGGTCGCGGCTAAACGCATTTGTCACCCCTGCACCCGTTCACCCCTTCACCCGTTCATCTCGCCATGCGTAAACCCGTTTCGCTCATCATGTTGGCCGCCTTGCTCTACGGCGGCTACACGTTCTTTCAGAAATTCCAGCTGGAAGGGCTCGATAAACTGGCGGTCAAGCCGCGCACGCCCAGCAGCTCCGGCGGATCGTACGGCGAGCTGGCTGCCAACGTGCCGGTGCGGCAGGCCGGCGCGATCAAAATTGCCAGCTTCAACATTCAAGTGTTCGGCAAGAGCAAGCTCGATAAGCCCGAAGTGATGCAAGTGCTGGCCGAGACCGTGCGGCGGTTCGACGTGGTGGCGATTCAGGAAGTGCGCTCCGAGACCCAAGACATCGTGCCGCGGTTCATCGATTGGATTAACTCCACCGGCCGGCATTACGATTTTGTCATCGGCCCAAGGCAAGGTCGCACCGGCAGCAAAGAGCAGTACGCATTCATCTACGATGCCCAAACCGTCGAGGTCGATCGCACGTCGATGTACAGCGTCGACGATCGGGGCGATTTCTTTCAGCGGCCGCCGTTTGTGGCGTCGTTCCGTATTCGTGAGCCGCCGCCCGATCAGGCTTTCACTTTCACGCTGATCGACGTACACACCGAGCCCGACGAAGCCGAAGCGGAAATCAACGCGCTGGCGCAGGTTTACAAATCGGTGCGCAACGATGGCCGTGGCGAAGACGACATCATTCTGCTGGGCGATCTGAACGCCGACGAACGCAAGTTCGGCCTTTTGAAATCATTGCCCGACATGTCTTGGGTCATTCCGGCCGGCACGCCCACCAACACCCGCGGCAACAAGACGTACGACAACATTCTGTTCAACCGCCGGGCGACGGTCGAGTTCACCGGTCGCGCCGGCGTCTTCGATCTGGTGCGTGAATTCAATCTGACGATAGAACAAGCGCTGGCGATCTCCGATCACTTTCCCATCTGGGCAGAATTCAGCGCCGTCGAAGGGGGCGGCCAAACCGGCCGCTTTGCGACCCGCCCGGAAACCGTGCCGCCGCGATGAATTCGGAACTCATTCCACCGCCGTGAAGCGGTGGAGCTTGCTCGCGCTCGAGCGCCGGGCCGAGCCCGGCCGCTACACCCGGGCCAGAACGCGGGTGGCCCCCACTCGCCGTCGGGCTTCGGCCATGAGCTCAGCCGAACGGAGACGGCTGCGATAATTTTTTTTGGAAATCGCCTCTTTGAAATTGGGCCACTCGTCTGATAATGTATTAGTGTACAAATGATCATGTATTGGTAATCGCCTGGGTCCCGCCGCCGGGATATTTTCGCGAGCCCGCCGCCGAAACGAATTTTTCGGCCGCGGGCTTTTTTAATGCGCTGGTCCACACTCACCATGCACATTCGCGATCGAATTAGAGAACTGCGTCGAGTGCCGGCGCGAGAGTTGAAACCCCATCCCAAAAATTGGCGCACGCATCCGCCGGCGCAGCAAGACGCGCTGCGCGGCGTGCTGGCCGAGATCGGTTACGCTGGAGCCCTGCTCGCGCGAGAGCTGGAAGATGGAGCGCTCGAATTGATCGACGGCCACCTGCGGGCTGAAACCACGCCGGATGTGATTGTGCCGGTGCTGGTGCTCGATCTTACCGCCGACGAAGCCGACAAATTGCTGGCGACTTTCGATCCCATCAGCAGCCTGGCCAGGGCCGATGCCGCCGCCGTCGAACGGTTGCTGGCCGAAGTTCGGTTCAGCAATCCGGCCGTGCAGGCAATGGTCCAGCAAGTTGCTGCTTGCACATTGGGTGCCACTGGCTCGGCCAGTGTTCTGGGCGAGAACGGCGTCGACTCAATTGTTTCCAGCAGCACTGGCAAAGCCAGTGGCACCCAAATACGTCCAGAAATAAAAGTCCCCACGCTGTTTCAAATTGTCGTCGAGTGCGGCGACGAAACCGATCAGCGCGAGCTTTACGAGCGTCTCTCGGCCGAAGGCTTCAAATGCCGCGTGCTCACGTTGTGACCCCATTTATTTAGCCCCGGGTCAATGACCCGGGGCAATCCGCGACCCACCACCAACGACATTCAACTACCCATCAATGTTTCGATTCAAAGACGCAGGAAGAAACTCAACACCAACCCGTGCGCTGGTAATTCACACCGCATTGCCCCCGGTGTAATCACCGGAGGCTAAATATTGGAGACACAAAATGACGCGAATTGAAATTCAACTCGATTGTCCCGTGTTTAATTCGTTCCGCGTGCAGCAAGTGGCCGGCATGTTCGATGTGCCGCTGGCGGAGAAAGTGCGGGAAGAGCTTTCGATTGAACTGCCGGAGTGGCTGTTGGACCAACTCCCTCGCCCTTTGGGAGAGGGCCAGGGTGAGGGTGCTGCAACGACGACGGAGTACGATCGGCGCCCTCACCCTCTCCTACGAGGAGAGGGAACGGATTGGCAAATCGGCCTCATCGTTGGCCCCTCGGGCAGCGGCAAGACGACGTTGGCCCGCCGGTTATTTGGCAGCAACTTCATCGAACACCTCGATTGGCCGGCGGATCGCGCGGTGATTGATTGCTTCGATGTCACCCCTTCACCCCCACACCCCTTCACCCGTTCAGACCTCCGGTCGCTTACGCTCCCGGCTCGCACAACGGAAGTGTCGATCCATTCGATCACCGGCCTGCTGACCGCCGTCGGTTTCAGCTCGCCGCCGTCGTGGATCAAGCCGTACCAGGTGCTCAGTGGCGGCGAAAAGTTTCGCTGCGATCTTGCCCGCGCCCTCGCCGGATGCCTCCATAAAGCCGCCGATGGTATCGGCGGTAAACTGCAAGTAGACGATCCACTCCGGTGCCTCGCGGATACCATCCGCGGCTTTATCAAGCAATCCTCCGATTCCGGCATCC
Organism: Pirellulales bacterium; assembly: GCA_963738835.1. Taxonomy (GTDB): domain Bacteria; phylum Planctomycetota; class Planctomycetia; order Pirellulales; family JADZDJ01; genus CAVTYH01. The sequence continues at coordinate 827,401 of CAVTYH010000002.1, forward strand.
CCCTTCCGCCGTCCGCCTTGCCCGTCGTCGCCTTCGACGAATTCACCAGCGTGGTCGATCGCAACGTGGCCCGCATCGGCTCGGCGGCGGTGGCCAAGGGCATTCGCAGCGGACAGATTCGCTGCCGTTTCGTGGCCGTCACGTGCCATTACGACATTCTCGATTGGCTGTGTCCCGATTGGACCATCGACATGGCCACTCGGCAGTTTGAACGGAGGTCGCTTCGGCGGCCGGAGATTGAAATCGAAATCCACCGCACAGAGCACACCATGTGGCGAACCTTTGCGCGTCATCATTATTTGAGCGCCGGGCTTAGTCGAGCGGCGCGCTGTTTCGTCGCACGGTGGTGCGGCGAGCCGGTGTCTTTTTGCGCTACCTTGCCCGTCATCGGCCGCAAAAACCATTGGCGGATTTCACGCATCGTGACGCTGCCCGATTTTCAAGGCGTCGGCATTGGCATGCGCGTCGTCGAAGCCGTGGCCGATTTGCATCGGGCGGAAGGGCACCGGCTGAACGTGACGGCCAGCCATCCGGCGCTCATCGCGCATTGCCGCCGCTCGCCGAAGTGGCGGGCCGTGAACGTGCAGAAAACCGGTTCGCGCCCCCAGCACGGCCTGGGCGGATACGCCGGCAGCCTGGGCCGCGCCGTGGTGTCGTTTGAGTATTTAGCCCCGGGTGAACACACCCGGGGCAATGCGGTGCCCACTTCCACCGGGAATGACGAATGACGAAATTCAAATGACGAATGAATGACCAATGACGAAGCACGAATGATCAAACAACAAATCACGAATGCCCCACCACCAAACTAATCAGCATCACAATGCCGGCAATCAACACCAACAGCGCCGTGAGCAGCAACACACCAAAAAACATGCCAAAAAACGTAAACGCAAACGCCCGCCGCATGCCGCGCACGCCGCCGAAGAGCGCACCGATGGCGGCCGGAATGCCCAGGATCAAAAAGAAGATCGCGCTGCCGATCTCGTCATCCAACCGCATTTTGATGGCGAAACACATGAGCGCGATGGGGACCATCATCAGCAGGATGTTCCGCAACGGGAATTGGAGTTTGCTTGGCGGGTCCATACTTCACCACGATCAACGGGTCATGGCCACAAATCTTGATACAAGATCAATAATCAAAATGGCAGTGATGAACACGAGATGCCCACACATTCCCAATAGGAACCCTTTCCACATTCCTTTCCAGCCCCCTAATACCGCACCAATTCCCGCAGACACGCCAGGGATCGCAAGTCCAACGGCCCACCAGACCAATGAGTCGATGCTTTCGCCACGAAGCGCGCGATTCTCGAACCAACAAGCCACCGCCAACGGAATCATCATCAGCAGGATGTTCCACAGCGGAAACTGGAATTTGCTTGGCGAGTTCATACTTCACCACGACCAACGGGTGCCACGGCTGGTTTATCCAGAAGTGAATACGGCATCCAACTGCAAGCGGTCGGTTGTTTCGAACAAATCCGGCTTGCACGTTCAGTTCAAAGCAAGATCACCATCGCTCGGTGCTTCCACTGCTGGGCGAGCCAGCAGTGGCACCCGGCGGACGACTTGGACTTGTCTGGCCGATCACCGGAAACGCAGTCGGAAGATTTTTTCCAAATCGAGAATGCCGAAAAAGACCAGGAACAAAAACACGAAGTATCCAATCAGGCAGCCAATGCCCAAGCCGGTTCGTCCGCCAAACAGTGCGCCGACAATCGGTGCGATGCCCACAACAATCGCTGCCACGACAACATCGATCGATGGCAGCCAAATGCCGTAACTCACCACCGTGGAAACCACGGCCAGCGGCACCATCATCAGCATGATGTTCGCCAGCGAGAAGCGGAATTTGTTTCGCCAATCCATAAACAAAGCATTCAACTGCCTATCGCTTCGATGATCCTAATTACAAGCAGAATCAGCGCGAGGACTGCAACGCAAATAATCGCGCTCCACATGCCATACGCCCATCCTTTCCAAAATCCCTTTTTGCCGCCGATCGATGCTCCGACTGCCGTCGGCACAAAAATGAGTGCGAATGCCACACTCAGAGATTGGAGAAAATCGATAGCGTCGCCCCGAGACGCGCAAACTGCAATCCAACACGCCACGGCCACCGGAATCATCATCAACATGATGTTCGCCAACGAGAAGCGGAATTTGTATCGCCAATCCATACAGCACCCTGCCGTCGATTGTAAACGCGGGAAAAGTGAGGGAAAAATGCCGACCGCAAAAATGTCGTTTTCCTCGAACAAAACACCATTTTCGTCCCCAATATTTTACCCTCGTACCCCCGGGGTTTGATTTTCCAATATGAAACCGATTCTTGATGAAAGCAAACGCGAAATCATCTGCGGCATCTTGGCCGTCGGCGGAACGTACCAACTGGCGGCCCAGCGCGTCGGTTGTAGTCGACAGACGATTCGCAACACCGCCAATCGACATCCCGAATTCCGTAAGAAGCTCGACGAAGCCACGACGAACCCGGAAATCTTGTTCCTCAACACCATCCGCGAAGCCAGCAAGCAAGCAAAATTCTGGCCGGCCGCTAAATGGGCATGCAACACATGTATCCGGACCGCTACGCGCAAAGCGCGCACGATGAGTGTGCGCGAAGTGCGGGAATTGATCTCCCAATTGGTCAGCGCCGTTGCCCAGGCCATTCCCGACGTTCATCTCCGCGCAGAGGTTCGTCGTCGCATCTACGAGTTGACTGGCCGCAGGCTTCGCAAAGCAAAGGAGTCGCGTCGTGGCAAATAAATGGATGCCTGAAGCAGGCTACCGAGAACTGGTCGCAGGACTTGGCCCTTGCACACGCCGCGAGGCGGACTGCAAGTTATCGCGCCGGGCGAGCCACTTGATGAATGCCCGCGATGCCGATCTCTTGACTTGGGGCCGCACGTTTTTGCTGGAGCATTTTCGGCTGCCACCCTCCAAGATGCATGTGTGGTTGGCGGAGCAACTGGATGCGATGCGTCACGATCACCAAGAACACTTCATAAAGCCGCGGATGGTATCCGCGGAGCACCAGAGTGGTTCGTCCACTGGCACTCCACCGCCGATACCATCGGCGGCTTTATGGGAGCAAGGCGGCGCGAAGTTGAATGTCATCGGGCCGCGCGGTAGTGCCAAATCGACGGTCACCACGCTGGCGTTTGTACTACGCGAGGCGCTGGCCGGCCGCGAAAAATACATCTGGATCGTCTCCGACACGAAGCATCAAGCCGCCGCGCATTTGGACAATGTCAAAGCAGAGCTGCTGGAGAATCGCGCGCTGCAAGAAGCGTATCCCGAGGTTGCCGGCTTCGGCCCGGTCTGGCGGCGGGGGGCGATTGTGCTGCGCAACGGCGTGATGATTGAGGCGCTGGGCACCGGGCAGCGGGTGCGCGGCCGGCGGCGTCGGCAATATCGGCCCACGCTGATTGTCTGCGACGATTTGCAGAACGACGGCCACATTCAATCGGCCCTGGCCCGCGAACGTTCGCGCACCTGGTTTCACGGCCTGTTGATGAAAGCCGGCACGAAGCGCACCAGCATCATCAACCTGGGCACCGCACTGCACCGCGAATGTTTGACGATGGAGTTGCACCGCACGCCGGGCTGGCTGAGCCGCAGATTCCAAGCCATCGAGCGCTGGCCGCAGCACATGCCACTGTGGGCAGCGTGGGAGGAGATTTATCAGGAGTCAGGAGACAGGGGTCAGGGGTCAGAGATTACTGACATAAAGCCGCGGATGGTATCCGCGGTGGGGGCGAGTGTAGTGTCCACTGGCACTTCACCGCCGATACCATCGGCGGCTTTATGCAATGATCCTCACATCATCGCCCGCGAATTCTATCTCCGCAATCGCGATCTGATGGACGCCGGCGCCGAATTGCTCTGGCCCGAGGAAGAAGACCTGTACACGCTAATGTGCATGCGGGCCGAAAGCGGCAGCACAGCGTTTGCGCGAGAAGCAAAGCACGCCGGTGAATCCGGAATTGTGCGAATGGCCGGAAGCATACTTCGGCGATTGGATTTGGTTCGACGAGTGGCCGGACGGAGGCGAGTCTCTCCGAGACTCGCAACCGCGTCTCGGAAAGACGCGGCTACTTATTGCCAAAGCAATCGCTCTCGACCCCAGCAAAGGGGCCGATGCACGGCGCGGCGATTATTCGGCGTTTGTGATGCTGGGCGTGGGGCACGATGGCACGCTGTACATCGAAGCCGACATGCAGCGGCGGCCGACGCCGCAGATTGTCAGCGACGGCGTAGAACTTTGCCGACGGTTCCGGCCGCAGGTATTTGGAATCGAGGCGAATCAGTTTCAGGAGTTGCTGGGGGCCGATTTCGCCGCCGAGTTCATTCGCCAGGGCCTGATCGGCATTTCGCCCTGCTCGATCGAAAACACTGTGAGCAAAGCGGTGCGCATCCGCCGGCTGGGGCCGCTGTTGTGTGTCCGGCGACTAAAGTTCAAAGCCAACTCGCCCGGCACGCGGATGTTGGTCGAGCAACTGAAAGAATTCCCACTGGCCGACCACGACGACGGCCCCGATGCGGTGGAAATGGCGCTGCGGTTGGCCGAAATGCTGCTGCGGCCCATGCCGGACGATGGGCTTGGGAATCGACTTGTTTGAATAGTCAGTTGTCCGTCGTCCGTTGTCAGTTGCAACGGACTACGGACAACAGACAACGGACCACCCCTTTCTCAATAGGAGCTTTGAAATGACACCAACTCTTAATCAACTTGAACAGCGTCTGCTCGAAGCGTACGACGAGCTGTGGGATTCGTTTGTCGATCCGCGCGAACCCTACGGCGATGATGGCGAGCGCTGGTCTGGCGCTCGGCGGCGGCGGCTACCCTTTTAGCCGCGTCGCTTGTGACGCGCTGGCTGGCATTGGCGACGACGCGCAATTGGCGGAGATTCGGCGCCAGTGCCGCACACTGGCGCTGGAGAATGAGTTTGCGATCAACGGCCACGAGAACCGCGTTAGCTACATCGTCGGCGCGGGACATACCTATCGGGCGACTCTGCGAAAATTCTGCCGCGCTACTGGGTGGCCGGGGTCGAGTGCTGCCGAGCCCTCGGATTTTGAGCCGCTGGGGGCTCCCTTCGGTCGACCCCAGCCACCCTTCGCCACTTTAATCGCCGCGGTGCAACATGAAATCGACCAGTTCATCGTTGCCAACCACTGGCATCGCCGGCAGCAGGAAGTTGTGCGCAGACGCGATCGAGATGGCGAAGCAATTCTGCGATTCTTCACGGCGGCCGATGGCACGGTGCGCGTGCGGTTCGTCGAGCCCGATCAGGTGTTTACGCCGCCCGATCAGGCCGGCAACCCGGCGGCGCGGCTGGGCGTGCAGACCGATTTGCACGATGTGGAGAATGTGATCGGCTATTTCATCGACGGCCGACTGGTCGATGCGGCGGAGATTCAGCATCGCAAGGCCAATGTCGATGCCAATGTGCGGCGCGGGCTGCCGCTCTTTTATCCGGTGCGGAAGAATTTGCGGCGGGCCGAAAAACTGCTGCGGAACATGAGCGTGGTGGCGGAAATTCAATCGGCCATCGCGCTGATTCGCAAACATCGGCAAGGCACGCTCAGCGGCGTGCAGCAGTTTGTGGCGGGGCAGGCGGATGCGACGTTCACGGCTCCGGTCGCTTACGCTCCCGGCTCGCTGCCGCGCACCACAAGTTTTCGCCGTTATGGGCCTGGAACGATTTTGGATGCCCCCAGCGGATTGGAATACGACTTTCCCGCCGCCGGCGTCGATGCGGCCAATTTCGTGACGGTGCTGCAGGCCGAGCTGCGCTCTGTTGCCAGTCGGCTGGTGATGCCGGAGTTCATGCTCACCTCCGATGCGTCGAACGCCAACTATTCATCGACGATGGTGGCTGAAGGCCCGGCGATGCGGATGTTCGCCCGCTTGCAGGCCGAGCAAGTTTGCGACGACGTGGCCGTCATGTGGCGCGTGGTCGAGGCCGCGGTGGCCGCCGGCCGGTTGCCGAGCGAAACGCGCACCATGATCGAAATTCAAGCAACGGCGCCCTCGCTGCTGGTGCGCGATCAGTTGCAGGAAACGCAGCGGCATCGAATCGAAAACACGGCGGGCATCCTTTCGCCGCAAACCTGGAGCCAGCTCAGCGGGCTGGATTACGACCAGGAGCAAGCAAATTTTGCGGCGCATGCAGGCAGCGTCAGCCAAGTTGCAACGTCTTGACACATTCTTGACATCCCGCCGAGCAGTCTTAACCCCAATTTGAGGCGATACCCGGTAGCATTCTATCGATGGCAGTAAGAGCGGTCTTCGAGATGAGAAAGGAAGGTACGCCATGACTGACTTTGCAATCGTTTTGCTGGTGATTGCTTTCGGCGGTTTTACCTGGGGCCTGTTGGCGCTGTCCGACTGGCTGCTTAGAGGTGGGAAATGAACGGTGTGGAACTCGTAGGACTGGCGGTGACCGTGGGGCTCTTGTTTTACCTGGTCATCGCACTTTTGAAACCGGAGTGGTTTGCATGACGACGAACGATTGGCTTCAACTGGTGCTCTATTTTGGCGTCCTGGCGCTGTTAGCGAAGCCGCTGGGCTGGTTCATGGCACGCGTGTACCAAGGACGGCCGTGCGGATTGGATCGCGCGCTGGGTTGGCTGGAGCGCAGGCTATATCGCATTTGCGGCGTAGACCCGGAGCGAGAGATGTCGTGGAAAACGTACTGCGTGGCGGTGCTGCTGTTCAACGCGTTGGGCTTCGTGTTTGTGTATGCCGTGCTGCGGTTGCAAGATGTTTTGCCCGGCCAGGGCACCATGAATCCGCAGCATTTTTCGGCGCTCTCGACCGATCAATCGTTCAACACCGCGGCGAGCTTTGCCACGAACACCAATTGGCAAAGCTACGGCGGCGAGACGACGCTGAGCTATTTGTCGCAGATGCTGGCGCTTAGCGTGCAGAATTTTGTCTCGGCGGCGACCGGCATGGCCGTGCTCGTGGCGCTCATTCGCGGCCTGGCCCGGCGCTCGGCAGCCACGATCGGCAACTTCTGGTATGACCTGGTGCGTTCGACCGTTTACATTTTGTTACCGCTGTCGCTGGTGTATGCAACTGTTTTGGTTTCGCAGGGCGTCATTCAAAACTTTCGGCCCTATGAAACAGCGAAGTTAGTTCAGCCGGCAATCGGCGCCGATGGAAAACCCGTCACGGAAGCCAGCTTGCCGATGGGTCCGGCCGCTTCGCAAAATGCCATTAAGCAACTGGGCACCAACGGCGGCGGATTTTTCAACGTGAACTCGGCACATCCGTACGAGAATCCGACGCCGCTTTCGAACTTTCTGGAATTGCTGGCAATTCTGCTCATTCCCGCCGCACTGTGCTACACATTCGGTGAAATGGTGGGCGATCGACGGCAAGGTTGGGCCGTGCTGGCGGCCATGTTTTTGATTCTGGTGCCGCTGACGATTTGCACCGTGTGGGCCGAGCAATCGGGCGTGCCGCAATACCACACGCTGGGAATCGATCAACAAGCCTCCACCACGCAAGCCGGCGGAAATATGGAGGGCAAGGAAACGCGCTTCGGCATTGTAAACTCCGGCCTTTGGGGCTGCGCCACCACGGCAGCCTCCAACGGCAGCGTGAATTCGATGCACGATTCCTACACGCCGCTGGGCGGATTGTTTCCGATGTGGCTCATTCAGCTGGGCGAAGTGATCTTCGGCGGCGTCGGCAGCGGGCTGTATGGCCTCTTGATGTTTGTCATCGTGGCCGTGTTTATCGCCGGATTAATGGTCGGCCGCACGCCGGAATATCTGGGCAAGAAAATCGAAGCCTTCGAAATGAAGATGGCTTCGCTAGTGATTCTGATACCGCCCTGCATTGTGAAAATCGGTGCGGCCATCGCCGTGCTGGGGCCGGGATTGCACTTTACAGATCCAACGTCGGGCGAGCTGAAGAACCCGCTCAACAATCCCGGCGCTCACGGCTTTTCCGAAGTGTTGTACGCGTTCTCCTCGGCCGGCAACAACAATGGCAGCGCGTTTGCCGGACTAAACGCGAATACGGTGTTCTACAACGTGGCACTGGGCATTGCGATGTTGATGGCCCGGTACTGGCTGATTGTGCCGACGCTGGCCGTCGCTGGTTCTCTGGCCGCGAAGAAATTCACGCCACCGGGAGCAGGCACGCTTCCCACCCATCGGCCGTTGTTCACGGTGATGCTGGTGAGCACCATTTTGCTCGTCGGCGCCTTGGCATTCCTGCCGGCGCTGGCCTTGGGGCCGATTGTGGAACAGTTGCAGATGATAAGCCCGTGATGGGAATGACGAAATTCGAATGTCGCAGGAGATTTTTAGAATATGACCACAGCTACGAAAGCTCGCCCGCTGTTCGATCCGCCTATCGTTCGACAGGCATTGATCGATTCGGTGCTCAAGCTCGATCCGCGGCGGCAACTGCGCAACCCGGTGATGTTCACCGTGCTAGTGGGCAGCGTGCTGACCACGGGCTTGGGCGTTCAAGCGCTGATTTCAAAACCCTCTCCCCTTGGGAGAGGGCAGGGTGAGGGTGCCCAAGTCGTGCCAGACACCCTCACCCCAACCCTCTCTCAGAGGGCGAGGGAGGACGAATCGGCGAGTTTCATTTTTGCCGTTTCGGCCTGGCTGTGGTTCACGGTGCTGTTTGCCAACTTCGCCGAAGCCATGGCCGAAGGACGCGGCAAAGCGCAGGCCGATTCGCTGCGAGCCACGCGCCGCGATGTGCAAGCCAAAAAACTCGACGAACCGCGGTACGGGGCGACTTTTCATCCGCTCACTGCATCGCTCTTGCGAAAAGACGACGTGGTGCTCGTCGAAGCCGGAGAACTGATGCCCGGCGACGGCGAAGTGATTGAAGGCGTGGCCTCGGTCGATGAAAGCGCCATCACCGGAGAAAGCGCGCCGGTGATTCGTGAAAGCGGCGGCGACCGCAGCAGCGTCACCGGCGGCACGCGCGTGCTTTCCGACTGGCTCGTGGTGCGCATCACAGCCAATCCCGGCGAGACGTTTATGGATCGCATGATCTCGCTGATCGAAGGGGCCAAGCGGCAGAAAACGCCCAACGAAATTGCACTCGATATTCTGTTGGCGGCGATGACGATCATTTTCTTGATCGTCTGCGTCACGCTCCTGCCGTTTTCTAAATACAGTGTGGCTGCCGCTGGGCAGGGAAACCCGATCACGGTCACGGTGCTCGTCGCGCTGTTGGTGTGCCTGATTCCGACCACAATCGGCGGTTTGCTTTCGGCCATTGGCATTGCCGGTATGGATCGCATGATTCAAGCCAACGTGATCGCCACTTCCGGCCGCGCCGTGGAGGCCGCCGGCGACGTGGACGTGCTGCTGTTGGATAAAACCGGCACCATCACGATGGGCAATCGGCAGGCGGTCGAACTGATTCCCGCGCCGGGCATCGCCATGCCGCGATTGGCCGATGCCGCGCAGCTGGCCTCGTTGGCCGATGAAACTCCCGAAGGCCGCAGCATTGTGGTACTAGCCAAAGAAAAGTACGGCCTGCGTGGCCGCAATATTCACGAGCTAGGCGCCAGTTTCATTCCGTTTTCGGCGCAAACTCGGCTCAGCGGCGTGGATTTCTCTGGCCGCAAAATTCGCAAAGGAGCGACCGATGCCATCGAAGGATTTGTGTCGTCGATGGGTGGCAACGTCAAGGGTGAGCTGCGGCAATCGGTCGAGGAAATCTCGAAGCGCGGCGGCACTCCGCTGGTGGTCGCGGAAAACGATCACCTGCTCGGCGTGATCTACCTCAAAGATATCGTCAAGGGCGGGATTAAAGAACGATTCTCTGAATTGCGCCGCATGGGCATTAAGACCGTGATGATTACCGGCGACAACCCGCTGACGGCCGCCGCAATTGCCGCCGAGGCGGGCGTGGATGATTTCCTGGCGCAGGCCACCCCGGAAGCGAAGCTGAAAATGATCCGCGAAAATCAGGCGGGCGGTCGGTTGGTGGCGATGACCGGCGACGGCACGAACGATGCGCCGGCGCTGGCCCAGGCCGACGTGGCCGTGGCCATGAACTCTGGCACGCAAGCCGCGAAAGAAGCCGGCAACATGGTCGATCTCGATTCGAATCCCACCAAGCTCATCGAGATTGTCGAAATCGGCAAACAGTTGCTGATGACGCGCGGCGCGCTCACCACGTTCAGTCTGGCAAACGACGTGGCCAAGTATTTCGCCATTATTCCGGCGGCGTTCGCAACGACGTATCCGGTGCTCAACAAACTCAACATCATGCATTTGGCGACGCCGGCCAGTGCGATTCTGTCGGCCGTGATTTTCAACGCGCTGATCATTATTGCCTTGATCCCGCTGGCGTTGCGGGGCGTGCGTTACCGTGCCGTCGGCGCCGCGAAACTGTTGCGCGATAACTTGTTGATTTACGGCGTCGGCGGGCTGATTGTACCGTTTCTTGGCATCAAGCTAATCGATCTGTTTTTAGTTGCCGCGGGATTGGCATAACGAGGAAAATAATGTTCACACAATTACGAATTGCCGTCCTGATGTTTCTGGCGCTGGCGCTGCTTACAGGCGTCGTGTATCCGGTGCTGTTCACGCTGTTCGCTCAGGGAGCGTTTCCCAGCCAGGCCAATGGCAGCCTGATTATTCGCGATGGCAAGGTGGTGGGCTCGGAACTGATCGGCCAGCACTTCGACGATCCGAAATACTTTTGGAGCCGGCCATCGGCGACGTCGGCGTTTCCCAACGATCCTTCGTCATCAAGCGGCAGCAATTTGGGGCCGACCAATCCCGATCAATTGAAGGCAGTCAAAGATCGTGTCGAGGCGTTGCAGAAAGCGGCACCCGACGAGACGGCGCCGATTCCGATTGATCTTGTGACGGCTTCGGCGAGCGGGTTGGATCCGCACATCAGTCCGGCGGCGGCGGCATATCAGATCCAGCGTGTGGCCCATGCGCAGTATGAACGAGGAGCAAGTGCGGAAGCTCGTCGAATCAAACACGGAAGGGCGCACGCTGGGAGTGCTCGGCGAAACGCGCGTGAATGTCTTGAAACTAAATTTAGCGCTGGATGAGGGAAAACCATAAAAACCTTTCGCCCATCCTCAAACTTCGGCGGCACTGAGCTATTCATTCCCCGTGGGCTGCACAACTTCGGGAGTATTTTGGCCAGTGCCGCCCTTCATGGAAATCGACGACAATACGCAGGTGTGCTAAACCACTAACGGTTGTCGTATAATACAACGGCGCAACGATGAGCGATGTCCGGCCCAACCCTGATCAGCTTTTAACCCGTGTGCAAGCCGAGGAAGAGCGATCTTCGCGCGGGAAGCTGCGCATTTTCTTTGGGTACGCCGCCGGCGTGGGAAAAACCTACGCCATGCTTTCGGCGGCCCAGCGCGAGAAAGAAGCCGGCGCCGATTTAGTGGTCGGCTACGTGGAACCACACGGCCGACCGCGAACAGAAGAGTTGCTGCGGGGATTGGAAGCGCTTGCGCCGCGCATAGTGCTATACCGCGGTGTGAACCTCCAAGAGTTCGATCTTGATGCAGGTCTAAAACGCCATCCACGGGTCATGCTCGTCGACGAACTTGCACACACTAACGTGGAAGGCTCCCGACACACCAAGCGGTGGCAAGACGTGGAAGAATTATTAGCCGCGGGCATCGACGTGTGGACAACGCTGAACGTACAACACATCGAAAGTCTGAACGACGTGATTGCCAAAATCACCGGCGTCATCGTCCGCGAAACACTTCCCGACGCAGTATTGGAGCGAGCCGATGAGATCGAACTCATCGATGTGACGCCCGATGAATTAATGTCGCGGTTGCAAACCGGGAAAGTTTACGTTCCGCCGCAGGCGGAACGGGCGCTCCAGAGTTTCTTTCAGAAAGGCAATTTGATTGCGCTGCGGGAACTTTCGCTACGGCAGGCTGCGCAACGTTTGCATCAAGAAGTCGAGGCTGTGCGGCAAGATCGGGCAGCGACAAGTCCTTGGGCAACGAGCGAGCGATTACTGGTGTGTGTGGGTCCGAGTCCGTCCAGTGCCAAAATCATCCGCACCGCTAAACGCATGGCAGCCGCATTTGGCGCCGAGTGGCTGGCGGTAGCGGTCGATACAGTGAAAGCCGGCCCAACCGCGGCTTCTGTGCACGAGCGCACTGCGCGCAATTTGCGGATGGCCGAACAGCTCGGCGCGGAAACACACACACTCATTGGCAACAAGGTCGCCGACACGGTGTTCGATTATGCACGTTCTCGCAATGTGACGAAAATTATTGTCGGCAAAACCGCGCAGCCTCGTTGGAAGCAGTGGCTCTTCAGGACGGTTGTCGACGAGTTGCTGGAGCGCAGCGGCGAAATCGATGTTTATGTGATCAATGGTGAAGAGGGCGAACCACCGCCGCGGGAAACGGCAATGCCGGTGCTGAAATTGATAGAGTATCGGCCCTATTTGTTCACCGTTCTGATCGTTGGCATTTGCGGAGTGCTCGGCTGGTCGACGTACAAGCTGCATTTGACCGATGAAGCCAATGCCAATGTGGTGATGATATTTTTGGCTGGCGTCGCATTAACCGCCGCGCAATTTGGCGCGGGCCAGCGGTGACGGCGGCGGTCCTCAGCGTGCTGGTATTCGATTTCTTTTTCGTCCGTCCCTATTACACATTCGCCGTTAGCGATACGAAGTATCTGATTACCTTCGCTGTGATGTTGGGAATTGGATTGCTGATCAGCGCCTTGACAGCCCGACTTAGGCGCAGCTTCGCGCCTCACAGCAACAGGAGCACCGCACTGCGCAGTTGTTTCGAATGACACGACAGTTGAGCGAACTTTCCGGCACCGCTTTTTTGCTGCAAACCGCAGGGCGACAGCTGCAGGAGATTTTCAGCGGCGAGGTGGTGGTTTATTTGCGCGAGCCCGATGGATCTTTGCAATTGAGGTTTGGAGAAAATACTTCGGTCGCCAAGCAACCGATCAATAGTGTGGTCGCCGATTGGGTCGCGGAAAATAATCAAACGGCCGGTCTGAAGACCGACACGTTACCCAATGCAACCGCGCTATTTGTGCCGCTAATCGGCTCTCAAAAGACGACCGGCGCACTGGGAGTCAGGCCGAAAGATACCGATCGCTTTCTAGATGCCGACCAGCGCCGCTTGCTGGAAACATGCGCCAGTTTAATTGCACTATCCATTGAACGCGATCAATCAGTGCTCGACGCTCAACAGGCGCAAGTCCAGGTTGAAGCGGAACAGCTACGCAATTCGCTGTTGAGTTCCGTTTCACACGATCTACGCACGCCGCTGGCCACGATCGCCGGCACCGCCGCCAGCCTGCTGGAAAACCGGGAGCCGCCGAATGACAAAGCGCGGTCGGAAATGTTGCAAACGCTAATCGACGAATCACATCAGGTGGTGCGGTTAGTCGACAATCTCTTGGAGATGGCACGACTCGATTCAGGGTCCGTGAAGCTAACTCTGCAGTGGCACGTGCTCGAGGAACTGGTCGGATCGGCGCTGCACAGGCTAAGAAAAGAGCTTTCAGGGCACACGGTGCATGTCTACATTCCGCCCGATTTTCCGCTGCTGCTGCTCGACGGTTTTCTATTGGAACAAGTGTTCGTCAATCTGCTGGAAAACGCCTCTCGATATACGCCAGTTGGTACCACGATCGATATTACGGCGACCGTCTCCGGCAAGTGCACCGAGGTTCGTATTGCGGACAATGGTCCCGGTTTGCCACGCGGCAGTGAATCGAAAGTATTCGATAAATTCTTCCGCGGCTCCACGAATCCGCCAGATGGACGCCGCGGCGTCGGATTGGGACTGGCCATTTGTCAGGGGATTGTGACCGCCATGGGGGGCCGCATTACGGCGGGCAACCGGCCCCAAGGAGGCGCAGTTTTTGTCATTTCGCTTGCTTGCCAGCAGCAGGCTCCGCGAATCGCTTTGGAAAATTGTCCCGCACCGGCGGGCGCGTAAGCTTTGACTACCACCGCACCACTATTGTTATTGATTGAAGACGAGCTTGCCATTCGTCGGTTTTTGCGCGCCTCGCTTACGGCCGAGAATTTACGGCTGGTGGAAGCTGAAAACGCGGAACAAGCTTTGCGATTAGCCGCACAGCAACCGCCGGACCTGGTGATTCTTGATCTCGGACTGCCCGACATGGACGGTCAAGAAGTGCTCAAGCAATTGCGCGAGTGGTTGCAGGCGCCGATTATTGTACTTTCCGCGCACGATCAAGAAGTTCAAAAAATTGCCGCACTCGATCACGGCGCCGACGATTATCTGACCAAACCATTCAGCACCGGCGAGCTATTGGCCCGCATTCGAGTTGCGCTGCGGCATGCAGCGCGTGTGGAAGGCGACCGGGAATCGGCCCTGTTTGCCTGCGGCGATTTGAAAGTCGATCTTTCAGCTCGTCGAGTGTATGTCAAACAGACGGAAATTCATCTGACACCGATCGAGTACAAACTGCTCACCACGCTGGTGCGACACGCTGGCAAAGTGCTAACGCATCGGCACATTCTGAAGGAAGTTTGGGGACCCGATCAGATACAAGAAACCCACTATCTGCGCGTGTTCATGGCAGGATTGCGGCGCAAAATTGAGACTGATCCGGCACAACCGCGTTATTTGTTAACTGAACAAGGAGTGGGCTATCGTCTGACGACTGAATAAGCAGCGATTTTCACCACCGCGGTTCTTCGCTGCCGACCAGCGGCACGAAGCGGCAGCCGGACAATTCCCGAGCGACAGGTTTGCCGGCGATTTTCCGAATGGCCTGCAGCGATTGGGCCTCGCCAAGCCCGAGAGGAATCACCAGAATTCCGCCCTCGATCAGTTGATCGAACAATGCCTGCGGCATCCGCTGGGCGGCGGCGGTGACGATGATCCGATCGTATGGTGCAAATTCCGTCCAGCCGTAAGTGCCATCGCCCACTACCAGCGAGCAATTGTTGTAGCCCAGTGCTTTCAATGTGGCCGCGGCCCGGGCGGAGAGTTCCGCATGCCGTTCTACACTGACCAACCACCGAGCCAACTCACACAGCACGGCTGCTTGATAGCCGCTGCCGGTGCCAATCTCCAGCACCGATTCGTGGCCGGTCAATTCCAGCGCTTCGGTCATCAAGGCGACGATATAGGGTTGGCTGATGGTTTGGCCGCAATCCAGCGCCAACGCTCGATCAGCATAAGCCTCGGTTTGCTCATCCGGCGGCACGAATGCCTCGCGCGGCACTTTAGCCATTGCCGTCAGCACGCGCGGATCGCGTATGCCGCGCCGCTGGAGTTGATCTTCGATCATCTCCCGTCGCGCAAGATAAAGTTCGTCTGGCGTTGGCATAGAACACCTGCCAATCTTCGTGCGCTGCACAATTCAAGCCGGCTGCGCCGCGACGGAGGCCGGCTCGGTCATGTGCCAATCGGTCACGTGCAATTCTACCGTGCGGCGACCACCGAAGTTGTTGATGACCGGGCGGAACGCCAGATTCAACGGCCCAGAGACGCTGGCCAGATCGTCGGCCCAATCGCCGTTGCCAAAGGCGACGCCGCGCATCCGCACGCCGTGCTGATCGAGCCGCAGCGACAGGTGCCGGCCGCTGGAGCCGATTCGTTTGGGCGGCTCCGCCAGACGCACGCCGCTGGCACAGAGCAAGGGTCGGCGGTTTCCTTCGCCGAAGGGTGCCAGGCGTTCGATTTGCTGGACGCAAGCCAGCGTGAGCGTGGCCAGCATGGTTTCGCCATCGATCCACAGTTCGGCGATGCGCTGTTCGGCGCGAATTTGCTGGGCCGCGTATTCGCAGAAGGCTTCGCGAAAAGCATCGACGTGGCCGTCTTCGATTTTCAACCCACCGGCCGCCGCGTGACCGCCGTGACTGACGAGCAATTGCGTGCAAGCGGCCAGCGCCTCATGTACATTGCAGCCCGGCGTGCCGCGTACGGAACCGATGCCGGGCTTTACACCAATTTCATCTTGCGCGATGAGTGCGACCGGCCGATGATGTTTTTCCGCCAATCGGCCCGCCACGATGCCGATGACGCCGGGATGCCAACCACGGCTCGCCAGCACCAGTGCAGCGTCATTTTCGAGATCGAACCGCTCTTGAATTTGTTTGTTGGCGGCCAAATAAATGCTGCGTTCCAGACTATCGCGGCTGCTGTTGAGTTCGTGCAGATACTCGGCCAGCGCGGTGGCGCGCTCAGCAACTTCGGTGGTGAGCAACTCGACGCCGAGTTGCGCCTGACCCAATCGCCCGGCGGCATTCAAGCGTGGGCCGAGGGTGAAGCCAATGTCTTCGCACTCCAGACACGGCTTTTGATCGAGCTTCGTCAGCTTCATGAGCGCGGCAATGCCCGGCGTGGGTCGTTGCGACAAACTTTGCAGGCCATGATGCACGAGGATGCGGTTCTCATCAATCAGTGGCACGATGTCGGCGACTGTGCCAATCGCGGCGATGCCAACTGCTTGCAGCAAGAACGAGCGCATGGCTTCGGTCACGCGCTTCGCCTGGCAAGCTCGCTGGCACAGCGCCCAGGCCAACTTGAACGCCACTCCGGCCCCGCTGAGTCCGGCGAACGGATACTGATGGCCGGGCAAACGCGGATGCACAATGGCAGCCGCGTCGGGCAGCGTGGATTTCATTTCGTGGTGATCGGTAATGATCAGTTCCAATCCCAACTCGCGCGCCGTTTGGGCTTCCAGCAGGCTGGTGATGCCGCAATCGACGGTGACCACGGTTGCCGCGCCGCGCTGGGCCAGCGTTCGCAAGGCTTCGTCGTTAAGACCGTAACCTTCGTCGATTCGATTGGGAACGTAGAAGCCGGCTTGAGCGCCGAGCAGTTTGAGGCAGTTCAGCAAGATGGCTGTGGCCGTCATGCCGTCGGCATCGTAATCACCGTAGACCACAATCGGCTTGCCAGCGGCGATGGCCGCCATCAGTCGATCTGCCGCTGCGGCCAGTCCGGGCAGCAATTCGGGATCGCGCAGTCCATTCAGCTTGGGGTTGAGAAACTCCCGCGCTGCATTTGGATCGCAAATGCCGCGGCAGATAAGCAGTTGCGCCACAACCGCCGACACTCCCGCCTCGCGCTCCAGCCGAGCAATGTGCTCTGCATCGTGCGGCCGAATGTGCCAACGCTTGGGCATCGAGATGTCATCCTGACGTAGGTCAGGTTTCAGCCTGACAAGTGCTAAATGTAGATTCGGTCAGGCCAAAGCCCAACCTACGAGCGGTTATTTCTTCTTCTCCGTATGCAGCGTGTGCTTGCGCAGCCGGGGGCTGTACTTTTTTAGCTTCAGCTTTTCGCCGCCGGGCTTGCGCCGCAGAGTGTAGTTGTGATCGCCGGTTTCTTCGCAAACGAGAAACACAGTTTCGGCCTTTTTCTTGCTCTTGCCCATCGGACGCTCCTAACGCAATTGCGGGGTTGGCTTTGATTAAATGGCGTGAGGATTCTGATTGTAACGCTAAATGCTGCGTGATCGAAGGGGCTGGTCACGGCATTGATTGAGGAGATTTGCCCAAAACGTTCGCCAGCCAGACAAATTCGCGATAGAATGAATCGACCTACTCGTCTTTTAGTCATCGGGCCAAGCCTCTGCGGAACAGGGTGCTGAAGATGGCGTCGCAATCGACGATCAATTCACCGACCCAGCCGGATGAAACGGGAGGCCCGCCCTCCAGTCCGCCGCCGCTGCGCCAATCTCCTTGGGCCATGCCGCCGCCGGAGGCCGAATCTTCCACGGAGCCACCTATCGGCCGTGAGCTTGGGGGACAACGGGAAGCGGAATCGCCGCCGGCCGCCAAAATCGAAGCCGCGGTCGGAACCGCGGGTTCAAAATGGTGCGCGCCGATGTCCGCGCTCGGGCCCGATTGGTTTCACGAGATGCCCAGTTGGCTGGCCAGCATGCTGATTCATTTGGTGGCCTTGTTGGCGATTGCCGCATTTGGATTTCGAGCCACCAAAGAAATCTCCGTGCCGGTGATCACGGGTGGTCCGGTCGAATCGGGTGAACTTCAGGAGCTTGGCGATGGCGGACGTGATGAGGAAACGACTGGCATGAATCCATTACCGGGCGGTTCGGAATTCAGTTCATCGCTGATGATGGATGCCGGCTTGCCGACTGACGTGCCTTTAAATCCATTGGGCCACGATGCAGATGCGGCTCCGATGCACGTCGAGCTGAATACGTTTGGTCAGCGCACTGCGCCGGCGGAAGATTTGCTGAAATCGATCGGTGGCGGATCGGGCAGCATGGGGCAGGGCATCGGCGGGCGCAGCGGACAAGCCAAGAGCAATTTGCTCAAAAGCGGCGGCGGAACTTCGGAAAGCGAAGATGCGGTGGCGCGCGCCCTGAAGTGGCTTTCGATCCATCAGATGCCCGATGGCGGCTGGAATTTCGATCTGCGGGAAGTCCCCAGCTGCAAAGGCAAATGCGATGATTCTGGCGATGCCAACGAGGCTCGCAACGCGGCCACGGCGCTGGCGCTGCTGCCGTTTCTTGGCGCGGGCCAAACACATCAAGAGGGACCATACAAGAGAACCGTTCAGGCAGGGATTTACTATCTGACGACGCACGCCAAGAACCAAGGCACGAATGGTGTGAGCTATTTCGAGCCCGAGGGCAGGATGTACTCGCATGGGCTGGCAACGATCGTGCTGTGCGAAGCGTACGCGATGACGAAAGATCGGACGCTCCGCCCCTATGCTCAGGGCGCGGTCCAGTTTATTGAATTCGCGCAGGATCCAAGTGGGGGCGGGTGGCGCTACGAAGTGCAGACGCCCGGCGACACGTCGGTCGTCGGCTGGCAGGTCATGGCACTGAAAAGTGCGCAGATGGCCGGCTTGGAAACCAAATCTTCGACGCTGCTGTTGGCAAACAAATTCCTCGCTGGCGTTCAAGAAGATGATGGCGCGGCTTACGGCTACACGGCGCCCTCCAGCACCCGGCCGGCGACAACATCCATCGGTCTGCTGAGCCGGATGTATCTTGGCTGGCGGAAGCAAAATCCGGCGCTGCGGCGCGGCGTGGAATCGCTCGATCAACTGGGACCGTCGATCAAGCCCAATGCCGATATGTACTACAACTATTATGCCACGCAAGTCATGCACCACTGGGGCGGCAACGAATGGGACCGCTGGAACTATCGCATGCGCGAGTGGCTCATCAGCCAGCAATCGCGCAAAGGGCATGAAGCCGGCAGTTGGTTCATGAGCGATTCCACCAGCGCGCCCAAAGCCCGTGCCGGCGGACGGCTGTACTGCACCGCCATGGCGGCCATGATCTTGGAAGTTTACTACCGCCACATGCCACTCTACGGCAGCCAGGCGACGAAGGATGAGTTTTCGAATTAACTAGAGCGCATTTCTGACCACAGAGTCACTCCGTAGTTCTGCCGGTGGCGATGTCGAATTCAGCGATGGCCGGCACCAGCAGGGCTGTCGTCGTCAGGCCGTAGGTGAAAGCCAGTTCCAGAAACACGCCGAGCGATTCGCCTTGCAAAAACCCGGTAATGGCCACGAAAGTGACAGTCGGCAGCAAGAAAGACACAACGGCAATGGCTTGCGATGGATTGCGCAGGCCAAGCGCAACATATAAACCAATACCGCCGCCGAGAATCAGGGCCAGAAACGGCGCCAGTTGCAACTGGAACGAACCGAACGACACCATGATCCGCATGCAGGCGGCCACGCCGACAAACAGGAAGAAGACCGTGCCCAAGCTAACCGCCACGGCATTGCGGCTGTTGGTATAGGTCAGCCCCGCATGAATTCCCAGCGTGGCGACGAACAAGTTCATGACGGCCAATCCACCCAGCAAATACGCCAGATGCTCCAGCGAGATGGCTCTCGCCCACCAGAGATAAATGCACAACAGCAGCGGCAGCAACACCATTTCTTTGGCCACATAGAACACACCGCCGAGCTTGCCAAAGATGAATTCCGGCGGTGAGATGTCGGTCACAAGCAAGAGGTCGAGCGCTCCCAAATCGCGCTCCGTTGTAATCGAAGTCACAGCCAGCGCATTCACGAGCACAAGGCTCAGAATGAACAGTGGCAGCAATATCAGAGGCAAATTTCCGCCGCCCGCGTTTTCCGAATGCAGCTTTCCAAGCGTGCCGATCACGGTGGCGGCAAAGAGAGCCAGATAAATCACGCGCACCGCCAGCACTTTGCGACCGTAAGCCCAGGTGCAAACTTCTCGCCACAGAATCGGGTTATCCCACACGCGGCGTGCCTGGCCGGGCGCGGCGTGAATCGAACGGTCCACTGGAATCGGAGCGACTGTCGCACCTTCAGCTAACGTACGAAATTCGTCGGTATCTTCCGTGCGCGGCCGCGCTTCCCGTGACGGATTCCAAACTCGCACCAGGGCAATCGCGATTGCATTCACGATTACGGTGAACAATCCGGCGGCGATCAAAAACAGATTGAACTGGGAACCGAACCAAGGCAGCCAACCGCCGGCCGCAACGCCGGGTCGCATGGCCGCTTGTAGCGCCTGCCAGGGACTGAGCGCCGCAGCCCAGCGCATCAAGGGGACTCCCAACCACGGTCCATGCAGAGCGCCGCTGGCGATCACGACTTCCCAGGCTGCCAGCAATCCGATGGCCAGCGTGGTCAGCGCCAGAATTTGAAATGTCTTCTCGCGCCACAGGGCAATTGTCGAGCCCAGACTGCCGGCCGCCAGCGCGCTAACCACCGTCACCACGAACACCCGAAAAATCTGCTCAAACGACACGCCGCCAAACAGCGCGGTCAGCATAAAAAATGGAACCGCCGCCGCCAGTAACATCAGCACGCTCAGTAAACTCGCCAATAATCGACCCAGCACCAATTCCGCGTTCGATAGATTCGTGAGCAGCAGCAAAATCAAGGTGCGTCGATCTTTCTCTTGAGCCACCGCGCTGGCCGTGGCCAACGCCGAGAAAAAAATCGCCAGCACCAGTTGCAGCGGCGCCAGAAACCCAAACAGCGTGGCTCCGAAGCGGGCCATATCGCCGACGTTGCGAACTTCTTGCGTGCCAATCAGCAGCAGCCAGGCGGTGCAAGCAAGAACCAGCAATCCACCCACATACACTGCCGGCGCAGCATAGAACCGCATCCGCCGCGGTGCTGTGACCAATTCGCGAGTAAAAACCGGACCGATGAACATGAACCAGTTTTCGATAGGTGTTTAATCGTTTAGTCCTGGGCAGAAGCCGAGGGCTGCGCCACCCATGCCTATTTGAATGAGTAGCTCGATCGCGAACATTGTGGCAAGCGATGTGTCTAGCGACTAGTGCTATGCCGTCTTGGGGGAGAAAGTCTTCGCCCGTCGCCCTGAGAGGCAGATTTCAGTACACTTTGCGGTTCGGTTGGATGTGTCGTGTTTATGCAATCCCAGGCTCCGGCTGGGGGCTAACCGCTTACCGCCTACTGCCTACCGCTTCATGCTCGCAATCCGTTGTGTGAATCTGACGAAACGCTACGAAGGCAAGCCGCCGGTGGATGCCGTGCGCGGGCTCGATTTGGCTGTCGAAACCGGCGAATGCTTTGGACTGCTGGGACCCAATGGGGCCGGCAAAACCACGACGATTGAAATTCTCGAAGGCCTGCTCGATGCCACCTCCGGCGAAGTCGAAGTGCTCGGCTACCGTTGGGGGCAGCACGACGATGAAATCCGCCAACGCATCGGCATCTCACTCCAAGAAACGCGGCTGTCCGAAAAGCTTTCGGTTCGAGAAACGTTGACATTGTTTCGCAGCTTCTATCGTCAGGGCATCGAACCGGAAGAAACCATGGCACAGGTTTCATTGGAGGAGAAAGCCGATTCTTGGGTGCGTAACCTTTCTGGCGGCCAGAAGCAGCGGCTGGCCGTGGCTTGTGCGCTGGTCGGCGATCCGGAACTCTTGTTTCTTGACGAACCGACGACGGGCCTCGATCCGCAATCGCGGCGGCAATTGTGGGAGATCATCCGCCGTTTCCGCGAGACTGGCCGCACGGTGTTGCTCACCACGCATTACATGGACGAAGCCGAACGCTTGTGCGACCACGTGGCAATTGTCGATCTGGGCAAACTCATCGCTCTGGGCACGCCGCGGGAATTGATCGCCAGCCTTGGCGGCGAGCATGTCGTGGAATTTACTGTTGCTTGCCGCGATGGCTCGTCGAGCAGCGCCACACAGTTTGTCGATCTGCCGGCCGTCAGCGCAGCCCGGTCCGAAAATGGTCACATCTGCCTGTCGGTGCGCGAACCGCACGTCGCGCTGCCGGCGCTGATGCAGCGACTAGAGCAGCTCGGCTGCCGCCTGACCGACCTGACCACGCGTCACGCCAGCCTGGAAGATGTGTTCGTCAAACTCGCTGGCCGGCACTTGGAAGATGCGGATGAAACAAAGATCGCCACTTGAAGATTGGCGTATGACCGGCGGTTTCAAAATCTTTTCAACCATGAACGGCTCAGTTAAAAATCCGAAGCGTTACTGGCCGCTCGGCCAACTGGCTCTGAACCGGGTGAAGGAGTTTTTCCGAGAGCCGGAAGCGCTGTTTTGGGTGTACGGCTTTCCGATTTTGATGACCGTGGCGCTGGGCATCGCCTTTCGGAACCAGCCGGTCGAGCAGATTGTGGTCGATGTGGTTGAAAGTCCGCAGGCCGGAGCGACTCGCGACGCGCTGCTGTCGTCGAACACGCCGGAGCGATTCAAGGCCGAGGTCTTTTCCGGCGAACAGGCGCGGCTGCGATTGCGCACCGGCAAGACCGATCTGGTTGTCGTTCCCGGCGAAGCCAATTCGTCGCCGCGTCATTATCAATATGTGTTCGACGCCACTCGTCCGCAAAGTGTGTTGGCGCGTAATGCGGTGGACGACCAATTGCAGCGCACCGCCGGTCGGCATGACGTGGCGGAAGTCGAACTCGTGAAAATCGAGGAGCCCGGCAGCCGCTATATCGATTTTCTGGTTCCCGGCCTGCTCGGCATGAGCCTGATGGGGGGCGGCATGTGGGGGGTCGGTTTTGTGACCGTTGACATGCGCATTCGCAAACTGCTCAAACGGTTTCTGGCCACGCCGATGAAAAAATGGCACTTCTTGGGCGGCATCATTTGCAGCCGACTGCTGTTCATGATTCCCGAAGTGCTGTTCCTGCTCGTTTTCGCACGGTTGGCGTTTGGGGTAGTGAATCACGGCAGCCTCATGACGGTGCTAGCGCTGATCATTCTGGGCGGGCTGATGTTCGCCGGCATCGGCTTGCTTGTGGCCAGCCGCGCCAAAACCATCGAGGCGGTTTCCGGCCTGATGAACTTTGTGCAACTGCCAATGTGGATTCTGTCGGGCATTTTCTTTTCGTCAGAGCGATTTCCGGAGGCTGCGCAACCGTTCATCAAAGCGCTACCGCTCACGCCGCTGATCGAATCTCTCCGAGCCGTGATGCTAGAAGGCGCCACGCTGACTTCGCAATTGCCGCGAATCGGATTGATGGCCGTCTGGGGCAGCGTGACATTTTTGCTAGCGCTGCGATTGTTCCGCTGGCGCTGACGAATCGAACTAAAGCCAATCATCAATCCTCCGAGGCCCAATAACACCAGCGAAGCCGGCTCCGGTACCGGTTGAATCCCGCTGGCGATGGCGTCGAGCAGTGGTTGTAAGTCGGCGTTGGTCACCTGGTTGTCATGGTTCAAATCGCCAATGGCCAAGAGATCGGAGGCGGTAAGATTCTTGCTCGCTGCATAACCGTTCAAGTTCGTGAGCGCCGTCAGCATGGCGGCGATGTCGTTGGAGTCGACCACCTGATCGAGATTGAAATCGCCCCGGGCGGGCGCAATCGGCACGAGTTCGCCGGTCGATAGCAGCAGCGATCCTGGTGCATAGCCGGCGAAATTGATGGCACTCAACTGCGCGGCCGTGAGTCCCGTGGAATTGGCCCCGACGAAAAGCTTGTCGAGTAGCCCGCCGCCGCCTGCGCCCATAAACCACCCCAGTTCAAAACCGTCAGCGTGCCCGACCAGCCAAGTGTATGGCTGTCAGCGAAATGCAAAACGCTGGGGCTACCGCCCAAATCGATGCTGGAGTTGGCCGCCACCATCAACGTATTAAGCGTTTCGTTCAATCCACCAGTGGCGAACTTCCCGCCGGCGAGCACCAGATTGGACGTATCGGCAATCCGGTTCGGCCCGCCCAGTTGCAAGGTCCCGCTGACGACTCTGGTATCGCCGGTGTAGGTGTTGGTGCCGGAAAGGATGAGGGTGCCTGCGCCCAGCTTCGTCAGCGAGCCGTTCCCGCTGAGCGTCCCCGAATACACCGTGCTGGCGCCATTGTTGCCGACGATCAGCGCGACGGCCGCCGATGATGTATTCGAAAGGGCCAGCGACTGGCTCCCTTTCAGTCCGCCGAGGGTGGCGGTGGCGAGCGTGCCAAAGCTGATGGCGCCGCCGTAGTTGCCGTAGCCGAGCGTGCTCAATTGCAAGGCCAGCGGATGATCGAGCCGCAGCGTGCCGCCGCTCACTTTGGTGTCGCCGCTGAGGGTGTTTCGCCGGCCAGCGCCAAAATGCCGGCTCCGGTCTTTGTCAGCGTTCGCGGTCCGCCGGTTTCGGAAAGGATGCCGTTCAGTGTGAGAATGTTCGCGGCGGTGTTGCCCACGCTGAAGGTGTTGTTGCCGCCGAAGGTGATGTTGCTGTCGGCAATTTCCGCCGCTCGATTCTGATTATCAAGGGTGATGCCGTTGAACATCATATTGCGCGTGATATTGCCGGCCGTTGTGTTGTCGTAAAACTGCAGCGTCGTGCCGGCATTCAGCGTGATCGTGCCGTTGCCTTGCACCTGCGTGGTGGTTTCGATCGACAGTGTGCCTTGATTCACAACGATGTTGCCGTCGGTCACCAAGGTTGCCACCAAAGCCAGTTTGTTGTTGCCGGTTTTGGTGAGCGTGTAACCCGATAGATTGAGAATTCCATCGGGTGGATTTTTCGTCGAACTGCTGCCGCGAACATCGAGCCGGCCGGTGCCGCCAAGCGTGGCGTCGGCGATAAGCGAAACAAACCGCGTGGCATTGGTCTGATCGGCCCCATTGTTCACCAGTGCTCCGCCCGCGCCGACGCCGCCGCCGGCAATCGCAATTCGTTCTTGCTGCGTGCCTAGCGCAAATCCGTTAACGTCGAGCGTCCCACCGCCGGTGACAAAGACGCCATCCAGCTCTTCAGTGGCGGAGCCCAGCGCCGCCTGATTGCCGACCTTGAGTGTGCTGCCGGTCACATACGTCGCACCGCGATACGCATTTGCACTGGTCAGCGTCGCCGCGCCGGCGCCGGTCTTCGTGATCGTCGCCGGCCCGTTGATGCTGGCGCCGCCAATGGTGTAATCGTTGCCAGTCGAATTGTTGATGACAACTGCCGCCGGTGCCACGGCACTCGCGATGGTCACATTGCGATTCGCCTCCGTGTTGCCGAACGTCACGGTGTCGCCATCGAAATACTTATCGGCTGCTCCTCCAGCGCCCAGTTTTGCGTCGTGTTCACATCCCAGGTGGCGCTGGAGGCGGCGGTCCAAATCAAACTCTTCGACGCAACGGTGAATTGTAAATCGGCCCAATCGACGGCGTGGTTGTCGCTCACCAGCAGATTGAGCTTGCCGCTTTGCAGAGCCGTCAAGTTCTTCACCGCATCGGCCGCGGTGAATTCCAGCGTCACAATGTCGCTGTTGCCAAAATGTGGCAGCGTGCCCAGCGAGCTGAAGGCCACCGAATTGCTGGTGCTGCCGATATAAATCCGATCGCTGGCCGATGTGCCGCCGGTCGCATGCACCGCCATCGTGAGCACGGCCGAAGTGAGGCGGCTGCCCGGCGCATCGTAGCTGAGCGTGAAAGGCACGCTAATGCCGGTCTGCACCAACGAGCCGTCGAAACCCACCACCGTGTTGGTTGGCTTGAATGCCTGAACGGACGAAAGCCAGGCGGCATCGACGGGCGTCGATTCGTTGGCGCCGTCGTTCACGTAGCCATCGAAATCGCCGACCCAGTATTCGCGGGTGATTTCTGGATTGGCCGTCCGCTGATTCAATTGGGCGCGGTACAAACTCGTTTCGCCGTTCAGCGTCACTTTACTGCCGACATTGTTCGCGTCGTAATACCCTGGAAACATGCCTGGGCCAAATTGTGAACTGCTGTGAACGGAACCCGTGGAACCGATAATCCAATTCTGCGCCGTCGGTGGGCTTTGCACGTAAAAATCGCTGGCGTTGGAATTCCAAATGACCATGTTCGCCCCGACCAGCCGTGCCCCGTGCCAGAGCTGTAGCGGTTCTGCACATCCAGATCGGTATTGGTGGTGATGTTGTCCCACAGCGTGCCGACCGAATAGCGCTGATGGGTCCCGGAATCGGCATGTCCGTGGGTCGCGGTGCCATCCAAAAACACATTCGGTCCGCGGCTAGGGCTGTTGTTCACAAATTCGTGCCGTCCTTCATCGCTGGTCATGTTCTTCATCAGCACGAACGCGCCTTCGATGTTGAACGGATACCGCCGCCCGCCGGTGATTTGCGAAATCGGCTCGATGCTGGTGCCGCCATCCAGCGTGATGTTGCGCGAATTGGTCCCGGCTTCCATCGTGGCGTACACTAGGTGCTGCCCGGTGATGTTGCGGGCCCAACTGTCGCCGGTGTCTTGCATGACGACGAACGAATTGGCGTGCATTTCATCATCCGGCGTGGTCAGCACCGCCTGGCCGTTGCCGCGCAGGTTTTCGACACCCACATTGGTTGTGCGGTTGAAGGTGTACTTGGAAACCGTGCCGGCGTTGCCGCTGGTGTCGGTGTATTTCTTTTCGATGGCGTTCACCAGCGGGGCATCGAAGAAGACGCGCTTTTGGGTCTGATCGATGTACGTGATCCGTCGCTCGACGTTGACATCGCGCAAACCGGGGGTCCACGTGCCGATCGTGGTCATGCCAATGTCGTCGATCCATTGCTGGGGACTGGGTCGATGCACCAGAATTGTGTCGCCGACGTTGTAGCCGGACGTGGAATCGACCGTGAAGCTGGTGGCGCCGAACAGGCACCACTTTGTCGATAATGTTGTGCGTGCTGTTGGAAACCGTCTGCCGCGAGTTCGGGCTGTCAACATGAATCATGTCGATCTGCGAGGTGCCGGTGTATGCGAGGATGGAATCGACCGCCGCATTGCCGCCGTTGCCTGAGCCGCGGAAGATGACGCCATCGGTGTTGATCGCCAGGCCGGCGCTGATGTTGTAGTTGCCCGGTGCCAGCTGCACGACGCCGCGAAAGCCGTTGGCGTTGACCGACATCGCGGCCACTTTGTTGATGGCATTCTGAATGTTGGTCAAATTATCGCCGGCAATCGGCGTGACGGTGACAATGCGCTCTGGCGTCACCACCGATGAATATGTGGGCAGCGGCACGAGCCCGCCTTGGTAGCCGACGGTCGAGAAATCTTCGATCCGATCGCCGGCATCATCGGGAGTGTAAATCAGCCGGCCCGACGCGCCGACTTTCACCCAAATGCTGTTGGCGGCATGTGCATCAATCGCGAGCAGCGCGAAAATCGACAGACTAGCACACCACCAAACGCAGTTTCTCACCGCGCGGCCAGGCGTGAAAACGAACATCCCCCGACATCCCGTCATAACAGCCTCTGTTCCCCGGCCCCAGAAAAGATTGGGGAAATTCCCCCGGATTTGTCCGCTACCAATATAACCAAGCGCAACGGCGGGGTCGAATGATTTTGCAGCCGCGTGGGTGGCCGGACAAAGATTGCCGCGCACCACGTGTTTCGCATTCCGACGAGCGATGATCTTCGCGGGTGGCTCCGACAAAGCGCAGCGTGTCGGGGTCGTGGCAGCGATAAGAGGTCTGGAGAAGTCGTGACCGCATGGAGGATTCCAAATCCTGACTAAAAGCCTCTGGCGGCTAGCGCCGGAGCGGACATTTGTCCGGGCCACCCGCCTTCTACGGAAAACACGTCGATGGTCGAAAACGACTCCCGACCCCATCGCATTGCCAGCCCAGAAGATTTCGCCAGCCGATGTTGCTTGCGCCGACGGCGTTTGGGAAACTGGCGAAATTATGCCCGACGATGCAACCAGTTTGAAAACAACTTCACGCCCCAAGCGACGCAGGTTCCGCTACAGCTTGCGGACTTTTTTGATTGTCGTCACTGCGATTTGCCTGTGGCTGGGATGGAAAATCCGCGCGGCACGGGAGCAACAACGTACCATCGCAGCAATACAGGAACTTGAAGGTGGCATAGATTATGATTTTGAATGGGAGGATATTTCTGCCGATCGTGTTCCTCCCGAGCCGGCTTGGCTCGTGAAGCTCCTAGGGGTGGACTTTCTGCATGATGTGGTAGAGGTTCAAAGCAATACAGGATTCGTAGGGGTGCCAAAAAAGGAGTGTAGTAAACTTCTAGCCCAACTGGGTCACTTCCCACATTTGCATTGTGTAATTGTCGATTACTGCATCCTCCACGACGAAGATTTGCAGAATCTTACCGAGTTGACGGAGCTGAAGGCTCTCAATCTAACCGACTCGGGGATTAGTGATGTCGGATTACAGCACTTGCGAAACCTTAATCGCATGAGCGCACTTCATGTTTCGGAAAACCATATCAGCGACAAAGGTCTGCTGTATTTAGCGAGCCTCATATCCCTCGAAGAACTCGACCTCTCAAAGAATCAGATCTCAGGTGAGGGATTTTTGCATCTGGTCAAACTGAGAAACCTCCGTTGGCTTGGCATCGACGATAATCCAATTACCGATGAGGGCCTGAAGATTATCGCG
The DNA here is from genome assembly GCA_963738835.1 of Pirellulales bacterium. GTDB lineage: Bacteria > Planctomycetota > Planctomycetia > Pirellulales > JADZDJ01 > CAVTYH01. Next base: position 856,167 of record CAVTYH010000002.1, read on the forward strand.
AGATTACCCCATTTGGAAACGCTTTTACTCGATCACTCCGACATTACCAATGCAGGGCTAGAACACCTGCAAGGAGTTTCCAGTTTGAAACACTTAAGTTTAATTAGCACGAGAGTAAGCGACACTGGTATCGAATCTCTGCTAAAGATGCCCAGCCTGAATACCCTCGATATTTCTGGTACTCGCATTACCGCAGAAGGGATCAGCCGACTAAAACGAATGCAGCCTAAATTGGATCTTCGTCTTTCACCTGGCCGCTAAACCACGAGGGCCATGTGGTTTTCCGTCTTTTGCGCCCCGAATCCAATTAAAACCCTTCATCCACCGCGCGGCTCGAATAGAGCGGCAAGTAGCGGTAATAAACTTCCAGCGTGAGAATGGCGATAGCGGTGTTGTACAGCCGGCCCCCTTTGTCGCCGTGGCGGTCTTGGAAGTACCAACTGCCCGATTCGTGGCCTTCGTTGGACTGAGTGGCCACCAGGAACTCGCGCATCTTTTTGTTCCAGCGTTCCCAGGCTGGACCGTGATGGTGGTAGAGCACTTGCGTGGTGTAGTAGTCGAAGTACAGATCGGCCTGGTTGGTGGTTTTGTCGGGAGGCATGGAAGGGCCGAGTTTATCGAGGGCCGCCAAGCCCTTCACCAAGGCCGGATGTTGCCGGCCCCAGCCCAAGTACATGCGGCATAACAGGCCGACGGCCGAGGTGGTTGGTTCATCGCCGGGTCGCAAGTAGCCGTACGATGCGCCTTTGTTGTCTTGCACGCTGTCGAGAAATTTGTTGGCCAGGAAGAAACTTTGCGAAGGGACTTCGAGCCCCGCCATTTGCGCACTTTTCAGCGCCATTAGTTGCCAACCGGTGACGGTGGTGTCGCCAGGCATGCCGGGGGTGTAGCGCCAACCGCCGCCGTGGCGATCTTGGGCGTAGACGATGAAATCGACCGCCTTCTGCGCGTACGGTTTCAAGTTCTCGTCGTGCGACATGGCATAGGCTTCGCACAGCACGATGGTTGAAATGCCCTGGGCGTACATCGTGCCTTCTTCCAAATCGCCGCCGTTGGGAGTGACCAGCATGCGGCTGCCCAAGTAATACAGACCGCGACTAACCTGATCTTTGTACGGCCCTTCTTTGTGCGTGTAGCCGGCGCCGTAAAACGGCAGCAATGCCAAGGCGGTGGCGGCAGTGGTCGAGCGTTCCACGCCGGGGTTGCGACACAAACCTTCGCACGGCGGACCTTCGAACGAAAAACTCCAACTGCCGTCTTCGTGCTGATGGGCGATGAGCCACTTGAGTCCACGCTCCACGGCGGCTTCGCTGGTGGCCGATCCACCGCCGGAGCCGGCCAGTGCCGCGCGGCGAGTTTTCGAGCGTCCGCCCAATCCGCCGCCGCCGATTTTGCCCAGCGGCTCGCCCCACGGCACGCCGCTGTGTTCGGCGAACAGCAGACCATCGAGTGCGTTCGGTTGTGGCTCCGAGGGCATGCCGGGCTGGCCCAGCGCTGGCAGCAAATCGATGGGACCGACTGGCGATTCGGTTGATTCGGTGGCGGTGGGATCGACGATGCTCGGATCGCCGCCCGGCTTGGCACTCGGCGATCCGGGTGTGCCCGGCTTGGGCGCCTCGAGCGAGGCAGCATCGCCGGGGAGATCGGCCAGCGGCAAATCTTGTTGATTGGAAGGGTTGACCGACAGATCGACCGGAATCAACTGGGTGACTGTGTGATGAATCCACAGGCCGAGCAGAATCAAGACCGAGGCGTGCAGAACGGCGCTGATGAACCAGGCGCCGATTTCGTAATGGCCGGTGACGCCGCCGCGGAAGATGGCTTTCCAGCCGCTAGGAATGTCGGCCGCTGCGGTGTCTGGCTCGTCAGCTCTTGGACCGTCTTCAGGCCAGGGCTCGCCTTTCCAACTGCGAGTGGCGGAATCGGAGGGTTTGGTCGCGACGCCTTTGCCGATCGTCGTCACGCCACCGCTCGATTTCGATGCGCCGCTGCCAGCGACCGCCACGGGGCCGGTCGGCGAATTCTGCATCGGCGGCGACTGATCGCGAGACATGAAAGCGAAGAGCGGTGGGGGATGCGCAGTATCAGCGCTACCTGTCAATTATAACGTGTGAAGATTACGGCAGCGCGGCACAGAATTGGCCGATTTTGCTTGGGTTTTGCGAACTTTTTCGACAAGGTTTTGCTCCATCGGACGATCGCTTGGTACATTAGGCGAACCTCGAACTTCCCGCCCTTTTATCTCACCATATGATTATGCGACGCTTGCCACTGACCCTTTCGGTGATCTTGCTGCTGCCGCTGAGTGCATTTTGCGAGCCGGCTGTTGTTTCGCCTGCCGTCCCTGCATCGACGTCGTCTTCCACCGCAAACAGGTCGGTTGCCGATCCGCTGCGCGAGATGCAGGCCGCGGCCATCAGTCACGACTATGCCGATTGGGGTTATTGGGGGCCGTACCCCTCGAAGTACACCGGCTGGACGAATCATTCCAACCGCTTGATTCCGGTTTACACCTTCGGCCTCGATTTGAAATCGGTCCGCGGCGAGCACAGCATTTATCGCGATGCCGAACGGCTCAAACAATTGTACGGCCAGTTGCCGGCGGAAACGCTGAATCCGCATGCCGAGTATTTTGATCAGACCGATATCTTTCGCTTGCAGCAAGCGGCGGCAGCGGCCGGCAAAAGGCGCATCATTTTGTTCATTTTCGACGGCATGGATTGGCAAACCACTTGGGCCGCTGCCACCTATCGCGCGGGCGAAGTGAAATATCGCGAAGGCCGCGGCACTGGTTTGCACTTTCAAGATTACCGCGGCGCGCCGACCGATTTCGGCTATATGGTCACCAGTCCGCATAACGATGGCACGAAGTCCGATGTTGACACGCAAAGTGTGGTGAATCCCGGCGGAAAAATAAGGGGCGGCTACGATTGGCGGCGAGCGGGCGAAACGCCGTGGAGCGAGGCGGCCGATCCGATGTATCCGATTGCCAAGAGTCGCGATCAGCCGCAAGTGTATACCGATTCCTCCGCGTCAGCCACGTCGATGACCGCGGGCATAAAAACTTTTAACGATTGCGTGAATGTCGATTTTGAAGGTCGCCCGGTGGAAACCATCGCCCAAAAGCTGCAGTGCCAAGGCTGGAGCGTGGGGGCCGTGACCAGCGTGCCTTTCAGTCACGCCACGCCGGCCTGCGCGTATGCCAACAATGTGTTTCGCGACGATTATCAGGACCTCTCACGCGACATGCTTGGGTTGCGTTCAGCATCGCATCGCGAGCAACCGCTGGCAGGGCTCGATGTCGTGATTGGCACCGGCTGCGGCGATGATGTGCAAGCCGACAAGGCGCAGGGCGCGAACTTCGTGCCCGGCAACCGCTACATTACTACCGTCGATTTGGACGCCATCGATGTGCAGCACGGCGGAAAATATCGCGTGGTGCAGCGCACCGCCGGCGTTGACGGGCGGGCAGCACTAGCGACAGCGGCCACCGAAGCCGCGGTGAATCGTCAGCGGCTGCTCGGATTTTTCGGCGCGGGCGTCGGGTCCAAAAATCATCTGCCATTTCGCACGGCCGATGGCAATTTCGATCCGACCGCGGGCGCTAACCCGGCTGAAAAATACACAGAGGCCGACGTACGAGAGAATCCGCGGCTGCCCGATATCGCGCGGGCGGCTTTGAAGGTGCTCGGCCAAAATCCAAATGGGTTTTGGCTGATGATTGAAGCGGGCGATGTGGATTGGGGTAACCACGACGACAACATCGACGATTCCATCGGCGCGGTGCTCGATGGCGACGATGCCGTGAAAGCCGTCACCGATTGGATCGAAACTCACGGCGGTTGGAACGACACAGGCGCTAATTGTGACCGCCGACCACGGGCATTATTTTCATTTGACAAAGCCGGAGGCGATTGCTGCCGCTGGGAAGCGGAAATGAAGCACGGCAATGACCAATGACCAACCACCAATGACCAAAAACGGTATAAAATGCATTGATCATTGATGTTTGGTCCTTGGTCATTTCTTCCCTAGAGTCTTCGGCTCGTACGGATGGTCGCGCTTCCGCAGCACCTCAGCTTTGAGGAGTTTGTCGGGCACGATGCCAGCGGGTTTATCGGGATCGATGCGTTGGATTTTCGAGAGCACATCCAGCCCCTCGATCACGCGACCGAACACAGTGTATTGGCCGTCTAAACTTTCGGTCGGTCCAAACGTTATGAAGAACTGCGAGCCACCAGAGTTGCGCTCGGCAGTGTGCGCCATGCTCAGGCTGCCGCGAAAGTGTTCACGGTGGTTGGGCAAAAAACACTCGTCCTCGATCGTGTAGCCGGCGTTGCCGGTGCCGACCGCCTGGCCCGGATATTTCGCCGGGTCTTTGGAAACCGGATCGCCGGTTTGGGCCATGAAATTTGGCAATACACGGTGAAATTGCACGCCGTCGTAAAAGCCCTGTTCCACAAGGCTGATGAAATTTGCCACAGTGTTGGGGGCTTCGTTTTCGAAGAGCTTCACAACCAGATCGCCGGCCGAGGTGTGCAACTTGACGCGCGGCAAATCGTCGGCCTTGGTCTCGGCGGTGCGGAATTTTTCTTCGCGCTCCCACTTGGGTCGGTAACGTTCAATGCCCGCCTGAGTTTGTGCAATGCGAGAGTCGCTGGGCGGTTTGCCTCCATTGAAGGTCTCGAGATATTTTTTCGCCTCGTCCAATTGCATGAGCGCGAATGCTGCGGAAGCGGCCACGCGATAGACGTCCTTATTCGGATAATGGTGCTCGATCAGCAACTTGGCCAGCCGCAATGCCTCTTCGTAGTTGTCGCTGCGCAAATCGGCCACGGACATGGCATACAAGGGCTCAGCAAATGTCCGATTCTTGTCGTCAGCCAGGTAACCTTTCTCCGCCGCCGCTATCAGCCGGGTTGCCAGTTCCGACGTTTTCTTGAGCAAGGTCACGTACTTGGGCGAAAGCGTTGGAACATCTTTCGGCGGACCAAATTGCATCTTGACCTGAAAATCGCCCAGTTCCATGAGCGCCTTTTTCCACTCGTCATAGAGCTGACGAAATTCCGCTTGAGCGGGAGTTTCGGCGCAGGCTTATCATCCGCCGCCCGCAACCGGCCGATAAAAAGGCATAAGACACACACGGCCAACGTCCATCCGATTCGATGCATTTCACTCACCTTTCGTCATGGGCAATCGTCTATCGATAGCTTACCATGAGTTGGTGTCGCCGAAAAAGCATCCCTCCGATCCGCTGCCGTCGGCGGTGGAAACTCCGCCGCGCATCATTGGCGGCAACCTGCGAGGACGCAAACTGATTTACACCGGCGATCTGCGCACCCGGCCGATGAAAGAACGGGTTCGCGAAGCCGTGTTCAATTTGGTAGGCCCCGCGGTACGCGGCAAGCACGCCATCGATCTGTTTGCCGGCACCGGCGCGCTGGGTTTGGAAGCCATCAGTCGCGGCGCCGCCAGCGCGACACTGGTCGAGCGGCATTTCCCGTCCGCCGACATCATCAAACAAAACGCCACGGCGCTGGGGGTAGAAAACCGTTGCACCATTTTGCCCGCGAACACACTGTTGCTTCCAAAGCGCTGGCCGCAGTTTCCGGCGACGCCATGGGTCGTGTTTTGTTCGCCGCCCTACGATTTTTACATCGACCATGCCGACGAGATGCTGGCGCTCGTCGGCGGTCTGATGGATCGCGCTGAGGCGAATAGCATTTTTTGCGTCGAAGCCGACGAGCGATTCGATTTCAAAACGCTGCCGCACCCCGACGATTGGGATGTCCGCACCTATCTGCCCGCCGTGGTCGGCATTTGGCACAAACCGGCGCTGAGTAGCTTAAACCGAAACCGTACGGGAACGCCGCGCTCTCGACGCCGGGGTCGCCGACACACAATCCCACTTGCTCCATGTTGCGCGGCCAAGTGCGCGGCAGTTTGCCCGTCGGCTTCACATCGCCCAGTAGCACGTCGGCCACTCCCTGACCTTCCGTGCCAGGCAGCCACGCGGCGATGACGGCGTCGCTCGTCTGTAGTGCATCTCCCAAAATAAGCGGACGTCCGGAGATCAAGATTGTGATTACCGGGACGCTGGTTTTTTCTGGATTCACTTTCTTTTCGAAATCAGAAGCTTCTTTGGCTGCGCACACCAGCCGAAGGTCATCTTCTGAAAGGCTCAAATCCTTTCGGTCGCCCTTGCCTTCGGCATAAGGCTCTTCGCTGATGACGACAATTACTGCATCAACCTCACTGGCGACAACGGGTTCAGGACAGTGCGAAACCTTGGTTTCCTTTGATACGGTATTTTTAATTGCATCCAGAATTGAGGTGCCGCCTTGGATTGTTGCACCTGGCTTTCCTTGCCAGTCGATTGTCCAACCACCGCATTGCAAGCCAAGGTCGAACGCACCCCGGCCTAACACGCAGATATGCTTGCTATTCTTCGACAGCGGCAAAGCGTGGTTCTCATTTTTCAAAAGCACCAGCGATTGTTGCACGCACTGTCGTGCCACCGCTCGATGCTCGGCCGAGCCAATTTTGGCCGTCAAATTCGGATCGCTCATTGGTTGATCGAAGAGCCGGGTCTTGAGCTTCGCCAGCAAAATACGCTTCACGGCATCGTCGATCCGCGCTTGTGGCACTTTTCCTTCATCCACAAGCTCTTTGAGCAGGCCGATGAACTCGACGTAATTGTTTTTCTGGCCCGGGCCGTTGGAAATCATGATCATGTCGAGGCCGGCGTTGATCGATTTTTCGATATCGTTCTTGTAATTCGGCGAGAGCTGATCGATCGCCGCCCAATCGGAAATCAAAAACCCATCGAAGCCCAGTTCGCCTTTGAGCACATCGGTCAGCAGATACTTATTGCCGTGCATCTTCTGACCGTTCCAACTGCTGTAGGAAACCATGATAGTTCCCACTCCGGCTTTGATGGCGGCGATGTAGCCCGGCAGATGGATTTTTCGCAGCGTGGCTTCATCGCACTGGGTGTTGCCCTGATCTTTGCCATCGGTCGTGCCGCCATCGCCGACATAATGCTTGGCGCAGGCCACCACAGAATCGGCATTGGCCAGATTCTTCCCTTGCAGACCGCGGACGGCTGCCGCCCCAAGCGTTTCCGCCAGCTCGGGCGTTTCGCCAAAACTTTCGTAGGTGCGACCCCAGCGCGGATTCCGCGCTACCGCAATGCAGGGCGCGAAGGCCCAATTGGTGCCGGTGCCGGCCACTTCTTCCGCCGTTACCCGTGCCGCTTGTTCGACGAGCTGCGGATTTCGTGTGGCGCCCAGGCCGATGTTGTGCGGGAAGATAACTGCGCCATCGATATTGTTATGACCGTGGACCGCATCGATGCCGTAGAGCAGCGGAATCTTAAGCCGCGTTTTGAGCGCCTGCGATTGAAATTCGTCGTAGAACGCCGCCCAGGTTTGGGCCGAGTTGTCTTTCGGATCGGAACCCCCGCCGCTGAGGACCGAGCCCAGGAAATACTTTTGCACGTCCGATTTGTTTTTGAGTGCGCTGGAATCGACCTGCACCATCTGGCCGATTTTTTCATCGAGCGTCATCTGAGCGAGCAGCGCGTCGACTTTCACATCGACGGCGGCATTATCGCCATCTGATGCCAGCAGACGAACGCTGCCCGAATAAGCGGCGCCTGCCACCACAGCGCTGGCGCCGGCCATGCGCATCAAGAATTGTCGACGACCGATATTTTGCGGCATGGTTTGTATCCAAAACAATTGTGGCGAATCTTGAAATGAAGAACGAGAAAACGACAGCGCCTAACAGAATAACCACTGGAAACACGGGGAGCACGGGGATGGATCAGGAATTTCGATTCAAACGTCCGAAAACAATTCCCCCTCTCTCCCAGCGGGAGAGGGCTGGGGTGAGGGAGACAGCGTAGCACGTTGACGTCATCAATCGATGGGCACCTCAATATATTCCAGCGCCCATTCCTGCATGTAGCGCACTTGCGCCGGCCGGATGCGGTACACGATCAGCTCCGGATTTTCCAGTGTACGCAGATATTGCCGCAACAGCGGATTGGCGTCCCAAATTTCGCCAAGCAAGGCGGCATCGGTCAGCACTTCGGCCGCGCCGGTGATGCGGACCTGATCGTGGCTGGTGTCGAGATAGCACAATTCGACGTGCGGATTAGCCGCGATTTCTTGCGTCTTGTGATAACTGCGCAAGTTGGCGACGTAAATCACAAAGCCGTCGGTTCTGACCGGCGAAACGGGACGCACGCGCGGCTGATCGCCATCCAGCGTGGCCAACATTCGCGCGCGAACTGTCTCGACGATGTGGTGCGCTTTGGCAGCGACGTCTTGTGGGCCGATCGGTTTGGGCTCCGGCTTTGTCATGCCCGCAATTATACATAGTCCGACCGTGTCGGTCGGGATATAGGCAGGCACCCTCACCCCGGTCCTCTCCCAAAGGGAGAGGGAGAAGTTTGTTGCCGGCTCAGCGAAACCACAACCAGCCGATGAACAAGAAAACCAATCCGACCGCCAATTCCACTAGCGGATAGCGCGGCGAAATCTTCGCGCCGCAATCGTGGCAGCGGCCGCGCAGCCACAACCAGCCCAGCACCGGCACGTTGTGGTACCAGCGAATGGCGTGGCTACACGCCGGACAGCGCGAGCCGGGCCACGCCAAATTCATTTTTCGCGGCAGCCGGTAGATCACCACGTTCAAAAAACTGCCGATGATCGTGCCCAAGACGAAGATCCACACCAGCAGCAGCCACAGCGGAACATTCATTCAAGCAACTCCGTGCAGCGGGCCGCCTTGAGCGAACAGCCGATCGACGCGCCGCGAAACTTCCGGATCGGGCTCCAGCGGCGGTGCGTGATGTGGTTTCATCCGGGCATCGATCACCAGCGACCCGTTGCAGCCCCAATGCTTATCTTCCGTGAAGCTGCCGATGCCGTCGATATCGGCCGCCGGATTGCTGCGAGTGAAGGTGACCCACAAGAAATTTGACAGCGATTGGGCCGTGAACTGGCTGTCGTCGACAATCACGATCAGCGGAAAGTGATTGATTGGGTCACTGGGCGAGAAGGCCACGCAAAAATTCGCGATGCTCCGGTCGCGCTGACTGGAGTCGGCAAGTAGCCGCGTCTCTCCGAGACGCGTAGGCGAGTCTCGGAGAGACTCGCCTACGTATTTCGGTCCTTCGATGGCGAGCACGCCCGGCAAGCAAACTCGCGGATTGCGGAAACCGTCGGGCAATCGTAAATCGCTGGGAATCTCCGTTGGCAACTCGCGACGCACGGGTCCCGTGGCGGCGATGACGACTTTCGAGCCCTCATTCAGTCGTCCGCCAGAATAATCGAGTGTGTCGATCGTGGTCGCCGTTTGAAAGTGCAAATCGCGAGGCCAATCGACGCGAGCCAGCAGATGCGCGAAGAATCGCTCGATATTGTGAATATCTAACTGAGGATTGTCATCCCCATTGACGATCAACAAATACTTCGCCAATGACAACTGCCCTTGCCCCAAAATCGCGTTGGCTTGCGTCAGCAATTCTTGTGGGCGCCTCAGATTGGCGAACGGCGTGTAGCGTTCGCTGCCAATCGCCAATAGCAGTGGATGCACGCCCGCCGCATCGACCGCATGCACAGCGCGCACGCCCGGAATGACCGTCCGGATGATCGGTCCGGTCAGTTCGTGAATCAACTGGCCAAACACGGTGTCTTCCTGCGGGGGCCGACCAACGACGGTGAACGGCCAAATTGCGCCGGTGCGATGATAAACCTTTTCCACTCGCAGTACCGGGAACTCGTGCGCCAGGCTGTAATAGCCCAGATGATCGCCAAACGGCCCTTCCGGCAACGTACGTTTCGGATCGACTGTGCCGACGACGCAAAAATCGGCTTCCGCGTAGATCGGAAGTGCGTTGCTCGAAGAATCGCCGTCCATCGAATCTCCCTCTCCCCGCCGCGGGAGAGGGCTGGGGTGAGGGGGTCTTTCAGCGAGTGGAATCCGCTGCCGCGCAGCGCCCCGGCGAACGCCAACTCACTCATCCCTTCCGGCAACGGCATCACCGCGGCCACCATCATTGCCGGCGCACCGCCGACAAAAATGTTCACGCGCAGCGGTTCCCCGCGTTGTACCGCCGCCGTATGGTGCACGCCGATGCCACGATGAATCTGATAGTGCAGCCCAACCTCTTCGTTCGGCCGATACTGTCCGCCAGAAAGCTGCACGCGGTACATGCCAAGATTCGAGTTTCGCCACCCGGGCCGATCGGGATCTTCGGTGTAAACCAGCGGCAGCGTGATGAACGCGCCGCCGTCGCGCGGCCAGCATTTGAGTTGCGGCAGCCGATCGGCTGTGGTTTCATGCTCTAACACTGGCCCGATGCGAACTCGCTTCGGCAGCAGCGTGTAAGCGGTTCTGCGCTGTGCCGAACCATTGTGTAGGATTTTTCAAAATGGCTCGCGGATCGATTTTCGCTTCGATCAGTTGCCGCACGTGGTCCAGCGAATCGCGGAAAATGTAGCGCGCCCGTTCGATGGTGCCGAACAGATTCGTGATCATCGGAAACGCGCAACCTTTCGACCCGCGTGAAAAGCACCGCCGGTCCGCCCGCTTGGTTCACTCGCCGGTGAATTTCGGCCGCTTCCAGATTGGCATCGATCTGGGCATCAATGCGCACCAACTGCCGTGTGGCAGCTAGATCGTCAATACATTGGCGGAGATTGCGATACGACATGAGCAGTGGCCAGTGGTCAGAAGTCAATCCAAGTTTATCTCGCAGGGGCTAATGAACCAGCGGTGGATCGGCTAAAATGTGGCGAACGAAAGGATTTCGCCATGAATGTCTCGCAAATCAAAACGCCGCTCGCACAAACTTCGGCCGATGCTGTGGTCGTTGGTTTGTTCGCTGGCGAGAAGAATGTGAAACCAGTGCTCACCGGGCTGGCTGCCGATGCCGATCGGGCCACCGATGGACTTTTATCCAAACTGATCGAACGCCAGGAAATTGCCGGCAAGAAATACGAGCTTACATCTCTCTTGGCTCCGCCGGGCATTGCGGCCGGGCAGTTGCTCGTCGTCGGTCTTGGCGAGCGCGGTAAGTTCGATGCCGGCATCACCTTCCGTGCCGCTGCCGCTGCCGCCAAACAACTCGCCGGCAAGAAACGATCAAAGGTTGCGTACTTCTTGGGAGACACCAAAGCCGACGAGACCGAGAACTCCATCGCCGGGGCCATTGTCGGTTGTGAAGGTCAGGATTTATATCGGGCCGAGAAAAAACGCCATCCGTTCGACGAATTGCTGTGGTCGGGCAGCGATGAAAAAACGATCGCCAATGGGCAGATCGTCGGCGAGAGCATGAACCTCACCCGTCGTCTCGTGAACGAGCCGCCGCAGGAGATTTTTCCCGAATCGTTCGCCCATCGAGCGGCCGAAGTTGCCAAAGCGTTTGGATTGGAGTGCGAAATTTGGGACAAGACTCGACTTGAGAAAGAGCGTTGCGGTTCGCTGCTGGCCGTAGCCAAAGGATCTTCTCGGCCGCCGCGGCTGGTGATCTTGAAATACATGGGCGCGTAATCCGCAAGCGGCGACCTTGGCGCTGGTCGGCAAAGGTGTGACATTCGACTCTGGCGGGCTGTCGCTCAAACCAAGCGACTCGATGCTGGCGATGAAGTGCGACATGGCCGGCGCCGCCACGGTGCTGGGCGCGATGCAAGCCATCGCGCGGCTCAAACTGTCGATCAACGTTGTCGGCCTGATGGGTTTGGTCGAAAACATGATGGGGCCTGAAGCGTACAAACTCGGCGACGTGCTGACCGCCCGCAACGGCCGGACGATTGAAGTTCACAACACTGACGCGGAAGGACGGTTGGTGCTAGCCGATGTGCTGTGCGTGACCGTCGAAACCGGCGCGGCGAAAATCATCGATCTGGCGACGCTCACCGGGGCTTGTATGGTCGCACTGGGCACCGACACGGTTGGTGCGATGACCAACAACGAGCCCTGGTGCGACGAAGTATTAGATGCTGCCCGACGCTGTGGCGAACCCGTCTGGCAACTGCCGATGTTTCCCGACATCTACGACGAGCAAATCAAAAGCGAAGTAGCCGACATCAAAAACGTCGGCGACGGTCGCTGGGGCGGGGCCATCACCGCGGCGAAATTCCTGGAGCAATTCGTCGACGGCAAACCCTGGACGCACTTGGATATCGCTGGCCCGGCGTTTCTCGAAAAACCCAAACCCTGGCTCGACGGCGGCGGCACGGGGTGCATGTTGCGGACGCTGGTGGAAGTGGCCCGGCGCTGGAAATAGCTGTCGGCAGCCGCAAAGACTAAAATGTCCATCGTTGAGATCGAGTTCGCAAAGTGCGAAAAACGGATTCTTATCAATGACAATGGTGTGCCATGTGCGGAGGCAATCACCAAGAGATCAGCCTGGCACTGTCGAATCCAATTGTCTCACGGTAGATTAAAATGACGAGATCATTGGAAATGACGGGAGGGCAACGAATTATGATCAAACGAAATTCAATTGCCGGAATCATTGCGCTGATTGCTTGCGCCGGGGTTTCGCCAGGCGCGACTCCCGCGGCCCAGCCCGATCGTCAAACGACCCCGGTGCCGATCGATATTGCGCACGCGCCAGCGCCGTTGTTTGATGACGAAGCTTGGCATGGTGCCTCGGACCCGTTTTTGATTTGGAACCCAGTCAAAGGGCTCTGGTACATGTACTACACGCAGCGCCGGGCGACGCTGCCCAATAGCCGCGGTGTGGATTGGGTTCATGGATCGGCTATCGGTATCGCCGCCTCTAAGGATGGCACCGATTGGAAATATGTCGGCACGTGTCAGGGAGACCACAATCTCTCGGAACCGCTCGAAGCCGAAGGCTCTGGACCGGAGCCTGGCATCACCTGGTGGGCGCCCTGTTTTCTGTACGATGCCGGCGTTTTTCACATGTTCGTCACCCGGGTCGACGGCATCTACACCGATTGGAAGGGCAATCGCAACATCGTGCATTTCACCAGCGATGATGGGCTCAATTGGAAGTATGCCGACACGTGCAAGCTGGCTTCCAATCGCGTCATCGACCCCACGGTCTACAAAGTTAACGACACCTGGTACATGGTCTACAAGAACGAAGCCGCCGGTTCGAACACGTTTCGTTCTCAGAGCAAAGATCTGACCGAGTGGACCGATGCCGTTCAGGTCACCAAAGATGGTTCTCAGGAAGCCCCCTTCGTTTTCCGTTGGAAAGATTCCTGGTGGATGATTGTGGACGCAAGTAGGGGATTGCGCATCTACAAATCGGACAACGGCATTGACAAGTGGAAATACGTTAGCACGGTGCTGGCCAATGCCGACGGCGCTCGACCCAGCGATCAAGGTCAGGGCCACCATTCTGGCATCGTTTTGCAAGGGGGCCCTGCGAACAACGACCAGTGTCTGATTTTTTACTTCACGCATCAGGGGCGACGGTCGGTCATCGAACTGGCAGAACTTGAACTTGCCTCTGACGGCACCGTGATCTGCAACCGCAACAAATACGTCGCGGCGGCCAGCGATCCGGCAGCGCAGAAATAATGTCATCTTGATCAAGGAGCTCCCTTCATGACCCGTCGCACGATTTGCTGCCTGCTGCTTCCGATTTTTGCATTGCTGGCGTTTGCTTCGGCCGCGACGTTTCGCGGTGCAGACGATCCGCGGCCCGTGGTAGACGATTCCAAGACGCCGATCCAAAATGCTGCCAAGCCCCAGCTTCCCACGCTGTATGTGGTGGGCGATTCGACGGCTCGCAGCAACGCTCCGCTGCGGGGCTGGGGCTCGGAAATCGGCGCATTTTTCGACCCGGAAAAAATCAACGTCGTCAATCGCGCCATCGGCGGTCGATCCAGTCGTACCTTCATCACCGAGGGGCGCTGGGACAAAGTGCTGGCCGAACTCAAGCCGGGCGACTTTGTGCTGGTGCAGTTCGGCCACAACGACAGTGGCGACTATCACGATCCCAAAGCCAAGGGCCGCCCGTCGATCCGTAGCGACGGCGAAGAAACCGCAGAAGCGGTAAAGTCTGATCTGAAGACGATGGAAACCATTCACACCTTCGGCTGGTACATGCGCAAGTACGCTACAGATGCCAAGGCCAAAGGGGCGACCCCGATTCTGCTCTCGATGGTTCCGCACAAAATTTGGAAAGACGGCAAGATTTCCCGCGGCGAGCGTGCGACCTTCGTGAAGTGGACCGCGGACGACGCGAAGGCCAGCGGCGCGCTGTTTGTCGATGCCAATGAAATCATCGCCGAAGGCCTGGAGCGCCTGGGGCCCGAAAAAGTCGAGCCACTGTTTGGCGATGTGCGCACCCATTCAAGTCCTGCCGGCGCCAAATATAACGCCGCCGCGGTAGTCGTCGGGCTGAAAGCGTTGAATCCCGATCCTTTGGCCGGCTATTTCAGCAAACTTGCCGACGACCTGCCCCCAAGTTTGTTGGCGCCCAAGCCTGACACCGCGCCCGCAGTGCCGTAGTTTGAACGAAAAATCGATCGAATCCTGTCGATTGCCAATCGTCTCGCAAATTCACTTGTTTTGAAACTTGGGTATCCGACGGATCATTTTCAAGTGCCGCTGCCATTTTCGGTTCAATATTATCGGTCGAGCGACGAATAGCTTGTGCGTGTGCCAGGTTGCCGTCCATCTGCGGTGTTCAAGGTGAACCATGAGCATTTTATCACTCGTCGCGGAGGGATCGCCGCAATGGTTTCAAGACTTGCTGCAACCGCACGTCATGCCGTTTCTGGTTGCAATCGTGGCGGTAATCGGCGGGATATCTTTGGCTGTTGTGAAGGCCATCATCCGTCATCGCGAGCGCATGGCGAAAATCGAACACGGTATTGATCCCGACGCGACAAGTTCGCCCAAATAGATGGCGCGCAAACGCCTCACAGTCCGCGATTTGCTATCGCGGATTGTCGGGGTGGTCTCTTCATAATTCTCAGGCGCTCGACGCTTGAATGTTGTCGTCAAGCGGCGCGCCGAGGTTCGACGGCCGGCAGCCGGTCGGGAGTCGCGATCGGAAGCGGGACTGGCGCGAATGACGGCGCGGCAGGACGGAGGTAGCGCCACCAGATCGACGTCAGTTCGCCGACGGCTTTGAAGAAATCGCCGCGCTTGAGTTTGGAGCCTGCGACGTCTTGCCAATGCTCTAAGGGACGTTCGTAGACGGAGTGGTCGAATGAATGGGGAATGGGGAGTGTGGAAGGGGGAATGGCGAGAGGTGAGTTGTGAGTGCTAGGGGCTGAATTATTCAGGCTGCGCAGGCGGGCCAAGAGTTCCACGTCGAAGATCCAGCGGGAGCCGAAGGGTTGGGAGAATACGGCCAGCATTTCGGGCGTGGCGCGAAACAGTTTAGCGCCGCACTGAGTGTCATGGACGCGTAGCCCCAAGACGACGGAAGTCACGCGGGAAAACAATCGGCCCAGCAGAAGGCGCAGCGGTCGGCGGCGAATGTCGTGACCCAACAATGGCAAGCGCGAGCCGATGACGAGCGATATTTCCGGCCGACGGTCGAGCACATCGATGAAACCGGGAATCTCGTCCAGCGGTGTGGCCAGATCGGCGTCCCAATAACCGATGTAATTAAGCTGCTGGGAGAGAGTGTGCATCACGCCTTGGCGAATCGCTTCCGCCTTGCCGGAGTTCTGTGCGAGGTTCAGCACTGCAAAATGCGCCGAGTTGGTCGCCGCGAGTTTTTCCAGCAGCGGCAACGTTTCGTCGCTGCTGCCATCGTTCACAAACAGAAATCGCACCTGGCTGTGCCGGCCGATAAAGCGCTGAAACTCTGCCGCCGGCAACCGGCGAGCTTCGTTGTGACAGGGTACGACGATGGTTGTTGTAAGCATGTTTTGGTGTCTTGGGGTCTGCGTGGCTTGGTGTCCGGGTGCCTGGCGTTGCGTAAGTGAGTATGCGGGTGATGAGGGGTACCAGGCACCTAAACACGCAGGCACCGAGACACCCTTTCCGTTCATTGCCGCCAACGTTCCCAAAATCGATCGAGTGGTGGTTTGGCCGCTTGCGGATTCACTCCGGCCGGCGGTTGCCCGGCGCCGGCTGGCTGCTGCGCACCGGCCACTTGCGGCTGCGTCAGCGGCACGTACACCGTGAGGAATCGCAACCAGTAGTCGTCCAGCGTGTTCAAGCAATCGCCCAGCTTTCCATTCTTGAGTTGCAAATCGGCATTGGCGACTATCTTGCTCAACTGAAATTGCTCGGGTTGGGAGAACGACAGATCCATCAGTTGCACATCGTCGATCCAAACGCGGCCTGGACCGATCAGATCGAATTCCACTTGGACTTTGTCGAATCCCGAGGTCGGTAAATCCTCGAACGGAAGAATGTAATTGCTCCACTCTGCCTTCAGCGGGTACGGTGTTTGTTTTCCGAGCAGTGCGCCGGGGTTGTAATCTTTTTCGTCGTGCCGATATTTGATGGCGAAGTTCAATTGGGGTTGCTGCGCGGCGTCTTCGATTTTCAGCCAAACCGAAACGCTCAGTCTGCCGGTGGCCGGCGCAGGAAATGGTTCCGTGGTCAGCGAGGTGACGGCTCCAGCTGCCGAGGCGCCCTCCAATTTCGCAGCCTGCTTGCCAATGGGCTTGCGGGCCACGCTGGCTCCCTCGGCATCGACGGCAGCGCTTCCGCCCGCGGCGTTGGCTACCAACCAGCCGGGAATTTTTCCGGCTTTGCTGGGCAGTTCGAAGCTGTTGTTCGTGATTTTTGGCATCTCCGGCGGACGCACCAGCGATGCCACGCGCTGCTGCAGGTCGGCGACTTGTTGTACGAGCAGCGGCCGAATTTTTGGATCGAGAATTGTTTCGGCCCCCGTGATCTTGGTGTTGGGGGCGAGAAACCGCACGGCGACAAGATCGTACGGTTGCAAAGGCACAGTCCAAGTGGAACCGATAACGGCAGGCACGGGCCGCCGGCCGCTGAGTTCTTCTACACGGCAGCTCGGCGAGACATCGAGCTGCAGCTTGGCAGTAACCGGCCAATCTGAATCGTTCACCAGATAAGCGTACGTGCTGTTGAAATTGGATAATGTGCGAATGGTGATCGGGGAAGTCGTTTCAGTGTAGGTTTCGAATTTCGCGGCGGGCAATCGCCGGTACGCTGCCACCAGGTCGGTGAGCGAATCTTCCTGTCCCAGCGGCAACAGCCAGCCACCGTCGAACATCGCCTCGGGATCGAGCGTCGCCAGGGCATGCACAAACCGCTGGCGATTGCGGCGATCGGAAGGCAACAACTGCGACACCATCCACAACGACGATTTGCTCTTGTCAAACGGATTCTTGGCATCGAACGATAGCAGCCGTTTGACTTGCGGTTCGTGATAGAACAGAACACCCGTTGAATTAGCCCCTCGGAGAATGGAATCGAGCTCCGTAGCGCGATTCACTTCCAGGTCGACGCCCTGCGCGGCCACAGGACCTGGCGCATCGATTCGCTGAGGACGCAAGAACACGATGCCGCGCTGATCGCGGAACGATTCGCGCGCAGACCCAGCGCCAGCAGCACCTCGTCGACGCGAGCACCTGCCGGCAGCGTGGGCGCAAACTGACCTTCGCTTCCGGAGCATCGAACAGATTCGTGGGTGCGAGATACAACACGGCATCCCGCCGAGTTGCGGTTAGCTCTGCTTGCACGCGGCGATAAAATTCGGTCAGCACGCGGGCTCGCCAGGTCAGCCAGGCCTGACGCTGCGGGCTGGTTTCGTGCTGCGGATCGGAAAAAAATTCGCCGCGCTGAGCAAACCGTGCAGGACCATCACCGGGAACGTGCATGCCGGTATCGTGTTCGAAACGGGCCACCGTATCATCGTCCAAAGCCCACTTTATACCCGGCAGTTGCGTGTAGCCATCGGCAGAGAGTTCGATCGCTAGTCCGCCGAACGACGGATGCTGATCGGCCAGATGGTAGCGCTTTGCCAACTCGCGGACTACGTTCAGCAGGGCCTCCTGCACACGTTCGTTGAGCAAATTGTAATACGGACCGTTTCTGCGCCGCGGCGGATTAATTTCGGTGTACGATTTTCCCTCGACGCCAATCAGTTTGATGCCGGTTGCATCGTCGCTTCCTTCTCGCAAGCGGGCTTCAAGTTCCGGCAAAGGCGCGGCAAATTGCAGCGTGGGAATTAATTTCAAGCCTTCGCGATCGAACAACCGCAGCGCCAATTCCAAGCCGTCTTTGCGCACCGGGTCTTGGCCCAGCTCAAAGAACATGCCGCTGTCGTAGCGCGAAGTTGGTTCCAGAAGCGCGCTGGGATAAATCGTGCTACCGTCGGCCATCACGCTTAGCATCTGCCCGCCGTAGCCGATGTAGTTCAGATACTCCGAAAGCCGTGAGGCGCCATCGTAAAACGTTTGCCAGTCTTCCAGGCTTCGGCCGCTCCACGAATCGAGAGTTTCCGGCGCGCCGAAGTTTTCCGGCACCAACGGCCGGCTGGTACATCCGGCCAGCAATCGCTCTGGCAAGAAGCCGCTGACAAACGAGGCTCGCGGCAGTTTGCTGGGTCCTGTCAGCACGTGAATCTTGCCGAAGATCGCCCGTGAACCATCGCGGCGATCGGTGAGGAGCAAAACCGGCGATTTAGTGCGCGGCCAAAACACGAGGCGATGTTTCAGCATTTTGGGCGCGCCGGGCGTCGGCTCATCAGCCGAATAGACGCCGGAATCGAGTTCCACCGGCAGCACCCAACCGGCGGCGTTGGGCTCGATGATGCTGATGCCCAGCGTTTGCGGCACGTCGCTGGGGTATTCTACTTCGACAATATGCGGCGCTCCGGGACGCACAATCGAAAGTGGAAAAGCCTGCCACTGCGGGTCTTGACTCGGCATCGTGGCGTTCAATTGCACAAGCGTTCCCAAGGCGTGCTGCGCGGTTTGCAGGTCGCCATTGCTGAGCGTGCCTTGACTGAGGCCAGGAATCAGCGCGAGCGGTTTGAATCGCTCGTACCAGCGGGGATTGGCCGGATCGATGTCCATTACATGCGACCAGGGCAAGTTGGCATCGGCCGCGGGTGCGCGTTGATCGCCGACGACCACCAACTGCACGTGCCGCTCGGCAATGAGTTTGGCTTTGTTCCACGCAGGGCCGGGGGCTCGAGCGCTTCCAGCACGACATCATAAACACCTTCGCTCGACGGCACATTGAATTGCAGTTGGATGCTCGCCGGCGATGATTCGTCGGCCGTCGTCTTGAAATTCTGCTCTTGCGAAGTCCATTCTTTTCCGCCGCCGACCGACAGCAAGCGAGCGCGCAATGTAAGCCCCGTTCCGGCGGCAACGGGCAACAGCCGCGGTTCGACCTCGAACATGAAAGCTTCGCCCGGCGAAAACACCAAATGATCACGATGCAGCACCACACGCAGCATGTCGCCCGGTGTGCGCCGCACCAGTAGCCGGTTCCTTTCTTTGTCGAGCTCTTTCACCACCGGTTTGCCGACGAATTCCGACAGTGGCGTGCTGGTCACGGTGGAAACAGCGCCGGGGTCTTGAGCATCGCGGAATGTGATCGATAGCACGGCGTCGAGCGGCGCAGTGACGGCAATGTCTGCACCGTCATACAAGCGGGCGCTTCGCTGATTGATTTGCAGCGCTCCCCCTTCCAACCACATCGAGCCGGGCTCGTCGGCTTCCATTCCCAGCGGACGTTCGAACTCCAGCGTGCCGTGATCGACGCTGATGGTGCCTTGCCATTGTCGCATCCGTTCCGCACTGCCACCCCAGGCAACGCGCAGATGAACCGTTGGATCGGCGTGGGCGTTTTGCGTGCCAAGGCCCAGACCGATTGCCACTAGTGCAGCGAGCCAAAGCGGTTTCGGATATAGTCGTGGCGCATAGAGTCGGCGCAGTGCGCCAGTCCAATGCAATGGCGCGAATCTTAAGACGCTGCTCGGACGTCCCTGTCCGATCATGATTGGCCCAGCTTGGTCGACTCCCGGATTTAAACGCCGATAGCATCCGGGAAAAAGGAGGCGGATTATAGGCAGGAATCGCCTTCCAACCCAGCCCGGATTACGAACTTACGCGCCCGCTAGCACCGAGCAATTTCTCCGCAGCAGCGGCGCTGGAATCGGGCTGTGCTTCAGTATAGCCCGGTTGCCAATTCATCGGGCAAGTGCGTAGGCGTTGTCGGTTGGCCGGTTCGACAGGCCTCGGCGAAACGATCGAACTCGGCCTGCATTTTCTCGGCAATTTCGGGGCAGCGATTCGATACTTCGTTCACCTCGAACCAGTCGTCGGGCTTTGCGAATAACTCGACGTTCAGGGGCGCGGCATCAGTGCTAGCATTGCCGGCATCGTCCGAATTGGCATTCACATTTTGTTTTGAGAGCCGCAGCGACCACGCTGGCGCGACAATGCGGCGCTGCTCAGCAGGGCCGACCGTGAAAGCGCGATCGAATGGTGGCTCTTGATCGCCGCGCACCAGCGGCATTGTCGATCGGCCGCCCCCAGCGGACTTCGTGCCGATCGGCAATCCGCACGCGTCGAGAATCGTGGCGGGCAAATCGGCGGGTTGAACCAAGGCTAGCGAGCGGCCGGCAAAACCCAGCGCGGCGGGAAAGCGCATCAGCCAGGGCACATGCGTCAATTCCGCGTAGAGCGCTTCGTCGCAGGTTCCGATTCGGCGATGTTCTCCCAAGGGAAATCCACACGGGGAAAGCAAAATAAATAGCGTTTCGTCGGCCGATTGGGCCTTTTCGACAACCTCGATCAGCGCCCCAATCAACTCGTCAATCAAAGTCACCTGACCGGCATAGGCGTGCGTGACGGCCAGCAATTCGTCAGGATCGAATCGCTCAGGAAGAATTCGATTTGGAACATCCACCGATTCGCCGGGCTGCGGATCGTCTTCGTCGGAATATTGCGCGGAATTCCAGCGGCGCATCCCAAACACGACTCAGCATCGCGGTGTGCAACCAGAGAAAAAATGGCTGGCGTGCCGAGGCGAACCAATCGCTGGCGTTCGCGAAGAACGATGCGGCTTCTGTTTCTTCCACGCACGACGCCAGCCGACGACCTTGCCCGCTGCTGTCGTTCTGCTGTGGCCCGATTGCAATCCGTTCTTCAAACGGCGCTGCTAGCGGATGCTGGGCAACTTCCGCCGAATCAGTCATCAAAGCGGTGTGCCAACCAGCCTGTGAAAGGTCGGTGATCACTGGAGCACCAGCCTCGGTGGCTGTTGGGCACAAGACGTGCATGCCTGTCCACAGTGAACGATATTGCGACGTTAAATTTGGAGTATCGATGGTCGCCCGATCGAACACAAATGATTCTGCCGCCAGACGATCGATCGTCGGCGTGCGAATCCAAGTGTTGCCGTACGCACCCAGATACCCCACGTGCAAGCGATCAATTACAAGGCAAATCACGCTGCGGATTGCCACAAAAGTGTGCTCCGGAAAATGTTAGTCAGCAAGCGCGTAAGCAGTGAGGCCAGATTCGCCAACTTCTGCCTACTGCATACTGTCTACTGCCTGCCAAAAGCAAGCAGCTTTTCCCCCGATTATGGATAACTGACAAAATGAATGGAATCAGCCGGCCCCGTCGGAGCTTATCGGATCGGCATCTTTTCGATGATTTTGATCGCATGTTTGTTCGGCGGCGATTTGTGCTCGTGCTGCGTGTTGCGCCGCGCTTGGCAATTTTCGTTGCGGTGTTCACCGGCGCACTTTTGGCCGGCGATTTTTCCCCCGCGGATGACAACACTTCAGTGCCACGCGCTGGATTGCCAAAAGATCCGGCTGCCTATCGCACGCCGATTTCGACGCCGAAATATTCGACCGCGGAATCGTTAACCAAACAGTGCATCGCCATTGGTAAAAATACCACGCGGATCGACGGACGATGGACTTCCGATGGCCTACCCGATTATTTTGCCGCGCTGAACGAGCACTATCGCCACCATGTAAGGACAGAGCAGAATGCGGCCGTCTTGCTGATTAACGCCTTCGGACCGGAGACAATTCCCGCTGAGATGCGAGATCGCTATTTCACGCTGCTCGGCGCCGCTTCGCCAGCAGCCAATGGCGATTATTTTGTCCACTGCGATGAGATGGTTGAGCGCTGGATTCGCGGCTCCACACAACCTTTCGATGTCAACGACGACGACAATCTGCGAGGGCAATTCGTCTTGGCTGGTCAGCAACCGTGGTCGACGGCCGATTATCCGATGGTGGCAAAGTGGCTTGCGCTGAACGAACGGGCGTTGGCATTCGTTGCCCAAGCGGCAGATTGCCCGCAATTCTACGAGCCCATTGTTCCCACCAGCCGCACGCGACAGTCGCTCCTCACCGCCGCCTTGCCGCTGCAGCAGTGCGCCGGCGAAATCAAAACGGCATTGCAAGCCCGCGCCATGTTGCGTTGGCAGCAAGGAAATCTGGATGCAGCCTGGGGCGATCTGCTGGCGTGCCATCGTTTGCTGCGGCACATAATCGCGCAGCCGGTTGGTCCGTGCAGCCTGCTCAACGGGTCCGAAGAAATCGAACTTTGCCAGGCGGAGCTCAAACTGCTGCATCTGGCTAATCCCAGCGCCGAGCAAATAGAGCAGATGCGAGCGCAATGGACCGACTTGCCGCCGGCGGCAAGCGTGGCCGACCAGATTGATATCGACCAGCGCTATCGGTTTCTCGATACGGTCTGTCTGCTAGAGCAACAGGGCACGTCAGTGCTGGAGCAACTGTTTGCCGAGGCGTCGATGGCCACCGACGACAGTTTGTTGGAGCAGGCGCTGGCTGATCCGCGTTTCGATTGGAACGAACTGCTGAAGCTCAGCAACGAATGGTTCGACCGGCTGGTTTCAATTTCGCGAATTGCCGATCGACAAGATCGTGGAAACGCCGTGCAACGCGTCCACATCGATTTGGATCAAATGGCCTCGGGCGACGGGCCGCGGCTGTTCGGTTTGAAACTCTCTCGTCGTGCATCGGTCAAAATGCCGTTCGCCGCGCTCCTGCAGTTGTGCGATTCCGATTTGGCCAGCATGCTGGAAACCGCCGATCAACAGACCGTGCATGCGGCCTTCATGGAAACGGGCTTGGCGTTGGCCGCGTACCGGGCAGAGCACGGCGCGTATCCGCAGCGGCTCGACGAGCTTGTGCCCAAGTTCATTTCCATGGTCCCGCTCGATCTGTACGCCGATCACGCGCCGGTGCATTACCGCCGGGAGGAAAACGGATACGTGCTGTACAGTGTCGGCCCCAACGGCTTGGATGAAGAAGCCGGCGGCTCCGACACCTTCCCCGACGCCGACGATATATCTGTCATCGTTTCCGATACCGTGTTAACGCGCTGCGATCACGATTCGCAGTAGTCGTGAAACGATTTGACCATAGCCCGACCGTGTATCGGTCGGAAAGCACTAACCCGGGGCACAAGCCAAGACAGACCAACAAGTTACCCTCGCTTGCCAGTCGTGTGTGTCGGCCGCAATTGGCTCAGTTTACGGCCTTGCCGCCGAGCCTCGCGGTTTTCAAACGCTGGGCGGCTTCCAGGGGGTACCCCCCAGCCCCCCCTAATAAAATTACCGGAGGGTTCGGGCACTTGCATTATTGTTGGAAATATGCACAATATGGGCGCTGTGGTAGGCCGAAGTCCAGTCCGCCGAATAATTTGCGAATGATCGTTTAGCACTTGTTGAGGATACACCATGAAGAAGCTTCTCGCCGTGGGCACTTTCGCCTTGCTTGTTTTTGCCGGCAGCATCAATAGGTCTCAGGCAGCGGTCGTCGCTCAAGATGATCAACTTAAATTTTTCAATGGACCTGGTTCGCCTGGCGGTATCTTTCATGTTCACGACACCACGCAGGATATATGGTTTGATACGTTCTGCGTGGAATTAACTCAGAACGTGAACTTTTCTGACACTTTTGTAGTTGATGGGCTGTCTAATGTGACAATTAACTCCGGCAAGATGCTGAACAACTATGTAGCGTGGCTCTACACCAAGTTCGTCGATAAAACGCTTCCCGATTTCGACTTCACTCTCCTTACCAGCAACACGCCAACGGCTAATCTTCAGGCCAACATTCTACAATATGCCGTCTGGAATGGTGTCGGTTGGACCGATTACAATATTAGTTACCACGGAGGCATCGTTTACAATCCTTCAATGACAAGCGATCCTTCTTACACGCCGTTTGTAGACTGGCAGGCTGCTTATCAAGCCGACATTGCGAGCAACATGTGGGACCCGACCGGATATGGCGACGTTAAGATTCTCAACCTTGGGAATCTCGGGGATAATCACGCCGCGAATGCACAAGACCAATTGGTGCTTGTACCCATGAACCCACCTGGAGAATCTCCTGCGCCGGAACCTGCCAGTATTGCAATCTGGGGGCTGCTGGCGTCACTTGGCGGCGTGGTCGCTTGGCGGCGGCGGGCTGCTTAAAGTGCGCAATTCGCTGTTTCGCTTCCTGGCTTTTGGGATCAAAGGTGTCAGGAACGAATGGCACTGCCGCTTACGGTGTAGGGTTTGAGGTTGCCTGGCCGGCCAGCAATCGTGCTCGCGATTGTTCTCGTGGCTCGGTCAGTAACTTATGGGGCTTGGGACGTCGTTTGACGGCGCGTGGTTCGATCCGATTCGGCCGATTGCCAATGCGATGACTGGCCATGTGCTCCAAGCGAAGTTGAACCAGCAGTTCCTGATGCTCTTGGGTAATCACTGCCACCATCCAAGCTGCGGCAATCGTCTGCAGCGCCACGGTGAAGCCGAGGTCGCGCGGTGAACGCTCGGCCGCCATCGCCGCTTCTAACATGGTCTGTCGAATCAGGTTGTACGCCAACAGGCCGGTGCGAAGCTCCTTGCGCGCCATCTCGGGCGTCTTGCACCGCAGGACGTCGAGCTTCAGTGGGCACTTGAGGGTTCGCAGGTCGAGTTCCACCAACCAGCGGCGACGATAGAGTGTCGCCAACTCGTCCGCCGGATAGGCCCTGGAATCCAGGAGTGTGGTCGCCACCACCAGCGATTGAACTCGGAATCCTCGTTCGGCCACCCGCACTTGCACTTCGCGCAAGCGCAGGCTTTCAGGCATTTGCGCGTAGGTGGCATCGTCCATCCAGTCCGGCTTCGGGGGACGCGGCCATTGGACCACCTGATCGCCTTTGCCCAGACGTTCACCTGCCTGGAAGTCGGCTTCTCGCAACTGATGCAAACGCACCACGACGTCCACGCCGAATTCCTGCAGCAGCGCGATCAGGAACCAACCGCAGTAGCAGCGATCGGCCAGCAGCACGTCACCGGCTTTCAGGCGTTCCAACAATTCGCGCAACAGCGCAGGCTCACCAGTCTCTTTGCCGGAATAGGGGCCCATCGCCACTTCGTGGATTAACCCGGTAGCCAGGGAGAACAACACCACCAGGCGCACCAGCGGGAAACCCAAACCCGGTTTCTGCGTGGGAGGTTGCGGATCGCTGGCTTGATTGGCTGGGGTGTCGGGCAGGCTGAGGGTGGCCCCATCGCCGATGAGCACACGTCGACCGCACCACCGCCACGCTTCGGGCACGGACTGTTCGCACTCCTTGGCCAGTTCGCGTGCCAGGCGCTCCAGCACACCCTCGGTCAGCTTGGCACGGGCCCGACAATACGCGCCGCTGTTGCTCGCGCAGACCTGCTTACCCAACGCGGCCCACAACACCGCCACGCGCGCCACGGCCGCCAGACACGAGCGCTGCTCCTCCGCGTGCAGCATCTGCGACAGAAAGGCCCACAACGTCACCGCCGGTGTGTAAACGACATCGTCTTCGTCGGTCTGCGGACTGGCAAAGTCGACTTGTTCGTCGAGGAACGCCTGCTCGATGCGCTGTTCCGGCAGCGTCTCGGCAAACGGCAGTCCGGGCTGAGACAGAAACGATCGTGAGACTAACGAAAACCGCCACAGCGTTCCCGACGCAAAGTTGGTAGAAGACATCAAAAGACCCTCCCTGGTCCACAAGCCGCCTCGATCCCAGGAAGGGTCTCGTCCGCGGAAAGCATAGATCAGGCAGGGCTCGTCCACCATGCCAACTTGCGCTTCTCCGCCGACGACTTTCAGCTCACCGAGAAAATTTGCATCGCCAGGGCGGTGCGACGATCGCAATGCGCGATTACCATACTACTACAAGGCCGGCAGTGCCATTCGTGTCAGGAACCAATCGTGGCCTTCTTCGGTCGCCCGTGGGGGTGCGTCGTAGATTCCAGTCCCAACTTGCGGATGGCCCAATCGGTCCAAGACTTCTCCCCCAAGGGGTTGCCCCGCGCAATGCTGCGCCGCACCGTCGCTAGCCATCGCCGCCGTTCCTGTTTCAACCGAAGTGCTCATTGGAACTTCAAATAAACGTTGCATATTCAGCGAAGACCGCTGTCGCGCTTGGTTTTCGAACCTGCCCACGTCTGTTATCCCCCGTCGCATTTGTTCTGTCTGCCCGGTGGCGGTCAGGGATGGCCATCCTGCTGATGCTGCTACACCCTTCGTTTGGCTGACACGAATTGCACTCGCAATGGATGCGGTACGGCAGCGGGGATGGCGGGCAATACCCGCAGGGTACTTTGCAACAGGGAGGATATTTATGATATTGGCCCGCGCAGCCGGCTACCATGATCAATCCGACCAGCACCCCCAGCAGCCGCGCGAGATTCATAACTCTCACCTTGAAGTTTGATTCGACCATTCGCCTGTGTTCAGTGACTCGGAGGAATTGGAGTCGATAGTTGTTGTTCGCCGGGCAGGGCGGGGTGCGTCGTTCTATCGGGAATTTCCTTGCCAGGCGGGAGCGGCTCAGGTGCTGGCGGCACCGCAGTTGCGCCAGGGACCATGCCGCCAACCACTCGATCCAGCGTGGCCAGCGTTTGCCGCAACTGACTTTCCAACCGATAGTATGCCGTGCGGTAGCGGAGCAATTCACGCCAGTTATCCAGCAACGTTGTCACGTCAACTTGGTTTGCACGATACGCAGCAAAGGATACGTCGAGCGTTTGTTGGGCTTTCGGAATGATGGCGTCTCGGAACAGCCGGACCAGTTCCTGCTGCGCTTCTGCTTGTGTGAATAAATCCTTTACCTGCTCCAGTGTTTCATCGCGCAGGGCGTCGTATTGCCGCGCGGAAGAAACGGCTTTGGCTTCCGCCTCGCGGACCGCCGCGCTCAGCCGCTGGCGATAGATCGGAATGTTGGCCATCAAACCGGTGTTGATGTTGTCGATGCCGTCGGCAAAGGGGGCCACTGCGCCCGACTTGGTCATGCCGCCCCATCCGGCGACGAGCGTAATATCGGGGAAGTATTGCAGGTGGGCGTTATCCACCAGGTCACGATCGCGCTGGATCGCCGCCAACTGAGCATGTAGCTCTGGCCGTGCGGCCACCGCTTGGGCGTAAAGCCGCTCTAAGTCGTGCGGCGCATTCTCGTCCGGCAATTGCTCCATCGCCCGTACCGCGGTATCGGGTGAAATGTGCAACAGCCGATCCAGTTGTGCCTGTGCACCGATCAACTCTTGCCGAAGAGTTATTAGCTCTCTTTCAATATCCAGTGCCACGACTTGGGACCGGAGCACATCTTGTTGACTGACCTGTGCCGCACGGTATCGGGCATCGGCGTCTTGTTCAATTTCCTTGGCTAAGTGGAGCGATTCGTCCGTCACTCGGATCGCGTTCTGCAAGTAATACAGTTCAAAATACCGGCGGCGAACTTGTTCGATGGTTTCTAGCTCTACGGCCTTGAGTTCAGCGCGCGCATGTTCACCTCGGCTTCGGCGGCATCAGACTGAGCGCGAAGCTTGCCGCACCACGGGATTTTTTGCGACACATTCACATCGGCCGTCATGCGACCGGAAGCTGTTTGCGGCACGTTCGGGAAGAAGGGCCAACCCATCACCGAGATTTCCGGGTCCTGCAAGCTGGCGGCCTGCGGCACCCGGTAGGCCACGGCTTCCACCTTTTTCTGCGCCGCCTGAACATTCGGATTCTGGGCCAAGGCGACGGCCATGTATTCGTCAACCGAATGCGGGCCAGCCAGCGGATCGACCACCGGTGCCACCGTTTCCACGGGCGGTAGAGGGTGAATCTTGGCAGTCCACATGTCGCACGCCAATTCACAGTAGTGCGGATCGTAAACTTGCGCAGGCCGATGGCAGCAACCAACTGCCGCGATGAGCAGCGTGGCTATCAACAGAGCGAAACGTGGCAGCGAGCGCAGCATATTGAGAACCGATGGCTTTGTCTTCCGTCGGCCTCAACGGAGAGAATTACACGGGTCGTGGCCGCGGTAACGGCTGTCAGCCAGGCTAGAAAAGGCCCTAAGATCGACATCGGAAGCAGAATCGGCACACCTACACAATTTGCCAACCGTCGTTAAATTCACCGAAATCGGCAGAGCCGTTGTTCGGAGAAAGGCGGGGGAAACATCGGCGGTCGCAGAGATTAGACCTGTCCCGTGTAATTTCCCCGTTTAATTCTCTCCGGCCATTCGTCAGGCAACTCCCCTTACCCCGGCTCTCTACCAAAGGGAGAGGGAGAGGTATTGAACCAGTTCTAGCCATACAACGGGCCGTATTTGCCGCGGAGGTATTGCATCAGCGGGGCGTGCGATAGTGGCTGGCCAGTCACTTTGACAATCAATTCGTCGGCAGTGAAGCATTGGCCGGGTTGGTGGATTTGCTCGCGCAGCCAGTCGCGCAGCGGTTGGAATTGGCCGGCGGCGAACTGTTTGGCCAGGCCGCCCAAATCGCGATCGGCTTTCTCGAAGAACTGCGCGGCGTACAAGTTGCCTAGCGAATACGTGGCGAAGTAGCCCACCAAGCCTGCACTCCAGTGAATGTCTTGCAGCGCGCCTTCGGCATCGTTCGGCGGAGTAATGCCCAGATAGTGACGATACTTTTCGTTCCACGCGCCGGGCAAATCGGCGGTCTTCAAATCGTCGTTCACCAGTGCCTGTTCTAATTCGAACCGTACCAGAATGTGCAGGTTGTAGGTCGCCTCGTCGGCTTCCACGCGAATGAGCGAAGGCCGCACATCGTTGATCGCCGCGTAAAAATCATCCGGTGAAACGGTGCCGAGCGCCTCGGAAAATCGCTGTTGTGCCTCGGGATAAAAACATTGCCAGAACTGCGCGGCTGCGACCCACCAGGTTTTCCCACATCCGCGATTGCGATTCGTGAATGCCCAGCGAAATGGCTTCGCCCGGCGGCAGACCGTACCAATCGGGCCGCAATCCTTGATCGTAAATTCCGTGCCCCGCCTCGTGCAGCACACCGAAAAAGGCGCCGGGAAAATGGTGGCGATCGTAACGCGTAGTGATGCGGCAATCGTGCGGCCCCATCGAAGAGCAAAACGGATGGGCCGTGATGTCGAGCCGACCGCGCTCGAACTCGAAGCCCAACTTCGCCGCCACGTCGCGGGCAAATTGTTCTTGCCGCTCAATCGGATAATCTCGCGCCAGAATCTCGATCTTTGGTTTCCGGCCGCTGGCACCGATCTCGGCCACAAGCGGAACCAACTGCTCGCGCAGCGCCGCCAGCACTCGTGTCACTTGCGAAGTGAGCGCGCCCGGCTCGAACTCATCCAACAGCGCATCGTAAGCACATTCTTTGTAACCAATAGCCTGCGCGGCTTCGCGCTTCAGTTTGAACGTTTTCTCCAAGAGCGGTTTGAACGATGCGAAATCGTTGTTGGCCCGCGCGTGAACCCACGCTTGCTGGCCCAAGACCGAAGTTCGAGCCAGCTCTTCGACGAGCGCCTGCGGCAATTTCACGCGGCGGTCGTACTGGCGTTTGAGTTCGCGAACCGTGGCCCCTTCGTCGCTGTGCGGATCGAGCTTCTCGGCCACCAGCGTGTCCAGCCACTCACCCAGCCGTGGATCGGTACGGCGGCGGTGAACGATGCCGGCCAAGAGCGTCATCTGCCCAGCCCGATAATCGCCGGCGGCGGTGGGCAACATCGTCCGTTCATCCCAGCCCAAGAGCGATTCAATCGAGTTCAACAGCGCCGTTTCGCGGCTGTGCTCGACAAGTTGCTTGAATGCGGCGTCGGTATCAACCATAACAATATCCAACTTGCCTGTAGTTTGAACGTCCCGATCGGAATATATATGACCACGCCGATCATTTCCATCGACCGCATCACCAAACGCTTCCCCGGCGTCACCGCGCTGGCCGATGTTTCGATCGACATTCCGGCCGGAGAATTGCATGCCATCGTCGGCGAAAACGGGGCCGGCAAAAGCACGCTGATGAAAATCCTGGCCGGCGTGGTTGGCGGTTACGAGGGTGAATTGCGACTTCGCGGCCAGCCGGTGCAGTTCACCGGCACGCGAGATGCCGAAGCGGCGGGCGTCAGCATCATCCACCAGGAATTGAATCTTGTCGAGCAGCTTTCCGTCGCCGCCAACATTTTTCTGGGCGCGAACGCCGCTCGCCGGTGGGACTGCTCGACGACCGCAGCATGGAGCGCGATGCCGCGGCACTGCTGGCCGAGTTGGAATGTTCCATCTCGCCCCGGCAACTGGTCGGCGAGCTGCGAGTGGGCGATCAGCAGCTCATCGAAATTGCCAAAGCGCTGTCGCTGGAAGCGGAAATTCTGATTATGGATGAGCCGACCAGTGCGCTGACTGAGACCGAAGTCGCCCGGCTGTTCCGCATTATCGCTCGCTTGCGCGGGCGCGGCGTCACGATTTTGTACATCTCGCACAAGATGGACGAAGTGTTTCAGCTTGCCGATCGCATCAGCGTGCTGCGCGATGGCAAGCTCGTGAAGACGGTCACTCGCACTGAAACCACGCCTCGCGAAGTGACGCACCTGATGGTGGGCCGGGAAATTGAAAACACCCACGTTGGCGCTGGCCGCACGGCCGGCGAGGCAGTTTTGGCCGTCAAGCAACTGTCGCTTGCCTGGCCGGGACATGCGCGGGTGGCGGCTGAAAGATGTTAGCTTCACGCTGCGCCGCGGCGAAATTCTGGGCATCGCCGGACTGATGGGCGCCGGCCGCACCGAACTTTTGGAGTGTCTGTTCGGTGCCGCCAGCCCGCCGCCGCAGGGCGAAATCGTGCTGGAAGGCCAGCCGGTTCGGTTCGCCCATCCGGCGGAAGCCAAAGCGGCCGGCGTGGCGCTGGTCACCGAAGACCGCAAGCGACTAGGCCTGTTTTCGCATTTCGACGTCGGCCAGAACATCACGCTCTGCACGCTGCGCGAAGTCGCCGCTGCAGGTGTGATCAACGGCCGCAAGGAGCGGCTCAGCGCCAACCAGACCGCCGCGCAGCTCAGCGTCAAGACGGCCGGCATCGAGGTCGCCATCACCAGCCTCAGTGGCGGGAATCAGCAAAAGTGCATCATCGGCCGCTGGCTGCTCACCAAACCGCGGGTGCTGCTCTTGGACGACCCCACGCGCGGCATCGATGTCGGCGCCAAAGCCGAATTGTATCGGCTCATCGACGGCCTCTGCCGCGAAGGGCTGGGCGTGATCGTCACCAGCAGCGAACTGCCGGAATTATTGACGCTGTGCGATCGCATTCTCGTCCTCTGCGAAGGCCGCCTGACCGGCGAGTTCACCCGGGGCGAGGCAACGGAGCAGAAGATTATGGAAGCGGCCACGAAGCGGAATGACGAATGACAACCTCGTCACCGCGTAGCGGCCGGTCTCGGCCCGGCGCTTCAGCGCGGAGCAAGCTCCGCCGCTACACTGGCACATGATGCGCTTTAACTTCCCACGTACTTCGCAAATACGGTTCGTGCCTCGGCAATGTCGCTGGTGCCGCCGATGATGGCGCGGCCGTCGGGGAACAGCGTCAGCATGTAGTTGCCCACGGCGCACCGCAGCAAATACTTGTTGCGGGTCACCGATCCCACCGCTGCAAGTTTTTCCGCCAGCGTATCGAGCGATAATTGACTGCTTGCATCGCTGCCACTGGGATGACTGAGCTGCACCGAATTCCGTCCGCAGAGCACCGCGGTCCGGCTGCCGCGTTGCCCGGAAAGCCACGGAAATTCTTCGCCACGGCACGTCGGGCAACCGCCGGCGGTGCGCAACCGATCGAGATTCAACTGTCGCACTTGGTTATCCCACAGATCGATCACGGTCAGCGATCGGCTGACGGTTTCCGGATGGCCCGACAGAATCTTGATCGCCTCGCAAGCCTGAATCGACGCCACCACATTCACAATCGGGCCGAGAATGCCTGCTGTATCGCAAGTCGGCGAAGTGCCCGGCGGCGGCGGTTCGTTCATCACGCAGCGAAAACAAGGCGGCTCGCCGGCCAGCACCGTCAGGGTTTGCCCTTCGGCGCCGATGCAGCCGCCGTAGACCCACGGCAGCCGTAGTTTCACGGCCGCCTCGTTGATCAAAAACCGCGTTTCGAAATTGTCGGTGCCGTCGAGAATGACATCGCAGCCGTCGCAGAGCGATAAAATATTGCCGGCATCCACATCCGCAACGACCGGTTCGATTTCGATCTGACTGTTTATCCGCTGTAATTTCTCTGCCGCCGCCACGGCCTTGGGCAGCGCCGCCGCCACATCGGCTTCGTCGTACAGCACCTGCCTTTGCAAATTATTGAGCTCGAGAAAATCGCGATCGACAATCCGCAACTTGCCGACGCCACCTCGCGCCAATGTGTTGGCGATCACACTCCCCAGCGCACCGCAGCCGCAGATGAGCGCGTGGCTCGCCAGCAACCGCCGCTGTCCTTCTTCGCCAATTGGTGCACAACGCATTTGGCGTGCATAACGTTCCAAAGATTCCATGAAATGCTCTGTAAGCTTGGTGACAAATCTCGTGTAGAAATGGAGAGATAGGCGGAATGGATTAGCCGCGAATGAACGCAAATAAACGCGAATCGATCAGACAAGAACAGATTCAAATCCTTCTATATCATATGCCTTGCTTATTTGCGTTCATCCGCGTTCATTTGCGGCTAACAACTCTGCGTCTTTGCGCCTTTGCGTGACATCTACACCACATACCCAGCAAAGTCGCCGGCAAATGCTAAATCGTGCTGTAAGGCATCGCAACCGGCACGGGCTGCTTCGATCGTCGCCGGCTCCGCCAAACGCCGGACCACAACCATAGGCAGCGTGACGTCGGCCGTCTTGTTCGCAAACTCCCGCAGTTGGTTGACTTCGATAAATGCAAGTTGTGCCCACGGGACCAAACTCAGTAGCTCAACTGCCGTGACCGATTGCGCCAACAATAAATTCTGCACGCTGCTGCGAAGATCGTTCGGCGCCGCAGCATCGCCGCCCAGCAAAACAATTCCCACCGCCGGCCACTGGGCCAAGCGGCGCAACTCTGCGATCAATTCTGTCGTCCCGCCCATTTCCAAAGCCTCGCCCGTTGGGAGAGGGGGGGGTGAAGGTGCGGCGGTCTGGTCGCACACCCTCACCCCAGGCCTCTCCCCGGGGGAGAGGGAGCAATGTTCAAAGTCGCCTTGAATAAAATCCCGCGTCCACGGTGTAAGATCGGCCACCAGCAGCACCCCGCGCCGACTTGCCAGCTCACAAACTTCATCGCTCGGCTCCGGCACAACCAGCGCCGTCCAAGATTCTCTCGCAAACGCCTCGTCATTCCCCATTCCCCATTCCCCACTCCCCATTGGCGGCCGCATCGCTCCCCGCAACACAAACCGCTTCCCGTCGAAAAACAGCGACTGCCCGCGTACTCCCAGCCGACGAATGCCCAGCAGCCGCTCGCACCGCCACAGTAACTCGGCGCCGCGTCGCAATTCGATTTCTGCCCGATACAAAAACGGCAACTCCGGCGTCCAAAAACACGGATCGGGCACCACCGCCTCCGCCAACAGCCCCTCAACCCCTCGTTCCCTCGGGGTGGCGGGGGTCGAGGCTGCCGAGCCTCCGGAATTTCCTGTTCCTGCTGGGGGCTCCCTTTGGTCGACCCCAGCCACCATTCCTCCGCCGACGCTGTTCAAAAACTCGATTGTGCGCGGGTCTCCCGACCCCGCACGCCCGGCACTCAAAAACGGCATCCGCAGTGGCAGCGTGTGGGCGAACGCACACTCCGGCCCCACAAGCCGCCCGCCAAGCGTCAATTCCCCTGTCCCCCGCCATTCATCCACCGCCACCGCCAGCCGCGCATAAACCCGCGCCACCGCCGGATTCGCTTCGCCATGAAACACCTCCAGCCGCTCGCTTAAATCGGCCGGCGCAAGACTGCCCGCGGCAAGCCGAGCCGAATCGAAATCAGATTGGATAGGCGTTTGCGACATTGGCTGCAATTCTAAGCTGGTAGCGCAGCCACGTCAGCAGGCAGTTTGTCTGTGCTCGAGACTATTTGCCGCTAACCGTCTTGCGTTTCCGCAACGCGTTTTGCAGCACGCGATCGATTTTGTCGACGGTTCTTGGCGTGGCCGAATGTTTGCCGCTTTCCAGTCGCGAGATCGTTTCTTGCCGCACGCCAGCCAGTTTCGCCAACCGCTCTTGCGTCAGCCCCGCCGCACGGCGATCGCGAATCAAACCCCGCGCCAACGTGATCCGAGCAAATTCGATGGCCGGATATCGACCGTTCTTGTCCGGTTCTGGCAATGCCGGCAGATCATCGTCGGCGGTGATATTTGGTCGGTCCTGTTTCGCGCATAGCCGTTCATACTCGGCTTGAGGCACGAGCACAAAACGTTGCCCACCTAAATCGATATGTTGAACTCCAATCATGTCCTGCCTGTTTTGGCCAAAGGTTTGGAATCCGCCACGACTTCATCGTTTAGGTTTCGTCGTAGAACCCATCACGATGCCCAATTTGTTCGACGATCACTTCATCCGCGACAATTCGAAACTGCAACCGATAATCGCCGGTCCGCAACCGATACCGGCCGGCGAGTTTCCCCGACAGCGACTTTGCCCCGCTCACGTTGGGCCAACTGGTAAGCCGGGCAAGCAATTCGACAACTCGCGACAGCATTCCCCACGGCAAGCCGGCAAGTTGCTTCGTCGCCTCAATCTCGAGCGTGATCTTAGGCATGACAATTGTATGACAAAATATGTCATGTGTCAAATGATTCTCGACCCGGACGACGATGGGAGGCTTTCGAAATGCACCATAAAATCTCAAATCTCATCAGTCACTAACTCGCCGTCGTCAGCCAGTTTGTCGTATACACTTTCGATGAATTCCTGGTCATCGTCGGACATTGTGAGGCTTTGACGATATTGGAGTGCCTCTGCATCGGCGACATATTCGACTTCAACGTGGTGTTCTTTGACGATTTTGCAAATCGACTCAATGTCGGTCTTGAAGAACTCTTTTCGCGGATTGGTTTTGTTGATTCTCGCTCGGAAAAACGCTCGATTCAGCGCATTTTCCAATGTGGGAGCGTTGTCGCAGGAAATCATCATATGGACGTCGAATGGAAATGGTACCGAAGCGGCACTCAGTTCATAGACGCGCTCCATCGGCTCCAGACGTCGTGTCATGCCAATTTTGAAAACACCTTCTCCAAAAGAACCGATGTTTGAGATTACATACACATGGCCCGCTTTGGTAAGTTGTGCTTGTGAGATTGCTCGTTGCGCTCTTTCTTCTGCTTCTTTTAGACGAGCACGCAACCGCTCTACTTCAGCGCTATGTTGCCCTTCTGCTTCCGCGAGGGCTTTTTCCAGTGTCGCTTTGATTGCTTCCCGCTCACGATCCAATTGCTTGAGCTCGCGTTCAATCTCCTTTTCTCTCAACTGTTCCTCTCGAATTTGCGCCTTGATGCGGGCCTGTTCCTCGCGTTCGAAGGCGGCACGAACTGCCATTTCATACTCCCGCTTGAGATCGGCCAGCAAAACGACTTGTTCGGTTGTTGAGATGTCAAAACCGATTTCACGGCAGTTTTCAATAGCGTCCAGTAAGCGCTGCTTGCAATTTGTGAAATTGTTTGCATTCAGAGAAGCGCCAATCCAATTGACATTGTCTTTGAGATAGCGATTGCCGAGTTCGTTACTTCGTTGATCAAGTTTTTCCTAATTTTGCCTCTGCAATTCGCGATCCAAATTGAGTTTCCTGACATTGAAGTCGAGATTTCTTAGGTCCCTCTTAAGAACAGCGTTCTCAGTTTGAAGTTCATTAATATGAAATCACTCTTTCGTCGAACTGGGCTCGTTCTGACTTGAACTGCGCCGTTTGTTGTTGAAACGCTAGCTCTTGTGCTTTTAGTTCGGCATGTACACGGTGTGTTTCTTGGATGAGCTCTTGGTGCTTTACTCGGAGATTCTCAAAATCCTCTCGGATTCGTTCCTCTTTTGCGTCTTGCTGCCGCTTCTGCAATTGGACCAATCGCCGTCGTGCATCTAGCGCTATGAACACGCAGAATCCGCCTCCGAATATGCCAATGACGCAAATGACAACGTAGTCCATTGAATACCTCAAACACTGGCGGTCTGATCGCGGAAAACTAATACGAATGACACCTTTGCATGGCAGCGCGGGCAGGCAATCTCTTCAAGAAATCGCGCTTTTGCGCCTTGCCGACGGCACCGCACGACGGGCATTTGGCTGTGGCAGGCTCATCCATTCGAGTATGGAGTTTCAACAGGTATGAGCCCTCTGACGGCGTACGATGAACGATTTCCATTTTCTCCCATACCTCGACCAGCGATCGCCATCTATCCTGATCGCCGCCCAACAACTGTCGCAGTTTATCCTGATGACAGCTCGGATGCTGTTCGAGGTGATTCCAAAGGCGATGAGCGTCCCACATTAACTGTCTTGCTTCTGTGCGGCCTCGCGGCAAATCAGCGGAACAATTTTTCTCAATCCGCCGCTGGCTCTTTAAAAGTACGTCAAGCTTATCAAGGCTTTCAAAATCGAACAGCAATGGAGCAAATCGCAAAACTAGATCGATGGCTTCGATTTCGACGGCCTCGCTGCCAGCGTACTTGCACTCGTACTGCATTATGCCGTCGATGTGGTCCCATGCAGATACAGACAATTGAACCGCCCTTGGGTGAGCATTGGCTTGAAGCGCTTTGCGCTTCGGCCAATAGCCCAGCATATTGCTGCCAATGATGCTCCATTTCTACTTTGGTCATGGCCATTCTGCGAGTTCCTGTGACAGGTCAGAACGATTATCCCGCCACGCAGCGGGGATCG
The DNA here is from genome assembly GCA_963738835.1 of Pirellulales bacterium. GTDB lineage: Bacteria > Planctomycetota > Planctomycetia > Pirellulales > JADZDJ01 > CAVTYH01. The sequence continues at coordinate 893,246 of CAVTYH010000002.1, forward strand.
CAACATTGACTTTCAGTGCCCTCATCCGCCTTTGCGGTAGATGTCCTGCGGTGGCCGAGGATGATTAACCGGTCGTTGTGGATTTCATCCACGACTGGATAATCGTCAAGGTGGATGCGCCAGGTGTTTGGTTCGCCGGCCAGTTGCAACGCCGAAGGTGTTGCAGATCGATGCCCAGGGTCAAGCGGCGCTGCGCCGCTTCGCCGCTGGCTTACGTGGAGCTTGATTGCGCAGCCCTGGCAAAGTCGTAGCATTTTCACTTGCGAATTTGGCCACGTGTTTTGTATAGTGCATAAATGTATAAATAGGCGTTGACGATTGGTTGTCAGCGGCACCCTCACCCCAACCCTCTCCCGGAAGGAGAGGGAGCGGGTATTTTGAAACTGCCTGTAGCCACCCCCGCGTCAAATTACCCACATACCGCCAAAACTGACAAAAAATGAGTACGCAAACGACAAAATTGGTGGAATTGTGTCGCGGCCGGCAGCGGGCTGAAGCGGCATTTTGCGGCACATCGGGGCCGCGACCGACGACAAAATTGAGCAATTTCGCCGAAATTAACGGGGTCCCCCAGGATCGCGACAAAATTCGCGCTCCCGAGCCCCGGCTGAATCCGACAAATCGAAACACTCATCGGCGAAAGAAGTTGAGGCCGCCGCAGTGGGGGCGATTGGCGCTCGACAATCCGGTCGAACCAGGGCTGAAATCCGCGCTTGTCTGGACAAAATTCGAGTGGCGCCAGCGCGATAAGTTTCAAAATCGCCTGCACGTCGCGCCGTTGCAGGCTGTACGAGTGACGAATTATAATGCAGAGCTATGGTTTTGTCGGCAGGATGGGCGACAAAACCCCGAGTTGTGCGGAGTCGGGAGACCTGCATACAGCCAAGAACCCCTCACCCCGGCCCTCTCCCACAAGGAGAGAAGGAGCAATTCCCGGCAACTCATCTCAAGCAGCAACCGTCAAAATTTACATCGATCAGGAGAGCAACTCGTGGCATCCGGCAGAATTTTGTTTACCAGCGAATCGGTCAGCGAAGGTCACCCCGACAAATTGGCCGATCGGATTTCCGACAGCATTCTCGATGCGCTGATCGCTCAAGACCCCATGAGCCGCGTGGCTTGCGAGACGCTGGTCACCACCGGCCTGTGCGTGCTGGCCGGCGAGATCACTTCCAAGGCCGTCGTCGACTTTCAGCAAGTGGCCCGTGATGCGATACACGATGTGGGTTACCTGGATGCCAAGTGGGGCATCGGCTGGGACACGTGCTCGGTGCTGGTTGCACTGCACAGCCAGAGCCCGGATATTGCGATGGGGGTGAACGAAGATTCAACCAAGGGCAAAGAAATTGGCGCGGGCGATCAGGGATTGATGTTTGGCTATGCAATTAACGATACGCCAGAGCTGATGCCGCTGCCGATTGCACTGGCGCACCGCATCACCAATGCATTGACCGACGCCCGCAAGCAGGGCGTGGTGAAATGGCTGCGGCCCGACAGCAAGAGCCAGGTAACGGTGGAGTACGACGGCGCCAAGCCGGTGCGCATCGATACCGTGGTGGTAAGTACGCAGCACGACGAGAGTGTGCAGCAAAAGGAAATTCGTGACTTTGTGATTGAGAACGTGATCGAACCGTGCTTGCCGCGCGACTTGGTCACCAACAAAATCACGTACCATGTGAATCCGACCGGGCGGTTTGTGGTCGGCGGTCCGCATGGCGACACGGGTTTGACGGGCCGCAAGATCATCGTCGACACCTACGGCGGCTGGGGTCGGCATGGCGGTGGAGCGTTCAGCGGCAAAGATCCGACGAAGGTCGATCGCAGTGCGGCTTACATGGCCCGGCACGTGGCGAAGAATATTGTGGCGGCTGGCCTGGCTGACCGCTGCGAAGTGCAGTTGGCCTACGCCATCGGTGTGTCTGAGCCTGTGAGCATCCACGTTGATACCGATGGCACGGGCCGTGTCGAAGACGAACGGATTTGCGAACTCGTGCGCGATTTGTTCCCGCTGACGCCGGGCGGCATTATCAAGTATCTGGACCTGCGACGGCCGATTTATGCCAAGACGGCCGCCGGCGGTCACTTTGGCCGCGACGACAAAGATTTCACCTGGGAAAGCACACACCGAGCCGCCGAGTTGGCCAAAGCCGCAGGCGTAAAGCCCGCGCGCGTGCCGGCGATGGCCTGATTGGCGGACGAGCTGCGAGAAATTGCATGGAGGTAGTGAATCGATATGCTCGCGCCGGCGGATTTTGGAATGCGTCGACGGCGCCGCCGGAAGTTGGCCGTGTGGCGTCGATCGGACTGACCGGACTGCTGGCGCTGAGCGCACTTATGTTGCTGACTCGGCGGATTGCCGGAGCGCTTTCAGAACCCTTGCCGACCGGGCTGCTGGTCGGCGTGATGCTGGCTGCGGGCACCGCGGCTCTTGTCGGCTGCTTGCTCCGTGAGCCGGATGCGACACATCATCGAGGAGCACGCGCCGAGTTTTGGATCGTTGTAGTCTCGTTGCCACTGTTGGCGTTTGCGTTGTCGGTTCCCGCAAGTTCGGCCATTGGATTGTCGGCGATGTGGTTGATTGTTGCCGGAAGTGAAATTGGTCTCCTGGCACTGCGTCGTCATCCGCGACATCCGCGACGCGCGTCGGATATTTACGTCGATCGTCGTCGTGTGACGTCGAGGCTGTTGCTGCAGGATGCCAAGGAAGAACGCGAGGCTGCGGCCGATTGGAATGATTTGTCGCTCACTCAGCGATTGAATTATTATCGCGTGGCCGAAGGGCGGTGTAATATTGAAGGATGGTTGCGGATCAACTTCGCTGCCGATCAACGGACCGCAATTGTGCATGTTGCATTTTGCCCGGCGCTGGCGAGTCAGCCGATGGTTGAAGCCGAGGCCTTGGACGGCACGGCATGCGAAATTCGGCCCACGCTGGTTCTTCCCTGGGGCGTACGCTGGGAAGTGCGCTTGGATGTACCGGCGAGCGAGCCCACTACAGCCGTGCTCGGTTTTTCGGCAATGGAATCTTGATGTTTCCGACCGACCCGGTCGGGCTATGTAGACTTCAAATGGCACGTTGGCCGCGTCATGTTTGGACGACGATTTATACCTACGGGGTGATCTTTGTGTTGTTTCCGTTGCTGTGTTTTTTAACCTATGCTTGGGTTCGTGGTTGGCTTTAGGGAAGGCCGAGCGAAGAAATCAGAACACAGAATTCGCAGGCGATTTTTGTGAACGAGCTTAATGCAATGCCGCCGGCGAGCTATGACAATTTGCTCGGATTGCTGGCTTCGCATGGTCAGCAGCATCTGCTGCAGTTCTGGGATGAATTGACGAGCACAGAGCGCCAGCGGCTGGCAGCGCAAATTACGCTGATCGATTTTCCTCTCGTCGCAAGATTGCATCGTCAGGCCAGTGGAAATGCAGATTGGGCGGCGCTCGCACGCCGCGCCCAACCGCCGACGGCGTTTCGACTCGACGGCAGTGGCAATCGGTTTTCTGCCAAAGAGGCTCGGGTGGCGGGAGAAAAGGCACTGCGAAGTGGGCAGGTGGGTGCAATTCTTGTGGCCGGCGGTCAGGGAACGCGCCTCCGCTTCGATCATCCAAAGGGCATGTACAAAATCGGTCCGGTTTCCGGCGCCTCGCTGTTCCAGATTCTCTTGGAAAAGCTGCGGGCAATCGGCCTGCGCTTCGGTGCGGCGATTCCGCTGTATTTGATGACCAGTCCGGCAACGGATGCAGAGACCCAAGAGTACCTCAGCGAAAACAATCGTTTTGGACTTTCGGCCGACTCGGTACGAGTGTTTTGCCAGGGCGTAATGCCCGCGGTGGACGCGGTCGGCGGGAAGGTGCTGCTGGCAGGCAAGGCGGAGGTGGCGCTAAGCCCCGATGGTCACGGAGGCACGCTAGCGGCACTCGATCGCAGCGGTGGTTTGGCCGATATCGAGCGGCGCGGCATCAAGCACTTGTTTTACTTTCAGGTCGATAATCCGCTGGTCGAAATGTGCGATCCAATATTGATTGGTTACCACATCCTGTCGAGCTCGGAGATGTCGACCCTGGCCATCGCCAAGCGCGACCCCTTGGAACGCGTCGGCAACATTGTGCAAATTGACAGCCGCGCACACATCATTGAATACAGCGATCTGTCGGCCGAAGTAGCCGAACAGCGCAACGCCGACGGTTCGCTGCGGCTTTGGGCTGGCAACACAGCAATTCACGTTTTCGACGTCGACTTTTTGCTGCGCCAGCCGCGATGCTGATGCGTTGCCGTACCATGTTGCTCGGAAGAAAGTGCCGTATTTGAATGACCAAGGGGAAACGATTGAGCCAGCCGAGCCCAATGCGATCAAATTTGAGCGGTTCATATTCGATTTGCTGCCGCGGGCGACGAATTCAATTGTCGTTGAGACGGATGCGGCGCAAACCTTCGCTCCGGTGAAAAATGCGCCCGGCGCAGAGCGCGATTCGCCCGACACTTGCCAGGCGGCCATGGTATGGCTCTATCGAGACTGGCTGGCGGCGGCGGGAGCAACCGTTGCTGCCGATGTGCCGGTGGAAATCAGCCCGTTGTTTGCGCTCGACCAAGACGAATTAAGCGCGAAAGTTCTACCGGGAACCCGGATCGGCAAGCCGACGTACTTCCAAGTTTGAATTCGAGCCTTATCCAGCGGTGGTTAGCGACGGCCGGCGGTCGATTGCTTTGAACTTCGTGGGGTTGGTTTGCCGCGTGCCGGATCGTGCAATTGCCCATTCCCGATAAACAACGCTGAGCCGGCAACGATAAAGCCGACCCCGCCGAGCGCCGCGACAATCGACAGCCAATCATTGATTCGCTTGCGAGTCCTTTGTTTTTCTAACAAATCCGCGTTCCGCGCCGCCACCTTTTGGGCAATCTCCAAGGCTTGCTTGGAAGCCAAGAATTGCTGACCGGGCCCTTCGAACCGCGAGATCAACTCGGCGCTAGCGAGCAAATATACAGGGACTTCACCTTTCTCCAGCCGCTGGGCGAACGGCGTTGGGGGCCAGGGTTGCATCAACACGAACCGGATAAGACCTTCGTCGGACGACAGCGAATCGATCTCTTGCTGAATTAACTTTGCGTTGGTTTCAACTTTTGGAACATTCTCGAAGTCAACGGTTGGGCGTAGGAAAAACAAAACAGCGGCAACCAGTGCCGCAATTGCAAGAATTGCACTTCCCAGAAACGCCACACCCTTGCGTTTAGTCCAAGTTGATTCAGTGGCCTTTTCTTCGGCGACCGACTCATATTGACGCAATTTGCGGATCGACGGCACTTCGATTGAATGTCCGCAAGAACATACGACGGTTTGCCCCGCCTGCCCGAATTCGACCGGCGCTCGAGTGCCGCACGCAGGGCAAGGAATCAGGTACTTCATATCGCGCTAATCTACCAGTATTTCAAAGCCGTTCTTGGGGACAACCCAAAAACAGGGATGGCAGAGAAGTGCCGGGAGAGCCGTATGCTAACTTGCCGCCTGATGGTCCACAAGCGCGCGGCCAGCTGTGCGTTACCAGATCCAAGTCGTGAACCTGCCTGCAACGGTGACGAACTGATGATTTGAGCGGTGATCGGGCAAAAAATGCTGCGCCTCTGGACCCGCGCTGGGCCTCGAATTACAGTTGGAGACAGAATTTGTTCACGCACGCGCAAGGCGGGTGGCTCGGCTCGCCAAAGTGTCGTTCAGGCAATCGGAACGGGCGCATTAATTGCTTTGGTGAGGGCGAGACCTTCCGCAGGCAATGAACAAACCTGATTCTGTTAATTTGGGGTAAATGGGAAATATAATACCGCGGTGTTATTGGGGCCCGGCGGAATTTTTTACCAAATTACGCGGGGGCCAGTTCGATGGCATTGTCGGGTGTACAATTTGTTTGAATTTGTTCGGCATCAAGTAGATAATGGTGGGCTTGGGATCGCATGCGGCAGGAAGTTTACCGTGTAGTTGCCAGGAGGCCCTGACCCACCTTTTCGCCTCTGCGTCACGGACTATCGTGCCTTTTCATTCTCGCTGATTCCCTGCTCCCAACTCCATGTCAGTTTTGATCCACTAGAGGAGTTCTCTCTTGTACAACACGTTGCTTGACGATTTGGAAGACGACGTAACGCCGGGTCAGGAAGAAGCGGTCGAGTTGGTCGATAAGGTGGTTGAAGATACCGATTCGGTGGATGTCGATGACGATCTACTGGTGGCAGGCCCTTTGCCCACCGGCGACATCGAGGCGGAACTCAAAGCCGAAGAGCTTCTGGCTGAAGGCGACAGCGAAAGCTGGTCCGACGACCCAGTGCGCATGTACCTGACACAGATGGGAGAAATCCCGCTGCTAACTCGGCATCAGGAAATCGCGCTAGCAAAGCGTATTGAAATCACGCGCGCCAAGTTCCGCCGCAAGCTGTTGGAATGCGATTTTGTCATTCAGTACGCAGTTCGAATTCTGAACCGTGTTCACAAAGGTGAATTGCCTTTCGATCGCACGGTGCAGGTAAGCGTGACCGATCGGCTGGAGAAAGATCAGATTCTTGGTCGTCTGCCGCACAATCTTGGCACTGTTCAGGAATTGCTGGCACGAAACAAGGCCGATTTCCGGACCTCGTTTAGCAAATCGACGAAAATGAGCGTGCGCCGCGAAGCGTGGCGTCGCTTGAATCGTCGCCGCAAACGGGCTGTGAAGTTGGTTGAAGAGCTTGGCCTGCGCACGCAGCGCATCGAGACGATGATCAAGACGCTGGACGATTTCAGCCGTCGTGGCGACGAGCTGCGGAATCTGTGCGACTCTCACCGTCGGGCCAAACTTCCGCCGGTAGAACGCTCTGCCTGGGTAAAAGAGTTTCGGCAAATCCTGCGCTGTACGCAGGAAACGCCAACGAGTTTGCGTAACCGCATCCGGCATATCAAGGGCATCTACGCTCAATATCAGCAGGCCAAACGCGGACTATCGGAAGGCAACTTGCGGTTGGTGGTTTCCATCGCCAAGAAATATCGCAACCGCGGCCTGAGCTTTTTGGATTTGATTCAGGAAGGCAATGCCGGCTTGATGCGGGCCGTCGACAAATTCGAATATCGCCGCGGCTTCAAGTTCTGCACATATGCCACATGGTGGATTCGCCAGGCGATCACGCGCACGGTGGCCGATCAGAGCCGCACAATTCGCATTCCGGTGCATATGGTCGAGACTATGTCGCGCGTCCGCAATGTCTCGCGTGAACTTCTGCAGCGGTTGGGTCGCGAACCGACAATTGAAGAAACCGCTCACGCGGCTGGCACCGCGATCGACGAAACTCGCCGCGTGCTGGCAATGAGCCGCTATCCGATCAGCCTCGATCGGCCAGTCGGCAACAGCGAAGACAGCCACTTCGGCGATTTGCTGCCCGATGGCGATGCGGAAAATCCTGCGGTCGGCGCCGCACAGGAAATGCTGAAGAGCCGCATCAATAAGGTACTGAAAACGCTCAGCTACCGGGAGCGCGAAATCATCAAGCTCCGCTACGGCTTGGGCGATGGCTACAGCTACACGCTCGAGGAAGTCGGCCACATCTTCAAAGTGACACGCGAACGCATCCGTCAGATTGAAGCCAAGGCTGTTCGCAAATTACAGCAGCCTAGCCGAGCTCAGGAGCTCTTGGGTTTCCTCGATTAGTAATTGAGTTCCGAAAGAATCGAAATTGAACCGCGAGCCGGGCGAGAATTCGTCCGGCTCGCTCTGTTTTGCCTGGGAGCGACGGCCATGAAGGTGGGCGGCATCATCCTGGCGGGCGGACGCAGCCGGCGAATGGGCGTAGCCAAAGCGATGCTGCCGTTCGGGCCGGAGACATTGTTGCAGCGGGTTGCCCGGTTGGTCGGCGAAGCGGTCTCGCCGATCGTCGTTGTCGCAGCGACAGGGCAAGAATTGCCAGTTTTGGACGCCCATGTACTGGTTGTCCGAGATCGATTGCCAGGGCACGGCCCGTTGGAAGGTATCGCAGCCGGATGGCGAGCGCTCACGAATGTCGAGGCCGCATATGTTTCTGCTTGCGACACGCCGCTCGTGAAGCCGCAATTCATTTGCCGCATCATCGAGCTGCTCGACAGCGATCATCAGGCTACAGTTCCGGTGATCGACGAGTTTCCGCAACCACTGACCGGGGTTTACCGATCAAGCGCTTTTCAGCAGGTTGATCAAATGTTGGCTGCTGGCCAACTGAGACTTATGGATTGGCTGCCTCAGTTATCCGTTCGGTGGCTTGATGCAAAAGAGTTGATTGACGTCGATCCGGAACTCGAATCGCTTCGCAATTTGAACTCGCCGCACGATTATCAGGCAGCGCTTGCGGCCGCCGGGTTTGCCGATGAGAATCAGTTTTGCTAACCGCCAGCGGCGCGGCCAACAGTCGCGGCTTTATGAAAACACCATCCGCCTTCCGCATAACGCCTTCCGATCCTGAACTGGATGCCCTGTTTATGGGCCGTGCCTTGGAATTAGCGGCGCGCGGCGAGGGGTTCGTAGAACCGAATCCGATGGTTGGTTGCGTCATCGTCCGTAACGGCGAAGTGGTTGGCGAAGGCTGGCACCAAAGATTTGGCGGATCGCATGCGGAAGTCGAAGCATTGCGAATCGCGGGCTCACAAGCAAGGGGCGCGACAGCCTATGTCACGCTCGAACCATGTTGTCATCGCGGGAAGACACCGCCGTGCACCGAGGCGCTGATTACCGCCGGCATCGCGCGGGTCGTTTCCGCGCAGCATGATCCGTTCGAGAAAGTCAACGGACGTGGGCTTGCATTGCTGGAAGCGGCGGGTGTGCAAGTTGATGTCGGCTTAATGGAATCGGAAGCGCGACGATTGAATGCGCCCTATCTAAAACTCGTTACAACTGGAATTCCGTGGATCATCGCTAAATGGGCTATGACGCTCGACGGCAGAATTGCCACTCGTACCGGCGACAGCCGATGGATATCGAGCGAATCCTCGCGGGCGATCGTCCAGAAACTTCGCGGCAGGATGGACGCCATCATGGTGGGTCGCCGCACCGCCGAACACGACGATCCGCTGTTAATGGCGCGTCCGCCCGGACCGAGAGTCGCTGCGCGAATTGTGGCGGACAGCACTGCGTCGCTGGCGTCGGAAAGTCAGCTGGTTCAGACGGCGAAGAGTGCGCCTGTGTTAATTGCGGTTGGTCCGAACGCAGCCACAGAAAGTGTGGCGCGGCTGAAATCGCTAGGCTGTGAAGTTTTCACCTGTGGTGACGCCGATCGCAGCGATATCACGCCGAACGTTGACATTCAAACACTGCTGACGGAACTCGGCCGCCGCCGGATGACCAACGTGCTTGTAGAAGGGGGCGGCCAGCTCCTCGGATCGTTCTTCGATGCCGGCGCTATCGACGAAGTGCATGTTTTCATCGCCCCGAAGCTAATCGGCGGCGTCGGTGCTGCGTTGGCAATTGCGGGCGTCGGTGTTAAAAAAATCGCAGCGGCTTTGCAACTTACTGATCAGCAAATTCGGCAGCTTGGTGAAGATGTCTACATTTCCGGCCGCCTTTCTCGCCCTTGACCGTCTTCCGGCCCGCTGCGATAGTGCAATGCTTCTTGCCGGACGATCGATTCTTAATGAAAGCGCTTCGCGTTCGCGGGTGAAATTCAGATGGCGGATGTGGTTGTTGAGCCCGTGCGTGGCTGGCGCGATCGCCGGTCCTTTATGCGGTTTGCGTGGCATTTGTATCGCAACGATCCGTTTTGGGTGCCGCCGCTGCGCGACAGTTTCAAACGGCTGGTCGGTTGGAAGCGGCATCCGTTTCAGGAAATCGGCGAGGTGCAAACATTTTTGGCTCGCCGCGACGGCCAGGTGGTCGGCCGCATTGCTGGCATCGTGAATCACGAACATAACCGACATTTCAATGAGCGCCGGGGTTTTTTCGGCTTCTTTGAATGCATCAACGATCCGAGCGTGGCTCATGCGCTGTTCGATGCCGCCAGGTCCTGGCTGGCCGAGCGAAACTTGCACGCCATCCGCGGACCGGCGAATCCGTCGCTGAATTATGAAGTCGGGCTGCTCGTGGAAGGGTTCAACGATCACCCCACGTTCATGATGACGTACAACCCACCGTACTACGCAGAGCTAATTGAATCGTACGGCTTCGTCAAAACTCACGATTTGTACGCTTATCTTGGATTGTACGACGATCTCGATTATCAGTTGAAGCGCGTCGGACCGCTGGTCGAGGGCGTGCATCGAACATTCAATTTGAAGACGAGGCCGCTGGATCGAACGCGGTTCTTGGACGATGTGCGACTGTTTCTCGACATCTATAATAAATCCTGTCTGCATGTGTGGGGCTTTGTACCGATCACGCCGGCCGAGCTGGATTGGATGGCCCGCGACATGAAACACGTTATCGTTCCGGAGCTGACCTGCGTTGCCGAAGTGGACGGCAAACCAGTCGGCGCGGTGTTTGGTTTGCCCGATTACAATCCGCGCATTAAGGCGATCAACGGCCGGCTATTTCCGTTTGGGTTTTTGAAACTGCTCAGCAAGAAGCGCGATATCACCCGCGTGCGGTTGATCAGCACCAATGTGATTCCAGAGTATCAGAAATGGGGGCTAGGCATCGTTCTGCTGGTCAATCTGATTCCCAAAGGTCTGGCGATGGGTATGGTGGAAGCGGAATTCTCTTGGGTTTCTGAGACCAATACGCTCGCCCGGGCCAGCCTGGAAAAAGGCGGCGCACGACGCACGAAAACGTACCGGCTGTACGATTTCCCGTTGACCGAGCACACGGCACGAGTGGAATAATATTCGAGATGCTTAAAGCTCGACTTTGAACAGCGAATGATCTTCGACGCACGAAGCTTAAAGTCGGCTTATACTCTGTACAGGTGACTGCAACTCATTTGGACCTTTGAATTTCGAGTTGCACTCGATTTTTGACTTCCGAGCTTCGTCATTCTCTTCGACATGGGTTCACAAAGCCTGAAAGCCGCCGGCCGCGATGTCGTGATCACCGGCCTCGGCGTTGTCAGCCCGATTGGCATTGGGCGCGACGCTTTTTTGACGTCGCTCCGCAACGGTGTTAGCGGAGTGCGGCCGGTCACTCGGTTCGACTCATCGGGCTTTCCCGTACACTTCGGGGCAGAAGTACGCGACTTCGATCCTAAGGCATACGTTCGCCCGCGGAAGAGTTTGAAGGTGATGGCCCGCGAAATTCAGTTCGGTTTTGCAGCGGCCGATATGGCACTCGCCGACGCTGCACTAGATTCATCGCGCACCGAGCCCGATCGATTGGGAGTCGTGTTTGGCGCTGAAATGATCTATTGCGAACTGAACGATTTGGAAGCCGCATATCGAGCATGCAAGTTGGATCGGAAGCTCGACATCAGCCGTTGGGGTGAAGTCGCCATGAGCGAGACCTACCCGCTGTGGCTCCTCAAAAACTTGCCGAACATGGTGGCTTGCCATATCGCCATTGCTCAGGATGCCCGCGGGCCGAACAACACCATTGGGCACAGCGACGTGGGCAGTCTGGCCGCCATCAGCGAGGCGGTCCATGTGATCGAGCGCGACAAAGCCGATGTGATGATTGCAGGTGGTGTGGGAGGCGGATTCATCCGACTGCGATGGCTTACCGCGGCGATCTCGATCTATCCCACCGCAATGACGACCCGGAGCGTGCCTCACGACCGTTCGATGCGGATCGAGACGGACTCGTGAATGGTGAAGGCGCTGCGGCTTTCGTGTTGGAAAGCCGGCAAAACGCCGAACGACGCGGAGCCCGAATTTTGGGCCGCGTTCTCAGTTACGGCAGCGCCCACGAACCACTAAAGGCCGATCAGCCGCTTTGCGGGTCAGCGATCCGACAGGTGCTAACCAGCGCTCTTGATCGCGCTGGGCTGGAGCCCGCGAGCATGAGCCATGTCAATGCCCATGGTCTGAGCACCCTCGAAGACGATCGTTACGAAGCCCAAGCCATTCAGGCCGTTCTTGGCGATGTGCCTGTCACCGCGCCGAAAAGTTTCTTCGGCCATCTGGGCGCTGGCTGCGGAGCGACGGAACTGGCCAGCAGCATAGTCGGACTTGCCGAGGGCGAGGTTCCTTTCACGCTGAACTATGAAAAGCCTGACCCAACGTGTCCTGTTAATGTCATTCGCGGAGAACCACTGCGGACCGATCGCCGGGCATTCGTCAAACTAAGCAGTTCCCGTCTCGGTCCAGCCGCTGCTCTAGTCATTACGGCCGAGTGATCACCGAATTTGTTACGCCTTCACGTAGCCATATTTTTGAAACCACGCCCAAGCGTCAATTGCCGATTGTTCCACATCCCGGGACTGATAACCGAGTTCGGCCTTGGCGCGGTGCTCGAGAAGTTTTTCGGCAGCATCGACATTTCCGTGGCGGCGGAATTCACGTCAGATTCGCGACCAGTGATCCATGCCAGCAGATCGCCGACGCAACCGACAACTCTGACCGTCACCTTGCGGGCAATCCGAAACGGCGGTCGTTGGCCGGTGATGCGGGCAAAGATTTTCAGCGCTTCCATGTAAGTCAGTGTCTTGCCGGCCAGTACATAGCGCTCGCCAGTGCGACCACGCTCCATTGCGGCAACAATTCCTTCGGCGACGTCGCGCACATCACAGTAGGAATTCGCGCCGGGCGGAGCGACGAGCGCCCAACCGGTGGCAATCTTCAACAGCATGCGTCCGGAAGACGGTTTCCAGTCCCACGGGCCAAGCATGAATCCGGGATTGACGATCACAGCATCCAATCCTCGGGCGACTCGTTCCAGCACCACGCGCTCGGCTTCACGCTTCGTGGCCACATAGGGACAAAGCACGGCGCCGTCGAACTCGCTGTTTTCGTCAATCGGCTGATCGAGTGTACCGACGCCCAAGGCATCGACGCTCGATACATGCACCAAACGTGCGCCGCTTTGCAAAGCCGCATCGGCAACATGGCGAGTGCCCTCGACATTGATCGCCTGTTGTTGCTTCAGACCTCGCCAGCCGATATGGACATGAGCCGCACAATGAACGGCACGATCGACACCTTCGAAAGCACGTTGGACCGAAGCCAAATCTTGAACATCACCGCGCACAGTTTCGACATTCAACCCCTGGAGAGGACTTGAATCGGAGCAGTTCCGCACCAGCACTCGAACTTGCTCGCCGCGGTCCAGCAACAGCCGCACGACGTTGTTTCCAACCAGACCCGTAGCGCCGGTAACCAGAGTGGTCATTGTCGCTCCTTCGGTTCCTTTAGAGAGAATCCGTCCAGGGCCGCCCCCTCGCGTGCATCCTTCGGTTATCGATCGCCGACGATCGGAACGCAACCCCCAGGTAATGGCTTGGAATTGTGGGAATCGGACCTCGTTATGCGGTATTATCTCCGCTCGCACTTCGTCACGATCACCGAAGCACAAACTCCTTCCATTCAATGGTTTGCGACGAGATTATCCGCGGCGGAGACGATTGTGGATCCAGCCTAAAAACGATAGAATTTGGGCTTCTCCAAACATCGATTTTACCGGCGACTAATTAACCGAATTAAGCGATCGGCTTTCGACCAAGAAGATGCCGATACGAACCCGCGCAACGAAAGGATTTGAGCGTTGTCTACCGACGCCAACGACCCGAACGGACCGGACGATTTGACCCCCGATGACAACGGCGGATTCGATAATGGTGGCGCTGCGAGCGGCGCTGCGGCTGCCGGTGACATGCCCCCTCAGGGTCGGCTGATCGAATTGCCCATCGAGCAGGAGCTGCGCGAAAGCTATCTGACATACGCCATGAGCGTGATCGTCAGCCGCGCATTGCCCGATGTGCGCGACGGATTGAAACCCTCGCAGCGACGAATTCTGGTTGCTATGAACGATCTGAATCTCACCCCCGGCGCGAGCCGCGTAAAGTGCGCAAAGATTTCCGGCGACACCAGCGGCAACTATCATCCGCACGGCGAAAGCGTCATCTATCCCACCCTGGTGCGCATGGCCCAGGAATGGAACATGCGCTACGTGCTGGTCGACAAGCAAGGCAACTTCGGCTCGATCGCCGGTTTGCCGCCCGCGGCCATGCGATACACCGAAGCCCGGATGTCGCCATATGCCGCATTGTTGCTCGACGATTTGAAACTCGACACCGTCGATTTCATTCCAACCTACGATGAGCGGCATAGCGAGCCAACCGTTCTGCCTTCGAAATTGCCGAACTTGCTGGTCAATGGTTCCGGCGGCATCGCCGTGGGAATGGCAACCAGCATCCCACCGCACAATTTGAGCGAAGTATGCGATGCATTGGTTCGCGTGATCGACGAACCCGACGTTTCGATCGATACGCTCTTGGAAATTTGCCCCGGCCCCGATTTTCCAACCGGCGGCATCGTGATGGGCCGCACTGGCATTCGCCGGGCGTATCATACCGGTCGCAGCACCATCACCCTGCGGGCACGCGTCGGATCGAAGAACACGGCAAAGGGCGCTACCGCATCGTCGTGAGTGAAATTCCATATCAACAAGCCCGCGACGCGGTGGAATTGAAAATTGCCGAGCTGATCGCGGAAGACAAAATCAAGGGCATCTCGGCGGGCCGCAACGAGAGCGATTTGAAAGAGCCAGTGCGTTTGGTTTACGAGCTGAAGCGAGATGCCGATCCGGAAGTGGTGCTCAACCAGCTGTATCAATTTTCGCCGCTGCAAGACACGTTTTCGATCATTTTCCTGGCACTTGTCGATGGCAAACCACGCGTTCTTTCGTTCAAGAGTTTGCTCGAAGAATTTATCCGCCATCGGGCCACGGTTATTCGCCGTCGCACGCAGTTTTTGTTGGCAAAAGCGCGGCAGCGGAAGCACACGGTCGAAGGTTTGCTGTTGGCGTATGCAAACATCGACGAGGTGATTCGCATCATCCGTTCCTCGGCCACACAGGCCGAAGCCAAGGCCCGGTTGATGGGCGTCGAAGCGCCTGCCTCGATGATGCAACGGGCCCTGGGCGACGAGGGTTTCAAGCTGTTTCAGCAGGAACGTGGCGTGCGCGATACTTACACGCTAACCGCCGTGCAGGCCGATGCGATTTTGAAAATGACGCTGGGCCAGCTGGTCAATCTGGAGCAAGAAAAGCTCGCCGGCGAGCATCACAAGCTGCTGGAAGAAATTACCGAGCATCAGCGAATTCTGTCGGACGAGAAAAATATCCGCGCCATCATCCGCAGCGATTGCCTGGAACTGAAACGCAAGTACGGCGATAAGCGGCTTACTGAAATCAGCGGCGAAGAAATCGGCCAGATCAATCTGGAAGATCTCATCACTGAAGAGACGATGGTTGTTTCCATCAGTCACAACGGTTACATCAAGCGCACGCCAGCCAGCACCTACCGGGCTCAACGTCGCGGCGGCAAAGGCATCGCCGGCGCCAAGGCCGATGAAGAAGATCCAATCCAGCATTTGTTCGTCGCCAGTACCCACGATTACCTGCTGTTCTTTACCAACTACGGCAAAGTTTATTGGCAGAAAGTGTACGACTTGCCGCAGCTTAGCCGTGAAAGCCGTGGCCGGGCCGTCGTCAATTTGCTGAATTTGACCGAGGGCGAGAAAATTGCCAATTGTATTGCCATTCGCGATTTTTCGTTGCCCGACCATTATCTGGCAATGGTCACGCGTAAGGGCCTGGTCAAGAAAACCGCTCTGGCGGCGTACGGCCGGCCAAAGCGCGTTGGCATCATCGCCATCAATTTGCGTGAAGGTGATGAGTTAATCGACGTGGTGCTCACCAAACCTGGCGACGAACTGGTGATTTCGTCGGCCCACGGTCAGGCCATCCGTTTCCGTCAATCCAATGCCCGCCCGATGGGCCGCAATTCCAGCGGCGTGCGCGGCATTCGGCTGCGGGGCGACGATCGGGTAGTTGGCTTGGTCGTGGCCGATCCTGAAGCCGCACTGTTAACCGCCTGCGAACTCGGTTTCGGCAAGCGTACGTTGTTTGGACCCAACAGCCCGGAGGAAGAGGAGGAGTCGGGCATCAGTGGTCAGGAGCCGGAAGAAAATGGTGCTGAACCGCTTGGCGTTTTGGCCGACGAAGCGCCGGAATCAGAAACGGAATCCGAGTCAGCGGAAGCCGAACCCGCCGACTCCGAAGAAGCGGAATCCTCCTCCGCCCGGTATCCCACCAAAAACCGCGGTGGCCTGGGCGTGCGCAACATCCGCACCGAGCGCAACGGCCCGGTCGTCGGCATTGTTGCGGTTCATGACGATGATGAAGTCCTGATGATGTCTGCCCGCGGCAAAATCCAGCGTGTGGCGGTGAAAGAAATCCGCAACACCGGCCGCAATACGCACGGGGTGCGGATTATGAGCCTGGAAGAAGGCGACACCCTAGTCGCCATCGCCCGCGTCCCGCCGGAAGAGCTGGAAGAGGCGGAAGCGTTGCCGACTTCGTAGCTTCTAACTGATTTGCCTCACAATCGGCTTGGCATCTCTCACGACGCAGAGCGTTGCCCCAGTGCGTCTCCACGGAGAGCGTGGGAACGAAAAAAAAGCTTGCACCACGTTACGTAGGCCAGTCTCTCCGAGACTGGCATGCGGGTCTCGGAGAGACCCGCCTACGTAAACCACACTTCGCAACATGTGTTCGGAGGGCCAGCGGCCCGACAGGAAATAGCCCGGCTTGTGAAGGCCGGGAAAACTGAATGATTTGCATTAACCCGTTTGTGGGGGCATAATCTCAATGCCCTCACGAAAACCCGCAAATACATTTCAAGAGTCGGGGCAATGCAAAAACCGGAAGCTGATCCAGCGACGCGTCCCCAACGGTTGATTGAGTTTCTCCAGCAACTCGCCCAGCTTCGTACAAAGCTGATCCGTGAGGTCGATCAGTATGAAGCACTTCTCTGGCTTTACGACATCCCGCACGAAAAGGGATGCTTTACTGTGGCATGGGGCTTGGAAGATGGCGAGTCCACCGACGCCTGGATCGATATTCAACAGCGACACGAACCGCAATTGGCCGACCCACCATCAACATGTTCGGACTGGGTTGATGAACGGGAATTGCGACGTTCAAACGAAGAACCTCGCCTGCTCCAAACGATCGCAAAGGCAAAACCTGCACCTGTGATGGCCGGTGCAGAATCAGATGACGGCGAATCGGAAGAATTCGTCGAGCAATTGCAACTCGAAGATCATCCTCAGGTCAAACGCGCCTGGAGCGACTACTTGGAGAAGCACTGGCGGCCTTGGGCAGTACGGCATCTGAAATGGAAAGCGGTCCAAAGCGTTTATGCAAAACTGTACGAAATCCATAAGACGCAGCAACGCCTCGGTGAAGAGTACGAATTAGCCATCGGTCTGGGACTTCTTACGTGGATCTGCCCGTCAGGCCACGCGGTGAACCGCCATTTGATTACTGCTCGCTGCGATTTGGAATTCGAGCCAAACCGAGCGAGGTTTCAGGTTAAACCGCATCAAAACGGCGTCCAACTCGCCGTTGAGCTCGATATGCTCGACGTGACCGACCAGCCGGCCAATGCGGAAGAAGAGGCGCGCGAAAAATTAAAACAGGCGGAGGACGACCCCTGGGATCGCACGATTATTGACGACGTTCTATCTGGTTTGGCGCGGTTGCTTGCGGACAACGGCGAATATCACTCCGACTTGCTTAAACAGATTACGACTGCAACCAATAAACCGACTGTTTCATTTGCGCCAACGTTGATCCTTCGACGAAGATCGCAACGTGGCCTCAGGCAAGTTCTAGCTGCCATGAAAGAGCACGTCAGTGCTGGTGGCGACTTGCCCCCCGAGTTTGCGAAACTTTGTGAAGTCGCCGGCAACTGTGGGTCTGATCAAGTTCCCGCCGAACGATCCGCGTCGGAACCTGCTCTACCGGAAAATATTTACTTCCCCCTTCCAACCAATTCTGAACAAGAGCAAATCGTTCTGGCTCTTCGCTCGAAGCAGGGCGTGCTGGTGCAAGGTCCGCCTGGCACAGGAAACGACGATCGCGAATTTGATTTGCCATTTATTAGCTACGGGTAAGCGCATTCTCGTCACCGCACAAACACCACGTGCATTAGAGGTCTTGCAGAAGAAATTACCAGAAGAATTGCGGCCCCTTTGCGTGAGCCTATTAGGAAGTGGGCTTGCAGAACGAAAAGCGATGGAAAAAAGTGTTCAGGGAATACTTCGCGACATTCCAAATGGGACGCCAAACGAAACCGAAGCGAGATCGCTGAACAGGAGAAGCGGCTATTGAATCTTACGGCGGAGCAATCCTCCGTTAAACAACAAATTATCGAAATCCGGGAACGCGACACGCGCAAATTTTCTGTGGCCGGCGTTGCCTATCGTGGAACTGCCGCCGCTATTGCGAAACAGCTTGAAAGCGAACGGGAGACCTTCGACTGGTTTGTCGACGAAGTGCGTCCGGATGAAGAGCCTGCAATCTCGGCTGGGCAGCTTAATGCCTTCCGAGTACTGCGGCAAAAATATCCCGCGAGTCAGGAAGCGGAGCATTGCCTGCAACTCATCTCCGAAAGTAAATTGCCACCCAGCCCTGAATTCATATCCGCGGTACAGCGTGAAAAGCGGCTGCAAACTACGACAAACGCCCAGCAGAATCGTCTATGTTCAGATGCCGGAAAACTGCTGACTGGCAGCGCTTCAGCATCTATCCAACAAATAGAGCTCGCACTCAATGCCTTTCTGAAGCATTTTGCGTCATTGCGCACGGGAGCGGCCGCTTGGCAAACCTCCGCCCTTCGCGACATTTTGGCAGGCAACTTTGCCACTTGGAATGAATTATTTCGCCGTTCTCAGGAATTGATTCGGGGTTTGGCTGAACGCGCGGCAACCGCGGATCGCTGCGAGGCAAGCTTGCCTGAGGTACACCAACGTGAAATAGAGTCCGGCGCACAGCGACTTCTCGAATACTTGGAGCAGGGCAAATCGCTTGGATTCGGGCCGTTTCGTAGCAAAATTGTCCGCGAGTGCCGTCAAATTTGGCAGAATACGCGAGTCAATGGGAAGAAATGTGATACTCCAGAAAACTTGCGGGAATTGCTTGAATATCTATCTACCCTGCGAACGATCGACACACTTTGGAAGTATTGGGCGCAGTACGTCAAGCGAACCTCGTCGCCACTTTCCGTCCAGGTAGCAACGCTGACCGAACGTGCGGTGTGGCTAAAACGCTGTCTGAGAAATCATCCGCTTTCGGCAGGCAGCAATGACGGCCGTAGAAAGTGTACCCGGCCTGCATTTGCCAAATTGGCAAGACCCCAATAGCGTAAACGAGTTGTTGGCAGCCTGCGCTTCGGTCTCTGCTTTTCAGCAGTTGACTCACATTTCGAAAACCATTGATCAGTGGCTCAAACCGATTCGCGAGTTTGCACACAATAAAGATGTTCATCCGATCGCTGGGTGCATCGCCGATTGTATCGAGCGGCGGGATGTCGATGGTTTCACCCGATGTCTGACGGAACTCGGCGAACTGCGTAACAAAGCAGCCGAAATAATTCAACTTCAAAGAATTGAGGAGTTGTTGCGAGGAACTACGCCCATGTTGCTGGATGCGATCAAAGCGGATCCGACCGCTACAGTTTGGCACAATCGTATCGACGACTTTTCGCGAGCCTACGCTTGGGCTCGCGGTTGCAGATGGCTAAGGGAGTTTCTCGACTCCGATCTGGCTGCGCTTGAACGTAGGTTACGACAACTCGAAACTGAAATTGAACGCGGAACTGCACGGCTAGTGGCAAGCCGCGCGGCGTTCGAGTGCTTTCGATGCATGACCCCCGAACAAATCGAGCATCTTATGGGCTGGGAGAAGGCGATGGAACGCTATGGCGCAGGAACTGGCAAGCACGCTGCCAAGCATCTTCGAGCAGCACAGTATCATTTGCAGCATTGCAAAGATGCGGTCCCGGCTTGGGTAATGCCGCTTTACCGTGTATATGAGACGGTAGAAGCAAAGGCTGGTACGTTCGACGTCATCATTGTTGATGAAGCCTCGCAATGCGGACCAGAGGCGCTGCCACTTTTATTCTTGGGCAAGCAAGTGCTGATTATTGGCGACGATAAGCAAATTCGTCCCGAGTCCGGATTTGTCAATCAAGATGTCGTTCAAAGCTTAATTCAAAAATTCCTTTTTGATTTCGCACATTGGGATTCGTTCAATATCGATTCGAGCATCTTTGATCACGCCGACATTCGAGTACGCGAACGAATTACTCTGCGGGAACACTTCCGATGTATGCCAGAGTTGATCTGGTTTAGTAATGACTTGTGTTATTCAGGAAGCCCTTTGATTCCACTTCGAGAGTACCCGCCAAATCGTTTGGAGCCATTAGTCACAAAGTACGTGCCAAACGGTCTTCGTGAAGGTGCTGGTCAAGGTGTTATCAATCGACCGGAAGCGGAGGAGGTTGTAAAGGCAATTTGCGAACGCTGCGCGAATGATCGTTATCAGGGCAAAACAATTGGCGTGATCGTCTTGCAGGGAAGAGCACAAGCCCGTCAAATCGAACAACAGTTGCTCGAATGTTTGGGAGCTGAAGAGCTTGAAGCCCGACGAATCGTTTGCGGCGAACCCTACAGCTTCCAAGGTGACGAGCGAGACGTCATATTTCTAAGTATGGTGGCCGCGCCCAACGAAACCATAGGAACACTCACCAAACGCCCCGACGAGCGTCGGTTCAATGTCGCGGCCAGTCGCGCCCGCGATCAGATGTGGCTTTTCCACTCCGCCAAGCTCGACGACCTTAGCGAAAAATGTCTGCGCTATCGATTACTTAACTATTTCACCAATCCGGAAAGCCGAATCAGTAAATCGCTTGGTGAAGAGGCTGAAAATCTGCGGCGCACGGCCGCAGAGTCGAACCGTGGCATTGAGAATCCTCCGCACCCATTTGAAAGTTGGTTTGAGCTCGATGTCGCCTTGGCCATCGCCAGCCGCGGATATCGCGTAGTACCCCAGTTTAAAGTTGCCGACAAATGGATCGATTTAATGATCGAGGGAGCTTCCGCACGACTGGCTGTCGAATGCGACGGCGACGCATGGCACGGCGCTGAGCAGTACGCTGATGACATGTATCGCCAAAGAAAGCTCGAAAGGATGGGCTGGCAATTTTGGAGAGTTAGGGATTCCGCTTTCTATGCGAATCGCGAGCAATCACTAAATCCGCTATGGCGCGAGCTGGAACGGTTGCACATTCTGCCGGTTGGCTAAATTTCGCAAGGGTGCCCTCACGCGCTTCTAATTGTGGCGTTCATGGCCAGAAGGACGGCACTACCACCCGGCCCGAGCAGGCGTTGGGTCACAGGAAAAATATATCCGTGGCCCTAAAAAGTGCATTGACAATGAATCGTATGTACACTAGTATACATATTAGAACTAATTGGCAAGGCAGTAGGCTGTATGCGGTCGGCAGTTGAACAGTCAGCACCCTCACCCCGGCCCTCTCCCGTCGAGGGAGAGGGAGCAGACTTCCGCGGAGTAGACAGGCATGATGACGAATCGAGCACTTCACCGAGACGTTTACGCCAAAATTCGCGGAATTTTGTCGCGGGCGACGAGAGAAAACCGCGGGAAATTCGCGATGGATTGCGAAATCGCTGCGACAAAATTGGGGAATTGTGCGCGAAAAAATCGAATTTCCGGTTCGTGCGACAAAATTGCGACGAAATGCAAATGCAGGTTGACAAAGGAGTTGGGAGTGACGATGAGCGATCAGATGATGAAATGCACTGCGACAAAATTCAAGCCCGCCGCCTGCGCAACTGGCCGGAGGGGTGCGAGTTTGCGACGTTTGGCGTTCTTCTCATTTCCAATGCCTGTTCCGACTTGCGACTTTGGCGGCCTGAATTACTCTAAAGCGTACAAAAAATGGCCCCGACACAACACCTTGTGCGAATGCCGCCGCTTTTTTTCCGGCCTTCCGGCAGAGGGTGGCTTACTCAAAAACAAATTTGAAAACCTGAATCTGAATAACGAACTATGCGAATTGCAATTATCGGAGCCGGATACGTAGGATTGGTCACAGGCACTTGCTTTGCTGAATCGGGCAATGAAGTCACGTGCATTGATATCGATCGCACCAAGATAGATCGACTTGCTAAAGGCGATGTCCCGATCTATGAGCCGGGCCTTTCGGAATTGGTCGCCCGCAACCTGGAAGCCCAGCGACTGCACTTCACGACCGATTTGCCGGCCGCTGTGAAAACTGCCAAGCTGGTGTTTTTGTGCGTGGGCACGCCCCCTTCTGACGATGGCGCGGCCGATCTGACGGCTCTTTGGAAGGTGGTCGATGCCATCGCCCCGCATTTGCGGCCCGAGGCCGTGGTCATTACCAAGAGTACTGTGCCTGTGGGCACCGCCGCCAAAGTTGCGGCGCGTCTGAAGGAACTCACCGGCCGCGATTGCGACGTGGCCAGCAATCCCGAGTTCCTGAAAGAAGGGGCGGCCCTCGACGATTTTCAAAAGCCCGACCGCGTGGTGGTGGGCGTGCGGCGGCCGGAAGTCGGCGACGTGCTGAAAAGTTTGTACGCGCCGTTCTTGCGGACCGAGAAGCCGTTCTTGGTGATGTCGCCGGAAAGTTCCGAAATGACCAAGTACGTCGCCAATGCGCTGTTGGCCACAAAGATCAGCTTCATCAACGAAATGGCCAATCTTTGCGAGCGCATGCTGGCCGATATCGACGACGTGCGCCGCGGCATCGGCCACGATGCCCGCATCGGCTTCGCCTTCCTCTTTCCCGGCGCCGGTTATGGCGGTAGTTGCTTTCCGAAAGATGTGCTGGCTCTGTGTTCCATGGCCCGCGATCATGGTGTGCCGCCGCAGATTCTGGAAGCGGTGCATGAAGTGAACAAACGGCAGAAAACCGTGCTGGGCGAAAAAATCGATCGGCATTTCGGTGGCAACCTCAAAGGCAAGACCATCGCCATTTGGGGTCTGGCTTTCAAACCGCGGACCGACGATATCCGCGACGCCCCGGCGCTGGTGCTCATCGATCAACTGCTAATAGCCGGCGCCAAATTGCAGGTCCACGATCCCGAAGCCATGGCCAACGTAAAAGCCATCTACGGCGAGAAACTCACCTATGCCGAATTGCCGTTCGAGGCGCTTGACGGCGCCGACGCACTGGCCATCGCCACCGAATGGGGCGAGTTCCGGAATCCCGACTTCGAAGACATGCGCCGCCGCATGCGGCAACCCGTCATCTTTGATGGCCGCAATCTTTACAACTCCCGGCAGATGAAGTCCGCCGGCTTTACGTACCACTGCATCGGCAAGATGCCCGTCCAAGGCGGCTAACGCTGAGGCCAGTTTTTTCGTCATCTCAAATCGCGCAACCATAAGACTTTGCGCAGGCTACGCAACCAACCAAAAAACTGCTACAATTCCGCGTGCTAGCTGATTGCGGCAGCGGAAAACGGCCTAGGTCGAAGCGGCCCGCCTAGGTATCCTTCCGCGGTTTTTGTCTTGAAACGCTCGCGCCGCACAGTTTTCCAAAGGCATGGAAGTCCTGCGGAGCGGCGCATTTTGGGAGCCGCAACGATGCGCAGGCGTGTTGTCATCACCGGGTTGGGCTGTGTCACTCCGCTGGGTTCGGACGTGCATGCGGTTTGGAACCGGCTCACGGCGGGCCGCTCCGGCGTTGGCCGTCTGACGTTGTTCGATGCCAGCCACTTCCCGGTTCAAATTGCCGCCGAGGTAAAAGATTGGAGCATCGCCGAAGTCGGCGAAGACGTGGCCAAGTGGCGGCACCATCCCCGGCAAACGCTGTTTGCCGTGGCCTCCGGCATCAAGGCGGTGCGCAGTGCCGGGCTCGATGCTGGTGCCAACGGGCATGGCACTCCCAAGGTCGATCCACTCCGCTTCGGCGTTTACCTCGGTTGCGGCGAAACCTATCAAGATTGGAATCAGTTCGCCCGCCTGATGGCCGATTCCCTGCAGGGCGATCAGTTCCGGCCCGATATCTTCACCGAACGCGCTTTGCGGCTCTGGCGGCCCGACGACGAGTTGGAACTGGAGCTGAACATGCCGGCCGCGCACCTGGCGGTGCGCTTCAACGCCCAAGGCCCCAACGCCAACTGCATCGCGGCGTGCGCCTCCAGCAGTCAGGCCATCGGCGAAGCGGCCGAAATGATTCGCGCCGGCGAAGTCGATGTTATGATGGCCGGCGGCGCTCACAGCATGATTCATCCCTTCGGCATCAGCGGCTTTCATCGCCTTAGCGCCCTGTCGCAACGCAACGACGATCCCAGCCATGCCGTGCGGCCGTTTGATCGAGAGCGAGATGGCTTTGTGGTGGGCGAAGGCGCGGCAATTGTCATTCTTGAATCGCTCGAACATGCCCAGCGACGCGGGGCCGAAATCTGGGCCGAGCTCACCGGCTACGGTTCTTCGCAAGACGCCTTTCGTATTACCGATGTGCATCCTGAAGGCCGCGGCGCCGCCAGTTGCATGACGCTGGCCCTGACCGATGCCGACTTGCGGCCCGATCAAATCAGTTACGTCAATGCCCATGGCACCGGCACGGTGCTGAACGACAAAGTCGAAACACTGGCCATCAAGCGCGTCTTCGGCGACGATGCCTACCGCGTGCCGGTTTCCAGCACCAAGAGCATGCTGGGCCACTTCACCACCGCCGGCGGGGCGATTGAATTGGTCGTCGGCGTCATGGCCATTCGCAGCGGCGTCTTGCCCCCCACCATCAACTACGAAACCGCCGATCCCGATTGCGATCTGGATTATGTGCCCAACGTGGCTCGCGAGTGGGCCTGCCGCCACGTGCTCTCGAACAGCTTCGGCTTCGGCGGCCAGAACGTGGCCTTGGTGGTCTCGCACTTCGACCATCGCCGCCGCAGCCTCGTGGCCAAGCGCGCTGCTGCCTAAAAGCCGCGGTGGAATCTGCCGGCAAGCCGCGGCCGTGAGGGAGCGGCGTGCAGCCATCACGGATTGCAACCGTGCGCGAAAATTAAAAATCGATGCCCAAATGTCGGGGCAAAAAGCCTGGAAAATAGGCGGGTTTCGTTCCCACATTTGGGCATCACTTGGGCACGCGCTCAGGCGCTTGCCTACCGTGCGCCGGTCGAACAATTCGGTACGGAATGCAAACACTTGCACCAAGAATAAAAATCGATGTCGCAATGTTTGTGAAACGAGCCGGGAAAACAGGGCGTTTTCGAAAAACATGGCGACCTGACTGTGACCCGGCAATTGTCCGTGGTCCGTGGTCCGTGGTCAGTTGCCGGTGGCCAGTGTCCAGTGGTCCGTGGTCATTCTTTCTCCCTCTCTCCTTGTGGGAGAGGGCCGGGGTGAGGGGGCAGCATGCTGGGTGGTCTGTCGCCACTGACAACCGGCCCCCTGACGATGAATGACGACGGACCACCGACCACCCAACAAACTAAACACACAACCCCCGGGGATCGAGGGTAAAGTGTTGGCGCAAAACCCTCGTAAAAACCCGTGTTTTTGCGCCCCACATTTGGTCATCACTTTACCCCGCCTGCACACGACCGGCAGTCAAGCAGAGACTTCACCGCGGAGGGCGCAGAGTTACGCAGAGGAATCGCAGGAAGTCTCGAAATCATGCTTGATCGCTCTGCGCTGCCCTCGGCGAACCTCGGCGTCCCCTGCGGTGCATTGCTGGACTTGCCGCGCGCAGTCCGGCCCAACCTCGGGCGGCGCTGGCCTGAGGCGGGGAAATGCTATTGCTCAGTTGTCAAAGAGCGGCAGCCGGCCTTCCGCGTCAAATTTAGCCCCCGGTCCATGACCGGGGGCTAAATGCAGCGAAAACCGACAGGGACCCAGAGTTCCACCGGCCATTCTAGCAATCAGTGTACAAATGTCATTGTGTATTTTGGGCCAGCCGGACGGCATCCACGGGGAGGGAGTCGGGGATCAGGAGTCAGCAATCAGAAAGGCGAGCCGGGAGCGTCAGCGACCGGAGCGCAGCGGGCCAGGGCATCCAGCTCGTTTACGTCAACTGCGGCCTTGGCATCGACTAAGTGCTTCGCCAGGTGATGCGACGGCAGCGTTGCCTAACACCACGACCGACGTTCTGCAAGTGCCTGTGTCCGCGGCCACTTGCGCACTTGACGGGCCTAAAGATATGTCTATATTGTCGGAGAGTTTTACGACAGTTTCGTTGTAGAATCAATCGTTCGCCGGCAGAGGCTGCTCGAAAACTCGGAGTCGCCCCTTGACCTTCCTCCATCGCATTCCTAGATGACCATGCCAGTTTCGGTCTTCTGTGCTCGGAAGTCGAGCCGACCGGCGCTGGAAAGTCCGAGCGGCGGGCACATGCCTTTCGCTCAAACCAATGGAGGTCGTCATGACCGTTCGTACCACTTCCGCGCCCCCGTCAGTCTCCCGCTCTTTTACGATCCCGGCCGAGGAGTTCCGCAGTCTGCCCATTCCGGGCTATGACGGCGCGAAAATCGGCACCTGCTTCGCCAAGGTCACGGACTTGCCCCCTGGCCTCAGCGACTTCATGAAGGTCAACCCGCGCGTGCCGAAGCGCAATGCTAAGGGCGTGCTGAGCGGACCGGTGCCAAAGGCAATCCTGGAGACCCTCCGCGAGTCACCTGAGGGGATGGCCCTCAAGAATGCGGGCATCTACATCTTGGCTGAGAGCGTCGAACACGCCCGTGAGAAGGGCGGCGCAGGCGTAATTACCATGACGTTGACGGATCAACAAAAACAGGGGATCGTCAACGGCGGACACACCTTCGCCGCCATTTGCGAGGCAGTTGAAACTGCTGACGATGATCAAAAGGCTGCTCTCCAGCAAGCTTTCGTCCGCCTTCACCTTCTGCAAGGCATTCCACACGACATGGTCGCCGAAATCGCCGAAGGCTTGAACCGCTCGAAGCAGGTCCAAGATCCCTCGCTGGAGAATCTGCGCGGCCATTTTGACGAAATCAAGAATGTCATGGTGCGGCACATCGGGCACGACGCCATCGCCTATCACGAGGGCGCGGAAGGCGATGTTTACATCGCTGAGATTCTGGCGCTCATCGAGATGTTCAATTTCGAGCGCTACCCAAAGGACGAACACCCCTACGGCCTGTACGCCCACCAATCCAGGGCGGTTAAAGAGTTCGCCGAGGACTTCGAGGTCGAGCCATCGCCGGCGAGGCTCGTCATCACGCGCCTGCCCGAGATCTTGAAACTCGCGGACATGATCAGACGTGATGCTCCCCCTGCAGCAAAGGAACGCGCAAATTTCCAAATTGGGCGAGTGAAACTCAACGGCGGAAAGAAAAGTAACCGAGTCGGCAGTAAGGAAGCGCCCCTGCATTTCCTTGGGGAAATGACAAAGTACCGTCTGCCCAACGGCTGGCTCTATCCCATCCTCGCCGCGTTCCGCGCCAACGTCATCTGGGACGTCAAGAAGGCTCAATTCGATTGGCGGGTCCCCAATGAGGAGATTCTTGTTCGCTGTCTACCCGACTTGGTGTCGGTGTGCGTCAACGAGCATCGCAACAACAACCAGAAACCGGAATGGGTGGGTAAGCGTGACTCCGCGTACCGGCAGTGCGCCCTTCACGTGGAGTTGTATCTCGCCAAGCAAAGGAAGCTCGGCTAAGCTTCTGGCAAGCGAATGCCGGCGAACCAAACGCTGAAGCTGACCGGGGCCGCCATTACGGCTTTGCGCGACACGAAGGTGTTGCAGGCGGCCCCGGCAGCTTAGCTTCGTCGTCGTTCGGCTGAATGGTCGGTTGACACGGCGACATTAATAGTCCGCGTTTCAATTTGCCCGGAGGGTTCCGATACGACTCGTTGCCGATTCCTGCGCGGACCGTGCAGACGCACCGGAAACCGCACTCACGGCTGCACCCAGCAGGCTCTTAGCCAGATGCCGCCCACACGCGCTCTCTCGCAGGGCATTGCGCCCTACTGCGGCGCGAATTGGATGTTCTGAGAAACCTTCACTTTGGTATGCGTGGAATAATTGCTTGCATCTGAACGAAGGTTCGACTAACTTTTCTTTAGGGACAGGCGAACCATCGTGCAGAGCCGCGTCGACGGGCGCTCGGCTCGATGTGCCGTCTGTCTGCCAGCAGAATGATCGCCGAACCGTTGTGACCACGGCTGATGTTTGGGGGATGTGACAGCCGAATTGGTCGAGGAAGCGTCGCAGAGCGCTACCGCAGCGGACGGCCAACACCAGAGGAGCACCATGCTTACATCCCCGCGTCGGCTGGCTTTCGTTCTGTCTTTAATCGGGCTTTGTCGCATCGCGACCCCTGCGGAATGTCACGCCCAAGACTATCGAATTGTGCGGATTGCCTCGGGGCTGAACCAGCCCACTTATGTCACCCAAGCTCCGGGCGATCCGGCCAATATTCTGTACTTCACAGAGCGGACATCAAACACGGTTGAGGGTTTCAACGCCATCAACCAGATGGGAAAAGTCTGGCGGTACGATGTCAGCACCCAGACGAAGTCGCTGGTGTTGGACCTTTCCGTCCTGTTTCCGAATCGGACCGTGACCAACGATACGGGCGTGCAGACAATCGCCTTCAGTCCCGATTACAACACCGTTGGAAGCGGCACCTATCACAAGATGTACATCTCTTACTCCGAGCGCGGAACCGCGGCGATCAGCCACGTGGAAGAATTCGACATTGGCACAAACGGCACGGCCACGTTCAGCCGAAACATTCTTCAGTACTCCAACAGCGTACAAAATAATCACACCGTCGATTGGATCGGCTTTAATCCCGCGGCAACCGGGGTCGAGCGAAGTTATTTGTACATTTCCACGGGCGACGGCGCGTTCGGCAATGCCTACAACGGTGGCGCCGTAAGCAATGGCCGCCCTTCTCAGAACCCGGCGTCGATTCGCGGCAAGATGGCGCGTGTCGATGTCTCGGGCGGCAACGATTACGACGGCACACACTCTATTAATGGAGTTCTTCTGCCGAACGATCCGGAAAGGAATTTCAAAATTCCTCTGACGAACCCCTTGGTCACGTACAACGCGGCCAATCCGGCGCGCAGATTTCCGGGCGATATGAGACGTGGCTAACCGGATTACGGAACGTCTACCGGGCCAGCTTCGATCGCACGAACGGCGACCTCTTTATGGGCGATGTCGGCGAGAACTCTGTCGAAGAAGTCAGCTTCCTGAAATCAGGCACCAACGTCAGCGGGCCGCCGGTTGATTTCGGCTGGCCCCAAAAAGAAGGCACGAATAACAGCGGCGTCAGTGGTGCGCCGCAGACTACCACCAACCCTTTCACCGGAGTCACTTCGCTGTATCCAATACAGCAGTTTCCACACGTGAGCGGTAGCGGCGGGGCGGCTGTGATTGGCGGCTACGTCTATCATGGCCCGATTGCTTCGCTGCAAGGCAAATATTTTTATGCGAACTTCGTGCCGACGAACGACGCCTTTGTGCAGCCGCAGATTTACATGCTCGATTTTAATCGCAACACGAACCCTGCCACTTTCAACGGCGCCAATGGCACGTTGACCGACGTTTCCTCGTTCTGGAATTCGCTAATATCCGATCCTACTGATCCCGGTTATCCGGGAAATGCAACCGGCATTTCCGGCTTGCTCGATCACCTTGTTTCCTTCGGCGAAGACAATGCGGGCAATCTGTACCTCGTGGATTTTGGCAGCCGGTCAGCCGACCAAGGAAGTGTGTTTGAAGGCGAATATCCGGCCGCTGGTCTGGGTGAGATTTTCATGCTCGTGCCAGTTCCGGAACCAGCGAGCGGGGTGCTCATGGGATTCGCATCGATTCTGTTGCTATGGCGACGACGGCCCAAGGCTCCTGCCAGGTAATTCGATGGGCGCTCGTCAGATTACTCCACCCACAGCAGTGGATGACGGATCGGCAAGTTGCGAATTACTTCTTCATTGGTCGGACTAGCTTCCAGCGATTTCCACAGCTCCAGATATTTCGGCTCGCCGTAAGCCACGCCGCTGAAGAGAAAAATCGGCGAGCGCACCGGCCAGAAGTCCCAGAACATGACGTCGTGCTGATAGGGCCATTTCGATTTGTCTTGGACGAACGGATATAAGAACTCGGCCGCTTGGTGCATGTTGCGGCCATCTTCGGTCGTGTATTCCCACAGGTTGTCTTGCGGTGTGGAAAGAAGCTGGCAAACCGTCGCCATGGCATCGGCGTTAAACAGCGAATAGCCATAAGGTTTGGTGCGTCGCAACTCTTGCTTGAAACTTCCGAGCGGCGCCGGCTGTGAATCCTTCTTGCCGGCCGGAACAAAGGTGTCGCCGGCGCGCGACATCTGCTTGGGGAGCAGTACTTCCTTGAATCGCTTGCGGAACTCGGCCAGCCTTTCCTGATCGCCGGTGAAATTGGCAAAGGCGGCGGCCTGCATCACGAAGCAGGTGCCGTGATTGTTGGCAGCGTTCAATTCATCGAGACCGTTCTTGCTGGTCATCATCCACTCGAGATAATCGGCGAACCATTTTTTGACGCCGGCCAAATCTTCGCCCGAGAGTGCGCCGGCTTGCTCCAAAATTTGCGCCGCCCGAGCGACTTCGATCAGATGCACCGTGTCGATGATGCCGATGCCGCGCCCTTTGGAAATGCCCTTGATGGCCTGCGCGTACTGCAAGTCGGGATTCATCCGCGTCGGTTCATCGATGAACCAGGCTTTCAGATGCTTAACGGCGGCGGCGGCATACTTTTTGTCGCCGGTCAATCGATAGGCACTTGTCAAACTGCCGACATGAATGCTGAACCGAATCATCGCGTGCCGATGATCGACGAAGTTTTCGGGGTTCGTCTCGCCGTCTTTATGGATATACGGGCCATCGGAATCTTTCGGATTCGGCCACCAGTAATCGCCTTCGGAATAGAAATCGTGCAAGCCGCCGGAACTGCGTGGGCACTGGCTCGCTGTGACGGTCATCGGCTGGTCGTTCAGAAATTCGTTGGCCGCTTTGAGCATCCGCTGGCGTTCAATTTCGCAAATGTTAAACGCGGGGCTTGTTGCGGTAGGAAATGACCCTGCGGGCAACTTTTCGTGGGGTGTGTCCGCCGCGGCTGCCATACACAAGCAAACCGTGATGCCGAATATCAGCGCTGTAGTCCGACCCATACGGTAACTCCAATGTTGAATCACAATTTTCTGGCGTCTGAATTTACTCTTTTGAAATCGGCTTGGTTCGCAGCAGCACGTTCCAATTGGATGCTTGATTGGCGCCCAATTGTTCGGCCACGGCGCGGTAGCGATCGTCGTGATATTTGATGGCTGCCCGTTGCAGTATTGATAGCATGCCGCGGCCTGACCAGCCGCCGAGTTGCTGGTAATCCCACTTTTTCTCGCCAGCCGCATACGGCAGCAGAAAATCGATCGCCTGGCGAATGCTGCGGCCATCGGCGGTTTCGAAATTCCACAAATCGAGGTCGGCGTTTTCAGCCAGCCGCGCCAGCGACAGCAAACCATTCAAATTGGAAAGACTATATCCCCAGGCTTTGGTGCGGGCCAACTCCAAAGGCTGGCGGCCGTCGGGCTGGATCTGCACTGCGATGCGCTTTGGTCCGACTCTTTGCAGAATCGATTTCGCCAGGTCTTGCTGGCCGAGGAAGTAAGCCAGCGAAACGGTCTGCAAATCGTACATGGTACCGTGATTATTTCGCGCAGCCGATTCATCGCGTCCATTGTGGCTTTCGAGCATCCAGGTGAGGAACTGCCCGAGCCACTCTTCCATGCCGTGCTGATCGGCCTCGGTCCACGATGGCGAACCCTGCATTAATCCGATGGCATCGACGATCTTCGGCAGGCTGGCCGTTTCAATTAGTCCAATTCCCCGGCCCTTACTGATTCCGGGAATAGCCTGCGCGTATTGCAGATTCGGGTTCATCTTGGTTTCGGGATTCAGAAACCAGGCCCGCAGCAGTTCGGTTGCTTTGGCGGCATACTGTTCCTTGCCGGTGAAGTAATACGCCAGCGTCAACATGTCGACCGCATTGACCATCCGGCTCATGTCGCCGTGATTGCGGTATTTGTTGATTTCGGGATTCCGCTCGCCGTCGCGACGGATGTAAGGCAGGCCGTTGCTCTTCGTGGGATCGGGCCAGAAGTACGGCGCCTGGCTCATGTAATCGTGCTTATCGCCGCTGGGCGGAGTGAAGTCTTTGTTGAGAACTGAATACGGCCCAGCCGAAAGTTCTTGCTGCGCATTGCGCTGTCAGCTGCGCCACTGCGGCGGTTAGAGTTTTGTCGCCACTTTGGTAACGCTGCTTATTGGTTTGCAGCACTGCGGGATCGAGAAGGAACACCCGCGGCAGATGCGCTGCCGCCGGTTCTAATGCGGCTGGCTTCGCTGCCGGCTCGTCAGCAACGGCCGGTCGAATCATACCGACAGTCAATAGCGCGCCAAAAAACGCCACGGCCCATCCGAGCGGTCGCACTGACCTCATAACAAGCGCTCCCCCCAGCGGTTGTGCCATTGCGGCAAGTTCGCAGCAGCAATTGCAGATATCGCTATTGTGCCAACCGCGGGCCGGAAAATCCATCGTCTTCTGACAACTAAACCGCAGGCCAGTCAATTTCTAGCCGTTGGGGATTTGCGTTGGCCGAATTCAGCGTGTTATCCTAGAGCCACTCGCCAGGGCGATGAATGTGAGTTTGAGCCGCCGCGGCTGCTTCTGTGCAGTGCGCATGTGCAGCAATGCCAAGGGGGAATTTGTGGAGTCGCCGGCCTGATGGCCGGAATTGCGATCGGACTTCATCCGCGAAGTTTCGACTGGCTGAGCACGAATTTTGATACGATTTGAAGGATGCACTCATGCGATATTCAAAAGACTTTTCCAGATTTGCTGCCGTCTGTTTCGCGGTTGCGGCAATTAACTTAGCCGCCGCGCTAATTGCCGCTGAACGGGTCACTCTGAACTTGAATCCCGATTGGAAGTTCACCCAGTCTGACCCCGCCGGCGCTGCCCAACCCAAGTTTGACGATCACGCTTGGACCGACGTTGCAGCCCCGCATACCTACAACGATGTCGATACGTTCGACGATTTTTCGCTACCCGGCCATCGCGGCGAGCAAAACCAATGGGGCGGCCGCACGTGGTATCGCAAAACCTTCAATGCCCCCAATTCTTGGCGCGGCAAAAAAGTCTTCATCGAATTCGAGGGCGCTCGCCAGGTCGCCGAAGTCTATTTGAACGGCGAACTCTTGGGCACGTGCAAACTGGGCTTCGTGCCGTTTGGATTCGACCTGACAAAGTACTTGAAAATCGGCCAACCCAATGTGTTGGCCGTGATGTGTGATAACCGTTTTATGAAAGACCCAAACGATCCGAAGGCCATTGCCGCTTCAAATGCCTCGGGCAAAGGCTCCTCGAAAAAAGACAACGGACCAGGCGGCTCGCTGGCTGAATTGTCGGCGAAAGTGAATTCCACCATTCCCGACGATGTCGATAAAATCGCGGCAGACCAGATTCCCTGGAACAACCCGCACTGGCATCCAGCCCACGGCGGGCTTTACCGCAACGTGAAGTTGCACGTTGTCGATTCGTTGCACATCTCGCTGCCGCTGTACGATTTTCTGAAAACCGCCGGGCCGTACGTTTACGCCAGCGAGATTTCCGACAAGTCGGCCAAGATCAATCTCGAAGTGCCGCTCGAAAACGGGCGCAGCGGCGATGAAAAAGTTCAAGTAACGGCCGAAGTACTCGATCACAATGGCAAAGCGGTTCTCTCGCTCAAAGATGAACAGGAAGTCGGCGCCGGGAAAAGTGCGGCTTGCCAAGTTATCGGGCGAATTGAAATCGCCGGAACTTTGGGAGCCGGCTTATCCGTATCTTTATCGTGTTGTTTGCACACTAAAGGATAGCAAAGGTCAGACGGTTGACGCCTGCGAAGTGCCACTGGGCATCCGCAAAGTGACGTGGGACGTGAAGAACGGCTTTTCGATTAACGGTCACCCGCTGAAGTTACACGGCTGGGGCCAGAAACCGACTGACGAATGGCCCGGTCTTGGCGCTGCACTTCCCAATTGGCTGCACTTCTACACGCTGCAACTCATGAAAGAGGCCGGCGGTAATTTTATCCGCTGGGGACACTGTGCGGCAGGGCCAGCCAACATCGAAGCATCCGATCGTTTGGGATTTATTATCGATCAGCCGGGCGTCGATGGCGAATCCGACACCCGCGGCGCCGCCTGGAAACTCAGATCCGATGCATTCCGCGATGTGCTCATCTACTTCCGCAACAACCCCTCGATTCTGATTTGGGAAGGTGGCAATCAAAAAGTCGCCCGCGAGCATGCGAAAGAGCTGCGCGGATTTATGGACCAGTACGATCCCCACGGTGGTCGGGTCTACGCTCATCGCCGAGCAGACAAAGTGGATGCGGAATTCATGGACATCGGCATTGGCACCGAAGGTGGGCAGGAAATCAAAGACTTGCCCGTCGTCGAAGGCGAATACATGCGCGATGAATCGCCGCGCCGCGTATGGGACGACTTCACGCCGCGTCCGAATCCTGACGATCTCGCGAAGCCAATTTTCGGTTATCCGGAGGCAAAGGGGCAAACGTATCAGGAAAATTCCGAGCAATTTGCGGTGAATGAAGTCAATCAGTACGTCAGCAAGCTCGGCGCGCCCAGCCACAGTGGCGGCGCGAATTGGATTTTCTCCGACTCCACCAGCGGCGGCCGCGTGGCTTGCGAAGTCGCTCGAGCCAGCGGCGAAGTCGACGGCGTGCGCTTGCCGAAGGAAGCGTATTACGTTTGCCAGGCCATGTTCCGCGACGATCCGCATGTGCACATCATCGGCCATTGGAATTATCCAGAGACCACGAAAAAGGCGGTCTATGTGGCTTCCAACGGCGATGAGGTGGAACTGTTCGTCAACGGCAAATCGCTGGGCAAAGGCAAGCAGTCGGATAAATACCTGTTCACGTTCCCCGACGTCGCTTGGGAAAAAGGCGAAATCAAAGCCATCGCCAGGCGTGACGGTAAAGTGATTGCCACCGACAGCAAACACACCGTCGGACCGGCTGTGGCGCTGCGGGCAACGGCAATCACCGGGCCCGGCAAAGGTGGCTTGCAGGCTGATGGTTCTGACGTGGCGCTGATCGATGTTGTAGCGGTCGACGCCCACGGTGACCGCTGCCCGACGTTCCGGCAAAGAGTGGATTTCAAACTCGAAGGCCCCGGCATCTGGCGCGGCGGCTACAACAGCGGCAAAGAGAAGTCGATCAACAACACCTATCTCGATTTAGAGTGTGGCATCAATCGAGTTGCTATTCGATCCACGCGGACACCCGGGAAGATTTCTCTCACAGCATCCAGCGAAGGTCTGAAGCCGGTTACCATCACCATTCCTTCGCAAGAAGTGAAAGTTGACGGCGGAGCGAGTCCGACGTTGCCGACCTTCCCCCTGGTCGCGCTTTCAAAAGATCGCGTTGGAGCCATGGTCGCAGCCAATTCTACGGGAACGAAATCGGACGAGGCAGCCAAGCCGGCCATGCACCGCGGCAAGTACATCAAGAGCTTTTCGTATTCCGGGCCGACGAAAGAGGTCCACATTGAAGGCGATGCCAAGGTGGGTAAGAAGATTTATCTCGATCGGGACGAAAAGTTCACAGAGCTTCCGCCGGTTTTGCGGCGTGCCGATTGGATTCAGGCCGCACATGCCGATCGGCTTT
This sequence comes from Pirellulales bacterium, assembly GCA_963738835.1. Lineage (GTDB taxonomy): Bacteria > Planctomycetota > Planctomycetia > Pirellulales > JADZDJ01 > CAVTYH01. The sequence continues at coordinate 928,873 of CAVTYH010000002.1, forward strand.
ACAACGCCGTCGATTTGATGGAAATTCCCGCGCCCGCGGGCAGCGTGGTTTGTATTGCCCACGATGATCGGCTCGATCGGCCGGCCTGGCTCACCAAACAATTTCAACCGACAGATATGAGCCTGACGATCGAAGGCAAACCGATGAGAGTGTTCCAGCACCACGTCGATCAAGACGAAAGCCTGACGCTGGGCACAAACACTGAAAACGAAAAAGCGGCGGCGTGCAACATGTACATCGTGTTCGTCAACGCCGCGTTGAAAGACAGTAAGTAAGTCAGACTTGGGTCTGACAAACACGCCAGATGATTCGGTCAGGCTGAAGCCTGACGTACTTCGAAGGGGGAACTTATGCCGCGCTGTTTCTGCCGCTGGATGCCGTTGGGGTTGAGTGCCGTGCTGTTCTGCACAGCCGCCATTGCGGCCGATGAAGCGACTTCATCGCACAAATCGACCGATGATCGCCAGGCCCAGCAAGCCGCCGCTAAAAAGTTTCCACGCGAAGAATGGGGCGCCGCCGCCGTCGATGTTTCCCACGATGCCGAACAGCACGTCTGGACTCTGAAAGGCAGGAAGAACACGGTGCGTCTCAGTGAAAAAGACTTGTCGTTGAAAATCCAGGCCGGCCCGACGCTCTGGAGCATGGTCCCGTCGGGCGCCGGCGATCTAATCATCAAAGAGATCGGCGAGAGTCGCGGTGACGACAAGCACGATTACAGTGAGTTTCCAGTGCGACTGGCCGATGCAGGCAAAATTCGAATCGAACCTTACGACGCGGCGTTCAAAACTGGCGTGAAAATCGCTCTCGACGATTGGAAGGGCCGATATGGCCGCGTTAAATTGCCACTGTATCTTACGGTCGCGTTGGAAGGGCTGGAAGATGAACTCTCGTTCGACATTGCCGCCGACGAACGCGAAGCCAAGGTCCGCCGGCTCGATTGGCCCACGGCCATGAACGGCCGCGAAATCGATTACACCGTCCTCTCCAACGGCCGCGGGGCCCTGCTGCCACGCGATTGGCCCAAGTGGTATCACCCCATTCGTGCCAAGGAAAACGAAACTACCGAAGTGCAAAGCAACGTCATCGAAAGCTGGTCGATGTCGTGGTGGGGTTTTGAAAAGGGCAATTCGGCAATGATGATTATTGTCGAAACGCCGGATGATGCCGCTTATCAATTCGAACATCCTGCCGGAGGGCCGACGGTCATCGGACCGCGCTGGCGCGAGTCGCTCGGCCAATTGCGCTATCCGCGCTCCTGCCGCATGTGCTTCTTTGAAAAGGGCAATTATGTCGACTTAGCCAAACGGTACCGGCAGTATGCGAAAGACACGGGCCTGTTTGTTTCGCTGGAGGAAAAAATTGCCCGACAGCCGATCGTCAAAGAGCTCATTGGCACGCCGCAGTCGCGCATCGGCATTCTCACCAACATCAAGTCCGACAGTTTGAAGTACAAAAAAGACGATCCATCGATGCACCGCGTCACGTCGTTCGACGATCGCGCCAAGCAGTTGCGCGAGTGGAAATCGCAAGGGCTGGATCATCTGGTCGTGGTGCTCACCGGCTGGCCTCGCGAAGGTTACGACCGGCAGCATCCCGACGAACTGCCACCCGCGCCGGAAGCTGGCGGTTACGAAGGGATGAAACGCCTAGCCGACACGTGCAAAGAACTGGGCTATTTGTTTAGCCTGCACGACCAATACCGCGACTATTACACCGACGCCCCGTCGTTCGATCCGCAATTTGCTGTTCACGAAGAAACAGCCTCCACGCCGCCGCACGGTTTCCCCGGCACACGGTTTGGCACCTGGAAAGAAGGGCCGCTGGAGTTCATGAACAACTGGGACGGCGGCACCATGAGCTACTTGAACAACCGCTTCATGCCGGGGCATTTGATCAAAACCTACCGCACGCTGTTTGCGCACGGCATTCATCCGCAAGGCATTTATCTCGATGTGTTCGGTTATGTGCCGCCGGACGAAGACTTTAATCCCGAGCATCCCACCACCCGTAGCGATGCCATCCGCGCCCGAGTGCTGTGCTACAACTGGTCGCGCAACAACCTGGGTTTCGTCGGCACCGAGGCGGGCTGCGATTGGACCATTCCTTATGTCGATTGCGTCTCGGCAATGAACGTGCCGAACAAGTACATCGGTGTGCCGCTGTTCAACCTGGTTTATCACGACGCGGTGATGACGCCTTACAATCCCACCGATTTGCGTGGCTATTTGAACGGCGGGCTGCCGCAGTTGGGCCGCATGCAAGCAGCAACGAAGGAAAACACCGCAGCCATGCAACGCATGAGCGCGCTGCACAAACGGCTGGCCCTGCAAGAAATGACCAAACACGAATTCCTCGACGAGAAATTTCGCAAGGAGCGAACCACGTTTTCCGACGGCACCACGGTCACCGTCGATTGGGACGCGAACAAGGTGCAGATTGTGCCCGATTTGGTTGAAGGCGCTGCTGCGGAATAGATTTACCGTGGTCGCATCGTCAGCTTTGGGAGCGTTTGTCGATGAAACGTCGACCTTTGCCTTCAAATCGCGGGAGTGAACCTAGCGGCACCGACTCGACTTCCACACGTAAACCGACACGCAGTTTCATTTCTTGGACAATCCGTTCGGGCTGCTCAAGCCGATCTTCCACTTCAATCCGCAAGCGATCCATCTCGGAAACTTTGTAGACCGTGGCGCGGTATTCCACCACTTCCGGAAAGCTGCGCAAAATGTGATCGATGCTGCTAGGAAACACGTTCACACCGCGCACGACCAACATGTCGTCGGTGCGGCCGAGAACACCGCCGGCGAGCATCACGAAGCGATTGGCGCCCGGGAACTTCCAAGTCGGTCGAACCACATCGCCCGTGCGATAGCGGAACACTGGACTACCCACGCGGCCCAAATTGGTAATCACCAGTTCCGCTTCTTCGCCGTCTTCCGCCGGTGCGCCGGTGGCCAACGACAGGAACTCGGCAATGAATTCAGATTCAATCACGTGCAAGCCAGTGCCCGTGGCGTCGCCGAAACCCCAGGGTCCGACTTCTGTGGCCCCGCTATGATCGTGGACGGCGGCGTTCCAAGTTTGCTCCAGCTTCTGCCGCATTGCCGGCACCGATCCGCCCGGCTCCCCGGCCAAAACTAACAGTCGCACGCCCAATTGACCAACGTCGATTTCATGCTGTGCGCCGACCTCCGCCAGATGCAGCGCATAACTTGGCGTACAGCAAACCACCGAAGGCCGAAAATTCCGCGCTGCTTCGACCCGCTGCATCGAACTCATGCCGCCGGTCGGAATCACTAGCGCCCCGCGGTTCGACAGCGCCTCGTACGCGCCCCAGAAACCAATATGCGGACCGAACGAGAACGCCATCAGTGCTCGATCGCCGGCGGTGACCTCGGCGCCATCAAGCACGTACTGCCAACATTCCAGCACCCAGTGCCAATCGTCGGCGCTGTCGAGCACCACCAGGGGACGTCCGCTGGTGCCCGAAGTTTGATGCAAGCGGGTGTACCGCTCTGTCGGCCAGGTCAGGTTCTGCGCCAATTCACCGTTGCTGGCGCTGCCGACAAGTTCCTCCTTAAACGTGAACGGCCAATCCGCGAACTCGGTCAGCGATTCAAGGTGCTGTTTTGCCCGCGCAAGTTTCTGCGCGTAGAAATGGTTCGCGGGCAGCACTCTCTTAAGCAGCGAATTCAGCCGCGAAAGCTGATATTGTGCCAGCTCTTCGCGTGGCATCGATTCAAGACGTCGGCGCTGGGCGGCAGTCGTGTGGTTCATTGCAGAATTCTATGCTCAGCGGTGAGCAATGTTTAGGCGTTATTTCGCGTACCTACTTACGATTCGATGAATTGCCCATCAAATTACCGCGGCCATTGATTGTTAGAGCGGACTTGTTCATATTGAAAATGTGGTTGCTGTTATCGGAAACTTTGCTCAACGAGCAATCGACCGTGCAAAATCTGCTGGCGCTATTCATCGTTGCTATGGCATGCGCCTACCTCGCCTGGCGTGGCTGGATGCTGCTTGCTGCTCGCAAGAAAGCCGCCGGCTGCGCTAGCGGTTGTGGTAACTGCCCCGTCGGCGATGCTGCGATGGCTGGAGAGCCACAGCAGTTGGTGACCATCAAGCCGCTGATGAAGAACTCGACGGCCCGCACCCAGCGATAAAACAATCGTTCGCTGTTTGCGGCCGATCACTGGCCGTGCGATGCCGTCGTGACGCCGCTGTCGGCCGGATTCGGGGCACCACTGCCACTCGGCGGAGTGGTTGGTTCCGCTGCATCCAAAACGGTCGCTTGGCAAGTGATGTCCGGAATCAAATTGTCACCCAAATCGGTTTTGATCTTGATCTTCTTCACCACTTTGCCGGGCTGCGCCGGGGCCTTGAAAGTGATCGGAATGATCTGCCGATCGCGGGCGGCGTCCGGAAGCTTGTAAGTGAAGCAATCGTCGCCGACGATTTCCAAAACCTTAAACGGCCGCTTGCTGCGAATCAGAATGTTTTTCTGCTGTTCTGAGCCTGGCATTAGCGTCCCAAATTGCAATGCTTTGGGCGTTACATCAACGTCCGCCACTACTTGCCCTTCCACGTCGACCGGCAACTGGGTGGCCTCCGGATCGTTCGTTACCAGAAACAGTTGATCGTTGATATAGCCAACGGGCGACGTCGGTTTTAGCCGCACCGTCAGATCGTAAGTCACGCTGCCCGCGGTGCGCTTCGGATCGCTCACTTCGACTTCGAAATTCGTGTTCGCGCTGCGAATGTCGGTAACCGACCAATCGGGCCGACCAGTGTGTGTGACCGAGATCTTTTTCTCTACAGCCTGGCCGGCATCTACCGAGCCAAGCTGAACCGAACCCGGCTGCAACACCACATCGCTGCGAATGTTGCCGTAAACCTGCAACTGCACTTCGGCCGGATACGGCTTGTCGAACGTTACGGTAATCGTGGCCGAATGGTTCCCAAGGAATGAATTCGTATTGAACGTGGCGATGATTTCGCCGCTTTCCCAGGTCTTTAAATCGGTTTTCGAGGCTTCCGCGGTGGTGCATCCGCAACTGCTGCGCACCCCGGCCACGTGCAGCGGTTCTTCGTAGATGTTCTTGAACTTAAACCGATATTGGGCCTTCCCCGCCCGGGCCACCGAACCGAAGTCGTGGTTGAAATCGGTGAACATCTTGCGGGCCCATTCCTGGGCCGGCGCAGCACTAGCCCAGCAGAGCAAGATGAGAACCGCCATCAAAGCATTTCGTCGCACGAACAACATCTCCGGTAGCCGGCTCATTGCGGTAAAGTCAACGTACCATCCACGGGCTGCGTTGGCAGGTGCCCCAGCCCGCAGTCTTCCCCCGGACAGACATCCGCAGAACAACTGTAAGTCCCTAGAAAATCTAGGGTTAGCCCCCCGAACTGTCAACGCGCATCTGGACAGACCCGCAGCGCAGATACTTCGATTATTCGGACGAAAAACCCTGCTGGCAAAAGCCATTCTCCCGTGGCATCAGGCGCGCGGTCAACTCAAACGGTTGCATAAATTATAACTTTGCCAGCACGCCGGCAAAACTTGTACAGTTTACGTAGGACTTTTGGTGTGACAGCGGCCGGCTGCAAGTCATCAAAGGATTGGCCGGCGCCACCGTCTTCGATTGCCAAGTCCATATCCAGCCAAGTAAAAACAGCTTCGCTGAACTATAACATTATAAACACCTTCAGGTCTTGTCATGGATCTGCATTCTCTCGTTCGACCGGCTCAGCAGCGATTGCTCATGGTCGCCGCCGCATTCCTGGCGGTGTTCTTCATCTGCGGCCATTCTCCTGTGGCCAGCGCTGCTGAGATCGGCGCACTTGCCCAGGCCACCGGCGCGCCGCCCAAACCGGCCGACGCCAACAAACCCGACGATCACCCCTTCCCGCGCCGCACTCCGGCACCGGCTTTGGAAGGGGGCACCGAGTGGCTCAACACTTCTGCGCCGATCGATCTGAAAGACCTGCGCGGCAAATTCGTCGTGCTCGATTTCTGGACTTACTGCTGCATCAATTGCATGCACGTCTTGCCGGAACTCAAAAAACTGGAACAGGCGTTTCCCAACAACGTGGTGGTCATCGGCGTGCATTCCGGCAAGTTCGATACCGAGCACGATGCCCAAAGCATCCGCCAGGCCATCATGCGCTACGAGATCGAGCATCCCGTCGTGAACGACGCCGACTTGAAAATCTGGAACCGCTACGGCGTCAGCAGTTGGCCAAGTTTGCGCGTCATCGATCCGGAAGGAAATCTGGTGGCCACGCACAGCGGCGAAATCGATTTCGCCACGCTCGCTTCATTCTTCAAACAGAACTTGCCGTACTACCGCGATCGGGGCCTGCTCAATGAACATCCCGTGCATTTCAAACTGGAGCGCGATGCTGCCGCCCAAACGCCGCTGCGCTATCCTGGCAAACTGCTGGCCGATGAACCTGGCGGCCGGCTGTTCATCGCCGACAGCAATCACAACCGTATTGTCGTGATTTCGCTCGATGGAAAAGTGCAGGCCGTCATCGGCACCGGCAGCATTGGCAAAACCGACGGCGATTTCACCACGGCCCAATTCAATCATCCCCAGGGCATGGCACTGCTGGGCGATACGCTTTACGTGGCCGATACGGAAAATCATCTGCTGCGCAAAGTCGATTTGAAGCAGCAGCGCGTCGCCACCATTGCCGGCACCGGTCAGCAAGCGCATTCCCCCTGGCCGGGGCTTGATCCAGAATCGCCGCGGCCGGCCTGCCCGATCGCTTTGTCGGCCCGCCGCTGAAAACGGCGCTCACCAGTCCCTGGGCACTCTGCATCAACGGCCGCGACCTCTACATCGCCATGGCCGGGGCCCATCAGATTTGGAAAATGCCGCTCGACGAATCGGAAATCGGCCCCTATGCCGGCAACGGTCGGGAAGACATTGTCGATGGCCAGCTCTTGCCGAAGCAGCCGTACGATCCCGACTTCGCTTCGTTCGCCCAGCCCAGCGGCTTAACGTCCGACGGCAAGCTGCTCTTCGTGGCCGACAGCGAAGGCAGCTCGATTCGGGCGGTGCCGTTCAACTCGGTCGGCAAAGTCGCCACCGTCATCGGCACATCGCACCTCGACGAAGGCCGGCTCTTCACTTTTGGCGACATCGATGGTCAGCCCGGCAAGGCCCGCTTGCAGCACTGTTTGGACGTGGCGTTTCACGACGGCCGGCTGTACGTGGCCGACACCTACAATCACAAAATCAAATCGATCGACCTGAAGACCCGCGAGTGCAAAACCCTGGCCGGCGTCGGCAAGCCGGGCCATGCCGATCTCCCTTCACCTTCCGCGAAAGGGACCGGGGGTGAGGGCGCCTCATTCTTCGAGCCCGCCGGCTTATCGTACGCTGCCGGCAAACTGTACGTGGCCGACACGAACAACCATCTGATTCGCGTGATCGATCTAGCGACCGGCCGCGTCTCGACGCTGCAAATCACCGGCCTGTGAGGCAGCCAAGTGTGGATGCCAATTATCGCTCCCTCTGTCTCGATGGGAGAGGCCTGTCGCGAGCCTAGCGAACGGGTCGGGGTGAAGGTGTTTGAACCGACGTGATCAGCTCCCAGCCCCAGCGGTTGCGGGCACCGTCGCCGCGCTGGTCCCAGGGCTTGATGGGGAGCCCGAAGACGCAACGCGAATCTGCATTTTTCCCTGATTTTTTGGACTTTGGCGCACCAAACCCCGCCAGAGTCAAATTGATGGCGCGCCTGGCGAATCTAGCGCGCACCAACGCACTGCGTGGTGCCCGGCACGCCGGGGAATTACCGAATCATGCTACAATTCAGCACGCATCAATCCTTGTGAACGGCGTGCTTTATGTCTGCGAACTTGCCCAACGAACTGGCCAATTTTCATCAATTTATTGGTGAGCAGTTAGACGCGGCAGAGGCCAAGCTTTCGCCTGAAGAGGCCCTTGATCTGTGGCGAGCGCAGCACCCACCGACAGAAGGTTTCGGCGAAACGGTAGCAGCCCTGCGTGAAGCAATCTCGGACATGGCGGCCGGAGATACCGGCCTGCCGCTCGCGGAGTTCGATCGCGAGTTCCGACAAAGACGATTGTCGAGAACAACGTGCAAATTCTGCGAGTGCGCGGCCCAGTTCAGCCTCTAGTCGGCCAGAGTGACATCGCCAGTTAATGGGATGGGGCTGGAATTGTTGTCATTGCTGTCGATAAGTTCTAAAATCGCCGTTTTGAGGAACAGTCTTTTCGATGCGGAGGGGCGAATGCCGCGGCGAATTCTTTTCATCTGTGCGGCGATGATTGTTAGTGCGCTGTTTGCGCAACCATCCCTATACGCTGACGAGCCGCGGTTGCCGGAAAAGTATCTGCTCAACTATCCTGTCGCGCAGCAGTTTTGTCCGCCGGTGGAGTCGTTTTGGGACGATGTCTCTAACACGATTCAGAACATTCGTGGACGCATGATTCGGCATCCGCTGGGGGGCGGATTTGGCTTGCCGGTGATCGATATGGTGGGCGACAAGCATCTGTTGCACTTGGGGGCCGATGTTTCCTGGCATCGGCCCGTAGCGGTGTATGCGATTGCGAACGGAGTGGTGCGGATTTCGACCGGTGGTCCGTTACCGGCAGATGCACAGAATCGAAAGCCAACCGACAAAGACGCTGCCGGCCTTCGGCCGCCCGGCACACTGCTGGACAAGCCAGCAGTGGCACCCAATACCGACAAGCCGGCAGGAGCACCCGCAGCAGGCAAACCACCGACGGCGCCGCTGGGTTGGGGGAATTTGATTGTGATCGAGCACAAGCTGCCCGACGGATCGTACATGACATCGATCTATGGTCATTTAGCGAATCGGCGGCTGGTCGCGGCCGGTGATGTGGTGCAGGCGGGGCAAGTGATTGGCACGGTCGCCAAATCGAAACTCGAAAACGGCGGGTACGATCCGCATTTGCACTTTGCAATTCGCGAGGGGCGAATGTTCGAGCCGGGTCGCGAACTATTCGATGTGCGAATGGATGGCCAGCAGACGGCGGTGAAGCTGGTCGATCTGAACGAAACGGAGGCAGAAGTCGAACTCCCGGAGAGCGCGCCGCCGAATTTGCATATCGGATTGCCGGGTAAAGCAATTAGCATCACGACGCGCGACGGCAAGCACTTTATGCCGGCCGTGGCACTCACCTATTTGCCTCCGCAAGGATTTCCGATCATCGGCTACGCGCTGACGACCGACGGCTTCCGCGATCCGACGGCTTTTTTGCGCGAAATGCGGGCCGACACCCAGCCAGCGCCGTTCGGCCGGTTTCCGCAATTGACGGCGACCGCTGCGAAGTCGCGCTGATCTGCGAGCTGCACTCCGATTGGGCCGCCGATGCAAGCCGCACAGAGGCGGGCTGAACGAAGATGCCGAGGACGGTGGTGGGCGAAGAAGGAGCGATGCTTGCAATCGACGTTCGGTGGACGATAATCGTCGTGTTTGAGGCAGACCTTCAATTCTCTGGGGAGTTAACCGATGAAACGCTTGTTGTTCGTGCCGTGGGTGTTGCTGTGGGCCGTTGCGATGTGTGCCGCGGGGCAGCGTGATCCGGGCAGTGAGGGGGACGGCAATGTCACGATCAAGCCGCCGTACCAAGATGCGCCGGAGTGCACGCTGAAAGAAGGCGTGCCGCAAGGCACGGTACACGAGTTCACGATGAGTTCTGAAGACAGCAAGTTCTACCCGGGAATCAAAGGCGCGTACAAGCGGCAGGTCTTCGTTTATGTGCCGAGTCAATACAAGCCGGGCACGGCAGCGCCGCTGTTGGTCGTACACGACGGGGCCAGTTACGCCAAACGTTTGCCGCCGATTCTGGACAACCTGATTGCCGAGAAGCGGCTGCCGCCGATCATCGCTGTGATGCTGCATCACGGCGGCGGCGACGGCAAGGGGAGCGAGCGCGGGCTGGAATACGACACGCTCTCGCCCAAGTACGCCGAGTTTATCGAGACGGAAGTGCTGCCGCAGATCGAGGAAAAGTACCACGTCAAGTTCACGAAAGATCCGGACGGCCTGCGCCACCATGGGGGGCAGCTCCGGCGGCGCGGTGGCGTTTACGATGGCGTGGTTCCGGCCCGATTTGTATCACAAAGTGCTGACCTACTCTGGCACGTACGTGAATCAGCAATCGCCGAATAATCCTGATTCACCGCGCGGCGCTTGGGAATATCACGAGCACTTGATTCCAAACAGTGACGCCAAGCCGATCCGCCTGTGGATGGAAGTGGGCGAGAACGATAACGGCGCCAAGGCTCCGGAAGAAGGCTTGCACAACTGGGTGCTCGCCAACAACCGCATGGCCGAAGTGCTGAAGGCCAAGGGCTACCACTACCGCTACGTGTTTGCCGAGGGAGCGCGGCACGTCGATAAGAACGTGGTTGCCCAAACCTTGCCCGAGGCGCTGGAATGGCTGTGGCGCGGTTATTCTGCGGAGTGAGCGATCAAGAGCAGCATGAAATTTACGCAATACTTTTGGCCATACAAAGACGTCCTGACCGAGCTGCTATTAAGATTGAGTGGATTCAACAGGCGATCGATCAGCCCGTGAAAGAAGTTATTCAGCGGGACGGGCGCATTCACCGCTCGGCGCAGATCTCTGAAATGGACGGAAGGTATCTGCGAGTTATACTATTATCAGACGGCGAAACGGTGCATAACGCATTTTTTGATCGTTCATTCAAACCATGAAAATCAAATATTTTCCTGAAACCGATACGCTGTACATCGAGTTCAAGGCTGGTGACATCGTCGAGTCGAAAGACTTGGATGAAAACACCGTGTTGGACTTAGACCGCTCCGGGAATATTTGCGCGATGACGATTGAGCACGCGCGGGAGCGGACCGACGTTCCGCAGTTTTCGTTCGAGCAAGTCGCGGCTTGACAATCACCACATTTCAATGATCCGCTATTGTTCAGGGACCGATGTTCGCATCGGGGACTGTGTCGATTTAGATGGCACGCCGGCAATGGTCGTCGAAATAATCGAAACCGACGAACAGCTCAAAACTACTGGTTTGCCAAAACCGATGGTCGCTTTTGCCACCGACAAATGGGGCGAAATCTGTCAATCGCCAACAGATCGAGGTTGGGATGGCGTCATTTTGCTGAAACGCGCAACCTGATGCCATTTGGTTAGTGTGATCCGCCCTACTCCAGCTCTTCCAACCAGACGCGAATTTCGTTTTCGTATTCGCTGGCCAGACCGCCGACGATGAGTTGGCGGTGGAAACTGGCGGCGCCTTCCTTCACCAGGTCGGCGGCTTCGGCGCTGGGGAAGCGTTTGTTGGGGTCGGGGGCAATCAGCCGGCTGCAGAAGTTCATCAACAGGTCGTTGCGGCTGACTTCCTCAGGCATCAGTTGCGGCATCCGCTGCGGCAGGCAGAGCTTGGCCTCCAGCAATTCGCGGTAGCTGTTCATGCCGGCAAACGGCGAGCAACCGGAAAGCATTTCGACCAGCACGTAGCCCAGGCTGGCCAGGTCGGAACGGGGTGTGCAATCGCGCCCTTCCAGAACCTCCGGCGCGGCATAGGTCGGCGTGCACGTGCGCACCGGCGGAACGGCGTCGAGCGCGAAGGCCGAGCCAATGTCGACAATTTTCGCGTTGCCGGTGCGCTTGAGCATGATGTTCGATGGCTTGATGTCGCCGTGTACAATGCCATCGCGATGCAAAGCGGCCAGTGCCGCCAAACACTCGCGCACAATGTTGATGGCAATGCCCGCTTTGATGCGCGGCTGCTGCGGCCCGGTGGTGATGATCACATTGTTAAGATACGCCCAGCGTTTTTCGCTGACTCGTGGGCGGACGTTGGCGAGCATTTCTAGCGTCAAGAGCTGGCTGAGATCGTAACCATCGATCCATTCCATTTCCATCAGCCGAATGCGGTTACGATCGACGAAGTTGTGTACGTCCAGCAAATTGTCTTGCTGAATTTGCGACACGCGGGCAGCCACATCGGCAATACGGGCCATCGCTTCGTCGTAACTACGGGAATCTTCGTAGCGCTCTGGCGAGAAGATTTTGAGAGCCACCGGCAGGGTGAAACCATCGGCGCCGCGGCGCTGGCTGAGATAGACCACGCCCTGGCCGCCGGAGCCCAAGAGACGCATTAAACGCAGGTGCTCGGTCCAGCTCATGCGCTGATCGTCGACCAGCGATTTGTAGCGGTCCAAAAGTTCGTCGGGGCAACGCTGCGATTCGCCGCCCCCTTGGGTAATAGTTTGCCGATTTTCAAGCAGGTAGGTCGTCGTCATCTGAGGTGGGCATCCACGGGTGTCGGAATGGCGGGTTGGCATCCGTACCAGTTCACATTCTAGGCTGAAGCGCACCTCCGGGTAAAGGCGGAAGTGATAGCAGAGAAATGTCCGTTGTGTGCTTGTCCGTGGTCCGTTGCAGGAATTGCAGGTCGCAACGGACAACGGACTACTGACAGAAATAATCAATCTGACCGTCGCACCGGGAAGCCGAGCTTCTTATCAACCAGATTCACCAGCGGCTGGCCGCGCAAGTAGCGGTGCAAGTTCCGGCAGAAAAAATCGGTCATGTTGTCAATGCGCCAATGGCTTTGACCGGCGACGTGCGGTGTGATGATGATATTGGGCGAATCCCACAGTTTGCTCGTCGGCGGCAGCGGTTCTTCCGCGGCAACATCGACCACCGCGCCGGATAAGTGGCCCGATTGCAAGGCCGCCACCAAATCGTCTTCCACGACAAGTTTTCCCCGGGCCATGTTCGCGAGAATGGCGCCGCGCTTCAGCTTAGCCAAAGCTTTCGTGTCGATCATCCAACGAGTGGCGTCGGTGAGCGGAACGCACAGCACCAGCACATCGACTTCGCGCAGCATATCGTCCAGCCGATCGGCCGGCCACAAATCGGCCACATAGGCCGGCTTGTCGAACGGATACAAATCGGTCGCCAGAATTCGCGTTTTGAACGGCGCAAGCAACTCTGCCAACCGCCGGCCTACACCGCCAAAACCAATGATGCCGACCGTCGAGTGATGCAAATCGCGCGTCGGCCGGCGAATGTATTCCTTCTTTTTCTGGGCGTCGTAAAACGTCGGCAGACTGCGCAACAGCCCCGTGAGCAAAGCGATGGTATGTTCGGCCACCTGATCGGAAAGCACGCCCGAGGCGCTGGTGATGACGATCTCCGACTGCACCACGCTGGGCGCCAACAGATGATCGAGTCCGGCGGCGGACGATTGAATCCATTTCAGACGCCCTTGCTTCACGACGCCATCCCAATCAATCGGCACTTTCGGGTGACCACAAAACACATCGCAGTTGAACAGTTCAGCGGCGAGATGTTCTTGGCCGGCATCGCAGATTTCGGCCTCCGGCGCCGCAGCCTGAATATCGGCCACATGCCGCGGTTCGACGGGATAGCAAAGCACAATTCGCATGGAGAATTTTGGATTTTGGGATGTCAAAGTCGATTTCACGGTCGATCTCGTTCACGCTCCGCGTGGGAACGAGAGAAAACTTGCCGGCCAAAATGGATGCGGCGAAAAAAGTTGGGACATTCTCAATTCAAAAGCAAGAAACGAAGCGTCGGCAACGCCCAGCTCGGATATCTTTAGGGAAGCGGGGACGTTCGCTCCTGAGAACACACGCCGTGGAAATTGCGTGACATTTATCGAGATCGAACACTCCACTGGTCCAGCGACGAATCCAAGGAATGATGACATGCAGACCACGGCAAGACAACCGGCATCGACGGGAACTTTTGGCACCGACGACTTGCGCTGGCAGGCGGTAATGCAACGTGACAAACGAGCCGACAACTGGTTCGTTTATGCGGTCAAAACCACGAATGTGTATTGTCGGCCGTCATGCGTCGCGCGGCTGGCCCGGCGCGAAAACGTGCAATTCTTTTTGACGGCCACGGACGCCGAGAAAGCCGGCTTTCGTGCCTGCAAGCGTTGTCGGCCCAACCAACTTTCGCCGAATCGTGAGCATGTCGCGATTGTGGCCAAGGCGTGCCAATTGATGATCGAGGCCGATTCGCCCCTCGACTTGGAAACATTGGCCAGCTCCGTCGGCATGAGTCCGTCGCACTTTCATCGTGTCTTCAAATCGGCAACCGGGCTGACCCCCAAGGCTTATGCAACGGCACACCGCTCGCAACGGGTTCGCGAGGAATTATCGAAAACCGATACCGTGACTTCCGCCATTTACAACGCGGGCTTCAACTCCAACGGTCGGTTTTATGCCACGGCCTCGCAGGTGCTGGGCATGAAGCCGACCAACTTTCGAGCCGGCGGCGCGGGGACCACCATTCAATTCGCGGTTGGCCAGTGCTGGCTCGGTTCGATCTTGGTGGCCGCTTCGGAACTGGGAATCTGCTCGATCGCCTTGGGCGACGACCCGGAGGCGCTGATCCACGAACTGCAAGATCGCTTCCCGAAGGCAGCGCTTGTCGGTGGCGATCCGAAGTTCGAACAATTGGTCGCCCAGGTGGTTGCATTCGTCGAACGCCCCGCGGTGGGATTCAATTTGCCGCTCAATGTGCAAGGCACGGCCTTTCAGCATCGGGTTTGGCAAAAGCTTCGCGAGATACCGTGCGGAAAAACTTGCAGCTACTCGGAACTTGCCCAGCGTTTGGGCGAACCGAAATTCGCCCGCGCCGTGGCACAAGCTTGTGCCGCCAACCCGGTCGCCGTGGCCATTCCGTGCCACCGCGTTGTGCGCACCGACGGCTCACTTTCCGGCTACCGCTGGGGCATCCAGCGCAAGGCAAAACTGTTGGATACCGAACGGGCTGATAGCGGTAAAACCGATCTCGTTCCCGCGCTCTGCGTGGGAACGCAATGCCGAGACGCTCTGCGTCAAGGCAATCCAACGGCCGACGACCTGCCCACAACGCAGAGCGTCGCCCCAGCCCGTTCCCACGCAGAGCGTGGGAACGAGGGCAAACGGCAAACCTCTTAGTGCGACTTCGTAAACCCAAAAACCGGCTGCTGGGTATCTTTCTGCTTCTTGCTTGAGCGTTTAGACATTCCCGAAGTAAACGCCAGAGCAGCTGCATTGCAAGGAGGACCTTGGTACAATTGGGGGGGATCGTCACCGTGGCTCACCCCATTGACTAGTGGTGCAAAAATGAAATTGGTTCTTCATTCTGCCTCAAAGCTTTTTGCGGTAACTGTAATTTGGTCCGCCACTTCATGCTGCTTTGCAACGGTTCTTTACGATAATCTTGCTAACGCAATGTCCGGACCGGACAGCATTCAAGGCCCGGCTGCGCGAGGGATTAGTTTTAACACCGATTCCTCCACCTACAATTCACTGACGGCGACGTTGTTGATGTACAGTCTTAAGCCAGCAGGACCGGCCACACTCACCCTGTACTCAGACGTAAGTTCAACAATTGGCAGCCCGTTAGGCGTGTTCACTTCTCCCGGCAGTTTTGCGTTCCTTGGTGTAGTAGCGCCGGCAACGTTTACTCTATCAGGGGTAAACCTCTCACCCAGCACGGCATATTGGCTCGTGCTGCAAGATTTGGGGACCGGCGCGCTTTTCTGGTCGTTCACTACTAATGGCTCTGGAACCGGACCGGGGTTTACAGCCAAGGAAGTGAAAACCAACGATGGTGGCGCAACGTGGAGTTACTTCAGTGGGCAACCCAATCAGGCGCAAATCGTCGCCTCGGTCGTGCCCGAACCCAGCGCCTTCTATATAGCGGCAATTGGCGTATCGCTTATTGGTATCTATCGCAAAAAGATTGTGCGTCGGGTGGCTGGGGTCGAACGAAGTGAGCCTCCAGCAGCTTGAAATTCCGGGGGCTCGGCGGCACTCGACCCCGGCCACCCTTTTATCATCTGGAAACTGGCCCACTACCAAAAAACGGGGCGCTGGCTGGCTTCGCCCTCGTCGGTTACAATAATTGCTGGATTTTGGGGAGATTCTTGCCTGCGGCGGTCAAAAAGTTCGTCCCATCGGGCGGCCGCTGCGTAGTGATATCGAGTACTTTCAGTCGGCGGAGGGCAATCTGAACTCACGACCCTACACAATCGGCGTTTTGACTGTGTTGCTGATGGTGGCCCTACGCGTCGCCATCGGTTGGCATTTCTTTCAGGAGGGCCTGGCGCACAAAAACGACCCGAAGTGGTCGAGCGAAGGATTTTTGCGTCAAGCCAAAGGTCCGCTGGCCGAGCAGTACAAACAGCGACTGCCAGGCTTTCACCAGTGGGATGCGCTGCTGCTGGCGCCAACCGCCGCGCTGAAACATGACGATACGATCGCCGAGGCGGGCGAAGACGCTGCCGCAGACACCGCGAAACAGGCGAAGCCAGAAAACTCGCCGGTGTACGACGCTTGGTATGCCCAAGCGGTTCATGATTGGGAAGAACAACGGCTGGCGATTGCCAACTGGTACAAGTTTACTGACGAGCAAACCAAGGCCAGTGAAAAACTGCTGGATCAATATGTCGATCGGCTGGCAAGAACCTTGGCTGGTTATGAATCCGATATCAAAGCGTATCGTCACGCTTTAACTCGCAATCAGGAACTGGCCGCGCAGCCGGGCGCGGAAGATATTCCCTATCGCAGCGCACGGCTGACGAAGCGAATCGCCAATCCGACCGGCGAACCGGGGATGTCGGTTTCCAGCGGTCCCGCCGAGTGGCGTGCCGATGCCGAGGCTCTGGAGAAATCGTTCGAGCACGATGTGACGGCGTTGGCAATGCCCGACCAGTTGAAAGCTTTTCCCAGTGCCGACAACCCCAGTGAATTGAAGAAGACCGATACCGTCGTCATTTGGACCCTCATCATCGGCGGCGCATGCCTGGTGGTCGGGTTGTTCACGCGGGTTGCGGCCGTCGTGCTGGCCTTGTTTTTGGGCGCCGTGATGGCCTCGCAACCCCCGTGGATCGCCGGGGCGTTGACGACCGTTTTCAACTATCAGCTCGTAGAATTTATCGCCCTGTTGGTGCTGGCGTCGTCGCACGTCGGCCGCTGGGGCGGTTTAGATTTTTTCATCCACCATTTGTTTCTGCGTCCATTTCGATCGAAATGAGAATTGAGCCATGAACCTCACTCCCGAAGAAAAAGCGATCGGCAAGGAAAACTTTTACGCTGCGGTGGGCGGTTCGCCGGAGCTGACGCGCCGTGAATTCATCAAAGGCACGATTGCCGCCGGCGTGGTTTCCGGCGCCGGCCTGGGCGCGATGTACTTCAAATACACAAAGGTCGATAAGCCGGTGCGCGTCGGCTTTATCGGCACCGGCGACGAAGGGGGCGTGCTGATCGGCGCGCTGACGCCCCAGTACGTGGAAGTGGCCGCCATCGCTGATATCCGGCCCTACAACGTACACCGCGCTTTCCACGGCGATTGGTCGAGCGACAACGCCATCAAAGTTCGCACGGGACTGATGGGCAAGTACGGCTGGAAATCGGAAGATCAGGCGCAGAAAAACGTCCAGGTCTACGGCGATTACAACGACCTGATTGCCGACAAAGACAAACTCGGCATTGAAGCCGTCGTCATCGCGTTGCCCCTGCACTTGCACGCTCCGGCGGCCATCAAGGCGATGCAGAACGGACTGCACGTGCTCACCGAAAAACTGATGGGCCACAGTGTGGCCGCTTGCAAAGAAATGGGCCGCGTATCGCAGCAAACGGGCATGCTGCTGGCAACCGGTCATCAGCGGCACTACAGCGTGCTGTACGACAATGCGGTCGATTGCATTCGCCAAGGTCTGATCGGCGATCTTCACCACATACGCGCCCAGTGGCATCGCAAAGCCGACACCTGGTCGCCCCCGGTGCCGGGCCTTGCCAACACCAGCCATGCCAAGGATCTGGCAGATTTGGCCAAACAACTGGACAAGGCCAGTCCCAAGGACCGCGACGCGCTCAAAAAGCAAATTGCCGAACTGGGGGCCAACGACAGCGACATCAAGCTGGCGCTGCAATGGGTCGATTTGAATGAAAAACTCAAATCGAAGTCCGTAGCTCCGAAAGACATCGACACGCTCCAGAAGCGCATCGCGCAGGTCGAGATGCAAATGCGCGATGCCGGCGTGCAGGCGGCAAACTACGGCTATCTGCAAAAAACCATCGCCGATGGAGAGCAAATCAGCCCGTTGGAAGAACTCATTCGTTGGCGATTGTGGCAGCGCACCGGCGGCGGACTGATGGCCGAACTTGGCAGCCATCAGCTCGATGCTTCCGGCATTTTCGTCGGCGCCATTCCGGGTAATCCGGAGCACGAAAAGGTGCTCCCGCTCACCGTGCAAGCGGTTGGCGGCCGCCATCTGCTGTCGCCGCATCGCGAGTGTGAAGATCATGTCTATTGCATGTACGAATTCCCGAAGCCGGGCTATTGGGCCGACGACAAGAAAACGGAAGTTAAAGATGAAAGCAAGAAGCTGGTCGTCACCTACTCGACCATCAATGGCAACGGTTTCGGCGATTACGGCGAATGCGTGATGGGCACCAAAGGCACCCTGGTGCTGCAGCAAGAACGCGACGTCATGCTCTACAAAGATGCCGACACAAAAACAAACGTGGGCGTGGTGACCGACAAAGGGGGCAAGCCGGCGCTCGACACCACCGAAAGCGGCAGCGCTGCCGCTGCCGTCGGCAAGCTAGCGCTGGAATCGGGCCCGCCCAGCCGCGGCTACACCGAGGAAATCGAACACTGGGCCTGGTGCATCCGCAATCGCTCGCCCGAGAATTTGCCGAAGTGCCATCCCAAGGTGGCGCTGGGCGATGCGGTTATCGCGCTCACCACCAACATCGCCATTCGCAATCCAAACAAAGAATCGCGGATTGTGTTCAATCACGACTGGTTCGAGATCGACAGCGATGAAACGCCCGACGGCGTGAAGCCGGACGTTAAAAAATACACGTAACTTCGCGCTCCGTTGCGCCTGGATGCTTGTCGCTTCGCGCGACCAGGCTGCATTTCCGCAACATCGCATTTCTCCGACCCAATTTGCTTACCTGGGAAGTTACGGTGTCTGAAACCGCGCCCGCCAATAACGGCAACAATTGAAACGCCGTCGGCGACAACAACGGTCCGACTGAGGAAAACAACAAGTAGCCGTCTGCGTCGGGCTGGGCTGACCATTCCGAACAGCCCGGTTGCTTTGGCAGCCGGGCTGTTTTTTTGCGCCCATTGGCGCCGATCGTGACGATCTCGCTGGTCCGGCAAAGTTGCTCTGCTGCGCGTGTCGCTGCGGCCGGCGTGCTCTGCCGTGATTTTGCCGCCCCACGATGCCGATGCTTCAGAATTGAGACGTTAGCGGCACGCGAATCGAGCCGGTTGTGTGGAGACTCCAAAAATGTTCGGACGCTTTTTTTGGATGCTGTTGGTGGTGGGGGCAGCGATCGGAATTCCGTACGTGGTCACCGAATGGTCGAAGCTGAAAGCCAGCGTGACAGGCCAATCGACGCCCAATGCCGGGCCGACGGCAAATGGAACCAACCCGCAACAAATTGTGACTTATCCGCCCGGCGATCTGCGGGCGCTCGGACTGAACCCGCCGTCGGAAGAAACGCCGCTGGTCGACATGGCTGAGGCGTTTCGCTTCACGGCCACGCCGCCGTGGGTGATGTCGCGCTGGCCGCGTGTTTCCGCTGGTTTACCCAACGAGAATTACCACGAATTGCGCGTGCCGCTGATTTCCGGCATGCGCGACGACGACATCGCCGGCGCCCTGACGTATTACTTCACCCCGACCGAACGCTGCGCGAAGATCACGTTCTCCGGCACCACGGGCGATCCGCGGCGGTTGACGGCATTTATGATCGAACGTTTTGGTTTCAAGCCCTTCACCAATGGGCAACCGGGCGTGCAGCGCTACGAAATTCACTGGAACGGCACTGCCTATAGCGAGCTATTGATTCATCCGGCGGCCATTGTACGCGCCACCAATCCGCTGGCACGGTACGAAGTGCAACTGTCGATTGCCGATCCCGCCGTGCGGTGAAACCTGCTCACTCTGCTCGGGTGAGTTCGGCGGCTATGTTCGTCGCTGCAATTGATCTTCGAGTTGCCGCACGCGCTGCTCTAATTCGCGCACGCGCTGCTCGAGGGCTTCGACCCGCTGGGCATCGGAAGGCAATGCATTGGGCATCGCTCCACTAGGCGTCGGTGCGCCGCCACCGGGATAAGACCGTGTTGAGTTTGGCGCGTTCGAAGGGTAAGCGCCTGGAGATCGGCCGATGTCGTTCGCCATTCCGCCCGGCGCTGGAGCTGCGCGCGAACCGTTTGGGCCCGACGACATTCCCAGCGTGACGTTGCTCCGCGCGGTCTCGCCGTTCCAGAGATACGTCAATTCAACCGTTTTTCCTGCGCCGGCTTGCGTGAGCAGCGCCGACAAATCGTTCGGACTGCCGACGCGCTGCCCATCGACCGCGACGATGACGGCGTCCAGCGGAATGTTTGCCTTCTCGGCCGGAGAGCCCAGCGTGCGTGCAATCACCAAAGCGCCGGCATTCGATGACAGCCTGAGCCGGGCGCGAGTTTGATCGTCGACCGGCAACGTCTTGATGCCCAACAGCGCGGGTTGCGCGGCATTGGCGTCGGGCGCATCGGTGTAGCGAGTCGGCGGACCCGATTGCGAACTGGTTTGACCTGGAGCTTGACTTTGCGGTGCGTCGATCTTGCCGAACTTCTGAAATTTTCGCTGCTCCGGCGGCGGACGGTTGCCAAGCGTCACGCTGACGGTCTGCGTTTGGCCGTTGCGCTCAATCAGAAACGCCACTTTGGCGCCGGGGGGCAGCGGCTGCAAGACCGCGGCCATATCGTCCAGCGAATGAACCGGCCGACTGTTGATGGCCGTGATCAAATCGCCTTCGAGCAATCCGCCTTGCGCCGCTGGGCTTTCAGGCACAATTTCTTTCAAGCGCGCCCCGCGGCCCTCTTCTTGTTTGTCGTCGGCGATCAATCCCAAATAACCCGGCTCACGATTGGCCTGGCTTGGCGCCGGTGCAGGCAATTCTGGAGGACGCAGTGGCTGCGCTTGCGCAGCGGCGGCGATTAAGAACACACCCATTAAAGTGACGGCGACTGAAAACGATCGAAACATAGACAACCTCCCGTAGAATCGACGCGCGATTTCTCGCGGCTGCTGTGCTCATTATACCTTTTCCAGCGGGATCGCGCGGCAAATTTACAAATCAAGCGTGACAGATTCCGCGGCCGGCCTTATTCTGCACGGCATGTCTACGGAGTCTGCCCAGTTTCCGACGATTGCATCTGTCGCGGCGGCCGATTTGCCCGCAGCGCTCGAACTGGTTTTTAGTCGCTTGGATCGACAGCCGCGGAAATTACAGGTTGCGGCGGCGCTGGAAGAAATCGAACGCACAGGCAAAGAGCATCAGATCTTGCTTGCCGCCTGGCGCGGAAAGTCGCTGGTGGCGGCCATCTGGCTGCAAATTCAGCCGGGAAGCGTTGGTTCTTTGTGGCCGCCAGGATTGCTTGCAGGCGAGCCGGCGGCGACGGCGTTGACGCTGATCGACCTGGCAGCAGCCAAAGCAGAGACCACGGGGGTGCAGCTGTTACAGTCGCTGTTGGAAACGGATTCCGGGCCTGAAGCGGCGTGGCTAAAGCAGTGCGGTTTTCACCGTGCCACCGATTTGCTGTATTTGGTGAGTCCTCGAAATAAATTTCCCACGGCGGCGCCCACCAATGAGTTGATTTTTGAGCCGCTGGTCGAGATCGATCGTTCTAATTCGCATTTTGGGCGATTGGCAGAAATTGTCGAACGAACTTACGACGGCACGCTCGATTGCCCTGCCGTGCAAGGCGTGCGTTCGATTAACGACGTGCTGGCCAGTTACCGCGCGGTGGGAGTTTTCGACCCAGAGCGCTGGTTCATGGTGCGCAAGACCTGTTCAGAAGACGACATCGGTTGCCTGCTGTTAACCGATCATTCAGCGCAAAATCACTGGGAATTGGTTTACATGGGAATTGTGCCCGAGGCTCGCGGTCGCGGATTCGGTCTGGAAATTGTGCGGCACGCCCAGTGGCTGTGCGGAAATTCGCGAGCCGAGCGTTTGGTGCTTGCTGTAGACGCCGCAAATACTCCGGCGATTTCTGCTTATGCGGCCGCAGGTTTCGAAACGTGGGATCGACGCAGCGTGTTTCTGCGTTCGTCAGGCGCTTAAAAACTGCGGAGAATTACGCGTGTTTGCATTTTGCTGAAAGTTTCGTCTTTGCAGCCAAACATTTTTTCCACGCCGCGAAAAATGTTGGCGAGAAAAAAATTCTGCCCTGTTCTTTGTCTGCAGCGCCTGATTTTCGCGGAGTTTTTTCGCGCGGTTTGCATGCCCAAAAAATTTATGCGCGCGATTGTTAGCGGGTGGTTTGACAGCGACGCTAGCACGCGTACAATCATCGACTTTGGGTGACACAACAAGCGACCTGAACGACGTACGATCCGCCTTGCTGCGTCGTTCCCCTTGCCGCCGCGACGTTCCCTTGGGTTTGAAAAATCGCAGCCATGAAGGTGCGGTTAGCGGTGGGCCTGCGCAACACACACGGGTCAGGAATCGACCATGAACGATACGGAAGTCGTCTCGGCTATTCGTGCTTTGCTGGTCGAGAAGCTGGGCGCCGAACGCTGCGAGCTCTGGTTCGGCCTCAACACCCGGCTGTGCTTGAGCGACGGCAAGCTCGTCGTGGAAGCCGCCACGAAGTTTGCGCAAGATTGGATGCGGACGCATTATCGTGGGCAGTTGGAAGCAGCCGGTTCCGCGATTCTTGCCAAGCCAACGGCCATTGAATTTCGCATTGATGCTTCGCTAGATTGTGCTAAGCGCCATGCGCAACATCACGCGGCCACAGTGCCACTCGGCAGCAGACCGACGGCGCAGGCTCGGCTACGGCAATGCTGATTCCATCGCCGTCAAAATCTGCGGCAGCGGGAAGTCTGCGACAGCCAGAGTCGGTCACAAACGTTGCCGGTTCGACGCGATCGCAATCCTCGATCGATCATCGTGCCCTGGCTTCGGTAGCAGCCAATGGGCATTCCACAGGCTTCGAAGCGGTTCCTCGCCGTCGATTTGCCACGCTAGATAAATTTGTGGCCGGCTCGGGCAATCAGCTGGCGCTGGCCTCAGCCCAGATGGCGGCCGAACGCCCCGGCTCGCTCACGCCGCTGATATTTTTCGGCTCAACCGGCTGCGGCAAGACACATCTGTTGGAGGGAATTTGGTCGGCGGCGCGGACCAGGCATCGTGCGGCGAACATCGTGTATTTGTCGGCCGAGCAGTTTACGACCTACTTCGTCGAAGCGTTGCGTGGCAGCGGGCTGCCAAGTTTTCGTCGCAAATATCGCGGCGTCGATTTGCTGATGATCGACGATCTACAATTCCTCGTCGGCAAACGTGCCACGCTGGTCGAATTGCTGCACACCATCGACGCTTTGCTGCGCGAAGGACGGCAACTGGTGTTCGGCGCCGATCGAGCCCCCGGGGATTTACGCGAGCTGGGGCCAGAGTTGACGACCCGTCTGGCTGGCGGAATGGTTTGCCGACTCGAACCGCCCGATTTGCAAACACGTTGCGAACTGGTGCGGCAATTTGCCGGGCGGCTGGAGATCGCGCTTTCCGACGATGTCGCTCAGTTAGTCGCCACGCAAGTCACCACCGGCGTGCGAGAATTATCGGGCGCCGTCAATCGCTTGCACGCCGCCAGCCGCATGCTGGGCCGTCCCATCTCGCTGGCGCTGGCTGAAGAAGCGCTCGCGGAACTCTTGCGGCACACAGCCCGGGCGGTGCGCTTGGGCGACATTGAAAAAGCCGTGTGCGACGTGTTCGGCTTGTCGGACGAAAGTTTGCAATCAAGCCAGCGCACAAAAAGCGTCAGCACGCCGCGCATGCTGGCCATGTGGCTGGCGCGAAAGCACACCCGTGCGGGGCTGTCGGAAATCGGACAGTTCTTCGGCCGCCGCAGTCACAGCACGGTCATTTCTGCACACAAGCGGGTCACCGATTGGATGGCCCAGCAATCGGAAATCGAACTTTCCGATCGACGTTGCCAAGTGGATGAAGCCATTCGTCGCGTGGAAGAACAGCTGCGCAGGATGACACCAGGCGGTCAAGCCGCATACAAGACGCGCAATGCCGACCTTTCACTCTGGTCAACTACAGCAGGCCTTTGAGCGCCTTGATGGCTGATTCGTAGTCCGGTTCTTCGGCGACTTCTTTTACTTGCTGGGCGTAGACCACTTTGCCGTCTTTATCGAGGACGAACACACCGCGGGCCAAGATTTTCAGTTCCTCGATCAGCATGCCCCAGCTCTTGCCGAAGTTGCGGTCCTGGTAGTCGCTGCCGTTGCGAAGATTCTTGATGTTCTCTGCACCGCAAAAGCGGTTTTGGGCAAAGGGCAAATCGAGGCTAACCGTCATGGCGTTAATGCGATCGCCCAGCGAAGCCAATTCGTCGCTGAAGCGTTTGGTTTGCTTCTGGCAAACCGGCGTGTCGAGCGACGGAACCACGCTGATGATCGACGGCTTGCCTTTCAAATCGGCCAGCTTGATCGTCTTCAAGCCACCCCCTTCAAAGGCATGCAGCGTGAAATCGGGTGCCGGCTGACCGACTTTGACCGGCTCGCCGGCCAGGGTGAGAGGATTGCCTTTGAACGTAACCGCTCCGGGGCGCGACATGTGTTGGTCCTCGTTTGCTTGGTGTTTATGAGAGAAATGCCGTCGGTTTTTGTCGAGCGGCGGGGAACTGTTGTCGGCTCAAACGGCCAGTATCGCAGGTCGCATTTCAGGTGCAAGGGGCGAGGGAACAAGGTGGAACACTGATGAGGCAGAGGCGGAGTTGAACCGATTTCTAACTGTCCACTTCGAAATTCGGTCACCTGAAGACAGGACCAGCGAAGTGCTATCAGTGCCGTGCGATTTGCGGTCCGAGCGATTCGGTTTGTGCCTTCGTCCGTCTGTTCTTGCCGGTCGAATTCCGCATGCCGTTTTGCGCCCTGACCGTTTCGCATTGCAACGGCATTGGAATCGCTTATGATGATTAGTCGGGAAGTCAGCGTGTTCAAAAACAAGGCGTCGGTGAACGACTAGGGAGGGAGTCTATGGTTACAGCGCAAACTGGCACCGGTTGGCAACTGGAGGTTGACCGGGGGCCCGATTGGGTATTCGTGCGGTTGCGTCCGCGCGATGATGGCGAGATCGACGATTTCATGCTCGCCGAAAAAATCTGGGAAATCCTCGAACAGAGTTTCACTTACCGGCTGGTGCTGGAACTCGACAACGTGGAGATCCTGCGCAGCTACCTGATTGCCCAGCTGGTGCTGCTCTCAAAACGCATCAACTCGCACGGCGGCATGCTGCGCTTGTGCGGGCTGACATCGGCCAATCAAGAAGTGGTGCACGTGTGCCGCCTGGACGGTTGCTTGCCGAATTATGACAACCGCGGCGAGGCCGTGATGGGCCACCGGCCGGTGCGGCCGAGATGATCTGTTCCCTCTCGCTGCTGGGAGAGGACGAAGGCTACGACCAGCAGACTTCCAACTGGTTCTCGACGCAGTCGACTCCGTCTAATCGGAGCAGCGACTCTTGGGCCATCTGTTTCTGGTACCAGGAACCGACTCGACCGTGCAACGTCACGCGGCCTTCGCTGGTTTCGAAGCGCAAGTTGCGGGCTTGCACATAGGGATTCTGCCTGAGTGCCGAAGAAACTTTTTCGTCGAACAACTGTTGCAGCTGGTCTTCAGAGATCGTGATGTTCGACATGGAAGCCCGCCTTTGTTCGCACAGTGTGAGACACAGGCCAATCGCCGTCGCTCCTCGCTGGTGGAGGCGAACTGCCGGCACATCGGCTCAGCCAAACAAACATCGGTTGCAATTCGCACCGATGTTAAATTTTGCCTGCGGGGGGCTTCGGCAAATCTTGCGAGAAAGGTGCGGCCGTAGCGGATGTTCCGGCGGCATGGACGCTGAATGGCCCGAACCTTTCGGTCCGACTCACAGCGCAAGAAATCAGCCCTGGAGCCAGGTCGGCAGCTTGCCAGCCGGAGGTAGTTTGATGACGGTGGCGCTTTTAATGTCGGGAGCGCTGCGGACATCGTTCAAGGCTGCGGCTGCCGGTTCGCCATCGATGTTCAGCACGCCCGTCGCAGCGCCGCCGGGACTGCTGCGGCCGACGGCCATTTGGGCAATGTTCACATGATGCCGACCGAAGATGGTGCCTACCCGGCCAATGATTCCGGGCACGTCGGTGTGGGTGAAAACCAAGAGTACGCCGTCGAGATATGCTTCCAGCTTGTGATCGTCGATCTGCACCAATCGGGGCATATTGTTTCCAAACAACGTGCCGACGGCTCGGCGAGTTTCGCTGTCGGCGGTCACCTGGGCGCTAATCACGGAGCTGAAAGCGCCCTTGTCTTGTCGCGATTGTTCGACGAGTTCAATTCCGCGTTCGCGCAGCAGCACTTCAGCATTCACAATGTTCACGTCTTCCACTAGCGCCGATTCGAGCAAACCACAAGCGAAGGCGGCACTCAGCAGTTTTGTGTTTTTTCCAGCCACTTCTCCCCGATAATGCACTTCACAGCGCTTTGGTACACCACGAACCATCTGCGCCAGCAGCAGTCCCAGCCGGTGCGCAACATCGAGATGCCCGCGCAGGGCCTCCAATGTTTTGGGATCTAGCGGACTCATATTCACGGCATGGCGAATGGCGCCCGTCGTCAGGAAATCGACAAGCAGACCGACACCTTCCACTGCTACCTGAGTTTGCGCTTCCTCAGTGCTTGCGCCCAAGTGTGGCGTGCATAACACGCCGGGCATGCCATACAGTGGGCTCTCGGTACACGGTTCGTTTTCATAAACATCGAGTGCCACGCCGCCAATCTGACCGCTTTTGAGTCCTTCCACGAGCGCCGCTTCGTCGTAAATTCCGCCGCGGGCGCAATTGATAAGTCGCACCCCTTTCTTGAGCAGTCGCAATGTCTCTCGATTGACAATGCCCTTGGTTTCTTCCGTCAGCGGTGTGTGGACCGTAAGGTAATCGACCTTAGGCAGCAGTTCGCGAATGCTTTCGACCGGCTCGACGCCAATTTCGGCCGTGCGATCTTTACTGAGAAACGGGTCAAACCCGATCACTCGCATTTCGAACGCTTTGGCGCGCTTGGCAACCGCCTGGCCAATGCGCCCCAGTCCAATGACGCCCAGCGTCTTTTCGGCCAACTGCGCGCCCATGTATTTGTTGCGATCCCACTTGTGTTCGAGCAGGCTGTGGTACGCCGGCGCTACATTGCGTGACAGCGCGAGCATCAGCGCCCAAGTGTGCTCTGCGGTGCTGAGCGTGTTGCCGGCCGGCGTGTTCATGACCACGATGCCCAGCCGCGTGGCCGCTTCTTTATCGATGTTGTCGGTCCCGACGCCGGCACGAACGATGGCTTTCAGCTTATGGTTGCCGGCCAGCGCCTCGGCGGTGATCTTCACGCCGCTGCGGCAAATTGCACCTTCGAATTCCGCCAGCGTTTCGTGCAGTGCATCCCCTTTCAGGCCGGTGCGGACCTGATATTCAACGCCTTTGGAGCGGGCCTCCTCCAGCAGTTTAAGTCCATCCGGGCTGAGCGAGTCGAGTACAACAATGCGAGGCATGGGCAGTGATCCGTGGTCCGTTGCCAGTTGCAGAAGTGTCAGTATCCAGTTGCAACGGACAACGGACAACTGACAACGGACAATTATCCCCGTTGCTTCACAAAATCGAGCATGTATTGCCGTAGCGCTTCGACGCCCTCGCGCGGCATGGCGTTGTAAATCGACGCGCGAATGCCACCGACCGAGCGGTGGCCTTTCAAATCGATCAGTTGGTGCGGCTTCGCCCCGTCGAGAAAGGCTTTCTCCAGCTCTTCGCTGGGCAGCCGAAACGTGACATTCATCAGCGAGCGGCAATCGGGCTGGGCGTGTCCCCCGTAAAACTGCGGATATTTATCGAGTACGTCGTACAGCAGCTTCGCCTTTTCGCGGTTTCGCTCGTGCATCTTCGCCAGCCCGCCGATTTGTTTTTTCAGCCAGCGGCCAATGAGCATCATCACATAAATGCCAAATGTCGGCGGCGTGTTGTAACGCGATTCGTTGGCGGCGTACTGGCGGTAATCGAGCATCGGCGGCAAGTTTGCCGGAGCCCGTTGAATCACATCGTCGCGGGCAATCACCACCGTCACCCCTGAGGGACCTGCGTTCTTCTGAGCACAAGCGTAGATCAAACCGTAGCGATTGATGGCAATCGGCCGGCTCAAGAAATTGCTCGAGGCATCGCAAACGGCCGGCGCTTGGCCAAAGTCGGGCTCATGCTGAAACTCCACACCTTGGATCGTTTCGTTGGCTGTGAAATGGACGTAAGCCGCAGCGGGGTTCAATTTTGCTTCGGCGGATTTTGGCAAGCGATCGTAATTCGTCGCTTTACCATCCCAGGCGACTCGTGCTTCTCCCTCACGCCGCGCTTCGTCGATCGCCTTTTTCCCCCAGGTGCCGGTCAATACATAATCGGCTGTTTTGCCACTGCCGCGCAGTAAGTTTAGCGCAACCATGTAGAACTGCAAGCTCGCGCCCCCTTGCAGAAAGAGGATGTGATACCCCTCGGGCACGCCTAGCAAATCGCGGATGCTCTGCGTCGCTTCGGCCAAGATGGCGTCGAACGCTTTGCTGCGATGGCTAATCTCCAGAATCGACATGCCCACTCCCGGCAGTGATAAAAGCTCATCGCGGGCCTGCTCCAAAACCGAAACTGGCAGCACCGCGGGACCGGGCGAAAAATTGAAAACGCGTTCTGTCATAGCTGTGTTGTCCGTTCCACTTGATCTCGGTGAACAACCTCGAACCGCGGCCAAGCGATCTTTGTCTTAAGGACCGCTAGCGACCTAATTGAATCCCGCAGAATACGTCGTCGGGGCAACGTGGTCAAGGATACGACCGCTATGCAGCCCAGTGGGTTCGCGACACAAGTTTGCCACGGCGAACTCGGCGATTTTCGCACGACTTTCTGGCTGCCAAAGCCGCTGCAGCCGCTGCGATTCATCTGGACCCAATTCGCCCCGTTGTGTTAGCTTGCCGCGTTCGTCAGGGATGAAATTCATTCGCATGGAAGCCATCAAACAACGAGCGCTCATCACCGGCGCGAGCAGCGGCCTGGGCGCAGAGATTGCGCGGGTGCTAGCGGTGCGCGGCATCGATTTAGCCATCAGCGCTCGGCGGAAGGAACGGCTCGAAACGCTGGCCGACGAACTGCGCCAATCGCACCACATCAGTGTCGTCGTGCTGACGGCCGATCTTTCATCGCCCCCAGGGCCCCAGCAATTATTCGATGCCGTGCAAGCGGCGGGTCTGCGGATCGACATCCTGATTAACAACGCCGGCTTCGGCCACTTCGGTCCGTTTTTGAATCAAACGCTGGATCAAATCAACGAAACCATCGCCGTCGATGTGACGGCCGTTACCATGCTCACGCGGCTGTTTGCCGAAATGATGAAAGCCCAAGGCGGCGGGTACATTTTGCAAGTGTCGTCATTCGCCGGCCTGCAACCGATTCCCCGCTATTGCGTGTACTCGGCGGCCAAGGCATATGTCATCGCTTTCGTTCAATCGCTGCAGCATGAATTGCGTAAGACGGGCGTTTCCGTCAGTACCGTGGTTCCCGGTTTTATGTCGACCGAATTTCACGACGTAGCCAAGCACGAACGCACCCTGCTGATGAAGATCACTACCTTGCCGCTGCGCTACGCAGCCCGCAAAAGCGTCGCGGGCATGTTTCGCCGCAAGCTGCTGATCACGCCAGGGTTGTTCTATCAGATCGTTGGGTTTCTGCTGCGATTTACGCCAAGGCGATGGGCTTCGGCCATCGCGGCGATGATGGTGGGCGGAACTAAAAAACAATGACAAAATTCGAATGATAAATGACGAATGAAATTCCAATGACCAAATTCCAACTTACGATGCCTTTCTCGTTTTGTCATTCGGAAATTGAGATTTGGAGCTTCATTCGTCATTCGAATTTCGTCATTCTTCATTTCCGATCGGAGGTGTCATGAAACTCCTCAAGGGCAAACGATGCCTGCTCACCGGCGCTGCTTCCGGCATCGGTCGGGCTTTGGCGTTGGAACTGGCGCGCGAGGGCGTGCATTTATATCTGCTTGATGTCGATGCCGCGGGTTTGCAGTCGGTCATCGAAGAATGTCGCAGCCGCGGCGTGGTGGCCGTCGGCCGAAAATGCGATCTCTCGCAGCCGACGCAAATTTCTGCCGCCATTGCCGATTTGTTGGCTCGCTGGCAATACATCGATCTACTTGTGAACAACGCCGGCGTAGCGTTTTATGGCCCAACAGAAAACATGACCGGCGCACAATGGGATTGGTTGATCTCGATCAACTTGCTCGCGCCGCTGCAAATCACGCGCGAACTGTTGCGAACATTGCTCGCCCGCGGCGAAGCCCATGTTTTGAACGTCTGCAGCATCTCCGGCGTGGTGGCCGGTGGACGATTCAATGCCTACCACACCAGCAAATTCGGCCTCACCGGTTTCACCGAAGCGCTACGGGCCGAATACAAACGCCGCGGCATCGGCGTGACGAACTTGTGCCCCGGCCCGGTGAGCAGTAATCTCTACAACCGCGCTGTGAGCGGTCGCAAAGATCCCGTTCCCAATCCGCCGGCATGGCTCTCTGCCTCGCCGGAACTGGTGGCCCGCCGCGGCGTGCGCGGCATCAAAAAGAACAAACGTCTGGTGCTCGTCACGCCGCTCGCCCGGTTGCTCTACTGGACCAAACGTCTTTCCCCGGCATTGCTCGACAATCTAAACCACATCAGCCGCAAAAAACGGCCGCCACCAGTCGACACTGCCCAGGCCGAACCGCCACCGCTGTTCGAGCTCGAAGCCCTACGCTCCGCCGCCTAGAATGAGACCGGGCATCAACAGTCGCAAACGCTGATTGGACCTGCCATACTAAGGCGGAGACCGCCGCATTCCTATTAGGCGGCTGGTGGCCGCATTCGAGCTTTCCGTGGCCTACTGAAGGACTCAAGAAATGAACCATATGCAGCGAATTTTTCTATCGTCATCAATGCATTTCGGCAGTCGATTGCCTCCTCAGCATGTAGGACTATTACTGGCCTATTTGCCTGCAGCTGTACGCGCTGCCATTTCAATGTCGCTGAGACATCGAAGCAGACAACGAGGAAGACAACCAAGTTGGCTTAAACGGGCTGCTGACATTCGCTTTGTCGGTCACGAAGGCAACGGGCAAATCACACTCTTGTTTGAGGCACCGACATTGGGTGACGCGGCAACGGAGCTTTATCAACAAGGCGAATTCTGGCAAACGCGCCCCGATGAAAGCGATACAGGATTCGATTTGCTTGGCGACGTGCTTACTGATGTGGAATCCCTGAATGCTGATAGCGAGCGATTCGACCCACCATTGTTACGCTTATTAATACATTTCCGATCCGTCTTTAAGCGTAGCCCATATGAACAGGTTTCTGTCGAAAGCCGTCGTTATTCGCAGGCGAGGACTCCAAAGCTTTCGCCCGTGGTAATCAATAACGCGGAAAGCTTTCTCGCTAGTACGCCTTCTCCGCATCAGGTTCGATTGGTTGGTCAGCTCGACATGCTTCGAGCCAGTACTGAAACATTTGCATTGCGACTTGATGATGGAAGCGATGTTCGAGGTGCTTTGCCAGAAGGCGCCATTGAATCAGTGAAACCGCTCCTAAATCGGCGCGTAGTCGTCAACGGAAGGGCGGTATTCCGAGCTTCGGGACGGCTCTTACGAATCGATGCCGAGAATGTGCGACCAGGCGAATCGGAGTCATCAGTGTGGTCGGTTCTGCCCCAGCCTCGCAATGGCAAGCTCGATGTCAGCAAATTCCGCGTGCCGCAAGGTCCCCGCTCAGGCATGGCAGCCATTTTAGGCAAATGGCCGGGTGATGAATCCGAAGAAGAAGTCCAAGCGGCTTTGGAGCAACTGTCCTAATGATTGAGCCGCAACAGCTAATTGCACTCGATACAAATGTGTTAGTGAACTGGCTAAGGAACAACTCCACGGGTCAGTACCTGAAGGAGCAGTATCAACTTGACACTCGCGTCGAAAAACCATTGTTTTCTACGGTAGTCGAAGGCGAATTGCTGGGTCTAGCTCGTCGTTGGCAATGGGGCGAGGAACGACTCAAGCAACTGGCAAAACTTCTCGATGAATTAGTTCGATTCAATTCCGGCATGCCGGCGGTCGTAGAGGCCTATGCAGAATTGTATTTTCAGAGTTCTAGCACAGGCCATACTACTGGCGAGAATGATCTCTGGATCGCCGCATCTGCGAGAGCCGCAGGTGCAGTGCTGTTAACGAATGACAATGGTTTCTCTTGGATGCATCCAAATCTAGTACGAATTGAACTTGTGCCAAACATTCCATGATGGCAGTATTTTTAGATTCGCGCGGGGAAGATAATGACAACACGTTTTCTGCAATCCGGGCTTGTATCTATTACAGTACACTTCGTGGTTATTGGCTACGTTGTTGTCGCCTCAACTAAGGCGGCAATCGAAGATCCAGCCGCCATACTCACGCAGGGCTTCACACCCCAACTGCTGCATTACGAAGTGCAGCATCCGTATGATTTGAAGCTCGAAGATCGCTACAGCTACGACAAGGCGACCGATACGCACAATCTGTGGGTGCTGGCTTCCGACAAGCCGCATGCGCCGCCGCCGAACAAAACGGCCGCCCGCACCGAGTTTCGCCTGAAGGACGACAACTACAAGCCCGACACAGGGCTGCACATGCTCGATTGCGACATGTTCATTGTGCCCGGCACATTCGCGTGCATCACACAGGTGTTCGGCACCGGACCGATGGCCATGATCATTGTCGATAAAGACGGCACCATCAGCGATTTGCGCACGCACCAAATAATCGCCAAAGACATGAACGGCAAGTGGTTCAACTGGAAAGTGATTCACGACACCGCCGCCGAAGGCAAAGGGGCGATCAAAATTTACATCGACGGCCAACTGGCCGATGGCGACGTGTCAGCCAAAAAGCAAGCGTCGTACTATTTCAAATGCGGTCTTTACTCCCGTCACGGCAGCGACCGCAGCGAAATTAAAATCCACAACTTGAAATACTGGGTGAAAGCGCTGGCCGAATCAAAAGCCGATCCCGCGAAGACTAGCGCTGCCGGTAACTGAAGCGTCAGAAATCTTTCCTGTAAACATTTAAGGCCGCCGATATGAAACGACATGCAATCCTCGGGCTCTCCGCGGTTCTCTTGCTGGCCAGCAGTCGTCTGGCCTGGTGTGCCGATAAGCCCCACGATTTTGCCAAATGGGAAAAAGAGATCGCAGCTTTCGAAGAAGCCGATCGCAAAGAGATGCCGCCGAAGGGCGCAATCGTGTTCACCGGCTCTTCGACCATTCGCCGCTGGACCAGTTTGAAGGACGATTTCGCCGGTCACAAAGTCGTCAATCGTGGTTTCGGCGGCTGCGAAATTCTCGATTGCACCCACTTTGCCGACCGCATGATTTTCCCGTACGAGCCGTCGGCCATTTTCCTGCGCTGCGGCGGAAACGACATTCACAATGGCAAAACGCCGGAGCAGGTGTTCAAAGATTTCAAAGATTTCGTTGCCAAGGTTCACGAGCGGCTGCCGAAGACCGAGATTTTTTACATCTCGCAAAATCCGACGCTGGCCCGGTGGAGCCAGAAAGATCAAGAGCAGGAGCTGAACAACATGGTGCAGGCGATGATCGCTGACACGCCGTATTTGAAGTACATCGACGTGTCGACGCTGCCGCTCGATGCCAACGGCCAAGTGCGGCCGGAACTGTTTGTCGAAGACAAACTGCACTTCAACGCCGCCGGCAACAAACTCTTGGCCGAAAAAGTGCGTCCCTACCTGCCGAAGCCATGATTGGTTCGGCCGGCGCCTTCGCTCTGAAAGGAGCAAGCCGATGCTTTACGCATTGCAGATTGCTGAACTTCGACGGTCGCTGATTTTCGCCTTGCTAATTGTGTGCATGGCCGTCACTGCTACGGTTAAAGCCGCCGGTAGCGCCGACCAGGAGGTTCGTGAGGGAGATGCCGTCGGCAGCATCTCAGGGCACGTGATCGATAGCCACAGCCAGCCACTGCCGTGCGCACAAGTGCGGTTGCACCAATCGGACAACAAAATGCGCGATTACGGCCCAGCGATTGCCAAAACCGAAGCCGATGCCCAAGGGCGCTTTCAATTTCCCGCGGTTGCGGACGGAGTTTACATTGTTGCTGCCGACTCGCGCGGACTGGCGACCTCGCGGTTTGCAACGATTTTGGAAAACAAGCAGCATCAGAAATTCGAGATCGCGCTGCGGCAGGCGGTGCAGCCAATCATCAAATTTCAAACCGAATCGGGCCAGCCGATTGCCGGCGTGACGCTGCGAGAATTGCGTTGCCGTGACGCCAACGGCGACTTTTGGCTGCGAACAACATCCCCGCAAAATTGGGCTTCGCTGGGAATGGCTGTTGAAGCCAGCCATGCCGATGGTCTGATGCGCTTGCCGTCCTTGCCAGACGGAACCGTTATCACCGCAGCGACGTTCGACCACGCAGATTTTGCTCCCGTGAAAATCAAAGACGTGCCGGCGGCTTCCGGCGTCATAGCCACGGCTGCGATGCATCCCGGCGTGCAGCTTAAGTTCCACATCAGTCCGCTAGCCGATGGAAAAACTGTAGCCTCGGTCAAGCTGACGGTCAGTCACGCAGACCGTGAAAACCCGTCGTATTTATTTCGGCAAGATCTTCCGGTGCATGACGATGGTACAGCCACGGTCACGGTCGAGCCGGGAAAG
This sequence comes from Pirellulales bacterium, assembly GCA_963738835.1. Classification (GTDB taxonomy): domain Bacteria; phylum Planctomycetota; class Planctomycetia; order Pirellulales; family JADZDJ01; genus CAVTYH01. The sequence goes on from CAVTYH010000002.1 coordinate 963,703, forward strand.
TACGAGATGGTTCAACTAGAGCACGACGACTATTTTGTTACACCCACTTATCGCCAGACCGATCCCTTCCAGTCTTTGGAAATTAACTCCGGGCAAAACAATGAATTCAATTTTGAAGTTCACCGCAAAATCAGCGCCCGCGGCAGGGTAATCGACGCAACCACCGGCCAGCCCATCAAGGAGGAGTACGTTGCGGCACGCATTCCCAATCAGACAAGAAGCGATTGGTGGCATGCCGACGGAGCGGATACGGATGCGAAGGGAGATTACACGTTGGAACTTCCAGCCGGGCCGGTACGCCTATCAATATACTGCGACGATCGCACCCTGGGAAAAGCGTACTTGGAAGTGCGAATCGCGGAAGACGGCTCGACCACTTTGCCCGACATCAAACTGCGGCCCAACCCCAAAATCAGTGGCCGAGTGATCGATCCCGACGGCAAACCGGTGGCTGGGGCCATTGTTCGCTTGCAGGGCATTTTTAAATTTCTGCGGCAACCTCCGGCGGCGACCGACAACGAGGGCCATTTTGAACTGCAAGTCAGGCGAGTCCCGGAAGATTTCGACAGCGACAGCCTGGAGCTCGCCTGGACGCATCCGCTGGACGTGTTTCATCCCACGAAACCTCTTTCCGTGCGGACGGAGGTTCACTTGGATAAGCCCGAATTGTTCTCGAACATGACGATCCAGTTACAACCGGAGGGCTACGACGAGTTTCTCAAGCGAGCCGAGGCGCCGACGACGGATTGGGAGCGCAAGCGGCTCGCCCGAGTAGCGGAAGAAAGGAATTCACAGCCGTCGCTGATCGGCCAGCCCGCCCCCGAATTGGACGGATTGCTGTGGGCCAATACCGAGAAACCAATGCGCCTGGCCGATTTCCGCGGCAAATACGTGCTGCTGGATTTTTGGACCGTCTGGTGTGGCGTCTGCCACGCCGAATTTCCCGAAGTGAAGCTACTGCACGAAACGTACAAGGATCAGGGACTCGTGGTGATTGGCGTTCACAATAACTCGGTCGATGCCGACTCCGTTCAAGAACACATCCAGCAGCAGGGGCTGAAGTTTCCCAACGTCATCGATCAGCGCGATGGCCGGATCTTGGCCAGTTACCAAAAGATCGGCGCCGTGAACGGATATCCGAGTTACATCTTGATCGGCCCGGACGGCAAGATCGTGCAGACGGACCAACTTTGGAACAATAAGTTCGAGGTTGTCCGCAAATGCCTGTTCGGCAGCGGCAAATCTGGGGGCAAATAAAATTCGGACAAGGCCAGCCGCGAGGCGCGCTACTTTGGCTCCGACAGCGGAAAGGCGCAGCCTTGTCCTACGGGTTGAACGGATGGACGAAGACCGTTACCGTCGCCTCACGGCTGATCGATTCGGACACCTATAACAGTATTCGCGCGTGAAGTTCCGAGATTCTTCTTGGCGGCATTTTAGTTTTTGATAATCAGTGCAATATATGCTAAAAGTGTGCATTCCGAACGAGTCAGGGAGTGCTTCAATCATGCGTTGCCACAGCGCTTGTTTTATCGCAAGCTGTGTACTTTTTATTGCCGTGGCTTTTCCTGCCTATGCACACTCGCAGCAGACGCAACTCAATACGATCGCACTGTCCGGTTCTACAGGCACGTCGTTGGGCTTCGGACCAAACCTGAACAGCGACGATTCCTTTACGGGCTTCGGGCTCCCAGAGCTCAATGCTTCGGGTCAAGTGGCGTTCGGAGCAAGTGAAACCGGATCGAGCCGGGTATTTAATGGGATTTGGACCAATGTTGGCGTTTCATTAAAGTTAACGGTCAACGGTGTCAATCTCAGCCCAATTTTGAATTCCTCGGGCAGTCTGGGGTTCTACTCGAGTCTAACAGTGGGTTCGACAAGTGGCACTGGGCTCTGGACGACCAGCACTGGAGTGCTTGCTCCCATTGCTCTTGCAGGAAGCGCAACATTTGGGCCAAACCTCGGGCCGGGCGTTACTTTCACTGGCTTCAATTCGTCGTTCTATAACTTCAACATGTCATTCGGTGCTCACGGTGAGGCTGCATTTGCGGCAGGAGTTTCAGGCACCGGTATTACATCAGCAAACAGCGGTGGGTTGTGGACGAACGTCGACGGCGCGTTGCATGCCATCGCCAGATCTGGCGTTGACGACTTGGGACCGCATCTCGAGACCGGAGTTACGTTCAACGGAATTCGAAACCCGGTGATGAGTTCGGCGGGTAACGTCGTCTTTGATTGTTTTCTTGCTGGTCCTGGCATTGATTCAACAAACAATAACGCCATTTTCAGCAGCACCGGCGGCGCACTCACGCTTATCGCCCGATCTGCTCCCATTGGCCCAGGCCCGAATGTAGAACCTGGTGTGCAGTTCTCCGTCTTCGACGACAGTCAGCGGTTTGGCATCAACGTCAAAGGAGAAATCACCTTCCAATCAACTCTAGCCGGTCCCGGAATTGACAGTAGCAATTCTGCCGGACTCTGGACAAACGTTGGTGGAACGCTACATGTTCTGGCCCGAAAGGGAAGCGTTGGACCCGGTCCGAATCTGGGCCCAGGCGTGTACTTCACCGGGCAATTTGAAGTTAACAACATGCATCCGGTCTTAAACGCGAATGGCAATTCTGCATTTCTTGGCTTTTTGACGGGCACCGGCATTGATGGCACCAACGATACCGGGATTTGGACTGACGTAGGCGGAAGTCTCCATTTGGTGGCCCGGGAACTGAGCCAGGACCCAGGTCCCTTAGGCTTAGGCAGTACTACGTTAGGGGCACCATTCATCAATGCCTCGGGTCAAATTGCGTTTCTCGGCCGGTATGTCGACAGTCCGTCCGGGCCGTCCGCTAACCCTTCACTTTTTCTTTGGACGAACGGCCAGCTAAGAACCATCGCTCACGTCGGCGACTCGATCGATGTGAATCCGGATCCCAATGTGCAAGATATTCGAAAAATATCGAGCATTGGATTCTTTGACGGAAACAGCGCCACCGTAGGCGGATCGGGTGGCGAAGATGGTCGGAGGTTGCCTTTGAACGACGACGGACTGCTTGTCTTTGAGCTTAGCTTCACTGACGGGAGCAGTGGAATTTTCACGGCCCTGGCGCCGGTCCCTGAACCATCAGGTTTAGAATTGGGCATCATTGCTTTCATCGCGCTTGGTTTATACAGATGCCGCCTGCCCGATTGAAATCACGTGCTCCGGCGTGCTCAACTTAGCGAATGGCAGCGCACCGATCGCGTCCCGCTTGGCCCGATACTGCTGCTAATTTTGCTAGGAGTCAGCGAACGTACTTACACAGTTGGGGGCTTTGCCCGCAGAGAGACAAAGGGGAGAGACAAAGGGGACATTCTACTTTTTTAGTTGCTCAAGCTCGCTTGTCCTGACGAGGCAGAACCAAATTGCTCAGCCTGGGTCCTGTGCTGAAATGCGAAAGTCTGACCGGCGCCCCAACGGGGTAACCTATGTCAGCCCGGGGCAAGCGAAGGCGGCGCTCGCCGCAGAGCGTCACCCTGGGTAAAGCGTGGTCATCAATGAGTCTGCCCGCCCCAAGAGGGCAAAATAGATTCGGGTCAATTTATTCCGCATCATTTCCGTTTCCCGATGCGGTCGCCGGTATATTTCGCCCCGTTGGGGCTTCGATGATTTGCTTGAATCGCGAACCCAGGGCGACGCCGCGCCGCGGCGGCTGGCTTGCCCTGGGCTGACATAGTGCGCTCCTTTGGAGCTCGGCATGCGGACTGTGGCACGTTTTAAAGTCTTGACCGACGACCCGTAATGTGTTATTATGTACACTATAATGTCGGAAGCCAGTCGGCGACTAGCCGCTAGCGAGCCAAGAGCGAAAGTATTTTTCGGATCCGACGATCCACGGCGACGAGGAGCGGCTGCGGACAGCCGCGGCTACATGGTGCGGCGAAAGAATTTTGACGCGGTCGATGAAGATCTTAAAACCACGTGCAGCAAAGGGTTGCGATTCGAAAGAGGACCAAGTTGTGACATTGAATGCCAAAATTCGCGGAGTTTTGTCGCGGGCTGGCGGCGAAGCGCTCGGGAAATTACGAGGCGCGGCGGATCGCGGCAGCGCACAATTGGGGAATTGTGCGCGTTTTAATGGGGCCCCCAGTGAGATGGACAAAATTCAACGGCTCGAGAATTGTCGTGCGAAATCGCGATTTTTCGCGCGCCGAATGCAAAACGGCAGCGACAAAATTCGCCAGGTTTTATGCGGCCTGATTGGAAAGTTCGCTGTGCCGGCGGTTTGAAACCGCGCTTCGGCGATGGTTATCATAACCACGACTGGCGCAGCGGGCCGTACGGGCCGGCTGGCGAAAATCAATTTCAATCGGGGGGGAATGGTCATGGGAGACAATCAAAATCGGTCGGTTTCACGCCGACGCTGGCTGGGCGCGGCTTCCATTCCGGTGATGGCCGGGGCGATCGGTTCGGCTTTGGCCAGTGGAAACGCGCTGGCGCAGAAACCGAACAAGCCGCCGGCACTCCGCCCGGATCGAATTCAGTCGGCGCACGGGTTTACAACATTCGCGATTTCGGCGCGAAGGGGGACGGCACAACGCTGGATACCGCGGCCATTCAAGCGGCGATCGACGCTTGCACCGGCGATCACGGCGGCACCGTGCTGGTTCCCGCCGGTACGTTTTTGATTTCGCCGATCGAGCTGAAGAGCAACATCACCTTGCACATCGCCGCTGGTGGAACGCTGTTGGCCACGACCGACGCGAAGCAATATCACCCGGCCCGTGGAATTCCGCTCAACGGCGACCACACCATGGGCGACGGTAACGTCGGTCTGGTTTACGGCGCAGAGGCCGAGAACATCACGATCGAAGGTCCCGGCACCATCGATGGCCAAGGGGCCGAAGTGCCGCGCCGCCGGTTTGGGCGGCAATAAGCGACCGCACCTGGTGCTGTTTTATAAGTGTATCAACTTGAACATCCGTGACGTCTATCTGTACCGCAGTGCGTATCATACCTGCCGCATCGCCAACAGCTCTTACGTCCATCTGGATGGCATTCGCATTTTCAGCCGCGTGACCGGCAACAACGATGGCTTTCATTTCATCAGCGCCGAATATGTGACCATCAGCAATTGCAACGTGCGCTGCCAGGACGATGCCTGCGCGCTGTTTGGCAGTTGCAGATTCGTGATGGTCACCAATTCGCTCTTCAGCACCCGCTGGTCGGTCTTCCGCTTCGGCGGCGGCGTTGCCGAGAACATCGTTGTCTCCAACTGTTTGCTCTATCAGGTTTACGGCTGCCCGATCAAGCTGCGCTGCGAACCCGGCTCTCGGTACGAGAACATGTCGTTCTCGAATCTCGTGCTGCAAGACGTGGCCGGCCCAATTTCCATCGGCGCGGGGCCCATGCGCGAGGGAGCGGTTGCCAACGGACCGGGCGCCATGGTCCGCAACATTTCTTTCAGCAACATCAGCGGCACTGTGGTTACGAAAGAGAGCAAGCTCGATGATTCCAATGTGACCGGCGCGTAACCGGCCCGGCGAACAACATTCGTGCATCATCGTCAACTGCGTCGAGGGCAACACGATCGAAAACATTTCGTTCAGCGACATCCGGCTCTCCTTTGGCGGCGGCGGCACGGCAGAAGACGCGGCCCGCCGCGAGCTGCCGAATATCGCCGGCGAGTATTTTGCGCTCGGCCGCATGCCGGCGTACGGATTTTACGCCCGAAATGCCCGCGGGCTGACTTTGAATAACCTCCGTTTTGAAGCCGCCCCGCCGGAGCTGCGTCCCGCGCTGATTTTAGACAAGGTGCGCGATGTCGCGGTTTTTGGACTTTCGGCCGCTGGCAATCCCGACGCCGAATCGCTGCTGCGGCTGATAAACACAACGGCAACGCTGATCACCGCCCCGCGGGTGCTCAGTCCGGCAGCCGTGTTCCTGCGAGTCGAAGGCGCCGACAGCCGTGGAATTATCATCGACGGCGGCGACCTCAGCCAAGCCGGCAAACTGCTCGACTTCGCCGATGGCGCCAAAGCAGACGCCGTGAAGTTGCGCGCGTGAGTTGTTGCAAGAACATCGACGAACTATTTTATTGATTCACATTTCCAGAATGAACTCGCCAGACAAAATCGCATGGACCAGCGCCCCCAAGTGGGATCATTAACAATGTCTCAATCTCAGCGCACGTGCCCGGCCACAGTGTCTGGCCGTGGGCACAGCCGGGAAAAGTCGACGTCGATGGTCCGCTCGAACAGGTAAAAAATTGTCGGGATTGTCGCTGACATTCTTGGAATGGCAAGACACTCGTAGCATAGTTAGAAAGGTATCTCTGCCGGCGACTCCAATTGCAACTTGAACTCTCGAGACGAACCACATGAAATCGTCCCTCTTCCTGCTGCTCCCTGCGCTGATTTGGTTGCAACTGCCTTCGCAGGGCATTGCCCAGCGGGCGAATTTGAACGATCACGCGCCGCGTTCCGTGCGGAGCCGTGACGTGCATCAGCAGCACATCAAGCTCGAGCTGACGATTAATTTAGATGACGAAGAGTTTCACGGCCGTGCGCAGCTGACCCTGTCTCCCTTCAAGCCGCTGCGAACCCTGCAGCTTGATGCGGCGGAAATGAAAATTGAAAAGGTCGCCATCGGTGATGGCACGAAGCCTGGCGAATTTCGCGACTTGAAATTTCAGACGCGCGCAAAGGAACTGGAAATCACACTCGATCGCGAGTACGCCGCCGACGAGATTTTTACCGTGGCGATCGATTATAAAGTCAATCATCCGCGCAAGGGCGGGCATTTTGTCGTTCCGGACGAGAGCGAACCGAATCGCGCTCGGGCATTTTGGACGCAAGGTGAACCCGAAGACGCGCGATTCTGGCTGCCCTGCGTTGATTCGTCGACGGACCGCTTCACCAGCGAAATGAATATTACCGTGCCGAAGCGCTACCAAGTGATATCGAACGGAGTGCTGCGCGACGACAAAGAAAACGCCGATGGCACGCGCACGTTCCACTGGGTTCAAGAACAAACGTTGGTGAGCTATTTGCTGTCGGTGGTGGTCGGTGAATTCGACGCCTACGAACAGCAATGGGATGGCATTCCGGTTCTCGCGTATGTTCCCAAGGGTCGCGGAGCGGATGCAGAACGGTCTTTCAAGAAGACCCCGGCGATGGTGGAGTATTTCTCGAAACAAATTGGCGTGCGCTATCAGTGGCCCAAATATGCGCAAACTTGCATGGAAGATTTTTCCGGCGGGATGGAAAATACATCGGCCACGACGTTGACTACCGACACCTTGCACGACGAACGCGCGCATCTGGACGTGTTGAGCGACAACCTAGTGGCCCACGAGCTAGCTCATCAGTGGTTTGGCGATTTAATGACCTGCAAGGATTGGGGGGAGACCTGGCTCAACGAAAGCTTCGCCACCTACTTCGCCACGCTCTGGACCGAACACGATCTGGGTTGGGACGAAGCCGTTTGGGCGCGCCACCTGGAAGAGGAAACCTACAAAGCCGCCGACCAACGGTATCGTCGGCCCATCGTCAGCTACACGTACAACGATCCGAACGCGATGTTCGATGCACACAGCTATCCCAAAGGGGGCCGCGTGCTGCACATGCTCCGGTTTGTGCTCGGCGACGATTTGTTTTGGAAGTCGATCCGGCATTATGCCGAGAAGCATCAGTTCCAAACGGTCGAGGCGGCTGATCTGCGCATCGCCATAGAAGAAGCCACCGGGCAAGGACTGAATTGGTTTTTCGATGAGTGGCTTGAACACGGCGGTTTTCCGGAATTCAATGTTTCCTGGCGCTGGGACGAGGCGGCGAAGACCGCCCGGCTGACCGTCAAACAGACGCAAAAGGTCGATGCCGTGACGCCGCTGTTTGAAATGCCCGTGGAGATCGAACTGGCGACACGCAATACCACGGCGATCCGCCGCGTAAATATTTCGCACGTCGAGGAAACATTTCAATTCGTGCTGGACGAGCGACCAACACGGGTTTGTTTCGATCCGCGCGATTGGATTCTTAAGAAGCTAACCTTCGAGAAATCAAAGGAAGAGCTGTTCGACCAACTCGAGCACGATCAGCACGTGATGTGCCGCATTCAGGCGATCGAAGCGTTGGCCACGTTTCCTGGGGCCAAAGATGAGGACGTCGTGGCCGCGCTTGTCAAAGCATTGCGGACCGATAACTTTTGGGCCGTGCGGCAGGTAGCCGCAAGATCGCTCGGCAAGTTGACCGGTGAGAAGGCTCGCGATGCCTTGATCGAAGCCGCGCAGCACGATGCGAAAGCGCAAGTTCGTCGAGAGGCGATCAAGTCTCTCGCCAGCTTCACGCACGATAATGTTCGCCAAGCGATGCGCACGGTCATTCAGCAAGATCAATCGTATTTTGCCATTGCAGAGGCGCTGCGGACGCTTGTGAAGATCGACCGCAACGGCTGTCGCGCAGAACTGCTGGCTGCTTTGCGAACGCCGAGTCATCAGGATGTGATCTTGAAGGCAGCTTGTGACGGACTTGTTGAATTGAAGGACCGTGCTGCGGCTGACGAAATGTCGGCCATGCTGGATCAACCAAGTAGTCCGCTGCGTCGTGCGATCTTGTTGGGATCGCTGGCGCGGCTCAAGAACGACGATCCGACACTTGCCGAAAAATTAGACAAACAGCTCGACAACAATCGCGCATCGGTGCGTCGAGCGGCTGTCGACGCACTGGTGAGTTTGGGCGACCCGCGGGCAATTTCGGTGCTGCTTGCCCGCCGCGCGAAAGAACAAGACCCTGCCCGGCTGATCCGGGCCATCGACGATGGAGTGGAAGAACTTCGCACCAAAGAACGCAACATCGCGCAATTAACCAAAGAAGTTGAATCACTCAAAAGCCAGAACCGTTCGCTCGACGAGCGATTGAAGAAACTTGAAGAAGCGAAGAAGAAGTAACGGTTGTCTTATCGTCCTCATCGTGAAACACTGCTGCCAAAAAACGGTCGATTCTCGAGAGGATCGAGAACTAACGGCTTGATGATCCAGGCGCCAGAAACAAGGAATGGTAACAGCGGGCGGAATCTATCGAGCGATCTGCTCCTCTGTGTGCCGCTGCCATTTCAAACGGGAACAATTCCGTCTGCAGCCTCCGCTTGTCAGCATTCTCTCATTCCGATGGGAATGAGATTTGCGGTGATCGTCACCCTGGCATAAGCGGGCAATGCGTATAATTTCCGCAATATTGCCGGATCGCTGGTACCGCACCGTTTCGCAGGTTTACAATCAGTTGGCGTTCCTCCAAAGTGCTCAGAGCATTCAATGATTCGCACGTCGTCTAAACTGAACCCCCTGGCATCAGCCGAACGAGTTGCGGCGACGTTTAGATTTGACGTGATAACGGGACTTTTGCATGAGCCCAAGCGGCTGCCGTGCAAGTATTTCTACGACGAGCGCGGTTCTGCGTTGTTCGATGCCATTTGCTATTTGGACGAGTATTATCTCACGCGCACTGAACTGGAGATTATGAACCGGTACGCGCCTGAAATGGCCCGGGCGATTGGTGCTGGTGCAACACTGGTCGAGTTCGGCAGCGGAAGCAGCGTCAAAACCCGGTTGCTCTTGGACCATCTGGTTGATTTGGCAGCATACATCCCAGTCGATATTTCTCGCAGACACTTGCTGGCCACAGCGCCGGCTCTCGCGGCGTTATCCGAGAATTGCCGTGGGGCCGGTATGCGCAGATTTTACTGAGGAGTTCAGGTTACCCCCGTCCCAGGGAAAGAACTGTAGGCGGATCGTTTATTTTCCAGGTTCCACGATCGGCAATTTTGAGTGCGCGGAGGCGGTTGCGCTGCTCAACCAAATTGCGAAATTATGCGGCACGAGCGGCGGCTTGCTGATCGGCATCGATTTGCAAAAGGATGTCGCCACGATTGAAGCCGCTTACAACGATGTCCAAGGAATGACCGCGCAGTTCAATTTGAACTTGCTGTTGCGGATCAATCGCGAACTGGGCGGCAACTTCGATCTCGAACAATTCGAGCATTTGGCGTTTTACGATCGGGCGACTAATCGCATGGACATCCGCTTGGTCAGCAGTTGCAACCAAAGCGTGGAAATTGGTATGGATACATTTGATTTTCGTGCCGGCGAAGCTATTCGTACGGAATACTCGCACAAATACACGATCGAAGACTTCGAGCAAATGGCGAACGGCGTCGGCCTGCGCCTGCAAAACTGCTGGACGGACGATCGGCAATATTTTGCCGTGTTGTTTTTTGACGTGCGTGGTAAAAAGGCCCGATGAGCACAATCGCCAAACCACTACCGCACACGGATAAATGCTCATTGGCAGCGCAGCTACGCCGCTGTTCGCGGATTTAGCCGAGACCTGTGCGAGACGCTTGAACCGGAAGACTGCTGCATTCAGTCGATGCCCGATGTTAGCCCCACGCGTTGGCATCTGGCCCACACCACGTGGTTTTTCGAGACCTTTATTCTAGCGAGCCAGCCTTCCTACAAGCCGTGCCAGGCCGAGTTCAGCTACCTTTTCAATTCGTACTACAACGCCATTGGCGAGCAGTTCCCCCGGCGCGCCGCGGATTGCTTTGCGCCCCACGGTTGCACAGGTGTTTGAATATCGCCGTGAAATCGACGAGCAGATGATGGGGCTGCTGTCGAGCGACGCTTTTGATTCGCAGGGACCATTGAGCGATCGAATCGAATTGGGCTTGCATCACGAGCAGCAACATCAAGAACTGATGCTCACCGATATCAAGCACGTGCTTTCGTGCAATCCGATGTTCCCGACATATCGACCGGGAATGTTTTTGGCTGCGCAGCGCCGGCGCAAGGCTGGTCAAAATTCAATGAAGGAATCTATTGGATCGGAAACGAAGGAAGCGATTTCGCCTACGACAACGAAGAGCCGCGACATCGGGTATTTCTGGAGTCGTTTCAAATCAGCAATCGACTTGTCACCTGCGGCGAGTATTTGGAATTCATCAACGACGATGGATACAAACGGCCGGAACTCTGGCTTTCACAAGGCTGGGGACAAGTCAAAGAACATGGCTGGCAAGCCCCTTTGTATTGGCACAGGCTCTATCATCAATGGCAGGAATTCACACTGGCGGGTCTGCAACCGCTCGACCCTCAGTGGCCCGTTTGTCATCTGAGCTACTTCGAAGCCGATGCGTTTGCACACTGGGCCGGCGCACGCTTGCCGACGGAAGCGGAATGGGAAATCGCCAGCCAGAATATTCCCATCGCAGGAAATTGGGCCGACACTTTGCTGGCGTCCGACCTGGCGATTCATCCATCAGCGCCTGCTGACAACTCTCAATCGTCACAAATGTTCGGCACCGTTTGGCAGTGGACCGCCAGCCCGTATACCGCGTATCCGGGTTATCGCGCGGCGGAAGGCGCACTGGGGGAATACAACGGGAAATTCATGTGCAACCAATTTGTATTGCGGGGCGGCTCGTGTGCCACGCCGTCGAATCACATTCGCCGCACCTATCGCAATTTCTTCCCGCCGGAAGCGCGCTGGCAATTCTCCGGGTTGCGACTGGCAAAATAGCGCTGCTCTGCTACATCGCGCACGCCGGCATTATTTCTCGGCTAGGAAAGCATGCACGAACTGGACGACCATCGATCCTTCGCCAACCGCGGAAGCCACGCGCTTGACCGATCCAGCACGCACGTCTCCCGCGGCAAACACACCGGGACGTGAGGTCTCCAACAGAAACGGTGGCCGCCGAGCGGTCCAGAACGACGATTTCGCTATGTTGGCTCCGGTACGAACGAATCCGCGCTCGTCTTTTTCGATTTCCGCAGGCAGCCACTCGGTGCGCGGCGCAGCGCCGATGAAGCTGAACACTGCGGGAACTTTCAATAGCCGCGTTTCCGCAGTCTTATTATTGAACAACTCAACCTCATCCAAGTGCCCCTCGCCTTTCATCCGCCGCACTTCAGTGTTCAACAGAATCTCGATGTTCGACGTCTGCTGAACGCGATCGGCCAAATAACTCGACATGTCCTTATATAAATTGTCTGCGCGGATCACGAGATACACCTTGCGAACTTCGCTGGCCAGAAAAACAGCGGCCTGACCCGCGGAGTTTCCTCCTCCGACCACCACCACTTCCGAGCCACGGCACATTTTCGCCTCCAGCGACGTGGCGGCGTAGTAAACTCCGCAGCCTTCGAATTGCGCACAATTTTCGGCACTCAGCAAGCGATAATCGGCGCCGGTGGCAATCAACAGACACCGGGACGTAACGCTTTCATCTCCGTCGATCTGGAGCGACATATTGCCGTCGTTGAAAGTAAGACCGATAACTTGCGTGCCGACGGGCAAACATGCTCCGAAGCGGTTCGCTTGAACGACGGCCCGCTCTGCCAATTCGCTGCCTTTAATTCCGGCCGGAAAACCCAAATAATTCTCAATGCTCATGCTGCGGCCCGCCTGGCCGCCGTGCGCAACGCGCTCCAACACCGCCACCTGCAATCCTTCCGAAGCGCCGTACACCGCCGCAGCCAACCCAGCGGGTCCTGCGCCCACGACAATCAGATCGTACACCGATTTCTTGAGCGTCCGGCGCAGACCGAGCACTTGCGCCAGTTGCAAATTCGATGGATTGCGCAGAACCAATTCAGTACCCCAAGCAACCACTGGCGTTTCCGTTTCGTTTACTTGGAACTGCGCGATCAGCTTTTTCACGGCCGGATCGGAATCGAGATCGATCCACGTGAATGGAATTCGATTCTTCGCCAGAAAATCGCGCACTCGAAAAGTGTCTTGCGAATCGCGCGATCCGACAACGCGCAGGCCGACGAATTCACCCGACTCGCGCAGCAATTGTCGCCGGGCAATAAAAGCCTGGAGAATAATGTCGGCTAGATCGAGATGGCGATTGAGCAGTTGGTGCAGTGCCTCGGGAGAGATTTCGAAAACGTCACATTCGCCGCGTGCCACGCCGCTCACCAGCGCCGGGCTGCCGGTGAGCTGCGCCACCTCGCCGGTGAATTGGCCCGGCGCGTGGACCACAACGGTCTTGGACGATTCGCCGGTTTTGTCGATAATTTCAACTTGGCCCGACTTGATGATGAAGAAGCTGTAATCGCGCTGCCCGGCTTCAAAGAGATATTCGCCGTCGTGAAAATGCCGCTGCTTGGTGTTGGGGCACTTTGCCAGTGCGGCAAGTTGTGCCTCGCCGAGATTCGGAAAAGCGGCGGCTCGCAAGTTGTGCTCGGCCATGTGGCAACTTCTTTCTCAGAGTGAAAAATCCGCCTCAATCTTGCAAGTAGGCCAGGGCTTCCTGCGGCACATCGAATTCCACTTCATCCACATAGCACCAGGCCCAACGCTCGCCCGGCTCGAACGACGCCATCACTGGATGGTCGGTCGCGTGAAAATGTTTGGTCGCGTGCTTGCCCGGCGAGCTATCGCAGCAGCCAACATGACCGCACGTCAGACACAGCCGCAGATGAACCCACCGCATGCCGGTCTTCAGGCATTCTTCGCAACCCTTCGCTCGTGGCGGCACAGGCTCCAGACCGACCACATGTTCGCACACCATCATCGGACCTCCTGCGAAAGAATTCTTCTTCCCTTGGCCCTAATTCTGACTCATCAAGCTTGCAGGCTGTGACCCGCCATGTTGCACAACCTGATTTCTGAATCGTAATCCATTGCATGCGTCGAAAAGAAGCCCCCGGAACTTAGGCGGATTTCGCCTTTGTACGCCAAGGGCAAGGGATTGGAACGTGGTTCCAAAAAGGCTCGGTTCATCAGCCCACTTGGCCGACGCCTGCCGGCATATTTCTGTCCTCTCGGGCCGCTACCCACGAAATGTGAATTGAGAGCCCCGCCATTCAAACGTAAATAGCCACAGTCTATCGACCGCTTCACAACAAAAGAGCAGAATACTTTGAAGATTGTTCCAGATCATCTGCGACCAGCGTTCCCACTCTCCGCAATTCGTCTCGCTATGTTCTTCTCGTGGACTCGCGCACGCCGTCGAAAACATCTGTTGAAAAAGCCTTTTCCACCGGAGTGGCGCGGCGTGCTGACCCAGCAAGTGCGGCATTATCAATATTTGAATTCGGAACAGATCAAGCGGTTGGAAGGCTTCATCCAAGTGATGGTGGCCGAGAAAGATTGGGTGGGCGGCAGTGGCTTTCAACTGACCGATACCATGAAGGTCACCATCGCTGGATATGCGAGCGTAATGACGCTCGGGCTGGATAAGCCGTACTACTTCGATCGGCTAAAAACAATCATCGTTTATCCCAGTGGGTACTTGCCGAGCAGCAGTCGTTTCGATCGGTATCCTGAATTCACTCCTTTGAGCCCGCGGCTCGGCGAATCGTGGCATCGTGGGCCGGTTGTCCTCTCGTGGTCTGAAATCGCTGGCCCCGCAAGACGTCGGGCGGGGAATAATTTGGTCATCCACGAATTCGCCCATCATGTCGACGGATTAGACGGCAATGTCGATGGAACGCCTCCCATTGTCGGCCGAGAAAAAGAACGTACGTGGTATCGTGTCACGGAAGAAGAATTTGAGCGACTGACGCGAGAAGCTTCCCGCGGCGAGGCAACGCTGCTCGATCATTATGGCGCCAGCAACCGGGCCGAGTTTTTCGCCGTCGCCAGCGAGTGTTTCTTCGAGCGGCCGCACGCCATGCGCAACCGACACCAGGAGTTGTATCAGGTGTTGGCCGACTTTTACTGCCAGGATGTAGCTACGTGGCTTCCCGACGCGGACCAAACACAAGTTCCGTAGTCCTCGACAAACCAACGCGTCAGCGAAAGTTCCGACTGAGGATAATGAAAATAATTGCGGCGGATGGTTTGTCGTTCTATTCCGCAGAACTACTTAAAGCTCGACGGCACGGGGTAACTATTTGCTTTTTTTAGGCTTGGTTTATAGGGTTTTTCTGACTTTTCCATCTTCTTGTCCATTTTAACATTTCTTATATACCAGTAATTGTACCAGTTAAATAAATGCCATTTTGATATGCCCACTTTTTGGCAATGGCTCGGCACTTTACTGGCAGATCTTGCCTGACAAATGCTCTATTTACGTGGAACAATGCGGTTGGCTAAGTATGCGAGTGCGACAATGACGGTAATGCGAATCACATCTTTGTAGGCGCTCGACAATGGTCCAAAGAGGCGTTCAGTCCAGATAATACAAAAGCCACCAACCCAGTATCCGACAAAAACTGCCAACAGGAGTGCGGAAAATCCTGCGAGGCTAAACCCATACCACCAAGGAATATCACTTTTCGTTAAGCCCAATTTTGATCGTGTGTAATCAGGCTTCGATTCTGTAGGGAGATTTGGAACTAAAATCAGTCCCTTGCAGTTAGAACAGGTCGCAGTTTTTCCATACATCTCCTCAGATGGGATGAGCTGTTGACCGCAATGCGGGCAAAGTATTTGCATAGCCAATTACGCTCCTAGCTTCTCCTCGATTTCTTGCACCATTTCCGACTTCAGCATGAGTGGATCAACCTGACACCCTAGGATGACGTTGCACATTGGGTATGGACAGTGAAACGTCACCGTTTTCAACGTCGTACCTCCAAAATTGGTACTCACTACGTGACCATTCATACTCATCACGAATTGACCACACGACGGGCATTTACCAGCGAGCATGACATTTCTCCAAGATGAATGGGTTTTGCCGCAATGTTGCGGTATTCCGCCCACCTATCAAAAGCACTTTGGTTTGTCAAATTTGGAATGCCCACTTTTTGTAATCTGCCCGCAACTTTTGTCCTTGCTGATCTACAGCGATTACGTCAGTTGAAAATAGCCGCCAATTTTGCCTCTGCTCCGTCGGGTTTTCTCGGCAAAAATCGCATCTATTGGACCGCAGCATTTGTTCGGCCGTCTATAGCAATCCGTTGGGGAGACAGCAGACTAAGCCGCCCGTCGGCTCCTGCGGTTAGGGTGTGAATGTAGAAGCAGGTGGCGAGGTCGTCGGTGGCCTCCATCACCGGAGACGGCGCGGACACGATGACAAGTCCCGCACATTGTCCAATCCAGTCGATATGCCGGTGACCGTGCATCACCACGACTCGGTCCGCCACGCGCCGCAGCCGACGAACGAACCAGTTGCCGTTAATCAGGGCTGTGCCGATACGTTCCGAGAGCGCGTGACCTGCCCGAGGATATTCAACGACATGGTGGTGAAGGGCGATGATCCAGCGGGCGCGCGGGTACTGCGCTGTGGCAATGTCTATCCCGCGGACTTGCTCGTCCGAGATCATCCCCAGCGCGCTGGTGAAGGAGAACTGCGTATCGACGTTCGAGTTCAGCAGAATGATCCCCAGGCCGTCGTCCGTATCTGGCGGCATGATGGTCGGAAACATCGCTGTCCAAAGGTCCGCAAGCTTGCGGGACACCAGCGGCCTTCCGGAATCGGCGAATTTAACCATCGCTGTGAGATGAGGCTCTAATACGTCGGCAAGACACTTTCCCAAGAGGCCCTTTTCATGATCGATGATATGGACACGCCGGCCCTGAAGGGCACACATGGCGGACAGAACACGAAGCTGGCGCAGCCGCCTGTTCGGGCTTGTCGGCAGTTCAAGGGCGCTGGATTGGCGCGGTCGGCAACATTGAGATCGTGGTTTCCCGGCAGCAGCAGGATGCGTTCGGCAAGTTGCGGATGGGCCGCCAGTGCGTCGAGGAACTCGGCCCACTCGGAAGAACGCCCGGCATCAGTGATGTCGCCGGTGATTAGGATTGCAGCCAGCGGATCGTTGGCGTGGAGTAGTTCGAGCTGTGCCAGCACCTGCTTCAATCGCTCGTTGCCGCGCGGCCCCCATCGGCCACTCTCAATCCGAAAGCCGTAGCGCTCGCCCACCATGTGGATATCCGATAGGTGCGCAATCCGCCACCTGCGTCCTGGATCGGGAGGCGATTGGAATTTGTCGAGAGGATGGGGCTGGGCCA
This sequence comes from Pirellulales bacterium, assembly GCA_963738835.1. Lineage (GTDB taxonomy): Bacteria > Planctomycetota > Planctomycetia > Pirellulales > JADZDJ01 > CAVTYH01. The sequence continues at coordinate 980,644 of CAVTYH010000002.1, forward strand.
TGGAGGCATCCGCGATTCCCCAGACGATTGCGGCAACCGCAAGATAGGCTGAGACCAGCACCACGCTATTGGCCAGGGCGACCGGAGCCAGCAGGTGCAAGGCAGTCAGATCCGCAATCGTGCCCACCCAGCGCGAACCAGGCCACGCGAGCATTAGCGTCAGCAAGGCCAAACCACAAATCAAAATGCCGGCCGCGGCAGCCGCCGCTGCACGCAGCGCGGCGTACTGAATCTTGGTGGCTCGCGACGGCAGTAGCTTTTCGGCAAAAAACCGCAGCCCTTCGCGAAAAATGACATAGACGGGTTCGACGGCCAGCGAATTCACAGACCAGAAGCTGCTTTTGGCCAGCCGGAACAAGGCTCGGCTCCCGAACAAACCCAAGCCGACAACGACCGCAAAAAGCAGCACAGGCCAGATCTCGGTTAATGAGTGCGTGGTTTTCCATTTGACCTTAACCGCGTCGACCCAGGCCGAGGCCACCAGAGGGGCCAGCCCCAGCAAGAGACTCGGCAGAACGAGCATCAGCAACCACGCCAGTGCCAGTTTCGGAAGACTGATCTCAACCAGCAAACTGCCGGCGAGCGAGAGCAGCGAGCGGCGCTTGGTGCTGGATGCATCATCCTCAAAGTCGCCGCGGCGAGGATCGATGATCGGCTCCATGGCTAGACTCTACCCAGTGGCGTGCAGGGCGAGCGCCTCTGCTGCGGCCAATCGCGATTGTCTGTTCTGTTTACTTTTTTGCTTGAGCTTCGCTGGTGAGCGCCGCGGCCGCAGATTTGCTTTCGATCGCCGACTTCGTCATGTAGTAATTGACTTCAGGGGGCGCGGTGAAGCCGCCGGAGATGAGCGTTTGCAAGGTTTGCTCTGAACCCCAGTTCAACTCCGTCGCCTCTTCCTCGGGGACCAAGAGCAAGTGCCCATTGGTGGGCAACGGAGACTGCGGGACGTACACGCACAGGAGCGTCTTCTGGGTTGCGACGTCTCGGCACGTCGCGGTTACAAAGGCCGCCGCTCTCATTCCTGCATGCGGAAACTGAATTAACACCACTCGCTGTGCGCACTTCTGCCCGCGTTGCCGGTCCAAAGATTGAAACACATTCCGCACGCCATTGTAAACGCCGGAAACTAACGGCACTCGCAACAGAACCCAGTCGATGGCCCGCCGCAATCGAGAGTGGACCAGAAAGCCCAAAAAATAAAGCAGCAGCAGGGCAATGACGATGGCGATCACCGGGGCCACATACGTCTCGAACCAAACCGGCAGTGTAGTGTCATTCTCGTGTCCTCGAATCTGCCACAGCACCAGCAGCGCGATCGGATCGATCACATATTTTTCCAGGCCCGAGTAGAACCAATGAATGAGCCACGCTGTGATCAGGATGGGCAATACGAGCAGCAGCCCACCCAGCATCCGGCCTTTGATGCTTTGTGAGATTGAGCCTAACGGCGGCAGACCCGCGTTAGCTTGAGGTTCGGGAACACCCGAGGGTCCGGGTACGGCGGGTTGGGAGTCCATCGGAAGACATCCTCAATGTTTTGTTGTCCCTGTGAATAACCACAGCGGTCTTGTTCAAGCCGGAATTCTGCGGCAAGAGGCAGCGTTCGTAAACGGAAGATTTGCGAGTGCAAACAAACTGTTGCGAAAAACTAAAGGACGCCGATCCCGAATTCGTCGGTGCGTTTACACCTCGCGCGACCTTCTTCCAAGAAACTCGAAACGGTACACACCATCTTGGCTCGGAAAAGACAGGCCGCACTGCCAACCACCGACAGGTAGCTCAACGTAAAGTTTCGGCGGAGCTGTACGAAAAAGTGCCAGCGACCAGACCTGCACTCACAGCCAGCAACCGAGCACAGCCAAGGGCGCCACGCGCAGCATAATCACAGGCCGAGCGCTGAGGGCAATGATAATCAACCCAAAAGCGAGGATAACGGGATTTGAACCCGCGACCTCCCACATGGCATCCGCACGAACGTACACTATTGAAACTGCTATTTTCTCCGAGGAATGCTAGGATTCTAGCAACCTCCGGCACATTTGCAAGCCATTGCAATTGTTATCGTCTTTTCGCGATAATTGGCAGTCGAGTGGGACTCCGAAACGGTAGTTTACCGGCTGCATCACACCGGCAAAAAGAGCGAACAGCTCAGAGTAGTCGCTGGCGTCTCTCATTGCATGCAGATCGCTTGTCCCGATGCTCCCATGCCGAGCGAAAATGCGACAATCTCTCAGTCGTGTTACTGAGATCTGGTTTGACAAGCTGCTCTACATTAGATGTGGCTATGGGGCGGATTTGGATTCACTGGATTCGATACCGTTTGCGACACAATAAAGTCAATGCCTGTCAGCAACTGGCCGCCCCGTGTGATGACAATCGATCGGCTTAACGGACTGGATGACGTGTCGGATGTCGACAGCGTTAACACAATTTGATACTGGCCGGTCCTCAAGCCATCGTCGACGTCGAAACGATAACCGCCGTGGGCGTCGGTGGTCGTCGTCGCAATCACATCGCCACTGTCGGGGTCGACGAGCGAAACGGTCTGACCAGCCAGGCCGCGAAGGATCGAGTTGATTCGGCCGCCGGACGGCACGCGCAAGCACGGTGCCGGAGACGGAAACCTGGAAGAAGAACACGTTTCCTTGCAGGTTCGTGATTCCGCTGTCACGACGAATAATATCGGCCAGCGATGTGTTCTCGATTTGCCTGAGCATCTGGCCAGAGAACACACGCTGGTACCAGAAGCGATCGCCGTCGCGCAAGCGTTCGAATTGGTCGCTGATGATGGCGCGCATCGTTGGGCCAACGCTGCTCCCTCTAACATGATTTTCCGCTAGTGCGCCAACCCAAAGATCGATATTATCGACAGTGCCGTACAGTTGTTGCAGTTTCGCTTGAACGTCGGTATCAGAGGTGATTTGCGCAAAGCTTGTCACTTTCGGCAGGCCGTACGCGGCACGCACAGAGTTGTAATCGGCCAATCCGTGGTCGCGGCCGCGCTGAATGTTCAGACTGGCAAGATCCAATCCACCGCTTCCCGGCGGGCCAAACAGGAAATTGCGGACGCTGTCGACGACTTTCGTATCAATCTCGGAAGCCGGATCAGAGGCCATGTATTTCAGCAAAGGGTCGATTCCTAACTGATTGATCGGATCGGGATTAAAAAAAGCCTGGCTAAGTGGAATACCTTCACTGACATCCTCTCCGCTGTTGTCGAGAAACTCCACATCATCCCCCAACATGCTATGCCCGACACGAAATGCAGCCGTGGAGAATTCGTTGCTGATGCTTGGATTGACGGTTGGGTCGTATCCCGCATAGCTTGAGAGGGCGCCTTGGCCGAGCACCGCGGGGAGCCACTGGTTATAGGTGATCGATTGCAATTCGCCGATTACGATGGCGCGGGCACGTTGAAATACCTGTTCATCGCTCAATTTTGGGTTGGCCGCGGAAATTCGCGTGGCCCAATAATTGTGCTCGCGGACGAACAGCGTCTGCAACGACGTTAGCTCGATGTTTTCGTTGGCGCGAACATCGCCGGCGGCGAACAGCTCGGTGCCGGGAACAATGCCGGCATCGTTGGCCATGTTGAGCGTGCCGCCGGGCATGTATGTAGAGTTATTGAGCGGCAGCAGATTGCCCGTGCTGGTCTTCAGCAAACCCCCGACGAATGTGCGTAGTGCGGCGGCTGTGGTGGCGTCGGAACCATAAATCATGGAGCCGTCGAGCCACGAAGTGATTACGTTAACCTGTTGCCGGGCATCGGTCAGGCCCGTCGAGGAATCGAAGATCGATCGATTCAGCGGAATGGTTTGCGTGCCCGTGCCGAGCGGATCGAACGACGGATCGCCCATTGGCACGTCGATGTTGAACGACTCGGTGCCGTTGGGTGTCAGATCCAAATCGTGGTCGATGAACTGCCCCCAAGCATAGGCAAAGGCCGACAGCAGCCGATTGCTGAGAATCTCTTGATCGCCTTGATCGACGAGCATGTCGCTGATCAATCGAGCATGGGCCGAGTGGAGCCCGCCGGAGCTGAGAGGCCATCGGCATATTGCGCAGCCGCCGTGCGCAGCAAATCGGTTCCTGCGGCGCCCCAGTTGGTGTTTGACAAATTGTTTCCTGTGCCATCAATGCTGTAGCTAGCAACGGCTATCGGACCAACCAGTGCCGTTGTGTCGACGTTAAACAGAGTCCGTAATTCGAGAGATTCAAGGGCGAGTTTTGCAATCCGTCTCATGGTACATATTCCCATTTTTCAAGCGACCAAGCCCCTGGACCCGGACCATCGGGCGCGCAGCACCGCGAATGCGGCAACGGAAGCGCGCACGAATAGACAAGTGATAATGGCCCTGCGGAAAAACGCGCCGGTGCGCACCGGCAAGAGTCACTTCTAGCAAAGAGCACAAATGGCAAGCTGGGCAGATAAGTGCCTGTCCCTGAGGCAGCCCCAGCTGGCTTGCGTTCCCTGATTCTTTAAGTGCTTCCAGGCGAGTGCGCGGGTAGCCCCCGGCTTTACAGTCACTTAATCTGTCGCCAAACCGCCGCGCAAAATAAGAAATTTCTAATTTAGTAATCTTGTGGTTGGTTGATTTCTGACCAAATTGCTTACCGCAATTACAATTGATCGGGATTCCGGCAGTGAGCGAGTTTGGCTCAACCAGATGTAGCGATAGGTGTCCGCAGCCGTGCTTCAACCCCTCGGCGGCAGCTGAGGACAGCCGCTCCTACATTTCAAACTGGCCAAGCCGTTCTTCGAGCGTTGCAAGTCTTGCATCCAACTCCGACGATTCGCGGAGCTTCATGTCCAGCAATGCAATCGGCGCGTTTCGGCACGGTGCAGCCTTTCTTCGAGACTCAAAACGGTACATCCCGTTTTGGCTCGAGAAAAACAAGCCGTACTGCCGACCATTGGCAGGTGACTTGAGGCGAAGTTTCGCCAGAACTTAAGACAAAGCGAGGGTGACGGGACTTGAACCCGCGACCTCCAACGTGACAG
>CAVTYH010000003.1:0-387405 GCA_963738835.1 Pirellulales bacterium
ATTGAAAGCGAGACGATCGCCATGCGGTTACTACAGCTGAACCGCCGTAAGAGTCTTGCCTTTCACCACAAACGGCAATTGAAGCGATTGATGAAAGGCAAACGCACCTATGCGTACGACGGCCGCAGATTCCAATTAGACCGCAAGACAGTGGTCGTTGTCGATGAGGCTGGGATGGTCGGAACCCGGCAATTGACCGAGCTAATCAAGTACGTTCGCCAGGCCGGAGCGAAAATCGTTTTGGTGGGAGATCGACGCCAACTGCAGCCCATCGAAGCGGGTGGACCCTTTGGAGCCATCGCCAATCGCACCGAACCCGCCCAATTGCAGCATGTCACTCGGCAGAAAATTGAACCTGATGATCCCAATCCTACCTGGCATCGCCAAGCGGGCAAGCTAATTGCCGCAGGCCAAGTTGACGAAGCCATCAAACTATTTGCGGAGCGCGGCCGATTTAGCATTCACTCCGACCGCGACGACACAATCCTGAACATTGTCCGCGATTGGTCGGTGAGTGGTATGGCCAATCCGGACGACCACGTTATTTTGGCCAGCACCAGGGCCGAGGTCGCGCACTTGAACGCCATGTGCCAAGAGGCTCGGCTCGAAAGCCACACCATTGGCTTGGAAAGCATTCGCTTGGCCGACGGTGAGTTTTGGATCGGCGACATGGTCGTTTTTCGCAAAAATTCTCGCTTGTATCAGGTCAAGAATGGAGATCGCGGCGTCGTGCTCGCCTTCAATCCGTCGACCAGGACGATGGCCGTCCGCCTCGCGGCCACTGGCAAAACCGTGATCATCCCGTATCGCGAATATACGGACATCCAATTGGGGTATGCCCTAACCACGCATGTGGCTCAAGGAGCTACGATCCCCAGCGTCTATGTGCTCTTGGGCGGTCCCATGCAAGACCGCCACTTAAGCTATGTCCAGGCGACCCGGGCGTGCGAGAGCACTCGCCTTTATGTCGATCAGTATACGCCGGCCCGCAACGCAGGCATCTTTTGCAACAGATGGCACGACTCCGGCCGAAACTGTTGGCCCACGACGTTCCTCCAAGCGACGATCCGACATCACCGCCGAAATCTCAGCCGCCGCAGGCTCCTTTGGAACCGCCTCCGGCGCCCCTCAAAAAGTCGCAAACGAAGGCCGCAGCTACCGAACACCAAGCGGACGCAGTTGTCGCCGACAAACCGGCGCCGCCACAAATGGCCTTACCCGCTCCAACTCCGCAGTACATTCAACCAGCGGCAATCTTGCCTCAAGCTGCGCTTCCCCCTTATTCCGCACCACAAGCAGCTCGCGCACATTCCCACATTCGCATTCGCAGTATGACGGATTCACAGGTTTTGACTGACGCCGTCAACCGCTATGGAGTTCTTCCGGGCGGAATCGTGGTCGAAGGCGAGGCTCAATGCGAGGTGCCGATTCGGTCGGTGGCAATCGATCCGGGCCACCCTTCACGGCTGGTCATCAACGACTCATTGAAGTTCGAGACGTACCTCTCCGCCGAAGAACTCGCATTGTTGTGCCATGCCGTCTTCGAAACCCACGAAGCCGAAACAAATTTTGGCGTCTTGTCGCAATGTCGGACGATTGGCATCGACAGTGACACCGTGGTTGCCCACTGCATGATGAACGCGGACAACTGGTTAGGCGGCATCGTCTATGGATTTGATTCACAGTTTGTTCTGGGGAAATCCCACGTTTCCGATTACCGCAATCCATTCGTCGAACAGGCAAATCAAATAACGAATCCCGAGGAATACACGCGTTTCTTTTTTAACCTCCAATATGGTCTCCACCCGCAGTTCTTTCTAAAAATAAATGGCGCCACGTTTGCGCGAACAGGACCGGACTCACTTGCGCTGCAATCAACCGAGATCATGTCGGCCACCGGGGTCGTGGATGACCATGGAAAATTAATCGATAAACTTCCTACGTTTCCGCACGCCAACCCACTCGTGAAAGATCGTTTCCCCTGGGTCTACCGAGCATACGAGCACTTTCAAGAGCACTTCCACGAGTACTGCGATGCGGAACCAACGTTGGCTCGGACCATCGCTTACTCGGAAGTGATTCTTTTTCTACGGCTTGCTCGCTCGGCGAACGCCGCCTTTGTAGGAACAGATCGTGTATTTAACCTGGTCGCCAATCGACAACGAGTTTCAATTCCACGATTCGATTACACGCTCCGCTCCCCCGATTTCGCCGCCCTTGCAGCCAGAACGTCGCGGGACATCATCCACCGAATCTATCCTGAGCCCTCCAACGCGCTTCCCTTGTTGCCGGGCGGTTTAGTTACGGCTGACCAGAATTCGATTTTCAAAACGCAACTCAGCTGGTCCACGGACGCCCAAATCGATGAATGGGTGCATCATATAATTGCCGCCATCGTGGCCCTGGACTACGCAGTCCGGTCGGGCGACGCCGAATTATTCCAGCAGTGTCAACAGTTCGCCGTGCGATATATCGAGAAGCTGTACCAATTGAAACTAAGCCTGGACGCGCCCCTGGTACACAGAGAACTCAATCAAATGCTGCCGGCAATTTTGGCCCACTTAAGTTCGGCAGCCCACGACCATCTCATCGGCAATTGCTTTAATGTTGCCCTCAATTCCAATTGCGCCGAAGAAGACAAAGCGACCTATCTCATGGATGCCCTCAAGCACTGTGGGACTGAAGATACCTTCAAGAAGTGTCCAGCAACACGCTGCCGCTGGGTGCAGATTAAATGTCATCTCGACACAAGATTTGATCCAATTCCCGGCTTGGCGGCTCGCGAGCGGACGATCCTACAAACTTGGAGCCATTCTTCTCGTTGAATCGCATCAATCGCCGCCGTCGAAGTGCTTTACAAAAAGAGATTGCATTTCCCATTTTGTGGTCCGCGGTTGATGATGCCACCAAAAAGCACGTCCTTTCAGGCTTAGCGCTCCACTCTCAAATCCCGTTTGCCGTTGAGGAAACGCTTCTACGCTACCGGGATCAGCATGCAGATGATGCCTATGTTGCCGCCAACACGTCAGAGCAAATCGCCTTTCGACTGCGATCGTTACCCCCTGACTCGTTTTCAATGCGGTTGTTGGACACCAGCAGTCCGTTCGTGGAAAGCCATGAATTGCTTTCCCATGAGTCGGAGTTCGGACTCACGACATTATTCGACACGATTCGACGCCGCATCGAAGACTTCAATCCATCACGAGAATCAATTGGAAAGGGCTTCAAGAAACAATTCCAGCGTGCGATGAGAATTGGCCACGGGCGACGCTGGTGGCGCAAATTCCTGAAGTCACTGCCGACGATGCCAAAATCCGATGCTTCGATCATCGCGCTCCTGCTAGCTTACGAGCTGCGAGTTCGCGGCCGCACGATTACGGATTTAACCGAAATGATGCGGGCATTCCGACTTGGGAATCCGCAGGCGGCTTTGTTCTTGCTCGATTTGAAAGCCGCGGTGAAGTCCCAGCCTTATACCACTCAAAATCACTGGCACTCTGGGGGTAATCCCAAGAGCGGGTCGACTCTTAAGTTTCAATAGAGCAGCGCCGTATCCGAACCACGCAGACACACGTCCTGCGAACCGGTCGGTTCGCGTCATTGCGCCGGTTTCTTACCGCATCGCTATGCGCTCTGATCCAGCGATTGCGACTCTCATTCTGAAGGGGCAATGTCTATCCCATTTCATCTCCGAGGTGTCCGTGCAATGAATCCGAACGAAAGAGCCTTGTCTACGAGAGTCCGCTCGCCGCATGAGCTGGACCACCGGAGCAATCCAGGTTTGCCACCGCTGCTGACGGTGAAAGAGGTGTCCACGATGTTGCGAGTCAGCCCATCTCTGGTTTATGGCTTGGTAGACTCGGGCAAGCTGTCCTGTTTCCGAATCGGCAAAGGACGCGGCGCCATTCGCATCAGTCAAAGCGATTTAGAGAACTTCTTGATCAATTCGCAGCAATCTCCGCCGGCTCCCCAAGACCAACTCCGTCATCCCAAGCTTCGCCACCTAAAACTGTAAGCCGCGACAGCAGGCCAACCTCGGAGTTCGCCCATTGTCGCGGCTTTTTTTGGCGCATAGCCCAGTTCAATTGGCTGCTTTGCGCGCTTGTTCGAGCAGATATTGTGGAGCGTGTGTCAGGTGGCTGTAGACGCGAGCCACCATACTGGGATCCCGATGCCCCATTAAGATCGAGACCGTTAGGGCGTCGATCCCCTTGGCTAAAGCGTTCGTGCACCAGGAATGCCGCAGCACGGTCAGACAGTATTTCTTGCCCAACTTCTTTTCAATCCGCTGGAACAAGTTGTTCACGGCATCGGTCGTCCAAGCCGCCCCTTCCGAGTTACGAAACAGTTTCCCGTCCGGGTGAACCAGTACCAGCCGTTGGCAAATCTCCAGGGCCTTGGGCGTCAAATAGACGATCCGTGGCGCCCGGCCCCCTTTGGCCTGTTCCGGGGGAAAGATCCAACGGCAATTGGCCAAGTCAACGTGCACCTTTTCAACGCGCAGGATTTCTTGGGCTCGACAGCCCGTTTCCCAGGCCACCGTCAGCAGGTCCCGTGATTCGCGGGCGGGAATACAAGCCAAAATCAACTCGAATTCTTCCACCGTGACAACCGTATTTCTCCGCCCGCTTGGCGGCTTTTCCATATGTGCCAGCGGTGATTTGTCCAGGTAGCCCTGCTGCTCGGCCCACTTCATAGCCCGTTGCATCGATCGAATCAGGTTGCGTTTCGAGCCTCCAGACAATTCCTTGTATCCATCCACCCATTTTTGCACGTGAAACGGACGAAGTGCCGACAGCTTCAAATTGGGGTGCAGTTGCATGAAAGTCTGCAGTCGCTCCAAATACCACTGATAAGTGGCGGCGGAGCGGTGGTTTTGGCACCATTCCAAAAAGCTGTCGACGACTCCGGCCAAAGAATCATTCGGAACACGTTTGGCAGCGGGGGACCTGCGCATCAAGGCATGGTATTGATCGAACGCTTTTTCCCGATCAGACCCCAAATTGTGCTGCTTACCATCGATCTGGACGTACCACAAACCACGAGACTTGCGAAAGAACGGCTTCGGAAAGTGCGACATGACTAACCTCCACATGGAACCCTTGGTAACGAACCAATGGGCGAGCGGATTTTGCTCGGAGGCACGACGCGCGAGAAATTGCGCAAGCCTCTCTTGTGGAATCGCAGTAGCTGCCCGGCCGCGCAAGATCCGCAAGCAAGAAAATGCCAACTTCTCTGACAAACTTCTCTGACAGCGACATTTCGTCGCCGTAAGTCAATATCCCCGACAGGATTCGAACCTGTAACCTTCGGCTTCGGAGGCCGACGCTCTATCCAGTTGAGCTACGGGGACAAATGAGCGAAGCAGATGATTTGGCCATTCGATTTTATCGTGATTTTCAATCGATTGGCAGTGGGTGAACGTCGGGTTAGCGATATCAGAAGCCCCTGTCTTGCTACTTTCACGGAGAGCTTCTATTTGATTTCCAATTGCAGCTCGGTCATGTCTTTGCGATTTGAAATAGACTGCAAATGAACTTCCGTACCAGCTGAATCTCAAGAACGCAAACCATCCTAATGGATGTCTTTACCCAGGCTAAATAAAAAAAACCGCTGCCGGAGGGGGAAGTCCGGCAGCGGCGCGGGAGCAGGCATCCTGCCTGGGTGGACTGTTATTGCGTTGGGAGGTTTCCGATTCGACTGGCCGCATCACAAGGATGTTCGCGGACCGGCGAGGAAAAACTCTGGGTCCACAGGAACTGGCTTACCGATGCTTGTTGCTGTTGAACTTGGCTGCGTGCATCATGCTGCTGCTGTTGTGGCAGCTGTCATGCGAATCGCAGTACGGTTTGCAGTAGTTCGAAGAGCAATAGTTCGACGACCAGCAGCTGGGGCTGCAGTAGTTCGACGTGCAGTAATTCGGCGTGCAATACGTCGGTTCGCAAACCACTTGCGGCTCGACGCAAACCTTTTCGCACACTTGGGGCTGGCAGACCACCGGCTGTTCCACCACCGGCTCGCAGTACGTCGGTTGGCAGTAGACAGGCTGGCAATAAGTTGGCTGGCAGTACGACTGGCAGTAACTTGGGCAGTAACTTGGGCAGTAGCTTGAGCAGTAGTTCGAGCAGCAGTAGCTCGGACTGCAAGAGCTGTGGCAGTAGTTACTCGAGCAGCTGCTGTTGTGGCAGGAACTCGAGCTGCAGTGACTCGAGCCCATCGAGCCGCCACTTTTGGCTAGGGCCGTAGCGGACATCGCCAGAGCCGCTCCGACCGCTAGCAGGGCACACGCAATGATCTTCTGAAACTTCAACATGGCACCATCCTCCATAACACGGGGAACATTTTTGGCCGGACGAACTGTTCGGCCATCCATGCTAAAGAGCGTCAACACTGTGCGACTGTTACAAACGATTTGGGAAGATACGCGGTGGGAGGAGATGCGGACTTTAGGATGCGGAATGAAGGAGCGCGCCGTCGAGAGACGCACATCCGCTGCCATCGCCGCCGCATAAACCGCAGGAGGCGTCCCGGCGCACCGGGAGCGCCGATCACAAGCCAGTGGCTAACGATCGCCGTCCGCAGGCGGCTCCTACAGCGTGAAACCGGCAACAGCCAAGCAGCCGCGCAATGGCTATACTTGCCGGTTGCGGAAACAAATTTAGTTCCGTCGCTTTTGGGAAGAGCTGGTAAACACCTGTTCAAGACAATTTTCCCAAGCCTGGCAAAAATCGACCGACGCGCTGGGCATAGCGCCGATAGGCCTCGCCGTAGGTCGACAGCAAGTACGCTTCTTCTTCCAACGTTTGCGACCGCATACAAACGAAAGTGCCCAGAAAAACGGCGGAGTAAATCAATGTCGGCAACAGCACCACCAGGCCCGTCATCGTGGTGAACATGCCGAGAAAAATTGGATTTCGGCAGAACTGATATAAGCCGCTCGTCACCAGTCCGGGGCTGGCCGTCTCTTCAATTCCGATTCGCCACGACGCGCCAAGTCGCAACTGCGCGATGACCATCAGAATGGTGACGCCGAACATCAACGCAGCGCCAATGGCCAGACCAATTCCACGTGCGGGAGGAGCGACGATCGAGAGATCGCGTACGACATTCGGCAACGCGACAGCGGCAATCGCCTGTGCAAATGCGGCCAGCAGCAACGATATCACCAGCGTATCGCGCAGCCGCTGATCCCAGCGCGCGGAATGAAACAAAATGACCCCCAGCGTGCCGTACCTCCGATATTGCAGCCACGGTCGCCAGATGAAGCCGATCACAAAAAACAGCACAAGACCCGTCAGGGGTAGAAAGCGCGCAATCATAGTCCAACCCTCCGCAAAATGGGGAACTTTTTGGCCAGACGCAATGTCGGCCATCCATGTTCATCAGCGTGGCCGCGCCGCGAGTGTTACAGCCGCGATGGTTTTAAGACGACTGCACTGAAAGCAATCAAGTAGGTCGAGGCCGCAGAATTCCCCTCGCCAATAGAAACCAACCGCGTCGCTCACCGTTTGGTTTTAGAGACGAGCACGTCGGCTTTCACGTCGATCCCGCGAATTTTCGAGCGCAACGCCTCAGGATGGGGCGCATATTGTTCTGCGGTGTGCATATCGACCCAACTTTCTTTCACGAGTCGATACAGACTGGCGGTGAAATCGTGCATGCCCTCTTCAGCGGCCCCGGCGATAATGGCGGGCAAGTCTTCATCACGACCGTCGCGAATTCTCTCTGCTACCAGGCTGTTGTTCAGCAAAACCTCGGTAGCGGGCAATCGCTGAACACCCGGCTTGGACGATGGCACAAGCCTTTGCGCCGCGAACCGCGCAGACTGGTGGCCAAACTGGAGCGGATAAAATTGTGTTCTTTCGATGGGAAAAACTCGAGCATGCGACTGAACGCCTGCATGGTGTCGGAAGTGTGCAGGGTCACGAGCACCAGGTGACCGGTTTCAGCCGCTTGAATTCCGGCCAGCACGGTTTCGCGATCGCGCAATTCGCCGATCATGATGACATCCGGATCCTGACGCACGGCACTTCGCAACGCGGTGGCAAAATCGGGAACATCGATGCCAATTTCGCGCTGGCTGACGACCGACATCTTCGGGTGAAAGGCGTACTCGACCGGGTCTTCAATCGTGATGATGTTGCACTGACGATTCTTGTTGATGTGGTCGATGATGGCCGCCAACGTCGAAGATTTTCCACTCCCGGTGACGCCGCAGATTACAATCAAGCCTTCATGTGCCGACGCCGTGAGCTTTTCATAGACGGGCGGCAAATGGAGCTGCTCGAAGTCGGGAATCTGCGGATTCACACGGCGAAGGGCAGCATGCAAACCGCCGCTGGCGCAAAGACACTGCAGCGAAAACGCTCGCCAGCTTCCGCGTGGTGCGAGAAGTCGACGCCCCCTTGCGTCTCCAGCAGGCCGCGGACTGCTTCGGGGATGATGGGCACGAGCAACTGCTGCGTTTCGTCGGCGGTAAGCTTGGGAGAACTCGCCGCGTGCAACTTCGAGGCAATTCGAAACAGCGGCGCGCAGCCCACCTTGATGTGCAGATCGGAAGCCTGAACCTCCTTCATCTTCTCTAGTAGCCGATGGATCGTCAGCGCCCCCGACATTCAATTCGATCCTCTTTTGGATTAGGTCAAGCCGGTCAGCGCACCATCGCCGCAGAAGTCCGGGTTGCCGAAACGTTTAAGATCGTGGCCGAAGGCTTGCGCTATTGACAACCACAGGCGGTTGTGGGCCACCTTTTTGTAATTGAGCGCGCGGCCCATACGGAAATCCAACCCACCGCCGACCAGCACAAACGGAATGTTGTCGAGCGTGTGCGAGTTGCCCTTGCCCAGCTCGTTGGTCCATATAATCAGAGTGTTGTCGAGCAAGCTGCCGCTGCCGCCGGGCTCGGGAGTTTCGTCGAGACGTTTGGCCAGATACGCCATCTGCTCGCAGTACCAGCGGTTGATTTTTGTCAGCTTCTCTTGCGATTCGGTCTTGCTGTCGTCATGATGCGAAAGTTCGTGATGCCCTTCGTCCACGCGTAGCCAGTGCATTTTGGCCTGGCCGACCGAGTTGGTGAATTGCAGCGTGGCGATGCGCGAAAAATCAGCGGCGAAGCTGTTGACCATCAGCTCGATTTGCATCTTCGTGATGCGCGGCATGTTGTCGTTCTCGGTTTTCACACCCGGTTCCAGCTGCGGCACGGCGTGGCCGACATTGGTGTTATCGGACTGTCGCAGCTCCTGTTCCAACTCGCGAACCAGCGTGGCGTGCTCGTCGAGTAACTGCCGATCTTCGGCACTGACGGCGCCGCCAATCTTTTTGAAATCGTCTTCCAAGTCGTCCAGAATGCTGCGCAAATTCTGCTGGTCTTTCATCCGTCCGTAGAGCTTTTGGAACATCTGGTACGGATTATCGATGGGCGCGATCGGCTTATTCGGCCCAGCGTACACCATGCGCGTCCAAGTGTCGGCATGATCGGGCACCATCACGCCGAATTCCAACGAGCCGAAGCGCGCTGCGCGTTTCCTGCTTGGCTTGCAAAAAGTTTTTGATTTCTTGATCGATCGATAGCCCGCTGGCCCAACCGGCCGGCGTGTCGGAGCCACCCTGGATGTTGCCGGGAAACAGTTCGCTGCCGGTGAGCAAACAACCGATACCGCGCATGTGGTTGTCGCCATCGCCGCGAACTTTATCGCACACGCCGTGCAAGATCAGCGTTTGATCTTTGAGCGAGGTGAGAGGCAACAGGCTTTTTTTGAACGTGAAGACTTCGCCTTCCTCATCCGGCCAAAACGTCGTCGGCACTACGCCGTTGGGGCTGAAGATAATCACTAGCCGCTGCTTACGTGCCTGCTGATTGGCAAAGCACAGGCTTGGCAAGTTCAACACAAACGGCAAGGCCCCGGCGCTGATGCCCAAGCGACGGAGGAAATCACGACGCGTGTTGGATTGTGGCATTTTAATCCTCTAATTGCTTATTGCATTACCGGAAGGCATTGCCGCACCTGTCACGATTTCACAGGCCAACTTACGGATATTGAATTCGTTCTGTTTGAACGACGCCGTCAATTCATCGAGCCGGTTTGCTCCGTAAGCTCGTACCGGCTGTTTGATCAGGTGGTGAAACAGTTGCTCCACAAACGCCGCGTGGGTTTCGTCACTATTGGCCAGGAACTTTGCCAGGTCGCAAACGCCCTGAAACTGTTGCACTTCGCCGCTGCGAGTTTCGTAGGCTCCGGTGGCATCGATCGGCTTGCCGTTATCCTCCGTGCGGAATCGTCCCGCGGCGTCGAACTGCTCTAACGTAAACCCTAACGGATTGATCGTGCTGTGGCAAACCATGCAGGCTTGCGACTCGGTTTGCAGGGCGATTCGCTCGCGGGTCGTGAGATCGGCGTGCAATTCCGCTGGTAGCGGCGTGAACGCTTCCGGCGGCGGCTCGAGCGCCCGGCCCAACAGGTTTCGCGAGATAAACACGCCGCGGCGGATGGGTGAAGTGTCGTTGGCATGTGCGAACGCCGCCAACAAGTAGGGATGTGTGAGGACGCCGGACCGATGATCGGGATCCAGCGGCACTGCCTGAAATGGCGCATCGGCGGGCAAATCGAGGCCATAGTATTTCGCCAGCCGACCGTTCATCGGCACTGACCGGGCCAGGAACAGTTGACGAAAATCAGAGGAATCGCTCCAGACAACGTCGTCGATAAACAGCGCCATTGAAGTGTGCAAATCGCTGGCGATCGCCGGCGTAAAGTCTGGATATTGTTTGGCGTCTTTGGAAAGATCGGGCGGCTCGTCAGCTTTTAGCCACTGCCAAAAAAACTCGCGCAGCTTGGCGTGCGTTCGTAAATCGGGCAGCATGCGATCGGCCTGATGTGCAATTTGTTCGCGCGTTGCCAACTCGCCGGCCGCAGCCGCACGCAGTAATTCTTTATTGGGCAACGAATCCCACAGACCGAACGAAAGCCGAGACGCGACATCATACTGTTCGTTGCTGGTGTCGTCGCCAATTTCGCGGTACAAAAACCGAGGAGATTTCAGGACCAGCAAAACAACACGCTTAATTGCCGCATCGGCATCGGCAGCCTGCTCGAACTGATGATCGACGTAGCGTGCCTTCTGTTCATCCGAGAGCGGCTGTCGAAACGCACGTTCGGCAAATCGATAGCAGAACTTTTTCAGTTTTGCGTCCCGATCGGGGGCCGCATCTTTCACGCCAGCCAGCTCGTTGATCCGCAAAGTCACATAAACGGCCGCTTCAATAGCGGCATCGGTTGTCGCTTGATCCCAGGCTTTGGAAATCGAAGTGCCCCGTTCATAGCCCACGCTGCGATCGTCCGGCGGAAAAGGCGTTTGCACGACGAACACTTCGGGCGACCGCTGCGGACCTAAGCATCGCACGGGAATGGTTTCGGCCACTTGATGCGGTAGTTTCCATTGGAGCTCGATTGAAGCTTTCACCGGCGGCGGCTTGTTTTTCTGCTTGTCGGAATCATCCACGCCTTGCTTGGATTTGGAGAATTCCAGCCGGATTGGATAAACGCGGCCGCCCTGCAAATGCAGCGAGCCGCGGTACTCTGTATCATTGCCCGACTTCACCCAAGCATCGATCAGCGGTTGCGGTTGCCGCAGATCGTTGATCCAGAGCCGCACGGCGTGTTCAGTTTTGACGATGAATTCATAGTCGCCGCTTTCCGGTGCCAGCAGCGAACCTTGCCAGCGGATGGAAAATTGCCGTGGATCGAATTTGTCCGACTCGTGACCGTCTTCCTGTGGTCCGGCATCGCCGAAATCAAAACTCACGGTCGGATCGATTCGGTCAAACGCCCGCTCGTTGTCTTGAAAACGACGGCTTTTGAAATACTCTCCTTTGAGGCCGCGCTCGTCACCCCAATTCGTTTCGCCGCGGAAGCTGCCAATGAGGTCGGTCAGGACGTTTTGATATTGCCGCACGGTCAGCCGCGAAAGTTCGATTCGCGCCGGCTTATTTCGCATCCGAGCAGTGGGCGAATAGAAAGCGTCGTAAATGTAAGCGGCTACTCGCTGCGCATCGACGCCAACACACTTGCCGGGATCGTCTTCCGGCATCGTCTTTTCGATCAGCCGCGCAAGCTCCAGCACCGATTTATCGCCTACCAATGGATCGGGATGATTCGCCTTAGTGCCTTCGCCGGCCGCGCCATGGCACTTCACGCACAGCGACTGATAAATCTGCTCTCCTGCGCGGTTCATCGCGGGCGGCGGCCACGGAGATGAAAACAAGACCGGTGCACCACATGGAGCTAGCAGACTTCAGAATTCGAGTCGCGGCTGCCATCGTGATCGAACCGGCCATTCCCGAGAGAACAGCGCCAACGGTGGTGGGACTTCGGGCGGAAGCCACCATTCTATCATGAATTGGCAACGGGTTGAATCGCCCGTAAAGGGTTCAGGCCGCTTGAGATTGAGCCGGCGCAAGAGCTTCGTCTAAGGCGTGGCGGCTTGTGTCTAAGTCGTCCTGAAACACCGAATTATTGGGGAACTCTTCGAGAAGTTTCTCCAACAGTTCGACCGATGACCGCAGATTCTGGCGGCCAGTTTCGCGATCGCCGGTTTTGATTTGAACGACACCCAATTCGCGCAGCGTCACCGCCAGATCTCGGCGGAATTGCGGATTCTGTGGATATTGCTGCACCAAGTCCGTGAAAATCGCTCTCGATTTCTCAAAACTGGCAATGGCCGCGGTCCCCTCCTGGTGACCTGCAATGTTCATGTAAATGCCGGCCAGCGACGATTGATATTCGGCCACTTCCGGATTGCGATCAACCAACCGCGCGAAAGTGTCGCGTGCCAATAGGTAAAGTCGCGTGGCTTCGTCGAGCGAATTGCTAGCGCTGTGCACATCGGCCGACTTTCGATAGCAGATCGCCAGATTGTACTGAATACTCAGATCGTGTGGATCGTCAGCTTGCAGCTTTTCAAAGCGCTCGATTGCCGCGTCAAAGTATTTCGCGGCTTCAGCCGGTTGCTGCTTCTTCTCTTCCAGAACGCCTTCGTTGTAAGAGCCCATCGCCAAGTCACGCCGGAGTTTGGCAGTGTCGCCGCCCGCGGCCAATTGGGCCAAGCGAAGATTTTGTGCCGTGTGCAGCTGTTCGGCAGCCTGATCAAATTCGCCGAGGTCTTTTTTCGCCAGCCCGATATTCATCACACTGTTAGCCAGGGCGCGCTGATATTCCTTGTTCTCCGGAACCAATCTCACGAGTTGTTGCCGGAGGTCGCGACCTTTTTGGTACTCAGCAAGTGCCTTGTCGAATTGCTGGCTGCGATGCAGACTGCGGCCCAGCGCGTTTTCGGTATCGCCCAGCGCTTGCACCCGCTTCGGATCGTGCGCTGATTCTTGGAGCAGTTGCTCTTGAATTTCGCGTGCCTGTTGCAAATAGGGCAGAGCTTTATCAGGCGATTGCAACTCGTCGATGATGCGGCCAGCGCGAAACAACGTGGCGGCGAATTCTTCTTTCACGCTCGAATCGTTGGCGCGTTGTTTCAAAAACTGCTCGTAATAATCGAGCGTCTTTTGCAGCAGGTCTTTCCGCAGACCTTGCATGCCAGGCTGATTCAGCAAGGAGTCTTCGCTGACCTTGGTGAACAGATCGTCAACCGCATCGCGGGCCTGGCGGAAGGCCAAATCAGCATTCTTCCTGGCCGTGTCAGCGATTATACGCTGATGATTTACCAGCACCGCGGCGGCGATGGCAACAACTGTGAGCAACAGTAAGCCGATGGCACTCGTCAACGCAGCCGATTTATGCCGCCGCACCCAACGGAGCGCGCGCTCCAAGGATCGTTCCGGATAGGCCGAAACCGGCTCATCGGCGAGCCAATGCTCCAAATCGTTGGCCAAATCGCTTGCGGTCTCGTAACGATCTTCGCGCCGCAGCGCCATCGCCTTGAAGCAGATTGCATCCAATGCACGCGGCAAATCGGGTTTCACTTGCCTAGGCCGAGGAAACCGACCATGCCGCACATTCGCCAGCACCACGTCCAACCGCGGATCCATAAACGGACAGCGGCCCGTCAGCAAATAATATAGTGTAGCGCCTAAGCTATAGATATCGCTGGGCGATCCCATTAAGTCTTGCCGGCCCTCCGCCTGTTCAGGACTCATGAACGCTGGCGTGCCGACAATGGCGCCGAATCGTGTCGGCGCGGTGCCGGTGCCCGATTGAATTTCCAACGGCGTCTCGCCGGCCGTCGACAATGCCTGATCAGCCTGACCTGCGACCTTCGCGAGCCCCCAATCGACCACCAATGTCTCGCCATATTTGGCCAACAAAATGTTGGCCGGCTTAAGATCACGATGGATCACGCCACGGCTGTGTGCATAGGCGACGGCATGACAGACGGCAATGAAACGGCCGAGCAATTCGCGAAACTCAACGAAGCGTTCGCCAACGTCGTCCTTTGTCGATTGTCCTTTGTCGTTGGTCTTCGAACTCTCTATTCCGCCGGACGAAAGCTGGGATGAAGGCGCTGCTACTTCGAGTGTTTCTGATCTGCTGCCCGCCGCCGCAGGCTCTCGGTCCTTGGTCTTTTGCTCGCCGTGGTGGAACCGATGGATCGCCTCCTCCAAACTTTCGCCGTGCACAAATCGCATGGCGTAGTAGGGACGGCCATCGCCGTAGCGGCCCATGCCATAGACAGGCACAATTCCGGGATGTTCGAGCGAGCCGGTGATTTCACCTTCGACCAGGAACCGCTCTTGACTGTTCTTATTGCCAGCGTGCTGCGGCTTGATTTCTTTGAGCGCCACCTCGCGGTGCAGCTCTTCATCCAAGGCGATGTAAACTCTTCCCAGCCCTCCTTCGCGCCAGGCCCGCAGATGGCGGAAGCGAGCACCGTTTGGCCGCGCTTGATTGGGAGTACCGGTAGATGATTGGGCGGCAAGCGAACGATTGGTTGCCGATTGCACGACGCTGAGCGGCAGTGTCTGCTCAACCAGCGAATGTTCGCCTTCCGCAGCATTGGCCGTCGATTCGGTGGGGACAGGCAAAGTCTCATCGTCATCGACATTACCATGCACTAAGCGCAAGGTCCGCGTCGATTCTAAACCGCGCATCGCATCTTTGCCGTGCTGATCAGACATTTGCCAACAATTTCCGCGAGCGAAAGCGGAGTGAACTCCCGACCGACACGGTCGGGCTATGTACTCGTTTGCATTTCAGAACCAGCGGTTGAATTGCACCAAAACTTCGGCGTCGAATTCTTTGTCGCTAGTTTTGGTACGCAGCGGCGCCACGCCGCCGACGGTGAGCCCAGCGGATGGTCCAAGTTTGAAAAACAATCCGCCTGTGATATTCAGGATATCCACTCGCTGACTCACAGGTTCAATTATACTTCCGACGCCCTCCGCATTCTGCAAGGTCGTGGTGTAATGCAATTCGACCACCGGCGCCAAACCCGTGATATAGTGGCCCACGCCCGAGTCTGAAGGTTGATCATAAAACAGCCAATAACCAACCGAACAATCAACATACATCAGCGTGGGATAGCGCAACCGGCCAGCCGGGTTATCGTCCTGAAACGCGCGGTTGCCGTTGGCGTCGAAATCGAACTGCAGATAGGTGATTGAAAAACAGCGCTCGTTCGGCGTTAGCAGCAGCCCCAGAAACGGCGCCAAATGCACCGAGTCGTCGAAGACCCGAAATGTCTGCCCGTTGGCTCGTAGCTCAACATCGGGCGAGGTCGGCAATCCAATTGCTAGGCCGGCAGAGGCAGCCCATTGATCGTTCTGATACAGCAAAACTTTTGGCGTAATGGCCAGTGTCCCAAACAGCGTGCCCTCGTTGGCGCTGGTGGGGCCGTTGAAATACTGAATGTCGTTCAGGCCGCTGTTGATCGGTGCTTTAATCTCGACGGAGCTGTTGCCATCAAAGAACGTTTTTTCGAAACCCAGTGTGTAACGATTGAGCGAAATATCGGCGCCGTCGGCGGTGAGCAGTGCATTATGAAAATGGTTGTAGTCGAAAAACACGCGGTCCACGGGCAGCGGACTGCAATCTTCCGAAATTTTGACGGAACTATCGCCCAGTGGCACATTGCCCGCGGTCTTTCCACCCTGTCCGGTCGCGGATTCAACGACGAAGAAGAAACCCACGCCCAGCGTATCGCCAATCATATTCGGCGTACTGGCCAAACTATAACCCGGTGAACGGCCTGGCATGCCGGAGTAATTGAGGCCGCTTTTCGGCATTGGACCAAGAGCCAGAGCGTTTGCATCCGGCCGAGTGGTTCTCGGGGTTGGTGTGGTCGATGGCGCGGGGATTCGTGATGGTGCCGCGCCTGGCTGCTGCGCCAGAAACAATTCCTGATCCCGCGGCTGCATGCTCGCCGGCGAAGCAACTGTCGAACTAGACGGCCACAAATACTGCACATCGTTCGTTGGCGTTGCACCGCGTGCAGCCGCGGCCAATTCGATTAGCAACAATGCTAGCCCAAACGACAAACGAATCTTCATGGGTCGCCGCCAGCGAGAAAAGTGACAAGATAGGGCCGCAATCGATGAGAATCTGTCCGCGCGGCACGGATTACCTTCTGGATATTTCGGTACAACCGGCAGAACCGTTCTAATCAGAATGATGCTAGCAGTGAGCGAATCGAATGATGGTTAGGTAGCGATTCGCTTTGTACCGGTTGGGCAATTTAGGTCGGGCTGCTACTTCGACAGTTTTTCTTGCAACTGCCGCGTCTGGTTGTTGACGTCGCCGAAGCGTGAAGGCCAGTCGCTACGCTGCAACTTTTCGATCGACTTGCGTGCCGCGTCCCATTGCTTCTGATGAAGTTGCGCTTCAGCCAGTTTCATTAGGCCCGTCGGTTCCAGCGAACGCAGTTTGGCAACTTCCGCCCACTGGTCGATCGCCTCCTCCCAGCGATCTTGTTTCTGTCGGATTTCCGCCAGGGCAGTATGGTTTTCCGCCTCTTGTGGGCCGGCTTCAATGACAGAAGTGACCGCCCGTTCTGCTTCCGCCGGCTGATCTTTCAATCGATCGGCTAGTTGCTGATAAAGCGCCAGGTTGTGGCTATCGAGCTCGATGAGCTTGAGCAACTGCCGCGTGCCGTCGGCCTTGTCGTCCGTGGCATCGTAGCAAGCGATAAGTGCCTGGTGAATTTCTTTGTCGTTGGGTTCAAGCTGCACCGCAATTTCAAACTGTGCGATTGCAAGTTTGAACTGGTTACGTTCTTTCAGTACCTCGCCAATGGCTTTTCGCAAGATCGGGTTGTCTTCGCCGGTTTTATCAGCCTGCTCGTCAAGTTGTTTGATGTAGCCGGGCAAATCTTTGGCGCTCCGCAGCACGCCTTTCAGATTATTGAGCGCATCGCGCCGCTGATCCTGCCGCGGGCTCCAGCAAACGATCGCGCCGGAAGCCGCATCAACCGCTTCCTTCGTATGACCAAGTGCCGAGTGGGCATTGGCCAAATTCTGATACCAATCCGAAAGCGTGGCATCGCCCAGAACAATCTGACCGTTGGCCCGTTGATGCAGCGAAATGGCTTCGGTTAGATATCCAACCGCTTGCTCGTTCAGGCTGCATGCGCCGCAAGTTTTGCCGAACTCGGCCACGTTGCCATCGGTCCAACGACCCCCTTCATGGAAGTGCGCGTCGATGTTCTTCACCAGATCGACCAATTGCTGCGGCCGCTGGGCGCGGTGGTAGGCCACCATCAACATGGTGCGGTAGTGCATCGAATCGGGATGCTGCTGGACGAGCGGTTCCAGAATCGGAATCGATTCCGCATAGCGGTTTTGATCTTGCAGCCATTGGGCCAGTTGATTCTGGCCCCCTTCGTCCAGCACGCCGTCACGATAGGCCACCAGCAAGATTTCGATAGCTCGTGGGAATCGATTCAATCCGCCCCAGAGATAATTCGCCACCGCCATCACATTGCGGCCCGACTTTTTGTCCTGTGTATAAACCTCTTCGGCTGCTCGGGCAAAGTCGTCGGTCTTCTCGGCCCAGAAATATTCCCAGTGAATGTAATAAATGTGCTGATTGTTGTTTTGACCGGTCCGGATTTGCCGCTGAATTTCCGCGAGGGTAAGTTTGAGCACCCGCGGCTCCAACTCGGTAAGATCGAGCCGGGCGATAGCCGCTTCGTGGCGGCGCTTGGCCAGTTCGTAGCCGAACGCTTGCCACCGGTTGTTCCAAGTGGTTTCCAATCGCGGCGGATACTGTTCCATCCGCTCGACGATGTATTGCAGAGCAAATTTTGGCCCGAGTGTGTCGACAACCACCTGCAGCGGCGCTGTGGCTGTGTTGCGATATTGGTTCTGCTGTTTCTTCAGCACGACCGGCATGGTTTCAAACGCGAATTTCTTCAGCAGCTCTGGGGCGCTTGCCAAACTCTTGCGGCGAGCGATGTCGAACGTGCTGACCATCCGCGCTACCACATTGTGTCGCACGTTTTCGTCGGGCGAGCTGTTGAGTTCCTGTAGGCCGCGGGCCACCAGATTTTCAAACAGCGTGTTGCCCTTGCCGAGTGTCACTTCGCCGTCTGATTCCAGCGCGCTGTTGTACAACGCCAGCAAACGGTCGCTGAGCCATTTGCGTTGATCGTCGTTCTCGGGGTGCGACAAATGCTTGAGCAAAACTGCCTCGCCCGCAGCATGCCGCGTGACGCCTTCCAGTAGATGAACATAGCTGCCGAGAATCTCGTTATCGGCAGGCGGCCAATGGCCATCGTGGGCTTGTTCGTAAGTGCGAACTTCGGCTTCCATTTCCTCGATGGCGGCATCGTGACGGCCATAAGACCAGAACAGCAGATTGCACAAATGATCGGTGATGATCAGATGATCGCGGCTGGCGGCCTTCGTCATGGCCTGCAAGGCCCGCAGTTCGCGAATTTGCTCGTCAATGATTGGCTGATGCGGCAGCGTGCCGAGATTTTTTAAGAAGCCTGCCATCAATATCGGCTCGCCATCGCTCCACTGACGGTCGAACGCCCGCTGCATGGCAGCCAGGCAAGCATCGACATGCGGCTTCGGTTGATTCAGCACTTCGCTCGAGCGACGTTCGACCAAAGCTTCCATCAAATCCAGCGCCCGCTGGTCGGTCGTCGTCAGTTTTTCCTGCCGCAGTTTCTGGATTCTTGAAATGATTTCATCGGCCGTTGCTTCATTGCGAACTTCACCCAGTACGTTGCTCTGCATACTTTGCAAAAAGTTGTAAATTTGCTGCGGCGAGCGGCCCAGCACAGCATCGGGCAGCATGTCGAGCAAGCGGAAGTCGCGGCACGCAGCGTACAGTTCCCGCAGTTGCCAGAAGTAGTTCTCCGGATTGGCCGATTTTTCGAACAACGCCCGCATCGCGAACTGCGTGTTTTCATCCAACTGGCTGGGAAGCGGCAAGTCGCTGCGCAGCCAGCGGTTGCGCAGGCCCCACATCAGGTTGTTCATCGTTTGCTCTGGCAGCATCTTGTAGGCTTCGATCCGAGATTTCTCGTAATCCTCGCGGCGATTGTTGACCAGATACCAATCCGAGAGCGTACGATAATCGGCCGCCGCCAGCAGCTGGTCTTTTTGAAGCGCCTCGAAAATTCGGATCGCTTCGTTCAGCTGGCCCTGTTCGGCCAATAGCATCGCCAGGGCTTTTCGCCACGGCGAAGTAGATTCTTCCGATCGTACCCAGGCACGCAGTTCGCGCTCCAAATCGTCCGGTCGATCGAGCGCCACCAGCATTTGGAATTTCGTGGCCCGCCACGTCGCCGCGGTATCGGCCTCTTGTTCGATTCCAGCGTCGATATATTTGAGCACGCGATTGATCGTCGGCGGCTGGGCGTTGCGGCGCGCCGCCAGATTCATCACCGTCGTGAAAGCCCGGCTGCGCAGCACGGCGTCGAAGAATTCGCTGCGAATTTTGGCGCTGAGCGGCTCGGGGGTCATTTCCAGGGCGGCCGCCTCATCGATTTCCTTCGGTCTGGCTGGAACTTCCCCCAACACTTGCCAGCAGAATTCCTTGATCTGCGGAAAATTCTGATTCAACTGCACATCGAGATAAGCCTTTTCCATTTTCAGCCACGGCGAAAGCGGAACGGACGCTTTTTCCACTTCCGCGCCAAGCCTTTCCGCGACCGCAGTCTTCGCGGCTTTGGCAAACTCGATTTTCTTTTCCATCAGCTGTGTGCGGGTCAGCTCGTCGGTCTTGCCCTGGTCGTGCAACTCTTCGTCGGCGTGAGCTTGTCGGCCGGCGATCATCGCATCCACGAGCCGATACAGTGCCGGCACTTCTGCCGTCAGCACGTCTGCCGGCTCGTCCGAATCGGTCAACCTAGGCAGCAGGGTGAACGCTTCTTTCTCGTTTTCCTCGGTCCATTTGCGGCCGATGAGTGTCTCGAACAACGCACTAATGTACGACAGCTTGAATTCCTTCGGTCCCGCCTCGATGCGCTCGCGCAAGAACGGCAACAATTCGCTGTCGCTGAAGCGAGCACCGTAAATGTTCTGCAACGACTGGCTGAGGCTATTCTTATCGTCTTTGTTGTCGGTCTTGGTCCAGCGCACGTGCAGTTGATCGGCGGTCTTTTTCCACACGCCCGCAGGAATCTCGCCGGCGTCCAATTGCTTGCGGTCACCAATCGGCTCGGCCAATTCAATACGGCCCGAGAGCGACCAACTGATGAAACTGCTAATTTGCTCCGGCGAAAGCTTCTCCAAATCGGTTTGCAAGAGCGACAGTACGAAACCGCGGAACCGATCGCCGGCAGTGCTTTGGAAAAAGCGATAATCGTTGACAATCCTGTTGACGAGGTCGAACCGATCTTTTTGTCGGGCGAAGAACCGCGCGGCCTCGACAAGTGGCTCAATCCAACGCTCGTTGATTTGATTATTGGATGGCAGCCCATAAACATTACCTTGCGCGAACGAAATCGCCACGTCGAGCTTCGCTCGTTGAGCCGGCGACAGCTTGCCCTCGATTTGCGATTCTTTGAGCCATATCTCTGCCAGCTCGCTGGCGTCGTCCAGCTTGTCGTTGTACACCAAGGCCGAGAGATGCTGAGTGTAGGCCGATTGATATTCCGGCCGGCGGGCAATCCAATCGGTCGTGAATTTCAGCAAGTCTTCCCAACAGGCCTGGCTGCGATAAAGCTCGGCGTAGGCGCTTCGCAAACTCTCATCAGTGGAGTTGTCAAACTCGATGTCGCGATCGAGCTGCTTTTGCAGCCACGCATAAGCGGCGTCAGCTTTGCCCGCCTGAAGCAAATGCTGGGCGTAATCGGTCTGCCGGCCGATTTCCCACGGCGACTGTTCCGCCAGTTTTCCGCGCAGCGCCAGTGCATCTTCGCTGCGACCGAGCGCGTCGTAACAACTGAGCAATTGCTCCTGCCAGCGAATTTTCGCTCGCAAGTCTTCCGGCTGGCGGTCATAGACCGGCTGCAGAATATTGACGAATTCCAATTGCTCGGCGGGACTAGCGACGCCGCGCGATTGGCCGATGATGAACTCGGCCACAAACATTTCATCCTGCTGCTTGCCGGCGGCCAGCTTACGGGCTTCATCGAGCAGCCGCAGCCGGGCTTCGTCATTGCGGCGGATGGTTTGCATGACGGTAGTCCGAATCCAACGCACGCCGGGCTTGTCGGCCGCCAGTTTTTCCGCGTCGTCGAGTTGCGTGAATAGCTCATCCCATTGCTGGATGAGACAGTTGTAGAGCATCATCGTAATGCGGTCGTCGAAATCGGCCGAGCCGTCCGCCACGCGCTGCGCGCAACCTTCAGCGTCGGCCCGGGCAAGTGGACGAACTGTGCTTTCGCCTTCGCGACCAACTCGGCATCAATTCGCGCACGGTATTTGTCTTGGTCCAGCGATGTGATCTCAAACTTGGTTTCCGACGTTTTGCGCCCTTCGGCATCGGTCGTAACCACGCTGTGGGCCCACCAAGAGCCGCCGATTTCGACGAAGTCAGAGAATGTTGTGGTGCTGTTGACTTTGCCGTCGTCGAGCGATTCGTACTTGAGCAGCACATGCCGCGCGGTGTCGATCAAATAGCGCAGATCGGTCTTCGAGCCTTTCAAAGTCAAAACGAGTCGCGTCTGGTTCTTACCTGCTAGTTCTACTTTCGCCTGATAATTGCGATACGCCTCGTGCAGCGGCGAGAGCGAAAAATCGCCCAACCCCAGCGGCGGGGTTTTCAAATCGCCGGGATACGACTTTCGTTTGCGCCCAGCAGAAACGCCAGCGAATAAATGCCGCGCTGTTTTTCGTTGCAGTAGTCGATCAAAGTTTGGGCGTTCGGATCCAGCCCACGGGTGAGCCACCCTGTTGGCGAATAGAGCGCCAGATCGCGGTGCTGCGATGTCGTGCGTTTCCAGCGTGGGTCGAACGTTTCGTTGGTGCGACGCAGCTCGATGCCGCCGTCCAGCTTCCAGAGCGATTCCAGCCGCAATAGGCTCTTCGACAGGGCGACGGCGTCGTCGGGCCAATCGCGCGGCGCGGTTCGCTTCGAAGTTTCCGCGTTGAGCTTCGACGGATCGCGCGGCGGACCTGCCACCGGCGGGAACAAAGTGTTGACCCACGTAGTGTAATCGGGCTGGTTGTACCTGTAGGGCGAGTTCCACGAGTACGGCAATCGCTTGCCAGCCATAGTGTATTCGCGGCCGCTGCTTCGCCACCCCAAGCCCGGAAGCTCGGCCGCCGCCATTTCGAAATTCTCTTTTGAAACGCCGTTGATGCTGATGTCGGAAATGCTGCGGCGGTTGTTCCAGAAATGAATATCGCCTTGTAACGATTCGGAGGAATCGACCATCCCAGATTCGAATTTATATCCGGCTTGTGGCCCATCGAATCCGCCAAATGGCGCTAACGGCTGGGCAGCTGACATTGCCTGTCCTGGGCCCAGTTGCATCGGCATGCCGAAGCTGATGCCGTCGTCAGCCAGTGCATCTTTGCCTAGATCCAAACCGTGTGTGCGGCTCTCGCTGAAATCCGTTGCGCTGTTGGCCAGCTGGCGGTACAAGCTTGTGGTGTCATCGAATAACTGGAGGGATCCCCCGCCGAATCTGCCACCGCCGCCGCCTTCGAGGCCGCCGCCCATCGGACCACGGACCACGCCACTGGTGGTTATCAGACTTCCGCCGCTCCATTCATGCACCTCCTGGGTTTGCGATACGATCAGACTTAAATGCGTATCGAAACCCTCAATCGTGCCTGACCCCCCGGCGTCCGACCAACTTTGCGGCGAAATGGTCGTGGTAATCAAGTCAATGAGGGAATCGAAATCGGCCTGATTTACACTTTGTGCGCCGCGGAAGGCCGGAAGTCTTCTCGGATAGTTTTGAGCGCGCTGCTGGAAAATCTGCGCGTCGCGGCCTAAACCCGATAAATTCCGCAGCACTTGCTGCCGCATGCCGATCCGCCAATCGCCGGCGCGTTTCATTTGCTGTTGCCGCAGTTCGTAATTGGCGTTGTCGCGGCCTTCGGCAAAGAATCGTTCGCCGTCGCGCATTTCGAAACGGCGCTTCACGCCAAAGCGATCTCGATCGGCGTCTGATTCCAATACCAACAGCGACGTGTACGGCGTGATGATGTGAAACTGCTCGGACAGCGAAATAATTTCATCGCGAATCGCCTGGCTCGTGCCTTGTTGCAGCAAATGATCGAGATGCGCCCGGGCCCAAAGTCGCGGAATGAACGAGTTCCCCTTTTCGGCGTCTTTCAGATCGATTTTGGCGGCATAACGGATCGGTTCGCTGCCCAGTTTACCGGTCACGACGACTTCGCCTTGCTGATCTTGACCCGTCGGCAAATAGCGACCAACGAGAATTTGCTGAGTGCCGGCGGGTACTTGCGGCAGCGTGTCGGGATAGACGGCGGCCACTTTCAGACCGCGGAATTCGACATGCAGATCGCGCAAGCCGGGCTGGGCGATTTCGTTCAGCAGTTCTTTGGCGACGGCCTGCGGCGTTTGGTCGCCGGTGATGCTGCGGACCGAACCGTGACCAACCGCGGCAATGCCTTTGAGCACGGTGGCGTCGTAGGTGTTGCCAACGGTAACGGCGTGGAATTGAACGGGTGAAGGGGTGAAGGGGTGAAGGGGTGAGGGATTTTCACTGCCGCCTTCCGCCTTCCGCCTTCCGCTTTCCACTTGATCCCTCTCACCCCCGACCCCTCTCTCGCCAGGGGTGAGGGGAGAATCCATCAAACGGCCCAGTTTTTTCACGAACGAATTCGGATCGCTTTCGCCGGCGGTGACGATGCCGTCGCCGATGTAGACGATTTGCGCCCCGGCCGGCGCTTTTTTCAGCACTGCTTCAAACGCTTTATCCAGATTCGTCCAGCCCAGCGAACCGCGGTTGTCCAAGAATTCGCGAGCCTTGGCGATGTTCTCGGCCGTGGCTTGCATCGCTTCCGGCGAAGCCCAAACGGTTTCGACATCGGTGGCCGCCAGCCAGAAGCGATCTTTTTCGCCCAACGATGAAAGTACCGTCGCCACAAATTCGGCCTGCTGTTTGAGCTTCTCGCCGTCCATCGAGGCCGAGGTGTCGCACAGCAGCACGAGCTCCAACGGCTTGCCGTCGGGCAGCACTTCGCGCTGCCAGTTGCCCTCGCGTCCTGGCGGCATCAGTTGCAAAAGGAAATAACCATCGTCGCTGCGGCGATGCGGAATCACCACCACATCGGAAGTGCGGTTCTCGATTTCGCACACCACTTCAAAATCTCGATCGGGCGTGTATTCCTGGGCCACGAAATCGAGCTGCGCCGAATGCTGCGTTTGTTCCGTGCGCACCGAGTGCGTCGGGCAGGTCACGCTCTTCAGCGGCAGCGCCGAATTCACTTGGACCGATAACGACAGTTCCCGCAGCGGCTTGGTGCGCAGCAAATCGCTCCGCAAACCGTAGCTGTACCGATAGCGATTTCCCCGCAGCGGCAGCACTTGGGTGTAGACGATTTTGATGCGTTTTTCCGACCACGCTTCGATCGGAAACACGCGGGCTTTGAACAAATTGCCGGCGGTCCATTCCAACAGGCCGGGGTCTTTTTTCTCGCGGAGAATCGTCTCATAGATTTCGCGCGCCCGTTGTTTTTCGACCACGTCGGCTTCGATTAAATCGTTGCCGATCCACATGCCGAAGCCGCTGATCGACGCATCGGCCGGCAAGCGGAAAATAGAATACGCCTTCCAGCCGGCCGGGCGTGTGATTCACGAACGATTCTTCGATGGTGGTGCGAGCAATCTGATCGCGAATTTCAACGTTGACTTTGTGATAACCGACGGTGAGCGGCTCGTTGCGGCCATCGGGCAGCTTGACGATGAGCGAGCCCAGCGATTCGTTGCTCGAAGTGCCTTCGAAACCTTCGAGCCAGCGCGGCGATTTCGCAACCTCAACCAGTTTTTCGTTCCGATCGACACGCACCAATTGTTTACCGGCTGACGTGAATTTTTGGCTGCCGGTGTGTGGGGCCAAAAGTTCGAAACTCTGAACCCTCTCCTCCGGGGAGAGGGCAGGGTGAGGGGCTGCCTCTTTTTCAGAAGCACCCTCACCTCGGCCCTCTTCCTGAGGGAGAGGGAGAATTTTTGGCAAATTCACTTGCGCTTCGCCGGTGTGCAGCCGCGCTTGCGTCGGCGAAATGCACTCTAGCAACGTGCCCGGACCGAGGATCAGTTCAACCTCGGACGACAGTCTCGCCTTTACCGCGTTGGCACCCCGCAAATCGGTGCGCAGCCAATCGCCGGGTTTCAGCGGCATGGCCGGACTGATGGGTGTCCAACGCTGCGCCAGTGCGGGGCGCAGCACAACCAATCCCTGCGCATCGACGATCTTGCCGATTCGCCCGTCGTCGGTCAGCGATTTGGCGACGACGAACTTCGATTCATCCACCGGTGGGTTCATCGCCACCAATTGCAATTCCGTCAGCGGCGGCCCAACGTGCAGCGGCTTGTCGGCCGGATTGGCGATGATGCCCACCAGTTCGCCAGTCTCCACATCGGCAAATGCTTCGATGCGAAGTCGACCAGCACTGCCCGGCAAATCAGCCCGGTATACAAAACACTTGCGATTCGCGTATTCGGTTTGCTCGGCAGGCTCAGCAGTGAGCAACGGGTTGGCGTCTTTTACGCCGACTTCCAACAGGCCCAGCAAATCGATTTGATGCTGCGGATCGATGAACCACGGCGAATCGCTGGAGGCCGCGGTGTTGGCCGACTCGTCGATTTTCCACAGCCGCGAACCTTGCGCGATGCGATACCGCTGCGGTGAATCTTCGAACCGCACTAATCCCGGTGCGCGGACCCAAACTTGGGCCGCTTGACCATCTTTCGTGACGCGCAGTTCCAACGTTTTGGCCGCCCGCAGATTTTCGAGCACCTTTGAGAACGGTGCGCCGCTAACAGCATTGTGCGAAGACAAATTCAGGCCGATTGCAACAACCGCTGCCGTCGCTGCCAGCGCCGCAATTCCACGCACGGCGAGAGTGATCATGCGAGACCTCGCAAGTTGCTCCCCTCTCCCCTCGCGGGAGAGGGGCTGGGGGTGAGGGGGTGCAGCAGAATTGTCATTCGCTTCAATCCGTTCCGTACCCAGACCGAATTCTTCCAACGTGCGCTGCCGAATCTCCGCTAGTCGCGCCGCATCTGGCGCCAGCGCATCGGCATCAATTCCGCGCAGCAGCGAAATCAGCCGATTTTCATCGACCTCCGGCAACTGATTTTCATTCTGTGGCTGATCGTTATTCATGGCTGCATCATTCATACTTGCTTCTCTGTCACGGACCGTTTCGCGGCGGCAATTCGATTGGCCGGGCTGTCCGCCGCCTTGGTCATAAACTCAAACTTCAAGCGAAATTCCTGCCGCGCTCGCGCCAATTTCGATTTGATTGCTTCGACGGAACCGCCGAATTGCACCGACATCTTTGCCAGGCTGCGATCGTCCAAATACTTCGCCGTCAGCAGCGCCGTATAGTCAACCGAGAGTTCGGCAAGCACACTGCGCACAAAATCGGCAATGTCGCGCGCTTCGCCGGAAGCCTTCGCCGCTTGGCCGTCGAGTAGGTGACCAAAATCGATGTCGCCCGACTCGGCCAACTGCTGCAAACGTGCTTGCCGATTCGCCTGCCGCCAGTGGGCCAACACCCGGTGATGAGTAATTCCGGCCAGCCAACTCCACAGCGTTCCACGTTTGGCATCAAACTGCCGGGCCGATCTCGCCGCATCCATAAATGTTTCTTGCACCACGTCGCCAATCGCCGCCGCATTTGGCCCCAGCAGCCGCGCGACGTACCGCCAGACATCCACGCTGTAACCGTCGTACAGCCTGGCCCAAGCGTCCCGGCTTCCATCGCGAAGCCCGCGGATTACGGCAAGTTGCTCGTGCTCATCCAGCAAGGGTGCGTCTCGTGTGTGCTGGCCGATACTCTAAGAGTAGTTGATGTTGAGACGCCTGAAAGTGTCGGATAATTCCCCGGTGCACTATTTTTTGAGTAATCTACCAGAATCCTTTAAGATATCGGCGGTATCTCGCGGTTATGAGGTGAACTCCATATGCCAATAAATATGTTGGTGAAGCATTCGATTCTGCGCAATCGGGCACATGTTCGTTCGATGTGGCAATGGGGGTCGTCTTTCTGCAATGCGATGGTTTTCGTGATGTTTTTGGGGTCAGCAACAAACGCTGTTGCCCAAACAATTCCTGATCGGTCTGCGATCGGTGACGAACGGCAAACTGCAGTTTTATCTGGAACGGTTCGGTCCGAAGATGGCTCGCCGCTGGCTGACGCTGCAATTGTGGTGGAATCGGGGTTGCCGCGATCGGATATGGCGTTACTCACGTCCCGTTGTTATCCGGATTGCTTGAAATCGTGCTTTACTGACGAAGCCGGCAAGTTCGCAATTCAGGAACTGGACGATCGGCTGCTGTATCGATTGCGGATTGGGAAACAGGGGTACGAATCGAAATTGCTGGCCGATGTCGATCCGCAACACGGCGACATTGCGATTCGCCTTTCTCCAGCGCGCTTCTTCAGCGCGGATTCTGGAGTGGCGACTTTTAAGTGGACAAGTAATGGACGCGGATAATAAGCCGATTCCCGCGGCGCTCGTGATTCCCCGTGGTTTTACGGAGGGTGATCGGGGTGAACTTGGGCCCATGGAAAAGATGGCATCGGTTCAAGTCACCGACCGAGAAGGAAAGTTTCAAATTGTCACTGCCAGGCCGGTCGATTCGTTGGAACTTGAAGTGCGCGCCAAGGGGCTTGTACCGCAGTTGCTCAACGGTGTCCTAGTTCGCGGAAAGGAAACTCAGGTTTTGAATCTGCAGCGCGGAGTTTCTATCGCTGGCCGTGTGATGCACCAAGGAAAACCGCTGCCCGGTGTTGCCATCGGATTAGTCTGGACCGCCCGGCTTTCCGGCACTTATTGGGGACCATGGGAAGCCATCACCGATGACGACGGCTGCTTCTCGATGGCCCACGTGACAGCGGGGAAGCACGTCTATATGTATGGAAAAATGCGTAGCCTCAAGGATGTTGGCGCGATTGCACCGATCGAATTGACAACTGGCGCCGACGAGAGTGTATTGAGAATTGATGACATTACCGTTGGTGCCGGTCACAAAGTCTCAGGCCACATTCTGCTGAGCGATGGCAGGCCGCTTCCGCCGGGTTCACGACTAAATTTAGCGGCGCACGAGCTTTGGGATCATCAGGAGATGCCACTGCCGCCGGACGGCAGTTTCGAAATTAAAGGTGTGCCGCCATGGGTCTGCGGCATCCAAGTGACCGTTCCGTCATCACAGGGCAACTCGCGGTCTGCATATCATCTGTCGGCGCTGAAATCGCAGCCTGGATCCAACGAACGGCTGGATATTACTCGGCCGCGTTGATGTGGACACCGAGTTGACCGTTCCAATGGAGCCCGGTGAGCCGAAGATCAACGGGTGGCCCAACAGTGCGCCTGAAGTGGCGTTGTTAAAAGCCAAACTGGATAAACTGAAGTCCAGCCCACTGCGGGGAGTTCCTACCGGCGCGGACGGCAAGTGACCGATCCGCGCGATACTTTGAAGTATCAAACAGAAGCTCCTCAGCGCGGCAAGCGGCGAGAGTGCTTGTGAGCCGATCGTGTTGAGCTTGCCGGCTCCGGCTCGCTCTCGGTCAGAAAATCGACGACCAAGCGGTTGATGAGCTTGGCCCGTTCGATTTGTGGGGCGTGTCCACAGTCGGGAATGACAACGGTGCGGACATGCGGCAAACCTTCGGCCGCGGAGATCGCTTCTTGCGGATCGATAATGCGGTCTTCGCCGCCGACTACCAGCAAGGTCGGCTGCGTCAAATCCGCTAGGCGATTCCGGATGGAATGTTTTTTCGTACTTTGCACCGTTCGCAGCATGCCTTGCCGCCAGCGGCGATTGGCGAACTGGCTGCGGAAGTAATCGGTAATGGCCGGATTCAAACCCACTGGTTTGTGAAACACGCTATGCACCACCGCATCGGAATTGCCGCGGCGCACGCCTTCGATAATCGGCAGTTGTTCTTTTTCGCCCAGACCTGATGGGGCTAGCAGCGCGAGTCGTGAAACTTGCTCGGGATAGCGGCGCTGAACTCGACCGCAATCTTGCCACCCATGCTGTTGGCTACCAGGCTGTACGGTGGGGTTTGCACGAATGAATCGAGATAGATTCGCAGTTGCTCAACCAGATAATCGATGTCGATCGGCAGCTTATCGTCAATTCGCCGATGGATTTCCGCCCCTTCGTACGCCAAGATGTTCGGCGTATGCACATCGAACCGCCGCCGCCAGGTATCGACGTTGCAAAACCAACTTTCCGACTGTTCGGCCAGCCCATTGATGAGCACCAGCGGCGGACGGCGGCGATATCCCACGGCAGTGCCACGGCGCATCAGTCGTCGCATCCCGTGGATCAAAGGCTTCATGATTCGTCGTGCAGCGGTCAACGTCTTCCCTGTCGAATTCGCTGATCGTCAGGCAGATTCAAATTAGAGTTCATCGGCACACCGCTGGGCAATCGTTTCGCCGATATCAGTTGGGCAGGTACAGAGCATTATCCTCAAAGGGGGGCAAAACGGGCAATAGCCGTCGCCGTGAAATTTTCCAAAATGCCCCGCAAAAACTACGTCGAAAAATAGGGCTGGGCTATTTGTGATAGCCAAGCGATTTCACCACACTCAGCATTTCTTCGTACGTGATGAAACGCCGCCGATGGGCCAGCTTGTAATGATCGATGGCCAACGCCATCTCGCGGGCATCGGGCGACAAGCTTTCGTGGCTGTTGGTGAACTGACGGCGTTCACGGCCTGGCGCGTCCGTATTGTTTTCATAATTGCGGCGATCGACAAAGGGCGAGACCGACGATTCGACGACAGCGTTCATACAAGCGGCTCCCGAAAAAGTGATTGCGGTGCTAGCCCAAGGCAACCGATCGCATCGGATGCATTCCTGGCTCGCCGGAGTCAAATCACCCATGCAAATTTAGGTCGCCGCGTTGCGGTCGGCAAACATTGTGTTGCCATGCGGAACGGCCGATTGCCGGTTGTGCAGATTATGTCGGTCGCACCGTTGTTCCCTCTTCCCCTGGCAGGAGAGAGCGAAGGTGGGGGTGCCCGGTCGCCGCTCAGGGAAAGATCTGCCCCACGGGCCGCGAAGCCACTTCAATGCGCGAACGCAAATTGCGGCTTGGGCCGTGTGTGGGATCAATCGCCAGCGCCTGTTCCAATGCCGTATCGGCCGCCTGCCGATGACCCGCCGCCGCCTGGGCTTCCGCCAATCGATACATCAGTTCCGCATTGGGCGGACCACGATCGACGCCCAACGAAAACACATCGGCCGCATCGTCGTTCCGATTGAGGGCCTCGAGCGCGAGCCCCTGCAAATACAGCACTTCTTGCGGCTCTTCGTACGGGCCGTAGGTTTCGCGCAAACTGCTGAGCGTCGCCAGTGCCCGTTGCGGTCGGTTCAGCAGTCGATATAACTCTGCGGTTTCCAACAACACCTGCCGATCGTCGTGATGAAATTCCAGCGCATGATGAAAATCGGCCAGCGCATGTTCGTAATCACCCGCGGTCTTTTCCACACGAGCTCTCAAGGCCCAGGCCCGCGGCTCGGTCGGCGCCAGATCGAGCACCTGGTTCGCCATCAGTCTTGCGTCGCCGAGCCGGCCCAATGCCAATTGAATTTCGCCGGCCCGCACGGCCAGTTGCGTATCGTCGGGCGCACAGCTGCATGGCTTTCATCAAGTGCTCGAGCGCTAACTGCGGTTCGCCGCGCTGCACCAGCACTTCGGCATACTGACGACGGGCGTCCAGGTCTTGCGGGCAAATTTTCACGGCATCGCCCAAGAGCGATTCCGCCGAAGCATAGTCGCCCTTCTCCATCGCATTCAAACCGCGCTGCGAAAGCTGTCGCGCTTCGGCCACCGGTTTCAGACCGGCCCTTGCTGACGAAACATCTGGCAGCCACCCAGTGTAACACACATCAGCAGCGTCGCGCACCACCGCAAGGCGCCAGCGCGACGTTTGCCGCGAAGCCAAAGCGACGTGTGTGGAATACAAACCAACATCGGATGCGCACAGCGAAAAGGAAGGGCTCGCCAAAATCGCCGAGGCTCTAATTCGGTCGCGGTTCGATTCGGCCAAGCGGGCGCAAAACCGGGCCGCGGATGATAGCGTTAGCGGGCTGAACCTTCAACGGCGACTGCCGCGCTAGCGGCTACCCGTCATGCTGGCATCACGCTACGATTGCAAGCTAGCACCGCCATTATTTCGTTCTGCTTTCTGCCTTCTGCCGTCTGTTTTTGCCGCTATGCCCGCCGTGTTCGATAAATTTGGCATCTGCTTTCAGTATCCGGAAAACTGGACGCTGGAAACCGAAAGCGCCACGCCCGGCCGGCAATCGATTACCGTCTACAGTCCCGGCGGCGGCTTCTGGTCGGTCATGGCCCACTGGCCTGACGAAGACCCCGCGAAACTGGCCACGGCCGCCGTCGACGCCATGCGGCGTGAATACGATGAACTTGATAGCGAACCGGCCAGCGAAGAAATCGACGGCGTGCCGCTGACCGGCTACGATCTGAACTTCTACTGCCTCGACCTCACCAACACCGCCCGCATCCGCACGTTCAGCGCAGGCGCGGCAACTACCTGGTCATCTGCCAGGCCGAAGACCGCGAATTCGAACAGCTCTCGCGCGTCTTTCAAGCGATCACCACGAGCTTGCTCATGCACTGACGTCTTTCTGACTCCCGCCTGTGAGAGAGGGAGAAGATTCTTTGCGTCGTGATCGTGGTGCCGTCGTGGTAAAGATATATGCCCAGCATCAAATGGTGGCGCAAATAAAAAGGCCCAGCTGGCGGTGCGCGTTCGCCAGCTAGGCCTTGAACCGTGAAAAGCGGCAGCCGCCACTTGCGGGCTCACGTGGTCGCCATACTGCGGCGACTTGGCCTAAGGTTCACGGTGCTCCGATTTCGCTATTTGCGTTTTGGTCCGGAAAGCTTGTGCGGGCAAGCTTCCAGGACCAACTGGGTCAAACGGGAGCAACGGTGTGTAAAGCACAGGGCGTGCCAGAGTCGGCTGACGCGGGCGAATCTTGAGCAAATTCGCGAGAATTTTTGTTTCGATCGCGAAAAGCCCGCAGAAAAACTTTGTCAGCAGTTTTGATTCGAAGATTTGCCGGCACGCTAGCGGTGCCGGGACGAAGTGGGATTGTGTAAGGATTACAAAATGTCGGTGGCTGCAAGAATCGGCGACAGGAGTCGCTACCTACAAATGCTGGACATCGCCGGTGTAGCGGCGAGCTTGCTCCGCGATTTGCCGATTGGCGTGATAACACGCAAGGGGAACGCGCCGGGCCGAGCCCGGCCGCTACACGGTGATGGGAAACACGATGGTCGGTTTACATCAAACGAAGCCAATCAGCCGTAGTTACGCAGTCCGCGTATATTGCCAGTCGGCGGCGACTCTTGAGAGACCCTGCACAACCGATATAATCCGACTAGGCTTCCAAAAACTTGTGCCTACAGGCTGTGAAAGTCGGCGTTCGACGGCATGCGGGCATCGTAGAAATTAGAAGCTGCCCGCAGTGTGGCGGGTGCATTGATAGCAGTTCGACAAAGCGGCCGCTGCGGGAACGGCGGCCTGCAATTTAGAGGAGATCCGTGAAATGGCTACGGCGATACGCGAGTCGTGCCTGAGCGAAGTCGGCGATACCGCCGGCAAGGTGTGGCACATTTTGGATCAAAAGGGATCGTTGACGATTGCTAAACTCGTCAAGGAAATCGATGCTCCGCGCAACGTCATCATGCAGGCCCTGGGCTGGTTGGCGCGGGAAGACAAAATCGAAATTGAAGAAGACGGACGAAACGCGCACCGTTTCGCTGCGGTAAGCAGTTGGCCAATTGAATTGGTGCACGTTTTCGCGTGTCGCGGCGCGGGCTTGCCCCGCGCTGAGCTAGTGGGCGGATCTCAATGGAGTGAAAAGCCCGGGCCGAGCCCGGCCGCTACACTCTCTGGCTTAGATCGATGAAGTGCGGGCCGCTGCGTTTGGCGGCCGCCGCTGGTTTTAGCGAGCCAGCTATGGTCGGCAAATCGGGCTTCACGAACGCCCGTTCGAATTGTTGCATGATGCCGGCGACGTAACTGGGCATCACGTGGCGGCCATCTTCCATGAACACTTCGTGCCGCTGCGAGTGCATCACCAGTTCATAGCTGTGGAAGTAATGTATGTGGTCGTACTTCCGCGTGAGCGCGCCGGCGACCGCCCGCAGCGTGCATTTGCTTTCGGTGTTGGCGATGGCATGATCGATGCCCGCCCAAGTGGCGGCCAGCGGCACGGGTGAGACGGTGACGATGAGCTGCGCCTTGGGATTCACCTCGCGCAAGATCTCGACCACGCGCTCCAGATTGGCATAGTTTTCTGTATACTCGGTGCAGCGGAATTCAGCGCCGATGCCGCCGCCGCCGCAATAGCCAGGGGCGGCACAAATGGCGTGGCCGTTGTGTTGCTGGAAGAACACTTCGGTGAGGCCCAGCGTGATGATGACGCAATCGGCCTGCAAAACGTGCGACCGCATGTGGGCATCGACTTCTCGAATTCGGTGCCAGGCTGCATCGCGATCTTCGGCAGCCAGCATCCGTCGATACGGGTCTTGATAAACCCGCAAGGCGTTTTGATGCGGCTCCCAAATATCGTCTTCGGCCTGCTTGAAAAGTCCGACAATACGTTCGAATTCATAGCGGATGCAGAACGTGTTGTAGTAAATCCGCGGATCGAATTCGCGACGGCCGCGGATCTCGTACGGCCCCAGATCGCCCTCGTTCAGCACGCCGTAGCCGTTGGCCTTGAGCCATTCTTTGACGCGCAGGGCGAAACAACTGCCCAGCGCCAGCACTTTCGATCGTTTATCGATCAGCGGGCGCGGCTCGAACGTGATGGGATGTTCGGCCAGTGTTTCCGCCAGCTTGCGGCAGTTCTTGCGGATCATGGAGTCAGGGACCAGGGGTCGGGAATCAGGAGTTAGCGCGCCACTGGCGAGACGCCATTGGGCATAGAGACGCTCAGCGGCGCCGGTACAGAATATGGTCGCGGCACACGGATTTTTGCTGCTTGCGCCGCTGCACGCCACTCGTCACGGGCTGCCAGCCACACATCCGCATGCGGGCAATTCTTGGTTTGCTCGAACCACGGTCCGCCGCTGGTCCAATGGATGAGCTTGGTGTTCTTGTCCATGCAATCGAGCGTGTTCCAGGTTTTTGGCAGATCGCCAATTTCGTTGTCGGCAATGTCTTGGAAGCGGTGTAAGTACGCGCCCGTGGCGGTTTCCACCACGTCTTTGGTCCACAGCGTCAGCTTTTTGCAGTTCATCAGCATCATGCTCGACCAGTTCTTGCGCGGATACGTGGTTTGCACGGCACCGTACATTTTAACGGTAGCGGTCGGCGTGTAATCGTGCTTGACCACGCGCAGGGTGTAGTGCTCCATGTCGAGCTCCGCAATTTCGCGGATGTCGGCCAGGCACAGCATGTCATTATCGAGGAACAAGGCCGTGCCGTCGAAATTGCACAAATGCGGCGGCAAGAAGCGCGAGTAGGTGAACTCGGTGCTGGCCAGTGGATCGTGCGCCCGTTTCAGTTTCAGCTCGTTGAGTTTGAGATAGCGAATATCGAGCGCAATCGATGAGTGCTTCAGCAGGCTGTAGCGGAGCACTTCTGCCGGCTCCGGGAAACGCGAATCCCAACCGATGAAAATGCGAAACATGGGTCGCTCCTTTGCGGCGAGCAACTAGCAATTAGCAGCTAGCAACTAGCCGGATATTTTGAAGGAAATGATGTAGGTCGTGAAAAATATTTGCTGCCGGCTAGTTGCTAGTCGCTTTGAAGACAAACGCGGTGCCGCAGACGCTTTCGATGATTGTCTCCGGCTTGTCGCGGAAAAATTCGTCGATCGCTTGTCGGACGCCGGGGCAGGTAAGGTGCCCGTAATCGTCCATCACAAACACTCCGCTGGCGACAGTGCGCAGGATAGAAAAACTCCAGGCTGTCGACCGTTGGCTGGTATAAATCGAGATCGATGTGCACCAGGCGGAAAGTGTGCTCTTGGGCTGGCTCAAAACACCGTGGAATCCAGCCTTTCACCAGTGTGCAAAATTCGAAGTCGGCCAGATTGTTGAGCGCCACTTGTGGCGAAATGGCCAGCGAACCTTTTTTCTGCCATGAGTGTTGGCTGATGTCGATTTGCTCGGGCTCCGGCAGGCCCTCAAACGAATCGAAGCCCCAGTGACACTGGTCGTCTTGATACGAGCCTTCCAGCGTTTTGCAAATCATCGCCGAGCCGACACCGCCTAGTACGCCGCATTCCGCCGTGCTGCCGTGCAGGTTAGCGACCGTGCGGGCCAGCTGAATCAGCGTGAAGCGGCGATCGATAACCCGCGTTTTCGGCAGGCCATTGGCGGCATCGGGCCCAAGATATTTTTCGTAGGGCTTCAACCAGGTCCAATCGTTGGGCCAGATCAGGTGACCTTTGTACAGAACGCGACCCGACCAGGCGGCGAGCTGTTCCACCAATTGATTTCGCAGCTTCTGGCACCCGCCACAGCAGGTGAGATGCTGCACGACGGCGCGGTGCTGTTCGGGCGTCAGCTTGTTGGCCGCCGCGAGCGCCAAAGCGGCGACGCCAGGGCAGGTGGAGACATTCGCACTCGGTGTAAGAATGGTTGCAGCGCCACCCGCGACCGGCGCGGTCGAGCCGCCAACAGCAGCCGGCTGAAACGCCACGTGCGGCATCGCAATGCTCCGGAGTTGCAGGGCTGGCAGAGCGTGACTCACCCGATTAGCCGCCGGTCAATCACCAGCGGACAATCACGCCCAGTGCCAATTGAGATGATGCTGGCCCGTCATCCAATAATTTCGGTCCGAGAAGCTACGCAAGTTGAGTCAAACTTGCGGGCAGTTGCGGGTGATAGCAGCAGTGAGTCAGCGGGCCAAAGAGTGCAGCTATCACACTTCGAAAGAAACTCGCGAGCTGCTTTCCTGATCGGCCGGCGCATTTGGTTTGGCAAAATGCGGGGCACCCAGCTCACTGCCCAAGTGCTGGCAAACATCGCGCCATGTTTCGCGTTCGATTTCCAGCACGCGGAGGGCGTCGTCGAGCGATTTCTCATTCTGCTGCAAATGAGCGATGGCCAGCGAGCGGAACACAAACGTGTAGACCGCCGCCACTTTGCGCAACAGCGGCGGCCGTCGATCGGGAGCTAAACCCGCCAACAGTTGAGCCACGATTTCTTGCGCGAACAATGGCCTCTCCGGCAGCTTCCCAATTCTCGCGCCATAGCTGTTTGGCGCGGCCGGCGCCTTGCAGCGCTCCCTCAATGAGCAGCAATTGCAGCTTTTGCGGCGGTGCCATCAGAACTTCTTGCTCCAGATATTTTTCGCGGGCGGGCATCGGGTGATCGGGAGTAAAACAGAAAAAATGTTAACCTGTCAAATTCGACGTGGACGCCGATTTGGAGGCGCTGTTCGTAGTCGATTGGTTGGTTCCGAAGAACAAGAACGGTTGAATGGCGTTGATGGCGTCCAAATTCGCTTGCAGCTTCGCGATCGCCAGCTCGGCGTTTTGAAACTGCGTCGTCAGCCGCGTCCGCAACGAATCGAGCCGCGCATTCAACAAGTCGATGCGTTTCTGGCCGTCGTCAATCTTTCTCGACAAAGTATCGGCACGGCTTACCAGCAGCGATGAACCTGGTCCGGCCAGCGAATCGATCAGTTTCTTGAACCGATCGGAAATGCCCGTGTCTTTCGTCGAAAGAAAATCTTGCACCGCTTGGGGGTCTTGATCCGTTTGCGCCTGGAATACCGTCTGGTCAAAACTTAGCGTGCCATCCTGACCGGCCGTAATTCCTAGTTGGGCAAGCGATTGTATCGAGCCGGCCCCGAACACCCGGCCGGAAATGAGATTCGTGAGATCGGTATCGACCCGTAACAACGTGGGATCGCCCTGCAAAACGGCGCCGGTATTGGTCGTGGTGTCGAAGCTTGTCAGCTGCGCTATCTGGGAATGAATTCTGTTGTACGAATCCACAATCGATTGCAGCGCCGAGGCCAAATCGGAACTCGTCGAGCCTACGGTTAAAGTTACCGGCGTGGTCGCTGTATTTTTGATGTTGACCGACAAGCCAGGCAGCAAATTGGTAAATTTGCTGGTAGCCGATGCGGCCAGCACGCTGCTAGGTGAGTCGGGTGAACCAAGCACCGCGACGGCGTCCTGGGCCTGCACGGTTTCCGCAAGCGTGAAGCTGACGCCCGAAGTGTCGACCTGCAGCTCGCTCGCCTTCCCGCTGCGGGTATTGGAGAGCGAGAGCCGGAATGGCTTCACTGCCGAGCCATCGTTGATAGCCGCCGCCTGCACACCAAAGCCGGAGTCATTAATTTTCGCGACAAGGTCCTGCAGCGTGTCGGTAGCGCTTAGTGTGATCTTTAATGTCGTCGAACCATCGATTTCCTGCGTCGGCACGCCGCCAATGGTCACGGTCTGCGCTGCCCCCAGCAAATGCAGATCGCGTGCCGCCGTACCGCTGGCGGCAGCGACGGACAATGTGCCCGGGCCATGAGCCGTGTCGTCAATCGCAATTCCATCGCCTGCATCATTCACCCGCGCGTCAACCGACAGGCCGAGCAGACTGATCGCCTGCAGCAAATCGCCGACGGTCTTGATGTTGCTGTTGATCGACACGGTGGCGCTGTTGCCGTTGGTGTCGGTGATTTTTAGCGAACCTGTTCCTACGCCCGCGCCGCCGTTGAGGCTCGACAGCAGCGTGTTTTCGTTGACGGTGCGCAGCTTCAGGTTGCCGCTCGATTGGCTGGCGACTGCGGCGTTCACGATCAGCCCCAATTTGTCGGCGGTGTTCGTCGCGTCGCCGTTGGCAACGATTAAATTGCTGACCGATTGTCCGGTCGTGTCGACCAATTCGATTCCATTGCGGGCATCATTAAGCTGCGCTTGGACGCCCAGTCCAGCGGTGTTAATCGAATGGACAACATCGTCCAGTGTTTCGGCCGACGAAAGGTTCACCGAAGCCGATGCACCGCTCCGGTCAGTAATGGTAATCGATCCCAACGTGCCCAAGCCGGCGCCGCCGTTGAGGCTGCTGAGCAGCACCGATTTCAAACCACCGAGCAATCGGCGGCCGCTGATGGTGTCGCCAGAACTGGCTGT
This sequence comes from Pirellulales bacterium, assembly GCA_963738835.1. Taxonomy (GTDB): domain Bacteria; phylum Planctomycetota; class Planctomycetia; order Pirellulales; family JADZDJ01; genus CAVTYH01. Next base: position 38,682 of record CAVTYH010000003.1, read on the forward strand.
ATCCAGGCCCAGATCGTAGGCCGCCTGCGAGCCATTGAGCGCCGAAATCGAAAACGTACTGCCGTTGTCTGCCGTCAGATCGGTGAGCACCAGTCGCTCGCCGTCGGGCCCAATCGAGGCCTGCACTTTTCCTGGCGCCGCATTGTTGATTGCATCGACCACATCGGCCAAAGTTTGTTCGTTCGTTCCCGAGATGGGCGTGGGAGTAGTTTGCGCGAGGCGATGAAAGTCGACCGTCGCCGTCGTGCCATCGCGGAAACTGATTTGCAGATCGGGCAGAAAGTTGTTGAAGCGCACGCCGCCACCATCGTTCAAGAGCTTGAGTGACAGGTCGCCGAACAAACTCAAGACATCGTTGCCGGTGGCCTGATTGGATGCCGCGTTGACGCCGGCCAGGCCGAGCGATGCCGCGGTCGTGCCGCTCCCCACTTCCTGCACTTTCAAATTGCTCGCGCTTTGACCGGTGCTGTCGGTTAGCACGAACTGATCGCCGCGCACACTGGCCTTCACGCCGATCGACGTGTTGCTGTTAATCGCCTGCAGTACATCGTCCACCGTGCGGGCGAATCGCAGATCGACGACGGCGCGTAGCGCCGCTGCGATCGGTAATTTGGATTTGGCCGCGTGTAAATCCTTCCCCGCCGTTCAAGAGATCGAGCGAGGCGCCGGGATCGACAAATCCCCCGTTTTCCAAGGTCAGCGTTCCGGCTCCCAGGGGCGTAGAATCGCTGACGAATTTCGAACTTTGGAACTGCTGGCTTTGGGCCAGCTGCACCGGCGTGATCTGGTACTGACCGACCTGCGACTGGCCAGTGACCGTCGCGGTCACCGCTATATCGTCGCTGCTGGTCACCGTGCGCTGGCTATATAACGTCGAGGTGCTGAGCTTGTTGGTGTTGAACTGCAGCCCAATCAGCGAGGCTTCCAGCGACGTAATGGCCTTGCGCTGATCGCTGAACGCTTTATTCTGGGTCGTTTGATTGTTGACCGTACCCGACTGGACTTGAATCAGCTTATCGACCAGACTTTTGTAGTCGATGCCGCTGATGAGGCCAACATTGGCAGTAATTGTGCCCATAGGGCGAAGCGGCTTGGGGGTTAGCGGGCAGTATCATGCGGCAGGAGTCAGGAATCAGGATGCCGGTTCACCGACTCTCGATTTCTGACTCCTGAACGCTACCCTACGTATCGTGGCACGACTAACTCTGTCGGCTTGCAAATATCTGCGACCACTGCCGCGCATGCGGTGGGCCTATCTTCGAGTGTTCGTCCACCCGGAAAGTCGTCTTGAGCAGTTCCTCCTGGAATCGACGGAAGAAATCGCGCGACTTCTCCATTCGGCCCAGTCGGAATAAACGGACGCTGCCATACCAGCTGCTGTCATCGGCATCCGACAACCAATGCCAGCTCGATGGCTGAGCGAGCACGACCCAAGTGGGCACGCCCAACGCACCGGCCAGATGAGCGACCGCGTTATCGGCCGTGATGACCAGATCGAGCGCGGCAATTTGTGCCGCCAGCCGATCGACATCGTTTAGATCGGCGGCATCCGGCCAATCATGGACGATCGTTGAATCGGCGGAAGCGTGCTTACTTTTGTCTGGATTGGATTGTTGGCCGACAGAAATCCATTGAACGCCCGGTGAGCTTAAGAGTGGCTGCCAATCGGCAGGTGGTTCGGCGCAACGCTGCTGATTTGCGAATCTAACTCCGCGCTGCCATGAAATGCCAATCTTCTTGCCTGCTCCCAGTGTCGCCAGCCGGTTCTGCCACAGCGCAACTTTCACCGGGTTTGCGGTCAGCAGTTGCGCTTGTTTTGGAAACGCCTCGGCAGAACGCCGCAAGTAGCGCGGCAAACTTCCGGCCGGACATTGCACATCGATTTTGATTTGCGGCGGCAACCGCCAAGTGTGGTGCGTGCCGGCCGGAGCGCCAAACACCGTGGCCTGTGGGAACGATCGGCGAAACAATCGCTCTAAGTTTGCGGGGCACACCAGCACGCACTTCGCGGCAGCGCGGATGACATCTGGGTAGCACGTTGCAAACATGATTTGCTCGGCGACGCCCGCTTCGCTGCAAATCAGAATCGAGCGGTCTCTCAAGGACGCCCCGTCCCACATCGGCTGTGGCAAGTTCGTTCCCGGCGCAGATGATCCAGCAACTTGCAGCCGCCATTCGTATTCGTCCCAGCCTTCCGCCAGGCGTCCGAGTTGCAATAGCGACGCCGCTCGGTTGACATATGCCAGCGCATGGGCCGGTTGCAACTGCAATGCTCGGTCGTACTCGTTGATGGCTTCTTCGTGGCGGTCCAAACTGGCCAGGGTTTTGCCCAGGGTCGCAGACAACTCCGCCGATTCCGGTCGCACTTCGATGGCACGTCGATACACGGTTTCGGCTTCGGCCATCATTCCCAATCGATTTTGCAATTCGGCCAAATGCACGAGCACGGGCACCAGTTGCGGGCGATGCTCGATCGCTATTCGGTCGGCCTCAATCGCCTCTTCCAAAAATCCCCGCTGCTCGAGAAGTCGTGCCAATTGGAAATGCACCTCACCCAATGTCGGTTTGAGTTCGATTGCCTGGCGAAGACAAAACTCGGCCTCGTCGAAGAATTGATCTTCCAGCAATGCCTCACCGAGTGCCAAGTGCAACGGCGGATGACTGGACGAACTCTTAATCGCCTTCCGCAGCATCCGCAGCGCTTCATCCATCCGGCCCGTGGCAACCAGGCTGCGGCTGAGGGCCGCGATGATCGTGCAATCGCCCGGCGATAATTGCAGCCCGCGGCCAAAGGCTTCGATCGCCGCCGCATGTTGACCCACCGATTGCAGTGCCCGACCCAATTCAAGCTGTGCTGGCGCGAAGTTCGCGTCGAGTGAAACCGCGCGGCGGGCATGGGCCAGCGATTCCTCGCTTCGGCCAGCATCGGTCAGCGCTGCCGCCAACTGAGCATGATTGGCCGGATGCGGTTCGTATTGATTGAGCGCCCGCTGTAACGAACGGATTGCTAAATCGGTACGGCCAGTTTCGCGAGCGATTTGGCCCAGACCCACATGCGCCTTCAAATGGCGCGGCGTAACTTGCAGAATCTCGCGGTACAGCCGCTCGGCTTCCGAGAGATGGCCGTCGCGCAGCGCCGCTTCCGCCTGCTGCTGAAACTCTTCGATCACCTTGATCGGTTGGCGATTACCCAATTCGTTCGGATCGAGCCAAACATCGGCGGCATCGGGCTGCGGCTCAAGCGGTGATGCTTCCGGCGGTTCGTTCTGCGGCATGACCGCGCGGACTGTTGCTGTGACTCGATCGGCGGAAGCGCCGGTTTCTGCGACCTTCGCGACTTTCTGCAGCAGCTCGGCAATCTGCTGCAACACCGGCGGCCATTCACGTCGGCGTGGTTGGCGAAACAACCGCACGCTGCTGTACCACGGGCTCACTTCACCGGTGACCATCCACCGCCACGATGGCACGCGGGGCAACAGCGTCCACGCGATTGTGCCAACGGCGCCGGCCAAATGCACCGCTGCGTTGCCGACGGAAATCACTAAATCGAGCACCGCAATCTTGGCGGCGTAACTGTCCATATCCACCAGCGGATCGCCTTGCTCCCAATCGTGAATCTTGACACCCAGTTCGCGCTCTACGGCGGCCAAATCGTCGCTGGCATCGCTGTATTGCAGATTGACGAAGTGGACGTGCTGCGTTTGCAGAATCTCACGCCATTCCAAGAGCGGGATGGTGCGCTTCCGGCCTTCGTTTGCTTTGCCGCCGGCTCGCCAAGAAATACCGATCTTTAACCCGCGGCCCAACTGATCGAATCGGCTTCGCCACTGGCCGAGCAGCGCTGCATCCGGAACCAAAAAACTCTCACGCTGCGGAAAGCTCTCCGGCGTGTTTCGCAGGTACAGCGGCAAGCTGCCGGCGGGAATTTGAAAATCGATCGGTTCCACAAGCGGCATCGGCGACCAATCTTTTCGCCGCGCCCAGCCGTACACTGTTGCCGTCGGGAACGATCGAGCAAACAATTTCGCCAACCGCAGCTCGCAAACTAAAATCGTTTTCCCCGCTTGTTGAATCACATCCTGAAAGCACGAAGCGAACAGCACTTCATCGCCGATGCCCTGTTCGGCATGAATCACGATGGTCTTGCCCGCCAGCGACGAACCATCCCAGCGCGGCTGGGTGTACTTATCGATCTTCACGTCCTCGGCAACTTCGCGCAGCTCGAACATCGGCCACGCGGCAGCGAAGCGCCCCAACAGCACCCGGCAAATGCCCAGATTCCAGCGGGCTTTGGCGTAGTCGGGATTCAGCTCGGCCGAGCGTTCGTAATGCCCAATGGCATCGGCCACTCGTCCACATTCGCGCAGCGTGTTGGCCAGATTGTATTGAGCCAGGGGGCAATCGGGCTTGAGCTTCGCCGCTTGCTTGGCCCATTGCAGCGCTTCTTCGAATCGTTCCTGCTGTTCCAAAATGGCGCTGATGTTGACGTATGCTGGCTGGAACGACGGATTGACTTTGACCGTGCGGCTGGAAACAGTCGTAAGCATCGCGTGAACGATTCAACTCCATGTACACGACGCCTTGCTCGAAGTGCAGCGCCGAGTTTTCCGGAGCAAGTGCGGCGGCGCGACCGAGCAATTCCAGGGCCCGCTCGAACTTTTGATCTTTGCGAGCCGCGACGCCGAGAATTCGCAGAGCGTGAACACTGTGGGCATCGGCCGCCAGAATTTGTTCGGCCAGCTGGGCGGCCTCTTCAAAGCGGCTGTGGTTGAACAGCTCGATGGCTTGTTTCAAGAGAGCCGGATTCAAAGCGTGCTCCCTCTCCCAAAGGGAGAGGGCCGGGGTGAGGGTGCTGGTTATTGAAGCAGCAGCGATTTTCCCGGCGCCCTCACCCTGCCCTCTCCCAAAGGGAGAGGGTGTTTTGACCGCCACCGTCATTGGCAACGCTGATAGTTTTGGAATTGCCGATGATTTCGCAAGTTCGCGCAATCGTCGGGCGGCATCCGCCAAGGGCGCCGACCAATCGCCGCGCTGGGTTTGCCGAATCAGCTGCACACTCGGATACCACGGTGTGGTTTCGCCTTGAAAACCCCAACGCCATTGCGGCACCTGCGGCAGCAAACACCACGCGGGCACACTTCGCGCTCCGGCCAGATGCACATTGGCGTTGCCGATGGAAATCACCAGATCGAGCGCCGCCACTTTCGCCGCAAAGTTATCGAGATCACCCAGTGGATCGGCTTCACTAAAGTTGTGAATGGCAACGCCCAGCTGCGCCGCGGTCGCTAATTCTTCGGCACAGTCGCCGTATTGCAGATTGACGAAATGCACGCCCGGAGTGCCAAGCAAATCGCGCCACTCGTCCAGCGTCGTTGTACGTCGTCGGCGTTCTTCCCAGGTGCCGCCGCCGCGCCAAGAGATGCCGACTTTCAGGCCGGGACCCAGCGATTCAAATCGATTTCGCCACGCTCGCCGCTGCGCCGGATCGGCCAGCAGAAACCGTTTGCGGCTCGGAAAGCTGTCCGCACTAGATCGCAAATGCAACGGCAAACTGCCGGAGGGAATTTGTGCCGTGATCGGAAAGGGAAGCTGCGGCGACGATCCGTCGGGCTGGCGCCATGCCCGACAATCGCCACCGCTGGGAACGACCGGGCCATCAACTTCGCCAGCCGCGGATCGCAAACCAGCACGCACTTGCCGACCAGCGGCACCAGTTCCGGCAAGCAGGAGGCGAATAGAATTTCGTCCCCGACGCCTTGCTCGCCATGCACCAGCAGCGTGCCTTGCGGCAGCGGCTGGCCATTCCAGCGCGGCTGCTGGTATTTCGTGATCTCAACTTTGCACGTCTGCAGCCGCCACTCGTAATCGGGCCAGCCTGCCGCGTAATCGCTTTGCAAGAGTCGGCAACAACCACGGCTGGTATAAGCGAGTGCAAAGTTTTTATCGAGTTCGATCGCCTGGGAATATGTAGCAATCGCTGCCTCTAAATTTCCCAGCGATTGCCAAACCGTCGCCAGATTGAAATGTGCAATCGCATTCTTGGGACACAGCGCAATTGCACGCCGCCCATATTCCAGGGCTTCTTCCGCCCGGTCGAGTTTTTCCAGCAGCGCCGCCAGATTGATGTGCGCTTCGCCGGATTGCGGATTGAGCACCGCCGCATGCCGCAGATGAGCGACGGCTTCCTCCCATCGACCTTGTTGTTCTAGTGCGCACGCTAAATCGAACCGCAGCACCGCGCCGTCGCCGCCGAGTGCAATCGCCCGATTGAGCGATTCAATCGCCTCTTCATTTCGGCCCTGCCGCAGCGCCACCGTGCCGAGCGCTTGCCAGGCGGGCGAATAATCGGGCCGGCTGACGATGAGCTGCGCGCGCACTTTTCAACCGCGGCAAAATCGTTGGCCGCCAGTGCCTGCAAGAGCGCATCGGTGGGCGAGGGCATCGCTTTTCGCCGCGTGAAAAAAGGCAGAGTTTGTACATCGCGAGTGCGACGATACTGCTCCATGTCACCTTATCGGCGGTTTCCCGCAGCGACTGCGGAAAAACTGGTAGTGCTCCAGTTTGCTTTCGGGTGGCTGGGGTCGACCGAAGTGAGCCCCAGCAGCGTGAAATTCCGGGGGTTCGGCAGCCTCGACCTCGGCCACCCCGCGGCGCATCACCAGGCTTCCTTAGACAATGAGCTCGATTGAAGCCGAGCTAATCCAGGCTCCAGCGTGCTGGGCTCCGTTGCATACACGGCGTCAAGCTGCGCGGTCACCCCGTTGCGACCCTTCCCGCTGTCGAGATACTGCACCAGCGCATCGACCACAATTTCATCGCGCGACAATCCCCGTGCCTGGGCCAATTGCTCGGCTTTTTGAATCAATGCGTCAGGTATTTGAAACGAGGTCATTGTTTTCGGGTTTGAGAAGAGGCAATCTCAAGCAATGGAATTATAGCATGATTGGTGTCTACAGATCATTAGGGTGCCCTCCAAAACTCTTCTTACGATTGCCTCCGCGGCACGTCCTGGTAGGGAACCATCGTCAGGTCCGATTTACGTCAGGATTCGCGAATGAGCCAACAACGTGCAGAAAATCCTCGCTTCCTTGGCTCGATGCTGGCTCTCAATGTCCAAGGATGAGTAAAATCAATTGGGCCCATTAAACTAAACGTCTGCTCGCCGCGCCAGAAAAGACAGCCAAGGATACAAAGAATAAGTGAGTCGCATGCGCACTTTTTGTTTTCTTATGCATCGCGTCACTGGCAACCGTACTATCTATGACGTCGTTAGCTGCCGCGCAAAAAAAAACAGGAGAAGCCAGATCTCGCGACGACTGCGACATTAAAAAAGTTTATTGAGCAGGTAGACCTAAAGAATGATGCAAACACACTGCGGCAAATTGATGAGCTGAGTAAGAACATTTCCGACGCCCATCTGCCGAGCGTCGAGAAATTCGCCATTAGTGACGATGGTAAGCCGGTGCGGTTGGCGTTTGCTCGATTATTGGTCGACCGTGATTGCTACGATGCCGCAGCTCATGTGCTAATAAAATCGTTTTCCGAGGCCCCGAAGGACCGCCGGGAATACGGAATGTGGAAGTGGTGGGAGACGATGTTCGGCGAACGAAAAGATTACGATACCATGAAGCATCGAATTGTAGACGCTCTCTTGCGACGCTTCGAAAATGCTGACGAGTCTGAAAAACTGGTTCTGGCCGATGTATTTGGAAAGGGGGAGAAGGAATCGAAGATGAGCCTCCGCGATTTCAAAAAAGCAATCGACTACAATTATTCCAAAAAATGAGCCAACGAAATCGAGTGGCGCAACTCTGCTGAATTAAATCCCTACCCGCTGCGTGAGGAGCCAAGGAACGGAGGATGCAGTCGATGACAGACGCCATAGCCCAAGCACTTGTTCTAGCAGTTCAGTACATCGCCGACCGACCCGAGGGTGACACGCTTGATGCTGACGTTAAGCAACTAGAGCAAGCCGCCTATCTTGTTTCCCAAGGCACGCAGGCAGAGAAAGATTCTCTGATCCGCGCGGCCATAGAACTTGGCCTGCCAGAATGGCCAATGAAAATTGGGATAAAAGATTAGCCGCCGGATTTCCCCTTGCAATTTGGGCCCCGGCGCTGGTAGCATTTAAATAGTGTACGGATGTTTACAAACAGGCCGGGGAGACACCCGGTACGGCGCGAGGGCAGCGGCCTTTCTGGTTCCTTCTCGCTCAAGCTAGCGCCAACGGTTTGGGTTCCGTCAACGTGGGGCGGTTTTGCCTGACTTCGAAGGCCTGAGACCGGGCATGAAAATCGCCCTGGTCGTAACAACATGATGCAAATGCAACAGCAGATGGATTGCGAAGTCGATGTGTCGCCGAGGATGCTGAGCGTGCGCGATCAAAAAAGGCTCGATTTGCCCAGCGAAACGGCGATGCTTGCCAGGCGCCGTTTCCCGCGGGCGACAGTGAGGGGGCAATGTTTGACGAAAAAGGCTGGTTATTACGAGGTTTCTCGCGCAACATCGCCTCCTGGATTTTGTTTTTTCTTCGCGCGTCTTGCGCAGGCCCGGTATTGATCGAGAGAAATTGCAGTTTTCAAGAATTGGCGCGAAAGCCGAGTGAGACATGCGCGGTCGATGTTGCCAGTTTGCCGAGGAATTTCATAGGCGGCGGGCCGCGATGTTTCCCACACGGCTGTGCAGCGTCTTGTCGGACGCCGCTGGAATGCGTTCTACGCCGTGCCGTCGCCGGAGACGATGGAAAGCGGCACCAGCGGAAGCGAGCTGGTGTCGGTGGGAGGCAGACGATCGGCCGCAGCACCCTCACCCTGCTCTCTCCCGTCAAGGGAGAGGGTTCCCGGCACACTGCTGGGCGAGCCAGCAGTGGCGCTCGAGAGATGCAAGCTGGACATGGCACCGTTTTTGCAAATCGACTTGTAGCGGGTGCGATTCGCTTCAATGGCGAATTGCTCGCGCTCGGGATCGATCAGCTCGTAAAACACGTTGCGTTGCCGCGGCGTGTAGCCGAGTTCGGAAATCGCCTCGCGAATTTGGTCGAGCGTGAGGTAATGCACCGTGCCGGCTTCGGCCACCACGTTTTCTTCAATCATCAGGCTGCCCATGTCGTTGGCGCCAAAAAGCAGCGCGAGCTGGCCGATCTTCAGGCCTTGCGTGACCCAACTCGATTGGATGTTGGGAAAGTTATCGAGATACAGCCGGCTGACGGCCTGCGTTTTCAGATACTCAAACGAGCCGGCCGGCGGCACATTGGCCATGTCGGTGTGCTCGGGCTGGAAGGTCCAGCAGATGTAGGCCGTGAAGCCGCCGGTTTCGTCTTGTAGTTGCCGCAGGCGTTCCAGGTGCTCGATGCGCTCGGCCAGCGTCTCGATGTGGCCGAACATCATGGTGGCGGTGCTGCTGCCGCCGAGCTGGTGCCACACACGGTGGACGTTAAGCCAGTCATCGGTCAGCACTTTGCCGCGCGTGATGGTTTTGCGAACCCGATCGACCAGAATTTCTCCACCGCCGCCGGGCAAGCTGCCGAGCCCCGCCGCTTTCAAGCGCTGGAGCACCGTGCGCAGCGGCAGTTTCGAAACCTTCGTGAAGTGATGCAGTTCCGGCGGACTGAAACCGTGGACGTTGACCTGCGGAAAGTTGCGTTTGATATCGGCCAGCAGCTCTTCGTACCACTCTAGCTTGAATTCCGGATGCAATCCGCCTTGCATCAGAATCTGATCGCCGCCCAGTACGACGGTTTCGCGAATTTTTTCGAGCAGCTCGGCGCGGTCCAGTACGTAACCTTCTGCATGTTTCGGCGGGCGATAGAACGCGCAGAAATCGCAGACCGCGGTGCAGACGTTGGTGTAATTGATGTTGCGATCGATGTTATAGGTGCGAATGGCCTCCGGATGCAGCCGTCGTGTGACGGCATTCGCGGCTTTGCCGATCGCCGCCAGATCGTGTGATTCCAAAAGCCGCAGGCCTTCTTCGGCCGTGAGCCGCTCGCCGGCGCTAGCTTTGTCGAGAACAATTTGAATTGCAGACGCGACCATCGTGGGATTAAAAATCGGAAGATTCACCGCAGAGGACGAGAAGGGTCGCAGAGGAAACGCAGATGGAATGATTGCTTAGTTGATCCCTTAAAACTGTTGCATGATCGATCTGCGACTTCTCTGCGATCTCTGCATCCTCAGCGGTTAATAATTGCGGGTGAATCATTAGGTAGCCAAGGTGGTGGACAATTGAAATCCCTGCGGTGCCAAGCCGAGTTGGTTGGCCTTTTGATAAAACAGTTCCAGGCCGCGGCGTTCTTGGGGGCCGAGGTAAAAGTGCAAGTTGTCGCGCAGGTAACTCAAACACTGGGGCACGGTCAGGCCCAGCGGGGCGGCTTCGGCGGCGGCGATTTGTTCCAGGTTAGCGACGCCGCAATCGCGGGCCTCGGCCAAGGCGCGTTCCAAGTCGTGCATATTGACTCCGGGCCGGGCCACCCACATGGCGAAGACAAATGGCAGGTCCGACCAGCGTACCCACTCGTGGCCCAAGTCCCACACTTCAGCAAAGCTTCCGGCCGGCGAGTGGATGGCGCGATCGCCAATCAGCAGCACCGCATCGGCTGTGGAATCGGCCAGCGCAGCGCCGATTGGCAACGGTTCCCAATCGGGCGACAAACCGAATCGCTCCTGGAGCAAAATGCGGATCAATGCCGCACTGGTGCGCGAGCCTTCGTCCAACGCCAAGCTGCGAATTTCACGCACGGGCACGCGGCTGAAGAGCTTCACGCTGAGCACCGGTCCACGGCAAGCGATGCAGGCATCCGAGACGATGCTATACGTCGGGTCTTGAAAATATTCGATCGACGGTATCAGCGCCACATCCAACCGACCTGCCGCCAGATCGTCGGCCAGGCGGCTGGGAAAATCGAAGCAGATTTCGGCCTGCGGCGCGAACTCAGACAGCCGATGCACCAGCGGCTTGGTGTTCAGATAGGTGACTGCCCCGACCTTGAGGCTGGCGGTCATACGCTTCTCCTTCAATCCAATGGACGAATCTAGCGACCGGCAAATTCAATGGGGAATGTTGAATGGGGAGTGGGAGTGGGGAGTGGGGAATGTTTCACAAATGGCGTCGCAGGTGAATCATTCCGCATGCCCCAGACTTCATTCCACATTTATAGTGGAAGCTCTTCCCGGTGAAAACCGCACGCTGTTGGCGAAATTAACCCGCAGCCAAGCGATTTTGCGGGCGACGATCTTTGGCCGTCAGAATTCCAGTTTTCGGAAGGCCCGCAGACCCATCCGCATGGGCCAGATGGTGGCCACCAGGCCGATCAGAATCGTTAGCGTGATGCCGGTGGCCACGCCCAACGGGCTGCCTAAGAAATGGATAAACTCGTCGCCGAACTGCGTGGCCTCCTGCTGCATCGCCAGGTGCAAGTGCACCGGCAGGGCGGTGAGCAAAACGACCACCACAATGAATGCGGCGCTAATCACCAGATTCAGGGTGCCACCAAAGCCAGCAGCAATTTTCGACGGCGAGTGTGCCCGCAATTCGGGCATTTTTGCGCCCAACCCCACGGCAATGGCCGAGAGTCCGATGCACAGCACGACGCAGGAAATCTGATGGACGATGATCCACAAGCTTTCGATTTGCAGCATTAAATCGCTCATCAGCACCAACAGCGTGCAGGGAACAAGCGAGCCCACGGCGGCGAACAAGAACTTCGCCCACAGCACGGAATCGCGCCGGATGGGCAAGAGGCCCAAAATCCACAGCCGGCGACCTTCCAGGCTGACCATCGGAAAAATGAACCGCGTAGTGAAGGTGGAAAGAATGAGTCCCACCACGGCCAAATTCAAAAAGCCGATCATCGCCGAATAGTTGCGGTGATAACTGAACCTGCGGATTTGCGAAAAGTACAAACCCAAGAGACCGAAGAAAATGAGAAACTGCGACCATTGCACGGGATCGCGGCGGAACAGTCGGAAATCTTTCACCAAGAGCAGCCGCACATCGCGCGGCAAAAACACGGCGCCGTAACCCAAGACGCCGTCGAGCCACCAGGTGCTGGCACTCCGCCGGATGCGCGGCTCGTCGTACAGCCGGCTGAAACTGGTGCGATAAACTTTTCCGGCCAGCCAGGTTCCTACCAAATTGAAAAACAGGGCATGCGAGACCAACAGCGCCAGAAACAGCAAACTCTGTGCCCAGGGCGGATCGCCGGAATGCACCAGCGAGTTAGGGCGCGAAGCCTCGAGCAAGCCAGTGCTCAGCCACCAACTGGGAAGCAACCGCTGTTCGGTGAATTGCAGGCGCGTGAACAGTTCGTTGAACCAACGGGGCGTCATCAAATCGCTTTCGGCGCCGCTGAACAGCGACCACGCAATCCACACCGCTGCCACCAACACGGTCAGCAGCGAAACGGCCAAGGCATGCACGCGAATCGACGGCAAGCGATTCACAATCAGCAAACACAAAATGCCGCCGATGGCCGCGGGAATGTGAACAAACGCGATCACAAACGGCAGCAGCAGCGCGAAGTAATGCCACGGTGCGTTGGCCACCAGCCCATAGGCCACCAGCGTTGGGCTGCCCAGCAGAATGAAACCCCAACTGCTAAACCACACAGCTTCTTGAAATTTGTACTGGTAAATGCGATGCACCGCGACGGGCGTGGTCAGCAAAAACTTGGCTTCCGGCGAAACAAACAGCGCGTTGTACAAGATGATGCCGGACGAGAACATCAGCATCACCATCAGGGCCAGAAAAAAGGTGTTGTAGAGCGGCTGCACGACGTCAGTGTGCATCCACGCCAGATAGCCAAAGCCCTGATAAAACAGAATGAACAGACCAATCCAAAAGAACAGGCTCAAAGAGGCCACCAGCGTTAACCGCAGCCGCGCTGTGGTGAACATCCAGCGAATGGTCGAAGCGGCGGTGCGCGCCCGCAATTGCCAAAACAATTGCGCTTCGCGCTGCTCGGTCAGCAGTCCGCCGACTGGCGGAATGAAATCGTTGGAGGCTGCTGTAGACATACGATTTACGCAATGACGAATGACGAAATCCGAATTTTCCTCAACGGTCCGATTCCCGCGCTGCGGCTTCTTCCGCCGTGGCGGTCAATTCCAAATACATGCGCTCCAGGCTCTTGTGCTCTTGGGCCATCTGCTGACGCAATTCATCTACCGTGCCGAGGAACCGCAGTTGGCCACGATCGACAATACCGATGCGGTCGGCAATCTCTTCGGCCAGCCCGAGTGTGTGGGTGGACATGAAGATGGTCATACCGGCGTTGGCCCGCTCGCGAAGCAAATCTTTCACAATGCGCATGCTGCGTGGATCGAGGCCGACCATTGGCTCGTCGAGCACCAGCACGGCCGGGTCGTGCAGCAGCGCCGCGGCAAACACCAGTCGCTGCTTCATGCCGTGCGAATAGCATTCCGTCATTTGATCAACAAACTCGGCCAGACTGAAGTCGCGAATCTCCCGTGCAATTCTCGTGGCCGATTCCTCACGCCCCAGGCCGTACAAATCGGCAATGAATTGCAAAAACTCGCGGCCGGAAAGTTTCTCGTACAAAAATGGCTCATCGGGCACGTAACCCAAACAACGATGCGCTTGCCGGGCTTCGCGGAACACATCGTAACTGCAAATCCGCACATTGCCGGCCGTGGGTTGCAGCAGCCCGACCAACATTTTGATCGTCGTGGTTTTGCCGGCGCCGTTGGGACCCAGCAACGCAAACAGCTCGCCCGGCGGAATGACCAGCTTCAGCCGATCGACCGCTTTCTTCGGGCCGTAATTGCGCGAGACTTCGTCGAATTCAATCATGGGCCGGTGCTTCCACTCCCACCCGACGCATCGGCCGCTGACGCAGTTGGAGCTGGTTCACTCGGTTGCACATGCTCGGGATTTGAATTGCCAGGCTGATCAGCGGCACCACTTGCGGGAGCATTCGCGCCGGGGCTCGGGCTGCGGTTGTAATTATTCCCCATGCCGTTGCGCCGACGTCGATTCCAGCCGCGCTGCTGCATGTCTTCATCGCTCTGCTTGGCGCAGAGCGCAGACCGTTCGTCCGACATGCGTGAAAACACCAATCGCGAGCTGAGCACGCTAACTTCCTGTTTCAGCACCGTGCCGTCGTCTCGCACCCAGAGTTTAGCACGCGGCTGGCCCGTCGAAGAAAGTGCCGCGCCGGAGTCGGGCCGATAGACAACTTGGAACACCGACACGGCCTGTCCTTCCCACATCAGCAAGTCGCGCGAGTCGACCCGCGCTTGCAGAATCTCGACAGGCGAACGTGGGTCGCGCAGCGGACTGAACACCGGCACCGTCCATTCCTGTCCGAGGTGTAAACCGGTTAGGCGAGCTTGCGGCGAAAGTTCGTCCGAAACCAGTGCATCGCTCGACAAATAAATTTCGAAAGGATAAGCGAATTCTGCCGTTTTCACTTCGCCCCGCAGCATCGACGCCCGCACTTTGCCGGAAATGGTGATGCTGTTCTGCAAGCCGGCAGTGCTGAGCGACGATTCGAAGGCGGCCAGGTGCCCCAGCGAATCGATTTTCAAAGAGCTAAATGCGTCCATCTGCAGATTGTCGACCGGCTCGAAACTGCTGCGGAGGAGGATTTTTGTCATCCAAGCCGGAGACAATTCGGCCAAGGGGATGTGGTCGAAGTGAATGCGCGACCAAACATCGGTCAACGAGCTATCGGCAGTACGAGCGGAGCTTTGCGCCACCTTGCTAACAGCCCAGCCCAACGGCTTGCCATTCAGCGACATATCCCATGCCACCGCTGGGGCCGGCCCTTCCTCTTCCGGCGCTCGGCGTACATGGAATGGTAATTGGGCGGCTGACCGCGACGCAGCGGAGGAATGACCTTGGCGACCACCAACCACGAGGTTGTTGACAGCCAAACCAGCACAATCGCAAGATTAAACCACCGGCTTTCCATCGTCAGCCCCAGTAAAGGACGAACTACTACGAACTGGGCGACAGGCACGCCTCTATAGTACCCAAAAGCGACATCGGGGGCGAGAAGCAGGCGGCCGATCTGCCATTAAACCGGTTCTAGGCAACGGGGTTCTGCACCAGCGAGGCAGAACAGGCCGCGACTAGGCTGCTAGCGGTAATTGCCCCTTAGTCGGCGATCTTCAATTTTATTTCGTCGCTGTTAGCTTTTAGTTCGGGTGCGTACATCGCGCCGGCTGTCGCAGGCAAGGCGCTGAACTGGCCGGGAATTTCTGCCCGCAGGCGATAGCTGACCGAGTTCTTGCCGCGCGGCTAGCCAGCGGAGGAAAAACGTCACCCGGTTGTCGCGCAGTTCCTTGTAGGCGCCCAGCGGATTGCCGTTGTAACCGCTGCGGACCTCGACGGGCTCGAAGCCGGCGACTTTGAAATCTTCGAACATCAGGTATTCGTAGTCGTTCTTGCTGTCGATTTCCAATTCGATCTCGACCAAGTCCCCGCTTTTCAGTGTAGCCAAATCGGCCAGCGGTTCGCGCTCGTACTTTTCGACTTTCTGATCGACCGCCTGGCCGTGGCCGCCGGACACTTTGATGGATTTATCGACCGGATTGAGTTTGTAGAACTTGCGGTTGACCTTGATTTCCAGCCCGGCAGCTTTGATGGAATCTTCCAATGTAAAGTTGGTGAGATACGCGTTGTAGTAGAGTGGCCCTGTGCCAGTTTTGCGCAGCTCCAGTTGATGCGTGCCGCTTTCCACGCCGTCCCCTTCCAGCACGAACTTGTTATCGAACGTAAACAAATCGGCGGCGGTAATTTTTACTTCCTTCTGCTTTTTTCCGTCGAGCCACACTTCCACGGTCATATCGGGCTTGTTTTCGCCGCTGGCCTTCAAATAATCGGCCAGCGCTTCGATCGCCAGGCCGGTGTCGCGGGTGCTGTTCCAATACGTGGCATGCTTGCGATTGTTGAGCAAATACTTCACGAGCCGCGAAGCCAGCACGCCCTTGGGATCGGTCTTGGATAGCAGTTTCAAATAGTACGCGTTCGCCTCGGTCTCGCTGCCGTACCAAAACCACCAGAAGTTGTTTTCCGGCAGCCTGAGATACGCTGTTTGGTTTTCATCGTCTTCGACGACAAACTGACGAATGTTTTGCAGCAGCATGTCGAGTTGCTCTTTTTGACTCTGTTTGGCGAGCACAGGCCAAACATCGCTTTGCTGTAGACGGAAAGCGCAGTCCGATCGCGATACAAGAAGCCGCGCATATCGTCGTTCTTTTCGCCGGCATCGACCAACACCATATAAACCATGGCGTCCAGATTGTCGGTCGAAGTTTTGTACGGATCCTTTGGCTTTGGTTTGGCCGCCGCGTTCTTCAGCATTTGCACCTGGCGATCTTGATAGTTCTTCAGCCACGCCACGCCACGCTCCAGCACGCCGGGCACCAGCGCCACGTCGTTCTCTTTGGCAACTTGCAGACCATGCACGACAACTGCTGTGGTGTGCGGATAACTCTGTTCGCCCCAACCGCTGAACCACCCCCAACCACCGTCGGAAAGTTGCATTTCGGTAAGTCGCTGCACGCCCTCTTTGACCATGCGGCCAACCTCCGCCTGATCGAACACCGGATTGCGATCCAAACGCTTCCATTGCTTCGCTCGCTCGGCGTCGTTGCCGATTTCCTGCGCATTCAGGTTGGTGCGCTTCTCTTCGATCTTTTTCAAATCGAGGCCCATATTGATGAGCACGCGCTGCGTGATGACCGTGGGTAAGAATCGATTCAGCGTTTGTTCGGTGCAGCCGTACGGATAATCGACCAAGTACGGCAGCGCATCGACCATCGCGCCGGCTAGCGTCGGCGAGTCGCGCACTTCCAGCCGCGATTGTTCTATCCGCCGCTCGGCCGGCACACGGTAGGTGATCTTGCCGGCACTGTCGTCGGGGCGCAGCGCGCCCGAAAAACTTTCGGTCTTGAGCATGCCATGCACGTAAACCGGGATGCGTTGCTCGACGGCGTCCGATTCTTCATCGGAAAGGGCCTTCATCCGAATGACCGCTTCTCCTTCGTGGGCAACTTTCACGCGCCAATCAACGCGCACTTCGCCACCGCTGGGCACGATAACTTGCCGCGTGAGATCGGTAAGAGACGTCAGACAATTACCATCGAGCTCCAGCGCCACGGTAACTTGTTTGGCTGCTTTCAAATAATTGTGGACATTGGCCGACAGAGCGACTTCGTCTTTCTCGACGAAGAACCGCGGGGCCTGCAAGCGGACGATCAGGTTCTTGCGGGTCACCACATCGGCGTCTCCTTGACCAACTCGAGTGCCGTGCCCCATGCTCCAGGCGCGTACTTTCCAGGTGGTGAGATTTTCCGGCATGGTGAGCGAGACTTGGGCCGTGCCATTTTCATCGGTCGTGAGCGCCGGCCCACAGGGCGGTGTCGGCAAAGTTCGTGCGGACCGCGGGCTGGACCAAAGCGGGACCATTTTCTCCAGCAGCGACATCGACCTTATTTATTTCGGTTGGCACGTTGCTTGGAGGCATCGCCGCGGCTGGTGCTTCCGGCGCTGCAGCGGGTGCCAGGCTGTGGTAGCTGCCAGCGCCCCGGAGCAAAGGCCGTTCCTGAATTGTCTGAATCCCCAGCAATGTGGTGCCGAACATGCGTTCATCTGCAACCGTCCCGCCGAAAATTCCCAAATCGTCCATGCCTTGTTGCTTCGGCGGCACGAGATTGCCAAACATCCGCATCAAGTTGGTTTCGTTTTGCGCGTAGTGCGAACGCCGCCATTTCCAGAAGAACGCTTTGATGTCTTCCACATTGCTGCCGCCGGAAATGTATTCGACGGCCTTGTCGTAAATCGCGACCACCGTTGAGCCGGTGAACGGCTTGCCCGTACTGTCGGTCAGTTTGAGCGTGACCGACGCTTTTTCTCCTGGCTTGTAAGTTTCGGCCGACGGTGTGACAGCGACGTCAATCACGCGCTGCTCGGGCGGTACGACAATTTCTTTCACTTCGTCGAACAGTTTGCCACCGGCAATCGTCACGGCTTCGATGAAAAAGTTGGGCATGTCTTTTTTGACCACCGCAATTTCCTCGACGGCCGACTTGCCCTTCAGTCGCAGCACTTTCGGCCTGAGATATACGCCGTTGGCAGGCCGCACGAATAGCAACACGGTGCCATTGCGACGGTCGGTGTTGATCATCAGATTCACCGCTTCGCCCGGACGGTATTCGCGCTGATTGGGAATCAATTCCAAATTGCCATAGCGAAAATCGCTGCCGTCGAAACCCGCACCGGCAATCGTGAACAGATACGCGCCTTCAACTTTGTGCTCTTTCTCGTCGGTCACCTGATAGGCCAACCGATACTGGCCTGGCGCCGAGGCTTTCAGTTCCAGCTCGGCATGCCCGCGGTCATCGGGATCGATGTCCCAAGTGCGGACCTTCGTTTCGACCGGCTTAATATCGCTTTGGTCGTCGGTCTGCTCAGCCTTTTTCTGATCCTTGTAAGAAATATGATACAGCGTCACCACGCCTTTGCCTTTGACCGCCTTTTGATCGAGGGTTTGTGTTTGGAAGTCGGCGTGAATGGTGTCGTCCACTCGGTAGTAACCGCGATTTAACCAGGCATAAACCTGGAACGGCTTGCGGGCCACAAGCACATTGCCTTGGCCCACGATGGTGCGGCGCGATTGATCCACGACTTCGGCCGTGATAGTGTATTGATGGTCTTCATCGGGATGAATCAGCTTCGCGATAGCTGTGTCGATCTCTACTTCGACTTTTCCATCCGGCCCTATCGGCACTTCGCCTGCGCCACGACTTCCGGCGGCCGTTGCGGATGGAAGCCCGGCCACCACGCCTGAAACGGCCGCGGGCAACCCCAACTCCGCCAACCGGGATACCACGCATAATCGGGCGCGAACCACCAATAGCCGGGACCGTAGAGCCAATCCCAACGTCCCAGCGGATACCAGCGCGCAGTGTGAGTGGTGCGTGTCACCTTGTACTTCACCTTGGCATCGGTCACGGGCGAACCGAAGTAGTATTTCGACTGAATGGTGGCCTTGATTTTTTCGCCCAGCATCACCGGTTCGCTAGGTGCATCGACCGTCACTTCGAATTCGGGCTTTTTGTATTCTTCCACGCGAAAGCTGCCGCCGCCGTAATTGACGACGAACAATTGATATACGCCTAGCGCCGCATCGGCCGGTAAATCGAATTCTCCTTCCAAACCGCCGTAAGCATCGGCGGTGAAAGCTTTGCTCAGCACCTTCTCGCCCTTGGGGTTCTGAATTTCGACAGTGAACGTTTGATTGGCGAAGTCGGACTTGTCGTCCTGATCGTACCGGGCACGGCGAACCCAGAATTTGAATCGCACTTTTTGATTGGGCCGATACACGGGCCGATCGGTGATGGTGAACACCTTGGTCTGGTTGTATTCGACGTCGTAATAGTTGCCGCCCCAAATGCCGGTGAAGCCGAGATATGCCAGCCGGCCCCCGGGCGTGGTGGCCGTGATGATCCATTGGAACTCCTGATCTTTGTCTTTTGACGACGCAACCAGTTGGCCATCGTCATTCGTAGCGTCGGCATAGTTGCGGACATCGATTGTGAAGCGATTATTGCCGACCGGCCGTTGTCGATAACCGAAGAATTCCACGTTCGCTTTGGAAATGGGCGTGCCGCTGTTGGCATCGGCGACGAAGTAATAGGTCGAGGCGCCACCCAGCGGCTTCTTCACAATCGCCGTGTCTTCGAGCCAGACGACAACTTTGCTCGTATTGCCGCCTTCCATTTTGGCCGTGAGCAAATATGCGCCGGCTTTTTGCAGCGGGGTCGTCACCGTAATGCGCTTGTCAAAATGATCAGGCCGCGGTTTCAGGACCAAATCCCACTGGGCCACCCGCTTGCCCACGTATTGCTTTTGGTTTTCGTCTACTAGGCGGTATCCGATATCGGCGATGTTGAGTTTTTGCCAATCGAGTTGCTTAGGGCTCGATTTCAAATAGTCTTTCACGTCCCCCAATAGTTTGGCGACATTGATTTCATAGGCTTCGAAACTCACTTTCGCACCGTTGCGGAAGCGGAAATCGACCGTGGCTCCTTGCTCGGCGGGCTGCGACATGACCGGCTCGAACCGGCCCCAATTGCCGACGATTTGCTCGACCCGCTCTTTTTTGAAGTTGTTGTTGCCGGGGCCGTACTCTTTGATGCTGCGTTGCCAATAGTCGGCTGCCTTGGGATACTGCCGGCGATTCTCGAAGGTTTGGGCCAGTTGCTGGAGTGCATCTTCGCCGTGCCCGGTCTTTGGATCTTCGGCGATTTGTTGATAAATGCGGATGAAATTGAATTCCTCCGGCAACTTAAAGCGCTTGATGCCGTTGGCGAGCCGGGCAATCGTTTCGTCTTCGCCCAGCGTGTGCAGTGCCCACGTGCCCGAGGCGTCTTTTCGGGCCGTCAGATCAGCTTTGGCATCTTCGCCGCCGGCGTTTACTTCTTCGTCTTGCAAGCCATTGAAGAACGTGCCGTAGTAGGCCATCGTTTGCACGCCAAATTGGCTTTGCAGAAAATCGGCGAACTGAGATCGCACCTCGTTTTTCTTTTGCGGATCGTTCTCCGCTACTTGCGCGAGTGCCCAGCGCCAGCGCTCCCCATCGGTTTGAGCCGTGTCCCAACTTTTGGACTCGTGATGGAATACCGGATTGCCCTGGTCGTCGACCGGCGCCCCACCGTTATCTCCCCCTCCGTACCAGCCCTGGTCGTAGTCGGGCAGCTTTTCTAAATCGGTGAGATATTGCAGCCGCCACGCCTCACCGTAACCACGATTGCCCAGCAGCATCCGCGACATCGCGAGCCAGAACTCGGCGACGTCGCCTTTCTTCGGTTCTTTCTTCACCAGTGGCAGCGCTTGCACCATCAGTTGCAACGCCCGTACTCGATCGCGCTCGGTGGAGTTCACCGCTTCGCCGCCGCCTCGGTGTGGTCCGCGCGTGAACTTACCGGCAATGATGAAACCGAAATGGTCGTAATTCAAATAGCTGTCGGTCGCGGCGATCAGCAACCGCCAGTTCTTGGCATGAACTTTAATGACCGATTCGCGCAGCTCGTCGATCTCATCGAGCCGACCCAACTGCTGTAGTGCGCCGAGCGCCTGATTCAAATCGGAACCGGCTTGCAATGGATCGTCGTTCGGATCTAGGGCCAACCGCCGGAATCCTTCGTAGGCGTCTTTGAAATTTCCGTCGCTGTAAAGTTTTTGAAACCGCGCGCGATCGCCGCTGGAAGTTGTGTCGGCGGATTGCACGATTCCTCCCGCAATAGTCAGCCAGACGATTCCCCATCCGGCGGCAAAGATCAGTAAGAATTTTCGGCCAAAAATCATGGTTGTCGATTTCGTTGGTGGTTCGTGGAATGCGACCGCGCTGGCCGACCGTACTTAAGACGAACCAAGCCTTTGCTCAGTTCCTGCTTTTGGCGGTTCAGGCTGTCGGAACTGTAGCAAGAATACGCACAAACGCTTATCGGATCGAAAGTTAAACCTGTTTCTCAAACCCCGGCGCGTTATAAACCGTTTGTCCGGCACCCTGCAAGACCGATCGCACTGAGGGCCGGCGACCAGTTCAATTGCCAACCAATTTTGTCAAATCGCCGAAGAAGTTAGGGTACGTTTTTTCCGTACACTGCGGATCTTCAATCACCACGCCGGGCACGCGTAAACCGACGAGCGCCAAACTCATGGCCATGCGGTGATCGTTGTAAGTGGCGATACGTGCGCCGTGCAATTTGCCGGGCGTGATGCGCAATCCATCGGGTAGCTCTTCGACCGTAGCGCCAAACTTTCGCAATTCGATCGCCAGGTTTCCAATTCGATCAGTTTCCTTGTGGCGAATGTGGCCCACGCCGGTGATGGTGGTGGGTCCGTCAGCAAACAAAGCAACCGCTGCCAACGTTTGCACGGTATCGCTGATGGCGTTCATATTGACTTCGATTCCATGCAGCGGACGACCGGTCACGGTGATCGAAGTTGTATCGCTTCGCAATTCGCAACCCACCTTTAGCAGGCACTCAACAAATCGCACGTCACCTTGCAGGCTCCGCATCGAAAGCCGCTCCACCGTGACTTTACCACCCGTGATCGCCGCTGCGGCGAAGAAGTAACTTGCCGCCGATGCGTCGGGTTCAATCTCGTAGGGATAATCTTTCTCCCCTTGATAAACCGCCTGGGGAATGATGAACTGTGAGTGCTCATCGTCGCGGACCTTAACCCCGAACGACCGCATTACTGCCAGCGTCATGTCCACGTACGGTTTGGAAACCAACTCGCCTTCGATGATCAACTCCACAGGCCGTTGCGCATACGGCGCCGCCATCAGGAGGCCGCTGAGAAACTGGCTTGAAATATCGCCGCGCACCTTCGCAACTCCGCCCGGCAAACCTGCGGCATGCACGACAACCGGCGGGCAGTCGTTTTTCAATTCGCTTTCGGCTCGCACGCCGAGTTGGCTAAGGCTATCCAGCAAATCTTGAATCGGCCGTTCATGCATTCGCGACGTTCCGTCCAATCGATATTCACCCCTGCCAAGCGAGCAAAAGGCCGTGAGAAACCGCATGCTGGTGCCGCTGTTGGCGATATACAGGTCGGCTGAAGAAGCCGGAATTTTGCCATCGCAGCCGGTCACTTGAATGGTGCTTGTCGCCGCATCGGCTTTCACCGCAATGCCCAATCGATTAAGCGAATCGATCATCACGCGCGTGTCTTCACTGTCGAGCGCTCCGGCCAGCGTGGTTGTTCCCTTGGCTAGCGCTGCACAAATGAAGGCCCGATTCGTGATGCTCTTCGACCCCGGCGGACGAATTCGGCCACACACTGGACCACGGGCAAGAGTAATTTCCAAAACGTCAGTCACAATCAAAAATCGCTTTCTCGAAAGGTCGTTCAACCGCAGATTGAGCCCGACGTATTGTAGTTCGCACGTCGGATACCGAAAATGGTGGCGATGAGTGAAGCCATGCCCAAACCCGAACCGACGTTTCCCTTTCCGCCACTGAATTACGATTTTTTCACGCCGCCGCAGATCGTTTTCGGCTGGAGGCGGCGTGCGGAGCTGGGCACGCTGGCCGCGAGTTTGGGCAGGCGAGCATTTATGGTCACGGGTTCGCGTACACTGGAAAAAAACGGCACGCTGGCGGATTTGTGTGGCGTCTTGCAGGCGGCTGGAGTCGAGCCGCTGCACATTGGGGCGATTTCGCACGAGCCGGAAGTTAATGATGTCGATCGATTGACGGCGGCCATCCTCACCCAGCAACCGACGGGCGGCGATTTTGTTATCGGCCTCGGCGGCGGCTCGGCGATCGATCTCGCGAAAGCTGCCGCGGCGATGACCACCAACCTTGAAAGCGCAAGCGTGGTCGATTATCTGGAAGGTGTAGGTCGCGGGCTGAGAATCATTCATCCGCCGCTGCCGCTGCTGGCCATGCCCACCACCGCCGGCACCGGCAGCGAGGCCACCAAGAACGCCGTCATTAGCAGTTACGATCCACCGTTCAAGAAAAGTTTGCGGTCCGATCTGATGGTGCCGAGCATTGTGCTTGTCGATCCGGAGCTTTCGATCAGTGTGCCTGCCGACATCACCGCGCATACCGGCATGGATGCGATCACTCAGCTTATCGAAAGCTACATCTCGCGACGGACCAAACCATTGCCACGGGCGCTGTGCATTCAAGGCGTGCAATTGGCGATTCCCGCGCTGGCCGAAGCGGTTCGCGATGGCAGATGCCGGCCGGTCGCGAAGCGATGGCTCACGCCGCGCTGCTTTCGGGAATCGCGCTGGCAAACTCGGGACTGGGATTAGCTCACGGCGTGGCCGCGGCGCTCGGCGTGGAATGCCGCGTGCCGCACGGATTGGCGTGCGCCGTGATGTTGCCCCCGGCATTGCG
Organism: Pirellulales bacterium; assembly: GCA_963738835.1. GTDB lineage: Bacteria > Planctomycetota > Planctomycetia > Pirellulales > JADZDJ01 > CAVTYH01. The sequence goes on from CAVTYH010000003.1 coordinate 62,570, forward strand.
CCTGAATCGAACCGTCTGCGAAGCGGAGTTGGCATCGTTGGGGCGTGTGGTATGCCCAGGGCCGTTCAACAGCGACACTTTGGCAGCCGACGCGTTCATCGAGCGGATCGAGTCTTTGGCCGAAGAGATCGAGATACCCAAACAAATGAGCGCGCTTGGCGTCCGCCGTGATCAAATTCCGGCACTAGTCACCGGCTCACGCGGCAACAGCATGTCGGGTAATCCGCGCGACGTTTCGGATGAAGAACTCACCGAACTCTTGGAATGGATGCTGTGATTTCAGTCGTTCGGTTGCATGTAATTTACTTAGCCGGTGGGCAACGCCCATCGAAGAATCACAGCCGGACGATTCACTTGCCTAACTCCGGTGGCTCTCAGCCACCGGCTGTTTCTCAAAAGCCATTGATACTTCAATCACCGTGCAACTGCCGAAGCCGGCTCGACAATCGCAGCATCAATTGCACGCGCTGGAATTCATGTAGCCATTCTTGCGTGATGGCGTCCAGTAAATTCTGACTTTGCGGCACAATTCCGCTTGGACACGATGGTTCCACATGATCGATTGCCATCTGTTTGTATTCCGCTAAGGTGCGCTCGCCATAGATTCCGCAAAACTTGTCGTCTTCGCTTAAAAATACGACAACCGGTATCCGATTACCGCCGCAGATCTGCAGCGCCTGCATTAGATCTTGATTTTCGTCGCGATCGAAATAGTGAATCTTGATTTTCGGCGCGACTTCTACAAAGCGCTCGAAAATCGGGCACTGATTCACCGATTCGGGGCACCACGCGCCGGCCAGGCACAGCACTTTCATCTCACGAACAAATCCGCTGAGGATTTTTCGCTGCTCTTCGTTCAGATGCACTTGGTCGTAAACGCAGGCCCAGCGGCGGCGATATTCGTTGGAGCCGTAACGCTTCAGAAAATCTGCATATGGCAATCCATCGGGATACTTGGCAGCAAAATCAAACACGACGGCTCCAGAAATGTGTCGGTTTCAGCAAGGGAAGAGACCTTTTCCGCTGCTGCGGTGTCCGATATGATCGGTTCTTTCAATTTCGCCGAATTATACCGATCTTGGGAGTGATGAGCCGCCATGTCTGAAGAAAAAGTCCACCTGCATTGGCACGAGCACAGCGTGACGCGCGAGGAGCGCGAAGCCTCCAACAAGCAAAAAGGTTGCGTCGTTTGGTTCACCGGCCTGAGCGCCTGCGGCAAGAGCACGATCAGCAATCTGGTCGACCACAAGCTGCATGAACTCGGCTACCGCAGCTTTGTGCTCGATGGCGACAATGTGCGCCACGGCCTGAATGCCTCGCCGGCGCTGCTGAAAGAACGCCACGGCGAAGAATTTGCCAAGCGCTTTGGCCTGGGTTTTTCAGCTCAAGACCGCGAAGAAAACATTCGCCGCATCGGTGCCGTGGCGGAACTGTTTGCCTCGGCCGGTATTATCGCACTGACAGCATTCATCAGCCCGTACAGGCGCGATCGTGATGCCGTGCGCGGCAAGCTGAAGGCGGGCGATTTCATTGAAGTGTTCGTCGACGCCCCGCTGGAGGTTTGCGAAAAGCGCGATCCCAAGGGCCTCTACAAAAAAGCCCGCGCCGGCGAATTAAAAGGCTTTACAGGCATCGACGATCCCTACGAAGCCCCCGAAAAGGCAGAGTTGCGGCTCGATGCTGGCACAAAAACTGCGGAAGTGCTGGCCGACGAAGTGATAGCGTATTTGCGCAAGACGGGGAAAGTGAAATAAGCTGAGCGATATCGCCTTTCGTCACATTTTGTCAGGTGATCAGCGTCATATACACAGTGTGCGCGATTTGCGTGAACTACAGAAAAGCGCCATTGACACCCTCTGCGCCACAGTTCTACAGTGAATGTTGCTTTGAAGCGGCGCACTTCTGACAGCGAAGATTCCAGGGACTGAATCGCGCCAAATTCGTCAGATTGCACACCGGGTGAACTCCAGAGCGATGTTCGTCGCAGCCACTGATGGAAGCGCTCCGACAGCCGCAGGAGACCACGGACGAATTTCTCCTCAACGTTGCCGCCGCGCCGGGCGGAAGACCCCACGCACCAAGTGCAGGAGGAACGGTCATGGCGGAAAACATTTCTCAAACGGCCGACACGAAGTCGGCCGTCACGGTTATCGCCACAGAAGCCCAGCACGAAATTCAGCGCCGCCGCATTACACGCATCAAACGGGCCATCCGCCGCAAAACCAGCGGCGCCATCTCCGACCTGGCCATCCAGTTGGAAGCCGACACATTGATTCTGCGTGGCCGCTGCGCCAGTTTCTATCACAAGCAAGTCGCCCAGCACACGGCCATGCACCATCTCGACGGCCAGTCGTTGGTAAATGAAATCGAAGTCGCCGCACGGCCGCACTGAGAATTGAGTGACCAATGACCAACGCCGTTTGACTTAGCCGCGCTCTTTGGTCATTGATGCTTGGCCATTTCTGTTCACTGTCCTCTCCTCGGATCATGCCGCCTTCTTCGTCAGTTCTTCCGACTCTTCCGCCTCCAACTCGGCTTGCGAAACCGCGTGGTCTAGCTCCCACAATCGGGCTTGTTTCAAGAACCCAATAAAGGCGATCAGCATCGACATTTGCAGGCCCGGCAACCCGTCGAGAAATCCGCCGCGCAAAAGATACAGCTGAAAGAACCGAATCGGCGGCCTCAGCAGCATGCCCCAAAAACCGGCCCGACGGCCCCGATCGTGCATGTCGCGGGCACTTAAGCCAGTATAGTGATTCATCTTTGCCAGATAGTGCGCGTACGTCCAACTGGTGTAGTGCAACATGCGGTTCTGCAACTTCCCTTGCCGACCGGCCGCAACTTCCAGTCGCTCATGCACCCGGTTGCCGGAATAGCGGCACACATCGCGGCGCATCAGCCTTAGCACGCGCTCATTGCGGCAATCGCCCCAGCACAAGCGGTGACCCAAAAAAAACGTGTCGCGATAAATCCAGTAAGCGTCGAAGCCCGGCGGCGGCGCGTCGAGCGCGCTGCGAATTTCCGCCACCAGCTCCGGCGTCAAGCGTTCATCAGCATCAATGATCAGCACCCACGGATGCCGGGCTTGTGGAATGGCCCAATTCTTGAAATCAGAAAAGTCGATAAGTTCTCGCTCAATGACTCGGCAATCCAACGCATGGGCCTGCGCCTGCGTGCCATCGGTCGAGCCGCTGTCGGCCACCAGAATTTCGTCGGCGATGGCCCGCACCGATTCCACACACCGTGGCAAATTGCCACGTTCGTTTTTAACCGGAATCAAAACGGTTAGTAATTGCCGCATAGTTAAAGTGCTAATAATTCTTTCTTGTGCAATCGACCGATCACATTTTCCGGTACGCCACCAAAAACTCGGTCATTTCCCCTCGGAAATTGCCTCGCGAAGTTACCACGCACGAGAGAAACAATAGCCGCTGCCGGCTGCTCGACCAATGTCATTTGCGCCCCGCCGCCAACATGCCAGGCTAAGGCAAACCGCATCGCCACAGTTTCGCTCTGGTTCGCCGATCAATAAACCGTTATCGTCCCTCCTACCTTGCCCGCTGTCGGGCAGCAAAGGTTTTTCAATCCGGCATCGGGTCGCCCCGCCATCATGCGTCTCTCGGTTATCCTCAGCACGTACAACCAGCCCGATTGGCTGCAAAAAACCGTGTGGGGATATTCCGCCCAGAGCGATCACAATTTCGAGCTGATCGTTGCCGACGACGGCTCCAACGACAGCACCGCAGAAGTCATCGACCGCTTGCAGCGCGAAACCGGCCTGACCATCCGCCACATCTGGCATGAAGACCGCGGCTTTCGCAAATGCACCATTTTGAATCGTGCTATCATCGAAGCGACCGGCGATTACCTGATCTTCTCTGACGGCGATTGCATCCCCCGCCGCGATTTCGTGGCCACCCATCGCCGCCACGCTCGGCCTGGCTTTTTCCTCTCGGGCGGTTATTTCAAACTGCCAATGGCTCTGAGCCAGGCCATCACCCGCGACGATATTCTCACGCACCGCGCCACCAACGTTCGCTGGCTCCGCAAGCACGGGTTGCCTTGGAACCGCAAGCTCTCCAAGCTGGCCGCCCCGCGCTGGATGGCCATGCTGTGCGATGTGTTCACCACGACCAAAGCCACTTGGAACGGCCACAACGCCTCTGGTTGGAAGCCTGACATCGTGCGCGTCAACGGCTTCGACGAACGCATGGAATACGGCGCCGAAGACCGTGAGATGGGCGAACGCCTGATGAACCTTGGTGTCCGCGGCCGACGTATTCGATATCGCGCTGTGTGTGTGCATCTCGACCATGCCCGCGGTTATGTCCGGCAAGAAGCGCTGAGCCTGAACCGCCAAATCCGGGAAGCAACCCGTCGCACCCAAGCCGCGTGGACGCCGCACGGCATCGTGAAACAAACCACACTGCAGATTCCAGCGGCCTCGTGATCTGGCTTGCTGCTTCGCTCCCTGGAAGAAGGCCTAGGTGAGGGTGCTCGTTCGTCCGTTGTCCTTTCTCATTTGTCTGTGCTTGGAAGTTTTTTGCATTCTGCTTTTCCTATCCCCTGCACCCTGCGCCCTCGCTTGGTCCCCTGCGCCGCTTGCAAATTCGCGAATTTCTCGAATGTTTTGCACCATTGCACCCACACTGATACACGGCGTCGCGAAGTGGTTTTCGAAATGCGTTGTTTTTCCCGAGAGTTTTTGCATTTTATTGTGTGCGTGCCAAAGAAAATAAAAGAACGATGGATCAATGTGTTGTTTTCCTCGAGGAATACGCGATTTTTTGCGCCGCATTGATACATCGCTCTCTCGGCACGTTGTGCCGGTCTCCCTCTCCCTTGGGAGAGGGCCGGGATGAGGGTGAGTGCTGCTCCCTGCGACGGACGACGACGCGCGCGAAAAACTGAAATCGATGCGACCATGCGAACCGCAAACATCGCGTTTCTCTCGGGAAAAACGTAGTTTCTCCTGCGAGCATTGTCGCCTCACGGCCGCTTTGCCTTGGCGATCAATCGTTCTCATGCTGTTTCTCTTTGCGCCGGACATCGACCGAGCGGCGATGGAGCGTGCCCAAGTTCGGAGTGCAATTCATCCGCATTGAGTTCGCTGTTCAGGGTGGTTTCCAAAGCCGCAAACTAGAGGTCACGGTGTGCTGCGGCAGTTCCGCTCTAAATTATAATGTACATAAGTATAAAAAGTCAAGAACCGTTTCAGGCCAGCGACCAGAATTCATGGTCTGCCTCGGGTGCCACTGGCTCCGCCAGTGCCCGTGCCCAAGGTTCGATTTCGCCAATTCGCAGAACTACGCCGACGGCCTTAAACTCTGGACTCGATACCTCCCGCGTCGCTCTACGGCAGCACTGGCAGAGCCAGTGGCACCCGACAAGAATCACTTTCAGTTGCCGACCAGTAGTCCGCCGGTTAAGCTCATCCCTCATGACCAGCCTCGATTTCACCCGCAAAGGCTTGCTCTCCGACTTCACCACCTGTGCGCTGCACACATCAAGGGCGATGAAAAGGGTGAAGCCCAAATCTTCCTCGACCGCCTGTTCCAAGCCTTCGGCCACAAGGGTCTCAAAGAAGCCGGCGCGGAACTGGAAATGCGCGTCAAAAAGACCGAAGAAGGCGGCACGGCCTTTGCCGATCTGGTCTGGAAACCTATCGTGCTGATCGAAATGAAAAAACGCGGGGCCGATCTCAACCGCCACTACCGGCAGGCGTTCGATTATTGGATTCGCCTGGTTCCCGGCCGGCCAAGCTACGTGGTGCTGTGCAATTCCGACGAATTCTGGGTTTACGATTTCGAAATCCAGCCGTATTAGGCGTATTGATACGTATGTACAGTCGCGGTATACTCAAACTGTTTTCCAGGCCCTCTGTTTAACGCGCGAGACGGACGTTGCAGGTTTGTCCGCTTCTAAAGACTATCGAGAGGCAGAGAACTCCAGTGTTTCGAGCACAACAGGGATTGTTGTTTCCAGAGCTAAACCAATGCTCCGCGTCTGAGGGGGCGTCCTCGACCTTCATCGGCAATATGGCGCTGCCGGTGCATCGTTGGTTTCGATATAGTGCGGGATTCTCTGCAACGTGGGTTGAGCAGCTCGTCAAACAGCACCAGGGCGCCGCAAGCCATGTCAGGGTCTTTGATCCATTCGCAGGGTCTGGCACGACTCTTCTTGCGGCCGAGGCAGCCAACGTCGAAAGTTTGGGAATTGAATCGCATCCATTCATTTTCCGCGTGGCAAATGCAAAACTTGAATGGCGATCAAGTCCGGAAGTATATCGCGATAAGGTCCGTGAGCTACGGGCGGTCGCCAAAAAGCTCACTCCAGTCATTGAAGGTTACCCAGCATTAATTTACAAATGCTACGATGAAGCAGCGCTTGCTGAATTGGATGCATTGCGCCAAGCATACGAAAAAATCAAAGATGGATCGCCGGCGTCCGAGTTGGCGTGGCTGACGCTGGTCGCGATTCTTCGAAGAACGTCAAGAGCGGGAACGGCGCAGTGGCAATATGTCCTCCCCAGGAAACAAAAGAGAGCCCCTCAGAATCCATTCGTTGCATTCGATGAAATGCGCAGAATGATCTACGCTGACCTAGTTCTTGGGCAGTCCGCCTCCGGTCCACGTTCCCGTTTGGTACTCTCCGATGCACGAACGTGCGAGGGAGTGCCAACTGATTTTGCCGAATTGGTTGTGACGTCCCCTCCGTATCCCAATAACTACGACTATGCAGACGCAACCCGCTTGGAAATGTCGTTTATGCGCGAAGTTCGCGGCTGGGGCGATTTACAAGAATCAGTGCGTAAATACTTGATTCGTTCGTGTTCCCAACATGTACCGGAACGCGCTGTTGACCTAGACGCCACGCTTGCCACGCCTGAACTGGCCCCCATTCGCAGCGAGTTAGCCGACATTTGCGACCAATTAGCGGAAGTACGTAAAAGCAAAGGCGGCAAGAAGACTTACCACCTGATGATCGCCTGCTACTTCCGCGATCTTGCGCTCGTGTGGCAGGCATTGCGACGCGTATGTGCGGACGGGTCCACGATCTGCTTTGTCATCGGAGATTCTGCACCGTATGGCGTCTACGTTCCCGTCATTCCTTGGTTGGGCAGTTTAGCGATTTCAGCCGGCTTCAAGGGCTATCGCTTTGAGCAGACGCGCGTTCGCAATATCAAATGGAAGAATCGAAAACACCGCGTTCCGCTCATGGAAGGGCGTCTTTGGGTTGAAGGGTAAAAATGGCAGCATCTCCTGCACACCGTTTTGGCCAAATCATTGGCGATGTCCTCGAAGCGGCAATCATACCTCTGCTCGAACGATTTGCCACGACACACAAGCTCTATCTCGACCGTAAAGGAGACCGTCCTTGTCGCAGCGGTAAGAAGTGTTCGTGGGTCGATGCCAACGGCAATACTCACGATTTGGATTTCGTCCTTGAGCGCGGTGGTTCGCCAAAAAAGATTGGAATGCCGGTGGCCTTCATCGAAACAGCATGCGCAGGTACACCAAGCACTCGCGCAACAAAGTTCAGGAAATCCAAGGTGCTGTTGAGCCTCTGGCCGCCACCTATCGGAATGTCGGGCCTTTCAAAGGCGCGATTCTTGCGGGTGTCTTCACCGAAGGTGCACTCAAGCAACTTCGGTCTCTCGGATTTACGGTCGTGTACATCCCCTACGAATCTGTTGTGCGCGTGTTCAAATCGGTCGGAATCGATGCCAGCTCAGATGAAAACACTCTCGATAAGTCATTTCAGGCGAAAGTGGATGCTTACGAACGATTGACGCCAGCGCGGAAAGCGAAACTCTCACGAGCGTTGGCGACCGAGCACTCGCAAGACCTCGACCAATTTCTCAAAGCACTATCTGTGACAGTGATGCGTCAAATCGAACGCATTGCCATTTTGGCGTTGCATGGTCAATCTTTCGAAGTCACGACTGTGGATGACGCCGTTTCATTTATCGAAAACTATGTCGACGATGGTGCTTCAAAGCCACTTGACCGATACGAGATTGATGTTCGATACAACAATGGAAATATTATTTCGGGACGATTTATCGACAAAGAGAGTGCAATCGAGTTTCTGCGCACATTCGAGCCCATATCGCCGAAGGTTAGATGAGTACGTGAAGTTGATTTAGTTCTAGCGGGGCAAGCATCAGCCAAAGTGCGGCGGGTCCGTGAGCAGGCGCTGGCCAGTGTCAAAGGGGGCCTGCGGGCGGTTTATCGCACCTTAGAATTGCCCGGCGCCAATTCACTGAAAGACGCGCATACCGCGCTCGACGCCGCCGTACTGGCCGCTTACGGTTTCGATCCCACGGGCGATCTGTTGGCGCAGCTCTTGGAACTGAATCAATCCATCGCCGCGCAAATTACAGCCGGCCAACCCGTCACCGCCCCCGGCGTGCCGCCGGGCTATCCGGAGCCGCAGCAGTTGGTGACCGACGATTGCATTCAGCCGCCGAGATTGTGATTACCCCTCACCCCCGACCTCTCTCCCGCAAGGGGCGAGGGGAGAAAACGCAGCCCCTCACCCCGGCCCTCTCCCGCAGCGGGGAGAGAGAGTTTTCGGCATGATCGTGGTGTCGTCGTGGTAAAAATAGACCGCCGTGATGCAGGCAATTTACCACCACGACACGACGGACACGACGCTTGGGCGGCAATCTCGACCGCCGACCGGCACGGTCGGACTATAGAGCGGCCGACTACTTGCTGGCAACCGGCACGCCCATCGCTTTACGGACGCCGACGTAAGCCTGGTGGGCTTTCAGGCAAATGGCGCGGAAGGTTTCGGGATGGCCGACCCCTTCCAGGCGCAGCGTTTCGACCGGGCCGAGTTTGAAGACCAGGTCGCCGGCGGGATACCACGCCTGGCCGGGGCGCACTTCAATTTCAATCTGGTTGAATCGATCTAAATCGACAAACTGCTCGGCGCGAAACTCTTGCGCCGGCTTCAACGATGACGCGGCGATTGGTCAACCGATAGCGGCGCACCTTCCACGGCGCCAGCATCCAGAAGAACAGGAACAAGCCCAAGGGCAACGTAAGACCCATGAACAAACGGCCGACGGTAATGATCCAAAAGCCGGCGCGAATAGCATACAGCCGGCCCAAGAATCGGCCCAAACCGGTGGCGGCAATGGTGGGCCATTCAATGGTGACCGTTACTTCTTGCGATTGACTAGGCGCGACTCCGGCAATGGCTTGTTTCATGGAGTGAGTGGTGAGTAGGTGAGTGGTAAGCAGACGACGCGGCCGGCAAGCTGCTTGAAATTAAAGAGCCAGCCGCGGGAGTCGAACCCGCAACCCCGCAATGAAAGCGATGGCCCTTAGTTGCAAGTGATATTAACAAAGCACTTGCGTCAACGCCAGCGCCGGTTGGCATCAGCGTTTGCACCGGCATTGCGAAAATAGCTTACGACGCGCCCAACAGCATCGACTTACCGCAGAGCAAAAGTCCGTCGCATCCTAGAGACCGCTTAAAGTCAAAGCAGCTCAAATTATTGCTTTTCCCAATACTGTGGGGGATAATCCTCACCACTGCTCGGCTCTTAGACCTTGCGGACGGTTTTTCTTCGTCGCGGTCACAGCCGCCAGGACCGTTTGAAAGAGACCGATGGTAATGCGAAGTCGTCGGGTCTCACGTCGGATCGAGATCATCAATCTAGATCGCTAGCGCCCGTTGAGGCGCGTCGGATAGAGAAGAAAGGTTTTCATGGCACGACGAAATTGGGTCGGTAGGCGCGTTGTCATGGTATTTGCGCTGGCGGCCTTGACCGGCATAGCGCCGACGGCGGCGACCACTGTGACCTGGGACAACCAGGTCGACGACGGCCACTGGAGCAACGCCGTCAACTGGTCAGACAACATCGGGCCGACGACCACCTCCGACGTCGTCTTTCCATTCCCTGTACCTGGAACGTCGACCATCATTCTGGAGGGCACAGGGCAGACGTTCGAAGTGGCCGGGGCGACGCTCACGTTCAACGCTTCCTACACGTTTACGCAGGGCGCGCTGGCCGTCTTCGGCAGCGGTGGGCCGATCACGGTCAATAACACGCCAGTTCCGGTCACGGCGACGATCAATTCGATCATCGCGGGCAACCACGGATTGACGAAGCTGGGCGCCGGGACTCTGGTGCTGGGCGGCGCCAACAACTTCACCGGATCGGTTTTTCTCAACGCTGGCACGACCGTCGTCACCGCCGACAGCAATTTTGGCTCCACGAGCAACGCCCTGACGATTCAGAACGGCGCCGTGCTGAACACGCTGGGTTTTGCGACATCACGGGCTGTGACCATCGGCACCGGAGGCGGCCAGATCAACGTCACCTCCTCTCCGTCGGGGTTCCTTGTCCTTCTCACCGGTTTTACCGCAGACGCCAACCAGTTCACCGCCGCGGGCAATGGCACGCTTGCGCTGAACGGCGCCAGCGCCCGCACCGGACCCAGCCTGATTCAGAACGGCACCGTGATATTGAACGACGCCTCGGGCCTGGGCTCGGGCACGATCAGCGTGAACAGCAACGGCAGGCTGGAACTGGCTGGCGGCAGTATCGCCGTGCCGATCAATTTGGGGACGACAGGGACGCTCACCGGTTCATTCAGCGTGGCGACCACTTACACCGGTGGTCCGATCACGGTGGCCGCAGCTTCGACCGTCAATCTACGAAGCTTTGGCGCTTCGGCGCCGCTGACCCTCGGCAGCGCGACGCCCAACGTCTATACCGGCGGCGCGGGGGCGACTACGGTCATCGACGGCTTCGGCGGGAAGGTGATCCTGGCGACCGCCAACGACTACGCCGGCGACTGGCGGATCGACGGCGGGACCCTGCGGCTGAACAATGCGGCGGGGCTGGGGAGCGGGACTTCGGCGATCGTGGTGAACGGGACCAACTTCGGCAATCTGGAGTTGCCTGGCGTCACACTGGGCCGCGCAGTCACGCTCAACAACAACGGCACGCTCATCGCCGACAACGGCGCGAACACTACGGCGCCGATCTCGGTGGCGTCGGGGGCGGCAGTGACGCTCTCGCTCAAGACTGGCGGCATCTTCACACTCGGTGATTCGGCGAACGACCTGACCGGCGGCGGGAATAACGCTTCGATCACGGTGACCAGCGACAATGCGGGCGCGCTGCTGCGCCTGAATCAGCAGAGCGATTTCACCGGGAGCTGGACGATCGGCCAGTTCGGCGACGCCGGCGCGGTGGTGGAGACTAGCGCCGACAGCTCGCTGGGCAACGCGGCGAACTTCGTGACCGTCCGTTCCAACGCAACGCTGCGCACCACGGCCAACTTCTCGATGGGGCACTCGATCGCCCTTAGCGGAGCGCTCGACATCGCCAGTGGCACGACGCTCACGATGTCCAGCTCACTGCAACCCAACTCTGGACATAAGACTGGCAGCGGCACGCTGATCGCCATGGGTGGCGTGTTCGGCAGCGGAGCGCTCGAAATCGACGCCGGCACTGTGGTGCTGCCGACCACCAGTCCCTTCGGGTCTGCCATCAATGTCAACACCGCGACGCTGGAGATCGCCAACGCCAGCGTCGTCAACAGCGTCACGCTGCGGGACGGGTCGACGCTGCGCGGGACAGGCACGGCGCAGACCACGGGCGCGGTCAGCGTTCCCGCCGGCGCGTCGGTCACGGTTGCCACGGGGGCGAGCGCCGGCGACACCCTTACCCTCGGTGGCGGCGTGGCCCTGACCGGCGGCGGCGCCGCGACAACCATCAACGTCGCTGGCAGCGGGCGCGTCATCGCCGCCCAGCCGGCCACCTATTCCGGCGGATGGTCCGTCAACGCTGGCACCCTTGCGGTCACCAACGAGACCGGCCTGGGCACCGGCGCCGCTACCGTGCTTTCGGGCAGCGTGATTGAAGTAAATGACGGCGGGAGCGACACGTTCAAGTTCGGCAACGCCCTGAATCTCAACAACGGCAGCGCAGCATCCGACTCAACGGCAATTTTACGAATCTCAACGGCACGATCACGGTCGCGGCCGGCGCCAACGCGACGCTCACCATGACGGCCGTCAGCAATAACGGGATCGTCGGCGACGCCGCCAATGACCTTACCGGCGGCAGCGGCGCGACGCTCAACGTTGTCGGCAACGGTGTCTTCTCTCTTTCCTTTGCGAACAACTATGCCGGAAACTGGCAGGTCACCAGCGGAGGCGGACTGGAGATTGGCAACGCCTCGTCGCTGGGAACGGGCGTGACGCCAGTCGTCATCACCAGCGGCCGGTTGTTCCTGGATGACGGTGTTTCGCTCGGCCGCAACCTGACGCTCAACAACGGGGCCATGGTCTTCGATTATGGCGCCACCGCGCTCACGGGCACCGTGACCGTCGCGCAGAACGTCGTTGTATCGCTGATCCCCGGTTTTACTGGAAGCGTCCTGACCGTCGGCAGCATCACGGGCGGCGGCGTCACGTCGATGATCCAGACCGGCCCCGGCGGCGGTGGTGGCACGGTGATCCTGACACAGGACAGTAACTATGTCGGCACCTGGAACGTGACGGGAGCCCAGACGCTGCAACTCGATGCCGACGCTCGCCTTGGTGCCGCCTCCAACCATGTCACGCTGGTGGGCACGTTTGCCACCACCGCCAACTTCACTTCCGCCCGTTTGTTCACTCCTACCACCGGCGGCGTCGCCACGATCGACACCGCCGCCGGCACGACGTTGACGCTCTCGACCGGCCTGGGCGCCGGCAGCGCCTCGCTCTCCAAGAGCGGCGACGGAACCCTGGTGCTCAAGGCCGCCAGCACACGCACAGGTTTCACCTTGATTAACGCCGGAGTGCTGCGCGTCGAAAATGCCACGGCCGTGGGTACGGCTGGCGGCAATTCGATCACGGTGTTCCCCGGCGCCACGATGGAGATTGCCGGCGTCACGCTCGACAAGCCGTTCTTTCTCCAAAGCGGAACGCTGCGCGGCGTGGGGACAGCGGCGTCCAACGGCCTCATGACCGTCGTCGCCGGCCACCAGATCGTTTTGACGACCGGGGCGAGCAGCAGCGACGTATTCACCCTCGGCAATGCCATCAACGACCTGACCGGCGGCGGGAACGGGTCGACGATGACCGTCTCGGGCAGCGGCACGGTCTCCTTACCTTTCGCCAACAACTACTCCGGTGACTGGACAGTCAACAGCGGCACGCTCCGCATCGGGAACGCCACTTCGCTGGGTAGCAGCAGCACCCCCGTCGTCATCAACAGCGCCGCCCTGGAGATTGCCAGCGCCACGTTGAACCGCCCCCTCACGCTGAACAATGGCGCGATACTTCGCGGCACGGCGACGGCCAGCTCGAACGGCACCACCACCGTCGCCGCCGGCGCGGCCGTCACACTAGCGACGGGAGCGACCACCAGCGACACCTTCTCCATCGGCAATGCCGCCAACGACTTGACTGGCGGCTCGGGCAACTCAACGATCACCGTTTCGGGCTTGGGCAAGGTGGTCATGGTCCAGAACAGTAATTACACCGGCAACTGGACGGTCAGCAGCGGCACACTGGCGGTCAACGGTTCCATCACCGGCGCGGTGGCGGTCAACAATGGCGCCACGCTCGCAGGCGTCGGCAGCGTCGGCGGTTTGGCGACGGTTGCCTCCGGCGGCACGCTTTCACCAGGAAACAGTCCCGGCGCTATCACCTTGGGATCGCTGACATTGAACAGCGGCGCAGTCCAAGATCGAAATCGGCGGCTTGTTGCCTGGCACGCAGTTCGACCAGGTTCACACAATGGGCCAATTGATGCTGGGGGGAACTCTGCAAGTGCTGCTCATTAACAATTTCCACCCAGCGCTGGGCAACACCTTCGCCATTCTCGATTGGGGTTCGCTCGCCGGGACGTTCTCTACGATGCAACTTCCCGCGCTCAACAACGGACCTCTGGGTTGGGATACCTCGCAGCTCTACACTATGGGCACCCTGACAGTAACCGATAGCGTGCATGGCGATTTCAATCGCGATGGCCAAGTCACCAGCGCCGACATTTCGGCGATGCTGTCGGCGCTGACCGATTTGAACGCCTATACTTTGAACAACTCGCTCAGCCCCACGCAGTTGGCCGCGATCGGCGACTTCAATAGCGATGGCAAGGTCACCAATGCCGACATTCAAGCGGAGTTAGATCTTGTGGCCAGTCTGGGAGGTGGATCCGTCGCTGCCGTGCCGGAACCAAGTTCCATCAGCTTACTGGGCTTGGCTGCCTGCGGGCTCTTCGCGTGGCGACGGCGAGGCTTCCCTGCGCGGGAAAACGCGCGTGCCGGCATCAACAGAAACAACCCGCTGTCATCGATTGACAACGGGTTGATACAAAAGCCAGCCGCGGGAGTCGAACCCGCAACCCCCGCATTACGAATGCGGTGCTCTGCCAATTGAAGCTAGGCTGGCGAAAGGACTTACGAAATTGTAGCACAAGCGCTACTACACTTGAAAAACTTCGACTATTAGAGCACCGCATTCGTAATGCGGTACTCTGGATCTTCCAAAGCGTTTGCTGTCGGCTCTGAAACACCACCAAAGTTACCCCGCCATCGCCACAAGTACAAGCCAACTGACCATAAATGTTAGTCGTTGGCGAATCGGAAACTCAAAGTCACATTCTGATCGATGTGTCGTCCGGTGTAAATTCATCTTGTCTTTCCCAAGCTTCGATGGCTTGCAAAATCAATCTTGGCTCTAGCTCTGGGCACTCAAATTTAGGACCATCGCCACCGAACAACCAATTTGGGAACTGAATTTTCATTATTGCAAGATCTGGCAAATCGGGGTGAGTTTCGCAGAGTCTCGCTGCTTCAGTGAGAAATGATTTCAACCGTTCTAGTTCTCCAAAGAGCCGCCACCCCTGGTACAGCTCCTTGATCGTTTGTAATTGTTGATCGAATTTCGAGGTATTCAATGATCGGATGTTTAAGAATTTACGGCGAAAAGCTTCACGAGAATTGCTATCCATTTTCTTCTCCCAAAAATAACTCGAGATATAAGAGTCAGTTGACATCCCTTAACAATGAATCTTGAAATCCTGTGGATTGCAAATCACAACAAAATGATCTTTGGTTTCGATTAAGTGATAGCCGCGTCTTTTCACTTCGGATTTAAGTATTTCGAACGATGCATGTTTATTCACATTGGACTTGCTTCGATAAACTACGCCACCATTTTTCGCTGCCCATCCTCTAAACATTGGATAAAGCCATGACATCATCAATTCTCCCAAATAATCGGAAAAATGATCCATTAAACAACACAAGCCCGGCTTTCATATGAAGGCCGGGCTATTCATTTATCGAATTGATCGCCGCTCCTGGCGAAGTTGACAATAGTATACCACACCTCGGGAGGATTTGTAAGCCCCCGATTCCAAAACCGATGGCACTCAAGCGCCCATGCCAACTGCGTTCTGGATTAGCCCAGCATAAAATTCAGTCATCCGGGTAATTTGACGCTTGCAATTGCCACGCGGTAATATTGTTCTTTTAGCGATGTCCAATTGAGTGTCCATTTCAGGCGATTTGCTGTCGCCGACGGAGGTAAAGATGACTCGTTTGATGTTGTTGGTTGCAACAAGCTTCTTGACGTTCTGCTACGGCATGGCATTGACAGATGACGATTCGATCACAAAGAAGTTTGCCGACGCCAAAAGCACTTTTGAGCAAGAACAAAACAAGTTGCGTGATGATCTAACTGGTGCTTTGAAAAAGAAAGCCGACGAAGCCAAGAGCGCGGGTGACCTCAAACTGCTCGAACGAGTGCGGGCGGAGGCCGACGCCTGGGAAACGAAGGGGGAGCTTCCCAAGGTCGTCTCAACGAGAGTTTACGATGAGGGCGTAAAAAAATCCCGAATGAAGATGGAGGACGGATTCAAGACCGCTATCAAGGAATACACAAAAGCTGACAACATCGACCGTGCCAAGGCAGTCGAAACGGAACTGGACGACTTCAAAAATGGCCGTGCGTCAACGCCGGCTTCCACAATACCACTGCCGCCGCCCTTCAAAGACCGTCCGAGCAAGCAAAAGTTGCGAGAATACCTCGAAGACACAACGTGGCAGCCGCCAGATGCCAAGTTTTGGTTTCGGCTAAACGCAGACGGCTCTGTGACGCCCGGCTGGCATAATAATAATGCATGCCTTTGGATCGTCTCATCGCCGTCAACGATCAAAGTCCAAGCGGACTCCGAACGTCACGTCCAAGAATTTGAAGTCGATACAAAGAACGGAAAAATGAAGGATATGAGACCAAACGAAGCAACCTACCGACGGATCAAGTAGGTAATTGCTAATTCCACTTAATCAACGCATTGAACACCCCTCTAATAGGTGGGTTTAGTAGTGCGCCTGAAATTCGCCGATTTGGTCTTAGTTGGCAACTTGCGACGAGAGAGATTCCAATCGTAATTTCGGACTGCATAAAGAATGACGGCCGACATTCACGTTTCTGAAAAAGCGGCCGACTCAAATTACGAATGCGGTGCTCTGCCAATTGAAGCTAGGCTGGCGAAAAAAGTGAAACGCGGAGCCGGCGGCTGATCCATCTCGAAAAATAGTGCCGACCAACCTAAATCACCCTAGAAAATGAGCATGCAGGCGTCAATAACCGATCGAGACCGCCGAAGTGTCTGCTGACGGCTCGCTGGATTTGGAAACACTGGCCGGCGGATTTGGCTGGAAGGGCGTTTTCGCGGTGGACGTTGATGCGGCTGCAGCGGGCATGTCTGATGGGGTGGGTGTGTTTTCGACAGCTCGGGCGCTGGGACGGCGTGCGGTTGATCGACGGAGAGATCGGTGATGATGACTTCGGCGACGGCCCGCAGGTCGAGGGCATCGTCGATTCGTTCTTGCAGTTCGTGCTTCAGTCGCGCCACGGCGGTGTCGTTCAGCTCCAGGCCGTGCGATTTTCGCAGCAGGTTTTCGACCGACTCGCGGACGCGGAATTGATGGGCCGCAAGCCGCTGGTGGGCTGGCCCATCGAGATCTTCGATAAAGCGAATGTGCAGATCGAACTTGCCCGCGGCGGCGGGTGCATCGGCGCCGCTATCGGCGGTGAACGAAAACGTGCCGACGGTATATTCGGTCGGCGCGGTTGACCTGGCGGAGGTGGTTTTGCGGAGCAGCACGAATAGCGCCCCTTGGAAGACAATCGATCCCACCACCACGACCGCCGCCCAGCGCAGCACCACGGGCGATTTCCACCATGCCAGGCGGCTGTCGTTGGCGGCTTGCGAATCGGCGACGGATTGCGGTTTCGTGGCTTCAGCCATCGGCGGCGGCGCAAAATGAGAATCGGTTCACCGGCGAATTTCTTTGGGCCGGGTGGCCTGGCAGTTTCCCAGACTACAAGGCCTATTAAACCTAGCATGCAGATTGGCTCGGGAAGCCCGCAAGAAAAGGCGGGAAATTCAGAGCCCACAATGGCTTAGAGCCGGCCGGGCGCAAAAAAATCGGGGTCCCTGACGTGTCAATTACACATTGACGCTGCCAAATGGTCAGGGGCAAGGCAACCATCTGGCCAAATCCGTCAGAGACCCCGCGGGCCATTGCTGGGTGTCGGCCGAAGCCGAACTGGCTTGTAGAGATGCAAGGGCTGTGCCAGAGTGGTTTTTGCAGAAATAATCGCGAATTATCGGCCCAGGCAGGTTTCCTATCTATCTGCCAACGAATGGTTTGCGATATTCCAATTCCCATAATGATACGCGCGGGTTGGCTGTTTCGACGACGATTCGCCTCGATACACCTGTGGCATTTCGCTGAACACTGCTGCCCAAACGCTACTTATTACGTGGGGGTGGCGGTTAGTACGGCTCGATCGTCCCAACCTGGGACGCAATTGCAGTAGATTGGCTTCATGGACTGGCTGCCTCACAACTGCAAAACCGTTCTGCTGACTGTGAATCCGATGGCCGGCGATGGCTCGCGCCAGCGGAAGATTACTGAGCTGATCGCCGAACTTGCGCGGCGTGGGTTTGAGCCGCAGCAGTTCACGTCGCTGGATGAGCTGGCGGCCACAGCCAAAGCGCTGCAGCTCCGCGGCGAGTTGCGCGCGGTGGTTGCTGCCGGCGGCGACGGCACGATTGCGGAGATCGCCAATCGCACGGAGGCCGGCACACCGCTGGCTGTGTTTCCGTTGGGCACCGAGAATTTGCTCGCCAAGTATTTGGAAATGAGCCACGATTGCGCGACGTTTGCCGAGACCATTGCCGCAGGGCGAACCACGTGGATCGACGCCGGTCGCGCCAACGGGCGAATTTTTTTGCTGATGGCCGGCGTGGGCTTCGATGCCGAGGTGGTGCGCCGGCTGCACGCCGCGCGACCAGGGGCACATCCGACACTTGTCGTACGCCAAACCCATTTTCGAGGTTATCCGTAACTACAACTATCCGGAGCTGTGGGCGTATTGCGCCAGCAAGCCGGCGCGTGGAGCGAACCGATTCGTTGTCGCTGGGCGTTTGTGTTCAACGTGCCACGGTACGGTTTCGGTTTGAACTTTGCACCGA
This sequence comes from Pirellulales bacterium, assembly GCA_963738835.1. Lineage (GTDB taxonomy): Bacteria > Planctomycetota > Planctomycetia > Pirellulales > JADZDJ01 > CAVTYH01. The sequence continues at coordinate 81,084 of CAVTYH010000003.1, forward strand.
CGGCCAGCGCCGCCGATGGGCTGCTTGATTTGTGTACTTTTGAGCGAGGCGGTTTGATGGCGGGCTTGCAGTATTTAATTGCGATTGTGCGAAACCGGCATCAGCAATCGCCGGGCTTCAGAGCCTGGCGCGGTGAGCGAGTGCGGATCGAAGCCGACGTCGAAGTGCCGTACGAATTGGATGGCGACCCCGGCGGCACACTGCCGGTGGAAATTGAAACACTGCCCCGGCAACTTCGCTTGTTGGTGGAGCCGAATTGGTCGCTAGCAAAGCCGAACGAACCGCCGAATGCGAAGTGACCGAGAGAGAGGGTGGCTGGGGTCGAACGAAGTGAGTCTCCAGCTTCAAGAAACCGGAGGCTCGACCGTACTCGACCCCGGCCACCCTGATGGCTGAACGGGCGCTGCGGTTTAAGTCTGGCGTCCGGCGTGTTATCCTCAATCTGTCTGCGTCGTCGGTTGATCTTTGATCGGTCGATTGTTCTTCGCCGTCGAGCCCGTCGAAATCCAGCGTGCCGAATAATCCTGCCATCATCGGACCATATCAGTGCGGGCGCGATCAGCCACTGCTGCTGATTGCCGGGCCATGCGTGATTGAAACCGAAAGCAATTGACGCTCTCCATCGCCGCGCGGCTGAAAGCAAATTACGCGCGAAACTGCCGGTCCAGTCTGGTGTTTCAAAGCCTCGTTCGATAAAGCGAATCGCACCAGTGCCGCGGCTTTTCGCGGGCAAGGTTTGGAAGCGGGCTGGCAGGTGCTGGCAAAAGTGAAGCCGAAACCGGTTTGCCGGTGACGACCGATATTCATGAATGCCGCTCACGCCGCGCTGCTGCCGAAGTTTGCGATCTGTTGCAAATTCCAGCCTTTCTTTGCCGACAGACCGATCTGCTGGTCGCCGCCGCCCGACAGCCGGTCGTGCGGTCAACGTGAAAAAAGGTCAGTTCGTCGCCCCGTGGGATATGAAGCACGTGGTGACTAAACTGGAGGCAGCGGGCTGTGCCAATGTGCTGCTTTGCGAACGCGGCACATTCTTCGGCTACGGCCGGTTGGTGAACGACATGCGGGCAATTCCTGAAATGCGATCGCTGGGCGTGCCGGTGGTGTACGACGCCACGCACAGCGTGCAAGAGCCCGGCGGACTGGGCGGCGCGACCGGCGGAAATCGGGCGATGGTTGAACCGCTGGCGCGAGCAGCAACGGCGATCGGCATCGACGGGTTGTTTTTCGAAACTCATCCCGAACCCGACAAATCGCCCAGCGACGGTCCGAATATGGTGCCGCTCGATCAGTTCGAGGCGTGATCGAGCGGATTTTGCGAATTCGCGAAACGGTGGAGCGATTGGCGTGACCTTTAGACCAAGCCGTACAACTTGGCTGGCAGCCGCAGCGGTGGCTTGCGGATGTGTCGTGCTGTCGATCGGCTGTGCCCCCAAGAGCAGCGGTCCACCGTCGGGTGTTTCAACCACCGCAGGCAGCGGCAACGATCCTTCGCAGTATCGTAAAGAGTTGTTGCAATCGACCCTGAGTCTATTGAACACGCCTGAGCAATATAACGACGACAAACGACACTTTCAAAACTAATTGTCGAGCGGTTGAACCAATGGCGGCGCAACGCAGCCAACGGCGGACGACAAAGACGATAAATCGGATGCCGGTTCATCCACGCCAGCGCCGACCGATGGTGAATCGTCTGCGATCCGCTCATCGATACGCTGCCGAAGGAGCCGGTCGATTTAGCCAACACGCGCCTGATGCGGCGGCTGAATGGCGACGTCTTCGATCTGGCCTACGATGGCACGTTTTTACGCGAAGCCATCATGCTGCGCGATGTGGCGCAGGCACATTCAGCCAGACAAACTCGACGATCTCTCGATGGCCGAGGCAATTTTCGATTGGACCGTGCGCAACATTCAACTGGAACCGCAACCAGCGAGCGATGCCACGCCGGCCGAGCAGTGGATGGTGCTGCATTTGCCACTCGATACGCTTTACTTGGGCCGCGGCACGCCGCTCCAGCGGGCTTGGGTGTTCGTGCTGCTCGCGCGGCAAGCGGGGCTCGATGTGGTGCTGCTGGCGACGCCCGAGCCGCGGGACCCAACTGGGTTGCGGCCTTGGGTGGCAGCACTGGTGAGCGGCAGCGATCTGTATCTGTTCGATTTCACTTATGGCCTGCCGATTCCCGGCCCCGGCGGAAAAGGAATCGCCACGCTTGCTCAAGCGGTGGCCGACGATGCAATTTTGCGGCAAATGGATATTCCCGGCGATCGGGTTTATCCGAAGAAAGCGGCTGATATCGAAAAGGTGACCGCGCTGATCGAAGCGTCGCCGGGCTATTTGTCGCGGCGGATGAAATTGTTTGAAGCGCCGCTGAGAGGCAACGACAGCATGCTGCTCAGCACATCACCATCGGCATTGGCTGCGAAGTTGCGCGACATCAAGCACGTTGGCGATGTGAAACTTTGGGCCAAGCCCATCGAAACGTTGGAAGAGCGCGGCAAAGCTTCGCCGGAACTATTGCGGGCGGCACAACTAGAGCGGTTGCCCTTCGCAATTGCTGCCGAGCCGGAGCCATCGTCGAAAAAGAAAGAAGAAAGTCGGAAACAACCGCACCGGGTACACGCCCTGCAATTGGGGCGGCTGCTGCATCTGCGCGGCATGTACGGCGCTTCTGCCAGCGATCGAGCGACGAATGACGCGTCAGCCGATCTCAGCGAAGTCGCCCAGCGTGGGGCCAAGTTTTACTACCTGAGAGCATTGCCGCAACAAGAACAGTTGGAGGAAATCGCCCGCGCTCAGCGTCAAGGTCGAGAAATTGCGCCAGGCCAGCGTTTAACCCAGGAGTTCGTCGATGCCTACCAGCAAGTGCGCGACGATGCTGCGTACTGGCTGGGCCTGGTGTTCTTCGAGCAGAAGGCCTACCCGTCGGCCATGCAGTATTTCGACAAAATGACGCTGGCCGCCGACTCCGACGGCCCCTGGTCGAACGGCGCCCGCTACAATTTGGCCCGCTGCTACGAAGCACAGGGGAAATTGCCGGAAGCCATCAAACTGTACCAGGGAGACAAATCGCCCCAACGCTACGGCAACCGGCTGCGTGCGGAGAGGTTGAAGGAGCAGAAGGCAGAGAAATCGCCGGAGAAGTCCGATAAGAATAAGAAATAGCCGCTAGCGAACTTTTGTCGCCAGTCTTGTCTGGCTACTTGCGCAGTCGATTTAATGAGCGACCGCAACGCCTTATTCACTGCTTCTGAATCCGGAAATGCCTTAGCAACGTCCGGCGAAAGAATCACGATATTCGTTCCAGTGGCGAATCGCTTGGAGTATTTCCCGCGCACGCCATTGCGAAAGTCGTACTCAGGCAGCATTTCATCTTGGCTTTTTGCTTTACGAGCGTTCTTCATAATCCTTCCGTTCGTGCCTAGTTGCCCGACGGGCGCTGATAATTCGGATCGTTTCGTCACGATCCGTGAATATTACAACTAATAATCGGCGTTGCAGCGACGAGCCGATAATTACAAATCGGTCTTCATCGTTGGAATGGAGCGGATCGAAAATTGTGGACGACAACGGATCGACAAATACCGAGATCGCTTCCTCAAACGAAATGCCATGTTTTCTGAGGTTAGTTTTCGCTTTCCGCTCATCCCACTCAAATTCTAGGCTCATCGTAGAGATTAAACGGAAAGCATGCTAACAAGCCAATTTATTATAGCAAGATTTTGATATCCTGTCGTCCCGACTACCGCCCTTGCCGGAGCTCATTTCATTCGGTACTATTTGGGGTTCAGCCATTTTTGAACCATGTGGCCCGGACACACCGGGCCAACTTTCAGGCGTTGTCCAGGCGAGCGACTTTCGTCAGCCAGCCGACCACACGCCGGGACGGGCGAAATGAAAAAAGGCATCCATCCAAAATACATGACCACCGTGGTCCATTGCGGCTGCGGCAACAACTTCACCACCCGCAGCACCGTGCTGGAAATGAAGGTCGATATTTGCAACGTCTGCCACCCGTTCTATACGGGCAAGCTGAAATTCGTCGACACCGCCGGCCGCATCGAGAAATTCAAAAATAAATTCTCCGGCTCCGGCTATTCCAGCCTGCAAAAGAAGAAAACCAAGGCCGCGTCGCAGCCCGTTGAAGCTGCCGAATCTTAGCGGTTGGCTGGTTTTGCTTGCGCAGTTTTGTGCAAGCCCAAGGACCATCGCGGCGACGGTGTCCGCACCCCCTGGGCTTTCTTGCGAGTTGCTGTTTGTGCCATATTGTTGGTTAATTGTGTCCCCCCATGCGCGAAATGCTGGAAGAAAAACTGGCGCGGTTCGAAGAGCTGGAACGGCAAATGGTCGATCCAGCTGTGCTGGCAAATTCTGCGCGTGGGAATCATTGCGCGGGAGCACGGTTCGTTGGCGAAACTGGCCACGAAGTTTCGCAAGTTCAAAGAATTGAATCAGCAGATTGCCGATGCCCGTGAGATGATCGAGGGCGCCGATGCCGAGCTGCGCGAGCTGGCCGAAGCCGAGCTGCCCAAACTTCGGGAAGAGCGCGAAAAGTATTGGGACGAACTGCTGGACATGACCCTCGGCGGCGAAGACGCCAACCGCAGCCGGTGCGTGATGGAGATTCGCGCCGGCACCGGTGGCGAAGAAGCCGCACTGTTCGCCCGCGATCTCTACGAGATGTACAAGCATTTCTGCGAAGACCGCGGCTGGAAAGTCGAACTGCTCGACATGAATCCCACGGAACTAGGCGGGTTCAAAGAAATTGTGCTGGGCATCGATGGTGAAGGTGCGTTTCAGCATCTGCAATATGAAAGCGGCGGCCATCGTGTGCAGCGGGTGCCGGAAACCGAAACCAAGGGGCGCATACATACCTCGGCGGCAACCGTGGCCGTAATGCCGGAACCGGAAGATGTGGAAATCGACATCAAGCCGGAAGACTACCGCTTGGATTTGTTCTGCTCCAGCGGCCCCGGCGGACAGCACGTGAACAAAACGCAATCGGCCGTGCGGCTCACCCACTTGGAAAGCGGCTTGGTGGTGCAATGCCAGGACGAAAAGAGCCAGCACAAGAACAAGGCTAAGGCCCTGCGAGTGCTAAAAACGCGGTTGTATGAATTGAAGCGCGAACAAGAGCACGCGAAGCGAGCGGAACATCGCCGCACGCTGGTCGGCTCCGGAGACCGCAGCCAGCGTATCCGCACCTACAATTTTCCGGAAAACCGGCTGACCGATCACCGCATCAATCTGACGCTGTACAAACTCGACAATATCCTGTCCGGAAAACTCGACCCCGTCGTTGAAGCACTGTTGGATCACGATCGCCGCGAGCAGCGCGAATTGATGGGAACGGTTGAATGAAGCATGAACAGGTGAAGGGGTGAGCGAGTGAAGGGGTGAATTTGCAGCCCCGAATCGCCTATGCCGATTGGAGTTTCATTTGTCAACCATGCCGACTTTCACCCGCTCACCCGTTCACCCCTTCACCCGTTCATTGTCTGTTCGACAATGCGGGTTGGAATGACCGATCATGTCGCAATCCGAGGAATGGACGATCGGCCGCTTGCTTACCTGGACGACCGATTATCTCAAGCAGCACGGGTCCGATTCGCCGCGGCTGGATGCGGAGGTGCTCTTGGCGACGGTGCGCAACTGTCCGCGGATTGCGCTCTACACCGCGTTCGATGAGGTGGCCGACGAGCAAACTCGCACCGCTTTCCGCGAGCTGGTGAAACGCCGCGCGGAAGGGATGCCGGTGGCGTATCTGGTGGGCAAACGGGAATTCTTTTCCATCTCGTTCCGCGTCACGCCCGATGTTTTAATTCCGCGGCCGGAAACCGAAACGCTGGTGATGCTGTTGATCGACTTGGCCAAACTCCCCTCGCCCTTTGGGAGAGGGGCCGGGGGTGAGGGTGCAGCGGAAACCGACGCCGGGGACTCTCACCCCAACCCTCTCCCAAAGGGAGAGGGAGTTTCCATCGCCGATGTCGGCACGGGCAGCGGCATCATTGCGATTAGTGCTAGCAAACATCTGCCGCAAGCGAAGATCACGGCGATCGACATCAGCCCCGCGGCTTTGAGTCTCGCCCGAGAGAATGCGAATCAGAATCAAGTCGAAAGCCGCATTGAATTCATCGAGAGCGATCTCTTCGCCGCGGTTCCCTCCGCACAAACTTTTAACATCATTGCCAGCAATCCGCCGTATGTCAGCGAGGTGGAATTTGCTACACTCGCCCCCTCGGTGCGGAACTTCGAGCCGCGCTTGGCGCTGGTCGCTGGGCCGCGTGGCACTGAGGTGATCGAGCGGCTGGTGCCACAAGCGGCCAATCGTCTGGAGCCAGGCGGCTGGCTGCTGCTCGAAGTGAGTCCGATGATCGAAGCGGCCGTGAGAGAGTTGATCGCCGGTCACAGCGGCTTCGAATTGTTCCCCACCCTGAAAGACCCCGCCGGCTTGCCGCGCGTGGTGCAAGCCCGCCGCAAATAGTCCGACCGTCCCGGTCGGAAGCCGTTTTGAAGTTTTCACAACCAACTTCCGACCAGGATGGTCGGACTATATGTCATGGATGTCATCGCCCTTCATGGCAGCCGCCCGTTGCGCGGCGCTGTAACTGCCTCCGGATCGAAAAACGCCGCGCTGCCGATCATGGCCGCCAGCATTCTGGCCGATGAGCCCGTCGTGCTGCGCGGCGTGCCCGATGTGACCGATGTGAACACGCTGGCCCTGATGTTGGGGCACGTCGGCGTCGAAACCAAACGGCACCTCGACAATAGCGTGCATTTGCAAACGGTCGATCCGTCGCAAGTCACCGCGGCCGACGAACTCGTGAGCCAGATGAGAGCCAGCTTCTGCGTGCTCGGTCCGCTGGTGGCTCGGCGCGGAAAAGCCGTGGTCGCGCTGCCCGGTGGTTGCCGCATTGGCCCGCGGCCCGTTGACTTGCATTTGCAAGGGCTGGCGGCGCTCGGCGCGAAGATTCGCTTTCAAGACAATTGCGTCATTGCCGAAGCCAAATCGCTGCACGGCGTGGAAATGGATTTGAGTGGCCTGTGTGGCCCAACTGTCACCGGCACCGCCAACGTGCTGATGGCCGCGGTGCTGGTGCGCGGCGAAACCATCATTCACGGCGCTGCCCGGGAGCCGGAGATTGTTGATCTAGGCGAGTTTTTGATTTCGATCGGTGCGCGGATCGACGGATTGGGTACATCCAGATTGCGAATTCACGGCGTCGATCAATTGGGAGGCGGCACGTACAAAATCATTCCCGATCGCATGGAAACCGGCACGCTGCTCTTGGCCGGCGCGATCACCGGCGGCGACGTGACGGTGCGTGATTGCCGGCCCGATCATTTGGATGCGGCACTGGCCGTGCTCGACGATGCCGGCGTGATGATCGACACCGGACCGAACTGGGTTCGCGCCGCGATCAGCGATCGCCCACAGGCGTTTCATTTCACGGCCTTGCCGTACCCCGGCGTGCCGACCGATCTGCAACCGCAGTTCATGGCTCTGGCTGCGATTGCCGACGGCCGCAGCACGATTGCCGATCACGTCTTCCCTCACCGCTTCACGCACATCGACCAATTGCACCGCTTGGGGGCGCATCCACCGCCGCGGTTCGACGGCCACTATCAATGGAGTCGGCCTCTTACATAGCCCGACCGTGTCGGTCGGGAGTGATGATTCGGTCCTCGTCGCCACCGACCTCCGCGCCGCTGCCGGTCTGGTCTTGGCCGCCTTGGCCGCGCCGGGTCGCACGGTGCTGCAAGAAATGTCTCACCTGCACCGCGGCTACGAGCGTCTGGGCGAAAAACTGCGGCAGTTGGGGGCGAATATCGAGTCGGATCAAACTCAATGGTATAATCCCAGCAGACAACCTGCGGGACCGTTTGAGACTTTAACCAGCGCGGGAAATGAAGAACGATCCGTACAACTTCGACGCCATCAAATCGCTGGAGCAGCGTGATCTGGAGCGTATCCGGAAGATGTCGATGGAAGAGCGCGGCGAATTGCTGGCCAGCGCTTGCCGAGCTGCGGCAGAAATCGAAGCGAGTCGCGCAGCGATGGGAATGCCGTCGATCAAGCCCGCTCCCTGGCCGGAATCAACCTGGAAATTTCTAGCGGAGGCTGCGCGCCGTGCCAGAGAAAAAAATGCCCCCGCTGGACGCGACTGAAATCGCCGCCAAACTTGCGGCAGCCCTCAGCGCCAATGGTCAAGAATACTGCGCTCGGCGGCGCAATCGCGTTGGGTTATTGGGCGCAGCCCCGCGGCACCGTGGATGTCGATGTCACGATCTTCATGCCGATCGAACAACCCGCCGCCTGTGTGCGGTTGCTACAGTCGATTGGTTGTGAACTGAGATCTGAAGCAGCGATCCAATCGCTGACGGAACACAACTTTTGCCAGGTCGAATTCGGCGGCCGGCGCGTTGACGTGTTTCTTCCCGCGGTGCCGTTTTACGAACAAGCTCGGAAACGGCGCAAACAAGTGCAGCTCAACGGCCAGCAGGTCATGATCTGGGATGCAGAAACGCTGTGCGTTTTCAAAATGATGTTCTTCCGTCGCAAAGATTTGGCCGACGTGGAACAGATCCTCCAGATGCAAGCAGATGGGTTAGATCGTCAGTGGGTTTTACAGCAACTGCTCGAAATCTACGGCCAGCACGATCCGCGAATTTCGCAGTGGCGGGAATTGATTGACGAGAATCCGGCCAAATGACGCTGATTCTCTTGAAACGCTGGTCTGCGTTACTGCGGCACGAAGAAGCTCAGATGCAACTCGGCGTGACGCTTGTGCAAATCATCCCATTCCTCGCGAGTCATTTTGCCAAACACCGGGCTGGGCGCACGTTGTGGTTCGCTATTCAGCCGCCCGACGGCGGAGCGCAGTTCCATCAATCCCTGCTGGGTGGAAATCTCGCCGGTGGGAATGAGTTCATCCGCCGCCGGGCTGGGCAATTTGAACCCGGGCTTCATGGAATCGCGCAGCATTTTTTTCTTGATCAATGGCGCCACCAGCCGAATGAACCAGGCGCGCGGAACTTTGCGCCGTCGAGCGACATTTTCATGGTTCGAGCCAAATGCGTCGTTGCTTGCCCCAGCGACCAATTGCCAAGTTGCCGATATTGCCCCGCCGCTAGCCGCTGGGCATCGGCGAGAATTTCGTCGAGGCTGGTGAAGTGCAATTCGCGTCGCCCGCTGACCTTGCTGGTGTTCACCGGCGCCGTTGCAATTGCCGTGCTCATGGCTCTCACCTTTTTGCTGGAGCGTTTCTCGGCCGATTTTAATTTCATCCGCGGATGTTGAATATACACTCTCCGCTAGCGGCTGTCATGGTTTGGAATCCGGGCGAAAACACTGCACGTCGAGCCGGCGGGCATCCATCGTCACCGTGATCGCTCCGCAGTCGGCCGTGTTCAGCACCTTGGCGCCGGCGGCTTCGTAAACGCCGCGAGCAACTTTGCCATCGTCGATCGAGCCGCTGATGATGACGTATCGCGGGGCGCACCATTGGCCGAAACTAATGGGGTCGCTGTTGGCGCTGCCGTGATGCGGTGCAAGCAGCACATCGCAGCGGAAGGGAAACTCGTTCATCACCATTTGCATGCCCGGCGGTTCGAGATCGCCGGTGAGCAAAATGCGCCGGTCGCAGTATTCGATCCCCAGCACCAGGCAATTCGCGTTGTCGGTCGCCGGCAAACCTTTGGGCGGCGGATGCAGCACATCGATCGTCACCCCATCGGCCGCGTGCAATCGGTCGCCGGCATAGATGCAATCGAGCTTCGTTCCCGATTGTTCAATACTTTCGCGCAGCATGGTGAGCGCTTGGTTGGGCTGTTTGAACATCACCGGCGAGACGTAAACCGTGCCGACGGAAAATCGCTCCAGCAACTCGGGCAGCGCATTGTAATGATCGGTATCGGCGTGCGAAAGAACCACGGCATCGAGATGCGTCAGGCCGCGCGACCAGAGATAGTTGCTGATCGATTGCGCGCCGCCGGTCGGCGAACCCAGACGGCCGGCATCGTACAGCAGCGTTTTGCCGTCAGGCAGTTCTAAAAGTTCCGCGCCGCCATGTCCGACGGCAATAAAGGTGCAGCGCAGGGCGTGATTTTGCGGTTGTGCACCGAGCGAGCCGATCAAACCCAAGCCGCACCAGCCGCCGAAGAGTGCCACTCGCCAGCGAAACGCCGGCAGCCACCGTGGCAAGAAAATTGCGGCGCCAACGGCCAGATAAAACACGGCCAGCCAGCCGTCGTCTGGTCCGGCAACCCAGAATCGGCCGCCGGGAAAGTTTGCAGCCCATTTCACCGTGGCGTCCAACACATGGAGTCCAAAATTGCAAATCCAAGCAAACACCGCAGCCAGCGGCGGCAACCACCAGCCGAATGCCAGCACGCCAAAGCCCGCTGTCATGACGATGATTAACACCGGAATCAACAGCAAATTCAAAACCAGCGCGGCCGGAGCGAACAGATGAAACCGCGCCATCGTCAGCGGTGTGATGACCAGCCACAACAGACCGCCCGCGAGAAACACTTCTCGCAAATGACCGCCGAATCGCCAAGCGGTTTTCTCCGGCCAAGGGCGCGTTTGCTGAATCAACCGCTCGAGCGGATCGAGTTTCGATCGCTCCGGTAGGTGCATCGCCGCCCACATCAGCGCGGCCACCGACAGAAACGACAATTGCACGCCGGTTTGAAATAAATTGGCCGGATTGACGATCAGCAGCACCAGCCCGGCAAACGCCAGGCTGTTCAATCCAATGCGTGACCGCCCCAGCCACACAGCGCCGCATACAATCCACACCAGTAAAGTAGCTCGAACGACCGACGGCCCGGCGCCAGTCACCAGCATGTAAATGCCGGTGATGATCATGATGCTGGCCAGCGCCGTGCGGCGCGACATCCAGCCCATCCGCAGCGCTTTGAACAAAAGCCATGCCAGAATGCCGACGTGCAAGCCCGCCACGACCAAAATATGCACGGTGCCGGTTTCCAAATATGCTTCGTTGGTGTCGCGATCGACTTCTTCGCGCGCGCCGAACAGCACGGCAGCAACGGTTCCGGCGCGATCGGGCGAAATGTAGCTCGACAACAAGCGCTCGCCTTGGTTTCGCAGAGCATCGAACCAGCGCGTTGGATTCAAAACAGATCCGGCTTCGAGAACGCTGACGCAAGCCGGCAGCTTGACGCGCAGGACGCTCAATTCTCGATTCGCCCGGGCATAGAGCGCAAAATCGAACTCGCCGGGATTCACCGCCGGCGTAGGCGTCGCCAAATGACCAAAGATGCGCAGCCGATCGCCCGCGTGGACACCATCCAATTGACCGCCAACCGTCATTTGCGTCCGCCCGCTGGCTGGACCCCACTGCTGTCCGTCGCGAATGCCGATCACATCAACAATCAGTCGGCTTTGCGGCGTGGACGGAATCGATCGCAACGGATCGAAGGCCGGCTGCGGAACCTCGCGCGGTGCGCTTTCGGCAATCGCTTCCAAACAAATCGGCTGCGGCGACAGAGTGGCGAAGCGGCCCACCTCGTCGTTAGCAAACAAATTCCAGCGTGCATGATGCCAAGCGCCGCCGATGGCTGCGGCGGAGATTAAGATCGCCAAGATCGCCGCCGAGTCTTGGTCGATTTGCAACAACACCAACCAAGCCACAAGTGCCAACGCGGCCACGCACCACCACAATTCAAACGAATGGGGCACGAAAGACCACGCCTGCCGGTCGGCGAGAATTCCGACGCACGTAGCCGCCAATATGATGACCAGCGGCTGATAGCGCACGGATCGCGGCGAATCGACCAACCAGCGCGTAGCCACAGGCGCCGCGATGTGACGAGAACCAGCGAATGCTGTGCCGGCGCTAGCCATCGGTGGTTCTGCCCTATTATCACATTGAGGCGAAATGTCAACACTCGAACCGTTTCCAACATGATAGCAATTTATCACGAGCGCGAAACATTTGGAATTGTCGAAGTTTCCAGGAAAATCAGGCGCCTGCGACGATTGGCAAACTGCCGAACTGCCGGCCGCGTACCAATTTCATACCGCCGCGCGGCGCAGCGGCTTGATTTACGCGCACTCGGCTTGGCCAACTCGCGCAGCATCCAGTATGTTGCAGGCAACTTTCACGCGCCGGAACATCGTAATCTGCCACTGGATTAACTGACAAACCTGTAGAACAAACCACGGGGAACACGAGGAAGAATTGAGAGCTTTGCGGCATTCGGCAAATCCCAGCTAATTTCTGTGCTCCCCGTGGTTGTTTCATTCGACACCCTAAGATTCATTCCCGGAGTTTTCGCCGATGCAATCTTTCGTCAGCAATTGTGTTCTTAGTCCACGGATCGGATTCTTCTCCATCGTCGGAGCAGTGCTGGCCAGCTTTACTATCGGCTGTGCTCCGACCCCGAACCCGCCCGCAGGCAAAGCCAGTTCGAATTCCACGGAAACCATTTCGCCGGGAAAACCAGCCAGCCAGACGGCGACCGAGTCCGTGCCCAGCGCGCCGACCGACAAGACCAGTGAAATGCCGAAAACCGCCCAAGCCTCCTCCGCCGAGCCGCATCCGTTGGATCAGGTGGCTCCGCTCATTCCGCGGGAAGTGCTGTTCGGTAATCCAGACAAAGCGATGGCCCGCATGAGTCACGATGCCAAGCGGCTGGCATATTTGGCGCCGGTGGATGGAGTCTTGAATGTTTGGGTGGGCCCGATCGACGATCCCTCGGCGGCCAAGCCGGTCACGCACGAAAAATCGCGCCCCATCGGCGGCTATTTTTGGGCTTATACCGACAAGCACATTCTCTACTCTCAAGACGACAAGGGAGACGAAAACTTCCACGTCTATGCGGTGAACCTTGACACCGGCGAAACAAAAGACATCACCCCGCTCGATCAACAAAAGGCAGCCGATCCCAACGGCGAAAAGCCGAAAGTGCGGGCGGAAATTGAAGGGGTCAGTTGGCGCTCACCGGAAGAAATTGTGATTGGCTTGAACGATCGCGATCCAGAATACCACGATTTGTATTTGGTGAACATCAACACCGGCGCGAAAATTGCTCATGCAGAATCCCGATTTCTCCGGTTTTGTGGTCGACGAAGACTACAAGGTTCGCTTTGCCACAAAAATGACCGACGACGGCGGCAGCCAACTGTATGAACCGGACGGCAAAGGTGGCTGGAAAGAATGGATGAAAATCGCCAAGGAAGACGGGCTAACCACCGGTCCGGCGGGATTCAATAAACAAGGAGACCTTTTGTATTTCATCGACAGCCGAGGCCGTGACACCGGCGAGCTGAAAAGCATCGATCTTAAGACCGGCGAAGAAAAGGTGATTGCCGAAGACCCGCTCTCTGATGTGGGCGGCATTATGGATCATCCCACGGAAAACACCATCCAAGGCGTGGCCTTCACTTATGATCGAACCAAATGGAAGTTCTTCGATAAAGACGTGGAAGCGGACTATAACCGGCTCAAGCAACTTGCGGATGGCGAAATTCAAATCGTCAGCCGCACGCTCAACGACCGAAAATGGCTGGTGGGAATCGTCATGGACGACGGCCCGGTGCGATATTACTTCTACGATCGCGATACCAAACAGCCGAAATTCCTGTTCACCAACCGTAAGAACTTGGAAGGGCAGCCGCTCGTGAAAATGCACCCGATGATCATCGGCGCCCGCGATGGCTTGAAACTGGTCAGCTATCTTTCCTTGCCACCAGGCAGCGATCCGCACAACACCGCTCGGCCCGAGAAACCGGTGCCCATGATCTTGCTCGTCCATGGCGGTCCGTGGCGCGCGACGGTTGGGGCTTAAACGCCGAGCATCAACTGTGGGCCAACCGCGGTTATGCCGTACTGAGCGTGAATTATCGCGGCTCGACCGGCTTCGGTAAGAACTTCGCCAACGCGGGCAATCGTGAGTGGGCCGGCAAAATGCACGATGATCTGCTCGACGCGGTAGATTGGGCCGTAAAAAACAAAATTGCCGATCCCGATAAAATCGCCATTGTGGGCGGCAGCTACGGTGGATATGCCACGCTGGTTGGGCTGACGTTCACGCCCGAGGTGTTCGCCTGCGGCGTGGATGAATGCGGTCCTTCGAATTTGATCACGTTGATGGAAAACCCGCCCCCATATTGGCTTCCAGACATGCCGTTGTTCAAAGATCGCGTCGGCGATTATACCAACGACGAGGGAAAAGAATTCCTTTGGAAGCATTCGCCGCTGTCGAAGGTGGAGGCCATTAAGCGACCGCTGTTGATCGGGCAAGGGGCACACGATCCGCGAGTCAAACAGCGCGAGGCCGATCAGATTGTTCAGGCGATGGAGGAAAAACATATTCCGGTCACTTACGTCCTCATGTCCGACGAAGGGCACGGCTTTCACCGGCCGGAGAATGAAATGGCGTTTATCGCCGTCACCGAAGCGTTTCTAGCCAAGAACCTGGGCGGGCGTTACGAACCGATTGGCACGGCTTTCAAGGATTCGACCATCGCCGTGCCTACCGGCGCCGCCGATGTGCCGGGCTTGGTCGATTCGCTAAAAGCCAACGAAAGTCAGCCGGCTACGGCTCAAACCTCGAAATAGTGGCCAGATTCAGCACTGATCGATCGTGAAGGGTGCTGATCTGGGAACAATGCACGTCAGTCCTATCTGGGGACTTTGCGCACGATCGCGCAAGAGGCTGCCTCTTTTGCTTGCCGACGAACTTCACGCTAAACTATCCGCTTTGCCCAGCGAAGCCTATTGTCTAAGGAATAACTTCATGCGTGCCGATGCCGTACTTTGTGCCCGGGGCGTTTCTATCGATCGCGAAAGCGGTGCGATGACCATCTTTCAGATCATCGACGGCATGCAAGCCACCGGCTTCCCGGTGCTGCTCCAGGATTTTTCGGTAGTCGTCATCTTGGAGCGCAATCCTGACGAGCTGCCGCAAGTGCCGTTGCTGCTGCAAATCTTGCGTGACGAAGATTTGCTGCTGAACGAGCAGATGACCATCGATTTTGCCGTGCGCTGCGTCATCGTCAGGCCATCAACTTGCAAGGCATCGTAATTCAATCGCCGGGCATCATTTACATCAAGATTCGTCACAACAATGCGGACCTGGGTGTGTACCGATTTCCCGTCGCCGCGTCGTCGCCGATGGCCGCACGCAGATAGCGGTTTGGAAAAGCTGCCTAGAGGTTGCCGCGCGACGATGGAAAAATCTGCACTTGCCGTTCTGGTGACCATTGGCTTTAGCATCGTGGGCGTCGTCGGCGATTATTTCCTGAAGCTGGCCAGCGGCGAAGAGCGCTCGTTACGTTCACCGTGGTTTTATATCGGCTTTGCCGTGTACGCCTCGACAGCGTTCGGCTGGGTGTTTGTGATGAAGCATCTGAAGCTGGCCACGATCGGCGTCGTCTATTCGGTCTCACTGGTCGTGCTGCTGACCGTCATCGGCGTTGTCATCTTCCGCGAATCGCTGAATTATTACGAAATGGCCGGTCTCGTGATGGCGATTGGCGCCCTGGTGTTGTTGAGTCGGTTTTCATAATTGAGCACGCCTGCGTCGGGCGAAGAATCGCGCAGTTTTGCATCGAACGCGCCAAACTTTGGGCCAAAAGCGCCCAAATAGCGCATTTTACCGGTTCCCAGACGCCGCAGCCCAAGCGATAATCACGCTCCTCAGCCACGGTTCTTCCGGGATACAATCTCCCCAAATATGGCGGTTTCTTGAACGCATTAGGTCAATTCCTGTGATTGTGCTTCTTGGTAATCTATTTAAGCAAAGGGCACAGAGATGCTTCGCAAAAAACTTCTGCTGACACTGGCGGCGGTCATCTTCGCTTTCTTCCGTTCGTCGGCTATGGCGGTGCAAGTGCCGATTGATCTGACCCCTTGGACGGTCGTGCAATATGAATTCAACGACCAGCCGGATGCCAACTGGGTCTTAAGCAACAATAACCAGACCGCAACGCAAACCGTCAACGCCGACGGCTCTTACCTGCGCAGCAATTTTCTGCTCACCGATACGGCCATCGACGGCACCTGGCGCGTCAACACGAACAGCGACGACGATTTTATGGGCTTTGTCTTTGGCGAGCAGGACCCCAACCACTATTACTTGTTTGATTGGAAAAAGGCCGATCAGAACGACGCGACGATTGGCTTTGCCCAAGTGGGTATGACGGTGAAATTGGTCAGTCGTGCCTCGGGAAACATGGTCGAGACCGATCTTTGGCCCACGACTGGCAGCGTGAACGTGACCCCACTCAAACACAACAGTATCCCGTGGGTCTCATTCACGGACTATCAATTCCACCTTGAGTTCCATCCCGGCATGTTTTCCATCAATGTCAAGCAAGGCACCACCACGCTGGAGTCCTGGACAGTTTCTGACAATACCTACACCACCGGCCACTTCGGATTCTACAACGATTCCCAGGACACGGTTGTCTACAGTGGTTTCACCACGGAGGAACTGCCCGAACCTTCGACATTGGTCTTGGGTGCATTGGGGCTGGCAAGTTTGGCGCCAGCCATCCGGCGACGACTCCGGCGCGCTTGAGCTAGAGAACGCCGAAACAGAGAAGTCGGCGGTCGTCCGTGAACAACCGGCTTACGAAAACGCAAGCTGTGCAACGCTGTACGACGCCGCTGGCAATGTGAACGTCATCTTCGAGCCGGCTTTTGGCGCGTCGAGTGGTTGCGGCAGCACTTTCTTCGGCGACTCAAACGTGTTCGTCGCTTTCAGGTCCGGCCCGTTCAAAGTTTCACAGGTCAGAACTTTCGTCGGCGTGGGGTCGTGCCAATCGATCACCAGTTCGCGGGGCGAATCCAAATCGCGGTTCAGCATGAAAACACTGGCCCGGTTGTTTTTGGCATCGACGGTGACCACGACATCGACGTACGGCACTTTATCGTCGCGGGCAAAGTCGGGGCGCAAGCCGGCGGCGTGGATGGGGTACGTTTCAGACTCGACTAGCAGATCGAGCACGCGGCCATTGGCGTACTTCAGCGCCCAGGCATACGGATAATAAATGCTCTGGCGCAGCACGCCGTCGGCATTGGTCACCAGCGGGGCGATTACGTTCACGATTTGCGCCAAGCACGCGAGGCGCACCCGATCCGATTGTCGCAGCAGCGTGTTGACGAAGCCTCCCACCAAGAGCGCGTCTTCCAAGTTGTACGGCTCTTCCAGCAAGTGCGGTGCGAACTGTCGGTGGCCATTGACGGCATCGCCGCTGCGGGCCCGATACCAGACGTTCCATTCGTCGAAAGAGAGCCACAACTGCTTCGGCGAGCGCAGCGTGCCTTGCACATAATCACAGACGGCGGCGATTTCGTGAATCTGCCGCTCCATGTCGAGGTTCATCGCCAGATAGCGCGCTGTGCTGTTGCCGGTCAGCTCTGGCGTGTTGCCATAATAGTTATGCAGTGAGATGCCGTCGACCGAATCGTAGCACTCTTCCAGCACTTCGCGATCCCACGTGAGATACGTCGGCAGAATGGTGTTGCTCGATCCGCAGGCAATCAGTTTGGCATCGCGGTCGAGCACGCGAATCTGCCGCGCGGCATCGCGGGCTTTGCGGCCATACTCGCGGGCCGGCATGTGGCCCATTTGCCACGGGCCATCCATCTCGTTGCCCATGCACCAGTAGCGTACATTGTGCGGCTTGTCGTAACCGTGCTGGCGGCGCAGCTCGCTCCATTTCGTGCCTTTGTCGAGGCTGCAATACTCCACATAATTGACGGCCTGCTCGACGGTGCCGGTGCCGAGATTGAAACCCAAGAGCGGTTCGGTCCCTACCAACCGGCACCAGTCAATGAAATCGTTCGTGCCGAATTGATTGGTTTCGCTCTGGTTCCAGGCCCGTTCCAGCACGGTGGGACGTTTGTCTTTTGGCCCGACGCCGTCCAGCCAGTTGTAGCCGGAAACGAAATTTCCGCCGGGGTAACGCATGATCGTCACACCCAGCTCTTTCACCTCCGCCGCCACGTCTTTGCGGAAGCCGTGCTCGTCGGCCAACTTGGAATTGGGCTCGTACACGCCGGTGTAAACGGCCCGGCCCAGGTGTTCAAGAAACGAACCCAAGAGCCGACGATCAAGATCGGACCGATATCGGGTCTGGTCGATGACTGTCTTGGCCGGTCCGCGAGTTTGCGCATAGCCAAAACTGGCGAGCCACGAACCGGTGGCCAGCGCGGCGCCGGAAGTGGCAAGTCCCCTGAGAAAAGTTCGCCGATCAGTGATGTGCATCATGGGGTGGAAGGGTTCGGGGTTCAGGGTGTAGAGTTCCGGGTGTAGCGGCCGAGCTCGGCCCGGCGTTTTCGCGCAACAAACTCCGCCGCTACCCCTCACTGCAATCGCAACTTAAGCGCGCTGCTTGCAATCCATTCATTGTTTCTTCAAGAACCCTTCTGCGCCAAGAAATTCCAGGAAGCGTTCGATGAATTCATTGCTCGGCTTACCGGCGTTGCTGTCACGGAAGCCGAAGCCGTGGGCTGTTTTGGCGTAAATGTGCAAATCGGCAGAGACGCCGGCTCCACGCAACGCCAGATAGTGGCTGGCCAGCATCGGTGCGAAATTGTCGGCATCTCCCACAGCGATGAACGTAGGCGGCAAGTTCATCTCTTTGGTGATGGTTTGCCCGCGAATGCCCAGCGGTCCGGAATAGACGAGGGCCTGAAAATCTGGCCGGGCACTCAGGCGATCGACCGGATCGTCGGCATCGGCGTGGCCCTTGCCGTCGGCGTCGCAGGTGAGCGCTGCCAATTCGCCGCCGGCCGAGAAGCCCATGATGCCCACACGGTTGGGGTCGATGTGCCATTTCTCCGCGCCGGCGCGCACCACGCGAATGGCCCGTTGGCCGTCTTGCACCGGCGTATCGGGCAGCTTGTACGGCGAATTGGGTTCGCGCCAGCCGATACTTCAGCACGAACGCCGCCACGCCGTGATCGGCCAGCCACTGGGCTTCGTTCATGCCTTCGTGCATCATCCACATTTCCCGGTGACCACCGCCCGGCGCAATGACGACGGCGCAACCCGTGGCCTTGTCGGCAGCCGGCAGGAAGGCAGTCAGGTTCGGATTATGGACATTCTTAATGGTGTACTCGCCACCTTTTTGATCGGTCTTCACTTCCTGCTCGTCCTTTCGCGCCTCCGAGCCCGGCGCGCCATTGGGCCACAATGGAATAACGGGGTGCTGGTCGTCGGCCAAAAGAATCGCCGGCAGTACGAAGAATTGCAGGGCAACGGCAAGCGAAAACAATTTTCGACGCATTTTGGGAATCCTTATCTAATGGTAGTGTATTTGAGTCGGTCCGCGAATCATCCACCGCCTGTGAAAGCTCGTCTCAATTTCCTTCCGGTTTCCGATCCGATCGACTCGGACTGGCCGGCATGTGAAAGTCCGCAACCGCATCGGGATGTTTTGGATTGAACGCCGGCACGTCGTCGGCCAGGACTTTCGCCAGGTCCAAGTTGCTCTGTTTGAGGCCCTGGACAATGCACTTGGCTAGCTCATAACTGCCGTAGTTGTTGTGATGCGTTCCGTCTTGAAACGCCTTGCCGATGTTCTCCGGCCCGAGCGCCTCGTACAGCTCTTTGCTCATGGCGTGCAAATCGACCAGGGCCACATCTTCTTCCTTCGCCACTTGCCGCACTGCTTCCGGATAATCGCCCAAGGTGTTGTTCACATGGCCGGTAGAATCAAGACTCTTGCGGTTCATCGACGTCACCAGCACCGGAATGCCGCCGCGCTTACGGGCAGCGGTAACAAATCGCTTCAGATCGGCTTTGTACGTAGTGAACGCACCGACGCCCGCCCCTTTTTCTTTCATGTCGTTGTGGCCGAACTGAATGAACAGATAATCGCCGGGCTTCATCGTGCTTAGCACTTTATCGAGCCGATGGGCGCCCAGCGAGCTGCGGAGCGATTCGCCCGACTCCGCATGATTGGCCACCGCCACTTCGGGCTTGAAAAACCGCGGCAGCATTTGGCCCCAACTGTTCCACGGCTCGGCCGGCTGATCGCAGACCGTGGAATCGCCAAGGATGTACACGGTGGGCACTTTGTCGACCGGCTCTATTTCCAGGGCGCACAGACAGGGATGTTTGTCGTTGAATTCTAGTGTCAGTTTTTCGTCCCAATCCCACACTTCAGAAGTTTTCTCGCTGTCTTTCAAACGCACCGAACCATCGCCGGCAATTTGCGGCGTGCGAAGGTTGACGAGGAAACTGCGGGTGGCGAATTTTCCCGACTCGGTGTGAATATGTTCTAGCATCAGCCGGCGCAATTCCGCTTTGACGGTGGTCGTCGATTCCCCCTCGGCATCGCCCAGCGTGGCGGTCACTTTGTAATTGCCCTCGGGCAGCGCGACCGAGAAACAAAACGGCTTGTCGCTGGTGCAAAAGCCGCTGTGCAGCGGATCGCTGCCGCCGCGAGCAACCGCTTGCACGCTTGCGCCCGGCTCAAAGCCATAACCAGATTCTTTGCTGTAGGCCGCTGTCGGCTCGACGTGAGTGTAACCAGGCGCTTGTGCGCGGCGCCAAACTGAAAGCGAAAACTGCGCGGAGCAACATCCGGTTGTTTTTTTTCAGTTTGCTCTGCCGCCGTAATTACAGTCGCTGCGAGAACGAACAGCGCAGTGACAATAACAACCCTGCCGACAATCGCCGGCCCGTGGCAGATGGTACGCATTGCAGATTCACTTTGCGTCAACGGAACGTGTAGCGTCGGTGAGCCTAGATATTAAATAGAAATTTCCCGAATTGAAACTACCGCGCGAATTTTTCTTGCCGCAACCATCTGTAGGAGGTGACTCCCGTCGCCGATGCCCCTGAATTACGCCATCGCCGTCAGGAGACGGCTCCTCCAACATCCCCCGTCGACCACGCGCCATCGATCAACCGCCACGTTTTCCCGGTCGGATTCTTCTCGCGCAGCAGCGGCGGCAGGCGGTGCGGCCGTACGTTGTCGTAGCAGTGCAGGGCGGCAAAACGACGCAGGGCGGCGGGAATTCCAACCGCCGTGAAGCCGGGATGCCCCGTCGCTGGATATGGCCCGCCGTGGTTCATCGCCGCGGAAACCGCCACGCCGGTCGGCATTTTGTCGTTCAAGAGCCGGCCGACCCGCCCGCGCAGCTCGGGGACCACTCGCTCGTAAAGTGTGTCGTCTTCGCCCTTCGTCGAGGAATAGATGCACCCAGTAAGATTGCCCTCCAAATGTGCCAGCACCTTTATCAGTTGCTCGGCATTATCGGCCACCACGTACAGCGATGCATTGCCAAACGCCTCGGTCTGCAGTGCTTCGGCATTTTTCAAAAACTCGGCAGCCGAAACTCGCAGCAGCGTATTGGCATAGCTGTGCCCCTTGCCGCCGCCGCTCTTGCCGCCGGCCAACACTTTCGCGCCAGCGTTGGTCAGTGTTTGCACTGCCGTGGACAGCGAATCGGCCACGCGGCCGGAAAGCAGCGTGCCGACCGGAGCTGCTTGGAACCGCGCCGTCACGCTATCGATGAATTTTTCTGTGTCGGCTCCCGCCAGCAACACGACGAGACTGGGGTTCGTGCAAAACTGCCCCGTGCCCATCAAGCAGCTCGTCGTGAATTCTTCCGCAATCTTTTCACCCCGTTCCCGCAGTGCCCCGGTAAAAATCACAACTGGGTTGATGCTCGACAGCTCCAAATAAATCGGTTTACCGGCAGCGTCGGCTGCGGCTTTCAGCGCCAAACCCGCGCTGCGACTTCCCGTGTAACCGGTCGCGCCGGTGCGCGGATCGGCGACCAACCGCAAACCATCTGCGTGGCTGGTACGATAAATCAACTGCACCGTGCCCGGCGGCAATTCAGTTTTGTCGGCCGCTTGCAGGGCGAGTTCACCAAACAACCGTGTCGTGCCAGGATGCGAGGTGTTGGCCTTCGCGATCACTGGGTTGCCCGCTGCAATGGCCGCGGCAAAATCGCCGCCGGCAATGCTGTTAAACGCAAACGGAAAATTGTTGGGCCCAAACACCCATACCGGGCCCAAGGACGTCAGTGCGCTGCGAATGTTCAACTTTGTATCGATCGTCGGCAGCGCCAAGAACCTTCGCGAGCTGCTGCCGCTGCTTGCCGCAATTGACTGGTCGTCCGCGGCAACTCCACGTCTTTCATCCGCGGCGCCGCCGGCAACGCCGTTTCGGTGTTCGCAATCGTCACCAAATCGGCCGCGCGTGCTTCGATCAGCTCGGCATAAACATCCAGAAACCGTGCCACACTTTCCGGCGGCATTGCCCGTAGCTTTTGAAACGCCGCCGTGGCCGCGTCAAGCGCCGCCTCGCAATCGTGCCAATCGCTAATCGGAAATTCGTCCGCCGAGCGCCGCTGCCGCCGCCGGATTTTCCGCCCGAAACGTCGCCGAAGAATGCGACTTGATCCATTTTCCGTCAATGAGAATCGGTTGCGCCATGATGAATGTCCGTTGTCAGTTGTCCGTTACGATGAAGCGCGGGGCAAGCCCACGCCGCTACACTGTCACCCGTTCACCGGCTCACCCCTCCACCCGTTCATCCGCCTATCCTTGCACGACAAAATTCCTAAGCGTCCCAATGCCGTCGATCGTTATCTCCACCGCATCGCCCGCCGCCAGGGTGAATGTGTCGGCAGGAATAATACCGGTGCCGGTCAGTAAAATCACGCCATTGGGAAAACTGTTGTCGCGCCCGAGATAGCCGATCAGCTCTGCAAACGAGCGGGCCATTTGCGCCGTCGTGGTGCTGCCTTCAAACACGCTTTTGCCGTCGCGGCGAATGGCCAGCCGGATGCCGATTTCATCATGCGGCGGCATCGCGTCGGCCAGCGTCACCACCGGCCCTAGCGCACAACAGGCATTGTACACCTTCGCCTGCGGCAAATAGAGCGGGTTCTCTCCCTCGATATCGCGCGAGCTCATGTCGTTGCCCGCTGTGAAGCCGACCAGTTGCATTCGCGAGTTGAGCACCAGCGCCAACTCCGGCTCGGGCACATTCCACTTGGCATCGGCCCGAATGCGTACCGCCTGACCCGGCCCGACCACCCGATGCGGGGTCGCCTTGAAAAACAATTCTGGCCGCGCCGCCTGGTAAACTTTGTCGTAAAACGTGGCCGCACTTTCCGACTCTTCCATCCTCGCCACCATGCTGCGTTTGTAAGTGACCCCGGCCGCCCAAACTTCCTGCCGATCGATCGGTGCAAGCAGCGTGACCGAATCGACCGGCAACTTCGCCCCTCGCGGTTTCAGCGACGCCACAGCCACTGCCGGATCGCGCGATTCCAACACGTCGCTCAACGTGCGAATCTCGCCGCTAGGCTCCAGCGGCTGCACCACTTTATTCTCGACGACACCAAGGGTTTCTTCCTGCACACCGATACGAATTTTTGCAAGTTGCATGATGTGAACAATAAAGCCTGAGGAATTAAAGAGTTCGAAAAGCGAATCGTCGGTTTTGCCTCGCCTCGGGTCGTTTGTTTTTAATTGATCACTGCCAGAGCCTACCATCGCGCGCGATGTCTTTCCAGTTTCCGGTCTGACAAAACATTCCCTAATCAGCTCATTCAATAAACTGATGGAACAGCTTTAGACACGGCTGCAGTAACTGGGTATATTTATAATCGTTGGAACTGTACCCAATTCCGTCAGACCCACCTTAATTTGGCAGCATTTTCAATTTGCTGAAATCCGTTGGCCGAGAAGTTTCAGACAAACGGCGCCATGATGTTCATCTTTGAAATCTGAGCGAGGATTGTGCGATGACTCTTCGATCCAATCGCCGCCGGTCCGCAAATCATCGTCACCAGTACGCGCTGCGGCTGCATCTTGAGCAGTTGGAAAACCGTCGACTGCTGGCAATCATTCCGGTCGCTCCAGGGCTCGAAAGTTTGCGCGGCGCTATCGGCATGGCCCAGCACAATTCCGACGCCGAGAACACGTTAATGCTGTCGGCAAGCGAGTATTCGCTGGCGAGCAATGTTGGGAAGCTACTGATTGAAAACGATTCGGCGCTGGCGCACAAAACGCTGACGATCGCCGGCGCCGGTCATTCAGACACGACCATCGTTCCTGATGACGGCACGACCTGGAAGGATCGAATTTTTCAAATCGTGGGAGACGACGTCACAGTCGTTTTCCAGCACCTGACCATTGCCGGCGGCCTGGCGGTCGATGGAGGCGGAGTTAACGGATTTGCGGCGGTCGGCGGAGGTCTGCTGATCGTGGGCGCTCATGTCACGCTTAGCGACGTGCATCTGATCAACAACCAGGCCGTCGGGTCCGATGGTGACGCAGGCTTAGACGGCACCGACTTCAACATCAACGGCGACGACGGCTCCGACGGTGGAGAAGCCGACGGTGGCGGTGTCTATTTGGCCGGCGGCACGTTAACTATCAACAGTGGATCGCTCATCGATGCGAATGTCGCCCAAGGTGGAGCGGGGGGCGATGGCGGCAGCGGCATCATCAAAGGCGATCCGCCCGATTTAGGCATGAATGGTGCAACCGGCGCCGCTGGCACCAGCGGTGGCGACAATCTCGCCGAAGTTGGCAGCGGCGGCAAAGGGGGGCACGGCGGCGATGGCAAGGGAGGCGGAATTTACGTCGCCGAAGGTATGCTCGTCGTTCAAAGCAGCACCATCTCCAACAACCGGGCTATCGGCGGCGACGGCGGCGGCGGTGGCGATCCAGGCGATACTTACACCTCCGTTACCGACGCGCTCGGCGCACAAATGCCGGCGCTGGCCGGAGGTTGGGGCGGACGCGGCGGAAATGGTTCGATGGCGGGCGCGTTTCCCGGACACGGCGGCGACGCCGGCAATGCAGCCGACGGCGGCGATGGCGGTAAAGGAGGCGAAGGCGGCGGTGGAGCAGGCGCCGGCGTGTACATCGAAGGGGGCAGTTCCTCGATTGCCTCGACGTTGATCGAAGAGAACGATGCCGTGGGCGGAAAAGGAGGCGATGGCGGCGACGGCGGCGATGGCGGCGGCAGTGGACTACACACGTATCACGACAGCAATGGCGATGAGATTTTCTTAGGCTGGCAAGCGTTCGGCGGCCCCGGCGGAAATGGCGCTTCAGGACCAGTCGGTAATCCGGGCCAAGATGCCCCCGGCGGTCTTGGAAGTGGCTCCCCCGGCAATAATGGCGGCAACGGCCGTGCGGCCGCAGATGCCGGCGATTCCGGCGCTGGCGGCGAAGCAGGTGAAGGTGGCGAAGGAGGGCGCGGCGGTGACGCATCGGGCGGCGGAATTCTTGTCACAGGAGGAACTCTCTCGCTGCAGACAAACAACATCAAGATGAATGCCGCGTTTGGTGGCCAAGGTGGCGACGGTGGCGACGGCGGAGCGGGCGGAGACGGCGCCAACGGCAATCCCGGTGGCCTTGGCGGTTTCGGTGGCGACGGTGGCCGCGGCGGCTCAGCCGGGCCAGCCCCTGCCGATCCTGGTACAGGAGGAAATGGTGGCAACGGTGCGCTGGGGGGCGCAGGTGGCGACGGCGGTGAAGGAGGCGGTGGCGGCGCCGGTGGCAATGCCGGCGATGGCGGCAGCGCCTTTGGCGGCGGCATCGCGGTGGTTGACGGCGTGGTCGATAGTCACGGCGATACCATCAATATGAACTCCGACTTCGGCGGCTGGACCGGCGACGGCGGCGCGGGGGCGCAGGTGGCGACGGTGGTACTGGCGGCAGCGGCGGCGGCGGCGGACGCGGCGGCGGCGGCGGAAACCTGGGCGCTGGCGGACTCAATATCGGCTTCATGTACGTCGGCAACCACAAAAACGGCAACGGTGGCAACGGCGGTGACGGTGGCCCTGGTGGCCGAGGTGGTGATGCCGGCGGAGGAGGCGATGGCGGATCGGTCGGCGACGCCGGACTGGGATTCGGCGGCAACCTGTACGTCGTCTTTGGAAAAATGTCTGTCGATAACGGAACAACTTACGTCTCCGGCCAGGTCTTCGGCGGCGTCGCCCAGCCTCCCGGCGATGGCGGCGATCCTGGTGACGAGGGCGAAGCGGGCGCGGCCGGCCCTCACGATCCAACGCTGCCCGTGGCCGGCAATGTCGATAACCCAGGGCACGAAGGGCAAAACGGAATGCTCGGCCACGACGGACCGGCAGGCCAGCCGGGAGCACTCGCCAATTTCGGCGGCACCGGCGACGAAGGTCGAAATGGCATCTCGATCGGCCCCAACTTATTCGGCAGCTTGCAATTCGTGACTGCCGGCAGCGGCGACATCAATCAAGACGGGATTACCGACACGTCCGATATTCTGGCCATGCTGATCGCGCTGACGGACGTTGCCAGCTATGCACAACAAAAGGGCTTGACCGTCTCGCAACTGCAATCGATCGGCGACGTGAATAGCGACGGTAAATTCAACAATGCAGACATTCAGTCGCTGCTCGATAAAGTTGTTGGAAACGGGGTCGGCAGCGGCTCTTCCGCTGGCGAACCTGCTCGTGCCAGCAATCAAAACGAATCCGCAACCAGCGTTACAACCAGCTTGCTCGGCGTGCAATCTTTTGAAACCGCGGTCCCGAGCGCCGCACCCGTATCGGCAACCTCGCCGATTTCAGAATCGACTGATCCGCAGCCGCCCCCCGCTTCGTCTTTATTTTCGCCGGATCGAATTCGATCGATCGATTTCTTCGATCGCGTTGAAATCGAATCCGCCGGACCGGCGATGTTGAAATTCGGCAGCGATAACTCTGCAGCAGCCAACTCACAAACTGCCGCGCCGACGAACCAGGCGGCACTGAACGCCGCGAATCTGGCCACTATAGGGCGCGTCGGCGAAACGCCCTTCGGCGAAATATCGCCGAACGACGCAAAAACCGATTCGGCGCACGAAACCGAAAATTCTCCCGACGACTGGAACCCACTCCAGCCGCCACTGGTCGACGCTGTACTTCAGTTCTCCGCCTTTTGAGCGCTGATCCAGACACTGGCAGAGCCAGTGGCACCCGGGCTGCGGGCAGGGGCAAGGCTCGGCACGATTTTTGGCGGTGGCCTAAAAAGAGGCTTGATTTTATTCACATGTACACTATAATTTCACCCGGAACTCTGAGTCCCTTTTGCCAGCCTTGGCAAATGTCGTTCTTTGGCAACGCAACTTTTATTGGCCTGCCCCGGCGTGGCGCGTTGGGGTGGGCGATCGTGCGCGCTGGAAGGGCCAGAAAATAACCACGGAGACACAGAGACGCGGAGAAATCCGGAGGATTGGCCACTAATGAACGCAAATCAACGCGAATGGGACAGGGCAGAAACGGAGTGAGTGAAGATCCGTTGCAGATTGAAGATCGGCAGTGGCTGGCTGGACCTCGTCCGTAGTGGCGTTCATCGGTGTTCATTCGCGGCTACATAAATGCCTTTTCCGTGTCTTTGTGCCTCCGTGGTGAAATCTGCTGGCTGCTAGTCACGCGCTGCGTGCCCAAGTGATGACAAAGTGTTTGGTGAAAAAGGCCGTTTTTTTCGAAGGTTTCGCATTAACATTTGTGCATCGATTTTTATTTTTTGGTGTGCCATCGAGTCGGCGGCACCCAAGCCTAGGGGTTGCAACCCCTAGGCTTGGGATCCCGCGATGTGACAGTCATGGAGCAATGCTTTTCAAAAACGCCGCGTTTTTCAGGCTCGTTTCGCAAACATTGTCGCCTTGATTCGTATTTTTCTCGCACGTGCTTCATTCACGAGCGACGACTGAACCGGAACTGCTCGCTGTCCTGCGCTTCACTGCCCAGCGCTGGCTGGCTACCGTTTCGAAAAATCCAACTGCCCGGCGTAGTGGCAGCGGGCCCAGTGGCCGGTTTGGATTTCGCGGAGCTCTGGTTCTTCGGTGGTACAGCGGGCACCATCGTTGAACGGACAGCGCGGATGGAATTTGCAACCGCTGGGAAAATGCAACGGGCTGGGAACCATACCGGGGATGGTGAGCAGGCGTGGGCGGCGGACCGGTAGTTCCCCCTCACCCCCGTCCCCTCTCCCAGAGGGCGAGGGAAGAATAGCAGTCGCCTCACTCAGACCCTCTCCCCGAGGAGAACGAGAATAATTTGCCGGTTCGGGGCGCGAGCGGAAGAGGCCAACGGTGTAGGGATGCAAGGGATTGGCGAACAGCTCTTTCACCGGGGCGTATTCAACGACCTTCGAGGCGTACATTACGGCCACGTCGTCGGCCATTTCGGCGACGATGCCCAGGTCGTGCGTGATCATCAAGATCGACATGCCAAACTCGGCCTGCAGTGCGCGGAGCAGGTCGAGAATTTGGGCTTGAATGGTTACATCAAGGGCCGTGGTGGGCTCGTCGGCAATGAGCAGCCGTGGATTGCAGGCCAGCGCCATGGCGATCATCGCTCGTTGCCGCATGCCGCCGGAAAACTGGTGCGGGTATTCATCGACCCGTTTTTCCGGCGCCGGGAATGCGCACTTTGCGCAGCATGTCGATGGCCCGACGGCGGGCTTCGGCCTTGCCGACGTTTTGATGCAGCCGCATGGCTTCGCCAATTTGAGCGCCAATGGTGAACACCGGGTTGAGCGAAGTCATTGGCTCTTGAAAGATCATCGAAATTCGCTGCGCCGCGGATGCGCCGCATTTCCGCTTCGCGCAATTCGGAAAGCACGGTGGGCTTGCCATTATCGTGCATCACAATTTTTCCGCCGGCGATGCGGCCCGGCGAAGAAACAAGCCGCATCACCGAGAGCGCCGTGACGCTTTTGCCCGAGCCGCTTTCGCCAACCAGACCGAGCGTTTTGCCGCGAGGAATGACGAGTGAAACGTCATCGACGGCCCGAACGACTCCTTCGTCGGTGTAGAACCACGTGCGGAGATTTTGGATTTCAACGAGCGACGACATGGGAGATTAATGATGAATGACGAAGTTCGAATGCCGAATGGAATTCCAAATTCCAAATTCCAATACCCAATGCTCCGCGGTCAACTTCAATCGACCTTTGGAATTTGGAGCTTGGAATTTCAATCGTCATTCGTCATTCGAATTTCGTCATTTAGTGGACGGCATTCGAGTCAATGGGTCAAAAGTCGATTGTCTCCACCTGCTTCGCCGGCAAAACGAAAATTTTGCCGTCGCCCATGCGGCCGGTTCTGGCCACTTCGACCAGCTTGCGAATAATTTCTTCGGAGCGCGAATCTTCGACCCACAAGCTGATTTCCACCTTAGGAAGAAAGGCGAGCGAGTATTCGCTATCGCCGTACTGATCGAGATAACTTTTTTGCCGTCCATAGCCTTTCACTTCCCGCACACTGACCGCCTCCAAGGGGGCTCGCTTCAGTGTTTCGAGCACTTTTTCCGCCAGATACGGCTTTACAATGGCGACAATTTGTTTCACAGAGAGCAACTAGCAATTAGCGACTAGCAACCAGCCCCCGGCGGAAGCCGGGGGTCGCACAACCAATCATGTTCAATCCATGCAACTTCTAGCTAAAAAAATTCTCGCCGAACAAATCGATTTGCGGCTTGGTGTCGACCGTCATGTCGCCATGCACGGTGACGCAGCAGGCCAGCCGCATGGTGTCTTCATGGCCGATGTACGCCAGGCACGGCAGCGGATCGGGCACCGGCACGCGAAATTTGATTTTTTCCATCATCGAGGGCGGATTGGCGTTTTCGATGCCTTTGGCGATCAGCACCCGGCACGTGCCGCATTGGCCCAAGCCGTGACAATTGATGATCTTGTTGAGGCTCGCGCCAAAACCATTGAAGCCGTTATACACGTTGATGCCGGCTTGCAGCGCTTCTTTGCGGAGGTTGGCCCCCTCGGGCACTTGGATTTCCTTTTTTTCGTGGACAAACGTAATCGTCGGCATGGTGGGCGAGGTTCAGAGGTCGGTGAGTTTCACGGGCAACTTCGCGAGTTGGCGAAACCCTCAATTTACTGCCCATTCTGCGGAAAATCCAGTGCGGTAAAAGCCTATTGCGCGCGCGAACAAGTCGCGCCATTCGGACCGGCCTATCAGAGCGATTGCGGCTGCATACGTGGCTATGCACGCGGCCATGGGGCCGAGCACCCGCAGCAGCGTGTTCCCAAGGCCCGCATCGATCGGAATTCGTTGCAAGACAAAAAGACCGACAACCGCCATCAGCGCCGAGCCAACCACCGCGCGGATAATCGTCGCCCTGAGCGGCCGCCAGTGGAACGGCACATGCTGGCGCAAACAACACTGCGAGCACAATGGCTTGCAAAGCCGCCGAAACGACTGTGGCGGTGGCCAAGCCGGCTTCGGCCAGCGGCCAGATCAAGCTGAAATCCAAGACGATGTTCAAAACCACGGCAGCCAATGCGACGCGCAAGGGCCGTATTCGATCGCTCAGTGCATAGAAGCCGCGGACCAGAACCGGCAGCGAGCAATAGGCCCAGACGCCGGCGCCGTAGATGGCGGTCATCCGCGCGGTGCGAGCAACATCGTGATCGGTGAACCGGCCGTGTCCGAACAGCAAGCGAGTAATCGGCTCGGCCAACACCACCAGCCCGACAGCGCACGGCACTGCAATCAGCAACACCATTCGCAGGCCAAGGGTCAAATCGCGGCCGATGGATTGTCGATCGCCACGGGCTGCATGCCTGCTGAGCAGGGGAAACACCACCGTGGCGGCGGCGATGCCGATCAGGCCCAGCGGAAACTGATACAGCCGCTCGCCGAAATAAATAGCGGCGGCCGCACCTTGCTCCATCGGATAACGAACATTGCTGAGCCAGGAAATGGTTTGCGGTCCATTGGGAGGCGCGGCCAATGCCCAGGCGACAAGGCTGTCGGAAAGTGTGTTGAGTTGCGTGACGACCAGGGCCACCGTGGTTGGGATCATGCCGCGGCGGATGAGTTTGACTCGATCGGCAATCGCCGACGGATCTGTTACCGATTGAAGTGTCTGAACACGAAATCCTGCTCGCCGCAGATCCGGCCATTGTACGGCCCACTGGAGCACTCCGCCGATGAGGACGCTGATGGCCAGCACGTAGGCTTGCGAGACGGAATTGCCGCTTACGCTGGGAGCAATGAGCACTGCGCCGATGATCCAGCAAATATTGAGTACCGCCGGAGCAAATGCCGGAGAGGCAAAGCGGCCCAGCGCTTGCAACGTGGCCGAGGTAATCGCCGCCAGGCAAACCAGAATGAGATAGGGAAACAACACCGCCGACAAACCGGCCAAGAGCAGAACTTGCGGATCGTCGTGCATGACGTAGGCCCAGCCGCCGATCGTCAGTTCACCGACCACGACGATTGCCATGAGCAAAACAACCAGCCACCACATCGTAGCTCGAAACAACTGCCAGGCCGCGGGCCGATGGTGTTCGAGATCATCGGCGAATACCGGCAAGTAGCTGGCCGTCAGCGCCCCTTCGCCAAACAGCGCTCGAAACAAATTCGGAATACGAAACGCGATGACCAGGGCATCGAGCACGCCTCCGGCCGCCAACCCAAACAGCGCCGCGGTGGCCATGTCGCGCACCAGGCCAAGAATGCGGCTGGTCAGGGTACCGGCACTTGTAATGACAGTACCAGTCAGCAGTGGATGCCGTTTGCCTTGCGCCATCCCTGCGATGGTAAAGACGGAAGGCGAACTGCGAAAGACGAAATTGTACGAGCGAACCAGCGCATGCGAATAACAACTTTGATGCTTCTGCGGGGATTTTCGCCAGCCACTTGTCGAACCATCGACCAGCGTTTACTTTCAACGGCGCACCGCCATTTCCGCCGTGACTGTTTGAACGGAGTCTCGCATGGGCGACTATTCGAAATACCAGCAGAAAGTCATCAAAAACTACTACGACAATCAGGAGACGATTCTGCTGCAGCGGCTGGGCGAGCACATCACCGAACTTTATTTGGCCGAAGGCAAGGCCAGAGCCAAGCGCTGGAAAGATATCGTGAAGGTATTGGAAAAGCTGAAAGTGCCAACGTCACGGATCGAGACCTTGGTTCAGAAAGACAACCCGGCACTGTTGGCGAAGCTTTTGGAAGAGTTATTGGCGAAACAGAAATGAACCGCTAAGCCGCGAGCGGCTTAGCAAGCGGAATTGCAGCAACTGACTACTGTCCACTGACAACCGACCACTGTTTGAAATGTCGACCAACGTTGCCACTGCCGAAGAACTTCGCTGGAAGAAATTTCCGGTGCTGGACGATGGGTTTGTGTGCCTGGTGGACGTGATGGGGGACGATCAGGCGGTCGTGCAGGCGGCTCGGGTCAGTTACGGCGAAGGGACGCGGAAAGTGTCGGACGATCGGGGCTTGATTCGCTATCTGATGCGGCATCGTCACACGACGCCATTTGAAATGGCGGAGATCAAATTCCTGGTCCGCGTGCCGATGGATTGCTGGCGGCAATGGATTCGGCATCGCACGGCCAATGTGAACGAATACAGCACGCGCTATTCGCTGGCGATCGATGCGGCGCAGACCACTCGCCCGGCGAATGGCGCACCCAGGCGGCAACAAATCGACAGGGCAGCGGCGACGCCGTTGGATGAAGAGCTGGGAGTACAGCTCTCGACCAGCGAAACCGAGTTTCAGGATCGAGCCCGAAAACTTTACGAAGAGCGGATTGCCGCTGGCGTGGCTCGGGAACAGGCCCGCAAGGATTTGCCGCTTTCCACGTACACCGAGGCGTACTGGAAGATCGACCTGCACAATTTGCTGCACTTTCTGGCGCTGCGGATGGATACGCACGCGCAGTACGAAATTCGCAGCTACGCCCAAACTATCGGCGACCAAATTATTCAGCCGCTGTTTCCGCTGGTGTGGGAAGCGTTCGTCGACTATCGCTTGCAGGCGATGTTTTTGACGCGGCTGGATCGTGAACTGATTGTGCGGCTTGTCGATCGGCTGGCGGCGGCGGGAAAATCTCGCGGCTCCGAGGAAGATTTTCTCGCCGCGCAAGACCCGAGCTGGGCAGGATTGACGCGAAGCCGTGAGCGCGATGAATGTCGCGAAAAACTGTTTTCACTCGGCTTGCTCGAACGAGATGCGTAGATCAATCCTAGTTTTATGTCGGACGGAAATGGTTGGAATAGCTGATGTCCTCAACCGAAGAATTGCTGGAGCAGAATCGACGACTGCTTGATGCAATCGCCGCTGGTGATTGGAAGACGTATGAAGAATTGTGCGATCCGCAGCTCACTTGCTTTGAACCGGAAGCGCGCGGGCATGTCGTTCAGGGCCTGGCGTTTCACAAGTTTTATTTCGAACTGGGCGGCGCGAACAAATCCATCAACACCACGATGGTTGAACCGGTTGTGACGTTCTGTGGCGACGATACAGCGGTGATTGCGTACATCCGGCTGACTCAACAATTGGACGCCGATGGCAAACCCATCACCACGGCGATGGAAGAAACCCGGGTTTGGCGCCGCACCGCCGGTCGTTGGCGGCATGTTCACTTCCATCGGTCGGCGCCAGGCTGAACCACGCCTGTCGAGGTCGCAAAAGGCCCTTGGCGTGGCTGAAAAATCGGATTAAACGTGCTAGCACATCGCCCTCCAGCAAGGTACAAGATAGAGCACCGTTTTATGTGTTTTACCGGGTTTTAAGGTTTTGGCCGTGAGTTCTGTTCCGCTAAATCGGCCATGGAGGGCATCGAGTTTATTTTCGTGGCTGACTGCGGCGGCGATTTTGATCGTCGGCGCCGCGCCGGTGAACGCACAGTCGCCGCGACTTGGGCCGCGGATGCAGCGAATTCTGGGCCAGCAGCCGGATCAGGTTCCGGAGCAGCCGCAGGCTCCCGCTCCGCCAGAGGTCGATGGGCTGGACCCCTGGCTCAAACGATTTCACGAATTAATTCCTCCATCGGCAGCCTCGTTCGGCCAGTTAAATGCACCGGCGCTAGCTGAAGCAGTCAAGGCAGTCGAGCAATGGGTTGTGCTTTGGGGCCGAGTTGCCGCCGGGCAACCGCCGTACGAGCAGATTGCAATCGTCGGCCGCCTTGTTGATGTCCAGCAAGCGGTGGATCGCGAACTCGACAATCTGCTGGCCATGCGCATCGATTTTGCGGGAATGCCCGATAACAAAGAGCGATACGACGCCTTGCGTGGTTACCTGCGGGCAACCTCGGCGACGATTGAGCTTGATGGCCGATTGCGGTACGCCATGATCGACATTATCGATGGCGTTGCCGGACGAATCTCGGAACGACTTGACCTACGAGAACGCTTGATCGATTTGCTGCTCGAAAAACACAGCAGCGTCGGCGCTCAAGTCATGTCGGTCGAGTTGTTCGACTCCGAGAATCAGGATGCTATTAAGCCGGTGCCTGTATCCCCGATGCAAACAAATCCGCTGGCGACGTCAGGTTTAATGCGCGGTCCACGCCGGCTGGCAATGGCTCGCCTGCAACAGCAACAACAGCAGTTGTCAGCCGAACCGCAGGAAACGCCGCGACTATCGGTCTCCCAAAAGCTGAAATTGATTCAACTGATCGCGGCATCCGGCAACATCCGCATGCTGGACGACCTGGCCGATTTGGTGCTCGATAATGCAACTCCGCCGGCGTTGGTGCTGGCTGCGAGCGAAGCCATTCGCACGTTGGGGCTGCCACAAGATCCGCGGCCCGAGCAAGCGAATGACGAATCTCTTCCCAAGCCCGCAATTACCGCCGCTAAACTGCGCGATCGGTTGCTGAAAATCGAGTGGTCCGAGTGGCAGCCGTCGCAGCGGCCTCGCGTCGAATCGCTGCTCGGCTGGCTGTCCGCACGGATTGAGCGCGGGCTCGAAACGGAAAGTTATCGCGTCGGGCATTTCGATGTGCAGCCCGGCGATTGGCTGTTGATGCGAAATCCATCCCCTTACAATTTGTTCACCGATTTGTCGCCGGGCTTGTTTACGCATGTAGGAGTCGTGGCGTTGGAAAGTGGCAGCGACAGTAAGCGGCGGATGGTGATCGTCGATTTGCCGGAAAAAGGCGCTGCCCTGCCGGCGACGAACGTCGATGCGTTTCTCGATAGAACGCTTAATTACGTATTCGTGCGTCATCCCGATCCAGCCGTGGCTCGAAAAATGGGAGAGGCGGCTGCCGCGTTGATTGGAAATCCCACTGAGTTCGATTTGAATTTCCGCACCGATCGCGTTGCAGATCTGAAAGGCAAGCTCGTCAAAGGCCAGAAAATTCATACCTACTGCGCCGGCTTCCTTTTGCTATGCGCTCAGGAAACCGGTTTGCCGCGCGAGTTGTTCTTCCCGGTTACCGAAACGACGGCCGAAGGACACACGAAAGAGAATCTTGCCAAACTCGGGCTTTCGCTGGGGGACGGATTTGTATCGCCCACCGGAGCACTGTTTTCGCCCCAATTGCAGATCGTTGGCCGCAGTGAACCGACGTACGATCCAATGCGCGAAATCGAGGAGGCCATTTACGATCACTTTGCGCAAGGTCTGGAAGAAAAGGAACTACATCTTTCGCCCGATCTGTTTCAAGCGTTACGCTTGAAAGTGGCGGAAGCCTCGAGGAACAACCCGCTCTTAGCGAAAGCGCTAGCCGCTTCAGCTGGAATGAGCGAACAGATGGACTTGGTTTCAGCGGCCAAGGCCGCGGCCGTGGTGGAAACTCTCGACAGCATTGCATACGGCGCCAGCGGCGAATTTCAAACAGCCCGCCGGGCGATCATGGACGGCGGTCGAGCAATGGAGGAGAACGTGCAGCTCACGGCCGAGCAGCGCGAGGCGATTCAGAAATACCGCAACCGTCACGCCGATTTGGCCGCGCAGTGGGATCGGCAACTGCTTTCGCCCCGCGGACTGCGGATCGAATTGGTCCAATACTACCGTGTCCAGGGCTGCCGCCAGCTTGACGAGCGATTCTTCGGGGCCGACAGTAAGCAGTAGGGTTAACCGACTCAACTACTGTCCTGTCGGCTTTGCCGCAAGCGGGTCCTCCTTTGTGGTTTCAATTGTTTGTACATGCCCAAATTCATTTGCCATCTGTTCGTTTGTTGTAATCGGCGCGAGCCGGGCGGTCGAAAGTGTTGCGATCCGGAAGGAAACGAAGAGCTGCGCGAACGGTTCAAAGTAGAACTTAAAAAACGCAAGCTGGGGCCATTGTTCCGAGTCAACAAAGCGGGCTGTCTTGACCAGTGTGAACTTGGACCGACGGTTGTCTTGTATCCCCAGGAAATCTGGTACGGCGGCGTGAAGCCGGAAGACGTGCCGCGGATCATCGACGAAACCGTCATCGGCGGCCGAGTGCTTCCGGATCTGCTGATTCCCGATGAAAAAATCAACTGTCGAGGGAAATAGCCTCGCGCCTATGATTACAAAAGATAGGCGCTCTTCTTGTCGTCAATTGCCCTGAGCCCCGACTCCGATTCCTGAACCCTGGCTTCATGCAACTCATTCACGTTGGCGCCGCTGTGCTGAACCAAACACCGTTGGCGTGGGATGCCAATCGGGCCAACATCGTGTCGGCAATCGCCGAAGCCCGGCGGCGCGGAGTCACGGTGCTCTGTCTGCCGGAGTTGTGCATCAGCGGCTACGGCTGTGAAGATGCTTTTCTTTCGCCCGGCGTGCAACGGATGTCGTGGCGGGTTTTGCAGGAGATTCTGCCTGAAACTCAGGGCCTGATTGTTTCACTGGGTTTGCCGCTGTTGTATCACAATGCGCTCTACGACGTGGCGTGCTTGGCCGTCGATGGTTGCATCGCCGGCTTCACCGCCAAGCGGTATCTGGCCGGCGACGGCATTCATTACGAGCCGCGTTGGTTCAAGCCGTGGCCGATTGGTCGACGAACGGAATTTGTGATCGATGGGCAAGAATTTCCGCTGGGCGACATCTTCTTCGATTGCGGCGGCCTGAAAATCGGTTTTGAAATTTGCGAAGACGCCTGGGTTGCCAATCGCCCCGGCGCGGAACTTTCGCTTCGCAGTGTCGATCTCATTCTCAACCCCAGCGCGAGTCATTTTGCTTTTGGAAAAATTGACGTGCGGAAGCGGTTTGTGCTGGAGGGCTCCCGGGCGTTCGGCGTGCATTACTTGTATGCGAATTTACTAGGAAATGAAGCGGGCCGAGCAATTTATGACGGCGGAGCACTGATTGCGTCGGCAGGACAGCTTGTCGCCGTGGGATCGCGATTCTCATTTGCCGATTGGGGCGTTGTTTCCGCGCTTGTGGACCTCGATGCCACGCGACTCACCCGCACGGACTGGCAGCTTTCAACCGGAATTTGCCGATGACGCCGCCAATTGCGTTCACATGCCGTTTGCTTTCCCGGAGTGCGAACCGCGAACCCAGCGGGCCGAGCTGGAAGCATGGGAAATCGGTCAGCACGTAAAAGAAGAAGAGTTCGCGCGAGCAATTTCGCTTGCGCTGTTCGATTACATGCGCAAAAGCCGGTCGCGGGGATTCGTCGTATCGATTAGCGGCGGAGCCGATTCCGCAGCGGTCTCTTGCCTGGCGGCGATGTTGGTGCAATTCGGAGTAGCGGAACTTGGCCTCGAGAAGTTCTTATCGAAGCTCAGCTACTTTGCTGAAATTCAAGCGGCCAGCGGCGAGCGCGACATCATACGTCGGGTGTTGGCGTGCGTTTATCAATCCACGCGTAATAGCGGCGATGTCACTCGCAGCGCAGCCCGAGGTGTGGCGGAAGCCATCGGGGCAGAGTTTCTGGAGTTCGATGTCGATCGAATCGTGCAAGAGTACATTTCGATGGTCTCGAAAGCCATTGACCGCGACGTGAACTGGAAAACTGACGACGTCGCCCTGCAGAACATTCAAGCCCGAGCGCCGCCACCCAGCGTCTGGATGTTGGCAAACTTGCGCAGCGCGCTGCTGGCCTCGACCAGCAACCGTTCGGAAGCAGCGGTCGGTTATGCGACGATGGATGGCGATACTTCCGGTGGCATCAGCCCCATCGCCGGCATCGACAAAGCATTTCTGCGAAAATGGCTTCGCTGGCTGGAAACCGAGGGGCCATATGGCCTCGGCCCAATTCCTGCGTTGCGTGCCGTGAACTTGCAAGCGCCGACGGCGGAATTGCGTCCCGTGGAAGCCGGCCAGACCGACGAAGACGACTTGATGCCGTACGAGCTGCTCGATGCTATTGAACGTGCCGCTATTCGCGACAAGCTCAGCCCATTGGAAACGTTCAAACGCATGCACGCAGAATTTCCGCAGTACACGCTGCTGCAATTGCTCGCTTGGGTCGAGCGATTCTTTCGCTTGTGGTGCCGAAATCAGTGGAAGCGTGAACGCTACGCGCCATCGTTCCATGTCGATGACGAGAATCTTGACCCGAAAACCTGGTGCCGCTTTCCCATTCTCTCCGGCGGCTATGAACGCGAACTTGCCGAATTGCGGCAGTACGTTGCCAAGCAACAGACATCGAAATAATTTAAGTTGCAATTGTATCAAGAATTCGACGTCAACCGCGAAATACCTAGCAGTAGGGCGCTGATTTCGTGCGCCCGACAGATCTAATGCCCGTTTCCCGTGAGCGATTGGTGATTGAACATCGTGGGAGTGTACCGTATAACAGTTATCTCAAGGCGGCGAGAGACTGGACCGCGTTGGTCGGCCCTCGCGCTTGTTTTTCACGAGGAGGTTATTCCATGTTGAAGAAATGCGTAGCTCTCGTTTGCACGTCGGTCATTGGCGCGGTGATGATTATCGGCATCGCCGGCTGCAGCCCGGAAAAGAAGGCCACCCCGGCGGCGGCTCCTGCCGAAACAGGCGCGACTCCCGCTGCCAATACGGATCATGGCGCGCCTGCCGACGAAAAGAAGTAATCGTCACAGCACGTCACAATCTAATCTGCACGCTGCGGGTTTGAATGAACGCGGCTTCACGGCATCTCCGCGAGGTCGTCGGGCAATTTGTCCGTCGACCTCGCATTTTTTGATAAACACGGTCTGTTCAAGGAGATCTCTGCATGCTGCTCGGAGCCGATACTTCGACGATCTGGATCGATATGTTTCACCTCAGCATTCCAGTGCTGGAAAAAATTCTCCGGCCCATCATTGTGTATCTGTTCTTGATTTTGGGTGTACGCATGGCGGGCAAGCGGCAATTGGCACAACTCAATCCGTTCGACCTGGTGGTGCTGCTCACACTGGCTAACACGGTGCAGAATTCCATTATCGGCGACGACAACTCTGTCACCGGCGGGCTGATCGGCGCCGCCACGCTCTTGACAGTGAATTATCTCGTGGTGCGATTTCTTTATGGCCACCAGCGGCTGGAGCATTTCATCGAAGGAGACGCCGACATCCTGGTCGCTGATGGCAAGTTGCTCAGCCACAGTTGCCAGCGAGAGCTGATCACCGAGTCGGAATTGGAAGCCGCCGCGCGCCGGCAAGGATTCGGCTCGTTGGCCGATGTCGAGAAGGCGGTGTTGGAACCAGGTGGAACTATTTCTTTCACGGCTCGGAAACCGGCCTCCGAGGAATTACGGCACGGCGAACTTAAACAAAAGCTCGACCAGTTGCTGACCGAAATCCGTCAGCTTGCGCAAATGACTTCGTCGCAAACTCGTTCAGCCTGATTCTCGAATCTCCCCCGCAGAAAAGGGATCCTCTGCGCAAAAAGGCTCCCGGAAAGGCCGGGTCCCAGGGGGGCAAAGGACTCCATCCGTTTCCGGGAGCGATTGGACGATGCGGTAGGCGTTGTTCGTGCGAGCGGCTGAGGGACTTGTGTTGCCCGCGCGGTGGGAAAGAAATGCACTCCTTGCAAAGTTCGACGCGCTCGCAGGGCGGCGCACATGTTCGTTGACGGCAGTTCCGTCTTACCGTCTGCTTTGTATCGAAGCGTACGGTCGCTTCCATGCTCCCGTGATCGCTCCGCTGGTCCGCAGGATTCGCTCGGCCCATGCCGCGTGCCAATCCCCGTGCAGACCCATCCACCAGTGGACCGTGCGAATGATTTGTCTTGAGGATGGCACGCGGCCAGGATGAGCTTGCACCCCCGCCGCGACAGCCATCGTGAGGCGGGAAAGATATGAGAAGCTCCAAAACCGGTCAAGAGCGGTTTTCAGGGGCTTTTTCGGCCGATTCTGGCGACTAGAGCGCTTCCACCGAGGCTCTAGCGCCCTCTAGGCGAACTGGTTAAGCTGGGGCCATCTCAAGGAGGTGGTCGATGGAAGCTTACACGAAGGAGTTTCGTAGCCAAGTGCTGGCTGCGTGCGATGCGAATGTAGGGACTCAAGCCGTGGCGTTGCGGTTTGGCGTCTCCGAATCTTGGGTCCGACGGATTAAGCAGCACCGTCGCGAGAAAGGTCAGATTGCCGCGAAGACGACGCGTGACCGCAAGCCCAAGTGGCAAGCTTGGGCCGAGTGGTTGTTAGCCAAGATCGACGCGCGGCCGGACATTTATCTACGTGAACTGCAAGCCGACCTGAAAGCGGAACGGGGCCAAGAAGTGTGCCTGCAAACGATCTGCAACGCTTGCGCTGCGCTGGAACGAACGCGAAAAAAAAGACGCTGATCGCCTCCGAGCAGGAACGTCCTGACGTGGCGGATCGGCGTCTGGAGTGGCGCGGCGTCCCAAGCGGCGATCGATCCACGCCAGGTGGTCTTCATCGACGAAACCTGGGCCAAAACCAACATGACCCGCATCTATGGCCGGTCGCCGCAAGGTGCGCGCCTGACCGAAAAGACACCCTCGGGGCGCTGGCAAACGACGACCTTTCTCGGAGCCTTGCGGGCCGAAGGTTTTGTGGCCCCGCTGACGGTGGATGGCGCCATGAACGGCTCCCTCTTTCTCGCGTGGATCAAACAACACTTAGCGCCCACGCTCCGGCCGGGCGACATCGTGGTGATGGACAATCTATCCAGCCACAAAGTGAAGGGGGTGCGGCAAGCCATCGAAGCCGCCGGCGCTGAACTACGTTATCTGCCACCCTACTCGCCCGACCTCAACCCCATTGAGCTGGCATTTTCAAAACTGAAGAAGCTGCTCCGCGACGGCGCGAGCGCACCGTCGATAAGCTTTGAGAACTTTGTGGCCGCATTCTGGAAGAGTTCAACGAAACCGAATGCCGCCGCTACTTCCGGCACTGCGGATACCGCTATACGTAAAATGGAACTGCACTAAGGTCGTTCAATCGGCGTCAGCTGCATTTTGCGGAACTCCATTTCGGCACCCTCAGCCTGCAAGCCGATTTTGCCGGCTAACGATTCCGTATCGGTGGCGATGTTTTGCAACTGGCCGTTCACTTTGTAAATCAGATTGCCGTTGTCGACGATCAGCTCCAGTGTGTCCCACTCACCAACCGGCTTCTGAGAGTTCGGCCCGATCATTAGCACGTGTCGGCCTTTCTCTTTTTCCGGAGTTCGGGCCGCATCGGTTGTCATTTTCAGCAAGTTGTGATTCCAATACTCGCCGGCATGGTCGGTCATAGTTTGAATTTCAATGCCGGGCCAAATCTTGTCGGGCTGTTTGATGCCGACCAGCAGTCCGCCGTTGCCCTTGGCGACGTGCCGCTCTTCGACGGTCAGGACGAAGTTCTTGAAATCATTGTCGGTCCGCAAGTAGCCGGTCGGTGTGCCCTTGGAGTGCAGCACGCCATCTTTAACGGTCCAAACATCTTCCAGCTTCACTTCCGCCGGATCGTTCTTGCCGGCGCGGCGGACGCTGATACCAGACCCAGCCGTTCAGGTCTTTGCCATTGAACAGTCGGATGGGCGTGCCGAGTTTGCCCGACAGAAACGGGACGGTTGGCTCGTTGGGGGAATCAAGTTTTCCAACGTCAGCAGCGAAGCCAAGGCCCGCGGACAGCAAAACGGAAATTACGATGAATCGTGAGCTGACGATTGACATGAATTCCCCCCAATGAAGCGTATGAAGACGGTAAAGGAGCAGTCTATCGCGGCGATTTATCAGACGCCAGCAGCTGAAAAGGTGGGCGTCCCTCATTTCAAGCGCCAGCTGATATTAGCCCGAAATTGAAGACGTACGTGGCCGGTTTGCCGTTGTTCCAAAGAGCCGCCCAATTGCATTTGGGTTGTCGGGGCAAGTGCGATACAATCGTGTCGGCTTCGTTCATGGATGCCCCACGCCTTGATGTAGGATGCAACCGGATGCGACGATCAATGTTGCAGCGGCTGGCCGAGTTCGTCGGCGCGATTTTCATTGTGGGCCAAGTGTGCCCCCAAATCGTTAGCGCTGCCGTACCGCGCATCGAAATGGAAGTTGCCGTCGATCCTGGATTGCAGGCCAACGTGGCAGCGCAGCGCTGGGCGAAAACACTCAGCGATTTGGGTGTCGACAATGTACGGTTCCGGCCACTAAAAAACGGCGATCAGGTGAAGGTGCAGCAGCAAACCAGTGGGCAAGCGGGGTTGATTCAAATTACGGCGCAGCTTAACAATCGCGGCGAAATCGTGACCTCCGGCGGGCAATTCTTGCCATCGGATGTCGGCAAATTGAAAAAATGGCTTGCCGATGTGCAAGCCGGCGGCGGCGTGGCCGGAGAACGCAAAACCGTGTTTGGACTGAGCGGGGACCAGTTTGCAGAAGTGAAGAGGGTATTATCCGCGCCCGTCATTTTCTCCACGAAGGGTTTGCGACCGGAAAAAGTTCTTGCCGACATCAAGCCGGGGCTGGCGCTGCCGCTCGTGATCGATCCGGCGATCGAACGGGCCATTATCGGTGATGAACCGGTGCGCGACGAATTGCAGGGCCTGTCGATCGGCACGGCGCTAGCAGCAATCGCTCGGCCGGCCGGCGGAGTGTTGGCGCCGCGCCCGGCGGGTAAGCAAGTGCAATTGGCGCTCATGTCGCCAACGTCGGGCGGCGACATGTGGCCCATCGGTTGGCCCCCGGAAGAGAAAGATGAACAGAAACTGGTGCCGGCGCTGTATGAGTTTATCAACGTCGATATCGACGGCGTGCCGGCCGGCGAAGCTATCACGGCGCTGCAAGGCCGGCTAAATGTTCCGATGCTCTTCGATCACAACGGGATGGTCCGCCAACGAATCGATTTGAAGAAGACCGTCAAAGTGCCGCCGGGCAAAACGTACTACCGCCGCATCTTCGAACGAGTGTTGAACCAGATCGGACTAAGATCGGAAGTCCGCGTAGACGACGCGGGCAAGCCGCTAATTTGGGTTACACCGATGTAGAAGGCGAATTACCAATGACCAAGCACCAATGACCAAAAAATGAGACGGCGACCGCTTATATTGGTCATTAGAGCGCTTCCACCGAGGCTCTAGCGCCCTCTAGGCGAACTGGTTAAGCTGGGGCCATCTCAAGGAGGTGGTCGATGGAAGCTTACACGAAGGAGTTTCGTAGCCAAGTGCTGGCTGCGTGCGATGCGAATGTAGGGACTCAAGCCGTGGCGTTGCGGTTTGGCGTCTCCGAATCTTGGGTCCGACGGATTAAGCAGCACCGTCGCGAGAAAGGTCAGATTGCCGCGAAGACGACGCGTGACCGCAAGCCCAAGTGGCAAGCTTGGGCCGAGTGGTTGTTAGCCAAGATCGACGCGCGGCCGGACATTTATCTACGTGAACTGCAAGCCGACCTGAAAGCGGAACGGGGCCAAGAAGTGTGCCTGCAAACGATCTGCAACGCTTGCGCTGCGCTGGAACGAACGCGAAAAAAAAGACGCTGATCGCCTCCGAGCAGGAACGTCCTGACGTGGCGGATCGGCGTCTGGAGTGGCGCGGCGTCCCAAGCGGCGATCGATCCACGCCAGGTGGTCTTCATCGACGAAACCTGGGCCAAAACCAACATGACCCGCATCTATGGCCGGTCGCCGCAAGGTGCGCGCCTGACCGAAAAGACACCCTCGGGGCGCTGGCAAACGACGACCTTTCTCGGAGCCTTGCGGGCCGAAGGTTTTGTGGCCCCGCTGACGGTGGATGGCGCCATGAACGGCTCCCTCTTTCTCGCGTGGATCAAACAACACTTAGCGCCCACGCTCCGGCCGGGCGACATCGTGGTGATGGACAATCTATCCAGCCACAAAGTGAAGGGGGTGCGGCAAGCCATCGAAGCCGCCGGCGCTGAACTACGTTATCTGCCACCCTACTCGCCCGACCTCAACCCCATTGAGCTGGCATTTTCAAAACTGAAGAAGCTGCTCCGCGACGGCGCAGAGCGCACCGTCGATAAGCTTTGGGAACTTTGTGGCCGCATTCTGGAAGAGTTCAACGAAACCGAATGCCGCCGCTACTTCCGGCACTGCGGATACCGCTATACGTAAAATGGAACTGCACTAGTCATTTTGGTCGTCATTCATCCCGTCACAGCTTCCCATTTTTCGCGAAATTCTTTCATCGCCCCCACGATGTCCTTCGGCACTTTGCTCTCTTCCAGCAGCGTCCAGCTTTCATAGTTCGATTTCTTGAGCAGTTTGTAAAACTCGTCCCACGGATACTCGGTCGTGAAGTCGTGGATGTGGATCGTATCGCCGAAGTACTTGCGCACGCTGTTGAAGTTGGCTTCCAGCCCGTCGCCTTTCATATCGGTCGGGTTGCAGTTCCAGCAAATGCGGGCGTAATCGTGGTTGGCCACTTCCATGATTTTTTTGGTGTTCGGAATTTCTTGCGTGCCGGGGCCGTGCACTTCCAAGCGAATTTGCATGCCGTAGCCGTTACCGTACTCGGCAATTTCATGCAGAGCCTGGCCGATTTGCTCGAGCGTCTTCTGCTCGTCGGCCCCTTTGGGAAAACCGTTGGGCCGTACTTTCACGCCGCTGCCCCCCAGGTCGTGCGCTAGTTCGATGAAGGCTTTCGTTTGGTCGATGTTCTTTTGCAATGTTTTCGGATCTTGAAACTCGCAGATCGTCCCACAGCCGACAAACTGCACAGGGCTATCAGCAAAACGCTTGGCCACATCTTTGCGCTGGTCGGCATTCAGCGATGGCTCGACGCCATGCTTATGCTGCGTGCG
Source organism: Pirellulales bacterium (assembly GCA_963738835.1). Classification (GTDB taxonomy): domain Bacteria; phylum Planctomycetota; class Planctomycetia; order Pirellulales; family JADZDJ01; genus CAVTYH01. The sequence continues at coordinate 125,905 of CAVTYH010000003.1, forward strand.
AAGTTCCACGCCTTTGAAACCAGCGGCCTCACAATTCTTGAGAATGGTGGGCAAGTCCCACTCTGCGCCCCACATATAAGTGACAAGTCCAAGTTGCATGATTGCGCCTCTGGGCGAGTGTGTTTCTTTAGGCTGCACCAAAGCGTGCTGTTACCGAACTCCGATTATGTGCTCTGCGTCCGCCGAAGTCACGCGGGCAAGAGAGCATGAATTGTGTCGCATTTTGTCGCTGCTGAAATGCTGCCTCGGCAAGCGATCGAGCCGTGTTTTCTCGAGCGAATCGCCGAATTGTGTCGCAGTTTTCTGGAAAACGATTTTTTTGGTCATAATTGCCCGAATTCTGTCGCACTTGGCCGCCGTTCCGCTCGAAAAAACTCGAGCGTTCTCGCCAATTGCCACGACAAAACAGGCCGCCATTCTGTCGCATTTTGTCATTGCCGTGCCGCGCCGATCAATGTCAACTCGCTTTGCCATAACACTTTGCACCATAATTTCAAAAACGACAAAATTCACTCCGCGCCCGCGCGCACTTCCAGCGCCAATCCGCCGCCGCACGGCGCTAATCACACCGAGCGGTGACAATCACACCGCGTGGAGCTAAATCACACCGGGCACACTTGATCCCGCACTTCAACCGATCGCCAGGTGCATCAATCGCTTCAGCGTCTTCGCCTGGCGCAATCCGGCCGGAAAAGCGGCATCTTTCAACAAGTGTACTAAAGAACAGGTATCGTGTCAAGAGCCAAGTGCCCAAAAAATTTGCAGAGATCCGACTTGCAATCTGCATGACATCCAACAATTTGGCGAGATCGGACTATTTTTCTGTCAAAACGCACCATTCAGCCCTTGCGCCGCGGCATTCTTGCGCGAGATTCAAGAATCGGAGATTACGACGACTATCGATGGGTCTGACAACCCAAAACGACACTGCAAATCTGTTGAAAGTCGGGAGACAGCATCGTTTTCCAAAAATGGGCAGCACCGGATTCGAACCAGTGACCCCTACCGTGTGAGCGAATCTATTCTCAGCGTTCTCCCGGCCAATTCCGGATGAAAACGCTTCCAATTCTTCTAAATTTTCCACGGTTTTACAAGGATTCTGACGATATTCTGACGACTAGAACATTTCGGAATCTACCTGTGCGCCACCCGCTATTTCGAAGGGCCAGCTACTCCTTAGGACTGTACGAAGCCTTGTGGTGCTTTGGGAGAGCCCCGCCGAATGCGGCTTCCGCCGTGTCGCCATTGCAGGCTCGATGGCGCCCAATATATTTCTCGTTCGACCGAATACCGTATTAATTGCCGCGCCGGTCCAAAACCAGTATTCGGAGTCACGTATGCGATCGGACCAATCGCGAAATGGATCGATTGGTCGGTGGTGCAACTTGGCAGCTTGCGCAATCCCCGCCTGACGAACCTAATCCACAGTTAATAAAGTCCTGTCAATGAATGTATATAGAAATTGGTTCATCGCCGGAGTCGCCGCCGTTTGCTTCGTTACCATCGCCATCTAGGGAGGCCAGCATGATTCGCGCCCGCCACTTGCGAAAAGCATATGCGAAAATTCAGGCTGTTGACGGGGTCAGCTTGGAGCTGGTCGCTGGCGAGACGTTCGGCCTTCTCGGTCCCAACGGCGCAGGAAAGACGACGACGATTCACATGCTGATCGGAGCGTTGCGGCCCGACGACGGCGAAGTCACCATCAACGGTTCGACCGATCCGACGCGACCGGATGTGCGCCGCCAAATTGGCGTGGCGCCGCAGGTCGAAGCCCTTTATGACGAGCTCAGTGCCGCGGAGAACCTTTCCTTTTTCGGCAGACTGTACGGCCTGACAGGCGATCGTCTCAAAGAACGCGTGAGCTGGTGCCTCGGCTTGGCGGAGTTGACCGCTCGCGCCGGTGACCGCGTTAAGACGTATTCGGGCGGTATGAAGCGGCGGCTCAACCTGGCGTGTGCTTTGGTGCATGATCCGCCGGTTCTGCTTCTCGATGAGCCAACCGCCGGCGTCGATCCGCAGTCCCGCAATCACCTCCTCGACTCGATCGAAGAGTTTGCCCGTGCGGGCGGCACCATCCTCTACACCACCCATTACATGGAAGAGGCCGAGCGGCTCTGCGATCGCGTCGCCATTATGGATCAGGGCAAGATTCTGGCCGTCGATACTGTGGACGAACTCTTACGGAAGCATGGTGGGGCTTCCATGCTCGAGGCCGAGCTGGTGCAAATCCCCGATGGTGTCTCCTTGCCCGCGCCGCTGGAGGGCAACATGCTCCGCTTCGCCAGCGAACAGCCTTTCGAAGATGCCGACCGGCTCAGGAACGCGGGCGTCCAGTTCGTTCGCTTTCACATCGATCGGCCCAGCCTCGAATCCGTGTTTTTGAACCTGACTGGCCGAAGGCTTCGCGACTGATGCGCCCCATGCTCACACTCACCTTGAAAGACCTGCTCTTGCTCGGGCGCAACAAAACCGCGCTCTTCTGGGTGATCGCGTTTCCGCTGGCCTTTGGCTTGTTCTATGGTGCGATTATAAGCAGAAGTTTCGGGTCCCCCACGATGAGCATCGCCTTCATCGACGAGGATAACTCGGCCGTTTCGAAAGCACTTGCCGAAAAACTCTCGGCCCATGCGAACGTTCGCTTGGTTCAGACGCAAACGAAAGGGCAGCCGCATGACCGCGATTCCGCAACACAGAGCGTGCGCCGCGGCGACCTGACTGCTTATCTGCTCCTCCATCCCGGATTTGGCGAATCGCTGCGCCCGTTCGGCCAAAATGGCACGAAAATCGAGTTCGGCGTCGACCCGAGCCGACAGGCAGCGGCGGGGTTTCTCCAAGGCATCATGATGGAGGCGACGTTGTCGATTCTCGAGCAACAGTTGACGGACCCTGAGGAAATACGCAGGTGGCTTAAAATCGCGCAGAAAGAAGTCGAGCAGGCGCGGGATTTGCCCGAGGCGCAGAAGAAAATACTGCTCGAGTCCTTCACCATGCTCGACGGCTTCGTGCCCAAGTTGCTCACCACGAAGGTTCTGAGCGAAGGGGGACCCTTTGCGGGATTAAAGCTCAACGTTGTTCCCGTGATCTCCGATCGGTCAAAGCCGCGCAGCGCTTTTGAAATCACGTTCCCTTCTTCGATTCTTTGGGCCGTACTCGGCTGCATGATGACATTTACAATGTCGATCATCATCGAGCAAAAGCAAGGGACACTGCTACGTCTGCGCGTGGCGCCGTTAGGCAAGATGCACATTCTCGGAGGCAAGGGGTTGGCATGTTTCCTGTCCTGCATCGGCACGGCCTGCATCCTCTTGCTCGTGGGAGTCACGTGTCTGGGAGTGCGCGTGTCCAGTTGGCCCTATGTGCTCACCAGCATCGCCGCCATAAGCGTGTGCTTCTCCGGGCTCATGATGCTGCTCTCAGTCCTGGGTCGCACGGAGCAAGCCGTCGGCGGTTCTGCATTGGCAATCATATTGGTAATGGCGACTCTGGGAGGCGCCCTGGTTCCGCTAATCGCCATGCCCGATTGGATGCTGACTATGAGCCACTTCTGCCCCGCCAAGTGGGGCATCCTCGCCCTAGAAGGCGCCATCTGGCGAGGCTTCGATCTCGCCGAAATGCTGCTCCCCTGGGGCATCCTGCTCTCGGTGGGCGTGTTGAGTTTCGGTTTGGGTGCGCGAATTCTGTCGCGTCGTGCGTTTTGACGTCGAACAGAACGTTCCACGTAACCGATGCTACTCTAGCAGCTCGTCCAGCTCATCCACCAAATGCCCGAAGTGTTTCAGGGCCGTATCCACCGGCTGCGGTTTTTCCATATCCACGCCGGCGTCGCGGAGCAAATCCAATGGGAATTTTGAGCAGCCGCCTTTGAGGAAGCTCAGGTAATCGTCCAGCTCTTTGCGGCCGCCGCTCGTGACGCGCTGCGATAAAGCAATGGCCGCCGACAAGCCGGTGGCGTACTTGTAGACGTAGAATGCGCGGTAGAAGTGCGGAATGCGGAAGCATTCCAACGCCAACTCGTCGTCGATCGCAAAGTCGGGGCCGAAGTATTTTTTCAAAAGTTCGCGATATACCTCTTTGAATTTCTCGACCGTCAGCGGTTCGCCGGCTTCGACCAGCGCGTGGGCCACTTTTTCGAACTCAGCGAACATCGTCTGGCGAATGATCGTGCCGCGGATGGCGTCGATGTCGCGGTTAATCAGGTACGCTTTTTCGTCAGCGCTCTTGGCTTTCTCCATCAAGTGCCGGCTTAGCAGTTGCTCGTTGAACGTGCTGGCCACTTCGGCGACGAAAATGGTGTAGTTGTAATATTGAAACGGCTGATGCTTGGCAGAGAAGTAGCTGTGCATCGAGTGGCCCGCCTCGTGGGCCAGCGTGAACATGTGGTCGAGCACGTCGCTCTGGTAGTTCATCATGATGTACGGTTCGCCATCGAACGAGCCGGCCGAAAACGCGCCGCTTTGTTTGCCCTGGTTCGGATAGCGATCGCACCAGCCGTTGTTCAGCCCACGCTCCAGCACGCCGCAGTAATCGCTCCCCAGCGGCTCCAGCGAACCGACGACGGCTTTCACGGCCTGATCCCACGTGCGGCGCGTTTCCAACTCGCTGAGAATGGGCACGTAGGTGTCGTAATGATGAATGTCGGGCAGCTTCATCTTCCGCCGCCGCAATTCGTAATAGTGATACAGCGCGGGCAGATTTTTGTGCACCGCGGCAATCAGGTTGTCGTAGACCGAGTGCGGCACGTTGTCGCTGAAGAGCGCGGCCGAGAGGGCGGTCTCGTATCCGCGGGCTTTGGCGTAGTACACATCGCGCTGCATCGAACCACCCAGCGCCGCGGCCAGCGTGTTTTCGTGCCCTTGGTATTGCTCGTAAAACTGATGGAACGCCGCTTTGCGGACCGCACGCTTCGGCGAATACAAAAACGAAGAGAACGTGGCGTTGCTCAGTTCGACCAGTTCTCCTTTTTCGTTTTTCACGCTGCCGAATTTCAGATCGGCATCGGCCAGTTGGCGGAACACCTGGTTGGCGGTTTCCGACATCTCGGCCTGCATCGCCAGCAGTTTTTCTTCGGGCTTGCTGAGCGTGTGCGGCTTGTAACGCAGCATGCGCTCGAGCGTGATGCGGTGCGGGGCCAGCTCCTTGGCGGCGAGAAACTTTTTGATCTTCGCCGTCGGAATCGCCATGATCTCCGGGCGGATGTAGCTGGCCGCCTGCCCCGCGCGACTGGCCGCATTGCGGAACCGGCCGATCATCCGCTGATACGTGCTGTTGGCGGTATCTTCGGCGGTTTTCAAAAAAGCGTAAGTGCCGAGCCGATCTCCGGCGCGATCCATGCGGATGTCGAATTCAAAGCACGCGGCCAGCGATTTCGGACTCTCGCCAAGCGTGCCGGCGAACTTTTCGTAGCCATCGATTTCGCCGTCCCATTTCTTGAACGCCGTTTCCCACGCGGCATCGTTTTTGAACAGACTGGCGAGATTCCAGCAATCGGCCGGTTTGACTTGGGAACGCTTGGGAAGGCTTTTTACTTTGCTCATGATGTTTTAAGTTTCAAATTAACCGCGGAGACGCGGAGACGCGGAGAGGAGGGATGAAATTGCCGCGAATGAACGCAAATAAACGCGGATGAAAAAGATAGATTCAGAAGTGCCAATGCTCAAATTGAAATCATGCTGCCAATTTGCGTTTATTCGCGTTCATTTGCGGCCGATATTCTTTCCCCTGCATCTCTGCGGTTCAATGACTTGCTCCGGAAAAGAATACCACATTCATTGCCGAGCTAGCCAGCGGTGGCGTCCCGCGCGGAATGGAGCGGCGCGGTGGCGAAATTCACGTTGAAACGGCGGCACCAGATGGTGACGGCGCGGAATTTATGCAGGTCGATATTCGCGGGCAGTTCATAATTCTGATCGCCGATGTTGCCTTTCATCGACCCCAGATTGATCACGTCAGCGTCTTTGACCGTGGCGCTGTCTTGAGCATTGTCGACAGCCACCAGATAAACCACCACGTCCGGACCGTTGGAGGTGTGAAAATTTGTGAATCGCACAAACTTTTTGCCGTCGGGCGTTTGATAGACCGTGGCGTCGCCTTGCGTTTCGTGGGCAACCGAATGAAACATGCCCTTGGCAATGGCCGCCGGTGGAGTGTGCTCGGCGGACATCGGCAACGCTTCCGCGACTTTGCGATTGATAAACAGCAACTCTGGGCGGAACGCGTACCAGAGACCGGCGACAACGATGACGGCCAGCACGATAATAACATTGCGCTTGGTTGCCGATTTTTTCATGGCAGTTTGATTGTTGTCGGGAGTCATGGGAAGGATCCTTGTCGAATAGAGGTTTGAGTTGATGAAAACGGATCGACGCAAAAAAGACCCGACGCCGAGTGAAATCGGACGTCAGGCCCTTTAAGGTGTCACCCGGATTGAATGCGACCGAGTTGGCCAGATCGTTCGAATTTACTTGCCGGCGACCAGGCCGGTAATGTTTTGGCCCGTCGTGACTTTCAACGGCGAGCGATCGGCAGACAGCTCCGTGAGACTGCGATCGGTGTGAACTTCGAACACGGCGATTTCACGAGCACCCGAGGCCACGGCGTACAGGGTTTTGCCATCGGCCGAGAGCGCGATGTCTTTCGTATCGGGCCCAGTCATCGACGTGCGGCGGGGCGTAGTGCCAAGCAGTTTGAGCTGGCCATCGGCCGCGATATCGTAAACGCTGATCGAGTTGCTCACGAAATTCGCTGCATACAGCGTCTTACCGTCAGCGGAGATGGTGGTCCAGCAAGCGGCCTTTTCGCCGTTCGGCAGAGCATCGCCTTGTTGATGCAGGCGCCGGTTGCCGGGTCAACATTCAACGTGATGATCGCACTGCCGCGGAAGTTCGAGACGAAGAGCCGCTGACTATCGGGAGCCCAAGAGAAGCCAACCACGCCCGAGGCACCGTTGGGTTGCACCGCCGCACCCGAGACCGGCGCGAGCGTGCCATCTTTTTGCACCAAGAAGTTGTGAATGCGGCTGGCCGGTTCATTTTGGAAGCCCGAAGTCACCGCGACGAATTTGCCATTGGGGCTGAACTCGATTTGCGCCGGGCCTTCGCCGTTGGGAAAATTGATTTTCGAATTGGCGATGGGAGCGAGCCGGCCATCGTTTTCCAGGCGAAAGCCCATGATGTTGGGGGCGCTGAGTCGGGTTGGAGAACGGCGTGGCCTGATTGGCTACGTAAACCAGGTTGCCGTGCGCTGTGACACTGAGCGGGGTGAATCCGCCCGAGGCAAACGGCGAGCCGGCGACCGGCATGAGCTTGTCTCCTTTGCGCTCCAGCACGGCAATCGATTGGCTGCCAGGATCGACGGCAATCACAAATCGACCGTGGGCGCGGACAGCGCCTTGCTCGTCGATATCGCCGCCGGTGAGACCTTTGCCGCCCAGCGCGATGGTGCGCCAGCCGGAGTCAGCGAGCCATTGTCGCGACGTTTGAGCACGACTAAGCCATTTTGCTGCGGGTCGTTGTTGATGGTATAGAGTTGCTCTGGCGCCGACGTCTGCGCGTCCATCATGCGATTGTCGCTGACGGGCATCGACTTGGCCGGCATCGCATTGCCTGCCATCTGTGTGCCGCGGGTCGGCATCGCGGGCATCTGTTTTTCAACCATCGCAGAAGTTGGCTTTTGAATGGTAGAGGTGGGCGCGGCACTGCCGGCTTCGTAACAAACATCGGCGGCAAAGACAGTTTGCGCGAAACAACAGACATTGAGGGTCGCGGCCAGACCCCAGAACGATTTATGTAACATGGTCGATTCTCCTTGTGCCCAACAGGGGCGGTTTTTTTTGATTGGTTTCCAACGATTCGAAATACGGTAGGGTCATGACCTACCTGTTGGATGATGCGCAGCCGCTGGGGTTACAGAATTTTTCTCTGGCAGCAGAAATTGCCGAGAAAATCAGATGCACCGGAAGATTCCGAGCGCGAGAATTACCAACGCCACAGGGCTGTACCCCATGCCAGCCCGGCGCCGAAGCCGCAGAGGATGATGTTGCTGCCGCGGTGCACGCGGCCTTGCTGCACCGCTTCGTCCAGCGCGAGCGGAATGCTGCCGGCGGAGGTGTTGCCGTATTTTTCCAGGTTGGTGAACATCTTGCGGCGGTCGATGCCCAACTCTTCGGCGGCGGCGTCGAGGATGCGGATGTTGGCCTGATGCAGCACGAACAGATCGACATCTTCGATTTTCAGTTTCGCCTGCTCCAACACGTCGCGCACGCTGCGGTCGATCAGGCGGATGGCCCATTTGAAAATCGGCTTGCCGTCCATTCGCATGTAATGTTCGCCGCGCTGGACGCTTTCGACACTGGCCGGATTGCGCGAGCCGCCGGCTTTCATGCAGAGCAGTTCTTCGCCGCTGCCGTCGGTCCCCAGCGTGTAAGCGATCAGCCCTTGATTCTCGTTGCCGGGGGCCAGCAGCACCGCCCCGCCGGCATCGCCGAACAGCGGATAGGTTTTGATATCGTGCGGCTCGACGATTCTGGAATTGGCATCGGCTCCAATCGCCAGCGCCAACCGACTGCAGCCGGTGACCACGTACTGCGACGCGGTCACCAACGCATACATGAAGCCGGCGCAGGCCGCCGCCACATCGAACGCCGGGCAGCGCAAACCCAACTTGTGCTGCACCTGGCTTGCCGTGGAGGGAATTGGCAGATCGGGCGAAAATGTGCCGAGCACCAACAGGTCGATATCGGCAGGCGACACCGAGGCTTGCTGCATCGCCCGACGGGCCGCCTCCACGGCCAAATCGCTGGTCGACTGATTACTCGGGGTGTGTCTCCGCTCCCGAATGCCAGTGCGCTGCATAATCCAATCTGGATCGCAGCCGTACTTCGCCAAGTCTTCGTTGCGCACCACGACATCCGGAACGTAACTGCCGATGGCTATTGCCTGCACGCCTACCAGCCGCCGCAGCGGTGCTTTCAGGTTTTGGTCTGGAACGGTAGCCATGTGCAGAAGGTCAGTCGTCGGTGTTCAGTGGCCAGTTGTCTTTCATAAAGCCGCGATTGGTAAACGCGGTGAAGCACCATCGGCGATCGATATCTTTCAGCGTGGCAACCGCGGATGGCATCCGCGGCTTTATGCTCGCATACTGCAACTTACCGCTGAACACCGATCGCTATCTCTCTGCCAGCGGCGTATCAATCCACCGTCGCTCGGCGTGCGATTTCAACACCGCGTCGGCCACCAGTTGGGAATTCAATCCGTCGTAAAAACTGGGCACGGCATCGCGCCCTTCGACAATCGCCGAGACGAATTCCCACATCAGGTCGTAGCGGAACACTGTGGCGGGCTCGCCCTGGCTGGGATCGCGGGCTGCCGGCCGGTTTCAGGAATTCCGCCGGCACGGGGTGCGGCGCCAAATCGCTGTCAGTTTTGCCCAAGAGAATTGTATTGGGCAAGTGCAATTGATAAACAGCAGAGCCTTCCGAACCGTTGATTTCCGCCCATTCGTGACCGAAACCGTTGCGGCCGTAACCTTTGGCCAGCGTGGTGCCTTCCCACACGCCGGTGGCGCCGCTAGCGAACTGGCCGATGAGGCTCGACCAATCGTCCACGTCCGAGGGCGGGCAAGGCTTACCATCGGCAGTGAAGGTGCGATCGGCGAAGCGAGCCACCGCGCCGCAAACGCTTTGAATGGGGCCCAGCAGGTCGATGGCAAAATCGATGCGGTGGATGGTCATGTCGAACAAATCGCCCGCCCCGGCTTTCGCTTTGTATTGCCGCCAGGCCCAACTGGTTTCCGGCCAATCCAAGAAGCGTTGACTGCGGAAGTGCCGCGGCTGGCCGAGCGAGCCGGATTTGACCAAATGTTTGAGATACCGCATGGCCGGAGCAAACCGGTAGGTAAACGCCGTCATGCGCACCACGCCGGCATCGCGGGCGGCCGTGTACATTTCGCGGACCTCGCCGGAGTTGAGCCCCAGCGGCTTTTCGCACATGATGTGCTTGCCGGCCTTCGCCGCCGCCACGGCCATGTTCTTGTGGGTGAAGTTCGGCGTGGCGATGACGATGGCGTCGATGTCTTTATCGCCGACGATCGTTTGAAAATCAGTCGTGATTTTATCGACGCCCCACTCCTGTTTGCGGGCATCGAGCAGTTTTGGATCGGCATCGCAAGCAGCGACTAATTGGGCACGCTTATCGAGCCGGATGCCTGGCACATGGTGATAATCACTGACTTTTCCGGCACCAACAATGGCGACGCGCACTGGGGGTCGGGCGGGTTTAATGGGCATAGCAGTGCGGTGAAAACCACCTTGTAAGACATCCCCCGATGACCTGTGAAAACCCAAGTTACGGGTTTTTTGGACGGTTCACAAGTGCCAGGAGAAGGCGCGTGCTACCCAATCGACAAGCGCGGAGAATGGACGAGATTAGACGAATATATTTGGCGTCCGGCGACTTTATGGGATCGCTCAATCTTTCTCGCCCGATTCCAGCACCGCCAAGAACGCTTTTTGCGGAATGTCGACGCTGCCGATTGATTTCATCCGCTTTTTGCCTTCCTTCTGTTTCGCCCACAGTTTGCGCTTGCGGGTGATGTCGCCGCCGTAGCATTTCGCGGTGACATTTTTGCGCATGGCGGAAATGGTTTCACGCGCGATGATGCGGCTGCCGATGGCGGCTTGGATGGCGATTTCAAACATGTGACGATCGATTTCGGTCCGCAGCTTTTTGACGATGGCTCGGCCACGGCGATCGGCGTCGCGGCGGTCGCAGATGATGGAAAGCGCATCGACTTTTTTGCCACCCACCAGAATATCCATCCGCACCAGATCAGCCGGCACATAACCGAGCAATTCGTAATCCATCGTGCCGTAGCCGCGGGTAATGCTCTTCAGTTTGTCGTGCATGTCGTACACGACTTCGGCCAGCGGCAGATCGAACGTGATCATTGCCCGCGTGGGGCCAAGATACTCGGTACGAACGTAGGTGCCGCGGCGATCAGTCGAAAGCTGCATGACCGGGCCGATGTACTCCACCGGCAATACGAAGTTGACGCGGACCATCGGTTGGCGGAATTCTTCGATCGAACCCGCTTCCGGAACATCTTGCGGATTGTGAATCTCCAGCGTCTCGCCATCGTGCGTGACGATTTGATAGGTGACGTTGGGCGCGGTTTGCACCAAATCCAAGTCGGCTTCCTGTTCGAGCCGCTGTTGGATGATCTCCATGTGCAAGAGGCCCAGGAACCCGCAGCGGAAGCCGAAGCCCAAGGCCTCGCTCGTTTCCGGAGTGAACTCGAAACTGGGGTCGTTGATAGCCAGCTTCCCCAGGGCATCGCGCAGCTCTTCGAAGTTTTGGCCATCCGACGGATATAGCCCACAGTAAACCATGCGTTGCGGCGGACGGTAGCCTGGCAGGGCAGGGGCGGCATTGTCGCCGGGCACGGTGACCGTGTCGCCAATGTGAATGTCTTTAATGTCTTTGATATTGCAGATCAAATAACCGACTTCGCCCGCGACGAGTTTCTCAACGGCCTGACGTTCCGGTACGAACTGACCGAGTTCCAAAACTTCGAACGTGGCCTCGGCTTTGAGAAAGCGAATCTTCTGGCCCTTCTCGACCGAGCCTTGCATCAGCCGCACATAGGCGATGGCGCCGCGATAATCGTCGTAGTGGGAATCGAAGAGCATGGCTTGCAGCGGGGCCTTGGGATCGCCCGTCGGCGGCGGAATGCGCTCGACAATGACTTCCAACAACTCGGCCACGCCAACGCCGGTTTTGCCGCTGCACTTCAGAACTTCCTCCGGCTTGATGCCCAGCACCTGCTCCATTTCCAGCATCACTTCTTCCGGCCGGGCGTGTTTCAGATCGACCTTGTTGAGCACCGGCACGATGGTGAGGTTGTGCTCCATCGCGGCCAGTGCATTGGCCACGGTTTGGGCTTCGACCCCTTGAAAGGCATCGACCAGCAACACCGCTCCTTCGCAGCAGGCCAGGCTGCGCGAGACCTCGTAGTGGAAATCGACATGGCCGGGCGTATCGACCAGATTCAGCTCGAATTCTTCGCCGTTCTGTCTGTACCGCATCGATACAGCGCGGGCTTTAATCGTGATGCCGCGTTGGCGCTCCAATGCCATGTCGTCGAGCAGTTGCTCGTGCATTTCACGCTTCTGGACCGTGCCGGTCAGCTCGATCAGCCGGTCGGCCAGCGTGCTTTTGCCATGATCGATGTGGGCGATGATGCAGAAATTACGGATCTGGCGATTATCGGGCATTTGGCAAGGGGCAGCAGACAGGGATTGAGGGTCGGGTCTCGGCGAGGCCCCGGCGTTCTAAGCGAAACCCATGGAAATTAGCCATCGGTAACGCCCTACTTTGAACTGCGAGCCAGCGCAACGGGCCTAGTCGTTGAATGTTACGAAGATTGCCCGGCTATCGACAATAGGCCGTTCGGAGATGGAACGAGGAGAACCAAGCGAAAACAATTGAAATAATTGAAATAATTGTCGCCCAAATTGTCAGGAATCCCTCTTTGGCGGCATACAAGTTGTAGCGTAAGTGTAGTTTTAGCGATCGCTCGTTTTGGGGCGATGAGGGGTTGCTCCTCAGAAGCTGCAAAACGAACGATTTGAAGAAGGGAAGAAGGACTGGGCGGTATATCGCAAGGGCGCCTGGAACCAGTGGTTGTTTGAAAACGTTGATAAGTTCGACCGAAACGCTCGGCATTGGGCTGGTTTGAGGAACGCGAGGCATTGGTAGAAGCGTGGTAAAGCATCCAGGTTTTATCCTGAATTAGGAGCCATCGTAATTATGAACTGGCGCATTTTCTTTGGAGCGGCAATTTCTGCGTGCCTTTTGGCTGTCAGCTCGCGCAAGCTGCGTTGACCACGACGGCGGATACTAATGTCACTACGCTAGTAACCACCTTGGTGGGACCTGGCATTACGGTGGTCGGAACACCTACTTTAGTGGGAAGCAGCACTTCCTCCGGCACCTTTACGGGCGGTACAGACGCCGGTGCTGGCGGGATCGGAATTGCCAGCGGCATTATTCTAACATCAGGGAATGTTGCCAATGCGATGGCCCCAAATAATTCCCCCAATGCCGGTGGCTTAGCGTCATTACTGGGTGATGCCGATCTTGATGCCTTGGTGGGGGGCGGCACGGATGACACCACCAGCCTGACGTTTAAATTTACATTCGGCGATGGATCGGTCGGGGGGGATTTGTTTTTCAGTTATGTGTTTGGTTCCGAAGAGTTCAACGAGTATGTGAATACCAGCTTCAACGATGTGTTTGCCTTCTTTTTGGATGGCGTCAACATTGCCCTGATTCCTTCGACCTCTACCGCTGTTTCCATCGATACGGTTAACAATGGTGTGAACTCGGCCTATTACCGAGACAATAGTGCTGGCGGCGCTGGCGGCACTGGTGGTCCCTATGATACTCAATACGATGGGATCACCACGGTGCTGACGGCCTCGGCAATGGGACTGGCTGCGGGTGAACATACGATCAAGTTGGCGATTTCGGACCGCGCCGATACGGCTTATGATTCCGGCGTGTTTCTAGCAGGTGGTAGTTTTAGCACTCAGCCGCCTGGCGACACTCCAGAGCCTGCTTCCTTGCTGATTTGGCTGGGATTGGGTTCTATCGGTGTTTTCTCGTACCGCCGCCATCGGAAGCAGCTAGGCGTGAATAGTTAGTGCATCAAACTGACTTTGCCGCAAAACAACACAGGCTCGCCAATTCTGGCGAGCCTTGTTTTTTAACTTCGCGGAGAACGGATTGTCTTTCGCAAGGCTGGGCTGCTACTGCACGCTTGCGCAGCTAGGGCTTCCCGGCAGCGCGCTGTGCAGCCGCGCAAACCGGCGGCGCCGATGTAGCCGGCATCGCCGCCGAGCGTGGCGTAATCAATGGTCGTTTGTGCGGCCGGAATGGGGAATGCCCGACGGCGTACTTCTTCGCGAATCCGCTCCAAAAATCGGCGTCCCAAGGTCGATTTATTACCGCCAAACGTCATCGCGCCGCCCAACAGCACGCCGTCAGGATCGATCGTGTGCATCAGCGTGACGATGCCAACGGCCAGATATCGGGCCGTGTCCATGACGATTTCCAGTGCCAGCGGATCGTCGCCTTCGGCTTCTTCGCCAATTAGCTGCGGAGTAAGCTGTGCGCCGCGCTCCATGTGCGCGTTGAGCGAAGTTTTCATGCCGGCTTCTAGCGCGTCGATCGTCCGCTTCACCACCGCCGTGGCACTGGCGTACGCTTCCAGATGGCCCGGCTGACCGCAACCGCATAGGCGGGCATTGTCGTGGAAATCGATCGGAATGTGGCCACACTCGGCGCCGTGGCTGTGCTGGCCGTCGATCGAAACGCCATTGACGATGATGCCGCAGCCAATGCCGGTGCCCAGCGTGAACATCACCATGCTCTTAAATTGGCTGCCGGAGCCGATCCAAAACTCGCCGTACGCCGCTGCCGAGGCGTCGTTGGCCAAGGTAACGGGCAGGCCACAATGGTGGGTAAGTCGATCGCGGATTGGAAAATTCACCCACCCGCGCAGATTCACGAGCTCCAGCAACATGCCGGCTGGCACATCCATTGTGCCGGGGGAACCGAGGCCGACGCGAACAATGTCGCTGGGCGCTAAACCGGCCTGCTTGATCACTTCCAAGACCGTGTGGCCCATGCGTTTTGTTCCCGCTTCGGGGCCCTCTTCGACTTGAGTCGGCACGCTTAGATAGGCCAGCGATTGCCCACGATCGTCGACGAGCCCGACTTTAATGTTGGTGCCGCCCAGATCGACGCCGACGAAAAACGGCGGCTGAGCGGTTTGACGGGTTATCAACTGACGAGTGGCAGGCATTTCCGTGCGACTATCCAAGAATTCCGAAGGCGGGACGGAAAGTATACGGCTCGCGAAATCCGGCGACAATTGCAGTCGAAGATTGGCCGATCAAATCACCGAGGCTGCAACATTGTCGGGTCGTTAAGCCGGAAGCAGCTATTTGGCGGCTGCGGGAACAGGCAAACCATTGCGGAATTCCACGCGGCTTTCTTCGCCGCTGGGCGTCCATTCGGCCCAGAGGCCGTCGGGCTGGCCGTCTTTGAAGTCGCCTGCGGTCTCTTTCTGACCATCATCATACCACGTGGTCCAATGGCCGGTTTGGAGACCGTGATCGTAATCGCCCTCGCTTTGCTTCTTGCTGTTGGGATACCAGTGATACCAGTGGCCTTGCTCCAAATTGTCGACCATCAACCCATACGCTGCGGGCTGGCCGTTAGCGTGCCAGGTAGTCCACAATCCTTGTTTGCGACCTTCTAAATCTTCGTCGCCTTCGGCGCCTATGGCGCCGTCGGGGTATTGGTAGACCCAGTGCTTGCCGCGACGGAATTCACCTAAATCGGTCAATTGCCGGCCGTTCATGCCGTTGTGTTGTGCCCACGGGCGGGGGTCGTGAATGATCATCACATCGCCCGGTCGGCGGATTTTCTCGAAGTACGCTTCAGCGATGCTTTGTCCCGGCGGCAGCGGAACATTCACAGCATCGTATGGCACAAAGGGCACTGCCAACTGGTTTTCATCGGGCCGATGCAGAATTCCAAACGGCGTGTTCGGCACGTAAATACAGTAGGAGAAATAGGCATTGAACCAATTCAAGTAGTAACCCGCCGGATATACGAGCAAAACGATCGACAGCACGCGCACCACTGGACGGCATTGTTTCCAGGTGACCCAAGGCCACTCGCGCCATGGCAAAATCAGCGCGAAGCCGGCGAGCCCCAGCACGATGTTCCAGCCGATTAAGTTATTGCGCGGACTCACGCAATTCCACAGAATCACTCCGGAGTGCAGAATTACTGCCACGACTGCAACCAGCCAGCGGGCCGGCGGAAAGAGGCACAGAATGCCCAGCAGCATCTCGGTAATGGCCACGCTCCAGCCGACGGCGTTGCCTAAGGCCGGCGTATTCCAGGTGTATCTTTCTGGCGGAAAGAAGCGGGCCAAATCCATGGGGATTACGTTGCTGGCAAAGCCAAACATACCATCGGGCTTGATGAAATCGATGAGCAGCTTATGAAAGCCGGCCCAAAACCACAGCGTCATCAAACCGGCTCGGCCGATCAATTGCGCATTGACGCCGGGCAGCGTGCCAATCATCAGCAGCACCATCAGCGCGTGCGGCTGAATGCGCGTGCGATCCATCAGCACTCCGAGCACAAGAATCACACTGAGCGCGATAAGTCCGGCTCGGGGACGAATCAAAATCAAAAGCAGCGAGCCGACGATCAGCCAGCCGATGCTGAATTGCGGCAACCAATCCCACACCGGCAGCATCGGCGCTAGCTCGGCATCACTGGGTCGGTGTTGCCACGTCACCTGAGAATGTGCCGGTGTGGCGAATTTCCAGGCCTGCCAGTTGGGATCGGAGCGCACCTGCCACAGGTTCCACATCACCGTGACGGTGTACAGACTGGCGGCCACCAGCAGCCAGCGATACGCCACCAAATACCATTGCGGTCCGTGCGGCAGCGGGATCGATCGCAAAAACTTTGCGATAGGAGTCGGCATTCGATGAGAATTGATGACGAGCATAGTATCAATCGTCCAGCACCGGCGATGCCATCGCCGCCTTTACACAACGCACTGCCTACCGCCTCCCTCCTCAAAAATAGCTTGCCCAGCGGGGGCGGCGGACAAATTTCAGCTTAGCGTAGCGCACACAACCAGGATACATAATCACAGTCACAAGAACCCAAATCAAAAACACGGTCGGCAGATCGACGCCAAACTGTGGCTGCCAACCGGCGCCGCGACCAAACGCAACATCGTTTGCGGGCAGCGTCGGGTCGGGAGCACGGAATAGCCAATTCACGGGCAGATCTCGCAAAAAGCTCACACCGACCGCCAGCAGATGAACGACCGGCCAATGCACCAGATAAAAATACAATGGGACGCTGCCAAACACAGTCAGCCGTTGCCAACGCACCGACATTTCGCGATCGAACAAGCCAAGAAGCAGCAGCGCGAGCCCGAGCGTCACCAACAAATGACACAGCGATGGCGGAAACCGTGTGCAATTGAAAAACGACATCACACTGCGCACCACGCCGTCTTGCGATGACCACGGTGCAGGATCTCCATAAAAATTGAACACGCGGAGAATCAGAAACCAAACGAGCAAATTTGCGCCCATCGCCAACAGCATCGTGCGGCGCAAATCGTCAGGCAGGCGATAAAGTTCACCCAGTGCAAATCCGCAGGCAATTACCCCAATCCACGGCACCAGCGGCCAATGCAGTTCCAGTGAAGTGCCGCTTGTAAGCTGAACCACACCGGGTTCGTGTAGCACAATCCACAATCCGCGAAGCACTCCCAGTTGATCGGCTTGAATTCCGTCGAACGCGTTGTGCAAAAACACGATGGCCATGCCGATGATCGCCACCGTACCGACGCGCAAAAAAACCATTCCGGCCAGCGCCATCATCGACCAACCGATGGCCCACAGCGGCCCGGTCGCCAGCCAATGTGGATCGCAGGCAAACCATTTCAGAAGTGGCACGATCGAAAGATCAAGCG
This sequence comes from Pirellulales bacterium, assembly GCA_963738835.1. Classification (GTDB taxonomy): domain Bacteria; phylum Planctomycetota; class Planctomycetia; order Pirellulales; family JADZDJ01; genus CAVTYH01. The sequence goes on from CAVTYH010000003.1 coordinate 143,482, forward strand.
TGATCAGCAGAAAACCGCGCGTGGCCAGAAATCGGGCAACATCACGTTTGGAATGCCCGGCGGCTAATCGCAGATACGTTCCGGCGCCCGTCAAGAAAACGAAGACTGGAGCGCACAGCCCGGTGATCCACGACATGGCGAATCCGCCGGCCGACATCTGTCCCAACTCGGTCGGCCAAGCCGGCCCGCCGCTAAAAAAAAATCGCGTGTGATCCAGCAGCATCAAAAGCGCTGCCAGTCCACGCAGCATATCGATCGACGCAATCCGCCGGCCGTCGGCCAAACGCCGTTCAAGTGGCACGCCCGCAAACAATCGTGGACGGCCAAAACCGGCTAGCGCTGCCGCCAATTGATCAGCAGCCGGCGAGCGGCCGCCGATGCGTTTGGCATCATTTTCAAGGGAATCGTGGGACATGTTGGACCGGATTTACTTCAGTGTAACCGGTTAACGCCAACGCAGTGCCTTCGGCAACGAGATCCGGCGTAAACTAGAGGAAGAAAGACGGCTTTCCAGCCGTCATAAGTGGCACAGCCGCCAAATTGCCGGGGTTTCCTTGCTTTGCTAATTTTGCCTTATTAGACTTAAATCCTGAGCGTCAGGCGAGGATGCGAACCGCTATTGTGGGCGGATTATCGTCGGCTCAATCGGAACAGTTTCTCACGTCAATCAACACGCTCCCACCTTCACCTCGCGGATTAAACAACGTGATGTCGGGTGGGAGCGTACCGGACAACTGCAAAGCGTAGCGGTAAACATCTTAGCCCCGCGTTGGGAGACAACAGCCCATGGCTCGCAAGCGTTTTGGTTCGTTCATCGTCGCTAGCTTTGTGGCGCTACTCAGTGTTGCGTTTGAGGCTGAGTTCTTGTTCGCTCAAACGACGACGACCGGAACTACTGGTACCACTGCCACCACGAGCACAACAAGCACCACAGGCACGACCTCAACCTCCATCTCCGGCGTCGCTGGCGTTGTGGTGGATGCCACCGGCGTTTTGCGGACGCAGTTCTTCCCCGATAACACGGGCCAATTGATGCGGCAAAAAATGGCGGCCGCTCGCGCCGCCCTCGCAGCAAGCAGTTCGAAAGTTGCCACGCCCAGCCCGCTGCGCAAAGTTTCGCTCAACCGCTTGGAAGCAGCGATCAAGAAGCAGACCGATGCCGGATTGAAACCGACCGATGAGATGAATTACCTCGCCGGTCTCACTCGCGTTCAGTACGTGTTTTACTACCCGGAGTCTAAAGACATTGTGATCGCCGGGCCGGCTGAAGGTTGGGCCGCCGACCTCTCAGGCCGTGTTCGTGGTTTGACGACCGGAAAACCAATTGTCGAATTGGTCGACCTTGTCACGGCGATGCGGGCATTTCCGCCGGGGGGCAAAGCCACTTCGCAGATCAGCTGCTCGATAGATCCGACCAGGGAAGGGCTGGAGCGCATGCAGGAGTTTGTCAAAGACGCTCGCGCACATGCCGGCCCAGGCGATGTTCCCGCCATTATCAACGGCCTGAAGCAAAGCCTGGGCCCGCAAACCGTAAACCTCCGCGGCGTGCCGGCGACCTCGCACTTCGCACAAGTACTGGTGGAGGCCGATTACCGCATGAAGTTGATTGGCATCGGACTGGAACGGCCGCCGGTGCGTGGGTTCAAGAATTGGATCGATCGCGTAAATCCCGCCGCGGTTGCCCGCAACGCCCTGCAGCGCTGGTTCTTTGTACCGAATTACGAGTGCGTGCGTGTGACAGACGATGAAATGGGAATGGAATTGGTGGGCGACGGTGTGAAATTGGTCGGAGCCGATGAAGTGGTGGGCCCCGATGGCACGCGGGCCGCTGCCACGACCGTCGATGCCGCCAGCCGTGCATGGACTGAAGCATTCACCCAAAAATATTCTGACATTGCTGCCGCGGTTCCCGTGTACGGCCAGTTGCGGAATTGCATCGATCTGGCAGTTGCGGCTGCGTTTATTCAACAAAAAGACTACTATCACAAGGCTGGCTGGACGATGCCGGTGTTCGGTGAAGAATCGGCTTACCCCGTTCAGACACTGAACGCTCCGCAACAAGTAGATGCCATCATGAACGCGATCAACCGCGGCCACACGCTGATGACGCCGATCGGCGGCGGGGTGACCATGCATCCGCGGATGGCGTTGGACCCGAAGAATGTACTGCCCGACAACGACGGCAAAGTCGGTCAGGTGCGCGAAAAGGTTGACACGAAAGGACTGACAGCCGATCAATGGTGGTGGGATTGATTGACCATCTTACGCCGACCGCAACAGTGGGTGCCGCGGAACAAACGACCCCGCGGGCCATAAAACCGCCGCCAGGCAAGGCCGGCGGTTTTATTTTGCGCCGTCAGTGAATCCACTAGTACCACTCGCAGGTCGCACACATTGGTGTTTGTCGGCCCTGTCTTGACGAGCGCATTCAACGGCTCGAAGAGATGGTAAGCGTCATTGCGGCGTAAATAATCGGCGGGATCAAGTCCGCGGCGCAGCACTTCATTCATCACGGCGGAATCGATCAGCGCGCCGGCGGCGTCGGTCGGGCCGTCTTCGCCGTCGGTGCCTGCAGACAGAATCACGATGCCACTTAGCGGCTGAGCGACCGTGCTTCTGCTGGTTTCGATGAGTCGCGCCAGCGCAGGCTACGCGCCGTTTGCTGATTGCGGCCCCCCAATCCACGTTCCGCTTCTGAGACCAGTTTCACGGTTCCCTCACCGCCGCTGATCAAGCAGTTCGGGCCTGGGGCATCTCGCATCACGAGCGCCATGTCGGCCAGATGCCGACCGATCACTTCGACGGCTCCCTCCGGTTTTGAGGCGCAAGTCATGGCATGTGCATAGCCGAGCCGCTCTGTTTCTTGTCCGGCAGCATCTACGGCCATCGCATTGTTACCGATGACGAAGTTGGTCACACGACACGACGGCGCTGTCACAGAACCCTCTCCCCTGGCGGGAGAGAGCAGGGTGAGTGGGACGCCGTGCGATTTGCGGCTCAACGCTTCAAACACTGCATCCGGCACTCCAGCCTGCCTGCGCCAGACCGTTCCAAAATCTCAAGGGCATCTTGTGGCGTCGAACTATCCGGCACCGTTGGGCCTGATGCAATGACATCGAGTGGATCGCCCGGGACATCGGAGATCACCAGCGCAATCAATCGGCCTGCGCGACAGGCTCGTGCCAATCCGCCCCCTTTAATCCGGCTGAGCTGCTTGCGGACCGTGTTGAGTTCCGCGATGTTCGCCCCAGCGGCGCTGAGAAACCGCGTGACGGCAAGTTTATCGGCCAGCGAAATCCCTTCGATCGGCGCCGGCATCAGCGCCGACCCGCCGCCGGAGAGGAGCGCGATGCACAAGTCGTCCAGTCCGAGCGACGAGACGATTTTCAAAATCTCTTCGCTTCCGGCCACCCCTTCCGCCGTCGGCTCATTAATTCCCGCCGGCCGCGCCGGATGCAAATGAATCCGCCGCGTGCCTTGCTCTTCTGCCTCTCCCCTTGTGAGAGAGGGCCGGGGCGAGGGGTATTTCACTTGGGTGCCACTGCTGACAGGGGACCCTCTGGGTGCAGCAGTGCTTGCCGGCACATTCACCCAACCAACAACCTGCTTCGCCTCCATTAGCGCCGGCCCAAGAATTTCTTCCAGCGCAGCCGCCATCCCTGCCCCCGCCTTGCCAGCGCCGACGACCACAATCCGCCGCATCGCATCCAAGTCAATCCGCTGCTGGTCTTTATCGTCAAAGCCGACGATCAGCGTGCGCCCTTCGACTCGCACACTCTCGCGCATCAACCGATCCGATCGTACCGCGTCCAGCCCTGCCCGCCAAATTCGAAGCGCGTCGGAACGAAGTTTTGACACGGGCGACATTGGAAACACATCTACGACTGCGGCGCGGTCCCCCCGGCGACTCGCCGGGAGTTAAATGAGGAAATGGCGATTCGGTTTATTCGTAACCATATCGTTCGAAGTAATCACTCCAGCGGCGGCGGATTTCGCTGCGCAGCTCTGGCTCCAGTTCGTGCTTGTTCGTTTTGTAATCTTTCTGCGTGCCGACGTGGGCCTCAATTTGTGGACGGACAGATTCAAAATCGCCGAGATTCAGCTTCTCGTAAATCGTTCGCAGTTGACCAACTGGATTGCGCACCAAGTCTTCGTATTTCAGCTCGCAAAATTGATCGGTCGGAATCTCGCCGCGCTGCCGGTTGAAGCCGCGATACATGCGCTGGAAGGCGGAAAACACGTGTTCATCCAATTCGCGATGATGTGGATGTTGCAGGCCCTGGGCCCAATCGAGCGATACCCACAACCGCCGCGTGCTGGGAAAAATGGTGTACGGGTTGCGCACGATGTGAATAAACTTCGCGCCGGGAAACAATCGGGCCAATTCCGCAATGCGGCCCGTGTGCGGCGGCGATTTCATCACCAGCCGCTTTTTCTTTTTCAGCGTCAGCATCTGGACAAAGCGTTTCATGTCGCGCCGCCAGCGATCCAAATCTTCCGGCTGGCAACCGTCCATATCCAAAAACTCATCGAACATCGGCGGCGTTTCGTTCGGAAACGCCATGCGGAAATACGGCGTCGGCGAGCCCATCGCTACCAGCGCGAATTCATCTTCCTGCGGTTTGTTCCAGCCGGTGGCCATGTTGTCCATTGGTCGCTTGCCGGGGAGCAGCGGCCAGAGCAGCGTTGGAGCGAACCATCCGGTTACGAGAAAATGATTTGGCTCGAAACATTCGTAATACGTCGGGTAAGCGAACCGCTGGTCGCAGACCAGCAGCTCGTGCAAATACGTGGTGCCGCTGCGCCAATGACCGATGATGAACACCGGTGGCTCGGTAATTTCCGTCGCGGCGATCCGCCTGCCGTAAATCAATCGTTGCAAGAGCGCACAAAACGAATTGCCGATGGAAAACAGCGTAATCAAGAATGCCATGAACCAGCGCAGCGGATGAATGCGAAACCGCCCCCGCACCAGCAGCGTCCACCAATCGCCCAGGCACATGCCGTGCCAGAACCGTGGCGAATAAAACGGGTAAGTATTGAGCTTGAGCTTTTTCTTCAGCGGCGAATTTTTCGGCGATTGGAGCGTTGCTGACATCTAGATACCACACGAAGAAGCAATTCAAGATCGTTACTTTACTTCTTCACCACATTCCGCACATTTGGTTGCACCTGGCGTTCGCAGCGGCTTACTGCACTGCTGACAAGGCGGTCCGTAGAGAAATAACAAATGATGGCCGATAGCATTGGGGTTCGTTTCTTTAAAGCCGGTAAGCTGCTCGTATCCCCGCAGCATCGGTTCAAAGGCGTCGTTCGGATGTTGCCAAGGTTTCGGCGCGCGAAGATGAGAAATGGACTCCCATTCCTCATGATCGAGCATAGGGACTTCGCAGCGGCAACGCCAGCAATACTGTATCTTCATCGCTCACATTATATCGAGCAGCACGTTCCCTGCCATTCAGCATAATCAGCAGGGGATTGAATCGCTTTATCGCTTTTGAGAGACTACCGAATCGAATTGATTATTTCGTCTCGATCCGAAATCGTCGCATGAAATTCTTCGCCTTCCATCTAATGCCGTGGGATCGTCTGCCAGCGGATTTTGCGACGAAGTACGAATCGGCGTGGACCTGGCTGCCGAACAGCATTTACGAGCCGCAGCACGGGCACGAGTTGTACAACCGGTATCTCGACGAGCTGGTGCTGGCCGACGAATTGGGGTTCGATGGCGTCTGCGTCAACGAGCATCATCAAAATGCTTACGGCACGATGCCCAGCCCGAATTTAATGGGGGCCATTCTCGCGCGGCAAACCAAGCGGGTGAAGATCGCCGTGATCGGCAACGCGCTGCCGCTGTACAATCCGCCGACGCGCGTGGCGGAAGAGTTTGCGATGATCGATGTCATCAGCGGCGGCCGACTCATCGCCGGCCTGGTCGTTGGCGGCGGGCCGGAGTATTACAGCTTCACCATCAATCCGACTTATGCTCGCAGCATGTATGCCGAGGCGGTCGATCTGGTGTTGCGTGCCTGGACCGAGCCCGGGCCGTTCGAACACTACGGCAAGCATTGGAAACTGAAATACGTGAACCCCTGGCCGCGGCCGCTACAAAAACCGCATCCGCCGATTTGGATTCCCGGCGCCGGCAGCAAAGAGACCATCGAATACGTCGCCGCCAAACGCTGGAGCTACATGGGCATTCCATATTTCCACATCGATTTCTTTCAGCGCAATTTCGATCTGTTCCGTCAGTGCGCCGAGAAAAACGGTTACACCGCCGATCCCGAACAACTCGGCTGGCTGCTGCCGATTTATGTGGCCGAGAACGATGAAAAAGCCTGGGCCGAGTATGAAAAACACTTGTGGTACTTTGCCCTCAATTTGCTGAAAGGGCTGACCGTACTGCCACCGGGTTACACCAGTCCGCAATCGATCGCAGTGATCAGCCGGGCGAAAGAAAAATTTCTCACTTCGGTCACGACGCGCAAGCAAGTCGAAGACGGCGCCTACGCCATTGTCGGCAGCCCCGCCACGGTGCGCGATCGTTTGAAAGCTCACATCCAAAAACTGGGCGTCGGCAACTTGCTGGGCTTGTTCCAACTCGGCGATTTGCCCGCCGATTTGACGAAGAAAAGCATGACCATGTTCGCGCAGGAGGTGCTGCCGTCGCTGCGAAAAGATTTGCAGCCAGTTAGGGCTTGATTTTCTCGCGCAGAGACGCAGAGGACGCTGAGATAACAGAATAGTTAAATCCAAAAGAGTCTCACGCAAAGGCGCGAAGACGCAAAGACAATCAGGATTCAAGTGTTTGAGATTGTTATGAAGTATCTCCTGATAAATCCGATCTCTCCGTCGTTCTCCGCGCACTCTGCGTCTCTGCGCGAGACCTCTTTGCCTTTGCGCCTTTGTGCCTTTGCGAGAAACGACTTCGTCAAATGACACAAGTTCCCAACACTACCGAGATCGTCACCATCGCCGGCAAGAAGACGCAGGTCATGCGCGGCGGCAGTGGACCGCCGCTGGTGTATTTGCACAGCGCCGGCGGCGAGATGGATTGGACCGCCTTTCACGACGGCTTGGCGAAAAACTTCTCGGTCATCGCGCCGGCTCATCCGGGTTTCGCGCTCTCCGAAGGGTTGAATCAGATCGACGATATTTACGACTACGCCTGGCACTACGTCGATTTGTTTGAACACTTCGATCTGCTGCGCGGCGCGCCCGTCGTGGGTTTTTCGCTCGGCGCGTGGCTGGCCGTGGAGTTGGCGATTCTGCGGCCAGAACTGGTCGGCAAGCTCATCATGGTCAACGCCGCTGGAGTGCATGTGCCAGGCGCGCCGACGGCCGAGTGGTTCATCGACGATCTAATCAAACTGCGCAATTTGTTATTCTTCGATCCCAACGGCAAAGTCGCGCGCGAAATCATGCCCGATCAGCCCGACGAAATTCAACTGCTCATGTTCCTGCGCACCGTGAAGCCGCGGCCCGCGTCGGTTGGAATCCGTATTTGCACGATCCGAAATTGCCGTCGCACTTACATCGCGTGCAATGTCCGACGCTATTGATTTGGGGCCGCGACGATCATCTGATTCCGCTAGCTCATGGCCGATTCTATGCCGAGCACATTCCCGGCTCTCGATTGGAGATTCTCGACCAGTGCGGCCACATGCTGCCGTATGAAAAGACCGACGATTTCGTGCGGCTGACGACGGCGTTCTGCCGCTGAGCAGGAATTCACCACGAGAGTCACGGAGAGCACGGAGAAGCACCAGAAAATTGCGCTAAAGAGATTGGCTTCCGCTCAGTGTGAATTCACTAATGCGATTTGCTCCGGAGTTAGCTCGACTTGTGTTTCGATGAACAGCAAATCGTCCAGCGGCAATTGCTTTTCGATGGGATGGGCTTCTGCCGCATGATACGTAAACGAACTACCGATGAGGGGCAAGCGGCTTAGACCCGGAGTTTTGACGATTTTTTCTTCGTAGGTACGTGTGGCGATGACGACTTGCCCATCCTTAATTCCTTTCAGGTCGTCGCAGCATCGTTTTCCGTCGCTCCAATGGACCATGGCTCTGCCCTCGAGCGCTGGATTATCGTCTTTGAATTCGTTTTTGACCTTTTGCATTGTTACCGTGCTACGTTTTTCGACGTGGGCGGCCGCACGCGGAATCCAACGGTATGCTTTGTAAACAACTTCCTGTCGCTTGCGGAATGCGCTGCCCAAGTACTGCAAATCGCCGATCCACGGAGTGTCCGTTTCAGACGCCGCAGCTCGGATCACCGCCAACACAATCCAATCGTCCGTCGTTTTCACCAGCATACCGGTCAGTTGTTCTTTGACGCCGTGCCGCTCGACAGAAACGTCGTACCAATCGCCGACGGCGAATTCGTGAGGGTCCGCATCGCTTTTCGCCAGCCCATTATCTTGCGCATGAAACGCAAAGAGCTAGACGGTATCGCATTTCCTTCTGCCTGTCCTCCAGGCCTCCGTGGTGAATTCTTCTGACATCACCGCTTCGGAGCTTGCGTCGGCTCGAATTTTGCCGCCAACTGAGCGAAGTTTTGGGCTTCTTCTTTGTGGCCCAGCGTTTGGTGCATCGACGCCAAATTGCTGTACGGAATTGCCAGCGCCTTGGAGTCGAGCAGCTTGCGGTTCACGGCTTCTTCCACGTGCTGCATGCCGGCATCAGTCAGTTGCAGAGCGAAATCACGCGCGCCAACTTCCCAGTACGAAATGCCCATGCTGACGAGCCACTCGCCGAAGCGGCCTTGTTCATTACTGCGGGTCGCCGGAATAGGACGATCCAGCAGCGGATACGCTTTCTCGAACCAGGCAACGGCAGTTTTGTGATCGTTTTGACGGACGGCATAAAGCGAGCCTTGGCGGAAATAGAGACCACCCAAGCGAAAGGCATCGTCCTGTGTTTCCAGCCGGCCTTTCGCGCCGGCTTCGAGAAATGTGATCGTCAGTGCAGTGTTTGCCTGGGCATGCTGGGTCGCGCCGCGGACATCATCGGCCGCGAGTCCGTCGGAAAGCGCGGTGCCTAATTCCCATTGCAGCCGCAATTTCGTCCAAGGATCTTCTGCGCCGACAATCAACGGCTTGCCGTAAAGCAAAGCCATGCGCGCCCAGGGCACCGAATCAATTTTTCCTTGCGCCAGCACACGCAGCCAATGCACCCCGAGCAACTTGCAGTCGCAGTGCTGGATCGCCTTCGTCATGGGCGATCATTTCTTCGGCATAGGCTTGGGCCCGGTCGAGCCATTTCGCGACAGCGGTTTCCTTCTGCTGCCAGTATCCGCAAGCGATGTCGTTGGCAGCAGCCAGATGGGCATCGATCAAGAGTTGCTTTGCGGCCCGGCGAACCGCTGCTTTCTTGTCGACCGACAACGGATCAGCCGTTTTCACTGCCGAGGCATGGTGTTCCATCGCCAACTTATAATCGTGCGCCGGGCTGGCCGCGAGCAAATCGCCCAACTGGCACATGGCCCTGGCTTTGAGGAGGTCCGGCAAGTCGGCGGCAGTAAGTACATCTTTGGTTTCTTGGCCGGCCTCTTCGAAATTCCCCTGCCGACCGAGGATTTCCCCCCGCGTGAGATGGTACAGCGGTTGAATTGGCTCAATGACCAGCGCCGCTTCGACGTCGGTCAGCGCTTCGTCATACCGGGCGGCGGTGACCATGATTTTCGCTCGCAGCCAGAGTGCGCGGGCGTTTTGCGGTTGGCGGCTGAGCGCGTAATTCAAATCGGCCAGTGCGCTGTAACTGCGGGAATACAAATCCATCTCGGCTCGCAGGACAAACTGAGCGGGATCGACTTTTTCGATCACCACGTGGGCTACTCGCTTGCCGTCGGGCGTAAGGCTGAAGAGCACGCCGCGTTCGGGAAATGCTTGGCCCAGCAGTTCGCCAGAATCATCCGGCACATTTACAGGACGAACATCGGCCAGCTTCAGTTGGCGAATTAGCGTCTCGGGCATCAGCGGTTGATCGAGGTGTACGGTGACTGTGTGAACTTTGTCATCGGCGATAGTAACTTCGACGTGTTTGAACGATTCGACTGTGAAGCCGAGTACGGTTTCGCCGCCGTCGCGAGAAAGCGGTTTTCCCTGTCCCCATTTGTCGGCGAGTTGCTGCGCTGTGTCACCCGGCTGAATGCCGCTGAAGCTTGCTGGGTCGATCGCGGCGATGGGACTTGCAGGATCGTCAAATTTCGCGGCAAATATTTTGGCGGCCGCTGTTTGCGATTCGCTGGCGCTGGGCAAATCGATCGTTTTCGCGCCCTCGGTTTTAGCGTCGGTGGCATCGTTCTCACTCGGAGTTGCTCCGGAGACATCCGGCATCGGAATGCGGCGAGAAGATTGCAAATCCGAAATAGCCGGGCGGGAAAGGGGCGTACGGTTCGGCGCGGCGACGCCGCCCCGCGGCAATGTCGTGGGCCGCGGGAAAGTATCAAACGGAGCTTGTGCCAAACTCCAGTTGGCAATTGCGACCAGCGCTGCCACTAGCACGACCGTCCAAAACCAACGCACAGCCCGTTTATGGGCGAAGATCGTTTGCATCGCGTGTTCCTCCCTGAACACCCTCGATAGCGTCGTTCAATGACTCGTACATTTGCGAACCTGACGGCGCTGCTGTTCAGTGTCGACAAAGCGCGCAATCTGCGCAGGCGGCAAAGGATAGCGGCGTGCCGAGCGATGGTCCAGAGCAGTGTAGCGGCCGGGCTGTACCCCGCGCTGGCTCGAGATATTCACACGCGGCACGCTTTGGGTTACGACTCATGCCAGCATCGCTAGCAATCCGTGGCACGCCGCCTCAAAATCGCCGGAGCGAACTGCCGCTAAAGCCGATTGCAACTGCTCGACCTGTTCTGCTGTAAAGGGAACCGCGTCGCCGGGTTGAAGACCGACGGTGACAAGACGACCGACAATTGCAGTAGCTATTGATTCGATGCCTTCGCCGGTGAGCGCACTAGCTTGCAGCCCAGCAGGTTTGTTTGTTGCCGTAACCGCTGGCAAATCGCATTTGTTGTGGACAAATAGCGCTGCGGGCCATGTTTCAACAAGATGCTGATACGCAGTAGTCCACGGTTGAGAGGTGTCGAACACCAGCAGCAGCAAATCGGCGCTGTGTGCTTTCTCAATCGCACGCTCCACGCCGATCGACTCCAACGGATCTTCGCTCGTCCGCAGGCCAGCCGTGTCGGAAAATTCAATGGGCCAGCCGTCCAAAGCAGTCAGGTCGGTCACGACATCGCGCGTGGTTCCGGGTTGGTCGAAAACAATGGCACGCTGGTAGCCGAGCAGTACATTGATGAGACTGCTTTTTCCCATATTTGGCGGCCCAGCAATCACTACCTGCCAGGGCTGCGTCAAATGCAATCCGAGGGGTGCCCGGGCCAACAGTTTTCCAAGACTAGCGACGGCCTTCAAATCATCTCCCACTTCCTCAGGGCGTGGCGTGGCGTGAGTCTTGTCGAACGGGCCGAAGTGAGGTGAGGCGAGCCAATCGACGATTTGGCTCAATGCCGCCTCCAAAGCCCCGTGATATTGATCCAGCAGAATCGCCGCTGTCCTTTGAGTAACACAATTCGCTAGGGCTATCCGCGCAGCGGCGCGGATGCGAGTGTTTTCATGCCCTCGGATCCAGTCCGACCAGCGTTCTTCTACTGCGCCAGCTTGCATCAGGTCGGCCATAGTCCGAGTCGACGCCGCAGCGCCTCCGTGACAATGCACTTCAATGCGTTCGTCTGTGCGTCGGCAAACAATTACGTCTTCGCCCGGCTCGTCGCCCCAACGCCCATAAACAATCGCGCTGAGTTTGCGATCGGTCAGTGCGCGCTTTCGATTGCGGCAAAAAAAACCGCTCGATGAGCTGCAGTGACTGTGGCCCTTCGACGGCAATAACCGCGACCGCGCCACGACCCGGCGGTGTAAGAATGGAAACGGTCGTGACAGTTACAGACATCTTCGGAGAGGGCGATAAGACCTTACCCCTTTGCCACTTCATCCAGCGGTTTTGCCAGTGCGATGCCGGCCAACACCAAATGTTCTACGTGTTGGGCTGCTGGATCGAGCATCAGAGCCACCGATGGTGCAGCCCCGCCGGTTAAGAATATTTCCGGCCTCACCTCCGGATCGCTCAGTGTTTGTGAAAGCCTGGCAACGAGTTCGCGGATTGCGCCCACGGCGCCCCAGTAAAGTCCACTGTGCAGGGCAGTGAGCGTTGATGTCCCCAGCGCCGGCGGCGGACCGCTCAACTCTTCCAACGGGCTCCGCGGCAACAGGTCGGTGAATTCATGGAGCGCGCGCGCCGACATGCCGATGCCCGGCAGAATGGCGCCACCGCGGAAAATGCCGTCGGTGCCGACAAGATCGACCGTGATGGCGCTGCCCACGTCGATCACAATGGCGGGGCGAGCCGAATCGCGCAGCCGATTGGCCGCCACGGCACCAGCTAACCGATCGATGCCGACGCGATCGGGATGCTTCACCGCAGCGGTGATTGGTAAATCGATATGAGAGAGCACACGCACCGCCGATCCACAGTTACGGTCGATCCAATTCATCAATCGGACGGTTGTTGGCCGATTGACGCTTGCGATGTACCAAGTCGCGTCATATTGCAAGTCGCCAACCCATTTCAGCAAGTTCAAAGAGTCCCAATCTGTCGGCGGCAATGACAGACTACGTTCGGGGGTTGGCAAGCCGCCATTATTGCCCGGCGCAGCGAACAGCCCGAGTTTGATGCGGCTGTTTCCGATATCAACAGCAATGAGAGACATCTGAGGCAGGAGTCAGGAATCAGGAGTCAGTGTTCCCAAAGTCAGCGATTCATTTTGAGCTGGCGGTGTCTCCGGGGTCGCAGACTCCAGCTTTTGCGTCGTGGCAACGGCCTTCTGCTCGTCCAGTACATGAGCGATTTGCCAGATCAGTTTATCCAATCCCCGGCCGGTCACGGCGCTAATTGCCAAAACTTCGCGACCGATTTCAGCGGCCAGTTTTTCGCGCACTTCTTCTGCACCCGGCAATTCGCATTTGGTGATGACCGCAATCTCAGGCCGCGTTCCCAACTCGACCGAGTACAGTTCCAATTCACTGCGAATGATCTGGTAATTCTCCAGCGGATCGGAGCCATCGACCGGCGATGGTTCCACCAAATGCACCAGGATGCCGGCCCGTTGGATGTGGCGCAAGAATTCGTGCCCCAAGCCGATGCCGGCGTGTGCCCCCTCGATCAGTCCCGGTAAATCCGCCATGACGAACGATCGATCGGCCGTAATTTCTACGATGCCCAAATTCGGATACTTGGTGGTGAACGGATAATCGGCGATCTGCGGACGGGCCCGCGACAACCGGCTAAGCAGCGTGCTTTTGCCGGCATTGGGCTTTCCGATCAGCCCGACATCAGCGATTACTTTCAACTCCAAAACGAGATCGCGCCGTTCGCCTTCGCCGCCGGGCGTGTGTTCGCGCGGCGCTCGGTTCGTGGCCGACTTGAAGGCCGCGTTTCCCTTGCCTCCTCTGCCACCATGCGCCGCCACCACCTGGTCGCCGTGCTGGACTAGGTCCTTCAGCGCCAGCCCACTGGCGGCATCAATCACCACAGTTCCGGGCGGCACAAGCAAGACAAGATCTTCGGCGCTGCGGCCGTGACAATCGCTTCCGCTGCCCGGCTCGCCTTGGCTGGCGCGCCAGTGTTTGCGATGCGCGATCGCCGCCAGGCTATCGACCCCGGGTTGTGCTCGCAGAATGATGCTGCCGCCATTGCCACCATCGCCGCCATCCGGTCCGCCGCGCGGGATAAATTTTTCCCGCCGGAAGCTAACGGCGCCGTTCCCACCGTTGCCGGCCGCGACATGAATTTCAACACGATCGACGAACATGCAGGCGGTAGATAGCGGTGGCGCGGATAGATCGATCCAGGTTCCTTGTTCCCCTTTGATTGTAGCGAGTTGCCCGGGCGGCGAGAGGCCGCCAATGAGAAAGTCGAAAGGTCAAAGGAGAAAAATGTCACCGAGATCGATGAAACCACCGATCGCTTGACAGTTTGAGCGACTTCAACCTCTCGACCTAGTCATTGACCAATGGTGCTGTGCGGCGGAGCCAGGGCAAGCCGAATCGCAACACTGGTCTAGGCCACGTTTAACATCGCCGCCGGCGCTGGGCCGCTAGCAGTGCCAAACCGCCGAGGTTTAGCAGGAGGAAGCTGGCCGGTTCAGGCACGGCTGCCACGCTGCCGCCGCCGACCGACGCCACCAGATCGAGCAGCGGCTGCAGGTCGCGATTGGTCACCACATTGTCGCCGGTGAAATCGCCCACGGCTGCCAAATCGCTGGCCGACATGGCGTAGGCCGATTGGTAAACATTCAGATCGGTAAGGGCCTGCAAACCGGCGGTAACGTCGGCGGCGGTGACGAATCCGTCCTGATTGTAGTCCCCTTTGAGCAACGACAGCACCGGAATGACTTCCCCCGTACTCAGAATGCGGGAGTTCACCAAGTGGGTGTCGAGGCTGAATTGCAACTGCGAGATGGGGTTGGTAATCGAGGTGCCCAGTCCGGTGGCACTGGAGCCAAAGAACAAATGGTCGAACATGCCGGTCCAGTTGTTCACAGTCAACGTGCCCAGCCAGGTGCTGGCGTCGCTGGCGGCGGCGTGAACCGTGCTGCTGCCGGCGCCCAAGTCGAAGGCGGCACTGTTGGTGAGACTCACGCTGCCCAGGGTCTCGCTGAAACCGGCGGTGCTGAAGGTGCCGCCGGCCATGGTGAGCGGCGAACTATTGGGGATTCGTTCCGAAGCGCCCAATTGCAGGGTGCCGCGCAGAATTTGGGTGCCGCCGGTGTAGGTGTTGTTGCCATTGAGCCGGAGCGTGGCGTCGCCATCAAGAATAATGCCGGAGCCAGGAGTGGTTTCGCTGATCGGACCCAGGAACAAATTCATTCCTGAGGTCTGCGACCAGCCGGCCACGGTGCCCGTCGTGGGCGAGAACGTGGCGTTGCCGCCGGTCAGCGTGACGCTGTTGAAGGACGCGGTCAATTGAGTGCCGCTGTTCCGGTTCACCCCGAGCGTCTGACTGTCGCCGATCTTTAAGTTCCCCAGCGCCGAAATCGATCCTGCCACACTGACATTGCCAATCGGGTTTAAGTTCGTGAAGCCCGTACCGATGACTTCGATATCGTTGCCGAATGTCGTGTTTCCCGTGAAGTTATTGCGCAAGTTCAGTTCGGTGTAGGTGCCAGCCAATGAACCCGGAGTTATTGTTCCGCCGGTCAATTGAATCTTTCCTGCGCAAGTGGGCTAAAAGGACCTGCGACCGACGTTTGTAATTCACCTTTGATGCTCGGACCAACGGTGACGGTGCCGGAGTAATCGCTGGGCAGTGTTCCGCGGAAGCGCACCCCCGGGCCGCCGTCGACTGTAGTCGTTCCCAGATTGCCCACCTGCAGGAAAATATTGCCGCTGCCGTGCATTGTGCCCGTGATGATGGTGTCGGACGTGCTGTTATCTTTCGGATCACCTTCAAAAATGGTCGAATTGGTGCCGGTCGAGGCGGTAATATCGCCGGAGAACGCTGTTGGCGTGGCCGTGGAGCCTAACGTTCCGCCGCTGAGAACGATGGGCGTCGTGATGGTGACCGCTCCTACATTGAAGACCAAAGTGCCGCCAGAATTGATGGTCGCCGTACCTGCGCCGGCGGAAGCGACGGTTGTCGCGCGGGCCATGCCGGCATCAACCGACAGGCCGCCGCTGAAAGTGTTCGCTCCGGAAAGGACGAGCGTGCCGGTTCCCGATTTATGAAGGACTCCGCCCCCGCTGATCACCCCCGAATGCGTAAGCGTTGTCCCGGGATCGACATTGTAGGTGCCGGTGGGCGCATTAACGGTCGCACTTCGAGCGGATGTGATATCGGCCGTTGTTTCCAGCGTTCCACCATTAAAAGTGAGTGAACCGGCGCCCAGGACGCCGTCGGTGGCGACTTGCAGCGTACCGGCTGTGAGCAAGGTGCCACCCGAGTAGGTATTGGTACCCGTCAGAATCGGCGTGCCGGACCCGCTCTGTTGCAGAACGCCAGCGCCGCTGATGTTGTTGGCATAGGTGACCGTGTCGTTGCGGTTGAAAGCGAGTGTTCCACCGCTAATTGTAATGGCGCCGGCGCCAACGCTTCCTGCCGCGCCGCCACTGCCAACCCGCAACGTGCCGCCGTTGACGGTGGTTCCGCCGCCGTACGAGTTGTTAGCTGCCAGAGTAAGCGTGCCAGTGCCCGACTTGGTGAGCGCGTTCCCGCTGCACCGTCGATTGAGCCGGTGCCGCCGAATGTGTAGTCGTTGCCGGCGCTGTTATTGACAACCACAGCCGTCGGCGAAACAGATCCGGTTACGGTAATGTTCTTGGTGGTACCGGTATCGTCGAAGTTGACGGTGTCGAGATTGAAGAAGGTTTCTACGCCATTGGTGATGCTGTCTTTCCAGTTCCGAGACGTGGCCGCCGTGGAGGTGTCCCACGTTGAACCATTGCCTGGGGTGCCGGTCCAGGTAAGCGACTTGGCGCCACCTGTAATATTCAGCGTGATTGCGTTCGTGACGACATCGCCAAAATGCAGGGTATAAGTGGAACGAGTGCCGTTCGGCACATCGAGTATTGGCGCTATGCCAGAAAGCCCGGTCGAGGTTAGCAAGGTGTAATTTCCAGCGGCGGCCACGCCTTGAGGTGTAATTGTCGAGCTGCTATTGAACGAAGCGGTCCCGGCGATAACCAACTTATCGTTATTCCCGGGCGAAACGAGGTCCATGAGCAGCGTGCCGCCGTTGACGTTAAGGTTCTGAATCGACAGAGTACCAACGGAAGAGCCCGGCGAAATGGTGCCGCCGTCTTGCAATGAGATGTTGCCCGTGAAGGTGCCACTGCCTTTGAGCGTGGACTGATCGTTGACGAAAATGTCGCCGCTGACGCTGCCGTTGTTGGTGAGAGTTTGCCCAGAAGACAGCGTCATTCCCGTTGTCGTTAAGGAAGCACCACTAGCGACATTAATCACAGTCGAAGTCGAAAGGTTACTTCCGGCTGACAGCGTTAAGTTGCCTGCGTTGACATTCGTGGGGCCGGTATAGCTATTGAAGCCGGTCAGAGTTTGGACACCGGTACCCACTTTCGTCAGGCCGGTTATGCCGGCTCCATTCTGGATGGTGCCGCCGTAAGTGCCATTGGCGTTTCCCGTGCCGACGGTAATCGTTCCCGGGGCGGCCGCGGAGTTCGTAATAGTTCCGCCAGAGGCGACGGGCATCCCATTGCCATCGTCGTCACCATTTAGCGCGCCAACACTCAGATTAATGCCAGTCAGGTCGAGCGTGCCGGACGATTTGACCGCCAGACTGCCGATGCCCAATGCAGTTGAATTGCCGACCGCCAGAGTGCCTGCGCTAACGGTGGTCCCGCCAGCGTATGTGTTTGGATTGCTGATAGTGACGGTGGCAGTGCCTTCTTTGATCACTTGTCCTGCGCCGCTAATTAGACCACTTAGGACAAAAGCATTGTTCCCGCCCCCCAATGATGGACCGGTTCGCAACGTGCTACCGCTATTGAGCAAAATAGGAGCGACCAGTGTCGAAACTTGTGCGCTGTTATTGCTGACGAGCACGTCGCCATTAAAGATGAACTGACGGGTGACATTCGTACTGGTCAAATTGAACATTTGCAAGTTCGTATTGTCGTTATAAGTAACGGTATAAGGCTGGCTCGTGTTGGGATCGATACCTGCGGCAATGCTGGTGGTTGTTTCGATCGAGAGCATATTTCTGATCGATCCGGGCGCCGGTGTGGCCACATTGATATAGCCAGGGCCGACCGTGGCCGCCACCAGCGTGAATTGGTTGGTACCGACTTTGATGAGCGTGAAGCCGGCCAGATTCAGTTGGGCCACCCCGCCACGAACGTCGAAGCATCCGGGATTATTTGTGCCGGCCGGATTACCGGGGCCACCCACCGCGGCATCGGCGGTCAGTGTAATGCTTTGAAATGCGTTCTGTTGTCCAACGGTGCCCGTGTTGGTAATAGCGCCAATGCCATTACCCAAGCCGGGGCCAGCGATAAAGAACTGCTTGACGCCGAAATTAGCATTGTTGTTCGTTGTATTGCCGGCGAGGTCGAGCGTGGCGCCGTTGGAGATATTCACAGCACCGCCGGCAAGAGAGCCGAGTGAAGCGTTGTTGGTAATATTGAGTGTGCCACCGGTGATATTAGTTGCTCCGGTGTAAGTGTTGGCGCCACTCACTGTGACGACACCTGTCGCCGGGCTATTCTGCGCGACGCTGCCGGTGCCACTGATGATGTTGCTAACAGTGAAGCTGTCGCTGCGGTTGAATGTCAACGAGCCATTGTTGGCAATCGCGCCGGTGCTTAAGGCACCGGTCGTTCCGCCGCTGCCCACATTCAGCACGCCGGCGGTGCCGACGGTGAAAGCGCCCCCGATGCGGAGGCGTCGCCGGTTAAATTCATCGTACCGCTAGCATTGATCGTGAAGCTGCTGCCGCCGGAGTTTGTTCCCGAAAAATTCAACGTGCCACCATTTACCGTAAACGTACTGTTGCCCGAATTAGCGCCGGTTAATGTCAGAACGCCAGCATTGATCGTAGTGGTGCCGCTGTAGGTAATGCCGGTGTTGATCGTCAGTGTAGCGTTCCCATTTTTGGTCAGCGTGGTGGTATTTCCGTCGATCGAGCCGCTACCGCTGATCGTGTAATTGCTTGTGCCCGTGTTGCTATTGATGGTAACGGCGCCGGGTGATAACGGAGCATTCAGTGCGATGGCAGCATGTGCCGCGCCGACATCGTCGAAGATTAGCGAGTCTTGATTGAAAAACTTCTCGTTCGTCGAGACGCCGCCGTTGTCGGACCAGTTTTGCTGACCTTGTACGTCCCAGGTAAGGCCATCGCCAGGGGCGGCGCCAGTCCAAGTGAGAGTCTTCGCACCTCCGCTGACGGTTAGCTTAATCGTGTTTGGCACCGACACACCGAAATCAACCACATAGTTGATTCTTGCCCCCGCGGGTGCCGACGGCGCAATTCCTGAAAGCGATGTGGCCGTAAGGATGGTGTACGTGCCCGCAACAGGCGAGGTAGAATTTGCAGTGATGGTGGAAAGGCCATTGAAGCTGGCGGGGCCATTGACCACGATCTTATCGTTATTGCTTCCGCCTAACAGGTCGAGCCGGAAATCGCCACCGCCGACGTTCAAGCTGCTCATCGTCAGCGTTCCAACCGAACCCACGGCGCTCGTGACGCCAGGCGATATCATGGCTTTAAAAGCACCGTTATCCGTCAAAAGGTTCACATTGCCGACGCTGCCTGTGCCGCTAAGGGTGCCATTGGCGGTGCCCAATGTGTTGACATTCACATTACCGCTGCTGAGTAGCGTGCCGGTCACCGCCAGCACGCCATTATTAATTTCGGTACTGCCGGTGTAGGTATGATTGCCGGCCATCGTCAGAGTGCCGGCAGCGTTCTTGTTCAACGGAACGCCGCCATTGAATTCGCCGACACTGCGCAGCGTACCCGTCTGCAAATTAACCGTGTCGATCGCACCACCGGAAATGCCTAAGTTGTGGCCTTGCAAATCGAGCGTGCCGCCATTCAGTGTGACGGTGCTTGTGCCGCCGCCATCGACGATGTCGCCGCCAGCAGTGACAGAGCCGCCATTGATGTTCAAGATGCCGGTGGCAGTTCCTGAGCCCGAGCCCGAAACGGTATCACCCAAGAGTATGCCATTCGCGGCGACGAGGCTGCCCGTACCATTGATTGTTAGAGTACCGGTTGCAGGAGCCGCACCTGAAGAAGTTCCGCGGACCCCCAACGTGATGTTGGTTGCATTGAGCGAGCCGGCATTGAATGTGAGCGATCCAGTTGACGGAGCAGTGTTAGACCCCGATTTTCCTATACCTATCTGTAGCGTCGTAATTAACGCGTCAACCGAACCGCCTGTTAGATCGACTACCCCAATGCTGTTGGTGCCGCTGCTGCCGCTGTATCCACTGGCATCGCCAATTTTCAGGGTGGCAACTGGGCTCGTTCCATCTGCACCTCGAAGCTTGACACTCTGACCGTTTCCAGCGGGATTATTAAATGACATGCTGCCTGTCGCAGTATTCTTCGTCTTTCCACCGCCAATGGTAATGTTGTCGGAGTTAATCACGTTGACTGCACCAAGCTTGAGAATGCCCGCAGTTCTATTTGCCGCACTGCCGCCGTTCGTGTTGAGTCCGACGCTGAGCGTGCCAGCAGTCAGTGTACTGGTGCCACCCAGAATGAGCGTTCCAAATGGCGCAGGAGTTGTATTATTACGCGCCGACGGTAATGGTTCCGGTGGCTCCATAGTTCGCATTAAACGTTGCCAATCCAGAAAGATCGAATGTTGATGTCGTGGTATTGACGCCGTTGTTCGCAGACCAGTCAGTCACATCGAACGTTCCCCCCGTGCCGCTGCCAAGAGTCAAGGTGCCTGCTCCGGTGACCTGCACACTCGTCGTTTTAATTGTCGCGGCCTGCAAACCTCCGATCGTCGTGTTTCCTGTAACCGTTAATGTCCGACCGGTGCCCACAGTAATCACATTTGCCGTTGTGGTATCTGTGGATATCGTTAAACTTGCGACCGTCGCACTATTGCTGGCGACATTCAGGTTGCCGACGTTGGCCGTATTTGTGCCACCAATCGTCATTGTGCTGGATCCATCGCCCAGTGAGCCGCCCGCGCCGACGACCAACGTTCCACCCGCAGCAGTCGCACTGCCAATTGTCGTCGGTCCTGTATAGGTATTTGCCCCGCTGAGGGTCAACGTTCCGCCGCCGAGTTTGTTCAGGCCGAAAGTGGCGCCCGACAAGACTCCGCCCAGCGTCAGATTACCGCCGGTCGCAACCGTGACGTTGCGGCTTGCGCTAAGAATCATGTCGAGGTTGATCACCTGAGCATTGGTGGCTTCATTGTCGGCAATATCGCCGGCCAGTGTGATGCGGCTGCCGCCGATCGTGAAAGCCGACGCGCCTGAGTTAAACGTGAGGCCGGCAATCGAGATGTCTGTGATGGGGATATCGTTATTCAGCAATAGCGGCGCGTTGGAAGTGGCGAAAATGAGCGAATCGCCAGCCGCCACAGCGGCATCCCAGTTGGCGGCATTGTTCCAACTGCCGTCGTTTCCTAAGCCACTCCAAGTACGCGGCGCTGCTAGAGCGGAGGTACTCGTTAGCGAAAGGCAGAGCGTCGGCAGAATTCCCAGAGAAAAGAAAATCGAAGATCAAGCGTGCAACTTGGAGCGCATGATCCAGTTCCCCCGTTGAGGTCTTGTGATGCTTACTTTCGCGCATCGGGGGGCTCTTGCACAAAAAGAGTTCTGTGCAAAGAAAGCGGCATTCCCCCGAATGCAGTCAACCTAAATCCGCACTACGGTTATACCTACGGACAACCAAAGAGGCAACGAACCGGAGCTGACTGGCCGGGCGGCATAGTGTTTTACCCACCAAAAATGCGGAGGGACGGCGTTCGCGCGCAAGTTTGTAGAAAACTGGTCACCCATTTCTTGTGGCCGCTGGAGACCGTAGATAGATTAGATGGGGTCTTTCGAGCGAGTTGCGGGAAGGGGAAAGCAAAAATTGAGAGTGTCGGCACTGCGATTTGAGCCGGAATCAAACGCCGCAGTCTGATTGCCGATCGCGAGTACTGCACTATCGGGGATGTAGTGGCACTTTTGCGCGATGCGCAGAGCGTCAAGCATTTGAGCCTAGCACGCGGCTCCATGTGCTTTGGTCGGAACACTGAAAGGGGAGAAGTTGCATGTTCGTTCGTCTTGGTCGGCGCAGTGCCATGCGCCCTCACGCAAGTTACAGTCGCTTGGCCGCGAGGCGTGGTCGCTTCTCAGGCCAGGTTGCTGAATCGCTGGAGCGCCGTAATTTACTCGCCGCAGGCGATGTGCTCGGTAATCACTACGATGCCGGCAGCACGGGGCAAACACTGACCGAAACCGTGTTGACGCCGGCCAACGTCAACGCCACCACCTTCGGCAAGCTGTTTACGACCACACTCGACGGCCAGGTGTATGCGCAACCACTTACGGTCGCAAATGTGAACGTCACGCGCGGAAGCTCGCAGGGAATTCACAACGTGGTCTACGTGGCGACGATGCACAACAGCTTGTATGCGATCGACGCCAACACCGGCGCCATTCTGTGGCAAGATAGTTTTAACAACATTACCAATCCGACCAATCTGACGGCGACCGCGGGGGTGCGGACCATTCCGGCGGGAGGCACGAATACGACGCCGACGCAGCCTTACAACGCGCTGGTGAATGGGAACGATATCGGCCCGGAAATCGGGATTCTCGCCACACCGACCATTGATGCATCGACCAATATTTTGTACGTGGTTGTGTCGACGCGCGAAATGCGCACCGGCACAACACCCAGTGACTCGGGAACTGACGCACACTTTGTACAGCGATTGTGGGCCGTGAATCTGTCCGACGGGACGGTGGCCATTACTCCCACTGGAAATCCCCCCACATCGGTCGAACCTGCAACGACCGGCCAGATCATTGGAGATGTTTGGAAGACCGATGTGTTCGCGACTTCGGGAACATTCAATAACTACACCAACTACAAATACATTGCCGGTCCCTATATCAAAGGCACAGGCAATAACAGCGATACATTCAATGCCGATGGATCGGTTGCGACGACCAACAACGCCGACGGCTGGATTGTGAATGCCAACGACATAATTTCTCCATGGGGGGCTGCCGGAAAGACCGCCTCGCAGACCGGATTCATCGCGTTCAATGCGCTATTGCAGATGAATCGTGTCGCCACGACCCTCATTAACGGCGAAATCTATGTCGGCTTTGCCTCGCACGGCGACGATGGGCCGTATTACGGTTGGTTGCTCGGATACGATGCCCACACCCTGGCTAACACTGCGGCCTTTGTCACGGTACCCACTTTCGACGGGGTGAAGGGCAGTGCCGGTTTCACCTCCGTCGGTGGCCTGTGGGGTTCTGGAGCGGGCATCACAACCGACGGCACCTATTTGTATTTCACGGTTGGAAACGGCTCGTTCAACAATGCGACGTCCAACTTCAGCGCGTAACTATTCTTCGACGACCACCAATGGCTCGCAGGTGCTTCATCCACGCGACGGCGATTACGGCGACAGCGTGCTGAAAGTGGCCTTCGATTTGAATGCCACGCAGACCAACGTCAATCTGAAAAATGCCGCCGCCGGCAATCCGACTCCCGATGGAACATATAACCCCGACGGCGGGTACAACCTCAACGGTTATGGCCTGAAAGTGGTCGATTACTTCACGCCGTCGAATGTCCGCGTCTTGAACATTCATGACGAAGACCTGGGTTCTGGCGGAGTCCTGTTGATTCCCTCTACGGGTCCCGGCTCGGCAACCGCTCCCAACGGAGATTCCATGCTGGTGACGGCCGGCAAGGAAGGGCGCATCTACTTGATCGACGCAGGCAACATGGGCGGCTTCAACACCCAATACGTGATCGATGGACGCGATATCGACTCGACCACGAATTCGTTGGTCAATCCTGCTCCGTACGACCGTGTGCTGGGCGAATACTACTACCGCCAGGCCAACGGCAATCCGACGATCTTTGCCAACGATCAGACCAACAAAGGCTACGAAATTCCGTCGTATTTCAACGGAGAGTTTTATGTCGGGCTTTCTGGCGCCAAAGAGGTGGGCTTCAGCGTCTCCAACTTCTTCTTCCCTGCTGGTCCAACTAGCAGCCGCACGGCCACCTACGCAACGCCCAGCTTTACCAGCAACGACACGCTTGGAAGCCGCGGCGTCACGGCGGCCATTTCCGCCAACGCCCTGACGAACGGACTCATTTGGAACAACTTTGTTAGTCAATCGAGCAGTGATTCACTGCGGGCCTACAACGCTTCGGCCACGGGCACCGTCAGCACCATCTATAGCAGCCAAACGAATTCTGCCCGCGACCAACTGACTGCCGGCGTCACCGGCGCTACCGGCGCCAAATTCAGCATCCCCACCGTGTTCAATGGCCTAGTCTACGATGGCACCGGCGGCGGTTCGAGCAGTTCCAATTCGCGCCAGCTGGGCACGCTGGTTATCTACGGGTTGCTCAGTCCCACTTTGCATCAGCCGACCAGCGCCACGGCACAGGCCACTGACACTAGCACCATTCATCTTTCCTGGACGCGCAATGCCGCCGATACCGAATCGGGCACGCGCATCGAACGCTCTTTGGACGGCGCGACTGGCTGGACTGTCGTTGCGACGGTTCACAACGGCGTCACCAGTTTTGATGACACGACCGCCGCCGCAGGCACACAATACTTCTACCGTGTGACGGAAATCTATGCCGCCACAGCGTCGGCCGCCAGCAGTGTTGTGAATGCCACGACGCCCACCTATCCCAAGGGCGATTTCAATTTGGATCACGCTGTCACCACGGCCGACATTCCGGCAATGTTCACGGCATTTGCCGATTTAAGTAACTTCCAAGCGTCGAACTCGCTCTCCAACGCCGATTTCCAATTCCTGGCCGACGTCAACAGCGACGGCTTGGTAAACAATCGCGATCTCCAGCCGCTGTTAGATTTGGTCGCTACCCTTGACACCGGCAGTGGAGCTGGTGCGACCGAAAATAATTCTGCAGGCGGCGGAAGCGGCGCGACCGAAAGTGATTCGACCGCTAATCAATCTGTCAGCCTTTCGATCGAAGTTTCGTCCATCGCAGGCAACTCCGTCGCTCAGTCGGTTGCACTATCTGTCGCGCCCAAGCTTCAGAACATCAGTCAGGTCTTCATCGCACCCCGAGGGTTCGTTGACCATCACGCATCGCATAAATCGCCCTCGGTCTCCAATCCATCCGGCACGTCCCCGACCACGCCGTGCTTGCCAAAGACCGCGGTCGATCAGGCTCTGTTCACCTCGTCGATGTTCCGCAGCCGACACTTCCTCGGCGCTGCCGCCTCTAACTCAGACAGTCATGCTTGCGACGGTCTGTTCGCCGATGTGGTCTGAACGCTGAACTCGTATTCGTCACTCCGCTTCCCCACGGTCGCGGCGCGCCTGCAACTGTTTTCGTCCTGTCTGCCGCCGCCTACTGCCTGCCGCCTACCACATTCCCCAGCACATCGGCCAGCCGGTAGCCCGCCAAGGTTGCTCTGCGCTGCGCCACCGGCTGCACTTGCTTGATGTATCCGTCTGGCAGCGCCGGCGCATTGTCTCGGATGGGGCTGCCTGTGAATTGGCCTTGGCGATACACGTCGGCCTTGGCCGATTGAAAGCTCTCTTGAATCCACTTCGGAAAATCGTTGGGCGTTACGCTCGTCGGCTGCTTGTCGAGCAGTGCGTGCGGATACTGGGTACGCAGTTCAATGGCCACTTTCTTCACGTCGCGCGTGTCTTCAGTGCCGGTAATCAGGTCATCCCAAAACTTGTGCATGCTGATCGGCTCGGCATCGGGCTTGGCGCGAATGAACATCTTCGTGCCCCCTTGATCGCCTTTGGGGCCCGGATATTCGGTGGTGAACAAACTGACCGTGTGCAGTGGTTGATGGACGTCGCCGGTCAGATGAAAAATCCAGCATAGCGCCACCGCCTTTTCCGCCGTGGTCGAGTTCTTCTGCTCCAACACATCTACATTCTGGCGATACGCCGTTTGAATGTTCGGATCCGGCGGGTCCTCGGTTTTCACGCTGTCGGGCTGGCCGGCCGGCTTGAAGGGCAGATCGGTGTAATGCCAGTCCGAATGGTTGTATTCCGGATCGTCGCGAATATCGTCGGGCCACCGCGCGGCCAGCATGAACAGCGCCTGATCACGGTCTTCCGGCGCAATCTTCTCCAGTTGCTTGGCCCACATTTTGTCGTACTGCGGATGCTGCTTGAGCAGCGCCAGCACTTTTTCCAGCGCTTTCGGATTTTCTTTCTTCAGCGTGTCGTAAGCAATCGCCCCCGTGACCATGTGCCCGGCTTTGTTCCAGGCCTGGGCAGACTGAACCGCGCAGGTCGCGAAGAGCGCGAAGCCGACGCAAAGCGCGATCAATCGGCGTCCCGGAAATTTTTTTATAGTTCGATTCAACTTCATGATGACCTCGTGATGCTGTTTCAAATCCTGTTTCGCTCTGACCACTGACCACCGACCACTGCTCGGGAATATTGCATGATAAACGATGAACGATGAATGATGAACGCCCTGTCTGGCCGCGACGAAGTTCATCATGCCTCTTCCCTGGTGCGGGAGAGGCCTGGGTGAGGAGAGTTTTTTCATGCGTCTGGCGCGTTAATCATGATCTGTTTTCCGCCACAACCGCTTATTACTGCCTGACTACCGCCTGCTCGGTCCGGAATGCTGCTGGACAAAATTGGTTGGTACGCGACAAAATCGATCGCAAAACACCGAGTTTTCTCGATCCGTCGCCGCGAATTTTGATGTCGCGCCAGGGGGTCCCATTTTTGCGCCAAAATTCGGCGAGTTTTGTCGGTCGCGCCAACGCAACTTTCAGCGAGAATTCCTGAGCGATTCCAGCGCTGCCTGCGACAAAATTCGCCGACTTTTGGCTTTTCACGTTCATTTTTCGTGTCTCCAATCACCACCAACTCGCTTCGACATCAGCATTTACGCGTGCGCGCCTGCCAACGACAAAATTCACCATCGTGGTCGTCCGATTGGTTGAGTGACCGCCAAGGTGTTCAGTTGGCACTCCCTCTCCCCCGCGGCCTGTAATGAGCCATGTCGAACTGGAGAGGGCTGGGGTGAGGGGCACAGGGAAGGCGTTAGTCGCCAGTTGTATAATCCGTACTGCCTACTGCTTCTCATCTCACGGTTCCACCAATCATTATAGTGAACATTGGTATAAATTGTCAAGGGCCGTTTTGGGCCACCCGGAACAAAGTCGTCGCGGCGGACGAAGTAGGACACAGCGTCCGTTCGTCACCATAGGGCGATCGTGAATAGCCAGGGCGCTGGGCCCCTGGAATGGCCTTGATTTGCGATTCGAAAGCGATAGCGGGGCGAAAGTCCTTTGCTGCCCCAACAGGGTTCGTTCGATCGAAATCGACTCTCCCAGGGGCTTGTACCTCTGGCTATTGACGCACACCACGTTGCGGCTGGACCAATTGATGGTCGGCATCCAGTGCTTTTGCTAAAATCCATCTAAGACGCTTTTGTCTCACCGTCCGCTCCGACGGGCTTGCCCCAGTCCACGGCTAGCGCGAAGTTTACAAATACTCGGAATTGTTATATTCCCGAAACGACATGACGGAATTGCAGTTGGAGGTCCTATGATGCGAGTAAGTAGTTCCACACACGTCTATCTTTGATCCCGATTGTGAGCATGCGCGTGTGACTCTGTTTGTTGGTGCATTTGTCGCGCAATTTTCTATCCAAAAACGACCGGAGCGTATAAATGCTGTTTTGGATTACCTCCTTGTTACAGTCCTCGAAACGAAGGTAATCCCGCAATATCAACCGTTAATGATGGTTTATCCTGCCGAAACCAATCTTTACTATGTCGAGATCGACAAAAATTACGGCACTCTGCCTCGTGAATTTCGGCCAACTCGGTGCTACGTTCACAAATCAGATGGAACGTCGGAGCAACGATTTCCGTCTCCCTTAGTGCTCGACGATAACCTACCGGCGCAGATCGCTGTAAGATTGAATGCAAAGTCTTCCGCGATGTATCTGGTGTCGATAGGGGCTGCTGTTTCATCTGGCACTGATAGAGAGTTTCTCGCCGTAATGCCACCTCAATGGATCATCTTTGAGAGATTCGAGGACTTCTCGGCAAACGGGGACTAATTAGGCAAGAGGGAGAGAAGACTACCCATCGGGTATCCGGCGCCGCGGACGAGCGGGGGTTCTCCTTGCAGTCATCGTGCGCTTGCAATTACGGTTGGGCTGAATTCTTGGATCACACGCCGTTTGTAGTTGCACGAATCGGGTGGCATGCGAGATACTAATAAGCTGTTTCAGAACCCCTCACCCCAACCCTCTCCCAAAAGGAGAGGGAGCATGCACAGGGGTAGTTGGACGGTAAGCCGCGGAGAGACCGACGTGAGCTTTCAACTGAATCTCGACACCGAAACGGTGGACCAATGCCATCCGGCAGAGGCGGTGTGTTTGGCTCCTACGGCCAGTGTGGCCGATGCGCTGCGGCAGATGAAAGAGCGCAACCGGGGCGCGGTGCTGATCTGCCACGATCAGATGGTGGTCGGTATTTTCACCGAACGTGACGCGCTGCGGATGATGGCGGCCGGCGCGAGCTTCGACGTGCCGCTCGCGCGGTCGATGACGCCCAATCCGGTGGCGTTGCACGCCGGCGATACGGTTGGCAAGGCCATCACGATGATGGCCCAAGGCGGTTACCGGCGGTTGCCGATCGTGGACGACCACGGGCGGCCGACGGGCATGATCAACGTGCAGCGAGTCATGCACTACCTGGTCGAACATTTTCCCACCGTGATTTACAACTTGCCGCCGGCCCCTCATCAATCCACTCAGCAGCGCGAAGGGGCTTAGCAGCGACTGTCATGATGATTATTTGCCCCTATTGTGCGAGCGAGAACATCCAAGGCGCCGATGATTGCGCTGAGTGCGGTCAACCGCTGGCCGATGCGCACTTGGCGCCGCCCAACACGGAAGTCGAGCGGAGCCTGCTGCGCGACCGCATTAGCGACCTGGTGCCCAAGACGCCGATTACGGTGGCGCCGGCGACACCCGTCGGCGATGTGCTGCGACTCATGGTGGAACACCAAATCGGCTGTGTAGTGGTGGCCGATGAAAATCGGCCCGTGGGCATCTTTAGCGAGCGCGACGCACTGCGCAAGCTCAACACTTCCGCCCCTGAGCTTGCCGCGCGCGGTGTCGGCGAGTTCATGACGCCTAGTGCGCAAACGCTGGTAGCCGACGCGAAGATCGCTTTTGCCGTGCAGCGCATGGACCTGGGGGGCTATCGCCACCTGCCCATCGTTGATGAGCGTGGCGAGCTGGTCGGCATCATTTCGGCCCGCGACATTCTCCGGCATCTCACCGAGAGCATGGCCAGCGGAAAATAGACGACTGCTTTGCGGAGCCGGTGCCGATGTTACTGGCCGCAACGTCGCGGCTGCTGGAGCGTCGACCAATTGGCCGGGCGGCAATTCACGTCGAAATGCCGCCAAATGCCATTCGGCGCTCTAATCTGTCGGCGGCTGTAAAACGCAGATTCGACGCGTTTGAAGGTCGTGATACGATTTGAAAATATTGTTGCGGAGATGGGCCGCAACATGTTATGATTGCAGCTCTTATCTTCTGCTGCGCTGCGTTGGGAATTTGTCGGGGGGAGTCAGGGTAGGCAACAGTGAAGGGTCCGGTGAGGCGAAACCATCATTCGGCAAGGCACCTCCAAATCGAGGCGCTGGAGCCTCGTCAGTTGCTGTCAGTCAATGTGCTGACCTGGCACAACGACTTGACGCGCCAAGGGCAGAATACCGACGAAGTTACGCTTAATCCGGCGAACGTGAATACCACCACGTTCGGAAAGCTTTTCTCGTATCCGGTGCAGGGTCAGGTCTATGCGCAGCCCCTCTACGTGTCGAATTTGACGATTCCAGGTCAGGGCGTTCACAACGTCGTCTATGTTGTCACTCAGAACAACGACGTCTACGCCCTGGATGCCGACAGCAATTCTGGAGCGAGCGCCGGGGTCTTGTGGCACGTTAATTTGGGCCTGGCGGCGGTCATGCCGAATTCTTTCTTCGGCAATCGCTATGGCCCCTACCACGACATCAATCCCCAGGTGGGCATTACCAGCACCCCGGTCATCGATTTGGCGACCAATACGATGTACCTCGACGCGTTCACCAACGACGTGGCGGGGCAGAACTTTTATTCGCACCATATCCACGCGTTGGATCTTACAACCGGCGCCGACAAAATGACCCCGATGCTGGTGGCGGCGTCGATCAACGGCAATGGCGTGGGAGGCAACGGCACCACAATTCCCTTCGTCGCCACGGATCAACTCCAGCGGCCCGCGCTGACGTTGGCGGGGGGCGTGCTGTATGTCGCATACTCCGGTTTCGCTGATACCGACCCGTATCACGGCTGGATTTTGGGTTTCGATCCCTCCAATCTGCAACTGCTGAAAGTCTTCAACACGACTCCTAACGTGAACGCCAACTCCGATGCCAATGAAGGGGAAGGCGGCATCTGGCAAACAGGCGGCGGACTGGCGTTCGACGGGACGCGCCTGTACGTCGAAACGGCAAACGGCGATTTCGATCCGTCGATCGGCGATTATAGCGATTCGTTCCTTGCCATCGCTCCCGACAATAGCACCGCCGCTTCTCCGCATTTGACCGGCTACGGCCTGGATGTGTCGGATTATTTCACGCCATTTAATGAGCAATCGCTGGCCGACGCCGACGCCGATTTGGGCTCTGGCGGCCTGCTGCTGTTGCCCGACCAACCCGGCGCTCACCCACATGAATTGCTCGGTGGAGGCAAGCAGGGGACTATCTATTTGATTGATCGCGACACCATGGGGAATTTCAATGCCGGGTTCGATAATGTCGTGCAGAAGGTGAGCGTCGGGCATGGATTCTTCAACAGCCCTGCGTACTTCAACGGCGCGATCTATTACCACGCTGTCGGCGACGTGTTGAAGGAATACACCCTGACGAATGGTTTACTGTCTGCGGCCCCCACTGCAACCGGTCATGACTCCAACGGTGTGGCCATCACCTATTCCTCTCAAGGCGCAACTCCCAGCATTTCGTCCAACGGCACCGCAAATGGAATTGTGTGGGACGTGCAGTGGAGCGGCTCCCACGAAGTCTTGCACGCCTACGATGCCACGACACTTGCCGAGCTGTACAACAGCAATCAGAACGCCACGCGAGATCAGTTGGGCGTGGGGGTGAAGTTTATTGTCCCGACGGTCGCCGACGGACACGTGTTCGTCGGCGCAGATCGGCTCGGTGACGGTGTTCGGGCTCATCGCGCCGCCGACCACGCCGCCCAATGCACCATCCAATCTCGCCGCTATTGCCACCGGGGCAACTCAGGTTCAGCTGAATTGGGTCGACAATGCCGACAACGAGTCGGGTTTCAAGATCGAACGATCGACCGACGACACCAACTTTACGCAGATCACGGTGGCGGGTGTCAACGCCACGGTGTATGTAGATACGACGGCCAGTCCGTCGACTACTTATTACTACCGCGTCCGTGCCACCAACGTCATCGGCGATTCGGCCTTCACCTCGAGCGTCAGTATTACCACTCCGGCGGTGACCGGGGCGGTCGATATCTACCACTTCGATGAAGGCAGCGGCACGACCACGGCCGACTCCGCCGGCACCAACACCGGCACGCTGATTGGAACGACCAAACCGGCCTGGATCACCGGACGCATTGGTGCCAAAGCCTTGTCGTTCAGCGGCGACGGCGTGTTTAGATCGACGACTTCGCAGTCGGCAGTGCAAGTGGCCAACTTGGCGCCGGTGCTCGGCGGCACAGCTTCGTTGACCGCTTGGATTAAGACGACGCAAGTGGGCGGCACGCAGCTCTGGAATTCGCCGGCCATCACCGGCGTCGAAGTGGCGGGTTCCTCGAACGATATTCGCTGGGGATACATCGATGCCTCCGGCCACATTGGCCTGGGCGGCGGCAACGCCGGGGTTGTCAGCACCACGGCCGTCAATGACGGTCAGTGGCATCACGTGGCCTTCACCCGCGATTCAACCACCGGCACGGTAAACATCTATATTGATGGTATACTGCAAGTCACGGGCACAACCGACACCGGACTGAAAACTGCCCCTTTCCAGCTCATTGGCGCACAAACCGATCTTACCAGTGGGCTGGCGGCGGATGGAGCCACGTACTTCAATGGCCAGCTCGACGATGTTCGCATTTACAACCAGGTGCTAACCGCGAGCGAAATCAGCGGGCTGGCGATCATTCCCGGGGCACCCACGCTGGTTTCGGTCACTACATCGCCCGGTCCGGTTGTGCATCTGACCTGGACGACGCCATCGAGCTTCACGCAAAACATCGAGATCGATCGAAAAATCGGCGCGGCCGGCACGTATGCTCCCCTCGTTACTCTGGGTGGCGGCATCACGATGTACGACGATACGAATGTGACGCGCGGGACGCAGTATTTTTACGTCGTCAAGGCGATCGATCTGGCGGGTACGTCGCCGGCTTCCAACGAACTTAGCATCACGCCGCCGGTGCCGACGATTGTCTCCGCAAATATTTTTTACAACGGCAGTGCTTACGACGGGCAGAACGGTTCGTCAAATCTGACGGACACCAACGCTGTTGCGACCGATAAGACCCCATTGCTGCCGGGTCAAACCGCGTCTTTCCAGAATTACACCAGCTATTCCAAGGGGCTGAACGGAATTCTTGTCAACGTCGCAGACCTGGATAATCTGCCGCGATACGAAGACTTCATCTTCCGCATCGGCAACGACAACAATCCGGCTGGCTGGGACATCGCGCCGATTCCGACCTACGTGAACGATTATCCCGGCCGTGGCCCAAACGGATCGACGCAAATCACGATCATTTGGGACGACAATGCCATTCAAAACCAATGGCTGCAGGTCACGGTGCTGGCCAATGACCATACGGGCCTGGCTGCCGACGAAGTCTTCTATTTTGGAAATTCCATCGGCGACAGCGGGAACTCCGCAACCGATGCCAACGTGAATTCGAGCGATGTGCTGGGCGCACGCGGTCATGCAGCGGCGGGACCTGTGGCCATTACCAATGTTTGGGACTACAACCGTGACAAGGTGGTTGATGGAGCGGACGTATCGGCTGCGCTGCAGCACGTTACCGCAGGGTCCGCGGCCATGCAGCTGATCACTGCTCCCGCGAGCGGCGCGGGCAGCAGCGCGTCGGCAAGCGTTTCTGTTTTAAGCGCCAGCGTTGCGCCAACCGCGCTGCCAACAGACTCTTCGTCGATTCGCGTGGCAACAATCGACCGGGCAGCCAACACGGCGACTGGTCCGCAGCAGCTAACGAACGCCTGGCTTACGGCGCATCCGGTGTCGATTGTCTCGGGCTCTGTGAAAGCGGCTGCTTCGCCGTCGCTGCCTCAAACGGTGACCATCAAATCAGCGAGTTTCCCGTTGGCCGAAAAACGGAATCGGGAAAGATCGTTGGCGTTGCTCGACAAGGTACTGGGCGATTTCGACCTTTGGGATTTTCCAGCGCTGGGACCCCGTGCCGGTGGCACGCGGCCGTTCGGTAGCTGAACGGCGTCGCCATGACAAAATTCGATGCTCCCCTTTAGAAAAACATCTTCGACGCACGCAACACTGTGAGACAGCACCGATGCGAATCATCAACTGGGTTTTTTGCCTTGCACTCCTCGGCATTGCCGTGCCTGTCAGGGCCAATCCCGAGGTGAGTTTGAATCACGTGTATGTGGCGAAAAACGCTTCGCAAACCGCTCAGCTTGGGGTGACAGATGGCGGCAATGCCGCAACGGAAGATATCGAAGGCATGACGTTTACACTGCAAATTGGCGCCGGAACCGGCAGTACCCCTTCGATCGGGTCGATGGATTTTCTGACCGGTACGATCTGGTCGGGCCATGTGTCGGCGGACAACATCGTTCCCGCGGCTGGCGGCGCCGATCCGCAATTCAAATCGTTCACGCTGCTGACCGATAACGCCGGCGATTTCGTGAGCGCCAACGGAATCTTGGCCACCGCAACCTTCAATGCCACGAATGCTGCGCTCGGAGATTACACGTTGAAAATGGTGGGCACCAAAGACTCCGGCAGCAATAGCCAATTCACCAATGGATTGGGCGCTGCAGTTCCAGCAACCTTTGGCGACGGCATGCTGACGGTTGTGGTCGCGGGCGATTTCAATCGCGACAATCAATTGACCAGCGACGACATTCCGGTGATGCTCGCGGCGCTGACCGACTTGCCAACCTACCAATTGAATTACAGTGTGCCGCTTGGCGAGTTAATTGCCATTGGCGATCTGACCGGCGATGGCAGCGTGACGAATGCCGACATTCAGCCGCTCTTGGATCTGGTGAGCCCCGGCACCGGGTCAGTGCAAAGCGTACCTGAACCGGCCGGCTGGACGATTGCACTTCCTGCTGGCCTGGCACTGGCACTGGCCATCGTTGCCGCCGGAACATCTCGAACACGGGAGTAAAAAAAAGCGCCAAGCCCGCCGTGTCGGGGGAGAAAGCGGTCGGGCTCGGTGCTTGCTGCAACCAATCTGCCCGCCGCTGGGTTGATGCGGCGGAAGATACGCTCGAAAATCAATCCTCTCTTCCGGGGAATTTAGCCTTTTCGGAAAGAGCGCCGCTTCAGAAGCAGCGCTCCGCCAATGGCCAGCAACAACCAGCTCGCCGGTTCCGGCACCCCAGCCACCGACCCGGCGCCGGGGCCTGCAGCGACAAGGTCGAGCTCGGCCTGAATATCGGCGTTCGTGACGCTGCCCGATAGATTGACGTCGCCGATATTCAAAAGATCATCATTCGTCAAGGCAAATGGGTAGAAGAGATGTAACGGACTTGTTGCTAACTGGTAAGCATTCAAATCGGTGAGTGCTTTTAACATCGCGGTAATGTCTGCGCTGTTGACAACACCATTCACGTCAAAGTCGCCCAGCATGCGAGCCGAAGCCGTGACTGGCACAACTTCGCCATTTCCTAAGATTGTTGCACCGTTAAATCCCTGGAAATGGATCTGCCCGAGTTGGGTGCTGTTCAATCCGCCGCTAGTGGTGCCGAAGATCAACTGGTCGGTGCCACCGGGAGTGTTTGCCGTTCCGGTCCAGTTGACGACCGACAGGGTGCCGTCCGCCCAACCAATCGAGTGGCTGTCGGCAAAAGTAAGAACGCTAGCACCGCTGCCCATGTCGATCACGGAAGGAGCCGCCATGACCAATGTGTTCAGCGCTTGGTTGAGTCCTCCGGTATCGAACTTGCCGCCACCCAGAATCAACGGCGAGGCAACGTTAATTCCGTTCGCACTGCCCAGCGACAGCGTTCCCTGGTTTACCGTCGTAGTACCAGTGTAAGTATTGACTGCCGTGAGCAGCATTTTGCCTAAGCCAGCCTTGGTAATGCCCGAACCGCCTAAGTTTTGGGTAATCTGCCCACTCACTAAGAGGTCCACGCCCGAGGGTGTCGTGCCAGAGGCCACCGTAAACGTGGAATTAAGGTTTGCGTTCCGCAAATCGAGCCGGGAGGAAATTGTGGACGTGGTATCGCTGGCCAAGCTGTTGAGGGTCGTATTCCCAAAGCCGTTACTGAAGAACTGGAAGAAGCCGGTGCCTGCCGAGATGGTTCCGCCGGTCATATTGATGGTGACGCCAGTAACGGTCTCATTATTGTTGAATTCCTGATCGAGCACGCCCCCCTTGTTGATGTTGATGACGTTTACAGCGACCGCCGCGGAGGTATAGCCAAAGACATCATGACCGACAATCTGTAACGTCCCGCCATTGTTGATGTTCACCGTGCCGCGGATGGCGCCGGTACCGTTGTTTCCAGCGGACAGCTGCAGGATGCCGGCATTGACCGTGGTGCCGCCGGTATAGGTGTTGAAGGCGCTCAGGAGCACCGTTCCGTCACCGTCCTTGACCAGACTGCCGGTGCCGCTGATGACCTGACCAACAGTGAGGAAATCGCTGCGGTTGAAGTCCAATGTGCCGTTATCGACGACGTTGTTGGTCGCGCCGCCGGCGACCAAATTGCCCGCCGTTCCACCGTTGCCGATCTGCAGCGTGCCGGCGCTAATGGTGGTTGTGCCGGCATAGGTGTTGTTGGCCGCCAGGACGGTTGTGCCAGCACCTACCTGCTGGACTGCACCCGTAGGTCCGGATGCGGAAATCGGGCTATTGATGGTCAACGTGTCGCTGCGATTGAAGATCAGCGTTCCGTCGAGGTTGATGATATTAGTGCCATTAATGCTGCCGGCGGTTCCGCCGTTGCCAAGCTGCAGCGTAGCTCCGACGGGGACCGTCGTAGAACCCGTGTAAGTGCTGTTGCCAGCCAGCGTCAGCGAGTTGCCGGAGCCGGAGATCGCCAGCGACAAGGTTTGACCGCTGTTGGCGCCGATCACATCCTGAATGATACCGCCGAAAGTGTTGTTGGTTCCAGCCACAGTGAGCGTGGAAGCCGTGGTGCTGCTGCCGATGATATTGCCCGTACCGGTGCCGCTGGTGGACAAGCCTGCTAGTGTGGGGTTATTGCCGTTCAGATCGAGTACGCCGCTGCTCGCGCCGCGCCCAGCGTCACGCTGGTGGTGCTGGGCAGGGCTGAAGAATTGCCCAACACTAGAGTGCCGTTTTGGACCGCGGTTATGCCGGTGTACGTATTCGAATTATTGAGCGTTAGAGTGCCGGTGCCCTGTTTTGTAAGCCCCGTCGCGCCGTGATTCCGTTGCTGCTGGCGCCCACGAATGTGTAATTGTTGCCCGTGCTATTATTCACGGTGACCGAAGTCGGCGCTACCCCGGCCGGCACATCGATGGTGACGGTCTTGTTGAGTCCAGTATCGTCGAAGGTCACGTTGTCGCTGGTAAAGAAAAAGTCGGCCACGTTGCCGTTGGTGTTGGTCCAATTCTTCGTGGTTTGCACATCCCAGAGAAAACTGCCGCCGGTATTGATGCTGCCATTCCAGATCAGGTTAGCGATGTTCCCGACGACGTTTAACTGAAGATTTCCATTGGCGCCGGTGTGTGTGACCAAACTGAAGGTCAGCCGCGAGCCGGAAATCTGATTCACGGTCGGAGTATCGCCAGCGTCAATCGTCAGGGTTCCGGCGTTCAGAATTGTGTACAACCCGGAGGCGACCGCGGCAGTGGGAGAAATGGTCGATGGTCCGGTATAGTGTGCTGTGTTCGTGACGTTGATCAGATCGCCCCCCACATCGACACTATAGTTTCCACCGCCAACCGCGAGAGAGTTCATCGTGAGCGTGCCCGGAGAGGCCCCCGGTGATACGGTGCTCCCGGGCTGCTGGGTCACGTTACCTACCGAGCCGGCGCCGGCTAATGTGCCGCCTGAGTTCACGCTGACCGAGCCCGTGCTGAGCAGCGACCCCGTGACCGATAGCGTGCCGGCGTTGATAGCAGTTAAGCCAGAATACGTGTTGGCGCCACTGAGCGTGACGGTGCCGCTGCCCATTTGTGTGACGCTGGCGGCCCCGCTAATCGGGTTGGCGAAAGTTAAACTGTTGGACCGATTGAAGACCAACTGGCCGCTGCCGCTGACGCCGCTGGTTCCGGCGATCGAGCCGGTCGTGCCGCCGCCAATGCCAGCGCCTAATTGCAGGGAGCTGCCGGCGCCGATGGTCGTGCTGCCGGTGTAAGTGTTTGTCCCAGTTAGCGTGAATGTTCCGCTGCCATTCGTGGCCAGCGACAAGCTGGCGGCGCCGCCGTCTTGCAGGATGCCATCAAACGTGGGGGAGTTCGTCGAGGTGACCGTTAAGGTCGCTGGGATTGTGGCATGATTATTCTCCACAAGCGCCGTGGTCGCGCCGCCGCCGCCCGTGCTGTTCAGACCATTCACCGTCACGCTGTTGCCGTTAAGTCGCAGCCGGGGTGGCGCGTTGGTTTGCGTGTTGCTGCTGGTGAGTGTCACCGTGTTGGGATTCGCCGAATTCAACGCCCCGGCGTTGTTCAACTGGACGGTGCCGCCGGTAATGATGACGCCGCCGGTGAACGTGTTGTTGCCGGCCAGAATCAGGGTGCTGTCGCCGGCTCCGGCATACTTGGTAATCGAACCGATTCCCCCGACAACGCCGTTCAGTTGCATCGTGCCGGTGCCATTGTTATTGGCGTTGCCGATGAAGGCGTTGCCATTCAGTGTGACGTTGCTGCCGAAGGTTCCACCGTCAGGAGCGCCGGCATTGGTGCCGTTGCTCCCCATCCGCGATCCTTCGTTCAAGATGAGGGGTCGCGAAAAGGTGCCGCTAAAGC
This sequence comes from Pirellulales bacterium, assembly GCA_963738835.1. Taxonomy (GTDB): domain Bacteria; phylum Planctomycetota; class Planctomycetia; order Pirellulales; family JADZDJ01; genus CAVTYH01. The sequence goes on from CAVTYH010000003.1 coordinate 181,470, forward strand.
CGAAGAAGGTGATCGCCGAGCCAGCGCTCACCGTGACGGCCTTGCCGGTGCCGAAGTCCGGGATGTTCGTAGTTCCCTCGATGCTGACGCTGCCTATTTGCGAGCCCGCGGGATTGTTCGGCGCATTGAAGATTAGATTGCCGTCGGTGACGTCGACATTCACGATCCCGAAGAATTGTTGGTTATTGATGGTGAGTGTATGTCCGGCCAGATCGAGTATGGCCTGATTGATCCCTGAGGAAGTAGGAGCCCGGATGTCGAAACGGCTCCCGCCGGCAGCCGAATTAATGCCGCCGATCGAGGCATCGGCGGTGAGTGTAATTCGCTGGAAAGCATTCTGACTGTCGCCGCCGTTGGAAGCGGTGCTGGTAATTGCGCCGGCGCCGCCGACGCCATCGCCGGCAATGAAAAACTGCTTTTGGCCAAAAAAGAGCCCCGTGGTATTCAAGCCGAGGCCGCCGAGGTCGATCATGCCGCCTGCTTGAACGGTGACTGCACCACCTGGATAGGTACCGAAGGCATTGCTATTCCCAATGGCCACAGTCACTCCCGGCCCAACGGTGGTGGTGCCACTGTAGGAACTGGCGCCGGTCAGTAGGATCGCGCCAGCCCCCGCGTAAGTGATGCTATTACCGGTTCCATTGATAATTGCGCTGCCGGTGCGCAACTGACCCGCGGTGAGCGTGACTGTCGGATTGGCGTTCAAGGTGATCGAGCCGGTGCCCAGATTGAGGTTATTGCTGCCCCCGAAGGCGAAGCTGCCGCCCAAGATGATTGGGTTGTTGGTGGACAAGGTGACGGCTGCGCCACTGTCAATCACTCCGCCGTTGATGGTCAGCGTGGTCGCCGGCGTCGGACCAAGCGCTGCATCGATGAGGTTAAGCGTTCCGCCATTCACGATGACCGGTCCGTTGAACGCATTCGCATTATTGGCGTTAAGCGTGCCGTTATTCAGCGTGACCGGACCCGTTCCCAACCCTGCTGTGGCATTGACATTGACGACGCCGTTATTGACCGTGACCGGACCGGTGCCCAAGGCATTTGTGGTGCTGGCAAAGAGCGTGCCCTGACTGATCGTGGTGCCACCCGTGTAGGTGTTGGTGTTGGAAATGTTCAGGGCCCCGGTGCCGGTCTTCACCAAACTGCCCAGGCCGGCGATCGAACCGACGCCGTTAAACGTGTAGTCGCCGGCGCTATTGTTGACCGTTACGCCAGCACTGGGCGTGACGGTGCTGTTGATGCTGATGGCGTACTGCCCGTTGTTGGTGTCGTTGAAGGTGACCACGTCGCCGTCGTAGTAATGAGTCGTGTCAACAATTCCGGCGTCCGAAGTCGTCCAGTTGGCGTCGGCTTGCAAATTGTCCCAATTGCCTGACGCGGCGGCGCCGGTGAACCTGACGTTGGCCCCCTTGCCCGTGACATTGACTTGCAGGTTATTGCCCACGGTGCTTAGCGAAAAACTCGTGCGCCCGATCTGGGTGGTGTTCAGCGTAGGCGCCCGGTCAAAGTACCCGAGGTTAGCACGGTGTAGGAAGACTGCGTGGGAATGGCCGACAGCGCGAGATTGACTGCGCCGCCGGTAAACGTGGCTCCATTGGTGACGTTGATTGCACCGCTGGAGGCGCCGCCGAGTACAAACGCCAAAGTGCCGCTGCTGGTCGTGAGGCTATTCATGCTGACGGCGCCGATGCCGAAGCTGTTGCCCGGCGCTAGCGTGCCGCCAGACTGCGTCACCCCATTACTAAAAGTGCCGGTGCCGTTAATAGTCGTGGTGCCACCGGCGGTAACATTGCCCGTCACCGTGCCGTTGTTCGTCAATGTTTGCGTGCCGGCCAGCGCAAATCCGCCAGCACCTGTGACGCCCGTCAGATTAAGTGTTCCGCTCGGGCCAATGGTAATCACCGAAGTACTGGCGATGTTGCTGGTAGTGGTAGTCGACAAAGACAAAGTTCCGCCATTGATTGTTGTCGTTCCCGTGTAGGTATTTGCGGCAGTTAGCAGCATTGTGCCCGCGCCGGTCTTGGTCAGGCTGCCTGCGAGAAGGCCAAAGTCACCGGACTGGCTGCGAAGCCCTGTCGAAACAATCAGGTCTGCGTTGGCGTTGCCGGTAACATCGGCCACGTTGAATGTCGTATTGGGTCCGAGATGGTTGGCTTTGCTTCCCGTATTGTTAGCAGCGGGGGTGGCGGAAATTGTCGAAGGAGACGTGCCGCCCACAGTGACGGTGCCTTCGAACTGGTAACCCTCATAATTCCCGGGACCGCTGGTGGAGGCTTGAGTTAAAGTGGCGCCGCTGTTGAGTGTAATGTTGCCCAGAATGTTGTAGTTGGTAGCGAACAGCGTCCCGCCATTGAGGACGATTGGGACAAGGTTTGAACCGTAACCTGCCTGGCCATTGCCGAAGATGTTGTTCACGTCCCAAAGTAGCGTGGCGCCACTATTGACGGTAATGGTGCGTCCTGGCGCGGTGGCGGCGCGAAGGCGCTGTTTTGCACTCCGCCGCCACTTGCCGATCTGAGAGTGCCGCTGTTGACGATGATGTCTCCTGTAAAGAAGTTGCCCCCGGTGCTGAGGGTCAATATTCCCGTGCCCACTTTCACCAGGGAACCGGTCCCTCGCAGGGCGCCGCTGAACGATGTGGATAGATTATTGCCCCCGACTGATAGAGTTACCGGAGCTGCGGCGCTGTCGGTCAGAGAGAACTGACTTCCGCCTGCCAAAGCACCAATGTTAAACGTGCCGATGCCGGAAGAGAATCCAAGGGTGTCGTTTGTCGAAACCGTTAAAGTGCCGTTTTGGATCGTATTGGCGTTGCCCAATTTAAGCAGGCCGTGGTTCTGGAGCGATGAGTTGGAATCGGTCGCTTGCAGACCGATGAACGGATTGGTGACAGTGCCGACGGCGTTGGCAGCGTTGAGAGTCAGCGTGCCCTTGCCGTTCTTGATCAGGCTACCCGTGCTGCCGGCGCCAATCGCATTGGCGAAAGTGACGTTGTTGCCGTTGGTATCGATAAAACCGCCGAGCTGGCCGTTCCCGGGACTAAATGTGACCGTGCGTCCAGAGGTGGAGAGGTCCAAAGTGTTGCCCGTGGCATACTGCAACGTGCCGCTGGTTAGAATAATCGGTCCGCCGTTGCCGAGGTTTCCTAGCGTGGAAAACTGCAGTGCGCCGGCGTTCACTCGGGTGGCGCCAGTGTAAGAGTTGGCCCCAGTGAGAATCAACGTGCCGCCGCCGGCTTTAGTCAATCCGGTCGCGGAACCATTATCGGCAATGACTGAACCGATGGTCATGGCACCGGCCCCATTGGTGTCATTTTGAATGACGACCAGGTCTTTTCCAGCAGCGCCTTTGAGCGTGCCGCCGGTGATTGTCGAGGCGTTGGCGGCCACCGTCGAGGTGTTCAAGATGCCGCCGGTCGTTAATGTCGCACCGCCGCTGAGCGTAATCGTGCGCGCTTGAACCTGGTTGAAACGCAGGCTGCTAATTGACGCGTCGCTCGACAACGTAGTGTCTACGCCCGCGGCCACATCCGCATTGCCCGACAAACTTGTGGCGGTGCTGTTGGTGTAACCGCCGGCGATGGTGGACAAGCCGACGATATTCGAGTTGGCGGCATTTTTCGCGGCCCAATCTTGGCCAATGGTGGCATAAGCTGCGCCGCTGTCGGTCAGAATGGTGCTGGCCGTTCCGGTGGATGAAGTGACGTTGCTGACCGTTAAATTCAAGTTCACCGTGCCGCCGACATTGCGCGTCAGTGCGCCCAACGAAATTGACCCGGCGGTGTCGGTGATTGACGAGGCGCCGTTGTTCAGCGTCGTGCCGATGCTGAAGCTCAAACTGGTCGCCGCATTGTTGGCTGTCAAGGTGCCGCCGCCCAGCTGCAGTGCAGTCGCTCCCAGCGACGCACCGGTGACCGCGACGCCGCCGTTGTTGATGGTCATTGTGCCGGTGAAGGGTGCATTCGCTCCGGCTAGAGTCAATGTGCCGGTTCCAACTTTGATCAAGCCACCGGCATTGCCGCTGGTCATGACGCCGTTGTACGTTGTGCTGGCGTTGTTAAGGCCCACCGATAACGTCACGGCACTAGCGGCCGCGTCGGTGAGCGAGAAATTTCCCACGCCCGCCGAGCTGGCCAGTTCTCCAAGGTTAAAAGTGCCAATTCCCGAGGCAAACGTCAGCGTGTTGTTGGCGTTGACGTTGACCGTGCTGTACTGCGCGGCGTTGGCATTGGCGAGATTCAAGACCGCGCCGGTCGCCGTCGTGGTGCTGCCCGTATAAAGGTTGGCGCCGGCCAGCGTGAGGATACCCGTACCGGCCAAGGTGAGCCCACCAGTGCCGTTGACGACTCCGCCCAACGTGACATTGCCGCCGCCGGTAGTCATCGTGATTGTCCGGGTTGCGTTCGTGACGATGGGCAGATTGATCGTCTGTGCAGTGGTGCTGCTGTTGGTAATCCCCGTGGTCCCTGATGGAGCGAGCAGGAAGATTTCGCTCCCATTAAACGTGAAGCCAGCCGCGCCGCGCTGAATGTAATGCCGTTGACCAGAAAATCGGATGAGAGATTATTATTGAGCGTTGCTCCAGACGAGCCGACTAGCGCAAACACCAACGCATCGCCGGTGAGTGGCGGGCTATTGCCGCCGGTCCAATTGTCGTCGGCCCAATTGGCGGAAGTGTTTCCCACCCAGGTATCGGTGGCGGCGGCCACGGGCCGCGGCAGAAAGACAATAGCTGCCAGAGCAACTGTCAGCGCTCCCGCACACAAGGAACGCCAAAAAACCTGAGATGAAAATCTTTGGGATGGACGGACCCGGAGCGAAGCATGGCGCAGCATCATCGAAGTCTCTCCTGACTATGAAAAGTCGTGAAACCGAACGGCGCCTCACCCGCGTCGCCGTCGGACTATGCGTACGTGAAACGAAACAATCGGACTTACCGAGAGACCTCTTTCCCGATCCTGACGAGCCTAACGAGTACGCTTGAGGTTATATGCCTGCCGTGCGCGAAACGCAACTACTTTTTTATGAAAATAGAAAATACCAGAGAAGAGGTTTACCGCTAACAGATTTCACGGCATTGATGTTGCAGTTCATTTCATTTCAAAAGGCCAAGGGTGGCAAAGCAATGTGGGACGCTCTTTTTCCTCGCATTTTTCCGCGCTTTTCTGCTCGATTGTGCATGCACTTCAAGGGCAATCGCCCGTGCGCAAGTTGTCTTAGCCCAAGCAATTCCGTGTGCAAAGCATCGTCTGGCAAACTCTGATTTTCCGCTTCTGGTAGACCCAAAATCTACAATCTCAATCAGATTCCACGCCGCATTCAACAAAAAAACCGGCCCGCGCTTCTTACGAAGGGCGGGCCGGCGTAATGATTGTCGATCTAAACCGCGGTCGCTTAGGCGTTCTTGAGTAGGGCCAACACGTTCTGCGGATTCTGGTTGGCGATCGAGAGCACCGAGGTGCCTGCTTGCACGAGGATTTGAGCACGCGTCAGGTTCGCACTTTCCGCGGCGAAGTCGGCATCGCGGATCGAACTTTGAGCATCGGTCAGGTTTTCCAGCGTGTCGCTCAGCGAGTTGATGTTGGTTTCCAACGTGGTTTTCTGGAAGGCGCCCAGTCGACCACGAAGTCCGGTGACGGAGGTGATGACCTCGTCGACCACCTTGGCCGCACCCTTCACATCGGTCGAAAGATCCTTCGAGCCACCGCTGCGAAGCTCGAACAGCGAGCCGCTCACGCCGCTCAAGGTGGCGCTGCTGACGCCCTGAATTCCGATGCGGGCTTGCTGGTTGCTGACGACATCGGGACCGAGTTGGAAGGTGGCGCCACCGCCAGTGATGGAGAAGTTAAAACTATCGCCATCATTGAGATTCGAGTTTACTGAGAAACTTAGTTCCAAGGTCGACGTGTTGATCGAGGCCTTTAAGCCCTTGCCGGTAGCCTGCACTCCGTTCACGCGTGCCACCACATCGGTGCCAGCTTCGCGAGTCGAGGCAGCAGCAGAGCTGTTCAAGGTATCGAACGTTCCGCTAATGGCTTTCGCACTGACGAAGGCATCGGAGCCATATTCGGTCGATTTCAGCGACAAGCCGGTGCCCTGAACCGTCGCCGTCACGCCTGTGGCGTCGGAAACTTGATTAATGGCGGTAGCAATCTGGCTGACCGTGGTGCCATTGCCGAAGTTGAACACCTGGAAGCCGCTCTGACCTCCGACTTGCAGTACCAGGTCGGATGCCAACGTACCGCCCGAGTAGGTCAGTTGTGCTTGGGTGGCCTGCGTGTCGACATCGACTTGCACATTGATCGAACTAGCCGTGCCAAAGTTGGCCTGGTCAATCTCCAGGCCGCTGATGTTGCTGCCGGCATAGCCGTCACTGGTGACGGCGGAAATGGTGCCGCCCGCCGAGTAGGTGCCTAATCCGGCGCCGCTAGTGCTGGCGCTAAACGCCCCTTGAGCGTTGATGGCGCCAATCACATCGCTCGTCGTGGCATTGGCACTAATGGTAATCGTCAGCGTTCCGGCCGAAAACGTAGCTGTCGCAGCGGTGTCGCTGATGGCAATGGTCACGTTGGCGTTGTTAAATGCCGTGCCACCTGAAGTGGCCGACAGCGTAATCTGGTTGCTGTCGGTTCCGCCCGCAACCGCAGCCGTATAAGTGGCCTCGGCGACCGGGCCGGCATCGACGCAGCAGCGCTGAACGAACCTTGGGCGTTAATTGCTGTGGCAATATCGGCGGCCGTTGCTCCGCCGCTGCGGGTGATGGTGAGTGTTCCACCGCTGAAAGTGGCGTCGGTGGCACTGTCGGCGCTGACCACCACTACGTCGGCGTTGCTGGCGGCTCCCGCATTCACCGCGGAGATTGTCAGCAGGCTTGCAACCGTGCCGCTGGCATTTGCATCGGCGGTTGCGCCAAACGTGCCTGACGCATTTGCCGTTACATTGCCGGCGCTGCCAGTAATAAAGTCCAAGCTGCCGTCCAGCAGACGGCGGCCTTGGAACGAGGTGGTTTGCGAGATGCGGTCGATGGCTTCCAGCGAAGAGTCGACCTGCAGCTGATTGGCCGCAATCTGATCGGCGCTCGAAGGCGCCCGTGTTAGCAGCTTCAGACACCAGGCCGCGAATATCGTTGAGCAGTGAACTAACCTGACCCAACGCACTATCGGCAGTCGAAATCAGCTGATTTGCGAGTTGGCTGTTGCTGATGCCGCGCTGCACGCTGACGATGTCGCTGCGAAGCACTTCGCTGGCGATCAAACCCGCCGGGTCGTCTTTGCCCGTGTTGATCCGCAAACCGGTGCTCAAACGGTTTAGAGCGGTTTGCAATTGGGCATGCGACTTGGCCAGGTTAGTTTGTGCAATTAAGGAACCGACGTTGGTGTTAATACGAGTCATGCCGGACACCCCTTCGAGTTTGGTAAATTGTTCAGCGGCAGTGCGGGTACAAATCGGCGGCGCCTATGGCGCGGCTGAAATGCACTTGCGCGGCTGGCGTAAAAGCGGCGTCAATTTGCCGCGACAACGCAGGCCGGGTCGCTGAGGATATTGTTAGGCAGGTAAAACGAAGTCGGACGGTTGGCAGGCAGGCCGGAGTTTTTTAGCCAAATTACCTCAGCAGTGGTGTCCCGTCCCGTTGAGCGACTTCGTGTCGTATCAATGGGCTTCCATCCGGGCCGCCGAAGCAATTTGGCTCGGCACGCCTGGCGGTGCGCCGACCCCTTGCAAGCAACTATCGACGTGGCAACTTGACAGCTTTAGGTAAATTCGACCGTCGAGTTCCCACATCTAACTACGTTTTCATAGGTTGAATTTGTGACGGTGCCAAATTGCCGCCGTGCAGAAAACTAGCAGGCCGTTGAAGAGTACCGCGATAAACGTTACAGCCGGCTTTCTTGGACTACCATCTGTGAGGTAGTTGGTCTCAAAAAAGCCCGTTTCACGACGATCAAGCTGAAAATCGCCGGCGTGCGTTGCCCGCGGCCGCTAGGCGCATGGACAGTCCAATGGTGATTCTCCGGTGGGCGTTGCCGACCGGCTAAGAAATATCCATCCTTAGAACGCCAGCGAAATTGATCCTTCCCGATCACCCGTTTCGCACTGAGTTTGGGTTTGGCGCAGACTCTTTTGCGCGCCCTTGCCCACGGCCTGCGCGTCCTTGGGATCGAGCCGTGCGGAGCGCAAATTCTCGCGCTGGATTGCCTCGTACACCTCTTGCCGGTGGACGGGAATCTCGGTGGGAGCATTAATACCCAGCCGCACCTTGTCGCCACGAATGTCGACAATCGTGACGACAATATTGTCGCCAATGATGATGCTTTCGTCGCGCTGTCTCGACAAAACAAGCATCCGAAGACTCCTTCCTTCTATCCAAGGCCGACGTGGGCAGTCGACCAATCGTTAGCCGGCGAACTGTGCAGGGTAAGTTGTAAATGACGAATAACGAAATTCGAATAACGAATGAATGCCAAAGCTCCCAGGACCAATTACCGACTATGCGGTTTTTCGCAATGCCACTTCGCCAGTCAACTGGTACTGGATCGGTTGGTCGCCGTTGGTAATCACCTGGCGTCCCATTCGTCGCTGCAGGTTAATGACGATCGGTGCTTTCAAGTTCAGCGTCACTCCGCGCTCGTTCTTGCCGACAATCGACAGCACTTGCACTTCGCGGAGTTCGCTCAAGTCCAACGGCGTTAACTCTCCTCGGGAAACACGAACCTGGTATTCAGGCACAAACCGCCGCGGGCTGACCACAGCAAACGCAATCTCAGGCTTGGACGTGCTTTGCAACCAGCCCAAGGCGTCGTTTTCGGCATCGGCCAGCAGCACCCAATGACGACACTCTTCCAGCCCCAGTAAGCCCGAGGTGAATTGCAACAAATCGTCGGGCTCAATATCAACCGAGCCGAACCGAGTGGTCTCAATCTTCATGTCGGACCTCCTGTCACTTCATGAATGCCGCTGCGATCTAGTACATGCCTGTCGGCGTCTGAAGCAGTGACTCCGTCTCTGTTCCCAGAACGCTTCATCTGCTACATCGGCTAGCACTGCGCGACAGCAAGAGAAAATTCAAGCGTTTTGGCAAGCTGACGGATGTGGCGACTTTGCGCCGTATACGAAATAGACGATCGCAAAAGCGACTGTGCGACGTGCAATGGATTCGACGGGACTGATTGGAAGGGTCGAATAGCCCAAAAAGTCGAAGAGTGATTTGGTTTCCAAACTCTTCGACTCTTTGACTCTGCGACCTACGTTCGACAAAGGGAAGAGATTGTCGTCGGGAAATGGCTGAGATCACAGAAAATCCAAGAGCGTCAGCTTAAACAACTGCCCGGCCAGTTGCAGCGTCGCCTGAAAAGCGGCCTGCTGAGCAGTCAAATCCGTGATGGCGCTGGGCAAGTCGACATCAATTTCATTGGATAGCGCCGATTTCAGATCGTTCGTTTCCGAAGCGAGCCGACTTTGCAGCGTGTCGAGTGCCTGTTGCCGCGCTCCGACTTCAGCGCGACTGAAATTGATTTGTTTGGCGGAATTGTCGATCAAACCGACTGCACGGTTGATGCCGACTTGATCGTTGGACCGAAGTGCCGTGCGCAGCCGCACCAAGGCATTGAACAAACTTGTGGTTTCACTGGGGTTCACATCGCTACCGGTGATCGTTTCGACACCGCCGGCTGCAACTGCGGGTGCGCTCGTAGTTTGCCCGACAGGAACCAATCCCAAGTCTTGTGCCGCCTGGCTGTTGTTCTCTTGGAACACTTGAAATTGAGAAGCGCCGACAGCCGAGGAGACAAGCTCAATCCCGTTTCCGTTGGCTGCCAGCTGCGCAACCAGTTTGCCGCCATTGCCGGGTGCGCTGTTGATAAGATTGACAATATCACCAACCGTCGTTTCCGATCCCAGCATAAAGTGCAGCACCGTGCCATCTTCGAGCTGAATCCCGAAGTCATTGCCGGTTCCATTTTGCTGTGCGAGCGTGTGGACTCCCTGTCCGTGATTCAATGCATCCAATCGCGTGCTTAAGTCGAATGTTCGCACGCCAAGTTGCGTCGCGGTGCTGCCGCCATTTTCGCCGATTGAAAAATCGCCGCCGCTAAGTCGGGAACGGATGTCAATTCCGGTGCCTGCCGCATTGACTTGTGCCAATAGCGAGGCTCCGGCGCCGTTGATCAGATTCAGCAAATCTTCGACCGTTGTCGCAGAACTGGTGTCGATTGTGTAGGTCGAAGAGCCGTTGGCGATTTTCAGACCCGACGCCTGATCGAACTCCGTCCCGCTGCCGCCGGCGGTCGTGGCGGATGCGGTCAGCGTGACGGGCTGGTTGCCTGTTGATTCCCTTGGATCAAGTTGTGCCTGGAATAATGCGCTGAATGTCGGATCGTTGTTCAGGGCATGCACGACTTGCGACGCGGTGCTGTGACCTGCGTCGATGTCAACGGTAATCGTGGTGCCTGAGATACTGACAGTTTCCGATCCGGCGGTCACCGTGCCGCTGTCAATGAATTGAATGCTGTATCCGTTGGCTGCCGCGCCGCGCTGCACGGCTTCGATTTGAATATCATTTCCGTTGCCGGAGGAAGCAACCGTGGCCTTGGCTCGCGTGCCCAGGATGTCGGCCAGGCGTGTGGTCAGCGTGACCCGCGGGTTCAGATCGCCGCTTGTCACACTGGGCGTGACATTGTTTTCGGCCAGAATGCCTAAAGCTCGGGCCGTGGCGCCGCCGCCGACTTCGCGAATCTCCAGCGCACCACTGCCGTTGGCTAGTGAAACTTGTAGTCCGTAGTTGGTGATATCGACTTTCAGCGCCGGCGGCCCGGCGCCTGACGGCTGAGCTTCGAGCAGTGCCTTCACATCGCCCAAAGTGGCCGCGTGACTGAGATCAATAATTCGGACATTCGACCCATCGGAAACTTGAATGCTGCCCTTGGCCACGCCAAGCCCGCCGTTCAAATCTGCGAGCGAGGTGTTGGCTCCGACGCTGGGATTAAGATCAACATTGTTGGGAGCTTGTTGCGAAAGCGCGCCAAACACTTCGCTGCCGGTGACATTGGTGGCAAACAGCAAATCGATGTCGGAGTAGCTTTTCAGTTGCGTCTCGTTGCCCTGATATTGCACGAAATCGCCGTTCAGCGTGAACGGTTGCACGCCGGTGTTCGATCCGGCAAACAGGTAGCGACCGTTGAATTTCTGATTCGCGGTATTGACCAGTTGCTGCAAGAAGCCGTCGATCTGCTGAGCCGCCGCTTCACGCTGATCGTCGGTAATTGTGGAACCGGACGCCGACACCGCAACACCGCGGGCCTCATTCAGCAAATCGGACACAGAAGAAAGAGCCGTGTCGGTTTGCGTCAAATACGATTGATTTGTATCGAGATTGGTTTTGACCTGTACTTTTCGCTCCAGCAGACGCTGCAAATCGATGGCCCGCCGGCCGCCGGAGCGTCGTCGCTGGGCACAATCACTCGGCGGCCCGTGCTGATGCTCTGCTGCAATTGCAATAGCGCCCTTTGGTTCGCCTGCAATTGTTCCAGCAGGAGATTGTTGGAGAGCTGATTGCTGATCCGCGTCGATGGAATAGGATTGATGGCCGACATTCACATAGTCCGACCGTGTCGGTCGGGAAAGGGTGTTACAACTGCACCAACGTGGCCAGCAGATCGTTCAAAGTGGCAATGTATTTAGCGGACGCTTGGAAGGCACGCTGAAATTCCATCATCTTCACGGTTTCCTCGTCGATGTTCACACCGCTAACGGCCAGATTTTGCCCGCTCAGCGACTGCTGGAATACGGAGGCCGCATCGGCGTTGCTTTTGGCATTGGCCGAGCCTTGCGCCACTTGCGAGGTAAGCCGATCGTACAGCTTCGAGAGCGTTGTGCCTCCCTGCGAATCCAGTGGCCGATCGATGAAGTTTGCCAGATCTACCGCGGCGGCGGTGTCGACGCCGATGCCGCCGCTGCTGGCGGCAAATTTAGTGGGGTCGTCGATCACCGCCTGATTGATGCCGATGGTGCGCGCATCAGAACCGGTGAAAAACGTGCTGATGCCCAGCGACGCCAGCGCGCCGCTGGTATCGTTGCCAAACGCAATCTCCTGGTCGGCAGAGGTGCTTTGAATCGAAAGCCGGCGATCGGACGTGATCGTCGCAGAAATGCCGCTGATTGTGTTCAGTGCAGCGGTCAGACTTGTCAGCGAAGTATCGCCGTCTAGCCCATTCAAATCGACGTGGATGGTGCTGGTTTGCGTCAAGCCCGTGCGGCGATTGAACACCTGCACATCGAACTGTCCATTATTGGGGGTAAAGTGCAAGCCGGTGGCGTCGAGTGAGGACTTCACATCGTCCACCGCCGACTGACTGGTAATCGATTGATAGCCCGTTAATCCTTGCCCGGAACTGAAAATACGATTGAATTCGAACGCCAGCGTGCCGGCGAGGTTGTTTAGTTTATCGGCGAAATCGCCGAGCAGGTTATCACGGGAATCGATCAGGCCCGCCACTTCGCCGCTGCTGAATTTCAAGAGAGAATTCGTGTCGGCCAGCCGCAGTTGGTTAATGGTCAGACCGCGATCGGTCGACTGCGTCACCTTGATGCTACGGGCATTGTCTTCCAGCACCAGATATTCGCCGTCGGCGAAAACAGAAACCGAGCCGTCGGCTTGCTCCTGCGTTCTGACATCGATCAGCTTCGAAAGGTCCTGGAGAGCATTGGTTCGTTGATCGCGCAAACCGACGGCGTCGCTGTTGGAAGATCCGCCTCCTTCAGCGCTGGCAATCTGCACGTTGAGCTTGGCGATTTGGCTGAGCAGCCGGTTAATGTCGTTGGCGCTTTGTCCGACACGATCGTTCAGGTCAGAGCGGATCTGTCCTACCTTCGTGGCCAGTTGATTGAAATCTTGGGTGAGCGTTTGGCCTTTGAGCACCGCCAAATTGCGAACCGAATCGCTCTCCGGCTGATTCAAGATGTCGGAAACGCTGGAGAAAAAATTATCGAACGACGTGCTTAAATCGGTATCGCTCAATTCGCCGATCAGGCCTTCCAACTGCGTGAAGGCATCTGATTTGACTTGCGTGCCCGAACTATCGCTGGTCGCGTTTCGCAACCGCTCCTGCAAAAACTTGTCGACTTTCTGGATAATGCCTTGAACCAGCACACCGGTGCCGGAAAGCAAGTTGCCGTTGCGCTGGGTTGGGCCCGGCACTAGGTTGGCTTCTTCCCTGAGATATCCCGGCGTATTGGCATTGGCAATATTTTGCCCCACCACTTGCAGGCCAATTTGGGTGGCATGTAAGGAATTGCCGGCGAGCTGGATGGAGCTGAGCAGCGACACGGGTTAAGGTTCAGGGTTTGAGGTTCGTTTGGCGGATTATCTGCGATGCAGCAGCGGAGCGAGCCAACCAAACGAAGTAGCAGAAAAGTGCCAGCGTGCGGTGAAGCCGGTAAACTTCACTGCACCGGAAAAGTCGCGGCCGCCGACTCAGGCTTCCTGGTCGACCAAATTACCGCTGGCATCGGCGGTATCGCCTTTTCCATATGTCGGACGCAACCGGCCTCCGGTCGCGATAATCTCCAGCATCTGCGAAAGATGAATCAAAGTCCGCTGCACCAGCACCCAATTTGTGAGACTTTGATGCTGTAACAGCCGCGATCGTGCCGCCGCCTCTCGCAACTGGGGCTGCCACTGCTGTCGTTGCGATGCAGGCAGCGCCGCCGTCAATTGGGTCAGCGAGCCATTGGGCAGCCCCTGGCATTGGCCTCGGCTAGCAGCGCCGTTCGACGCTGCTGGCACTCTTGCAGGCGACCGATGAGCGCCTCTTCACGCGGCTGAAGTTCAGTCAGCCGGGAGACATCGGCGGCCGCCAAGAACGATCGCTTTTCGCCGAGCACGGTCAGCAACTCGCGCTGCACATCGGAGAGATCGGTGAGCAAACCGGCGAGATCGAAATCGAAGGTGTCGCTAACTGTCAGTGAATTGCTCATCGGATAGATTGCTTTAGTCAATGGGTTGTTGGTCAGGCGTTAGCCTGAAAGGATTTGGAGCAGTTTGTTTCGTGTCAGACTGAAGTCTGACCTACGATTTGCGGTTCAACATAAAGTGATCGAACATCGGGCCGGTAAACGAATGGGCCGTGGCTTTGGTCATTTGCTCCGACCAGGTTTGATCGAGCTGCTGCTGAAACGCTTCTTCGGCCCGGCCGCCGTAAAAATACGCCGGTTTGCCGTGCAGTTTGTGCAGCGATTTGATCATCTGGCTGTAGAACGTTTCGCCCACGAACGAATCGAACGCCTCGCGCAGTTCGTTGTCGTCTTTGCTGTCGCCGTTGCTGGCCGAGTTGAGCGCCGAGAGGCCACTGGTCTTCGGCGTCGTGAATTGACTGGCGTTGATCGTTAGCGACATGGCACTTACCCCAGCTTTGTCAAAATGGTTACTCGATGACCAGTACGCCGCGCAACTTTCCATCGCGTTCCAAACCCTTGATGATCTCGATGATATCTTCCGTCGGCACTTTCACGGCGTTCAGCGCCGAGACCAGCGCTTTGAGCTTTGCCGTCGATTGTGGTTGCGGGTTTGTTTCCAGCGGCACAAACCCGGGCGGCGGCGGCGTTGTGCTGTCCGCAGTTTCGATCACCATGTTCTTGTGCGTGACCACTACGGCGCCGATTTCCACGTCGCCGCCGATCACGATGCTGCCGGCCCGCGGATTGATGACCACCCGCGCTTCCGTCTGCGGCTCTGGAATCGGCAAGCTGAGCACCTGCGAGACGAACGACACCGGATCGGAACGATACTGCGCCGGCACTTGCACTTCGATATTTAGTTGATTCAGAGCCCGCGCCAAATTGCCGGAGCTGGTTTGAAAACTGAGCTGACTGTTCACCAGGTCGGCCACATCTTGGGCCACCTGAAAATCGGAATAGTTTTTGTTGAGCACCAGCGTCAATTTCCCATCTTTCGTGAAGGCATTGAAAAAATCTTCTTCCAACCGGCATCCGCGGAAAACGCGGCCCGAGGTTGGCAATTTGGGGTCGTTGAGGTTGATCGGGCCTTGCGCGAAACCATAGACCCGATCACTGTTCACGTGTGGGCCTTGCAGTGGCGTCATCATCAGCGTGCCGCCGGCCAGACTTTTTGCCCCGCCGATGGAGCTGACCGTGCAATCCAGCAAATCGCCTTGACGACCGCCAGCGGCGGGCACCGTGACGGTGACCATCACCAAGGCCACGTTCTTGGCGTCTTTCAATTCCGCGGCTCCGCCTTTGCCAATCGGGCTGCCCATCAATTGCATGGCTGTGGCCAAACTGCGAATGGTCGGCAGAAAGTTGCCGCCATCGCCGGTACCCTTCAAACCGACAACCAAGCCGAGCCCCTGTAGCGTATTTTCTTCCTGCCCTTTGACGCGGCAGATGTTTTTCAGCAACGTGCGCGCTTCCACCGGCGCCTGAAACGCAATCGTTCCCAACACGGTGAATGCCACGAAGATGGTTTGAATCAGCCGCTTCATCTGCAAGTTCATCCTCTTGGTAATTGCTGGTTGCCAGTTGCTGGTCGCTCTGGCTTAGAAAGGCGAGAACCGGTCGAACCAGTAGGTAAACCAACCGCGTTTGTAACCGTCGCGGACGTGGCCAAGTTCACGTTTGAAAATGCTTAGCTCCGCCACGTTTTCGCTCAGCACCGTGTTGTTTGGCAGCACGTCTTCGCGGCGAATGATGCCCGTCAACGCGGCTTCCCAATGTTCTTCGTTGTTTCGCACTTCATTGCGAGCTTCGATGACCAGCGTTCCGTTGGGACGGATATCGACCACAGTAGCGGCCAAACGAAACAGCAACGCATTGCGCGTCTCCAACTCCATTTGTGCCTGATTCTGCACATTCAAGTTGCCCGTGGCCCGCGGCAGGCCTTCCGACGGATTCGAGGCGTCGAGATTCAGGCCCTTGAATTGAATCCAGTTCTTCAGCTGCGCATCGTACTGAGCCGTGCGGCGGCGTTGGATTTGGCCTTCGCTGATGAGCTGATCTTTCTCGCTCACAATGACCGTGATGATGTCGTGCAGCTTGATTTCCTTGGGGGGCTCGACCTTTTGATACAGCCACGACGTATTTTGCAAAGTCAGCGGCTTGCCTTGCACCGTGGGAATATCTTGTTTGTAGAGGCTTGAATTCTGAGCGTGGGCCGTCGACGGCCCACGCAAAAGAGCCACACCCACCACCAGCGGCGGCAGCGAACTGCAAATGATTCGGCGAATTGTCATCAATTGCCTCGATTCCAATTAGTGTCGCTGTCTGGGCTTCGCCGGACCGCGGCAACTCGGGTGCTGGCTCGGCTGTCGTTCAAGGTTGTCGGTGCCGGTTCGATGCGCTTGCTATTTTGCTGTTCCGGAGCGGCCGATGGATTGGCGATCACTTCCACTTGATCGATGCCCGTCACACGGGCTTCGAAAGATTTGCGATCCAAGAGCGACTCGATGGTTACGGTGTCGCCTTGGCTGCCGTTGTCGCGCGCCCGGCCCGCGGTGCGAATTTTCACGCCCGGCGATTGCACGTACACGGTCACCACGCTGCCGCGTTTCACCAGCATGGGTGTGCGCACGTATTGTGGATCGAGAATCTGCCCCGGCGCCATCGCTTTAATGGCTTCGCGGCCCACCACGTCGTCGAGCGATTGAAACGCATCGTCAACAGGTGTTCCCGGCTTGATCCGCTCGAGCGTCACATCGGCGGCGTCGAGAATCGCTCCGCGCGGCACCGCTTTGGCAGTCACAACAACCGAGGAGGGGATTGTCACTTTCGCTTCAAGTGTGAAGGCCGCTGGGCCTTTATCAGTGCGGACCGCGATTTCAAACGTCTGCTTGCCCAACCACGGCGCCTGTCCGCCGCGGGCTTCAACGCGATGCACGTCGGCCAGCACAGCCTGCGCTTGAGCGTCGTTTAATTCCACTACCACAGTCCAAGGGTCGTCGTTGCCGTTTGATTCCTGCAAATGCTGCACGATGGCGTCGATTACAGCGCGCTGTGCCTGCTGCATCGACGATAGCGGCAGAACTTTCGATCGCGGCGTTTGTTTGGCAGCCTCCGCGAAGCCGACGACATTCACCTGGCTGGCCCCGGAGATGCGAAGTTCCAGCATGTTCAGGCCGCGGCGTTCCAGTGTGTCTTGAATTTCGCGGACCGTCAGGGTGCGCTGCTTGCCAACCGCCGGGGCGGGCGCGAGTTCAATTTGCGCGAGCGCCTGCACTTCGCCGTCGCCCAGGATATCGGCCACGTCGCCCAATCGCACCACGCTGCCGGTCGTGCGTGCTTCGGAGCGCAACCGCAATTCGGCCGCATCGCAGGTCGCGATTGCCGCGGCCGCGAACAAAACAATTGAATTGATGATTTGTTGCATGAATTCCTTCCGACGCTGGGTCAAATCTACTGCCACGCCGGGCAAGCCCGGCCGCTACACCGACGATTATTTGTTTACCTAAAACCGTCGTAAGTTGCTGATCAATTGCAGAATCTGATCGCCGGTTTGCACGACCTGCGAGTTCAATTCAAATGCCCGTTGTGTGGTAATCAAATCGATCAACTGGTTCACCGGGTTCACGTTCGAATTTTCGAGCGCGTTTTGTCGCACCAATCCCAAGCCGACCGAACCAGGGTTCCCTTGCAGCGGTGGGCCCGACGAAACGGTTTCCTGAAACAGATTCTCGCCCAGCTTCAGCAAGCCCTGCGGGTTGATGAACCGCGCCAGCTGAATTTGCCCGACTTGCTGCAACTGCGGCGAACCTGCCTGTTGCACCGAAACCAATCCTTCCGGGCTGACGGTAATGCCAACCGTGTCTTGCGGAATGGTGATGGCCGGCTCCAGCAAGCGGCCATCGGAAGCCGACGCCATCACGATTTGTCCGTTGGCATTCACGCCGAAGTTGCCGGCCCGCGTGTACAAGATTTGTCCGCTGGGATCGGTCACCTGAAACAAACCGTCGCCGACGATGGCCCAATCCAACGGGCGATTCGTTTGCTCGAAGGCCCCTTGGGAAAAATCGTCCTGCACGCTTTGCACGCGCACGCCCAAGCCGACGTGGATGCCGGTCGGCGTAAACTGGCCCGCGCTATCTTGATTGCCCGGCAGCGGCTGGTTGCGATAGAAGAGGTCTTCGAAATTGCAACGGTCTTGTTTGAAGCCGGTGGTGTTCACGTTCGCCAGATTGTTGGCGATGGTGTCGAGCTTCGTTTGCAGCGCATCCATGCCGGTCGCTGCGGTATAAAGTGTTTGAAGGCCCATAGATCAATCGTGGTTGGTGGTGAATAGTCGGCCATAAAGCCGCGGATGGTATCCGCGGTTGCCCGCTGCATTGCGATAAATTGTGAACCACCGCGATTACCAATCGCGGCTTTATGAAACGAGTATTAATCCGTCTTCAACGCCCGCGAAACGAGCGTGCCCAGCATTTCGTCTTGCGTGTGAATCAGGCTCACGTTGGCTTCAAACGCCCGCGAGGCTTCGATCAATTCCATCATTTCCGCCGACGGCCGCACGGTGCTTTGCTCTACCTGATGCCACAGCACGCGCCGCTCTTCATCGGGCACAGGTCGTGGCGGCGCCAGCGGGGCAAACAAGTTCTCGCCGACTTTCACCAGGTCGCCGTAAGAGCGTGGACGCACGAGCGCCAGCGCCGTCGCCTCGCCCCCCTGGCTTATCTGACCATCAGGCGTAAGCTGCCACGGCCCGGCATCGGGATCCAAATCGATCGGATTGCCATCGACGCTCAGGACCGGTTTGCCGTCTTGTGTCACCAACCGACCGGCCGCCGTCAGTTGAAAATTTCCGGCGCGGGTGAGCAAATCTTTGTTGCCGTTGCGGACGACAAAAAACGCGTCGCCTTCCACGGCCATGTCGGTGTCTTTTTTCGTCGTCTGCAGCGGGCCCTGCGAAAAATCGGTGGCCGTGGCCATCACTTTCACGCCGCCCCCCACATCATCGAGCGTTCGAGTGCCGGGCATCGCCTGCCCTTGCTGTACCGCTTCAGCAAAGCGCGATTGAAACAGCGCCACATCGCGCTTGAAGCCCGGCGTGGCGACGTTGGCCATATTGTTGGCCAACACGTCGAGCCGCTGGCTCTGCACGTACGCGCCTTCAGCAGATAGATACAGCCCGTATGGCATGACCGCGAACTAGTCGCTGCGGACATGCCCCCCTGCGAAAAGAATCTGACGCGGCGGTGGAGTAAGCAACAGCCGTGCCAGGGCGAAGGTAATCCCAAACTTTCCGCTAGACACCGATCTTAAGTCTCGGTGTTTCCGTCGTTTAAACCTTCGCGGTGACGACAACCGTGTCGGTCGGCAACAAAACAACGAATACCGAACGCGCCGATTCTGCCGCATTTGTCACGCAGAAACGGCCGAACGGGAAGCTAACGATAGCAGCCCCAGAAGTTCAATTCCCCATGCTCGTTTTTTTAGAGGAGTTCATCC
This sequence comes from Pirellulales bacterium, assembly GCA_963738835.1. Classification (GTDB taxonomy): domain Bacteria; phylum Planctomycetota; class Planctomycetia; order Pirellulales; family JADZDJ01; genus CAVTYH01. Next base: position 200,915 of record CAVTYH010000003.1, read on the forward strand.
ATGGATCGTCAATTTCAATTCAGTCTGCGCCGATTCTTTTCGTCCATGACGCTCATTGCCATCGGCGTCGGCCTCATCTGCTATCTGTTTAGCAGTGCAGTGTCCGATGGCTTGCTGCTTGCCACCTGTTGGTTGCTGGGCGGAGTGTGCATTGGAGCGGGCATTTTCAATCCCTTCAGGCAGCCGGTTCTGGGGGCATTTCTCGGCGGACTGACTCAGATAATCCTGGCGATCATGTTTCTCAGTTCTTTTCACGGGATTTGTTAGTCAGGCCGAATCACGAACGCTCCGCCTGCCTACTTCGAAAACTTCGCCCGCCTTTTCGCGCCGAAACAAATCCACTAAAATCGTCCCCGGAGGGTAAGCGAATGGTTAGCGGTCTGACTCGAAATCAGATGCCGGGAAACCGGTTGCGGGTTCGAATCCCGTGCCCTCCGCTGGCGGAAGGTCCAAGTTCTGAACAACTTCCTAAAAGATTCTCCACGCACGCCGTGGGCAGCAGACTTTGTAGTGTCACCCTATAAGTGTCACCGATTTACATCTTTGCCAGCTGGGCGAGATCGTCGGAAGACATGGCGAGGACCTCCTGCGGTCGCGCTCCAGAAGGCTCCGGGTGACTTGACGCCCGCCTTCGCGAACACGAAAGTGAGCGCGTCCAATTATCTGATTTAGGGCGAAACCAGACTCAAGAGTGAGTGCGCTTAGCAACCGCCACTCCGGTGCATGGCACGGTTCACTGACGTTCTTAAGGGCGATAGTCGACACGTATCTCAGGTCGCGCGGCCCGAAGTTGATCTACTCCAGCTTGCGTTACCTTCGTTGCCGAAAAGCTCACGACTTCGAGTCCAGGAACCTGCACGATCAGTGCGATCGAAGTGTCATCAATCGGCGTATGCCAAAACAAGAGCGAACGTACGCCGCCAATCTTCGAGAGTTGAGACAAATCGTGTGCATCGTGAATTGTGCATAACTGGAACATCATTGTACCTACCTGCCTGAGCCCGGCGAACGCCTTTAGCGAATTCGCGTCGACGGAGAATTGCTTAAACTCGACGGATTCAAGTGTTTCGTACTTCTTGATTTCTGTTGTCGTAACAGGTTCTGTGAAGAGTACACGGATTGAGTGATCATCGCCTACGGACGCAAATCTCGCTCCCATTGAAAGCAGTTCGGCACGCAATGCCATTCGTTCCCGATAGTCTTTCGTCACGTAGAGTGTGACCGCAATCGCGATCGCGATAATGGTTACAGACGCCAACAACGATCGAAGTGAGAATCGCATAAGCAGTCGGCGAGCTTAGGATGATGCAGCACTTTTGCGGCGGGAACGACCGCATTTTACCGGTATAGCCAGCAACCTTCAAACTACCATAACGGTAATTTGCGCTTTCTCGGCGTGCTCTGCCGCGTCATCGAGAGGCTCGCTATGCTGCATGTTCCAGGTCTTCTGCCATAATTCAGCGGCCACGTCGTCCGCGTTTTGCGCGACATAAAAACGCAGTGTGGTTTCAATGCTTTAGATCGCCACGGCTTCGTCTTCTTCGTGGATGAGAATCGAGATCCAACTTTCGAGCTGGGCACGCGTTTCTTGCAGCTTGGTTCCCATCATGTCGGCGCCGGCTTCTTCAAGTTGCTCACGATTTCCTTCGGCATTTCCGCGCAGGCCCCAGCGGCCGACGATGATCTTCAAGCGGGGCAACTGGGGCCGCAGTCGTTTGCAAAGGTAGCGCGTCTGCGCCAAACCGCCAGGCGGTAGTGCGCCGATGCAAACCACGGTCCGCGTTTCCTTTTCCGCACGCGCGACCAATTCCGAAGCCAGCGTCTCGACGGCAGTAACTTCCACTTCCCATTTCGCGGGATCGAGCAACTGCTGCAACATCAAAAGGCCCAAGCGGTCGGCCTCGGCTCGGGCCGGGCAAGCTAACAGACGGATGCGCACCCGATCTGTTTTTGCCGCCGTTTCGACCGTTGCGGCCGCCTGCTCCGCTTGCGCATCAGCGATGCGGCGTTCCCCCAAATCCTGGACGAGGTCGGCCACGGTTTGCAAAACAAATTGCTCGTCTTCATCGCCGAGAGCGTCATTCGCGCGGTCTCGATTGGCATCGTTGAGCACCGGGATCAACAGGTCGTCGTAAACATGCTCCGCGTGAGAAGACTTCAACTCTTTGTGAACCAGTTGCGTTGCTTCGTCCCGATCGCGCGCGAAGAGGCGCTGATAAAGAATCACGTCGGGCTCCAGCGCCGGCTCATCGCCTAGCAGAACCTCGAGAAACTCTAGTTGCGGAACATGTTTTCCCAGCACCAGCAGCACCACAGTCAGTGGCGCCGAAAGAACCAAGCCAATCGGTCCCCATAGAAATGCCCAGAATGCCGCCGAGACAAGTTGCGCGACCGCAGAAATGCCCATGCTCTGACCATACAGCAATGGCTCCATCACGTTGGCGGTGGTCAATTCAAGCGTTAGCACAAGGCCGACCACGGCCAAAGGGGGCCACCAGCGATCGAACGTGGCGAGGCTGAGAACAATCGGAAACGCTGCCGCGATCCACGCGCCGAGATAGGGAACGTATCTCAGCACCGCCGCCAGAAAACCCCACAACAGTGCGTAAGGGACGCCAATCAGAAATAGCCCCAAAGCCAGAACAATGCCGAACGTTCCGTTGACGATGGCCTGCATCAGCAGATACCGACTGATTCGCTGCCCGGCGTCGTCAACCGCTTTGGTGGTCGATGACATCCGGCCGTGGCCGACTAACCGCAAGAAGCGATTCCGGAGATCCTCGCGATTGAGAAGCATGAAAATCAACAGAATGAGCGCCAACGCCAGACTGCCGAGCGATTCGGACGCCGATCTGAAGTATCCGGGAAGGCTCGATATCCACGCCGGAGTCTCGGGCTCAACCACGACTTTTCGAGGCGTATCGACAGATTCCCGCGCTTTGTCTTGCGATTCGGTTTTGGACGGCTCACTCTTGGTTCCCGGCGAAGGTGACTTCAGCTCTGCACCCACATCTTCGATCATGCGCTCCAGTCGTTCAGAGCCGGAACCCAATGCCCGGACGGATTTAATTTTCTCCCGGATATTGCTGCTGTAGTTGGGAAGTTCCGCCAACAATCCTGAAAGTTGCTGCCCAACGGACCACAGGGTGCCTGTCAAAATAAGCGCCGTTCCGAGTACGACGATTATTACAGACACACTCCGGCCGAAACCACGCCGCTGGAGTGCGCGGACGACGGGCGTGAGCAGAAACGTCAAAAAGAGGGCCATTCCCAGTGGAATAAATATGACTTGCGCCCAGTATAATGCACCCACCACCACGGCAGCGATGGCGAGGTTTGTCAGGGCAACCAACGATTGTTGCCATTTCGGAGCAGCAGAGTTCCTGGCCATTGTTTGGCGGCAAGAAAAGGTAATGCGGAATGGACGATCAGCGAATCAGTTCAGATTGTTATCATAGCCTTGACCTGCGCGTATTCCACCGGGAATTGCCGACGTCGAAGCGATTGCCGTTTCGACCGCCATCAAACGCTGCATTTTTGCGACCCCGCAACCGCCGGGTCCCGCTGAGTGCGCCAAGTTGATAAATTGTTGGTTGACGTGAGAGGTCACCGAGTCAAACCAAAGACGGCTTTTCCCTACCTGACTGTTGAGGATAGCGTGAACGCGCTATCAATTCTATGAAAACTGCCTGCCTCATTCCGCTCATTGCATTCTGCTCGCCCTGCTTCGTGTTTTCCGCCGAGTCGCCCATCATTGCGCCGGGGGCAAAACTCGAGAAGCTGGCCGATGGATTCAAGTTCACCGAAGGCCCGGCGGTTGATGCCCAGGGCAATGTATACTTCACCGATCAGCCGAACGATCGGATTTTGAAATGGGGGGTCGATGGCAAGCTATCGACATTTTTGGAGCCGGCCGGCCGATCGAATGGCTTGTGCTTCGATGACAAAGGTCGGCTGTGGGCCTGTGCCGACGCAAAGAACGAACTATGGGTCATCGATGTCGCCACCGGCAAGCACACCGTTGCGCTGAAAGATTATCAAGGCAAATTGCTGAATGGGCCCAACGATGTGTGGGTCCGGCCCGACGGTGGCGTGTACTTTACCGATCCGTTCTACAAGCGCGATTACTGGAAACGCGGCCCGACCGAACAAGATCAGGAAGCGACATACTTTCTGACCCCCGATGGCAAATCGCTGACTCGTGTGACCGACGATTTGAAACAACCCAACGGCATCATCGGCACGCCCGACGGCAAGACGCTGTATGTGTCTGACATCAAGGCCGGTCAGACCTTCGCTTACGACATCCAGCCCGATGGCTCACTGCACAACAAACGCCTGGCTTGCAAACTCGGGTCCGACGGGATGACCATCGACGACCAGGGCAACATCTATCTTACCGGCAAGGGCGTCACCGTGTTCGACAAAAGCGGCCAACAGATTGAACACATCGACGTGCCCGAAAGCTGGACCGCCAACGTCTGCTTCGGCGGCCCCGACATGAAAACGCTCTTCATCACCGCCAGTAAGGGCTTGTACGCCATCAAAATGCAGGTGAAGGGCGCCGCGCGCCAATAATACACAGCGTGTCAGCTTGCACACACGAAATTTTAGCGGCGGCTTAGAGCTGACGACGGCAGCGGCTGCTCGGCAACGGCGTGCTATGTTCCATCAATTCTAAAACTACACCGCATTTTAGTTGGAACGAACGAATGAAATGGGCGATTTGTAATTTTCTGGCAGTCGTTTGCGCGATAGCGCTGAGCATTCAGGCGGCAGCGGGCGAGGTAATGGCCGAACAAGTGAAGTCGGCAGTGGCGCAGCTCGAAAAGCTCACCACCGAGACGATGAAAAAAACCGAGGTGCCAGGCATTGCCGTCGCCGTCGTGTTCAAAGACGAGGTGGTGTATCTGAAGGGCTTTGGCGTCCGCGAAGTGGGGAAACCCGAAACAGTTGATGCCGACACCGTGTTTCAACTGGCATCGGTTTCCAAGCCGGTGACTTCGACCGTAGTGGCGGCGCTGGTGGGCGAAAAAATTGTCGGTTGGGACGATCACGTGGTTCAGCACGATCCCGGTTTTACAATGTACGATCCGTGGGTCACCAGCCAGGTGACAATTCGCGATTTTCTCTGCCATCGCAGTGGTCTGCCCGATCACGGCGGCGATTTGGTGGAAGACCTGGGCTACGACCGGAATCAGGTGTTGTATCGGCTGCGGTTTTTGAAACCGGCCAGCAGTTTTCGTTCGCACTATGCTTACAGCAATTTTGGATTTACCGAAGGTGCCGTGGCAGCCGCCCGCGCGGTTGGCAAGCCGTGGGAAGAAGTGGCGGCGGAAAAGTTGTACCGGCCGCTGGGGATGAAGAGCACCAGTTCCAAATTCGACGATTATTGGGGGGCGAAAAATCGGGCGTCGATTCATGCCCTCGTCGACGGCAAATGGGTGGCGAAGAACAATCGCGATGCCGATGCCCAATCGCCGGCGGGCGGAGTGAGTTCCTCGGTCCGCGACATGGCCCAGTGGTTGCGGCTGCAATTGGGAAGCGGCAAAGTGGACGGCAAACAAATTGTGGCCGCCGAGGCGATCGATCAGACCCACACGCCGCAAATTGTCAGCCGGCCACGCGAAAACCCCGAGAGCGAGCGGGCTGGTTTTTACGGCCTGGGGTGGAACATTAATTACGATGCCCACGGCCGGGCGCGGTTGGGGCACTCCGGCGGCTTCGACTTGGGTGCCGCCACGTTTGTGGCCTTGGTTCCCTCGGAACAATTGGGAATTGTGGTGCTGAGCAACGCCGTGCCGATTGGCGTGCCGGAAGCTCTGGGCGTCAGTTTTCTGGACTTGGCCTTGGAAGGCAAGCCTCAGCGCGATTGGCTGGCAATTTATCGGCACGCTTTCGAAGAGCTCTCGAAGCCGAATTACGGCACAGCGGTCGATTACAAAAAGTCGCCGGCAAAAAAATCGCCGCCACTAGCGAATTCTGCTTACACGGGCAATTACACCAACGATTATTACGGCGACGTTGAGATTGCCGACAAACAGGGTTCGCTGGAGTTGCGAATGGGCCCGAAGCCGCTGTCGTTTCCGCTGAAACATTTTGATCGCGACGTGTTCTTGTATCAGCCGACCGGCGAAATGGCCGGCGGCTTGAGCGCGGTCACGTTCACCGTCGGCTCCGATCTGCAGGCTACGCAAATGGTCATCGAGAATCTCGATGTCGATGGCCAGGGCATATTTATGCTAATCAAAAAGTCGCGCCCTAGGAACCCCGCGATGGGGCGTGTTACTCTATTATCATGGGTCTTCCTCAGGTCGTCATCGTCGGTCGTCCGAATGTCGGAAAGTCGAGCCTGTTCAATTGGCTGGTGCGCCGCAGATTGGCCATTGTTGACGCCACGGCCGGTGTCACGCGCGATCGAATTAAGCATCTTGTCGGCGATAAAGGCCGGTATTTCGAGCTGGTCGATACCGGTGGATTGGGCTTTGAAGATCCCGACAAATTGAGTTCGCAAATCGAAGATCAGATCAATGCTGCCATTGAGGAAGCCGCGGTCATTCTGTTGGTGGTCGACGCCCGCGAAGGTTTGACCGGAATGGATCAGGAGGTGTCCAAACGGCTGCGGTACACCAATGCTCCCATCATTTGCGTGGCGAATAAGGCTGACGATGCGACGATCGACGCCAACGCCGACGAGTTTTACAAGCTGGGCCGCGGCAAGCTGCTATGTACCAGTGCGCTGCAAAATCGCAATCGGCAAGAGCTGCTCGATCTGATTTTGGAGCGACTGCCGCCACCGCTCGACGAAGACGCCCAGCCGCCGGCGGAACCCGACATGAAGGTGGCTATTGTCGGCCGGCGAAATGTCGGCAAGAGCACGTTTGTAAATACGCTGGCTCAGGCCGAGCGGATGATCGTGAGCGAAGTGCCCGGCACAACGCGCGACAGTGTTGATGTGCGGTTTGAGCTCGATGGCAAGAAATTCGTGGCCATCGACACGCCGGGTTTGAAGCGTGCCCGCAGCATCGCCACCGATTTGGAATTCTACAGCATGCACCGGGCCCAACGTAGCGTTCGCCGGGCCGACATCGTGCTGCTGTTCTTCGATCCGACGCAACGAATCAGCAAAGTCGATAAACAGCTTTGCGATTACATTGCCCAGCAGTACAAACCATGCATCTTCGTGGTGAACAAGTGGGACTTGCGGCACGAAAGCATGCCCACGGAGAAATGGGTTCACTATTTGCACGACACATTTCGGGCGATGCACCACATTCCGATTGCCTTCATTACCGGACAATCTGGCAAGAACGTGAAGGCGCTTTTGAATCATGCCCAGATGTTGTTCAAGCAGGCCCGGCAGCGAGTTTCGACCTCCGACTTGAACAAGCTGCTGCGAGCGGCGATCGAAGCGAATCCGCCGCCGGTTTTTCAGAACCGGCCGCCAAAGATTTACTTTGCCACGCAAGTGGGCGTGGAACCGCCGACCGTTGTGCTGTTTTGCTCTAATCCGGCGGCGATAACGCAAACCTATCGTCGTTACCTGCTGGGCGTGTTTCGCGAGCGGCTGCCGTTCAGCGAAGTGCCCATCAAGCTGTACCTCCGCCTCCGCGAAGAGCGTGATCGGCCACCGCCGGGGGCAACCGAAGGGCAAAGTGCGCTGTGATGGTTGCCAAGTCATTGTGAAGAAACAGCTTGCGGCCCCTGAAAAGTCGTCACGATTCGGTGGCCATTCTTTGCTATGATCCAGCCCACCGGCGGCATGGATGCTAGCACGCCGATGCGGCTTTTTTGAGCGCAAACGCAACCGTTAGTCACGGATGATGATACCGGCATGACGAATCGCGACCGACTTATTTTCGATTTTCGATCGCTGGGTAGTTCCGCGTGCGCCGGCATACTTCGGCGAAGGCAAAAGTGCGCGATTTTCGCGATTGTTTTTGCGACGGTTTTCTGCCCAGGATGGATCACACAACTCAGCGGGGCAGATTCGACCACGGCGCAAGCGACCAAATCTGAATCGAAGCCGATCGATTTCCACCGCGATATCAAGCCGATCTTCGTCCGGCATTGCTTCGCGTGCCACGGTCCTTCGCAAGCAGAAGCCGGCTTTCGACTCGACCTGCGCAGCCGCGCCTGCAGGGCGGCGATAGCGGGCCGGCCATCGTCAAAAGCAACAGCGCGGCCAGCCGTTTGATTCAATATGTCAGCGGCAAAAACGACGACGGCATTGTGATGCCGCCGCCGGGAAAAGCACCGGCGCTAAGTTCGCAGCAAATCGATCTGCTGGCGCATGGATCGATCAGGGATGCGCCTTGGCCCGATCTTCCAGGTGGAAGTCAGCTCGCAGGCCAGCCATCCGGGAAGAACGCGGCTTCCTCGGCGGGCGACGCTGCCGAGCGATCTGAACATTGGGCGTTTCTGCCCGTCCCGAAGGTCAAGCCGCCCATCGTTCCGGATCCTTGGATTGATACCCCGATTGATGCCTTTGTGCTTGCCAAACTGCAGGAGCAGCAACTCACGCCCAATCCGCGGGCGAGCCGAAGTGATTTGATTCGCCGTGTCACGTTCGATCTCATTGGTTTGCCGCCGACGCCGGAGGAGGTGCAGCGATTTGTCAACGACAAGTCGGAAGACGCTTACGAACATCTGGTCGATCGGCTGCTGGCCAGCCCGCGGTATGGCGAGCGTTGGGGCCGACACTGGCTCGATCTGGCTCGCTATGCCGATTCCGATGGATTTGAAAACGACACCGATCGGCCCAATGCCTACAAATACCGCGATTATGTAATTCGGAGCTTCAACGACGACAAACCATACGATCAGTTCATTGTCGAGCAACTAGCCGGCGACGAGCTGGACGACACCAACCCGGAAAACCTCATTGCCTTGGGCTTCTGTCGCAACGGGCCGACGATTGGCAATCAGATTAACGAGAAGAATCGGGTGGATGAGATCGACGATATTGTGTCGACCACCAGCAATGTGTTCTTGGGGCTCACCGTGGGTTGCGCTCGCTGCCACAACCACAAGTACGAGCCTATCAGCCAGCGCGATTACTACCGTATGTTCGCGGTGTTCAATGACATCGAGAAGCGTAACGACGAAGAGATCATGCACGTGCGAGATCTCAAAAATCGCAAAACCTACATTATGGTTGGCGGCGACTACAACCATCGTGGTGAAGACGTCGAGCCCGGGGTTCCCGCCGTGGTTGACAACGGCCGCGTTCACTTTCCGCTGGCCAGCGCGCCGGCGGACCCCGATGCTCAAGCGAATGTCATCCCGCCGCCCGGCCGCCGATTGGTGTTGGCGCGCTGGATTGCCGACCCACAAAACCCGCTGACCGCCCGGGTGATCGTCAACCGAATTTGGCTCTATCACTTCGGCCGGGGATTGGTGAACAGTCCAAGCAATTTTGGCCAAAGCGGCGATGCTCCAACGCATTTGGAACTGCTCGATTACCTGGCCAATCAATTCGTTCGTCAAGGCTGGCGGATGAAGCCGCTGCACAAGCAAATTGTGATGTCGTCTGCGTATCGACAGTCGTCTCAGTACGATCCGATTAAAGCCGGGATTGATTCAGACGACAGCTTCTACTGGCGTTTTCCCGTCCGTCGATTAGAAGCGGAAGAGATTCGCGACAGCATCCTGGCGGCCAGCGGCAAACTTAATCCGCTGATGTACGGCCCGGGCGTCAAACCGAAGATTCCCGACAGCGTCATCGACACGGGCAGCAAAGAAATGTGGCCCAAGGTTAGCCGCGACGGGCCGGACGAGTGGCGGCGAAGTGTTTATGTCTTCGTCAAACGATCGGTGCTCGTGCCGATGCTTGAAGGCTTTGATGCACCCACAGCTACACAAACCTGCGAGCGGCGAATGACCACCACCGTGGCCACGCAAGCGCTGCAATTGTTAAACGACCAATTCAGCAACGAGCAGGCCCAATACATGGCGGCCCGCGTCATTCACGAAGTGGGGGATTCGATCGATCGTGAGATCGACCGCGTGTACTGGTTGTCGTACTCTCGCGTGCCGACTGACGATGAACGTCGTCAGGCAGCCGATTTCGTGTCCAAGCAATTTCAAGCCGGACGTCAGCTACTGATCGATCAGCGAGTCAATTTCGACGCTCACGCTCAAGCTGAATTGCACCAACGGGCTTTGGCCGATTTGTGCCATGTGCTGTTTAACTCGAATGAATTTGTGTATGTGAATTGAAGACCCCATTGAGGCCTAAGGATTGCAACTCCTGGGCATGATCGAGTTCAAAATATGAATCAGGAAGGCAAGTCGAACTATCAATGCTGCAATTTCGGCAACTGGCCAACCGTCTGGAATCGGCGCAAGTTCCTGCAAACCACAGGCGCCGGGTTCGCCTCGCTGGCGATGCAGTATTTGTTTGCGCGCGACGGTTTGCTGGCAGCCACACCGGAGCCGTTGTCGATCGCAAACTCGTCGCCAGCGCCCAGCCTTGCGTCCAACTACAATCCGCTGGCTCCAAAATCGCTTCATTTCGCGGCCAAGGCCAAAGCCGTCATCTTTTTGTTTTGCTACGGCGGGCCCAGCCAGGTCGACCTGTTCGATCCCAAGCCGGCGCTGGAAAAGTGGCACGGTCAGCCAATTCCGGTCTTCGAAAAAGCAGACGCCTTCTTCGACGACACCAAGAACACGGCGTTCAAAAGCCCATATCGCTTTGCCAAACACGGCCAGGTCGGCATCGATATTTCGGAAAAGTTTCCGGAGCTGGCGCTGCGCCGATGATTTGTGTGTCATTCGCTCGATGCACGCCGAGTCGAATAATCACGCCCCGGCACTATTCCAGATGAACACGGGCTTTCAATTGCCCGGCCGGCCTTGCTTCGGCTCGTGGGTCACCTATGGCCTGGGTGCCGAGACCGATCGGCTGCCGGCGTTTGTCGTGCTGTGGGATCATCGCGGTGGCCCGATCGGTGGCGCTCAAAATTGGACCGCGGGCTTTCTGCCGCCCGCGTTTCAAGGCACGCCGTTTCGCAGCACCGGCGATCCGATTGTCGATTTGAAGCCTCCGGCCAATATTTCGGCCGACGAACAAAAAGCGCGGCTCGAATTGCTGGCGAAGTTGAATGAAGAACATCTGCGATTGCATCCCGGCGAAGAGGAGCTGACGGCGCGCATCGCCAGCTATGAACTTGCATTCCGCATGCAAATGAGTGCGCCGGAAGTGGTCGATCTGGCCGATGAAACGCCCGCCACCCAAAAACTTTACGGGCTCGATAACAAGCAGACCGAGTATTTCGGTCGGCAATGTTTGCTCGCCCGTCGGTTGGTGGAACGCGGCGTGCGGTTTGTACAGTTGTATTCCGGCGGCGGCACGCAGCAGTTGTGCTGGGACGCCCACTTCGGGCTGAAGCCAAATCATGATCAGCACTGCTCCGAGACCGATCGACCGATTTATGGTTTGCTCACGGATCTGAAGCAACGGGGACTTTTGGATTCCACGCTTATTATTTGGGGCGGCGAATTCGGTCGATTGCCGACGAACCAAGGCACCATCGGCCGCGATCATGGACCTAAAGGCTTTACGATGTGGCTGGCCGGCGGCGGCGTGAAGAGGGGCACGATTTACGGCGCCACCGATGAATTCGGTTATGCCGCCGTCGAAAAACGCACTTCCATTCCCGATTTGCACGCCACTTGTTTGCATTTGCTAGGCCTCGATCATAAGCAGCTCACCTTCCACCACGGCGGCCGCGATATGCGGCTAACCGATGTCAGCGGTGAAGTGATTAACGAGATCCTCGCGTGACGTGTTGCGGTCTGGCAACGTACTAAAGCGGAGCCGCGCTGTCACAGACCTTCCCAGCGGTAAGAGAAGTCGGACAATAGTCACGCATTTGTAAGCTATCGCAGGCAATATTATCCTGGCGACGAGTACGTGTCGATCGAACCATTACAAAGCTCTGACTTGGATCGACAAAAACAAACGTTCCACAATTATGATCCAGCCAGAACCGCTGATTCGCAACATTGCCGACACTGCCCGGTGGGCGGCGGTTTATCGGGCGAGGGAAACCGAGCGGGCCGATGCGCTGTTTCGCGATCCACTGGCGCGGCGGTTGGCGGGGGAGCGCGGCGAGGAAATTGCAGCGGCCATTCCGTTTTCGAACAAACACACCTGGTCGTGGATCACTCGCACTTATCTGTTTGATCAGTTCCTCCGCGAGCAAATTCAACAAGGCGTCGAGATGGTGGTCAATCTGGCGGCGGGGCTCGATGCCAGGCCGTACAGAATGGATTTGCCCGCGGCGCTGTTGTGGGTGGAAGTCGATTTGCCGGAAATGGTGGCGTACAAAGATGGAATTCTCGCGGGCGAACAGCCGCGATGTTCGTTGGAACGTGTGCCCTTGGATTTGTCGCAGGTCGCTGCCCGTCGCCAATTATTCGAGCGGCTTGGCCGGCAATCGTCGAAAGCTTTGGTCCTGACCGAAGGATTGATCATTTATTTCACCGCCGACCAAGTGGCAGAGCTGTGCGCGAGATTTAGCGGCGCCGCCCAGTTTCCAGCATTGGGTGACCGATCTGGCGTCGCCGGACTTGGTGAAAATGTTGCAACGCAAAATGGGACCCAAGCTGAGCGAAGGCAGCGCCAAGTTACAATTTGGTCCCAAAGAAGGACCGGAGTTTTTCAGACCGTTTGGCTGGAAGCCCGCTGAAGCCCGATCGATGCTGCACACCGCTCGGCAGCTTCGACGGCTGCCGCTTTTTTTGCGTCTGATGTCGATGTTTGCAAAGCCCAACTATTCACAAGGCTCGCGCCCTTGGTCGGGGGTTTGTTTGTTGACGAAGGATTGAGCGGTTTGCATAGATCTTACGCATTAGCCCCCGGTAAAATCGGGGGCTACAGGGCATTCGTTTAGTGCTAATATTTCACTGGACCTAAATCCGATTGATATGCCTCATCAAACAACTGCCCCCATGTCAGAATCGAAATCGAAAATCACGCTCGAAGAAGACCTCTGCATCCACATCTTCACCGTCTCGGCCGCCATGGTCGGGGTTTGCCTGACGGTCATCGGGCTGATTCGCATCGTAATTACCATGCAAAGGAACGACACGCTGGCCGACGATCTGCTGGCGGCCGATTCCCTGTTGTTTCTCATTTCCTGCATTATGTCGTACGTGACCCTCCGAACCCGGAAGGTCCGCCGGATGCACCGGGTCGAGCGAATTGCCGACACCATTTTTCTGGCCGCTATCCTGCTGATGGTGGCGATTTGCCTGTTCATTACCTACGCCATTGCCACGGCGGCCTAGGTTTTTCGGCCAAATCTGCACCAAAACTCCATCTTGCCTACTGGTTGCCGCCGGGACCGGGAAATACAATCGACACCCGGGGGATGGTGTCTTTCGGCACGGCGCGGCAGGTTTGCTTGCCCGCCGTGTTCGAAAGACATTCGACTTTCTTCGCACCGCACGCATCCATCGGAGGAAGCCCTCGTGTCTATTTTTACGGGCTTGAACTGCCAACATTTTCATCGGGCCGCGATTGGCCGATCGATTTCGCGGCGGGCAATACTCTTGGCGATCATCATCGCGCTGCAAACGGCAGCGCAGTTGTGGGCCGCTACGGCCGAACCGCAGTTCGTCAAGCCCGACCGTATCCGTTACGACAGCCACTGTCTGACAATCGACGGCAAAGACACGCTCATCTACAGCGGGGCATTCCATTATTTCCGCTGCCCGAAAGAACTGTGGCGCGAGCGGTTCGCCAAAATCAAAGAGGCCGGCTTCAACACCGTCGAAACGTATATTGCTTGGAACTGCGCATGAAATCGAAATGCCCTCCGGCCTCAACGACTTCTCGAAAGTCGATCTGCGCAATGTCGAAGATTGGCTCAACATGGCCGAAGAGTTCGGCTTCTACGTCATCATCCGGCCGGGCCCCTACATTTGCGCGGAGTGGGATCGCGGCGGTCTGCCGGCCTGGCTGGTGAACAAGTGCCCCGAACATCCCAAGCACACCCCGTGGTTCCGCTCCGACGATCCGGAGTTCATCGCCTGGAGCAAACATTGGTACGACGCCGTGTGCCCGGTCATTGCCAAACACCAAATCACACGCAAAGCGCCGGGCCGGCCGGGCATCATTCTGTTTCAGGTCGAAAACGAGTACGACTACAGCGGCATGCCCGAACCAGTGAAGGCCGCGTATGTGAAGGCGATGTCCGAAGTGGCTGTGGCCGACGGCATCGACGTGCCGCTGTTCACTTGCTGGACGCGCTGTGTGCGCGGCAGCACCGACCCCGTGCTCAGCCGCCTGTTCGATTCCTGCAATTTCTACCCTGGCTGGAATGTCGATCGCGTGGCGAACGACATTCGCACGCTGCGAAATTCCCAGCCGCAAGCACCCCTGATGACGACCGAACTACAAGGGGGTTGGTTCACCGGCATTACCGATGTGCCGCCGATTCAGCCCGATGCAGATCACTACCGCAACGATTTGGTGCCCGCGCAAATCAACAATCTCACGCTGCTGACGCTGCAAAACGGCGAGACGATGCTCAACTACTACATGCTCTTCGGCGGCACCAATCTGGCCGACACCGCCGCGCACAACATCGCCACCTGTTACGACTACAGCAGCCCGATTCGCGAATGCGGCGGCGTGGGCGATAAATTCTTGCGCGTGAAAGCGCTGGGGCAAATGCTCCGCGAACATGGCAGTAAACTCGCCCGTGCCGAAGCCGTGCCGTGCGATGCAAAAACCGGCCAGCCAGATGTCACGGTTGCCGAGCGCCTGCGCTGCCGATGGCAGTCGCTATTTGTTCGTGCGCACCAGTCAGCATGCCCAGCCGCGCCAAGGCACGGTGCAGGTGAAGGAGCAAGGAGCAGATGGCGCCAGTTTGAAGTTCGATTACGAACTGGAACCCTTCGGCTCGAAAATCTTGTACTTGCCCGCCGGCACAACCGATCCCAGCGAAGGCCAGTGGCTGCCGAAAGCAGAAGCCGAACCCAAGTGCCCGGCGATTTGCCTGTGCCCGTGAAAATTACGCACATCGAATCGAAAACCCTGCCGCTGTCGACCCAGTGGAAATCAATCGACGCGGGCAAAACTCTTAACACCGTGGGCATCTACGACAACCGGTTCGTGTTCTACAAGACGACATTGAAACTCGACAAGGATGACTTGCCTCCCGGCGGCGGTTTGCGTCTGGCGGTCGAGCATGCCAAAGACGATCGCGTGGCCGCCGCGGTCAACGGCAAATTCATTCCCCGCGGCGCCGATGCCGCCACCAGCAATTTCGACGTGCAATCGGTCCTGCACGCGGGCGACAACGAAATCGTCTTGCTGTACGAGAACACCTCGTGTGCGAACATCGGCAACACCATGGAAAAGATGCCCGGCATCACCGGCCTGCGCGTGGCTCAAGGAGGCCAAGACCGTCCGTTGACCCATTGGCGCATGCAACAAGTCGATCGCAATGCTAATCCCGAAAAACTGGCCGAAGTTTCCGCCGATTTTGACGACAGCAAATGGACGCCTACCACAGTCGATAAACTGGACGCCACGCAGCTCCGCGCCAATCAGACCGCCGTGTTCCGCACTTTGATCGATCTTTCCGATTACGATTTGTACAGCGGCCCCTGTGTGTTGTCGCTGGCACGGATGGACGACGATGGCTGGGTCTTCTTCGATGGAAAAAAGGTCGGCGAAGGGCATGCCTGGGACCAGTCTTACTCGTTCGATGTAAACCCGCTCTTACACTCCGGCAAGAACACAATTGCCATTGTGGTGCGCAACAAAGACAACACCGGCGGACTGGGTCCCGTGGCCTTGGTGCCGTCGCAAGCGACGGACATCGGGACGATGGGCCCACTCATGTACAGCGCCACGCCGCCGGTGGCCTCCGCTCCCGACAAGAACGACAAGCAAAATTGGGTCAGCAGCCCGCTGCCGGAATTGGCTCAGTCGCCAGCGCTGCTCTCGTTGCATCGCCTGACGTTCGAACTTCCCGCAGCCAAACAAAACGTCTGGCTGCCGTGGCTGATTCGTCTGCACGGCACCGGCAGCGGCTTCATCTACCTGAACAGCCACGCCATCGGCCGCTTCTGGCAGGCTGGAAAGCAGACCGATTATTATTTGCCCGAGTGCTGGCTGAACTTCGGCCCCGGCAAAACCAACGACGTGACTTTGCTGCTGCGCTCCGTCGACAAACCGGCCGCCATCGAATCGGCCGAAGCCATGCCCTACACCATCTACGCCCAGCAGCGCTAACCGCAGACGTCCGACAAAACTCCCTCTCCTTCGGAGAGAGGACCGGGTGAGGGGGGCCTGCATTTTCTTAACGTCGTGCCCGTCGTGTCGTTGTGGTGCACTGCCGGCGTTACTGAGAGACGATTTATACCACGACGACACCACGATCGCGACGCCGGATCAAACCACCAGTCATTTGATACCATCTTTGAGCAGTGCAACATTGAAGTTGATTAAAAACCCGAGCCGTTTGCCGGACAGTTTGAGATAAGTCAGCAGTTGTGCGTCGTACAGCGGGATCATCTTCTCGACCGATTTCAGTTCGACGATCACCGACTCGGCAACCAGCAAATCAAGCCGCAGGCCGGCTTCCAACCGCTCACCATCTTAAATGACTGGCAACAATGGCTGGCATTGAAACGGGATGCTGCGTTTCGTCAGCTCCCGACACAGGCACACTTCATAAACGGATTCAAGCAAGCCAGGACCAAGTGCTCGATGCACCTGAAACGCGGCATCGAGCACCGCTGCCGCGATTTGTTCGGTTTGCTCAGAAATCGGCTCAAACATCCTACTGCTCCTTTCTTATCGTCGTGTCCTTTGTGCCGTTGTGGTGAATTCCGATCGTAGCTGTGGTTTTTTTTACCACGATGGCACGACGATCACGACGAAAAGTAGCCCAGTCTCTCCGAGACTGGTGCGAGTCTCGGAGAGACTCGCCTACGACGACCGTCACGAAGGAGATTGTTCAACCAGCTAGAGCTCCTCGGATGTCAAACCGTAGAGTTCATCGACGAGCTAGTCGATTTGCCGATCGGTGAATTCGTTCCTAACGTTGTGACGATCGTGTCGTTGTGGTGCACTGCCGGCGTTGCTGAGAGTCGATTTATACCACGACGGCACCACGATCACGACGAAAACAAATCTTCTCCCCTCTCCCTTCAGCGGGAGAGGGGCCGGGTGCTGGGGTTCGCCAAGACTTGAAGTTTGCCGAAGTCCTGTCCTGAGTTTCCCGCAGTGGCCCCGATAACAGCGCCCAACATCAAACGTCGCCGATAATCTCCGACAGAAACCACGCGCGGCGTTCGGTCTGGTCAATCCAGTTCTCGATCAGACTGGTTGTCGCCACGTCGTTGTGCTGTTCACAAACCTCATGGGTTTCACGCAAGTATGCAACCAGTTGCCGGTTGTCGTCACAGAGAGCGGCCAGCATTTCTTTGGGTGAGATTTCTTCTTCGTCGTTGTCTTCCAGCCGTTGATGTTTGTGAATGTCGCCGATCGAGCGCAGCGACGTGCCGCCGATTTTTCTGGCCCGCTCGGCCACGTCGTCAGTCATCGCAAAAATTTGCTCGGCCTGTTCGTCCAGCAGCAAGTGATAATCGCGAAAATGCTTGCCCGACATGTGCCAATGAAAATTTTTGGTCTTCACATACAGCGCAAAAATATCGGCGAGCAAATGCCGCAGCGCTTCCGAAATCTCCTCGACCGCTTTTTCACCGAGCGACGCCGGATTTTTGAGAGCCACGCTCATGGTTACCTCCAAGGGGCTGGCGAAAGTTAATTCCGACCACCGCAGATTCACGAAATTCTACCACAGTGCCCGAGCCTGACAATGCAACGCGTTGATGGCGGATAAGGCCGATTGCAGCTCGTTTTCCTCCTCGCCCTTGGCGGCCTGCCCTGAGCCTTGCCGAACCGGAGAGGGACCGGGGGTGAGGGGTGCCCCAGGTGCCACTGGCTCTGCCAGTGCTGCATCAGAGCCGACGATGCCCCTCTTGCCACCCTCACCCTTTGAACCGATCGAACTCTCGCGGCAGCAACTCATAAATCTGCCCGTCGGTCATGGCCATCAGATCGTAAGTCAAATCGAACTGCCGCAGCACCTTGCCGACGCGCCGCAGCGTGCCCCCCAACCGTTTGCTCTTCCCGGCAAAACCACGCTTGGTGGTCCAGCCGGTGTCGTCCTCCGACAAATAGAGCCGGTTAAGCGCCGCAATCAACGGCCGATTCGACGCTACATGCGTCCGCGAAAGCACCTGCTCGGTCGCTTCGCCGTGCGTATCGGGAGTGCCAGAAAGAATGAAACGTCCATTTTCACCATGCTCGACACATACGAACCACGGGGAACGGACCAGATGGCGATACCGATACTTATAGTCGTTGCTGGCCAGGTAGTGATAATTCTCGCGCAGCTTGCGAGATCCATTCGCTTGCGCCGGCGCAATGATGTCGAACAAACACATCGCCATCCAGGACCAAAATCCGATGTTCAACCCGATCTGCGGTTGTGCTTCGCGAATCGGAGCCAAACGCTCAGCCAAATACTGCCCGAAATCAAATTTGGTGGCAAACGTGAGATTCGGATCAATTGTTACACTGGGCGCAATAATTCCCGTGTGGCTTTCCGAGCTAAGAACCTGCGTGGGCGGACCATCGGTCGCACCCACGCGCAAGCGGTCCAGGTAATTCCGGAAGGCCTCCAGTCCGGCGTCGTTAAAGCTACGAACGGTTACGCTCATGATTGATCTCTCAACGCCTGTTCGAACCGAGGCAAGGATGCGGTTTTCCGCGCGAATTCTGTCACTCCGGATTCAATCCAATTCAGGACTCCGTCGGGGTCGTCTCTTTGGGGAAATTCTGAAGGATTGAGCAAACGGGCAAAGTCAATCCATTTTCGTTTCCAACTATCCATATCTTCATCATCGGGACGAATTTCATCGACAAGCAGCAGGTGCGTCAGAATCTCTCTCAGTACTGCCGGAAATACTAATGCGACAAACATAGGATGACTGCGTGCTATGGCCTTGATGCCTTCTGGTGCGACTTGGTCTAACTGCTCATTCAAAACCAAGGTTGGTGAGGAATCGGGAGAAAAGTCTACTCGGTACACCAGATTTTCAAGCGCCCCCACTGTCACCGGCAGAAGCGAACTGTAGTTAATGTCGTCCGGACCTTTTGGGCGAATTTGCTTTGCAAGACCCAGCAAGCGACCGGCATCATTTGTCTCGTCAATGACCTTAACCCGGAATAAAACCGGATCATCGGCTCGAAAATTCGCTAAACGCCGACGCGACAAATCTGGACCTGAAACGGTGCCTAACTCGAATCGCTCGGTGCGACTACCCACGTACGCCTCAATGGCCACGCGGGCATTCGGGTGGTCTGTCCGAAAGTCTGCTAAATCAAGCCGTGCTTCAAACTGGACATTGCCGTCTTCACTGGGAAGCAAGAAAAACAATGTTTTGTCGCGCTTAAGCTTTATGCGTCCGGTGTAGTTGAAACGTCTCATTCGCCCTCATCTTCCTCCGAGATGAAACGCGGTGTGCTAACCACAAGATCGCGATTCACCGGGAATCCCTGGACATGCAACTCGAATTCGTCGGATTCAATGTAAGCGACGATTTTGTTCCATTCTCGCCGGATGACCCTGCCCCCTTGGATCTCAAATGTGAATTCGTTGCCCTTCAAATCGAAATCGAAATGCTCATATGCCTTAAATGGATTTGCTCCGTCGCAGTCGAAGGCGGTCTCCAGCCCGAATCGAGCATCGGGTAGCGGCACGCCGACGTTTCGTGCCACTTTGAATCCACCGCTCAGCTTCTCTGTGCGCAGAGGACGTCGCTTGACTTCGATGTCAAGAATCTCAGTTTCGTCGGGCTTGGTTCCGTGCCGGCGTCTTGCACCGGTTGATGGGATATGAGCGTCGTCGTCGCGATCGGGGAAAAACTCGCTCAATAAGTCTTTGTCGACTACTGTTTCTGTTTTCATCAGGTGCTTAAGTAGTACACGAACCGCACTGGTAACGAATTGGACTCGTTCGTCACCGCCGATAAATTGACGAACAAGCTGATCTTCTTTGCTAATCCACCGAGTGTGGGATGGATTTTCGGCGGCGCATAAAAGCTGAGCTATCGGTCCGTGCTGGACCACTAACAGTCCGATGATGCCGCTTGCCGAGGGCCCTGGAATATCCAGAATTGATAGCCCTTGCCGAATTGCTCGGAAGGCGTTTGCCCGCAATTGTTCATCCTTCCGAAAGTACACATCGAATTGTGATAGCTCGCGATCACCCTCCCTGGGGCGGATCAAAACTGGCACACGAATCGCCACGGGTTCTCCTTCTGCGAATTGCCGGCGGCTAACTTCCCACGACTCGGACGGAAATTGTATCTGTGTCCACGAAGCACCAAGAGTTTCCTCTCGTCCGAGCGCGACACGATTTTCATCCGCATTAGTCGTCAACGACCACGCTGCAAGTTCATGCAATTTACGAATTCGCTCCTTTGCCAACGAGTCAGAATTCCAATCCAATGTCTCCGTAACTTGCACGATGTTCTCACGACGCAGCTCGAACTTTGTAGTCGCATTCTCGATCCGGACCTGTAGATTGCCATCCAAAATCGGATACCCGTATTGCTCGATAACCGCTCTCGCCAATTTAGCTACGGCTTCTTCGCCAACTAACTCGTCACTGGGAAAGGGGATTACAAGTGACAAGCCCGTTTCGTGGACGCGAATGAGGTTAAACGTCTCTCGTAGTCGCTCGATAATAGAACTAGATTCGACTGGAGCAACAAAGTCCGCATCACGATCTTCACCAAAGTCGCCAAAGAAGCCGTACGCATCGTGTTGAATGAGGTTGCCACTAGAGTCTTTGATTTGGTGAATTCCAAGAACTGCCTGGCCCATGAGGATGCTTGATGGAGAAGTTTGCCGAACGGTCCATCCAAAAAAAGACCGAATTCGTGAAGACGCTGCATAAACAGCCTTGCCTAGGCCCCAGCTTCCGCGTTTGTCTTCAGCCTTCCCGCTTCGTCCTACGTTACGCCAAAAATAAAAAAAATCTTTGCCGGACTCAGTCAATTCGTTGGGCCTTGCGGCAAGAATATCGCCTGTCAAACCGCGCGTGCCGAAGTCTTCGATAACTAGATAATTCAGATCGCCAACTTCCGACAGCGGATTTGCCTGGATGACTAGGTCAAGATGCGGAGATAATCCAGTGAACCAATTGTTTACAACGTCCAGCCTTTCGCTCTGTGGAATCTTGCCAATGAAGAAACGGACTACAACCGGTTTGTCTGGATCATTGTCAGCATCCAGTGAATTCTGAATCGACTCTCTTACAAGTGAACGAATCGGATCTTCATCTCGGAAGAACTCTTTCTCAACCGGGTCACGATTCACTTCGGACCGTTGCATTTGACGGAAACGCCACTCAGCCATTCAATCACCTGATAATGGTCGAACTGAGACTTGCCGACTGAATAGAACAAGCTAAAACGATTTAATACATGTCCCTTATAGCCATTCCTTTCGGGGGATGTGCAGGTACCATGATCGTAGCCAGGGTTGCCTTTTTCAAGCGAAAACCACTGTGAAAAAAGCTGGACATCGACGTTGGGGAGCATATGGCCAACGGGTTCCTGGGCGGCATCGCGGAGATATTATGTCTGTAGAAAGTCGAAGTCGGCTGATGGCGCAGATCAAGTGCAGAAATACAGGCCCCGAACGCATAATTCAAAGCTTTTTGTCAGTGCTACCGTATTCATTTGAATGCCATCCAAATGATCTGCCGGGTCGGCCGGATTTCGTGTTTCGCCGTCGTCGAGTCGCTATTTTTGTGGACGGCGATTTTTGGCATGGTTATCGATTCCCACTGTGGCGGCACAAGCTGCAAGCAAAATGGCGAACGAAGATTGAGCGTAATCGCAACCGAGATAGACGCAATTTTTGTCGGCTGCGAAGGTCCGGATGGACGGTATTGCGCATCTGGGAGCATCAAATTGAGCAGCGTCTTAATATGTGCTTCGACAGAATCCGTACTGCTCTAGCCAAGCAAATCCACTCACGAAAGGTTTGCAAATGAGTCACCCAACGGCTGTTCATGACCGCAAAAGCGCCAATAGTTTTGTCAAATGGTGCATTCACGAAAAGGTTGGGCCGGGTTACCATCCTGACACGCGATTCGAAGATTATGTCGATTCGACAAATCAGCGAGCGTTTGCTTTGGATGAGTGCGCGTTGCTTAACGCTCTGCAAGATCGCGCTTTCGAGTTTTGCGATCCTTATTCCGTTGGATTGGCGGAACTCCGGCGGATACGGCAGATTTGCTAGACGTGCCAGTTAGAGTCTCGACAATCGCCTGCATTACCGGTGGGCAAACGGCGTTTCCGATCAGTTTGATCTTGTTGCGACGTGTCGTTTGCGGCCACGAGAATTTCGTCGGGAATCCCATCGCTGCAGCCAACTCGGGTGGCTGAAGCATTCGCATTTCGTGACCATTGGTATTCGGCCGCACAAGTGCAAAGCGGTCCAGGGTCGTAATTGTGCGCAGGGGTCGATCAAGTCGCTGAAATCCGCCGGCGGCGTCGGACCCATAATAAACCATTAAAAACTTCGATGTGGCTCCGACTGCTCGAATCCCGCGTTGTGCTCTTTGCAACGTCGCCAACGCGCGGTACTTCGACTTTAATGGACTAAATCGGTAGCGAGCGCCGTTTTCGTCGTGGCTTGAAATGATTGAACTCGCGCGTCGGTCATTGCCGTCGACAATTTCAGGAATACTCGGCATTTGTTCGCAGTCGCCGATGACATAGAGTCGGCTTCTACTTTGGGGTACACCGAAGCGGTGGGCGTTAAGAACGATCGGCTTAACGTTGTACTGAAGCTTCCGAAGCGATTCGAGCCACTCCTCGTATCGATGCCACTTCCGCATTCGTCCAACGTTTTCAATCACGACCCAGCGAGGGCGAAGTGCTTTTGCAAATCGAATCACTTCGAACGCCAATCGCATGCTGTTCTCGTCTGTCCGTCTCGCTCCGCGCACGATACTGTGGTGCGTGCATTCCGGCGAAGCCAACAGCAGGTCGACCGGGCCGATCTCGTGAGCAACTTGGCGGGCACTGAGGTATTGCAGTTTGCCACGGTAAGTTTTCGCACGTGGGAAGTTCAGTTGAAAGGTGTCGATGGCGGTGTCCCACATATCGATGCCGCCGACAATGGTGGCGCCGGCTAACTGAGCACCGCACGAACTTCCCCCTGCTCCGCAGAACAAATCGAGCGCCCGAATCATGGTGTTGGCTCCCTGCCACGCGTTGGGTGATGCCACGAATATACGCCGGATGGCAGCAAATTTGCCAGGCCGGTTTGGGATTGGTGACGGGGGACAGGCTGCCGGAGCAAGCACTGGCAGAGCCAGTGGCACCCAGCAATGGGCGGCGAGTTGGGACTTCGTGGCATTTTGGCGTGGCCCAAAAAGAGGCTTGATTTTTAATCGCATGTACACTATAATACACACCGGAACTATGAGTCCCGTTTGCCGTTCTTTGACAATTGAGTAAAGAAGCAATTAGCAACTAGCGGCTAGCGATTAGCCAGCGTAGATGGCTGGGAGTCTGCGCGTGGGGTGGATTGGCACCCGTGTCGTCGGACAAGCCTCAAAATTCCCCCTCACCCCAACCCTCTCCCGCGGCTGGGAGAGGGAGAAGACAAGGGCGACTCAGTCCGGGCCTCTTCGACAAGACTCAAGACAGGTCTCTCCAGTTCGGCATGGCTCACAACAGGCCGCGGCGGGGAGAGGGAGAAAGATAATTGTTTCGTCGTGATCGTGGTGTCGTCGTGGTAAAAATGAATTACAGCCGCGCCGGAACTTGACCACCACGGCACGACGGACACAACGTCGGGCGATGTCAGATGTACCCCCCGAAGATGATGTCGATGTCAGACAAGCAGCGGCGCACTTTGTCTTTGGGGACGCGGCGAAATTGATGGTTTTCAGCGGGAAAATCGCTGGTTTTTCGTGTCGGTCCAAAGTGGCGGGTAAAGTGCGGGTAAAATGATACCCCCCGCGCCGCCGTCGGTACAAACCGCGAAGCGGCGATTTTCCCGAGAGTTATTGGGATCGGCACCCCCCGAAGTCCATGTGGCGCGGGGGGTGCATTTCACCCCTCGGTTTTCTTTTTTGTGCGCGAGAGTGTCCGTTGCCAGTGGTCCGTGGCAACGGACCGCAGAGCATGCTGCACCCTCACCCCGGCCCTCTCCCAAAGGGCGAGGGAGAAGAAGAGCCACGGACCACGGACAATTGCCGTGTGACAGTCATGTCGCAATGTTTTTCAAAAACGGCTTGTTTTCCCGGCTCGTTTTCCAAGCATTGTCCCCTCGATTTTTATTTTTTGTGTGCGCGTCGTTGCTTGCCCCTTGGAATTCGGCGGCAGAAAGCAGGTGAGCCGAACACAGCCGCCAAGCTGAATGAAATTGCGGCGTGACCATTTACCGCCACCTAGATGTGATACATCTGCTCGACTTCGCCGGTGGCGCGCTGCACCAGTTCGGCGAAGGTGAGATCGCGGAGGGTTTCTTCGCGGGCGATCGAAACGTCGCGCCAGGCCCGCAGTAGGGCGCGGCGGGCGGGATTTTTGGCGGCGTTGGGATTGGGCAGTTTTTCGTGACCATCGACCACGGCCATCACTTCGCCCAGCGTGATTTCATCCGGCGGCCGCGCAACTGATAGCCGCCGGCAGCGCCGCGGGTGCTGCTGACCAGGCCGGCGCCTTTCAGTTGCAGCAGAATTTGCACGAGGAACCGCGAGGGAATGCCGTGCTCGTCGGCAATGGTCCGAATGCGCACCGGTTCTCCCAGGTCAAAGGCGCGCGCCAATTCCAGCACGGCGAGACAGGCGTATTCGGTTTTGGCGGTAAATTTCATCAGGTACTAGCGGGCAGCAAATTATTCACCGCAGAGGACGCGGAGGATCGCAGAGGAAACGCAGATGAGATAGAGAAATTATTTCCGTCGCTCCGCGCCTTCTCAGCGCTGCGTTGCGACCTCAGCGGTGAATTTGGATTGTCAATCGGAGGTGTGCAGGCCGCACTCGGTTTTTTGGAACCCGCTCCAGCGGCCGGCGCGTTCGTCTTCGCCGAACATGACCGACCGGGTGCAGGGCCAGCAACCAATGCTGGGGTAACCTTGATCGTGCAAGGGGTTGTAGGGAACGTTTTCGTCGGTGATCAGTTTCCAGATTTCCTTCTTGGTCCAGTTGGCCAAGGGGCTGATTTTCACCAGGTTGAATTTTTTATCCCAACCGATGATCGGCGCTTTAGCCCGGTCGGGGCTTTGATCGCGGCGGATGCCACTCATCCACGCGTGCCAACCTTGGGCCGCTTGTTTGAGCACTTTTACTTTGCGATCGGCACAGCACTGGTCGGGATTGGTTTTGTACAGCGGACCGCCATGCAACTGTTCATAAACTTCCACCGTGGTCTCGGGCCGTTTCATTTCCACTTCAATACCGTAACGCTGGGCGATGCGATCACGCAGCTCAAGCGTTTCCTGGAACTGATAACCGGTATCGAGGTTGAATACATGCACCCGGAGCTCGATCGAGGCCAGCATGTGAATGATGACGCAGCCTTCCGGACCGAAGGCGGTGGCCATGGTGAGCTTCGGAAAATAATTGTCGACCGCCCATTGAATGATTTGCCACGGCGAGGCCAGTTCCAGCTTTTCGCTCTCGGCCGCCAACTGCGCGAGCACTTCCGGCGTGGGCGACAGCGGTTGATCGCCAAAAGCGGCAACCGGCGATGCCAACGAGCGATTTACAACGCGTTCCGCCGAACGAACGATTGACGTCGGGCTGGCTGGTTCAGGCATAAATAGGGTGGGGGCGAGCGTCATGGCTATTACGCCGAATTTGATCTCAGGCGTTCTACAGAATTATTAGCGCCGGAATGATACTAATGTTACTTACCAAAGTCAACAATGCGTGTTTCTCTCGTTAGCTATCGGCCTTTTTTTAGCGATGCTTCACGTTTTACTGGTTATAACGACCGCAGCAAGCTGCAATCCGTATCCGTAACCCCTTAAATTGCATACACTTCCAGATGCTTGACGAGGACAGCATCAGCGTTCACCATGCCGATTGGAAAGCAGTTTCTCTTCCAAGCTAGAAACCGGAACTATGCCATCCACTTGCTATGTTGCGATCGATTTAGGGGCCTCCAGCGGCCGGCACCTGGCGGGACTTTTCGACTGCCGCAGGCTGACGCTCGAAGAACTTCATCGCTTCGAGAACGGTCCGGTGATGGTCGCCGGACATTTGCATTGGAACTTGCTTGGCCTTTGGCAGCACGTGCAGGCAGGAATGCGGGCCGCCCACGCCAAGCACGGCGACCGAATTGCCAGCGTGGCGGTCGATACCTGGGGCGTCGATTTCGGCCTCGTTTCGCGCAACGACGAGCTGCTTGGCAACCCCGTTTGTTATCGCGACTCTCGAAACGACGGCATGTTGGAGCAAGCCTTCGAAGTTGTGCCCCGCGAAGAGATCTTTGCGCAAACCGGTTTGCAATTCATGCAGATCAACACGCTATATCAACTGCTGGCGATGAAGTTGCAGGGCTCGGCGATTTTGGACGCGGCCGATTCACTTTTGATGATGCCCGATTTGTTCAACTGGCTACTGACGGGCGTGAAAGCGAATGAGATGACCGATGCCTCGACCACGCAGTTTTTCAATCCGGCCAAGGGTGATTGGGCAACCGAGTTGCTCGATCGATTTGGTTTGCCGGCGCGAATTCTGGCAGCGCATCGTGCAGCCCGGAACCAAACTGGGAACGCTGCTGCCCGCAAGTTGCCGCAACAACCGGAATGAACAACGTGCAAGTGGTAGCGCCAGGAAGCCACGACACCGCCAGCGCAGTCATGGCCGTGCCAGCGGCGAGCAAGCCGGGACAGAAGCCGGACTGGTGCTACATCAGCTCCGGCACGTGGAGTTTGGTGGGCGTGGAGGTGCCGCAGCCGGTGATCAACGCAAAGTGTGCGGCGCTCAATTTCACCAACGAAGGAGGCGTCGGTGGAACCACGCGGTTGCTCAAGAACATTTGCGGGTTGTGGCTGGTGCAAGAATGTCGTCGCGTGTGGAGTCAGGCCGGCACAACGTATTCGTGGGAACATTTAACCCAGGCTGCGGCGGCCGCGAAGCCGCTGACGTCGTTCATCAATCCCGATGATTCGGTGTTTCTGGCGCCGCCGAATATGCCCGAAGCGATTCGCGATTTCTGCCGGCGCACCGGCCAAGGTGTTCCGGACGATGAAGGGGCGGTCATTCGTTGCGCCCTGGAAAGTCTTGCGCTGCAATATCGCGCGTGCCATTGGTTGGTTGGAGGAACTGATCGGCGGCCGGATCGAAACGGTTCACATTGTCGGCGGCGGCACGCAAAATCGGCAACTGTGCCAGATGGCGGCCGATGCCTGTCAACGCCGCGTGATTGCCGGGCCGGTCGAAGCCACGGCCATCGGCAACATCATGATGCAGGCCATTGCCGCCGGTGAAGTCGGTTCGATCGCCGAAGCCCGCGAAATCATTCGGCAGAGTTTCCCGGTGGACGAATACACGCCGCAAAATACCCCCGAGTGGGATGAGGCGTACCAGCGGTTTTTGAAAATCAATTGAACGTAAAATTGCCGATCAAACCCGTTTGCTCAACCGTTCTGCCAGCCGATCGAGCGCGGTGCTGATGTCGCCCGCGCCGATGTGTACTTGCAGCAGGCTCGGTCCGCTGGTGTCGGCCCAGGCACGCTTCAATGCCTCGTCGAGTTCGCCTTCGGTGAAAATCTCGTAGCCTGCGCCGCCGCCGTAGACTTCCGGCAATTGATGGTAACGCCACGGCTGGATGTCGTTGAAGTTGCAGTTGGGGTGCAGGAACCGCTCGGTGCCGTAACCGCCGTTATCGAGCAAGATGATGATCGTCGGAAACTGGTGCCGCACCAGCGTTGAAAGCTCCATGCCGGTCATTTGGAAGGCGCCATCACCGACCATGACCACAACACGCCGATCCGATCGAGCCGCATGCACGCCCAATGCGGCCGGCACCGAAAACCCCATCGACGTGTAATAAGCCGGCGAGATGAACTCGGTCCGTTCACGCACGACAAGTTCTGTGGCGGCAAACAGCGAATCGCCAATGTCGGCGATCACGACGGTCTGGTCATTTAACATCTCGTTCAGCCGCGCGGTCAAACGGCGAACGGTAACCGGTGCATTTGGCTGAACGACAAACTTCTCGCCATCACGCTGTGTCTTCGGCGGCAAAACTCGAGCCGGCGGTTTCGGTCGACGAGTGGCCAAGGCGCTGAATGAAATCACCAAGTTGTACTCCGTGAAAGTGATGATGCCGGATGCGCAACTGCTCGCTGGTGGCGTAAATGCATTGGCCGGATCGAGATTGGCGGTGTAAATGCCAAGGTTGATGTCGGTCATGAAACGTGCCCAGCAGGATGACGCAATCGCTTTCTTCGACGAATTTGGTGCACTTCTTCGCGACCCAGAGCCCCTTCGTACAGGCCCACGTACAGCGGATGCACTTCGCTGATCACACTTTTTCCGAGCATCGTGGCGGCGATGCCGATATTCGAACCCTCGGCCAACGCCAGCACATCGTCCTGCAAATCGAAGCGGTGGATTTCCACGCCGGCGATAATCACCGCCTTCTTAGAACTGGAAATCCAGCGCACTGCTTCTTCCACCGCTTCGCCCAGTGCGTCGGGATCGCTGACGGCGGCGGTCTCACGAAATTCGATACGGGTCTTCCGGCACGACGCCCACCATGTCGCGGGGCAACTCTAAGTAAACCGGCCGCTTGTGGCGTGCGGCGGTATTCAGCACGCGATCGATTTCGCGGAAAGCCTCGTTCGGATCGTCCAATTCCGCGCCGGCGATGCACAGTTTTTCGAACACGTCGGACTGAGTGTGAAAATCGCGGATTTTGTGGTGCAACAGCGGATTGTTGATCCGTTCGCTCAAGCCCGGAGCACCGCTGATCACAACCACGGGCGATTTCTCGGCGTAAGCTCCGGCGATCGAGTTGCACAGGCTCAACCCGCCTACGCAGTACGTGACGCACACCGCCCCCATGCCATTCACGCGGGCATAAGCATCGGCGGCGAACCCCGCACTATCTTCGCGCGTGCAGCCGATGGTTTGAATGGGGCTGTCGCAGAGCATCTTGTAGAAGGTCAGCACGTAGTCGCCGGGAATACCAAACACGTGCCGCACGCCATAATCCTGCAATCGGCGGATGAGATATTGGCCGATCGATAAGCCGGTGATCGATCGTTTGCTCATGGCAATTCCGTGCGACGATAGTTTCAGACGGGACCCGCGCTTGAGGAGTTATCTTTCTTCGTTGCCGAAGGTCGATCGGTTCGCTGGGCTCGGTTGGGCTTCTTCAGCAGCAAAATCCACCAAAAGCCGAGGAAGGCCGCCATGCAGCCGAACACAACCAGCGAACGGCGGAAGTCGTGTCGCAAGTTGCCGCCACCAAACCCCCCGAAATACGAGCCGATGGCATGGTACGCTCCCCAGGCCAACAACGCGGCTGATAGCACGATGAGAAACGTGCGCGGCGGATTCGATGGTTCGGAATTTGCGGGCACGGCAATCGTTACCTTGGCGGCATTTCACTGTGGAGCGCAATCATTTTTGCAACATCCATGTTGTCACAAAGAGTGCAGCCGAGCTAGGGCGATCGGCGGCAAATTTCACAGTAATGTGGATCGGCCAGCGATTCCTCCCAGATTTTGCTGTTACTCGGCAATTGGCACGCCGCCTGCAATTTGCTTCGTTCGTCATCGGCGCAGGGAACAACAACGCCGGAACGAAACTTTGAGGGATTACCCGACTTTTTGAGGAGTTCGAGCCATGAAACGTTTGTTCGTCGCCGTCGTCGTGTTCGGGGCACTCGCTTTTGCTGGCGCGGCGCAGGCCGGTTGGCCTTACGGCGGGAGTCCATACTTTGCGGGCTACCGACACGACCATTTCGACCGCGGTTGCTGGCGCGAGCCGACAGTGCGGTATTACGCTCCGCCGGTTCTGTATCCGGCACCAGCTTTATATGCACCGCGGCCTGTATACAGTCCGGCGGTCGTATACGGCTCCTATTATTATCCGTCGAACAATGTCGCCTTTTACGGCCGCAACTTTGGCGTGCAATTCAATTGGTAAGCTCTGATGATGCGGATCATCAGCCGACAAACGGAGCGTTGTTATATCGTGTTAGCGCCTTGCCTTAATCTGCTGAAATGCCGCCAGTGCCCGCTGGCGAGCTGCGTTGTGATCGACGATCGGTCGCGGGTACGTTCGATCTAACGCAATTCCGGCGTCGGCTAGAACGAGAGGAGGCGCCGTCCACGGCTTATGAATCCACGCAGCATCGAGCTTCGCAAGTTCAGGAACCCAACGCCGCACATAGTTCCCGGCTGGGTCGAATTTCTCGCCCTGTGCGACCGGGTTGAAAATGCGGAAGAACGGCGCAGCATCGGCGCCGCAGCCGGCTGTCCATTGCCAGCCAAGAGTGTTGTTGGCCAGGTCGGCATCGACGAGCGTATCCCAAAACCACTTGGCGCCAACCTGCCACGAGATGAGCAGGTGCTTGACCAGAAATGACGCCACGACCATCCGCACGCGGTTATGCATCCAGCCGGTAATCCATAGCTCGCGCATGCCGGCATCGACCAGCGGATAGCCGGTTTGCCCGCGCTGCCAGCGACGAAATGCATCGTCGTTCGACTTCCAAGGAAAGTCGGCGAAGTTCTGACGCAACGGTTCGTTCGGAGATTCTGGGTAATGCGTTAACAAATAATGCGCAAATTCCCGCCAGCCGAGTTCCCGAAGAAATGGCTCAGCGCTCAGCGAAGGCGGACCGCCAGGCTTTGCTCCCGCAGCGAATTTGATGGTGTGCCACACTTGCCGGATGCTAATCTCGCCGAAGTGTAAATGCGGAGATAACCGAGAAGTGCCGATTTCATCGGGCCGATCTCGGGCCAAGCCGTAGCCCGGCAACGCCTGTTGGGCAAATCGATTCAACGCCGCTTCCGCGCCACCGCTGCCCGGTTGCCACGCAGCTCGCATTCCGGTCGTCCAATCGATCGTCGGTTCCAGCTGCAGTTCGGTCAACGAAGCGCTCGCAGGCCACTCTTTCGGCGCTGGCAAGTGGTTGGGCACCGGCAGTGGCTTGTCCGGCTCTGGCAACCGCAGGCACGCTTTCCAAAACGGCGTGAAAACTTGAAACGGTTGACCGGAGCTGGTTAGTAATTTCGCCGGATCGAAGAGCAACGCGGATGGAAAGTAGCGAACTTTGACGCCAGCGGCTTTAAGATCGGCCTCAATCTTTTCGCCTCGTTTGCGAATCGCAGGCTCGTAGCGGCAACTCCAAAAGACATTTGCCGCGCCGGTCTCTTGGATGATGGTGCGTAGAGCCGTCAGCGCGGAACCCCAACGAATGATCAGTCGCGAACCAATTTTTCGCAGCTCGGCGTCAAGACTGGCCAGCGATTGATGCAACCACCAGCGGCTCGCGGCACCGGGCGACCAATTGCCTTCCTCCTCTGGCGACCAAATGAAAAGCGGAATGACTAGCCCGCCTTCAGCAATGGCGGCGTGCAATGCCGGATGATCGTCCAATCGCAGGTCGAGACGAAACCAGCAAATGGACGCAGAATTAGCCAATGCT
This sequence comes from Pirellulales bacterium, assembly GCA_963738835.1. Classification (GTDB taxonomy): domain Bacteria; phylum Planctomycetota; class Planctomycetia; order Pirellulales; family JADZDJ01; genus CAVTYH01. The sequence goes on from CAVTYH010000003.1 coordinate 232,652, forward strand.
TAGCCTGGGCAGAAGAATTAATCCTGCTGGCAATTTTTAACAATCACTTCGCGGCAGGTGGAGCAGCGCCGACGGCCTGACCCTTCGTCTTCATCTCTTGCTCCAGCCGGGCGCGGGCTTTTTCCCACATGCCGCCCTGCATGGGAATGCCGCAGCCTCCCATGCCTTTGCAGTCATTGTAGCCCGGTGCAGCGCCGCAACCACCCTGATGTTTGCAATCATTTTGGGTGGAGCAATCGTGGGCCTTTGCTGTGTGGCACGAGCCCTGACCAGCACAAGCGTTTTTGCCATCGACGCCTTGGCCTTTGCATTCGTTGAGTCCACGGCACGCGTGAATGGCAACGGCGACGGTGGTGGCATCTTGGGCGGCACTTTTCGCTGGTCCTTCGTCCGGTGCTTTTTTGTCGGACGAACAACCGACGACCGTGCCTGCAACCATGCCACCGAGTGCGGCGGAGGTCAGTTTGTGAAAATCACGACGAGATAAATTGCTGCGCATAGAGAAAAGTACTTTCGCAGAATGTCAGGAGATTGAAGCGTACGGAACGCTCTCAGCCCCATCAACTTAGCGAACGGGCAGCGGTTCGTCTATCATTATGATTCGCTAGATTGCGCCGGATAGACGGCCTCGTGCCCTGCCGGTATATATTCAGGGATAAGATCGACTCGGGAAATCATCCTTGATTCAGCGAATTGTCGTTCCGATGGTTAGTGTCCGCTGCTACCGACACCGTTTCCAAACTCGCCGCCAAAGGATTGCACGCTGGGCGGCCGCAGTGGCGTACATATACTTGGCGCTGGGCATTCCGCTCCCGATTCCCGTCGGTGCAGCACCTGGTGAGACATACCCCTGCATGAATCACCGCTGCGGTTGCCTTTCGGCCGAGCAGTGCTGGCACAACTGCTGTTGCCTGTCGCTGTTCGACAAATTGGTTTGGGCACGGGAAAACCACGTTACTCCGCCAGATTATGTCCTGGCGGAAGCGGAATTACGTGGCATTCAGTGGCATGCCTTCTGTTTGCACGCTTGTGACGAGACGAATTCGACGTGCGCATGCTGCGCTCATCACGCAGCCGCTGGCCCCGAGACATCATGTGGCAAGTCGGGCTGCACCAAATCATCGGAGATCGCAGTCTGTGCTAGGCAATCGCGACCTGCCCGCGGCATCGTTCTGATTGAAGCTTTGAAGTGCTCGGGTGCCGGCGAGACCTGGCACGGCATGAGCGTTTCGCTGTCGCCGCCGCCGGAAGTTTCATTTTCGTTTGCAGACGACCACATCGAGCGAACTTGCTCGTCATCGCCACGGCTTTTGACCATCTCTTTCCCGCCAGATTTACCGCCGCCGCGATCAACCGTTGGTTGATCTTTCATCTTGAGCGGTTCTGGGCCAATCGTTGTTTGGTAGCACTGGAACTGTCGAATGTTGGTCCGCAAACGCAGCGGCAGCTTTTCGACGACTTGACTGGTACACCAGCCGCACGGTTGCGTCCGTCCTTCAATCGGCGAGGTGGGCCATGCGCGCGCGGTCTGCATTTACGTTGGTGGAATTGCTGGTAGTAATCGCCATCATCGGCGGTTTGATTGCGCTGCTGATGCCGGCCGTGCAAGCCGCACGGGCGGCATCACGGCGCAGCCAGTGCGCCAACAATTTGCGACAGGTCGGGCTGGCAATCCATCAGTACGCCAATGCGAATCACGGGCATTTTCCGTGGGACTTTCACCATGCGGGTGCGACGCAATCTTGGATGTACTCTTTGGGGGCGTATTCGGAAAACGTGGACGTGATCCGCATATGTCCCGACGATCCGAATTTCGAGGCTCGGCTGGCCGATCCCAACAAGCAGTCGAGTTACGTCATCAACGAGTATGTCTCGTCCGAAGCTAGCGAAGTGCAAGGAGCAGTCCCCCTGCTCTCGAAGCTGAAGGAGACATCCAAGCTGATCATCGTATTTGAAGGCGCTGACAAGGTCGGATCCGTGGTGAATGACCATGTTCACTGCTCGACCTGGTACTCCGCTTTCAAAATTTCGAACGGATTTGTATGGGCCGGCATTATCGGCGAGATCAACCCGGAGCGACATGTTGACTCGGCGAATTATTTGTACGCCGATGATCATGTGCAATCCATCGGTGAATCGACGTTGTACCAATGGGTGCAGCGTGATATCGCCCAGGGCACCAACTTTGCCAAACCAAGGCAATAACGGTGACCTGAAAGTCTGATAGTTCTATTAATCAACATTTTTACATTTCGAGAGTAATATCCATGAATCTGCTTCGAAGTATGACAATTCTCGTGCTGTTGGTCTGCGCACAAGCGGCCTTCGGTCACGGGTTCCAGTTAAGTTTGTCGGACAACAAAATTGTCGGAACCGGCGACGATTTCCTCGGCGGTACCACAACCAATCCCAGCACGTATTCAAGCGGATGGACGAGCGTCACCCCGGGGACTTTGTACAACAAAGGCGCCGGCGGAGTTCAGCCCAGCGCAACCGGTGGGCTAAGTCTGGCCAACGGTGATACGTTTTCGCTGGAATTTTTCGGCCCGCTAATGTTTTCTAGCGGCGGTGCCGCCACTCCAGTTGCGGCAGGTGTGAGCATGGCTGCCAACAGTTATGTGAGCACCACGTACACGGCGCCGAATTTGATCGATACGCTGAATCTCGACGGAACTTTTAGTGTGCCAGATTTTCTCGACGTAAGCGGGAACACCAGTCACTCCATCCAATGGGTGCTCACAGAGAGCCTTGACCAACAGTCGATTCCTCCCGGAGTGTATGGCTTTGCTTACCGCGTGTATGGCTCCAATAGTGTCTCTCATAACATCTACGATTCCAGCACGCCTATGGTGGTATTGCTCAACACGCCAGACTTCACCGATGCCACGAGCGTCATCGCGGCCCGAGCCGCGGTGCTTTCCGCGGTGCCAGAGCCAAATTCGCTGATCTTGGCGAGCACTGGCTTGATGATTTCGGCCGGATTGATTTGGCAACGGCGAATACGTTACGCCAGTGTCCGGCAACTATTTTCTCCTCAAGATTTTGGAACGACGTAGTCTGCTAGTCATCCCAACGGAGATAGCCGCCTCTTGGTTGTCGCAGTTGCCGGGAGGTCGGCCTTTTTCGCTTGATCCTCGATCGCATATTTCCGTGAGTACAGTTATGAAACCAAACATCATTTGCGCATATTTTTCTGCCATGTTTTTGTCGTTGTGGCTCGGTCAGGCAGCGTTTGGGCACGGCTTTGTGCTTAGCCTGAGCGGCAATCAAATCGAAGCGGAAAGTGAAGTCCCGACGATTAGCCCCCACTTATTTGTGGAAGTGTTCGATGCCTTCAGTTCGACCGTCATGTTTACCGATCACGGTGGCGTAGAGGCACATTCCGATTTCAATTTGCCGTCCGACAAGCTAAGTCTCGATTTCCTTGGGCCGTTGTGGTATTCCAACGGCGGTCTTGCTCAGCGGGCCGACGATAGTTTGACGCTAAACGCCACGAGTTTTGACTCCTTTATGGCGGCAATCGGCAGCATTGACATTTCGGGTTTGTCGATGAATCCCGGAAGTTTTCCGGTTGTCGGCAACGACGCCCATTCCATCGGCTGGAAGCTCGAAAGTTCGTCAGCCGACGCGCCGATTCCAACGGGAGTCTATGGCTTTGCTTATCGAGTCGAAGGATTAAAGGACGGAAACCCGCTTACCTCGTTTGTGCCCAGTGTGCCGCTGGTCGTAGTATTCAGCACGCCCGATTTCACCGGAAGCCTCAACGCAGCACAAACCGCCATCTTCAATGCCGCACTGCAAGGCGATTTCAATGAGGATGGGAAAACAACGGCCGCCGACATCAACGTGATGTTGCAGGCGCTGACCGACTTGAATGCGTATCAAACCGACCGATCGATCCCCGATGCCGATCTGCGGGCGATCGCCGATCTTGATCGGTCGGGAGCCATCACCAACGCAGACATGCAGGGGCTGTTGGATCTGCTGGCCAGCCAAGAGGGGCCGCAACCGGTCCCCGAGCCACGTGCCGTGCTGCTCGCTCTTGCGGGATTTGGATTATTGCCGCTGCGACCGTGGCGGCGGCGATGGGCGAACGGTTAAACTAACGGGTAAGAATTCATCTTCTGCCAGGCTCCGCGCTAAGATTATTCGCCACAAAACTATGCAGCGAGAAATTATTTTCCGAGCCGTAGTGTTTGCGCTGGCGTCGCTCTCGTTCGCCTGCTTGCTAGGACATTTCTACGGCTATTGGACGATGCATTTTTTTGGCTGCTGGATTCTGCCGCCAGCCACGGCGCTGTTGGCTTGGATTGCCTACATCAATCCAAACGGCGCACGAACTTGGATTGTCCAAGGTACACTGGGTGGAATCGTGGCGGCAATTGCCTACGATTTGTATCGACTGCCGTTTGTGCTAACCGGCACGCCGCTGTTCAAAGTGTTTCCGGCGTTTGGCCAAATGCTGCTGGGAAACCCGGGGCCGCCATTCGAAGGTGCGCCGACGCCGGCAGCTTATGTGCTCGGATGGCTGTACCATTTTTCCAACGGCGCAGCACTGGGGATCATGTTTTTGGCGATGGCTTGGAAACTGACTCCACGAGTGGCATTTTGGGGTGCCGTTGTTTGGGCCGTCACCGTCGAGATCATCTTGCTTAGCACGCCGTACGCGTCGTTCTTCGGTTTGCCGCTGACCGCGTGGTTCATTTTTCTGACGGCCAGCGCTCATCTGATTTTTGGCATTGCACTTGGATTCTGGTGCCGATTCCGGGTCGTGGCGGCAGTGCGCCATCAATTTGACACTGCGGGGGATTTAACGCGCCAAAGTCGAAAAAGCCAGAGGAATATTGACTTATTTGGCGCCAAAGTCCTTATCCATTTTACCAGCTGGATTTGCAGTGCCGAAGCGGCTCGACCGGGAGAGCCAGCTTACTTGGCCGCTCCATTCTCGCTTGTCTTCCCGTGCAAATTGCCAGCGCGGAAAGCGTGAGCCATGGCCATCGGGACTTGTGATTCGGCTTTGATCACCAAAGCGCGGTTTTCTTGCACGGCCGCTTTCATTTCCTGCTCTTTGGCGATGGCGAAGGCCCGCCGCTCTTCGGCTTTGGCGCGGGCCACACGAGTATCGGCTTCCGCCTGATCGGCTTGCAAGCGAGCGCCGATGTTTTCGCCTACATCGACGTCGGCAATGTCGATCGAGACGATTTGAAACGCGGTGTTCGCGTCCAGCCCGCGCGACAGCACGGCTTTGCTGATGCGGTCGGGATTTTCGATCACGCTCAGATGGCTGTCGGAAGAACCAATGGCGGTGATGATGCCTTCGCCGACCCGCGCAATGATCGTTTCTTCCGTCGCTCCGCCGATGAGCTGCTGCAAATTAGTACGCACCGTGACGCGGGCTTTCACCTTCAACTCGACGCCGTTTTTGGCGATGGCCGACAGCGTGCTCTTGCGGCTGATGTTTGGGTCGGGGCAATCGATGATTTTCGGGTTGACGCTGGTTTGAACCGCATCCAAAACGTTGCGCCCGGCGAGATCGATAGCGGCGGCACGGTCGAAATCCAGGTCGATGTCGGCCCGTTGCGCGGCAATGATGGCTCGAATCACGCGCGGCACATCGCCGCCGGCCAAGTAGTGTGCTTCCAAGCGCCGCGTGGTGATGCCAGTGGTCGGATCGGTGCCCACGCCCGCCTGCAATGCCATAATCTTGGCTTGCACAATCACGCGCGCGTTAACCTTGCGCAGGCTCATGCCCACCAGGCTGAGCAAGCTGACCCGCGCATTGGACATGTACGCCTGGAACCAGAGCTTGCCGTAGGTCAGCACCAACACCAGGAATATCAAGAAGAAAAACGCTACAACAGCGCCGACCACATACAAACCGATATTGTCGGTGTTCTCAAATAACCCTTGACCGATGAGAATTGCGGCGCGTTGCGGCATGATCAGAATCCCTCAGCAGCGTGAAGTTCCGAGAGACATACTAACCCGACGCGCAAGCCAGGGCAACCTGTAGGAGGCGACTACTGTCGCCGAGAGCCGATGGTAGATCAATCGCCGTCAGGAGGCGGCTCCTACAAATGATTCAATCCAGCCGCCGCCAAGCACGCGGTCGCCATCGTAACAAACGGCGGCCTGACCGGGGGCAATGCCAAAACGCGGTTCGTCGAAATGGACCCGAATTCGGTCGGTTCCCACAGGCTCAACTAGCGCGGGCGCGGCCATGCTGTTGTAGCGAATTTGGACGTCCGCTCGGAACGGCTTGGTCGGCGGGTCAATCAGCCAGTTCACTCGATCGGCAGAAAGCTCGCATCGGGCTAATTCTTCGCGCTTGCCGATGACAATGCGCCGAGTATCTGCTTCGATGTGCGTCACGAAGTATGGCGCGCCGATGGCGACGCCCAAGCCCTTGCGCTGACCGATTGTGAAGCCTTCGATGCCCGAATGTTCGCCGACAATGGTGCCGTCGGCGAGAACAATTTCACCTGCCGTATCCAAGTCGGAATCGGAGGCGCGGCCATGTAAAGCTCGGCGGCGATGAACGAAGTCGGCATGATCGCCGCTGGCGACGAAGCAGATTTCCTGGCTATCGCGCTTGTCGGCCACACGCAACCCCAGCTCATGCGCAAGGGCACGGATTTCGGTTTTGCGATAGCCGCCCAGCGGCAACATCATGCGCGGGAGCAACTCGCGCGACACGCCGAACAGGACGTAGGATTGGTCTTTTAAAGCGTCGACGCCACGCAAGAGCCCGGGGCAAGCCCCGCCACTACACGTTCCTCGATCGGCGTCTTCAATCCGGGCATAATGACCCGTGGCAACAAAATCGGCGCCGACCCCGTCGGCGTATTCAAACAGTTTGCCGAATTTCAGCCAGTTGTTGCACATCACGCACGGGTTCGGCGTGCGGGCGGCCATATATTCTTCGATGAAGTAGTCGATGATCCGGGCAAAATCTTCGCTCAGATTCAGCGCGTAAAACGGAATCTCAAGCGACTGGGCGACGCGGCGTGCGTCTTCGGCATCGGATGCGCTGCAGCAGCCCTGCTTGTGATTGGCCCGCGGCGTCACAATCGGCAAAGTTGCCATCGTCGAGCCGGGACCGTGAGCGACCGGAGCACGAACGGGTGAACGAGTGAAGGGGTGAAGGTGCGACTTAGCTGCAGTGGAATCACACACGGGCTCTGCCTCGCCGTGGCGCATGAAGACGCCGATCACATCGTGTCGGGCGCGGCACAACAGCGCTGCCGACACGCTGCTATCGACCCCGCCCGACATGGCCATCACAATTCGTGCCACAGAATTACCTGCTTAAAATGACGAAATTCGAATGACGAATGAACGACCAAGCACCAATGACCAATGATTTGCGGTCAGCCGTTCGGTTTCGTCATTTGAAATTGGTCATTGGAACTTCATTCGTCATTCGGATTTCGTCCTTGAAGTCATCCTTCCGTACCCAAAATTTGCTGCAGCTTGGCCAGCGACCTGGTTAGCATCACCCGCACTGCGCCGTCGGTCTTTCCCAACCGTTCAGCAATTTCCTTCGACGGTAAATTCTCCAGATATCGCAGCCGCAGTGCCTCGCGATGTTCTTCCGGCAACTTTTCGAGGGCCGTCAGCAATCGCATTTGTTTTTGATCGCGTGAAAAAGCAGCACTGGCCGAGGTCATGCTGGCGACCAAGAGATTGATCAATCCTGGCCGACTGGTGCTGGTGCTCCCGCCGCCCGGTGCATTGAGCGAAACCTCGCGGGCCGCATCGCGCTTTTGACTGCCGAAGAAGCGACGATGGGCATCAATAATTCGCCGTTCGGCCACCTGACAGAGCCAATTGAACGGGTCTCGCTCGGCCAAATCGACTTCACCCAGCGAGCGGAGCGATTCCGCACTCACTTCTTGAAACAAATCTTCCGGCTCGATCTTCCGCCGCAAAGCGGCCCCGAGCCGGCGATCGATGAACGCCATCAGTTGCGGTTGCCGCGCACTCATGAATTCGGCGAGCGCCTGAGTGTCACCAGTGCGCAATCGAGCGACCAATGCCTCATCAGCTTTCGATTCGTCGTCGATTGACATGAATGGCAACTCCAAGCAATCGGCCGTTGCGCACCTGCTGGCCGGAATGACGTGACACAGCCGATTATCCTACACGGCTTTGGTCCGGCGGAAAACCAGGGGCTGCGCTCAAACTGAGAACTGGTCGACCCGCGAGTTTTATGGGCAAGAAGCCGATCGGCCGGGTGAGGATTAGGCACGACTAACCAAGGAATTTTCATAGTCAGCCACCACGAACCGCTTGCCTTTGGCCACGACGTCGTGGCCTTCAGCTTTCAGCTTTCTGCGCAGCTGGCGATGCCGCCGGGATATTTAGGATTCAACTCGCCGCCGGTCTTCAGCGTGCGCCAATACGGGGTAATGTTTTTCTTCCCCTCGGCGGCAGATTCCTCCGCGGCATGCGCAGCGATCCAGGCGAAAATGCCCGTCGTAATTGGGCAGGCCATCGTCACGCCGTGTTTCTGTGCGAGCGCTGGCGGATTTCTTAAATGGTTACCAGTTTCCCGTGCGGCACGCGCCGCATGATGGCATCGACTTCCAACGGTGCAGGAATCACCATCGTGCCGGTTCCCCACCGCTTGGTCATCTTGCCGCTGATGCGCCCCGTTTTCGGCAGCCCTTTGCTATCCGCCAATTTCTCTCGCCAAGATTTTCGCTTGGGCATGGAATAGGGTCCTGCGTTCAGGGATTTATCACGAGCCAACCGGTTTGTCCAGCACGACGATCAGAAAAGTCGCAATCGGGCCAAGCAGCAGCGAGATCAGCCACCAAGTCAGCCCGCTGCGGTTTTTCGATTGTGCCAGGCCAGCGTTGATTAACGCCAGCGTCAGCCAGCCCACACCGTAACTGCGGGCTTCGCTGGTCACATAGACGGCGTCCGCCAAGAACGTAAACATTTTTCCTCCCAGCAAGATGTTGAAGACGTGCGATTAGACCAGCGCTTTGCCGCAATTGTCGCAGAACCTGGCATCGAGATCGTTCATTTCGCCACATGCCTCGCAGGGCTTGGTTTTTGCCAGCGAAGTTCCACAGTTCTTGCAGAACCTGGCCGCGGCGTCGTTATCGGTATTGCATTTGCGACAGCGGACGACGCGCGTCTCGCCCGTGGCGGAACCGGTGCGAAATCCTTCGCCCACGGCGGTGGCCAGATCGCGCACTGATTCCTTCGTACCCTGGGTCATGTAATTTACCACGTCGCTGCCGACCGGGGCCACCTCATCGGCCATGTAGCGCGTGATTGCGCCCAGATAGGCAAACTTGCTGATCGCCATGCCAATACCCACTAGCAGCAAACCGACAAAGGCGCACCAAAACTGCCGCGGTGGTTCCATGCCGCCAAAGGCACTGAAAAAACTTACCAGGCCGATGAGCGTAAAAATGCCGCCGACAATCACGATTACCGGTCCAATCACCCGCAGTAAATCGCGTAAACCGGTGTGCTGAGAATCGTCAGGTTTCAATTGACTGGGCATCGTTGGCCAAATCCTCTGCGCGAAACCATCGAAATCGATCTCACCAATGCTCACATATTAGCACACTGCCGTGCAGTCTGTAGAGAGATTCGCTTCGCCCGACGCGATCTTGTCTTCGACCGATGTTTCGAAGTCGAAATGCTCTCCAGTGGGAGAGGAGAAGCAAGGAGTAGTAGGGTTACAAGAAATGCCTTGCGCCAACCTTCGCCCAGTCGGAGAAGCGTGTCGCCCGGTTTCGGCCAAGCGATTGATCGTTCGAATCGCGCTATGGGACTGAGAGTCAATCCCCAATCAACCACTCCAAAAACGGTTGCGAAATGCTGGCGATTTTGTCCTGCGGCGTTTCGCGACCAACGCGTCCGTCGGCGTCATTGGCGGCGTCGAATTTGACATCGACTTTGTTATAAGGACATTCGCGGTAGGCATAGCGCCGCTGGGCTGCATTCGAGAGGCCGCCCTCCTCGCGAAAAACTTTCAACAAATCGGCGCGAGCCATACCCGGCTTGATGGTTTGCATTTCGCGAAGCGCATGCGCAACCCACTCGGTATGCTCTTGTTCCGCTGTTTGCCGTTCGTCTTGTTGTTTGGTGCGCTGAAGTTTGTCGGCTTCGGCGTGTTTCACGCGTTGCTTCAAAACGACCTTTTCGATTTTTGCATTCCCCTTGGCATCGTCGCCGGCTTCGACGGGAATGTCGGCAGGGATAATCACGAACAAGCGAGGGAATTCGATTTGCCCGCCTGTCCAAACATCGAGCTGCGTAGTGAACTGCCCCGGGTCGAGCTTTTCATGCTTGGCCGCTGCCTGCTCCAGATCGGCTCGCGTAAATGGCGTCGTGTAAAGTTTCCAGTCGGCGGCAGTGTCGCGCGGTTGTTTGTCCCAAGGCGAAGTTACAATCGGCTTGCCCGGATGCAAAACGATTTTCAACTTCGTCGCAGGCAGTTTTGCATAGGCTTTGAGAAACTCGGCGAGCTTGTCGGTATCGCCGGCGAAGAAAAAGATGTCTTCCCAATTAACGAAATAGCCATGCACCCGTTCTGGCCGGTTGACCAATTCTTTCAAACCGGCCGGCCATTTATCGCTGCCGCCCACAGGCTGATCGTTAGGATGATCGGTGCCCAGACCGAAGACAAGTTTCGGGAGCGCCGATAGAACAAGTGCAGAAACTACTGCAAGAATTCGCCATTGGCTAAATCGCTTATCGGTCATGTCAACCTTTCACACGCTCACCCCTTTGTCTTCTTACGGTCCCTTCAGCGCTTTCGCCTTCTCCACCAGCCGCACAAACTCGGCCCGATACTCGGCGTCGGAATTCTTCTTCGCGTCGTCCTGGCCGGCTTTGGCTAGTTCCTCGACGGCGGCCAGTGTCGTGTCGCCTTTGAATTGCGAATCTCGCAGAATCATGCCGAACGCGGCCACGGCCGAGGCGAATTGGAAATCGGGCGAGGCCTGGCCGTACTTCTTGCCCGAATCTTTCACCGGCGTTTCCATCAGCGTGCTCTTCTCGCCGTCCGGCTGTTTGTAACGCAGCTTGAGCGTGAACAGCTCGCCCGATTTGGCGGCAGCGGTGATTTCAGCGGGCTTGAGGTAGCGGAGTGGATCGACTTCAGGAGTTGCGGTCTTTTCTGAGCCCTCTCCTTGGGGAGAGGGTTGGGTGAGGGGTGAACCGTCAGCCAGCGCCGCCCCCTCACCCCGGCCCTCTCCCCGAGGGAGAGGGAGTTTCTCTTCACTACCCCCTGCCCCCTGCGCCCTGCCCGCTGCTTTCGTCGGCACGATTTCGTACAGCGCCGTCACGGTATGCCCGGCCCCGATTTCGCCGGCGTCTTTTTTGTCGTCATTGAAATCTTCTTTGGCCAGAATCCGCTTTTCGTAACCGATGAGCCGATAGCCCGCCACTTCCAGCGGATTGAATTCGATCTGAATTTTCACATCCTTGGCAATCGTCACCAGCGTGCCGTTGATCTGTTCGACCAGCACCTTGCGGGCTTCTTGCAGATCGTCGATGTAGGCGTTGTTGCCGTTGCCTTTGTCGGCCAGCTTTTGCATCGTGCTGTCTTTCAGGTTGCCGTAGCCGAAGCCCAGCGTGGTGAGGAACACGCCGGTCTTGGCTTTTTCTTCGATCAGCCGCACCAGTTCGTCCTGATTGGTGATGCCGACGTTGAAATCGCCGTCGGTTGCCAGAATCACACGGTTCACCCCGCCTTTCATGAAATTCTGCGAGGCGATTTCGTACGCCAACTCAATTCCTTGCCCACCGTTGGTCGAGCCGCCGGCGGCAGGTTTTCGATCGATTCGATGATTTTTTGATGATCGTCGCCGCGCATGCTGGGGAGCACCAGGCCGGAATTGCCGGCGTAAACCACGATCGCCACATGATCGTTCTCGGTCAGTTGCTTCGTCAGCAGCTTCAGCGATTCCTGCACTAGCGGCAATTTGTTGGGCTGTTCCATCGAGCCGGAAACGTCGATCAGGAAAACCAGGTTGCTCGGCGGCCGTTTGTCGGCGGCAATCTCGCGACCCTTGAGCCCAATGCGCACCAGCCGATGTTCTGCGGCCCAAGGGCAACTGGCGACTTCGGTGGTGACCGAAAACGGCTTGTCGTCCTTCGGCTGCGGATAATCGTAGCGGAAGTAATTGATGAATTCTTCAATACGCACCGCCCCCGGCGGCGGCAGCGTGTTCTGCTCCAGCAGGAACCGCCGCACATTGGAATAACTGGCCGTATCGACATCGATGGAAAACGTGGAAAGCGGATTTTCGACCGCGCCGAGAAATGGATTATCGACGATGTGATCGTACGCTTCGGTGTTGGCTTCCTGTTCCACATAGGATTCAACTTGAGGCTTGATTTCGGCCTTACGACAGTCGATCGCCCCCTCAAGGCCCGTAATCATCGTTCTAAACCAAATCACCTTTGGATCACGTTCGGCAAGTTTGGAAGAAGCCATTTCCTTGGCCAGTAATTGCTGAGCTTGCGACAATTGCTTGCTTAAATTGGCAACGGTGTCGTCGCGACTTATTACCAGTTCAACAAGTTGATTTTGATCGGCACCTTGTTGATTCTTCTTTTGTATCTTCCTCCAGAACGCAACGTCGGGAAATGCAATTGGCTGGCCCTCGGCGAATGGAATAGCGTTAACTGCAATCGCATCTCCATTCGCCGCTGTAGCGGCATCGAATCCACCCATCGGCGGCACTGCGGTTGCAAATCCGCCTTGGCGGAGTTGGATGTCGTGCAGCGGAGTCGTGGCACCCGCCGGATCACTCCCACGCAATTCGCTGGGATTCACGCCGCCGGATGAAGATGCCGGTTTCGCGCCGGCCGTCATCACGCCGGGACCAGGTCCGTCGACGCCAGGGCCAGGATGCTGCAACATTTGAGCAGGCAGCAACACCTCGGCGCACGGTCGTGGAGACCTAATGTTTCAGTCAGAGCCGGCGCAGACCGCGCTTGAAGTGCTGAAGTAATAACTGTCATTCGCAGCAGGATAAGGCTTTCCGCCACCTGCCTTGAAACCCCATTGACCTCGGTCCTCAGGTGTAAACTTGTAGCCAAGACTAGTGCTGCCCGGATACGTGTTGGCCCCGTTCAGATTCAAGGTGCCATAGGCAGACTGCGAACCATCCTTTGTCACGACACCTCCGACGGAGCCTTGAGCTTGCAGGCCCGGGTTGCCGCTGTTGAATCCACGGCTTACCTCTCCGTTAAGCTGCTTTAGGCTATTTTGACTGCTGGCGACGTTCTGGCCGCCATTTCCTTGCGTGCCCAAATACGTTCGTGGATTCGGCGCACCCTTCACATAATCGTAAGCCGAATATACGCTCGGCAACGTAGCGTTTTGCGATTGGCCGCTTAGACTTGATGTGATCACCGTGGTTAATTCATCGTGATCGGCAGGTGCGGTGGTCTGCGAAGTCGCAGCGCCATGCACTTCCTGGTTTTGCTGGACATCCAGATTCAAATCGCCCCATGGAAGGCCATTTGTTTGGGCCGTCTGTCGCTCATTTCCAGTTCCAGTTGTCGTAAATCCGCGCAGCATCCAACCGGCGCCGACGGCCAAGAGCAACGATACGGCCGTTGCAGTTGCCCAAGCGATGCGGCGCCCTCGCCGTGTTCCCTCTCCCTTAAGGGGAGAAAGTTGGGGTGAGGGTGCTGCAGATGGCACAGCTTCCCCCTCACCCTGCTCTCTCCCGCCGGGAGAGAGGGTTCCTAGCACGGCGTCGCGCTGCACGGCCAAGAGCGCCAGCAGCTGCTCGGCTTTGAGTGCGGCTGAAATCTGATCGGTCGCCGCGCGGATTTCGGCCACCAGCGCCGCCGCTTGCGGACTGGATTGCAGCTCGGATTCGAGCGCCGCGCGCTCGGCATCGTTCAGCTCGCCGACCACGAAGGCCGTGTATTTCGGGTCATCGGGATTAAAATTCATGGTTATGTCCTTTGTCACTTGCCATTTGTCATTTGTTCTTTGTCATCTGCTAATTGCTAATCGCTCTCTCAATCGCTTCAGGGCGACGTGCAATAAATATCCCACATTGCCGCTGGAGAGGCCGGTCACTTCGGCGATGTCGCGGTAGCTGAGGTCGTGTTGAAATTTCAGCCGCACGACTTCTTGCTGATTGACAGGCAAGTCGGCCAGCAATTGCAGCAGATGATTTTCCGTTTCCTGCTGCTCCATCACCGCCGGTTGAATGGGCAGGGGGCATTCGCAGACCGCGGCCTGGCCATCGTCCAAGTTTTTCATGCGTGTCTCCTTCCGTACAATGTCGAGCGCCCGCCGACGAGTGACGGTATACAACCAGGCTTGCACGTTGTCGGGGCGATCGCCATTCAGGCTGTGCAAGCGCAAAAACGCATCCTGCACGACGTCGCGCGCCTGATCCACATCGCCAGTAATGCCCGCGGCATACCGCACCAGTGGACCTTCAAAGCGACCGACGATGCCGGAAAACCACTCGCCGTCTTGCGAGCCCGTGTGTTGCATGGTTACGTTGTGGCCGACCGATCATCCGGCCATAATTGAGACGTTCAGCAACCGGATATCTTAGACGACTTTTTGCGGAATTAGTTCTCCCGATGCCAGCATCCACGCCCATGCGAAGAATTGCGGTCATCGGCGGGGGCATTTCGGGCCTGGCGGCGGCCCATCGGGTGGTCGAACTGGAGCCAACGGCGGAAATTACGCTGTTCGAAGCGGGCTCGCAGCTGGGCGGAATTGTTCGGACCGTGCGGCAAGACGGCTTCTTGATCGAAACCAGTGCCGACAGTTTTATCACCAGTGTGCCGGCTGCCATCGATTTGTGCCGGCGGATCGGATTTGCTGACCAACTGATTCCGACCGATCCTGCCCATCGCGGGGCGATGGTGGCGTGTCGCGGCAAATTGGAACGAGTGCCCGAAGGGTTCGTGCTGATGTCGCCCGAGCGGCTGGGGCCGGTGCTGCGTTCGCCGATTCTCAGTTGGCCCGGCAAACTGCGTTTGGCCGCCGAGCGATTTATCAAACCACGAATTGGCAGCGGCGATGAAAGTTTGGCCTCGTTCGCGCGGCGTCGGTTGGGCAACGAAACGTTCGAGCGTTTGGTTCAGCCATTGATCGGCGGCATTTACACGGCCGATCCGGAAAAGCTGAGTCTGGCCGCCACGCTGCCGCGGTATTTGGAGATGGAGCGACAATACGACAGCTTAATTCGAGGGGCGAGCGGAAGGCGGAAGGCGGAAGGTGGAAGGCGGAAGGAAGGAGTCGGGGATCAGGATGGCAGCGGGGCGCGGTACAGCATGTTTGTTGCGCCGCGCGATGGGCTTTCGAGTTTTGTGGATGCACTGGCCGCGCGATTGCCGCCGGGTTGTGTGCAATTGAACTCGGCAGTCGACAACATTGAACGCGTCGACGGCCGCTTGCGGCTTAGCGGACAAATCTTTGACGCGGCGATTATCGCTGTGCCGGCGTCGGCAGCGGCGAATTTATTGCGCAGCGTCAATGGCGCGCTCGCCGCTGAATTGGCTGCTATCGAATACGCCGGCTCGGCGATCGTTGTGCTCGGCTACGATCGAACACAAATCGCGCATCCGCTCGACAGCTTCGGCTTCGTTGTCCCGGCCATCGAGAAGCGGCGAATTCTTTCGGCCAGTTTTTCGAGCGTGAAATTCCCCGGTCGCGCACCATCGGGAAAAGTGCTGATCCGCGTATTTCTCGGCGGCGCGCTGCAGCCAGAGATGCTGGAGAAATCCGACGATCAGCTTCGCCGCATCGCAGAAGAAGAACTGCGCGATCTGCTCGGCATCAGCGGGTCGCCCACGTTGTCGCTCGTGTTCCGCTGGCCGCGCGCGATGCCGCAATATCATTTGGGGCATTTGGATCGGTTGCGGCGCATAAACGATCGGTTGGCTCAGCTTCCCGGTTTAGCCTTGGCAGGTAACGCCTACGAAGGCGTTGGCATTCCACAGTGTATCCGCAGTGGTGAACAAGCAGCGGAGCAATTGTTGAAGACGAGTGGAAAAGATATTGCCGCGAATCAAGCGTGATGAACGACCAACACGGAGCACGGGGCATTGTTCAACACGTACTCGCAGGTGCTGCCGATGAAAAGCCGGCCGAGACGCGTGCTTTGTTTGGCGCCAACCACGACTAAGTCGCTTGTCAGCTTGCGGGCCTGGTTGACAATCTCTGTGCCGGCGTGCCCTTCAACGACAATCGGCAGTAAACAACGTAGAGCTCTCGGAAACGCGCTTTCGACCGATTGCAAGTCGCGCCGGGCTTCGGACAGTTGAGCGTCGTGCTCGTCGACCCAGATCTTAATCATTTGCTCAACATCGGGACCTCGGGTTTGAGCTTTCAGCCAATCAGGAATCGCTGCGCCCAGCACGCTGGGCACTACGCTGATTGCCGCACAGGCGGAATTCTCTGGCCAGGTGAACTTCTCGATTACCGCGGTTAACTGCCGGCCAGCTTTCGCGTTTTCGCAGGCTAGCAGCACCCGCAGCCCGATGGATGCGTTAGCGTCTTCGCGGGACCGCACGACAAGCACAGGCACTTTGCTGGCGTGAACCACGCGGCGCGACACACTTCCGAGCACCAATCGAAGCACTGGATTGAGCCCCCGCGCGCCGACAGCAATGAAATCGGCCTGGCAAGCTTCCGCCTGCTGCACAATAGCGGTACGCGGATCAGCCGGGCCGATAATTTTTTGCACGGTGGATTGCCAGGGCTTTCCGAGATGCGTGACGGCTTCAGTGAACATGGAATCCGCCAATGCTTTGTGTGCGTGCTCAACCGTCGCGGGATCGATTGCCGCAGCAGCGGAAACCGTGGGGGGTGAATAAAACAGTATTATCGAATCGTTTGGTGACAAAAGGCGGCATACTTGCCCGATCGCCGCAAAACTGGGCGCCGATCCATCAATGGCTACAAGGGCTTTCATGGTCACTCGATTCGTGTTGTCGAGTTAGAAAACGACGTATGGAGTACGGCAATTTGCCAGCCGCCTTGGCCGCTGGCACAATGCCACGAGTTCAGTATCGACGCGATCCAAATCGTAGACAAGTGTGCGACGTTGAAAATTGATATGGACGCACCTCAGCAACGCCATTCCGTTCAACAGTCGGTCAGCGCTGAAAAATGCTTCGCGGCAACTACAGACGCAACGCTGCACGCTCTCGGTACAGACATCAAAAGCGGCTTATCAACCGAAGAGGCAAATCAGCGCCGACAGCAGTTCGGCTTCAACGAGCTTGCCCAAAAGCCACCTCGGCCATGGTGGCAAAAGTTGGCCAACCAATTCAATGAATGGCTTGTGTGGATTTTAATCGTCGCGGCCCTAATTTCCGGCATCGTCGGCGACTGGATTGATGTCGCGGTCATTCTGGCCATCGTAGCGGTGAATGTGGCCATCAGTTTAGTGCAAGAAGAAAAGGCCGGAAGTGCGCTGGCAGCTCTGCGTCGCCTGGCTTCGCCGATGGTCAGGGTCGTCCGCGACGGTCGATTGCAGACAGCGCCGGCCCGTGATCTTGTTCCAGGAGACATTATCGAGTTAGAGGCGGGCGACCACATTCCCGCCGACGTACGTCTTTTGAATGCAACTTCTTTTCGGGTGCAGGAAGCCGCACTGACGGGCGAATCGGTTCCCATCGACAAGTACGCCGATTGTGTGCTGGCGGCGAGCACGCCGCTGGCGGACCGATGCAATATGGCGTTTATGGGAACGGTCGCTGCGTCCGGGAACGCCCTAGGAATTGTTGTGGCTACTGGCCTGAACACCGAATTGGGCCGCATAGCGGAGTTGCTCGAGCATTTCGACCCCGAACCTACTCCGCTTGCGCGACGGTTGGAAACGTTGGGTAAGGTTCTCGTCGTCGTATGTTTGGTGATTGCGGCGGTCATTTTTTTGCTGGGAATGTTGCGCGGCGGCAAATTATTGGAAATGCTGTTGGTCGCGGTCAGCCTGGCGGTGGCCGCCGTTCCCGAGGGTTTGCCCGCCGTGGTAACGTTAACGCTGGCGCTCGGACTGCAGCGGATGGTCAAACGAAATGTACTAGTGCGCAAACTGCCCAGTGTCGAGACACTGGGTTCCGTAACGGTTATCTGCTCCGATAAGACAGGAACTTTGACTTGCAACGAAATGACGGTTCGTGAAATCGTCGCCGGCGGAGAGCGATATCAGGTCGGGGGAACCGGGTACACGCCGCGGGGGCAGTTTCTCAAACTTTCCGAATATGGCCGGCAAAAAGAGTCTGCCGCTGATAAGACAACGAGCGAAACCACTAAGGCTTCTGAACGTTATATTGCGATTGATCCTAGTGCCGATTCAGATCTTGTCACTGCGCTATCGATTGGCGCCTGGTGCAACCGCACTTCGGTCCGGCCAAGCTCAGATAGTAATGACGGCTGGCAAGTGGTTGGCGATCCGACAGAGGCCGCGCTGCTGGTTGCGGCGATGAAGGCCGGGATCGATGTTCATGATCGGGCAAAACGGGTGCTTTCCGAAATCCCGTTCGATTCTGATCGCAAGATCATGTCGGTTGTGCTGCGCCAACACAACGGTAGCGCTGTGCTGTACACCAAGGGTGCCCCGGAGCAGGTTTTGGCAAAATCGATCGCCGAATTGCGTAGTGGACAAGTCGTGTCGCTATCCTCCGAGCGAAGAAACGAGCTGATGCGATTGAACACCGAAATGGCGGGACGCGCGTTGCGTGTGATGGCTTTGGCGAGTCGCGAACTGCCCGGCAATGAAAACAGCTTTGCCGCTGAAGAAAGCCAGCTTGTCTTCGTCGGATTGGCTGGAATGATTGATTCTCCGCGCCCAGAAGCACTGGAGGCTGTGCGGCACTGCCGCAATGCGGGAATTCGTCCGATCATGATCACCGGCGATCATCCCGCAACCGCATTGGCCATTGCACGGGAGTTGGAAATTGCTGACGACGATTCGCGCGTTGTGACCGGCGAACAGCTTGATGCGATGTCGGAGGATGAACTAACTGCACAGGTCGATCGCATCACCGTTTATGCCCGCGTCTCCGCCGAACACAAACTGCGAGTCGTCAATGCTTGGCGGCAACGCGGCCAAGTTGTTGCGATGACCGGAGACGGCGTTAACGACGCTCCTGCGGTAAAGGCCGCTGATATCGGCATCGCAATGGGACAAACCGGCACGGATGTCACGAAAGAAGCTGCCGGCATGGTGTTGATGGACAACAATTTTGCTTCGATCGTCAATGCTGTGGCCGAGGGTCGTGGCATTTTTGACAACATTCAGAAATTTGTCGATTACCTGTTGTCGTGCAATACCGGCGAAGTGTTACTGATGCTGATCGCCGCACTTTTCGGCTGGCCAGTGCCGCTAACCGCTGTGCAAATCTTGTGGATCAACCTTGTGACCGACGGCTTGCCAGCGCTGGCATTGGGAATTGAACCGCCGGAACCCGACATTATGTCTCGCAGGCCACGACCACCACGAGAGCCGGTCATCACGCTCGGCCGGGGGCTGATGATCGGCTTTCAAGGAGCGTTAATTGCCGGCGTATCTGTTTTAGGATTCAGGCTTGTCTACCACGAAAACGATTTCAATTTAACTCAGGCCAGAACCGTTGTGTTCTGCATTTGTGCTTTGTCGCAAATCACTTTCTCCTTTGGCTGCCGCAGCCATCGATACACGATGCCGGAGCTTGGAGTGTTCTCCAACCTGCACCTGCTCGGGGCAATTGTCATTTCCGGTTTGCTGCAATTGGGCGCAGTGGCTCTGCCGTTTGCCCGGCCAGTGTTTGACACCGTAGCTCTGACGTTGGGAGAATGGCTAGTCGTCGTCGGACTGGCGTTGATTCCGGTCTCAGTGATCGAAGTCAGCAAGCTTGGCGCTAAGTTCCTGTCGATAAGAGGAACGCCAAAACTGTCGCCTGCATGACCATGTCGGCCACTGATATGGGCGCAACGATTGCTGCGCCATATTGGTTCTGAATTGAGCCACCAGCCGGAACTACTTTTTCGCGCCGGCACCCTTGGCGGGAGCGGCCGCCGCTTTCGCGGGTGCGGCACCCTTGGCCGGGGCAGCGGCTTTACCGGCGGCAGCGCCAGCGGCAGGAACGGCAGTGCCAGCAGCGGCGGCGCCTTCCGCGCCTTCCTCTTCCTTCTTCTTCTTTTTCTTCTTCATCACGAGCTTGATGACGCGCACCTTGGGCAATCCCAACACGCGCATGCTTTCGTCCCAGCGTTCCTCAGTCTTGAGTTGCGCGATTCGCTCGCCACGCTTGAGGACACCGCGCGCTTTACTGCTGCCGCGGCGGATGCGAAGACTTTTATCGAGGGTCATGGGAAGGGTTCGGGGTTCAGGGTCCAGGTTTTGAGAATCAACCAATATAAAGCTTGAAACCCGGGCCGACAAGGGATTCGCAACGTGTAGGGGTGTCCACCGGTTGACTCTTGCGATAGAATGCGGTGTTCGGGCGGAAAAATCCGATTAAAACCCGCGTCGCAAGCGATCGCGGCTCAGAATAATGCCTACACCAGATATTGTGATCCGTGGCGCCCGCGAGCATAACCTTCGCGGCGTGGACGTGGTTTTGCCGCGGAATCAGCTCATTTGCCTGACCGGCGTCAGCGGCTCCGGCAAAAGCTCGCTGGCCTTCGACACGTTGTTTGCCGAGGGGCAGCGGCGGTACGTGGAAAGCCTGTCGAGCTTCGCCCGACAGTTTCTGGGACAGATGCCCAAGCCGGATGTGGACCATATTTCCGGGCTGAGCCCGTCGATTTCCATCTCGCAAAAAACATCGGGCCAAAATCCGCGGTCCACCGTCGGCACGATCACGGAAATCTACGACTACCTGCGCGTACTGTTTGCCCGTGTCGGCCAGGGACATTGCCCGCAGTGCAGTCGGCCGATTACCGCGCAAAGCCGCGAGCAAATTATCGAGCGGATTCTGCAGCTTCCCGACCGTACTCCGTTTCTGGTTTTAGCCCCGCTCATTCGGTCGCAAAAAGGTGAGCATCGCGATCTGTTCGAAGATTTGCTGAAGCAAGGTTTTGTGCGGGCCCGCGTCGATGGTAAAGTGGTGCAACTGACGGACGATTTGAAGCTCGACCGCCAAATGCGGCATTATATCGAAGTTGTCATTGATCGACTGACCGCAGGACCAACGGTGCGAGCGGTTGGCCGAAGCCGTGGAACTGGCGCTACGGTTGGGTGGCGGAGAGTTGATTGTTAGCGTGGAGGAAAAGCAGAAGGCAGAAGGCAGAAAGCAGAAGGCAGAAGTTGAGCCGAACACAGAAGATGCCGGCATTCCCCATACTCCATTCCCCACTGCCCATTCTGAATTCGCTCTGTCCGCTCACTATGCCTGCACGCACTGTGGCCTGAGCTTCGAGCCGCCAAGCCCTCAACTATTCAGCTTCAACAGTCCGCAGGGGATGTGCAAAGGGTGCGATGGGTTGGGCGAAATCTACAGCTTCGATCCCGAGCGGTTGGTTCCGAATGCCGAGTTGTCGTTTGCCCTGGGTGCCGTCGAATTAGTCGGCCCGTGGAAGGACATGGGGCGCTGGCGACGGCACATTTATCAGGGCGTTGCGGACACCGTCGAACGCCAGCTGGAACTGGAGCACGGCACGATGCTGGAAACGCCGTGGCGCGATTTGGATGAACGGCTGTGCAATTATTGGCTGCACGGCACTGGCGACGAACACATCACGTTCACCTGGCGAAACGGCGCGCACGGCAATAAATACGGCGGGCACTTCGAGGGCATTATCCCGCAGTTGCTGTCGAGCTACCGCACGAGCAAAAGCAAAATGCAGCGGCGGCAGTTGGAAAAATACATGTGCGTGGTGCGCTGTGCGTACTGCGAGGGGGCGCGGCTGAATCCGCAGGCCAGAAGCGTGACGGTCACGACGGCCAATCCGAAATTCGCGGATCGACCCAACCGTTCGCTGCCAGAGGTTTGCCATCTGGCCGTGAGCGACGCTGCAGAGTTTTTCAGCGATCTGGTGCTAGATGCGACCGGCCAAAAAATTGCCGAAGAAGCCATCAAAGAAATTCGCGGCCGGCTCGGCTTCTTGGTCAATGTTGGGCTGGAATACTTGGCGCTGGATCGCACCGCCCCGACGCTTTCCGGTGGCGAATCGCAGCGCATCCGGCTGGCCGGCCAAATCGGTTGTGGGCTGGTCGGCCTGCTGTACATTCTCGATGAACCTTCGATTGGCCTGCATCCGCGCGACAATCAAAAACTGCTCGACACGCTGTATCAACTGCGAAACAAAGGCAACACAGTGGTTGTGGTCGAGCACGATGAAGACACGATGCGGGCAGCCGACACGATCATCGATTTCGGCCCCGGCCCCGGCGTCCGGGGCGGCGAAGTGGTGGCCGTTGGACCGTTGGAGGAAATCACGAAAGTCGATCGCAGCGTAACCGGCCAGTTTTTGAACGGCAAGCGGCGGATTGAAATTCCGGCGAAGCGGAGGGTTCACCATCTAGCCCCCGGCGAGTCGCCGGGGGGCAGGACGTCATCAAAGCCGAATCCCGGCGAACAATTCCTGCGCATCGTCGGCGCGAAGCACAACAATCTCAAAAACGTCACGGTCGAAATTCCGCTGGGCGCCTTTGTCTGCGTCACCGGCGTCAGCGGGTCGGGAAAAAGCTCGTTGGTGAACGACATTCTGGCCGAGGCGTTGATGCGCGATTTGAACGGCGGCGTCGGTAATCCCGGCGAGCATGAGCGCATGGAGGGGATCGAGCATCTCGACAAGCTGATCGCCATCGATCAATCGCCGATCGGCCGCACGCCGCGTTCCAATCCGGCCACCTACATCAAGCTGGCCGACGATATTCGCGATTTGTTCACGCGTCTGCCGGAATCCAAGACGCGCGGCTACAAGCCTGGGCGTTTCAGTTTCAACGTGGAAGGTGGCCGCTGCGAAGCTTGTGAAGGCAACGGCTCGAACCGGTTGGAAATGGATTTTCTGGCCGATGTGTGGGTCACTTGCCCGGTGTGCAATGGCCATCGGTTCAATCGCGAGACGTTGCAAATTCGGTTCAAAGGCAAGAACATCGCCGATGTGTTGGAAATGGATGTGCAGCAGGCGCTGGTGCATTTCGAGAATGTGCCCGACATTCGCCGCAAATTGCAAACCTGCACGATGTGGGGCTCGATTATTTGAAGCTCGGTCAGGCGTCGCCGACTCTTTCCGGCGGCGAGGCGCAGCGGATCAAACTGGCCCGCGAACTGGTGAAGAAAAGCACCGGCCGCACGCTGTATCTGCTAGACGAACCGACCACCGGCCTGCACTTTGCCGACATTGAAATGCTGCTGAAAGTGCTGCACGATTTGACCGACGCCGGCAATACCGTGCTTGTCGTGGAACACAATTTGGACGTGATCAAAACCGCCGATTGGATTATTGATCTGGGCCCCAAAGGAGGTGCCGGCGGCGGCGAAATTGTGGCGGTGGGCACACCGGAACAGATATCCGGTGTAGCGGCGGGGCTTGCCCGCGCTCGCACACGTCGATCGCACTGGCACCGGTTCTAAACGACCAATCCGACATCGCGGCAAAATCCAAGCAAGCAAAAACAACTCGCCGCAACGGCCGCAAAACCGGCGGCGAAATTTTCGGCGAGCAATCGATCCGCGTGCGTGGCGCTTGGCAGCACAATTTGAAAGGCGTCGATGTCGAAATTCCGCGCGACAAGATGACCGTCTGCTGCGGCCTCAGCGGTTCGGGCAAAAGCTCGCTGGCGATGGATACCATTTACGCCGAAGGGCAGCGGCGATATGTCGAAAGCCTGAGCTCTTACGCTCGGCAGTTCGTCGGGCAAATGCAAAAGCCGAAACTCGATCACATCGAAGGCCTTTCGCCGGCGATTGCGATCGAACAGAAAAATCTGGGCCACTCACCGCGATCGACCGTCGGCACGGTGACGGAGGTTTACGATTACTTCCGCGTGCTGCTGGCCCGACTGGCAAGCCGTATTGCCCGGCGTGCGATGTGCCCATCGGCACGCAATCGGCCGATGAGATTATCGAAAAGCTGATGGCCGAGCCCGAGGGCACCAAGCTGTATCTGATGGCACCGCTGGAAATTCGCGCGGGCGAAAAATACGAAACGCTGTGGCACGAAATGCGCGCTAGCGGCTATCAGCGGCTGCGAATCGACGGTGCAACCATTTCGATCGACGAGCCCCCACGATCGATCGCCGCCGCAAGCACGACGTGGAAGTGATTGTCGATCGCATCACCGTGCGGCCCGATGCTCGCAGCCGAATTGCCGGCAGTGTGGAAACGTGCTTGTCGCTGGGCAAGGGCGTAATGCGCATTGTTTATCCTCTCGAAGGATTGTCGGAGCATCGCTGGCCGACGGAAGTTCACAGCCAGCATTTTGCCTGCGACAAGTGCGGCCGCAGCTTCGAGCCGTTAACGCCGCACAGTTTTTCGTTCAACAGCCCGCTCGGTTGGTGCTCGGAGTGCGAAGGCTTGGGCACTCAGTTAGGCGCGAATCCGGCTGCCTTGATTCGCGATCCGAAATTGTCGCTGGCCGAAGGAGCGATTGCGCTCTGGCCGCAGATGGGTGCCACGGCTGGCTTGCAAAAGGGTGCCACTGCTCGCTTGCCCAGCAGTGGAACCGCGAACGGCCGAACTCATGCTGGCAGCCTTATCGGCCCACATCGGCTTGCGGATCGACGTGCCGCTTGACCAGCTTACGGCTCGCGAACGCCGAATCGTCATGCACGGGGCAGGGGACGATTGGATTGAAGTCAAGCCGACGCTCAAGGCAAGTAAAAACGGAAAATCTGCGGTTGCGTCCACTGCTGGGCAAGCCAGCAGTGGCACCCAATCAGGCAAGTCCGGGGAAAGACCTTTGTTTCGCTTTCAATACAAAGGATTGTATCCGGCCCTTGAGGAAGCGGCACGGCTCTCGCCGGCGATGCGGGGAAAGCTCGATCACTTGGTGGACGACGTGGAATGTTCGGTCTGCGGCGGCAGTCGGCTCAACGAATTGGCCGCGGCGGTGCGGCTGCACGATCGAACGATTGACGAAATCGGCCGCACGCCACTCGGCAAGCTGATCGAAGAACTGAACGCCTGGCAGCCGACCGGTTCAGAGAAAAAAATCGCCGGCGATCTGCTGCGCGAAATCCGCAGCCGCATGCAGTTTCTCGTCGATGTTGGTTTGGAATACCTCACACTGTCACGGCTGGCGCCGACGCTCTCGGGCGGCGAGGCACAACGAATTCGGCTGGCCAGCCAGGTCGGCAGCGGATTGTGCGGCGTGCTGTACGTGCTCGATGAACCGACGATTGGATTGCATCCGCGCGATAACCGCCGGTTGCTCGGCGCCTCGAAAAGCTTCGCGATCTGGGCAACACGCTGCTTGGTTGTGGAGCACGATCGAGAAGTGCTGGCCAATGCCGACCAACTGCTCGATTTCGGTCCCGGCGCCGGCGAATTCGGCGGCCAGATTGTTGCCCGCGGTAAGCCACAGCAAGTCGCCAAGTCAAACACTTCGGTCACTGGTCCATATTTGAGCGGCAAGAAAACGATTGCGGTGCCGACGAATCGACGGAGCAGTGGTCAGTGGTCAGTGGTCAGTGGTCAGAAGAAGGCGGAAGGCGGAAAGCGAAAGGCGGAGGGTTTAGCGGCGGGGCTTGCCCCGCACTTCGGCACCAGAGTTCATCGAAATCATTCGGCGCACGGCACAACAACTTGCGCAACATCAATGTCCGCATTCCATTGGGCACGCTCACGGCCATCACTGGAGTTAGCGGATCGGGAAAGAGTTCGCTCATCGAAGACGTGTTGTACAAATCGTTGGCCCGCACGCTGCATCGCGCCGGTGAGATTGCCGGCGTGCACGATGAAATTCGCGGCGTGGAACACATCAACAAAGTGATTCGCGTTGATCAGCAGCCGCTGGGCAACACGCCGACCAGCAATCCGGCCACATACACTGGCGTGTTTGAGCTCATCCGACTGCTCTTTTCGCAACTGCCTGAAGCGAAAGTGCGAGGTTATGTGCCGCGGCGGTTCAGCTTCAATGCCCCCGGCGGTCGTTGCGAGGCCTGCGAAGGCAACGGGGAAAAATGTATCGAAATGCACTTCCTGCCCGAACGTGTGGGTGGAATGCGAAGTCTGCCGGGGCCGCCGCTACAATCCGGAAACACTGGCAGTGCACTTATCACGGTCAGTCGATCGCCGACGTGCTGGAAATGTCTTGTGGTCGAGCGTTAAAGTTGTTTGAAAACATTCCGAAGATTCGTCGCATTTTGCAGACACTGTGCGACGTGGGGCTCGATTATCTGCGGCTCGGCCAGCCGGCTCACACGCTTTCTGGCGGTGAAGCGCAACGCGTAAAACTGGCCGCGGAGTTGGCTCGACCTGATACCGGGCGCACGCTGTATTTGCTCGACGAACCGACGACCGGCCTGCACTTCGAAGATTTGGCGAAGCTGCTCGAAGTTCTGCATCGACTGGTTGATCTGGGCAACACGGTGGTCGTGATCGAGCACAATCTGGACGTGATTAAAACAGCCGATTGGATTATCGACATGGGTCCCGAAGCGGGCGAAGGGGGCGGATATGTGGTGGCGGAGGGAACGCCGGAGGATGTGGTAAGGGTTCAGGCTTCAGGGTTCAGGAATCGGAGCGGCAAGGCGGAAGGCGGAGGGCGGAAAGCGGACCGTGTAGCGGCGGGGCTTGCCCCGCGTTCCCACACTGCCGCCGCGCTTGCTCCCATTCTCGCGGCTGGGCCGTTTGCCAAACGAGAAGTTCACGACTTCGCCGCCGTTGAAGCCAAGCGCATCGGCGATCTCAACATTACAGAAGTGGGCCAGGCCGCCAAAATGCCGTGGGAAGCGGACGGCCGCCGCTGGCACACCGTCGATCGTGTGGGCCGCAACGGCGAACCGTGCAAGTGGGACGGCAAGATTCTGGGACGAGTCGTCGATCGAATTCACGAGCTCGGCGAATTCAGCGCCACGAACTGGAACGATCGCAGCGTCGTGGAAATCTGCGCCCAGCGAAAAGCCGACGGTTGGTTTCTGCACGCCATCACCGGCGAGCAATGGCTGTTGAAACTGAAGTTCCGCGTCGCGAAGTCGACCTTCAACCGTGAGAATCTGATTGCCAGACTCGGCATGCAGCCGCTCAACGAATTGCATGAGCTGCCGGTTTACGGCACTGACAAACGCGTGAAAGTGAAAACGCTGCGCGGCCCGTGGCAGGAAATTGAAATGCGGGTTCATTCGCTCGCGGAAATCGATCACCCGCGGTTCTGGCAGTTCGTCGAGCAAGCCGTCGCGGGGTTCAAGAAAATTACCGAGCGCGTGCAGCAAGATCCGGAATCGATCATGCCCTGGACCGTGCTGGGCCGGAAATGGCATCTACTGCGAAAAGGTTTCCCGCCGGGCAAAAAAATCGCCTGGGAAGCCGAAGTGCTGGAGGAACTGCTGGAAATGCTGGCCGCCGCGGCACCGGAAAGCGCAGACGCTTTGGAATCACAGTCAGGTGGTTAACGTGCTGCATCCGAATCAACGTGAACCGTGGGCTCGCGTAGCGACGAAAAAGCCGGCCCGCATCGAGTTAGCGCTAGTGGGCCCGAAATGTCGTTTCGCAATGGGAATGGTGGCCGATTTGGGACACGAACCGGAATTCGACGCGACTCGCCCGGACCTTGACGTTATCAAACTGCATTTCCGCAACGAGGAAGATTTACACCGCGGCAATTTAGCGGCGCTGCTCAAAGAACATGCGGCGGCAATCAAGCCAACTGATGCCAATCTGCCATTGTTGCGCAAGAAGCGGTTGGTCGCGAGTAACTGATCCATAGAAAAGCAAATGTCATCGCAACTTTTACCGCCGAGCTTTTTATTTCGCTTTGCCGTGCCGTGCCGATACCTGGCCGCGTTGTGGTCACCCAAGGGAATTGATCTGGCCGACGATTACCGTCTACTAGCTTTCGCGGAGCTGGATGACGCACCGCAGCGCGTCGTCGTGGAGGTTGCCTGGAACGAGCAGGGAATTTCATTTTCTGTTGCCGTCCGCGGAAAAAAACAGGCGCCGTGGTGCCGCGAAAGCCGGATCGAAGAGAGCGACGGGTTCTACGTGTGGATCGATACTCGCGATACGCACAACATCCACCGTGCCAGCCGGTTCTGTCATCAATTCGTGTTCTTACCTACAGGCGGCGGACATCGGCTCGATGAACCGATTGCGGAGCTGCTGCCAATTAACCGCGCCCGCGAAAACCCGAAGCCGCCCAAACCTGGAATCGTGCGGGCAATCACTCACAAAATCGACGACGGTTATCGGCTGAATTGTCATATTCCTGCCTCTGCGCTTACCGGTTGGGATCCAGACGAATACGCGAAGCTCGGGTTTCATTGGGCGCTCATCGATCGAGAAATTGGTGAGCATACATTTTGCTGCCCGCCCGGATTGCCGTATCGTGAAGATCCCAGCGTCTGGGGTACGTTGGAATTGGTACGATGAATATTCGATTACAAGCGACTGCGATGTTTCTAATTTCATCGCCGCGTCCGCTAAGCCGCAACCAGCTCGACTTCTGATCCTTGACTCCCGCCCCTTATCCATGGCCCTTCGCCGTTCCATTCGCTGGCCGATTACGTTGGGCGTCGTACTCATCGTGCTGGTGGTTGCGCTAACGGTGGGCTGGGTCATTGTCAGCGCTTCAGCAGCGTTGGTGTCTGACCATTCCGCCGTGTACTGGGTGCTCTTGGCGGTTGGCACGACGTTTCTCGTCGCTGTATTGGTGGGCGTGGTGTTATATTTAATTCTGTCGGTCAAGGCGATCCGCTTGAATCAACGGCAATCGAACTTTATCGATGCAGTGTCGCACGAATTGAAGAGCCCGATTGCTTCGTTAAAGTTGTATTTGCAAACACTCAATCGGCATCAAGTGACGGCCGAGCAACAAGCCGACTTTCAGCGGTTCATGCTGGAAGATTTGGAACGATTGGATCATTTGATCGATCACTTGCTCGATGCGGCCCGAGTGGAACAAACAACCGCGGCGAATGAAGCGAAAGATGTGCTGTTGGACGAACTAGTGATTCGTTCAGCGCGACAGACTTGTGAGCGCTATCATCTTCCTGAAAGCACCATCGATCTGCGACTCGAACCGGCGTTAGTTCATGCCCGGGTGGCCGATTTGGAAATCATCTTTCGCAATTTATTGGATAATGCCATCAAATATTCCGGCGAGCATCCGCAGGTTGAAGTCGAGACACGCGACAATGGCAATGGCCGTGTGGTGGCGCGCATCGGCGACTACGGACCCGGGATTCCAGCGAAATTACGTCGCAAAATCTTTGGCCGCTTTGTGCGACTGGGCAGCGAACTAGAACGCAAAACCGCCGGCACGGGGCTGGGGCTGTACATTGTTCGTATTCTCGTTAAGCGTTTGGGTGGTAAAATCCAGGTGCGAAGTCAACCGAAGGGGCATGGGACAGTGTTTGAAGTTGAACTGCCGGCGGCAAAACGATGAAGCACATTCTGGTCGTTGAAGACGAAGCACATCTGGCCATTGGGATCAAATACAATCTCGAAGCTGAAGGCTATCTCGTTACGATGGTCGGCGATGGACCGTCGGCGCTCAAGTTTTTCGCAGAAAACCAGGCAGCCGTAGATCTGATCATTCTCGATCTGATGCTTCCTTGCATGAGCGGTTATGCCGTTTGTGAATCGATTCGGCAGCAAGGAAGCGATGTGCAAATTCTAATGCTTTCGGCGCGAACTCTGACCGAAGACCGTATCCGCGGATTTGATGTGGGGACCGATGTTTATCTCCAGAAGCCCTTTGATTTGGAGGAATTGCTCAGCGTCGTGCGGAACCTCCTGGGACGCCGCCGGCGCGGACGGGCCGACGCCGGCGCAGAAACCGAACGGAAGCCGGCATTGTCCGCTGGCCCGGTTTACCATTTCGCCAATGGCCGCGTGGAAGTGAATTTCGATACCTACCAGGTCTGTGTAAAGGGCATGAATGTTCGGCTTACCGCCTTGGAAATGAAACTGCTGCGGTACTTTATCGAACACGAGGGATCCGTCGTAACTCGGGCCCAACTGCTGGAAGATGTTTGGGGCATGTCCCATAGCCCTACGACCCGCACGGTTGACAACTTCATCGTCAATCTGCGGAAATACTTCGAAGAAGACCCGTCGCAGCCGCGACACTTTCTGAGTGTCCGCGGCACCGGCTATCGATTTGTCGCACAAGCCGAATCTGTCAGCGAAAGCACACCGAGCTAGCAGCAATTCAACTGCTTCCGTCGCAGTTCCGGCTGTACATCCGGCACAATCCGAACCAGTGGATTGAAACTCAGTCGGCCTTATAAGAAAAACCGGTCCGATCGGGTTTCACGTTCAAATCGCAGCGCACCGATTGCGATGAATAAATAGCAGAGAGCAAATAGGAAGTTTGCCTCGGCCAAAACGATTCGCCTGCGGAACGCATGGGGATGCGGCCCCGGGTGGATCAAATTCTTTTTTGTTTAAGGTCCGGAATCAGACGGCCTGACTGCACTTAGCCACCACCGCAGCGAGGCGGCGCTTCCCTCGCGACCTCTGGGGGTCAGCGGCGGCGAATCAAGCAAAGGTGCATGCGGGCTGTCGATTCCGGCCTTTTTTGTTGCCGGCGGCAACACCAAACCGACGCATAAGCGAGGCCGCTTCACGTGCCAAGAGTCTGTTATCCTCGCTTGCGCGTGGGGTTAGTTTCAAAGATCCGTTGATTCCGATTGCGCGGCTGGGCACAATAGTGGTTGGCGGGCGATGCCGCAACCGAGCCGAATACGCAGCGGAGATGGATCATGAACTGCGACGAAGTATTCGTCATTCTCACACGCGGCCCATTTCCGTCCGGCTCGCCGCACGATCGCCGCGTGGAGGCTCATTTAAAGCGCTGCGTTGATTGCCAACGGCTTGCCGAAGCATTGCGGCCCAATGACGACTCGCTGCACGAATCCGTTGGTCTGGATGAGGGCGGGGCGCTACCGGGTTATTGGGGCGATCCGCTGGGCGCTGCTGGCGATTTGGCTGTCTCCTTAACCGACTCCACCGGTAGCCCAACGCTGAAACAAGTGCGAAACCGGTCGATGAGATCATCTCAAACAAAGCGAAATCTGAACGTCTGGCAATTTGCGGCCGCGGTGGCACTAGGAATTGTTGTGGCCGCTGCGCTCAAAATACTTGTAGCGGGTCATCCGTCACGCTCGCGGTTCATTTCATCCGCCGGAGCCGGAGAAGCAAACGGCGACGCTCGCAGCTGGAGCTCAAACAGTGATGAGCCTGCTTCGCTGCTTAATCTGCCGGCGATCTGTCGAGGAATCGACACTCCTGACTCCTCGAAACCACTCGCTCCGATCTCGTTTGCCGATCTTCCTGCGCTGCGGTCGGACAACTGCTGCACGGTCTGTCATCACGCTGGCAGTGCGACCAGAATCTCTGATGTGGCCAAAATCCGATTGGAGCACAGTTGCCAAGCTTGCCACTGACGAAGTGGGGCGATGACCGCGATTGAGTCGTTGGAATCGCTTCGATCACGATTCGTTGGACGTCGGAAGCACTTAGTTTGCCGTGGTTTACGCTGTGCAGCTTGAATAGCAATCGCTGGGCAGTTACCATGCAACTTGTCGCGCGCGGCGACTGGATATTGCTTTTTCTTGGCTCAAGCGTGCGATTCCGATCCAAGAACCACCTGCCTCGGAACAATCAGGAATCTGACGGCCATGAAGCGAACATTTGCCCTTTTCGTTGGCATTGTGCTGTGCGGATCAATCACCGCCCTGTTTGCCGACGACGCACTGTTGGAGCAATTTTACGGGAATGGAGTTCATGCCTTCAACGCAGGCGATTACGTCGGTGCGCATGCGGCGTTGACCTCGGCCATCAAAGGGGGCACGAATGATCCTCGCGCTTATTACTTCCGTGGGCTGGCTTACTTGCGGCTTGGACGTAACGAGGAAGCTCGGGCGGATTTTCAGAAAGGCGCTGAACTCGAAGCCGGCGAAAGCGCCGACGTTTATCCTGTCAACCGTTCGTTAGAACGAATTCAGGGCTCGCAGCGACAGATGTTAGAACAATTTCGCCTCGGGGTGCAGGCAGCAGCAATTCAGCGGCGTGAAGCTGTCCGCCGTGCGCGATATGAGGAACAGGTCCGCGCAGAGCATGATGTTCTTCGTAAAGTGAAGCCCAATGAATTGCCGGCTGGCCCAACCGCTGCACCGACGCCGGAAGCAACAACTCCATTGGAAAATCCATTTGCCATGCCGAGTAAGACTGTACCCTCGACTACGGGGGCGCCAGGCCCAGCGGAAAACCCGTTTGAACAAGGTAGTGCCGCGCCGCCGGCCGCCGATCCGTTTAAGGCAGCGCCAGCTGAAGCCCCGCCGCCAGCTCAACCCGAAGCGGCGCCGCCAGCGCAAGTTTCACCTCCGCAGCAGGCCAAACCAATCACGCCGGAAGCGAATCCGTTTGGCGATCAACCAGCCGTGGAGCCAGCTCACCCGGCGCCAGCGACAACTCCTGAGTCGCCGTTTGGTGATGCGGTTCCAACTCCGGCGCCTGGCACAAATCCGGTTCCTGCTCCAATTCCTCCGTCGGCAACAAATCCGACTCCACCTGCAGCCGCTCCCGATTCGCCATTCGGCGATGCTCCAGCGGTTCCAGCTCCCAATACAGCCCCGGCTCCCCGTGCCGTGCCGAACACGACCCCACCAGCAGCACAACATGATGATCCATTTGGCGACGCCACACCTCCATCGGGTTCTGTACCCCGGCCGGCGATCGGCGGCACGCCCCCAGTCTCCGGCGATGCCACTGCCGGTGCAGCGGTCACTCCAACACCAGGTGCAGTCAGCGGATTGTTCCGAGCGATCACGAAAGGCGGTCAGAGCCCACCGCCTACTGGAGCCACTCCGCCTTCGCCGCCCCCGATTGTGAGCATGCTGAAGGGATTCATTAGCGGTGGGCCAAGTCCGGATGGGGCGCCTCCGGCAGGCATGGGTGGACCACCAGCGCCTGGTCAAACGAACGTGCCGCCTCCGGCCGATGACCCCTTTGGTGATTCCCCCGCGATGACACCGCCGGCTGCCACTCCTGGAAATGCTGCACCTTCACCGGTCCAAACGCCGCCGATGCCGGCTCCAGCGAACAACGACGATCCTTTCAAATAATGGCGGTGACAGACTCACCAGTTCGGTTGGACTTCCGACAACAACCAACACAAAGCCCAAGGGTTGCAATCCCTGGGCTTTATTTTTTGAGACTGTGAATGCGGCAGGTGCTAATCATTCAACGCCGAACTTGTAAATCGTCGTCGATTTGAAAGTCTCGCCTGGCTTGAGCAACGTGCTGGGAAAGTCCGGATGGTTTGGTGAGTCGGGAAAATGCTGCGTCTCCAAGCAGAACGCAGCGTACTGCTCAAAGCCGCCGTTCTGCGCCGCTCCGTTCAGGTAATTCGACGAATATAGCTGTACGCCTGGCTGATCAGTCCACACTTCCATAATGCGGCCGGTCTTGGGATCTTTGGCTTTGGCAACCAACGCAAGTTTGCCATCGTTCTTCAGCACGTAGCAGTTGTCGTACCCTCCGACGGGATCGTTCTCATTGAGCTTTTTGATTCCCGACCCAAGCGGCTTGGGCGAAGTGAAATCCATGACCGTATCTTTCACGTCGAGCATTTTTCCCGTCGGAATCAGCGTCTTGTCGGTCTCCAGGTATTTGTCGGCGGCGATCATCATCTCCTGGTCAAAAATATCTCCTTTGGCATCGCCCGCCAGATTGAAATACGCATGGTTCGTCAGGTTTACGACAGTATCTTTGTCCGTCGTAGCTGAGTAATCAATCTGCATCGCATTATCTTTGGTCAGCCAGTAAGTCGCTATGGCCGTAAGCGTGCCCGGATAGCCAGCTTCGCCGTCTTTGCTCACGTAGGTAAACTCAATGCCCGCGGCGTCGGACCTTTTAACTTCTTTGCCGGACCACACTTGATGGCTGAATCCTTCAGGGCCGCCGTGCAGACTGTTGGGGCCATTGTTGATTGGCAAATGAAATTCTGTGCCGTTCAGCATGAATTTTCCGTTCGCAATTCGGTTGGCGTATCGCCCGACCGTTGCTCCAAGGCTGGCCGTCTGATCGACGTAGCTTTTGAGCGAATCCAACCCCAGCACCACATTCTCGATTTTTCCGCTGCAA
Source organism: Pirellulales bacterium (assembly GCA_963738835.1). Lineage (GTDB taxonomy): Bacteria > Planctomycetota > Planctomycetia > Pirellulales > JADZDJ01 > CAVTYH01. The sequence continues at coordinate 266,855 of CAVTYH010000003.1, forward strand.
TCGGGCACCTCAATCGCCACGATATGCGCACCGTAATTCGTGAGCTTCAGCTTTGCGCCGTTGGGGTTGGTGATTGTGAATAATTCTGCTTCGCGGCCATCGGGCAGTTCGCCCCAGGTTTGTTTTTGCACGTCAAATTTTCCTGTTTCACTGGTTGTTGAAGGAAGAGAGCCTGTTTTACCCGCGTCCGTCACAGAAGTGGAAGACCCGCTCTCGGAGGTCGAAACCGCTTTCGGCGGGACGGGCGTAGGTTCGCGATTGTCTTTGCAACCGCACATCGCGGCTAATGGCACCGATAGAGCAAATCCAATCGCGACAAATGTTTTAAATCGCATGCTTACTCCCTGATTGTCGATGGCGAGTTGAGGACGCTTAATTCCGCGTCCGCTCCCCGAAAGGTGCTCTGATCACCGTCGCATTATCGGAAACCGAAAAGCGACAATCAATTAGGGACGATCCCAAGACAGCAGAAAAACTACACTTCCCAGGGTTGCCCCACGCAGGCAGCCGCGATCCATTCGCATTTTGCAGTTTTGGCCTGTGGGTATCCGACCGCCACAAACTTCGATAAAATAGATTTGTTGCGGATAATTCGCTCCCGACATTGCCACACTTCAATTCTGGCGCGAAACCGGCCTCTGACCCGAGAATCCAATTATGTCTACAACCCAAAGTCGAACTGTCGAATTGCTTGGTGCTGATGCCGAAGCCTTGCTTAATTACAAATGTCGTGGCTTTGCTGCCTCCAGCCTGCATTTGCCAGGACCGGACTTTATTGACCGCGTTGTTTCGCTCTCCGATCGCACGCCGCCGGTGCTGCGAAACTTTGAGCAAATTCTGAACACCGGTCGCCTGGCAGGCACCGGCTATGTTTCGATCTTGCCGGTCGATCAGGGAATTGAACACTCGGCTGGCGCGAGTTTCGCCCCTAATCCGATTTACTTCGATCCGGCAGCCATCGTGGAATTGGCCATTGAAGGTGGCTGCAATTGCGTGGCCAGTACGCTCGGCGTGCTGGGAGCCGTCGCCCGGAAGTACGCGCACAAAATTCCGTTCTTAGTGAAACTAAATCACAACGAATTTCTGAGCTATCCGAATACATACGATCAAATCATGTTCGGCCATGTGAAGCAGGCGTTCGACATGGGCGCAGTGGCCGTGGGGGCGACGATCTATTTTGGCAGCGAAGAAAGTCATCGCCAAATTCAAGAAGTAAGCACCGCTTTCCAACAGGCGCACGAGTTGGGAATGGTGACCGTACTTTGGTGCTATTTGCGCAACCACGCGTTCAAGACGGAGAAGGTCGACTATCACACGGCTGATGATCTCGTGAGCCAGGCCAATCATTTGGGAGTTACGATTCAGGCCGACATCATCAAGCAAAAAACGGCGACGACCAACGGCGGTTTCGAGGCCTTGAAATTCGGCAAGACTGACAAACGGGTTTACAGCGAATTGACCCCCGGCAATCATCCGATCGAAATGGCTCGGTACCAAGTGGCCAATTGCTACATGGGTCGTTCGCCGTTGATCAATTCCGGCGGTGAGAGCAAAGGTGCCAGCGACATGGCCGACGCTGTGCGCACCGCCGTCATCAACAAACGTGCCGGCGGCATGGGCTTAATCTCTGGCCGCAAAGCGTTCCAACGCCCGATGAACGAAGGCGTGACACTGCTGCACGCGATTCAGGATGTTTATTTAGATGACAGCATTACCGTGGCATAAAAACCACGATTGATTGAACGTGTAGCGGCCGGGCTGTGCTTGGCGTTAACGGCGAGCAAGCCCGCCCGCTACACAAACGCATTTTGCGATATTTGGAATTTGGAGCAAATCATGTCTCTTCTCGATCACCTTAAAACCATGACCGTGGTTGTCGCCGATACCGGCGATTTCGAATCGATCGCCAAATATCAGCCGCGTGATTCCACGACAAATCCGTCGCTGATTTATCAGGCCGCACAAATGCCGGCTTATCAGCGGCTCATCGAAGAGGCGACCGAAGCCACGCAATCGGTCAGCGGGTCGAAAGAGCAAAAAATGGCGGCGCTGATCGATCGTCTCTTTGTCGATTTCGGCCAAGAGATTCTGAAGATCATTCCTGGCCGTGTTTCGACCGAAGTCGATGCCCGACTGTCGTTCGATACAGACGCCACGATGGCTCGGGCTCGCGGCATCATCAACTTGTACGAGGCAGCGGGAATCAAGCGCGAGCGGATTTTGGTCAAAATTGCCTCGACTTGGGAAGGTATTCGCGCCGCGGAAAAGCTGGAAAAGGAAAGCATCCATTGCAACTTGACGCTGCTGTTCAGCTTTCCCCAGGCAGTGGCGTGTGCTGAGGCGGGCGTGACGCTGATCTCACCGTTCGTCGGCCGCATTCTGGATTGGTACAAAAAATCGCGCGGCGTCGATTCCATTCCCGCGCCTGAAGATCCCGGCGTGAAGTCGGTGGCCCACATTTACAGCTATTTCAAAAAGTTCGGCTACAAAACCGAAATCATGGGCGCGAGTTTCCGCAACATGGGCGAGATCGTGGAGCTCGCCGGCTGCGATCTGCTGACCATTTCGCCGAAGCTGCTGGAAGAACTGAAAAACGCCGATGGCAAGCTAGTTCGCAAGCTGGATCCGGAAGCGGCGAAAACGAGCGATCTGAAAAAGATCACCCTCGATGAAAAAACTTTCCGCTGGATGCTGAACGAAGATGCGATGGCCACCGAAAAACTATCCGAAGGCATTCGGCTGTTCAGCGCCGACATTGTAAAGCTGGAGAAATATTTCCAGCAACGAGCACGGTGGCGACAGGGGCATAACGGCGATTTTGTGAGCTGAATTGCCTTTGTCAGACAAGTGAGGTATGATGTCTGACAGAGGTTTTCTATGGCGACCGATGGCCGCAAAACAATTCGACTTACCAAGAAGCTCCAGTCCACTTTAGAGCGTCTGGCCAAAAACCGCGGCCAGTCTGAGTCGGAGGTCGTGCGTGTGGCCATTGAAAAGTTGGCAGAGGCGGAAGCTCCGCCTGTCACTTGCTACGATCTGCTCGAAGAAATGGGCGCCATCGGAATCGTGAAAAATGCGCCACCTGATCTGAGCACCAACCCCAAATACCTTGAGGGGTTAGGCCGTGACTGACCGCATGTTGGTCGATGCCGGACCATTAGTAGCAATTCTTTCCAAGCGCGATCAGCATCATGAAGTCTGTACAAAGCAGATGACAAAGTTAAAACCGCCGCTTCAGACTTGCTGGCCGGTAATCATAGAAGCTGTGTACCTTCTGCGTCGAGATTTCGGTGGTGTCGAAAAACTGATTGATTTTTTCGATCGAGGCGTACTTCAACTTTTGACAATTGAACAGATGGAACTGCGTGAGATTTTGGCGATTGTAAAACGCTATTGTAATCTCGAAGCACAACTGGCCGATGCCGCTCTGATATATTTGGCGGGACGGGAAAACATCAATACCGTATTTACCCTCGATCGGCGTGATTTCTCGGTGTATCGCACAACTGGTAACCGATCGTTCACGATTGTCCCGTAGCGCCACCAATACAGGCAATAACCGCGGATGCACGCGAAAGAATGTAGATTAAACTCAATTCATTCCGAGTTCTTTGACGAGCGCAGTTTCTCGTCGAATTTTGTGAGGAGACACACCGATCGACTTGGCAATCGCAAGTCGCACTCGATTCCAATTGCTTCGCGGTACAGACAATCCCGACTCCATGCACTTGCGGCAAACAAGATCATGTAACTCACCTGCAGTAAGATCGGGCCGTTTTCGCTGGGCAGCGAATTGAAAGTCGTCAGAGCACAATCTGACTCCAATCAACTTCTCGATCTGGAAACAAGTATCGAGAAAGTCAACACCCATAGAGACTGCAGATCAAGTTTCACTCTCCAGGCTGCGTGTTGAAAATCCGGTCGCCGGCGTCACCCAAACCGGGGACGATGTATTTCTTAGCATTCAGTTCCGGATCGATCGCGCACACAAAAATCTGCGTGTCAGGAAATTGAGCAAACACTTCGTCAATTCCATCCCGCGCGGCAATAATCGCCAGCAGCTTCACTTGCGGCACGCCCCATTCTTTCAGCGTTGCCAGTGCAGCCACGGCCGAACCGCCAGTGGCCAGCATCGGATCCAAAACCAGCGCCACATCCACCGGGCTGGTTCCCGGAAAGCGACTGTAGTATTCGACCGGAGTAGCGGTGGCTTCATCGCGGTACACGCCCAAGTGCCACACTTCGGCACCTGGAATCAAGTTCAGGACCGGATCGACCATGCCCAGTCCGGCCCGCAAAATCGGAATTAACCCAATGCGCTGATTCAGCACCTGCCCGGTAGTTACAGCCAGCGGCGTTTCGACGTGCGCCGGAGCCAATTCCAGGTCTTTAGTGGCCTCGTATGCCAACAGAACAGCCAAGCGTTGCACCAGCACCCGGAATTCGGGGGGCGGGGTGCTAACGTCGCGAAGCCGGGCCAGATGGTTGGAAATTAGCGGATGCTGCACCTCGAAAATGCCCGACATGCGTTGTTTCCTTTCCGACGGCACGCTTTTGCGCTTTTGCAACTCGACCGTCATTGGCCACCTCCGCGAGATAGAATCGAGATAGAATATAGAGATCGCCGCCGCTGTAAATTCCAGCTTAACGATACTGGCGGAAAATGACCAGCGCCGACCGTTGACAAGCCCTCGCACACGAAGGAACAATCGTTAAACTGAAGGTGTTCGCCGTCCGCATACCGCCGCCCATCCAGAAGGAACCCGCGCCATGGCCCAGGCCACGCTTCGCCCTAAGAAATTTGCCACGCCGCGCGTCCGGCAAACCAAGCTGCTGATCAACAATCGCTGGGTCGAACCTAGCGAAGGCAAATACTTCGAAACCCTCAATCCAGCCACCGGCAAGCCGATTGCGAAAGTCGCCGAAGGCACCGCAGCAGACATCGACAAAGCCGTGAAGGCAGCTCGCGCGGCTTTGGAAAATCCAGCGTGGAAGAAGATGTCGCCGGGCGATCGCGGACGCCTGCTCTATAAGCTGGCCGATCTGATTGAAGAGAATACCGCTGAACTTGCGGGGCTGGAATCGCTTAACTGCGGCAAAACCATTACCGATGCCAAGGGCGATCTGGTGGGCGTCGTCAGCTGGTTCCGCTACTACGGCGGTTGGGCCGACAAGATTGAAGGTCGCACGCTGCCCATCGCGCCGCCATACATGTCGTATACCCTGCGGCAACCGATCGGCGTTGTCGGCCAAATCATTCCGTGGAATTTTCCGCTCTTGATGTTGGCGTGGAAATGGGGTCCGGCGCTGGCCTGCGGCAACACCGTGGTGCTTAAGCCTGCGGAGCAAACACCGCTGACCGCGTTACGAGTGGGTGAACTGGCCATCGAAGCTGGATTCCCGGCCGGGGTCATTAACATTGTGAACGGTTTTGGAGAAACCGCCGGGCACGCGCTGGTGGTTCATCCAGGGGTCGATAAGATTGCCTTCACTGGTCACGTCGATACCGCGAAGATTATCCAACGGCAAGCGGCCGACACGCTGAAGCGCTGCACCTTCGAGCTGGGCGGAAAAAGCCCCAACGTTATTTTCGCCGACGCCGATCTCGATGAGGCCGTGGCCGGTGCGTTTCACGCCATCTATTTTCACGGCGGACAGTGCTGCACCGCGGGCAGCAGATTGTTCGTCGAAAAGTCCATCAAAGATGAATTCGTCGAACGACTTGCCGAAAAGGCCCGCCGCCGCCGTTTGGGTGACCAGCTCGATCCGAAAACAGAGCAAGGCCCGCAGGTATCGCAAGAGCAGCTCGACAAAATACTTGGTTATGTGAAACAGGGCGAGAAACAAGGGGCCGATTTGATCACCGGCGGCGATCGTCATGGTAAGCACGGGTTCTTCGTCGAGCCGACAATTTTCGATAACGTGAAGGACGACATGGCCATTGCCCGTGATGAGATTTTCGGTCCTGTGGTCAGCGTGCTCCCGTTCAAAGATTTCGATGAGATGATCGACCGCGCCAATTGCACTACCTATGGTTTGGCGGCTGGCATTTGGACCAAGGACCTCGACAAAGCCCATCGCTACGCCGCCGAAGTGCAGGCCGGCACCGTGTGGGTGAACTGCTACCATGTGGTCGATCCGATGACGCCGTTTGGCGGTTTCAAGATGTCGGGGATCGGCCGCGAGAACGGCGAAGCGGTGCTCGAACATTACACGGAAGTGAAAACGGTGACGATTAAATTGCATGCGTAGCAAACAGTCATCAATCACCCCTCTTGATTGTTTTGCTTTGCACCGATCAGACACCGCTGGCTTCCAATTGACAACGGACGACGGACTCGTGTGCAATGAAGCGTGTGCGCATTCTGATTGCCGACGAAGACACCGATCACACATTGCCGTTCAAGGAACTTCTCAAGCCTCAGGAGCGTTTTGATTTATCGGTGGCAAGCGATCTTGCTGATGCCGAAAACAAGCTCGCGGCCCAATCGTTCGATTTGCTGATTGCCGCCGTTCATCCGCCGCAGTTCGACGGTTTGGCGCTGTTGCAAAGTGCCCGCTGCGTCGATCCGAAGCTGCCAGTCATTCTCTTGGCCGATGAGCCGACAGTGGAAACGGTCACCGCCGGATTGCGGCTGGGAGCCGACGATTTTCTGGCTCGCAGCCGTGTCGAAAGCGAATTGGCCGCCAGCGTCAGCCGCCTCGTCGAAGACCGCCGCTTGGGCGCCGAAAACGAATTGCTCCGCCGCCAGGTCGAGCGGCCATACTCGTTCGACGACATCATCGGCACCAGCCCGCCGATGCAAAAAGTGTTTGCCACGATTGAGCAAGTGGCCGATTCGAATGTCGATGTCTTGGTGATTGGCGAAACAGGCACGGGCAAGGAATTGGTGGCTCGCGCAATCCATCGAAGAAGTACGCGTGCTAAGGGTCCGTTCGTGCCGGTCGATTGCGGCGCAATTCCGGACAATCTCTTAGAGAGCGAACTGTTCGGCCACGAGCGAGGCGCCTTCACCGGCGCGGATGCCAAGCGGATCGGGCTCTTGGAATTCGCCGATGGTGGCACATTCTTCCTCGACGAGTTAGGCGAATTGCCTCTGCAATTGCAGCCGAAACTGCTGCGCACGTTGCAAGAACGTAAGGTGCGACGCGTTGGCGGACGGGAAGAAATCGACCTCGACGTGCGCTTGGTCGCCGCCACGAGCCGCGATTTGGAAGCGATGATTCGCCAGGAGGTTTTTCGGCAGGACCTGTATTACCGCATCAATGTCGTCCGCATCGAACTGCCCCCCCTTCGTTTGCGCGGCGATGACATTGGGCTGCTCGCAGAGTTCTTTGCAAACCGCCACAGCCGCGAAATGGGCAAATCAATTCCTGGCATTACTCCGGAGGCCTATCAAGTGCTCCGGCAGTACCCGTGGCCGGGAAATGTGCGCGAGCTGCAAAATGTAATCCGCCGTGCCATTGCCCTGTCCCGAGACAATGCCATCGACTTGGATGATTTGCCCGACGAACTGATCGTCGCCTCCGGCCAGCATGATTCAACCGATTCTGTGGGCTACTTTCAATTGCGAGACGATTACGTGCGACGTTTCGAACGACAGTACCTGTCCGACTTGCTCAAGCGACACGGCGGCGATGTACGGGCAGCGGCCAAGGAAGCAAAACTGCCTCGCGGAACGTTGTATCGGTTGATGAAGAATCATGCGCTGGATAGCGACGCATATCGTTGAATCACCCAGCGACTTCCGCCGCGGGCTATTTTTGCTAATTCATTCCCCATTCCCCATTCCCGATTGATTCCATGCACCGCGTGCTTTTGACCGACTATGCGTGGCCTGATCTGGAGATCGAACGCTCGATTCTTCGCGAAGCCGGCGCAGAACTGGTTGTCGCCGAGAAGAATGATCCTGAATCGCTAGCCCAATTGGCTGCCGACTGTGAAGCCATCATGACGAATTGGGCGAAAGTGCCTGAATCGATCATTGCTGCCGCGCCACGCTGCAAAATCATCGCGCGATTGGGCATTGGCCTCGATAACATTGACCTCGCTGCCGCCACGCGCCGTGGAATTGTCGTCACGAACGTGCCCGACTACTGCGTCATCGAAGTTGCCGAGCATGCGCTGGCTCTGCTCTTGGCGTTTTCGCGCAAGGTTACGTTTTACCACCAGGAAACGAAGTCGGGGCGCTACAATCTGCAGGCCGGTCCCACGCTGCGGCGGATTGAAGGCCAAACGCTGGGCATCATTGGGCTGGGCAACATTGGCCGCCGTCTGGCCGAGAAAGCCGTGTCGCTGCGATTGCACGTGCTTACCACCGGTCGCACAACGAAAAGTCATCAGGAACTGCCGCCGGGCGTCACTTGGTGCGAGCGCGAGGAATTACTTTCCCACAGCGATTATATCAGTTTGCATCTTCCATTGACGCCGGAAACGAAACACCTGATTGGCGCGGCGCAATTTGCCAAAATGAAGCCGAGTGCCTATCTCATCAACACGGCTCGCGGCGGATTGATCGACCATGCGGCGCTGGCGGCGGCATTGCAATCCGGCCGTCTGGCAGGAGCAGCGCTCGATGTACAAGAACCCGAGCCGCCCGATCTTTCGCAGCCGCCATTTAACGATCCCCGAGTAATAGTCACGCCGCATGCGGCATTCGTCTCGGTCGAATCGCTGGAGAATCTGCGGTCCCGCACTGCCCGTCAAGTTGCCACGCGGCTGCAAGGAGGCGTGCCCGAAAGTGTGGTGAATCCAAGCGTCTTGAACTCTTCAAAGTTGAATTAAACAAGCTCGTCGAGAATTAGCCGGACCGCTTGTGCAGAGAAGCTGGCTGGCAGCGAAGCCGTTCCGTGCGGCTCGTTCACAACCTGCGAAACATCGAGCGGTACATGGATGAACGCCGATTGCGTGGCAAGCGACATGCGTTCGGCCAAATAATGCGACCAATAGAGTGTGGCATTGCACAAGTAAGTGCCCGCATGAAACGACACCTGAGCTGGGATGCCGGCTCTCCGCAACTTCACCGCCCAATCGGCCAGTGGCAACGCTGTGCGATACGCCACCGGTCCATCGTCCAGCAGTGGACGATATTGATCGGGCGATTGGCTGCTCGATCCGCCGACGTTCAGCCCAATAGCTTCCAATTGAATTCGCGAACTGCCGGGCGCCTGGCCTAGATGCAGGGCATAATCAAAATTCGCCGCCAGATCAGTCGCTAGCCGCTCTTTCATTTCGGAAAAATCGACGGGATACAGCCGCGTGACTAATTGCGGCTGCCCAGGCAACTCTTGCGTCAACTGCACCAGCACCAACCAACTGGCATTCGCCTTCCAGCGATCGTAAGGCTCGAAAGCAGTAAGCAGAACGCGGGGCATCGAAAATGTAACCCCGGAGTTGTTGCAGCAATCGATCGGCTCAGTGTCCCATCGATTGATCGTGATCAAGCCCATCGCCGCCGGAACCGCCGGCCGATTCAACTCCGGCTTCGGCAATTAGCGACTGGCGGCCGGCGAAACCGGCTTCCAAGTCGTGCCAGAACATGACCTCGGGCTCGTCCAGTTTCCAGCACAAATAGACTTCGCGGCCGTCGACGAGGGCGGGAAAATCAACTAATCCCTCAGGTCCATTTTTCGGTTCTACGCCAAGTTTCAGCAGCTCTTCGACGTAGTCTCGAAGCCGGCGGCCGTCTTTTTCCAGCTCTTCTTCCACTTGGGCCAACTCTTCGCTGTAAACATCACTCGCCTGACCATTGCGACCAGCCAGCAAATGCGATAACCGTTCGCGCCTGTCAATGACATCGCGCGACAACTCAGCTAAGTCTTTCACGATGGCCCGAACAAGCGGCAACATGGTGTTCGCCTGTTCGACGGTGAAATACCGACGTGGTGTGGGACGGGTTTCGCTCATTGGCTCAACTTCATTTCTGTGGCCTGCTTCATTCCGGGAGACGCGCCAATTAATTCGAGCAAATTATATACCGATGCTTCGACTGCCAAATGCGACGTTACTGATTCGGACCGCCATGCACAGGTTCGGCGATCACCTTCGATTCCGCCACCGCCGCGGGATTCAACGTGGCGCGGCCCCAGGCTACATCGACCGGTAACCGCGAAAAATCGACAATGCATCCATCGCGGCTGTAGCAACTCAAGTCATGCGAGGCGCCCATAAAAATGCAATCGACCGGACAAGGTTCTACACACAAGGCGCAAAACATGCACTTCGAATAATCGATCGTGAAGCCGGTGATCTTAAAACCCTTGCCGTTGCTCACACGTTCCTTACCAATATAAATGCAATCGACTGGACAGGCCTTTGCGCACTGGTCGCAAGCGATGCACGTTGTCAAATCATAGCGATGAAAGCCACGGTAGCGCACGGCAACCGGAACTGGCTTCTCGGGATACTCGAAGCGGTGAGTAAAAGTGCCGCGCTCCGGCTTGTAAGTGATGAACCAATACCGCAGTGTAACCCACATGCCAGCGGCAACCGTGGATACAGCATCCCAGATATCGCGGAACCAGCGTCCCATGCGGTTAGACCCCGAGAGAGAGTGCGAACGATCCAGATCAGACGCGGACTGATACGGACGAGGACCGAAGCAGTCTACATCCAACCGAATTATAGACACGCACGTCAACTCCGCAAGGAAGATGTAAGCAACGACGGAAGCGCTGCCGACAATTCGTTGCCATGCTGCCTGCATAAGCGATGCTTCTGCACGGCCGATAATATTTTGAATCTTGCAGCCTGTTTCTTCAGTCCGCAAGATTTCCACCGGCTTCAAGAAGTCCGAGACTTGTGTGCAAAGCAGAGTTAATTCCGAGCCTTCGCGAGGAGGTGATATTCGTTTGCACGCTCAGGACTGCCGATTGCCCAAACGACTCCAAAAAACTCGATGCACTGTTCAACGTTCGTAGACTTGCTGGACAATCAACATCCTGCCCATCGGATGTGAACCAACTGCTGGTAGAAGGCTCAAACGTGACGGTCATTATGCAGGTGAAGGCAATGCAAGTCTTTCCGATAGCACGGTTTATGCCAAATGTCCTGCCGCGATTGGCGATCCGGAAACGCCATTTATGGTCTTACTCACCTCGGCAACCTCGCCGCTTACGCCCAAAAATGAGACAAAAAGCGCTCTTTAGGGGGTTTGGTTTGCTTGACTCTGCACTGAGACCACGTAGAGTGAATTGAAGGAAGTGTATGGGCCGTCTGAACTTGGCGGCTCCATGCAAGCAGTCTCGCCTGGAAGCGCTCGCCCGGCATGGCACTCCGCCAGGCCGCCAAAGCCCACGGGGGAAACGGCAAGCGAGAACCGGTGCGGAACCACGAAGGAACCCAAGATGCTGGTCCTCTCCCGCAAGAAAAACGAAAGTATTGTCATCAATAATGACATTACAATCGTGGTCGTAGAAATCCGTGGCGACAAGGTTCGCCTCGGCGTGGAAGCGCCGAAGGAAGTGCCCGTTCATCGCCGCGAGGTTTACGACGCCATTCGCCGCAACGACGCAGCTGCCGCTCAAACTCGTGCTGCTTCGAACACCAGCAGCGATTCGAATCCGAGCAGCCCAAGCAACCCGTAACTCGAAAGTTTCGCCATTCGACCTCAGCACTTCGCTGTGCGTTTAAGTTGCAGTGCCATTTGGCCATCTTGCGATCAGCCGCTTGTTGATTGAATTTCATCTGCTTGCCGATCGCTTTTTGCTTTTCTCGATTTGCGGTCACCCGCAGCGCAAACTTTGTCGCTCGCGCCTTGACATCGGCATTCTCGCCGATTTACACCGCACAGCCACTTGACGCCTCCCCGCCCGAACCACTACAAACCCTTGCGGTGTCGTAGTTTGCCAAGCGACATTAGGCCCCGTCGTCTAGCGGTCTAGGACACCGGCCTTTCACGCCGGTAACACGGGTTCGAGTCCCGTCGGGGTCATTTCAAACGAATTTGCTCGCGCCGCGCATTTTGATCGAGTGCAGAATTGACCCTGCGCGGCGACAAGGCCTATGGTATGCGCGCTTTGAATTCTGTTTCCGCTTACGATGCGGCCTTGGTTGTCTCGTTCGGTGGGCCCGAAGGGCGTGCCGACGTCGTTCCGTTTCTGGAAAACGTGCTCCGCGGTCGGAATGTGCCCCGCGAGCGGCTGCTCGCTGTTGCCGAGCATTATTACCATTTTAACGGCATAAGCCCGCTGAACGCTCAAAACCGGGCGCTTATTGCGGCGCTCGAAGCAGAACTGAAACAGCACGGACCGGCGCTACCCATTTACTTCGGCAATCGCAATTGGAAACCGTTGCTGGCCGATACACTGCGCCAAATGCAGGCCGACGGAGTGCGCCGAGCACTAGGATTTTTCACGTCCGCGTACAGCTCTTACTCCGGCTGCCGGCAGTATCGAGAGAATATTGCTGCGGCGCAAATTGAAGTCGGGCCCGGCGCGCCGCAGATCGACAAGTTGCGGGTGTTCTTCAATCACCCGGGCTTCATTGAACCGATGATCGAGCGCACCGCCACGACACTCGACCAAATTCCGGCCGATCGCCGCGCTGCCGCCCGATTGATCTTCACCGCACACAGCATTCCGACGGCGATGGCGTCAGGAAGCCGCTACGAATTGCAATTGCGCGAGACATCGGCATTGGTCGCTGCCGGCGTCGGACAAACCAACTGGCAGCTCGTTTATCAAAGCCGCAGCGGATCGCCGTCCCAATCGTGGTTGGAACCTGATATCAACGATCAGCTTCGTGCACTGGCAACCGAAGGAGTGCGCGATGTTGTCGTCGTGCCCATCGGTTTCATTTCCGATCACATGGAAGTGATGTACGATTTGGATTTGGAAGCTAAACGAACGGCCGAGTCGCTCGGCATAAATTTTGTGAGAGCCGGCACCGTCGGCACGCATCCACGGTTCGTACAGATGATTCGCGAATTGATCGTGGAACGCATCAAGGATGCGACAGAGCGGCCAGCGCTTGGCACACTGGGGCCAAGCCACGATGTTTGCCCGGTGGATTGCTGTCTCATTGTACGGCCCGCAGCGTCGCAAACAAGCTGATTAACGCCGTGTAGCGGCCGGGCTCGGCCCGGCGCTCCAGCGCAGAGCAAGCTCTGCCGCTACACGTTCATGAAACGTGCTCTCACTCGCATTCCACAATCATCGCCACCGCGTTTCCGCCGCCCAAACACAGCGCGGCCAGACCACGTCGCTTGTTCTGTTGTTTGAGCGCGTGCAACAGCGTCACTAAAACTCGCGCACCGCTGGCGCCGATGGGATGCCCCAGCGCAATCGCCCCGCCGTTCACGTTTACTTTGGCCGGATCCAGACTTAGCGCCCGCATGCAAGCCAGGCACTGGGCGGCGAACGCTTCGTTGAGTTCGATCAAATCGATGTCAGCCAGCGCCAGCTTCGCTTTCGCCAGCACTTTTTCGATGGCCGTAACCGGTGCGATGAATAATTCCTTGGGCGGCACGCCGCTGGTGGCAGTTGCGACAATCCGCGCCTTCAGCGAGTTGCTGTCCTGATTGGCAACCCCTTCGCTGGCCACCACCAACGCCGCCGCGCCATCGCTGATTTGCGACGAATTCCCCGCCGTCACGGTTCCTTCGGCCGAGAATGACGGCCGCAACTTGCCGAGCGATTCCAGCGAACTACCGGTCCGCGGTCCTTCATCGCGGTTCACAATAATCTCGCCGCGTTTGCGATCAGGAACTTTCACGGCCACAATCTCTTCGTCAAACGCCCCGCTCTCGGCCGCGGCCAGCGCTCTACAATGGCTTTCCAGCGCCAGCGCATCTTGATCGGCCCGGTTCACGCCGCGGCTGGCGGCAATGTAATCGGCCTCGCTGCCCATCGGCAACCCTTCAAAGGCGCACCACAGACCGTCGTGCTGCAGCGAGTCGATCGCCTGCTGATCGCCGAATCGCCAACCGCCTCGCGCTCCCGGCAATAAGTAGGGCGCCTGGCTCATGTTTTCCATGCCGCCGGCGACAATCACCTGGGCATCGCCGCAACGAATGGCCTGATCGGCCAGCATCACCGCTTTCAGTCCCGATCCGCAAACTTTGTTCACCGTCACTGCCGCCACCGTTGGCGGCAGCCCGGCGCCAGCGCCGCTTGCCGCGCCGGCGCTTGCCCCAACCCGGCCGAGAGTACATTGCCCATGATCACTTCATCAATCTGATTCGCCGACAACCCGGCACGGCGCACCGCTTCGGCCACCGCCATCGCCCCCAGCTGTGGAGCCGGAATCGACGACAGCGCCCCTTGAAACTTCCCCATCGGCGTGCGACAGCCCGAAATAATGTACGCGGCAGACACAGGGTAGACTCCGCTGAAAGGTAATTGTCTGCCCAATCACCCAATTATACGCCCAATTATACGCCGCGACTGACCGGCAAACGCTGAGAGCGTTACCTCCAATGCTCAAGGGCAATCCGAGCTCCGCTTCTCTCCACCCCGACTCACCGAGAGCGCGTTTGTGTGAACCGAAAAGATTGCACGCTCGCACAAAAAAATAAAAATCGAGGGACAATGTTTGGAAAACGAGCCGGGAAAACAAGCCGTTTTTGAAAAACATGGCGACCTGACTGTGACACGGCAATTGTCCGTGGTCCGTGGTCCGTTGTTATGCTTTCTCCCTCGCTCTTTGGGAGAGGGCCGGGGTGAGGGGGCTGCATGCTGGGTGGTCCGTTGCCACTAACCACGGACCACCGACCACCCAACAAACTAAAAACACAACCCCCGGGGATCGAGGGTGCAGTGTTGGCGCGAAATGCTCGGGAAAACCAGTGTTTTGCGCCTCGCATTGTTCCCTCACTGTTCCCGCCGCCACGCGCGACTGGCCAGCCGAGCGAGATTTCACCGCCGAGGGCGCAGAGTCACGCAGAGGAGTCGCAGAGAATGATAAAACCATGATTGATCGCTCTGCGCTGCCCTCGGCGAACCTCTGCGTCCCCTGCGGTGAATTGCTGGACTTCCGCGCGCAGTCTAGCCCAACCTCGGACGGCCAAACCCGAGGTCGGGAAATTATTGTTCAATTGCCAAACAGCGATGCCGTCTTCGCGGGGCTCAAAAATCCACAGGGCCTGGAAACGGCAGGAGCGCAGACTCTCCATCGCCCATAATAGTGTACTCATGTATAAAAGTCAAGCCCGAAATTAGGCCACCACAAGCCGTCGTACAAATCATTACTTTTTCTTCGCGGCCAGCTTGGCGGAGAGTTGATCCAGTAAATCGGCAACTTGCGTCTGCACTTCTGCGGTTTGACTGACGACCAGCAAGCCGTTGTACTCGGTAATCGTGCCTGGGCCACCGACGTTGCTCCACGATTCAACTGCGATAGTGTTGGTGACTACTTCGATTAGTTTGTCGACAGGCGTGACAGCGGCCGGGCGCTTCTTTTCAACGGGAGGGCTTCCACCGATTTGCGCAAAATGAAGCAGTTTTGCCGGCGGCGATGACGCAGTTGGCCAATAATGAAACTGGCTATCGACAAGTGCGGCGGACTGCTGGGAGTCGCTCTCGAATGCTGACGTAGCAGAAGCCGGTCCGGCTTTGTCCGAAGCGAGGATGTCGCGACAATCGTAAACTCGAGTTTCCAACTGGGTCCTCAGCCAGTCTTTTGTGGCAACGACCACGATACCATCGCGGATCATGAATCCGAGACCGGATTCGCTGAGGACCAAATCAAGCAGCATGCGACCTCTAACATGCGACAAATGAATGGTGACCGGTAATGCAGTCGGGTCGATCGCCGCGTCTTTCAAGGAGTTCAAGTGAATATAAGTCTGAATACCGAATGTCTGGCTGATGTTTGCAAGGAACTCCGATAGTGGTATTTCAACGAAATCTGCCGGCACATATTTTTTAAGCTTATCCTCCGTCTGAATAGTGAGCTGATCAGGTAATTCTCCTGCAACAGGATTGGAGCCATCCGTTTTATCTTTCGTCTCCGCCACCGCGTTGCCGACAACTCGGCCGGCATGATTGTCCGGCCATACCGCCATGGCTATTACCACCGCTGCGGCTAGCGCCGCCACTGAAGCTACTGTGCATCGCATGATCAGCCTCCTTCTCCGGGTTTGAATGATACTGCTGAAGCTGGCGGCCAAGCCGGCCGCGTCGCCGAATTCTTCGAGTGCCAACCGAACCGCCTCATCGTGAGAGAGCCCACGGCTGACGAGTTCCGCCAGCCGTGATTCGAAATGATCGCGCAATTCCTCGCCAATCGCTTCTCGCTGAGTTGGGCTCAATCGCAAGAAGCGGCTGATGAGGGTCAGGTAGTTTTCGAATTCGTGGTCGGACATGGGTGGTGGTCGGTTGTCCGTGGTCCGTGGTCAGTTGGAATAGCAGGAGGCTAACAGCCTCCGGAGAATCGCCGAACGACTCAAAACTGTTTGGTGGTTTTCCGGAGGGCATTGCCTCTCCGGCTAATTGCTAGTTGCCAATCGCTAGGCTAGTTCTGGCGGCGCGGCTCCTTTGCTTAAGCTGGCCATTGATGGCAGTAGTTGTTTGAGGCACGCCACATACGTGTGCCATTCGAAGGCTTGTTGCTGCAAGCGGCGGTTGCCCGCCGCGGTGAGTTCGTACCATTTGCGTGAGCGGCCGGTCGATTTTTCCCAGTGGCTGCGAATCAGCTTGTCGGCCTCCAGTCGGTGCAACAGCGGATACAGCGTGCCCGCTTGCAGACGGACGGCCTGGTTGCTGGCATCGGCCAGCCGTTTCTGAATCGAGTAGCCATACATCGGACCCTCGGACAAGGCAGAGAGGAGCATCAAATCCAAGCTGCCGCGTAATAGTTCGCTGCTGAGTTTTCCGGCCATGCGTGTCGCTCCGTTGGCTGTAGGGCAGTCTCTCTGAGACTGCCGCGAGTCTCGGAGAGACTCGGCTACAATGGATTGCAACTCGATATATAGCTAATCTATATATCGGTGTCAAGCGTTTTGGAGGGACGAAATATCACCACGTCATCCATGGTCATCTGCGGGTTATTCGTGCGAGATTCGTTTGGCACGATTGACGATGACCGTGCAGCAGCAGAAAATCGACGACTTGCCTGCGTTCCCGACCGACACGGTCGGGCTATATGCTGTTTCCCCAACTTTGTTGCCGACGAGGTGCTCTTATGTCGCAAAACACGATTTGCTGGACCGATATTCCGGTGACCGATCTCGACCGATCGATCCGGTTTTATTCCGCGGTGCTGGGCGCCGAAGTGAAGAAAGAATCGGCTGGTCCGATGCAGTTCGGCCTGCTCCCGCACGCGCAGACAAATGTTTCCGGCTGCCTGGTGAAAGCCGACGACAACAAGCCGTCGCAACAAGGCCCGCTCGTTTATCTAAGCGTTGAAGGCCGGCTGGACGATGCCATGATGCAAGTCGGCAAGCAGGGTGGCAAAGTGCTGAAAGAAAAGCACCAGATCGGCCCGCACGGTTTCCGCGCCATTATTCTCGACAGCGAGGGCAACCGCGTGGCGCTGCATTCGCAAAAAGGATGAGGCATTAGTACATAGCCCGATCGTATTCGGTCGGGAATATATTGTCGAGAAATTAAATTACGCATCGTTCAATAACGAGCACCAAACAACTCCCGACCGGATACGGTCGGGCTATGTAATTTACGCCTTCCCCGCCATCGCCTCGGCCAGAATCTTCGACGTACTTGGCCGCATGATGCGTGGGTCGACTTGCTCGCCTTTGAGCAGCGTGTTGCGGACGTCTTTGCCGGAGATGAAGACCGGCTTTTCGTCTTTGTGGCTGTCCATCAAGTCCACGCGACCGGCGGAATCGTAGTAGGCGGCGAAGCCGACTTTCAGCGGCTTGATTTTCAGGTCGCCCTTCAGCTTGTCGAAAATCTCTTGGGCGTCGAAATCGCCCCAGATGGGTTTGCCGTCGTGGTACGGGGCGTCGGCGTGTTTGCGGCCGATCACAATGTCGGTGAAGCCGAAGTTCTGGCGGTAGATACTGTGCATGACCGCTTCCTTCGGGCCACCGTAGAACATCTTGATGTCGAGGCCC
The DNA here is from genome assembly GCA_963738835.1 of Pirellulales bacterium. Classification (GTDB taxonomy): domain Bacteria; phylum Planctomycetota; class Planctomycetia; order Pirellulales; family JADZDJ01; genus CAVTYH01. The sequence continues at coordinate 284,869 of CAVTYH010000003.1, forward strand.
AGCAAGATGACGCGATCGGGCACGCTTTCTTTGCGCGGGCCCCAGAGCGAGGCATCGCTATCCCCCTCACCCAGGCCGCGCTGGTCGATGAGGGCTTCGTAGGTGTGCATGCGGACATCGGCCTGCACGTCGTCCCCCTTGGTTTCGCCGATCAGCGGATTGAGCACTGCGCCGGCGTTGTGGCCTTGTTTCAGCAATTGCTCCAATCCGTACACCAAAGCGTATTCATGGGCTCGATGGAGCGGATTGCGGGTTTGGAACGCCACCACGCGGTTCCAGCCTGTGGTCGAGAGCAGCTTGCGGACTTCGCGCGGCGACAGCACGTACTTACCGAATTTCGGATTTTTCGGCTGGGGCAGAACGCGGATCGTGCCCCCCAGCAAATGCGTCTTATCGGCGTCCCCTTTCAGTACCATGTCGGCACCCGGATGATCGGTGCGTTCGGTCAGATAAACCGATTTGATGTAGCGCGGCTTGTCCCACTCGAAAATGTCGGTGATGTCCAGTGTGGCGACGATCCCGCCAGCGGAATTCGTGAGCGCGACTTTTTGCCCTTTTTTCAATTGTCCGGCCAGTTCTTTGGTCACCGGCAGCGACAACGGAATCGTCCAGGCGTACAGCTTGCCGTTGTGTTCGATGACCGACTCGTCCAGCACACGGTTGTACGTAGCAGAATCCATCGGGCCGGACGTTGGGCTCAGGGCGCCGTCGCCCCAGCGATAGACCGTGGAAAGATCGGCGTCGGAGACCGGCACTTTGGTGAGCTTGGCGGCTTCGGCCTTGAAGGCGGCAATTTCGTCGGCGGGCACGGTCAGGTTAATGGGCTGTTCAAGTCCGCCGTGGGGAGCAATCAAATCGGGCATGGCTGAATTTCCTCGATCTCAGACTGGTAGGATGCGTTGGGTGTGAAACTCACCAGTATAGGAATCTGACGCCGAGGCGCACAGACGCAAAGAATCGGGAATTGGAGGCAGGGAAACCACGGATTTCTCGAATGAACGCAGATAGAATTGAAATTCGAATTTGAAAGTTACACTTTCGATTGCCGGAGGACTACATGGCGATTTACGGATATGCAAAACAAACGGTCGATCCTGAAAATAGGCTGCCGGAAATGTTAGAAGTAACGTTTGATGTTCCATTTGCCGATTTGCGGAGAGTGGCGGCATTTCTGATCCAATGCGCCGATGAAGCCGACCTTGGAATTTGGCGGTCCAACCATCGTCATATCACATCGGTTGATCAGAAAAACTTGAATTGTGATGTGATTGTTTGCCACCAGAACCTCGATCCGCCGTTGCGGGCTCACTAGATGGATTTATCGATGCGATGGTTTCTCAAGAGCAGAAAGAGCGGCAACAATTGCGTCGACGTCGTAAACGCAGCCGCCCCAAGCGCCGCCGCTGGCGCGTTGCAGGGCCGCCCAAAGACGAGTGTCGTCCGGCAAGCGGGGATCGGCGGCAAGGCGCGGCGGGGTTGGCCGGCCGGCGAGTTCGCGGGCAGCTTCTTCGGGGCTGAACTCGCTGTGCATTCCACTGCTGGACGAGCCAGCAGTGGCACCCGAAGCATCCCACTCGCCTTGCCCTCTCCCGCCTGGGGAGAGGGTTTCATTTGCGGCGCCAACGAGATCGACGGTGCCGGTGAGTTTATGACGGTCGATGACGATGCGAATCACATCGCCGTCGCGGAGTTTGCCGATCGGGCCGTCGGCCAGCGCTTCGGGGCTGACGTGGCCGATGCACGCGCCGGTGCTGACCCCGGAAAATCTGGCATCGGTCAGCACGGCGACATCGCGGCCCCATGAAATGTACTTGAGAGCCGAAGTGATTTGGTACGTTTCTTCCATCCCCGAGCCCGCCGGGCCGCGACCGCACAGCACGAGCACATCGCCGGGGCGAATCGGTTTATCGGTCTGGCCTTTGATGGCGGCCACAGCTTCGCGCTCTGAATAAAAAACGCGGGCCGGCCCGGTTTTGCGGTACACGCCGTCGGCATCAAGCACCGCCGGATCGATCGCTGTGCTTTTGATGACCGAGCCTTCCGGCGCCAGGTTTCCGCGCGGGAAGCAGACCGTGCTGGTCAGGCCGCGTTCCTGGGCGCGCTTCGGCGACATAATGACATCGCACGGGCTGATGCTATCTTGATCGGCTAGCACATCGCGGAGCCTTTTACGGCGCTGGCTGGTCGCCCACCATTCGAGCGTTTTTCCGAGCGACTCGCCGGTGATGGTGAGAACATCGAGGTCGAGTAATCCGAGTTCCCGCAGATGCAGCATCACTTCCGGCACGCCGCCGGCGCAGAAAACGCGCACCGTGGGATGACCGACCGGACCGTTAGGCAGGGCATCTACAAGTCGCGGCACTCGGCGGTTAATTTCGGTCCAATCTTCAACGGTTGGCCGACGCAATCCGGCGGCATGGGCAATGGCCGGCACGTGCAGCAGTAAATTCGTCGAACCGCCGAAAGCCGCGTGAACGACCATTGCGTTGCGGATCGCGGCATCGGTGAGTATATCGCTCGACTTGATGCCGCGTTTTTCTAGCGACATCAGCGCCTTCGCGCTGCGGCAGGCCATGTCGATCCAAATCGGTTGCCCGCTGGGCGCGAGTGCCGAGTGCGGCAGCGATAATCCCAGTGCTTCGCCGACCACTTGCGAAGTGGCGGCCGTGCCAAGAAATTGACAACCGCCGCCAGGTGAAGCGCAGGCCCGGCAACTCAACTCGGCGGCTTCTTCCAGCGAAATTTCGCCCAGGCTGTAGCGGGCTCCTAGCGATTGCACTTTGCCGGCATCTTCGCCCATTGCCGGCGGCAAGGTGACGCCGCCGGGCACTAGCGCCACCGGCAGATCGCGCATGCCGGCCAGGGCCATCATCATCGCGGGCAGACCCTTGTCGCAGGTGGCCACGCCGAGCACACCGCGGCGCTGCGGCAGCGAACGGATCAAGCGGCGAAAGAGCGTGGCGGCATCGTTGCGATACGGCAGACTGTCGAACATGCCGACGGTGCCTTGCGTGCGGCCATCACAAGGATCGGAAACATAGGCGGCAAACGGCACGCCGCCCGCCGATTTGATTTCCCGCGCCGCCGCTTGCACCAGCAGCCCGACTTCCCAGTGGCCGGTGTGAAAACCCAGCGCGATGGGTGTGCCATCTTCGGCCCGAATGCCGCCCTGTGTGCTAAGAATGAGAAATTGCGGACCCGAGCATTTCTCCCGGTTTCCAGCCCATGCCAGCATTTTGCGACAGGCCGAACAGGTCGCCGCTGGACCAGTGGCGCAGCATGTCGTCGGAAATCGGCAGCGCGCCGGTGGGCCCGGCGGCGCTGGTTCTCACGCGGAGAATCTCGGGGTCGGTTGTATCCAGGAGGTCGGACAATGTTGCCATGAGTCGAAAAGTCGTCGGGGTCGAATGGTGTAGCGGCCGGGCTCAGCCCGGCGATTGCGCGCCGTTTTGCTGATTTATCGAAAGCTAGCACCGCTGTTGCCATCTATCTTACCATGTTTAGGCTTTCGAATTGCTCTGTGTCAGCAGGGCGATTTTTGGTAACTAGCAGGCCCCGAAAAGCTCGGGAGAGTATATCACTGCGCTGGAAGTGCAGTTTGCGCCCTTTCAAATACGCCTTTGCAGCAAGGAAGCTGTGTTATGAAACGCTGGCTGGTTCGCTTGGTGGCGTTGTCGGCTGTGACCGCAGGTGGCTGGTTCGCCGTCACTTGGGCGCAGCAACATTTCGGCTCGCAAAACCCACCACCGCCAGATTTTTCCAAACCGCCGGTGAACGCTGAAGCCGCCGCCGCTTTTAACAATCAGACCGCACAGCAAAACGCCTCGCCGCACATTGAGGGTGCATCAACAGCAACTGGCGAGCGTGCGAGTCGGCGCCGGCCGATCCGTTTCAAAATGTCGCGCTCGCCGGAGGCGAGCAAAGCACGCCGCAGCTCCGGGTGGCTGGGGAACGCTACGGTGCGGCTGAACCACGGGCGCTGGATGCCGATCCGAATGCCGTGCCGCTTTCGTCTGAACCGCAGTACCGAGGCAGTCCACGGGATGAAATTCCGTCGCCGGGCGAGGCCGGATTGACCAACAACCGCCCGACGAATCCACGGGCCGACGACATTCCGACGGCCCCCTCCGATCCCCTCGGCCTGCAAACGGCCGGCGCGACAGTGCTTTCCGGCGACAATGCTGCTTCCGAAACAACGGCGACTCAGCAGATTGCTCAGCCCGCGACAAATGGATTGCGGATCGTCGACGACGGCACTCGTCAGGCCGGCGTCGCGACGGCAACCGGAACGCTGGAAGCTGTAGACGATGCGCGGAGCACAACTCAAAATGCGCCTTCGGCGTCCAGCGATCGGTACGGCCGGGCGGTTCCAACAGCGAACGATTACCGTCGCCTCGCTCCGCCCAACGATGTCAAAACCGAGGAGTCCGCGACCAATCCGCTTCCGCGTACCGCGCCAGCTGTGGTTGCCGCTCCGCAGAATGCACTTAGTTCAGCATTGCCGACGAGTAACGTATTGCAAGACAGCGCCTTGGCTGCAAGTCGCTCGCCAGTTGCCGCCGCATCGATCAATGGATTTTCGAGCAACGAAATGTCGCCGACTGCCGCCGCTGCTTCACCGGTTAACGTCGAAGGTCTTGGCCGGCCCGGCGAGAAGCGGCTGGAAGGACCGCAAAATCCCAGCGTGACGATTGAAAAAATCGCCCCGCCGGAAATTCAAGTCAACAAACCGGCGACATTCCAAGTCGTGGTTCGCAATACGGGACCGGTGCCGGCCGAGAATGTGGAAGTCACCGACGTTGTGCCGCAAGGCACGCAGCTGATTTCCACTACGCCGAAGACGATGGTCGGCCAGCGCGGCGAAATTCTGTGGAAAGTCGGCGATTTGAAGCCCAACGAAGAAGCCAAGCTGCAAGTCGATCTGATGCCGCTTTCCGAAGGCGAAATCGGCAGTACCGCCGTGGTGCAGTTCCGCTCGACCGCTTCCATGCGCACCATCGCCACCAAGCCGGAGGTGTTGCTGGAGCTGACCGCGCCAAACAAGTCATGATTGCCGAAGATGCCAAGTTGAAGATCAAGCTTTCCAACCCGGGCACGGGGGCGGCGAGCAAAGTCGTGCTGCAAGCCAAGGTTCCGCCGGGTTTTCAGCACCCTGCCGGCAACGAACTCGAATTTGATGTCGGCCAATTCCGGCCCGGCGAAACGCGGGAATTGGATCTCACCTTGCACGCCGTGCAAGCGGGTCAGTTCACGTTCACTTTGGCTGCGCAGGGCGATGCGAATTTGCGGACGGAAAAAGGCGCGAACATTGAAGTCATCGCCCCGGCCGTGCAGGTGCAGGTTACCGGGCCGGGCTTGCGATATCTCGATCGGCAAGCCAAGTACACGGTGACCGTTAACAATCCTGGCACGGCGGCGGCACGCGAAATCGTGTTGACCACGCGGTTGCCCAAGGGCATGCAATTTGTCGAAGCCTCTGATTCAGGACGCTACGATGCGGCGACGAACGCCGTCATGTGGGCTCTCGACGAACTGCCGCCAGGTCAATCGGGCAGTGTCTCGCTAACCACGCTGGCCAAAGATGCCGGCGAACAAAAGCTGCGCGGCGAAGTGAAAGCGGCCGGCGGCTTGAGCGAATCGACCGAGCAAGTGACGATGGTCGAAGGTGTAGCAGCCGTGCTGTTCACCGTAGCCGACATCGACGATCCGGTGGAAGTCGGCAGCAACGCTACGTACGAAATTCATGTCGTAAATCAGGGCTCGAAAGCTGCCAACCGCTTGCAAATTGCAGCCATTCTTCCGCCGGAAATTAAACCTCTCAGCGGTGAAGGCCAGTCGCGGGGTACCGTGGACGGTCAGCGTATCATTTTTGAACCGATGTCACGACTGGCGCCGAAAGCCGATGTAACGTACCGCGTCATCGGCCAATGTCTTGCCCCCGGCGATCTCCGCGTGCAGGTGCTGTTGCAGACCGACGACATGGCGAAACCAGTTGTCAAGGAAGAAAGCACAAGAGTCTACAAGGATTGATTTCGCAGCCCGACCGTCTTCGGCCGGAAGAACACGGCATGCATTAGTTCCGCTGCATTCGCGAGAGAAGGTTCAGGGCGAATCAGTCTCTCAATGTGGGCAGTGGCGAGTCTTAGAACCCACTTTGATCTCGGCGCAATTTCTTGTGGATTCAAGCCAAGCCGTCGGATTTGGCGACCGTCATCTGGCCGAGCGGAGCCGGGGCGATCGATCCTCGAAATGATGACGGACGAGGAAAACTTTCAGAAAAAAAAAGGGGGAAACTCGATAAGACCCTGGCCGACAAAAAGTAGAATTCGCCCCTTTGCCTTTGCCCTCTCGCGAAAAACCATAACTCCACCCGATGAAAGGGCCGCTTTCATAGATACCCCCCCTTTTACTGCACTCGCGTACCGGATCCTTCGCTGCGATCGGCCGTCTCAGGTCGTAGATTTCGCGTTTTTGTCGTAAATAGTGCCCAAATTCATCTCTCCTATTAAATCCCCAAGCCACTCAGGGGTTCATAAACCCACTGAGGCGCATCGGTTTTCCTTTGATGTTAGGGAATTGCAAGCTAATGCAAACATTTACCAAACGTAAAAAATCGATTCCCACTGCAAAAAATGGTTGACATCCTGCGCAGGGGGGGGGGGTAGGCTGCCGGTGCTTTTCGGGTCTCTCGTCCCAACGCACCTTCATCCAAGAGGTGGAAATCATGTTGCGATCAACCATTGGCACTGTGGTCCGAGCCACCCCAATTGCCGTCGCGTTGCTGCTCAGTGCTGCCGCCACTCCCGCGCCGGCAGCGGTTATCTTTGATAACATAAACGCAGCTACTGCAGCGTATGCCGCCGTGTTCCAGCAGTGGCTTGCTACAAGTTTCACGGTTGGCGCCAACAATGAAACACTGAGTTCGGTGGACGTTAAAATCGTAAACCCATTCGATCCCAGTGGAAACTTTATCGTGCGCCTGTACAGCAACAGCGGGAGCAACCTCCCTGACATGTTGTTAGAAACACTGTCGGGCTCGAGCAATCCAAGTCCCGCGGGAATCTTTTCTTATACAGGATCATCACCCCTTTCCGCCAACACTTCCTATTGGGTTGTCATGGGGGTAAGCAGCTCAAATGGTGGTGACTACTTTCCGGGGATTGATTTAAGTGTCGAAGTGGGTACTCCTGGTCCCATTGGATTCGCGAGGTCGTTTGATCAAGGATCTTCTTGGACCGCCGATGGTCTGAACCCATTGGGCTCTTTCTCCGTGCGCATGAATGGCCAAATGGCAGCTAGCGGGGTACCCGAGCCGACTGTGCTTACCTTTGCCATGATCGTGGCCCCGTTGTGGTTTACCGGGCACCGCATCCGCCGTCAACGCGCACGCGCGTTAATGGTTGACGCTCCTGTTTGCACGTGTTAGTTTGCCGAGGCGCAGCCTATCGAAAGTTGTATGTATCTGGCGGAGGGCTTTTCCTCGTCGAGTGAACCTATGCGACGAGTGCTGTCACTTGTAAACATGTGCCTGATCGGGATGTACGCAGGTTCTGCGTCCGCCACGGTTACGGTCGCATTTTCTGGAACCGACAGCTTAGTGGCTCACGGCGCCGTTCGTGTGTCGAACGATACTTTTAGCGCTGGGTTTTACGATTCGGCGCCATTGCTTGCCCCGTTCGTCTCTCCGCTGCCGGGCAGCCTCCGTCATGCTGAGCATCCAGCAATTGGCTTGGGAGTGAATATCGATGTCAATTATTTGATGCTCGACGGAATCGGAGGATATCAACTGACGCCGAATGGCTCGACAACCTTGTTTTCTTTTGGATCGCTTGACAACTTCACCGGAATGCGCCTCACCCCCGGCGCGCGACTGCCCGCTGCGGCAGAAGTTGGCATCCTTCCGTCGGCGATCGACTTACCGAGTGGAATGATAATTCCCTCGGGCGCAAGATCTACTCGGACTTTGCGGGACTGGCGATTGATCCGTATGATCCTGCAAGCTACTGGTACGATTCGGCGACTAACATCGAGCACCGAACGTTGAAAGGGGGCACGTGGTCTTTTTTCTATGAAGATTCCGCGGGGCCGGGTACGTTCCACAAATTTGCGGAACTAGCCAACGTGACGTCCGCCATCCATCTCAACTGGGCAGACGGCACCCTGGTCAGTAATACCATGGGCACTCCTGTTCCGGTAGCCGATGTCATCTTGCCGACGGACTTCAGTAGTTTTGGTTTTGGACTGCTCAACGTCTCAGGTGTCTTGAGCAACGAAACCACGCTGGTAGATCCCACGACCGACGAGGTCGGACTCTTTGGCGTCTTTTCGCTCAGCGGCTCGGTCACTTTCGATGTCGAAAACGCCGTTTTGATTTCGGAGCCGAGTGGCGTAGTCCTAACGATTATCGGAGGTCTCGGGTTCATCGTTTGGACGAGCGTTTGCCAGCGGCGTCGGCAAGTAAGGGTCCAAACTGTGCGTCGCAGCGTTTGCCAGGCTATTGATTCGTGGTCCTTACTGTGAAATCGGCCCGGCAGAAGTGCGAGCTGAGTACCACTTCCATGACAATCCACGCGAGTCCAATGGCGCTGTAAAAGAGAGGAGCCAATTTCAGGATGACATGAACCATGAACCACAGCCCCAGCGATCGGATAGTGATTCCGAAAACGTCTTGAGATCTCATGTTCGGTCTCCAATCGACTTTGCTCAAATCATCTGTTCCACCGGAAATTCGCGCGACTTACTTATTGTGGAGCTCTACAGCCACGCTGGCAGTTTCGTTCCCGACCGGATACGGGTCGGGTTGAGCGTTACGGCACCACCGCGGTTTGGCCGCCGAATTGGTAGAACGTGCTGAAGGGCAATACGGAATACAGGCCTTTAGTGAAGTAGAGGTTGATTAAATCGTCGGCAATGAGGATCGGCGATTTGGGCACCATGACAATGTCGCTGTCGTCGAGCCAGATTTCGCCGGCCGGACAGGGCTGCTTGTTGAAGAGCATTGTGCCTTGCATGTTTACCACGGTGGCCATTAGCCGCCAATCGTCGCCGCGGCGGAAGATGGCGATCTGCCGCAAATTGGCGCCAACCTTCCAACTACCGGCCATGCTGATGGCTTGCATCAATGTCGTGGGGCCTTCCATGATGAATCGGTTCGGTGTGTTTACTTCGCCGAACACATACACATAGCGCGGGGCCCGCTGGGTCAGAATCGGCGTGACTTCCACGCCCTCGATGCCCAGCTCGTCTTTGTACCGCAGCGTGATTTCCTGCTTCAGCTCGTCGAGTGTGAGCCCTTGGGCCGGGATGTTGTTGAGACCTGGCAGATCGATCGTGCCTTGAGGCGTAATGCGTGCCGGCCGCCCCTGACCGCCGACGCCGGCCCGGTTATCGACGGTGGCCCGCAAATCGTCCAACTGCGTGTTCACTTTCAGCGGCGTGACGGTGATCGCGGGCTGCTTATAAAGCTTCGAGTACAATTCGTCGAGCTTCTTGCGAAGTTCTTGGACCGTGAGCCCTGCCGCACGCACTTCGCCCAGCAATCTGAGCGTAATCGTGCCGTCGGGCTGAATCACCAATTCGCGGTTCAACTGCTGATCGGTGAACGAATCGACCTGCACGATGTCGCCAACGTTCAGCCGATACGGATTGGGTTGCACATCTCGCGTGAGCCGGTAAACGCATTCGAGCACGTCATCAACACGCAGCCGATAAATGGGCACGTGAGCCTCGCGCCAGTGGCCGACATATTCGCCCTGGGCGTAAGCCTGCCAATCGATGGGACCCATCGCTTTCCAGCCGCGCGTGTGGCAACTGCATCCGCACGGCCCGTTGACGGCGCAATCGACACCCAAAATCGGGCAGGGGGCAGCGGGGCCCAGCGCCTGGCAGAGTTGGATTGCGCCTTTGAAACCCTCTCCCTTTGGGAGAGGGAAGGCTGAGGGTGCTGACGTCGTTTCGGACACCCTTACCCCTTCCTTCTTCCAGCGGGAGATGGAGTGTGCTTTGAATTCGCTCCCAGGCACAGTTGGCGCCGAAAATTGATCGGTCCACCACAGCAATGCAAGCGCCGGCAGAGTCAAAGCCAATACCGTTGAGAATTTCATGATGTTGGCCTCACTTGCGTATCCAGGGCCAAATGCTGCTGTTCGTGGTTTTCGCCGCGGTGGTGGATTGCTGATCGGACGACTGTGCGGCACTGGCCGTGGCCGGGTGTGGCGCTGGCGACGACATGACCGATGTCGTTGGCGATGTCGCGGCGGTCACCATCGAATTGCTGTTGGCAAACTTCTCGGGAGAAACCCACTCAATCGGATATCGCATTCCGGCGGTGGCGTAACCGCTTTTTTGCAGCCGAGCGACAGCGGCATCGGCTTCATGTCTGGCATCGGCGGCTTTCGTGGCATCGCCCAAGCGATCGCAAACGACTGCCAGATTGCGCCACGAGGTTGGGGCATCCGAAACCGTGACCGACTGCTCGAAGACTGCTTTGGCATCTTTGAGTCGGCCGTATCGGGTGAGCAGTACGCCCAGTTCGTTGGCAGCCATGAAGTTTTGCGGTTCGACAACCAGCGCCGCTTGATAAAACGTCACCGCCTTGGCTTCAGCGATTTGCTCTCGCGGGCCGTGCATTTCAGCCGGTGCGACGCAAATTTTTCCCAGTCCGTGCAAGGCCAGCGAAGCCACCGCCTGATCGCCCGCCGCCGCCGCCAGTTGTTCTTGAGCGTAAGTCAGATACATCCTCTGGGCATCGGCAACGGCGATTTCATCGAGCGGCCTGTCTTTCAGCACTGGCGTGTGGTGGGCGTCGACAATCAATTTCAAATTCAAGTCGGTTTCGAGCCGGTTATCACGGGGCACCAGGTCGCTCACTTCTTCCATGGCTCGCAAGCCTGCGGAAAGCGCCTTGGTGTGTGCCGTCGTGCCTCGCTGTTCATCCAGGGCTTGGGCGATGATTCGCAGCGATTCGATGAACTGCGCTCGGGCGGAATAGAGGGCCGCGCGCTCGGCCAGATTGAATCCACGTCGTGCCGCTTGCTCGGCTCGCAGGGCGACGGCCGTCATTTCCGTCGACGGCGTGCTGGGCCCCCAGGGCAACGGCACGCTAGATTCGGTAGTATCGGCCGTTTCGCTGGCGGCCGACTTGGGCTCGGCCGGTTGCTGATTTTGCGTGGCACTGCGTTGTCGTGCGAGGTCGACTTCCTGGAGTTTGAATACTGCCGGCGCCGATTCGCGGTCGGAATTGCCAGGCGAACCAGCCTCGGATGCCGAAAGATTTGGACCATCGCTTTCTGTGATCGCACTACAGGGAACGACCAGCAATCGGGCGGGCGCATTTTTGGCGGCAGCCGACGGCGGGCCTTGCGACGCCAGCGGCGCACGGCCACAACCCACCAGCGCGGCAAGCGCCAGACTGCACAGCAGACGGCCGGGCGCGCTCCAGGCGCAGTTCATACGATCCATCGTGGTGCGAAGCTTCGTCCGTGAATAGCCCGTAGGCCGAAATTGCGGCAACCATGCCGCGTCATGATGTCCGCATCGTCACGCCAAGGCTACCGTATTCAGCAAACCGGACGTCAAGGGCGAACGCGCAGCAGACGGATCAATCGGAAATTTGCGGCTGAAAGTGTATCTTGAACCAAGCATCGCACAATCGACATAAACGGAACCGGCGATCTACAAGCTGCTGGGCGGATGCAGCAGCTGCGATAAGATCTCCAGGCTCTCAACCAACCGTGGACCGGGTCGGTTGAAATAAGCATTCCCATCGATGGGAAATACGCGACCCGTTTTGACCGCCGAAAGATTCTTCCAGCCGGTCCGAAGCGACAGCATTTGCACTTCGATGCGAGCCCGATCGAGATTGAATCCGCACGGGCAAACGATGATTGCCTGCGGATCGAATTCGACCAATTCCGCCCAAGAGTGACACTGGCTATGCTGACCAGCCTTGGTCAATTCACAACGCCCGCCGGCGATCTCCAAAAGTTCTGGAACCCAATTTCCCGACAGCATAAGCGGTTCGGTCCATTCGATGATCGCGACCCGCGGCCAATTAGCGCGTGGAATCTGGGACGTTTTGGCCTGCACTTGCTCAATTCGCAATCGCAAGTTCGCGACGATTTGCTGTGCTCGGTCCATAATCCCGGCAGCCCTGCCGATGCGAAGAATGTCGTTGAGCACATCGCCCAGCGATTGTGGATTTAGCGAAAGTATCGTGGCACCGTGCAGCTGCGGTTGATTTTGAATAGCGGCCAGCATGTCGGCGTGTCGCACCGCACAAACATCGCACTGGGCTTGCGTCACAATCAAGTCGGGCCGCAATTCTGCCAAGCGCACAACATCGATTTCGTACAGCGGCTTGCCTGCGGCCATCAGATCGCGCACTTGGTGATCGATCGCGCCGTTCTCGGCCGCCGAATTTACATTCGATCGGGTCACCCGCGGCAGTTGTGTGCATTCCGGCGGCCAATCGCATTCGTGACTTACCGCCACGACTTGCTCGCCCAATCCCAGCACAAACAGCATTTCGGTGCCGGCGGAGATGAGTGATGCAATTCGCACGGATGATGTTGGTTGGAAGGCAAACGTGCCCACTAGTCGCCGCTAATCAACAGCGCGATAATACCATCGTTCTTAGCTTCTGGAGTGTCAATCATGAAAATGTTTGTTGCCGGCTGTTGGGTCGATAAACCAGAAAGAACGGACATCCGAAATCCGTTTGATGGCACGCTAATCGACACGGTGCCCAAGGCGGATGCCGCCGATGTCGATCGGGCTTTGGCCGGCGCTGTAGAAGCAGCCGCTACCATGCGGTCGATGCCTGGTTATGAACGCTACCGCATTTTGAACAAGGTTGCCCGATTGATGCAGGAGCGGCGCGCGGAGTTGGCAAGAATCATCAGCCTGGAGGAAGGCAAGCCGATTAAGGAAGCGACCATTGAAGCATCGCGAGCCGCGGAAACCATAGAGCTTTCGGCTGAAGAAGCGAAACGCATCGGCGGTGAGGTCTTGCCGCTGGATGGCGCCAGCAACGGCGCGGGGAAATTTGGATTCACGCTGCGAGTTCCCTGCGGCGTGGTGGTGGCGATCACGCCCTTTAATTTTCCGCTCAATTTACCGTGCCACAAAGTCGGTCCGGCACTGGCGGCGGGCAATGCCGTGATTCTGAAGCCGGCGAGCGATACGCCGCTGGTGGCTTTAAAGCTGGTCGAGATTCTGCTGGAAGCTGGGCTGCCGCCGAAGGCTATTTCATGTTTGACCGGCGGCGGAAGCACACTTGGCAATGCCCTATGCACCGATCCTCGGGTTCGCAAAATCAGCTTCACCGGCAGCCGCGATGTTGGCGAATCGATTTTGAAAATGGCCGGCATCAAGCGTGTCACGATGGAGCTTGGCTCCAACAGTCCCGTGATCGTGATGGACGACGCAGATATCGAGCAAGTTGCCGCCGCCGTTGCCGCCACAGGTTACGCTAATGCCGGGCAGGTCTGTATTTCGGCCCAACGGGTGCTGGCAGTGAAAGACATTTACGGCGATTTGGTTGATGCCCTGAAGCCGAAAGTCGAAGCGCTTAAGGTAGGCAATCCAATTTCTGAATCGACAATGCTGGGCCCGATGATCCGTGAAAGCGATGCGAAGCGAGTTCACGATTGGATTCATGAAGCGGTCAGTGGTGGTGCGAAGCTGGTAACTGGCGGCGGGCGTGATGGTACGCATCACGAGGCAACACTGGTGGCGAATGTCGATCCCGCGATGAAAATCAGTTGCCAGGAATTATTTGGCCCCGCCGTTGCGGTTACCTCCGTTGATAATATCGACGAAGCAATTCGTCTGGCTAACGACACGAATTACGGCCTGAGCGCCGCGATTTTCACGCGCGATTCGAACCGGGCCATGCGATTTGTCCGTGAAGTCGATAGCGGGAATCTGCACATCAATTGGGGTCCGCAATGGCGTGCCGATCTGATGCCCTACGGCGGGCTGAAAGAAAGCGGCCTCGGCAAAGAGGGTCCGCGCTATGCCATTGAGGAAATGACAGAAGTCAAGGCGGTTGTCGTGCACGGGCTATCGCCATGAAATCGGCGGCGAAATGCATGACTTCCGAGCATCGATAAAACCGATCGGGTCGACAAAATCGCTGCTTTCCTCGCGCACTGCGGTGAGGTAACCTTAATGGTGGCGGCCGTGGTTCGCCCTCATTTCAAAACGGAACATCTCATGACCAATGACAACGACGAAAGAACAAAAAAGCGCAAGCCATCGTTTGTGGAACGAGTGGCCGAAAAGATGGGGATGCACGCAAGCGCCAAGGCCGTGTATGCAGAGCCCGTGGAGCGAGATGGAGTGACGATTATTCCCGTGGCTAAAGTGCGTTGGGGTTTCGGCGGCGGCAGCGGCAGAAAGAGCGGAGAGCGCGGCAAAGGTGGCGGAGGTGGCATGCAGGCCACGCCGCTGGGGTACATCGAAATGAAAGATGGCGAAACGGAATTCAAGTCGATTCACGATCCGATCAGTCTAGTGCCAATCATCGCCGTCGGCGGCTTCGCCGGCTGGGTGCTCCTGCGTGCACTGCGGAAGCTCTTCCGGCGATGAAGCAAATCGCCACGGAGAAATCAGCTATCTGTGTTTACTTACGCTGCGGAACAGTCGCCGAGCTTCCAAAGCAGATGCCGCGGGATTTTGCTGCTCGCGACGTGAAGGCGATTCGATGTCGCGTCGGGCCAATCGTTGATAGTCGGCCCAATTCTTGAAAGCCCAAGCGACGGCAACCACGAAGCGATGCAAAATTCGTCCATTCAATAGTGGTGACGAGCTTTGTCACACCACGATGGGCCAGATTTTTCAGTGCCAAAGCCACCGTCGCGGCGTACAGTCGGCGGCCACGGTAGTCGGGATGTGTGAACGCTTTGTACATGTACGCGACATCCGTCGGCAGCGACATGGCGACACCCAAGTGATGCTCTGGCTCAATAGAGCCGCTCGCATACCAGCTATAACTGGCAAGCTGACCACCGCTGGCGATGGCTGCGAAACATAGATCGAGACCGCGGGTCGCGCGGACCGCGAAGGATGCATCCAAATCATTCTTCGGATCTGCGGCAAAACCGGAGACTTCTTTAGCCGTAAGAAATCGGAACTGGAACTCGGGGTCGGATTCGATCGAGGCCGGTAAGCAGCCAGCATCGAGCCACAACATTTCATTGACTTCCAACCGCAGCAATTTCTGTGCTGATCGCGAAACTGCACGCTGTAGTGCAGCCTTCCAGCCGAAGTGCTGCCGTGTCTGAGCGATGTTCTGAAATGCAATCGACATGGCTTATGCGCCAACCTTCATCAGTTCGCCCTCTTCGACGAACGCATGAGTCTGATTACGGCCCGATTGTTTCGATTTGTACAGTGCCTGATCGACGCGCTGAATTAGCGTTTCGGCCGTGTCCCCGTCGCGCACGGTGGCCACGCCGACGCTGAAGGTAACGGACACGCGTTCGCCCCCTTGGCTCACCTCGAAATTGCGGCACTCCACTTCCAAGCGCAGGCGGTCCGCCACGTCTTGCGCCACTTCCAGCGTGGCTTTCGGCAGCAGCAGGGCGAATTCATCCCCGCCGTAGCGAGAAACATAGTCGCCGGCCCTCAGGCAGTGCTTCAGGAACGCTCCAACCTGGCTGACAACGCGATCGCCGGCCGGATGGCCGTGTGTATCGTTGATCCATTTGAAGTGATCGACATCGCACATCACCAGCGTAAACGTTGTTCCGTGCCGTTTGTAATTCCGCAGTAAGAAATCCAGCGTTTCGTCAAATGCTTTGCGATTGGCGACACCGGAGAGCGTGTCGGTTCGGGCTTCCAGCCGCGTGCGGTCCAGTTCTTGAGCCTGTGCTTGCATTCGATAGCGGGCCACGACCAGATCGTCTTCCAGCTTCTGGTTCGATTCGATGACCTCGGCCACTTTCTGCGCCAGCGCTATTTTTACCTGTTGCAGTTCTCCTTCGACGCGCAAATCGCCGACGGTGCGGCCCACGGCTTCGATTTCGGAGGTGTGGCTATCGACATCCGTCGTCAACTGCTGTGTGCTTTCCATGAGAGTGAGCAACGCTTTCAGGGTGAGTTCACGTTCTTCCTGTGCCAGCCGACGTTCGCGGATGAGCACGGGCGCCCGCCCCCAGCAGTGGCCGATCAGCACGCCGAGCATCACGCTGGGGAAGACCCACACGACGATGTAAAAGAGTGATTCCACGGTTTAGCGACTCTCCTCGGGGACCGCCAAAGTGAGGGAATTTTCTCCCGAAGCATCTTCGTTCGCTGTCGCCGTGTAAACCAGTTCAGAGTGGGCCAGGGTGGAGCTGTCGCCATTGAATTGCGGCAAGGGCGGCGGACAATTGGGCCGAGCAAATAGATATCCTTGTGCGAAATCTGCCCCATGTTCGCGCGACCATTGCCATTCGCCGACGGTTTCGATTCCTTCGACCACGGTTTTTACATTCAACTCTTGTGCTAGCTCTAACAGCTTGGCCGCGACGCAACTTTTGTAAACATCGCGGTCGACATTGCGCATCAAGCCCATGTCGAGCTTCATGAAATCGGGCTTCACGTGCACCAGTACATTGAGCGAAGAATAACCCGCTCCCACGTCATCGAGCGCCACGCGAAATCCGCGGGCTCGAAGTTCCTGAAGCATTTCGAAGAAGCCGTCGGGATCGGAGATTTCCTCGGTCTCGACGAATTCGAAGACGAATTGCTCAGCGGGCAATTTGGTGCGCTCGGCGACGGCAATCGTGGTATCCAAAAAGCGGGCCGATTCCTGAATAGCATTGGGATAAATGTTGATAAACGCCGGGGTCCGCAAGCCGTGCTGGGTGACCGATTCGATCGCCGTGCGCCGGGCAGCGCCATCCAGAATGCTGAGCAAGCCGGTGGTTCGGGCCGCATTAAACAATCGGTCGGGCGAAATCATATTTCCGCGAGGATTTCGGGCACGGACCAGGCACTCGTAGGCATACACGCGCTGCGGCCTTTTGGTGAACACCAGCGGCTGAAAGACGGAGAATAAGCGGCGCGACTCCAGCACATCGGCGAGCCACTGCCCGTCGAGCCACGCAAGAAAATCGGTCAGGCTCTCGGCCTCCATAAAATCGGCGGACGACGGTGGCGTGTCGGCAGCCAATAGACGACATTTGACCGTTTCCATTTCCGCCTTCTTGAAAGCGCCGGAAAATACGGTTCGCCAGATATCGGCTCGTCGTGCAGAAAACGATGTGGCCAACAGACCCGGCTGAACTTCCCGAGCCGATAGCCCGGCCTTGGTAAGCGCACTACGCAAGGCCAGCGCAACCCGCCGCAACGGCGAAGAAAAGTACAACATGCCCCGGTCCGGCGGCGCCCGATAGTTATCGGCGCCCCAGTGCTTGGCAGTCATCGGACAATGATCTCCGGTTCCAACGCGGTTAGGCCTCAGTTTTCGTCAGCGAGCCGCGCCGGCATGGCATAGTGGTGCAGTCTGGTTATGCCGAACAAACCGCTCTTGCCGGTCGAAATGCTGAAGAAATGCCGCCTGTGATAGGATCAAAGGGTTGAAACCCTCGCCCTGCACGACAACCCCATCTGCCGGCGTGGCATCGCAACTATAGGCCAAAAATGCCATGCAGGTTGGCCTTAACCCGACCGCGCCACTGTGTGAAAGAACGGCAGCAGCGCCGAAAAAGATCAACAGGCTGGGCCTACAATCGAATTCCTGCCGCTTGCGCTCGCAGCTTGAGCGCCTGTTGGAAAAAGGGCATCGGATACGGTTTCTTATAACGGGCCCATAAAAACGTGCTTTGCACCAGGCTCTGCGGCAGCGTACCGTCGTTGACCAAAGCGACCACCTTCGAGACGAAGGCCCGCTCTTCGGGAGTGCGTGCCAGCAATCCGAATTCCAATTGTTCACGCAGTGTTACCGTAACCGCGCTGCCAGTGCTGACTACTTGAGCCCGCGAGAGGCCCACCGCAGAAAGTCCGAATCCGAGCGCAGCCAGCAGCAGAACCAACATCAGGCGCAGCTTGGGAGTGAGCACAGCGGTCCTCATGCCAGGAGTGATTAAAAACCCAGTTCTAGGCTGACGATCAAACCCAGAACCGGGCAGAAACGTAGACAGTCGTAGAAAAGCGGCTCGCTTGTAGCGAAAATCGTGCCAAGGGGCAAGAGGAATTCCACATTTGAATTCCAGTCTGCAAACGGTCAAACTCGAAAAATCAAGGTAGATTTCAACCAGTCCCACCTGGGATGCTGCCGCTAGCAAGTTACAATGAGGAGCGGCTGGCGAACTCGAGCGTTTGTCTGGAGTGCCGCAGCCAGATGACCGATACAATCTGGCGTCGAACTTTCAGGCCGCCCGGGGCAGCCAAGAATTCAAAACGACATTATCGTACAAGCCTCTTTCCGTACTTCCGTCGGAGGACCCACTATTAATTCGACGGCCTGGATCACCAAAGGCGCCAGTGCTTAGCACGGCCCGATCTGCGCCGCTCTCGAAGCGACTCCACCGTCGCAATCGGATTGAGGTTTGATTTAAGCGAACGGGCCGTGGCCGAAAAGCCGCGGCCCGTTTTGTTTGGTGAGCGGATCTGGCCAGCATCCACGCACAATTTGCCGGCAAATTGCTCACGGCTGGCGCGTGGCGGCGTGAATGAAGTCGGCGATGTCTTTTTTCAGCTTGGCGTGGCTGTGTTTTTCGATGTACATCATGTGTCCCGCTTCGTAGAACTGCCAGGTGATGTTCTGCTGCGACTCGGGATGGATGCCCATGTGATTGAGCGTGTACTGAGCGGCCTGAAACGGAGTGGCAAGATCGAAATAGCCGGCACAGACCATGACCTTGAGGTGAGGGTTTTTAGTGAAGGCATTGCGGAGTGCGCCGGTCGTATCAACGTAATTGTTTTCCGAGCCCCAATCCCACGGCAAAATGCCGCCGCTCACGTAGTAGTTCATATCGGTCTTGCTGTAGCCGAGTTCGTTGCGGATATACGACATGAACGCGGCCTTGAACGGTGGTAGCGGCAGCGAGCCCGAGGGATCGAACTCCGCCACCTCACCGACGTTCAGCGGCGAAGGACCGGTCAGCCGCCCATCGTAACGGCCAATCGTCAGCTTGCGGTCGCGCAACAGTTCCCGCGCGAAGTGACCGGTATCGATCCGCAGATTGCTATTGTCCACGTAGTCGCGCGACAGGCCGGTATAACGGGCCAGTTTTTCGACGGTCGCCTTGCGCTGCTCGGAGCCCAGCGAATCGCCTTTGTTAAGCGCTTCAAGGTAGCCTGTCATCGCCCACTCTTTGACTTCGTTCAGTACAAAAGTGAGGTCCTGCTTTTGCAGATCGTCGGGCAGTTTTTTGTGATACCAGGCATCGGCGGCGTAAGTCGGTATGCTGAGAGCGTACGGCGTGTTGTTGATCATGCCACCGCGAGCGGTGCCATAGTTCAGGATGGTTGAAATCAGCGTCACCCCATTGACGGCAATGCCCTGGTCGATGAGATGTCCGGCCAATCCCGCGGCGCGAAATGTACCGTAACTTTCGCCGGCGATAAACAGCGGCGATACCCATCGATCGTTATGCGTGATGTACAGCCGAATGAATTCGCCAACCGACTGGATATCGCCCTGCACGCCGTTCATCCGCCGCGCTACCTCCATCGTTTTGGCGCGGCTGAAGCCGGTGCCAACCGGGTCGATGAACACCAAATCGGTTTCATCAAGCCAGGTGTTTGGATTGTCCGCGAGCTGAAACGGCGGCGGCGGCATGTCGCCATTGTCCGTGAGCACCGCCTTCCGCGGCCCCATCGCTCCCATGTGGACCCAAATGGAAGCGGAGCCTGGACCGCCGTTGAAGGCAAAAGTCAGCGGCCGCTTCGTGGGATCGGCATGATCTAAGGTGTAGGCGAAGTAGCAGATGTGTGCTTCGGTCTCGCCGCTGGCGTCTTTGAGCGGCATTTGGGCGATCGTGGTTGTGTATTCCAGAGTTTTGCCCGTAAGCTCAATCTTGTGATGCGTCACGACCGGCGTTTCATCGACGTTGGTGGCCAGCGGAACGCTGCCGCTGCGAGCAGTCCCTCGCGTTGTCTCGGTGGTCCGCTCCTCGGTTCCTGGCTCTGCTGGCCGCGAAGTTTGCCGGCCGGTTGTTTGACTGGGGCGTGCGCGTTCCGTTTGGGCAGGTTCTGATGCACGTGCACGCTCTGGCTCGGACGTCTTCTCTTCAGAACGCTCTTGGGCCCAACTCGGCAGCGAGATTGCAACGATCATCAAAAAGGCAATTGTCGCGGAGAGAATGTTTTTCATAGAACCGCCTTGTTGGTGGCTGGTGGCTCTCTCGGTCGGAAACAGCATACCCCTGAAGACCGCTGCTTTAGAGTATCTCCAGCCCGCGTCGCCGGCAACTATTTCACTGCTTGGCCGAGCGGCTGCGGCTCAACCGTCGGCCATCTCGCCAGCGTGGTAACTACTGCGAACGAATGGTCCGCTGGCCACGCGGCGGAAACCCATCGCTTTTGCAAGGAGACCCAAATCGTCGAATTCCTCCGGCGGCACGTAACGGACGACCGGCAGATGCTCGGGCGTCGGTTGCAGATATTGCCCCAGCGTGAGCATGTCGCAGCCAGCGTCGAGCAAGTCGGCCAAAACGTCGAGCAGTTCGTCGCGACTTTCGCCGAGTCCCAGCATCAGCCCGCTTTTGGTTTTGGTCTCCGGCTGTAGTTGCCTTGCCCGGCGCAGCAGCTGTAGTGTCCAGCGATAGTCGCTTTTGCGGCCCCGCACGGTTCGATATAACCGCGGCACGGTTTCGGTGTTGTGATTGAACACTTCCGGCGCCGCTTCCATCACCCTTTCAATCGCCCCTGGTTTGCCAAGAAAATCAGGCGTCAGCACTTCCACCGCCGCGCCGGTTCGTTCCCGAACGGCCAACACGCAGCGATAAAAATGTGCGGCCCCGCCGTCATCCAAATCGTCGCGTGTGACCGACGTGATGACAACATGCTTCAAACCCAAACGGGCCGCCGCTTCGGCCACGCGATCGGGCTCGTCGATTTCCAGCTCTTCGGTTTTTCCCTTCGGCACGGAACAGAATCCGCATGGCCGCGTGCAGACATTCCCTAAGATCATGAACGTGGCCGTTTTTCGCGACCAACATTCCAGCCGATTCGGGCACTTGGCGCTTTCGCAGACGGTTTCTAAGTGTAGATCGTCGATCAAGTGGGAAGTGAACTGTAGCCCACCACCTACGGGCAGGTTCTTTTTGAGCCACTTGGGTAAACGAGATCCAGCCGCTAATCCGCTTTCGCCTTCTTGCGGTTTAGCGTCCTGTGGCAATTCTGCCAGCGGACTTCCGATAATCGGCAGCTCAAGCAGCATGAAAGTCTTAGACTTTAAGCGTGATACCAACTCGGTTAGACTTGCAAGTCTATCATTCCAGTGGGCAAGCGTTAAGCGGACACCAGGAAACAGGAACACAGCCACGGCCAAGAAATCACCACAAAAAGGCGGCAAAAAGAAAGTCGCTGTCGATCGGGAGCACGATAACGAGCGGCTCATCGCTCAGAACCGCAAAGCCCGGCACGAGTACGAAGTACTCGAAACGCTGGAGTGTGGCATTGTGCTCGTTGGCAGCGAGGTGAAGAGTCTGCGCACCGGCCGGCTCTCGTTGGAGGAGGCCTACGCCCGCATCAAGAGCGACGAAGTCTGGCTCATGGGCTGTGATATTCCGGAATATGTGCAAGCCAATCGGCTGAATCATATTCCGAAGCGCCCACGTAAATTGCTGATGCACCGGCGCGAAATGAAAAAGTTTGCCCACCGTGCGTCGGAAAAAGGCCTGACGCTGATTCCGCTGAAAATGTATTTCACCGAGGGCCGCGCTAAAGTGCTGCTGGGGCTTTGCAAAGGACGCAAATTGCACGACAAACGGGAAGTGCTCAAGCAAAAATCGGCCAAGCGCGATATTCAGCGGGCGATGCGACGCGACTAAACCGCACATAGAATTAGGGCCGATTTCGCATGCGGTCATAGAATAGCAGGCCGACCAGCGATTTTGCATCGCGCACCTGGCCGGTTTCCACAAGCCGCAAGGCTTCGACCCAGTCGACCACGTGCGTTTGAATTTCCTCTCCCGATTCCAACGCTGTTGGGCCGGCTTGCAAATCGGTGGCCAGAAATAGGTGCATTCGTTCGTTCAAAATGCCCGGCGACATGTAAAACTCGCACAGCTTTTCCAGACGCCCCGCCCGGTAGCCGGTTTCCTCGACGAGTTCTCGCCGAGCTGTTTCAAGCGGATCTTCGCCGTCTTCGATGGTGCCGGCAGGCAGCTCGATCAACGTTTCGTCCACCGCGATCCGAAAATTGCGGATCAGGCAGACCCGATCCAACGCGACCAT
Source organism: Pirellulales bacterium (assembly GCA_963738835.1). Classification (GTDB taxonomy): domain Bacteria; phylum Planctomycetota; class Planctomycetia; order Pirellulales; family JADZDJ01; genus CAVTYH01. Next base: position 307,264 of record CAVTYH010000003.1, read on the forward strand.
CGGCAGAATCACCACTGCACCGGCCGCCACGACAACATCGTGCGCAATCACTTTGCCATCGGCCAACTGCCGGGGCTTGCGCACGACCCGAAAGCGGCGACCTTGCAACAACAATTCCGGCTCTTGGTCCACCAGTGTGTTCTCCCTGGCCATGACCGGACTTTGCCAGCGGCGTGCCTCAAATTGCGGCATCCGGATTCGATTACTTGGAAGTCGGCTCCACTACCCAAGCTTCCAGCGTGCCCTTCGCATCGCCGTCGGGTTTGTCGAATACTTTGGAGAGAAGCAGCACGCGCTGGTCGCCGATTTTGGTGGCGCTCATGCCGCCCAGGGCCGAGCCGGTGTTGAATTTGTCGATGGGCTTGCCGTCGGCGGCCAGAATGTGGATCGAGCCGTCCGGACCGGCCAAGAGCCAATCGCGGTTTCCATCCCCCGCGATATCTCCGGAGGTGATTACTTCTACCGGTCGACCATGCACTCCAGGTGGCAAGGTGTAGTTCCACAATTCGCGGCCATCCAGCGCAATGCCCAGCGCGGTGTTTTCGCCGCTGGCCGTGCCTGCCAGGCCGCAGTAGCTATTATTGCCGCTGTGATCCAGATCGTCAGCGACGAGGTAATACACATTGCGGTTGGGGATGGCGATTTCCTTCTCTGCTTTGCCGTCGGCATCGAACGAAGCGATCGTGCCCCGGTTATGCGTGGCCAGCAAATGACGGCGGCCGGAGGCATCGGGCTCGGTTGTTGCCAGGCGGAAGACGAACTGAATCGATCGATCGCGCCACAGGCGGTTACCGTCAAGCGCTACACCCTGCACACCTACGTCGCCCCAGTAGCCGACAAACAGTTGCGGCTTGCCGTCACCCTTCAGGTCGGCAATTTGCACATCCCAAACACCTTCCGCTGCACCGTCTTCGGGTTTCGGGAAAGCGAGCACTTTCTTCCAGTTTTCGTCGAACACAAAAAACTGTGCCTGCCCGTTACCCGAGGCCACAAAATATCGTTTGCCTTGGCCATCCACCGCAGTGCGGAGATAGTTGACCACGGCGTTGTCAGGAATGTCCAATTCGTGACGGGTGACAACTTTGCCCTGCTCGTCTAGTTCGGCCACGACACGCCAGCCGTCGATGGCTAGCAGACGTGGCTTACCATCAGCGCCGTCAACGACGAGCAAATTGCCCGGATCTTTAATACCCTCGGCTGTCCACAGTTTGGTAAGCTTCAGCGCGGCTGGTTCAGTGGCCGGGGAAATCGGTGCCGGCGCAACTTCTTCGACCAACGTTGGACCAACCTTCGCACCTTCGGGAACTTCCATGACGAAAGCATTATCGTTCACCTTCTCGTTGACCTGAGAGTTCGCGAACTCGATGCTCAGCGCTACATTATTTACCGGTCCATCCTGATCTAATTCCTGTTTCGATTCCTTCGTCGGCAGCTCGATGCGCCGCAAAAGGTTGGATTGCTGATCGATCCACAAAGTCAGCATGCCCTGAGACCCGTCGATTTCCACCCGGTTGCAACGGCGGCCATCGATCGGTTCTGGTTGCAACAGCTTTGGTGGCGACATCACGTCTTGCAGCAGTTGGGCAATGGTGTTGTCGGTCATTAGAAACGCAATTTGCACCGGCGCTCCGCCCGGGCCTTGCAATGCGGCTCGGAGCTGCGGATCGTTCACGATAAATTCCGGCGTCAGCGTCTCGGGCGCCGAAACTTGCATGACGCGGTTGGGAATGGTCTTTACCGCCGCGCGAAATTGCTTGCCGTCGCACACCGCCATGGCGTCATAGCAGATCAGCCGCAGTTTGTTCGGCCGCACAAAGGCCACCGAGAAGTCGAACACTTGCTCGAGCGGCTGGCCGTTGCGTTCGAAGCGGCGACGAACCTGTCCGTTGTCGGCATAGCTGGTGGATTTGCGGTAAGCAGCCGCCATGTCTTTCAGGATTTGATCCGCCGTGCGGTTGTCCGGGCCGGCGTTGTTTGCGCCACTCGTTCTAGTATCCGGTGGATTGTTGGTTGTCGGGGCTCCTTGCGAAGTGCCGGAGCCGACATCCGAACTCGGGCGCAGCCGATGGATAGCGCCCATAAAACTCCTAACGTTGTGAAAACTGCCAGCGCGTCGAAGCGACAAAATGATTGCGACTTCATGTTTCAAGTCACCTGCGGATGGGTATGTACTGGATTTGGGAATTGGCGGGGCCAATTCTGGGCTGCGGATTATTCACTTCCGGGCCAATTGGGTAAAGCTCGACTTCTTGACCAGTCCTAAATTGCGGCGCTATGATGCGTTAGCAACTTTACTTACAGGGCGTGCTAGCATGGCAACCGCTGAAAAAACCTCGGCAATTCTGAGATACGGCGACGCCGCCGAATTGCGGCTCGTTTTTCCGGACGGCGTGCTGATTGCCGATTGTGCTGGCCCGAGGTCCCCGGAGGAAAACACTGCGACCTGTGCGGCTCGGGCGTTTCAGTCGCCGCTAGATTTTCCGCCACTGCGGCAAGCGACGGTTCCCGGCGACCGCATCGTGCTGGCACTGGCTCCCGGTGTGCAGGAAGGCGCCGAAGTGATTGCGGCGATCGTGCCTGCATTGATTTCAGGCGGAGCCGCAGCGTCTGACATCACGGTGTTGCGTACGCAGGCCGATATCGACGCTGGCGCGGTTGATCCACGTTCACGTTTGCCGGCCGAGTTGCGAGAAACGGTTCAACTCGCAACTCACGACGCCGTCGATCGAAATGAGCTCTCTTACCTGGCGGCCGATGCTCACGGGGAACCAATTTACATGAATCGGCGGTTGTGCGATGCCGATCTCGTGATTCCCATCGGCTCGATCCGGTCTGAGCACTGGGAGGAACGCAACGGCGACGCCGAGCCGTGGAATGAAACACTGTACCCGACTTTCGCCGATCGCAAGACAATCGATCACCTTGCTCCTAACGGCGTGCCGCCAACCGCGGGGCAACGGTTGCATCGGCAAAAACAAATCGATCACGCGGCATGGCTTTTAGGCATTCTCATCACCGCGCAGGTCGTGCCGGGAAGCGGACAAAAATCGCTCACCGTGCTTGCCGGTTCGCCTGAGGCCGTATTTCATGAGGGGTGCGACCGATTTCGATCTGCATGGCAACCTAAAGTTTCGCGTCGGGCTGATCTGGTGATCGCCGGCGTTGGCGGCAATCGAGCGCAACAGACGTGGGCCAACGTGGGGTTAGCTTTGGAATCGGCATTGGGTTTGGTCAACGATGGCGGTGCGATCGTGCTGTGTACGGACCTCGATTCAAAAGTCGGCCCTGCGCTGCGGCAGTTAATCGATTCCAGCGATGCCGACGCAGCGCAACATCGGCTGCGAAAGCAGCGCTCCCCGGATGCACCGCTGGCCAGACTGTTGGCAGAGGCGCAAGATCGCGTGACGATTTATCTGCTGAGCCGATTATCGGAAGACGAGGTGACACCGCTTGGGTTTGCCCACGTCGCGGCGCCTGAGGAAATCGCTCGGTTGGCATCGCACCACGCTTCCTGCATTGTGGTGGCCGATGCGCAGTACTGCGCGGCCGATTTTGACGGCGGAGTAATACGATGTCGATGGTCTCCGCCGAATTTGAAACCCAATACACTGCGTTGATTCATGGCGTGGGGCTCGTGGATTTCAGCACGCGGACGCAAATTGAGCTGACCGGCCGCGATCGGGCCAGCTTTCTGCACAATTTAACGACCAATGCCGTGCGCGATCTGTCGGTCGGCAGCGGTTGCGAGGCGTTTGTGTTGAACGTTAAAGGGCACGTTGTCGGGCATGTGTTCATTTTTGCCTGTCCCGACTCGCATGTGATTGAAACGGTGCCAGGGCAGGCTCAGACTTTGATCACGCACCTTGATCGATATCTGATCCGTGAAGACGTGCAGCTTCGCGATCGCTCGCATGAATGGGCGGAATTGCTGCTCTCGGGCCCGCAGGCGGAAGCCTTGCTTGCAAACCAGAATTTGCCGATTCCACAGGAACGGCTGGCTCACACGGCGGCACAAATCGCGACATTTCCGGTTTGGATTCGCCGCGTTGATTTGGCCGGGCCGGTTGGATTTCTGATCGCATTTCGACATGACGCGTTAATCGAAGTGGAAGCGGCGTTTGTTGCGGCGGGCGCTGTTGGGTGTGGGACTGAAGCGCTGGAAGCCGTGCGAATCGAGCACGGCACGCCGTGGTTTGGGCGTGACATCAGCAGCGAAAACCTGCCGCAGGAGATCGATCGCAACCCATCGGCTATCAGCTTCACGAAGGGTTGTTATCTCGGACAAGAGACGGTAGCACGCATCGATGCGCTGGGACACGTTAACCGCTTGCTCCGCGGAATAAAATTCTTAGGGCAATCAGTTCCTGAGTCAGGCACTGAGCTACGCAGCGGTGAGATGTCGGTTGGGAAAATCACATCGGCGTGCTGGTCGCCACGGCTGGGCGCGCCACTGGCGCTGGCGTTTGTTCGCCGTGGTTTTCATGAACCAGGGACGAAGTTCGACTCCGCTGTTGGTTCAGCAGAAATAGTCGCCGCGCTAAACTAACGCGACGCGACGCGCAAGCGAGGGAACCCCGCCACTGCGTCCTTCGCTTGCGCGTCGGGTTAGTATGGCAGGCATGTTCGCTAGCCGACTCGAGGAGAGCTGGCAACTGCGATGGGTATCGGCAGAACATCAAGCCAATTCAGCACTCTGGCGTCGATATCCGCTTTCGCCGGCATCTGGCCGACAATTCGGAATTGTTGAGTCCACAATGACTCTCTCAAGGATCGCAGCCGCCGCCCGGCTTCGGCCAAAACCTGTGAGGTTTCTTTGGCCGTCAGATTATGTCGCAGCAAGTTTACGGCATCCGCAGTTCGCTGCCGAGTGAGTTCTGCTAACTGGCCGCAATTTGATTTCAAAAGCCGACCGCTGAGAAAGCCACGCCGCAACTGGCCAGCGGCGTTGAATTGATAAACGACTTGCTGTCCGAAGAAAAAACTGGCTGCGCCATCACGGCGGAAGCCAGCCACAATCGGTTCGTCAAATCCGTCGATCTGCAGCTCGATTCGCTCCACGAGCGCCGTCGCCTCGCGCAGTAAATCTTCTCGATCTTCTTCTCGGTGCGGCATAGCGACAAACTCCAAGCGCAACTCAATGGATGCTGAATTATCACAGCAGAACCACAATTACGACAGGTGCGCCAACTCGGCCGTGGCCACATCCCCATCGGTGTGCGCAATGCGCCGGATTTCCTCGCGCACGGCGAAGAATGCCTCGACGACATCGGCGTCCCATTGCTTCCCGGTGCCGGCGATGAAAATGCTATCGAGCTTGTCGTCTGGCATGCCTTTGCGATAGGGACGATCGCTGGACATCGCATCAAAAGCATCAGCGACGGCCACAATGCGGGCATAGAGGGGAATCTCTTCGCCGGAAAGTCCCAAGGGGTAGCCACTGCCGTTCCACGCCTCGTGATGGTGCCTTACCGCCGGCAGCACTTGCCCAAGTTGTTTGAGATCTTTCAGAATGCGGTAGCCGATATCGGCGTGCATTTTGATGTGCTCGTACTCGGCCTCAGTCAGCTTGCCAGGCTTGCGCAGGACTTGATCATCAATGCCGATCTTGCCGATGTCGTGCAGCAGTCCGCTCAAGTAAATCGTTTCCAGCTCCTGTCCGTCGCATCCCAGGCGATCGGCGAGTTTGACAGCTACTCTTGCCACGCGATCGCTGTGACCACATGTGTAGGGATCTTTTGCATCGATCGCCGAGGTGAGTGCTCGCACCACGCCGGCCAGGAATTCCGCCTGCTGGCGATACAGCTCGATGTTGCCCGCATGAATGCCAAGAATTGCGGCCACCGAAGAGAGCAAACTTGCTTCCGACGAACCGAATTCCCGATTTTTGTCGTGATTGAATGTGGCGAGCCATCCAATCAGGTTTTCCCCTTCCATGAGCGGCACGACAACCGCTTGCCGCATGCCAGCGAACGGCCAGTCGTCGAACCCTTGGCTGTGGCTCGCCGGATTAATAACGACAGGCCGCGGGCAATCGAGCAAATTAAGCCGTTCGAGTAACTCCGGGAACTGAACCGGATCGAACGGGCAGTGTCCGAATTTCAGAAATTTGGTTTCGGGAGTGGAGTGTGCAGCAGACTCCTTGGCCTGACTTGCAAGCGGCATGAGCTGTAACAAAAATCCCTCGGCGGAAATCGCTTCCGCAAGCCACTCTAATGCCTTGGTGCCCAGCTCCTCGATTGACGCCGAAATCCTTAACTTCTGTGTCAGTCCGTAGAGCAAGCTGAGCTCTTCGTAGGTTGCGGCCAGGTGTGCCGATAGTTCGTCGATCTCGCGACGCATTTCTCCCCGGCGGCGCCGCTCAGCCAACTGGCGATTGACAAATTCGCCATATGCAACAAGCGAGCCGCTGGCCAGGTGGTTTGCTGCTGGGCCCACGCTGCTGTGTCCTTTGAATTGAAACCAAGCTTGTTGGCTGCGTTAGCAATCGTCGCGACATCGGCGGAACGAATGGCAAAGGGAGCGACAGCCACGTAATGCGCCTCGCTCGCTCCAAACAAGGGAATTGCGAGCAGCACGACCGGGTCTTCTTCGGCAATAAACTCTGGCTTGCCACGACGTGACGCTTGCAAGCACAATTCTGCATACAAATGTGCATCACTGCAGGGTCGCAAATCCCCCGGCTTCGAGTAATCGCCGTTAGTGGCATTCAAGATTGAGAAGCTGCCGCGCCGAAACACAACTCGAGCGATTCCAGCATCGTGCTGAAATCGTGATCATTGCCACCGGCCGCTACCGAAGGCTGTCCATTTGCACCGGTTACCACGAGCGACATTCGACCGCCTGCCCTAAGAGGTTGCTCTGATCAACACAACTCCTAGCGTCGCTGCGGTTGTATTTCCAGACCGCGCAACGGCAATACCGCATGAGTGCTGCTTTCAAGACTCTAGGCCACTCGGTCAGATCCGGCAAAACAAGGTAACATCGTTCGCCGCCCGGAATTTCCAGACGGCGACTGCACTTTAAAGATGCCCCGGAAGCTGGTGAGGAAATGCCGGCGATTCCGATATTTCCGGCCCTGCTTGCCAAGAATTTAAGTTCCGCAATTTGCTGCCTCGTAGAGTTACGCGGCATCGATTCGAGGTTCAGCTCGTTACGGCTGCATTCGATTGCGGTATCTCACACTCACCCGATTGAGGAGGGCGCGTTCGTCGGCGGAAATCGCATTGATTCCTACTTCGTTGATGCGGCTTAGAATCTCGTCGAAACGGCGTTCCTCGTCTTCCTCGATTTGCCGCTGTCGACGGTCGCGCATTTCGCGCCGCTGCTTGAGCCAACGCCGCAAGGGACCCAGCCGATGACGGTGCGCCCAACTCGGCGCTCGTTCCAAGCTGGTGTAGCCTTGCGAAAAATCGTAACCGAACAAATCGTCATCCGGATCTTCGTCTTCGCTGCGCTGCGCTTCATGCCGTGAACAAAAATAAATGAAAATCGCAATGCTGATCAGCGGCAACCAGGTTGGCACCGTCCGATCGTCGCGCGGGTCATGCACCCACAGCGCGATCAAACACAGCACCAGTGCCGTTAGCATTCCGCTGCGGCTGACGGTGCGCATGGCCGCGCGGTAACCCATCACCGGCCACAACACACTGCGCAGGGCTCGCCCGGCATCGAACGGGGCCGCAGGAATTAAATTCACCAGCAGCATCAGCCAGTTGAACCAAAACGCCATTTTCAAGCCCGTGATCCACCAATTCGGCTCGGTCAACATTCCCGACGGATAAAGTGGATGCAACAGGATCTCTAGCACGCTGATGTTTGCCAGCATCAGCGGCGGCCCAATCATGACCATGACGAACAGGTTTGCCAGCGGGCCGGCCATGGCCACGGTCACTTCGCGCTGCGGCTCGCGCGGCACGCTCGGCAGTTGCAAGCCACCCAGCGGGGCAAGCATTACCAGATCGACGCTTCCGCCAACTCGCCAAGCGGCGAAAATGTGACCGAGTTCGTGCAGAATGACCGTCGTCAAGAGAATGGCCGAGGACATCAGCCCCAGAATCGAACCTTGGTCGGTGGGCGCAGCCGGCAGGCGACATACAGCATCAGCACAAACACAATCAGCAGCGAGGCGTGGGCTCGAACCCGCACGCCGCCCCACATGCCCCAATTCAGACTCCAACTGGAATGGTCTCGCATGCTGCTACGTCAGGGATGGAAATCGAGGGGCCGAAGGATACCGCCAACCGTTTGGCATCGCCATTCCCTCGTCTCTCGATCCTCGTCCCTTTGTTGTCCGATTCAATGAAGTTACTGCGCGTCCCCTTGGTGCGCTGCGCTACGAATCGTATCTTATCATCCATTGCAAACGCCAGCAAACAACATGCCGGCACGGTGACCGGTAGCCTCGTGAGGCCGGTTCGCCCACCAGTTACGTGATACTGGGTGCCAGCTTCATCAATTGCGAGGTTTCTCCATCATGAATGTTACTGAACAATCCATGCTGTCTTGGTGCCGTACGCTCCTCGGTGCATCTCCTGCGCCGCATGAAACGCTGGGCGATTATTTGGCAGCTATTCCGCGGCTCGACTCGCTATCGCCTTTGCCGCGTGGAACGGTTGTGCTGATTCGCGGCGATTTGGATGCCAAACCAGGCGCGAACATCGGCGAGGGGGATGAACGCTTGCGTTCGATGATCGATACGCTCAAGTTCGGGATCGAACGCGGCTGGAGACAAGTCCTGTTGGGCCACATCGGCCGCAAACCCGAAGGCACGCTCAGCAAAGTTGCCGCGCGGCTGGGCGAACTGCTCGGCAAGCAAGTGCCGCTGGTTGCCGGTTGGCTCGATGAATTGTCGAACACCATCGCGCCGCAAGCAGCCGAGACTATCAAAAACAGCCAACTTGGCGACGTGCTCGTGTTGGAAAACACGCGTCGCTACAAAATCGAACGGGTGCTTTGGGATGCAACCGCCGAAGATTTGCCAAAACTTGTAGCAAATCTTGCCAAACTCGCGAACGAATTTGCCAGCAAAGTCGGCACCGTTTACGTTCACGAGGCGCTCTCGGCCGGCAGCTTGGATAGTTCGTCGACCGTGCTACCCGCCGCGATGGACCGCGTGGCCTTGGGGAATTACGAAGCCCGGGAGTTCGACGGACCAATGCAACGCTGTCTGAAAGCTCAGCTCGTTGTTTTCAGTGGGCTAAAGATCGACAAGCTCGACGACTTGCGAGCCATGATCGCCCGCGGCGCCATCCGTTGGGTCATCACCGCCGGTTCGCTGGCTATGGCCTTGAAAAAAGCGGAAGCCGAACTTTCCGGCAAGCAATTTTCATTGGGCGTGGCCGAGGATCCCGCTCATGCCGATAAGCCCTATTTCATTCCGAACGAGCGGATCGAACAAGCCAAACAAATGATTACCGAGGGTCGCCAAAAGGGAATCCAATTCGTGCTGCCCGTCGATTTTATCCTGCAAGACGGTCGGGCTTCTAACACCATCGGCCCCGGCGATCAGCAATTCGACGTCGGCCCGAAAACAACCGAATTCTTCGCGCAAAAAATCGGCGAATTCATCAACAACGCAAAACTGTCGGTCGGAAATCGGCCGGCCGTCGCCTTCCACAACGGCGTCTTCGGCATGTTCGAAGACCCGCGCTTCGAGTCGGGCACCAAGCAGTTCATCGGCCAACTCAAGCGGATGAAAGACGCCGGCGTCGAGGTTTACGTCGGCGGCGGCGAAGGAGGTGCGGCCCTGGAAAAATACGGCCAACCCAACTGGGTCACCCACTGTTTCACGGCCGGCGGCACAGTACTCAACGCCTTGGGAAGCAACCCGGTGCCGTATCTCTTGGCTCTGTCGCTTGCAGCGGGGAGAACTTAAGGTCGGATAGTTTTACGCCTCGCAATCGCGCATTCCGTGCGGTGACGCAGTTGCTTTACATCTTATTGAGGAAGCTGATAATGGAGCGGAGTAACAATCGTCCCGACTGCGGGTTCCACGGTCTAAGTGGCGCGTATGCAAGTCTGCTGTCCGCACTGCGATGTTCGGTTTGATTCCGGTGGGCAAAATTTCTCGACACACTTAATTTGCCCATCTTGCGGCAGCGATTTTAGTTTGGCGGGAACTGAGACCACTTGCACCTACCGCCCTGGAATGCAGTTGCTGGGGCACTTCCAACTGGTGCAGCAAGTAGGTATTGGGAGCCACGGCAGCGTCTGGAAGGCTCAGGATACCCGGTTGCAGCGCACTGTGGCCATCAAGATTCCGCGCCAGCCGAATCTCGATCCACAAGAGACCGAAATGTTCCTGCGCGATGCACGGGCGGCAGCCCAGTTAAAGCATCCACGCATCGCCGGTGTTCATGAAGTTGGTCGTGAACGCGAGATGGTTTACATCGTTACCGATTTCATCGACGGGGCTAATCTTCGCGAGTGGCTGACCGGCAAGCGACCTTCCGCGCGAGAGGCGACCGAATTGGTTGTGAAAATTGCAGAGGCCTTGCATCACGCGCATCAAGCAGGCGTGGTGCATCGCGATCTGAAACCCAGCAACATCATGCTGGACCGAACCGGAGAGCCGCATGTCATCGACTTTGGACTGGCACGTCGTGAAACCGGCGACGTGACGATGACCGTCGAAGGACAAGTTTTCGGCACTCCGGCCTATATGTCGCCTGAACAAGCCCGTGGGGAAGGGCACCGCGCCGATCGCCGTAGCGACGTCTATTCATTGGGCGTAATTCTGTTCGAGCTGCTCACCGGTGTGCTGCCGTTCCGCGGCGAAGCCCGCATGCTGATCGTTCAGATTCTGGATGAGGAACCGCCCAGTCCTGCGCAAGCTTAATTCACAAGTGCCACGCGACTTGGAAACGATCACGCTGAAATGCCTTGAAAAGGACCCCGCGAAGCGCTACCGCACAGCACGCGAAGTGGCGGAGGATTTGCAACGGTTTTTAGCAGGCAACCCAATTCAGGCTCGGCCGGTTGGGCGTTTGGAACGCGGCTGGCGGTGGTGCAAACGGAACCCCGCTGTGGCGTCGCTCTCCGCCGCTTTACTGTTAGTGCTGGCGACCATGTCGATCGTCGCACCCATCGTTGCTGTCCATCAGGCACGACTGGGGCACGAAGCCGACTTGCGTCGGATCGAAGGCGTTAACAACTTACTCCTCCGCGCTTCCGGAGAATACAGCGCCGGGAGAGAAATGGAAGGCATTACCTTGCTTTCCCGCGCCTACGAAGAAGCTGGTCCGGACACTCCACTGAGCAGCTCAATCCGCGGCTTAATGGCCGGTTGGTCAGCTCAGGGTGGACGTCCTCTCGTGCAGGATGCCGCCTTGGTTGCCGTGGCCTTTAGCCCTGATGGCCGCACAATTCTGATCGGCGGTCACGACCGAAAGTGCCCGGCACGGCTGTGGAATGTGCAGGCAGCAGTGCCATTTGGCGAACCGCTGATGCACGCCGATTCAGTTCGAGCCGTGGCTTTCAGTCCCAATGGGCGCGTCGCGTTGACCGGCAGTCAGGATAATACGGCACAGCGTTGGGACTGCGAAACGGGAATGCCAATTGGCCAACCATTGCGGCACTCGGACCAAGTTTGGGCGGTAGCGTTCAGCCCGGACGGCAACGTGCTAATTACCGGGGGAAGAGACAAGACCGCACGTTTGTGGGATGGCGAACGGGTGAACCGTTAGGAAACTCGCTCGTGCACAGCGATGCGGTGTTTGCTGTTAGTTTCAGTCCGGATGGCGGCACCGTGCTGACGGCTAGCGCCGGCGGAGCGGTTCAGCTCTGGGATGTAAAAACCTCACAGCCTTTGGGAAAACCCCTCCAACTTGGTAAACCCATCTATGCAGTTACCTTCAGTCCGGACGGCAGCAAAATACTCACCGGAAGTGCAGACATGACCGCGCAACTGTGGGACGCCAAAACGTTCGCGTCTCTGAGAGAGCCATTACGGCATGAGGCAGCGGTGTTCGCCGCGGTGTTCAGTCCCGACGGCAAGACTATCCTCACCGGAAGCCATGACAACACCGCACGACTTTGGAGTGTTGAAAGCGGAAAACCAATTGGCGAACCACTGCGGCATGGAGGAATCGTGATGGGCGTGGCCTTCAGCCCCGACGGTCACACAGCCCTGACGGCAAGTGCCGATCGGACGGCGAGACTCTGGAATATCGTCGACGGCAGAGTTTTGCACGATGCAGGAAGGGTGAACGCCGCGGTCATCAGCCCCAATGGCGCAATTGTGGCAACTGGCGGGGTTGACAAAACGGTACGGCTTTGGGACGCCCACACCGGTAAATCGCTCGGCAAACCGCTTGCCCTTGATGGAGCTGTAAAGGCCGTAGCGTTCAGCCCAGACGGGCAGACTCTGTTGACTGGGAGCGCCGATCAGCGAGTTTCGATGTGGGATGTCCAAACAAGCAGACTCTTGGGAAAGCCAGTCGAGATTGATGGCGCGGTTCAAGAATTCGACTTTTGCGCCGCTGGTGAAACGGTACTCATCCAATTTGAAGACCATGCAATGCAGTTATGGAATGTGAGGGCCGGCAAGCCTTTATCCAGCCCGGTACAGATTGGCGAGAAGGAATCGGTGATCGCTTATAGTCCCGATGGAAGTACGGTGTTCATCCGAGGTTCGGATCAAAAAATCGGTAACCTTTGCGACGTTCGGACAGGACAGCCCCAGGGAAAACCTTTGCACCATGAAGCCAGAATTATGGGAGCGGCTTTCGGTCCCGACGGCCGCACGGTGCTTACGGCAGGATACGATCAGGAGCTGCGCCTGTGGGATACTCAAAGCGGCCAACCCATCGGCAGCCCGCTTCGGCACTCCGGAATTGTTAACTCGGTAACGTTTGGTCAAAACGGGCGAATGGTACTTAGCGGCAGCGACGACAAAACGGCACGGCTGTGGGATACCAAGAGCGGAACGGACTTGGGACCGCCTCTGCAGCATGCTTCCGCGGTATCGAAAGTTGCGCTTAGCCCGGACGGACGATTTGCGCTCACCATTTGCAAAGACCGGTCGGCGCATCTTTGGGACACGCAGAGCTGTAAACCTCTGACGCGACCGCTCGAGCACGAAATTTCGGTAGATGATGGGACGTTTGGTTCCGACGGGTCCATCATTTTGTTCAAGTGTACCGACGGTACGGCGCGACTTTACGATGTTCCGCAGAGACTGCCCGATAATCCGAAATTCGTCCATGCTTGGGCGGAGGCGCGATCCGGCTTCAAGGTGGATGACAAGGGCATGCTGGCTCCGCTTTCGCAGTCAGAGTGGCTGGCGTCGCAGGCGGAATTGTCGGCACTTGAAAAGCTGCCATAACGGGGTCGCAGCCAAAGCAACCGGCGCAGTCCTCGTGTTTTGGTTGATGGAAAGCCGGCGAGACCATTCAAAACCTGTGTGAATCGTGCGGCACATTCACGCTAGCTGCAGCGATTCGAACGCTTTTGTTTCGCGATCGTGGAGTTCAATAATTGGCGCGATGCGCTCGTGGGCATCTTTCGGACCGATGTGTCCCAGGTATTGGCAGGTCGTGCGCTGGCGGCAAGCCCGATCGTATTGCGACCGCCATTGGGTGAATCGCTGTTGCTGGTCTGTCGATTTGCGTGGATATGAATTGGGAGGCAGCCGCGTGCCGCAGCGCCATGGTTTGGGGCTAAGACTGCGCTCGAAAATTGTTCTGGAGTCGGCACAGTTCGACGAATGCCGCGTCGGCGCCCACAGCTTGCATCAAGCGGTTAGACTGCGACGATCCCGGTTCAAACTCGTGGGTGGTCGCGAGCAGTCGAAAGCCGGCCGCCGTTCGATAGATGCGAAAGCCCTCGCTTGTCTCGTGTTGCAGAACGATGCGAAGATCGTCGAACATCCTTTGCCAGCCCGTTTGCCGACTGCCGAGGAATGCACCCGCCAGCCGATGTATGGCGCCAGGCTCATCTCCATCGACATCGTCTCCATCGACATCAATAAACAGTGTGCGGGCAGCATTCAACACCAGGCTGCCGTAGTGATTTCTCGTGACCACGGCATTTAAGACATCAGTGTTTGAAATGCAATGCACGATTTCTTCACCATTGGCCTTGGGAATGCCATAATATTTTCCATTGTTGGTTAATGTCTTACGTCGCTGACATTCCGCGGCGGTCGCCAGCAGTCGGTCTCTCGCAGTCGACACAATCTCGGCAGCGTCGGCGATTGAGCGATCGCAGGCAGATCGCACAGCCGTCGGGCCACATACTGCCTGGGCGACACTATCAGACCGTGTCAGAAAATGTTGAGCGTTCATATGCTAAACAACTCCGTGTCGATGGGTTTCGATTGATCGTGGAACCAAAATACCGCTCTGGCGTGGAAGACTGCCTATCCATCAATGCCGCCATACGTCGACATCATCAACGCTGCTTTGTTTCTTCACCTCTTTGAATTTAATCTTCGGGGGCACCCCCGGGACGGGACTGTACGCTATCTCGCTCACCGTTGTCAGCGAGTTCACATTGAAGCAACGCCAGCCCTTGGGCAAGTTTGGGTTAGAGCCCGCATATTGGAAACACAAGACGGCCTCCACATCCGCGGCGTTCTTTTGATTGGTGCCGAGCACAAACGGCACCATTTTGCGTGTTTCCGCTTGGTACGTCACCTCAATCGCCTTTGCCGGATTCGTGACCACTCCCCTGATCTTGTCATAATTTTGCGACGACATGGGAAATGTCCTGGTTAAAAGAATTGACCGATAATGCACACGAAAGCGCCCAGCGCGCGATCGTACAAACGTTTTTATTGCCGACCGACCGATGTGGCAGCAGAGACAAGCCTGAATTTGCGCCGTGTGAGAGCAAATTATGCCGCGCCAGTCGCCAAATATGCAAGAGTCTGCCGGCCCTCTATTTCGTGTGCGATTCATGAGCCTTCACTACCGACGCGAAGAATTATGTGATGTGCGCTTTGTTCCGTTGATTGGTGCCCAAGGCTGGCAAGACGGCAATCTGCCGACCCCAGCCGTATTTACTCCTCCGATCCGACGAAGCAGACCGACTATTGTCGCCGAGTTGATCCGCGAAGCGGCCGAACCTCTCAGCGAAATTCGTGGCGATAATTTAGCGTCGCTGATTGAGCGCAGCAGCGATTGTCGCCTGATTTTGATCGGTGAAGCCACGCATGGCACTTCTGAGTTTTACCGAGCTCGCGCCGAAATCACGAAGGAGCTCATTCAACAGCAGCGATGTCAGTTTGTGGCCATTGAAGCGGATTGGCCCGATGCCGCACGCGTCGACCAATACATTCGCCGGCTCACACCAGTGGATGGACATCAATGGCAGGCCTTCGCCCGCTTTCCCACGTGGATGTGGCGTAACCGCGAGGTGCTCGATTTTATCGAGTGGCTGCGTGAATTCAACCTCGGCATCGATGATCCACAGCGGCATGTCGGCATCTATGGCCTCGACCTCTACAGTGTCTTCACGTCAATTCGTGCCGTTCTCGATTACTTGGACCGAGCGGACCCGGAGGCTGCGCGAACAGCGCGTTTGCGCTATAGTTGTTTGACGCCGTGGGAAGGAGATCCAGCGCTATACGGACGAATGGCAGTCGGCGGCCGATACCGCGTCTGTGAAAATGAGGCGGTCGCAGTGCTGACCGATCTGCTCAAGCAGCGGCTGAAATATGCACAGTATGATGGCGCGCATTTCATGGATGCCGTGCAAAATGCCAGGCTGGTGGCTAACGCTGAACGATACTACCGAGTCATGTACTATGGCGGCTCTGCCTCATGGAATCTGCGGGATCAACACATGTTCGACACATTAGATTTGCTTTTGCGCTTTCACGGCGAAAACTCGGCGGCCGTCGTTTGGGAACATAACTCCCACGTGGGAAATGCTGCCTATACGCAAATGGGTGCCAGCGGCGAAATTAATGTGGGGCAACTATGTCGTGAACGATTCGGTGATGCGGCCTATCTCATCGGCCAGGGGACCAACCATGGAACGGTTGCCGCGGCCAGCAACTGGGATGAGCCAGTCGAGATCATGCAGGTGCGGGCAGCGCATCCAGACAGTTTTGAGCATCTTTTCCACAAGTCGCGTGTTGATGCTTGCATCTTGCACCTCCGCGAACCGCGCAAATCGGATATCGGCATAGAACTGTCGGTCCCGCGACTGGAACGTGCGATTGGCGTAATCTATCGGCCAGAAACGGAACTAGCTAGCCACTACTTCCATGCCGAGCTCGCGCATCAGTTCGACGAGTTTATCTGGTTCGATCGCACTGAGGCCGTACATCCGGTTACAACCCCGGAGGCCCAGCGTCTCCCGCCGGAACACCCTTTTTATTTTCAGTAGCCGCACCATGGATCCGAATGTCGAAGAGGCGCCGGCACGGCCGATGTGGGCGCACGGGTTGATTATCTGTGAGCAAACGCCGTCAGTATCATGCTGTTGGTTTTGCATCGCAATCTGTTACCGGCGGACTGCTGTAAGCGCGATGATCTCTTAATGTATGGACGAGGCGTACAAGATTCTTGGCTTGATCCCGCAGATGGCGGAGATTGGGACGTGAAATCCAGGTCCTCAGAGAAACGGTACGTTTCAAAGTAGCATTTTTTGAGGCACGTACCTCCCTTGAAAACCCACGTATCGTGAAGCGCCGGGTGCTGGTTGATGCCAGCGAGCAGCCAGCCCAGAACGTAATCCTTCTCGATGACGTGGGTTTGCAGGCTGGCCTGTGTTGCCAATTCAACGATTTCATTCTTGGGAATCACGCTGTTGCCTCCGTTCCGAAGGAGAGCATCGAGGGGACGAACAGCCGCCAGCGGGTTACCAGCTTGTCGCCCTTGAGTGCCGGATCGAGCTGTGCATTACCTTTGCTGAGCCGCGATTTGCAGGCATTTACCAGAAAATGGTCGCCGCCCAGCAGCTGCTCCGCCAGAAAGCCCAGCCGCTTGAATACTGCCGCGTTGCCGAGGCGCTCAGCGTATTCGACCAGTTGCTGAGGATTGAGGTGAGGGCTTTTGATGTAGTTCCTGAAACAGTCGATGACATGCTCAACGCCCCCACCGGCCCACGGATTGGAAAGCATGTCCACGATGGTCCGTGTCGGGTCGGATACCGACAGTTTCTTTTCCTTTTTCCAAACGGTCTTCGTGCCGAATTGCTGATCGGGCGAGATGTGCGTCACAACGAAGGGAATGTGATGAATGAGCTGGTGGCGTTTGGCGACGGCCCGCGCGGTGAAGACACAGATGTCCCGGAAAACCTGCTCGGTCAGGTCCCAATGCTCGGCAGCCGACCATC
Organism: Pirellulales bacterium; assembly: GCA_963738835.1. Lineage (GTDB taxonomy): Bacteria > Planctomycetota > Planctomycetia > Pirellulales > JADZDJ01 > CAVTYH01. Next base: position 324,550 of record CAVTYH010000003.1, read on the forward strand.
CGCCGACATAAGCCGGCCCGAACAGGTCGGGAATGACGATCCAAGCATCCTCAAGAGCGCGATCCTTGTTGATCGACTCTAAGGGGACCGGAACGTAAACTCCCCTCTTGATACGGCTCAGCCAGCCCTGCTTGCACCAGCGCGCGAGCGCCTTCGCTGCGTCCTCTCTGCCGATTCCCAGGATGCGGCCAGCGTTTTCGACTGTCAGGACATCCCCGCCCTCGCGCAACAGTTTTCCGAGGCGTTCACGCGTCCGCGAACGGCCTCCGGCTTCGTCATTGGCCATGCTACATTCCATCTCTTGAAAATAATCATAATCGTGAATTATTATAGATGAAGTGTACCATGCCGGGCATGAAAAGTACATCAAAAATCGAGAAAACGCGCATTTAGCGGAAAATCGTGGCCTTCGATGTACTTGCGCGGTCCTGCAAAACCATTGGGCGTTTGGCTCGTGTGCCGTCGCAGCTGCAATGGCAGGACGGCGAACTCAGCAGTTGGCTCATTGGCCGAGATCGAATGCAACGTCGATCACGCAGAGCTCCATAACGTATTCAAAGTGATTTAGATGGATTCACTATGGATGGACGGCCACGATTCCCGCTGGGCAGAATTGCGATTACTTGTAAGGCAAGGGCGATGCTGACTTTCACCGACGCTTTGAACGGATTGATGTCGCATGCCAACGGCGAATGGGGACTGTTGCCGCTGGAAGAATGGTGGGAAAACGAGCTATCCGTGGAGCATGGCCATCAAGTCAACTCGATCCATCTGGCCAGCAACGGTAAGCGATTCTGGATCATCACCGAAGCAGATCGCTCGGTGACGACGATCATGCTCCCCTCGGAAAACCGACACGGTTCGTGATGCCTCAGCATAAGAAGACGGATTGCGCGAATTGACCGTCGGTGGTTACGCTTTTGCCTGTGATGATCAGGAGCGGTCCACACCAGACCAACGGCGCCTCGACAAGGCAGGCGGCCGTTCCCACTTTGCAGAATGGCCTTGGCCAACTGACACTTGTCGAGCACGCTCTTTGCCCCCTCGATTGCTCGATCGGTGCTGACGTTCACCGCAGCCAATTTAGCTTCGCCGGTGCGGACCGAAAGCGACGAACGGCGATCGCGACAGTCGCGGCGCCATTCGGCCTACTGCCCGGCGATGAGTTCTTCCTGTGGGGGCTGCTTGGGCTATCGTTTGCACAGCCGGAGGCCACACCAGACCTTTATGCCACGCCGCATTTTATTTTGCGTCAGCTAGGCTGCATCGACGCCGGGTCGGACCGAGGCGGCAGTGCCTATCGTGGTTTCCGCGACTCGCTGAAGCGCCTTGCCGCCGCCAGCTACTATTGCGACAGTTTTTACGATCCGATTCGTCAGGAACATCGAGAAGTCAGTTTTGGATTTTTGAGCTACAGTTTGCCGATCGATCCGGGATCGTCCCGAGCATGGCGCATTGTTTGGGATCCACTGTTCTTTGAATACTGCAGGGGCGCTCGTGCGTGTCTGGGATTCGACTTGAGCGTTTATCGCCGGCTCGACCCCGCGGCTCGGCGATTGTACTTGTTTCTTGCCAAAATCTTTTGGCGTCGAGAATGGACGCATTGGATTGATGCGCGAGCACTGGCCGTGAATGTGCTTGGATTCTCCGAAACGGTTGCCATGAGAAATTTGAAACAGAAGGTCAAGCGGGCCGTCCTACGTCTAGGCGAACACGATCTCGTTCATGTTTCTCAAACTGTCGACACACGAGAGTTGTTTCTCGACCGCGACGGCGGCGGATCGGCACTGCGACTTCGACGAGGGCCTGCATTCCGAAAAGAATCGCCCCGAGTCGATATGGAATCAGTTAGATCGCTTCCAATTTTCGAGCCGTTGCGCTCGATTGGGCTGGACGAAAAGACAATCGGCTGGATTGCCAAGAACTACCGGCATAGTCTGATTCAGCAATGGGCAGACATTACCCTGGCGGCCAAAGAGCGGCAGGGACCGAGATTCTTCAAGAAGAGCACCCCGGCCTATTTCATTGACAATCTCCGCGAGGCTGCCGAAAACGGCCGCACGCCGCCCGATTGGTGGTGGGCCTGCAAGCGCGAGGAAGAGCAACGAATCACTGCGCCCGTGGCCAACAAGTTTATCGAGCAGGTGCAACGCCTGGCTGATTGCAGCGAACGTACGGAGGGGAGCCGCGAGAGTGCATTTCTCGATTTCCTGCGCGGGCCTGGGCGAGCTGAATTCGACGCTTTGCTGCGCCAGACATTCGCCGATTTCCGACAGGGTGGAATCCCCGCAGAGCAAGCGCACCAGAGGGCGACCGAAATATGCGTCGCTCACTTGCGAAGGCGTTTCTTCAAAGAGCTGGCGGCCTAGTCAACATCCAATTGGACCAAGAAGGTTTAACTAGGCAGTAGCCCTTTGCTCATTAACTTTGATCAGATTCTTTCTTTGCTCGCGGGTGAGTTGACCGGATACCTGGCGAAAGGATGAACGATTTCCGGTCGTTGTCTCGTCGTCAGTCGGTCATTGAGCACAAGATTGCAACGCGCTTGCCACGCCATCTCCGAAGACCTGCAACGCCACTGCCACGCCTCGGGCCTGATTCTGCAACGCCCTTGCCACGTATATGTCGTCCGCGAATAGTCACCCGGCAAACCAGTTTGCCGGCGCCCGATAGCGGTGCGGCGTCTATTCGCGAACGAATCTCCCGTTCCGCCGTGCGGCGGCAGAAGCACTCGTTCTGCAAGTCGGACAAATGGACGGACAGCCTTGCCTATAGGTAGAGGCAGCAGGATCGACGGATCGGTCCTGCGACTGTCACGTTCACCAACACTTGGCAGTGTCTTTTTCAATCAAGCAGCGTACTTAGCAAAGCCAGCTACCAACTGGCCCAAGAGGATGGAGTTAACCGCCCATCACGCGCTGCGCCAGTAGAGCCGGGTGCCATGAGAATGGCTTGTCCGTGCTCGACGGAGGCTCAACGAACTAATCCGTCTGACTTTGTATGTCAGGCGATCAATCTCGTTGTTCTATCCGATAGTTATCGCTTCGCGAACAAGGGCGATGCGGACAGAGTCGCTTGTTTAGCGACCCGTCATGTTTCAAAGTCGGTGAGTTGTCGGCCTATGCCGGCAACAAATCCGCCCACGGGGTTCGGTCCGCCACTGGCGGATCGTTCAACGTGTGCCCGCGTGGGGAGCTTCCGTGTGGCGACACACGGAACCGGGGAGACGACAATCCTCGGCGATCGATGCAAATCGACGGCGAATAGCTCAACCACGAAAGGCTCGTAAGAGCTTGCGGGTCAGTGTTCTGGGAGACGACGCCGAAATGCTCGCTCGCTGCGGATACTTCACAGCGAACGACGATGAAAAGGCTTTGGCTGAACGGTAAGGGAGGAGCTTCTTTCTTCTGTCCCCCGAAATGGCAAGGCGTGCAAGCGCACGCCGCTGCCGAAAGTATGCCGCACCGGAAGGTCGGACATACAGCCAACAGTCTGCGGGATAACACCCGCTAGTCACGTGAACCAGAATGCGAAGAACATGGCTAACGCAGGAAGGACTTTAGGGGCCGGCTTGGTCGCCGGTGTCCGCCGCGTCGGGCGGATGATTCAAATCCTGAAGTCTGGGAGTGGGGCTCAAGTAGAAGCCAGCACGTGAATGGCGCAAGTCATGTCACGCGGCTGGGCGAATTTCGCGGGAAGGCACTCGCGGTTCGTTGGCGTCTTACGGATGGTGCCGGGGACAAAATGCCACAACGAAAGGGCCGACTGGTAGTTTGCTGATTGAAAGAGTCGATCGTCGTGCCCGGTCTCCTTCGGGAGCCGGGCGCGGCGGCTTTCCTTGGATGGAATCCAAGTGGCTGAAGGCCACGAGCCTGGGAGGGTTCGTGCCTGCGGCGGTGAGCTGATGGCGGAGCAGTTGCCGTGTGCTTTGCACCCGGCCGTTTGCTTGTAAGGTTGGCGGAGCGGTACGCCTATAAATTTGGCGGCGTGCAACTTGGAAGAAAGTTGCACGCCGCACGGGCGGACTGCACCGCAGCGGTTTTGGATGGTTTCGATTGTTCGCCACGGTTTTTCGGTTGGGGACTGGCCGCAATCAGTCCCGTCTTTGCGCACCCTTACGCCAGAGGCGGAAGCAATGCGCCGATCGCGCGCGACCGTTTGGTATGAAGTACCGATGTGTCGCCGCGTCTCCAACCGGCTTTGTTCAGCAGCTTGCCGTGCAATACTTGGCTCACGGCTATTGGTTTTACGTGCAGGGACGAATTCCGGATGGGAAGGACCCGTTGGCGGTGGATGCAAAACTTCTGGTCAAATACGGGATCGGCGTGTCGCGCCAATCGCGGGCACGCCCCAAGGCCCCCGGATCGCCCTGGCGCTATCGGAGGACCTATTCCACTGGCAGCGTTTAGGACTCGCGACCTTCCGTCCGTATCAAGGCATCGAATTCGACGGGGTGGACGACAAAGACGCCTCCATATTCCCCGTTGCCATTCCTGACCCATCCGGACAACCGGCAATGGCCATGCTCCATCGGCCACTTTTTCCCGGCACTCGTCCGGAGGAAACCGCCTGCCACCCTGCATCCCGCGAAGTCGATCTCGATCGCGAAAGCATTTGGATTTCCTACTGTCCACTGGGCGACGCTGGCGATGCGCCCTATTACCTCGGCCACTTTACCTTACACAGCCGGTTGGCCAGTCCCGTGGCGCCCTGGGAGCGGCTCAAAATCGGTAGCGGCACCCCGCCCGTCCTAACACAACATGGCTGGCTGATCATTTACCACGGTGTGAGCGAAATGGACGAGCCGGGCAACGACGGACACCAGCTGTGCTATTCGGCGGGGGTGATGGTGCTCTCGAAAGAGCATCCGCGCGTGATACGCTACCGCTCGCCGGAACCGGTGCTGACGCCGACGCTGCCTCAAGAACGTTGCGGGACCATCGCCAACGTCGTTTTTCCCACCGGCATCGACCGCCGCAACGATCTCGGATTGCCGGACCGCTTCGACGTTTATTACGGGATGGCCGACAACCGGATTGGCGTGGCGCGCCTGCACCTGCCGATTTGCCTCCCACCGGGAGGAGACGCCGACCCGTCGGAAGCAAAGGTATAAATGCCGATTAACAGGAATTCAAAACCATAAATGAAGCTTCTTTGACAGCGCCTGTCGACCGATTTTGCCAACCACCTCGGACCAAGACTCTCTAAGGGTAGCCAGTACAGGAGGATTGTCATCGTGAATACGAATGCCGATAAGTCCGAGGCGAAGCAGGGGTCCAAGCCCGTGTCCAAAGACGATTTGAAAACGCTGCCTCTGTCGGAAGTGGAGAAAAAATTGGGGGCGTTGCCGGACGGCCTCAGTCAAGCCGAAGCACAGAAACGGCTGACTCAATATGGCCCAAACGAAATTGAAGAAAAGAAAACCAATCCGTTCCTGAAATTCCTCACTTACTTTTGGGGCCCGATTCCGTGGATGATCGAAGCCGCCGTGATCCTTTCGGCAGTTGCCCGGCATTGGCCGGACTTTGGCATCATACTCCTTCTGCTTGTTGCTAACGCCGTGGTCGGGTTCTGGGAAGAACACCAGGCGGGCAATGCCATCGAAGCCCTGAAGGCCAAGTTGGCGATCAAAGCCCTTGTGAAACGTGATGGACAGTGGACCACCCCGGCGGCGCGAGAGCTTGTACCAGGAGACCTCATCCGCGTGCGTCTGGGTGACATCGTACCGGCGGACGCGCGACTGCTTGCGGGTGACCCAATTGAAGTTGATCAGTCAGTGCTGACCGGGGAGTCGTTGCCCGCCACTCGAAAATCCGGCGAAGCGGTGTTTTCCGGTTCGATTATTCGTCAAGGCGAAATCGACGCATTGGTTTACGCTACCGGCGCCAACACCTACTTCGGCAAAACGGCACAACTTGTCCAGGAGGCGCATACCGTCAGCCATTTTCAAAAGGCCGTATTAAAGATTGGCAATTATCTAATCATCCTCGCAGTGGCGCTGGTGGCGGTAATTATCGCCATCGCGATTTTTCGCGGAGATCGAATTCTGACCACCTTGCAATTCGCCTTGGTGCTGACCGTGGCCGCGATTCCCGTGGCGATGCCGACGGTGTTATCGGTGACAATGGCGGTGGGAGCGCGGCTGCTCGCCAAGAAAGAGGCGATCGTCAGCCGGTTGGTAGCCATCGAGGAATTGGCGGGCGTGGACGTGCTCTGCTCGGATAAGACCGGCACCCTTCCTCAGAACAAGCTCACGCTGGGCGATCCATTTAGCGTGGACAGTATCCCTGCCGACCAGGTGATTCTCTTTGCAGCACTGGCTTCACGCGCAGAAGACAAAGACACCATCGACCTAGCCGTGATCGCCGGTGTAAAGGACGCCAAAGCTTTGAAGAGCTATGAGGTGGTCCATTTCCAGCCGTTCGACCCGGTGCACAAGCGCACCGAAGCAACGATCGAAGGGGCGGATGGAAAACAGTTTTATGTGGCAAAGGGTGCGCCGCAAGTCATCCTGCAGATGTCGACCAATGCCAATCAAGTAAAACCCGCCGTGGAGCAGGCAGTCGATGAATTTGCCTTGCGCGGCTTCCGTTCATTGGGGGTGGCCCGAGCAGATCAAGAAGGCAAGTGGCAGCTGCTGGGTGTGTTGCCCCTGTTCGATCCGCCACGGGAAGATGCCAAGGCAACCATCGCGACCGCACGACAGATGGGCGTAAAGGTCAAGATGGTTACAGGCGATGCATTTGCCATCGCCCGCGAAACCGCGAAGACCTTGGGAATGGGGACTGACGTTCTCGATGCCAGCGGCCTGGGCGACGCCAAGCGTCAGAAAACGAGCGCAGTGTCTGAATCTATTGAAAAGGCCGATGGGTTCGCCCAGGTGTTCCCCGAACACAAGTTCCACATCGTGGATGTTCTGCAAAAACGCGGCCACATCGTCGGCATGACGGGCGACGGTGTGAATGATGCCCCCGCGTTGAAGAAAGCCGACTGTGGCATCGCCGTTTCCGGCGCCACCGACGCCGCGCGCCGCAGCTGCCATTGTGCTGCTGACGCCCGGCCTGTCGGTAATCATCGACGCGATCAAGGAGAGCCGCCGCATCTTTCAGCGGATGAACAGCTACGCCGTCTACCGGATCGCCGAGACGCTGCGGGTACTGTTCTTCATGACGCTGGCGATTCTAATCTTCAACTTTTATCCATTGACAGCGGTAATGATCGTGATGCTGGCATTGCTCAACGACGGAGCCATTCTGTCTATCGCCTATGACAACGTCCATTACAAGGATCAACCCGAAGCTTGGAACATGCGCATGGTGCTGGGCATCTCCACCGTCCTGGGCCTCATCGGGGTCGTCTCCGCGTTCGGCCTGTTTTATCTCGGCGAGCGCGTCTTTTATCTCGACCGCGCACATATCCAAACGCTGATGTACTTGAAACTGTCTGTGGCCGGACATCTGACGATTTTCCTGACACGCACGCGCGGCCCATTCTGGTCTATACGCCCCGCGCGGATTCTATGGATCGCTGTGCTCGGCACGCAAATCGTGGCGACGTTGATTGCAGTTTATGGCCTGTTCATGACGCCGTTGGGTTGGGGCTGGGCGCTCTTCGTTTGGGGCTATGCATTGGCTTGGTTCTTACTAAATGACCGCGTGAAACTGCTCGCCTATCGGATATTTGACCCGGCCAAAGCCGCCTCGTCGGCTAAGAAGCCGCTCGATCTTACGCCGCAGATCGCCACTCGGGCCTATGAACTATTTCAGCAGCGAGTACGCGGCGCCAGCCAGGCAGATCAAGACTGGCTTGAGGCGGAGCGCGAAATTCGGAAAGCTGAGTCTCCCAAATGAACCGACGCGTACCGCGGTGGTCGAGAATACTGATGAATCGACGGCTGAATTCGCCGCGTTTCCTCGGGAACACTGTCCCAAAATGCTTGATTTGCCGGCACTCATGGGGCGTAGGTTCGATGGGCCATCAATCATCGAGGGACGGGGGTCTAATCTGATGTTGGAATTCAAAGTGCCATCAAACGCCAAATCCAGAGCTACTTGACGCTGCAGAATCCGGTTGCCGTGGTACTTGTTCGCACAGATATTTTCCGATGCTCGTGTGGTCGAAATGTAGATCCTTGCCATTCGGAAATACCCCAGCAGGCAACCAGGGAGATATCAGCACTGCGGGTACGCGAACCCCGAGCCGATCGAAGGAGTATTCCAGCGCGCACTTGTCCGGTGGGGCGGCTCAACGTGGTCGTAATAGCCACCGTGTTCGTCGTAGACCACGATCAAGAGCGTCGATCGCCACAACTCTTCTTTCCCGCGGATCGCGTTGTAGACTCGTGCCACCAGCGCTTGGCCACGCATGATGTCGTACGGTGGATGATCATCATTGGCATCCTCGCCGTTATATTGCGGCTCGATAAACACGTAGGCGGGGAACTCTGTGGCCGGACCAGCCACATCGGCCTCAAAGTTTTCAATGTGCGAATAATTAGCCGCATTCTCGCTTTGCCACTGATGCGAGAGGGCAAGTGTTTGCGGAATATCGTGAAAATAAATTCGCCATTTGACCTGATGGTCGGTCAGTTCATCGTAAATGGTTCGCTGATCATAGAGAGCGTAGCCGTGATAATCCCAGGTGTAATCAGGCATTCGCGCAATGCCGCGACAAGTCCCCGTATGCACAAAAAACCGATCCGCCCACGTCGGTCCCGGCACCGACGAGAACCAGCGATCGCAGACGGTGAAGTGTCGAGCCAAGAAGTGCAATGCCGGCAGAGTGCCCAGCGGGTAATAGCCCATGACTTCATCGCGTTGTGCCCGCGTTGAATTCGGGAATGTCCGCACGTACTCGGCCACAAAGTGCCCTTCATAGACGCGCCTGGCCTCCGTGATCGCCACCATTCTCGGTGCTCTCCCACGAAGTTTGTTCCATAACCACAGCCACCAACTCGACACCGCTCCCCAGATCGCCATCGGCAGACGGATGAAAATGCTCCGCCGACAATCCGACCCTCGCACCGCTGCAGCCGCTCCGATTTGCCGCAGCACAGAGTCGAGTGTGTGGTCGGGATCATTGCTCGCACAACGCACCGCCGTCGGCAACTGCTCGTATCGCTGACCTTGATCGTCCGTGTTGGTTCTCCGAGGCCCGGCCGGGGCGATGCCATCCAGGTTGGGATAGGCCTGCTGAAAATCGCCGAGCATCTGATCGAAGGAGCGATTCTCCAACATCAGGACCACTACGTGCTTGATTGGGTCCTCGAAATCTTGCGCCATGGTTGCCCCTTTTGGCGAATAGAAGCGAACCTGAGATGGTGATTCTACCAGCTTTTTCAGCTGAAATCTCTCTCCAGGCTAATGGATCTCGCTTACATTCCCGAGCGGCCAAACCATCGCGATGTGCCAATAGCTTTGTCCATACATCCAGGTGTGAATGATCAGCCTGTTGCGCACGAGCCCTCGGAATCGGACCAACAAAGGCAGGTGGGACTGAGGTTCGTGCAATCGGTTCTATCCTGGCAGCGAGCGGGCCTTCGTCGTCCCATCCTCATCGGGGCCAAGGGCCTGGCGGCCTCACGGGGCGAGCCCCGACGATGACAGGCCGACGAAGGCAGTGAAAGGCAGCCGATTGATTCGCGGCGTTGAACTCTTCACAGGATTCTTGTCGCCGCGTTCTTAGTGGATCCGCTGGGTTACTCACTATCTTTCTGTCGCAGCCACTTCTTATGCGACACGCCGGCAGCAGCGGCATATATCTCTTTCTGAAACGCTCGTTGGCAAGCCGCCTAGGGTAGAGGGGCAATTGCCGGCCGATCGGCGTGGGGACGCCAAATTTGCGCCTCTACGCCGAGAGGTCGGTGGTGCAATCAGGTTTCGCTTGGCAGTGTTCCACGTGGGACGCCTCGTGATTGGGGTTGGCGACCTGGATCGGCAAGCCCATGGTCAGCGCCATGTCGTGAACCCAGCCTGCCGCCGATCCGATCTCGACCACCACGCGCTCTGGCCGGTGCCTCGTCAACAGATCGTGAATGTCGCCGGGTTTGGTGCGCACCATCGTGAAGAAGTGCTCGCCGGTGGAACTTTCATAGACACATGCCACACTCTTGAACTTGCCCAAGTCGATTGCCAAAATCTTCATGTCCGGGTCTCCTTGCATCGAAAAATGGTGACTGGGCCAGGTCACGCGCCTAAGCCCTCGGATGCAACAACGGATCGTAACGATCCGATTGATCGCACCCTCACCGGGAGAACCGGCTACATAGTTTCTTTTCAGTTCTCAGCTTCTTAGCTGGCCAGCTGAGCTCTATTGGCTGACTTTCCGATTGGTGGAACCTACCGACGTGCGAATAGCCCTGCAACCTGCGCTCGGTCCCGCCTGAGAGCCCCTAAATCTTTCCCTATTGCCTCGATCCTTACGATCCAATCTCGACTCGGAGCCGTCTAGAGTCGCAACTGCTGTCTTGTAGAGTCTTTCAATGCTTTCGCCGATACATGAAGAGACGGCGTAAAATGGGCTGCTCCGCCTCGAGACCTTTCATGCGTCAGCAGGGCAAGCTGTTGTGCGCTTCCAGGGAGGGCGGAAAATGAATCGCACTTCGGCTGCGACTCGGATTTTTGGAATGCTCGCGCTGCTCTTAGTGGGAGCGATGGCGCGCCCGACAGCGGGCCAGGACCAGACCACCACCGCGCCACCCGCCTTCACATGGCACGAGCCGCAGACCGACCAAGGCTACTGCTGCGACCAAGGCTGCTGCGATTGTCTATCGGTATGTAACGTCATCCGCGAATCCATCTTCTGCCACGCCGATCCGTGCTGCTGGACTCCGCTGCCGTGCTCGACGTTCTTCAGCGAAGGTTGGGGCGACCCTTGGGTGCCATCGCCAAACGGCTCGGGTGGTGCACCGCGGCAGGGGTGGATCAATGCTGCGGACGGCAATATATACCGGCTGTGGTTCTTCACCTTCGCTCAGGGTTTCAACAATCCTCCGCAGGGCAACGCCTACCTGGGAGGCTACACGTTGTACACGCCGTTCAGTCGGCGCCTGGAGCTGATCACAAACATTCCTTATGTGGTACGCAACAACCCATTCGATGGACTGCCAACCATCGACCCGCAGCAGTCTACGGCGCTTCAAAGTCAGACGACGTTCGGCGATGTCTCATTTACTCCCCGCGTCTTGCTTCACGAGACACGAGATCTTTCGATTACCGCCGAACTAACGGTGCTAACGCCGACCGGCAACGGCCCTGTTGCGGGGAAGTCCGCGCTCGTCCCGAACTTTGCGTTCTGGTACAACATCGCTGGCGGTTGGGTGCTTCGCGGCGGGATTGGCGACTCGATCTCGACGACGGGCGATGGAGCGAACACACTAATTAGCCAGCTCGCTATTGGTCAGACTCTGACCGACCACAATGTCCCGCTGTTCGGCGATTTCACCTACTACTTTTCATTCGTGGCAAACACACCACTGTCCAATGGCGGTCCCACGAGTGTGTCGCTTACGCCCGGAATCCGCACCCACTTAGGCAACGACTGGTATTTTCTAGCGGGTATCCCAGTGCCACTGACGGAGGCGCGGGTTGCTGACCTCGGCATGATCTTCTGGTTCATGAAGGCATGGTGACCACGGAGTAGTGGCCTGTTCGTAAAGAATGGTGATCTACTACCAGGGATGTGCGCGTTGAGCTACGGCTGCTCAGCCGCGCAATATTTTCCCAATCTGAAAATAGCGGGGCTTCTGCCTGCCGACCGAGCGGGCGTGGTGGTCAACACGCGGGCGACACCCACAAGCTATTCATTTAATAAGCGATCGATTGGCCGCGTGCGCTCGTTGATGTGAATTTGTGCCGGATCGCATACAATTTAGCGCGCTGTGATAAAGCCGGGAAGGTTATGCACCATGCGTCGCCCAAAGTCGTTACTGCGCTTGGCAGGCATCTCTTTGGGCACTCTCGGGATCGCAGTCTGCATCGCCTCGCTAGTCATTCTTTGGATGGCGAGCTCGCGCCTTGCGCGGGCGACGGATAACCTGTTCAGCAAGATGGACAAGTCTTTAGCCGTTGTTCGGCAGCGGGCCATCCAAACCCAGGAGCGCGTCGCAGCGGCGGAGGCTAACGCCGAAGAACTCGGTGCCACGCTTCGGGACTGGACTAAACAAGAGGCAGCGCGGCGGCTCACGCTAGAGCTTAATGTTGCGGAGAAGTCAGAGCGGTTGATGGCCGCGTTACAACAAGCTGACAATTCGCTTGAGGTCGCCGAATCGTCCGTGGGTCTTGTGCAAGATATGTTGTCAATCAACGCCTCAACTAGTGCGCCGAGTGATAGCACGTTAGTGGACCGACTTATGGAGGAGCTTGCGTCCTTGCGTGCTCAATTGGCCGAAGCGACTGGGTTTGTTGCCAGAGTCCAAGATCGGTTGGCGGATGCGAACAACGAAACACCGACCGAAGAACGCTTCGGTCAAGCGGCGCCACTTGCCCTGCGCGTGGTTGCTGCGCTGGCCTCCCTGGAGCCTCGTTTAACGAACTTCACGGACAACATATCGGCGGCTCAAAGCAAAGTGCAAAATCTAAAAGCGAAAACGCAGTCGTGGATTCTGGTTATCACGATTGGTATTACGCTGCTCATTCTACTGATGGCCGCCGGCCAAATTGCCCTGTGCCGACTGGCCTGGACTGGCGGCGAAAAAAGCAAATCCCGCTGATTGTTTGGCTTGTGCCAGGATGCTAGAATCCGGGCGCGTTTGTGGCTCGCGATGGGCCATACTCAACAAAGCTACAAACCCCGACAGGCAGTTCACCTGCCTATTGGGGTTTTTTGTTCGGCGCTCGTCACCGCAGGGTGCGTTTCAATCAAGCTTTGAAGTGTCAGCCTGCCTTCTCCATAACTCAGGAGCACGAATTATGAACAAGATCTGTCTTCCACTGACCCTCATCTTGTGTGCCGCGGCGACTGCGGTGTCGCACGCGAGTCAGGCCGATGACGAGGTCGCCATCCGCAAGAATGTGGAGGCGTATGTCGCGGCCTACAACAATCACGACGCGAAAACATTGGCGACGTTTTGGTCGCCGGACGCTGTATACGTCAACCCAGAGACGGGTGAAGAAGCTGTCGGCCACGATGCCATTGCGGACCAGTTCACCGATGTCCTGGCGAACCTTGGGGATGCCAAATTAACGGTCGACGTGAAATCGATCGTGTTCCTCTCGCCGACGGTCGCCGTCGAACGTGGGACGGTGCGCGTCGCGAAGAAATCGGAGAAAGAGGGGAAGAGCTCGGACTACACTGCCGTGCACGTGAAGCGCGGCGGAAAGTGGCTCTTGGACCGTGTCAGCGAGGAAGATTCGCCCGTCGTGTTCTCAAACTACGAGCGGCTGAAGGACCTGGAATGGATGATCGGCACTTGGACTGACGAAGACGATCGCAGCCGCGTGGACATGAACTGCAAATGGACCAAGAACCAATCGTTCATTATGCGGCAGTTCGCCGTTTCCATCGAAGACCGACTGGACATGTCGGGCATACAGCTCATCGGCTGGGACCCGAGCGCGGGCAAAATCCGCTCCTGGGTGTTCGATTCCGACGGTGGTTTCGGCGAAGCGACGTGGACCAAGAAAGGCAACCGCTGGATCATCAATGCCGCTGCGACGATGCCGGATGGCCGCAAAACCTCAGGGATCAATATCTTGACGATGCTCGACAAAAACTCATTCACCTGGCAGTCGACTGGCCGTGAGTTGGATGGCGAAATCCTGCCGAACATCGATCCCATCAAAGTGGTTCGCGGTACCGCGTCTGATTCCAAGTAATCCCATAAACACCCAGCAATACGGGGGTCCTCCCATGAAACGTTCCATCATCATTCTGGTGGTTGGTTTGGTTGCGTCGGCGCTTTATGTCAGTGAGGTCGTCGGCCGTGGGGGCGGTGGAGGCGGGGGCGGTGGCGGCAGTCGAGGTGGGGAGGCGGCGGTGGGGCAGTAGCAGCGGAGGCGGCGGTTCACGACCATCGGCTGCGCAGGCTGGAAGTCCCTCGATGAGTCGCACTACGGCGCCAAGCAAAGCCAAGCCCAGCGGTTCGGGGGCGACGAAGGCCACTGCTGCGAAGTCTACAGCAGGAGCCGCCGGCAAGACTGCATCGGCGCGGCCACAGACCGGCGCCGCTGACAAAGGCACGCGCCCCACACAGTCAGATGTGCAAAAATTCGCCAACTCGGCTGGCCCCGGCGCGGCAGCCGGCACGCGTCCAGCCGGCAGCAACGCGGCAGTGGCTGATTTTCTGGAAGGTGGCTCGGCACCCTCGCGCGGCACCGCCGCAGCTGTAGGAGCCGGCGCGGTAGTCGGCGCCGGTGCGGTGGCCGCCAACCGCCCAGCGACCACGGATAATCGTGCCAACCGGCCGGCAGCCAAGGTTGCCATAGCGCAGCCCGGCCAGGCGCGAGCAAGTCTGGCGGAGGGAAGCAGTGAACGCCGCACGCAACGCCAGCAGGAAATCGGCAAAAGTGCCGACCAAGTCCGCAGCGGCTTGAAAGAACAGTACGGCGATCAATTGTATAACGACTTTTGGGCGTCTAACTCGCAATCCCGCTTCGAGCAGAACCCAGTCTTTTGGAGTTGGGCGACGTTCAACACAGCACGAGCGTTCATGCCGTGGAATTGGGGCAATGAGGCGTACTATGACTACGGCACGGGAGGCAACGTCTATTACGACGGCGACATGGTATACGCCAACGGAACCACGGTCCCCGCGGAGGAATATGCCGACCAGGCCGAACAGCTGGCCACAAACGTTCCCAAAGTGGAGAATCCCGACGCCATGGAGTGGTTGCCGCTTGGCGTCTTTGCTTTGACGCAGGACGGCGTCGCCGACGCGGCTCCCAACATGTTCGTGCAGTTAGCACTCAGCAAGGAAGGAATCCTCGCCGGCACATATCAAAACAAATCCACGGGGAAGGTCGAATCGGTCGAGGGTATGGTTGATCAAAAGAGTCAGCGCGCCGCGATGACGATTGCGGGCAAGAACACGCCCATTATGGAAACCGGTCTAGCCAACTTGACCAAGAACGAAACGCGCGTGCTGGCCCATTTTGCCGATGGTACAACGCAGCAGTGGTTAATGCTGCACATAGAGAATCCAAAGGCCACGACGAAATAGCTGAGGGCGCGAATTCGACGACAGAGGGGGCGCGATATTAGGATAGGGAAAGGTTTAGGATTGTAGCGGTTCTAGACTCAACCCAAGTGGGAAATCTGGGACAACGTTGGTGGTCCCTACTTGTTGCAGAAGGATATGTCGTTTCTACTCGTCACATCCGATCTAATCACACTTTTCTCGGGAGAAGCAAGATTTATGAAGACCTCACTTGCGCTTATCGTAGCAGCGACATCGGTTTTTGTTTTCACACAAGCAGCCGATGCTCAATGTGGATGTGAGCAGACGGTGTCGTATTACGCGCCGGTTTCGACGGCCTACTACGCTCCCGCCACTACGTACTACGCTCCCGCCACTACGTACTACGCTCCCGCCACTACGTACTACGCTCCGGCCGCTACGTACTACGCTCCAACCACTACGTACTACGCCCCGACCGTTGCCTACTACGCTCCGACCACTACCTACTATCCAACTTCCGCGTATTACGCCCCAACCACGGCCTATTACGGGGGCAGTAGCTATTACAGCGGTGGCTATTACGGCAGCTACTATCGTGGCGGATTGTTCGGCACTGGCGTGGGCGGCTGGGCTGGTTTTCGTGGAATCGACCGAAGGTGGGATCGTCGCGGGTGGTAAGCGGCGAGGATGTCGCCGCTAGCGGTCTTCGGAATCGAGCGAAGAGACATGCTCGCTTGGCGCTCGTAGTCTTTGCTACCAGAATCACTCTCCAGCATTTGCACGTGAGTCGAAGAACACCGCGCTGATTGCAAGCTGTAACGATCCGAGAATTTCGAGGATACCATAGGCCAGTACTACAGTTACGGCGGGTGTTCCAGCGAAGCTGCCGGTGGCAATGACCAAACCAACTCCCCGACAGGATTCGAACCTGTAACTTCCGGCTCCGGAGGTCACGTCGGTTGCGGGCCGAGAAGCAGTCAAATGAGTTGCGTATCTCCTTGTGCCAACTGCAACTAACGGCGATCCATCGAGCACCAATCCACTCGCTAACGATGTCCACAATTTAGTAAGCGCGCCAGCAACCACATCTTGACGATCAGTGCTAGCTTGTGGATTTCGCCGAAATTGAAATCCTTGGGAGCACGAATCATGGCGGGTCACCAGCGGGATCCGAAGCGGGAACGGTTTTGGCGGAAAGTGCTAGCGCGGCGGACGCGTAGTGGATTGACGGTCCAAGAGTTCTGCGCCCAAGAAGGCTTGGTGGCGACAACCTTCCAACATTGGCGGCGGGAGATTGCCCGCCGCGATGCCCCACGACCTGCAGCGCTCTCGAAGCAACGGCGTCGGACACTGGCTCCGGCATTCGTTCCGGTTAAGCTGGCCCAAGACGGATCCGGGGCCATGTATCCGGCCGAGGTATTGTTGCCCACTGGCGTCACGTTGCGCTTGGCAGCAAGCATCGACCGGACCCTGCTCTCTACCTTGCTTGCAGCGCTGGGCGAATCATGTTAAGCCTCGCCCTGCCGGTAGAGATTTATCTGTGTACGCAACCAACTGACCTACGGCGTGGCTTTGATCGGCTGGCGCAGGCAGCTCTGGAACATGCGGGACGTGAAGTCACCACCGGTGGCCTGTACATGTTCATCAATCGCCGTCGTGATCGTGTGAAGCTGCTGTATTGGGACGGAGATGGATTGTGCCAATGGTACAAACGACTGGAAGCTGGCCGATTTCAGCTACCAGCAGTACCACCGGAGTCGAGTAGCGTGGCGCTGTCTGCGACGCAATTGTCGCTGATCCTGAGCGGAGTCGATCTGCGCAGCGTGCGACAACGGAAGCGCTATCGACAGCCAGCTTGAATCGAGTGCGAAACTTTTTTCACTGGAGCTGGTTTCAATACTGCATGAGCACGGACGCCGCTGCTTTGCCGAACGATGTTGCCGCTTGTCATGCGCTAATCGCGCAGCAGTTCTCCACCATCGACGATTTGCAGCACAAGCTAACGCAACTGGAACATTATGTGGCCCAATTGGTGCGGGCTCGCTTTGGTCCCCGCAGTGAACGGCTCGATCCCAATCAATTGACGCTGTTTGTGGCGACTGCGATGGAAGTGCCCCCGTCGGCCCAGGGCGTAGTGGAAACCGCCGTTCAGGCTCACAGCCGGCGTGGCGGCGGACGGAACGAATTCCGGCCGAATTGCCACGCGATCGTATCGAGCATGACTTGGCTGAGCAGGAGAAGTTGTGTCCAGGATGCGGCCAACGCTGCCAGCGGATCGATTGCGAAACTAGCGAACAACTGGAGTTCATCCCGGCGCAGTTGAAAGTTTTGGAGCATGTCCGTTGGAAGTATGCCTGTCGGAATTGCCAGGAACATGTGGCGATCGCCGAAGTGCCGGCCAAGCCGATCGGCAAAGGACTGCCCGGACCGGGCTTATTGGCGCAGGTGGCAGTGGGCAAATTTAGCGATCATCTGCCCCTGTATCGGTTGGAAGACGTGTTCGCCCGCGGCGGCGTGGAATTGTCGCGCAGTACCCTCTGCCGCTGGGCACGCTGCACCGCCCAGTTACTGGAACCGCTGTACCAGTTAATGGTTCAGCATGTGCGTCGTTCTCATGTAATTCACACGGACGACACGCCGGTGAGTGTGCTCGATCCAATGCTTCCCAGAACCCGCACCGGAAGATTTTGGGTTTACTGCGGCGACTCGCAGAATCCCTATTCGGTGTACGACTACACTGCCAGCCGCAAACGGGATGGACCAGCCAGTTTCTTAAAAGATTATCAAGGTTATCTGCAGGCGGATGCCTTTGCCGGTTACGACGGGATCTATGCGGCTGGCTCTGTTAAACAAGTGCTTTGTTGGGCTCATGCCAGGAGGAAGTTCTTCGAAGCGAAAGAAGCCCAGCCGCGCAAAGCGCATCCAGCGCTGGCGTTCATCGCGCGATTGTACGATGTGGAACGAGAAGCAAAATCGCTGTCAGCCGAAGCCCGCCAAAGCATACGCCAAGAGCGAGCAGTGCCTATACTTACCGAGTTCTACAACTGGCTGACGGCGTTGACCAGACGGATATTGCCCAAAAGTCCTATGGGTCAGGCGATCCACTATGTGCTTCCGCGGTGGGAAGGTTTGACACGGTACTGCACGGATAGGGCACTCGCCATCGATAACAATCTCGCCGAACGCACACTACGACCGTGCGCTATTGGGCGGAAAAATTGGCTTTTTCTGGGCAATGATCGAGGTGGGCGCACCGCGGCAGTGCTATTCAGCTTTACAGCCAGTTGCAAAGCGAATCTGGTGGAACCTTGGGCCTACTTGCGCGACCTGCTAGTCCAGTTGTCATCCGCCTCGCCGCCTGCGGCCGCCACGCTACTTCCCGATGATTGGCTAGATGCACACCCCGAAGCTCGCCGGCGCTGGTCGAGGTAGCAGGGCAATCGGATTCTGCGACGCCAAGAAGCTCCAACTTTGGCGTTTAATAACACTTTGAATTCAAGCAATGAGTTTTGAAACATTGAAGCCGAAAACATTCGCGCGAAATCGGTTACGACGACTCGTGCCGTTAAACCGACCCCGATCGGTTGCACGCAAGGTTGACATTCATAGGCACCGTGCTTATAGTTCATAGGCACGGTGCCTATATTTATCTGAAGGGTTTCGTCGTGAGCAAGAAGCCGGTCGGGGTCACAGGTGCGGAACTGGCGGTGCTGAAGGTGCTCTGGGCGCGGGACCGCTCACGGCCAAGGCTATCACCCAGGCCGTTTATCCCGATGGCGCGGAGTCCGAGTTTGCCGCCGTGCATTCGTTCTTACAGCGGCTGGAACGCAAAGGACTGGTAGCCCGCGACCGCAGTTCGTTTGTCCATATTTTCTCGCCGACAGCCTCGCAAGCGGACATCCTCGGGCAAGAGCTTGAAACGCTCGTCGAGCGTTTGGGGGGCGACTCGATCGCGCCTTTGATCATGCAACTGATTGATCAGAAGCGGCTCAGCAGGAAAGAGGCCGCGGAAATTCGCAAGCGGCTCGACGAGTACTCGAAATGACGCGAGACGCCTCATGAACACTCTCTTTTTATTGGCTGCGCACAACACAGTTGTCGCGCTCGTTTTCGCGCTGGTCGTCTTCGGACTGACGCGCGTTTGGCGCAATCCGCCGGTCGCCCACGTGCTCTGGCTGCTGGTTCTTCTCAGGCTCGTGGCTCCGCCGGTCGTGCAAGTCGGCTGGACGGCGCTCTGGCTGCCCGAATCGACGCCCGCGCGAGACCAGATCATTGCGGACGTGACACGAGCTGAGAGGCAGGAGGCTGGAAGCCACCCTCGTTTCGTCGATCGGCCGACGGCTCGAACGGCCGCGCGGGCGTCCGCGGCGAGCGAGACGAAGCACGGCTTTGCCGCCGAGATCGGTCTCATCTGGAATCGAGGGCGGCCTGTCTTGTTCTGGTTCTGGTTCGGTGGTGCCGTCCTGTGCGCGCTGGTCGCCGCGATGCGAATTGTTCGTTTCGAGCGATACTTACGAGGCACGCTGCCGGCGTCCGAGCGCTTGCAACGACTCGCGATCGATACCGCACGCAAACTAGGCGTTGGGCGCGTGCCCGATCTGCGATATATGGATGGCACGGAGGTTCCTTTCGTGTGGTGTGCCGGCCGTCGCCCGACGATTGTTCTGCCCTTGCGGCTAGGCTGCCAGCTTGATGACCAGCAGCTCGGCCCTCATTCTGGCTCACGAGCTTGCCCATTTGCGGCGACGCGACCACTGGGTGCGCGCCGTGGAGATGATCGTTTCGACCGTGTATTGGTGGAACCCGCTGGTCTGGGTGATTCGGCGGCAGATTCACCAAGCCGAGGACCTTTGTTGCGACGCGTGGGTCCTCCGGGCATTTCCCGGGTGCGCGAAACGCTACGCCGAGGTCGTGCTAAGAGCTGCCGAGTCGCTGAACCAGTCGCAGGTCGGCGCACGGCTGCTGCCGGCCAGTCCGTTGCTACGGTCCCGTTCTCTGAAAGCGAGGATTGAGATGATTCTTGAAAGCCGATTTACACCGTGGTTTCCAAGAGATCGTGTTCGTCATCGCCTTGCTCGCATTCCTGGTCTTGCCCTCTTTCGTCCAGATCTCAAAGACGGAAGCCTGGGCAGCCCCGAGTGATCACGGGCGACGTCCCGGAAGCAGGCCACTCAGGCCACTTCTGAGTTTCCCTGCGTGGTCCAATTCGAGCAGGGCGCGACCCGCTTCTTGAAGGGCGACAAGATCACCATCGTCGAAGTCCGAGGCACCGCCGACAAGTTTACCCCGGGCAATATTTACTGGATCAAGGGAACGTACACTCTGGCCTCACACGACCGCGCCACGTTGGCTGCCTTCTCACGGCGAAGGACGGCAGCCAGCGGTAAGGGTCCTACCTGAAAGTCCAGGCGACGGTCGTCAATCAGGGAGAGGGTACGTTCAAGCTGTTCCTGCCGATGTCCTACCTCGGTTGGCCGCATGTCACTTTTTACCCGGCCGAGGGCGGAGCAGATTTCGGCGGCAACTATTTTGGAACGGGCGATTCCGTCCTGAAGCAGTGGTGGGGGTCAAAAGAAACAGATCGAAAAAGGACACGTGCGCCGCAGGATCAAGTAACATGGAGAATGCGAACGGTCGTCAGACGAAGCAAGTTCCGTCCCGCCCGGGAGATGTCGAAGTCGGTAAGGATCAGTCAGCACCTTTGCTCTCGGACAAGCTAATGGAACAAATAACACAACAGCGGGCGAAAACCTGGCAAATACAATTACACTTGGACATGCCCAGCCTGGAGCCGGGAGCCGTGCAATATGCAGTCCTCGACAAAGATCCGGTTCCTGGGTACATAGCCCAAATCAAACTGCTACGGAAGTTCCATAACCAGCAGCTTGAGCAGGCGGACACCAAGACCATGGAAAGACCTGGTGGCGTGGCGCAGATGAAGACGGATTGGGATAACGGCTTTAAGGATGTAACCGGCGAAAATCTGTATTTATTGACAAAAAAGGGGACGGAACTGTCGTCTAATGGGCCTGTCGGACAAAAGTGGGTCGTTACCAGGACGGTCGACATCGAGGGACGACCGGTCTGTTGGAGTATTCCGACCGAGGTGAAGACTGGCGAAAAGAACGACCTTACCTTCGATAAGAGCAATACCTTCGACCTGCAAACCCTATACGACAAGGTGATGAAAGAGCCGTCTGGCCTTGGCGAGGGGGAAGAACCCAAATAGTTGCTTCGGTCTTGGTGAAGAATGCGGAACGCGTAGAATCATTCGCTACGGGCGCCGGTCCAATGCGAAGCCCGAAATCATTCTACCTGAAACGACGTGGGCCAGTATCATAGGCAGTGCAAAAAAAAGTTCAATCGCCGGCCGATTGTCTCCAAGTATCCGCGATCGGACTCATTGGCATCTCCTATCTCGTCTGGCAATCGCTGAGAGGTCGTGCAATCCCGCCAGCCAACATAAGTCCGGGAAATATGAAATCATATTTGGAATCGTAAACTCGTCAGCGCGTTGGAACCGCCGTCAACCCACCGATCTAGAATTGGTGCCGGAATCCCTCAAAACCACCTGCTCGCAGAAGAAGTTGCGGCCCTGTGTTTTGTGAAACGGTTACACAATTTACACGCTTTTGCATCGTTTGCAACCGATTCTCTGACACAACTCTGACACTGTCGAATCTGCGTCGACGTGTCGAACCGAAGCGCACTAGGTTGCTGCAGGAATGGCCGTGCCATGAGCCGAACGGAGCGGCAACTAGCTCGCTTTGGACGAGTTCTCGGCACTTTGATTGCCGAGATGAGTTCTCAGACGTTCGTGTCCGAAGATTTTTGGCCGCAGAGCTCTTGTCAAATACCCAAGGTTTTCCGGGACCGAAGTCCAAATCCGCTCGCCCCGACAAGTCTTCAAATTGATATTGCTCGAATTGCTATGCGCGGTTTGAATAGCCGCCGCTTGAGCCCCAGCTGACGCATCGACCGCGGATCGGCTGCACAATCCCATACTCTTTGAAAGGGTGAACTCGCGATGAGCATTCGATTTTCACGCTTGGCAATAGGTATCTTAGTTGTCGCAGTAATGGCCCTGATGTCGGGCCGCTGCTGGGCGATCTTCTACGGCCTTGGCCCCTCCAAAGACGAGTGGGGCGGAAGTACGACGTGGCGGTTACGCAGGCTGATAAGGACAACCTGAACGTCGTGTTTACATTGGCCGACGAAGGAAGACTGAAGCCCTTCTATAAACTCGAGCTGATTTCCATGAGCAAGTCCGCAGACAATCAGGGTAGCCGTATGTATGACATGCGGTCGCCATTCGAGCTCAAAACGACCGCCGAAGGACTGGCACTGGTCAGGTGCAGATACGCAAGGAATTTACAGACCGCCATGATTCGGATCCTCACCCTCACCGTCGACGGCCAGCGACAAACGAGAGGTGCTGCGTACTACGACATTCCGCTCAATAGGTATTTGAAAAAAGCCCCGGCGGCAGGTTCGCCCTTGGCGTCGCCGCCAGCATCGAAATCCAGAAATTAAATGAACGGCGCACGTTCTACCCGCGCATGTTGCCGCCCTAAACGGCCAGCACGACATGCCGCACTAAATCGCCGCCAGACCGGCGCTCGAGCACATTCTTAGCTGACCCATGCCCGGGCTCGGTTAGCGTGTTCCACAGCACACCGGGGACGGTCAACTCGGCCCGCAAGGGCCGGCCGGCGTTGTCGAAGGCCACGTGCACCGGCCCCGACTGGGCCGGCAGGCCCAAGCTGCGAAGTGAATCTCGATGTTCCCGTGCAGCCGTTTGGGCATGTCCTGCGTCGCAGTTAGTCGCCGTGTCCGTTGGGCATCTCATTGTACGGCAGCCGCTGCGTAAAGTGGTCGGTCCGACACACCGACGCCATCTCGCGGCATGCGAAAGCCTATTCGGAAAGGTGGTCGTGGGGACCGTTGGCCATCCGAGGTGCCGAGAAGCAATCGGTCGTGACACGTCTCGTAATACGACCGATTCTAATCCGAGCGACGATTCTCATGAACGTGTACGTTTGACGGCACGACTACAGCGTGCCGGAAGTCGTCCGTTTTCTCAGAATGGAGTTCTGAGCAGATTTCTCCAGTCGGATGCGCCATCAAACGAACATCACCGGCCGGAATCAGCTTCATTGTCCTGCGGGTTAGGCGGCTGTCAAACTCACGCTTCAGTTTCTGGGGAGAAAGTCGTTCGGGTGGGAAGTACTAGAGTTACAATTGGGAGTGGGGCACACGGGTGCAGGTCGGTCGAGAACGTCTCAGCCAAGGGGAGCGTCGACAAGACCGAAAACTTGCCGCCCTGAGAGACCCAAAGCCCCGCCGAGTGACTCGACGAATTCGGGCTCAATTCCGATCCCTTGCGTTGCTCGGATGAACAGGATGGACAGGTTGGGCGGCAAGGCGTCTGACGTCTGAGGTTTGCTATAATGTCGCCATGTGGATCGCTTGGTCCCTTTGTTTCCCCGACAGCAAAGTCTCTCTTTGTTTTCCCAGTGCGAACTGGATTTGGACGGTCTCATGGTCACCATACTGTCTCTTGCTCGGGCGTACGTAACGAGCTTGGACCGTACCTTGCCGGTCTTGATCTGCGCCTGTTTCTGGCGGGGGCGACGACCGGCACGTGGGCGGCCGATGGGGAGCGACCGCGGCGCGTGTTGATGGTGCACTCGTTCGGGAGCAGTGCGCCGCCGTTCACGACGCATTCGACGGCGTTTGAGTCGACGCTCAAACGGGAGTTAGGCACAGCGGTCGACCTGGATGAGGTATCGCTGGACATGGCGCGGTATGCGCAGCCAGACATGGAGGAGGCGTTCGCGGAGTTTCTGGGGAAGCGGATGTCGGAGTGGCAGCCGGACCTGGTGGTGCCGATCGGGTCGCCGGCGGGCAAGTTCGTGGCGAAATTCCGGGACAAGCTCTTTCCCCAGACGCCGGTGATTTATTCGGGGATGGACAGGCGGACATTGCCGGCCGATGCGTTTGCGAAGAACGCGACGTTCGTGGGAGAGAACTTCGATTTGAAGGGGCTCGTGGAGGACATACTCCAGCTCGATCCGGAGACGAAACAGGTTGTGGTGATTCTCGGGGCGACATCGCTGGAGCGGTATTGGACGACGGAATTCCAGGAGGCATTCGCGCCGTTCACGGACGGGTGAAGTTCACTTGGGTGAACGACCTGTCGTTCGATCAGATGCTGGACCTGGTGTCGAATCTGCCGCCGCACTCGTTCGTTCTGCTGGGGCTGTTCATGCGGGACGCGTCGGGGGTGACGTACAACGAGGACGACGCGCTGTGCGCCTGCACGCGGTTTCACTGCGCCGATCAACGGCCTGTTCCAGCATCAGTTGGGGCTGGGGATCGTCGGGGGCAGGCTGTACCAGGGGGAGTTGGAAGGGGAGGAGTCGGCGCGCGTGGCGGCGCGAATCCTTCGCGGCGAGCCGGCCTCGAGCTTCGCTCCGATATTTATCGGGACGCGCCCGCCGACGTACGACTGGCGCGAACTGATGCGCTGGGGGATCAGCGAAAGCCGGCTGCCGCCGGGGAGTGTCGTGATGTTCCGCCAGCCCACCGTGTGGGAACGGTACTGGTGGCAGATGGTCGGGACGGTTGCACTGATCGTGACACAAGCCGTGTTGATCTCCGCGCTGCTGATTCAGCGCCGGCGGAGATACCTCGCCGAGCAGGCGCAAAAGAAGGCGCAAGCCGAAGTCCAGCAGAAGCAGGACCAGATGGGCCTCGCCGCGGAAGCAGCAAACGCGGCGATGTGGGTTTGGGACGTCTCTGCCGACGATTTGTGGATGACAGAGCAGGGCCGCTCGCTGTTTGGCTTCAAGCCCGATGCGCGCATCAATTTCGCGGCAACCATGGATCGCGTGCACCCCGAGGATCGCGCCGCGCGTGAAAGCGCGATCAAACGAGCGTTGGAAACGCGAGGCGGATACGAAATCGAGTATCGCTTGCTGGAGCCGGACGGCGTGGTCCGCTGGATTAACGGGCGCGCTCGTTGTGTGGAGCCCAACGACGGCACAGGCCTGAAGCTCTTCGGCGCTTCGATGGATATCACGGCTCGCAAACAGGCGGAGGCGTCAGCCGCGCAGGAGCACGAGGAACTCCGGAAGAAGCGGGCAGAGCTGGAGCACGTCGCACGCGTGGCCACCCTTGGCGAACTGACCGCAACCGTAATGCACGAAATAGCCCAGCCACTCGCCGCGATCCTCGCCAACTCCTCCGCCGGAATCGACTACCTCGACGCACCTGAACCCAACCTTCGGGAGGCGCGTGCCGCGCTCTCCGACATCTGCGTGGACACCGAACGGGCCGCCGAAGTCATTCGTCGGCTGCGCGACATGCTCAACGCGACACGCCGGGCTTCACCAGCCTCGATCTCAATCAGCTCATCCGCGACGTCGATCGCATCGTCCACAGCGACGCAGTCGCCCACAAGGTCACCGTTGAACTCGACCTGTGGCCCGGCGTCCTGCTGGTCAAGGCCGATAACGTTCAACTCCAGCAGGTGATGCTGAACCTGATGCTCAACGCCTTCAGCGCATGGGTGAGGCCCAACTCAACGGCGAGCGGCGCCTGATCGTGCGCACAAGTCGATTGACGCCTCAAACGTCCTGGTCGAACTGGAGGACAGCGGCACGGGAATCGCCCCGGAAAAACTCGAGTCCATCTTCGACCCCTTCATCACGAGCAAGCGCGACGGCCTGGGGATCGGGCTGGCGATCAGTCGCACGATCGTCGAACGCCACAGCGGCAAAGTCTGGGCTGCCAACAATCCCGACCGCGGCACAACGTTCTCAATCACGCTGCCGATCGGCGCGAGTGAGTCTAACAGGTAGTTTTCCAGGGCCGATGCGAGGAGATAGACCCACCAATGCCGCAGGAGCGAAAGCAAATATGACTTCTTCTTCCCCAATCGTGCACGTCGTGGACGACGACGACTCCGTCAGGACTGCGGTGGCACGCTTGTTACGTGCGGCTGGCTATGAGGTGCGGGTTCATGCGTCCGCCGGCGACTTTCTAATAAACCGACAATCCGATTGCCCCGGTTGTGTAATATTGGATGTTCGGATGCCCGGTCCGAGCGGGCTGGATCTGCAAGAGGCATTCGCCAAGTCCGGCGACTTGATACCCATCGTGTTCCTTTCGGGCCACGGCGATATTCCGACCAGCGTCCGGGCGATCAAGACCGGGGCCGTAGATTTCCTCACCAAGCCCGTTGCGAAGAAGGTTCTGCTGTCGGCCGTTGAATCTGCTTTGGCTCGTGACGAGAAAAATCGAGCGGATCGAGCCAGGCTGACCGATTTGGGAGCTCGCTACAAGTCGTTGACTCCGCGCGAAGCGCAGTGTTTTCGCGTGTTACCGCTGGCAAGCTCAATAAGCAGATTGCCGCCGAGCTGGGTATTTCCGAGCGGACGGTGAAAGCACATCGTTCAACCTTAATGAAAAAATTCGACGTGAAGTCGGTCGCCGAGTTGTCCCGAATCGCGGAGCAACTCCATACGCCGGGTTGCTGATCGGCGTTGTCATCTGGATTGGAACGTCTGTCCACCTGTACTAATGGGAAGGTGTGCCTGCGCCAAAGGACGTTTTACGGTGGTCCTTGGCTGCTCCATACTTCCCGTCGTGAACTGCTCGAAGGGGACGACCTTGACGCCCGCCGGTCTGAAATTGTGAGCTCCAATGCCAAGACCGGTAACTCAGAGATGATCTGCACCGGTTTCACCCCGCTCAGGAGGAGTACGCCATGTTGGTCTTGAGTCGAAAACGCGGTGAACGAATTGTGATTGGGCCGAACATCGAGTTGACGATCGTGGACATACGCGGGAACAAAGTGCGGCTGGCCCTCGATGCACCGCGTGATGTTTCCATCCATCGTCAGGAAATTTATCGACGTATTCAAGACGACAGCCGACGCGAGGCGGAATGCAATTTTTTTTTTTTTTTTTTTTTTTTTTTTTTTTCGTCGCCACCGGCACTGCCCAGGTCAAGCTCAAGTTGTTCTATCTTCAAAAAAAAAAGGAGTAGTGATCGATGGGAATTCTACAAGATGTTGCCAGTTCGATTGGGGGCGACCATCTCATAAGGTTATCGACTGGGCAAGCTAATTTCGAGGATCCGAATTCACATGATCAACACCGCCTGCTCGAGATGATCAAAAACATTGACCCCGGTAAGTTGCAGCAGATTTTCGCGAAGACCGCCGAGAAGGTACACCCGCAGGAGTATTCCAACCATGTCACTCCGGGTGTGGGTGGCACCAATCCCCTGGGGGATCTGAAGTCCGGGCGCTGAGCAGCATCGCCGCGGCGCTTGTCAACCGTCTGAAGAGCGTCAGCTCCAACAGTGAGTCGAATGGTTCACCACTCGACAAAGTACCGGGTTTGCGGACGACTGACCCGATGCAGATGAAGGCGGACGATGTCGCAGCGGTCGCCCGTTACACCCAGCAGAACCACCCCGAGGCCTTTGGTCAGGCGGCCACGGAGATCGCCCAAAAAGAGCCGGCCCTGCTGCAGAGTTTTTTGGGTAAGGCAGGCTTGTCCTTGGGTGCGGCGGCCTTGGCATCGCATTTCATTAAGGCAGACCGGGGCTGATCGAAAGGAACGAACAAGAGGAAGTTGGTGGAACTAAACATACCATCGTGAGTCTGGGTACGTGCCCACTTTGAAAACACGATGGAACACTTCGAGAAAAAGGAGGAATGACGATGAAAACCTTGCATATTCTTGGACTGAGTGCTCTCGCTTTGTTGCTGTTTGCTTCCGACGCCTGGGGCGCGCGGGGCTGTGAGTGGCGGCATGCGCGGCGCGGCGGTTGGAGGAATGATGGGAGGAAGTTCCGGAGCAGCGACCGGAGCGAAGATTGGCGTCGTGACCGGCGCGGCCCAAGGAGCCGCACAACGGTCTCAAGATCGCAACAACATGAATGCAGAGACTCAGGCGCGCGCTCAGTACTATACGACGCCGGCATATCAAAATGCTCAGTACTCCAACTATAACGAGGCGCCACCCGAGGTCATGGTGACCTCCGCAGCGGCTGCGCCAGTGAAAACGAGCGGAGAGGCCGTTCTTCGCATCGCCGGTAAGCCTGTGGTCGGAATCACTTATCCGTCCGATTGGAAACAGCAAGCCAGCGAGAATCGCGTCACGGCCGTCAGTGCGGACGGACATGCCTGGTCGGCACTGGCGATCCTCCAAGGCGTCAAGGACAAGCAGGCCGCGATCGATCAGACGAAGCAGCAGCTCGAGAAGTACCTGAAAGACATCGACTATGACGATCCTACCCAGACCACGCGGGGTGCGCTGATGATTACTGGCAGCGGCAAGAGCATCAAGTCTGGAGTGGAAGTGGTGTTCGCGGCGGGAGTGTTTGATTCGGGTGCCGGGCCACTGGCCGGTGCGGCGTTCGTAGTCGATAAGGGCCTTGAGGACCAATACAAGGCCACGGTCAAGTACACGTGCGAGACAATTCGCGGGGCAAAGGACTTTACCGGGCAGCAGCAAGAAGTCGCGAAGCCGGTGGTCGGCAATCAGCAGCCGGCGAACCCGGGCGTGACCAACCGCAGGTCCCGTTGAAGCGTGCAGTCAGCTTAGCGGCCGTGGAACCGTTTTGAGGTTCCACGGAGCCGCTGAGGTTGCAAACGGTCAGGCGCAGGGCGGCTCTGACATGCTGGTTGTATGGAGGAAAAACAACGAAGCGGTCGTGGTTGGACGATCGGACGGTTTAGAGCGCATGGTGCCACTTCTAATTTGTAGATGTGGACAAGGCAACAACTCTTTTCGCCAGTGAGGGAGGTTTACTCATGAGATGTGTTTCATTTGTTCTGTTGATGCTTGCAGTAGCCGCGACGAGTAGTGCGCGTGGCCAGCAGCCTCAGGTTCGTGAGGCGCTTCGCGACGGGGTCTGCGACGGGGATTTTGGAGATCGGCAGTCGGTCAGAGAGGAACGTCGCGAGGGGCGGCAGGAACGTCGGGATGACCGACAAGAGCGCCACGGCGATGTCTTGAGCTAGTTAGGGTACTGTGAAGGGAATTTTGGAGATCGGCAGTCGGTCAGAGAGGAACGTCGCGAGGGTCGCCAGGAACGTCGGGATGACCGACAAGAGGGCGCGGCGATCGCGATTAGGATCGAGACCGCGGGTCGGTGCGGTCATAAGCGTACGGCCGAGACGTGGGGTGCGGTCGTCGATCAAAGGCGCAGGCTCATAGCTCGTGCCTGACGTCGGCGACTGCTCCGCATCTCATCCGTCATTGTCGTCGAAGCGGAGCAGCAGCGGACGCAGGTAGGTTCAGGGTTCCATCCGGTGACGCTTCGCACCGGTGGCATCAGCTGTTCCGAAGCTCATTGACCAAGCGATCTCTGATATAGATTTCCCGTGGCTGACACACCCAGTCGGTGGTGAACTTGCGTGTTGCCGTAGTCGTGCCTGACATTCGCACTCGCGGTCTGGATCCGCTTCGGGTTCAGACATGCGAAATGCCGACCTGCCGTCGTTCCGCATTTGAGGTTTTAGTGTACGATTAGCGGCGTTTGTGACGTTCTTCGTCCTCAAGCTTAATTGTGTGGAGGAATCACACGATGTTTGGTAAGCGCACCAGCAACACATCTTGACTGAAGTGCTATCTTGTGGATTTCGCAAATTGAAATCCTTGGGAGCACGAATCATGGCGGGTCACCAGCGGGATCCGAAGCGGGAACGGTTTTGGCGGAAAGTGCTAGCACGGCGGACGCGTAGTGGATTGACGGTCCAAGAGTTCTGCGACCAAGAAGGCTTGGTGGCGACAACCTTCCAACATTGGCGGCGGGAGATTGCTCGCCGCGATGCCCCACGACCTGCAACGCTCTCGAAGCAACGGCGTCGGACACTGGCTCGGGCATTCGTTCCGGTTAAGCTGGCCGAAGACGGATCCGGGGCCATGTATCCGGCGGAGGTGTGTTGACCACTGGCGTCACGTTGCATTGGCAGCAAGCATCGACCGGACCCTGCTCTCTACCTTGCTTGCAGCGCTGGGCGAATCATGTTAAGCCTCGCCCTGCGGTGGAGATTTATCTGTGTACGCAACCAACTGACCTACGGCGTGGCTTTGATCGGCTGGCACAGGCAGCTCTGGAACATGCGGGACGTGAAGTCACCACCGGTGGCCTGTACATGTTCATCAATCGCCGTCGTGATAGTGTGAAGCTGCTGTATTGGGACGGAGATGGATTGTGCCAATGGTACAAACGACTGGAAGCTGGCCGATTTCAGCTACGAGCAGTACCACCGGAGTAGAGTAGCGTGGCGCTGTCTGCGACGCAATTGTCGCTGATCCTGAGCGGAGTGGATCTGCGCAGCGTGCGACGACGGAAGCGCTATCGACAGCCAGCTTGAATCGAGTGCGAAACTTTTTTCACTGGAGCTGGTTTCAATACTGCATGAGCACGGACGCCGCTGCTTTGCCGAACGATGTTGCCGCTTGTCATGCGCTAATCGCGCAGCAGTTCTCCACCATGGACGATTTGCAGCACAAGCTAACGCAACTGGAACATTATGTGGCCCAATTGGTGCGGGCTCGCTTTGGTCCCCGCAGTGAACGGCTCGATCCCAATCAATTGACGCTGTTTGTGGCGACTGCGATGGAAGTGCCCCCGTCGGCCCAGGACGTAGTGGAAACCGCCGTTCAGGCTCACAGCCGGCGTGGCGGCGGACGGAACGAATTGCCGGCCGAATTGCCACGCGATCGTATAGAGCATGACTTGGCTGAGCAGGAGAAGTTGTGTCCAGGTTGCGGCCAACGCCGCCAGCGGATCGATTGCGAAACTAGCGAACAACTGGAGTTGATCCCGGCGCAGTTGAAAGTTTGGAGCATGTCCGTTGGAAGTATGCCTGTCGGAATTGCCAGGAACATGTGGCGATCGCCGAAGTGCAGGCCAAGCCGATCGGCAAAGGACTGCCCGGACCGGGCCTGTTAGCGCAGGTGGCAGTGGGCAAATTCAGCGATCATCTGCCCCTGTATCGGTTGGAAGACGTGTTCGCCCGCGGCGGCGTGGAATTGTCGCGCAGTACCCTCTGCCGCTGGGCACGCTGCACCGCCCAGTTACTGGAACCGCTGTACCAGTTAATGGTTCAGCATGTGCGTCGTTCTCATGTAATTCACACGGACGACACGCCGGTGAGTGTGCTCGATCGAATGCTTCCCAGAACCCGCACCGGAAGATTTTGGGTTTACTGCGGCGACTCGCAGAATCCCTATTCGGTGTACGACTACACGCCAGCCGCAAACGGGACGGACCAGCAAACTTTCTGAAAGATTATCAAGGTTATCTGCAGGCGGATGCATTTGCGGGCTACGACGGGATCTATGCGGCGGGCACGGTGAAACAGGTGCTCTGCTGGGCACATGCGAGGCGAAAGTTCTTCGAAGCGAAAGAGGCACAACCGCGCAAAGCGCATCCAGCGCTGGCATTCATCGCACGATTGTACGATGTGGAACGAGAAGCAAAATCGATGTCTGCAGAAGCCCGCCAGCTCATGCGGCGAGAACGATCGTGCCTATGCTGGCCGAGTTCTACGTCTGGCTGACGGCGTTGACCAGACGGATATTGCCCAAAAGTCCTGTGGGCCAGGCGATCCACTACGTTTTGCCGCGCTGGGAAGGTTTGACACGGTACTGCACGGATGGGGCGCTCGCCATCGATAACAATCTCGCTGAACGCACATTGCGGCCGTGTGCGATCGGACGCAAAAATTGGCTTTTTCTGGGCAATGATCGAGGTGGCCGCACTGCGGCCATATTGTTCAGCATCATGGCCAGCTGCAAAGCGAATCAGGTGGAACCGTGGGCCTATTTGCGCGACCTGCTAGTCCAGTTGTCATCCGCCTCGCCGCCCGCGGCCGCGACGCTACTTCCCGATGCTTGGTTAGCTGGACACCCCGAAGCTCGACGGAACTGGTCGAGGTAACTGGATAAATCATCAGACACCCTGACGCCGAGAAACTCCGATTTGATGTCAGTGTGGCAATTTGAATTCCAACATGAATTTAGACACTCCATCGCCCGACGATTGCTGGCCCATCGGACTTACGGCGACGAGTGCCGGCAAAACCAAGGGTCTTTCAAGCATCACTTCCTTATCACGGGCTCACTTCCTTGCATCGAAGGATGGAATAGGAGCAGGGCTTGATCTCCTGTCGCATCTAGTTTCGCGGGTCGCAAACGTCCGGACCCACGTATGCAGATCGCGAGCAACTCGCTACGAAAGTCGTAGATTCCGAGCATAACCTTAGCGTCATCTTTTTCTCCT
This sequence comes from Pirellulales bacterium, assembly GCA_963738835.1. GTDB lineage: Bacteria > Planctomycetota > Planctomycetia > Pirellulales > JADZDJ01 > CAVTYH01. The sequence goes on from CAVTYH010000003.1 coordinate 356,978, forward strand.
GGGAAATTCAAGTCGATTTGTTTAGGCTGCTTCGTTGCATCGATGATGAATGTCCCTTCAAGCGATTTCTCGCCAACGTGCCAAAAGATTTTATCGCCAGAAAAGACAATGCGATCGCTCTGCCGTGGCCTTGCGACAAGCGTCACAAAATCCCATGACCCTTGAATCCGTTGGTGATCCGACTTCGCCGATGCGGCATCGATTACTGTTGAATCGGCGGAATGCTTAGCATCGGGCCGGCCTCCCGCACGCGTCGGCCTGCCTTCTTGGTCAACCGCGACAGAATTAGCTGGTCTTTCACCACAACCGACGAGAAAAGTAGCCGTAGCGACCAACATTCCAAAAAAGACGCAGCCCCTCGCTATGAAATGCTTTGCTTTTCGCATGACCGAATTCTCAGTAATAAAAGATGCTGCTTAGTTGCCCAATAAAATAATACGAATGTTAGTCATCGCTGGGCATATAACTCAAATTCATGGGTCGGAACAACTCAGATGGATTTCGTGTTAAATCATATCTTGTTTCTGGCAGGGTTGGGCACTTTGGATTCGGATCACACAGCGGGCCGGAAGCGGCGGAGTAATACCCGCCAGAGCCAGCGCACTGGGCGGTGGAAAATCAGCATCGCATATTCCGCAGCGCCGGCAAGCCAGATCCCGGGGATAATGATCGTCCACGCGGCGTGCCCAGAGTAGTGCTGCAATGCGGGTTTCGCCCTGGCATCGATGGCCAGCATGAAGGCGGCAGCAATCGCCGCGGCCATCACGGTGTTAGCCAGCAGCCAGGCAATGCGTCGCCAACGGCGTTGCACGGTCCAAGCGATCAAAAAGTAAGGAAAAGCAATCAATGGTACAAACAAAAACAGCATTGCAATCCGGCGGAAGGCCAAGCCGGTTCTCGTTCCATATCCGGTGAACGGATCCGGAAGAAGAAGAAACGACCCGATCGAAATGGCGACCGCCGCCGTCAACACGAACATGCCGAGCATCCCCCAGGTCCGATTGCGAACCACCCGACCAACGAGCCATAAAGGGATGAAAGCCACCGCCAATGACTCGAGCAATTCGGGCAATACGAATCGTTTCAGATCAAATTCCAAATTCGCCCAGGGCAGATTGCGGATCAATCGTGGATCGGCGGTCATGGACTGATCGGTAGAAATTGAATCCGGCTCGCCTGCGTTTGCTTTCCCCTGTGACCCGAAGGTGGTTAGGAACTTGCCCTCGGCGTCGGTGGGCAGGACGTAGCGCGAGATCGAAACGGCGCCTCTTTGGGGCGACTGACTAACTGCGGTAATTGGCCGTTGGGTCCAGTCTTCAACCGTGGCAGCTCGAATTCACTGTTGGCATCGTACATGCCACGCCATGTGGTTCGGCCGGTGGCGCCGTCCAAGCCGTAGAGCGTGTCTCCGCGACTATACGTATGGTGCAGATTCCCTCCATTCCATTCCACGTCGATGTCCCCGCCGGCGAATGCCACCGTGGCGGGTTGGCCGTTGCCGGGGGATTGAATTTCCGGACCTGTTGCCGAATCAATGCGCGGGTACTCCCAAATTAATTGCTCCAGACCTCGCGCATAGCGCGAAGTTTGTTGTTGGCCGGCCAAAGCAATTCGTCGCGGCCATCGCCAACCAGGTCGCCGGCTGCGCTCCAACGGGCGTAATTGTCGCGGCGCTGGATGACCTGTCCCTGGGCATCCAGCAGGATGGTCTCCGCCTTCCCACCATATACCGCTAGGCAAACGACGCGGCCGCCATTCCCTTGGATATCCGCGACACAGAACGTACCACTCGCAATCGAATATTCCGACTTGGTTTGTCCAGCCTCCGGTTCAAACGTCCAACGCGGTTTTCCCGTTTGGGCGTCGAAGGCCTTTAAAGCGACAAATACTCCTCCTACCGACACGCCAGGTTTCGGCGGTTGGACATATCTTTCCAAAAACAACACGTCGAAGTGTCCTTGGCCGTCCAAGTCAACGACCACGGGCGGAGACATTCTCTCGGTGTTGATTTGCTGTTCCCACTGACTCTCTCGCTCCCAAAGCACGGCGCCGTCGCGACCACTCAGTGCTGTCAGTTTACAAACGTCGCTCTGCGAGTAGTTCGGCTGTGTACGAATCATGTGGAGCAATACCACGTCGCCGACTCCATCTTTGTTCAGATCGACCAGAGCCTTGGCCAAGACCAGCTGCTCTGAAGTGCCTTCGGCAAGCCAATGCTGCCAAAGTGGCGCACCATCGCGACCGGAAACCAGCGCCACTCCATTTCTGCCATACATAGAATTGCTGCTGTTTGCCACATTGCAAAGGACGTCGATGTGGCCGTCGTGTTTCAGATCGACGCAACGGGCCCCCGAAACTTCCAATGGATTGTAGTCGCCTGCCCCCGGAGCCGCCGCCGGTACTTCAATCCGGCCTGCCTTCCAGAGCCGAGCACTGTTTTTCCGGAGAGCGCCTGTAGCGGCAGGGGCATGCGGTCGGGTTTGTAACCCTGATAACTTGTGGCGGCCAGCACGTCGGGCGTGCCATCGCCATCCAGATCCCCCTCCGGCAGTGCCGGGAATTCAAGCGACATCGAATTCAAGGGTTGCCATTCATCGTCCCAACGAACCGGGCCCGACCAGAGTGGACGTCCAGTGCGGCCGGAAATGATCGACCACGCCGAATTTGCGTAAAGTTGGGAACTATTATTTTGAGCACAGAGGGCAGAATCGGGAATTCCATCGCCGTCGTAATCCTGGGTCATTTGATAGGAACCCAGCCGCCGCCAGGCTTCGGGCGTCGAGCCACGGAAAACGTGCAGTTTGCCCGCCATGAACGTAGTGTCCCAGGTCATGAACTGCTTGGGCTTATTGGGCTCAAAGGCGCAGACGTCGACCAAACCGTCGTGGTCGAAGTCGTCCACTCGCAATACCGCGAGATCTTTTCCCGTACGCGCCAGCCGGCCCGAGCGGGTCGATACAAACAAAACCGAGTTTTTCAGCGGAATCACCAACTCCGGCAGGCCATCGCTGCCCATCGTGGTCAAGGCGAGATCGCCGATATTTTCGTAGTGTGGCAAGTGTGCCGACCATAGACTGTGGCCATCATGACCTGACAAGGCGTCGATGTAGAGCAAGCCACCGCCAAACACACCGCGCGCATCAGAGGCGCTGTCTGGCGCTGAAACCATGATCACGTCGCGCACCCCATCGCCGTCGATATCGGGGCCAACGACATACCGATCCTGCGGGTGGTCTAGATCGTTAGACGACCCCGATAGTTTCTGGCGCGGGAAGTGCCGCTGCCAGCGGACCTGGCCGGTTGCCCCGTCCAGAAGCGCCAGCCCATAATGACGGTCAGTAATCCACCATGTTTCCGGGTCGTTTTCGTCGACGACAATCAAATCGGCCTTGCGATCTCCGTGCTTGCCATCCGCGTCGAGATTGGCCACCAGCGGCCATTCGTGGGCATTGCCCGACTTGCGATATCGGTCAAAATCGCTGTTGATTTCCGTTTGCCAGAGTTGCCGCTGGGCCGAAAGCGAAACACCGGTCAGGGTTTTTAAGGTGGGTTTGCCGGTATCGTGAATCAGCACGATGTCGTCCGAGCCATCGCCGTCCAAATCAACGATGCGGGGAGCGTCGCAAGGCGCGGCATCCAATTCATAAGGGGGCCAGGCTTGTTCGCCGGTGACTGGATCGACGCCGAACATCCGCGTGCCGGCAACGAACACCACAACCGATTTGCCGCCGACGGTGCACAACTTGGGCTCGTAAGCAAACGGGATTTTTTGGCCATACAGCGGTGGATTTGTGGCGATGGGGGGCTTGGGAGTAGCGGACTGCGTTGCCGGAAAGCGCCACAGCGATTCACCAGTGCGGCCCGCGGCCGCTTCGAGCCAGGCTTTATTTTCGGCCGCGGTGAAAACCGCCAAAATAACCGGTGCGCTTTCTTTATCTTTCAGCAGCAGCGGCGTTCCAACGACAACACCTTCGGTGGTTATTCCGCCGGGCGCAGCCTCGGGCGCATCGCCGGGTGGTTTACCTCGGAACTCCCACATGACCCGGCCGTCTTTGCCCGACACGGCGATGATCGGTCCACCGATATATCGGTTACCGTGGGACATGTTCGAACGTTCGAGCTCCGGCCGTGGCGAATTCGTGAACGCCCAAACCAGATCGCCGACGCCGTCGCCGTCGAGGTCCGGGGCCGGGCGCATCAGCCGCGGCGGAGGTTGTTCGTTGTCGTTCGGAAATTCTCGCCAAAAATTCAGAAGACTATACCATCGATTCACACGATTCTGAGCATCTTTTGCTTTCGGCTGAATGACCGCTTCCAGAGTCTTGTTTTCCACGGACGGACTCAAATTGACTTCCCAGACCAACTTGCCGGTTGTGAGGGAGATGCGGCACATGGTGGCCGGTTGGTTCGATCCGGCGGGTACCACAATGACTTCCGGGCCCTGGCCTAAATCGACAATTTCGCCGGCCCAGGGGGACCAAACTTCGACCGGCTGGCCTAGCTCGGGGCTGCTCAAACCGATGTTGAACAATTGCTGTGCACCGCGCTGAACTTCAAACAGAAACGTCTCGCTCATCTGGCCCGATCCGGAGAGCAGCAGTTGATAAGGTCCCTCCGGCAGCGAGACCGGATTGTCGGTTGGCAAACGAAAAGCCGACAGCGCCGGTTCGCCATGTTCATCCAACACTTCGGCCAGCAAACCCGGCGTGTCGGTTTCCAAGCGAAGCTGCCCCAGCAGCGATTGCTGGTGCCATTGCCAACCAAGGATGCCGGCCAACATCAACACCACTGCGGCTGCCGCGGCCAACGCCCCGATGAATACGCTTCGCTTCTGCTTGCGCACCCAGCGCGTGGCACGCTCCACTACGCCAACGGGTCGGGCGACGATCGGTTCGTCGTGCAAAAAGCGGCTCAAATCTTCCGCCAGTTCCGCGGCAATGGCGTAGCGGCTGCGCGGTTCTTTTTCCAAACATTTCAGGCAAATCGTTTCCAAGTCTTTCGTGACCGCGGGATTTAATAGCCGCGGCGATGCCGGATCGGCGAAGCGGACTTGGGTGAGCGTATCGACTGGACTGGCCGCTTGAAACGGCGGGCGGCCTGTGAGTGTCGCATAGAGAATCGCCCCCAGCGAGTAGACGTCGGATGCCGGACCGATTTCACTGGCAGCGCAGGCAGCCTGTTCCGGAGGCATGTAACTGGGTGTACCCAGGATTTGTCCGGTCGCGGTCAATTCGGAATCGCCCCCCAGACGTTTCGCCAGTCCAAAGTCGGTGACGCGCGGTTTGCCTTCAGAATCCAAGAGAATGTTGGAAGGCTTCAAATCGCGATGAACGATGCCTTGCTCGTGGGCATATTGCACGGCCAACGCCACCGCGCGCAATATCTCGGCTGCCGTGCGCGGCGGCAGCGGACCGGTTGCCAGCCGTTCCAACAGGCTTTGCCCGTCCACATATCCCATCGAGAAGTAATGCTGCCCGTCGTGCTCGCCCACTTCGTGGATAGGCACGATGCCTGAATGATCAAGCCTGGCGGCGGCTTGCGCTTCGCTGTGGAAGCGAGCCACTTCGGCGGGCGAGGCCAATTGACCAGCCAAAATCATCTTTACCGCCACGATACGGTCGAGCCTCGCTTGCCGGGCTTTATAAACCACGCCCATGCCACCACGAGCGATTTCGTCCAGCAATTCGTAGTCGCCAAAGTAGCGGATGCGTCGCAGTGGAGGCCGACTGGAGTCTGGCGCCGTTAACAAGCCAGATGTTGCGTCGTTGCTGGAGGAATCTGTTTGGAGATGCGCGGCCGTGGTCTCGAATTGCATCGCCTTTGCGGCGCGACGATGCTTGATCTTGATCGGCAAAGAACGCCGCCAGTTCGCCCGCCAATTGAGGATGTTGTTGCAAGAGCGCTGAGCGGTCTGGGAACTGGCCGTCATCAATCGCTTCCAAATAGTCGCGAATAACTTCGTGCAAAACGGCATCATGGGCGGCGGAATCGTCAAGGTTTGATGACATTGGTCATTCCCATTCGTGCAATTGCTTGCGTAGATTTTTCAGTCCTCGATGCAACAATCCAGCCACCGCCGCGTGCGTGCAACACAATTCTCCGGCGATTTCCGCCAACGACCGGCCATACCAATGACGCAGCAACACGGCTTCGCGCGTGCGCAATGGGCAATTCCACCGGCACCGTTGCCAAATGCACCGCCCGCTCACTTTGCTGGGCTTGCTGGCTGGGGGACGATTCACCAGAAGCCAACCAGTTTGCCAGACATTGCGAAGACCTTTCCAGCGACGCTTCCAAAGACCGCTCCCGAGTTGTGTCTCGCTTGGCACGACCCAAATCGCGCCGCACATTGGCCAAGTTCCGAGCTAGAATTTGCCGCAGCCAAGCCGCGCTGGGCCGCGGTTTGACCGCGAAATTGGTTCTCGTCGCGGTGAGCCTCCAGCAACGTCTGTTGGACTACATCAGAAGCGTCGAGCTTGGCCTGATACTTTCCATCCAAACCCAGACGGGCCAAGAGCAGTAAATAGCTCCGGAATACCTCCAATCGATCGGCGGATGGCTGTTGGGCGGCACGGACATAGGATCGTCCTATTATCCATTGGCACCGCGGCAATTGGTATTGAGCCACAGGAACCGTCGATTTTGTTGAGAAATGATCGGAAAGTGACTGGCGACAGGCAATTTGCTTATACTTCAGCATCGCGGTTGGGAACCCACCGAATTGGCACTGGTGAGCTGTAGTTGACGGGGCTATCGCGGTGGCTACCCACTCGATCCCAGTTGTGGCACTCCGAGTATCGGAGTGCACTTCCTGAAACGCTTACCATGTTTGCAGTCTTAGGTTGGATCGTCTTCGGCCTCGTTATTGGTCTCATCGCCCGGGCCATCATGCCCGGTGCGCAGCCCATGGGTTTCATCCTGACTGCATTGTTGGGCATCGCCGGCTCGTTCGTAGGTGGCTGGTTGGGCACATTTCTCTCCGGCACTGGCGGCAAGCCCGACTTGCATCAAGCCGCCGGCTGGATTGGATCGATTATCGGCGCGCTGATTCTTCTGTTCGGCTATGGAATGATCAGCCGGCGAGCCTAGTGTCACGTAATCGAATCTCACCGAGAACCGAAGTCCCTTTTTGATCGCTCTCCCAATTGCGGTCCACCTTCGGCAGGAAAAGTGGACCAATCCATCCAATACGAGCTCTGCTTCGAGGTGTCAGGCCACGACAACAACTTCTTGGATGAACTTCGGATTGGATCGATCTACTCTGCAGTGACCATCCCCGAACCCGCGACATTGGTGCTGCTGGTGTTTACGACGATTGGCTGGTGTCTCTGGCGAGGCCGGCCCGCATAGAAAGAAGCAACAACTCATCAACGCGTGACACACGCCAACGCTTCACCGTTGTTTGGGACTCTGGCTGATGCTGAGTTCAGCGGCTCCGGCGCGCGTCGGTCAGGTCGACCGAGGTAATTAGCAAACCACCGGCAGGTCGCACGATCCAGTCTCGTTTAGACCGTCCCGAAATTCCGACGCCGCGGGTGTAAAACGCACTCGTGCGTCTGGCTCTTCGTCGCGAAACCACTCAAATCGAAGGCCCGCGCGCAGCTGTTATTGATGTGGTAATAGAAGTACTGGTCGATGCCGTACCAATATGCCGTTGCGCCGCTGGCTGGGACGCTGCCGTAGTCGTAAGGGCTACGAACGAACCTGCGAATCAAGTCACTGAATTGCTCAGATCTCCATGATCAACCTTATGCCACATCGCCTCGTACGCCTCAAAAAGAGCCCAGGTGTCAAACGAGTTTTCTCCGACTTCGGAATGGTGCAAACGTCGCCTACCGAGTTTCGATGGAGCAACTTGCCCAGACGAAAAGACCGTTTGGATGCCCCGATTAGATTATATCAAAAGCCGCCAGCCGAGTTGACCGGTGAATTCGGCGAGCGATAGTTAATATGTAATATGTAATTTGTCGAGCGAGTCGCTACTACCGCGAAGAATGACTAATTTGCCCTGCACGTTTCGCCATGTTGCAGCAGATCCTCAAATTGCTCGGAATCGCCTCCTCTGACACGTACCGTCGCGCCCAACCCTTGATTCTCGTCAACGGTTTAGCGGAACAAGGTGAGAGTTGGTATCTGAACCGAAACGTATGGCAAAAGTACTATGACGTGCATGCGCCAGGAGTTCTCGTTTATGACGGCGAAGTCATGCAGGAGCGGCTGGCCAGACAGGAGCCCATTAACATCGACTTCTTGACCGATCGCCTCGAAGAGTACTTGGATCGCTTCGTGCAGTCCCCTCCGTATCACCTGGTAGCGAGTAGTCTGGGTGCACAGATCTCGGTCGAGTATGCGGCTCGCCATCAAGAGAAAGTTGGCAAGCTCGTATTGTTGTGCCCTTCCGGAATTGGCCTGCTCGAGCGATTCCCCGTCATGGAGGGGGCGCGGTCCAAGAACTACCAAGGGTTGGTCGAAAGCACGTTTTTCGATCGTCGTCGCGCCAGTGGGCGAATTGTGAAATACTACGAGCAGAAGTTTGCCAGCAAGCCTTGGCGACGAGCCCTGTTTGAAACGGTTCGTGGCACGAAGAGCCATTCGGTGCGGGACAAGTTGAGACAGTTTGATCGACCAACGCTGGTGATTTGTGGCCGCGAAGACCGCATTGTCGATCCGCATGAGGTGTATGAGGCGGTTAAGGACATTCCAAACTACCGATTCGTGATGGTTCCAAAGTGTGGCCACGCGCCGCAGCTGGAATGTTCGAGGTCGATCAATCGCTTGGTGGTCGATTTCTTGAGCTGCGTCGCGCCTGCGTGAAACCGGCAGCCCCTTTTCATTTCGGCCGACGAAGTGTCGTTCGAACCCGCAACATGTTAGACTTCAGCCGACGGCTACAGCTGTCGTGAATCGAAACACGTCGTCGCTTTTCAGTTCATGAACTTGGCGGATAATCTCAGTCGCCAGGATTTCAGATCACTTTGCCCGATCACCAGTCTGTCGCAGACGGGAAGTTGTTCATGCTGACCGAGACAATTGCGCGAGGCTGGGAGAATCTCGTAGGCCGCTTGGGCGGGCCGATGAGTTTTCGTTTATTTGATTCAGCCGGCGGTGGCGGTTGTCTTTGCCATTCGCGCCGGCATAAGGGATGCTCGAGAAAACAAGCCGACGTTTCTGGGATGTGCAATCTCGAATCCCGGTTCGTGGCGGGCGCGGATGCGACAGTCATGGAAGGACGTGGGGACAGTCTTTATCGTCGCGTTGATCTTGGACTCGATCTACCAGGTCGTCGTGCATTCTGGAATCTTCGCGTTGGAATTGTTGATCACGGCGACAGTCTTGGCGCTGGTTCCGTATATGGTCTTGCGCGATCTTGTCTCGCGTGATCGCGAGATGGGCTGGGGTCGGGAAACATACCGATCGTTCGATAACAAACGACAAAGAATCACAAATGTAAGTTAAACAATACTCTCACGCAGAAAGGCTCACGAACATGCCAAACGCCTCGAAACAAGACTGGACGAAACCCGCGGCGATGGCGATTCCGAAAGGGGGTTTTGACAAGGACAAGCGCAGAACAGGGCCGCTATGGCCCGATCTTTCCCAAGACGCCGGCGTGCTATGGGTTCTCGATCCTGGCGAAGATCATCCCCGGCCGGGAGGAGGTCTTCTACGAGTATGCTCGCAACATCGAGAAGGCAGTGGCCGGGCAGCCGGACGTTCTCGCCGTGCTCAAGCTGCACTATCTTCGCTGGGTGCTCTTCCCGATCAAGGGCGAGACCTATTTCATGTATCAGGGCATCTTCGATACCGACTTCGACAAGTACACCGAGGATGCGGTGGCGATTTTCGCCATTTCGGGGCTCAATACGGTCTTTGAAAACCTCGAAGGTTTTCCAGCGGACTGGAAGACCAACGCCCCGGCGTTCATCAAGTTCGTCCGCGAGCATCATTGCCCGAGTTTCCTTGAATACGGCGAGTACCCGTACGTGAGCGCGGACGAGATCAAGAAGGCACTCAAGCTCAAGGCGGCGTTTTCAGATATGCTCGACCAGATGCAATGACATGCGCCATTTGGCTGCGTCTTCCGCTCGTCGACCAGCTACAACAACAGGGAGTCTGCTGTGCTCGAGTTTGACGACATTCAACACATCCTGCTGACCCGTGCTCCAGCGCTTACTGGGCGATATGAGTTTCTCTCATTTCGTCAAGCGGCGGGCGGACGCAAGTGGCTAGCGGCCATCTTGGAAAAGGTGCAGTCGGCCGCAGCGATGCGGGCTTCGGTCGACAAGCGAGAATCGCTGGGTGACGGTGGCCTTCACCTGGAACGGGTTGCGGGCGCTTGGCGTGGACGATGCTTCGCTGGCCACATTTCCTGAAGAGTTCAAGCAGGGAATGGTCGCCCGTGCCCAGATGCTCGGCGACACCGGAGAGAACCATCCAGATCACTGGGTCGGAGAACTGGCCAGCCCAGACTTGCACGCGATCGTGATTCTGTTCGCCCGCGACGCAGCGGAGAAAGCACGAGCGCAGTCGGAACACGAAAAACTTGTCGCACGATGCGAGGGTGTCGAAGTGCTCTCGTCGTTGGACTTGAAGGCGACACCGCCATTTGATCACGCCCACGATCACTTCGGCTATCGCGACCGGCTATCGCAGCCGGCGATCGAAGGGAGCGGCGACGAACCGACCCCCGGCTCCGGCGCGCCGCTCAAGCCAGGTGAGTTCATCCTCGGCTACCCGGACGAAGACGGCCCTGCCGCCAACCTGCCGCAGCCGGAAGTGCTCGCACGCAATGGCAGCTTCATGGCTTACCGGCGGTTAGCAAGAGCACGTGGCTCGGTTTCGCGACTTCCTCCGCGCAGAATGGCAACACTCCTGAGGAGCAGGAACTCATCGCCGCGAAACTGATGGGTCGTTGGCGGAGCGGTGCGCCGCTCGTGCTCGCGCCGGACAAGGACGATCCCGAGTTGGGCGCCGACCCGCAGCGAAACAATAACTTCAATTACAAGGAGATGGACCCGCTCGGCTATGCGGTTCCGTTGGGCTCGCACATGCGGCGGATGAATCCGCGTGACACGGCCGCGAACATGAACCGCCGCCGCATGATCCGCCGCGGAGCCACCTACGGCCCGCATCTGCCCGAGGGCGCGCCCGATGACGGCGTGGAGCGGGGAATTGCCGCGTTTGTGATCTGTGCGAGCCTGATTCGTCAGTTCGAGTTCGCCCAAAACGTGTGGGTGAACGACCGCAACTTTCACGAACTCGGCAACGAACGAGACCCAATCATCGGCAACCAGGACGGCACGCTGGAGTTCAAGATTCCGAAGCGGCCGATCCGCAAGACGATCAAGGGTCTGCCGGCATTCACGACGGTTCGTGGCGGTGCATATTTTTTTCTTCCAGGGCTCAAGGCACTTCGTTACCTCGCAGGACTAGGAAGTCGTGAGATTCCAGTCGAGCTGAGAACAACTCCAGACAGACGGCTTACGACTTTAGGTACGGAATGTGGATGAACGGGATGTGATCGATGTCATCGTCATTGGCGCGGGACCGGCCGGGGTGGTCGCGGCATTGCGCTCTGCGGACTTGGGTGCTCGCACGGCGCTGGTCACGCGAGACGAGTTCGGCGGCATGGCGGCCAATGACGGACCCGTTCCCGTACGAACGCTGGCTCACGCAGCGCGGCTGATCCGCGAGGCGCGACAGCTCGGGCAATACGGCATTGCGGTGAGCGAGCCGGTGCTAGACTATTCCGCGGCTGCTCGCGCGCGTCCGCGAGGTCGTCCACGACGTGCGTGCTCATTCCACATGGCGCGAGCAGATCGATGCGCTGGGCGTGTCCGTGTACGAACACGCCGGCGCTGCGCGATTCGTCGATCCACACACAATCGAAACGGCGACCGGGCTGCGGCTGCGGGCGGAGAAATTCATCCTTTGCACGGGCGGAATCAGTCGGCGGCTCGACGTCCCCGGATTCGAGTTCACGAACACGCACAGCGATGCCTGGAGCCTGACCTCCGTGCCGGCATCGATGCTGGTGATTGGCGGCGGCGCTACCGGGGCGCAGGTGGCTTCGGTCTTCAACGCGTTTGGCTCGCGAGTGCAGCTTTTCCATCGCGGCCCGCGAATTCTGCCGACGGAAGATGAAGATATTTCGGCGGCCGTCGCCTCCGCGTTTCGCAGCAGCGGGATCGCAGTTCATGAAAACTTCGGCGAGATCGAATCATTCGAGAAAACGCCAAGCGGCGTGCGCATGAACTACTCACCAGGACGGCGATCGCAACAGTGCGGAGGCGTCGCTCGCGGTCGATGGCTGTCGGTTGGCAGGCGAACACGGCCGAGCTGAATCTCGCGGTGACGGGCGCCAAGATCGATGCCCGGGGCTTTGTGCTCGTCGATCCGTACCTGCAAACGACCGCGCCGCACATTTTTGCCGCTGGCGATGTCACCGGTCGATTGCTGCTCGTTCCACCGGCGATTCAGGACGGCTTCGTGGCAGCGACGAACGCGGTCCGCGGCCCGACGATGACTTTGGGCGAAGCAGTGAACCCGATTGGCAGCTTCACGGACCCGGAATACGCGCAGGTGGGTCTGACCGAAGCGCAAGCCCGAGCGGCGCACGATGTCGTGACCTCCACGATCCACTTCGATGCGACCACGCGCACGATTATCGACGGTCGCACGTTCGGCTTTTGCAAACTGATCGTCGACCGCGCGACGCGCAAGATTCTCGGTTGTCACGTCGTCGGCGAACGGGCGGTCGAGATCACGCAGGTCGCGGCAATAGCTATCACTGCCGGAATGCGAGTCGACGAGCTGGCTCACGTTCCACTTTCGTTTCCAACGTACGCAGGCATTCTTGGCCGCGTGGCGGCCAGCGTGACGCGACAACTCAACCTGCCAGACTATTGGCAAACTCCCTGAGAGTACACCAAACATTCCAATATCGAAAGGCAACAAATGGCCACAGCTGCCCGCACCTACAACCAAGACCACGTCGCCCGAAAACACACGCCCGGCAAACGCCGCGTGAGCATCTACTGGACCTGGAGCTATCCGTGGGAGACGAACCGCGACCTCACCGAATTGGATAATCGGTTTTCCACGATGACCGAAGTTCGCCGAGTTGCGTGGCCGGAATTTGAAGCATCCGAGTGGGACAAGATGAATTTCTTGCAAGGCATCGCTGGCACGTTGGAGCTGTTCCATCGGTCGTCGCTTTCATTTCAGCAAATCGTCGGCGAGGCGACCGGACATCCCGTCGCTGTGTTCCAGCGTATTGATCAGGCCGGCTACAAGCTGCCGATCGACGAACGCGTGCTGGCCGACACGGATACGCTTTTGGTATTTGGCCTGGACCACCTCGTCGCCGAACAGGAAGCCGAGCCGGCCGAAATCGAGGCGATTCGCGAGTGGCTCAAACGCGAAGGAACATGCCTGCTGCTTGCCCCGCACCACGACGTCGGCTTCACAGGCGACTCGAAGCAGCGGCAGATGGAATATCGCCACCACGGCGACGAACTCGTGCCACGCCAGCAGCGATTCAGCCAGTACACACGCTCGCTGATGAAGGCGCTCAACGTTCCGGTCATCAATCAATGGGGGCTTCGTCCTGCAGTCGTGAAGGGGACGAAGGAAATTGCACCGCTGACCACGTTCCGCGACCTCGACAAGGTGGGATTGCTGAACAACGTCACCACATTCAATTTTCACTTGCACTTGCCGCACTACGAAATTACACCAGGACGCCAAGTCGGTGCATGTCTTGGCGCGGCAGCTCATCGACCCCGATCGTCCGCATCCCTTCACAGCCGCTGGCAACAAGGAGTTCAATTGCCTGCTCTGGATGCCGCCGACCGAACAACGAGCCGGAGACATCCTGCTCATCGACTCCACCCACTTCACCACGCTGTTCGGTGGCACGGACAGCCTAGCGAACCTTTGGCGAAATCTGGCTTTAATGAAATGAGTGTAGAGAAGCTACAGATGACCCAGTGGACCTTGAGCTACTTTGGGCAGCGCGCTCATAGGTTACTTGAGTTTTTGAGATTCCAAGCAAACCACCGTTACTGACTCGCACGGCGATTCTCGATAACTTATACGTTTGACGACACGGCCACCGCGTGCCGAGAAAAGTCATCTGTTTTCTAGGAATGGCGCCTTGAGCAGTTTTTACCTGCCGGATTCCCCGGCAAACGTGCCATGTTGCGTCGGACCACAACCACAACAGATCGGATATTTTTTTGGCCGCATCATTCCAATTCGACAACGGAGCACCAATGTTCTCAAGGTAGCGCGCATGCCGCTTATCGATAGCTCACTTGGTTGTCCAGCGGCATTCATAGACTGTCCCGATTTGAGGATTCACTACCGACCAGCCGATCAGGGACCCATAGGGGTGGTCGATCGTATTCCGGGGATCCATCATCTGCGGCGGCGCGCTATTATCGGCGGGATACCGCACTAAGCTGTACGTGCGGTACGGCCGCTTTTCGGGAAAGAGCATCCACACAGAAAGCAGGTCGGTCTTACCCTTAATCACGAAAGGAGCCCGGCCAGACGACAGCACAGGAAACCGCGCCAGCGCCGCGATCTCAACTGTCACCGGTTCTCCGAAGGGAATCCCCGCAAGATCGTATTCAATTTCATAGCTGGTCCCACGTCCATCAATCGCGTCAAGGTTTTTTTTCACCCTGCTGACAACCGCTTGAACGGGTCCTTTCGGTTGACGAAACTCGACATCCTCAATCGGAACAGCATTTCGGAATGTAACACGACGGCGGCTCGACTCTGAACCGACTAGCTTAAAGGTCATTCGATCGCGCAGAAGGACGCGCCCCTGGCGATCTGGCGATGCTTCGTCCGGATTCCATTCGCGCAGGTCAATCATCCGGCTATAGGTGAGTATTTCCAACCCCGAGTAATCGAGTTCGGTGGGTTCGGATTTCTCGCCAATCTCAATGGTCGCCCAGTTGGATGTGGGGTCTCTATCAAGCAAATCGAGGATTTGGCGGAAATCGGGGTCACCGCTGGCAATCGCATTAATGACGGTCGCCTGGATCTGGGCTTTCTGGTAGAGCTTATAAACCTGCAGAGGCAAGTAAACAAAAAGTAAGAGTGCGAGGAACACATAGAGATAGCTCGGCCAGTCACGTGGGTCGAGCAGAGTTGTCCATATGCGGCGGCGGCGCGATCTGCGAAGCTCGCGTGCGAGCTGTGTCGGCAGGGAGGGCGCAAAAGACTTTGATTTGGACAGCTTGGGCGTCGTTAGCTTATCGCTGGGTATGGGCGCCCAGGGCAATTGGCGAGAGTTGCCGCTTTGGCCGGCGGTCTTTATCCCAGATACTTTTCGAGCTACCTCATAGCCGTGCTGCACGAGCGCGTTAATCTCTACATCTGAAAAACGATCCATGTCCGTTCGAATCGATTGTATTTCGGCCTGCACCACCGGATGAATCGCTGTGGGGTCTTCGGACGAGTCGACCATCTCGGTTATGGGCAGAAACACGAAGCCAGGTTGCTGGCCGAAGTTCTCCCGTTCCAGTTGCCAAACCCGGTCCCAGAGAATATCGGTCGCACGCATGGATTGACCAAAAACTCCGAGTGCCGCCTCGCTCAAGATTTGAAACGGTTTTCCGGCGTCGCTTACCAAGATCTGGTCAAACTGGACGTCTTGGAGTTTTAACCAAGAAAAGGCTCGAAGTCCGAGATTGTCGTACACGCCTCCATCCGTGAACCACTCGGTCGGGTACGCACCCTCACGCACCCCGAGGTCGGCTGCGGTGATTTCAACGGGTGGAAAAAAACCAGGAAAAGCTGATGAGGCACCGACCACTCTCGGAAGGCTCGCCAGTGTCCCAGGAATGTGCTGGAACGTGGGCTTTCCTTTGAGTTGCCGCTGTTGAATGAACAATCCTTTGCGGTTGAATACAGACAGCCCTCCATTGCTTACGTTGGTCGTCAAGATGTGCAACATGGGCTGCTCCGGCAGCTCATAGAGGCACCGTTCACCGTAAAGGAACTTCCTATAATAATGTTCGAGAATTGCGTTTGGTGTCAGGCTCCGAGCTCCGCGACGACTTAGCTTTGCCAATAAGCGGAGCGGTAATTGCATCGGAAGGCGACGAACGATGCGATTCCGAACATCGTATTGTACGAACCGCACGATCTCCGATGCGGCCTCAGCGAACCTGTCGTCATCGCCGCAGTATCGATCCCAGTTCAGCACGAGATGTGTCGCCAGAATGCTGCCGCCGGAGACCGAAGCGATGTCGGTCACGTCCTGAAGCTGGCCGGCATCCTTGAGATACCGAACAACTCCAAGATGATAGAGCGTAGCGCGAAATCCACCGCCGGATAGCGCTAGTCCAAGTCGTGGCATGGAGGCTACCTCGCAAAAGCCGGGGAGTCACCCCCTAAGTATAGTTCGCGCAGAAGCTGCTTCCGGGGCCCTTTTTCCGCTGCGGGTGCAACGCGTTCGGACAAAACGCAGAAGAGAAGACCAACCCCGGACACAATCCCTGGCGTCCTCCCCTCTAAGCAAAGTTGCTTCGGCTTCTCGTAGACACGTTCTAAGACGGATCCGAATGGCCCGCGCTGGTTGACGCACGCTTCAGTCTTCGGAACGGCCACTCGGTCCACAACCTCGCGCAATTTCGTTCGTCAGGCATTGGATTATCGAGGCGACTCTGTTCGATGAGCGAATATTCTTTGCACGGCGGTAACGATAAAGCCCGTGGACAAGCCAAGCATGAGGACGCCGACAGCCGCTTCGAGTGGGCCGACCAGGCGCCATTCTGGCAGAGGCAGGACATCTCCGTATCCAACAGTCGTATAACTCTTCAGCGAGAAATACAAAGATGTTTCAAAATCAGGCAGCATGCCGACGACGACAAAGGCGATTGCCCAGACAATCATTTCAAAAAGGTGCAGAAGCAACAGGCAGCTGACGAGGCGAATCAATGTCCAGATGGGGCGAGGCTTGTTTGCAGGATCGACACTTCGGGGCCATAGACCTGCCGCCGGGATTACGACATAGACGGATCCGACCGCATGGATAATCACTGTGACGCACGTCAATGCTAGAGCAAGGATAAGTTGCTGGATCATGGTCGATCAGGTGGACGGCGCAGTACCCGCAGGATGAGCCGCCCTCGAGTTCATCGCAACCAATCGCCGGCCGAATGATTCCGTTAAGATCGGTCCCAGAACCGACGTTATCACCATCAGGACAATTACAGTGTTGAGGACAGGCTCATCTATCAGCCGTTGACCTGCTGAATTCTGGGCGTTGTAGGCCACCAGTGCGGCCGCCAGTGTGGCGGCGACCTGGGGCAAGGAAAGTGACCACATGACGAAGCCTTCGTACTTGGTGTAGTGAAATGCTCGCACCGCTACGAGGGCCGCGAGCAGTTTCGCGACAATCAAGCCGAGAACAATCGACGACACCAGCCCGAGATTGTTGATCGTGGACTCCAGAAACACACGAGGATTAATTAGAAATCCGACGGTTACAAAGAACACGGGGATAAACAGGGTATTGCCGAGGAACTCGAGTTCCGCTTTGGCCGGGCTGTGTTGCACTGCACGGTTCAGGGCCAAGCCTGCCAAGAAGGCGCCAATGATTCCTTCCAAATTGATGATCTCGGCCCCAATGCCGGCGATGGCCACTGCCAAAAGCATGACGAGGAACTGGCCCTCCTTGGAGTCTTTCATTCGTTCCATCAGAAGACGCACCACAGCGCTTAGCCCGAAGAGCACCAGCGGAACGTAAACGGCCAATTGCACTAATTGCAGGATAAATGCGGCTGGTGAAAATCCGGACATGTGAATCGGGATGCAGATGGCCAGGACCATTAGCGAGGCGATGTCGGTAAAGATTGTCGCGCCAATGGTCACCGTGACCGCCTCGTTGCGAACCAACCCCAACCGCTGGACAATCGGGTAGCCAAGCAGCGTGTGCGATGCCAACAGGGAACCAATTAAGAGCGCGCCAATCCAGCCGTAGCCGAAACCCATTCCGACGGCGAGGCCGGCGGCGAGTGGCAGCGAAAATGTCGCCAGTCCAAAAACGAGCGAGCGATTGTGCGTGCGCTGGAATTGCTGCACGTCAATCTCCAGGCCCGCAAAGAACATCAGCAGAAGCTTACCGACTTCGGCGAAGTATTCGGCGACTTCGTTATGTTTCGGTCCAACTTGCAGGCCGTGCGGCCCAAATATCACGCCTGCAACCAACAGCCCGACGACGGCCGGCAGGTGGATCCGCTTACATAAAGCGGGCACCGTAAGGAACACCGTCATGGCGAAGGCAAAGCGGGCCAAGAGAGGCAATTGCGTCAGCGATTCCTGCAACCGCTCGATCATAGGGCAGGTTACGCAACTGTCGAGGCTGGGCACCGGGTTTTCCGAAGAGCTCGGCAAAGACCACCACGAAAATATAGCTCGCGGAACGGCCATGCCAAAACGCATCCGCGAAAGATCGCGGCCAATTGACTCGTCTAATCGTCGGCGCAGTGTGACTGCATCACTGCCAACAAAGCCAGGTGATTGTTTGCCCTACAGTATTCTGTTAAAATTCGGCCGACTTCTTGGCTTCTGATGGGCAACCGCCGACATGTCAATCTGATTCTGATTGTCAGTTTGTCTGCTTATCTATCGATAGCATGCGCCCTGGACAAAGGAACGGATCGACGTGGTCGAATCGATGGGCGCGATGAAGCCCAAACATTGAATTTTTCAGGAAGCCAATTCAGAAACGGAGGGCAGGGCGAATGACGACCAGCCTGCCAAAGTACCTTTGTGAATTGATCGGTACCTTCTTCCTCGTACTAACAATCGGCTGCACCGTGATCGGCGGCGGGGGCGGGGTTATTCCTCCGCTAGCGATTGGCTCGGCGCTGATGGTGATGATCTTTGCCGGCGGTCACGTTTCGGGTGGCCACTACAATCCGGCCGTCACGTTCGGGGTATGGCTGCGCGGCCGCTGCGACGCCAAGGACGTTTTGCCGTACATGGTATCGCAAGTTATGGGCGCGGTATTGGCGGCACTGGCTGTTAAGTATTTGCGATCTGGAGTCGAAGTTACAGCCGCCAACCCTGACGTGGGGAAAGCATTGCTTGCCGAGTTCCTGTTCACGTTCGCCTTGGTCTACGTGGTCTTGAACGTGGCCACTGCCAAAGGGACAACGGGCAACTCGTTTTATGGTCTGGCCATCGGATTCACGGTACTGACCGGCGCTTTTGCTGTGGGAGATATTTCTGGGGGAGCATTCAATCCGGCCGTAGCCGTCGGAATCAGCGTGTTGGGGTTATCGTCGTGGCCGAATCTCTGGATCTTTCTAGTCGCCAACTTCCTGGGAGGCGCCGCGGCGGCCGGAGTCTTTCGGTTGCTCAACACGACAGAAGAGTGAGCCCAGCTTACGGCTTCCTTTCCTGCACCGTTCTGACCGCGTGCCGGGGTCGTGTGCTCCCTGGAAAGTACACTGCATGGGAAAGCTCAACCCACTTTCCACTTAGCGGCGCAACCGACTTCAATTTATTGAGAAGTCCGTATTTGCTCGCCCGAACTAGTGTGAATGGATCAACGTCGTGGTCTTCGCGATCCGTGCTAATCCATCTCCGGCGTGGACCGTCGAATCGAATTTGGCCCCCTTTAACCTCGATGAGCAATACACCGATCTTGGGATTAGCGACGATACAATTAATCTGGCCGTCTCTTGCGCTCGATCAGGATTCGTCACTCCTAGCCAAGCAACGTCGTAGAAGACAGTCCAACCATACCCAAGCAAGCGTTTTAGACGATCATAGATCGAGACTTCCGCCGAAAGTTTGGGATTCTGACGAACATACTGCGGAAGCACTTCGGGGAAGACTTTGCATGACCCGCCCATTGTTCACGCCCACATTATGAAAGAACTCGATTTGCAGATTCTCAGGCTGAAATAAAAGTCTGCACGCCTGGCCTCCGTGATCGCCACCATTTTCGGTGCTCTCCCACGAAGTTTGTTCCATAACCACCCCCACCAACTCGACACCGCTCTCCAGATCGCCTTCGGCCGACGGATGAAAATGCTCCGCAGACATCCGATCCGACCCCCGCAACGCTGCAGCCGCTCCGATTTGGCGCAGCACGGAGTCAAGTTTGTGATCGGGATCGTTGCTTGCGCAGTGCGCCGTCGTCGGCAATTATTCGTATCGACCGCCTTGGTCATCCGTGTTGGTTCGCCGAGGCCCGGCCGGGTCGATGCCATCCAGGTTGGGATAGACCTGCTGCAAATCGCCGAGCATTTGATCGAAGGAGCGATTCTTCAACATCAAGACCACAACGTGCTTGATTGGGTCCTCGAAATCTTGCCCCATGGTGGTCCCTTTTGGCGGATAGAATCGAACTTGAAACGGTGATTCTACCAACTTTTTCAGCTGAAATCTCTCTCTAGGCTGATGGATCTCGCTTACATTCCCGAGCGGCCCAAACATCGCGATGTGTGAACAGCTTTGTCCCTACCTCCAGGTGTGAACGATCAGTCTATTGCGCACGAGCCCTCGGAATCGAACCAACAAAGGCAGGTGGGACTGAGGTTCGTACCATCGGTTCTATCTTGGCAGCGAGCGGGCCTTCGTCGTCCCATCCTCATCGGGGCCAAGGGCCTGGCGGCCTCACGGGGCGAGCCCCGACGATGACAGGCCGACGAAGGCAGGCCAGCGCCAATCGCTTGAGTTTGTGAATCGCGGGCAGCTCTCGGATCCGCCAGTGGCGTCGCCACGCGCCCAGTCAATTCGCTCATTTATCCACGGTCGTGGACTGAATCCTTTCTTATGCAACGCCCTGCGGCCAGAGCCGCATATCGGTCATCGAAACGTTCATTCGCTGGTTGGCCATGGTAGAGGGTTCAACTGCCGACGTTCGTTCCGCTGCCGACTGGACACCGTTAAAACGTTTTCTGACTGGAATCCGGGGCTGGGAAGTCGTAGTGCGACTGTGGCTCGAAACCCTTTGCCCGTCAGCAAACTGGTCAGCAAATCCGGCGGCCAACACTTCCCGAAAGACGCGAACGAGAGTCGCATGTCAGAGCGGAAGACATTTCGAGAGAATGGATTGCGAGTGACGAATCAAGTCACAAATAAAATAAGGACGCGGGTTACTGACCCGCGTCCTCGAAACTCGTAAAGCGCTAAACAGAAATGACTTACGACTAGCAAAGTGGAGGCGGCGGGAATCGAACCCGGAAGCCGATTTTTCTAATGTACTGGCGGCCAGCGACTTACAGCAAGGCCTTTCTCGCCAGTCAGTAAATGTGGAGCATCCAGACGGCTCACTTTGTCACCAACTGGCACTGATTGACACGCGACTGCCGCGACTCGTCGAGCGGTGGAACTCTCTCCCCGCCTTCGCCCAGCAAGCAATTCTCGCGCTTGCCTTGACTTCGGCCGACAGCAACGCATAGCTTGTAAGCGTTCCACCAATCGCACAGACTCAACGCTCACTGCGAGCAGCCAATTGTGAGCGATCCGGCACCGTTTCTAAACCGGTCCATTTTTGCGAGTGCCACACAGACATACAGACATGAGTAAATGGGACTAAACCACCGTCTCCAGCCCACCCCGACGCAATCCGAGTCAGTGCGTCGTGCGCATCGCTCGAGCATAGCGTCATGGACCTGATGGCCGAGATCACCTCGTGTCCAAACCATCCCCCCGACGAGCGATTGACCGCTGCGGTCTATTGCGAGACTTCGGGATTGCGATCGGGCATGTCCGCCTCGGACAGAAGTTCTTTAGGATTGGCGGTCATGTGCTAGCATCTCGATGGTCACCGGTGTTGTTTTGTTGAGACTCGACGCCATTGGGTGGTTGTGCCTCGTCGCGAACGGTGTCACGATCGGTCGTGAAGGTTTCACGCCGCACCGTTGGATGGAGAATGGATAATCACGATGGATCGAAGTCGAAGAGCTAGTCTTGATGACAACGAGAAGACATTTCAATACAGAAGTCGGCACGAGGCAATGCTCGATGAGGAACGGATCGAGGACAAGCTGAATCAACGGTTGGAATTCATCGGCGAGTTGGCACAAACCCGTACTGGGACCGTTCAACTTCAACGCCGAGCCAAATTATTTGGAGAGTGCAAAAGAATCGAAGGAGAAACGTCGGCGGAATTCTACGCCAGGCTGCACCACTGGCTGGAAAGGAAGATGCCACAGACAAAATCGCCTCTGCATCCTCCGAGACAGATTCAAGGGCGGGCCAACTACGTAAAGGAAATCGTTTGCTGCTGCTCACTGCGGAGCCAGAGCACCTGCAATGGGCAGCCGATCATTCCGAGAATTCGGTCGCTTTTTTTTCGAGTGTCAGGCAGAAATGAGTAAATGACACTTTCACCGGGCAAATGGATGCTTAACCGCAGCGTGCAACTCGCGACAGAAAACTAGTCGCTAAAGCCGGCGAGCTTGGTAAAATCAGGCATTCCGGCCCGTTCGTGCCCTTTGCATAGCTAGGCGATGCACGACGCCGACGCAATTGGACCTGTGCGCTGCAGGCCGGTCGAATTTCTGATTGCGAGCTCTGGCGGCAATCATGTTTTGAATGCTACTTGTGCGGAGGAAGCTGGCAATGCTCACCAATTTTTGGATCAGGCGTTGGGCTCGCGCGTTTTGCACAATCGTTGTGGCGATAGTTTTTCAGCTTGGCTGTGGAATCGCCCAAGCGCGTATTTGGAGCGGCCTGGCTGGCGACGGCAATTGGAATACGTCCGGCAATTGGGACTCTGCTGTCGTGCCGGGCGATTTCCTGAGCTTCGGTTTTTCCAACCCACCGCTGGTGCTGAATAACAATCTTACGCCCGACATTTCAATTACCGGAATCACCTTCGACTCCGGCGCATTGGCATTCACCTTCAACGGCAATCGCATCACGGTGGGGGACGATCTCAACGATGACGAAGTGATCAATGCCCAAATTATCAATTTGCCAATCGTCTTGGGCATAAGTCCGGCCGTGAACGTCGTGAGCGGCGGCAGTCTGACGCTGGCTGGAGTTGTATCGGGGCAGGCAGGGGCTTGATCAAGAACTGCGGCGGCATGCTCGCGCTCACCGGCGCGAGCACCTACAGCGGCGCCACCACCATCAGCGGCGGCGTGGTCAGCGTGCCGAGCCTGCCGGCGATCGGCGTCGCCAGCGGATCGGGCACCGGCGAGGGTGGCATCCTCCTCGACGGCGGCACACTGCGATGGACGAACTCCACCAACCAATCCAGCGATCGAGCCATCGCGCTCACGATTGCCGGCGGCACGATCGACGCCTCACCCACCGCCAGCAGTGCGCTCATGCTCACGGGCGGACTCATTTACCCCGCCCTCAACGGCTCGCGCACGCTCACGCTCGCCGGCACCGACCCCAACCCGAACAATTTCACCTTCCACAGCTTCAACGGTGCGCTCACGAACCCGCCCGGCGGCACGCTGTCGATCGTCAAGAACGGCGCCGACGGCTGGTCGCTGGGAAACGCCGGCAACTCGTTCAGCGGCAACATCACCATCAACGCTGGCTCGCTCCGCACCGGCACGCTGCCCAGCGACCCCAGCGGCCCCTTCGGCCTCAACGACGCGGGCGGTTCCAACACCATCTCGGTCGCCGACGGCGCCCAGGTCCGCTTGAACAACACCGGCATCTACTTCTACAACCTCTCGATCACCGGCATCGGCGTGCCGGGCCCGGAGGTGGGCTCCCACTATGGTGCGGTCATGATCTCGACCAACGGCGTGCTCCTCGCCGGAACGATCACGCTCCAGGGCGACTCCCGCATCTCCGCCCGCGGCTCCCCCGGCGGCAGCACGATTGCCGGCCGCATCACCGGCACCCACGCCCTCACGTTCGGCATGGGCGGCGACGCCAGTCTGCTCATCCTCACCAACCACACTAACAACTGGACCGGCGACACCACCATCGGCGTGGGTATTACCCGCGTGAGCGACGCCAGCACGGCCACTACCGGCGTCATCCCGCACGGCGCCGGCTTCGGCAACGTCATCCTCTTCGGAGGCGACGCCAACGGCGACCCCGCCGCGTCGACGCTCGACATCTTCGGCTTCGACACCATCATTAACGGCCTCTCCTCCGCCGGTGACATCTCTAAGGACGTCGTCACCAACAGCAACTTCCCCGTGACGCTCTCGGTCGGCGACAACAACCAGACGGCAACCTATGCCGGCACTATCACCGCCAATGTTTCCCTTGCCAAAATCGGCAGCGGCACGCAGACCCTCGGCGGTATTAACACGTACTTGGGCGCAACCGCCGTAAACAAAGGCACCCTGCTAGTTAATGGCAGCCACAATGGCGGCGGTGACTACACGGTGGCCAGCGGCGCCACGCTGGGCGGCAACGGCACTATCAGCGCCAAGATCCAAGTGCCCAGTGGTGGAATTCTGTCGCCGGGAGTCACCATCGGCACGTTGCACGCCGGCGGCCTGGTGGATCTCAGCGGCACACTCCAAATCAAACTCCAAGGCGCCTCAACCAGCGTGCTGGATTCCACCAATTCGCTGAACATCAACACCGGCGCCGTCGCCAACTTCCATTTATTAGCGAACATCGCCACTACCCAGTTCCAATTTGCCAATGATGTCGGCTCCATCGGCGGCAACGGCAATGGGCAGTTCAGTTCCGTCACGTTCACGACCGCCTCTGGAATTCCAGCCCCGACCTTGGACCATATCGATTACAGCGGAAACCATCTAACGTTGTTTGTCACTCCGCAAAGCTTGCGCGGCAACTTCAATTTGGACAACACCGTCGACGTCAACGACATCTCCGCCATGTTGCAGGCACTAACCGATCTGCCGGCCTACATGAATGGCGGCAATCCGGCGCACTTGATTTTGTCGATTGCCGACATGAATCGGCTGGGCGATTTCGACAACCTCGGCAACGCCACGACCCTCAGTGTGAACAATAAAGAACTTCAGCCAATGCTCGACTACATCGCCAGCTTGCCCGGCACCAGTAGCCTGGCCCAAGTGCCCGAGCCGCCGTCGCTGCTGCTGTTGGCCTTGGGCGCAGTTGCCGCGTGTAGTCTCACCCTAAGAGTCGCGCCGACGGTCTCCGATCTTCCGCAACGACATATTCAATTCGCCGCACAATTTCAGAATTGAAGGTTTGTCCATGAGAAAGTTCCCCAGCGATATCGCGTTCACTCCCGCCGTGAAAGCGATTCAAAAACAAAAACGTTCGCGGGAAAGCTACGCTCGCATGGAGCGTGGTAAAGGATGGCACGCCACAATCAATTCCGAACTAGAAGAATTCCTAGAAGCTCTGGACATGTTCTATCTGGGTACTGCGAACGCCGAGGGGCAACCCTACATTCAATACCGCGGAGGTCCGCCTGGGTTTTTGAAAGTAATCGACGAACACACTGTGGCGTTTGCCGACTTCGGCGGCAACAGTCAGTACATCACGCTGGGGAACCTGTCCGAAAACCCGAAAGCGTTCCTCTTCCTGATGGACTACCTGAACAGTCGGAGGGTCAAGCTGTGGGGCACCGCCCGAGTGGTCGAAGGGGACGCCGCACTGGAAGCGCGATTACGCGACGCGACATATCCCGGCAAGGTCGAGCGGGCGATCGTGTTCACGGTCGAAGCCTGGGATGTGAACTGCCAGCAGCACATCCATCAGCGATTTTCGCAGTGGCAAATCGCGCCGGTGATCGAGAAACTGCAGTCGCGAATTACCGAACTGGAATCGGAAGTTAAACACCTGCGATCGAATTCTTCCGTTAAAAACGAAAAGTGACGAGGGACATCTTATGCAATTCAGCCAGAATGATACCGCACTGGTTGTCATCGACCCACAGAATGATGTTTTGAGTGAGACGGGTGTCTCGTGGGCATTGGTGGGCGCCAGTGTCAAAGAAAACAACACCGTCGAGAATCTCGCGACTTTTTGCGGCTGCGAAGGAGCAGGACTTTCAAGTCTTCATCTCACCGCACTACCTTTATCCTTTCGACCAAGCGTGGCAGTATGGTGGGGCAGTCGAGAAAATGATGTTGGATGACAAAGAGTTTTTTCGTCCCGATCCGCTTAGTCTCGACGGTTTCTCCGGATCGGGGGCCGATTGGCTGGCGCAATACAAGCCATTCATCGAGGATGGCAAGACAGTGGTCGTCAGTCCGCACAAAGTGTGGGGACCGCAAACCAATGACCTCGTGCTGCAGCTGCGCAAACGACGCATCAACAAAATTATCCTGGCGGGAATGCTCGCGAACCTGTGCGTTGAAAGCCACTTGCGCGAATTGCTTGAGCAGGGTTTCGAGGTTGCCGTGGTCAAGGACGCAACGGCCGCGCCCCGTCACCCCCAGCTAGGCGACGGTTACAAGGCGGCGATCATCAATTACGGCTATTTGGCCAATGCAGTCGTCAAGACGGACGAGGCCGTGAAGGCCATGAAGTAGTTCCGCGACAGAGTAAGAATCTTTCCTTATTAATTGGAGATTCGACCATGAGCCGTGCGGCGAAATTATTTTTGGTGCCTTCTTTATTCACGGCCCTTGGTTGGGCCCTTGCGCTGCCAAACTCTGCGTGGGCAGCGCAACCAGTGAAGGTTCACTACAAAACTGTCAAAGCCGGTGACCTCGACATCTTCTATCGCGAGGCCGGGCCACAAGACGCCCCGACGTTGCTGCTGCTTCACGGCTTCCCAACCAGCTCGCAAATGTTCCGCAATTTGATACCGGCTCTGGCCGACAAGTACCACGTTGTCGCACCCGACTATCCTGGTTATGGCCACAGTTCGATGCCGCCGCACGATAAGTTCGCATACACCTTCGACAGCCTGGCAAAGGTCATTGATGAATTCACCGAGAAACTAAACCTGAAAAGATACGCCATTTATGTTCAGGACTATGGGGCACCAGTTGGCTACCGCCTGGCCGTCAAACATCCAGACCGGATTACCGCCATCGTAGTGCAGAACGGGAACGCTTACGACGAGGGACTCGACAACGACTTTTGGAAGCCGATCAAGGAATACTGGAAAGCACCAAAAAGCAAGGAAAAACGCGACGCCATTCGCAATTTGCTGACCTACGATGCAACAAAGTGGCAATACACCGACGGAGTGAAGGACCCCGAACTCGTCAGCCCTGACGGTGCTGCCGAAGATCAGTTCCTGCTTGATCGCAAGGGTAACGACGAAATTCAGCTCGACTTGTTCCTCAGCTATGGCAGCAACCCACCGCTGTATCCGAGCTGGCAGGAGTACTTCCGTAAGCACCAGCCGCCGACGCTGATCGTATGGGGAAAGAACGATAAAATTTTCCCCGCCGCCGGGGCCGAGCCGTACAAGCGCGACCTGAAAACGCTAGACTTTTACCTTCTCGATGCGGGTCACTTCGCCCTGGAAACCAATGGTGACGAAATCGCCCAACTGATGCGGGATTTCCTCGATAAGCATGTGGCCAAGAGATAAAAGGCGCTTCGGTCACATCGACGACCGGGTGGCCCTGGGGCGTTACCGCCCCAGGGCTCCCACAGACCCGTACGTGCTCGCATTAGAGCATACGGTTCCTCAAGTCATGGGTTCGCTGCGTGCTTGTAAACTGAGCGAACAGTGCGCACGGGAGCCAACGGATACCGCTGGAGGAGGCGACGGAACATATTCCAGTTCAGCGAGCGAAGCCGGTTGCGGCGGTAAAGCCATTTCCGCCAGCGACACTCGACTTCGTGGAGGAACCGTGATAACGCCCCCGAATTTCCCGTGACACCGTAGTACGCGTAGTGTCCGCGTAGCTTCTCGTTCAGTTTCTGCTGCTGTTCTCTGAGTGACAGGTGCCGGTTGGCCTGACACCATGAGTCAATGCTCCGCACTGCTCGGCTGAATCGGTCAGTGGCCGTTTTGAGTTTGACAACCCAGTACCCTCGCCGGGATCGGTCCCAGTAGTGGGTAAATCCCAGTAGATCGAAGGTCTCAGGACGATCGCGTGGCTCATCCGTTACCGCCGTCATTGATGACGGTGGACGGAATGGTACCAGTTTCGTCTTGGTGGGATGGACTGTCAGGCCGTACTTGCCGAATCGCTTCGGCACAACTTCCATAACGCGTTGGGCATCGCTTGTATCGCGGAACCCAATCACGAAGTCATCCGCATAGCGGATGAGGAAGGCACGACCTCGTAAACGGGGCTTCACCTCCTGTTCGAACCACAGGTCCAGCACATAGTGCAGGAATATGTTCGAAAGTAAGGGTGAAACCACACACCACCTTGGGGCGATCCGGCGTCCGGGTAGCTCACGCTACCGTCTTCCATCACGCCCGCATTCAACCATTTGCCAATCAGCGCAGCAACACACCGTCACGCACCCGACGCTGAAGAAACTGTCGCAAGTGGCCATGATCCAAATTGTCGAAAAACTTTCGGATGTCCACTTCCAAAACACAGCCACCCCGACAGTTCATCAATTGGTCTCGGAATGATTGCAACGCGTCATGTGCCGATCGTCCGGGCCGGAAGCCATACGAGCAGTCCAAAAAGTCCTGTTCGTAGATCGGCTCCAACAACATGACAACCGCCCTCTGGAGGATCTTATCTTCCAGGGTAGGAATTCCGATCGGGCGGGTCTCGGTAGTCGAGCCGCCTTTCGGAATATGCACGCGCCGCACAGGCGGAGCCTGGTACGTGCCGGACTTCGCGCGGTCGAGCAGGCGCTGCAGGTTGCCCTCCAGGTCCTGTTCGTATTCCTCCGCGGTCACCCCATCCACGCCCACCGCACCATCCTTGCGGGTACGTCGATACGCTTCCTTCAGCCAGTCGATGTCCATCAAGTAGGCCAGCGAAGTGAACGCCAGTTGCGGCGATTGTTTCACCAACGCTGCTATCCGCTCCTGTTTCGTGGACACGTTTGTCGAATTACGATGCATTCGTCGTGTTTCTCAAAAGCGGTTCCATGATTCGACGTCTCGCTTTCCTCCACTGGCTCCCGCTGAGGGCGGTTCGCCAGCTTCATCGGTACTATCAAGACGCTATGACGTCCTGCCGCCCGTCCCGCCGCGCTTCGTTACCTTCGCTTGGCGGTACCTCGGTTGCACTCGTTACTTTCGCTCCCAAGCGGACGAATGCGCCGCCAAGGCCTGGAGTTGATCGCCCGGTATCTCCGTCCGGGAATATTGCCGAGGAAACGACAGGATCTCCCAAGTTCCTGGGGAACCCCGATGTCCGTTTGCACATGTTCAGTCGACGCCGGCAGGACTGCTGACACCAGACCATTGCGGTGCAGCAACGTGGCCCTTGGTATGTGAACAGCAAAGGCTCCCACGAAAGGTCTTTCGACGCTCAATAGCATGGCTTTCGAACTCACTGTCTACGCTTCGCAGGGCGGGTTACCCCACCACCACGCAAGACTCGCTTCCGGCCGCTGGTCAGGCGCTACCGGGCGGGCTTTAACCCGCAAGGTTCCATCGAAAGGTTTCAAAGCTGTTTCCTTACATCTCATTCTCCTTTCCCAAGTTTTACTTGGCGCAATCACATCGACCGAAGCGTCCTGTACCCGCTGAGGCCCATCTGTCGCCAACGGCATTCTACTTGAAGAACAAGGCAAGACCTGGAAGGCCATATATCCCAGAAATCGCAATCGGCTATTCTGTCCATACGTCATTAGCGGAGAAGAATAAGCGACGCCGGCCAGCCGCGGATGCCTTCCAAAAAAAGTTCAATTGGTGTCCGCTCGCCCCGACTTGACGGGATAGAAAACCCTTTGACGAGAACGTCGAAGGGCTTTCTCATTGTGGGGGCTAGAGTTGCGTCGTCGCGGAGGAGGTTCAATTAAACGGCGTTGGTCAGAGGGTTTCATTTGGCATAAAAACACAAGTCAATGGTGCGACGCAATTTAGCGTAGTTCAATCGGCGACGGCAAATCTAGAAGCGTTGAAGCCGCCTAACTACGCCGGTTGACAGATTGGCTGCAGCAAGGTGCAAAATGCCTGCCGTGCTCGGTGTAAGCGTGTTTTCACGACGCCGTTCGATACGCCCAGCATTGCCGCGATTGCGTCGGTATCTAATTCCACAATGTCGCGAAGAATCAATACTTCTCGGTATGGGGCGGGCAGGCTGTCGATGCACTCCCTGCCCGCAATTGCAAACAGTAGCAGCAGAGCTGTTGCCGGCTCAGGAATGGCCGGAGCACCGGCGGAGCCACTGGCGCTGCTGGCGAATTGGCCGAAGTGGGTGTGCGAGAGGTCGCTGTCGACGTCGTTGACGAGGCTGTCGTTGTTTCCATCGGCGACCAAATCTCCCCCTGTCTGGCCGAGCGTCTCGCGTCGCGCGGCTAGTCACCGGTCTCTTCCGTTTCTCCGGAGATTTAGTCCGGCGACCATGCATTGATCATAGGGGCCGCGACCCCGCGGGCGCATCGGCTACCGTCGTCGCATTGAGTTTTGACAAGGC
>CAVTYH010000004.1:0-218387 GCA_963738835.1 Pirellulales bacterium
CGAACGGTATCCGTCACTCACCTCCTGAAATTGCTTGTTGGGCAACATGCAGCGATCGGAACCCACGCTATTGGCCCAGATCCGCCGCCAAGGTCGGAACCCCATCCTCTGGGGTCGTTCCATGCGGGCAACGCGCCGAGGATTTCGATTAATATGACCGCGACGAAGATCACGGTAAGCACGAATAGTTCTCCTGCACAAACGAGCCGTTCAAATGAATTACCAGAGCACCGAACAAAATGGCTCACAACGAATTTTGGCGAACAGGGCCACGTTTTTCCTTGGCATAATCACGGCGTCGATTCGACGGTGTACGTAAGCGGCAGGACGATCAAGATTTCACGGGATGTTTGTGTTGGCCGGTGGCTCCATCATGCGACGAATCCAAAAGCCTACAAGAACACACCCAAGCCGACGCCGGATCGAGCGGATTTGGACGGACGATGTTGGATCAGGCGCTACGGTAACTCAGCCGGATGCAATTTGCCTCGCCCTTCGTCGTAACGACTGCGCCATTTTCAGGTATTTGCCGCAGCTTCTTGAGCGACGATCTTCGCAGTGCCACGCAGCTCGCGGAGATCCTTCGGTCAATTTCTCCGCCTGTTTTCTCGGCCGATCACTCACGGTAGGCATGGGAATTCCTTTCGAAAGTATGTGAGTAATTCCGTCACGACCGAGAGCGAATGATTTCTTCCCCTAAGGGGGCCGGCGGTGGATTTTCACCGGTCTGTTTGACTCCTTCCCCCTGGTGATGGTCGTCTTCCCACCGGGTGTTGTGATTTCCTTTTTTTCGTGGTCGATTTCTCGGCGAAGCCAATCAAGCTCATGAAAAAAGATTCAGCAGCACGGCGAGTAAAAAATGCGTTTCACGACACATCTCCTATCGAAAGGTTCGCTGCGAACGGGCCTCAATGCGAAGCCAGCCGCAATTACGTTCTGAATCCACGTCGGGGATCGCCGCCACGATGGCTGTCGCGTCATTCCCGCGTTGATCCGGGAATGCTCGTCTAAGGCATTCTCAGGCTTCGTGACGTTGGGAACCTCTAATCCCAAAGCGTTCGCCAAGGCGATCTGATTATCCTGTTCCTGCACCAGGATGTCTCGGATGTGTTCGGCGACGGCGAATTCACCGAAAGCTTCGCACTGGCGGACGCGCTCGCGATAACGACGGATCGTCTCATTCTCGTTATCGAGGTCGAAGGCAGCATGTCTTCCGCCTTGGCCGAAGTTTTCACTGGCTCAGCCACGGCCAGCGGCATACCTCCCAGATAGTCGATCTGGCCGGCAATCACCAGCGCATGGCCAGTTCTTCGGTGGCATGCTCTCCAGCTCCGCGGCAATGTTCATATGCTGAGACCCTTCAAAACCTGCGAATAGATGACATACGAAATGATGGCCTGGTACTCGCCCGCGAGGTCTTCGTTGAGCAAAGCCACCGATCTTCGCGAGTAACGGTCCGAGCATCGTTGGCTCCCGAATGTCGATTGACCATGGTGATCTCCTGTGTGCTGTGTGCCGTATCATTTCGAAGAACTTGAAATCGTTTCGCATGGCCAGTTACCTGGCTTCCGAGCAGGCCTCGGCGGTCGGCTCGATTGTTTTTTCCTTCACCATCTGGGTATCTGCTTCATTTGTCCGGGTCCACCGTCAGGTTGAAGTTGACCTTGTTGCTTTCCGAGCCCGGACTGGACCTCGACATGGAAAACCAGCCTCGATAGAACCGGAACGCGACCACGCACAAAAGCAGCAGCGCCAAGAACCATAGCTAATCTTCATAACGCTCCCGTCTCGCCAAGTGTTTTGAACCTCTCAAAGACGCTGCGGGTGACTCGCGGCAACTATGCACGGCATCCGTGTCGCCCAATGAGAGCGCGGGTCACACCGTAACGCAGTCCACATTGTTCCCTGACCGTAATCGGCGCCGCGGATCACGCTGAATGTTTGACAGTTACTTCTTCCGTCTGCTTTTGGAATTGTCCGTCGCTGCACCCGGCGCATTGCCGGTGGATGCGCCCGGAAGAATCCTTGGGGGGCCAGCCTGGGGCTGCCCTTCCATCGGGCCCTGGGGGTTTCCCTTCGGTCGGCCTTCAGAATTGTCCTTCGCCCAACTCGGAGGTTGCCGGTCGAATCACCTGGAGGCTTTGCTTGGGGGCCGCCCTGAGGCTTACCCTGAACTGGCCATCCGTTATGGCAACTTATTAACCGTCTATAGCTGGGAATGATCGGCCGATCGAGACACTCTTAGGTTGGGCTCAACCTTAGGGTCTGGCGGGGGTGCTACATGTGCCTTCGGCGGAAAGTAGGCTCTCCAGCTGATCGCGCGACTTCCCACGATCGGCGACGTGGAAAGTTTCACCCTTGCCGGCTCGGGTTTTTTGGAAGTCGAGTCGGCCATATTCGCCTGCGCATTCGGTCTCCAACTTCTGTCGCTCCTCACGGAATTTGTGGACATCTTGAGCTTGTTGACCTAATTGCTGTGCCGGCCTGATTGATTGGCTGAAAAGGTACGGGCTATCCTTACTATTCGTCACTTGGTTCAGCGGTACGGCAATCACGAAGTTTTCTGTGTGATTCTCCTCGCTCCCCAAGAGCGCTTGCTGGGCGGCCCAGGTGCGCGGCGGTCTCAAATTTTTGGTGATCGACGCGATTTTGGAAATCCGCCTGAAACCGTGTGCGCCCAGCGGGGTCCTGCCGATGCTGCGGAGCTGCTGAGCGTAAATCGGATCGTAGCCAAAGCGGCTGGAGTTGTATGAAAACCATGGATAAAACCCCGCGGTGGAATAAGTGGAATCGTAGTAATCGCCGAAGTAATAGTGTTGGTAGTTGGGACGTAGAAAGAGCTGACTTGCGAACACCGCAGGGTTGATCACCACCGCGGGCGAATAGGAGAAGCCTTGCTGTGCGTACACGTTTGCATCGAAAAAAACCGGCGCAAACAGCACACCGCGGCGGCTGACCGAATAATCCCAATATCCGTCGACGTATACATAGCCGCGCGGCGTCGATACGTAATGCGCGGGCACCCAATCCCAATCCGCCTGCACGTCCGCCCAGTAACCGGGACTCCAAAGGTAACGGCCCTGCTGCCAAACCCAACAGCCGGGCATCCAAGTTTGGTCTCGTGACAACGCGGCAGTGTTGGGACCGGCCTCGGCGGTTGCCGGCGGCTCTGGAAGATATTCAACTTCGCTCGCCTTGGCGTCGGCCCAGTACCCGGAAGTCCACTGAAACCCTTTCTCCGATTGGCCCCAATATCCGGGAACCCATTGGCGATCAGGCGGCAAAGCCCGCCAAACGCCACTGACCCACAGAAAATCGTTTCGCTCATCATCCCAGGCCCAGTAGCCGGGGATCCACGCGACGTGTCGCGCCTTCCGGTTTTTGATCGGGCGGCAATTCCTCGATCGCCGCCGGCGGCGATTTCGGCGCCACGATGCCAGGCTCGGGATCGAACGTGACAGTTTCAGCAAATGCTTCGTGCACCGGTCCGCGGGTGAGCACTTCGACGCCTTGCTGGCCATCGGCGGGGCTTGCCGCGGCAATCGCATTGTTCAAGGCGAAACCTGCGGCAAGAGTCAGCAGCGCGCTAACTGCGCAGTATCGGCGAATACGGGATACGGTCATGATTTTGTCCTTTGGGAACGTTGAGTCCTACTGTGCATTTGCGAGGGAAGCGTTTGACGACAGGCCACTCAGGTCAGCGTATTTTTTCTGAACGCGCCTCCCAGGAACGTCAGCACCGCCAGAACGATAAACACGAAGAACACAATCTTCGCGACTTCCCCAAAGGCGCTGGCAATGATGCCAAAACCGAAGAGCGAAGCAATCAGAGCAACGACCAGTAAAACGATCGCAAGGCGTAACATGGCTCAGTCTCCTTCAAAAATGTCTGAGGCCCGTTGGCCAGTGACGACATTCCTCCGTGAACTGAACAGGTTTTTATCAGTCTTGACTTTCACGAACTAATTTCCGGCGGCCCATTCGATTGGATTCGTTCCCACACTTCCATTCGATGCACAGGAACGGCGGCATCGACATCGAAGCCCAATCGCACTTTGCCGCCCTGAATCTCCAGCACCGTGACTTTAAGCAGGCGCTCAAATCCGCTGGACCCACCCACGATCACCGATTGTTGACTCTTCCGTGACAGGATTAGCATGGGTTAAACCTCCATCTTTACGGCTTCACCTTTGCTATTGCCGCTCCAGTTGTCTGCAGGAACGCTCTGGGCGAGCTGGAACACCTGCACCATGGTGCCGGTCGTGAATACCTGCACCACAGCACCAGTCTGCGGCTCGATTTCAGCCACGACTTCTCGCACATCGACTCCAGTGATTCGTTTGATTTCCTGCGCAGCGGTTCACATGAGTTATTGAACAGCTGGCGATGAAACTTCT
Source organism: Pirellulales bacterium (assembly GCA_963738835.1). Classification (GTDB taxonomy): domain Bacteria; phylum Planctomycetota; class Planctomycetia; order Pirellulales; family JADZDJ01; genus CAVTYH01. Next base: position 4,398 of record CAVTYH010000004.1, read on the forward strand.
GCACCTGGGCAGCTGCCTTCCGCTCTTGGCCAGGGATTTCTCCGCCGGCGACAGCGCTCCGTGAAGCGTCACCACCAGCGTGTCTGCACCGAGAACCACCGTTGCCGATGTGGGAGCGTGACCCGTGCGTTTCTCGTGGAAGGCAATGGCGGCTTGGGCAATCTCCGCGCCACGTCCGAATTAGCTTTGTTGGATTTGTCCATTGAATTCCTCCCCAGCGGTTGCCACCGTCGCGTCACCAAAAGCCAAAAAAAACCGACGTGGCCGACCACCCGAAGGTGATCGGCCAAGTCGGTTTACTCGTTAACGAGCCACCCGGAGCCGCCGGGTTGCTCTTTATCTAGTCATCCGAACCACACGCACTCTGCTGCGTGGGGCCGCATCCAACTGTTCATTTGGACACTTACCCAACACACTCATCATACGCTGCGGCCAGGGGAATGCAAGGCGTATTGTTCCTTTACAACTAATATATCTGCTCAATCCTCATGCAGCAGGCACTTCGCTCAGGTTCTGTCGCCAAAAATAGGTTTTCGGCCGTTTGTAGCAGTTCTCCTTGCACAGCGCCCGAACAGCCCATGTTCCGCAGCCAGCGGGAGATACAATTCATATTCTGTTGAGGCTCGCGGCAATCGCAAGCAAACGGCGCGAGCGCAGTTCCCGTTTTTGTCGTAGCAATTCTGTCGACGATGCTCCCTCGCCAATTCTTGACGCTGAGGCGCTGAACTCGGCATAGGAATTTCAGTGTCCACGACCGCGGAAGAGAGGCGCATTGGCGAGGATAAAGACAACTATTTCTTCGCCAGTCACCGTGCTGATGTCGTGATGCAGGCTTATTGCCTTGGCGCCGGTGGCCTCGGCGACCATCGCCTCCAAGACCGGGCGGGCCGTTTCAATCAGTTGGGTCCGCACTTCTTTGAGCAGATCTCGCCCTTTCTCCGGTGGCAGAGTCTTCACCAGTTGCTGCTCGGCAGCCGTCAGAACACCGCGAAGCCGAACGACCAACAGATCGCCCAACAAGTGCGCATGAATCGAGCTGGGCCCCCGGCCCATGTATTGCTGCTCAAACTGCGTGATGCCGGCACAAATGGCGGCTTCGATTTCACCTTGCGATTTCATGGCATCCTCAGCGTAGCACCAATCTAACAGAAATTACATCGCGTTTGCGAGACGATCCGGGCTCGCACCGCCGCAGCCGCCTGCGGCTTGAGTTGTCGTCTGGCAGGGCATATAATCAGGGTGAAATTGTCGGATGACTAGCTGAAGAGCAATCCGCGACGGCGGGAGGCTCGTTAAAAAGTAAACCGACGTGGTCGATCACCGCAGGGTGCTCAGCCATGTCGGTTTTTTTATGAATCATAGCATTTATGAGCAATTGGATGAACAAATGGCCATGTGGGAGTCAGAAGACAAGCATCCTGCATTTCATGCTTGCTAGATTGCTAGAATCATCGGGCACCTGACCGCGGAGGTTGCATGGCTCAGCCCTTGCGAGTCATCATCCTGAAGCCCAGCAAGTACACGCCTGGCGGTTACGTCGAGCGCTTTCGCTGGGGTTTCATGCCCAATAGCACCGTGCCGTATCTGGGGAGCATGACGCCGCCGGTTGTGGGCGACACGTTCACCGAAGTTCACACGGTGGACGAGTACGTTCACACGGACCTGCGTTATCTCTCCCTGCTTAAACGATGCCGGGGCGGCCGGACGCTGCTGGCCCTGGTGGGTGTGCAGAGTCATCAGTTCCATCGTGCGCTGGACCTGGCGGCGTATGCGCGACGGAACGGCTGCCTGGTTGTGATCGGAGGTCCACACGCGATGACCTGCGACACGTCGATGCTGCAGGATTTCGGAGTAAGCTTTGCACTGGCCGAAGCGGAACTCGTCTGGCTGGAAATCCTGCACGACGCAGCTAAGGGAGAATTGCGAGCCGTCTATGGTCGGCATCAGCGCTGGCAACAAGAGTTGGAAGCGCCGGTCATCACGCCACCAGGCGCAAGGACCTGAGCAGGTACGTTATTCCGATGCTAGGCTTTACCCGGCTCGCGGTTGTCCGTTCCTGTGTAACTTCTGTTCGGTAATCAAAATTGCCGGGCGGCGGATTCGCAGCCAGAGCATCACCAGTACGCTGGCTAGCCTACGCGCCGCTAAAGCCGCCGGCGTGCGGACAATCATGTTCACATCCGACAATTTCAATAAGTATCCGGACGCCGAGGAACTTCTGACGGCAATGGTCGAAGAGCGGCTGGGGCTGGAATTCTTCGTCCAATGCGATACGCAGATCGCCCGGCAGGCACAACTGGTGGCCCTCTTAGCCAAGGCTGGATGCTACCAAATGTTCGTGGGTGTTGAATCGTTCAACCGCCAGACACTGCTGGCAGCCCAAAAAGGCCAGAACCGGCCCGAGATGTATCGCGAAATTGTCCGCCTATGCCGAGAGCATGGCATCAGCTCGCACTTTTCCAACATCATCGGCTTCCCCCAAGATACTCAGCAGGAGATTGATGAGCACTTGGCGACACTACGTGAGATGGGCCCAACGTGGGCTTCCTTCTATATTCTGTGTCCGATTCCTGGAACCGAGCAATACGACCACTTCCTGGCGAAGGGCTTGATTACCGAAAAGAACCTCGACCGATTCGACACGACGTGCCTGACCTGGCGCCACCCCTGCTTCTCGCCCCAGCGGTTGTCACAATTGCTGTTCGACTGCTACCGCAAGTTCTTCTCAATGCGACATGCATTACATAACGTTAAGGACGAGGTGACGTTCGGCATTCGTGGGTTGCTGGCGCGATCCATGGGCAGTACGGCCATGTCGCTGTTCACTCGTTTTTGCGCGTGGAGGCGGACGCATCCTATGTCGGGCGGAATCACGCGCATTCGGCGCGATGGCGTCGCCGATTTTTCAGCCTGGCGAAAACAAACATTTGGCTTCGAGCTGGCCCCGCTGCCGCGGAGCTTGCAGTTGCCTGGCGCGGAAGGCGTACTCACAAACAAACGCACCGATACAGTTGACTCATCATGGTCAGCAAGCTAACGAAGCCACTCGTAATTATTGGCCTTGTGCAATAAGTTCGTTCTATCGATAAAGTGAATCGCATAATTGCCAACTCGGCAAAAAAGAAAGCTGGCACACGTGGGCAATGCCCGCCCCCCTAAAACCTGCCATCACGTCCGGATCGCAGCGGACGACCGGTCCAATTTCGACAAGAATTCACTGTAATCGTCTCTGCCCGCGACGTCGGCGACGTGGAGGGGCACCTGAAACCGTAAGCTATCTCCGGATCATTGCCGCGCGTTGATTTATTGAAATCCCCCCACAAGCTTGTAGCATTACGCTTCTGAAATGCAGTATGCTAACGGGCAGATTTCGGATGACTAGCTGAGGAGCAGCCCGCCACGGCGGGAGGCTCGTTAACGAGTAAACCGACGCGGTTGATCACTTACGGGTGATCGGCCACGTCGGTTTTTTTATTGGCTGTACCCGTATTGTGGAGGACTGACACAATGTTTAGCCAAATTGCGGAGGAAGTCGCCATTCTCCCGGCCCGTGGATCGTTGTCGAGACAAGTCCTGGAAATCGCTAAGGTGGCGCACAGAGGCGAAGTGTTCATTCAATTGGCCGATGGTCGGATGTACCCCACCCTCGGCGGTGCAGGCTTGAACACGAACACCTGCATCGTCCCTGCTGATAACGAGCGAACCACGAGGTCGCGATGTTAAAACAAACGACTCGACTGCTGATTGTCGATGACGAACAAGACACTTGTTCCAATTTGTCCGACATCTTCACCGATCTGGGTTTTCAGGTCGACGTTGCTTACCACGGCTCCGCGGCACTGGCGCTTGTCGAGTGCAATACCTACGATATCGCGCGATTGGACCTGAGGATGCCCGGCATGGACGGACTGGAACTTTATCGACACATTCACCGAATCTCGGCGGGAACCGTGGCGATCATGGTCACGGCCTACGCCAGCAGCGCTACGGCAGCTTCCGTGATGGACGCCGGCGCCTGGCGGATTATGTGCAAGCCGGTTAATTTTCCGAAATTGCTGCAATTCGTCGATGAGGCCACGAAGCAGCCTTTGGTGCTGGTGGTGGACGACGATCACGATTTGTGCGAATCGCTGTGGGAATTGTTCCGCGATTACAGCTACCGCGTATGTTTAGCGCACTACGTGCGCGCGGCGGTCGATAAGCTGCACGAACGGGAGTATCACGTTGTGGTGGTCGACATGAAACTTCCGACGGGCACTGGGACCGAGGTGCTGGCCTATCTGCCACAGACCAATCCGCAGGCACGCAGCATCGTGATAACCGGACATCGCAGCGAAATGGAACCGTTCGTGCAGAGGGCGTTGGCCGGGGGAGCAAACGCTGTTTGCTACAAGCCCTTTGATGTGAAATTGTTGGTGGAAACGGTCTCCAGACTCTGCGGCGAAAGCGTTAGCAGTTGAATCGAGGAGCGATTGGTTTGAAACAAGGTTCAGTGAAGTGGCCTTTGGAATCTGACGGCGTTCGATCGCCGAATCCGTTGTTAGTTGCCCGGTCCTACACCGGTCTCCTTCGCAGTTGCAATAACGACCAGCCGCAGTTTGGACCCACAGCCATGCCAGAGCCCGACGAGACAATTCATCCGACCGCCTGCGACGTTTTGTATGCAATGGCTCGTGAAGTCATTCTGGAAAATGCCGGTGGGTGCCTAGGGCAGTCAAGTTATCCGGAATTGTGGAGAATCACATGTGAGTTCCACGAGGGCGTCTTGACGCTGCGCGGCGTCGTGGGAAGTTACTCTCTCAAGCAAATGGCCCTCCAAGCCGTCGCCGACGTCGTGGGCGTTCATGAGGTCGCAAATCGGCTGGACGTACTGTATCCGTCGGACAAATCAAACGATCGGGACAATTGAATCTTCACCACACGTTTCGAGCCAGGAGGAGTTCTTGGGGACCAAGCTCCCACTTCCGATCCGGATTCGCCGTCGCATGACTCCTACCCAATAGCCCGGTCGTACAAATCCTCCAAGCTCCAAATCGCTCCCGTCACATCCACAGCCATCGCTGGCTCCAGACGCCCGGAACCCGATTTCGAGACGGGAACAGCGGTCATCCGCGGGCTTGGGCCGATGTCTTACGACGTTCGCTACAATGAGCTTGTCACGACACTGAGATTCCGGCTACATCCGCCAAGCATGCCGTCAACGAGCATCGCGAGGTGCTGACAGAGTGTCGGCTCGCTGTAGTATCTGCGTGGTGCCAAACAACTATTACTCCGCGCCGGCACCGCCTTGCGGCTTGAGTTGTTGTCTGTCAGGGAGTATAATCACAGTGAAGTTGTCGGATGACTAGATGAAGAGTAGCCCGCCACGGCGGGAGGCTCGTTACAAAGTAAACCGACGTGGTCGATCACCGCAGGGTGCTCAGCCACGTCGGTTTTTTTATGACTTTTGGCGGCGGTAGGTCGCCGCGATGACCGTAGACGTGTGTGTTGGTCCACTGTTCAAAGGGAGCTAAGAACCATGAGTATCGAGCTGATTATCTTGATCGTTGTATTGGTCCTGCTATTCGGTGGAGGCGGCGGCTATTATTGGAGTCGCGGGCGCCGGTGAAGTATACGAGGCTTGCGCCCGTGATCACCGTCAAGAAGCGGACGGGTGGCAAAGCGGCACATCAGCACTCGCAGATGGCACGGCCGAGCGAGATCGTTAAATCAACTTGGATTTCGATGATGCCCGGGGCATTACTTTGGCGGTGCGATGAGGACGTATTCGTGAGGCCCAAATCAACTACTCGCTCCGGCCTGCAGGCTACGGGCGGCTGACAGAGAACGGCGTACCCTATGGCGACTAAAGCAGGCGTGTGGATTGACCATAAGCGGGCCATCGTCGTCCTGGTCACCGACGTGGGCAAGAAAATCAAAAACATTGCATTTGATATCGGACAACTCATTCGGTCCGCTGGCGGCTCAAGATCGAAGCATTCGTATGCATCGCATGACTTTGTTGCGGAAGACAGGCTCGAGCGCAAGGTCGAGAACGACCGCAAAGAATACTACGACGACGTCATTGCTTTCATTCGCGGAGCCGAAGCAATTCTGATCCTTGGTCCTGGCGAAGCGAAGGGCGAGTTCCTCAAACGCCTCAAGAGCAAAAGACTCCGTGGCGTGATTGTAGAACTGCAAACGGCCGACAAGATGACGGATCGGCAGATTGCCGCTAAGGTAGGGCTACATTTTGCCGCACCCGTCGCCAACAAGTCTGTTAGTTCGAAGAAGACTTCAAAGAAGCGAGCACAGGCCACGTCTGGAAAACGCACGAACTGGTCGGAAAAGAAGTTCCGACCACCGAGCTCCGTTTTGACCGAAAGAAAATAAATCGGTTGCGGTAGGGACCGGCCTTACTGCCGGCCCCCCGCACAGATCCGTACGTGCAGCATTACCGCATACGGCTCTTACTTCGGGTGTTTGGCGTAGAAACGTTCGTTCGGATACGGATGCAGGATCTTGGGTGCGGGAATCCAGCGGGCAGCGATGACTCGAAGCGCATCCAATTCATGCGATGTACGTTGGCTTCGGCGACTCAAGGCCGCCAGCCAAATGCGTGCCGCCTCGCGTCGAAAGGCGCCAGCGCTCGCAGGTTGCCGGGGACGGCATGGAAGAGGTAAGTACCCTTGAACCACGCCTCGCAGCCACTGGCCTTGCCGTGGGATCGGCTCGTGGCGCCGACGCAGCAGTGCCTGCTTCACCGCCTGCAACTTAGCCCGCAGCCGCTTCTTCACCGTCTTCCGCCTCACGATGGAAACCGTCGCGTCTTGAACTTCCTCCCACAGCAGTGGGTGAAGCCCAGAAAGTCAAACGTCTCCGGCTTGCGTCCCTCACGCCGTTGCCGATTCTCGGCGGCGAACCGCCCAAACTCGATCAACCGCGTCTTGTCGGGGTGCAGAGCCAGACCGAACTTCTGGAAGCGCTCCCGCAACTCGGTGCAGGAACCGTTCGGCCTCGTGGCGGTGCTGGAATCCCAGCACGAAGTCGTCCGCGTACCGCACGACGATCAGATCGCCGGTCGCGTGCCGACTGCCGCCACTGTTGGACCCACAGGTCGAAGACATAATGCAGGAACACATTCGCCAGTAGCGGTGAAGCCACCGCACCTTGCGGCGTTCCCACGTCGGTCTGCGACCATTGGCCGTCTTCGGAGACGCCCGCCTTCAGCCACTTGCGGATCAGGCGGAGAATCCGACGATCGGCGATCCGGTGCTCGAGGAATTTGCAGCAGCCATCCATGGTCGATGGTATCAAAGAACCCTTGGATGTCCGCGTCGAGCACCCAGTTCACCTTCTTCCCCATTAGACCCACCCAAAGCGCGTCCAGCGCATCGTGCTGGCCTCGCCGGGGACGGAACCCATAGGAGAAGCCCAAGAAGTCTTCCTCGTAGATCAGGTTGAGCACGGTCACCACAGCCTGTTGGACGATCTTGTCCTCCAAGCGCCGCGATACCCAAGGGGCGCTGGCGACCGTCGGCTTTGGGTATGAAGACCCGCCGCGACGGCTGCGCCCGGTACGTGCCTGCATGGACCCGCCGGTGCAGATCCAGGATCCGATCTTCGAGGTGCTCCTCATATTGCCTGCCACGTCATGCCATCGACGCCGGGTGCTGCCTGTCGCTTGAGCGTCAAGAAGCTATCCCGAAGCAGATCGACGGTGACATGGTGCAATAGGGCAGTAAACCGTGCACGTCGATCCCGACGTGCTGCTTCACGCACACGAAGTCGAGCGATCGACGCGTCGAGTCCGGCTCTGGGTCCGGGACGCGGCCGTCGATTCCGTGTTTCCCTCAGTCGGTCGCCTTCCCTCCACCGCCTCCGTAGCCGGCGGCAGGCCGGCTTTGTTCGGCGGCTTCTCGGGTACTACGCAATCGTCCGACTTCCTGCCGGCGTGCATGTCGGGCGTGACGGCCAGAGGCCTTCCCCGACCGGCCCGCCGAACCATCTCCGGCGGGCGCCTGCGGGATCTCCCGGTTCCCGTGCAAGGAGTTTCCACGCATGCTCAGGGTCTCCGACTGCGCGGGACCCGGGCCAGAGCTCGCCTGTAGCGCTCTGCTCCGGTGTGGCCTTCCGCTTCGCTTAACAGCGTCGGCGTCCCGGACTCTGTGATTTCGCAGCTCAATGGCTGGCCTGCGTGTACCCCTGTCAACGCTTCGCCCGCGGCGTTACCGAAACCGACGCATGACTCGGGGTCAGGATGGCTGGCTAGGTCCTTCCTGTAAGACTCTTTCATTCACTACTCCTTGCCGGTTTTGACCGGCGCACTGAGCGCGCCACGAACCACACGGCAGAGAGGTTCCCTGTGAGCAGCCGAATTGGAGAAGTTTGGCACCGTTTCTAAAACGGTCGTTGGTTAGCTTGTCTCAGCCGCAAGTGAACGAGACGGCTTAATGAGACAATCACCGGCAGGCGATATTCCTTCCACCCCGTCGGACCGCCAGTCATCGAAGCAGACATCAAATGGCTGTCTGCGGTAGTTGGGGACTGGCACGATGCGAAACCATGTCACGTTCTAATCTTTCGCTAAATCATGGGATTAGGCCTTTACGGGCACAGTCCGGAAGTGCATCGTGAAGTCACAACATTCTCCCGCCGCGTGTCATTGCCTACTCCACTTGCCCGGAGGGGAGCCTATTGAACGCGGCGGGCGATCTTGTCCCGATTTAAGGGGCGAACGATGTCTGCGGTGCAAAGCCAGGCGAGAGCAGCAAGATCTGTATCACGCGATCCCCTCGTCAGGCAATTTTCAGAAGTTGTCGTTGGGCCCTGTGTAGAAATACCAGAGAGGAGTTCAGGTGACCGTAAACGCGGACGCACGTATTACAATCGATGAAGCGAACCGATTCGCTCAGGAAATGACCGGAGGCGAAATGTCAGTAGTCCGTGAAAGCGAGTGCATTCAGCTGTGCCGCAAGAGCTACTTCATTGTCAAAGAATTGCATCAAGTGCTGGATATGACCGGAGCTGGAATTCGGCGGGCGCTGATCGGATGGGAGGAATGGCCGCCGAATCAACTCTGGAAGCATCTCTCTTCGTAGGTGCACCACTACCAACAATGGCTGCGATGTAGCGGGTGGCGCTGTGGACTCTGAATGATTTGTGCGACCAGGCGGGGCTGTCGGGCACAAATCGCCGTCATGGGGCCGGTGGGAACGTTGACTCGACAGAAAATAAATCAATTGCCGATCAGCCACCGCCGATGCAGTGGTGGTTGCCTGTCAGGGGTCGTATCTCATTTCGCCTATTGAAGACGATCATACGATGCCATCGTAAGACAACAAGTCGCTGGCATTTTGCGTGCCTAGCACCTATGCTTAAGTTGAAGTCGGATGACTAGATGAAGAGCAGCCCGCCACGGCGGGAGGCTCGTTAAAGCGTAAACCGACGTGGTCGATCACCTCAGGGTGTTCAGCCACGTCGGTTTTTTTATGACTTTCGGCGACGTCGGGTCGCAGCGATCACCGGGGACGTTTGTGTTTGAACCTCTAATGAAAGGGAAATGAAGCTCATGAGTACCGAGCTAATCATTTTGATCGTTGTGTTGGTCCTGCTGTTCGGAGGTGGTGGCGGCTATTATTGGCGCCGCGGGCGTAATTGAAGTAACACGACGCCTGCGCTTTTGAGCACTGCCAAGAAGCGGGCGGCGTTCCCAAGCGGCACATCAGCACTCGCAGATGGCCGGCCCGTGCGAAATCGTTAAATCAACTTGGATGTCGTCCACGGGCCTTTGGAGACGTTGCCTGCACAGGCAAAGGGTGTCAATCATGGCGCGAGGGTTCTGTGTGGTGATATCGACCCACGTCGGGTCGCGCGAGTTACGAGAAAAACATCTCTAGGAAAAGGAGTCGCCATCATGAGTGGCAAGACAGACGTGGTAAAGGGCCGAATCAAGGAAGCCGCCGGCGCGCTGACCGGAAACGACAAGCTTCGCCAGGAAGGAAAGGCCGATCAGGCACTCGGGAAGGCCAAGCAGGCCGTGCAGAAGACCGCCGACAGGGTCAGGAAAACCGTGAAAGAATTGATCGGGTAATTGAGGAGTCATGCGATGCAAGCGACTTGGCGACCAGTTCGCTACCGGTCAGAGGCTGCCATGATAACCCAAAGCGAGATCGAAGCAGCCATCTGCCAAGGAATCACGCGATTTGAGCAGCAATACATGGGTCGGGGACCCAAGTCGATCCATGCATACCTGATCGGTGATCTCCTGGTCGTCCGCTTAAAGGGTGTTTTGATTGCTGCCGAGCAGCACCTTGTCAAATCGCTATCGGCCGAGAAGGGACGAGATTTGCTGAAGCAGGTGCGGACGCACTTGGTCGAAATCCGCGCGACTGCTCATAGAGGAGATGGTTGAGGATGTGACCGGCGTCAAGGTATTGAGCCTGCACCATGACATCAGTGCCGTAAGTGGCGAAGAATTGGTTGTCTTGACCCTCGCAAGTGAGCCTGTTTTCCGCAGTAGTGGACACTCTCTATTTGAATGATCGACGTCCAGCACCTCCGGGACAAGATGCCATGCCGCAAACACCGCATGTCGAGAAGCACTTCACCGCCTCGGAAACGGTCCGAGACATTGTAATCGGGATGTCAGACGGACTGACCGTCCCGTTCGCTCTGGCGGCCGGACTATCAGGGGCTGTTGAGTCGAGCAGCATTATTGTCACGGCGGGATTGGCAGAGGTTGCGGCCGGTGCGATTGCGATGGGGTTGGGAGGTTACTTGGCGGCACGAACCGACGCCGAACACTTCGCCTCCGAACGAGCGAGGGAGGAGCGCGAAACCCAAGAGATGCCGGAGCAAGAGGCTGCCGAAGTCGCCGACGTCTTGCGATCCTACGGCCTCGAAGACAGCAACGTCACGTCAGTGGTGAACTCCATTCGTGCCGACAAGAAGCGGTGGGTGGATTTCATGATGCGATTTGAGCTTGGCCTCGAGGAGCCGGACCCAAAACGTGCCAGCCGAAGTGCCTTCACCATTGCGCTCTCCTATGTCGCCGGTGGTTTGGTGCCGTTGGCTCCCTATTTCTTATTTCGCTCGGTACATCATGCTCTTATCGGGTCGGTAATCGTGACGCTGCTGGCATTGCTGGTGTTCGGCTATGTTAAGGGCCAATTCACGACGGCTCGACCATTCCGTAGTGCGTGGCAAACGGTCGTCGTCGGCGGGTTGGCTGCAGCCGCTGCGTTCGCCATTGCGAAGGCGATTTCGTAACCGCACAAACCATTGACGATCGGCCCCGCGGACGATGACAAACAGCGAAGATTGTTATTGGGCGACTTCGACAGATGAGCAGCTGCGACGCCTCAACTCATCGGCCGAAGGGCTGACGACGGGTGAGGCGACACGACGGCTCACCGTCTATGGTCCCAACCGGCTGCGGCCTCGACGGAAAGATGATTGGCTAACGCTGCTATTGGCTCAATTCAAAAGTCCGATCACGTTGATCTTGATCGGTGCAGCCGGCCTTTCTTTCTTCCTCCGCGACCCGACCGACGCGGCGATCATCCTGGTGATCGTGCTAATTAGTGGGCTGTTAGGATTTTGGCAAGAACACAGCGCCGCCAACGCTTTGCAGAAGCTGCTAGCGATCGTCACCACCAAAGCCAGCGTCTCGCGCGATGGACGAGAGGTTGAGCTTCCGGTTGAGAGTGTGGTTCCGGGCGATGTGATCTTGGTTTCCGCTGGCTCAGCCATTCCCGGTGACTGCCTGATCTTGGATTCAAAGGACGTGTTTGTCGACGAGGCGACTCTGACCGGAGAAACCTATCCGGTCGAGAAGCAATCGGCGGTCATCCCGGCGGAAACGAGCCTCGGCCGCCGTACGAACTCGCTCTTCTTGGGTACGCATGTTGTCAGCGGCAGTGCCAGAGCCATCGTAGTGCGTACGGGCTGCCAGACCGAATTCGGCAAAGTGTCGGACCGCCTTCAACTCCGACCACCGGAGACAGATTTCGAGCATGGAGTGCGACGGTTCGGCTACTTTCTAACGGAAATCACTTTGTTATTGGTCCTCTGCATTTTCGCGGCCAACGTGCTGCTCCAGAGGCCAGTGCTCGATTCCTTCCTGTTCTCCCTGGCCCTGGCCGTGGGGCTGACACCCCAATTGTTACCGGCAATCATCAGCGTGAACCTCGCGCACGGGGCCAAGCGCATGGCCGCAGAAGATGTGATTGTGCGAAGACTGTCGTCGATCGAGAACTTCGGCAGCATGGATGTTCTCTGCTCCGACAAAACCGGCACATTGACCGAAGGGGTAATCCACCTGCACTCGGCCGAGGATGCGGCAGGCGTCAGTAGCGACAAGGTACTTCAATATGCTTTCCTGAATGCGTCCTTTGAGTCCGGGTTCACCAACCCCATCGATGAAGCGATTCGTGCCAGCCGCCACAGTGACGTAACCAACTGCCGCAAACTGGACGAAGTTCCCTACGACTTTATTCGCAAACGGTTAAGCGTCTTATTGGCCCTGGACAATCAGCATGTTTTGATCACGAAGGGGGCCGTGGACAATGTGCTGGCTGTTTGTTCTTCCGTCGAGACCGCCCAGGGGTCGATCGTGACGCTTGATTCACTCCGGTCTTCAATTCAAGACCGCTTCCACGCGCTGAGTAACAAAGGCTTTCGCACGCTGGGTGTGGCATATCGCACGATGGATTCTGTGGAGACCATTGCCAAGGCAGCGGAAACGGACATGGTGTTTTTGGGATTTCTGGTGCTCGAAGACCCGCCGAAGGCAGACATCGCTCAGACGGTTCAGCAGCTTCAGTCGCTGGGCGTCGGGCTGAAAATGATCACGGGCGACAATCGACTTGTCGCGGCCAATGTGGCCCGGCAGGTTGGGGTCTCGGCGGATCGCGTGCTGACAGGTGGCGAGATTCGTCAGATGAGCGACGAAGCTTTACGACAACGGGCTAACGCAAGTTCCGTTTTCGCGGAAGTCGAGCCGAATCAGAAGGAACGAATTATACTCGCGCTGAAACAGGCCGGTCACGTTGTCGGTTACTTGGGGGACGGGATCAACGATGCCTCCGCGCTGCACGCGGCGGATGTTGGCATTTCGGTCGAGCAGGCGGTCGATGTGGCCAAGGAAGCCGCCGACATCGTCCTCCTGAAGCGCGACCTTGGCGTTCTCGTCCGAGGCGTGCAGGAGGGGCGGGCGACCTTCGCCAACACGCTCAAATATGTGTATATGGCCACCAGTGCGAACTTCGGCAACATGTTCAGCATGGCCGGCGCATCCTTGTTCCTACCTTTCCTGCCACTGCTGCCAAAGCAGATTCTATTGATGAACTTGCTGACCGACTTCCCGGAAATGACAATCGCCACCGACAGCGTTGATGTCGAGCTGCTCACCAAGCCCAGACGCTGGGATATTCGATCCATCCGCAATTTCATGCTGGTGTTCGGCACCCTGAGTTCGGTGTTTGATTACTTGACGTTTGGAGCATTGCTTTTAGTGCTGCGGGCGAACGAAGAAGCGTTTCGCACGGGTTGGCTTCTGGAATCGGTAATCTCGGCCTGTTTGGTTGTGCTGGTGGTACGCAGTCGAAGACCGTTCTGGCGCAGCAAGCCCAGTATTTACTTGCTTTGGACTACGGTGGCGGTCGTGGCCGCCACGCTGATCTTGCCATATACGCCAATGGCCCAACCATTGGGTCTGCGACCGGTAGCGCACGGCATTTCTACTGATGTTGGCAGCCATCGTCGCCACCTATATTGCCGCTGCGGAGGTCGCCAAGCGATTTTTTTACGACCGATCGGTGAGGCCCCAGCATCGGTGATGAAAAGAGGGAAGATGGTCGCGGCAAATTCGGGCGCCATCCTGCTTTCGATGGCTAAGACCCGCGCGGATCGCCCTCCTTTGGCAGCAGGTTCCTGCACGTAGTCCGGCATTCCCATCCTCCGCGGCGAATTTCATCCACATTCTGCCGCGGCGCAAACACCTGTGGGTCAGATCTCGAACCGCCACGTTCAGCCAGGAACTGCTGGTCGGAGTGAAGTGCATGTGAAACCGTGGGGTGATGGGTCCGTCACCGCGGTATTTTGGGATGCTTCAGCATTTAGTCAGTATTCACTGCGGCGGAGAACGGCCCGAAGTGGCAACGGATGACAACGAATTGCGGTCCAACGAGCGAAAAGAGCGAGACAAAAATCCAAACCACGGCGACCGTTGTGACGCTGGTCGGCAAAAGAAGGCGGGGGATGGCGACGTTTGTCGCACATCCCCCGATCAATGGAGGCGGCGGGAATCGAACCCGCGTCCCGCGATATTTCAGCGACGGCTTCTACGTGCGTAGTCGGATGATTTCCGCGTTTCGCTCAGTCGGTCCCCAACCGACGGGGTGCTTTCCAGGCTAGCCAGGAACTGTTTTTAGCCGCGGGCGTGCCCGGCAGTGACCCGCGGCGATTCGGAATTGGCGACCGACTTTTGGGCCTCTCCGACGAAAGCCCGCAGTCGGGGACGCCTATCTCTAGGCGGCCAAAGCAAAGTTGCTTCGGCAATTAAGATTATGGTCGGCTTTTAACGTGGCCTGCTGACCAACCACGGCACGCCACCGGCACTTCAACCTATCCGGTCGAACCCAGTTCGCCCCCGAGATGTTTGCTGAAGCACGGCGACCAAAGTGTCATGGGCAATTATAAGCCCAAATGGGAAATGGGGAATGGGGAGTGTGGAATGCAGAAGGCAGAAAGCAGAAGGCAGAACAGGAATTGGGGGCTCAATGTGTAGCGGCCGGGCTCAGCCCGGCGTTTTAACGCGCTGAAAGCCTCGCGCAACAAGCATGACTTCGCAAACACGGCAATGGAGCCTGCGTCCGCCCGGAATTATGATTGGCTGTCGCAAATCTCGATGAAACCGACGTTCAAACGCCATCTGCTAAGAATGAATAACGAGGAAACGATGTTGATAAACCAGAGTCCACTTCAAATTGCAGCAGCAGTCATCGTCGCACTGACCGCATTGCCAGCGATTGCCGCGGAAAAGTTTCCACCGCCGGAGTCGCCGCGGCGCGAGTACAGCTTCGATCTGAATTGGAAGTTTTTTAAAGAAGACAAAGCAAAGGCCGAGTCCGCTGAAGCCGTGGCATTTGACGATTCAGCCTGGGAATCGGTCAGTACCCCACACACTTACAACGATATCGATAGTTTTCGCACCATCATCTCTCACGGCGGTGGCGACCGCGGCACCTGGAAAGGGACCGCCTGGTATCGCAAACATTTCAAGCTGCCGGCAGGAAGCGAAGGGAAACGAGTGTTGCTGGAATTCGACGGCATGCGTCAGGCCGGCGAGATTTTTCTGAACGGCAAGCCGGTGGGGCTCTCCGAGAATGGGATCACTGCGTACGGCGTGGACATTACCGACGGCGTGCTGTTCGGCGGCCAAGAAAACGTGCTGGCCGTGCATGTCGATAACCGCACCGATTACTCCGAACGAGCCACGGGCACGCGCTTCGAGTGGAACGCGAACGACTTCAATCCCGACTACGGCGGGCTCAATCAGCATGTGCGCTTGCACCTCGTGGGGTCGATTTATCAAACCTTGTCGCTGTGGGAGGGACTGAAGACCACCGGCGTCTATGTTTATCCGACCAATATTTCGATCCAAGACCGCACCGCCGATATCAACATTGAATCGCAGGTTCACAATTCGTCAAACGATCGGGCGACAGTCGAACTATCAACGGTAGTTGTCGACGCCGACGGAAAAGCCTGCGTGAAATTCGCCGCTGATCCGCTCGACATGGTGGCCGGCGAGAAATCGACCATCGAAGCCAGCGGTGCACTGAAGGATGCACACTTTTGGAATCCTGACAATCCGCATTTGTACGACGTTTACACGGTGCTCACCGTTGACGGAAAGACGGTGGACGTCAACAAAATCACCACCGGCTTCCGCAAAACCGAATTCAAAGGCGGGGCGGGAACCGGCGGCGTGTACATCAATGACAAGTTTGTGTACTTGAAAGGTTTTGCTCAGCGTTCGAGCAACGAATGGGCCGGCCTTGGGCAAGCGTATCCCGATTGGATGCACGATTTCACCGCGAAGCTGGTGCGCGATTGCCACGGCAACTACATCCGCTGGATGCACGTCACGCCGCAGAAGGTTGACGTGGAAGCGGGCGATCGTTTTGGCATCGTGCAAGTGGCTCCGGCAGGAGATAAGGAACGAGCCGTTCGCGGTAGGCAGTGGGAGCAGCGATTGGAAGTAATGACGGCGTCGATGATTTTTCTCCGCAACAATCCGAGCATTCTGTTTTGGGAAGCCGGCAATACCGGCATTCCGGCCGAGCAGTTGCAGCAAATGGTCGATCTGGAAAAAGAGTGGGACCCGCATGGCGGCCGCGTGATGGGCTGTCGAACTTTAGAGGACCCCGCCACGACGACCGTCGCAGAATACTTCGGTGTGATGATTGGGCAGGATCCGCGAATCGATGCACTTAAATCGCCGACGCAATTGTTCAGGGCTTACAGCGCCGAACGTCGCGATCGGGCGCCGCTGATCGAAACCGAAGATTTTCGCGATGAAGGAGCCCGGCGATTTTGGGACGATTCTTCGCCGCCCTATTTCGGCTTCAAGCCGGGGCCGAACGACACTTACAAATGGAATTCGGAAACTTTTGCCCTAGCGGGAGTGGGCCGATATTGGGCGTATTGGAGCAATCGCATTTCGAACACCGACCTGGCACATTCCAAATGGTCGGGCTATGCTTCGATTTATTTTTCCGATTCCAACGCCGATGGCCGACAGCAGTCGAGCGAAGTGGCGCGGGTCAGCGGCAAAGTCGATGCCGTGCGATTGCCGAAGGAAATTTATTTTGCCCAACGTGTCATGCAGAACCCGCAGCCCGACATTCACATTCTCGGCCATTGGACCTATCCGGCCGACACGCGGAAAACGGTGTACGTGATTGCCAATACTCAAGCTGTCGAACTGTTTTTGAATGGCAAATCGTTGGGAAGAAACTTGCAGCCGGCAGACGGATTCATTTTCGCCTTTCCTGACGTGGCCTGGCAGCCGGGAACGCTGAAAGCGATTGGTTTCAACAATGGCGCCGAAGTTTGCAAGCAGGAACTGACGACGGCGGGGCAGCCCAAGCGAATTAAATTGACGCCGATCGTTGGGCCGAGCGATTGGCAGGCAAATGGCCAAGACGTGGCGCTCGTTGATGCGGAAGTTGTCGACGAACAAGGGCGACGCTGTCCCACGGATGATGCCCGGATCGATTTCACAATCATCGGCCCGGCCACTTGGCGCGGCGGCTACAACAGCGGCAAAGTCCGCTCGACGAACAATTTGTATTTGAACACCGAGTGCGGCATCAACCGGGTTTCAATACGGTCAACATTGCAAGCGGGCACGGTCGTAATTACGGCGGCACGCGATGGACTTGAATCGGGCGAACTGAAGCTTGAAAGCAAACCTGTGACCGTGACCGACGGATTGACGGAGATCAAGACTGCGCCGTCTTTCGCCGGTGCAGAATTGACTTGTGACGGCAAATTTGCACCGGGTTTTGGTGAACCGGCGTGAATCGCCAGCACCACGGCGGCGGCAATCACGCAATAGATTCCGAAGCACTTCCACCGGCCTTGCTCCAGCCATTTGGAGAGCCACCGCAGGGCCACTAGACCGGCGACGAAGCTGAACACCATTCCCAACAGGCCAGGCAACAACAACTGAGACACGCTCGCCGTTGCCTCGGCCGCCTGGCCGACTTGAGCTTGCCCATGCTCTTTAATCAACATCCAAACTTCGCGCGCGATGACAACCGGCGTCAAGATGACCGCTAGCGCGAAACTGAATTCCTCGGCTCGGATGCGAGCGATTCCGCTTAACATGCCGGCGGAAATGGTGGAGCCCGACCGCGAGAAACCGCGAAACGGCAGAGCGAGCCCCTGAACCGCGCCGATGATGCCGCCGCGCACCGGATCGACTTGCTGTAACACGCCCGGCTGCCGTTCGTCGGTCCGGCCGGCAATGATGATGACAATGCCAACCGCCGCCAGCGAGCAGGCCATCAGCGGCAAGTTTTGAAACAAGTGCTCGATTTCTTGCGGCTGGCTTGCGCCGGCGTTCTGGTTCAAAAAGTGCTTGATTAATTGCATCAGCGGATATCCAACGGCGCCTGTGCAGACCGTCGCCACCACCAGCGATGGAATCTGATTCCGCAAACTCTTCCAACGCGACCAGAAGTAGACCAGCACAGAAAACATCGTGCCGGTGTGTAACATCACCAGCAAAAACGTCCACTCGAACACGTGGTTCATATCGTAACCCATCAGCCGCGCGGCAATGGTCACATGCGCCGAGCTGGAGATCGGCAGCAACTCTGCCGCCCCCTGAACAATTGACAACACCAGAATTTGCAGCAGATGGATGAGGTTCATTTCCGGCCTGTGTATTTAGCGGCTGAATTTGCTGGCAAAGTATAGCACCTGAGAATGCTGGCACGACAGCGGCCGTTGTGCGTCTGAAGCCGCTAAGTTGTAAGCGCCGTTGCAGGCCCTTCATTTCCACCGAGCGATTTGCCATAATTGTGGTTTCTACACACGCAGTCTAAAAGGGCCGATCGAGGGGAATGAATGTTTCGTAATCTTAGTGCCGCGAAGCTGGGCATTACCGGCCGACAGAGTGAGATTATCGAGCTATCGCTGTCGTACGGCTTCAAAGGCATCGATATCGACTTGGTCGATTTCCAGCAAACCGTCAAAACTTACAGCTTGCCGCATGCACGGCGACTGATCGACAGTGCCCGTCTGAAGCTCGGCTCGTTTCGCTTGCCGTTGGTATGGGACGAAGACGACGATACCTACAAGACGGGCCTTACAGCGCTTGCCGAATCGGCCCAGCTTGCCGCCGATGTGGGGCTCACGCGAGCCACGACGACTGTCGCTCCGGCCAACGACTTGCGGCCGTATCACGAGAATTTCGAGTTTCATCGCCGGCGGCTGGCGGAACTCGGCGAATTCCTCGCCACGTACAAAATCAAACTGGGCGTCGAATTTCGTGCCAGCGCCGAATTGCGGAAAGACCGTGCCTACCAGTTCATTCACACTTTCGATGCCTTGGCCACGCTGGTCGGCATGATTCGCACGAGCAATGTGGGCATCGTCGTCGATTTGTTCGAGATGCACGCCGTGGGCAGCAGCTTTGACGAAGCCCGCAAACTGGGCGACCGAATTGTGTCGGTCATCGTGGCCGATGCGCCGCCCGACAAAGTTGCCGGAGCGCTCGAAGATGTCGATCGTTTGCTGCCGGGCGAAAGCGGCACCATCGATGTGCCGGCCGTTTTGACCGCGCTTTCCGAAATTGGTTACGACGGTCCGATTACGCCGTCGGTCGCGCCGGCGCATACAAAAGGTATGAAGCGCGACCAAATTGTGAAAACCGCCGGCGAACGGCTGACGCAAGCTTGGACCGCCGCTGGATTAACGCCCGGGGCCAAGAAGGCCGCCGCGGTTTAATTGTTCTCGCCAAATCGACCAGCGCGCTACCGCTTGTGTAAGGCGACCCGCAAACATGATGCGATCGATTAGACTCGCGGTCGTGTTAATCGCCTCGCTCTTTGCGATTTTTCTAGTAGCTAAATTGGCGATTGCGCAGGAAAAAAGCTCGGCCACCGAATCTCAAACTCCGGCCGATTACAAACTTGTCTGGTCCGATGAATTCAACACCGACGGCCCGCCGGATCTCAAGAACTGGACCTACGAACGCGGCTTTGTACGCAATGACGAGGCCCAGTGGTATCAGCCGGAAAATGCTCGCTGCGAAAACGGGTTGCTCGTCATCGAAGCCCGGCGCGAACGGCTGAAAAATCCGAACTACAACGCCGCCAGCCCGCGCTGGCAACGCAATCGAGAGTTCGCCGAATACACCTCGGCCAGCCTGAGCACACGCGGCCTGCATCAATGGACGTATGGCCGCTTCGAAATGCGGGCCCGCATCGATACGCGTCCCGGTCTTTGGCCCG
Organism: Pirellulales bacterium; assembly: GCA_963738835.1. Lineage (GTDB taxonomy): Bacteria > Planctomycetota > Planctomycetia > Pirellulales > JADZDJ01 > CAVTYH01. The sequence continues at coordinate 24,410 of CAVTYH010000004.1, forward strand.
CATTTTGGACGCTCGGTGTGGGCCGTTGGCCGACGGCGGGCGAGATCGACATCATGGAGTACTACCGCGGCATGCTCAAAGCCAACGTGGCTTGGGCCGGCATGCAGCGGCGCGGCGGAGCTTCATGGAATTCCGCCGTGAAGCAAATCTCCGATTTTCCCGCAGATTGGTCGACGAAATTCCATGTCTGGCGAATGGATTGGGATGAAAACCGCATTGCGCTGTCGGTCGACGATGCCCTGTTGAATTCGGTCGATCAGAAACAAACGGTGAACAACGATTCTCAGGGCACCAATCCCTTTCACGGCCCGCAGTACATAATTTTGAATCTGTCCGTCGGCGGCACCGAAGGGGGCGATCCATCGAAAACCGAATTTCCGGCTCGTTTTGAAATCGATTACGTCCGGGTATCTCAAAAGCAGTAGGTTGTAGCGGCCGAGCTTGTTCGGCGAACGACCGCCGGGCCGAGCCCGGCCGCTACACATAACCATTTATGCACGACTTTTCGCCGCAGCTATCGCGACGTGAGCTTCTTGTTGCTGCCGCTGGCGTGGCGCTTACGCCGGCCATTTCGCTCATGCCAGCAATGGCGGCTGGAAAATCTCCGCCAAAAGAATTTCAGCGGGCCATGCGTTGGATTCAGTTGGCCCTGGTCGAAAAAGACCCGGCCACGTTCGATCCCGATTGGTGGCTCGATTTTTTCAAGCGAACCCATGCCGATGGCGCGTGCATTTCCGCCGGCGGCATGTGCGCGTTCTATCCGACCGACGTGCCGTTTCATCACCGCAGCGAGTGGCTTGGCGATAAAGATGTTTTCAAATATCTGGTCGATGGCTGTCGCAAGCTGAACTTGGCCGTCGTCGCGCGGGTCGATCCGCATTGCATTCGCGACGATGCCGCGAAAGCGCATCCCGAGTGGGTGGCTGTCGATTCCACCGGCCAGAAAGCGCGCCACATGGTCATGAAAGATCGCTGGCTGAGTTGCGCTCTGGGGCCGTGCAATTTCGAGTTCATGCCGCAAGTGCTCACCGAAATTGTCACCCGGTATGGCGTCGATGCCATTTTCGCCAACCGCTGGGCGGGGCACATCACCTGTTATTGCAATGCTTGCAAGACGAACTTCAAGAAAGCGAGCGGTTTGGATGCGCCGCTTAGCTCGCAGCAGCGCGGCTGGCGCGAATTCCAAAAGTGGCGGGCCGATCGGCTGTTTGAAGTCTGGGACGCCTGGGATGCCGCGGTGCAAAAAGTAAACCCCGACGTCTGCTGCCTGATGAACATGGGCAGCGTCCACAAAAGTGAAATGACCAAAATCGGTAAGCGCGCCGAAATGGTGGCGGCCGATCGCCAGGGTCGCAACGCCGCCGTGATGCCACCGTGGGCTGCGGCCTGGAACGCCAAAGTGTTTCGTAGCGTGATGGCCGGTCGGCCGGTGGCCGGCATTTGCAGCGTCGGCAATGACGACAGCCATCGCTGGAAAGATTCGGTGCAAAGTCCGGCCGAGTTGCGCTTGTGGATGCTGGAGTGCATCGCCGGCGGCATGCGCCCTGGGTCGTCAAGTTTTGCGGCACGCTGTATGACAATCGCTGGGTTTCGCCGGTCGAAGAAGTGTTTCGTTGGCACGCTGAGAATGAACCGTTGCTGCGCGAGCGGCGAAATCTCGCGCGGGTGGCAATTGTCTGGTCGCCGCAAACCTCGGCCGCCATCGGCAACGCCAAGACCGAAGCCAGCCAGTTGGGCCTGTATCACGCACTGGTCGAAGCGCGCATTCCGTTCGAGATGGTTTACGAACAACTGCTTGGTGCGGAAAACCTCGATCGCTTCAAACTGCTGATTCTGCCGAACGTCGCCGCGCTGTCCGACAAACAATGTGCGCAGCTTCGCGATTTCGTGCAGCGCGGCGGGAGCCTCGTGGCCACGTTCGAAACTTCGCTCTACGACGAAACTGGCAAAAAGCGCAGCGACTTCGCGCTTGCCGATCTTTTCGGCGTCGCCTACAACGGCAAGACTGAATTGCTGGTCAAGAATTCGTACATCAATTTAGAGCGTGGCACGAAACACGAAATTCTGCGCGGTTTCGAACAAGCGGGCCGCACGATCAACACCATCGGTTACGCCGATGTCAGCCCCACGCTCTATTTCGGCGCCGCGCCGCTGACGCGGGTGCCATCCTACCCCGACTTGCCGATGGAAGATGTTTATCCACGGCAGCCGAAAACCGACATTCCGGAAATTTACTTGCGTGAAGTTGGCGCCAGCCGGTTGGCATACTTCCCCGGCGATATCGACCGCAGCTTTTGGGAAGTGCTCGATCCCGACCACGGCCGCATTATCGCCAACACGGTGCGCTGGGCACTGAACGAGCCCGACTTTGTGACCGTCAACGGTCCGGGCGTGCTCGACATTGCCGTTTGGGAACAAGACGCTTCCCGGACGGTGCATATCGTGAATCTCACAAACCCCATGCTGATGAAAGGCCCGATGCGCGAGTTGTATCCAGTGGGCCCGCTGGAAGTGAGCTTGCGTTTGCCGAAAGATCGCCGGCCGAAGGAAACGCAGCTCTTGGTCAGCAAAGCGGAGGCCAAAGCCCGCCAGTCAGAGGGCGCGTGGAAAGTGACGCTGTCGTCGATCGCCGATCACGAAGTCATCGCCGTGCAGTTTTGAGGCGTCGGTCAAAATAACCACGGGGAGCACGGGGACCACAGGGCTCGGTATACGGGCGTTTGAGCAGTCCGAATAAAACTCCCTTTCCTCCGGGCGGGAGAGGGCCGGGGTGAGGGGGCAGCGGTGGTATTCGTCTCAGCCGCAAAATTCTTCTCCATCCTTGCCCAACGGCTTTTTAGACTCGCTATACTCAAGGCACCGGGCTGCCTACTTTCCCTCAACATTGGGCCCTGGCCATGTCAACCAATCAATTTCTTTGTGGCTATTTGAAATTCGGCGTGGTTGTGATCACGGCGGTCGTCCTCCACATAGTTCCAAATCATCGCCTGGTTGCCGAGGACCAACCCAATGTTGCGGCCGCCCCGGCGACAGCTCCGGCTTCGCAGGCCGCGCCGAGCGCCAAAGCCGGCGCGAAGACAACTTCCAAATCGGTCATTCCACGAACCCACGAGCCCGACACACTCGACGAATTGAAATCGGCCATGGAAGGCTACACCGATTACAGAACCTTCCATTGCAGCGGCGAAGTGCGCGACGCGCTGTTCAATAAGCCGATTGAAGGCGCGAAAGTCACTATTTTGAAATTGGCCAGCCCACAACGTTACCGCGCGGGCGATGCCAAAGTCTTGAAACGAATTGAAGCCGTGACCGATGCCGATGGTAAATACGCTTTCGAGCTGCCGACCGATCACGCGTTTATTCCGCAGTCAGCCACTCGAACGCGATTGCCCTCCGGTGCGTTCACCGTACGTCAAGCTGGTACTCCATATTTTCCGCTGGAAATCGAAGTGACTCATTCTGGATATGCAGGAATTGACTCGTCCGCACAGGTTAATCTTCAGCCCTCGCCAGCATCTCCGAGAAACTTTCTTGCCGAGGGTTTTAGCGAACCACTTGCGGAGCCAGATCCCGCGGCGCGTCGCATAGGTGTCATTGAACTCCGTCCCGGTAAAGAAGTAAGCGGCGTTGTGCAAGCTCCTGATGGAAAACCGCTGCCCGGTGTCAAAGTGGTCGCACACTCGCAGGTCCCCAAGAATGAACGCGGGGTGATGGCCCGAACCAGCGCCGGCCAGAGTGTGCGGTCGACCGCACCTCCAGTTGCCTCGCAAGATGAAACGGTAACCAATGCCAAAGGCAGTTTTCGCGTTACGATGATTACGCCCGGCGAAGGGATGCTGGCTATCTTCCCAGCCGATGGGAAGCATGCTCCTCGCTTCGAGTTTTCATATGACAGGCGCGGCGATTTGGGCGTCCTTACGCTTCCCCGCGGTGAGAAGATCAAAGGTCGTGTGCTAGACAGCGATGGCAATGCGATTGAAGGCGTATTTCTGACCATCGAACCGTGGACGCTGTCTTCGGCAAAATATTCCGACAGCACGGTGGTTCAGATGCCGGCCCGAGCCGCGGAGTCCAACGCCGATGGCAATTTTACGATCGACGCTCTTGCGCCTGGCGAATATCGGATTGCGCCCAGCGAGGAATTCGCCGATCCGACGATGGATGCGCACGACTGGCCCAACCGCCGTGAGGTGCCGGGACTGTTTGCTCCCCAAAAAGTTACAATCGTCGCAGGTCAAACGCCGTCACCGCTGGAAATTCGCGCGCTGAAGACAGTGGCAGTTCAAGGTCGAGTCATCTTAAATAACAATTTAAATAACAATGCCGACCTATTTAACGCGGCACTGGCAAATGTGGATCAGCAGCGACCAGAACAGCTGCTGCTGCAGCTGGCGGAAAGCCGATCGCGACAGATGCAGCAAAGTCTAATGTCGATCCAAGGAAAGCTTAACGAATTACTGTACAAACAAAGAATCTCGATCGATGAAGAGGGCAATTTCAAGACCATGGTTCCCAAGGGTTTACGCGAGGCCGAAATTGCACCGCTGGCACTTTCTGCCCGAGGCGGATTTGGCGGCGGGACTGCGGCCGCCGGACCGCGCTGGCGAATCGGCAATGAGCAGGAATATCATACGGAATCGGAAATCCCTTTAGGTGCCTTGGATACAGACGTGCGCGAGATTGAAATCGACTTTTCGCAAGCCGGCCGTCGCGGCGGTGCTGCTGCCGGTGGTTTCGGCGGTGGCGCCCCGGCCGCGGCTGGTGGATTCGGCGGCGGCCGGCGCGGGCGGCCCAGCGAACACTGTACCAGCTGCTCGCGCGGTTGCACAGCCGCTGCAGCCCGCCCTGCCGCAGCCAGCAGAAAATCCGGACGGAGCGGACGGCAATTAACGGCCGGATTGGTCAGCCTGCCGCTTGCCGCGATTTCTCGCGAAACGGGGTCGGGAATCTTTGCCGGCAAGGGTTCTGCGCAAAGTGAATCGCATGATCGGCAACGACTCCCGACCTCTTCTGTCGCCAACTTCAGACGGTGTTACGCCCGCCCCCATTTTCGCGCTTGCAAATTGGGCCACCAGTATGTGATAATGTGTACACTATTTGTGTTGTGCCAGCGCCGGCCGATTTAGCGTGTGTTTTACCGCGGTGTCGCTGTTCTTAGCCGGGGCTAACAGCCGCTGGAGAACTCGCCGGTTGAGAATCCCTATCTCCGCGCCTCTGGAAGGCCGGGCACCACGCAATGGTCGCCTCCGGCTATTGGGAGCAACGTTATGGCAAGTGGACTTTTCAACCCTGTATTTTTCAGCGGAACGTCGGCATTGCCGCCGATGTCGCCATCCATTGCGCGACGTCTCAACGTGCAGTTCGTTCGGCAAATCTCGAACAAAATGAGCTGGCCGCGAAATCAGAAATTCGCGCGATGGGGAAGTGAGGGAGCAATGTTGCGCGCGAAAGCCCTATTTTTCCAGAGTTTTTATCAAAACATGTCGCCCTCGAATTTAATTTTTATTTTACGCGCTCTTCGCTCACGGCGTTTTCTGCGGGAAAACCGCGTTTTTTGCCGCAGCGGCTGCGGGAGCGCGGGAACAATGACGAGGCGATCGGGCGAATTTCTCGGAGATTTTGCGTCTTGAACGGCCACGATGTCGCCCTCGTGGTCCACGATGCTTCCGGCGCTTTGCCCGCTAATTGCTTCACAGCGCCGGGCGGAGCCCGGCCGCTGCACGGGGATTACCCCGATGACCGTTCATTTCTTGTGCCATCGACATACGCTAGACTGCCGATGGGGAACTTTTCCTGCCACTTTGGCGTCGGAACTGGTGGAGCAGCTGTGAACGACGATCTGGCGCTCATCGACGAAACATTGAAGGGAAACTCGTCGGCCTTTGGCCGGCTCGTAATCTGTTACCAGGACCGGCTCTACAACACGCTGGTCCACGTAATGGGTTCAGCCGACGAAGCTCGCGACGTGTGTCAGGATGCGTTCGTCCAGGCGTTCGTCAAGCTGCGCACGTTTCATCGCACCAGTGCGTTTTATACCTGGCTGTACCGAATTGCCCTGAACATGGCCATTAGCCGGCGGAGAAAAAAGCGCCCCACGCTGTCGGTCGATCAGCACCGCGAAGCCACGGGCGACGATCCGGTGGCCCGCGACGGTGCGCCGGCCGAGCGCATGGAACGGCAAGAACGTGTCGACCAGGTGCGTGCGGCGCTGGCAACGCTGGACGACGATTTTCGCACCGTCCTGGTGCTGCGCGAGATTGACGGCCATCCGTACGACATCATTGCCGAAATGCTCGACCTGCCGCTGGGCACCGTCCGCAGTCGGCTGCATCGGGCCAGGATGGAGTTAAGAGAACAATTGAAGGGTGTGCTATTGGAAGAAGCGTGAGACTTAATTGACCAATCACCAAATCCCAATGACCAATGTCCAGTTGCAGAATTGGTCATTGGTAAACTTTGAGCTTTGAATTTGATCCGTCATCCATTCATCGAAAATGGAAAACCTTGACAGCGACATTTTGATTAGCGCGTACCTTGACGGTGAGTTGACCGTCGATGAGCGAGCGCGCGTTGAACAACTGCTGGCCACCAGTGCCGAGGCGCGGCAGTTGGTGGAAGAATTGCGCGCTATGCGCCGGCCTGAAAGAACTGCCGCAGCACAAGCTGGGAGCAGATTTCGCCGCCGAGGTGCTGCAACGGATTGCAGAACCCTCTCCTTCCGGGAGAGAGCAGGGTGAGGGTGCTGAGCTGTCTCCGGCCGCGTTAGCTACATCGTCGAGCGATTCGCGGCACTCTCACCCCGACCCTCTCCCAGAGGGCGAGGGAGAAGCAGCCGATGCCGAGCGTCCGACGTTGCCGCTGCCGCGGTTTTGGAAAAGTCCGCGGGGAATCGGCTGGTCGCTGGTAGCTGTCGCCGTGGCGGTGATGATTCTGGTAACGAACCGGCGGAACGATCAACACCATCTTGGCGACGCACGCCAGGGCGAGGCGGTTGTGGCCCGTGCGCCAGAGCCGGCTTCTCCGCCAGCGCGGGCGCCACTGGCGTCTCAGAACACGCGGAACGCAGACGTGGCTGGCGTACAGTCCGGCAAAGGTCAATCGTCGGGTCTCAAGCCGACGGATGGCACGAGTGAACTGGGGCTCGACGCGAGCAAATCGGCTGCCTACGCACCGAAAAATCAGCCGGCATTCGATCAGCCGCAAGCCGCTCCGGCGAAAAACGCCCAACTTATGGATCGATTCGCGAACGACCGCAACGACTTTAAAAAAGATGCTGAAAAGCCGGCCGACAAGGTATTGGAAGCGCCGCCGAATACTCCGCCGGCTGGTGCGCTGGCCGGAAGTCAGCCGGGCGGCGCGAAGCTGCCAGCCGGTGCGGCAGCTTCGCCAGCGTCGAGTTCGCCCGCGCCAGCGTCGGTTGCCGGTGGCATTCGGCTCGGGCGTGCAGCGGCAGCGGCTGGAGCGGTTCCAGAAGAAGAATCGCTATTGCGGCAGTCGTCCGCCGACCATTCGGACTTGCTTGTGGTTGAAGTGCAGATGTCGCCGGAAGCGGCCCGCGACCGTGATTTCGAACGACTGCTGGCCCAGAATAAGATTTTCTTTGACGACGCGACCGGAGAACGCGCGAGCGATTTCAATGACAAATTGAAGTTGAACGAGGGTAATGCTCGGGGCGAAGGAAAAGAATCGACCGACATTCGATCCAAAATCGATGCCAGCGGTCGTGCTGAAGAGTCGGCGAAAAAATCGCTGCCGCCAAGCGATAGAGCAGCGCGCGATTCGAAACCGGCTGCCGAGCGCCAATTGGACGCCGCCGAATTATCCAACGAACTGCGGAAATTGGGATCGCTCCACAAGTCGCTGCTGGAACGGGCGACGGCCGCGAATTCCAACTTCATCTGTGTCGATGCCTCGCCCCAGCAGATCGATCGAACCATCGCCAATTTGCGGGAATCGCCGCAGTCATTCCTGGCGGTTACTGTGGAGAAACCGAAAGAATTGCCGCAGCTTCGTGAATCCTTAGAGGCAGAGAAACAAGTCCGTGCGGCGCCGCAGTCGGCCGTTAATAAGTCGCTTCAGGCACCGGCAGCGGGCAAAGCGAGCGATGATCTGTATCGATTCCAGCCGAGCGATCAAGCGCAACGCGATCAATTGCAGCAATCGGCCGTTGCTGCCGACGAGGTCAACAGAGTCGGCCCGCTGCGGGGTCGGGCTCGGCGATTGTCGCCGATCGAGCTGCAGAATGGTGCGGCAGGTCCTTTAGACCTTGGCGACAAATCATTCGGTGTTGCCGGAGAGATGAAGTCCGAGGACCGTGCCAAGGAAAAATCGAACCCGGTTGTAAATGAGCCGGCGGCGTCGGTCGTCGAGAAATCGCCCTCTGCGCCTGCTGTTGCGCGGGCCAAGCAAATGCCGGCTGATCAAAGCCGTGGCGGCACTGTCGGCGGATTCGGCGGCGGCGGCGGCAGGAATACTGCGGTTGCCGGCGGAAATATTGGTGGTCAGCGCAACGGCGGGTCGGAGCAAGGCGCGAATGCACTTACTAGGACGGAAAATCTCCAGCGGGTGCTGTTCGTGCTTCGAGTCGTCGATACGCCGCCCGTCTCGGCAGCTGCAAAACCGCCAGACGCCTCGATGTCTGCACAGCCTGGAAAATCGGACGAAAAATCGCCGGAAGCCCGTCCTGCCAAAGCGCCTGCGGAGAGCAAATGACGACCAATTCGCAAGACTGGCACCGTCCAGGCCGGGGTGTTAGCATAAGACGCTTGAGGTTGCCGATTTCGGGACGGCAAACTGCTTGCTACTGGCCATATACATCCGGGGGGAATTCAACAATGCATATCCACCAATGCTTCTTCACAGCGTTAGTCCTGGCACTCGGGGTGTCAACAAATGGAGTTCGGGCTAGCGAGTTCACGGTCGAAAAGACCGACAAGGGTGTAACGGTCAATTTGGATGGCAAATTGTTTACGGAATACTTGATTCAATCGGGGAAAAAACCCGTTTTGTGGCCGATCATCGGGCCGAATGGAAAAGCCATGACGCGGCCCTGGCCGATGGATCCCAGCGAAGTGAATAAAGCAAAGGCCGACAACGGCGGAAAGCTGCCCAAGAATGGCGTGCTTTCTGACGACCACTCGTGGCACCGTTCGCTGTGGTTCAGTTATCAGAGCGTGAACGGTTCGAACTTGTGGGAAGAACACGCCAACACCGGCTCGACGAAACACAAAGAGTTTGTCGAAGCGACTGGCGGGAAAGAAGCGAAAATTATCACCCGCAATGATTGGCTCGATCCTTCCGGTAAGAAATTGCTGGAAGACGAGCGTGTCATTACGTGCCGCACTGATGGCGATAATCGGATCATCGATTTTGATATCACGCTAAAGCCGACCGAAGGCGATGTTGTTTTCGGCGACGAGAAGGATGGCGTATTCGGCATGCGAGTGCGTGATTCAATGCGCGTCGATGCGAAGCAGGGTGGCCACTTTGTTAATAGCGAGGGAAAGGTTGACGAGCGAGAAGATCCCCAAGACCAGAAAAGCAAACCCACGGTGTGGAGTAATCCGGCTTCTTGGGTCGATTATCATGGCCCGATCGACGGCGAAACCATGGGCATTGCCATTATGAATCACCCCAGTAGTTGGGGTTATCCAACCCGATGGCATACGCGCAACTACGGGCTGTTTGCCGCGAATCCGTTTGCGCGGCATGCTTTCGATGACACGGTGCCCAAGGCCAGTTACACGCTGAAAGCAGGCGACACGTGGAAGTTCCGTTACCGCGTGATCTTGCATAAGGGTGACGAAAAGGAAGGCCGCGTTGCCGAGAGTTTTGCAGCCTATGCAAAGGAGCCGTAAGCAACTGATTGATGACGACTGGCACAGCGAATTAACCATTTTTGAGTCTTCGTCGTCGGCCGCATAGACGCACGGCTTGAGTTGATCGAGCAACGCGCCGTGGGTAATTGTCATAACGGTGTTCGCTTTGTATGGCGCTGCCTGTGTGCTGTTGTGCGAACATTATGAAATTGTCAGTGCAAGCGTCGAAGTCAGCTTGCCTAAGTTGCCGATAGCTTAATCTGTCGGCGATTGCCCATCTTTATCCAAACCGCACGTGCCGCACTTTATCTTGCGTGCCGTGCGATCTAAGGGAGACCAAAGTTCCAATGTTGAACAGTATGGAACGGCTGCAAAACTTGGAAAACTTGAGAGAATATGTCAACGAAGTTCTGTGTCAGCACGATCAGCTTGAAGTCGGCGCGTTCCGCATGACGGAACGCATTCTGGTGCGGGCCGGCAAACCGTGCGGAATCTTTTTCTGTCTGCACGGTCCGCGATCGGTGAAAGTGACGGCCATTTGGGAGCTGGAGCGGAACACGATCTTGTTCTACAGCTCGACGGGGGAACGGTTTCACCGAACTCGGCTAGCCATGGCTCCGGTGCTTTCAGAGTGCGGGGCTTAACCGCCCGCACAATCTCCGCCGCCAAGCGGTTTTTCGAGTTGTGAACAAATGCTCTTGACAGGCGTTTCCGAGTAGTGTACAAAGCTACAGACATCGAGGATTTAAGGAGGATAACCGATGCTGGTTCTTTCGCGGAAGCAAAGCGAGCGGATTCGCCTGGGAAAAGACATTGTTGTGACTGTGGTGCGCGTTTCCGGTGATAAAGTGCGGCTAGGCATCGAATCGCCATTGGACATGGTCGTGCTACGTGACGAATTACAAGCCAATCAACCGCCGGCTATGCCGCTGGCGGCGAACCCGACATCGCTGGATGCAAACGGTTTGTAGGCATTTTTGTCTGATAGCAATTACCAGCCGTGCGACAATGCTAGCGGAATTCTCATCAGCAATTGAGACGTGCAATTCGCATTGACCCATGCGGTGGGCGTCCCTACTATTCTCGGGCCAAATTCCCCCGTTCGCGCAACACAGAGAATCTTTAATATCAGGCACCGGGGCGCTTACTTCGCCGCAACGGCGGCCTCCAATCGTGCAAAGCCAGCGCCGCCTTGTACTGATTGTCGGATTGTGCCTGTTCGTGGCAATCGCTGTGATCGCCGGCAGTCTGTATTTGGCCAGCCAGCAAACGCCGCCATTTTATGCTCAGGCTCTAGCGCAAGACCCGGCTACCGCACGGCACGCAAGCGACGTCATGCTGCGTCAGACGGCGGCGCTGGTCAGCGATCTGCGGCGAGCCGGGCAGTGGCAGGCCATCTACACCGCCGAGCAAATCAATGGTTGGCTGGCATACGATGTGCAAAGAAATCATCCCCATTTGTTTCCGTCGGGGATCAGTGAACCGCGCATCGCATTTGGAAACGATCACTTGCAAATCGCCTTTCGCTGGCAAAAGCCCGGCTGGTCGGCTATCGTGTCGTTAGAGGCAGAATTGTACTTGCAAGAGGTCAACGTGGTAGCGTTGCGAATTCGCACCGCCCGAGCCGGCAAACTACCGTTACCATTGGGAAGTTTGCTGAACGATGTGGCGGCATCGGGCCGGGAGCTTGGCCTGGCAGTGGATCAACAGCAAATCGAAGGCGATCCGCTGCTCTTGATCACGCTGCCCTCAGTGTCCAACGATACCGGCAAACAGTTGAGCCTTGAATCGTTGGAACTGCATGATGGCGAACTGTATGTGGCCGGACGCTCTCAACGAGAAGGGGAGGCGGTTCCACCGTTAGCTCGGAAGACTGACCGCAATCAGTCCGTATCGCCGGAGGCGCAGGTCGAAAAGCTGAACCTCCAGCGCTGATCTGTGCCGCTTTGCTGACTTAAAGCGATTGTGCCCTCCAAGCGACGGCCTCTTAATCGCAGTTTTATTTCATCGGCAGAGCTACTCAGAAATTCATACTCGCCCGCGTCCCATTGAGTCACGCCGCCGCGATTGCCGGATATCGGGCCTTCGTAATCGAGATATGCCAGTCGATGATCGGCCAGCTGGCTGGCGGCAATCTCACGTCCGATTTGCGGCTCTTCGCTCAAAGCCCAAGTTCGCAGCACACCGTTTTGTTCGAGCATGAAATCCCAGTGCGTTCCGGCCCACTCTGAGGCGGGCATTTCGTGCCGTAAGATGACGAAACGTGGCATCAGGATTACTGCAGCGGGCACTTGATCGGTGCGTGTCGGGTCAATCCAGATTTCGCGATCATTCTGCGAAGATATTGACCGTCGCGGCATCCGTCAACGGTTGATCTAGCGTTGAGCTTGTAGCTTCGGCCGTCACTTGTGCAGGGCCGCCGCGCTTCGCTTTGAACCGTAAGTCGAGTGGAATCGACTCTCCGGGACGCAGCTCCATAATTGGCTGGAATTGAATATTCTGCCCGTCATTGTTCGCTTCTCTTACCGAACCGATCGAACCGATGTAAGTCAGTGAATCGGCCGCAGTGGTCGCGATTCTTACCTGTCGTTCCGAATTTGTTCCGGTATTCGTAACCGTAACTCGGAACATTGCTTCGCCGCCGGCCCTTACCGGATTCGTCAGCGGTTTGATTTGCAAGCGCAAATTGGATTGACGACCAGCAGGGGCAGCCGCAGGGAAGATTTGCAGGCACCGTTCTTCTTTGTAATTGAGTCGCGTTTGCTCTGTCACAATTACACTGCCGCATGAACGTTGCGACGGGGCGACACAAATGCATTCGATGTGCCGAACTGCTTTCTCTTCAGGTGCAATGGAATCGATGTTGTACACGACGCCCCCTTCCGCGGTTCGCTGGACCGGCACATCGCGGTCTCCTCGGTCGACTTGCAAGCCCTGCTCGAAGGAAGCGACCATCTTGACCTCGCGCGCCGCAGTCACTGTTCCGACATTGGCGACCTCAATCGTGAATAGTACGCGGTCACCAACTCGGTAAGACTGTTGCGGAGTGGTCATGTTGACCGAGAGCGCCGGTTGTTCAGCGGGCTGCTGTTCGGCCGCCACCATGACGCAGGCCTCTTTGCTCTCGCGCAAACCGCCGGGGCCGGTGACTTCAACGGTGTGGCACAAATTACCGGGTTTAATGACGCGGAAATTCAGCGAGACATTTTGTGTCTCCCCTGGTTTGATATCCGTCAAGCTGCGCACGATGGGACTATGGTCAATTCCATCAGGACTTTTGAGATTCGAATGCTGCAAGCCGGCATCAAAGCGGTCGGAGATTCCTAGGCCCGTCGCCAGAGCATTTCCGCGATTGGTGATCTGCACGTTGAATACAATGTCTTCTGCCAACTTTGCGGTTTGCGGACCTGTGAAATTGATTTCAAGCCGCGGAGCCGCTGCCGGTTGAGCTGGCGGAGCTGTGGCGGTTGGCGGCGGTTGTAAATTCGGCGCGGGATTCCGATTGGGAACTGGCGATGCTGGATTCGCCGCCGGCGGAAGCACCGGTGGCGCGCCGATTGGCGGCGCAGGTGAGATGGTGACGACGTTGGTCGTCCCACAGCTTTCGGCAGTTAAACCGTCGGCGGTGGTAAGCAAAGCGCAAAGCTTAACAGGACCGGGCTGATCGATGCGCAAATCTAACGATACGACTTTCGCTTCACCGCCGCGAATTTGCCCCAAACGCCAAGTGAGCGGCCCAGCGGTTCCATCCGGAGCAGGCTCCGACTTCACAAAGGCCGTGCCTTGCGGCGGTGCAATCGTCACGGCCACGTCGTTGGCAGGCAATCCGCCGGGATTGGTCACTTCAATGCGATAGTTTGCCGTGGAACCAACCACAGCATCATTCGGACCCACGACGCGCAAAGTGACGTTGGTGTTCGTCCAATTGACATGCGTTGCCGCCGAAGCAATTGACAATCGCTCCGGCTCGTCGTCGCAACCGGGACGGATGAGTTCGACGGTGACACAAGTTGTCCCCGTGGCCGAATTAACGGGAATCAATTCTGCGGTTGCTTTGCCGTCGGCGTCGGTCGCAATTTCCTTCGACTGTGCGTTTTCGGGACCGAAACCTGCTTCCGCTCCACCGGTGATAGTATACTTCACGATCCAATCCGTGACCGGCGATTTCGTCGTTCGCCGCTGAATGCACGTCACCAGCGCTGCATGGGCGCCTGGCGGCACGCAGCCGGCTTCGGGAAAGCACCATTCGGCATCGATCCAGTGAATGGTTGCCGATCTTTGCCGCGATTCCCACGAATAGACGTCTGGAGCAAACGCAGTGATGTAGCTGTCGCCTTCGACCGGTGAAGTGACCGTGACCCACGTGTAGCCGCGGGGCATGACGATGTCGTCGTCAATTTGCGGCGTACCCCGTGTCAGAATGACGTTGGCCGGCAGAGTTTCACTAACCGCGTGGTTATTGTCGATTTTCCCGGTCTTGCGTCCAACCAGATCGAGAACAATTGGCCGCAGCGGTTCGTTCACGGAAACCAACGAACCGGTGCTGCAATTGTCGAGCATCCACTCGACTTTTTCGTACGGCTGCAGTTGTCCTTTGTCATCGCAAATCCCAGCAAACATTGGCACTTCGGTGCCAACTTCCGCGACAGTTCGCGCCGGACTGATCACCAGACCGGCTTTATTCCAAAACCGCTGCGGACCGGGATATTCGACCGTTTCGGTTTCGGTTTGCGTTGCGCGATGCAACAGGCTGTTGCACGTATCGGTCACCGAGCGGCAGCCAGCTTGTGAGAACAGTGCAATGGCCAGCGCCATCAGCAGCGCCTGGGCGTGGTGAATTCGAATTGCCGATCGCGCAGTCGTCACGGACGGTTTGCTTATCGCTAAATGCTAGTGGCTCATCGCTTCCTTCTGCACCGATCGTGGAAACTTGACGGCGCAGAGAAAATATTCCGTCATGGAAGCCTAGCATGCGTTTTGGCAACGCGTGGCCAAATGGCAACAGCGGCGTCGATTTTTCGCAACAGCCGCGGAAAATCGGTTACAGAAGGGATTACCCGACTGCCGGTTGTAACAGCTTTGCGCTTTAAGCGGGCATGCAAAGTGCTGACGAGAGTTAAGCGCGACGAGCGGTCTTCAGATCGGAGCGGGGTTCAAACCGCTGGCAGCTTGGCTTCGTAACCCAAGCTATCGATGAAGTTCTTGGCGCGTATCCAATCTCCGGAGGGATACTCGGCGATGTTCTTTTGCAGAACGGTCTGAAAGGCATCAATCGACTTCTGGATTTGCATGTAAGTTTCGTAGCCGATGCCGCCATGCGACGTTTCTCGCAGGACAAACAATTGTTCGAGTTCCTTCCGGTATTTGTCGTAACGCGGATCCTGTAGCAGCAGTATGGGCCAGTAAATTCGGCCAGTTACCGGATCAAGTTGTGTTGCCGTCAATCGCTTGGGCACGGCCATCGATGCGTACCGCCACGCTTCTTCGCTGGTCATCGTACGTCCCTGTTCGGACTTACGCTGCGCCGTGTTGATATTCCGCATTTCGAAGTACGTTTGCGTGCCTTTTAGATCATTGTCGAGAGCTTGCGAGCGAGCCGTTTGTGCGTTGATTGCCGCCTGACTGGTGTTCAGATTGAATGAACCAGCGGATTGGACCATCGCAGCCATGCCGTTGCCAAAGCCTTCGGCAGCGGTGCTGGCGTGACTGCCGCCATAGTATGGCATGCCATAAGCAGCCGAAACGGCCATGCCCTCGGCGCGAACACTGCTGCCCAGCGCCAATATCGTTACAACCGTGGTCGCTGTGGCAAAACGGGTCATTAAATTAGACGCAGCGAGCTTTTGTAACCGTCTCATGAAACTATCCTATTTCCTCAAGGGGATTGCTTGTCGTTTGTCGACGAACACAAAATCCCTTCGTCTACTATTAAAGCGTACTCGAATCGAAAATGTTACTCGGTCCGATGAATTTTCTTATGAAGGGCCGTGATTTGCAAACGCACCGGTTCTCCAATAATATAGTGGGAGGCACGCCCGAATCAACTTAAAACTCGCGGTCTGCCTATTTTTGCGATTCCAATCGATTTTCCGCGTACTTCGGAGTTTCCGATATGCACTCACGTGCGGCGGTGAAGGTGTGTTCTGCGTCCTGCTTTCTCCTGGCAATGGCGACCGCCAATCTGCGGGCGGCAGAACCGACCGCGACCGATTTGGCAAAGACACTTGGCAGCAGCGATTCCGCCGCACAGATCAAAGCGGCCGATGAACTTGCCGAGTTGGGACCAAAGGCCACGGCCGCGATACCGGCGCTCATCAAAGCGCTCAGCAGTAAGAATGAAGAACTGCAGTGGCATGCAGCCGCTGCGCTAAGCGAAATCGGGCCGGGTGCGAAGGAGGCAGTGTCGGCGCTAACCGCTGCACTGAAGAGCGGTAGCCCAATGGTCCGTGGCCATGCGGCACACGCCTTGGAACAGATCGGCCCCGCCAGTATGCCGGCCGTTTCGGAATTGGCAAAGTTGCTCGCTGATAAAGATAAAAACGTTGCTCGCGCGGGCATCGATGCTCTAGTAGCCATTCGTCCTTCGACGACGATTCTTGTGCCAATTCTTAAACAGGCGCTAGAAAGTGACGACATGGATCCCTCGCTTATCGTGCCCGCGCTAAATGCGTTGGCCGAATCTGGCGATTTGGGCTTAAAGACACTCATCGAAGAACTCAAAAATGAAAAGGCACGCTATTGGGCCATCCTGGCCCTGGGCGAGGCCGGCCCCAAGGCCAAGGGGGCAACGGATGATTTGGCCAAATTTGTGGCCAGCAAAGAGCCACAGTACCGCATGCAGGCCTTGATCACGCTCGGTCAAATTGGGCCCGATGCCAAATCCGCGGTTCCGGCGATTATCCAGGCCCTTGGCGATGAACAAATGTCGGTCCGTTATGCTGCCACGTTCGCCCTCGGGAAAATCGGTGCCCAGGATGCCATAGGCCCCATCACCAAACAGCTCGATAGCAAAGACAACTTTTTGAAGATGGTGTCGGCCTGGTCGCTGGCAAAAATCAGTCCGAAAGACACGGCGACCGTCGATAAGGCGGTGAAAATGCTGGTCGATGCGCTTAAGGATCCCGACAAGCATGTGCGGGCCGCCGCCGCGCGCGGGCTTTTTGAACTGAACCTGCCGCGAGAACAGGTACTGCCCGTGCTGTCAGAACTATTGGCGGACAAAGATCCAGTCGTTCGCGGCCATGTGGTCGATGCCATGGCTTCGCTAGGTGAAAAGGCGCTGCCAAAGCTGATCAAAGCGCTGGAAAAAGATGAAACGGAGGCCTTGGCGGTGGCTGTCATTCGCCAGTTGGGACCAAAAGCTAAAGAGGCAGTGCCGGCTTTAGCGGAGGAATTGAAAGATCCGAACGCCGCATATCGCCGTGAGGTTTGTTTCGCATTGGCTGCCATTGGCCCTGACGCGAAGGCTGCAGTTCCGGCGCTGGTGAAAGCCCTTAGCGATAAAGAAGTCAACGTTCGATATGTGGCTACTTACGCTTTAGGGAAAATCGGCCCCGATGCCGTAGCGGCGGTCCCCGATCTGAAGAAAAATCTGAACAACGACGACTTGTTTTTGAAAACCGCCAGTGTTTGGGCTCTAGTGCGCATTCAACCGAAAGATGCCGACTTCCGCGCCAAAGCTGTGCCGATTCTCACTAAAGCTCTGTCTGAATCGGATCGCGAGCGTGTGCGGACGGAAGTTGCTACCACGCTTGGCGAAATGGGACCGGCCGCCAAAGAAGCGATCCCGGCGTTGGAGAAGCGGGCAAAGGAAGATGAATCGGCGCCTGTGCGGGAAGCCGCCGAAGCGGCGCTCAAGAAAATTCGCCAAACCAAGTGACAATTGGCAATGATCGAGTGGATTCGCGTCGCGCTCCAGCCCCATTTTCATCTGGGCTGGAATTTGTTCCTGCGCTCGTGCCGCTTTTTTTGGCATTGTGGCTGTTTCGTCGAAAGACTGAGCCCCGCAGCTGGCTCTGGTGGCCCCTCTTTGTTGCTTTCATCGCCTTTCTGCCGAACGCGGCTTATACGCTGACCGATGTCATTCATTTTGTCGCCGAAGTGCGGCAAAGCGACGAGTTTCCAACCTGGAGCGTGGTGTACATCATCATTCCGAAGTACGCCACTTTCATGTTTTTGGGCTTTCAAGTGCACGTTCTCTCGCTCATTTTGCTGGGCAATTACTTGCGCTGGATCGGTCACAAACAGTGGGTGTTCGCGGCGGAAATTGCGCCGAATTTCTTGTGCGCCATCGGCGTGTATTGGGGTCGCTATTTGCGGTTTAACAGTTGGGAAATCGTCAGCAATCCACAGAAGATCGCCAATGGGGTGCTCAAAGGATTGATGATGGAGGGATTCGGTTTCAGGATTATCGTTTGGTATTTTGTGGCGACGACCGCGCTCTACTTTGCGGTCAAAATCATCGACATCGCCGTTTGGGAATACTGGCAGCGACGCCGTTTGCAGGGGTTGTTTCCGGCACGCGTCGCCGCTTGGATGCCACGTCGCAAGCCAGGGCCCCAGACCGAATCAGAAGCGTTGCCATCATAATGGTGTAGCGGCGGAGCTTGCTCCGCGCTCGCTCTTTGAGTGATTGAGATGGGAAACCGCACCGCTTTCCGTTACGCCCAGCAGCTTGGCCATCCACAGACCGCCGATCCATCCCAGGAATCCGCCGGCAATACAGTCGCCCACAAAGTGGTAATCGTTCCCCACCAGCGCCGCCACCATCAGCACGACGGCCAACACGGCACACCAACGGGCTTTCGGCCAGGCGGTCCATACCACTGCCGCAATGGCACAAACCGCGGTCGTGTGACCGGAGGGAAACGAACCAAATGCCTGACCGCCGTGAAGCCAGTGAAAGTCGTAAACATTATTGGCGATCAACGAGGGGTTGTTATCGATCCACGTTACCGGCCAGGAGCGGCCAAAGACCCATTTCAGGCCAACTTTGATCCCTGCCATCACCAACATGCTGGATGCCGCCGTAAACACGACGAGCTGCCAGTGCTGCCAAGGTCGGTACCATCGTCTGATGGCCAGCACGACAATGGTCGGCGGTGCGCCATACGTCAGCCAGCGTCCGATGTCGTTGGTCGGCTGAATCCAAAAGCCTTCAGTCAGAAAATGATTGTGGATCCAGAAAGCGACTGGCCGATCGACGTACTTGTTACAAACGAGCACCAGCACCGTGCAGACGGCCAGCGACCCAAGCGATTGCAGCATCAGGCGGCGATTATTCATTTCTCGATTTTAACGGATGGGCGGCCCGATTTCAGGACGCCTTTTTTCGTCGGTTAGCCCTCGGATGTGCTACGATTACGCAAGGCCCCAGAGCGCGCCGGTGGTGTCGATTGTGCCGATCGCTCTGCTGCCTTCTCTTTCTATCTGCGGAGACAAAATCATGAATATAAACCGATACCGAACGATGGGTGCGGCGGCGATCGTGCTGGCAGTGTCGTTTCTGTTGGGCTCCGGCATGGTGCGAGCCGTAATCGGCGAAGACCAGGCCTCGGCCGATGCATTGAAACAAGCGCAAATCGAATACGCCAAGGCCATGCTGAAAAGCGCACAGGCCAATTTGGCCCGAGCTCGCGAGGTGAATTCGCGGGCTCGCGACACCATTCCCGCCCCTGCGGTTCGTAATCTGGAAAGCGATGTGGCAGTGGCGGAAACGCGCGTCAAATCGCTGCAAGGCGCAGACGGCGGAGAGGGCGATAGCACCTATCTGACCGTCGCGAAGACCGGACTTGCTATTGCAGAGGCGTCGCTGAAGGAGGCTCAAGATATTAACTCCCGAGTGCCGGGCGCGGTCAGCAAGTCGGAAGTGGAGCGTCGTCAGGCCGATGTCGATCTGGCCCGTGCCCGGCTGCGCGTTGCCCAATTGCTCAACACGGCTCCGCCGGCGGAACGGGTGCAATGGGAATTGATGCAGTTGCAGGAAGAAGTGCATGGTTTGCAGTTCAAAGTTCAATTGCTACAGTACCGGAATTAAGTGCCTGACGTCAGATGCTTGGCATCCATTGCTTATTCCCTGTTGTTCCCTGTCTGCCCGGTTCACAAGGCAACAAGACGACCAGACACCGGCCATCAACTCCAGCGCTTCATGTTCACTTGCGCAGTGAACTATTGCGCCGTTCCACCGTTGACCTTTCTTTTGGCGAAGATTTATAATCCGGCTGGCTTTTCCGGTCGTATTTTCCACTCGCCCGCTATTCGAGAGAGGTTCAACATGGCTACTGCCACGGCTAAGGGAGTTCGCGAAGACATTACCCAATGTGTCGGCAATACGCCGCTGGTGCGCTTGCGCCGCATGACCGATGGTTGTGTCGCCACGGTGGCCGCCAAGATCGAAAATCTGAATCCGCTCTGGAGCGTGAAAGACCGAATTGCCAAGGCAATGATCGACGCCGCCGAGCGCGACGGCCGGATCAATGAAAACACCGTGGTGATTGAGCCCACCAGTGGCAACACCGGCATCGGCCTGGCCTTCGTTTGTGCCGCCCGCGGATACAAGTTGATGGTCACCATGCCCGAAAGCATGAGCTTGGAGCGCCGCCGGATGCTGAAATCGCTGGGGGCAGAACTTGTCCTCACCCCAGCCGCTGAAGGGATGCCGGGCGCCGTTCGGAAGGCGGAAGAAATGGTTTCGCAAAACAAGAACTACTTCATGCCGCAGCAATTTAAGAACCCTGCGAATCCGGAAGTTCATCGCAAGACGACGGCCGAGGAGATTTGGAAAGACACCGATGGCCAGGTCGATATTGTCGTCAGTGGGGTAGGCACCGGCGGCACCATCACCGGGGTCGGCGAGGTGCTCAAGAAACGCAAGCCAAGTATAAAGATGGTTGCCGTCGAACCGGTCAACAGTCCGGTGATCACGCAGCGTCGCAAAGGCGAGCCGCTGAAGCCCGGCCGCCACACCATTCAAGGCATCGGCGCCGGTTTCATTCCCGATGTGCTGAATGTCGATATCATCGACGACGTGGTGCAAGTGCAGGACGAAGACGCGATGGAAACCGCCCGGCAACTTGCCAAACAAGAAGGCCTGATGTGCGGCATCAGCTCCGGCGCCGCCGCCTGGGCCGCCATTCAACTGGCCAAAAAACCGGAAAACAGCGGCAAACTGATCGTGGTCGTGCTGCCGGATCTCGGCGAACGATATCTCTCGACGAAGCTGTTTCCGGAGTGATTTGAACTCGCAAGGCGACACCAGTGCCCAAGATTATCGCAGAAGCCCAGGGTACTACCCCGGTCTTTTTCACGGATAGACGCGATCTCCGGGGAGATCGTCGATAAGTCGAAATTCCTGCAAGCCAGGGATGTCATTCACTAAGCGAAAAATACGTTTTTCGGTTTCGCCAGCCGAACGAACGGTTACTTGCACGAGATAGCGGCACGGAGGCAATTGCCACTTTGGATTCCTCCACTGCGGAGTTGAATGGTAATTCTCGTCACACCATCCAAAGCAGTCTAAATCCTGGTCGAATTTTGCAGCCACATTCAATATCTCTTTTTCACCAGGATAGATCTCGACGCGAAAGACAGACCAGAACAGATAAGCAATGTGATTTAGAGGCTCGGGTGAACTGCTCCATCTTGCGTTCATATTGTCGGAAAAGACTTTTTGACCATCTAGATGGTGGAATGAAATGGTTGCCACACATCGTTCAGCTGCATTTCTCAACATCCATCGACAGACTCGGGGAAGGGCAATATTGCGTACTCTGACAACTACGAATCGAGCCTTTTGGGCCGGTGCTGCGGGATAACTCATATCAATGGCCTGCGCAACTTCGATTCGAATCTTTGGCTTGCGCCAGCGTTCAACAATAACAGCCGTCAGGACCGTGATAAGTCCACCGAAGAGAACGCCAAAAAATGTCTTCCAATCCATAGTGGTTATTCCTCATTCTCCCTCAGTTTCGCCAGCACGCTGTAATCTTCCAGCGTGGTCGTGTCGCCCGACGGTTTCTTTGCCGCTGGCGATGTCGCGCAGCAGGCGGCGCATGATTTTGCCGCTGCGGGTTTTGGGGAGCGTGGCGGTAAAGCGGATGTCGTCGGGCACGGCGAGCGAACCAATTTCTTTGCGAACGTGCTGTTTTAGTTCTTCGCGCAGCGACTTCGCCGGGCTTGCCACCTTTCAGAACTACGAAGACAGCCACGGCCTCGCCTTTCAACTCGTGAGGCCGGCCCACGGCGGCGGCTTCGGCCACGGCGGGATGACTGACCAGCGCACTTTCGATTTCGATCGTGCTCAGCCGGTGTCCGGCCACGTTCAGCACATCGTCGATGCGGCCCATGATCCAGTAGTAGCCGTCAGCATCGCAGCGGGCATTGTCGCCGGCCAGATACATGTGCGGCACTTTCGACCAATACTGTTCCTTGTAGCGCGTCGTCGTCGCCCCAAATGCCGCGGAGCATGCCGGGCCACGGCTTGGTGATCACCAGCCAGCCGCCCTTGCCCGGCGCAGACCGGTTTTCCCGCGGCATCGACGATCGCCGGCACAATGCCTGGCAGCGGCTTGGTGCAAGAGCCGGGTTTGGTGGGAATGGCGCCGGGCAGCGGGCTCATCATGATGCCGCCGGTTTCGGTTTGCCACCAGGTATCGACGATTGGGCAGCGCTCCCGGCCGATTTTGCGGTGATACCACATCCAGGCTTCGGGATTGATGCCCTCGCCCACCGTGCCCAGCAAACGCAGGCTGGACAGATCGCACTCGTCGACCCAATGATCGCCCCATTTGATGAACGAGCGAATGGCCGTCGGGGCGGTGTAGAAAATCGTGACGCGATATTTTTCGATCAGCTTCCAGAAGCGCCCTTCGTCGGGCCAATTCGGCGCACCTTCGTACATGAGCACGGTCGCCCCGGCGGAAAGCGGGCCGTAGACGACGTAGCTGTGCCCCGTGACCCAGCCGGCGTCGGCGGTACACCAAAACACATCGTCATCGCGGTAGATCGAAAACCCATTCGAAGGTTTTCTTCACAAACAGATTGTAACCGGCGGTGGTGTGTTTGATGCCTTTGGGTTTGCCGGTCGAGCCGCTGGTGTAGAGGATGAACAGCGGCGTTTCGCTATCGAGCGGTGCGGCCGGGCAATCGGCCGAGGCGTCTTCCATCAAGTCGTGCCACCAGTGGTCGCGGCCCTCCTGCATAGTGGACGTGCCTGCCCGCGCGGCGCAGCACGATGCAGTTTTTGACGGTGGGCGATTTGGCCAGTGCCGCATCGACATTGGCTTTCAGCGGCAATTGCTTGCCCGCGCCGCCAGCCGGCATCGGCCGTGATGACGAGTTTGGCTTTGGCGTCGTTGTTTCGATCGGCGATGGCCTCGCTGGAAAATCCGCCGAAGATGACCGAATGAATGACGCCAATTCGCGCGCAAGCCAGCATGGCGATGGCCAATTCCGGCGTCATACGGCATGTAGATCGAGGCCACGTCGCCCTGCTTCAGGCCCAGCAATTTCAGCACGTTGGCGAATTTGCACACTTCGTGGTGCAGTTGCTGATAGGTGAGCGTGCCGCTCTTCGCCGGGCTCGCCTTCCCAGATGATGGCCGCTTTGTTTCGCCGTAGCCGAATTCAGGTGCGCGTCCAAACAGTTGTACGAAGCATTCGTCTTGCCGCCGACAAACCAGCTGGCAAACGGCTCATTCCATTCGAGCACTTTCGTGAACGGCTCGAACCAGTGAATGGCCGCCGCTTCGCCGCCCCAGAAGGCTTCAATATCGGCTGCCGCTTGTTTCCACATCGCTTCGTAATGCGCGAGTGATTTGATGCGCGCCTTTTCGGCAAACTCCGGCGACGGCGGGAAAACCCGCACTTCCTGCATGACGGTATCGACCTGACCCGCCTGACTTTTCGACATGACGAACTCCCCGCGATGAAATGATCGTAGGTCAGACTTTAGTCTGACATGGACTGCAACCGAGCCAGCTGTTTCAGGTTGAAGCTTGGTCTACGACAGACCAATCAGGCTAAAGCCTGACCTGCAACCACGGCGATTTTAGCGCGGGTCGCGCAGGGGTGTCAAACACTATATCTGAGTGCCACGAAGACCCTGCTGAGAATGAATGCTCACCGTTTTCCTTCCGCGCACTTTTGGAATGCTTGCGGCTATTATTGGGCCGTACCCCATCAACACAAGCACAGTCACTACTATTGACTCTGTAGTATACTACGGAGTTTACGATTCACATTTGTGCGAGGAAGTTATGAAGGTCAAGACACTCAGGATCGGAGAAGTGGCCCGGCGGTCGTCGGTTGGCGTTGAAACTATCCGCTATTACGAACGGGAAGGCTTGCTGGCGGAACCAGAGCGGCGTCCGTCGGGGTATCGGCAGTATGACGAATCGATCGTTGCGCGGCTGCAGTTTATCCGGCGCACCAAAGAACTGGGATTCGCGCTCGGCGAAATTCGTGAGCTGCTAAGTTTGTGGTTCGATAGTAAGACGAAATGCGTTCATGTGCGCCAGAGGGCCGAGCAAAAGATCGTGCACATTGAGGAAAAAATCGCACGCATCCAAAAAATGAAGCGCTCGCTGCAGAAGCTGATCCGAATTTGTGAAAGCCGAAACTCGATCGAGGCCTGCCCGCTGCTAGAAGGACTTGATGGCGCACCCTCGTCGCGAGGTGGACCGTAGCAGTTATTCACGAAGGAGATATGCAATGAGGCGGCTGTGGATATTGTTCGCGGCGGTGCTGGTTGTGTCGTTCAGCGTACTCGGCTGGATCGGCACTCGCATCTATGAGGAAGTGCCGCCTGCACCGAACAAAGTCGCCAGCGGCGGCGATTTGATGATTGGTCCGGGTCAAATTGCGGCAGGGCAAAATGTGTGGCAATCGCTGGGAGGTATGGAGCTCGGTTCCGTCTGGGGTCACGGCAGTTATGTCGCTCCCGATTGGACCGCCGATTGGCTGCATCGCGAAGCCATGTTCATCTTGGAGCACTGGGCGAACGCCGATTTTGGCAAAAGCTATGACACGCTGAGCGGCGAGCAACAAGCGCAATTGAGTGGCCGACTCACTCAACTCATGCGAGCCAATACCTACGATGCAGCCACGGGCTCAATCAGTGTCGATCGACTCCGAACTCAAGCGTTCAGAGCGAACTTAGAGCATTACTCGGATGTTTTCAAAAACGGCAAGCCGCATTACGCGATTCCGTCTGGCACAGTTACCGATGATGTCCGCGTGCAGCAGCTGTGTGCGTTTTTTTGGTGGACGGCCTGGGCCGCCTCGACAGATCGGCCAGGCAACAATGTGAGCTACACTAATAATTGGCCTTTCGAGCCGTTGGTGGGAAACCGACCGACGGGTCAGGCCGTGGTGTGGACGGGTGTCAGCATCATCATGCTGCTGGCAGGAATTTCGGCGATGGCCTGGTGGTATGCCTCGCGGCGTGAAAAGGAACCGGAATCGGCGCCTCCGCAAGTCGATCCGCTGGGAAGCTGGTCTGCAACGCCCTCCCAGAAAGCAACCGTCAAATATTTTTGGGTTGTCGCGGCCTTGCTGCTGGCGCAAATGCTGCTGGGGGTTGTGACCGCGCATTACGGCGTGGAAGGCGATGCGTTTTATGGAATTCCGCTGTCGAAATGGATTCCCTACAGCGTCACCCGCACGTGGCACGTGCAATTGGGATTGTTCTGGATAGCCACAGCGTGGCTGGCGGCCGGATTGTTCATAGGTCCCTTGGTCAGCGAACACGAACCGCGCGGACAGCGCTTGGGTGTGAACGTGTTGTTTCTGGCGCTATTGGTTGTCGTGGTGAGTTCGTTGGCGGGCGAGTGGTTGAGCATCCAAAACCGGATGTCGGATGCAGTTTCGTTCTATTTTGGGCATCAGGGCTACGAATATGTGGACTTGGGCCGTGCATGGCAGATTGCGCTGTTTATTGGTTTGCTGTTGTGGTTGTTTTTGATGGTTCGCGTGTTGCGGCCCGCCTTGCGCAGAGCAGGAGAGCAGAAGCAACTAGTGTCGCTATTGGCGGTTTCGACGGCAGCGATTGCACTGTTTTATGGTGCCGGGCTGACCTGGGGTCAGCACACGCAGCTTTCGATCGTCGAATATTGGCGCTGGTGGGTCGTGCATTTGTGGGTTGAAGGATTCTTCGAGGTGTTCGCCACGACCGTAATTGCGTTTGTGTTCATGCGGCTGAATTTGATTCGGCCCGGAATTGCCGCGGCCGCGGCGTTGCTCTCGGCCACCATCTTTCTCGCGGGCGGAATCATTGGAACGTGTCACCATTTGTATTTTGCGGGCACACCGACCGTGGCGTTGGCGTGGGGTTCGGTGTTCAGCGCCTTAGAGGTGGTGCCTTTGGCGCTAGTCGGCTTCGATGCCATGGAAGATTTGAGGCGCTCCAGAACTTCGCCCTGGGTTCACCGCTATAAATGGCCGATTTACTTTTTCGTCGCCGTAGCTTTTTGGAATATGGTCGGGGCCGGCTTATTTGGCTTCATGATCAATCCGCCGATCGCGCTGTATTACATGCAAGGGCTCAACACCACGCCACTGCATGGACATGCCGCGCTGTTTGGAGTTTACGGCATGCTGGGCATCGGATTGATGCTGGTCTGTTTGCGAGTTCTGATTCCCGGGGTCGAATGGAAAGACGGCCTGCTGCGGTTTTCGTTTTGGGCGCTCAATGGCGGGCTGATGGCCATGTGCGTTCTGAGCCTGCTTCCGGTCGGCTTGCTGCAAACCTGGGCTTCGGTGGAGCATGGCTACTGGTATGCCCGCAGCTCGGAGTTTATGCAAACTCCAGTGGTGCAAAATATGCGATGGCTGCGCATTCCCGGCGACACGCTGTTTGCGCTGGGGGCGGTGGCATTGGTTGTGTTCATCGCGGGGTTGAAAACCGGTCACTCCTTTCGGCGGACAAACTGATGGCAACCTCATCCGCAAGTTTCTCCGCGGCGCCCGAACAACAATGCGAGCCACCTGTGGAGAAAATGCCCGGGCACTGGCTGTTGGCCAGATTGGGCAAGCGGGTGTTGCGCCCCGGTGGCGTGGAGCTGACACGGCAGATGCTGGAGGCACTGGCGATTACGAGCGACGACGATGTCGTGGAATTCGCTCCAGGATTGGGTATGACGGCGCGAATGACGCTACAGCGCCAGCCGAGATCTTACACCGCCATCGAGCGCGATGCCGCGGCTGCTGCGGTGGTTCAGTCGCACCTTGCTGGATCCAATCGATGCTGCATCATCGGCACCGCAGAGGCAACCGGGCTGCCCGGCGGATCGGCCAGTGTGGTTTATGGCGAGGCGATGCTGTCGATGCAGCCGGCCACGGTGAAAGCGAGAATTGTTGCCGAAGCGGCGCGATTGCTGAAGATCGGCGGGCGCTATGGGATCCATGAGTTATGCATTACGCCGGACGATGTCGACGAAAACACTCGCGAGGTAATTCGAAATGATTTGGGCGGCGACATTCATGTGGGAGTGCGGCCGCTCACATTGCGCGAGTGGTGTGATTTGTTCGCTGCGGCTGGTTTGGAAGTCACCGCAAAATACGTTGCACCGTCGCATCTGTTGGAGCCGCGGCGGCTGGTGCGAGACGAAGGCTTGCTGCCGGCAATCAAATTCGTGTGGAATGTGGCATGGAATCGAGCAGCCCGCCGGCGTGTGCTTGCCATGCGAAAATCATTCCGAAAACATCGAAATCACCTTGTGGCAATCGCGCTGGTCAGCACGAAAATGGCGGAGACACAATCGTGAGCGAAGTGTATTGTTTATTCCACGATCTGGGGGCTGAAATTGAACTTCCATCCGACGGCACGCTTAGCCGAACATTACACCAGGACGAGCGGTTGAAAGTTGTGCTGTTTGGCTTTAGCGCCGGCCAAGAACTTTCGGAGCATACGGCGTCTACTCCGGCCATTATGCATTTCTTGCGCGGTGAGGCGGATGCAACGCTCGGCCCGGATATCGTTGTTGCCCACAGTGGCACATGGATCCACATGCCGGCCCAAATGCCGCATAGCATTCGCACAAATAGTCCGGTCGTGATGTTGCTTGTATTTCTGAAACTGCCGCAGGCACAATGAGTGAGAGCTGACTCTGCCGTGCGGCCTCTCATTTTCGGAAATCTGGCTTCGTTCAGCGCCAAAACTCTGGGTGTTTCGATTACAATCAACGGCCGCTGTGCCGTTGAGTCTCGAGAGAATCCAATCCCCTCGGTTCGAAAATGTACGCGATAAAATCTGGTTTGTGGTTATGCGCCGTAGTTTTTTTCATCGCCAGTCGCAGCGCGGCTTTGGCGGCGGAGACTGACGCTAAAATGGAACGCTTCTTCCAGCAGTATCTCGATGGGCATTTTCAATTGCAACCACTGCATGCGACGGAGGTTGGCGATCATCGGTTTGATGGGCAGTTGGATGATGTTTCGAGGGCCGCTCGCGAGAAGTGGGTAGCGCATGCCAGCAAGACGCTGGATGAATTGCCGAAGAGTGTCGATTACACAGTGCTTTCGCGAGATGGGCAGATCGATTACGACATCTTCAAACATCATTTGGAGACCGATATTTGGCTGGCGGAACACAGGCATCCGTTTGAGAAAGACCCGCGGACGTATGTGGGCTACATCAACGACAGTGTGTACCTGGTGCTGACGCGATCGACGCTGCCCAAGGAAACGAACATCGCCAATTGCATCCAGCGGATGGAGCAGATTCCGCGCGTGGTGACGGCGGCGCAAGAGAATTTAACGCATCCTGCGAAAGAGATTTTAGAGACGGCCATTCGCCAGAATCGCGGAATGATCGAGTTCTACGAAAAAGGGATTTTCGAACTCGCGGGCGAAACCAAGCAACGGGAGGAACTGAAAAAATCGTCGGCTGCGGTGGCTGCGCTGCTCAAGGAGTATCAATCGTTTTTGGAAGGCGAGTTGATGTCGCGGGCCAGCGGCGATTGGCGATTGGGCAAGGAAATGTTCAACCGCCAGTTGGACCTGGTGCTCGATGCCGGGATGACGGCCGATCAGGTTTTCGCCGATGCCCAGGCGGAATTCGAGCGGGTGAGGCGCGATATGTATGTGATCTCTCGCCAGCTGTGGAGCCAGTATTTTCCCAAACAGCCGCTGCCGCCGGACGATGCAGATGGCCGGCGAATGACCGTCGGTCGCGTGATTTATGCGGTGAGCCAGGAGCATGGCCGACCCGATGAGCTGACCGGTGGTGCCCGCGACACGGTCGATCGCATCAAAGCGTTCATTCGCGAGCACGACATTTTACGTTTACCGGAGCCGGACCGCTGCCAGGTGGTCGAAATGCCGGCGTTCAAGCGTGGCAACTCGGTGGCGTATCTCGATTCGGCGGCGCCACTGGATCCAAAGGCAGAAAGTTTTTACGCCATCAGTCCGCCGGAATCGGATTGGGATGCGCAGCGTGTGGAAACGTTCATGCAAGAATACAATCCGCGGATGTTGCAGATTTTGACCATTCACGAGGCGTATCCAGGACATTATGTGCAGTTGGAGTATGCGCACCGCACACCGTCGCTAGTGCGCAAAGTTTTGCACTCGGGCGTGTATGTAGAAGGCTGGGCCGTGTACACCGAACAAATGATGCTCGATCAGGGTTACGGCGACGGCGATTTGCGGTTGCGGCTGATGCAGCTGAAGTTCTATTTGCGTGCCGTGGCCAATGCCATTATTGCGCATCAGATGCACTGCACCGACATTTCCGATGCCAACGTGGAACGGTTTTTGACGGGGGAGGCCTTTCAATCGGAAGCCGAAGCCCGGGCCAAGATCACACGCGTCAAACAAAGTTCCACGCAGCTGAGCACGTACTTCGTCGGCCGGATGGCAATGTACCGGTTGCGACAACAGTTGCAGCGCGAATTGGGCGACCAGTTCGACCTGGGTCGGTATCACGAGGCAGTCATTTCGGTCGGCTCGGTGCCGGTGAAGTATTTGCCAGAGCTGGTGCGCACGCGGCTCAGCCAGCCAAGATAAGAGAATTCGCGAGTGTGCTACTCCGCCTCGCCGCGCTGGGCATTGCGGTTCGGGGGTTCGGACCCTTGCAGATTCCGGACGAAAAAATCTTGCAATTTGGTGCGCGTAATGGGCGAAGCTGCGCCATGGTTGGCGCCGGGAATCACCACCAGCTCGAAATCTTGCGCGCCTGAACCAGCGCGTTCACGAAACGGAACGTCGATTCGGGGGGCACGTTGCTGTCCATTTCGCCGACGACCAGTTGCAAGTGACCCCTCAGTTTGGCGGCGTTGTCGATATTCGAGCACTCCGCATACTGCGGGCCAACGGGGTAGCCCATCCATTGTTCGTTCCAGGAAACTTTGTCCATGCGGTTGTCATGACAGCCGCTGTTGGCAACCGCCACTTTGTAGAACTCGGGATGGAACAGTACGGCGGCCGCAGCGTTCTGGCCGCCGGCGGAAGTGCCGTAGATGCCGACGCGGTCGAGGTCCAGGCACGGGTATTTTTTGGCCGCCGCTTTGATCCACGCGATGCGATCGAGAAAGCCGCCGTCTTTCAAATTCTTCCAGCAAACGTCGTGAAAGGCTTTAGAGCGATTGGCCGTGCCCATGCCGTCGATTTTCACGACGATGAAGCCCAGGTCGGTCAGGTCACGGTAACGGTTTTGGGTACTGAATGTTTTGGGAACGAAGGAGCCCTGCGGACCGGCGTAGATATCTTCGATGATGGGGTACTTCTTCGTCAGATCGAAATTGCGCGGCAGCGAGATGAAGCCCCAGATATCGGTCCTGCCATCACGGCCTTTGGCGACGAAAACTTCCGGCGGATCCCACGGAACCGTAACTTCAGCTTTCTCCAGCGCGCAAACAATCTGGCCGTCGGAAACGCGCCGCAATTCGGTCACCGGCGGCATATCGACGCGGCTGTAGGTATCGATCACGTATTTGAAATCGGGCGAAAAGCTGCCGTCCTGCTCGGCGAAATTGATGTTGTGATTGCCGTTGCCCGAGGTGAGCCAAGTGAGACCGGTGCCGTCAAAATTGACCCGTCCATAATGGATGAAGTACGGGTCCTGATCGGGATAAACACCGCTGGCCGTAAACCAAATCTGCCGCGCGTCTTCGTCGATGCGGTTTACGCCACGCACGACCCAGCCGCCGGTGGTGATCGGCTTCATGGTGGCCTCGTCGATGTTGACCAGGTAGAAGTGCCGCCAGCCATCCATTTCGGAAACGTAGATGATTTCCTTTTCATTGCGCAGATAGTTGATCAGCCGCAAATTCAGGCCTTCGATGTGAGCCGACCAGATGAAGGTTTTGGACTGTTCGTCGAGAATGTTGCGCGTTTCGCCGTCTTTGGCGTTTACTTCGACGATGCGGACCCGCTGATGGCCGCGATCGAACTTTTCGAAAATGAAATGCTTGCCGTCGGGTCGCCAGCGGAAATTTGGCGCGGGGCCACCGAAGCCGGGATTGGGATCGCCACCGTCGGGATTCATGTCAATCCGCTCTTCGCCCAGCGGCTTGATCTGCTTCTTGTTCTCGATGTCGAACACATTCAGCTCGTAAGAGTCGAGCTTGTCGCCGGGCAGCGGGTACACCGCGGTGTGGAACACCGCGCGACCCACGCCGCCGCCGGTCGCGCCGCCTGAGGGGGCAGGAGACGACTCGATACGATACACTTCCTTGTGATCGCCAGGTTCCATGCGAAACGCGACCAGTGCGGCCGAATCGGGCGACCAGTTAAGCCGGGTGTAGGCGAAATCCGAACGGCCGTCTTGGCTCAATTGGGTTTCTGCGCCGTCGGCATCACGAAGAAAGATATTGGAATCGCGCACCAGAGCCGTCCACTTTTTGTTGGGCGATGCCTGTGGGCCACGACCGGCAGCGCCGCGAGCGCCGAAACGGGCGCCACGCCCCGTTCGTCGGTCGGACTGGTCGTCTTGCGTTTGGGCGCGGCCAACGAATCGTCTGTTACTTCAGCTTCAGACTGTTCGGACGACGGCGACTCCGCTTGATCAAGGGTGGGATCAAGCGGTGAAGAACTAGCTTGATGAGCATCGGAAGGAATGTTGCCACTTTGCGCGCCGGACTTTGGATCGGCGGTTGCGCTGTCGTGTCCGGTTGTCACTTCGTAGGTTGAGAGATTGCATTTCCAATCGGTGTTGCCGACGGTGAAGCGGAAGCTCTTGCCGCCATCGACAAATTCGATTGATTCAAACGGCAGTCGGTCGGCTAGATATTCGTGATCGCCGGCTTTGCTGAGCGCCGCGGCGAGCTTCTCATGATCGAACGCTTTCTCACGCTTGCCGGCCACAGCATCGACAACGATGAACTCCCGCGCGCCATCGCGCAAATTGTTCGAGTACCAAAACCGAGTGTTGTCGGCAAACCAATGCGGCGCGACGCGGGCCTTAATAACACCTTCGCCGAAACCTCCAAAACCCCGTCCACGACGTTGTTGCTGCTGTGGGTCCTGCTGCTGGGCATTTGTAAATCGACACGGCTCAGCGAGAAATAATGCTCCGACAATCAATGAAAATGCAGCCGCTGCTGCCGTTGATCGAGACGTGTGCATCGTTGCGCTCCCAAAACTATAAGGCGTCGACAGTGTCCACTCAGGAAGGTCAGGGTGCATACACTTTAACTACTGTCTCAGCGAAATGCGACTACCAGGGGAAGTCTTGTGCGAAAAGACAGACGCTGGGTAGCACGCTCTGACGCAAGGAAGGGCGTGCTGGAACTTTCAACACGCCCTTCGCAGACTCAGGGCGTGCCACCCATAATGGATTCAGCACTTTGTCGCGCCAAGAGAGTTTTGGCAGAGTTTCTTCAAAGTACGTGACATTCAAGCAACTGCGCCGAGCGTGGGGCCTTCGCCAAAATAGTACTTTTTGGCGTCGGGGTGGTTTAGCACTTCATCGGCAGAACCGTGGCAGAGCACTTTGCCGCTGCGGATGACATAACTGCGGTCAGTAATGGCCAGCGTTTCTCGCTCGCGGTGATCGGTGATGAGGATGGCGATGCCTTCTTCGCGCAATCGGCGGATAATCTTTTGAATGCTATTAATGGTCACCGGATCGATGCCGGTGAACGGCTCATCGAGCAGGATGATTTTTGGATTCGAAATCAGGCTTCGGGCGATTTCCAACCGTCGTTTTTCGCCGCCTGAAATATAGAGTGCCTTCGATTTACGAATATGCTTAATGTCGAACTGTTCCAGCAGTCCCTCGCACCGCTTTCGCCGGGCGGCGCGGTCCATGCCCAGCATTTCCATGACGGCTAGCAGATTGCTTTCGACCGAGAGTTTTCGGAAGACGCTTTGCTCTTGGGCCAGGTAGCCCATGCCGCCGTCGCGCGCTCGCAGAAACATGGGCCAGCGCGTGACATCTTTGTTGGCCAAGACCACGCGGCCGGCGTCGGGCTCGACAATGCCGCAGGTCATGCGGAAGCTGGTTGTTTTTCCAGCACCGTTGGGACCCAAGAGACCGACGATTTCGCCCGAATCGACCTCGAAATCGACACCGTCAACGACGCGGCGCGATCCATAGGTTTTTACTAAACCGGTGACTTCCAACAGGGGCATCGATTGGGTCCTCCGTGACCGTAGCCGCAGGCGAATCGGTTAATCGACCGCCTACTGCTGACCGCCGACTTTCAATGCACAAACCGCATCCGGCCAAAATTGGGCCAGAACGGAAGCGGAATTTTTTTTTCGCCGATTTCGACGTAGTTGAATGAGTGCGGCCAATAAACAAACAGGGCTTTGCCAATCAACAATTTGCGATCTACGTAGTTTTGAATTCGCCAGTACCGGCTATCGCTGCTTTTGGGGCTGTTATCGCCGAACATGAGGAATTGATCGGCCTGTAGGTTGTATGTCTTGTCTTGTCCGGGCGGAAGGTGTGGATCGGCGACGTAGATATAGAAAACATCGCGCGAAATTCGCAACTGGCTCACATTCACGACCGCGCCGTCCTCGACCGCAATTCCCACCGGCGACAAGTCTGTAGCACGCTCTGACCCCGGGATCGGCGCTAATTCCACCGGCTCAGAGCGATGCAAGTGGGAGTACGTTGTCGGCGAATCGAATTGGACGACTTCACCATTAACCCACAACAGCAACTGTTCGTCAACGTTCGCGAATCGGACAGTGTAAGTCCCTGGTCCGCGAATCGGCGTGTTGCCGGTGGCTGTGAAATCGGGCAACTCGGAGATCGACAGCTTCGCGACGCCGGTTGCCAAATCGATCCGACAGCGAAATTGAACTCCGCTTCTGATCAATTCCAAAATGACGGCGCCAGTCGTACTTTTTATCTGGAGCTGAGATTCAACCGCCAGATCGCCGACCCAGTGTGGCGAATCAAATCCGCCGCCAGGGTCACAACCGGCGAAGACGCCGTCGTTGTAGGCGTAAAAATCTTTGATCGTACTTGGCGGTGGAGGCGTAATCGGCCGTCCTTCGGTCACGGCGTTCCAGATGGCGGCTGTCGGCAATAGGTGCTGATACCGCAGCCAATTTCGGCCTGGCGCCGATCCATCAGCCGCGAACGACTTCCCATCGGCACTTGCTTTCCAAGGGCTGGTTTGTCCCGGCGCCACCCACGGTTGCCAGCGCGGTGGCATGCCTGCCTGAACTAGTTCAGGCACGATGTAGTCGTTGTCGTAGACCGGCTGCAGCATGGCTTGCACTTTGCGTGGCGGCTTGCGGGCGATTTGAAAATCGCTCGATTCCAGCGGCGCGGTGTAGACGTCGCCGTCGACAATCCGAATCCGCTCTTTGGGCAATCCGACGAGCCGCTTAATGTAGTTGGTCTTGGCGTCTTCCGGGTACTTGAACACCACAACATCCCAACGCTCGGGATCAGATAGATCGAAAGCGAATTTGCTGACAATAATTCGATCGCCGTTGTACGACGGATATTTGGAGTCGACATCAAGCTCATATCGGCACATCGGGCAAATTGTTTTTTCCAGGTTGCATCCTTCGCGGCGGTTACCTTCGCGATCCATTTCCTCGCTGGCGCCAGTTCGATACCGATAGCCGCATTTGGGGCACTGAATGTCTTTGTGCCGGCCCTGCAACGTGGGGGCCATTGAACCGGTGGGGATGACAAATGCTTCGGCCTCGAACGTTCTAAACAGGAACGCCAGAATGAAGGCAATAACGATCGACTCGACGGTTTCCCGTAAAGTTCTAGCCCCGGACGATTGGCCGTGCGGCACGACGGGCTTGTCGCTCGCTTTTGTCGGTGTGTGTTTTGTCTTCGACATGGTGCAAATTCAGCGGTAGATGGTGATGCCCAGCAGAGGTTATTCGTTAGCAAACCCGAAATATAGCGAATTTTGCCGGTGACCGGAACTTGAAAGTTGTGATAGCACGTCTTGAAGCCCACATGTTATTTGGGGTTGCGCAGCACCAATTTGGTCAGTTCCGGTCGACAGTTGAGTCGGATGGGCAGTTCGGCCGAAATTCCACGGCTCACATGCATGAGCGTCGGCTGTTTATAGAAGGTGCCGCTGGCGTATTTCACGCCGTGCCAACTGGGCGAAACGATGGGCCCAACGAGCGGCGGCGAAATCTGACCGCCGTGCGTGTGGCCCGCCAGCATCAGATCGAAATCCCAGCGGCGCGCCCAGTCAAATTGATCCGGGGTGTGGGAAAGCAGCACTCGTAATTGCCGATGATCCGTGGAGCGCGGCGGAGCGTGCTGCATATCGGGCCCCGGAGCAAACCAGGGCAATTCGTTGCCGGCCAATAGAATTTGACCATCGCCTGCATCAAGTTGCCGCCATTGGCCGCCGAGATCCACAAGACCAACCGCCGTGAGCGCCTGTCGAACTCGCTCTGGGTCTCGGGTAAAAAGATCGTGGTTCCCCAGCACAAAATAAGACCCCAGCGGTGCCGATAGTTGCGAGAAGATTTCGGGAATCCAATCGATGAGTTCAAGCTCGTCGATGATGTCGCCGGTTACCGCGATTACATCAGGCCGCAGCACGTTGGTCTGGCGAGCAACCTCGCGAAAAAAATCGAGTCCGATGCGCCCTGTGATGTGCAGATCGGAGAGATGGACGATCGACAATCCATCCAGCGCTGCCGGCAAACGCTCTAATTCGCATTGCTTCTCCTGAACCGCAATTTGCAGCACCTGGTTGCCAGGTACAAACGAAAACAATTGGGCGCAAATCCATGCAGCGGTCGGAAACTTAGCAAAGAAGCAACATCGACAATCGTTGTGTGATTCTCGCGGACCGCCGCCGGCAGTGGCGTGAGCCAGCGGCGAATCCATAAATGCACGGTCATTACCGCAATCGCACTGCACACCACCAAATACAACCGCACAATTGGTTCGCTGCTCACGCTACTGAACCACCCAACCAAGGGTTTGCCAGAGACGACATAACTCAGTGCGGCTGTGAAAGGGACGGTTAGCAACGTCAGATAAGCGATGCAGGAGAGTACTTTAACAAACCAGTGCGGCGCTGCCGTAGAATGTATGCGATTCACCAAACCGATCCACAGCGCGGCGTGGCCAATTAATGCAAGAATTGCCAGCGCGAGAAAGAAAACCAGCATGAGACTTGGCCACCGACACTTGGAATCGCTTGTGCAAGAGCGTGACTGAAGTGCGGCTCGTTGATGCTTTAAGGCTGTTTTATCAGGTCGTATTTCGCCACAGCCTTTTCCACCGTGTCAAGCAACTGATCCAGTCGGAACGGCTTGAACAGTACGAGCTCCAGGCCAGCCTGTCGAGCCTTGACGATCGAATGGCCCGGGTCGTAGCCGAAACCCGTCATGAGCACCAGCGGCACGGGCTCGATGATTTCTTGCAAGCGGAGCATCAATTCGTAGCCGTTCATGTCGGGCAAGCGAATATCGGCAATAATCACATCGTAGTGATCGTCCTGCATCATGTTGCGGACCATGCATACGGCTTCGGCCCCGTCATGAGCTGTTTCGACAATGCAACCGAAACGTTCCAGCAGATTGTGAGCATCAATGCGGACGGCATCGTCGGCATCAACCACCAAAATCCGCCGCCCTTTGAGCACGGGCGTTTCTCGATGTTGCGGCCTGCGGGCAGCGCTTGCGTGGGCGTCATCGATTGGCCAACGCGCTGAATCACTTGCTTGATATCGCGTGCGTGCCGCAGAATTCGCTGCAATCGTTCGACCAACTCCGGCTCGTGGCCGATGTACCGTTCCATCACGTTCACAGCGTCGTTCAGGATTTCATCGACCGGTAAGGCGACGGCGCTGTGAATCGCCTCGACGCTCTCTTGCGCCGTGCTGGCCTTTTCAACGGCCAGCAATTCCAGCGTGTTTAGGGCCACCGCCACATCGCGGCTGAAGATTTCAAGGAATTGCAAGTCGCTTTCGGTGAATGCCCGCGGTTCGGGGCTTTCGACGTTGAAGGTGCCGATGACCTCGTCGTGCAAGATCAGCGGCACCGTCAACGAACTCTTGGCTCCTTTACACCCTTCCAGGTACAGGGGATCTTCCGCCGTGTCTTCGCACAAGTAACTCTTTGCCGTCGCTGCAACGAAGCCTGTTACACCGTTGTTCTGGTTGAGTGCGAACAGCACGCGCTTTTCGGCTTCCGGCTCCATGCCGACCGCTAGCAGCGGTTCCAAGCGATTCGTCTTTTGATCCAGCAGCCGAATCTCGACGACGTCGAAGTGCAAGAGGTCCTTGGTGTAATGCAGAATGTTCGATTTCAACAGATCGATACGTTCATCGATCGACATGTTCGACAATTCTTCAGCGGTCAGGTCGGAAAGCTCCTGGCCCGCCTGATGGATCGCGGCTAACTTTTGCTGCTGTAGCACTTCCTTGGTGACATCGTGAATGGTGACGATCAGATTCTCCGGGGGTTTTTGGCCTTCGCTAACCGGCGCCGCATGCACGTGGAAGTAGCGATTCTCGCCCGATCGCAGCGTGCTGCTGCTGGCCTTACCGGTAGTCAGCGCTGTGTGGAACGGACAAAAATCTGGTCCGAGAATTTCGGGGCTGTTCAGCACTGCGTAAAAGTTTTCGCCGACGACCGATTCGCGATTGGTCCATTCCCGAAGTCGGCCATTGCCCCAGATGATGGTGTTGTCGGCATCGAGAAGAACGATTCCGTCGGGCATACCCTCCAGGATTCGCTCATTTTGCAGCAGCTTTCCCATGCGGAAAGCTTCGCCGATGTGGCTCGAGGCGACGTACAGCCCGAGATAATCGCCGCGGGCCATTCGTGCCAGGGCACGAATCGGACTGCGTACCTCTTCGACCGCGAACCCGTCGGGAACGACCGGCAGCGGAGCGCTTTGATCCGCTGGATCGCGAACAACCAGAATCTTCGGTTTTGCCGTCAAGCTCCGTACTCCTGGGGCTACTATTCCGCCACGGTATTATAGGAGCCACCAAACGGCCGAACAACCACACACGCCTTGCCTGCTGTCAGTATAGTTTGCATCGGCCGCTAGGTTTGCGTTTGTTGACTGTCCGGCAGTCTTTGCGCCTTTATCGCGGATATTGGCCCTAAATGTAGACTGCATAGGTGTTACTGAAGGATTGTCAGGTACAGTCGGTTACTGACCGTGCTGAAGAGCGGCAACTCCGCAAGACCAGCAACTCTTTTGCGAGCTCCTGAATCGGAGTTGTCGATCCCACCGAATGGTGGCGTTAAACTCACTACGCGAGACGCTGCACGGTGGGTCTAACGAAGCAGAATTTGCCGCTGGCCAGCTCATTGCGGCCAACCATAAACGCGGCGAAATACTTGATCGACGGCTGTCGTGATATCGCAGCGGCTCACCGGTTTTGAGAGCACGGTGAAGACGTCGGCCAGCGCGCTTCTTGGACAATTTCCTCGTCCAAGGCCGCTGAAAGCAGCACGCAGGGCAATCGCGAATTGATTTGGCGAATGCGCCGGACGGTGTCTAAACCAGTCAGCCGCGGCATGTGCATGTCCAAAAGCAGCAGATGCACTGGCTCGGAGCCAAGAATCCGTAATGCCTCTTCGCCGTTTTCGGCCGTCAGCGTACGAAAGCCGCGCGGTTCAAGCACGCCGTCGCACTGTCTCACGGAAGGCGTGATCGTCGTCGGTAATCAAGATGGAAGGTATGGTGAACAGCATTTGCAGTCCGATGGTGAGCCGCAAACATGCAACGCAAGTCCGATGCCAAGTGGTTTCCCTGGCATTAATAGGGGCAGAACAATTTGCGCAACCCACGATTGCAGCGCGACTTGTATCATAATCCGAATCTTGTGCAAAGCCAAAATCCGACTCGCTCCGCATCAGAATCGCCATTTTGCAAGCAATTTTCGCTGTCAATCGGGCAGGGGAAAGTGGTCGGTCGGTGGTGGCCCGTGATCGGTACGATTAGTGTCTTTAGCCCGAATATGTTTTGCGATTTGTGATGGAACGTAACGCTTCGTGACTCCATCTGATCACTGACCTCTGGCCACTGACCACCGCTCCTTACGCCTTGTATCCGACGTTCCGATCTCTATACTACATCATGCACTCTACCCATAGGCAACTTGCGGCGGCCCAAAGGGATGACTCGGCCGTCTGATTTCCGAGGAAGCACACGCCCGTGGAAGCTGTTAAATCTGCCGCGCCGGCTGAAGTAACCGGTTCGACATTCTTGGGGCGGAACCAGTTCCTGATATACCGCCTGTTTTCGCTGGCGGGGCTGATCCCCATTGGCGGATACGTCGTTCTGCACTTGGCAGTCAACGCCTCAGTGTTGGTCGGGCCGGCGATGTATCAGATTCAGGTCGATAAAATCCACGCCCTGGGCGATACCATGGTGACAATCCTCGAGTGGACCTTCATTTTCATTCCGATTCTGTTCCACGCCCTGGTCGGTTTTTGGATCATCAGCGGTGGTTTGCCGAACGTTGGCGCTTACCCATATAGCAGCAACATTCGGTACACGTTGCAGCGCCAGCGGCATGTTTGTGGCCGCCTTTATCTTGTTTCACCTCTGGCAAATGCATCATCTGGGCAAGCCCTTGGGTGGCGGAAAGTTCGACCCCGAGCACGCTGCCTCTTCGGCGGCTATTGTGCTCGATCCGACGGTGATGAAGATCATTTACACAGTCGGGACCCTGTGTGCTGTCTACCATTTAGCCAACGGCTTGTGGACGTTCGGTATCACCTGGGGCATTTGGATCAGCGATCAGGCTCAACGCCGTGCCGGCTATGTGTGTGGTGCGCTGGGCGTTTTGGTCGCCTGCTTTGGCATGGGATCGCTCTTCGGCATGTCGCAGGTCGATGTGACGAAAGCCCAGGCGATCGAAAATAATATTCAAATTCATCGTGAGATCGAGCAGGGACTCATCCCGCCAACGGTGCAAACCCACGGGCCGTCCGTACCCGCAGATCAAGCGAAACCAGGCAATTAGCATATGGCAAAGCAACGCGTATTGGTTGTCGGCGGCGGATTGGCAGGCTTGGCCGCCACCATGAAGCTGGCCGAGCAGGGCATTGAAGTCGATTTGGTCAGCCTCGTGCCGGTCAAGCGTTCGCACAGTGTTTGTGCCGAAGGCGGCATCAATAGCGTCAACGATCTTACACGCCAGCAAGGCGACAACGAGTGGAAGCACTTTGACGACACGGTATACGGCGGCGATTTTTTGAATCAGCAGCCGCCAGTCAAAGAGATGTGCGATTGGGCCCCGAAGATCATCGATCTGATGGATCGTTTGGGAGTTCCCTTCAACCGCACGCCGGAAGGCTTCCGCGATCAGCGCCGTTTCGGCGGCACGCTCTACAAACGCACAGCCTTTGCTGGCGCAACCACTGGCCAGCAGTTGTTGTACGCTTTGGATGAACAGGTCCGTCGCTGGGAAGTGGCCGGCAAAGTCAAGAAATACGAGTTCTGGGATTTCCTCAGCCCCATCTTGGACAGCTCCGGCCGTTGCCGTGGCATCGTAGCCCAAGACCTGGTGACGATGGAAATTCGCTCGTTCCCGGCTGATGCCGTCATTGTCGGTTCTGGAGGCTGCGGGCTGATATACGGCCGCTCCACCATGTCGATGGTCTGCACCGGCAGCGCCGCCAGCCGGTGTTTTCAGGCCGGCGCGATTTACGCGAATCCGGAATTCATCCAAGTGCATCCGACGGCCGTTCCCGGTGCCGACAAGTTGCGGCTGATGAGCGAAAGCGCCCGCGGCGAAGGGGGCCGCGTTTGGGTGCCGCGCAAACCGCAAGACCCGCGCGATCCGCGCACCATTCCCGAAGCCGAGCGCTATTACTTCCTCGAAGAGCGTTATCCGAAGTACGGCAACTTGGTGCCCCGCGATATTGCTACCCGCGAGATTTTCAAAGTCTGTGTCGAGGAGGGCCTGAGCGTCGAAAAAGACCGTATGTGTGTGTATCTCGATCTCACACACATCCCGCGAAAAACGTTAGACGAAAAACTCGGCGGCATCCTGAGCATTTACGAAAAATTCCAGGGGGTCGATCCGCGCGAAGTGCCGATGAAGATTTTCCCCGCCGTTCACTATTCGATGGGCGGCCTGTGGGTCGATTACGAACGAACCGCCGCTGGCGGATTGAAGATGGGTTCGGTTCGCAATCAGCAGACCAATATCCCTGGCCTGTACGCCATCGGTGAGTGCGATTATCAGTATCACGGCGCAAATCGGCTTGGCGCCGAATTCGCTTTTGAGCTGCATCTTCAGTGGCCTCATTTTGGGACCCACGATGGAAACGCTGCTGGCATCGCTCAAGAGCAACACCGCGGCCGATCAGCCGGCCGTCGCTTTACGACGGGGCTCGGCATGCGCGAACAAGAGGCTCACGACAAATTGCTCAAACGTTCGACCGGCGGTGAAAACCCATATCTCATCCATCAAGAGTTGGGCTTGGTGATGACCAAGGCCGCTACGGTAGTGCGGCACAACAATCAACTGGCCGAGGCCTACGCCAAAGTCTGTGAGTTGGAACAGCACGCCAAACGCTGCTCGCTCTCCGATACCGGCAACTGGACCAACCAGAACGTGGTGTTCACGAAATCGCTGCGTGACATGTTCCCGGTGGCCAAAGCGATTATCCGCGGAGCACTTTTGCGTGACGAATGCCGCGGTGCCCATTTCAAGCCGGCGTTCTCCATGCCGGGGCTCACGGCCACCGACCCGGCGGAACTCCGCCGCCAAGCCGAACAGTGGTGCGATCGCTTCGAGGAAAACACCCGTAAGTGGCTGAAGACAACAATCACCAAACTCTCCGCCGACGGCGAACCGGAAATCACCTACCAGGAAGTTGATACATCGCTGATCCCGCCGCGCCCCCGACTGTATGGCTTGGTCGGCGCGGAAATGATCGAGCAAGTTTGGAAAGAACGCCAGGCCGGCAAATCGCCGTCAACAACTGACGCCAACGGCAACGGCCAACCCAGCGGCACGTCCGTGAAAGCCGGTGCCGCAAAATGATGAATTGGCCTGCATGATTAACCGCCGAGACCGCCGAGGATCGCAAAGGAATCTTGCGGAGTGAGAAGATTGCTTGTTCACAAGGTGTCTTAGTCTCTGTCGATTTTGTATCTAGCAAATGATCGATTCCCTTCCGCGTGCCTCGGTGATCTCTGCGTCCTCCGCGGTGAATTTTTCTGCCGACAACTTTATATCGCTCTCATGAGTTCCTCACATAACGGCAATCAAGGCAATTCGTCTCACCACGGTCACGTTTTGCAACCCGAGTTATTCGAGGTTCGCGTCTTGCGGCAAGACGGCCCGGGACAATCGAGCTACTGGCAGCGATTCCGCGTGCCCTACGAACGGGACATGAACGTCATCAGTGTGCTGCAGCGAATTGCAGCAATGGCGGAAACCATTGATGGACAGCACGTCGCGCCGGTGACCTGGGACTGCAATTGCCTCGAAGAAGTGTGCGGCGCTTGCACGATGGTCATTAATGGGCGCGTGCGGCAAGCCTGTTCGGCGCTGGTCGATCGGTTGCTGGAAGATGATCCGGAAGGAATTGAACTGCGG
The DNA here is from genome assembly GCA_963738835.1 of Pirellulales bacterium. GTDB lineage: Bacteria > Planctomycetota > Planctomycetia > Pirellulales > JADZDJ01 > CAVTYH01. Next base: position 67,197 of record CAVTYH010000004.1, read on the forward strand.
CCGACCGCCAAGTTTCCTGTGGTGCGAGATCTGTTCGTCGATCGTTCGCGTATGTTTCAGGCGCTCAAACGCATCAAAGGTTGGATTCCGGTCGATAGCTACTACGAGCACGGCCCGGGCCCGCGTGTCTCGCCCGCCGTGCAGCAGCAAGCCTATCCGCTGAGCGAGTGTATGAGTTGCGGCTGTTGTTTGGAAGCTTGCCCGCAGTATCTCAAGGTCGAAGTGAATCAGCACGAAGGTGAAACCGACGAACAGTTTGCCGCTCGCAAGCAGGCCACGTACGATCGCAATTTTGTGGGTGCCGCGGCCATTAGTCAGGTGATGCTCTTCAACATGCATCCCACAGGGGCGATGAACGCCAACGAACGGCTGGAATCGCTGATGTCGGAAGGAGGCCTGCAAATGTGCGGCAACGCCCAGAACTGCGTGGCAGTGTGCCCCAAGAGCATTCCGCTGACGCGTTCGATTGCCCGCGCCGGCCGGGCCACGACGGTGTACGCCATCAAGAAACTGTTTGATTTTTGACGGACGTCGATTGTCAAAACGGCGGCCACGCTCGTTTTTTACCGTGTCATCCTGGAATTTTGTCCGATGGCTGCACTTTTCGCGACCGGCGGCGCGCAGCGCAAACCCTTGCTATTTCTCCGATCCCGACGGCCATCTGCGGGAAGTGGCTAACGGCGCTTTTGAAATTCGCGAGGATGGGCGTCTGGTGATTCCGTAACGCAAGCTGTTCGAATGCTGCCCTATCGAATTAGCCGATTCCGAGTCATGCTACTGAGAGACGAAATCGGATCAATTTAAACAAAATCGTCCCGAGGCCAGAGATGAACCATACCATGAAACTCGGCTCAGGCACCGATTCGACGATGTAGCCTATTGGATTGATCGAGCCGTTGTCGTCAGGCAGGTCGTTCCACTGCGCCGAAACAGCATTGGGCACGGATGCATAAAAGTGCAACTTGTCTTCATTGCCATTGTTATCAGGCTGCCCTACCGCCCAATTGGCATAGCCGAAACTTTCGCCAGTCCCCCATTGCCACCCTTGATCGGGCTCGGTAGAACCCGACAGCTGGAAGCCTCCGATCCATGGACCTCGAGTTCCCGATCCGACGGTCTTCCAATAGCCGAAGGAAGTAATCAAATTGAAAATGAAGCTGTTTTCATCGGGCGAAGTAATTGTTGCCAAATATCCACTCCCAGCTTGAGCGGAAGTGTTTGCAGCCGACCAGCTAATTCCGTTAGGGACTAAGATGGCTTCGTAGAAGTGATCGTTGCCTCCCGAGGCAGAAGTCCATTGAACAGGGGCTGCCCAAGCAACAGCACACGACGTCCAGCAAAACACGCAGCCGATAGAGTATGCAGCCAGACGAAAGCCAGAAGTCTGCGTGGGAAACGAATCGCCGTTCTTTTGCGTGGTTACAGGCAGTGATCTAAGGGACATCATTCGACACCTCGGGAGTCGAGCGGAATTTTCAACGCGGTCGAAAACACGACAGTCGCTAGACGAAAAGACATCGTTGACTGTAACGGGCGCAGCGTCGCTGTCAATGATTTTGTACGACATCAAAGCAAATGATATAACTGTCAGATATTTGTGCGGACGCGCCGACGAGCTTCCGCAATAGAATTTCAGGTCCCGAGCTGCCGCCATTTCTAGCTACTAAACTATTGACACCAATACAATTGCGAAACCATGAATTTCAAAGATGCAATTCGCAGCAGCCTGTCTGCGGCCGATTTCTTGACGCATGGGTATTTGGATGACTTCACGCCAGCCGAAATGTTGGTGCGGCCGCTGCCAGATGCCAATCATAGTGCGTGGGCGCTGGGACATGTGATCTCGGCGGAATACCGTTTGGCCGAAGGAGCGAGTCCCGGGAGCATGCCGATGTTGCCGGAAGGTTTCATGGAGAAGCACACGAAGGATACTGCCAGCAACGATATTTCGGCGGCGTTCCTCACTAAGGAAGAGTACTTTGCCATCGCCAAGCAAATTCGCGCCGGGACGCTCGCGGCACTGGAAAAAATGAGCGACGCCGATTTGGAAAAGCCGGTCAGCGGTCGGGTGCCGCCGTTCGTGAAACGGGCCGGCGATTGCTTTGTAACCATCGGCTCTCACTGGTCGCTGCACGCTGGGCAGTGGGCCATCATTCGGCGAAAGCTGGGCCGGCCGCGGCAATTTTAAGCGTAATAATCAAAAGTCGTGTAGCGGCGGAGCTTGCTCCGCGCTCCAGCGCGTAGCCGAGCATGGCCGCGACACGGGAATGATTCGAGTAGCTCGATCGGTGCAGTTTATGCGCGAGTGGAAACTATCTGAGACGAATTACGGTGCGGTTAAAGGGCAGTCGTTCGAAGTCGCAGTGCTGCCGCTGGGGGCGACCGAGCCGCACAATTTGCATCTGCCGTATGGGACCGACAGTTTCGAAGCCGACGTGATTGGCGAAAAGATTTGCGAAGCGGCTCACCGGCACGGGGGGAAAGTCATTCTGCTGCCGACAATTCCTTACGGTACGGAAACGAATCAGATGGCGTTTCCGCTGGCCATGAATGTGAATCCGTCGACTTTGTTCGCCGTAATTACCGATCTGGTCGATTCACTGGTGAAGTACGGCATTCGCAAAATCGTGCTTCTCAACAGCCACGGAGGCAACGATTTGAAGCCACTCGTGCGCGAGTTGTACGGCAAAACTCCGGCCTGGCTCTTTTTGTGCAATTGGTATCAAGTGCTAAGCGACTTGCGCGCCGATTTCTTCGAGCACGCTGATGATCACGCGGGCGAAATGGAAACGTCGCTGGCCTTGGCGTTTTTTCCACAGTTTGTGGCTCGCAAACCGGACGGAACTCTTCTGGCTGATGATGGCGCCGTGCGGCCGACACGTTTTGAAGCCGTGAATCGCGGTTGGGTTTCAATCACCCGGCCCTGGCATTTGCTCACGACCAACAGCGGCGCCGGCAATCCGCATCATGCCACCTCTGAAAAGGGCCAGCGATTCATGGATGCGCTGGTCGATCGCCTGGCGACGTTTCTCGTCGAATTGTCGGCCGCCAAAATCGACGAGACATTCCCATTTTGAGGACGACTCAAACCGTGCGCAAGGCTCGCATCAAACGCACAAGCCCAGGGGCTGCGGGCACCGTCGCCGCGAGGGTCCCCGGGGCTTGACGCAATGCAAACAAAAACCGCCTTTGCGATTCTCCATCACAAAGGCGGCGACAGCGGACTCGTCCTTTAAAGCGTGCTGCCGGTGATCTTACCGGCTGGAACTCGAGTCCGCCAATTTCGACAATTCTTTGTGGCTTCTACCGTTGCACCTGCCCTCCCACGCCTGCTACACGCTGGATCTGCGGATCGTAAATCCGTCGACCGCCTTGCATGTAGTAGAAGCCGTTTTGGTCCTCGTAGTATGGGCCGTTGAAATTCGCGTTCTGTACAGCATTGCCGTTGTTGTAGGTGTTGTTGTAGACCGTGTAGGTATCGGGGTTATACCGATCCCAGCGCCCATCGCGGTAGAACATCCAGTACCCGGCGGGCATCCAATAGAACCACTCGTTGCCCGAGCGACGGTAACGCCAGTCATTACCGCTGTAGTTACGGTAGCGGTTGGCATCCAGAACGCCGATGCCCCAGCGATCCCAATCGCGGTCGCCAATGCGGCTCCGGTTACTGGAATTCCGATTCCGATCACGATCGAAATCCCGTCCACGGTTGGAATCGACATTCGCGCCGCGGCGGTCGATGTTCACCTCAGCTCCGCGTCGGCCGGCCTCGATGTTTACGCCGCCGCGCGGGCCGCCGACATCGACATTCGCGCCGCCTGGGCCGGCATCCACATGGGCCGGACCAGCATCGATTTTTGCGCCACCATTGCCGGCCTCCACATGCGCAGGGCCAGCTTCGATTTTCGCACTAGCTCCGCCGCCGGCTCCTCCCGGTCCGCCTTCGTGCGCTTTCGGCTCATCGGCCAAGACACTGGCTGTCAGGCCTAAGCAGGCTGCAATTCCAATTGCCATCAATAAGTTTCGCATGATTGGTTCTCCTCAAAATGGTTCCGAGACGAACGACGTTTTGGGCGCTCGACAACCAGCCTGATTGCCTCGCCGCCATTGCCCGGCCCTAACCGCAATGGAGCCGGCATCGACCCCTTTATAGAAATAGGGTCGCAAACCGTGCGCCGGGCAGCGGAAGATTTGGTGCGCAAAAAAAGCCCAGCGGGTTGCAATCCCCTGGGCTTGAACAATGAGCGCGAATTTCAAACGAGTCGCAACTTGCGAGCGATTATTTCGCGCCGACGAGTTGCTTTTTCTTTTCGGCGATGATTTCCTGCTGGATGCTCGATGGCACGCGGCGGTACCTGGAGAACTCCATCGTGAACGTGCCCTGGCCCTGCGTCATGCTGCGCAGATCGGTCGAGTAGCCGAAGGTTTCGGCCAGCGGCACTTCGCCTTCGATGACCGCCGTGTTGCCGTGAATTTCTGACGACAAAATCATGCCGCGGCGGCTGGTGAGCTCGCCCGCCACGGGACCCTGATACGTGGTTGGCACTTCGATTTCCACTTTCATCACCGGTTCCAGCAGCACCGGCTTGGTTTGCAGGAACGTTTCGCGGAAGCAGTTCTGTCCACAAATCTGGAACGCCATATCGGAGCTGTCGACTTCGTGATACGAACCGTCTTCCAACAGCGCTTTAATGCCAACGATCGGGAATCCGGCAATCGGACCTTTGTTGAGGACCGCGCGGAAGCCTTTTTCCACCGACGGAATGTATTCCTTGGGGATGCGTCCTTGAATGACTTTGCTTTCGAATTCGAACGATTCCGGAGCGTCTTCCGGCAAGGGCTCCAACTTGCCGACGATGTGGGCAAACTGACCGGAGCCGCCGGACTGTTTCTTGTGCTTGAAATTGTAGGCGGCCGCCTGCGTTGGAGCTTCGCGGTAGCTGACCTTCGGCGCGCCGACTTCCACCTCGACCTTGTACTCGCGGCGAATACGCTCAACGTAGATTTCCAAGTGCAGTTCGCCCATGCCGGCGATGATCGTTTCGCTGGTTTCCTCGTCGGTGCTGATGCGGAACGTAGGATCTTCGCGGCTGAAACGCTGCAGCGCCTTGGCGAGTTTGTCGGAACCTTCACGGTTGGTGGTGGAGATGGCCATTTTGATGACCGGTTCCGCGATGAACATACTTTCCAGCGTGCCGAATTTGGCTTCCGGTGCGTAGGTATCGCCGCTGGCGGCATCGACGCCGATGATGGCCACGATGTCGCCGGCACTGGCACTATCGGCTTCCTCTCGCTTGTCGGCATGCATCCGCACAATGCGGCTGAAACGCTGCCGCTGGCTGGTGCGTTGGTTGACCATTTGGTCTCCCTTTTTCACCGTGCCCTGATAAATGCGCATGAACGTGAGCTGGCCGTATGGATCGTCGACCAATTTGAACGCCATGCCGACGAACGGCTTGGTGGGATCGGCGGCCAGCGGAATTTTTTCCTCAGGATTATCCCACTTCTTGGCGGTGACGTTGTGCGCCAGCGGCGAAGGCAAGTCAGCGCACAATCGCGTCGAGCAGCGGCTGCACACCTTTGTTTTTGTAGGCCGAGCCCATGAATACGGCCGTGGCGTCCTGATTTTGCACGGCGTCTTTCGCTACAGCGTGGATTAGCTCTTCCGGCACGTCGGCTTCGCCGAGCAGCAACTCCATCAGCTCGTCGCTGTACATCGACAAGCTTTCCAGCATCTGGTGCCGATACTTCTTCGCGTCTTCCAGCATGTCGGCCGGAATGGCTTCACGGCGGACCTTCTCGCCATTGCTGCCGTCGAAGTAAACGGCCTGCATCGTGATTAAATCGACAATGCCTTCGAAGTTGTCTTCCTTGCCGACGGGAAGCTGCATCAGAATGGCATCGCATTCCAGCTTTTCTTTAACCTGCTGCACGACGCGCAGTGGATTGGCTCCGGTGCGGTCCATCTTGTTGATGAACGCCAAACGCGGCACGTGATAGCGCTTCATCTGTCGATCGACGGTCATCGACTGGCTTTGCACGCCGCCGACGGCGCACAGCACAAGAATGGCCCCGTCCAAAACGCGCAGGCTGCGTTCCACTTCAACCGTGAAATCAACGTGGCCCGGCGTGTCGATGAGGTTGATCTGGTGGTCAATACCAGCGGCATCGTCCCAGTGGACCGTGGTAGCGGCACTGGTGATCGTGATTCCGCGTTCGCGCTCCAGATCCATGTAGTCCATCGTGGCCCCTTCACCCTTCACTTCCTGAATGCGGTGAATGCGGCCGGCGTAATAGAGAATGTGCTCGCTCAGAGTGGTTTTACCCGAGTCGATGTGGGCGGAGATGCCGATGTTTCGCAGATTCTGCAGTTCCATAATCAAACCCTCTTTGGGCCCGGCCGCCATGCCAGGCAGACAACACGATCGGACTATAAATAACCTGTTACGTTGGGCACGTGCGCCCGGCCCATGTTACCCGGTGGATCGCACCGGTTGGCCGAAGCAGTTTTGGGGCGCCGCTGGTCGCCACGACCACAGTCGGCGCAACAAATGCCGACCGGCCAAGAACCCAAGCCGCCACCCGAACCCAACAGCGCGGCTTGGCGCATGGGAGGGACCGCTCCTACCTATGTTACTCAGAATTGCCGGCGGGAAAAGGGCAGTTTTGGATAACTAAGCCCGATTTACGGTCGATTTTCAGTTAGAATCCAGTTTCGTTCCCGCCGGCACTCTCCGCTCGGAGACCAAGATGCAGGAAATCAAGCCCACAGCTCGCGAACAGGTACACACGACAACGAAAGGCGTTGCCGGGTTTCGATTCTCGCTGCGGTGGCTGTTGATTGGCGTTGCGGCGTGGGCGTTTGGAATTACGGCGCTGCTGAACAGCACTCAAGCGTGGCTCACAATCGTCGTCACCGTTTCGGCGTTAGCGTGGATGATTGCCGTGCTGTTGGCTGTTTTCGCCACAGGGCCGGCTCGGGCATTCGCCATTGGATTTGCGCTCTGGGCATTTCTGTATTTGCTGCTGGTACATCTGTTTTGGGAAAAAGAGATGCATGAGTCGAAGATTCTTGTGACTTCGCAGTTGTTAGATATTTTTTTCACCCGGGTCGCCAAACTCGTCCCGACGCAGAATATGTTTGGGACGCCGTCGAATGCGTGGTCGATTGATTTTACGATTTTTATGACGATCGGGCAGTTGCTCTGGGCTTGGATCGTCGCCGTCTGCGGTGGCTTTCTGGCGGGAATCATCTACAGTCGATATCATCACGATCGCGGTCGGGGATGAAGCGTTTCACTGAAATCGAACACGGGAGCCAACATGGACGTCTTAAAGAAACTGCTCAACGACAACGTCGGAAAACTGTTGGTGCGGTTGACCGTGGCGGGGCTGATGCTGTTTCATGGCATTGGCAAGTGGAACACCATCAACGATCCGCAGGGCGCCGTGACGATGATCGGCAAGAACTTGAAGGATGCCGGGGTGCCGGAATTCGTCAAATACGGCGTCATCATCGGCGAGGTAATTGCCCCGCTCTTCATCATTGTGGGGCTTTTCACGCGGCCGGCGGCGCTGATCATGGCCATCAACATGGTTGTCGCCGTTTGCATGGCCCATCGCGCTCAAATCTTCACGCTCGACGAACACGGCTCATATGCGCTGGAACTGCAATCCTTCTATTTCTTCGGGGCTTTGGCCATTGTCTTTCTTGCGCGGGCATCATCAGCTTGGACGGTCTGTTGTTCCGCAACAAGGCTGCTGCAACACCTGCCGCTGCAACGCCGAAGGCGGAGACGCCGAATCGGACGGTGAAGTGAGTATGGCCGACTCTCTTTACGCCGATTTGCGCGCGTGGCCGCTGCTAAAGTACACGATGATGGCTCGTTCCAGCGCGGCGTGGAAATTTTCGCAGATGTTGGCTCGGCCCACATGCTGCTCGAATTCCGCCTGCTGCATCAGTTGAGCCGGCTGGGGTGGGGCACCGCACAAAATGAGCGTGCGGCCCGCGGAACGGAATTTTTCGGCCAGGTCTTCCAGGGCTTGCAATCCGGTGGCATCAATGGCCGTCATATTTCGCAGCCGCAAAATGACGATTGGCGGCAACTCGTCCAGGCACTCGGCCACTTGCGAAATCTTTTCGTTCGCGCCGAACAGGAACGGACCGTGAATGCGGAAGACGGCCACATAGTCGGGAATTGGCTTGTCTTGCAGAATGTGCAGCCAACCTTCTTCGACATACTGGGGCGTGACGCGGGTCACCGTCGTCGTGCCGGTCACTTTGCGAATAAACAACAGCGCGGCCATGACAATGCCCGTCTCCACCGCCACCGTCAAATCAGCAAACACGGTCAGGGCAAAGGTGATGGCCCAAACGCTGATGTCGGCCCACGTGAGTTTCAGCAGCTTGGGAATTTCATGCCACTCGCCCATGTTGTAGGAAACCACAAGCAGGATGGCGGCGAGCACCGAAAGCGGAATGAACCTGGCCAGCGGTGCGGCAAACAGCAACACGCACAGCAGCGTGACGGCGTGAATCATGCCGGCGACCGGCGTTTTGGCGCCCGAGCGAACATTCGTCGCCGTGCGGGCAATGGCCCCTGTGGCCGGAATACCGCCGAAAAATGGCGACGCCAAATTCGCGATGCCTTGCGCCACCAGTTCCACACTCGGGTTGTGCTTATCGCCGCTCATCCGATCGGATACGACAGCCGACAAGAGCGATTCGATGGCGCCGAGCAGCGCCACGGTTACGGCCGAAGGCAACAGCGCCCCAACCATGCTGAACTCGAAGTGCGGCATCGTGAACGAGGGCAGCCCCGTGGGAATGCCGCCGAAGCGAGTGCCGATGGTTTCGACCGCCAAACCTGTCGTGCCGACGAGAATTGTTCCCAACACCAGCGCGACAATGTAAGCCGGCACGCGCCGCACGAATTTTCGGAACAGCACAATAATTACGATCGCCGCGGATGCCAGCAGCGTGGCGGGCCAGGAAATTGTGCCAAAGTGCGTGGCCAGCGCTTCCATCCGTCCGAGAAATTCGCCGGGCACCTTGTCGATCGAAAGGCCAAAAAAATCTTTGATCTGCGTGCTGGCGATCAGCACCGCAATGCCGTTGGTGAAACCCACGATGACCGGCCGCGGAATGAATTTCACCGCTTTGCCAAGCCCGGTGATGCCGAGCATCAGCAAGATCAACCCGGCCATGACGGTGCAAACGCACAAGCCGTCGACGCCGTATTTAGCGACAATGCCATAAACGATGACGACAAATGCACCGGTCGGACCGCCAATCTGCGTCTTTGAACCGCCGAGCGCGGAAATCAAAAAGCCAGCGACGATGGCCGTGTAAATACCCGCTTGCGGCGACACGCCCGACGAAATGGCAAACGCCATCGCCAGTGGCAGTGCGACTAAGCCAACCGTCAATCCGGCAACGAGATCGCTGGAGAATTTTTGCCAGCTGTAATCGCGCAGGCAGATGACGCTTTTCGGGAGCCAGCGATTCATGGAGAAAGGTGTCCGATGCCTGTGTAGGTCGGCCTTCAGCCTGACAGCAATGCCTTCATCGTGGCATGTCAGACTGAAGTCTGACCTATGTCCAACTCGGCCGCGCCACTTATCGGCCGGTGGCGCGAGATTCTTTACGATTTTCCGGTGGGCATCGGGCGCGGGCGTACCTGGTAGCTTAGCGGTGTCAACAAACAATATCCAAGGGCTTCGCGTGGAATTCGAGATGATTGCTGAAAAAAACGCCGCTGCCACGTCATTTAGCGGGCTGGGTCGTGATTCCTTCCGGCGCTGTGGCCGCTTCGGTTTGCGAGGCACTGGGGGCCAGCGGCGCTTTTAGGCCGACTAGAAACTCCACCAAATCGCGCAGTTGTCGTTTGGTCATGTGCTTGATCAAGTCGGCCGGCATCGCGCTGGGGCCGTTTTTTCGGACTTCAATCGACGACTTGGGTACGACAATTGGCTTCCCTTCCGGCGACAAAAGCCGCAGCTCCTTGGCGTCTTCACTTTGGAAAATGCCTGAGAATTGCCGGCCGTCGTCGGTTACCGCGATGACGGTCTCGAAACCTTTGGCGATGGTTTTGTTGGGCAACACGATCGATTCCAGCAGATATTCGCGAACTTTGCGATCCGGTAGATCGTCAGCGGCTCCAGTCGCCACTTGTCCGGAAAATTGCGCGGCAAGTTTCGCGGAAATCGACGTCAGATCGGGCCCCACGGCACCGCCGCGGCCGGCAACATTATGGCAACGGCGGCAAGAAAGTTCGGCGCTATCTAAAAAGAGTTTTTCGCCCAGGGCGGCGTCCCCGCCAGCCAATGCTTCGCGATACTCCGCCAACTCGTCGTGCTGCGAGCGGCCCATTTGATACTGAATAAGCTGTTCCTTCAATCTTGGCGTGCCGCGCTTTTCCGCCGCTTCCAAAACATCCAGCCGCACTTCCAGGGGTAGCTTGCCGGCCAGCAATTGGTCCATTGCACTTTCGATCGCCTTTTCAGCGCCGGGAATCTTTGCTTCCTCCAGAGCGGCCAGCGCTTGCTGGCGTTCGACCAGCGTGCCGGTTTCAATCGCTTTTTGCAGCTCAGCCAACGCCTCGTCGGGTTTCAGTTTTGCCAGCAGACGCCGCGATTCGGCTCGAACGAGCGGTTCGCGATCTGCAAGCGTGGTTTTTAGGAATGACGAAACTTGCGCCGGATCGATTGCAGCCACCGCCCGTATGGCTTCCACACGAATTGCAGCAGGTTCCTGATTGTTGAGAACGATCTCTTGCAGCGGTAGATCGTGCATCTGAAATTGGCCGGCCAACTGGATTGCTTTCAGCAGCAACTGCTTCGGCGGTTTATCAGCATGCAGAATCGATTGAACCACAATCCCGGCTGCGGTGGTCGCTTCTTGGGCGTCGCGAGCTTGGATCGGCCGCCACATCCCCAGCAAGCGATCGCGGCCCGAGGGATGAGCCCAATCGGCCAGCATTTCGAGAATGTCCGCTGCCATTGCTTCAGGAACCACATCGCGCGATCTAAATGCCGATGCCTCAGCAAGCAGCACTGCGCGATTCTCGCCACCTAAACGAAAATTGGCATCGATCACGCGTCGTGTGAAGGCGTCGGAGAGTTCTTCATTGGTCGCTCCTTGGGCCTCTTCACGAGCCTTGGGATAGCGAATGTTGATTGGAAACGCCAGTCGAGCAAGTCGAGGCATGGCTTCCGGGATTGGGACATCGTAGATAGCGCGTGCCGCCTCCAAACCTACCAAGCGATCGCTATCTTCAAGAAACGTGCGGACCGCCGGATGTTCTAATCGCCGTAACGCAACTACGGCGGCCAGGCGAACTGACGGCGAAGCGTGTTTCGCGAGCGATAGCAAATCCGAAACTTTGGCACAGCCAACCAGTCCCATCACTCCGGCGTGCCTGAGCCACGGATCGGCGTCGTTGTTTTCCTTGAGCATGGCCACCAGTGGCTCGGTCGCCTGGGGACGCTTGCGTTTCGCGCAGGCCAAGGCTGCGAAGAACCGCACGCGCGGACTCGGGTCGCTCAGCAGCGCAATCAGCTTGGGATCGACAATATCGAGCGTGTGAAAGCCGTCGAGTACTTTAACGGCCTGCGCCCGAATTTCGGCATCGTCATCCTCCAACAGCTTCAGCAAGCTCAAAAACGCCTCGGTCTGGTTCCACTGCACGCCCATTTGGCCCAGGGCCCAAAGCGCGTGAATTCGCGCCAACTGATCTTTGCTGTGCACCGCGACCGCGGACAATTCTTTGGCGGCATGACGATCGGCCAATTCGAATTGCGCTTCTTGCCGCACCCGGCGATCGGCGTGCTCTAACAGTTTGAGCAGCTCGTCGGTCGAGAGCTTCGACCAGTCGCCGGCTAACAGCTTTTTGACTTCTTCAACCGCTGCGCCAGTCGTTGACGAATCGAAAACTCGATAAATGCGCCCCTTGCCGGCCCCCGTCCAGCCTTCGACCCAATCGCTCACGTACAGTGCGCAATCGGGCCCGAAATCGACATCCGTGGCTAGAATCGACCACAAAAACTTGTCGTCACTAGCCAATTCAAAGCCGGCGCCTTTGGGCTTCACTCGAACGGCGTGAATTCCGCTGTTGACCGCGGCACCACGGAAATCGGCCAGGAAAAACGTGTTTTTGTACCTTTCCGGCAAGCCGACCCCCGGGTAATACGTCAGACCCGAGGGGCCGTCGGCCACGTTGGCCACCGCCGGCACAATGTACGCCGCCTGACCGGGAAACGGCGGGTACCAAAGTTTCTCGCGGTTGTACGGACCGCGATCGGCCAAGTATTGATACGCCATCCGCCAGCCGTAATCGGCGCCTTCGACGATGTAAATCCAACGGGCTTTGTCGCCGGAATCGGAGTTGTTATCGCAGGTGAACAAATTGCCGTAGTCGTCGAACGCCAGCTCCTGGGGATTGCGCAACCCGGTGGCGACAATTTCCAAATCCGAGCCGTCGAGATTGCACCGCAACACGCTGCCGCTTTCGACGTTGACCAGGTTCTTGCCGCCGCTCAATTTGACGTTAAGTCCGCGGTCGCCAATCGAAAAATACAGTTTGCCATCGGGGCCAATCACCAGGCCGTGCATGTCGTGACCGCGAAAAGCCACCCGCACGCCAAAGCCGGAATGCATGGCGTCACGCTGATCGGCACGGCCGGTGCCCTTGGTATCGCGCAGCCGCCAAAGATTCGGGATGCACGTGTAAAATACATCGCCTCGCCACGCCAGCACACCGGCGCCGGTGCCTTCGAGAATGCCATTGAAGCCATCGGCGAACACCGTGGAAGCGTCGACTTGTCCCTTGCTGCTGCGATCTTCCAGCAGCCGGATGCGATCGTGCTCTTTCGTGAAATCTTCGATGCCGCTGCCAAGATGCTTTTTGAAGAACGCCAGCCGATCTTCAACCGTTTGGGCCGCCAGATCGTCGTCGAGCCAATCCATGTGGTGGCGATTGTCTTCGACTCCTTTCTCTTGCCGAAAAGTTTCGGCCACAAACATCCGACCCTTTTCGTCGAAGCAAAACGCAACCGGATTGGCCACCAGCGGCTCGGCCGCGAACAACTCGACTTTGAAACCCTCGGGCACGCGAAACGTAGCAATCGCCCGCTGCCCTTCATCCGACGCCGCCGCTACCGTGGGCTGATACGGTGCGGACTGTGAATCGCCTGCGTTCCCCTTTGCGGCTGCGGCATTCGAGTTTGCAGCTTCCTCCGCGCCGACCACGCCGCAAATCATGCCAACGATCAAGCAACCGGCGGCCACAAAACCGCAACGAGCGATCGACGAAAAAAATCCGCACACAGCAATCACCTCCACCCTAGCCCGACCGTGTCGGTCGGGAACAAAATCATAATCAGCGAATCGCCGCCAACAGCCGTCCACGTTAATCGTCCGCTCGACCATGGGCAAGCGACACCGCACTCTCCCCCTCCCTCAAAGCAAAGTGACCACATTATCCTCCTCTCCCTCGACGGGAGAGGGCCGGGGTGAGGGTGCCTTTAGATCACCGGCACCGCCTAGTGCCCATGGCGCGGCGGCTCCAGAGGCTCTAGCCGACAATAGCGACCTTCAATCACCTCCCGCTGCAAGATCGCGGTTCCCCGTCAGGTACCAAAGAGCCGTCCCACTCGCCGAATTCATTCAGTAGCTGTTCCGGTTCGAATTTGCTCGTGACGAAGCATAAGGCTCGTCGAGGTAGCGTGATTTGACGTTCGCGACCGGCTAGTGCTTGTAGATTTTGTGTTGTGGCCTGCCGGAGAGGATTTGTTCCTTCCCCCAGGTGGTGACATCTTTGAAGGCTTGGCTGTGGATGAAATCGAGGAAGGCTTGCTCGTCGGACCACTCGCTGGTGATCAAGTACGAGGCATCGTCGCTCACATCTTTCCACAGCGTCGAACTGCTATGGCCTACGGCGGCGCGTAGAGCGCTAATCACCGCAGCAAACTTCTGTTCAAATTCCGTCTGCTTGCCCGCGATGACGTGGTAATTCATGCCGACAGTAATCATGGTGAAAGAACTCCTGATTTCCAGGCTGGGTTGCGCAAATCGTTGTCAACCACGAACTAGAGCAGTTATCCCTAGCATTTTCAAGCAGCCGCTTCTCAATGTGCGACGAAGAAAATGCCAAATGGCAAGTGGCGTGCTGTAGCGAATCCGCGGATCGCTCACTAACATGACCTACATGAAATACGGCATCGTTCCTTTCCTCGTCCTGTGCCCTCTCCAGCCGATGATTGCCGCAGACGAGCGGCCGGAGATTCTCATCGCCGACTTTGAGGCAGACACATACGGCAATTGGAAAGTCGATGGCACTGCCTTCGGGAACCGTCCAGCAGAAGGCACCCTGCCGAATCAGATGCCGGTTACGGGTTTCAAAGGCAAGGGGCTCGCCAACAGTTACCACGGCGGCGACGGCGCCACCGGCAAACTTACCTCGCCCGCTCTCACCGTCGAACGGCGTTACCTCCAATTTCTGATCGGCGGCGGCAAGCATCCCGGTAAAACTTGCGTGAACTTGCTGCTGGATAACAAAGTCGTCCGCACCGCGACAGGAGGCAACGACAAGCCAGGCGGATCGGAGCAGCTTGATTGGCTACTATGGGACGTGCAGGACCTCGCCGGCAAGCAGGCTGTCATCGAAATCGTCGATGACGCGACAGGCGGCTGGGGGCATATTTGCGTCGATCATATCGTCCAATCAGATCACCGGCTGCCAGGCACGCTCACCGATGCGCGACGGGAGATAGTTGCGGACAAGCATTATCTTAATCTTCCGGTCAAGAACGGCGGCCCGAAACGGCGGTTGAGCGTGCTCCTCGGTAACAAGCCGGTGCGCGAGTTCGATTGCGAGCTGGCCGATGCAACGCCAGACTTTTGGGTGTTCCTCGATCTCGCACCGTTTCAAGGCCAGAAGCTTGTCGTGCAAGTCGATCGGTTGCCGGAGGACTCGGCGGGCTTAAAGAACATCGAGCAGGCGGACGAGATACGTGGTTCGGAAAACCTGTATCACGAGAGGCTGCGGCCACAGTTTCACTTTTCTACGCAGCGCGGATGGATCAACGATCCGAATGGGCTCGTCTTCTATAAGGGCGAATATCACCTGTTTTATCAGTACAATCCCTACGGCTGGGATTCGGGGAATAAGCACTGGGGCCACGCGGTCAGCAGCGATCTGGTGCATTGGAACGAGTTGCCGATCGCGCTCTGTCCACAACGGTACGGCGATTGGTGTTATTCTGGCAGCGCGGTCGTGGATTTCAAAAACACCGCGGGTCTCAAGACCGGCGACGAAGATGTGCTGGTCGCCGCATACACCAGCACTGGCCGCGGCGAGTGTATCGCTTACAGCACAGATCGGGGCAGAACGTTCACCGAGCTGGCCGGCAATCCGGTCGTCAAGCACCAAGGCCGTGATCCGAAAGTGATCTGGCACGAGGATACGCAGGAATGGGTGATGGCCGTCTATGACGAGATTGGGAAAACCCAGAACATCGCCTTTTACACGTCCCCGGATTTGAAGCGCTGGGAATACCAGAGCCGGATCGAAGGTTATTTCGAGTGCCCGGAGATTTTCGAGCTGCCGCTTGACGGCGACGAGAAGAAAGCGAAGTGGATTGTTTACGCCGCCGATGGCAACTATACGATCGGCCAATTCGACAGCCACACGTTCACGCGCGAATCGGGCAAGCATCGTGGCAACTTCGGCAACTGCTTTTATGCATCCCAGACTTACAACAACGCCCCGAATGGCCGGCGCATTCAAATCGGTTGGGGCCGCATTGCCATGCCGGGGATGCCATTTAACCAAATGATGACTTTTCCCTGCGAACTGACTTTGCGCTCGACTCCCGACGGGCCGCGATTGTTCTGCAACCCCGTCGAGGAAATCACGAAGTTGCACCGGTCCAGCAGAGAGTGGAAGAATATCGTTGTCCGTGAGGGGGAAAATCCGCTCGCGGATTTTTCGGGCGACCTGTTTCATCTGCGTGCGGAGTTCGAAGTTGGCGATTCGGCCAGCTTCGGATTTACGATCCGCGGTGTGCCCGTTGTGTATGAGGTCCAGAAGCAGACGCTGACCTGTAAGCAATCGGCGCCGCTGGAACCCGTGGACGGCAAAATCCGGCTCGAATTGCTGGTCGACCGCACCTCGATCGAAATCTTCGCCAACGACGGCCAAGTCTACATGCCGATCGGCGTCATTCCGGCGGCGGACGAACATTCGTTGGCGCTCTTCACGAAAGGCGCCGAGACAAAATTGACCCGTCTTGAAGTCGCCGAATTGGCATCGGCATGGCCGGCAAGATAACCGGGGCGATAAACGGGAAAAGTTCCCGAAACCTTTTCTCCGTCTCAAACATATGCTTGCCAAGCGTAGAAAGATGAGAGCTGGATTTAAAGGTCAGCCAAAGCATAAAAACTAACGGGATGGCGATATTTCTCAATGATCATGCTGCCGCACCGTAGTGAAAGGGATGGCAGATTCAAATATCAAATGCGACGCCAAGCCTATTGGCGTATTGGAGAAGAACTTCGCAGGGAGTGCGATAGCCGAGTTGTTTTCGGGGACGATCATTCAGTGGGGATTGAAGGGCGGCCACCGCGCGGTGGCTGGTCGCTGTCAGGTCGGTTCCTTGGGGCACGTATTGCCGCACCAGACCGTTGGTGTTTTCCTTGGTGCCGCGCTGCTAGGCGGCGTACGGTTGGGCGAAGTAAACTGCCAACCCCGTCGCGGCCGACAGCCGTTCATGCTCGGCAAATTCTTTGCCGTTGTCAAACGTGGCCGAGCGGAGCAAAGGGTCGGGCAACGCCCCACTTTGCTTCCGCCGCACTACGCACCGTCGACGCCAGGCGGTTGGAAACGCGGGCCAGGAGCGTGAAGCCGGATTTCCGTTCGACCAGCGACAACAGTCCGCCCAGGCGGCCACGTCCCACGATCGTATCCCTTTCCCAATCGCCATAGCGCTGCCGCGCCGTCACAATGATTGGTCGTCCGTCAATGCGGGTCACGTTGGGGAGTCGGCCCGCATCGGCTGGGCGTTTGCGCCGCGGCACACCAAACCGCAGACAGCTCCGCCAAACTCGCTGCTGGTCCCTCGATTGCTCGCGGATCCACTGATAAATGGTCTGCCGAGAAATCTGCTGCGCAGGTTGGCGCCGAAATTCACGTCGAGATCGGCCGGCGACCTGATCGGGCGACCAATAACGCTGCAACCGTCGGCACACGTACTGCTGAACGCGTGGATCGCGCATCTTCCGCACCCGATGGTTCACCCAGCGGCGAACGTCCGTACGCTGCTGCGCCTCTTCGGCACGTTAGCCCACCGGACCGGTGTTGCGGGCCAACTCTCGGTAGATCGTCGAGCGGTGCTGGTGCAGACGTCGGACAATCTCTTGCTTGGGCACCTTCAATTCCAGTAACTGCGCCAGGACCTCACGATCCGACTCGGTAAGCTGCTGGTACATCGCTGGGACTCCGTTCGAATGTCGTGTTCCGTAAAACAACCAGACATTCGGACCTCCCAGCGATCTTTCCTTCAACACCAATCACGCCCTGCTAGCTGTCGCATTTGATTTCGGAATCCGCCCAGTCGTCAAGAAAAGTAGAATGTCCCCTTTTCACTTTCTGATGGCTCCTCCACCACACTGGCCGAACAAGCGGAAAAGTGGAAAGGCTGGTATAGGCGGCAGAGCCGATAGTTACGACATCTACAGCCGGTAGTGGACCAGTCTGTAATCGGTGGGGTGGCTGGGGTCGACCGAAGGGAGCCCCCAGCGCGTAAAATCCGGGGGCTCGGCGGCGCTCAACCCCTTATGTTATCCTAAAGGGACATTCTGGTGGCGGTGTCAAAGATCAGATGCCATGAAACTCCTGATATGTATCTTCTGTGCGCTGATTTCTCTTGCATTCCTGTGCGTTGCTGCGCAAGCCGGCGATGATATTAGTAGAGTTACGGTGGTGCCTGCGCCTGATGGTGGAAAACCTGTGACTGCCAAAATTGATGGTACTGGAGCGATCCACTTGCTATTCGACACAGCCGACGGCCCGCGGTATGCAAAGTCTACTGACGATGGCACGACATTCAGCGATGCAATTCCCGTGGTTGACAGCGTGTCGATCAAGGAGGGACTGGATTTCAGCGGCGCAGATATGGCTGTTGGAAAGGATGGCGTCGTCCATGTGGCAATGAACACAAATGCCTGGAAGTTGAAATTGCCCAAGGATGAGTGGGCGCTGTATTACACTCGCTTGCAACCAGGAGCGAAGGCGTTTTCGCCGGTACGCAATCTCAACCACCAGTCGAGCCAGGGCTTCTCTCTAGCTGCTGACGACAAGGGCAACGTCACCGCCTGCTGGTTGTCGGGCAAGCTATATGCCAACGTCTCGCACGACAACGGAAACACTTTCGCCTCCCAAGTGGAAATTGATCCCACCTATGATCCATGCGACTGCTGCACGACCAGTGCTGTCTACGGAACAGACGGCAAATTGGCCGTGCTGTACCGCGAGGAGACGAACAACGAGCGTGATATGTATCTGATCTTGTGGGATCAGGACCGAGGCCAAGTCTCACGGACGAGAATCAGCAGCACCTTGTGGAAGATCAATGTGTGCCCGATGAGCGCGTTTGCAGTTACCCGTAACAAGAACGGTTTTGTGGCGGTATGGCCGACCAAGGACCAAATCTATTTCGCTCGACTGGACAGCAACGGGAATCCTTTGCCGCCTGTAGAGATCAAGACGCCTGGAAAAGCAGGATTGCATACCGGAATGCTAGGTTTGTGCCCGCGCGACGGGACTACGTTTGTGGCCTGGAAGAACAACGACGAACTGCATTGGCAGCTATACGATCCAGATGGCCACGCCAATGGATCACCCGGTTCCGTTCGCAGTTCCGGCAACAGCGTTGCCGGGATTGTGGACAACGAGGGTCGCTTCTTTCTGTTTCGTTAAGATAAGCCGCATGATGGAATGAAAAGAGGGGAAGGAAAAGTGGACATTCTAGAATGTCCACTTTTTACCTCCGGTGGTCACCACTGGTGCATCACCGCGATGCCGGGGCCGCCGTCGATTAACGTCGGGGTCACTAGCCACTGGCGCTTCTGCCATTCGGTTTCGTTCACGGCGGCCACCGAGAGGCCGGCGATCCACCAGCCCATGATCACTTGCGACAGGTAGTGCGAATCGGTGTGGATGCGCGAAATGCCGGCCAGGGTGCCCATACCGTAGAGGCCCACTTGCAGCGGCACGTAGTCGGTCATCTGCGCGGCGGTCCAGAACGGCACGGCGCCGACAAAGGCGTGGCCACTCACGCCGTTGTTGTCTTGGAACGGTTTCCAATTGGAACCGGCGCTGCTTTCGCCCGGCCGTGATGAGCCAATAATATATTGCAGCGCCAGCACCGGCACTGCGCCAACCACTAAACCGCGCATCGAGCGGCCGCTCCATTGCGCGAGCCATTCGGCCACGGGTCGCTCGCCAGGGCCGGCATTTTCAACCAGCCAGTAATCAACCAAATAAATTCCCGCCAGTGACGGTATCACATACTGCCCGGTGCCAAAGCCTTTGGCCCAATTCAAATCGGTCGAGTTTTTATTCGATGGGCCATGCACGAAGTTGCGGAATTGCTCGTCGAGGCTGGTGTTGGCTAGAATCGCCGTGCCGCCCAATCCGACGCCCAGCCACGCCAGGCTGCGGCAACTGTAAAAGTTCCTCTGGTCCTCAACCAAGTTGTAAACCAGCGGTTGCGCCATCATCCGCTGCCAGACGGTTGGCTGCTCGCAAAAATGTGGCTGATCGTCGATCACCACGTCTACCGCATCGCCTTGCGGTCCATTAACACCCACGTAAATCGGCGGACGGCCTGGTTCGAGATGCCCATTGACCGGATCTGGCAGATAGACAACGTCCGGCGTTGTGGTTCCTGCAACGGGCGCGTTGTAGGCGGCCGGTACTACGCCGTATGAATTCTCGAACTCAGAAGATAGCCCGCCCTGGTCCAAATACGCCGTTTCATCGAGCGAAAACGGGAAGTCGCCTCCCGTGCGGGTGTCGAAAACGGTCCCGGTTGTCGGCGATGCGGGCCGATCGCGAAAGCGGTCCCAAAGATAATCGATCACGCCAAACTGCCGTTTCTCGGTCGGTTGAGAAACGGCCGGCACCGATGACGGTGGCGCTTCGTTGGCTGCAAATTTTTGGTACGCCGCATGAACGGCGCGGTTCTCCGCCGAGTTGGCTGGCAGCGGCGCTAAGGTTGCCGCTTGAAACGGCGGCGCATCGCCCAGCACGTCGGCGGTTCGAGTCGGCGCAGTCGCACAGCCCGCCAAAACCGTTGCCATTAAAGCGGCAATCAAAGCTTTCATGCCGAGCGCGAAATGACGGCATCCACCGGGAGCAACAGCCATGCAGCCGGACAAGATGCCGACGGGAAGAGAAAGCAACCAAAAAGGATCGCTACGGTACTCGGCATGCTGGCAAGGGGCAAGCCGATTCCGGCGGAATTTATGCGGCGTTTAAGGTGGCGTGCAATTCGATTCTCGCCGTGGCCAGTCGGAATGACGCTGTCAGCGCGGAGCAAGCTCCGCCGCTACACGGTCGTTCAGCGCGCTGCTAGCGGCACCTTAGCGAACCAATCTTGACCGTTTTTCCCGGAGCGTGTATTTACCGACGCACTTATCTTGCTCGCCGCTAGCACGTAGGTCAGGCTAAAGCCCGACGTACAAAACTCGTTCATCAAGGGCTGCCCGGTGCATAGACCGTGGCCGTTAACTGCGATCATGTTTTGCGCCGCGTGGTTGGCGGCAGCAACTGCCCGCGCAAAGAGTCGAGTTTCCCACGCCTGCTCCCTCGGCCACCTACGGCAGTGCCATTCAGCCGCCGCTGCCAACGTTCGATCCGTATGCCATGCCGGCCACAACGCCGGCGCCCGGTGCGCCCTATCTGCCACCAACCACTGCGGCCCCGGTCTACGGCACGCCGTACAACGGTTCGCCAGCCGCGCTCTATCCGGAAGGAGCGCCGGTGTACAACGGCCCGACCTTCGCACCGGTCACCGAAACCTGGAACCAGACGATGCGCTTCTTCCAGGAAATTCATGGCGATGAAACCTGGCTGGCGCGCGGCGGCGGCGATCGTGCGCTGGGCATCAATACCATCAACACCTGGGTCACGTTTGCCCTGCCTTTTGCTTTTACCCCGAATCCAATTCTGATTACGCCCGGCTTTCAGCTTTACCTGTGGGATGGCCCCGACGCCACGGGCGATCCGCCGCCCACGCTGCCGGGTGCGACATATGGCGCGTATCTCGATTTCGCCTGGAATCCGCAAATCAACAACTGGCTGGGCGCCGAATTAGAAGTCAGCCCCGGTGTGTATACCGATTTCGAACGCACCACCAACGAAAGTTTGCGCGTTTTGGGTCGCGGTCTGGTGGTGCTGACGATGACCCCCACCATGCAATTCAAGTTCGGCATTTGGTACATCGACCGGATCGAAATCAAGTTGCTGCCCGCGGTGGGAATTGTGTGTACCCCCAATCCGGATGCGCGCTACGAAATCTTCTTTCCCGCGCCGAAACTGGCGCATTGCTGCAGCACGATCGGCAACCACAACATCTGGGCGTACATCCGTGGCGAATACGGCGGCGGATCGTGGACTGCGGTGCGTCCACCGGGAGGAACTCAGACCGGCGACATCAACGACGAGTTCGAATACGACGATCTCCGCGTGGCCATCGGCGTCGATATTCTGCCAGAAACGCAAAGCGGGTTGCGCGGCTACCTGGAAGTCGGCTACGCCTTCGACCGCCAGTTGGTCTTCCGCAGCAACTTGCCGCCCAAGGTCGATATTGGCGATACCATCCTGGTCGGCGCCGGGCTTTCGTTCTGAGCGGTCATTCACCGCTGAGATCGCAGAGGACGCGGAGGTTGATGGAGTCGTTGGGTCACGGGAATACAGATGAACACAGAAGAATGATGAATTCTGATGAACACGCAGAACAGAGGGATTTGTTGAACCACACCGGCCCTTGAATAGTTACAAAAGCGACGATTCACCGCGTCAGCATTTCTCGAATCAGAAAACGATCTGTGTTCATCTCTTTTCATCTGCGTTCGTCTGGATTCCCCAGTTTGCGAATTGCCGTCTGGCTGGTGGCTATCGTTGGTTTGGCACGTCCCGTTGCTGCCCAGCAGTGGGGGCAATCGAATCAGCCGATTTATTCTCCGCCGGCAGCATATGGGCAATTCATTAGTGGCGATTCGCTGGGGCCATCGCCGCTGCCGCCGGTGACGGGGCAGGCGTATTCATCGGCTCCGTCGTTTTCGATGGCCGATTCCAGCCGTGTGCCGGCGAAGTTGGCATCTTACCCGCGCGACTTCACCGAACCGCTGCTCGGTGAACCCGACAATTTTGTGCTGCTGCCAGAAGCGGCACAGCCAAAGAGTCCGCCGCAGCGGGCCGGTTTCTTCCAGCGCATTGCCGGCACAACGACCTACTTGCCGCGGTTTGGCTCTGGCAGCGTCGGCTTTGAAGACACCGAAGTGTACGGCGTGTTCGCCGTGCCGTGCCCAACGCGTGACATGCCACTGTTGATTGAACCCGGCACCGATTTTTGGGTGGTCGATGCGCCGGGGTTTGATTTGCCTGCCACGCTGCACGACGACTATTTGGAGTTCCACTGGCTGGCAAAACTAACCGATATTTGGAGCGCCGACGTGATGGTCACGCCTGGCTGGCACAGCGACTACCACAACCCCAACGGTTCGCAAGCCTTTCGCATCGAATCGCACGCGGTCGTCGCCTATAACTGGACGCCCAATTTGAAGATCGCCGCTGGCGTGGCGTATTGGGATCGGCTGAACGTGAAGTTTGTTCCCGCGGGCGGCATCATCTGGACACCGAACGAGTACACGCGGTATGAACTCATCACGCCCAAGCCGCGGATCGCTTACCGCATTGATTGCAACGAGTGTTGGCAGCGCTGGGTGTATATTGCCGGTGAATTCGGCGGCGGCGAATGGGCGATTCGTCAGGCCGGCGGCGTCGACAATATTCTGAACTATTCCGACTACCGCGTGATGCTGGGCATCGAGCACAAAAGCCTGAACCTGAGCCTGAACGGCTTCGCCGAAGTCGGGTACGTCTTCGGCCGGCAGTTGCAGTACGAGACCGGCCCCGATCAGAATCTACCAACCACGATGATGGCCCGGCTGGGGCTGTCGTACTAAGACAGGGTCGAAGAGTCGAAAAGTCAAAGAGTCAAAAAGTGGTCCGATTCACCCGCTTCTCGACTTTTCGACTCTTCGACCCCAGCCTCATTTCTTCCTTTGCATCGCGCGCTGCACCGCCGCCCCCATGTCCGCCGGACTCTCGGCGATTTCGATGCCAGCGGCTTTCAGCGCCGCCAGCTTTTCTGCTGCGGTCCCTTTGCCGCCGCTGATGATGGCCCCGGCGTGGCCCATGCGTTTGCCGGGCGGGGCGGTGCGACCGGCGATGAAGGCAGCCACCGGCTTGGTCACATGCTGCTTCACAAACGCGGCGGCTTCTTCTTCCGCGGTGCCGCCGATTTCGCCCATCATCAGAATCGCTTCGGTGTTCGGGTCATCCTGATACATGCGGAACAGATCGACAAACGAAGTGCCGACAATCGGATCGCCTCCCAAGCCGACGCAGGTCGATTGGCCCAATTTCAAATTCGTGAGCTGCCACACCGCTTCGTAAGTCAGCGTGCCGCTGCGGCTCATCACGCCCACCTTGCCCGCCATGTGAATATAGCCCGGCATGATGCCAATTTTGCACTCACCCGGCGTGATCACGCCCGGACAGTTCGGGCCGATGAGCACCGATTTGCTGCGCTTGATGATGGGGAATATCCGGGCCATATCCAGCACCGGCACGCCTTCGGTAATGGCGACGACGGTTTTGATGCCGGCATCGACCGCTTCCAAAATGGCGTCGGCGGTGAAGGCCGGCGGCACGAAAATCATCGTGGCATCGGCCCCGGTTTTCTCGACGGCTTCCATGACCGTATCGAACACAGGCAACCCTTCGACGTTCTCCCCACCTTTGCCCGGCGTAACGCCGCCGACCATATTGGTGCCGTATTCTTTGCAGCCTTTGGTGTGAAACTGGCCGACCCTGCCAGTGATGCCTTGGCAGATGACTCGGGTGGATTTGTTGACCAAGATGCTCATTCGAATCTCAAACTGTATTTATTTCGGAATGTCTTCCAGCTTTTCAACGCGGCAAACTAACTGACCTTGAAAATGGTTTTCTATACCCTTTTGAACTGCGATTGATTCGTTTTGCTTTAGTCCTCTTGGCAACGACATCGAATCGGTTGACCAATACACAACTCCGCTATCGATTATCAATACACGGAGGCCAGAAACACTGTCGTTTGATGGTTCACCCCCTGCCCCAGCAACTCCGCGTGGATGGCCCATCACGCTGGACAAAAACAACTCATTCTTTTCTGCATCGTAACCTCCGCTAAACAACAATCCCGCTGGATGGCTGACCGCATCAACAACCCTCAAACCGTTACCGGCAATTTTCACCTTGGCCGGTTTCATTTGATTCCTGTATTTAAGCGGCTTTCGTTGATGCTACGACTTTCTTTGCAGCATCCGTCAATCCTTCGGCACTGATAATATTTACTCCGCTATAAGTAATAATCTTGCGACCTTCTTCTACCTCCGTTCCTTCCAACCGCACGACGAGCGGCACGTTGAAACCGACGGTTTTGTAGGCTTCGACCAGCGCGTTGGCAATCGTCGTGCAGCGCATGATACCGCCGAAGATGTTCACCAGCACGGCCTTCACATGCGGGTCGGAAAGCAAAATGCGGAAGGCTTCGGTCACTTGTTCGGTGTTCGCGCCGCCGCCGACGTCGAGGAAGTTGGCCGGTTCGCCGCCGTGCAGTTTGATGAGGTCCATGGTGCTCATCGCCAGGCCGGCGCCGTTCACCAGACAGCCGATCGTGCCGTCGAGTTTCACGTAGCTCAGCCCAGCGGCTTGCGCCCGCACTTCGGTCGGTTCTTCTTCGGCAATATCTCGCAGTTCGGTCAATTCCGGATGGCGATACAGAGCGTTGTCATCGAAACTCATCTTGGCATCGAGCGCCAAAAGTTCGCCCGACTTGGTCACGACCAGCGGATTCACTTCCAGCAGGCTGCAATCTTTTTGGACGAAAACTCTGCAGAGCGATCGCAAAAATTTCTCCGCGGAACGCACGCTGTTGCCTTTCAAATCCAACTTCGCCGCTAGCTTGCGGACCTGGTACGGCTGCAAACCGGCATCGGGCTGGAACGCTTCCTTGAAAATCAACTCCGGCGTCTTCGCGGCCACTTCTTCGATATTCATTCCGCCAGCCGAAGAAGCGATGACCACCGGGCTCGATGATGCGCGATCGACCAGAATTCCCAAGTACAATTCGCGGGCGATTTCGCAACCCTCTTCCACCAGCACCTGGCGAACGACTTGCCCTTCCGGCCCGGTCTGAATGGTCACCAGCGGCTTGCCCAGCAAATTGCCGGCCACCTTCGCGGCTTCCTCAGCCGATTTCACCAGCACCACACCACGCTGATTCGGATTGTCTTTTACCGTCCCTTTGCCGCGGCCGCCGGCATGAATCTGGGCTTTGACGACGGCAATCGGCCCGCCAAGTTCACGGTACGCCTTGGCGGCATCGTCCGCCGTCCGCGCCACCATTCCTTTCGGCACGGCAACGCCCGCATCGCGTAAAATCTGTTTGGCTTGATATTCGTGGATTTTCACGGTAGTGAGTAGGTGAGTGGTGAGTAAGTGAGTCGGTGGAAGCGACGATGATTCAAATGAACAAATCCTGTAGAATCGCGGATTATACGAACTGTGGCGCGCAAGGGTCAATGAGTTGGAATTTGGATCGATAAGCGCAGAAAGCCCAGGAAAATGGACATGCTCGCCGACGATATTATTATTCACGACACGTACATCCACATCTCGCCGTGGGGCTGGGTTGTTCTGGTCGCGGTTCTTGTCATTTTGCTTGTAGTATGGATTTCGTATCGACGGCCAAGGTAACTTTCCGTGGATTTCAAAGTCGAACTCACTGAATTCCGCGGTCCCATGGACCTGTTGCTCTTCCTGGTGCGCAAGCACGAGGTGGAGATCACCGAAATCCCGATCGCGCCGATTACCGAGCAGTTTTTGCAGTATCTGGAAGTGCTGCAAGAATTGGATGTGAACGACGTGGGCGATTTTGTCGAGATGGCCAGCACGCTGATTGAAATCAAATTGCGCAGTGTGCTGCCACGGGTTGAGGAAATCGAAGAGCCTTTGGAAGACCCCCGCAAAGATTTGGTTCGCAAGCTGCTGGAATACAAGCAATTCAAAGACGCGGCCAGCATGTTGGAGGAACGAGGTCGCGAGTGGCAGCAGTATTTTCCACGGCTTTCAAGCGACTTGCCGCGCCGGGAGCGCGATCCGGCGGAAGAGCCGATCCATGAAGTCGAGCTGTGGGATTTGGTCAGCGCGTTCGGCCGCATTTTGCGCGAGCAGGCGGCGGTGAGCCCGTCAAATATCGTTTACGACGACACGCCGATCGAAATCTATATGGAGCGGATTCACGCCAAGCTGCTGGAGCGTGGCAGGCTGCCGATTTCAGAATTGTTTGCCGGGTTCACCAACCGGTCGAAATTAGTCGGCCTGTTCTTAGCGACGCTGGAACTGGTGCGGCATCACGGCGTGCATTTGGAACAGAGCGAACTGTTCGACGAGATTTGGATTCTGCCCGGCGACGCGCCGACAGAGCCGCTGAATTTGACGGCGACTGAGATTCGGCCGGCGGAGCTAGCCAAAAAAGGAACCGAGAAGGTCGTTAAGAAGCGAAGCAAGCGCAAAGGGGATGGGAAAAAGGCAGAAGGCAAAAGGCAGAAGGCAGAAGGCGATACATAGCCCGACTGTATTCGGTCGGGATAATCAAACCATTCTTACGCAAAGTCGCAAAGCCTCAGAGAAGAATGCTTATTCGTCCGCCTCTTTGCGCCTTTGCGCCTTGGCGTGAGCTTTTTCTTCTTCCTCGAGACGCCTTGCCGCCGATTCATCGCGCTTCAATCGCTTCTGCAATCTCCACGAAAGATCGATCAGCGATTTCATTAACGGTTGCAGCTCCGGCTTCGCGGCATCGCGCGGAATGATGATGAAATCGAGCCCGGTGGGCAACTTCTCGCCGACAAACGAAATGCTTCTCGCAGCAACCGCTTCCATCGGTTTCGCCGCACAGCGTTGCCAACCTGTGCGAGACCGAAAGCCCGAGGCGTGGATGCGGTAATTCGCTAAGCCGACCCAACAGCCGTACCAGGTCATCTCCCACGGAGCAGCGGCGCTCGTAAACTTGGCGAAAATCGCTGCGCGACTGCAACCGCAGTTCTTTCGGAAAGCGCTGGTCAGTCATGAATTGATACCGGCATATTCGCCGCAGAGGACGCAGTGGATCGCAGAGAAGTGATCGAGACAGGGAGAAGTAGGTCAGAACCTTGCCGGGCGAATAATAATTAAAACAATCAGTTTGTTTTGCTGCGTGCCTCTGCGTCCTTCGCGGTGAATCAATCTGCTCACCAACGTAGGTCGCGGCGGGGGCTGGTTGGATTCACTTCTTCGAGTTTGCGGATGGCGTCAACTGTGGTTTCGTCGATCGTCGGCGGCAGCATGATCTGCACTTCGGCGTACAAATCGCCGGGCATTCCGGTTTTGGGTTTTACGCCGTGGCCGCGGACGCGCAGTTTGGCGCCACTGCTGGTGCGCGGCGGAATTCGCAGTGAAATTGTACCGCTGGGTGTCGGCACATCGACTTTTGCGCCACTTACGGCCTCGGCCAGCGAAACCGGCACTCGCACCGTCAAATCGTTGCCGCGGCGTTGGAACCAGGGGTGCGCTGCGACGTGAACTGTCAGCAGCAAATCGCCGGCCGGCGCTCCCCCGGCACCTGGCCCCCCCTGGCCGCGCAGCCGAATTTTGGCGCCGTCGTTGATGCCGGCGGGAATTTTGACTTCGATGTGTTCGACCTTGCCATCGGGTCGCTGCACGCCCACTTCCACTTTGCCGCCTTGGATGGCGGTTTGAAACGGCACTTCGATTTCGCTGTGAACATCGGGGCCGGTCTCCTGAGCTGCGCGGCTCTTGCGGCCGCGCTTGCCCCCCTGCTGTCCGCGACGAAAGCCGCCAAACAAATCGGCAAACGGGCTGCCGCCGCCTGGTTCGCCTTCGCCGTAGCGTTCGCCGAAGAATTGGCTCAAATCGATTTCCTCGAATCCGCCCTGCCCGCCTTGGGTGTACCAGGTTTGCCCGCGCGGTCCAGCGCCGCGCCCGCTCCTGCGGCAGCCGCCGATTCAAACGCGCTGCCGTAGCGATCGTAGAGCTCCCGTTTGCTGGTGTCGTTCAGCACGTCGAAGGCGGCCTGCACCTTCTGGAACTTTTCCTTGGCGGTTTTGTCGTTCGGGTTCAGATCGGGATGATGCTTTCGCGCCAGATTGCGGTACGCCTTCTGGATCTCCGCCTGCGAAGCGTTTTTTTCCACCCCCAGAATTTGATAATAGTCGTCAGCCACTTGCGCGAGATTCAACCTGAGGTGAGCTAATCAGTACCGACTTTCCCTTCGACAATCAGCCATTCTAGGTTGTTTCGACGGCTGGCATCAAGGACGAATCGAAAGGCCCAACACTATGCTACGCTTGAGTAATGAAACTGGCAGAATTCATATGAAACTGAAAACCGCACCGTGTGTTCTGCTGGCCATTTGGCTGTTCTCTCTGCAGTTGTATGCTTCTGGCCGGCTGGTTATCAATGTTGTCGATCGTGACACCGGGCAGCCGATTGCCGTGCGGATGCACTTGAAGAACGCCCAAGGTCGGCCCGTCAAACCGCCGGGCGTGCCAGTGCTGGGCGACCATTTTGTATTTTTCGATAAGCTCGAACTCAAGCTGCAAAACGGCGGTTACACATTCCTGATCGAGCGCGGCCCGGAATACTTGGAACAAACCGGCCATTTTCAAATCGACAATTTTGCCGACGATACGAAGACCGTCAGCATGAAGCGGTTTGTCGATATGGCCAAAGAAGGTTGGTACAGCGGTGATCTGGATGTCAACCGGCCCGAGAAAGACTTGAAACTGCTGATGCAGGCCGACGATGTGCACGTCGTGCCGCTGGTCACGTGGTCGAACAAGAAAAATCCGTGGACCAAGCAACCGCTGCCGAAGCGGGCGGTCGGCGAATTCGATGGCGCTTTCATTTACAGTTTGCTCGGCGGCGAGTTGATGACGCCGGGAAACACGCTGCGGATTTTCGGGCTGGATAAACCGTTGGAGTTGGCAAATTCGCAGAGCCCCCTCACCCCGGCCTTCTCCCGCGGCGGGGAGAGGGAGAAAGCAGAACCCTCTCCCCTTGTGGGAGAGGGCCGGGTGAGGGCGAAGGACCAAACAGCAGACGCTCTCGGCAGCCTGCCCCTGATTCCAATTGTCGAAAAGGCCCGGCAAGAACAACACGCTTGGGTTGACGCCGGCGCATTTTTCGCGCGCGATTTGCCAATTTGGATTGCCGCGGGCCAAATCGATTCGATCCAATTGGCCAATCGCCATCTGGAGCGTGAAGGGGTTGTGGCCAACGAGGCGGGCGGCTGGGCGCGCGATGTGGCCATGTTTCCCAATCCGCAGGGCAATGGCCGCTGGTCGCAGGAAATCTATTATCACCTGCTGAATTGCGGCCTGCGAATTCCGCCAACTGCCGGCAGCGGCTCGGGCGTCAGCATGAACCCGGTCGGTTACAACCGGGTCTATGTGCATTTGGATGCCGACCAAGTAATCACAGCCCCCCTCACACCGGCCCTCTCCCACGGCGCGGAGAGGGAGAATGCAGAACCCTCTCCCTCTGGGAGAGGGCAGGGTGAGGGTGTTGTGAAGAACGTCACTTGGGATCACTGGTGGGACGCCCTGCGTGCGGGCCGCGTGAGTGTGACCAACGGACCATTGATTCGCCCCAGCGTGGAAGGGGAATTGCCCGGGCATGTATTCAAAGCGGATGCCGGGCAGCCGCTGGAATTGCTGGTCGCGCTAACGCTTTCGACGCGCGACAAAATTCGGTATCTGGAAATCATCAAAAACGGTCGCAGCGGCGAGGAAGTGAATCTCGACAACTTCAAGTCCTCCGGCGGAAAGTTACCGCCGGTGAAATTCACCGAAAGCGGCTGGTTCCTGGTGCGTGCCGTGGCCGATAATTCGCAAACTTACCGCTTCGCTAGCACAGGGCCGTATTACGTCGAAGTTGGCTACCAGCCGCGGATCAGTCGCAAGAGCGTGCAGTTCTTTCTGGATTGGACGAACAAACGGGCCGACGAGATTTCCGCTGCCGCGAAAAGCGATGACTCGCCATCCGCCCAGACTGCTCGTCGCTATCTCGAGCAAGCCAAAACCTACTGGCACGCGCTGCTGGATAAGGCGAATGCGGAGTGAAGGGTTGGATTAACAGTGCAAGCCAATTCACCGTATAGGTTGACTTCGAACGATGTCCTCGTGCGCTGCCGCCCCGTTGCCGTCGGACACGTTTTCTTCCGCAACGCCGTTGGCATGCGCTGCAAAAGCCTCGCGGACGCTTTCGGCGGCGAGGCTATCGGCAGATGCACCATTGGCGCCAACCGGCGCCAATCGAATATCGGTGGCTGACGTTGTGGGCCCCGGACGCAGCGCCAGCAATCGCTCCTGGGCACGAAATTCCGGCTCGCCTTCGGCACGCGGGGCACGAATGTACGTGCCGTCGGCTTGCAACAGCCGGGCTTTCACGTTGTCCATCAAATGAGCCGGAATGATTTCGTGCAGAATGCGGTCGCGCAAATCAGCCTGTTCGATGGGGAACATCACTTCCACACGGCGATAAAAATTCCGCGGCATCCAATCGGCGCTGGAGAGAAACACCTTCGCTTCTACATCGGGCCCGAAGACGTAAATGCGGCTGTGTTCCAGGAACCGATCGACGATGCTGCGCACCCGAATGTTGTCTGATATGCCCGACATGCCAGGCCGCAGACCGCAAATGCTGCGATCGACAATATCAATCGGCACGCCTGCCTGGCTGGCACGGTACAGTGCTTCAATCACCCGATGATCGACAATGGCGTTGAGCTTGGCGAAAATGCGCGACGGCTTGCCTTCGGTCGCGCGCTGAGTTTGCTCTTCAATCAATTGCATCGTGCGGCGGTGCAAATCGGTGGGCGCCACCACCAGCTTTCGCCACTGATGACCCTGCGAATAACCGGTGAGCAGGTTGAACAGCGCCGAGGCATCGGTGGCAATATCTTCGTCAGCGGTGAACAATCCCAAATCGGTGTAGACCAATGCGGTCGTCGGGTTGTAGTTGCCGGTGCCCAGATGCACGTATCGTTTCAGCGTGTTGCCTTCTTGCCGCACAACCAGCGAGAGCTTGCAATGCGTTTTCCAATCGAGGAAACCGAATACCACGTGCACGCCGGCCCGTTCTAGTTGCCGCGCCCACGAAACGTTGTTGGCTTCGTCGAACCGCGCTTTCAACTCCACCAGCGCCGTGACGTGCTTGCCGTTGTCGGCGGCCTGGATGAGGGCCCGCGTAATCGGCGAATCGCCGCTGGTGCGGTAAAGCGTTTGCTTGATGGCCAGCACCTTCGGATCGTTCGCCGCTTTGGTGACAAAATCGACCACGGCATCGAACGAGTCGTACGGATGATGCAGCAGAATATCGCGGCGGGCGATCGGTGGCGAACAAATCGTCACGCCGCCGCAAGCCGCGCGGCATTTGCGGCGAAAAAGGCGGATCGCGCAGCTGTTCGCGATCGGCCAGCTTGATCAGCTCCATCATCGCCGTCAGATCCAGCGGCCCAGGAATGCGATATACTTCGCTGTAGCCTTCCGGCTGGTTGTCGCGAATCGCTTCTTCGTCGATGATCATGCGCGACAAATCTTCGCTGCCGCCGGCCGCCACCTCCAATCGCACCGCTTCGCCGCGCTGCCGGGTTTTAAGCCGGTCTTCGATCAGCCGCAGCATATCGTCCGATTCTTGCTCGAGCAAATCGATATCGCTGTCGCGCGTGATGCGGAATGTGGTCCACGAGAGCACGTCGAATCCGCCAAACAACTCCGGCAAGCGAGCCGACACCAAATCTTCCAGCAAAATAAATTGTGCATCGTCGCCACTGCCCACCGGCACCAGCCGCGGCAACACCTGTGGCACTTGCACCACGGCGAACAATTGCTTGGGCCCCAAACCACGCCGCCGATCGAGCATCGCGGCCAGATACAAACCACGGTTGTGATACCGCGGACTGGGATGGGCCGGATCGACCGCCATCGGCGTCAGAATCGGCAAGGCCCGCTCACGGAAAAAGCGATCGACGGCAATCTGCTGATCGGCATTCAACTCGTGCGGCGCCAGCAGCCGGATGCCCTCGGCGGCCAGCGCCGGACGCACCGAGTCGTTCCAGCAGCGATATTGCGCCGCGACCAATTCCTGCGTGCGCTTTGTGATTCGCTGCAGTTGTGCCAAGGCCCGTAAACCGTCGGGGCTGTAATCTTGCGGAGCGCCGTCGCCGAAGGCCTGTTCGCGCAAGCCGGCGACGCGGACCATGAAGAACTCGTCCAGGTTCGAACTGAAAATCGCCAGGAACTTCACCCGTTCCAACAGCGGCGTGCGCGGGTCTTCCGCTTCCTCAAGCACGCGGGCGTTAAACTCCAGCCAGCTCAGCTCGCGGTTGATGAACAGTTCGGGAGGAAAATTCTGCTCGTACATTTCGTGATGGGGGCCTGGAAAAACCATCGTCACTCCGCACTCTATCTTACGAGCCGCGCAAGGCGTGGGGAAAGCCCCAATCGAGTTGTCCTGCAACTGGAATCGAGGCCTGTTATCGAAAGGTTAGCACGGCCAGAAACTTCCCCACGCCTGAGTCGAATGCCGACCAGCAAAAGTAATTGAATTCCACGCAGTATTTTGACTCAAGTGCCGGCAAAATCGTCGTCCATGGCACAATAACAAGGACCAAAGCCTAATGACCAAATCGTGACGGCATGCACCCATTGGTCATTGGTGCTTGGTCATGGGTCATTTATCCTGATGATGATGTCTGCCGATTGTCAATCGCTGTATCCGTTCGAATCGCACGAGATCTTCCTCGACGGCCATCGCTACCACTACGTCGACGAAGGCCAGGGCGAACCGCTGCTGTTGGTGCACGGCAATCCGACGTGGTCGTTCTTTTGGCGCGAGCTGATTTTGGCGCTGCGTGGACAATACCGGGTGATTGCCGTCGATCACATCGGCTGCGGACTGAGCGACAAGCCGCAGCAGTATTCGTATCGGTTGCAGCAGCATATCGATAATTTGAGCGCGCTGGTTCAGTCGCTCGATTTGCGCAAAGTGACGCTTGTGGCTCACGACTGGGGCGGCGCGATTGGCTTGGGAGCCGCCCTGGCCGCGCCGGAGCGATTTGCACGGTTTGTATTATCGAACACGGCCGGTTTTCGCTCGCCGCATATTCCGTGGAGGATCCGCCTGTGCCACACGCCCGTCTTCGGCACACTCGCCATTCGCGGGCTGAATGCTTTCTTGCGAGCAGCATTGCGCATGGCGCTGCAAAAACCGGAGCGCCTGACACCGGCGGTTCGGGCCGGCTATCTGGCGCCGTACGATTCGTGGGCCCATCGAATTGCCATTGATCGCTTCGTGAAAGACATTCCGCTTTCGCCGCGGCATCCGAGTTATGAAACGCTGGTGCAAATCGAACGCGGCCTGCCGATGTTGGCCGATCGCCCGTGGCTGCTGCTCTGGGGCATGCACGATTGGTGCTTTCACCCGTGGTATTTAGAGCGGTTCCTCGACTTCGTACCGCACGCCGAAGTCCACCGCTTGAAGGACGCCGGGCATTTGATTCTCGAAGACGCCCCCGACGAATCAATCGAAGCGGTTCGCACGTTTTTGGCAAAATCGGCCTGCAACAGCCCAAACCCAGCGATTCGGGAACGACGTCGAGATCAGACGATTTTGGAGCACTGACATCGACTGCGGCGATAAATATTGTCCATGGTGGTGCAGAATTCAATTTCTCGAACATTCTCAAAAATGGTATAATTGCAGCCATGCGAGCCCCTCGTTTCTCATTGCGAACGTTGTTCATCGGCATCACGCTGGCCGGCATGCTGATGAGCTGGGTCAGCTATCAATTGAATTGGATTCGTGCGCGGCATGAATTCCTGGACTGCGCATCACGGCGGAAACTTTCTCTTGTGCATAACTTATCAGCCGGCGCCTTGGCAGTTGCGAATGTTTGGCGAGCAGGGCTTCATGCACCAGACGTTCACCATTGAGGAAGAATATTTGGATCAGGCAAAACAATTGTTTCCCGAGGTTGATAGTTTCCACGCGGTGCAACCAGGGCACTTCTATTGAGGCATGGAATGTCGCCCTGGACGTTGTAAGTCTGCGCTTTCACCTTTTTTCCCTATTCGCATTCATTCTTGTCCGCTTCTTTTCACGTTCGCGTTTCCAAAGACTATCTGGTCTTCAGCGCTGCGCATTTCATCACGCTGGGCGAGGGTCAGTGCGAGCGGCTGCACGGCCACAATTACCGGGTGGCGGCGGAAGTTTCCGGGCCATTGGATCAGAATCATTACGTGATCGATTTTCTGGCTCTGCGCGACACACTGCGCGGTCTTGCGAACGAGCTTGATCACCACGTCCTGCTGCCGACGAACCATCCGCAGATTCACATCACGGCCGATGAAAAGCAGGTGGAAGCCACGTTCGAAGACCGCCGCTGGATGTTTCCTCGCGGCGATTGCGTGCTGCTGCCAGTGCCCAACACCACGGCCGAAATGCTGGCCGAATACCTGGGCCGCCGATTGCTCGACAATCTGGAACGCCGCTATCACTTGCGACCCCAACGCGTGCAGATCGAAGTCGACGAATGTTACGGCCAGGTCGGCGTTTGCGAGCTGATCGATGGTTGAGGGTCGAAGAGTCGAAGAGTCAAAAAGTCGAAGAGAAGGTGGATATCTCGCTTGCGACTCTGAGACTCTTCGACCCCCGCTCTGCGTGCTAGCATCTCATCGCAATCGTTAAAGATTGCCGCTGGCTTTTGCCGATAATCGCTCCGGCTGAATCGATGGCGTCGGTGTGCCGTACAGCATTTCTTCTTTCAAAGCGAATCAAAAATGCACGTCTTTCAAGCTCGCCTCAGCGTGCGAAATACGGCCAGACGCGGCCAATCGAGCGCTGCGATTCCCGCTGAATCTCGATCGCTGGCCGACCGCCTTGCCCAACTGAACGCTAGCATACGCCGCCAGCCGGAGGCTGCCGCAGGCGTGATTGAATTCTGGCTCCGCAAGGAAACCAACTAACGTGGCCGCTTTACCCAGCATCCGCAAAGCCGCTGTTCTGCTGACCAGCCTTCCCGAGGAAGAAGCGGTCAAGCTGCTGGCGAAGCTCGAGCCCAAGCAGGTCGAGGCAGTCTCTATCGAAATCGCCAAAATGGGCAGCACGGGAGGCGAAGACCAAGAAAGCATTTTCAATGAATTCGCCGACGCCAGCCCGGCCTCACTGTCTGTCAGTTCCGGCGGTTTGGAAGTTGCGAAGACGTTGGTTGAAAAAGCGCTGGGCAAAAACGCGACCGACACGCTCGACAACGTGCGGCAACAAATCGAAGCCTTGCCGTTCGGGTTTCTGCAGAAAGTCGATAGTCAGAATTTGCTGACCTTCATTGTCGACGAACATCCACAAACCATCGCGCTGATTGTTTCGAATTTGCCACCGGCCCAGGGCGCCGGCATTCTGGCAGGCCTGCCCAGCGAGCGGCAGTTGGCCGTCATTCGACGGATTGCCACCATGGGGCAAACCAATCCTGAGATTATTCATGAAGTGGAAAAGGGCTTGGAAAACCGCATGGCCAGCGTCATGAGCCAGCAATACGAAAACGCCGGCGGCGTCGGGGCCGTGGCCGAGATTTTGAACGTCATCGATCGCGCCACCGAGCGCACGCTGCTGGAACACTTGGCCACCGACGATCCCGACTTGGTCGAAGAAATTCGCCGCTTGATGTTCGTGTTCGAAGACCTGGCCAAGTTCGCCGACAAAGATCTGCAAACCGTGCTGAAGAACGTCGAGAACTCACAATGGGCCACGGCGCTGAAGGGAGCCAGCGAGGAGCTGGTGCAGAAGATTACGCACAACATGTCGGCCCGCGCCGCCGAAACACTGAAAGAAGAAATGGGCTACCTCGGCCCGGTGAAGCGCAGCGCCGTGGAACAGATGCAGCAGCAAGTTGTCGACGTGATCCGCCGTCTGGAAGACGCCGGCGAAATCACCCGCGGCGCCGGCGAAGAAGAAGAGCAGTTGATCAGTTAAGGCGGCTTGGTTTTCACAATTCTAGCCTCGCCACGTCAACATGGCCGACGTGCTCGCGTCGCCATTTTCGCGGCAAAATTGCTTGATTCTTCCTCAGCGCGGCTCTAATAATTGCCCCAGCTATTGGGGACTGCTATGTTGCACCTTTGGACAGGGAACCAATCGCGGCGCTGGCTTGCGATACGTTCCTGCAAGCACGGCAGGGACAATCTCATGCGAGGAATTCCTTATTTGGCCGTCGTTCTCGCGACGCTCTTTTTCGTTTCATCCGCTTCCGCGCAGCCTTATATCGGCGTAGATCTTGGCCAGCTAAGTCCGCCATTCATCGTCGTCGGAGGCAGCAACTTCTCAGCCGCATCGGCGAAAGAGGGCGCGGTCGGTACCGTGGGAGTCGGCCCGAACGTACTGCCGACTAATCGCGCCTTGTATTGGAAGTTGCCGAATGGCGAGGTAACCGATTTGACACCAGTTCAATGGAATGGCTTCAACACGGCCAATGCGTCAGCCACCGACGGAATTCACCAGGTGGGCTCAGCGGGATATGCACCATCGATCGCCGGCACAGGTGCATTCACCCACGCGATTTTGTGGAGCGGAACGGCGGAGTCGGCAATCGATCTCAATCCAACACTTGCGAATGGCTTCGACGGCTCGATTGCGACTGGAGTCCATGGCAACCAGGAAGTTGGCGCCATCAAGAAATCTGGCGGGTACACATTGTCCGATTATCGCGCTGTCTTGTGGACTGGTTCCGCCGCTTCCGCCGTGGAACTACAACCTACGAACCTCATTGGGTTCGATTACTCGATTGCATATGCGACCGATGGCTCACAACAGGTTGGCCAGATCGGCAATAGCACGGTTCAGCATGCAGTTCTCTGGACCGGTGCAGCGAACACTGCGGTCGATCTGCATCCAACAAATCTAACGGGCTTTTCGTCCTCGGTTGCATACGGAGTTGGCGGGGGACAACAAGTAGGGCAAGGAGAAGGCGATGGGACAAATGGCCCGCACGCTTTGCTTTGGAGTGGCAATGCCGATTCCGTAGTCGATTTGAATCCGACCAGTCTCGGCTTCGTGACGTCAGCCGCTTCCACCACGAACGGGCAATTTCAGGCGGGTTACGGAACTGATGCCGGCTTTCTCACTCACGCCATCCTTTGGCATGGGACTGCCGACTCGGCGATCGACTTACAACGTTTGCTGCCAACCGAAGTCTCTGCTTCGTTTGCAAATACGGTAGATGAAGAAGGAATCATTTACGGTACCGCATATTTTGAGGACGGCAGCATCCATGCAGTGGAGTGGGTTCCCGTACCGGAACCGGCCGGCATCGCGCTGGCCGCCCTGGCATTTCTAGGGCTTATCGCTGCATATCGCCGCGGCAAATCGAGATGGCCGCTCGCGGTTTCGTAAATCCGAAGCCAGCGAACAATTCTATGCGAGAATCAGGCCACGAGTCTGGTAATATCGGCCGTGATTCATCGTTACGCTTTTAAGCTGGAGAGTTTCTTCAGGGTGGCACGCTCTGACGTAAGGAAGGGCGTGCTTTGAGCTTCGATACGCCCTTCGCGGACTCGGGGCGTGCCACCCCTTACGCAATTTGAAAAAGTGATCTGCCTGCGTGGCCTGAAACGGTTCTTGACTTTTTATACTTATGTACATTATAATTTAGAGCGGAACTGCCGCAGCACACCGTGACCTCTAGTTTGCGGCTTTGGAAACCACCCTGAACAGCGAACTCAATGCGGATGAATTGCACTCCGAACTTGGGCACGCTCCATCGCCGCTCGGTCGATGTCCGGCGCAAAGAGAAACAGCATGAGAACGATTGATCGCCAAGGCAAAGCGGCCGTGAGGCGACAATGCTCGCAGGAGAAACTACGTTTTTCCCGAGAGAAACGCGATGTTTGCGGTTCGCATGGTCGCATCGATTTCAGTTTTTCGCGCGCGTCGTCGTCCGTCGCAGGGAGCAGCACTCACCCTCATCCCGGCCCTCTCCCAAGGGAGAGGGAGACCGGCACAACGTGCCGAGAGAGCGATGTATCAATGCGGCGCAAAAAATCGCGTATTCCTCGAGGAAAACAACACATTGATCCATCGTTCTTTTATTTTCTTTGGCACGCACACAATAAAATGCAAAAACTCTCGGGAAAAACAACGCATTTCGAAAACCACTTCGCGACGCCGTGTATCAGTGTGGGTGCAATGGTGCAAAACATTCGAGAAATTCGCGCGTTTTACAGACGAGGACTTTACCACGTCGGAGTCACGGCAACCGAATCCGAGCCGCGCCCGTCAGGAAGCGGTGGAGGGTCGCCAGGGAATTCTCGACCGATACCGTGGGGCGATGCGGGCCGCATTCCGGCAATGCCATCGCCGGCTGTTACATGGTTCGACAGGCTCACCACAGGCCGGTTGGACAAGCTCACCGAACACTGCCTACCGCCTACTTCCGCTGTTTGCTAACATCGCCGTCATGGCAGAAACTCCCATGATGCGGCAGTATCAAGATGCAAAAGCGGCGTGTCCCGGTGCGCTGCTGCTTGTTTCGGATGGGAGATTTCTACGAGCTGTTTTTCGACGACGCCCGCACAGCCGCCCGGCTGTTGGGATTGGCGCTCACCAGTCGCGATAAGAGCGAAAACGCCGTGCCGATGGCGGGCTTTCCGCATCATCAGCTCGAAAGTTATTTGGCCAAATTGGTGTCGCTGGGCATGCGGGTGGCGATTTGCGAGCAGGTGGAAGACCCACGGCAGGCGAAGGGACTGGTGAAGCGCGAAGTCACGCGGGTGGTGACGCCAGGCACACTGACCGACGATGCGCTGTTGGATCCGCGGGAGTGCAATTATCTGGCCGCGGTGGTGGCGTCCACTGCTGGGCGAGCTAGCAGTGGCACCCGGAACTCGGCTCCAGGCCGTTCGGATTTCAAAACCCTCTCCCCTGACGGGAGAGGGCAGGGTGAGGGGGATTCAGCACAAGGCAATCAATCACCCTCACCCCGGCCCTCTCCCCTTAAGGGAGAGGGAGAAAGCGCCGTTGGCCTGGCTTGGGTTGAACTTTCGGTTGGCCGATTTCAGGCGGCGGTGTTTCCGCGATCGAAGCTGGCCGATCAACTGGCGCGCATCGGGCCGGCGGAATGTTTGGTCGAGGAAGCGGGCCGACTGCGACCAATGGAAGCTTGCCGGATGGGCGACTCTGGCCGCCAATGATAACGGCAAAATGCTCACCACGCAGCGGCCCGCTTGGGCGTTTTCTTTGCCGACGGCCACGCAGACGCTTGCCAAGCATTTCGGCACGGCCACGCTGGAAGGATTTGGATTCGAAGCCCAACGCGATGCGCTGGCGCTGCGGGCGGCAGGCGCGATTCTCGATTATCTGGCCGAAACGCAGCGCACTTCGCTCGCGCATCTCGATCGGCTGTTGCCGTATCAAACGGGCACGACGCTGGAGATCGACGAATCGACTCGCCGCAGCTTGGAAATCTCGCCGCACCATTGCGCGGCGGCGGCCGCGAAGGCTCGCTGCTGGCGGTGCTGGACCGCACGGTCACCGCTATGGGTTCGCGACTGTTGGCCGATTGGCTGGCCAATCCGCTGGCCGATTTGGCGGCGATCGACGAGCGGCTCGATGCCGTCGGCGAGCTTGTGGCCGACGGCCGGCTTGCGACGAACTGCGTGAAAAACTTCGCGGCATTTACGATCTGCAGCGGTTGCTTGGCGCGGATCACGACCGGCCGGGCCAGTCCCCGCGATCTGGCTCATGTCGGCAGTGCTCTTGCCGTATTGCCGGCGCTAAAGGCGAAAATTACGGGTCGTCGCAGCGAGTTGCTTTCACGGTTGGAAACGGAGATCGATCTTTGTCCGGAGATTCGCTCGCGGCTGGAAGCGGCCCTGGTGGACGATTGCCCGCTGCAATGCCGCGAAGGCGGAATCATTCGCCCGGGCTTTAATGCCGAACTAGACGGCTTGCGCGAATTAGCGGCCGGCGGCAAGCAGTGGATCGCCAAATATCAGGCCCAGGAAGCCGCACGCACCGGCATTTCCACGCTGAAGGTCGGCTTCAACAAAGTGTTCGGCTATTACATCGAAGTCACGCACACGCACGGCGACAAAATTCCGGCCAACTACATCCGCAAGCAAACGGTGAAAAATGCCGAGCGCTACATCACGCCGGAACTGAAAGAGTACGAAGAAAAAGTCCTCACCGCCGACGAACGCTCGAAGGAATTGGAATACGAGCTGTTCGTCGAGCTGCGCGAATTCGTGGCGGCTCACGTCCGGCGATTGCAAGTTACGGCGGCAGCGCTGGCCCAACTCGATGTGCTGGCGGCACTGGCCGATTTAGCACGAGCCCGCAATTATTGCCGGCCGAAGTTGGTCGACGAACCGGCACTCTCGATTCGCGACGGCCGCCATCCGGTGCTCGATTGCCTGCTGGCGGAAGGATCGTTTGTCCCCAACGACACGATTGCCTCGCCGGACGATGGTTTGATCTTGCTGATTACCGGCCCCAACATGGCGGGCAAAAGCACGTACATCCGCCAAGTGGCGCTGATCACACTGATGGCGCAAATCGGCAGTTTCGTGCCGGCTCACGAAGCCACGCTGGGCTTGGCCGATCGCATTTTTGCCCGCGTCGGCGCCAGCGACGAACTGAGCCGCGGCCAAAGCACGTTCATGGTCGAGATGGTCGAGACGGCCCGGATTTTGAACACGGCCACGCCGCGCAGTCTGGTGATTCTCGACGAAATCGGCCGCGGCACCAGCACGTACGACGGCGTCTCGCTGGCTTGGGCAGTGGTCGAGTATCTGCACGACCACATCGGCTGCCGCACGCTGTTTGCCACGCACTATCACGAACTGACCGACCTGGCGAAAACGCTTTCCAGCGTGCGGAATCTGAACGTGGCGGTGCGCGAATGGGAAGAGCAGGTGGTGTTCCTGCACAAAATCGTCGAAGGTGCCGCCGACAAAAGTTACGGCATCCACGTCGCGCGGCTGGCCGGCGTGCCGCGCGAAGTGAACACGCGCGCGAAACAAATTCTGGCGCAGCTTGGAGCAAGAACATCTGGATGACGACGGCCGCCCGAAAATCGGCCGTCGCGGAAAATCACGCCGCCTCGGCGATTTGCAACTGACGCTGTTCGCCGCCGAGCCACATCCGATTGTCGAAAAACTGCGTGCGCTCGATTTGAACAACGTTTCACCGCTGGCCGCAATGCAGTTATTGCATGAATGGCAAGCGGAGCTTGAAAAGCAGGCGTTGCAGCCGCGCTAAATTGAAAACCACATGAGCAACCAAGTGCCAATTGCTGCCGTTTCTCCGCTGCCCAACTGGGCAAAGCCGGTTGTAACTGCACGCCGGCCCGGCAAATGGGAGCAACGAATATGGATGGTTTGTTTTTGGACGACG
Source organism: Pirellulales bacterium (assembly GCA_963738835.1). Taxonomy (GTDB): domain Bacteria; phylum Planctomycetota; class Planctomycetia; order Pirellulales; family JADZDJ01; genus CAVTYH01. Next base: position 109,031 of record CAVTYH010000004.1, read on the forward strand.
TTTATTCTTGCGATTCTCCAAGCGTTCATTGCCTGCTTGATGATCTGGCGACTGATCCTATCGCATGATCATGGGCGTTCTTTGACGGGACCGATCTATCTGTGGGAGTTCATTAATTCCTGGGGGTTCCTCATCGACTGCTTTGTTGGAGCCATGCTTGCTCCCTTCGCCTTATTCGTTTTTGCCATGGCGCGACGCGAGGGATTGCGGCGCTCATGGCCCCTTGGCATTTGGCTCATATCTCGTTTCATCGTAGCAGCGATATTCTTGGCTTGCGGTGCGGCCTTGTTTCTTCAAGGTTGGTACCCAGCTCTGGTTCTATCGAACATTTTCTCCCGGCTCGCGCTGTTCAATTTGCCGATCTGGTTGCTCTTGGTGGGTCTTTTAATCATCCGCCTCGAGCGACAACGTGCGGTTACGGACGACTTGCGGGAGACCATCGTTGAACCGCCGCCGATTGATCCGCTGGCGTGATCGCGACTGGCTTGGATGCACGGTAGCGATCGACTAAACTGCTGCGTCGCCGCTGAACCGGGATTGATTGAATTCAAATACGACTTCCCGACCGAACACGGTCGGACTATGTGCTGCCAACTGGTGATACCATCGCCAGCTTTACACCGCCTACCACTTACCACCTAACGCCTTCTGTTTCCACCATGATCGTTTCCTGGAATTGGCTCAAACAACTGGTGCCGGGGCTCGACAAAGTGCCGGTCGAGGAAGTCGAACGGCGGCTGATGATGGCGGGCTTGAATCACGAAGAGACCCAGCGCATTGGCGATGATTTGGCGATTGATCTGGAAGTGACCAGCAATCGGCCCGATTGTTTGGGGCATATCGGCATTGCCCGAGAAGCGGCGGTGCTGTTCGATCTGCCACTGGCGGTGTCCGATCCACAGCCGAAGCAAGGAAAAACATCGGCGGCGGAGTTGACGAAGGTCGCGATTGAATTGCCGCAGTTGTGTCCGCGATACACGGCGCGGGTGATCCGCGGAATCAAAGTCAAACCGAGTCCGAAGTGGATCGTCGATCGCTTGGCCACCCTCGGCATTGCAGCGATCAACAATGTGGTGGATATCACCAATCTGGTGCTAATGGAAAACGGACAGCCGCTGCATGCGTTTGATTTTCGCAAGCTCGATGGACAGGAAATCATTGTCCGCCAAGCTCGCAAGAGCGAAAAGTTCGAGGCCATCAACCACAAGGTGTACGAACTGGAGCCCGGCATGTGCGTGATTGCCGATCGCAGCCGGCCGGTGGCGCTTGGCGGGGTGATGGGGGGCGCGGAAACGGAAGTAACCGCGGCGACGGTCGATGTATTGATTGAAGCCGCCGAGTTCGATCCGATGTCGATCCGCAACACCGCTCGCAAACTTTCGCTGCACAGCGATTCCTCCTACCGGTTCGAACGCGGACTCGATCCGGCCGGCGTCGATTGGGCGAGCCGCCGCTGCTGCGAACTGATTTCGCAAGAAGCCGGCGGAGATTTGGCCACGGGCGTGGTGGATGTCGGCCGCCAAACGGCGACACGCGAGTCGGTGGTGCTGCGGCTCGACCAAATCAAGCGGATTCTGGGCATCGAAATCGATCCAAGTGAAGTGCGGCGAATTCTCGCGGCACTCGGCAACCAAGAGCAACAACGGACAACGGACAACGGACAACGGACCATAAAAGTCATCCCGCCAAGTTGGCGGCGCGATCTCACTCGCGAGATCGATCTGATCGAAGAAGTGGCCCGCATTCATGGGTACGAGGCCATTCCCGAAGATGTGAATGTGCCGATGGCCAGCAGTCATCGCACCGATCGAGATCGGGTTCTGAGCAAAGTGCGCGAGGTGCTCATCAGTGCTGGAATCGATGAAGCGATGACGGTCAGCCTGGTTGAAGAAGCAGCTTCCGAGGCATTCAGCCCGTGGTCAGATGCGCCTGCCTTGACATCGGCGATGCCCATTTTGCGACGGGCCGATCGGCTGCGGCGAAGTTTGATTCCCAGCTTGCTAGAAGCCCGTCGTAACAACGAGGCGGTCGGAAATCCGCGAGTCGAGCTGTTTGAAATCGCGCGGGCTTATTTGTCCATACCAAACGGCCTGCCGAATGAGAAATTGATGCTGGGTCTGACCAGCGGCGGTGATTTTTTGGCGGTGAAAGGAATTGTCGAAGCGATCGTGGCGCGACTAAATCCGACTGCGACGATCGACGTTGTGGATTTCAAACATCTGCTGTTCCGGCCGGGCTGGGGTGTGGAATTGCAAATCGCCGGCGGGCGATTCGGCTTTTTGGGTGAAGTGAGTCCCACGGCGCTCAAAGCATTCGAGCTGCGCGAGCCGACGACGGTTGTCGAATTGCAAATTGCCTCACTGGAAAAGATTGCTGAACTCGTGCCGCACGCCGCAGAGTTGTCGCCGTATCCGGCGGTGTCACGCGATTTGAATTTAGTGGTCGATGAGCGGGTTCGCTGGGCAGATTTGGCCGGCACAGTGCGCACCGCCGGCGGCAGCGAATTGGAGGCGGTGGAATACCGCGACACGTATCGCGATCCGAAGCGGTGGGGGCCCAAGAAGAAGAGTCAGCTCTTCACTATCACACTGAGACGCAACGACGGCACGCTCACCAGTGCAGAAGCCGATCGAGTGCGGGATGAAATTGTGGCCGCTTGCCAGAAATCGCACGGAGCGCAACTGCGAGCCTGATGCAGTTTTCTCTCTCAAAAGGAGTGACAGGGCTAATTACTGAACCGGCGGCAAGAAGCGCAGCTCGGCGTTTTGGATTGCCGGATGGTAGTTGCTCAAGGTGTCCGGCGTTGGTGGCGACAGGTTGTTGCCAGGGGGACTACCAACGACGCCCGCACTGGCTGTAGCTGCATCCGGCGCTGTGGCGTAACGGTTCCCGACCAGCGAAGGATCGGCCGCAGGCGACATTTGCGGTCGGGTATAAACAGGTGCAGCGGGCTCGGGAGCTGGACCAAAAGATCCCGGCCGCGGCGTTGGCATCGCAGCCAACTGGACCGCCGGCGCGCCTGGCCGCTGATAGGCCACCGTGGTCGGCTGGCTCGACGATCGCATTGCCAAACGTTCACACCAATCGCTCGCCTCGGCCATGGATGGATCCAACTGCATGGCGCGGCGGAAGTGCGATTCGGCTAAAGTATCCTGCTTTCGTTGCAATAACAGATAGCCGATGTTGTAGTTCGCAACCGCTTCGCTTTGCACGGTTCGCAGTTGAGCCAACGCCTCTTCCGTTCGCCGTTGATCGACCAGCACTGTGGCAAGGTTGTTGCGATACAACGCGCGTTCCGGCTGCAATTCGACAGCCTTCGACAAGGACTTCAGCGAATCGTTGATCATGCCTCGCCGAGCGTAGCACAGACCAAGATCGTTGTGCGCCGCTGCTTCTCGGGGATTTGCCTTGACGGCTCGCAAGTACAGGTTCGTGGCGTCGCTCAGCTTGCCCAAATGATCTTGTAAATGACCGTACGACAACAGCGCCGTAACATCGTTGGGCGATTGCTTTAATGCTTTTTCGTATTCTTCAGCGGCGGCTGCGTAGTTGCCATTTTTTTCGTAAACCCGTGCGGTGGCGACATGCAATTCGGTGCTAGCTTCCTGCTTTTTCGGGAACCATCCGCTGCTTGTCGTCGGCGCCGCGGCCGCCACTTCCGTCTTGGAACTGGGCGCCATCCAGCTTGTTGCTTTCGTAGCGCCAGATTTCAGCGAGCTGCCGACTTTTTCGGGCACCGCAGCCACTGCGGAGCCAAACTTTTGCAAAGCGCTTGGTTCTGGCTTGTTGTCCAATCCCATTCCCGGCGCTACGACGGAGCGCTCCTGATAGTCCTTAGAGAACTGATCGTACGTGCCGGATTTGCCGACGCTCAGCCCTGACGAACCGCCAAACGGATTAGAACATCCAGCAAGCCCGATGGCTCCCGATGCCGCAAGCGCAATCAAGCGCGAGAAAGTACGCACCCCCCACCTCCGTATCGCAGCCCCTGCCCGCGGGCAACGTGCAAATTGACTGACACCGTCTCGTTTGAAACCATTCTTTTGAGCGCAGCGTGACGAAGCCACGGAACGGTCTCGTTGGGTTTGATCGTCACGGGTTAGCAGGCCGCTGAAGCCGAAGTCGCGGATTGCAGTGATTTTGCTCAGCGTGCCGACCGCATTGGAACAATTTCAATTGTGGGCTTTTCGTCGGCAGAATCTGTGGCTCGATTCGCCGGCATGGTCTGCAGACTTGCTAGCAACGATTAGGGGCTGCCGGACGAGCCGCTGCCACTGCTATCGTTGTTCTGAAAAGCCTTAGGCGTTGGTTTGGGAATGCCTTGCATATAGGCCGATAGCCAGGTGTTCACTCCGTTCACCGAGTCGGCGGGAGCAGTGCTAAGCGGCAGGTTGGAAACCAGTACATCGGGCGCTGTTCCACGCGACATTTCAGCGACGGCACGCTGCACGGCCGCCAGACGCTTGGCGGTGGTCTCGTCGGTCCAAGCGCGTTCTACGAACACCGGATGCGCCAGGGCAGGGTTTCGCAGAAGTTCGCGAAGCTTGGAAACGCCGGCGGGCGAAAGTTTGTTGTTATCGGGCTCAAAATGTGGATCGCCGAGCAAGCATTGCATTTGCCAGCCTTTGGCGATCTGAGCATCCATGAAATTGCCGACGCTGGCCCGATCGGGAATATTGAACGGCTCCATCCAGCAGTTGTTACGGTGCCAATCGGTCCAGACGTTGTGCCACGGGTCCGAGTTGCCGTATTCGCCGCCGATGACCTTTCCACAGGCCAACAGCGTCAATGCAATTGCAAGTACCCAACGTTGACGCAACATGCTGCATCCTCCGTAACGTGAATGCTCGTGGCTGCTAGCAGCGCAGCTGTTTGGAGCTAAATGAGGCGAGCCCATCGACTAATTGCCGTATCGGCTGGCGTGCATGGAATACTCTGCACAGCATCAGCTAACCGGTACAGGTGGAAAAACCGGCAGAGTTTGACAGGGCCGCAAGTGGGCTTTCGAATCTTTAGCTTGCTGCTATTTCCCCCCGCTCATCACCGGGAACATTTCACGAACCATCGTGATGGCGGCCGGACCTACGAGCACGACGAAGATGCCGGGGAAGATAAAGATCACGAGCGGGAAGATCAGCTTCACCGCGGTCTTGGCTGCTTTCTCTTCGGCCAGCTGACGGCGGCGGGTTCGCATGGAATCGCTTTGCACGCGCAAGGCCTGGGCCACGCTGGAGCCGAATTTGTCGGCCTGGATCAAAATCGCCGCCAGGCTCCGCAGGTCGTCGACACCGGTCCGTTCGCCCAGATCGTGCAGCACATCGTTGCGGGCTTTTCCCATCTGTAAATGAAAGTTACACAAGCCGAATTCTTCGGCAATGACGCGCGCCGTGCGCCTCATTTCTTCGGCGACTTTACGCATGGCCTGATCCAAGCCCAGCCCGGCTTCCACACAAACAACCAGCAGGTCGAGCGCATCAGGCAGCGACAAAAAGATTTGCTGTCGTCGGCTACGTCCAATGAACCAAACGATGAGGTCTGGCAGATAGAAAAGGAAACCGGCGATGCAAACGGCATACATCATGGCATTCCGATTAGCGCCATAAGCAATCAACATACCGCCGCCCCCGAAGAACAGACCGGCGATTAGCCCGACGAATTTCAGACCGAGGAAAAGGCTGGCAGCGGCATCGCCGCGGAAGCCGGCTTGCGAGAGTTTTGATTTGAGTTTGCTGGTTTCGACTTCCGTCTTCGGCTTTAGCGGCGCGGAAAAGACCGGCGTGGCCTTTTCCAGCATCTTCGACATCGTGTCTTGCTTCTTGCCTTTGGCCAGCTGATCGCGCCGCCGGCTAAGTGGATTGCGAATTTCATCCAAGCGTTCAGACGTTCGGTTGCTGCGGCCAGCAAAGAATTCCAGTGCCCAAAAAGCTACGGCGGCAAACAAGCCGAACACAGCGAAGGGGACCAGTCTTTCCAGCGTAATGAGTGCTGCGGCAAGCATGGCGATTTAAGCGTAGGGGGCAGTTTCAGTTCGTCGCGCTCAGCCAAGTGCTGCTTGCGCAATCAAAACGGAATTTAGACCTTAATGTTTACAATTTTGCGGATGACCAGAGCTCCGAGGATCTGCATAATCACGCCGCCGGCGAGCATCTTCTTGCCCATCGGGTCGGTGAACAGCACCATGACATAGTCGGGATTCAAATAATACACGGCCGCGAACAGACAGGGTGGCAGACCTAGCAGCACGATGCCCGACAGCCGGCCTTCACCCGTAAGCGCTTGCACCTGTCCCCAAATGCGAAATCGATCGCGGACCAAGCTGCCAATCTTGTCCAAAATTTCTGCCAGGTCGCCGCCCGTCTGACGTTGCAAAATTAGCGCCGTGGCGAAGAACTTCAAATCCAAATTCGGTACACGAATGGTGAGGTTTTTAAGTGCCTCGTCCATGGGAATTCCGAGGTTCTGTTCTTCGTAAACACGTTGAAATTCCACGCTGATCGGCACCGACATTTCGCCGGCCACTAAATTGAATCCCGCGGCCAGACTATGACCAGCACGCAGCGCTCGGGCGATCAATTCCAGCGCATCAGGCAACTGTTTGCCAAAAGCCTTCAAGCGCCGCCGGCGTCGGAACACGAGCCAAATGAGCGGCAGAATTCCGGTGATGATGGTGAATATCGGCACAAACGCCGGATTTAATCCTGTGGCCGCGGCCGCAATCGAGCCCGCTACGCCCATGGCGGCGCTGATCACAAAAAACTTGGTGGGTGTCAGCGAAGTGTCGGCCTGTTCGAACAACAAGGCGAGATTCCGAAACCTGCCGAAAAATTCTGCCAGCGCACTTTGGGTGACATCCAGCGGTTGTGATAGTACGCCGCTTTCTTTGAGCGTTTTGGCCACCGGCGCCGCCTTTTGCGGCCACCAGCATCGCCAGTCGATCTTCAGCACGTGAGTTGTCTCCGCCGCGCAACACCAGAGCTAATCCGCCCACCAGCGCGGCGACGGCAAAAAACGCCAGGATGGAGATCAATAGGGGTGACATGGCGATGGGTGTTCGTCTCCCGGCTTCCACCGGGGGTTACTGGGCTATTTGCAGTCGCTAATTGTTTCTTTCAATCTTGCAACATTGTTCGCTGACGGAAGGCGCTGGCGGGCAGGCGCACGCCGGCTTGTTCCAGGCGGTCCATAAACGTTGGACGGATACCGGTCGATTCGAATCGTCCCACCGCTCTTCCGTTTTCATCGATGCCATCCTGGCAATACATATATATGTCTTGCATCACGACAGTCTCTTGCTCCATGCCGACGATTTCGGTGATGTGCGTCACCTTGCGAACGCCCCCTTGCAGTCGCGAGGCCTGAATTACCAAATCGACGGAACTGGCGATCTGCTGCCGGAGCGCTTTCAAAGGCAACTCGAAACCGGCCATCGTAATCATGGTTTCGATGCGCGCGATGGCGTCGCGCGGCGTGTTGGCGTGGAGCGTCGTCATCGAGCCTTCGTGACCAGTGTTCATGGCTTGCAGCATATCGAGCGTTTCGGCTCCACGGCACTCACCGATGATCACTCGTTCCGGCCGCATACGCAGCGCGTTCTTCACCAGATCGGTGGCCGTAATGGCGCCTTTACCTTCGATGTTGGGTGGCCTTGTCTCCAGCCGCACAATGTGCTCTTGCTGAAGCTGCAATTCCGCCGCGTCTTCGATCGTCACGATACGCTCGTGGCCGGGGATAAAGCTCGATAGCGTGTTAAGCAGCGTCGTTTTACCGGAGCCGGTTCCGCCTGAAATAATGATATTCAGTCGTCCCTTGATCGCGCCTTCCAACAACATCACCATTTCCGGTGTAAATGCTTTGTAGTTCAGCAGGTCTTCCAGCTTCAGCGGATTCGCGCCGAAACGACGAATTGAAACCGCGGGACCGTCAAGCGCCAAGGGCGGAATAATGGCGTTCACACGGCTGCCATCGGGCAAGCGGGCATCGACCATCGGGCAAACTTCGTCGACGCGCCGCCCAACACGTGAAACGATGCGATCGATGATTTGCAGCAAATGTCCGTTGTCGCGGAAATTGACCCCCGTCTTTTCGAGCTTGCCCCGACGTTCCACATAAACCTGCTTGGGACCGTTGATCAGAATATCGCTGATCGACGGATCCTTGAGCAGGAATTCGAGCGGGCCGAGCCCGAAGGTTTCGTCGAGAACTTCCTCGACCAGCCGATCGCGCTCGCTGCGGTTGAGCAGGTGATCTTCGGTGTCGCAGAGATGCTCTACGACGAGGCGAATTTCGCGGCGTAGCACGTCGCCTTCAAGTTCGCCTACACGAGTCAAATCGAGCTTATCGACCAGCTTCGTGTGAATGCGGCGCTTGAGCGCCTCGAATTCGGAAGCCGATGTCTTCTCGTTAGCACGATTGCTAGCCGTTAGTGGTTTTGCCGCAGCCATGGCGCGAAATTCGATGGTGTGTGCCGAAGTCTGGACCAATCGCAGTGGGCACTGGTCGCCCTCGGGAACCATAGCTTACAAATGGCGACGTGGATGAGGCAAAAAGGCGTCGCTAGAAGAAGGGACCTATTTCACAATCCGGAGCCTGGAGCCGCCAGCGACTTAGCGTTGTGCGGATTGATTGCTACTTCTTGCCGAACAAAGTACGCCAACGAGAGCCTTTGCTGGCTTTGGCGTCGTCGGTGCCGTCAGCAGCTTCTTTATCAGGCGTGCGCGCCTGAGGTGAAATACTCGGCCAGCTCGATGAACGATTGTGTGATCGCCGCCTTCGGCGCCTGTTCAACGAGCGGCACACCGTTGTTGCGCACTTCCGACATCGTGCGGTAATCGTTCGGCAGTTGCCAGAATATCTCGCGGCCCATCGTTTCCTGAGCCTTCTTCAAACTGATTTGCGAAGCGTCGAGTCCGGCACGGTTGACAACGATTTTGACTTTGTCCTTCAACCCATTGATTTCGCCGAACGACAACATCAGTCGCACCACGTTCCGCAGACAGGGCAAATCCAACTGCGTTACCAGCAGCACCTGAGTCGCCGTTTCCAGGGCCACCATGTCGATTGCCGAATATCCCTTCGACAGATCAAGAATCAAATGCGTGAATGTCGCCTTCAGCAGGCCGATCATCCGTTGCAAATCTTCGGGCGTGACATGTGCGGCATCTTCCAATTGCACAGGCCGAGGCAACAGGAACAGACCGGAAGAGTGTTTTGTCAGCGAACGCTTGAGCAGCGTAAAATCGAGCCGCGTCACGTTCTGAGCGACGTCGACGAGCGTGTAGTCGGGAATGGTGTCGAGGAAAACATCGGCATCGCCCAAGCTAAGGTCAAGGTCCACCAGACAGACCGAGTTCTTCGAGTCAGCAGCTAGTGCGCATCCCAAGTTGACGGCCAGACTCGTTGTGCCTACACCGCCCGTGGAGCCACAGACGGCAATCACCTGGCTGCCGCGAACCTTGCCTTCGCCTTTGCCGAATTGTCGTTCGCTCAGCCGTTCTAATGCGCCAACAAGATCTTCAATTCTGACCGGCTTAGGTAGAAACTCTTTGGCGCCTGCCCGCATGGCTCGCAAAATCAGCGTGCCATCGGTCGAACCGCTGACGACCAAAATGCTGCATTGCGGCGAAGCGGCGGCGAGTTGTTCGACAAGTTTGAGCCCCTTATCCGGATCGGCGTCGAGCGCAACGACACCAATATCAGGATGTGTTTGCGCAACAACATCGGCGAAGAACTCGTAGCGTGAGCACTCCGCCTCGAGCCAGACCATGTCGAGGCCCAGCAAAAGCGATTTGAGCGACTCGCGTGCCGGATCGCTGGGATCGACGATCGCTAGTCGAAGAACATTGGACATAGTTGCATACCGACAGACGTACCGCTTTGCCCGTCAAGTGAAATCGACACCTGCAAACCGGCAAAGTAATCTAAGTGCAATTCGCCCTTAGTTTAATACGTCATAACCCACGGGTCCGATGAAACCCGGGCCATTCCCACTAGCATTGGTGCGTGTTGCAGAACGCTGATCTGGCTGACTGGTCGGGTTGTACCGATTCTGCCCAGCGGCCGGCGCTACTGAGTTGCGGCCTGCGCTGGCCGCAGAGAAGACGCTGGCCGATTGTCCGGGTCGTCGCGCTTCGCTGGAGCTTGCCGGTGCGGGCGTGCCCGGCGAAATGTCTTCGATTCGCTGTGAGCCGCCGCCGGGAAGCACGCCGCCATCGGAATTGCTACCGCCGACGCTACAGCCGCATCCCGGACCACAAGGCCCCTTGGATGGCACTTCGATGTAGCCGCGCCAGTATTGCTGACAATCGTTCGGCACATCGCTGTGCATTCCTGGCAGACACTGCGGAGTTTCACAGGGATCAAGCCCCGCAGCAACTTCAGGCGTGACTAGAATCAGCAATTCAACTTCTTCTTCAATCTGGCTGGTGCGGCGGAAGGCGGCTCCCACCCAGGGCAATTCGCCAAGCCAAGGGATTTCACGATTCGACGCTTCAAGACGTGTCTGCACAAGCCCGGCGATCGCTAAGGTTTGGCCCGGTTTCATTTCCACCCCGGTATCCGCTTCCCGCACCCGTAACCCTGGAACGGTGGTGCCGTTGATGGTGATGCTGCGCGTGGGATCGATTTCGCTAACCCGCGGGCGCACTTCCAAGCGCACATTGCCGTTCCCCAATACAATGGGCACAAAATCTAACTGCGTACCGAATTTTTTGTATTCAATCGACACGGTGCCCAAACTTTGCGGCACTAGAATCGGAAACTCGCCGCCGGAGTTGAAGAACGCCGGCCGACCACTAACGGTAACCAGGGTCGGATCGGATAGAATCTTCAGCACGTCTTCTTTACGCAGCGCTTCCAGAAAGCCAAAGAAAGCACTGTTGCCATCGACCAAGCCGAAACGCACTGTGTCGCCAGCTCCCTGCGCCGCCGCGGTTCCGCCTGAGACACTAGCGGCGCTGAGCAGCCCACTAACGCTAGAGGCAATAAAGCTATTGCCGTTGATTTTGGCGAAGTCGAATCCCAATGATCGGGCTTTGGTTCGCGAGACTTCCGCCACTTTCACGTGCAAGAGAATCTGCTGCACGCCCCCGACACGGATGTCGGGAATCACTTTGGGGTAATAATCTTGGGCGATCTGAATGATTTGACTGACTGTATCCGGTCGATCGACGAACCCGGTCAAGAGCACACTGCTCGCCATCGGGCGAACCTTCAAATTGGCCGCTGGAAACTGCGAATTCAGCAGCTCTTGCAATTCGCGGGCATCTCCGTAAACAACGCAATCGACCGAATAAATTTGGCCTTTGTCGTTCCAGAGGTTGATCTGCGTGACACCGGCTTTTTTGGCCGCCACTTGAATTTCGTTGGGCGAGAGCGGCGTCAGCTCGACAATGTCTTTGTTGTTCACCTGCGCGCGCGGAATATTCTGATCCAGCGACAACACCCGGCTGGAGTTCACGGTCATCTCAATCCGCTCGTTCGGCGATTGGATGCGGTGGATGACCGGCTCCGTGCCCGATGAAGCGGGCGTGGCGGCGCTGGTTTCCTGCGCAGGCGGATAGCTTGGCGGCGTTGGGACCTGCGGGGCACCGGGCGCTGAAAATGCTCCGGCTGGCGGCAGCGGGGCAGTCAGTTCTTGCCCAGGCGCAAGAGCCGCGGCCAAAGTGCAAATAAGCAGGTTTGCGCCAAGAAAGCGCACGATGGGCATCCGCCCAGGAATGTTTGAGAACATCCTTGTCCTCTCTGGTGTAGTCGAACGTGGCGTTTGGTTGAAAGTCGAAAGGAAAGACTGCGGGACGTGACTAACTGTCTAGGCGATCCGTTTCCGAATCCTGCGGAACCGTTTCGCTTGGATCGTCAATTGTTAACTGTCTCCAACGGGAGGTCTCTGGCCGCCCGGCAACATAAAGTTCGGGGTCGTGTCGATCGCTGGATTCGGAGTTGCAGTCGGGCCGGCCGATGGAGGAGGCGTCGTTGGAATCGGCATTGAGACTGCGGGCGCTTTGTTGCCGGCGCCAGGTGCAGCGCCGTTTGTGCTGTTGTTCCACCAACGGCCATCTTTGTTACTGCGGGTAAAATCAACGCGGCTTAGTTCGTCGGCCTTAATCACTTCCATCGTGAAGTGCTCTTCTGGCTCCGGGGGCGCGATCTGAGCAAGTATGTGCCCAGCCGGTTGTGCCGGTGTCGTTTGACGTTTTAGCCAAGCCAGCACGCCACCGTTTTTGTCAGGCGAACCGTCTGGAGCATCGTGATTGCGGTCTGAGTGGCCGCTGCCTTGCAGAATTTCGCTTTCTTCTGCGCCGGCCGTTTCAGTAACAGCATCGTCATCGGGATGCCGCAGCACCAAGCGGATCTTGCCCATTTCACCGGCCAGAGCAATGGTTTCTGCCTGCGAAGGTGTCACCAAAAGCGAAACAGTCTTCGCGGTAATCGATTCATCCGACTTATTGCCTTCCGCCGGGCGATACTGGTCGTTGACCGCAAATACGCGGATATCTTGCAGGATCGTTTTGGCCATTTGATCCGTCGTGCTGGAATTGTGCTTCACGGCCAGAAGCACATCGACGCGATCGCCGGGTTGTAGCAAGTTTCCCGTTGCGCTAACCGCATCGGCCGACACCGCCACCACTCGGTAACCACGCGGGATTTCTTCGATTCGATGATCGACGGCAAATTTCGCTTTTCGCAGCGGCTCGTCAGTCAGAATGATGCCGCCGGCCCGCTGGCCTTGAGCATCTTTCAAGTCGCGAATGGCATCGGCCGGAATTTTATCTTTGGGCCATTCTTCAAGTTTGAGATTTTTCTCGCCCAGTGGCTCATTGACTTTGATATCTCTGAGCGCGACTAAAATTGGCTCTTTCTCAACGACAGGGGCGGCGTTGCGATTGCGCGCGTCCATCACCTGGCTAATGCCAATCGAGGCCACCAGGCCGCAGCCCAGCGCAAGCAACAGCAGTATTAATGACTTAGGTCGCATTCCCCCTCACGATCCGATCCGAACTTCAATTCCGTTTTTGATTCAGGATTCTAGTGTTGATCTTAGTAAAATTGTTGTACTGAACGCTTAAAACTGATTATTGAACGGCTTCGCGGCGCATCGTGGCAGTCGCCGTCAATGTTTTGCCCCCTAAGTACATCGGCGATGGCAACCAACTAACCGAGTTAAAGCCGATCGAGACCGTACATGTAACCGCGCCGCCGTACCCAGCGCTGCTGGGTGGATCGGGCGAAACCGTTACCGTTGCGGAACCGGTCGGAATATTTGCCGCTGTCAAGTAACTGGTAACAGCGGTTTGAACCTGGGCTGTTGTCGAACCATCAAGTACGCCGACTCGCGCTCCTTCACGCGAGGCATTGGTAATTACTTGTTGAACCATGACCATCCGCCCGTATTCGATCATGCCGAACACGAGCAGAAAGAAGACAGGGGCTACAAAGGCGAACTCGACGACAGCAGCCCCCCGTCGGTTTCTTCGGCACGATCGCCAGAGATTCTCCACCTTGAGATTTGCCGCCGGTCCATTTACCTGTTGGCGGGTCAATTTTTGGATCGAACAATCGCGATAGCATGATGTTAGGTTAGTCATAGCAGCAGTCCTGCCCAAAAGAAGTAAGCAATGGTGCCGATAGCGATAGGAATGCCATAAGGCAATAACAGCATGGAACTTTTGCGCTCGGCCGCAATGGTGGCCAGTGCAGATGGATTGCCGATCGTCAGCATTTCGTTGACGATCACCAAGAACTGATTCTTGTGCTTGCGCCAGCTTCGACCGATGAGCACCATCCCCAGGGCAATCACGCCGCCAATAACGGCCGAGGCGCAAAACGAATAAAACGTTGTTTTCACGCCCACCCAGCGCCCACTCCGGCTAGCAACTTCACGTCGCCGGCTCCCATGCCGCCGATGGCATACGCTGGCAGCAGCAGCGCAAGGCCGACCATCATGCCCAGCAAACTGGCGCCGAGTCCCTCCCAGCCAAACGCGACGGTGTTGTAAACAATGCCGCTGAGGACCAGCGGAAACGTCAACCAATTGGGCACTTTCAATTGCCAGCCATCAATCAAGGCGGCCACAACCAGGGTGATGGTCACCAGCCATATCGGCCAATGTTCAAGGGCGCTGGCGAAAAAATTGTTGTCCGGCATGGGGAGGATTCCTTACCTCTTCAATTGCGATGGTGTGGGGAATGACAAAAAGTGCAAAATGCAAAACTGTATCTGGCGTGTTTTGCGTTTTGCTATTTGCGTTCGCTCAAGCGCGGGCTGTAACCGCAAGGCTGACGAAGACTACTACTACCGTGATGAAATAACTCACGATCTGAATCGCACCCCAGACGGCCTCGGTCGGAATTGCAGCGTACATGACAAACCTCGGTCCCTTTAGGCATACACGGCATGAGCGTTCCGATAATCAACCATACGTCAAAAACAGATACGAAGCGGGGATAATTTGGAGGCGTCGTGCCGTGGAAACGTACAACCAGCAGCGTCATCCACCACCTCCGAACACGACCCAAGCCCAGGGGCACTCACCCCTGGGCTTGGAATCACATCGGAAGGTAAACGTCACGCGACGGTAGCACTAGCTGCCGCCACCTAACGAGTTGGCGACGTTGGTAAATGTGGTGTTGGCATTGGTGCCGATGGAGCCGATGGCCGCCAGGCACACGATAATAATCAACGCCAGCATCACCGCGTATTCGACCGCGGTGGGGCCGTCTTCAGAAACCAAAAACCGTTGAATCTTGTTGACGAATTTTGACATCGGAATGGACCTCATATCTAAGTAGGAGAAAAATTGGAAAGCAAACCTCAAACTATTCAAACCAAACTTCCACGCAGACTTTCAAACCCGCACTACAAATGTGAACCCTCCCGCCGACGAACCAAGCTTTTGCTAACGCCAGCCTAGCTCATCGGAATTAACGATGATGATGGATTTCGCATGAGTGCGACGTCGGCCGATCACGATTTGGTGGCCGGCCGACGTCAGCCTGCAGATGCACCCAAGTCAAAACCCTGGTTAATGAACAACACGCGGCGCCTCGCCTCGATGGTGAGAGATTGTCGTCCACTGTTGCCCCTAAGCAGGGCTCAAGCGACCAACACCCCTTCGGCAGCCTGGCAATCCTGACACACATACAGGACCCATAGCTTTGCGCCCCAGCCTTACGACTGGTTTGCCTTTCTCGAGGATGCAAACGCCTAGCAGGCCCGAATTCTGTTGCGCGCCAGTTTTGACGCACCGGACGATCTATTTTTGGAAAAGGATCCGGCGGTCTCTGACCACGCTTTACCACGACCCGAAAGTCATGTCACACGCCAAAAGTCACTTGATTGCTCAATTGCTTTTGCCTGTGCATTCAAACGTAGGTCGCGCTTTTCGGATGTCAAATCGAGAACTTTAAGAAATCTTTTACACAGCGCACACTTTCCCAATCACCGTGCGTAAACTTCTCGTTAGCAAACACTTTGCATCGAAACAAATATTTATTTGGCGCTTCCTTAAAAGCTATCGTTGTTGTGCAAGGCAAGAATTTGGCGGCGCAAAGTTTCATCTGATTCAGTGGTGGTAAAATTGCTCCGCGGTGGCAAATGCAAATTGTGAACCATTGGACGACCGATGCGCTCGATCGACTGACTCACGGCCCGTGCGGTTATCATTCGGGCGAAGTGTCAGCCGCTGAGGCCACGGCACTTGCCGCAATTGCACTTTTGGGCGTAGATCGTGCCGAATCTGCACAATCGAATTTGACATGGATCGCCAAAACACAATCTTCCGGCGGCAGTGTGGCGCCGTTCGCTGATTTGAAACAGCCGGGCTGGCCGACAGCTTGGGCGATAATCGCTGCCACGGTTGCCTCGCAACAAAAGCGGGCCGAGACCAAAACGCAAATTGATTCGTCCGAAGAATCGTACGCCTTCGACATTGCCCGCGCTCAAGAGTGGTTGCTGGCAGCCGAGGGCAAAAAGTTGGAGCCGTCGCCCGAGTTTGGGCACGATCCGCAATTGGTCGGCTGGCCGTGGGTAGTCAGCACGCATTCGTGGCAGGAACCAACCGCGGTTTCGGTGCTCGCACTCAAAGCCGTGGGGCTGAAACAGCATCCGCGAACTCGCGAGGGTGTGAAACTTCTCATCAACCGTTTGCTGATCGTCGGCGGCTGCAATTACGGCAACACCGTGGTCTTTGGCCAACGACTGCGTCCGCATGTTGAACCAACTGGAATCACCATGTTGGCGTTAGCAGGTGAAACGATCGACGACCCTCGAATTGAGCGATCGTTGCAATACCTCGCTGAAGCATTATCGGCGGACACGACGCCGATTTCCCTGAGCTACGGTTTGCTGGGATTGGCGGCCCACGATCGAATTCCTGCTGAAGCCGCCAATTGGTTGGAAAACGCCTATCGCCGCACCATCCAGCGCGATGCCGCACCGCTAACTCTCGCGCTTTTGGTGCTGGCCGCTCAAGGCGCGGAATGCCCGCTTGTCAAGATTACGCAAGCCGCTACGGCACAGCCAAAGGGCGCGCAAAGCACATGACAGAACACCAAAATTTGCCGACCGATGGACCGCTGCAATCCGGCAGTCTTGGCCCCGCTGCATCAACGCCGTGCAAATTCGGCCGCCGCAAGCTGCTGATCGCCACAGGCGCTGTCGCCGCCGGCGCGATTGGATACCCGCTCGTTAAACGTGCCTTCGCCGCGCAGCAGCCGGTGTTTATTGCGAAGAATCAGCGATACGACGGACCGCTGCGGCAAACGATCGCCGATGGCTTGCTGGCCACGGGTGTTGATCCAACTCAGTTGCGCGGTAAGCGCGTGCTGCTTAAGCCGAACCTTGTTGAGCCGACTAAACTTGCTCCGCACTTGACAACAAATCCCGCGATGGTCGTCGCAGCTGCCGAAGTTTTTCGCAATTGGGGCGCCGATGTCGTCGTCGGCGAGGCCCCGGGCCACGTTCGCGATACCGAGATGGCGCTCGCGGAAAGCGGAATGCGGTCGGCCCTCGACGACGCAGAGCTGCCATTCGCCGACCTCAATTATGAAGAAGTCGTGTGGACGCCGAATCGCGGCAAAGTTAGCACACTCGAAGGGTTTTATTTCCCGCGCAGCGTTGCCCAGGCCGACCTCATCGTCTCGATGCCGAAGATGAAAACTCATCACTGGGTCGGTGTCACGGCCGCGATGAAAAACTTGTATGGCACTATTCCCGGTGTTGTCTACGGCTGGCCGAAAAATGTGCTGCATCATGCCGGGATTCCGAACACGGTGTACGATATCAATGCTTCGCTGCCAAAATCGCTGGCGATTATCGATGCTATTTTGTGCATGGAAGGGGACGGGCCGATCATGGGGAGTCCAAAGCCAATGGGCCTCGTGCTGATCGGCCCCAACCTTCCGGCCGTCGATGCCACAGCCGCGCGAATTATGAATTTAAGGCCGGAAAACGTCAGTTACCTCGCTCTTGCGGCGGATCGTCTGGGGCCGATCGACGATCGTCACATCGTGCAACGCGGCGAGCACTGGCAGGACTTGGTCAGTCCGTTTTCGATCATCGATGCACCGCATTTGCGCAACCTGCCGGCTGATCCGCGGGTGCTAATATCCAAGATTTCACGTGCTGCGACCGTGACTATTTGATTTCTTCCCTGGATTTCACCACGGAGTCACGAAGATCACGGAGAAAACTGGCGGACATGGCATGACGAACGATTCTGAAACCGGTTTGATGGAGTTACCGACGTGCTATGAAACGTCGGCCGACCGACATTCAGGATCGGAGACTCGTTCCACATTCCACATTTCCCAGTCCCCATTTGCCCGAGGCGATCTTGCATTCCCCGTTGCGCTGCTCAGCGCCGCTGCCCTGCTCGTCGCACTTGCTTGGCCAATGCTCCGCGGCCAAGTGTATGTCGCCGATGATCTGGGCGAATTTCATTTGCCGCTCCGATTGTTTTACGCTCAGCAATTAGAACGTGGCGAAGCTTTCGATTGGTGCCCCGACTTGTATTGCGGATTTTATCTGACCGGCGAAGGGCAGATCGGCGGTTATCACCCGTTGCATTTGGCTTTGTACAAGACGTTACCGTTGTGGCTGGCATTTGATTTAGAGTGCTGGCTGAGCTATCCGCTCTTGCTCGCTGGGATGTATCTATTTCTGCGGCGGTGGCAAATCGCTCACGCCGCGGCGTTGTTCGGTGCAACGGCGTTCACCTTCGGTGGATTCAATCTGTTGCACTTTGTGCATCCGAATGCAGTTGCCGTCATCGCTCATTTGCCGTGGCTGCTGTTGGCGAGTGATATTCTGATCAAGTCGCAAAAACCGCTGCTTCGACGGTGCGCGTTTGCGGCGATTGCTCTGCTGACAGGTTCTCAATTACTGCTGGGCTACCCGCAATACGTGCTGTTCTCGCTGCTCGTGGAAGGTGGATATGCTTTCTGGATCGCTCGATCGAACATCGCCATGAGGTGGGCAATGTTGTACTTGGCTGGCCGCTGGATGGCCGCCGTATTGATTGGCTTTTTGATTGGCGCAATCCAATTGCTGCCCACGATCGATGCGCTGCAAAACTCTGTTCGACAATCCGCGTCCGCCGACTTCGCCGGTCAAGGCTCGTTGCATTCACTGAATCTGCTGCAACTCGTCGCTCCGTACTTGTTTGCGACACGGGTGGTCGGAGAGAACACGCACGAATTGGGCCTCTACGTCGGGGCAGTACCGTTGGCACTGGCGGTGTTCTGTTTGATGCGCCATCGGTCGCTGCAATTTCGGACACTGATCATTGCCGCATCGATCACAGCGGTCGCTGCTCTGCTGTGGGCGTTCGGCAGATTTGGCCCGATGGGTTGGTTTCAAGCGCATGTGCCGCTGTTGAATAACTTCCGGTTTCCTTGCCGGGCGATCGTCATCTTTCAACTCGCGGTCGCCGTACTCGCCACACTTGGCATGACTTTGCTCCTGCATCAGAAGAAAAGTTCGCCTCGCAAGAGCGCGATCGAATCGATGCCGCGCAAAATGTGGTTGCTTCCGATCGCCAGTGTGATTGCAATAATCTCCGGCCTGATTGTTTGGCCGCAGTACCTTTCCGATTGGCCGCTGACCCTTATGGGTCTTCTACTGATGTCTATGGCGGTGTGGTTAATCCACTTCGCCGCGCGCGGCTTGCGTTGGGCTGTTCCCGCACTTATCGTGCTCTCGGCAATTGATTTGGGGGTCTACGGACTCAGTTATTCGGTGATGGACCGCACCGATTCCCTCGCCAACTACATCAATTCCACAAACGTACCGCCCGCGTTGCCAACCACGCGGGTGTCCCTCGACATAACAAATGGAAACAAGGCGGCCGAAGCCCAGAACGCGAGACGAGCCGGCGACCGCATTTTGTTTGCGGGATGGAAACGTGTTGACGGCTACGCAGGTTTAGAGCCCTCGCGGCAGCTCGATTATTGCCAATCAGCGGCATTGCAGGTCGCCGGAGTCGATTGGATGTCGACCGGTGCAAAATCTGAATCCCAAGCGGAATGGATCAGACTGCCGAAACCGCAACCGCGGGCGTGGCTGGTCACAAATGCCAGCGTGAGCACCAATCCGGCAAGTGACATCAATCGAATTTCAATCAGCGACACGGCTTTGGTCGGCAAACCGCTCTCCTTATCAGCCGGCACACTTGGTGATGTCCAGGTTCTTGTCGATCGTCCCGGAACACTCACGTTCGCCGTCCGTTGTGATACCCAGCAATTGCTAATCATCAGCGAAAGCTTCCATCGGGGCTGGCACGCGACGCTGGACGGCAAAGACGCCGAAGTTCTGCCCGCAAACGGCGATTTTATGGGCGTGGTCGTACTACCCGGCAACCACAAAGTCTCGCTGAATTTCCAACCTCAGAGCCTGCAATTGGGCCGCATGGTCTCAAGTTTTGGCCTAGGTTTGATCGTGGCAACACTTTTGTGGCCTGTAAGGCCAGGGCGACGGAAGCCATACAACATTGAATAGCAACTTGCTGAATCATCAACACGCGATGAACTCCGCGCCAGTTCCGCCAAATCGGCCACCGGTTTCCGATGCGCTAATTAGCGTCGTGCTGCCCGTGTACAACGAGTCGGGTGTGCTGGTCGAATTGTGCCAGCGGTTGCGCGCTGCCCTTTGCGCCTGCCGTACGACGTATGAAATCGTCTTCGTCAACGACGGCTCCAACGACCCAACCGCGGCGCTGCTCGATCAACTGACGCGGCAATTCGACGAAGTGCGCGTGGTGCATCTCTCGCGCAACTTCGGTCATCAAGCGGCAATTCAAGCCGGCCTGACGCATGCCCGGGGCGATGCCGTGGTGTTGATGGATAGCGATTTACAAGATCCGCCGGAAGCAATCGACAAGCTGCTTGACGCCTGGCAGGCTGGTTATGACGTGGCCTACGCCATTCGCACAGGGCGTAAAGAATGGTTCGGCAAGCGACTGATGTTTGCCTGTTTTCATCGGCTGCTGTCGTCAATTTCTCGAACGCCAATTCCAGTTAATGCCGGCAATTTCGGACTGATTGATGCGCGCGTGGCACGAGCCATTCTCGCTCTGGGAGAGCGCGATCGGTACTTGCCCGGCTTGCGTTCCTGGGTGGGATTCAAACAAATTGGCGTACCTGTCGAACGAGGATCACGATACGACGCCCGGCCCCGAGTTTCGCTGCGAGGTTTGATCCGCCTGGCACGCACCGCCGTTTATTCATTCTCTTCGCTGCCGCTGGCGATGTTTTCCTGGATCGGCTGGATGGCCTTCGCAATGTTCCTGACCGTCAGTGGCTACTCCGTATACTGCCGATTCTTTACCGCCTTGGCTGTGCCCGGCTGGACTTCGCAATTGGTGACGATAAGTTTCTTCGCCTCGCTCAATGCACTGGGCATTAGCATGCTCGGCGAATACGTGGTGCGAATTTACGACCAAGTTCGGGCCAGGCCGTTGTACCTGGTCGACCGCACGGTGAACATCGCGGCGGAAGATTCGTCCGTCGGGCCCGCAAACCAACGAACGCAAAACCGGCCTGACGATCTTCAATTGGCCGATCTTGATCCGTTGGATTTAGCTCCTCACTGGGACGATGCGTATCAGCATCTGCTCGATCAGGCCAACGATTTATTGGAGCTGGGCGAATTGGTTCGGGCCGAAGCAGCGGAATTGGCAGAGCTGAGCAAGCGGGACGAAATAGCCCGGGACGAAGATCAAGCGCCAGCAGTGCTGAAGCTTGCAGACGCGCGACCATCACGCTGAGCGGCCGCTAAGCCGCAGGTGGGTTTAACTGCGCACTGTGAATTCCGCACTTCGCACTTCGTCAATCCCACCACCAGTGCTCGCGGGTTTCAGCCTTTTTCGGCGCCGCTCTGAAGCGGTCGGCTTTCAATAGGCCGTAATTGTCGGTCTTGATCGCAGTCGGCTTCACCAGCGAAGCGGGGTCGATCCGCACGCCGCCGCTCACGCCAACGATGATATTCACTTTGTTGACCACGCGGTGATTGATCACTGTCTCCACCGTTTTCGGCGCGGTGGCCAATGGCACCTGATATTGCTGCGGATCGCCGAAATACAACAGATGCCAGCGAACCTTGTCCGGCAGATTTTCGCTGCGCAGCAGCGCCGACCAGCGACAGATCGCAGAGATTTTGCAGTTCGGCATAAATCGGATATTTGACCGCCAGCTCGGCAAAGTGCTTCGTGAAATTTTGGGCAAATTGCTGATTCAAAGTATCGGAGTTGCCGGTATGCACGCGCTGGCCCGCTTCGGTCAGCATTTCGTTTTCGCTCAGCACTTTAACCCCTTGGCCGTGCAGCTCAAAGGCATCGCGGTCCGCCGAAGCTACAATGGCCTCATAGTTCAGCGTGAACCACCAGCGCAGCACGTCCATCGGCGGCGGCGGCTGGCCCGGCGGCACCTTGATCATGTCGAGATAGCTGGGCACATCCAGCACACCCTCTTCCAACCCCATGCCGATCAACTTCATCCTGATAATCGGCTTCGACCAGCACCAGCCCGGCGCGCGTTCGCGGATCGATGCCGTACACGTCGATGTCTTGCGGCCCGAGCTTTTGCCGCAGCTGCTTGAGCCATGAGTCACGTTGCCCGGGCTTCAGTGGCGATTTGGTGTGTCTTTGAGGAACTGCTGCACTTCGGCCAGGGCGTTTTGCGTGGGCGTAATCGAACAGCCAAAGCGTGCATCGCCGGCCGAAAGCATGTGCCGCAGCACCACCACCAGATCGTCCAGGCGCAGCACCGGCCGGTTTGTTTCTTTGCCGACGAGCCGGCCTTCGCGATCCATCTGCCAATCGCCAGCCGGGCCAGCCAGCACAATCTCTCCCTGCTCCGGATAGACCAGCACGTATTTGATCCGTTGCAAGCCGGCCAACGTTTGCATTTCTTCGGTGGGTCGCCGGCCTTGGGCCGCGAGCAATTGAACCTGTCGCTCCAGTCGCACCAAAGAAAGTTTTCGCAGCGCGGAAGATTGCCGAAGATCGTCATTGAAATTCACCGTCGCCGACGATTGCCGCAGCGCCGCCAGCCCTCCCGACCGATCCTGATTCAAGGCCGATTGCAGCGCCGCCTGGGCATCGACATACACCCCCCCGGGATACGGCTGAACCGAGCCAGGTCCGCCCACATCGTCCCACGTCTGCGGCGCTATCGTGGCCGTGATCAAATCAATCAGCGAATCGAAATCGGCCTGATTGCCACCGAACGCGCCGCGAGTTTTCTTCAGCGATTGAGATTTAACCGACGACAACGTGTCGCTCAGCGTGCGGTCATCGTCGATCATGGCAACCGACCGCAGCGCACTTTGCCGATCGCCGGCTGCCGCTTGGGCCTGGGCAATTTGAGCCAGAATTGCGTCGTGTTGAATCGTTGTGCTGCCGGCTGCTTGCACCATCTGCAACGCAGGTGCGAATTCACCGGCTTCCAAATACTGGCGCACCTGGTCTGCGGGACCAGCATCAGCGGCCCGTAGCACCGCGCCGCTGGCAATCAGAATAACAACAGGCCAATGAAGAGTGCGAGTACACGCACCAAGCAGTGCAGAAGCCGATCCTGGCGATCCTCGGCGACGTTGGTCCAATGGCCACTGGCAATGCGTGCCATCCGACACCTCCTCTGCAACACGTTCCATTTGGAAACTCAATTAAGAAAAGGCGACGCCTCAATTGCCGCGGCATCAACTGTTCCAGCCATCTGCCGCAGCACTCACTAGCCTCGCATAACCGCGGCGCAAAGTCAAGCATCGTCAAAAATCGGTAGTGTATCAGTTTGAATTCGGAGGATTCCAAAGCGCGTTGTTAGGGTGTTCCAAATTACGACGAGCACAGCCTGTAGAATCCAGCCAAATGGAATTGCGAACACGACGACAATGAGCGGGAGCATGACTCCGTTCAAAACGACCTCCGCATCAAAATCTCCTTTAAGCATGTCGACCAATGCCAAATGGGTAGCTGGGGTAGAACTTCCCAGGCATCCGTGAAAGCCCGATTGGCAGAGAAACGCACGCAGTGGCAATCGCCCACAGCCAGCGATTAGTTTTGAATTTTCTTGGCTCGTCCATGCTATCATCATACCCGATCAGCCTTGCAAAGCGGTGGGCTAACCGGATACAGCGGGTATGCCTGCACCGGGGCTTTCTGCCAAGTGAGCCCGACAGTTTGAATCAGGCCAGGAATCGGTTTTTCGACGCTGTATTGGTGGGTTCTAATGCATTTTCCGCGCGGCATCGCTGGACCGCTGCCTCGATATGCTTTTTGCGACAGCCGGATGTTCGTCTGCTGAAGTTCGTGCTTCGGCGATGGCAATTTGTGCCGGTCGTTCGGACCTTAGGGAACTGATTTGCATCAGATGCGGCATTTACGGGCCGGGCTATTTCCTGTTGTCCTTTGGCCCTCGAAGAAAGGCCTGGAAACCCGGTAGCAAACAGGCACGATCATTACCTCGGGTTGAGGACCACGAATCCGTCGCATACCCACAATTCTGGCGTGTGTCTCAAATGCGACTACTCAAATTGCCTATACGTGTTCTTTTGGGAAAGGAAAAAGGGACATTCTGGAATGGCATGAAGTTAGTCTGTAATCTTCGAGCGTGCCGCTGGTTAGCGATGCTAGCAAGGATTGTCGGATGTAGTTGAAAGGAAGGTGGACCTCGATGTCAGAATGTTGGTGCGAACTAAACATCACTCCAACAGCGAGGTCTCACCATGGCGCTGAGTATTGTCGAGGCGATCGAGCGTATCAAGGCCGGTGTGGCAAAGTGTTTGACGGCGGAATCGATTGAAAAAGCATGCCGCACGGGCGGGCATAGTTGGCGGCAAAGGGAAGTCGGGCCAGTCCAGACCGTATGGACGTTTCTGGTGGATGGATCGAGCTTCTCGATGCCGGACACGCCGCGTCTCAATCGCACTTCGGTCAGCCTGGCCAGCAATGCGCCGGCTGCGGCTTTCCGGTGGCGCACTGGCTGACGCTGTTTGACGTCCAGAGCGGATTGCTGATCAAGCACCTGGCGTCGCCGCTGCGAACGCACGACATGGCTCACGTGGCCCAGTTGCATCCGGAATTGGCGGCGGATGACGTGCTGGTAGGGGATACCGCCTTTGCCTCCTATGCCCATTTGGCCCTGTTGCGGCAGCGGAATTTGCAGGGCGTGTTCCGTGCTCATCAGCGGCAATTGATCAGCTTCCGCCGCGATCGGAAGCTCGTCGGTAAGCTGTCCGCAGGCACGGTCGCCACGGCGGCCACCGGACGCTTGGTTCGCAAGCTGGGTCGGTACGATCAACTGGTGGAATACCTCAAGCCGCCGCAAGTTCCCACCTGGATGGATGCCCAGACGTTTCGGCGCTGCCGGACAAACTCGTCGTACGCGAGCTGCGCTTCACGACCCATCAAAGGGGTGCGCACCCGGACCATCACGCTGGTCACCACGTTGTTGGACTCAGAGGAATATCCAGCCGCCGAACTGGCCGCGCTCTACGGCCAGCGTTGGCAAATCGAAACCCATCTGGGTCAGCTCAAGACGACGATGGGCATGGATGTGCTGCTTAGGCTCACGAAGCGTGGAGGGAGTGCTCAAGGAGCTGACGATCTACGCCCTGGTTTACAATTTGGTGCGCCTGGCGATGCTCCAAGCGGCCCAACTTCAACGCACCAGCGTCCACTCGCTCAGCTTTGTTGACGCGCTACGTTGGTTGGCGAAAGCCTGCTGGTGTTCCTCGCCGCTGCGCCTCTTGATCAATCCGCGCCGCCCGAACCGCCACGAACCCCGCGTGCGCAAACGGCGACCTAAAGAGTTCGATTTGATGAACCGCCCACGATGCCAGCTGCACCAACAGCTTCTCGCGAAACATGTTCGGGCTTAACTTCATGCCATTCTAGAATGTCCCCTTTTCTCCTCCAACTTATTGCAATATCTCCGCGTTTTACTGTTTTAGGTTCTGTACCAAGAAATCTGACACACAAATTGGCAACTGCGAGTAGACCGCAACATTAAGAGCGTCTCCATGCCAATTCGACACACTGCAATTCCTTGTCTTCAATATATCTGAGTTGCGACGATAAGGACAATTTATCCTCGAACCGAGCAAAAAAAAAAATCAACGAACATGTCCTGCAACGCGGCTCTCGAGGGCACAGCTAGTTTAGAGAGAACGGAGTCGAAGCCGCGCGGAGTCAATTCTGGTTTGTGGATACGCTGGTACAGAATCAGTGCATTAGAGTGATTCAGTGTCAATGGAATACGCCGGTGACCTCCCTGCTCACCAAGATAGCATGTCGCACCGCTAATACTCTTTTTGAACACAAGAACTTCAATTTCAAAACCGACTCCACCCTGTAATCGTTTAGGGCTGCCAATTCCCACGAGCTCTTTTGCGGTAATGTAGTTTGAAAGGATTTGGCTACCGTGGTTACCACATAGGTTAAATTCTCGCATAGCGCGGCGCAAAAAGATGACCGTGACATTCAATACTGACTCGGCCCCGCAGCTTCGACAAACAGAAAAGTGTGGTTCGCTTTGATCCATTTGTTCGGTATCGGACGATAGGGCGGCGTCGCTTCGCGTACTAAGAATAATCCTTGCAACTAATCAGCATCAACGTTGCCATGGCCATCGCCCGCCTTCAACCTGGTTGTCCCACCAGTCTAGATTGTATTTCATTTGCTGCAGCATTTGATCTAGCGTTGCCGCGGCGTCACAGAATAATTCTTGCCCCTGCGGCGTCACAGAATAACCCCCGGCCGCCTCCCAAGGCCATAGCCAGAGAACGGGGTTAAAACTGATAAGCAAGCATCCACCCGCTAACAGACCCGCCGACCCCAACGACGGCAGCCCCTTGCGCGAAGCGGTTCGTTTTGAAGGCGTTCCACCAGTCGGTGAGTGGATTAGGCTTACCACCATACGGGTAGCCTGGGTTTTGAAAGATTCCGTAGCCCGTGGGCGGTACCCGTTGTGGGCCCCATTCGGCGTGATTTGGATTGGTCCAATACCTTGGTGAATTTCCCGGACGCTGGAAATGAAAAAGGGACATTCTGGTTTTTTCGGAATAAGTGGAATGTCCCCTTTTCTCCCCCACGGGCCTTAGCGAGCTGGTTTGCGTCAGGCACCCAGCATTTACGGGCAGCGCTATTTCCTGTCGTCCTTTGGCCCTCGACAGAGAGGCCTGGAAACCCGGTAGCAAACAGGCACAATCGTTACCTCGGGTTGAGGACCACGAATCCGTCGCACTACCCACAATTCTGGCGTGTGTCTCAAACGCGACTACTCAAATTGCCTATACGTGTTCTTTTGTACAAGTGTCGCGATTTTGATCCCGGGGTGTCGGTGCGCAAAGTCGAAAAAGTCGAGGAATATTGAGGGCCTCAAGCCAAAGTCG
This sequence comes from Pirellulales bacterium, assembly GCA_963738835.1. Taxonomy (GTDB): domain Bacteria; phylum Planctomycetota; class Planctomycetia; order Pirellulales; family JADZDJ01; genus CAVTYH01. The sequence continues at coordinate 135,914 of CAVTYH010000004.1, forward strand.
GACTTTGAGATTTTGACGTGCCAAAGTGGCATTCCCCTAAAATTCAATCGGCGTTCAGCGTTCAGCGGCGGTTTTCGAGGTGCGACCTAAAATAACCAAACGGCTCGACCCGCTGGAGACGGGGAGCCGTTTGATTGAAAGTCCGATTTTTATCGGAAGCTGCACGGGGCAGCGCTAAATCTCGCACCGTGGCGGCGGGCATGACCTCGGCTGGCGAGAAAACTCGCCAAAGCGTCGGTGCTGTGCCCGCCGGTTTGCACGACTGCACTTTCCGCGACCGATCAGCGACAAACCTGCCGCCCATCGAATCCGATGTCCCACCACCAGGGGCCGTGCTGCCGAAGCGGCACCAGGCTTACGCCCTACGTGGCCGAGAGCGGAAACGCAATCGCTGGTCGTGCGCGACTAGCCACCGCAACCGCAGCTGGGGGCAGCCGAGCAACCGCAGCTTGGCGCCGCACAGCAGCTCGATTCACAGCAGCAATCGCAGCACGACTTGTGGCAGCATTTGTGCAGCCAACCAAACAAGTGGCACTTGTGGCCGCAGCACGGTTCGCAGCACGAATCGCAGCCGCAGCTGGGGGCAGCACTGCAACCGCAGCTAGGGGCAGCGGCAGCACAGCTCGGGGCAGCCGAGCAAGTCGATTCGCAACCGCAGCTCTTTTCGCAACCGCAGCAGCTATCGCAGCACTTGTGGCAGCATTTGTGCAGCCAACCGAACAGATGGCACTTGTGGCAGCAAGGATCGCAGCACGAGTCGCAGCAAGAATCGCAGCCGCAAGTCGGCGCGGCGCAGCAAGTCTGCTCACAACAACATGACGATTCACAACAACCGCCACCGTGATGGAACGCCTTGGCATCGGCGGCGCCCAACATCACGAAGGCGCCGGCCAGCAGGGCCGCCGCCAACACAACACGACGTTTCATGGGAGGAACTCCTAAAGCGGAACAAAGGGGATCGGCACTCAAAAAAATCGTCCACCATCTCGGCGTCCAGAATCGCTGCCTGCCCTCGCTATTGCGGTCGTTGGGCTAAGGCTCTAGCACTGGATGCGCCCACGATGGGGCATGACCTATGGAGCGATATCGTCTTGCTAGCACGATCCGTTTAGCCAGATGATGCCTTTTCGCTACGCAATAGACTTTAGGCAGTCCGCAAACTCCGCGAGTGCCGCAATTGCCGCCGGCGATAATCCCTGCCGTCTGGTGCGATTAGTCAGGCCGATGCGGGGCACAATCGATGCGACCGGTGCAATCCGAGCAGGCCTAAGACTGAGACAGAACGACGAAAGCCAGATGGCAACCGTTGCGGAAGCCAGGGGCAAGCGTGGTTGCTTTGGTAAACGGCTCACGCTGCCTTCGCCGGCGATTCCGCAGGCTTCTCGGCCGGCTTCTTTTCGGGCGCTTTTTCGGGCGGCGGGGCAACTTCGCTGTCAACAGCTGTCCGTTTGCCTTCGTTCAAGTCGATCATGTCTTGCAGAATGAATTTGTCCGGAAACTTCTCGCCGGGGATTTTGCCGATCGCTTTTTTGTATTTGTCGATCTCGTCAACCAGCTCGTCGGCCATGATGTTGTTGTCGCGCAGCACCGGGAATTTATCAAGTACGATCCGCCACTTGGCGAACGATTGCTCATACGCTTTACGGGCTTCGAACAGCTCGCCGGTATCGTACGATTTCGAGGCCAGATACAGAAGTTTGCGCGCTTCAAGGCAGTCGTCCGTCGGTTCCGACAGGCAGCGGGCCAACCAGTAGTTGTAATTGACAATACCGCGGTAGGTATCGATCGTGCCGGCCTTCTGCGCATACTCCGCAATTTCGTCGGCCAGTCGTCGCGCTTCAGGCCGCTTATCGGGTGGCGCATTGAGAGCCACTTCTTCCCAACTCACATTGGTCTTCACTTCAGCAAGGCTGGCGACGTTGTATTCGTCGGCGGTGCGTTCGGATCGTTTTTTCTCCAAAGCGTGTCGCTCGTCAGTCGTCAGCTTGGCGATTTTTGACTGGCGAATGCCGTCCCGTTCGCCGGGCAGCAACTTTTCGAGCTGAGCTTCGCTATCTTTGATCTTCGCCTGATACTCTTCCAATTGATTCAATCGCACGGTGTAGCCGTACGGCGTTGGCAGCTCGCGATCCGAATAAAGCTGCCACTCGCGGGCTGCGTTTTCCCAAGCCCCCTTGGCTTGATCTTCATTTTCTTGCAAAGCACCTTCTTCTTCAATCGTGTCGGCGTAATTGATCAGCGCCATCGCTGCTTCAGAATGGAACAACAGCGGGCTGGGCGCCCTTTGACCTGGTTTGTTTTTTTCACGACGATCAAGCGATTCACCTCGAACATATACCCGCAACCGTCGGCCGGAATCGACCAGCGCCTGGGCTTGCTTGTACCAATCGTGGGCCACCAGCCAGTTGTCTGTTAGCCGCTCTCCTTTTTCCTGCTGCTGTTTGGCGAACAGCCGGCGATACTGCACGTGTTCGTCGGCCTTGCCGATTTTATTGCCGTAAAACCAGCCGATGCGGGCGAGAAAACGCGGATCGGTGGCGTTGTATTGGTAACCGTCCTTGAGAAACTCGATGCCCTTCATCACCCAGTAAAAGCGATCGCGATAGTCGTCAAATTCCACGGAAATATTGTAAGACTGATTGTGAGCTTCAAAATCCCAGACGGAGAAGAAGTTTGGCTGCAATCGGATGATTTGATTCACGACGGCCGAGACGCTGCTCCAATCTTCGACCATTTGATAATGGTGCAAGCTGTTCCACAGCAGTTGCACCGCCACGCCACGCATACCCAGCGTGGCCAGCTTCATCGTCTCGCTGGCTGGATCAATCTTTCCCAGTGTGGCCTGACTGAGATGATTTTCATCACGCTCGCGCGCCAACTTGCCGCCGGGCGAACGGTTGCCATCGGCATCGACTGAGGCCGGTTGGCTCAGCAGCGAAATCGGAATCCACAACACCGCAATGGCCACCAGGTAACCGACTTTGCGGTAAAAACTGCGGCGTTCGCTCATCGAGCCACCTCGCGCATTCGAAAGAACAAAAAGCCGGCCAGAAAGGCGGCCAACAAATAAGCGGCCATCCGCGTCAGTTGTTCCAACAGCAGATCGCTGGGAATGTTGAAGCCGCCGGAAACGAAACTCACATTGCTGAACGTGCTGAAGTCGGGAAGCAAATCGGTTCCGGCTTTCATAATTCGCAATAGAAGTTTATCGATCCAAACCATCACTTCGACGCCGGGGCTAATTTCGTAGGGTACCGTGATCGATTTCTGCGTGATGAGCCGCACGAACGATTCCACCGGACCACCACCCGGCATTAAACGGCGATTGTCTTCGATGACGCCTTTGAACAAATCGCCCACGAAGCTGGCGAAGAATCCGACTAGCATGCAACCCAGCGTGGCCAGCATTGCCACGGCGCCGCTCAAGAAGGTGCTGAACATCACGCCCAGGCCGATGACCAGCACCATTTGCATCCAAATGCCAATGTAGCCTTTGACGAAATTGAGCTCGAACGAAGCATCGTCGGCCCGAATATATAAGTCGGGCGCCGCGCGCCGAGCAACTGCCCGGGCTCCAAGCATTGCAGCACGATTTCCAACCGGCCGTTGGCGACGAGGTCTTTGAACAAATCGATTTTCTGGTTCTGATCGCTGTCGGGCGACACGGCGCGGTGCATGTCCCGGCTCACGAACCGGCGATCGACCGCGAACTCTTTAGCGGTGAAAATGATCGGCTCGCTCGCTAGCTGCGTCTGGGGATTGCGGAAGAATAACTTGCCGGTGATTCCTTTTTCGATGTTTCCCTTGTAGGTACGGAACACGCGGATGGTCATTTCCAGCGGCAGGCCGCGCTTTTCCGGGGGCGTATCGGGCGAGAACAGTGTATTTTCGTCGATGTTGTCGAAGGTCCAAATGGCCGCCGATTTCGTGTTGCCATCAACAAAGCCGCGGTATTCCCATTCTTTGCCGACATTAATGCCCTTCTCTTTCGGCGAGCCGTCACGATCCAAAAACCGTAAATGGCCGCGAATCGGCACCCGGGCCACAAGCAAATCGACCGGTGGCCCCACGATGTAGCGGGTTTTACCGTCGATTGTTTCTGTCGTGACAATGTGCCGATGGCCGTGTTTGAATTCGGTCTCCATGGTGCCGTCAGCATTCAAGTACACGTCATGGCGATGATTCTGCGCGTCGCGGGTGGTGCCGATCTTGCCTGGTTTCAACGCGCCGGGCTTGAGCGCCGCTTCGTTCAAATCGGTCGATTCCAACACGTGCGTGTGGTTCAACGATCGCACCACAAACACATAGCTGCACGCGCCCATAACTGCCAGCAATGCGGTCCCGATCAGCGTGAAGCCAAGAATGCGACCCAAGACGATTTCGGCGCCGCGCACCGGTTTGGTAACAACCGTGGTGATGGTTTTGTTTTTGATGTCGGCCGGCAAACTGAACGTGCTGATGAACAACGCCAGCAGCACCGTCAGATACGTGGTCCACGACAGTACGAACGATAAATACAGCGGCCCCGGGTCTGGCGTGCTGGGATCGAGAAACCAGCCGGCAAACATCAAAATAATGGCGAAAGCCACGAGCGCCACCCATACCCGGCGGCGAAATGCTTCTTGGATGGCCAACCGGGCCAGCGCCCAAATGCGCCGCGGCGAAATCTGCACCAAATCGACCGCTGCTCCAACCAAAGCCCGATACAGCCGATCGCCCGCCGGCATCGGCCCGTAACGGAAAGCGGCCACCAGGTAGCTGATGACCAGCGTACCTAGCACCACAAAGAACGCGGCTTCGCCAAAGTTCCGCAGCGCCTCGGGAAACCAGACGGAATAAGACGGGATTTCCTGTTCCAATACCATGCGTTAGAGACTGACGAAGGGCGGATAACGAAATGTATGATGAATTTCAAACGTCCAAATTCAGAAAGCGCGGAAATGGATTCAATCGATTAGCTATTTTCGGCCACCGCACGCCGTCCAGGTCGGGCTTCACTGTCGCGCACAATGTTCAGGAACAGTTCTTCCAGCGTGGTCGTCGGGGTTTCCATGCTGTTGACGGTGCCTTGATGTTTTTCGATTACGGCGCGAATTTCCGCTTTCGCTTCTTCGCTGAGGCTGGAAGCCCGAATTTGCGTGATGTCCCGCATTTTGAGCAGGCTGTCGACGCGGCCCAATTCTTTCAATTCGCCCTGATGCAAAATAGCGATGCGATCGCAAACGTCTTGCACGTCGGCCAGCAAGTGGCTGCACATTAGAATTGTTTTGCCCTCGGCCTTGAGCTTGAGAATCAAATCTTTCATCTCGCGCGTGCCGATAGGATCCAAGCCGCTCGTGGGTTCGTCGAGCAAGATGACTTCCGGATCGTTGATCAAAGCCTGCGCAAGACCCAACCGTCGCGCCATACCCTTGGAATACTCACGCATTTGTCGGCGGCGTGCCCAACTGAGTCCGACCATGTCGATCAGCGCTTCAGCCCTTTGTTTGCGCACCGAAGCCGGCATATCGAACAGTCGACCGTAAAAGTCGAGTGTCTCTTCGGCGTTCAGGAACTTGTAGAGGTAAGTTTCCTCGGGCAGGTAACCGATCCGCTCGTTCTTCTTTACCTCCGTGGCGTCTTGCCCCAACACGAGGGCTCGGCCGGTCGTGGGGAAGAGCAATCCCAACAGCAATTTGATCGTGGTCGATTTGCCCGATCCGTTGGGACCCAAAAGGCCGAAAATTTCGCCGCGATAAATCGACAGATCGAGCGCTTTTAACGCCCGAACTTTCTGGCGGCCCCAAAAATCGCGATACGTTTTCGAAAGGTTGCGCGTCTCGATGACCGGCTCCGAACTGGTCGGCGCAACGGAGGGCTTGGCCTGGAGGACCGGGGTCGCCTCGGTCGACATAGCGGGTTCCTTCGCGGGATGAGGAAAAAGCCGGACAAACAACAACTTACGGAGAGCGCCTGGCAGGTTTGGAGATCGCCATTTTTTCGCGGCGCAGCTTCAACGCCGCGGTGCCAGGACCGACCCGGTTCTTTTACGCCGGGCAGTCGCCCACGGTTCGCCACCGAAAAGCAGCAAATCGTTGGGATGCTGCACTATACGTGGAGAGGCGGCCGCTATTCAAGGAAGCCCGAACCTAACAGTATGTCTTCCTTCAGCAGAAACCGCGGATTACGCGGATGAATACGGATAATGACGATGCAGACCGAGTAGTATGGGCCATTTACTGGTCCGCGCAATCCGTGGTTGAGTCGGCGGGCTTTCAATCGGCCCAAATAACTGTGTCAGGGCGATGCTTTGAAGGATTTTCTCAAAGAGCTCTGAAAAAGTCGCCGGTTTTGACCACCACGTATTGGACCATTTTTTCACAGCCGAAGAATACCAAAGTCTTTGTCTGCCTTGATGTTGCACCGCGTCTGTGGTGTCCATTTGTTTGCTGGGCGACGACATCGGCACGGTGCGTGCATTAAATCGTCGACGGGCAATCAACGCCCACGGTTGATATTGAATCAGGAGGGCCATGTGATGGACCGCAGCACACGATTCATGTGGATGAAAGATTTGTTAGACCACCTGCGGAGCTGTACCGAAGGGTGGCAGACTTCCGCCGGCCTACGTGGCGAAGGAGTTTGGGCCGACGCCATGTGTCGCGATTTGAACGAGTTGCGACGATTATGCGATCAGCTACGGGGTGACGCGATAGCTGCCCGTTAGCGGTGTATGAGGTCGAGTGCCAACTGCTTGGTTTGGGTGACTGGTGGTCTGGTTTGGGTGGCTGGCTGGGCTAAAAATGAAATTGTGGCCGGGTCTTGGGGGGCTCGCCATGATCGGACGCCTGGCGAAAAATGAACTTAATCGGCTCTGGCCGGGGACCGCGTTTGCCCACGGCCAGGCCGATTGATTCACTTCAGCCGCAATCGTGCGACGCCAAATCTGTTGCGCATTATGATGAAGCGGCTCCAACTCAATTCTTCTCATTTGGGCAGCCGTGAGCCGTCCGATTCTGCTGACTATCCGCCGCAATTGCTTGACTCTCACGCCGCGGCTAGTAACATCAGCCTCGTGTCATCCGAGCTGATTCTCGCTCCCTAAGGTGCATCATCACCATGCGACTGGTCACAAAATATTTTGCCGCGTTTACTTGGATTGTTGTGATCCTGATTTCTCTCGAATCTGCCGTTTGCCAGGAACAGAAACAGACATCGACGCCCAGCGAAAACGTTGCCAATGCCACACTGGTTTACGTCGGCACTTACACGGGAGGCAAAAGCAAGAGCCAGGGCATTTATCTGTTCCGGCTGCAAACGCAGAATCTCGAAGTTTCGCAAAACATTACGCTGGTGCCGCTGGGCTTAGCGTTCGAGACGCCGAGCCCCTCGTTCATCGAACTCGATCCGAAGCGCCGGCTGCTGTTTGCCGTGAATGAAACGAATGAGTTTCAAGGTAAACCGACGGGCGGTGTGAGTGCGTTTTCGATCAATCCAACGACGGGCAAATTGACGCTCATTAACCAGCGTTCGTCGATGGGCGCTGGCCCGTGCCACCTAGCCTTGGACAAGACTGGCAAGAACCTGTTGGTCGCAAATTACGACAGCGGCAACGTGGCGGTATTTCCGGTGGCGGCCGATGGCACGCTGGGCGAACCCAGCGATTTCGTGCAGCACAAAGGCAAAAGTGTCAACAAAGATCGCCAGGAAGGACCCCACGCCCATTGTGTGACGATGGCTCCCGACAATCGGTTTGCTTTCGTTTGCGATCTCGGTTTGGACAAAGTGCTAACGTACCGCTTCGATGCGGAGCACGGCAAACTAACGCCGGCTGATCCGGCATTCACCGCCCTGAAACCCGGCGCCGGTCCGCGGCACATGGTGTTTCGTCCCGACGGTAAATTTGCCTACGTCATCAACGAATTGGATTCGACGATCACGGCCTTTTCCTACAATCCACAAACGGGGGCACTCACCGAAGTCCAATCGGTTTCCACGCTGCCGCACTATTACGATGGTCCAAACACCACGGCGGAAATCGACGTACACCCCACGGACAAGTGGCTGTATGCCTCGAACCGTGGCCACAACAGCGTGATTCTATTTTCTATCGACCAGGAAAACGGCAACCTGACCTACGTCGAAGAGCAGGGCACCGGAGGCAAAACTCCGCGGCACTTTGGAATCCAACCATCAGCCAAGCATCTGGCAATTGCCAACCAAGATTCCGATACAATTCTTGTTTGCCGCATCGATGCAGGAAACGGCCGACTAAAGCCTTCCGGAGTGTTCGCCGAAGCACCCAGCCCCGTCTGCGTGAAATTCTTGCCGCCGGTGGGAGGCGACAAGGAAAAAGCATCAACCGGCGACTGACCCATTTTGTGTTTGCAAAATCGGTCGGAGCGGTGATAAACTCAAGCCGCCAGAACGTTCGTGCGGCGTCCAGCCCAGTCCGCCTGAAGTTCTCGCGGTCGTGTCTAACCAGGCCGCCGAATCTCAGCTCGCCACACCGAATTTACGCCGCTTGTGAGTAGATGATATCAGGGGTTTACCACCATTAACCGCGGCCGCGTGCCGTAAAGGCAAATCATCATGCTGATCCGCAGTCTGATTTGCGCGTCGCTATTTTTCGTGGCAACATTCGTTCGCGCCGCCGATGCACCGCAGCAAATTCCGCTTTGGCCGAATGGTGCGCCCGGCTCTGAAGGACAGACTGCACCGGAAGTCGTCACGGAAACCGACGGCGTGCGGCGGGTATCCAGCATTCACAATCCGTCGATCACCGTTCATCTGCCCGACAAAGAGAAGGCTAACGGCGCGGCGGTGATTATTCTTCCTGGCGGTGGTCACAAATATTTATCGATTGAGAATGAAGGGAACGTTTTCGCCAAGTGGCTGGCAGAGCGCGGCATCGCCGGCATCGTGCTCAAATATCGGTTGGCGAAGGAAGAGGGCTCACCGTACAAAGTCGATGTCCATGCCCTGGCCGATGCCCAGCGTGCCGTACGTTTGGTGCATAGCCGGGCGAAAGAGTGGAATATCGACCCAGCACGCGTCGGCATTCTTGGATTTTCTGCCGGCGGCGAAGTGGCGAATTACGCCTCCAGTCGCTTCGATTCCGGCCATGCCGACGCCAGCGATGCGGCAGATCGGGAAACTTGCCGGCCTGCCTTCCAAGCACTGATATACGCCGGCACTGCCAAGGGCGAAGAGCGGCCCAAAGATACGCCGCCGACGTTCATCTGTCTGGCCTACGACGACAAGCCGAAGCTCGCCATCGCCGCCGACGAACTGCAAAAACTTCGCAATGCGGGCGTCAGCACCGAGCTGCACATTTACGCCAAAGGGGGCCACGGCTTTGGCATGCGGGAGCGGCCACTGCCCATTACCAGTTGGCCATTCCGCTTTTATGATTGGTTGGCAGACCAGGGATTTTTGAAAAGCAGTGCATCGACCACCGAATGACGTTTGCATCTCTACCGCGTTTGGAGTTTAATCGATTAGCGTGTCACAAGCAACTGGCTGAAGAGCATACCGGGGGGAAAGCTCGATGCTACGGCGAACAACCGCTGCGGTCCTGATTGCAATTCTGGTGAGGTCGACCGCTCAAGCCGTCACGCCTGAATCGGCCGAAGCCAATTTGGACCATCGTTTCTCCGAAGCGGTGCGTCCGTTCTTGGAAACCTACTGCGTCAAATGTCACAGCGGGGAAAAGCCCAAGGCGCAGTTCGATCTGGCTTCGTTCTCCAGCAGGGCGATGGTGGTACAAGATCTTCCGCACTGGACGTTGGTGCGTGACAAGCTGAGCGCCAATGAAATGCCGCCGGAAGATGCCAAAGATCAACCCAGCGCTGAAGTGCGGCAGGCGGTCATCGATTGGATCGACTCCACTCGCAAGAACGAATCGCTCAAAAATGCCGGCGATCCCGGTGAAGTGTTGGCCCGTCGACTGAGCAACGCCGAATACAATTACACCATCCGCGATTTGACGGGCTTCAATATCCGGCCCACGCGCGAATTTCCGGTTGATCCTGCGAATCCGGCCGGGTTCGACAACACGGGCGAATCGCTCGCCATGTCGCCCGCTTTGATGACCAAATACTTGCAGGCAGCGCGCGAAGTGGCCAGCCACATGGTTTTGAAGCCCAAAGGTTTCGCTTTCGCGCCGTATCCAATGTTGGTTGAAACGGATCGTGACAAATACTGCGTCGGGCAGATCGTCGACTTCTACCATCGCCAAAACACCGACTTCGCCGATTATTTCCAGACCGCCTGGCGATTCAAACATCGGGAATCGCTTGGCAAGGCGGACGCAACGCTGGCCGATCTTGCTGCCGAAAGCAAAGTCAGTCCGAAGTATCTAGCGGCAATCTGGTCGATGCTCGAAGACAATAGGGAAGAGATCGGCCCGACTACCAAATTGCAATCGATGTGGCGTGAATTGCCGTCGCCCAGTGGCAATCAACTAGGTATCGCGCGAAATGGTTGCGAGCAAATGCGCGATTTCGTCATTCAGCTTCGCAAGAAATTGGAGCCGCGATTTCCAAATCTGTCGGCCGGTCGAGTTGGAGCCAACGGCCAACCGTTGTTGATGTGGAAGAACCGCCAGTATGCAACACACCGCATGACGTTCGATCGTAATGCCTTGCAGGTTCAAGGCGAATCGAATGTTGCTCAAGCTCAAAACAATGTGACTGAGGTCGAGCCTGGCGCCGAAAACGAATTCGGTCCCGGCCGCACCCAGGCGGTGAAAAACAAACCCGGCGATCCGGATCTCGTGGTGCCCGCCGGCCAGCGGGCTAAATACGAAGCGGCATTCACGAAGTTTTGCGCCGTGTTTCCCGATGCGTTTTACATCCAAGAGCGCGGCCGGAATTATTTCGACACCACCAAAGACAAAGGCCGTTTGCTTACGCGGGGTTCCACAATCTGATGGGCTACTTCCGTGATGACCAGCCACTCTACGAATTGCTGCTCGACGAGAAGCAGCAAAAAGAACTCGATGAACTGTGGCAAGAGCTCGACATTGTCGCCTCGGCCAATATTCGCACCTACGTCCAGTTTTATCTGAACGAAGGCGGCGGAGCCCGCGCGGCCGCCAACGGCGAGAAATCAGAGGCCGCTCGACCAGAAGATAAGGAGATCACTTCGGAAGCACGAATCAAGCAAGTGGCTGACAGTTATCTGGCCCGAGCGAGCGGAGGCAGCGATGTTGCCATCAAAGCCATCAAAGATCATTTCCAGCGGGTGAACGATGGCATTCGCTGGGTCGAGAAAGCACGTATCGATGCCGAGCCCAGTCATCTTGAATCGCTCTTGGATTTCGCCGCCCATGCATATCGCCGATCGCTTTCGCAAGAAGAGCGCGACGATTTGCTGGCGTATTATCACTCGCTCCGCGAAAAAGACGGGCTCGATCACGAATCAGCCATGCGCGATTGCCTGGTCAGCGTGCTGATGTCGCCGGATTTTTGCTATCGTATCGATTTGGTCGAATCCAGCCCCGGAATTCATCCGCTGTCGGATTACGAGCTGGCGAGCCGGCTGAGTTATTTCCTCTGGTCCAGCATGCCGGACAAGGAATTGCTGGACCACGCTGCAGCCGACAATTTGCACCAGCCTGAGGTCATCAAAGCGCAAGCACGACGGATGTTGAAAGACCCACACGTTCGGGCGTTGGCCGTGGAATTCGGCGGCAACTGGCTCGATTTCAGGCGTTTTGAAGAGCTGAACACAGTGGATCGAGAGCGTTTCGCCAGCTTCACGAACGAATTGCGGCAGGCGATGTTCGAGGAGCCGGTCCGCTTCCTGCTCGATGTTTTCCAGACAAACCGTTCAATTCTCGACTGTCTCTACGCCAACGACACGTTCGTGAATCCGGTCTTGGCGAAGCATTACGAAATGCCAGAACTCAACGTTGGGCCGAACGATTGGGTGCGCGTGGCAGATGCCAACCGGTACGATCGCGGCGGTCTGTTGCCGATGGCTGTGTTCCTCACCAAAAACGCTCCCGGCTTGCGCACGAGTCCCGTCAAACGCGGATACTGGGTGGTGAAAAACGTTTTGGGCGAACGCATTCCGCCGCCGCCGGCCGCCGTTCCGGAATTGCCGAAGGATGAAGCGAAACTCGACTTGCCGCTGCGCGAAATGCTGGCCCACCATCGTGAAGACCCGAGCTGTGCTGCCTGTCATGCGAGATTCGATTCGCTGGGGCTTGTGTACGAATGTTTCGGCCCAATTGGCGAGCGTCGTGAAAAAGATTTGGCCGGCCATCCCGTCGATGTCCACGCCACTTTCCCCGGCGGCAGCGAAGGCGCGGGTTTCGACGGTTTGCGGAAATACATCCGCGATCACCGGCAGAACGATTTCGTCGAGAATCTGTGCCGCAAGCTCCTGGCGTATAGTCTTGGTCGCAGTCTGATGTTGTCGGACGATATCACCATTCAAGAGATGCGCGGCAAACTGATCGATAACGATTACCGATTCGATAGTCTGATCGAAAGCATCGTCACCAGCCCACAGTTTCTAACCAAGCGTGGTCACGACGACCTTGCCAACAGGTGAATACGATGAGTCGAACTCGAGGTACGTCTGGCGAAAACAAGCTTCGTGGAATTCCCCGGCGAACGTTTCTTCGCGGGGTCGGCGTCACAATGACCTTGCCCTGGCTCGAATCGCTCTCTGGTTGGGCTGCAACGACGGAATCGACAGCACCCTCAGGCGCTATTACGGGAATGGCCGGCGCAGTTTCCCAAACGCTTCGCCGTGCTGTTCATGGGCAACGGCATTAACGGCAATCACTGGTGGGCCAAAGGATCTGGAGCGGAGATGAAACTCGGCAAGAGCCTGGAGCCGCTAGAGCCAGTGAAATCGAAAATTAACGTGATCAATGGACTGTTCAACAAACCGGCCGTCGGTATGGGCATTCATCCCGGCCAAACCGGCAATTTGCTGTCGGGCGTGCCGATTCAAAAAGGCGCCATCATTCGCGGCGGCATTAGCATGGACCAGGTGCTTGCCAGCCATGTTGGGCAAGACACTCTGCAATCGAGCATGGTGTTGGCCTGTGAGCAGCCGATGACCGGTTATCACGAAACTAATTTCTCGATGGCCTACAGCTCGCACATTTCCTGGCAAAGCGCCGAATCGCCGGTGCCCAACGAAGTGTATCCCTCGCTGGCCTTCGACAGTCTGTTCGAAAACCGGGGAGCTCTGCGAAACCAAAGCATTCTGGATCGCGTAAAAGATCGCGCCGAAAAGCTCAGCCGACAGGTCAGCAGCAGCGACAAAGCCAAGCTTGACGAATACCTGACTAGCGTCCGCGAAGTCGAAAAGCGAATCGAACGGATGCGGATTGATAAAGGCAACGCCGAAGAGAAAGCCAAAGATAAAGGTCGGCCTGTGTTTTCGATGGAACGGCCAGAGAACGGCTTGCCCGAAGATTTGCGCGATCACACGCGGCTGATGTGCGATATCATTGCGCTGGCGTTTCAGACCGACAAAACTCGCATCGCTTCGCTGCTGTTGGTGCGCGATCTTTCCTCGCTGTACTACCCATTCCTTGATGTGCGCGAGGGGCATCACTCGGCATCACACAATGACCTATCGGACGGTTACGAACGCATCTCGCGCTTCCATTTGAGCCACTTGGCATATCTCGCAAAAAAACTGGATGAAATGCCGGAAGGCAACGGCACGGTGCTCGACAACTGTTGCTTAATGTTCCTCTCTAACATGTGGGCCGGCTGGAAACACGACAACATGAAGGTACCGGTCGTACTGGCCGGCGGTCTGGGCGGCGCACTGCAAACGGGGCGTTCCCTCGATTACCTGAACGCCGGCGACGAGAACCGCAAACTGTGCAGCCTTTACCTGGGCATCATGGACCGCTTCGGCGTCAAACTCGACCATTTCGGCGATGCGGAATCGCGCCTGGCGGGTTTTTAAGATTTTTAACGCACTTTTTCGCGGTTTTGAGCGAAGCATTGCACATGCTTTTTGCGCCAGATTTTCATCAGGCGCTCTTGCAAGTGCATACACTTGTGGTAGGATGAGCCATTGCCCGTTGCGCCCCTCCGTACTCTATCCCCCGAAACGGAATCCCCAGGTGCGCGGGCTTTTTTTATGCGCAGAACGTGATGGTTCCCCGCGAAGCTTAAGCCAGCATGATCGGCAGATAAAATCGAACTCATCGAACGTCGCTCGACATTTGCTTTCCACGGTATTCGATTACGATCGACACGCCTGAATTGAGGGATCTGCGGCATCGCTGCCGCAACCAAGGACTTTCCGTTATTGCAAGGAGACATAGATATGAAATCACTCGCCGTCCTGGGTATTGTCTTCACGTTCTGCTGCGTCGCCGCGACGATTTGCTTTGCCGGTACGCCCCTGAAGTGGGAAGAGATTCCTGAAGCGGTTCGCAAGGCCGTGCTCGCCAACGGAGGCACGGCCGGCACGGTGGATAAAGAACGAAGCACGAAAGACGGCAAAGCAATCTATGAAGCGCAAGTGAAGGACAAAGACGGCAATGTGAAAGACCTTGTGATCCTGGAAGACGGCAAGCTGGTAGAAGTCAAAACGGATGACGCCGCCGATCGAGCCCAGGAACAAACAGATCGGGCCAAGAAAATTCTGACCGGTGTTAAGTTCAGCCATCCACGCGACATTAATAATCCCTATCTGCCGCTGGCGTCGCTGAAGCAAGATATTCTGGAAGGCAATGAAGGCAGCAAGAAAATCCGCATCACGAGAACGACCAAGCCCGAAGTGCGAAAGACCTTCAAAATCGGCGATCAATCGGTCGAGGCCTTAACGGTGGAAGACCGCGAATGGGAAGACGGCGCCCTGGCGGAAGTGGCCCTCGATTATTTTGCTCAGGATGACAACGGCACGGTTTATTACCTCGGCGAAGACGTCGATGAATACACCGATGGCAAAGTCGTCGGCCACGAAGGTAGTTGGCTGCTGGGCAAAGACACGCAGGTGCCCGGCGTGCTGTTCCCGGCGAAGCCCAAGGTCGGAGACAAATTCAAATCGGAAGATGTATCGCCGGAAATCAACGAGACCGACGAAGTGGTTTCGCTCAACGAAACCGTCACGGCGCCGTCCGGCTCCTACAAGAATTGCGTGGAAATCAAGGAAAGCCTGGCCGATGGCACCACGGAGTACAAATACTTCGCCAAAGGCGTCGGTGTGGTACGCGAAGCCCCACCGGATGGCAATGTGCTGCTCAAATCTCACGAATCCTCCAAGCCAGTAAAGTGATTGACGGCAGTTTGACGTACTCCCTAAAAGCAAAAAACCACCCACAGCCGAGCTATCACTACTGCTGTGCGTCATCGTGCTGGGGGTGCTACTAACGGCTGAATACGACGATTCATCACAACTTGATTCATCCTGTATAAACAGCTTCACTCCATCCTTCCGCCCGCCGGCGATCGTGCGCGACCGCCGGCGGGTTTTTTATGCGCTGAAGTAACCGCACCGCAACAACAGGTATCGGTGTTGTCAAATCGCCGTGTAGAATGGCACCTACCTTGGCAACTGACTTCGTCAGATATTGAAACGTAGCAGAATCAAGCAAATGGCTGGTGAAAATCTCGATTTGACCAGTGAAGAGGATAATTCACCAAGCCGGCGCGGCGGCAGGTCAACATCCTCACGTCGCTTCGTCGGCGTGCATTTCAAGTGCTGCGACGTGTACACGCGGGTTTACATCAATCGCGACGCGACCGCTTACGTTGGCTATTGCCCACGCTGCTTGAAGAAGATCGAGCTGATGATCGATCCCGGCGGAACGGACGCGCGATTCTTCGAGGCCGGCTAAATCAACCGCCGGTTAATCTGTTCGACCGAAAAAGATCCGTTCGACATTGCCGCGCAAAACATCACGGCCCAGGGCAATCGCCCGCTCTTCGCTCCAGCCACGGTCGACGACGAAGCGCTCGGCCAGAATTTTTGCCAGGATTCGTTTATACATCCGGAATTTCGGCAAGGCGAACTCCAGCTTGTACATATCGCTGTAGTAACCGATCTGCTTCGTGCGGGGCACCGCTTCCAGCCGGGCGGCGGCATCGTGTTCGATGTACGTCGGCGTGTTGGAGTACCACCAGTGGCCGTTGGTGACGACGTTCGGGAAAATCCAAGCGTAGCTGGTGAGTTCCTGGTTGGTGACGCTGGCCAGCACTGAAATCGGAAATACCACCTGTGAGAAAGCGTTGAACAGTTCACGATACTGGATCAGCGACACGCGGCTGTCGTACAAATCTTGCCCCTGATAAACGCCCCCTTTGTAAACGGCACGGTTGACGCCAATCATCAGATCGAACGGCAGACGATATTCGGCGCAGAATTCGGCCAGCGTCCAAAACACGAAGTTCGACAGATCGCGCTGATGCAAGGCGCTAATCGTCGTCGCTGGTTCGATGGCCGACGCCACAGCATGATCGGCCGCGGTGGCATCAACCTTCATTGGTGAAAAATCGGGGGGCAGCGAAACCGCACACGCGCGGCAACCTTTGCTCGTGAAATGATCGAACAGTTTGCCGATCGCCTGCCGCATAGTCCGGGCATCCTTCACCGTGACTCCGGTGGCGCGTAGCAGTCGTTCTTGCACCGTCGGCTTGGCGAAATGAAACACCAGGTCGTCGGTCCGCAAGCAGGGAATGAAAACCTTGGTGTCGAAGCCGGCAAGTGCGTCGTCGAAATCGTTGGTGAGGAAAACTGCCTCCAGTTTCGATTCCTGCATCACCCGACTGGCCCAATCGGGCTGGGCCATCCGCTGCTGGGCAGTGCTGAACAGCGATTCCCAATTCTGCGGCGTTAGTCGGTCGTCTTTAAAACCCAACAGCGATTGGGCCATCTCGATGAACCAACTGTATTGAATCGTGTTCTCCAGCGGACCCATTCCGGCCACCAGCCGTGCGACCTTTTCCTTGGCCGCCAGGCCTGGCTCTTCAATTCGTTCGCGCGATAAACCGGCCGAGTGTGCCAACTCGGTGTAGTAGTGATAGCCAAGGATATCGGCCAGTGTGGCCGACGCCGGCTGCAAGGCATTGATGTGCGTGTGCGGATCGATCAGCACAATGGCATCGAGCTGGTCGAACAATCGCTTTCGAAGTGCGTCACTCATGGCGTAATCTCGGCGATATTTTGATTTGTGGGCCGCATGCGTTTTGTGTGATCGAACCGCTCCTGTTGGTATATCAAATCACTTCCCTCGATGCGAGACGCCGGGCGAACCGGGAATTTTGTCGCTGGCATTTGCGCACGCCGTCGTCCGCTGGTGCGCCAAAGTGCCGTGTTTTCTGCGCGAAACCCGTGTGGGCATTTTATCGCACTGAAAGAGGTCCCACTTAATTCGCGCACAATGGCCCGATTCTGTCGCAGCACATCCACCTACCGCTCGCAATTTGCCGACGTTTTTCATCACCGCCTGCGACAAAATTCCGTGCATTCTGTCGCCTCCAGCGCGCCTCAGTGCCGTGCGCGGGCGGCGCAACTGATTGTCAAACACGGCGTTGTCGCTTGAGTACAGCATTTCGTCAAAATCGCGTTCGTCGGTGCTCAGATGTCCCACTCTCCCCTTGCGGCCTGCGGTGAGCCGATCGAACTGGAGAGGCCTGCCCTGAAATTCATCGAAGGAGCCAAGGGCTACCTTCAACCGCTTACATCTTCCGATGGTTCCGCCGTACAGAATAGTGTACATATGGTTCATTTGTCAAGCGCCTTTTTGGCCCACTCTTTGATCGGTTATCTGAGTGACACAAGGCCACGGTATCTCAGTTGTGGCGGGGTCAGGAGACCCGCACAACAGTCGATACACAAACAAATGCACGTGTTCACCCTATTAGCACGAAGGCAATTGTGCGATAGCCGTGGCAACTGGCTGGTCAGTTGTTCAATTTGTAGGAGCCGTCTCCTGACGGCGATTGGTGCAACCGGTGATTCATCGGCGACGGGTGTCGCCTCCTACAGCTGCAAACACCTCGTATTACGTCAGCTCGTGGCAGTGGCCAGGCTCATGATAGTCCCGCATTCGCTTACGATGAATTGGAGTAGAGTCCATGCTGGATGAGGCTACTGCAAGGTAAAAGCCGAAACAAGTTGCAGCCCGACGATCGGCCGACCGTTTCGCAAGTTGGACCCGCATTCACTGCTGGGCAAGCCAGCAGTGGCACCCGGCGGACAGTCGCCATAGACACCGAAAACTTATTCTCTCCAAGACGTGACCGTTCACTGCGAAGAATCGAAACGGCCCCGTGCTAAAAAATAGCCGCCAGCGACGTGGATTAAGTCAATCTGGCTACAAGATCGTTGTGCAGAAGAAGTGAGATTAGCCGCCAATCGGGTACGCGCCGTGATACACGGCAATGTATCGTCGGCAAAAATCCATCAACGCTTCGCTGGCTGCGATAATTTGTTCAGCAATTACCAGAATATCAGCGGGGCTATCCTTTTTTCGTCTATTCGCCCGTAGTCCGTTCTTGGCGGTGATTTTTTCAATGACAATTTGAAAATCGCTATCGAAGCCCCATTGCGAATGGGTGATCTTATTGCGTTCTTCATTTGCGGCGTTTGATTTTGCGAGTGCGTCTTTGAGAATTTCCGTTACTAGCGGTTGCCTCTCTCCAAATTGCTCAACTCGTAGTTTGTACAGGCTGTTGATTAACTGAATAAGTTGCCGAAAGTTCATTTCGGAAGTTATGCACTGTTCAATTTTTCTGTCGCCCCCTAGCAGCATAAAAACGACGTATCCTAGATGCCCTTCAAGGTATTGAAATGCAATAGTGATTTTGCCTAATGCGACCAAATACGTATTATCTATTCCCCACTCTTGCGGTGGTCCAAGCATTTCAATAAATCGAGTGGCTCGAATTTCAATCGTGGGCAATTCAGTTCCGCAGATTTCGCAAACGTGGGTCCGTCGCAATCCATCTTTGACGCCGGGCCAATGCTCCGTATCACCCATCTTTGCCTTGTGAGTTGTCGTCTTATCGCAATTATTACAATGCCATTGCGTTCTGATGT
Source organism: Pirellulales bacterium (assembly GCA_963738835.1). GTDB lineage: Bacteria > Planctomycetota > Planctomycetia > Pirellulales > JADZDJ01 > CAVTYH01. The sequence continues at coordinate 154,925 of CAVTYH010000004.1, forward strand.
CGTTGTCGGCTTCATCCAAAGAATCATTTGACATAAAATCAGGCTCCATAAATCAGGAAAATAGGGCCATTAAACGCCAAAAAGCCCGCTTCTCACCCGCAAAAATTGCGAAATGAGAATCAGGCTTTTTGTTCTAACTTCTAGTGCGTGGCACTTGCCCGCACTGCCTACATTGTAGCAGATTTTTGTTACGCTGAATAGCCCCGGCGCACAAGATAGTGTCGCAAACTAATGGTAGTGATAGTGGTGGTGGTCGCGGCTGCGTGATTCGGTGAACGCCCACACGATAGCGACAACCCACCCTAGAAACGTCCAGCCAAGCAAGATATTCAGCATGGCGATTGCGGCTGCGTTCTGATGCTTGCGAGATACCGCTACGATGGTCGGCAAAAAATACAGGAATACGCCCATCGCAAGAAACAGTAGGCTAGACACGAGTTGTCCGGCATTAGTGCTAGTCGTGTTTTCCGGCTCATCGAATGCGCGTTGCCCTTGCAGCACTACCGGGCGAGTTTTCTTGTCGGGGTGATTGTCTGAATTCATCCAGACAATTGCAAAAATCAGGAACGCCCCCGTGGCCACGAGACTTGCAACTAGGGCAAACGAATTCTTTGACTTGATGCGTCGTCGATACGCAGGGATTACAGCATCGACGGGGCCAGTGTTGCCAAAATCATCTTCCCCTGCGAATGGATCAACAGGCATTGGCGGCGGGGGCAGAACCGGAATCGCCGCAGGTGCGGCGACAGAAAAACGCCCTTTGCAATGCGGACAGGTAGCCGTGCGACCAGCCAAATTTGGCGGGGCGTTCAGTTGCTTTCCACAATGAGGGCACGCAACCAGCATGATCCTGCTACCTAGATTGAATCGGTAGAATACCCCCTAATATAGCAATGCGGCGGATTCGGCGTCCATTACTTCAAATTCAACGGAAAATCCGCGGCGATTCGGGGCAGGTGATTCACCACGGGCAAAGATTTCGGAATTGTAACCGCCGGATGCCACTGCTGGCCGGTCCAGCAGTGAATGGGCTATCCATTTCAATCAGTCGTCCGAGCTCACTCGTGATGAATCTGTTTGATCGAACTTGGCTTGCACGTTCGGCCGATGGACGCTCACAGATTTTCGAAAAAAGCCGCTCACAGGCAAGGGAATGAAGAAAGTAGGCGGTAGGCAGCCACCCTCACCCCGGCCCTCTCCCGAAGAAGAGGGAGATTGAGCGAGATTAGCAATTAGCAGCGCAGCACGTCGTATTTCAGCCGCAAGAATTCGCCGAGCGACCAGGCTTGGAAGGGGCAGCCGCGTGGCGTGTACGGCGGCTCGGCATCGGTGATTTCCGGGGGCAAATAAACGGGACAGGTCTAATTTATGCCGACTCCGGACAGAAAAGGGGACATTCTAATTTACTGAATTAAGTAGAATGTCCCCTTTTTCCTCTCCCCTTTTCCTCTCCCGTGGACTACGAATCCTCTTTCGAAAGCCGCTCAATCTCGCGCCACTGCTCGCGCATGACCGGCATGACGGAGAGTCGGGAGATGCGCACCAAGGCGAAGTCGGCGAATTTCGGATTCGACTTGATTTCAGCCAGCGTCACGGGGCGATCGAAACGGCGGACCGGTTTTACGTCGACGACGACCAGGCGCGGGTCGTCCTGTTCAGGATCGGGATACGGGCCTTTGACCACCTCGATCACGCCGACAACGGCCTTTTCTTTGCCCGTGTGATAGTAGAGGACGTGGTCGCCCTTGTTCACACTCCGCAAGTGTTTCAGGGCGAGATTGTTCTCGACGCCGCTCCAGACCGCGCTTGTCGCGAAAGAGTTGGTCAAGCGAGTAGTGGTCGGGCTCTTCTTTGAACAGCCAGTAAGCCATGGGAGGATTTTCTCTTGGGTCACATCATTTGGTGGCAAATAAACGGGACAGGTCTAATTTATGCCGACTCCGTCTGCAAGCGGGGCCGGCCGCGCGGGCGGAGGGTCGATTGCAGCCCCAAGCGTTCCGCCGTGCTGCGCACCCAGCGCTCGCCGCCGAACGGTTGACCGCGCTCGAGACTGCGACGAAGTGCCGCCAACTCCGCTTCGCTTTGAGGCTGATTGACATATTGCGTCCAGGACCTGGGACGGGGCAACGGCCAGTCGCTGAGAATCTGCCGGTCTTCGCCCGTGCCGTTCAACCGTCGCCACAAGCTGCTCCACCGCCAGTTCTCGGCGCGGCGCACCAGATTGGCGCACGCGCGTTGCGCTCCACGTATCGCACGACCTGAAAAAAATGCTCGTCGTTTTCGACCGGAAACGATTTGTATCGGCCTTGGTACAAATGACCGTATCCGACGCGGCGGCGATGTACTTGCCAGTTGCGCACATGGGTAATCGTCAGCTTCTGCAGGAACGATCCCAAATCGCCGTCCGACTGCGGCCAGAGCACCAGATGCCAGTGGTTGGGCATCAGGCAGTAGGAAACAATCCGCATCGGACAGGTTTCCAGCGTTTTGGCGATGATCCGTTCGAAAGCCTCGAAGTCGTCATCGCTTAGAAACAGGCGCATCCGTCCCACGCCGCGATTGAGAACGTGGAAAATCATTCCTCCGGGAGCGAGCCGAGCAGTTCTTGGCATGGGGTGATGTTACTCGCCCCGTTTCAGGCCGTCAATTATTAGACCTGTCCCGAATAGCATCCTTCGTGCATCGTGAACTCCTTGAAAAAAGCCTCCCCGGCCGCGCGCTCTGACCATTACGGACGCGCCGGGTAAGACAACGCTGCAATCGTTAATTACCAAATCAGTTAAGCGGCAGGACGAGATTTGCTGACCACCGGAGTAGTCACTTGTGATGCGGACGCCTCTCGCATCAGTCGCACGGTCTCTTCGGTCGTCCACAGGGCATGCGCCAGGAACCGGAAGTTGACGAGCGCCGCCTGATAACCATCCCCTTCTTCGTTTTTCGCGCCGGCCGTCGCGTCTCGCACCATTGCCACTTCAAACCCTTGCTCGAGGAAGTCCCGCAGATGGGCTTCGACGCAGAGATTTCCCGCCGGGCCGGCGAGAATCACCTTTTCGATACGTCGTTTCCGCAATTGAAGCACGAGATCGTTGGAAGCGGTCCCATACACTTTGTGAGGACTTGCGATGACCGTGTCGCACGCCTCAAGATAAGGTTTGAAACGCTCAGGCCAGTCGGCGCCAGAATCGGCGAACCCTGCCAGCGTGAGCGGGCCTTTTCGAGTGACCACACCCAGTTGTCCCATCAGCACTTCGAGCGCTCCCGCGGGCGCTACCCACTTTCGATCCGCCGGGTAGTAGTAATGCGGGGAGAGGACCACTGGATACCGGCCATCCTGCGCCGCTCGCAATAGAGCCTCGAGATTGTCGGCAGTCTTGTTGGCTGCCAGACTTTCCTTGATGAGCCCCCAGACAGCGCCGCTGGGACTCAAAAAGTCATTCTGCAGATCCGTAATGACAGCGCCGTATGCGGATGCTCAAGCACCATGCCGGGAATTGGTAACGCCATCGCTGCGTCCTTTCTTGTTGTGATAAAAAATTGCAGGTGAAAGTTTTAGGCCTGAACAAAATCTAAAATGCCGAGGCGCGTTCGCTCGATTTTGGCAGGGCACTGATGTCGTCTTTCGCTCCACGATTGTTGCTCATTGAGGAGAGATAGAGCGAAAGACGACATTGACAGCGGCTGTCGAGCCACTAGCGCTTCGATGTGCCGGCCGCTAGTGCCTTCACCGCTTCGGTGGTGAGAGACCTGCCGCCAATTCCCCAGTCGCCGCTTTTGGCGTCTTCGAGAATCACGACCGTCGCTTCGCGCAATTTCTCACCTTCAATGGACACCATCGTGTCGGTGAGTTTGCGGATCATCTCCTGCTTCTGGGCCGGCGTGAATACGCCTTCGATCAGCTTGACATTTACTAGCGGCATGGAATTCCTCCAGTCTTTCTTGGGAGTTGCGGTGGTAATTTGGCACGCACTGCAACTCATCAGCGCGTGCCAACGTTTCAATAAAAGAACGATCGTTCGTTCTTGTGCTAAGGCTTGAATATTACGACCGTTCGTGCTATTGTCAATACATGGCCAAAAGATTTTCAGAAAAAGTTGGTTTGGAAGGCGGCGAACCCAGCCCCTCAAAAGGGCAAGCCAGTCGCGAAAACATCCTCCTCGCCGCGGCGAAGCTAGCGACGACCAAGGGGCTCGATGGCCTCTCGATCGGCGAGCTGGCTGCTGAGGTCGGGATGAGCAAGAGCGGGCTTTATGCGCACTTCAAGTCGAAAGAGGAGCTCGAGTTAGCGACGATTGAAATGGCAGCGACGATCTTTGATCGTGAGGTCCTTCGGCCTGGGTTGGCAGCGCCTGCGGGATCGAAGAAGCTCCTGGCGCTGACGAATTCTTTCCTGGCGTATCTCAAGCGACAAGTCTTTCCCGGGGGGTGTTTTTTTGCCGCGGTTGGGATGGAACTCGATACGCGGCCAGGCGCGGCCCGCGATAAAGTCATCGAGGTTCTGCAGAAGTGGCTTTCTCTTCTGAGGCAGTGCTTGCTCGATGCCAAGGCGATTGGTGAGATCGATGACAGCGCGGATGTCGAACAGGCGGTCTTTGAAATACATGCCATGCTCGCAGCGGCGAACTTTCTATTTGTAATATCCAACGACGCGACGAAGCTGACGCAGGCGCAAGGGAGTGGACCACGTATTAGCACGGCTCGCGATTCGTGCGGAGCCCAAGAGGAAACGATCGGCGCGGCAAGCCATGACCCGGGAGAAATAAACGGGACAGGTCTGAATGGCATGAAGTTAAACTCTAACGTTGTGTGTGAGAAGCTGTTGGCGTAGCTGGCATCGTAGCTTCTCTGCAAACGTTCGATTACAATTTGCCCCCTCATCCTGGCCCTCTCCCGCGAAGGGGAGAGGGAGTGAGCTGCGCGGATGGTCGAGACGAACCCGATTTAGCAATTAGCAGCGCAGCACGTCGTACTTCAAACGCAAATATTCGCCGAGCGACCAGGCTTGGAAGGGGCAGCCGCGCGGGGTGAAGGGGAGTTCGGCGTCGGTGATTTCGGCGATGTGGCCCAGGCCTGAGGAGGTCAGGTGGGCCGCAAGTGGCGGAAGGAAGCGGTCGCGGGCTTGTTGTTTGGCATCGGCACTGCCGCCGCGGACACGAAGCCAGGCTTCGACGAACGGCCCCAAGAGCCAGGGCCAGACGGTGCCCTGATGATAGGCGGCATCGCGCTGCTCCGGCGATCCGATGCACTGGGCGGCATAGCCGGGCGAACCCGGCGTCAAGGTTCGCAAACCCAGCGGTGCATGCAGCAGAGTTTCCACGGCATCGACCACACTTTTCGCACGCTGGCCGTGGAGAAGCGCGAGCGGCAGGCCGCCGATGGCGAAGATTTGATTTGGCCGGAAAGAGGCGTCAACCTTGCCGGGCTGATGATCGGCATCGACGACATCGAACAAACAATTGAGCGCCGCGTTCCAAAAGCGCCGCTCGAATTCCGTCCGTCCGCGTTCGAAAATGGCATTCCAACGCCGATCGATGCGTCCCGCAATCCACAGCGCGTTGAGCCACAAGGCCTGAATTTCGACCGGCTTGCCGATCCGTGGCGTAATGACATGGTCGCCGACTTTGGCATCCATCCAAGTGAGCTGAATGCCCGGCTGACCGGCGGCGAGCAAACCGTCGGTATCCATACAGATGCCAAAGCGGGTGCCGCGGGAGTAGCCTTCGACGATTGCCAGGACCGCTTGTTCCAGCGCGCGACGTTCTTCGGCGGTAACCGGTCGACCACGACGACTAACAGCATCCAGCAATTCGTGAACCGCGACAATGAACCACAACGAAGCATCGACCGAATTAAACTCCGGCTGGTCGTCGGCGTCGGGAAACCGATTCGGCAACATGCCTTCTGACACGGTGCCGGCCCAGGCGAGCAAAATTTGTTTGGCCGCATCGATTCGGTCGATCGCCAGACACAGCCCATGCAGCGAGATGAACGTATCGCGGCCCCAATCGGTGAACCACGGATAGCCGGCGATGATGGTCTGACCATCTCCGCGGCGAACAAGATAGGCATCAGCGGCACGGTGCAACGGAGCGACAAATCGGTTTCGCCGTGCAAGTTCCGACTGCGCCAATCGCTCGAACGCCGCGGCGGCATCTACGGCGCTGCCTGACTTCATCGATGTGTAATCGGGATACAACGGACTTGCCAATTTATCGATTGCCGCATCGTGCCCACCGGCCGCCAAGATCAACACCGCAGGTTGGGCCAGATCGAATTGCAGAACACCAGGCGATGCCAGATCTTCTAGGCAATCTAGGCCGCGTTCCTGCTCGAACTCATACAGAAAGTTGCGGAACCATTCTGGATCGTGGCTGTAGCGGCCGTTTGTCAGAGCGAGGATTTCCGGCACTCCATCGTACGGATGCCACGCCAGCCAGCCGCCGCGGGATTCAGCAGCGAAACGAAACGTGGAGTTTTCATGATGCGTGGCGTGATAGTCGCGGCCGCTAAAAAAGGGGCGCAGCCTAAGCGTTGCCGCCCCCTCGCCCTGGCCTTTTCCGACCGGCGAGAGAGCCGCTGCACTCGACCGCCAACGTAAGCAACATGCACTGATATCGTGTGGAACAAACAAATCTTGCACGATCGTCGTTCCATCTGGCAAGCGATAGGTCCACTGCGGCCAAATTTCGTGTTGGAAGTCAACGAGCCGAGAAGCGCCGTCGGGCCACACGACATCGGGCTGGTATCGTTGCGATGAAATTGCAAAACGGCCGGTCGGGGTTTCCACCCAGGCGTCAAAGCCATTGACCAGCACCATTCGACCCGTCGGCGGATTGGTGGCCGTCAGCAATAGGGCATGATAGCGCCGCGATCGCTCGCCGCTGGTCGTGCCGGAAGCAAAACCGCCCAGACCATCGGCTTCCAACCATTCTGTGCGATTATCGAGCAAGACAGGCATCGGAATTGACCACTGAGACACGGAGGCACAGATAAGACGAGGCCAAAACGATCAAATTGCAACGTGCAATCTTCCAAGTATTCAAGTATTGGTTGTCGGCATTTCGTGCATTGTGCTGCGAATTTGCCCATCTCGGCTCAGTGTTTCCGCATCTCCGTGGTGATGTGCCGAGCCGTGCCGTGGCGGGCGCTTCGGTTGCAGCAATTTCGCGACTAATGCCGTCCAGCCGGTCTGATGGCTGGCACCCAAACCGCGGCCGTTGTCGCCGTGAAAGTATTCGTGGAACCACACGTAATCGCGGAAGTGCGGATCGGTTTGCAGCTTTTCATACGGCCCGGCAACGGCCCGGCGGCCCGATTCATCGCGCAGAAAGATCGACGTCAGCCGGCGGCTCAATTCATTGGCCACTTCCAGAATCGTCAAATATTTGCCGGAGCCGGTCGGATATTCGATCTTGAAATCGTCGCCGTAGTAATGATGAAACTTTTGCAACGATTCGACAAGCAAGTAGTTTACCGGAAACCAAATTGGCCCTCGCCAATTCGAATTGCCGCCGAACAGGCCGCCTTCCGATTCACCGGGCTCGTAACCCAAGCGGAATTCTTGTCCGCCGAAGTGCAACACAACTGGATGCTGTTGATGCCATTTCGAAAGCGACCGCACTCCGTAATCGGACAGGAACTGCGTTTCGTCCAGCATTCGCGAGAGCACCCGTTTCATTCGATGGCCGCGCATCAGCGCCACCAATCGCCGTTCGCCGAGGCCCGGCAGCGTCCATTCGGCCACCAGGTCCGCCAAGTCTTTGCGGTGTTCGACCAGCCACCGCAGCCGATCGCGAAATTCCGGCACGCGCTCCAGTTCCTCGGGCTCCAAGGTTTCGACAGCGAACAGCGGAATTAAATTCACCATCGAGAACGATTTGAGCCGCAGTGCCCGGCCGCCGGGTAGTTCGGCGATCGAGCAATACCACTCGTCGTGATCGTCCCACATGCCGATGCCGCCATCTTCGGCAGCCCGTGAGCCGACGTGATTCATCGCTTCGGCGATCGCCAAAAAATGCTCGAAGAATTTGCTGGCAATGCTTTCATACGCCGAGTCGTGCTGGGCAAGTTCCAACGCCATCCGCAGCAGGTTCAAACAGTACATCGCCATCCAACCGGTGCTGTCGGCTTGCGAAAGATGCGCGCCCATCGGCAGCGGAGCGTTGCGATCGAAAATGGCAATGTTATCTAGCCCCAAAAATCCGCCGTCGAAGACGTTGCGATTCTGGGCATCTTTGCGATTGACCCACCACGTGAAGTTCAGCAGCAACTTGTGGAACACGCGCTCCAGAAACTTTCGATCGCCGTGGTGACCGTGCCGAGCGCGATCGATTTGATAGACCCGCCAGGCCGCCCACGCATGCACCGGCGGATTCACATCGCCGAATGCCCATTCGTAGGCCGGCAACTGGCCATTGGGATGCATGAACCATTCGCGGCCCAAGAGCACCAGCTGTTGCTTGGCAAATTCGGCATCAATCGTCGCCAGGGCAACGCAGTGAAATGCCAAATCCCAGGCCGCGAACCACGGGAACTCCCAGGTATCGGGCATTGACATGATTTCGCGACATTTCAAATGTCGCCAGAGGCTGTTGCGGCCGGTTCGCCGTTCTGGCGGGGGCGGCGGTTGCAGTTCGTCACCCTTGAGCCAGCGGGCTACGTCGTAATGAAAAAACTGCTGGCTCCACACCAGGCCGGCCCAGGCCTGCCGCTGCACATTGCGAGCATCAGAGTCGTGCACGCCGTACTGCAAATGACCATAGAATTCATCGGACTCTTTGCGACGGACAACGAGCGTGGCATCGAAATCGTCGAACGCCGGGCTGAGAGGGCGCTCTGTTAATCGTGTTCGAACCGTTGCCGAACCGCCGGCGGGAATCGTCAGCACATAATGTGCGGCGGCTTTCGTGCCGGTTCTCTCGGGATTGATTGCCGCGTGATTTCCGTGGATTAGATATTCGTGGAAGCCGTCTTTGAAGTATCCTGGCGCGTCGGCCATGCCGAACAATCGCCGCGGGTTCGTGTCGTTCTCGCAAAACAGCAGCTCCACATTGCCGTCGATGTACCAGTGATAATGGCCGAGTTGATAATGCTCTGACGAAATGGTGTTGGCATCGATTGCTGTCAATCCCGGTTTGGCAAACTCCGGCGCCAAGACCAGATGTTGCGAAACCAAAGTTGCGGCAGGATATGCAATCGAGCTTCGTCCGGCCCGCGATTGATCGCCGTGATTTGCATGAGCACATCACGCGGACTAGCCTTCGCATATTCGACGAAGATGTCAAAATAGCGATCGTCGTTAAATATGCCCGTATCGATCAATTCAAATTCGGGATCGTGCTTCGAGCGGCGGCGATTTTCGTCCACCAGCCACGTGTACGGAAACTCGCGCTGCGGATACTTGTACAGCATCTTCAAATACGAATGGGTCGGCAGCGCGTCGAGATACCAGTAGCACTCTTTCACGTCTTCGCCGTGGTTGCCTTCGCTGTTGTTGAGCCCAAACAGCCGTTCCTTCAAAATGGGGTCGCGTTCGTTCCACAGTGCCAACGCCAGACATAGCTGCCCGTGGTCGTCGCAAACGCCGGCCAGACCGTCTTCACCCCAGCGATACGCCCGGCTGCGGGCATGATCGTGCGGAAAGTAATCCCAAGCGGTTCCACCGGGGCTGTAGTCTTCGCGCACGGTGCCCCATTGGCGTTCGCTCAGGTAACCGCCCCATTGGCGCCAGGGTTGCTTCCCGACTGCGGCTTCTTCCAATCGGCGCTGTTCAGCATTCATTGAAGGAACGGCTCTTGAGGAAAGTGGCTGGGCATGGCCTGCGCAAATGGCCAAGGCGAACATCGCCCCGAAATTCTACCCCATCGTTTGATCCAATCCGATTCATTCAATTCCCAAAATCACGAGCTTTCGGCGGCAAAACCGTTATGCTCGCCACGGCGCAGGATTGAATTGACCTTGCCGTGCGTGTAGCCTGAGACGTTAATGGATGCCCTAAACAGTCAATCCGTGCCCGGCGCGTTGCCCATTCTTTGGGAGCAGCATCTGATGGCTGTCGACCGTGTGACCCAGCGTATGGAGCGAATCACCGCGGCGCTGAACGCGGCTGCAGTGCCTTACGCGCTTGCTGGTGGTCAGGCAGTGGCCATTTGGGTGGCCACGCGGGATCCGGCGGCTGTCCGCACTACCAAGGATGTCGATCTGCTGGTCGCACGCTCCGACCTGCCGCAAATTCGGGCCGCGGCCTTGGCTGCAGGATTTGATTATTTCGAAACCATGGGCGTCGGCATGCTGCTAGATCGCAGCGACCCCAATCCACGGCATGCAGTGCATCTGGTGTGGGCAAATGAAATTGTGCGTTCGGGAGAGCTTCATCCGACTCCGTCGCTTGATGGCCGGCAATTCTTGGAAGCAACTTTGCCGATTGTCTCGCTTCATGATTTGGTGCTGATGAAGTTATCGGCCAATCGGGATCAGGATCGAGTTCACTTGCGCGACATGATCGATGTTGGATTGATTGATCGTGGCTTTTTTGGCGACTTGCCGGCTGATCTTCAATCGCTGTTGGATCATTTGCTGCGCGAGGCGGGCCGCTAATCGTTGTACACTTGATTTCAATTTCCGATTACCTTCGCGGAGTTCCAGGCGATGATACGAACGAACAATCGATTAGTTGTTATAACGGCCGGCGTAATGCTGGCAATTCTTCAAATGGCGTCATTGAATTTAACCGCCACTGCGGCCGACGGCACTGCAAGCGACCCCGCCGCGAAGAAAAAAATCTTGTTCATCGCCGGCAAACCGAGTCATGGTTACGCCCAGCACGAACATAACGCCGGTTGCCTGCTGCTAGCGAAGTGTTTGAACGAAAGCGGGCTGCCCCTTGAAGCGGTCGTCACCAAGAACGGCTGGCCGACGGATCCCAAAATCTTCGATGGTGTCTCGGCCGTGGTTATGTATTGCGACGGCGGAGATGGCCACATGGTGAATGACCATCTCGATCAGCTTGATCAACTGGCCAACAAGGGCATCGGCATCGGCGCAATTCACTACGGTGTGGAAGTGCCCAAGGGACGCGCGGGGAATTACTTTCTCGATTGGCTGGGCGGTTATTTCGAAACCGATTGGTCGGTGAATCCAACTTGGGTAGCCGATTTCAAACAACTGCCAACGCATCCCGTGACCCGCGGCGTGAAGCCGTTTTCGATTCGCGACGAGTGGTACTTCCACATCCGGTTCCCGGAAAACATGAACCGTGTCACGCCCATCCTTACCGCTGTTGCGCCGCCAAGCACCATGAGCCGGCCCGATGGTCCGCACGAAGGCAACCCGGCCGTACGCCAGGAAGTGGCCGCTGGCACACCGCAGCATATGGCCTGGGTGACCGAGCGCCCCGATGGCGGCCGCGGCTTCGGCTTCACCGGCGGGCATTACCATTTCAACTGGGGGAACAATCAGGTTCGCAAACTCGTGCTCAACATGATTGCCTGGATCGCGAAGATTGAGGTCCCCGCCGACGGCGTCAATTCGAGAACGCCAACGGTCGACGACTTGCTGGAAAATCAAGATTTAGGCGCCAACCCGGGCAAGACGCCTCCGAAGAACTTCGACAAAGCAGCGATCCAAAAAGATCTCGACCATTGGAACAACGCTGCCAAATCCGAAGCACCGTGAACCGTAGCCGCCAGCGCTACCCGCTTAACTAGCCGTGCGCAGCCGTTTGAAACAGCCGGTCCGCGGCATCATCGCTGCGCAAAAAAAGCGAGCAGAACACCTCACTTAGCTCAGTCAGGCGGAGCCGAGCCAAGAGTCATCAGCGTTCTGCTCGCTGGGCAATCCGATTAGTTTTCAAAAACAGTTCCCGCGCCGTTTACAAACTCTTGCCACCAGATGCCGGCGGCGGAATCATCGAGCGACGCTAGACCGTTCCTTCGGCGAACAACTGGAATCCGTGATATGCCTCATTACCATGCTCGCCAAAGTCGAGGCCCTCGGCCTCTTCCTCAGGGCTGACTCGCAGACCAATTGTGTGCTTCAGCAAATAGAAACACGCCAATCCTGTCGCCAACCCCCAAACTAGTACGGCGCCGACCCCAACGGCCTGGGCCACGAATTGGTCGGTGCCGCCCCCAAAGAACAAACCCATTTTTGGCGCTGCGTCTCCTCCGGCCCCGCCAGTTGATGCAAACAGCCCCAGCGAGAGTGTGCCCCACGCTCCGCATACGCCGTGGACCGAAATGGCGCCGACCGGATCGTCAATCTTCAGGATGCGTTCAATTCCCACGACGGAAAGCACAACCAGCACTCCGGCGAGGCCACCAATCAGCATTGCGCTGGGGACCGAAACCCAGGCGCACGGGGCAGTAATTGCCACGAGCCCTGCCAACACTCCATTCAGCGCCATGGTCGCTTCCCATTTGCCAAACAGTAGCTTGGCGGTCAAAAGCGCAGTAAGCGCGCCCACCGCCGCGGCCGTGTTGGTGGTTACCGTGATATGTGCAATTGCGGATGGATCTCCAGCACCCATGGTGCTGCCCGGATTAAATCCGAACCACCCCAGCCACAGAATGAACACGCCCAGTGTCACCAACACCAGGTTGTGGCCCGGAATCGCCCGCGGAGTTCCATCGGGAGCAAATTTACCCAAGCGCGGCCCTAACACGAACGCCCCCGCCAACGAGAGCCAGCCTCCCAAGCTGTGCACCACGGTGGAGCCGGCAAAATCGAAGAATCCCCAGTTCGATGCCAACCAGCCGCCGCCCCAAATCCAGTGACCTGAAATCGGATAGATGAATGCCGAAATGATGACGCTGTATGCCATGTACGAAACAAACCTGGTGCGTTCGGCCATCGCACCAGAGACAATTGTCGCTGCCGTGGCGGCAAACACCAGTTGGAAGAAGAATTTGCTCTCCAGCGGCACAGGCGTCCAGGAAATCGGATCGAAATTGGTGGCTCCTTCTTTCGTGGTGCCATCGGCGTTGACAACCTTCGCTGGTTCTTCATGGAGCAAGAAACCGCTGTCACCGACAAAGCCGTTGCCGATGCTGAACATCAGCCCGAAGCCCAACACCCAGTAGGCGATGCTGCCGAAACAGTAATCGAGCAAGTTCTTCATGCAAATGTTTACAGCATTCTTGGCGCGCGTAAGGCCGGTTTCGACGAGCGCAAAACCGGCTTGCATCCACATCACCAGAAACGCGGTAATCATGGTCCACACCGTGTCCAGCGCTACCGCCTTGGCACTGACTGTCTCGTTCAGCTTTTCCAGTGTCAGCGGTTCGGGGACCGAAGTGGCCGGGGCCTCGGTGTTGGTCGGTGCCGACGGTGCCGCTGCCGCACCGGCTTCAAGGGCGGCATTCGTCGTTGCCGTTCCTGGTTCTTCGGCCATCAGTCCATGGCCTAGTACTCCAATACCAATGGCGATCGCACACACGAGCAGTCGAAAAAACAATCGAATGCCCACTTTTCCAAAACTCTTCATCGCAGCACCACCTTCTTCAAAAAGAACGGAAATCCGCCTGCGGTCGGTGCGCTCGCACCGCCTGCCGCGAGGGACATCAATGGGAAGCGCGCCTGCCGAAGCGCAAGGTACGGCTCAGCGCAAACGAAATCTGCGCAGCAGCCATTCCCTTAGCCGATCGGGACGCAACATCAGGATGCACTTCAAGGCGGACGAGAGCCGCGGCCCAACGGAAGTTAAGCGCAGACGGTCACCGACACACCTGGAGCACTAAGAACCGAAGTGCAGCAATTAAGCTGGTCGCGGTTCAATCGGATGATGGAGTCACCGGACTCCACCGCTATTGCTCACGTAGAGAATTAAAAACAGGCCGTGTTCCGAAATCGGATTGACGTTTGGAACCTGGCTCATGATCGTGGCAACCTAGCAAAAGACGATAAGCGATATACTTTCGAGCGGTGCAGAGAGGAGCAATCAGCGTGCCATCAGCAAAAAAAAGCGGCCACGAAAAGACTCTGCCCCCTCACAAATCGGCCGGAAATCTGCTGCTTACGTCGTCAATAAAAAATTTACTGCCAGGCACAAGATTACGTTTGCAGATCTCGCAATGGCCGCGACATGTCTAGCCCCTTGGCAGTCAATGTTTGTTGCTTGAGCAAACCAGCGGTCGTCTGCTCAAATCGCTGCGCGTATTCCGGATGGTTCGTACCCATCAGGCGGTCCCAGACATTGAAATACAGGCTGAAGTTGCCAACGAACTTTTCGTGGTGCAAGCCATGGTGAGTCGGCGAATTCAAAAACATTCCCAGCGGACTGGTCAAAAACCAGCGGGGGTAAATTTCGTAGCCGCAGTGCCCAAACACGTTGAACGAAATTTGCCAGATCATGAAAATTGCAAACGCCGTGGGGTGTACCGGCAGCGTGAAGATAATGAACGGCCCTATTCCCGCCTGCACCGCGGCCTCCAACGTGCTGAACGAATAGGCCGCCCATGGCGTAGGATCGGTTGACAAGTGATGTGCGCGGTGGAACATGCGGTACAGCCTGCGATGATGCATCAGCCGATGCGTCCAATAAAAATAGGCGTCGTGCATCACGACCATGACGCCAATGCTGACGACGAACCACAGCCAACCGCGTTGTTCGATGTGCGGATAAATGCGCGTCCAGCCGGAAATTGCCGCGTACACTACGAGCGCCGTCACGAGTCCAAACACGGCAATGCTGCGCAGCGAATAGAGAATTTCCCGGCTGATCTGTCGCCTGCCAGGGTCGCGCCGCGAAATCTTACGATTAACCATCGCTCGTCGCAGCAGGATGTAAAAGAGCAACCACAGCGCGAATGCCAACGACCCATACCAAATGGCATAGCCAATAGCCGTCTGTTGCGCGGCCTGGAATGACCAAGCGAGTTTCTGAAGCACAGACATAGGAACGGAGTCCGCACGATGGAGGATGCTGACGCGACAGCCACTCCGGTTTGCAGGTCGACAACTTCTGGAAACGGGCCCTAACTGTTCCGTGTCCGGCCGCAAATCCTCACTGAAAAATCTTCTGCGAAAACCAGTACAAATCGTTCTTCCAAACCGGCCACTCGTGTTTGCCGGAATCGACGTGCCAGATGTGCGGCACGTTCTTGTCCGTGAGATAGGCGTGAACTCGCTGGCTGATGTTAATCAGCCCGTCTTGGTCGCCGCACGACACCCAGAGCAGTTTCAGTTTTTGACGGGCTTGCTCCGGATCGGGAACCAACTGATCGGCCGGTTTGGTGTTGGGCGCGGATGAAAAACCGCCCACCCAAGCAAAGGTGTCAAGATTGCCCAAGCCAAAATTCAATGACTGACCACCACCCATCGAGAGGCCGGCCAACGCGCGGTCTTCGCGATCGGTCCTCACCGGGTAATGCGATTCCACAAACGGAATCACGTCTTTGAGCAGGTCTTGCTCGAACTTTGCGAAGGCTGGGGCGGTGCGATAGACATCCCCCTCAGCCCGATCATTCGGCTGCGCCGGCCATTGGGCAGCACGACAATCATCGGCGCAATTTTCTTGTTCGCATACAGATTATCTAGAATGACCTCCGGGTGGCCGTGTTTATGCCACTCCTCTTCATCGCCACCGATGCCGTGCAGCAAATAGAGCACAGGATATTTCGATTCGGCGGAGTACCCGGGCGGAGTGTAAACGAGCATCTTGCGTTTGTTGCCGACGGACTTGGAATCGTACTCGACCGTCTCGACTTTGCCGTGCGGAATGTCTTCCCGAAGCTTGTCGAAACCTTCCGGCGCGGCAGGGAACGCCGGCTTGTCGTTAGGTCCCAACACAATCTGTCGCTGAGGCCTTGCCGGTCGCGGCTGAGGCGCCGGCTTTGACGGCTCAGCCGCCTTTTGCTCCTGGGCCGGCTGCGGCTCTTGCGCCCGCCCGACGACGGTGACCAGGAGCAGGCTGATTGCGATTGCAATGAACGTCTTCATGGCTAAACCTCCGTAGTTCCTGCAATATAGCGAAGTCAGGGTAAGCTACAAGCAATTCGATCTCTGAAGCGCGTTTCACGCTTGCATGCCAGGCGAAATCGATGAGTCGTTTTCGACCGAGACGATTGGACGAAGTTCTGAGCATGACAATAACTGACTAGAAACTTAAACTATGGACCATCTCATAAAATTTTAACGCCCAATTTTTCTCCGCGGCGGCACAAATCGGGTACACAAGCCTCCCAAAGCCGGTATGATACGGTGTTTGGGTTTTAACTTTCCCATTCCTAGTTTCGCTGGCGAGGGCCACTGCGTTGAAACTCGATCTGGATTTGGAGCGCTGGTCGGTCGCCGATGCGGCCGAACTGTACGAAGTGGCTCGTTGGGGCAACGGATACTTTTCGGTCAGCGACGAAGGACACGTCTGTGTCCACCCGACGAAAAATCCCGACCGTTTGATCGATCTGAAACAGCTCGTCGATCGGCTGCAACTGCGCGGCATCGACCTGCCGATTCTGATCCGCTTCGCCGACATTTTGAAGCATCGGCTGGGCGAGCTGCACGGCGCGTTCACGGCGGCCATGACCGAGCAGAAGTATCAGGGCGAATACTGCTGCGTCTATCCGATCAAGGTGAATCAGCAGCGCCAGGTTGTAGAAGAGGTTTTGGAGTTCGGCCGGCCGTACCGCTTTGGCTTGGAAGCCGGCAGCAAGCCGGAGCTGTTGGCCGTGGTGGCGATGGCCTCGAACGACACGCCGATTATCTGCAACGGCTTCAAAGACGCCGAGTTTATCGAGACGGCTATGCTGGCACATAAGATTGGTCGCAACATCATCCCGGTGGTGGAAAAATATACCGAGCTGGGATTGATCTTGGAATACGCAGAGAAAATCGGCGTGCGTCCGAAAATCGGCATGCGCGTGAAGCTGGCAGCTCGCGGTTCGGGCCGGTGGCAATCGTCGGGTGGTTACCGATCAAAGTTCGGACTGACGGTCACTGAAATTCTCAAGGGTCTGGAAGAACTGAAAGCCCGCGGGATGCAAGATTGTTTCAAGCTGCTGCATTTCCATCAGGGGAGCCAGATCACCAACATCCGTCATATCAAAGCGGTGCTGAACGAGGCGGCCCATGTGTTCACCGAATTGGCGAGCCGTGGCGCCGGGCTGGAATACCTTGATGTCGGCGGTGGTTTGGGAATCGACTACGACGGCTCACAAACCAATTTCGAATCGAGCGTCAATTACAGCCTGCAAGAATACGCCAACGACGTGGTGTACCACATCCAGCGGGCTTGTGACGACGCCGGTGTCAAACATCCGACCATCATTTCAGAAAGCGGCCGGGCGGTTGTGGCGTATCACAGCATGTTGGTTTTCGGCGTGCTAGGAGTTTCAGAACAAGGTCAAAATGGTATTCCGCCGCAAATTCCCGCGGAAGCCGAACAACCACTGATCGATTTGATGGAGACGTACCAAAACCTGGGCGTGCGAAACATTTTGGAAAGTTGGCACGATGCCCAGCAATCGCTCGACAACGCCATGACGCTATTTTCAAACGGCTACTTGCCGCTCGATCAGCGCAGCACGGTGGAGAATTTGTACTGGGCGATCTGCCACAAGATTCAGAAGCTCGCCCAGCAGATGGAATTTGTGCCGGAAGAATTGCAAGGCCTCGACTCGCTGCTCTCTGACACGTACTTCTGCAACTTCTCGCTGTTCCAATCGATTCCCGACAGTTGGGCCATCAAGCAGTTGTTCCCGCTCATGCCAATTCACCGGTTGTGCGAACGACCAACACGGTTTGCAGTGCTGGGAGATATTACATGCGACAGTGATGGCAAAGTCGATCAGTTCATCGACCGCCGCGATGTCAAAGCGCACCTTGCCGCTGCATCAGTATGAGGGCAAGCCGTACTATCTTGGCGCCTTCTTGATCGGCGCTATCAAGAAATCCTCGGCGATTTGCACAATCTGTTCGGCGACACCAACGCTGTACACGTGGCGATGGACGATTCGGGCGAAGTGATTTTGCAGGCTGTCATCAAAGGCGATACGGTTCGCGAAGTGCTCGATTACGTAGAATTCGAGCCTGACAGCCTCGTGCGTCAATTGCGCGATGCCACGGAAGCCGCGGTGCGCGAGGGGCGCATTGGTTACGAGCAGGCCGGCCGGTTCCTCAAGTTTTACGAGGAAGGACTGCACGGCTATACCTATCTGGAAGAACCGGACGAGCGATAAAAACGAGCGACCGTGCTAGCACGGCTGTGCGGCCGCGGTTCAACTATTTTCTGGGAAACACCTGCTAATCGCTCTAGGGTGTTGCCACCGCTGCCGATAGAATCCCGCAGTTTCTGTTCGGGAACTCCTACTGGCAATCTATCCGAGGCTGCCCAATGTTTGTACGCACTGCGCGTTTGGTAATTTTGGCGATGACAGCCGCGACCGCCGTGTTCAGCACGATCGGTGCAGACGACGCTATGGCGCAAGTTCCGCTCCGGAGTAGTGCGCCGGGGACAGGTGCAGTGCGGCAGTCGAATCCAAATGCGAACGGGAACGGAGTAGTGCCAGCCCAACAAGCCCAGCAGGTCGTGCCTCAGAATGGCGGAGCGATGCTGCCCAACGGCCAGCAAGTTCCACCGCAGAATCTACAGTTGCCTCCACCGTTTATGCTGACTCCGCAGCAGCAAGCTCAGTTGGACGAACTGCTCACGAAATGGGAAAAGAAGAACGACGAAATCAAACTGTTCAAATGCAGTTTCTATCGTTGGGAGTACGACCCGGCGTTCATCAACAATCCGAAACAGACAAAGGCCGAAGCCAGCGGTGAAGTCGAATACGCAGCACCCGACAAGGGCCTGTTTCACGATTTGCAAACATGGGATTGCGTGCCGAACCAACAAGGCAAGTTTGACAAAGTCCAAGCCGAGCAAGGCATGTATTGGACCTGCGACGGCAATTCGGTATATGAAGTCGATCCCAAGCGAAAAGTGATCACCGAAAAGCCATTGCCGCCACAGCTACGAGGCAAAGCCATCAGCGAAGGGCCGCTGCCGTTCGTTTTCGGGGCCAAAGCCGGCGCATTAAAGGCACGCTATTACCTGCGCATTGTCGAAGATGCAAACCTGGCCCAGAACAACCAGGTTTTGTTGGAAGCGTATCCGAAGTGGCAAAAGGATGCGGGAAACTTCTCCCATGTGGAATTGATTCTCGACGCGAAAGAGCTCTTGCCGGTCGCCCTTCAGGTTTTCAATCCCGGCGCGAATCTTCAGCAACAATCGCGGACCGTGATCAAGTTCGATCATCTGTCGATCAATAAAACCTGGGACAAGCTGCAAAATCTGTTTAATGATTTCTCGAAGCCGAATATCCTCGGCTATACGCATCAGGTGGAACCAACCCCTATGCCGCCGCCAGCCAATCCACCGCAACTAACCAACGGCGCCAAAGACAGCATGGATCAAGCGCAACGTCCCCAGGCTCTAAAACGCTAACGCAACTTTTCTGCATGCGGAAGTTGTTACGGCAGCATCGCTTGGGATGATTGGCCGCCTATGGCAAATCATGCCGGTGATTTGACTCGTCTTGGCGGGCATCTATAATCGGTCGTGTAATTATTGACTGTGCAACAGCTTGCGCAGTTTTCCACGGACCGGGATTTGGCTGCTATGGCGTCTGTCAAACGTGCCCTGAGCGCGCCCGACGGAGCGGCGTGCGGCGTATCTTTTGGCTCTGCCTTGTGGCGTTAGGCCTGTCGAGCGGTGCTGCTCAGACACTTCTGATCGGACGCGCAGAAGATAATCCACAGCCGGGAAAGCCCTCCGAACAGCCGGCCGCCACGACCGGGAAGAATGATCAACCGGCCGGCCCCGTTCAACAAGCCCATGGGAATTTGATTCGCATCAATTTGCCGATTACCGATGATGTTGAAGCCAAAGTTCGCGCCGGCGTCACGCGCCTGCTGGGCACCGTGCCCCCTGGTGGTCCCCGGCCCGTGCTCATTCTGGAGCTGTTCACGGGGCAAACCGAAGGGGGCGTGGGAAGCAAATTCTCGCGAGCGATGGATCTCGCCAAGTATCTCACCAGCTCCGATATGGCGCGTGTGAAGACCGTGGCGTATATCCCCAAGACGATCAAGGGCCACGCCGTGCTGGTGGCAATGGCCTGCGAAGAAATCGTCATGGCCCCCGATGCCGAAATTGGCGACGCCGGCATCGACGAACAAGTAATTGGCCCTACGATTCGCAGCGGCTACAAAGAAATCTCCGACGCTCGCAGCACCATCCCGTCCGCAATTGCCTTGGGAATGCTCGATCGCGATCTCAAAGTGCTCAAAGTAACGACCGAAGTCGGCACTGAATACGTGCTGGAAGACGGCCTGGCGGAATTGGAAAAACGGCGGCTGGTGCAGTCCATAGAGGAACTCCGTCCCCGTCCGCTGTTGGTCGATGGCCAGCGCGCCCGGCAGGATTTGGGCTTCGTAAGTTATTTGGTTAGCGGACCGCAAGAGGTTGCGCAGGCATTGCACTTACCGCTGACAGCTATGCAAGATAATCCCGCCTTGGCTGGCGGCTGGCGGCCGGTACAAGTGAACATCAAAAGGCCGATCACCACCAAAGATATCAACATCGTGCAGCGGAAAATCGAAGACCAGATTCGCGACAACGACGTGAACTTTGTTGTGCTGTGGATCGATTCCAGCGGCGGTTCGTACATCGATAGTTTACGGCTGGCAGCGTTTCTTTCGCGGCAAGACCCTGCCCGTGTGCGCACCGTGGCGTTTATTCCCGATCATGCCCGTGGCGATGCGGCATTGATTGCGCTGGCCTGCGATCAAATCGTAATGCGGCCCGACGCGGTGATTGGCGGTGACGGCGCCGACGCCTTGAGAAACGAGAAAGATATTGAACTGGCGGTGCGGTCGGTCCGCGACGCCATTAAAGAAGATAAATTGCGCAGCTGGTCGGTGCCGGCGGCCATGGTCGACCCGCAGCTAAAAGTGTATCGCTACACGCAAAAAGCAACTGGCCTCACAGCTTATTTCTGTGAGGAAGAAGCCGCTCAGCAGGCCGATCCAGGTTCCTGGATCAAAGGCGATCTGGTGACCAGCGACAACGGCCTGCTGCGGTTGGACGGACGCAAAGCGGAACAGCTCGGACTGGCGTGGAAGTTGGTCGATAACTTCAATGAATTCAAACAAGCCTACGGTCTGGAAAAAGACCCCGGCTTGGTGGAGCCCGGTTGGGCCGATCATTTGATTACAGCCCTGGCTTCCGACGGCGCGCGAATGTTCTTGTTGATTCTCGGCTTTGCCGGATTGTACTTGGAAGTGAACACGCCAGGCATCGGCATCGGCAGCTTTGTCGCTTTGCTTGCGTTCTTGCTTTATTTCTGGGCACAGCACCTGCAAGGTACGGCCGAGGTGCTGGAAGTGATGCTGTTTCTGGCCGGCATGGTGTGCGTTGCCCTGGAGATTTTTGTGATACCAGGCTTCGGCATTTTCGGCCTCGGCGGCGGGCTCTTGATCATTTCTTCACTGATTCTCGCCAGCCAGACGTTCATTATTCCGGCCAACGGTTATCAGTTGGAACAGATGCGAAATACGTTTGTGGTTTTGGGCGGCTCTGCGGCGGGCACGGTTGTGCTGGGAGCGGTCATTCGCCGCTTCTTGCCACATACACCAGTGCTGAATCGCATGATGCTTGCTCCGCCGACCGGCGAAGAACGGGAATTATTGGCCCAGCGCGAATCGCTGATCTCGCTAGATCATTTGCTCGGCCAGCATGGCGTCGCCAGCACGCCGCTGATTCTGTCAGGGAAAGCACGTTTTGGCGATCAGCTGGTCGATGTCATTGCCGACGGCGAACCCATCGATCGTGGCATGCCAGTCATCGTCACCGATGTCAGTGGCAGCCGGGTGGTTGTGCGGCCTGCTCGGGAGGCGTAACGGCAAACGAGGAAACGGTGAACGAGGAGGCTGGCACAGCACTGCCGCATTTACTGTTCATTGTGCATCGTTTATCGTTCATCGTTGTGGTAACTTGCGATTTCCTGTTGCCCCCGCCTCAGTCCCCTGCGCGCTGCGATGCCTCCGTATTTTTGGTCCGCCATCTTGCTGCTGATCGGCCTGGGGCTGGTAATGGCCGAGATTTTTGT
This sequence comes from Pirellulales bacterium, assembly GCA_963738835.1. Taxonomy (GTDB): domain Bacteria; phylum Planctomycetota; class Planctomycetia; order Pirellulales; family JADZDJ01; genus CAVTYH01. The sequence goes on from CAVTYH010000004.1 coordinate 177,010, forward strand.
GCCTTCTGGCGGACTGATTGGTTTTTTGTCGTTCTCGTCAATCGTCGCTGCCATCGTGCTGGCATTCATTAAGAGCGGCCCGGTGGTGGGCATCCTGTTTTTAATGGTGGCATGCGTGGCAGTGCCGATGGCGCTCGTCGCCGCGTTCCGGTTCTTGCCCGATACCCCCATGGGTAAGCGGCTGTTGCCTAGCATCCCATCGGCCGAGGAAGTACTGCCTGACAGCGAAGAACGCCGCCGTTTGCGGCAGCTTGTTGGTCGGGTGGTGGCGCGAAATCGAAAATGCTACCCAGTGGCGCGGTCATGGTCGACGGACAAATCATCGACGCCATGAGTGAAGGTTTACCGATCGAGCCGGAACAGCCGGTGCGCGTGATCGAAGTCCGCGGGGCAATGGTCGTGGTGCGACCTGTGGATGAATCGGCCGTAGACGAAAAACTGCAAGAATCGACCGAGGACATGCTTTCTCGACCGATCGAAACGCTGGGGCTCGATCCATTTGACGATCCGCTGGCGTAAAAGAGCGAAAGCCCACCGATTCCCTTGACACGGCCCAATGGCTTGGTGACACTGCGCTAGGTGCAAAATCGCCGGGCAAGTCCCGGTGCTTGTATTGAGTTGACGCATTCCGATCTTTTTTTCTTCAAAATGGCTACCGCTTTGATTCTCGCTCTCGATCAGCAGTTTACGCAAATCATTACGATCGCCGTGGCATTCGTCATCTTGATCGTGGCGATCGTGGCGTTCGTGGTGTTCGCCCGTTATTTCCGTTTGTGGATTCAGTCGGTCACCACCGGCGCGGGTATCGGTATTTTCGATCTGTTGGGCATGACGTTTCGCAAGGTGAATCCCACGGTCATCGTCCGCAGCAAAATCATGGCGGTGCAGGCCGGCTTGGGGGAAGACACGGGCATTACCAGCAAGGCGCTGGAAGCCCATTATCTGGCTGGCGGTCGCGTGCCGCTGGTAATTCGGGCCATCATTGCGGCCAACAAAGCCAAGACCATTCGGCTCGATTATAAATTGGCCACGGCCATCGATCTGGCAGGTCGTGACATTTTGGAAGCTGTCAAAACCAGCGTCTATCCCAAGGTGATCGATTGCCCTGCCCGTGGTTCCGGCAAAGATACGCTGGACGCGGTTGCCAAGAACGGCATCCAGTTGAAGGTGAAGGCCCGCGTTACGGTGCGCACTAATTTGAACCAACTCATCGGCGGAGCAACGGAAGAAACGATCATTGCTCGCGTCGGCGAGGGCATCGTCAGCGCCATCGGCTCTTCGGAATCGCACATGGATGTGCTCGAAAATCCGGATCGCATTTCAAAGGCGGTGCTGGCGCGTCGGCTCGATTCGCAAACGGCGTTTGAAATTGTGTCGATCGACATCGCCGACATCGATGTGGGCGACAACATCGGCGCTCGTTTGCAGGCCGATCGTGCGGAAGCCGACATGCGAGTCGCCCGGGCCAAAGCCGAAGAACGCCGGGCCATGGCTGTGGCGCTCGAGCAGGAAAACATCGCCTCGATTGAAGGCGCGCGATCCGAATTGGTCGCCGCCGAAGCCGAAGTGCCCAAGGCGATTGCCGCGGCATTCCAAGAAGGCTCGCTGGGGATTCTGGAATACTACAAGCTGCGTAATATTCAAGCGGACACCGACATGCGTCGCAGCATCTCGGGAGTCAGTGCGACCACCGCTCCGACCTAGTTTGCTTGGAGGAGGCGACTTCCGTCGCCGATGAAACAAGCATGCAAATCATTCTGCTTGCCGTTGGTTGGGAAGACTTTCTGAAGCTGCTGCCGATTGTGATCGGCGTGCTGTTGTGGGTCATCAGCCATTTCGCCGGGCAGGTGCAACCGAAAATCCCGCCGCAACGCCGGCCGATGGGTCAGCCGCCACAACCCGGTCCGCCACAGCCAGCCAAAGATTCTTTGCAGGCGGAAATCAACGAGTTCTTGCGTCAAGCTCAGGCCGCGCGCGAAGGACGATCGTCAAATCAGCCCCAGCGGGATACGGCGCAGCCCACCCAGGTCTCACGACCTCAGCGCGGTCGGTCTTTCCGCCGGGCGGCAGGATCACAGCCTCGGCGAGGAGCCCGACGAGACGAAACTCGTCCGGTGCCTCGCCCCACTCCAGTTGTGGAAATTGTTGAGCCAACACCTGTCCGGCAGCCGTTGGTCGAACGTTTGGACACGGAAAAATTTGCCCAGCGGGCGGCGCAATTTAGTCGCATGCAGGAAGAATCGGACACCGAATTCCAAAAGCACATGGATCGCGTGTTTTCGCACGACGTGAGCACGCTGAAACCGGTTCCGCTGGGTGTCTTTGAAGCCGCCGCCGCCTCGAAAAGAGAAGAAACGGCAACCGCTGCCGCAGCGGCGAAAGAATCGGCCGGCGGAGCTCAGTCGGCCTATGCCCCGTCCGTCAACCGCAAGCAAGCCAGCGACATTGCGCCGTTTCTGGCCGGTCGCAAGAATATCCGCGATGCGATCATTCTCAACGAGATTCTCGCTCGCCCCGAAGCGCGGTGGTAGAAAAAGGCTACAGGCACACTTTGGCAAGCAGAATCCGGCAGAGCCGCCGCTTGGCAAGCTGGGCCGGCACCTAGTATCCTCTGACTTCTGCTTTCGGCTTTCTGTCTTCTGCTTTCGAGGTTTTCGATGCCTATTGCTGCCGCCGCTCCTGGTAAAACTCGTCTCGGTTGGATTGGCACGGGCGTAATGGGGTGCAGCATGTGCTGCCATCTGATGGATCGCGGGTTTGCAATGACCGTGAACAGCCGCACGAAAGCGAAGGCCGAGGCGCTCATGGCTAAAGGCGCCAAATGGGCCGATTCGCCGAAAGCCGTGGCCGACCAATCCGACGTGGTTTTTACCATCGTCGGTTTCCCCGCCGATGTGCGCGAAGTGATGCTTGGTCCGCAGGGCACACTAGCCGGAGCCAAGCCAGGCAGCATTCTGGTCGACATGACCACGAGCGAACCGTCGTTGGCAGTGGAAATTGCCAATCAATCGAAAGCCAAAAGTGTCTATGCGGTCGATGCTCCGGTTTCCGGCGGTGATGTCGGGGCCCGTGAGGCACGGCTCTCGATCATGATCGGCGGCGATAAAGACGTGGTCGAAGCGCTACAGCCCTGCTGGGAAGCAATGGGCAAAACCATCGTCCATCAAGGTCCGCCCTGTGCAGGCCAGCACACCAAAATGGTGAACCAAGTGCTGATCGCCAGCGGCATGATCGGCGTCTGCGAAGGGCTGTTGTACGGCTACAAAGCCGGTTTGAATTTGGAAACCGTCATGCAATCAGTGTCGTCCGGGGCCGCTGGCAGTTGGTCCCTTTCCAACTACGGCCCACGCATGATGGCCGGCAATTTTGATCCCGGCTTTTTCGTGGAGCATTTCATCAAAGACATGGGCATCGCGCTGGAAGAATCGAAGCGAATGAACCTGGCGATGCCCGGTCTGGCCCTCGCGCACCAGTTGTACATCGCGCTGAAAGCCCAAGGGCACGGCCGCGACGGCACGCACTCGTTAATGTTGGCCTTGGCTTCGCTATCGAACATCGATTGGAAGAAACGGTAGCGATGGCGGATTCAATTTCCGTCTTGTCGGTTTCACTCGTCGTGATAGAATCAGCGCCCAATCGAGTTTACAACGCCACTCGCTTACCATCCACATTCAGACGGAGTTCATCGTGGGCGTCAAGAAGACAGGCAAAGGTCGTCGCAAATTAGGCCGCAAGAGTGCCGCATGCGCTCCCGCATTCGCCATCGCAAAGGTTGAGCCGTGCAGGCCGCGCCTTTCTATTCGCAATCAAGCTCAGGGAATGCAATGCCCGGGCTTGTTCAAGCGTTAAATTCGCTACCTTCGGCGCAGATTTCCGCCTGTCGCGTTTGCACATCGCCGCCGGCAAGCTATGGTTGCCTGACCGCAACACCCGGGGCTTCCCGGCATCGTTGCGGCAGGAGAAACCGACCATGTTGCGCAAACTTCTGATTCCATTGATTCTGCCGATCGTAGCGGCCACGGGCTGTTGCCAGACTCTGGAGCGAATTGAAGTCTGGAAACAACAGACATTCTTCTCGCCCCCTGCGGCCCTGAGGGCTACCACGACCGATCCGTGTGCGCCGGCCGCAAGCAATTGCACAGCGCCCTGTGGGACGCAGCCGGCGGCCACACCGTACTATTCGCAGACCACCACGACGCAAAAGCCCCTGGAATCGACAACGGAGTACGCGACTGGCGAAACAGTCATCAGCGACGAAGCCGTGCCGGCACAATCGGCCCCGTCTTTAGGCCCGGCCGGTTCACCGGAAGTAATCGATGGCGTTCTGGAACAGCCGTAAGCCATCGCCCACTTCGCCCCCTCCACCGCGGGTCCAACGCGGATGCTGCGTGTGGTCGATGTAACGTTCTGGGTGTGGCATGAGCCCAAAAATACGGCCGGTGCTGTCGCACATTCCGGCAACGTTGGCTTGTGCTCCGTTTGGATTGTCGGGGAAGGGGAGCAGTTCGCTTAAATTCCGCTCGCCGCTGGACTCTCCGTTTGCGCAAGCCGTCAGCGGGGCATATCGCAGTGCAAGCTGGCTGCGACGATTCAGCTCGACCAAGATCCCCTCATCGCGGGCGACAAACCGCCCTTCACCGTGCGCAATCGGCAAATACATTTCGCGGATGCCGGCCAGAAACACGCACTTGCTGCCATCGACTGTAAGCCGCACCCAGCGGTCTTCCAAGTGCCCCGATATGTTCCAAGCAAGCGTCGCGGGTGGGCCGTGAACTGGATCGTCGTCCAAGAGTAGGCCGCATTTGATCATTGCTTGGAAACCATTGCAGATGCCCAAAATCAATTTACCAGCGGCCTTGAATTCCTGCATCTCCCCAGCCAAATGATGCTTCAACTGCACTCCGAGGATTTTCCCCGATGCGATATCGTCGCCATAACAAAAACCGCCCGGAATGCAGAGGATTTGAAAGTCGGACAGCCGCCGCGGCGATTCCAACACCCGGCCGACGTGGATCGTTTCCGCCTGCCCGCCGGTGCGCTTAAACGCATAAGCCGTTTCGACATCGCAGTTGATGCCAGGCGCTCGCAGGATTAACACTTTGGGTTGCATTTTAGCCGCGTCGCTTGCGACGCGCTTGCGGTTTAGTGCGCTTACCAGCGCAGTGGCTTCTGCCACGCCTTTTTTAGCGTCGCAACTGACACATCAATCAAATGCCGATCGGCCAATGGATCGATCTCCGAAACAATCAACTGCGGCGCTTCGATGACTTCGCCGATGGCGGCATGCGGCACATCGCCCATGGCGTCTTCAAAATGCCCGACCAAATCGGCCTGGACTTCGACCAGGAAACGCGTATTTGATTCCGCAAATAACAAAACCGTCGCCAATCCGCCGGGCACCTCGGCCGCTTCGGAGTCTGCCACGGCATGCAGCACTTCCAACAGGTACAATCTCGCTCCCAGTCCGCCGGCAAATGCCATCTCGGCAGCGGCCACGGCTAATCCGCCTTCGCTAAGGTCGTGGCAGGCCCGCACAAAACCCAAATGAATCGCCTTGTGCAAAGCATTGAATGTCGCCTTCGCCCGCCCTGGATCGACTCGTGGCACATTTCCACCGCCGTAATTGTTGACCAAGGCGAAATGCGAACCGCCCAGTTCGTTCTTCGTCTCGCCGACCTGGTACAGCACATTGCCGACGTGCTTCAGATCCATCGTCACACAGCGGCTCACATCGTCGACCTGGCCCATCGCGCTGATCAACAGCGACGGCGGAATGGCGATCGATCGTTTCTGGCCGGCGGCATCGACGTAGCGGAATTCGTTGTTGAGGCTGTCTTTGCCGCTGATGAACGGCGTGCCCAGCGCGACCGCCAGGTCGTGGCAGGCCAGTGCCGCCCGCACCAGCGAGCCCAGCGTTTCCGGCCGCTCGGTATCGCCCCAGCAGAAATTGTCGAGAATGGCGATGCGCTCCGGATCGGCACCCACGGCCACGCAATTGCGCACCGCCTCGTCGATGGCGCTGGCCGCCATGTGATACGTGTCGAAATCGCCGTACCGCGGATTCATGCCGCAACGCAATGACGATGCCGCGACGTGACGACAGCACGGGCCGCACCACCGCCGCGTCGCTCGGGCCGTCGTTCTGACGCCGACCAGCGGCTTGATGACGCTGCCGCCTTGCACTTCGTGATCGTACTGGCGGATGACCCATTCCTTGCTGCAAACGTTGAGCGAGCCGAGAATTTTCAGCAGTGAGTCGGCGTGGTTGGCCGCGGGCTTCGTTACGGCAACGCCCTCACCCTGCCCTCTCCCCAAGGAGAGGGCTTGGGTTACCGGCGGCGTGTAGATGGCCTCGCGAACCACCGGCGGGCGGCCGTCGTGCAGGAATTGCATCGCCAGATCGGCGACTTGCTGATTCGTGATAGAACAGTGCAGCCGCCCTGTGGGCACGAAACTCGCCGATGACCGTGGCTTCGACGCCTTCGGCTCTGCACAGCGCTTCGAATTCCGGCCAACTGATCGGGCGGAACGGAGAGCACCATTCGCTCCTGCGCTTCGGAAATCCAAATCTCGGTGTACGACAGGCCGGCGTATTTCAGCGGGACGCGATCGAGCCAGACATCGGCGCCGATTTTCTCGCCCATCTCGCCGACGGCGCTGGAAAAGCCGCCGGCGCCGCAATCGGTGATGGCGCTGATACAGCCCGCGATCGCGCGCCTGCGAGCACCACGTCGAGCACCATCTTCTCGGTGATCGCGTTGCCGATCTGCACTGCTCCGCCGGAGAGCGATTCGCTTTCGCTGGTCAGTTCGGCGGAGCTGAACGTCGCGCCGTGGATGCCGTCGCGCCCGGTGCGGCCGCCGACGGCCACGATCAAATCGCCGGCTTGTGGTTCTTTGAACGATTTGTCGACCGGCATCAGGCCCACGTTGCCGCAGTAGACCAGCGGATTGCCCAGGTAGCGCGGATCGAAATAAATCGCGCCGTTGACCGTGGGAATGCCCATGCGGTTGCCGTAATCGCGCACGCCGGCCACCACGCCTTTCATCACGCGGCGTGGATGCAGCACGCCCGGCGGCAGCGAATCGGCCGGCGTGTCGGGCGGAGCGAAGCAGAACACGTCGGTGTTGCAGATCGGCTTGGCCCCCAGGCCGGTGCCCAGCGGATCGCGAATCACGCCGCCGATGCCGGTGTTCGCCCCGCCGTAGGGTTCCAGGGCCGACGGATGGTTGTGCGTTTCGACTTTGAAGACGACGTTGTACTGATCGTCGAAGCGCACGACGCCGGCGTTGTCTTTGAACACGCTGACGCACCAGTCGCCGTTCCGCTTCTTGCAAGCCGGTGCGAATTTTCTGCGTGGCGGCGAAGATCGTTTCCTTGAGCATGTTTTCGAAATGCCGCCGCTCGCCGTTTGGCCCGCGGTAATCGATGCGGCCGGCCAGCGTTTTGTGGCTGCAATGCTCGCTCCAGGTTTGGGCGAGCGTTTCCAGCTCGACGTCGGTCGGGTCGCGGCCGAGTTCGCGAAAATGCGATCTGAATGGTCTGCATTTCGGCCAGCGACAGATACAGCTGCCCCTCGCGGCTGAGCTTCATCAAAGCCGCGTCATCCATTTCACGCAGCGGCACCGTGACCAGTTTGAATTGGTACTCGCCGCCGACTTCCAGTCGATCGAACTTTAGCGGCCCAACGACCACTTGCTCGATGGCGTCGTTGGCCAGCACTTTGGCAGCCAGTAGCGAGAGTTTTTCGGCCGGCAAATTCGCCAGCCAGAATTTTCGCAGCGTGCGGACGGCATCAACCGACAATCCAAAATCGGCAATGGCCGCCTGAGCGCTTTGGGCCACGGGATCCATCACGCCGGGCTTGGGAAGCACATGGACGAGGGTTGGCTCCGCTCCCTCTCCTCGGGGAGAGGGTTGGGGTGAGAGGGAATCCGCCCGACGCATCTCCCCCTCACCCTGCCCTCTCCCCGGGGGAGAGGGTTCTGATTGGCAAACCAACGCCGCATCGCCGACTTTGCCGACAACCGGCCGCTCCACCACTCCATCTGCAAACAGCTCGCGGGCCAATCGCTCGGCCTGGTCGCGTTCGAGCGGGCCTTGAATCAAATAGCCGGTCGCGGCGCTCACTTGCAAATCCGCGGCGATTCCCAGCTCCGCCGCGTCGGCAGCCACGCGCTCGGCCAGACGGTCTGGTTGGCCGGGGGCCGGATGAATGTCAATTTCCCACAGCATCGCGGACTTGTTTCCCCTCCGTGAGCAGTTGGCACAACTTTCGCCGGTCGCCCCGCTCCAGCGCCTTGCGAAATGCTGCCACCGTTTTCTCAAACCCGGTGAGCGACTTCAAGACGTGCCCCTGGTTTTCCAGTAGGATTTGCGTCCACAACTCCGGATCGCCGGCAGCCACGCGTGTTACATCGCGCCAACCGCTGGCCGTGAGCGGCAAATCGGCGGTCTTTGTTTTCGCAGCCAACGCAGCAGAGACGAGATGCGGCAGATGGCTGGTCGAGGATAGCGCTTTATCGTGAGCCGCAGGCGACATCATCAGGACCGTGGAGCCCAGGCCCGACCAAAAATCGGCAATGCCTTGCACATCGTCGGGCTGGCTGCGCCTCGAGGGTGTGACGACAACCACTCGACCATCAAACAAATCGGCCCGCGCAAATGTCACACCGCTTTTCTCAGTGCCGGCCAATGGATGGCTGCCGACAAAACGTTTGTTCTTGGCGAGCGACGATTCGACTTTGGCGATGATCGTGCCTTTGGTGCTGCCGGCATCGGTCAGCAAGGCGTGATCGGGCGCGGCGGCAGCGGCCTGCAAAAGGTGGTCGGCGATTTGCGACACCGGCGTGCAAACAACGACTAAATCGGCATTGGCCACACCTTGATCGATTTTCAGCGCTGCTTCGGTAATCGCGCCCTGTTGTTTCGCCTTCTTCAAGTTCGCTTGTCGCCGTCCAATGCCAATGACATTGTCGGCCAGCCCGCGCGGCGCAATGCCAACCCGATCGAGCCGCCAATCAGTCCGACGCCGACAATCGCGACATTTTTCCAGCGTTGCATGGCGAAGAAAAACCTCGGGTGCAAACCCCGTCAAATTAACGACCTTTGTAACGGCACAACGGTTCACAGGCTAGGGCCGGTAGTTCTTGGTCACTCGACCAAGCCCAGGGGTTGCGGGCACCATCGCCGCGACGGTCCTTGGGCTTGCGCACTATCCGGCTTGAAACTTGAAACGGGATCAAGAACACGCGCTCGCACAAAAATAAAAATCGATGGGACAATGTTGGGAAAACGAGCCTGGAAAACGCGGCATTTTTGAAAAACATTGCGACATGACTGTGACACGGCAATTGTCCATGGTCCGTGGTCCGTTGTTATTCTTTCTCCCTCTCTCCTTGCGCTCGGAGTGCCGGAGTGAGGGGGCTGCATGCTGTGTGGTCCGTTGCAACTGACCACGGACCACGGACACGCCTGCGCACCAAAAATAAAAAACGAGGGTAAAGTGTTCGTGCGAAACCCTCGTAAAAACCAGTGTTTTGCGCCAAACATTTTGTCATCACTTTACCATGCCACGCGCGACTGGCAGCTCAGCAGATTTTTCACCGCGGAGGGCGCAGAGTCACGCAGAGGAGTCGCAGGAAGCTGCAAAACCATTCTTGATCGCTCCGCGCTTCCTCGGCGAACCTCCGCGTCCTTGCGGTTAATTGCTGGACTTCCGCGCCAGGCCGGCCCAGCCCGGGGCGGGGCTGGCCCGAGGCTGGGAAATTCTTGCTCAATTGTCAAATAGCGACAGTCGGCGATCTTTCGGCAAGGTCGCCCCCGGTCATTGACCAAGGGCTAATTGCGGGAAATGAAGCGACCGAAAGGGACCCAGAGTTCCGACGACCATTGTAGCATGTTAGTGTACAAATGTAAACATATGTTTTTGAGCCAGCCGGATTGGATGAAGGGGTTGATAAACGGCAGCTCAGTCGCGCCATGATTTGTGTCGGATAGGGCAGCATGCCGATCTCTGACGATAAGCGGCAAAGAAGTTACGGATTTTCGCCGCGGCGTTTCCCCAACTGGCTGTCTCGAAACAAATTACACATTTGATCGCGCAGAATGTCCAGCTATATTGTGGGAAGGTTTCACAACATTTCGGTCGTAGAATCTTTCGTTAGGCTTCACCATGAGTGCATCACCACTTGATACATTTACCAAGGCAATGCTGGAAGAATACGAATTTCCCGGCACCGATGCCGCCGTAGTCTTTGTTTCAGAGGGACAGACTCCATCACCCGAAGTGGATGAAGTTTTGAAGCGTTCAGGCCAGCAGCGATGGTTCCCCGTTCCCGGCGGTCATAACGCGAAGGTGCCTTGGCATTTTTCAAAAGGTTTTGAGTCGTTATTTGAACGGGAGAAAGGGGGATGGGATCACGAACACTGCGATTTTTGCAATAAGCACATTTACATGGGAGAGTTGTGTTGGACTGCCGACTCCGGGCATGGCATTTGGATATTTTGCAAAGAGTGTTACAAAAAGTTGCGCGCGAAATGAAGCCTAGCCAGAGCGCTGTAGCGAACCCGGCCATCGCACTCTGGTTGCAATCGTGGCTCCACGTGGGCCGGGTCGCGGAGCTTGGGTCGTTAGCTCTCGAGGCACAGGGTCGATCAATTTTGCATTCCGGGTTCATAAACGAGCTAGACGTTGTGATATAATTTGGGCAGTCGGTTAATCGAGCTTAACGTCCGCCGTACTTGGATTTGAAATATGACACATGTCACCATCGACTCTGCGACCGAAGCCAAATTGCAAGGCGATGAGCCGCTTGTGTTGTGCAACGAAGCGGGGAAGGTGCTGGGATATTTTCACCGGGTGATTCCGGCCGGCAGCATCAAGTCGCCGTTTTCGGACGAAGAGATTGAACGGCTTAGCCAGCAGCGTACAGGCAGTCCGCTATCCGAAGTGCTGAAGCGGATTGGTGCGATATGAAGTTCACCGTGTTGTGGACTCCATCAGGAGTGGCCCGGACGAATGTCCGGGCGGCGCAAGCCGCAAGAGGCTCTTGGGCAGGAGTTGGAATCCTCAGTTGAACTGAGGTTTTCTCACGGCCTCCTGTCGCCGGCGCAACCTCGACGCGCCTGCGGCATTGTCGAGGCCACCCACGGTTTAACATTCAGCCGCAAACGGCGTCTCGTTTCACACCTCCACCGCCTGCACGTCCCCTTCCAAACCGGCCGCTAACTTGTGCAGCGCTTCGGTTTCAATCTGCCGCACGCGTTCGCGGGTCAGACCCAGGGCTTCGCCGATTTCTTTCAGCGTGCGCGGCTCGTTATCTTCCAGGCCGAAACGCAGCTTGAGCACGGTGGCTTCGCGGGCATCCATGGTGGCCAGCATCTGCATCACATGGAACAGGTTGTCGCTGTTCAGCAGCATTTCCTCGGGCGGCTTCATGGCCTCGTCCATAACCATCTCGCCCAGCGACCAGCCAGCTTCCGGCTGATCGGTCTGCGGCGTGCTGTTGTAGATGCGGATGGCTTTTTTGATGATCGAAAGCTTTTTGCGGGGCAGCCCCAGCACGCGGCCAATTTCTTCCGGCGTCGGCGAGCGGCCAAGTTCTTCCGAGAGCCGCGCCGTGGCCCGTCGCCATTTGGAAAGCAGCTCGACCATGTAGGCCGGAATGCGGATAGTCTTGGCGGAATTGATCAGCGCCCGTTTGATCGATTGCTTGATCCAGTAGCTGGCATAGGTGCTGAAGCGGGTACCCATCGCCGGGTCGAAACCTTCGACGCGCGCAGCAGGCCCAGGTTTCCCTCTTCGATGAGGTCCTGCAAGCCCAGACCTTTGCCGGTGTAGCCGCGGGCGATGTTCACGACCAGCCGCAAGTTCGCACGGACCATGCGGTCACGGGCCTGCACGTTGCCCTGCCCGATGGCAATGGCCAGCTCTTGCTCTTGAGCCGCATTGAGCAGGGCGGTTTCGTTGATTTCGCGAAGGTAAGTTTCGAGCGGCGATTGAACGGCCGACGAAGGACGGCGCCTGGTGGTTGGCATAGGTGATTCAATAGGGTGAGCCGGGACGTTGCCGCCTGCACAAACTTAGCTATCGACGCGGCTTTCTCCGTCTCTGCAATCGCGGCCCACGGCGATGACATGAGCCGACTGTAGCCACGGTGCGGAACGTTCCGGAATCGACGGCCCCGCCGATTCCGCAGGGGCTTATCGATTGCCACGGGCCACGTACGTGAATCGGCCCAATTGCGTCGGTTAGAACGGCAACACGCAGATGCACACGGCAAATCGGTTGTGCCTCCTGTGCCGAGAGTATGCCGGAAACAGCTTGTCCTCGAGTGCCAATGGCTCTGCCAGTGCTGCGGCAAGTGGGACGGCACTTTGCAGGAAAACACTGGCAGAGCCAGTGGCGCCCTAAACCGAGTGGAGCGGTCAATTTCCAATTGCGAGCGGGAATGTTCACCAAACGCAACAATCGCAAGCTAAATACCTGTAGGCAGGAAGAATTCTCCCGACCGACACGGCCGGGCTATGTTCTGATTGCTGCCTCCAACTCACTGCCCACCAACCCTCCTGCCCTACCCACCATGTTCGTCATCGTTGGCGGCCTGATTGTGTTTGGCTGCGTTTTGGCCGGTTTCATGATGGCTGGCGGCCAAATCGGCGCGCTCATCCACCCGTCGGAATTTGTGACCATTGGCGGGGCCGCCTTTGGCGCCTTGGTGTTAATGACGCCGATCAAAGTGCTGAAGGATCTCTTCAAAGGGGTGTTGGCCTCTTTGAAAGGCTCGCCCTACAACAAGCAGTCTTACAACGATCTGTTTAAGTTGCTGTACGATTTGCTGCGGACGGCGCGGCGCGATGGGCTGTTGGCGCTCGATTCGCACGTTTCCAATCCCGAAGAGAGCGAAATCTTCAACAAATACCCGAAGCTGGCCGCCGATCATCACGTGGTCGAGTTCATTTGCGGGGCGCTGGTGCCGGTGCTCGATGGAACCGCCAAGCCCGAACAACTGGCTTCGCTGCTGGAAGCCGAATTGCGGGTGATCGAAGAAGAACATCACGCGCCCATTGTGGCGCTTTCCAAAACCGCCGACGCCATGCCGGGTTTTGGCATCGTGGCGGCCGTGCTGGGCATCGTGGTGACGATGGGCTCCATCGGCGGGCCAGCCGAAGAAATTGGCGAAAAAGTCGGCGCGGCATTGGTTGGCACGTTCCTGGGGATTTTGATTTCGTACGGTTTTCTGGCCCCGATGTGCGGCCGGATGGAATTCTTGGGCAAGACCGAACTCGATTTTTTCAAAACCATCGCCTGCGTCATCTTGGCGTTCTTCAACGATCTGCCGCCGAAGGTGGCCATCGAACAAGGCCGCCGCGGCGTGTGCAGCGAATCACGGCCAAACCGAGAAGAACTAGATGCATTGTTCAAGGAAGCGGAAGCGGGATAGGAACAAATGACGAAATTCGAAGGACGAATGAAATTCCAAATCTCAAATTCCAATTGATAGCCAGTACAACAGTTTCGACATTCGAGCTTGGAATTTGGTGCTTGATTCGTCATTCGAATTTCGTCATTCGCACTGATACGGCAATTTATTACCAATCGATTGCGCTTTGTTGATCTGATTTCAACCTAACGGATTAACGACCCATGGCTGCAGGTGGCGGCGGTGCCTGGAAGGTGGCTTACGCGGACTTTGTGACCGCGATGATGGCATTTTTCCTGGTGATGTGGATCACGGCGCAGAGCAACTCCGTCAAGCAAGCGATCTCGCGGTATTTCGAACATCCGTACGATGCATCCTCGCGATCGCCCGTTCCGTCGAAATCGTCGTCCGGCGCATCGCTAATTCCGCTGCATCGTGAGATGGACGGCATTGCTCCCAAGGCCAGCTCGAAAGGGAAAACCGCCTGGGGCGGCGGCATGATTACCGACGACGCGCCGCCGGCCGATCCGGACAACGTGCCCAGAACCGGCGGCCTGCGCAAACGCAGCGGCGTGCTGCTGCGTCAGTCGGACGATACCGGCATGGGCACCATCCTGCTGTTCGCTGGCAATTCCACGGCCCTTGACGACCGCGCCAAACAAGCGCTGAACGAAGTCGTGCCGCGGTTTCTCGGCAAGCTCAACAAGATTGAAATCCGCGGCCACACCGCCGCAGGTGCGACGGCGTCTGCGAGCGCCAGCGGTGAGACCTCGCTTCCCGACGCCTGGCAACTTTCTTACAGCCGCTGCCTGGCGACGATGAAATATCTGGAGGCGCACGGCATCGAGGCCAAGCGCATTCGCCTCAGCCAGGCTGGCATTTACGAACCGCCAACTGAAAATGATCTCACCGCCTCGCCGTCCAGTTCGCGGGTCGAAGTTTACATGCTGGGTGAATACGCCGACGATTATTTGGCCGTTCCGCCCCAGCAAACCGAATCCACCACCGGCGATCAAGATGCGGTTGTCACCAAGCGTTCGGGCGAAAACTAAAGTTCGGCGGGAAAACCCGTCCGTAGGCAACCGAGCGGCCGAATGCGATTAGATCGCATAGCGTGCTAGCCGCCTGTGCCGGATCGGTGCGCAAAAAGCGACCGTTATTCGAGAATTCGCCAAGCCAATAGTCGTGGTAAACGGCGAGCCGGACCCTCCAAAGGCCTTGGGAAACCAGCGATTCATCCAGCAATTTATGGTTCTGGGCGAAAATCTCGGCGGGCGACCAATAGTTTATAAGCCGATCCCAAAATAATTCTTGACTCGGCTGACGTTCCGGTTTAGCATCAGGTTCTGTTGATCGTTACCAGCCGGAATGCATTGATCGATCAGCACCCGTTTATTAGGAGACTTTCCGCGGCGATAACACCCGCGAACCGGTCGACGGCACGAAGCTCCGCCGGGCAGTACATCTTGGTTGATACATCTTGAAATGGGGGAAGCTTCTCATGCGTTCTTTTCTGCGTGCTACATTGGTGCCGATTGCAGCCTGCGCGGTGATGGTGTTGGGAGTTGCAGTTGGCCACGCCGGCGTGCTCGCCCATTGGTCGTTCGATACGCCGACTCTCAGCACGGACGGCAGCGGCAATATTACGGGGGCTGCTGATGAAACGGGCAACCACAACGCAGCACTAGGCTCCGGTGTCGGCAGTGGAACGGGTAACCCTTATACTTCCAATACCATTCCCGGAACTAATTCCATTGCCGGCCAATTCGGGCAAGGGCTGACGTTGACTGGCTTCAACACTCTTGCCGCTGGGGGCGGCCAGTTTTTGACCTTCCCGAATTTGAGCGAGCTGATGACCGCCAACAGTGCTCCTGGCGCACCAAGCTACACGATTTCTTATTGGATCAATACCACGACGACGAACTCACAGCAGTTCACGGTTCTGGGGGATTGGGGAAACGCAGGCACCAATCCTGGCAAATTTGCGTATGGCTTTGGATTTCAGTTCGCTTCCGGCGTTGCCCAGATGCGCAGGCCAAACCAGATTTAACACCAGCGGCAGTGGGAATGGCACCGATATTTATGCGCGCTCAATTAACACGGCTGCGCTCAACGACAGCGGCTGGCACATGCTCACCTGGACGTTTGATACAACTACGGGAGTGTTGAACAGCTATTTTGATGGCGCGGTCGTGGAAACGTTTAATTCAGCTGCGACTAGTTTCAATATGATTGCCAGCACGTCAGCTCTCGGCACCTTCGGTCTGAAAGGGGACAGCGGCAACTTCCTCAATGGCACAATAAACCTCGACGAAGGCTGGGTCTTCAACCAGGTGCTAACCGCAGACGAGGTCAGCAATCTCTACAGCTCTAATAACATCGCCGTGCCGGAGCCGGGCTCTCTGGTCTTGGCGGGTTTCGCCGCACTAGCGCTGGGAGCGGTCGGCCTGCGGCGACGCAGCAGATAGGTCGTCCTTTGGCCTACGTTATCGCACTGTGATTCAATTTGAAGGCCCGAGGATTGCATCCTCGGGCTTTTTTCGTGGAACAGCCGACGATTGTCCCCTGGCGTCCTGCCGCGATGCAGATGGGTCATGCTACAATTGCACTCGAACCGCACTCATCCGCAAATTAGATTGCACCTCATGCGTCAAACAGAAAACATCAATGTCCGCACGATTGAGCCGCTCATTGCGCCGGCTGCTTTGAAATTGGAACTGCCGCTGAGCGAGGCCGCGGCCGAGACCGTAGCGGAATCTCGTGAGATCGTGAAGCGCATTCTGGCAGGGGACGATCCGCGGCTGGCCGTCGTGGTGGGGCCGTGCTCGATTCACGACGAGAAAGCCGGCTTGGAATACGCCGTGCGACTTGGTGGAACTTGCCGGCCGTGTGCAGGATCGGCTGTTTTTGCTGATGCGGGTTTATTTCGAAAAGCCACGCACTACCGTCGGCTGGAAGGGGTTGATTAACGATCCGCATTTGGACGACACGTTTGACATTACCGGCGGATTGCGGATAGCCCGGCGAATTCTGCTGCGCACGGCCGAAATGGGCTTGCCGGCCGCTACCGAAATGCTGGAGCCGATTACGCCGCAGTACATTGCCGACCTGATTACGCTGGCTTCCATCGGCGCCCGCACGACCGAATCGCCCACCCATCGCCAGATGGCCAGCGGCTTGTCGATGCCGGTCGGCTACAAAAACGGCACCGACGGCAGCTTGCAGGTGGCGCTCGACGCCATGCTGGCCGCCCGCACGCCGCACGCTTTCTTGGGCATTGATGTCGATGGCCGCACCGGTGTGATTCGTTCGCGCAGGCAACCAGTGGGGCTGTTTGATTCTGCGCGGCGGCCGATCGGGTCCTAACTATTCGCCCGACAGCATTAAGTTCGCCTCGGAGGAACTGGCCAAGCACGGCCTGCCGCCGCGGCTAATTGTCGATTGCAGCCACGCCAATTCGAACAAAGATTTTCGCCGTCAGTGCCTGGTGTGGAACAGCGTCGTCGAGCAGCGATTGGAAGGCAACACTTCCATCGCTGGCATGATGCTGGAGAGCAATCTGCACGAAGGCACACAGAAACTGCCCGCCGACTTGACGCAATTGAAGTACGGCGTCTCGGTAACCGACCCGTGCATCGGCTGGGAAGAAACCGAATCGCTGATCCTGGCGGCTTACGCCAAGTTAGGCGAAGTGGCAGCGGCCCGCTGAAACCGGCTCACGACTTCGATTGCCTGATTCATCTGGTCACGATCGACCTCGTGAACATCAATCGGTTTGCCGACATCGGCGAGCATCGTCAGCGTTAACCGGCCGCCTAAGTGTTGCCGGAATTCTTCCAGACCGGCGAAGAGCAGCTCTCTGTCGTGCAAGTGCGGGCAATCCAGTGTGAATCCCAAACCGTGGAGGCAACGGAGCACTTGCGCGGCACGTTCCTTGGGTAGTCCCAGATCGAGCGACGAATAAACGGCATCCACGGCTACGCCAATCGCCACTGCCTCTCCGTGTCGCAGCGAAAAGTTGGTCAGCACCTCCAGCTTGTGGGCACTCCAGTGGCCGAAATCGAGCGGCCGGGCTTCCAGCATCTCGAACGGATCGCCGCCGCGGGTGATGTGCTGCAGGTGCCACTCGGCCGAGCGGCGAATGACCGGCAAGCAGACGTCCATCTCGCGCCGCCGAATCCGAGGGGCTAGTTGGCAAATTTCGTCGAAGAAGGCAGGATCTTTCAGCAGCGAAACTTTTACCGCTTCGACAAAGCCGCAGCTGAAATCGCGATCGCCGAGCGTCATTAGCAATGCCGCATCGTTGATCACGCCCCACGGAACCGCGAATGTACCGATCCAGTTTTTCTTTTGAAACGCATTGACCGCGTTTTTTACGCCGATGCCGGAATCGGCTTGAGCGAGCGTGGTCGTCGGGATGCGAATCAGCCGCAAACCACGATGCGCAATGGCTGCGGCAAAACCCACGGCATCGAGCATCGCCCCGCCGCCGATCGCCACCACATAACTGCGGCGGTCCAAATCGTGGGCGTGCAGCACCTTCAGCATTTGCTCCAAAATGTGGACGTCGTTTTTTACTTCCTCGCCGCCGGGCACAAGCTGCACGTTGCCCGCCAGGTTGAGGCGGTTTTTGAATTTCTTCGACAGCGCATAAATCCGCTGCTGCAATTCGGGTTGCGCTTCGGCAACGTGCTGATCGAGCCAAACCTGCACGCGGGCCGGCTGTCCTTCGGCGGCTTCCAACAAATCGATTAGTGTCTGCGCATCCGCGCCAAAAACATCGCGTGTGAACCGCAAGCGATGGATGTACGGCACCGTAAAGGCGACGTCGACAGAGGGATTTGAATCCGCGGTGGGCAGATCAGAGCGAGCAGATGACATGGATGGTAGGCAGCAGCGTGGTGGGATTTAACCGACAGAAAGCGATGTGGCTGCCCCCAATTGTATCAGACGCCACAGCGAAACAAAAATGCCATTGCGATCGATTGCCCGACTGTTTGGGACCGGAATTGATCGTGTAAATTAGCGTGTCTTTAACCTCGTTCGTAACGGAAAACTGCCATGTCCAAACGCGTTCTCGTTCTGTCGGCGTCTGTTGGCGCGGGGCACTTGCGGGCTGCCCAAGCCGTGGAGCTTGCGCTACGGGAGGTGGATCCAACGGCGCATGTCGAGAATCACGATGTCATGAAGTTCACCAATGCCGTTTTTCGGCGGATGTATGCCACGTCGTATCTCGACCTCGTGAACCGCGTGCCGCACGTGCTGGGCTATTTTTACGATTTGATGGATCGGCCGCCGTCGCCGCAACAAAAATCGGACCGAATGCGGCGGTTGGTCGAGAAACTCAATCTGCGAAAGTTCTTGAAATTCTTGCGTGCCGAACCGTGGGATGTGGTCGTGAACACGCACTTTCTGCCCGCCGAAATAATTGCGCATTTGAAACGCAAGGGTGATTTCACGGCGCCGCAGTTCACCGTGACCACCGATTTCGAAACCCATCGCCTGTGGGTTAACCAGCCGTGCGAGCGGTACTTCACGGCGACCGATGAAGGCGCCGCGTATCTGGCTCATTGGGGCGTTCCACGCGATACGATTGAAGTAACCGGCATCCCAATTCATCCGGCGTTCAGTTGCTTGCCCAGACGCGAAGAATGTTTGGCGAGGCACGGTCTCGTCGGCGATCGGCCCATCGTGCTGCAACTGGGCGGCGGTTTCGGCGTCGGACCCGTGGAAAACATTTACCGCACTTTGCTGGCTATCGACGTGCCGCTGGAAATCGTTGCCGTGGCTGGTCGCAACGAAACTTTGCGCCAGCAGCTTTCGCAAACCGCCGTGCCCGAGCGACACCACGCAAAAGTGCTGGGTTTCACCGAAGTGATTCACGAATTGATGGCGGTCGCCGATCTGGTGGTCACCAAACCCGGCGGGCTGACTTCGTCAGAAACTCTGGCCAGCGGCGCGGCCATGGTTATCGTCAACCCGATTCCCGGGCAAGAAGCTCGCAACAGCGATTTTCTGCTGGAACACGGGACCGCCATCAAAATCAACAACACCGCCACGTTGGCCTACAAGCTGACCGAACTGCTGCGTCATCCGGAGCGAATCGCGAAGTTGAAAACCGCGGCCCGTCAATTGGGTCACCCGCAAGCCGCGTTCGATATAGCGCGTCGAGCCCTCGCAACGCCCATGTTGTGAAACCGCAACGGACTTTGACGCAAGTAGAAACGTGACCTACGGTTGCTAATGCCGGGTCATAGATTTCGCCTTCGAAGCGCATTTTCTCTCGTCTCAGGCGCCTGAGCGTTCGCTCCAGTTCGTCTGCACGGCCCCACTGGTATTCGCCATGAACCGTCGTCCGAAGCCCCGTCGTCGCATGCTGGGCATCGAGGCGCTGGAGCCGCGCCGGGTGATGACCACGGGAATTTCCGCCCTCCTTAACTCAGCCGGTCTGCTGCAAGTGACGGGCACCGATGGCGACGATAACATCTTGTTCCGAAAAGCCGGCGGGCTGATCTCGATAGAAGGCGTGGCCGGCGCTTGGTCCGCTTCGACGGTGAAATCGATTGCCGTCGATCTGCTGGACGGCAACGATTTTGTCTCGCTCGCCAGCAAAGCAAATGGCGGCGCTAAGACCTTGAAAAAGACCGAAACCATCAATTCCGGTAGCGGCAACAAACGGGTCCAGCTCGCGAATCTGCACGATGTGTACTTCAGCGGCTTAGGCGGCAAGCTGCAGGTTGCCTCTAACAGCGTCGCCACGCTAAACGGCACATGGTTGAATCAGAAGAACAAAGTCGTCGCTGCGCTGAGCTCGACTGGCGTTTTGACGGTCACCGGCACCAACCTGGACGACAAGCTTAGCTTCCGACAGTCTGGCGGCAAAATTTCGATCATCGGCATCAAAAGCTCGTGGTCGGCCACGTCGGTCAAGTCCATTGTCGTCAACCTGCAAGACGGTAGCGACGCTGTATCGCTCGACAGTCTGGCCAACGGCGGCACGCAAGTGCTGCAAGAGAGCGTGACGATTTACTCCGGCAACGGGAACAAACAGGTTCATTTGGCCGATGGGCATGATGTGTCGCTGCCCGGGTTTGGGCATAAGTTGACGGTGGCGATCGACGGCGCCGCGGCTTTGGACGGGCAGATACTCACCTGGCCTGATCCGACACCCGACCCGAATCCGACGCCAACACCTGATCCGACTCCATCTCCCAATCTCACCTGGTTCGACAGCAACGTCTACGACCCTGGCATCCGCGCATTGGCCAACCAAGACTTTGTCGACGGCGTACTCAGCCGGGCCGATATGATCGGGCTGCTGCATGAAGTGGCGCAAGACGGCACGGTTTCGGCCACCGAATTTGCTGATCTGCAACTGATCGTCAACAATGCATCACTCTTCACCGGCGTCAGCTACGTACAGGTGCTGGCCGCCGATGTCGTGTTGGGCAGTGCGGCCAATGCCTATTATCTGGGGCAAACGCTGGGGAATCTCAAAGCCGGATCGACTGGCGCTCAGCTTAATAATCTCGTCGGCAAATGGTTCTTGGGGACCGATCATCCGCTGGGCAAAACGGATTGGGGAACGACATTCAGCTATCGCCAGATTTCCGGCACGCTGTTCGTCGGCGGCGCCGCGTACACCGATGTGCGGCAAGGGGGCTTGGGCGATTGCTATTTTCTGGCGTCGTTGGCGGAAACGGCGCTGAAGAATCCCAGTGCCATCAGCGACATGTTCATCGTGAACGGCGATGGCACTTACACGGTTCACTTTTTCAACGGCAACAAGGCTGAGTATGTGACGGTCGATTCGCAACTTCCAACCGACTCGTCCGGTTACCTTGTCTTCGATGGCATGGGCCAAAATGCGGCCAGTTCTTCCAACGAACTGTGGGTGGCCTTGGCAGAGAAAGCCTATGTACAGATCAACGAAGTGGGCTGGCTGCGGCCCTCATCGTGGGGCGGCGGTCAGAACGTGTACACCGGCATTTCCGGCGGCTGCATGTACCAGGCGCTGAATCAAATCACCGGCCAAGCAACGGTCGCCTATGTCTCGTCAACCAGTTCGTTCAGCACTTTCGCAGCGGCGTTCAGCGCGGGTAAATCGATTTGCTTGGGGTCGAAATCGAGCCCGGCCAGCAGCACGATCGTTGGTGGTCATGCATATGCCGTCATTAGCGTGAACACCACGGCCCAGACCGTGCAAGTGTTCAACCCGTGGGGTTTGAACAATGGTCACGATTCCGGGCTGATCACGCTGAACTGGGCGCAAATCGGTGCGAACTTCGACTGGTATGACCGGCTCGCATGATGATAGATGATGGGTGGCACGCCCTAACGCCAGGAAAGGCGTGTGGCGCGCCATCATCACGCCCTTCGCGGACTCAGTGCATGTCACCCCTACGTTCGCGTTCGCCGCACGCCAACTCCTAGCCACGGCCTAACTCTTGCCGCGAACTTGTCGCCGATTTTGCCGGTAAATCCGATGTTTTTGGTTTGCCGGCCGCTTCCGTAATTTGCCCAGATATGCCACAATCCGCCGCAAGCTAGGTTGAGATATGCGCGAGTCAGCGTAGTCTCCAATTTCGTCGTAGCAAATCGACAGATTCTATGAAAATCGGCGTTCTGAAAGAGGCCTTTCCCGGCGAGCGTCGTGTGGCGCTCACGCCGAATCTGATTCCGGCGCTGGTGAAGGCCGGGCACGAGATTTTGGTGGAGACGACCGCCGGCGAATCGGCCGGTTTTCCCGACGCCCAGTATGTTGAAAAGGGGGCGAAAATCGGCAACCGCGGCGAAGTCTTCACTTCCGAGTTGCTCTTGCAAGTGCGTGCCTTGGGTGCGAACCCGGTCGCCGGCAAGGCCGATGTAGAACGCTACGATCGGTTTCAGATTGTCATCGCGATGTGTGATCCGCTCGCGCAGCCGGCGCTGCTCAAGCAAGTCGCCGATCGTGGCGTCACGCTCTTCGCGCTGGAGCTCATGCCGCGGATTACCCGCGCAAAGCATGGATGTGCTTTCCAGCATGGCCACCGTGGCCGGATATCGAGCGGTGCTGCTGAGCGCCGTCACGCTGCCGAAAATGTTCCCGATGATGACGACGGCTGCCGGGACAGTTGCGCCAGCCAAAGTGTTTGTGATGGGTGCCGGCGTGGCGGGTTTGCAGGCCATCGCCAGTGCGCGCTGCTTGGGCGCCATCGTTTCTGCGACCGACGTGCGGGCCGCTGTTCGTGAGCAAGTGCAAAGCCTGGGAGCGAAGTTTGTCGAAACGCCCGTGGAAGCGGCCAAAGCCGAAGGCACCGGCGGATACGCCCAGGCGCTCGATGAAGAAACCTACCGCAAGCAGCGCGAGGCGATGTCGAAAGTCGTGGCCGAAAGCGACGTGGTCATCACCACCGCCGCCATTCCTGGCAGAAAAGCGCCGATTCTGGTCACGGCCGAGATGGTCAAGCTGATGCAACCCGGCTCGGTCATTGTCGATCTGGCCGCCGAGCGTTGCGGCAATTGTGAGCTGACCAAGCCCGGCGAGACCGTCGTCGTCGACGGCGTCACAATTCTTGGGCCCGACAACTTGCCGTCGGATGTGCCGTATCACGCTAGCCAAATGTTCGGCAAAAACGTGTTGACGTTCTTGCAGCATTTGGTCAGCCAAGGATTGCCCGGAAGTGTGAACACGTCGGACGAAATCACACGCGAAACGCTGATCTGTCGCGACGGCCAGGTGCTGCAGCCGCGGATTCGGCAATTGCTCGGGATGGATGCTCCACCGGCGAAATGAATAGGTGATAGACAAAATGACGAATGACGAAATTCAAATGACGAATATCAGCTTGCGGCTTCGCAAATTGATGCGAATGGTCGCACTCTTGTTAACTCTTGTTGTCGCACCGCCATTTGCGCATGCCGCCGAAGAGCCGGCAACCAAAGTGGCCGATTCAACGCCAGAGGCGGCGACACCTGCGGCTGCCGACAACCCGGCCGTCGCGATGCCTGCTAATACCGCGACGCCGGACGCCACATCGTCCGCTGCGGTTCCCGATCGCTCTGGTCCCACAGCGACCACTTCGGTGGATGAGCCAGCTGAAGCGCTCGATTTCAGCTCCATGGTGTTTGTGTTCATGCTGGCCACGATCATTGGGCTGGGCGTCATTCTGCGGGTTTCACGGCTGTTGCACACGCCGCTGATGTCGCTCACGAACGCTATTTCCGCCATTGCCGTCGTGGGCTCCATCATTGTCACCGGCCGCGACGGTCCAACGTTCATTCGTCTGATGGGCGCCGATCGCGCTGTTCGCTTCCATGACCAACATCATCAGCGGTTTCTTGCTCACCGATCGCATGCTCAAGATGTTCAAAACGCCCCATCCCGGAGGGAAAGCCAGCGCAGGGGGGAAACAATGATGTATGCCCTCAAGGAACTGTGCTATTTAGTCGCGACGGCGCTGTTCATCTTCTCGCTGCATTGGATGAACGATCCGCGGACAGCCCGGCGGGCGGTGTTTGCCGGGGCCAGCGGAATGCTGTTGGCGGTGTTGGCAACGTGGTTTCTATACGTGCCCGCGCTGGGGCATTACGTGTGGATTATCGGTGCGATGCTGGCTGGACTTGCCGTGGGATATCCACTGGCTATGGTTCCCCTCACGGCAGTACCGCAACGAACCGCGCTATCACACGCCTTCGGCGGATTGGCCGCCGGCTTGGTGGGTATGGCCGAGTATTATTCGACTACGGTTTCCAGTACCACAGCCATTGCGCTCGTGGCCGAAGTGCTGCTCGGCTTTCTCACGTTTACCGGCAGCTTGATGGCCGCCGGCAAGCTGCAAGGCGTCTCCTGGATTCCACAGCGGCCCGTCACCTATCCGTATCAGAATGTCAGCAATATCGGGCTGCTGCTGGCGGCGGTTATTTTGGGAATTCTGGTCGTGCTGCATCCCGCCGGCTTTTGGGCCGGGGTGGCGTTGCATCTGATCTTGATTATGGCGCTAGTGTTTGGCGTATTGCTGATCATCCCCATCGGCGGCGCCGATATGCCAACGGTCATTTCCATTTTGAATGCGTACGCCGGCTTATCGGCCGTGGCGATGGGCTTTGTGCTGAACAACAAGTTGCTGATCACCGCCGGTGCGCTGGACGGTTCCAGCGGTTTGATACTCTCGATCATCATGTGCCGCGCCATGAACCGCTCGTTCACCAACGTGCTGTTCGGCGCATTCGGCCAGGTGCAAGCGTCCACAGGAACAAAAGAAGATCGAGCCTACAAAGAAGAAACGATCGAAGGCGCGGCCCAGATTTTAGAGCAAGCGCAGTTCGTGGTCATCATACCCGGCTATGGCATGGCCGTGGCTCAGGCACAGCATCGGGTTCGCGATGTTTACGATCAGCTCAAAAAACGCGGCATCAACGTGAAGTTTGCAATCCATCCCGTGGCCGGCCGCATGCCCGGTCACATGAACGTGCTGTTGGCCGAAGCCGACATACCGTACGACGATTTGGTCGAGATGGACGAAATCAATCCGGAAATGCCGCACTGCGATGTGGCCCTCGTGATTGGGGCCAACGATGTGGTGAACCCGGCGGCACGGACTGATAAATCGACGCCCATTTACGGCATGCCCATCATCGATGCCGACAAAGCCAAAACCGTGTTTGCCATCAAACGCAGCAAAAACCCCGGCTTTGCGGGGATCGACAACGATCTGTATTTTCAAGATAACTGCTTCATGCTGTTCGGCGACGCCAAAGCCGTGGCCGGCGAGTTGGTAAAGCAACTGGCTCACGATGGCGGGCACTAGTTGCTCGCTCGCGGCTCACCGCACCAATCGTTCATCTCGGATTTCTATGTCTGACCAAAAGTCATCGTCTGGCCCAACCACATCCGGTGCCCACGCTCTTGAAGCCCGGCCCGATTTTCTGGTTACGCTGGGGCTCATTCCACCTTGCACGGTGGAAGACGTCAAACAAGCGTATCTGGTGAAAGTGAAAACGGCTCATCCCGATGTTGGCGGCGATGCAGCCGAGTTTCGCAAATTGCAGGAAGCTTTCGAACGGGCCACCGAATGGGCCAAGTTCCGCGCCAGCCGGCTCGCCTGGCTCAGCAACTGGGTAGAAAAGTACGTCGAACAAGACAGCGTGGTCGAAGAAATTCAACGTCGTGGCGGCAAAGTGAAAATCGAAGGGGTCGATTGGCTGCGGCGCTCGTTCGGCGACGATTTTTCGCAAGTCGCCGAGAAAGTGCAGGGCATCGAACTGCACGGGCCGGCGATCGACGATAAAACCATCGCCTGGCTCAGCGACCACCGCACCACACTTACTTCCCTCAAATCACTCGATCTCACACGCAGCGCCATCACCGATGCCGGCTTGCAGCACGTGGCCGCATTCCCGGGCTTGCGCGAACTCGATCTATCGGAAACCAAAATCACGATGTCAGGCCTGGCGATGCTCGAACGCCTGCCGGAACTGGAATGGCTTGGCCTGCGCGGCACCAGCATCGGCTGGTTAGGCCGCACGCGGCTGAAGATGAAGAATTCGAAATTGCAGATAGCGACGTAGCGACCAGCAAGCTAGCAATTGGCGGTTGTCGCATCGCATTTCACGAATAGCCGGAGGCCAACGGCCTCCGGAGAATTGCAAGTTGGTCGTCCCTCAGCCTCGTCTGCGGAATGGCGTTGCCCACCGGCTAAGTGTCTAATGTTAAATTACTTTCATCCGTTTGCGCCTAATTCTTTGTTGACGAGCCGCTTTCAGGCCGATTACAAAGAATAAGTAGCAAAGTCCTTCCCCGGAAACCGTATGCCACGACTGGGTCTAACTGTCATTCTGTTGACCATGCAGCTCCTTTCCTGGAGTGCGCAGCCGCTGTATCTCTGTCTGGGGAACGATGGTTCGGTCGATGTTTGCCTCGGCCCTGGCCATTGCGACTGCGACAAATCGCACCATGACGAGCCGCACAAATGCTGCGCGGCCCATCACCATGCCACCGATCGGTATCAACCGACCATCGGATCGGTCGTGGCAGATAAAGACTGTGATTGCACGCATTTCCTGATTTCGCAGCCGCCCAGCCCCGCGGCGGTCGGCAAGCTGATTTCGACCGCTGCCCACGAAACTACCCTGTTCCGCGTAACTTCCGTCGATCCGACCGCCGGCCTCGTGGCCACTGCCGACCGGGCTAATCGGTTCGACAACTCTCTGCTGCGGGGCGATGCTTCGCCCCTGGTGCTCTTCGCTTCGGTGGCCTTCGCTGCTGAGTCGATTTCGCACCTGTTTCACGCGCCAAGTGACCGTTCGACTCGGCAATTTCGCGCTCTGACGACTTTTTCCGTAACAGTTTGATTGCGTTTGCGCTAGAAACATTTTCGGAGCCTTGGCATGTCTACATCGATATCCACTCGCCGCCATTTTTCCGTGCGAAAAGCCTTGCCATCGATCGCGGTCATCGCCGCTATTGCGGGTGCGGCTTATTGGGGCCATGCCAGCGATTGGACGCTGCCGAAGTTTTCCGCACTCACTGGCGGCAAAAAGGCCGCTGGCCAATGCGCCCCGGCGCAGATGGCTGGTGCAAAGAGCATAACGTGCCGGAGGCGGAGTGCATCGAGTGCAATACGAAACTAGTTCCCGCCGTGACCGATTACGGCTGGTGCGCGGAGCATGGAATTGCCGAGTGCCCGCTGCATCATCCCGACGTGGCCCAGCTCAAATCCATTCCGACGGTCAGCGAGGCCGACATCGAGCGCGCGACCAGAGCGCTCGCCTTGTTGCCACGCCAGGAAAACAACAGCCGTTGCAAGCACTATCAGCGGCGAATTCAATTCGCCTCGACCGAGGCCCTCGATAAGGCTGGTATCGACATTGCCGTGGCGCAGGAAAGCCCCGTTGTCGAAGCAGTCTCGGCCAACGGCGAAGTGCTTTACGATCAGATGCACCTGGCCCGCTTGGCTAGCCGCGTGACAGGAACGGTGTGGCGAGTGGAAAAACAGGTGGGCGATCTGGTCCACAAGGGAGATACCCTGGCGCTGGTCGATTCCGCAGCGGTGGGCAAATCAAAATCGGATTTTCTGCAGGCGATTTCGCAATTGCGGCTGGCAGGAACCAACGTCGAGCGGCTCAAGCCGCTGGCGCGTGACGGGGCCGTGGCCGGCAAGCTGCTGCTGGAGGCCGAAGCCGCACTGCAAGAAGCGCAAATCAAATTACTGACGGCACAGCAGGCGCTCGTGAATCTGGGATTGCCTGTGACGGCCGACGAATTCACGAGCCTCAACACACAACAGATTGCCAAGCAAATTCAATTCCTCGGGCTGCCCGGCGAATTGACCGCCGGATTTGCGGCCGACGCCACCACCTCGAATCTCCTGCCATTGCGTTCACCGCTCGATGGCACCGTGGTCGATTGTAAAGTGGTGGCCGGCGAATCGGCCGATGCGGGCGCGACGGTCTTCAGCGTGACCGATTTGCGCCGTATGTGGCTGATGTTCGACGTGCGGCAAGAGGACGTCGGGCAACTGTCGCTCGGTCAGGCGGTGCTGTTTCGCCCGGCCGATAGCAAGCTGGGAACAGAATCGAAAGGATCGATCGCCTGGATCAGCACCGAAGCCGATGACAAAACGCGAACCGTCAAAGTCCGCGTCGAGTTGCCTAATGCAGACAGCCGGTTGCGGGCCAATACGTTTGGCACAGGCCGAATTGTGCTGCGAGAAGAGCCGCGGGCGATTGTTATTCCGACTGAAGCGGTGCACACCGACGGTGATTGCAGCATCGTTTTCGTGCGCGATAAAGATTTCCTGCACGACGGCGCCTTGAAGTTTTTCCACATCCGCGAAATACGGCTCGGCGTACGCGACGGCGACACGACGGAGATTATCGCCGGATTGCTCCCCGGCGAAGTCATCGCCAGCAAAAACAGCATGGTGCTGGAAGCACAGCTTTTGAAGAGCAATTTAGGCGAAGGCTGCGCGTGCTGTGCGGCGGCAAAAAAGTAGTGTAGCGACCGGGCTCAGCCCAGCGTTCGAACGCGGAGCAAGCTCCGCCGCTACACTCAACGAAATAAGCATCACAAATGGATTTCCTCAACCGCATCATCGATTTTTCGCTCCGGCATCGCTTCCTGGTGATTCTGGGGGCGGCAATTTTTGCGATTGCCGGCGGGTTATCGCTGCGCTATTTGGATATCGACGCTTTTCCCGACACAACGCCCATTCAGGTGCAAATCAACACGGTGGCGCCGGCGCTCGGCCCGGAAGAAGTGGAACAGCGGATCACGTTCCCCATCGAACAAGCCATCGGCGGCCTGCCCGGGTTGGAACAGATGCGATCGATCTCCAAGTTCGGCCTGTCGCAAGTCGTCGTCACGTTCAAAGATGGCATGGAGATTTACTTTGCTCGCCAGCTCATCAACGAACGCCTTGCCACCGTCGAATTTGCCGCCGGCATTGAGCGGCCGAAAATGGGTCCCGTGGCAACCGGCCTGGGCGAAGTTTTTCACTACATCGTCATCGGCAAGGGGCGCGATATCACCGATTTGCGCACCATGCACGATTGGGTCATCAAACCCAATATGCGCAAAGTGAAAGGCGCGGCGGAAATCAACAGCTGGGGTGGATACGAAAAGCAGTATCAGGTTCGCATCAATCCCACGCTGCTCATCAAATTCGGGCTGACCTTCGACCAGGTTGTGCAGGCCGTCGAAGAAAACAATCAAAACGTCGGCGGCGGCATGATCCGCGAAGGCACGCAGGCCGTTTTGGTGCAAGGCGTCGGTCGGACCGCCAGCATCGATCAAATCAAGGCAATTGTCATCACCGCTAAAGATGGCGTGCCGATTCGAGTCGGCGACGTGGCCGAAGTGGTCATCGGTTCCGAAATCCGCCGCGGCGCAGTCACCGCCGATGGCAACGGCGAAGTGGTCATGGGCCTGGGCTTCATGCTGATGGGGGAAAACACGCACGAAGTTACCACAGCGATGAAAGACCGGCTGAATGAAATCAAATCCACGCTGCCGGCCAACATCGACGTGGTTCCGGTTTACGACCGCACACAGCTCGTAGATCACGTCATCAACACGGTCAAGAAGAATCTGTTCGAAGGCGGGCTGTTCGTCATTGCCGTGCTGTTTGCATTTCTCGGCAACTTGCGGGCGGCGGTGATCGTGGCGATGGCTATTCCGATTTCGATGTTGTTCGCGTTTTGCGGCATGTTGCGGTTTGGCATTTCCGCCAGTTTGCTGAGTTTGGGAGCCATCGACTTCGGCATGATCGTCGATAGTTCAGTCGTGATGGTCGAAAACTGCGTGCGGCACATCGCCGCACGGCAACAACCGGCGGCGTGAGACAAGATGATCGACGTGGTGCGCGAAGCCGCCGTCGAAGTGCGCAAGCCCACCATGTTCGGCGAACTGATCATCATGATCGTTTACTTGCCGATTTTGACGCTCGAAGGAATCGAAGGCAAATTATTCCGCCCGATGGCGCTGACCGTCATTTTCGCCCTGATCGGCTCGCTGGTTTTGTCGCTCACACTGATGCCCGTGCTAGCCAGCCTGGTTTTGCCGCGGAAAATCGAAGAACATGAACCGATTTTGATGCGGGCCATCAAAGTCGTCTACATTCCCGCGCTGCACGTGGCCATGCGACACAAGGCAATGGTCATTGGCTTCGCCGCGACATTGGCGTTCGTGGCATTCGGCATCATTGCCCCGAATTTGGGTTCCGAATTCGTGCCGCGGCTGTCGGAAGGTGCGATCGCCGTCAGCGTGGTGCGGCTCACAGGCACCGATCTGGACGATTCGATCAAATACAACACGCAAATGGAAAAGGCCGTGCTGGCGGCGTTTCCCGATGAAGTGGAACACGTTTGGAGCCGCATCGGTACCGCCGAGATCGCCACCGATCCGATGGGCATCGAACTGACCGATATGTTCATGACGCTCAAGCCGCGCGACCAATGGAAGCAAGCCCAACACGCAAGCGGAATTGACCGAACTGATCGAAAACCACTTGCGCGATCTGCCTGGCCAGCGGCTGGAATTCTTGCAGCCGATCGAAATGCGGATGAACGAAATGGTTACCGGCGTCCGCTCCGACGTGGCGGTAAAACTGTACGGCGACGATCTCGACGTGCTGGTGGCCAAGGCCAAGGAAATCGAAGCCATTTTGAACCAAATTCCCGGCGCAGCCGATGTGGCGTCCGAGCAAGTCACCGGTCAGCCGGTGCTGCAAATCAAACTCGATCAAGAACAGTTGGCCCGTTACGGCGTGCCGGCCAAAGTCGTGACCGACTTCATCGAATCGATCGGCAGCAAACCGCTGGGCGAAATCATCGAAGGGCAATTGCGATTTCCACTCGTCGTGCGGCTACCCGAGGAGATGCGGGCCGGCGTCAAGGCAATTGGTTCGATTCTAATTTCCACCGCCTCCGGCCAACGCTTGCCGCTGTCGAGCCTGGCCGATATCCGCGTTGATCGAAGGGCCATCGACCATCACCCGTGAATGGGGGCAGCGGCGGATCACCGTGTCGGCCAATGTCCGCGGCCGCGACATCGGCAGTTTCGTGGCCGAGGCGCAAAACCGCATCAAGCAAGAATTCACGCTGCCGCCGGGGCGATACTCGTTCGAGTTCGGCGGGCAGTTCGAGCACTTGCAGCAGGCCCGCACGCGGCTGTTGATCGTCGTGCCGGTGGCATTGCTCCTGATTTTCGGTTTGCTCTACGTTACCTATCAAAACTGGATCGACGTGCTGCGGGTGTTCACCGCCGTGCCGTTTGGCTGGGTCGGCGGCATTTTCGCGCTGTGGCTGCGCGACATGCCGTTTTCGATTTCCGCCGCCATCGGGTTCATCGCGCTGTCCGGCGTGGCGGTGCTCGATGCGATGATTTTGGTCAGCTACATCCGGCAACTGCGGGCCAAAGGCATGTCGCTGGAGCGAGCCGTCGAAGATGCTGCCACCACACGGCTGCGTCCGGTGCTGATGACCACGCTGGTCGCCAGCCTCGGTTTTTTGCCGATGGCCTTCAGCACCGGCATGGGCGCCGAAGTGCAGCGGCCGCTTGGCCACCGTCGTCATCGGCGGCGTGATCAGCGCCATGATCATGTCGCTGCTTGGTGCTGCGCGTGTTGTATTTACTGTTCGATTCGCCGGTTAAATCGGCAAACCAAGAAGACGACTCCGAAAGTACCGAAGAACTGGCAAGCGTCAGTGCAGTTTGATTTTTTTAGAAAGGAAAACGCAATGAATCTTGGAAAACTCGTGGTCATCGTCATTGGCATCGCTTCATTGGCAGTCCTGTCGGCTTGCAGCAAGTCGCCAGATCAAAACGCACCGGCTGCCGCGCCGACCGCGCAAGTCTCCACGGAAGGCCACTCCCACGAAGGCTGGTGGTGCGATGAACACGGCGTGCCCGAATCGGTCTGTGCCCAGTGCAACAACAAGCTGGCCGCCGATTTCAAGGCCAAAGGCGATTGGTGCGCCAAGCACGATCGGCCCGACTCGCAGTGCTTCGTCTGCCATCCGGAAAACGAAGCCAAATTCGTCGCACTGTATGAAGCCAAGTACGGCAAGAAACCGCCCGAGCGGAAAGAATGACTGCAGAATCGCACGGATAGCGTCGGAGCCGTACCCGGGTCGTACTAGCGACAAAAAGGCACTCCAGAAGTCGTTCGCCGCTGCCGGTTCCAAATAATGACAAGATCATGGCTTCGCCCCAGGCCGCGGCGGCCGGGTCCGGGCAACCCGCCGGGCAAGAAGTTCAAAGTCGCGGGCAAGACAGTTTTCAATTTAAATCGTCTAACAAAATGCTCCCTCTCCCCTTGCGCTCGGAGGGTTGGGGTGAGAGGTAAAGATCATTTTGTTAGACGCCCTTAGCTTTTTCTGCTAATAAACTTTGATCTTGCTGCACCGGGCCGCTAAAGTATCGGCTGGCCGATCGAGCCAACATCCAGTTCCAAACCCGGGGGAAACAAACATGGATCACACCAACCAAATCAGTCAGGGCATATTTGCGACCGCAGCGCTTTTGGCTTTTGCCTGCGCCGCCCACGGCGCAGAAACACCCGCTACCAAGCCGTCTTCGGTCACGCCGCTGATGAAGCTGTTAGATCGCTTCACCGCTGCCGATGTGCCAGCCCTCGGCCCGGCCGAAACCGAAGTCGCAGCGCGCAAGTGGGATCAGCCCATTCCGACCGGCCTGCCCGGCAAGGGCCTGGCCCAGCATCCGATGCTCTACATCGGCGAGGGCTACAACAAGATGTTCCTGGTCAATGACGGCAAAATCATCTGGACCTATTCCACCGGCAAGGGCAACGAATACGA
Organism: Pirellulales bacterium; assembly: GCA_963738835.1. Taxonomy (GTDB): domain Bacteria; phylum Planctomycetota; class Planctomycetia; order Pirellulales; family JADZDJ01; genus CAVTYH01. The sequence goes on from CAVTYH010000004.1 coordinate 209,733, forward strand.
CGACGTGTGGATGCTCTCCAACGGCAACATTCTGTTCACCCGCATGCAATACATCGCCGAGATCACGCCGAAAAAAGAAGTCGTCTGGCGTATGAGCGATGACAGATGACCCGGCTAAGCACACCGAAATCCACGCCTGCCAGCCGATCGGCCTGGACAAAGTGCTGTTCGTCGAAAACGGCCTGCCGCCGAAGCTGAAAGTCGTCAACATCAAAACCGGCGCACGTCGGAAGTCGATCACGAGCTGCCGGCCATCGAGCCGCCCGATCCCAAGAAGATTCACCCGCAATTCCGCCGCGTCCGCTACACGGCGCAGGGAACTTACCTCGTGCCGTTTCTGAACATGGGCAAGGTCATCGAGTACGACAAGGACTTCAAGGAAATCTGGAGCTTCGATGCCAGTTCATCTGCCCGCCGGCGAAAAATTCTCGCCCTGGGCCGCCATCCGTCTGAAGAACGGCAACACGCTGATCACCAACGAATCGGGAAAGTCGCAGCTCGAAGTCACCCCCGATAAGAAAATCGTCTGGCAACTCAAGCCCGACGATCTGCCCGAGGAATACCGCTACATCAACACGCAAACCTGCACCCGCCTGGCCAACGGCAACACCATCGTCTGCTCGCGCGGCGGCAACGGGAAGGGCCCGCAACTGGTCGAAGTCACGCCCGACAAAAAAGTCGTCTGGGTGCTGCAGGACTGGGCCAACCTCGGCCCCGCCACCGCCGTGCAGATTCTCGACGATCCCGGCGTGCCGGAAAATCCGGGCGAGTCGGAACATTGACAGACTGCGTGTGCCAACTGCTCCTCTGGCATCCGACGTTGCCCCCCCCAAGCTGCATGCAATAGAATCGCGGGTCGGCCTTCGGAGCGTGACGCTGCCTGGCTAGAGCGCTTATTCGGGACCAAGAGGTCGCAAGTTCAAATCTTGTCGCCCCGACTCCACCGGCCTGGAATCCAGTAGCGCCAGTCCGTACTTCGTGCGGTGGCGAAACCGCATCACCGGCCCCTGGAAAACCGTCGTTTATCATCGTTACCCCAAGCTCGGCTTGGTCTGCGATATCCGCAGTCATTTCATCGTGGCGGCGCGTGCCGGGCGTGGCCCGCGGCCGGACGTGGACGAGTTTCAACCCTTGGTCAGGGAAGCCTTGCGTTGGATGCGGCCGGCCCGGATCAACGCCGACGCCGGGTACGACTCGGAACCCAATCATCGCTTGCGCGAGAAGAGCAAGGCATTCGCACGCTCCTTCCACCCGCCATCGGTCGGCCCACTGACAAACCCGCCAGGGGTCGATACCGTCGGCTGATGCAAATTCGTTTCGACCGTGAGGACTACCACGACCGTTGCCAGGTGGAAACCGTCGTCTCGATGCTCAAACGCCGTCAAGGGTCGCATACCTCCGGACGCAGTCCTCCCAGTCGATGCCGCGACCTGTACTTGATGGTCCTCACCCACAACGCCATGCTTCTGATACTTCTCCGTGTTTTCTACAGAGCCTTGCATTGCGGCTTGCGAGTAGCTAACTTGTGGGGATGCGCGACTTGCCGCACTACTGACCGTTATTTGTTTGCAAGGCGCTGCGCAATTACAGGCCCAGCAGTTTTATCATCGCGTATTCGTGACGAGTTTCGCATGTCTTGTTGATACCTCGCCCTCTTCGCACCCGGACCCCGGCACTTTCAACGGTCTTATCGGTGCTGACTACAACGTGACGTATGCGGCGGCAACTTCGGGATTGATCGACGATTGGCAGGGCGTGGACATCGTTTACCATGCCATACTGTCGGCCCCCGGCAACAATGCCATTGATCGGCTGCAAATTTCGGGGCCGATTTACAACATCCACGGCGAGTTAGTGGCACTCGACAAAGCCGATTTGTGGGATGGCACGATTGCTCATCCGATCGGTTACGATGAATTCGGGAACCAGGTGGCAAAAGAACACAGAAGTTTGGACAGGCAATTTTTCAAACGGAAATCCGACCTCTGAAAGCTGTGATAATTGGTCGCATAATAGTGCTTCGGGTACTGCCGGTGCGGTCGGTCCTACCAACTTCGGATGGGCATCAGCGGCAGGTATTGCCTGCAACCAGCCAGCCCGACTCTACGGCCTCAGCCCAGCGATTCCCGGTGCTGGTCCGCCAAAGCTGGGCGACTGGAACCGCGATCTGAAAGTCACTTCTTCTGATATTCCGGCAATGCTGACCGCCTTGACCGATCTGAAAACGTACAAGTCGACTTGGCAATTGACTGATCGCGATTTGCGCGAAATCGGCGATTTCAACCACGATTACAACGCCGACACCAATACCGGCGGCGTCACCAACGCCGACATTCAGCCGCTCTTAGATTTGATCGCCAGCGGCGGTGCCAGCGTCGCCGCTGTGTCGGCAGTCGTTGACGATACGACAGCCATTCTTCCATGCGGCTGCCAATATCGTCAGGCCGGCGCTGCTCCGCAAGGCGTGTACGTGCCGGAACCGTCTGGCGTCGCATTGGGTTCAATCGGCATAGCACTGTTGTTGGCATCGAAGTGCAGACGACTGCGATCACCAGCGTCTTGTGGGTTGTCCGCGTCGATCCTTTTCGGAAATTAGCGCTAACAGGAAACAGGACGAGGCGCGAGGGGGAAGAAAAAGGGAAGAAAAAGGGTCAGAACTATTTGTTAAATAGTTCTGACCGGCTCTGTAGAATTCCCCCCCGATGCTATCTAAACTACCACCTGCTGTGGGTACGTACAGCAGATATGGCAGTGACGAGCAAATCTCCGCAGGCGGTGGTGCTGGCGGCTTTGGCCATGGTGCGCCGCGCTGCCGAGCTGCGATAACAATCGTGGTTAGGGGCGTCATATGACTGTCTCCTCAAAGTACAGCGCGAGTAACACCAGTCCTGCCGATATATTCGCTGCTAATCTGCAAATCTTGGGCAGCAGAACGGGTGCAGCGTCAACAGGCACAATTATCAGATGGCATAGCCAGAGATCGACCGTCAAGCAGTTCAACGCTCTCGGCCAGCAATCACTGAGGATAAGGGCCGTTGAATACCTTGCGGGAGCGATATTCGCGGTAGCTCGACGAGTAAGGAATAGCGGCAGTTGTCAGCCAGCCCGCTTTTGGCCCGCGAATCTGGTAGCCCTCCAGCCAAATGTAACTGTCGATACCACGGGCGTAGATTTCCGCGGCGTACGGTGGACTATTGCTGTCCAAACCGGGGGGCCAGGCATGCCCATGGAAATAACATTCAGGCCAGCTTTCAGGTTCTTGGGGCGGCATCAGCCCATCGACGATTTTCGGCTTGATCTCCTTACCGGCGGCTTCAAAATACGCGGCTACGGAATGGCCACCGGTTGCTGCGCACCACCGCACGTTGCCGAAGCGCGTGCGGCCGGCGTTGCGAAAGATGGCGCCAATCATATCGGTGGCACGCACGCAGTCCAATTTTTTTTGCTCCAAGGCATCCCGCAGCGTGAACGTCACGCCGTAGTTTGCCGGATCGTAAAATCGATTTGTCCACCGGCACGCATCCATCAGGGCCTGCAAATCGGTTTCGGAATTGCCAATCTCGTTGGCAGCATGCAACAATTCGGGTTGGAATCGGTCGGCCCATTCCAAACCGGCAAAGGAGTGCCCGCGGTACATGATGACGCTCATCAGTTCGCCCACCGTGGCGTGTGAGTTCACCTGATCGAATTTCTTCAGCACGGTACACAGATAGTCGGCAGTGTCGGCATTCGTCGCTCGATACAGCATGTTCGCCAGGTAGCTATGCTCGTACGGCGTGCAGGCAGCTTGGTCCCACGTCTTTTGATTGACAGGCGAAAGTGCGGTTCTGAGCTTGAGGAAAATTTCACGCAGCGTCGGCACCATCCACAGTGAATCGGGGGTGGGTGCTTGATTTGTCGCAATTGCGATCGTTCGATCGATGGGCATGGAAAACAGTCGTTCTGCCTGTCGTTCCACCTCCAAGTAATTGCCGACGCCATTCAAACTCAGCACGCCCGCGGGAAACCAGCTGATGGTGCTCCGAGGATCATACGTCGCTCCACGTGTATCGGCCTGGGCAAAAAGAGGCGTACAATCGCGCTGAAACTCGAGCGCCGTAAGATGGTTTTGCACCAGGAATCCAAGCCAGCGATGCAGGTCATCCAACGAGAAGGTGGCAGCCGCCAACTCACCGGCCCAGCGCTTGATAGCCGCCAAATTCTTCGCGGCCACCGCTTGATCGAGCTCCGTCAGGCAGTAACTCGGCCAATCTCCGCGGTCCGAAAAGCCAACCGGACCAATGTTCTTTGGCAAGCTAGTCCACGTGTTGGCTAACTCGTAAAACAGTTGCGACTTTTCGGCCAGTTGGTGGGCCCGGTCGGCCGCCAATTCATTAACAGCCGAAGTGTTTTCCAGGAATTTTTTTAGCCGTCCCTGATGCCAGGCCAAATCTTGCTGGGCAGATTTAAATTCTTGGCGATCGAAGAAATAAATCGTGGCGATTGTCGTGCCTGGACCGCCATTCAGGTCGCCGTGATTGTTGGGCACCGTATCCTTGATATCGCCAGTATGAACGATATCAACGCAGCTGGGGCCGTTTGGATCGCGGCTGCCCAATAGCACCGGTCGACTCGACTTCAGGCATTCGTCCAGCAAGGCAGCCAACTCCGGCAGCGCACCGGTCGGCTTCGTTGCCGCTAGTGGCGTTGAAGAGTGCTGATGGGCTTCCAGGCGCTGGCCAGGCCATTGGCGCTGCACTAACCCTCCGGCAATCACCAAGACACAACCCAGGCCGATTGCCGCGGCTACCATGCGGTTGATTCCCAGAAAAACCGGCGCGACGATGTGATGAGTTTTCAAATAAGAAAGCAGCGTGCAGAGTACAAGATAAACGCCGAACTTTATGCTGCCGTTCCATAAGGCGTTCACCAACGGCATCCGGTCAATTAATTCGACCGAGATTCCAGTCGCCGCCGCGGCCACACACATCAGCATTCCAGCCCGGCGATCCCAAAACCAAACTGCCGCCGACACCGGGGCCAGATAAAAGAGGGTGAAGGAGACGTCCTTCCCCGTTACATAGTCGAGCACTCCGACCACAACCAGCAAAAAGACCGACAGCGCACCGGCCGTCCAGCGCGAATCGTGCAACCATTGCAGACTGTACCGACCATTACTTTGCTTGTACATGAAACGACGACAAACAAAGGCCTACTTCCACTGCTCCATCCGTGCCGCTCTTCCGTTCCGCCTGTTCCCGAAAACCGCACTGTTCGTTCTCCAGCATAATCTCCAGCTTGCTGCTTGGGTATAGATGCGTCGAAATGCTCGCCGAAGTTTCGGGAGATTATTCGGCAGTCAAGCCCACAAGTGCGCAGAGACTCAACCATTTAACCCCGCGCATAGCGCGAAGTTTCCTCCGTATATACCGCAGAATTCATTTTGGTGGAGACAGGGGCTCAACCACAAGCGTAGAGATCGCGCACAGATTTTGTTCACGGTCCCGGTATTTTTTTCTGACCCAAGCGTTGGGACAAGTTGACTTCGACAGCGCAGCGCCTACAAAAAGGTAAATAGGCCCGGTAGGATTCGAACCTACGACCAAGGGATTATGAGTCCCCTGCTCTAACCAACTGAGCTACGGGCCCGTAGCTCAAATGATGGACGAAAAAGGCTAGTCATGGAAGAGGCGCGGCGACTATTCCACCGTCACGCTCTTGGCCAGGTTGCGGGGCTTATCGACATCGCAGCCACGCAAAACGGCGATGTGGTAGGCCAGCAATTGCAGCGGTATGGCAGTGATGATGGGCTGCAGAAAGTCTTCGACATCGGGCACGCGGATCACGTCGTCGGCCAACGATGCCACACGGCTGTCGCTTTCAGTGATCACCGCGATGACCGGGCCGCCACGGGCTTTGATCTCTTCCAGGTTCGACATCACCTTCTCGTAAACTTGCCCGTGCGGAATGATGAACACACTGGGCGTGTGCTCGTCGACCAGCGCGATGGGGCCGTGTTTCATTTCGGCCGACGGATAGCCTTCGGCATGAATATAGCTGATCTCTTTCAGCTTTAAGGCGACTTCTAGCGCCGTCGGAAAATTGTATTGCCGGCCGAGGTACAAGAAGTTGGTGCAATGCGCGTACTTGGCGGCGATTTGACGCACCGCGTTATTGCATTCCAAGGCTTGTTTGACCCGTTCCGGCAGTTCCAGCATCTGGTCGATGATGCGCATGCCTGCGCCGTAGCTGAGATGACGAATGCGGCCGAAATACAGGCCAAGCATTGCCAAGGTCAAAACTTGCGACGTAAAAGCTTTGGTCGATGCCACGCCAATTTCGGGTCCCGCGTGCAGATAAATGCCGCCGTCGGCCTCCTGGGCAATTGTGCTGCCCACCACGTTGCAGATTGCCAGCGTTGGATGTCCTTTGCGTTTCACTTCCCGCAGTGCCGCCAGAGTGTCGGCGGTTTCTCCGCTTTGCGTAATGGCGAACAGCAGCGTGTCGCGCTCTAGCGGCGGATTGCGGTAGCGCAATTCGCTGGCGTATTCTACTTCCACTGGAATCCGGGCGAATTCTTCAATCAGGTATTCGCCCACCATGGCAGCGTGCCAACTGGTGCCGCAGGCCGTGAGGATCAATCGATTCACCTGCCGCAACTGCTGCGGAGCGAGATTCAATCCGCCGAAGACCGCAGTGGCTTCCTCGCGATCAAGCCGTCCACGCATTGCATTTTGCAGCGATTCCGGCTGCTCGAAGATTTCCTTGAGCATGTAATGCGGATAGCCGCCGAGTTGCACATCGGCGGCATTAATTTCCAAAGCCCGCACACGATGTTTCACCTGACCCTGATCGCGGTGAATCACCCGCAACGAGTTGGCGGTGACAACAGCCAGTTCGTGATCGGCAAGATAAACAATCCGCTTGGTGTGGCCGACCAGCGGTGACGCGTCGCTGGCGACAAAATGTTCGTCGTCGCCGACGCCCACCACCAAGGGGCTGCCGAGCCGAGCGGCAATAATGACGTCGGGATGATCGCGGAACAAAATCGCCAATCCATAGGTTCCGCGCAATTGGGCCAATGCTTCCTGGACCGCGCGGACCAACGTTTGATGGGGATCAGGAATTTCCTGCCCTGGCCGATTTACCGCCAGTGTTCTTTCCGTTGGATTCGGCGGACGATTGCTTTTCGAGGCAACTGGCAATCAAATGGGCAATGATCTCGGTATCGGTCGCGCTGCGGAAAATGTAGCCTTCGCTTTCTAGCTGTTCTTTGAGTGCGCGAAAGTTTTCAATGACGCCGTTGTGGACGACGGCCAGAATGTGCTCGCCCCCCAGGTGTGGATGGGCATTCACGTCGGTTCGCGCACCATGGGTGGCCCAACGTGTGTGGCCAATGCCAATGGCGCCGCGAGCCGGCATTTGGGAAAGCTTCTCTTCCAGCGAATCGATCCGTCCGGCGGTCTTTACCACGACCAACTTGCCCTCGGGGGTAACCGTTACCACGCCGGAGCTGTCGTAGCCACGGTACTCCAGGCGGTGCAGACCTTCCATGAGAAAATCGACCGCCTCATGCTGACCGACGTATCCAACAATGCCGCACATGCACGAACTCCCAGATTGGGGTTGCCGTTTGTATATCTTGTTAGTTTACCATGTTGCAGACGATCCTTCGATGCGAAAGATTACAGACCCAGCCCATGTCAAACCACCAGAATTCTAGGTTGCACAGCCAGATTGTCATCCCGGCCCGGCTGGCTTCGACTCGCCTGCCGCGGAAACTGCTGCTGGCGGAGACGGGCAAACCGCTCATTCAACACACCTACGAAGCCGCTGGAAGGGCTCGGCGGGCTGGCGCGGTTTTATGGCGGCCGACAGCGAAGAAATTGCGACCGTCGTTCGCGGTTTTGGCGGACAGGTGTTTTTGACGAGTCCCGATTGCGCCAGCGGCACCGATCGGATTGCCGAAGTCGCGCAGAAATTGGGAAACGTTGACGTAATTGTGAACGTGCAGGGAGACGAGCCGGAACTATCTGGCGCTGCGATCGATTTGGTGGTCGACCTGTTGGAGTGGCATTCATCAGCACAAATGGCAACACTGGCCACGCCGATTCGATCGAAAGAAAAGCTCGTTGACCCGGCCTGCGTGAAGGTGGTAATGGCAGCGCTTGAAAGCAGTGGCGATAAGCCGCCAGCATCCCGAGCCCTGTACTTCAGTCGGGCGGCAATTCCGCACGGCAGGAATGGAACAAAAATCTCCTGGCCGCTGACCCGCCTCATTTCTTCCAGCATCTTGGGCTCTACGCCTATCGGCGAGATTTCATATTGCGACTCGCCCAACTGCCGCGTACGCCGCTGGAGAAACTTGAAAACTTGGAGCAACTTCGCGTGTTAGAAAATGGCTGCGAAATTCGTCGGCATCGTCGATGAACCACGATCGCATCGACACACCGGCCGATTATGCCGCATTCGTCGAAAGATATCACGCGACAAGGCAATGAACCCGGTGTGAGCGGTAGTGCAAAAAAGCCTGACGTACGGGAATCTCACCCGGGAGAGCTGCCGGAGCCCGGCGGATAATCGACAATAGATTCTGCGGTGTTCGTCCTAGAGGCCGCTTTTTTCGCAGCGTCATTCTGCCAGCATAACTAGCCAATTGCATAACTGGAGAATCCG
>CAVTYH010000005.1:0-636041 GCA_963738835.1 Pirellulales bacterium
ATCAGCGGGCTTCGGTGCCAGTCTCGGAACTCGAGCCGGCAGGCGATCCAGCGCTTGCCGGAATAGCGCCGGCGGATACGCCCGCCCTCGTCGTGCAGGCACCCACGGTTTCCGTACACCAGGCCGCGCGCGGGATCTGCGACGAGCTCGCCGAGCGGCGTGACCCGGTTCTGAAGGGGCATCTCTCAGCCCACCCTAGAGGAGGGGCTCAAGCCCGCGGCCGAGCAGCCGATAGCTATGTACGGTGGACACCGAAGGCCGGCCCAACGAGGCCGGAGCGGCCGAGAAGGAAGCGGTCGCCCGGGCAGCCGCCGCAATCGGCGCGTCCGACGTCTTCGTCTTCCGGCGCATGACCGACGATCGTTCGTCCACGTGGGCGGTCTCGGCCGCGGCGAAGGGTGGGCGGGGAACGTCGACCTGATCTGGCGGAGGAGGACATCGCGCGGGAGGCCGTCACCGGAAAAACGCCGGTCGCGATTCGTGCCGGCAAGCCGACGCGGATCTTCGGTCCGTACTACCAGCGCGAGGCAGCATTCGTGCCGATCTCGGCCGACGTGCTCGTGCTGTTCGGAGCCGCGGGCGCCGGGGATCTCTCCGCAGCGCCTGACGAGCTGGTCGCCGCCGCACACGCCGCCGCCGCTGCGATCGAGCGGGTGTCGTCGGCGAAGCGGCTGGCCGACGAGCTCGAGCTCTTGCACGCCGTCCAGAGCCTGGCCCAGACCGATGCGGTGAGCATCGACGACGTCATGCAGCACGTCGTCGACTCGACCGTCGCGGCGCTCGCCTGCGAGCTCGGTGTGGTGTACGTCGCGGGCATCGACCGCGTCAAGGTCGCCCATCGGAACACGCCGCCCGTACTCGATTCGGAGACGGCCTTGCCTGCGATGCAGGCTCTCTTCGCGAAGGCGACGGCGCTGCCGGCCTGCATCCAGGACTCCTCGGGCGAGCCCCTGCCCGAGCCGCTGGACGCCGTCCCAGGTCGCGTCCCACTATGTCTTACCCGTGGGCTCGCCGCCGTTTTCCGTCCTCGCCGTCATGCACGTCGAGGCGCGACCCCGCGGGTTCACGTCCCTCTGCCGGGAGGTCGGGCTTCGTCTGGCCGAGTCCGCGGAGCCGATGCTTCGCTCGGCGCTTGCCCTGCACGAGCTCGAGGTGCAACTCGCCCTGGTCGGCCGCGACGCCCGGATCGACCCGCTGACAAGGCTCGCCAACCGGCGCGCGTGGGAGGAGGCCCTGGACGACCGCTCGCGTCAGCCCGGCCCCACCGGCGTGATCGCGATCGACGTCGACGGGCTGAAGCAGACGAACGACGTGCACGGACACCACTTCGGCGACGAGCTCCTCCAGGCGCTGGCGGACACGATCCGTGCGGGCGTCCGCGACTGCGATTTCGTCGCGCGGATCGGCGGAGACGAGTTCGCCATCCTGCTGCCGGGCGCGAACGAGTTGACCTGCTTCAGCGTGGCAAGGCGGATCGAGGCGTCCCTCGCCGTTCATCCAGGGCTCGGCGGTCACCCCTTGCGTGCTTCGATCGGGTATGCGACGACGGCGCGGGCGCCCTCGATCGCCGACGCGCAGCGTCTTGCGGACGAGCGGATGTACACGGCGAAGCCCGGTGGCAACGGCACACCCCGTGCGTCCTCGGCCGCCTAGCCCAGAAGCCCGCCCGAAGGCGCGGCCTCAACCGCGCGGGTCGACGACGAGCAGGCGCTCCTCGGTCATCTCGCGGATCGCCCAGCGGATCCCCTCCCGGCCGATCCCGGACAGCTTCGCCCCGCCGTACGGCATCGGGTCGACCCGGAACGTGTTCACGTCGTTGACGATCAGCCCGCCGACCTCGAGCCGCTCGAAGGCCCGGTGGATGACGCGGATGTCGTTCGTGAAGATCCCGGCCTGAAGCCCGAAGTCGCGAGTCGTTCGCGCGCTCGATCGCCTCGTCGACGTCCTCGTACGGAGACAGAGCGACGATCGGGGCGAACACCTCCTCGGCGCAGACACGATCGCGCTCGGATGCCCCGGCGATCAGCGTCGGCGCGACGACGGTTCCCTCCCGCGTGCCCCCGCAGAGGATGCGCGCGCCCGCCGCGCGGCCTCGTCGACGACGGCGATCGCCTTCTCGGCCGCGGCCTCGTCGATCAGCCCGCCGACCAGGGTCGCCGTCTTCGCGCGGGTCGCCCGTCGTCAGCTCCTCGATTCGCTCGAGCAGCTTCTCCTGGAACGCCGTCGAAGACCGACTCGTGCACGTACAGCCGCTGGACGGAGATGCAGGCCTGGCCGGCCCGGAGGAAGCCGCCGAAGGCGCAACGCTCGGCGGCGTAGTCGAGGTTCGCGTCGGAGTGGACGATCACGGCGCCGTTGCCGCCGAGCTCGAGGGTCACCCGCGGGGTGGCCGCAATCCGCTTCAGCCGCCAGCCGACGGCCGCGCTGCCGGTAAACGAGAGGAACTTCACCCGCTGGGTCCGCGACCATCCCTCGGCCAGCTCGGTCCCGCACGGGACGACGCTGACCGCGGCCGGGGGCGCGCCGGCCTCGAGCAGGATCCGGCCCAGCGAGAGCGCCGAGAGCGGCGTCTTCGAGGCAGGGCGGATCGATGCAGGGGTTCCCTGCCGCGAAGGCGGGGCCGAGCTTGTGCGCGACGAGCAGCAGGGGCGCGTTGTACGGCGTGATCCCGAGCACGGTTCCGACCGGGAAGCGGCGCGTGTACGCGATCCGTCCCTCGCCTCTCGGCAGGGCGTCGAGCGGGACGATCTCGCCGGTGATCCGGCGCGCCTCCTCCGCCGCGGTGACGAGGATCTCCGCGGTCCGCTGCACCTCGAAATGCGTCTCCCAGATCGCGTTGCCCGTCTCGAGGGTCATCTGGAGGGCGAGCTCGTCCTCGCGCTCCAGGACAAGAGCGGCGGCGGCGTTCAAGACCTCGGCGCGGCGAAACGGGGGAATCGCGGCGATCTCCGGCTCTGCGGCGGCCGCGGCCGCGAGCGCCTGCTCGAGCTGCCCCTCGTCGGCGAGCCAGACGCTGCCGACCTCGGAGCCGTCGAAGGGAAACGTCACCGGCAGGCTCTCGCTGCCTTCGACCGGTTGGCCGGCGAGCAGCATCGGGTGCGGCTCGGCGCGGACGGCGTCGACTGTCTCGGTCATCGGGGTGCCTCCTCTTTCGTCTTGGCGGCGGCCTCGTCCACCGCGCTCAGGCCGCCTGGTCGGCGCCGCGGATCGCCGCTTCCGTCTCGAGATCGAAGAAGTGCAGATGCCTCGTGTCGACCGATAGCTCGACGTTGCTGCCGGCGCTGAGGGTTGAAGTCGCGTCGAATCGCCCGACGAAGATAGTCCGACTCGCCCGCGCTTCGGCTTCGAGCTCGACGACTCGCGTACGATCGACATCGGCGAGCACCTCACGGACCTCGTCGGTCAGAACTGGCTTCGCCTCGATCTCGACGTACGCGAGTAGCTCGAAGCCGAGCAGCTCTGTCGTCGACGATCCGCCCGCGGAGCCGGCCGGCCGGCGCCGTCGGCGGCGAGCACCGCATCATCGATGTGCTCGGGCCGGATGCCGACGCCGACGACGCGCCCGGCGTAGCCCTGAAGCGCCGGCCGCGCGCGTATGACCTCCTCGGGCACGGTGAGCGTCTGGTCGCCGATCGCGCAGACGAGACCCGCCTCGGTCCGCTCGAGCCGCCCTTCGATCAGATTCATCTCCGGGCTGCCGATGAAGCTCGCCACGAACAGGTTCGCGGGCCGCTCGTAGAGCGTCTGCGGCGGCGACGACCTGCTGGAGCCGGCCCTTGCGGAGCACGGCGACGCGGTCGCCCATCGTCATCGCCTCGACCTGGTCGTGGGTGACGTAGATCGTCGTCGCACCGAGCTCGTGCTGGATGCGCGAGATCTCTGCACGCATCTGCACGCGCAGCTTCGCGTCGAGGTTCGAGAGCGGCTCGTCCATCAGGAACACCTGCGGGCTTGCGGACGATCGCACGGCCCATCGCGACGCGCTGCCGCTGGCCGCCGGAGAGCTGGGCCGGCTTGCGCTTCAGCTCGGACGTCAGGCCCGAGGATCGCGCGCCGCCTCCTCGACGCGGCGCTTCATCTCCTCCTTCGGCGTCTTCCGCACCTTCAGCGCGAACGCGATGTTGCGGTACACGGTCATGTGCGGATAGAGCGCGTAGTTCTGGAAGACCATCGCGATGTCGCGCTTGCGCGGGTGCAGCGCGTTGACGACCGCATCGCCGATCGCGATCTCGCCCTCGCTGATCTCCTCGAGCCCGGCGACCATGCGCAGCGCCGTCGTCTTGCCGCAGCCGGACGGGCCGACGAAGACCATGAACTCGCCGTCGTCGACCTCGAGGTCGAAGCCGGCCAGCGCGCGCGTCCCGTCGCGGTAGACCTTGCCGACGTCGCTGAAGGCGACCGAGGCCATCAGCGGACCGCGCCGGCGGTGATGCCGCGGACGATGTAGCGCTGGACGAGGATCGAGAAGACGAGGATCGGGATCACGGTCAGGACGCCGACGGTCGCGGCGATGTTCCAGTCGATCGGGCTCTCGACGGTGAGCAGGCTCGCCGCCGCGATCGGGATCGTCTGGTGGCCCTGCGAGTTGATGACGTAGAGGCCGACGAGGAACTCGTTCCAGACGAAGATGACGCCGAAGGTGGCCGCCACGAGCATGCCCGGGCCGGACGAGCGGCAGCAGCACGCGCAGCGAGCACCCAGCGGCCGCGTCAGCCCGTCGACCATCGCCGCCTCGTCGATCTCGCGCGGGATCTCGTCGAAGAAGCCGATCATGATCCAGACGACGAGCGGCAGCGAGAACGCGACGTAGGGCAGGATCAGCCCGAGATAGCTGTCGACGAGCCCGAGGTACCGGATCATCAGGAAGATCGGGATCGCGACCGCGACGGGCGGCATGAAGCGGAAGCTGAGGATCGTGGAGGCCCACTGTCGGCGCCGCGGAAGCGCAGGCGCGAGAAGGCGTAGCCGGCGGGGACGCCGAGTGCGAGCGCGATCAGCGTCGAGACGCCGGTGACGATGACCGAGTTCTGGATGAACGTCAGGAAGCCCTGCGTCGTGGATCACGTCGCCGTAGTTGGACTTGATCGGCGCCCAGTCGAAGTCGAGCGTCCGGCGGCACGGTCAAGGATGTCGATCCGGCTCTTGAACGAGAGGATCAGCAGGTAGACGAACGGGCGCCGCTCGCAAGCCGATCACCGATCAGGATCATCGACCGGTAAGAGGCGACGCGGCCGAGCCTGTGCGCGGTCACGTCGCCACCTCCAGCCGGCGCACCTTGACGACGCGGAAGAGCAGCGTGACACCGATCGCGGCCACGATCACCATCACGTAGGCGATCGCCGACGCGTAGCCGTAGCGCTGGAACTCGAAGCCGTTCTGGAAGGCCTAGAAGGAGAGCGTCGTGGTCGCCCGCACCGGGCCGCCGTAGGTCAGGCCCGAAGACGAGGTCGAAGGTGCGGAACGCGTCGATCGCCGCGGAAGACCGCGGCGAAGACGATCGCCGGCGCGAGCAGCGGCAGCGTCAGGTGCGTCGTGCGCTGGAACCAGTTCGCGCCGTCGACCGCGCCCGCCTCGAAGACGTCCTGCGGCAGCGCCTGCAGCCGCGCGTAGACGATGATGAACACGAACGGCGTCCACTGCCAGGAGTCGACGAGCACGAGCGTCCAGAGCGCGACGTTCGGGTCGGAGAGCCAGCCGACGTAGCCGAACCCGAGCTTGACCGCGAGCCAGTTGAGCAGGCCCCAGTCGGGGTTGAGCAGCGCCCGCCACATGAGGCCGACGACGATCGGCGTCAGCAGCATCGGCAGGATGAGGATCCCGCGCACGATCGTCGAGCCGCGGAGCTGCTGGTTGAAGAACAGCGCGAGCGCCGTGCCGAGAACGACCTGGATCGCGACGCCGGCCGCGGTCAGGATGACCGTGTGCTCGACGACCGACCAGAACTCGCCCGAGTGGAAGAGTTCGCTGTAGTTACCGCAGCCCGATCCACGCCATGTGTCCGCCTTCGGGTCGTAGTCCTGGAACGAGCGGACGAGGCTCGTGACCAGCGGGAAGATCGAGAACGCGACGAGGTAGAGCGCGCAGGGACCGAGCAGGAGAAGCGTCTCGCCCCGCCGGGTCGGCGTCGGCGCGAGCGCGATGACGCTGCTTGCGGCTACTTGAGATGGCCGCCACGCTTGAGGACTTTGATCCATTCGTCGTTCACCTTCTTGCACGCATCCTTGGCCGACGACGAGCCGCTGAGGGCCGCCGAGAACTGCTGCGCGGCGATCCCGATCAGCTCGAACGTCTCCGGAATGTTGGCGATCTCGAGGATCCGGGCCTTCTGGTTCGCCTGCCCCGCCACCTTCAGGTACGGGTACTTCGCGTTCAGGGCGGGGTCGTTGAACGACGGAGTTGCGCGCCGGGTCGGTCTGGTGCGCGCCGACCTCGAACTTCCCCATTCCTTCGGAGCACAGGTACGTGATCAGCGTCCAGGCCGCGTCCTTGTTCTTGGCGTTCTTCGGGATGCCCATGCCCCAGCCGCCGCGGATGATCGTGCCGCGTAGCGACGGCGTGTTGCCCGGACAGACCGAGACGCCGACCTGTTCGGCGACCTTCGACGTCTTCGGGTTGTAGATCGGGCCGCTGATCGTCGTCCACACCAGCATCATCGCCGTCTTGCCGGCGCTGAAGGCGTCGGTCGAGACCGTGAAGTCGTACGAGAGCACGCCTTTGGTCGAGTAGTTGACGCAGTCGACCATGTTCTGCAGCGCGGCGACCGCCTGCGGGCTGGTCATGCGCGGCGTGAAGTTCTTCGCCTGCGGCGAGCCGCTCATCAGCTTGCCGCCCATGCTCGCGAACCGCGTGTACCAGTCGACGAGGAACATCGACACGTCGCCGGACTTGGCGATCATCGTGTTCCCGGCGACGCCGCCCGTGTTCAGCTTCTTCGCCGCCGCCAGGTACTGCGTCCAGTTCTGCGGCACGGCGAGACCGGCCTTGGCAAGCAGGTCCTTGCGGTAGAAGAGCAGGATCGGGCCCGCATACAGCCCGGGGATCAGGTACGGCGTGCTGCCGCCAAAGCGCTGGTTCTTGACGTCGTAGTAGCTCAGGTACTGCAGCTCGCCCTTCGCGAAGTCGGACGGGTAGCCGTAGCCCGCCGGCAGCTTCTGGACGTACGGCGCCAGGCTGGTGAAGTAGCCGCCGCCGACGTACTGGGAGACGGTGAAACCGAGCACCGAGATCGCGTCGTAGGTGCCGGTCGGCGCCTTCACGCTCTGGTCGAGCTTCTGGAGCAGCGGCCCGACCGCGAGCGCGGTCACGTTGACGTTGAGACCGAACCTCTTCTTGATCTCGCCGAGCTTGTCGCGGACGCCCTTGTCGGCGCCCTCGGCCGGGATCAACAGGTTGACCGTCTGCCCAGCGAGCCCGCGTGCCGCGTGCCGGTCTGCGGCGGTCGCTTTGCCGGCACCGACGAGCATGCCGCCGATCGCGGTTGCGGACAGGCCGAGCAGCCCTGCCCGCTTGATGAATTCGTCCCTACCCATATGGCCCGAGACGAGCCCGCCGACGAGGCCATCCCTCGGGTCGAGTTCGTTACGATAAACTGGTGGCCTCTCGCTACGAAAAATTCCGTCGCATAGGAATGCTTTTGGAAGCACCGCCGAAATCTCAAAACGGGTACGAATAACGATGGACCAGGAGCGGGATCTGACAAGCCGGCTCACGCAGAATGAGCCCGTCTCCAACGTCCGATAATGTCTCTTATGTTCGGTAGGACACACGGATTTGGCCTGGAAATCTAATGTTCTGCGAATCGCGCGTGGGCTTCCCTTTGCCCATTATCTGCCAGCGCAGCGCCAAGGTCTCAGAGATCGAAAAGGTCTCAGAGATCGAACCGGCCTGAGATCGTGCAATAGAAACGAAATGGGAGAAGATTTTTTTCGAACCGACCAACGCGGCAGCGCAATCTGGGAATTGTCTAGCCAAAACCCAGCGTCAGGCTGATCGCCAGCAAGGTCAGGACGATGAAGGCAACCAGGGCAAATCGCCAGTCGCGGCGCAGCGACCAGCCGAGAGCCAAAACGATCACGCGCAGCAGGGGGGTTAGCATGAGAGAGACGGTCCCAAGTTCCACGAGAGAGACCCCCTCGCCGCTGAAGGCACGCCGGATCATCACTCCGATTCCAGGGGGCGGCAGATCGGGGCGCGGCTGACCGCTCGACAAAGCGACGATCAGCCCAACGGCAAGCAGCAGTCCGCTGGGAATCAAACCCGTCAACAATGCGATATGCACCGCACGGGCGAGTCGATCTACCGGCGATTTCATTTCCGATTCCATTTCTATCCCCAGGCTCGAATCAACATCTGGACCGCGACGGCGCCCAGTAGTATCGCGAACAATTGATTGATCAACCGGCCGCGGACATACTGGTTCACCAGCGATCCGATCGCCGATCCGACCAGCACGCCAAGCACGATGGCCGCCGTTAAGGCCGGTCGAACATCGCCTCGGCCGAAGTAGATGAATGCGCTAGCAGTTGCTGTGACGCCGATCATGAAATTCGACGTGGCAGCTGCGGCCTTAATCGGCACGCGGCAGAGCAAGTGCAGGGCGGGCACCTTGAACACCCCGCCGCCAATGCCCAGCATGCCGGACAAAATCCCGGCGATGAACGAAATGCCGAGTCCGGCCCAAAGTCGCTGGACCCGATACGACACTTCGCGTCGCAGTTGCGAATCGAAGTAGCGATCGCCAAGCGATCCGAGCTCGACTTCTTGGCATGGCGAAATCGATTGATCGCTAGCTCGTGGCGCAATCGATTCGGCGGCGGCCATCTCAGCGGCTTCCTTTCTCCGCCGCCACATGAGCACGGCGGTTGGAATCAAAACGATCGCGAAAATCGATTGCAGCAATCGCGGCTCCAGCAGTACCACCGTCAGCCCGCCGGTGATTGCTCCAATCGAGGTCGCAATTTCAAGCGTCATTCCCAGTCGCATGTTGGCCGTGCCGCGCTCCACGTTGACGCTGGCCACCGCGCTGGACGTCGCGACCACCGTGATGATGCTGGTGGCCACGGCGAAGTGCATCTTCACGCCGAAGCATAACAGTAGAATTGGAATCAAGAACACACCGCCGCCGGTCCCCAGAATCGCGCCCATGATTCCCGTGCCGATGCCGACGGCAATCATCAGTGCGACATTTTCGGGCGTTGTATATGGCGGCATCCGCACCCCCCTACCCCGTCACTGGCGCGGGAATCGACCCCGTCGGTCGTGCCGATGGGATGATTGCTTGCCGCAGTGGCGATTCCAGCGGCGCGACCTGCTTCGTGTCGGGGGCCAGCGGCGTGGGCACCTTGTTGGGCTCGAATGGTTTCGTCGGATCGAGACGATTTTCCAGCTTATCGAGCAAGGGATCGAGCACCTGATGAATCTCCGGTGGTATCACCGCATCGGCCTTGTTCAACAGCGCCGAAATGTAATGCCCCGAGCGGCTGTTGATGATGTGATCTCGCAGATCGGGCGCTAGTCCGAGCGCAAAAAATGTGATGCCCAAGCAGAGCAGCACACCTTTCACGAGGCCGAATAGCCCGCCGATTTGGTGATCAAAATCGCGCAGCCGAATTTTGTCGAGCACGCCGGCCACCATCCGAAACAGCAGCCACACGGCGATAGAGGTGGCGATGTAAATCGCCAGCATCGCCACAAAACGGTTCCATGGCGCGCTGGTGCCAAACAGTGGCGCGAGTGGTCCGCTGAATTTCAGCGCCAAAAAATAACTGAGCACCAGCGATGCCAGCGATGCCAGTTGCCACGTCATTCCCTTCCACGCCCCAAACAGCGTGGCCAGCCCAAGCACGGAAAGCATGAGGATGTCGTACCAATCCATGAGCGGTGGTCAGTTGTCAGTGGTCCGTTGAATGACGAAAGAAAAGCGGATTGTAGTGGGAGTTTGATTGGTCGCGAAGATCACTTTGCTTGCTGCCAGCACGATCGATTTCATCTCCTCGATAGCAGATCAGATTCCAGTAGCTGCCGTATGGATCGTTTTGATCTTGGGAAATGCACTCGGTTTGCGATACCATCCCGCGGCCTAAAAATTCGGGCGGCTTGGCACAACCATTCGGCAACGGACGACTGACCACGGACAACGGACAAAAAAGTGGCCGGATTTAAAACCCACATCACGACCAGCACCATTTTGGGCATCGGCTACGGGGCTGGCGCTTTTTGGATGTATCATCTGCCGCCGTCCACCTGTGTATTGGCGGGCGGAATGTGTAGCGTGTCGGGAATGCTGCCGGATATCGACAGCGACTCAGGCCGACCGTTGCGTGAAAGCATGGCGTTTGGCGCCGCCGTGGTGCCGATGATGATGGTCGATCGCTTTCATGCGCTGGGTATGGGCTTGGAGTCGATCATTCTGGCCGGCGGAGCGATGTATCTGCTGATCCGTTTCGGATTGGCTGCGGTACTGAAAGCGCTTCACCGTCCACCGCGGCATGTTTCACAGTTTGCCCGCAGCGCTGATTGCCGGCGAGATCGCGTTCTTGGCATTTGGCTGCGAGCGAATCGAATTGCGATACTTCGTGGCGGGTGGAGTGGTGCTGGGTTTCATGTCGCATTTGATTTTGGATGAAATCTGGAGCATCGACTTCAGTCGCGGACGATTTCATTTGAAAAGCAGCTTCGGCACGGCGATGAAATTTTGGGGCGACTCGATGGGGCCAAACTTCCTGACGTATGCCTTGGTGGTGGTACTCACTTTTTTCTCGATTAACGATCCGGCCTGGATGAGCCGGCTAGGATCGTGGAGCGACGGCCAACATGAACTAGCGAAGCGCGTACTGAATCGGTTGGGGATTGATGGCACTGACGCGCCGCCGACCACGGGCAGCACGCCACTCATAAATCTCAATGGCGGCAACTCATCGAATGCCGACCCACGAGCCTTCGGCGTTGGTCGTCAGCAAGGTCCGATTCGCTAATTCGCTAAAACAGCTTGTGGGTGTCTAAGAGCAGAGTCACCGGCCCATCGTTGGTTAGCGTCACATCCATGTGCTGACGGAAACGGCCGGTTTCAATGCGAACGCCACGCTGCTGTGCCGCGGCGACGAAGAGCTGATATAACCGCTCGGCTTCTTCCGGCGGGGCGGCGTCGATGAAACTGGGCCGACGTCCCTTGCGACAATCACCCAACAGTGTGAATTGACTGACGACCAGCATCGCACCCTCGGCTTCGACCAGCGAACGATTCATTTTGCCGGCATCGTCTTCGAAGGTTCGCAGCTCAACGATTTTCTGTGCCATCAGCCGGGCGTCATCGTCGGTGTCGCCATTGGCCATGCCCAACAGTACGAGAAGTCCACGCTCGATTTTACCGGTCACCTCGCCGGCGACTGTGACATGCGCTTGACTGACACGTTGAACACAAGCACGCATAGAAGTGCGAAGTGTGGAATTTGGAGTGTGGAGTTAGGTCTTGCGATTGATCGTACTGCGCGAAGGTGCAATCGAAAAGCCGCCTCATTCAAATCGAACTGCGACTTTAATGCCGCGGGCTTGATCAATCGTCTTCCTCCGTCCATATTTGACACTCAATTGCAAAAGCATTCCGATGGCATTCTTTCTATGTCGCCCTTCTGGCTCGCCGCTGCTTATTCGCTGATGATTCTGCTGGCCGCCTTGGCCGGCGGATGGGTGCCCATGGTGGTGCGGCTAACCCACACCCGCATGCAAGTGGCACTAAGTTTTGTCGCCGGCGTCATCTTGGGCATTGGGCTCTTGCATTTGGTGCCGCACGGCTTCATGCAGCTCAACAACATCGACCAGACTGTGCAATGGGCATCGGAGGTTTCCTGGCGATGTTTTTCCTCGAGCGGTTCTTTCATTTCCATCAGCATGAAGCGCCGGTCCCCGAAGCGCCGCGAGACATTGTCCAAGATCCGGCGGCTCAGCACTCACCAGCTGCTTCTAACGATCATAAACATGGTCAGCATCATCACGATCACGGCCATCACCATCACGACTCAGCTCCGAAAAATTTGTCGTGGGGCGGCGCACTCTTGGGAATGGCGCTGCACAGTGTGGTCGATGGTGTCGCACTCGGTGCGGCCATTCAGGTGGAAGCAAATGAAGGACATGGCGTCGGCCTGGCGGGGTTTGGCACGTTCCTGGCTGTGGCTCTGCACAAACCGTTTGATTCTCTCACCATCGGCACGCTCATGGCTCACAGCGGCCGCTCTCGCGGTTGGCGGCACGCTATCAACTTTTTGTTTTCGCTCTTTGCACCGCTCGGCGTGCTGGCGTTCTTTGTCGGTTTTCAACCGATTGAGCACGCCCATCCCGAAGCAATTGGCTTCGCGTTGTGCTTCGCAGGTGGTGCGTTTCTGTGCATCGCAACAAGCGATTTGCTGCCCGAGGTGCAGTTTCATTCGCACGATCGGCTGAAACTTTCTCTGGCGCTCTTGCTGGGAGTGGCGTTGGCGGCAGCAATCGTCCTTGCGGAAACCTCAGGCCACGAACATAAGCAGCAGCATCCTGTAGCAGCCACTGATGCCGTCACCAACAACCGTTGAATGGATCGCTCAGACTTCGAGCCCACGCTCCATGCGAATGCGGCGCACTTCGGCCACGATTTCTTCGATGACCGCGTGATGCGCGGCAATCCGCTGGCCCTGAATGTAAAACGACAAGGCAATCAATGCCCAACCGATCAGCGCCCCGATAAGATGAATCGTCACCCAGTTCTCGGTGCCTGCTCGCAGCGTTGAGGGATCGGCAGCGGCGCCCAACGCCCCAACCGCAACCACCGTCATCATGCTCAAAAACGCCCAGGGGAACGTGCTGCGCTTCAAGGCCACACTTCGGCGAAGTAACTGAAGGTCCAGCTCATAAGTTTCGACCACTTCTTTGCACCATCGGCTGGTGCCAATGAAATAGGTGACGACAATGCTGTCGACCAAAACCACCACCAGTGCAGCAGAGATGCCTAGTAGTCGATGGACCGTTGCGAGATTAAGCACTTCCGGATTGCGGACGCCGTGGATATCGCCAAGGTACAGCCCCAACAACAGCGCTGCGGCCATCATTAGCAGAGCGAACAAAGCCAGGGTTGTGAAAATTCGGATCACAGTAGCCGTAGGCGGTAAGCAGTAGGCGGAAGGCAAGGCAACCACGACCGTGGCACGATAAGGAACTGGTTATACGGACATGTCGACGCGAGTTGTAGGGGGCATTTCAGGTACGGCATGCCATGCGTATGATTGCAAGCGGTTCTCATTACCTCATTCCTCATTCCCCACTCCCTATTTGGACCTCATGCCCAAGCCTTTGTTAGCCATTACTCAGGGCGATCCCACCGGCATCGGACCGGAAACAATCGTCGGCGCTTGGCGCAGCCGACAATGCACGAGATTTGCCGTGCCGTGGTAGTGGGACATCCACAAATCATTCGTCGGGCAGTTGATCTACTTGGAATCGACGCCGAAGTGGTAACATTGGAAACGAACCGGTCAGGAAACACATTCAAATCGATCCAATCGACGCCGCATATAATTCCGTGTTTGCCGTGTGGCACCGACAGGGCTTTGGATGCCCCTGCTGCAACGATCGATCCGCGTGGCGGACAGGCTGCGTACGATGCGCTGGTGACGGCAGCACGATTGGCACTCGATCGAGAAGTTGACGGTATCGTCACCGCGCCACTTCACAAAGCCGCTCTGTGGCGGGCGGGACATCATTATTCCGGGCATACCGAATTGCTGGCGGAACTGTGTGGCGTCAACGATTTCGCGATGATGTTGTACTTGGAAAGGGAGGCGACGGGTAATTCGACTTACCCATTGCACGGAGGACTGGCCGTCGTGCATGTCACACTGCACATGGCCTTGGCCGATGTGTTCCGGCATTTGTCGAGTGACGCAATTCTAGCGAAAACGAAACTCATCGATCGAACAATGACCGAGATCAATGGCGTGCGGCCGCGGATCGGGGTGTGTGCGATTAATCCTCATGCCGGCGAGGAAGGATTATTTGGCGACGAAGAGCAACGCATCATCGCGCCGGCGGTCCTGCTGGCCAAACAGGCTGGCCTGCAAATCGAAGGTCCGCTGCCGGCCGATACGCTCATGCTGCGTGCCCGCGACGGCGCCTTCGATGCCGTCGTGGCGATGTATCACGATCAAGGTCACATCGCGATCAAACTTTTGGGAATGCACCGGGCTGTGAACGTCACACTGGGACTGCCAATTGTGCGGACCAGCGTGGCCCACGGCACGGCATTCGATCTGGCGTGGCAAGGCCGCGCGAAAACCAGCGGCATGATCGAAGCGATTCGCGTGGCTGCGAAGTTGGCAGCAGGTCAACACCGTTCAAGCGGAATCGAGTAACGGCGGGGCTTTCCCGCGCGGGGTGAACCCCGCCGCTACACTTCAACTATTCATTGCTTCAAGCCCAAGCTCTTCATAAAACTCTGCGTCGTATCAAGCGCATCGGCATTGCCTGGCTGATAGACGAAGTTCGTCGGTGAAATTGGCGAGTTCAAACGCACTTCGTAAAACTCGACGGTCACAATTGGCTGCAACACGCCCCCCTCCCCTGCTCTGCCTAGCTTGGACGCTCGGCGCAGATATTCAATGCGGTACGGAAACAAATCGTCTTGGCCGACGCAAAATCGCACCACTTCCGGCATTTGCGCCGGCAGCTTGCGGAGGTCTAACGGCTGACCGGTCGAGGCCTCATCGGCCAATTCCTTCGAGACTGGCGTCAGTACTTCTGGCCGCCAATTGCCAGTGGCGATCCATATCGGCAGCGAACCCAGTTGATCGGCCTCCACTCGGCTGAACGTGAAACTCTGCTTCAAACCATCTACAAGTTTTGGCAATCCGCCGAACGCCAGCTCAGTTGAAGCAGGCAGCAGCTGTCGCTGACCGGGTGCGTGGTTGGCCAGCGCTTGGCGCACTCGATGGATGTCGACTCGTGTCACTTGCGGTTTCTGCGCTGCCTCGGCGGCCGGCTTTTCGGCAGAATCTTGGTATTGCCATAGAAACCTGCCATCGCACACCTGCTGAAATACCGCCAACCGTTCGCCAACCACGGTTTTCAATTCCAGCCGAATTTGCTGGCCTTCGCCAGATCCCAGTTGCAAATAGATGCCTTCGCCCACCAATTGATGGCCGACCAGATCGACACGGTACCGCACGCGGGCCGAGATCGATTTGTGCTGAGCCAAAGCTGCCGCCACGCGCTGCGCCAGCAAATCGCCGCCGCTGGCTGTTCGATCGGCCGACGATAGCGATGCTGTCGCGGGGTCAACGGGCAGCTCAAAACGTGGATCGGTCGAGTTGCCGCCGGTTTGCGCCTGCACTAAACCCCCCGCCAGACCGATGATAAGCAGGCTAGGCAAGATGATCTTCATCTGCGGGTTTTGCCGGATTTGCCAAAGAATCGCGTTGTGCCGGGCCGACGATACCACCAGAGACCCAACAGCAGCGCGGCGCAAAGCAATTTGCCCGGCCGCGCCTCGATGGCTGGGTCGCAACCTGGAATTCTACGGGAGGCCAAACGGCTGTCCCAAGAGCAGTTTCGGACGCCAAACGAAGCACCTTCGCTGGCTCCGGTGTACTTAGGGGGGAAACATGATTCTTCGCAAGTCATTGGCCGCCATTTTATTGGTGGCCCTGGCGACCACGGGCTGCGCTCTGCCGCAGAATTCGTCGCTGGCGCATCTGGCTCCTCATCAACCGTTGCTCGAGCCGCGCACTAATGTGCTGCCGCCTGCGCAGATGCTGATGCATCCTGGCCCCGGCGTCGATGGCCCAGGCCCCGGTGTGATGCTGGCTGGTTTTCGTCGACCGATGGGTCCCGCAATGGGTTCCGGCGACTTCGGACCGTCTTGTGGGCATCCGATGGCCCCGACACCGACATCGCAGATCGGTTTCACCGGTCCCGATGGCATGCGTGTGCGGTGGGATGTTTCGGCCAACGGCGCGTTCGATTCCGAGCCGCTCGTTGTTCCGGGACGGTACAACTTTCCGCAAGGCGCCATTTATCGGCTCAAGCTCACCGACATTCCGGGCTATCCGGGCGTCGAGCTTTATCCCACTTTGGAAGTGGCGCCGACCGTGCCGCGCACCGAAGCCTACATCGCTCACAACTTCATTCCGTTCCAATTGACGGATGACGATTTCAAGCAAGTTCTCTCGGGCAACTTCGTCACGAAGGTGATTTACCTGCCCGATCCGGAGTATCAAGAATTGGCGCTGGCCGGCGTGGAGACGTTGGTTAGCACGCGACTTGATCCAGGTGTCGATCCGATTGTCGAAGCCGATCGTCGCGGTTCGATTCTGGCGATCATCCGCCTCGGTAACAAAGATTTAGAAACCGGCGGCGGCAACGTCGCTGACAGTGAAGTGGTGCAGGCCGGTTACTGGGGTCCAGTTCCGTGCAAACATCCGCCGGTGTCGGCTGCCGCACAGATTGGCGGCCCAACAGCCGCTCCGTCGCAGTTCATCGCCGGTATGACGGTGCCCGAGTACGGCATGCCATATTGCGGAACGCCGATTGGTCTGCCTGGCCCGCCGCACATTCCGCTAGGAGTTCCGGCCGGTCTGCAACGGCACGAGATGGTCAACGAGACGCACATGCACATTCCGCCGCCGACCAGCTCGATGAAGATCAAGGTCGCACAGATCCCTGGCATGAGTTATCCCAAGCCGGTCGATCATGTGAAGATCGTCGAACGGAGCATGGTGCCGCCGGTGGAATTCAATCAGCCGTGTGATGTGGCCCATCAGGTTGTGCCTGGAGCAATGGACAACGCTCCGTGCGGACCGGGTGGTTATTAAATTAATTACGGCAACCAGATAATTTTGCGAACTCCTCGAAGCCCAGGGACCATCGCGGCGACGGTGCCCGCAACCCCTAGGCTTTTTTCAAAGCGGTTCATTTCAAACGGTATTCCTGGAATGGTCCCGATGCCCCGTAATTCCGCCTACAAGCGGACAGTTGGCCGCGGTTGGTTCGCCGGCACGTGCGTGTTTGGATGTGTGGTTTGGCTGGTCGCCAGCGCAGTTGCGCTGGCCGAGCCGCCGGTCCACTATCTGCACGCAGGCGTGCTGGCGCCGGGAGCGATTGGCGCGGCTCAACTGCAACGGGGCGGACCATTGCCGGGTTACTTTCAGCCGATCGAAATCCGCGCGTCGCAAGGCGCGTCGGTTTCGTTGGCTTGCGACGGTCGGTTTGCCGAACCGCAGGCTGCACCGATGAAAACCGCCATGCTTATCGGGCCGGTGTATCGTTTGCGTGTCACCGACATTCCGCGGCGCTCGGGCGAGGAAGTGTATCCGACCATCGAAGTCATCAATCGTCTGTATCCACCGATTGGCGAAGAACTGCGATTTCCCGTTCCCATCGAACTGACGCAACAAGATCTGGAAGCGGCGCTCGATGGCAAGTTCATCACGCGGGTCATTTATCTGGAAGATCCGCGGGCTCCTTACACTCGAGTGGAAGATCCGAAGAACCAATACACCGTTGATGTCCGCCCTAGCGACGATCCGCTAGTAACCGCCGACCACTTGGGCCGGCCCATGGCAATTCTGCGAATCGGCGGCCGAATGCCCATCGATCCGGACGATCCTGGCGACGACTTTTTGTACCACTCCCCTCCCCTGCTCCGCTTCGTCCGGCCGACACCGCCGGCACGTTAAGTAAAAAGCGCAACATGGAAAATCATCGCCTGAAATTGGCCGCGACTCTGGCGTGCCTGGGGCTCTGCTCTTGCCGCATGACCGATTCGGCCAATGCGCCGATTATTTCCGCCGCGCACTGGGGCAAGGAAGGAATTGTGTACGCCAACGACCAGCACTTTGTAGCGGCCACCGGGCCGGCGGTCGGTTTCTCGTCGCTGCCACTGGAAGCCTACACCGGTCATCCGGCCGATGGTTACACCGTGCCCGGCTATGTGCCCCCGTTCATGCAACAGGCTGCCGAAGGGGGCGGCGAGGCGGTGGTCAGCGACGATGGCGGCGAGCCCGATCCAACCGTGCTCGTCGGCACGCAGCGAATGCCATTGGCCGATCCATGCGATCAACTGCCGATGCCCATCAATAATTTTGGTCCCTGGAAGCCGCCTGGAATTAGCTGCCCGTGGCCAGAAGACGAATACATTTTCGACGGTGGCGATCAAGACGGCGGCGTAAAAGTGCGGCCCGATTGGCAATTGGTCGGGCTCGATTCTGAAGACACCATTGCTCACTACGATACTTTGGATGGCCGTACGTGTGTGAAACCGACCAATCGGGTTTGCATTTACGCGCCACGGTTTGCCGCCGTCCGACAAGTGACTTTGCCCTATGGCGAAAATCAACTGGTGCGTGCCGGCGGTGTGGATATGCCCATCGGCCCTGTTGGCCAAGACGATGTGCAGCCGGTCACCACCGCGGTGCAGCCGATTCAACCGGTCGGCGAACTTGGCCATCGTGGCCCGGTTACGTTTCTGGATCGCACGCCGCTGGTGGGCTTGATCGCGCAAACCGTGATTCGGGCCACTGTCGATCGACTCAAGCCTTACGAGAATTTTGATCTGGTGCGTTACGGCATCGCGCAAGAAAACGAAAAACCGTTCTTAGCCATCTCGGTGCAATCGGCCATTACCTGGACGCTCGATCAAGGCGTGCAAGTGGAAATCGGCGGCGTCAAAGCCGTGGTGCTGGAAGGAGACAAACGGCGCAAGCCACTTACGCGCTGGAGCCAGGAAAGCCCTGCCTGCGTGTGTGCAAACTAGCTTCCACCTCCAGCGCCAAGCCGGGCGAGATTGTCGAGTTCACCATCCGCTTCGACAACGTTGGCGATCAGCCGGTTGGCAACGTGACGATTGTCGATGACCTTACGCCAAGATTGGAACTGGTGCCAGGCAGCGGCCAGAGCAGCCTGAAGGCGAAATTCTTGACCGAGCCGAATAAGGAAGGCTCGCTCATTCTGCGCTGGGAAATCGAAGAGCCGATGAACCCCGGCCAAGGCGGCATCGCCCGCTTCAAATGCGTGGTGCGATAAGCAGTGGTCCGTGGTCCGTTGTCAGTGGTCAGTTGTTGATCGCAATGGATGGCGGACATAGAGCGCTCGCACAAAAAAATAAGAATCGAGGGGACAATGTTGGGAAAACGAGCCGGGAAAACAGGGCGTTTTCGAAAAACATGGCGACC
This sequence comes from Pirellulales bacterium, assembly GCA_963738835.1. Classification (GTDB taxonomy): domain Bacteria; phylum Planctomycetota; class Planctomycetia; order Pirellulales; family JADZDJ01; genus CAVTYH01. The sequence goes on from CAVTYH010000005.1 coordinate 19,191, forward strand.
TGACTGTGACCCGGCAATGTCCGTGGTCCGTGGTCAGTGGCCGGTGGCCGGTGTCCAGTGGTCCGTGGTCATTCTTTCTCCCTCTCTCCTTGTGGGAGAGGGCCGGGGTGAGGGGGCTGCATGCTGGGTGGTCTGTCGCCACTGACAACCGGCCCCCTGACGATGAATGACGACGGACCACCGACCACCCAACAAACTAAACACACAACCCCCGGGGATCGAGGGTAAAGTGTTGGCGCAAAACCCTCGTAAAAACCCGTGTTTTGCGCCCCACATTTGGTCATCACTTTACCCCGCCGCGCACGACCGGCAGCCGAGCAGAGACTTCACCGCCGAGGGCGCAGAGTTACGCAGAGGAATCGCAGGAAGTCTCGAAATCATGCTTGATCGCTCTGCGCGCCCTGCGAACCTCGGCGTCCCCTGCGGTGCATTGCCGGACTTGCCGCGCGCAGTCCGGCCCAACCTCGGGCGGCGCTGGCCCGAGGCGGGGAAATGCTATTGCTCAGTTGTCAAAGAGCGGCAGCCGGCCTTCCGCGTCAAATTAGCCCCCGGTCCATGACCGGGGGCTAAATGCAGCGAAAACCGACAGGGACCCAGAGTTCCACCGGCCATTCTAGCAATCAGTGTACAAATGTCATTGTACGCTTTAGGCCACTGCTCATTCGTCACGACTCGGCGTTGCTTCAAGAAGTCGGCTCGGATTCTTGCTCACCAGCAAGCGACTAGTGCATCAGCAGCACTACGGCAACAAGCTGCAGCCACATGCCAACGATCGCGCCAAGCCAGGGACGATTGATCAGTGAGCAAAGGCTGGCTCCAAGGATGGCCCCGGCGGCGAGCCACCAGAGCAAGAGCCAGAGAATGCCGATCCATAATTGGCCGTCACCACCAAATTTCGAATTCCGGACAATTAACATGATCCCACAGCCAACGGCCATCATGGTTGTGAGCACAAACAGTCGTTGCAGCGTAAACGCGGACTTGCTTACCTGGAATTCCCTCGGCCGAACCAAGCGGTGGACGAGATGCACGCGCGAGTTCAACTCGTCGGCCGGTCGGTTGCCAGTTTCACTAATGGGCGACATGGTGGAACCTTAATTTTCCCCGCTGCCAAATCAGCGCGTCACAGCTCGACACTCAAAAAAGACCCATGTTGAGTTCTTCGGCATATGGCACCCTGTCGCGACCATTATAGCCGATTAATGGCACAAACCGATGGGATCGTTACTGGGTCGCCAGAGATTCTCCGCGTGCCATTGCTATTGTTTCTGACCAGATACGGTCGGCCAATGTTTCAAAAACTTGACCGTGCCCAGCAGTCGCATATATTGACGGTCAGTGCGGCAAGGGTTCGGTGGGCTCGGCGAACTGTCAATATTTTATCAGCGAACAATACTAGCGGGTCGACAAACCGTGAACGTTGAAGTGTCGCCGCAGCCGAAAAAGTTGCCATGCGAACAGCTACTTGACGATCAGCTATCTAATCGCAAAAAGTTGACGCGCAGGCCGAAGCGTGCTAAGACTAAAAAGTGAGAAGGCAAGAGCCGCCGGCGCGGGAGTGCTACGGCTATCGTCCCCACGCCGGTTTTTCTTATATATGTACAAACAAATAGGTGCTATCATGGGTCAAGCAATTGTGCCGATTATTGGCATAATTATTTACTTGTTGCCGGCGCTAATCGCCTATCGTATGGAGCATCCGCGCAAAGAGGTGATTGCGGTAATCAACATTTTGTTGGGCTGGTCGCTAGTCGGGTGGGTGGTGGCGTTGTGCATGTGCTTGTGGGACATATCGAAGCGGCCACCACACCCGTCGCAGGAATACCCTTCACCATTGATGCCACCACACCCGTCGCAGCCATTGCATCCGTCTTTTGTACCACAGTCGCAACCTGTTACACAGCCACCACCGATATCGCCGCAATTGAAGAAAAAGCAAAACGCGCTGAGCGGCGCGGAATTGTTATCTAAAAGGAGCACGATCATGTTTCGAAAGCTGTCGGTCGTGGCGGCGGTTGTAGCGGGCTTCGTTGTGTTCGGTTCACGAAGTGTGACTGCGGAGGAGGAAATTCTGAACATCGGCGATGCGGCGCCGGCGATGGCGGTCTCTGGCTGGCCTAAAGGAGAGAAAATCGAAAAGTTTGAGCCGGGAAAGACGTATGTCGTCGAATTCTGGGCCACTTGGTGCGGGCCGTGCCGCGTGAGCATTCCGCATTTGACAGAGTTGGCGCATCGGTACAAAGACAAGGACGTGCAGTTTGTCGGCGTCGATGTTTGGGAGCACGATACGAAGCTGGTGCAACCATTTCTGGACGAGATGGGCGACAAGATGGATTACAACGTGGCGCTAGACACCGTGCCGGAAGGTGGAAATCCTAACGACGGCGCGATGGCCAAAGCCTGGATGCGCACCGCCGAAGAGCACGGCATTCCGACGGCGTTTGTGATTCACGATGGCAAGATCGCCTGGATCGGACATCCCATGGCGATGGAAGAACCACTGGCGAAGATTACTTCCGGCGATTGGGATCTGAAAGAGCTTGCCAAGACGCGGCTGGCTAAGAAACAGGTGGAACGTAAGATGACGGCTGTGCGCCGAAGGTCATCCCATTCTATCAAAAGAAAGACTACAAAGCGATTGTCACCGCCATTGACGAAGCAACCGCTGGCGATGAGAAGCTGGCCGACGAGTTCGCCTGGATGAAATTCGCTGCTCTTTGCAATGGCGGCGAAGTCGAGCAAGGACTGCAGCTGGGTGAGAAACTGCAAAAAGCCAACTGGGACAACCCGGGCATCCTGAATCGCGATTGCTGGAATGTGATTGATCCGGACCTGAAGAACGACATCGATCCGCGTGTGGCCAAGTTGGCGCTGGAATCGGCTCGCCGCGCCGTCGAGTTGACGAAGGAAGAAAATCCGCAGCTCCTCGACACGTTGGCCGAGGCTCAATTCCGCATCGGCGATGCGGCGGGGGCTGTGGCGACGGAGGAGAAGGTCGTGAAATACATTGCGGAACGTGTAAAGGACGAATCGAACCCCGTCGTCAAACAGTACCAAGAGCGGCTGGAACGATTCCGCAAGGCAGCCGCAAAATCTGCGGAAGCTGCTTGAGGTGGGTGTATTTCGCAGAGTGCGAACCAGCCGAAAACTTTTCGTGTCTGGGCGGCATTGGTGGGCCTCTTCGCTCACGGTTACACTGGGCTGTGTGGTGCTGCGCTTTTGTTGCAAGCGCGGGGCAGAGCCCACGCCGCTACACCCGACCGACACGGTCGGGCTATGTAATGTGCAACATGCTGAACCCTGAACCCTGATTTCTCATGCCTCATCCCTGGCTTGCAGCTCGCACGGCGGCGTTTGATAGTTCGGGCATTCGCAAGGTGTTCGACCTGGCGGCGAAGATGAAGGACCCGATCAATTTGTCGATCGGGCAGCCGGACTTTGATGTGCCCGAAGCCGCACGGCAGGCGATGGTCGAGGCCGTGAACAGCCGCAAGAACGGCTATTCGCAAACGCAAGGAATTGCGCCGCTGATTGAAAAGCTCACGGCGGAAGTTGCAGCGGAGTACAAACACGCCGATCGCAAACTGTTCATCACCAGCGGCACCAGCGGGGCATTGGTGATCGCCATCATGACGCTCGTGAATCCTGGCGACGAAGTAATTGTGTTCGATCCGTACTTTGTGATGTACGAGCCCTTGGTGAAATTGATGTCGGGCAAGGTGGTGCTCGTCGATACGTATCCCAATTTCGCGATTGATCTTGATCGGGTGAAATCGGCCATCACCAGCCGCACCAAAGCGATTCTGTTCAACAGCCCGGCGAACCCAACGGGCAAATTGAATTCCGCGGCCGAAGTACGTGGACTGGCCGAGTTGGCTGCCGAGCGGAACATTGCACTCATTAGCGACGAAATCTATAGGCGGTTCTGCTATTTAGAACCCTCTCCCTTGGGGAAAGGGCTGGGTGAGGGCGCCGTTGTATCGCTGATGAATACAAATTCAGGCACCCTCACCCCAACCCTCTCCCCGAGGGAGAGGGAGAAAGAAGACCCCCTCACCCCGGCCCTCTCCCAGAGGACGAGGGAGTATGTCTCGCCGGCGAAGTTCAACGAACAGACGATTGTGATCGACGGCTTTTCAAAATCGTACGCCATGACCGGTTGGCGCGTCGGGTTCGTCCACGGCCCAAGCGCGGTGATTGACGAGATGATCAAGCTACAGCAGTACACATTTGTCTGTTCGCCGCAGCCGGCGCAGTGGGCCTGTGTGACGGCGATGGACCTCGACATTCAGCCGTACATCGACGCATACCGCAAGAAGCGCGACATGATTGTCAACGGACTGCGCGATCTGTACGAAATCGCCCTGCCCGAAGGCGCTTTTTACGCGTTTCCCAAAGTTCCGACCGGCCTGGACACGGGCAGCGAATTCGTTGAGCGGGCCATCGCTAATCAGTTGCTCATTATCCCCGGCAAAATCTTTTCCAGCCGCGACACGCACTTCCGATTGTCATACGCCGCCGCCGATCGGACCATCGAACGCGGAATTGACGTGCTGCGGAAATTGGCAAAACGCTGATTATCGGCAGGATTTTACAGGCCTGCTGCAATACCGGCGGTTTTGACCGGGGTTAGTTACTATACTCCTAATCCCCGCAGTTCAATCGCGTGACGGCGGTTAGCGGGACCAATTCCTTTTGGAGCATCTGCCATGAAGTCGATTGTGTTTCCGAGCAGCCGCAGGCAGTTTCTCGGCGGCATCGCTGCCGGTGCGGCTTTTTTCACAAGCCGGGGTCTGTTGGCCGAGATGCTGGCAATCACGCCGCAATTGACCGAAGGGCCGTTTTATCCCGACAAGATGCCGCTGGATACCGACAACGACCTGATCATTGTGAACGACGCGATCACGCCGGCGGTCGGCGAGATCACGCATTTATCGGGACGGCTTCTTAACGCCTCGGGCAACCCGATTCGCAACGCGTTTATCGAAATCTGGCAGGTCGATAACAATGGCGTTTATTTGAACAGCCGCGATTCAGGGCACGACAAGCGCGATACAAATTTTCAGGGCTACGGCCGATTTTTGACCGATTCGCAAGGTCAGTATTATTTCCGCACGATCAAGCCGGTGCCGTACACGGGCCGCACGCCGCACATTCATTTCGGCGTCAGCCGCAACGGCAAGCGAATTTACACGACGCAGCTGTTTATCAAGGGGCATCCGCAGAACGATGGCGACGGAGTGTTCCAAGGCATTCGTGATCCCAAGGCACGCGACACCGTGCTGGTGGATTTCAAACCGATTGCCGATTCGAAGATTGGCGAGTTGGCGGCCAACTTCGACATTGTGATGGGCGTGACGCCGGAAGATCCAAAGGATGCACCGATTAAAGGGGGCATCGGCAAATCGCAGATGCAAGGTGGAGGGCGTGGGCCTGGAGGGCCCGGCGGCGGTCCGCCAGGTGGTCCGGGATTCGGCGGGCCGGGCGGGCCAGGTCGCAGACCGCCGCCGGGTGATCGTGGCCCGGGTGGACCGGGGGGCGGACCAGGATTTGGGCCACCACCGCGCGAGTAGATCGTTTTCTACTTCGTGTAGCGGCCGGGCTTGGCCCGGCGCTCCAGCGCGGAGCAAGCTCCGCCGCTACCCATCGGCTTGTCGCTACACTTATCGAAACGCTACGAGCCCGGGGTCGGCGAGCACTGCCGAATCCCGAGCTCGATTTGCGTAGTGGATTAAGCGCGAACTTAAGCCCCACGCGGCGAGGCCAAGTGGCAAAGCTGGGCGTGGGATTGAACGTTTCGCGCTGTGGTTTGATGAGTGTAGCGGCTGGACTCGGCCCGGCGTTTTCAGCGCGGGGCAACCCCTCTCCGCTACCCGACTGACGAACTCGCTAAACGAAATATCAGGCGCTGTTCTTCTTGGGTTCGACGGCCATCGGAAACACGCGTTCTCGGCCTTGCACAGCTTCTTCGGTGACGACGTACCGAGCGCCGTTGTTCTCCGGCAGGTCGTACATGATGTCGAGCATCACTTCTTCAATGATCGAACGCAGTCCGCGGGCGCCGGTATCCTTTTCCAGGGCGCGGGAGGCAATGGCTCGCAGCGCTGGCTCGGTGAAACTTAGATCGGCATTTTCCATCGTGAACAGTTTCTGATATTGGCGCACCAGGGCGTTTTTCGGTTCGGTGAGCACGCGCACCAAGGCCTTCTCATCCAGTGGTCGCAGTGAAGAGATGACCGGCAAGCGGCCGACCAGTTCGGGAATCATACCGAATTCCAGAATGTCGTCGCTGCAAACATTGCCCAACAGTTCGCCCATTTCGCGATCTTCACGCACTCCGGTGGGCTGACCGAAACCAATGGTGCGTTTGCCGAGCCGCTTGGCGATAATTTCGTCGAGGCCAACGAATGTGCCGCCGCAGATGAACAAGATGTTGGTCGTGTCCATCTGAATGTATTGCTGTTCGGGATGCTTGCGGCCCCCTTGCGGCGGAACGTTGGCGACGGTGCCTTCCAGCATCTTCAAGAGCGCCTGCTGAACGCCTTCGCCACTGACATCGCGAGTGATCGAAACGTTTTGCGATGTCTTGCCGATTTTGTCGATTTCGTCGATGTATAAAATACCGCGCTGGGCCGCTTCGATATCGAAGTCGGCGGCGTGCAACAACTTCAGGAGCAAGTTTTCCACGTCTTCACCCACATAACCGGCTTCGGTCAGCGTGGTGGCATCGCCGATGGCGAACGGCACATGCAGAATCTTGGCCAGCGTGCGGGCCAGCAGCGTTTTGCCCGAGCCCGTTGGGCCCAACATCAAGATGTTTGATTTGTCGACTTCGACATCGGGTGTTTCCTGCGCCAACGTCAGCCGCTTGTAGTGACTGTGAACAGCCACGGCCAGCACTTTCTTGGCGTGCTCTTGACCGATGACGTACTCGTCGAGCTGCGTAACGATTTCGCGCGGGCTGGGAATGCGCGTGAAGAGTTGCTTAGTGGCACCGCGGCGACGGCGTTCTTGATCGAGAATCGATTGACACAACTCGATGCATTCGCCGCAGATGTACACGTCGCCGGGTCCTTCGACCAGCGGCCCGACATCGCGGTAGCTTTTCCGGCAGAACGAACAGAAGGCGTTTTTCTTGGTGGTGCCGCCGCCTCCGCCGCCGCCAGGGCGTCGGCCGAGGTTTACATCTCTTCCGCTGGGCATGCCTGCTCCTTTCGAGTTCTACCATCCGTGTGCATCCACTGCGGCACGGACTGATGTGATCGTCCAAGGGGTCGCTCGAGTGGCTTGAACTGAAAAAGTTGCAGTCGCGCCAAGGGACCATCCTTGTCCACACTCGCATCGAGCAGTCGCTGTCAGGTGACTTGGTGTCTGGGTGTCTGCGTGGTCCCAAACCACAAAGACACTCAGACACCCGTATCCGGCCAATCGGTATTTGTCCTTCGATCGGGTTTGGTGTCGGCACCGTGCCGATCGTCCGAACCCCGTTCTCCGCTATCGCTTAACTCTTTTCGGAGTTCGTCCGCCAAGAGTGTTTTTATGTTTCGGAATTCTTCGTCGCTTAGCTCACCTCGCTCATGCAGTTCGCGGAATTTGGTTAGCAATTCACTAGCCGCTGGCTGATCTTCCTCCGAACGACCGCGAAACCTTGACACGATGAAACCGCCCAAACCGCTAAGCACGGCGATTGCCAGAAACAACAGACCGGCCCGCACCAACGGATGGGCCAGAAAATCCGCCATCGTAGCGCTGTTCCCGCAAAGTCTGACATTGCCATGCCGCCACCGCACTACCCGCTATTATTGATACTTCGTGCAAATGAGTCCAGAACGCAAAATCAGAGGTCAGGATTGGGGGGCAAGAGCCAGACAAAGCAGCGGGCAAAGCCCGCCAATGCTCGTCCTGACACCGATTTCGGACCTCGGATTCCCGGATCATTGACATGCGAAGATGCTCCCCCTACCCTGCGGCGTAGTGCGATTGGCGAGTCAGCAATCGCTCTCGCTGCGGGTTATGATTGAACGATGAGATGGAAATGACCAGTGCGAACAGCGATCTCGATCGAATCCTGCGCTCGGGCGTGGTGGCCGTGCTGCGCGCGCCCTCCGGCGAAATTCTGACCGATGTGGCCGAGGCACTGTTGGCCGGCGGTGTCGAGGCGATTGAAGTCACCTTCACCGTGCCACGCGCCCAGCATGTCTTGGAGCAAGTGGCGGACCGATTGGGTGATAAAATCGTTTTAGGCGCTGGCACCGTGCTGGACACGGAAACTGCCCGCACGGCGATTCTGGCTGGGGCCCGATTTGTCGTGTCGCCAACCGTGAATTTAGAGGTAATTCGGCTTTGCAAGCGTTACAGTCGGCTGATCTTGCCTGGAGCCCTGACTCCGACCGAAATTCTGACAGCATGGGAAGCTGGCGCTGATATCGTGAAAGTTTTTCCATCCGAACTTACAGGGCCAAGCTATCTTAAAACCATCCATGGCCCACTGCCGCAAGTGCGGCTGATGCCGACCGGCGGCGTGAATCTAAAGACCGCCGCGGAGTTTCTGAAGGCTGGAGCGTGCGCTCTGGGCATTGGCGGATCGCTGGTCGATCCGCAGGCCATTGCCAATCGTGATTTCGCCAAAATCACCGATTTGGCCCGCCAGTACGTGGAAATCGTGCGGCAAACTCGGGACGGCAAGTGATCTTGGCCGGCAAATTTTGCCATGCTTTCCTGACCGGTCCTCATGGCACCCCACGATCAAGCGCTCCGATCGACAACGTCGATACAGACGTTAGACGGCGACTCGGCAACCCGCTGCTGTGCGCCTGTCTAAAGAGACCCAGAGGTTTTCGACATGCAGCCGTTGCGCCTCGGATTGAGGTTTATTTTTGCATGCACTTGCGGCGCAGTTACATCCACTGCGCTGAGTGCCGATGACGGTCTGCCGGAGCCTAATTGCTGGCGACAGTTGGCGTTTTCAATGCCGTTCAATGTCGCGCCGGCCGAATCGCCAGAGCAGCGGCCGGCCGAAATCCGTCTGTATGTTTCTGTGAATCTCGGCGGGAAATGGGATCTGGCTCAACGAGTTCCGCCAGACTCCAAAGGCTTTACCTTCCGTGCCCCCGGCGATGGCGAATACTGGTTTTTGATTCGCACGGTCGATCGACAAGGTCGCGTCATCCCAGAGGTCGGCGGCCGGCCAGATATGCGAGTCATTGTCGATACCGTACCGCCGCGGCTCGATTTAAGCGCCATGCGCGGCGATGCTGGCGAAATCAAGGCCATGTGGTTGGCCGTTGATCCACTTTTGAATGCCGATAGTTTGAAGATTGAATATCAAACCTCCAGCGGTGCCTGGCGGCCCGTGGCGGTCGATCGGCCTCGTGCCGGCAGCGATCGCACCACCAGCAAGGGCACGCTAACCTGGTGGCCAACCGATGCGCCAGCCATGCAAGTACAGGTACGCGCGGAAATTAGCGATCGGGCAGGCAACTCCACCGTGTCGCAAGCGAAGACCGAAGCACTGCGATCGCCGTCAGGGCATGAAGATTTAACCACCAGCATCTCGCCGCCAAGTACAGGAACGTCTGTGTCAAGCGCGACGCCGCCGTTCGAATCGAAGACAACGCCCTCTGCTGTCGCGTCGCATTCAAAATCATCTGGCGGGAAAAAATCGGCCAAGAACGCCCTTGCCGGCGCTAGTCGAAATAATCCGTCTGCTTCTGAGGAAACAGGCTCGGCTGATGGCGGCGTATTTGGTTCACCACCGATCGGTTCATCTGCAAACGATCCACCTCGCAGCGCTGCTTCACCTTTTGCAGCTTCGGGCGACAGAGAAAATGGGACGCAGTGGCCGAGCGATCGTTCAACGGAGGTACCATTTGGACGCAGTCCGATTCCCGCGACTTCCTCGGCGAATGTGCCGTCGATGGCCCAGCGACCCGATTCGTTCCGGCTGCCGCAGAGCGACGGCAATGCTTCAACAAGCAATGGCTACACAAGCCGCGGATTTGAAAACGTCTATCCGCCGATTCGCAATCAGGTATTGCCGGGAGATGGGCAACCCCGGTCTTCCGACCAGGGCTATGCGACAGGAAATGCCTCAGCCAGTTCGCCAAACTATTCAATGTTGCCGGCCGGCGAGCGGCCGAGGATGGTTAATTCAAAATCGTTCGACATGGATTATGAAGTCGATGCCGTTGGTCCCTCTGGTATCGCCAAAGTCGAACTATGGGGCACCCGTGACGGCGGCCGCACCTGGACTAGCTACGGCGTAGACAACGACAATCGCAGCCCCATCCGCGTGAATGTTGAAGGCGAAGGTCTGTACGGTTTCCGCATCGCTGTGCAAAGTGGTAGTGGACTGGGTGGTTTGCCGCCTCGCAGCGGCGACGTGCCGGAAATTTGGGTTGGCGTTGATCTCACCAAGCCATTGGTTCGGCTTACTGGCACTCAGGCGGGCGAAGGACCCCATGCCGGCGAGCTCTTGATCCGTTGGGAAGCCAGCGACGCCGCCTTGGCCGCGCGGCCGATCTCGCTGTACTTCAGCGAGAAACCGGGCGGACCGTGGACGATTGTTGCCGCGGGACTAGAGAATTCCGGCCAATACGCTTGGCGGCCCGATAACCGCGTGCCACAGCGCATTTTTCTGCGGATAGAAGCGCGCGACGAAGCGGGCAACACGGCGATTTTTGATTCGCCCGATCCCGTGCCGCTGGAGCGCATTCAGCCTGAGGGAAGAATTCGCGGCGTCCGCTCGGTGACCGAAACGGCGACCGGCGGCATGTTGTACGAATTTTATCGCTGATCAACGCGGTAAGCCCAGGGACCATCGCGGCAATGGTGCCCGCAACCCCTGGGCTTGAAAGGCCACCGCAGTATATTCAGCGGTATGCCCGACGCCGCATCCGCTTTCGATTTTCTTTCGCCAAGCATCGCTAACCATTCCTGCGCTCTGCGTGCTCTTCGGCGATGAGCCGCTGCTGAAGCGTGAGGCTTTGGAACGACTGCGAGCAGCGGTGCTGACCGGCGACGATGCGGAAATGTCGTTCGCGACGCTGGACGGCAATAAAGCCGAGCTGCGAGAAGTCCTCGACGATTTGGCCACCGTGTCGATGTTTGGAGGCGGCCGGCGGATGGTCGTCGTTGAAGACGCCGATGAATTTGTCAGCGAGCATCGTCATTCGCTGGAAGAATATTGCGACAAACCGCGGGCGTCATCGGTTCTAGTGTTGGAAGTCGATTCATGGCCTGCCAACACGCGGCTGTTCAAAAAAATCGCTGAGATCGGTTTGCAGATTAACTGCAATTTGCCGAAGAGCCGATTTGGCGACGTGGACGACGATGTGGTCCTCGAATGGCTGGCAACTCGCGCGGAAAAGCAACATCAAGTACGCCTGGGCAACGGCGCCGGCGAAATGTTGCTGGAAATTGTCGGCCCCGAACTGGGCCGGCTCGATCAAGAACTGGCCAAACTATCGCTCTTGGCTGAGAGCGCCTCTGGCGAGCCCCAACCGTCAGGGAGCGGGAGCAGTCGCGTGGTCACGCGCGAGCTCGTCGAACAAACCGTCGGCGGCTGTGTGCCAAAACCGCGTGGACGATGATCGAAGCGGCCCTCGATGGCAATGCCGCCGAAGCACTCGTGCAACTCGATCGGCTGCTATTGGCTGGAGAAGAGCCGATTGCGATTTTCGCAATGATGAGCGGTTCGCTGCGTCGCCTGGCCGCCGCCACGCGGATTATCGAACAGGCCGAAACAGAACGGCGTCGCATCTCGCTGCCCGATGCGCTGCGCGAGGCGGGCGTCTCGCCCAAGAAGTTCGTGCTCGACAAAGCCGAGCGGCAACTGCGGCAAATCACGCGCCACCGGGCCAGGCACATCTATCAGTGGCTTCTGGAAGCCGACTTGGCACTGAAGGGAACCAGTTCCTCAGGCGATCGCGCACGCCTGGTTTTGGAAGAATTAATCGTTCGGCTTTCGAGGCAGCTCGCGCCGAAATCGGTCGCACGGTAGCCAGACGCAACAGAGGGCAAACACTATTCCGACGCGCAACCAGGGGAGGAACTACCTCGGATCCTTCGCTTGCGCGTCGGGTTAGCGTGTCAAACTTTTCCGTTTGCGGCGAATTGCTATCAGTTACTTCTTGTGTTGGCTTTTCTCAGCATGCCGGCGACTGACAAAATTTGAAAGGCAGGTCTCTGGAGCGTCGATTGACACAGACATCAATGGATTGGTGTCTGGGACGGATCCCCTATGCACCTGGTCTGCCGTTTGGCAATTGCGCTATCGGTAGGCCGGGGCCGTGTGCTGCATCGGCGGCCGCGGTGGTTTAGCTCATAACCTGTTGAGGGATTCGGAACATGACACTCTCTCGCGCTTGGATTTCTATGGCTGGTGCGCTGTGCCTGGCTAGCACGGTGCAGGCTCAGGTCAATCGCTTCCCGGACTTCGATCCGAATGTCCGAACGGCGTGGCTGAACGATCAGCAGCCGCTGCGCAGCCCGATGCTGGAAGACAGTGGCCCTACATCCAACTATCGTCCTGCTCTGCGAACGCCAGTGGTGAACTCGGGCCAGCAGCCGGAAACCGTGAAAGCGCCGGAGCCAGCTCCTTCAGCGCCGCCATCGAACAGCTATCAAAGTGCCGCGGCCAGCGGCTGGGGTGACGATTGCACAAGCTGCCTGCCCTCTTGCTGCGGCTGCTGCAATAGTCACTTCTATGCCTATGTTGGTGGCCTGACGATGGGTCGCGACATGCCGAACAAATTTTGGACAACGTTTGATCAGACCAATCCGGCCAATCAATTGCGTTATTTTCCCGGGGCCGATTGGGGCGGTGGTGTTGATACCCGCATCGGCTATTGGTTCGGCTGCGGCTGCGGCGATCCTTGCAATTCGTGCAATTCCTGTGGCTCCAGCGGTCGCTTCGGAATTGAAGCTGTTTACTGGGGCATGTGGGGACTCGACGGCAGCACCAGTATCTACGATCCAACCAATCAACTGGGAACGGTCCAGGATGTCGGACTTGTTTCTTTCGGCGCAAATGCAATCTCCAACTGGTTCGACAACGCTCGCTCGGTGGAACTTTCGCGCAACGATGAATTTCACAACGTCGAAATCAACTTCATGTATTTGCCGTGCTGCGATCCTTGCAACAAGTTTCAGCTAACGGCACTGGCCGGAGTACGTTTCCTGCGGTTCTCGGAAGGATTGGAGTGGGGCAGTCTAGCGGGTACCGCTCCTCCGGGAGCTCGATTCGGTGACAACCCGGCCGATGAAGCCTTCGTCAACTGCGATGTAGAAAACAACTTGATTGGCTTCCAGCTTGGCGCTTGCATGAATTGGCAAGTTTGCAACTCAGTGAGTCTGTTTGCCATGCCCAAGATCGGCATCTTTGGTAACCACGTGACGGGTCATAACAGTGTGATCTCAGGCGACGGCACAGTGGCGACGTTTGATGGCTCGGGCAATCCGCTCAACATCCACACGACGACGGACGTTTTCTCGATGTTGGGTTCGATCGACGTCGGGGTAAATTGGGCTTTCTGCCGGAACTGGAGTGTGGTGGGAGGTTACCGGGTGGTGGTCGCCAGTAACATTGCTTTGGGCGACAACCAGATTCCTCAGTTCTTTGCCGACGAAGCTGGCTGGCACACCGTGAAAACCAACGGCGACTTGCTGTTGCACGGTGCGTTTGCCGGACTCGAATGCCGGTTCTAAGCGGTTGATTCGGAATGGCTCTTTAGTTTCTGAGAGTCCGAGAACGACAACTCTGATTTGCGACAACTTGAGTTCGTGTTACCTCGGCCGGGGCCATCCCCGGCCGAGGTTTTTTATTGGGATCGAGGAACACAAGATATCGGCGCACAAAGGGTTTTGGCTTTCCCAGCCTACCCAGATGCTTGACGTGACTCGTCGGGCTAGCTAGAGTCGCGAATGTTGGCGGAAATAACATCGCATCTTGCCCAGTTTCGCATCGCCATCGTTTTGGGAGTATCTAGCTATGAACAGTGCCTCGGCTATCCGCCTTTGGGCCGCTCTTGCCTGTTTCGTCGTTGCGTCGCCTAACTTGGATGCCAATCAGGTTCCGCCGACGGAGGTCAATCCGCCTTCGATGTTGCAAAAGCCGCCAGCGGCTGGATCAGCTGCGCCTGCATCGCCTTCACAACCCGCCGTACCGCAATCCGGCGCTGAATCCGGTTCTTGCTGCGGACCGGTGTGCCAACCGCAAATGATCGAGCAGACGTGTTACGTACCGACGCCATTTCATGAAAAGCGAACGGTGCAATGCGTGCAGTATCGCACCGAGCAACGGGCGCAGCAGGTGACGGTCATGCACGTGGTCCCAGAAAAGCAAACCATCACGCGAGATTGCCTCGTGCTGGTGCCCGAACGCGCACTCGTACCGAGAACTACACGGCCTGCAAGGCAGTGCCCTGCGACAACCCTTGCGGTTGTTGCGGTTACTGCAAGTATGTCGAAGAGCCGCGGCAGCGCGTCATCCAATACACGGTCTGCGTGCCACATACCGAGAGACGCTCGTACGACATTACGGTCTGCAAATACGTGCCCGAGCAGCGATCTGTTACCGTGAATGTGTGCGTTCCCTACACGGTGGAAAAAGAGGTCGATGTTTGTGTCTATCGCTTGGTGGCGCACAAAGTGATGGTACCCGCACCGACCTGCTGCTGCATGCCGCCGTGCTGTGGATGGAACACTTGGGGCCGCTGCTGGTGATCGTTACTGAGTGGCAAGCGACCAAAGATTTCTACCATTTGGTTCCCCAACCCCTCGTGGCGACTTGCGCACTGCTTAATTGCCAAGTTAAATTTAAGCCACATACGTGGCCATTATCAAAGACAACTTCAATCTGGTCTGACGACCCGGTAGCAGTGGACGGATAGTACCAAGTCAATTTCCGTCTGATCGTATCGGTGTTTTGAGGTTCGCCTAGCAAGATCGTAGCTTCTTCAACCGTCATGCCCTTTTGCAGCTTTTCGCTGAGCAAATTGGTTGTGAAAAGTTCAACCCGATTATCTGCGTCGTCGGCCATCCCCATGATGTCGACCAAATGATTACCCTCAAAGTAGGCGGCAACGCCCTCTCCACGGTAATCCCAGCGAAGTACGAGTTGTTCCGCCTTGGCCTGAAACGTATTGCCGAGGACTGCGACTATCTCTAGCTCTGAGCTTCCTTCGCGGATCAGCCGTGCCAGCCGTTCAAGATTCTCTGGCGGTAATTCTAATTCAAGTTCCGTTAATCGCATTGCGACTTCGCGATATTGTGCGGATATGCATTGCTGCTTAAGCGATTCATACTCGGCATGCAGTTGGTCCAAGGATTTCTGAACATCGACATGAAACGGAATTTCATCTGTCCTTTCCTCACGCTTAAAACTTGGAACAGCGATTGATAGGCTGGCGCTGTGAGTCGCATCCGCTGAGTTCATTGCGCTGTCCAATATTTCTGATACTGTCCGTCCTGCAGGCGCGATTCTTTCGCTCAGCAAAAATCTATCGCTCGTCAAAAATGTAATTTCTTTACACGATTGGGAACGCATCGATGCTTCAAAATCGCTGCAATTGTAGAAATCTACCCTGTCCCTTTCGGAATCGGCGATCGTGTTGACCGGAGCAGTGGACGCTGGATCAGAACATAAGTTCTTTTGGCCGCCATTGACCGTGATCGATGCGTTAGGTGATCGCGGCAAATCCTTTTGTCTTTGGCAAGACGTTCCAATCCCGAGACAGATTGCACAAACAGCGACGCTTAATCGAATCATTGCAACCTCCAATCATGCATTCGCATCACGTCCGACCCGGCAGCGGCTTGCCCTTAAGCTGATACACATACGCCAGCAGCTCGGCTACCGCGGCGTACATTTTGTCGGGAATCGGGCGGTTGAGGTCGACGTCTTTGTATAGCGCCTGAGCCAAAGGTTTGCGTTCCAGCACAGGAACGCCGTTTTCCAAAGCGATGCGGCGAATACGGGCCGCTACAACCCCGGCGCCTTTGGCGACAACAATCGGTGCATTCATCGTGGTCAGGTCGTATTGAATGGCGACGGCCAATTCCGTTGGGTTCGTCACCACCACGTCAGCTTTGGGCACAACCGCGGAAATGCGATGCAGCGTTAGCTGCCGTTGCACCTGGCGGCGACGCGCGATGACTTGCGGATCGCCTTGCAGGTTCTTCATTTCTTCGCGCACTTCTTGCGGCGTCATGCGTAAATCTTGCTCGTGCTTCCAGCGTTGGTACGCGTAATCAAGAATCGCCAGAACGAGCAGCGCGATCGCAATTTTCAAACTGGTCCACAACGTGATTTCGACAATGAACGTGGCAATCTGCGGTAGATCGAGCGCCGAAATGCCGACGATTTCCTCGCGCCGATGATACAAGCTCCAAAACGCGACCATCGAAACTATCAGCACTTTAAAGAGGCCCATCACTAACCGCACGGCATTGGACAGCGAAAAGATTCGCCCAAAGCCCTGGAGCGGGCTAAGCCGACTGAAATCGAGCGCCAACTTTTCCGGCACCCACAGCAAACCCGTTTGAAACACGTGTACTAGCACCGCCGCCAGCAACAATAATCCAAGCACCGGCGCCAATACTTGGGCTAACTCCAACAGAGTGGCATACGTCTGGCTCACTGCAAAATCACGATCGGCCGAGAGCCAGGCCTCGCCGCCGAGTTGCTGCTGCGCGAAGCGAGCGAAGAACTCGACCATCTGGCCACCGAGCACCAGCAACACGATGATGCCGGCGATCAGAATTCCGGCCGAAGCCAAGTCCGGACTCTGCGCAACTTGGCCGTCCTCGCGGGCCTGTTGCCTGCGATGCGGTGTCGGATCTTGTGATTTGTCACCGGCCGATTCAGCCACTGGTAGGGATCAGGGTTCGGAGTTCAGGGTTCAGAAGTTCGGCAGCGGGAACTACGTGTGCAGCGACGGGGGCTATGCCCTACGATTTCCCAGAACGATCGGCAGCATATTCATGCGCCAGTTCCAGGCGGCCGCAGCGCATCGACAATCGTCTCCACCGCCGGCTCAAACTGTTCCTGGAACAGCCAAGCGATTGCTCCCACCGAAATCGCCAGGACTAAGAACGTCACCACTGCATTCAGTCCGAAGCCGATGGCCAGAATGTTCAGCTGCGGCAGCGTGCGGCTAATAAGCCCTAACACGACGGTGGCCAAGAGCAGAGCCACCATCGCCGGCGCGGCCCCACGCACCGCCAGCGAAAAACTTTCAGCCAGCAGCGTCGATACCAATTTGCCAAGTGATTCGGGAAGTTGAGCGTGTCCCACTGGCATGAAAGCATAGGTGTCGAGCAGCGCACCGACCAACAGCCGATGGCCGCCGATGATCACGAACACCGCCAGGGTGACCAAATGCAGCAAATTGGCGATGACCGGCACTTCAGTGTCGAAGCCTGGATTGAACACGTCGGCCAGCGACATGCCGCTCATCTGACTGATCACTTGCCCGGCGACCTGCACTCCGGCTAGCAAGATCATCACACCCATCCCTAGGATCAATCCAATCAATAATTCCCCAGCCATCGCCACGGCATACAAAATCAGATTCGCGGGCATCTGCACCGGAGCCGACCACTGAACCGGAGTCACGACGAGGGCCAGTGCAAATGCCAACAGCGCTCGGATTCGCGTTGGAACTTCGGCCGATCCAAATAGCGGCGCCGTCATCACCAGCCCGCTGATGCGTGCCAGGACAAAGGTGAACGTGATGAAGGGAATGAGGTAAGCGGTGGGCATGGATGCGGGCCAGTGAGGAATGTGGAATGGAGAATGTTTGCTCGAAACCCACTTCTGCGTCATGCACCGCCCAATCCTCATTCCTCATTTAATCACAGCGTCTTGGGGATGTTCTCAATCAACTCTCTGGCGTAGTCCACGACCTGCGTGATCAGCCACGGCAGCGTTAAACTCAACACTAGAATCATGGCAAACAGCTTGGGGACAAACGCCACCGTTTGTTCCTGGACCTGAGTGAGGGCCTGCAGCAATCCGACGAGCAGACCCACCACCATGCCGACAATCAGCACCGGCACTAATCCACAGCGTGATCATGATCGCTTCGCGTGCCAGATCAATTGCGTCTTGGGGGTCCACGGTAGGAGTCAGGGGTCAGGAGTCAGGAGTCGCGCGACGATGTTGGTTGCAAGGTTACATTAAGTCTGAAAACTCTCCATCAACATTCCGACCACCAAATGCCAGCCATCGACTAGCACAAACAATAGCAACTTGAACGGCAGCGAAATCAGCACGGGTGGCAGCATCAGCATGCCCATGCCGATGGTGACGCTGGCAATCACGAGGTCGAGAATCACAAACGGCAAATAAATCTGGAAGCCGATCAAGAACGCCGTTTTGAGTTCGCTCAGCATGTAGGCCGGCAACAGGGCCATCAGCGGCACCTCGTCGTAGCTTTTGGGCTCCGGCGCGTCTTTGGGCAGATATTTGTAAAATAGCCAAATATCGGCGCTGTTGCCGCAGCGGTCGATTTGTTTGCACATGAAGGTGCGAATTGGCTGGACGCCCTTCTGCCAGGCGTGCTCCACATCCATTTGCTTTTGCGTGTACGGAACCACGGCATTGTCATACGATTGCTTCCACACCGGCCACATGATAAGCAGCGTAAGAAAAAGCGCGGCTGAAGTGAGGACTTGCGACGGCGGCAATTGCTGCGTTCCCAGAGCTTGCCGCAAGAGCCCCAACACGACGACGATCCGGACAAAGCAGGTCGTCATCAGCATGACGGCTGGCGCTAGGCTCAGCACCGTCATCAACAACATGACTTGAATTGTGGACGACAATCCTTCCGGACTGGTCCATTTTTCCGGGCCGCCAGCCAGTGGCGCAGGCAACTCGATCTTCGCGGGGAAATTCGGCGAATCTTGTGCGCGGGCTAATTGTGGCTTGCCGAAAACCGCGAGAGAAACAATGGCGACGAAAATCGCTCGCTTCCATCCCTCACACAGCCTTTGACTCAACTGCGAAAGAGTTCTGCAAAGCAGACTAAACATCGGCAGCCTCCTTTGCGGAAGCCACTTTTCCGATGGCAACATTCTTCAATTTGCGATCGCTAGCCAGTTGGCCAAAAATCTGCTGAAACGCGGTTGTTGCGCTTTGCGGTTGCAGTTGTTCACAAAGGCCAGCTAGCCGATCGATCTCCGCCGGATCGGTAATTTCGCCGAGCGTATCAACCCCGCTAGACGAGATGCACACCAGGAGCAGCTTGTTGCCGAATCGCAACACGTGCATCTGCTGGCGGCCCGCCAGCGGCGCACGGCCCAGCACATCGACTACTTCTGGTGGCAGTCGCCTGGCGCTGGACGGCAGCCCGCGGCGCATCAGCCATGCGCACAGCCAGAATAGTCCCAGTACGACAGCCAGACTTGCCGCCACAGTAACAATTGCGCCCATCGTCCGTGGCCCGCTGGACGATTTTTCGGCTAAGGCGTTGGCGTGTGGCGGCGACAGCGGCGGCAATTTATCGTTCGCCGTCGCCTGCTGCGGCGATTCCACTTCGATGTGCGTCGTGCGAACTACACTATTTCCCGGAGACTGCGGTGCGCCGGCATTCAC
Organism: Pirellulales bacterium; assembly: GCA_963738835.1. GTDB lineage: Bacteria > Planctomycetota > Planctomycetia > Pirellulales > JADZDJ01 > CAVTYH01. The sequence continues at coordinate 38,788 of CAVTYH010000005.1, forward strand.
CCCGCCCGCAGGTCGCACAGGATAATCGCGTTGCAGGTAGGTTGGCGCATCAGCGGCGGCGCAGATCGGCACGGTGAAGCCAATGCCGATGAGCGCTACCAGAGCAATTATCAGCTTGGCGCCAAAAAACATCGTGCGAATTGCACGCTGATTGCGCCGCTGCGGCATCAGGGGACGAGATTTGCAGCACATCCGTGTGCCACCTCTGTCGGTTAGTTCAACACGCTATGCCGCCGGCGTTGCTGCTTCGGGAACGACAAGTTCAGCCACGCGCACGCAAAAGTTTTCGTTGAGAATCAGCACTTCGCCGCGGGCAATCAGTCGGCCGTTGACAAAAATATCGACCGGATCGCCCGCCAGCTTGTCGAGGGTCACGACCGAACCCTTGGAGAGCTTCAACACTTCCTCCAGGTACATGTGCGTGCGGCCTAATTCGATGCGCAAATCGAGTTCTACGTCGCGAATTAAATCGAGTGTGGCGACTTCCGCCGTCGCCGAACCAGACGAGAAATCGGGTAGCTTGAACGGCTTGATGCCCGGCGGCGCCTGACCGGCCGGCGCATTGACCGAGGCGATCGCCTGTTCTGCCTGATTCAAAAGATACTCGATGTCGCTTTGTGCCAGCGATTTGTCGGGGCTGGCAGGCGCGCTACTGCTGTCGGGAAGCGAACTGCCAAGCGTTGCGGGTTCGGTGCTTGCGGCAGGCGTCGCTGCGGCGGCAGGGGTTGTGCCGGCAACTTGCTTCAATAATTCGTTGATCTCGTTTTGGCCAATCGAGGCAGAGTCATCAGCCATCGGATTCCATTCCTGGCGATGCAGAGTAGGCGGTAAACAGCAGCCGGTAACCTTCGCGGAGCATTACTGCTCGACGACGACGAAGTCGCTAAAGACAATTTCCTTCAAGAGCGGCTCGCCCAGCAGGGCGTTGGTTTTCGCTAAAATCTGCCGTTTGATCAACCCCAAACCGGGATCGGTGAGATCGGCTATTTGCGAGTTACGCACTGTGACAATCACTTGGTCTCGAAACCGATGCTTGTGTTTCTTCAGCAGATTCTCCAGCTTCGCCGCATCGCTTTCTTCAGACTTGTCAGCTTTCTCGGCGTTTCCTTCCGTCGCGGCTCCGGAAACTGTGCCGTACAAATGGAAATCGATCAGCAGATTGCTATTGGTGTTGGGGTTGAAGACGGTCAGGCTGAAAGCGCCCAGGTCGACCTCCGTCTGTTCTTGAACGACCGGATGACGAGTGGCTTCTGCCGCCGGCGTTTCCGTCTTCGAGCTAGCACTGGCGGTACGTTCTGCACCCGCTGGCATCCAGAGGAAAACCACCACGCACTGTGCCAGCACAATCGCTGCCAAAATGCCAGCAACCTTCAGTTTTCTGAGCAGCGGTCGGCCTGGAGAAGCGACCGCGTCGTCAGCAGGCAGTGATTCGGCTTCGGCCATAAGGCAGCTTGATCTAGGGTGACAGCGGGATGGCGTGGGGACAACGGTGCTCAAAAAAGGTCGGCGGCAAGCGACGTAGCAAACGTAGCTTTCGACAAGCAGATAGGCAAACGCCAATCACACTGGTAGCGATTATGCCGGATCAACTGGCGATGCCAGCGACAAGAAGCACCCTAAATGGCCGGGAGGCAACGCTCGCCAAAGATCGGCAAAAAGAGGATGAATCTGAGCAATGGATGCTGGATCGCTTACTCAATCACCTTCGGCGTCTGCTGTATGCCCCGGCGATCGAGTTGCGGATAGTCATAGATCGCTAAACTTATCGCCGCAGATTCAATAGCTCGTCGAGCATCTGATCCACCGTGGTGATCACGCGGGTGTTTCCACGATAGGCGGTGGACGCCAATATCAAATCGATGAGGTTCTTTCCGATATCGGTGTTCGACAATTCGACAGCTCCGGCCGTGATCGAACCAATGCCTTCGGTGCCCGGGCGCCTTCCACAGGCAGGCCGGAGTTCACGCCGGTCGAATAGTTGTTGTCGCCCCGCGCTTGTAAACCTTCTGGGTTGGCAAAACGTGCCAATACGAGCTGTCCTAGCGTTCGGCTGACGCCGTTACTGTAGGCGCCTCGAATTGTACCGTCTTCGCCAATTTGAAAATTGGTTAGCGTGCCGGCTGCCGAGCCATCGACCTTCGTGGCATTGAGACTGCTGCTGCTCGCGGAAAGTCCCGAGACTCCCGTGAAGTCGAGCTGAAAAGAGAGTGGTTTATCGCTGGCGATGTGCTCACGATCGATCGAAACCGTGGGCGGATTCAGGCTGCTAATCTGATGCCCGTTGCCGTCGAAGGAGACCAGACCTGTGCCAACCGCAATGCCAGCGCCGCTCGCGGGGTCGTTATCCGTGGAATCGGCAAACCAACGGTAAGTGGTTTGAGTGCTCGTCTGACTTTGCAGAACGGCAGTCACTCGCACATTTAACGGGATGCCTAACGAATCGTAAACGCGGAAAGTTGTTGTGGCCGATTCGCCGGCCGCACTTTGCGTGGAACTGAAAGCCAGATTGACTGTTTGTGGATCTGTGCTTCCAGTGGGTGTCATTTTGAAACCACTGGAATCAATTAAAATAGTATTACCGGCGCCATTATTTCCCACGAGCTGAATGCGTCCATTCGCAAGCACCGAGCCGCCTGGAGATTGACCAGAACTATCGAGCGGGATCGGGCTGCTGGGGTCAGAAGCCGGCGACTGGATGCCCAGCGCCTGCGACATGAAATCGATCAAATCTTGCACGGTGGTTGTGCCAGTGATGGGCAGCGTTTTCGCAGTTAGATCGCTGCCCCCTTTCGTTCCAGTAAAGCTCAGATCGCCGGCTTGGAATGGCTGCGTGTATGTGTTGCCGTTTCGACTCGTAATATTGACCAGCAAGGTATTCGTATTGATCTTGGGGCCATCCAGGTCAAGCACTTTGAAATTTGGTAGCGACTGGTCGGTAATCGTTGCATCGGGAACATTGTCGACAAACGCCAATTGCGGGTCGGTGGTCGGATCGATTTGAGCCACGCGATAGTACGTATCGACCTGTGTTGGTGTCGTTCGATAAATGTTGATCGTGGCGCCAGGAATGGCATAAAGCCCCGTGGGTGCGGGCAAATTCGAAAGCAGCACATGTCCGCTGGAGATGTTAATCGGGGTGAGTGGTGCTGAAGGGCGGCTTTCCGGCACGCCGGGGGCGCTCCAAGTGATAAAATAGCGGTAGTTCCCGGTCAGACTGCTTGCATCAAACGCCGGTTGTCCGACCAATGCAGCATCGGTCGTCGAGTCGGTGAAGCTCGTGGTTGTATTGTCGTTGATACTCCCGACCAGATTGAATGTGGTATTCTCATCGGCAGTGCTGCGGTAGATGCGGCGACCTACGTAATTGCCGGTGGCGTCGAGCGGCAGGCTGCCCAGATCGATTTGAGCAGCATTGGCTGCAGCTACTGTCGTCGTGGCTGCATCACTTTCGTTCCCACTAACATCGACCAATACCACCTTGTACGTAAAAGTGCCGTTTAGCGTACCGACGCCACTGCCAGCTACTGTTGTGGAAGCCAGGTTCGGCGCCACGGCGTCGTTGATCTGAGTTCCCGTTGGCGGGAATGTGTAACTGGAATCTCCGAGCACCCCAGACTGAATGATTTCCCCGGTATCGGCAATGTCGCCCGTCGGAGGCAGAGAGCCTGAGAGCGACACGTTCTCCGTAGCCTGAGCAACAACGGACGTGCCCAAGGGAATCGTCAGCGGTTGAAGCGAGGTCTTTTGCAGCTGGAAGTCTTGGTTGACACCGTAGCCCAAAAGTTTGTTGCCGGTGCTGGAGACCAATTCATTGGCGGCATCGGTTTGGAACGAGCCGTTGCGGGTAAATAACTGCTCGCCGGCGGCGGCTTGAACAATAAAGAAACCATCTCCTTGAATGGCTAAATCCAAGGCATTGCTCGTCAATTGAATGGTGCCTTGAGTAAAATTCGGTGTGATGGCGGCTACCTGCGTGCCCAAGCCAATTTGTCGCGGATTTGTGCCGCCGTTAAGACCTGCCGGCGCCGATCCCAAGCTTTGAGTCTGCAGAAATTGCGTCGCAAATTGGACCGTCGACGCCTTAAATCCGTTCGTCGACGAGTTCGCCAGATTGTTGCCAACCACATCAATCGTGGTTTCAGCCGCATTAAGACCGGTAAGCGCTGTGCTAAGTGCAGATGCCAGACCCATGAGCGTATCTCCTTCGCGCGGGCGATGGTTGGTTGATAATTGGTGAGAGGTGAGTGGTTACCGGTAAGTTGCAAATGATCGAGCTTAGGTGGTGCCTGAACTTGATGATGTCGATTGTGTGCTGTTTCCTTGCAGCTGCTGCAACAGTGTTAAGAGCGCATTTGTTTGATCGTTTTGACTGGATGTGCCAGCCGCGGCGGAAGCTGCATCGGCGGGCGTGGAATCATCGGGCAGTACTGCCCGCACGTTTTCCAGCTTTACAGTCTTGTCGCCGACGCTGAGCAGCGGCTTGCCATCGGCTACGCTCACTTTATCGACCTTCCCGGTGACTTCGGTGTTGTCGTCGGCCAACCCGTTGATCGTCTTGCCGATCAGGCTTGTAGCGTTGCTCAAATTCTGACCAAGCAGCACCGAATTCAGCGTGCTGGTGAGCTGCTGCGTCGACCCGACCTGGCTGATCTGTCCAATTTGCGTGAGCATGGTGCTCGAGTCCATCGGGCTAAGCGGATCCTGATTTTGCAGCTCGGTAAGCAGCATCTTCAAGAAATCGTCTAGCTTCAGGCTTCCCAGTCCGTTGTTCAGCGCCGCAGTGGTGGCTGTGGTGGTGTCTTGCGTGCTGGATGATCCGACAGGGGAGGTTGCCATGTTCTGCTCCTGATTTGAATCTTGCGTTTTGTTGTTTTGTTAAGTTGCCGCGTGATCGTGTCAGATCACAACATTGATTCGCCCATCGCTTGCGCGGTTCGGTTGAACGACTGGCGCAACCGAACTATCGACTTGTGCGGAGGTTCGATTTCGAACGCCGATTTGTGGCTTCGGCAAATCACCGCGGAAGCCGGCGAAATCGGGCGAAGGATTTGCCGATCCACCGCCGGAGCCGTCTTGCTTCAAATCCACATCGAAGCGCTCGATCTTGATGTTTTGATCAGCCAGCCGTCCACGAAGTGCCGGCAAATTATTCAACAAGAGAGTGCGAGCCGAAGTCGTTTCCGCTTCCAAACGGGCCGTCATTACGCCGTTGCGCAATGCGACTTCCACCTTTAATGAGCCCAATTCCGGAGGGCTGAGCCGCAGGCGAATTTGGCCGCCTTGCTCGTCGACAGCACGAAACGCACGGGCCACGCGCTGCACGAACCGAACTTGATCGACCGAATTCTGCGTACCGTGCGGGCCGCCCCCCCTCGGCACATTTGACTTGGGGCCATCCTCGGAAAGTTGGGCAGGAGCATTGGAAGCCACGGGCCGCGCGAGGTCCGCAGTTGATTCGCGCGAAAGTGACGCCCGCTGATTCGACACAGCTTGCGTTGCCGCAATCGACTTCGTTTCCGGTTGGTCTTTAGAATCGGCCGATTTCGTGGACAAGGCTGCATTGGCGACTGCTGACACAGCAGGGAATACTGTTGCATTCGCCAATCGTGCGGTCATATTCGACGCGACAATGTTCGGCCCCGAAAACAGGTCCGATTTCACTGGCGCTTGCGTGTTGCGAGATCGACTTAAGGCTTTGTTTTCTTGGATCGATCCGTCGATCGACTGACCGCGATCGAATCCCGAATCGATTTGCGGCAAATCACTGGCTGCGGACCGCGAGACGACCGACGTGGTTAGCGCGGGCGGGTTTTCAGTGCTTTGATTCGGCTGCGAGAGCACAGCTGGTTCGTTTGCGGCAGCAAGCGCCTTTGCTTGTGGATTGTCGCCCGCCGCCACGAGCGCGCTCGCCGGTTGCGCGTCTGGTAAATTAGCTGTCTCAGTCAATGCCTGATGGTTGCCAACAGTTGGCGAATTTGTCTTCGAATCGGCAACGACAGTGGCTTCATCGGGCGACGTCTGTGCCCCACTGGTTTGCTGATTGCCGTCGATGGCCTGCGTTTTTGCCGCCGCCGCCAAATCCGTTCCTGGCGTCGACGGCTGCGTGGGTCCGCACGGTGGTGATCCCGATGAAGCATCGCTTTTCGTTGACAATGGCGGCACTACAACGGCGGTTCCAGTGTCGATTGAGTCAGCGGAACTCTGACCATCTTTGGCGTTGGTATCCGACGACGTTTCGGTTGTATTGGTACTGTCGTGCTCAGAGCGACGATCGGCTGATGCGGAATCGGATCGTTGTCCTCGGGCTGATTTGTGACCCGACTTCACTAGTTTGCCGTCGCGATCAATGTGGTGGCTATCTTCGCTTGGCCGAGAGGCTGAATCATTTTGCTTCCGCGTTGGCCGTGGACCTGATGATGGCAATTCCGATCGGTGATCGTGCGCGGTGTCAGCCTCGCGACGCTGCAACGTTTGATAACGGTCGGCTGCGGTTGGTTCGCCTACCGAGCTTTGTACAGGCAGCCCGGCGCGCTGTCAGCGCGTCCTCAAAGTCACGATTACTGCTGGAAGCAGGTGGCGCCATAGCGCTGCCGCTGGGGGGCAAATGTGGCGGTGGCAGAATCAAATTGTCGAATCCAGCGTCAGGCATGAACGGGTTTGAGTGAAATTGCGATGAATGTTTCCAAGTCTATGATCGACTAACGATCGGGCCGCACATTGGAATTGCTGCCCGCGATTTCGGCTTTCAAATTACTGGCGCTGCTGAGGCCGCCAGCTGGATGATCGAGCGTCTGAAACTGCTGCCGTGCTTGCTGGATTATTTTCACTTCGGGAACCCCTTCACGGATCAGCCGCAAGATTTCTTCCAGCTTTTTTGCCTCCTCATCGGTTTTGAACTCGCCGATGATTTTTGCCCGCTTGGCAATGGGCATTGCCGACAAAATCGCCACCACATCGGCCTGCTCGCCGGCAGCAATCATCTGCAGCATCTGTTCTTTGGCCTGCTTCGGGCGTATGTTCTCCCAAATCAGGCGAATATTCTCGCGGCCCGTGGCTTGCGCACCGGTGTGCAATTCGGCGAGCTGTTTCTCAAAGGTCGTTTTTAAGCGGTCGTAATTTTGTTTTTCATCGGCGAGTTTTCGCTGCTCGGAGCGCAGCTGATCGGCGGTGGTGTGCAGTGCTTGTTCGCGTAGTTCCAGGTCGCGCGATTGCAGGGCTCGTCGTGTTTCGATTTCCTCGACCGATGGTTGCTCAGTAGTTTCAGCCGGTTTGATGATGTCGGTTGACGTGGCCGTTGCTTCGGTCGATGCGGCGTCAATACCTTGGGCGACAGCAAGCATCTTCGTCAGCTTCTCTTTATCCAAAAAACCTTTGGTCAGCGCGTACCCAACGAGCAGACACTCGGTTAACACCGTGGCGACGCACAAATACACCAGCGCCGCCGTCAACATACGCAGTAAGCGTCCCATCAGCGGTCCTCCCGGCCGATGGCCAATTGGATTGCCGCGGCATCGAGGTGCTTGATCTCGCGCTGGCTTCCTCGGCACGATGGCGAGTCGACTGCTGCTCTCGGAGTTTTTCCAGCACCTTCACTTCGCGATCGGCCTCCACCAGCGCCTGCCGCCGTCGCTCGACTTCCACTGCGACCGCCTGTCGCTGCTCATCGGCAGCTTGCCGCTGGGTCTTGAGAAGCATTTCATACCGTCCCGCATCCAACATTCGATCGACGTCGATTCGGCCTGGCCCGTTGACCGACTTCGCGTGCGCGCGCAGCATCGCCAGTTCATCGTTCAGTTCAGCAATTCGGGCGACGATGAGGTCTTCGGCGCGCTCGGCTTCCACAAGCTGCTGCCGGCACTCGTCGCGCACATTTCCGCGCAGCCGTAGCAAAGTCGATAATCTAAAATGAAAGTTTGCCATGTGATGAAGTTGCCGACAGATACCGCTCCGCCACTACGATTGCTTGACAGTTGATTCCTGATGTCTGGTTCCAGACCCTAGAGTTTTTACCCTTTGTTGCAACTGAATGAGCCCTTGCTGGGCCGATTCGATCGTAACCGGTTCATCGACACGTTGTCGCAAGAACTTGTTGATATCGTCGAGCATGTCGATCGCCAAATCGACTTGCCGATTGGCCCCGCGGCGGTAGGCGCCGATCGAAATCAAATCTTCATGTTCCCGATACGCGGCCATCAATTCGCGAATGATTTGAGTGGCATCCTGATGTGCTCGTGTGGTCACGTCGGGCATAAGCCGGCTGATGCTTTCCAGCACATCGACCGCCGGCCAATGGGCGCGCGAGGCAAGTTTGCGAGAGAGCCAAGTGTGGCCATCCAACAGTCCGCGAACGGCATCGCTAATCGGCTCTTGCGGATCGTCCCCTTCCACCAAAACGCTGTAAAAACCGGTAATGCTGCCCCGCGCGGCCCGCCCTGCCCTTTCCACCAATTGCGGCAATAGCGAGAAAACCGACGGCGGATAACCACGGGTTGTCGGCGGTTCGCCGGCAGCCAGACCAATTTCTCGCTGGGCCATCGCGAATCGTGTGAGCGAATCCATTAGCAGTAGGACATCGCGGCCCAGATCGCGAAAATACTCGGCAATGGCGGTCGCAGCCTGCGCAGCCTGCACGCGACGCAATGCCGGCTCGTCGCTGGTGGCCACCACGACGACGCTGCGTTGCAATCCCTCCGGTCCCAGATCGCGCTCCAAAAATTCATTCACCTCACGACCACGCTCGCCAATCAAGGCGATCACGTTGACATCGGCCGATGTATAACGGGCCATCATGCCCAGCGCCACGCTTTTGCCGACGCCAGAGCCAGCGAAGATGCCCATGCGCTGCCCCTTGCCGCAGGTGAGCAGCCCGTCGATCGAGCGGATGCCCGTGCTCAGCGGCTCTTTGATTCGTGGCCGTTCTACCGCTGGCGGCGGACGGCGATTCAATTCGGTGCGCTCGGCCAGCGCTGGTTGTGGGCGGCCATCGAGGGCACGCCCTTGCGCATCAACCACACGGCCCAACAACTCCGGCCCCACGCGCAACCAGCGAAAAGTGCGCACCAGCCGGACGCGATTTCCGCGACGCACGCCGGTCAAACTTTCATAAGGATAGAGCAGCGTCAAGTCGTCGCGAAAGCCAATCACCTCTGCCAGCGCGGGCTGGCCCGATTCACGTTCGATCTCAACAACCGCTCCCACCGGCGCCGGAAAATCGGCGACCGCGGCGCTCAGGCCGACAATCCGCACGACGCTGCCTTCCAGCGCGGTCGGAATGATGCGTTCAAGTTGGTCGGCCAGTTCGAGCATGAGCGACAGTCCGTTGTCCTTCGTCCTTTGTCATTTGTCCGGCGAATTTCGCGCTACTTGCCCGTTATAAGGGCAAGAGGCCAAGGACAAATGACACGTCAATTATTCAGTTCCGCCAATTAACTCCGCTGCAATGCGTTTCAATTGCGTTTCAATCTGCTGATCGATCACGCCATGCTGCGATTCCAATCGACAGCCACCAGAAGTTACCGTTTCGTCGGCGACAATTTCGGCTTGGGCCGTCCGAGCAATTTCTTGCGTGAGGCGTTCGACTTGTCCACCCAGCGTCTCAAAATCGGCCGGATGCAAAGCGATTTTCAGGTGCGGCGTGCCGCCGGCCATTTCAAGTGCCTCACGCACCAGATCGACGCTGATCTGCGGCGTCTGTTTTATTTCGCGGCGAATAACGCGCTCGGCAATTTTCGTGGCCAACCGAACAGCGCTTTGTTCCCAATGTCGCAACCAAGCTTGCTTGGCGTCGGTCAGCTCGGTAATTACACGCTGCAGCGCCGGAAGCAGCGTTTCCATTCGCTGGCCAACTTTCTGATCCAACACTTGTTCTACCGCCCGCATCGCCGCCTGGCGACCATTCTCTTCCGCTCGGCGAGTTACGGCCGCAGCTTGTACCTCTGCATCGGCGATGATGGTGGCGGCCTTCGCTTGCACTTCATCGACATACTGGTTGGCATGCTGCGCGACGTCTTCGAAATTGAAGGCGATCGGCAGTGCATGACGTGCGCCGAGTGTGGATTTGATAACAGTAGCCATATTTTGTCGCGTTACTTGTCACGCGTTCGTGATTTTTGATTGCTTCTCATACGACCGCCGTCAAATGGGCGCAGTCCACGCCGGGCAGGCGACCTTCGGCGTACAAGTGACTCGCCAATTCCGCAAGCTCTTCCTGCGCTCGATCAATGTCGGTCAATCGCAACGGGCCCAAATGCGCCAGCCCGTGCGAGAATTGCTCGGCTTCGTTCGGACTCAATCGATCTAGCAATTCATCGACGACTTCCGCATGAGCCCCGGCCAGTGCCAAGCTCGCACTGCGCCGATCCGACATCCGCACCACGGCGGATAGCGCCTCGATCGGTAATTTGCACAACTGCTTGAATGTGAATCGTCGCGGCGGAGTTTGCGGCGGTGTAAAGCGATGCGCCAAGGTCCGGTTGTGGACCGCCAAATTATTCAAAATCTGCCGCCGTGCACTACCATCGGCTGAATTCAAAATGGCCGACACCGCGGCTTCTCCCGCCACTCGCCGGCGAATGGGTTGTCGCTTTCTGAGCCACGCTTCGACGGCCTGCTCGACTTCGCGAACTACGCGCGGATCGGTTTCCTCTAAATCTACCAGCCGGCGAACGACATCGGCCTGCAGCGTTGCCGGCAGTCGCGCCAGCACATGCCCTGCCCGTTCCGGCGGAAGATGCGCCAACACCAAAGCAATAGCTTGCGGATGTTCGCGCTCCAGCATCGGCACCAACGACTCGGGTTCCGCGTCTTGCAAAAATCCGAAGGGTTGCAATTTTGAGCGCTCCGCCTGCGATTCTTGATTTGATTGCTGTGGACCCGAAAACTTTGGTGATGGCATTTTGGCCGATCCGCTGGACACATACTCGTCGATCGGCAAAGCCACACGGCGCGATAAATAATCCTCCAAATCCAAGCCCGGCGGATTTTGTTCCGGCACCAGCGGGCCAATCCGGCGAAATTCATCGATCACGGAACGCTGCTCGGCAGGATCGATATCGTCCAGCTCCAGGACCAGTCTGCGCACCGCCTCTGCTTGCTCGGGCGCCATTTGCGCAAGCAAAAGATCAGCCGTGTCGGCATCGAGCGATGCGACCAGCACGGCAGCTTTGCGAATTGACGGCTCGCGAGTCATGCGTTAATTCGCTGTTCCAATCCAGTTGCGGAGGATGTTGGCGGCGGCATCGGGGTCTTCGCGGACGATATCAACAAGTTCATCTCGCAGTGATGGCCCGCTCTTGCTGCGGCGCCGCAGACGAGGCGCTGTCGCTACAGCCTCCTCATCATCGTTGTCGCGCTCTTCTTCGAGCGTCGCCTCGTTGGTGGTGGTCGGCTCTGAATTGCTCGCTGTGACGGAGACCGGCACCGAACGGACAATCGACCGCACCATGAGCAAGCTCACAATTCCCAAGACTCCCATGCCCAGCGTACCGGCGTTTTGCGTGAACCAAACCAGGGCATGATCGGTCGTGCTGGGCTTCGGGATTTCCGGCGACGTCAAACTTTGGAAGGGGGTCACAACCACTTGCGGAGGTCCGTCCTTCGTCACATCCTCCAGCGGCAACACGGCCAGCACATGGTTGGTGATCTTCGTGCGGACATCGCTTTCGATTTGAGTCAGGGCGGCCGGTTCAGGCTTTTTCGCCGCCTGTCCTGCTGGGGCGGGATTTTGCGCCTGCCAAACTTCTTCGTAGTAATTGCTGGGCACGGCGACCGAAACGCTCACGCGCTTGGGTGTTAGCCCTGCCATTCTCACCTGCTGATTTACTTGCGAAGCCATGCTACGGGTGTGATTCATCGTCTGCTCGTCTTCGGTTCGTGAACCGTTGATGCCTGAGCCGACCACGGCCGGCTGGTTCACGCCCCCTTGCGATCTGATTCCAGGCGTGCCGCCTGGCTGCGAGGCGGTGGAACTTGACGTTTTGTTGTTTTCCGTAACTTCGATCGGCACCGCCTTGGGATCGACCTTGCTGGAGCTCGTCACATCCTCAATTTCCGGATGCAGATCGACGTTAACGCTGACTACGGCGCCGCTGACGAAACTAATTGCCTTTTGAATGTTCTCCGTGAATTCCCGCTCGTAATTCAATTTGCGAGTCATGTACGGATCGAGGCTCGCATCGGTCGTGCTGCCAGGCGGGCCACCGGGATAGGAGCGACCATTGAGATCAACCACAGAAATGCTTTCCGCCGCCAATCCAACTTTCGCGCCGGCCACCAGATTGCGAATCATTTGCACTTGCGTCGCCGTCAGCGGCTGATTGCCAAGGGGTTTGACACTGACGCTGGCCGTCACGAGTTTTTTGGCGTTGAGTCCCGTCTGGGCCTGCTCGTCGTAGAGCACCATCGCCGTTTCAATGCCGGACATTTTGCTGATGATTTTCGATAGTTCGTCTTGCAGGGCGTATTTCATCATCTCTTCCTGCTTGCGGCGCGGGACAAACGGGCTGCTGTTATCGATCATTTTCTTGATCGTGTCGCCGAAGTTGTGCGGCAGGGTGCCGGCGTCGGCCAGCGCACCCATGTAGGCCGCTTGTTTGGCACGCGGCACGCGGATCATCGTGCCTTGGATTTCATAATCCGTCAGGCCTTTGGCGTTGAACGCCGCCTGCATTGCCGGCAGTTCGCTCGGCGCGATCGGTTCGCCGCCGAACAGATAAGCGTCGCTGCCGGAGAACTGATGATTGAACAGATACGTCACGCTGACAACAATCACCACCAGCAGCATGCCGGCCGTAATTCGTGCGCCGGGCGTCATCGAGCGAAACAATTCGCTAATCTGAGCAAGTGCCTTGTTAATAAAATTCATCCGGCGAGCTTCCTTGCGTTGGATTGACTTACCAATGACTTATTGTTGGCTTTGGTCATTGGTGCTTGGTCATTGGTCATTCTTTCGTCATTCGAATTTCGTCATTCATCATTTAGATTCGTATGTTCTGAATATCCTCATACGCCGCGACCAACTTGTTACGGATCTGCATCATCATGCGGAATGCCAAATCGGCTTTTTGCACCGCCGTAAGAACTTCCGCCGGGTTCGCATCGCCGCCGGTGAAAAGGGTTTCGACCGCGCGGTCGGCATCCTGTTGCGCCGAATTCACTTGCTTAATGGAGTCCAACAAAAAATCTTTGAACGACCCCCCGGCACCCGACTGCAATGCCTCGGCGCCGGCCGGTTGCAATCCCCCCACGGCTGGCGGCAGATTGATACCGCTGGCACCGCCTGCGCCAAGGGGACCGATCGGGTTGATGCCGGGAACGTAGGTCATGTTCGAGCAATTAGCGACTAGCAACTAGCGACTAGCCAAACCAAGGGATCGCGACGCGATCACGACCTGCTGGCTAGTTGCTAGTCGCTAATTGCTAGTTGCTTTTTCTCCTCACGCCACAATTCGCAGGGATTGCTGGATCATGTTCTTCGTCATCTCCACCACGCCGACGTTGGCCTCGTAGGCCCGACTGGCTTCCAGGGCATCGACCATTTCCGTTGTGATGTCGATGTCGGGATAAGCCACGTAGCCTTGTTTCGGACCCTGTTTGATGGCATCCGGATGACCCGGTTGAAATTTGTAGCGCGGTTCCACTTGGGAGGTTTCCACCGACTGCACTTTCACTCCAACGGCACCTTCTGCGTTAGGAATGGAATTGTCGGTGGCAAAAACCACAAATCGCGGCTGATAGGGAACCGGTTCGCCTCTCTCGTTTCGCGTGGTCGATACATTTGCCATGTTGCCGGAAATGGCATCCATCCGAATTCGTTGCGCCGCCAAGGCGCTGGTGCTGATGTCGAGTGCGGGAAACATGATTAGTCCGTGATCAGTTATCAGTTATCAGTTGCCATCCAAATTCATTCCCCCCTCCCCATTCCACATTCTCCATTTTGTTCATCACGCCCTTTCGCTGATCGCCGCTTGCAGCAAGCGGAACTGCTGCGTGAGCACCGAGAGCGCCATGTTGTATTGCATTTGGTTTTTGGTGAGCTCCGCCACTTGTTGTTCCAGACTCACTCTGCCGTCGTCGTGCCGCAGGATGGTTTGAAAGGCATCGGATAGCCGCAGGGTGGGATCATCACTCGCCAGCGGATCATCGCCGGCGCTCGTCGGAGAATTTCTGGTTTCAATCGCTGCCTTCAGCCGATCTTGAAACACCGTGGTCGACAAATCCCGGGCTCGATAGCCGGGCGTGTCGATGTTGGCGATATTTCCCGCCAGCACGTTGTGCCGTGCCTGGCCGAAATTCACCGCTTGCTCCAAAACGGGAATGACCGTCGACTGATAGATTCCTGCACTCATTTCCGACTCCCGAAACTTACGCAAGCGGTGCGCCGCGATTGTGCTGTCAGCTGCTCGACGCCTCAAAATGGAATAGTTTGAGCTCCAAGTTTAATTCGTGCTTCACCCTACGGCATTTATCACTTCTAAGCCGCCAGCGGCTTTCGTCATCCGGCCTAGATTTCCGTGTTGTTTGTTGCAGGCACACCGGCATTTTCTGCGCGTTGGATCGGCATAAATTGCGCGATTGCGCCGTTGCCAGTGTCATCCGACCTTCGCAAAGCTTTTCGTTCTGGGTGCATAACCGTACTGTTTCAATTTGGCCGATAGTGTTCGCAGGCCGATTCCCAGGGCTTCCGCGGTTTTGGCTCGATGGCCGCCAAAGCGTTCGAGTGTCGCTTCGATTAACTTCCGCTCCATCGACTCCAAGCTGAGTTCAGTCCCCCCACCCTGCCCTGCCGATGATTGGACTCCGGGATGTGAAAAATCAATTCCGTCGGCCGGCTGGCTCATCCATTCGCGCAGCTCATCGGCCGGGACTACACCAGAAACGTTCAGCACACTGGCGTGCGCGATAATGTTTTCCAACTCGCGCACATTGCCGGGCCAGTGATAATCGCCCAGCAAATCGATGGCGGCCGGCTCTAATTCACACGGTTCGCGCTGCAACCGCTCGGCGGAACGGCAAAGGAAGTGCGCGACCAATTCCGGAATATCATCGGGCCGATCGCGCAGCGGCGGCACATGCAATGGGACCACGGCTAGGCGGTAGTACAAGTCTTCGCGGAAATGACCCGCGGAAATCTCTGTTGGCAAATCTCGATTGCTGGTGGCTATGACACGCACATCCACGTGAATGGTACTGCTGGAACCGACTCGCTCGAACGATCTTTCTTGCAGCACTCGCAGCAATTTCGCTTGCAACGGCAACTCGATTTCCGTGATTTCGTCGAGCAAAATCGTGCCGCCGTCTGCCAACTCAAACCGGCCAGTCCGCGGGCTGTCGGCACCGGTGAACGCGCCGCGCTCGTGCCCAAACAATTCGCTTTCCATCAGTTGAGCCGAGAGGACCGGACAATTAAGGCTCACGAGCGGCGAACTGGCCCGGTCGCTGGCAGCGTGAATTGCCCGCGCGACCAATTCTTTCCCCGTGCCGCTTTCGCCGAGAATCAGCACCGTTTCCGGTGTGCGCGCCACTTGTGACATGCGGGCTCGCAGCGCCTTCATCGGCGCGCTCGACCCGATCATCACCGACGCGGCACACGTGTTACTTGGCACGCTGGCACGTGCATCCAGCATGTTGCCGTGCTGGATGGCCCGCGAAACCAGTTGTTCTAATTGATCGACATTGAAGGGCTTTTCAATGTAATCGAATGCCCCATGGCGCATGGCTTCAACCGCCGAAGCTACCGTGGCATGGGCGGTGACCATCAGGATTTGTGCCCCGTGCGATTTTCGCTCCAAGTGCCGAATGAATTCGAGGCCCGACATGCCGGGCATTTGCAAATCGGTGACAATGACATCGAAACTCTCACCTTCCAAGCGCCCGAGCGCCTCGCTGGCGCTGGCGCAGCACTCGACCTGATGACCGGCTGCGCAGCACATCGGCGATCGATTCTCGCGCCTGGCGAAAATCGTCGACCACCAGCACGCAGCCTGTCGGCACATCGCTGCGGTCGAGTTCGCGGTGTGTTGCGGCAATTTGGCGAGCAAGTCGGGTCATGCAGCGGCCTCCAACTGATGTGCGATCGCGGGAATTCGCAACGTGAACGCCGCGCCCCCTTCCGGACAATTGCGGGCCGTCAGCTCGCCATCGTGGACTTCCGCGATTCGGCAGACGATAGCCAAGCCCAGCCCGGTCCCACTGCTTTTCGTGGTGAAAAACGGCTCGAACATCCGGCTTCGGACTTCATCGGTCAAGCCCGGCCCGCTGTCGGCAATTTCCAGTTCCAGGCCACGGGGTCCACAGTAAGAAGTGACAACCAGTTCGCCCCCCTCTGGCATGGCATCAATGGCGTTGAGCGACAAATTCAAAATGCAGCGGCGCAGCATGTCCCGATCGGCAGAAGCTTCGTGCAAATGCGGCACGTCGATTTCCAAGCGAATGCCTTGGGCTTCGAGCTGCGGAGCCAGCGACTGCAACACTTCGTCAACTAGTGCTCGCACCAAGAACGAACGGCGCTGCGGATCGCGCTCGGCGGTGAAGTGCAACAGGTCGTTCACTGTGGCATCGAGTGCCGTGAAGCCGGTGGCCAGTTTATCGAGCAGTTCGCGACTCATGGGATCCTCCGAAAGACGTCGACGGAGCAAACTTAGATATAGCGTGACAGGCACTAAACTGTTCCGCACTTCGTGGGCGACGTGCGAAGCCATCTGCCCCAAATCAGCCAGGCGATTCTTGCGGGCGAGTTCTCGATTTTTCGATTCCAGCTCATCGGTAAGCCGCCGCACTTCCTGCCGCAGTGCCTCGTGGGTTTGCTCCAAGCGGAGCGTGGCCCCATGCCAGGCGGCCAGCACAGTGTGCAGGTCGGCATTGGCGTCGAGGTTTTCGGGTTCAATGTAAAGTCGGGGTTGCATTGTTTTGGGGCCGATTGCTCGTTGTTTGTTGGGGTCGCCTTACTCTGCGGACAGATCGACTTGGCTAATGCTTCGGCCTTCGGGTTTCAGGTAAGCGTCATGAGCTTGAGCGGCGAAATGGGCGGCCTGTAATTGGGTGGCGGCTTCATCGCGGCGCAAGATCAATCGCTGTTCGCTTTGCTTTTCGCCTTCCATCACTTCCCCCAGCAGCTTTTCACAGGCAGCGGCCAAGTCAGCACAGCGGCGACGATCTTCTTCGCTCGGCCACTGCCTTTCGTTTGGCGATTGTGCTCGAAACGGATCAAGCTGCCGTTCAATGGCTTGCAATCCGTTCAACAGGCGTTGCTTAACAGCTAAAAGGTTCAATAACTGGCCCAACTCGGCTGTCTCGATCAATTCCGACTGTCGTGCGCCGAATTGGCGCAGTTGCACCAGC
Source organism: Pirellulales bacterium (assembly GCA_963738835.1). Lineage (GTDB taxonomy): Bacteria > Planctomycetota > Planctomycetia > Pirellulales > JADZDJ01 > CAVTYH01. The sequence continues at coordinate 56,125 of CAVTYH010000005.1, forward strand.
AGCTCGCACTTCGAGGCGAGCACCTTCGTCAGTGTGTTGGTATCTAGCGGCGTCATGTCGATTTGCTTATAAAGCTGCCAACTGGTCGAGCAACTGGCCCCATTCCAGGCGGCTGTGATTCGTGGTGAGCTTGAAGTCGGCGTTCTTATTGATTCGTTCGAGCGCGGCCTTGGCTTGCGCAAGCGCGATTTGAGCGTCAGCCAGACGGTTCGACCGGCGGTAGCAGGCGGCCAGTTGCACAAAGGCATCGAGCACTTCCGGTTCGTTACGGTACAGACTGGCAGCGCTGGCGTAGATGCGAATTGCCTCGTCGTAGCGACCCAAGTCGTAGAGCGATGCCCCCAGCGCGAAACGCGCGTTTCGCAAAATCGCTTTGTCGCTTGGGTCCAATTCGTTTTGCTCGGCGCGGTGGGCAAGCAGCGATTGCAAGTGTTCATAGCGTTGGATTGCCTCAGTAAGGTTCTGCTGCATCTGCTTGGCATGAGCGGTACGCAACGTTTCAATGTTGTCGACGTCCAGTCTTTGCTGCGATTGCTGGCCCAGATGACGATATGCCTCGGCTACCAAGTAACGAGCCTCGACCGCTTGTGGCGCGTCGGGATACCGCGCCACGGCTTCTTCCAGACGCTGAATTGCCTCCTGATAACGGCCGCTGTTTTCCAAGAGTGAGCCGATGGCGAAAAGCGAATCGCGCCATTCGACGCTCTTAGGCGTCAGATTGTTGTCGTTGATGTTCGCTTGCAGCAGCGACTCGGCCTTGGCTTTGTCGCCTTTCTCGATGCAAGCCTTCGTCGCCAACACGCGCGCTTGGTAGCTCGCCGGGTCGCTTGGGTAATTGTCAATGCACTCTTGCAGCGTACCAAGTGCTTTGTCGGTTTCGCCTAGCGCCAACTTGGCTTCGCCAAACATTAGCAGCGCGCTGGAACGACGACGACGCAGATCGTTTTGCAGGTACAAATCCAGTGAAGTTGAAGCCTGGCGATAATCGTGTCCTCCGCTGAAACATTCGGCGGCGTTCCATAAATCGTCGGTGTAGGTGCGGCTGGTCGTATGCAGTTCCGCGAGTTTCGCAAATGCCAGCCCGGCGCGACGCAAGCTGGCACGCGCCTTGGCGGACAGCAGTTTGGCTTGCTCCGGCCGCGCCGCGGCAGCCTTGGCCAGGTACGATTTCGCCGCCGATCGCAGCAGCTCACCCGTCAGTTCCAACTCCCGTTCGCGTGGGAACAACGGGTGCAGCAGTCGCGAAAGCTGCATGGCCTCGTCGAACTGTGAGTTCCGTAAATATTGTTCGTAGGCCGCCAGATATCGTTTGCGCACCGCGTCGAGCGACACATACTCGTTGTGATAAGCGAGCGGATCGCCGATGGCACGTACAGCCTGTCGATACTTGGAAATCGCTTCATCGTGACGGCCCTGTTGACGGAGCAGATCGGCCGATTGAAGTGCCGCCGCCGTCGCTTCTTCGCTTTGTGGGCTGGAAACTCGCACTCGATCGAACTGCGTAAGGGCCGCCGCGGCATCGCCACTTTCCATTCGGCATTGGCCGATCAGAAACGTCGCTCGCAGAGCGATAGAGGGACTTGCACTGCCCCGGCTTTGAGCGACCGAAAACTTTTCAATCGCCTGCAGGTATTTGGTTTGCGCCGCGGCACGCCGTTCTGCATCGTCGCCCACCGTTTCGACAATCGATCGTGCTTCGTGCATTAACAGCTCGGCTTCGACCAATAGCGCCGCCGCGTAAGACGGTGAAATGGGCATAATTTGCGACAGTGCCGTTCGACAGCCGGCGAAGTCGCCAAGCTTTTCCAGAATCTGCCCGTCGAGCAGCAATGCGGCGGTGCGCTGACCGGACGTGAGCAAAGGCTCGGCCAGATAGCGATCAATGCGCTCCCGTGCTTTGGCCAGATCGACATCCGGCTCATGAAAATATGCTTGGGCTAAAAACGCGTAGGCGTCTTTGCTGAACGGTGGATCGCATTGGATTGCTTCTTCAAGCGGCGTCCGGCTGGCGGAATAGTCGCCAGCGAGGCACAAGCTTTTGCCCAACAGAAACCAGCCCTGAGCTTGCCGGTCCGCTGGGAAACCACGCACACGAGATTCCTGCAACTCCTTGGCGGCCTGCTGGTAGGTCGTCCGACGGTCTGCATCGTTTTGCAAATCGGCTTCGTCAACCGCCACGGCACCCAAGACGAACGCCGGCCCGCCACGATCTTTCGCATCTAACAGCGGCGAGTCGCTTAAAATCTTAGCCAACCTTTTGGCTTCGATGAATGAATTTCGATCGAGCGCCGCCAATGCTGCCGGCAACGTTGTTCGCCGCTGCGTTTCTGATTTCAAGAGTTTGGGAACCCAGACAGACAAGACTACGATGTGAGCGACGAGCAAAACCAATCCGACGCTCACGGCAATTTGTGTGCGGCGCGACCAATTTGGCAACCGGGCCGCAGTTCGAGTCCGCAGTGCAGCAAGGCGCCCGCCAACTGCGGCGCGCAATTTGGCAAAACTGCCGGGCGCGTTGTCGCCGGGTGTTTCGCCTGCCGTTTTTTGATCGCGATGTTCAGCCATCCGTGGCTTCCAGCGCTTCGTATTTGCACCACACCGCCGTAGCGGAATGGCACATGAGATTTGAACGTACCCACATCCTGCGCAATGATTCACCAGTGTAGCCGCACACGACCGCACCGGCCTTCATACCGCAGAATGCAGCTTTCAAACGGGAAAAATTCGGGCGGGTTTGTACCGAAACCCCTGGTGCGGTGTCAATTGACGTTAACGAAGTGAGAAACGGGGTAAATGGGCCGATTTTGCTATCAGCCGTGCTTGCCGCTCAGCGCGCCAACGCCACTAGCCCAAATTGGTGCGCCGTCGCAATTCATCGCGCAGACGGGCCGCTTCTTCGAACCGCTCCTCCGCAATCGCCGCCTGGAGATCGGAGCGTAGCTGATCCGTGGGATCCGGTGGGGGTGGAGGCAACGCCGGCTTGCGGGCCACTAGCTGATCTCGCCAGCGTTCCAAGTGAGTCAACTCGCCGCAGCGATCGGCACGATCGAGCTGATCGTACTCTGACAGGAATCGCCGAATGCCAGCGATGGCAGCATCAATCACCTGAATCGCCGCCTCGTGCTGCTGGAGTTCCACCAGCGGCGTGGCCACCGCCTTGGCGTGCATCATCGTCACATAGGGCCGGTACTGATCGAACATCAGCCGATCCTGATCTTTCGCCGCGAACTCGTGAACGAAGGCAAACAGCTTCAGATTCCGCGACGTGTCGCGGGCACAAAGTTCGTAACGCTCTAAGTGCCAAAAACTCAGATAGCGATGGTAATACTGCACCCCTTCCCGCAGCAGTAACTGGCAATCGTCGGGTGAAAGCTGAAAAGATGCACCATCGGGATGGGCGGCGTCGTGCTCTCGCTGGCGACGGCGAAACACTTCGAGCCACGATTCTTGCCCTTCGGGCCGCTCGCCATCGGGCCGGCCATCGATTTCCATTTGCAGAATGCCCAAGTCGAGCCGCACCTGAATTTTGTCGCGGCCATCATTGCCTGGAATGATGCGCACAGAGAACTGATCAGGATTGTGTTCCCAACCGTCGAGAATGGGTTTGATATCTTTTGACACGGCACAAACTTGGCGGTAGGTGGCAGGCAGTGCGGCGTCGCCAACAATGGCCACCACGGCGCACAGTCTCCCACCATAATGCGTTCGGATGCCGAGTGCGACAAGGGGAGAAGAAAACTGCACCCGGACCGCCATTCCGGGGCAACAAACGCAATCGTCGTAGCTACAGTTATTTACTGTTGGCCGTCTGCTACCTGCTCAATCACTGGCTCTGTTCCTGGTTCACCGGTTCCATCGCCTTGGTGTTCCGTTCCACGGCCAGCACGATGGTCCGCTGTGAAGTGCCGTCCTTGGTGCTGGCAACCAGCGGAATTACCTGGCGACGATTCGGCAAATCGAGCCGCACACTGAAGCTGCCATCGGGACGCAGCTTAATGGGAGCACCCTGTAGTGTGACATTGGCATCGGGATGGGTCGTGCCGTGGATGATCATTTCGGCTTCCACGTGGAATCGGAGCACTCGATCGCGCGGCACCAGTGCCTCGACCCCGCCGCCATAACGATTGCCGAGCGACGAACCGACTGGACGCCGCAGACGCTCCTCGAGCACTTCTTGCAGCTCGCTGGAATTCGACTCGGTCGAATATCCGCCGCTCATGGCATAGATCTTATCGCAGTTCTCAACCACATCGGTCCAATGGTTGTCGAGTTTTTCGCTGCTGGTGGATGCCGGGGTGGTCACTGTATTGCTGCGAGCCAACGAGAAAAACCGGCCCGTCCCGGACAAATAACCGATTTCCAGGCGATACGTTTGCGGCGGTTCAGCAACATCGACATACCAATTCTTCACACCGCCATGAATTGAGATGTCGCGCATCACGCACTCCGAGGCGGTTGAAGAGCCGGGTGAGGAAACGTGAATCAAACGCAAAATCGGTTTTGCAGCGTGCCACTGCTCGCCCAACGCAGCCTGGGCCCGAACGACTCCCGCTGCTGTCAACTCCCAATAAGCGTGCAGCCAAAATGGACCCCGTACCATGACGACCAGGCGATCCTTTGCCGGAGCGCCATTGCAGCCATCGAGAACGTCGGTTGCTAAAATCTTGGCTCGCATCAGCCGCACTTTGGCTTGCTCTAGGCGTTTGGCGATCCGCGGATTTTGCGCTGCCCTGCTGAGCGGCCGACTAGAACCGTTGCGACTGATGCTTGTGCGAACGCGGGAAACACTGGGCTTCATCGAACGACTAGTCGGAACCATCTTCTTGCTGCCAGTTTTGCTTCCATTGGCACTTGATTCGGCGGTCTGCATCAACGCTCGCACCAGTTGATCTTTGCGCATCGAGTGCCAACCGTGAACGCCTCGTTTGCGGGCCATGTCGGCCAAATCCTTGAGACTGCGGGTACGCAATGTTTGAGCGGTCATACGCGGACATCCTCCGCTTTACCCGACGAATCACATCAGCGTGCTTCGCCGGAATATAAAGGGTGATTTAGAGAATCGTCCCTGACGTATAACTCGCAAACCCCTCGGCAGTCCTTAACCGGATGAGGTGACGTTTACAAGTCGACAAACGCTGGCAGGTGGGAATGGTTGCTCCGCGTTGCCACAATCGCGAAGCGCGGCTCATCAGCGGGGGCCGTCCCTACCCGACCGACCTTGTCCGTAACACTCTGACGTCGAAAAACTATCTCCCCGAGCACTAACGGCAGTTAGAATGAACCGAGATCGCAAATCGGTCGAGATCGGCACGGCCCCTCAGAACTGCGTTTATCTTTTGCCTATTCTTGCCCCTCTGGGAGCACAAGTAGTGACCAATTTCCTAAACTGGCCAGTCCGAATACACCCATTAAGTAGAGTTTAATCAAATTGCACGAAAAACGCAATCATTTCAAGGGCTGTAATACCCGGTTTTCAAAAAATCACCGTCGGCGCAATTCTTTTGTTCACAATGTGTTGGGGGAAAACTAAATCGGCTAGTTGGTGAGTCGGATTTAGTTGAAATCAGAGCGAGTTCGTTCGACTGCTTTGAATCGGGTGCCAAGTCGCGCCAAGGCCGCAACTCGGTGACCTTACAAGGCCCCGTCTTCGTGCCCGAATTGCTCGTGGAGCAAGGGGATGCGACGGCCTAATCTATTTTGTGAAAAAAATCACGAATTATCGTTCGGCGCTCGTTGACGCCTCATAAATCCTGAATTACATTGACCGTCCTTAACTGGCGCGGCACGTCGACTGGCGGTTGGTGCAAGCTCTGTTTGGTGCGGTGTTGAGGCCGGTTTTCACTCGGGTGAACCGACAGCAACGATTTCTGACACAACAGGTTCGTGAATCAGAGATCGCCCTTTCATGGACCGCCCCCCTGCGGACGATCGCTCGGCACTTTCCCTAGCTTGGTCTTGGGCCACGCGGGTTATCGTCGTCGCTGCCACGATGGTTGTTCCAGCGCTCGTCGGAGCTTGGATTGATCGAAAGTTAGGCATCGTTGCGGTCTGCATGTTGATTGGACTGGCCATCGGAGTGACTGCGGCCATTATCCAATTGATTGGGATCGCGAAAGAGTCTGAGTCGCAAGGTTCGCGCAACAAAAACAAACCTCCGCCAACGTGATGCTCTCAGCTCGAGATCGTCTTGCCCGATTGCACCCAACAGGGCGCTGTGCTTTGGTGGCGTTTGTACTCATGGCTGCGCTGGCGCTGGCCGCGCCTCTCGGGTTTGCTCTGCACGGAACTGCCGGTGCCTGGGCTGCAATCGCCGCCGCTGCGACGGTGTGGATTGCGTCTGTGGCGGCTCTTTTAGCCGCGGAGTTTTTCCACGGGCCTTATGATGCTCTTTGGGGGCTCTTGTTTGGAATGGGAATCCGGATGTCGTTGCCTTTGGCGGCATGCATGCTGGTGCATTTCCAGAAGGCCGAATTGGCTGCGGCCGGCTTCGTTTTTTTCGTGCTCGGCTTTTACCTTGTGGCGTTGCCCATTGATACGCTGCTTGCAATTTCACGATTGAACAATCGCACCAGGTCCGACCTGCACTAACCGTTTTCGATAACTCGTCAGATGGCTGATTCCGCAGAACATCACAACCCGTTTGAACCCGGCCACCTTATCGGCCACGTGCAGGATTCGATTGAATTCGAAGTCCCCAAGTTCCTTGCGCCACCGGACGGAAAAATCAGGCTGATTCAGCCGTTTTATACTTCGACGACGAAGAACAGCGGACCTTTCGTTCCGCCGGAGTTAAAGTTCACCAAGTTCATGGTGATCGAACTGATCGTCGCCTTGCTGATGGTCGTGATCTTCGTCCGCCTGGCCAACCACATGCGGAAGACCGACACCCCGCGCGGCAAAGGCTGGAATATGTTCGAAGCGATTCTAGTTTTCCTCCGCGACCAGGTTGCCCGGCCGGCCATTGGTCACCACGATGCCGATAGGTTCTTGCCGTTCATTTGGACGATTTTCTTTTTCGTGCTGTTCTGTAATCTCTTCGGGTTGATCCCCTGGGCTGGTTCACCTACGGGGGCTCTGGCTACCACGCTTGCTTTGGCAATCTGCACGTTCGCTGTGGTTCTTGGCGCTGGCATGTCGAAATTGGGATTTCTTGGTTTCTGGAAAGCTCAGATGCCGCATCTCGATCTGCCGTGGGCGATGTGGATTCCCATGGCGATCATTATTTTCCCGATTGAAATCATCGGCCTTTTAATTCGTCACGGTGTATTGGCAATTCGTCTTTTAGCCAACATGATGGGCGGGCACTTGGTGCTAGCCGTCATTTTAAGTTTCATCGTGGCCGTAGCCGGCCATGCGGTGTTTTGGGGCGTGATGCCAGTCAGCGTCTTAGGGGCAACGGCGCTGAGCATGCTGGAGTTGTTCGTGGGCGTTTTGCAGGCTTACATTTTCACCTTTTTGTCGGCCCTCTTTATCGGCATGGCGGTTCACCCGCACTAAAGCGAAAAGCCTTTGCCGCGACGGGCCAAAAATCTTTTACAGGAGACTTTCGAGTGAACAAGTTGACGCGAATTCTGGTTCTCGTCGGATTGGTGCTGTTGATCGCTTCCCCGGTGTTTGCACAGCCCGCGGGCACGCCGACGGCAAGTATGGAAAGGGGCAGCATGAACCTGGGCAGCGCCATCGGCGCTGGTATCGTGCTGTTGGGCGCTGGTCTCGGCATCGGCCGCATCGGTTCATCGGCGGTCGAGAGCATGGCGCGCCAGCCGGAAGTGGCAGCTCAGATTCAGACGGCAATGATTATCGCGGCGGCCCTGATCGAAGGTGCCACGTTCTTCGCTCTGATTGTTTGTATGCTGTTCAATACATAGTCCGCACGTAGTCCGGCCGCCCCAGGTCGGATAAAAATTTGTTCGATCGTCAATCGAAAAGGTCATCCCATGTTGGCTCGCCGATTTTCAAGCATAGTGCTTTGCTGTGTTGCGATCGCGCTTCTCTGGGCACAGCTTGTTGTCGGCGCACGAATGGTTCGTGCTGCTGATAAGCCTACGGCGGAAAATGCCGCCACCGAAGGCACCGCCATAACCGCGGAGCACGCAGCAGAAGGCGGCCATGCCGCCGGACCCAATCCACTGACGATTGATGCCGACTTGGCCTTTTGGACGTTTGCGGTGTTTTTGGTGCTGTTCTTTGTGCTCTCGAAGTTCGCCTGGGGCCCGATCGCCACGGCTCTGGAAAAACGGGAGCATGGCATCGCCGAAAACATCGAGGCCGCCAAGCGGACGCATGAGGAAGCCCGGCAGTTGTTGGCTGATTACGAACGCAAACTGGCGGGTGCCGCCGACCAGGTGCGGGAAATGCTTGAGGAAGCCCACCGCGATGCCGAGCATACCAAGCAGGATATTTTGACCGAAGCCAAGGCGGCGTCGAAGGCAGAGCACGATCGGGCCCTGCGCGACATCCGTACGGCCGCCGATGCCGCGGTGAAGGACCTATCGCAACGCAGTGCCGATTTGGCGATCGAACTGGCCGGCAAGTTCATCAGCGCCAAGCTGACGCCGGACGAACGATCTCGCTTGGTGCAAGATTCGCTTTCGAAGTTCGCCGGCGCGGCGCCGAGTCAGAATTAACATTCAATGTAAGCCCAGGGATTGCAACCCTTGGGCTTGAAGTGCTAATCGACGCTTTTTCGAGACAATGCCCGAACCCCTCACCACGCCCCGACTCTTCGCCAAGCTGCCGACCTACGACACGGGTCTGTGGCGGGCAGCCGTGGTGTATGCACAGGCGTTGGTGGGGGCGGCCGAGCAGGCCAAGGTTACCGAAAGCGTGATCCAAGAGTTCGACTCGTTGATCGACGATGTGCTCGATCATCTGCCGAAACTGGAAGCCGTGCTCGGCTCTGCTTTCGTCGAGGAGGAAGCCAAAGAAGCGATGCTGACCAAGGCTTTCGCCAGCAAAGCATCGCCCGTGTTTCTGAATTTTTTGAAGGTCGTGGCGCGGCACAATCGGCTGGACATCCTGCGGCTGATTCATCTGGCCGTCCACGAAGAATACAACAAAGTCCGCAACCGCGTGCGGGTGCTCGTCAGCACCGCTACGCCGCTCGACAAGGCGGCCGAAAACCGCATTGCCGACGAAGTTCAAAAACGGCTGCACTTGCAGCCGGTCATCGATCAACAAGTTCGCCCCGAGCTGATCGGCGGCATTGTGCTGCGAATCGGCGATCGGGTGTTCGACGGTTCGGTGGCCACCCAGCTTGAACGTTTACGCGAAAAGATGCTGAATAGGAGCGTGCATGAAATTCAAAGCCGACGAGATCGCTTCAGTTCTCCAAACTGAAATCGAGCAGTACCAATCGCACATCGACGTCCGCGACGTTGGACGCGTGCTGGAAGTAGGTGACGGGATTGGCGCGTCTACGGACTCTCCGGCGTCATGGCCGGCGAAATGGTCGAGTTCCCCAGTAGCGTCATCGGACTGGCTTTCAATTTGGAAGAGAATTCAGTCGGTGTGATCATCTTGGGTGATTACCTGAAGATCGAAGAAGGGGATGAAGTCAAAAGCACGGGCCGCTTGCTAAGCGTGCCGGTGGGCGATGCGGTCATTGGCCGCGTACTAGATCCGCTGGGCAATCCGCTGGATGGCAAAGGCCCGATCGTCAGCACAGAACGCCGCCCAGTGGAATTCTTGGCACCGGGCGTGGCCGGACGTCAGCCAGTGCGTGAACCGTTGCAGACGGGTATCAAAGCCATCGACGCTATGACGCCGATTGGCCGCGGTCAGCGCGAGCTGATCATCGGCGACCGCAAGACCGGCAAGACAGCCATCGGCATCGACGCCATCATCAATCAGCGCAACAGCGGAGTGAAGTGTTTTTACGTGGCGATCGGGCAGAAAGATTCGTCGGTCGCCAACACCATCGAAGCTCTTCGCAAAGTCGGCGCGATGGATTACACCACGGTGATCATCGCCGGTGCGGCCTCCCCTGCCCCGCTGCAATACGTCGCCCCGTACGCCGGCACCGCGATGGCCGAGTTCTTCACGTACAAAGGCCAGCACGCCCTGATTGTGTACGACGACTTGTCAAAACAAGCCCAGGCTTACCGCCAGTTGTCGCTGCTGCTGCGACGGCCGCCGGGACGCGAGGCCTATCCGGGCGATATTTTCTACGCCCACAGCCGATTGCTGGAACGCTCTGCCAAGTTGAGCGATGATCTTGGCGGTGGATCGCTCACATCGCTGCCAATTATTGAAACGTTGGAAGGCGAAGTTTCGGCCTACATTCCGACCAACGTGATCTCCATCACCGACGGGCAAATTTATTTGCAGCCCAACTTATTCTTCGCCGGCATTCGGCCTGCCATGAACGTGGGTATTTCGGTCAGCCGCGTCGGCGGCGCCGCACAAATCAAAGCCATGAAAAAAGTGGCCGGTGGATTGCGGCTCGACCTGGCGAGCTTCCGAGAATTGGAAGCGTTCGCCCAGTTGGGAACCGATTTGGACGCCGCCACGCAATCGCGATTGGATCGCGGTTACCGCATGGTGGAATTGCTCAAACAGGGGCAGTACCAACCGATGGACGTGATCGATCAGGTGATGAGCATTTACTCAGGCACCCGCGGTTATTTGGATCAGGTGCCGCGAAATCAAGTGCTGGAGTGGGAAAAGTCGTTCCTGACGTACATCAAAGATCAGAAGCCGGAGATCCGCAATAAGATTGCCGAGACGAAAGATTTGGATGCCGACACCGAGAAATTATTGGTCGCTGCGATCAAAGACTTTCAAATGCAATGGGCGGGGAAGGTAAAGAAAGCAACGCCGGAGCTGGCGAAAGTTTAGGTTTGACGCAACCCGGTGGCTGCCGCCGCGGGCTATCATCATGTGAATTATTGAGAGATGGCAAAAGCAAGAGCGCTAGATCGACGTCGCCGATCGGTCCGTAACATTCGCAAGATTACGCGGACCATGGAATTGATCGCCACCGCGCGATTCAAGAAGGCAATGGACCGCGCGCACGCTTCGACGGCCTACACCAAACGGATCACGCAACTGGTCGCCGACCTGGCCCATGCCGGCTTAGAAGTCAGCCATCCACTTTTGCAACCGCGCGAAAAGATCAATCGAGCGGTTCTGCTGGTGATTAACGGCAACCGCGGGCTGTGCGGCGGCTACAATTCCAACGTGGTTCGGGCCTCGCTCAGTCGGCTCAACGAACTTAAATCGCAAATTCCGCAGGTCGATGTCGAACTCTCCGGCAAACGTGCCATCGCGGCGTACAAGTACCGGGCGATTAAATCTGCGAACGCCTACACGCATTTCGAAGACAAACCATCGTTTGCCGAAGTGAATGTGCTGGCCAATCGCTACCTGGACGAATACATCACCGGCCAGCTCGATCGACTCGACGTGGCTTACACGCGGTTCGATAGTTTGAGCAAGCAGACGGCGATTGTGGAGACGCTTTTGCCACTGTCGTCGCTTGGCAGCGATTCTGCTAAGCCGCAAGCGGATAAGGCCGGCCAATCGATGTACGAATTCCTGCCGTCGGCCGCGAGCATTTTGGAAGAAGTCGTGCCGACCAGTTTCAGAGTGAAGCTTTTTAAGTGCTTCCTCGATGCTGCCGTAAGCGAACAGATTGCTCGCAAGGTGGCCATGAAATCGGCCACCGACAATGCCGACAAGCTGATCAAATCGCTTAGCATGCATTACAACCGTGCCCGGCAAAGCCAGATTACCGGCGAGATTATGGAAATTCTCGGCGGCGTCGAGGCGATGAAGGGCTGAGAAGCAAATGACGAAATCCGAATGACAAAGAATAAATGAACGCGACCTGCGGCTTCCGCCGCGGGCTATTGGTAGTTGAACCCCGAACCCTGAACCCTGAAAATGGCAACTGCATCTGCTCCCGCGAAACATGCTCCCACGCAACCCGCTGCCGCGAAGAACGTGGGGCGCGTGACCCAAGTCATCGGCTCAACCTTCGACGTGGAATTTCCGGAGGAAAGCCTGCCGGCCATTTACAACGCGGTGAAAATCGACGCCGATGTGAAGGGGACCAAACTCCAACTCACCGGCGAGGTCCAACAGCACTTGGGCGGCGGCCGCGTGCGCTGCGTCGCTTTGGCCAGTACCGACGGCATGGTCCGCGGAATGGAAGCGGTCGATACCGGCGGTCCGGTCAGCGTGCCGGTGGGCGAAGCTACGCTGGGCCGTGTGTTCAACTTGCTTGGCGATCCGATCGATAACCGCGGCCCGGTCAATGCCAAAGAGCGCTGGCCGATCCACCGCGATGCCCCGCCGGTCACCGATCTTTCTACCAAGACCGAGGTGTTCGAAACCGGCATCAAGGTCATCGACTTGCTCACGCCGTTCGTCCGCGGCGGCAAAGCCGGTCTATTCGGCGGGGCCGGTTTGGGAAAGACGGTCATTTTGACCGAGTTGATCGCCCGCATCGCCAGTGCCCACGGCGGTTACTCGGTATTTGCCGGCGTCGGCGAGCGAACTCGTGAAGGAACCGACCTGTGGCTGGAAATGCAGGAAGCCAAAATCGGCGATACTGGCCGGCACGTTATCGAACAAACCTGCATGGTGTTCGGACAAATGAACGAACCGCCTGGAGCTCGATTGCGGGTCGCTTTGTCGGCATTAACGATGGCCGAATATTTCCGGGATAAGACCGGGGCCGATACGCTTCTCTTTATCGATAATATCTTCCGTTTCTCGCAGGCTGGCAGCGAAGTATCGGCCCTTTTGGGTCGCATGCCCAGTGCCGTAGGTTACCAGCCGACGCTTGGCACAGAAATGGGCGCTCTGCAAGAACGAATTGCTTCAACTAGCCGCGGAGCTATCACCAGCGTACAGGCCGTGTACGTGCCAGCAGACGATCCGACCGATCCCGCCCCGGCCACAGCATTCGGCCAGCTCGATGCGTTCCTCTATTTGGAACGAGCGATTTCCGAAAAAGGCATCTACCCCGCCGTCGATCCGTTGGCTTCGTCCAGTCGCATTCTCGATCCGCAATACGTCGGCGAACGCCACTACGCCATCGCCCGCCGCGTGCAAGGCATTTTGCAGCGGTATCGCGAACTGCAAGACATCATCGCGATTTTAGGTGTTGAAGAATTGAGCGAAGAGGATAAGCAAGTCGTCAATCGGGCCCGCCGCATCGAACGGTTCCTGTCGCAGCCGTTCTTGGTGGCCGAAGTATTCACCGGCAAGCCGGGCGAAATCACCCCGCTGCGAGAAACCATCCGCAGCTTTGAAGAAATCTGCGACGGCAAATGGGACCACCTGCCCGAGCAAGCCTTCATGTACGTCGGCCCAATCGAACAGGCGGAAGAGCAAGCGAAGAAGATGGAGAAGAAATAGCGACCGATGGCCGATCCACTCGCAGCAGGCGTTGACGTGACTAGTCCAATCTCGATCTTGGAGTGCATCATTGTCACTCCCGAGGCCACCGTCGTGCAAACTCCTGCCACCTTTGTGGCTTTGCCGCTTTATGATGGCGAGTTAGGCGTCGCCCCCGGCCATAGTCCATTTATCGGCCGCTTGGGCTATGGCGAGCTGCGGATAACCGAAGGAGACGTGATTCGCCGGTTCTACGTCGATGGCGGTTTTGTGCAGGTCGCGACCAACATTGTCTCGGTCCTTACCAGTAGCGCCATTCCGGCCGAAAAACTCGACGCCAACGTCGCCCGCGAACATCTGGCCGCCGCGCGGGCCCGCAAAGCCAACTCTCCGGAACTGCTGGCCATCCGCGACCGACTGGAACTGCAAGCCCGGGCTCAATTGCGAACCGCCGAGCACGGGGCAGTGGCCGGCTAAGAGACGGTCGAAGAGTCTAAAAGTCGAAGAATGCGGACCACCATGATCAGACGGTCCGATAAGCGATTGTGCTTCCCCCGACTTTTCGACTCTTGGACTTTTCGACTCTTCGACCTGCCATGACCGAACCTGCTCTGGCCTTCATAAACCATCAAAGCGGACTGCGGGTGCTTGGCGATTGCAGAATTCCGCGCGGCGCGTCAGCATCTCGGCTTACGCGGCGCGGACTGGGCTGCCGAAATCTATCAATAGTGAATCGGCCGTTGCCGGTTCCAGACGCGGCCAGGATGGAAGCAAGACGCAAGAGGCTTTGTTTGACCAGCCAGATGATTGGATTCATCGAGAACGAAGGCACCGACGCTTCGATCATCTTCCGGGAATGCCGGCCGTTACACCGATCCGAACGGCAGGGAGATTTCTGCTCCCGGTTCTGGCCAGTCGCAAAGTGGTCCGAAAGCGTCGCCGAGTTGGAAACAAGCTGCGTCTTTGCCGATTTCGCTCAGTTGCGAGCCGATTTGGACGCCGACTTCCGGCGGTTGCTGGAGCGAATCGGCAATAAGTAGTGCAATCGACCGTGCCAACTCTGGGTAACAATCTCAGGGCGTTCGAGCGAAATCAGCGCGCACAACATCCCACTCAGATGACGTAATTCAGCGCCGGTTCCAGTTCGCCCAGCCCCTCGCTCTTCATTCTCAGCCGCGGGGCTTCCAGCACAACGGTCGTGTGAGGCTCGACGCTTTTGGTAAGCCAGACGCTCGAGCCAATGACCGAATCGTGGCCAATGACGGTTCGGCCGCCCAAAATCGTGGCGCTGGCGTAAATCACCACGCGATCTTCGATGGTCGGATGCCGCTTGTGGCCGCGGAGCAGGTTGCCGTCGCCGTCGGTCGGAAAGCTCAAAGCTCCAAGCGTAACACCTTGGTAAATCTTGACGTGGTTTCCAATCTCGGTCGTCTCGCCAATCACGACTCCCGTGCCGTGATCGATGAAAAAAAATTCGCCTATCGTCGCGCCCGGGTGGATGTCAATGCCGGTCCGCGAATGGGCCCATTCGGTCATCATCCGCGGAATAAACGGCACGTTTAATCCGCGCAATACATGAGCCAGACGATAGATCGTCACCGCTTCCAGGCCCGGGTAGCAGAAAATCACCTCATCAATGGTGCGAACCGCGGGATCACCATCGAACGCGGCCTGCACGTCGATCGCCAGTAGCCGACGGATTTCGGGAATTTGTTCCAGAAACTGGACCGCCTTCACTTGGCCCAGGGCTTCGAAATCGGAGTCTTCGGTGCAGGTCTCGGTCGCGCCGGCATCGTGCCGCAGGGCTCGGCCAATTTGCACCGTCAGTTTGTCGTGCAACGAGTCGATCAGATCGCCCACGTGATACAGCACGTTGCCCATATGCAAGCCTTCCCGCCGTCGGAAGCCAGGATAGATGATTTCCTTGAGGTCTTCGCAGCAGGCAATGATCACGTCGTAATTCGGCAACGGGCAATGACCAAGATGGTTGATGGTGCCGACCTCGCTGTAGGTCTGCACGATTCTCTTGGTCAGTTCAGGCAGTTGGTCTTTGAGACGTAGATCGGTAGCCATGACGGGACCAGGGTTAAATCGTGTAGCGGTCGGGCTCGGCCCGGCGTTTCGATGCCTCGGTTACTCTAGCGAAAGCCACAAGCGCGATGTTACAGTAAATCACTCGCCAAGTGGCGAAAGGAAGTGGATGCCAACGAACCGGCAGCGCGTCCGGAATTAGACCTGACAACAACACTCGCAGCGGAACGGCTTACCGACGAGTTGGTTGGTCATTGGCAACCGGGAAAAGAAAACTAGCGAACGGGCGTAAAGATTAACGAGACTAGCACGCCGCCAACCCAACCATCGTAGGGCTCAAAAGCCGCAAAATCAACCGTCTTCTGCTTTTAGTCGGCCCGTGCTCTAGGTCAAGTTAAGGCAAAATTAGCGCGAATGAATGTGCGACGGTCGGCATCGCTATGCCTAAGTTTCGCCATCACTTGGATTGTTTTCGGATTGAAGTACATCGCTGCGACGAGACGGTTTCGGTGACCTTTGTCCGGCCGGTGGAGGCGCAGTTTTCAACAAGGCAGATAGGCCCAGCAAGTCGAATAGCCAGCCCAGCGGTGCGATTACAAGCCCGAGGAAGCCAAATAGCCCAGCCCAGATAACATAGCCGACTTCGCGAAGTCGCAAATTGATCTCCTCTATGTGCTGGCAGCTCTTCATAAACGGCGGAAACTATTCCAGATTGCCCACTCACCATTCAATCTCACTCCTCTTCCTCCTCCTTCGCCATCACCGCTTTCTCGACGATCGTCTTCTGCACGTTGCCGGGCACCACATCGTAGTGGCTGAACTCCATCGTGTAGCTCCCCTGCCCTCCCGTGATGCTCGAGAGATTGCGGGCATAGGTGGTCACTTCCGCCAACGGCACGGTGGCCGAGACGGTTTGCAAATCGCCGCCGGCCGATTCCATGCCCCAGCACGCGGCCGCGGCGGCCCGACATGTCGCTGTTGATGTCGCCGACCTTGCCGCTGGGCACGGTAACGTGCAGCGTGACAATCGGCTCCAACAGTGCCGGCTTGGCCTCCTGAAACACGTTGCGAAACGCCATCGAGCCGGCCGTCTTGAACGCGGCTTCCGAGCTGTCGACATCGTGATATTTGCCAAAGTGAACTTCCACACCGACGTTTTGCACCTGATAGCCGGCGATCACGCCGCGATCCAGCCGCTCCATAAAGCCCTTTTCGACTGCCGGCAAAAAGTTGTTGGGAATCGTGCCGCCGACGATCGAATCGACCCACAGGAAATTGTGCTTCTCGTCGTAATGAAACTCCCGCATGTGCGGAAAACGTTCCTTGGTGCAATACTCCGCGGGGTTGACGTCCTTCGGCAAAGGAAACATGCGGATGTGAACTTCGCCGAACTGTCCGCGGCCGCCCGATTGCTTTTTGTGCCGATAGCTGCCTTCGGCCTTGTGCTTGGACCGTTTCGCGATAGGGAATCTTCGGCTCCTTGACATCGACTTCCACTTTGTCGCGGCGTTTGAGCCGTTCGCGCAAAATCGTCAGGTGCAACTCGCTCATGCCGGTCATCACCAGCTCTTTGGTCTGCGAATCGCGATCGATGCGGAACGTTGGAGTCTTCTTCGACGATTTTGTGCAA
Organism: Pirellulales bacterium; assembly: GCA_963738835.1. Classification (GTDB taxonomy): domain Bacteria; phylum Planctomycetota; class Planctomycetia; order Pirellulales; family JADZDJ01; genus CAVTYH01. The sequence goes on from CAVTYH010000005.1 coordinate 73,133, forward strand.
GTGCGCCGGACAGCTTGGCTTCGTCGCCGCGGCTTTTGGCGTGGCGGCCAGGCCGACCATCGGCGTTGGGAACTTGATCGGCGGCATGACCAAATTGCCCAGCGTCGTGCCGGTGTGCAGATCTTCGGTCTTGGCAATGGCCACGATGTCGCCGGCCGAGGCCGCATTCGATGGCTTGGTTTCGCCCCCCTGCACTTCGAACAGCGGCCCAATTTTGACGTTCTTCTTCACGCGCGGACACATGCACGCTTTCGTCTTTTTTGAGCGTGCCGCTGAAACACACGGATGAAGCTGAGCTTTTGCACAAACGGATCGATGCGCGTCCGAACACTTGCGCCACCAGCGGCCCGGCTGGATCGCATTTGATCTCAACTTCCTCCCCTTCCTCGTTCGCCGCTTTGCGGACAATCTTGTCCGGCGACAAGCGCACACATCGCCAGCGCATCGAGCAGCTCCTTCAGCCCCTGCCGGCCTTGCCCGCCACGCAGACGATCGGAATCAAACTTCCCTGGGCGACGGCTCTGCACAATCAGCCGCGCTGTTTCTTCGTCCGTCGGCGGCGTGCCTTCGAAGTATCGGGCCAGCACTTCTTCGTCGATTTCGACGATGGTTTCAATCAGTGCTTGGTTCAGCACATTCACATCGGCCAGCGCCCCCTTAGTGTCGGCCGGCGGCTTGAGCGTGCTGACCACGCCTTTGAAATCGTGCCCTGAGCCAATCGGCACGTTCAGCGGCACGCAGGCCTTGCCCCACATTTCCTGAATGCTGGCCAGCAGCTTCGGGAAATCGATGTTCTCCGTGTCCATCTTGCTGACGACGATCATCCGGCCCAGTCCGGCTTTGCCCGCTTCTTGAAACACGCGGCGGGTGTTGACTTCGATGCCGGAGTGGGCGTTGACTGACGATGAGCTGCAGTTTCGACGGCCCGCAAGGCGCCGATCGCCTGGCCGATGAAATCGGGATAGCCCGGCGTGTCGATCACGTTGAAATGCTTGCCGCCGTGCTCGAAATGCACCAGCGCCGCTTCGATCGAATGTTTGTGGTGCTTTTCTTCTTCGTCGAAATCGCAGACGCTGGTGCCGTCGTCCACACTGGCGGGACGAGTGACGGCGCCGGTCAGGTTCAGAATCTTATCGACCAAGCGTCGTCTTGCCCGACGATCCGTGGCCGCAAAGGGCAATGTTGCGGATGTCTTCGACTTTGTATTTGGACATAGAGAATTGGTGAGTTGTGAGTGATCTCTTAGCCGGTGAGCGATGCCCACCGAAGGAAGTGCAAGTGGAGCCTCAACTGTTCGGCGCTCCGGCGGGCGTTGCCCGCCGGCTATTAACTACCTACTACCTACTGTTTACCGCCTACTGCAACTGCCGCCAGCGCATTGGCCAGCGTTAGTTTTCCCTCATACAAAGCCCGACCGATGATGCAGCCGGCCATGGGAATCGCCGCCAGCGCCGTCACATCGGCCGCCGTGGTGACCCCCCCCGAGGCAATCACCGGCAACTGCGTGGCCGTGCGCATGGCTTTCATTGCTTCCAGATTCGGTCCCTCCAACATTCCGTCGCGGGCGATGTCGGTGTAAATGATCGCTGCCAGCTGCTCTCCTTCGAATTGCTTGACCAGGTCGATCGCCGGCGTCGTGCTGGTCTGCAGCCAGCCGTCGGTGGCGACCAAGCCATTGCGGGCGTCGATGCCTAGCGCCAACTTGCCGGCAAACTGACCGACCATCGTGCCGAAACCAATGTGGATCGCGCAGTGCGTTGGTGCCAATCACGAGCCGCGCAAGGCCCAGATCGTCGATCAACATGCGGATCGTGGCTTCATCGCGGATGCCGCCGCCCAGTTCACACGGCACTTCAACGGCCGAAAGAATCCCCCGAATGGCGTCCAGATTCGCCGGTTTGCCTTCCCGAGCGCCGTCCAGATCCACCAGATGCAGGCACTCTGCCCCCGCCTCAACCAATTCGGCCGCCACGGCTGCCGGATCGTCGGCAAAAACCGTCTCGCGGCTATAGTCGCCTTGCTGAAGGCGGACGCATTTGCCGCCGCGCAGGTCGATAGCAGGCCAAATCTGCATGGGCGAAATCGCTCCCCCAGCTGGCACCTGACTGGTGATACAGAAACCCGAAATATGCCACAGGGGAAAGCGTGTTGCAAGTGGCGAACGGACGATTCACCGCGGAGGACGCTGAGGAAACGAAGGATGAACGATCTGCCCGCAGATCTCATTAATTTCTCTCATCTGCGTTTCCTCTGCGACTCTCCGCGCACTCTGCGGTTAAATACTCGCAGTGACGGTGGAGAGCTCCGCGAAGTTGCGCAGCAGCCTCAGCCCATCTGCCTGGCTCTTTTCCGGGTGGAACTGCGTGGCGAACAGATTGCCGCGCCAGATCATCGAGCAGAAGGGGCCGCCATAATCGGTGGTGGTGGCGATCACGCTTTCGTCACTCGGCTTCACATAGTACGAGTGGACGAAGTAGACGTGCGTGCCGTCGGCAATACCTTCCAGCATCGGCGCCCGGCGGCGGATCGAAAGGGCGTTCCAGCCCATGTGTGGCACTTTTAGTTCCGGCGGCAGCTCGAATCGCACACACTCGCCGGCCACAACGCCGAGTCCTTCATGGACGCCGTTTTCGTAGCCGACCTCGAACAGCAATTGCAGCCCGAGGCAAATTCCCAGAAACGGTTTGTCGGCAGCGATGACGTCTTTGATCGGGCCAACCAAATCGCGCCGCCGCAGTTCAGCAATGGCGTCTTCAAACGCCCCGACGCCGGGCAGAATCACTTTATCCGCCTTGGCAATCTCCGCCGCATTGCTGGTGATGACCGCTGGATGCCCGACGCGCTCCAAGGCTTTCTGGACGCTGCGCAGGTTCCCCATCTGATAATCGACAATGGCAATCATGGCAAGCAGCCCGCTGTCAGTGGTCCGTTGTCCTTTGCATGCAAACGCGAAATCACACCCTGGCCACGACATGACCGAGCGAATAACGGTTCGCGCTCAACTGCGATTCTAGCCAATCGCGAGTTCTTGGAGCAGGGTCCAAATAATAAAGGCAACTGACGACGGACGACGGACGAATCACTTCGTCCACTGCTCTGGGTACACCACCAGTTCCACGCGTCGATTGCGGGCTTTCCCCTGTGGCGTGGCGTTGGAAACGACCGGGTGATTTCCGCCGTGGCCGACCACAAACAACTGCTGCGGACGCATGTGGCTGCGGCCGGCAAGATAGTCGAGCACCGCCCCGGCTCGGGCGGTCGACAGTTGATGATTCGACTGCCAAGTGCCCTGCTGTGGCGGGTCGGAATCGGTGTGCCCTTCGACGCCGATGATTTGGTTAGGATAAGCGCGCTGAATTTCTGCCGCAACGGTATCCAACATCGGCGACGCATCCTGGCGGATCTGCGCCGTGCCGGGATTGAACAGCCGATCGGCCGGCAATTCGATCCGCACGACATCGCCATCTTGCCGCACTTCAACGCCGGGCAGGTTGATGACCGGGAGACTTTTTTCCAAGCTGCTGTTGGCGCTGATCATGGCTGCGTTGCGCCGGTGCGCCGATGCCGCCAATGCTTCGGCCTGTTGCTGGGCCGATTGCTGACCTTCACGGGCCTGCGTCAAGAGTTGCGTGGTGCTATTGAGCGATTCGCCGCGTAACAGTGAGTTGATCTTGAAGCAAATGATTTTGCTGCTGGGCCTGGGCCAGTTTGACCTGCAATTCCTGATTATCCAAATCCAGCGTGCTGGTGCGGCTTTGCAGTTCCTGTTGCCGCTGCATCATCGCCAGTTGCTGCTGCTCAAACGCCGGTGGTTGAGCGGTGGATGCATACGGATTCTGCTGACAACCGGCCATCGCCAGCGCCAAAAGCGCAATCGAAATTCGCCGGCAATGGGCGCCCGGCATGGCGATCTCCTTGGATGAAACTAACCGATGAGACGTTGAGACGAGGCGGCACGCATTCCTGCGCCGCAGAAACAAAGTGGCGGGGATGGTAGCGACGAACCGGGCGATTCGCAATGCCAGTTCGATGGAAGCTAGAGGGGTGAGAGCGGCAATCAACCGTAAAACATCACCCGTTCACCTCTGCTCACCTCTTCACCCGTTCATTCCTCACGCTGTCATCGCTAGCGTTTCATCCGACGTTTGCGGCGTCCACAAGCGTGGGTAGCTGCCGTAGAAACGCTTGATGTAGTTGCGGTGCCACCGGCTCGTGGCATGTGGCTCCCAGCCTTCGCGTGCTAGCAACCGAGGCGACAGTCGGAAGTTCGCCGCATCGCACAACAGCGCGTCGGTACGCTTGATGCAGGCGATTTCATCCAGCACTTTAAGTGCCCGGTGCGCCGTCGCCCAAGTTGTGCCGCGAGCCGACACCGCAAACTTCAGCGCCAAAAAATCTGGATACCGCGCTGGCTGATTGTAATACAACCACATCCGATCGCCTAGCATGTGCCGATGATACCACTGCCCCCACAGCACGCTCAAAAGCGAAACCAACTTCGGCCAGGGCCGCAAATGTACGGCAATCAAGCGGCCACTCGAAACCTCGATCACTCCGTACCGCCTCCGCTGCAGAACATCGACGCCGGCTTCGAGATCGGTCACGTTTTCGAACAAGGCACCCATGCTGAAAGATAGCACCGGAAAATGACGAATGACTGAATGCCTGAATGACTCAACGGTCGCTCAGACATCCAATCATTCGTCATTTCCGATCAGCCTGTCTTTCAGCAGCTTCCACCCAAGCAAGAGCAGCGCCAACAGCGGCAGGCACACCGCGATTGCTGAGGGCACCAGCCACGGAATGGTGAACATCTGGCCGGCGTAATTCCAAATCGGGGCCCAAAAAATCAAAACCACTAGTGCCGCGAGGCATAAAAACGGACCGTACGGCACCACGTTTTCGCGATGCAACAAGACTTGCAGCAAACCGAGCAGCGCTCCGGCGAACGGGGCCAGGAAAAACACCAGGATCACCGGCTGCCAACCATAAAACACGCCGATCATGGCCATCAGCGTGACGTCGCCGAAGCCCATCGCCTCGCGCTTCAGCACGACGCCGCCAATGATGCGAATAATCCAAATCATCCCACCGCCAACGGCCAGGCCAACCAGCGCCGAGAACAATCCGCGCCACGCCTGTCCGCCCCGCAGCCACGTTACAAAAATGATCACCGAGCCCGCCACGGCCAGCGCCATGATCCACGTCCAATCGGATCGGGCTGCAATCCGCCGCCACATCACACGCCACGCTTTTCGCACACTGACGCCCATCCGCCACCGCCGCGGCAAAAGCGCGAAGCACCACAACAAATAAATCGCCAGGCCCAGCACCAGCGAAAGTGCGCTCGGCAGAAACGCGTTTCCCTGATCGGGAAAATCGAACCGCAGTGGCCCCAGCAGATCTTCCCACCGCTGAGGGTTCACGATCACTTCCAACGCCGGCAACGTTGCAGCCTGACAAACGGCTGCAATTAACAATCCGATCATCGTTCCCGGAACGGTCACCGCATCGGGCACGGTTTGCTCGTCGATGTCGATAAACGTGGCGATCGTCATAAACACCAGCAGCACAACGTGTACTGCAAATTGTGCGTGCATCATCGCATGAGCGGCTGGGCCGAGCGGCGGCCAATTCACCGGCAGTGGTGGCGTAATGAGCGCTCGCCGTCCAACTTCCCACCAGTACAGCCCGGCAACGAGCAGCCCGAAGCCGATTTCCACGAGCAGCGGCCGAATCCAAAACCCTCGGCCATGAATCTGCGCCTCGCGCCGCAAGCTAATCCAACCAACAATCGGAATCCGATCGGCCCAGCACCGCGCCGGAATCAGCCCGCGCATGAAGCCCCATGGACTGATCCGCCGCCGCCAATACGCCAGCCGGTAAATGCAGAGATTGATGACCGCCCCGAGGCAGACACCGACGAAAAAAAATATGAATAATCGCAATGCCATTGCTGGGTGCCACTGGCTCTGCCAGTGTCCGGCGAACCTTAGTTCAACATCACTCGAAAAATGCCGGCGCCAGGTGGAAAAACACTGGCAAAGCCCGTGGCACCCGGTGGACGCCCTTTTCTGTTTATAGTCGGCTGGGCAGAATAGCGGTTCCCCATTGAACCCTAGCTCGCGGCTGGTGTCCATACAACGATGTCCAACCCGCTGAAACTGCTGCGCATCGATACTCGCCAAGCGAATGTGCGCCAGGCGATTGCCGATTTGCGCCTGCGGCTTAGTCCACGGGGGAATGTGGTCAGCGAAGCCAGCCGGCAGCGGACGATTGAAGTGTTCGGCGAACCACTTTCGCCGCAGCAAGTGGTCGAGCGGATTTGCGAAGATGTGCGATCCAAAGGCTTGGCCGCCGTGCTCGATTATTCGGCGCGGATCGACAAGGCCGATCTGACGGCTGCCACGATTCGGGTTGCAGCCGCAGATTTAGCCGCCGCCCATGCCGCTGCAGAGCCGGCGTTTTTGGCCAGCGTGCGGCGAATTCGCGAAAATATCCTGCGATTTCAAAACGCGATTTTGCAACGCGATGTACAGGTTGATTTACCCGGCGGCGGATATCTGCGGCAGCGCTATCTGCCGCTGGCGCGAGTCGGCATTTGCGTTCCAGGCGGAGCCGCAGCATATCCGTCGACGGTGTTGATGACGGCCGTGCCCGCACAAGCAGCGGGCGTCAAGCAATTGGCGATTGTTGCCCCGCCGACCAAGTTCGGCGCATACAACCAGGATTTATTGGCGACGTGCCACGAGCTCGGCATCACCGAAGTTTATCGAATGGGTGGCGCTCAGGCCGTCGCGGCACTGGCCTACGGCGTTGAAGGGGTGCCGAAAGTCGACAAAATCGTCGGGCCGGGCAATCTGTTCGTCGCGCTGGCCAAGCGGCATGTGTTTGGGGATGTGGATATTGATTCAATCGCTGGCCCGAGCGAAGTGGTGGTCGTTGCCGATGGAACCGCTCGACCTGATTTCATCGCTGCCGATTTGATTGCTCAGGCCGAGCATGCCCCGGGCTCCGGCATCTTAATCACTTGGCATGCGCCGTTGATTGAAGCGGTGGCCGGCGAACTTGAAAAGCAAACGGCCCATTTATCGCGCGGCGATTTGGCCCGGCAAAGTTTAGAGCAGTTCGGCGCCTTGATTCTGGCTCGAAACTCCGACGAAGCCTGTGCGCTGGCCGATGAAATTGCCGCCGAGCATTTGCACATCGCCACGTCGGATGCGGAATCGCTGCTCGAAAAAATCCCGCACGCCGGGGCCGTGTTTTTGGGCCATTTCAGCCCCGTGGCCGCCGGCGATTATGCGGCCGGTCCGTCGCACGTACTCCCCACCGGCGGCACGGCCCGATTCGCCGCCGGGTTGACTGCCAACGATTTTTTACGCGGCAACAGCGTGATTGCGCTCAATGAAACGGGGCTGTCCGCATTGGCCGACGACATCCGCCGCCTGGCCGACAAGGAAGGTTTGACGGCCCACCGCGCCAGCATCGACATCCGGTTTTCGAAGTAAAATTTTCTGCGTTGGGCTCTTGACGAGTGTAAATATGTACATTACAATGGCTGTTGTGTCGTGAAACTCGCGTGGTTCATGCGTGGACTACCAGCACAAAAGCCATGCCTCATCCGATGTTGGATCGAGCACGGTCAACTTACCACTCCGGCCATCCTGCTGAGCGTCGAGCGAATAAAGTATGTGGTCGGAATAAAGAATGCTGTCTGGTATGGTATGTTCAGCACGTAGATAACTTCCGATAACGGGACCGGTCTTCCATGACGCCATTCGTACCCAGGTATCAATAGTTTTGGAGTCAGTTTTTACGCGAATGCACTGAAAAGTGTCTGATCCCATTGGGCCGCACTCAACCACTGAATGATTTACGATCGATGCGGAGGGAGGCAGGTCCAGACCAGTGATTCGTTCAAAAACTGCCCTGCTGCTAAACACAAAATGATTTAGCAGCCTGACGGAACCCATCAAGAGACCGATGAGAGCGATCAATACAAAGAGTGTCCGCAGGCTAAACCGTGGCAGCTTCATGCCCCGCATTGTAGCCGATCAGCGGGACGGGACGATATTTGTGAAACGCCTTGCACTTACCATGATTTTCCGAGTTCAAAAGTCACTCCGCGGAGGACGCACGGCACGATTGAAAGGCAAAATCAGCGGATGTTTTACGACAAAATTCGCCGATTTTTGTCGCAATCGGATCGGCGAATTGCTCGGAAAATCACGTACAAACGCGATTCCAACTGCGACAAAATGGATGAATTGTGCGCGAAAAAAAGGGGCCCCCTGGGAATGGGACAAAATTCCGACGGGCTCTAAATCATGCTGCCGTAGAGATTAATGCCAAAACGATTTCCACTCATGTCCAATTACGTCCGCGACACAATTCGAGCGCTGCAAGGTTACGTGCCCGGCGAACAGCCGCGCGGCGGGCAGGTGACCAAGCTCAACACGAACGAGAATCCGTATCCCTCGTCGCCGGCGGTGCAGCGCGCGATCGGCCGCGCATCCAAGCGGGGTTGCAAAAGTATCCTGACCCGATGGCCGATGCGTTCCGCAACCGCGCCGCCGAGCTATTGGGCATCGAGCCGAATTGGATTTTGTGTGGCAACGGCAGCGACGATATTTTGACGATTGTCACCCGGGCTTTCGTAGGTCAAGGCGATCTGCTGCGGCTGCCGTATCCAAGCTACATCCTCTACAAGACGTTGGCGCAGCTGCAGGGAGCAAACGCCGAAGAGATTCATTTTCAAAAAGATTGGTCGCTCGGCGAGGACTTTGCTAAACCGCAAGCGCGGTTGAAGCTTGCGTTTTTGCCGAATCCGAATAGTCCCTCGGGGACAATGATTTCGCCGGCGTGGATTCGAGAAATCGCCACTGCCCTGCCCTGTCCTTTGGTTGTAGACGAAGCGTATGTCGATTTCGCAGACACGAATTGCATCGCCCTGGTGAAAGAAACCGACAAGGTGTTGGTGACCCGTTCGTTGAGCAAATCGTACGCCCTGGCCGGATTGCGGTTCGGTTACATCGTGGCCCAGCCACACATCATCGAGCAACTCGTGAAAGTAAAGGATTCATACAATTGCGATGCCCTTTCGATCGCTGGCGCCACGGCCGCGATCGATGATCAGACGTGGCTGGCCGAGAACCGCAAGAAAATCCTGGCCAGCCGGGAAAAGCTGGCTACAGGCATGCGGGCACTTGGCTTCGCCACGGTCGAATCGCAGGCCAATTTCGTATGGAACCCTCATCCGAAGGTGCCGGTCAAACCACTGTACGAACAATTGAAGGCGACCGGCGTGCTGGTGCGATACATGGATTATCGCGGCTGGGGCGATGGGCTAAGAATTTCCGTCGGCACCGACGAGCAGATTGAAAGCTGTTTGTCGCTACTGCGCGGTATGATGTAGTCGGGAGAAGGTGCCAGGGTGGCTAGGTGCCTTTGGCCATTCAGACACCCGGGCACTAAGACACTCAGACACCAAACCATGCCTCGTACCGCCAGCATCGATCGCAAGACCGCCGAAACGCAAATCCGCGTCGAGCTCAATCTCGACGGATCGGGCCAAAGCCAGATTGCCACCGGCGTTGGCTTCTTCGACCACATGTTGACGCTCTTGGCCAAGCATGCGGCGATCGATTTGAACATCAAAGCGAAGGGAGATTTGCACGTCGATCAGCACCACACGGTGGAAGACGTGGGAATCGCCTTCGGCCAGGCGCTCAAACAAGCGCTCGGCGACAAAGCCGGCATCCGCCGCTATGGCCATTTCACATTGCCGATGGAAGAGACGCTGGTGACAACGGCGCTTGATCTGAGCGGCCGCTATGCGATGGTATTTCAGGTTACGTTCCCCGTGCCGAAGACCGGCGATTTCGACAATGAACTGGTCGAAGATTTTTGGCAAGCCACCGCCGCCAACGCTTTGATGAATTTGCACGTGCTGTTGCACCACGGCCGCAACAGCCATCACATCAGCGAAGCCGTCTTCAAAGCCACCGCCCGCGCTTTGCGAATGGCCGTGGAAAACGACCCACGCATGCCTGGCGTACCGAGCACGAAGGGGACGCTGAGCGGCTAGAGCGCTTCCACCGAGGCTCTAGCGCCCTCTAGGCGAACTGGTTAAGCTGGGGCCATCTCAAGGAGGTGGTCGATGGAAGCTTACACGAAGGAGTTTCGTAGCCAAGTGCTGGCTGCGTGCGATGCGAATGTAGGGACTCAAGCCGTGGCGTTGCGGTTTGGCGTCTCCGAATCTTGGGTCCGACGGATTAAGCAGCACCGTCGCGAGAAAGGTCAGATTGCCGCGAAGACGACGCGTGACCGCAAGCCCAAGTGGCAAGCTTGGGCCGAGTGGTTGTTAGCCAAGATCGACGCGCGGCCGGACATTTATCTACGTGAACTGCAAGCCGACCTGAAAGCGGAACGGGGCCAAGAAGTGTGCCTGCAAACGATCTGCAACGCTTGCGCTGCGCTGGAACGAACGCGAAAAAAAAGACGCTGATCGCCTCCGAGCAGGAACGTCCTGACGTGGCGGATCGGCGTCTGGAGTGGCGCGGCGTCCCAAGCGGCGATCGATCCACGCCAGGTGGTCTTCATCGACGAAACCTGGGCCAAAACCAACATGACCCGCATCTATGGCCGGTCGCCGCAAGGTGCGCGCCTGACCGAAAAGACACCCTCGGGGCGCTGGCAAACGACGACCTTTCTCGGAGCCTTGCGGGCCGAAGGTTTTGTGGCCCCGCTGACGGTGGATGGCGCCATGAACGGCTCCCTCTTTCTCGCGTGGATCAAACAACACTTAGCGCCCACGCTCCGGCCGGGCGACATCGTGGTGATGGACAATCTATCCAGCCACAAAGTGAAGGGGGTGCGGCAAGCCATCGAAGCCGCCGGCGCTGAACTACGTTATCTGCCACCCTACTCGCCCGACCTCAACCCCATTGAGCTGGCATTTTCAAAACTGAAGAAGCTGCTCCGCGACGGCGCAGAGCGCACCGTCGATAAGCTTTGAGAACTTTGTGGCCGCATTCTGGAAGAGTTCAACGAAACCGAATGCCGCCGCTACTTCCGGCACTGCGGATACCGCTATACGTAAAATGGAACTGCACTAACGACTGTAGATTCGCAATGTGCTCGTCCAACGACGGAGCCGCTTGCGATCACTCGTCGACGTCGGTTTCCAGAAACCGCGCGAGTTTGTGGAAATCGGACTCGCGGTCGATGTAACGGACCACGGTGACCAGTGTTTGAGGATTTACCAACTGTTCGAAGGGAACATAGACGAGCTCAAGCTGCCCTTTGCAGGATACCAGCACGCCGTCGAGCCGCTGTTCGACCAGTGCGCGGTACGCGCCCACGCCCAATTGGCTGCCCAACATCACGTCGAAGGCATGTGGCCTGGCACAACGGGCTTCATAGCCAAGTTGCAGCCCGATGACACGGCGTTCTTTGCTGGTCTGCTTTTTGTATTCGTCGGCCACATAGCGTGCCAACCGGCGGTTCAAATTCACCTGCGCAACGGAGATATGCCCGTGCTGATCGCGCGGAATGTCTTTCAGATATTCCGACGGCAGGAATTCGGCCAAACCTTCAGCGATGACGATGACGCCGTACTGCTTGCCTTCCTTTTCCTCACGGACGCGCATCATTTTGACGATGTGTTTAACGACCGCCTCGACATTCATGATTTTGCGACTCGTCTTCTCACCGGTTTTTTCGTCGACGCCGTCTTCGCTCGCGGCAAAGGGACCTTGAATGTCTTCCACGCTGATCACCAAACTCGCCTCACCGGCAATGGCCGCACCGTAGGCCAGCCAACCGGCGCTGCGGCCCATGGTTTCGGCCAGATAGTACATCCGCGTGGCTTCGGCATCGTGCAGCAAATTGCGAATTTCGCCGGCCAGTGTATCAACCGCCGTAAAATAGCCGAACGTGAAATCGATGCCGGTGTAATCGTTGTCGATCGTCTTCGGCAAATGGACGATCGGTATTTTTTTCGAACCCGGCGGCAACCGATCCTGAAATAACTTCAGCTTGTTGGCGGTCTTCAGCGTGTCGTCACCGCCGATCGAGATCAGCGCATCGACGCCTAGCGAGCACAACGCCTCGTAAACCGTGCGCAGCGGCTTCGATTTTTGTGGATCGTTCAAATCATCAGGATGCGAAACGTCCTTGCCAGGATTCGTTCGGGCCGTGCCGATCAAAATACCCTGCGAGCTGCGCAGTGCGCCGCATCATGCGGGGAGTAATGACGATGTAATCTTGGCCTGCCCCTTCGCGCATCGGATGGTCTGGCCCGAATTTCGCAAGACCCGAATAGCCGTGCATAATGCCCAGCATTTCGATGCCGTTTCGCATGAACGAATCGGCGGTGGCGGAAATCACGGCGTTAGCAGCCGGCGCCGGACCTCCGGCAAACAAAACGGCGGCGCGGCGAATTGGGCTTTCCGCGTGCGGCGGATGAGAAAGCGACGTCTGCATAACCAACTCCCAGCATTACGGGTAACGCCAACAGTATATTGTGCCACTGGGAGTGCGGCTAGCGGTCGTCGTGGGCTAAAAAATCGCCGCTCATATTAGAAATGTGCGCTCGACAAACGTAGTGTCGATCCGGCATTCGTGGAATGCCGAATGGCCCAGAATTTCCTTGTGCAGCGGCACGGTCGTTTTAATTCCCTCGACGCGCAGCTCGGCCAAGGCGCGTTGCATGGTTTCGATGGCCTCGGCGCGCGAGGGCTGATGCACGATCAGCTTGCCAATCATCGAATCGTAATACGGTGAGACCATGTAGCCGGAAAACGCGTGCGAATCCCACCTCACTCCAAAGCCGCCGGGCGCGACGAGCCGTTCGATCTTGCCTGGGCAGGGCTGGAAATTCCGCTTCGGGTCTTCGGCATTAACGCGGCATTCCAAGGCGGCGCCGCGCTGCACCACATCGTCTTGGGTGAACCACAGCGGCTCGCCCGAAGCGATGCGGATTTGGGCTTTGATCAAATCGATGCCTGTGACCATTTCGGTTACGGGATGCTCGACCTGAATGCGCGCGTTCACTTCGATAAAAAAGAAGTGGCCGCTTTGATCGACAATGAATTCCACCGTGCCGGCATTGGTGTAACCGGCGGTTTTGATCAGCCTCACCGCCGATTCGCAAATGGCTTTGCGGGCTTCGGGCGTGAGATGCGCCGCGGGACTCTCTTCAATCAGCTTTTGGTGCCGGCGCTGCGTAGAACATTCGCGCTCGAATAAGTGGACGGCGTTGCCGTGATGATCGGCGAGGACTTGCACTTCGACGTGCCGTGGGCGTTCGATGTAGCGTTCCAGGTAAATGCCGGCATTGCCGAACGCGGCTTCGGCTTCGGTGGCTGCTTGTTGCAAGGCACTTTTGAGGGCCAAATCGTTGGCGGCCACGCGCATGCCGCGCCCACCACCGCCGGCCGTGGCTTTGATCAGCACCGGAAAGCCAATTTCGTGGGCCAGCCGCACCGCTTCCTTTTCGTTAGGTATCAGCCCTTCGCTGCCTGGCACAACCGGGACATTGGCTGCACGGGCAATTCCGCGGGCAGTATTTTTGTCGCCCAGCTTAGCCATCGCTTCCGGCGTCGGGCCGATGAAGTCGATGTTGCAACTGCGGCAGATTTCGTTGAAGTGGGCATTCTCAGACAGAAAGCCGTAACCAGGATGAATGGCCTGCACGTTGCCGATTTCTGCGGCGCTAATCACGCGATCGATTTTCAAATAGCTCTCGGCGGCTTTTGGCGGTCCAACACAATAGGCTTCGTCGGCCAGGTCGAGATAAATCGCGCCGCGATCTGCTTCGCTGAAGATGGCCACCGTTTCAATACCCAGTTCGCGGCAGGCGCGGACAATCCGCAGCGCAATTTCACCACGATTGGCCACCAAAATGCGTTTGAACATGGGATGGAGCGACAAGCAACTAGCAACTAGCCAAACAATGAACTGCTAAGCAGTTCCATCTTCTGCTAATTGCTAGTCGCTAGTTGCCTTATTTTCGCGTGTCGATTTTGAACAGCGGTTGGCCGAATTCCACCGGGGCGCCGTTTTCCACCAGCACCGCCGCCACCCGGCCGGAGATTTCCGCCGGGATTTCGTTGAACACTTTCATGGCTTCGATAATGCACACAATCGTTTCCGGTCCCACATGGTCGCCGACTTTGACGAATGGCGGCGTATCGGGGCTCGACGCAACGTAGAAAGTACCAACCATCGGACTTTTGATGACGGCCAAATCGCTGCCCGCGGGTGCGGCCGCACTTTTTGCTTCAACGGTTGGCGGACTGGCTGGCACCGATTGATAAACCGCTGGCGAGCCGCCCGTCATGACCATTGGCTCTGCGCCGCGGCGAATCCGCACGCGCTGGTCTCCCTGGCGCAAATCGATTTCTGCCAGATCATGCTCCTTCATCATCTCGACCAGGCGGCGAACCTTCTTCACATCGAAAATGTCGCCAGCCCCGGGTCCCGGATTCGACATAGGAGCGCCTCTCCACGAAACGATTGAGATAGCCAGATTTTGGGAAAGCGTGCTGGTTGGTGACGCCGTTCTCGCCCCGTGCGAAGCCCCTGGCGAGCGGCGGACGAATGTCAACACAACTCCATACATGCGTTTGAGTTTGGGCGGATTCTACAGCCACCGCGATAATGGGTCAAGCCGCTTAGAACCGCCGCTGGCCTGCGAATTCGGCAGTCGATCCTCAGGCCGTCGATCGCTACATTGAAATTATGGACACGCACCACGTTAATCAACTGGCCCAGCGCTTATCGAACGGCGAAATCTCGTTGGAGTCGTTTCTTTGTGAACTAACGAAACCGAAGACCGCGGATTTGGAGGAAGCCCAGCTTGATCTCGATCGCCGCCGGCGTTGCGGCTATCCGGAGGTAGTTTACGGCGAAGGAAAGACGGTGGCTACGCTCGAAAAGATTTTCGAGCGCATGCTGGCCGAACGAATCAATGTGCTGGCGACGCGGATCGCAGCCGACAAAGCGGCGGCACTGAAACAGCGATTTCCGAACGCCAACTACAACGAAGTTGGTCGCACACTGCGGATCCACGCCGAAAACTCGCCGACGGAAAAAACTCCATCGCTGCATCGCAAACCAAGCGTGGCGATTGTCACGGCGGGAACTTCCGATTTGCCAGTGGCCGAAGAAGCCCGCGAAACGCTCGCCTGGATGGGCATCGAGGCCATCATGGTGCAAGATGTAGGCGTTGCGGGTCCTCATCGGCTGCCAGAACGATTGCCTCTGCTGCAAGAAGCCGATGCGGTGGTTGTGGTGGCTGGAATGGAGGGCGCGCTGCCCAGTGTTGTGGGCGGATATGTGGCCTGTCCGGTGATTGGCGTGCCAACCAGCGTCGGCTACGGCGCCAGTTGCGGCGGATTGGCGGCGCTGCTCAGCATGCTCAACAGCTGCGCGGCAAACGTCACTGTGGTGAATGTCGATGCCGGATTCAAAGGGGGCTATGTCGCCGGACTGATTGCTCAGCACGCGGCCGCACGATCGGTATAATCGTTGCTGGCAAATCGCAAGAGTGGCGATTTGTATTTCGCATTTCGGCGATTTTGCTACATACTTGGGTGGCGGCTGAAATAGCTCGCAGCGCCATGTCGAATTTGCCGCTCAGCGGGCTACCGCGTTTCATCATCGATCAATTTTTGCGATATCTCCGATGCCAGCCCCGCCAGTTCCGCGATTGCCCGCTCGATCTCCCGACAGCCACAAGGGAACTTTTGGCCATGCGCTCTTGGTCGGCGGATCACGCGGCATGGCGGGCTCCATTTCGCTATCGGGATTGGGCGCCCTGCGCAGTGGCTCTGGGCTGGTCACCGTTTGCACACCGGAAATTTGCCAGCTAGTGGTTGCAGGATATGAACCGTCTTACATGACAGTTCCGCTGCCGTGCGATGATCAGGGTCGGCTCGCCAAGGCCGCACATCGTCGCATCGCCGAACTGGCTGCCAAATGCACCGCGGTTGGATGCGGCCCGGGCATGCAGCTAACGCCGGATGTCGATTATTTAGTGGGACGAATGTTTTTCGAATTCGCTCAGCCGATGGTGGTCGATGCCGATGCCCTGAACGCACTGGCCACGCAGCCCGATCTGTTCGCGCGACACGCCGGCCCCCGCATTGTCACGCCGCATCCCGGAGAATTTGCGCGGCTGGTTGGCATTCCAAAACTGATTCCCGACGAACGTGAAGACCGGGCCCGCGATTTTGCCATTCGCGGCCAGATTATCGTCGTGCTCAAAGGTCACCGCACAATCGTGACCGACGGGCGCGAACTCTACGAAAACACAACGGGCAACCCCGGCATGGCCACCGGCGGTTGCGGTGATGTGCTGACGGGAATTATTACCGCACTGCTCGGCCAAGGCTTATCGCCATTCAGCGCCGCGCAGCTCGGGGTCTTCGTCCACGGATTAGCTGGCGACTTGGCAGCCGAGGTGCTCGGTCAAACCTCGCTCATCGCCAGCGACCTGATTCGATTTCTGCCCGAAGCATTCAAGCGCTGCAGCGATTAGCAAGACTAGAAGCCACCGCTACATCCAACTACCAGTAATAGCACGACCCAAACGGCACGAATGATGGCGCGTAGTAGGTCGGGTACGAGTAGTAAATGGGCGTGTAATTCGAGTAATAGTACGGCGCCGGATAATAATTGGCGTAGTACCGCGGATAGTACGAGTAGTAATTGGGCCGATATGCGTAGTACGGCCGAAAGGCATAGTTCGGTCGGTAAGCGTAGTAGGGCCGATAGCCCGCGTACCAACCACGTCCGTACCAGCCTCCGCCACCGTACCAACCGCCGCCGTAAAATCCTCGGCCACCCCAATGCACGGGCTCAATGCTGGTCCGCTGCCGATCATTGGAATTGAATTCGGCGGTGCGAACGGGGGCATCCATGGGGCCAATCGTCGTTTGCACCGCGAAGCGTGCGGGCACACCACCTTCAGCCCTGGCAGAATTAGTGTTCGCAAGGAGCCCGGCAACACCCGTCGCGAGAATCCATCCACCACCTAACATCCACTTCGACATAATGCACCTCCTATACAGCGCCGCTCTAGAAACGGCGCATGGCAATTAAATGCGGCTGCCTAAATCATTCTACCGGTACCGCAGGAAAAAACTAGCCATTTCGACCGAGCTCGGCCCAACCGGTGTGGCTGAGTTCGTAGTTGCGCATAATGTCTTGTGGTATAAACCGAGGGAGAGGTCTTCCAAACCGTCGCCAAGCCCAGGGGTAACCCCTGGGCTTGCTTGTCAAAAGTGCTTTTGACGCAAGCGGCCGCCAGACGTGGTGGGTCGCGTAAAAAATGATCGAAAAACACGACGACGACCTGTTTAAAGATTCCGTCATGTCGTTCGGGGAGCACCTGAACGAACTTCGCGGCTGCCTGTGGCGCGCCATCCTGGGACTTTTCATTGGCGTCGGCTTGGGCTTCTTCTTTGCCGATGCGGTGGTCAGACTCATTCAGTTGCCGATTGAGAATGCACTGAAGAACTATTATCGAGTCGTCGCCGTGGAGGAACTGCGCAAAATCAACCCAGACGCCGCCCCGGACGATTTTGCGCGGATCGAGCAACAAGGGATGGTGTTCGAGCGTGTCTATGTCGATCCAGAAGATTTTGCAAAAGCGCCCGGTGCGTTCAATTCAGCACCGCATTCGGCCGTCGAAGTGCAGCCTGCACCCAATCTTCAACCGCGCGGTTCGCCGCCGCCAGGTTTGAAAGAGGTCTTGATCTGGCACAGCCTCAACAACGATCCGCGCACGCGTACCAAGAGCCTGAGCAGCCAGGAAGCTTTCATGATCTGGCTGAAGGCCGCGCTCATCGTGGGCATTGTGTTTTCAAGCCCCTGGGTTTTTTATCAGGTTTGGAACTTCGTGGCCGCCGGCTTGTATCCGCATGAACGAAAATACGTCTACATCTACATGCCGTTTAGCCTGGCACTGTTTTTGACAGGCGTGTTTATGTCGCTGTTCGTGTTCAAGCCCATGCTGGCCTTCTTTTTTAGTTTCAACCGTTCTTTGGGCATCGATCCGGAGCCACGCATCAGCGAATGGCTCAGCTTCGTGATGATCTTGCCGCTGGGCTTTGGCCTGGCCTTTCAATTGCCGCTGGTGATGCTGTTTTTAGAACGGATAGGCGTCTTCACGGTCCGCTCGTACTTGCAGCAGTGGCGCATTTCCGTGCTCGTGATTTGGGTCATCGCCGCCTTAGTGACCCCTGCCGATCCTTACAGCATCTTCTTGTTGGCCCTGCCGATGATGGGCCTGTTCTTCTTCGGCATCATGCTCTGCAAATGGTGGCCGAGGGACCGCGGCAAGTGACGGCCGCAAATCACACGGTTTATCGTTGTATCATGCCACGCTCGTTGGACGGTGGTAATCCAACGACGCTAGTTCACAGTGGACGTAGGAATTCGATCTATCACAAGCGACTGGCCAACACCACGGTGTAACCGTCGGGATCGCGCAGCCAGTATTCCCAGTGGTTCGGGCTGCCCTTGCCATCCGGCGGATTGCGATGGCGCGGCAGGACGATCTCGGGCTGCCCGTCTTGGTTTTTTCTTCTGGTTCTCGCTAGCGAGGAGCAGTTCCAGGCAGATGGACCGGATCCGTTTTGTTGGCCCCTTCTTCTGGTACCCATGAGACCCGCACTGACTCTACCTCCATGTAGATGTACCAAGTGCGGCCGAAAGGCGAAGGGTTCTTTTCGGTCCCGCCGGGGTAAAGGCGCGTTCCAATCCGGCCTTCCACATGAATCAAGCTGCCGGGTTTGATGTTCTTCAGTTTTTCGTCTTCGAACAGGGCACATTGCTGTCCATTGGCAAACTCGGCGATGTAGTACTTCCACAGATACTTCGGATGAATTTTTAATATGCCCTCAAGGACGGAGAGTTGACTCTTGGATTCAGCTTTCTGACTGCCGGCTGTGTCATCACCCCGTGCCGCTACAAGGAATAAGCAAAATGTCAGCAAAGTGGCGAACATATTTCGAATAGGCATAGTTCGTCCTTTTATCTTGATAGGGCCCGACAGTTGATTGTGCAACTAAACTGTTGCCACGCATTGTAACAATGTTGATGGATCTTGCAGTCTGCAAACCCGGCGATCGCTTGTTTCAGAAATACTTGAGACATTGACCGACCGCTGTTCTGGCAGGATCTCCGGACCGTGCCAGCAAGGCGACCGCAGGTCTCCCTGCCATCAAAGTGAGACCTGCGGTCAAATGTGTGTGCGGGGTCAGGAAACCCGCGCACAACTGGATTTCTCCAAACTCGCCTTTGGGCCGTCTGGCCCAAAGCATACATTGACATTTGTACACATGTCAGTACAATGGCGAACGGAACTCTGGGCCCCCGCTCGCGATTGGCGAGGGCTGACGGTCTTTGACAAGTAAGTAAGAGTTTCCCGACCTCGGGTTTGGCCGTCCGAGGTTGGGTTGGATTGGCGCGGAACCGGAATTGAACCACGGAGACACAGAGGCACGGAGAGAGCCGGCAACATTGGTCGCAAATGAACGCGGATCAACGCGAATGAGGCAGGGATTCAAGCAGTCGAGAATTAGATTGTGTTGAAGATCACCGACGGTCTGCAAAGCCTTGTCCGTATTTATTTGCGTTCATCTGCGTTCATTCGCGGCTATATAAAATGCCTTCTCTGCGTCTCTGTGGTGAAAAATCCGCTCAGCTGCCACAGGCGACGGCGTGCACAAGTAATGCACAAATGTTTGATGCAAAACACTGGTTTTTACGAGAGATTTGCGCGAACACTTTGTCATCGATTTTTATTTTTTGTGCGCGCATCGAGTCAGTAGCGCGCAAGCCCAGAGGTTGCAACCTCTGGGCTTGGGAACACACGTTACGGCAAAGGTCTTACCCCGATCCTTTCTCGATAGGCGAGGAGAAAGAATGTCATCCGACCACTGCCCATTGATCACTGCTGCCATGTGACAGTCATGGAGCAATGTTTTTCAAAAACGCCTTGTTTTCCAGGCTCGATTTCCAAACATTGCGACATCGATTTTTATTTTTTGCGCGAGCGCGCTTCGATCGTGGCAAATAGTGTGCGAAAACTTGCGCAAGCCCAGGGGTTGCAACCCCTGGGCTTGGGAGAGCGGTAATTGACCGATGAGCGTTTCCCGACCGGCACGCTCGGACAATGTCAGATCGCTTCGCCGCCGCGTTCGCCGGTGCGGATGCGGATGCAATCGTCCATCGGGATGACGAAGATCTTGCCGTCGCCGATTTCGCCGGTGGGCCCGGTGCGGCCGCCCTTGATGATGGCGTTGATCGTGGGCTCGACGAACTCTTCGTTCACGGCTATTTGCAGTTGCACTTTGCGGAGCAGATTCACGCTGATTTCATGCCCCCGATACAGCTCGGCATGCCCTTTCTGGCGGCCAAAGCCTTGCACATCCATGACGGTGAGGCGAAACACCTCGACCTCGGTAAGCGCGGCCTTGACGGATTCCAACTTGCTGGGCTGAATGATAGCAATAATGAGCTTCATGAGTAGCGCTGGTGGAGTGGAAAGCGTGTATGCAAAACGCGATCAATCGCAGGCGGAAGGGTTATCTCTCTAAACGATGTTAGTAGAGACTGTATGGCGCAACAAGTCCCGTTCCAGCGGAGGAATACGGTTGCGAGGAAACGCCCCGGCTTGAGTGAGCTAGGCGGAGCGCTCACTCAAGCCATTGGGGCATCCTTCTGGCCCAAGCACGAGCCGAAAGTAGGTCAGGCTTTAGCCCTGACAAGATCGAATTAACTAGTGGTGGGTTGTCAGACTGAAGTCTGACCTGCAAAGAAAAAATTAGGTGTCACGAGCTGCCCGACAAGCGTAAGCCCAACTTTTCGCCTACGAGACAGCCCGTGACACCCCACACACGCGCTTCCGGCGTCATCATGACGCACTGCCACACCACACGTCGCACAAGATGCCCAACCAAGCGGACATCAGATTTGTTTGAATCATCCGTAAGCCGCAGACAGTTGACATCAGCTCTGGTCTAACCGACCGAAAACTGCTAACCAATCGATCTGCTCTCACACTGGCAGCGGACATGAATGCAAGCGCTATGCCAATGCCAGTTCGTCGCAAGCTGTCCGATTTTTGCCAACGCTTGCAACAGGCGAAGAGGCAGAGACTTAGGCCGACCAAATGCCTCGCGAATTTATTGGTCGGCTCTTAAACCGTCGACATTGCTGCCCGCTTTGCAGGCAAAAATCGCTGCGCTGCCGTGCAAACGAATTCGGACCTGCAATTCTAAGGTGTGTCCGCAATTCCACAGCGCAAAAAAGCAGCCCGGGGTCCTGCGACACCCGGGCTGCGATCAGGTCAGCTCAACGAATCCCGATTCTCCGATCGTTCTCCAACCACTAGAACTGATAGATGGCGTCCAGGCCGAACAAGAACTGCTGTCTGGCGGTGTTGTTGTCGTACGGATTCTGCGAACCGACATTGGCGCTGGTCGCGTTGAACCAATCGTACCGCAGTTCCGGGCGAATGTTCCAGTTGCCGTTGGGCTTGTAGTTCAGGCCCAGCGACAGTTCGTAGAAGTCGCCGGCGAAGAAGTTGCCCACCAGCGGGTTGCCTGGGCGCAGACCCGTAACGACAAAGCCATCATCATCATGGAACCATTCCATCCGCACGCCGGCCGTCCAGCAGCAGTTGAGCTTGTAGAACAAGTACTGGTTCAGGCCATACCATTCGGCCGTCTGAGTGCCTTGCAGGGTCGCTGCATCTTGCTGAATCCCCAAGTCGTGTTGCAGCACGTAAGTGTACCGGCTGGTCAAGTTGCGGGTCCACACCAGGCTGTACATCGTCCGGTTCGCCTCGGGACCGACGCCCGGCACGTTCACCGTGCTTTCGTTGCCCGTCACAATCGCGAAAGCCAGGCTGCCGTAATCCTTGTCGGTATAAGTGATGCCGCCCAAGAATTGCGGTCCGAATGTGAAGTCGAATTCGTTCCAGCCCGACACGATACCGGCCGACCAGCTCCAGTTGTCGTTAATGCTCCGGCTGGCCAAAGCACCCGTGTGGGTGAATGGCTCGGCGTATTGCATGGTGTAGGCGTGCGTGTAGAAGAAGTTGCCGATATCGGGCACCACTTCATAGCCAATGATGGTGTAGAAGTGACCCCATTTAATTCTCAGGTCGTCGTAGTCGGTTTCCGCGTACAACTGCGGCATGGCGAAGCCGTACTTGAAAGCGTCGCCGCCACCGGACCTCGTCGAGGTGCCCCAGCGGGGAACGTTGCCCACCGGCGTGCCGTCCAAGCCGGCCGCGGTGGTGAAGAAGTAATCGCTACCCCACATGAAGTCGACGTTGCCGCCGAGGAACCAGCCGCAGTTCTTCGACAGGTCGGTGGTGCGGGCCAGAATGCCATAGAACTGATTCAATTGTCCGTTGTCTTGGTCCGGGAACGTCACCGGCCCGTTCCAGCCACCACCGGAAGGCGAGTCGCTGTTGCCCATGATGCCGCCCGACACCCAACCGGTCAGCGTGGCGTCGTGGGATTTCAGGCAGCAGCAATCGTCGAAGCAGCGGCAAACCGTCTGATCTTCGCAGGTGAGCGGGCACGAATCGCACCAGCAGAAGCAGGGGTGCAGTTTGCAGCAGCAATGCAGAAGATGGGGCAGTTTCTCGTGGCAGCAGCCGTTGCAGTCGGTGCAAGTTTCGCAACCGCAGCCGCAGCCGCAGCTCGATTCCGCGGCAGCGCAGCTGGGGGCCGCCGCATTGCAGCTAGGAGCAGCCGCCGTGTTGCAGCTGGGCACCGAGGCAGCCGGCGCCGGAGCGGCGGGCGCTGGGTGCCGCAGGAGCGGCGGGCTGCGAGGCATTGTAGTAGTCGTAATTGCCGTACTCGTACGCCGACGGCGTGAAAGTACGAGACGAGGTCTGGGCGTAGGCCACTGCGGCCGGTAAGCCGTAGGCCAGGGCGATCACCATCGCCATTCTTGTAGACTTCATGTTCCTAAACTCCAATCCGTTGAAGGACTCGGGGGGACGAAGCGTGAGTTCGTCACGCCTCGTGCATTGTGGGCGGGCTGATCTGGCGGGATGGCAACGGAGGGAGAGCCGCCTATGCTGTCGGCTCCAATGCCACACGATTAGCTATCGGCCCCGGTCTTCACCGGAATTCATCCGAAAGGCGGCAAAACAGGCCGGCTGCGCTCGTCTGGATCGAGGAATTTGAAGGTTTGCCGATTATGCCACACAAAACGTTGACAGAATCAGCCGGCCAGAACCGTTGCTGTGCGCAAAAAAATCGATGCATTTAACCCATCGTCCGCATTGCTCGACGGCTGGGCGCAGAGCGTTTAGAGAAGTGGCTGGCGCAAAAAAGCAGCCCGGGGTCCTGCGACACCCGGGCTGCGATCAGGTCAGCTCAACGAATCCCGATTCTCCGATCGTTCTCCAACCACTAGAACTGATAGATGGCGTCCAGGCCGAACAAGAACTGCTGTCTGGCGGTGTTGTTGTCGTACGGATTCTGCGAACCGACATTGGCGCTGGTCGCGTTGAACCAATCGTACCGCAGTTCCGGGCGAATGTTCCAGTTGCCGTTGGGCTTGTAGTTCAGGCCCAGCGACAGTTCGTAGAAGTCGCCGGCGAAGAAGTTGCCCACCAGCGGGTTGCCTGGGCGCAGACCCGTAACGACAAAGCCATCATCATCATGGAACCATTCCATCCGCACGCCGGCCGTCCAGCAGCAGTTGAGCTTGTAGAACAAGTACTGGTTCAGGCCATACCATTCGGCCGTCTGAGTGCCTTGCAGGGTCGCTGCATCTTGCTGAATCCCCAAGTCGTGTTGCAGCACGTAAGTGTACCGGCTGGTCAAGTTGCGGGTCCACACCAGGCTGTACATCGTCCGGTTCGCCTCGGGACCGACGCCCGGCACGTTCACCGTGCTTTCGTTGCCCGTCACAATCGCGAAAGCCAGGCTGCCATAATCCTTGTCGGTATAAGTGATGCCGCCCAAGAATTGCGGTCCGAATGTGAAGTCGAATTCGTTCCAGCCCGACACGATACCGGCCGACCAGCTCCAGTTGTCGTTAATGCTCCGGCTGGCCAAAGCACCCGTGTGGGTGAATGGCTCGGCGTATTGCATGGTGTAGGCGTGCGTGTAGAAGAAGTTGCCGATATCGGGCACCACTTCATAGCCAATGATGGTGTAGAAGTGACCCCATTTAATTCTCAGGTCGTCGTAGTCGGTTTCCGCGTACAACTGCGGCATGGCGAAGCCGTACTTGAAAGCGTCGCCGCCACCGGACCTCGTCGAGGTGCCCCAGCGGGGAACGTTGCCCACCGGCGTGCCGTCCAAGCCGGCCGCGGTGGTGAAGAAGTAATCGCTACCCCACATGAAGTCGACGTTGCCGCCGAGGAACCAGCCGCAGTTCTTCGACAGGTCGGTGGTGCGGGCCAGAATGCCATAGAACTGATTCAATTGTCCGTTGTCTTGGTCCGGGAACGTCACCGGCCCGTTCCAGCCACCACCGGAAGGCGAGTCGCTGTTGCCCATGATGCCGCCCGACACCCAACCGGTCAGCGTGGCGTCGTGGGATTTCAGGCAGCAGCAATCGTCGAAGCAGCGGCAAACCGTCTGATCTTCGCAGGTGAGCGGGCACGAATCGCACCAGCAGAAGCAGGGGTGCAGTTTGCAGCAGCAATGCAGAAGATGGGGCAGTTTCTCGTGGCAGCAGCCGTTGCAGTCGGTGCAAGTTTCGCAACCGCAGCCGCAGCCGCAGCTCGATTCCGCGGCAGCGCAGCTGGGGGCCGCCGCATTGCAGCTAGGAGCAGCCGCCGTGTTGCAGCTGGGCACCGAGGCAGCCGGCGCCGGAGCGGCGGGCGCGCTGGGTGCCGCAGGAGCGGCGGGCTGCGAGGCATTGTAGTAGTCGTAATTGCCGTACTCGTACGCCGACGGCGTGAAAGTACGAGACGAGGTCTGGGCGTAGGCCACTGCGGCCGGTAAGCCGTAGGCCAGGGCGATCACCATCGCCATTCTTGTAGACTTCATGTTCCTAAACTCCAATCCATGAATGAAATCGGAAACAAGGCGTGATTCTCACACCTTGTGCGTTAGTAGGTCGGTTGACCAGGCAGGATGGCAAGAAGGGAGAGCCGCCGTCTCCTTCGGCTCCAATACCACGATTAGCTATCGGCCCCGGCCTTCAGAGGAATTCATCCCAAAGGTGGCAAAACAGGCGGGCTGGGCACTTGCTTTACGGCAAGAGCTTGAAACCTTGCTGATTGTGCCACGTAAGATGCTGGCACAGTGGTCGAAGAGAGCCGTGGCACATCTCGGAGAGCATTAATATGATCGATCGACGAGTTCGTCTTGGATCGAGCTGCCGTGGTCAACTCGCGCTCCAAAGGGCGGCTATTGCACTAAGCCCTCGAACATCGCATCGACAAACTCGGCGGGCCGAAAAACCGCTAAATCTTCGGCCTTTTCACCGACGCCGACCAGTTTCACCGGCAGCCCAAATTGCTGACGAATCGGCACAATCACGCCCCCTTTGGCCGTGCCGTCGATTTTTGCCAGCACAATGCCAGTACATTTTACCGCTTCGGAAAATCCTCGCGCCTGACTGATTCCGTTCTGGCCGGCGGTGGCGTCGAGAACCAACAGCACTTCGTGCGGCGCTTCAGGAATTTGCTTTCCAATGACGCGGTGAATCTTAGAAAGTTCCGCCATGAGATTCTGTTGCGTTTGCAGCCGGCCTGCGGTATCGACGATGCAGACATCCGCTCCCATGTCGAGCAACTTTTTGACCGCGTTAAAGGCAACGCTCGCAGGGTCGCCACCCGCTTCACCTTTCACAATGTCAGCTCCAAGAGTTCCAGCCCACCATTCCAATTGCTGCACTGCTGCTGCCCGGAACGTGTCGCCGGCACCCAGCACCACCTTTTTTCCCTGGGATAGGAAATGTTTCGCCAGCTTGGCGATGCTCGTGGTCTTGCCTGACCCGTTCACACCGCAAACCATGATGACCGTAGGACCCGTTTGCGCCAGGTGCAGCGGAGCTTCGTCTTGGGCCATCAGTTGTTTCAGCTTATCTTTGATGACGACCAGCACTTCCTCCATATGCACCACGCGAGCGCGAAACTGGGTGCCGATTTCCTCGACAATCTGCTTCGCGGCGGCCGGGCCCATGTCGGTTCGCACCAAAATGCGGCTCAAATCTTCGAGGAATGCCTCGTCAACCAGCCGGCCTTCGCTCTTGAATAGATCGCGAATGTCGGTCCGCAGCAGCTGCTTGGTCTTCGTCAGCCCTTGTTTGAGCCGCGCAAAGAATCCACTCTTTGGCTGATCGCCTTCGTCCGACATATCCTGCGTCTCTACGTCGGCCGCAACTTCGGTTTCGGCCGCCTGCTCTACCGTTGGCGATTTTTTGAAACGATCGAGAATGCCCATGGGTTGAGAATGACGAATGACAAAATTCAAATGACGAATGAATCACCAATGCCCAAACACCAATAATCAAACCGTGAATGGTCGCGTCAATTGGTTATTGGAATTTGGTCATTCTTTCGTCATTCGTCATTCGAATTTCGTCATTTTTCCTTCCTGTGTCCTTCCAAAAACTTGTCCAAAATCCCATTCACAAATTGTGCGCTTTGTGCAGAGCCGAATCGCTTGGCAAGCTCCACGGCCTCGTTGATCGCCACCGCTCCGGGGGTCTGCGAGAACAGAATCTCGTAAGCGCCCATGCGCATGACGTTCCGGTCGGTTGCCGCCATCCGCTCTAAACTCCAGTTGTCGGCGGTGCGCGTCAGCAGCGCGTCCAACTCCGAACGGTTCCGCCGCACGCCATCAATTAACGAACGGGCAAACACAATCCGTTCTTCATCGCCAAGCAGTCGTGAGCGCAGAAAAACATCGAGCCCCTGCGGCTCCTGGCCGGCGTTCAAATCGTCCTGATACAGAACCTGCAGGGCGACTTCTCGTGCTCTTGATCGCTTGGCCATATTGAAAGACGATGAACGATAAGCGCAGATTGAAGCGACTTAGCGGCTATCGGCGCGTGTTCGCCTCCAGTTTCCTCAGCAGACTGACCATTTCCAACGCCGCTTCTGCACATTCAACTCCTTTATTTCCAACCGCCTTTTTTCCGTCGGTTGCGGCCGCCGCTGCCGCATCCTTGTTGGCTACGTTGCCGCCAGCGCGTTGGATCGCTTGTTCTACCGTATCGCAGGTTAGCACCCCGAACAATACCGGTACGGCGTGCCGCAAACCCGCTTCGGTAATTCCCAGGCTCACCGCTCGATTGATATGCTGATCGTGCGAAGTCTCTCCACGAATGACCGCTCCTAAACACAATACCGCCACATAGCGTCCGCTGGCCGCCATTTGATCGGCGATGAGTGGAATTTCAAACGCGCCGGGCACCCAGGCCACGTCGATGCCATCTTCCGCTATGCCGGCCGACACCAGCGTTTGCACGGCGCCGTCGAGCAGCTTCGACGTGATCGATTCATTGTACCGCGACACCACAATGCCGTAGCGGCCGAATGCGGCGTCGTGTGGATTGCCATGAAATTCAGGCATGGAGACAACTGGGGAATGTGGATGGGGAGTGCGCAGGGGGCTGGCATCAATATATAGCCCGACCATATCGGTCGGGAGTTCTCGCGAAACGATTATTGACGATCCGCCCGGCCGAAAGAAGCCGCTGTAAATTCATCCGCCGACAAAAACTGGTTTCGCGGAGGGCGGCGATTCTTATTCCATCTTCAAATCCGCGGGCTTGACACTTTTTACGAAGCCCTTGGTTTTGAAAGGCGACGGCTTGAAATTGCCGACCAGATCGACGTTTCCGGCACCTGGGATTTTGCTCTCGAGTCCCAAACACCAGTAAGCGGCGTTCACCAGCAGACGGCGGAAGGCTTCGTTTTCCATGTCTTGCGAGCAGCCCATGGTGGTAGTGAACACGCGACCAACTTTGCCGCTACCGTCCGGTGCGGTGTAAGTTTTCGTCCAGGCGACGGGCATCATCGGATCGTTTTTTTTGCCCTCGACCGGTTTGGAATCGCAGGAAAGCCCGTCAATTACCTGTCCTAACAACAACGGCTGGCAATCACCAGGAAGCGGCAAATTGACGCCATAGACATCGGTGATCAGACAAATGTCGCCGCTTTTGATGCCGTGCAGAATTGGATTGCCTTCCATGCCTGGCGCAATCAGGGCCTTCGTGCCTTCTTTGCCGTGGGCACCATGATGGTTGACCCACGTCTCGCCAAGCACTTGTTTGCCAAAGCCTTTTTCGAAGCCGGGCTTTTTGCTGTTATAACTGTATTTGGCGAACGTCTTTGTGCCGTCTTTGATGTTGAACGCATGCGTGGCGGTGCGGATGCCGATGACCGGCTTGCCGGCGTTCAAATAATCGACGACGTGCTGCATCTGCTCGTCAGGCAGATCGCGAAAGCGGGTGAACACAATCATCAAATCGGCGGTCCTGAGCGTTTCCAAACCAGGAATGTTATTCAGCACGTCGGGATCGATCTCGCCCGTAGTCGGATCAACGGCGAACAGCACGGTGCATTTGAAGCCGTGGCGCTTAGCGAGAATTTTGGCGAGCTGCGGCAGCGCCTCCTCAGAACGATATTCTTCATCGCCGCTGACGAGCACAATATGCTTCCCCTGCCCTGCCCCGCCCGCGCCTTCATACACGACCCACGGATTGTTGGCAGCGATCGCGATTTGCCGATCAAAACAGCCCGCGACGATGGCGACCAAAAGGACAACAAATGCTGAAGTCATCCGACGGCGATTCATACAAGCTTTTCCCTAGTTGAATTTCCAAAATAAACCACGGGGGAGCACCGGGATCATGGTGGGTTCACCAGACAACGGAATCGGAATGCAATGAATCCAATCTTCTTCTCATGTTCCCCGTGCCCCCGTGGTTATTGCTGTTTCTCCTACCGCGTGATTTCCACATTCGGGAGCGCTGCTTCGAGTTTTTTCACGCCGTCGCCCGTGACATGCGTGAATTCCAGGTCGAGTGTTTTCAGCTTTTTTAGTGCGTGCAGACGTTCTAGACCCGCATCGGTCGTGCCGGTCGCCTCGAGATTGAGCGTGGTAAGTTTTGGCAGCGCAGCCACGGTTTTCAGCGCCTCGTCTGTGATTTTCAGACCCTGCAAATTCAGCGATGTAAGTTGCTTGAGCGGCGCGAGTTTCGCGACGCCGGCGTCGGTCACATTCGAGTCCCACAAATCGAGCTGCTCCAAGCCGGTGAGCGCCGCCAGGTTTTCCGGCCCAACATCGTGGAGTGGAGTTTCACTCAGGGCCAAGATTTTCAGATTCGTCAGATTCTTGAGATGTGCAAGGCCCGGGCCTTGGACGGCCGTGGCGCGGAGATCCAGCCGTTTCAGCTTGGTAAGATTCTCGAGGGCCGCAAGTCCGTCGTCGGCGACGGCGGTGCGCAGTAAGTACAATTCGTCTAATCCTGACAAATCGGCCATGCCGCGCATACCGGCGTCGGTCAGCCGCGTATCTTCCATCCACAGCCCCTTCAGCTTGGGAAAGCGGCGGATGGTTTCCATCGCACCATCGGTGACTTCCGGGCTGCGAATTTTCAGGCGTTCCAAATTCACCAGTGGCGAAAGCTTGCGAACACCGGCATCGCTGATTTTCATGCAGCCGCGCAGATCGAGCATGCGCACACCGCTGAGTGGGGCGACATGGTCCATCGCCGCGTCAGTGAGATTGTTGAACAAGAGCAGCAACTGTTCGAGTTTCGGAAAGTGGTCCTTCAGGTTCGCCAGGCCTTCGTCAGTCAGCCGCGAATTGCGCCGCAGGCTAAGCATTGTGACCGCTGGCAAATCGTGCAGAGCCAGAACGCCGGCATTGGAGAGTTCCGTGTTCTCCAGCGTCAGTTGCTTGACATTCTTCAATCCGCACACCAACGGCACGCTGCGGTCGGTGAATTGCGAACCGACAATGACCACTGTTTCCAATTTCGGCAGATCGCGGAGCTGGGCCAGCTGAGCATCGGAGAAATCGGAGTCCGTAAAATCGACGCCCGTGATGTTGCCTTGACCGTCGAGCGTTACTTCGGCGTAGATTTTTTCGAATGCTTTGGCGGTGGCCGCTTGATCGACAGGCGCTGCTGCATACGACATAACGGCCGCGCCAAGGGCGACAAACAGCGATAGTATCACGGTGCGAAATATCATGGCGGTAAATCCCAGCAGTCCCCTCACCCCTCCCTCTGCCGCGAAGGGGAGAGGGAAGGCGTGAATGAGGGGCGATGTGTGTGATAGCTTACAGCGAGTAGCCGGCGCGGAACACGGGTTTGATGATCTCGGCCACTTCAGGGGCGTTTTTCGCCGTCAGGTTTTTGGCGTCCCACTCAATTTTCTTGCCCGGCACGTCGGGCTCGGTGGCGGTCCAAATCGCCAGGTTGCCTAGCAGCACGGTTTCAGTCAGCGGCACGGCGTAGTTGGGGAAGTTCGACATCGCCGGTTCGCCACCCTTGATGGCCGCCACCCATTCGTTCCAGTGGCCGGGCGATTCGGGGAAATCGACTTGAATTTCTTCCAACCCGTTGGAGAGTTGAATTTTGCCTTCGGCGTAATCGCCGGGAGCGTACATCATTCCTTTTTCACCGACGACAATGCAAGCGCTGTCGGAATATCGCGGGCGGCGGGCCGCTTTCTTTTCTTCCGGCTTTTTGTCGTCGGCAGCTTGGGTGTCGCTGTCCCCTTTCTTAGCGTCGCCGTCGGCCTTGCCGCTCTTGCGTCCAGACTTCGTGTTTTCTGGCTCGGGCTTGAAGTTGGCTAAAAGTTCCATCGGCTTCACGGCACCGTCGGTCCAAAACAATTTCAAGTCTGGGTGCCGATCGGTGGCGGCGAACTCATAAGTGATGCGCGATTTGCTAGGATAGCTGTCGCGGTTATGGCCGGTGGTCACCGCTTGCACGCTGGTCGGATTGCGCAGATCGAGCGCCATGAACGGCATATTTACGGTGTGACAGGCCATGTCGCCTAGCGACCCGGTGCCGAAATCCCACCAGCCGCGCCAGTTGAATGGGTGATAACTATCCGCGAATGGCCGATAGTGCGCCGGACCCAAATACAGATTCCAATGCAGGGTGCTTGGCGCCGCTTTGGGTTCCGCGCGAGAAATGCCTTGCGGCCAGATCGGGCGATTGGTCCATACGTGAACTTCTTTTACCGGCCCCAGCAAGCCGGCTTTAATCATCGCTGCGCTGTGCCGCAGATTGCTGTTGGCGGTGTGCTGATTGCCCATTTGTGTGGCGACTTTTTGATCGCGCGCAATCTGCCCCAACATGCGGGCTTCCCACAAACTGTGCGTGAGCGGCTTTTGCACGAAGGCGTGTTTACCAAGTTTCATGGCGGCGGCGGCGATGACCGCATGATTGTGATCGGGCGTGCTAACAGTGACCGCATCGATGCCGTCGGCCATTTCGTCGAACATATCGCGCCAATCTTGATAGCGCCGGGCACCGGGATGGGCATCGCCAAGTTTGATCAGAACTTTGTCGTCCACATCGCACAGGGCTACGACGTCGCCAAAGCGGGAGGCATCTTTCGCTTCTTCTTGCCCTTTGCCGCCGACGCCGATGCAAGCGAAGCGAAGTTTTTCATTGGGGCTGGTGCTCTCAGCGGCCGGTGCGCCGCTGATCCAATAGCCGCTACCGGTCAGGCCCACTCCCGCCAGGGCCGACGTTTTAAGAAACTCACGTCGAGAAGCTTGTGAACGCTGCATGGCCTGATTCCTCCCTAAAGTATTTTGCAGTTACCGGCGCACTTTCCCTACGAGAATGATAACATGATGCGAACATGTAATTCCAGCATCTGGCCGGGTGCCGTAAAATTTGCATGGCGTGGGGGTGCTTTATCGCGGTCGGGGGACCGTGAAAACAGCGGAAGAGCAATCAGCCGCAAAAATCCGTGAGGGATCGTATTTATGGCCGGTCGATCTAAGTCGGGCTCCGCAATGGCAAATACATCGGCTCCGCCCATGTCGTTGGATTTGTACCTTCGACTGTCGATCATGATGTTCTTGCAGTACGCCATCTGGGGCGCCTGGGTTCCCATTTTGCTCCCATTTTTGGAGTCGCGAGGATTGCAGCCGGGGCAAATCGGCATTATTGCCGCCGTCGGCGCGCTGGGGGCTGTTTTTGCGCCGTTTGTCGCCGGCCAAATTGCCGATCGATATTTTTCCACAGAGCGATTTCTGGGCATCAGCCATCTGTTGGGCGCGGTGCTGGTTTGGAAGCTGGCGTCGGTGGAAAAGTACGAAGAGTTTCTCTGGTACTCGCTCATCTATTCGATTCTGTATACGCCTACGTTGGCGCTCACCAATTCGTTGGCGTTTCATCATATGCCCGATCGCGATCGCGACTTTAGCAGACTGCGGCTCTGGGGCACCCTGGGCTGGATTATCGCCGGCATTGCGGTCGGCCAGTGGCTCTTGCACATGCACACGCCCGAGGGCCTAACTGGCGCGACGCTCGCTCAACACTGGAACGCGGGCCGGGCCGACGCGTTCAAACTCAGCGCCGTGCTGGGCGCCATCATGGGCGTCTACTGTTTCTTCCTGCCCCACACACCGCCGCAAAAAGGCAAACGGGCCAACGCCACGTGGGAAGCGCGTGACGAAATTCAGCGCAATGCAAAACTGATGGCCCTGTTTCTGTTTTCCGTGGTCATCAGCGTCATCCATCAGTTTGCCGCCATCCACACGTCCGATTTCCTGACGCAATACCAGACCAAGGCAGAAGGGTTGGTGAATTTTTTCAACAATATTTTTGGCGTGGGCGGCGGTGGTTTGATGACCATCGGGCAAATCTCGGAAATTGTCATGCTGGCCACCCTCCCCTTTTTTACCACACGCTTTTCCAAGAAATCGCTGATGATCGTGGGCCTGCTCGCTTATGCGGCGCGGATGGCACTTTTCGCATATGTGGAACCTATTTCCGCGGCGACCGGAATTTCGCAAATCCTGGTGCTGATGTGCGGCCTGGCGATGCATGGCATTTGTTTCGGATTTTTCATCGTCTTGGCCTTCATGATTATCGATGAAGAAACCACTCCCGATGTCCGCGCCAGCGCCCAATCTTTGTACAACGTGGTGATTTTCGGCGTCGGCATTATCGTCGGCAGCCCCATCGCCATGGGCATTTTAGTCTGGGCCAAAGCCACGGCCGCCGCGGCTGCCGGCACCGCAACGACCGGCGCCGAAACGGCCAATTATTTCCCGGCCTTATTCAGCGTCATGATGTGGGTTTCTCTGTTGACGCTGGCTGCTTTCCTGTTCCTGTATCCAGGCAAGGATACAGGTTCAAAATCCGAATGACAAATGAAATTCCAAACTCTGCGAGGCTGTGAAAGATTTGGCGAACGTCCGGATTGCGCTCCCGGGATGGGCAGCCGACGAGATTGATGAAACCAGCTGATCGTGCGCTCGATGAATCAGCGACATTTTCCTAAACCGTGTTCCACCAAGTTACTTTGGGCTCTCTATCGATACATGCTTGCCATCGGCAATTTCTGAAAGATCTCCGGCGATCACTTGTTCAGAGCCAGTGAAATCTTCCCAAGTTCCTGATTCGCCAGCGGTTGGATAGGTCCGTCGCTTGGCGACTTCGATCCAGGCGCCGTCGCTTATGCCGCTCTGAAGCTGGGTGCGGACTGCCTTCCCGTCGCTCAAAAGATAACAACACATTCGATTTCCAATCTGAACGATCGCTGAACAGGGGATAGCTCGGACCTGAGCCCGTTCAATTTCAATCGATCCATACGCATACATCCCGGGCAGTAATTCGCTTTGTGGATTGGGCAAGTCGATTTCCGCTTGCAAGGTGCGGCTTTGATTGCTTAACGCCAGTGACGTGCGAGTGACTTGCACATTGATTTCGCGATCGGCAAGAGCTTGCAGGTGCAGCGATGCTTTGGTGCCGGCCGAAACATAAGGGGCGTCCACCTCCGGCACACCGATGACAAACATCATCGGATCGGTGCGCGCAACAACAAACAGCGGCGCGGAATGACCGCCGGAGCCGCCTTCGCTGCCGGAAGAATCGCCGGACGCCGGACGGACAAAATCACCCGTATTGACGTTGCGTGTGGTAATGACGCCATCATACGGGGCAAGGATTTTCGTATAAGCGAACATGTCGGCCACCCGTCGCTCTTCCGCTTCGGCAACTTTGACCTGCGCTTGGGCAGCGTTCAAATCAGCTTTGGATTTATCCACCTGGGCCTCAGCAGCCAGTCGCTGCGATACTTTGGTCTTCACGGCCGCGCCGGCCGCCTCATAAGCCGCCTCGCTGGCTTTTGCTTGGTTCTTCGTTTCCGCCAGAACTTCGGGGTTGATGGTGCGGTCTTTCACCATGCCGGCCAGTCGATTTAGTTCGCCCTGCCAGCGCTCGGCATCGGCTTCATAGCGATTGATGTTGGCTTGCGCCTCTGACACGGCATCGGTCGCTGCTTGTAAATTACTTTGTGCCACATTCACGAGCTTTTCGGCTTGATTCACCATCGCCTTTTGCTGTTCGACTAGCGCCTCTTTTTGTTTGTGTTCTTCGGCCAGTTCCGGAACATCTAATACGACCAGCAATTCGTTTTTCTTCACCTTCGCGCCGATATCGACGCACCACTTCTCTACGAAGCCTGCGATTTTGGAATAGATGGCGGTTTGCTCGTACGATTCAATCACGCCGGGCTGAGCGATGGTGCGATGAATGTCTCGCAGCTGCGGCGTCACCACCTTGACTATCGGCGTAAGGGCGATGCGGCTGGGTTTTTCAGCTTTCGCTTTCGCACAGCCGCCGGCCAAGGCACAGAGCAACAACACAAGCCAAAGTCGATTCACAGATAGTCCTTTCAAAGCATTTAGTGCGGCGGATAGGAATGCTTGGCTGCCGGTCCGCCGCCTTCGCTAACAAGCAGTGGATGATAATGCACGCTTTTGGGATCGTCCGGATGCACAGACGGGGAGATGGACGGACGATTTCCCATCAGCAGTGCAAACACGGATGGCACAATAAGCAACGTGGCAAACGTGGAAAGAACCAGCCCGCCGATGACCGCGCGGCCCAACGGCGCTTGCATTTCGCTGCCATGTTCGAAGGCCAACACCATGGGCACCATGCCGACGGTCATCGCGCAGGCCGTCATCAGAATGGGCCGGAGCCGTTCCTGAGCTCCAGACCAGGCTGCCTCAAACGAGCTTTTTCCGTGCCGCCAATCTTTGGCGATAAACGTCACCATCATCACAGAGTTCGAAAGCGACACGCCGATGCACATGATCGCACCCATGAACGACTCGATATTCAGCGTCGTGTGGGTCAGGAACAACAGCAGCACAACACCGCTCAGCACGCCCGGCACGGCACTTATTGCCGCGAGCGCCAGCCGAGGCGATTCGAAGTAAGCGGTCAGCAAGACCATGATCGTGACCACAGCAATCGCTAATCCAATGGCCATCGACCTGAACATTTCTTGCATCGGGGTGATTTGACCGCGAATTTCCACGCGTACTCCTTTCGGAGGTTGTCCGGCGGCCTCGATGGCCTCGTCGATCTGAGTGGCCGCCCGGCCTAGGTCCTCGCCTTCCACGTTGGCGGTCAAACTCAGATAACGCTGCATGGTTTTGCGGTCGTATTGGCCTGGCATGGTTCCTGAACTCACATTGGCTACATCGCGCACCAAGACATTCGATCCGCCATCGACGTGCCGCACTGGAATTGTTTCCACCTGTCGCGGCGAATTCATGCGACGTGTCGGCACCAGCACTTCCACCTGATAGTCGATGCCGGTTTTCGGATCGCGCCAATAATTACGTGCCACATATCGACTCGACGACGTGCTCACTAAAATCGCGTCGGCCACTTCGCGGGCGGTTAATCCACTGAGGCCGGCACGTTCCCGGTCGATTTGCACCGGCACCGTGGGATAATCGAGCGATTGATGAAACGCGATATCGCGGAGATACGGATTTTTTTCCAGCTCCGCCTTGATGCAATCCGCATGGGTTCTGGCATCGGATAAATTCGGGCTGGCGATCGCGACTTCGATAGGAGTGGGCGAACCGAAACTCATCACCTCGCTGACGATGTCGCCGGGTTCGAAACCGAAAGTCACCAGATCTGCTCTGGCTTTGGCGGATTCGGGCGTCAACCCTTTCTGCACCAGCAATTCCGTCAGCCACGGTTCGACTTTTTCAGGCAGTTCCTTCCGTAGCGTTTCTCGAAATGAATCCAGGCGGATGCCGCTATCTTCTTCAAGTGCAATCCGCAACTGGCCGTCGTCGGGACCGCGCATGAAGAGGATAAGATTATTCATCGAATAGGTCGGCATTTGCTGGCCGGCAAACCCCATCGAGATTTTGACGTTTTCCGCCTTCGCTTCTTCCTCTACCACTTGCAAGACTTTCACGGCGATCTGGCGAGTGATCTCGAAGTTTGAGCCGGGAGGCAGCGCGGAATCGGAGTACGAACTCGCCTGAATCGACTTGCGGAAACAGCTCGGTTCCCAGTTGGCTTCCGACAACGATAAGGATCAGCGCACAGACGCCGATATAAGCTGGCACGACGATCCAACGCCAATTCACTAGCTTCTGCACCCAGCGGCCAAAAACGACTTGAAACCGATCGAACAATCCTGGCGGTGAGTCCTCCGCAGGTTGGTGTCCGTGGTGTTTGATTAACCACACAGAAATCACCGGCACGAAAGTGCTGGAAAGCACGAACGACGAAACCATGGCAAAGCCCACCGCTAAAGCCAACGGCACAAATAGCGACCGCACTGGTTCGGCCATGATGAACGCGGGAATAAAAACGGAAAGCACGCAGACCAGCGCCAGACAAGCGCAGGAACCGAAGTTTCGTGGCTGCCACGTTCCACGGCCCGGGCCAACGAACTGGTGCGGGTCATCTGAACGTGGATGTTTTCGATCGACACCGTGGCCACGTCAACCAAAATTCCAATCGCCAACGCCAGTCCACCTAACGTCATAATGTTGATGGTGTAGCCGGTGATCCAGAGTGCGAACAGCGAACCTAACAGCGCCAGCGGAATATTCAGCACGACGACGATCACACTGCGCCAGTCTCGCAAAAATAGTAAGACCATGAGTCCCGTCAACACGGTGCCGATCAATCCTTCCATTCCCACGTTGCTGATTGCGCTCACGACCGTGGGCGATTCGTCGAATTCAAAACTGAGATCGACATCGTCGGGCAGCACGCTTTTCAACAGCGGCATCGATTTATGGATGTCGCTCACGACTTGCAATGTCGATGCCGTGCTTTTTTTGACGATCGGCAAGTAGACGGATTTGTGGCCGTTGACCAGCGCATAGCCGTAATTTAGATCAGTCGCATCGGAAATCGTGGCCACATCGCGGACGTAAACATTTTGGCCCGCTTTGACTGGAATGCTGCCGAAGTCTTGCGGATTGCTAATCATCGCATTGTTCGGCACCAATGGCATTTCATCCTGAACGTAGACGTTGCCCGAGGGGCTGATGAAATTTCCCTCGTGGATTGCCGAGACCACTTCGTCGGGTGTCAGATCGTAAGAACGCAAACGATCCGGATCGACGCTGATGACAATGGCGCACACATTCGTGCCGAAGGGAGAAGTGGCCATCGTGCCGGGCACATTCGATTGCACCAGCGCGCGAACTCGCATCTGAGCCAGGTCGCCCATTTCGCCAAGTGTGCGATTCTTGCTTTGCAACACCAGATAACCCACCGGCACGCTGCCGGCATCCATCTGCATAATCAAGGGCGGCAACACGTTGGGCGGCATGCTGGCTTGAGCCCTGTTGGCTTGGCTCACGACGGATGCCATCGCCTTGGCCATGTCGGTGTCTGAATAGAACGACAGCTTAATCAGCGCGACCTGACTAATGCAGCGCGATTCAATCGCTTTCACGCCATCGACGTATTGAAAGGCAATTTCGAACTGGTTGACCAGCAGCCCTTCCATCTGCCCCGGATCCATTCCGCCGTAATTGCAGAAGACGAAGATTTGCGGCTGATTGATGGGGGGAAAAATATCAACGCGCATCCGCGACAGGGCCAATGCTCCGCCGGCGACGAGGGCCACGATCATCATCATCGTGGTAATGGGATGCCGCATCCCGAAGACGATCAAACTCACAGACAACTCCTCTTCTCGTTTGGCAATTCAGCCCCCGATGGTTGCTGAATCTGCCGCACCGTGCCACACCAGTTCTTCCTCGAAAGCCTAATGCTATCAATTAAACGACAGCAGGCGGCGATTGGCCACTCTTGGATAAAAAGTAATCCACATTGAGATAAAGCAAACCTTATCAAACCTGTCGCACGGGATTCGTAACCTCCGTGGCGGTATCACCTTTCTACGATTCTCATCTGCGGTGCGACTAATATAACTGGCTAAAGTGTTCCGCTTCTGCCGATATATGGGACGCTACAGGGTGGGCAACCCATCGTCCTCGGACCGCGTGGCAGAGGGAATATTTCACTGCGCCGGTTTTGAAGCGAGTCCGCCCATGCGCTGCAAATGCTTATCGGTCTTGATCTTAGCCGGTTCGTATTTGTTTGTAGCTAGCGTGCCAGCTGGGGCTCAATCGACCGAAGATATTCGCCCAGGAAAGCAATTTCACTCGCAACCGGTGCGGCGGCAGCCCCCAAACAATTTGCCGGCGCCGCAAGATGCTTCCGACACGCTGCCGGAAGCTGCCCCGCTGCCCGATTTATCCAACGCCACCAGCACCCGGAGATCGAAGCGGCCGCGCCCACGAAGACCGATCAAACGCTGCCGATCAACTTGGCCACCGCCATGCGCCTGGCCGATGCCAGGCCGTTGGTGATTGAAGCCGCGCGGGCCAGCGAACTATCCGAATTCGGTCGTTGGGAAAAGGCGCAGGTCATGTGGTTGCCCGACGTTTATTTGGGCAGCGATTATCAACGCCACGACGGCGGGCAAGAACGCACGACCGGCGACGTGGCCATTAACGATCGCAACCAGTTTCTGACCGGCATGGGATTGAAAGCCGTCTTCGGCTTAACCGATGCAATCTATCAACCGCTGGCCGCACAGCAAGTTCTTCGCGCCAGAAATCTTCAGGTTCAAACCGCCAAGAACGATGCGCTGCTTGCGGTCACGGATGCGTACTTTTCGGTTCAGCAAGCGCGTGGCATTCTTGCCGGCTACGACGACGCCGTGGCCAAGGCGAAAGATTTGGTGACGACCGTCGAATCGCTGTCCCAAGGATTGGCAGCGCCGATCGAAGTGCAGCGCACCAAACAACGCTGGCCGAATTGCAACAACTCGACGAACTTGCGCACCGCGATTGGCGGTTCTACAGCGCCAATTTAACGCGCAGTGCTGCCATTGAATCCGGCGGCGGTCGTGATTCCGATGGAACCGCCACACTTGAAAGTGACGGTCATTCAGCCGGATGAACCGCTGGACGAGTTAATTCCCGAAGCACTTCGCGGCCGACCGGAACTGGCCGCACAACAGGCGCTGGTGAAAGCCACGATCGAACGACTGAAACAGGAAAAAATGCGGCCGCTGATTCCCAGTCTCGTGCTGCAAGGCGCGGCCAATCCGGGCGACACGCTGGGCGCGGGATACTACGAAGCCAACCTGGCCGGCAGCAATCCGACTTGGACCGGCCGCAGCGATTGGGATTTTCAAGTCGTGTGGCAATTGCAAAACTTGGGCGCCGGCAACACCGGCCTGGTTCACGAGCGTCGCGGCGAAGAGCGGCAAGCCACGGTCGAGCTCTTCCGCATTCAAGACCAAGTCGCCGCAGAAGTGACGCAAGCCTTCGCCGATGTCGAGGCCGCGACCGCCCGCATGAAAGAAGCCGAGTATGGATTATCGGCCGCCGAAGTTTCATTCGCCGGCAACCTGAAAGGCTTGAGCGAAACCATTCGCACCGGCGACACCTTGCAATTGGTCGTCCGGCCCCAGAAGTCAGCCCGCCCTGCTGCAACTGCGGCAAGCCTACGCCAACTATTACACCAGCGTGAACGATTTCAACCGCGAAGAGTTCCGCTTGTTTCACGCGCTGGGGTACCCGGCGCAACGACTCACGTGCAGCAAAGCCTGGGGCGAGCCGGAACCGGTCAAACTGCAACGCTGTGCCGGTGTCATGCCGGTTTCCGACCATCGAATCCCGACGTTGCGTCGCTAAATCTGGCTACGATGGACGATTAAAAATCGTATCCGAAGCGCACGCCAATCGCACTGATGTCGCCCGCCGCGACCTGTTTCACCGGTCCGCGGCTGGTGAAGTCGTAGTTCAACTGTACACGGGCATTTGGATTCCAGAGCCAGTTCACTCCGAAAGTGAAGCTGTCCAGGCTGCCGCCGTTGATGGCTCCGTTGTTCAGATCGATGGCGTTGTATCGGGCGACAAGCTGCCAGGCGACCCCAACCTTTGCACTCACCGTCGCACGATCGCACGCAATAGGCGTTTTCGTAAGGAACCACCCGGTCGAATGTGGCCTTTCTCCTGTCGTACACTTCGTGCTCGCCGGTCAAAAACCAGCCGACGAGAATGTAGCCGCCTTGGAAGAATGGATCGCCACGATTGACCGGCACCGGAGTCGTTGGGCTGACGACGTTGTCGATCCACGTGCCGACGTATTCGCCGACAAGGCTGAATCGACCCGCCACCGCCGCGACTTCGCAGGCGACAATTTGTTGATTCGTCGACGCTAAGGTACCTGTGTCGGCATAGATCGGATTCAAT
The DNA here is from genome assembly GCA_963738835.1 of Pirellulales bacterium. Classification (GTDB taxonomy): domain Bacteria; phylum Planctomycetota; class Planctomycetia; order Pirellulales; family JADZDJ01; genus CAVTYH01. The sequence continues at coordinate 113,893 of CAVTYH010000005.1, forward strand.
ACGCCCGGTGGCCCGCTGCGGATATCGCCGCGGACGCGAAGACGATCGAGGTTTTCGTCGGCGGCTTTGGTACTGCCAGCGACCCCAAAATGCAAAACGTAACGGCCATCGGAAGGTTCGTCGTAATAGGGACACCACGTTAGCCGCCCCGTTAGCGCGTAATCGTTTCCCAGGCTGTAGCCAAAGTTATCGCTGTTGGAGCCGAACACGCCGATGGCCCAAGTCGCAGCCAGATCATCGGTGCAGTTGAAAAAGTCCGCACCCGGCGTGTATCCGCCGTGAAAGGGACCAAACACGAAGTCTTGTAAATAAGAACGTTCCATGAACGGCAGAAACACATCGCTTTCCAGATGTTCAAAGCCGATCGGTTCTTTGAAATTGCCAACGCGGAAGTTGCCGAGCACGGGCAATTGGCGCCAGTTGATATACATTTCGTTGAACGAGGGGTTGGTGCTGGCCGGCGCCTGAACGCTGGGTGTGGGAACCGACACGAGGTTGTCCAGATCGAATTGCGCCACCCAATCGAACACTTCGTACATCGTGCCGTCCATCTTCAAACGCACACGGCGCAGATCGAACGAGTCGGGCTGAGGGCCGATGCCGCCCTTCGACGGCGCGACGACCAAATTAGGATCGTTATCGAAACCGCACATGTCGAATTGAATGATGCCGCCAATATGGTATCGGAAGTCTTTATTCGCCGATTGAAAGACGACGCCGTATCGCCAACTGGCTGTCATCTTCAAATCGCTGCCGACTTCGTAGCCTTTCGGAGCCGGATCATCCTTGAGCTTATCGACGGACGCCTGTTGATCGACTTTTTGCTCCAGCGATGTCAGCCGGTCTTGCAGTTCAAACACGGTCGGGCCGCTGGTGGCGCTAACGGGCATGACCGCGCTCAAGGAGGAAGATGGCGGTGGTCCGTCGTTTTGAATCGGAGGCAGCGACCGAATATCGTTTTGCAAAGTTCCAATCCGTTCGCGCAACTGACGAATTTCCTCGTCCTGCTGTTCGAGCCGGCTGCGGATTGCTTGCAAATCAGCCGTCTGATCTTGATGGGAGCTGGGCTGAGGAACGGTTGTATTTTGGGCGAGTGCGGGCCCCGATCTAATGCCTGCTAGCACCCACAGCAAAACGAGAATCGTTGACAAGAAGCGACTCTTCACGGGTCGTTCCTTTCGACCTGAATTGCGTTATTGAGAATGCCGGTGTTTGTGTCCGCCGGCTCCTGTTGTCAGGTCGCCTAAGATTCGCCCAGCATGGGATAGTTTGCCCTGGCGATATAACTGATTTCGTCCGCAAATCGCTTACAGACGAGAAAGCTAATAATGATCCGCACAGTCACCCCATTTTGCCGGCTTTACGAAGTGCTGATGAGTCTGACTCGGATCGAACATTAGCCGCATTTTGCCTGTAGTGCGACTTCGTATCGTCAACGCCAATCAGGCAAACACTCTCCTTGCAAAAGTTCGGAAGGTGACCCGTGGTCAACGTTTGACCACATCACCGACCCGAACTTACTGGAAGGAGACCCACCCCCAGAAACGGCTTTCAGTTTATTTGATGGGCCGAATTTTGATGTTGCGGAACGAAACCTGGCCGTGATCACCTTGCAGGGCGATGTGGCCGGTGTCGGATTTCGCGAACTTGGCCATCGAGCCGAACTTGCTCTTAGCCACGCGCTCGTTCCACTCGGGGCTGCCGATGGTGAAGGTGTAATACTTCACGCCGTTCATATCGACTTCGCTTTTTTCGGCGCAATGACGATTCGCAAGTCGTTCCACTGACCGGCCGGCTTGGTGGCGTCGATCGGCTTGCCAGTGGCCGCATCTTCCACCGGACGATACAGCTGATAGAGCCAGCCGGAGAGTTGATTCTCGTGCCCCGCGGGCTGATTGTTGTCGAACAATTGCACTTCTGGCCCCGTCATCCAGCAGGTGGGTTCTTCTTCGGTGGCATGAAAGATGACGCCGCTGTTGCCGTTTTCAGAAATCTTGTACTGCAGCGCCAACTCGAATGCACCGTACTGGTCGTTGGTAATCAGATCGCCAGCTTTTTTCGGATCGACGCACACCAGCGCGCCGTCTTTCACTTCCCAGCCCGTGCTGACATCTTTCTTTTTGTAGTTCCGCCAGCCGTCGGTGCTCTTGCCGTCGAACAGCAGTTTCCAGCCCGCCGCTTTTTCGGCAGCGGTCAGCGTATTCGGCTCGGCAGCAGTGGCAGACGCCGCCGGGCTGTCGGCGCTCATTGCCGAGCTGGTCGTCAATGCCAATTCCAAACCGATGGCAATCAAACCCAGACACGCCGTGGTCATCGCAACCGGAAAAAATCGATTTCGTGTAATCTGCATGGCAAGCTCCTTGTGGCAAATCGATCGGGCAGGAAGCGTTACAAAAAAGCCGTGCGGGCGCGGATATTCTAACAAACCGGAATACCGTCTGCATCCAGCAGCCGGTTGATTTCCGGAAACAACAATGGAAACCCCGCCTGTCCGCGAGAAACAGCCGCGGCGGATGGAATTCGGCCAATTTCGACCGACGAATTGCGACGCGTTTCAGAAAGCGTACTGCAGCCGCAGATGGTAGATCATACCTGCGTTGTCACCCAAGATATCAGCGGCGGGTAGCGCTTTGTAATCGGTTTCCCAGTGACTCACCTCAAAACCGACCTGGAAATTCTTGGTCACGTCCCACATCAAGTTGCCGAACACCGCCTGATTATAGGTGCGCTGGCTAAGCGAGATGTCGTCATTCACCGGATCATCGACGGCGAATCCCCAATGCGTGTGCAAACAGGGGGTCAGATAATCGAAAACTTCGATCCAACCGCCGCTGGACCGAATGGTATTGAATGTCGTGAGATTCAGCATCTGCAAGATCGCGCCGCCGTAAGTCGCCAAACCCTGGCCGGTATACAACTCACCGCGAAAGCCGAATCCATTGGTGATATCTACCTGGGCATCGAAGCCGGCACCCCATACCCGATCGACAATGCGGTCAAACGCCAGTCCCACCATCTTCGTGGTGCGCACTTCACCCACCACGCCGGAAACGCCCAGCTCGATCGGCCGGCACTTCACGGCACCGTCTTGATACAGCTGGCCAAAACCCACGGCCAGCCGCGCTTCGCAGTCGGGCCAGCCGTTATTTTCAAGCAGCGCCGGATTTTCAAAGGTGAACAGCTCCGTCGGCACCGGATTGCTGAGTGCCGTGGTCAGCGTCCATTGCGTGTCGGGATCGCAATAGAAGTACCGCTCGTACCGCAACTGCCCGCGTAAATAGCCGGTATTGCCCGCAGCAAGATACAGCCCCCAGTTCAGCACCGTCGGATTCACAGGATTGAAAACGTCGGCCTGCACGCCGAACGCCAAACGATCTTCATCACTTTTTAGTTCACCATATCCCTGGGCAAAGAACACGCCCGTGGTGTTGGCAAAAACTTGCTGGCCGAAGAAATAAATCAGCACCAACCCGCCGGATTTATAGCCGCAAATCTCCGGGCCTTCGACTCCCATGCCCAGTGCCGTCGATTTGCCGTGCACATCGGCGGTGTCCTGATTCAATCCCGTATTGGGAGAGAGAAAAAACGGTGCGGAACTTTCCAGCGGCCGCGCATCGGAAAGCAACATTTCGCCGCGCAGTGCACCGAAGATGCCAATTTTGATATTCGGATCGAGCGTGCTCACGCGCAAACCGGCGGCCAATTGTTGCAATCCGCTTTTCAATTGCTGCTCGCCGACCGCCAGTTGTTGCTCGCCGTTCTTCAGCTCTTCGACGCCTTGACCAAGCTGCTGAATTTGCTGGTCGACCGACGGCGGTTGATCGGCCACGGCCGACGTTCTCGAAATCGAATCGACCGAAGCGGCGGCGGCATCTCGCGGGGCAACTGCACCAGTCACAGTTGATGTGAGCGGAGATGCTTGTAAAGTTGCATCAGGCAATTCACGCGGCTTCGCCAGCGCCGGATAGGTCGATTCGGGCCGCTGACTCTCAAGCTGTGCCTTCGTGGACAGAATATCGTCGATGGCAGCATCGGCCGCGGCGGCGCAACGAGCAGCGACGATCTCCGCCCCGAGAATTGCCAGCAGCGCGGCCGCCAAAACTCGTCGCCCGGCTTTGCAATTTGAAAAACGACTGACCATCGTCTGCTCCGAACCGATTCCGCGCCGATGCAGGCAAAATGAGAAACTCTCGCATCGTTTGAATCGGCATAACCGGCACAACCGCTACAGTTTGCTTAACCGTTCCGCTCTTCTTCTGAGTCGCTCTGCTCGCTTTCCGTGGTTTGCTAGCACGGTTGCGGTTCTGCATTCGGCCCGCAATTTCGATAAGCAATCAACTGTAATCTCATTTCCCAGCACTTTTCGCACGCCGCGGCAACTTCAAATGGCCACAGTCAAGAGCAGGGTGTTTTTGCATATTTACCGCATCCCACGACGGATTTTGTTCTCTGGGTGGTTCAAACGGCGTGGAATTCCTCGCTAATGCGCCTCCGGCCAGATACAATCCCTGCCGTGTGCGTTAAATGACTCTCGCGACAACAGACGCCGCGTTCGGCACAGCAAGCAATTTACCTCCAACTTTGAAGGATGCGTCTTCGATGAAGCGAACCAGACTTGCGATGATGATCGCCGCTGTTGTGTGTGGTGGCCTGCTCGGCTGGTTGGCTGCATCCGGACAGTTCAACACACCACTGCTCTCGGCAGCCGAGCCGCAAGCGGATGCTAAGACGGCGGACAAACTCGACCGCACGGTGCTGCCAATCCCGGAACCGAAGCCTGTACCAATCACGACACTCGATGCCCGCAACGCCAAGGCTCCGCCGCGTTTCGAAGTGAAAGCCCCGAAGGGCGCACCCAATGTGCTGATCGTGCTGATCGACGACATGGGCTTTGGCCAAGCAAGCGCCTTCGGCGGACCGATCCACATGCCGACGCTAGAGCGATTGGCCAAAGGCGGGCTCAGCTACAATCAGTTCCACACGACGGCGCTTTGCTCACCGACTCGCGCTGCTCTTCTGACAGGGCGTAACCATCACGTCTGCAACATGGGCTCGATCACCGAGACCGCCACCGCGTTCCCCGGCCAGACCGGACAGCGACCCAATGCTGTCGCACCACTGGCCGAGATGTTGCGGCTCAACGGCTACAGCACGGCCGCGTTCGGCAAGTCGCACGAGACCGCCGCCTGGGAAGTGAGTCCGTCGGGCCCGACTGACCGCTGGCCGACACGCTCGGGCTTCGACCATTTCTACGGCTTCATCGGCGGCGAGACGAACCAATGGGCGCCGGCCATTTACGAGGACATGAGCCGCATCGAATTGCCGAAAGATCCGAATTACCACTTCATGACCGATATGACCAACCAGGCGATCAAATGGACGAGCGCCCAGAAAGCGCTAACACCGGACAAGCCGTTTTTCACCTACTTCGCGCCGGGGCCACGCACGCGCCGCACCACGTACCGAAAGAGTGGATTGCCAAGTACAAAGGCAAGTTCGATCAGGGCTGGGACAAGCTTCGCGAAGAGACGCTGGCACGGCAGATCAAGCTCGGCGTTGTGCCCCCCGGCACCAAGCTCGCCCCCAAGCCCGAGGCAATCAAGGACTGGGATAAGCTAAGCGCCGACGAGAAAAAACTCTTTGCCCGCCAGATGGAAGTCTTCGCCGGCTACGGAGAGTATTGCGACTTTGAAGTCGGCCGGCTCATTCAGTCCCTTGAAGACATGGGCCAGTTGGACAACACACTTGTTTTCTACGAAGTCGGTGACAACGGCGCAAGCGCTGAGGGGAGCATGAACGGCCTTTTTAATGAAATGACCTATTTCAACGGCGTGCCGGAATCCGTGGCTGATGTCCTCAAGCACTTTGACGATCTCGGTGGCCCAAACTCATACGGTCACTACGCCGCCGGTTGGGCCGTTGCCGGCGATGCGCCGTTCGAGTGGACGAAGCAGGTAGCCGGCACCTACGGCGGTTGTCGCAATCCGTTGGTTGTCCACTGGCCCAAGGGGATTGCGGCCAAAGGCGAAGTGCGGTCGCAATGGCATCACGTCATCGACATCGCGCCGACCATTCTGGAAGCGGCTGGGTTGCCCGAGCCCAAATCGGTGAACGGGACGCCACAGACGCCCATCGAAGGTGTCAGCATGGTTTACACCTTCGCTGATGCCAAGGCCAAGGACCGGCACAAGACTCAGTACTTCGAGATCTTCGGTAACCGCGGCATCTACAACGACGGCTGGCTGGCCAACACCGTCCATCGCGCCGCGTGGGAAGGTACGCCACGCCATCCATTCCTCGAAGACAAGTGGGAACTCTACCATGTCGCAGAAGACTTTAGCTCGGCGAACGATCTGGCCGCGAAGAACCCCGAGAAGCTCAAGGAGCTACAGGCGCTTTTCCTGAAGGAAGCGGCCGCGAACCAGGCGTTGCCCCTCGACGATCGGACGCTTGATCGCATGAACGCCGCCCTTGTCGGCCGTCCCGATCTAATGGCCGGCCGCACGTCGCTCACGGTTTACGAGGGCATGATCGGGATGACGGAGAACGTCTTCATCAACACCAAGAACAGGTCGTTTACGATTACTGCCAACGTGGAGATACCGAAGGGGGGCGCCAACGGCGTAATCCTATCGCAGGCCGGGCGCTTCGGGGGTTTTAGCCTGTACCTGAAGGACGGCAAGCCGATGTACGCGTACAACTATCTTGGCCTACAGACGTATAAGATCGGCGCGACCGAGGCCATTCCCGCCGGCAAGGCGACCATCCGCTTTGAATTCGCGTATGACGGCGGTGGCCTGAGCAAAGGCGGCACCGGCACGATTCTCGTCAACGGCAAGAAGGTCGCCGAAGGAAAGATCGGGCGAACACAGGGAATGGTCTTCTCCGCAGATGAGGGCGCGGATGTCGGCCTGGACGGCGAAACCCCCGTGTCAGACGACTATAAGGAAGGCGACAATAAGTTCACCGGCAAAATTCAAAAAGTCACCATCGAGGTTGCGCCCGTGAAATTGGGCTCCGTGGATCGGGAAGAACTTCACAAGGTTAGTGTCGCCATCAAATCGGCGGAATGAAACGAGCGATACGAAACCAACGCTTTACCACAGACACTTTGTCGCTAGAGTTTGCCTAATCGGTCGGGTGCATCATTTTGGAAATTCACTGCCTGTCGACAATCTGCTAGCACTTTTGCGTCGACGTTTGCAACAAGCAATTCAGCAAGTGCCACCCTGCTGCAGCGTCGATCTAAACAACAGACGACCCGATCACACTCCAGCATTTGCGGCGGCCGGCTGTGTCGAAGCCAAATCTATTAACCGCCGCCGTTTTCTTCGCAACACTCGCGATTGCACTTGCCGGCGGCACGCGCACAGTTCGGGCACAAGTTTTCGCGTCCAGCTGGCAATCGAACCTCACGGTCATGATGCTATGCGCTGGACGATCGAGTTTCACTGTTGCCGCCGGTGGGCAACAACGGCGCGTTGTTTTCGATCGCACAAAACTACGGCTCAGGTAATCCACCGTCGCGAGAATCGCGTGCTGCGGACAATTCCAACTATTCAGCAGATTCATCGTCGGCTCGCCGCAACGATCCGGGAAGCTCCGAGCGGCTGATCGATCGCGTTACCAATCCCATCGCCTGGCTGATGCAATTTCGTTTTCGCGAAAGCTGGAACTGGCCGCTGAATGATACGGGCCCGGACTCGCAGACTTTCGAATTTCGCCCCACCATCCCCTTTAAAGCCTGGGATCAGGAAAACCTGCTCCGTATCACGGTGCCGTACAAAAATCAAGGCTCCGATAGTCCAGGTCTGGATAAGGTGCAAATCTTCGATGCGATTATGTTTGAGCCTGAGTGGGGAAAATGGGGCATCGGACCCGATATTCGTTTCGATTCCCGTCCAGCACCGGTCAAGATGACATTTCAAATGGGTCCGGTGTTTGGCGCCGTTACCAAGATCCAAACATTGGACCTATGGCTTCATTTCTCAGAACTATTTGGGTGGCGACAATTCTGAATCGCAAATTCAGCCTATTCTAGCCTACAAATTTAACGACCGGCTAGCGCTGGCCCTCGGCGACATGCAATTCAAATACAATTGGTCGGATCGAATGTGGACACAATTGCCGCTGGGCTGCGAACTCGATTACATCGCCGATCTCTGGGGTCAGAAGATTCAGTGGTTCGTCAACCCGCAGTACAACTTTAAGAGCACATCCAGCAACTCTGGTTGGACGGTGTTTGTCGGCCTCGTGCTGCTGGTGCCCGGTGCGTAGTCGATTGTTTTGATTTCATAAAGCCGCAGGCGGGCGATGTCGCAGGTAACAATCGTGCCATGGCATCGAATTTCTTCTGTCAGCGGCAGCGATAACCGCATCTTAAATCGACCAGCCGGTTACTTGACAGATCGCGCAAATGTATCTTACCGTATCGGCGAGTGAACTGCTCGTGACGGGCAGTTCGAAACAATCTCAGATAACTGCGCGAGGGATCTTGTCGGTGCGCGGTTTTCTCCTCGGCCATGCTGGCCAAATGTGACGGTGTGCAGGTTCGCGCATCACGCTCTGATTTATTCAAAGCGTATCCGCGCTTTTCACCCACGAAGGAGGATTTATGTTTCGCAGCACGAAATTTCAAGCCGCCGTCCTGGTGGCAGCCGGTGCGCTGCTGGGCTACATTGCGGCATCCGGCGGATTACGGCTAGACCGACCGGCAAGCGCATTTCCGGCCGGCTCGCAAACGTCTGACATCGCGGCAGTCGATTCTACCCCCGCAACGGTGGCTGGCGCTCCAGAGTGTGTCGAGTGCTCGCAAGGCAACGCGAAGGAAATGTTGTTGGCGAAGGCCGACGCAAAGGATCAGGAACTGCTGTTGGCTCAAGCCGGCAAAGCGGCCGACCAGAAGTCGTCGTCCAGCGGCAAGAAACCAAACATCCTGTTTATCATGGGCGACGATATCGGCTGGTTTAACATCGGTGCTTATCATCGCGGCATCATGTCGGGCAAGACGCCGAATCTCGACAAGCTCGCCAACCAAGGCATGTTGTTCACCGACTATTACGCTGAAGCCAGTTGCACCGCAGGGCGCGCCAATTTCATCACCGGCGAAATCCCGCTGCGCACCGGTCTCACGACCGTTGGCCAGGCAGGCGCCGATGTCGGCATTCCTGCCCAGGCTTGCACGCTCGCCACTTCGCTCAAATCGCTGGGCTACACCACAGGCCAGTTCGGAAAAAATCACCTCGGCGATTTGAATAAATTCTTGCCCACGGTCCACGGCTTCGACGAATTCTTCGGCTACCTGTACCACCTCGATGCGATGTCCGACCCGTACTGGTACTCGTTCCCCGACGAGCAGTCGTACCGCGACAAATACGGCCCGCGCAACTTGGTCCATTGCTACGCCAGCGATACCGACGACGCCACGGTCCAACCGCGCTGGGGCAAAATCGGCAAGCAGAAGGTCACCGACGAAGGTCCGCTGCCGCCGTTCCCGGACATGAACAATGTGCCGAACATGCACAACATTTCCCAGAAGGCCAAGTACGACATGACCACCTTCGACGAGGTGCTGGTCAAAAGCTCGTGCGACTTCATGGACAAGGCCAAGAAAGACGGCAAGCCCTTCTTCCTTTGGCACAACACCACGCGCATGCACGTCTGGACGTTTCTCTCGCCCAAGTATCAGGCCGAGATGAACAGCAAAACCAACTACGGCCTGGAAGAAGCCGGCATGAAGCAACTGGACGACAGCGTCGGCGCACTGCTGAAGCACTTGGAAGACATTGGCGAAGCCGACAACACGATCGTCGTCTTCACCACCGACAACGGCGCTGAAGTTTTCACCTGGCCCGATGGCGGCATGACGCCGTTCAAGGCGACCAAGGGCACCGTGATGGAAGGCGGTTTCCGCGTTCCCTGCATTGCGCGCTGGCCGGGGCACATCAAGCCCGGTACGGTCGAAAACGGCATCTTTTCCGGGCTCGATTGGTTCCCGACTCTGACGGCCGCTGCCGGTAATCCCGACATCACCGACCAGCTTTTGAAAGGCGTGAAGCTCGGCGATCAGACGTACAAGAATCACCTCGATGGTTACAATCAGATGGATCTGATCGAAGGCAAAGGACCATCGAAGCGCCACGAGCTGTTCTACTTCGGCGGCCCGAAGTTGGGTGCCTTGCGACTGGATGATTTCAAATTCCAGTTCTACCAACAGCCCGGCGGCTGGCCCGGCCCCAAGGTCACGACCGACATGCCCGGCATGGTCAACATTCGCCAAGATCCGTTTGAACGCACTCCGTCGATCAACGGCGAGACATTAAACGAACTTGGCGGAGGATACATGAACGATTTCTACGCCCGGGAGTTCTGGCGATTTGTTCTAGTTCAGGGCCGCGTGGCAGAGCTGGCCAAGACGGCCATCGACTTCCCACCGATGCAAGACCCGGCTTCGTTTAATCTGGATGCCGTGAAGAAGCAAATCGACGATATGGTTAAGGCCCACGAAGGCCAGTGATCGACTTTAACTGATTAAAACGAATCTCTTCATTTCCACGGTCAGCATTCGTTTCAGCGGCTTAGCTTGTGCGCTCGCATTTCGTAAACGCCGATGAAAACCTTGCTTGCAATCACCGCGGTTGTTGAGGCGGCAACAGGAATGGCGCTGACGATATCGCCGTCGTTCGTCGCCGTCCTATTGCTCAACTCTCCCTTGGATACGCCGGCGGGCTTGGTAATTGGCCGCATTACCGGGGCCGCGCTGGTGGCGTTGGCCACCGATTGTTGGTTGGCGGAATGCAGTTCAGAATCGCGCCGCACAGGGCTTGATAGCGGCCATGTTGCTCTATAATACGGCGGCCGTCGCAACGCTCCTCTACGCGGCTTTCGGTTTGCACATCGTGGGCATCGGATTGTGGCCCGGTGTCGTGCTTCACTTAGTTCTGGCCGTGTGGTGCATCATGTGTCTGTCAAAAAAGTCGGCACGTTTATTCAGCCGCTCTGCAATGAGGTGAAAGAAAATGGCTGCATCGTCGTCAGCATGAAGGACAATTGGAAAAATATTTTTCCATTTGACAAATAGCGGAATTCGTGAGAATTCCGACCGCTTTGGCACACAATTTTAAGGAGCCTTCAATGAAAAACCTCCGATTGCCGTTGGTCCTAACCATCGTGGCGGTGGCGCTAACGGCGTATTTGCTCGCCACCAACAACACGCCGCCAGCCTTGGCAGCGGATCAAGCCAAGGCGGCCCCACAGACCAGGCGCAGCAATCCAGGGCCGCGCCGAGCTTGTCCACCTCGACTCCAGAAGAACGCTCAAAAAACTTTTCGCCCTACTCGGACCGGAACTATCCAACCCGCGTTTTCTGGGGCGACCAGCATTTGCACACCTCCCGTTCGCCCGACGCCGGACTGGTGGGCGATCGGCTGGGTCCCGACGATGCCTATCGCTTTGCGCGGGGCGAACAGCTTCGCTCTTCCACAGGCCAGATGGTGCGACTAGAGCGGCCCTACGACTGGCTGGTCGTCTCGGATCACGCCGAATATCTCGGGCTTCCCCAGGCGTTCGCAGAAGGCGACCCGGACATTATGAAAACCGCCAGTGGCAAGAAATGGGCCGAGGATATTAAGAAAGGAGGCCAAGCCGGCTACGACGCCTTCGTCCAGATGACAGCCCAATTCGCCGATGGCAAGCCGAGCATTCCACGCGACGCCCTCACCAAGCTCTACCGCACCATCTGGGACGGGACCATTGAATCGGCCGATCGCTTCAACGAGCCCGGTAAGTTTACCGCCTTCGTTGGCTTCGAGTGGACGCAATCCATTAAGGGCAATAACCTCCACCGGATTGTCATGTTTCGCGACGGGGCGGAAAAAACCAAGCAGGTGCGGCCGTTTTCGGAGTTCGACGGCACCGACCCGGAATCCTTGTGGAAGTACATGGCGGACTACGAACAGAAGACCGGCGGCCGCGTCCTGGCAATCGAGCACAATCCGAACCTCTCGTGCGGTCAGATGTTCGCCCCCAAGACCGATAGCGGCAAGCCGTTTGACCCCGTCTATGCGGCTATGCGCTCGCTTCGATCGACTGGCCGAGACCAGCCAATCGAAGGGAGACAGCGAGACGACGACGCAACTTTCGCCCGAAGACACATTTGCCGATTTCGAGCGCTGGAACAAAGCCAACATTTTTGGCTTGATCGCTACTACTCCGGAAATGTATCCGTATAACTATGTCCGCTCGGTGCTCAAACTGGGCCTGGAGCACGAGCAGAAGCTGGGCGTCAATCCGTTCAAGTTCGGCCTGATTGGCGGCAGCGACGAGCACACCAGCCTCTCGACGATGCGCGCGGAAAACTATTTCGGCGTGGGTACCATCGCCGAACCAAAACCCGACCGCTGGCAGGAGCCTTTTCTCCGCTCTCCCGTCTCGCCCAAGCTTAGCACTTATATGTGGGAAATGGCACCCGGCGGCCTGGGCGGCGTTTGGGCCAAAGCCAATACGCGCGAGGCAATTTTCGACGCCCTGTACCGCCGCGAAGTCTATTGCACCAGCGGCACGCGCCCCGTCGTGCGCGTCTTCGGCGGCTGGGAATTTAAGGCCGACGAACTGGGCGATCCTGAGCCAGCCTGGGTCGAGCAGGGTTACACCCGCGGCGTCCCGATGGGTGGCGACCTGACTCATGCCCCTGCTGGCAAATCCCCAACCTTCATGGTCAAGGCATCTTACGATCCCGACGGAGCATACCTGGACCGTATTCAGATCATCAAGGGTTGGCTCGACGCGAAAGGAATGCTGCGGGAAAAGATCGTCGACGTCGCCTGGTCAGGCGAACGCAAGCCCGATCCAAAGACTGGCCAAGTGCCGCTGGTGGGCAGCACAGTGGATGTCCAAAAGGCCACCTGGACGAACACAATCGGCGCGCCGCTATTGCTCGGCTTCTGGCAGGATCGCGATTTCGATCCAGCTCTGCATGCGTTCTACTACGTGCGCGTGATCGAAATCCCCACTCCGCGCTGGACGGCCTACGACTGCAAGCGCTTCGACATCAAGATGGACCCCGAGGTTCCCATGACCGTAACCAACCGCGCCTACACCTCCCCAATTTGGTACAACCCATCGGAGAAATGAGCATCGCAAAGCAGTGTGTCATTAGCCACTCAAGGAGCATTCGATAAAGACTGTCCGCTTGTCGCTTATCCCGGCCATCGCGACGGGCACGTTGGCCTTCAACAATATGAGCGGCATCGGCCAGAGTGGCACCGGCGTGCTGAAGGTAGACGGCAAGCAAGTGGCCACTCAAAAAATGGAACACACGCTGCCACTCATCTTGCAGTGGGACGAAACCTTCGACATCGGCTCTGATACCGGCACTCCCGTGGACGACAAAGACTACCAGGTCCCATTCAAATTCACCGGCAAGCTCAACAAATTGATCCTCAGGCTAGATCGGCCCCAGTTAACGCCGGCCGATATCAAACTGCTCCAGCAAGAGGGCCAGCGCAACAACCAAGCCAGCGAGTAGCAACGTCGATGCGACCGAAGTGCGCTTTTTCGCTTAAGCTTGGTTATTCGGTCCGCTATTGCCCCTGTTTAGGTTGTTGAAGGCGCACCAGCAGCCAATGGTCGGTCTTACCGTTCTTATGGATGAGCGCCGGCGCTTTGTTTGCCGTAAGATCACTTATTCCGGCTTCCATGACGGTTGACTTATTGTTGCCAACTGTCCATGCGGTGCGCTGCGTTTTCTTGTCAACCGCTCCGTGGATTTGCAGGGTATTGTCAGAAACATCGTCGGTGTAATTGCCTCGCAGAATACCTTGCCTGTTAATCGCCAACTGTACGATGAATTGTGGATGCTGTTGCTCATTGCGGACCATGGCGAACACCCCCAGCGGTAACCATTGATCGGTGTCGGACGTTTCTGCCGCTACGCCCGACTCTGCCAGGTCGGCGGCTTGCTGGCTGAACTCGCCAACAGGCCCGACATTCTGGCCGTTAAAAATCACATTGCCATTTTGAGCAATGATGTTGACGCCGTAGTCGTACGAGATGGGCGGGGCGCCGCCGTAACCGCAAACAGTGGCCACGTCGCCCCACGCGGGTTGGCGCCACGCAGCACCATCGGTCCAGCCGGCAGGGGCCCAAGCGGTGGGGTTATTACCATACCACTGCTGACCGTGGATATTCGAACCATTGAACGAGTTCCTCACCGCCGCATATCCGTCTGCCGCACCGGCAGCACCAGATACCGTGGACGAGTTATTGTTTGCGGCTGCGGCACCCAGTGCTGCCGCCTCGCGCGCGGTCATTTGCGGTGCATTTTGGTTGGCCGCAGCTGCGCCGATCGCCGCACCTTGTGCACCCGAAACCTGAGAAGCATTTTGATTCGCAGCGGCGGCACCCGACGCTGCCCCCTGCGCACTGGTCATCTGCGATGAATTGCGATTCACAGCGGCAGCACCTGCGGCTGCGCCCGCCGCGCCTGAATACTGCGGCGAGTTGCGATTGGCAGCCGCGGCGCCCATCGCTGCTCCCTGCGCACCGGTGGCCTGCGGCGAATTGCGATTCATGGCGGCCGCGCCAGCGGCTGCACCCTGTACGCCCGTTGCTTGCGGCTTCTTGTTGTTGGCAACAGCGGCACCGGCGGCTGCCCCTTGCGCACCAGTCGCCTGCGGCGAGTTGCGATTCATGGCGGCTGCGCCTTCCGCGCCCGTGGCCTGCGGCGTCTTGTTCTTTTCAGCGGCCTCCGCCCCTGCGGTTCCCGACTCGGCTGCGCTCGTAGCTGGGCTGCGCGCTGGGTTGTTTTCCCGAATGTGTGCGCTCCGACCATTCTCCGCCCGGTGCATTTATTGCTGCCCTGTTTTTCGCCCTCTTTGCCACGAGGTTCGCCTTGAGCGAGAGACACAGTCAGACACAGCGTCATCGCCAAAGCCGTAGAGACAAATTTCCGAGTCATGGCTTTTCCTTCAGATAAGAGGGCAAAGTGCAAATTGATCCAATGAAATTTTTGATTACAACGATTGGCCACACGGTTGCCATCGACGCTGCAAATATGATCAGGGAGCGTGCGTTGAGTTACAAGCTGCCCCCCCCGCAATGTGGAGACCCAGCTCGCCCGAGTTCATCAGAGGTGGCTCAACGGCAGCGATGCCCTGAACTACTGGCGGAGTCCGCCCAAAAAATGTCGTAACGGATCCACCCAAAGCCCAGGAATGTCCTCCCTCCATCCCCAACCCCTCCGGTTCGATGCGGTTCACCGCAAGCCACCAACGGAGAGGGAGTTCTGTTAGAATAATTTAACTTTGAAAACACATTCGGTTCGCAAATCGGAGCCCGTATGAATCGTGTGCTGATATTGGTGGCTTTGGGAGCGGGCGCTTTTGCGCTGACGTTTGGCGTTGTCAAATTCTCGAAGCGCCTGGCGGCGCTTCATAACAACTCTACCCCGCCGGGCATGGTTTGGATTCCTGGTGGCGAGTTTATGATGGGCACCGATTCCGATCTTGGCTGGCCCGACGAGAAGCCGGCCCACCGGGTGCGCGTCGATGGTTTTTGGATGGACGAGCACGAAGTCACGAATGCCGAGTTCCGCAAATTCGTCGACGCCACCGGCTACATCACCACGGCCGAGAAGCCAGTCGATTGGGAAGAGCTGAAAAAACAAGTTCCCCCTGGAACACCGAAGCCGCCCGACGAAAAACTACAGCCGGGCTCGTTGGTCTTCACGCCGACGGCTGGTCCGGTGCCGCTCAACGATTACAGTCAATGGTGGAAATGGACCTCGGGCGCCAACTGGCAACATCCCGAGGGGCCGGGCAGCAATTTGGAAGGGCGCGAGAATCACCCGGTCGTACAAGTTTCGTGGGACGATGCCGTGGCCTACTGCAAATGGGCCGGCAAGCGGCTGCCTACCGAAGCCGAGTGGGAATTCGCCGCCCGCGGCGGACTGGACGCCAAGCCGTACGTGTGGGGCGATCAAGCGCCAAGCGAAAAACAAATTTTCGCCAACATTTGGCAAGGGAAATTTCCGTACCAAAATTCTAAAGCTGATGGCTTTGAGCGCACTGCGCCGGTAAAATCATTCGCCCCGAACGGATTTGGGCTCTACGACATGGCGGGCAACGTTTGGGAGTGGTGCAGCGATTGGTACGACGTCAGCTTGTATCGAAAGCGCGCGGGTCAAGGGGTAATTGTCAATCCGACGGGGCCTGAGCACAGCTATAATCCCGATCAGCCGTTTTCTGCACAGCGCGTTCAGCGCGGCGGTTCGTTTTTGTGTTGCGACCAATATTGTTCGCGCTACCGACCCAGCGCGCGGCAAGGAAGCACGCCCGACAGCGGCATGTCGCACGTGGGGTTTCGTTGTGTGAAGTCGCCTATCGCGAAAGCGTCCGACTAATTCCATACGGAGTCTCATAATGATCCGCGTCTTCAATCTACAAGTGCTCTCTGTATTGGCATTGGGCACAGCTCTTGGCTACGTGGCGGCCTCGCGGAATTTTGGGACTGCACCACGTGCCGAAGCCAGCGGAAACAACGCGGCGACGGGTTCGCTGATAGACAGCACACCGAAAACGCCGCTTCATGCCTGCGCTGCTCAATGACACCTCCGGCATCTGCTCTGACGATTACTGCGGCTGCTTCCTCGAGACCGGCCGAGAAACCGTATTGGCAATGGCCGTCGCCGATTCGCCGGCCGGCAGTGCGGATAACTCCGCCACTCCAACTTTGCTCACCCAAGTGCCAGCCGGCCGAACCACGTCGGGTTCTTCGACTTCGTCATCCGGCAAAAAACCAAACATCTTGGTCATCTTCGGCGACGACATCGGCCAGACAAACGTCAGCGCCTATTCCATGGGCTTGATGGGTTATCGCACGCCCAACATCGACCGCATCGCCAAAGAGGGAATGATCTTTACCGATTATTACGCCGAACAAAGTTGCACCGCCGGCCGCTCTTCGTTCATCACCGGGCAATGCACGTTCCGCACGGGCCTGAGCAAAGTCGGCGTGCCGGCTGCTCCGGTGGGGTTGCAGAAAGAAGATGCCACGATTGCCGAGCTGCTCAAGCCGCAAGGCTACGCCACCGGCCAGTTCGGCAAGAATCACTTGGGCGACAAGAACGAGTATTTGCCTACCGTGCACGGCTTCGACGAATTCTTCGGCAACCTATACCACTTGAACGCTGAAGAAGAGCCGGAAGCAGCGCACTTACCCCCGCGATCCGAAATTCAAGGAAATGTTCGGCCCGCGCGGCGTGCTAAAATGCAAAGCCACGGACAAAGACGATTCCACGGTTGATCCACGCTTCGGCCGTGTCGGCAAGCAGACGATCGAAGACACTGGCCCGCTCACAAAAAAACGGATGGAAACGATCGACGATGTAACTTCCGATGCGGCGGTTGACTACATCAAACGTCAGGCGAAAGCTGGTCAACCGTTCTTCTGTTGGTTTAACAGCACACGAATGCACTTGCGGACCCACGTGGCCGCCGATCGGCGCAGCCCGCCGGGACTGACCGCGCGAACCGAATATGCCGATGGCATGATGGAACACGATGGCCACGTCGGCAAATTGCTCAAAGCGCTGGACGATGCGGGAATTGCAGACAACACCATCGTGCTCTACACCACCGACAACGGGCCCCACATGAACACCTGGCCCGATGCCGCGATGACGCCATTTCGCAGCGAGAAGAATACCAATTGGGAAGGTGCGTTCCGCGTGCCGTGCATGATTCGCTGGCCGGGGCACATCAAACCCGGTTCCGTGTCAAATGAAATTGTCAGCGGTCACGATTGGCTGCCAACATTTCTGGCCGCCGCTGGCGAGCCAGAGATCAAAGACAAGTTGCTCAAAGGCTACGATGCCGCCGGCAAGCACTTCAAAGATCATCTCGACGGTTACAACCAATTGCCGTATTTGACCGGCGAAGCTGAAAAGAGTCCGCGGCGCGGGTTCTTCTATTTCAACGACGACGGCGACCTGGTAGCCCTGCGCGTTGAAAACTGGAAAGTCGTGTTTATGGAGCAACGCGCTCCCGGCACCCTGCGCGTGTGGGCCGAGCCATTTACGCCGCTGCGGTTGCCCAAGCTGTTCGATCTGCGAGCCGATCCCTATGAACGCGCCGATATTACGTCGAACACTTACTACGATTGGCTCATCTCGCAGCCGTATCTGATTTTCGCCGCCCAGTCGGAAACGGCCAAATTCCTGGCTACCTTCAAAGAGTTCCCGCCGCGGCAAAGAGCGGCTACTTTTGGCGTCGATCAAGCGATGGAAAAAATGAAGCAAGGGCTTCCATCCAGCGATTGAGTTGTTGAAGCCCTGCCCCGAACCAAAGGAGGCCAACCAAGATCAGAATCTGAAACCCATGGAGGAGGCCCGAGTTGCCGGGATGTTCCCCGCGGCTCATATCGATGTGTGGCGCCTTTTCATTAAGAGGTTTGTATGAACATCATCAGTCTGATCATTAGCCTTGTCAGTGGTGCAATTGGCGGGAATGTGGCTGGGGCGGCGATGAAAGATAAAAGCCTGGGCGTGCCGGGGAATTCGCTATCCGGAATTTTAGGCGGCGGCATCGGCGGCGCGATCTTGCAATTGCTGGGCATCGGCGGCGGTCAGGCCGGTGCGCTCGATCTGCCAGCCATCTTGGAAAATGTCGCCAGCGGTGGAGTCGGCGGTGCGGTTCTGCTGGCGATTGTTTCCGTGATCAAAGGAATCCTGGCCAAGAAGTCTTAGATGTTTGCAATGGGGCAGTTCTACGACTTCGAGCACAAAACAAGATGAACCATAGGGAGCACGGGGAAAAAAGCGAAGTTGTTACAGGCAGAATCCTGCCCGATCCCTGTGTCCCCGTGTCCCCCGTGGTTATTTTGACAGGTGCCATTGAAAATCGATGACAATGAACAATCATTTTTGTACTGCTCGGCGGTCGTTGCTGACTGCTGCGCTGGTTTTGTTGACCGTTCCCGCGCTGGCGCAAGTCAAAGATCGCCTGCCCTCTTGGAACGAAAGGCGCGGCGAAAAAAGGGATTCTCGATTTCGTGGCCCGGGTCACGAAAGATGGCGGGCCCGATTTCGTGCCGGCGGCGGAGCGCATTGCCACGTTCGATCAGGACGGCACGCTGTGGTGCGAGCAGCCGATTTACACACAAGTGGTGTTTGCGATCGATCGAGTGAAGGCGCTGGCGGCCAAGCATCCGGAATGGAAAACAACCGAGCCCTTCCAATCGATTCTGGCCGACGACCGCGCGGCGATGTACAAGTTCACAATTCAAGATTTCGCCAGGGTCGCCGCGGCGACACACGCGGGAATGACCGTCGAGGAGTTTCAAGCCATCGTCAAAAAATGGCTGGCCACGGCCGAGCAACCGCGGTTTCATCGGCATTACACCGATTTGGTTTACCAGCCGATGCTGGAGCTAATGGCATATCTGCGCGCCAATGGTTTCAAAACGTACATCGTCACCGGCGGCGGGCAAGACTTTGTGCGTGTGTTCTCTGAGCAGGTTTACGGCGTACCGCCGGAACAGGTGGTGGGCTCGGCCGCCAAAACAAAATATGAATACGGCAAAGATGGCCAGCCGCTGCTGGTAAAATTGCCTGAGATGATGCTGATCGACGACCATGCTGGCAAGCCCGAAGGCATCAACCTGATGATCGGCCGACGTCCGTTTGCAGCCTTCGGCAATTCCACCGGCGATCAGCAAATGCTGGAATGGACGCAGGCCGGAAGCGATTCCAAAGTCGGCAAAGGCACCCGGCTGATGATGCTGGTGCATCACGACGATGCCCAGCGCGAATACGCCTACGGCGCCGATTCCAAAGTCGGCACGTTCTCCAACGCGCTGATGGATGAAGCCCATGACCGCCACTGGTTCGTGATCAGCATGAAGAACGATTGGAAAGTGATATTTCCCTTTGAGAAGAAGTGAGCACAGCCCCCAAATTACGACGCTCCTAAACCCCACCGACCCGTTCAGCGTTATCTTGGCAATCACGCTGCGCTCATAGGGGACAGTCACGATCTCTCAAATTTCGCTGAAAACACCCTTTCTCCAGCATCGCATTGGCGATCCTGCCCACTTGCGCTTGATTGAGCCGTTGCCTAGAATTGTGGAACCAATTCGTCGCGGCAGAAGCTTTCGATGTTCGACCAGCGAACGGCACACATCTCAAGGAGACTGTTGATGAAGGGCTCATGGGCGTTAATCACGGGGGCTTCGTCGGGTTTCGGTTGGGCGCTGGCAGAGCTGTTGGCAGCGCGGGGCGTGAATCTAATCGTCACTGCCCGTCGCGAAGATCGGCTGCGGAAGTTGAAAGAACAATTGCTTGCCAAGCACAAAGCCGCTGGAATTCAGGTCGAACCACTGGTGTTTGACATCCGCGACCGGAAGGCCTGCGAAGCGGCGCTCAAATCGAAAGCAGACCTGGTGTCAAAGGTGTCGATCCTGATCAACAACGCCGGTCTGGCCCGCGGTCTGGCTCCGGTCGCGACCAGCGATCCGAACGATTGGGATGAAATGATCGACACCAACATCAAGGGCCTCTTGTACATCACGCGGCTGGTGCTGCCGTACATGATCGAGCGGAACGATGGGCACATCGTCAATTTGGGCTCTGTCGCCGGCGTGTGGGTTCCACCGAACCACGCGGTTTACAGCGGCACGAAGTTCGCCGTGCGTGCCATCAGTGATGGCTTGCGATTGGATTTGCTCGGCAAAAAAATTCGCGTCACGAACATCGAGCCCGGCATTGGAGAAACCGAGTTCGCCCAGGTGCGGCTGCGAGATGACGCCAAGGCAGCCACCGTGTACCGTGGCATTAAACCGCTTTCGCCCCACGACGTGGCCGAATCAATTGTCTGGTGCCTGGATCGCCCTTGGCACGTGAACATTCACGAAATGATTATCTTCCCAACGATGCAAGCCAACGTCGGCGCGGCGTACACGTTCCGTGAGCCGACGTGAGAGGTCGAAACTGTTTCGATGCGTATAATCAATTGATGTAATTTTGGTGATCAAAGAGTCGAAAAGTCCAAGAGTCAAAAAGCGGACTTCGGCATACCATAGCCTGACTCTTCGACCTTTGGACTCTTAGACTTTTCGACCCTGCCTTCCGCCCCATGTCCGATCGCAAAACACTCGGCGGCATCATTCACACCTACCAGCGGTACGATCCCAAGCGGTTCCCCAGCCCGACGCAGCCGCCGCCCGATCTAGTTTCCCCCGCGTTCGAACACATGCTCGCTTTCGGCAGCATGCGGGAGCTTTCGGAGGAAGAGTTGGCCCGGGCGGTGAAGCTCGATCCCAGCCAAATTGCCGGGTTGGGGCCGACGCTGGAATCGCTGATGGCGGCGCTCTTGGAACGCAAGCGAAAGATTCTCTCGACCTATGAAACCGACACTGTCCAGAAATCGGCCAGCGATGCGTACCACGAAATGGGCGAACGAGTTAGTCCGCCCAAACAACTTCGCGACCGGTTTCGCAAGGCGTTTCAGGAAGAACAAATTCGCGATCTGGAACGGGTCTGGTACGCACACGGCAAAGATAATTCGCCGTTCTCGCGCGATCTGGTCAAATTAGTCGATCGGCTCGGCGATAAATACGAAATCGACGAACTGGCCGGAAAGTACGACTTCACCGGCCGCACGCCGATGACGGTGCCCCAGGCGATTGAAATCAAGGAGGAATTGGAAACCATCGACCGGTTGCTAAAACAACTGGAAGAAGCCGCCAAGAACGCGCAAATTGGCATTATCGATTTGGAAGAGCTGGCCCAATATGCCGAGCCGGGCAATATGGACAAGCTCGCCCAGATGCAACGGCAAGTGGAAGAACTGCTGCGGCACATGGCCGAGAAGCAGGGTTTGGAGCGCGGCCAGCGCGGCTACGAACTGACGCCCAAGGCATATCGAATCTTTCAAGGCCGGTTGCTAGAACAGATTTTTTCACAGCTTCAAGCAGCGCGAAGTGGGCGGCACACCGGACCGATACTTGGCGAAGGAGCCGTCGAATTGCAGCAGACCAAGCCGTACGAATTCGGCGACAGCGTGGCGAACATGGACATTCCACAATCGCTGATCAATGCGATGATCCGCGACGGCACCAAGCTGCCGCTGCGAATGAAGTCGGAAGACATCGTTATTCATCGCACTCGCAATAACCCAAAGTGCGCCACCGCCGTGCTGATGGATATGAGCGGCTCGATGGGCTATGGCGGGCAGTACATCAACGTGAAGCGAATGGGCTTGGCGCTCGACGGCCTAATTCGCCGCGAATATCCCGGCGATTTTTTGCAGTTCATCGAAATGTTCACGTTCGCCAAGCCGCGCCCGGCCGGAGAAATTGCCACGCTGCTTCCTAAGCCCCGGACGATTCTTGATCCCGTCGTCCGGCTGTGGGCCGACATGAGCGATCCGGACGTGAGCGAAATCCAAATCCCGCCGCACTTCACCAACATCCAACACGCGCTGCAAATGGGCCGGCAGTATCTTTCGCAGCAAGACACGCCGAATCGACAGATCGTGCTGATTACCGACGGCCTGCCGACCGCCCACTTCGAAGGCAGCAAACTGTATCTGCTGTATCCGCCCGACCGCCGCACCGAAGAAGCCACGCTGCGTGAAGCGCACCTCTGCAAGCGCGAAGGCATCACGATTAACATTTTCCTGTTGCAAAGCTGGAGCCAATCGAGCGAAGACATTCAATTCGCCTACCGCCTGGCCGAATCGACCCAAGGCCGCGTCTTCTTCACCGCCGGCCGTGATCTGGACCGCTTTGTAGTGTGGGATTATCTGAACCGGAGACGTTCGATTGTAGCGTGAATCTGAGCGCGGAGGTCAGGATGTAGGGCGCAAGGTAAGGGGAAAGATAACCACAACGACACGACGGACACGACGAGCTGAATTGGAAAGGGAAATTGAAGTTTCTTCGTCGTGATCGTTGTGCCGTTGTGGTAATTCATTCGTTGCCGACAACCAAGCCTCGCATCTGCCCGAACAGCGGTCGCGGCTTTGGGCGAGTTCATTTGCTCGGTTCTGCTCCCGCGGGCTTGCCCTCGACAACCTGAAACCCTTCGGGAACGTCGAGCTTGAACAAACCGGAATCGAGCGGTTTGTTCCAGACAAAGTTCTCGACGGTCATGGAACTCTTTGTCTTGTGATCGCCAGACGGCGGAAACACCTCTACCGCTATTTTAACGGGCAAACCACTTTCGGCATCGACCCATAGCTTGGATGTTTCTCCCTCTTCAAGAGCACGGTCCTTCTCGCCGAAGTACGTTCTCAGTAGCCGGTAGACAAGAGTTTTCCTTCCATTCAATTGCTCTTCCCCGATTCGTTCGGCGTCTTTGTCGGCGATAGTGCTGATGGACTCGATGGGGTTCGACATCTTCTTAACCGGGCCCGGATCTGTTTCCGCCCTATAGGTTTTCGAATTAAAGTCGATCGACGTGACTTTGTTTGCATGCAAGTCGAAGACTGCCACCTGTGTAAAAGGCATTTTGGCATCTAAGCTTTCTTGCTTGCCCGGGATCTCCATCCGAATGAAATTGTCTTGCATGTAGTATTTGAATTCTATCTTAGGCATCGAACCGAACCCCGACTTCACACTGCAGCTAAATGAAGTAGCTTTCTTTACGTTTTCAACTACTTGGGCAAAAACCGGCGTCCCTCCACGGCCCCACAACAGTACGATGCACATCCCAATGGTGAGTAATATCAACGTTGCAGCTAAACCGCTGTAACGGGCGATGCGAAACATGCGCTGTCTCCTGTGTTGAAGTCGAATCACTTCCGGCGTAGCGCCTCGAAGATGCAACGATTCAATTGTTGCTGCAATGAACCGTGAGGGCGGAGCATCGGCAAGTGGCGCATTTCGCAATGCCTCGATTGCTCTATCCAACATTTCTGCGCTCATCGTTCGCCTCCCGACTCTTCCGATGTGATATCCGACTTCGGATCATGTGCTTTCAACCGTTCGCGCAGACTGGCCTTGGCGCGATTCAGCAGCACGCCGACGTGGTTGGCCGTCACGCCCAATTGCTCGGAGATTTCGATGTAACTGCAATCGTCCAGGCATGCTAAGCAAAACACTTCGGCTTGGCGCGGGTCGATTTCTGCAAGAGCGGTTCGCAACGCAGCGGCCAATTCGCTTGATTCCGCTGCGCAATGCGGGCCGATTGATTTCGCATCAACCCACTGATCGTTGTTTTGCCCGTTCGCCCCGACTGCAAATCGGCTCTGATCTCGAATTCTTTGCCGTAACTGTTCCAGCGCCCGCGCCGTGGCCAATCGCCGCAGCAGTGCAGGCCAACGGCGGATGGTCTCTCGTTGCGATAGTTCCAGCGCCGAAATAAACGTGCGTTGGAAACAATCGGCTGTGTCCGCTTCATGGCCGAGCAGCCGCTGGGCGGTGCGCCACACCAGCAGTCCATGCTGTTCGACAATGTGCGTCCAATCGGTCATTTTGCGTCCTGCGCCGCGGTTGCTCGGCCATCAAGATAGTCGCTCGATGTGCCCGTTTTCTTACAACTTTCCGCGGCATTTCCCAGACTACTTAAATTGCCCATATCAATTTCGCGACAGGGGGAAAAAGCGCGCCAAAGTCGTGAAAACAGGAGAGATTTTATGATTTCCCTTCCACGGGCTCACGGCTCGTGCCGAAAATCGATGACCAGCCATTTGCCCCCTTCCAGTCGAAAATGGGCGGTGATTAAACCGAAGTAGGTGCCAGCATAAATGGCATTTCGATCGCGGAGTTGCCCCTGGGCAAATCCGCGAAACACAGCCGTTGCTATGGGCGGACTGGTCGAGCGGTCCAAATCGACCCGCATGTTGGTGATTGTCACTTCGTCGAGCTTCGCTTGTCCAACCCAGTGTCGTGCTTCTTGTTGCACCGCGGGAACCGATGGCGAAATAAATGCGACGACGGCGTTCAAATCGTTTCTCTTCGCCGCATCGGCCGCATCGTAAATTACATTCTCGATTCGCTCCCGATCCGTGACGACTAGCTTGTCGATCAAAACCGCCAAGCCCATGAAGAGCGCCACACCAGCCATGGCGTACAAAACTGCGCCGCGGCCGGTTTTGAGTAAGAACCCCAGAAGCACAATCAGAGCGATGCCGCCGACGACGAGGATTGTCGTCGGATCTTCAGTGAACCACGTGATTGGCGCGGAGTCGGACATGAAGCGGCAGCTGTCAGCGGTCCTTGGTCAGTGGTCAGTTGCAGTGGTTGTTGCATCTGTTTGCAGCTTAGCGGACTTTTCGTCCCGCAAGGCCGTCAACTTGCGGCGATGAAAACGAACCACGCCGATGAACGAAATAATGGCCACAATTCCAACCGCCGCGGCGATCGGCCCCAGCGTGAAAATCGGATTCCACTCAGGCATTTCCCCCGGCGCATCGTCGGCCGGCTGCTCGACAGCTTCGCGATGTAGTCCGCGTTCCCGGGCGTGGAACTTCGTTTCGATGACCTGCTCGCGGCGCTCGAACTTCGGCCCGATCGTGGCAATCGCCGCGAGTGCTGCCAGCGAAAACAGCATCACCCAAAACCAGGGAGTGTCGGTCACGGACTGTGATGGCGATTCGGACATGCTCGTGCGATGGAAACCGAAGGATTAACCGCGGAGAACACAGAGGCACGCAGAGTTGTCACGAAGAATTGAACTTAAGAAAATAAGAGGGGCCGACCTAGTATATTGCACTTCATTTAGCTTAGCTCTGCTTTTCTCAGCGACTTTCGCGCCCTCTGCGGTGAATAATTCGTTCACCCAGGCGGTCAGCGCTTTCGAAAAAACGGTCCGGCATACACGGCCGCTTCGCCCAGTTCTTCTTCAATTCTAAGCAACTGGTTGTATTTGGCCATGCGGTCGGTGCGGCTGGCGGAGCCGGTTTTGATTTGGCCGGTGCCCAGCGCCACGGCCAGATCGGCCAGCGTGCTGTCTTCCGTTTCGCCGCTGCGGTGGCTGGCGATGCTGGTGTAACCATTGCGATGGGCTAGCTGAATTGCCTCGATTGTTTCGGTCAGCGTGCCGATCTGGTTCACCTTGATCAGAATGCTGTTGGCAATGTGCTCGTCGATGCCGCGCTGCAGACGTTTGGTGTTGGTGACAAATAAATCGTCGCCGACCAATTGCACTTTGCCGCCGAGCCGCTGGCTGAGCATCTTCCAGCCTTCCCAATCGTCTTCCGAGCAAGCGTCCTCGATCGAGCAAATTGGATACTTCGCAACCCAGCCGGCGAGAAAATCGACGAGTTCAGCCGAACTCAAAGCTTTCCCATCGACCGTGTACTTCTTGGTTTTCTCGTCGAACAGCTCGTTGGATGCCACGTCGATTGCAATCGCAATTTGCTCGCCGGGTTTGTAGCCGGCTTTCTGAATAGCTTCGAGAATCAAATCGATCGCCTCGGCATTGCTGCGCAGGTCCGGCGCGAAGCCGCCTTCATCGCCGACGTTGGTGTTCAGCTTCTTGGCTTTGAGCACGCTTTTCAAATTGTGAAAGGTCTCGACGCCGGCTCGCAGGGCATCGCTGAATTTCGTGAAGCCCAGCGGCATGACCATGAATTCTTGCACATCGACCGCGTTGTCGGCATGCGCGCCGCCGTTAACGATGTTCATCATCGGCGCCGGCAACAGCCGCGCTCCGGGGCCGCCGAGGTAGCGGAACAGCGGCAGGCCGCAAAACTCGGCCGCGGCATGGGCCACCGCCAGCGACACGCCGAGGATGGCATTGGCGCCGAGATTTTTTTTGTTCTCGGTGCCATCCAGTTCGATCATCCGTCGGTCGATGCCGGTCTGGTCGAGCGCATCCCAACCGATCAGCTCGGCGGAAAATTTATCATTGATGTTGGTCACCGCCTTGTGGACCGACTTGCCGAGGAACTGCGATTTGTCGCCGTCACGCAGCTCCCACGCTTCATGCACGCCGGTGCTGGCGCCGCTGGGAACCGCAGCGCGGCCAAACGAGCCGTCGGAAAGTTCCACGTCCACTTCAATGGTCGGGTTGCCGCGGCTGTCGAGAATTTGCCGCCCGTGAATTTGGATGATTTCGCTCATGTTCAGGAGTCAGGGGTCAGGGGTCAAAAAGCAGATTGCCGAGCCGCGCCCGTCAGGAAGCGGTGATGCCCAACTCATTGTGCGAAAATGGCGAGTGGTTGGCTAGACGCCGGCTGCCCGCTACGATACCAGTTCATGGATCACGCCACGCACACCGCCATTCCACCCTTCCGCTTGCAGCCTGAGCCGCTGCCGGAAAATATCCGCAGCACCCAGCCGGGCGGCGGATTTTGCAATTCAATTGAATTGGCCTGGGGCCGCCTGCGCCGTTGGTATTTGCGCACGTTTCGACCGGGTTATGTGAAGCGGATGGCGGCGCTGCGAATTGGCGAGCCAAGTGGTTGCCCGCACGAGATACTCGATCCGCGCGATCTGAAATTCTGCCGCAACTTGACCGAGTGCCGCTGGCGACCGGAAGACGATCCATTCCGCTGGCGAGATAAACTTCCGCTGGCTCGGTGGGGGCTCTGCGAAGTGCAGTTGATGGGCTGGCCGCTGCTGGCGATCACCATCGCGCTGATCTTCACCTGGTGGTATGCCGCGCCGATCACCGGGGCTTTGTTTCTACTGGTGGTATCATTTTTTCGCAGCCCAGGGCGACGAATTCCGCAGGAGCGTGGCCTCTTGGTTTCGGCGGCCGACGGCAAAGTGGTGGAGATTGTAAACTTGGAGCACGACGAATTCATCGGCGGGCCGGCGGTGCGGATCGCGGTTTTCCTGACGCTGTTCAATGTCCACGTGAATCGGATGCCGTGCCGGGCCCGCGTCATTTGGCTGCGGTATTCGTCTGGCAAGTTTCTGCACGCCGATCATCCGGATGCCAGCACGCAGAACGAAAATATGACTATCGGGATGGAAGAAGATGAAGCGCCCTACCGCCGCATCACTTGCCGCCAGGTTTCCGGGATGGTCGCCCGAAGAATTGTTTGCGATTTGCGTCCCGGCGAGGTGTTGGATCGGGGCGTAAAATTTGGGATGATTAAGTTCGGTTCGCGAACCGAATTGATTGTGCCGGCCGAGGGATTCGAGCCGCTGGTGCAAGTTGGCCAGTGGATTAAAGCAGGCCGCGATGCCGTCGGTAGGTACGCCGCAAGTTAGGAATCTCGCCATGAAAAAAATCCGCACCGTCGCCGTTTTTCCCACCATGTTTACTTTGGGAAACCTGATTTGCGGATTCTTCGCCATCGTCGTGGCTTCACGGGTCGGCGCGGGCAGTCTCGATCCGATTCCCACCGCGCCACAAATTGAAATCCGTAATCCCGCAAACTTCGTGGCTGCTTTTGACCCCGCCAATCCCACGCACAATATCGTGCTGAGCGCCTGGTTAATCTTTTTGGCGATGATTTTCGATGCCTTGGATGGCCACGTGGCGCGGTTGGCGAAGATCACCAGTGATTTCGGGGCTCAGCTCGACAGCCTGTGCGATTTGGTCACCTTCGGAGTCGCACCGGCGTTTCTAATGGTCAAGATGTGTCCCGACTTCGCATTTTTCTATCGTGAGGAGATGTGGATTATCGCCGCCGCTTTCGCCGCTTGCGCTGCCATGCGGTTGGCTCGGTTCAACGTGGAAACCGAACAAGAAGACGATCATCTCACATTCATCGGGCTGCCCACGCCGGCGGCTGCGGGGTCGATCGCCAGCTTCGCCATTTTGTTTTACACCTTGCGGTTGGAAAGCAACCACTTGCCGCATGCTCAGGATATCGATTGGGTGATGCGTCGCATTCTTCCGGTGTTCACGCTCATGCTTAGCGCGCTGATGGTTTCACGCATTCCTTATCCGCACGTGGTCAATCAATTGCTGAGCGGCCAGCGCAGCCTGGGACATATCGTCGCGCTGCTATTTTCCGTGGTGGTCATTATTGCCATTCGCGGCTACAGCGTGCCGATTATTTGTTCGCTGTTCGTGCTCGGTCCGCCACTACGTTATGCCTGGCAGCGTTGGCGTAATCGGCAGCAACAGCAAGAAACGGAAACGCTGTTTTAGCAGTGGTCAGTGGTCCGTGGCCAGTTGCCAGAAGCGTAGACCGGCATTGGATCGTTTCGCGCGTCTCATTCAAAAACTGACCACTGACTACAAACCATTGACCACTGCTACCATGTTTACCGGACTTGTTGAAGCATTGGCGACGGTGATTGAAGTGCGATCGGAGCCGCCTGGGGTTCGGTTGATTATTTCTGTGCCGGAGTTTGCGGCCCGTGAAAATGAGCGGGTGCAGATTGGCGACAGTATCGCCTTGAACGGCTGCTGCTTGACAGTTGTGGCTGCCGGCGACAATCGATTTGAATTTCAAGCCGGCGAGGAAACGCTGAGCCGCACCAATTTGGGACGATTGAAAGCTGGGAGCCTAGTTAATGTCGAACGATCACTCCGCTTCGGCGAACGGCTCGGCGGCCACTTTGTAACCGGTCACATCGACGCCGTCGGCACCTTGGATTCACGCACCGACAGCGGCGATTGGTCGACGTTTTGGTTCCGCATGCCGCGGGAGCTTTCCCGACGGATGGCCTCGAAAGGGTCAATTACCGTCGATGGCGTCAGCCTGACGCTGGTCGATATGGAAGACGAGCGATTCAGCGTCGCGCTCATCCCTCACACACTTGCCGCTACCACGTTGGGTCGCTTAAGGCCGGGCGACCCGGTGAATCTGGAAACCGACGTGCTGGCGAAGTATGTCGAGCGGCTACTGAAGGCAGAAGGCAGAGAGCAGAAGGCAGAATTGCCAAGGAAATTGCGGGAGTAAAAAATTGCACGCTGCTTGTTTCTGCCTTCGCTTCCATGCCCAATCAAACACTTACCTATCTGAAGCGCCGATTCGACGAGGTCGGCCTGCGGCTGAATTCGCGGCATGGGCAGAATTTTTTGATTGATCTGAATCTGCAGCGGGTGATCGCTGAATCGGCACAGCTTTCACCGGACGTTGTGGTGCTGGAAGTCGGCACAGGCGTTGGTTCTCTGACGGCACTCATGGCTCCGCAGGTGGCGCACGTGGTGACGGTGGAAATCGATCCGCGATTGCATCAGTTGGCCAGCGAAGAACTGATTGACTTCCCGAACATCACAATGCTGCAAACCGATGCTCTGGCCGGCAAGCACACCATCGATCCGGAGGTGCTTACCGCGGTGCAGGAGCAGTTGGCAGCGGCTCCAAACCGGCAGTTCAAGCTGGTAGCCAACTTGCCGTACAGCGTCGCCACGCCGCTAATCAGCAACTTATTGACGCTCGATCACCCCCCCGACATGATGACGGTCACCATTCAAAAAGAATTGGCCGATCGGCTGGCAGCACATCCCAGCACGAAGAATTATGGTCCATTCAGCCTGTGGGTTCAGGCGCAGTGCCGTGTGGAGATACTCCGGCTAATGCCGCCGGCGGTATTTTGGCCGCGGCCCAAGGTTGATTCCGCGATTGTGCGAATCACCTTGGAGCCAGAACGACGCAACACAATTCATGATCTGGAATTCTTTCACGAGTTTGTCCGTTCGCTGTTCCTGCACCGCCGCAAATTTCTTCGCGGCGTGATGATCGCCAGTTTCAAGGACCGGCTGGATAAGCCAGCAATCGACGAGATCATTACCCGTTTGCATCTGGGCGACACAGCCCGCGCTGAGGAGTTGAGCATCGAGCAAATGCTGGCGTTGTCGCAGGCCGTAAAGCAGCGGCTGGCCAGCTGACATTTCATCGGAGCCGTCCCGAAATTTGGACCAGCAATCTCGGAGATGCAGCCCAGGATGGGAATTGCTTGCTCGCCACTCAAGGGGCTGATAAATTGAAGGCTGTCCCAACCGTTGGAAGGGGCTGTGCGGTGCGGTGCGGGTTTGTCGCAATTTTCGGGACTACTCTGCGTGCGACGCTGTTCTCATCAGGAAAAAAAGATGTCTCCATGCCAATCGACCCTCGCTTTGCTTTGCACGATTGGACTTGTCGCACCGCTTTCTAATACCGCGCGGTCTGCTGAACCTATCGCCGTCGCCGATCTGATCGACAAAGTTGAGCCTTCGGTCGTGCGCATTGATGTCACCAAGGGTGAAGACAAAGGGGTCGGAAGCGGCTACGTAGTCGATGCCGACGGCCTAGTGGCCACCAATTTTCACGTGATGGTTGGGGCAACCGAAGCCACGGCCGTGTTCAAAAACGGAGAGACAGCGAAAATTCTTGGCACCGTGCTGTGGGATAAGAAGCGCGACATTGCCATTGTGAAAATCGGCAAGAAATCGCTGCCGGTACTGCCGCTCGCCAAGGCCGTCCCTCGCAAAGGTGAAACGGTCCTGGCTTTTGGTGCGCCTGTCGGGCTGTCGTTTTCTGCCAGCGAAGGCATCGTGAGCGCTGTGCGCGACGGCAAGGAACTGGGCGAAGACGAAAAAGACCCTCTGCCTGGCACATGGATTCAAACCACCGCGCCCATCTCGCCCGGCAACAGCGGCGGACCGCTGGTGAATCGCGAGGGCGAAGTGGTGGCCATGAACACCATGGTGCTGATGATTGGCCAAAACTTGAATTTCGCAATTTCGTCGGTAGATGTTGCCGACGCACTGCAAAAATCGCATGGCAAAAAATTGGTCAGCCTCCCCGATGGCATAGGGAAACAAGCCCCTACTGTCCGGCGAAAATCGAAGAACGAGATTTCTCCGGACAACATTCCCGCGGCCTCGCTCGATGCCTATGTTAGCGCAGGCCAGAAGAACCATCGAAACGGCGTGGCCGACGCACAAACGGCTCCGCGAGGCAAACGAAGCCTTGCGGGCGATGAAAGCCGCGAACACCAGCAACCCGCTAGCGCTGCAAGCAAAGACGCAAGGCATCGACTATCTGACTGATCGCGTGAAAGGCCAGCTCGTGTACTATTTTGGCGACGCAGCTGCCAAAGAGAAATACATTGCGCAACAGCAAAAGGTTGTTGATAAGGCCGAAGAACTGTTCAAAAAGATCGACGATCCCAAAGAAGGATTGCTCAATTATTTGAAAAATGCGGGGCCGGCGCTAACGCCAAATGAGGTGGGCGACGTCGGTTTTGTCGCCGAACTGCCGGTCGCAGTGATTTCCGGTGATGGCGATGAAATGCAGACCGTTCTGAACCACATTCCAGTGCTTGTGCGCGGTATTCCGACCAGCAAGCTCGCCATTGGCACCAGGCTGGATGGCCGCGTGATGTATGTGGCCGGGCACAGAATCGTACGGCCTCAGCCGCGGCAGCAGCAGCCGCGTGAACATATTCGTATTGCGCGATCTGCCTGAGGAAGTGCTGGCTAAGCGTTTGAATTCATCCACGGTTGCGGCGGGGGCGCGGCAGCGCCTTCGGCAAACGCCTCATCGGTTGGCGCGCCGTCTGCGATCGGCAACGAGAAGCCTGCCCTCGCCAACGGCCACGCGGCTGAGAAAACTGCCGCCGACGCCGGTATTAAGCCCCTAATTGCTGCTGGCACGGAGCCAAAAGACGCCGGATTCCGCACCTGGTCCGACAAGACCGGTAAATACAAGAAGGAAGCGCAACTGGTTGCAACCGTTGACGACAAGGTTGTATTGAAAGGCCGCGACGGCCAGATCTTGAGTCTTCCGATTACAGCCCTCTCGGCCGACGATCAAAACTTTCTCAAGCAAAAGGGCGCGGCTGCCAAACCGTGAAGCTACAGCCGAGTTTCTTACCAGCCCACCGGAAGCGTGCTGTGGCCGTGGGGCTGTTGTACAGCCAATTTGCTTTCGCCACTTGCTTCCGTTGCAGACGACCTGTAACTTGTCGTCAAACAGCAGCGGCGGCAAAATAAGCAATATCGTTCGCCGGCCAACCTCACAACGCCGCTGACGGAGCGTCTATGAAATTCATCGAAATGCGCGGCGCCCAACTGATGCACCTCTTGGGTCCCGATGAAATCAAGCCAGAGGAATTGCGGCAGGCCGGCCTGACCGACAAATGCCTGGTGCGCATTAATCTGCAAGGCGACATCGAAGTGCGCCGCCGCGACCGCTGGGATGTCATCGGTGGCCTTTTGGGCGACTACGAACACCGCATTAAGCAAGAAACCGGGCTCGACTGGGCTTAAGCGACTGAAAGCTTTTGTAACAGGAAAAGCAATCCTGCCGCGGTCTTTATATTATCCCAAGTTAAAGCCTGTTCTGAAATCGACAGCCACTTCCAGGAACTTGTCGACCAAATCTCCTGCAAGTGGTTCGAACAAACTCAATTGATGGGTGGGAGCTGTGAAGCCCTGCGAAACGTAGAGCTGTCGGGTGCCGGCTCCATCCGGATCGATGGCGGCCAGTCGCACCGGGGCATTGAAGTTGCCAGTCGTGAACGCCTGAAACTCCTTCATCAAGTTTCCGGTCGAAGCATTGAGGACCCGCACGCGCGATTTTCCGCCTTGACCGGCCCCCAGAA
Source organism: Pirellulales bacterium (assembly GCA_963738835.1). Lineage (GTDB taxonomy): Bacteria > Planctomycetota > Planctomycetia > Pirellulales > JADZDJ01 > CAVTYH01. Next base: position 147,331 of record CAVTYH010000005.1, read on the forward strand.
TGATCTCGGCCGTGCCATCGCCGTCCAAATCGCCTGCGGAAATTGATGCCACGCCATTTCGGAACGTGGTTTCAAATCCGTTAAACTGGCGCACCAGCGCCCTGTGGTGCCATCAAATACCTTGACCAGCGCAACGCTCCCGACGCCCGGGGCGGTGATCACTTCCCAAGTACCATCGCCGTCTGTGTCTCCGGAGGTCACGACGACTCCAGAACCGAAGCCTTTTGGATAGGGCTGCCAAGCGGCGCCGTTGACGAAAACAGCCCCACCTGTGTTCTGAAATACGCGCACCATCGAAGGACCACGAGCCCGCGAGGTGATGATGTCGATGTTGCCGTCAAAATCGACATCCCCAGTGGCAATGTTCAAACCTCCGAGGTAAGCGGGACCTTCGGGGAAGAAATCGGCCAGCAGCGCACCAGATCCGTCGGGATCGGCCACGAAGTGCTGGGCATTGGCCGCAGCCTGGAGGACGGCCCCGCTGTAAACCTTCACTTCGCCGGCCCGTCCGATGCCCGGCGCTACGATAACATCGGGCGTGCCATCGCCATCCACGTCGGCGGTGGCAACTTGCACCCCGCCTTTGAACGCCAGCGGAAACGCATAAAAGCTGTACAGCAGCGCATGCGTCACTGCATCTTCCACTCGTACTAGTGGCTTGCCAGCGTTGCCGGCGCCGGCCGCCAGGGCCAGAACGCCATTCACGGGTTGGGCAATATCTTCGATGCCGCTAAACGTTATGGGCTGGCGATTGTCGAACGTCCATTCGCCGTTGCCCACGCCGTCATCGAATTCAGCGGCCCCTGTGGTGCCGGCAACGTGAACTGCCAGGCGGTCGCCGTCGGGTGGCAATGTGCCATCTGGCGGATCGTTGCCATTAACAATCATCGCCGTTGTTGCACTGGGCGTCACGACGATCGAGTTATTGCCTTGCGTGGCTTCCAGGACCAGCAATTCAACTCCGCTGTAAGTGAAACCATGAAACGGCGAGACAGCCGGCTGCGTTGGCAACAGCAGGCTGGGAGTAATGATGTAATTCTGGTTCAAAATGCTGGCCGAATCGTCGAAATCCAACTCGTCGAAACCAGTTCCCATCGCCACGCTCACGCTCTGCAGACCCGGCGGCAACGCGTTGGCGGTGTTGAAGGCGATCGTATCGCTGCTGGCGCCCTTGGTCGTATCGAACGCAAGTTGCTTGGTATTGATGATCCGCACATTGCCATTGGGCAACGGCGGGAAAAATCCGCTTACTTCTTGTCCCGTAATTTGCCAGGCGCCACTAATCAGACTGGTAATCAAATAGTCGTTGTTCACGAAGCCCGGCGACTTGTACGTGAGCTTATTGAAGTTATCAAGCTGCACGGCACTGACGTACTCGGGATTAAGAGGATCCGGCGCCGTGGGATTAAAGTGGTCGACACCCACTGTCGTGGTGAATGGCGTAGCGACGGTTCTCGCAACCAGCCGGTTGCCCACTTTCACGAAAACGGTTGTCGGTGTAGTGCCGGTGATCACAAAAGTTCCCGCCGCGCCAGGAATCAAACCCTCGGGAATCAACGACGGTATTACACCTAAGAGATTATTCGGTCCCGGAGGCGCAGCCGGCGTATATTGAACATCGTAGAGGCCATTGCCCGTGATGTTCAGCATTTTCACGTCGGGTCCGCCGTGCACGACAACGTTTACCCCCAGCGTCGGGTCCAAAAAGATTTCGTCGTCGCTGTTGCAACCTTCCACAATAACCCGGAAGGGCTGGCTGTCGTTCAGGCGGCCGGGCGTGACGATCTTCGTCAAATTGATGGTGTAGCTGGTGCTGCCGATCAGATTCGTGTAGGTGTTGTCGTCAAAGGCATTGACGGTGACACTTGCCTGCGTGGCGTTGAGCTTTGTGATTGTGATTTGGTCGAAGGCGCCGGTGCCGGTCACGTAGGCCACATCAGGACTTGGGCCGATGTCGGGATCGTTCACCAACTGGTCATAGGTATTGACCGTGACGTTCGGGTCTTCGTTAATCGTTGTGTCCGGATACACGTAGAATGGGAAGCCCGGCGGCGGCAGCGGAAAGGCAGGATTAGTGGCCAGGATTGGCGGATTGCCAAGCGTGCCGCCGGTGAGCAATTGATGAAGGTCTTCGCCGTCCTGCATCATATTGAACCGCGTGAAGTACGCTGCACGTTGGTCGTTGATCGGCTGACTCACCGTGGCCGCGGCCGTGAGGAACGATTCGGTCGCGCCGCCTTCCACCATCGCGTTGGCCTGGTTCAGGAGCGCGATGTTGGGATCGAAGAAGTTCGTGTTCGGCCCTACCGTTCCGTTTTCAATTTCCGAAAGCCCATAATCCCAACCGATGGAGTACAGCGCTGCATTTGCCAGCGCAACATTTAATGAGCCTCCCGTGCCCACAATGACCGGCGTGGCTGGCGACAACGGCGGAAACGGCGGGCTGGAAGGCTGGCCCAGCACACGATCAATCCAGTAATTGGCATCGATCACCGCCCCCGAATCGAGGCGATCTGGCTTGCCGCCCGGAGAATTCGGCACCATTACCGCAAAATCAGAGGACATCGGCAGAAAGACCGGCTGGGCGTAGGTAACGGTGGCAATGGTGACGGTGGTAAACAAACCACACATGAAAATGTACACATCGTCGCTGCCGTACTGCGGCACTGCGGCCGTTCCGTCCACCGGCGAGCCGCCATCGCCGGGCAAGTTATTGTTCGCCAGAAGAGCGGACGCCCGGTTTAGATTGTTGGCAACCGGAAAATTGAAGATGTTGTTCTCTGCGGAGGAAATGACTTGAATATCGAACGGCTCCAGGGCCTGTCGAATCTGTTCCGTAATGGAAACTTCCAATGTGAAAAAATCGGTGGGAACCACGGTCTGATTCACCAGGCCGAAGTTGATCAGGTTGGAAAACGCGACCATCGTATAAGCTCCGGTACCACCGGGAACGATTGCGCCGCCCGCCAACGTCTCAGTGAGACTGCTAGCTGGAAATCTGGTCGAAGCTCCGGTTCCAACGAGCGCGTCGTGCATAGCGCCAGTGTTGGTGTTGAGAATTTGCAGCCCGGCAAAGGGGCCGGTGGTGGGAATCGTCGTGAAGCCATCGCCGAAATCGAGAAAAACTCGGCTAACCAACAGCCGGCGCTCTTCGAGAACTTCCACCACTGAACGGTGGTCGAATGGCGATGCACGACCTGGCCCGCGACGGCCCTTCCGTTTTTCGCGGCGAAAACGAGACAACAACGACGTCAGCAAGCTGCTCTGTTCCGGAAACATGAAGGTACCGTTTTACTAAAGGAGCAAGGTGTGGGATCGGTGCTGCAAAATCTAGCAACCCAGAGAGGCCTCTTCCCAGGTGCAATGAACTTGGGTAACCGCTGGCGCTGCCGGTAGGACCCCGGTAGCGAGCCTGCAACCGAAAGACGACGGCCGGCGGTGTTCCAAGTGCTTTCGAATTTGCCTGATAGGTAGCGCCCCTAAAGCTACGCATTTCTTTAGTCTCGTTAGGGTCGGCGAGACTGTCAAGGAAAACTGGATGTTCAAACCCCCGTCCAACTGCAAAACTCAACTTACAACGCTGTTCACGAGCAAAAAGTTCCGAGAATTCCGACTCGGTGGCAAAAATAGTGAATTCCATCCCCTCTTTGCGCAGCAAACTTTGGCCCGCGCAGCCCTTGGTCCCGGACCCTGCTCATCCTAAGAACACGCCGGCCTTGAAGGCAGGATCTGTTTCCAGGAGTCGGTCAATGAGCGCCCCGAAAGTGGCTCAAACGCGCGAATTTCGCGGCTGCGTCCGTCGTTGCTTTGAGCCACGAACAACTCTAACTGACCACTCGCGGCACGAGCTGTCAGCCGTAACGGAGCGTTGATATTCCCTGCGGTATAGGCCCTGAACTGATTGAGCAGCGTGCCGAATCCGTCCAGCACTCGAATGCGGGAGCCACCCCCGGCGCCGGCGCCGAGCATGACGTCGGCGGCGCCATCGCCGTTGACATCGCCAACCGCCAGCGATACGCCAAGTCTGAAGGTCGCGGCAAAACCCAGGAACTGACGCAATAGCAGGGCCGTTTGCCCGTCGAAAACTCGCACCAACGCCGTCGAGCCGCCACCCGGCGCGGTAACGATGTCGGCCTGGCCGTCTCCCGTGACATCGCCGATGGCGATCACCGCGCCTGTCATCACTCTTTCTTTGGCTGTGTAGGCGCAAACGCGAAAGCCTGGTTGAACGCCGTTCCGCTGCCATCGTTGGTCAGTACGCGCACCAATGGGCTGCCCAAGGAACGAGAGGTCACGATGTCGATGCTGTTGTCGCCGTCGAGATCTCCTGCGGCCACATAGAGTCCGTTGCGGTAGTTTAATCCTTCAGGGAAAAAGCTCGTGAGCTGTTCCGCCTCGGAAACGATAAAGGGGACAAATCGCTGCGGACTGGCCTGAGCGGACGTAAACAACTGCGCTCCATCGAAGACTTTCACCATTCCAGCCTGGCCACCAGGCACAACTCCTCTGCCAGGAGCAGTAATGACATCTGGAACGCCGTCGCCGTTGACGTCGGCCACGGCCAGACGAACGCCGCCTTTATAATTTGGATTGTAAGCGTAGAAGCTAAAAATCAATGCATTCGAAGTCGCATCATACACTTTCACCAGCGGCTTGCTGCCTTGACCGACTTCGCTGCCGGCGCCATAGAACGTAGGAATGGCACCTTGAATGAATTCAATGCTGGTAAAGACGATGGCTTTGTGGCCATCGGTGAAAGTCCAAGCGCCGTTGCCTGGCCCCTTCGGCGAGATGTTCGAGGAAAACTTCCGGCCCGTCGTCCCCGTGAAATCGACGATTAACGTGTCGCCATCGGGAGGCAGTGTGCCGTTGGGCGGATCGATGCCGTTGATGCGCAGAGTGGTGTTCAGGTTTGGTGTTACATAGAAAATATTGTTGTCGGTGGTGCCAGTCAGCACGATGCTGTCCACCGTGCTGTCGAAATCCACGCCGCCAAAGGCCTGCGGAGTCGAAGGATCGTCAACCACGCTGGTATCGGTGACATCGTAGTTGGTGAGCGCATTGGAAGCGGAATCGTCGAGCGTTAAGGTATCCTTGCCGTCTCCGCCGGTTACAACGAAGTGCCCTGTGATGACATCCAGACCGCCCCCTCCTCCGAAGACCAAGCTGTCGTCGCCTGATCCACCGTCAATGGTGCCGATACCGGACCATTCATTCACACTAAACGTGTCGTTGCCCCCTCCTCCGACTAAGTCGGCAACTTCACCAGACAAATTTTTCAGCGTCACCGATCCGCCGGCGGCCATGGTGAGCAACGAATCGGTCAGTGTGACGCCGATGTCTGCATTGGTGCCAAGAACGGCGATGGTGTCCACCCCGTCGCCACCGTCATAGACAAAGTCTCCGCCCGCAACCGGCAGCAAGATGTCCGTGGCCTGAATCGTCAGCGTGTCGCTCCCCATGCCAGCATCGAATTCGAAGTTTTGTAATCCTTCGACACCAAACCCTCCGTCGCCAATGAGCAGTGTGTCGGCGCCTGGCGAGGCTGTGGTGTCGACTAAAACACTGGTCACGTTCTGGACTTGCAGCCCGATGGCATCGGTAATTACTCCCGTTCCATTCGTCACCAGCTGCCCGTTAATTTGCAGTACGATGCCATTGGTAGACGTCTGCTGAATGCTGGTATTCAAATTGGCATCGTCTGTATTTGGGGGCAAGTAGGTCACCTTTGCAAACTTGCTGGCCAACACTGCCCCGCTGGTATTCCCCTCCTCCAGGGTCACGTCCGTTCCGTTGGACGTGGTGAGTTGCGCCGTCAGTGTTGCTCCCAAGCCCGGCACGGTGGTAGTTCCATCCATCGGTGTAAAAGTGCCATCAATCGTGCCGTCGCCGACAACATCGACTTCGCTGGCTCCTTGGCCCCCCCGGACGATAATGCCTTTGCCCGCGCCCAACAGTGGTCCAATCAGCGCGTCAATAATCACCTGGTCGTCGCTGCGGCCAAGATCGATCAGAATGCCATTTGTGGGGTCGACGGTGTAGGTCGGCAGCGGCGCGGCCGGCGGTACGTCGATGATTTTGTCATTGGCAAACGTATTGTCGGAGTACGCCGTCACCGTCACATCGACCATGCCCGGCGTGGCCGACACCGCAAGTTTGACCACATCGAACGCGCCAGTTCCGGTAATGTAGCCTGGGAAATTTGCTGCTGCCCCGACGCTGGAAACAAGATCATCGTACGAATTCCGCGTGTTGGCCGTAGTGTTCGCCCCGCTCACCATCAAGTTATACCGGGAGAACATGTGAATTGTCTGTAAATAGGTCAGTACTCCGGCGCGGCGGTCTACAACCATGGCATCCGAAGTATTCTCTAACGTCTGATTGGGGCGCGCTGGATTATTTAGCGTCTGCGCCAATCCAAAAGTCCGCGCGGCTTCACGTGCAATCACATCGGCCATCGCCACATCGATAGGGAACGCAAACGAGTCCTGACAGAGCACGTCGGCATACACCAGGGCCGTCTCGTCGTTTGTGTTCATCCCCACGGTATCGAGAACCGAGGCGTCGCCGTATCGGTTTCTTGTGTTGCCGACCAAATCCTCCATCATCCCCGGGTTATGAGCCACACCACCAGCAAAGACGTAGGCCATGCCGGCCATGTTATAAGCCATCGGAAAGGCTGTCACATCGGTCGCCTGAGCTTCCTGGACCATCACATTGAAAGGCGCGAAGATGCGCTGCACGATGTTGATGACCGAAGTTTTCAGTGCCAAATAGTCCGCGACGTCGCCGAAGGTGTTATTGCCGTCGAAATTGATTCCATAAGTCGCCACTGTGTTTTGCAGCGAGCGGAACTCCAGCATGTCGGTGGCAGTTGTGTAGTTTGCCAGGTTGGGTCCTTGGACGCCCATCATCATGACAGGCGCGGCAAGTGTGGCCACGTCGGTCGTAGAAATGCCGTTGGCAAAATTTTCGCCAAAATCGATATTGAGCACCGTGGCCGCCAACATTGCGCGCGGTTCCAGCTGTTCTGCATGCAGGCGGCGTCTGCGCACGCCCAGAAGCCGACCTGGGTCGCCGATGGCTTCCTTGACGAAAACGATCAAACCATGATGCCAATAAACCGCGCTGTTCCGGGAGCATGAAAGTACCGCCCAAAGAAAGAAAAATCGAAGGAGTCGTTCAGGGCGGCGATTTTGCCCAATCAATCGCCGACCGCGCAGACCATAATTCTTGAAATGTTATTGCCAGTTCCGTCGCGACTCGGTGTGCGAACCGGAGCGCCAAAGGCTCTCTCCGCCCCTAATCCGCAGATTGCCGAATTCATCGCGCCCCTCTGCTATGCATCAGGGTTTTAGTGTCGTTGACGGTCCTACTGCTGTCAAGCGAAATGCAGCCAGGGATTTACCGAGGATCGTCCAGTGAATGGCAGCGCCATTTCTGGCTGGCAGTCACCGCGCTGGCCGGGATCATGGGTCTCGCGTGATGAACCGTCTCTGACCTGCAATACAGCTTGATTGCGGTCGGTTATGCTTTGGCACTTCGTTCATTGCGACGGAAACGTTGACGCAGCCGCCTGCGGTAATTACAAAGGTTGGTAGCCGTGCAACTACCTGAAGATGGGGGATGCCTTGGGGGCAGAACCAAAGTGGTTGCAGGGATCGCCTTTTTAAGTGTTTCTTCGAGTGACGACCCATGCGCCATAGAACTTCCTTACGATTGCGTCGTTTTCGCTTGTGCCGATTCGAAGCTCTTGAGTGCCGTCAAGTGCTCAGTGCGTCGATCGGGCTGCCCGATGGACTGTTGCTGCATCCGCAAATTCAGGTTATCAGGCCGCACCAATCTGCCACACCGGTTGGCTATACGCCGGCTCAGATAAAAAAGGCGTATGGTTTTGATCAAATCAAGTTTAACGGCACAATTCCTGGAGACGGCCGTGGAACCACCATTGCGATCGTTGATGCATACAACAATCCAACAATCGTCAATGATCTAAAAGTCTTTGATAAAGCATTCGGCCTGCCCGACCCACCAAGCTTCAAGCTCGTCAACCAATGGGGCGGCAGTAATTTGCCTCTTTCGGCACCGGCTGCGATCGGAGATTTTCCCGGCGGTTGGGACGCGGAAATTGCCTTGGATGTGGAATGGGCACATGCCATTGCTCCGGCTGCAAATATCCTGCTGGTTCTCGCCGCTGACAGCAGTTACACCAATCTATTAACTGCCGTCAATTACGCCAGCCGCGCCGCAGGCGTCGTCGTCGTATCAAACAGTTGGGGTGGGGTTCCAGTTTCTGGGGGAAAACTCCTTCGATTACGTATTCACGACTCCTGCGGTCACACCCCAGTGTCGTTTGTCTTCTCCGCTGGGGATGCTGGTGGTTACGCATCGTATCCAGCCTCTTCCCGAAAGTTCTTAGCGTTGGTGGAACCACATTGAGGCTTTCTCCGCGGCGCAATTACGCCAGCGAAGCGGTCTGGAATAATTCACAGGTGGCGGGGGCGGTGGAGAAAGTCTCTATCTCAATCCATTTACTTTTACGCTTAGTAACGAAGGGGTGCTTTATCCTGAGCCCGTGCCAAATTATCAAAATGGGCTGGGGCTCAACGGCCGGGGAACTCCCGATGTATCGTACAATGCCGATCCTGTAACCGGTTTTGCCACTTACAGTTCGTTTGCCTTCGGTGGCTGGGAATCGATTGGTGGCACCAGCGCTGGGACGCCACAATGGTCTGCGCTGCTGGCGATCGCAAATCAAGGCCGAAAGCTACAGGGAAAAAGCGCGCTCAGCAATCCACAGTCGATCATTTATAAATTGAGAAAATCCGATTTCCACGATATTACGGTTGGAAACAACGACTATTTCGGCTTCGGACTGGGTATTACGGGCAATGCGGCAAAGCCAGGCTACGATTTGGCCAGCGGCGTCGGCACGCCCTTGGCACAATTTGTTGTTCGCGATTTGGTCGCTTTTAACGGCTCGACGTTTGTAGCCCCAACAGTTCGAAATACTTCTGGCTGTAACTCTCGGTTCATGGTATTTCTTCAATCGATCGACTACTGCGGGAGGTCGGGGCAACGCCCTCCACGATTTCTTCCGGCCAGTCCGGCGCCGGAATAGCCGGCCCTCCAGTGACTGCGATCGACACAGCCCTCTCTGTGAATTTCGCGACTGGAAAATCGAACAACTCGGTTGCAGCCTTGCAAGCCGATTCACTGCAAGTGAGCAGCGTCCAGGCCGATTTAATTGACGATGCGCCCTTTGCAAATTCTTTGAAGCGTTCGCCGAGTTTGTCAATTGCTGCCGCTGCAAGCGACTCGACGGACACAGTTGATTTCTGCTTCTCGCAAATCGATGGCGCGGCACTTACTCTGGGTCAATTCTACAACTGAAATTTGCCCGCAGCCAACAGTTGATGACAGATCATTTGGCGATCGCCGCATTGGCATCGCAATTTCATCTGGATGGCTCCAGCAGTCATCTCATCGTCCGGTTTGTGCTGCGCACACCGCTCGAGTTTAAGCCGTTCGGTGCATTTTCCCGAGGCTCGGGCGATTCAGTTTTCGGTTCCCGTTGGGGTGCGTCAAACGAAAATCTGCAACTTTGGCTGAAAAACTCCAGCGGATTCTCGTAGACAATTCTGCGAATCAGTCCCTCTGGGTGGCCGCGCTCGCGCATCGCCAGAATAAAATCGGGCACGGCGGTCGGTTTGGATGGGCCCCAATCGCCGGCGGAGTTCACCAGCAGCCGATCGGGCCCGTAAATTTCAACCATGTCCACGGCCCGTTGCGGCGTGCATTTGCTGACTGGATAGAGCGTCATGCCGGCCCAATATCCGGTTTCGAGCACCGGCCGAATGGTGTGCTCTTCCACATGATCTACCAGCACCCGGCCGCGATCTAACTGGGGGAAATCGGCCAGCATATCCAGAATCATTCGCGTCCCAAGATACTTGTCTTCCAAATGGGGCGTGTGAATCAGAATTTGCTCGCCTAATCGCTGGGCCAATTGCACGTGCTCCAAAAACACGATCGATTCATTCCGCGTGTTTTTGTTGAGGCCGATTTCGCCAATGCCCAGCACGCCCGGCTTCGCAATGTATTCGGGAATCATGGCGATCACTTCCCGTGCCAATTTCACGTTCTCGGCCTCCTTGGCATTGATGCACAGCCAAGTGAAATGTGTAATGCCATACCAACCGGCGCGTTTGGGCTCGAACTCGGTGAGCTGTCGGAAATAGTCGCGAAAACCATCAACGCTGCCTCGATCGAAGCCGGCCCAAAATGCGGGTTCGCTCATGGCTACACAACCCATTTTGGCCAGCGACTCGTAGTCGTCGGTGGTCCGCGAGACCATGTGGATGTGCGGATCGATGTAGTACATCGGCAGCAGTCGCTAATCAGTGGTCGGTGATCAGTTGTAAATTCTTCTTCCAGCCCGAATTGTAGGGCCGTGAGAAGACCAATTGGATTCGCTCGGCACGGCCGGTTTCCGATTCAGAAAGGACCTCAATCGCCCGACGCAACTGGTTCATGCGCGGATCAGATTCAGGATTGCCGGCAGCTCGGTTCAGCCGGTCCAGCCTGGCGGCCGCCTGTAGAATCTCTGCGCGGAGTTCCAAAAACTCGCGATCCAATACTTCCGTTGCACTCGGTGCGATCGACATAAAAGCCTCCGTTGCGATGCCGACGACTAATTCGCGTAGATCAGAACTGGTCCAGAATTAGTCGTCTCCCCCGGACGACTGGCACTAATCGCTAATTTCCGTCCAAGCCCACGTCCGGCAATTAATTGTCGTTTCTCTCAGTTTCGTCGTGTGACTGAACTAAATCAAGTGAACGACGACCTCTAGCACGCCCCTTAACACTCAAGGCCAATGACGTCGTGATAGCGAAATCAGCTGGTTTTTTCGCATTTTTATGAGCCTAATGGCGTAAGCTTGACATGCTGGCCCGGTGAGCAGCCTCATTCCGCCCGTAGTATCAATCCAAGATGAAAAACAGAGAATCGCGTCGAACTGGAAGCCTGTAAGCAGTGTTCGATTTTTCTCCCTGCAGAAGTCAGTGCAATAGCGTGACGTAACGTTTAGACCTCGCCAAAGCGCTGCCAAGCCAACGATCGCAGCTAATGATCCGTCGCTCAGCCCCAACGCCGTCACTCCCAAGCGGTCTCGCAGCCACCTTCGATGTTCTGACGAAAACGCACAACGAAGCTGCGGTTGATGTATTGCTTGCTGCGCTCGACGATCCAAATGCTGCCACTCAAGAAGGCGCACTGGCGGCGTTGCTGCAACGCCGCACCGTACGGGGACATCGGGAGATTATTTCTCGGCTGAACACCTTGGGCGCCAGGCAAAGAGAGATCGTGCGCGCAAATCCTCGCTATTTGGGCCGTGCACTACGAGAAGCCATTCAATCGCCCGATCCTGGCCAATGTGCCGTCGGCTGCAGCACGGTATTGTGGCTGCGCGAATATGACTTGATGCCTGCCTTGGTGCATGAGGCAGAAAACAGCGCCAATCCGAACCGGCAACTGGCAGCGCAGCATGTTCTGGAACTTGCAGAGCTGTTGTATCAGGACCTCGCCCTGCCGCCACAAACTGCCGGCGGCCGCGATCCCAAATTAACTCGCGAGCATGTGCTGCACAATTTGGAACGATCGTTCGCGCGATTCACTCAGCATCGGCGATCGGAAATCGTCGAGACATTTCTGCTGCTTGCTCCCCGTGAGCACCCGGCGCTCAAGCGAATCCTGGCGGATCCGATGCACGAAGTCTACAAGACCGCGGTTGATCAGCTTGCGCACAGCAATCGCAGGGGGATTCTGAGGCTGGCGCTGAGCTTTCTCGACGATCCGCAGGCCCCTTCGGCGGCGATATCGCTGCTGGGACGTCGAGTTGACCCGAAATTCCTGGAACACTTTTTACGAAAGATTGGCCCGCGACCGTCGTCCGTCGTCGCTCAGAATTTGCGCCGACTCGATGCCCTTGCTTGGTTGCAAAATGAGCCCATCGTCCTCGATCAGGCCGATGACGAATCCCAGGTGGGGGCCGTGAATCTCGCCCTGCTCTGCGGCGTACATCGATCAACCGCTTACAAGTTAATTGCTCATGTGGTGCGATTTGGCAAGCCTTGCGCACGACGGACTGCCCTGGCGGCTTTGGCCGGATTCCGTGGAGTGGAGGCCAAGGAGTTGGTTGTTGAGGCGGCACAAGACGCTGACCCGCAAGTGCAAGCTCTGGCGCTTACGCAATTGCGTTCCCGCGGCATTCCCGGTGCGCTGGCGACGTTGCTGGCAAAACTCGATAGTCCTTACGACCTGGTGCGGTCGGCGGTGCGCGGGAGTCTCGACGAATTCTCGTTCGAGCGATTTTTGGCGGCATTCGATATGCTCGATGACCAGGAGCGACAAAGCACCGGCGCCGTGGTGCGCAAAGTTGATCTTCGTGCGGTTGATCGAATTAAGGAAGAACTACAGGCTCGATCTCGTACCCGTCGATTGCGAGGTGTGGCGATGGCCTGTGCCATGAGTCTTGTTTGCGAGTTGGAAGCTCCGCTGATTGAACGCCTCAGCGACGAGGACCATCTCGTTCGTGCTGAGGTAGCCAAAGCGCTTGCAGCATGTTCCTCAGCAGAGGCACAAACGGCGCTCCGGGCGGCTTTAAACGATCGCAGCATCGTTGTGCAGGAAGCAGTGCAATGGAGCCTTCAACAATCGAGGGACCAGGCACTAGTCAGCGAGACATTTGCCGCCGCAATTTCCGCCGAAGCAAATGACCCCAGCGTGCCTCCGAAGACCGACGATCTTCTAAATTCAGACCGCCGGGCAGGAGTCTGAGCACCAAAAGCGCATCCATGATGGAAGGTGATTTGCATGCTCAAAGTTCTCACAACATATGAATGCTCGAATTTATTTTTTATCCTAGGCGAGATTCAGACCGCTCGTCTGCAATGGGCCGGTTGGAATTTCGTTTTGCTGGCAGTGTTGATAGCAGCAACAATAGCCTTATGCCTGGTGGTCGCCTGGCGGAGAAAACAGGGCCGCGGAGCATATCAGCCCCGAAAATTGTTCATCAGCTTGTGCCGCGCCCATCAGCTCGATCAGGCCGAACAGCGACTGCTAGCGTTGATTGCCAAGTCACACGAGTTGTCTCAACCAAGCTCAATCTTCCTTCGGCCCGATCTGTTGAGCGCGGAGAAGCTGTCGGTTCAATTCGCGGCCCATCGCGCACAGCTCGAATCGATTCGAACTCGGCTTTTTGGTGCTAGCGGCTAGTCGATATTTCTTTGCCAGCCTACCCAAACTCCACCCCGCCGGCTGTGACTTTGCCGCCTTTGACAGGCTTATGGCATTTTCCAATTGAGTTGACTGGCCGCTTATTCCGATGAAATCGGTGGCACCGGAGTCTGCCGGAGCGCCCTTGGCGGCGCTTCGTACAACCAACCGGCTGGCCTCCACGATTACTGCTCGGAACTTTGGTGAATCGGGCACACCCGCCCGCCCTCGGGGGAGATCACGGATGAGACGTCGAATTCTGGCCCTGGCCTGTGTTATTTCAGCCGCCACGGCAGCCGCTGCCCAAGCTCAGTCATATCCAACGTATGCGGGAGCAATGCCGCAAGGCGGAATGTACTCGCCCGGATTGCCGCCTGCGGCCATGTATGGGCCAATGCCGCAAGGCATGTACCCCGGAATGTCGCAGCAAGGCGGCATGAATCCCGGTTTAGTCCCCCAGAGAACTGCCTATCCGGACGCGATGGGGCCAGGTGCGTATGCCGCTCAAGCTAACTATCAAGTGCCAGCCGCACCGCCGCCGATGAAGTTGCCTCGTGGAGTGACTTCAGAAAATGGACTGCTTTATTACAACGGCAATCCCTATGCCGACAATAGCTACCCACAATACAACCCCTATCGGACGGTGGCATATGAGGCTGGAGCTGAAAGCGCGATGGGACCGGGCGGCATGCAAAGTGTGATGGCCCAGGGCGGAACCTATGGCGGAGAAATGTCGGGATATGGCCAAATGCCAGGATCCGATTGTGGCTGCGAGCAAGGCTGTGATGATGGTGATGGCAATCGTGGTTGCTGCAATCTATTTCATCATGGCAATCCGTTTCCCGGCAAGTACGGCTACATGTGGACCGGTGGCGTCGAAGCACTGGCCTTCAACCGCGATGCCGGCAGCGATCGCGTGCTTGTTCGAAACACCGACACGCTGGCCCCGGTCTTCAACTCCAACGACTTCAGCTTCGACTTCACGTCTGGTGCCCGCGCCCACATCAATCTCATGGGTCCCAGCGGCATTCAGTATCAAGCGGTTTACATGAAACTGGCCACGCTGATTGCTGACGCAGATGTGAATGGCGACAACAACCTCCAGATTCCCTTCCCATTGGCCGGCTTTACGGTGGACTTTTTTGGCGCTGACGAAATGCTGTTCCATTACACCAGCCAAATTCAAGGTGGCGAAGTCAACGTTATCTATCCTTTCGGAAATTTTCAGTTGTTGGCCGGCTATCGCTACCTGGAAATCGACGAAGGGCTTCGACTTACTTCTATCGATGTGGTGGATGCCGGCACGAGCGACTTTAGCGTCAACGCCTTCAACCAGATGCATGGTGGGCAGATCGGCATCTTGGGCCAATGGGAGCTGTTTGGCCTGATCAACTTCGATTTCGACGCCAAATTCGGCATCCTGGGCGATATCGTTCACACGCGTCAGACCATTAACGACTTCAACAACAGCGTTGTCTTGTTCCAGGGCGCGGGTCACGAAAGCAGCGTGGCCTATGTGACAGAAATAGGTTTGGTGGGTGTCGTGCCGCTGGGACCATCGTTCAATGTCCGTTGCGGCTACAACGCGTTCTTCATCGATCGCGTGGCTCTGGCGCCAGACCAATTCGACTTTCTGGAAAACCCAACCGTACCCTTTGGATCGCAGGTTAACCAAAAAGGCGACATCATCGTGCAAGGCGTGGTGCTAGGCATCGATGCCCGCTGGTAAGTTTGCAAGCTTTCACGCCAACCTCGCTCTCTTGGCAACGGAACTTTGATCATCGTAAGGCCCGATCTCACGAAACAGATCGGGCTTTTTTTGCGCTTTTGTACCAAACCCGTGATTGCTTCGTAGAAAGTACGATTCTGCCGATGGTACCGCCATTTCCGACCTTGTCAGTCACTGCGGGGTTGCAGATACTAAAATTGACAGGCGGCAGGTAGTTTGCGGCTAGTAGCGTGCAGACGACACAGAGCGTTTGTATGCTGGATATTATGGCCTCTGCTCCGGAATCCTCTTTGATTGCCGTCTTCCGCTTCTCTGTTTACGCCGGCAGCTGTCCATGAGCACCGAACAATCTTACGAACCCGAGCTGGTCGATCAGACACGGCAGCAGATTCGCGGTTTGGTGCGAGAGATTGAAGGCTTGGCCCGGGCGGAGGTTTCGCCCGAAGAATTTTACGAAGGCTTTCTGCACCGCGTGGTAGCTGCTCTGGCCGCCATCGGTGGGGCCGTTTGGACCCTTGATGAAGAAGGCCGGCTGGCGCTGAGCTCGCAAGTGAACTTAGCGGAAACACGACTGCACGAAAGCCAGGAAGATCAACAGCGCCATGGCAAGTTGCTGCGCAAGGTGTTGGCCAGCGGCGAAGGCAGCGTCATCCAGCCGCGGTTCACCAGTCCCGACGACGATAGCGCCAATCCTACAGATTCGTTGCTGGTGCTAGCCATTTTGAAAAGCGACCAGGAAGTTCGTGGGCTGGTGGAAATCTTTCAGCGCACCGGTGGTCGGCCTGCGGTTGAACGCGGTTATCTGCGGTTTCTGCTGCAGATGTGCGAGCTGGCGGAAGACTACTTGAAAACGCGCCAGTTGCGACTGTACACCGATCGTCAAGCCATATGGACGCAACTTGAGCATTTCACTCGCTTGGCGCATAGCAGTCTGGATCCGCGGGCCACGGCCTACACGCTTTCGAACGAGGGACGACGGCTGATCGAATGCGATCGTGTATCAGTCGCAGTCCGCAAAGGAAACCATTGCCGGATTGAAGCCGTTAGCGGTCAGGAAACTTTTGACAAGCGTTCCAACACGGTCACTTTGCTCGGCAAGTTGGCCAGCGTCGTCGTAAAAGCCGGCGAGCCGCTCTGGTACACCGGCGATACGCGCAATTTGGCGCCTCAGGTCGAAGAAGCGGTTGAGGCGTATGTCGATGATTCGCACTCGAAAACCGTCGTGGTGTTGCCGCTGGCGCGTCCTCATGAAGTGGAAGAAGATGGACAGGAGCTGCACCACAAGCCACATTACCTTGGTGCGCTGATTATCGAACAAATCAACACCGACGGAATTCCATCGGCCATGCGTCGCCGGATCGACGTGGTGGCGGAACACGGCAGCACCGCGCTTTCCAATTCGCTGGAACACAATAGCTTGTTCTTGATGCCGCTGTGGCGCACACTGGGCAAATCGAAATGGATCGTGTCAGCCCGCACGCTGCCCAAGACAATCGCCATCGCAGTCGTCGTGCTCGGCGCTTTGATGTCGCTCTTTCTCGTGCCAGCCGAGTTTCAATTGCACGGCAAGGGAACGCTGGAGCCGATTGAGAAGCGCGATGTCTTCGCTGGCGTTGATGGCACAGTTACCGATGTGTTCGTCAAGCATGGCGACGAAGTCAAAGCTGGCCAAGAGCTGCTCAAACTGCGCAACACCGACTTCGACGTCAAAATGGAGGAATTGATTGGGCAAAAAGCTGCGAACGATACAACGATCGCCAACTTGGAGGATGCCCGCGGTCAAGAAGGGCTTGCCGCCGACCAGCTCAGTCGGATTATGGGCGACTTGCTCGTCGCCCGCGCTAAACAGGTCAATCAAAAGCGAGAACTGGAACTGCTCGAGGAAAAAAAACAACGCCTTATTGTCCGCAGCCCAATTGATGGCAAAGTGCTAACTTGGCAGATGGAGTTACAACGGCTGATGAATCGCCCCGTGGAGCGCGGCCAACGTGTGATGCAAGTCGCCGATCCAACCAAACAATGGCAATTGGAAGTTCGTATGCCGGAGGATCGCATGGGCCATATCAAAAAGGCCCAAAAGCAATTGGGTGAGGAGCTGAACGTCGATTACATCCTGGCCAGCGACCCCGGACACACCTTGCACGGCAAGGTGGCCGAAGTGGAAGAAGCAGCCCACGTAGAGGGGGAAGAAGGCAACACCGTCCTGGTGCGGGTGGCGATCAATCGCGACGATTTGCCTCCTGAAATTCGCCCCGGCCGGAGTTTCCGCAAAAATTGACTGCGGCCGGCGATCTTTGGGCTATGTTTGGTTCCACGACGTATTTGAATTCGTGCAATCGAAGATTCTGTTCAAGTGGTAGTTCCACACGCCTCGGCGTCATTGCGCTTCGTTAGTTTGAGTAGGAGCATGAAAATGAAACGGGCAGCTATTTTGAGTGGCCTTTGCATTCTTATTTCCGGCGTTGCTCTGGCCCAGCGACCGACGGCGTCGACAACAGTCACGATCGACAATTGCCTGGTAAAACTGGTGCAGCAAGGCGAAGCCAAATTGGCTGCGCAGGAGGCGGGTGTGCTGACCGAAATCTCAGTCCGCGAAGGCCAGCAAGTACCCGTGGGTATGCTCTTGGCAAAAATCGACGATATCCAACCACAGATGCAAAAAAAAGTAGCGATCGCCGAACGAGACGCCGCCAAAGCAAAATACGAAAATGACGTCGAGACTCGACACGCCACGGCTGCATCGAAGGTCGCAGAGTTCACCTATTTGGCGAATGTCCGCGCTAATCAGACGGCGCCAGGTTCCATCGCCGATGTTGACATCAAACGACTAAAGTTCGAATGGGACAAGTCGATGCTGGCCATCGAACAAACAATGAAGGAACGGCAGCTCAATGGCTTCACGGCCGATGGAAAGCAAGCGGAAGTCGACAATGCCGACGCGGCCATTAAACGCCGCGAAGTGCGCAGCACCATCGAGGGTGTGGTGCAAGCCATTTATCCGCACTTAGGCGAATGGGTCAAGCCCGGCGATCCGGTACTGCGGTTGATGCGCATGGACCGTCTGCGCGTGGAAGGGTTTCTGAACAAGGATCAATACAGCCCTACCGATGTGGCCGATCAACCTGTCGTGGTGCAAGCCGTGCTGGCCAACGGTCGCAAAGTTGATTTCAAAGGTAAGATTGTGTTTGTCGATCTCGAAGTGCAAGGCGACGGCGGCTACAAAGTGCGTGCGGAGGTCGACAACCGTAAGGAAAACGACCAGTGGCTGCTGCGTCCTGGAACGCCCGACACCACTATGACCATCCAACTGCGCCCCGCCGGCGTCGGGATGCAGGCTGGCAAGTAATCGCCGCTTTTGAGTTGCTAAATCGCCGGTTTCCATGCCCACGCTTGCCGATAGCCTTGTCTCCAGTTCTGCCCGTCCGCTAGCGATCCGTCGCCGTCCGGATTTGGTAGTTACCAAACAGCGCTATCAAGGTCGGCAGTATTGGATTGTTAAAGATCCTGTCGGGCTGAATTATTTTCGATTTCAGGAGGAAGAGTTCGCGATCTTGAACTGGCTGGATGGTCAAAGCAGCCTCGACGATTTGCGGCATCGCTTCGAAAAACAGTTCGCACCGCAAAAGATCGCGCTCGAAGAGTTGGGTCGCTTGATCGGCATGCTCCACCAAAGCGGCCTGGTAATTGCTGGCGTGCCGGGGCAAGGAAAGCAACTGCTCAAACGGCGTGGAGAGCGGAAAAAGAAAGAGTTTCTCGCCGCGCTTTCCAATGTGCTGGCCATTCGCTTCAAGGGCCTCGATCCCGAGCGGCTGTTGAATTGGCTGTATCCGAAAGTCGGCTGGTTTTTTACCCGCACGGCGGCTTTTTTTTGCCTGTTGTTGTTCGCTTCCGCGTTATCACTTGTGCTCGTGCAGTTCGACACATTCCGAGCGAAACTGCCGGGTTTTCACCAGTTCTTCGGGCCCAGCAACTGGTTTTACCTGGCCATTGCCATGGGCTGCACCAAGGTGTTGCACGAATTTGGTCACGGTCTTTCGTGCAAGCACTTCGGCGGCGAGTGCCACGAGCTGGGGGTAATGTTTCTGGTGCTCACGCCCTGTTTGTACTGCAACGTTTCTGACTCCTGGATGCTGCCCAACAAGTGGCATCGCGCCTTCATTGGCGCCGCCGGCATGTACGTGGAAATCTGCATCGCTTCGATTGCCACCTTCGTTTGGTGGTTCAGCGAGCCGGGCCTCTTGAACAACATCGCTTTGAGCACCATGTTCGTCTGCTCGGTCAGCACCGTGGTGTTCAACGGCAATCCCTTGCTCCGGTACGATGGCTACTACATCCTCTCCGACATCCTGGAGATTCCCAACCTGCGACAGAAAGCCACGACCATTCTGTACCGCAAGCTCGGCAGTTGGTGCCTGGGTTTAGAAGAACCGGATGACCCATTTCTGCCCAAGAGTAATCAGTTTTGGTTCATGCTTTACTCGGTGTCGGCGGCCATCTACAGTTGGGTCGTGATGTTTTCGATTCTGTATTTCTTGTTTAAGGTGTTCGAACCGTATCGGCTGCAGATTATCGGTCAAATAATTGCCGCCGCCTCGATTGCCAGCCTGATTGGTCGGCCGCTGTGGAGCTTGGGCAAATTCTTTTATGTTCCGGGGAGGATCGACGAAGTGAAAAAACCGCGCATGTATGCCAGCCTGGCGATCGTCGGGCTAATCCTCGCGGCCATCCTATTTCTGCCGCTGCCGTACCATGTGCATTGCAGCCTGGAAGTACAGCCACGCGATGCCCAGGAGGTGTATGTAATGGTCCCCGGCGAGCTCGAAGCACTCCACGTCAAGCCGGGTGACACGGTTGAGCCGGGTACCCCGCTGGCAGACTTGAAAAGCATTGAACTGGAACTGGAAATCGCCAGTCAGAAAACACAGCAGCAACAATTGCTGGCCCAGTTGAAAAGCTTCACGCGGGCCCGAGATTACGACCCCAGGGCCGCCGGACAAATTCCAGGGGTTAAGGATAACCTCGCGGCCACCGAAAAGCAATTGAACGAAAAAGAGGCCGATTTGCAGCGTTTGCATTTAAAGGCCGAACGCGCTGGCGTCGTGATTCCGCCCCTGAGCGTGCCACAACGACCATCGTCCGACGGCAAACTGCCAACCTGGTACGGTACGCCGCTGGAGAAACGAAATCTGGGTGCCATGTTGCCGGCCAGCACCTGGTTTTGTCAGATTGGGGACCCCGGCAAGTTCGAAGCCATTCTGATCGTCGATCAGACCGATATCGAACTGGTGCGCGAAGGGCAAAACGTGAAGATCATGCTCGACGAACTGCCAGGCCAAACATTCCAAACCCCGATTACGCAGATTTCCAATATTCCTCTCGAGAACTTGCCTAATCAACTGTCTAACAAACGTGGCGGCTCGGTCGAAACCAAAAGTGACGCAAGCGGTATGGAACGCACGGTCAGCATCTCCTACTTTGCCAAAGCTCCGCTCGACGATTCGGAGGGTTTGCTCGTCACGGGACTCAAGGGCCAGGCGAAGATCGACGCCGATTACCATTCCCTCGGCTGGCGTCTCTGGCGCTTCTTGCAGCACACATTCCACTTCAAGCTGTAGAGCGTCCAACAGCGACTACTCAAACTTCCGGCCTTCCAATTCTTCAATGCGGCGCCGGATGTCGTCAAGCACACGGATAGGACGCTGGTCGCGGTAATCGTAGAGAACGACGGTCGAATGGCCATCTGCCGCATGCGCTAAGTTTTGAGTCGTGCTCCACAAAGCATGCTCGAGCGTCATACTCGTTTTCCCGATGCGCGTGACTCGTGTGCCCATCCGCACGGTATCTGGAAATTGCACTTGCCTTCGGAAGTTGCAGGACGCATGGGCGAGAATTGGACCGGTATCCATTTGCCCGTGCATCCGTACCAGTCCGAGGCGGTTCAGGTATTCCACCCGCGCCGTTTCGAACCAACGAAAGTAGACAGTGTTGTTCACATGGCCAAACAGATCTTGATCGCCCCATTGCACGGGCCAATCGACCAGGACAGGAAACAGATCGGGGGTTAGTTCATGGGTCATTGGTAGCGGTCGGTGAAATCAAAGCGAGAGTCTCTAGCTTCCGCAACACCTCATCTACAATTGACCACCGGCAACTGGTAGATCCGGCAAACTGCGCCAAGTTTATCGAGCACGAAAACTTCTTCTCCTTTTCCGCTACGCGCCGGACGACAATTTCTTTTTACTGTCAACCTAAAGCAATGTCCGACATTCAACAATGGTCGCACCAGTGGTGAAACGTCAGACGTTTCAAATGCCAGCGCGAACCGTTGTTTTCCCGTGGATGACCCACCGGAATTCCCAGCAGGAGGCCACATGCTTCAATCTGACCGCCAAAGCTCGAAAGTACGCGCCACGCTTTATCTTTCCGCCCAGCTGCTTGACGAAGCCCGCAATGCCGCGGTTCACCTCGCCGGTTTTCCAGCGCGGCTAACGCTGGCCAAGCTCGCCGACAACGCCCTGCGGGCAGAACTGCAACGGCTGAAGGCATTGTACAACCACGGTCAGGATTTCCCGCCGCGCGATGCCGAATTGCAAGGTGGTCGCCCCATCGCCGCCTGATAGCCATGACATACGATCCAAAAACTACGATCGATCCGGCGCATGTTCACGGAGGCGCTAAACCGCCTCACGACCGTGAGCAGCTCCGCAAGCGATTGTTGCAGATGATCTTGAAAAGTGAAGCCGAACGCCGAGCTTCGCAACTTCCCTCGGGCCGTTCCTTGAAGTCGCTGCGGCGGCTTGGCAATACCGTCGATTTAACCGTCTTCGATCCGGAAGACAAGATTGGCCGCGAGCTTACGTCCGGCCCACCTCCGCTAAAACGGGCATGAACTTTCAGCGTCTGGGCGCTATGGTCATGGTGTTGCTGTACGCTGATGCTGCGCGCCCCGATGTACTTTCGCCACAGCAGCTCTCGGATTTGCGGTTTGCTTCGCGTTGGCCCGATCTCGTCCAAAAACAAACCCCGCATCCGGCCGTGGTTCGCGTGATTGCCACCGACCGCGATGGCCTGTCGCTCGGTTCCGGAACCCTCGTCGATGTTAACGACGACTACGGTCTGATCATCACGAACTGGCATGTGGTGCGCGATGCAGTCGGTCCAATTGAGGTCGTCTTTCCTGACGGATTTCATTCGCCAGCTCGGGTGGTAAGAATCGATCGCGAGTGGGATTTGGCAAGCCTATTAATTTGGAAACCCCAGGCGCAGCCGATACCACTCTCCACCGAACCGCCGCGACCCGGCGATCCGCTCACCATCGCTGGCTACGGCAGCGGGAATTACAAAATGCAGTCGGGCAAATGCACGCAGTACTTAGCGCCGGCACCGGCAGGCCATTGGAAATTGTCGAGCTATCGGCCGCGGCGCGCCACGGCGATTCCGGCGGACCGATCTTAAACAGCCACGGCGAGCTGGCAGGTGTTTTGTTCGGCGAAGGAGGCGGACGAACAGATGGCAGCTACGGAGGTCGGGTACATCAATTCCTGCACTTAACCGCCCTTGATCTGCAAAATCTGCCCCCGTCGAACATGGCAAAAGATGCAACCGCATCACGAGGCCACGAAATCAAAGCCGGAGCAATCTCGCAGTCGGCCACCGGTGCGAGATTCGACGGCCGAGTAACTGCCGCCGAGAATGGAATTGCTGCCTGGCCGGAAGCGCCGGCCGAGTCGCTCGCTTTACAGACTGCGCCTCTGGACGGATCTTCACATCGGACGGACGGCGCAGCCAGTTCCCCGCGCTGGCGATCAACGGACAATTCGATCAGCGATCGGAAGCTATCCGCGCGATCCGTGATTCATCCGATCAGCCGATGAGCCGTTTGCACGGAATCTGGAACACGTGGGGAGACGAAATCAAGTCGTTTCTGGCAGCATTCGGCGTCGCGGCTCTGCTGCTGCAAGTATTGCGCTTCGGCGGAAAAAACAAATGAGCGCTACTGGCGAGAGATGCGCCCATTGGACTGGTCGAGAGAAACTTGATCACGCCGCCCGAGCAGCCGAGCCGTTTCGACCGCCGAATCGGCGTTGCAGCACAACTAATCCAATCGCCGCCAGTGCCCAAACCGCCGAGATGATCGAGGCCGACTCGGGAACCGCGGAAATGCCCCCTTGCCCCGACTGGCCTACAAGATCCAACAGCGGCTGAATATCTAAGTTGGTCACACTACCATCCTGCGTAAAATCTCCGACCGCAGCCAGACCCGTGTCATTCAGACCCTTGGCAATCTTGTAGGCGTTCAGATCGGTCAGCCCGGCGAACATGGCCGGAACGTCACTGGAATTCACAACGCCGTTGCGGTCCCAATCACCAAGAATTGGGGTCGAGACAGCCGTGATATTGTCGATTCCAATTTGGAAATTGCCGGAATCGCCAAACATCGTTACCGAACTTGCAGCGAGAATTCTGATCTCGGAAAGGTTCGTTCCACCCGCATTCGAAAGCACCTGAGTCAGTGGCGGCGGACTCAAATACGGAAGCATGTTTGTCGAAGAAAGGGAAAACGACACATGATGCCAAGCCCCGTCATTTGGAACGGCGATCGACTGGCTGATGTAACCGGGGTTGTCGCCAGGCACAGTTAGAAATGCAATGCGCATTGGCAGTGTGACGCTGCCAGCGTCGCCCGGTGAGAAGTTCTTGAAATCCATGTCAATCGAAGTGATGAGGGGCGTCACATAGTCGCCAATCCAAGTTGTGCCGCGATTTAGCGTGACCAAATTAGGCGCATACAGGGTGTCGTTGACAAAGCCGGAAGACACTAACAGATAGGGGTTCGGGTCTGGATTGGCCTCGCCGGTTGGTCCGCCGCTGGCGATGATCTCTGGAAGTGGCTTGCCGCCGCCGCCATTGACCCAGCCTTGCACGTCGTCGTTGCTGAAATCCGCAACTTGCCCGGCGGTAATACCGAAAGCCAAAGACGGCAGAAGTGCGGCCCACGCCGCGATCAGAAAAAGACACACCGGTTGCCGCATCGTAAGCCTCTGGTTCTGTCCCAATCGAGTCTAGAACACGCGCCGTTTCCGACTCGCCCCGCGCATTGATCCCAATAGACGCCAGTATAAATTGCGGATGCAGGCTACACAAGTTTTTGGCGCACCATAGGTTACAGAGTATTCCATGCGGAAATGAATGAATCCGCCAAGCTCTGCCAAGCCTCCGTCCTCTTTGCAGACGGAGCTAATGCCAGACAGATACGAACTTAGTGGCAAAAACTATAACCAACCAGCGGCTTTATGGCGAATCAACGCCAGGAGCACGATCCCACACAATAGCGTGACCACGGTGGGGGGTTCCGGCACCGACGTGTAAATGACTTCGAAAATATCGTTTGATGCTCCCGAGTAGATGCCGGCCACCCCGCGCGTGTTAGGAGCATTCGAAAAAATGCCGCCGAAAATATAGCCGATCGTTTGCTGTTGCGTGAGTTCATCCATTTTGATGACGCCGTTGTCATACGTCGGGATTCCTGGAGCAAGAAAGAATTCCGCATCGGCGCCGAACCGTAGCCGGCTTCCATCTTGATCCAGGATCATCGGAAACTCACCCAGCAAATGCTGGCTGTAATTGTGATTCTGATCCGAGACGATGGCCGTAATTTGATTGATGAACGGCAAGTTGTCGTCGACGACGAACGATTGCGTCGTCCGATCGTAGTCTTCCAGCGAGATGCCTCCGAACAGCAATTCGTGCATTTGATTTGTGCTTTCAGAGAACAGCCCGATTTTCCCCGAATGGTAATTGTTCATGCCCTGCTTGAATATGCCAGGCAAACTTGGATCGGCCATCGTCGGATTACCGTTGGAATCGATCTCGACCGGCACGGTCCACGCGCCATTGGTTAGCGTGAAGACACCTGAAAGGGCAACCAATCCCTGTCCCAGTGTGTTGTTGCCATTGCGAACGATCGTGGGATAAACGTTCAAGTCGCGGCGGCGATAGTCGGGAACCTGTGGCGTAGTTGCGAGATTCGCAAAACCCAGCGTCGTGCCGTCGTCGACAATGTCGAAACTGCGCACCTGCTGTGTGTAAGCTCCGTCTTTTCCGGGAACATATCCGCCAGTAAAATTCTGCCCAAACACTAAATTCATCCGGCCGTTCATCGTATACATGGCGCCGCCGGTTACCTGAAACGTGGCATCGTGGACCTGGCGAATTGAATTGGCCGCTTGGCCGCCGTTGATGACCCAATCGGTAATGCCCGGCAGATCGATCGCGGAAAGCGCGTTCACCGTTGCACTGCCCGTATAACCGCCGACCATGTAAAGTCGATCGCCTACTTGAGTGAATTCAGTATTGGTGGGCGTCAACTCCGTTAGCAGCTGCGATGAAATCGAGCTGTCGATTGCCAAAGATCGGTGCCAACTCTGTTTGTTGATCGGGTCGATGACCCAAACCTCTTGATTGCGGAACGCAGCCGGGAAGTTCGTCGAGCCCGAGTTCTCAAAATTGTGCAGGCCATTGGTCCGGCCTGCAATCAGCACCCATTTTCCTTGATAAACTCCAGCCGCGTACGATTGCAACGTCGGCAAGTCGGCGCTGCCAAAATCATAACTCTGGACAGAAATCTGATACGGCATCGAGCTGCTGACATCGATGGGGCTTACTGTGGCAGTTTGATTGTCGGCTTTCGCCGCGGCAACTGCCAGGCAGGTCATGAGACCTGCAACGGACGCAATTCGATCGATGCGCATCTACGGTACGCCTCTGTTTACCGGCCGCCACGGTTGCCGTACTCTGTAACGATGTTCCTGCGTTTATTCTCTTTTAACAAGCGGCGGCGACAAAAGCAACGAAACCGCTTTTGCGCGATCTCGATGGGGTATCGGGACCCGAGAAGAGATTTCCGGAGCGGCGATTACGGTGCTGCTAGAATCGCCTCAGCGGCATGCCACTGGTTGCCGCTGCGCTCTACCCGGTGATAAAGGGTATCGCGCTCCACCGGTTCGCGTCCGGCTTCGATAATCAGTCGCTTGATTTGCTCGACGGAAAGCACCTCCGGCGTCGTCGCCCCGGCATCGTGGTAAATCAGCTCGTGGCGCACGGTGCCGTCGAGATCATCGGCGCCATAAGACAGTGCCGTTTGCGCCGTGCCCAGGCCGAGCATGATCCAATAGGCTTTGATGTGATCGAAATTGTCGAGCAGCAGCCGGCTCGCCGCCATCACGCGCAAATCGACGACCGCCGATGGCTTTTTGATGTAATCGAGCTTCGTGTTCTCCGGATGGAACGCCAACGGAATAAACGTCTGGAAGCCACCGGTTTCGTCCTGCAGCTCGCGCAGTCGCAGCAGATGATCGACGCGGTGATACGCATTTTCCAAGTGGCCGTACAGCATCGTGGCATTGGTCCGCAGTCCCAACTGATGGGCCGTGCGATGGATGTCGATCCAATTCCGTGCATCGGCTTTGTGTTCGCAAATCCGATCGCGCACCTCAGGATGAAAAATCTCGGCCCCGCCGCCGGGCAAACTTCCCAGCCCCGCGTCTTTCAGTTCGACCAACACTTCCCGCACGCTGCGTTTGGTGAGGTGCGTGAACCAATTGATTTCGACCGCGGTCCAGCCCTTCAAATGCAACTGCGGATAATTGTCGTGCAGCATGCGGATGAGATTCAAATACCATTCGAACTTCATCTGATGGTGCAACCCGCCGACGATGTGCATCTCGGTGCAACCGGCATCGACGGCTTCCTGCCCGCGAGCCAGAATTTGCTCTTCGCTCATCATGTACCCGTGCGGGTCGCGCAGGTCGGCTCGAAACGCGCAGAAGATGCAGCGATACACGCAGACGTTGGTGGGATTCAGATGCGTGTTGATGTTGAAATACGCAAAGTTGCCGTTCTTCCGCTCGCGCACGAGGTTGGCGAGTTCGCCGAGATCGTGCAGCTGAACTTCCGGCGAAAAGAGCAGCATGCCGTCGTCAAAATCAAGCCGCTGGCCGGCTTCGATTTTGGCGCGGATGGATTGGAATGTGGGGTTTTGAAATTGCGTCATCTCGTGCTCCAAGCCAGGGGTTGCAACCTGGGCTTGCTATGCCGTGTTATTCACACCCACATCGCAAGCGTACCGATCACCAACAACCCCACGCTCACTACCGCGTTCACATTAAAAAATGCGGTGTTCACGCGGGCCAGGTCGTTCGGCTTCACCAACCAATGTTCGTACACCAGCAGCCCGGCGATTGCCGCCACGCCGGTCCACCAGATCCAGCCGATCATCAAAGGATAAACCAAGGGCATCACGGCGAGAAGGACCACCATGCCGGCGTGGCACCCCGCGGCGATCTGCAAAGCCGTCTGCACGCCGAATTTAGCGGGCACGCTGTGCAGCCGCTGCGTCTTGTCGAAGTCGTAATCCTGACAGGCGTAAATGATGTCGAAACCGGCCACCCACAACATCACCGCCTCGCCTAGCACCAGAACCGGCAGCAGATCGCGCAGGATTAACCAGCACGATCTGGCCGCGAATGGCGATCCACGACGAAATTGGCGCCAGACCCAATGCCGCACCGAGCCAAAAATGTGCGAGCCACGTGAACCGCTTTGTGTAGCTGTAGCCGAGCAGAAACAAGAGCATCGGAACCGAGAGCGCCAGCGGAAGCCAGTTTGGCAGAAACATCAGATTGGTGGCGACGAACGCCGCACTGCTCATCGCGGCAAACATCTGCACGCTGCCCACGGTCAATTTCCCCGCCGGCAGATGGCGGCCAGCCGTTCGCGGATTGAGCGCATCGATTTTGCGATCGGCCAGCCGATTGAACGACATCGCCGCACTGCGCCCGGCAACCATGCATAACAGAATACCGAACAACACGCGCCAACGAAATTCGGCTCCTGGATCGAACGTGATAAATCTGTAAAATGGGTCACGAGACTCTACTCGCGACGCAGCAGCGAGGTGATCAATATCACCAGCAGGCGATATGTCCTTCTGGTTGATTTCGGCGCTGATAGCGGCCCATTTGGAGAGTCTCGCATCCGATGCGCTACATCGCCACGCCATCAGCGCCGCCAAGAGCGCAAACGGCAGCGCGAACAGCGTATGGCTGAAGCGAATCAGTTCCAGCAAATGTCGAATGCGGGTGAGCATGTCATTTAGCCCGCCGTGAATACACGGCAGGCAATGCGGCATCCGTTCACAGGGCGTCTTAGGGTTAGTCGCGCGGATTGCCCCCGGTGTAATCACCGGGGGCTAAATGCGATCCCCAACGTCGCGTCAAACGGTGTTCCACGCCGAGTTGGTCGCAGATGCGTCCTACAACAAAGTCCACCAGATCGTCAATGGATTTCGGCCCGTGATAGAAACCGGGGCTGGCCGGCAGCACCACGGCGCCGGCTTCGGTGACTTTGCGCATATTGTCGATCTGCGGCAGCGACAGCGGCGTTTCGCGCGGCACCAAAATCAACTTGCGGCGTTCTTTCAGTTGCACTTCCGCAGCCCGATGAATCAAATTCGTGCCCATCGAATGCGCAATCGCCCCCAGCGTGCTGCCGGAACAGGGGCAAACCACCATGCCAGCCGTGAGAAACGACCCGCTAGCAATCGGCGACATTAAATCTTGATAATGACAGTAGCGAACTTCCCCCCGAGCTGGTTCCAGCCGTTTGCGGCTTAGCGCGCCCACTTCAAATTTTTCCAAATCCACCTGCAACCCCAACTCCGTCTCCATCACCGCCTTCCCCGACGAGCTGATCGTCAAATACACCGTCCGCCCCGCCTCGCGCAGCGCTTCCAACAGCCGCACGCCATAAATCGCGCCGCTCGCGCCGGTGATCGCCAGGATGAGTGGATGTGTCATTTCAATTCATAAAGCCGCCGATGGTATCGGCGGGGTCCCTCGATAACCCTTATCCACTCCGCTGCAACCGCCGATGCCATCGGCGGCTTTATGGTTTCACGCCCACGTACAACGTCGCCACACCAAACGTCAGCGGCCAGAATCGCACGTTGCTCAACCCGGCGGCCCGCATCTTCGCCGCCAGCGCTTCGCCGTCGGGAAATTCATCGACGCTCTGCGGAAGATAATTGTATGCCGCCGTTTTGCTTCGCGACACCGCCTGGCCGACTTTCGGAAGCACGTGGCGGAACATCCAGCGGTACGCCCCGCGTAGCGGTTGCCGCCGCGGCATCGAGAATTCCAGCACCGCGACACGTCCGCCGGGCTCACACACGCGCACCATTTCCCGCAGACCGCGATCGGTGTCAGTCACGTTCCGCAACCCGAACGCCACGCAGACAATTTGAAAATGGTCGTCCTGAAATGGCAACTTTTGAGCGTCGGCTTCGATGAATGTGATTTTGCCGTCGAGCCCAGCCCGTTCAGCTTTCTCGCGACCAATCGCCAGCATTTCGTGGCAAAAATCGGCCCCGACAATTTTTCCGTCGGCTGCCATCTGCCGGGCGTACGCGATTGCCAAATCGCCGGTGCCGGTACACAAATCTAAAATCGGCGAGATTCCCTGCGGTGGCACACGGCGAACCGTCTGCCGCCGCCAGCGCTTGTCGATATTGAACGACAGCAGGTGATTCAGGAAATCGTACCGCGGGGCGATATCGCCAAACATCCGCCGCACGCTGGTTTCCGATTTATCGACGGGCATGGGGGCGAAGTAGTCGGGGTGCCTAAGTGTCTGGGTGTCTGGTGTCTCAGCATAGCAACCGCAATGCTCGCTACGGAATAACGCCGGCGTGCCATTTATTGCTCTCGGTGAAAACCGTATCATCTCAGGCACTCAGACACCAAGACACCTAGCCACAAACACCCGCCCATGCCCACGCTGGCCGCTCATCTTTTGCCCGCACTCACCAGTGCCGATGAATTGGCCGGCGGCGTGGTGGTGATGATCGACGTGCTGCGGGCATCGACGACGATTACGACGGCGTTGGCTGCCGGCGCAGTGGAAGTGTTTCCGCTGGGCGAAGTCGAACAATCCCAGCAAAAAGCGGCGGCGCTGCGGCAAACATTGGACCGGCCGCCAGTTTTGGGCGGCGAGCGCGGCGGGCTGCCGATCGACGGGTTCGACTTGGGTAATTCGCCGAGCGAATACACCGCGCAGTCTGTCGGCGCCCGGACCGTCATTTTCACGACGACCAACGGCACGCAAGCCTTGCTGATTTGCGGCGCGGCGAAGCGAGTTCTGATCGGTTCGTTCGTCAATTTTTCCGCCGTGCTGCGCCAATTGACCGGCGAGTTGCCGATTCATTTGCTGTGCGCTGGCACGCGCGGCCGGATCACGCGGGAAGACGTGCTGTTCGCCGGCGCTGGTGGAAAGGCTCGTCGGCACGATTGTTGAACCCGAGGGGCTTAACGACGAAGCCCGAATCGCCCAAGATGTATGGCACAGCGCGATGGGAGCGATTCGGCCGCCGGACAAAGCCGCGAACCAGCACATCGCCGAGGTTCTCCATGATTGCCAGGGCGGCCGCAACCTGATCGGATTGGGTTTGCAAGCGGATATTGTTGACGCCGCGGCGGTGGATCGGTTTGATTTCGCGCCGGTGTTTGATGCGACGAACTGGAGGATTACGAGGTCGGCTTGATGAACATGATTACGCTCGATGCAATTCGGCTAGCGCGGGGCAAGCCCACGCCGCTACACTTGACCCCTGATTACTGCTGACTCCTGAACCCCGAACCCTGACCCCTTCTGCCTCATGGACATGGACAAACTCGTCTCGCTGTGCAAACGGCGGGGCTTTATTTTTCAATCAAGCGAAATCTACGGCGGCCTCAACGGCTTCTGGGATTACGGCCCGCTGGGCGTCGAGCTGAAACGCAATATCAAGGAAACCTGGTGGCGCGACATGGTCACCGGCCACGACGACATCGCCACGCCCGCCGCGCGCCGGAATCGTATGAAATGGTCGGGCTCGATTGCTCGATCATCATGCACCCGCAGGTGTGGAAGGTTTCCGGACATTACGATTTGTTTGTCGATAAGATGGTCGATTGCACGGAATCAAAAAAACGTTACCGCGCTGACCAACTGCGAGGCCGTTGGATTTCGATCACAATAAGGGATTATACGATCTCTGGATTACCACCAGAAAGGCAAGCAGAGATTAACGACAAACAATCGTTTTTCATTGCGACGAATGCGGATACGCCAGAAGCTGCTGATACAGATACGAAATCACGTGCGATTGAAATATTTAAGATAAAGAAAAAGTATATAGATTTGGCGATCGAGAATTGGGAAGATGTTGAAACGCTTAGTTTGAATGTTAATGACTACTCTTACGGTTCTATTGAAGAGCTGTTGAGCCACGTCGTTGGTCCCGATGCTTCTTGGGCCGGCACCTTCACGAAGCCACGTGAATTCAATCTGATGTTCAAAACCATCGTCGGCGCGCTGGGCACGGAAGAAGATGCGGCGTTTTTGCGGCCGGAAACGGCCCAGGGCATTTTTATGAACTTCAAAAACGTGGTCGATAGCACCCGCGTCAAAATTCCCTTCGGCATCGCGCAGGTCGGCAAGAGTTTCCGCAACGAAATCACGCCGCGCAACTTCACCTTCCGCAGCCGTGAGTTCGAGCAGATGGAAATCGAATTTTTCTGCCACCCGAGCCAGTCGTTGCAATGGTACCAGTATTGGCGCGATCGGCGGATGAAGTGGTACACCGATCACGGCCTGGCCAGCGATCGGTTGCGGTTGCGGGAACATCCCGAGGAAGAACGCAGCCATTACTCGCAAGGCACATCGGACATTGAATACGCCTTTCCGTTTTTGGAAGCCGGCGATTTCGGCGAGCTGGAAGGCATTGCCCATCGCGGTGATTTCGATTTGCGCAGCCACATGGAAGGCAAGCTCGATCCGAATTCGAAGCCCGATTTGAAAGTGGAAGTCGGCGCCGACGGCAAGCCGCGGTGGCGTGGCAGCGGCAAAGATCTGAGTTATTTCGACGACCAGAAGAAAGAACGCTTCATTCCGCACGTCATCGAACCCTCTGCCGGCGCCGATCGCGCGACGCTGGCATTTTTGTGCGAAGCGTATCACGAAGACCAGGCGCCCGACGAAAAAGGCCAGATGCAAACCCGCGTGGTGTTGAAATTCCACCCGCGGTTAGCGCCGGTGAAAGCGGCCGTATTTCCGCTGGTGAAAAAAGACGGCATGCCGGAAATGTCGCAAGAGATTTATCGAGCCTTGAAGCAGCACATGAACGTGTTCTACGACGAAAAGAGCGCCATCGGCCGCCGCTACCGCCGCCAAGACGAAGCCGGCACGCCGTTCTGCATCACCGTCGACGGCCAATCGCTGCAAGACAAAACCGTTACCATTCGCGACCGCGATTCACTGGAACAATCGCGCGTGAAAGCGGACGATGTGGTCGATGAGATTCGCAAGCGAATTGGCTAATGACGAATGACGAAATTCGAATGACGATTTAAATTCCAAGCTCCAAATTCCAAATCGTTGAAATCCTTCGTTTCGTCATTCGAACCTCGAATTTGGTGCTTCATTTGTCATTCGAATTTCGTCATTCGTCATTTTCATTATGACACCCGCGCTCAGCCAAATCTGCACTCTGCACGCTTCGTTCGAAAAGGACGTGGAAGACTACGCGGCCGGGCATTGCCATGCGATTGAAGTCTGGCTGACCAAGTTGGAGACATATCTTCAATCGCACAGCATCGACGACGTGCGGCGGCTGCTTGAGAAGCACGAAATGGCGCTGCCGGTCGCCGCGTTTCAAGGCGGGCTCTTGGTTTGGCAAGGCGATGCGCGGCGCGAACATTGGAATCATTTTGCAAAGCGGCTCGAGTTGTGCCGTGAGCTTGGAATTCAAACGCTTGTCGTGGCTGGCGATGTGATCGGCCCGATCGGCGAGCAAGATTTTGAGCGGTTGCGATTTTCTCTGGCTGAGGCCGCTAAGCAAGCCGGCGATCACGGCGTGCGGCTGGCACTGGAATTTCAAGCCCAGGCGACGTACCCCAACAATTTGCAATCGGCGGCGGCGATCGTCGAAGAAATCGGCAGCCCGCATTTGGGCTTGTGCCTGGATGCGTTTCATTTTTTCACCGGGCCGAGCAAAGAAACCGACTTGGGATATCTCTCGCCGGAAAATCTGTTCCATGTGCAGTTGTGCGATCTTGCCGGGCAGCCGCGAGTTTGCCACCGATGGCGATCGCATTCTGCCAGGCGATGGTGATTTCCCGCTGGCTGCAATTCTTGAGCAGTTGCGTGAAATCGATTATGCTGGCTGTGTCTCGGTCGAGCTGATGAACCCCAGCATTTGGCAAATCCCGTCGCGACAATTCGGCGAAGTTGCCATCACCGCATTACGGAAAGCACTTGGCATCGCAAGCATGAACTAAACAGGCGAGGCCTAGCAGCCCGGGGAATAACCCCAGACGATTGGTGGCTAGCTGGCTCGCTCACGAGGATTTTGCAGCTAGCATACGGCCCAAGTCGAATACTTCCCCAGGCTGCTAGCGCTGGGCGGCCATCTTTGTGGCCAGAATGTCTAGTTGACCTTTCAAATCGGCCAATAGCAGATGCGGATGGGCACCTTCGGCCAGATGGGTGTAGAACGACTGAGCAGCTGTACTGTGCGACGATTGCAGTAAGGTCGTCGCATGATTGATTTCGTGCAGCCGCTCATCGACCACATCCAACGTTTCCGCCGTGCGGCGATTGGCTTGCCAAAGATGATCCAGTTGCAGGACCAAGCCCAACAGTAACCCAAACTGCCCGACCAAAGCCAGCGGCATTCCCAGGCCCCAGAGATCGTTACGGTGACCAACAAAAGCCCACACAAGAAGCACGCCGCCACACAAAAATGCCATCAGGCCGAGCGAGAGGATCGACCAGGCCACGATTGACGGGCGTCGTCGTGTCACGGTGGCCTCCGCCGAGTGCGGCACAGTAGTCATTCGCGATGATAGCGTTGGCTTCGGACTGGCGGCCGTGTTCCAAAAATCACCCGAAGCCATTTCCACCGACCAGTCAGCATGAACATTGGCAGCGTACGACGACACGGCTACTTGGGGCACATGCATCCGGCGCTGCAAATGGCGGACTTGTTCGTCCAGAATCCAGCCATCGTCAATTGAAAGCGGCAATTCGACCGCAGACGGCGTCACGGCATCGGCTGGCAAGTCACTCAAGTCCGTTCCGGAGTTTCCAAGTTCGTCGAAACTCGATGCTACTGTCGTGTCGCTCGCACTCCGGGTAAGAAAACGTCCGCACTGCGCAACGTGCTATTTCGCCGGAGGCGATTGCTGGCACATCTTGGCGACAGTTCTGGCACCACATAGGCTGCAAACGGCGATTCGAGGATTGACGAGACAAAACGCGCAGGGATTTTGTCCCGCCAATAAAATCGGCCTTGCCAGTGGCAAACTGTAGCGGTTTCGTAAACTTTTCAGGCAAATCCTGGCGTTGCGTTTTGAATTCGGCAAGCTGTGGTGAACGGCTCGCCCTGCTAGCACCAGAAACTTGCAGATTGCCGAAGAATGAATGAGTCCGCTTGCGCGTAATTCTGCAAAAGCCGGTAAGGCGATGACTTATCGCCCTCGTCGGGCCCGGCGAGCCTCACGCCGCGTTAAGAATCGGCCGCCGTCGTCAGCGTCGTCGGCAACCGTGTGATAATCGACCAGTTGTAGCGTGCTTCGTCGAACAAGATGATTGCTTTCATCGAATTCTTTGGATGTGCGAGCCACAATGCCACCTGGCACATCAGCACAGGTAACATCCAGTGTGACATTTGTCCCGCGTCCGGTCCACTGAACGGTACGTTGCCAGGCTACCGATTTCAACTCGCTCAAAACCTGATACGGCATCTCCAACCCGATGACTTCTAAAGTCGTGTTTTGATGGTCGGCACGACCATCATCAGAGAGAACCGTCGTTTCCCGCTTTAGTACAAATGGTTCGACATCGTCCGATACGTACATGCGGGTGACCTGCTTCTGCTGGCCAATGCTGGCGACAACCTGGCGTATTCGACAGGGAAGCTGCCGGCCATCGATTGTCAGTTGGGCAGTACCTACAATCTTCTGATCAGTTGGATCATTGGGTGCTTCACCAAAATAGCCACACTCGACAACTTCGGGCTGACTTTGAAACCGCTTGCCGGCAACATCGACGGTAGCTTCAATTCGCAGGCTAAGGCACCGGGAATCGGTTCTAACCAGCGTCGTTTTAGAGTCGGTCGTTGTTGTGTCGACCACTTCGCCGCGCGCGTTCAAAGACTCGGTTACAATTCGAACTTGCTTCCAGGTGCCGGGGTCAAAATGCCCCCAAACGCTGATGTCCCGGGCTGAAAGCTGATCAGAGCTTGGAGAGACCGCCGGAGTTTCCGCTTGCCCACTCCGACCCACGGCCACCAGCAACAATGCGCCGGCTAAGCTCAATGCCAAATGCCGGCATCGTCCTACGAACACATGCGCCATCGTGGTATTCCACGCTAAGCGCCAATTCGCCGTCTTGGCTAACAGGCCGGTGCTGGGCTAGGCGGGTCCGGCATGCTTTGTCGACCCATGTGGAGCACTGGGGCCAACTTGGCCAAACTGTAGGCGGGCTGAACATCCATGCTAAGCCCGATCTAAACTTCAAACAGGCACATTAACCAGACAAACCCCAACTTCAGACTGGTGATTTCATCAATCAGCCAAGCGAAGTCTGGTCGGAATGTCATACACCCCTGCTGTGCCAGCAACTGATAGTCATAGCAAAATTGCACAGCATGGGATAGATAGCGGCCAACAAAATACCATGCCAGCCCCATCCTATTGGCTACGATTTTCACAAACTGTAGCAGTCGCTTAGTTTGTGAGCTCACGATATGGCAGCTTGGCCTCGGCCGCCGTAGGAAAATGATCGGCGGGGGTGTGCGGATGGAGTGAGTGCTGCCCCGCCGCCGGATTCGTGCCCGGCGATACACAACCGCCCAGACACAGCAGACATACGACCGCAGCCAGCAGTACCGAGACTAGATGCCTGAGGTGCACCCAGCAATTCGATATCGGATTTGCTTTGCATCGCACGGTCGGTAACAGTCCCCAAAGCGGTGAGCAACTTATGGATTGACCCGCCGCTGGGCCATCCACTCTTCAACGGTCTGTGGGCCGGTCTTCTGCGGTCGCTTTTGCTTCTGCTGAACCATGCCGCAGCCCGAAGCTGTGAAAATGAGGCTCGCACTAATCAACAACAAGGTGGCGGTGTGCAGCGCATGCAAGAGCCACTTTGAGGCGTTCTTGAGCCGAGTGTTCGCCGAATTGTTGAACAACTTGCCGTATCGCATAAAGCGATCCTATTTCTTCTTACTGCTGCTGAACCATTGCGACGGATGCAACATACGGCTCCAGATCGACGGCGGTGCTTTTTTCTTTTTGCTGGCGACGTCAACAATCGCGCGCCGGTATTGGGCCGTTCCACGACCCACATCTGCGAATCGTCTTTCTGGACCGCCGAGGCATCTTCCGCGGCCTGTTGGCGTTGCTCGGGGGAGGCAAAAAAGTTTGCAGTCCAGCCGTCGGCTCGCGCCATGACAACTGAACCAGCAAGCACAATCGTAGAAACAGCAAAATGGAACCTGCGCAGCCTCATAGTCTGAATCCTCTCCTAAACAAAGAACGATGAGCGAGTTGTCACATCAGGCGGAAATTGCCCGACACTATCGACCTATTGAGTCGACCAAATTGCCCGAATGGGTCGCGGAGTGTCGCAAAATCGTCGCTTAAGGTCCAGATGGAATTTACAGGCAAAGGTTGTCGCATCCGCCGTCATAACGTAGCATTGCAATGAATATAGTCAGTCGATTCCTAACAGCCGTCAGCTAAGCATGTTGAGTCAAACGGTCGGCTTCATTGGCGCTGGGCAGATGGCGCGAGCACTTGCTCAGGGGTTCGTGCGCCGGATTGCTAGCAGAGCGCCAAATGGTGACCGCCGATCCGATTCCAGCGGCGATTGACGAGTTTCGTCGGCTGCTGCCTGGCTCGCAAGTGAAGGACAACAACGCGGATGTCGCCCGCCAGAGCGATATCGTCGTGCTGGCCGTGAAGCCACAGCAGGCAAAGGCCGCGTTGGCAGAATTGCGCGGTGCGGTCAGCAACGATAAGCTTGTCGTATCCATTGTCACCGGCATCAGGCTAGAAGCACTCTCGGCTGGGCTGCATCCTTGCCGGCTGGCGCGTGTCATGCCCAACACACCGTGCCTCGTCGGTGAAAGTGCCAGTGCGTATTGTTTAGGTTCCGGCGCGACTGCTGCCGACGGCGAGCTAGTTGGCAAGCTGCTCGGATCGGTTGGTTTGGCGATTCAAGTGGAAGAAAGACTGCTCGATGCCGTAACCGGGCTTTCCGGCTCTGGTCCTGCCTTTGTGTATGTCATGATTGAGGCGCTAGCCGATGGCGGCGTGCGGATGGGATTGCCGCGCGACATCGCCTTGCGGTTGGCGGCTCAGACCGTCAAGGGCGCTGCTGAAATGGTGCTGAAGACGGGCGATCACCCCGGCATGCTGAAAGACCGCGTTACAAGTCCCGGCGGCACGACCATCGCAGGCTTGCACGTTTTGGAAACCGCCGGCGTGCGCGGAGCACTGATTTCCGCCGTGGAGTCCGCCGCCCGAAGAGCCGAAGAGTTAGCATCCAGTTAAAAACAGGCATTCCGTCGTTTAGTCGTAGGTCATTCATTTGTAATTCGAGTTCCGCCTTTTCTCTTTGCCATGTCCATCTTCTGCGTCATAGACGACAAACACATTCCGCTGTACCGTATTCTCTGGGTTGCCGCTGTGCCGCACTTTTGCGGCCACGACGATTGCACCCAAGAGGGGAATTACGAAATTCGGCTGGAACAGGGAGAATCGGTTTGGGCTAGTCGCGAAGAACGCGATGCTGTGCTGACGGCGCTGGAGACGTGGCAAGGCGGCGTCGCCGACGAAGACGAAGACTGGGAAGATGGCGAGGGGCTAAGCGGGTGAAGTTTTGCAGATCCGCTCGCAATTCGGCCCCGAGTTCACTCCCGAAGG
Organism: Pirellulales bacterium; assembly: GCA_963738835.1. Taxonomy (GTDB): domain Bacteria; phylum Planctomycetota; class Planctomycetia; order Pirellulales; family JADZDJ01; genus CAVTYH01. The sequence continues at coordinate 185,363 of CAVTYH010000005.1, forward strand.
GACCCGGACCGATCAAACGGAAGGTTTCGTATGTCGACGTTTGAAAACCAAGAATATAAGTGGCGCGAAACCTATTTCGTGCTTTTCGATGCCGCGCGACGCCCTTCGCTCGAGCAAGTCAAATCGCGGCTAGCCAAACTGAATCCGCGGTTCGTCCTGAGCAACGGCGAAGCCGATGAAGCGGGCCGCTTTGGTTCGATCACCATTCGCTCCCCGCAAGACTACGCCGCGATGGATATCAGCTACGAATCGGGAGACGAAGTCGACGAGCAAGTCAGCGAACTGCAGCGTGAGATGAAAGGCACCATCGATGCCGCCGATCGGCCGAAGTTCGAAAAGCTGAGCCAGTGCAACGCCAAGCTCGACATCCTGCACTTTGAGCAGGTGGCTGGAGAGGATGGCGATGACGAGGAAGGCGAAATGCTTGACCCCAGCGCGCTGCTGAGCGTCATGGATACGCTGGTGGAACTTACCCACGGCGTCGGCATCGACCCGCAATCGGGCAGTCTGATGTAAAACTATTTCTTCATCTTGCGTTTGCTTTTCTTCCTGGTATTGGCTTTCGTCGACTTCACGGCGACACCGGCGGCTGCTTTTTTGCCTCCCTTGCCAAAAGCGCTCGTCCATCCGTCGGCATACTTTTGGGTTGCTCCCACGCGTACAATGGTCACGTTTCCACCTGTATTCGTAAATTGATCTTGGTGCGGCTTTTCTAAATGAAGATCGTTCTCGCCGCTTGAACTTTTAATTAATCGCTTCGCCCTCTACGGGTCAAGTGCTGCACAGGGCGGATGAAGACAAAAATAATCCACGTTGGCATCGAGTTTGCGCATGAAGACGATTGAATCGATTTCACGGCCCGCAATACACCCGCCTCTGGATAGACCGCACAGGCTTCAAGTCGAATCGTGGCTGCAGGGAAGCAACATTCTCTGAATTCTTATCACACATCGCATAGCGTAATCGCCTGCCGCAGTCCTGCAATCGGGTCGCGCGTGGGAATGAATTCGTGGCCCACGTAGCCTTTGTAGCCAATCTCGACCAGCGCCTGCATCACGGCCGGGTAGTTGATTTCCTGGCGCTCGTCCAGCTCGCCCCGCCCCGGATTACCAGCGGTGTGAACGTGGCCGATGTACTCGCCGCACTCTTTCACGCGCCGAATTAAATCGCCATCCATAATCTGAACATGATACACATCGAACAGCAGTTTTACATTCGGCGAGCCCACACGCTTCAAAATGTCCATGCAGTAATCGACATGGTCTCCTTGATAGCCGGGATGTCCCTTCATGGCTTCCGCCGCGCGAGTATTGAGCATTTCCAAACACAGCGTCACTTTTTTCTTCTCCGCATTGCCGGCAATTTTCTTCAAGCCATCGACGCAATTCTTGGCGCCTTCATCGAGCGAAATTTCGCCGCTCGTCGGATCTTCGGCGTTGCGCCATTTGAAACCGTTGAACGCAATCACGTTCGGGCAGCCGAAATCGGCGCTTTCGTCGATCGCCTGGCGAGTGCATTCAACCAGCTGCGCATGATGGTTTGTGTTGTTCCAGCCTTTCACAAACATCGTCGGCTCGCCGTTGAAGGCGATCGCACATTTCAGATTGTTTTTCTTGAGCGTCGGCCAATCTTTGGGAACGACCAGCTCGACGCTGGGAACTCCTAGGGCCAAGGCTTGCGCAAAGCTGATCGATGTCCCATTTCTCGCCGAACATCGAGAAGCACCACTGGCAGATGGAATGATTAATGCGGCCTTTCATGGCAACTTTTCCCTTCATGGCTGTTGTGCTGTCAGTTTCGGCCCCCTGGGCAACCGTTAATCCGTGCGATGCAGCCAGTGCTGCACCGGCCACGCCGGCTGCCGAGCTCAAGAGCATATCGCGCCGCGAAATCGGCCCGCAATGCTTGGCCGGCGCGGAACATAGTTTTTTCGATTCGTTGTTCATGGCAAGCGCTCCTTGGTTTCCCCCTGCTTCCACGCCAGAAAGGCAGTCGTGCTGCTGCGCTGGAAGCATTGTCCGAGTGATCGTGGCGACGCCCCTCTAAAATATCTGGTCTCCGCATCGTCAGCAAGTTTTTCGCGGGCCAGCAGCGGCCAATTGCGCTCGTGGGCCAGACCGCACGGTCGCATCGCATCGGCTGTGGGCCGATGATTTCGCCGGGCCGAGCACGGCGTGAAAAAGGTCCGAATTTTGTCGGCGCGCTGCGGCAAACGTTGCGCTGCCGATTCGCATTTCGCTCGACGATTCTCGGCAGTTCGAATTTTGTCGCGTGTGCTGGGGGCCCCATTAATTTCGGCAAAACCCCCGAATTTTGTCATAGTCCTGCGGGCCGCCGCTCGGGAAATCACGGCACTTCCCGTGGATGGAGGACGACAAAACAGCTCGAATTTTGACGTACAGAGAATCATTTTGAGCCTTATTTTCGGTTAAATCCCTGCTTTACGGTCGCCTCTCCCGGCACTCATCTGGTTTGATCATCAAGGGTTACGCACGGCTAATTTTGTCGCGTCCCGGTGCGTCATAATTAGCAGCCAGGGCCGCAAATGGTTGCCCGCCTACGATCATTCTTCGGCACTTCACGATTCATACCGCCCCGGACTTCCTCGCCTCGGCTCCAGCAATCGGAAGCAGTCTAATATAGTGCATTTATGTATAAATCTGAAGAGGCTTTTTTGGGCCACGCATTAAACCCAACGCCAGTTGTACAACGCATTCTGGGTTGATGGTTGAACCCGGCGGCTTAACCCGGGGCGGCGCGGCTACGCCGCTGACCCCGGGCTATGGAATGGCACGCTTTCAGGGTGCGGGCCGCTTCTCTCCTCGCCCTTTTGAGAGAGGGCTGGGGTGAGGGCGCCTGAGTGTTCAGTGGTCAGGGGCATTCGAATCTCGAATTCTTCTGCTTCTGCGTCTGCCCACCAGCTCATCGACTCACGAACAAAAAAAGCTGAAAAACGGCTGAAACCGTAAAAACGGTGATAAACCGTCCGAAACGGTCATAAACGGTCGAAAACCATGAAAAACCGTGCTTAGAAAATATGACTGACTGCCCTGTATTCTGGTGAATCAGAAGATTTTCACCGCTGAGGACGCGGAGTTGCGCGGAGTTGACGAAAGGCAAATTAAATAAGGAAGCCAGGAAACCAGGAAGATTGTTTTCTTCCGTCTTCCTTCCTCTTCCTCATTTCCTGCCTTCCTGGCTTCCTTATTAAAACTCTTCTCCCGCTGCTCCGGGCCCTCCATGTCTCCGTGGTGAATTCTTCCGGCTAGCCGCGCAGTCCGACCCAACCCCGCGATTAGCTGTCGCGAGGCTGGGGAAATAATTACTCGATTGCCAAAGACCAACATGCGGCGCACATGCAAGTTCGCAGTCTTGTCGGCTTGAAATCCAAGGGTCAAACCGCTGGCCAAGACATCGTCCACGGCTTTCCGCACGGGAACCCAGAGTTCCGCCGGCCATTATACATGTACATATGTTCTTTATCAAGAGTTTTTTCAGGCCACGACGGAAAATAAAAGGGGCGAGGATCGAGGGGTGAGAGGCGAGAGAATGAGGGAGACGATGGCCCTGATCGCGGCACGCCGGGACTGACCCCAGGCTATGGACTGGCACTCTTTCAGAGTGCGGCGACAGCCCAATCATTTGCCGAGAATCTTCCGGACCGTAGCCATTTTGGCCTCGAATTCTTCAACCGACATCAAGTCTTCCGTCACGTTGTGTTGCTTTAAGACGCCGTCAACTTCCAGCCGCTCAATTCCAAGCGCCGTTGATAGCTCAAACTGTGTGAGCAGACGTTGGCGATACAACTCCACAAGTGCCGATTCCTTGAAAACGGCATTCAAATCGCCGAGTTTTTCTCGCAGCTGCTTTTCGATGGATTCTGGGAGTTGGAATAATACAGTCACGATGATGGATTCTCCCGAGTGTTAATTTTCCACGGCGATGGAAGGAGTGACCAAAAGCCTTCCCTGAGAATCAAAGACAAATTCCCACGTACGCGGTTCGTACAAGGTAAATCCCAAATAACTTAAATTTCCGCAGTGGCGGGCACATCCCAAATCACGTCTGCCAAGTCTCGAATCGAATTCTGGCGATTCGCTATGCTTGCTTCATTCCAGTGATCGAATGGATTAATATTTGCAACGGCAGCATCAATTTTTGTGTTCGCACCGACTTTCGGTCGTTCACCAATGGCTCGGGTGAACAATAGGCGCGACTGCCCATAAACCGCTCGCTTCTTTGAAAACGGCTGATTACCCAGAGAAGAATTGATCGACTTCTCAACAAGCAGTAGATTGCCCAGCTTATCCGCAACATTGGCGTCGGTAATGGTGCCAAATTCCAGTTTGGCTTTATCGCCCGGCGTTTGGGGAAAGATGTACTCGATCTCGAAGCCACCACTTGTGTACGTACTGAGCCATTTCGTCCCCTCGGTTTCACCGTATGCGGCGAGTTCGATGTGCTGCGTGAGCTTGGCCAGAATATATTGCAGTCGATAGAATTGAACTGAGCCAGCGTCAAGTCGCCGAAATGCATCGTCGAATCGCGCTGCCAGTTTCGCTCGCTCCTGCGCAAAGCTCTTTCGAATGAGAGAGGTCAATTCGACATCGCCCTGCACCCTCCGCAGCTCCGCAGCCCATTGCGCGAAGTTTCGTTCGAAGGTGCGTGTTGCTTCACGTGTAATGACGTACACAAAAAATAGATTCTCGACCTCGCGAGCCAGTCGATCAAACAGCGATTCTGACAAGTGACGGCCGGCCAACAGTAGAATCAGATGTTGCGCGCAGCCTTGCCACCCAACAACTGCAGGTTTTCGAGGAATCGATTTCTTTGGCCGTGCTGATCACGGCCGTTCAGGAAGTGACAATAGGCCTTAGCAGCATCGAGCAGTTCCTTCGCAAACCTAAGTGGATTGCTCGCATATCCGCACGCACTCTCGTTTTGCGAAAACCACTTGTAGATGTCATCTTCGCGCAATAAATCATTAACGTCGTAGCGGCTAAGAATAAAGTAACGGAGAAACCGCAGGGGCTTCTCTTTCTCGTTGTAAATCGCGTCTTGCAGATCCTTCCAAATGGTTTTGAGTTTGTCGAACTGCTCGCGGCTGGACTTCATGAACAACAGGTTCTTTAGGAGATCCATTGCGTCCAATCCAACCCCGCGGTCATTGATTGTCTCAAAGATTTTGAGGGCCTTTGCGACATCCTCCGTTTGAATGCGGATGAGCTTCACCTTGTTAGTTAGGTAACCGTAGAATGCTCGCACCGAGTCTGAGTCGTTGGAAAACTGCTCGCGCAGGAATTTCAGCGCGACTTGGTAGGCATTTCTAATATTGGTGATCGACCGCGTCTTACTTTCAGTCTGACCCTCTGGTTTGTCACCTGTGCCGATTTGTTCGAGGACGCCTCCGCTATCCTCGTACTGCAATTCAATTCGGTAACGATAGCACTCTCGGCCCGCAGCATTTACCGATGTTGCGGCGACTTGCAAATTGAGGACGCTGGGAGCCGACCCTCGTAACTCCTTTATCCGGTCGCGGATCGCACAAAGCGTGACGAATAGAGTCGTCAAGCGTTGTTGACCATCGATTACGTCGAACACACCGTTGTGGCCGGGGCAAACAACGATGCTGCCAATAAAATATTCGGGTGCCGTCTCCGGGTTGGCGCCGGCTCGCTCGCCGTTGATGTCAGACAGCAATTGTACGACCTGTTCTGTCTTCCAGACATATTCGCGCTGGTAGTTTGGCACCGCGTAAAAAGACTGAAAAACGTCGGTCACAGTGATGTCGTGGCTTTGAATCGTTTGTTCGCTCATTTGTCTCCCGAACCTTTGACAGCTTGGATTAGGGTCTTTCCCTCAATGCACCAACTTCTTATACCTAAACCGGTGCGGCTGGTCCGCCTCCATTCCTAATCGTCGCTTGCGTTCTTCTTCGTAGGCTTGGAAATTGCCGTCGCAGATGTGGACGTAGCCGTCGCCTTCGAAAGAGATAATGTGCGTTGCGATGCGGTCGAGGAACCAGCGGTCGTGGCTGATCACCACCACGCAGCCGGCGAAGTTGACGATGGCTTCTTCCAAGGCCCGCAGCGTGTCGACGTCCAGATCGTTCGTCGGCTCGTCCAAGAGCAGCAAGTTGCAGCCGCGGCGTAAGAGTTTGGCCAGATGCACGCGGTTGCGTTCGCCGCCAGAGAGGTCGCCGACTTTTTTCTGCTGATCTTGGCCGGTGAAATTGAAACGGGCCAGGTACGCGCGGGAGTTGATTTTGCGGCCTCCCATTTCGAGCATGTCGGTGCCGCCGGAGATTTCTTCGTACACGGTTTTGTCGGCGTCCAAGGCATCGCGGTTCTGATCGACATAGCCCAACTCGACCGTGGGGCCAACTTTCACTTCCCCTTTGTCGGGCTTCTCTTCGCCGGTGATCATGCGGAACAGCGTCGTTTTGCCCGCACCGTTGGGGCCGATGACGCCGATGATGCCGCCCGGTGGCAAGCGGAAGCTGAGATTTTCCATGAGCACTTGTTCGCCGTAGCCTTTGCTGACGTTTTTCATTTCCACAACGAGGCTGCCTAAGTGCTTGCCGGGCGGAATTTGAATTTCGAATTCCTGCTCGCGCTCTTCAAAGCGCTCTTTCGACATCTGCTCATAAGCGCTGATGCGGGCTTTGCTCTTGGCCTGGCGAGCGCGCGGCGCCAAGCGAATCCATTCCAACTCGCGCTCCAAAGTTTTCTGGCGAGCGCTGGCTTGCTTTTCTTCTACAGCCAGACGGGCTTGTTTCTGCTCCAGCCAAGACGAATAGTTGCCCTCCCACGGAATGCCGCGGCCGCGGTCGAGTTCCAGAATCCATTTGGCCACGTTGTCGAGAAAGTAACGATCGTGCGTGACGGCCACGACCGTGCCGGTATAGTCGGCCAAGTGCCGCTCCAGCCAGTTCACGCTTTCGGCATCGAGATGGTTGGTGGGCTCATCGAGCAGCAGCAGGTCGGGCTTTTCGAGCAGAATTTTGCACAGCGCGACGCGGCGCCGTTCGCCGCCGGAGAGTTTCGTGACATCGGCATCGCCCGGCGGCAGGTTCATGGCATCCATGGCGAATTTCCACCGTGCGGTCTAATTCCCAGGCGTTGTGCATTTCGATTTCGTCCTGCACGCGAACTTGCTCGCCCAGCAGTTTTTCCATTTCGTCGGGCTCCATCGGCTCACCCAGGCGATTGTTGATTTCGTCGAACCTGCGGAGGATGGCACGGATATGATCGACCGCCTCATCGACGTTGCCCTGCACGGTCTTCTCGGGGTTCAAGCGTGGCTCTTGCGAAAGGTAACCGGCCGTGAAGCCTTCGGTCAGCCGGGCTTCACCTTCAAACTCGCGATCGGTGCCCGACATGATCCGCAGCAGCGTGCTTTTGCCGGCGCCGTTTTTCCCCAACACGCCGATTTTCGCGCCGGGATAGAACGCGAGCCAAATGTTTTTCAGCACTTCCTTCTGGCCGTGCTTTTTGGTGAGATCTGCAATTTGGTAGATGTATTTTTCTGACATGGAATGGTTGCGTTGCGGTATGACGGAGATGGATAACCCTGCACGGCAGGTCTGCACTTCAAGTTATCAGATTGAGCCTTGGAGGAAGAGACCACCGCAAGAGGCGTCAAGAGTCGCCTCCTACAGCGCGACAAACCGAATTTGCCGCTGTGCTGGCTACTGCCTGCCGCTTACCGCCTACTGCTTCACCAACGCATCAATCGTCTCCTGCGGCGCGCGAAATACCGTGCCGTGTTTCATGCCGGCGGGCACAACGAGCTGATCGGAAATGTCGTCCCACTTCTTCAAATCGTCCGAGACGATCACGCCATATTTTCGATCGCTATATTTGTCGAAGTACACAAACCAGCGGCCGCCGATTTTGATGCCCGTCGGTCCTTCCGCCCAATACGCTCCGGTAATCGGCGGCGTCGGGTCGCCATACGGTCCTTCGGCCCGATCAGCAAACGCCAGGCGGATATTTTTCTGCGGCGTCAGCGGCTTGTTGGTCTCGTCTTTCATCAGCATCGCATAGCGATTCCCATCTTTGATGATCGCCGCGTCGATCACGTTGAAGCCGTGCTCGTAGAGCAGCGCCGCCTTGCTGAACGTCTCGAAGTCTTTGGTCGTGACATAATAGATGCGGTGATTCAGCGATTCGCCCTTTTGCCCCTTGTCGCTTTGCCCGTCGGTCGCCGGAAAGCGACCGGGGATGGTTGTGGCCCAGAGAATCAGGTACTGCTTGCCAACATCGTCGTAAAACAACTCCGGGGCCCAGCAGTTCACGGTGCCGGGTTCGTGTTCCATGACGGGCAGATATTTTTGCTCCGACCAGTGAATCAAATCTTTCGACGAGGCGTAGCCGATGCCCGGCTCATGCCAACTGACGGTCCACACCAGGCGGTAAACGCCGTCCGGCCCCCGCACCACTGACGGATCGCGCATCAGCTTGTCGCGCCCCACCGCCGGCTTGAGCAGCGGCTTGTCGCCATTGAGCGCCGTCCATTTCAGCCCATCGGTACTGTGCGCCAAGTGCAAACCATCTTCGCCGTTGTTTTTGAAGTAAGCGAACAGCAATCCGTCGCGCGGCGGCCCATCGATCGGCGGCTGGGCACTGGCCGTCATCGCTGTCATTGCCACAAACGAAGCTGCGAAGACTATTTTTTGAATCGCTCGGCACATGAAACATCTCTCTCGATGAAGTGACTTTCTGGATCGCGGAAACCGTACTCAACAGCATACCAACCTGAGGCAGAACCAGTCCAACCAACGCGCGCGACGAAAAAATTTGGAAATCGACGGGACAATGTTTTGAATTTGGGCCTAGAAAACAAGGCGTTTTTGAAAATCATTGCGACATGACTGTGACACGGGAATTGTCCGTTGCCCGTGGTCCGTGGTCCGTTGTTTTTATTCTTCCTCGCCCCTTGCAGGAAAGAGCCGGGGTAAGAGGGTTGCATTCTGTGTTGTCCGTTGCAACTGACCACGGACAACGGACGCGCCTGCGCAGAAAAAATAAAAATCGATGACAAAGTGTTTAGGCAAAACTCTCGCAAAAACCAGCGTTTTGCGCCCAACACTTTGTCATCACTTTACCCTGCCCCGCGCGACTGAAGGCGAGCGGAAGATGCACCGCGGAGGACGCAGAGTCGCGCGGAGGAGTCGCAAGAGTTTCTAAAATCATTCTTGATTGCTCCGCGATTCCCTCGGCGAACCCCTGCGTCCTCTGCGGTTCGATTGCCGCGTGCGACTCGCAATCAAGCAGATTATTCACCACAGAGACACGGAGGGCACAGAGCAGCATTTTACTCACCGCAACCCTAGCGCAATCCAACCCGCCCTGGTGCTCCCACCGGACGGAAATTTCAAAGATTAGGTTGCCAAAGAACGACTGACGGGACTCATAGTTCCGCCCGACACTATAGTGTACGCATGAACATTTGTCAAGCGGCTTTGCCTAACAAAAGCGAGTTGCCCAACAGAACGGATGTCTGGCAATATCACTTGTCGTCCTTTGCGGCCGCCTTTGCGCTGCTGGGTGCAGATTCGGCGGCATTTCCGGTCGCTTTGTCCTTGGCATTCACAGCAGCGCGGCGTGGCACCGGTGGCTTTTGCACGACAATGTCTGGCGCGTCGACGTGTTGGCCCGACTGGACGCGGATGAGCATATTTTCAGACAACCCATCGGGCCGTAAATTGCCGGTTCGCACCATGTACGTGAGGCCCGGCACCAAATGCGTCAGATTCAATCGGCCTTGATCGTCGGTCGCTTGATTTTGGAATTTCTCGAAATCCACTTCCCAATTTGGAAACGAAAATGGGAGAACGGCTTCCGCGGGCGCAATACCGACCGCGGGCTTGGTTTGATCACCGAAAACGATGGAGACAGTCTGTTGTTTGGCAGCGACCGGCTTGCCATCCGGATCGACGAACCTGACCGTCGCGGAGCCACACTTTTCGAGCGTAATCTTTTTCAATGCTCCAGTTTCCGCGCCGCGCACCGTCTCGTACTTTCCTTCGTCGCCGGCCGCATCCAAAAACACGGCCGGCATTTCGCCGTCGGTTGAAACCCCATGAACCGCGAAGTGTCCATGGGTCGTCAGCATGTCGAAGCGATAGTTGTCAGTAAAGCCGCTGTATTGTGGGTACGGACGTCGCATTGCAACTTCTGCTGGAGTCTTTCCGTCCGAGCCGACAATTTCGCCGCGAACGGTGACTCCGCGAGCAACAAGGAATTTAACATTCCCCTGGGTATCGGCGGTAACATCGAGCGTGACGTGGGCAAAAACGTTCCTGGAAGCAAAGACCGTGGTTGTGCGACCAAGATTACGCTGAATCTGCACTGGCCGCATCACAAAATCGCACGAGCATGCTTCCACGCTGACGTCGATCGTGCCCGGCTTGGCGACGAACCCAAATTTTCCGTCGGGGTCACTGAAGGCAACCAACGTGCCGATCGATTGGAACGACTTTGGATCGAATCGGGTTGTGGCAAATATCCGCGCGTAAGAAACAGGCTGGCCACTGCCCTCTTCAAGCACTTCGCCAGTGATCAAGGCGCCTCGATCCAGCGTGAACTGAACTTTCTCTTCTGTCACGCCTGGATGCCGTCGCAGACTTAAGGATCGCTCAAGGTAAGGCAAACCAGCCGGGGGTCGCGCGGTGATCGAAATCGTTTGTGCAACGCCAAAAGTTCTCGCAGATTGCAGACGAAAATTTCCGTCTGCGTTGGTCGTTGTTTTCGCGTCGCGAGCACTGACTATGGTGTAGGCGATAAGCTGACCCGTATCGGTCGCTGTAACCGTGCCCGATATGTCAATGGTCTCCGGCAGGGTAAAAACAGGATCAATGGCGTTGGAGTTCCAATCCCAATAAGTGTAAGACAAACCGCTGGTTGTGAGTCGAAAGCCGACTTTAACGTCAGATGGAATCCCACTTGCGGCGATCTGCCCGCGCTCGTCAGTCACGAACTGCGTGGTGAAGAGCTTTTGCAAATCGTCCGTGTCAGGTGCGAAGAAAACGCCTTCCACAGGATTTTTCTTCCGTAGGCCTTCAAGCCGGACGGCGACGTGCGCCCCCGGTTGGCCATCAGCAGTTAGCAGCTTCCCCTGCAGTTTGACTTCCGGCGGCAACTGAATTTGGTAATCTTGCGGCCAGTCGTCAAAATTCGGGCGTGTCCAACCCAGGCCGTAACCTTCCGCGGCGGCCAAAATAAAAACGGCGTCGATTTGTCCGTCGGGCAACTTCTCGATGCGAATCTCAAACCGACCGTCGTCGTTGGTCTTTCCCTGGGCGACGATGACCGATTGTTCCCGCACCGTGGCGATGTCGGTGCCCGTGTAAACATTTGCCATGAGCGCAACCTTCGCCCCGGCCGCCGGCTTGCCGTCTGGCGTAAGGACCACGCCGGTGATTTGTTGGACGCGCGGTTGATCTTCCGCAACGGACTTCTCGCTCGATTGTGGGTCGGCTGCTAGGACTCGCGCGGACCAAAGCAGCAGCATTAGCCCAATCAGCCCAAGGCATGGTCGAATTACTGCCGAGTTCATGGCATTAGCTTTCATTTCTTTTTCGGTTCCGCTTCTCGCTGCGCCTCAGGAGCCACGCAGCTCCCAGCGGACCAGCTGCCTTTTTCACGAGAACCTCTGGCACCTCGACGTGCTGGCTCGGCGATACGCGAATGTCGACATACTCCAGCACATTGTTGGCATCGCGATTGCCCGTTCCCACTCGGTAGGTAAGTCCTGGCACCGGTGCCGGCAGTGCCAGTTTGCCGTCCGCGTCGGTTGTAAAATTCGAATGATTCGTGGCATCGAAGGTATTTAATGAGACAGAAGCAGCAAGCGTCATTTTTTGGGGCGACTCGATCTTGGCGATGGGGTCAGTCTCTTCCGAAAAGTTGGCCCACACGCTGATAGTTTGGTTGGCAACAGGCTTGCGCTCTTCGTCCACAAACTTCACTGTGGCCGAGCCGCACTTCTCGAGCTGAATTTTCAGTTGTGCGTCCGCATCGTTGCCATGCACTGCGATGTATTTACCTTCCTTGGCAACGGGATCGAAAAACGCGACCCGGCTCTCGCTACCAGCCGGCACGCCGTGAACCGCGAAGTGACCATGGCGAATTGTCCAACCGATACGGTAATTGTCGGTGTATCCGCCGTTTTGCGGATACGGATGTCGCATTCCAACCAGCCAAGGAATAGCGCCATCGCTGCCGACGATCTCGCCACGGACCGTTTTGCCGCGATTGAGTGTCAGTTGCACGTCCGCCACCGCACCGGCGGGCACATCGACGACGGCATGAGCGAACACCAATTCTTGCAAAATTAGTTGCTGCGGCGTGCCAGGCAGATGCTCCGACCGCAGCGGCTGCAACGCAAATTCGCACGAGCTGGCACCAACCGCCAAATCGCCAGCGCCCGGTTCCACAGCGAACGAGAAATTTCCATCTCGATCGCTGATGGCCACTGGAAGACCGGACCCGCGGATGAATTTCGGATCGGTGCGCCGCGAATACGAAATGACCGCATCGGGCACAGGCAGGCCGGTGCCAGCGTCGGTAATGTGCCCGCTAACCAGCGATCCACGATCCAAACGAATCTTTAAGTCGCCCTCCGGCAGCAGCTGTCCGCCGAATGCCGCCGGCTGAAAGGTCTTGTCACGATATGCGGAACCGACCGGGGTGTGGACTGCAATAGAATAGAAATTGTTGGACATAAGCGGCGTTGTCAGCACGAATTTTCCGCGCGTATCGGTGGGCGCGTGACCATCCAGCGTTAAGAAGCCCGGCGGCACGGCCAAGATTACTTTTGAGGTAGCCACCGCCCCCGCCAGCGGCTCGCCAGTATCGCCTGCCAACACTTCACCGCGAATCACGCGCACGGCAGGAACAATTGTCAGATTTCGCTCGTTTGCTTTGACAGACCACTTCCAACTGCATGCCGGGAACTGCGGTTGATCATCGATCAGACACTCAATGGATACATCAGGCGGCAAATGATTGATGACAATTTCGCCGTCGGCATTGGACTGGTACTCCAGGGGAAAAACCTCTTTAGGCAGATCGCTCGCCTGGCCAAAACGCAGGCCGTCGTTTAATCTGACGGTGCCGCGTAAGTCGCCTGGGAAGTTCGCTGCCACTTCGCGAATTCGCACTTTCGCCCCTGCCGCCGGCTTCCCGTCGGACATGGTGAGCCGCCCTTCCACCGGCTTCCCATCGGCTTGGAGCAGGCGCCCTTTGAGCTGCGATTCCGTGGGCAGGCGTAACTCGTAATCGAGCGGCGGATCGTCAAAATTCGGACGAAGCCAAGCAAGACCGCATTGCGGCGCCCGGGCCAAGATGTAGACCGCTTCGATTTCTCCGACCGGCAATTTTTCAATGTGAAGTTCAAAGCGCCCTTGTTCGTTGGTGTCGTCGCGCACCACAACTTCAGATCGCTCCTGCCGCGTCCAAATGTCGTTGCCCGTGTAAACATTCACCACCAGCGCCACGTGCGCCTTGATTGCCGGCTTGCCATCGGGCGTGCGCACGATGCCCGTGATTTGTTGGACGAGCGGCGGCCTGTCAGACGGGCTGACCGGCGCAGCGGGGTCGTCGGCAGCGCTGGTGCAGATTCCCGGCAGAACCATTGCCAGCAGAGCCAACCAAAGCGGTACACTGCAAGCTAGTTTACGCGATCGCCGTCGGCTAGTTTTTGGCAGGCGAGTCGGCATGTTTTCCGCCTGGGGTGGGTTGCTCTGCGGAGGGCGGCTGGGCGGGGGTATCGAGCTTCAGCGGACGCGCACTCGTCACGTCCAAGCCGGGCTGCACGACTTCAATGCGGCGGCGCAGCGCTTCCAGGCCGGCATCGTCGATCGGGCGCTCGGCGGTAATCAGAATTGCGGATACTTCTCCGGGCCGATCGATCAGCCGCTCGAGGTCTTCTAACCCCACAATCAGGCCAGAGTTTTCCTCCGCCAACGGACTTTCGTAAATGCCGACGATTTGAAACTTCTCGCTATACAGTTCAATTTCATCGCCGACTTTCTTTTGCAGCACTTTTGCCAGCTCGACACCCAGCATGGTCACGTTCTTATCTCCCCAATCGAGCTGACGGCCGCCGGACTCCACTTTTAACCTTGCAAACAGCGGGCATTTGGGTAACCAACCGACGACGAACACTTCCGACAGCTTTGCCTGCTTGAAATCGACCAGGTCGACATGCACGCGATCCAGCCCTGTATTTCGCTGCTTGAGGCCAGGAACTCTTTGCAACCAATAAGCTAACGCGGCGGGAAGCGCATCGTCGAAATTGGTCCCGACAGTCCGCTGCACAATGAGGTCGAATTCCGTGCCTGTGGCAGCGTGGGCCAGATAATCAGAGATCACTCTTTGCCGGTGCAAGGCGCGTTCCAGTTCGTCTCCCTCTGGGCACGGCGGATGCGGCAGTGGATCGCGTGGACGAAACACGATGTCGTCCAAATGAAAACTTCCAGCGGCGGTGGGTGCAAACGTTCCTACGGTTGTCGAAGCCCCACGTGGCCAATCGGCGCGATACACGTAGTCCAACAGATATTGCTCGCCAGGGACCAGTCCGGTTAGCGTAAATTTCCCGTCAGCATCGAAGATTGCTACACTACCGCAGAATTGCGTAAACCCCGACTGCGGCGACCGGTCTTCGGGAATGCGGATGTTGTAGCGGATGGATCCGATCGTTACTGGCTTGCCTGTGCGATCGAGCAAGCGACCGCTGGCTTTCGCCAGAGGCCCAACGTGGATCGTAACTTCCGCTTGGTCCTGCGCGACGCGTGCGATACCCGCCGTGCGTCCATCGTGGCTGATGGCTTCCAAGATGATCGGCGCTGCCTCGCGCCGCATTTTGAAAGTGCCGTCACTGGCTGTGCTTGTGATGCGCGGGTCCAGTCGGCGGCCGGCATCCAACTCCGCGTTATAATCACCCAGCACCAAGGCTCCTGCGACTACTTGCCCGCGCGGATCGACAACCTGGGGGTCGATCACTTTGCCGGTTAGCAATGTGGTCTCTTCTTTTGTCTTTTCACTGCCGGTTTGCGCGTGGATTCCGCTGGGAGTGAGAATCAATAGCAGCAACATGACCACTCGATACGGTGATGCTTTGTACATGGCGGAAAGCTCTGGATCGGAGTGCAGGCGCAGAACACTGCGTTATGTTGCTCTTCGCCATCACGAAAATCAAGCGCGGCGGTCGTTGGCATCAAGGAACAACATCGAGCACTGAGCCGTCACGCAGACGGTAGATGCGGAAATGGGAATCCAGCGTAAATACGGTTTTTTTACTTTCCTTCTCTGCAGCCACGACAATTGAAGCGTCGGCAAGGCTCATTGGCACATTGGAATAGCGATCCATCAACTCCATGATGCGGTCAGTATCGGCGGGAGACGGTTCAAAGAGGACAATCTGCCCGGACCGCAGTAATGCCCACAGTCTAGCGTGATAGACCCAGCCGCCGACCGAGCCCACAGGTGCATTGCTTCGGTTAGGCAAGGCCACGTTGTGACAAGCGGTCAGAAGGAAGCCTTACTGATAAGGCCTGGCATTTTGCGAAATACGGATCGTGACGATCAAGCATCGCAACGAGAAGGACTGTATCGACGAGCATTAGAGATACCCTTGCCGTTTTTTCTCTAGCAAGATAGCGGTCAGTTTCTCATCCATGTTTTCCGACATGCGAGCTCCGCCGGGTACGATTTCACTGCTATCGACCGCGCCGATGTAATCCTTCAGATACTCGGCGAGATTCTTGGCAGCGTTGGTCGGCGGCGCCGGAGGCGCAACAAAACGTTGGCGCAGGCAATCGACGGCCAAAAGTTCCGGCGTGGTGCCTTGCCGACGGGCAGCTTCGGCTAGCGGCGTTTCGACTTCAGGTGGATAGTGATAATGGTCATGATTCCTTCTCCGTAACCTATTTTAGCCCATAGCGGCCGCTGATCCAATCGATTAAAGATTCGGTTTTACCGTTGTCGTCTGCTGCAATAGCTGACTGCGAATGTCCGTCAGAATGTCGAAGTAATGCCATGCGGCGGGGGCGTTTGGTTCTTGATGATGGTCGGGCTTCAAAATCAAATCGCCAGTGGAGACGAGTGCGGCTTTCACGGCGGGGTTTTGACGAACTTTGGCCCACGTGGCTTCGACGATCAGGCGGTAATGTTCGCCGGACTCGGTGGGGCGGTACTCCATTTGGCGGCCTTCGAAGGTGACCCAGCCGATGCCCATCTTTTGCATGTTGGCTTCGGCCAGATCGCCGGCGCGTTTGGCTTCGAAGGCGGTCATTTGCGAAACTTCGTCGCGGGTGTGCTCCCACTTTAAACTCGGGAATGTGCGCGCGGGTCGTCAGGGCCTTCGGGATATAAGAGCGATTGCCAGAAACCTTCCAGGCTGGCGTAACGGCGGCCGTGAAACTCGAACGGCGTGGCGGCGAAGTTGGACAAGAGGCCGAGATCGGGCTGACGCTTCGACAAGATGACTTCGCCCGGCCCGGCTTCTTGTGGCAAGATTTCCCAACTAGGCGCGCCTTCTTTGGAGACCGGCGTCCACCAGCGGGCCGGATAGCGCGGATCTCGCTCGGGCGATTGCACCACGGACTTCTGATCCCCACTTGCTGCTAGGTCGTTGATCAAATCTTTGACCCGCGGCCTCTGCGGCGTTTTGGAATCGCAGCCGGCGATGATCGACATCAAAACAATGAGCAGCACACACCGCATTTGAATGGATTCACGCATGGAGGTGATTGTAACGGCACGTGATCCAAGCGTCGAAAAGCCCAGATGTCGAAAAGCCAGAGCCAAAACCGAAAGACATGGACCGAACTCACTTTTAGACTCTTCGACTTTTTGACTCTTCGACCCTTTAACCTCCCGACACCGTCGGACGATGTAACACGGAGCCATTGACCATTTTGGCCATTGCCCGTTAAATTATGAGATTCGGTTTTTGCGTGCGAGATACTCTGTAACGAACTTGGCTGGGAGAGGTTATGAGCATTGGAACTGTCGGTGCTGCGACGGGAATCAATATTAAGCAGATTGCTTTGGGTGGCGGAACCTTTGGGCCGCGTGAAGTCGAGCAGATGACGCAGGCGCTGGGCGAAGATTCGCTCGCGCACCGTCAGTTGCGAGAAGCAGTGTCGGAACTAGAAGCCAGCGAAGATCGCAGCCCGGCGGCGGCGGTTCGTCTGGGTGTGTGCTATTACCTTCTGGGCCGCTACTGGAACGCTGTCGAAACTTTGAAGAGCGGCGACGGCGGGGCACTGGCCCTGTTTTATTTGGCGCGATCGCACTTCGCGCTGGAACAGTACGACCAAGCAAACGAAACCTACCAGGCGGCGGCCAAAGCCGGTTACGATTCCGATGTGTGCTCACTTGCGCGGGCTGAAACCCTGCGGGCCAGCGGCCATGCCAAAGGGGCTCTGGAAGTGCTCGACAAGTTGTCGGGAGCTGTCGAGCAAACCGCGGAGTATCTGTATCAGCGCGGCGCGACGGTGTCGGCGCTCTCGGGCAGTCCAGCGGAAGTGATTGCGCTCTTCGAACGAGCCGTTGCCGCCGATCCCAAACACGCCGGTGCGCTGTTCGGTCTGGCTATGGAAAACGATCGCCACGGCAACGACGATGCGGCCATCGAACTTTACGAGCGTTCGATCACACGTTACCCGGCACACGTCGTGCGCTGCTGAATCTTGGGGTGCTGTATGAAGACCGCATTCAATATGAAAAAGCCGTGGCGTGCTACCAACGCATTTTGGAAAGCTATCCGAATCACCCGCGCGCACGGCTGTATGTGAAAGACGTGAACGCTTCGCGCGACATGTTCTACGATGAAGATGAAAAACGCAAGCGAGATCGATTGAGCCAGGTGTTGAGCGTGCCTGTGACCGATTTCGAGCTTTCGGTGCGCAGCCGCAACTGCCTGCAGAAGATGGGCGTCATGACGCTTGGGCGATTTGGCGAAGACCAGCGAAGCCGAACTGCTGGCTAGCAAGAATTTTGGCGAAACCTCGCTCGTGGAAATTCGCGAGATGATGGAAGCCAAGGGCTTGTCGCTGGGCATGCTGGCCAAAGAAGCGACGGTGCCTGAGCCGGTTTACGAACCGGAAATTGTCTCGCCCGACGAACAGGCGCTGATGGATCGACCCATTGCCGATTTGAATTTGTCGGTGCGTGCCCGCAAGTGCATGGTGCGTTTGGGCATCAACACCGTCGGCGAATTGTTGCGGCGCACCGGCGACGATTTGCTGGAGTGCAAAAACTTCGGCGTCACCAGCTTGAACGAAGTACGCGAAAAGCTGACGGCAAAGAATATGAAACTCCGCGGCGACTGAGCCGTAATGCGGTGCGGAAAGGGCGCCACCGGCCCGACCAGTGCTTTCTGATCATGGAAAAGGTGCGCTGGAGAAAGCTGGCCGAGTCGGTGGCACCCTAAAGATTCAACTGAGCGCGCTCATGAAATTCGCTCGACTGATCTTTCTCACCGCCGGCATCTACGGAATCGTGGTGCTCGTGCCGCCATTTTTTCTGGAAGCGAAGATGGGCGCGGATCATCCGCCGGAGATCACCCACCCGGAGTATTACTACGGTTTCCTTGGCGTCGGACTGGCATGGCAGATTGCGTTCTTGATCATTGCGACCGATCCAGTGCGATTCCGGCCCATTATTCTTCCGTCGGTGATTGAAAAATTCAGCTTCGCAGTGGCAGCCGCGGTTTTATTCTTTCATAATCGCGCGCCGGGAATGATCTTGGCCGCCGGCGTGGTCGATCTGGCATTTGGCGTGCTGTTCATCATTGCGTGGCTGAGGACAGCTGCGAAATAATGCAGTCACGATGAGCGCACCTCCGTTTTCGCTGCGAGTGCATCAAACCGACCAGCGCAGCTGGCGCGGCGATCCACGTTTTTCACACCGCACGGCCGCGTGGAGATGCCGGCGTTTATGCCGGTGGGTACGCAAGGCACGGTGAAGGGACTCGAAATTGAAATGCTGCGCGCCACTGGGGCACAGATGGTGCTGTCGAACACGTATCATCTCGCGCTGCGACCCGGCGAAAAAATTGTGGAGAAGCTAGGTGGACTGCATGGCTTCATGGGCTGGGACGGGCCAATTCTGACCGACAGCGGCGGCTTTCAAGTGTTCAGCCTGGCGGCCAATGTAAAGATCACAGAACATGGCGCGGTGTTTCGTTCGCACTTGGACGGCAATCTGGTCGAACTCACGCCGGAACAGGCCGTAGAAATTCAAGCGGCCCTGGGAAGCGATGTAGCGATGGTTTTGGATCACGTCGTCGCCTTGCCCAACGATCCGCTAGTGCTGCGCGACGCCACAGAGCAAACCGTTCGCTGGGCGCGGCGAGCCAAGGCAGCGCATCGGCGCCGCGATCAAGCGCAGTTTGCCATTGTGCAAGGCGGGCTCGAGGCGAAGTTGCGCATTGAATGTGCCGAGGCACTACGTGAACTCGATTTTCCAGGTTATGCCGTCGGCGGACTCAGCGTCGGCGAAGTGCCAGAAGAAATGTATCGCATCCTCGACGAGGTGACTCCGGCATTGCCGGTCGATAAGCCGCGCTACCTGATGGGTGTGGGCCGGCCGCAAGATTTGCTGGAGGCGATTTCCCGCGGCATCGATCTGTTCGATTGTGTGTTGCCAACTCGCAATGGCCGCAATGCAATGGCGTTCACCGATGCCGGCACACTGCGACTCAAGAATCAAAAGTTCATCGACGACGAGCGGCCGTTGGAAGAAAGCTGCCCCTGCCCTGCGTGTCGGCGCAGCCGCGGTTACCTGCGGCATCTGTTCATGGCCGACGAAATGCTGGGGCCCGTGTTATTGAGCGCTCACAACATCACGTACTATCAACGGCTGATGGCCGACGCGCGGCAGGCAATTGAGGAAGGTCGGTTTGTGGAGTTCAAAGCGGTGAAAGAAGCGGGATGGCAGAACGGATCAGTGAATGACCAATAACCAAGCACCAATAACCATAACGTCCGATTCAACATCCATTGGTCATTGAGATTTAGTCATTGGTCATTCCCCCCGGACCTGCCCTTCCCCTTTAGGGCGCAACATTTTATGATTACGCGCTGAGTCGATTTTTGGTCATTAGCAGGTGAGGTTATTTACGTGGCGGCAAGCCTATTAGGTACAATTTGGTTGTTGGCAGAAGCGGGCGCAGAGGCTGCTGGCAATGGCGGAAAAGCGGCCGCTGACGGCGGCGGCGGCGGCAACCCGCTGGCCGGCATGTTGCTGCCACTGATCTTGATCGGCGCCATGTTCTACTTCATGCTGCTGCGGCCGGAAAAGAAAAAGCAGTCGGAACACAAGCTGCTGCTGGAATCGCTGAAGAAAAACGATCGCGTCGTCACCATCGGCGGCATTTATGGCGTCGTGGCCAACGTGCAGCGGGAAGCCGATCGCGTGACGATCAAAGTTGATGAGGCCAATAACACCAAGCTCGACGTAACCTTCAACTCCATCGCGCGCGTCGTCGTCGCCGAGCCGGAGGGAGAAAAGAAGTAGGCGGGAGGCAAGCGGCGCAATATGGTAGTCGGAGAGCAACGCCCTCCGCAGAACCAACCCTGCGCTGAATGCGAAGTGGTGATTCTCCAGGCTGTTAGCCTCCGGCTCCCAACGTCACAAAAACCGACCTGCCCTCACTGCCTACTGCATACTGCCTACTATTCAAGGATTTGATTTCGTCATGTCGCTTTCTTCGCTGCTGAATTTGTTTGCACAAGCTGCTCCTGCGGCCGCTCCGTTGCCGTGGTACGAGCAATCTTGGTTTAACGGACTGATCGCCGCAGCCGTGCTGGTGCTGCCCTTTGTAGTCGGCCACTGGTGTGCCAAACGGCTGCGGATGAACGATTATGCTTGGCGAATCGGCATTGCGCTCTTCTGCGCTGACCGCAGGCATCGTGGTTTGTGTGCGCGGCTGGCCGCCGAAGTTGGGCATCGACTTGAGCGGCGGAGTGATTTTGGTCTACGAAGTCGATCAATCGAAAACCAGCGCTGTCGATTTGGAAAGCGTGGCCCAAGACCTTCGCAAGGAACTCACAAACGATCCGCCGATCAATGCGACGGTTAGCGTCAACAATGGCAAAATTCAAATCGTCCTGCCCGGCACCGATGCGACCGAAACCGCCAAAGCAGAAGCCCGAATTTCCAATGCGCGGCTGAGCGATATATCGCTCCTGCTGGATTCACGCAATTCGGCCGACGGCAAGCAAACGCTCGATTACACGGTGCGGCAGACCGGCTCGGTCGATATGGACAAAATGGTTTCCGCCATCAGCAAGCGCGTGAACCCCGGTGGACAAAAGGAAGTGACCATTCGCCGCATGGGCGCTGACCGCGTGGAAGTGATCATTCCCCGGGCCGATCCCCAGGAAATCGACCTGATCAAGGACAAAATTAGCACGGCTGGCGCCTGCAGTTCCGCATCTTGGCGAATCGGCAGAAGGACGCCCGCATCATCGAGTTAGCGGAGAGCACCACCGGCCGCGATGTCGTCGAAAAAGATCCGGAAGGAAAGGATGTCGTTGTCGCACAGTGGGTGGAACTCGATCCTGATAAATTCAAAGACCCGCGCACCTCTGCCGGTTATGTCACTCGCGCTGGAAAAAATGGGGGCACCGAAGTGCTGGTCGTTACCACGCCCTTTGACGTTGGCGGGGCGTACCTGACGCGCGCGGTCTCGGGTTTTGATTCATACGGCGGGCACGCCGTCAATTTTTCGTTCAATTCCCGGGGGTCCGCGCTATTCGGCGAATTGACTGGCAACCACCTGCCCGACGAAAGCAGTGGTTTCAAATATCAACTGGGCATCATTCTTGACGATGTGTTGAAATCTGCCCCGAACATTCAAAGCACGATCACCAACAACGGACAGATCACCGGCAACTTCACGGAAGCGGAAGTCGATTTTCTGGTCGATATTCTCAACGCCGGAAGTTTGCCGGCGGCGCTGCAGCAAAACTCCGATTGCCGAATCGAACGCCAGCGCACAACTGGGCAGCGATACCATTCGGGCCGGGGCGTATTCGATGATCTTTGCAACGATCGCCGTGATGCTGTTCATGCTCGTGTATTACCGCTTCGCCGGCCTGGTCGCCGACCTGGCGGTGATGATGAACGTGATTCTGGTGCTGGCACTGTTGATTCTGATCAAAGCACATCTCACGCTGGCTGGTCTGGCGGGCCTGGTGTTAAGCGTCGGCATGGCCGTTGATGCCAATGTGCTGATTTACGAGCGGATGCGAGAAGAACTGGATCGTGGAGCCGCTTTACGGATGGCCATTCGCAACGGATTTGGCCGGGCCCTGACGACGATTATCGACTCGAATTCGACCACGCTGATTATCGGCGTCGTGCTCTTTGTGATCGGCACCGACCAGCTTCGCGGCTTCGCCACCACGCTGGTCCTGGGCCTGGTGATGAATCTGTTTACCGCCGTGTATTGCTCGCGGATCGTGTTCGACATCGCCGAGCGGCGCGGGTGGATCAAGCAGCTCAAAATGATGAAGCTGTTTGGGAAAACGAATTTCGATTTCGTGCATTGGATGAAGTACTGCGCGGCCGCATCGCTGATCGTCATCACCATCGGACTGTGCGCTGTGTTTGCACGACAAAAGGGGATGTTCAACAGCGCCGGATTATTGGGCATCGACTTCACCGGCGGGACCGCAGTTCATGCCGTGTTCAAGGAGCCAATCGATATTGCTGAAGTCCGCAAGACTGTAGAGGCTTTGCCCGATGCTTCGGTCAGCGCCGTCAGCAGCGGCGAAACGACCCAACACGACACGCAGTTCGACATCAACACCTCGGACCCTGATATTAAGGGCGTGGAGCAGAAGCTCAAAGAACTGTTTCCGGGCATGCTGAAGACGTATTCGATGCAAATCGTATCGATCGGTGCTCCGGCCGCGGAGCCGAAAACGCCGGCCAGCGGTGAATCGAAGACCGAGGCGGGAAAGTCAGAGACTAAAACTGCCGCAGCACAACCTGAAGCAGCAACGGGAATCGCTGGCCTCGCAGCAGCATCGCAGGTTACACAAGCGAAACTCAAATTTGCGGAAGGCATTAACTACGATTCGCTCCAAGCCACTCTGAGATCGGCACTGGCCAAGGCTAACTTACCTGAAACAAGCTTCGAATTATCCACTACCGATCCGGAATTCACGCCAGGCAGCAGCCGGCGGGTGAGTAACTGGGATGTGGAAATTCACCTGGCACAGGACCAAACCCAATCGGTGCTGGACGCATTGCGGCAGGAACTGGCCAATAAGCCGATCTTTCCGACTTCGAATTCGATTGGCGGCAAAGTGGCCGGCGATACCCAGGTGACCGCCATCTACGCGTTGGCGGTGAGCAATTTGCTCATCGTGCTGTATATTTGGGTGCGATTTCAGAATCTCGTGTTTGGGCTGGCGGGCGTCGTAGCGTTGATTCACGACGTGCTGATTGCTGTGGGGGCGCTGGCTCTTAGCTACTGGCTGGCGGCACCGCTGGGATTTCTGCAAGTCGATCCGTTTAAAATCAGTTTGGAAGTGGTGGCCGCGCTACTTACGATTGTCGGTTTTTCGATCAACGACACGGTCGTGATTTTCGACCGCATCCGCGAAATCCGCGGCAAGAGCCCAGAGATCACTCCGGCGATGATTAATCTGGCGGTGAATCAGACGTTATCGCGCACGATCCTCACCTCGGGCACCGTGTTCATTGTGACGATCATCCTGTACGCGGTGGGGGGAGAAGGTATTCACGGGTTCGCGTTCACCTTTCTGGTGGGCGTGATCACGGGGACCTACAGTTCCGTGTTCATTGCGGCTCCGTTGCTATTGTGGTTCCGCCGACCGGCGGCTTCGGGTGCGTCTCGCAGTCAGACCGCCGGCACCGTCGGTGCATCGCGGGCAGCGACGGTGTGAATTAAACTTTGCGGCCTGGCACAGCTGTATCGCCGGTGATAGCCGGTCTTGGGCAACTTGCGGTCTTCATCACGATGATCGCTGCGTTTTGCGTCCGATAGCAAGAGATGACGAAGTCTCTCGTTGCGCTCAGATCGGAGGTAAGCTGTGGACCGAAAGAAGAAGATCGGATTGGCTGTGCTCGTAATCGCAATTGGCGGGGCAGTGGCACTGCAGTTCCGCAAAACCGATTCGACGACTGCAAATCCCGAAGGAACGTCACAAGCGCCATCCGTCGGGACGACTATAGCTCCCTCCGGCCCGGTGGTGCTGTCGGACGGCCTCGCTTCAAAATCGGGCACGTCGTTCGCTGGCGGAATTGAATCTGCGCCGGTCGACGCGGCGACAAGCCGTGGTTCTGGCAGCCTGACACCCGTCGGTCCAAATTCGTCGACGGCAAATCGAGACGATGCGGAACGTGACCAGTCCCTGGTTAATTTGAATCAGCCCGACAAGATTCATAAGATCGTCGATGGCGACACCCTGGGCAAGCTCGCTCAGCGTTATTGGGGCCGGGCGGATCGCTACGTCGAATTGTATGCGTACAACCGCGACGTACTGAGTGATCCCGATGTGCTGCCAATTGGTGCGGAGTTGCGGATTCCATCGCATGTGATCGTGTCGCGCGATCCCGATCTGACGTCAGCCACGCCAGTTCTGCCGCTAGTCCCATTGTCCCCTCCAGCGGCTGTACCCGGCACACGGCAACGGCGGCGGCTGCGACGGCGAAACCCTCGAGTCAGCGCACTTACAAGGTTCAGCCCGGCGACAATTTAGTCGATATTGCACGCAAGCTTTATGGCGATGGTCGGAAGCATACCGCCTTGTTCGAAGCCAACCGCCATGTGATGCGCACGCCGTCCGATTTGCGGCCGGGCATGTTGCTGGTCATTCCGTAATCACGCTGGACATGGTACTGGCCCAGCAATTACTGCGTCTTGCGTTCCGCCCACGCATAGGGTTTTTTAGCGATGAGGTCGACGAACTTCACAATGTCGGCGCTGGCGTTCAGATTTTTCGCCAGGAGTTTGGCTCCCTGTAAGCTGGTCGGCAGGGGCTTGAACACCAATCCGGCCTTTGCGGTCGGATCGGTAGGGAATATCTTTTCGAGTGTTTGATACAGCCGTTTCGCGTCAGCCATTTCTTTGGCGTCTTGTTCTCCGACGACAATCATCCACGCCAGCTTCGGCGAAAACTCGCGGTCGTTCACCACGCCGTTAATTGGCAAGCCTTTGAAGGCCCAGGCTGGCGAGAGCAGCACGAGCCCCTTCACGTCTTGACCCTGCTTGCCGGTTGCCAGCACCGGCCAGTGCCAATTCCACTGGGCCCAATTGACGGCGACGACTGAACCCATCTCGGCCCCCACGACACACAGCTTGTCGATGTTCAGCTCCTTGGCGTTGTTCTTTTCGATCAGGAACGAAGCGCACGCTTCGACGTCATACTCCACCATCGCTTCCAGATCGAACTTGGTAAACAGCGCAGGATTGATCTTTTGTTCTTTGCCGTCGGGCATCACGCGGCGCGTGCTTTCGCCGTGGCCACGCAAGTCGGGGACGAGCACGGCACAGCCGGCCCCTTGCAGCACCAAAGCCAAATCGTTGAAATCGGCTCGGCTGCCTTTGTAGCCGTGCAGCAGGATGACAGGCACCGCATCCTTCTGGACTTCTTTGGCCGCGACGCCGGGATAAAACGTGGCCGCCAGTTGAACGCCATCGCGGGTCTTGAGCACCACCGGCTGCGACGGCGGCAGCCGCTTAGGCGGAACGGCGGGAACGACAACCGGCGGTGCCGCGGCGCGAACCGGTACTTGCGCGACAGCACATCGAGTTAAGACCGATAACTCCGCGATCAGCAGCAGTACGAAGAAACGTCGAACGAATTTCGTGACCGTTCTTCCGTCGCAGCGATTATTACGACCGCGCACCAGTCCATCATCGACAGTCCCTGTTTGCAGCATCTTGAAGGAGAGCAATCTCAACGCTACCTCCATCGTAAATATGACATCAGCACGGGTCAAACGACGGTCCGAATTGGTGAAAAACCAAGCCGCAGTCTGCTAAACTGCTTGCAGTTTGGCACGATTGACCGCGTGGATTTGACGAGACGACAGTCGCCTGCCGCCTACAAATTCGCATCGGTTGCGAAATCCACGCGCGAGTCGTGAGAATAGAAATGCCGTCCAATCCGTTCGGCCAGCACGCCCAGGAACTTTCGGCGGAACTCCCCTTCTGTCGTCTCCGACGAGGGAACCGGCGTGTGCGTGGGATACAGCACCTGCGGCAAACTCTTTTCGTACACTTGCCGGCCGCCGTTGCGCATGTCGTACACGACGATTCGCACGTTCGCATTCCCTTGGAACAACGTCGGGCCTTGCTGCAATGTAAAATGCTCTAGCTCAATGCCGATGACGGTATCGGCCTTAAGCACTTTGCCGACCTCAGTGAATTTTTGCCAGGTGTTTTCGTCGGTCCACTCCGAAACTTCCCGCTCGTCGACGAGATCGATCTTCCGTACCTTTTGGTGCAGCAGTGCGCCCACCTGTCGCGTGAGTTCGCGCGGCACTGTCGAATCGGCGAACTGCAATTCGACCACCGGACGACAAACGACGACGACGCGCCGGTCTTGCAAATCTTTGAATTCGGCCGGCACATCATCTGGCGTGACCATGTAGGTTGCCAGCGCCAACCATCCGCAACCGGACGGCAAGATGAACGCTACGAACAAAATCAGCCCGGCCAGGAAGTGGGCCGAGCGCAATCGAGTGCGGTCCATCGCATACCCTCGAAGAGATAAATTGGGCGAGAAGAGGGCGAGAGGATACCGGCCAGTAGGTACTGCCGCAAGATCGATTAGATCGCAGAAGCAGGTGCTAGCAGCCAATTGAAGTACGACCGGCTTAGATTGGATCGTTTTCACGAACCATCAGCCGGCAAACTGCGGTCGCCTTGCCGGTTTCCGGATTCACATCCACAATTGTGCCGCTCAGGCGTACATCGCCGTTGGCGACATCGAAGGCAGTCGGGTTGAACGTCAGTGTGGTTTCCAGCACGCGATCGATTTGCCGACCGAGGATGCTTTCATAAGGCCCGGTCATGCCCACGTCGCACTGAAAGGCGGTCCCGCCGGGGAAGATGCACTCATCGGCAGTTGGCACGTGCGTGTGCGTGCCTAGCACGGCCGACACGCGGCCGTCGAGATAGCGGCCCATCAGTTGCTTGTCGCTCGTGGCTTCAGCGTGAAAATCAAGCAGCACGACACGGATTTCCTTCGACAGGTCGGCGAGCACGCGATCGGCGGCTTTGAACGGACAATCGACCGGCCGCATGAACACGCGCCCCATCAGACTGAACACGGCCACGGGCACGCCGTTTTTCGCCGTGGCGACAGTCGTTTCGCGCCCGGAGCCTCGGGCGGATAATTCGCCGGCTTGACGATGTTGTGCTCGGATTTCAGCACATCGTTGATTTCAGAACGGCGATAGATGTGATCGCCAAGCGTGATTACATCTACGCCTGCGGCGAGCAGTTCGCGATAAATTGCCGGCGTGATGCCAGAGCCGCCGGCGGCGTTTTCGGCATTGGCCACGACCAGATCGAGCTGCTCGCGCTCGATGAGCGGCTTTAGCAGCTGGCAAACAATGTGCCGCCCCGGTTTGCCGACAATGTCGCCGATGAGAAGCAGACGCATAATTCACCACAGAAGACGCAGAGGCTCGCAGAGGAAACGCAGATGGCAGTTAGTGAAGGACAGATCAAATCTCTAGATCGAGCGAATATATTGATTCTATTTTATTCTCCGCGTTCCCCCTGCGCCCTTTGCGGTTCATTCTTTCGGGTTATTACCGTGCCAGTTCCGTCATACGGGTTTCACGGATCATCGTCACTTTAATTTCGCCCGGATAGGTTAGCTGTTGTTCAAAGGCATTGGCGATGTCCCGGCAAATTTTGGCGGCCGATTGATCGGTCGTCTCGCGTGCGCTGGCAATCACACGTAATTCGCGACCAGCCTGAATAGCAAACGCCTGTTCCACGCCGGGGAAGTTTTTAGCGATCGATTCCAGTTCTTCCATCCGCTTGATGTAGCGCTCCAGAGTTTCGCGGCGCGCGCCGGGCCGGGAAGCACTGCAGGCGTCGGCGGCGGCAACCAGCACGGTGTAGGGATGATCGATGCGAATGTCGTCGTGATGCCCCAATGCTGCATGGACCACTTCCGGCCCCTCGCCGTATCGCTTCAAAAGTTCAGCGCCGATTTTTGGATGCCCCCCCTCGGTATCGTGATCGGCGGCCTTGCCGATGTCGTGCAGCAACCCGCAGCGGCGGGCCAGATTGCCGTCGAGCCCGACTTCATCGGCCAGCATTCCGGCTAGGTACGCTACTTCGATCGAATGTCGCAGCACATTCTGACTGTAGCTGGTGCGGAATCGCAAGCGGCCCAGCAGATGGACGATCTTGGGATTCAGCCGACCGACTTCGGCTTCCTGCACGGCCTCTTCGCCGAACTTCTGGATGTGCTGCTCCATTTCGGTCTGCGTTTCAGCGACCACTTCCTCAATGCGTGAAGGATGGATGCGACCGTCGGCAATGAGCTTGCCCAGGGCCATGCGGCCAATTTCGCGACGCACGGGGTCGAAGCCGCTGATGATCACCACGCCTGGCGTGTCGTCGATAATCACATCGACGCCCGTCGCTTTTTCAAACGCTCGAATGTTGCGTCCTTCGCGGCCGATAATGCGGCCTTTCATCTCGTCGTTGGGGATATCGACGGTGCTGGTGGTCGATTCGGCGGTGTGGCTGGCGGCGTAACGTTGGATGGCGGTCACCAGAATTTCGCGCGACTTCGCCTCGCAGATTTCCTGCATCTTGCGTTCATGCTTTTGGATGATGGCCCCTTGTTCGTTCTGTAGTTCGTTATCAAGCATTTCCAGCAGGCGACGTCCTGCTTCTTCACGACTCAAACCGCTGAGCTGGTGCAGCGTCTGCCGCTGCAAATCGAGTAGCTTTTGCAGTTCTTCATTGCGGCGGTTGGTGTCTTCAATGCGTTCGGCCAGTTTGCGCTGGGTCGTTTCGACCATCTTTTCTTGTTTGCGGATTTGCTCGGACTGTTGCTCGACGGCATCTTGTCGCTTGTCGAGCAAGCGTTCCCTTTCGTGCAGTTCCTGGCGAATTTGGCCGAGTTCTTTCTCGCCGGCTGCCTTTTGCTGGATGGCCTTCTCCTTAATTTCCAGCTCGGCTTCCTTTTTGCGATTTTCTGATTCGCGATGGGCGTCATCGATGATTCGCTTGGCCTCGGTTTCGGCATCACGACGCCGAAGATGATCCAGCAACCGGATCGCGCCGAAGGTAGAAGCCGCCGCGAGTAATGCGGTGACAATAATGGTGATGGCTGTGCCCGGATCCACGTTTGCACGCTCCCCTCTAATGCGGTGTTATTTGCCGAGGGCTGCGGCGGCAGAGCGGAGCACGTCGGAAAGAGACGGTATCAAACCGTGGGTTTGCAACCCGACGGCTTGCCGCGGCGATTCGTCCCGACTGTGGGCCGAGAGTGCGACGCTCTCGATCGAAAATTACTCGATCGATTGCGGAAACAGCAATGTCATCACCAGCGTGCTGGCGGGCCGCCCGATCCACCGGGCCCACCGCTGCCACGGCACCCACAGGGAGGGCGCGCACACAAGGAATGTTCTGTCGCTGTGTTCATCCAACCATGAGAAGTTCGGATGCCCTGCGGCATTATAGACGCTTGCCAACCGGCCAAGGCCAGTGGCTGCCGCTTGGGTACGGGAACTCGCGCCAGATGTCTGCTGACGGGCAGAAAACCCCTCAGGAAGTTCCAGATGAGAATTAGCAAATCCATCTGAACACCGGTCTGGCGATGTGGTTGATTCGTTCCTCAGGCTCGTAAATCAGTCGGGAAAACCGACGCGAATGTTCTTTCCGGCGCGAGGCTCATGCCCGCATTGCCGCAAACACTCGAACTTGTTTTGGTTTTCTCGTAGGGGCGAGCTTGCGTGGCCTTCTGCTGGCCCGGAATCGCGACTTGCGAAAGCCTAAGAGACCTGGCCCGCAAACACCGACAAGAAACGCCTACTCTGTAGAATAATATCAAAGCCGCTGTAAACTGCAACCCGATTGCTGGCGGGCAGCGGTTTGGGAAGCCGTTGAGGCGACAGCCTTTAGCGGTCGGACCGGGGAAAGGGGTCAAGGCCGGCAAGGAGCCCCCGAATTATCGCAGAAAAATGAGATCGGGTTTGGAGGCCTTCGGAACCCGATTCCATCGATTCCCTTCAATCTGCAATCTGCATTCAGTAATCTGCGATCTGTCATTTACCGGGGATGATGGCCGCAAACGCTGAAGAAATGATCGTGCCTTATGGATCGACCATCGCTTGAACAGGTTTTGGCTGCTGCGTGGTCGTCTGACGATTGGCGCGAAATCGCCGTGCTGGTGGCGGTTTCGGGCGGGCCAGATAGCGTGGCGCTGCTGCGGGCAATGGCCGCGGTAAAGCTTGACGTCGGCGGAGCGGGGCGATTGATTGTGGCCCACTTCAATCATCGTCTGCGGCAGGACGCTAGCGACGACGCGACGTTTGTTGAATCGTTGGCCCGGCAGCTGGAACTACCTTTCGAGCATGGCAAAGCGAATGTTGCGGCTTTAGCGAACGAGCACGGCGACGGAATCGAGGCCGCAGCGCGCGATGCTCGATATGCTTTTTTGCGAGGGGCCGCGGAACGAAACGGAGCCCGATACCTCGCAACCGGCCACACTGCCGACGATCAAGTAGAGACCGTGCTATTCAACATTCTGCGTGGCACGGGACTAGCTGGGCTGGCTGGCATCCCGCGGGCCAGAGTGTTGGGGCCAGCAGTATCGTTAATTCGACCGCTGCTGAATGTACGGCGGTCGCAAGTGATAGAGTATCTTGACGTAATCGGTCAGCCATTTCGCAACGATCCCAGCAACACCTCGCGTGATTTCTCTCGAAATCGTCTGCGACACGAGTTGCTGCCGCTGCTCCGCGAGACATTCAATCCAGAGGTCGATCATTCCATTCTGCGATTGAGCCGTCTCGCTGCGGACGCACAGCGGTTGATTGAACGGCTAGCCGAGGAACTGCTTGACCGTTGCCTATGCCCAGGGACCATCGCGGCGATGGTGCCCGCAACCCCTGAGCATGTTAACCATGTGCATCTCAACATTGCCGCGTTGCAGAGCGCCGATCGACATCTCGTCCGCGAAATGTTCATCGCTCTCTGGCGGCAAGCTGGCTGGCCGCAACAAGATATGGGCTTCTCTGAATGGGATTTGCTGGCAGAGATGGCGATTCCGAACTCCATCGGTTCGGCAGCCATCTCGCACAGGCGAGTGTTTTCCAGCAACATTCTCGTCGAGCGCACCGGCGAGCAACTGCTATTGAGCCGCCGTGGTGTTTAGCAGCCGCGCTAGCTCATCATGCCTCAACTGGCCCAGCAATTCCGCCGGTGAATTCCGCGTCATTCGCGGCATGTCCGGCCAATACTTCGGCTTTGTATCCTCCGCGGGAGCGAAAATAGATGAGCAATCCCACATAGCAAACGAACATGATCCCAGGGAAAATTGCCACGGTGGCCAGCGCGTTTTTCTTGGCGGCGGCTTTCACCGAATCGATTTCTTCCTGCTGCGGCTTCGGCAATGCTTCCACCTTCAGCGGATCCAGCGCCTTGTAAGTGCCGAAAATACTGGTCTGCTCGGCACCTACCACCTGAGAATAAACCGCCGGACTGTTCTTTTCCAATTCGCGATCGATTTGCCGATCCTGAATGTTGCCCAATAGCGCGGCACCAACCACGCCGACTCCCAGCATGCCGACGCCGCCGGTCGTGTTGAGGGTCACGGCACCCCCTTTCGGAAACTGCTCCGATACCATGCCCAACATGGTCGGCCAAAAAAATGTCTTGCCGCAACCATAAATGGTCGCCGCGGCAAATACCCACCAGCCTTCTGCTCGGGAGAGAGCAATTAATCCCCCGGCCGCAATCAGCGAACATATAGTCAACAAACCTAGTGGCGACAGCGTATGCACAATGGGTCCGGCAGAGGAACGCAAAATCAGCATGATGAGCGCAGTATAGACGAGAATCCAACCGGAGTCCCATCCGGTCTTCGCCATCACGGGCTTCATCAAGTCGGAAATCCAACTATCGGTGCCCAATTCGGTCGTCGCCAATGGAATCATGATCAGCAGCAAAAAGATGAACATCGGACGACCCAGCGATTGTGTATAGGCGCCGAACGCCAATACAAGCACTGCCGCAATTGCGACTTGTACGGCCGTGCTCCAGCCAAAATCGCGGCCCACTTCGCTGACCATGAGCGCTGTTACAATCAAAGCTCCCAACACGCCGGCCTCCTGCAACATCGCTTTGTAGGAAACACCCGCGGTGACTCGTTCGCTTACTGGAAACTTGCAGCCTGAGAGCATCACGCCGTATATCAAAGTTGGCAGCAAGATGAGCGCGACTTTCCACTCCCACCCGATAGGATGGTCAAACATCTGACCGATTACTCCTTTGCTGCCCATAGCGATTGTCAGCAACCCACCAAGAACAAAGCCGCAAGGCCAACCAGCGTGCAAAATATTCAACCATTTTGTCTTTTGTCGTGAGAACATGGTGGCTACGACCGGATTGATCACTGCTTCGACGGTGCCGTTCGCCAAAGCCACGATGAAGTTGCCAGCATAAAGCATCCAGTAGCCAGCCCGTTGCCCAGCGAGAACTTGTTCGTTGCTCGCGCCCGATTTGGCCAACACCAGCGGAGCGCACATGGTGATAATGGCCGAAGCCACGTGGCAGACGAACGCAAAAATCATCGCCCGTCCATAGCCGATGCGGTCAATCACTAAACTGAACAGCACGATACTGATGGCAAACGGCCACAAACCGACACCGAAGATTTCTCCCTTCTGCGTTTCACTCAGACCAAACTGCGTCGCAAGCTCATCCATAATCAACGCTCGGATGATGAATCCAAACGCGGTGGCAATCAGTGCGATCCAGCAGCCCCAAAACAGACGGCGATCGTTGGTCCCGTTCATGGGTAGCCTTTCCGAGAGCGGAGATGGTTGCCGTTGATTAGTGCGACAGCAGTGCTATCGCGTTGCCTAAGGCCATTGAGTATAGCGAGCTGTTGGGCAAGGTAAATCGATTGTGCCGCATAATTTCCGCAGTTTTTGGCTGGCCGAAGTTCACGCCGGCCATTCGATCGCTGCGGTCGAAATATCTTGACCCCGACCGGCGGTCGAACCTACCATACGCGGCCTTTTTCCCGGCCGACAGCACCGGTGCTGCGCACACACGGTTCGCAGGCTAGGGGTACGACAGTCCGTGGAATTGGAGAGTTGGCTTTCAATCCGCACCAGAACGGACGGACTTTTTGCCGTTACCCACCGCTTACTGCCTCCTTCTACGCCGTGCGCGATTTCATCAATGCCTGCTGGTTCGCCTTCAAATGGGGGCTGCTTGCTGCGCTGATGGCGGCTGTCGGAGTCGGGTTGTATTACTACAGCCAGCTGAACGACGAAATCCGCAAGCGCGTGGAAGCTAAATTTGCCGCCGGCTATCCCCATCTCAAGGTCATCGTTCGCTCGGCACAATTGCTGAATGGCCAGGGCATCGAAGTTCGCGGCGTCTCGATTACCGATCCGCGTCTTGTCGGTCCGCCGGCCGAACTGGCATACTTCGATGAAATTCTGTTGTGCTGCAAAACCAATCTTCAGGAGCTCATTCAGCACGAGCCAAAATTTACGCGCATCATCATTCGCCGACCGCGTATTCAAGCCCTGCGATTGGCCGACGGAACATGGACGGCCAGCCAGTTGCTGCCGTTGCCGAAATTCAACGATCGTCCCACCGACATGCTCATCGAAGGCGGGCAGCTAGTCGTTTTCGATCCGCAACATGATCCACAAACAACATACAACCTGCACGACATCAGCCTGAGCATCAAGCCAACCGCCGATGAAAACGGCGATGTGCAACCGTGGTGCGAAATGCGGGGCTCGATGGCGGGCGACCATCTGCAGCGCATTGAAATTGCAGGCCAGGCAAATCGCACAAGTGGTGCATTCGACTTCACCGGCTCGGTCAGCGGCATCGATATCTCACCGGAACTGATGGCGGTGTTGCCAGCCGATTACGCGGCTCGAATTAAACCGCTCGCGCCGCTGCGTGGGCAAGCGGGTTTTGGCTTTCATGTTCATCGTGACCCCACACAGCCCGAGGCGCTGCAATTTGAACTGGCCGGCGAATTGGTTTCCGGCCGCTTTGACGATTCCCGGTTGCCTGAAGCGCTGGCCGATTTGAGAGCTAAGTTCTCGGCCGACAACCGTGGCTTTCAAATTACCAATCTCACCGCGCATAACGGACCGACCACGCTGCAATGGAATGCCCGAGTCGATGGCTTCGCTCCCGGCGCCGGTGTTAGTGCAAGGCGAAGCGCTGCATTTGCGAATCGGCAAGAATTGGGAAAACGTTTTGCCCCCCAATTTTTTGGAGCAATGGAAAAAATTTCTGCCGGAAGGCGAGCTGAACGTCAGGAACGTACGGGCCGAGTTCGACGGCAATAAATGGCGGATGGCGGCGACGGTGGAATGTTTGAACGTGTCGTTCGAATACTGGAAATTCCCCTATCGATTGGAAGGCGGCCGGGGCGTTCTCACGTTGGATTACGACGAACAGACGCGGCAAAACCGTTTGAGCATCGATCTGCAAGCATTCGCAGGCAGCCGGCCGGTGGACATCAAAGGGCAGTTTTTCAATCCGGGACCGCAGTTCACCGGCTGGGTCACGCTGTCGGGCACGGAGATGCCTTTCGACCAGAAATTGTACGCGGCGATTTATGCCGCACAGCCAAAATCAAGCGACGTCGTGCGGTCATTAAATCCGGTCGGCAGTTTCGATTTTGTGGTCCGCACCGAGCGCAACGATCCGGCACAGCAAGTGATGAATCAAGATGTCGATATTGCCTTGAATCGTTGCTCGTTCAATTACGAAAAATTTCCTTACCCTGTGCGAAACGTTGTCGGCCATTTGAAGTCACTCAACGGAAATTGGTTTTTCCAGAACCTGGAAGGCGCCAGCCATAGCGGACGAATCACCTGCGATGGAAATCTGACCAAAGCCGACGATGGCTTTGCCTTGCACTTGGAATTCGGCGGCAGCAATGTGGTGCTCGACGAGGAACTGCGCGATGCTCTGCCCGCTCGAATGCAGCCGCTGTGGAACAGCTTAAAGCCCAAGGGAACTTTCAATTTACAATCGGCCAAAGTCGAATACTCGACCACCACGAAGAAACTTGATGTGGTGACCCGCGTCGAGCCCGTGGCGGAATCGGTCTCGATCGATCCGACGTTTTTCCCGTATCGACTGGAAAATCTTCGCGGCGAACTGGAATTCCACGACGATCGGGCGGATTTCAAAAACCTGCGGGCCTTTCACAACAGCCGGGAAGTTTCTGCCAGCGGCTTTTGCGAGCGCACGCCAGAAGGCAATTGGCACATGCATTTCGAGAATTTGACGACCGACCCCTCGCGCGTCGATCGAGATCGTGATCTCGTTACGGCACTGCCCGCCAAGCTGCGCAAGGTGGTGCTGCAATTGAATCCAACCGGCCTCGTGAGCATGCACGGCGCGCTCGATTTGTGGGGCAAGCCGCCGGCGATGGCGCCAGACGGCTCGGCACCCGGCGATTGCACCGTGCGCAGCGAGTGGCATGATTTGGCGTTTGACGTACACCAAGGCACATTGCACACAGGCATCGATCTGCAGAACATTTTCGGCGGCATCGCGCTCACCGGAAGTTACGATCCTGAACGGCCCGAAGGAAAACGGCTGATGTCGCGTGCCTTAGTCCATGTCGAATCGCTGACGTGGAATCAGTTTCAATTGACCGACATCCAAGGGCCTATGTGGCTGGATGATCAGAAAGTATTATTCGGTTCACTGGCTGAAGATACACAACCCGGGCGGCCGCCGCGGCGGTTATCAGCCAAAGGTTATGGCGGCATGCTCGAAGCCGATGGCCAGGTATTGCTGGAGGAAACACCGCGGTATGCGATTCAAGCGGCGGTCGACAATGTCGACTTGAAATCTTTTTGCACCGACTCGCTTCCCGGCCGTCAAAAGCTGAAAGGACGTCTGCAAGCGGGAGTTCGGCTCACCGGAAATGCGGCCGGATTGCACACGCTGGCAGGTGAAGGACAAGTGCGACTGCGGGATGCAGATATTTATGAGTTGCCCGTGATGGTCGCCCTTCTAAGCGTCTTAAATTTGAAGCGACCAAACACCACAGCGTTTACCACCAGCGATATCAATTTTCGAGTCGAAGGCGAGCACGTGTACCTGAAAAACATCGAGTTCAGCGGCGACGCCATCAGTCTGGTCGGCACCGGCGAAATGAACTTGAACACCGACATTAATCTGCGGCTCCAACCAATCATGGGACGTAGCGATATGCAACTGCCTGCCTGGAAGAAGCTCATGGGGGGCGCGAGCGAACAGCTCATGCAAATCCAAGTCACCGGCACCTTGGCCGATCCAAAAACAAAACGCGAGGCATTTCCCACGCTCAACCAGGCCTTGCAATCGATTCAGGCGGGCATGCAGCCGCAAGATCGTCACGTGCCGGCCGAAGGAATGCGACCATCGACCGGAGCCGCCGACGCTTCGCGGCGATGACGTAAGATTACATAGCCCGACCGTTGTCGGTCGGGAGGAGCGGAATTAAGGTTCTCCACGGGTGAATATATGAGCGTTGGACCACTAAGTTTCGCTGGTAGCGCCGCCGCCACACCGCTGGCCCAATCGAAAGGATCGGATGTGGATCGGGCCGAGCAGGAAACCTCAGCTCAAGAACGGCAGTTTCAGCACGAACTCAAAGCCGAGCAGGCCGCCGGCATCGGCCAGACCGACGGCGAAGAGCACGAAACCGAAGACCGCGACGCCGACGGCCGTCGCCTGTGGGAGTTGCCACCGAAGAAAGCCAAAGCAGCTAGCGATGTTGCGATGGCCGAAGATTCGACGCAGCATAGCCGCGATGTCACCGGCGACTGCGGCAACCAGTTAGATTTAACCGGCTAGCCTAGCGAACCTTGCCGCCATAGTGCGTCTCCTAGCCGGAGGCAACGGCCTCCGGAGTCGTACCAATGGATTGTCTACTTGCACGTCTCCGGCGGGCGTTGCCCCCCGGCTATTGGACCGATAGAATCTTCGCGCCATGAGATTCACCAAGATGCAAGGAATCGGCAACGACTATGTGTATGTCGATTGCTTTGCGCAGCCGCTGCCGAGCGATCCGGCCACGCTGGCCGTGAAGATCGCCGATCGGCATTTTGGCGTCGGCGGCGACGGGCTGATTCTGATTTGCCCGTCCGAAAAAGCCGACGCCCGGATGCGGATGTTCAACGCCGACGGCAGCGAGGCCGAAATGTGCGGCAACGGCGTGCGCTGCGTGGCCAAGTACGTTTACGATCACGGCATCGCCAAAAAGCCGACGTTGAAAATCGAAACCGGCCGCGGCGTGCTGACGCTGGATTTGGAAGTGGCTGGCTGCAAAGTTCAAAAAGTCCGCGTCGACATGGGCGAACCGATTTTGGAGGCGGCAAAGATACCAGTGGAACTTGGAGGAGTGTCAGCGAACGCTTCGGTGATCAACTACGACCTCGATCTAGCCCTCGACCAGCTATTCACTGGCTGGAACATAGTAGCAAAGGAGCACCCTGTAAGAGCCGCATTGTTTCCACGGACCGGACCACCCAAGCCAATTCCATATCCAGGAGTAAAAAAGGAATTCCTTGTTGAGCCGAAAGAGCCCTGGACCGTAACATGCGAACTTGACCGACACTTTACCTGCGTCTCGATGGGAAATCCGCACGCGATAATGTATTGCAGGCAAATTGCGCAGGTACCGCTAAAGGGAGCCGGCTCATTCTTGGAACAAGCTGCGATTTTTCCAAAACGCGCCAATATTCATTTCGTCGAATTGCACTCGCCGTTCGAAGTCACCATGCGAACCTGGGAACGCGGCAGCGGGATTACGCTAGCATGCGGCACCGGAGCTAGCGCGGTTTGCGTCGCCGGCGTGCTAACGGGCCGCACGGGACGCAAAATGCTCGCCCATTTGCCGGGGGGCGATTTGGAATTGGAGTGGAACGAAAACGACAATCATGTTTACATGACGGGATCGGCCACGGAGGTTTTCAGCGGCGAGTGGCCGGATTGAAATCGTCGTGTAATTTGCGTTGCCAAGCCCAAGGGTTGCGGGCACCATCGCCGCGATGGTCACTGGGCTTACTCTGAGGTACAGCATCCACAATTCATCGGCATGGACGCCATGAAATCTGTCAAACGATTCCTTATCAACGTCGGCGGGCTGCTTTGCTCTTCACTCGTACGGAACTGGATGGGCACGCTCGAATACAAGTGCGCCTATTATGATGAATCGATCGATCCGGTAAAGCCAAGTTACTCCGGGCAGAAAATCTACATCTTCTGGCACGAATACATTCTGTTCCCGCTTTATCTTCGCGGGCACTGCAACTTGACGATGCTGCTGAGCCGGCATCCGGATGCCGATATTCTGACCCGCACTGCCTACCACATGGGATTCGAATTCGTCCGCGGCAGCAGTTACCGCGGCGGAGTCACTGCACTGCGAGAGCTGGTGCGCCGCAGCCAGAAAATGAACCTGACCATTACGCCCGACGGACCGCGCGGACCGCGCCGCGAACTGGCCCCGGGGCCGGTTTATTTAGCGTCAAAACTTGGATTACCGATCGTGGCGATGGGCTTCGGCTACGATCGACCGTGGCGATTGACCACTTGGGATCGCCACGCGTTGCCACGGCCATTCAGCCGCGGCGGGCTGTCGTCAGTCCTGAGATTGAAGTGCCCGCCGATTTGGATCGAAATGGCCTGGAGCACTACCGAATCGAAGTCGAACGACTCTTGAATCGTCTCACGCTGGAAGCCGAAGCCTGGGCGGAATCGGGCACGCGAAAAGTCAATGAATCGCCATTGCGTCAAGAACCCATCTGGCGCGGCTATCCTAGGCTCGATCCGCCGCAAAGTTTCAATCTGCCACATTTCGAAATCCACGCAAAAGATTTGCCGCGAATGAAGGCAAATGAACGCGAATAAGAATGGAGCCCGACGATCGAAGAGCGGCCATCCACTTGATCAACGGCCACAAATTGCCACAATCCATTTGCGTTGATTCGGATTGATGTAGGCAAATTTGGTGGACCGTGGCTCTTGATCCACAACTTGGCGCAACTTTGTTGCCGGTGCTGACGGTTTCGCAGTTTACCGATGTCCTGAAGGATCTGCTGGAAATCGGTTTTCAAACGGTCTGGTTGACCGGCGAGATTAGCGATTATCGCGGACCCCACTCGTCGGGCAATGTGTATTTCAAGCTCAAAGATGAGCACGCTGTCATCGGCCTGGTGATCTGGAAGCGATCTGCCCAACGCATTCGCAGTGAGCTGCACGACGGCATGGAAGTGGTCGCCCGGGGGCATTTGGATGTGTACGCCCCGCGTGGCGAGTACAAGCTGATTGTTGATGAACTACACCTGAAAGGACTGGGGGCGCTGGAATTGAAATTCCGGCAATTGCGCGAAAAGCTGGCTGCCGAGGGCTTGTTTGCCCCGGAGCGGAAGCGGCACCTGCCGAAGTTTCCGCGGCGGATTGCGTTCGTCACCAGTCCTACGGGCGCGGCGATCCGTGATTTTCTGGAAGTCGTTCGCCGACGGTGGCGGGGTGTGCATGTGCTCGTGGTTCCGGTGCGCGTGCAAGGACTCGGCGCGGCCGGAGAAATTGCGGCGGCGATTGCGACGGTAAACCGCATGGCCCTGGAAATCGACGTGTTGGTCGTAGGTCGCGGCGGCGGTAGCCTCGAAGATTTGTGGTCGTTCAACGAAGAAGTTGTGGTCCGTGCGATTCATGCTTCGCGGGTTCCCGTCGTCTCGGCCGTGGGACATGAAATCGATATCACGCTGGCCGATTTAGTCGCTGACGTGCGAGCGCTTACACCCAGTGAAGCCGCCGAGCGCATCGTGCCATCAATGGAAGCGATCCAAGCCATTCTGCGCGACCGGCAAAGTCGGTTGGTAGCGGCGCTGCAAAGTCGGGCGCAGACGGCACGAATTACACTGGAGTCAATGAAAAGCCGTCGGCCGTTCAGGCGTCCATTTGACGGGCTGCTCGATCTTGCGCAACAATTGGACGTTTTGCAAACCCGCGGTCGACGAGCCATTGGCGTTGTGCTCGATCGAACCCGGCAGCGAACAGCTTCCATGGCGATGCATTTAGAATCGCTCAGTCCTCTGGGCGTGCTTGGGCGTGGTTACAGTTTGACAACTAAGATGGACGGACTGCCAGTGACGGATGCGGCGCAATTAAGTGCGGGCGAGACGATTCATACGCGCTTTAGCCACGGTGCGGCGTTAAGTCGCGTCGAGCGAGTGGAAAGTGCCTTGTAGTTGCAACCCCTGGGCGTAAGAGATTTGGAGCGAGAATTGCCGGAGCCAAATTCAAATTCGTTCGCTTCGCCAATGCAGAGCCCTCATTTGAGCTAGCGCTGCACGCTTTGGAGCAAATTGTTCACGACTTGGAAGAGGGCCGTTTGGGGTTAGCCGAATCTCTGTCCCGTTATGAGGAAGGGGTGAAATTGCTCAAGCAGTGCTACCTACAGCTGGAACAGGCGGAGCGGCGAATCGAATTGCTAACGGGAGTTGACGCCGCGGGCAATCCGGTCACGCAGCCGTTTGATGACGAATCAACACTAGCACTCCAAGAGGAGGGAAAACCTCGGACAAGGAGGGGCAGTAAGGCATCAAAGAAGTCGGTCGTTGAATCTGAGTCCGTTGCCCCGCCGCCGACTGCCTCGATGGACGAGCCGGGCAGCCTGTTTTAGAATCGAATGTTGGGTGCCTTGGTGGTTGAGCGTCTGCGTGTATGCCGAACACGTCGAGCTCAGCGAGCAAGACACCCAGACATCAAGTCACCTAGACACATTCCACATGATCTCTTGCAGCTCCGCCGTCTTGACGGAACAGTTGGCGTTTGCTCGTCGGATGATCGACGCAGCACTCGATCGCTACACCGATTTTCCCGCCGGGTGTCCCCAACAGTTGCGCGATGCCATCCGCTACAGCCTGATGGCTCCCTGCAAACGGTTGCGGCCCGCTTTGGTGTTATTTTCCGCTGAGGCCTGCGGTTCTAGTTGGGAGGCAGCGTTGCCGGCCGCTTGTGCGGTCGAAATGATCCATAGCTACTCGCTCGTGCATGACGACCTGCCAGCAATGGATGACGACGACTTGCGCCGCGGCCGGCCTACGTGTCATAAAGCGTTTGGCGAAGCGGTGGCGATTTTGGCAGGCGACGCCTTACTTACGATGGCTTTCGAAGTGCTGGCCAAAGACGTGCATCCACCAGAAGTGGCGGCTCGTTGCTGCGCTGCCTTGGCGGAAGCGGCGGGACCAACGGCTCTGGTCGGCGGACAGGCGGACGATCTGGCATTGCAGTTTATCGAGAGCAATTTGAGCACCTTGGAAGACATTCACGCCCGCAAAACCGGGGCGATGTTTCTGGTATCGTTGCGGCTGGGCGGTTATGTCGCTGGGGCCGACGCCACCGCTCAGGCTACGCTGGAACAGTTTGGTCGCAAAATCGGTCTGGCATTTCAAATTGCCGACGACTTGCTCGACGTCGAAGGGGACGAAGCAGCATTGGGCAAGCGCGTGGGCAAAGACTCCGATCATGGAAAATTGACGTTTCCAGCGTTGCTGGGAATCGAAGACAGCCGGCACCGCGCACTGCGTCTCATCGACGAGGCCTGCGAGGCGCTGGAACCCTTGGGCGAAAAACGGGCCGGGCTGGAAGCCTTGGCTCGCTATGTTGTTGAAAGGAATCAATGATGGACCAGCTGCTTGCCAGGATTCACTCGCCGCGCGATCTGCAAAACTTGACGGAAGAGGAACTGGAACTATTGGCCAGCGAAATGCGCGAGGCTTTGTGCAACCTGGTCACCAGCCGCACTGCACATTTCGCTTCGAATCTAGGAGTTGTAGAACTTTGTCTTTCTTTGCACACCGTGTTCGACTTCAGCCGCGATCGGTTGATTTGGGACACCGGCCATCAAATTTACCCGCACAAGTTGATCACGGGTCGTTACGAAGATTTCGACACGATTCGCACCAAAGGCGGGCTGATGGGTTATCCCAACCCACAGGAAAGCCCCTACGACTTGTTCATGACCGGCCATGCCGGGTGCAGCGTTTCGACCGCTTCCGGATTGAAAAGCGGCGATGAACTGCTGGGACATCTCGAGCGACACAGCGTGGCGGTGATCGGCGATGGAGCGCTTCCCTCCGGCATTGTTTTCGAAGCAATGAACAACGCCGGTGGTCTTAAACAAAAGCTGCTCGTGATTCTCAATGACAACAAAATGTCGATTTGTCCGCGCGTGGGTGGGCTGGCGAAGTATCTGGACCGGCTGCGAATGAACCCGTCGTACTCCGGGCTGAAGCATCAAGTGGTCAACATCCTCAATAAAGTCCCGCTGGTGGGCGATCCGGTGGAGCGGTTGTTGTGGCAAATCAAGGAATCGGTAAAGGCCGGATTGCACGGCGGAATGCTGTTCGAGGAACTGGGCTTTCGCTATGTCGGTCCGATTGATGGTCACAACATTGCTACCCTGCGTCGCTATTTGAAGATGGTGAAAAACGTTGACGGCCCCGTCCTGTTACACGTGATGACCGAGAAGGGACACGGTTTTCAGCCTGCCGCTGCCGATCCGGTTTATTTTCACACGCCGGCGCCGTTTGAGCGAGCGGAAGAAAAAGTCGTCAGCATCAAAGCCAGTCCTTGTAAGGCTTACACCGACGTGGCCAGTCAATCGCTATATCAGCAGTTGGAACAAAATCCTCGCGTGACAGTGTTGACGGCGGCGATGTGTCAAGGCAACAAATTGGAAGCGGTGCGCGATGCTTTTCCGCAACGGTTTTTCGACGTGGGGATTTGCGAATCGCACGCGGTTGCTTTTGCCGCCGGGCAAGCGAAGGCCGGTTTGCGGCCAATCGTCGATATCTACAGCACGTTCCTGCAACGCAGTTACGATCAACTGTTCCAGGAAGTGGCTTTGCAAAACTTGCCGGTGACATTGCTGCTGGATCGAGCAGGCCTGACCGGCCCCGATGGCCCGACGCATCACGGCTGTTTCGATCTGGGTTACATGCGCGTGCTGCCCAACACGATTGTCATGGCGCCGGGCGATGCGGTGGATTTGCCGGCGATGATCGATTTCGCCTTGTCATTCCCCGGGCCGATTTCGATTCGCTATCCCAAGGCGACAGCGGAAGACGCCGGGCAGCTAGTGGAGCGCGACCGGACGCCCATGGAATTGGCGCGTGCCGAAGTATTCGACTGGGGGCACGACGGCATGATCATTGCTTGCGGCACACTGCTCACCTATTGCTTGAAAGCGGCAGCTCAGTTGCGCAGCGAAGGGTTAGAGATTGGCGTCATCAACGCCCGCTTCATCAAACCGCTCGATACGGAAGTAATTCTCAAAGCGATTGAAACCTGCCCTTTCGTGCTCACGGTCGAAGAAGCCGCTTTGATGACAGGTTTTGGGAGCGCGGTTCTCGAAACCGCGGCCGATGCCGGAATTGGCGCCGCCCATGTCAGCCGACTAGGCATTCCCGATCGTTTCATTGAACATGGTGAACGGAGCGAATTGCTGGCCGATTTGCGATTGGACGCCGCGGGCATCGCTCAGACCTGCCGCGAATTGGCTGAGCGCCGGCCTGATTAGCGAAGCTACTCACCGCCGGGTGAGCTAACGGTATAGCGGCTGCCGTGACCACATGGCTCCTTAAGCAGTGGCTTCAACACAGCTTTGAATTCGCGGCTTCGCGTGACCGCGCACCGCTTGCCCCACACAATCGCCATGTCCTATGATCGACGAAGTCGCAGTGGTCGTCTTTTCCCATCTGTTCTTGCCACTAGGGTCTCGCTGTGACCAACACTCGTCCCCGCGTGATTGTGCTCGCCTTGGGTGCACGGCCGAACATCGCCAATGAGGCTCTTCGTCTGCCCCGCTCGTCGAGCAGGTGGCCGACGTCGTGCTGTTCGATCTGGAGTTCAAAGCCGATCTCTCACAGGTTGAAGCCGACTTCGCCATTGTCATGGGGGGCGATGGCTCCATTTTGCAAGCAGCGCACCAGATGGGCTATCATCAAATTCCAATCCTCGGCGTCAACCTGGGGAAATTGGGTTTTTTGGCGGACCTCTCGCCCAACGATTTGCTCAGTGTACTACCGCACGTTTGCCAAGGCTTTTACAAGACGGTCGAGCATCTGATGTT
This sequence comes from Pirellulales bacterium, assembly GCA_963738835.1. GTDB lineage: Bacteria > Planctomycetota > Planctomycetia > Pirellulales > JADZDJ01 > CAVTYH01. Next base: position 229,746 of record CAVTYH010000005.1, read on the forward strand.
TGAATGCCGCGTGATACGCGGCGGCAAAGTGCTGCATCAACTGCTGGGTTTGAACGAAGTGAGCATTTTGGCTGGTCGGCCGTTCTCGATTCTCGACGTCAATCTTTACGTTGACGCAGAATTGGTGACTACCTATAGTTGCGACGGCCTTATCGTGGCCACCCCCATCGGATCGACAGCTCATAGCTTGTCGGCCGGTGGACCGATTTTGCGAAAGGATTTGCAAGCGTTTGTGTTCCTGCCGATCAGCCCCCATACGCTCACCAATCGACCCGTGGTCGATTCTGCGGAACGCGTGTTCGAGTTGGTGGTCAATCAACCGCACGAAGGCACGGCGGTGGTGGTCGATGGTCGCGAGCTGTGCGGCCTGGCCGCCGACGATCGGGTTCGTGTAGAACGGGCAGTGCCCAAATTCAAACTCGTGGAAGTGCCCGGCCGCAGTTATTACCGGACGCTACGGGAAAAACTCGGTTGGGGCGGCCGGTTGCGTCAGGAAGAGAAACGCTAATTCGCCGGTCAGGTTGAAGCCTGACGTACTGGCTCGAAAGGAGTCGAGTCTTATGCACGAATGGATTGCAATTGCTCGATCGGTTGGCTCCATCGCCGCGATCGTTCTCTCTTTCGCCGTTTCAAGCTTAGCCGCCGATACGGGTGCCGCGCCGGCTCCGCCAGATGGCCCGAAGTATTCGCTGACGTACAAATTCCGGCCCGGCGAAGTCATTCGCACGCAAGTTCTGCACCGGGTGAGTCTCGACACCACGATCGCCGGCACCACACAAACCGCGGAAACGATTAGCGGCTCGGTGAAAGTTTGGAAAATCATCGATGTCGATTCGTCGGGGCGTATCACGCTGGAGCACTCTGTCGAAAGCGTTGATATGCGGCAGAAGCTTAGCGGCCGCGACGAAGTCACGTACAATAGCAAAACCGACAATAAGCCGCCGCCCGGATATGAGGGTGTCGCAAAATCGATTGGCGTGCCACTAACGATCGTCACCATCAAGCCCTCCGGCAAGATCGCAAAGCGCATCGACAAGCGGCCGAATGTTTCGCCCGAGGCGCAAAACAGTCAAATGGTGATGCCGTTGCCGCTGGAGCCCATCTCCGTTGGCGAGAGTTGGAATTTGCCCAACGACGTGACCATCACGCTGGAGGAAGGAGAAACGAAAGTGATCAAAACTCGCCAGCACTACACGCTAGACAAAGTGGCCAACGGCGTGGCAACCATTTCCGTGGCCACACAGGTGCTCACGCCAGTCAGTAATCCCAAGGTGCAATCTCAGCTAATCCAGCGATTGACGCAAGGCACGGTGCGATTCGATATCGACGCCGGCCGCGTCCTCTCGCAACAGCTGGAACTCGACGAACGCGTGCTGGGCTTCAACGGCGTCGACAGCAGCCTGCACTACCTCGGCCGTTTCACCGAGGAATATGTGCCGCCGACGCCAAAAACCGCCGCGAAATCGCCGGTGAACAAAAAGTAGTCCTCCGATTGCACCTCGCCCTAATTCTTCGCCAACCCTGGCACGATACTTCGCGTCGGCTTGCGCTCGGTGACATCGTGCGACAGGATTTTTTCCGGTCCGACGAAGTACGTGTTGAAATCGGCCACGATTAAATTATAAGTCCGCTCCGGCGCCGATTCCGTAACCAAGCTCACTTGCACCGTGCCCGTCGCGCAGTGGAGCGTTTGCCCGCTGCGAAGATGGCGGGCTTTCGTCCAACCTTCACCGGCCACCCAGAACAGGTGACCGCCGGTGCAGCGCAGCGAATCGCCGCTCGATTCCAAAGTATATATCGGTTCCGGCAGCCGCACCGTGGTCCGCAACACTGGTTTGTAGGCGAGCTCGCCGGTATCGCTGTTTTGCGATAGGACCAGATCACCGACGCGAATCTTTTCGATCGCTACAGGTCCGCGAATCGTCGAAACTTTTGTGCCCGCTCCGAGACATTCCAGCGAACCGCGAATTGGCGCTGAAGAAGTTACCGGCGTGTTCGTTGGCTGCGGCGGTGGCGATCGATCGGCAACATAGACCGTGCGGCGATCGTAGGTGCCGCTGCTGGGCTTTTCCTTGACGTAACTTGTTTCATTCTGATTATCCCACCAGCTCCACCAATCTTCCGGCCGCACATTTGTAGTCTTGTGCGTGGCGATCGAAGAGCGCCGTCATGATTCTCCGGTTCAGTTCTTCGGTATTCGCACTTTGCATCGTGGCAATCATTTGCTTCATGGCCGTATCGCGGCGAATGTCGCCGACGGCCCGATTGAGCGTTTCCGCAACATTTCCGCCCGGTTGTGGAACTCGTACATAGGCGGTATCGAGCATCACTACTTCCCAAGCATCGCGTCCTTCACGGGCAAACACCTCGCGAGAAACCAAGCGGCCCCGTTCATTGAATACCACAGTTCGGACTTCGAGCGGCGTGTACATAGCGGCCAGCATTTTCGGAATAAAATCCTCCTGGGGCCTGGCTTCAAGTTTTATTGCCGCCAATTGCCGGACGGAATCCCACGGCGAATAAATGGCTTGTCGCACGAGCGCCTGCGTGGCAGGCAATTCGCTCCAATGCGCCATCTTATCGACGAGCATGGTCGCCAGCTCTTCGCTAACCGCCGACAACACATATTCCAGCGCCGGCAAAGCTTCCGCATCGTTGATCTCGGCGAATTGCTTCTTCGCCGTCTCGAACGCGGGCCCCTGCCCTTCGACTAATCCATTGCGAACCGCATTGGCCTTTGGCAGCCATTTGCTCAGAGCCTTGTTAAGCCGTTGCGCTTCGGCAACCATTTCATCGAGCTCGGGCTTGGCAACCCAGGAGTTCCCGACACGACGGAAGCCCAGTTGAGCACGGGCTTCTGCGTTGTCGGCATCGAACGCAAGCACCTGGTTGTAGTGGGCGCGCGCTTGCTCCTGCAAACCACGATGCTGGCACCAGTGGGCCATGTTGAGTTGGCCATCGAGCGTGTCGGCAGCTTTGTCGCGCTGCTTTTCATAGGCGCCCAAATCAGTACTTTGTCGGGCCAGTTGAGGCACGTCGTCGATTTTCGTCCAACGATTGTTGAATTGTACCTCGCCGCTTTGCCACATGGCTGGTTCATAATTCGGCGCAATCGCGCGAGCAGTTGCCAACAGCCGATCGCGCTCTTCGTTGGAGCCCGAGATTTCGTAGAACAGCGATTCTTTGATCAGGGCGTCAGCCTGAGCAAGCTTGTCTGTCTTACTTGCCGACTTTGGTTTGGTTACGGCATCGTTTTGCTTGACCGCCGAATCGCTAGCGCTAAAACCGTCCGACGGTGAATCGGCGAATGAAATTCCGCACACGCCGCTGATTGAAATCGACAAGACGATTGCAGACAGCCCACACGCCTGTCGCGCCAGCAAGCGCACTTGGGCTTTGCCAAAGAATGTTCCCGCCACATGTCCCTCTCCTCTGTGTTCTCGGTTCCTGCTCGAGGGCCGGCGCCAGGAACAATCGGGGCGCAAGAAAAGGGCCCTCAGCATCCAGCGCGCAATATAGGACTCGTGCAGCAAAATTGCAAACAATTTGAGGGAGACGGCTGCCTACTCGGCGCATCTGCGGGCGATGACCGCCATGATTCGGCCGTCGATACGTGCCAGCAAAATGGTGGCCTCGTCGCTCCCGTCGGTTTGCAAGTCCCTGCGTACTTGCTCGGGATCTAGTGATACGCCGCGTTTTTTGATTTCCAGACGGCCGATGCCGCGTGCGGCAAGCCACTGCCGTAGCGGTCTGACTTTATAGGGCAGGACTTCGAGCACCTCGAATCCAGCCAGTGCACCGTGAGTTGCGCAATGATCGGCCGTGTAATATGCGACGCCGGCGGCAACGGCCGAGAGACTTTGACTCACCGCCAGCGCACCTTCTAACTTTGCCGCCAGCACAGCGGCATCGGGCTCAAACACATACCGGCCGATCCGTGCCGCGATCGGACAATCGGCATTGGCCTCGCCCATGAACGTGGCGGTCACCGCAGTCGTCGAATCCGCAGCGCCGCTTAAATTTGCCGCTGGCAAAACGGTGGCACGCCGGCGCTCGGGATGTTCCGCCAAACGGCCAAACCACGCCACCAGCTGCCGGCACTGACGGCCGCGGCCGATCCATTCCAACTCGGCTGGCTGCCACCACGGTTCGTCCAAAGTCGCTGCGGGCGCTAGTTTGATGGCTGCGTCCGGACATGCGGAGAGTAGCCGCCTCAACACCTCGGGTCCCGGCTCATGCAGTGCCACCCGCGTGGTGCGCCGCCCCACTGGCCTGCGGTCCGGATCGATGTGCCAGGCCGCCGCTTCGTTCACCTCGACCGACGTCACATCCGCGACTGCGATTCTAGCGTCGTACTCCCCTGCCCCGCTGCCAGTCGCGCTTCGCAAGTTTGCCTCGGCTAACAACGCCGTAATCGAGTCGCGATCGACACCCAGCACGGGTCCACACCGCATCAAACCCAGCAAATCGCCGCCGATTCCGCAGCACAAATCGGCGATCGGCCGTCCAATGAGAAATCGACGTGCCTTGTACTCCGCCACCCATTGGTCGGTCGCCTGTTCCAAAGCGCGTCGCGTGAAAAACATTTTGTCCGCATGCCGAAATTTGTCTTCGGCGCGGCGACGAAGCTCGAGTTGCTCCAGAAGCAGGTGAACCCGCGCTGGCGAGAGATCGGTCCGCAACCGAGAAACCAACCGATTGAGCAATTCCCCGCCGGCCTGCGCGTCCGATTCCTTTTGCAAGAGTGCCAGCCGAATAGCCCCTTCCTGGCCGACTAACCAGCGGAAATCAGCGAGCGTGCCGCAAGATTCAATCGGAGGGGGCGGCTCGGGCATGAACGTTTGACTCTGCTGATCGGCCGAATTAGAATTTGACGTAGGTTATTGACTTGCCGAGTTTTACGATCGTCCCTCCGCAGCCGCGGCATTCGACCGGGCGGCTGGCATCGTCGTTTCGTTTTTCCTCCGCTTCTTGACGGTTGCGGCTCGCCTTTTCTGAACCCTGAACCCTCTGCGCCGGAGTTTGTGTTATGGCTGCTCGTGAAAATCAAGGCTTGCAAATCGCCCTGATTGTGTTTGTCACGCTCACCGTATTGCTAAGCCTGACGACGTTCGTGTTTTTCCGCAACTATCAAAGCGAGAGCCAGCACAGCAAGGAAGCCCAGAAAGATGCCGGCGACGCCAAGGCCGCGCAGGCCAAGTCAGAAGCCGATCGGGCGGAACTGATGCAATTCATTGGTTATGCCCCGACCGAGAAGCAAGAGAATGTCAAATCTGCCTGGGAACAGGATATGAAATCAGCCCAGGCGTATGGCGTCGCCAACCTGCCAGACGATCAAAAGAACTACAAAAAGCTGGTCGCAGAATTGCAAGCCGTGGTGCGCAAACAAAACGGGCTGATCGCCAAGGCCGATGCCGATCTGCGGGACGCCAAGGCCACGTTCGATATGAAAACCAAGGAATTTGACGACACGCGGCAACAACTGACGGCCGACAAAGATCAGGCGCTGAAAGACTATCTCGACGAACGAGAGAAAATTGCCTCGCTCAATACCTCCTTAACCACCGAGAAGAAACAGCTGTCCGAAGACAAAATCAAAAAAGACGCGGAAAAGCAGGCGTTGCAGGCGGCCAAAGACAGCGAAATCGGCAACCTCCAAAAGGAGCTGGGCAAATCGCAGGCGCAATTGAATCACTTCGCTCAAGAAAACAGAGATCTGCAAGGCCGCTTCAACGTCAATGCCACGCCCGATGGAAAAATCGTCTGGGTCAATCAGCGCGATCACCTGGTGTATATCAACCTGGGCACCGACGATCGGCTGCGCAAGCGAGTCACCTTCAGCGTTTTCGATCCCAGCACGACCGATGTGAGTGCGCTAGATGTGAAGAAACAAAACATCTCCGCGCTGGCCGATAATAGTCCGCCGGTGAGCGAAGCCAAAATGAAGGGCACGATCGAAGTCATCAATATCACCGGCCCGCACATGGCCGAATGCCGCATTCTGGCAGATTCCACCGCCAGCCCGCTGTTGCCCAACGATCTAATTTACACCCCGCTCTGGCGGCCCGGTAAACAAGACCATTTCGCCTTGGTGGGCATGATGGATATGGACGACGATGGGATCGACGACCGCGAGAAAATTCACGACCTGATCCGCATCAACGGCGGCATTATCGATGCCGAAACCGATGCCAAGGGGAACGTGGTAGGCGAAGTCACGGCTGAGACCCGCTTCCTGGTGAAAGGGAAAAGCGAGACCTCCACCGCCGCCACGGCCGACAGCAAAAAGGTGGAGAGCGGTTATAAGGCCGGGGGCAACACCATCGTTAAGGATGCCGAAAAGCTGGGGGTTGAAACCGTCGATTTGGCGAAGTTCCTGGACATGATGGGCTATACCCCGCCGCCGGACGAGAACAAAATCGTCCACGGCCGCACGCCAACGCCGCCGGCGCCAGGCGAACCCGTCGGCAATTTTCGGGCCCGCATTCCGCGGGAGCGTGGCAAGTCGGGGGGAGCGTTTTAGCCTGAATACCCTCTCCTCGGGGAGAGGGAGAGATCAGCTATAAGGCCGGAGATTCCAATTCCAGTCACCGCTGTAAACAATCTGGCTGCCTGACTCTTTCCCTGGGCGGCAAAATAGTTTACAATACCCACTTGGTTTCGGGGGCGTGCAGTGCTCGGGAGGTCTGGGGATTTCGCGAAGCTGCACGCGGTCGGTTTCGGCGCTGGCTCTCTTTTCTTGCTGGCCGCTCTAATCGACAACGCATCAAGCAGTGCGCTGCTGCTGCGCTGTGGCGGTCCCCGGATGGGTAAGGTTTCCATTTTCCGCAAATCGGCGCCACCTTAGCATTCCGTGGGGAGTCAATCATGTCAAAATTCTTGGACGGTTCAGGGCTTGCACCTCGGGCTTGTCGTCGCCGCAGCCGCCTACCGCGCGCGGCTTTCACTTTGGTCGAATTGCTGGTGGTGATCGCCATCATCGGCATTCTGATTGCGCTGTTGCTGCCGGCCATTCAATCGGCTCGCGAAGCTGCCCGCCGCACCCAGTGCATGGATAACCTCAAGCAAATGGGTCTGGCGTGCCAGACGTATGCCAGCACTAAAAAGTATTTGCCGCCCGGCAAGATGGACCAGGCGACCACCACCGGTGGCGGTGCATGCGGCGTGAATGAGTATTCAAACTGGGCGCTGGAGATTTGCCCGTACATTGACGAAATCGCGCTGTTTCGCCAGTACCATTTTGATAAATCGAACGACGACGCTTCAAATAGGTTGGTCCTGCAGTCACCGATGAAGATTCAAAGTTGCCCGAGCGATCCGAATCCACCGACACTTGCAGTTCCGGAGGTGACGTCCACCGCCCCACCGTCGATGAGCAGCTCTTACAAAGGGGTCGCCGGCCGCGGATGGTATGTTCAGACTGGTGCTACGGAAGCTTATTGGGACAGCCCCAAGGCCGGCACTGCCGAGAATATGGCGCTAAGGATCGCGGTCCGCTGCCGGTTGTTGTCACTACGACAGGCCTGATTGGGGGCGGTAGGACCGACTGCGTAATGTCGAAACTGTCGAACGAGCCTGTCAAAATCAAGCAGGTCACCGATGGCACCTCCAAAACCATGCTGATCGGCGAATACACGACAACGACCAAGCCCGGCTCGGTGGTCTACAATGGCGTCACGTACGACCTTTCGTGCGCCGCATTTTGGGGCAACAGCGTGTTTGGTCTGAATCTGGCAGATATGAATCTGCCCGATGCCTGCCGCAGCAATCCCTTGGGCTGCTCTTTAACCATCGTCAACGACAATAAACCTGGCGGCGGGGCAGGGACGCAGGTTACTCTGGATCCCGATTACAACAAGTGCGCCGACTGGACCTATGCTTCCTTTCCGCAACCGTGTAAGCGTACTTTCACCGGCGTTCACGGGGGCGGCACCGGAATCAATTTTGTCTTTGTCGATGGCTCGGTCCACAGCCTGACAACTCTTACCGACATCCGCGTTATGGCCGCACTGGCGACCATCTCCGGCGGCGAAACCCCGCCGCAGATTCCGTAGTGCAATATTGGGTTGATCCTGCGACGTACCAATTCAAGCCCCCGGTCAGGAATCCTGACCGGGGGCTTTTTTACGAGCGACGCAATCTTTCGATCTGCACCTTTCAATTAGTTGCTCGACTTGTCGATCGATTGATACACCTCTGGCGGGTGCTTGTCCGGATCGTACTTCGCGATGACACCGGCTTTTTCCAATTCCGGCGCATCTTCGCCGTGCGGCCGATGCCGTTATCGCTGATCGATTCCGGCGCGAACGGATGGAATGAAAAAATGCCGTCGCTTCCGCGCACGTGGCCGTACCAATCGCGCCCCGGATTGAAATCGGAAACCGGCCGGGCCACCGAGTCGTGGCAGCGCATGCAACTGGTGCGATCGACCTGCACGAAGCCGGCATCGTAATTGACCGGCACGATGCTGAAGCCGGCCGCAGTGGTCGGGCGCATACGTTTTCACGCCGGCCGTGGTTTCGCGCCACACTTCGCCAAGCGTGGAATGAAACGTGGCGCCGGCCAAGAGTTCGCCGACCAGTTTGTTGTCGTCCACCGCCGGCAGCGAATCGACCCCCATCGTTTGCACGAACGGATGCGCGCGCCGGTTGCTTGTCGGCCAGGGTTTTCGCGGTTTCAGCGTGAGCGGGCCTTCCAAATGCTCGATGGCCGCCCAGGTTGGGCTGGTCTTCCCAATCGGGCCGCAGCTCTTTAATGCGCCGCGCAAAGCGGCGGAGGTTGGAAAGGGACGCAGCACATTGACATCCCAGTAGCCGTATTCCCGCGGTGCGCACTCGCAGTTCGAAGCTGTAGGCGTAGCCATCCGGCCCGGTCATCGCCAGCACTTCGCCGACGATCGTACCGACCGGATAGGTCCAGGCATAGCCTTTGTTCTGATCGCCATGCAGCCGTTTGCGGAACCACACGACGGGAAGCGGTTTGATCGTTTTCATCGTGCGGCAGCCAGAGGAAGCGGAAGGCCTCGACATCTTTCGTGCGATGCGTGCCGGCCGGCGTCCCCCAGGGGAATTCACGATTACCGTTGCCGTACGGCTCCGAACCGTTGGCCGAAATGTTGTAGTACGGCGAGTGAACGCCCTGCAGTTCGCCGCTCCAAATTTGGTAGGCCGGGCATTTCATGGTCTGTGTAGAGAATGAGCCGCGGATCGTCGAGAACTTTCTGCAAATCGGCATCGGCCACCTTCGGCAGCAGCTTCCGCAGCCGCTCCTCTTTTTGGCCGACATCAAGTGAACCGTGGCGGCGGGCGAGGTTTCGACAACGCTGTGGATTCCGCAGGTTCCTTCGATCCCGGTCCAGTGCTGCTAGCAGCGGCCAACGCAAGCAAAGCTACAAATACGCATTCCATACAACGCCTCCTTACAAGCGAACAAAATCCGCCGACTGCGGCAGCCCCCCAAGGCCGCTCCGTGGCGCAGTCGGCTAAAAAAACGATCCGTGAACGATGCCGCGGTAGCTCTCAGTTCACAACCGGCGGCGGCGATTTTCGTGGCAGGATTATTGGCAGGATTCGACGGCGGGAGCGGGCAAACGCCGCAAAGTGATTGCGAGCTTGCCCGAGGTTTGTCAGAGCGGACCGAGGCTAGCGGCTAAAAAACGGCTTTCAATCCCCCACAGCGTGCAGCAGCTTCGCCAGATCGTTGCAGAATACCCAGCTTCACAATAGCATGCATTATTGGCACAAATGCTGCCACGAGACGGAAACTTAGGCGATGTAAGAAAGCGAGGCGGTTTCGCCATGATGATAGCTAGGCTAGGAAAATTAGAGACAAGGCCGCGGAGAAAAACAGCAATTATCCAAAACTTTTTCCGAGAAAGAGGGAAATTTTTTGCCGCGTCACGGCCCCATACCCAGTGCCCGATCGACGGCTTATTTCCAATTGTTGAGCAGCGAACTGCGACGAATCGGCCGACGCATGTTTGGTTCGTGAACGCCGGTCGAGTGCCCAATTGCTGGCTGACATCGGCCAGTGTCGTTCCAAAACCCAACGGCCAGCCCGGCGAGATAGGCCACTCCTAGTGCCGTGGTTTCGGCGACGAACGGCCGCACGACCGGCACGCCCAGCAGATCGGCCTGAAATTGCATCAACGGATTGTTCACGCTGGCGCCGCCATCGACTTTTAGTTGCGATAGCTCGAATGCCGGCGTCGTCTCTGCATCGCCGCCAGCACGTCGCTGGTTTGAAACGCCATCGATTCCAGTGCTGCCCGCGCAATGTGGCCGGCGGTGGTGCCGCGCGTGAGTCCGAAAATCGCCCCGCGGGCGAATTGATCCCAGTGCGGGGCGCCCAGACCGACAAATGCGGGCACAAACACGACGCCGCCGGAATCGGGCACGCCAGCGGCCAGCGACTTCGACCTCGGCGCTCGACTCGATCACCTGCAACTGGTCACGCAGCCACTGCACGACCGCCCCGGCGATGAACACGGAGCCTTCCAGGCAATACGTCGTTTCGCCGCCAATTTGCCAGCCCACCGTTGCTAGCAATTTGTTTTTCGAAGTCACCGGCTTGGGCCCAACGTTGAGCAGCATGAAGCACCCGGTGCCGTAAGTGTTTTTGGCGCTGCCGATTTCGAAGCAAGCCTGCCCGAACGTGGCGGCCTGCTGGTCGCCGGCGCAACCGGCGATGGCGAATGGGCCGGCCGAAGAATTCCGGCGTCGGTTTCGCGCGTAGATTTCGCTGTTGGAATGCACCTCCGGCAGCATCGCACGGGGGATGTCGAGCAGTTTCAGCAGCTCGTCATCCCAGTCGAGCGTGTGCAAATTGAACAACATCGTGCGGCTGGCGTTGGTGACATCGGTCACGTGCCGCTGGCCGCCGGTGAGCCGCCAGATCAGAAACGAATCGACCGTGCCAAACAGGATTTCGCCGCGTTCGGCCCGGCAGCGCAGGCCGGGAATGGTGTCGAGCAGGTGCTTGATCTTTGTGCCGGAGAAATACGCGTCGATCACCAGGCCCGTTTTTTCGCCGATCAATTTGCTCCAGGCCATCGGCTTTGAGCCGCTCGCAAATGGGCGCACTCACGCGGCTTTGCCAGACAATGGCGTTGGCCACCGGCCGGCCGCTGTCGCGCTCCCAAAGATCGTGGTTTCGCGCTGATTGGCGATACCGATGGCGGCGAATCGCTTCGCTGACCAATGTCCGCTTTTTTGATCGCCTCGCGGGCCACGGCCAATTGTGAATTCCAGATCGCCTCGGGATCGTGCTCGACAATTCCCGGCGCCGGCAGAATTTGCGGAAACTCTTGTTGAGCGGTGGCCATCGATCGGCCGTCGTGGCCGAACAAAATGGCGCGGCTCGACGTGGTGCCTTGATCGAGGGCCAGAACGTACTTGGTAGCCGCGGTCTTACTCATGGCAACACCCGTTTTCCAAAGTGCAGGGCGAGTCGGCCGACAACGGCATCGACCGCGGATCGTTTTTGATCAGCAGCAAGCAGGCCCGATTCGATCAGCAGATCGGCAAGCTGCTCAAGTGTTTCTCGCCCGAGCGATGGAACATACAACAACATCAACCGCCGCTCAACAAGATCGTCGAGTTTCGTGACCCACTCGTGCTGGATGATTCTCCGAATTGCGGACAAGCGGAATGCTGGTTCGGCCAACAAACGACGAAGCTCGGCGGAAAACGTGGAGGCGGGTCTCGGCGGAGAGCGCCGAGGTGCCGGTTCGGGTTCTGTTGGCTTTGCGTCGGCCTCGCGCGAATTGGCCCGTTGCGCAAGACCGAGTTGTTCGAGAATCGTGCCGGCCGCTTCTTCGGCCAACGAACGGCACGTGGTCAGCTTTCCGCCGATGATCGAGAACAACGGCACGCCGCTGTGTGGGTTCGGCTCCAGCCAGTGCCGCCGCGAAATGGCGGCCGGCGTGGCGGCATCGGAATACGGCAACGGCCGTACGCCGGCGTAGTGCATATCGATATCGTCGATCGAGAGCCGCAAGTCGGGAAAAACATCGTTCACCGCCAATACGAGGTACTCCAATTCGCGCAGCGTGGCCACGGCGTCGGCCGGATCGCCTTCGAACGGCTCATCGGTCGTGCCGATGAGCGTGCCACCCACGAACGGCAAAATGAAAATCGGCCGGCCGTCGCCGGCTTCGGTATAAACTGCGCGGCCGGCAAGCAGTTGTTGCAACCGGGCGTGGTTGGTGACGAAATGGCTTCCCTTGGTGCCCCCCATCAGCCGTTTCGATTCGACGCCCAGCTTATCGAGCGTACGATCGACCCACGCCCCGGTGGCATTCACGACGGCCGCTGGCTCGAACTCGTGCACGATTTCCGACCGGCCAACGCGGCGAATGCCGATCGTGCGAATTTTCAATTCGACATCGTGATACGTCAACACCGTGAACTCGGTCCCCTGTTCTGCCGCAATCTTTCGCCCGTCACTGAGCAGCGCCAATGTGAACCGTTCTGGATAGACGATTTGCGCATCGGAAAACGAGCAGACCCAGCGGTATTTCGTTGGGTCGACCGGCACGACAGCGGCGTCGCGTGTACGATGCGATTCGTGCTTGGGCAGCGTCGGATCGCGGGCATAGCGGTCGTACAACCACAGGCCGAATCGCACGGTCCACAATCCGCGGTGCACGTTGATTTTGGATTGCGGTTGCGCGCAGATCTTTAAATCCGAGAAACCGCCGCGCGGCCGGCAGCGAATCCGCCAAAGCGATTGCGAACCGGAATGAACAACCGCAGCGGCCGGACAAATTGGGGAGCCAAACGCAGCAGCCGCGTGCGCTCACCCAGCGACTCGCGCACCAATGCGAAATCGCCGTATTCCAGATAACGCAGGCCGCCGTGAATCAATCGCGAGGAATACGCCGTTGCCCCGGCCGCGATATCGCGGTTGTCAACCACCACCACATCCACCCCGTTAAGTGCCAACTCGCGCGCCAAAGCCGCTCCCATTGATTCCGGCGCCAGAATCACAACCGGCGAAGCGGACATGGACAGCGGTCAGTGGGAAGTGGGAAGTGGTTGAGCACTTAGCCGCGGGGCTTGCCCCGCGCTGGCGGCAGGGTACGACTCAATTCTTCAGCGTCGCCGCGAATTCGGTCCACAGTTCGTCGACGGTTTTGCCGGTGTATTTCTTCCACAGGTCGGGACTGTAGGTCCCTTCTCGACCCGCCGCATTCATTTTCACCACCAATTCGTGATCGTAGTTTTTCACCACAAATTCCAAGAATGCGGCCGTGGTTTGATAACTGTCGGTGTACGAAGCCGGCGTGCCGTCGCGTTTGGTAGCCTCACCGGATGCCGGTTTTCCGCCGGCTCGAATTTCCACCAGCGGATATAATCGGCGATTCCCTCGGTCAGCCAGCCCGGAAAACGATTGCGGCCGCGCCCCCGGCCGTATTGCTGATCGACATGCACCAATTCGTGGACGACCGAACCGACCGCCTCGCTTTTTGGTCGGTCCATTTGCTGCTTGATCCAGTCCGCACTAACCGTTACACGTGTGCCGCTGGTGGCCGCCACGCCGCGACCGTTGGCCTTAATCGTGACGGTGAACTTTTGCGGCGGCGTGAATCCGTTGCTCGGCAAATCGGCGACGATGATTGGGTACCACTCTTCGAGCGTGGGCCGCAGCTTCGTCTCGACCCAGTCCTTCAATTCCGGCACTTCCGAGTAATCAACGTCGATTTCGTATTCCGACGCTTCGACAGTCTTGGCGGCAGGTGAATCGGTTGGCTTGTCAGGGGGCTGCGTGGACGGTACGTGAGACTTTCCAATTGAATCTCCTGCTTTGGGACTTTCGGCCGCAGGTTGTGTCGGCCTCTCTTGCGGATCAGCCGACAAGACTGCCGGCGCACAGAACAATATCACCAACAGGAAAAAAAGCTGCCGCATCGGTACACCTCACTACGGCGAGAGAAATCGGCGAGCACAGAAACCCACCGCAGGATCATCGGCCTAACAACGCCGCTATTGTAACTTGGTGATTGGTGAAACTGGTAGAGTCTGATGGATTTGGACTCGCAGCGACATGTCCCAATTGATACGTCTCGGCCTTGACGGATTATTGTCGCAATTGTTCGCGAAGCCAGCCCGGACGGTTGGTCGTTATCCCATCTACGCCCATATTGATCAGCCGTTTGGCTAACTCCGTCTCGTCGACGGTCCACACATACGCTCGGCCATCGTCCATCTTACAGTCTGAAATCAATTCAGCGTCGATCGGGCCTGTGGCCATCAGATCGAAACCGTCGATGAAGCCCCAGTGCTTCTCGATGTCCCAGCCCATCCGTTCACGGGTAGGTTGCCAATGGCCGAGGCCGTCGTGTTTGAACTCGACGACCCAATAAACGGGGCAGTCGGGCAATTCCCGTTTTAGCTCGCTGCAAAGATCAATACGCAGGCTGATTAGCACAACGTCACGAGCAGGCACGGCAGATCGCTCAATCGTCCGTCGCAAATCACCGATGATCTCGCGATCGCACTTGACTTCGACAAAGAATCGCTTCCCGGGCGGGACAGTGGCGAGCAGTTCGTCAAGCGTCGGCACGACCTCGCCGGCGAATTGCGGACTCTTCCAAGAGCCCACATCGTACGATTTCAATTCTTTGAGCGTGCATTCAACGACCCGACGATCGACGCCGGCAGTGCGACATCAGCGTGGCGTCGTGAAGGCAAACGATATGGCCGTCGGCGGTCAGTCGGAAATCGCCTTCGACGGCATCAGCACTTCTTGCCACGCCAGGGCAACAGCGGCAAGGGTGTTTTCAGGCGCGAAATGATGAACCACGGTGGGCGATAATCTCAACGGCGTCCATGCAGTACATTGTCGCTAAGCCGTTAGCGGTTTAGCGCCCCTCACTTCTTCTTTAGCAGCTTTTGCAGATAAATCACATTTGCCCGCACGCCTTCCATCGATGGATTGATTTTCAGCGCGTGCCGGAAGGCGGTGAGTGCAGCCTGATGATCGCCGAGTTGCAGATGGCACTGTCCTTGGCCGGCCGAAGCGCCGAAGTGGAAAGGGTTCAACTCTAACGTCCTGCGGCAATCGGAGATCGATTCCAAATATCGTTGAGCGACGAAATTGGCAATGGCCCGTTGATTCCACGCCTCGGCAAGTTTGCCATTTTCTTCAATCAATCGCGTGGCAGCACTGCGGGCGGCGTCGTGCTTTTCGGCAGCGTTCAACCCGATGATGCGGGCTAGTTGCTGTTGCTGATTCCAATTGCCGTCGCGACACCAAACGGCACGGATAGCGGCTTCGGCCAAGGTCCGCACGCCACGATCGTGATCGACCAGCGCGTGGCCTAAAATGGTATTGGAAGAGAAATCGCCGATTGCCCCCAATGCCAACACCGCCCCACGGCGGACCCAGCGTGATGAATGCAAAACAAGCCGCTCCAAGGTGGACGAATGGTAGCGGCCAGCCACACGATGCACGAAAGCGGCCTGATCGCGGTCGGCCAAAAATTGCTCGTATAGCTCGGCCAAAATCGGACGGCGAGTAACAGGCTCACCCATATGGCACGCTCCAGAAAAAGGCCGCCAGTAACTTGACGGCGGTTGCCTCGGTTGAGCAGTTTCAACAAGCGGGTTAGAAGAGCAACACGTTTCAATCTCCAGTGTAATTACACACCTCGCATAGTTAAACTGGCAGGCTGAGAAAACGAGAATTCTTATGCTTCAGACGAGAAATCTTGGAGAATATTCGCACCTAGCCATCGCGGTTGGGATGCTGTTGATAGCACTTAACAGCTGGTTGCTCGTTTTCGCTGCTGAGAACACTTGGCTGACCGGCGAACCGTTACGACAGGCCTTATCCGGAAAAATTGGCGTCACTTGGTCGAACATTCCTTTCCGGCAAGCAATCGAGCGGCTTTCGCAATCGCAAAAAGTGGCGATCATGCTCGATCGCCGAGTCGATCCTGACCAAAAGATCGAGCTGAAATTGGACGACGTGCCGCTTGCGGAAGGCTTTCAGCGCATCGCTTCGAGACTCGACATCGGCACAACAATGCTAGGTCCAGTCGCATATTTCGGACCTAAACCGATTACCGAACGATTGCGTACCGTTGCGGCACTGCGCAGCGATGACACGCGGCGTTTACCGGCCGCTGTGCGGCAACGCTGGGCGCAAATGAAGCCCTGGAAATGGGAGGCACTTTCCGCGCCGCGGGAATTGCTAGCCGAACTGGGGCACACAACTGGCATCAAAATCGATGGCTTGCAGCAGATTCCGGCCGATTTGTGGGCCGCAGGTGATTTGCCTCCCTTAAGCTTGCCAGATCGCCTAACGCTGATCTTATCGCCATTCGATCTGACGTATTCAGTGGCCGCCGACGGACTTTCCATTCGGCTCGTGTCATTGCCGGAGAAACCAGTCATCGAGCGAAGTTATTCGGTTTCTGGATCCGTCCCAGAAATAGCGGCCAATTTGCGGCAACAGAAAATGCTCGGCAATGCTGAAATTCGAGTTGAGGGAAATAAACTTGTAGTGCGCGGGCGACAAGAAGATCAAGACGTCGTCGACGATCTTGTGTCGGGCCGCGAGGCTCGCAGAACAACCGTCAAGGAAGGGCGAAAGGTTTACACGCTAAGGATTCCAGTTGAAAAACCGGTCGGCAAGATTCTCGATGAGCTCGGGCCGGCACTGAAAATGGAATTTCATGTCGATGCGCAGGCCATCAAAGCGGCCGGGCTGTCGCTCGACAAATTAGTGCAGCTCGATGTGAAAGACGTCCCGGCAGACGAACTTTTGCGCGCGGTGCTGGAACCCGCTGGACTGACATTTCGCCGGCACGGCGATGTAATCGACATTCTGCCGAAGTAGTTTGTTGAGGCACCACCACACCGCAAGCGGCGGCTAACCGGTGCTCTTCAATTGACTTTCAATTTTCGGATTGAGCTTCAGAGCTTCAGCCCGGTCCTTTTCCGCCTGCTCTGTATTACTCAGGTCACGGTTGACCAGGCTGCGGTTGTAATACGCTTCGGCATAGTCGGGCTTGATGCGAATGGCTTCGGAATACGAATCGGCCGCCTCGTGAAACTTGCCCAACCGCGAAAGAGCAACGCCGCGCTTGAAATAGCTGGCCGCATTCTTGGGTTCCATGCGAACCGCCTGGTTCAGACAATACACGGCTTTATCAGGTTGGTTTAGCGCCAAATAGCCTAAACCGAGATTGACCCAGGCCGGCGCGAACTTGTCGTCGTGCTGCAAGGCAACGGCGTACGAGTCAATCGCTTCCAACCAACGCTGCTGTTTGGCACGCGCAAGACCCTTCCACAGTTCAGGTCGAGGATCGTCGTACAAAATGGCCGAGGCCTCGTCGAAGTCTTGCCAGGCGATGCCATACTCGCCTTTGTAGAACCACACCACACCGCGGCGCAAGTACGCCTCCGGATCGAGCGTATTGTTCTGGTTCGCAAACTGAATGGCTTTCGTGAACGCATCGATCGCATCGTCGAAACGGTTCAGCATCCGATAGGCGACGCCCTGATAAAAGTATGTTGCCGCTTCGTCGGGATTGAGCTTTGCCGCTTCCTCCAAATGCTGTAGCGCTTCCTCGTATTTACCTTCGGCGATCAAATCGGAAGCCGTTTTCACTTCTTGTTGAGCGGGTGTGTATTCGGCGGGTTGCTGAGAGGGAACTGCCGTTTGGTCCGATGGAACTTCGCCTGGCTGTGTAGGCCCAGGCATCGTATCGCGCGGAACTTGTGGGATCGGGTTTTCAGTGCTAGGACCGGGAGTCGCCTCACCAAATGGATTATCCGGCAAACTACCTGAAGGCGCGGGCACCCGAGAACCGGCTCCCGGTTCAGCAGGTTGGGTTGGACTTGGAACGGCCAAAGGAGCTGCATTGGGTTGCGTTGCTGCGTCACCACCAGTTGGTGGCTGAGGCGTGGGCTGAGCCGGCGGCGTAAAATCGAATGGATCCGAAGCCGAGGGCTGATCGCCGGGGGCGGCGACGGTGAAAGCGAGACCAACGAAAAGCGTGCAAAAAATTCCGGTGACGAGTGTCAGACCGACCGCGGAATTGCGGCGCCAACTGTGTTTGATCGCCATGCTTGAAACTCGGCTGATAGAGCCCGCCGCGGTGCTTCCTCGCACAGACGCACGGATGAAGAAAAGCCGACGTCTCCGACGCCGAATCGACTAACTGACGCCCGACGAGAGATCGCGGGGCACGAATTTCAGTATAATCAGCGGTCCGCCGCGGGAGATACCACGGCGCGATTCAGAGAAAATATTCCGCCCACAAGCCGCTACAACCGGACTTCATTAAGGCTGTAACGTCGCTAGCGGGTTTGCCGCAGAAGCAAGGATCCGGGGAAATCTGCTACCGAACCGTGGTGCGGGCGGGATTCTCTACTTGCAGCACTTCGGCTACGTAGCGATTCGGATTTTGCGTGAATGCACGCTGCGATGCTTCGCTGGAAAATAGATACATCCGGTTCGCATACTCGACCCCAAATTGCCGCCGACCGTCGACTTCCTGACCGTAATCAAGTGCAACCACCGGATCGTGGCCGGAGAGCGCAGGGCTATACCGATCCGGATTGGCCAGGAATTTTTGCTGTTCCTCAGGCCCTGTAAATAAATAGGTCCGACCGCGATGAATCGCTCCCCAGCGGCGATCACCGAGCTGCCAGCGTTGTTGTTCGATTACCGCAACTGGCGAATAACCCTCCAGCCCCAACGGCGGCACGTTTGTCGATGGAGTAACAGGAGCAGAACTTGGAGTGCCGATTGCTGGGGAAGGAATCTGGGTCGACCACGAAGCCGCTGGCGCCGCCTGACCCGGGTTTGGCGGCGTCGGCGATGATTGGGCCTGCGGTGATGCAACAGGTCCGTATCGGCCGTCCGCTGAATACGGATTTGGCGCCGATTGGTAATTCTGCTGCGTGGGCACCGTCAAAGCGCCATTGACGACCGAAGGGACGCCTGCAACAGAATTGGCCGCGCCGCCCGTGGCCGATGTCCCGCCAAATCGCTGATAAAACTCGGCGTAGCGGCTATCGGAATAGGCGGACACTGCCGGCGGATTGGTGCTCGGCGCCGGCGTGTTCTGGACAGTTGCCGCTGGTGTTGCAGCCGACTGTTCCATCATGCCGTAGCGAGATGTCGCAGCAGCGGGTGGCATGGCCGATGCAAACGCCGACTGTGTGACCGGCGCAACACTGGTCGTCGGATTAGCCATGACATAAGCTGCTCCGGTCGGACTTGCGGCCGGGCCGGTTCCGCTAGCGGCGACATTGAGTTGTTGCAGATAGGCGTCTGCCGTTGGCGGGCTAAGCATCCGGCCGACGATTTGTCCGCCTGGTGTAATCACCAAGTCGGTCGGCAAGCGGGTCACGCCAAAACATTTGACCGTCGTCGGCCAGTCGTCAGCATTCAATTTGATGGGTACAAAGCGGGCCTGAATCGCCTGCTGCACCTGGAGCTGCGAAAACACATTTTGTTCTAATTGCAGGCACGGCGCACAACTTGGCGACCAGAAGTGTACCAGCACCAGGCGGTTAGTTTGCGAAGCGAGACGTTTAGCATCTTCCAATGTCGGTTGCCATTGCAAAGTGTTCGGCGCTACTGTCTGTCCCCAGACAAGCGAGTGTTGTGCCGTCACCAGAACAAGCAGAGCGGCAATCAGCGTCTTATGCCGGCGGCCCATGAAAACCCCCCAGTCCAATCGGTGAAACCGATCGTTCTTCATTCGTCGTCGCAGAAAAGATGGAGATCGAGAAAAGTCGAAACGAGGGCGCAGCCGAAGTGCGTCCCTATCTGGTTATCGGCGGTAAAGGGCCACGGTTGTATGAAAATTACCGCTAGAGGCGAGATTGACGATTTACCCCTGAATTACGGGCAGATAAGCGGTGCCGGGGCGGCCAGGACGGTCGGGAAAAAATCCCCTAAATTCGCCATCCCAGCTTGATCCATCGCTTGACATGCGCCGAACAATGAATATGATTGGACACAGTTAAAGTTTCTGCCTAGCAATTTAGGCGCAGCCGGCCGCTGGTAAGAATCTCGCGGCCGCATCCCGTGGCTCAGTAAGTTCGGCGCGGGAAATGCACGCTTCTAGTTGATCTGACCGCTGCTTTGGCCGCCGCCGTGGGGCGCATTGAGGAGCAAAGTTTCCGCTGGGGAAAGGCTTCTGCGGTAAAAAGTGGTCATCGGCCTGAGTTTCGGCTGACGACCAAAAGGCAGTTACCCGAAATAACGACCCAATTCAGCGGCGAGCCATGTGCGTTACGTCCGCGGTGGTCGGGGGTGGTGTAGTTCTTCGAAGCGCGCCGCCTGACGGCGTCTGCCCGCTGTTTCGTTGTGCAAGTTTTTGTGCCGCTTGTGGAGGCACCTGTTGATCGTTGCGGATCGCTCCTGAAGGAAGCCGAGCGTCCAGTCTACATGTTGCAAGTGGCAATTTTTCTTTCGGATTCCGTTTTTTCTTTTGGATGCTATTCCAAACCGGCGCCTTTTTGTCGGCGCATCGAGGTCCAATTCAGGTGAGCTATGGGAAAGAAACGTAAGGGTGGCCGTGGCCGGGGTCGTGGCTACGGTGGTGGCGGAGGCGGTTACGGCGGTGGTCACGGTGGTGGCCCAGGAGGCGGCGGCCGGATGAACGGTCGAGTGGGAGGTTATCGACGCTTCCAGCATCACGATAATGGCCCGCGCCCACCCATGCCGGATGTCGAAATTCCTGAGGGTGCCGATGCCGCCCCTCCCGAGCCCGGCGCTGGCGTCTTGGAACTGCACCCCAACGGCTACGGTTTTCTGCGCAGCCTGAGCAACAATCTGTCACGGGAACGCAGCGATCCATTCGTGCCGGGCACGATGATCGAAAAGTTTCGCCTCCGTGAAGGCGTGCTTATCAACGGCATGGTGCAGCACAGCCGTCGGCAGCAAGGGCCACGTTTGAAAGAGATTCTCGACGTCGATGGCATGAAGCCGGAGGATTATCCCAACGTCAAAGATTTCGATCAGCTGACGCCCATCAATCCCGAAAGCTGGCTGCAACTGGAAACCGGTCAGCAGCCCATCACCACGCGGATCATCGATTTGCTGACGCCCATCGGCAAAGGTCAACGGGCGCTGATCGTGGCTCCGCCGCGAACTGGCAAGACGATTCTGCTGCAACAAATCAGCCAGGCGATTTCGCAAAACTATCCCGAAATGCACCTAGTAATGCTGCTCATTGACGAGCGGCCCGAAGAAGTTACCGACATGCGACGCAGTGTGAAGGGCGACGTCATTGCCAGCAGCCTGGATCGTGATGTCGAAAGCCATGTTCGTCTGGCACAGTTGGCCGTCGAAAGGTGCAAGCGATTGGCCGAAATGGGCAAAGATGTGTTTTTGCTCTTAGATTCGATCACTCGCATGGCCCGCGCCTTTAACAAGGTTACCCGTGGCGATCGGACGGCCACCGGCGGTTTGGACATCCGGGCTTTAGACGTGCCGAAGAAGCTCTTCGCCACGGCTCGGCTCTTCGAAGAAGGCGGTTCGCTGACGATTGCTGCCACCGCACTCATCGATACCGGCAGCCGCATGGATGAAGCGATTTTCCAGGAGTTCAAAGGCACCGGCAACATGGAATTGGTGCTCGATCGCAAGCTGGCCGACCGTCGCGTCTGGCCGGCGATGGATATCAGCCAGTCGGGCACGCGGCGCGAGGAGAAATTGCTCGACGCCGACACGTTGCACGCCGTCACCATGCTGCGTCGCACGCTTTCGACCATGCATCATGTCGATGCCATGGAACAGCTGACGACCAAGCTGGCCAAATTCAAAACGAACCGCGAGTTCATCAGCCTGATTGCCGGCGCCAAAGCAGGTGTGGACTGATTTCACGGCGCGGTGACGTGCCTTCTCTCGGTTGTCCTTGGTCAGTTATCCGGTGTCCGTTGGCACTGACGACAATGGATCGCCAATGGACACAGACACGCTTGCGCACAAAAAAATAAAATCGATGTGGCAATGTTTGTGAAACGAGCCTGGAAAACACGGCGTTTTCGAAAAACATTGCTCCATGACTGTCACACGGCAGCAGTGGTCGGTGGCCAGTAGTCCGTGGTCCGTGGTCCGTAGTCATTCTTTCTCCCTCTCCCCTTGTGGGAGAGGGCCGGGGTGAGGGGTCGCTGGCAACTAACAACGGACCACGGACAACGAACGACTCGCACGAAAAATAAAAATCGAGGGTAAAGTGTTTGCGCAAAACCCTCGTAAAAACCCGTGTTTTGCGCCCAACATTTTGTCATCACTTTACCACGCCACGCGCGACTGGCAGGCGAGCGGATTTTTTACCGCAGAGGACACAGAGTCGCGCAGAGGAGTCGCAGGAAATTTCAAAATCATGCTTGGTCGCCCTGCGCCTCTCTCTGCGAACCTCTGCGTCCCCTGCGGTGAATTGCTGTGCTTGCCGCGCGCAGTCCAGCCCAACCTCGGGCGGCGCTGGCCCGAGGTCGGGAAATTCTTGCTCAATTGCCAAATAGCGGCAGTCGGCTGCGGCATAGTAGGTTCGCCCCCGGTCATTGACCGGGGGTTAAATGGGGCCAACGATGCGCAAGCCGACCGGGACCCAGAGTTCCGCCGAACATTCTATCAAATAGTGTACAAATGTATATATTTGTTTTGGGCCAGTCGGATGGCTCGCTGTCTGTCCGAGGTGCGACCTCGACACGCCTCCGGCTTTGTCGAGGCCACCTGCGGGCACTACCTGGTGGACGCAGCGTCGTCAGCGGTCAGGGGCTTGATGGCGTCGCGAGTTCGTGCCAGAGCGTTGTTGTCCTTGTTTGACTCTAGCAGGCTGTCATCACTGTTGGCGACGGCCACCAGCAGCTCGAACGGTTTGGGCCATTTGTCGTTGGCGGTGGTCATCTTCAGCACTCCGACCGGCAACTGAATGTCGATGGCCTGGGTCTTGCCCGGCTTGATGCCGACACACTCCACGGTCACAAGATGGGCCGTCGGCGTCAACTTTTTGCCAAGGTCGGCCATCACGTTGATCTGAAACTTCGGCGCTTCGAGCTTGCCGTTATTGCGACAGAAGAGGCGGAACCGCGGCCCGACATTCGCTTGGATGTTGCCCACATCGACCAGCCGGATGTCGACCAGTTCCAAATCGATCGCCGGGGCCGCGGCACCCATCACCTCGACGGGTTCGGCCGGCCCAAGCGGCAGTTCCACTCCCCAAGAAATCAAGTTCGCAGGCGGGGGCAAATAGCCTCCTTGGCCGCCACCGTTATGCGGCGGCTGGATACCGGGACCCGGCGGATTGACGAGCCGCGGCGGGGAACCAGCACCCGGCTGATTGATGAGGTGCGGCGGATCAGAACCCGCGAAGGGAGGGCCACCAGGATCATGCGGGCCACCAGGCGGATCGGTGATGCTAATACTCGGGATTGGATCGACGTCCTGATAGCCGATTCCGACGAGAGAGATGGGATGCGACCCGTTTCCGGTAGAGCCGTTGCCATTCGAGCCGTTCGACGGCGGAGGGTCTTGGATCTCAGGTACTTCAGGTCGTTCGGGCTTCGGAAGGGTAACCGTCGTGTGGTTGGCCGAGTCATCGCCCGTACTCGGCGGCGGAGATGGGATCACCGGTACGCTCGATTGATTGTTTGCGCTGCCAGAGTCCGAGTTATTCACGATGCCGATGCGATTGACTCGGCTGGCCAGGTCTGATGGAAAGCTCCCTTGGAGTTTGGTCGGATTTCCGATGAGCGATCGATTGACGCTCGTCAAGCCACCTGCCGGACTGCTGATTGGCAGGCTACCCGTGAGTTGCTGACCCACATGAATATTGCCAAGATTCTGACCCGCTTGGAAATTGCCTGGGTTTTGACCCGAATGAATATTGCCAAGGTTTTGCCCGAGGTTGCCGCTTCGCAAGCTGGTCCCTAGATTGGCGTTGAGCTTCGGGCCGGTGATCGCGGTGTGTGCGGGATTGAAACTCTGATTCATGCCTTTCGGGGTCATCACTCGGGCCGTTACATGGCCGAGACTTCCGGAACTGTGGCTGTTTCCACCGCTGGGGCCCTTCGCAAAGGCTGGGACAACCGGTAGGGCGGTGACGACGAGCAACGTTTTGAAGAAGCCAGGCATGATCGGTCTCCCTTTTTGAAATGAGCTAGCCGACACTGGCCGCCTGAGAAGGTAAGCGTAGAGGGCGAGCAAATGTTACAGGCAGGAATCGCGGATGAGCCGGCAGCGATACCCGTGGAAGACTGCATCCGCCACTTGACATCAAAGACAGTCGCTCTTGTCGCCGGTGCGGGTCCCGCATTGACCACAGAGCGGCT
Source organism: Pirellulales bacterium (assembly GCA_963738835.1). Taxonomy (GTDB): domain Bacteria; phylum Planctomycetota; class Planctomycetia; order Pirellulales; family JADZDJ01; genus CAVTYH01. The sequence goes on from CAVTYH010000005.1 coordinate 254,051, forward strand.
ACCGAAGAAAAAATTGACGGGCCACTAACGATGCCACTAAAATCCGGTATTCGGCCGCCGCACAAATGTGGCATTGTTATAAGCTCGGCCGTAGTCGAGCGGCGCGATGCAGCGGATGGATGCAGATCCCCTAAAACTGTAAAGTAGAAACGGCCCAGATCTTTTCTCAATGTATTGCCATGCCAGGGGACTGGACCCGTGGACTTACACCACAATCTGTTCTACGGCTATCGCGGGCCAAACACAGACGACGCCGATCGTGACCGCCAGCTTGAGAACAACTTGACAAAGGCGCTAATCAACACCCTAAAACTCGGCGGCGAGACGGTGTGGCGCCCTTTTCTGGCCGAACTGGGCCTTGCAGGTGCTCCGCACGACTTTCTGCTGCAGCGTCACAACGTACCAGGATATGCGAAAAATAGGCGGCATCGCGTGCTGTTGGGCATTTCCAAGCAGAAATCGACATGGTCGCCCGGTGCAGCGCAGAGACAACATATGACAGTCTTCCTGATGCGTGGATGTATGGGGATGGGTTTGCCGTTCTTGTGGAAAGCAAAGTGAACGGCGATTTCTCACCGCGACAAATGGAGGCTCACTATGACCTGCTGCGGCCCAATGAAGGCCTCCACCCATTATCCGACTCACGACTTGGAAGCAAATTCACCATCTTTTCGGTAGCTTCTTGCGCGGCCTGACGGATACTAGCTCGCGATTGCTAGTAAAGCAGTTTATCGAGTTCCTGGAGTACAGCGGCATGAGTGGATTTAGCGGCTTCCGATGCGAGCACTTTGACTACTTCGTACTGCATGACGATGAGGATAGCCGGCGCTGGGTTCTTGAGCAGGTGAAAGACTTTGCTACCCAGGTGCAGGCGAGCCTCCACAGGTTCGCGCCGTTCTATGATGGTTACGAATTGGTACTCTCAAACGGACCGATTCATACTGTTGGTTTGCTTTCGGCCCTCGCGACACGTATCGTAACGTGACGCACCAAACGATCTCGCTGGCGGCAAACGGCCTTTCAGTTTTCGTGAACACTGAACTAAAGACGGCCACGGACCGGCTTAAGAGTGTCGTCCGCCAGTCTGGGAATGTGCTTCGGGATGCACTACAGGATCTTCATCAGTACGAGCCGTTCGAGCTGGTTCTGCAGGAACGAACCCAGCGTCAGGCCAGCCTGTACGATTACACCCCGAAAATGCGCCTGCATTCGTCAATGTTGGCTGATGTGAATACCCGCGAAGTGGCATGGAGTGCTTTCAGCCAAACAGTTCAGCAACTGCTTCTGCTCCAGTTAAGTATTGAGCGGCTTGTACCGCCCTCGAAACTCCCTGGGCTCTCCAAGTCCGATTCACCCGAGGCAGTTCAACACGTCGTGGAGATCCTCAAGCGCAATCACGCGGTAGTGAATTTGCTGAACGAATAGTCCAGACAAATGAGACGATCATGATGAGCGGGCGGGTGGCACGCCCGGAATCTGCGACGGGCGTGGTTGGCAGGGCCAAAAAGTAATTATCACGCCCTTCGCCAAGCCTCAGGGCGTGACCCGGAATTCCCGGACAGCCTCGGGCAAGCCAGCAGTGGCACCCGAAATCTCTTGTCGCGAGAGCGACCTCAATAAGCTTTCGGCCTGATCGGTACACCTGGCGTGATTTATCCGTCGATCAAGCGGCGAACTTGTGCAGAGCCGCAGGCCGTGCCGGCGGAGCAGATGCAATTGCGCCAGTAGCAGACGCTTGTCGCCACGCATTGCCATTGGCGGCGTGTCGCACCAGCCAAATGGCGAACAAGATGACGCCGATCGGCTGCAATGTGACCGCCGCGGGAAACCAGCGGATTAAAATCCGCTCGACGCCGCCGGCACCAGAATGAACGTAGTGACCGACGCCGCCACGGCCAGCCAAAAGTGCCGCCGTTCAAGGTACGACGTGATGACCGACCAGGCGGCAAACGGTGCGATGATCAGAAACGTCAGCCGCTCTGATCCGGGGCCCAGCAGCAATTGCCAGCAGGCCCAGGCAGCCAAGGTGTAAACGATCAGCTCAGATGCTTTTCTCTTGTCGAGCGGAGTCCCATCACCCCAACCCTCTCCCACCAGGGGAGAGGGAGATTGTGTACGGCGCCGTCGCAGCCAGAGCGACCAGCCTAGCACGGCCAAACCCGCCGTGGCTTGCAGGGCGAAATAAGCGCGCTTATCAACCGGCGAATGAATTTGTTCCCAAATGGTCCAAGCATCGCGATAGCCCGTGAAACGCAGGGCGGTTTTCTCGCGATTCGCCAGGCACTCCATCCAAGCCTTGTAGTAGTCGGCAGCAACGGCGGGCGCTTTGGTGGCAAAAGGCACGAGCCCCAGGGCAACACAGGCCAGCGTGATCCGCGCGATCAGCTTTTTCGGCCAATGGACGCCTAGCAATCCGGCCGCCACGGCCGGCCAGACTTTGATGTACACCGGCGCGGCCAGCAACCATGCTGCTTTCCACCAACGCTGACGAACGATCGCCGCGGCCGCCAATAGAATGCACGCCATCAAAACAGCGTTGCTCTGCAGCGACCACAGCCCGCGCAGCGATCCGGCCAGAGTCAGCAGCAAGAACGCCGCCTCAACTTCGCGCGGCCAATGCTGCGGCAGCACATCGCGGTAAAAAACTCGCAAGCTCCCCACGAATAGTGTCACGCTCGCCAAGCCCCACAGCATCTGCCCTAACCAATCGGGAAAAATCGCAAACGGCGTAAACAGCACCGAAAACGTGGGGCTGTAGTAATATCCGCGGTCCAAGTACATCGGCTTCCCAGCCCACCAACCGCGCGGTCCGCTGACAAACGCTCCATAGACTGAATGGTTGTTGCCTTCTGCCAGAATTTTGATGCACAGCGCCAGCGCAAAGAGGCCCCAAGCCGCCAGCGCTGTTCGAATCCAGCGGCGGGCACGCGGCGACAGTTCGTCCGAAAGAAACTTCATGCTCAGCGGCGGGCTTGGGTGTCGTCGGGCACAAGGCTCACCGCTTCCACGCGGCGGCCGATGATGACGCAGCGCATCGGGTTTTCATCGATTACACGATCGCAGTTGATGACCGCCTCTACCCGCCAAGGAAACGGCAATCGCGGTGGTGTTTCGCCGCTCCAATCGAAGCAAAAGTAATCGATGGCCTCTGCTGGCAAATCGTGGGACGTAGCGGGCAGTTTCGGGCTCGCTAATTTGATCGGCTCGTTCCAGTAATAGCTAAACAGTGTGGCAATCCGACCAAAACTTGCCAGCGGCTTGCCTGCCGGCAGTCGCTGTTTGAATTGCGCCACCTGCTGGCGAGTTTGCGGATCTTGTGCGGTGATCGAATTCACGGCCACACCGGCAACGGTGATTGCCAGAAACGTCGCCAACAGCAGCACGTTGACGGTTGCCGCCTGTGGCGACCAGCGATTCCAATTGCGCGCCAGCAAGGCGGCAAAGGCGATGGCCACGCACAGATAGACGACCGCGAACCACGGCGGCTGGGCGATTTCAGGAATCGAAACGCCGCAAATCCAACTTGCAACGGCAACGGCGATTGCACTGCCAATCATCGCGAAGGGAGCCGACGCCATCAACCAACTCCATCCGCGACGAACGGCTTTTATTGATTCCGCTTTATAGACTCGCTGCACGACCAGTCCGATGAGCGGCGCGGCCAGCGGATACAAAGGCATCAGATATCGCGGTCTGGCATTGGGCACGAACCAGCATGTCGGCAGCGACACCAGCCAGGCGATCGCCAGAAACGCGACCATTGGCGCGGCACTGCCGATGGTGCGGCGAAATTGCGGCCAGAGATATGCTGGCAGAACCAGCGACCACGGCATCAAACAGCCCAAGACTTGAACGGGATAGGTGAGCAGGTGCATCACGATGGTGCGGGCCGACACGTCGGCAAACCGCAGCCCAACATCAGACGCCCAAACTTGCCGCACAGCCTGCCAGCCCAGTCGCTCATAAAACGGCCATTGCCATGCAGCGAACACGCCCAAAAAAACGAGCAACCCCAGCCCGTGCGCCGCACTTAACAAATACCGCCAATCGCGCCGCCAGATCAAGAATAATCCGACTGCCCCGCCAAAGTACACCGGGGCTTGCAAGCTTTTCACCAGCGTCGCAACCGCCAACAGTCCATACGACAGGCACCACGTTCGCCAGGCTGGCCACTTGGCGGTGTAGCCCCAATGCCAAATCAGCAGCGCTGCGGAGAAGAAAAAAGTGAACGTGGCTTCCGTCTCTGCCACGCGTCCCAACTGCAACACTTGTGCGAAGGTGGCATAGGCCAGGCCCGACGTTAACGCTCCCAACGGCGAAAGAAACCGCCGAGCATAAACGTAAACCAGCAGCGAAGTAAGCACCGTTGCCAGAACCGTCGGCAGGCGCACGGTGACCAGCGAAAGATTGCCGGTCAATTCCGCCAGCCAAACGATCGGCCAACTTCCAACCGGCGGCCGGCTGAGAAACGGCTCTCCTTGCTGCCGCGGCACAATCCAATCGCCGGTTTGCAGAATTTCTCGCGCCACCATGGCCCGCCGCGTCTCTTCGCCACGAATTGGCAGATCGGCGATGCGCGAAAAATAAACGGTAGCCGCCAGCGCTGTCACGATCCAGAATTGCCACTCGCGCCACCAACGGATGACGCCTTGCGACGATTCGTCCAGTTCATCGCCAACTTGCAACATAGCGCCCCTCCTCCTGAAGGGCACAGCAAAACGGAAAAAACGCGGCGAACTATGGCACAAACCGCAATTTCGGACAAGCACAATCTTTAGACAGCTTTGCAGTGCGCAGCAAGTTTTGTCGGCCTGCAAGCTGCGCATCTCGCCACCGTAGCCACGCGAACAGACCTGATAGCACAAGGGAGGCCCATTGATATCCGGTCAATCAGTTATCTGAGTGATTGGCTTTGAGCTGCGTCGGTTTGGTCAGCTGAATACTAAAAGCCAGACAATTAATCCAAATGCAGCCAAGCCAGTGAGGGTCAATAGAATTGGGTTCGCAGGGGTGACTCATTTCCGACAATTTGCCCCTTCCGGGCTCCCTTGCGGATTCAAAAAAGGCGCTGATAGACCCGCGTTCCGGTGCGAAACGTCGGTCGCCGAACGATGGAGTGAGAACGCCTGTTGTGGGGTGTGCGAGAAGCGTGATCAAGGAAGCGGCAGGTCCCTTGAATTGGGGCTTCGCCGACACAATAATAAGCCCCGATTGCGGCCTTGCTCGGCCCCAAAACGTGGGGCTCCGAGTAACGTTCTCGCGGCGGACGAGAGCGCAGTTCAGCGATATTTTGCACCTGGGAGAAGGCACCGATGTTGCACCAGCTTCGCTCGCGCCGTCTGTTCGGTTCGCGCCATAAAACTCGTTCACGACGCCGATGTCACTGTTTTGGCTGGGGCGAGGTCCTGGAATCGCGGCTGATGCTCTCTGGCTCGCCGTCGGACATTGTGGTGGGACGAACGCTCTCCGCATACTTCACGGGCGGAATCCAAAACCATCAGGAAAGCATCACCTTCATGGTCTATAACGAGCAGCCTGGTCCAATCACTGGCGTACTGCTGACCGACACGCTGCAACCGGGCGTGACGTTTTTGAACGCGTCGATTTTGCCCGATCAGAGCGGACAAAACTTGGCCTGGAGCCTGGGCACGATTGAAGGCTTTGGCCGCGTCAGCGTGACCGTGACGGTTTCGCTGCCAAATTCAATTCCGCTTCAGCTCGATAGCGGCGCACAAGTATTTGGAATGCTCGATGCCGGCACGGTGTTGAATTCGGCTCCAGCGGTAACCCTGCACACTGGCAACGCTCCTGATGCAGCGCTCTTGGCCTCCACGCCGGACGCCAACACAAACGATCCGTTCATTCAACAACAAGCGGCGAAGCTCAATTATGATCCGCAGCAGATTTTTGATTTCCTCCACAACAACGTGGGCTACAACTCGTACATCGGTTCTGTGCGAGGTGCGCGTGGAACTCTTTGGTCTGAGGCCGGCAACGCCCTGGATGTGGCGAGTTTAGGCGTGGCCTTGATGCGGGCTTCCGGAATTCCAGCACAATATGTTTCGGGAACGCTTTCGCAAAGTTTGGCGCAGCAGTTAATCGTGTCGATGTTCCCGGCTGATTTCCAAACACTGGGGACGGTCCCATCCGGTACCGCGACCGCCGATCCGGCGAACGATGCCCAGCTGCTTGCTGAAGCCAAAAGCCATTATTGGTTCCAATTCGATGCCGGCGGCGGAATGCAAAACGCCGATCCGCTGATTGCTGGCGCAAACGTGGGACAGGCATTCACTGCTGCCCAGGGCACTTTTTCAACCGTCGCCGATAATCTGCGCGAAAAGACCACGATTTCGATTGATGCGGAAATTTTCAACACCGCCAGCAGTCTTTTCGGCGGGCTGGGCGGGGGACCGGCCATAACGACCGTCCTCACACAAACATTCAACGACGTCGATTTGGTGGGGCGCCCGTTGACGATCGGAAACTTCGTTCAACAAAACTCGCTTGGATCGCTGTTTTCAGCGGTCACGACCACCTTTTCGCCGTACATCGCGGTCGGCGATGAAGCTTTTCCCGATCCGACCGGCGATCAGATCATTCGTGGAACCGATTTTCAGGAAGTGTTAACGAACTTTCCGTTTGGCAGCCAAATTCTCACCGGATTGTTCATCAACATCAGCTTGAACGGGCCTCAAGGGGCCACGGAAACTTATCAGCACACGCTTCTCGATCGGCTTGGTCCGGCGATCCGGCAGAACGGCGGTTCGCCGAATCTTGCCATCGATCCGCAAGGGCTGCCGGCGCTGACGGATTTCGACACGGTAACGATCAATGCATTTGCGGGCCTGCAGTCGACGGACGTGATTACTCCGGAGTTCGACGCCTACCAGCAAATAGCCGAGAGCTTGCCCGCCACGCCGCCGACCGATCTTTCCAGCAACCCGGGGTTGCTCGCTTCCGAACGCAACGCGCTATTTGCCTTCGGCACCGCGTTGGGAACGACTCTTATCGGTCGGTCCGATTTTAATGCGCAAGGGCTGGCCGACACGACCAAAGTGGAAGCCTATTTCGATCGGCCACGGTTGACGTTGATTTCGACCAAAATTAACGCTGCCCCGGGTTCGACGACGGGCACCTTAAGTTTGGAGACCGATTTGCTGCGCGACTCAATGCGCGTGATTGTAAGTCCCGGGCAAAATCCGACGGCCAAGCAGACGTTCAATACAACGTATGGCCTTTCCCAGGCGGCCGTCGAGCAAGACATCTTCGCCACCAACCCCGGCAGATTTCCAGTTTCTACGTTCTCAATTTTTCAAGCAGCGACGGATGCAGGCGCAGATTCTGAGCATTACGAATGATAATCTTTCGCTGCTCGATACTTTGGGCATTTCTGCAGATGCGAAAGCACGCATTTCGGCCGCGGTGAAAGCCGGGAAGCTGGTCGATGTTCCTAACCAGAGTCCGGTGATCAACGGCAAACCGACCATTGGTTGGTTCGAACGAGACCTCGTGACTGGCGAAATCACCAGCGTGCTGGAAAACGGAAATCACTCGGGGATTACTCAAACCGCCGTGGTGTACGCGGCGCTGGCGGCGGCAGGTATTTTCCTCATCAGTGGAGCCGTCGCGGGAGTTCTCACAGGCCTGTTCGAATTGGTCGCGTTCCGAGCCGAAGCAGTGTTTTCCGCCCTGAAGTTCGATCCGGTGCTTGGACAATATCATTACGATCCCACGCTTAAAGCGGCGGTGAAGAAGAAATATACGGATTCCATCAAGGCGATGCAGACAGCGGCCTTGCAATGGATTCCACCCGTGGGCATCGAGTTTTCCGAGGCCTTGGGATGGTTTACAGGCTTCATTGAAAAGGCCGATCCGCCCATTGGTACCGAGCTTATCGGACTTAATCTTCCACCGCTACTGAAAACAGGGTCTTCCATCAGCGCCGCCAGCGTGCCGGTCGCCGCCACGTTGCCCGCAGGCAATGTGAGTGGAAGTGTTGATGCAGACAGCACTGTCGTGAGTGGCAATCTTACAGCAACCTGGGCCTCAACGAGCACAACGGCGCTGCAAGTTGGTTCTCTCGCTGCCTCCAATGCCACGGTCAAAGACGCCAACGGTATAATCGTCGGTGTGGGCACCATTGGATTGAACCCTTTTTCGCCGCTGCCCGTCTCCGTTTCCGGCACTGTGAATTACTCAGTCACCGGAGCGGGCAATCTATCCATTTATGGTCCGGCTTCTTCGCAGCTAGGGGTTAGCGGCGATTGGACGAACTATCAGGCCAATCTATCCGGCTCGGTAGCCGTTCAGCTTTCCAGCGATTCTCTTGTTCTCAATGGGGCTGTCTTGCCGGCAGGCGCCTATACCATAACCACCAGCGCGGCAAGTGTGAGCGGATCTGGATCTAGTACATCTCCAGATTTTTCAGGCTCGGTTTCGATTGCCGTCACCAACGATACGGTTGATCTTGGCCCCGGTACGGGCAGCTTGACCTTGCCCAGTAATTCAGTCGACGCCAGCCACGGCATCACGCTTACCGGTTACAGCGGCACGATCGACATCTCGGCAGGGAGCTCCGGGCGAGATTCGGTTTCCGTCCATGGTAGTGCGGCCAACGTGCTGGCAGTTTCGGCCAGTCCTTCGAGCTTGACCGCCGATCAGAATCATGCAGTCAGCTTTGCGGTCAGTGTGCGAACAAGTCTTGCCGACACGTTCTCGCTAGCCGCCCTGGCGCCTTCAGGCTGGACGGTGCAGGTGGATGACAGCGGGAATGTTATAGCAACTCCTGCCGCGGGTCTTCAAAGCGGCATCTATCGAATTAAAATCGTCGCGCAATCGACAGTCGACTCAAATCTTATTGCGCAAAGCTTTGTCGACGTCGCGGTGAGTGCGACAGCGCCTGGTCTTTCTTTCGCCGTCGAGCCAGATTCCGTAGCAACGGTTCCTTTCGGCGGCGCCCAGTTGCCAACGGCTTTCCGCGCAGAATTGCAAAATCTTGGACCAACCACCGACACTTTCAACCTGTCGTACTCGAATTTGCCGAGTGGATTCACCGTTCTTAACGCAGGCAGCAATGCACAAGTCCCACCGGCGCTGACAGGAATTCTTGGCATTTACCTGTTGCCGTCGGCTGGCCAGCTGCCCGCGCCGGGGACTCAAGTTTCTTTCACGGTCACGGCGACAAGCGTCAGCGATCCGTCGATCACGCAATCGCAAGTCGTCACTTTCACGATGCCGGCGATTGATGCGGTGGTGATTTCAGCCCAGCCCTCGGCGGTCAACACCACGCCGGGCGTGGCGGTGACCGCCGACATCACCCTGACCAACGTCGGCAATGTTGTGGAGAACAACATTACGTTCACGACGACGCTTCCGTCGGGCCTCGTGGTGTCTGGACTTGCGCAGGTTTCTTTGGGCGTTGGGCAAACGACGACGCAAACCATAACGCTAACGCCCAATCCGACCACGCCGCTTAATACGGTGCTGACTGCCACGATCAACGCGACGTTTGGCCCCGCCGGCTCGCCGGTGACGCAAAGCATCAGCCTGCCGGTCAACGTCGTGGTGCCGGGCGCGGCGGCCATTGCCGATTCTGCGCTGGCGGCCAGTCAACTGGGCAATCCTGACTTGGCCAATCGACTTCACGATTTAAGCATCGCGCTCACGAATTTGGTGCAAACTCCCACGAGCGATGTCTTTAAGAGCCAATCGCTGGCAAGCCTTGATGCCGTTGTTGCGCTGCTCGGAGCCGATCCTTACCTGACCAATCTCATTACCCCTTTGAAGACCGATCGGACCAGCCTGGCAAACGCCACAACGGCGAGCGGCATTCAAACCGTCGTGACGCAATTAGGGGGCGACTTAGATGCTCTCGGGATCACTTTGACTGACGAAGCCGCGCACCGATTTGATGTTGCGCTGCTCCCGAATTCCCGAATTATTCAGCCGCAAACGCCCACCAGTTTTGGCATCTTCTTGCAGGACACGGGCACGGCCACCACCACGTACGATTTGTCGATTTCCGGGCTGCCCAGCGGCATCACGTTCTCGTTCGATCAGCCGTCGGTCACGCTCGATCCTGGGCAGACCGATCAGGGGCTGGGGGGCGCGCCCCTGGTGAATGTCACGCTGACCTCAACCTCAGCGACCGATTTAAGTCCGTTCTCGTTCACCGTCCTGGCCACCGCGGAAAGCGCCCAGAGATCACGCGTTCGGTCGCAGGTTCGGTCACCGTTCGGCAGGAAGTCATTGCCATCGCGGCCGTCACCACCAATCCGCCGTTTACTAATCCCGGCGGGCAGGTCAGTGTGAGCGCCAAACTTCTCAATGCCGTGAATAAGCAGCAGCAAGCGCAGGTGATTTTCACCGTGACCGACGCGGCGCACAACGTGCTCTTCACCTCGACGCCGATGACGACCACGCTGAATGTGCTGACAACGCTGACCAGTGTCGATTTAGGATCGTTCGATACGACCGGTTTTGCCTTGGGCACCGATACGATCATGGTGACCGTGACCGATCTGGCCGGCACGCCTCTTCCTGGTGCGACTGGCATTGGTTCCGTTTTGATTGGTACGCCCGTAATCGCCACGTTGACAACGTCTCCGACGACGCTCCCCAGCGGCGACAGCACGGTGTCAACGACGCTGCAACTGCACGATCAAGGCACGACGGTGGGCAGTTCCACCGTCGCGATTGTTCCTGGTTCGGCCGATCCCTACCTGGCAGGCATGCCCAATGGCTCGACCGCCAGCATCGACGATTCCGCCCCGGGCCAATCGCCGGTGCTGGTCAGTGGTTTGACGGTCGCTCCCGGGGATCGTCTCTCGTTCAGCGTCGCGGGATCAACAGGCCAGCAGCCGAACGCGCTTTCATCAGGACCCGATGGAGATCTCTCCTCGATCGCGTTTCACACCACGGGGGCCGAGAACGGCATCTCAGATACTTTTGCGCCCTTGAACTCGCTGATGGGAGTCTTTTTGGGGCCCGATCAGCCCAACGGCACACCGGCGCCGGCGATGCTCGATTTCCGATCGTTCTTTGGCAATGTGCCGGGCGGGGTCGATTACACTTCGCTATCGCCGCTGCTCAAACAAGTGTTTTTCATTGGCGATGGTTTGACCAGTCAAGGCGTGCTCCAAAACGTGGTTGTTCCGGCCGGCGCAACGCGCCTGTTTTTGGGAACCATGGATGGCTTCGAATGGTCGAACAACGTCGGCCAGCTTCAGGTGGTGGTGGCCAGCCACACGCCGCTCACGAAACCGCTGGGAGTGGTGGGGCAAACGGCGATTAGCGGCAGCACCAGTGTTGCCGTGAATGGCAATTTGGCTTATGTCGGCACGTCCAGTGGCATCAACATTGTCGATGTCACCGATCCGGCCAATCCCGTGGTCCTGTCCAGTTTTGGCGCCGGTCAATTGCCGGCTGGTCAGCCGGTTGGTGATTTACAAATCAATAACGGCAACCAACTGGTGGTGCTGACCTCCAACTTCAACGCATCTTCGCTGCTGGTCTATTCGCTGGCAAATCCCACGAGTCCCAGCTTGCTGGGCCAAACGCCACTGACGTTTCAGGGCCAAGTAATCACGGGCATTGGCGGCATCTCGATCTCGAACAACCATGTGTTTACCAGCGCCTTGTGGTACCGGTATTTCATTTTCACGGGCCAGATTTTTGGTCAGTTTGGCGAAAGTCTGGATATCGACATCAGCGATCCCGCGGCACCGACCGTCGTCAGCGCAGTCTACAATAAGCCGCCGGATCCCACGCATGTTTATCCCGATGGACTGAGCTGGCCCGACGGCAGCTCGAATGTCTGGCAGACAGCGGCGGTGAATGATAATGTCTTGCTCGCCGGCACGACGACCGCCACCCGCGATGTCACCACCGGCGTCAGCGGCCAAGTGCTGGTGGTCGACACGAGCAATTCCAACGCGCCGTCCGTGCTCGAAACCCTCACGATTCCCGGCATGGCAGTGGTCCAGGGTATCGCGGTGGCAGGCAATCGAGCCTTCTTGCTCGGTTCCAGCCAATATTGGGGCCCCGGCACGGCCGGCATTCAAGGCCAGGTCGTCGTGGGTGTGCTCGACCTCACGAATCCGCAAGCGCCGACCATTCTCTCCACGCAAACGCTCAACGTGGCCTCGATCGGCCAAAGCTTCCTATATAGCTTGGGAAATAATTTGTTTGTGACTGACAGCGTGGCCGGTCCCAATTTTCGCCCGAGATGCTGCTCTTCAATGCCAGTGACCCTAGCAACGTGAGCGTAACGCAAATCGTTGTGCCCGGGAACATTACTGGAGACGGCTTCGCGGTTTCCGGCAATCAGCTGTTCACGGCCGACGGATCGAATCTGATCATCTACAACATCGGCCAGTCGCAACAAACGCTGGTCAAAGCGCAGCTGACCATCCCGACCAACAACGGGGTGGCGGTCGATCCCAACTCGTTTAACCTGGCGCCGACCAAAATCACCACCGGACCGGATTCAGAAACGCTGGAATGGGACCTCGCGTTCACAGCAGGCTATACCGACCAAACCATTACGTGGAAATCGCTGGTCAGCCATTTGCAGCCCGGCGAAGCGCGGACGGTGGTCGAAGATGCGACGGTGGATTTCACGACGACCGACGTGAATTCCACCTCTGTAAATATTGATCCGCAAATCAACAATTTTCTGGCCGACAGTGTTCCCGGAGAATTCCCGACCGGCGGCAGCGTAATTCAAGTGGGCGGCGTCGATTTCACGCTGGCCCATTACCCCAATACAACCAACCTGGGAGTCGCGGTCACCGCCGATGCGACGCCGGCGACCCCCAGCGTCCTTGATTTTCCCGTGAATGTCGCCAATCCAACGAGGGTCTACACGCTTATCAATTCGTTTTATGGTGCGCCGGGAACATTGCTGGGGACAATCGAGTTCATCGGTACTGGAGGTGCTCAGGCTTCCTTCGACCTCGTCGAAGGAATGAATGTCCGCGACTTCAATAACGGGGTCTTTGTGAATACCGTCTCGCAGGCATTACCCTCGATCAGCTTCGCGGGAGGTCAGGGACGACTGGATCGCCAAAGCTTCGACTTGCCGGCAAGTTTCCTGGGTCAGACCCTGACTGAGATTCGTTTGACGGGCATTGCCGGCGCTTTGGCGGGCCGACCCTTCCTGGCAGCCGCCACGGTCGTTTCCGCCACCGCCGGTACGCCTGGCATGCTCGGCTTGCCCGACCAAGTTGTGGCCGGTCAACAAATTATCGGCTTATCGCCCGCAACACAGACAGTGGCGCCCGCCGCGCCGGCGGGTTACACCGTGAACCTTGTGAATCCGACCAGTCAAGCGATCACGTATCAACTGGCAGTGCAAGGCGTGGCGCCGAACTGGGTGAGTCTCGCCACGTCGGTGACGATTGCCGCCGGCGGCACGGCCAATGTGCCGCTGACGCTGCTTTCCGATTCTTTCGCTGCCGAGGCCGACTACAGTTTCTCCGTGACCGCCACGGCCGGCGGTGCCACAGGCTCGGTGGTGGGCGACCTCCTTTTGCAAGGCCCTGCCGTTCCGGTCGATGCGCAATCGCACGGCGTTGTCGTCACGCTGGCCCCGCAGTCGGCAACCGCCGGGCAGGGAACGTCGGCCAGCTATACAGTTCAAGTCATCAACACCGGCAGCGACACCGATACGTTTGGCATATCGATCACCGGATTGCCGACGGGCGTGACGGCGCAGTTCTTCCAGAGTGGCCAGATCGTCACTACTATCGATGTCCCGCCGGGGGCCAGCAATTTCCGCAGCGTCACACTGGTGCTAACCTCAGCAGTGGGAACCACGGCGGCAGCCTATCCGTTCCAAGTCGTGGCAACATCGACGACCAAACCCGGCATCACTGCTCAGGCGAGTGGCTTTTTGAATGTCTTGGCCGCTGGCGTGAGTGTCAGCCTCGATCATTCCTCGACGAACCCAGGCGGCTTCTTCTTATTAACCGTCACCAACAAAAGTTCGGCGACCGACACATTCGATTTGCGGTTAGCCGGACCGGCGGCGCTGGTGGCCCATTTACAATCGGCCCAGGTCACTTTGGCAGCGGGCAGCTTCCACCAGCGTGCGGATCGATATCGACGCAGTCGATTTCGCCGACCCGGGCGGACTATTGCTCACGGCCATCGCGGCCTCGCACAGTCAACCCGCTGTCATCGACTCGGTCGACGCCACAGTGACCATCGATCAGACCGCAGGCTTATCGGCCAGCCTGACTCCTGCCTCGCAAACTCTCGACCTGCCGGGAAAGGCCACCTTCACCCTGTCGGCCTTCAACATCGGTAATACGGAAGACGCATTCACTGCCTCGATCATCGGCACCACCGGCGCTATTTCCGCCAGCCTTGTGGGCCTCGACGGCCTGCCGACAAAATCACTCGAACTCTTCCGACTGCCTGGACTGGCCACCGGCGCGCTAACTCTGCTGACGAATTCGACGGCCATGGGTCAAGGGACGGTGACGGTGCAAATTACCTCACTCACCGATCCGACTCGCCAAGTGACACTGGAAGCCAAGGTTCGCGTCGGCAACCACAACGATGTCGGCAAGGCTGGCATATTACTGCTGGATCCATCAGCCAAGGGCGCACTCACCAACTCCGGCAACGGCGGCATTCACGTGATCGGCAGCGCGATCATCATCAACTCCAAGAACGCCAAGGCCGGCGTCGAAACGGGGAACGGCAATATCTCGGCCGCGGAAATTGACGTCACCGGTAAATTAAGCCAAACCGGTCGTGGGAAGTTCCAGGCGCAATTATGTACACCGCGCCACAGGCCGATCCCTTGGCCTTGCTGGCGGCTCCGGCGATCACCACGCCCGCCCACAAAGCAGTCAATGCCACCGGCAAGGCCAATCTGGTGTTATCGCCCGGCACTTATGTCGGCGGCATCAAAGTGTCCGGAAATGCGAAGGTCACGCTGCTGCCCGGCATCTATTATCTGCAAGGGGGTGGCTTACAGGTCAGCGGCAACGCCAAGCTAACGGGCACGGGGGTGACGATTTACAATGCCCCCAAGGGTCCGAAAAAGCAGGCCGACAGCATCAGTTTTGCTCCCGGTTGCACAATCACCCTTTCCGCGCCGACCGAAGGCACGTATCAAGGCATCGTGCTGTTCCAAGATCGTGCGTCATGCACGAAAATCTCGATTTCCGGCGGTACGGTCCAAATGATAGGTATCGTCTACGCCCCCAAGGCAACGCTATATTTCGCGGGCAACAAGACCTTGAACATTCAAGGTAATGCTGCAAGCAGCATTCCTGCCGCGTTGATCCTCGCCGGTCTGGTGACTAGCGCTAATGGCGCAATTGTGGTGGATGCCAGCAGCAACCCGGGCTCGATTAGTCCCACCACGAAGTCGGCTAATTTGCTGATGGCCGGGGCGCCAAACACGGCCGTTTCGACCACTAGTTTTTCGAGCAGCAGTCCGCAGAATTCTTCGCCAGTCGTTTCGACTGGCATTACTCATCTGCCACACCTGCAGCCGGCCTTGATCATCGACTCGTCCCCAGAGTCCCATCCCTTGGCCGCCTGGAGTCCGAATACTCCGGTCATCGATAACCTGTTTTCGCAACTCAGCGAACAGACACAGCTCGCGGATTTGCCGACAGTTTAGACTCATGCACGCCGTTTCGATGAACTTACGGACGGCGTAGCGGTGATCAGTTAAATTTTCGCTAGGCACGAAATCGGGATGGCAAAATCCTGGGCCGCTGCGTTCGCGTACACTTGAGCTGATCAAGAGCGCATTTCGCGCTGCGGTCGCTAGCGATTCTGTTACCGCCTGCGATACGATCGGCTCTGGAGTTCCCGATTGATCGGCATTTCGCGTGTTGTTTACAAGCTGCACGGTCCCTTCCCTCGCAGCTGCTAACGCCCATTGAACGAGATCTTCGATCGACTGATTGCCATCGGCGTGCGACAAAGTAAATCGGGCGACTGCATTCAGCATTACCACCTCATGCCGCCGATTCGGCACTAGATTCGTCGATTTAACTAAGAGTGCGCACCAGCGGCGTGGTCTGGGGAAAGCGGCTAACCTCGGTCGTAAAACGCGGCCAGTTCAAACGCACCTCGATCATGCCGCTGGCCGCCCCGTGCAGTAATCGCGCACCCAAGATCTCTGGATAGCTCGATTGAGAATCGAACGACGGGTCGCGTTCATTCAAAATCAGTTGGGCTGCCTCAAGCAGCTCTTCAAACTGGATTGATTTCGGCCAGATTCGTCCTACATGCACGAGTGCAGCCTTCATGATCGGTTCGGAGGCGTCAACGCAGTGACCCGTTGCCGAACGGAACCCCTCAGCGCCGTGCTGCGACAGTTGAAGATTTGCATTTTCCGGTTGCACGTCCGCGGCAAAGTAATGTTGTCTGGCACGCTCACTCGTCAAACGTCGATCAAGCAGGATGCCTTGTTTGCAGAGCAAGGTCCGCCTGAGTGAGCGATTGGAAAAGAAGTCCAGAAACTGTTCCGCCTCGACGATGCCTTCGGCAATTGAATACAGCGTCTGTTGGACCGATGCCGGAAATCGGCCGACGTACATCTCGCCCAAAGTAGCTTCACCCAGATATTGCAGTCCGGTCGACTGGGCAGAGGCCATAAATTGATGGAAATAGATCGGCTCGTTGAAATCTTCCAGGTGATCATGCAACAAGAACGAATCGGGATAATTGCGAATTGCTTCCAGATGCTCGGCGAGTAGCGCACCGTACGCACTGCTTTCTTTGGGGATGGCTTGCGCTAAACAGGCCAAAAGAGCTCGTGACCGCTTCGCGCGAGAGTCAGACACCGTCAGCTTGGCGGTTCCGTACAGCATCAGATCACGGAGCACTTTATGCAAATGCCAACCGGGATAGGTATTGTAGCTGATGTACGCCACGCCATGCGGAGCCAGCAAATCGCGGCAAAGCTCGAATAGTTTGTGTCGGATGACGGGCGGCACCCAAGAATACACGCCACGCACGATAATGTAATCGAACGTGCCGAGGTCAGTGCCAATTTCCAGAATGTCTTTTTGTTTGAGGATCACATTGGTCAATCCGGACTCCGCAATGATCTGATTTCCGGACTGCACTTGGCGGCCCGATTTGTCCAACCCTAAGAACTCGCTATTGGGAAGGCTTTCGGCCATGGGCAACAAATTTCCGCCTGATGCGCAGCCAATTTCCAGAACGCGCGCCCTGCGTGTGTCTGCCGCCGCCAGTCCGAATAGTCGAGCCACACTTGCCAAACGGTCCGGATGTGAATGCGGAATCGGGACGCTAATGTAAGGGACTTCATCGTACGGGTTCGACGAAGTTATTGCAGTCGCCATGAGATTTTGGAAGTTCAATGGCCTTTGCAGTGGCGGCGTTCTTAAGGTGCAATCTGAAGTAGAACTCACACATAGCGTCGCGGCGAGTCAACGCTGCCAAATGTTTGTGGCGTCATTGGCTATAACCGATCGCTGCCAATTCCATCCGATTTCTAGCGGCACGATTCTCAATACACGCTAATCAGTTCCTAACAGTTCAACCGCAAAGCAGCGGACACCAATGCCTTTGCGGGTGAAAATTAATTGACAGAATACTCATCAGAACTTAGCGAACACGCCAACCGCAGATTGCTACAATGTTGAAATTGAACTTGATTGCGGCAGGCGGCGCGCATTGCGCCTTTCCGGATGCTGATGTGTTTCATTCCAGCCTTTGCCATCTCACGGCGGAATCGGTGATAGCCGACCTTCCCGCGTCGGACTTCCGAGTGACCTCGCGCACGATCGGCCAGGTCGTCGCCAACGAACTTCAGCGGCAGCCGGAGATTCCCGGTGTGCTGATCGGCGAGCGTTCGATATTGCTGGGAATGATTTCGCGGGAAAAGTTTTTGGAGCATTTGAGTCGTCCCTACGGCTTAGAACTGTACATGAAGCGGCCGATTGAGGTGATGCTGGAAGTGGACCCCATTCAGCCGCTGATTTTACCAGGCACGACGAGAATTGAAGATGCCACGCGGATTGCTTTGAGTCGCCCGCGAGATTTCGTGTACGAGCCTGTTGTGGTTGCACACGCCGCCGGCGAGCACCGACTTCTGAGCCTGTGCGAGTTGCTGCAGGCACAGTCTCAACTGCTGGCAATCGCCAACGAAACGATCCAGCATCAAAAAGAAGCGGCCGACGCGGCCAACCGCGCAAAAAGTGTCTTCTTGGCGAATATGAGCCACGAAATCCGCACGCCCATGAACGGCGTGATCGGGCTGGCCGAGATTTTGCTCGATACGCAGTTGTCTCCCAATCAACAGAAACACCTGCAGTTGATCCGCGATTCCGCCGGCTCGCTATTGAATGTGATCAACGACATTCTGGATTTCTCGAAAATCGAGGCCGTGCAATTAGTGCTGGAAAAAGTTGAATTCCGCCTGAGAGACACGGTGGCCGAATCGCTTACTACGTTGGCACTTCGGGCGCATCGCAAAGGGTTGGAATTGGTCAGCCGCATTCACAGTCGCGTACCTGACTCGCTGTTGGGCGATCCAATGCGTTTGCGGCAAGTTTTAACCAATCTGGTGAACAATGCCATCAAGTTCACCGAACGTGGCGAAATTGTCTTAGAAATTGATTCGCTGAACCGAACGAAGCAGCTCGTTGAGCTGCAATTCAGCGTGCGCGATACCGGCATCGGTATCCCGGTCGAGAAGCAAAGCGAGATTTTCGAGGCCTTCGGTCAAGCCGACGCTTCCACCACCCGCAAATACGGTGGCACAGGATTGGGTCTGGCGATATGCCGACGTCTTGTGGAACTAATGGGTGGGAGCATCCGGGTAGAAAGCAAAGCTGGTCGCGGAAGTAGCTTTCACTTCACCGTGCAGTTTGAACTTGCCGCTGCGGCCGAGGTTCCAACGACGCTTACATCAATTTGGCCCGACGGTTTACCCGTCCTGGTCGTCGATGACAACGCAGTCAGTCGATTAGTTCTCAAAGAGATGCTGGAGAATTGGCGGTTGACTCCCATCCTGGCTGAAGGTGTCGCCAGCGCAGAATCATACCTGGCCAGCACAGGCGGCCCGTTCCCGTTGGCAATTGTTGATGCGGCCCTGCCAGGCGCCGACGGTTTCGCATTCGCGGAACGGTTGCTCGCCTGCGGGCCCAACGCGCCGCGAATCGTGATGTTGCTGTCTGGCGGTGAACACGGTTTTGACATTGGCCGTTGCCAGCGACTTGGCATCTCGTCATTCGCTACTAAGCCGGTGAAGCAATCGGAACTGTTCGATGCCATTGCCAACGCGCTGTGTAACAATACCCCAGAACCGGTTAACGGGACTGCGCACAGCGAACCTCCGCCAACGCGTCGAACGATCCTTTTGGTAGAGGACGGACTGGTTAATCAAACGGTCGCCCAGGGAATGTTGCTGCCTCGCGGGCATATCGTTGTCGTCGCTAACGATGGACGCGAAGCACTCGCGAAATATTCAGGCCAGTCGTTCGACCTGATTTTGATGGATGTACAAATGCCCGAAATGGACGGCCTGGAGGCCACGGCCGCAATTCGACAGCTCGAAGCTGTTTCTGGCGGCCACACGCCGATAATCGCCATGACTGCTCATGCCATGCTGGGCGACCGAGACCGCTGTCTTGCGGCTGGCATGGATGCTTACTTGACCAAGCCCGTGCGCAAACAAGAACTCTTGAAAATTGTCGAGGGAGCTTGGATCGATGAATTGGCCAACGGGTGCAAATCATCCGGCGTTGACGCCACCGACAAACAGACGGTTTCTGCAAACCCGGAGATCGGGGTCCGTGACGTGGACCGGCTTTCGGAAAATGTCGGGGGCGCCCATCGAATTCCTCAGTTGTTCGCGGTTGAGGACGGTCCAGCGTCCGCACATTTCGATTTCGACACCGCGCTGGCGAATGTTAGCGGTGATGAAGAGTTGTTGCGGTCGGTAATAAGTGTCTTCCTGGAAGAAAATGCGATCTTGATGGCGGCGCTGCACAGTGGAGTGATCGAACACGACGCCGGGCAGGTGCGCCTGACTGCTCACACGTTAAAGGGATCGATGTCGGTCTTCGGGATAAGTTCGTTGAAGTTAGCATTCGAGCGCTTGGAGATCTCCGGGAAATCGGGCGATCTTTCGCAGGCGGACCAAACGCTACTGCAAATTGACGCAGGATTATCGCGTCTTCTGGTTGAACTAAACGAATTCACGGCAGCAGCGCGTGTGTAGCGGAGGGGATCGAGTGCTGCATTCGTACTGAATATCTGCCCAATTCATCCGGACAATTTGATAAATTTGTACGCGATGGGAGCAAGCGACACGATTAAAGTTGCGGCAGGCGTGCTTCGGCGATCCGACTTCAAGAAAGTAAAGTTGATTGTGCCGCAAAGTAGTCATCCACTCCATCCAGCGGTGCGTGGATTGCTTCGCTCCAATGCAAATGGCGGCTGCGAAACATTGATGAGGCACGAACGGCATTGTCCACCGCCGCGGACAGCAAATGGG
The DNA here is from genome assembly GCA_963738835.1 of Pirellulales bacterium. GTDB lineage: Bacteria > Planctomycetota > Planctomycetia > Pirellulales > JADZDJ01 > CAVTYH01. Next base: position 274,554 of record CAVTYH010000005.1, read on the forward strand.
GCAATGCCTCTCGCGGATCGGCGCTTGGCTGAACTCGAATCCGCTTTTGCAAAAACGCCAATCGCGAATTTGCGCGTTGGCTGGAAGAAGCCAATTGACTTCCAAATAGCGCAATGATGTCGCTGACCACAGCACTGCTAGCGCCGCTCCCCACGGTGGCTGCGCTACGTTGTCCGCCGTCATCAGTCAGCGTCACCGATTTGGCAGGGCTGTTGATGGCAAGGGTTGCGCCGCTAGTGGAAACAGCTGACCCGCGCCGCCAGGCAGGTCGCTGGCAATCAGGTCGAGCAACGGTTGAATATCGCGATTGTTTACCGCCAGATCACCATTGAGGTCGCCAATGGCCAGCAAGTCGTCATCGGAAAGATTTTTTGCCGCTTTATACGTGTTTAAATCTGTGAGCGCGCTGAGCATCGCCGAGATGTCGGCGGTAGTCCGCCGGCCGTCGCGGTTGAAATCGCCCGGAACAGCCACCGACGAAATCACGTTGCGAACGATGACCACCACATCGTTCAGGTCGTTGTTCGACGCCTCTTCCATGCCCACAACATAGGCGTTCGGCACAACGTTGCCGGCGGCGTCTTTGAGTGGCCAGAAGCGAATTTTACGAGTGTTTGTTCCATCGAATGTATTTAGCGCGTTTTCACTGAAGGCGCGGCGCGTCCCTTGGCTGGGAAACTCCCCGTAGATGCCAAACGCTTGAGTACCCGGATCAAATTGCGTCACACCGGTCTCAATCACTGGATTCACCGTTTGGCCGTCGCCGCCGGAAACCGGATTCAACGATTCTGCAGTAAACAACTCCGTTGGCGTAGACGATTGTCCCGGCAAGTACCAGCCGAAGCGATAGTCCGGCGTGGAAGCGGGACCAAACGAGGCCAACGGCTCAATCGTGATGCTTCCGGGCCCCGCTTTCTTCAACGTTTGCTGTGCAACTTCTTCGCCAATCAGAGCGTCCACGTAAGGCGTGGTCAGCCCGGTAAAACCGACATCGATGGGGATTTCGAACAGATCCAGAATTTGTCGCAGCGGGGGCTCGCCATTGCCTTGAAACGCCGTGTGTCCCAGTCCGCGGAGCTGAATGGTCAGCGTCGGCGTGTCAGGATCGTTACTCTGAATGTTGAGCGTTGCAACCATCACTCCGTTTGTTGATGGGGCAAATGCAATCTGAATATCGGCCGAGTTTCCCGGTGCAATGGTAAGCGGCAACGTCGTGGGCGAGACCAGCGTAAACTGTCCCGCATCGGCGCCGCCAACGGTCAGGCCGCCGGCTGGAATCACCAAGTCGAAGTTACCGGAATTGGTAACCGAAATTGTTTGTGGATTGCTGGCCGTTCCGTCTGAAGGGTCGTTGAAGTATAGAGTGCCTTTGTTGGCAGAGATGTTTGCTTCCTGTGGACGAAGCAGCGTGATTTTGCTGCCGCCGTATTCAGACACGTAGAGCATTCCGTTGGCGGTGTTCTCGATCAAGTCGAGCGGGTCGACGAACCCGTCGAAAGTAGCCAAGTTGGAAATCGAGCTGACGATGCTGCCATCGGCGCCAGGGGTGAGCACGATGATATCGTCACCCGCGCTGTATCGGACATTCAGCAGCCGCCCCGTTAGTGCACCACCGAAATTTGTGCTCTTGTACTCAATGATGCCATCAGGCGAGAAATTGTTGCCATAGTTGAATGCAATGCCGCCGTAGTTTCGATCGGGCAAAGTGCCGACCGGATAGGTGGGGATTTCCAACGGATCAACGCCCGCGGTGGGATTTCCACCATTGAGCACAAATTCATTGCGCCGCATCGGGATGTCCGTAATAATCGCCCTGAACAATCTTGAATAGCAGATCGGGCTGGGTCGGATTGTTATTCGCGGCCGGCACGTCAGGTCCGGTATAAGGGCCGTTGATGGCAGCGTCGATTCGCGGCAATAGGCCTTCGGGAGGAATCGTCGGAGTGGCAGGCGAATTTCCTCCCGACGCGGAACCGTTCGTGGCTACATACAACGAGCCGTTGGAGTGCCATACCAGATCGTAAGCATTGCGCACGCCAGTGGCGTACAGCTGCACCGGCGATGCCGGGTTGAAAGGGTCGAACAGCACGCCATCGGGTCCAGGAACCGGCGCGGGCAGAGGATTGCCAGAATCGTCCAGACCGCCAGTGTAGGCGTCCAGCGGTACGCCATAGGTTTGCACGTATGTCTGCAGCGCGGATGTATTGACTTGCACCACTGCTGCCGACAGCAGCTTTTCGTTGCGGTTGCTCCACGCCGTATCGGGCGCTCCCATCGCCGATAAGCTGCCCTGCGTGTAATAGAGTTTGCCATCTGGTCCGAAATCGATTTGGTTGGTCACGTGGTCGCGGGCGGAACGCGGCAGGTTGACAATATAGTCTTGCACCGTTTCCAAATTCGGCCCGGACAGACGTGAAAGTTTGCCGCCGAAGTCGGCCATGCCCGCAAAACCAAACGTCGTATGCGTGACCCAGGCGATGAGATTATCTGCCGTTGAGGCTGGATCGAATTTCAGGCCGATTGCCAACCGATTGACGGTCGCACCAGTGTAAGTGCGCAACGAATCGATCAGCTGCTCGTTCGACAGCGTGCCGTCCGTCTCGATATTCCAGCGGAATATCTGTCCGTTATTTGCCAGACCGTACAGCTTGCCGTCGGGCCCGATTGTGAGGCATGTATATTGACTGCCGTCGGCAATCGGCAAGGCCACGTGCTCGAACTGCACGACAGACGAAACCGCCCCCACGCCGGTGCCAGTGGTGAATGTACTTTGGAATGGCACGAACGATTGGCTATTGAGATCTTTCAAGTCGCTGGTGACCTCGAAGCGATAGAGCGTGCTAGGGTCCAAATCGGCTTGCGGCCGCAGCACGATGATATCGCCGCCGCCTGAGGTGTTTATTACCGATGGCACCGCAAAACTATCGCTGACGCGCACCAGCCTCACCGAAGTTGCCGAGAGTGTGAGCTCGTCGATCCCGCTGTTGGGCAGGAATACTTCCGCGATGATTTGCGCGTTGCGCAGCACATTGCTAGTGCCGCTGGACGGAGTAATGGACGACACACTGGGCGCGGCAACCGAGTTATTCGTCGTGCTGGTCGATTCGTTGGAATACGCCGAGTCACCGCCAGAATTGAACGCGCGCACCCGAAAGGTGCAGTCGGTGTTGGGCATCAAGCCACTGGCGAGGAACGTGGTGATGGCCGGACCGACCTGGCCGATTTCCTGATACGTTCCTCCGGCACCCTGTTTGCGCTCGATCTTGAATCCACTTTCGTCGCTGGAATTGTCGTTCCAGTTCAACGCGATTTGCGTGCCGCTCAGCACCGCCGTCGTGAGATTGCTGGGGGCTGCCGGCGGCGTGGCGGGCAGCGTGGCGCCGTCGTCTTCGTTAGAGTACGTCGAGTTGCCGCCGGCGTTATAAGCGCGAATTCGATAGAAGTATTGTGTGTTCGGCGCCAGGCCGGCGTTGTCGGTATAAGCCGTGTTTCCCGCCGCCACTTGAGCGATCTCCTGATACACTCCCGCTGCGCCTTGTTTACGCTCAATCTTGAAGCCGCTTTCGTTCGTGGAATTATCGTTCCATGTCAATTGAATCTGCGAACTGGAAGTGCCAGTCGCCACCAAATTATCGGGAGCAGCAGGCGCCGACGGCAAGGTGCCGTTGTAGATGCTCTGCACTTCCGCGGCGCTGAGCGCCGTATTGAAGCACTGGACATCGTCAATTAAACCGCTGAATTGCTCGCTCGCAGTGGTAGTAATGTCGTTGGACCCCACGACAAATCCCTGACTAAGGGTGCTGTCACTGGTGCTGCCGGCTGCCCAACCGGAAATTGAAGTGGGAGCCAATACTTGCACGCCGTTTTTGTAGATGGCGACTGTGTTGTTTGTATAATCGAGAACTGCCGCCACGTGGATCCAGACGTCGCCCAGAGCTTCCGCCGTGGTAATTACGCCCGGAGCCGTGAAGACGGATTGAAAGCTGTTGCTGTCGAGCTCTCGCCCCCCGGCACGGATGCGGCCGTCGCCAAAAATATGAACGCTGGCACGGGCCTGAAGCGTGCTGCCGGCGGTTCCCCGCAGCAGGGCAGCAATCGCTTGACCTTGGCTGGCCGTGCCGCTTAAAGCGTTCGGATTAATCCACGCTGCCAGGGTTACTCCCGCCAGCGAATCGGTTTGCGATATGGCTCCGCTGAATGACACTTTGTCGTTCGTACCATCAAGCAAGATCGCCTGGGCACCAACCAACCCGCCGACAATTCGCGTGGCGCCGTTGAATAACGTGCCGTCCTGCGCTCCATTAACCGCAGCCGAATCGAGCGCGTTGCCGACAGCCTCTTCAAATCCGTAGCCGATGATCTGCGCCATGACTCGGCGATCTTCTAACTGCTCCATCCGTAAGCACCGTAAGCGCCGTTTCCGAAGCTTCGCAGACGCAGTCGGATAAAGACAGCTGCCTCGGTTTCGGCGAAACGCAGTGAATGGGACCATATTGCGACCAACCAATGATGATTGTCTAAAGGGTCAACACTGAGTTCCGTTTCAATCGATCAGATGTTCGTCACGATTCGTTGATTTTCACCGCCAAATCCAGCGATGAAGAATCCCCCCTCAGAGCAAGAGCGCTCTTGAGTCAAAGATCTACAATACAAGCTCGAATTCGGAAAAGCCAAGGATTATTGGGATCTCGGCAAAGTTTTCGATTGAAGCCTGCAAGTAACACTGGCGCTGGAAGAATCGCTGCCGTGACCTGCTCGCCGTTTCCTGGTCGACACTGCCGTCGCGACAGCGTGAAATTGGCTGCACGGCGGCTGTATTTCAGGGTCCAGCTTCCGAAAGCAAAAGTCGTAAAGTACAATCCTAACAGCGGTTCTGGAGGGTAAGCGAATGGCTAGCGGCCACACTGGAAATGTGGTGCCGGGAAACCGGTTGCGGGTTCGAGTCCCGTGCCCTCCGCTTTTGCAAGTCGTTTCGAGACCAAGACTATCTTTACGTGTCTCCGTTCGATTGTTTTTCTCGGCAAGTACGTCCCAGACGGATTCCAAAACCAAACGCGACATCGGTTTCCTCTGATATACTCAACGTTTTTTTGAGGTTCCAACGGTCTGTTCGATGAATCACGAACTGCGGCGATTGCTCGCGACGCAAGCTGCCGCCAATTGCCAAGGCAAAGTTGTCGCATTTGATATTTTGAAACCGCGCCGGGCAGCAGAAAAAGTGGAATGCCCTCTTTTTCTCCCCCGCAAACCGCGGAAATCACGGTCCGTGGCTCCGGACGCCTTAAACCAGCGAAAAGGTCTGGCGACGCTCGCGCTGTTCGCTGTTGTCGGTGCTGGCCGGCGCCGCCGCCGGATTCCTCGGCGCGTGCTTTCACTGGTTGCTGGAACGAGCCGATCGGCTGCGCAACGAAGTGATTGACTCGGCCTACGGATCTCCCTTCATGGGCCTCCTCATGGTGGTCGCGCTGACGGCGGGGGCGAGCGCGCTCGCGGCGTGGTTGGTGCGGCGTTTCTCGCCGGCCGCGTCCGGCAGCGGCATTCCCAACGTCGAGGCCGTTCTGAGCGAGAAAATAAAGCGGCCTGGTTACATCCTGCTGCCCGTGAAGTTTGTCGGCGGATTACTCGCCCTTGGCGCCGGCCAGGCGCTGGGCCGCGAAGGACCGACTATCCAGATCGGCGCCATCATTTCGCAGTTCGTCGGCACGTTCTTCCGCCTGTCTGCGGCCGATGCGCGCATCCTGCTGGCCGCCGGCGCCGGGGCGGGGCTGGCAACCGCGTTCAATGCGCCGATCTCGGGATGTGTTTTCGTTCTGGAAGAACTGCTGCGACGTTTCGACACGCGAATCACCATCTCCACGCTCGGCGCGTCGGCGTCGGCGATTGTCGTGTCGCGCGCGCTCTTGGGAAACCAGCCCAATTTCCCCCTCCAAGCCATTCCCTTTCCAACGTTGCCCACGCTCTTGCTGCTTGCCCTGTTTGGTCTGCTGGTGGGTCTCTTGGGCGTCGCTTACAACCGCGCGATTGTCGGCGCCTTGGCCGCGGCCAATCGAATGACACGCCTTTCGGTGGAAGTGCGGGCAGGCGTGGTCGGGGCCGCGGTGGGTCTGCTCGCCTGGTTTTTGCCGCAATGTGTCGGCGGCGGCGACAACCTGACTCAGCAGCGCTCGACGGCTCCTTCGCGCTGGGCATTTTGCCGGCGGTGTTCGCCCTGCGATTTGCGTTGGGCGCCGTCTCGTATGCCGCCGGAACGCCTGGCGGTTTGTTCGCGCCGCTCCTCGTGCTGGGCGCTCAGGCGGGCTTGTTTTTTGGCGCTTACGCCGCGCAATGGGGTCCGGAACTGGGTGCCGACCCAAGAATGTTCGCCGTCGCCGGCATGGCTGCATTTTTCACGGCCGTCGTCCGGGCGCCCCTCACCGGCATCGTTCTCGTCACCGAGTTGACGAACATCGATACGCAATTACTGGCGATGTTGGCCGCTTGTTTCACGGCAATGCTAGTTCCCACGCTGCTGCGTAATCCGCCGATCTACGATTCACTGGGCGAACAACCGGCTTGACGCCTTTGAACAGAAAGGGGGTCAGAACTATTTTATTAAATAGTTCTGACCCCCTTTTTCTGTGCCGACAGGTTCAACTCTTGCGGAACGGGGGAAAGGTTCGCGAACTGATAACCAAAGGCATGCAAGTCCGGCTTGAAGCCCGGTAAAGTTATCTCTTCGGTGGTCGCCATGCCACCCACCGTGTGGTACTGATCCAGCGCTAGGACTTTCAATCCGGCCCTGGCCAGGTAACACGCGCACGTGAGTCCGTTGTGACCGGCGCCGATCACAACTGCATCATAGGTTTGAGACATCGTCGCTGCACAATTGGCGGAGCCGCGGACCCTGTTCCATGGCAGAGAACCGAGAACGACCTCTCGTCATGGCCATAAAACCGAATCAAAACTGCACGATCTGCTGCGTCAGCCTAACATTCGGCCAGCCAGCGGACCAGCCGCCACAACTCGCAGCTGCGCCGGGCAAAATCAAGCTGGGCTCGGTCGCCAACGGGATCTTGTCGCATCTTGACTGACACCTGACACGCCCACCGGTGCGCTTTAAGGCGCCGCTGTGCGCTTTGGTCACGTTCGCCGCGACGTAGCGATCGATCGAGCGGCCATGAAGCTCGCAATCACGACTTGCGAGTGTCCGGCAAGAGAAAACCTGCCGCGATGACCCAAATGAATCCGGGAAAACGTGTGAGAGGTATGAGAAACAGAGCTTGGGGAATGACCAAACTCAACCAGCTCAATTCTCCGATCGCGCCAAGTGCGAAACCGAATATCACGAGCCATTTGGGAAGTAGTTTCATAATTGCCGCAGGAATGCTTAGTCCTAAAATGAGGATGCCCATTGGGACGGAAAAGCCCACACCGCCAATAGAAATGACGAGGTAATACAAGGCCCGCAATACGCCTGCATCGTCTGCGATACCGGGATAGGACATTACCCAAAGAATCAGTGACGTCGCGGCCATGTTAAACGCAGTCATCAATCCGCCGAACAGCGCTATCCACGCCCCCGCGGCCCGCACGCCAACAAATTGAAGGCGGCTGACCATCGTGGCGGTAAAAATGCCCAAAGGGATCGCCGCGCCAAACTGCAAAAAGGCGCACCACAGCACTTGATGTGGATGTGTCTGAAAGTACGTGACAATGGTTGGGGTAGATTCCCAGGGTCCGGGGAAGTAGGGTCGCACAGCCGTGGGCGATGCCGCCATATGTTCTGGCGGACGGAACGATACGACAAAAGACAAGCCTGCATTGAAGAGCACGGTATAAACGAGTGCGACCAAGCCTGGATGCGGGCCTCGGTGCTTGCCTTTGGGCGAGTTGGTAGTGGTCATGATTTCCCTCCAGGTCGACAGTTCTTATTGTGAATGATTCATAACATGAATGATTGACGGTGGCAAGAGGTTTTTCTATGCTATTGGTGAGGAATCTCAAGTGACGAAATCCGCCAACAAACAACATACGGGTGCCGCTTTCCTGCTGGCACAAATCGGGGCCCACGCTGCGGACCGGTTCGGTGAGCGGATTAAAGTGTTGGAAATGTCCCGCCCGCATGCCGGAATCTTGCGCTTAATCGCCGCTACGCCCTACAGCAATCAACTAGAATTGGCCACAAGGCTCGGTGTGCTGCCGAGCCGCTTGGTCATATTGATTGATGAGTTGACAGAGAAAGGTTGGGTCGAGCGGAAGCGAAATCAGAAGGACCGTCGACGTTCCGAGCTTGTGCTTACGCGGGCCGGTCGGCGAATGCTGGAAAAAGTTTCTAGGCTTGCGGAATTGCACGAGTCCGATCTTTGCGCCGCCCTTTCGTCGGAAGAACGGGACGTACTAGCTTCTTTATGCCGGAAGATTGCTGACCAGCAAGGCTTAACCCCCAAGGTGCATCCTGGCTTTCGCAAATTGTAGGAGCCACTCGGTAGTCTCAGATACTGCCGATCCTGACCCAGTCGATGCCGAACCGCGCCCAATTCCACAAGTGTGGCAACGAACGGTCACTGCGAAAACTGAGTCGCTAAAACGCGCTTACACAGGACAATGCTATCAACAGTGCGATTAGACGTAGAGAACGCCTAATTTACGCATAAATGTTGAACCATCTGCGTGAGTTCCTTGCGATACCTGACACGCCCACCTGGGTGGGCTCCTGGAAAGGAAAAAGGGACATTCTGGTTTTTTCGGAATAAGTAGAATGTCCCCCTTTCTTCCCCCGGGCAATAGCTCATTCCCGGCCAGCGTCAGTTCCCAGCCACCTTCAAAATCTTGACAAGCGAAACCCAGCGCCTCCAAGTGTTCCAGAGCCTCTTGGCTCACGTGTTCCATCCCTATCGGTTCAGCGCCGGGTAAGAAAAAGGGGTCAGAACTAATTACTGCGATCCCCTCTCAACAAATCGTTCTGACCCGTTTTCTTTCCCGGTCTCCAATCGGATCCCGATGAGTACGGGGTGGCGGCGGTGGTGATGATGGGTACGCGCGTGGAATTGTGCAATCCTTTCGTGGATTCCACGTCGGAATCCAGGGCTTAGGCCCATAACCTAGTGAGAAAGGAAAAAGGGACATTCTGGTTTTTTTCGGAATAAGTAGAATGTCCCCCTTTCTTCCCCAACGTCGAAACGATGTTCATACGGCCCGTCGTCAGCGGGCAGCGGTTCGGCGATGCGGATCATTTTGGGTTTACTCCGTGATAATTAAACTTGTTGACCTAACCTCTTTGGCTTCCCCACCAAACGATCAACTTTACGATGGCTCTGGCGCGGGAACAGAGAAAGAAAAAATATCGCTAGGTAGTGGCGAGTTAATGATCGGTCGAATCTTTGATTCCCTAACGACGAGTTGCCCATGAAACGGGCCGCCGGGTTTGACTCCAATTCGATTTTGTTCCCGAAGACCATGAATTAGATAACTTCGTTTGTTAATCCAAATCATCTCGTCTTCGCCGAAATTCGACACCAAATTCAAAGCAAAGCATTCCGAACCGTCATAAATCTCGTCGGGTAGTCGGACTACTGTTGCACCTGTCAGTACGTTTGGACCCGGCGCGTTGAACAAAAGCTTGGGGATAGGTGGCGGGAAGCCTGCAATCTCCATTTCAAGAGAACCAGCGTGGGTTGTGAGATGAGGCAGCGTTGTTGACCAAGAGTGCGCCCTTCCATTCTGAGACCAAAAGACGTTCATTAAGGTCGGCTTGCCGCCGCTTAGTGTGAAGCGATCCACGCGAATCTGGCTTGGGCGCAAAAGTACGTCCTTTGAATCAAGCTAAAAAACGGTAGTCCACCTTCAATCTCAAGCCCTGGAGTGGCAAGGGACTGCCAAACTTCGTCCGTGTAATTCTCGCAACCTCTATAGACAGTTTTGCTCTGAGATAGAATCTCTTTTCCCGATTCCATAACGCTACCTCACCTCATACCTACAACCCATTTGGTGAATTCTTCTCGATTATGCCATATCCTCGCCGTGTGGCCCCTTCGGGAATACAGGAATCAGTCCCGGAAAAACCCTGGGTATTGCACACGGGATACGAAGGATATAATCGAGCCAGCTTGGTTCGCTCGGCTGGGGATTCGGTTTCGGAGCAGGATTGGGATTTTGCACTGGAAGCGGTGGTACGATCGGGGGCACTGGTACTGGCTGACGTCCTGGGGCTGGAGCAGGTACAGGTGCCGGCGCAGGTTGCGGGCAACCGCTATTCTGCGACTCCATAGCGCAATCGAAGTACACTTTCAAAGCGGCTGCTTCATCTGCTAGTTTCTGTATCAACGCCGCTAATTTTTCGCCGCGAGTCTTAGCGGCCGCCAAGCGTCTTTGGTAATCCTCTTCGGCAAACCTCATCATGTTTCGGTAAATCCATAAGCAATCGTTCTCTGTAGGCGGCTGCGGGGTGTATCCTGTAATTATTTCTGCTCGCCCTGGATTGCTTGGGCGACCCTCCAATCCGCTCGGATCAACAAAGTTCGTTGGGCTATTCCCCACATAGGCGCCCAGGTTCGCTTGCCCACCGGCGAAGCCGATTAGGTCTTCACTTTCCCAGCGGCCGGTGGCCGGGTCGTACCAGCGCAGGTTGTACAGGTAAGCGCCGGTCGTCGCATCATATTCCTGACCCGTATACAGGTATCGCGTGAGCGACACGTCGCCGCTGACAACCACGCCGAACGTCGTGTACGTGAAGTGACCATTGGCGACGGCGGCGCCGGTATTGTCCACAACGTCGCGAGTCGTGTCCTGCTGGTCGCCCAAGAGCCCAGTTGGTGTTTACCGTGTGGTAGTTGTAGTTGATGTCCTCTTGCGCCAAGAGCATATCGACCGCCGGTCCCCACAGGTAATCGGTTTTCAAGTAGCTGTAATCGGTCTCCGTGCCGAGGATCGCCGAGTACCGCAGCAGCATCTCGTGGCCGTCGTAGACGAAGACCTCCTGCGTGCTCACGTCGTAATCGACATTCGGGCCATACCCGTAGCCTTAGATACCGTCCGCTATCGCCTGGTAGTCGCAGGGACAATTTGCCGTGGCGTCGCAGACCCACAATTTTGGCGTGTGTCTCAAACGCGACTACTCAAATTGCCTATACGTGTTCATTTGCACAAATGTCGCGGTTTTGATCTGGGGGCGTCGGTGCGCCAAAGTCGAAAAAAATCGAGGAATATTGCGGGCCGCAAGCCAAAGTCGGACTTTGAGATTTTAACCTGCCAACGTGGCATCCTCAAAATTCGATGGGCTAGGCAGAAAAAGAAGGGGTCCGAACGATTTTAGCCGGAGTCGTTCGCTCGTCCCGACGGGCCCAAAACGTACATTGACAAATGTACATGTACCTGCTAAATTGCGGGAATGCTTGCGCGCCTGCCAAGTCGACTTCGCCGCGGATCGTCCTGCGCCGACCCTCCGCCCTTTCCAGCGGGTGACCGGTGGGCGAGCCGAGACGTGGGCACAACCACTGGGCACCCTCACCCCGGCCCTCTCCCCAAGGGCGAGGGAGCGGGACGAACTTCCGGCCGCAGTTACGATCCTCGGTTTTCTACCCTTTTCCACCGTTTTCGCCCGTTTCCCACGGTTTCCCTCCCTTTTCACGGTTTCCCTCGTTTTTCAGCTTTTTCTTTCGTCGCGCGCTTCGATCACGGCCAACGCCCGAGTCTCGCCAACCTCAATGGCAACCTCATTCAAAAGACCGACCGCAATGAGCGGGCGACCGAGTACAGCTATGACGCTCTGAACCGGATGTGCGAAGAGCGCTGGATGGATGGCGCTTCGGTGGTGCGGACGATCAGCTACAGCTACGATTTTGTGAGCGAGCTGACCCACGTCGCCGATCCTGATGCCGAGCATGACTACCCTTACGACGAATTTGGCAGGGTAACCCTAAATAAATCCAATGGCTCGGCAAATCGGCGCTTTTTCCATGCGTAAGCGATATGATAGCCAGCATGAAGCGGTATCAATTCACGCTGCGGCTGCTGTTTGTCGTTTTGACCGTGCTCTGTGTGATTTTTGCTTATCCAAAGTTTATCGCCAGTGCGCTGGTCATTGGCACCTGGCTCGCGCCGTTTGCGGTTGTCGTACTCTTATTCTTGTTTGCGCTAGCATCGCGATAAGACAGCGACACACGCTCCAACGTCAAGTCCACGCTGTCGTCAACGCCCTGCTCCGCTTAGAACCGGCGTCCTGTTTTGGACGGCCTGGAATTCCACTTTCGCGGCAGCCAGCCGTCGCTGAAACTTGGCATCTTTCTGCATTTGTTCCGCCAGCGCCCGGCCCAGTACGCGGCCGGCGTACAAATCGCTGGGGTAGTGCAGCCCGGCGACCAGCCGATCCCAACCGATTTCTTGTCCGCGCTTAGGTAGCGCGTCTTTTTTATCAGGCGCCAGCTCGCTTAAAATCAGCGCCCACAGCATCCCGCGAGTAGCATGGCCGCTGGGAAAACTCGGATCGCTTTCACCCTCGATTGACGGCTGCACATGCGCGTCGGCCATTCCCGGCCTGGGTCGTTTGAAGTACGTCTTGGCCTGGTTGCTGAAACTTTTGGAATCCTTGGCCGCATCTTTCAGCATTTCGTATGTCTTCGGGAAGTTGCCTTCGGTGAACGATTCGCCGAGCACTTCTTGAAAAGCAGCCGGTGAAAGGTCGGCTTCAGCTCTTGCCTGCTCGATCTCTGCCTGGGTGCGATTGGCCTGCGCCTTCAGCACGAGCTCTAATTCCGCCGCAGCTTCTTTCGAGCCGGCTGGCGGCGGCGGTGGCAACAGCGAAACCACATCGACTGCGGACGGCTCGATGAAATGCAAATCGGCCGCCCTGGCGCACGTTACCAAGGCCAGCGTAAAAAATGTAACCAAAGCAACTCGGTTCATCATCGGAGATCGTTTACGTGAAGAGAGGTTTGGAATTCGCGAGAGCAATCCGTTCGCAACGTAGGGGACGATCGTTGCGCCCCCACGCTGATATGTACAAGGGCAGCAGTCCAAGGATGAGCTTAACGTAAGGTCAATCTTATCTTCCAGTAGCGTTCGGCCCCGAACTTGAGCCCCTCGCAAAATCTAACGCATTCCTAATCTGACCTTAACGATCGTCCCCTACGTTGCGGTCTCAAAATCGGCGGGTTCAAGGCCAGCTGTAGGTCCTAGGGGTAAGTCTACATTCTGGCAAAACCGCGCGTCCGTAAAACTAAGGCTTACTCACCAATTTGCAGCAAACAGGGAAAACTCAACATGGCATCAAGGCGTTCAATGAAGCGGCGCGAGGAAGTCCGATCTCTAAAAAATAGTTCATCGCTGCGTCGACCCCATCGCAGCCGCCTGGAGCGGCTTGAAAACCGCTTGCTGATGACAGCCCAGCCGTTCATCGGCGGCGATCTGGTGATCTACCGCGTGGGCGACGGATCGGTCGCGCTCACCAATGGCGGCAATCCAATCTTTCTGGACGAATACAGCCCCAGCGGCGCGCTGGTGCAGTCGATTGAAATGCCCTTCAGCAACAATCCGTCCGACACGCAAGGCGGAGTGCCTTCGCCAACACCCATGCCGAATCCCATTGTCAATGCAGGTTCGGCGACTCCCAGCGGCGTCATTCTGCTTTCGGCCGATGGCCGCTTCCTGTCGTTCGCCGGTTACGATGCCAATTTGCCGAATCTCACCGGCACCAACTTGAAGGGAACCACCGGCGTAGTCGTACCGCGGGATGCAGGCCGGGTGGATATTAATGGCAGCGTCGATACGTCGACCGCGCCGACGAATTACGCTTCAACATTTACCCCGGCGGGGTCGATCACCGCAGACGGCACGGGCTTCTACCTCTTCTCGCAACAAGTCGATACCGTGCGCTATGCCGCTTTCGGCGATTCAACCTCTATACCGCTGGCTCCCTCGAACGCCGGTTTTCCAAGCTCGATCCACATCTCCTCGATGCAAATCTATAATGGTCAACTCTACGGCATGGGAACCGACGGCAAGATTTACCAGATTGGCACCGGATTGCCCACCAGCGGTTCGCAGTTGTACACCGAGCTGACCGGGGTGTTAATCGACAAGTCTAACAAAATTCCTGTCGATTTTTTCTTCGCGACTCTTGATCCCGCGCACCACGGCACCCAGCCAGATACGCTGTATGTGGCCGATAATTCGACAACTTACGCCGTCGATGCCAACACCAACCAAGGTGTCATTCAAAAATTCACCGCCGATACCGATGCGTCGGGCAATCTTACGGGCGGCTGGCATTCCAGCGGTTTTGTGGAGGTCGACCCCAGTATGAACAACAAGGGCCAGATCACTGGCCTGACGGGTTATTCGACCGGCTCGTCGGTGGTCATCTTCGCCACCAGCGGCGCGACCAACGCCAACGCCGGTCAATATGGCGGGGCCTTGTTTACCTATACCGACACGCTGTCCAGCGATGCCCTTGATGGTTCGCTTCCCACTGGCGCCGTGGCAATCACGCTCGTACCGTTCTTCAATGCCACAAATTTCAACCAAGGGTTTCGCGGGGTTGCGTTTGCTCCTAACCAAGCTCCTACTTTGACTGGCAGCAATTCAGATTTACCAGCGCTGCTGGAAAACCCAACAAGCAATTCAGGGCAACTCGTTTCGGCGGTTATTTCGGGGTTGGGCTCAAGTCCAATCAGCGACACCACGGCATCTCTCCAAGGAATCGCAGTTACCGCGGCCGATCAGAGCAACGGCACCTGGCAATTCAGTCTCAACGGTGGCGCCAATTGGCAAAACTTCCCCATCGTTTCTGAGACCGCCGCTCTCACGCTGGCCTCCGATGGTTCCACACGCATTCGTTTTTTGCCTAATCTCAATTACAACGGCGCGGCTACGATCACCTTTCACGCCTGGGATCAATCGAAAGGCATCAGCGGCGGTACGTTCGATATCACGAATTTGAACGCGCCGGCCGACACGTCGCCTTTTAGCACAGCCACCGCCACAGCCACTCAATCGATTAGCTTCGTCAACCAGGCACCTTCGTTCGTTCGTGGTGCTAGTCAATCGGTTGTGAACACCGCCGGCGCACAAACCGTTGTGAATTGGGCGACGAACATTAGCCCTGGCGCGGCGAACGAATCGAGTCAGATTCTGAACTTCATCGTTTCGAACAATAACAACGCACTGTTCACACCCGGTGGTCAGCCGGCAATCGACCCGGCCACTGGAACTCTGACTTACACGCCAGCGACGGGAGCCAATGGCAGCGTAACCGTAACAGTGCAGTTGCATGACGATGGCCTGACCGCCAACGGCGGCCACGACACTTCAGCGCAGCAAACGTTCCAGATATCGGTCACGCCCGTCGGAGACAATCAGCCGCCGATTAATATCATTCCGTTCGCTCCGCAAACGACACTGGAAAATCTACCGCTGACGTTTTCGACCCCCAACGGCAATTCCATCTCGGTGAGCGATCCGGACGCCGGGACCAATCCAATTCAAGTCTCAATTACGGTCACGGGCGGCACCGCGACACTTAGCACAACCAACAACCTGACGCCAATCTCCGGCGCAAACGGCACGGCAAGTTTTACGTACCAGGGAACCATTTCGGACCTGAATTCGGCCCTGGCGGGACTCGTCTACACGCCAACTCCTAATATCAGCGGCGTCGCAGCCGGACAAATCACGATTGCCACCGATGATCTGGGCAATTCCGGCAATGGTGGTGCAAAAACTTCGACCGATTTGATCACCATCAACATCGGCGCCGTGAATCAGCCGCCATCGTTTACCTCCGGCGGCAATGTGAGCGTGCCCGCTTCGGGAACCTACAATCAGACCTGGGCGACAAACATCTTGGCGGGGCCGAACGAGGCCAGCCAGACGGTCAACTTCACCGTCAGCAACAACAACCCGACAGCATTCCTGGTACAGCCCAGCATTTCGCCGTCAGGAGTGCTAACCTTTACGCCGGTCGCAGGTCCCGCCAGCACCACAACCCTCACGGTGCAACTCCACGACGATGGTGGTACGGCGAATGGCGGAGTCGATCAGTCGCCTATCCAGACATTCTTGATTCAACTGAGTGCCGTTGATCTACCGCCCGTGAATACGGTTCCGGGCACGCAGCGGTTGATCAAGAATACGCCGCTGCTATTTTCCAGCGGCCAGTTTAACCCGACGATTGTCAATGAATACAACGCTATTTCGATCGCCGATCCAGATGGATTTTTGACCCAAGAACAGGTAACGCTTACTGCGACGCACGGAACCTTGACATTAGCCTCGGGCTCCGGCGTCACGATTACCGGTGGCGCGAACAACAGCGCGTCGGTAACGTTCAAAGGGACGCTGACGCAGCTGAACACCGCGCTGGATGGATTGGTCTTCACCCCAACCAGCGATTTCACCGGCACTGGCGCCAGTGGCGCGAGCATCACCATCGCCACAAACGACTTGAGCGTTGTGTCGCCCGGTCCGCTGACAACCATGAATACCGTGAACATCGACGTGGTTCCGCCTCCTTCGCTTGTGATCAGCGAACTCTTTGTCAATCCGCCGGGCGCGCCCGATCACCCGAACCAATACATCGAAATCCGTTCGGTCGATCCGGCCACCGGACTCACCATGCCCAACTACACCATTCCCAGCGGCACGAAATTGGTGAGCATTTCCGGCGGCCTGCTGTCGGTTCAATCAGGCCAAACCATTACCAACTACCCCGCCGGGACCGTGGTTGACACCTTCGACCTGGGCGGCATCACGACCGGCAGCAATGGCTATCTCGTGATCCTGGAGAACGGCAACACCTACAACAACTATGCCGACTTCGGCGGATTGGGATTGGTCGATCCGCACGCCGCGGTCCTCGACAATGGAATCAATCCCGACGGCACGATCGCGCTGGGTACTGGTTCGGGCTACGGAAACAACTCGGCCATTTTCGGGCGCCAGGCAGCAGCATCGTCGGCCATAGTTCTCTGTTCCGGCCGAACAATATCGACATCTATAAGCCATCGGCGACTTTCATGCTGATGAGCTCGCCGAATCCGGTAAACCCCGGTGATTCGCTCGATTCACCGCTGAACGTTCCGCCCACGGGCACATTGCACGGAGCGGAGTTCGACACCTGGACGGTTTACGATGCCGTGGGGGCAACCATCGCGACCCAAACGCAGGTGGGAGATGTTTCCTACGGGTTCATCAACTATGTCGACAAATCGCTAGCCGGTGCAACCAACTTTGCCAACCCGAATTCGACGATTATTCCGGCGTTATTTACGGCCGATTATTTCGGCCGCGCCAACAATAACTCGGGCTGGGTCGCCAGCGATTGGATTGCCTCATCGGGCATCAACGGCAACGTTCCCACCTGGAGCTTGGGTGGCAAGAGCAACACCATTCCGTCCACTGCAGGCAATCGGCCGCTGAATAACATCGGGGGGCCGAATTTCGATGCCAGCTTGCCGCCGGTAGTCACCACTGCGCAGGCTACGATCAATTATCCCATCGGCTCTGGTCCAGTGGTTATCGACTCCGTTGTCACGGTCACCGATGTTGATAGCTTCTTCCTGGGCTCGGCGCAAGTGGCGATCACCAGCGGCTTCAACGCGCCGACCGATTCGCTGGCTTTTGCCGGCACGCCGACCATCACCGGAAGTTACAACGCCGCCACCGGCATTCTGACGCTAACTGGCGACGACACATTTGCCAATTGGAATGCCGCCCTGCAGTCGGTGACGTTTGACTATAGTGGCAGCGTGGTTGGCAATCCGCCCACGCGCACGATCACCTTCCAAGCCATTGACGGAACGGTCGCCAGCGACCCAACCAATTCCGTCGACTTTATCAACATTCAAGGTCCGGTGGCGAATCCGCCGATTGTCACCGGCACCTCGACAACTCCCGTCGCCTGGACGGAGGTTCTTCCGCCAGACGCTCCGCAGGTTGTCGTTGTTGCCCCGGGCCTGACGATCAGCGATGCGTCGACATCGCAACTCACGAGCGCCACAGTTGGCATCTCGGCCAACTTCGCGTCCGGTCAGGATTCCCTGGCCTGGAATGCCACCATCGCGACGGCCAACAACATCACCGTTACCGCCTCTTCGCAAAACCGGACGCTAACCCTCACACCAACGGCGCCCGACACGTCGGAAAGCCTAGCGGCGTTTCAGGCGGTGCTGCAAACGGTCACGTATTCGAATTCCAGCAAGAATCCGAGCACCGCCTCGCGAACCATCACCTTCACCGTGGTCGACTCGAACAGCATTGCTTCCGGCGTGAACGCGCCCAACGCGGCGCAACAAATCGTTACCGTCACCGCGGTCAACAATCCGCCGACGGCCACCAGTTCCGCGGGGGACGACAGTTACACGGTCGGCAACGCCGCCATTCTGGTGGATTCCGCCATCAGTATATCGGATCCCGACAGCGCCACTTTAACGGGCGCCACGGTCAGCATTACCGGCGGCTTTTCTCCGGGCGACACTTTGAGCTTCGTCAATCAAGCTGGCATCATCGGCTCTTACAACGCCGCCAGCGGCGTGTTGACGCTGACGGGCGCCGCGGTGCCGATCGATTATCAAGTGGCCTTACGAGCCGTTACCTTTTCCAACGCCAGCGCAGCCGCCAGCGGCGTCACGCGCACCATTTCCTTCCAAGCCAGTGACGGTCAGCTCGGCAATGTTGCCACGAAGCAAATCGCGGTTCAGCGAAATCTGGTGCGTGGCGATTTCAATTTGAACGGCCACGCCACCGAGGAAGACATTCCAGTCATGCTGTCGGCCCTGACCGATTTGAACAGCTTCCAATCGATGCACTTCTTGTCTAATTCTGATCTACTCGCGATTTGCGATGTCAATCAAGACACTTTCATTAACAATCGCGACATCCAGGCCATGCTCGATCTGATTGCTGGCGGAGGCAGTGGCAGTGGCGCAAGTGAAAGCGGATCGGGCAGCGTCGCTACGGCGGCAACTTCAACGGTCAGTCTTACCATCACGCCGTTGCTAGTGACGCAACCGGCAAACGTTTCAGCATCGTCATTGTCGGCAGCATCCAGTTCGTCCGGCCTGCCATTGGCGCCTTTCGCTGTTTCCGCAAAGCCGCTCACGGTGCAGAAGTTGGTTGTGAATCATACCGCTGTTCCGACTGCTGTTTCCGCCGCCCAATTGCCAACAGGCCTGCCAAAGAATTCGGGACATATTTCCGGATTCGTGGGTCCGCTCCCAAAGTCGCTTCAGGCTAGCGCGGTCGATCAGGCGCTCTGCGCCTCGCCGATGTACCGCAGCCGTCATTTGCGGTGGTTTTCGGAGTCGCCGCCAGCAAGTGGCGACGATTTCTTTGCCACGCTGGGTTAAGTCGCCTTGGCCAAACTCACGAAAAGTCGCTGCGATCGATTCCTGGCTGCTTAGCCGGGTTGGAAGTTTAACAATTTGCTCACAAAACGCTAACCGAAATTCCGTATTGTGCTCTTTGCCTGTCGCCTCGAAGTCGGGCGATGCACATTAACTACGCGAGGATGCGAAGCATGACCATTTCCGAAGAGGCCAGCGCGGAGCTAGGCACGAAGCCGGGCCGGTCTCCGGCTGCTGGCTTCACGCTTGTGGAGTTGTTGGTGGTAATTGCCATTATTGGCATCCTGATCGCCCTGCTGCTGCCAGCCGTCCAATCGGCAAGAGAATCGGCTCGGCGTCTGCACTGCGCGAACAATCTCAAGCAAATCGGCTTGGCATTGCAGAACCACGTGGCCACGAAAAAGGTTTTTCCCTCTGGCATGCGGGAGGGATGCCTGAACTGTGAACCGTGGTCGTGGGCGGCGTTGATTATGCCGTACATGGAAGGCTCGGCATTGCATAATTCGCTCGTGTTTCAAAATGATCCGACGCGCCCGCCCAATGCCGTCGCCTCTGGTGGTGGACCAACACAGACGGTGGTCCGCGAATACTTGTGCCCGAGCACTTCCAGGCTTGATCCGTCACGAGGCGAGGATTTCCGCATCAGCGATTACAACCACAATGGTCATTGGGACGCCGGCGAAGGGCTGGGGGTGAATGATTACGCCGGAATTCAGGGCCCCTCGAACGGCGTATCGAATCCGGTGACGGGAAACCTCTATGGAAAAAACCACGGAGTGCTGCTCGCCGTCGATAAAAACACTCCGGGCATCCACGTAGCGCCGCAGATCAGCCCGAAACAGATTATCGATGGCTTGTCGAAGACGATGCTCGTCGCTGAATTAACCGGACGAGGCTATAACGCCATCAAGATGGAACTCGACGGCACGTGGGCCGATGGCAATGGCGTGGCCGGCATCAAAGAGGGCATCAATGAAGATCCCTACACCATCGCTTGGGTGGCGAATGAAATCTTTTCCGACCATCTCGGCGGAGCACACGGCCTGATGTGCGACGGTTCCGCACATTTTCTAAATGCCAGCACCGACAAAAAGATCTTGTATGCTCTTTCCTCGCGCGATGGCGGCGAAATCATTCCGGCCGATCTGCTGAAATAACGGCCTGCTTAATTTGTCGTCTGCGCAGCCCACCGCTGTTTCCACTTCGGATAGTCGCGGTTGAGCAGCTCTTGCGGCCAGTTGCCGAGCCAATTGTATCCGTTGCGGCATCGTAGCCGATTTCCGCCAGACTGCGTTTGGGCACGCCATCGCGATCGCAAAAGATCGGTTTGTTCGTGCCGATCTCGTAAAAACGGGCCCACATCGGCGGGGCTTTGGGGTCGTCAATCACCACTTTATTCCAGCCTTTCGGCGATTGGGAATCGCGCTGCCGCTCGACGCGAATTCCCTCGATTTTAGCCGTTTCAAACCAAGCGATCGCAGCGTCCACGGCCTCGCGCACTTCCGGGCTCGGGTAATCCAAGCTCATCAGCAATTTCACAATTCCGACCGATTCGCTCCCGCTGAGGCTGACTAATTCGTAGCTGCGGGCTGGCCGCGGGCTGAAATCGATCTCATCGTGCTGAGCGCACCACGCCGTCGGCTTACCATCGACTTTGATTTGGCATTTCAAGATGCAGGAGATACCTCGGTCGAATGCATCGCGCAGCGGCGTACGCCGCTGGTCATCAACAAAACCGTAGATATCGTCACGGTAAACTTCGCGCAAAAACTCCATGACTCGAACCATCGAGTTGTCGTTAAAGGTAATGTACCGCTGATAGGGAGTTTTCGGGTGCGGCGGATAGAATTGCGGCCAGCCGCCGTTGGCGTATTGGGCCTGTAGTATGTAGTCGAAACCCTTGAAGAATGCCGATCGGTACTGTTCGTCCTTGGTGGCATTAAACACCCGGGCCAGAAAACGGAGTTCATCGGTCGTCGCGCTATTGTCGAACGTCGGTTCAAGCTTTTGTCGATCGTCGGTATAAGGCTTGGAGACCGTGTCTATGTTCTTTGGCCAGCCGCCAGCGTCCGCTTGATACGACAAGATATTGCCGGCGATTTTCTTTGCCTCGTCGCCGGAAAACCACGACGCGGGACGGTCGAGATAGCGCTCTGGCCCCCTGCCCAAGACGGTCTCAGCGCAACTCAGACCAATGCCCAGCAGCGCAAGCAAGGGGCAAATCCAGCGCATCGGAACGACGGAAAACATGAGTCCAGTCTACCCGGGACGACAGCGGCGAGCGACCAAGCAGCGATTGAAATACCGCGCTACGCTGTGGTGACACCGCTTGAAAAAATATACGGTAGGCAGCAGCAAACGAAAAGAATAGCTACTGCCTACCGTTTCCGGGGGCAAATTCAACCGACTGGAAAGCTAAGAAATGAATATACCTACTTGCTCGGATCAGTCAAGGGAATGGCCTTGCGAATTGTAATAAATCGGTCTTAGGAAGACCAACATATATCTCAATGTCACAAGGAATCATCTGCATCTATAATAGGTTTTAGGTCTGCTTAGCCGGAGAATTATTTTTGCGGGTCTCGACGGCCCAGGCTATTTGCTTGACCCTCCGACGACAACTGGACATACTGCACTTCGCGGGCAGACTTTTTTTAGTCCGCACGGGAACAGAGCGAGCAGATTTTGAGATGGCTCGTTGGGGGATACTGCTGGCGATCGTTGGCGTTCAACTTGCGCTGATGGTGCGCCACGTGCATGCCGAGCCGGCCAGCAACTGGGTTTATTACGGCTCCGACGGCAAGCTGCAATACAAGGCCGACACGACGGGGGCGACGCTCCTAAATTATTCGCCCGTCGGATACCAAGGCGGAACTCAGACCATTCCCCTTGTGCAGACCGTGATGACGCTGAGTCCGTTGGGAAACGGCGCCGACGATACGCAGCATATCAAGGACGCAATCTCAACCGTGTCCAACATGTCCACGGTCAACGGCTTCAAGGGAGCGATCCTGTTTAATCCGGGCACTTACAACATCAGCAGCCAGATCAGCATTGGCACGTCCGGCATAGTACTGCGCGGGTCGGGTCAAGGACCGACAGGCACGATCTTCTATTCGACCGCGACCAGCAGCTACGACATGATCAAGTTCTCCGGCAGTCAGTCGTTCAGCACGGTCAGCAACACGACCGAGACGATTTCGACGCCTTACGTACCGGTCGGGGCCACCTCGTTTACCGTGCCGGACATCAGCAAGTACCACGTCGGCGACAAGGTGATTGTCAAACGCACTTCAACGCAGAAGTGGATCGACGACATCGGCATGGGGGTGGCGGACCTGGGCACCGAAGCGTGGACCGCCGGCGGCACCGCCAACATTTCAATGGATCGCACGATCACGGCCATCAGCGGCAACACTATTACGATCAACGCCGGCATCACGACCGCGCTCGATTCAACCACTCATGACGGAGTCGCAAACGCTTATGGCGGCGGAACTATTTTCCGACGCAATTACAGCCCAATCAGTAACGTCGGCATTGAAAATATCCGCTTCGACACGGTGTTTGCCTCCGCGACCGATATGAATCACGTTGGCCGGCCTGTTGTGTTTTCGGGTGTGAGCAACGGCTGGATGCGCGATACCACCACGCTGCACTACTACAATGGCGAAATCATCAACAGCGGCACTGAAAACATTACTGTCGCCGACAACTTGTTTCGGGACCCGATTGGCGACACCCATAGCGGCGGCCACGCGCTGGTCGGGCAATACTCACTGTTCACCGGCAACACCACGTACGGCGCCCATGCGCCGTTCGTGACGCAGGATTCAGGCACGGTCGGTCCCGACGTTTTCGTCTTCGGCAGCGCGATCGATTCACACCAGTCGATTGGCCCACACCAAAAATGGGCCAGCGGCGTGTTGTGGGACAACATGAAAGTGACAGGCAACGCCGGAATCGAGTTCATCAACCGCGGAACATTCGGCACCGGCCACGGTTGGGCCGGCGCGAATTTTGTAAGCTGGAATTCGCAGGCGCCATGGTCCGATGTGGAAATGCCCCCGACGGCTAACAACTGGGCCATCGGCACCATCACGCCCGATCGCCGCACGAAATACAATCCAAACGAGGGCATCTATGATTCCTTCGGGAAGCCAGTATCAATCGGCAGTTTGTATATTGCGCAGCTCAAGCAGGCGCTAGGCCCGCAGGCGCTGCCAACCGCGACGCATCTGTTTTCCGTCGGGCCGAACACGAATTTTGCGGGACCATCGATGACGCCCTATGTCGACCCCAGTTGGCTCTCGATCGCGCAGTCCGGTGATTTGGTTCCCGCGCAAAACGGCGATCCATCGCTGGGAGGCGCGACGGCCACAATCGTCGGCTTCGACAACGCTGCCGCCAATGCTCGCCGTGCCGCGACGATTCAGTACAGCTTGAATTCAAATGAAAAAGTCGTGGCTGCAACGCTGACGATGAAATTGAAAGCCGTCTCGAACCTTACCGCCAGCGATTCGTTCTTCCTCAACAGCCCGGGCATGGAGCTGGATTACGACATGATGGGCCAGCTTCCTTGGAACACCGGCGAAGTGCGCACGCTTTCCATCGATCTGTCTGATATCTATGGTCCGCTGTTGGGGCCGCTGCAGAATGACGCCTTGAATGCCGGCAAATTCAACTTGTTTTGGAACGGCAACGTCAACGTCGATTTCGCACAGCTAAGTTTGAGCACGACCGGGCTGGGTGCGGCCGCCATGAGCCGCATTTGGAATGGCGGCAGTGCGACCGACAGCAATTCGCTGACCGCCGCGAACTGGAGCACCAGCGTCGCGCCAAAAGTTGGCGACACGTTGGTGTTCGACGGCACCACCCGACTGACGCCCAACAACAATTTGCCTGTCGATACCATTCTTGGTGGCATTACGTTCAACAATACGGCCGGTGCATTCACACTCAGCGGGAACGCCATCACGCTGAGCGGCAACATCGCCGACAACGCCACGACCACCCAGACCATCAGCTTGAATATGCGGCCCGACGCCATTCGCACCGTTAGCATCGTAAGCGGCGGTACATTGGTCATCGGCGGTTCCATCACCGGTTCGAATGGAATTATCAAAGCCGGCGCCGGTACGCTGGTTCTTTCTGGCAGCAATACTTTCACCGGCGGGCTGTTTATCACTGGCGGCAACGTACAGCTCAATAATTCTAATGCTCTGAATTTGGCCAGCCCGATGTCGGTCATGTTTGGCCCCAGCGCCCCTACGGGAACCGGACTACAACTCAACGGCAACAGCCTGGCCATCACCAATCTCAACACCGGCGCTACGCCCGGCACTCCGGTGGTTGAGAATGCCAGCTCGACTGCCGTGACGCTCACCCTGAACACCACCGCCGACAATGTTTTCGCCGGCACACTGCGCGACGGCATTCCAGCCAGCGGCACGGCGGGGGCGGTATCGTTCACCATCACGGGCGGCGGTTCGTTGACCCTCGGTGGAACGAATTCTTACACCGGCGTTTCGCGAATTCTCGGTTCGACCATCACCGCCGGCCCGACGAGCAGCTTCGCCGGACTGACTGGTCAGGTGAGATTCGGCAATATCACGATCGATAGCGTCACCTACGGCGGCACGTTTCATGTGGCCGATCCCGGCGGCAACCATCTGGTCGTCGCCGCGGGCACCTCGAACAAGTTCACCACCGTCGGGCAATCCGGTGCGACGGGTACATTCAACATCGATTCCGGTGTCACCCTGCAAGTTGTGCGCTGGACGGAAATGGTTTGCCAACGTCAACCGTCGCGGCTCTGCAGACCGCCGGCACCGGTCCCGATGGTAACACGGCCGGCGGTTCGTTCATCAAAATCGGTCCCGGCACGCTGCGAATTGTCAGCCAAAACAATCAGCAAGACACGAATTTTCAGCTGCAACAGGGAACCGTCGATCTGTGGCACACCCGCGGGCTTGGCGGCGCCGATTCGTCCAGTGTCCGGCTCGACATGAGCAATGGCACGACGCTGATGCTCACGCAGGATACTGGCACCAATTTCTTGACCAACCTTCGCTCCGCCTCTGCCGGTGGTTCAATCAACATCGTCGTCAACCGCATCGCGGCCGGCACAGGCGTGACGCATAGCTTCGGACCGCTGGCGTCGTCAGCCGGTGCGTTTACGATGCACGTGACCGCCGGCGGCAACATCACAAGCGGCATCGCCGGTTTCAATCTCCCCTCGGCAACGCTTGGCGGAAATGCGACGTTCGACATCGCCAACAGTGCGCTGGCCACGACCACCATGACCATTCCCGGC
This sequence comes from Pirellulales bacterium, assembly GCA_963738835.1. Classification (GTDB taxonomy): domain Bacteria; phylum Planctomycetota; class Planctomycetia; order Pirellulales; family JADZDJ01; genus CAVTYH01. The sequence continues at coordinate 300,186 of CAVTYH010000005.1, forward strand.
GTCGTTTCCGGCTCCGGGTTCAGTTTGACGAAAACCGGCAGCGGCACGCTGGTGCTAGGCGGAACGAACACTTATTCCGGCGGTACCACGGTAAGCGGCGGCGCGCTGGCCGTGAACGGCTTGATTACCGGCGCAACCACAGTCAACGCCGGTGCCACATTGCAAGGCGGCGGAATCGCCAACGGCCTGGTCTCCGTCATGAGCGGCGGCGCCATCGCCCCGGGAAACAGCCCGGCGCGCTCACCGTGGCAGCGGCGACATTCAACCCGGGTTCGCTGCTGAAGATCGAACTCGGTGGGACTACCCCAGCCACGCAGTTCGATCAAATGAAAGTCAATGGACCGCTTTCGTTAGCTGGCTCATTGCAAGTCTCGCTCATCAATAGCTTCGCCCCGCAGTTGGGCCAATCGTTCGACATTGTCGATTGGGGCAGCCTCACCGGCACACTTTCTTCGATTCAACTGCCAGCGCTTTCCACCGGATTAGCCTGGAACGCCACGAAGTTGTACACCGCCGGTTTGCTGTCGGTCGTGGATGTGAATCACGTGCCCGGCGATTTTGATCGCGATCACACGGTCACGGCGGCCGATATCAATTCGATGCTCACGGCGCTAACCGATTTGAACAGCTACAAAACGGCCCGTGGATTGAGCGACGCCGATCTGTTGGCCATTGGCGATCTGAACGGCGACGGCAAATTCAACAACGCCGACATCCAAAGCCTGCTGAGCTTGGTCGCCAACCCCATCGGCATCGGTTCCGTCGCCGCCGTCCCGGAGCCAGCGTCAATCTTGTTGCTGATCGCCGGCGGATTGCTGTTTTTATCAACCCGGTGGAACATCACGAAGGTGCGCAGCATCTCGACCTGACGCTTCGACTCTTCGTCTTTTGGACTCTTCGACCTTTTCCTTACAGCCGCGCCAGCCGTGTATCGGCGTCGCCGAACTTGTCGAGCTTCACACCCATGCGATCCATGAGCGAGAGATAAAGACTGCACGCCTTGCGTTTCTCTTCCCCTTCGTCGAAGTAATTCAGCACCCGGCCCGTTTCCAACGTGCCGCCAAGGCCGCCAGCGAGCAAGATTGGCAACTTCGAGTTGTCATGCTTAGAGCCCGACGTCATGTTCGAAATGAACATGAGGCACGAATTGTCGAGCACCGTGCCCTCTCCTTCCCGCATTGCTTCCAGCCGGCTGCAAAGATACGCCAGTTGGCTGACGTAGTAGCGAGAAACCCGTTCATAAGCGTCCGACAAATCGTCGTGCGAAGCCGGATGATGGGCTGTGCGCAAGTCAAGGAACGGATAGAACAAGCCCGAGATGTCGCGGCACAACAGCAGCGTGGCCACGCGGGTTTTATCGGTCTGAAAGGCCAGCGCGACGATATCGCACATCAGCTTCATGTGCTCACGGATGTCTTCCGGCAGCCCATTGGCGGGCCGATCCATGGTAAACAGTGGCCGCCCTTTATCTTCGGCCTTCTCGACAGCTTTATCCTGCTCGGTCCGCATCTTCTGAACACGCTTTTCGACTTCGCGGACGCTAGTCAGATATTCATCGAGCTTCGCTTTATCGCTGGAGCTGACTTCACGCCGCAGACCAGCCGCTTCTTCTTGCACGCGGTCTAAAATGCTTTTGTTCCGCATGTTGCCGCGGTTATCGAACAGGCTGTCGAAGGCCAGTGAAGGATAGACCTCCATCGGCACCGGCGAGGTGGCACTTTGCCACGAGATGTGTGAACTGTACGCCATCGAGAAGTTCGTCTCGTGGTAACCGGTGACCGGCTGCTCGCAGCCCAAAACCAAACTCGGCTGCACGGTGTCTTCGCCGATGTGGTTGGCCAACACCTGATCCATAGTAATGCCGCCGCGCAGCTCCGAGCCTTTCTGCAACGATACGCCGGAAAGAATGTTGCCAGTTTGGCCCGGATGAATGCCGACGCCCGTGGCCTTTTTGTTGAACAGGCCGTTGATGAAATTAAGTTTGGTTTTGAACGGCGTCATGGGCTCGAGCGATTTGCCCAATTCCATGTTCTGGCCAGAGCCTTTGGCCCACCAGTGATTACTGTTGATGCCGCACGCCATGAATAGCGCGGCAAAGCGTTTCGGCAGCGCATTGGCAGCCGCGCCCGCCACGCCTTCGGCAGCCGTGGAAACCGCGCCCCACACAGGAATCGACTCCAACCACGGCAGCGCCATGGCCACGCCGGCGCCCGCAGCAAAGTCCTCCGAGAGATTTTGTTGCCGCCGTGAGATTGGAAGCTAGACATGTCGATTTAATCCTTTGCAACTTCGTCCCGACCGCGTTTGGTCAAGAACTGCGGGCTGGTGACGATCGTTTCGACCAGACTTGTAAATCGGTTATCATTGGCCGCCAGCTTTGTACGCATCTCCTGGATCGTGGCGTCATCGGAGAGCACCAGCGTGCGTCCCAAGGCATAAGATAGCAACTTGCGGCATAAATTGTCGAGAAAATCGTTCTCGCGGTGCTCGCGGATGTACGTTTTCAGGCCATCGAGCCCCGTGCCTTCACTACCGCCGGGAAACTTGGCGTGGTTTTCGACGGGATGGCCGGCCAGGTCGAGCTTTCGAGATTCGCCAACCGGCCCGTAGCCTTCGAACGCCAGCCCAATGGAGTCGAATCGCTCGTGGCAAACCGAACAGGCCCGATTTTCGCGGTGTTGAGCCAACACTTGCGGCAGCGTCAGGTCGCCAAGCTTCGATTCATCGGTCGGCAGCACGGGCACGTTCGGCGGCGGCGGCGGGATGACTTCGCCCAAGAGTCGGCGAACCACCCAGTAGCCGCGCTTCACGGGACTGGTGCGCAACCCCGGGGCGTTCTTCGTCAGGAATATCGACATCGGCATCAATCCGCCGCGATTGTACTGGCTCACCCGGTCAACGCGCACCCAATGATCGGCAGCGCCTTTCATCTCGGGCATTCCGTAATGTTTCGCCAAAATCGGATTCACAAACGTGTAATCGCCGTACAGGCAATCGAGCACCGATTGATCTTCGCGCACCAAATTCACGAGGAACCGAATTGGCTCCTGATACATCGCTTCTCGCAAATCGCCCGTGAACTGGGGAAACCGCTCGCGATCGACCGCATTGTGTTCTTCGAACCGCCGGAAGTCGAGCCAGTTGCCGCCGAACTCGGTCGCCAGCCGCTGGATGCGGTCGTCCTTCAGCATCCGCCGAGCTTGTGCTTTCAGCACGTCCGGCTGGTGCAAATCGCCGGCTTTGGCGTGGGCCAAAAGTTCATCGTCCGGCATACTAGACCAGAGGAAGTAACTCAACCGACTGGCCAGCACGTAATCCGAAACCGGCTGCGGCCCGCTACCATCCTGAACTAAATCGATCCGGTAACAAAAGTGCGGCGACATCAAAATGCTGACCAAGGTATCGCGCACCGCATCTTCATGCGTCATCCCGTCGGCATCACGCAGCGAATGGTAAAACGCCAGCAAACCGTCGCGCTCTTTTTGCGTCAACGGCCGCCGGTAGGCACGCTCCGCAATGTTTTGCAGATCGCGCAAATGGCCCGCCTCGGCATCCCATTGGGCTTGCTCCAACCAACGGACTTTCCGGTTGACGTTCCTGAAAAACGCATCCAACACATCAATCGCGATGGCGTCGCCGCCGTTTTGCCGGTAACTTTCGCGGGCCTTGGCCAGATACAGTTCGGCAAACTTTTTGAGCTTGGTTTCGGAAGTGATGTCCTTATCCTCAGAGCGGAACTCATCGAACTGCGGCCCCCACCGGCGAATCGTGGCCGATTCCGCCCGTTCGTACCAAATGTAGCCCGTATGCATTCGAGTTGGCACCTCGGCGATGAAATCGAGTTCCGTCCACAACTGATCGAGCTCTTCCTTTTGTGCGTCATCCAAAATCAGCTCGCAGAGCGGAATATCGTCGCGGAAATAGCCCATCATGCTGTGGAAGCCGGCGCTCAAGAGTCGGCCTTTGTCTTGCTTCTCTTTGGGCCGATCGAGAAAAATCCGCCCACGTTCGGAGATGTAAAACGCATCGGGGAACGTGGAAGCAAAGCGCTCGAACGCCGCTTCGTATTTGGCGCGCTCGGTTTCATCGGCCGGAACCGTAAGTTCTGGATCCCGCGCGACTGGTTTCATCGCAACTTTCTGGCGTGCCTCTTCACCGTTAGGAAATTCGGCCAATTGTTCTTTCGTCAGCGGTTCCTTGGCGCCTGAATTCGGATCGCCCTCGATTTGCAGCACCCTATGGTCGTAAGTCATGCGGTGCGTGGCATATTGCTCATCTTTCCACAACACAAACGGCTGTGACCCTGGACCGACACCCTTCAGATTCAGGTTCGCGAAGTTCGGCTCGAGCTTTTCGCGCAGTTTCGCAATCCAATCGCGCATCTTTTCGCAGCCGCCGCGAACGGATTCTGGCTGCTTACCGTTCTCTGGCGCAGGAAGTTCGCGCCACATGGCTTGCACCTTGGCAATGGGACCCACATCCTCCGGCGTTTCTTCCAGCGTTGCCCAAACTTTCGCCAGATACTTGGGACTGACCTTCGTCTCGACGGCGATCTCGGTCAGCGTAGCGTCGGGCTTGCTCAACTCGGCACGATGTTTGTACTGCCAGGCGGCGACGAAGTAATCAGCGTAATCGGTCGGCTGCCGCTTGTAAAAATTCACGATGCGGTTAACGCAGTACTTGTCGCGATCGGTATCGGTTACCACCGGAAACGGCGCAAACGCCAGTCCGTCGGGCTTCAGCAGCAGATATTCCGACACATGCCGCGCCGCTTCGAGATACTTCTTGAGTAGCGCCGGCGACATCGCCAGCGATTCGCCCGAGTTGTCGAAGCCCGCTTCGTTCGCCGGATCGACGGGGAACTCTTTCGTCGGCTGAATATCGATGCCGGTCAGATCGCGAATCGTGTAATCGTACTCCGCGTTGGAGAGCCGTCGGGCCAGCACTTGCCCGGGATCGCCGGCATCGCGTTGGGCCAGGTAATCGCGCAAGTTGTGAATCCAATTGACCACCGCCTGGCGCTCTTCGGCAGTCGGTTGCTTTTTGGCTTCCTCGGGCGGCATCTCTTTGGCTTCGAGCCGCTCAAGCACCGTGCCCCAGGTTTTTTGCCCCTGCTCGACATCCCCCAGCGAGCCGTACACACTCAGCTCCAGCTTCGCTTTCGGCTGCTCTTTGCCATGGCACGAGTAGCAATTCGCTTCCAGAAACGGCCGCACGGTTTCGGTGAACCGCCGTTGCAGTGCATCTTCTGTTGTGTCTGCGCCGAACAGCGATTGCGATCCGGCGATGAAAAACGAGATCGCGGCGAGGCAGCCAAACATCCCTAGCGATCGGGCCATAAGAGGCCCCACGACTCGCCGGTCGATTTCATAGATTTTGGTCGGAACCATCGCCATAGGCTCCGTCTTGTCGAGGCGAGGCAATTGAAACAATTGCACCGCCAAGCTGACCACCGGGAATGGCCAGCGGAAGGTTTGCAACTCAGTCCGACGCAGCCGAAAAAAACACCCCAACCGCGTCCCCCCTACTCCGAGCGACCTTTAATGTAAAGCAAGCCGCCGGACGTTGCAAGAAAGGCAGGAATTTGGGGCCGGCCGGACACCGCTCCAGACCATCGGTTTGCAAGGCTGATCGGGTACAATGCAGGCCAATCATCCAGAATCCGCACGATCAGATTGACCCACACCACATGATCACCAACACGCCCAATTCCGATCCCGTCGATCGTCGTCAGTTCTTGAAAAGTGCCGCAGCGATCACCGCCGCGGGCACACTCGTTGTCGATTCATCGCCGATCGCCCGGGCCGAGGAGAAGCCGATGCCCAACAAAACTGCTTCTGACAAAGACCCGCAAAAAGTGATCGGCATCCAAGTCGGCGCCGTCTCGTTCGTCGACGAAGGGGTCGAACCGGTCCTCGACATTTTCCAAGAGCAGGGCCATGTCAACGCGCTGTTTCTCGCCACGTTCACCTACGGCCGCGGCATTGCCGGTCGGCAAGTTCCTGGTCAGCCACTGCCTGATCATGGCAAGCAGGAGTACGACGAAAAAACTTTTCACGGCGGCAACTACGCCACGCCGCATGACAAGTTTTACGCCAACACCGCGCTCAAAAAGACGAAGGCCCCCGACCACGGCGAGCTCGATATTCTCGATCTCGTGCTGCCCGCGACCAAAAAACGCGGCCTGAAAACATACTGCTGGTACGAAGACAATTTCGATCAAGCCATCGCCGGCATCGGCCTGCTGCGCGAAATCGATCTGGCTGGCCGGCCGGCGAAAACGCTCTGTCCGCTGAACGAAGACTATCGCAATTTCCTCGTCGGGCTGACCGAAGACTATTGCCAGTCGTACGACATCGACGGCGTCATGTGGGGCTCGGAACGCCAGGGTCCGCTGAACAACGCCATCACACATCCGACCGATCCGACCCGCGCCACCTGCTTTTGTGAACTGCACCAGAAAGCGGGCCGCGATCGTGGAATCGATGTGGCCCGCGCAAAACAGGGTTATCAAAAGCTGTGCGATTTTGTGCGTGCCGCTCACGCCGGCCAGCATCCGACCGACGGCTACTTTGTCACCTTCTGGCGGCTGCTGCTGGAATATCCCGAGATTCTCGCCTGGGAAAAACTCTGGACCGACGGCAAGCACGCCATCTACGGCGACATTTACAAAGCGGCCAAAGCGGCGCGGCCGGGCGTACAGGTAGGTTTTCACATCTGGCACCAGAATTCGTTCTCGCCATTTTTCCGCGCCGAGCAAGATTATGCCGCGTTTGCCGAAGTAGCCGATTATTTGAAAATCGTCCTCTACAACAACTGCGGCGGACCACGCTACGCCAGAGCCATCGACACGTTTGCCTCCACCGTGTTCCGCGATGTGCCGGCCGATGAATTGCAAGTGCTGTTCAATCATCTCCTGAACTACGGCGATGAAAAATCGCACGCCGAGCTGCCGACCGCCGGGCTGAGCGCCGACTACGTGGCTCGCGAAACCAAACGGGCGCTGGCCGACGTGCAAGGCAAATGCCGCATTTATCCGGGCATCGACATCGATATTCCCACCGATGCGGGCCAGAAGAAAACCGCTCCCACCGATGTGCATGACGCTACGCTGGCCGCTCTGCAAGCCGGCGCCGGCGGCGTTATCTTCTCGCGCAAATACTCAGAAATGAAATTAGCCCACCTCGCCGCTGGCGGAAAGGCCGTGCGAGAATTTGGAAAATGAAGCGCCCTCTCTCCAGGCGTGAGGGGGTTGGCGTGAGGGGGTTTGGCGCCCTTGTTGACTTCCGCCATTGGCGCGAAACAATGAATGATGCGCCCCAACACAATTTTCGTTGTGCTGCGTCTTCGCCCAAAGCGCCCCCCTGTCACAAACGATGAGGTGCCGTCATGGCCGACAAAAAAGCGACGCCGGATTATCCGATTCTCGATCTGCTCGCCAAACGCTGGAGCCCGTACGCTTTTGCCGACAAGCTGGTTTCGCAGGCCGATTTGTGTTCGCTGTTCGAAGCCGCTCGCTGGTCGCCATCTTCTTACAACGAGCAGCCGTGGAGCTACGTCGTCGCCACTAAAGAGCAGCCCGAGGAGTTTGCGCGGTACTTTCGTGCCTGATCGAACCGAATCAGACCTGGGCGAAAGCCGCCCCGGTGTTGGCGCTGGGGGTCACAACTTTGAAATTCAAACTGAACGGCAAAGACAACCGCGCCGCCGTTCACGATCTGGGCCTGGCCTCGAGCGACCTGGTGACTGAAGCCACCTTGCGGGGCCTGGTGGTGCATCAGATGATTGGCATCTTGCCGGACAAAGCCCGAGCGGAGTTCCAGATTCCCGAGGGCAGCGAAGCCTGGACCGGCATCGCCATTGGCTACGTGGGCAATTCCAGCCAACTGCCCGAAGCTCTGAAGCAGCGCGATTTAGCCCCGCGGCAGCGCAAACCGCTGAAAGATTTCGTCTTCACCGGCAAGTGGGGAACGGCTTCGTCAATAGTTCTCAAAGGATAAGACGCGCGGATTATTCCGCGTGGTGCAATTGCAGCTATCGTGGTGGTGTTCTGCGCGGAAGCACTAATATCCTGCCGCCGAGTCGCCACCGTTGCGGGTTCCTAATGCCCGCCAGATTTGCAAATTGATGCCGTCGCTAATCGATGTCACGCTACCGTCGCCGAAACAAACGTTGACAATTCCCTTGTGCGAGCTGCGGGCAGAAATAATGGCTGCCTCGCCCGGCGTATCGGCAATCGCACTCCAACCGCAATCAAAGGCCTGCCAATTGGGCGGCGCCACATGGTTGTACATGGTAGATGCGTAGGAGCCGATCGGCCAACCATCGGTATACGTTTTATTGCTGACCGGATGATCGCGATCCCAGCGGCCCATGGCCGAAAAATCAAAAGAACTTGGCTGAGGGTTATAACTCTGGCAGGCGGGCATTAGCTTGCTGTCAATCGCAGTCATTGCCTGCTGGATGGTCATTGTCGGGGTAACGTACCAATCGGAAGTGTGCAGCGGAGACACCACATCCGTGATCGTCATTGTTTCGGAACCGACCGTGCGCAGGCTGCCTTTATCGCGTTCCGAGAAAAAGACCGTTTTTGACAAACCATCGGTGATATCTTTTGGCCGAAGGGCGCGACCAATCGTGAAAGCTCCGTTACCGCGGCTGACGTCATTATAAACGCGAGGCACTGCGTCCGGGTCCATTGCGCCGGCATAAGGGGTTGATCCACCGAAGTTGTAACGGTAATTGTTTTCGGAAACAATCGCACCGGTGTTCTGATCGCTGGGGCAAATGAACAGGCCAGCCGCAGAAGCATACGCGCTATAGCTGGCATTGGCCGGGCTGCCACTGTTTTCCATCACCGTTGTAATCGGGTAGCTGAAGTTGATCATGTCATAGATGGCTTTTTCTTCCATGAACGGAAGCAGCCAGGTATGCACCGAATAGAAGCCTGTCTTCGTAGCGGTGCTGTTGGCATTCACAGTCGAGTAGCTCGTTCCTCCTTGCTCTACGCCGCCAATGGAAAAGTCCGGGAGTTTTCGGCCTTCTGGGAAAGCCTTCTTGGCGGAAGCGTAACTGTGCAGTGCCAGACCGATCTGCTTCAGGCTGTTCGCACACTGCACTCTGCGAGCCGATTCTCGCGCGGCCTGAACAGCAGGCAACAACAGCGCAATTAAAATGCCGATGATGGCAATCACCACCAGCAGTTCGACCAGGGTAAAGGCTCTGCGCAAATGCGCGCGGTTCGATCTGACCCAAATCAATTTGGGACCGATGCCGAAGGCACGAGACGGGTGCAGTCGATTGGTGGCTTCCATGTTCTCAACCTATGAATTTGACTCGAATAAATCAATAGTCCGTCACGCGGCGGCGGAAGGACGCCAGCGCCGGCGGCGGGCTGTTAAAACAAGTGCCGGAACGGCCAAGACCAGCAGTCCAAAAGTTGCCGGTTCCGGGACTGAGGATACGCTGCCCAGGCCCGCGCCTGCAAGCAAATCCAGCTCCGCTTGAATATCAGCATTGGTCACGGCGCCCGAATAATTCGCGTCGGCGATATTCAGCAAATCGTCGTTGGTTAACGGATTGGGATAGGCCGGGTGCAACGGGCTAGTTGCCAGTTTATAGGCGTTCAGATCGGTCAGCGCGCCGAGCATGGCGGTTAGGTCTCCGGTATCTAGTACGCCATTCACATTGAAATCGCCCAGAACCCGAGCCGACAGCGAATTAGGCACAACCTCGCCCGTGGCCAAGATGACGGCGCCGTTATAGCCTTGGAAATGAATCTTCGCATCCGAGGCCCCCAAGTTCGCGTTGGTTAATCCGGTGCTGTCGCTGCCAAAGATGATTTTGTCGGTGCCAGAACCGGCGGGACCCGGTGTGCCCAGCCAGTGCAAAACCGAGACCGTGCTGCCTGCCGTCCAGGCGCCGGCATCGGTCGCGGCAAATTGCAGCGTGCCGGCGCCGCCCAGATCGATGGCCGAACCAGAGGCCACGGTTAAGTGGTTGAGTTGCTGATTATGGCCATTGGTGGCAAAAGTGCCGGCCGTATTGCCAGCCGCATCGCCCAAAGTCAACGACGCGCCTGTTGCCAATCCGTTATCCAAACCGATCGCAACTTTGCCGCCGTTGCGAACCGTAAAACTGGCTGCGCTGTTGCTCATGCTGCTGCCGATATTCACGGTGGCCCGATCGACGGTAATCGGCAAGTTCTCTGTCATGTTGCCGCCCGAGATGTTGAGCGTGCCGGTGCCTGCCACGATCAGCGCCGAATCGGTTCCGGTTCCGGTGGCCGCCCCGAAGCCTCCGCTAAATGTTGTCATATTGTTGACGGTAATTCTGGAACTGTTGGCTCCGCTTTTGAACAGGCTAACCAGACCCTGGAATTCCAGGTTGGAGCCTGTAAACACGGCGGCGGGAGCCTGTGTCGATCCGGCTGCCCCGATCGACATGGTGACTCCGCTGCCAAACACAACTGGGGCGGCCGCTTGCAGCGTTCCGCCATTGAAGCGGAATTCGCCCATCCCCAAACTATTGGGGTTGTGAACAATCACCGTTGGCCCCCCAGAAGCCACGCTGCCCAACGAAACCGAGCCGCCTCCGGTCGCCGCGACAAGGCCCGAGTTGTCGCCCTGCAGGTCCAGACTTCCGCCGGTCGTGCCGGCCACAATGAGGATGCCGCCGTTGTTCACCAGGTTACTGGCCCAAACAACCGTTTGGCCATTCGGGTCGACCCGGTACACCTGGCCATCGGCAGTGCTAAGACGGCTGGAATAGTCGGTCGTATTGGCGGCGGTGTACTGCAGCGTACCGCCCCCAAAGCTAATGGTTCCGGTGGACCCAATGGCTCCTACGCTGCCGAGGGCTAACGTGCCGGCATTGATTGTTGTTCCGCCGGTGTAAGTATTGTTGCCAGATAGTGTCAGGGTGCCGGCACCAGCCTTGGTCAGTGTGCCATTGCTGCTGGTCAAATTGCCCGCCCAAGTGACCGGCTGGCTGTTGGTATCGACGCTGTAGAGCTGACCGGCCGCGGTGCTGAAACGCGGCGAATAGTCGAAGTGATTCGCCACGCTGTATTGCAGTGCGCCGCCGCCGAAAGAAATCGTGCCGCCGACTCCCAGGGGACCGCTGAGAGTTCCCGTGGTGACCTCGGCCACGCCGACATTCAATTTGCCGGCATCTATATTCGTCGTCCCGGTATACGTGTTTGCCCCTGAGAGCGTTAATGTGCCGGAACCAGATTGCGTCAACGTTCCAGCGCCGGAGGTGACGCCGGAAAACGTCAGTGCGTTCGAACGATTGAAGACGAGCTGGGCACCCGAGGCGATGCTCGTGGCCGCATTCGGAATGGCCCCGGTCGTACCACCGTTGCCAACTTGCAGAATTCCCGTGGAGACCGTAGTGCCTCCAGTATATGTGCTCGCTCCCGTCAGGATTTCGGTGCCGGTGCCAATTTTGGTCAGCTTTCCGTTCGTGCCACTCAAGACCCCAGAGTAGGTGTTGCTGCTATTGTTGTTGCCAACGGACAAGTTCACTGCGCCAAGAGCCAGATTGTTGGTTCCTTTCAAGCCACCTAACGTGGCAGCGGTCAATGAACCAAAGCTGAGAGTGCCGCCGTAGCTGTAATCGAGCGTGCTGTTTTGCAGGCCGTTAGAATCGGTGAGGGTCAGCGTGCCGCCGCCGATCGTGGTGTTGCCATTGAACGTCTTGGCGCCGCTAAGAATCAAATTACCGCCGCCGGCTTTCGTCAAACCACCAGTTCCGGAGATTGCCGAACTAATCGTCATCGCTCCGGCAGCGTTCGTGTTGTATTGATGGACGATCAGGTCTTGTCCATTGCCCGTGGCCAAATTCGCCACACTAATGGTTACGGCATTGGCGCCGACATTGCTCGTTTCCAAGATGCCGCCGGTGGCGATGGTCAGCGTGTCACCGCTGCCGGAATCGTCGATGGTATAAGCGCCGCGCCATTCAGGCGGAGGGAATTAATCGTGATACTGCCAGGAGCCGATGCGCCGGTCGGTGCATCGACATTCGTGCCAGCGCTGAAACTAGCACTATAGGTCGCCAAACCAGAAATGCTCCCGGGCGTGGCTCCGCTGCCACTCACGGCCCAGGTTGCCGCCGCCGTTGAGCCGCCGACCGTGGCATAACCGCCGAGGATGCTCTGCAAACCGCCAGCAAAGTTCGAATTTGCCGTCGTGGTGGTAATGGTTCCAGGATTGGCCGGCAACGTGAAATCCTGCGTCGATCCCGCGTTGCGAGTAATGGCTCCCAGACTGATGGTGCCGGTCGTGGTTCCCGTCACGGACGAAGAACCCGGCGTCAGTGTCGTGCCGCCGGAGAAAGCGACGGCGCTTGTCCCGTTATTTACCTCCAGCGTGCCGCCGCCCAGGCTGAGCGTTGGCGACGCCAGTGTGCCCGTCAGAGAGAGCGTGCCGCCGTTGACCGTCGTGGCGCCGGTATAGGTGTTGGCATTGGGCAAGATGACCTTGCTGGCACTGGCGCCCGTTTTCACCAAACCCACGCTGCCGGCGAGAATGGTGTTTGCCGTTCCCGACTGGACGTCAAAATCGGTGGTGCTCGTCAAAGTATTTCCGACTCCGGAGATTGTGCCCCCTAACAAGTGAACGGCCGCGACCGTCTGATCATGACCGTTCATATTAAACGTGCCGGTCAAACTGGATGACGCACCGACCGTTAAGGAAGCGCCGGAGTTCAAGGCGTCATCCACGCCGATCTTCACGGTTCCATTGCTGACGATTGATACATTGGCGCCGCTGCTGGTCATGGCCGAGTTGATATTTACCGTCGCTGCACTGACGGTCAGCGGCACGTCCAGACCAAGATTGCCCGAAAGGGTGAGGGTCCCCGTTCCATTCACCTGCACTCCGCTGAGATTCGTGGCGGTGCCAGTTGAGGCCGTCCAGCCCCCACTGAACGTGGTATTATTGTTGACGGTGATTCCGTTGAGCCCAGTCGCGGGCCGGAACAGGTTGATCGCCCCTTGAAATTCGAGATCACCTCCGACAAACGTCGCCGGTTGCGCGGTGGTGGCTCCAATCGAGTCCAACAGGTGAGAGTTATAGATGATCGGCCCGCCGGTCTGATTCGAAATGGTGCCGGAATTGAAGAACATGGTGATCGGCGAAAGGAGCAAAACCTAAACTGAATTCATCGTGAACCAAAACTGTTGGTCCCGCTGCGCCCGAAGAACCGATCGTGATGGGCTGAAGGAAATTCGAGTTATCACCTTGAATATCCAGCGTGCCGCCGCCGCTGACGGAAACGTGGCCAGCGACATCGCCGTTGGCGGTAATGCCGCCGGTAATCACCAGTTTGCCTCCCGCCGCGATTGCAATCGATCGAGCGGTGCCGCCGAAATCCAGATTTCCGTTGATCGTGGCGATTCCAGTGGTATTGTTGGCCGTGATGGTGCCATTCATGGCGATGGTGTCGGTGCCGCCGACTCCGGCTTTCAGAGTGCCAGTGCTGGCGAACGTGACGCCGCCCATAACTTTCTGTCCGCCGGCGAGAATCACCGTTTCGGCCACCGGCAGGGTGAGTGATCCGGTCATGTTCGTGCTGCCATTGACCGTGAAGGTGTTGCCAGCGCCAACATCCACCGCGCCGCCGGTGCCCAGCAGCGACCGGGCAGCATCTAAAGCGAAACTTCCGGCGGGCACAATTTTCAGTGTGCCACCGCTCAGGGCGAGATTGTTACTCGTCGGCCCCAGATTCGCCTCGGAAGAAATCTGCAGCGTGCCGCCGCCCACAGTCACCGTGCCAGTAAAATCGTTCGCGCCTGAGACCAACACCAGGGTGCCGGCGCCGAGTTTCGCAAGACCATTGGCTCCGGAAATCTTCGAGTTGACGGTCGTCGTAATCATCGAGCCCACGGTGACGGAATTATTCGTGCCCACGGTCAGCGTGCCCCCTTGAATCACATAGCCATCGGTGTTGAATTGCAGCCCGCCGTTCTCGGTAATGCCGCCGGCGGCGATGGTGACCGTTCCGGCGGTGCCGGCGAAGATGAGGAGTTTGGAAGGATCGAATACCGTAGGTGTGGCCGTGCCGGTGCTATCGTTGAAATTCGCCGTGGTGGTATCCCAGGTGCCGCTTCCACCCAAGCCAGGCGAACTGCCATTGGTGTCCCAATAGGGCAATCCTGCCACGTTGGCATCGATCAAGAGCGTTTGACGAAGAGTTGCATTGCTGTTGGTTGCGCCTCCAAAGGTGGCGGCGGTACCAACATCATCGGGCGTCAGCACCAAGCGCAGCGTCGCATTGCTATTGATGAGATTCACCAGACCGGTCAGCGAAGAGCCGGTGAATGCTAACGGGATCATGTCAACTTGTCCGTTATTGGTGTTGCCCATCGTCGTGAAGTTAAAGGTGCCCAAAAACGTTAGTGGAAATAATGTGTCGGGACTGGGGGGTACCGGTCCAACCGTATCCGTACCGACCGTCCCACTGTTGGTGCTATCGGTGAAAAACAGCGGCGAGGTGCCATTATTGGCAATACTCGTGGTGGTGTTATCCGTCACATAGACGCTGAAGTTGCCTGGAGCCGTGAACGAGGCATTACTCTCGGTCAGGTTAAGAGTGACTGAATTCACTCCGGTGACGGTACCGCCAAAACTCTCATTGGAAAGCAGAAAATCGATGACGCCGAAGCTGGAAAAAGTGGTGTTGGCGCTCCCCTCGATATTGAAAAAGTTGGTGCCGTTGGTGCCCGTTCGAGGACCCGCCGGCTGAACCGTGGCATTGGCGGTTGCAACATAAGAATTCTGCACCGCATGGGTCTCGCGAAGCGACAACAAACACGCGGCCAAAAGTGCAACACTCACCAATGCTTTTTTCATGATCAAACTCTCCCAGGTTGTTCGTTAAAAAAATGCTGGCGTTCTTTCAGCACCCAAAGCGCGGATCAAGAGCCGCATTGGGTTTCCGCGCCGGACCAGAGAATAGCGCGAAATAATGCATGGCCCCACCGCTTCACACGTTGAAGCTCATGGGTCGCAGCGCCATAACCGCCTACTGCACACCAATCCCAACCGGGCTGCGGCTTCAGGGTTTTTTCACGAGATAGCGATTAGCTCCGGGCTAGAACGCTTTCCCTCAACTTCCCCAGACATTTATATCCGTGCATTGTTGCCATAAGGTGCGAAGACAGCAAGTACTTTGTTAGGATTTTCATCGATTTTAGATTTTTCGGCGGCTGGGAACGGAATTGTGCCCGCTGCCGCGAGGCAACGAAGATACGGCAGGCAGCGAAGGATTCCCCACCTTTGTGGTAGCGTCGTCGCAACGCCCAGCGGACAGTTAGTTCACTGGCAATTCGATCGACGCTCCACCCACAGCGGGGGCCGATGCGCACGACCCTGGTAATTGCTAACCGCTACTTTTACAACTTAAATCCTCGAAAAATCCTTAGGCGCTGGAACTCGTGCGTTGCTCTCCCCAGTCAGCCGCCAGCTTGACTGGCAGAGACACATTCCGTGGCCTAAAACGGCTCTTGCATTTTGTTCATAGGTACACTATAATGAATGGCGGAACTCTGGGTCCCTTTCGGTCGCTTTATTTCCCACATTTAGCCCTCGGTCAATGACCGGGGGCGAACCTGGCATGCGGCGGCCGGCTGTCGCTCTTTGACAAGTGAGCATTACATTTCCCAGCCTCGGGCCAGCGCCGCCCGAGGTTGGATGGGACTGCGCGCCGAAAGTCCAGCAATTCACCGCAGGGGACGCCGAGGTTCGCCGAGGGCAGCGCAGAGCGATCGGGCATGATTTTGAGACATCCTGCGACTCCTCTGCGTGACTCTGCGCCCTCCGCGGTGAAATTCCTCGTGCCGGCCAGTCGCGCGTGGCGGTGGGAACAGTGAGGGAACAATGCGAGGCGCAAAACACTGGTTTTCCCGAGCATTTCGCGCCAACACTGCACCCTCGATCCCCGGGGGTTGTGTTTTTAGTTTGTTGGGTGGTCGGTGGTCCGTGGTTAGTGGCAACGGACCACCCAGCATGCAGCCCCCTCACCCCGGCCCTCTCCCAAAGAGCGAGGGAGAAAGCATAACAACGGACCACGGACCACGGACAATTGCCGTGTCACAGTCAGGTCGCCATGTTTTTCAAAAACGGCTTGTTTTCCCGGCTCGTTTTCCAAACATTGTCCCTCGATTTTTATTTTTTGTGCGGTGACGATGTTCTAAGAAAAAATGTCGCGGCCCTGTTCAACAGCGGCCACTCAGTTAGGACAATGATTCGTGGATCGTTCACTGGCGACCCTTCCTTCGATCAGGAATTATTCCGTGAAAACCATACCGATTAGCCGCAGAGAATTCGTGCGATCTTCGGCACTTGCTCCGTTAAGCGCCGCTCTTAGCACGGGGCTCGGTTTGCAACTGGCCAGCAATGGCAAAGTTGCCAGGGCTCAAACGCCGATCGCGCGCGTCGGCGGGCCAAACTTGAAAGTTAGCCTCAACGCTTACTCGTTCAGCGCGCCGCTTAATAATCCCGATAAGGGGGCAGGCAAGGGCCTGACGCTGTTCGAGCTGCTCGATTATTGTGCTGAGCAGAATTTTGACGCTCTCGACCCCACCGGATACTTTTTCCCAAGCTACCCGAAGGTGCCGAGCGACGAGTACCTCAACGATTTCAAACGCCGGGCCTTTGAGCTGGGCCTGGCAATTAGCGGCACGGGAGTGCGAAACAATTTCGCCTCGCCCGACAAACTGCAACGGTCCGCCGACGTGAAACTAGCGAAACAATGGATCGAGGTGGCCGCGAAAATCGGCGCACCGGTGATCCGAGTTTTCGCCGGCCCCCAGCCCGCTGGCGAAACATGGGATGAAGTGGCCCAGCGGATGGTCGAAGAACTGCAGAAGTGCGGCTGACCACGGCAAGCAATACGGCGTGCTGGTCGGCATTCAGAATCACGGCGATATGCTGAAGACCGGCGAGCAGGTGCTACAAATTTTGAAGATGGTCGATTCCCCCTGGTTCGGCTCGATTGTCGATACGGGCTATTTCATGTCGGTTGATCCGTACCGAGACATTGCCCTGGTGACGCCGTTTGCCGTGAACTTTCAATTGAAAGAAAAGCTGGATGGCAAAGATGGCAAGACGAAAACCGACTTGAAGAAGGTCGTTCAGATCGTGCGGAAAGCCGGTTATCGCGGCTATTTGCCCATTGAAACGCTGTCGCCAACCGGGCAGCCGTACGATCCGAAAAGTCGTGTCGCCGAGTTTCTGAAAGAGGTTCGCGCGGCGCTCGCAGGCCCGAACGGATGACATATGAATACTCAATAACACCTGAAGTAGGGATGATATCGCGGCAGTTCTCTAGTATCCTGATGAGAGGGAATGGGGCTAGAGCGGCTGACGCAAAGCGGAACAGTATGAATGACGGCTGGCTGCGCTCTGTTAGCGGTTTGATGGCGATTGCCGCCGCAGCGATTGCCTCGACGGCGTCGGCGCAGACCTTCCGTGTTGTGACTTACAACATTCAGGCCGACTTCAGCGGGACGACAACGCCGCAGCCGGGGCTTTACGAAGTTCTGGAAGGAATCGGCCAGCAGAAGATCCAAGGCAATGTTCAGCCGGCCGACATCGTGGCGCTGCAGGAAACAGCGAGCAACACGACCACCGTCGACCCGATTGTTACGAACCTGAACAGCTACTACACCAGTTCTTATACAGGCCCCGCCATCTACAAGCCAGTTTATGCACGCAGCACCGTGCAAGGCGGACAATCTGGCAGCAATCTGAGCGGCAACGGGCCCAACGCCCTGGTGTACAACACGACCACGCTACAATTGGTTGCCTCGGTTGGCGTCGGCACGCCGCAAGGGTCAGGCAATGGCGAGTACCGGCAAGTGATGCGCTATGAATTCAAGCCGGCAGGCACCATAGCCGCCAGCAACTTTTATGTGTACGTCACACACATGAAGTCGAGCGCCACGGGTGTCCTGTTCACCAACGAAACCTATCGCAATCAGGAAGCCGCGATCATTCGCAACGATGCAGCAACGCTGGTTACGGCCAGCAATCCAAATCCACGCATCCTGTATGTCGGCGACTTCAACCTCGATGGTAGTGCGGCAATCACCTCAGGAGGTCAATCGGTTTCAGCGTATCAAACAATGACGGCCGCCGGAACCGTTCAAGCCATTGATCCGCTGAATACGAATCCGCAGAACAACAACATCACGTGGGCAAAGAATGCGAACTATGAGTCGATCATGACGCAGTCGAGCACGTTCGTCCAATACCGTGACGATTATCAGTTCATGACCGCCAGCGTTTACAACGAATCACAGCCTGTGGGGCTTAAATACATTCCAGGATCGTTGCACGCTTTCGGCAACAACGGGTCGAGCGGTTACCAGCAAAGCGTCAACAAAACCACGAATACAGCATTGGACAATCTTCAGCCAATCAACACCAATGCACCACTTAGCAAGTCGTCGTTGCTATCGTACCTGACGACCGCCAGCGATCACCTGCCCGTGGTGGCCGATTATGTGTCGCTTGTGCGCGGCGATTTCAATTTGGACGGGCAGCTGACAACCGACGATCTGCAGTCGATGCTGAACACCATGGCCGATCTCAATTCCTATAAATCGAGCTACAATCTTTCTACGTCGGACTTGCTGGCGATTGGCGACATAGATCGCGACGGCCTGGTGAAAAACTCCGACATTCAGCCGTTGCTGAGCCTGATTGCCAGCGGCAACCCGTTGGCCGGCGTGCCCGAGCCAGCGTCGTTAATGTTGATGACGGTCGGATTCCTCGTTGTATTTGGGCGCTTCCGGCACTGCGGCAGATGCGATCGGCCACCACGCTGATACTGCGTAGCGTCGCAACTACACATTCAAATCGAGCAACTGCTGCAATTCGGACTGGTCGTTGAGAGCCGTGATCGTGCATTGCATCGTTCGAGTTTCGCCGGGCGCAAGATGCTGGAGCCAGCCGCGAGCCGCGTCGATCGGTCGGCCTTCCACGCCGGCACTGGTCGGTTCCAGCGCTCCCATATATGACCCGTTCAGCCCCCAGTGCTGCCAATTCACCATTCGCGGATAGTCGTGCTTCGAGAATTCGATTTTAAGCCCGAAACCGCGGCGACGATTCACGACGCCGGCCAGCACTAGGCCATCGGCATCGGCCTGCGGATCGACATAGGTGACGTATTCATTGCTTCCGCGATGAGCATCCAGGGGTTGCGGCCCTGCACGGAAATCGACTCCTTCGCGGAACCACTCGGCGCCTTTCAGTGGAGTGAGCTTCCCGCGATAACAATAGGTGCTCGCCTCCGGCTCCAGGAGCGGGAAGCCAAAATTGATGTGCAACAGCCAAGCCAGCGGCGAGGCTTTATCGTCGCGATTGGTGAATTCGTCGGAAACATGAATGGCAGGCACACCGAGTCGGCTGGAAATGGTCCGCCGCAATTCTATGTTCGGTCCGAAGACCCGTGCAGTGCGCACCAGCGCCGTGATTTGCATGTCGAGTTTGCCGCGCTGAAGATCGGGATTGACGACCGATTCCAGAATGGCCGCCGTGTTCGAATGCGTGCCGTGCAGGCCAAAAGATTGTCCGTCCTCTTCAAACGGTCCGCCGGTGTTCAACGGTCCGCAGCTTACGAGCAAGCCGCCGTAAAAACTTCGCAACCAATCGAGTTCCTCGTGATACGCAAACGATGGAGCGGTGATACCTGTCAGCGAATGCCAGGTGAGCGACTGCCCGAGAAAGTCTGCGTCGGCGATGTCTAACCCACGGTCGATGACGACTTTGTATCGCAATCCGCCACCCGTGTTCACCCAGGCGATCCGTACGCCACGGCCAGGTCCGTTATCGAGCACCGAGGTTTCGATGCCCCCGAGCTGCGCAACGTTCAAAACCGGCGTGCTTTGAAAATGGCCGGTGCCATCGCTCTCGCGAAATCGAGCCGAATTCGCCACAGCCTCTCCTTAAGATTGCAGACTACGAGCCTCCACACATGGACATTGTAGCGAAAACAATCGCGAACAAAAGAATGGGACCGACGAGCAAAGTGCCACTAAAATTGAGTTACTCGACGGCCGCCGTTTCTGCTTTCATTTCGTCCATCAGGCGAAACACTTCTTCGAATTTGCCGTCCACAAACAGGTCGCCGATCAACAAATCGGTCAGATGGCCTTTGAATTGCGGATGACGACGGACGAAGCGTCCGAAGCTGAAGCCGTCGTAGAATTCGCATACCAACCGCCGCATGCGATCCATGCCACGGGTAAACTCAGCCTCCCATTTGCCGAGTTGTGCGCCCGACGTGTCGCCTTTGGTTAGACCTTCAGCCACAGCGTCGGCAGCCAGCGACGCCGATTTCAAAGCCAATAGCACGCCCGATGAATACAGTGGATCGAGGAACCCATATGCATCGCCTACCAGTACCCAACCGTCGCCGGCAGCGCGTCGAGAGCGATACGAATACTCTTTGGCAGCGTAGAACTGATCGGCCCGCGTGGCGTTAGCAATGCGCAACTGCACGCCAGGACATCGGGCAACCTCTTCAAAATAAATCGATTCGTGATCTTTGGTCAGTCGGTTGCGAAACAAGTAATCGTCCGCTGCCACGACACCCACACTGATAATGTCGTCGTGCAACGGGATGTACCAGAACCAACCTTTTTTGTCTTTCACCTGGATCACGAGCGTGGCGCCTTCATCTTTGCCTACGTCACGCTGGGCACCTTTCCAGTAAGTCCAAAGCGCTGCCTTTTTCAAAACGGGATCCCAGTCGCGCAGACCTAATCGGCTCATGATGAGAGAGCTTTGCCCGCTGGCGTCGACGACCACATCGGCGGGAACTTCGCGCTGCTGGCCGTTAACGTCTTGAATTCGTACGCCGACGGCGCACTCGTGGTCAAACAATACTTCCAGCACGCGCACACCTTCTTGCACATCGACGCCATGCTCCCGCGCATTCTCTAGCATCAACTGATCAAACTCGCTGCGGCTTACTTGCCACGTTTGAGAAGATTCGTGCGGTTTGTTGTCCCAAAAATAAAACGGCTCTGATAGTTTCCCTTTTTCGGTGATGAACTGCACGCTGTACTTCTTGACGAAGTGGCTGCCGCGCAGTTTCTCGATCATCCCCAAACGCTTGAGAACCCAGAATGTTTCCGGAATCAAGGATTCGCCAATGTGAAATCGCGGAAACCGCTCTCGCTCGAACAGCGTTACCTGATGACCGTGTTGAGAAAGCAATGCCGCGGCCGTCGATCCGGCCGGACCTCCACCGATGACAACTACTTTATGAGGCGCGCTGAACAAACGCACGTACGGGTTCAAATTGTTAGCCATATTCTCGGTGGGATTATGTCACTTCCAGTTGTCAGCGTATCCAACCCGATAACAGTCGTCAACACAACTGTCGTTACAACAATTTATTTGCGGGGCCGCAAACTCTCGCTGGAAATAGACCTAAATCATCCAATTCTGCTCAGTTAGACCAATCTACTTCGCATAGCGTATAATGCAGCGGACATTTACTCTCCCATGCAAACTGCATTGCATCGCTGTGCTGTTGGACTGGTGCTGGTCGGCAATCTTGTGACCGGCGATGGTTTTGAATGCGCAAGTACAGGTCGACCAGCAGTTCAGAATCAACACGGCCAAGCCCAAAAGTGCTGCTGTGTTGGAAATTCGGGACGATGTCGCTGTGTGTCGTGCGGTTACCGATCATCGATACCGAGAGATCGAAACAGAAGAGCAGATGACACCAGCAATTCAGGCAATCGCGCTGTAAAATCGATCGCCTTAGCGTCGCTGTCAGTCGTCTCGCCGAATGCAGCTTCTGGCGGCAATCTCGCGGCGGCTTTCGCTCACCGCGGAACCGTGCTTTCGGTTCCGACTTTGCAAGTTCAGCACGTGCGGATTCAAACCTGATCCGCCTTCTATACCACCCGTGCGCGCGGTAATTCGGCTTATCCGTGCGCTAGCGGCGCTGTACACACCACAACTCGTTCTTTCCGATCGAGTGATTCAACAGCTGGGCCTCAAAGTTTTTACTTGAGGCGGTTTCCCGCAAACTTCTTCGCATTGATATCCGAGAATTTTTATGTCGAACGATACAGAACTCGCCAAATCGACCATATCCGAAACGGGAATGGAAGCTCCATCAAATCCCCAGTCTAAAAGATCTGGCTGGCAACGCATCAAGTTCATTTTGCAAGCCGTCGAGGTGCGGCTGCGATTCATCGTCATCCTGGTCGGCCTGGGGCTAGCGATCGCTTATTGGGACACAATCCAGAATTATTGGGATCGCTGGACTAGGCCACATCTTGCGGCCGCAGAAGAGAGCGGCATCGAATATTACTGCCCGATGCACCCCAGCGTGGTGCGGGCGAGCCTCGATCCCGGTGGCAAAATTCCCAACTGCCCCATCTGCGGAATGCCTCTTTCGAAACGTGCAAAAGGTGAGAAGCCAACGCTGCCGGGTGGCGTTGTGGCCCGCGTGCAGCTCTCACCGGAGCGAATTCAGATGGCTGGCATCACGACGGAAGTGGTCGATTACCGGCCGCTGGTCAAAGAAATTCGCACTGTCGGGTTTGTCGATTACGACGAGAGCAAACTTTCGAAAATTGTTTCCCGCGTGAAAGGATTTGTCGAAAAACTGTACGTCGATAAGACGTTCACAACCGTCAAAGAAGATGAACCGCTTGCCGAGTTGTATAGCCCTGAAATTTACAGCAGCGTGCAAGAACTGTTGCTGGCCAAAAAATTCAACGATGGCAAACTGCTGGACAGCGGTCGGGAACGTTTACAGCTATTTGGTATTGGCGATCAGGAAATCGAGGAGCTGCTGAAATCAAATCAGGCTGTGCCACGGGTGATTATCCGTTCGCCGCGCTCCGGCCATGTGATCGACAAGAACATTATAGCGGGCGCAGCGGTTGAGCCGGGGATGATGCTTTTCGAAGTAGCCGATCTTTCGACGGTTTGGATCGAAGGCGAAGTCTTTGAAAAAGATTTGTCGATGTTGCACGCCGGCCAAGAAATCGAAGCAACGGTTGACGCCATGCCGGGAGAGGTATTTCACGGCCAGGTGTCACTCGTGCATCCGCATTTAGAAACCGCCACGCGAACCAACAAGATTCGGATGACACTGACCAATCCCGATCACAAGTTACGGCCTGGCATGTTCGCTACAGTCACTGTTAGGACACCGATTGTTCAATCGGAGCCCTTTCACACGGCGATTGAAGCCATCCGCCGTGGACCGCAAGCAATCGACGACGAGTCGCTCATCGCGTTTCAGAAATTCTGCCCCGTGACCGGCCGAGCACTCGGCAGCATGGGCAAACCCATTAAAGTCGAGGCCGATTCAAAAACAGTCTTTCTGTGCTGCGAAGGTTGCAGGGAGTCGTTTGAAAAGAAACCGGCCGAATTTGTTGCCAAGCTCGCGGCTCCACCGGCTGATGCCGTGTTGGCGGTGCCGGAACAGGCGGTGATCGATACGGGAACGCAAAAGCTGGTGTATGTCGAACGCGATCCGGGTGTGTTCGAAGGCGTAGAGGTGACGCTAGGGCCGCGCAGCGGCGGATTTTATTCAGTCGTCAATGGTCTCGCGCGTGGTGATCGAGTTGCAGCAGCCGGTGCATTCTTGGTCGATGCCGAGACACGACTGAATCCGGCAGCCTCTGCCGAGTATTTCGGGGCAAGCGGCTCGACAACGAGCAATTCAGCGACGACTGTGATGCCACCGAGCACGGCAAGCACGTCTAAAAGCACTGTCCAGCCAGCCAACTCGCGTTCTTTCAAGTTCACCGAAGAACAATTGAAAAATCTGGCGAAGCTGTCACCAACCGATCGACAAGCAGCCATTGAACAAGGCAAATGCCCTATCACCGATCAGGTGCTCGGCTCGATGGGCAAGCCTGAAAAGATTGAACTCGATGGTCGCACAGTATTTCTCTGCTGCGAAGGTTGTCGACAGGAAGCACTCAAAAAGAAAGACGAGGTGCTAAAGAAGATAGCCACACCGAAAAACGCGCCGAACTGAATCATGAACTCCTACTGAATTATTCACCGCTATTGTAAGTCCAGGGGTTGCAATCCCCTGCGTTTCAAAGGACTCGCCATTTTACTTGCAGGTGATCAGCCATGATCGAAAAAATCATCGCGTATTCCATTCGCAATCCGTTTGTGGTGATTGCGTTTTCGCTGGCTGTGGCGGTCATCGGCGTGTACGCCATGTTTCGCACACCAATCGATGCTATCCCCGACCTCAGCGAAAACCAGGTGATTGTCTTCGCCGATTGGATGGGACGCAGTCGCGCGAGGTTGAAGATCAGGTCACTTATCCACTCAGTGTGAATTTGCAGGGACTTGCCGGAGTGAAGGCGATTCGTGCAACCAGCGAATTCGGCTTCTCGATGATCAATATCATTTTCGAGGACAAAATTGATGTTTACTTCGCACGTAATCGAGTGCTTGAGCGACTTTCCATCGCCGAAACGTTTTTACCGCCTGGCGTAAAACCGTATTTGGCGCCCGACTCGACCGCCCTGGGGCAGATTTTTTGGTACACGGTGGAAGGCGATGGCTATGACGCAGGTCGTTTGCGGGCTGTCCAAGATTGGTTCGTGCGTTATCAGCTGCAAAGCGTGCCGGGCGTGGCAGAAGTTGCGAGCGTTGGGGGTTTTCCGATCGAGTATCAAATCGACGTCGATCCCAACCGACTGCGCAGCTTATGGCGTGACATTGGGCGAACTGTATTCAGCGGTGGCTCGATCGAATTCCGCGGTCGGTGGCCGGGTACTGCAAAAAGGCGGGTCGGAATACCTGATCCGCAGCGTGGGCTGGATTCAATCGCTGGCGGACGTGGAAAAGATCGTCGTCAAGAGCGTCAACGGAACGCCGATCTATGTTTCCAATATCGCTAGCGTGCAGTTTGGATCGGCAGCCCGCCGAACCAGTTTGGAAAAAAATGGCAACGAGGTCGTCGGTGGCGTGGTTTTGATGCGGTACGGCGAAAATCCGCTGGAAATTACAGAGCGAATCAAAAACAAAATCGTGCAACTGCAGGCCGGCTTGCCGGAAGGGGTGCGCATTGTGCCGTTCTACGATCGGACGCGACTGATCGAAGCCGCGATCGGTACGGTCTCGCACACGGTGCTGGAAGAAATGCTGGTCGCCAGTGCCGCAGTGATTTTGGTGATGTGGCATTTTCGTGGTGCCCTCATCATTTGCCTGACGTTGCCGATGGCCGTCTTGTTCTCGTTCATTTTGATGCGCTGGCTGAACATCCCGTCCAACATCATGTCGCTCTCAGGCATCGCGATATCGATCGGGGTGCTCGTCGATGCATCAATCGTGATGGTCGATCAAGGTGTCCACACGTTGTACGAACGGTTCGGCAATTCGCGCATCAACGGCGATACTTGTGATTTGCTGCAACCGGCGTTGCAAACCGTGGGGCGGCCGATTTTCTTTGCGATGCTGATCATGGTACTCGGCTTCGTTCCTGTTTTTTGCGCTTTCAGGCATGGAAGGCCGGATGTTTCACCCACTGGCCTACACGAAGACGTTTGCCTTGGTTGGCATCTCGATTCTGGCCATCACTTTGGTCCCGGCGCTGATTCCGAAGCTGATTCGCGGCCGAGTGCGGCATGAAGAAGACAACTGGTTGGTGCGGCGCATGATCGAGATTTATCGGCCAGCGCTCAATTATTTGATGGATCATCCGTGGCCGATCGTATGGATCACCGCGGTAATTTTCATTGTCGGGTTCACTGCGGGGATTCAAAACGATGTAATTCGCCGGGCAGTTCTGGCGGTCGTCTTCCTGTCATGCTTATGGTCGACCCGCGGCTGGTTGGGACGCACGCTGATGGTCGGCAGTCTTGCAGTAGTCGCACTGGTGGCTCAACAGCGTATGACGCCGCTAGGGAGCGAATTCATGCCGTCGCTCGATGAAGGCACAATTCTCGACATGCCCATCACCATTCCGCGAGCCAGCGTCACCGAAGCGGCCGACGATTTGAAAGCCCGTGACGCCATGCTGCGGACGTTCCCGGAAGTCAAGTCGGTTGTGGGAAAGGCAGGTCGCGCGGAAACGCCGACCGATCCATCACCACCCGACATGGTGGAAACAGTGGTGAACTTGCGACCGCGCGAGTATTGGCCCAAGCGAGATCTGCGGTACAACGATGCGGTGGCGGAAACGAATCGAGTGATGGAATTGCTGGAAAGTCAGGGATTCTTAAAATCAGTCGGAGATGATGAAGCTCGCACGAAATTCATTAACGAAGCCACGATGCACGTCGTGACAGGTTTCGATCGCTCGATGCGTAGTTTGGCTTTGGAACGCATTCGACAATTTGAGGCTGAAGAAGGGACTGTCCTCACGCATTTCGCAACGCGCCAAGTTGTAGATATGTTCCAAGCAAACGGCAAATTACTTAAGCCGATAACCGATGCCGAAATCGACAAAGTCGCGAACGAATTGTCCCCCCAGTTCGGGTCCCGCCTGGTGATTCAGCCCGACGTCGTGCTGGCCACGAAGTTTGCTCAAACAGTGTCTCAACATCTTGAAATCGTGGGCGCCGTGAAGCGCGATGCAACTCTATTTCAACTCGAACCGGGCATGTTCGTCAGTTTGTTGGAAACCGCACAGGATTGGTTGGGGCAACAACCGAAAACATTTTTTAGTCGATTGTTGCAGCAAATCGAAGATCGCGGACATCACGATTGGATGGCACGGATCAAAACATTGAACTGGGAGCTGATTGATGAAGCCGCTAGGCTGTACGTGCATGACGTAATCGATCAGACGCGGGCCCAAGCCATGAAAGACGGACTGTGGCCGGAATCGACGAACGACGTTCTGGTCTCCGGAAAACTTGGCGAACTCGAAAAACAACTCCGCGAAAACTTCGCTGATCGATTGTTTTTGTGGCGGAAGACCACCACTGGATTGAACACGGAGTTGAATTCGACCATCGACATGCCCGGCTGGGGCAACATTTGGACGCAGCCAATTATCAATCGCGTCAACATGCTAGCCACAGGGGTACGGACACAGGTCGGCGTCAAAGTCTACGGCAAAGATTTGCAGGACATCCAGCACTCATCGCAGCAGATTGCAGATGTTATCAAAACAATCCGGGGAGCTGCGGATGTCACGCCGGAGCAGATCGTAGGGGAAGCCTATTTGGAAATCGACATCGACCGTGAAAGGGCGGCGCGCTACGGACTGGGCGTTGGCGATATTCAGGATGTTATCGAAATTGCTCTCGGCGGCCGCATCATCACCACCACCGTCGAAGGCCGGGAGCGATTCCCTGTACGGATTCGTTACGCACGGGCGTTTCGCGAAGACGAAGAGTCGGTGAAGAATTTGCTGATTAGCGCTCCCGGCGGAACCGCCGATTCCAGCGCTGTGGCCAGCAGTATGGGCGGATCGAGCAGCGCACCGACCGGCAATAGTTCAGCAACCGCTTCGTCTGCGCCGGGCTCAACATCGACGGCCGCTCGCCCCAGCGGCAGTGGTGGAGCGCAACCGATGCAGATTCCCTTATCGATGGTGGCCGACGTGAAGATTGTCGAAGGCCCGTCGATGATCAAAAGCGAAAACGGATTGTTGCGATCATATGTGCAATTAAACGTGCATGACCGCGACATGATCGGTTTTGTCGACGAGGCCCGACGTGCCGTGGAAGAGCAAGTGAAACTGCCGGCGGGTATGTATTTGGAATGGTCGGGCGAATTCGAACATCAACTGCACGCCCGGCGGACGCTGACAATAATTCTGCCGATTGTGATGCTGGTGATCTTTGTGTTGCTTTATGTCACCTATCACGACCTCGCCGACACTTTGTTGGTTTTGCTGCTGGCGGTTCCCGGTGCGGTGGCTGGTGGCATGTTGTTCCAGTATTTGTTTGGCTTCCCATTCACCGTGGCCGTGTGGGTGGGATATATCGCCTGCTTCGGCCTGGCAACGCAAAGTGGGTTGGTAATGCTTGTGTACCTTCGCGGAGCCATCGATCGGCGGGGCGGTTTGGAAAACATCCACTCGTTGGCCGAACTGCGGGCGGCCATCATGGATGGCGCGGTCCATCGCACACGGCCCAAACTGCTAACCGAAACGACTACCATTGTTGGGCTATCGCCAATGCTTTGGGCACACGGCACTGGTGCGGAAATCATGCAACCGATGGCCGCTCCTGTGCTGGGAGGATTATTGGTTTCTGACGAGATTATCGATCTGCTGTTGCCGGTGCTGTTTTACCGCATTCGCTCCTGGCGGTGGAGAAAGTTGCACGAGGAGCACCCCGCATTCAAATCGTCCGCCGACGCTGTTGCGGTCGAATCGGTTTTTGCCTGACGAGCTGTGAGGCTGAATAGCAAATATAAAATCGCATTCGTGTCGCCTTCCGTCATGGCAGTCCTGCCGGCACAATGACGACTTTATAGGTTGCGAGCATGGCCGAACCGCAAGATATATGGCGAAGAGCGTGGGGCGGCGCGACCCTGGCATTGCATCGCGCCAAACACCTCGGCTGGGCCGATCTGCTGGTCGCGGCCGGCATTGTCGGGTTGATCTTCGTCATTATTCAATTAGCAATTCAATGGACTTCGCCACACGAGTTGCATCGCACGAGCGTTGAAATCGATCTTTCCCCACTGGCGCTGCCACGGTACACCTTGTTTTCTCTCGCTCGGGGCCTGGCAGCGTATTGCATTTCACTCGCATTTACTCTGGTCTATGGATTCTGGGCCGCTAAAGACCAGGTTGCCGGGCGCGTGCTGATTCCGCTGCTCGATATCTTGCAGAGCATTCCGGTTTTGGCGTTCTTGCCCGGCTTGCTGCTCGGCCTTGAAGCGGCATTTCCAACCAACAATTTCGGCATGGAGCTGGCTGCGACGCTAATGATCTTCACCGGTCAGGCGTGGAACATGACGTTTAGTTTCTACCATTCGCTGCGATCAGTGCCGCAAGATCAGCAAGATGCAGCCACGGCTTACCACTTCAGTTGGTGGCAGCGATTGAAATGGGTGGAACTGCCGTTTTCGACCATGGGTCTGGTCTGGAACAGCATGATGAGCATGGCAGGCGGATGGTTTTTTCTGATGATCGCGGAAACCTATCGGCTGAATGATTGCGATTTTCGATTGCCAGGCATCGGCTCTTACATGCAATCGGCCGTCGATGCCGGACGAATCGATGCAATGGTGTGGGCCATGTTGGCCATGCTGATCATGATCGTCGGGCTCGATCAGTTGCTATGGCGTCCAGTGGTCGTATCGGCGCAGAAGTTTCGCGTCGAGGAAGGCGGCTCGCAGCCAATGATGACGTCTTGGTTTTTGAATTGGCTGCGCCGATCCCGCTTGTTACGGATCATGCATGGGGTGTCAGTCCGAATTATCCGTCGTGAACAAGCGAAGAGGAAGCTGGCGATAAAGCCGGTTCCTGTCGAAACGACGCCAACCCGGCGGTGGGGAACGGCGATTTCAATTTCCGCCTTTGCAATTCTTTTGGGGCTGTTGGTCTATGGTGCCTGGCAGCTGACTCATCTGCTGGCCGACGTCACAATTGGCCAGTGGGGCGACACGCTTGTCGCAGCCGTGCTAACTTTGGCAAGAGTTTTAGTTTCCACTGCGGTCGGCACGCTGTGGACATTGCCAGCCGGGTTGGCAATTGGCTTGTCGCCACGGCTGTCGAGGATTTTTCAACCGATCATCCAAGTGGCGGCGTCCTTCCCGGCGCCGATGCTGTTTCCATTGATCATCGCTGGATTAGACTGGGCTGGTATCTCTCTGAATTGGGGCTGCATCGTGCTGATGCTCATGGGCACACAGTGGTATATCATGTTCAACATCATTGCCGGTGCCATGGCCGTGCCCGCCGATTTGCGCGAAGCTGCATTCAGCTTTCGATTTAGTCGGTGGCAACAGTTTCGTATACTGTTCTTTCCTGCCGTGTTTCCCTACTTGATCACTGGCTGGGTGACGGCGGCCGGCGGCGCCTGGAATGCCAGCATTGTGGCTGAATATGTGACGTTCAAAGGACAAGTGCTCGAAGCGCATGGCCTTGGCGGGCAAATCAGTCAGGCCACTGCGGAGGCGAACTTTCACTTGCTCGCAGCGAGCGTACTTGTGATGGCGGTAGTCGTCGTGTTATTCAATCGGTCGGTCTGGCGGAGGTTGTACGAGCTTGCGGAACGGCGTTACTCACTCAGCAAATAATGAAGTTTGGAGAATGATGGCGATGAGTTCCGCGACAATAGCATCATCCACCATTGTGTTGTGCGAAACCCACGGTGTCACGCACGAATTCACGCTGCCTAATGGGAAACCGCTGCTGGTTCTCGATAATGTCACATTGGGAATCCGACCTAACGAAATTGTTGCCTTATTGGGTCCATCAGGCTGTGGCAAGTCGACCATCCTTCGCATCCTCGCCGGCTTGATTCGACCCACGCAGGGCGAAGTGCTCTATCACGGTAATCCGTTGCTCGGGTTGAATCCTGGCGCCGCAATCGT
Source organism: Pirellulales bacterium (assembly GCA_963738835.1). GTDB lineage: Bacteria > Planctomycetota > Planctomycetia > Pirellulales > JADZDJ01 > CAVTYH01. The sequence continues at coordinate 330,701 of CAVTYH010000005.1, forward strand.
GTTCCAGAGCTTTGCACTCTATCCCTGGCTTACGGTTGCTGAAAACGTACGCGTCGTCCTGGAGGCAATTGATATGCCGGCTGATGAGTCGCGCCCTACGAGCCGAAAAAGTGATCCGCCTTGTCGGCCTAGCCGGTTTTGAAGAAGCTTATCCGCGCGAATTGTCTGGCGGCATGAAACAACGCGTCGGTATGGCCCGGGCGCTGGCGGTTGATCCCGAAATCCTGTTCATGGACGAACCATTTAGTCATGTCGATGCGCTGACAGCGGAAAGCTTGCGGGCTGAAATTGTCGACATTTGGGAATCGCAGGACAAAAATCCGTCGTCGATTCTGATGGTCAGCCATGACATCAAAGAAGTCGTCTACATGGCGGATCGGATAGTTGTGTTAAGCGCCAATCCTGGTCGAGTTCGCACCATTGTCGAAAACAAGTTGCCCCGTGCTCGAAATTACCGTTCATCCGATTTCTTAGCCCTCGTGGATCAATTGCACGGCATCATTACCGGCCAGGAACTCCCCGATCAGCCGCCGACTTCCACGCACCCTGGCCTGCCAATGATTGAGCCGCTGCCCACAACCACGGCCAGCGAGATTGTCGGCTTGCTCGAATACCTGGATGCCCGCGGTGGTGCGGAAGAAATCTTCCGTATTGCGACCGATACACATCGCGAATTCGGCGACATCATCAACACCGTGCGCCGCAGAAATGCTCGAATTCGTCGACACGCCCAAGCGGATGGTCGTCCTTGATGTTGCAGGCAAACAGTTTCTGGCCGCCAACCCTGAGCAACGTAAAGCAATTTGGCGCGAACAGCTGCTCAAGCTGCGATTATTTCGCGAGGTGTACGATGCAATCGTGCGCCAGCAAGATCACACCATTAGCGCAGATTTTGTTGAAGAAACCATCATCCTGCGGTTGCCGCAAGAAAACCATGAACGGATTTTCGAGACGTTCATCCGGTGGGCGCGTTTCGGCAATTTGATTTCGTACGACGAAGATACTCAATTGCTGTCGTTGCCGGACCATGCTCAAGTAACTGTACCAGCATGAGATTCGTCAATTCGATTCATTGCACGAGACGGACCTGCGGATTATCGACAATCTGTTTAAGGAGTGCTGACATTTCTGTCTCATACGTTGACGGATCGCCGCTCGTGCGGGGCGCTTGACCGTTGTCGTCGGCCGTGTTGCCCATACGTGCCATACGGTCCATGAAGTCGTAATCAGCGGCCAAGCCTAATGCTAATGCGTAGAGATGCCAATGTCCGGTATTCATCGTATCGGCCTGCATTAAGGCGGCATCGCTGGGGTAATCGCTGCTCCCACCGTAAAAATTCGAGTTGGGATGAGCACTGCGATAAGTGCTGATCGCTGAATTACTGCTGCTCTTGAGATTTGCCACACCATCGGTCAGCAAGACGACGATTTTTTGTGCGTTCTCGCGGCCGGTTCCGCCCTGGCTTTGGGCTTTGATCAAATTGTAAGCAGCAATCAAGCCGGTTTCAGTCGCGGTACTGTTGCCATTGTTTCCGACTGCCTGCATCGTGGTGGAACTCTGCATGGCGGTGTCATAATTGCTGGTGAGGCCTAGCCGGACCGTCGTGCCGGCCACTTTGTCGAAAGTCACGATCGAAACCCAATCTTTCTGATTCGGATCGGAGATCGAGGCGTTCTTCGTTTTCACTTCTTGTAATCCTGCAATCACCGAGCGCCGTTCGGCATGCGTCGGTTGCTCCGAGGGTGGGAATGAAAACGTTCCACCCGCTGTCGATTCATTGTGGTATGGGCAATTTGGGCTGAGAACAGACAACTGGCCGTATTGCGAGCCATCAACCAGTTGATCGCGTCCGCCGGCATCCTGTAGCCATGTCACATAGCTACGATAACCGATGACCCCACCGTTGCTGTTAATAGATGCGATATATGCCTGCCAGTAGTTGTAGCTCGCACTGTTGGCGCTATTCGGCACCGGTTTCGCAGCGGACATTATCGTGGCAATCTGCTTGTCGATGATCCATTTGTAAGCCTTCGTTTGCCTCGTGCTGGAGGAGTCGCTGCTTAAGATCTTGTAGGTGCTTGGAATGCTGACCGTAACTCCCGCCACAGTTACTGATGAATGGCTCAACGGACCACTCGCTAAATACAAGTTGCTCCAGCTCGTCGCGCCGACATTCTGTCCAATAGTTTGAATTGTGCCTGGATAAGTGCCAAAACCAAAATCGTTGTACACTTGCTGCATCATCGAATTGTAGATGCCGGTATATCCTGAGCTCCGATACAACACAGTGCTTCCATAACCAGTCGTTGTGTCGTCGTTCATCGAGCCGGAAAGGTCGACGACGAAGCAAATGTCGCGTGGATTACCAAGTGCGACGGCCGAGGCCGTTATATTGAAGGTGTTGACACCGAGAATCCGGCCAAAGAATGTGTTGTTCGAACCAGTGCTGCTGTCGCGACGGGCGGTCACCCTAATTGCGTTGCCGGCCTGCGAGCTGCTCGTGAACGTCCGCGAATTGCTATCCCAGATGCCGTATTGAATATCTGACGATGTCAAATTGACGGTGGTTCCGCCGGCCTTGTGGTATCCGGCAAATTGCTGAGCAGCAGAGATCATGTTGGACTGAGTGCCGCTCATGCTGGCCGCGGCTGCCATGGCGGCGCTATCGGCCGCGTTTTGGAGTTGCGTTTTAACGACAGTCATGTAGCCGACATCTACGCCGAACGCCACGAAACCCAACATTACGACCATCAGCACAGCGGCCAACACCGTGATGGCCGCACGGCGAGAACGATCGCCCCGCCAACCTGGACTTCGTGAACGAGAATGACTAAGTCGGCTACGAAAATTCATGCGGATGTCCCCTGAAGGATAGCTGCTGCGACAGACTCAACTGTCCGGAGCTGCTTTAACTGGAAATGAACAGTACGGATGACCGGGCGTGATAAGTAAGTGTTGCCCGACCAAGAAAATCCTACACGGCTTTTTCAAGTCTTCGTCAAAAACAATCAGGTGTCAAATATAAATGACTTCGATTTCCCAAAAACTTGTGAGCGATTGTTCGAGGCTGATGCTCAATTGGACCATGTTGCTTTTACGCAGCATCAAGTCAAACCAATAGAAAAAATCGGGTGCGGCTATTTTTTTCTGCGAGGACTGCGCTCGGGTTTCGCAGCCAGTGGATCATCCGGCCACGCATGCTTAGGATATCGACGCCGCAATTCTTTACGCACCTGGTCATAGGTCGTTCGCCAAAAGCTCGCCAAATCGGACGTGACTTGCTGGGGTCGAAAATTGGGCGCCAGCAAATGCAGCAAAATCGGCACACGTCCACCGGCGATGCGCGGTGTTGAGTGCAGCCCGAACACTTCCTGAATGCGCACCGCCAAAACGGGCGTTTTCCCCGGCTGATAATCCAGCGCTATTTCGCTGCCACTGGGCACGGTTATCCTTTCGGGAGCTTCGCAACTAACTGCGGCCAATTGTGATCCGCTCAGCTTGGATTTCAAGATTTCGACGACGGATGCTCGCCGCAACTCTGCAAATGAGCGGCATCCGCGGCACAGCTCTGGCAACAGTTCCTTCAGCAATTCCGCATTCCAGCGTGGCAGATTCAACTCCGGCATCGAATCGGCCAAAAACTCGACACGATTGAGGAACTGCCGCGCGCCATCGTCGATTAGATTTCGCAAGTCCAGTTGGGCAGCAGCTTCACTTGCTAGTAATCCACTGGCCTCGTCTTCGGATGGGATACTCGTTGCCGCCTCGTTAATCACCAAATCGGCCATCCGCGTTCGTCGTATCGCGACAACTCGCTCTCGCAGTGCGTCAAACTCGATTTCCGTTGTCGCATTTAGAATATCCGGCGGCAGCCAGTCTTGTTCCACAACTGACGCGATTCGGACATTCGCCTCCGAATCGCCGGTTTCGACTAGGTCCACACAAACGAACAAATCGGCGCAAGTGACAGCGCTCGAATCCAAAAACCGTACGCCGCGCTTACCGACCATCAATCCACGGCGGCTGTTTGGTTCGCGCCGCCGTGCCAGTCGGTCCAAGTACGCAACCGCTACGGCTCGCAGAAGGGCTTCATCGGCCTTGCTCGTCGAATCACTGGAATCCAGCATGTTTCTCTCAGTCGAATCCAGCGGTCCTCCGCCCTCTATTTCCATCAGCCGTAGTAACTGATCGCGGGCTCGTAGCACAAACCGCGCGGCGCCTGCATTCAGGCGACCAATAGCGAAGTCCGTTTGTCCGCTGCGTTCAAAACTCTGCAATGCTGCCAGCCGATCCAAAACGTCGGAATCCGATACACGACGAGCCAACCGAGCAGCCGACAGATGATCGCGACCGCGCGGTCGCGAAGTCACCCATCGCTCAAATACATCGCGCTCGGAAAGCATTGCCCCAACCAATGCGGCTTCACGAGAATATCCGCTGTGTGCGCCTTCAACCATGAGCCGAGCAATTCGCGGATGTACTGGCAACCGGGCCATCGTGCGACCTAACCCGGTGATGCCCCGATCATCCACCGCGCCCAACATTCGCAGCAGCCTTTGGGCCTGGTCAACCGCTTCGATACTCGGTGGTTCAAACCACGGCAACGCTTGTGGATCGGGTTCGCCCCATGCGAGCAACTCAAGAATTGGCCCCGCCAAATCGACACGGCGAATTTCCGGTTCCTCATGTTCGGGTAAATGCCGGTGTTGAGCGCGAGTCCATAACCGCAAACAAACGCCAGGCGCTGTGCGGCCGGCACGACCTGCCCGCTGATCGGCCGAAGCTTGAGAGATGCGCCTCTAGCTGGAGGCAATTGATTCCCAGGTTAGCATTGCGACAAAGGACGCGAACCCAGCCAGTATCAATAACGCCCGTAACTCCTTCGATGGTCACGCTGGTTTCAGCAACGTTGGTTGAGAGCACAACCTTGCGTCGATCAGCCGGCCCGAGCACCGCTTGTTGGCGCATCCAGTGGCAACTCACCATACAGCTCCATCACCGCCAGATTCTTCTGCGCGGCCAGAGCTGCCAGCTCCTCGCCAGTGCGACGGATTTCACCAACGCCGGGTAGAAACACAAGCACATCGCCGGACGTTTGATCCAACAGCTTTGCCGTTGCCTCCGCAGCCTGGATGTGAATGGGAGCGGTTGAATCGGTGCGAGCAAATTCGATTTCGACCGGAAATAACCGGCCGGAACTTTCAATGACCGGACAATTGTCGAAATACCTGGCAACCGTTTCCGCCGCAAGCGTGGCTGACATGACTACAATTTTCAGATCAGGCCGTACTTCTTGTTGCACTCGGCGCACCATCGCCAGCGCCAGGTCGCTGTTCAAGTTGCGTTCATGAAATTCGTCGAAGAGCACAATTCCGACGCGCTCCAAAAATGGATCGTCGGCCAACATCCGCACGAAAACCCCATCGGTCACCGCCAGAATTCGTGTATGTCGGCTTGAACGGCGGTCGAAACGCACCTCGTAGCCAATGAGTTCGCCCAGTGGCATACCGCTCTCCATCGACATTCGAGCGGCCGCCGCTCGCGCAGCAAGACGCCGTGGCTGCAGCAGAAGAGTTTGCCTGTCACCGGCCAATCCGGCTGCGAGCAATCCTGGCGGAACTCTTGTCGTTTTGCCAGCTCCCGTCGGTGCGCGCAGCACGACCGACGAATGATTGCGCAAGGCATCAATCAGGGTTGGCAGATGTTCGTCAATTGGTAACGGCTGCATCGCCCCATTCTACAAAGCCGGCGACGAACTCCGATGCATCGCCATCGACACCTTTGGACCACCCATCCGACTGCCAGCCGCCTAATGCCGACTTGTAAGGAACTTCTGATACGCCGCTACCGCCAATTCATCGCAGCGGTCGTTTTCCGGGTGGCCACTATGCCCTGCGACTCGATGAAATTTCAGCGTATGTTTCGCAATCAAGTCATCGAGCTCCTGCCAAAGTTCCAGGTTCTTGACTTCACCGGTCTTGCCGCCTGGTCCCGTTTTGCGGCGCCAACCATTCGCCTTCCACTTGGGCATCCACACGGCCAACCCCTGACGAACATATTCGCTGTCGGTGAACAAGTCGACCTGTGAGTGTCGCTTGAGTGCTTCTAATCCGCGAATGACCGCCATCAGTTCCATGCGGTTATTGGTAGTTAAAGCCTCTGCGCCGAATCGCTCCAATTCTTTCCCAGAAGCCGGATGCCTAAGGATATATGCCCAACCGCCAGGTCCGGGATTCCCACTGCATCCACCATCGGTAAACAAGTGTACCACCGGCAGTGACGTTTCATTTTTCGTCATCGTGCTGTTTTACCGTTCGGCTCCCGGCACCGCCGGCACGGCGCGTTCGAGTGTGCGTTGCATTTCTTGTCGGCGCGGCGCAGCATCTCTTCCAGGTTGTCTTTGATCGTCGCATCGAGTTTCGCTTCTCCGGCACGGGTCCAAGGCAAATGCACGGTGAATGTGCTGCCGCGGCCGATCTGGCTTTCCAACGATACTTCGCCGCCCAGCAATTTGCAAAGTTCTTTCACGATCGACAACCCCAGACCCGTGCCGGAATATTCCCGCGTGATGGCGTCGCCTTGCGCCATGACCGACTGACCTTGTCGGAACTTTTCGAAAATGGCGACCTGATCGGCTTCGGCGATGCCCACGCCAGTATCCGATACCGTTAGCAGCAGGTCACCTGTTTCCGCTTCTCGGTTGGCACGCACAACAATCCGTCCGCCCTCGGGCGTAAACTTAATTGCGTTGGAGAGTAAGTTGCTGAGAATCTGCTGCACTTTCGCCTGATCCTGAAACAGCTCGGGCAGGCTGGGTTCGACGTCAACTTCCAAATCGATATTTTTCCGCTCCGTCTGCGGACGGAAGAAATCGCACTGAGCCTGAACGACGTTGTCGATGCGGAAATCGGCCAGTCGAACTTCCATTTTGCCACTTTCGATTTTTGCCAGATCGAGAATATCGTTGATCATATCGAGCAATACGCGGCCCGACTTTTGGATGTTTTGCACGTACCGCCGCTGTTTATCGTCGAGCGACTTGATTGAATCGAGCACTTCCGAAAACCCGATGATGCTGTTCAGTGGCGTGCGCAACTCGTGACTCATCGTGGCCAAGAAATCACTCTTGAGGCGGTTCATTTCATACAGCCGCATGTTGGTTTGCGCCAGCTCATCGACCTTCGCATCCAGCGCAGTATTAGCGTGCTGCAAATCTTCCTGGGCCGTCACCAGATGGCGCACCATTTTGTTGAACGCCATGCCGAGCTCTTCGAACTCGTCGGCTGTGTGTATATCGGCCCGTGCTTCCATGTTACCGCGAGAAATCTCGTCGCTAACATCACGCAGATGTTTGAGTGGTTTGACAATCACGTATCGCACAATCACATAACTGGCGATCATCGCCAGAAAGACAGTGACAACCGCGGTCGCTAAAAAAATAGCCCGATTCCAATTAAGAGCCTCTTGTGTGGCTTCGTCAGGTATCGTCACCTCGACGACCGCCATTAAGTCACCCGCCTTCAAGGGCGGCCTAGCTTGTAAGCCAGCGGCTCCTTCCAAGAGCGCGCGGTCGAGTCCTTGATGACAGTTGCTCGCACAATAGGCGTCATGGGCGTAAACGGGCTGAAAGTATTGATACTCTTGCTTCTCTGGCATACGACGATCGTAGAAAAGCGGATCGACAACATGCGCGCCGTTTTCGTCAATGCGCACAAAGCCCGACGGCATTGTCTTCGGAAAATGCTCCAGCACACTTGCCTCGAATCCGGTAATCGGATGTTGATCCGTATCCGTACCGTCTAGTTTTATTATCTTCGAAGTAAGATTTTGCGTTGTTAGATTCCGGCCGACTTCCTCATTCAATTGCAGAAACTTCTTCTCATCCAGTTTTTTCCAGTGGTATTGCAGCATGATAGCATCAACCAGATGCCGACCGGTGCTGCGAGCCTTATCGTACACCAAGGTTTCCGTCTGGCCGCCGTACCACCAAAAACTACCGCCGATGAGCGTCAGCAGGCAAATAGCAAACAGCAGCAAACACTTCAGCTCCAGTCGAGTCTCGCCCAACACACGTTTGACGGAGCGGTATGACATATAAAAAGCAAGTAAAGGCGAATACGATGGCGATCCGCTGTAGCTTATCGCCAATAAAATCCAACGAGACCTACTTCCAATTCATCGAATTCCTTCATTTTACGGCGACCTCACTCTCCAAACTAGAGCAATCACAGCATGTCGATGGGGTCAACGTCCGCGATCCACGCAATTCCTTCAGGCGTCTCCAACCCTTCGCCGGCTTGCTGAATCGCCTTTCGCAGAACCTCTCTGTTGGGCCCTTGAATCTGCATGTGAAACCGATATTGCCGCCGCAACCGTGGAATCGGCGCCGCTGCTGGCCCCAATACTCGCGCCGGAGATTGAACGGCTGAATTCTGACTCCTGACTCCTGACTCTTGACTTATTCCCAATGCACTGCGGATTCGCCCGCCCAAATGTTGCGCAAATGCGCGGGTTTGCTCTTTGGACGCTCCACGGACCACCACGCGAATCATCGCGCCGGCCGGCGGATAGCCATGGGCCTCGCGCATCGGCAGTTCTTCCCGGGCGAACGTGCCGAAATCGTGCATCACGGCAGCGCGAATGGCCGCGTGCTCTGGACTGAAGGTTTGCACCAACACGCGGCCCCCTTTTTCGCCGCGTCCCGTGCGGCCGGCGACTTGCGTGACCAATTGAAACGTGCGTTCGGCGGCGCGAAAGTCCGGCAAATGCAGCGCCGTGTCAGCGTTGATGACGCCAACCAGCGTGACGTTGGGAAAGTCCAAACCCTTGGCGATCATTTGCGTGCCGAGCAAGATTTGCACTTTGCCCTCACGAAACGACTTCAGCGCGCGATCGTGGCTGCCATGCGATTTCATGGCGTCGGTATCCATTCGCAGCACGCCGGCGTTCGGGAAACGGTTGCGAATCTCCGCTTCCAGTTTCTCGGTGCCGAAACCACGAAAGTGCATGCCCGGTGCTCGGCAACGTGGGCAAACCGTGGGGCACGGCTGCTGAAAATCACAGTAATGGCAAATCACCGCGTCGCCGGTGCGATGATGCGTCATCGCCAAGTCGCAATCAGGACAGCGCACAAGATGGCCACACGCTGGGCATTGAATGTGCGTGGCAAAACCGCGGCGATTCAAGAGCAGAATCACCTGCCCGCCGTCGCGCAGCGCCACATCGATCGCCTGGTGCATCTGTCGCGAGACCGCGCCGCGGGAACTGCGATTACGGAATTCATTGCGCAAATCAATTGTGCCGACTGCCGGCAACGGACGATCGAACACCCGCCGCGGCATGTCAACTAACCGATATTCTCCGCGTGTGGCTCGATACCAACTCTCCAGCGACGGCGTGGCAGAAGCCAGCACCAGCGGCACTTTTTCTTCACGGGCACGCCACAAAGCAACATCCCGCGCATGATACCGCGGCGCACTGTCTTGCTTGAACGAACCCTCGTGTTCCTCGTCAAGCACAATCAAACCCAAATGCGGTAACGGCGCAAATATGGCACTACGGGCACCCACCACCACTTGCACTTCGCCGCGGGCAATCCGTTCCCAATGCCAGTGCCGTTCTGCATCGCGCAAATGGCTGTGCAGCACGGCCACGTTATCGAACCGCGAACGAAATCGTTCCTTGGTTTGCGGCGTGAGGCTGATTTCCGGCACCAGCATTATCGCTTGCTTGCCGTAGCTGATCACTTCCTCAATCGCCTGGATGTAAACTTCCGTCTTGCCGCTGCCGGTGACGCCATGAATCAGAATCGTTTCATCGCGCGGCGCCCGCAGTGGATCGAGGATGGCGTCCAACGCAATCCGCTGATCGGCGTTCAACTCTAACCGCTGCTGTCGAGCCACCGGCGCTTCCCGCTGCGATTCCGTCGAGATGCGCTCGGCGGTCGCCACGAGAATCCCTTTTCGCCGCAGCGCCGTGATCGGGCCTTGCGTGCATTTCACCGCCTGCGCCAATCGCCGCGGCTCGATCGGTTGCGGATTGGCGATGAGATAGCGGAGGATTTCCAGCTGCGTCTTCGAGAGTTTGTGGTCTTGGGTGCCACTGCTGGCTCGGCCAGCAGTGTTCCGCCGGCGATCCTTAGCTAGCTTATCGGTGCGCTGGGCACTGTTGGGCAAGCCAGCAGTGGCATCCGTCGTTAATCGAAGTAAGTTATGCTGTGCATCCGGCGAGAGCGTCAGCATCGTAATCCGCCGCGTGCCCGCTTTCGTCCGCACTCCCGCCGGCAAGACCGCCTCGACCGCGGCGGCCCAATTGCACAAATAATGGTCGGCCATCCACTCGCTCAGCCGCAGCATCGTCGGCGAGAGCAGCGTGCGGTCGTCGATCACCTCGCCAATCCGTTTCAGCCGCCGTGTCACATCGCGCTGCGTCTCCAACTTCACGCAATAGCCGACGGCCGAGCGGTCGCCGCGCCCAAACGGCACCCGCACTCGCCGGCCAGGCTCCAACCGCTCGCGCATTTCGGCCGGCATGCTGTAGTCGTAGGTTTTGCCGCCGCGTCCGCCGGGAAACACCACCGTTGCCACCAACTGCTCGCGCACGGCATCCAACTCCCAGGCCGCCGGCTCGAGTTCAAAGAGTGATTGCTGTTGGGGCATATACAAAGGCAGACGGCAGAAGGCAGAATTCGGCGGTCCGCGATTGGCGCTCACGGTGGACGTGAAATATCAATTGGTTATAACTGCATTATCCGGCGATTGTCTGGACCTGTCCATCGGTTCACCGCGATTAACAATCGCGGCTTTATCATTGTTTCTGCCTTCTGCTTTTTCTCATGCGTCTTGGACTTTACGGCGGCAGTTTCGATCCGGTGCATTACGGCCATTTGCTGTTGGCTGAGTCGTGCCGCGAACAATGCCGGCTCGATGCCGTCTGGTTCGCACCGGCTTCGATTCCGCCGCACAAACAAGGCCGCACCCTGTCGCAGGCTGCCGATCGTATCGAAATGCTGAAGCTGGCCATCGGCGGCCACGAGCCGTTCACGGTCTTCACCGGCGAAGTCGACCGCGGTGGCGTCAGTTACACCGTCGACACACTGGCACAACTGCACGAAGAGCTGCCCAGTGCCGAACTGTTCTTCCTGATGGGGGCCGATTCGCTGGCCGACCTGCCGACTTGCGCGAGCCTGAACGAATTTGCTCGCTCGCGATTCCCGTCGTTGTCCGCCGCGTCGGCGCTCCGGAACCGGACGATTCGGTCTTGGCGCGATTGATGAGTGCCGATCGACTGGCCTTTGCCCGGCAACATCGCGTGGAAATGCCTGTGATCGATCTGAGTGGCAGCGATATCCGCCAGCGCGTCGCCGCTGGTCAAAGCATTCGTTATCGAACGCCACGCGCAGTTGAAAAATACATCGAAACCCACGGCCTGTATCGCACATCCAGCGGCTAAACGGCTCTCTTTCTGGGCACCGGCTGCGGCCTTTCCGCCAATTCGCGCTGCAATTCCGCGCTCACATCGATCGCCGTCACGTCCGGATCGGCCCACAGCGCATCCAGCACCTCGGCCAACTGTTCCTGTCGCGGTCGGGTCGGATCGATAAACAGCCACTTCTGGCCGCGAATCGTGCAAGCTCCGCCGACACTTCCCTCCAGCCATTCCTGCCGCACTAGATAGCCACTGCGTCGGGCCAACTCCAATGCTTGCTCCAACAATTCGACGGTGTGCATGGGGAGCCAGAAGATAGGGGACAGGAGGCAGGGTCGAAGAGTCAAAAAGTCTAAAAGTCGAAGAGTCAGATCACCGATCCGCAAGCACCGCCAGCGTTGAGGATGCTGCCATCTGCATTTTGACTTTTCGACTCTTCGACTTTTAGACCCCTTTCTCCCAAAATCGGGCCGCGATTGTATCGCCTTCCTCTCCAGTTACCCAGGCCAGTGCGACGATACGTTTTCTGGCAGTAACTACCTGCCGCCACACAAGTTAAGACACTCCTGTCAGGCAAGCCGGCGATACCAGCCGGGCGGCGCAAAGCGGGCATCCCACGCATTGCTGTCGGACCTTGCCGATCGCATCAAGTTTTCCGAGGACCAAGCTCATCATGTCGAACCCGGGCCACGACGACGGGCCGTCGCTCGAGCAGCAAGTTGCTTTCTTGAAGCAACAGCTTGCGCAGGCGCAAAAGCTCACCGCACTGGGCGATCTGATTAGCACCACCACGCACGAATTCAACAATGTGCTGATGACCATCATCAACTACGCCAAGATGGGCATGCGGCACAAAGACACCGCCACGCGCGATAAAGCCTTCGATAAAATTCTCGTCGCAGCGAATCGAGCCGCAAAAATCACCACCGGCATTTTGGGTTTCGCCCGCAATCGTTCGCAATCGCTCGAGCCGACCGATTTGATCCGCGTGATCGACGATTCGCTCGTCCTCTTGGAACGCGAGCTGACCAAGTACCGTGTCCGCGTGGAAACCAGCATCGATCGCGCCACGCCGTCGGCGATGGCCAATGGCAACCAGATTCAACAAGTGCTGATGAATCTCCTCATCAACGCCCGCCAGGCGATGCCGCAAGGTGGGCTCATTCTGATCAAGCTCGGTTACGATGCCGCTTCGCAAATGGTCGAGCTCTCTGTGCGCGACACCGGCAGCGGCATGACACCCGAGGTGCTGCACAAAATTTTCGATCCGTACTTCTCGACCAAGTCGGGCCCCGATGCCAGCGGCAAAGGGGGCACCGGCCTGGGCCTATCGAGTTGCCGCGACATCGTCGAATCTCACCGCGGCCGCATCCGAGTAGACAGCACGCTCGGCAAAGGGACCGCCTTCACCATCAAACTGCCGGCGGTCATTCACCACGGAGACACGGAGGGCGCAGAGCGGACAGAAAGGCGCAGAAAGAAAGGAAGGCACTGGGCGGAAAACAATCGCTCCGCCGATTACCACGCCCATCAATGTTGCCCCCGGCGCCTCGCTGCCCAATTCCGGTCCGCCAATCGGCGCTTGATTGCGTCTTTCTTTTCGCGCCACGGACGCGTCAGTTGTCCGTTGTTCGTCGTCCGTTGCCATCTGCCAACTCCAGCCGATCGCAAGCACGCGCTCGAGAACAAAAAAAGCTGGAAAACGGCGGAAACCGCAAAAACGGTCATAAACCGCGCTAAACGGCCGAAAACGGTGAAAAACGGTGAGAAACCGTCGGGCGTGGTCCCATCGTCACCCAGACCAATCGCCCGCTCGCGCAGCCCTTCTCGCCGCGCGCACCCTCACCCACCCCGGCGCACCGGCGGGTCGGGAATCACAATTGCTAAGTTGCCAAAGAACAACAGTCGCTGCGCGAAGAGTGCCTGGTGGACTGGTAGCCAGGCCGCCTGGCATGTGACACCAGACCACCAGATAAAAGACGACCAACCACCCCTGTCGCCGCAGCGACAGGGACTCATAGTTCCGGCCGTCATTTTAGCGTACTAGTGAACAAATGTCAAAATCTGGTTTCAGGCCGGTAGTGGGTCAGTTTGGCTCGTAATCCGTAGCCCTCAAGTTCCGCGTGAGGAATTCTTCACGCGGAGCGTGAAGACTACATTCAACTGACCCACGACCTTCAGGCCATGTCTTTATCGATTTGGACGGAGCAGGAAATCGGCAAGCCGCTTCTCTAATCGCTCCAATTTGCGTACCGCGGTCTGGCACTCCCAAACGGTCAGCATGCTCCAGCCGGCCTGCTTCAGCGCCCGGCGGTTGCATTTATCGCAAGCGGCATTCCGCTGCAGTCCCAACAGATGCGTAGGAACTGCGACATTGAAGTTTCAAGAATCGTGTAAACTCGGGCTCATTCGATCTGGCAATGAAACCCGTTTTGAGGATAAAGTTCTTGATCAGTATTTGAACAGAACTGAGGCAAGTCAGCGTCTTTGAATGGAGGCTCGATGCAATGTTCTGGACGAAAACGAGTTTGCATCCCAAGTGTGTCGGCGGGTGGCGAGCAATACATTTGGTGATCGGATTTTGGCGATTGACGCTTTTATCTTGCGCGGTCTGCTTCGCAGCAAATCGATGCGCCAGGCGAAGAGCCGCAATCCACCGAGGGCGAGAAGGCTTTCAAACCACTGTTTACCGAAAAAGATCTTTGGGGGCTGAATCGGCCGATTGAACACACCACTTCCGATCTAGCACAGTTGAATGACGATATTGTCGCCCGTGTCGGGCTCGAGCCAATCACGAGGGGTGAGCTGAGATCGATGATTCGGGAAATTATCCGGTCGAAGAACGTACCCCTTACGAAAGATAAAGAAGAAGCCTTTTTCAAATCGGCCGAGCCGGTCATCTTAAAACTGCTGATTGAATTAAAACTGATCTGTCGCGATGCACAGGAGCACATTCAACCAGAGGATTGGAACAAGATTCAAACCCAGCTCGGGCAGGCCTTCGATCAGGAGGAAACCCTGCGGTTGATGAAATCGCTCGATGCCGACACAACTCTTGAACTTGATCGAAAGTTATCTGAGTTCGGCAGCTCCCGAGATTTGGCGCGGAAAGCATATTTCGAGAAATGCGTCTATGCCTACTGGCTTGGCGAGGTACTCAAGGAACATGGAATAACGAAGGACTCTCCGTCCGCAACGGAGTACATCGCGGCGTATCAGGTTGCGCTACGGCAAAAGACGCCGGTTTGGAGTATTTTCGACGTGCCGCTGGTCGATGTTTCAGAGCCAGACCCGCCGCGCGACCTTTTCTCAGGCACGTTCCGCGAGGACGGCCACCGCACGGTGCGATTTGCTAAAAGCGCGCTGTAAGACTGGTGGGTGGGCTCTCGCGAACCTCGGCTTTATTGTCGAACGCTTGCAGCGTTCTTAAACCGTGATACGTCAGCCCAGCGACAAACGCAACGCCGCACGGGGCAACCAGCCCCGTTTTCGATAGCTAGTTGGAATTGGCAGCCAGAGAATAGAATCACGATTGCGCGGACTGGACTTTTCGCTGCTGGATTTTCGAACAACGGCACGCCGCAAATCGTAAAACGCTAAGCTGGCTTCGGATTTTCATCCAGCGCTATTGAACTGAGCACGAATTCATTATTCCTGCCGAATTCATTTCATTTTTTCAAGCGAGAGATTGCCCTGTCATGGTTATGCGTCTGCCGGTCGTTATGGGTTTCCTGGCTGCGCTTGGCGTGGGCGCTGCAACTGCGTCGTTCGCTGCAGGTCCTGAAATTCCCGCGGGGTTTACGCATGTGCGGACCGAACAAGATGTTTCAGAATACCGGCTCGATGCGAATGGCCTAACGGTGCTGCTGCTGCCCGACCATTCGGCGCCCGCCGTGAGTGTGTTGGTCACTTACCACGTTGGCTCGCGGAACGAATCTTACGGGACCACCGGCGCGACGCATTTGCTCGAACATCTCATGTTCAAGGGGACGCGCGAACACAACAAAGAAGCCGGCACCGGGTTCGACCAGCTTTTGGAGCGAACCGGCGCAATTACCAATGCCACCACTTCGCAGGACCGGACCAATTACTTCGAAACGGTCGGCTCGCAAGACCTGGGGCTGGCCATCATGTTGGAAGCAGATCGCCTGCGCAATCTGCGGTTGCGTGAGGAAGATCGTCGGCCGGAAATGACGGTGGTGCGCAATGAATATGAACGGGGCGAGAATTCCCCGGCCGAAGCGCTGGAAAAAGAAATCTGGGCGACGGCGTTTCTGGCGCATCCGTATCACCACAGCACCATCGGCTGGCGGAGCGATTTCGAAAAAGTGCCGATCGAAAAGTTGCGCACCTTTTACGACACGTTCTATTGGCCCAACAACGCCACTGTGACGATCAGCGGCGATTTCGATCCGGCAACGGCGTTGGCCCTGATCAAGCAATATTACGGATCGATCCCGCGCTCGACGCAGCCCATTCCCGAGGTCTACACCGAGGAACCGCCGCAGACCGGGCCGCGCCGCGTGACCGTGAAGCGCCCCGGCGAATTGGGCATCGTGACCATCGCGCAGAAGATGCCGCCGGCGATGCAAGCCGATTATGCGGCGCTCGACGTGCTGAGCGTCATCCTGGCCGATGGCAGGAACAGCCGGATGTACCTGGCGCTGACCGACAAGAATTTGACGACCGACGTCAATGCCGATCCGTCGTTCAATCGCGATCCAACATTGTTTTTATTGTCGGCACAGCTTGCACCGGGCGTGGCGCATGCCGACGTCGAACAGCGGCTGCTCGACGAAATTGCACGCGTGCAAAAAGATGGCGTTCAAGCCGACGAAGTGGCTGCGGCAATTTCCAAGCTCACGGCGAATACCGCCTACTCGCGAGATGGTTCTTTGGCCAGGGCTTTCGCCCTCAGCGAGTCGATCGCCGCGGGCGATTGGCGCTTGTATTACGGCATCGATGAAGCCGTGAAACGAGTGACGCCGGCCGACGTGCAGCGCGTTGCCAAGAAGTACTTCACCGAAGACCAACGCGTGACGGGCTGGTTCATTCCCCAAGACGAAAAGCCGGACGAAAAGCCAACGAAACCCGCCGCCGTAAAAAGCGCTGCGCCTCCAGCCGCTGCAACAGCTCCGCAGAAGCCGGCTGAACGAACTGGCGCCGAGAAATCGAACTTGGCTTCCGCACATGCGCCCAACACAGCGACGCCAGCCGCAGCATTGCCGAAAGGCGCCGCACCGGCGGTCGCTGCACTAGCGGTTGCCAAGATTGCGCCCCGAATTGTGCGCACTCGAACCAGCCGCATCGATCTTTTGGTTTGTCCCACGGGCGTCAAAGATATCGTCACGATTACGGGAGCCATGCCTGCATTTGATCCGGCCAACCCGGTGTTGGGCGATCTGGCCGCCGACATGCTGGAACGCGGCACCGCCAAAAACGACGCGCGGGCCATCGCGACATTGCTCGATCAACTGGGAGGCGCAGATTCATTTCGGCTGCCATGCAGGCACGGTCAAATTTACGGTGCGGTGTTTGAAGAAAGAC
Source organism: Pirellulales bacterium (assembly GCA_963738835.1). GTDB lineage: Bacteria > Planctomycetota > Planctomycetia > Pirellulales > JADZDJ01 > CAVTYH01. The sequence goes on from CAVTYH010000005.1 coordinate 347,676, forward strand.
AGCGCGAAGGTGATCTCGCTGCTGGCCGAGCAATTACGCGAGCCCAGTTTTCCTAGCGACGAATTCGAAAAGCTCAAGAAGTTGAAGATTGCCGAAGCGCAGCACTTACGAGAAGACACGGACGCGCAGGCTTCGATCGCCTTTCGGCGGGCCATTTTTCCCCCCGGCCATCCGCAGTATCGACTGACCTCTGAAGAAACAATCGCCTCGCTTCAGAAAGCAACCGTCGCCCAAGTGAAGGCCTTCCATCACGAGTGGTTCGGTCCAGAACATTGCACGATGGTGGCCGTGGGAGATGTCGATCCGATGCGCCATTCAATCGCAAGTGGCAACCGCGTTTGCCGGTTGGACCGGAGGCCGGCCGCTGCCAAAGATTCCCGCGGCGGCGGCTATCGGGAAACCTGCAAAGCTGACGGTCGCCGTGCCGGGCAAAGAGAGCGTGAGTGTGGTTTTGGGCGCGCCCAGCGGCCTGCGTCGCACCGATGCTGATTATTTGCCCTTGGCGGTAGGCACGAGTGTGCTGGGCCACGGCTTCACCAGTCGTCTTATCGGCCACGTCCGCGACACCGAAGGGTTGACGTACGGAATTGCCGCCGATCTGACGGGCAGCGGCCAACTCGATCACGCCTGGATAATCAGCGCGACTTTTGCCCCGTCGCTGCTGAAACAGGGACTCGATTCGACTGCGCCGTGAGCTGGCCACCTGGCATCGCGACGGCATTACGGCCGCCGAGCTGGACTATCGCAAAAGCGCGCTGGCCGGCGAGCACCGCGTGAGCATGGCCACCAGCGGAGGCCTGGCCGAAATGGTTCTCGATACAATCCGCAGCGGCCTCGATCTGAACTGGATCGACGACTACCCCGCCAAGGTTGCCGCACTGACGCTCGACCAGATCAACAGCGTCATCCGTCGCCGCGTGGACCCCGACAAATTGGTGCTCGTCAAAGCGGGTACCGTGAACGGCGAGTGATTTGCGCCGGGAACCAAGCAGACGTCGTCTTGATGCTCATCAACCAATCGATTTCTCAAAACACTCAAACGCAAATTTGCGGCGGGGGAAGATGACCTGGCCGATGCGCTGGTAGCCGCGGTGCTGGTACAAAGAGATGGCGCGGGGGTTGGCGGGGTAGGCGTCGAGGCGGATGCAGGCGAAGCCGTGCTGGGCGGCGAAGGTTTCGGCGAAATCCATCAGCTGGCGGGCGATGCCGTGGCCTTGCCAATCGGGATGGACGCACAAGCGATGCACAACCAGGGCCCGGCCCGTGGTGCAGCGCCATGGCAAATCGAGAAACTGCGGCGGCTGCATTTCGTCGAGTGTGATCGCGGCCACGCAAACGCCGTCCTCTCGTGCCACAAACAACGAACCCGCACGGAGGTCGGCTGCAACCAGCTCACGGTTCGGGTAAATGTCGTCCCATTGATCGATGCCCCGCCGCTGCATATCGGCGGTACACAGCGCCATGATTTGCATAACGCCGAGCACGTCTTGCGGTTGAGCGGGTTCGATGTGCAGAGAAAAATCGTTCATAATCCTAATCGATAGTGGATGCATGCAGGAGCCGACTCCCGTCGCCGATAAAGCACAGGTTAGGTCAATCGCCGTCGGGAGACGGCTCCTTCAAAGTAAGGAATAACCGACTGTCATCTTGCTTGACAGTCGGCTTGCATGACAACTACGATCGGTCGGTGGTTCGCATGGGCTTGGTCGCACATCACCCTCACCCCAGCCCTCTCCTGCAAGGGACGAGGGAGTTTTATGGCTGATTCCAATTCGGTTGATGCGTTGCGGGAAGTGCTCAGGTATTCGCCGGAGAATTTGCCGCTGCGCAAGCACCTGGCCGGCACGTTGTTGTCGATGGGACGCACCGACGAGGCGGCCGAAGTTTACCGCGATGGGTTGGCGATGAAGCCCGAGAGCACAGAGCTGAAAGTCGGTCTGGCCGGCGTGTTCTTCGCGCAAGGAAAATACAGCCATGCGCTGGTGATCATCGAAGATATATTGGCCGCCAGCGATCCGCCGGCCGAAGCGCACCTGTTGCACGCCAAGTTGCAGATGCGGCGCGGCGAAGTGGCCGGCGCGGTAATGGCGTACAAAGCGGCCATCGATGCCGATCCCGAGGTGGCCGATGTCGAGTTGGCTTCGCAGTTAGGAATTGGCGCCACCGAAGACGATGACAGCGAAGTGGTCGAGGGGCGGCAGCGCGAAGCTTGGGAAGGAGGCTCGCCCGAGAAGGAATCGAAAGTCGAGCGCGTGAAAACCACGTTCGCCGATGTCGGCGGCATGGACGCGCTCAAAGAAGAAATCCGGTTGAAAATTATTTATCCGCTGGCACACGCCGATCTTTACGCCGCCTACGGTAAAGCGGCCGGCGGTGGAATTCTGATGTACGGCCCGCCCGGCTGCGGAAAAACGCATTTGGCCCGCGCGACGGCCGGCGAAATCAAAGCCGGGTTTTTATCGGTCGGCATCAACGATGTCTTGGACATGTGGATCGGCAACAGCGAACGCAATTTGCACGAGCTGTTCGAACAAGCCCGGCAGAACAAACCGTGCGTGCTGTTCTTCGACGAGGTTGATGCCTTGGGCGCGCGGCGGACCGACATGCGCACCAGCGGCGGGCGGCATCTCATCAATCAGTTCCTGAGCGAAATGGACGGCATTCAAAGCGCGAACGACGGCGTGCTGGTGCTGGCCGCGACCAATGCGCCGTGGCATTTGGATCCGGCCTTTCGTCGGCCGGGGCGGTTCGACCGTGTGCTATTCGTGCCGCCGCCGGATAAAGTTGCGCGGGCCGCGATATTGCAAATCCTGTGTCGCGGCAAACCAATGGAACAGATCGATTTCGATCAGGTGGCCGGCAAATGCGACAGTTTTTCTGGCGCCGATTTGAAAGCCATCGTCGATCAGGCAGTCGAAGCCAAGCTGACCGAAGCCATCAAACGCGGCGTGCCTTCGCCCCTCTCGACCAAAGACCTGCTAGCCGCCGCGAAGCAAGTGAAGCCAACCACCAAAGAATGGTTCTCCACCGCCCGCAACCACGCGCTGTACGCGAACCAAGGCGGAATTTACGACGATATTTTGAAGCATTTGAATATGTGACCGGTCAACAGGAATATGCAGCGGGCGATACAGGAGCTTTTGCTTGGACTTTTCGCGGCGGCAGCGACAATGGAACTGAATATCAATATCAGTTTTCTAAGAGGGCAGATTCTTTTTCTGCATCGTCGATTTGATTTGGCGGAACGCGAATTCCGAAAGGCACTTTTGGTTGAACCTACACATTCGATTGCCCGAGCGATGCTGGCCCTTTGCCTGTGCGAGTTGAAGAAGTATCGAGAAGCGATTGAAACAACGGCCAGCGCGATTGCAGCCGCGCCTGACGAAGCGTTTTGCCACTACGCTTTGGCCCACATTCTCTTTCGTTGCAACCGTCTCAATCAAGCACGTGCGGCAATCAAGGAAGCAATTCGCTTGAATCCTGACAAAGCGGCGAGTTACGGTCAGTATGCCCTCATTGAGTTCAATGCCGGTCAATGGTCAGCCGCGTTGAAAATGGCGGAGCAGGGTTTGCAAATCAATCCAGAAGACATTAACTCGAACATCGCGCGAGTTCGTGCTCTGGAACGACTGGGCCGAAAATCGGAATCGAAGCAAGCCGCGCTTAATCTGTTACGAATCGGCCCGGAAGATGAATACGCTCACGTGAACACTGGGTGGTCCTACCTGGATTGCGGAGATCATGTTCAGGCCCTTGAGCATTTTCGCGAAGCATTGAGAATAACCCCGAATCTGGAACCAGCCAGATTAGGACTTTTGGAGGCGATCCGCTGTCGTTTGTATATTTATCGACTTGCAAGATCGTTCGGCGTTTGGTTTGGCGCACAGCGATACAAGCCTTTGACTCTTGTAACGAGTCTGCTGTGGACATTGATCATTACGCCGATATTGCTTCTGCTTATTATTATAGGATTTTTCCAGCCTCTGTTCGCAGCGCTGGTTCGGTTCGATCGTTACGGTCGTTTGGCTTTGTCACGCGATCAGATTTGGGAATCGAATCTCACTTGCGGCGCAACATTGCTCGCGATTGCGTGTATCGTCGGGTTTTTCTTTGTAGACCGACCGCAACTGTTGCTCGCCGCATTGCAGTTATTCGGGGTATCGATGCTGACGAAACTGGCTTTCCGTTCGCGACTGGGCTCGCCCAGGGTCTTCACGCTTTTAGCGGTGGCAACTTACCTGTTTTATTGCGTCGCTACCCAAATTTGGCTTAATTCATTGCATGGCATTAGAGAGCCGGGCTCGATGCACGAAAACGATGAACTTGATCGCTGCTTTTTCATTTTTCTCGGCACTTATGCGCTATTCTTCATTTGCGGTTTTATTTGCAAGCGTATTTCGAGTTTGATTCCAAACAAATAATCTTCAGCACAATACATAGAATGTCGGCTCATATACAACGTGCCCTGTTGCTGTTGCATCAACAGCGCACCGATCTGGCGGAACAAGAATTGCGCATGGCGTTGGCCGAAGAGCCGCACAATTCGCATGGCGCATGCGCTGTTGGCGCTCTGTTTGCGGCGGCAGGATAAGTTCGAGGCGGCGACCGAGGAAGCGCAGCAGGCCATTGGACTCTCGCCCGATGAAGCGTATCCGCATTATGTGCTGTCGGTGGTCATGGCGGCGCGGAATCGGTTTGCCGAGGGCAAGTCGGGCATCCAAGATGCCATTCGAATCGAGCCGGAAGAAGCCGATTACTGGGGACAACTGGCGGCCGTCGAGTTGGAACTGCGCGATTGGAATGCCGCGCTGACCGCTGCCGAGCGCGGATTGCAAATCGATGCCGAGCATGTCGGCTGCACGAATTTGCGCGTGCAGGCGCTCACGAAACTTGGCCGCCGCACCGAGGCCGATGCGGCGGTAGAGGCCGCGCTGCGGCGCGAGCCGGAGAATGCCTACACCCACGCCAACCGTGGCTGGACGCTGCTGGAGCAACGCAATCCGGCCAAAGCAATGGAACATTTTCGCGAGGCGCTGCGACTCGATCCCGAATTGGATTGGGCGCGGGCCGGCATCGTGGAAGCCCTGAAAGCAAAGAACTTCATCTACCGCTGGATGCTGGGTTATTTCTTCTGGATGGCGCGGCTCAGCCGCCAAGCTCAATGGGGCGTAATTCTGGGCGCGTATGTGCTGTCGCGAATTGTGGCCAGTGTGGAAGAAAATCATCCGGAATTTGCGGTGGTCACTCGGCCGCTGATGGTGGCCTATATCGTCTTCGTCGTGCTTACGTGGCTATCGCGACCGCTGTTCAATTCACTGCTGCGGCTGAATCGGTTCGGCCGGCTGGTGCTGAGCCGCGAAGATGTGTGGCAATCGAACTTGGTGTGCCTGTTTATGCTGCCCGCGCTGGCGGCGGGCATTACGTTTGCCATTCAAGGACAGTCGGTCATCGGCGTCTTTGCAGAGATCATTGGCATCTCTTGCGCGCTGCAAGCGATGTACGTGGGCACGGTTTTCAATTGCTCGGAAGGCTGGCCGCGGTGGTCGATGGCGGCGGGGGCGGCGGTGTACTTCGTGGCTTGGATAACGCTGGTAGTAATGCTCTACCGAGCGTACGCCGGCAACGGCCAGTTCTTCAGCAAGCTGTTCGATGCCGCCATTGCCTGGCGCGATAACTTCGTGCTGCCACTCTCGCTGGGTCTGTTTCTGGCCGCGAATTATTTGGCCATGGCGCGACCGAAGCGCTAGGCATCTCCGTTGCGATTTGTGACGCGCAGCCGTCGAAACGGTTCGGTTAGCAAACCGCAGCCGACGACCAGCAAAATCAGCGCACTGGGCTCCGGCACCGTGACGACAGAACCGGAGCTGGGCTGGCTGACGACAAGTCGAGTAAAACTTAAATATCTCGGTTAGTGGCGGCGCTGCCGGGGGCAGAAAGCCAAGCCGAGCAAGCCCAAGGCGGCCAACACCACACTAGACGGCTCCGGCACGGTTGCCAGAAAGCCGTGATACATTCCCGACGAGTCGATGTAGTAACCGACAACTTCGCTGCCGGAGATGCCGTTGGCTACGGTTCCGTACGTACCGAACGGGTCATCCAAAGTCGTGTAGGTGCCGCCGTTGAAGAGAAAGCCGTGGACGCCTGATGCGTCGTAGTACTGGCCGACAATGTTGTTGCCGTCGATACCCGACGCTTGGGTTCCCTGCGTTGCCAGAGGATCATCCAGGGTCATGTAAGTCGTACCGTTGTAAAGAAAACCGTGGCCGCCCGATGCAATATAGTACCCGACAATGTTATTACCAGAGATGCCATAGGCTGCGGTTCCATGCACTCCCAGAGGATCGTCCAAAGTTGTGTAAGTGCCGACGTTGTAGAGGAAACCGTGGCCAATTGACATCCCGCCGACGAAGTAATCCCCGACGATGTTGTTGCCGGCGATGCCATGGGGAGCGCTTCCGGCCGTTCCCAGGGGGTCATCCAAAGTCGTGTACGTGCTGCCGTTGTAGAGGAAGCCATGCCCTCCCGACGCGTTGTCGTACTGCCCGACAATGTTATTGCCGTTGATGCCATTGGCGCTAGTTCCCGAGGTCGCCAAAGGAGCATCCAAAGTCGTGAAAGTGCTACCGTTGTAGAGGAAACCGTGACCGATAGTGTCGCCGAAACCATCAGGCCCGCTATCGTAGCTCCCGACAATGTTGCTTCCGTCGATACCATTGATAGTGGTGTTGACGCTGCCGGGGTAGTCAATCGTCGTGTAGGTAATGGCAAAGGCTGTTGTCGCAGTAGCTCCAATGATTAGAGCGCCCAATAGAAGTGATCTAATGACGGCAGGCGCTTTCATAGATTTTTCCTCGAGCGAGTAGATCTTGGTGAGCCGAATGAACCGGCCCGCCTGGGAAGTCTGGCGGACAACACCCAATCACCACAGAACACCGACCAAAAGACCGCATGGTCCTGGCGGCCGTGACCGGGGCGACGGCAGAGGCCGTCCGCAGGGTCTAAGAGCCGAGCAGCGGCGGCATTATGACTTCAGGACCTGGGAATTGCGACAATTGTTGACCCAGACTGGCGACTTATCTCTAAACACTTCCGAACTAAGGGCGCGACGCAGATTGCACTTCGTTGAAATTGTGGATGGCCAACAATTCCCAAACACAAAATCGCGCCTAAAACGAACAAGGCCGGCGACGAAGGCTCGGGCACACTACTGACTGAACCAGAGCCAGAATTATTGGCGATGAGATCGAGCAGCGACTGCATGTCGGCATTGGTAAGCGTGCCGGAATTGTTCAGATCGCCGATGGCCAGCAGTTGGGTGTCGCTGAGGCCGTTGCTGTTTTCGTAGGCGTTCAAATCGGTCAGGGCCACAAGCATGGCGGGAATGTCGGCGGCGGTGACCTGTTGATCGCGATTGAAATCGCCCTGTAAAATTGGGCCGATGACTCTCACGTTATCGATCAGCGTGAAGTCAAGATCGGCAAAACTCGGCGAGCTACTCGTGGTGTTATTGGTGTCGGAGTGCCCAAAGAGGATGTCGGCGCCGCCGTTCGGCACGAAAAATGACGCGGTGTCGACCGTAATCAACAATACTCCGTCGACACGCCAAGAGACGAGGCCGCCAGCCTTTTTAATTTCTACCTGGTGCCACTGAAAACCCGGTGTTCCCGCGGGCGTCGTGCCCACCTGAGTCGACGGGTAATTGATTTGTTGGAGAATCGGCGCCGACACACCGCTAGGAAAAGCTGAGGTGTAGTAAGCGTTCGTGTTGTTTTGACCTCCCGCCTCGAATTTCGCATGGGAATCGATGGATGGATCGGTCGGTGGCGACGTGTAACCGCTGGTTTTTTCCGGCGAATAGGCGCGATAATCGAACGCCGATTGACCGTCGCCGGTGGCGGCAAAGAACACACCGTCGGCCGCTCCAGCGTTATTCGAAACTGTGCCGGAGGTGAGAATGCCAAAGGTCGAAAGCATCGTCGAACCGGTCGCCCCGGTATTCAGGGGCCCGATGTAATTGTGCCACCAATCGAATGTCAGCGTGTAATCGCCGAAAAAGTTTTTGCCGATCGGCGAAACGCTCAACGCCGGCCTCTGATCAAAATTAGGGGGTGCCGTCGCGGGGTTCAGATTGGCACCCAACTTCAAGCCGCGAGTGGTGCCGCCGGAATTGGGCGCCGGGGGGATGCCGATCGTGCTGTAATCGAAGAAACAATTCGCCGCGTTGGTGCCCAGACCGTCGTCGTTGACCGTCCAATTGACCGTGTCGTTGGCATCGAAAGTCTGCGAATACAAAAGCTCACCGAACGTCAGGTTTGTCCCGAACACCAACACGAGTGCAGCGAATAAAATGGCCAACAGTGCCCGGTGCAAAGTTTGAAGATTGACGTTCTTCATAAGTAACTCCAGTCCAGATCGAACCGAAATCGAAAACTGCGGTTGCACCTTGGCCCGGATTATACAGCATTGTTGCGACGACCTACACCAAAATCGCCTGAATTAAAGCCGCAGAGCCCCGGCTACGTCGCTCACCAGTTCCACCCCTGCGAGCAGTTGGCCAGCTCGACGCATGCTCTATAATCAGAAGTCTTACAATCGTGCCGATGATTCCGATCCAAAGCCAATCCACGAGCAACATGACGATTTCAACATCTTCGAGCAAACCCGCCACCAAACCCCGCACGTTGCGCGAACTTCGTCAGTCGGGCTGTCAGTCGAAAACAGTCAAACAGGAAATTCACGATAACTTTTTGCGGATGTTGCGCGATGGCAACGAGCTTTTCCCCGGCATCGTGGGGTACGACAGCACGGTGATTCCCGAAATCAACATCGCGCTGTTGGCTAAACACGACATGTTGTTTCTTGGCGAAAAAGGCCAGGCAAAGAGTCGGCTGATGCGGCTCTTAGTGCGATTTCTTGACGAAGAAATTCCGTTCATTGATATTCCGGAAGCGCCGCTGCACGACGATCCGCTAAAACCGATCACCACCGCGTGTCGCCGCTTTCTCGCGGAACATCCGGATGAAGAAGTGCCGATTGGCTGGTGGCGGCGCGAAGATCGCTATGCCGAACGGTTGGCGCCGGGCACCAAATTCGCCGACATCATTGGCGAAATCGATCCTGCGAAACTAGCCGGCGGCACCAGCATGAGCGCCGAGGAAGCGCTGCACTTCGGGCTCATCCCGCGCATGCACCGCGGCATTTTTGCGATTAACGAATTGCCGGAACTCGACGAATTGGTGCAAGTCGGGCTGTTCAACATTCTGGAAGAGCGCGACGTGCAAATTCGCGGCTACCCGGTGCGATTCGACATCGACGTGCTGATTTTGTTCTCCGCCAACCCCGCCACGTACAACCGCAGCGGCAAAGTGATTCCGCAATTGAAAGACCGCATCGGCTCGGTCATTCACACGCACTATCCGAAAGAGCGCGACCTGGGCATTCAGATCATGGAGCAGGAAGCGGCGCTCAATTTAGACGGCGATTTCCCTGTTGTCGTGCCGTACTTCATGAAACAGATTATCGAAGAAATCACGGCTGCTGCCCGCCGCAGCAAATTCATCGATCATAATTCCGGCGTCAGCGCGCGGTTCAGCATTGCCAATTATCGCACCATGGTGGCCAGCGCCCGGCAGCGCGCCGTTCGTCTGGGCGAAAAACCGGCCGTGCCGCGGATCAGCGATTTGGGGCACATCTATTCGTCGTCGCTCGGCAAACTGGAACTCGACCTGATGGGCAGCCACCAGATGACCGAACGCCAGGTGCTCGACGCCGTGGTTGCCGAGGCGATTAAAAACGTGTTCGAAGAATACGTCGATCGTCACGGCCTGGACGAGATCGCCAAAATTTTTGCCGAAGGCGTGAAGATTGAAGTCGGCGACATGCTGCCGTCGGTGCACTACGCAGAGCGCCTGAAGCGCGTGCCGCCGGCGTGGGACAAAGCCTTCGAACTGAACGCCGCCACCGACCCCGCCGTGCGCGCCAGTTGTGTGGAGTTTGTTCTGGCGGGCCTCTACGCCACCGATCAAATTTCGCGCAGCCAACACCACGGACGGATGGTGTACGAAATGTGATTGCAAGCCACGAAATGGAGGTTCGCCATTGTCGTCGGCCAAATCTTTGAGCCAGAATTCGAGAGCAACGGCCAAGCTAGCGAGCCAGAATTCTCGCCGCACTCTTACGCTGGACGAAAGAATATAATTCGCGGTGCATTGAATCCTGCTCATGCTGACGAAGGAGGTTTTTATGTCACGCGTTGTGCGATTCCATCAAACAGGCGGGCCGGAAGTTCTCAAAATCGAGAATGTCGAAGTGCCGCCGCCCGGTGCGGGGGAAGTTCGGATTGCGGTGAAGTCGCTGGGATTGAATCGCGCCGAATCGATGTTTCGTTTGGGACAGTATCTCGAAGACCCTAAGTTTCCGGCGCGGCTGGGTTACGAAGCGGCAGGAACCGTGGACGCAGTCGGATCGGGCGTGACCGGATTGAAGCCCGGCGATGCGGTGAGCACGGTGCCGTCGTTTTCGCAAAATCAGTATGGAGTGTACGGCGATCTTGTGAACGTGCCGGCTCACGCCGTCGTCAAGCATCCGCCCGCGTTGTCGTGGACCGAAGCAGCCGCCATTTGGATGCAATATGTAACCGCCTACGGCGCACTGATTGAAATTGCGAAGCTGAGCGCCGGCGATACGCTGCTTGTTCCGGCCGCTTCCAGCAGCGTGGGCCTGGCAGCGATTCAAATTGCCAACATGGTCGGCGCAACTCCGATCGCCCTGACTCGCAAAAACAGCAATGGCGAAGTGTTGTCGAAATTGGGGGCCGCGCATGTCGTCGCCACCGAGGAACAAGATGTAGTGGCGGAGGTTAACAAGTTGACCAAGGGCAAAGGGGCGCGAGTCGTGTTCGATCCGGTGGCTGGGCCGGGCATCGAAAAACTTGCGGCCGCCACGGCACAACACGGAATCATCGTTGAATACGGCGCCCTCGCCAGCGAGCCCACGCCGCTCCCGCTGTTCACATTGCTAGGCAAGAATCTCACGATCCGCGGTTATGTGATGTTCGAAGTTTCCGGCGATGCCGAACGACTGAAACGGGGTACGGAATTTATCAACGGCGGTTTGGCGTCCGGCAAACTAAAAGTCGTGATTGCCAAGACGTTTCCATTTGAACAAATCGTGGAATCGCATCGGTATCTGGAATCGAATCAGCAGATTGGTAAAATCGTCGTCACCGTTTAAGTTCCAAGTTACTGCCGATCGCCGCCTTGGACCCCGCAGGCCATCCGCATGGATGCGGAGCATTATTAAAATGTCATCATCGGCAGCGGCGAGGCCGGCAAATATCTCGGCTGGACGCTTGCCAGGCAGGGCCACAAGACGATTGTGATTGAGCGCTCGATGATCTGGCGGACTTCACAGGCCTTCTTTTGCAGTAAGACCGGTGCGGCATCGCTTCCTCGATCAACGCGTTGCGTATGAAAGAAAATCAAACTGTCGCGGGTCGGTCACTTCGGTGAGTCGTCGTACATTAGCCTTTGTGGCCAATCGACGAACGTCGGCTTTTTGCCTGGGATGAACTTGATGATCCAGGTACGATCGTACGTCGCGTCGGGCCACGTTTCCGGAGCGTTGTCCACTCCAAATTTCCTAGCGATCTCGGGGATCACTTTATGTTCCCAACAGATCAGCACGGTGTGGCCGTCGTATTCCTGCCGGTGCCGAATTTCCTCGACCATGCCCTCGTATTCGTCACGTGTGTAGGCGTCGTTAATCTTCAGATGTAACGCATCCGCCAAGGGCCGGACTGTTTGTATCGATCGCTGTGAAGACGATTTCTGTTTGGGGCGCTGTGCATAGATTGCCACCGGAGTTTTGAAATTAAGCATCTCGGGAGTTCCCAGAAAATAGGGCGCGAGCACCGCTGCTCGTTCGCGACCCCGCAAAGACAACTCATTTCCTACCTCGGGCTTTTCCGCATGCCGAATCAGGATGACCTCTGCTGGCTCAGCCGATGCCGAATTCACTGAGACAAATAGCAAGAATTGAAAAGCGATCGAGGCGATGATCTTGGGACCGACTGCACTCCAGGCATGCGCTTGGTTGGTAGCTGTGACGGTCACCAGCGGAAGGATGACAGCAAAAAAGCGGCGCATTGGCTGCCTCGGCGAATCGATATGTTGAATCGAGCGAAGTGTAATGGCGGCATGCGGAGAAGTAAACAGTCAGGGTGCCAGCAATGGGGAGTAATCGATATGGCCGAAGAGCAGGCACAGTTGACGCGGGCGCTTGAGCAAATGAACGAGTTCAGTCCCGACCAGGCGATCGAGGTGGCCAAGCTGCTCTCGCCGGTACAGGCGGCCATCGAAGTTCAGGAATCGCGCATCCGTGAGCTGGAAGTGCAGGTGAAGGCTCTAGAAATTCGCTCGCCGATTGGAGGCACCATCGCCAATATTGCACGTTGGCCGGGACAGGCGGTGCGGGCAAGGCCACGAGACGAAACACTCGGGGGCTGACCCGTTCCATGATCGCCTTGATGGTTCCCCCCTTGCCCGCGGCGTCTCGTCCTTCGAAGACGATGATCACTCGCAGCCCAGCCTCGACAACCCAATCTTGTAGCCGGCACAATTCGGTCTGGAGCTTGCGCAACTCTTTTTCATAGTCTTTGCGCTTCAGTTTCGATTGGCGGTTGTCCGAAGACTGCTTGGTCATATTCTCCTACCGGCTTATATCGATTCACCTCGCCATCTTCGCGGTGCAGCCGGCCAAACGCAAGTCAGTGACCGCTACAAAGATGGTTATTAGTTGGCCCCTCTTTTCTGCTTCTCGAATTCCTGCCTAGTTTCTTCGCCAATGAAATACAAAGTTTTTCCATTCGACTCCAACGTTGCGCCGGCGGCGAACTTCGGAAACCGAACGTGGGCAATGGGGTCTTCGACCATGAAGTCCTTCAGGTAATACTCGTTTTCATTGAGCCCCACATAGGTGCGAACGAAGTCCAAAATCCGGTCGTCGATCCATTTGCCAACTGCCGCCTCGTCGATTTTGTCCAACGGAAAATCGACTTGAGCGTGCCGCGTAAACTCCATCAAGATCGGCAGGATCGTCACATCGTAGTTCAGCACCAGCTTGCGCACGTCGGTGTCAGTCGTTGCCGAAAACTGCAGTTCAATGTGCGCTAGTTGCGAATCGAATTTAAAAGTTACCTCGCGCAATGTCGGCGTTAACGACGGGGCCATTGTCGCCTGCTTTCCGAACTTCTTGGCGAGCGCTTCCAGCGGTGGCGTCCATACATTTCGCAATCGCTCGCATACCTTGCCGAACAACTCAAATCGCTGTTTGCGCCCTTGATAGTCCTGGACGTACTTTTCACGGTGCTCCTCCACACGCTGTTTCATGGCGGCGAATTCTTCGTCAATTCGGCCTAATAATTGGTCGATGTTGGCCATAAACCACCTCCGTTTTCACCCTGCGGATTGAAAAAGTTACTTAGGAGAATCGAAACGGTTCAAACGCAAAGCAGCCGTTTGATCGCAGGTACACTGCGGCAAAAAAGTATTACGGCCAGCGTGACCGCGCTAGGAGATCCGCAATTTCAGTCAAATTAGCGGAGTGATCTATCGATGTGGGGAGCAGCCCAGCAAGAACTGTTCATGCGCCGCTAACTATATCGCGATTAAGCCTTTCCGTCAAGGAGGCGCGTATCGCGGTAGCCGAGAATTGGGATCGATGGCCGCTGTTTTAGGCGCACTTGATGCCCTCATATTTACCAGCGGCATCGCAGAAAACGCAGCCGCGATCCACCAGCGGATTTGCCAGAATGCCGCGTGGCTGGGTGTAGAACTTAACGGCGGTTGCATACTGCAATCGGCGTCAGGTGCGACTACGATAAACGCTTTACGGCCTAACAGCCAAGTCTGCTCATCGAAACGAACAAATCGAGACGACGCCGTGTCTGTTGACATTGCTCCACTTTGGGCAATTTTTGCCGGCTCGCTGGTTGTTGCGCTCTTGTCGGCTGAATTGGGCCACCGATTGGGGAATGCCCGTCAAAGACGCGCCGATCATGAGAAGGAACCAACGGTTGGCGGCATTGTAGCTGCGGAACTTGGTTTGCTGGCGTTTTTACTGGCATTTACTTTCGGTTTGGCCGCATCGCGATTTGAAGCCCGACGGGAAACATTGCTCGACGAAGCCAACGCCATTGGCACTACCTTTCTCCGCGCAAAATTGCTGATGGAGCCGGAGCAAACAGAAATCCGACAACTCCTGCGCGAATACGTCGACTTACGACTAGCAGCTGTCCAGGATGGAAAATTGGAACACGGCATTCAGCGATCGAACGAGATTCACGACGATCTTTGGAAACGAGCCACGGCTGCTGCGGAGAAAGATCCGCACTCCATTACCACTGGTTTATTCATCCAATCTCTTAATGAGTTGATCGATCTGCACGCCAAGCGGCTGTTAGTTGGGATTCGCAGCCGCATTCCAATCACGGTTTGGTTGGTTCTGTTCACGGTGGCCGTCCTGTCGTTCGGCTCCATGGGTTACAGCGGTGGGCTAACCGGGGCACGTCGCTCACCGGTCGTTTTGACTTTAGCGCTGACATTCGCATTTGTCATGTGGATGGTGGTAGACCTCGATCGACCACAAGAAGGCTTTTTGCGAGTTAACCAACAGCCTATGATCGAATTGCGCAGCTCGATGGAAGCACTCAAGACCTAAAACAAGTCCTTTTTTGGGGAGCTTTATTCCGATTGGATAAACTTCAGATATCCATCAACCATCTGTAAATTCAGCACGAACTCCCCGTGCTTACTTCCACTTAAAACTTGACCTTATGTTGGAGCGTGCGATAGCGCTTTGGTCGTCGAGATGTCTTATTAGCGTTGCAATTGAATTACATCTGTAACAAAAAGCTGGGGAACTAGGATTCGAACCTAGAATAACCGGTTCAGAGCCGGTCGTGATGCCGTTTCACCATTCCCCAGGACAGGAGCTTAGTTCGCTGCTTTTAAGGGTAAGGCTGGGTTTGCCTTGCGTCAAGAGAAGCCACAATTAGCAGAAGACCGGCAGGGGTGGCGCCTCGATGGCAGTGTGCGGCGTGTGAACCGTTGACGGTGCCGGCGAAACGCCCGTAGAATCGACGCCATTGACGGGTTGTTGGTTCGCGTCGGCGAGATTCCTGGGCGGTGCCAGCGCACTTCGAAACCGTGGCCACGGTTGGTATTTTTTGCCGGCCGTTTTCTTACTCCGCGATGCTCTCATGGCAGTACTGGAATTTTTGAATGGCGACCGTGCCGGCGAACGGCTGACGCTGGTGGGAGAACGCGCCGTCTTAGGCCGCCATCCAGAGTGCGATATCGTACTGAATGTAGGCGCGGTCAGTCGGCAGCATGCGCAAATTTCACTGGTGGATGGGCAATATGTCATTGAAGACCTACACAGCCGCAACGGCACGCTCGTAAATGGCGAGCTAGTACATACACCGCAAGCACTGCGCGATGGCGATGAGGTGAAGATTTGCGATCTGGCGCTGGAGTTCCACGCCGATTCAGCCCGGGGCGTAACCGCAGATTACTCAGCAAGCAGCGCTGATGGCAAGAACGGCTCTGGACCGCAGTTTGCCTTTGACGAATCCGAAGGCCAAGGCACCTCAACCAGCACCGTAATGCTGAAGCTCGATGTCACCTCCACGCGCGAGGCATCGCGCCTGGCCGTAAATCCGGAAACCAAACTTCGCGCTGGTCGAGATCACGCAAAATCTGAGTCAGGCTACGGCCATCGATCAAATCTTGCCGAAGGTGCTTGACAGTCTGTTCAATATTTTCTCGCAGGCCGATCGCGGCTTTGTGGTCATGACCACGCCCGAGGGTCGCCTGCTTCCCCGAGCGTTCAAGCAACGGCATACCAAAGAGGAAGAAGGTGCCCGGCTCAGCCGCACCATCATCAATGAGGTGGTCAAGCTGAAGCAAGCGATCTTGTCGGCCGATGCCGCGACGGATGCTCGCTTCGAACTGAGCCAAAGCATTGCCGATTTCCGCATTCGCTCAATGATGTGCGCTCCGCTGGTGACCAGCGAAGGCAACGTGCTGGGGGTCATTCAAATCGACACGCTCGATCAGCGGGCACGTTTTAATAACGACGATTTGGAAGTGCTGGCCAGCGTGGCTTCGCAGGCCGCATTTGCCGTCGACAACGCTCAGATGCACGAACGGCAATTGAAACAGCAGGCCGTCCAGCGCGACCTGGAGTTGGCTCATAAGGTGCAGCGAGGACTGTTGCCGATAGCGCCGCCGAGCGTCGAGGGTTATCAATTTTTTGATTTCTACGAAGCGGCCAACCAGGTCGGCGGCGATTTTTACGATTATATTGTGCTGCGCGACGGCCGGGTTGCTGTCGTGCTGGCCGATGTTTCGGGCAAAGGCGTTTCAGCAGCATTGGTGATGGCGCGGCTGTCGGCGGAAGTGCGGTACTGGCTGGCCAGTGAACCCTCGGCTGCCACGGCCGTCAGCAAAATCAATGAGAGTTTTTGCCAGGCGGGTTGGGAAGACCGCTTTGTCACCTTCGTGCTGACGCTGTTGGATCCGAAGGAACATCGCGTGACGGTGGTGAATGCCGGCCACATGCCTCCATTTGTGCGGCACGGCGCTGGCAAAGTCGAAGAAGTTGCGCCGGAGATTTCCGGCCTGCCGCTGGGGGTGGCCGATGGCATGACCTACGACGCCAGCGAGGTTGTGCTCGCACCGGGCGAAATGATCACGGCCTTCACCGATGGCATCAGCGAAGCGCTGAATCCGGCCAACGAGCTTTACACTCTTGAACGTCTGAAACAGCGACTTGCCCTGCCCGCCGACGGCGCCGCCGCCCAAGGCCGTGCCGTGCTGGACGACGTCAAACGCCACGCCGCCGGCCGCGCCCAAAGCGACGACATGTGTCTGGTGGTTTTCGGGCGAAATGCGTAAGACATCGAGCGCCTGATCGAATGGTGTCCGGTTCTTTGTCCTTTCTGAGTGGATTTTATTACTGCGCAAAGGACACGAAGGGCTCGCGCACAAAAAATAAAAATCGAGGGTAAAATGTTCCGCGCTAAACCCTCGTAAAAACCAGTGTTTTGTGCACCAACATTTTGTCATCACTTTACCACGCCGCGCGCGACAGGCAGCCGAGGAAATACTTCACCGCCGAGGGCGCAGAGTCGCGCAGAGGAGTCGCCGGAAGTTTCAAAATCATTCTTGATCGCTCTGCGATTCCCTCTGCGAACCTCTGCGTCCTCCGCGGTGAATTGCTGACTTGCCGTGCGAGTCCGACCCAACCTCGGGCGGCCAAACCCGAGGTTGGGTAATTCTATTGCTCAATTGCCAAACAGCGACAGTCGGCAATCTTTCGGCAAGTTAGCCCCCGGTCATTGACCGAGGGCTAAATGCGGGAAATGAAGCGACCGAAAGGGACCCAGAGTTTCGACGCCTATTGTACCAATAAGTGTACAAATGTAGATATGTTTTTGAGCCAGCGGGTGTGCTGAATGGCTGAGGAAATGGTCGCGAGTGTGGGGGCGACATCAACATTTAGCCCCCGGTGAAAACGGCGGTGGAATCCGACCAGAACCAAAAAGCGGACTGCAAAAGCCAGATCCCGGCCGGAATATTTCGTCACCCCGCCTCACCATTTCAAAATACTAAACAAATTGCTGTACTTATCGGTCCACAGCGGCACTTCGTAATCTGGCTCCGCATAGCCATCGAGCAGCACCGGCGGGGTGGCGGCGAGGAATTTGTGGTTGCGGGTGAGCATCATAAAATCGGTATGGTAAAGCAGTTCATGGCGATCAAATTTTGTGATGATGCGGGTAGTGCCCAAGCCGTATTTCTTGGCGATCGCATTCAGTACCGGGGCCAAATTGATGTACCGGTTCGTGATGTTCACCACAATCACGCCATCGGGCTCCAAATGCTGCAGATAGATGGCGAACGCTTCGTCCGTTAGCAGATGCACTGGCGGTGCGTCGCCTGAAAATGCATCCAGAGCCAGAACGTTGAAGTGCTGTGGAGTACCGGCGGCAAGTTCGCGTTCCAGCGCCAAGCGGCCATCGCCCAGTACCACGTCGCAACGTCCCTCGCAGTCGGCCAAATACGTGAATTGTTGGCGGGCGATTTCCTCGACTTGCTCGTTGATTTCGTAGAACCGATAATACTGCCACGGCCTGGCGTACGTGGCAACGACTCCCACGCCCATGCCGATGATGCCAACTCTGGTGTCGGGACGATTCTGGAAGTATTTCAACGTGCGGCCCATGCCGGTATGTTCTGCGAAGTAAGAAATCGGAATGCGCCGCTTCTGGGGATCGGTAAATTGC
The DNA here is from genome assembly GCA_963738835.1 of Pirellulales bacterium. Classification (GTDB taxonomy): domain Bacteria; phylum Planctomycetota; class Planctomycetia; order Pirellulales; family JADZDJ01; genus CAVTYH01. The sequence continues at coordinate 366,025 of CAVTYH010000005.1, forward strand.
CGCCCATGCGGAGTAGAACCACTGACGAAGCTGCGATACCGCATGCCCGGCGTGTCCCCTTCCAGCTCCCAAACCGACACGGTGTCATAAAAGTTGCGGCCCCGATAAATGGCGCCGGTTTCTCCCTCCGGATCTGCAATCAACCACGACACGAGAGCAAAGCTGCCAGCCACGAGAAACAGCGCCGCTCCACCGACGGCAATGGCGCGGCGACGTCTGTCGAAGCGTGCCATCAACGCCGACCAGCGTGACGACTGAATGAGTAGCACCGTGGCCGCCACAACGATGGATGCGATTAGCCCAATCGTCCACTCGAAATGCGTTTTGAAAATGTATGGAGCAATCAAACTGACGAAGATGCCGCCGAGCGCCCCGCCGGCGGAAATCAGCAAGTAATACTCGGTCAAATACTGCGGCGCAGGCCGTAACCGAACCAATTGGCCGTGACAAACCATGCACGCCAGAAACATGGCGCCAAAATTCAGAAATAGCTCGTGGAAGTAATTGCTGTGGAGACTGAACGCTCGCATCAGCGAATAGCCGGCCCCGGCAGCCAGTACCAGAAACACAATCGCCAGCGCGCTGGTTGCCTGCGGACGATACCAGCGTGGATGATCGAAGCAAATGATGAACGTCAGTAAATAGAGCGACAGTGGAACAACCCATAGAAACGGAATCACCGCCACGTCTTGGCACACGTAGTTCGTCGTGGCCAGCAGCATCAGTGAGGCACACGCCGGAAGCGATAACCACAGCAATCGACGAATGGCACCCGGTCGATCCGACTCGTCGCTGGTCGTAACAGAATCAATTGCGCAACTCGCAGCCCCTGGAGATCGAAAGATCCATACCGCTCCGACACCGCAGAGAATCGCGAACAGCGCGAAGGCCATCGTCCACAAACCCGCTTGAGTATCGGAGCCAAACGCCGGCTCGAACAAGAACGGATAAGTAATCAGTGCTCCTAGCGAACCGACATTCGAAAGCGCGTACAACCGATATGGCGACCGCTGCGGCCAGGCCCGCGCAAACCAGGCTTGCACCAAGGGGCCGGTTGTCGAAAGGACGAAGTACGGCAATCCCACTGTAAGCGCCAACAGCCCAAGGATACGGCCCGTCGGGTGGCTGCTGTCGATCGGTTTCCAACTGACGGCCGGCGCGATCGATGGCCACGTTAGCGCCGCGGCAATAACCAATAACGACAGATGCACAACACCCTGCATGCGAGGCGTCAGAAAGCGCGTCAGCAAGTACGCATAGGCGTAGCCACCAAACAGCACCAACTGAAAAAACAGCATGCAAGTGGTCCAAACCGCCGGACTGCCGCCAAACCACGGCAAAATGTACTTACTAATGAGCGGCTGAACCTGAAACAGCAGAAACGCACTGACAAAAATAGTGGTCGCAAACACTAGCAGTAATGCCCACGAAGCTCCAACTGTAACAGTGGGCTGGTGCTCGCTGAGAGTTGAGGAGATTGTCGCTGATTGCAGTTGAGATATCGAATCATCGGCGGAAGAGCGGTCTGGGTGACCGTTGCTTTTTGCGTCACAAGTGCTGTTCAACAGCCGCATTCTGCGAAGAAATTGAGCACGCAGATAATTCCGACGGCGATTCCAGGCTCATGAAAAACCTCGCCAATCTTGACGAAGAAAAAGTTGGAATTTGCGAGCGAGGGGACTTTCGGCCCTGTGCAAATTTGGTTCCAAGTTTCATAGGAAACGCGACTCTCACCAAACATTGGTCAGTAAGCGCGCACGACGGAGCCATTGGGATGGGACAGTGATACTACCGAATCGACAGGGTTAGTCCGCGCCTCTGCCACGCAGGCGCGCGCATCAATGAGAACTGCGAACTATTTTCCGGCCGCAGGCTGACCCGCGGTCTTAACCGCCGCGTTCATTTTGCCGAACTCGCTCAGCGGATTGCCCAAGGGATGTGCCATCGTCACTCGAATGGTGCTGGCCACGGCGAATCCGGGGTTTGCAATGTAACCACTCGCCTCAATTTGATCTCCTGCGCGTACGATACTGGTATCGGACACGCGCACTTTAATGGCGGTGGCAGGGTCGAGTTCCGTCTTGAAAACGCCGTTGCCGGCGTCCACAATCAATTCATTTGATTTGACGCTCCTGACGCGGCCGATGACCGATAGCCAGCGAGCGGTACCGGGCACGGCCGCGGCATTTTGCGCAGCCGCAATGGCGGTAGCACCGGCCGGAGCGGCCCCAGGCATTTCTCCAATGTGCGGCGTAATAATTTCCAATTCATTGATTGGCGCCACGGCCTTGGTTCTGTCGCCTTTGGGATCGAACGCCGCTTGAAATTTCACGACTAGCCCCGGTTTGAGATAATCGGGGCCTGCCGTGCCGATCACTTCCACCTTTGAACCAACATCAGGTTTGACCTGCCAAGTTGTGCCTTGTGCGTCAACCACCAGAACTCCCGCCCGCACCGCGCTCACCGTACCGGTGCCGCTGAAACTGCGGTTCGCGTTCTGATTCAGGTAATTCGCGTTGGCGTTCGTAATTTGGCGGTCGTACCACCGATCGCGTTGATCTTGCAGCCACATTCGTCGGTCCTGCTCTTGTTGCCATTGCAATCGATCGCGCTCCAACTGAATCCGTGGATCTTGATTGTTTGGCGACGAACGCATCGCTGGTTGTGGCGAACTTATACGGGCTGTGCCACCGGACGGCTGCGGCGAGCTTGGCCCGCTGGAGCCTTTCGACGAGTTGTCGTTCTGGCGATTGATGAAGTTTCCTTGCTTTCCCGGATCGTTGGCCGGCACTTTAGAGTATTGCGCCAGAGCGGACGAACTCCCGAAGACAACAACGGCCAGCGCAATTGCAGAGGCCTGTCGCGGTGTGCAAGTCGACATTTTATCCTCCTGAAGTAAGCTCGCTAACGACCCTGAAGTCATCTGTTGCAAACATGCGACGCCGCGCCGTCGATCTGATTCTGCCCGCCAAGCCGTTGCCAAGACAATAGCCGCGATTCAAACCCGGCGGCGCGACATCCCTGGAACATGCCTCAGTTCTATAAGCGAGATCGCTCGGCGAGGTGGGCGCGCCGGAAATCGAGTATCCTGGAAGGTGCCAATTCCAACGCTACCAGCCGCAAGTCGGAATCTCGTTAAACTGCTTGATTTCGTGCAAATTCCGCATATTCTAAGGGTTTCACCCCTCTTTCGAACGGTGGTTTGTGCTGTCTCAACCCGGTTCGACCGATCCGCACGCTTTGGATCAATACCGCGATTATTTGCGGATTCTGGCCGCGCAGCAAGTCGCCACTCGCTTTCAAGGCAAGGTCGACCTCTCTGGAATCGTGCAGGAAACGCTCTGGGAAGCACATCGCGAAATAGAACGTGGCGCTGCCGTGGGGCCAGGCCAGCGATTGCCCTGGCTACGCCGCATTCTGTCGAATAACCTGACCGATGCCGTACGGCAAATGCAGGCCGACAAACGCGATATCGGCCGCGAAGTCTCGTTGCAGCAAGTCGTTGAACAGTCGTCGATGCGGCTCGAAGCCTGGTTGGCCTGCGAAATGCCGCCTCACCGCCCCATCGAACACGAAGAACACGTTCTGCAATTGGTCCGCGCGCTTGCTAAACTGCCTCAGGCGCAGCGAGAATCGCTTACATTGCATTATTGGAGCGGCTTAACACTTGCACAGATCGCCAGCCATCTGGGTCGCTCCCGGGAAGCCGTGGCCGGTTTGATCAAGCGCGGGGTCCGGCAATTGCGGCTGCAAATGCACCAGTTCGAGACGTCCCATGACACTCCACCCCAATAATCAGATCAGCCAAAAGGTCGACGCGGCCATTGCCGAGTATCTGGAGATTGCGGAGCAAGGGGTACTGCCCGATCGCGCGGCGTTTTTGGCCCGCCATGTGGAGATCGCCGAGCACTTAAAAGAGTTTTTGGCGGATTACGGTGCGACAAAACTCGCGAGTTCCGATCGAGCGAATAACCAGATCGGACCAAATGATTTTCTTGTTCGCCCACCCCCTGGTAAATCTGCCGGTGCCGACATGCCGCGCGGCCAACCCAACAACATTATCATCGCCGTGTGTCCTGGCGGGCATCCCTTGCGAATACCTGTAGCACTGGCCGGGCAACGCGCAAAATGCCCAAAATGCGAGGCCGCATTCGTTGTCCCGAATCCCGTCGCTAATGCAGCTCCGGACCAACGCCAGCAGACGCCGCGCGAGGTAACTGAACGTCACGACACGCTCAGTTTCAAAACGCCGAGCGCTGGTGACACCAGCGTGCCGACTGCCGCCGGATTGACCGGCAAATCGAGTTCACTTTCTGCGATCGGCAGTCGCTTTGGCCAATTCGAACTTATCGAACTGCTCGGCGAAGGGGGATTCGGAGCGGTTTATCGAGCACACGACGTTCAATTGGATCGAGACGTTGCGCTCAAGCTCCCGCGCCCGGGGCCTTGGGGGATCGCGAAGAAGTAGCTCGCTTCCTGCGCGAAGCACAGGCCGCTGCGCAGTTGCAGCATGCAAACATCGTGGCCGTTTATGATGCCGGTCAAGTCAACGGCACATACTACATCGCCAGCGCCTACATCCACGGAAAAACCCTGCGGCAAAAACTGGATGAATCGAAAACCGATTCCTCCTCCAGTTCATCGACAAAGTCAGCGGCAGCTGAGCGGCACATCAGCCAAACCAGCTATCGGGAAACCGCAGCATTGATTTCCAAGTTGGCATCGGCTCTGAATTATGCCCATCAGAAGGGCATTTTTCATCGCGATGTGAAGCCGGCCAACATCATGCTCGACGCCGACGGACAACCTCATCTCATGGACTTCGGCCTGGCGCGCCGACTGGAGGGTGATACGCTGCGCACCATGGAAGGCATCAAGATGGGCACGCCCGCATACATGAGTCCCGAGCAAGCTCAGGGTAAAAGCCATCTGGCAGATTCTCGCAGCGATCTGTGGAGCCTGGGAGTTATTCTCTATGAGCTTCTGACGGGCCGCTTGCCGTTTGATTCGAAACAATTGGAAAATTTGCTGGTCGATATCTTGCAGCGGGAACCGGGGTTGCCGCGGAACATTGGCAAGTCGATCCCCAAGGATTTGGAGACGATTTGTTTGAAGTGTTTGGCCAAAGAGCCCGTGCGGCGTTACCCGACGTGCCAGCACCTGGCTGATGAGCTGGACCACTGGCTGCGTGGCGAGCCGATTGCTGCCCGGCCCGTTGGACCACTGGAGCGCAGTTGGCGGTGGGCCCGACGGCGTCCTGCTGTGGCCGCGCTATCTGGCATGTTGCTGGTGGTCGCGGCGGCAATTGTGCTGATCGCTCCCATCATCGCCGTGCAACAATCTTGGCTGCGACAGAAGGCGGCCGGGTTGTTAACCGAGAAAGAACAGGTCGTCAAACAGCTCAATGAAACTCTGCAAGAACGCGATCAATCGATCAAAGACCGTGATCATTCGATCAACGAGCGCGATCAACTTCTCAAGGAACGCGACGCAGCTATTGCTCTGCAAACTCAATCTTTGAAGGAACGTGACGAGGCAATCCAACAGCAAAAGGAAGCGATGCAAATTGCCGAGCAACGGAATGCCGCACTGCAGCAATCTTTGAAAGAGCGCGACGAAGCCGTAGCGGGTCAAAAGGAAGCCGAAGAGTTGGCTGAAGAGCGCAACGAGCCTCTCCAGGACCGGCTGGCTCGGAATCTGTTGCAACGCGCGGTGGTACAATACCGCGATGTGAAACTCTTCGATGCAATCGCATTGGCTGGGGCGGCCTACCGCACTGCGCCTGTGGGCCGCCCGCTCCACGAATCAGCACGAGCCTTAGTCGCCGGTTGGTCAACGCAGATCGGCCAACCCATGTGGCACAATGGGGGCGTTTTTTCTGCGGCGTTCAGCACGGACGGAAACACGGTAATTACCGGTTCCGAAGACAGGACTGTACGTTTTTGGGACGCTTTTACCGGTCTGCCGCTGGCAACTCCCAGGGTCAACATCCAAGAGACTGCTGTTCGCGCGGTGGCTTTTAGCCCGGACGGGGCTAGCTATTTAACCGCCACTCACGGAGGTGCAATTCAACTCTGGGGCAAACAAGGCAGCACTCCGTTTGACTTAGACCATCGACCGATTTACACCGCGGCATTTAGCCCCGATGGCAGCGACTTCGTGGTGGCTAGCGATAGCGGACTTGCGCAAGTGGAACATCAAAACCAATCAATCGGTCGATTTTAAACACGCGGGCAAAGTCTTTGGCGCCGTGTTCAGCCCCGACGGGAAACTGGCGCTTACGGCCAGCGCCGATGGTACGGCGCAGTTGTGGGATGCCGCCACCGGGATGGCTGTCGGCAGGCCATTGCCGCATCCGAAGGAGGTGAGCGCGGTTGCGTTCAATCCCGATGGGCGTACTTTCCTCACCGGCTGCTTCGATGGCATGGTGCGACAGTGGAGTGTGAAAAATGGCGCACCCCAGGGCAAGCCGCTGCCGCACAAGGGTCGAATTTTTGCCGCCAATTTTAGTCCTGACGGACACACCATCATCACCGGTTGCGAGGACGGCACCGCGCGCCTGTGGGATGCAAAAACTGATAAACAAATTTCTGATCCGCTCAGGCACAGTGGCTGGGTCGTGGCGGTTTCATTCAGTCCTGACGGCCGGGCCTTGCTAACCGCCAGCGGTGATGGCACGGCGCGCTTGTGGCCTTTTCCGATCGTGCAACCGGTGGCCGAGCCCCTGCGCATCGGCAGTGCGGTCCAGGTGATGGAGTTTTCGGCCGATGCACAGTTCGTAGCCACCGCTGGGGAAGATAACAGCGTCTCGCTGTGGAATGCAAAAACAGGCAAGCCAATGGGGGAATTGCACGGACATAATAAGGCCGTTAGCACGTTGGCCTTCAGAGCGGATGGTCGCATTTTGCTGACTGCCAGCGATGATTCCACAGCGCGATTGTGGGACACAAAAACTCAGCAGGCGCTGGGCGAGCCGCTGCAAGCTGACGCGCCGGTAAGCACGGCCGCATTCAGCCCCGATGGCGCTGCGGTATTAACCGCCAGCACCGACGGCAGTGCCCAACTGTGGAACGCAACGACCGGCAAGCCGCTCGTAAAACTTTCTGGACACAAACAAACGATCAGCGATGCGGTGTTCAGCTCCGACGGCAAGATCATGCTGACCGGAAGCTACGACGGCACGGCCCGCCTCTGGGATGTGCAAACCGGTAATCTCTCGGGTCAGCCAATCAAGCATGCCGCGCGAGTACTGGCTGTTGCACTCAGTCCCGACGGTCAGATGGTGCTCACGGGATGTTCCGACCAGACGGCCCAGCTCTGGAGCGCCAAAACCGGCAAGGCCTTATGCGCCCGCTGCGGCATGGCGACAACGTGGCGGCCGTGGCGTTTAGTCCCGATGGTCGATTGGCTGTCACTGGCGGCGCGGACGGGCGGATTTGCTGGTGGGATTCCGCCACCGGTTATCCTCTGGCCGATGCGGTGCGGCACGACAGTCCGATTTCAGCCGTCGCATTTCGTGCCGATGGCCGGTCGCTGCTCGTCGGCAGTAACGACGGAACCGTGCGGCTCTGGAAAGTGCCGCAGCCGATGCCCGATAATCCCAAGTTGGTCGACGCCTGGGTTCGTGTTCAGACCCGACGACGGGTCGACGACCAGGGTGTCTTAAGCCATATCGACGCCTCCGACTGGGCAGCAGCGCAAGCAGCGCTTAAATTATTGCGCAGCAACTTTGAGCCCTAAGCGAGAGTAAAAACAAGGCGCTTTCACTTGGCGACTTCGCGGACTCTAACACGATTTTGACGGAAGGTTGTGGCCGGCGCGCCTGACGACGAAGATTTGACGCTTCAAGAATGAATGAGGATGCTGGCGACACTGGTCAAATCGTCGGTGGCGCACACTTCAATCGGGCAAATTTTTGCAATTCAGAAGCACTAATATGCTATCGCTATCTCGAAGCTTCTGTGAGAAACCGACCAGCCGATTAAGATTGCAAATCATCGCGCACTGGTTGGTGTCGACAGTGGCGATTTGTTGCCTGCCGATTGCAGAAAGTGCCGCCGAGTCACCTGATACCGCAACCCAGGTCGCCAAACTGCTAGAAACTGGTTGGAAACCGTCAGTCAGCAACTACGCTGCCGCGCAGGAGCAATTTTCACAAGCGAAGCACGATGCTCCTAACGATGTTCGCGTCGATTATGCCATGGCGCTTGTCGCGCTGCAAAACCACAACTCTGCCGATGCGTTAACCCCTCTCCAGCAAGCACTGCAAAGCGGGAAGTCGTTGCTGCCAATTCGCCGTGTGCACGTTTGGGTGTTAATCGGCCGCCGCGAAACTCCAGCCGCTAAAGTTGCGATTGCAGAACTGGCACGCGTTCTAAAAGCCGAGAGTTCATCGACGATTCAGGCCGACTCAGAAGAAACAGCCCGCTGGTTGGGCAGCGTGATCGGATATTATGCCGGTCCCGGCAGCGATCAGCTGAAACCCGAGGAATTGGCGGCACTTGATTCTGAAGTCTCAAGCGGCCTTAACGAGGACCTGGCGACCCGATATTCGGATGCCAAAGCCTCGGTAGCTACGCATTTTAACGAGTTGCAGGAGCAACTTACTGAAGCGCGAAAAAGCGTTCAAGCAGACAATGAGTCGAAGCTTGCCATCGACCGCAATCAAACCGAAGCGGCACTCAACATTGCCACCAACAAAAAAACGGCGGCGGCGGCGCTTGTTGAACAGCTGCAGCAAAAAATTAATGCTGAAACCCCAGCCCTAAAACTCGAAGGGCTGCAACTTTCACGACAATGGGACAGGTCCGACGATCACCTGCAAAACTTACAAAGCCGCCTGGATTTAGAAAAACGCCGAGCAGAAAAAGATCGAGACTCGTCCACAATCTCTCAACTCAATCGCGAGATTGATCAAGAGAAGGATCGGGTCCGGCAGAATCGCCAACCGCTGGAAAAGCGGATGACCGCGATTAGAAATCAATTGCGCGAAAATGACAGACATTTGGCCGCCGCGCAGGAAGAATTTAGAACCTTTGACAAACAGGAACAGACACTGACGGTGAAGAGCAAGCAACTGGCCAAGCAAGCAGAAAAGCCGGCCTCGGGTAGTGACCCCAAAACCGTTTCGCTGGAGCTAAAAGTGAAATCGATCTCCACCTACGCGGGCATTAACCTGGCGCGGGAAAAGCAGCGCATCTTGGATACGTACCACCCGAAATCGTCCGCGCCATAAGATCGTCCGCATGCGGCCCGATAGAAATCAGTGCCGCACGAAGGCCATGACAATTTCAATGGCAATCAACACGATCACGATGACTTCCAACAGCTCGATGCGGAAGGCCGACGACTGATCGCTGACGACCTGGTACGCCCCTTCCACCACGTCGAGCGACGCACGGATGTTTTGCTCCCACTGGCTCAGGTGCAACCGAGCCGCAATCAGTTGATGCACTCGAGCCAGATACTGATCGCCGACTAGTTTCAGCGCATTCCCAGCCCGCTCGAACAGATTGATGGCATCGATCCGCAGTTCGCCCAATTGACGCAGTGGCCGGCCGTGGGTACGCCAAAATGGAAACCAGCTTTGCAGTGTGCGGTGGATGGTGCTGTAGGCCGTTGCCAGGCGATCGTCGAGTAAATTGTCGATGTAACGATATTCCAGCAGTTGCACGTTCGCGAATTCAATCGTTTGCAGCGTCTCTTCGCAGTTACGATCCACAAGCACCGCCGCCGACCAGGCTGCCAAGAGCAGATCGGACGGACTATAACTGATTCGCGATTGAAGTGCGGTTTCGATCTCCTCTTTGCTCAGTGGATCTGATTCCAAGCGAACAAGACTTGCCAGCCAATCGCTGTGCCTCTCTAGAAGCATTTCAGTAGCTGGCAGCGGTTCGCCTGGCGGGATCTCGAACACGAAATACTCTTCGCCCAGCGGACTCCACGCACAATCCTTGATGGCCGGCCGCAGCTTTTCAAACAAACCGGTGGAAGCTGTGCGGATTGTCTCAACCAACGATTGCGGATCGGATAGCGAGCCGGCCAGTCGAGCCAGCGCACGGGCGGCAATTCAAACGGAATTTGCAGCGACACACTTACGCCGCCGAAATCGAACACGATCGCCTCAGCCGTCGAATCCACAGCACCTAATTCCGGAAGTTGAACGCGGACCGTTCCCAACGGATAGCGCAGTGGTACGGGCCGATACGTGATCGAACTTGGCGTGCGCCGCCGCCGAGCCAATTCTTGACTCTCAGCCGGCAACAACCGCCGGGCTTGTTCCAAATCAATTTCATCGCCCCAATCAAACGCCACAAAGACGTGTAATTTGCCGCGCAGCGGTGCCTCATCGTCAAGCATCATTGGAGTATAGCAGCCCGGATTTGAACCGCAGAGGACACAGAGAATCGCAAAGGACACGCGGAGCTAATCAGATTAGCTTAAATTCTACGCACCTCCGCGTTCCTCAGCGTACTTTGCGGTGAATGAGTTCGACGAGCCGATCCAAGAACGGCCGCTGTTCGGGATGGATCACCCGTTGGGCTTCGTCCAGTGACAGGAACTCGGCGCGATCGACTTCCCAATGAGCCAGATGCGGCGCGGCGTCTTCCGGAGCGGCAATCACAAATGCATGAACTCGCTTACGGCTGCAGGTGTAGTCGATGTGACCAAGTGGAATCAACTGGTCAACGAGCGCCGGCCCTAGATCCACGCCACCGACAGCCACTCCGGTTTCTTCAAACGTTTCTCGAATGGCTGCCTCGGCCAACGATTCCCCTTCATCCGCCAATCCCTTGGGAATGCTCCACGGGGCATGGCGATTGTAGTTGCCCGAGGGATGGACCAGGAGCACTTCAATGCCATCGCCCCGCTGTCGATAAATCACTAGCCCTGCCGATTGTTGCATGCTGTTTAACCCTACAAATCAACGGGAGCCAAGTTTTTAGGTCCAGCCAACTCCCCGCCTATTGCAATTCATTTTACCGCCGGTTAGCGTGGTTCACAGTTGTGCTTTCCGGCAACCGGGGGCGGTGTCGAGTGGCGTTAAGCACAACTTCCCACCTTTATCCGCTGGCCTCGTTGACCGAGCCAAAACGTTGCTAGCGCGGCCTGCCTGCCCCGGAAACGAGAATAGACTTCAAACGCCGACCTGCACGGCGAAAGTTTTGATCAACAACCTTGAGGTGTCGCCGATGATTTTGTTACGCCGTCGCGGATTATGCATGTGCTGGTTGTTGTTCGTCGGATTGAGCGTAGGATCGGTTGCTGCCAATGCCAACGAATTACTGGTGGCCGATCGCGCCACAAATCGTATTCTGGCGTTTGATCCGACCAGCGGCGCTTTTGGCCGCGTTTTGGTTGGCCAAGACCCGACAAATCTGTTCAGTCCAGCGGCGGTCACAATTGGTTTCGGCGGCGATTTATTCGTCGCCAGCCAAGGGACCGGAAAAGTTCTGCGGTACGACATCACCACCGGCGCTCCGAAAGGCAGCACACCGGGCAGCCCGGTGTTTGTCGATCTCGGTTTGGCAAGCGGACCATCGGGACTTTTGTACGACGCGGGTTCAAATCGCCTGTTTGTCGGCACGCTGGGCAATGCCGATTCAACGGTTGTCAATATTTATGACTCCAGCGGAACAAGCCTTGGGAGCATCAATGCAGGGCCGGCTGGCGGCCGCACAGGATTGGCAATGGATAGCAGCGGCAACTTGTATGCGAACAGCTTCAACACCGACGGGTTTGCGCCCAACGGTGGCGAAACCGGAGCCGTGCTGAAGTTTAGCGGCGCGAATTTCACGACGTGGCAGCCGCTCATTGCCGGAAACGGAATCTACAACGACAGCTTCTTCAACAACATCCCGGTAAACGTGGCAGGAATGAACGGATTAGCGCTATTGCAGACTCCGGGCGGCAATTCTTTGTTTGCAGCCAGTTTGTTTGGCCAAGAAGTGCTGAAGCTCGATGCTTCGACAGGCGCTGTCCAGGCAGTGATCGGCACCCAATTTACTGGCATACCGATGTTGCCGCCCACGGCGTATCCATCTGGTCTATTGATTGATGACAGCGGAAGTTTGCTGGTCACCACGTTGGGGAACAACAATCCCAACGACCCGATTTACAGCACCTTCACCTTCCCCGGCAGCGTGCAGGAGTTTGCCACTGACGGGACTTTCTTGGGTGTTTTGGTGAGCGACGGTGATTCGCTGAATCAACAAGCGGGGGTGGGCTTCCAGCCGACTGCGGTTGTCGTCTCTCCCGTGTCTGAACCGACGACGCTGTTGCTGGCAGCTTGCGGTCTTGCTGGTTTGTTGTTTTATCGACGGGGTCAAGTTTAGAGCCTGCGAGCTTCGTTGGCGGACCGGCAATCGGATATCATCCGGCAATGTGCTTAAACGCAAACGATCACCTGCAACTGCCATCGCCACATAGCCGGCGATACGCGCAGCAAGGTTTTACGCTGGTCGAGTTGCTCGTCGTCATTGCCATTATCGGCACCCTCATCGCGCTCTTGCTGCCCGCGATTCAATCGGCGCGCGAATCGGCCCGACGAGCGCAGTGCTCTAACAATCTCAAGCAGTTGGGTCTGGCGCTTCATAGCTACGAAAGCTCGCGCCGGCATTTTCCACCGGGGGCAGATTCGAAGCCCGATCCGGTGAATCCTGGAGGCACGCCCTACAATTTTTTCCGCTGGTCGGCTTTGGCACACCTGACGCCCTACTTAGAGCGATCGGCAGCGTACAAGTCGCTCGATTTGACCGTGCCGCTCTACGGCGCCAATCAGCAGCCGCTGCCGCAAAATGTCGCGGGCGTCCAACTCTTGCTGAATGAGTTCCTCTGCCCGAGCGACAGGCAGCAGCGTGTCATTCCTAATTTCGGGCCGACCAACTATGCGGCATGTGCCGGGTCAGGACTCGGAGGCGGCACGCCATTCGATACTGACGGAATCTTCTACGTGAACTCTCGCATCCGAGTTGCCGACATCACCGACGGCACTAGTAAGACGGTTTCCATGTCGGAGAGCGTACTGGGTGAAACCAATAATCCGAAACCAGGTACGCCTCAAGCCGCGGCAGACCCGCGAATGGCGTACGTCTATCCCAAGGCGGTGCCACTCACCGAGGATTCTTGTAACGCCTCGACGACGTGGAACTATCAAGATCCCCGTGGGTTTGCCTGGGTCAGCGGCGAATATCGATGCGCGCTATACAATCATTATGGGGCTCCCAATGCCCAACAATTCGATTGCATAGCGAATATCGTCGCGGCTCCTTTGACTGAAATTTACGCCGCCTACGGTTGGCGTGCTGCCAGAAGCTTTCATCCGGGCGGTGTGAATGTATTATTAGCCGATGGTTCGGTGCATTTTGTTCCCGACGGCGTAAACCAGACAATTTGGCACGACATTTCGACGCGCAGCGGGGCTGAAACTTCCGTCCTACCTTAGCAGTATAATGGAGCGATCGGCGTGAATTGCTCCACCGGCCGTCCCCACCTTCGCGGCCGTTGTCATTCGGCAGTCAGCGGGCGATACTGGTATTGATGAGCCAAGCCCACTTCACCGGCGACGCATTAACCACCGGCGCTGACCTCGCCTGGCACTTCGGGCTTGGATTTAGACCTGTCCGGGCGTCAGCTAGGCGATTATCGCTTGCTGCGCCGCTTGGGTCGCGGGGCGATGGCCGATGTTTATCTGGCCGAGCAAGGCTCGCTGCGTCGGCAAATCGCCTTCAAAGTGCTCAAGCGTGAGTTAGCGGCCGATCAAACCTACGTCCGCCGCTTTCATATGGAAGCCCAGGCGGCAGCGGCGTTGGTGCAGGCCAACATTGTTCAGATCTATGAAGTCGGCTGCATTGAAGGCTGGCACTACATCGCCCAGGAATACGTCGAGGGGCAAAATCTTGCACAGTACATCGCTCGCCAAGGCACGCCCGATGTCAAGCTGGCGATGGCGGTGATGCGTCAGGTCACAGCCGCGCTGTGCAAATCGGCGGAACGTGGCATCGTGCACCGCGATATTAAGCCTGAGAACATCATGTTGGGTCGCTCGGGCGAAGTGAAGGTCGCCGATTTCGGTCTGGCGCGTGTCGGCGCTCACGACGACGCCGTGAAACTCACGCAAGTGGGCATCACCATGGGCACGCCGCTGTATATGAGCCCGGAGCAAGTGGAAGGTAAACCGCTCGATTGCCGCAGCGACCTTTACAGTCTGGGCGTGACATGCTTTCACATGCTCACCGGTCAGCCGCCGTTCCGCGGCGAGACAGCACTAAGTGTTGCCTTGCAGCACGTTCGCAAACAGCCCGAGCGACTAGAAAACTTGCGTCCCGATTTACCGCCCGCGCTGTGTCGCATTATCCATAAATTATTGGCGAAAGATCCGGCCGAACGTTTCCAAAATCCGCGCGAGCTGCTGCACGAATTGCGGGCACTTCAAATTGAAGGAGTCGATTTGCAGTGGCCCGCCGAAATGGACGAGTTCAACTCGGTGGAAACCGCCGCCTTGGGCACCTCGCGTCTGGCGGCCACGCAGCGGCTGCAGACCATGATGGACGCCTCGACGCAGTCGGCTGAAAGTCGCAGAAAATTCTGGTACGCCGCGGTCATCTCGGGTGCCGTCCTGGCGTCGCTATTGCTGGGCGCAGCAGCCGCCTGGGCATTCCGCGAAAGATTCTTGCTCGACACTCCACCGGCTGCGTTTGTACCAGTGGACCCGATGAAATCGGCTCAGGAGCAATACCGCTGGGCCGCGGATTATAAGCCACTGGATGAGGCTGCTTGGCAAAGTGTCGAATATTATTACCCCAAAGAAACGCGCTATGTCCTTCTGGCTAAAGAAGGGCTGGCAAAACTGTACTTACGTCACGGTACCGAGCCCGACCCTCGTGCACTGTCACTGTTTGTCGAACTCACGAACACTTCGAGCGTCAACTCGGATCTCGAGAAACAAGCGAAGGCTTTCGGATTGGTTGGACAGTCGTTTATTTATTTGCAGAAGGGAAACGCCCAAAAAAGCGCCGAATTGTTGGCCGACTTAGCCACTCTAATTGGCAGTTTGGAGCCGGCGCAGGTACGACCGATTCTCGACGACCGCGATATGGAACAGTTGCTCGGCTGGGTCGCAGAGCACAATCAAAGAGCTGCCGGCAAATTGAAGGCCGAGGAATGGAAAGATTGGCTGCGGACCCAGTCCCAGGAAGATGCTGGAACAGGCTAATTCGGCGCTGCCCGGCGCATTGATGCCCTGCACGGTTGCAGCTAAAATGCCGGATTCAACTGGTGGGGGTTCTGGGAATCCAGCGTTTCTCAGCATTAGCAGCAGGCCTATGGCATGGCGTCGCAACATGGTGGTGGCCCAAAGTGGCGGGCCAAGTCCGGTCATCAACAACAGCTTGCGCGGCATCATCGAAACCGCCCGCGAGATGGATGAAATTGGCACCGTCTACGGCGCCCGGCATGGCATCGAAGGGGTGCTGAAAGAAGAGTTGCTGGACTTGACGGCCCAGCCGCCGGAAGAAGTCGCGCTCTTGCGATTTACGCCCGCCGCTGGCTCGATCGGCACTTGCCGTTACAAGCTCAAGCCGAATCAAAAAGAAGATTTCGAACGCACCATCGAAGTGCTGAAAGCCCACGATGTCGACTACTTCCTCTACATCGGCGGCAACGATTCGATGGACACCGCGCACAAAATCGCCAGTCTGGCCCATGAGCGCGGGCTGGACTTGATTGCCGTCGGCGTGCCGAAGACCATCGACAATGACGTGGGAGACAGCGAGTTCAAGCTGGTCGATCACACGCCCGGCTACGGCAGCACCGCCAAGTACTGGATGCACATGGTGCAAAACGCCAACGAGGAAAACGAAGGCAGCTCGCCGGCCGATCCAGTGCTGGTGATGCAAGCGATGGGGCGCAAAATCGGGTATATTCCCGCCGCGGCTCGCCTGGCCGATCCGCAGCGCGAAATGCCGCTGCAAATTTATTTGGCCGAAAGCCCGTGTACGCTCCAGCAATTGGCCGACAATGTGAACGATCAATTAAAGAAATCGGGCCGCTGTTTGGTCGTGATCAGCGAAGGGTTTGATGTCGGCGACATTGGCGCGGTAAAAGACTCGTTCGGCCACACATCGTTCAGCGCCAGTCAGTTGACCGTGGCGCAAATCGTCGTGAATTACTTGAACAAATCGGGGCTGTCGGCCAAAGGTTCGGCTCGCGGCAATGTGCCGGGCACCGATCAGCGGCATGCAATGGCATATGCCTCGACGGTCGATTTGGAAGAGGCCTACCGCAGCGGTCAGATGGCCGCTTTGCTGGCCGCGCAGGCGAAGGCGGATTCATGGCCACAATTCTGCGCCAGCCGGGCCGAATTTATTCGGCGCTGTACGACAAAGTGCTGCTAGAAAAAGTCGCCGCCGCCGATCGCACATTCCCAAAACAGTGGATCGCCCCCGGCGGTTTTGACGTGACCGACGATTTCCTGAGTTATTGCCACCCGTTGGTCGGCGAAGACATGGTCTCGCTGCCGATGATTGATGGCCGTCAACGCTTGACGAAATTCAAACCAATCTACGCCGAACAGAAACTGCCCAAGTACTCTCTCCAAGCCGATCGACCCCAAGTAAGCATGTTTGAACTCACGCCTAAGTACGAATTCTTCGTGGGCATCGATAGCGATGGCTGCGCGTTCGACACGATGGAGTTGAAGCACAAAGAGTGCTTCATTCCGCAAATTATCAATCACTATGGCCTGCAAGGCGTCAGCAAGTATGCTCGGGAGGCGGCCGAATTCGTGAATCTGTATTCCAAGAGCCGCGGCGTCAATCGGTTCCCGGCGCTCATCGAGACAATCGAGTGGCTCCAAAAGCGACCGGAAGTCAAAGCCCGCGGTGTGAAAATCACGATGCCGCAGGGTTTGGTGGAGTGGATCAACGTTGAAACCAAGCTCGCCAACCCGGCGCTGGCGAAAGCCGCTGAGTCCAGCGGCCATCCCGATTTGAAGCAGGCACTCGCTTGGAGCCAGGAAGTGAACGAGGCGGTGGAAAAAATCGTGCGCTGGGTTCCACCCTTTCCGAATCTGCGCGAAAGCTTGGAGAAATTGAAAGGCAAAGCCGACTTGCTCGTCGTTTCAGCGACGCCGACCGAAACTCTGAAGCGTGAATGGCAAGAACACGATTTAGCCAAGTATGTCGTCGATATTTGTGGCCAGGAATTGGGCACGAAGAAAGAGTTGCTCGCGGTCTCTAAAAAATATAAGCCGCAGCACTCGCTGATGATCGGCGATGCCCCAGGCGATTTCAAGGCGGCGCAAGCGAACAATGCGCTGTTCTTCCCCATCAATCCCGGAGCGGAAGAAGCAAGTTGGAAGCGGTTCCACGATGAAGGCATCGATCGCTTCCTCGGCGGCATATTCGCGGGCGAATATCAACAAAAGTTGCTGACCGAATTCGATTCGTATTTGCCGGAACGACCACCGTGGGAGAAGATAACGTCATAAAGCCGACGATGGCATCGGCGGAATACGACCCGACAGCAAATGAAATTACTGATCAAATGGTGCACCACCTCGAATACCATTCGCGGCTTTATGCCACGGACAACGGACCACTGACAACAGACAAAAGATGAATTGTGACTTCGGACTAATCGGCCTGGCGGTGATGGGCGAAAATCTTAGCCCTGAATGTCGAAAGCCGCGGCTACAAGGTGGCGGTGTTTAACCGCACCACCAGCGTTGTGGACGACTTGATCAAGGGGCGTGCTGCCGGCAAGAAATTCGTCGGCTGTCATTCGCTGGAAGAGCTGGTCAAAAGCCTCGTCCGCCCGCGCAAAGTGATGATGATGGTGAAGGCCGGCCCGGCGGTTGATTCACTCATCGAGCAACTGCTGCCGCTGATGGACATGGGCGACGTTATTATCGACGGCGGCAATACGCTGTATTCCGATACTGAACGCCGCACGCAGTATGTGGAATCGAAGGGCCTGTTGTTCGTCGGTTGCGGTGTCTCTGGCGGCGAAGAAGGTGCGCTGAAAGGCCCCAGCCTGATGCCTGGCGGCAGCGAGGCGGCCTGGTCGATTATGAAGCCCATCTTTCAAGCCATCGCCGCGAAGGTCGGTCCGAAAAATGACATTCCCTGCTGCGAATGGGTCGGCCCACGCGGCGCGGGCCATTACGTGAAGATGGTTCACAATGGCATCGAGTACGGCGACATGCAGCTGATTTGCGAAGCCTACAACATGCTGCACGCCGGCTTGGACATGTCGAACGACGAGTTGTACAACGTCTTCGCAGAGTGGAACCGCGGTGAACTGGACAGTTACTTGATTGAAATCACCCGCGATATCTTCAGCGTCAAAGACCCGGATACCGGCCACTTTTTGGTCGATTTAATCCTCGACACCGCCGGCGCCAAAGGCACGGGCAAGTGGATGAGCCAGTTGGCGCTCGATTTGGGCGTGCCCAGCACCTTGGTTACCGAAGCGGTTTACGCACGCTCATTGTCGGCACTGAAAGACGAACGAGTTCGCGCCAGCAAAGTCTTGCGCGGCCCGGCCGGCCGATATGAAGCTGCTCCAGAGGAGTTGATCGATGCCGTACGGCAGGCGCTCTACGCATCGAAAATTTGCAGCTATGCCCAAGGTTTCGTGCAGTTGCAAGCGGCGGCAGAAGAACACAACTGGCCTCTCGATTACGGCAGCATCGCGCTGTTGTGGCGGGGGGGTTGCATCATTCGGGCCGCCTTTTTGGAACGCATCAAAGAAGCGTTCGATGCTGACAAGAATTTGGAAAATCTGCTGCTGGCGCCCTATTTCCGCGAGGTCTTGGCCAAAGCACAAACGGCGTGGCGTCATGCCGTCACGACGGCAATTCACTTAGGAATTTGGACTCCCGCTTTCATGACGGCGCTCTCGTATTATGACGGCATCCGACAAGATCGTTTACCGGCAAATTTGTTGCAGGCCCAGCGCGATTATTTCGGTGCTCACACTTACCAGCGCGTCGATAGACCCGGCACGTTTCACACCGATTGGATCAGTTTGCGTCGCAAACCAAACTGACCAGCATGGCAATTTCCTTCATCGAAAACTTGTTTGGCCTCTCGGGCCAGGTCGCCGTTGTGATTGGCGGCACCGGTGTATTGGGCGGTGCATTGGCGGAGGGAATTGCGCAGGCCGAAGCGATGACGGTGGTTGCTGGCCGTGGTGCCGACCGCGGCGAAGAGCGCGTGGCGGCAATTAAAAAACTCGGCGGACAAGCGTCGTATCTGTCGGTCGATGTGGCGCAGCGAAAGTCGATCGAAGATTTGCTTGCGGCTACGCTCAAGCAATGCGGCCGGATTGATATTCTCGTCAACTGCGCTGGCGTTAATTCGGCCTCGACTTACGAGGATGCGAAGGACGAAGATTGGAATCGCGTCCTGCTCACCAATCTCACCAGCACGCATTGGGGCTGTCAGATTTTCGGCGGTTACATGGCCAACTCAGGCGGCGGAGCGATTTTGAATATCGGCAGCGTTTCATCACACTTGCCATTATCTCGCGTGTTCGCCTACTCCGCCTCGAAAGCCGCAGTGGTTAATCTCACGCAAAACGTGGCTCGCGAGTTCGCGCCGAAGAATGTGCGGGTCAACGCACTCTGCCCCGGTTTCTTTCCGGCCGAGCAAAACCGTAAAATCTTGGATCCCGCGCGTGTCCAACATCATGCAGCAAACACCAATGGCCCGTTTTGGCGAGCCCAGCGAACTGGTCGGCGCCGCACTCTTGCTTTTATCGCGAAATGCGGGAAGCTTTATCACCGGTGCGGCCGTGTATGTCGACGGCGGATTTACTGCGATGAGAATCTGAGGATGTGCTGATCTCATGCCGAATACGATTGTCATCTTCGGCGCCTCGGGCGATCTGACCAGCCGCAAACTGATTCCGGCCTTGTTTTCACTGTCGCGCAAGGAACGGCTTCCACCCGGCACGCGGATTGTTGGCTTCGCCCGCTCAAAATTCTCGAATGCTGAGTGGCGCAAAAAGCTGACGGAAACGACGCAGAAATTCACCGGCGAACTTTGGGATGCCGCCGCGTGGCAGGAATTCTCTAAGTCGATTTTTTATCATCCCGGCGACATCGGCCAAGCCGCCGATTTCACGGCGCTGGCGAAACTTTTGCAAGAGCTGGAGCAAGGACGCTCCGCGACTCGGTTGTACTATCTTTCCACCGCGCCGCAGTTTTACGAACAGGCGGTGGCGCAACTGGCGCCGCCGGCCTGGCCGACGATGCGGCCTGCCCGCGACGAGTGATTATCGAAAAGCCCTTCGGTACCGATTTGGCCAGCGCGCAGCATTTGAATGAAGCCGTCCATCAAGTGTTTGCCGAACGACAGGTGTATCGCATCGATCACTACCTGGGCAAAGAAACGGTGCAGAACATGTTGGTGCTGCGGTTCGCCAACAGCATTTTCGAGCCGGTGTGGAACCGCCGTTACATCGATCACGTGCAAATTACCACCGCCGAGGAAGTCACCGTCGGCCGCCGTGGCGGATATTACGACAAGAGCGGCGTGCTGCGCGACATGTTCCAAAACCATCTGCTGCAACTGCTGACCATGACGGCCATGGAATCGCCGGCTCGATACAACGCCGACGCCGTGCGCGATGAAAAAGTGAAAGTGCTTTCGGCGATTCAGCCGATGACGCCGGACGAAGTTTGCCGCGACACCGTGCGCGGCCAATATCGCGGCTATAATAGCGAGCCCGATGTACCGCCGGGCAGTCAAACCGCCACGTTCGCGGCACTCAAGCTGGGCGTGCAAAACTGGCGCTGGCACGGCGTGCCGTTTTATTTGCGCAGCGGCAAGGCTATGTCTTGCCGCACCACGCAAATTGTCATCCAGTTTCACGAACCGCCGCACCTGCTATTTCCGGGCGGTCCGCGCGGCATTCAAGGTGGAAACCGTTTGGTAATTCAAGTGCAGCCTGCCGAGGGAATTCAGCTTCACTTTCAAACCAAAATTCCCGATGCCGGCATGAGGCTCCGCCAGTCCGATTTAGATTTCAGCTTCCAGCGCGAATTCCACGGCGTCATGCCGGAGGCGTATGAAAGATTGCTGTTGGATGCCATGCAAGGCGATGCCAGCCTGTTCGCACGGGCCGACGAAGTTGAAACCGCCTGGGGCATCATCGACCCGATTCTCAAAACGTGGAATGAACGGCACGAACCTTGTCTCTGCACCTACGAGCCAGGATTTTGGGGGCCTGAAGAATCGACCCAATGGATGCGGGCCCAAGGTCGCGAGTGGTTCGACACCTGCCCTGTGCTGAATCATTGATTGGTGCGAAGCAATGGCAACCGGCGGGATGATTGCTGAGCAAGCACGCGATACCGCATTGCTGAGGCCGCTGCGCATCGGCAATGTTGAGATTGGGTTTCCGGTAGTTCAAGCGGCGCTTTCCGGATACAGCGATTGGGCCATGCGCGTCATCGCGCGACGACTGAGGCGCTCCGTACACACTGTGCGAGGTGCTGCTCGATCAGTTTGTGAACACGGCCGGCAATTCCATGAAAAATCGGCGGCGGCTGCGGGTAACCGATGAAGAGCATCCTGTTGGTGGCCAGTTGATGGGCGCGAATCCCGACGATTTTGGTCCGGCAGCCCAACGGTTGGTGGCCTCAGGTTTCGATGTGATCGACATCAACTTCGGCTGCCCGGTGAAAAAAGTACTGGGACGCTGCCGCGGTGGATTTTTGCTTGGCCAGGTGGAAACCGCGCTTGAGATTGTCTCCCAGGTGCGCAATGCGGTGCCGCCACAGGTGCCGGTCACGGTGAAAATGCGCCGCGGATTGGACGACTCGCCGGAAAGCCGCGAGCGTTTCTTCGCGATTCTCGACGGTGCGTTTGAGCGCGGCGTCGCGGCGATTACCGTGCATGGACGAACGGTCAAGCAGCGTTACATCGGTCCCAGCAATTGGGACTTTCTGCGTGAAGTGAAACAGCACGCCGGATCGCACACGGTCTTGGGCAGCGGCGATCTGTTCACGCCGCAAGCCTGTCTAGACATGCTGCGGCACACCGGCGTCGATGGTGTGACGGTGGCCCGCGGCGCAATCGGCAATCCGTGGATTTTCAGCCAAGTGCGAGCAATTGCCGATGGCTTGCCGCTACCCGAACCTCCCAGCCTGTTCCAGCAGCGTCGCATAATTCAAGAGCACTATCGTCTGGCCGAAAAGATTTACGGCTCCGAGGTGTGCGGTCGCCAGATGCGCAAATTCGGCATCAAGTATTCCCGGTTGCACCCGGAATCGATGCAAGTTCGGAACGCGTTCATCGCCGTACGCCGACCGGAGGAACTCCAAATGGTGCTCGACCAGTACTATTGCGAAGATTTGCCGGGCAGACATCCGGAAATCGAGCCTGATGATACAGCCGACTGCGAAACCGGCTGAGCAGCGAGCTTGTCGTAACTTCGTCGTATTTCGTCACGGACCGTTTGGTCTGCCTCTGCGATCAAGCTCTGATGCAACACATTGACTACATCTGATGAGCTGTAGAAACCCAGCGCCCAAGCGCAGCGCCGCGAACCAACGGTTCTTTGTCGTGCAATCCGCGCATCAAAGCGGTAATTGACGCTGCATGCGGTTTATTACCGAGGACGATTGCCGCATTGCGCAAAAGTCCCCGACGCTTGGTGCGCCACAGCGGCGTATGACGGAAGCGGGCGCGAAACGCCGCGTCATCTAAATCGAAGAGCGCCGCCAATTCAATCGGATCTACACCGTCGAGGGGTCGAAATGCCGGTTCGTCGGACAACGTGGCACGGTGATTCCACGGACAAACGTCCTGGCAGACGTCGCAACCGAATAACCAGTCGCCGACGCCGGCGCAAATCGGTTGGAATACTCTCGCGCAGCTCGATGGTGAGATAACTGATGCAACGCCGCGCATCGAGCACGTACGCATCCACAAAGGCGCCAGTTGGACAAGCGTCGAGGCACGCCCGGCATGTGCCGCAATGATCGGTTTCATGCGGTGCATCGTAATCGAGTTCAATGTCTGTCAGCAGCGCGGCCAGGAAGAACCAGCTGCCCAATTGCTTGTTCAGCAAGAGCGTGTTTTTCCCGATCCAGCCCAAGCCGGCAAGTTGAGCGAATTCGCGCTCTAAAAGCGGCGCGGTATCCACCACGCCGCACACTTTGGCCGCAGGCGATTGCGCATGAATCCAGGCGCTTAATTGATTCAGCCGCGCGCGGATGATGTCGTGATAATCGGTGCCCCAAGCATATCGCGACACACTACCTTGACCCGGTGCTGCAGAAGTCGGTTCTGCCGTGCGATAGTTCATGGCCAACATCACCACGCTGCGTGCGCCCTTTAAAATGGACTGCGGTTGGGCATAGGCGTCCGCACGGTCGGGCAAATAATGCATCTGACCGCTATATCCTGCGGCCAACCAGGCTTGAAAGCGATCGATGCCCGGGGCCGCCACGGCCGGACAGATGCCGCATAAATCGAACCCCAGCCGCCGGGCTTCGGCTTTGAGATCGCTGGTCATCGATTGGATAATCTCGCTGCTCATACGACGAACGTCGGGGCATTAGAAACAGTTCAAATACCTGCTGCAATTGACCTTACGGCTCGGTTTGTTTTCAGCCTTGTCTTGCCCGATGCTAGTTGTAACCAGGCCAGCCGCTGTTTACTGTAGAAGATGGCTCACCAATCGGTCATCTCTCGTGCATTTCGCATCTGTGCATTCTACATCTTCGAGGCGACAGCTATGAAATTCATTGCAACGGTTGGATTGTTGGCAGTTTCGCTGGCCGCAGCTTTGGCAAGCTCACAGGCCCAAGCACAAGGTCCGTACTGTGGCGGTTACGGATACGGTGGCTGCGGCATCAACTTTCCGTATGGGCTTTACGGTTCGCGTGTGAACGACGTGCCGTACTTCTCGATGTTCCCGCCGGTATATTACAGCCTGCCGGTGCCACGCACTTACGGCTGGAGTCCGTTTGCTTATCCGCCCGGAACGATGACGCCGGAAGTCGAACCTGCCCAGCCGCAAGACATGATCAACCCGTACGTGCCGCAGAACAAAGAAAAGCCGGAGGCCAAGCCAACGGCAATTCACACGGCGACGTACCGTGCGCCGACACCGCAAGTCGTCATCAATCCTTATGTGAAGTCTGCGAAAGTTGCCACATCGCACTCAGATTCTGCCGGCACCATTGCCGCTCAGTAGCGTGCTAGCAGACCGCAAAGAACAGCAAAATTTTCCGATCAGCCTCCGGAATTTCCGGAGGCTGATTTTTTGCACGCACAATCGGTCTGGACACGGCCTGCAAATTCGCTAATCTTCTCGGCCTCCATTCTTGTCGGCGTTGCGAATTCTCGCGGCGCAGGGGTGAAAAGGAGTTCACCATATGAAACGGATTCTTGGCTTGCCAATGATGGTGCTGCTCTGCGCCGGCTGCCGGAGTCCCGCGCCCGCTTACGATCCATTTTTGGGCCGCACCACGGTCGAGCCGCCAGGCACGGCGCTGCCGCCGCCGGGTCAACCCTACTACGGTGCTCCGGCTGGCGCGGCTAACACACCCCCTCTCGTCACGCCACCACCCGGCGCCGCATCGCCTGCTGTGCCTCGAACGATTGGACCAGCGAATTTCTCGCCCGCGCCCGCAGGACCAGGAGGACTTTCGTCCAGTTTTTCGCCGAACGTTTCGCCAATTTCGCCGACGCAGTCGGCCCCAAGCATGTTGCCGAGCGGCGCAGGTCAGCCGCTGGTGACGCCGGTCTCTTCCAAGGCTCGACCCACGTATGGCCCACCGGGCGGATTCGCCTATCCGCAAGCAGGCGCCGCAGGGCCGAGTGGTATGCCGAACTTGTCTCAAGCCAGTCCGCCTAAGCCATTGGATGTGGACCGCATCATCGGTCCCGCCGGTTCATCAACGCCCACTCAAGCCGCGTCGACAACGGTCGTGCCAGCCACGCATTGGGAACCGAGCGACGGCGCGACGGCTTCGATATCGACCGTGCCCGCCGCATTCGCTTCGCCGATGGATAAGAGCGCCATTCGCATCGTCGAGCCGCCAACCAGAACTTCCACAACCGCTGGTGGAGCAACAAGCAACTTATCGGCGCCAGCCAGTCGAGCATCAATTCCGGGCACCGCTGCGGCCGGCACGCTGAATCAGTCGCTGGCGCAGTCTCGCTCACCAGAAATCTCAGAGCTGCCGTCGGCGCAGACTGTTGTGCCAAGCTCATTTGCCGTAGCAAGCGTCGCAACTGCAAATTCCGGCCTGTCGTCTCGCACCCCAAGCAATGCAAACCCAATACCGACACTGGCCACGGCGCCAGCCGCAGCAGGTCCGACGAAGCCAACTACCGGCACAGCTACCTCCGATCTATCGCGCAGCTCCTACGGTTTCGATCCGCAATATCATTGGCTCAAGGGCAAACTGGAGTATTCCCAAAGCACGCGCATCTGGCGGCTGCGTTATATTCCGCCCGACGGCGCCACAGACAGCTACGGCGGCAGTGTAATTCTGGCCGATGCGGTGAAACTGAATGGGCTGAACCCCGGCGACTTCGTCACCGTTCAAGGCGCTGTGGGCCACTCTCGCGCCGATCAAAGCAGCTTTGCTCCGCAATACAATCTCGAGCGGATTCAAAAGCAATAGGCGGCTCGCGCCAACATCGCCGCGAACAAAAAAGGCCCGATCATCGCGAACCACCGCAGGGGATGATCCGGGACGCTCGGGCCAATTGGTTTCTTCGAGACTGTCGTTAAGCGACCTCTTTTAATCTGCGTTGTCTTGATCGCAGCCCGAGAAGACCGAGTCCGCCGAGGCTCACCAGCAGCCAAGTGGCCGGTTCCGGCACGGCCGACACGGCTCCCGCGCCGATGCCGGGGAGGTCCAGCTCCGCCTGAATGTCGGCATTGGTGATGGTGCCGGAATTGTTCACATCGGCCGTGGCCAGCAGGTCGGCATCCGAGAGTTGGTGGCTGGCCTGATAAACGCTTAAATCGGTCAGCGCCGTCAGCATTGCCGTCACATCTGCGGAGGTCACGCTTCCGTTGCCGTCGAAGTCGCCCAGCACTGGCAGCGGCAAGGTCGGTCCGCTGGGATTGGGGACTAATTCACCCGTGGCCAGCAAGATGGCTCCGCTGGTGGCCGCATTGGCGAAGGTGATCGAATTCAGCTGCGCGTGGCTCAAACCGGAATAGTTGTTGGTTCCAAAAAAGACCTGATCGGTGCCGCCGCCGGAGTTCGAGCCGCTCCAGTTGTTGATGAACAGGGTATTGGTGCCCCACGACGGCAGGCTGCTGTTGGCAAAGTGCAGGATGCTGCTGCCGGCTCCCAAATCAATGGTGCTATTGGCCGCAGTGCCGCCCAACGTCAAATTACCGAGCGTCTGGCTGAAGCCACCCGTGCTGAAGATAGCGCCTCCGGAACCGATCAAGGTCAGGTTGGTGCTGCTGGGCAGTTTGTTGCTGGCGCCCAGTTGCAGGGTGCCGCCAGCCACCGTGGTATTGCCGGCATAAGTGTTCGTACCACTGACCACCAAAGTACCAGGACCCGCCGCGGTGAAGTTGCCGCTGGTGGTAATGCCGCTGCTCACGGTCGACGTGCCTTGCGAGCCGATGCTTACATTGCCGTTGTTGAACGCCAAATTGCTGCTGTAATTGTTCAGCTCCAGCGTGCCGCCGCTGAACGTGATGCCGCCGACGCCGTTGTTGATTGCCGCATCGGAACTGATCGACAGCGTCCCCCCTTGCAGCTCGGTGCCGCCACTGTAGCTTTTGGCGCCCGACAGGCTGGTGGAGCCGCCCGCCTGTGTCACCTTGCCGGTGCCCACAATCGAATTGCTGACAGTCAAAGAACTGGTGTTGAACACCAAAGTGCCGTTGTTGGTGATGGCGGTGTTGCCCAGGCCAACGCTGCTTGTCGGTCCATTCCCTAGTTGCAGCGTGGCGCCGCTGTTGATTGTGGTGGCGCCGTTGTAGGAATTAAAGCCGGCGAGCGCAAGCGTGCCGGTGGAAACTGTCAAAGCGGTCGTCCTGCCAAAGCCGCCGTTGACGCTATCGGCAATCGCGCCGCTGTACGTGCTCGTGGGTACGCCGCCTGCATATGTCAGGGTTGAATTCACCGTCGTGCTGCTACTGCCGATTTGCGCCGCCGTGGGATTTGTGCCCACCGACGTCAGGCTACTGACGGTGATATCGTGGCCGCTCACGTCCAGGGTGCCCTCGCCCATCGCCAGGCCGCCATTGGTGGGGAAGGAACTCGCGACCCCCAAGACCAGCGTTCCTTTGGAGACCGTCGTGGTGCCCGTATAGGTGCTGGCGCCATTGAGCGTCAGCGTGCCGTCGCCTGCTTTGGTGAAACCGCCGGACCCGTTGTTGCCGATTCCATTGGCGAACACGATCGGCGTGCCGATGCCATTGCCGTTGGTATCAATGGTTCCGCCCCCCGCCCCGAATGTAATGGTGCGGACCGAAAGATCGGGCGGGCTGGCCATATTCACGGCGTATTGCAATCCGCCGCCATTGAAGTTTAGTTGCGTGCCGCTGCCCAAACTGCCCAGTGCTGCGAAGTTCAACAACCCAGCGTTGAGATTTGTCGGACCACTGTAGCTGTTGGAAGTACTGGCCAGAGTGATGGTGCCGGCGCCCGTCTTGGTGACTGCTCGACCGGATGCAGCCGGGCTTTCTGTCAACGTGCCATTCAAGGTGAGATTGGCCGTTGCATTGCCGCCGTTCAGCGTTACATCGCCGGCTAGCGTGATGTTGCTGGCGACGCTGGAATTGACGCCGGCCCCGCTGCCATCGCTAATGGTAGCCGGTCCGTTGACCACGATTGGCCGCGCAACTGACCCCGTGAGCGCAAAAAATTGCAGCGTTGCATTCGGGCTTATCGTGATCGTGTCGGCCCCATTGATTGCAACACTCGTTGCGGCGTTCAATTCCAGGGTTCCCTGGCTCACCACGATGTTGCCATTGTTGACCGCTGTATTGGCCAAAGCCACAAAGTTTGTCCCGTTTTTCGTCAGCGTAAAGCCGTTGAGATTCAGCGTTGTGGACGGGCCACGAATATCGAATCGACCGGTTCCGCCGAACGATGCGTCGCCCGTCAAAGTGACGCTTTGGAAGGCATTCTGCTGGGCCGTGCCACTGGAGTTTGTGAGTGCTCCCGATCCTGCCACCCCGTCGCCGATGATGCTGATGGCGCGGGGACCGATAACGATTGAATTCGCGGTCGTGCTGCCTCCAACGTCGAGTGCGGCTCCATTGGCAACCGTGATGGCGGTTGTATTCGTAGCGAACGTCAAATCCGCGGCATTGCCGGCCGTGGCGTTGGCGGAAATGGTGATGGTGTTGGTGCCCGTGTCGATGGCGGTGATGATAGCTCCGGCCGGAATACCGGCTCCGGAAACTCCCATCCCGGTGGCCAAGCCAGTCGTGCTGGGCAGCATGATCGTGTTGGCGCCATTGGTCGGCGTGGCGTTAATCACCAGCGCACCGCCTAAGGCGGCACTCGAACCGACGCGCAGGGTGCCGGCACTGACGGTCGTGGAGCCGGTGAAAGTGCCGTTGCCCAAGAGAGCCAGCGTGCCGGCCCCTTGTTTCTCCAGGCCGTTGTTGCCGCTACCTTCACTCAGACCGCCGCCCACGGTGAGCGTGCCGGCGCTGACCGTGACGGTACGATTAATGCCGCTGCCTAAATTGGTTTGCGTCACGGCGCCGGTACCCAGGTTCAGATTGTCGGGGCCGGTGTAGTTGATATCGGCGGCCCAGGTTTGCGCCGGGTTGGTTGCTAACGTGACGTTTTGACCGCTGGTATTGGCCAGCGTGCCGCCGCTGATAGTGAAGGTCGAGCCGCTACCCAGGGCATTGGCGTTGGCGATGACCAGCGTTCCGGCATTCAGCGTCACGCCGCCTGAGAACGTGTTGCTAGTACCCAAAGTCAACGTGCCGGTGCCGCTCTTGGTCAGCGAGCCGGTGCCGCCGAGCGAGCCGCCGCCGGTAACCGAATAATCAAGCGAACTATTGAAGACCATATTGCCCGGCTGCAAATTGCCGCCGACGGCAATATCGCGGTTAGCGCCTGTATCGTCGAACGTGACATTATCGCCGTTGAAAAACAGGTTCGGATTCGAGGGCGCCGTGCTGGTCCAATTCGGGGTGTTGTGCAAATCCCAGGTGCTGTTAGTCGCCCCGCTCCAGGTTAAATCGGCCACGTTGCCCGAGACGGAAACGACAATCTGCTTGCTCGACGCATTGCTCACCGGATCCCACGAACCGGGTCCGCTAGCGTATGACAATCGCGTATCGCCTGCCGAGACGACGCTCGGGGCGTTGGTGCCGGTAATGGAACCGGTGGCACTGGCGTCTATAACGACGTAATTTCCAGCCACCAGGCCGCTAGGAGTCACGATCGAGGCACCGTTGAACGTTACTGTGCCGCTCACGACTACCTGATCGAATGTTCCACCGGGGGTCGTTGGACTTCCTAAATCAAATTGCAGATTGGAGCCAGCGCCAACGGTCAGGCTCGTCATGTTCAAAATACCGGTGCTGCCGGCGCCGGTGGCACCGGGATTCACTACTGCGTGGTTCGATCCGGTGGCCGGCAGGAGCGCCACATTTCCCACCACGCCGGCGGTCGTTCCACTTCCACCAAATAGCGATCCAGCAGTCGAGGCCGATGTCTTGACCAGTACATTGCCCGTCGTGGCCAGCGAACCGGTGACCGAAATGGCGCCGTTGTTGATGTTCGTGTCGCCCGTGTACAAATTAGCGCCACCAAAAGTTTGCACACCAGTACCGATTTTGGTGATCGCCACAGTGCCGGGATTGTCTTGAATGATTCCATTAAACGTGGCTGTTTGGTTGTTATCGCCCAGCGTCAACGTCGCGGTCGTGCTGGCGGCCAGGTTTTCAATAAAGGTAATATTGGCGGTTTGACCGGAGGGCGTGATCACACCGTTCACGGTTTCATTGTGGCCATTGAGATCAAGAAAAGTGGAGTTGGTCGTCACTCCATTGAATCCGACAATCAAATTACCTTTTCCAATTCCATTGGGAATCACCTCGTCGTTACCCAGATGGATAATCGTAGAACCGGGTGTGCTGGTACCAGTCCGTGCGATTAGCGTGGTGTTGCCCGTGTAATCATTCAGCGGATTACTGATGCTGAACTCGGAGCCGTTTGTTCCGCCGGTGCTGGCTGTGGAGCCCAGATCGAGACTGAAAGCCCCGGTGATCTTTCCAGTAATCGCCGCAGTGCCGCTTCCAAAAGTTCCGGCATGGCCGTCCCCGATCCGCGCATCGCCGATCAGCGTGATTGTGCCCGAGAGGACCGTGCCATTGCCCAGCCGGATCACGCCGATGCCTTCGGCGCCCGTGCCCTGACCGGCGAGGAACATGTCATTGGCGACCGTCTGGTTGCCGGCCGCGGCGAGCATCGCGCCCGGGAAGACGAACACCTTGCCGAAGCCGAACGCCGTCGGGTTCGCCACGCCGCCGTTCTCCGCGCCGCTCATCTGGGTTCGGCCCTGGAGCAGGTAGGTGTCGCCGGTGTAGGTGTTTTGGCCGTCGATCTTCACGTTGCCCGGGCCGGACTTCACAAAAGTCAGCTTGCCAGTGCCATTGTCTGCTATAATCGCTCCGATGCGGACTGCCCCGGCGCTTTCACTGTTGGCATCCACGGTAACAATGAGCGTGCCGGGGGTATTTGGCGTGCCGCCAGCCGTAATGAAGCCTTGATTGTGCTGGCTAGATCCGGTTTCGCCGAGATACATCGTTACATTGTTTCCTGTGTCCTGTCGCAGAATGCCGCCGACAGCGCCGAATCGCAATGTGTTGCCGATCCCGATTGAAATCGCTTGGTTCGCGGCCGTGTTTTTCAGTGCCAGAGTATTGATGTCGACTGTGGTATTGGCATTGTCCGCTGCAACCGCGAGACTTGCGCCATTGGTGACTTGCACATTGGCCGAACTGGGGAAGCCCTGAGTATCAAGGTTTCCGAGGCTCCAAGCCGTGTACCCGGTGTACGCCTGGACGTTGCCGCTGCCATCGACAGTGGCCCAATCGGTGCCATAAATAACGTTATTCTGGTCTGCTCCAGTGCCGACAGTTGCCCAGGCGCCGAGAATTCCATTGACATTGTTCGTTGTCGTCGTGATGTTCCCAGTCGTCGGCAAAACAAAGGTGGCGATGCCCCCTTTGTTGACGGTGATGGCACCAAGACTGAGATTGGCCGTCCCGCCGGTCCCGCTGTTGGCACGGATCACGGCTGGCCCGATGTCGATCGTAGTACCGTTGAACGTCTGCGAACTTGTGGCACTCGCCTTTCCCGTCACAACAAGTTGCGCGTAACTGGTCTGTCCTAATCCAGCAGTTGCACCTCCCATTGTGAGCGCAGACGCACTATTGATGATATTGCTGGCTGGAGCTGTTGCCTGGGTGAAGTCAAGGGTCAACGTGCCATTCTTAACTGCCGTTGTGCCGGAATATGTGTTTGCTCCGCCAAGAGTTAAGTTCCCGAAACTCAACTTCGCAAGACCACCTGTACCCCCGTTGTCAGCAATGACGCCGTTGTATGTAAGAGTAGTGCCAGTTCGTGTGTCCAACGTTGCGATGCCCGGCCCCAAGGCCAGCCCGCGACTGCTGCTGAGCGTGACGTTAGCGGTTGTCTTAAGCGTGCCCCCGTCGTTGATCGCCAACGAACTGCCGGCACCAAGGTTGTTGTCGTTCGAAATGGACAACGTTGCGCCATTTCCAATCGTCACCGGACCGGTGAAGGTATTCGCGCCCGATAAAGTGAGCAGGCCACTGCCGGTCTCGTTCAATCCAAAACCTCCAGAAATCACAGAGCCGATCGTCAATGATGCCAAGTCGGCGATGTCAATCGTCGGAGTGATCTGCAGTGCCAACGGCAGACTGATCGTGTGCGTGAACGATTGCGTGTTATCGGTGATGTTGCCTGTGAGGTTGATCGAGCTGCCATTTAACGCAAAAGGCCCAGCAGCCGTCGTGGCAAAGGTGATTCCGCTAAATGCAGTGCCGGCGGCGAAATCGTTATTGGGAGTAAAGCGGCTGGAACCATCAAACACGACGACCGAGCCGGGTGTCGGCACGACATCGCCCACCCAGTTCTCGGCGGTCCGCCAATTGTTGTTGGCCCCGCCCCCATCCCAAACCGATTGAGCCTGCACGGGCGTGATTGCAGTGAAGACCGCGCCTGTTACCGCCAAGACCGCTAGAAATTTGTTCGCAGAAGTCGCCATTGCAAAGCCTTCTTTGTTGCTGGGGCGACTGGGCACGTTTAGAATGCGGTTTCTCTCGCAGCATTCTGGCGCAAAGCCGCCGGACTTGTTGTAGCCCGCGGGTCGTGACTAGCGACCTGCGGGTTTTTTCGTTTCTTATCCCCAAAAAACGATCGCTGTTTGGCGAGGGCGCGTCACTACGGCCGCCGAACAGGCAAATTCCGTAGCTCCGAACCCCCAATCACAATCTAAAATCCCCGATTCGCCGCCCCCCGGCGACTGCCGCTGGCAGCAAAAGAAACTCCCCGATCGCTGCGAGCGGCGCAATCATTACGGACATTCCATTTATACCGAGGGTTTACCCAGGACGCAAACGTTTTGCTGAGAAAATGGTCATCGGGGGGGACGGCATTCGTTGGAACGAGCATTCGAGCAGTCGCGTGAGATAGCCCCACCGATTGAGCAAATCCGCCGCGGACCGCCGTGATTTCCTGCGATATTCGCGGTTGTCGGGCCAGTGGCAACTTTGAGTTTCGCAAGTTCGCGCCGGCCGGATTTCTGGCTGGCGGGGTTATAGACCTAAGAAATTTGGTCGTTTGAGTGCGGGCCGGGCTATAGCGAGCTCTTTTCCCAGCCTGCTGGTCGCCGGATTAAGCTGTTGACGTAGGCTTAACGGCCTGCCATTTTTGGATAGAAGTGCATTCCCGGCGACCCTTTATCGCCTTGTCTGGAAGAAGATGGCCAAGACTTCCCGAACCCCGCCTCCCTCGCCGCCCCGCGTTGCGCTGTTTCTGGAAACCAGCGCCGGCTCGGGTCGCGATATGCTTCGGGGAATTGCCCGTTACGTTCGTGAAAGTGGGCCCTGGGCACTGCATCACGAGCCCCGCACCGCCCAGTTTGTCGAAGGTTGGGCGCCAAAATGGCTGAGCGATTGGCAAGGCGAAGGCATCTTGGGCCGGTTTCGATCGAATTCCATTCTGAAGGCAGTCAAACGCGCCAAAGTGCCGGTGGTCGATCTGTTGGGCGCTAGCCCGAATCCGCCGTTTCCGTTGGTCGAGCCCGACAACCAGGCGGTGGCTCGACTGGCGGCCGAGCATTTAATCGGTCGCGGCTTTCATCAGTTTGGCTACATTGGACCCACGGATGTGCCGTGGTCGCAGGAACGGTGGACGGCGTTTCAAAAAACACTGAGCGATCGCGGATTTCCGTGCGATGCCCTGCCGCTGGAATTTGACAATCTTCAGGAATCTTGGGACGAGTTTATCGAGCAAACGGCGCGCTGGATTCGCAACCATGCACGCCCCTTTGGGCTGATGATTTGCTGGGACCAAATTGGTCCGCCGGTTACTCAGGCCTGCCGCGAAGCCGGCGTGGCGGTGCCGGAAGAGGTGGCGATTGTGGGCGTCGATAATGACGAAACGCTGTGTTCCATTTGCGACCCGCCGCTAACCAGTGTTTGCCCGAATCACGAAGAAGTTGGTTATCAGGGAGCAGCATTATTGGACCGCATGATGCAGGGCGAGCCGCCGCCGAAGCAACGGATGCTGCTGCAGCCACGGATGATTGTGGTGCGGCAATCGACCGACGTCTCGGCGATTGAAGATCCTGCAATTTCACAGGCGCTGCGGATGATTCGCGAGAACGCTTGCAATGGCTTGCAAGTGCGCGAGGTGGCCGAGCACGTGCCCATTTCCCGCAGCGTGCTGCAGCGGCGATTTCAGGCGATCGTTGGTCGATCGGTCCACGACGAAATTCTCCGCGTGCAATTGCGCAAGGCCGAGGAACTGCTGCGAGAAACCGATCTCTCGATCGGCTCGGTCGCCGAAAAGGCCGGCTTCAATCATCAGGAATACATGGGCGCGGTTTTCAAAAACCGCACTGGCATGACGCCCCGCGAATACCGGCGTCATTTCCAGAACGCGGCTCTCGAAGGCAACGGCCGCATTAAACGGCGATTCCGCCCCACGACCGAACTGCCGTAGAACGGCTGCGCTACCGATCTCATGTTTTCGGAGATCGGAAAAACCCGCCCGGAATTTACGCCGCGGCCGAGCGCCGGCGGCAATACATCAACGCCAGCGCCAGGCCGCCCCCGGCCAGCAGCGCAAAGCTCGTCGGTTCCGGTACCGCGGTTACACTACCCGCGCCGATGCCGGGTAAGTCCAGCTCCGCCTGAATATCGGCGTTGGTAATGCTGCCCGAAAGATTCACGTCGCCAATGTTCAACAGGTCGTCGTTCGTCAGTGCAAACGGATAGGCCGAATGCAACAGACTTGTTGGGGAAGCATAAGCACTTAAATCCGTGAGCGCACTTAACATGGTGGTGACGTCGGCGGAATCCACCATGCCATCTACGTTCCAGTCGCCACGGAGGAGTGTCGAGATTGAGTTCGGAACCACTTCACCGGAACCTAAAAGCGTGGCCCCGTTATAACCGGCAAAATGGACCGAACTCAGTTGAGAGCCGCTTAGTCCCGCGGCACTAGCGCCGAAAAACACCTGGTCGGTTCCGACTCCGGTGATAAGATTTCCGCTCCAATTGTTAATTGTCACCGGGCCTTGCCAACTTTCCAGGTGACTATCGGCGAAATGGAGAACGCTTGCGCCATTGCCCAAATCGATGACCGAGGGGGCCGACACAATCAGCGAACTGACGGTTTCGTTGTTTCCGTCCGTGTTGAAGACGCCGCCTGCCAGAACCAGTTTCGAGCCATTTGGCAAAACGTCCGGAGCTGCAAGCTGTAGCGTCCCAGAGTTGACGGTCGTCGGACCGGTGTATGTGCTGGCGCCGTTGACGAACAACGTGCTTTGGCCCGCCATGACAATGCTTGATCCTGCCGTGAGCTCGCTGATCGAACCCAAAATCAAGTTGGCGCTGCCAGAATAACTCATGCCGATGGGTCGCGGCGCAAAAAGTGGCCGTGCCATTGATCGTAACGCTCTGAAAGGCAATGGTGTTGACGCCCGCTGAATTCTTGCCGACGGCCAGCGTTTGCCCCGTGCCGATTAGTAGATTGCCGAGCGTCGATGTCTCCGGCGAAGTAGTGCTCAGCGGAGTGATCGCCGCCACACCGGGGCCGGACACTTCGACGTTGTTTCCAAACGTCGCGTTACCGGACGTAAGGTTGTTCCGCACGTTCAACTCCGAAAACGTCCCTGTTAAGGTACCAGGAATAACCACGCCGGCAGTAAGCACGAGTGTTCCCGTCCCCGCTGGACTGGTTGGTGCCGCGTCAGTGACTTGGACTTCACCTTTCACCGTGTTGCCCAGCGTAATTCGACCCGTGAAATCGCTCGCGGTGGTGCCACGGAGACGGAAGGCATTGCCGGCGTCGGGTCCGGCATCTTGCCCATTGGAAAGCACGGTAAAGTTGCCGCTGCCGTGCAACGTGCCGGTGACGTTGAATTCCGTGACATCAGTGCCGGGAGTGGTCGGCAGATTCTGCGGATCGGCCAAATAGATGGTCGAGTTCGTCGAAGCGGCTGCCGTAATATCGGCGGTAAAGAGGTTCAGCGCGGAGGCGGCTCCAACCGTGCCGCCGGCCAGCGTCAACGGATTGGTGGCCACAGCGCCGTAAACCAACGTCGCGCCGGGATTCACGGTAATCGCACCGGTGCCTGCGCCCGTCAGGCTGGTGAGCCGGACGGCGCCGGAATTCACGGCCAAACCGCCACTAAATGTGCTGTTGCCAGTAAGCGTCATTGTGCCAGTGCCATCTTGCTGAACGACACCGCTTCCGCTGATCGCGTTGCTGATCGTTGTTGCATCGCCACGCTTGAACGACAGCGTGGCGGCAGTGCTGATGGTGCCCGCGCCAATGCTGCCGGTCGTGCCGCCATCGCCAATTTGCAGGGTTCCGCCTTGAATATCAGTATTGCCCGAATAGGTGTTGTCGTTGGCGATAATGAGCGATCCGGTTCCGCTCTTCGTTAAAGTTCCGCCAGCAATACTTCCGGCGCCGGCGAATTTGTAATTCCGCGTGGCATTCACCGTGATACTGCTCGGCGACAGCGTGCCCACCAGTTGCACGTCATTCAGGTTGGTCGATGCGTCGTCGAAGGTGACCGAATCCTGATTGAAGAATTGCTGCCCGCCGGGACCATGACTTAGGTCGATCCAGTTCGCCGCACCCATCAACTCCCAACTATTGTTCACGTTGCCAATCCACGTTAGCGAAAATGGTGCGGTGCCTGAAACTTGCAGCTGAACAGTACTTCCTGTGCTCGCGGTGGGCAGCAAGTTGTAGTTGCTGCGCGTGCCAACCGGAGCGATTACGTTAAAGTTCGTTTGATCGCCGGTTAGAATCCCTCCGTAGGTAAACAGCGTGTAGGTGTTGCCAAAAAGCGGGCCAGCGCCAACACTGCCGATTTCCAAATTCACCGTGCCAGTCAAGGTCAGATTTTGCCCTACGATAATTGCGTCGTTGCCGCTTCCAAAGTTTTCCGAAAGCTTAAAACGCACCGTCGAGCCGCCATCGAACGCAAGGTTGTTGTTGAATTGCAGCGTGCTGGCGACAGCACTGGAACCGGGCGAAACCCGCGCACCGCTGGCAGCTTCCACATCGCCGTTAATCGTAGCCTGGCTGACGCCGCCGCCGCTCAATCCGCCGCCGCTGCCGAGCGTGAGCGGCGTTAAGGATGAAGTGAGTGAGCCGCCATTGCCAAGCACAAACGTCGTACCACTGCCGATCGTTGTGCCAATCTGCACCGCGATGGATTGCCCCGCGATGCTGCCGACATTATTCAGGTTGCCACTATTCAAATTGATTGTGGTAATAGGCGTTGCATACGATCCAATGTTGTGTCCGGCCAGATCCAGAGTCCCGCCGTTCAGCGTGAGTGCCGAGTTCAGGATGATGCTGCCGCTGGTGTTTATGGCAACAATGTCGGTGTTGATATTTGCGGTTCCGCCGTTGACGGTGAACGTGGCCGTATCGGTATGGGCGGCCGCCGCGCTCGTGACATTGCCGAGATTAAAAGTGTTATTGACCGTGAAGGTGCCGGTGCTGCTGGAATCGGTGCCCACGGTGACCGAGGCTCTAATTCCATTGGGGGCCGCGCCGCCGGAATCTTGCACAATCTGCAGCGAATTGGCGGTGAAAGTACCGGTATCAAACGTGAGTTGGCCGATGTCGTTGGATGCCGATGTGCCGCCTGTAGCATTGGCCAATCGTCCCACGACGACTGCGCCGGCTTGAACACTAGCTGAATGCCCGGCCAGCGATAACCGCGCCGTTCCGCCTCCGTACGTGGCACTGCTCGCCGACCCCACGGTGATATTTGCGGTGCTTGCCCCGCCGCTTTGACCGGTGATCGTTACTTGGGCGTCTGCCGGTGCGCCCGTAATGAATTGGATGACCCCCGCTTGTTTGCCGCCGCCGATGTTTATGGTGTTGGCCTTGATGACGTTCGCATTCGTGCCTGTACCCGCTCCTAAATTCAACGTGGTAAGGCCGCCGTTGTTTGCATTGTTGCTGTTGCCAATCTGGATGGTCGCCGCGGTGATGCTGTTGCTAGTGTTGGCCAGTGACAGCGTACCGCTGACATTGCCCCCGTAGCCCAAGCGAAATTCTCCGGTCGTTGTACTCGCGAAATTGCTCAGCCCGCTAAGGTTCACCGTGACCTTCGGATCGGTGGTCGACGGAGATTCGTTAGCCCTGGAAACACCTAGTACAATGTTGTTAGCACCCGCGTTGACCACAAAACTGCCGTCGCCGCTGAAAACTGCGGACGTTTCTTTGCCGGAATCGGTGGCGAGGGTGGTGACGCCAATGGTGAGAGCCCCGTTGATCGTCAATGTCTTGCCAGCGCCAATGCTAATGGTATTGGAATTCGCCGCCACATTATTTGTCTGCATCAGGAACGAGGTGGCCGTGAGGTTCGCTCCCACAAGATTGTTGGCGCTGCCCAAATCCAGCGTACTGATGTTGGCACTCTGGTTGGTGGCTCCAAAGGTCAGTGCTTTGACATTGAGGTTATCGGTCGTGTACGCCAAGGCGCCGCCATCCAGCGTGGTGCCACCGGTATAGGTGTTGTTGGCCCCTAAAGTCAAAGTGCCGCCGCCAGAAACGACGATCCCCAAGTTCAAGCCTGTCAAAACCGAGTTGACGGTCGCGACTGCGCCACTGGCAACCGAAATCGGCGTTGAGGCGGCGCCCAGCGAAAGATTGCTTCCGGCAATGGTGTAATTTCCCAAGACGCCGTTGTTGAACGTCATCCCGCCCGCGATGATGCCGGGCGAGACCGTGATATCTCCGGCCGTTCCGCCGCTGCCGAAGATGGCAGTATTGCCATTCACCCACACCGAATCGGAGGCGCCGTTCGACCAAAGGTTGGCGGCGGTATCCCAGGTTCCCGATCCATCCGACCCGGTGCCCACTTGCGCGGGATCCCAGATTTGTTGCGCTCGCGCTGTCGGTGCGACAGAAGCTAAGAAGACAATCAAAACCACAACCGCAACAATGCGACCGAGGGATGATGAACTACAATCGGTAATTCGTCGACGCATTTGAAACTACCTCCGCAAAAAAAGCGAACGCCACTGCTAAGCCAGGCGAAGCAATGGCAAATGTTGCCAACGCCCTTTCGCAAGCTATTCCAAAGCAAACCCCCCAGAACCGCCAGCCAACAGAGCGAAAGGATAAACCCCCGGTTGCGACAACCACGAAGATTGCGCACCTATGCTGTTATAACCAGGGCGACGGGCGACGCAAGAATATTGCCAGACAGTCGGCCAGTTGGGGGGACCGACGATGTCACGCCGATTTAAGCCTGAAGTGCTAAAATCTGACCGAAATTTATGGGTGCAGCCCGAGGCCGCGAGGTCGTACGCGCGCTCATGCCGATCGTGATCGTCGCGCTTGACGCCGTTTCGCGCTGCATGCCATCAGACCAGCTCCGCCGATCGCCAGCAGTAACAAACTGGACGGTTCCGGCACCGCGGCGACGCTGCCGCCGCCGAGGCTAGTGATCAGATCGAGCATGGGCTGGA
The DNA here is from genome assembly GCA_963738835.1 of Pirellulales bacterium. Classification (GTDB taxonomy): domain Bacteria; phylum Planctomycetota; class Planctomycetia; order Pirellulales; family JADZDJ01; genus CAVTYH01. Next base: position 405,259 of record CAVTYH010000005.1, read on the forward strand.
TGTCCTTATTGTTAAACGTGTTATCGTTGTTGATATCGGCGATGGAATTCAATTGCGTATCGTTGATCGCGAAGGCCGACTTGTAGGCACTGACATCGGTCAGCGCTTGCAACATGGCCTGAATATCGAGACCGTCAGCCACACCGTCTTGATTGATGTCCCCCTTGATAATCGACAGCGTCGGCAGCACCTCGCCGGTGCTCAAAATTCTCGAATTCACCAGGTGCGTATTCAGCGAAAACTGAAGCTGGCCAATGGAATTCAGATCGAACACGGCTCCCAGGCCGGCGGCGCTGGACCCGAAAAACAGGTGATCGGCCGTCGGCGTCCAATTGGTAATGGCCAACGGCGCCCAGGTTGTCGAATCGCTGGCGGCAAAGTGAAGCACACTAGCGCCGCTGCCCAAATCGATTGTGCTGCTACCCAACACGCTGGCAGTGCCCATTGTTTCGCTGAAGCCGCCGGTAGCGAAGATGGGGGCAGCGCCGCTCCCCAGCACCAGGTTCGAGGTATCGGCAATGCGGTTCGAGGCGCCCAACTGAATCGTTCCGTTGGTGATTGTCGTGGGACCGGTGTAGCTGTTGTTTCCGGCCAGCACTACGCTTCCCGGGTTCGTGGCGTTGGTAGAATTCTGGGTGACTCCGTGACTGGCGCCGCTTTCTGAAATAGCGCCGGTCAGCGTGAGTGTGCCCGTGTTGGCGATGGTGGCATTGAAAGTGACGTCGCCCTTTAGCGAAATGGGGCTGGCCACGGTCACCGGCTGCGTGCTGTTATTTCGGAAGTTGCCGTTGCCATTGAAAATAACTTGCCTGGTCATGTTCAGCTGATTGGCCGCTGTACCAAACACTTGCAACTGCGTGCCAGCTTCCATAGTAATTGCATAGGGAGTCACGTTATCGGGCTTCAGGGCTGCTGGAACATTCGAAGTGGTTTCAATGCCCAAGATACCGGCGGTCACGTCGATATCGCCCGGCGTCACATCGGTGGCGACAAGCGAAACTTGCTGAGTCGTACCTCCTGCTTTGGTCAAGGTGTTCCCCGCCAAATCGAGCATGGCGGTATTGACGCCGGCAACCTGTCCGGCCCGAATGTCGAATCGGCCGCTGCCGCCGAAAGTGGCGTCTGCTGAAAGCACCACAACTTGTAAGGCATTCTGCTGCGCATTGGTGCCCGTGTTGACGATTGCGCCGGCGTTGGCGCCGGTGTAAGACCCCGTACCGGCGCCGGTGCCGGCGATTGTAAATTGTCTTGTTCCGAAACCGCCGGCGATGTTGGCGGCAGTTAATCCACCCAGATCGAGCCCGGCGCCGCTGGCGATTGTCACTGCTCCGCCCGAAACTGCGCCCAAGGCAGTAAAGCTTCCACCGACCAACTTGATGGTTCCCGCGCTAATGTTTGTTGGGCCGGTATAGTCGCTCGATCCCGACAGCGTCAGCGTGCCGGTTCCGGTCTTGGTGAAGCCAACGGTGCCGCTACCGTTTTGGATGGCACCACCGTAGGCTGTGTCGGTGGAATCGCCCGCGGAAAGGGCTGCGCTGCCAGCGGCGCTGAGAAGTAATAGTGCCCGTGCCGCCAAAGAGACTGCTAAAAGCGCCAACGGCGACGTTGTTGGCGTTCAGGTCTAGTGTGGCGCCCGTGGCAATGGTCAGCGAATTGGCGCTGCCACCTACGCGCCGTCGAACTGCCGGCTTTAAGCGTGCCGCCGTTCAATGTGATTCCACCGCTGAAAGAATTCGCGCCGAAAGCGTCAAAGAACCGCTTTGCATTGCAAGCGCGATTTTCTGGCTGTTGTTCGTGCCAATGACGTCCAGCACTTTTCCAGAGAACGTGCTGTTGCCCCCCATGTAAATCAGATTTGAAATTCCCAAATTGCCGTTTCCAATGGTGTTTTCCGTGCCAGTGCCGGCGGTGGCCAAACCGCTCACCGTTGCATCCAGGCCAGCCAAGTCGAGCGTGCCGCTGGTGTTGGTCGATCCATCGCCCAGCGTGACGCTGGAGCCCGTGGGAATGGCGGTCGAAGTGCCAACTCGCAGCGTGCCGTTCTTGATGAAAGTTCCGCCCCCGTAGGTGTCGTTATTGGTACTGAGAGAAACACTGCCGGTTCCCAGTTTCGTAAAGCTGACAAAATCGCCGACAATCGATCCGGCACTGAAAACAAAATCGGTGCTGCCGGTGTTATGGGTCACCGTAATGGGGCCGGGTTGCAACTGCCCACTGACAATGATATTGCGATTTGCGGGGGGTGCCGCCGTATCGTTGAAGGTCACCGTATCAAAGGTGAAGAATTTCTCGTTGGTGGTGGTGCCGCCGTTGTCAGACCAATTTTGCGTGGTTTGCAAATCCCAAGTGCTGCCATCGCCCGGCGCGTTGCCGGTCCAAGTCAGACTTTTGGCAGAGCCGGTGAGATTGAAATTCACATCGGTCGCGGTGGTGGTCACCGTGGCATTAAAGCGCGAGCCCGTGGGGAAACCCGACGTTGGCGCGGTGCCCGTGACGCTGTTGGCGTGCAGCAAGTTGTACGCCCCAGCCACTGGTACGGCCACGCTGAAGTATGGCAGAACCGTGGATGAGCTTACGAAGTTAGCCGTCCCCGTAACGGTCACTTTGTCATTGGTCCCAGGGCTGCTGAGATCGAAACGCAGCTCGCCGCCGTTGACGGTCAGACTATTGGCGGTGAGCGTACCGATGGCACCGTTCGATCCCAAAGCGCCTGGCCGCAGATTCGAGCCGCCGGCCATCGTCACATTTCCGACGCTGCCGGTGCCGGACAAAATGGCGCCGCTTTGCACCGTGACCGACCCGGTGCTTATCAGCGAACCATTGACGACGAGGGCTCCGTTTTGGACGTCGGTCGTGCCACTGTAGGTGCTGGTGCCAGAAAGGATGGTCTGACCTGCGCCAGTTTTAACGAAGCTGAATGTTCCCGCGCCGTCCTGAATCGCGCCGCCAAAGGCGGTCGCGCTGGTGGCGGTGTCAACCGTCAATGTGATCGGCCCCGCAACGCTTGTGGTAACAGCTCCGCCGGTGCCGCTCAGAGCGCCAACCGTGATGCTATTGCCGTTGACATCCAACGTTCCTCCGGTATTCACTTCCAGCGGGCCTGTGATGCCACCGATGGCTGCGGCATTGCCCATGAACAAAGTGCCACCGCTGACGATGGTGCCGCCGGTGTAGGTATTCGTACCACTGAGAGTCAGCGTACCGGATCCAATCTTGGTAATTGCCACAAAGGCATTGGTCGGTGGAGGGAAAGCCGCGCCCGCGGTCGCGGTATTGGCATCGCGAATTGTTCCGGCAAACGTCGATGTCGCATTGTTATTGCCAATAACCAGTCGGCCCGTCGTGTTACTTGTGCTATTCTCGATGAAGATGCGCGTAGGATCGCTGGGATTTCCTTGAAAACCTTGGCCAGAAATAAGACCGTTGACTGTTTCAGTTTTGCCGTTGAGATTCAGATAGGTGTTTGTGCCGAGTCCCGCGGTTAATAGCCCTTCGCCAACCATCACAAGATTACCTTTGCCAGGACCATCTGGAATCACTTCCCCATCTCCGCCAATAGAAACTCGACCATTCAAAAGAACGGTGTCGCCGGACCAGTCATTGCTGGAATTCGTGAGGGTCATCGTTCCGGGATTCCCACCCGAGAGCTGTGACCCGGTGAAGTACGGACTGAAAGCACCGGTGATTTTTCCGGCGATAGTGGCTCCGGCATTGGTGGCGCCGCGAGTGTCAATCATGGCGTCGCCCAGCAATGTTACCGTACCGGTGAGAATAATCCCGTTGGTGGCCAATCGGGTGTTCCCACTGGTGAATCCTCCGGTTTCCCAATATCCCATCCCAGAAAGATACAAGTCGTTGGTCCACGTTCCTGTTTGGTTGAAATACGCTTGCGCCGGGCGCCGTGTAGATTGGACCGGTGCCAAAGGCGCCAACTGTTTGGGCACGAAAACGGCCCGAATTGATGTAGGTTCCGCCGGAGTAGGAGTTCGCAAAATTGGCTTGCGTGGTGGAAACGCCACTTTGTACCACGGTAACTGGAGCCGATCCGTTGTCGGTCATGGTTGCGTTGACGACGATGCCGTTTTGGTCCGCATTAATCGGATTGTTGTTGGCATTGAAGATTAGTTCGCCCGGCGTATCGGGCGCACCACCGGCCGTCAACAAGCTGCTAGGACCCGATCCAACCGTCAGCAGCAATTGCGACTGATTACCAATGTTATCGGTTCTGAAAATGCCGCCCTGGGCGCCCAGACGAAGCGTGCTGCCGGCAGGAATGGCTACCGTGCGAAGATTGGCGGCGCCGGAATAGACTTCGGTCCAGATCAAACTGTTGATATCGGTGACCCCAGCCACCACGCTAGGATTGCCCGTCGATGTGGCATCCATCTTCACGTTCGACGCCGCATTGCTGGCGATGACAGGTGCCGCTCCAGTCAGCACCGTGTAGCCGGAATACGGAACAATGTTGCCGGAGCCATCGTTGGCTGCCCAGTTGGCATTTGCTCCAACCCCGATCGTCGCCCAGCCTCCAAGAATTCCATTCGAATTGGGAATTGAGGCATTGGTCGCCGAAATGCTGCCAGCGGTGGGCGCCGTAAAATTCAGCACGCCATGACTCACCCTCGAAAACGTGCCCAAAGAAAGGTTGACTGCCGTGGCGCCGTTTTGATTGAGATTGATGGAATTGTTGCCGAAGTCTAATGTCGTCGCGGTCAGCGATTGCGAATTGGTCGTACCGCCGAGGCCGGTGATATTAAGCACTCCATTCCCTGCGGTCACGAGACCACCGCCTAGACTCAAAGCAGAACCGCTTGCCAAAATGTTGCTCGACGGCGCCCCCGCGGCAGAATAATCTAATGTCAATGTGCCGTTTTTAATGCTCGTCGTGCCCGTGTAAGTATTACCGCTGCCATTTGTTCCGGTCAGTACCAACGTGCCATAGCCAGTTTTCGTCATTCCCTTTGTTCCGGCCAAAATAGCACTAATGGTGGCTGTCTGATCGACAAAAACTTTATAAGGGCTCGCCGCTGGTAGCCCCGCCGAATTAATTGGCTGTGCGGTAGGATTCACTACATTGATAGTCGGGGAGCCGGAAGTTACGTCCAGCGTCAATGTGCTGCTGGCCGGCGTGCCGGCACTAAGCAGCCAATTGCTGGCGCCGTTGGCTTGTGTTCCCTGTACGGCGTCGCCGAAAATCAGCGTGCCGGCCGTTTGATTGCCATCAAGCGTCACCACCACGGGCGTTAATGGCGTGCCAGTAATATCGAGCGTGCTGAAATCAGCAATCGCATCGATCGAATTCGGGACACCCGGGGGAGTCCATTTTGTGCCGTTGGCCCAGCTGCCGCCGGCAGGATCGTTCCAAATCGAGGCCTGCACACTGGCCGGCGTTAGAATCAAAAGGCATGCAGAAACGGCAAACAGCGCAGCGGCGCTCGCCGGGCGGAGCGAAGAGGACATGATGCTCTCCAGAGAAGTGCATTCCTGCCGCGGCATTGCTCGTCGGCGCCCCCGATAAGCGCCAGAATCCCCCGAACCCTGATGGCGGCAAGAACGATTGCCTCTCCCCCGAACCGCCACGTTCCAGACTCGATGTGATATCCGGGTTATAGCCGTTGCCCCCCGCCAACGCAACGATTTTTTCCCGCCGGTGCCGAGTTTGCTGAAAGCCACGCCTCGAAATGAGACACGGGTGCTACAACTTCGATCACAGCCAGCGGTGGGCGCAGGCCAAAAAACCGCGGCTGCGTGCCAAACGCAGCCGACGTAGAATGGCAGAGGAAGTTGCGCGGGCGTGAACATTTGATATAAAATCTATTGTTGAGTTTTTGGAGCCCGGTCGCCGGGTATCTTGCCGCCAGGCTTCGGGGCGAATCGCCGAACAGCGCGCAAACCTCGGACGTTCAAGAGTTATCACCAGACTACTAGGTCACCAGTCACTCCTTCACGTGAGCATCGCTTCGCAAGAATTACTCGACCGCATGACTTCGTGGCCCAGCGCACGACGAAGTGGAAGCTGGCGCGCTGGGCTCAATTAGTGCCAGTCATCGGCGCGCTCGAACCCGAGTTGCAGGCGCAGTCGGACGAAGAACTTCGCAAATGCAGCTTGGCATTGCGCTATCGCGCCAAAAGCCGCGAGCCGCTCACCGCACTCATGCCCGAAGCCTATGCCCTGGTGCGTGAAGCCGGCCGTCGCAAACTGAACATGCGGCACTTCGATGTGCAAATTCTGGGCGGCATCGCGCTGCACAATCGGTCCATTGCCGAAATGCAAACCGGCGAAGGCAAAACGCTCACCGCCACGTTGCCGCTGTACTTGTCGGCACTCTCTGGCGAAGGCGTGCATCTGGCAACGGTGAACGATTACCTGGCCCAGCGCGATGCCAACTGGATGCGGCCTATTTACGAGCTGCTGGGCATGTCGGTCGGTGTCATTCAATCGCAAATGCCGCAGGACGAACGCCGCAAAGCCTACACGGCCGATGTCACCTACGGCACGGCGAACGAGTTCGGTTTCGATTTCCTTCGCGATCGGCTGCTGTTGCGCCGTACGCGCGAAGGACAATCCGACATCGTTTCTCAAATGATCGGCGGCGCCAATTCCGGCGGCGAGCAGCCGGTGCAGCGCAACGCTTCATTTGTGCTGGTCGATGAGGCCGACAGCATTCTCATCGACGAAGCCCGCACGCCACTTATTATCAGCGCGCTGCCCGATGAAACTCAGAAGCTCGAAGCGGAACTGTACAAATGGGCCGCGGCCGCCGTGTCGCAATTCGTCGAGGAAGAGCACTTTACCTACGACCACGAAAAACGCACGGCCGAACTCACTGGCGAAGGCCGCCGCCTGGTGCGCGGCTTGGCGCCAGCGGCTGGGTCGAACAAGTCGGCATGCTCACGCTGTACGATGCCATCGAACGGGCTCTGCGGGCCGACATCTCGTTCATTCTCGATCGCCACTATGTGGTGCGCGACGGCGAAATTGTCATCGTCGATGAATTTACCGGCCGTCTGGCCGAAGGCCGCAAATGGCGCGACGGTTTGCATCAAGCCATCGAAGCCAAAGAAAACGCGCCGGTCACCATCGCCACGGGCCACGCCGCCCGCGTCACGATTCAAGATTACTTCCTTCGCTACCAGCGCCTGGCCGGCATGACGGGCACCGCGGCCACGTCAGCGCGAGCTCAAAAAGATTTACAAAGTCAGCGTGGTGCAAATTCCCACGCACCGCCCGCCAATTCGCGCGAAGCTGCCAGAGTGCATTTATGGCACCGAAGATGCAAAGTTCGCCGCGATTGTCGATGAAGTGAAGCATATTCGCGATACCGGCCGGCCAATTCTCATCGGCACACGCTCGATCGACAAATCGGAAAAACTCTCCGCCATGCTCGCCGCCGCCGGCACGCCGCACAAAGTTCTGAACGCCCGTCAGATTGCTGAAGAAGCCGAAATCATTGCCCAAGCCGGCCAACACGGCCGCGTCACCGTGTCGACCAACATGGCTGGCCGCGGCACCGATATCCGCCTGGGCGAAGGCGTGGCGGAGATCGGCGGCATGCACGTCATCTGCACCGAACTGCACGACGCCGCCCGCATCGATCGCCAGCTTATCGGTCGCTGCGGCCGTCAGGGCGATCCCGGTTCGTATCGTCAGTACCTGGCGCTCGATGACGATATCTTAATCTTCGGCCTCGGTCCCAAGCGCGCCCACAAACTGACATTGCTGGGCCAAAACTCCCCCGGCCCGTTCGACGAAATGGTGCCGGTGTTCCGCCGGGCCCAGCGGCGTATCGAACGCCGCTACTTCCGCGACCGCAAATCGCTGATGTACCACGAAAAGGAACGCAAGAAAGTGATCGTACAAATGGGCCAAGATCCGTACTTGGATTCGCCCGCGTGACAACTTTCCGCCACAATTACCGGAGTCGTATCGTGTTCAGAACCATGATGGAGATCGACGATGGCAGATAGCCAATACTCGAGAGTCCAGTGGCGTACTTTTCTGGACTTTATTTTCGCGATCACGATTTTAGTACAAGGAGTTGCCTTCGCCGGAGAACCTGTTGCCGGCTCTGCGATCGCCAGCACGTCCAACCACGGCGCTTCCCAAGAATTTCCCAAACATGCCGCCGCATTTTTCGCACTGCTGAAAGCCCGCGACGAGAAGTTCGATAATCTGTCCTTGGAGGTCGAAGAGTCTTGGACCGATAAGATCGATCCGGCCACGAAAGTCGCGAAGATGGAATTCAACAATGCACGCTTTGGAGGCGGGAAGCTTCCTGATTTTCCTGATCCATTGCCGGAGCCCTATGAGCAATATCATCGCGTGAAATACCAGTTGATCGTTCGCGGCGCGGAAGCCACGCTCGTCGGCGGCGATGAGCTGGAAAAGCTCGCCCATCCGGAATTTGGTTTTCGGGTCAGTCCAAAACTCAAATGGACTGATGTCGGCGGCACGGAAGTCGCCTACAGCGAATCGTTCGACGGCAAGGATTCAACTCTCCACAGCCGCGGTGCAGCCTCGCCCGACAGCGTTTTGCAAAATCACCGGAAGATGATCGGACTCTCACTCGGCTACGGCTTTGCCAAGCACATGGATCAGTTCGACGAATATCGGGTCGAAGCAGAGCGTGCAGTTTGCAGCGGTCCGTTTCATCTCACAAGCACCATCAATGTCCCGTGCAAGTTGGAAATCGACTCGACACTGATCGTTCGCAAAGCCACGATCAGATTGAATTCCAGAGGATCACAGATCGAAGTTAGTTCAGAAGGAATAGAACATCCGGATGGGATTCCAGCCATTGCCTCTAAAGGTCATTACCTGCGCAATATCACACCGCCGACCAATCCTAACGGCGAAGTCCACTCGTACACGGACGAAAATAAGACCTATCGATTTGTAAAGGCCATCCCCGATCTTAGCGATGGCCAATACGCCGAACTCACGCGCATCGAGGCTCGCGCCGATACCGCAATCATTGAACCGGGCAATTCCAAAGTGCAACGACTCGGGCACCCGGCAGTCACGCCGAAACGCTAGAGCAGAAAAAGGGAGCAGAAAAAGAACATAAAAAGGGTCAGAGCGGCTCTGTAGAAAACTCGCCGGTTGATAAGAATCATGGCATTGTGAGTGAGGACCATCAAGTACAGGTCGCGGCATCGGCTGTGGTAGCTGCGTCCCGAGGTATGTGACCCTTGACGCCGTTTGACCATCGACACGACCGTCTCCACTTGGCAACGATCGCGATAGGCCATGCGGTCGAAGCGAACTTGCATCAGCCGACGATAATGTCCGCGGGCGGGTTTGTTGGTCGGTCGGCCGATGGCCGGCGGAAGGATGGTGCGAATCCCGTGCTGCTGGCGCAGAAGTAGTGATTCGGTTCAGAATCATATCCCGCGTCGGCGCAAATCCGCTCCGGCCGCACGCAGCGCAGCGCTTCCTCGAGCAAGGCTCGGAACTCGTCCACGTCTGGTCGAGGAAAAAGAAAGGGTCAGAACGATTTTAGCCGGAATCCTCCGCTTGCCCCGACTGGCCCAAAACGTACGTTGACAAATGTACACATCTCTGCTAAATTGCGGGAATGCTTGCGCGCCTGCCAGCTCGACTTCGCCGCGGATCGTCCTGCGCCGATCGTCCGCTCTTGCCAACGGATGACCGGCCGGCGACCCCAGACGTGGGCACAACCACAAAGTATCCCCACCCCGGCCCTCTCCCCAAGGGCGAGGGAGAAGATCGGACTTGCCGCTCCAATCATGATCTGCGGTTTTCCACCCTTTGCCACCGTTTTCTCCCGTTTCCCACGGTTTCCCCCCGTTTTCACGGTTTCCCCCGTTTTCCAGCTTTTTCTTTGCGCGCTGCGCTCTCCGCCCGATGCTGATCAGCCTGAGGCCGACCAGGATTTTTAATCCGGCGTTCCATCCCCACCGCCAGCGGAACCGGCTGCAAGCCACGCTCGGCCGCAGTGCGGATTTTGGGAACGGCTACACCTCCGACAACCGATCGCGGCTGTCGGGCCGTGATTGCCAATTCGGCCCGACAGACCTTGGCTCTAGGTGCGTTCCAGAGCGTTTCTTCGCGGCCGATCTGTCGCCCGCTCCGTGCCTCCGTGTCTCCGGGGTGAAAAGCTGCCCTGTGGCCCCAGACGCAGGCTTCAGATGTGTACATAAATACATTATACTTTCCGCGGCGTATGCTTGTGTCTGTCGGTCGCGACGTTGCGACGATCATCAGGCCGTGGTCGGTGGTCACCCTGTGGCGAAAAGTCCGGGGGCGGATTTTGTCGTTTTTGGGCGCCAACTTGCCAAACAAGACCAGGACAAGCTTTCGCCGTGTTGGATCCAGAGAAATGCAGTCCCGAAAAGACACAATGGGTCGAATTATGTCGCCTGCACACACCGTATCAGCTGGGAAAACAGGGCGCTGCGGCGGTGCAGCGGCGACAAAACTCGGGTATTTTGCCGTGGAAAATTGGGGCCCCTCCGCCAGCGCCAAAATTCAGGCCTGGCAAGCCGGAATTCGCGCCCAATTCCATTCGAGGTTGTGGCCTTCTTTTTTGGCAGGCGACAAAAGTCCCATCGAAAAATCGCAAGTCGGTCACCCGGGCGGGATTCCATCCTTCCCCAATTCTCGACCGACACGGTCGGATGATAGATGCTGCCGCCTCCGCCCACCGCCTACTGCCTACCGCTGTGTGTGCTATCACGCGACTGCGATTGACCCAAATTCACAAGTGTGTCAAGTTGCTGACCCGTGAAATGGATTTCCCGCGCCTCTTTGGCCAGATGAGGTGGCTAGCGATGAAACGATTCTTGCTGACGATTGCATGGATGCTGTTGGGGCAATTTGCCGTGGCGGGGGACGCCGCCAACTCCCCTGCCCTGCCCTTTTCTGGCGCACAGGTTCCGAAGTCGGGCGCAATGCCGCGGAAGCGCCGCGCTGGGATGCAGCGACGATGCCAGTGACGGGTGGTGGAACCGTAAGCACGGCAGCGACTCCGACGCCCGGCGCTGCGATTCCAACAGGAAGTGCGCTCAGCAGTTCGACCACAAAACCGTCTGCATCAACTGTCTCCGAAACGCCAAGTTCGGCAAGCGAAGCGGGCCCCGATGCCACGCCAGCCCAGCCGCGACCTTTGCAATCGGTCATGAAGAATCGGCCGGCCTCTGCGCCAGCAACGCTGCCTGGAGCGATCGTTGCAGCGCCTGCGCAGCCACAGTGCCTGGCCCAATCATTTCCGCACCTGGTGTGGCCAGCGCTGTATCCGGCGCTTCCGGAATTCCGGCCACCGTGAGCGGCGTCGTTCCGGCCACGGCCATCGTTCCAGCGCCATTGGGTTTGAGTCCGGCACCGATCAGCGCAAGCGCCCCGGCGCCAACGGTTGCCACAGCGCCAACTCCAACCACCGCCCCAGTGCCGACGCCGGCGACCGTCAGTGCGCCGTCGGTCGAATTAGCACAACCCAGCGGAGTTATGCCGGCCCGTTACGACGAATCGGTGCAATCGGCTCCGCGCGAGCCGTTCCCGGCGCAGTTGATGCCGAACGGCACAGCCGCTGCAAATGGTAGTGCGAATCCGGCAAAGATCGGCGATGGCGTCAACGGAAGAAACATCGATGCCGAGTTGGCCGAGCAGCAGGCAGCTGCCCGTCCGGCGGCCACTTTGCTCGCAACTTCACTCGTGGCCGAAAAGATGGACCGTGCATTTAACGGTCCGGCACTGCCGGGCGAAACGGTCAAAACTTCGCCGACGCCAATCTCGCTGGCGAAGGCAATTTCCAGTTTCGACCCGCAAAATCGACTGCCCGGCATTAGCGCGTATTGGAAATTGTGCCATGCCATGAGCAATTACCAATGGGCGGTGGACGAACAAGATCGATTAGAGCGCGTCGTACCAAATCGCACGGCGGTGGAAGGACCCATGTTAGGCACAGCTCAGGCTGCGGCAGGGGCACGGGTACACGAGGCCAGGATTGCACTCATTCGCGCAGGAAGCTTTCGGCGCTACAACGATGATCGCGGGATCGCAATTGAATTACGTCAATTGCTATGTGCCCACCGATTTGCCCCTGGTCGGTCCGTACCGCACGTATTTCGACGTGATCTTTGCCAATCGTCCGACAAATGGACGGTTGGCGGGAATCAACGGATCTTTGCCGGTTTGGCAGCAAAGCATCAACATTCGAACCGCGGCCATTCAATCCGCGTTGAGCGCGATTCATTACGCGGAAGAAGCTCACGCCAAAGGCGAGGCCGATCTGCGTACCGTCCTCTTCTGCCATGAAGAATTGTACAACCAGCGACGCAGGTTTTTGGACGCGGTCTTGCAATACAACCTCGACATCGCCGAATACGCGGTCGCGATCGCTCCGGCCGGAACAACTCACGAAAAGCTAGCCTCGATGTTGATTCCGGTCAAACAGCCGGAGCGCGTTTCTGCCGTGCCGGGCAAATCGACGTTCCAAACCCTGCCGAGCATAAGCGAGCGATCTCTGCGCAGCGACGGTTGGGTGCCCAGCACGCTGAAGAGTTTGGAGCCGGAAGCAACGCCGACGGCGAGAGCGCCGCAGAGAAATTCTTCGATGCAAGGCAATTCGATGATAACGAGCCCGGCGGCGATCAGTTCTTCCGCTGCGACCCCGGCTCCGACGAATCCGGCGGCAGCCAATCCGCTGGGGCAAGTGAAAGATCCGTTTGGAACGCAGCCCGCCGGAGATCGCTACAACGATCGATCCCTCAGCGATCGTTATAACTTCGGACGATGACAGCCGCACTCGCAACCCGTCGCTTTCGATCACACATAGGGCGGGTCTCTCGCACAGGATGTGGGAAGTTCGAAGTTACGAAGCCGACTTACGCTTCACGCGTTTCAAAAATCGCTCCATGTCGATGACCGCCCGCACATGGGTGCCGCGGCCGATGACGTCGGTTTCATCGCGGGCTTCGATGGCAAACGTGACCATGTTTTTCTCGACCTGCGTCACTTCGGCGGTGGCGACCACGATCGAACCGACCGGCGTCGGAGCCAGATGTTTGAAGTGAAAATCGTAGCCGACCGATTCTTCGCCGGCATCCAAATGGGGGTGAATTGCTTGCGCCGCCACTTGTTCCATCAGCGACAGCATGTACGGCGTGGCGAACACCGGCGGCCCACCGGGATAAATGGTGCTGAGCAGTTCCTGCGTCACCACGCGATGCCGCACTTCGAATTTGAGCCCGGGAACGAGGGACGATTTCATTGCGGTTAGTTTAAGTCGGATTGGTGATTGGTGAATGTCTTGGCGGACTTCCGTGCGGCAATGGCCGAATTGTAGGATGGCGGTTATGCGTATTCCACCCATGACGATGCCGCGAGCAGAGTTGTCCATCGAAAGAGGTCGGGAGTCGATTTCAGGCAACAGGTCGTTTCAGACTTTGGACGAGGAAATCGACTCCCGTCCCCTTCAGCGCCTGGCGCGAAATGTAAAGCCATTGCAAATCGGCTCGCTGGTGGTCGATCCGCCGCTCTTGCAAGCGCCGATGGCGGGATTCACGAACTTTGCGTATCGGCAAGTGGTGCGGGAATTTGGCGGCGTCGGCTTGCAGGCCACCGAGATGGTTTCCGCCCGCGCGTTCGTTTGGATGGACCAGCGTGAGCAGGAAGCGCCGGACAGACTTTGGGGAGTCGCCGACGAGCCGCGGCCGCTGGCTGTGCAAATGTGGGATAACGATCCCGAAACACTGGCTGCGGTCGGGCGCGACTGGCAAACGAATACAAGGTTAACGTGGTCGATATCAACTTCGGCTGCCCGGTGAAAGATGTGGCCGAACGTGCCCACAGCGGATCGTATTTGCTGCGCGACCCAGACCGAGTGGGACGTATCGTGGAGCGGGTTGTTGCTGTGTGCCACCCCACGCCAGTCACCGCGAAGATTCGGCTGGGCTGTACGCGGAACAACATCACGGCGATTGAGATCGCCAAGACGGTAGAATCGGCCGGTGCGGCGGCGCTCACCGTGCATGGCCGAACCGCTCAAGACTTTTTCAAGGGCAGTGCCGATTGGGAGCGCATCGCCCAAATCAAGCCGCATCTCAAACGAATGCCGCTGATCGGCAACGGCGACCTGAATTCACCGCAGGCCGTTGTGGCAGTGTTTGAGCGCTATGGTGTCGATGGCGTGATGATCGCCCGCGCGGCGCTCGGGCAAGCCGTGGCTCTTTCGCCAATGTGCGGCGGCACTGCGGCGCGAACCGATTCCGCCTGACCCGACCTTGGAAGAAGAACGCGAGCTATTGCACCATCATTTTCGTCTCGTCTGCCAGCGGTTCGGACTAGACCGCGGCACACAGTTAATGCGCAAATTTGCCTGCTGTTATGCCCAGGGCCGGCGTGGAGCGCGGGAATTCCGGGCACACGTGGCGCGGGTTTCGACGCCGGCAGAGTTTACCGAGGCAGTGGAGCAGCACTTTCCGCGGATTTGACCATGTTTTCCGCCGTTTTTGGCGAAAAAGCCATTTTTCGCATAATTGGTTGTCAAAAATCGCGAAACTGCTACAATTCCAATGTCGAACGGCATTTACGACACAGGCGAGTCATGGATCAAGCGGTTGAAAGCACCGATCACGGCCTTTTGGATTTGCTCCGCCAGCGGGGACCAATGGCCATTCATCAATTGACGGCCGCGATGCAGGTGACGGCCACGGCGGTGCGTCAACGGCTCACTCGGCTGATCGAGCTAGGACTGATCCAGCGGGAGACGGTCAAGGCAGTCCGCGGCCGCCCGAGCCATCGCTATATGCTGACCGAAAAAGCCAGACGGCAAGTGGGGTCGAATTTCGCCGATTTGACGATCGCCTTGTGGCAAGAAATGCGAACAATCAAGGACCCGGAAATTCGCAGTGGTCTCTTGAAACGAATCGCCAAGAGTTTGGCCGACATTTACGGCGGGCGGATGCAAGGCGAAAACACCGCCGAGCGGATGGATGGTGTCTCGAAACTAATGGCCGAGCGGAGCGTGCCGTTTGTCGTGGAGTATAAGTCGGCGACTGCCAACGATGGCTCGTTACCGGTGCTAACGGCCGAGGCTTGCCCGTATCCGGACTTGGCAGAACAGGACCGCGGCATTTGCGCGGTCGAAAAGATGCTGTTTTCGGAACTGTTGGGAGAAAACGTCCGGCTGAGCGAATGTCGCCTTGATGGCGCAAGCTGCTGCCGGTTTGAAACAAACTAAATGACGGTTATAGTGGCGGGTTTAATTTCCCGCCAATCTCTGCAAGGGAATGAAAAAATGACACAACCTTGGATCGAAGGTCGGTTTGAAGAAAACGTAATCACCTCGACGGTCGAGCAGGCCATCAATTGGGCTCGCCAGTCGAGCGTTTGGCCGCTGACGTTTGGTTTGGCTTGTTGTGCCATTGAAATGATGGCCACGGGCGCCAGTCGCTTCGATATGGATCGCTTCGGCGCCGGTGCTTTTCGGGCCACCCCGCGGCAGGCCGATTTGATGATTGTTGCGGGCACCGTCACTTACAAAATGGCCAGCCGGGTGCGCCGGCTCTACAACATGATGCCCGATCCGAAGTTCGTCATCGCGATGGGCGCCTGCACGACCGGTGGAGGACCGTATTTCAAATGGGGCTATCACGTCGTTAAAGGCGTCGATCTGGTCGTGCCGGTCGATGTTTATGTGCCTGGCTGCCCACCGCGTCCGGAAGCGCTGCTCGAAGGCCTGATGCGAATTCAAGACAAAATCAAGGGACACAAACTCACGCGGAAGCACTCGCCGGAACTCAGTTTCGCTCAACTGGGCGAAAAGAACGACGATGAACTCCCGGTGCCGCACCATAGCGGCTATGTGGAAGCCCCTGCCGATTTGGAACCACTTTACGATCACCAGAAAATTACGGGATGAACGACATAATGGTTGCTGCCAATCAAAACGCAAATATGCCTGAAGCACTTCGCATTACCGATCTGCACGTCTCGGTCGGCGACAAGCCGATTCTCAAAGGCGTCAACCTAGAGATTCGTCGCGGCGAAGTCCACGCCTTGATGGGTCCCAACGGTTCCGGCAAAAGCACGCTCGGTTACGCCATCATGGGCCACCCTGGTTACAAAGTGACGCATGGCAAGATCGAATTGATTGACGCCAATGGAAATTCACACGACGTATTGGCGATGGAGCCGACCGATCGCGCCCGCCACGGAATCTTTTTGGCGTTCCAGCGGCCGATGGCGATTCCTGGGGTAAAAATGGCCGACTTCCTGCGGCATGCCGCGACGAATGTTCGCCGGCCGGATCGCAAAGAAGGCGAAGAATTGATTCCGATGCGTGAGTTTCGCCAAGAGCTGCGCACGAAAATGCAGCAGTTGAAGATCGATCCCGAATTTGCCCGCCGCTATGTCAACGAAGGCTTTTCCGGCGGGGAAATGAAACGGGCGGAAATTCTTCAACTGGCCATGCTGCAACCGAAATTCGCCGTCCTCGACGAAACCGACAGCGGTCTCGACGCCGACGCCGTGCGGCTGGCCAGCCAAAGCATCGCGGAAATCGGCGGGGCCAACATGGGCATCCTGATCATCACCCATCACGAACAACTGCTGGAACACAATATCCCGATGAAAACCCACGTGATGCTCGGTGGCCGCATCGTCGAAACCGGCGGCGCAGAACTTGCCGCCGAATTGCACAAACGGGGTTACGAACGTATCCGCCTAGCCTATCCAGAAGCCGCGGCCGAAGAGAAAGCGATGACGGCCAAGACCGCCACTGCCGGTGTAGTGTAAACAGATTGAAACACAAGGAACGAATACTCCTGAAAGGGAGGAATTAAATATGGCTACTGACCTGATGGATCAATCGGTTCCTACCGAAATCAACAAGTACGACTTTCGCACCGAATCGAAGGCCTTCTTCAAGGCCCGCAAGGGCATCGATGCCGAAATCGTTCGTCAAATTTCCGAGATGAAGGGCGAGCCCGACTGGATGCGGGACTTCCGCTTGCAATCGCTGGAGATTTTCAACTCCAAGCCGATGCCGCGCTGGGGCGGAAAGATCGATCTCGATTTTCAGGACATTTTCTACTACCTCAAGCCAACCGATCATCAGGGCCGCTCCTGGGATGATGTGCCGGAGGAAATCAAAAAGACGTTTGATCGATTGGGCATTCCCCAGGCCGAGAAAAAGTATCTGGCTGGCGTGAAGGCTCAGTTCGAAAGTGAAGTGATCTATGGTTCGCTGAAAGAAGATTTGTCGAAGCAAGGCGTTCTCTTCACTGACACCGACACGGCTGTGCGGGAATATCCGGACCTGGTGCGTGAATACTTCGCCACGATTATTCCCCCGGCCGACAATAAATTCGCGGCGCTCAATTCCGCCGTCTGGTCGGGCGGGTCGTTTATTTATGTGCCCAAGGGGGTGAAGATTGAATTTCCGTTGCAAGCTTACTTCCGCATCAACGCGGAAAGCATGGGGCAGTTCGAGCGGACGCTGATCATCGTCGATGAAGGGCGCTCAGGTGCATTATGTCGAAGGTTGCACCGCCCCGATGTATACCACGGAAAGCCTGCATTCGGCCGTGGTAGAAATCGTCGTCAAGAAGCACGCCCGCTGCCGATATACCACGATTCAGAACTGGGCGAATAACATCTACAACCTCGTCACCAAGCGGGCCCTGGCTTACGAAGGGCGCTGATGGAATGGATCGACGGCAATCTCGGCAGCCGCCTGACGATGAAGTACCCGTCGGTTTACATGATGGAGCCGGTGCGCCCGCGGTGAAATTTTGTCGATCGCGTTCGCCTCACACGGCCAGCATCAAGATGCCGGCGCGAAACTGATCCATTGTGCCCCGGATACTTCCGGCCGCATTATCAGCAAGAGCATTTCCAAAAACGGCGGCCGAGCCAGCTATCGCGGTTTGGTCAAAGTGGAACGTGGAGCCAAGCGATCGAAATCGAATGTGGTTTGCGATGCCTTGATTCTCGATCCCAACAGCCGCAGCGACACGTATCCATACATCGAAGTCGATGAACAGAACGTGCAACTGGGGCATGAAGCCAGCGTCTCGCGAATCAGTGAAGAGCAGTTGTTCTACCTGCAAAGCCGCGGCCTATCAGAAGCCGAGGCCAGCACAATGATCGTCAGCGGCTTCATCGAGCCGCTGGTGAAGGAATTGCCGATGGAGTACGCCGTCGAAATGAATCGGCTCATCGAACTACAGATGGAAGGCTCCGTCGGTTAAGGACTGTTTCAAAAGTCAACACAAGCCCAGGGGTTGCGGGCACCATTGCCGCAATGGTCCCTGGGCTTTTTCACAATCAGATAGTCGGTTGCCTAAATGCAAAGCATGTTAAAACGAACCGGGTTTTCTCAGGAGTCCTTCGAGGCCTTTCTTGCGAGCCGCGAGGAGCCGGATTGGCTGACCGACGGCCGCCGCGCCGCGTGGCAAGCATTTCAAGATTTGCCGCTGCCCAGCCGGGCCGATGAAGAATGGATGCGTACCGATATCCGCTTATTTCGGCTGGATAAATTCGCCTTGTCGCTCGAGTTGCTGAAAGGCTCCGCGTCGGACGCGCAACTCCCCCCTGCCCTGCTCGCTCACGGCGTGGAACTCGGCGGCCGCACGGCCACGCTCAATAGCCAAGCCGTCCAAGCGGGGCAATCGGAATTGAAATCGAAATGGGCCAAAAAAGGTGTGCTGTTTGGCAGCCTCGATGAACTGGTGAAAACACACGGCGAGTTGATTCGCCGGCATTTATTCCTCACGGTCAACCTGCACGCAGACAAGTTCTCCGCGTTGCATGCGGCGTGCTGGTCCGGCGGTACGTTGCTGTACGTACCCAAAAGCGTGGTGATTGACGAGCCGCTGCACACGCTGACGGCCCTGAACGAAGGCGGCGTCGATCTCAGCCACATTTTGGTGATCTTGGAAGAAGGGGCCGAAGCCACGCTGCTCACCGAAACCGCCGGCGGGGCGCTGGCCGATCAGCCAGAATCTGGATTACATGTTCGGCGCGATTGAACTCGTCGTCGGTCCACGTGCCAAATTGCGGTACGTCAACCTGCAGAACTGGGGCACCGGCGTCTGGCATTTTGCCCATCAAAAGGCCCTCGTCGAAGCGGCTGGGCAATTGCAATGGACCATCGGCGCACTCGGTAGTCGGCTGGCGAAAGTCAATCAGCACGTGGCACTCACGGGCGAAGATGCGCACGCCCAGGTCAATGGCGTCATGTTCACCGAGGGCAAGCAGCATCTTTCGTATCACACGCTGCAACATCATCAGGCTCCGGCCTGCAAAAGCGATTTGCTGTACAAAGGGGCTCTGCAAGATCAATCACGGCTGGTCTGGCGCGGGATGATCAAGGTCGATCACGGGCGCAAAAAACCGACGGCTATCAGCGCAACGACAACCTGATGCTCTCCGACCACGCCCGGGCCGATTCAATTCCCGGCCTGGAAATTCAAGCCGACGACGTCCGCTGCACCCACGGCTCAACCACGGGCCGTGTCGATGACGAAATGATTTTCTACGCCCAATGCCGCGGCCTGACTCGCAAAGAAGCCACGCGCATGGTCGTCGCCGGCTTCTTCCAGCAGGTGTTCGACCGCATCACCATCGGAAGCGTGCGCGAAGCCCTCGGCGAAGCCATCGGCCGCCGCATTCGGGAATACGAGTGAACCGTGGCTAGAGGTCGGTAGTCAGTGGCCGGCTACATAGCCGGACCGTGTCGGTCAGGAGTTAACGTCTGCGGGATGATGGAACATGATCGAAGCCAATCGTCCATCGCCGCCCCGCCGAGGTCTTCAGTTTTCTCTCCGCACGGCTTTGCTTGCACTGGTGCTTGTGGCGGTTGCCATGACGTTATGGATTTCGTATCGCCAATCCCATGAAAATCAACGGCTCCGCGCCGAAAATACGCGACTGCGAAATGAGACTGGTCAGTTGACGATCGAGCCCGGCGAGGAAAACAAAGTTCACGCCATCAAACTCACGACGCTGGAATCTTACACCTGGAGATGGTGCGCTTACGTTCCGGATGGGCGACCCATTACCTTGCGCCACCACCGAAAACGCATACGACGACAGCAAGCCAGCGGGCTCTGGGGCGACCTCGGTTCGCCTGTCGCCTGGGGAAACTCTAATTACCTTGGCGCTGCGTCGCTCATTAAAAGGTCAATGGGAATGGATCATTCAGCAAACCGATGGTGCGGGTTCAAGCGAGAGCCGTAGCGGCCTGTCACTCACTGCGGACAATGCCGATGTGTTGATCGACAACAATAGTTCCAGCGCATCGGGCGTTTATCAAAGCACTGATTCGGTCGAGCCTGGTCGAGATTTAGAACTTTTGAATCTCAAAATGTCGACCACCACAATCCGCGGAAAGGCCGCCGGCCCGCTTGGCGAAACCATCAAGGTTGTAATTCACGATGGTACACCTTAAGTCGGCGGCAGAAACGGGCTAGAATTTGGCGTTCATCTGCCGCTTGCCATACTTTGAAAGATTTCGTCGATAAACGATTTTATGTCCGACTTCATCGCTGTCGCCAAAGTGACTGATTTGCCCGATCCGGGTAAAATGCTGGTGGAGGTGGACGATCGGCTCGTCGTGCTGTTCCGCTGCGGCGGGAAGATTTCGGCGCTGGACGATGTGTGTACCCACGATGGTGGGCCGCTGAGCGAAGGGATATTGGACTGCAAGGCAAGCACGATTGCTTGCCCTCGGCATGGAGCGAAGTTTGATATTCACACCGGCGCGGCATTGACGATGCCGGCCACGCAGCCGACGGAAGCGCACGAAGTAAAAGTGGAAGGGGACACGATTTTCGTGAAGCTGCGAGATTGAGTCTGTGTGTAGCGGCCGGCCTTGGCCGCGCTCTAGACGCCGAGCAAGCTCGGCCGCTACGCGGCGGCAAATGATCACGCCAAAAGAGACAGGACCATAACTAACATGCCAATCAGCGAAGATAAAATCCGCGAAGCACTTAAGCAGGTGATCGATCCGGAGTTGTTCGTCAACATCATCGATCTGGGGCTGGTCTATACCGTCACCGTCGAACCGGCTGGCGAAAAGGAAAATGTCAAAATCGAAATGACAATGACTAGCCCCGCTTGCCCCGCTGGCCCGCAATTGATTGGCCAGAGCAAGCAAACGGTGGTGGCGCTGGAAGGTGTCGGCGACGTGGAAGTGAAACTGGTGATGACCCCGCCGTGGACGCCAGACAGGATGACCGAGGAAGCCCGCGATCAGTTGGGGGTCTTTTGAGAGTTGTCGAATTCAACCTTGTGTAGCGGCCGCGATCACTTCGTGGTGCCCGCCCGGCGCGAACGCGAAGCAAGCTCCGCCGCTACACGCTTAGTTCCACCACCAGCGGCTGTCTTTCTTGGCGGTGGCCGAACTGCGGAGCGGCGTTATCGAATCCGATGTTTCTTGCTTCTGCACAAATTCCCACGGCTGAAGCTGCACGCCGCCGGAGATGATGACCACGTTGTTGCCGCGTTTGACGAAGCTGGACTTGGTGTCCACCTGTTTCGGTGAGTTGTACATTGCCGTCGGCAGTTGACGATCGTTTAGCAAGTTGTTCAGTTGCAAATCGGCTTTGTCGAGCAAGTGCTCTTTGACAATCAATGTACCGATGACGGCCAAATCCATGCAATTTCGCAGGTCGCCGAAGACCGCTTCCTTTTGCGAGAGTTCTTCGTAATGACTGCTCATCGCATCGGCCCATTTCTGAGCGGTCGGATTGGCCTTCATGGTCTGTTCGCGTTGCCCGGATCGGTTGAACAAATCTTCTTCCGCCATGCACATCACGCCTGGCCCGCGCAATTCCCACGCCAGGCCTTTGCCGTCGGTCAGTAGTGGATCGTACTTCGGCGCCAGCCACCACCGCGGCAAGGTGCCGCCACCCACTGCACCCATTTGCAAGTAACTTGGCAGACCTTTCACCGGCGAGGGATCGACGCCCATGCCCAGACACTTCATGCGGTAGTCGGCCGCCACTAGCACGTTGGCGAATCGCGTCGATGCCGGCATGCCATTGACGCTGATCTTTTGCGGACCGACGCCTGATTGATGGCTTCGATCGTTGCCTGGCGATTGGCGCCGGCGGTCAGTTTCTCGGACAACTCTTTGAGCCGTTGCAAACCCTCGGGTGTCGGATCAATCGAGACACTCATTCCACCGTTGTGCGCCGCATCGGCGCAGCGCACCGCCACCAGTAAATCGTCCAATTGCAGAACGGGATGCCCCGACACATTGCCGACGATGATTCCGGCTTCGTTGAGCTTCCAACCTTCCGCCAGGCCAGCCAGCACCACATCTTTCTGTTCCGGATACACGAACACATACTGCACGCGCTGCAACCCGGCCAGGTATTTGATTTCATCAGGCAACACTTTGCCTTTTTTCAGGCAATCATCAATTGCTTCGTCGAGTTTGCGGAGAGAAACCATGCGCAACTTGGTGGGCTGGCTGATATCACCAGGCACAGCCTGTAGCGCACGGCGGCGGGCTTCCAAAACTTGGGCGCGGCCGCGTTCGTCTTGCTGATTTAAGACGCCGTTCACATCGACGCGCACACCGCCCACGATGTTAACGATGTTGCCAGTGTTAACGACCGTGGTCGCGGTGCCGGTGGCGGCTGTGGTTGGCACTGTAGTCAGGGTCGCTTGAGCCGCACTCTTTCGAACATCGAGCCCCGAGACGATGCTCGCCATCAAAAGACCGATGGAGGCCAGGCGAACTGCCCAAGCGAATTCTCGATTAGCGGTCATAGCAGATGGTCCTCCTTCTCGGTTTCCGTACAGATGAGCCAAGCCAGACGAACGCCAGCCAATGGGTTCCGCTCTCAATGCACTGCAAAAACAGGCGCAATCTATGGTAATCGCCCGAAGTCCCAGCAGCAACAAGCGCTTGATCCATCGGCGGCTGGCTTCGAGCGATCGCCGGGTTTCGACTTTGACAGTGCAGGGAGTTTGGCGTGCCAAAGTCGGAAAAACTCGGCAAAAACGAGAGGTTGGACGGGGAAAAATTCGACGCCCGATTTGGAAATTGTGGCGAATGGGTGGCCTGGATCAAGGCTTTCAATATCGCTGGGTTGAATCCGATGCAATGGCCAACTGTTGCAAAATGCGGCCTGTAGCAAAATGCAGCACTTTGACCAGGAACTGCGTATAATCAAAGGTTGCGGTCATCGTCTCCCGCCCGAATATCGTTCAAGGACTTCGTATTTCTGCGGCATGCTAGCCTACCTCGTCATTCGCGAAGGCACCAAATGGACTGACGTGTTCCGGCTCATGGCCGGGCAGTCGATCACCATTGGCCGGGCACCGACGAACCAAATTGTGGTGAAAGACGAGCGCTGCAGCCGTACGCACGCCGAAGTTTTTTACTCGCAAGAACGCTGGGTGCTGCGTGATCTGGAAAGCCGAAACGGCACCACCGTGGGAAATGATCGAATCCGCGGCGACTACATGCTGCAGCCGGGCGATATCATTCGCATCGGACATTCGCAATTGGCTTTTGTGCATGACCTGGCTTCAGCATTTCCCGACACGACGGGCGGTTTTTTGAAGGGCAGTCCGCGGACGGATGAAACGCGGTTAGCCGATAGCACCGACGATTCAAACGTGCTGTCGGTGCCCAACGAGCCGACGAAAATTACGCATCGACGCGGTCAAACGCGCTTCCTTGCGCCGGAGGCCGAGGGGGACGAAGCGATTCCAAAAGTTGGACGCGCCGCGGCGCAACTGTGTCGCCTGGCGTTCGAGATGGCCAAGGCCCCGGATCTAACAACCGTTGCGCGTGTCGCATTGGCCGGTTTGTTCGAAGGCACGCAAGTCGATGCGGGCGCGGTTTTGCTTTTGCCGCGATTCATGAAAGCGGAGCCTGCGGCGACCGACTTGGAAGTGATTGCCTCCCGCACCGACTCAGAACTAAATTACCAGCGCGTTTCGAATTTTGTAGCGACCACCGTGCTGCGCGAAGGCGAAGCGGTGCTCGCGCGAAATGTGATGGGCGACAGCTGCGCTTTCGATCCGCGACAGCAAAGGAGAATTTCACGCGACGAGCATTCTCTGTGCGCCAATTCGTAAAAACGACCGCGCGCTGGGGCTCATCCATTTGTATTCGACAAGACCAGAGCGCATGCCTGATCCCGACGATTTGGAATTCACGCTGGCCGTGGCCGATACACTGGCCGTGGCGCTGGAAAACCTCAGCCGGCGACTGGAATTAGCCGAAGATTTAACGCAAATTCGCGATGAAAACTTGCAACTGCGCGAACGGCTGGGCGTCGAAAGCGAGATCATCGGCTCCAGCCTAGTGATGAACAAAGTGCAGCGCGATATCGGTCGTGCGGCGCCAAATCGCGCTACCGTATTGATCCGCGGCGAAAGCGGCGTCGGCAAGGAATTGGTCGCGCGAGCGATTCACTTTTCGAGCCCGCGAAAAAAGGGTCCATTCTGCGTGTTGAATTGTGCGGCACTCTCAGAAAGCTTGCTGGAAAGCGAGTTGTTTGGTCACGAGCGCGGGGCGTTCACTGGCGCTACAGAACGAAAGATGGGAAAGTTCGAAGCGGCCGACGATGGCACGCTCATGCTGGACGAAATCGGCGAGATGAGTCCTACGATTCAGGCGAAATTCCTGCGCGTGCTGGAAGGACATCCGTTTGAGCGCGTTGGCGGAAGTGATCCGATTCAGTGCGATGTGCGGGTGATTGCCGCCACGAACCGTGATTTAGAGCGGGCAGTGGCCGAAGGATTATTCCGACGCGATCTGTTCTTCCGGTTGCACGTGCTGGAAATTTTCGTGCCGGCATTGCGCAAAAGACCTGACGACATCGCCGAACTCGCCCATCACTTTTTGATGCGATTCAACGCGGAAACCGGTCGCAAAATCCGCGGCTTCACCGCCGAGGCGATGGAGCAAATGTTGCGTTACCGCTGGCCGGGCAATGTGCGCGAACTGAAAAACGTGGTGGAAAGAGCGGTGGTGCTGACGCGCGGCGAATTCGTCGAAGTGGATGACCTCACGCTTTCCAAATTGTCAACGGCGGGCGACACGGGGGAAGTCACTCCCGGCGATGCAAATTCGTTCGAGCCGATGTCGCTGGAGGAACTGGAGCATCGCCACATTCTGGCCACGCTTACCGCCACAGGCTGGAACAAAAGCCAGACATCGCGAATCCTGGGGATTGAACGCTCGACGCTGGATCGAAAAATCGATCGTTACAAGCTCGATGCCGATTTGCCACAGCGCGGCCGTGGTTCGCGACAAGTTTGATTTGCAATTCATGTCCGAACGGTCCAACTGCTTGCGTTTTTGGATTTCGCTCGATTTAATGGATGGTGGGGTGATTCTTGGAAGCGGACCACCAACCAATTTTTCGCACCCATTCGTGTTTTGATTGCAGGACCGCCGTCATGGATCGCCGTCGCGGATTCACACTCGTCGAGCTGTTGGTGGTCATCGCCGTCATTGGCATCCTCATCGCGCTGTTGCTGCCAGCGGTGCAAAGCGGGCGCGAAGCAGCGCGTCGTCTTCAATGCCGAAACAATTTGAAGCAATTGGCGCTGGGAATAAATAACTACGAAAACGTCAATAAGAAGTACCCTCCGGCAGGCTTGTGCGGCGATCGGACCAAAGATTACATGGAAGGCCCTTTTTATCCCCGCGGCGGCCAGATGATTAGCTGGGTCGTTCTGATTTTGCCCTTCATTGATGAAGGGCCTCTGTATCGGCAATTCGACTTGCAGCGCAGCGTATTGGATCAACCTTATGAGCCACAGGCCACGCCGCTGAAAATTATGCTGTGCCCCAGCGACGATTCAGAGGGCCAGTTTTTCGCTGATGCTAACCTGACCAATGGCAAACGATTTGCCAAGGGAAACTATGCCGCTTATGTGTCCCCCTACCACGTCACTTATACCGACTGGTGGCCAGGGGGATTAAGCGGCGCCCATCGATACACGCAGAAGGATATCAAGGACGGCACATCGAAGACGCTTTTGCTTGCTGAAGTACGAACTCGCGCGAACGAACAAGATCAACGTGGTGCTTGGGCGCTTCCCTGGACGGGGTCGAGCTTGCTTGCCTTTGACATGCATGCCGTAGGCGATTCACAACTAATTTTTTCGCCGGCAACGGGGGGACTTAACGTAACTTACAAAATGAATGGTTTTCCATACACCGCTTCATCGCTGAGTCTGGGCGAGACACAGCGTCCGAACTATGCCGGACTCGACGTTGGAGCCAATCTCGATATGCTTTATAAGTGTCCCGATGCCGCTGGTTCGCAACTAGATGGCATGCCTTGCGGGGAATTTCAGGCTAATTATTTTTGGGGTTGGTTGTCTGCGGCGCCACGCAGCAGACACGCAGGCGGTGTCGACGTCGTATTTCTTGACGGCCATGTTGGGTTTTTACTTGACACCATTGACGAGTACGCTATGGCCTATCTGGTTTCCAGCAACGATGGCCAGACCGTTGATGAATCGAAGTACCAACATTGAGTCGCTAAGCGCCGGCGATTTGAGCGTTAAGAGGGTTTCATTTCATGTCTAGGCGCGCGCCAAATCTCACATTGGCGACGATTCTGCTGGGCTTTCCGCTGGTTGTTGTCTCCCTTTTTTGGTCGAGCATCGTTGGCGGCCGCCGTGCTTGGACAGACGACCAGGCGAAAGCATTTACAGAGGCCGCGGGTGAATTGCACCGATTGACTTACGAAGCTGCGGAAGCGCAACAACGAGCGCAGCAAACCGCTAACGGAAACGCAAAGGGTCCGATGTCACAAACTCGTCTTTCGCCGGAAGCCGGGGCTCCGAGCGACCCCTCGGAGACTCTTGAGCGAAAGGCCCAGCAAACAGCAGCCAAACTTGCCATTGCACGAGAACGATTTGCGCAGCAGCGCGCTGCACTTGACGATGCCCGCTCTCACGGGCAAAGTGCAGCGGCCGTCTTGCGCTGGGCTGGAATTTCCTTAATCGCCATCGGCCTTGTGAGCTGGCTCATTGGCAGATCTGACAGTCAAAATTGATTAGATCAATTCCGTTTTCCCGCGGCAATAATGGCTTCAGAATTTGCCGCGGCCTGATGCTCAGGCGCAACCTGCGTGCCGCTGGCCATCGACTGCTGTTTATTCGCACCGATAAACTCTTCAACCGCCAAAACACTTTGGCCACCAACCAGCCGCTTTAGTTTCCAGCCATCGGCGGTCTTTTCGTACATCACCAATTGCGGAATCAGGTTGCCTTCGCACAGTTTGTCGGCCAAATCGCGCTGCTGATCGGTGTTCACGCAGGCGAAAGCCACGTTCTTGAGTCCGCCTTTGGCGGCGATTTCAGGCAGAACCGAGGTTTTCATCGACTGGCAGGCCGGACACCACTCGGCCCCCACCAGAATCACCAGTGGTTTGCCGTTTTCCTGCGTTTCTTTGTAAGCAGCCGCATAAGTATTCGCGGTGATGTTGCTGGCTCCTGTTGCCAGCAACGAAATCTGTAGCATGGCGGTCATTGCAATGGCATTCACGGGTGTATCTCCTTTTTACGCAAACCGTGGCAAATTCGAGAGGAAAACTCCTTTGCTGCACTGCATCGGGGCGCAAACAGCGGCAATCGCCAAGCAGGCTGGCCCTTAAGACGTTGGCCGTGCGACGTTTTTTGCCGGAAAATGCCGGAGGGGCATTTCGTCGCCGCGTTGCCTACCGTCGTGGTCGGCTTCCTTTTCGGTTGTCTCCATTCGACCAACTGATGAAGTGAAATAAAGAGCCGTAGTCTAAATGGGTAAAATGACATGACAAGGGGGTGTCCGTAAAATTTTCTGATTTTATAGACCTTGCCGGTTAGGCCGGCCCGTTTCCCGTTTGAATTACGAAAAGCGGCGACAAACGGCGACTAATCATGGACACAAACTACACGCTTACGATCGCTGGGTTTGAGTTTGGCTGTGCATTGTGTGCGGCCCGTGACCGCCGATATAATTTGCAGCCAGCCCTCGCTTCCGCCACTTGGAGCATTGAAGAGTGGCAGAAAATCAAGGCCCTTCGATCCCATCCCGACCAATCTTGTCGTCTCCGCCTGCCAATGAAGCTCCGTGTCGGACTGGTTGGACTGGGAAAGGCTTGGGAACTCCGGCATCGACCGGCGTTGCGCTTTGGCCGACCGGTTTGAGGTCAGGGCCGTATGTGAACAGGTTGCGGCACGCGCCGAGCAGGCTGCGCATGATTTTGGCGCGACGCCGGTCGATGGTTTTCGTGCGCTGGCAGCGCGGGAAGATATCGACGCCATCTTGATGCTGGCCGAGCAATGGTACGGCTGGCTTCCGATTCTGGCGGCCTGCGAATACGGCAAAGCGATTTACTGCGCGGCGCCACTTCAGTTGAGCCTGGAAGAAGCGAAGCAAATTAAGGAGCGCGTCGATAAAGCTGGTGTCGCGTTCATGGCCGAGTTTGCTCGACGGCAAAACCCGGCCACCTTGCGTTTGAAGGAACTGATTGCCACCAGGTTGGGCCAGCCGCGGTTACTGTTTTGCCATCGCCGCGTCGCTGTGGGTGAACGCCCCGTTAAACCAGATGCTCCCAAAGACCAAGGCTTCGGTACAAGCGATCTGGTGGAACTTGTCGATTGGTGCCGCTACGTGGTGGGACGCGAGCCGACGTCGGTTCTGGGTCTGATGCACAGCGTGTCGCCCGAATCGAAAGATGAAGACTACCGCATGATGAGCCTCGATTTTTCGCCGCCGGGCATGCACGCCGGCCAAGGCGTGGTGGCTCAAATCAGTTCTGGCTATTACATGCCTAAGGGCTGGGAAGAAGCGGTTTCGTTTCGCCCACCGCCGGCACTGCAAGTGTCCTGCGAGCACGGCATCGCCTTTATCGATTTGCCGGCCCAAGTGCTATGGTTCGACAAGGCCGGTCGGCATCAGGAATCGCTGGAAAGCGAACGGGCCGTCGGTGAGCTGCTGCTGTCGCATTTCCACCGCTCGGTGACGAGTTTGGTGCGAAACCCGGCCGGTTTGGAAGATGCCTACCGCGCTCTGGTGGTGGTGCTCGCCGCCCGGAGCAGTCACGAAGAAGGCCGGCGAATTCCGCTCTCGTTTTGAGCGATCTAAGTTACGGCCCCGACTGGTAATAATCGCCGCGAAGCCAATCGACAATCAGTTCGATTTGCCGATGAGTCAGAATGTTTTTGCTTTCATCGTCAGCGTCCACAGCAAATGCTGGCATGCGATCGTTCTTCTGGCCGTAGAACCGCTGCGCACCAGGATTGGAAATCATGCCGTTCAGCCAGTCGCGTGAAGCGTAGTGCGTGAGATCCGGATAACCGGTTTCGTTTTCAATCAGCTTTGGATCACCGGCTGTGATTTCTGGCTTGAAGCGATGGCATGCGGCGCACCGCGAATCGTCGGCAATCAGTTTGAGCCCCGCGTCGATCAATGGCCTCTGTTTGGCATCAGCCTCACGCTGCGCCGGAAGCTCTGCCTCGGACGACAAGCCGGCGACAACCTGCTCGACTTCAGCGTGCGGCCAATCGCGAATGTCGCCCTGCACGAAATCGACCATCTCTAGCGATTTATCTTTAGCTTTGAGCTCTTTGTATCTCGTCGTGGCGCCAAAGTATTGCGGACCGACGATTTGCTTGGGGTCCAACAGCCCGGCGAGCCAACGGCGGCTACCGAAGCCGTGCAAATTTGGCGCTGAAGCTTTTGCGAGCTGATCTTTGGCCTCCAGCGAATCGGCATTGTCCGGATCGAAGTAACTGTGGCAAACCGCACAGTATTGTGCAAATAGCCGTGGTCCTTGCGTTAGTGGGTCGTTTCGCAATAGCGTCATCGCGCCTGTAGGTGGAATGCGATTTGGACCGGATGCCAACTGGCGAACTCGTTGCGATTCCTTTTCGGACTGCGCCACGGCCGCCAAAAACTCGGCCGACTTGTGATAACGCTCATACTGCGTTAGTCGCCGTTCGTAGTCTGCGATTTTTGCCCGATCGTCATTAAAATGCGCGGCGATCTTCTGTTTGTTTTGACCGAGGGTCTTGGAAAGCTCTGCGATTTCCACGAATTGTGCCGAATCGGCCCATTTCGCGCGGTAATCTTCTCGCAAGGCAGCTCCGGTCAGCAGCGCGATGCTCAGCAGAAGCACAAGCGTGAAGCCAACGTTGAATCTATGCCCCCATTTCCAGCGGCCAAAGATCGGCATCAGCACCAGCATTAAGAAGACCAGCTTCGGAATCACGATGGCGCCGAGGAATTCGCCGGTCTGCCCCATCCCTTCGAACAGCTTGAGAAATTGGAACAGAAACAAGAAATACCATTCCGGCCGCGCGGCGGAATATGGCGACGAGGGATCTGCCGGCGCACCCAGCTCCGCCCCCGAGTTGGCCGCCGAAATTTCGCCTCGCAACAATCCTGGGACGTTGAAATGAATCACCAGCAAGAGCACCACAACCAGCACGGCCAGGCAGGCTACAGCGTCGCGGAATACCTGGTCGGGCCAGAAAGACGCGTCCGGGCGCTTACTTGGGTTCTTGTGGCAAATGCCATGGCGACGAAACAGCGCGACGTGCAGCACCAGAAACACCACCAACAGCGCCGGCAGCACGCCCGCATGCAAGCGCGAAGAAGCGAGTCAGCGTATGATGGCCGTAATCCGGCCCGCCCACCACAAGTTGCTGCAAACTTTTGCCGACCAGCGGCACGAGGCTCAACAGATTGGTGGCCACCCGCGTCGCCCAATAGCCTTTTTGATCCCACGGCAACAGATAGCCGGTCAGCGACAGCCCCAGCACGATCAGCATGAGAACCAGCCCCAGCCAGAAATTCACTTCGCGCGGGCGCGATACGCGCCGTCGATCACGACTTGCAACAGATGCAGCGCCAGCAGCACGACCATCGCTTGCGACATGAAATGATGCATGCCGCGCAACAGCCAGCCGCCTTGCGTTTCGATACTGGATGTAGTACACGCTTTCCCAGGCCGTTTGGGCGCTGGGGCTGTACATCATCCACAGAAAGATGCCGGTGACGACTTGCGTGAAGAAAGCGAACACCAGCGTGCTGCCCCAGACGTATCGCCACCGCGCCCCGCCGGGAATGCGCTCATACAGCGCCTCGTGCACGAAAGCACGGTAACCGATGCGATGGTCGAGCCAATTGAATATCGACACGCGTTGATTTGCTGATTAGCGGCGGACAACGTCCACAGAGCAGTGAGTGCGGATTATCAACTCTAAACTCTCCGGCGACTATTAGCCGCCGGCTATTGAGGAACTGTATTCAAGCCTTCGGCACCTTTTCTGCGATGCCGGGATAAAAGTTTTCGAATTGCACCCATACATCTTTCGATCCGCCGTTATCGCGCAGTTCCACCGCGAGCTTATCCATCGGCCGGGGACTAGGGCCATAAGCAATCTCCCCATCTAATTCAAAAGCGCTGTTGTGACATGGACACTCAAAACGCTTGGCAGCCAGATCTAAGTTGACAGGTCGAATAGGACATCCCAGATGCGGACAAATGACATTGAGTGCTTCCACTTGCTGCCCCATCCGTCGCAGATAGACAGCGCCAACCACTTGCTTGGGGTAAAAATTCCATGCATCCGTGCGGTCGGCCATCACTGGAAAGCGCCGTGGAATCCCATCAGCCGGCAGCGCGTCTAAGCGGTGCAATCCGAATGAATCCGCTTATGTTTTGCTTTCGCCGAAGTGGATCCAGCGCGGCGAAGACCCCAATCGCCAACGGCACGAGCCCCACCAAAACGCTGATGAGAATGGCCGCCATTTTTATCAAGAAACTACGGCGATCGGGCGAAGGTAGCGTGCGCTCGACCTTCGACGCAGAGTTCGGAGTGGGCGCTGGCGTTTCAGATTCGTTCATATGACAAAATTGACGAGACCAGAATTATTTCATCGCCGCGCGCACAGCGTCAAGCACTTTGGTTTGAGCGTCCGCCAGCGGGCCGGGCACCGTTGCGCCGGCCGCTGCCTTGTGTCCACCGCCGCCGAATTGTTCGGCCAATTTGCTGCAATCGACGCTGCACCGGCTGCGGAAGCTGATTTTGAAATTGCCGTTCGGCTGCTCAACCATTATCACGGCCACTTGTGTGCCACCGACGTTGAGCGTCATGTTCACGATGTCTTCGGTGTCGGAGGGCAACGCGCCCGTGGCCTTGAAATCTTTCTGCAAGACCGTAGTATAAATGAGCCGGCCGCCGAGTTCCGCTTTCGCGTTGCACAAAATGCAGCCCATCAGATTCAGCCGGGCCAAAGTATCCTGCTCGTACAGCGAATTGTAGATTTCGTTCGGCTGTGCCCCGGCATCCATCAATGTGCCGGCAGCACGATAGGTGTCTCCGGTGGTTGAGGCGAAGCGGAACCAGCCGGTATCAGTGGCGATGGCGGCGAACAGCGGCGTGGCAATTTCCCGAGTTACTTTCACGCCCAATTGACGCGCGGCTTCTAACACCAGCCGGCCGGTGGCCTCGGCCTTCACGTCTTTGAATTGTTCAGCTCCCAGGTCGTCGCTGCTGACATGATGATCGAGCACGATTTTTTGGGCCCGGGTCGATCGAATCACATCGCCCATAGGACCCAGCTGCGCCCAGGCGCTGGTGTCGAGAACCATCAGCACTTCCACGTCCGCAAACTCGGCAAGTTGCACGTCGACATTGATGGCCTTAATTCGCTGCTGCGGGTCAATGAACTGATAATTCGGCGGCGTCGCCTGGCCATTGACGATGCGCACCTGTTTGCCGAGCGCTTCCAGAATGCCCGCCATCCCCAATTCGCTTCCCAGGGCATCACAATCCGGCCGAATATGGCTGACCAGCAAAAACCGCTGGTGCGATTTGATGATTTCGACAAAGCGTGGCCAGTTAATGCTCATTAGTCAGGGGTCGGGAATCAGCGATCAAAAATCAAAGATCGAATCATCTCGCTTCCGGCTTAGCGTACCTGGTTCTCAAACGTTGCAAAAATTTCTTTCGCCGCAACCACGTCACTTTGCAATTGCAACTTCAGCGCCTCGGCGTTAGGGAATTTCACAATGTTGCGGAGGCGACTGAGGAAGTCAACCTCTAACGGCAGACCGTACAGCGAATCGTGAAAGCCGATCAGATGCACTTCCACTTTCAATGTTTGTTCGCCGAAGGTTGGGTTGGGACCAATATTGATCGCCGCGGGCCAAATCGTGCCACCAATTTCGCTGCGGCCGGCATACACTCCGGCGCCGGGAAACAAGGTATCGACCGCATCCACATTGGCCGTCGGGAAGCCGATTTTCGCTCCGCGGGCTGCGCCATGACGCACCATGCCGCGGATCCGATAAGGATGCGTTAACAATCGATTGGCCATATCGATGTCGCCCGCGGCGATCAACTGACGGACCCTGGAGCTGGACACTTGCTCGCCGTCGATCACCAACGGTTCGACAATTTCCAAGGGTATCTTTGCGCCCTCGCACAACTGGTGCAGCACGTCGATGTTGCCGGCCCGGTTGTGACCGAAGAAAAAATTGGGCCCCTCGACCATCGCCCGAGCCTGTAAGCTGTCGCGAACAATCCGCCGGAAAAACTCGGCTGGCGAAAGCCGCAACAGCGCTTCATCAGTTGGATAGGCAATCGTGGCGTCGACGCCCAATTCGGCGAGTAACTCTGCCTTGCGATCGGTCCAGGTCAGTGGCGGCGGAGCTTGCGCCGGACGCAGCAATCGCACCGGATGCGGATCGAACGTGAAGACGATCGCCGGTCCGCCGATTCGTCGGGCGCAGTCCAACAGCCGCTCCACTATTCGCGCATGTCCTTTGTGGACGCCATCAAAATTGCCGATGGCAATTGCACCGCCGCGGGCAGAATCGGGCAAATCATCAAGGTCGCGCAACAATTTCACAGCATGGTCACCAACAAATGATTAAATCGGAGCGAAGTCGATCGCAAATTATTGGCGGTTTCAGCGAACCGATCAACACAGATCGTCAAATCATGACGATTTGTGCTATCCTAGATTAACCGACGAACACTCATATTCAACGCTAGTTCAAGCGCAGGGGTTGTCACCCCTGGGCTCACAATCGTCGCCGCAGCGGAAACCCACGCATGGACGAAAAGCAAATCTTTCTGTCGACTGATCTGGCCCATCGGCTGGCGGCCATCGACATCGGTTCCAACAGCGTGCGGCTGATGGTGGCCGAGCCGTTGCGAGGGGGCAATTACCGAATTTTGGACGAAGAACGCGAGCCGACACGGTTAGGTCGAACGCTGAGCTCAACTGGCACGCTCGATCCGCAAGCGGTCGATTTAACGCTGGCGGCCCTGCGGCGGTTTAAACAAATTGCGTCCGGCTATCAGGTCGATGAGTTGCGCACCATCGCCACTTGTGCGGTGCGCGAGGCGGTAAACGGGCCCGATTTTTGCCGGCGTGTGAAAGACGAAGTCGGCATTGAGGTGGAAGTCATCAGCGCCGATCAAGAGGCCCACCTTGCGTTTTACAGCGTGCAACGGGCCTTTGATCTGAGCGGAAAAAACGTGGTGGTGGCCGACATCGGCGGCGGCAGCACCGAGATTGTGCTGGCCAGTGGCAACGTCATCGAATCGATCGCCACTACTCCGCTGGGAGCCGTGCGGCTGACGGAAATCTACGGCAACGGCCCGGGCATGGCCGGTGAAGATTATGAGCGAATGATCGAAGCCATCGATCGCACGCTTAAAAGGGAAGCGAAGAAGGCGTATTTCCCGCCACACTTACTCATTGGTTCCGGCGGAACGTTCACCAGCATGGCAGAAATGATGATGGCCTCGCGCGGCCAGGTCGGTTTGCCGGTGCGCGGTTATTTGCTCACGCGTGCCGAAGTGAGCCACATGCTCGATCGGCTGCGAAAGATTCCGGTGAAAGCCCGCCGGCAGACGGCAGGATTAGTGCCAGATCGCGCCGACATTATTGTTGCGGGCATCGCTGTCGTCGATTGCCTGATGCGGCGCTTCAACGTCAATCTACTGCAAGTTCATAGCCGTGGTGTGCGCGACGGGCTGCTGCTGACGATGATCGACAAGACCTTGGGCATCGCGGGCGCCGATGCGGTGGATCGTGACGCCGCTATCGATCGGTTCGCCGCCGCCTGCACCAGTGAACACGAATTGGCGCATGGCAAACAAGTCTCGCGGCTCGCCGGGAGAATTTTCGAACTGATGGCGGAGAAATTTGGGCTCGATCCGGCCGATCGACCGTTGCTGGAAGCCGCCGCCCGCGTCCAAGATGTTGGTTACCTGATCAACTACGACCAGCACCACAAACACAGTTATCATTTGATTCTGAACAGTCGCCTGGCGGGATTTCGGCCGCGCGAATTGGAACTAATCGCCAACGTGGCCCGATATCACCGTGGTGCGCGTCCGAAACTGAAACACGCCAACTTTCGGCAACTTCCGCCCGACGACCGCCAGCGAGTGCTGCAATTGGCAGCGATTTTGCGGTTGGCAGGCGGATTGGATCGCAGCCATAGCCAGCAGGTAAAAGAGGTGACCTTGCGGCCCGCTAGATCAGGCCACGATGAATCGGACTCGGACCAGAAGGATGGCGAAATGGAACGAACGCGCGATCTCGAAATGCTCGTCCACGCCGATTTCAATCCAGAAGTCGATCTCTGGGGAGCCCGCCGCCGCGCTAAACTGTTTCGCCGGGTTTTCGGCGTCAAACTAGACGTTTGCTGGGCTAAGGATAATGGATTCTCTGAATCGGAGCCTTCGGTAGAATCACAATTTTCTGATGCGCCGGCGAAGCAAGAACAACTAAAGCCCGATCATCATCAGGCCGATGGCAACTCTGACGGCGCTAAACAGCGCAACGGCGCAACAAAAAAATCTTCCGGCAAATCACGCCGTAGTTCGATTTAGGCCTTTTGCGACTTTTGATCATCGTTTGCGGTCTGCATTCGATGCCGTTTCGCGGATTCGCCGATCCAACCCTTGCGGCGGAAAAATAACAGCATGAGGACGACCACCGCCACCATTACGATCCAGACAAACAGATAGCCGTACCGCCATCGCAACTCAGGCATGGTTTCGAAATTCATGCCATAAACGCCGGCGATGAATGTCAGCGGAATGAAAATAGTGGAAATAATTGTCAACACCTTCATAATTTCATTCATGCGATTGCTGACGCTCGACAGATACAAATCGCGCAAGTCGGAACCCAGCTCGCGGTAGGTTTCCAACAGATCGAGCAACTGGATGGTGTGGTCGTAGGAATCGCGAAAATAGATTCTCGTTTCGTCGCTCACCAGTGGGCTGGGATCGTGCGCCAGCGTATGCAACGCCTCACGAGCCGGCCAAATGGCGCGGCGCAAAATCAGCAAGTCGTGCTTCACATCGTGAATATTCCGAATGGTCGCACGTGTCACATTCGCCAGCGTCTCCTCTTCCAAGCGCTCTACGCGTTCGCCAAGGGTCTCCAAAATCGGAAAATAGCTGTCGATCGCGGCATCAATGAGCGCGTAACACAAATAATCGCAACCCCGCTGGCGAATTGGCGCGTTGGGCGCACGAATTCTTGCCCGTACCGGATCGAAACAATCACCGGGAATCGATTCCTGAAACGTAATCACGTAGTTCTTGCCCAGAAACAAACTGATTTGTTCGGTTTCCACCGGCTCCGCCCGATGGCCAATTCGAACCACGATGAATAGTTGCGCCGCATATTGATCCACTTTGGCCCGCTGATGCACGTTGACGACATCTTCAAGCGCCAGCGGATGCAGATTGAACAGCTTGCCGAATCGTCGAATGGTTTCGGCATTACCCAGCCCATCGACATTGATCCAAGCGACAGGCCATTGGCCAACAATCTGCTTTAATTCTGCGATGTCTGATACCGCATGCTCTTCAACACGATCGGGCCGATACGCAATGACTTGGATGACCGGCTGAGGTGCCGACGGATCTGTAACAATCGTGCCTGGCGGCTCCCGGTTGGGATCGCTTGCGGATTCGATGTCGATGTCGCTTGTGATTCGTCGACATGATAGTTGAAGAATCGGGGACCACGTCGACCGGCAGGCAGTCGCGAGAGATTGCTGGCTGTAACTACGCAGCGGCATCAACCGGGTCGCATCAAGCTGCCTTATCCTGAAGCGAAGGCAGTGCTGGAACGACCGTCGATGCGCGAGCTGCATTTTCGCGTTGCGCTACGGCAATGTCGATCCCCGCAGCGCGGAAAGCCCGATCGATCGCCATGTTCAGTTGATGCCGCGTCGACATCAATGCTTCGACATGTCCGACGAACACACGCAACTCGAAATTGAGCGTCTTCTCGCCAAAGCCCATGAACACGGCCTTTGCCGGCGGATTTGGCAATACGGCAGGCGCTTCGACGGCCAATCGCAATAGCAGGCGCTGAACTTTTTGGGTGTCGGCGCCATAGGTAACGCCCAATGGCACAACCAGGCGAATGACCGAATCCGAAAGCGTCCAATTCATTAAACGGCTGGTGATGAACTCTTTGTTCGGCACAATCAATTCCTTACGGTCACCATCGACGATGGTCGTGGCCCGCATCCGAATGCGCGAAACCACGCCGGTCACTTCGCCGACCGTCACCGTGTCGCCAATGCGAATCGGCCGTTCAAACAAGACGATGATGCCGGAGACAAAATTGGCGAAGATTTCTTGCAGACCGAAACCCAAACCGAACGAAATTGCCGCGGCCAACCATTGCAGCTTCGGCCAGCCGATGCCAACAAGGCTACCTCCTAATACCAAACCAACGAACGCAATCGAATACCGGGCCACAGCCATCACGGCATAACGCACGCCGTTGTCCAGCGGCAGCCGTTCCAGCACCGCCAATTCCAAGAGGCTGGGCAAATTCGTCGCGGCGATGACGGTCATGATGGCGACGGCGGCCGCTTCGAGCAGATTTGTCAACGTCACGGTGGTTATGTCAGCCGCATTCGTGCCAAGATCGACCCACAGCACAACGCGGTCGAAGAATCGCAGTGCCGGCAAAAGATCGACCCATACGAAGCACAGGCCCACAACCAACGCCACGACCGCAGTGCTGTGTAGCAGGCGATGCGTTTGAACGTCGATTTTCTCCAGATCGATCTCTGGCGGCGATTCGTCTTCGGACTCATCAAAAACATTTTTGCCGGGAGCCGCCTCGGCTGGAACCCTCTCCCGAACAGGGTTGCTCTCTGCATTGCGCACGATTGCCGCGATCGCCAGGCGTCGATACACCGCCGTCAACCAGCGCGAGGCAAGCGCCTGTATGACCACAAGTCCCAGCACCAGCCACACGGTGGCTTCGAAGCGCGAAGTCAATCTCAAGGCAGTGTAGTAATAGCCCGTGGCAGCCATCATGGCCAGCACCAGCGGAAGCGCCAGCACGATGTAAAACGCCGGTGATGACAAGCGGGCGGTCCAACTTCCCCGTCGAAGTGTCATTAACCGATTCAGCGCTCCCTGCTGAGGCCGCAAGGCACGAAACAGAAACGGCACGAGCGATAATTGACACCCCATGAACAGCAGCCGGCCAAGCGAATCTTTCCAGGCATCGTTCGATTGCGAGTCCAGTAGTGCAATCACCAGGACGAACGGCGTGCCGACGGCAGTTAGCCAACCCAACTGCCGGCGCAAGTCGGCCAGCGCATCGGCCGGCCAGCGGAAATGCGCCTTGGCCAATCCATCGCGTCGGCAAATCTGCCGCGCGAACAACAATGGCAGCAGTGCTAGTGCGGTAATTTGCATCGCCGCGCCCAGCGCTAACGGATATTCGGCCTGATTGGCGCTTAAGCCTGAAATCAGCCAACCAAAACACCAGGCGATGGTGGGCCAGAATGCCGCCGTGACCAGCGTGGCGATCGTGGTCTTGATGGCACGCCTCAGCGTCTCGCCGGCAGCGCTCGTGCTTTGCTGTTGTGTGCTCCAAGACTGGATTGCGTTTTTCAATTTTCGTTGAACAAAAAACCAACCGATTCCGACCAGACCGCATATCAATACAATTGCAAAATTGGCTCGCACGCCGTCGCTGAGCGAAACAGCAACCTCTTTGAAATGGATTGGCGCTGCGAGCCAGCCAGTCGCTTCGCCCGCTTGCTTCACATCTTCCAGCGACAAAGAATGCGTGCTGCGAATCCAAAGTACGCACTGGTCGATGAAATTGGCATACTGGTCGGCCTCGGTCAGCAGCGCCCGTTGCGTGGAATCCAGTTCCACCAAGTCGTTGAAATACGAATCGTAATCGGCGACCAGCGATTCCACATATCTCCGCTGGGTCTTTAACAACGATTGCAAATCGTCTGGCTTGGCTTCGCTGCCCGGCGGCAGTTCCACAGCAACTTCTTTCACGCGCGCATCGAGATCTCGCAGGGGGGCCAATTGCTGTTGAAAATCGAAGAGTTGCACTTGAACGCGCGAAATCTCCTGTTGCCGCTCCTGAACTTCTCGGCGATCGGCTTCAATCGCCGCCAATGCGCCGCGTTGCTTGAGCAACATCTGTCCGACGGCATCGGTCAGGCCGGCGACTTTCGTCTTTTCGGTCGCCTGGGTGTGCTGATCGCGAATTTTCTCGAGGCGCGCGGCGTCACCGCCTCTCGGCGGCCGGCCAGATGTTCTATTTTGTCGGCCAATTGGCGGCGCTCGTCGGCCAGCGCGCTGTTTTCATCCGCCAATCGACGGACCGCCGGCTCCGCCGTGGCGGCTGCCCAATGCGCTTCGTCAGCTTCGCGATTGGTTTCGCTGCGGCGGCGAGTAGTGACCGATTCGCGCCAGGCCGCCACACGCTTTTCAATCTCCGTCATCTTGTCAGCAGCTGCATCGCGTTCCAACTTTACGAGCTCCGCTGCCGTCGCGTCATAGGTTTGCAATTCCTTTTCCAACAGCGCGATCTCCGCCTGCAACATCCGACTGCGCGCCTCACTACCGATGCGCCACGCTTTTGCAAGCGTCGGAGAATCGTCGGCCACACCTGCGCCGGTTGAGGAAACTTTCTCGATCTCGTCCAGCTTCACTCTGGCCGCCGCAATCTCCTGCGGAATTTCCACACGCCGGGCGGCTCGCCGTTCCAGCTCGTCGTCCTTCGTCGATACGGTCTTTTGGGCCGCCTTCAAGTCTTGCTCGGCGGCATCGAGCATTTCTTCCCATTTCGAAAGAGGGGCATCGACTGGCAACTTCGGCAGCTCCCTCGGCGGCGCGGCAACGTCGTGCTTTCGGGCCTGAAGCTGATAGGGGAGGGCAATCCGTTTCGCCTCCAAATCGACCGCGCGAGCTTGCTTATCATCGGCCTGTTTCAAATCGTCCAGCGCCTGGTGATAGATTTCGAGCAGCTTAGCGCGATCCGGCGAGTCCACGTCGGAGGCTTCCAATTGTTTAAGCTGCGTAGAAACAGAAGCCGCTGTTGCTTTGCCGGCATCTGGCACCGAATCTGTCGGCTCGATAGCTGCTTTGTCAAGCAATTTCGCCGCTGCCTGGCCCGACGAATTCGAGACAGGTGCCTTTGTGATCGCCTTCGTGTCAGACTTCTTCGCCTTGTCAGCGGCTTGAACAATGGCGGTTTGATAACTAACAGCCAACGCCAGCGAAACGGCCAGTCCGTATCGGATGAATGTCGTTGGACTCAAGCATTTCGAAAGTCTGAGCACGACACATCGAGTTGAGCCTTGGTGGTATTCCATTTCGGCAACTCGCTCAATAGAAATTTCGCGCATGATGCTTGCTCTTTGGGGCTCGCCAGTGTTGTATTAGGGCCTCAAAGGCTAGCCATTCGCTAGAAAACCGTCGATGCCGATTGAGCCGATTCAAAATCGACGGCTGTCCTGATGGAAAGACCCCTTAAATGCCATTGGCAATCCGCATGTTGCGGCAACCGCACTGGTTACCCGCTCAACTGTTCCGATCCGTCTTGACTAAACGCGCCAGCTTGTTTTAACGTGGGCAATCTCAAGAGACGGAAATCGACCATTCTCCTTTGTTCCCAAGGTTTTACACGATGAATCGCAAGCCGCTTCCCTTGCCACTGCTAGTGCTTCTTGCTCTTGGATTGCTGTCCGCCGCCACTTGGCTAGCTCTCGGAGGTGCCGCGAAGGCACAGCCGGCAGCGACTCAGCCTGGAACAACGGAGGCAGTCGCACCGACAGAGGCAGCCGCGCCGGCGCCGGCAGACGCCAGCAGCACGCAATCCTCGCAAAAGATCAACCTTTGGGATCCGCTGCTCAGCCCTAGTTATGCCTGGTACGAAAAGGTTTTGCTGTGCTTGAACGTGGTGGTGGCCTTAGCGGGGTTGGGATATGCCTTGATGCTGGTCGGCCAAGTGAGAAACGCCGATCAAGGCACGCCGCGAATGCAGGAAATTGCCCATGCAGTGCGGGAAGGGGCCGATGCGTATCTGTTTCGCCAGTTCCGCGTAGTCGGCGTGCTGATCGTGCTCATTAC
The DNA here is from genome assembly GCA_963738835.1 of Pirellulales bacterium. Taxonomy (GTDB): domain Bacteria; phylum Planctomycetota; class Planctomycetia; order Pirellulales; family JADZDJ01; genus CAVTYH01. Next base: position 446,651 of record CAVTYH010000005.1, read on the forward strand.
CGTGGCGTTGTATTTCGCCGCGATGTCTTCTGCAACGACGGACGCGATCGCAAACGGAAACGCCACCAAGATTGCCTGGGGAAGAGCGATCGCGTTTCTTGTCGGTTCCACATTCTCAGCCACCGTCGGCTTTGTTGGCATGCGACTGGCCACCGTCGGTAACTTGAGAGTTGCCGCTGCGGCACAAACGAGTTTTGGCAGCGCACTGCAACTGGGATATCGCACCGGCACCATCACCGGCATGTTGACCGACGGGTTAGGCCTCTTGGGCGGTTCGATCATCTTCCTGATGTACGGCGAACACGCTTATGAAGCCCTGCTCGGCTTCGGCTTCGGCGGCACGTTGCTGGCACTGTTTATGCGGGTAGGCGGCGGCATTTACACCAAAGCGGCCGACGTCGGCGCCGACCTGGTCGGTAAGATCGAAGCCGGAATTCCAGAAGACGATCCGCGTAATGCCGCCACCATTGCCGACAACGTTGGTGACAATGTCGGCGACTGTGCCGGTATGGCGGCCGATATTTTCGAGAGCTACGAAGTCACCATCGTAGCGGCCATGATCTTGGGCATCGCCAGCTTCGGCCACAAAGGCGTTATTTTCCCGCTGCTTGTTCGGGCCATCGGCGTCATCGCCAGCATCATCAGCACCTATAGCGTGAAGGCCGGCGACAAAGGAACTGCTGGCGAGGCCATGAAGAGCGTGAACCGGGGTTTCATCATCGGCTCGATTCTGAGCATCGTCGGTTTCATGGTGTTGGGCGTGTTCTATCTGAATTTCAATCAAGATTATTTGGCACATAATCCGCAGGCTGTTGCGGGTTTTCCCGGCGCCACAGTTGAAAACGTGACTGCTGAATTGCCCAACTGGGTGACCTTCGGCATATCGGGTTTGGATATGCGGCCAGCATGGACCTGCTTGATTGGTATTGTTCTCGCCGTGCTGCTGAACAAGTGCACAGAGTATTACACCGGCACGGAGTACTCTCCCGTGAAGGGTCTCGCCAAAGCGTGTCAGACAGGGCACGCGACCAACATCATTCAAGGCTTCGCCGTCGGATACGAAAGCACCGTGGCTGCGGTGTTGATCATCGCGGCGGCGATCATGGCCAGTGTGCTGGTTTACAGCGGCACCTCGGCCACGTTTGTTGCTTTCGGTGTGGCGATGACGGGCATCGGCATGCTCACACTTACCGGCAACACGATTTCGATGGACGTGTTCGGCCCCGTGGCCGATAACGCCAACGGCATTGGCGAAATGGGCTACGACAAAGCCGCGATGGGCGAAGCCCGCTACAAAGAAGCCCGCCAAACGCTGGCCGACTTAGACGCGGTAGGCAACACGACGAAGGCGATCACCAAGGGCATTGCCATCGGTTCGGCCGTGATTGCCGCGGTTTCGCTTTTCTCCAGTTTCATCGTCACCATCGGATCGGGCGGTAAGGGGGAGAACGAAGCCATCTCCACCCCCGTCTACAACGCGGTGGCCGCCATGCTCACGGTTTCCAACCCCACGCTGTTCATCGGTCTGTTGATTGGCGGCGCCGTGCCGTTCTTGTTCAGTTCGATGACCATCCGCGCTGTAGGTCGTGCGGCGTTCCTCATCGTGAAAGAATGCCGCGTGCAATTCCGCGATAAAGAAATTTGGGAAGGTCGCAAGAAACCCGATTACGGTCGCGTGGTCGATATCTGCACCACCGAGGCGCAGAAAGAACTCATCGGCCCAGGCATGCTTGCGCTGTTCGTGCCGATTCTCGTCGGCTTCGGCTTGGGCACCATCGGCCTGGCCGGGTTCCTGGCTGGCATTATCGTTTCGGGTCAGTTGCTGGCCGTGTTCATGGCCAACGCCGGCGGCGCGTGGGATAACGCTAAGAAACTAATTGAAGATGAGCCGAAAACCGAAACCACCGGCAAGGGAAGCGAAAAGCACAAAGCGGCCGTCACCGGCGATACCGTGGGCGATCCGCTCAAAGACACCGCCGGCCCGGCCATCAACCCGCTTATCAAAGTGATGAACATGGTCAGTTTGCTGATCATCGCGGCTGATTTTGCCGTACGATAAAAAAGCGATCGGATTGCTCAAAGACGTCGGTGTAGCCGTGGCCGAGAAACCGGCCGACGCCTTCTTCTGGGCCGCCATTGTTGTCAGCGGTCTGGCTCTGATTTGGGCCGTCTGGCAATCGAAACGCGACACCCCGGAAATGGCAGGAAGCTGACCAAGGTTATAGAACCACGGCCAATGCTCGCACTTTTAATCGCTGCTTCACGTCGAATAAATCCATGCGCCCAAGGCTACCGTGGGCACAAGCAGCAATAGAATTGCCGTCGACGGAACTGGCCCGCGCATGGCGAAGACTGTCACTGCATCGAGCACGATGATCGACAGAATTCCCGACTTCACTGCCGCTTGCACTCGAGCCGGCCGAGGGTCAAAAATCGCTTGTACGAATCGCCAACTGATTGCCAGCGCGATCAAAATCCAAGCCCAGGTCCAGCTTGCCGGCTCGAATTGCAGCGTGGCGAACAATTGATCTGGCGGAATCAATCGCGGCCACCACCGCAGCAGCGAAATTCCCGCCAACATGGTTAGCGTCGCGCCAATCAATGGAAGTTGTTTGCTTGAACTCGCTTCGCGCCGTGCAAACCAAGTGACGCCGACAATGTACAACCCGATGCCCCCGGCCACGAGAGTGTTCACGTTCGTTAGTGAGGCTGCACTCATGCCAAGCAAGACATTCAGTGCGCGACAACTGCCCATTGCCAGCGGACCCATCCAAGTTCGTTTGAGCCATCGATCATAGAAAACAACGGATGCCGCGAGAATTATCGCGAGAGTAACTGGCCCCGCATTGCCGAGCATTGCAAATGACCATCCGTCGGTGAAAAAGATCCAATGGCTCTCGTTGAGCCACGTTGCCAATGCTGCGGCGAAGACGCCGGCAATCAGCAACGTCCAGCCAAGGCTTTCCGCGAAGTGATATGAAATCCTGCCCGACGGCAGAGGCCGATGTGGCCTCTCTCGGCGATCTTGTTCCAAATCAAAGACATCGTTCAGCACCATACCGGCGGTGTACAAGAAACTCGACGACGCCAAGAGCAACAAGAACACGCCGACGGGCGACAGCGTTTCATGCGTCAGCCAAAACCCCATCATCACGTCGGCCATTGCCGTGAACACATTCGGCAGCCGCATCAATTGCAGATAAGCCAGCACCCGCGACGATGATCGAGGTTCAACGGTCACAGTTATTTCCAAACGAATCCTTCACCGCAGAGGGCGCAGAAGAAACACAGAGGCCGCGCGATGAAACGATTCCAAGAGAACACAGATTAACGCGGATGGAAAGGATGAAGGCAGATGTAAAAAGCTTTTACTGCCTGCTTTTCGATCTGTGTTCAACCAATTCATCTGCGTGCCTGCATGTTCTTTTGGCTCTCCTTCTTCTCTGCGGCCTCCGCGGTGAATTCTTGAGGCGTCAATTCAGCGCGAGGCCGACCCCCGATGCAACTCGGCCAAGATATTCTCGCGCCTCGCGGGCGGCGGCGTCGGGATTGTCGATGTACGGATACAACTCCACCGTCAGCCAACCGCCGTAGCCGGTTTCGTGAATTTCCAGCAGTGTGGCAGCAAAATCGATCGCCCCCTGACCAGGAATCATATGCTTATGCACGCGCGTGTCGGCAATGTCTTCGAAATGGTAATGCTCGGTGTGCGGAGCCATCTGCTCGATCCAATGCTGCGGATCGTCGCCGACGCAGTAAGCATGGCCGATGTCGAAGTTGAGCTTCACCCACGGCGATTTGATGCGGTGGATGAACTGCAAGTATTGCCCAAATGTTTCGATCAGCAGTTCCGGCTCCGGCTCGATCAGCAATTTGATTTGCAGCTTCTCGGCAAGTTCAACGCACGGCATGATCTCGTCGTAAAAAATATGGGCCCCCTCTTCCCAACTTTGCTCCGGCGTCAGATGTCCGCCTGGCGACGTGGTAATGTGCGGAGCACCCAGCTCGTGCGCTAGCTGCAAAGCCCGTTTGGTGTGCTCGCGACGAATGGCCCGATAGTGGCGATTGGGATCTGTCCAGCCCGGATGCCAATATGGCTGCCGCGGATCGGCCACGGCGTTCATCATGAAGGCGTTGATATTGGAAATCGTCAGCCCATGTTGGTCGAGCGCTTCGCGAATCGCCCGCTTTCGCTCCGGCAATAACCCTGCCGGCCAGGCATGCGGTACATCGGCCAACAGTTCGATGCCGGTGTAACCGATATCGGCAATGCGCGCGATCGTTTCCTCGATCGAGAAGTTCATGTAAGCGTTGGAACTGAAGGCGAGCTTCATGATGAGCGGGTCGAAAAGTCAAAGAGTCGAAGAGTGCGGAAAAATGCGGTCAATTGAATAACCGCCCCTGCGGTTCGGCGGTATCGACCGGCGGATTGATGCCCAGATGGCTGTAGCCGCCCGCAGTGAGCTTGCGGCCGCGCGGCGTGCGAATCACCAGTTCGCTGCGCAAGAGAAACGGCTCGACTTCGTCGCTCAGAGCGTGTCGGTCGCCAGGTTCAGCGTGTGGGCCACCGCTTCCACGCCGACCGGGCCGCCGTGAAACACGCGGGCGATGGTTTCCAGGTATTTGCGATCCTGGCCATCAAGCCCCAGGAGATCGATGCCTTGCATTTCGAGCGCCGCGCGGGCAATGGCCAACGTGATCGTCGCCGTCGGCGCGGCTGGTGGCGTAATCGCGGACCCAACGCAGGCGGTTGTTCGCCAGCCGCGGCGTGCCGCGGCTGCGGCGGGCGATTTCCTCGGCACTGGCCGCGTCGATTTTCACCCGCAGCTTGGCCGAGCTGCGGCGGACGATTTCGCTCAGCTCTTCAACCGTGTAGAAATCCAAGTGCTCGCGCATCTGGAACCGGTCGCGCAGCGGAGCAGAAAGCAAGCCCGGTGCGGGTCGTGGCCCCGATCAGCGTGAACGGCCGCAGCGGCATGTTGATGGTGCGGGCGTTCACCCCTTCGCCCAGCGTGATGTCGATGCGAAAATCTTCCATCGCCGGGTAGAGAAATTCCTCGACCGCTTTGGGCAGCCGATGGATTTCGTCGATGAACAGAACCGAGCCTTCTTCGGCGTTGGACAGATACGGCACCAAATCTTTGGGGGCCATCAGCGCCGCCCCGCTGGCGATTTGCATCGCTGACGCCGATCTCGCGCGGAATGCAGGTGGCGAACGTCGTTTTGCCCAGGCCCGGCGGGCCGTCGAACAAAATGTGCCCCAGCACTTCGCTCCGCTTGCGGGCCGCATCGAGGGCAATTTCCAGCCGCTCGGCCACTTCGCGCTGGCCGACCATATCGCGCATCCGCTGCGGCCGCAGCAGACGATCGTCCTCGTCCGGCACAATGTCGGCGATTACGGCGGCGGCTTGAACAATGGGCTCGCGCATCGCAGCGGCAGGATATTCAGACTGTACGGGTGTTTAATCGACGACCCGCAATATAGCAGAAACGGCGACCGTCGATGAAGACGTATCAAATTGATGTCACGGCTGGGCGGAAACCTTTTGCGGCGTCTGTTTGGCCATGAAACGCACCCGCAGAGATGAATAAATCGCTGGCTTTTTCGACTTTGGCACCTCTAACCCCGGCAGAGTCAAATTGATCTGGCGCGAGGGCCATTGGCTCTGCCTGTTTTCTGGGTGCCACTGCTGGCCGGGTACCCCCTGGGTGCAGCAGTGCGAAGTGCGAGAAAGGCAAAACTTGCCAGGGTGCGGTCGCAAGCTGAGGTTCAACTTGTCAGCGGATGTTCAAGAAAAAATCGATTTGCACGATTCAACTTCGATGATATTGGCGCCGCATTCACTGCTGGACAAGCCAGCAGTGGCACCCGGCGATTTGAGTTTTAAGAAATTCGATTTCGTGATTTAGCAGAATCGATTGCTGGATTATTCCTTGCCGGTCAGATTCGGAAAATCGTTTGTGGTCAAGCCACCTTGCGACCGCCATGCGCCACGACTGCCGTCAGCCAGAGCACGTCGGGGATGGTGAAGCGGAGCCGCATGGCAACTAACATCGTCGTCATGATTGGCATTCACGGGCCAGTGATCTTCGCGTTCGGCAGCGATTTTTGCAATTCGCGAATGCCATTGGCGGTGACCCGTGAGTGCGCCACGAGGAAATCCGTCAGCCGATTCAATCCCGCCAGATGTTTTAGGCCGGCGTCGGTAATTCTTCCGAAATACTGGAGACTCAGTTCTTTGAGACTTGTTAGTTTGCTCAATTGCGCGAGGCCCGCGTCGGTGACTCGGTTACAGTTCAGGAATCCAGAAACTTCCAAGTTGGTCATCTTGCCAATTTGCGCCATCGCAGCGTCGTCAATGTCGTGGACGAGTCCCGTTATGCCGAGCTGGATCATGCCAGCAGGGTTGCTTAACTGCGAGAGGAACACGCCGCTAACTTGGGTATCTCTGAGGCTCAGTCGTTCGAGCCTGGTGAGCCGCCCCAGCGGAGCCAGCACAGAATCCTGGATTTTGGAGTCGCGTTTCCATACGATCAGTGACACGCACCGGATTGTGGGCAGATTTGCGATTGCGTTAATGGCAGCCTTGGCAGCATCTTCGTCGCTGGGCGCAATTTGGACTTGGACTGCCGTGCGAAAGTAGTCGTCGCCAATCAGCTTCCGCAGCCAAGCTGGACCAGGGATAGAAGCATTACGAACAATAAGGAGCATCGAAAAGCCAGGACCAGGGAATCGTTTTCACGTCCTGCCGCAATATTGGTAAGTGTAGATAACGGTCCCGTCCATCTTTAAGAATCGCCTCCACCGCATATTTCTGCCGCCGGGCCGCGTCGACTTGGATGCCAGAGACGCATATGCCGTCATCGCCAGCGAAAAGTAGCAGCCGAAGCAGGAACCAGCGTCTTCGGTCTGGTTTCGGTCATTTTTCGGTTCCCCACGCGGCGGGTAGGGGTTAGTTTAGGTGGAGATTCCACCGATCCCCAATTGGGCAGGCGTTAAGAAGGGTAAAGTCTGCTGTGATTAGTTCTAACTGGCTTGTCGAGCATATGGTCATTGTAGCATGGACGCGTAAAGTCAAGGGCGTCCCGCTGTGACGTTGAGTTACCGCCATGTTCCGAGATCGAGAGGAAAACCGACTCCATTGCCCCGCGTGCCGAAATCCGCCGCTAATCGCAAACAGCCACAGCAGAATCAACAAAATCACCACCGCCGCAATCGCCATCGCCGCGCCGATTTTGCGATACGAAACCGGGGCCTGGCCGGCGGCGCGGCCGGTTTGGCCGTTCGCGAAAAAGCGGAACACCTGGTCGCGGTAGCGGTAGGCCATAATCCACACCGGCACCAGCAGCGGGCGGCTGGCAAGGTTGATGATCCGCACGTTCACGTTCAGGTTGCGGCACTTGCCGGGCACGTATTGCTGGCAGGCCTGACTTTCGAGCGATTCCAAACCTTGGCTGGCCAGCGGCCGGGCGTACTTTCGCGGCACGGTAAAGCGCTCGAACGTGATGTTCGCCAGATCGATTTGCTCTGGCGGCACTGCGGTCGAAAGATCGAAAGGACACAGGGCCGCCGTTTCCGCCGGCGTGAGTGCGCCGCTGGCACCGACCAACAGGCCGGAATACTGGCCGTCGTGCTCGCCGCAGACCGGGAACCAACTGGCTCGTGCGCCCGGCGGCGTGTGGCTGCTGTCGGCCGTCCAGTAGGTGTGCGTATCGGCCTCGAAGACCCAAAACGGCACGTAAATTGGCGTCATCGCCACCACAGCCGCTTCGGTGGCCAAATCGCCTGGTCGCCAAAAGCCCTGGCCGAGCCAACTGCGCATCGTCGCGACAGCCTGATCGCGCGTGACAACAAACGGCACAATGCCATCGGGCGAAATCTCCTTGGCGTCGGGCTTTTTGTCAAGCTGTTCCGAGCCGCAGAACGGGCAGCGCAGCGTTTGGGCGCTGGCGTCGTAGCTCATCGACGCGCCGCAGCCGCGGCAAGTGAAGTTGCAGGTGGAGAGGTGGGCGGCGGGTCCGTTGTCCGTGGTCCGTTGTCCGTGGTCGGTTGATGGGGTGTAGCTTGCTGAACCCGCCTGTGGTGAGCCAGTCGAACCATCGGCAGCCCCCTCACCCCTGCCCTCTCCCGCCGGAGGAGAGGGAGAAGAAGGCAGCCCCTCACCCTGGCCTTCTCCCCGAGGAGAGGGAGAAACGGGCGCTTCGGTGCCGCAGTTGGGGCAGAAGAGGTCTTCTTCGTCCAACAGTGCGCCACAGACAGAACATTTGAGGAGAACGTCTGGCATGGTATTCACCACGGAGACACGGAGGCACGGAGAAATGCGAAGGCAGTTATTCGGGACGACAGAATAGCAGAAATTTTAACTGACATCGCTTCCTCACACAGGTTGCTGATTCTGCGTTGATTTCTTATTCATTGCTGCTCCGTGTCTCTGTGCCTCCGCGGCAAAATTCCGCCTTATCGATGTGCAAAAGTCATCCACCAGATTAAGAGCGCCGCCGCAATTCCAAGCGCCACGGCAATGCCAATCCGCAGGGGCGAGAGCGGTTTCTCGCCCGTCACTTTGCCCGTTTGGCCGTTGATCAAAAAGCGATACAATTTTTCGCCGTAGCGGTACGTCACCAAATAGACTGGCAGCAAAATCAGATCGGAATTGATATCGCTGTACTCGGTGCTCACGTTCAGCGAATCGTTGGTGTCGCCTGGCAAGAACGCTTGAATGTTCTTTTGCTCCCAGCGGCGGAATTCTTGCTGGCACAGCGTGAGAGCCTGATCGCGCTCGACGCTGTATTCCTCGCTCAGCCAGCCGGCCAGGAAATAGGGCTGATAACGCTTCAGCGATTCCATCCGAAACGGCTTAATCCGCTCGGCATAATCCTGCGGCAAACCGCGGCTGCCGGAGACGAGATAGCCGCTGTAATAATTTTGATGCTCACCGGCCAGCGGCCACCACTCGGTTTCGGTGACAGTGCGAGTATGTGTAACCATCTTGCCGTCTTCCATCGTGGTGTACGTTTCGGTGCGATACCAATGCTCACCAATTCTGGCCGACCACCGGCTGTGGGCCAGCATCGAAAACGACCAGAATGGCAAATACACGCCGCGGAGTTTGTCTTCGACTTTCGCCAAATACAAATCGCCCGGTCGAAACAGCCCGCCTTCGCGCAGCCAAGTGCTGAAGCGCGCCAGCGCCTCTTGCGGCGTAAGGGCGAAGCCGATGACGAACTCCGGCGGCTGCCGATCGGATTGACCGGCCGGCACATCGACGACGTAATTGGAATCGCAAAACGGGCAAGTGACGCTGCGCTGATCGGCAGCCAGCGTGATCTTGGCGCCGCAGTTTTTACATTCGATGGTTCGCGTGGCAGGAGCCGGTGGTTGTTCAACCTCCGGCTGTGGCGCACCGCAGACGTTGCAGAATTTGTCGCCTTCCTCCACCGGCGAACCGCACTGGGCGCAAGCATGGCCACGCGGCGAGGGAGTGTTTGCAATTTCGCGATTGACATTCGGGGTTGGCATTCGTCGATTTATCCGTGTAGCGGCGCGGGCTTGCCCCGCGCTGTGGGCACCCGCGGGGTAAACCCCGCCGCTACACAAAACACTGTGCGCTACTTTTTGTGGCTTTGCTGGTAAATCGCTTGCAGCATTTCTTCGACGGTTTTGAATTTCTGTTTGCAGGCCAACACCGCTTCGACCAGGCGTCGGGCGTCGCTTTCGGAATGACCTAGCGACCGCAAAGCCTCGAACGTTTCATGCACCACGTCGTGCTGGACATCGTCTTTGCCACGCGGCTCTTCGCGGGCGACCATCAGCGCAAATTTCGGCATTCTGCGGCGCAGCTTGGCGATGATGCGCTCGGCCGTCGCCGGTCCCACGCCCGGCAGAGCCGAGAGCGCTTTAATATCTTGTTCTTCGATTGCCTGGGCCACTTCACGCACCGGACGGACCATCGCCCGCAGGGCCTTTTTCACGCCCACGCCGTCCACCTCGCAAACCAAGTCGAAAAACTCGCGTTCCACTTCGCTTAAAAAACCAATCAGCCGCGGGGTCATGCGGCCTTGCATGGCGTTGCCTTCAAGGTACTCGATGGTGTGCAGACTGATCTCGTGCCCCAATTCGCCTTGCAGTCTTCGCCGGGCGAACTCAGGTATCAACACTTCGTATTGAAACGCGCCGACTTGCAGCGTGAGATTATCGTTTTCCACACGCAGCAAGCGGCCGGAGATGTTGGTGATCACAAGCAGTGGTCGGTTGTCAGTGGTCCGTGGTCGGTTGCATAAAGCCGCCGATGGTATCGGCGGTGAATCGCCAAGTGGTTCGTCAATGGGCAGGGTCTCCGCGAATACCATTCGCGGCTTTATGGCCGGGCAGCGTGTTCTTCGCTCGCGTCGGTCGATTCTTGTTCGCCACGGCCAAGATAATAATGGCAAACCGCCACCGCCAGGGCATCGGCCACGTCAGGCGGCTCGGGAACCTGCGGCAAGCGCAGTTCACGGGTAATGGCCAGTTGCATTTGTTCCTTCGATGCTCGGCCGGCGCCGGTCAGAATCCGCTTGATTTGCGTGGCCGGATAATGCACGACCGGAATCTCGGCTTGGGCCGCCGCCAGGCAGATAACGCCGCGGGCATGGCCCATCAAAATCGAAGTCCGCGGATGGGCGACGTGCGAGTAAAGCTGCTCGAGCGCCATGACGTCGGGCTTGAGCGCCTCAATGACTTCCGCCACACCGCGATGGATTTCAACCAACCGATCCACCAGCGGCTGTTTGGCTGTGCCGCGAACCACGCCCGCTTCGATGACCCGCGGCGATTTCGGATTCTTGGGATCACGCTCCAAAACACCGTAGCCGGTGATATTCAGTCCAGGATCGATGCCGAGAATGCGGCACGAGACAAGAGACGTGGGACGAGAGACAGCCATCTTGACTCCTGATCCCTGCCACGAGATTCCTGGTTCACGCCCGACGCCATTCGGTGCCGCCGAGGCGATCTTCCAGCGCGATGCCGATTTCCGTGAGCCGGTTGCGGATGCGATCGCCGGTGGCGAAATCTTTGTTCTTGCGGGCGGCGGCGCGCAGCTCGATCAGCAGCTCGACGAGATTGCCAACGAGTGCGTCGTCAGCGGCCGATTTTTGCTCGACCGGTTGGCGGAACAAACCCAATACGCCAGCGAGTTCCCACAGCACGTTTGCTCCGCGCTGCAGCGCGGCGATTTTCGCGGCATCAGGCTTGCCGGCTTCCAATTTTTCCGCATCAACGAATTTATTGAGCGTCTGCCGCAGCTCGAAAAGCTTGGAGGTCGCGGCACCGGTGTTGAAATCGTCGTCCATCGCTTCGAGAAATCGCTGGCGAAGCGTGGCGACTTCCACCAGCAGCGGATTGCTAGCCGGATCGAATTCGCCCGCGGCCCGATTCGCCGCCGGCTGTAAATCGAAAAACCGTCGGCCGGTGACGCGCTCAAACCGTTTGAAGAATCGATAAAACCCTTCCAGACTCTCAGCAGTTGCCCGCAGCAATTCTTCGCTGTATTGAATTGGGCTGCGGTAGTGGGTGGAGAGCAAGAAGAAGCGAATGGTTTCCGGTTGATGGCGCTGGAGCAAATCGCGAAATGCGCTGGCCCCTGTCGATTTGCTGATTTTGGCTGATTGCTGCGAGGCAAGATCGCCGACGGCACTGCTAGGCAAGCCAGCAGTGGCACCCGATGGTGACGATGCAGCGCTACCCTCGGCGGCCCGAGTGGCGCGGCCGCCGATTTTTCCGGCTTCGCTGGCCGCCTGCATGAGGCCGTTGTGCAGCCAATACTTCGCTTGCGGCTTGCCGTGGGCGCACTCGCTTTGGGCAATTTCATTTTCGTGATGCGGAAAAATCAGATCGAGCCCGCCGCCGTGAATGTCGAACGTTTCGCCCAGAATTCGCTCGCTCATGGCCGAGCATTCAATATGCCAGCCCGGTCGGCCTTTTCCCCACGGGCTGCCCCAGGCCGGTTCGCCGGGCTTGGCGCTTTTCCACAAAGCGAAATCTCCGGCGGCACGTTTGCGGTCAGCCATTTCGCCCCCTTCGCCTTGCAAACTTTCCATCGTCCGGCGGCTGAGCTTGCCGTAGCCGGGGTCTTTGGCCACGTCGAAATACACATCGCCTTCTGAAGCGTAGGCAAAACCTTTGTCGATGAGCACCTTGATCAGTCGAATGATTTCATCGATGTTATCGGTGGCTTTCGGAAAGTGATCGATTGTATCGACGCCCAGCGCTTCCAAGTTGCGCAAATAATCGGCCGTCATTTCTTCGGCCAGTTGTGCCATCGACATGCCACGGGCTTGCGATTCTTTAATCAGCTTGTCGTCGACATCGGTGATGTTCACCACCCAGGTAACTTTGTAGCCCAGGTACGCCAAATAGCGTTTGATAGCATCGAAAATCACAGGCCCAACCATGTGTCCGATGTGGCTCGGCTTGTAAACGGTCGGCCCGCACAGATACATGCCGACCTCGCCCGGCTTGACCGGCACAAAGGTTTCTTTGGTACGGCTGAGCGTGCTGTAAATGCGCAGCGTGGCTGATGGAGCCGAAGGTGTTGACGACGGTGAGCGTGGTGTTGCGGCAGTGGCCATAGGTGCAATTTAGTGTCAGGAATCAGGAGTCAAACAATTCAATCGCTTTCCGGCGTCACCGTCCGTTCGATCAGCGCCACGCACTGTGCGGCGACGGCTTCTTCCCGACCAACGGCATCGACGCCCTCGCCGGTTTTAGCTTTGATGCCCACGTTGTGCGCCGGAATGTCGAGCATTTCCGCAATCCGCTGCCGGATGGCGTCTTTGTAATGTCCCAATTTAGGCCGTTCGGCGAAGATAATGCAATCCACATTGTCGATCCGCCAATCGTGAGCCCGCAATCGATCGCACACAATGGCGACCATGCCGGCCGAATCGCGGTTGCGATTGTGCACATCGGTGTTGGGAAACAACTCGCCAATATCGCCCATCGAAGCGGCCCCCAAGAGCGCATCGATCATGGCATGCAGCAACACATCGGCATCGCTGTGCCCAACCGCCTGCTTCTCATGCGGCACTGAAACACCCCCCAACCGCAACGGCCCGCCGGATTCCAGCCGGTGCGTATCGTGCCCGATGCCAACGCGAAATTGGAGCGTATTCAAAGCGTCTTCCTCTTTGAAATATCGCGAAATCGCAAGTTCAGCGACCGATTCCGCCGTTAAAATCTCGCGGAATTATAGTGGACGCGACACGCCCCGACAACGCAGGCTGGTCGCCGCAACCCTGTCGCTTCTGGATAACTGACTTTCCGCGGTCGCTCGATCGCCCTATAATCCCGCGCCATGCCTGTCATCGAAATCGAAGACCTGACGAAGACCTATCGCGTTTATCAAAAACGAGAAGGGTTGTTAGCATCGGTTCGCGGACTGTTTCACCGCGAGTACCGCGAAGTGCCTGCTGTGGCGGGAATCGATCTGACCGTTGACGAAGGCGAATTCGTTGCTTTTCTTGGTCCCAACGGCGCCGGTAAAACGACCACACTGAAACTGCTCTCCGGCGTTCTGACGCCCACCACCGGCATGGCCCGCGTCATGGGCCACGTGCCGTGGAAGCGTGAAAACGCCTATCGTCGCCGCTTCGCATTGGTGATGGGCCAGAAAAATCAATTGTGGTGGGATTTGCCGGCGCAGGAATCGTTCCGGCTGCATCAGGAAATCTATCGCATCGAGCCACAAAAATTCAAACGCACGCGCGATGAACTGGTCGATTTGCTTGACGTACGAAAACTGCTTGGCCAGCCGGTGCGCGAACTCTCGCTGGGCGAGCGGATGAAAATGGAGCTGATTGCGGCGCTGCTGCACTCCCCGGAAGTCCTGTTTCTCGACGAACCAACCATTGGCCTCGATGTGGTCGCGCAGCACAACGTGCAAACGTTCCTGCGGCAATATCAGCAGTTGCGAAAAATCACGATTCTGCTCACGAGCCATTACATGAAAGACGTGGCGGCCTTATGCCGTCGCGTCGTGGTCATCGCCCAAGGCAAAATCATGTACGACGGTTCGCTCTCCGGCATCGTCGATCGTTTCAGCGGCCACAAAATCGTCACGCTGCAACTGGCCGAAAGCAATATGAACGGCGACTGGAATCGTTACGGCGAGCTGATCGAAAAACAAGCGCCGATGGTGCGAATTAAAGTGCAGCGCGACGTGGTGCCGGAAATGCTGGCCGCGATTCTGGCGAATCATCAGATCGAAGACGTGAGCGTAGAAGACCCGCCGCTGGAGCAGGTCATTGCTGAACTGTTTTCGAAAGCGGGACGCGAGCAAGAGCAATTGGCGGCCAGCAATTAGCGATTGGCTGGAGCGCGTCGCCGACCATCGCGGCGATGGTGCCCGGGCGGCTAAAAGAGCAGCTTAAATGGCAACTGTACCCCATTCCCCATTCCCCATTCCCTATTCTCCAATCGCGGCAACGCTGCGCACCTGGTGGACCATCCTCCGTATTTCGCTGGAAGAACGCCTCGTCTACCGCGGCGATTTCATGCTCGGCACGCTGATGCGGTTCCTGCCAATCGTCACGCAAATTTTTCTCTGGACCGCAGTCTTCAACGCCGTTGCTTCAACGACCGACGCCGCTGCGTCCGGCGGACCAACGACCATTGCCGGGTACACGCGCGACAACATCATCGCCTACTATCTGCTCACCATGATCGCCCGGGCGTTCTCCAGCATGCCGGGCCTGGCCAGTGGCATTGCCCGCAGCATTCGCGATGGTTCGATCAAGAAATTCATCACGCAGCCGGTCGACATGATCGGTTTTTTGCTGCTCAGTCGCATTGCTCATAAGCTGGTTTATTACGCGGTGGCCATCGGACCGTTTGCCCTGGTTTTCTACTTGTGCCGCGGTTATTTCACGACCGGCTGGCCCAGTCCACCGGTCTTCGCGGCCTTTATCGCCTCGTTGATCATGGCGTTCCTGCTCGGCTACTTCATGGAAACGTGCATCGGCATGATCGGCTTCTGGTTTCTGGAAGTCAGTTCGCTGCTCTTCGTCTACATGTTGTTCAATTTTTTCCTCTCCGGCCACATGTTCCCGATCGACATGCTCGACCGCTTCCCGCTCATCGGCAACATCACCTGGGGCACTTTGGTCCGCCTGACACCATTGCAATATCTGGCGTATTTTCCGTCGGCCGTTTTTTTAGGCATCATCCAAGGTCCCGATTTAATCCGCGGCCTGGTGATTGAATTCGCCTGGCTCGCGTTTTTCATATTTCTCTGCCGCTGGATGTACAACCGCGGTTTGCGGAGGTATTCCGCGTATGGAGGTTGAAACGTGATACTGCCATTTCTAGACATCGCTTTAGTGAACCAGCGCGATTTTGATAAACTTGTGGGAAGCTTTTTCGGGGCCGATCGACACGGCGCACCCAAAGGAACGATTGAGGTGATACTGTGGACTTAAAGAATGATATTGAACTAGAAAATACTCGCAAGAAGCTTCGACAACTCGAGGAGATGTACCAAGAGGATTTGAACGATACCAACGAAGATGAACTTGTCCGCGAACTTATGCTGCGATCTGTCAAACGTTTAATCAATCAGCTCAAGGAAGAGATTGTACGCTACAAGCGCACCAGCCAGCGCGCCATTGACATTAAGTCGAGAGCTCTCGGACGGTTTTGCGACTCATCAACTTGGTATAATGGACACAGCCATCACTACCATCCGCCGCCGCTGGCGCCCACGCTTCAGCCTGCGAACTTTGATCGTGTCGGTCATGCTGATTTGTGTTCTGCTTGGCGCGGGGATGTGTTGGTATCGCGAGCAGGTAGCCGAATATCATCGGCAAATGGAAGTGGCAGAACGATTGAAAGCAAACGGAGCCGACGTCAAATGGGAACAGCAAACTCCATCCTGCCTCAAATGGGCGGGCGATTGCAAAGCTTGGCAACGAATCACAGGAATTGAATGCACTGGCAGTGCCGACGGGATGCAAGTTTTGAGTCTGGTTGCACAACTCCCAACGGTTACATCTCTGCGCCTGCACTATCGGCAATACAATGAAGAAGTAATTCAACGAATTGCCGAGCAGAGGCAATTGAAATATCTAATGGTCATTAGCACCGTTGCATACTGGCCAGGTACATCCCGGGATCAAGCAGACAGATTACTGAGATCAGCCGAGGAGTTAGCTGAAAGGCTCAGCAAGAAGTTGCCCGGAGTCTCTGTTCAGCACAAAACTCGGGAGCTTTTCTGACGATTGAAGACACCCCATGCACCGTGCCTCCTACCTCCGCGTCTTTCTCACCTTCGCCCGCAATAGTCTGGTGCGGAACATGATGTTTCGCGCCAACTTCATCATCGAGTGCATTTCCAGTCTATCGTGGATGCTGATGAACATCGGGTTTTACATCCTCGTGTTCAGCTACACGAAGATGCTGGCGCGCCGGTTGGGGCAAGTTCGAGTTTTTTGCATTCCTCGCAACCACGCTGTTTGTAAACAGCCTGGTGGAAGTTTTCTTCATGCCCAATGCCGAGGAGTTTAGCGAGTTGGTGCGCACTGGCGGGCTCGATTTTGCGCTGCTCAAGCCCATCGACACGCAGTTTTTGGTGTCGCTGACCAAAGTCGATTGGTCGGGCTTGTCGAACTTCTTTTTCGCTGCTGTGCTGTTGGGGTATTCGCTGGTGAAAATGGATTTCACGCCCAGCCTAGTGCAGATTGTCCTGTACCCCATTTACGTTTTGTGCGGCGTGATGATTTTGTACAGCCTGATGACGGCGCTGGCGGCCACCAGCGTGTGGCTGGGACGCAATCAGACGCTGTACGATTTCTGGTTCTACATCACCAATTTTTCGCGCTACCCGATGGAAATTTACGCCGGGCCCTGGGGCGGCCCGCTGCGGATGATCTTCACGTTTCTGATTCCGGTAATGGTCGTCGTGAACGTGCCGGCCCGCCTGATGGCCAAGCCGCTATCGGCGGAAAATTGGTGGTTAGCCGGCTTCGCACTCTTGGCCACCGCCGGCAGCATTCTCGGCTCCCGCTGGCTGTTTCAGCGCTCGCTGGAAGCCTACCGCAGCGCCAGCAGTTAGTTCACCACAGAGACACGGAGATCACGGAGAACCAATTCGAATATGGAAGCCAGGAAATCAGGAATTCCATAACAAAAATCCGAGCAAGGTACCAGCCAATCTACTCTCCTGGATTCCTGGTATTCTTATCGATCTTCTGCCTGCTCTGTGCCTCCGTGTCTCTGTGGTGAATCTGCCGCTGCCGGGCACCGGAACTTTCCCTCTGCCACCGGGTTTGATCCATTAGCCGCGGTGCCTTTTGCACCGCGGCAAGAAGGCTAATCCGGGCGAGGAGAAGCTTGATATGTTCCAGGCGAGGACGGGGAGATTCTGTATTTTGGTGCGCTGACCAGCTGCGCGGCCGTCGGTGTATTGGCGTTGCTAACCGCGGGTCGGGCAGCACTGGCGGCGGACGACGGTGCCGGCCGCGAGAGAAAGTTCGATACCAAAGCATGGCAGGAATTGCAGGATAAATTCGATGGTCCGCGCACAGATCGCCGCGATGATATTCGCGGCCCGGCCGATCGACCCATGCGCGACGGACCGATGAACGATTTTCGTCGCGGACCGCCAGATCGAGGCGCTGACGCACCAACAGCCCGAGGCGAGCGCGGCAATCGTGAATCTTTCGGTGAAAGAATTCGCCGCGGCGGCGCCGACCTGGCGCGCGGCTGGGGGAACTGGATTCGTGATTGGTCCGGCTGGGGACGCGATGGAAGCGGCCCAGGTCGAAGGCCAGCCTTTGCCCGCCGTGGTCCACCGCCAGGCCGTGGACCGCAATTTGCGCGTCGTGGTCCGCCAGCAGGACGCGGACCCGATTTCGCGCGGCGTGGACCACCTCCAGATCGCAGTCCTGAATTCGCTCGCCGTGGGCCGATGGGCCGCGGACCAGCGTTTGATCGTGGCGGTCCGCCAGAGCGTGGCCCTGCATTTGGCCGTGGCGGTCCACAAGATCGTGGTCCCGATTTTGCGCGGCGTGGGCCGCCAGATCGAAGTCCGTCCGATTCCGCACGTGACGATCGCCGTGGACCACGAAGTTTTGGACAAATGGGCTTTGGCCCCATGGGCCGTGGTCCAGATTCGGCAAGGCGCGATGCTGGTCCCCGTGGTGGCGATCGTTTCGCCGCCGATCGCGATCGTGGCTCGCGAGATGGTGACGGTGAATCCGCCACTGCTCGTCGGCTGGATGAGCTCGAACAGGAAATGAAAACGTTGATTCGCGAAATCGGTTATCTGCGCGATTCACGCCGTTAACGATCATGCCTCGCGGAAAGTGAGGCCAACGAACGTCGGTTGCACGGATCAGCCCGGTACGGGCAACCGATCAGACCCCGGTGGGCGCCTTCGGGACCCACCGGGGTCGCTTTGTTTGCGGAATTGCGCCGCGACGGTTGCACGCGCACGACACACTACAAATTCTGCCGCCGGCATACTACGCTACGGATGTCGCCGGCAATGGCCGCGAACGTGACCGGGACGCTTTGGAACTTGGAAGATCTGTGCGACCAAACGATGGGATGAGACATGAATCGCCTTCAGCCAACCGAAATCGTTTTAACTGGCCAATGGATCGAAAGCTGCAATCAAGTAATTGGCCACGATGTGTGTCAACGGATTAACTGGCTGATTGATTCTCAGCTCGAAAGTATTGCGATCGATTCATCCGGTTGGGATAGGTTATACCGCGACCCAAGTGATGGCCGGCTGTGGGAACGAACGTATCCGCATAGCGAAATGCACGGCGGTGGGCCGCCACAGCTCAAAATCATCGCCCCCGAAACAGCGGCACAAAAATATGGTCTCTAAAACTTTCACAAACTACATCATTACCGATCTCCGCGCGCTCCTTGACACTTCGCCGCCCAAAGCCGTAAAGTGTTGGGTTTCCATGCTGTGGCCGGTCGCATGGGAAGGTCACAAAACACTGCACGGAAACGGCCGCAAAGCGTTTGACGATAGGAACTTAACATGGCCGTCCCCAAGCGACGACAATCGAATCAGAAAACCGGCACCCGCCGGGCTCACGATCACAAAACGCCCAAGCAGCTCACTTACTGCCCCCAGTGCAGCTCGGCGGTGCCCACGCACACCATCTGCCCCAAGTGCGGGCATTACATGGGGCGCACGGTGGTAGAGACCGAAGAGTAGTCGCATCGGCGATTGGCCGTGGCGAATGAAGACCGTAGCGCCGCCGCGAAATTTGAAGCTCGCACACGAAGTGGCGGAGCTAAATTCGAATGACCCGTGAAGTTTGAAGCTCCAAATTCCAAACGCTTGGGATAACGCCGATAAGATTGCTGGGCATCTAGTTTCGAATTTGGGAATTGGAATTTCATTCGTCATTCGAATTTCGTCATTCGAGCTTATGCCGACAGCATTTCTCTTTCCCGGTCAAGGCGCCCAGTCGGTCGGCATGGGGCGCGAGTTGGCGGCGTCGCTGCCGGCGGCGAAGGAGCTGTTCGATCGCGCTGAAAAGATTCTCGGTTACGATCTCGCGCAGATTTGCTTTGAAGGACCGGCGGAGAAATTAGATTCGACGGAATACAGCCAGCCGGCGCTGTTTGTCACGTCGCTGACAGCGATGGAATCGCTGAAACAGAAATCGCCGGAGGTGGTTGAGAGCGTCCAGTTCACCGCCGGCCTGAGTCTGGGTGAATACACGGCGTTGGTCTTCGCCGGCGTGCTCGATTTCGAAAATGGTTTGCGAATTGTGGCCGAGCGCGGCGCAGCCATGCAGGCAGCGTCCGATGCGGTTGCCAGCGGCATGGTCAGCATTCTTGGCTTGGAACGCGAGCATGTCGAACAGTTGTGTCGCGAATGTTCGCAGGGCGAAGTGCTGCAAGTGGCGAATTTGCTCTGCCCGGGCAATATCGTCGTTTCGGGAACAAAATCCGCGTGCGAACGTGTGGCACAAGCCGCCGACGCTGCTGGGGCGATGAAAACCATTCCACTCGCCGTGGCGGGCGCGTTTCACACTTCGATCATGCAACCGGCGGTGGAACGCTTGTCGGCGGTATTGAAGAATGTTCAATTGCGAAAGCCGCGAATTCCGGTTGTTTCCAACGTCGACGGCAAGCCGCATGACGATCCGAAAGAGATTCGCCAACTGTTGGTGCAGCAGGTTGTCCAACCGGTGCGCGTGGGAAGATTCAATGCGCTGGCTGATTGCCCAGGGGGTCGATTGCGTGTATGAAGTGGGCCCAGGCCGCGTGCTCCGCGGATTATTGAAACGGATTGACCGCAAGTTGAAATGCGAGGGGACGGAATAGCAAAAAATGACCAATGACCAAATCTCAATGACCAATGAAGCAGGCTTAGGCTACCTCCGCCGTGCATTGGTCATTGGTGCTTGGTCATCGGTCATTGTAATTGAGGAGTTTCGATGAGCACTGATCCAATGACGCCACGCTTAACCGTTGATCTTTCCGGCCAAACCGCGCTCGTCACCGGCGCGTCGCGCGGAATTGGCCGAGCGATCGCAATTGCCTTGGGGCGCTACGGCGCGAAAGTGGCCTGCGTGGCGCGCGACACCGGCAAGCTGGCGGAGACCGTGGCGGCCATTACCGGCTCCGGCGGTCAGGCTGAGGCTTTTGCTTGCGATGTCACTAACGGCGGCGCCGTGCAAGAGCTGGTGGAATCGATCGCCGAAAAATGGAGCCGGCTAGATATTTTGGTGAACAACGCCGGCATTACCCGCGACACGCTGTTGCCGCGAATGGGCGACGATCAATGGGACGACGTAATTAACACTAATTTGCGCGGCGCTTTCTTATTCACGCGGGCTGCCACGCGTCCGATGATGTCGCAGCGTTATGGCCGGATTATCAACATTTCCAGCGTCTCAGGGCTCATCGGCAACGCTGGCCAGGCCAATTACTCAGCATCAAAAGCCGGACTGATTGGTTTCACACGCACGGTTTCCAAAGAACTGGCTGGACGAAAAATTACCGTGAACGCCATTGCCCCGGGCTTCATCGAAAGCGAAATGAGCGCTGCCCTTGGTGCCGCTTTGCAAGATCAAGTGAAAGTGCGCATTCCGGCCAAGCGGTTGGGCACGCCGGAGGAAGTGGCCGATGTCGTGCTGTTTTTAGCCTCGCCAACCAGCAGTTACATCACGGGGCAATGCCTGACGATTGATGGAGGACTTACGGTGTAGGGAGAAAATGGCGAATGACGACACCAAGTGGCAAAGCTAAACTCGAATGACGAAAGAATGACCAATAACCAAATCCCAATGATCAACTTGTCGCGCGGCACGATTTTGGTCATTGGTGCTTGGTCATTTGGCGAATCGTGCTTGGCTAAAGGAAAAAATCGCCGTGGGGGTCGTATTTACAGGCTGGGCCAAACCCGGTATATCTTGACTTTTCGACAGCAAACTCTCTATCTTCCAACGACTTACCCAGCTTGTACCGTTTTCCGGGCATTGTTATCAAGCATTAGGACCGGAAAACCCACTGGATTTAAGGCTGGGATTCACGAATTATTGATTGCGGCAGGAGGATTCTTAACGTGGCAACTGTTTCTGAACGTGTCATGGATATTGTGGCCACGCAATTGGGCGTGAGCAAAGAACAGATTACGCCCGAGACGAACTTTGTAAACGACCTGGGCGCCGATTCGCTCGATCAGGTGGAGTTGGTGATGGAGCTCGAAGAAGAGTTCGACATCAACATTCCGGACGACGCCGCCGAGAAGATTCAAACCGTCGGCCAGGCGATCGAGTACATCGAGAAGGCGCAGTCGTAAGAATCGGCGCTTTGCCATGAACCGACGTGTTGTCGTCACCGGCCTGGGGGCCGTCACCTCACTAAGCCACAAGGTGGAAGATCTCTGGCAGCGCATTCTGCGCGGCGAGAGCGGCATCCGCCGTCTGCGCTTGTTCGATACCGAGCGACTTCAAGGTGAAGTTCGGCGGCGAGGTGGTCGATTGGGCGCCCACCGAGGAATACGCCTCCGCCAAGGAAATCCGCCGCATCGACCGGTTCACGCAATTTGCACTGGTCGCCGGCATTGATGCTGTGCGCCAAAGCGGGCTCGATTTCGCCAAAGAAGACGCCTTCCGCTGCGGTGTGATCTTGGGTTCCGGCATCGGCGGGCTGCACGAGATCGAAGAACAACTCGAACGGCTGCTAATGAAGGGACCAGATCGGGTTTCCGCTTTCCTGGTGCCCAAGATGATGGTCAACGCGGCCAGCGGGCATTTGTCGATTGTCTACGGCTTGCGCGGCCCAAACACGGCCGTAGCCACCGCCTGTGCCAGCGCGGCCAATGCCATGGGCGACGCTTTCCGCACCATCCAACGCGGCGAGACAGATGTGATGATCACCGGCGGCGCAGAAGCCGCCATCACGCCCATGAGCATCGCCGGATTTTCGAACATGAAGGCACTATCGGAACGCAACGAAGAACCAGAAAAAGCCAGCCGGCCGTTCGATAAAGACCGCGATGGTTTTGTGCTCAGCGAAGGCGCCGGGGTTATGGTCTTCGAAGAATACGAACATGCCAAACGGCGCGGAGCAAGCATTTTGGCCGAAGTGCTCGGCTACGGCGCCAGCGCCGATGGCGGGCACATCACCCAGCCCGATGAGCACGGCACCGGCGCCGCAAAGGCCATGGAACGAGCCCTGGCCGACGCTCAAATGAATGCCAGTGAAGTCGGCTACATCAACGCCCACGGCACCAGCACGCCGCTGGGCGACGCGGCGGAAACTCGGGCAATCAAAACCATTTTTGGCGATCACGCTCGGCAAGTCAGCATTTCCAGCACGAAGAGCCAAATCGGTCATTTGCTGGGCGCTAGCGGCGGCGTGGAATTGATTTTCACCGTGCTGGCACTGCGTGACAGCATGATTCCGCCGACGATTAATCTCGACCAGCCCGATCCGGAGTGCGATCTCGATTACACGCCCAAAAAGGCCCGCCAACGAAGGCTGAAAGCCGCAATGAGCAACAGCTTCGGCTTCGGCGGCCACAATGCCTCGCTGATCGTGGGGCAGCTACGCAACGGGAAATCATAGCGGTCTGTTAACGCATCGCTGTAAACGGGTGCTGTCACGCCACGCTGCATCCCCCCGCTCTCATCGCCCTTGTTCCGCTGTCGCGATGTCGCTATTCTTCGCCTCCCCCTACCGATAGCTTTACGATCCTTGCTGCGCTAAGTGTGTCTTTCCGCTTGTGGAGAATGGAGCATGGTCCGCCATTGGAAATCGATATTCGTTGTTCTAGCCATCGTCAGCTGCGAAAGACTTGTTTTGGCACAAGCACCGTCGACCGCTCCGCCGTTAGATGCCGGCAGCAGTTGGCGTGCTCCTGGCGGTGCGACGACGACGTCTAGCAACATGGCTGGCGGGAGTCTTCAGCCACTGGCCGGCACGCCGCGGGCGCCGATCGCCAAAGTCACTAGTGGCAATGGCACGCTGCCGAACGATGCCGGACAAGTTTGGCGCGAGTACGACATCACGCCGTACACACTGCGGGCAACCAGTACCACGCGGCCTGAGCAGGCGATTGTCGATTGGATTTTGCGCGAAACCGGCTACGAAGCCTGGCACAGTGAACCGCTGGGAATACTGAGCGCCAACGGCCGCACCCTGCGCGTTTATCACACACCGCAGATGCAAGAGACGGTTTCGGAACTCGTCGATCGGTTTGTGAATCCGCAAGTCGATACGCAAGCGTTCGGCATTCGTTTGATCACCATCGGCAGTCCAAGTTGGCGATCCAAAATGCAGCGTGTGCTGCGGCCGGTGCCAGTGCAAACGCAAGGCATTCAAGCGTGGCTGCTGTCAAAGGAAGATGCTGCGATGATGATTGCCGAACTGCAAAGGCGAACCGACTTCCGCGAACACAGCTCTCCGCAGTTGCTGGTGCAAAACGGACAATCGACGGTGGTCTCTGCCTCGCGGCCCCGCAATTACATCAAAGACGTGATTCTGAAACCGGAAGCCTGGCCGGGGTTCACTCCCGAGACGGCTCAAATCGACGAAGGGTTTTCGTTGGAGTTCAAACCACTGTTGTCGCTCGATGGTCACACCATCGATGCCGTCGTGAAGTGCAATCTGGATCAGGTGGAAAAGCTAACGCCGGTTTCGATTGATGTGCCAACACCGGCAGCCCCGCGGCAACGCACCGAGATCCAAGTGCCGCAAATCGACAGCAACCGGTTCGCCGAGAAATTCCACTGGCCGGCCGACATGGTGCTGGTAATTGGCCTGGGCATTGTGCCGACACCGACGCCACCGGAGCCGACAACCATGAAAATTCCGCTAATCAGCGCCAGCGATCACGCCGATTTGCTCGTCTTCATTGAAGACAAGGGGGTCGCCGGCAAACCGCCCAGTGTCAGCCGTAACCTGCAAACCCCGGCGGTGGGGCGATTGTGAACCTTCAACGCTAAGCGGTAGCCGATTGCGGCCCCAAAACACGCCCGATATATTAACAGGGTTAATTTAGGCAAGCTTTGACGTTGAATCTATGCCCGTATCTCAGCGACGTGTCGTCATCACCGGCCTAGGGTTGATCAGCCCAGTCGGCAATTCTAAGCAGGCGCTGTGGGATGCGCTAGCGGCGGGCCGCAGCGGTGTCGGGCCGCTGGAAGCCGTTCCGTCGAAGTTTCTGCCGACCCACGTGGCCGCCGAAGCACGGGAGTTCACCGGCGACATCGAAAACTTCGGTCCGCTGGAAAAAGAGCAGAAAAAAGCCATCCGCAAGGGCCTCAAGGTCATGTGCCGCGAGTGCCAGATGGGCGTGGCTGCGGCGCAGCTGGCCTTAGCTGACGCCGGGCTGGTGGTCGGCAACGGAACGTACGACCCGGAGCGGACCGGCTGCGTCTTTGGCGCCGATTACATGCTCACCATGCCCGAGGAGTTCAGCGCCGGCATCAACCGGTGCCGCGATTCCGAAGGCGTCTTCGATTACAACCGCTGGGCGACCGACGGCATGCCGCAACTTTCGCCGTTGTGGCTTTTGAAGTATCTGCCCAACATGCCAGCCAGCCACGTGGCCATCTACAACGATCTGCGGGGGCCGAACAATTCAATCACCCACCGGGAAGCTGCGGCGAATCTGGCGATTGGCGAATCGGTCCGCACCATTCTGCGCGGCAGCGCCGACATTATGGTCGTCGGCGCCACCGGCACACGGGTGCATCCGATGAAAACCGTGCATGCCGCCCAGACGGAAGAGTTGGCCGGCAACGGCGTGGAGCCCTCGAAAGCCAGCCGGCCGTTCGACAAAAACCGCACCGGCATGGTCATCGGCGAAGGCGCTGGGGCCATCGTGATTGAAGAACTTGCCACGGCGAAAGCACGCGGAGCAACCATTTACGGCGAAATTGTCGGCCACGGTTCCTCGCAAGTGGCCGACACCAATTGCGTGGCCCGCCGCGATGTGGCATTGGCCAACGTGATGCGAAAAAGCTTGCAACACTCCGGAATTGCCCCTGACGAAGTCGGCCATATTCACGCCCACGGACTGAGCACTCGCAGTTGCGATATCGACGAAGCCAAAGCCATCCGCGACGTATTCGGCGGCGCCGCCGACAAAGTGCCGGTTACCGCCGCAAAGAGCTACTTTGGCAACCTCGGCGCTGGCAGCGGCATGATCGAATTGATCGCCAGCCTGCTGGCGCTTTCTCAGGGGCAACTGTTTCCGATTCTCAATTACGAAACGCCCGATCCGCAGTGTCCCATTGCCGTTGTGAAGCCGAATAACGGCAGCCCTTCTCCCGGCCGCTCTTTCATCAATCTGAGCGTTACGCCACAAGGCCAGGCCAGCGCCGTTTTGGTGCGCGCGATGGATTAAAGTCGTCTCGCATTGGGGAAGCCAAAAAGGGGAAGCCAAAGAGGGTCAGAACTAATTACTGCGGTCTCTCTCCCAACAAATCGTTCTGACCCGTTTTCTTTCCCCGGTGGGGTCTAATCTCCGCTGCGCAACACGATGGTGGGCCAGTGTTCGCGCAAAATCGGTATCGACACTCGACGATCAATTTCCGTCAAGACTGACGCGGTGAATTCTACTGTGGGGAGTTGCCGACGTGGTTCACATGCTCGAATGGCCATCGTCCCGACTATGAAAGAGACCTACAGCGGCCATTATCCCTGCTCCCACAATTGTTCCACATATCGCAACTACCACAACTGAAATGGATGCGCCGATGACGTTTGAAAGGATGCTGCCTTCTAATATAAGCTGAACGCCGAACAGACGGATATTGAGTAAAGACACTGCAATGGCTCCGGCAATAATCACTGTACCGCCGATGAAGCCGACAAGCGCGCCGAGTTTTGCACCGCGACGAATCCCCAGGATGCGCCTAGTTGGGTACAAGGGTGCGGCCTCTGTTTGCTGCCAATGCTCCTGCATCATATTTGCTCTCTCGCGTCGAGATTGTGGAATGGTAAGACACCTAATCTCGCCATAGCGTAACCAACCACATCAACAGTATGCCACAAAGTGGGAATACGAAAGCGCCTACAAAACCGCGACGTATACGACCAAGCCATACTTGAGTATCTTCTAAATAGAATTCCGGTCGATACCAAAGGTTGTAGCTGTGCAGAGCGCGAATGACCGATACGTCTGTCTTTCGGCGGCGAACAGCCTTCGCTGTTGCCACCCAAATGCCAACAACGCTAACGAAGGTCATTAACATACAAGCACCCAAGGCTACTGCGATGACCACTCGAATTGTACCGCTGAGAAGCTGCATATTACCACTTGTGGCCGACGCCGCCAAAGTTGACACCTTTCGCATTTCCATATCCATCGAATTCGTACTGCTCTGACGACCCAAGGCTGCCCAACCAATTCATAAACGCATCGGCAGCATGTTGTCTATCGTTCGAATTAAAGAGATTCGGCAACCCAAACCACCATTTGGCATCGGGATTCCAGGGAAATAATCCTCTGATTCCTGTTGTTCGGTGTTGTCAGCATAGGCACCAGGTCCGTAAGGCGACCGTGCAGAAATCGTGATGCCATCGTAGCCTGTTGGACAGCCGTACTGATTGCGGCCCGTGACATACGATGCACCACCAAATGGCGTGTCTATACCCATACTTTGTCCCGGACCGAATAGCGACGAAGTATCAGGCGCAGTAGTCCACGTTCCGTGTCTACCAGCGCTTCCACCAATTCCCATTCCAGGGCCAGCACCTACAGTAATGGTCCCGGAAAAATCCATTGGAATTATCCACCAGAACCCAACTGTAGCATCGACCGAACCGCTCACATGAAGAGGGATCGGACCAAGATTAACGTGAACATCACCGCCGCCCCCAAGAGTAGCCAGCCCACTCGGATCAACATAGTTCGTTGGGGAGTTGCCGACGTAACGGTACTGGTTGGACAGATCGCCGGCGAAGCCGATCGGGTCTTGGCTGGCCCAAGTGCCAAGACTGGCGATGTACCAGCGCTCTTGATTCCATTGTAACCCGGTCGCCGGGTCCAGGTAACGGCCGGTGTACCCGATAAAGGACTCCAGCGTTGTCGGAGCGTTAAGTCGGTTGCCGAAGGAATCGAACGCCACGTGGTCGTAGGTGTAATTGAACGTGCCGTCGCTGCTGATCGCTCTTCTCTTGGTCTTATTGAAGAGAGTGAGGAGTGCGATTTTTTTGTGCCAGCGTGGTGAGTTTCTTGGCGTCTCGGAGGTGCAGTGGGGAATGATTGGGAACTTGCTAAAATGGTCCCCTGCCTAATTTGCGACAGCCTTGTACAGTTTGGTTTTTTGGCTTTTTAGCTGCGAACCAATTTTGGTCAAATCAGGATTAGTCAAATCGGGACAAGACCAGAGGTTTCTGCGGCTTGACAGTTGGCAGCTGCACCGATAGATTTAATCGGTTGCACAACACGTTAAGTTGTGTGGCAAAACGAGTTTCGCGTCGGCGGCGTGGGTCGCAGCCGCGAAAAACGAGTGGTTGTTCGCGGAGACCACGCCGTGCGAAAAGGTCACCGTCTGTCCGAAATTGCGGGGCTGTGTATGTAAAGCACCGTGGCAGCAAGCTCGGGCGTTGGCGCGGGAACGTGGATGACTCGTTCCCGTTTTTTGTTGGTGGACACAACGACGTTTGAAACTGAATTGCACAGTAGGCCCAGTGATTGCAACCCTGGGCTTCAATAGGCGTACCGATTAAGAAAGCGAACCCGGCGATGAACGCAACTGAAGTTCTGCGGATCGTCGATTCGATCCATCGCGATAAAAATATCGACAAGGAAATTGTTTTCCAAGCGATCGAAGCTGCACTGGTGTCGGCCGCGAAAAAACAGTACGGCGAAGAAGAGAACATTGTCGTCACCATCGATCGCATTAGCGGCGCCATTTCCGGCTCGCACAACGGAGTGGAGCTTGATCCGCAGGAAACGCTGGGCCGCATCGTGGCTCAAACGGCCAAGCAGGTCATCATCCAAAAGATTCGCGAAGCCGAGCGCGATGCCTTGTACAACGAGTATCAAGAGCTGATGGGGCAGATGATCCCCGGCGTGGTGCAAAAGTACGAAAACGGCACCGCCACGGTATCGCTCGGCAACACCGAAGCCATTCTGCCGCGCAGCGAACAGATTCCCGGCGAAACGCACCACGCCAACGAGCGGGTTCGGGCGACAGTGTTCGATGTCAAAAAAGTCGGCAGCCGCGTGAAAGTAATTCTCAGCCGCACGCGACCGCAATTGGTGCAGCGGCTGTTCGAGCAGGAAATTCCTGAAATTGCCGACGGCGTGATCGAAGTGCGGGCCATGGCGCGCGAACCGGGTTACCGCAGCAAAGTGGCCGTCAGCAGCAGCGATCAGCGGGTCGATTGCGTCGGCGCTTGCGTCGGCGTGCGCGGCAACCGCATCAAGAACATTGTCGACGAATTGGGCGGCGAGCGAATCGACATTGTCCGTTGGAGCGACGATCTGCAAGTGCTCATCCCTAATGCTCTGCAGCCGGCCGAGGTCGAAGAAGTCATTTTGTGCCAAATGATCGGCAAGGCCATTGTGCTCGTGAAAGAAGATCAACTCTCGCTGGCCATCGGACGCCGCGGTCAAAACGTACGGCTGGCCAGCAAACTGTCTGGCTGGGATATCGAAATTATGACCCGCGAAGAGCTCGATTCGGAAATCGAACGGGCCGTGGCGGGCTATTCGGAAATTGATGGCGTCGATAGTTCGCTGGCCGAACGTTTGGTGGGCGAAGGCTTTTTGACCTACGACGAACTGTCGGTCATCGAACCCGATAACCTGATGGCAATGGGCAACCT
Organism: Pirellulales bacterium; assembly: GCA_963738835.1. GTDB lineage: Bacteria > Planctomycetota > Planctomycetia > Pirellulales > JADZDJ01 > CAVTYH01. The sequence goes on from CAVTYH010000005.1 coordinate 475,956, forward strand.
CACTGAAGAGCAGGTGCAACACATCGTCGACCAGGCGGAGGCGAAAGCGGAAGCCGCTGAGGCCGCCGCCGCCGCCGAACGCCGCCGACAGCGCGAGCAAGATCGCATTGAAGCGGCCACCGCGGAAGCTGACCAAAAAGAAGCCGCGCTGAAAAAATCACTCGGTGAAGAGCCCGGTGAAACAGCCGCGCCTGTCGAAGCAACGGCGGACACATCCAACGGCGCCGCTAATGGCGCAGCCGATGATGAGAAAGCCGCCACGGGGGAAGAAACTGCCGCCGGCGGCTCGAATTGATGTCCAACAGAAACGTATACTTGTACTTTCCGGCACGGCCGTCGTGCCTGTAAGCCACGGTTGGGGAGTCCTGAACCATGGTTTGATAAATCAAAAGCCTTTGGGCCGCACGTCGCTTGCGGCGGGGCCGGGCTGAAATGAGGGAGGGCCCCACTTGGCCGCTCGTATCTATTCGCTCGCCAAAGAGTTGAAAATCGACAGCAAAGAGCTGGTGGAGATCTGCGCCAAAGCGGGAATCTCTGGTAAGGGCTCTGCGCTGGCGAGCATGACCGACGAAGAAGTCGATCGGCTGAAGGAGTATTTGGGCGGCCGCAATCGTAGCGGTGGCGAACGCAACAGCATCGCAGCCTCTTCAAGTTCCGGCGTGGCGGTGGCAGCGCCCCCGAAAAGAAAGCCCTCACCCGCGAACAATACATTCCGCCTGGCGGAGTGGCCGGCAAGCCGCCGGTTATTGATGCGCCCAAGGTCGAAAAGCCGGTCGAGGTGCGTAAGAAGCCACTCGAGCCGCGGCCGGTTACACGGGGATCGCCTTCCGTTCGCTTGGCGCAGTTGCCGCCATCGTCGGCCAAAACACCGCCACAGCCGACAGCTCCCGCCGAGCCCGCGCCCAGAAGCCCGACCTGCGCTTGCCGGCCGATGTCATGCGAGCCAGCAAGGCCGGCGCGAAGCCGGCACTTTCGGAGCACTTGAAGAAAGCGGAAGAACGCCGCCGCACCGACGAACAGCAAAAGAAGACGCCTGGCCGAGGCACGGGGCCCGCGCCGGTTCCGCCGCCGTTAGGAAAGCCTGGCCCATTGACGCGCGAAGCTCGCGAGCGCCAAAAGAAAGGAGGCGGCAAAGGTGCGCCGGTAGAGGGCGAGGAATTCAAAGGTGCGCTGGGTGGCCGAGAAGCGCGGCAGCTCAACCGCAAGCGTCACGCCGCCGAACAGGCCAAACGCACGCGCGGAGACGACGACGACACCACCGTCTCGCGGACCGCACTCAAGCGCATCCAGCGCAAAGGCACAAACACCGCCGCGCCGCGTAAGACCAAAGTCACGATCGAGCTTCCCACCACCGTGCGAAGTTTTTCCGAAGCCCTCGGCATTTCGGCCAGTCAGGTGTTGGGCAAGCTGCTGGGGTTAGGACTCGGCGCCATGCCCAACATTATGTCGCCCATCGATGCCGACACTGTCGAACTTTTGGCGTCGGAGTTGGGCGTGGAAGTCGAAGTGAAAAAGCCGCTCACGGTTGAAGAGCGATTACGGGAGAAAATCGACGATCAAGTCGATGACCCGGCTACGCTGGAATCGCGGCCGCCGGTCATCACGGTACTCGGTCACGTCGATCATGGCAAAACTTCGCTGCTCGACAAGATCATCGGCATCGATGTCGCAAGCGGCGAAAGCGGCGGCATTACGCAGCACATTCGGGCTTATGAAATCGAAAAAGACGGTCGCAAAATTTCGTTCGTCGATACGCCGGGGCACGAAGCGTTCACCGAAATGCGGGCTCGCGGCGCCAATGTCACCGATATTGCCGTACTGGTTGTGGCAGCCGATGACGGCGTCATGCCACAAACCGAAGAAGCCATTAGCCACGCCCGCGCTGCCGGCGTGCCGATTGTCGTGGCGCTGAACAAAATCGATCTGCCGGGCGTCAACGAACAAAAAATCTACGAGCAGCTTGCCCGCAACGAGTTGGTGCCGCGTGCCTGGGGCGGCGATACCGAAGTCATCAAAACCAGCGCTATTACTGGTCAGGGCATCGACGAACTGTTGGAAATGCTCTTGTTCATCGCCGACGATAAAGCGTTCCAAGCCAATCCGCATCGCAAAGCCATCGGCACCTGCCTGGAAGCGGAATTGCACGAGGGCCGCGGCGTGGTCGCCAAGCTGCTGGTGCAGCGCGGCACCTTGCACGTCGGCGATGCGCTGGTGTGCGGCGTCGCCAGTGGGCACGTAAAAGCCATGTACGATACTCTGAATCCGCGCCGCAAAATCGAGGCGGCCGGCCCTTCGGTGCCCGTGAACGTCACCGGCTTAGATGTCCCCCCCGCAGCCGGCGACAAGTTCTACGTCCTCGGCGATATTTCCGAAAGCCGCGAAATCGCGCTACAGCGGCACAATCAAACGCGGCAGGCCATGCTCGGCGCCGGCCCGGTTCACGTCACGCTGGAAAATCTGTTCGATCGCTTGGGTACGCAGCAGGTTCAAACGCTTAATATCATTTTGCGTGCCGATGTGCGGGGCTCCATCGAGGCCATTCTCAAAGAATTCAACAAACTGGAGCACCCGGAAGTCAAAATCAAAGTGCTGCAAGCCACGGTGGGCGGCGTCAGCGAGGCCGATGTGCATTTGGCCGACGCCTCCGACGCTGTGATCATCGGCTTCAACGTCGTGCCCGATGAAAAAGCCCGTTTGCTGGCCGAACGCAAAGGTGTGCAAATTCGGCGGTACGACATTATTTATCAAGTGACCGACGACCTGAAGAAGGCGCTCGAAGGCATGCTCAAGCCAGAGAAGCGCGAAGCGGAACTGGGTCGGGCGCTCATCCTGCGAACCTTTGTCATTAGCCGCGTTGGCACTGTGGCCGGCTGTCGCGTGCTTTCCGGCAATATGCAACGCAACAGCCGAGTGCGCGTGATCCGCGAAAGCCGCATCATCGGCGATTACCCCATCGAAACGCTGCGCCGGGAAAAAGACGATGTGCGCGAAGTACGCGAAGGGCTGGAGTGCGGCATTAAGGTGGCCGGTTTCAACGACCTGAAAGAGGGCGATGTTCTGGAGTGCTACCGCGTGGAGGAGGTCGCCCGCACGTTCTGAATCCTTAGCAGCATGCGGTCGCCGGCAAGCCGGGAGGAATAAAGGGGATTTTTGGTAAAACACAGCCTCGTGGACGCAATTCTGGAGCGTCTGTAACGGGTCTTATTCAGGCTTTGTGCCGCGAAAAATCGGATTTTAGCGGCAAATTTTGGGCTAAATTTAAGAAACGGATTTTTCGGCTTCTGACTTCCACACCGCTCTTTCCCGTCATGTCATCCCGCCGCTTGCTGAAAGCCGCCGAAGCCATTCGCGAAGTCGTCAGCATGGCGATTTTGGCCGAGCTGCGCGATCCGCGCGTGCGCGATGTCACCGTGCTGGGCGTGGAAGTATCGCCGGATATGCGACATGCCCAAGTTAACGTGTCGGTCATGGGGGACGAAACCAAGCAAAATCTGGCGGTCCGCGGATTGCAAAGCGCCGCCGGATTCTTACAGTCGAAAATCGCCTCGCAAATCGATACCCGCTATACGCCGCGGTTGATGTTCGTGCTCGATCAAGGCGTGAAAAAATCGATCGAAATGGCGCGGATCCTCAAAGAAGTGCTGCCGCTGGAAACGGACGAACCCTCACCGGAAACTGAGGAGTCCTTTCCTGCTGGCGACGAAAACATTCGTGCCGAGGCTACTGACGATTTCGAGCACGAAGACGACGATGACGATGCGGCCGACGACGGCCACGCCGGTCCATCTCGTCGGCCCCGCTAACCAATTGTTAAACTACTTCACTGGCTAAGAAACACTCAAGCATCACGCAAAATTCAAAACCATGGCTGGTTCCAATCGGGCTACATTAATCACCAAGATCTACAAAGTGCTCAAGCAGCACTACAAGCCGGTTTCCATCAACGGAGATCGACCACTGCTGGAGCAGATGCTCTTTGCCTGTTGCCTGGAAAATGCGCATTACGACAAGGCCGAGAAAACGTACGTACATCTGAGCACCTCGTTTTTCGACTGGAACGAAGTCCGCGTCAGCACGGTCAAAGAGCTGGCCGAATCGCTCCGCGAGCTGCCCAATCCCGAGGCGGCGGCTTCCAACTTGAAACGCATTTTGCAAACGGTATTCGAAGACACCTACTCGTTCGATCTGGAGCCGGTGAAAAAGCAAAACATCGGTGTGGGCATCAAGCGGCTGGCAAAAATGGAGGGCGCTTCATCGTTTGTTGTGGCGTATGCCACTCAGCACGCTCTCGGCGGCCACTCGATTCCACTCGATCGTGGCGCCCTGGAGATCCTGTACATCGTCGGCATTGCGACGGAACAAGAGCGCGATTCAGCCAATGTCGCCGGCTTGGAGCGGGCCATTCCCAAGAACAAAGGCACCGAGTTCGGCTCGCTGTTGCATCAATTCTCGGCCGACTTTGTTGCCAACCCATTTTCACCGGCGATTAAGGCACTGCTGCTGGCGATCAACTCTGAGGCGAAGGATCGGTTACCAAAGCGCGGGCAGAGAAAAGAAGCCGCCAGAGCCGCCGAAGCTGCGGCAGCCGCAGCCATCGCGGATGCCAAGGCGGCCGCCGGCAAAGCCGCGTTGAAGGGGGCCGCCGACAAAGAGGCCGCCGCGAAAGCAGCTCGTGAAGCGAAACATCTGGAGAAATCGGCCGGCAAAAAAGACGCCGGCAAGGACGGCAAAAAACCCCTGGTCGGCAAGGCGGCGGAAACAGCCCACAAAAAACTGACCGGCAAAAAAGAGTTGCCCGTCAAGCCGGCCGCCAAAGCCAGCCGGCCGCCAACTGCTGCCCATGCCCGCGATGTACGCAGGGGTGCGCGAAAATCGCCCACCAAGCATTTGGCCAAACGCAAACCGCGGTGATTGAGATCCGGGTCGCCGTAAAGCTTCGACCGTTGGCTGAGCGAACTGCGCAGGCGCGCCATTCATCAATCACCGGTAATCATCATCGTCAACTTTCTCTCACGCCAAACTTAACCGGCGGGAGGACATCATGCGTTATCTCGGCTTCGTGATTGGATCGCTCGTAACCCTTGTCGTTGCGACTGCAATTCCGCAGTTCGCTGCAGCCGCGCCGACACCCACCGCCACGCAGCCGTTGGACGACCCGCTCGAGATTCTCTCGCCGCGGCAAGCGCGAACCGAGCAGGAAGAAGACCGACTGGCGGCGGCCGCGCACTTTTCAGCCGGGCGGATGCTCGAACAACGGCAGATGCTGCCGGAAGCGCTACGGCAGTACGAGCGAGCCATCCGTTACGATCCCGATGCCACTCCGGTGTTGCGCGAGCTTGTGCCTCTGGCCTTCACCATCGATCGGCCTGAAGAAGGTCTGCGGTACGCCGTCAAGTACATCGAACAAAACTCGGTCGACGATGCCATTCTGGTCCGCGCCGCAGAGTATTTGGCCGAAGCCGGCGAGTGGAAGCGGGCCCTCAAGCTCTATCAGCACCTGGCGGAAACGCTGGCAAAAGAGAAGCCCTCGCCCCAGCTGATAGCCGTGCAAATGCAATTGGGCAGGCTCTATTTTCTGAACGAGCAGTTCGCCGAATCGGCCACCGCGTTCAAACAGGTCATGGATGCGCTCGAGCAGCCAAAACAATCTGGTCTCGACGCAAAATCGCGCCGAGTGATTCTCGGCGATGATGGCGCGATTTACGAATTGTTTGGCGCGGCGTTTCTGGAAGCGAATCAGCCTGACAATGCCCGGGTGGCATTCGAGCGGTTCAACAAATTGAAACCCGATGAGCCGACCTTGGCCGTGAACCTCGCCCGCGTAGAATTGGCGGCCGACAAACCGCAGGCGGCGCTCGATCAATTGCAAAAATACTTCGACGCGGAATCGACCACCAAAGGCGTAGTGCCATACGAACTTCTGGCCAAGTCGCTCAAGCAGCTCAAACAAGACGACCAATTGATTTCCCGGCTGGAAGCCCTGCACAAGGCGCAGCCGAAAAACACGCTGCTGGCCTATTTCTTGGGCCAGCAATATCGGGAAGCCGGAAAACTCGACAAAGCGCAGCCGCTATTGGAAGCGGCGCTGGCCGACAAGTCATCGGAGCAAGCATATCCGGCTCTCATCGATGTGTATCGTCGCACGAATCAGCCCGAGGCTTTGCTGAAAGTGCTCGCGCAGGTCGCCGAGAAATCGGGCTCGCTGTCGATTGTGGAAGCGAGCGCACAAGAAATCATCAAAGACGAAAAACTGTTGTCGGCAATCCTCGAAGCGGCCGAAAAGCAACATTCCGCCGCCCAGGCAAACGACCAATTCGCCTTGCGTGTCGCAGCCCTGCTGGCCGCGGAAGCCAAACGCTGGAGCGATGCAGAAAAGCTGTTCAACCTGGCGATCAAAGCCAATCCGAAGTCGGCCTCCGAGCTGCTCTTGGTGTGGGGTGTCGGCCTGCTGATGGATAACAAGGCTGCCGAAGCCGCCGCCATTTTTCAACGCGGCATCGACGAAAAAGTTTTGCCGGACGACAATCCGGCCTTTCATTTCTATTTGGCGGGCGCGCTTGAAATGCAGGGCCAGACCGACGAAGCTTTGGCTGCGGCCAGAACGGCGGCCGAGAAGCAACCGAAAAATCCGGAAATGGCCGGCCGACCCGCGTGGATTTTATATCACGCCAAGCGGTACGACGATGCGGCCAAGGCCTATCAGGAACTGGTGGAAAAGTTCGAAGACGACTTCACGACCGATGGCGCTCGCGAAATCTTGCCAGGCCCGAGAGGCGCTGTCGAACATCTGCGTGCAGAAAAACGAGAACAAGCAAGCCGTCGAATGGCTGGAGCAAGTGCTCGATGAATTTCCAGACGATCCCGGCGCCAATAACGATTTGGGCTATCTGTGGGCCGATCAAAATCTTCATCTGCACCGTGCTGAAAAGATGACCCAGCTGGCCGTCGCCGCCGAGCCAGACAACTTTGCCTATCGAGACAGTCTGGGCTGGGCCCTGTTCCGTTTGGGCCACTACGCCGAAGCATTAACGCAATTGCAAAAAGCCGTCGACAAAGACGAACCCGATGGCGAAGTGCTTGCCCACATCGCCGAAGTCCGCGCCAAGCTCGGCCAAGACGCCGAAGCCAAAGCCGCCTGGACCCGCGCTGCCGAGGCCTTTAAGAAGGCGGGAGAAAAAGAGAAAATGGAAGCAGCACAAAAGAAGCTAGGAAAGAATGACAAATGACCAAGCACCAATGACCAAGGATTTTGCCGGACAGTTTGATGATGGAAGTAAACGCGATTTTGACTTGGCGGAACGGATGGCACGGTTCGGAGAGTCGATTGTTAGATTTGGACGAACGTTGAAAATCGACGCCGTTCTCAAGCCTCTCGTCAGCCAACTCGTTCGCGCCGCGACAAGCATTAGAGCGAATTACCTGGAAGCTGATGAGGCCGGCTCTAAGAAAGAATTCAGATACCGAATTAGCATCTGCAAACGTGAAGCTCGTGAAACCCAGCACTGGTTAAGAATGATCGTTGCGGCACAACCGACGATACGAGAGCCAGCGCGTGAATTGTGGAAAGAATCGCGAGAGCTGGTGCTGATCTTTTCAACGATCTTTCGGCGCAGCGACGGTAGTCAATAACGTTTCGTCGACCGTGCCATTGGTCATTGGTGCTTGGTCATTTATTTATCTGTGAATCTTTTTTCAATTAGAGTAGGACGCAAACCGCATGGCTGGCCATTCCCATTGGGCAAATATCTCGCGAAAAAAGGCGCTGATCGATAACAAGCGCGGCAAGCTGTGGAGCAAGCTGGCCAAAGCAATTATCGTGGCGGCGAAAATGGGGGGCGGCGATCCCGACGCCAATCTCCGCCTGCGGTACGCCATTGCCGACGCTCGGGCAGTCAGCATGCCGAACGAAAACATCACCCGGGCCATCAAAACCGGCACCGGCGAACTGCAAAGCGGGAATCTGGAAGAGATCATCTATGAAGGCTACGGCCCTGGCGGCGTGGCGGTGATGTGCGAAATTCTGACCGACAACCGCAACCGCACCGCACCGGAAGTTCGCAAGATTTTCGAGTTGAACGATGGCAAACTTGGCGCCACGAATTGCGTTGCCTGGATGTTCGAACGCAAGGGCCTGTTTGTTGTGGACGCTGACAAGATCGAGGAAGACAAGCTGATGGAAATCGCCCTGGAAGCCGGCGCCGACGACGTAAAACAAAGCGGCGACAAGTTTGAAATTACCTGCGATGCCAACCTGTTCGCCGCGGTCGCCGGTGAATTGCAAAAGGCCGGCCTGGAGCCGGAATCAAGCCAACTGGCACGCATTCCCACGAATACGGTGAGCGTCGATGACCCCGACGTAGCCCGCAAAGTGCTCAACCTGATGGACCAGCTCGACAATCACGACGACGTGCAAAGCGTCGCCGCCAACTTCAACATTCCCGACGAGGCGATGGCGCAAATTGCAGGGTGAGGTGATCGAGAATAGAATGTTGAAAGTTGAAACTCAGGTAGCTTTATGAGCATTGTCCATCCAGGCTATAACGTCACACCCCCTCCTGTGTCGCAACTTGGTGATCCAGCGTGGGAGGTTGCGTACTTATTCCCAGCTCAAGGAGACTGGAGCGAATCGGAGTATTTGGGGTTGGACCAGGCAGGTGGCCGAATTATTGAACTTGTCAAAGGACGCCTCAAGGTTTTGCCAATGCCGACCCTCCTGCATCAACTCATTGCAAAATTTCTTTTTGCTCGGTTGGATGAGTACGTGGCGTCGCGAGAACTGGGCATGGTCCTTTTTTGCGCCGTTGCCTGTTCATTTTGGACCGGAACATTTTCGCGAGCCAGACCTTATCTTCCTTCGGCCCGGCCGAGTACCGGTGGGCCAGCAATATCCGGAATCGGCTGATCTGGTAATGGAAATTGTCAGCGATGATCCTGAATCGCGTAAGCGTGATTATGAAGAGAAGCGTCACGATTACGCCGCCGCCGGAATTCCAGAATACTGGATCGTCGATCCGCAAATGCAAACGGTGATGGTGCTAGTGCTCGACGGTGCAGAATACCGAGTCCATGGCCAATTTAAGGCCGGCGACTCAGCAGGTTCCGTGTTGCTGCCCGGTTTCAGCATCGACGTTGCGGATCTCTTCGCCGCCGGCAAACAAAATCAGCAAACCGGAGGATAGGACCTTGCCGCGGCTCGGAGCGCGCCATCAATTTGACTCTACCAGGGATTAGTGCGCGCAAAGTCGAAAAAGTCGGGAGATTTTGAGGGTCGCGGAGCCAAAGTCGGACCTCGCACGCTAATCTTTCCCGTGGTGTTCCACCTTCGGCCAGTATTTGTCGAAGTTGTCGCCGTCTTTGAAGTCGATGCTGTTGTCGCCGTCGTGGCATTGGCGGCAGTTGTCGATTACTTTCCGCCGGCCCTCCGCGGTTTTGAGCGAGAGCGCCATGTCTTTGCGATAGCGTTCTAAATCGGCTTCCGACGCTTTGATGTCGCCCCGTTCCGCGGCCACATGTTGCGAACCCGGGCCGTGGCAGTTTTCGCAGCCGTTGCCGGCCAAGAGCGGCGTTTTTTCTTGGTTTAAATAACCGCCAGCATAAGGCGTGAATTTCTGCGGTTCCCAGCCGGTCACATGGCAACTGAGGCACTCTGGATCAAACTGCCGCGGCGGATCGAGATGCACCAATGTTTCCAAGGCCTGCGAATGGGGCGTTTTCTTCCAAATGGCATAGGCCTTCGAGTGGCACTCGCCGCATTCTTTCGAGCCGACAAACTGACGGCCGCTGGGATGATTGACGGGCTTCAAACCTAATCCTTCGAGGCCCAGTTCTTTCAGCTGATCTTGATAAGCGGCCAGCACCTGCTTCATGCGTGGCGAATCGCCGAACCGTGCATCCAGAGGGACACGCTGAAAGCGGACCGGCTGTTTCTGATCGTCGTAAAATGCCAGCACTGCGGCGTACATGCCTTTGTGACCGACTTCAACCAATTTCGTTTTCGTGCCTTCCACACCGGTCGCTTCTGCCGGGGGTTCGGAGCCGCCGCCGGCCGTCAAAATGTAGTCGAACTTGGGAAACTGTTTCGCCAGCGCCGTCGATTCTTCTTTGCTAGCATTTGAAAGCAAGATCAGCAAATCGCACTTGGCGGCTTCCAACTTGGGAAGCACCTCGGCAATGGCTTCGGCAGCGGGCTTGAAATTAATGTCACGATTGTTCACCTGGCGATATTCGTCCCCGACAACGCTGGTGACGCCAATTTTTTTGCCCGCCGCTTCGATCACGCGAAACCGCGGCAACGTGTCGTCAAATGCGAACAAGCCCACGTTGGCGGCAGCAAACGAACTGGCCTCGTTGCCTACGGCCGTCACAATCGGGAATAGCTCGGCAGCCGAAAGCCGCAAATCGTCTGGCCCAAAACCAATCGCCTGGTAACCCATCAGCTTCAGGGCATCAATCGTAGCAGCATATTTCAGCTCTTGCTGCCGGCCAAAACGCTGCACTTCTTCACCCATATCGAGCGGTACGATTGGCCATTTGTTGTCGCGCAATTGTTTGAGCAGCATATCGCGGCGACTCAGCCCCCCTTTTTGGTTTTCCTTTCCCGAGCAACCGCACGGCTCGATATAGCCCTGCTGCAAGCCGGTGAAAACCAGCGCCAACTTCGGCTGCGGCCAGCCCTGAAAAATGGGGCCGTTGCGCTGGATCATTTGCGTTTCGATCGAAGCAGCGGCCGGCTTCTTGCCGGCCTCGGCTGCCGCCTTGCCACCGTCGCTTGCCGGCGGATCAGCCGTGCAGCCCCACTGGGCGACGGCGGTGATGATGACCGTTGGGGCTAGCAGCGCGAAAATCAAACGCAGCTTCTGATTCGACATCCGTGGCGACATGCGGCTCCTTTAACTCTTCTTCGTCGAAATTAGAATTGCTAGACCGCAAGCGGGCTGCACAGCCGGCGGTGTAAATCGTGTTCTTCGATGGATTAACCCGTCCCGCTTCATTCCACTACCGCGTACCGTACGCGCAACCGCAGCTTCTCTCCATCGGCATCGCCGGTGTCGATCAAGATTTCCCCCAGTTTTCCTTCTTCGCCTCCCAAGTGCGAACCGGGCCGGGCGCCGCGGAATTTCCACCGTAATGGGCACGCGCACCGAGTTGCCGCCGTCCAGTTCCACCGGCTCGCCAATCGTCACTTTCAAATCCTCGGGAGCACTCACCTCCGCCACTTTCGGATGCAATTGGTGGCGATGCGCGCCGTAAACTTGCAAAAACAATTCTGCTTTCGCTCCCTCGCTGGCTGAAACAGAGTCGAATCGCAAAAGTCCGTGGTCGGCTTCCCAATTGCGGCCAACCAGCAGCACATCGCTCACAATGTTGCCGGTAATCGGCACCTCGACGGTGGGCTCGCCTTCCAAATTCAACTTGAGCTGGATTTTCTGCCGAAGCGGGCCCAAGGGCAAGCCGGGTTTTACCGTTACATGCAGCACCACGCCGCTTTTGGCGTCTTTATCTTTCTCCAGCATCTCTTTTGGCATTGGCTCGGTGCGAACTTCGAATTTGTCGGCCGTCTCCGTGTCGGTAAGTTTCGTACTTAGCACCTCCAATTGACCTTGACGATACGAGTAAATCTGCACATCGGCCGATTGCGGTTCTTTGACCGAAACGCTGCTGAAAACCAAATCGCTCGGCTCGACTCGGTGCGAAGACAGAACATTGCCCGACACGGCGAACGACAGGTGTGGTCGCGCCGGATCGTTGGTCGAGATGCTCGCACTTTGGCTGAACCGCCCTTGCTTATTCGCGTGCCAGCGAACCTCAACCGTGGTCTGTTCTCCCGGTGCCAGAACGTTTTTCTTGATCGATTGCTCGGTACACAGTCCGCACGATACCCCGGCCTCGCGCAACTCCAGCGGCGATTGGCCCTCGTTGCGAATGGTAAACTCATGGGCATCTCGGGCATCCAGTTCCATGCTGCCGAAATCGAACTCTTCAGTATCGACGACCACGCGCGGACCCTGGCCACCATCGAGGCCCAGCTGAAATGCTGCTTCCACATTTCCCGCCGGCGAAGGACCAAGTTCGAATACGGTGGCGCCCAATCCCATGGCTATACCACACAGCGCTGCGAGCAGAATTAACATCCAGGGACGCATGTCGGACGAAGGGGGTTGAGGATTTGTGGGTGAAATCTACACCACCATTTTAACAACCGCTGCCCGCCGCTGCCCGGTGGCAGATACGCACGAATCTTACACGTGGTTCGCTCGTCAATCGCTGCCTCGATCGGGAAGCGATTGGAATGCTTACCTCCCGCTTTGACGCCGCTTCAAAACCTCGCGGCAATCGACGAAAAATCGCTGAAAATCGGCCCGGCGATAGTCGGGATAGGTCCACTCGTTGGCCTGCCAGGCTCCCGCGCGAAAACCCAGTGTGATCTCCGCATAAATCCCCCGCCCCAGATATAGCCGATGGGAATGATCTTTGGTCGACGCCAGCACTAACTTGGCCAGCGTGATATATCCGGGATCTAAATTCAGCGGCCGTTCCTCGGCATGCCGGCCCAGCGCCGCGTAATCCGCTTCCCAGGCGTTGGTTCGCAGCTTGAGGTCAACCAGGGCCGCCGGATCGATTAACTGTTCAAACCCGAAGAACTGCTTCTTGAGCCCACTGCCCATCGTTGCTCGATAATATTCGGTCTCACCAAAATCAAACGCGGGACTTGCAAGTGCCAAGCCCCCCCACGCAGCTTCTGCTTGCTGGCGACCCCATTGCAACGCTTCATCATGCCGGCTGAACGCGGCCAAAATTAACAATACCGGCGAGGCTGGATTCGCTTGTCCCATGATCGATGCACACTAACCAGACCGGCTTCGATCGGCAAGCCGCACGCGGTTAACCATTGCCGTCAGCGGCATCGCCAACAGTATAATGCGGCATGCCAATGAAAGGATGCCGCCATGCCGGCCGAAGCCCAAGTTGAAAATCCGTCCGTGGAAGTGGTCGAGCCTGTGCCCGCGCGTCCCGCGACGAATCCACAGGAGCGCACAAAACCGAAACGTCAACCGCACTACGCGGTCGTTCTGCACAACGACAACCTGAACGGCTTCGACTTTGTCATGGGCGTGCTTCGCAAAGTGTTCCATTATGGCCGGGTGAAAGCATTCACGCTGACCTTGAAAGCTCACACCGCGGGCCGCAGCATCGTTTGGTCCGGCGCGTTGGAAGTGGCCGAACTCAAAGCCGACCAGATCCGCTCTTGCGGCCCTGACCCGGAGGCAAAATCGAAGGGAGCCCTGGCCCTGCGCGTCAGCATCGAGCCGCTGCCGCAGTGAGCGAGCGAACTCGTCGATGAATCACGAGCAACGCCAGCCCACCAAACGCCAGCATGCCAAGGGTGGCTGGTTCTGGAACCGGTAGCAGAAATCCGCGAATCTCACCGCCGCCAAAGGTACTTGTATGAATGTTCAGATACGATTTGTCAGCGGCCAAGGCTGCGGCCAAGGCTGCCTCGGCCCCCGCGTTGGTGCCCCCGTTGGCCGTGACGTATGCCGGATTCCACGAGGACGATACCGTCAGATCAAGCGTGTTCTCATACGTCCCGCTGGTAACCCCCAAGGGAAACCCAGCGAAAGTTGGCGTTGTCGTGGCCACGCCTGCTGTGAGCACGCCAGGATCCACCGTCGGCGCATGAATGTGTGACGCGGTCGTTGTTCCGGTCAGCCCGCTGAACGTCACGGTGATATGCAGGCTGTGCAAAGCGTCGTTGTAATCGACCGTGGCGAATCCCGTTCCGGGAGAGGCATTGGCCGGCGACTCGCTGGGTCCATCAAGAATTGCGTCGTATTGAAAGAGCGTCGCCCGAGAAACTCCGGCCATACCTAATACAACGACGGCAAAAGCTGCCCATCCAAGAAGACGCGTCATGGCAGTACTCCTATACAAAGATGGAAACCGAGCGTGTGCAACAGCGGTTCACATCGTCGCTGCAAATTCTGCTGCCGCCGCTCCCGTTTTCCCTATCCTGCCTTGCCGCTGCGAACATTGTCTAACAGCGCCGCTCGAATCGCAAGGATTTTACGGAATTCCTAACAAAAAGTTTTTTTTCCGAAAATTTCGTGCCGAGGGCTTCTTTCGCCACACCATCCTCGGCAATTCAGCACGTTTTCCACTTCGTGTCGAGATGCGGATCGTACTCCGGCTGGTCATCATCGTCGTCATTAAGCGCCGCCAACTCTCGCTTCCTGCGAAGATACGTCGCAATCAGCAGCCCTACCACCAGCATGTACGCCGCGCCGCCAACAATGACGCCCACCCATGGGCTGCCCCGAGCCGCACTGAAAATTGCGGCCAGCACCGCGCAAATCGTGGTGCAGAGGAACAATTTGCGCAAGCTGAATTGCTGCACTTCGCGCAGCGCCTGCTCGTACCGTCCCTGGCGATCCTTTTGCCACTCGTCGATCACTGCCCGAGCGCGAAACGCATCTTCGGCCGCCGCCCACACGCGCGGCGCAGCCTGACTAACGGGAATTTCGCCCAGCGCTATCTGTAAATTCTCGCCAACCACCAGCGCCTCAATGCCAGCTTCATTCAGCAAGTCGCAAATCGCATCGGCTTCGAGCAAACTGCCGGCTGCGTAGACTTCCACGGGCGATGAATTTGCCACGAGATTTCTCAATCAGAAGTGACCGGGTTGCTTAGCAAAACTACCACAACGACACGACGAGCACCACGAAACATTGGCCGAAAGCCGTCGTGTTCGTTGTGTCGTCGTGGTTATGCAAATTGTCGGAAAGCATCACTGCGTATTCTAGTTCTACTTCGTGTCGATGTGTGGATTCTCCCTACCACCGATCGCGAAACTGGGCAGCTGTAAGCATGGGAGCGAATGAAAGGCTTTAAGTCCACCGGGGTATCGGGGTGCCACTGCTGGCTTGCCCAGCAGTGATTGTGGTTTCCGTCATGGTAGGTATCTGAACTTCGACTGCGACAATTCTGCACATCCGACTGCAAGCCGGGAATATCGCTTGCAGAATCACTTGACAATCACAACTCTGTGCTAAGTCACACCTGCTGGTATTTTGACTAGCGCGCAGTACTCTAGTGATTTATACTCGTCGACCTGACGATACCCCTCGGCATTCGACCATTCACGACCCTCATTAGGCAACACATTCACCACGTCGTACTGCGTATATCCTTCCGGTAAATTAAGCAGGTCTATCAGCAAATTTCCCGCCGCATGCACAAAGTTCGTCCCATCGGCCAATTCAACGACATAGATGTGATAGCCCATGCCTGATTCACCGGCGCGGTGAATTCAGCGCGAGAACGAGGCCGGCATGCGAAAGGGACACTCACGAATTTCGACCACTTGTTCCGGGTTTATCCAATTGCCTTTATCGCTGTATCGCTTGTTTTCCCACGCGAGGCTGACCATCTCCCCTAAACTTAATCCAGTGGCAGTGAGAGAATCCTGACAGGCTGCAGGCCCGGAAAGGATTCTTTCGTATGAAGCAGCAGCGTCACAGTGTGGAGCAGATCATTGCCAAGCTACGGCGAGCAGACGTGGAGCTAGGCAAGGATCGGAAGGTTCCTGAAGTTTGCAAGCTGCTGGAGATCACAGAGCAGACCTACTATCGCTGGCGCCAGAAGTATGGCGGCATGGCGCCGACGATGGCCAAGGAGATGAAAGCTTTGCAGCAGGAGAATTCCCGGTTGAAGAAGGTGGTGGCGAACCAGGCCTTGGACATGGAGATCTTGCGGGAGGCCGCCCAGGGAAACTGGTGAGCCCCGAACGGCGACGTCAAACGGTGGACGAGGTTCGTCGTCGTTTGGGGCCAGATCAAGTTTCGCAGCGCAGAGCTTGCCGGGTGCTGGGTCAACCACGGGGCACGCAACGCTATCAAGCTTGTCGCTCGGCTGACGAACCGTTACTGCTCGTAGCGATGCGCCGGCTGATTGGACAACGTCCACGTTTCGGTTGTCCCCGGATTCATGAACTGTTGTTAGCCCAGGGGTGGAATGTGAACCACAAACGTATCCATCGACTGTGGAAGCAGGAGCACCTCCAAGTGCCTGCGCAAACAGCAGCGTCGACGCCGTTTGCTTGGCAGCAGTGAGAACAGCTGTATTCGGCACCGGTCAGAACGGATCAATCACGTGTGGTCGTACGACTTTCTGGTGGATCGCACCGAGGATGGTCGCCAATTGAAGCTGTTGGCCGTGATCGACGAGCACACCCGAGAGTGTTTGGCGTTGGAGGTATCCCGTTCGTTCACGGCGCAGAACGTAGTCGAGAATTTGCAGTATTTGTTTGCGGTGCGTGGTCGGCCGGAATATTTGCGCAGTGACAATGGACCAGAGTTCGTGGCTCGGGCCGTGCGTCGGTGGCTCGATCAAGCGGAGGTGAAGACTTTGTTTATCGCCAAGGGCAGTCCTTGGGAGAACGGTTACGTGGAGAGCTTCAACGGCAAGCTCCGCGATGAGCTGTTGAACCGGGAGCTGTTCCTGAGCTTGGACGAGGCACGGTGGGTGATCGATCGTTGGCGCTTGGACTACAATCATCGCCGCATTCACAGTGCGTTGAATTACCAGACCCCTGCGGCATTCGCCGCCGCGTGTGCTACTCCGCTTCGGCCTACGGCCTTCGCTCCGCAGCACACGCGAACCCTTAACCCCGATTCTCTCACTGACCCTGGTACAAACATTGGGGGATAGTCAAGGCAATATTCGTAAGACTGTCCGTCAATCAGAGTGATCGAACAAGGTGTGCCCCAGACGCCCGGTTCAATTACATCGAGTTGTTGGAGAAATTTCGCTGATGCGCGGTTTATGGGTGGATAAGTTGGTGGCATATCTGCATCAATATCCAAAACGACATCGGAAGTTCGTAAGATGCCAAATTTAAATGAAGTTAATCTAACGGACTCCAAATCGAAAGGCGACAGTCGATCACAATTCAGCGAATGGAAATGAAACAAATCTTACCCAGAGCGACGCTGCGCCGGGGCGGCTTGCTGGCCCTAGGCTGGCGTATAGCGGCCCTTTGGGCCTCCAGGCGATCTGTAGCACAACCGACAGTTGGGCCATCGAATTACCTTCAAATCGAGCACGTAACCCAAATATGCTCTTGCAGTTCAATCATATGTACACTATATTTGACGAATGAATAAATTATGTTGCCACAGAGTACGACGTCGCGGCAAGCGGCATATGCGGCCGGCAGGTCGCTGATGGTCCGACAGTGTTTTGTAAAATTCCGGTACTTCCACAGCAACGGGTCCTATTCCGCTGATGTCCCATGCGTTTGCGTCACGGGAACAGCATATATAAGAGGCCCAACAACAAGAATGCAAACGACAAAATTCGGCGAGTTTTGTCGGCGGCAGTTTGCGGGCGCTCGGCAATTGTCGAGCGGAAGTCCTGCGGTAGGCGACACAATCCAGAGTTTTTGTCGCCGATTATGGGGCCCCCACCGATTGCGACAAAATTGGGCCCACGACAAATGAGGCCGGAAATGCCGGAAAAACCTATGAAACGAGCAATGCAAAGATGTCACAACTTGGCCAAGCCGCCGGACAAAATTCGGCTGGCGCCGAGATGGTTGTCGTACCCTCGATCCGCCAGTACAACGGGAAGGCAGTTCAATAAATTCGAGATCGATCGTAACTGTTTCGTGATTGATTATTGGAAATTCTTTCGTCACTGGAATTTAGTCATTCGTCATTGATAAGCACACCCCTTCCCTTACGGTCGGGGCTTGCCATTTTCATTCCCCATTCACATTCCCCTTTGAATCGCCCCCATGCCCAACATTCTTAAACAACAGTTGGCCGAAAATCGCATGCTCAAAGTTTTCACCGTCGGGCGGCTCTGCCATCCGGTGGTGATTGAAATGTTCGGCCTGGCAGGCGGGTACGATGCCTGCTGGCTCGATCAAGAGCACGTCGGGCTGACGACCGAGCAGATAACCATGGCCGCCATCACCGCGCGGGCCAACAAACTTGGTTGCTTTACGCGCATTACCAACACGCACTATTCGGTGGTGACGCAAAGTTTGGAATCTGGCGTCGACGGCGTGATGGCAGCCCGTGTGATGGGCGCCGCCGATGCCGAGGAGTTTGTGCGCTGGTGCATGTTCGCCCCGCGCGGCTGGCGGGGTATGAACACTTCCGGGGCCGATGGCCATTACACCGGCAAGACCCTCTCGCAGTTGGTGGCCGACGGAAACCAGAACGTGTTTGTGAGCATTCAGATTGAAACCCGCAGTGCGCTCGATCAGGCCGAAGCGATTGCGGCAATCGACGGGGTCGACTTGCTGTTCATCGGCCCGTCCGATTTATCGGCCGAGCTGGGTGCCATCGGTCAGCCGGCGCATCCGAAGGTGCTGGAAGCCGCCGAGCACGTAGATGCGGCCTGCAAGAAACATGGCAAAGTGTGGGGCACGATTGCCGTCGACCCGACGTTTGCCGATCGCTGCGCCGCGATGAGCCGCTGCAGGATGCTCACCTTCGGCAACGACTGCCGGGCGTTGCGCGATGGCATCGCCGCGGTAAAGAAGACTTTTGGGAAACAGTTTGGAGTTACCTAGCCCGACCGTGTCGGGCGGGAGTGCGGCTGGACATGACCATGCGGATTCTCAAACCCAGTGCGAACACTTGCACGACCTGCAACCGGCGAAACCCCGACCGACGCACTTGGGCTGCGAATTCATCTCGCCGCGGTTTTTGCCGGTTTTCCGCCGTTTTCGCCCATTTTTTGCGGTTTCGCCCGTTTTTCGGAATTTCGATGGATGAGCGCGTTCGTCGCCGATGGGGGCATGGAATTTAGCAGCGACGAACTCCCGACCGGCACGGTCGGACCATGTGCTTCACGGCAGCGGGTGGCGCTGGAAGAAATCCCACATCATGTGGTTGGCCGAGATGTCACGGGTGCAGCGGCCAAAGAGCTCGATGGGCATCGACCGGCCGGGCCAGGTGTGACCGCCCCCTTTGATTTCAATCAAGATCACTTCGCTGCCATCTTTGCCAGGGCCGTAAGTCAAGCGGCGCACGGTGGTGCCATCGTCGGCTTTATCGGGCAGCGATTCGATCTTCGGCTTCTCTGGGCAGCCGTCGAGTTTGCACCAAGTGCGGATGGTCTCGTCGACCGATTTCAGGCCGAGCAATTTTTCGGACGCGGTTTTCGGACCGTCGAACGGCACCAACTTGTCTTCGGTGCCGTGGAAGTGCAGCACAGGCACAGGCCGCTTGGGCTTGGGATCGTCGAACGACAGTGTGCCGGAGATGGGTGCGATGGCGGCAATGCGATCGGCCATTTCGGCGGCCAGTTTGTAGCACATCATGCCGCCGTTGGAGATGCCGGTGGCGTAGATGCGTTTGCGATCGGTGTTGGCAACCGTGGTCAAATCGTCGAGCACGGCGCCGATGAATTTCACATCGTCAGGCGGTTCACGGAGCCGCCTTTTCACCCAATCGCCCGCGTTCCAAAACAGCATGGTATCGCGCGGACCGGTGCCATTGGGGTAAACGGCGATGAAGTTCTTTTCATCGGCGGTGCTGTTCAGTCCGGAGTACGCCACGGTAATGGCGGCATTGGTCCACGCGCCGTGGAAGACCAGCACAACCGGCGTGGGCTGCTTGGGATCGTACTTCGGCGGAACATGCACCAGGTACGATCGTTCGCGCCCGCCAACTTGCAGTGTGCGGGTGTAATTACCAGGCGCAAGCGGTTCGGCGGCCGCACCAATCGCAAGCAGGCAGCAAACCAAAGCGGCGTTCATGGCAGGCAAGCGAGTACAACGAGTTCGATGGAGCAAATCGGCAGCGGCAATATTCTATGTTGCAGTGAGCCGTGTGTCACATTGCCACGTGGCGGAGTTCTGCTGGCTGCTTTCTACCTTCCACGTTTCTCAGGCCGCTTTGCGAACTGCCGGCGATTGCCGAGTGGCTTTCAGCAAGTCGCCCATCGCCATGCGGACGACTTCCTCAGTAGCCCGTTTGCGAATGATTTGAGCCACAGCAAGTTTGAAGGTGGCGCGCTGCTGAAGCGATGCAACTTCCTGCATCACCACCGCGGCGGAACGAGCCCGAATGTAGCCGCGTGCTTCCGGCAGGCTCATGCGATACATGGCCTGATCGAGCCGCAAGGCGATGCCGGCATGGCAGTTGCGGGCCACATCGACGGCCCACGCTATCACTTGTTGAGTCGAATCCGAGGGCCGAAACCAATTGCGAAGCCACATAGCAAGAATCCTTTCCACAATCGATGGAGTGGGCGCACGAACCCAACGCTTCACCAACAGCATCGTGATTTGCCGTGGGAACATTTAGTTTGCGAGCGAAAGGCAGCAGAACGTACCCGATGCTGGCAGCGGGACGATCTGAACCCGCCGGCGATTCAAGTTGTCTTGCGGAATAGTCGATTTGTTGGGGAGAGACTCTACGACGCACAAGGCTTGACCGTCCAGCAGGGTTTTCCTAAGTTACCGAGATGCAAGCACGGCGGCTGTGTAACGTTTTACGGCAGTTGCCGCTACCGATGTGATCGAGGCAAAACTCTCGAATTAAGCTGGCCCGTCGCCAAGAGGCTAAGGCAGCGGATTGCAAATCCGCCATCGTCGGTTCGACTCCGACCGGCGCCTCTTATCGCTGCTAGTCGCACTGACTAGCACAACATCGCCCTGCATTCATCTTGCGAAGCGCAGGGCGCTTCGTTTAGCGCCAAGCGAATTCCGTCGCTGTCGCTTGGTTTTGCACCGAATCGCACCGAATCGCGCGCTCTGCGCTGCGCCGCGCGTTGCCGCGCCTTCCGCGTCGTAAGTCGTGGCGTCGTCGGTTCCAGTTGCCTGCAGTGTCGCCGTCTCGGCGTTTGCAGACTGCTGATGGTCGAAATCGGGTAGAGCATCGAGGGCACTCGCAGATCGTGCAGCCGGGCATGGGCGTAACGATCGACCGTCAACCGTGACGTAGAATGTCGGGCCAACTCTTGGCGCTACCTTCACCGAGGCGCCACCGGCCACGATGCCGGAAATGTACGTGTGACGAGTGCTGTGGAAGTCGGCCACTTCGCCGGCTGCGTTGCGGTAGCACAGAAAATCCGACTTCTCACGTCGCTGCCGTTCCACTTCGTTGTCTTTGGCATCGGCGATCCAGGCGGCCCGTGCGGCTTCCAAATCGCTCCGTAGCATCCGCGCGGTGTTTTCGGGCATCGTGGCAAACAGCCGCTCGCCACGCGGCCTAACGGCCAGCCAACCGCGAATAAGGTCGGCCAGGTCGGACCGCAGCGGTTGCGTATCTTCACGTCGGCGCTTGCTGTACGCCGCTGCCACAATCACCGTTGCGTGGTCGGTCTCCAGATCGAACGATGCCGGCGTCAGGCTGCGCAACTCCGACGCTCGCAATCCGGTCCCCAGTGCCAGCCGGTAAAGCATCGTCCGATCAGGTCCGGCCAAATTGTGCATCGGCGTCGTGAGCTGTTCTACGACCCGGCAGCAAATAGCCAACCTCATCCGGCGTTAGTTCGCGCAGCAGTGCCGGCGGTCGGTTTCTTCGTTGAATCCGCGCAGTCCAACCAGCAAATCGTCGGGGCTCCGCTTTCGATCCACAGCCAACGGGTAAAGCTCTTGATCGACCGCAAGTAGGCGTTGCAAGTCCGCAGACTCATCGGCCTGCGCTTGGTTTCGTCTTTTGTTTTGCGATTGCCGGCCCGGCGAATCGTGTCGATGGCTTGCATGACACCGGCACCCATTAGACCGCGGAAAGTTTCGGCTTCGCACTGCCCAATGATGGCTTGAACGTGAGCGATCGTCAGGGCAACGTGCCGCGACGTGTTTTGCCGGGCTTCCAGATGCGCTTTGTAGTCGGCGACATGTTCGGCGATGGGCCGACGCCCTTCGATGCCGAACCGCTCCAGAGTGGCGTCAATCACGCCGGATCGACGTGCCGCGGCATCGGCTTCGTACTTCGCGGCCATGCGCTCGGCCGTGGCCTTATCAGTAGTCCGGCTGCACTGGGTTTTGCCGCCGGCCCGGTGTAATCCCACCAACGCGATGTACCAATATCCGCCGCGATTGGCCTTCCCGCCACGTTTGAACACGGTTGCCATTAGCTCACTTGCCTTTCGATTTCGTCAGTTCCAGGCCGAAGTGTGCAGCCAGTTTGTCGGCTATGTCGAGCCGCATTGATTGCTCACCGGCCATGAATTTCATCAATGACTGCCGCTTCACGCCGGTTGCTTGTTCAAGCGTCAGAAACGGCAGACCACTATCGACGATCGCCTTGCATCAGCGCATCCGACATCGATTGCGTCACCTTGCTCTTGGCCATGATGTAACAATTATTACATAATTATCGACCGCTTGTCAAATGGTTTTCACAGATCGGCGATGTAGCGATACTCGCTGGCCTTGTTGCGTATGCCGCGACTGACGAGGGACAGCACGCCGTCCATCACCAACAATCGCAGCCACTTATTCGCCAGCACATAGTGAATCCCAAGGAGTCGGCCGGCGGTGCGGCAGTCCAGATAGAAGGGCTCATCGCCGGGCATGCACTCTGCAGGACACGGCACAGCGCGACACACCAGCGAAGTGAGTCGGTTTCGTATCTCTCCGCGGCTTTCGGCAAAGGCTGTTGGATCGCTTCGGCAAATAACATCGCAATCATTCCTCCTGCTGGAGTGTGAATATTGCTCCAACCTTCCAAAAAGTCGATCAAGGTTTCTTCAAATGGCTTGGTGGCGATCGTTGAGAGAGCGGCCTTGTGCCAAAGCCTGACAACGGGCTCCAGCGCTGCCCGATCGGCATTTGCGAAGCCGGGCATTCCCTTGACCAGACGAGCGAATTCGAACAACTTTGTGTGCCGTTGCCCTTCGGCAATCGGAAGAGTTCTATTGACCGCAGAAGTCAGATCATCAGCAGACGCTACACAAGAGTACACAGGAGTACCCAAGACATGTCTTGTGTAATCGTGTGTATCTGCTGCTGGTCTGCTGCCTGCTGTCTGCAAAAGTCGGTCGATAACTTTGGCTGGCAAAGGTGCGGTCGGGCAATCGTCCAGCCAAATGAGCCAGCGGCGTGAGACTTGATTTGTTTTGCTGGGTGGCAGCAGAGATTGCGACCCTTTGCCGTTCGCTCCCAGCTTGATTTCCAGCTCTCCAAAATGGACAGTCGCTTTGCCGATGGCTTCGAGACTTTCGGTCCACGCAAAGAGGCGGTGTTGACCGCGGGTGCTCTGAAAAGTCGGCGTCACCGGCGGATCGGCGCCGTCGAAAAGGCGGGCGAAGTCCTTTCTGGCTTCTTCGCTGTCCTGCTCCACATCGATCATGCCGGACCGCGGGCCCCATAAGCAGCCCACATTAAGATCGCCGCGGATGGCAAAGGCGCGGTCTATTTCCCGCTTTGTCCATCGTTTCGACGGCCAGTCTTTGCCGACACTGCGATCGGTCCAGCCATCGCCGAGTGGGCTTTTGCTTCCAGGCGGGCAGAGCGTGATCGGCAAGCCGGCGCCGTGATAGTGGCATGCCGCCTCGTGGAGCTCTTTCATTGCGCGCCCTCCCACGCGAATCGCCGTTGTTCACCGATGTTGGAACGATCGGGGTTTTCGCGGAGCCACTCGACCTGCGCCAAGGCGATCGACCAGTCGCCAAACTGACACCGGCCGGGCATGAGCATCTGGCCGGCAGGTCGGGGCGAAACCAGCGCGTTTGATGATTCCAGCCGAGACCAAAGCCCCAGGCACGGCACCGAGGCATACGGGGTCGATGTCCGCAGGCAGCTTGACGGCATTGCGAACGGAGTCGGCCGTTGCAGTTCCAACGCGGATGAGTGCTTCCAGCATGCGCCCGTCGCCCTGCGCAAGACGAAAGCTTCACGGCGCCGAGCCAACAAGTCGATGACCGCTTGTTTTTGACGCTGGTCTTTTCTTCCCCGGCTGGCAACGGTCGTTTGCTAAGTGATAGGCTGCATGCGTATTACTTGCTGCGTGGATCGTTTCCAGGGCCGTGCGCCAACGCCGGCACCTATTTCATTTGCTCTGACATCGGCCACCGCCATTCTGCCGCTCGGCAATAAATCGTTCTAGTTCGCGCACCGAAAACCGAACTGCGCGGCCGATCCGCGTGGCTTTTAAATCGCCGCAGTTCGCCAAGGTCCAAATCGTTCGGCTTGAAACGCCCAGCATCTTCGCAGCGGTCGGCGTGTCCACCAGCAGCGGGGCCGGGGCGGAAGAAACTGCAACCATCGCATCACCTCATCGCTTCGTTCGGCTGCCGCGACGTGCGGCCGCCATAGACGATGGGCCAGCGTTCGACATTCGCGATGTCGAACAGTGTCGAACAGTGCGATGGATGAATGAAATCGCTAGGACGTGCGGCGATTCGCGCCTGAAAAGAAAATCCGCCAAGTGTTCGGCATCGGATGTCGAACGATCGAACACCCCGGCCGCTATTCTTCCTCGTTGTGGCCTTCACCCGGCGGGGTTTGCCCGTAGAGTGTGTGAGGGGAAAACTCCCCATTCAGCAGTTTCAGCGATGCCGCTAGTTTTGTTGTGTCTTGGCAGAGCGATTTGTACTTACCGGGGCCTTGAAATTGGGCGCTGAAGAATTCCGATGGCGCTCGAACTGGACACGCCGGCTTGTTGTGCCAATTCGTTTACGCCGATCGGCTCTGTGTTGAGGCAGCTACCGTCTTGGTACTGATGGTGCTTGGTCAGAGCAGCAATCAACTTCGTCTGCGCGTTGCCCTTTTGCGTTGATCGCTTCGGCCGCACGGGCTTTATCGCTGTGGTGAGCAAGTCGGTCGGTGCCGCCACGCCACTCGGTTCGCTGTTGGCCGCAAAGTCGCTCAACGTGCATTCTAGGTCGGATTCCACTAGTTTCAACAATCGCCGTAACGTCTCTGTGTGCTGTTCGAATGCTGTTACGTCTGCCGATCGGAGATCGCGGCATAGGTCGGAATACGCCCGCGCCTCTCTCCTCGGCAAAGTGATCGCTGTCGAATTGCACATTTGCGCGATGGGTCTATTTCTCGCCATCGGAGAATTCGTCGTGAAGCGCGCACAAAACCACGTACATCTCCTCCAGAGTAGGTGCGACTAGGCAGGAGCCAAAGATCGAGGGATAGGTTGGGTAGCGGTCCACGCTCGTGCTTCATTTTCCGAGCGCGACTTTTGCCTTGTTCGCCTCCCGTTTGCCCCACCCCTCCACGAATTCACGACAACGCGCTGAGGCGCGGTAGGGCTGAATAAGCTCGTCCATTCTGGTGACCAGCGCGGCCAGCCAACTTGGAATCGAGTCCACGAGAACCCTGCCTTTCCATCGGCCAGCCGGGCGGGGCGGGAAAAGGCAGGTAATCACGCTCCGCGCCGGGTGATTGTCGGCTGCGTCGCCGGAGCCGCAGCCACCCGAATTACGGAATTGTAGCAAGTATTGTATAATGCGGCGTCGGCGGCACGTTCACAAGGCAGGACAATGTCGATCGATGTTCAATGTACAAAGTGCAACCATCGGATGACCGTCAGTGATGACGCCGTTGGTGCTCTTCTCGCTTGTACAACCTGTCGGGCCCTGCTGCGAGTTGGCGTTGGGGAGGGCCCGAGAGGCCGCATCGCAGTACACCAGCGGCGTGCATCCGATCGTATGGGCAGCGATTGGCGGCGGCACGATTGCGGTTGTCGCTCTGATCGTCGGTCTGGCGTCCTTGCCTGGTAGCAATCAGGACACGGAGCCCAAGCCTGTTATCGCGGTTGCCAAAGAGCCTGTGGAGCTGGTCGAAGACAAGGCCGGGGCGACGACACCGCGCTGGCAGGATTCGCCACTCGTCGAAGAGCCGGCGGCAGTCGCTCCGACCATTCTTTCGGCCGAAGAGCTCTACGCACGTGTATCGCCGTCCGTTGTGACGGTCGTAGCAAACGATGAACGCGGAAGGCCAGCCGCGACAGGTTCAGGATTCTTCATCCAAGCCGAGTTGTTAAATGCACACTATCCCGATTGGAAATTCGAGTGCGACAATCAAATGGCCAAAGCAATGGTCAACATTGAAAAAACTCCCACTGAAGCGGGCTACGTTTTAACTAATTTCCATGTCGTCAAAGCTGCTGCCGATGCCGACATTGTGCTTGGCAACGGGAATAAGGGAAGGGCTTGGGGTATAGTCACTGAGGACGAAAATGCTGACCTTGCATTACTTAAAGTTACCGTTCCGTCGAAGCAATCGATAAAAGGAGTGCCAATTGCAAGTGCGGATCCCCGCATTGGATCAACGGTCTATGCAATGGGCAGTCCTCGAGGTCTGAGTGCGACTCTGAGCCAAGGAATTGTAAGCGGTATCCGCGAACTTCCCGAAATCGCGGCGGGCCGCTGGTTGCAGACAACTGCTCCGATCAGCCCGGGTTCAAGTGGCGGTCCAATCTTGCTTGCGGGATGGCACTGTTGCCGGCGTTGCGACCCTCACCAACCAAAGCGGCCAGAACTTAAACTTTGCGATTCCGGCATCAAGAATCCGAGCGTCACTGGCAGGCGATTCGCAGAGCGCGATTTAGGCGAAGGCGTCAGCATTGCGGCACATGAACTTAGTGCTATTACTGAATTCATCGCGAAGTCTGAGATCCCACCAAGAGTCACAAAGGAGACTGTCTCGCTCTTGGTGCATGCCGTACTGGAAAGGGATGAAAGAGCGAAACTATGCCGAGGTCATTGCCAAAGCGGAAGCTGCAGAGACCTCGGTTCCCGATGAATAAAAGTATCTTTGCTATTACTTCATCGGTGAATCGAACTAAATGTTAATCCTGCCTGGAATGGTTGGAACTGAACAGGAGCTTGTCGCAAACTTCAACGCCGACGTGAAGTTCGGAATTTCCAGAAGTGCGCTTGAGAAAGCAACGGCCCTCAATCCCAGCTTTGCTCCAGTGTTCGCTGCATTGGCTAAGAACTATCGCGCGCTGGGTGGTGGATTGATGCGTTTTCGGCATCCGACACGGTAGTGAGGCGTCATGCCCCGATCCGGCAGTGCCTATCTAACACGTGGAAAGTGTTATGTGGATCTGAAGGAATATGATTCCGCAATTCACGATTTCCTTACCGCTGCCGATCTGATGCCGAATGACGGCAATTTATATGTTGAACTTGCAACTGCCTACGAATCAACTGGAGAATTTGCAAAGGCTATCTCTGCATTTGAGACGGCTTCCGATTACAGCGACGACGTAAACGTGGGCTGGGTTTTAACGCGAATCGCCGGTATTCAATTGAAGGTTGGAAACTATTCCAAAGCAATCGCCTCCTATGAAAAGGCCACAAAGGCAGGGGGTAATGGACACCGACTGGTGCGATCGACAAATTCAGAAATGCAAAGAGCGATTGCGGTGACCACAACGGCTATCGAATGCGCACTGATTTAGTAAATGCGGGATTGCCTCTGCGCGCCTGCGCCCATTAGCCGAGGTCGTGGCAGCGGCGGGATCGCGGGCTTAACCAACCCCTCGGCACCGGTTACGATTCGTGTTCGCCGGATGCCGAGCGGTTAGATTCTTTGAATGGCAGTGTGCGGCCCGGCAATTTAGCACTCAGCAGATTTTGCTTAAATCCGCCCCTTCAAGCCGCAGTTGGTCCGTCGCCAGCTTCCTCTTGCTGCTTGCCATGCCGGCCAAAGCGCTCAATCAGCTCCGTCATGTCCACGGGAGCCCTTCTTCTCTTTGGCGTTCGGTCGGTGCTCTTTCGCCGCAAGCGCCGTCAGCAGTATCTTCGCGATGAACACGCTGGGATTTTGCCGCGCCCAGTGCCACAGCGAATAAGCACCAGGATTACGCGCCCTCTCAGGTGTCATCTCACGCGGATCCGCCGCCAAGTTGTTATAGGTCCAGATGGCGTCCTTCCGTACCTCCTCCGCGGTGCACGGGCCATCGTAAAACACAGTGATCGTATTCTCGGCTCCCACGACGCGGGGGCAAGCGGCGGATACTCGTCGAGCATGTGCTTGCCAGGCCGCTTGCTTGGCTTCGCGTCACGCTTCATGCCCGCCATGCGCAGCAATTGCCGTTTGCGTTCACGAAAGCTGCAGGCTTCAGCCCAGCGGCCTTCATGGCGAAGCCGATCGGTCGCCTCGATTCGTGTTTCGGACCATGGCGATGAACTCCTTGCCCAGATTGACAGATGAAAAATACAGTGTCTCGTTTGCGCGATTAATACAGGTCTACTTGCAGAGTCGATCGACGGGGTCGCTGGGTCAAAAATGGGAGGCCGCAAGGGGCCCCCCCGACCGTGCGTCGCGGCGTCGTACGTCCGAGCGTCCCGCATCACCGACGCCGCCTGTCGCGGGTGCTTTGCGAACGTGTGGCACTCGGCGTCGGCAACGATGATGCCTTGACCATCGCCAGGATCGCCAGCCTGGTGGCCTCGGGCAGGGTCGTGCCAGGCAGTCGATCAGTCGGGCCAGGTCGGGGTCGAGCAGCGTAGCGCGGCCAGGGACAATTGCGGACCGAGCGGATACGGCGAGAATCTCTGCACTAACTGCTGCCGCTTGGCTGCCGCGCCTTGCGAAAACCGGCGTTTTCTTCGGCAATTCCGGGCAATGGCTACCTGATTGCAAATCCGCCATCGTCGGTTCGACTCCGACCGGCGCCTCTCTCGCCACCGTTGGCCAACGGTGGCTTTTTTTATTGGCAGGCGAGCAAGTAAGCAATTTGCGGCGGGATGCGTCGTCGCCTCTAGCGAAACTCTGTCGCGAATTTCCCTCCTGGTACAGTCGTCGAACGAAATCCCATCTTCTTGGCTGTCGGGTCGGGGCGCCGTTGAAACCTGGCGGTAGCGCTGCTGGCCGTTGCCAAACAGTCGCCGGCGCATTCAGCGCGGGAACCAATTGCAACTCGCCCATCCCAGGCAATAGATTGATTTGCAAAGTGTATTCAGATATGGTCAACACAATTGGTGAATTTGCTCCGAGTCAACGCGCTCGTCAGGCCCCTTTAAGTGCGAGACCTCTTATGCTGCTTCGGGCGATGCTCGCGGGACTTGTCGTCTTCTTCTGCGCCGGGGTGCATTCTGTAATGGCGCAATCGCCGCCCGTAAGCGAAGGCGCCGAGTTTTTTGAAGCCCAGGTGCGGCCAATTCTCGAAGCCCATTGCTACGCCTGTCATGGCGGGTTGGATGGCAAGAAAGTTAAAGGCGGCTTTAAGATTTCGACGCGCGAAGGCGTCTTAAAAGGTGGTGAGAACGGTTCTGCCGTCTCGTTGGAAAAGCCGACCGAGAGCGCTCTCATTCGCGCCATCAATTATCAAGAATTAGAGATGCCTCCCAAAGGCAAGCTTCCCCAGGCCCAAATTGACATTCTCACGAATTGGGTCAAGATGGGCGCGCGATGGTCGGAGAAGGCCGCGCCGGTTCGCCGTCCAAGCAGTCCCGTGGTGGACGATCGCGCACGGAATTTCTGGTCGTTCCGGCCCGTGTCGCGTCCCGAAGTTCCTGTCGTCAAAAACTCAACTTGGGTGCGGACTCCGATCGATGCATTTGTTGAAGCCAGGCTAGAATCAGCCGGCCTTGAACCAGCGCCGGCCGCGGCAAAGACGACCCTGCTGCGCCGAGTGCATTACGACCTGACGGGGTTGCCCCCAACCGTCGAAGAAGTGCACGCCTTTC
Source organism: Pirellulales bacterium (assembly GCA_963738835.1). GTDB lineage: Bacteria > Planctomycetota > Planctomycetia > Pirellulales > JADZDJ01 > CAVTYH01. The sequence goes on from CAVTYH010000005.1 coordinate 505,575, forward strand.
TAGCTGACACTTCGCCGCAAGCCTACGAGAAAGTAGTGGACCGGTTGCTGGCGTCGCCGCAATATGGCGAACGCTGGGGGCGGCACTGGCTCGATCTGGTTCGCTATGCCGAGACCAATAGCTTTGAGGTCGATGCCCCGAAGCCGGAGGCGTGGCGTTACCGTGATTACGTCATTCGTTCCTTCAACGAAGACAAGCCCTACGATCAATTCATCCGCGAGCAACTGGCCGGCGACGAGTTGGAGCCTGTTAACGCCGACGGGATTATCGCCACCGGCTACTATCGCCTCGGTACCTTCGACGACGGTGCAGCCGATAAGCTGCAAGCGACATTCGACGAACTTGACGACATCGTAGCGACCACGGGGCAGGTGTTCCTCGGTCTGGCGGTCAACTGTGCCCGTTGCCACGATCACAAGATCGATCCCTTCCCGACCAAAGATTACTACCGCATGCTGGCGTTCTTTCGCGGCATCGAGTGGGATCAGAAAAAATCGCTACGTTCGATCGAATCACCCTCAGAAAAAGCCTTTACGGAGGAGGAAATCGCGGATCACAAGAAAAAAATGGCGGCTGTAGCGGCAGAAATTGTGACGATCGAAGACACACTTAAACCGCAGTTGGAAGGCGCTGAACTCGAAGATTTTAAAGACAAAGCGAAACGACCAGACATCGTGCGGGCGCATTACCCCAAAGAGGTTACCGACAAAACGTTGGCCCGCTACGAAGTGCTGGTTCACGAACGGAGCATGCTCAGAAACAGTGAACCGAGCGCAGTGGCCCAAGCGCTCTGCGTGAGCGAATCCGGCCCGAAGCCGCCCGATACGCACATTCTGCTGCGTGGCAGTCCACGAGCGGAAGGAGATTTGGTGGAGCCCGGGTTCCCGTCGGTCATCACCGATAAAGACCCCGTGATTCCCGCCGCGGCGGCTGAATCGCACACCTCCGGACGACGCAAGGTTTTGGCAGATTGGATCGCCAGCTCGGCCAATCCTCTCACGGCCCGGGTGCTGGCCAATCGGCTGTGGCATTATCACTTCGGGCGAGGCTTAGTGCGTTCGGTCAACGATTTTGGCTACGGCGGTACGCCCCCCACGCATCCGGAACTTTTAGATTGGCTGGCCAGTGAATTGACCGATGGCGGCTGGCGCTTGAAGCGAATTCACAAGCTGATCGTCATGTCCAGCACGTACCAAATGTCGTCGCTGCCCAGCGAGGCTAGAATCGCCAAGGACCGCGACAACGATCTGATGTGGCGGTTCGATTTGCGGCGATTGGAGGCCGAAGAGCTGCGTGACTCGATCTTGGCGATCTCGGGAAATTTGAACTTGAAAATGGGCGGACCGAGCATTTACCCGAAAATCGCCGACGTGGTGCTCGCCGGTCAATCGCGGCCGGGCAACGGCTGGAATTTATCTCCGCCCGAAGAGCAAACGCGCCGCAGTGTCTACATCCATGTTAAGCGGTCGCTCGTGGTGCCATTCCTGGCGGTCTTCGATTCGGCAGACACCGATACCAGTTGCCCGGCTCGCTTTGCCACGACACAGCCGACGCAAGCCTTGGCGATGCTCAACAGCGATTTTCTCAATGAACAGGCCCAGCTGTTCGCCGACGACGTAAAAAAGCACGCCGGCGATGATACGAAAGCACAAGTTCGCTTGGCGTTGCAACGGGTCACTCAGCGTGAGCCGGCCGTTGCGGAAATCGATCGTGGCGTGTCGCTGATCGAGAAACTGCAAACCACGCACGGCCTCTCGTCAGAAGCAGCGCTGAAGAACTTCTGTCTGTTGGCACTGAACTTGAATGAATTCCTATACCTGAATTGAAAGCCGATTCCCAATCCCCCGCCCCGCAGCGCGAAACGCAGCTTGACGGAAAGAGAATTCTATGACCAAACGCATCCGTGAATTTTGTGGACGGACCCGTCGAGAGTTTCTTTGGGAGGCTGGGGCCGGTTTTGCAGGAATGGCGCTCGCCGGCATGCTCGATGATCGATTCTTCTCTCAGCAGGCCGTCGCAGCAGATGGCGTGACGAAGTTCGTCAATCCGCTGGCGCCGAAGAAGCCGCACTTCGAACCAAAGGCCAAGAGCGTCATTTTCTTGTTTATGTATGGTGGTCCCAGCCACGTCGATACCTTCGACTATAAACCGGCGATGATTGGCATGGACAACAAGACGGTCAAAGTGAAGACTTCGGGCCGAGGTGGCATCAAGAACGAAGGGAGAATCGTCGAGCCCCGTTGGAAATTCTCGCAGTATGGAGAGTGCGGTAAATGGGTCAGCGATTTGTTTCCGCACTTGGGTCAGCGCGTTGACGATATCGCCTTTTTGCACTCCATGACTGCCGACTCGCCGCAGCACGGCTCGGCCATGCTGCAGATGAATTCCGGCAAGATTCAAAGCGGCAGCCCGTGTCTTGGGTCCTGGGTTAACTATGGGCTCGGTAGTGAAAACGAAGATTTGCCGGGCTTCGTCGTCATGCTCGACCCGCGCGGCGGACCCATCAGCGGCGCAAGAATTGGTCGAGCGGTTATATGCCAGCCCATTTCGAAGGCACGCTGTTGCGGGGTGGCGCTGAGCCCATTCTCGATCTTCGCAGACCAGAAGGTCTGACCCAGGAAATGCAGCGCGAACTATTAAATACGCTGCAAGCCTATAACGAAGACCACTTCAATCAGTGCGGAAGCAATTCGGTCCTGGCGTCACGAATTGCGACCTACGAGCTGGCGTACAAGATGCAAAGCACCGCGCCGGAAGCTGTCGATTTGAGCCAAGAGACCGAGGAAACTCTGGAGCTCTATGGACTCAACGAGAAACGGACCCGCGATTTCGGACGGCAATGCCTATTGGCCCGCCGCCTCGTCGAGCGCGGCGTACGGTTCATTCAGATTTATTCCGGCGGCAACCATTTCGACACCAGTTGGGATGCCCACGGCGATCTCGTCAAAAATCACGAATTGCATTGCGGCGAGACCGATAAACCGATGGCCGGCCTGATAGCCGATCTCAAACGGCGGGGACTTTTCGATCAAACGCTGATCGTTTGGGGCGGCGAGTTTGGCCGACAGCCGACTGCGGAGTACGACAAGGGCACCGGCCGCGATCATAACTCGTATGGCTTTACGATGTGGCTAGCCGGCGGCGGCATTAAGGGCGGAGTAAGTGTCGGAGCGACCGATGAATTGGGCAGCGCAGCCGTCGACAAGCCCTACCACGTGAAGCACTTGCACGCCACAGTGCTGAATCAGTTGGGCATCGACCCCAACCGGTTAACCTATTTTCAATCTGGCCTTGATCAAAAACTCGTCGGTGTCGAAGGCGCGGAGCCAATTCAAGAAATTATCGGCTGAGCCACTGCGGCCGGGTCATCGGCGCAGTCCGACGATTCGGCATGGTAGCTCGTTCAGAAATCATCAACGCACATTTAACGCCAGCCCACCGGAGCCACTTCATGCACAACGCGAAATTGCCTCTCTGCATTCTGCTTGCCTTTTTCTTGGCTCAGCCAGTGTACGCAGAAATCAATATTTACTGTGCCGATCATAACAACAAGAAGCTCATCAAAATCAAAGAAGACGGCACGCTGCTCTGGGATTTTCCCAATAACAACGGGCACGACGTGCAGCTTCTGAAGAACGGTAACGTGCTGATCGTCACGGGCGAAGTCCAAGAAGTGTCGCCCGACAAAAAGATCGTCTGGCGGGTCGGAAAACCCGTCGTCCAGAGTGCGGAAGCAGCGCAGCGTCTGGACAATGGCCATACAATCATCGCCGACAACGGCACCCACGCAGTGATCGAACTTAACGAAAAGAACGAAGAGGTTTGGCGCTTTGACGTGCCCAACAATAACAACCGTCCTCATCCCACAATGCGGCAGGTCCGCCGGCTGGCCAATGGAAACACGCTCATTTGTGCGAGCACCGAGGACGAAGTGTGGGAGGTCACTCCCCAGAAAGAAATCGTGTGGCGCTATAAAATTCCGTTTCCATATCTGGCGACTCGGCTCGAAAACGGCAACACGCTGATCAGCAGCGGCGACGGTTACGGCAGTCCGCGCGGGTACTATCTGATCGAAGTCGATAAAGATGGCAAAACCATCTGGAAATTTGGCGGCGAGGATGCGCCGGCCGATCAAAAACTCAATTGGCCTTCAGGATTCGTTCGAATGCCCGACGGCACAACGTATGTCTCCGAAGCGCAGGGCGCAGACATCAAGGTTATTTCTCCTGACAAAAAGCTCCTCCGTGTCATCAAAAGCCCTGCGATGGCCCATCCCTGCACCCTGGTGATTGTGGATGAAAAATAGGCTGCCACACGAGTAGCCCTTCGATTGCTGCCGGACGGCGGTCGAGACTGATGCATTCTGGCACGGCGGGTCAGCGCTTCATTCGTAGTCGTAACCACGGCGACACGTTCAGTTCTTTGAAGATGAAGCCCCCGCATACCCTAATGAAAGGACAAATGAAGGCCGCGCCGAGTACGTTTGTAACGGTCGTTTAGGTCAGCCGGGGGCATTGCCATTCCGGGGCAGGCATCACAGCGACCGCGTTGGATTTATCCCCAGAATTCTCTGGCTGTTAGGAACTCCGACGGTCCTGTGAATTGTAGAGTAGGTTTATACAGGTTATTTCTTACCTCTTTTCAGGAGCACGGACGGTACTCGCCGACGAAAGCAGGCCGGAACTGGTGCATTTCCTGCAACAACTCAAGACAATCGCAGCTCCCTTGTAATCCCGAATTCTTATGGCAACCGATACCCTTGAACATGCTGAATCGCTGTTGGCAGCATTGAAGCTCGAAGAAGGATTTCACCCTCAGGAGCTGCATTCCGAGAATGACAGCGGTTTGAGTGCGACGCTGATCGAAGACTTGATCTTGAAATATCTCTCCGGAATCGGCTCGGCCAGTGGTCGGGCAATTGCCGACCATGTTTGCTTGCCGTTGGGCGTGCTTGAAAGTCGATTTGCAGCGATGCGGAGCAGGCAGGAGATTTCGCCCGTCAGCTCAGGTGTGCTGGGCGATTACGTGTATCGGCTGACCGACCAAGGCCGCGATAGGGCCCAACGTGCGATTCGTGAATGTGCTTACGCGGGCCCAGCGCCGGTGCCGCTGGAAGACTATGTGAACTCGGTTCGGCGCAAAAATATCCGCAGCGAAAAGCCCCGCCGCAAGCAATTGGAGAAGGCGTTCTCCGACATTCTGGTTTCGCCAGACCTGTTGGGCCAACTGGGGCCGGCGATCAATGCGGGCAAAGGGATGTTCATCTATGGCCCTCCGGGAAACGGCAAGACGACCATTGCCCAGAGAATCACCCGTTGTTTCGGGCAAACGATCTTTCTGCCGCACGCGATTGTCGAAGATGGCCAGATCATCAAGCTCTTCGACGGCGCTTGTCACCAGCAGGTGCGTTCATCTACAGAAAGCTTATTGAGGAATGCCGAATTCGACCGTCGTTGGGTCCGAATTCAACGGCCGACGGTCGTGGTGGGCGGCGAATTGACGATGGATAACTTGGAACTGAAACATAATGCTATTTCGAATGTCAGCGAAGCTTCGCTGCAACTTAAGAGCAACTGCGGCTGCCTCTTGATTGACGACTTTGGTCGCCAGCGCGTGGACCCGGTGGAGCTATTGAATCGCTGGATCGTGCCGCTCGAAAACCAGGTCGATTACCTGACGCTTGCCAATGGCAAAAAGGTTGAGGTGCCGTTCGAGCAACTGATCATTTTTTCGACAAATCTTGAACCCAATAAGCTCGCCGATGATGCGTTCCTACGCCGAATCCCTTTCAAAATCGAGCTTGGAGATCCGGCCCACGAAGAGTTTCACATGCTCTGGCAGTTGGTCGCCAGCAAACAGCGAATCCACTGCCCGTCGGAGATGGTGGATTACCTTATTCGCAAGCACTACTCGGCTTGTTCGCGCCCTTTGCGACGCTGCCATGCACGCGATTTGCTGGAACAAATTCAGCATTATTGTGAATACAACGAACTTCGTCCGACTGTGAACGAGCAGCATCTCGACTATGCGGTCCGAAATTATTTCACCGCGCTGCAGGGCGAGCAGTCCGATCGAGCACTTGCCGCACGGGCCAATGAAAGTGTCATTGATCGGAACCAGACGCTCGCTCGGACTCATTGACGAGCGAGCCGACGAGCAGACTTCGCGAATCTTCGAGCGCTGATTCGTCGCTGGAAAAGGTTGCTGAATTGATCGGCTCGATGAGCGAGAGGAATCCGCTCAATGTGAGATAACCAATAGGACGACGATCGGCAACGACGACCATTTCCAGGCAACCTTGGGTCGAGAATTCTTCGTAGATCTCCGGAAAAGTCGCATTGTGTGCGATGGTCACAGGGTTGCTGAGGTCTTGGTTGCCGATCGGCATCGGCCCCCGCCCAGCGATGGCGTCTGTTGCCGATGCCGGCGAGGCAACCCCGACCAATCGACCTTCGTGGTCGACGAACGGCCACACCGGCGCCCTGCTGCGGCGCAAAGCGGCGAGCATCGCCTGATTTGCAGAATTTCGCTCGAGCACGAAGGGAAACGGCTCCATAATGTCCTGCGCAATCACGTTTGCAAATGGGCTGCCCGCGGTAAGCTCGTTCTGCCAACTCGATAGCTCTTGCGCAAAAGCGTTATGTTCAATGGCGCAGTCGCCGCCCGATTGTCTGGCGATCGCCAACGTCTCTTGCCCCTGCTCCAAGAGTTGTTCTGCGCTGACGCCGACCTGCCACGGCACGACCGCCGTCGTCAGCGATAGCTGAGCGGGAGGTTCGCGATCCACTTGAGCCGCACGGAATGCCTGAGCGATCTGCTCAGCAATGGCGCGAGCCGCCGTCACCTTTCGACCCGGCAGCACGATATGGAAAGTTCCGTCGTCGATGTAAGCGGCAATTGCATTGCCGCTCACGCTTTGTTGAATCGAAGTCGTTAATATCGCGAGGAGGTCCCACGCAGCCGATTCTCCTTCCTCCCGACAAAATCCTGTGAAGAAATTGATCGTTGTGGTAAGCAAGGTATGCCCCAAGGTGACCGATTTTCCTTCGGTTGTAAACTTGCTTAGCTTGCGCAACAGACCACGCTTGGAATACATTCCGGGTAGGTGGCTTCTGGAAGATTGGGACCGCATTCGGTTTTCGAATTCCAGCATTCGGGCGCCGGCGCGCGTTCGAACCAAGAGTTCGCCTCGACTGACAGGAACGCGCAAAGCGTCATTTGCGCCCACCGCAAACCAAGCCGTTAAATCCGTGGAGGCAGAAGGATCGTACAGAAAAATCCGGTAAATCGGATTATCCGAGTGGTGCGCCAGCGTGGCCGGTGTAGGATCGGAGATTGAACGTCCGTCGAAAACGATAAAATCGATTTCGCTGAATTGTCGCCAGGCCGCATCTTCACCGAGGTCTTTACCCGTCACGACCGTGTAGCCAACGGCCGTCAGCATCCAAGACAAGTTGTGCAGGATGCCGATATCGGGGGAAATGATCGCAATTCTCAAGGGGCGCATGGTGTGACATAGGTTTGCCTCTTCAGATGCCCCGGATAGGCCGTTTGATCTACTTGCAACTTTAGCATGGTGGGGTCCACTTCGCCGGAAATCGTCGCAAAAGTCCGCCTGAATTCGGGCAGAATGCTAGAGTTGGACTGAGGGGTTCTACGCCTCCTCCACAAAAAACTGGCTGAACGTCGATTCGGGGACGAACCAAGGTGGCTGTCCCCACCGTCTCGTCATTCGTCAACGGCATAGGACTCATCGTGCTATTAATCAGCCCCCCTTCCAGCAGTCCGCCATCGGCTCCGCGCCTCGAGTTCTTTCAGAGCGGAAGCAACGAGCTTCAACGCGTGACGATCGAACATAGCCCGTTCAAAATCGGGCGATGCGAAACTTCCGATCTCCGGATCGACTCTGTCGAAGTTTCGCGCGAGCATGCGCAAATCTATCGACGAGGGAACATCTGGGCGATTCGCGATTTAGGCAGCACCAATGGCACGCAAGTGAACGGCAAGCCGGTGCGCGAATCGTTTTTGTCGGATGGCGATATTCTCGCGATTGCGGAAACGGAGGTGACGTTTGTCGCCTCGGCGGTCACATCGTTCCAGCGAATGGCGACGCAGCCGATTCAACCGCGGGAGTCGACCAAACCGCCTGCGCTAGTGTCGCCCGAAATTGCCCTGATGCGCACATTGACCGAAGCCACCCTTTGGCAAGCGATTCCGTTGCAATTGGCGACAGTCGCTTCGTTTAGCGGCGAAGTCGAAGCTTATTTCACTCATTTTACGAAGACGACGAGCCATACCGATCCCGAATTCAACGCGTCGCATGCCGTGGGCAGACACTATCGAGAGCTTGCTCGACGCCGCGCAATTGAGATGGCCCAAGCACAATCCACAACGACTCGCATTTTTCTTCCCGCCGACGTCGTCGAATTCGAATCACCAGAGCAATTGTTTTCCGACATCGAGCAACTGCGCGACCGGATTCCGATTGATTGTGAATTGGGAGTTGCGATTTCGTCGTCGAGAATTCTCGACCCCACGACACTCGACGATATTTGTCGTGGGGTTCGCAAAGCGGAGCTATTGCTAGGGTTAGTCAGTTTTCAAGGCAGCAGCGGTCAGGTTTTAGAACTCGCCTCAAGCACACCGGATTATTTGGTGCTGTCTGACAGCATGCTGAAGGGATTGACAGTGAGCAGCCAACCACTCCGTCGATTGGAACAGGTGTTGACGAGCTGTCAGCAGCTTAGCATCAAGGCGGTTCTTCCGCACTGCACCTGTCAGAAAACGATTGCTCAATGCCGACAACTCGGTTACGAGTTTGCCATACAAACGATGACACCGAACGAAAAAGCTGACCGCCGTAACATGGTGGCCCTGGCTGGCTAAGCAAGAGACTGCAACCGGCAGGATCGGACTGAAAGTGTCATGACCACGAGCCTTCAACCTCGCGAAGACGTCTTTCCGGGCTATGTGCTAAGTGAACGGCTAGGCTCGGGTGGGTACGCCGAAGTCTGGCGTGCACGTGCTCCCGGCGGAATCGACAAGGCTGTCAAAATCGTCTACGGCTGCTATGACGAGCAGTTAGCAGTGCAAGAGATGAAGGCGATGGAGCGCATCAAGGATGTTCGCCATCCGTTCGTGCTGTCGCTCGAGCGATTCGAAATTGTCGACGGCCGACTGGCGATTTTGACCGAACTCGCCGATATGAGCCTTGAGCAGCGCCACCAGCAGTGTCGCGCTCAAGGATTGCCGGGCATTCCCCGCGACGAGCTGTTGCGTTTCATGTCCGACACGGCCGAAGCTATAGACTACCTGGCTGAGCGGCACAGCTTACAGCATCTCGATATTAAACCGGCAAATTTGCTGATCTCGGGCGATCATGTGAAGGTTGCCGATTTCGGCCTGGTGAAAGAGTTGGCATCGCGCACCCAAAATTCTATGGTCGCGGGCATGACTCCCACATATTCTTCGCCAGAAATGTTCGACGATGCGCCGTCGGCGCATAGCGATCAATACAGCTTGGCGATCGTTTATCAGGAAATGCTAACTGGTGTGTTGCCCTTCCCGGGGCGAACGGCTGCGCAGCTTGCCAATCAACATTTGCGATCCCAGCCGCAATTGGCGACGCTGGCCGAGAGCGATCGGCCAGCGGTGGCTCGAGCGTTGGCCAAAAATCCCGGCGAGCGATTTCCCTCTTGTCGAGCGTTTGTGAAGGCGTTGATCGAAGCGGCAGATTCGTCCGCGAATCAGGCCACGACCGCAAACAAAGCAAATGAGCAAACTGGGATTCACCGGCACAACAGTTCTGGTACGCCGTTCACGACTATGCCGCGCACGGCCAACGGCGTGTCGTCATCTAGTTCTCCGGCCGGCGGCGCTCAAGCTGCTCAATCGACTGAAGTGCAACTGCACCGATTGATAGACACGAAATCGGACCTAAAACTCGCAGCCAAGGTACGGCCCAAGGAAGACATTGTCGATGTGGCCGCCCCTGACGTTGCATCGGCGGTAGATACAACGCGGCCAACGCTCTATATCGCCGTCGGCGGAGTTGGCATTCGAATTCTTTGCCGGCTTCGCGACTTGCTGGCACGTCGTGAGGACGCATCGCAAGAATCGACGGCCGTGGAAATGATCGCGATTGACACCGACCGGGCCGAACTTAAGGAGGCATACTCGACGAATTGGAATCATCCGCTTTCATCGGCTGATGCGCTTTACTTGCCGTTAAAGCTGCCTCAAGTATATCGCGAACAGGGACGAGGCAATTTGGAATGGTTGAGCCATCGCTGGCTTTATAATATTCCCCGCTCGCTGGAAACACGAGGTTATCGCCCTCTAGGCCGACTTGCGTTGGTCGATCATGTGGACAAAGCATTGTCTCTCATCGATCGAAAACTGGATCGATTGGCGTCAAACCACACCGGTGACACGGATCAGCAAGAGCCAGCGGAAATCCGCGTCGTGTTGTTGGTGGGAATGGGGGGCGGGACAGGCGGCGGCATGGCCATCGACCTCGCGAATGCCGCACGGTCTCGCCTACAAAGTTTAGGGCGCCGAGCCCAGGTTCATGGTGTGTTCGTTTGCACCTGCCTGGAAAATACCAGCGCTTCACCCTTGTCGGTTGCAAATACTTACTCGTTACTCACCGAGCTGCAGTTCGTCTCGGTGTTTGGCAATCAGGGAACCCAAGGTGAACCAAGCAGTTTGCCACAGCTGGAGTCGCGAAATCGGCCATTCGATCTGGTTTACTGCGTGAAGACAAAACACCGTTCGGAGGACGCTGTCGACGACGGACTTGGTTTAATCGCGAAACAATTGTCTCTGACATCAACCCAGGGCGTTCGTCAAATGCTGGAGTGTTGCCAACAGACAGCAACTCCCAGAGAACTGGGAGCGCAAGAGCCCCAATTGCTGCGAACATTTGGAAGCGCTTCGCTGGTCGGGCCGAAGCAGAAGCGTATCGATCGATTGACCAGACACCTGGCGCAGACGATTGAACAACATTGGCTTGGCAATGCCAGTCCCAGCGAATGGCGCCGGCTTGATCGCGTCTGCGATGCTGAGAGTTCTCAGCAGAGCCCAGCTCTTCAAAGCAATTCAGCGGAAGTCTTGAAAGTTGCGCCAGTCTCGTCAACAACCCCGGCCGAAGAGTGGCGTCGCAGTTTCGGCAAGCACTCTTCCACACGATTTGCTTACGAAGTTGTGTCGCGCATTTGCCACCAAACCGCCCTCCACAGCGCGGGCCGGACGATATTGCTCTCGTCAACGGATCCAGCAAAGTTTGTTGAACTTACATCGCAAACGATTTCTTCAATCTGTAAACGTGTTGCCGAATTACCGAAGCTCGGCGAGCCACTCTCCGACGAAGACGAAATTATCGTTAATAAGCTCGCGTCGAGCGGTAGTCGAGTGCTGACAAAGTTAATCGACGAAATCGAACAAATGGCAGCCGATGCACCATTTGAGGCCGCGAAGGCAGACAGCATCATCGTGAACGAATGTGTCGCGGCTGTCGAAGAATGTCTCGGTCGAGACTCAACCGGCGGCCACCTTGATGCGAACTACGCAAAGCAAACTGCTGCCCAACAAGCACTTGACAGAGCAGATGTCGATTTGCTGCAATGCGGCTATGACCGACGTACTTTTATTGTCGTGCCGTCGAGCAAGAAGACGAGTGAAGCGATCGACGCGTTGACAAAAGCCCGGCCGACCACCGCAATTGTTGCCGCCGACGTTGAGGAACCTGTTGTCTTCTGCGAAAGTTCGGGCATTAGTCCGTCATCTTTGGCGCACGGATTCGAGCGCGTTTATCCTGGCATCGCCGAGGCCGCCAGTCGCCTGTTCACACGCATTGATATCGACTGGTCTGCGTGGACGTTGTGAAATACGCGAGTTGTCCGGTTCAGTTTTGGGCGGCGGATCCGGTCTCACTAGCCCCGTTCGAGAAGAACTCTTCGGGCAGACGTTTTCTGGCCTGGCAGTAGTCGCTGGTCTCGGACGAGCAAGGACGCCGTCCCCGTGACTGAAGATGCGCGATCAAGCGGGCCGCAGTCGCACAACACAAATAGTCCGCGCTCAGGACCTGACCCAAAGAGACCCTCAGCGTGACAAGCGGCGAAACGCCCACCGGAGACTTCAAACTATTGCTCTGGGCCTGCCCGGAAGACGGCCGGAGAAAAAAGGTCGGAATGCTTTCCAACGCTTCCAGATTCAGGCCTCAGTCGTCGGCAACGGAGGCAGGCTAACGTCATTGTGCCAAACTAAAATTGAAAACAACATCGGAGGTGGTAATTTGCGAGTCGCAGCTTCAACCTGCACAGCGTAGCTCTTCCGAGTCAATTGCAGAAGCTGCTCAAACTCGCTGGTGGAAAGCAGTACCAGATCGCCAAAATCCTGTACATCAACAACATCCTTGTGGACTCTTTCCAGTGTATGCAAATTTCGTGGTAACTGCCAATCTAAGTTGTTCGTCGAGGCATTCATGTAGTTGGCGTCGAAAAATTATTGCTGTCGGTTAATTCCCGCCAACCGCTACCGATCCACGGCAACATTTTCGGGTCACGGAAAGATTCTTCGACCCGGCGCAAGTAGGCGCTCATTTGACCGGCATGATGTTGCACGTGGCGAAGGTTGTAGATGTGCAATTCGCCGCGCGAGATTTTTCGCCAGGAAAAACCGGAGGGGCCTTGCAGCGATTCCAGCGTTTCGGCCGCCAGTGTGTCGAGCAGTTTCTGGTGGCAAATCGGCACGTAGGCCAGAGTTTCCTCTTTTGAAAGTCCGGGACTTGCGTCTTGGCCGCGTTCATCACCGCCACGCTGATGCAGGTCGCGAAGCTTGAAGGAATCTTCATTGGGCGATAGATACAAATCGGTGAAGAACAACGTGTGGTAAGCGACATAGCGAAACGTGTCGTTGGCGATTTTGCCTTCCCAATGCTGCGGTGGACAGGCCGCGATGCACTGGTTGACCATCGCCAGGGCGGCTTCGAACTGGCTGGTCACAATTTGTTGGTAGAATTCAAGCATGGCGATGCCTCGCGCGGAGGTGATGGCCCAATTCAAAGGCCGCTCTCTTGGGGTTCCCACAACTGAATTGGATTTCCTTCCGGATCGCGGAGCCGGGCAAACCGGCCGTTGGGATAATTCTCCGGGTCCACCTCAACTTCGATGGCCGCGGCTCGGAGTTGTCCGACCATCGCATCCAGGTTAGGGACACGAAAATTAATCATCCAATCTTGGTCTGCGGCCCCAAAATATTCGGTGTCTTCGGGAAATGGTGCCAACACTGTTGGCCCAGCCGATTGCTGCCATGGCGGTTCATCGTAACTGGCTGGCGTGAGCGCGACGCCCAAGTGATCTTGATACCATTGGCTCAAGCTCGTTGGATTCCGCCGCGGAAGAAAAATCCCCCGATGCCGCTGACTTTTTCCATAGTTGGTCCTCAATCAAGGGCGATGGTCATGCGACGGGTGGTAGAAGCCCTGAAGTTTATCACTTTTTCAAGGGCGCGAAAATTAGATATTCGTCTCGACCGTACATTCTTATTTCGCGGCACTCCCTAATTGCAATTCCCAACTCAGTGCATCCCCTTCGATCAAATTCGGCACGCCCAAGAGCCGCAGCATGTACAAGAGCTGCGCTCGGTGGTGCATGCTGTGCGTGATGACATGGACGATGGCGCCTCCGTACGGCTTTTTCCGCGGCGGGTCGTCCAAGTGATCGACAAAGCATTCATCCAGCCGGCCTTCGCGAACCAGGCGAGTGCTGACGGCGGCCAGATCGGGGGCGACGGTGTCGAGGCGGCGCAGCAGGCCGTCCACTGAACAACCAGCCGGAGTATTTCCTCCATCCGGGCGTATCGGCTGACCGGCAATCAAATCGGTCCAGACTTCCATGTTGCGGATCATGTGCAGCAGCGTCGCCCGGACCGAGCGATGGCCGATCTCAAACTCGCGGTCCAACTCTTCATCGGTCAGTTCACGCGAGCGCAGCAGCTGCTGCCGTGTCGTCCAGGCATCGTGGCCGAGTAGGCGATCGAGGATATCCATGATACAGCACCGTTAACGGCCACTGCCTTTTTGCTCGATCTTCGCCCAAGCATCTTTCAGCGTGACCGTGCGGTTGAAGATCGGCTTGCCGAGCCGGCTGTCGACCGTATCGACGCAAAAATAGCCGGCGCGTTCGAACTGCACGCGCTCGCCGGGCTTTGCCGCGGTCAGGCTTGGTTCCAATTTGGCATCGGTCAGAACTTCCAGCGAATTGGGATTCATATTCGCCAAATACGTTTGGCCCGGCGGTGCTTCATCGGGGTCTGGCTTGTTGAACAGATAATCGTACAGCCGCACTTCGGCGCTCACTGCGTCCGGAGCGGAAACCCAGTGAATAGTGCCTTTCACTTTGCGATCGGCCAATGGCATGCCGCTTTTGGTTTCGGGATCGTAGGTGCAGTGCAGTTCGGTGATCGCGCCGGTTGTGGGGTCCTTCGTCACGCTCACGCACTTGATGATGTAGGCGTAGCGCAATCTCACTTCGCCGCCGGGCACCAGGCGGAAAAACTTTTTGGGCGCATCTTCTCGGAAATCGTCCGCATCGATGTAGAGTTTGCGCGAGAATGGAATTTCGCGCTTGCCGGCCGCCGGATCTTCCGGATTGTTGACCGCCTCCAGCATTTCCGTCTGACCTTGCGGATAGTTGTCGAGCACCACTTTGATAGGCCGCAGCACGGCCATGCGACGTTCGGCCCGGCGGTTCAAGTCTTCCCGCACGGCATTTTCAAGCACGGCCATGTCGATGGTGCTGTTGAACTTGGCCACGCCGATCTTTTCGCAGAACAGCCGAATTGATTCCGGCGTGTAACCTCGGCGGCGCAATCCGCAAATGGTCGGCATCCGCGGATCGTCCCAGCCGCTGACATGTTTGTCGCGCACCAATTCCAACAATCGACGCTTGCTCATGACAGTGAACGTGAGATTGAGCCGCGCGAATTCGATCTGTTGCGGATGGATGATTTTTTCGCCGCTGGCGGCAATCTGGTCCAGATACCAATCGTACAGCGGACGATGGTTTTCAAATTCCAGCGTGCAAATGGAGTGCGTGACGTTTTCGATCGAATCGCTTTGCCCATGAGCCCAATCGTACATCGGATAAATGCACCACCGCTCGCCCGTACGATGATGCTTGGCGTACAAAATACGGTACATCACCGGGTCGCGCATGTTGAGATTCGGATGCGACATGTCGACTTTGGCCCGCAGTGTGCGCGAGCCTTCGGGAAATTCGCCCTTGCCCATCCTCTGGAACAGGTCGAGATTTTCCGCCACGGGCCGATCGCGGAACGGGCTGTTCTTGCCCGGAGTGGTGAGCGTGCCGCGATACTCGCGAATCTGATCGGCATTCAAATCGCAAACATACGCCTTGCCGGCCTTAACAAGCTGGATCGCCCAGGTGTGAATCTGTTCGAAGTAATCGCTGGCATATAGCGGTGGCGGCACGTGAAAGTCGAGCCAGCGCACATCTTCTTCGATCGACTGCACGTACTCTTCTTCTTCCTTGGTTGGGTTCGTGTCGTCGAACCGCAGATTGCACGTGCCGTTGTATTTGATCGCCAACCCAAAATTCAGGCAGATGCTCTTGGCGTGCCCGATGTGCAAATACCCATTCGGCTCCGGCGGGAAGCGCGTTTGCACCCGATTGCCGAACCGGCCGGTACGGGCATGCTCTTCGATGATTTCTTCAATGAAGTTGAGCGAACGCGGTTCGTCGGACATAATCAAATGAATTTTGGTAAGGGTGTCGTTCTTTCCCCATGACCCAAAGGGCCACCCTATGTCATCCCCAGCCAAGCGCCAGCGTCGGCTGGGTGATGGAATCAAAACGAGAGATAAAAAACCCCGAAGGGGAGAAATAATCGGCGAAGGAATTGGTGTGCATGCAAATTATTCCGTCCCGTCGCGGCGTGAAAACATAATGATGGCGATCAGTAACCCAGGACCACGCTGCGTGGCGTTGCCGCTGCGTTTGCCCTGGGCTGACTTAGGTGAGCCTGTTGGGCTCCACGTTATGGTTGGGGTCGTCGCCAAGTGAACGTCGATAGTGTCTCGCAACGTCCACTTCCAGGCAAGAGAGAGGCTGAGATTCTGTTTAATCTTGCTGTCTGCTTTGTCGCAACGGATAATTGTGGCCATGAAACGCTCGGACTTATATCTCTTCGTATTGGCGTGTATGGTTATGCCGTTCGCGCTAAATGGCTGTTCATCTGCAAACCAATCTTCAACCGAAGCCACCGCGCGCGAACAATGCGTTAGGCTCGTCAATGCACTCCACGTATTTGGTACGAACAGAATTGATGAGGTGACCGTCATCAGCCATCAAACGTCGGAGGGATTGCAAAAGGCACTTAATAACCCAACGCCACCTTCGCCACGATATGACATTTGGTATTGTCGCGGAACTGTTCCACCGACTTTCCAGAAGGATATAACGGGAAATACGTTCGAGGCTCAATTACTGCATTACGGTGGCGATGATTGGTTGATAACGTCAATAACCAACGATACGGAATCGAATGTACGTTTTTATTACATGGGCGCAAATATGTGGCAAGTGTTTCAAGCGATGCAGCATTAAAAGCAGTGCAGAAATCAATGCATCGGCCGTCGATTACTTACGAGCCAATGCCCGATCGATGCGAGAAATCGAGCGAACATGCCCGAGAATCGCCAGGGTGTCGAACAAACCGAAGCCGACGTCTTTGCCGGTCAAGGCGACACGCAAGGGATGAACGATTTGAGCCATTTGCAGCACATTTTGTCCGGCGAAATTCTTGACAGCTTGCTCCAGCGCCGTGGGGTGGCACGTCCCTGAACGAAGTGAAGGGCGTGGCGAAAAATCGTACGAACTCAACCACGCCCATTCTGGGCGTGCCACCCCAAAGATTAAAATGACACACTACCAAACGTTGGCCACTGGCATCATTAGCGATGAGATCGGCCAATGTGCCGGTCCTCCGGACCTCTGCCTCGATTTTTGCGGGATGGTCGAACCCGACCTCACGATCGAGGCCATTTCATCCCGGTCCTCCGGGCCTGTCTAATCCCGCTGGGCAAGCGCCGATCAGTACAAGCTGGTCGAAGTTTCCGTCCAGCCGACCACAGTGGCTTCCGGCGGCAGCACGAAGATTTCTACGCGGCGGTTGCGGCGGCGGTCTTCGGCGGTATCGTTCGAGGCGATCGGCTGGTTGCCGCCGAAGCCGGACACTCCGATCCGTGCTTCAGGCATGCCTGCTTGCTTGAGATACTCGGCGACCGCCAGCGACCGGGCCGTGCTCAAATGGAAATTGTCCGAGAAACGATCGCGCACTTCACGGCGTGCGATTTTCAAACCGTCGGTGTGGCCGACAATCATAAGTTTCAAATCGCGAGCTTCTGGCGCACGCAGGATTTTCGCGAATTCACCGAGCATTTGCTGAGCGTCTTCCTTCAGCTCCGCTTCGCCGCTATCGAACAGCACGTCGGTATCGAGTTTGCTCGCGCCGGTGATGGGATCGAACTGCAAGCTGGGGTAGCGGCGCAACAAATCGGCCAGTTGCTTACTGACGCCCGGCGGCAAGCGGTTGCCGCGACCATCGGTCAGTTCGCCTTCCATGGCCACCAGGCGTTTGCGGTCGGCGCACCATTGCCCATCGAGTGAAGCTAGCTGCTCCTCGGCCTGAATGACCTTGTCTTCTAGCACACGGCTATGCGTTTTGAGATTCTCGATCTCGCTGACTTGCGAGCGGCTTTGCTCGGAAAGCAAACGGTTTTGCGACTCCAAGGCCACGAGCTGGTTGCGCGGCGCGAAGAAACAGCCGCTGCCGGTGGCGCTCCAAATAAGAACGCCCATACCCAGGGCCGCAGAGCGAAGAAATCCAACCATCGTTCGACTCCTTTCGAACGTGAACTACGCAGGTCAGGCTTTAGCCTGACTTACGTTACTTGTCAAACCAACCCACCGTGTTGCCCAGCGAATCCATGATGGAACTGTTGACCGAGTAGGGGCCATCCCAGCTCCACATATTGCGCATGAGATCGAACGTCAACATGCCGCAAAACATCAACAGCAGTGCACAGGCCACGAGGAATGTCACATTCATGGCGGAAAACGGCGCTTCAGCCGGAGCCGCGGCGGCAATCATGCCGGGCGCTGGAGCCAACGTGGGCACCGCCGTCATCACCGCTGCATCCGACAGCGAAGGTGCGCTACTGGGCTCCTCTTCCAGCAAACCGGCACCCCCGGCCAGTGGAGCAAACATGCCCGAGCTGATTTCATCGTCGGAATCCAGCGCGATGACTTGCGAGCCGCTGTCCGACGATTCTTCCGCCGAATCGTCCATGGCGGTCAGCAAAAAGTCGTCATCGGCTTTGATTTCTGTGATCGTATCCGGCGAATCAACTTGTTCGGTGGCATCTTCGGTCACGTCCAACAGTCGCCGTGCGGAACTTCCCAATGCCAGTGGTTGATCGAGCGACAAGCCGCTATCGGAGGCGCTGATGAGCTGGATGCCGCTGTCGGTCGGGCTCTGCGTCACATCGCTGCCGCCCAGCACAACTTCGAGTTCTTCATCGCCGAGCTTGATCGACGATCCGGCCGGCTTTTTTGCCGAATCGCCGGGCTTGGGCTGCGTGACGGAGCTTCCCGTGCCGGAATCGACGAGCGACAGCTCATCATCGGATAACCGCAGTGCGTCGGAGCCGAAAAGTTTGTCGCTGCTGCCGGGCTTTTGGCCAAGGTCCGAACCGCTGACTAGTTTGACATCGCTATCCTGCGTGCCGCCCAGCGGAATCGTGGAGAGCCACCCGCCAATTTGATGTCGCTCTCGCTGCCCAACGTAATGTCGCTGTCGCCAGCCAATGAAATGCTACTGTCGCCGGCCAGCGTGATGCCGCTATCGCCAGAGGGAGCTGGCGCCGGCGAACCCTTCGCTGCGGCCGGCGGAAGGTCGGCGTCAGCCCCAGCTTCTTCGCTCATTTTGCCAATGATGGTGCTCATGCCTTCTTTGGCGGAGTTGCCCATTTCGATTTCGCTGAGCAGCACCGAATCGAGATCGTCGTTCAACTGCAATTCAACGTCGCTTAGATGGCTATCACCCGTCCACTCGTCTCCCTTTTCGGCTTTCTCGGCATCCAATTCGGCCTTGAGCCGTTCGAGGTCTTCCTGCTTGAATTTCCATTGATCGCCATCTCGGTACGGAAACAGCTTTTTGCGATCGCGCAGCGAGCCAACCTCTTCCGGCGTAACGCCCAAGATGCGAGCCGCTTCGTCTTGATCGATCAGTTTGCGAGCCATGTGTCTCTCCGCCGGAGGTTGCGATCCGGCAAGTTTCCTGTCCGTCTGCCCCCCCCCCAAGGCAACCGGACGCCGCTGTTATCGAGAATCCAAACGGGCGCGAATTTCGCTGGGTAAGGGGTTCACGCCGTTGAATTCGACAATTTGCAAATCCCAATGAATGTTACGCACACTCATCAGAGTAATTTTACCGGTTGGTAGCTCCAGCTGATAAACACTCATCACTTGAGTGCGAGGTTCAATGATCGTCAGTTGCTGCCGAGTGTTATCGATTGGCGTCGTCAGCGTGATGAGTTCTGGCGACGAATCGTATCCACCCGGTCGTTGGGCAAACGCCGGTGTTTCGTGTCCAAAAAAAGTTCCCACGAGGGCGACAATCATCGCCCCCCCAAACGCCCCAATTAGCGTGGCCTTCATGGTTTGCCTTCCGTGGCTAGCGACCACCGGGCCCAACTCTTCCATTCTAAAAGCCCGGATTTGAAATACAACAGTTTGGGACGACTCCCAAACCGGGAATCTGCCTGAACTAACGCGCGGAACATGCGCTGGTGCGAGAATTCGCGGGCGGGAGTGTACCGGGGGCGGACTAGAGCGGCAACCCCGTTTTGGCCACTCCAACCGCAATCTACCCAATTCCGAGCAAGCGATTCGACAGATTACGCGCCTTCCAAGCTGGCAAAAAAAGCGTCGACGGCGGCGTTGCTGGCATCGCCGTCAGCAACCAGGTGCATCTTGTGATGCAGTTGCGCAGCCTCTGTTGAACTGTTGTGCGGCGGCGAATCGAGCACCGAAGAGGGACCGAGTTCGGCTGGCTGCAAAGTGTTTTGACTTGCAGATAACGCAACATCGGCTGAAGGACCGACCGGAGCGGAAATGCTGCTTGCTGCACCGCTCGATTCACCGCCGCTGGCGGCCATTGCACCTACAGATGGGCCAGCAGCACCGCTGGCAGGCGCAGTTTCGAAAAAGATAAACCCGCCGCCCCACCACCACACCCACCACCCACCGCGAGAAGTGGTTGTGGTGGCCGCCGCACTTTGCGTGAAACTGGTCGAACCGCTGAACGCCACCAAATCGCGAATCACGAAATTGACGATTGGTGATCCCAATCCCGAGGCTACGTCGTAACCACTGGTGGCCGAGTAGCCGTTGCTACCGGACGTAATATCGTGGAAGTCGGCGCGGGGCAGCGTGTAAAGTGCCGCCTGAGCATTGGACAGCGATCCCTTGCCGACCAGCGCCCGGCCTTGATCGGCAATGGCAATTAACGCGGCCCATTGTGGCGCACCGGCGCTGGTGCCGCCAAACACATCCCAACCGGTGTCGCCGTAGCTGTCGTACACGGCAAAGCCGGTGGATGGGTTCGCGTCATAGGAGACGTCAGGCGTACCGCGGTTGGAGATGCCCAGTCCGCTTTGAAAGCTCGGCAGTCCTTCGTAGGTGCTTGATCCACCGCCGCCGCCGGACCAGACCGATTCGCTCGACCAGGCGCCAGACGAAGTGCGTCGCAGCGTTGAACCGCCGACACTTAGCACATCTGGCGAAGAAGACGGATATTCGGCCGGCGCACCGTTGTCGCCGGCCGCGACGGTGAAGGTGACCCCTTGATGTCCGGACGGGGTGGTGAAATGCACATCGTCCTGTTTTTTCCGTGCTGTATTCACTGCCACCCCAACTGTTCGACACGACCACCACGCCCGGTGCGTTGCGGGCGAAATCGAGGGCCTTATTTAGATCGGACGTGTAAGAGGAATTGGCTTCGACGAGCAAAATATTCGCGCCCGGAGCGATGGCATGGGCCCATTCCACATCCAGGGCGATCTCGGAAGCCCAGCCCGCATTATTGCGCGGCAACTTCGTGCCGCCCGTTTGATTAACCACTTTGAAACTCGGCGGATTGGCGATGCCAAACGTCTTATCGAACTTTTTCAAATCGCTGACGATGTTTGGATCGTTGTAGGCGTCGACAATGGCGATTGTAGTTCCCTTGCCGTCGCCCGTAACGCCACTGAAGCTGATGTTGTTGAAGCTGTAAACCGCACGGACTTGAGCCGGCGATAAACCAGCTGGCAATGCCGACGTACTCGCAGCGGGACTCACGACCGCAGCGAGTGATTTCAAAAGCGGCGTCACTTCTTGAGCCGACGTGCCCAAGGTTGCGCTGAGCACGCACCGCGTTTCAAGATTTTCAAATCGAACTTGCCGCGCCACCCGGCGAACAGACGAGGACCGCATAACACATTCCTCTTTGGTTCCGACGCCCCTGCTGCGCTTTCCATTTGCCGCGCGAAAAAATTGTGAGAAGCGGCAGGAAGGAAGCGGTCCTTTTTTTCTAGGCACGCGCAAAGAGCGAGTCAATGAGCCATATGAGAAATCATGAAATCAACCGCGCATTTTTGACGTGCCTTAACCTTTGATAAAAAATGTCTTAGAATTGGCATTGTTGGCGATTCACCGTTTGGCACTTTTGGGCACCATTCCGAAATGAATCCCGATCAGAAACGCGATGATCTGCTCAAAACACTTCGCAGCTACGGTAGCTGTGCCGTAGCGTTTTCCGGCGGAGTGGATAGTGCCGTCGTGGCGAAAGCGGCGCAGTTGGCGCATTGGCGAGCGAGCGGTCGCGGTGACTGGTGTCAGCGCAAGCCTGGCTGAAGGCGAACTCGCTCAAGCGCAGGAAGTTGCGGCGCTGATCGGTATTCGTCACGAGATTTTGGAAACGGCCGAGTTCGACGATCCCAATTACACGGCGAATCCATCCAACCGCTGTTACTTCTGCAAGACCGAGTTGTACTCGCAGTTGGAACCACTTGCGTCACGCTTGGGCCTAGCCGTCATCGTCAACGGCGCAAACTTAGACGACGCCGGCGATTGGCGACCGGGCATGGCGGCGGCCGGCGAACACGAGGTGAAGATTCCGCTTTTGGAATGCGGCTTCACGAAAGCCGATGTTCGCGCGTTAGCCGCCGAGTGGAAGCTGCCGATTTGGGATAAGCCTGCGTCGCCGTGTCTCTCCAGCCGGGTGGCGTACGGCGAAGAAGTTACACCCGAGCGACTGCGGATGATTGATCGCGCGGAGCAACTGCTACGATCGCTTGGCTTGAAGACCGTGCGAGTTCGCTACCACCACGGCGACTTGGCGCGGCTGGAAGTGCCGACCGAAGCCATCGCGCAGTTGGCTGCCACCGAAGTTCGCCAACGGCTATCCGTGGAGTTGAAACAAATCGGCTTCAAATACGTGACGCTCGATTTGGAGGGATTTCGCTCCGGCAGTCAGAATGACGCAATCGGCCGCGTTTTTTTGAGCCGCAGTTCCTTATTGCAAATCCTACAGCCTGCTAGTCCAATCCCAACTCGCGAGTGATCTGTCGCACCTTCGGTAGCTTTTCAAGCCAGAGCCATGCCGGCTTGATATAAAGCCCCATCAAGACGACTGAATGAACTCGTCCGTCGATTTCCGGCAGCCGTTGGTATTTGCCATCTGAGTCCAACGAATAGGCTTCCAACCGCTCTGCCATCGGATCGATCACCCAATACTCGCGGACTCCCGCTGCTTCGTATTCGACGTATTTTTGCCGCCAGTCGCGCACGGGCTGTCTGGCGAAACAATTTCGATGATTAGATCGGGCGAACCATCGGTGTAGGTTTTTTTAACGATGTGCAGACGATCTTGCGCGACAAAGAAAATGTCGGGCAAACGACGTGTTTTTTGCTTTGCCAACCGCACCTGCGATTCAATCAAGAACACTTGCCCTAAATCGTGACTTTCAACAAACTCGCCGATCACGCGCACGAGAAAAGCGGTCATTAGGACATGCTGATTGTTCGCGGGCGACATCATGACAACTTCTCCATCCACCCATTCAGCGCGCGTATCTTCATCGCACCATTGGACAAATTCGTCTTCCGTGAGCCGTGGTTTAGGCAATGGCTTGAAATAATCCGGATCCCTGATTTGAGAATCCGGCTGTTGGCCAAGAGTTGACATACAAATTCGCCTCTGTCGACGATTATTCGCTACCCGCTTAATTCTAGCAGTTTGTCAGGTAGTTGCGCTTCAAACCTCTCAAGGCTTCACACTCTTCGCCCACGCCGCGGCCAATGTCGGCAGGGAGCTGAAGACACGAGGAAATGCTCGATCGAATTCTTCGCCGCCGCGCATGGCAATGAGCAGCGACGTGTACTTTCCGCCGCTGGCCATCAAATCTTTCATGAAACCATACGCCGCGATGTTGGCGTCTTCCTGCGGCAGCCCGCGCGTGACAAACGTTTCTAATTTGCCCCCTGCGGCGAGCTCACGCAAACGATCGTTCCAATCTCGCACGCGGGCACTTTTGACATCCATTCGAGAGGCGATTACGCGGCCGCTTCCTTCAGCGAACCACGACGGAGGATTTCCAGCCAGGCTTGCGACATATACCGATGCCAGTTGCTGGCCGATCAAAGCGGCGACCGAATAATCGGTCGGCTGTGCTGGCGGCACAATGACGCCATAGGCATCGACGGCGTCGTATTTCCAATGTCCTCGCGAGGAAGTCGGCAACTGGCGATTTTCCACCATCCGGCCGAACTCGCTGTACTCGTAATGATTGGGCAGCACGAACAGGACGATTCGCCCTTTCACCAGCGGCTGACCGGCGGGTACGCGGAACTGTTTGATGAGGGCTTCAGCCTGCTGTTCCGCTGTGTCGGCCAACTCTTGCAAAATTGCGTCGGGCTGGCTGCTGATGACGATCAAATTCTTCGTTTGACGAATCGCTGGTTTGTCCGTCGGATTCGCCAACGCCCATTGACGGCGTCCGGCCGCAGTTCGATCGGAGCTCAGCTCATCGTGCGTGGCCGATTTCGCGCGGACCAACGCTGCCAGCATGCGAGTCGATTGCGTAGGATTCGTACCATCGAATCGCGCGCCTTCGGCGATCCATGTTTCGAACTTAGCGATCACCTCGCCGGCCAACGCCGGTTTGTCAAGCGGCATCCGCTTGCCGGCCGTGCCTTTCAGTTTTTTGATGAGCAAACTTTCGGCCGGTTTGTCCGGCACCCAGGCGTTGCCGCTTTGGCCCCCTTTAATCATGTCGGCGAAGCGATCCATTTGCAGACGTCCGGCTGGTTGCCGACCGCCGTGACAGCTCATGCAATTTTCCGCCAGCAGGGGGGCGATGTCTTTCGAGAACTGAACGGTTTCTTTGCCGGTGGCATTCACAACAGTCAATTTCGGTTCGTCCGGCTTCGTATTGCCTGCCGTCGCGCCAAGAACCAGATTTGTCAACAAGGCCTTTACGTCGTTGCCGTCAAACTTTGCTCCTTCGTCAATCCATTTGGCGATGGCCGTCAATTCTGGTTTCGTCACCTTGGGGCCGGCCCGTGGCATATCGCCCGATTCAATCAAATCGACAAGCCGACTCCCGGAACTCTTGCCCGCCATAATGACAACGCCGTCCGGTGTACCCTTTTTCAGCGCCTCGAAGGTCGTCATGCTGAACTTACCTTTGGTTGTGGTGATGTGGCAGCGCGCGCACTTGGCGACAAGAATTGGGGCGATGTTCTTGACGAAGCTCAGGTTGTTGGCCGGCAAAGCGCCCCGGCATCGGCCTTGGCTCCCGCCTTTGCGGCGGCTGCGGCTTTGGCCGCATTAGCCTTCTTTCCAGCTTTCGCCGCATCCGCTTTGCCGTTTGGATCAGGGGCCGCAGCCGCAGCGGCGATGGTCATGCCGATCACCACGGCAAGCGCGCCGGCGGAAACAACCCAAAAACTCATCCAATCTCGGAACCAACGCACTCGAATAGAAGTCTTCGGGACTTGCATGTCTGTCTTGCTCCTCGATTCCGGAGATGGTGAGCGTGAAATCTGCGGGTCATCCTCAATATAAGCTGTTTCGTCGGAAGTGTGTAGTTTTTGCGCAACTTCCGTCAAATTCCGATTGGTGCCCGGAGCCGAGTTTAGCAGCATCTCGCAAGGGCCTGAACGCCTTCCGGTCAGCCAAAACGGCGGCTAACTCGCGCCATTTATTTGTTTCCCTCCGCGAATTCCTGAAGTAAGATAAGCCACGTTATTATCCAACATTGAAGAGAGCCGCTGTGGCGTTCGGGGGGACGCGAATGAGGTTAGCGAATGCCATTGTCGAAGTCTGTTTTCGGTGCATTTCTCGCGCTTGCGTTCTCGGCTATGTCTTCCTCGCCGGCCCGCGCTGTCTTTTGGAACAACGATCCCAACACGGCCACTTTCGGCGTGGCGTCCGCCACCGGGCTGACCGATAAGCCCATTTGGTTCCCCAACGATTACGCCATCTACAACGACGACAATCACACCCGCGGCACGGCCATTTTGCTGAACTCAGAATGGGCGCTGACGGTGCATCACGTTGTCCAAAGTTCAGCGGGTTATAATCCTATCACCACGCCCACGTTTATCTCTGTCTACGTTGATGGCATTGGCGGTTATTTTGCCGATCAGCTGTTCGTGCCGGCCGATGGATCGGAACTCGCCCTGGTACATCTGCGCGGCGGCGTCAACAGCGCCCTGAATCTGGTCCCCAACATTAACAGCGGTTTCGACGAAAACGGTCGCATCGTGCAAATCGGCGGCTACGGCTATTGGGGCATCGTCGGCACGACGAATGCCGGCGGCACCACGACCGGCACGAGCAACGGCGGCGTAAGCTTTCATCGAGCTTACAACACGATTCAGGGCACGAACGGGCTCGGGCAGTTGCTCATTAACGAAAATCATGACGCCACAGTGGCCGCGAACAATGTGCTCGAAGGCGTTGCCGGTTCCGGCGATAGCGGTGGCCCAATGTTTGCCTTCTACGGCTCGAATTTTGTCACGCAGGCCAGTGACCGCAATCAGTGGCGTCTCGTGGGTCTGACGGCCACGAGTGCAGCAACAACCAGCGCATCTTGGAACAATCAGTCTCAATACACACGCGTCGCGAACTTTTCCAGCTTCATTAACACCAAAATGGCGTCACTTCCCGCACCGGCCCCGACGAAGACGACCGCCTGGATCCAAGATTCCGGGAACAACTTGTACGATACCGGCGAAGCAAAGTTCAGCGTCTCTAATTCGACCGCCGCGCCGGTGGTGCATGCCAAGTTCGGGCCGAGCGGCAATGGCTACACGTTGGGGCAAGTTGGCGACAAGCTAACGATGACCGCCACGCTCGACACCATGGTCTCGATGGCCAGCATCCAATTTCGTTTCGGCATGTTCGGCGATGTGAATGGCACGATTCCTGGCAACGTCGCCGGTGGAACACCTTGGCATGGTTATCTCGTGGCGAACTCCATCGAGAACGCCGTCAGCGGGCCCTTCGAGAAAGGCAACGCAACCGGTGGCGGAGCTGGCTCATGGTGGTCGCTTGTGAATCCGAATACTGGCGTTCTGGTGGGCGCGGGCACACAAGCCACAGGTACGTTTGCCAATGGAGCGGGTACGAGCGATATCACGCCCGCTGGCGTCTACAATCTGTCGCTCGCCTTCACGCGAGTTGCTGCTGGCCTGCAAATCGATTGGTCGATGGTTCAGATCGCCGATCAGTCGTTTTCGCTGAACGCGGCCACTGGCATGTATCAGCACAACGCCACTTCGGGCGTGTATTCGTTCACCGGCAGCGTGATCGACGCTACGCCGGCCTCGTCGAGCTGGACCTACGACGAATTAGGCTACTTTCTTTATGGCGGCGCGATGACCAACTCGACGATCGTGGTCGACAACATCAACATCGTTTTTGTGCCGGAACCAAGCTCGCTAGTGCTGATGGGCATCGCCGCCGGCGTTGGGCTGGCGTTTTACTTCAACCGACGCCTAAATAGCCGGAGGCGACCACTGCGTGGTGCCCGGCCCTCCGGAGAAGCGCCAAAAATATCGCCCACTCTGCCGCTTCCAGCGGATGTTATCGGGCCGGCTAATCGAGTATGTCTATTGCCTCTCACCGCGGCTGCCGTGGCTTGTGATGCCGTTGAATCACCGCTTGTCGTGGCGCAGAAAGCCGCCGCGTTGGCTTATAGCCGTAATGCAGGGCAAACCACTCGGCATAGCGTTCCCGATCGACCGAGCTTGAATTTCGCTCGTCGAGCAAGTGCCCAAGCTCGTGGATCAGGATGTTATTGAGATAGAAATCCTTCAGCGCCGTCTCGGTCCAAACCAGCATCCAGCCGCCGCCCGGTGTTTCTTCCCAGCGACCGCCGTACATCTTGGCCTCAATCAACTGCGCCGGCTTCGGCGGCGCCTTATATCGCTCCACCAGGCTTTCTTCAACCGGGTAGAGATAGATCGTCGGCCCCCACTGCATGCCATAGCAGGGGAAGCTGAGCTTCTTGCGCGTCATCCGGCTCAACTGCACGGTGTGCAAGGGCTCGACAAATTGCGGCGGCAACTCAGCCAGCCGGTCGCGGATTTCCTCCGGCGTTACCACATGCCGGTAGCCCAATCCGGGCGGCTGGACCACAATTCGGTAGCCAGCGTGGTTTTCCCGCGGCTCGTGCCAGTTTTCCGGCGGCACGAAGGGAAGTTGTTCGTTACGGGGCATCCCCCGGGCGCGCTTACTGGACCGCACTCCACGGCGGCGGTGGTTGGCCCGCGCCATGGCGTTCAAATGATCCACACGGGTGCGGATTCGGTTCCCGAAGAAGGCTTGGATGCGGCGGCCCATAAACCAAAACCTCGATGACAGGCCACTGGAACCACACTCGGCGTCCTTGCAGGGCAGAACCGGCGACTGATGCTGTCATGTTAGAAGTGAATCGGTCTTAACAGCAGCGGGCCATGAAGCCCACAATCCACTTTAGACAGGTGTCTTATGAACGGACAAGTGAACACCGTAAGTGGCTTATTGGTAAGGACTTGCATTTCTAGCAACCGGGGGGTTTGGGCAGCCAATGAGGATTACTCGCAAACTGCCGTGGAACGGCCGCTGGGCTCATTTTTTCAGCGCGTCTTACCGCACATTGTTCGCCCAATTGGGGTCGTACCAGGTGTTCCAGTGTGTGAAGAGAGATGTGCTTTGGTATTTTGGGAAGCCGTGTTGCAAAACTTGCGGCCTCTTTCAGATTTTGAAACGCGCCGAGCAAGCACCGTGTCCGGCAAACAAGATGTATGATTTCATCTAAATGATCCTCGCCCTCATCGGTTACCGTGGTTCCGGCAAGTCGGCCGTCGCACAATTGGCGGCGCTCCGATTGGGTTGGGATTGGGTCGATGCCGATGTCGAAATCGAACTGCGGGCCGGCAGATCGATCGCCGCCATCTTTGCCGACGATGGCGAGCAAGCCTTCCGCGATTTGGAAAGCGCGGTGCTGAACGACCTGCTCAAGCGAGATCGAACCGTGTTGGCGCTCGGCGGCGGCGTCGTGCTGCGGGAAGAAAACCGCCAGCGGCTCCAATCGGCCTGTCAAGCGGGGCAAGCGAAAATCGTTTGGCTGAAAGCCGCGCCAGAAACCTTGTGGCAACGAATCCTGGCCGACACCTCCACCGCGGCCCGGCGGCCGAATTTAACCGTGGCCGGGGGTCTCGCGGAAATCAGGCAGTTGCTCTCCCAACGTGAACCGCTCTATAAATCGTGTGCCGACTCGACGATCGATGCCGATGGCAAACGGCTAGCCGAAGTGGCTGACGAAGTTGTGGCGTGGATTGGAGAACCCCCGACTGCCGCCGGGGGCTATCTGAACCCTGAACCCTGATTCTTGACCCCTGACTCCACAATGATCGACCTCCGCAGCGATACCGTCACTAAGCCCGGCCCGCAAATGCGCGAAGCCATGGCCCGCGCCGAAGTGGGCGACGATGTGTTTGGCGACGATCCCACGGTTTTGCGGCTGCAAGAACGTGTTGCTGAGATGCTCGGCAAAGAAGCGGCGCTCTATGTGCCCTCTGGCACAATGTCGAATCAGATCGGCGTGCGAATACATTGCCAGCCGGGCGACGAATTCATCTGCGACGCCGGCTGCCACATCTACAATTACGAACAAGGCGCGTACGCGCAGCTCAGCGGCCTGGCCACGCGCACCGTCGATGGCGAGTTCGGCGTAATGCGCCTAGCACAATTGCAAGGCTTGATCCGCGGCGAGAACGACCATCTGGTCCGCACCCGGCTGGTGTGTCTGGAAAACACGCATAACCGCGGCGCGGGCCGCATTCAGCCGTATGACGAAGTCGTGCAAATTTGCCGCTGGGCACATGACAATGGGTTGGCTACCCACTTGGATGGCGCGCGGCTCTTCAACGCCGCCATCGCAACAGGAATCGATGTCAAACAGTGGAGCCAGCATTTCGACACGGTCAGCGTCTGCTTCAGCAAAGGCTTCGGCGCGCCGGTCGGCTCTGCTCTCGCGGGCCCGCGAGAGCTGGTCAAGAAAGCGCACTGCGCTCGCAAGCTGTTCGGCGGCGGCATGCGCCAGGCCGGCATCATCGCCGCCGCGGCGCTCTACGCTTTAGATCACCACATCGAGCGGCTGGCCGAAGATCATACGAATGCAAAGATTCTGGCCGAGGGTGTGCGAGCCAGCGCGGGCCTGGAACTGTATCCACCCTACGTCGACACCAACATCGTCATCTTCCGCGTCGATCCCGCACTTGGCACCGCCGCCGATTTCGTTGCCCGGCTGAAAACGCACGGCGTATCGATGTACGCCATCGGCCCGCAATCGGTCCGCGCCGTCACGCATTTGGACGTGAGCCGTGACGACGCAATGAAAGCTGCCGACGCAGTGCGCAAGGCCAGCCAACAATGAGCAGTGTGCCAATCATAGGTGCCACTGCTGGCCGGGTAGCCTCTGGGTGCAGCAATGAGATGCCATAGCGTCGTGCCCTTCGTGTCGTTGTGGTAAGTTCTCCGGCGTCGCCAGGCTGCATTTTTACCACGACGACACGACGATCACGACGTTATTTCTTGCACCAGCGGGAATTCGCCAGAAGTTAGTGACTGCGTAGAGCGTCGTACCAGCTCAAAATATGCTCGGCGATGCTGCGCGAATCAGGCAGCAGTGGGCCTCGCTCGTGGATGCCTTTGAAGGTCGAGAGAATGTACTCGGCATCGTCGCGGTCGATGCCGTAGAGGTGGAAGTAGGCGGCGTCGAGCTCGGCCATCAGTTCTGCCCGCTCGGCTTCGTCCCATTTATTCAGCCGCCCGCCGTATTCGGTTTGGAAACTGCCGCCGATGAACTGGCACGCCTCGGCCAACGGCAGCATGTCTTCGGCCGTGCAGGTGAGCTTCAGCACCCGCTCGCTGATCCAGGCTTCCAGCGTTTGCTTCTTTTTCCATGGACACGGCTTGGCGTAAGTGTCGGGAGTGAGTGTGGGAATCTGTTCGACAATAAAAAAGTTGAGCGTAACACCGCCAATCTTTTGCCGCGTGCAGTAGTCATACACAAAACTGTTGAGATTGGCTAATAGACAGGTTTACCTCTGGCACTCAAATCGCTTCGCAGCAACACGAAGTGGTTGGTATAGCCTGCCAATGGTCCGCAGGCCGCAATCATGGTTCGCTGGTTGGTGGGACTTGTGATATCCTTGAATCCGAGAGAGCCCCAAGGTGGAAGTGCAACCGCTTCCGCGTCGACCCAGAATCTTGGCGTCACCAAATGCTCCGGGTTCTGCCAATTCACGAGCGAGGTTTTTTCAGTCTGTCCTTGCCGAACCCAGTTCCCCTCTTCCGTCACAACATCGGCGGCACGGTGGTCATAAGCCTGCACCATTTTCGCTTCGTAAAGCGGCAGGTAGATTTGCTTGCCTTTCACCCACCGATTGCCTTTGAGCTTGAATCCATCAGCTTTGAGTGATTCCGCGTCGCGGAAGAGTTCGGCGTCGTTGGTTTGATGGAACATCGTTTTGAACTTGACGCCCCACAGATTGCCCGTCGGTCCCGTGCGGGCTTCGTCGATCAGCACCGGCACTCGGCGGTAAATGGCTTTGGTGATTTCCGCATCGCGCTTGCCGCGGAAAATCGGGCAGGTGCGCGTGTTGGGGTTCAGCAAGCGAATGTCGGCCCCGGAAAGCGCAACATGCCGCGAGTTGTCTTCCAGCTCCTCGACCCGATGGACGAAAAAGACGAAGTCGGCCGCATCGTGCTCGATGGCGGAGCCGCTGAAGTTGATGATGCAGAACTTGAAACGACCGTCAACATCAGGAAAGAATTGCTTTGTGCGGTTCTCAAAATCGAATAACCGAATCAATCGATTGCTCTCCGCGATGGCCGCGAAGAAATCTTTCGTCGTCATGTCGGACGCGATGCCCGACGGGGTGAGTAACCCGACGCGGCCCGTGGGCGCAACCAGCTGATACGCCAGCTCTGCGAACACCGCATACAAATTTATATCGCCGCGCCCCGTGAGTGGATATTGTTCGCTCTTGCGGCAATAGGTTAGCAGTGCATCGGCCCCGGACAGCGCTTGCTGATAGCGCTGGTACAGTGCCGGATCGTCCGATTCTAATTTCGCGACCAATTGCCGCCGCTTGGCTGCATTCGTGGCCGTGGCAATTTCCGGCGCAGGCAGCGAGAAGAATTCCCGTTCTTGCAGCTTGATGCGCTCCCACGGCGGATTGCCGATGACGCAATCGAAGCCACCCGTAGGGCAGTCTCTCCGAGACTGCCGCGAGTCTCGGAGAGACTCGCCTACGTGACGCTCGAACACTTCGGGAAATCGCTCGCGCCAATCGAAGCCGGCCGGATGAACCGCCGGGTCGTGGACCAGTGAGTTGCCGTGGACGATGTTGCGAGACAATGTCGCCAAGGTTTGCCCGCGCGTCGCCGAGCGAATCCACAGCGCCAGTTGCGTAATTTCGACCGCTTCGGGCGAAAGATCGACGCCGTACAGATTTCCTCCCAATATCCAATGCGGAATCTGCGCCGCCAGTTCATGGGCATTAGCCACCCCACGGCGATCGAGCTGGCCGACCACTTCGTGATACCGCAGTTCCAGCACGTTGTAAGCCTGAAACAAGAAGGCGCCGGAGCCGCATGCCGGATCGACGATTTTCAGGTCCTGCAAAATCGCCAGGCAGCGCTGCCAATACTCGGCGTTGTCGGGAGCTACTCCACGGCGGGCTTGCTCCGGATCGACGCCATGCTCCACAGCTACGGCGGCGAAGCGTTCGACAATCAATTCTTCCACCGTGTATTGCACAATGCGGCTGGTCAGTTCCGGCGGCGTGTAATAGATGCCCAGTTGTTTGCGCTTGACCGACTGGGGCATTTGGGCCAGCGCCGTGCGCCGATCGTCGGACAGGGTGAAAATGCCCGTCTCTTTGTATTTTTCCAGTTCCGTGATCGAGCGTTCGAACAGATGGCCGAGGACATCGAGATTCACTTCGTCACGAAAATCGTAGCTGCCCAGCGCGCCGAAAAACGTGGTCCAGGGCTCGTCGGGCAGGTTTTGCAGATTGTCGACATCGTGCGGCGCAAACAATCCGCCGTTGTATTTGGGAATGCCATGCACGTCGTTGCCGACGTTGATGAAGCCGAACAACCGTTTGAAATTCTGCCATTTCGGGTTCGTGACATCGTAGAACCCATTGACGGCGCGGGCCTTGGAAATGGTGTCGCTGGGAAGCAGGTCGCGGTCTTCGCAAAAGGCAATAAAAATGACGCGATCGAACAGCCGCTGGGCCATTTCGATGGCCTGTTCGACGGGGTAATCTTTCAGCAAGTAGCTGATTAAATCGACCCGGTGCTTCGAGTAATTCTGGTAAAGCTCTTCGCCGACTTGCCGCTGGCGGTGATTGGTTTCCTTGAGCAGTTGCGCGGCCTTGGGGGGCTGCTTGCCGTCCCATTCGACGAGCCCCTGCCGGCGGAACAGAACAAAGAAACGTTTGAAATCGTTGATTTCGCGCAAGCCCTGCAGCGTGAAGTGCTCGTAGGCGCGCTTGGTGGAATCGCGTTCGTAGAGCCGAAAGCTGATGATGTTGGAAACGATTCCCCAGCGGCACTCGGGCGGTGTGTTGACCAGATAATCCCAACACTGGTCGACCGCCGTGCGGCCGTTGGAACGATCGCGATCGAGATGCACCTCCGGGCCTTTGAGTTCGACGACGGCCAGCGGCGGGTTGGCCGCGCCTTCCGTGAAATGGCCGAGTACGGCATCAGGAGTTTCTCCGGCGATGCTGCGGTGTTGCTCTTGCTGCCACACATCGGCATTTTCGCTGAATCGTGCATAGCCCAGCGCCGAGCCGAAGACTTCACCGAGAAAATCTCCCTGCATCTGGGTTTCGCTGAACTGCTCTAGCCGGCCGGAGGATTCCAGATCGGCCCATTTGACCAACACGGCGTGGGCCGCGGCGATTTTTTCTTCAGTCAGGTGGAAACTGCGAGCCGCTTCCTTGAGCAGCCGTTCCAGGATGAGACGGTCGGTCTTTGGCTGCCGCGCGGCGCGCGACGATTCCCAGTTGAAAAGTGCGGGTTGTGCCATGCGAACGAGATCGCGGGTCAGGAGTTTTGAAGCAACGGCGGCGGCAAGCAAATCATATCGAGGCGCTGCGCTGGGAAGCAATGTCTGCCGGAGTTATGCCGGGGGCTTTCAGCGTTGTCAGCGTGGAAAAGCAGACCGACCCCCGAGCGGTATCTTTTACTGGCCCGAAAATTGTCTGGACAAGCGTACACCAATCGGTTATAATCGTGGCGGGAGTCTGTGCCCCGGTTCATGCTGGGTGGGACCGACGTTTTTTGAAAATTGAGCAGAAAGAGACAAGCGAGCGGCGTCCCGCTCCCCGGCCCTCTTCCGGAGGGCGCGGGAGTTAATCGGCCGACTGTGTCTGGTGGTCTGCACAAGAGCAGGCGGTTGCGGGGCAGAATCTCACCACTGACCACTGACAACCGACCACTTTCCTCTTTCCTCAGTCCCCTCACCCCGGCCCCGCGACAAAGCTCAGGGCAGGCCCTCTGGCGCGGCGGGGAGATGAAGTTGGCGTCTGCGTCGCGACGCTCGCACTTCGGCAGGTTCTCTCCAATTCGAGAGGTGGCGTTCCAAGCGTACTCGCTGGGGGCCGCGAGAGGAGGAAGCGGACGGTTTTTCACCGTTTTCGGCGGTTTTCGACCGTTTCGGACGGTTTAGGCCCGTTTTCGCGGTTTCCGCCGTTTTCCAGCTTTTTTTGTCATCGCTTCCTTGCTTCGCGAAGGCGGGTCTGACAGTTGTGCGTTGGAAGTCGCGAAAAGTGCGAAGCAGCGATTGCAGCATTCGCTGCCCTGCTGGCTGACCACCGACCCCTGACTACTGACCACTGCTACAGCGTCCAGCCGTTGAAGACTTTGCTGCGGAAGCGGCTCCACTCGGGCACGTTGGCGGCGGCCGAGGGGTTGTTGGCCAGCTCGGCCACCCATTCGTCCATGCGGCGCAACGCTCGGCCAGTTGTTGCACCACGTTGTACGCCAGTTTGTAGGCGGCCCAAATTCCGTCGTGAATCATGTCGGCATAATCGGCATGAGTAATCTGCAACAATTTGACGGGACTGCTAGCCCGCACGTCGGCGGAATGGGGCGCGGGATGGAAGAATGACATCTCGCCGAAATGGCTGTACGGTTGCAGGACCGCCAGCACGATGGCTTCTTGCTGAGAGGCCGCTTGACCATTGGGCTCAAGCCGGCGAACGACTTCGCACTGGCCTTCCAGCACGATCCACAGATCGCGGGACTGATCGCCTTGCCGAATCACGTAATCGCCGGCGGCGAAAGTTCGCAACCGTGCCACGTCGGCAATCTGATGGAATTCCGATTCGTTTAAATTGCTGAGCAAAGGAATCCGGTGCAAAACATCGCCAGTAATCGCCAAAGTCATTAAATTCCTCCTAGAATGGTTGCCCTACCGACTCGACCGATGCCGATGATGTAGGCCGCGGTGCGGAGCGAGACCTTGCGTTCATCGACGAGCTGCCAAACTCGCTCGAAGGCTTGCGACAACACAGAATCCAATTCTTGCCGCACGCGATTCAAGCCCCATTGATAATGTTGGCGGTTCTGCACCCATTCGAAATAGCTGGCCGTGACGCCGCCGGCGTTGACCAGAATATCTGGCATGACCATTTTGCCGGCCTTTTCGAGCAGCTCGTCGGCCTGGGGATCCACAGGCGAGTTTGCCGCCTCGACAATAATGGTGCTTTAATACGCGGTGCGTTTTTCGTGGTGATCACTCCGCCAAGCGCCGCGGGAATGAGCAAATCGACATCGAGCTCCAGCAGCTCTTCGTTCGTCACTTTGTCGCCACCTTGAAAGCCGGCCAGGCTGTTGTGCTGCAGCGCGTAGCGCAGGACATCCATGACCGGCAATCCCTCGGGGCGATAGAATCCGCCGTTGACATCGCTGACCGCCACGATGCGGCACTCTGCCTCGTGCAAAAATTTGGCGGTGTGCGAACCGACGTTGCCAAAGCCTTGAATGGCCACGCGGGTCTGCTGCGGTTTGCGGCCGAGCCGGCTGAGCAATTTGACGACAAAAATTCCCACACCGCGGCCGGTGGCTTCTTCTCGCCCCGGCAGGCCATACAGTTCCACCGGTTTGCCGGTGACGCAGGCCGGGCTGAAGCCGTGATACTTGCTGTACTGGTTCATGATCCAGCCCATCACTTCGGCGTTGGTTCCCATGTCGGGGGCTGGAATATCGCTGTCGGGACCGATGACATCGTGAATACCATCGATGAATTTGCGCGTGATGCGTTCCAATTCGCGATGGCTGAATTTTCCCGGATCGATGCCGATGCCCCCTTTGGCGCCACCGTACGGTAAGTTCACAACGGCGGTTTTCCAAGTCATCAAGGCAGCCAGCGATCGGACTTCGTCCAAATCGACCTGCAGATGATAGCGCAGCCCCCCTTTCATCGGTCCGCGCGAATTATCGTGCTGCACGCGATAGCCAATGAAGGTGGCCAGCTCGCCATTGTCGAGTTCAACGGGCACTTCCACTTGCACTTCACGCCGCGGCAGAAGCAGCAGGCGGCGCATATTGTTGGACAAATCCATGTGATCGGCGGCCCGGTCGAAATAGAGCCGCGTGGCGTCGAATGCTCGCATGGATGACCGCTGGAAGTGAACGTCGATTAAAAGAATTAAAAGGCTGCCGGATGGTGTCGATCAAAGAATCTTACCGTTGCCGACAGGCCGCAACAAGTTAATGCGGAAGGCGATGCTGTCTCGACGCCTTGGGTCGGTTTCAATCAAAGGCCTTTGCCAGCCGACGGGTGCTGGCAGTAAACTGGATTCAGACCGACATGAGAACAGCGGCTCCCGGCAGTGATAACGAAAGTCGAAACCTATCGACTCGAAAAATGCCCGCAACCTTATCCACCGTCGATTTCTGGAAACTGCTGGTGGAGAGCCATTTGACCACGGCTAGCACAGCGCGAGAGTTGGAAGAAAAGTTCGTCGAACTGAAAGGCGACGGTCAAGCCAACACCGTAACGCTGGCCCAATGGCTGATGGCCGAGGAAGTGCTCAGCCGGTATCAGGCCAAAGTGCTGCTGGCGGGTCGCCCCGGCCCTTTTGTGTATGGCGATTACACCGTGTACGATCGGCACAGCGAAGGGCGGTTGCAGGGCACCTTTCGTGCGACGCATCCAGGCACGAGGCACCGCGTGCTGCTCTATTTCCACACCGGGCCGGTTGTCCAGGACGCGAAACGATGGTCGATTGTCGTCGAACAGATCGCAAAATTCAGCAAGGCGGTTCATCCACATCTGGCCCGCGTTTATCACTTATGCGATCTGGGGCAGTTCAAATTTACCGTGATGGACGATCTACAAGGCGAAAGCGCCGAAGAGCGCGTGGCAAAGGGACCTGTCTCTGCTCCCGTTGCCTGTAGAATCATCCGACAAGCGGCGCAAGGCATCGCCAAGCTGCTGCAATTGGGTCAGTTGCATGGCGCCATCCGACCGAGCAACTTGTGGATCGATAAGCAAGGCAATGCGGAAGTGTTGCTGCCGCCGCTGGCTCGCGATTTGTTAGCGGTTCCGAAGCCCCTTGATATGTCTGGGGCCGACTCCAATGGCGAATTATTGCGGCAGGCTGATTATCTGGCACCAGAGATGACGCAGCCCAAGCACTGCGCCGGGACCACAGACGGAAGTTTATGCCCTAGGCTGTACGATGTTCTATCTGCTGACCGGCCGCGTGCCGTTTGGTGGCGACAGTTTGAAAGCAAAACTTGCGCGCACGCTTCCGAACCAATTCCTGCGCTGGACCTAGCCGTCGTGCCGGTGCCGGTTGCACAGGTCATTGGATTCGCGATGGCCAAGGATCCCGCGAAGCGGTTTCGTGATCCGGGGCAACTGGCCGAAACGCTCGGCAAGATGCTGGAGAAACTCGATCGCACCCAACTGCGGTGGCCCCCATCGCTACCTCCCAGTCGATTGCCGGAATACGAATCCTGGTTACACCCGTATGGAGTTCGTGCCGAGGAACCGGGTCGAGCCAGCGGATTGAACGTGCTGTGGTCGAAGGACGATGAGTTGCTGCCAGATCGAGAGTCGCACCCACCTGCTGCCATCGCTGAAGCTCCACGAACGGCGGTGCGAGAGCCGCTTCGAGCGCCGCTGGGTGTAATCGCGCCAAGTGCCGCGCCGGTCGAACCAGATTCACCGTTGGATTGGATAGGCGCTGATCCGCGCAAGTCGCGAAAAACAAACCGCCAACACGCCAACAATAAAATGGCGGTGTTTATCACAACTTTGCTGGCGATTCTTTGCGTGATTGGCGCCGTTGTCATGTGGTGGGTGCTGTCGAAACGTCCCAAGGCTGAAGGAACGGCAGCAAAGGGTTTGTCAGAAGTCGTAAAACAAGTTTCCTCAAATTCAACCGATCCAAGTAGCTCGTCGAAGAGCGACACGAAGTTGGTTGATCGAACTGTTGAACGCCAGGAAGCTGCCGCGGCGAAGGTCGGCGCAAGCGGTTCCAACGGTGATGCAGTGGAACTGACTGCGGCGAATGACAGCGGCCATTCCGACGCACAATCTGATAGCAGCCCCCCGGAGCCTGCCACCGCGGCCAACTCACTTTGGGTTTCGCCAACCAGCGGTTCACCGTTGTCCCTGACACATGTAGCGGCCGGCCTGCAGGCTGCGTTGATTTTGCGACCGGCCGAATTGTTGCGGCAGCCGGAGGGTGAAAAGGTTGCCGCAGCCATTGGTCCCGACGCCGATAGCGCCCGGCGTGAGTTGGAATCGGTCATCGGCAGATCGCTGGCCGATGTCGAACAATTGACGATCGCTTGGGTTGAATCGATGTCCACTGCTCCCAGCGGTTTAACGCCGATGTTCGTCATTCGTTTTCAAAATCCCCCAGATCAACAGAAGTTAACGGCGCAATGGGGAAAGCAAAGCAGCAGTTCCGCCGCCGAAAAAGTGTTTCAAACTCCGCAGGGCCTGGCCGCGTACTGGCCGGGCGACGAAGCTGGTAAAGTGCTGGTCTTGGGTCCCAGCGAACAGGTGGAAGAGGTTGCCAGACGTGGCGCTTCTCCACCGCTGTTGCGACGGGAATTCGAGAAACTTTTGACGGCGACCGACGCCGACCGCTTGGCAACTCTGCTGTTCGTGCCCGGCACCGCCCTGAACGAAAACGGTGAGCCTCCGACAAATTCTTGGCAAATGCTGCTGGGACCGGGGCGATTGTTTTTTGGCGACGATGTCCGGGCCGCGGCGGTCAGCGCTGATTTGACGAAAGACGCTTTGTTCATCGAGCTGCGCGTGCAAGGTCCGCTCGATCGGCCGGCAGCAATTGTTGCCCAGCAGTTTCAGGAACGCTTGGCAAAATTGCCCAATGCGGTGGAAAGCTACATTGCAGCGCTGAATTTGAATCCGTATGGCAAGCGGCTTTTGCTGCGCTATCCGCAGATGATCAAGCTGCTCGATGAATTCACCCGCAGCGGAGCCGATGGCAATCAGGCGGTGTTGCGCTCGTATTTGCCGGCGGCGGCGGCCCAAAATCTGCTGATGGGCGCCGAACTGGCGCTGGCGGAAGGAGCCGGTCAATCGTCGCTCGCCGAGGCTGACAGCTCCAGTACCGAAAGTGCCGCGAAGCCGCCAGAAACCGTGGATCAGAAGCTCAAGCGGGTAACATCGCTGATTTTCGCCCGCGACACCCTGGAAAGGGCCATTCAGCTGCTGGCCGACGACATCGGTCTGAAGGCGGAAATCCTCGGGTCGGACCTGCAATTGGAGGGAATCACGAAGAATCAATCGTTCGGATTGGACGAAAAAGACAAGCCGGCCGATGAAATCCTCGCGATATAATGCTCAAAGCCAATCCAGACGGTAAACTGGTTTATGTGGTCAAACCGAAGGAACTGGGCGGCGAAGAGATGCTGTTGATTACCACCCGTGCTGCCGCCGCCAAGCGCGGCGATAAGCTGCCGACGGAACTGGCCACGCCGCCGCCGAAGAAGAAATGATTTGTT
Organism: Pirellulales bacterium; assembly: GCA_963738835.1. Taxonomy (GTDB): domain Bacteria; phylum Planctomycetota; class Planctomycetia; order Pirellulales; family JADZDJ01; genus CAVTYH01. The sequence goes on from CAVTYH010000005.1 coordinate 545,268, forward strand.
GATTGCGTTGGGACATATGGATCGATTGAATTCAAGTTCGACCGGCCATCCGACGTGAGAAGAGGGGTCTCGCGTGCAGCCATTTAACATCCAATGCACGACGTGCCGCCGCAGCTTACGGGTCGTGAACCCGGAGGCCATTGGGCAAATTCTATCGTGCCCCAAGTGCAGCAGCATGGTGCTGGTCGAAGCGCCGCCGGGCTGGAGTCTGACAACGACGGTAGCCGCTCCGGTTTCCGCGGCGTCTGTTGCAAAAGTGGCGGCAAGTTCATCTTCGTCGAGTGTGCCAGCCGATAGTACGGCCGGAAGCTCCTCCAGTGTCATTGGCGGCGCCGCGAATTCGAAAGCGTCTTCCGCCGCGGCGCTTGAACCGCCGATAAAATCTTCGCCTGCTCCCATTGCAACGCCGGCAGCAGCGCCCACCGTTGTTTCGACTCCGGCGGCTCCGCCGCCAGCCGCTGTGCCGCCGGTTTTGTTGGCCACCGCGTCGGAAAAACTATCTCCGTGGAAGCATCCGCCCGAGATTGCATCGGAAGCAGGAATCGCTCCGACGAAATCCAAATCAAGTGCTCCTGCAGTGCGCCAAGCGACGACCAGCCGTGCGATCGAAGCACCAGAAAAAATTGCCGCCGGTGTAACAGTTGCTGAATCAAGCTTTGAACCGTCCGCAAAGTCGCTAGCCAACACCATGCCGGCGGCCAGCGAATGGCCGCGCTGGTTTTGGCCGGGCGTCGCAGCCACGGTGGGCTTGAGCATTTTAATTCTTGCACTGCGGTTGTTTTTGCATCGCGGCGATGTGGCTCCATCGGCCGTCGAACCCCGTGTCGTTGCCGAATCAACGGTAGACACGGCCGCGCCGCAACCGGCGCCGTTGATTGATGCAAATGATCGCTCCACAGAGAATGCCTCTTCGGAAAAGTCTTCGAATACTCAGGTTGATGGCGCTGTGATTGTCGCCCACGGAAATCAGACTCCTTTGGAAACTCCATCGGCCGGTCCACCTCCAGCTCCGGTCGTTGTCCAAGAGACATCGACAATCGACAAGCCGATTGCCGACGCGACTCCTGTTGCTACTGCACAGTCGGAGAATCAGCCCATCGCGAACGCCGCGCCAGCGGCTGATTCTTCGCCGCAACCAGCTCCAATCGTTGGCCGAGATGAAAATCCGCCAAAGCCGCCCGAAACTGCAGCGCAAGTGGCAACAACCGGTCCCATGCACTTCGGTCCGCCAGCTACAACGTCTGATTCCAGTAATCAAAATCCCGCCGCGCCGGCTCCAGATTCTGCAGCAGCCGCCCAAGATGTCGATAAACCACCGCCGCGCACCTTGCGACGGGTTCCGCCGCGAGTGGTGAACGTCAATGTTCGCCTAGCCGACTCCATTCCCGTGGTTGAAGCTCGGGAAATGCCGCTGGCCGATTTTCTCTCGCTGGTTTCCGACCTCAGCACTATTCCGATCAGCATCGATGCCGACGCCGTGGCGGGAATGGGTCAATCGTTCCTCGCACCGGTGCAGTTGAAGCTGCAAAGCACAACCGTGGCCGATGTGCTGGAAGCGGCCCTCGAGGGCCTCAAGCTCGGATACCAGGTGCAAGACGGCCAGTTGATTGTCGGCTATCCGTCGCCGCAAAATCTGCGTGAAGTCAAATATGCGTTGTACGATTTTGTCGGAACCGACGACCAATTGTTGAACCCGCTCGGCGAGATGGTGCGTCGGCTTGTCGCCCCGCAATCGTGGCAACAAAACGGTGGCCCAGGAACGATGAAAGCCAAAGGGGGAGCATTGCTGGTTCAGCAAACCGATCCTGTCCACACGCAACTGCTGATCTTTTTCGAGAAGCTGCGTGTGGCCCGCGGTCTGCCACTGAGAAGCCACTACGACCCGGGGCGTTTTGTGTTGACGACACGAACCGACAAAGCTCGTCCACTGTTGCAGCATCCGATCACGGCCAACTTCGGCACACCGCAATCGCTGGCCGCCGTCGTGAAGTGGTTGCATCAAACAACCGGCGCAACCATTCTGATCGACCACGCCGCTTTGGCCCGCCAGGAAACGTCGATCGAGAGCGAATGTGCGGCCGTTGCCTTGAACCAGCCGCTGGCATCGTTTCTTGACGAGCTGCTCACGCCGATCGATCTGGCCTGGCGCGCGATTGACGAGCGCACCCTTGAAATCACCACTCGCGAGGCGGCCGCAACTCAAATGGAATTGGAATTCTACCCAGTGCGCGATCAGGTGATCGATGCCGCTGCCGGACAGGCGCTGGTCGTCCAAATCGAATCGAAGATTGGATCGCAAGTTTGGGGCGATAAGCCGGATCAGGCGGCCATTCTGTTTGATGCTCCGAGCCGAACGCTGATTGTTCGTGCGCCGCAGAAAGTGCAGGCGAAGCTCGCCGGCGATTTGGACCGTGCTCGGAACAAGTAAAGCATGAGCAAATTGCAGAAAACATTCAGCTTGCAGGATATTTTCCGCTCGACAGCGTTCTTTGCCGCGGCATTGGGAATCGTCTGTTTCAATAATCGAGTCCAAGCCGAGCCTGAAGTTCGGCAGGGGTTGTTTTTGATAGCGATTCCAACTGTAGGTGCGTTGCTTGGAGCTGGTATCGGTGTGTTCTTGCATCGCGCCTGGACAAGTGCAGTGATTGGCGCACTGGCAAGTGCCGTGATTATCAGCGGATGTGCCGTATTGGCCCGCTATAGGTAATTTGGCTTGCGTTTTCCACATCGCCATGCCACAATTCAAAATATGAGCCACACCGTTAACTTCTCCTTCGATTTTTGGTTTTACTTTAGCCCGCCAGGTTGCGGGGCCGGAGGAGGTTTGTAACCGTTCCTCAGTACGCCAAATGGCACTACAAGCCCCGAGACTTGGTGAAAACCGGCTCTCGGGGCTTTTTTCGTTTTGAAATTCTGAAATCTCACTCACCCTCTCACAGGAACCACACACGTGATTGTCGTTATGAAAAAAGCGCAGACCCGAAAGACATCGACCACATGGTCAGTCGCATTCATCAACTCGGCCTTAAGCCGCACATCATCAATGGCACCGAGCGCACCGTGATCGCCGTCGTGGGCGATGATCGCAAAACGTACAAAGAATCGCTCGAAAGCGGTCCCGGCGTGGCGGAAGTGCTGCCGATTCTGGCCCCGTACAAAATGGCCAGCCGCGAGCTGCGCCGAACCGACCGTCGTGAAAGCCGGCAGCCTCACGGTCGGCGGCGGCACCGTCGGCGTCATCGCGGGACCGTGCTCGGTCGAAAGCGAAGAGCAAATCCTCACGTCGGCCAAAGCGGTGAAAGCCGCCGGCGCAACCGCCCTGCGCGGTGGAGCGTTCAAGCCGCGCACTAGCCCGTACAGTTTTCAGGGGATGAAAGAAGATGGTTTGAAACTGCTGGCCATGGCCCGCGATGCCACCGGCCTGGCCATCGTCACCGAAGTCGTGGCGACTGAAGATATCGAGCTCGTGGCTGGCTACGCCGACGTGCTGCAGATCGGCGCGCGCAACATGCAGAACTACCGCTTGCTGGAAGCGGTCGGCAAAACGAATCGGCCAGTGCTTTTGAAACGCGGCCCAAGCGCCACGATCGAAGAATTGCTGCTGGCGGCCGAGTACATTCTCGACGCCGGCAATCCCCACGTGATGCTCTGCGAGCGCGGCATCCGCACGTTCGAAAATCACACCCGGTTCACGCTGCCGCTGGCGACCGTGGTGTACTTGCACGGCAAAACGCATTTGCCGGTCGTGGTCGATCCCAGCCACGGCACGGGCCACACCTGGCTGGTACCGCAAATGTGCGCCGCGAGTGTGGCCGCCGGCGCCGATGGATTGATTATCGAAGTCCATCCCGATCCGGAACGAGCCCTTTCCGACGGCGGGCAATCGCTGAACCTGGAACAGTTCGCCGATACGATGCGCACCTGCCGCCGCGTGGCCGAAGCGCTCGGACGGAAGCTGGGTGCTACGGCGACCGATGAACGGGTGAAGGCACCCTGAGGGTACCCGCCGGGTGAAGGGGTAATGAACCACGTTTAGCCGCGATCCCGGCGCCGGGAAAGCGGAGCGAGGCCATAGGGTGACATCCTTGCCGTTCGATCGCAGAATTCTTCGAGAAATCCGCCGCATCCATCGCGCATGTCACCCTCGCACGCAGCGCGGGTTTTCGAAAACTGCTGATTCTCTCGGAGAAAATGCGGTCTGCGCGAGAGCGCGCGAAGAAAAAATAAAAGTGAGGGGGCGATGTGGGCGATGAAACCTCGTAAAAACCAGTGTTTTTTTGCAAACATTGCTCCCTCACTTTACCCTTGGCGAATCGGCTGGTTTCGGAAATCATCATTTCCCTCGGCAAAAGCGGCGTTTTTTGATCACGCGCGCTCGTCGCTGAGAGATGACAATGTCCGGCTGCAACTTGGTTCGTTCGTAGACCACGGCATTCATGCTTTCAATTCCACAGCGGACTCGACCAGTCTTGCACTTTGCATCGCCTATTCTTCAGCAAGTAATAATATACTGTACATATGGTTCAATGTCAAGACTTGATTTGAGCCACGGCAAGAGCCGCAAGGAGCCAATTTGAAAACGATTCAGGTCAAGGTCAAACCCAACGCGCGGGCCAGTTCGCTGGCAGAAGCAGACGGCGGGGTGTGGATCGCTCAAGTCAAGTCGCCGCCGGTCGACGGCAAAGCCAATGCCGAGCTGGTGGCGCTCATCGCCAGACACTTCGGCTGTCCCAAGTCCGCCGTCTCAATCAAGCGCGGCGCCTCGGGCCGGATGAAGGTCGTACAGATCGACGGCCTGCGATAAACGGCGGTCGTTACTGTGGATTTGGCTTGGAAGCATACAACCGCTCTGCCTCGTCCCGTCTGATGCCGTCTTCGGTCAGCAGTTTTATCTGCTGTTGCGCCAACGCCGGCCAGTCGTCTTCGTGGACGAACTCCATGTGGCCGTCAGCGAAACCGACTTCGCGACCCAATGGGGCTAAAAGTCGAGCCAAAAAATGACAATGATCGCCGCCGGGTGTGGGCAGCTTGTCGAAGAGAATCACGGTCTTTGAAGTGCCCGAGGGCATCGAGGTCGTTAATCCCTGAATGTAAACTCGCCCACACTCGTCTTCCGAAAGATGTTTTCCCTCTTGCTTCGCCCGAACCAGCGGAGCTTCGTCGTATCCCGGACCCGTCAGAGAGTAGAACCAGATTTCATCGACCAATAGCAGCGCGTCACCGTAGCCGCCGGGATGCACGGGAAATTTTCCCCCATGTTTGTCGGCGTAATTGAGCAACCCCATTGTTCCTGCCGGCATGCAATGGGCGTGTTGCCAGAAGGATTCGTTAAACACCAGCGGATGTGCGTGAATGAAGACCGCACTCGTGGCGACAAGGAAGGCAACCAACGTAATCAAGACAGTTAGTCTCCACCGCCACTTGCGTCGCTTCATACAGAGACACTCCCGGCCCGATGTTGATTTGAGAGACGCTACGCAGAGAACAACGTCGGATTTATCCCGTTGCCGATTCTACCATCCGCTTCGTGAAAAGTGCGCCATTCCTAATCGTCAAATTTTGGATCGTTCAGCGATTTCCGCTGAAATAGCAACCGGTAGCCATCAGAAAAAACGGCGCATCCCAAACGTAGAAGCCGCAAAATACATCGTCGGTCAACTCTTTCGGAATCAGCCAGGGAAGGCCGCCAAAGACCACGAATAAGACCGACAAGATCGGGGTCTCTTCATCAACCGCTCTGATACAAAGCGGAGCAAAAAGCATCGTGATGTTAAGAATCGGAACCACCAGGAACATCAACATTCGCGGTTCGAACAGAAGAATCATCGGTTCGGTCGCCAGGTTCACGGCACAGAACGATGCCTGCCAGCCATTCAGCGGCGTGCCCGGCGGTGTGCCGTGCCACTCCAGCGCATTTGTTACCGGCAGAAAAAAACTGACGAGAAACATCAGCCAGGCCGTGATGACAATCGTTTGAGCTAATCGATGCGAGCAGATCATGGCGACTTAACCGCAGTCTGGGGCAGCCGATAACCGGCCTGCGGCAAGAATCGGAAGCCGCGATAAAAACGGCTGGAAAATCCACCCAAGCGCAGCTTGACAACTCATCCACAATCCGTTACTTTGTGTTGCAGAGTTAATTCTGCCTCTCGTTCTGTCCGCGAGACATCGTCATGGAACTGTCGCAAGCGCTGGCTCAGGTGTCGGAGATTCGCGAGCATTTAGCGCGGACCGAGGTGTTTCGCGGATATCGCTCGCTGACGGTTGGTTTTTCCGGCGTCGTCGGGCTGACGGCGGCCATCATTCAAGCGGCGTGTTTGCCGCGGGGAACGGAGAACGTCGGCGGATACTTGACGCTGTGGGGCGTTGCCGCAGCGGTGAATATCGCCGTCGTCAGCATTGAGATGGGTCTGCGAGCGCACGAGCAAGCACCGCACTGGCGCGGCAGAAAACGCTGTTTGCCATCGAACAATTCTTGCCCTGCATTGCGGCTGGGCTGTTGGTAACGCTGGTCATCGCCACTCGGGCGGTGGAAGCAAGTTGGATGTTGCCCGGACTGTGGGCCGTGATTTTCAGCTTGGGCGTGTTCGCTTCATGCCGGTTTTTGCCGTGGCCCGTATTTTGCGTCGGACTGTGGTACCTGGCTTGCGGCGTGCTGGCGCTGTGCTGGGGACAAGGCGAGTCGGCACTGTCGCCGTGGTCGATGGCCATCTCGTTCGGCGGCGGCCAACCTCTCGCGGCCATCATTTTGCACATCACGCTGGAACGGCCAGCGAATTCACGGGAATAACCAGCATGGGCGCGAAGAACAAACCCGATTCATCGACCGACGGCCGATTCGCTTATGACGGCTTGGATCGCGCCATTCACGAAAAGGCACGGCTGGGAATTCTCACGTCGTTGGTGGCGCATCCGGAGGGTTTGTTGTTCGGCGATTTGAAGGAACTCTGTTCGCTGACCGACGGCAACTTGAACCGGCATTTAGTGGTGCTGGAAGAAGAGGGCCTGGTGAAAGCTAATCGCTCGGCCAAGCGTGGCCGGCCGCAAACCGTGGTGGCGATGACCGACAAAGGTCGGCGACGTTTTCAACAATATCTGGCCGTGCTCGAACAAGTACTGGCCGACGCGGCGGTCAGTCGTCAACGGATCGTTGAGAAACATCCCAAACTCTCGCCAAGCTGGTCGGGAGCGTAAGCAAAATCGTGTTTCGATGAACTAGGACTTGAGCACGGCCATTTACTTTGTAATGCAAAGTTAATGATGAGACCGAACGTGAAAGTGATTCTGGCAGATGCCCTGGGGATGTGCTTTGGAGTGCGTGACGCGCTGCGCGAAATTGCCGGCGTCGATCGTCCGTCGGAAACCACAATCTACGGCGAGCTGGTTCACAACCCGCTGGTGATTCAAAACCTCTCGGACCGCGGCTTTGTCCAACTGCACGAGCACGAACGATGCCAAGTTCCGGGGACTCCCAGCGTGCTGATTACCGCGCACGGCATCAGCAATCACCGGCGGCAACAGCTGCAAGCGGCCGGCAAGCGATTGATCGACACCACTTGTCCGCTCGTGCGGCGAGTGCATGAAGCGGCGCAGGACCTTGCTCGCCGCGGATACCACGTGCTGATACTCGGCAAACAAGGCCACGTGGAGGTGCAAGGAATTGTCGAAGACTTGTCCGCTTACGACGTGATCGGCAGAGTGGACGAAGTTTGCTCTTTCCCGCACGTGCGGCTGGGAATCGTCTGCCAAACCACATTGCCGCCGCAACTGGCCGATGAATTGATTGGCTGCATTCGGCAATGCAATCCCGCGGCCGAGATTGTGGTTTGCGACACCATTTGCGAACCGACACGCCGCCGCCAGCAAGCGATTGAATCACTGATCACCCAAGTGCAAGCCATCGTGGTGATCGGCGGCAAGAACTCGAACAACACGTTGCAATTGGTCGCCTTCTGCGACCGGCGGGGTATTCCCGCGCTGCATGTGGGCTCGGTGGCCGATCTCGATAGGACCTGGCTGGCGAAGTTCGAAGTGGTTGGACTGACCGCCGGCACGTCGACGTTGAATGAAACGATTGACGAAGTGCATCAGGCTCTCGCGAATTTTACGTCGTCGTCGAAATCCGACGGATGAACAAGCTGCGTGCGCCGAATTCACAGCCATCAAGGAGGCGAACATGCGATTCCATTGGTTTCCGCGGGCGATGCAGATTGCACCACGGCTCAGTCCGCGGCGGAAGATCGTGGCGACCCAACCGAGACATGCACTGCTCATCAATCCGTTCTATCCCAAAGACCCGCATGCTAGTTTTGGCAAACATGTACTGACGCCGACGTTGGCGCTCACCAGCGTCGCGGCCGCCACTCCCACCGACTGGACCGTGACTTACTGGGACGAAAACCTGTTATTGGGACCGCCGCCTTGGAAGCCGTTTCCGCAAGTGGTTGGCATCAGTGTGCATTTGACTTTTGCCGAACGCGCGTATGAATTGGCCCGATGGTATCGAGAGCGGGGAGCGAAAGTCATCCTTGGCGGTTTGCACGTCCTTTCTTGCCCCGCCGAGGCGGTGCCGCATGCCGATGCACTGGCGATCGGCGATGGCGTGCAAATCTGGCCACAGTTTTTGCGCGACGTGGAAGACGGCTGCATTCAAAAGCAATATCACGGCGATTATCGTCGGCCCTATCGTGACGATCCACCGCCGCGACGCCAGCTATTGCCGCGGCGCAGTTTTCTAACCACCAGCAGTCTGATTGCCACGCGCGGCTGCCACAATCGTTGCGGTTTCTGCTACTTGGCGACCAAGGGGTTGCACATGTCTTACTTGATGCGCGATGTGGAGCAAATCGTGGCCGAGTTCGCCGCCGATGGGCAGCCGTACGGCGTGTTTGTCGACAACAACCTGGGTTCGCGGCCAGATTATTTGCGACGATTGTGCCATGCACTGCGGCCACTCGAAAAGATTTGGAGTGCCGCCGTCACCATCGACGTGACTGACAATCCCAGTTTGATCCGCGAAATGGCATTGGCTGGCTGCACCGGCGTGTTCGTCGGTTTCGAATCGCTGCAAAACGAAAACATCGCGGCGGCTCACAAGAAAAGTCCGCGGACGGAAGAGTACGCTCGACGAGTGGAGATATTCCATCGCTACGGCATTCAAGTCAACGGCAGCTTTGTGCTGGGGTTCGATCACGACCGGCCGGACGTGTTCGAAACCACGGTCCGCTGGATTGAACAACAGCGACTGGAGTGTGCGACGTTTCACATTTTGACGCCGTACCCCGGCACACCGCTGTTCGAGCAAATGGAACGCGAAGGCCGGCTGCTGCACAGGCGCTGGGAACTGTACGACACGGGCCACGTGGTGTTCCAACCCAAACAAATGTCGCCAGAGCAACTTGCCGACGGCTACGCGTGGTGCTATCGGCGGCTGTTTTCTCACCGCTCGATCTGGAGACGGCGACCTTGCGACGGGAGCAGCATCCTGCCTTACCTGGCCATGTCGTATCTCTACAAGCGATCGAATCTCTTCTGGCATTTTCTCATCAAGTTCCAGCTCACGAGTTGCGTGTGGCGGCCGTTGGTCGAGATCACCAGGCGACGGCATTTGCGATTTCGTGCGCGGCTGGCGGAATGCGAAACTGAGCCAACGATTTTGGATCCAGCCATCGCGATTTCCGGGGCGATTGTCTCCGCCGGGGTCTAGCGGCGGCCAGGGGTATTTTTCGAATTTCTTTGTACGCGCCGTGTTAATCTGCTGTTGGCTGCACGGTTAGGCAGCCGACAGAGTGGAAAATAGCCATTCCAGCATTCAGCGCACTGCGAGGCGGTATGGAGACACTGCTGGCACAAACCGTGGATCGATCGCCCGGCCTCCGCGATGATTGGTCGGTGGCGATGCGTTGGCGAAACTTGCTCTTCGCCCATTGGCCACTGCGGGCGGAAACGCTTCGGCCATTGATTCCGCCGGAACTGGAAATCGACACGTTCGACGGCTGGGCTTGGATCGGCGTCGTGCCGTTTTATCTATCGATTCGTTATCGTTGGATGCCGTTTGGCCTCTCGTTTCCGGAAGTGAATGTCCGCACGTACGTGAAGCACGGCGAGCAGAGCGGCGTGTGGTTTTTGAGCCTCGACGCGGAAAGCCGATTAGCGGTGAGCGTGGCGCGACGCACTTATGGATTGCCATACCATGCGGCGCGGATGAGTGTGCGAAAGATGCCCTCTGAACCCTCTCCCCTGGGGAGAGGGCCGGGTGAGGGTGCTGAATATTGGCCGGACGCCCTCACCCCAACCCTCTCTCAGAGGGCAAGGGAGCAGATTGCCGGTGTCGCTGGGCCGCGAATCTGTTTTAGCAGCCGCAGAAAATCGCTGAACTCGCCGCCGGCCGAACTGCACATAGAATACAAGCCGATCGGCAATACCTTCACTGCCGCTGCAGGCTCGATCGACCACTGGCTGATTGAGCGTTATCAACTGTTTACTGCCGATCATGAGGGAAGAATTGCCCGCGGCAAAATTCACCATCCGCCGTGGCAACTACAATCCGCGGCGGCCGATTTTCAAATCAATCGCCTTGTCGAACTGTTAGGTATCAGCCTGCCGCCCGAACCACCGCTGCTCCACTTTGCCCGCGAAACGAATGCGGTTGCTTGGAAGCTGAAATGGTGTAAACGCCAATTGCTTATGCAGAGTGAATCGCGAGCGGAACACCGGTCAGTCCTAAATGAAAATCGGTGGACCAGCAGCTCTTGATTTTTCTCTGGCGCAGCATGTGCAAGCCGACGGCATCGGTCAGCGTCAAGTTCTGATCGGAAAACTTGCGCAAGAAAACGACTCCGGCGGTCTGTTCTTTCGGGCCGACCGCTAAAACAGTTAGCGGGCGAATTTCCTCGATCATCGCCAAGAACTGCAGCGCGCGGGTCGAGTCGAAGCGGCGCAGGAACCAGGCGTGCCCTTCGGCCACGACCAACGTGGTTGTAACCAACGACGGAGGCTTGGAGAACAATTGTTTGAACAGTGCGTGGTAGCTATCCGACCGGTCGGCAAAGGCAATGAACGCGGAGGTATCGACGTAAGCTTCACGGCTTTTGGCCATAGACGATCTCGTCGATTCGTTGACTGGAATTCGGATCGCCCGACTCAATCATGCCAGCATACCGCATCCACGGGGCAGACTCGTCTACCGCCACAACGTTGCGCAAAGACCGCCGCAACAGCTCGGCCAACGAGATGCCCAGCTTCTTGGCCTCCCGCTTGGCGGCCTGGTATTCTTGCGCCGAGAGACTGATTTGAGTTCGGATCATGATAACATTTTACAACATTATGTTATCATATGCAAGTCCTGCTAGGACGCCGCCGCAGATTTGCAGGCCGACTAGAGTCCCAGCCAGACTTGCGCGATGCTGAAATAAATGACGATCCCAGTCACGTCGACAAACGTGGCCACAAACGGGCTGGAAGCGTAACCGGGATCGATGCCCATCTTGAAAAACACCAGGGGCAGCATCGAACCAACAAGCGTGCCCCATAAGCAGATCGCGGCGACCGCTTGGCCAATCACAATCGCCAATTGCCAACGATTCACCGGCTGCGTGCTCATGATACAGTTGGCGGGAAACTCGTAGAGTTGCGGATCGTGTGAACTTGCGACCGGAATGGTTGCGAAACCTGGCGGCAGCGAGATGTGCGCATGTTGAGTGAGCGTTGCTTTTAGAAATTGTTCCGATCCTTTCGGTACGAGTACGCGCTTGCGGTCGTCAAGCGTAAGTGGTGTGTTATCGGGCGTGCGGATCTGAAATGGATCGGGGATTTCGCGGCTGGCATCGCGCGTCGATTCCGGCGTTGCTGCGCCGCGAAGAACGCCGATCGCACCCAGCGTCAACCCCAACACCAGGCCCATTGCCAATTCATGCCGAAACACGCGCAGCCAATCGGTGGACTTGATTTGCCCCAGGGCCACGGCGCGCGTAATCAGCGTGGCGGCCTGCGACCCCGAATTACCGCCCGTGGAAATGCACAGCGGCACGAACAAACTGAGCACGACGAGCTTGGCGATCTGATCTTCGAAGTGCGACAGCGCCGTGAACGTGAACAATTCTGCAATGAACAAACAGGCCAGCCACACCAGCCGTTTGCGCCAGACGGTGACAAACGGCGCATCGAGATAACTTTGTTCCAAGGGCCCGACGGCACCCATGCGGTGAGCGTCTTCCGTAGCTTCTTCCTCCATGACGTCCATCACGTCGTCGTATGTGACAATACCCACGAGATGGTTTTGGTCGTCGACCACGGGCATCGCCAGAAAGTCGTAGCGGGCCATTTTTTTGGCGACTTCTTCACGGTCTTCATCCACTCGGGCGCTGATAATGTCGCGCTCCATCAGGTCGCCCACCTGCGTGCTGGGCTTGGCAAGAATGAGATCGCGCAGTGAGACAAATCCAATCAGATGCCGATGCTCGTCGACGACGTAGATGTAGTAGATCATCTCGCTGTCGGGAGCTTCCGCCCGCATTCTTTGCAACGCTTCGGTGACGTTAATGTTGGCCGGCAGCGAGGCATATTCGGTGGTCATGACCGCGCCGGCGCTGTCTTCGGGGTACGACAGCAGCGTGCGGATGTCGTGTCGCTGGGCTTTGGCCACCAGCGGCAGCAATTCCTCCACAACCTGCGGGTCGAGATGCTTGAGCAAATCGACGCGGTTATCGGACGCCATTTCCTCCAACAGCGCGCTCATCCGCTCGCGGCCCGAGCCCAGCACCATTTCTACCTGCCGCGGAATCGAGTAGTAGGCAAAAATCTCCGCCTGGCGTGCCAACGGTGCGCGTGCCAAAACTCGCCAGGTTTCGTCGACGGTGAGGCCTTCCGTGAAGTCGGCCACTGTTGCCGGGTGCAATTCCATGACCACATCGCGCAGGCCTTGATCGTCGTTCTCGGCGAGCATCAAGCGCAGTTCGGGCAAGATGAGAGGATTTACCATGACATCACCTGAGAATCGAAAATTGGAACGTCGGATTATAGCGGCTGCGCACACCAACGTCTGCTCTGAAACCAGCGGGACGTGCTGCCTGGATCGGTGCCGGCTGAATTGACATTTGGCGTCGCTCCGATACGATGAGCGCTGGTCGTATTGCTGTCGCAAAACACGGTCGCTTGCCATATCCAACGGAGTGCGCCATGACCCAGCTGGAATCTGCCCGATCGGGTGAAATTACGCCGGAGATGGAATTCGTGGCCCAGCGCGAAGGGCTGGAACCGGAACTGATTCGCCGCGAAGTCGCCCGCGGGCGAATGGTTATTCCGGCCAACAAAGTGCATCTGCAAAAACGGCTGGAGCCAATGGGGATTGGTGTGGCGGCGAAGACGAAAATCAACGCTAACATCGGAAATTCTGCGGTCACGAGCAACAATCAAGAAGAGCTTGAGAAGCTGCACATGGCCGTGCACTTCGGCGCAGACACCGTGATGGACCTCTCCACGGGCCGCGACATCGATGCCATTCGCCAAGCCATTATCGACGCCTCGCCGGTGCCGATTGGGACGGTGCCGATCTATCAGATGCTCGAAGAACTGGGCGGCAACATTGAAGATATGAAGCCGCAACATTTTCTCGACATGGTCGAGCATCAGGCCAAACAGGGCGTCGATTACATGACTGTGCACTGCGGCGTGATGCTTGAGCATTTGCACCTTACGATGGGCCGCGTGACGGGCATCGTCAGCCGCGGCGGCAGCTTGATTGCCAAGTGGATGATGACGCACCGTGAGCCCAATCCGCTCTACACGCACTTTGACGACCTGTGCGCCATCATGCGGGAGTACGATGTCACGTGGAGTCTGGGCGACGGACTGCGGCCTGGTTCAATCGCCGATGCCAGCGACGCCGCGCAGTTCGCCGAACTGGAAGTGTTGGGCGAATTGACCAAGCGTGGGCGAGAAAATGGAACCCAAGTGATGGTCGAAGGTCCGGGCCACATTCCAATGGATCAGATTGAAATGAACATGCGCAAAGAAGCGGAACTTTGCGATGAAGCGCCGTTTTATGTGCTGGGCCCGCTGGTGACCGACATCGCGCCTGGCTACGACCATATCACCAGCGCCATTGGCGCCGCTCTGGCGGGCTGGCACGGTGCGGCAATGCTGTGCTACGTCACGCCGAAAGAACATCTCGGCCTGCCCGATTTGGAAGACGTGAAGCAAGGCATCATCGCTTACAAAATTGCGGCACACGCCGCCGATCTGGCGCGGCATCGTCCCGGCGCTCGGCAGCGCGACGACGCCTTGAGCCGAGCCCGCTTTGCCTTCGATTGGAACGAACAGTTCCGCCTGTCACTGGACCCCGAAACCGCCCGCCGCATGCACGACGAAACCTTGCCGCAAGACACGTTCAAAAGCGCCCACTTCTGCAGCATGTGCGGCCCGAAGTATTGCTCGATGAAAATTACGGAAGATATTCGCGCGATGGCGGTGGAGAAGCCGCTCAGTGTACAATCAATTGAGATGCAATCATTAAAGTCACCTGCGGTCATTAATGGCTAACAGCCGGGCGACTTTCTTCTGACGATTGATGAAATGATGATCGACTGGCGACAATATATTTCGTCCGATACGACAATCTGCCATGGACAACTTCGCGCTGCCGGCACGCGCGTCTTGGTCACGAATATTCTCGATAGTCTGGCTGAAAATTTAAGTCGGGAAGAAATTCTCAAAAGCTACCCATCCCTACGGCCGGAACATATTGATGCGGCGATCGCTTACGCTGCCGAACTTGCCCGTGAGGAAAGTCTTTTGCCGATGGCCGGGCTATGAAGTTCAAAATCGATGAGAACTTGCCTGCCGAGCTGGCGTCGGACCTGTCGTATTCAGGACACGAGGCAGAAACCGTCGTCGACGAAGGCTTGACGGGTGCGTCAGATCCGACTTTATTGGCAAAAGTCCAAAATGAAGGGCGAGTTCTGTTCACGATGGACAAAGGGGTTGCCGACGTTCGCGCTTACCCACCTGAGCTATATCGGGGCATTGTCTTGTTTCGACCTCGAACTCAAGGGCGAAATACTGTCTTGGCGTTTGTCAGGCAGCATCTGCCCGCCCTTCTGTCGTCAGAACTTGCGGGCCATCTGTTGGTTGTCACTGAGTCTGGCATTCGAATTCGTTAATCATTGCACGGCACAGTTCTGCTGTCGTTATGTTGCAAGCACCCCGTACCGTGCCCGTGCTCGATGTAGTTTGCGTCGGCACGCCGTACGAAATGGGCCGGGCGCAAGGCGCGGCTCTGCGCAAAAAAATTCAGGGGGGGCGGCGGGATCTGAAACTGCTCGAAGCCTTTCGCAATGAACAGCCGCGGTGGATGCCGTATCCGTTGTTTTTGAGTTATGCAGAGCGAAAAGTGGCAGCGTTGATTGGGCCAGAAATCACCTCGGCGTTTCCGCAAATGTGCGAGCGGATCCGAGGAATTGCCGAAGGCGCTGGCATTTCGCTTAAAGCCCTGTTTTTGCTCGACGGTTTTGAAGCGCTGATGGCCTCCGTCGAAGGACGATTCGACGTGGCGCCCCCGCGCGGCGCATGTTCAGCCATCGCGTTGCGCGGCCATCGTGCGACGGACGGTCAGCCGATAGTCGCCCGGAATTTCGATTATCTGCCGATCGTGCAGCCGTTTTATGCGCTGCGCGAAAGTCGGCCGGCCCACGGAATACGATCGCTGGAATTCACCATGGCCCCGATGGCCGGAGCGGTGGATGGCGTTAACGAAGCGGGCCTGTGCATCACCTACAATTACGCTTTCACGCTCGACAAGCCGCAGCGAGAGTTTGGTCTGATTTCAATGGCCATCTCCGAAGCACTGGCTCGTTGCCGCAGCGTGACGGAAGCGGCCGAGTGGATTGCCTCACGACCGCGCTGGGGCGGCGGCATCTTGATGCTGGCCGATGCCAGCGGCGACATCGCCTCGCTGGAACTTTCCTCAACGTCCAGTCACTTGCGTCGGCCGGTCGAAAACGAAGATCTGATTTACCACACCAATTGCTTCGCCGAAGGAAATATGTGCGCCGTGCAGGTTCCGGCGGGCGCATATTTCTCGGACTGTGCTCCTCGGCCGCTGCGTGGCCGGCGCGTGCTTCAATCGGCTGACTCTCGCCGCGACCGATTGCAGCAACTGCTGGCCCCACACAATGTGCTGGGGCGCGATGAGCTTCAAACGATTCTCAGCGACCACGGTTCGACCGGCCAACCGGGCGACGATTCGCTTTGCATGCACGGCTCTTACTGGACGACGACCGCCTCTTTGCAGTGGTTCCCAGTGCGGCGGAGTGTACGAGTGGCATACTCATCGACCTGCCAGGCGGAATACGTCGAAATGCAATTGAGCTAACGTGGCATCTCGCCTGCAAGCACTCGCTGGGTATCACGCTGCAAATAGCGGCTGCCCCAGAGCCAGAGTAGTCCGCTTAACAAAATCGTGAACGAGACGGCCACAAACCCGGCGTCCATGTTGCCGCGAAAGGCGTTGCCCGCCGGACCGGCGGCGAGAATCACGGGCTTAACTTTGCCTTCGAAAAGCTGGTTAATAACCGGCATCAAATATGGGCTGATGGCATCGCCCAGAATGTGAATCACAAAAATGTTCAGTGCGAAGCCAGCCGCACGAATCGAGGGATGCGTGACATTAGCCAAAATCGTGTTGGTCGGCCCGGTGTTGAAAAACAAGCAGAAGCAGGCGACGAATATCAGCCCCCAGGCCAGTGGAAATGGTGTGACTGGCAGCAGCAACATCAGCGGAAACGCGATGAGCATGGCGATGCCCGACACCAGAAAGTACGAGCCCGGCCAGCGACTACGCAATTTGTCGCCGGCCCAACCGCCGACCAAGGTGCCGACAAGTCCGGCGACAACAACAATCGGGCCAAAGACCGCACCGTCTGCTGCGGCTGCTTTATCGACCGCTGCGGTATTGGCCGGATCAAGCAGTCCCGCCTGAATTCTCCGCCAGACGATGTACGTTGGCATCCAAACGGCGATGCCCCCCAGCGCAAAGGTCATGGCCGTCATTCCGGCCGTACTGAGCACATACGATGGAATGCGAAACAACAGTTTGTAATCGGCGAAATGAACCGGCTGTGCCCGAGTTCCGCCGGCCGCCACATTTTCTCGAGGCGGATCGCGTTTGAAGAACGCCATTGCACCGAGGAACAATCCCGGCGGCACGACCAGCAAAAAAGCCCAGCGCCACGACAGACCCACGCCGAGCACCCCGCTGCCGAGCAAGAATCCCAATGCACTACCAACGGGAATGGCGGCATAGAACCAGGCCAAAGTTCGTCCTCGCCGCTCGATGGGATACATGTCGGCAATGAGCGTGGGGGCGACAGGACCGTAAGCCGCTTCGCCAATACCTACGAATGCCCGCGTGGCCAGCATCATTCCGATACTAACCGCCAGCCCTGAAGCGCCGCTGGAGAGACTCCACAAAATCACGCCCACAGAAATCAAAGACCAACGTCGATACCGATCGGCCAGCCAGCCGAAGAGCGGCGCAAAACACATGTAGCTGATGATGAAAACTGTCGTCAAAAGACCAAATATCCACGCCGGCGCGATAAACTTTTGCATCAACGTGGGCATGACCGCTGCCAAGACAGAGCGATCAATGTAGTTGAACAAGTTGATGGTCAACAGCAACGCCAAAGCGCGGTTCGCGCCTTTGCTGCTGTTTGGAGCAAAGTCTGAAGTCGCTTGCGATGATTCGGACGGCCGATTCAAATGATCCTCACAGTGGTGCAGAAGACATACAGCATTCTCACGCAAAGACGCAAAGCAGACAGGGAGATCAAATGACGCAGGCTATATTGCAACTAAATGAAAACGAACTGGCGAAGATTGTGGTGGATTCGGCTTACAAAGTCCACACGAGACTCGGCCCTGGATTTCTTGAATCGGTTTACGAGGTTGTTTTGGCGCACGAAATTCGGAAACATGGCGTGCTGCCGAGCGACAGGTGATTATTCCGATCAGGTACGATGCCATCCAGTTTGAAGAAGGCTTCCGTGTGGATTTGGTCGTTGGCGATCGATTGCTGGTGGAGCTCAAATCGGCTGAACAGATTTTGCCGGTTCATAAGAAGCAGGTTCTGACTTATCTGCGCTTGACGGACAGGCGGTTGGGCCTGCTAATCAATTTCGGCGCTGAACTAATCAAAGACGGCATTGCACGGATCGTCAATGGACTGCCCCGACTAACTCAGACTCGCGGTTTCCGACCTGATTCCTATGCGTCTTTCGCGCCTTTGCGTGAGAATCTAGTCCGCTTTCCGCCCCAGCAACGCCCGCACTTCCGGCAGCGGGTAGTCGATGATCGGCAGGTCGAGGCCCGCGATTTCTTTGAGCCGACGCCAGCCTCGTGTCACCAAAGTTTGCCGCTCACGGACGTAAGCTGCATCGAGCTGCCTCTTGTCGAACGCTCCTTCCACGACGACCGGCTCAAAATTGTCATCGACGATGAACTGGGCCAGCACTGGGTTGCAACGGATGTGGCGTTCGCGCGAGGTATGCAGCACTTCAGGGTCGGCTTCGCCGATGACGTAGCGCAGATACAAATCGCTGTCGGTGATTTCCGCTACATCACCGCCGCAGACATCGCACAGGTAGCCTTCTTCGCATTTGGCCATAATCTTAAAGGCCAAGCACATCATTCATGCCGTACAGCCCGGCTGGCTTGCCGACGAGGAATTTTGCGGCGGCCAAAGCTCCGTGGGCGTAGCAATCGCGGTTGGTGGCTTTAACGGTTAGTTCCAGGGTTTCGCCCAGTAGGCCGAAGATGATGGTGTGTTCGCCGGGATTATCGCCGGTGCGTACGGCATGGTACGCGATTTCATTATGAGGCCGCTGCCCGAGCCGGCCTTCGCGGCCGTGGCGATGCTGGGAAATTCCCATTGCGTCGGCGATGAGCTGGCCGAATTTGAGCGCCGTGCCGCTGGGCGCGTCTTCTTTGAAGCGATGATGGCGTTCGATGATTTCGACATCGGCGCCACTAGGATGTTCGGCCAGCGCACGGCCGGCAATTTCCGAGAGCCTCATGGCTAGGTTCACGGTCAAACTCATGCTGGGAGATGAGAGCACGGCGATTTTTTTCGCAGCGTCTTGGACGGCTTGTTGCTGCACTGGATCCAAGCCGGTCGTCGCGACGACCAGCGGAATCTTCTTCTCGACGCAGGTTTTCAAGATCGACATGGTTCCGGCGGGGACGGAAAAATCGATCACCACGTCAACCGGTGCAGAGAGAGTTGCTGCCAGCGGAACGCCGATCGAACGCAATCGGGCAATCACGCCGGCGTCTTCGCCGAGTTTGGGATGGTTGGACGATTCCAACGCTGCGACAATTTTCAATTCATCATCCGCCGATCCGAGCGCGATGAGTCGCTGGCCCATACGACCGGCGGCTCCGTGAATGGCGATTTTGATGGGCGGTTTAGGCATGCGAGTTAAAGTTACGCTCAGGCGCGAACGGCTAACTGTAGAGCTGAATGGCCTTGATGATTTCGTCGAGATCGTTGTTGACCGTCACGGCGCGATTAGCAAAAGCGGCTCGTTTTACGCCGCGGCTACCGAGCACTTTGTTGAACTGTTCTTGATCGGTGGTGTGGTAAGCCACGGTCGCGGTTGGATCCTTTAGTTGATGGCCGGTTAGAATGCAGACCACGCGCTCGTTTTTTCCAATCACACCCTCAGCGACCAGATTCTTGACTCCTGCTACACTCGCAGCGCTTGCTGGTTCGCAACCCAACCCGCCGGCGCCGACCTGGGCTTTGGCGTCGAGCATTTCTTGCTCCGTCACTTCCCGCACCACGCCGTCGCAAACTTCCAATGCCCGCAAGCATTTGTTGAGATTGACAGGACGGTTAATTTCGATCGCGCTGGCAATGGTGTCAGCCCGACGACCGGAAGTATCCAACTCGGCGTAATAACTGCTAATGATATCTTCATCGAACCGGCCGCCGTTCCAGCGCAATCCGCGGCGTTCGAACAGCTCGTACAGCGTATTCGCGCCGGCGGCATTGATTACGGCCAGCCGCGGCACGCGATCAATCAAACCGAGTTCTTTTAGTTCGGTGAATGCTTTGCCAAACGCACTCGAGTTGCCAAGATTTCCACCAGGCACGACGATCCAATCGGGCACCTCCCACCGCAGCGCTTCCAGTACCCGGAACATGATGGTCTTCTGCCCTTCGAGCCGGAACGGATTGACGCTGTTCACCAGATAAATGCCCTGGCTGGCGGAGACTTCTTTCACGCGCTGCATAGCATCGTCAAAGTCGCCGGCAATTTGCACCGTCAGCGCGCCGTAGTCCAAGGCCTGCGAAAGCTTGCCGTAAGAGATTTTGCCGGAGCCGATGAAGATGATGCCCTTCATCAATCGGGTTACGGCACAATATAGTGCCAGCGAGGCACTGGTGTTGCCGGTCGAAGCGCAGGCCGCCCGGCGAGCATTCACCATTCGCGCATGGGTGAAAGCCGCCGACATACCGTTGTCCTTGAAACTGCCTGAGGGATTCATCCCTTCGTATTGCAAATGAAACTGGCCGCGATCGAGGCCGACGAATTTGCCAACCGACTGAGCATGCTGGAGCAGCGTCTGTCCCTCGCCAATGGTGACGGCCATTTCCGGCGGGGCGAAGGGAAGCAGTTCGCGAAATCGCCACACGCCGCTGAACGAGAGCGGCTCGAAACGCCGCGACCATTTGGTCTCGAACCAACTCAGCGTTGTCGGCGGCCGCAATCGGTCCCAATCGTAGACCACATCGAGCAGCTGCCCGCAGCGGCAGGCCACGCGAGTTTCGCCGACCTCGTACGTGGCCCCGCAGGTAGACGAAATGCATCGCTGCATCGCAACATCGGTTTTGGTGACCACACTAATGGCACACGACCTTTCTGGCGGAAACTGCCCCAACGAAGGCGAACACTTTAGTGTAAATCAGGCCAGCAGTGCCGGAAAGTGGAACGTCGAGAATGACGAATAACGAAGCACGAATGACGAATGAAATTCCAAGCACCGAAGACCAAATGGGGCTCGGGCAATTAGAGAGTTGCGGGCATTTGTCGGTCATTGGAATTTGGGCATTCATATGTCATTCGGATTTCGCCATTCGTCATTTTGGGCCGCGGCAGCGGCCCTTTGACACCCCTTGACCGCCCATTTATAATCAGAGGTCTACTGCTTCTGAAACACATCTTTGCAGAGCTTAACCACCGCCGGAGAAAGAAGATGAAGAAGGCTGAGGCAAAGGAATATAAGACTCAATTGCTGGCATTGCGGGCACGTTTGCGGGGGGATGTAACCCAATTGGCCGACGCGGCGCTGAAGAAAAACAGGGCCGAAGCCAATGGTGACCAGTCGAGCATGCCCATCCATATGGCCGACTTGGGAAGCGACAATTTCGAGCAAGAATTTTCGCTCAGCTTGATGGAAAACGACGAGATGACCCTCGAGGCCATCGAAGCGGCTTTGGAGCGAATTGAAGAGGGCGTTTACGGCGATTGCGAAGAGTGCGGCACGAAGATTCCCAAGACCCGGCTGCAAGCCATTCCGTACACGGCACTGTGCGTAAAATGCGCTTCGGCAATGGAGACGCGGGGTTGATCAAGATCGGCCCCCGAACTCAAGAGCAATTAAGTCACTCGTAGCTGAGTTCGCACGAATTCAGCTTTCGCGTAGATCTTCTGCACTCCTGCGGGTTCAGCTACACTCAAGTTTGAACTCCGTCAACTTCAAATCGCTCGTGCGAGGTCAGGGATGGCTCGACGTTCTGTTCCCGCTTCGCGAATCGTTCTTTTTTTAGCCATTGTGATTGGGGGCTGCGCGGTCGATTTAGCGACGAAGAACTGGATTTTCGCCAAGCTCGGCATGCCCTACGATAATCCGCCGATCGTTCTGGTGCCTGGCGTCTTCAGCCTAACTACCAGTTTGAACGAAGGCGCGCTGTTTGGCATGGGTCAGGGAATGACGCCAGTATTTGCGGCACTCTCGGTACTGGCGGCGGTTGGCATCGCTTATTGGCTATTCTTCGCCGGTGCGGGGCACGACCTCTGGCTGGTTTGTGCCTTGGCCGCCATTATGGCGGGGATTTTCGGCAACCTCTACGATCGCCTGGGTTTGCCGGGCTTGGTGTGGTCCCCGAAGTTCCCCAATGCTGGCCAGCCGGTGTTTGCGGTCCGCGACTGGCTGCATTTTGAGATTCGCAGAATCGGCTTCGATTGGGCCGTCTTCAACATCGCGGATAGTTTGCTTGTGGCTGGGGCGGCGATGCTGTTTTGGCATGTCGCCTGGCGGGAGCGGCAGCAACGTGCGATCGCCGATTCCGCCACCCCCACTGGCCATTCAAGTACGTCCTAAATTCACGGCATTGGAGGCGGTCTCTTCCGTCCGAACCGCCACTTGTGCCAAACGCGGGGTGATCGAATTTTCTTAATGGGTTTGCGCTAGAACCAGAATTGCCAGGAAATGTTTGACAATTCCCTGAATGAACGCTAACATCCTCCACTGCCTTTGGGGGAGATCGACGGCCTGGCCGAATCAACGGCTAAGCTGTCAAACCATTGGCTGGCATCTCTTCGATCGATCATTTCTCATTCTTCGCAGTCGCAAGCAAGTTATCTGGAAAGGGGGTGTTTGTAGCGAGAGCTTCTACTGCGCTCGCCCAAGGGTTCGCTGGCCCACGGCTTTTAACAGTTGGGGCAAAGTCCGGGCTTGCGTCCGACAATTCAGATCGCGCTAAGTGCCAAACCACGACAAGATCGCGGGCCAGTCCGCGTCGATGGTGCAGGATGGCCGTCAGATATCGACGCGCATGCGTGTTCTGGTCTCGATCGTAGACTAGAAAGCAATCCGATGAAACTTTCGCGCACCGTGGGGTACGCTCTCCAGGCCACCATTCAGTTGGCCGAGGCTGAATCTGGTGCTCCGATTCCGTGCAGTCGATTAGCTTCTGAAGGAGGGATGCCGGAGCGGTTTTTGTTGCAAATTCTCCGCAATTTGGTCACACACGGAATTCTGCAATCTACTCGGGGTGTGGAAGGTGGCTACACTCTGGAACGCCCCTCCAATGAAATTTCGCTGCTGGAACTGATTGAAGCTGTCGATGGGCCCGTCGGTTCACAACCGCCGCTGACCGAGGGCTTGTCGCGAGAATCGCTAGAGCGTCTGACCGCGGCACTCGAAGAAGTGACTGCCACAGCCCGGCGACAGTTATCGGCGATCAAACTCTCGTCGCTGCTAAGCAATCGTGAGAAACCGAGCGAATCGGGCCCCAAAGGCCATCGGAAAGCAGAAAACTACGCCGCGAATTGAAAATCGCAGCTCGTCTTGGAACATAGCGGCGCTTGGCAGCGTGCAGGGTAGGCGTGTAGTCTTGGGGCATGGACGACGAACTTAACCCACGATTGCAGTTGGCTCGCGAAGCCGCGCAAGAGGCTGGCCGTTTGACGCTGCGCTATTTTCAATGCGACGGTTTGCACGTTGAACAAAAGCACGACGCGACGCCGGTGACAATCGCTGATCGAGAAGCAGAGCAGTTGCTTCGCGCCCAGATCGCTGCGGCGTTTCCCAACGACGGCATCTTGGGTGAGGAATTTGGCGAGCAACCCGGCACCTCGGGCTACCGCTGGATTCTGGATCCAATCGATGGCACTAAATCGTTTATCCGAGGCGTTCCGCTGTACGCAGTGCTGATCGGCGTCGAATATCACAATGAAAGTCGCATTGGCGTCATCGATCTGCCGGCACTTGGCGAAGCTGCCTACGCCTGTGTTGGGCAAGGGGCATGGCACGTCCGTGCCAATCAGGCGCCTTGCCCAGCGCGGGTTTCAAATACTAAATCGCTGGCCGACGGCCTTTTCTGCACCAGCGGATTGAGCGGCTTTCACAAACGTGATGCGTGGCAGTTTTTTGGACGCTTGACGACCTGCGCAAAGCTGAGCCGCACCTGGGGCGATGCCTATGGCTATTTGCTGGTTGCCACCGGCCGGGCCGAAGTCATGGTCGACCCGGTCCTGAATGTCTGGGACGCGGCCGCCGTGCTGCCGGTCATCCAAGAAGCCGGCGGAACATTTACCGATTGGCACGGCCGACCCACGATTTACAACGGCGAAGCCGTAGCCAGCAACAGCCTCGTGCATGACGAGGTGCTGCGGCTAATCACCGGTTGACCTTGCACGGCTGCGGTTTACCACTCATCGGTTCCCCTTGCTCATCAGCGGCAAGCCGATATACTAGTTGGTCCGGCATTTACCGATCTAACTGAATTGAAGATTTGAGGTTGCGATGGCTCGGCATTGCGAAATTTGCGGCAAATCGGCCAACATGGGAAATCGAGTGACGATCCGGGGTAAGGCCAAGTACTTAGGCGGCGTTGGTACCAAGGTCACTGGCATCGCGCGGCGACAATTCAAGCCTAATCTGCAAAGGCTGCGCGTAACGGTTGGCCGTGGCACCAATACGACGAAGCTCGTTTGTGCACAGTGCATCCGTAGCGGCGCAGTGACCAAATTAGTGCGCCGAGCGCCATTTAAGCTGACCGTGGAAGGCGGCAAGGGCGCAAAAGCGGCCGGCTGAATTTTTTGATTTAGACCTATTCCAAGCCCAGGGGTTGCAACCCCTGGGCTTTTGCGTGTTCGTCATCATGGCTCTCACTCGTCAAGAAGTCGAAAAGGTTTCACTCCTGGCCCGGCTGCTGCTGACGCCGGACGAAATTGACCGCCTGACCTCACAATTGGGCGATGTCGTGGCTTACGTCGAACAGTTGGCGGAGCTCGACACGGAAATTGCCGAGAAGCAAGTCGATCCGATGGCTCATGCCGTTGAGATGACGAACGTCTTCCGGGCCGATGAAGTTCGCCCTTCGCTAGACCGTGCCGAAGCGCTGGCGAATGCCCCGCAGCAAGACGGCCAGTTCTATTTGGTGCCCGCCGTGCTCGGCGAGTAGCCGTGCCTTGCGGAATTCTTGGTGAGGCGGTTCAATAGCCGACGGACAACGTCCGCCGGAGAATGCGCGAAAAACGCGCCGGTTGGTATATCTCCGGAGGCTATTCGCCTCCGGCTATGTTAATCGCTCACCCCAACTCCCGATTCCCAATCGATTAATGTCGCTTGTCGATCGCACTGCTACTGAGCTGCTTGCCGACTTGAACGCCCGGCGGGTTTCATCCGTCGAAGTCACGAAGGCATTCATCGAGCAAATTGAAAAGGTCGATTCAAAGGTAAAGGCGTTTTTGCGTTACGATGGCAATACGGCACTTTCGCAGGCAAAAGCCATCGACGATCGTCGGGCAAGGGGTGAACCAATTGGCTTGCTCGGCGGACTGCCAGTCGCGGTGAAGGATCTGATTTGCACAAAGGGTGAGCTGACGACCTGCGCCTCGAAAATCCTCGCGAATTTTCGGCCGCCCTACGACGCCGCAATCGTTGAGAAACTGCGGGCTGCCGATGCCGTTTTCTTGGGTCGTACCAACATGGACGAATTTGCCATGGGGGGCTCGAACGAGAACTCAGCTTTTTTCCCAACGCGAAACCCGTGGAATTTAGATTGTATTCCGGGGGGCTCTAGCGGCGGCGCGGCGGCCAGTGTCGCCGCGCGAATGGCATTGCTATCGATCGGCACCGACACCGGCGGATCGATCCGCCAACCGGCGGGCCTATGCGGCGTGACGGGTCTCAAGCCGACTTACGGGCGCGTCAGCCGCTACGGTCTGGTCGCGTTCGCCAGCAGCTTGGATCAAATTGGTCCCCTGGCTCGCACGGCACAAGATGTGGCGCTGCTGTTGGAAGCGATTGCCGGGCACGATCCGCGCGATTCAACATCGATCAATTCGCCGGTCCCACAGTATTCGAAATCCGTCACCAAACCGCTTTCCGGTCTGCGGCTCGGCTTGATTCGCGAGCATTTCGGTCCCGGCTTGGACACCGACGTGGAAGCCGCGGTGCGCGAAGCGTTCAAGGTTTATCAGTCGCTTGGCGCGACGGTTAAGGAACTTTCGATGCCGCACGCCAAATACGGCGTGGCGACGTACTACATCATCGCGCCCTGCGAAGCATCGAGCAATTTGGCCCGCTATGACGGCGTGCATTATGGCTACCGTACCGATGTGGCAAAGATGAACGCGCAACTGGCGGATGGACTCAAACAACTGCAAACAGTTGCCAAAGCGGCGACCACTGCGGACATCGACAATTCATTGGTGCGCATGTATCGCCAATCAAGAGCCGAAGGTTTCGGCGCGGAAGTCAAACGGCGAATCATGCTCGGCACCTACGCTTTGAGCGCCGGCTATTACGACGCCTATTATCTCAAGGCCCTGAAAGTGCGGCGTTTGATCCGTCAGGATTACGATGAGGTGTTCAAAGAGGTCGATCTGATCGCCGGGCCGGTCACCAGCACGCCGGCCTTTAAGATTGGCGAGAAGAGCGACGACCCGCTGGCAATGTATCTGGTGGATCTCTACACCGTCAGCGCGAACCTCGCCGGCGTTGGCGGCATCGCTTTCCCCTGCGGTTTTAGCAAAAGCGGTTTGCCGATCGGCCTCCAGTTGCAAGGTCCACCCTTGGAAGAAGATCGCTTGCTCCGCGCCGCCCACATGTTCCAAACTACTACCGACTGGCATACCCGAAAACCGCCTTTGTGAAAAGTGATTCACCGCAGAGGACGCAGAGGCGAAGATGTTGATAATTGGAAGAATCGAAAACAACAATTGGCATTATATGTCTCTCATCGGATTGTGACTCTCTAACTATTTGGTTCTGCGTTTCCTCTGCGTTCCTCTGCGTCCCCTGCGGTTAATAATGACTGAACCATTCACCACCATCATCGGCCTCGAAGTTCACGTGCAGTTGCAGACGCAGAGCAAACTGTTTTGTGGGTGCAGCACGAAGTTTGGCGCACCGCCGAATACGCAAACCTGTCCGGTCTGCATCGGCATGCCAGGCACACTGCCGGTGATGAATCGCGAGGCTTTTGAATTGGGGCTTAAAACGGCAGTGGCGTTGAACTGCGAGATTGCACCCTACACCAAATGGGACCGCAAGAATTATTACTATCCCGATTTGCCCAAAGGTTATCAGATCAGCCAGTACGATCTGCCGTTTTCGTTCGATGGGTTTCTGGAAATCAGCGATCCCAAGGAGCGATTTGAGCCCAAGAAAATTGGCATCATCCGCGCGCATTTGGAAGAAGACGCCGGCAAGAGCATGCACGATGAAGAGCACGGCAGGGCCGACAGCCGCATCGACTTGAACCGCACTGGCACGCCGCTCTTGGAAATCGTCAGCGAGCCCGACATGCGCTCGCCGCTGGAGGCGAGAGCCTATCTCAACGAGTTGAAGTTGCTGCTAACCTACCTCGGCGTCTCCGATTGCAACATGCAGGAGGGCAGTTTGCGCGTCGATGCCAATGTGAACATCCACATTTTGCAACCGGACGATCATGTGGCAAAAACGCCGATCGTCGAAATCAAAAACGTGAACAGCTTTCGTGCCGTCGAACGGGCCGTGGCTTACGAAGCCCAGCGGCAGTACGAAGCCTGGCAGGAAGACCGCTTAGAAATCGGCCAGCGACCTAAGCAGACGCGCGGTTGGGACGATGCGGCCAACGTCACTCGTCCGCAGCGGCAGAAAGAGGAATCGAGCGACTACCGCTATTTTCCCGAGCCGGATTTGGTGCCGGTGACCGTGACGCCGGAAAAAATCGACGAAGTGCGTGCCTCGCTGGGCGAATTGCCGGCGGAAAAACGCAAATGTTTGGAAAAACAGTACAGTATCACTCCGTACGCAAGCGGCGTTATCGTAAACGAGGGGCAAGATTTTGTTGATTATTTTGTGGCAGCTTCCGGTGATTATTCGCACGGTCCGACCGCTGCCAATTGGGTGACGCAAGACGTACTGCGAGTCATGAACGACCGCAATGACTCGATCAATAATATCAAGCTCAGAATTAGCGGCCAGAGTCTTAACGAACTAATCGAAATGGTGGATCACGGGGATCTTACTACGAGCCGAGCTCGAGACGTTTTTGAGAGTATGCTATCCAGCGGCCAATCAGCTTACGAAACCATTGAGGTACTCAAAATCGCGAAAGTCGACGAATCGGAACTCATCACCATGGCCAGCGAAATTCTCGCGGCGAATCCGAAAATCGTGGCCGACATCAAGTCAGGCAAAGCCCAGGCCGCCGGAAACCTGATAGCTCAGGCGAAAAAGCGAAATCCCAACGTCAATCCAGCACGATTCCGCGAGATTTGTTTGGAACTCGCGGGCAAGATGTAGCAATTGCCAGTACCTCGATTCACACTGCACGCCCGTTGATTCGCGATGGCCGGACTCATTACTCTCACCACCGATTTCGGCTCTGGCAGCCCGTATGTGGCCGCGATGAAAGGAGTCATGCTGGGAATCAATCCGGCGGTACGGATTTTGGATATTTCGCACGATGTGCCGTCGCAGGATGTGCGGCATGGCGCCGTTTTGCTGGCTGAAGCCACGCCCTGGTTTCCGCCGGAGACGATTCATGTGGCGGTCATTGATCCCGGTGTTGGCACCGAGAGAAAATTGATCTATGCACGGATTGACGATCAACAGTATTTAGCGCCCGACAACGGCCTGCTAAGTCTGCTCATCAAACGCAGCCGGCCGAGCGGCATCATTCGGTTGGCGAATACCGAGTATTGGATGCCTGAGATTTCGCACACGTTTCATGGGCGCGATATTTTGGCTCCGGTGGCAGCTCAACTCAGCTTAGGCTTGGAACCTGGCCGATTGGGGCCAGCAGTTGACCAGTTGCGGATGCTCGATTGGCCGGGGCCACGCCGGATCGGAAATCGAATTGAAGGTGCGGTACAGTGGATCGATCGATTTGGCAATGCGATTACTAACATCACCAGCGGCATGCTGGCTAACAGCGGATCGGATCGCTTCAAAATCAACTGTGCCACCCGCGAAATTGTTGGCGTAGTGACCAGCTATGGTCTTCGGAACCCCGGTGAATTGGTGGCCCTCTTTGGCTCTAGTGGATATCTGGAGATTGCCGTCGTTAACGGCAGCGCGGCACAAACACTTCAGATTGCGAGCGGCACCCCCGTCATCGTCGAGTGGTGAAGCCATGCCATCACGCGATGAATTGCTCCGCTGGGATCGCGAAATCGTCTGGCACGCCTTTACGCAGATGGCGGAATACAAGCCGCTGATCATCAAGCGGGCTCGTAGTTGTACGCTGGTCGATATCGAGGGGCGGGAATACCTTGATGCCACGAGCAGCCTGTGGTGCAATTTGCACGGGCATCGGCATCCCAAGCTTGATGCGGCACTGCGAGAGCAATTAGAGCATGTCGCCCATGTCACGAATCTGGGGATGTCGAATCCGACGACGATTGAACTGGCCAAACGGCTGGTCGATCTTGTTCCGCCAGGCCTGAGTCACGTCTTTTTTTCCGACGACGGGGCTACGGCCGTCGAAGTGGCCATCAAAATGGCGCTGCAATACTGGCGGCAGCGGCCCAACCCGCGGCCGGAGAAAACCGTGTACGTGGCGTTGGGCGATGCGTATCACGGCGACACGATGGGTGGCATCAGCATTGGCGGCGTCGATCGATTCACGAAGATGTTCGAGCCGCTATTGTTCGAGGTGCTGCGCGTGCCGATGCCGGAAACGTATCGGCTGCCGCCGGGAGTTACAGCGGAATCTGCATTGTCACACTATCTCGCACAGATAGACCACGTGTTGGCGGAACATCATGAGCGCATCGCAGCGGTGGTGATTGAACCGCTCGTGCAATGTGCGGCGGGCATGATCACGCATCCGCCGGGTTACCTGCGCGGCGTGCGCGAGCTTTGCAGCGAGTACGACGTTTTGCTAATTGCCGACGAGGTGGCAGTGGGCTTTGGCCGCACCGGGCGCATGTTTGCCTGCGAGCATGAAGGCGTGACGCCCGACTTTTTGTGCCTGGCCAAAGGCATCACCGCCGGTTACATGCCGCTGGCGGCCACGCTGGCGACCGACGAAATTTGGCAGGCGTTTTTGGGCACGTATGCCCAGTCGAAGACTTTTTATCACGGTCACACTTATGGCGGAAATCCGCTGGGCGCGGCAGTAGCGCTGGCGAATCTCAAAATATTCGACGAAGAGCGGACGCTCGAGCAGATTCAGCCGAAGATCGCGCGGCTGACAGAGCATCTGGTGAGAATTGCCCACCATAGGAACGTTGGCGATGTGCGACAGCGCGGTTTAATCGCCGGAGTGGAACTCGTGCGCGACAAATCCACCAAAGAGCCGTACACTTGGAAAGAACGTCGCGGTTGGCGAGTTTGCGAATCGGCAATGGCCGAGGGGGTGCTGATTCGCCCGCTGGGCAACGTCCTTGTGATTTTGCCGCCGCTGGCAATATCGTTTGACGAGCTGGATCGAATTTGCGGCGCTGTTGAAAGTGGTATCGATGCTGCAACGGTGAGTTCTTGACGATTCGTAGCTCACCGCGATTACCAATCACGACTTGATGGTCTGATTTCTGACCACTGCTCACTGCGCCGACGATTTCGTGCCGTGGTCTGATCCGCCGATTAGCACGCCCTTGGGCAATGGCCGGCCCGCCGTGGCGTAGCCCATGTTGTGCAGCTCTTCTTTCAGCTTCCGATATTCCTCGAAGCTGTCGGCATAGGTCCACAGCGTGACCGTTGTGTCGCGTGGACTGTGGGCAGCTAGCGCACTGCGAAAATCCGACCGATCGGAAAGCGCCTTCTCCAACGTCTCACCAGGTTGCACGCCGACGGGCACGAGTTCGAATTCTTTTGTGCGAATACCAACCACGCCTCGGCCGCGCTCCATCACCACGTCGACGGTGTAACGCAGCTCGAAACCATTTCGCGGTCCAACCACGCCGACTTTGTCATTGATATTCGAGAGGTCCATGCCGGAGCGCCGCATGTCGGATCGAACATCCTCGATAAACTCATCCATCGGCACATAGGTGACCCGACCCCCCAGCAACTGAAAATGAATTTCGTGCCCCAGCACCGTGCGGCTGATGGGGGTGGGATAATGCTTCACCACCTCGACCGGTGGTTTTTTCGTTTTCAGATCGTCCAGCTCTCCCTGATCGCGCTGCACCGCGGCGCGGTTTTCGTCAAGCTGCCTTTGCAAATCGAAATCGACTTGCTGTGAGGAATCGAGCAGAGCGCGGCGATCGCCAATTTCATGTTCGGCCGTCGAAACCAACGTGGCCAAGGCCTCGCGCTCCGCCGATCGAACACCAATTTCCTTTTCCACGGATTCCAGTTGGTCGGCAATCCGCCGCACGTCGTATTCGACTTCCGCCGCCTGGCGCTGGAGGGCAGTGACCTTCTCTTCCGATTCTTGCATCGATGCCTGCACGATCGGGTTCTGCGCTCGAATGCCGACGACCAGCACCAGAATGATCAAGATGCCCACGATATTCGTGGTGACATCGAGGAACGAATCTGTTCCGGCCGATTCATGGGCTTCAGTGTGTTGCATGGGCAAAGGATTCGGGGTTCAGAAGTCAGTGTAGCGGCGAGGGCTTATCCCGTGTTTGGCACACAGGGTCACTTTCGTTTCACATCCAAGCCGCTATCCGCCAGCAGTGTTTGTAAATCGCTCGCGCGGGCGTCGGCGTTTGGTTTCACTTCCAATAGCAGTTGCGGTTTCCAATACATGCTCCGGCCGGCCATGCCCCAGCTTTTGGTGTAGGTGCGAACAGCCGAAACAAGCTGATCGACCGATTGATCCGTCCGCTCGCTCAGCGGAATCACTTGCGCTTGCACCTCGCGACTGTCGGGCAATAGCACCAGTCGATCGGTATAGCACTCAATGCGAATGGGCCGCTGAATTGGCAACGAGGCTGAACTGCCGGTCGGCAGCGCCCAATTTCGACCTCGATTGCGCGAGGCTATTGCGTTGCTGCTGGTTTTGCGATTGGAAATTGAGCGATGGCGTCGGCATGCCAGCCGACATCGAACTGCTATCCGACCCCCCCTGCCCTGACATCGAACCGGACGATGACATTGAACCGCTCGCTGATGAAGCATTGCCGGATGATCCACCACTAGAAGACGACGATGGACTGCCCGACGAGCCGGCATCGCCACCGTAACCGCCGCGCATTCCGGCAATGTCATTGAACGATGGTCCGCCGTCGCTAGCGAGCTGGCCGCTGATACTCGATCCAGTGCCGGACGATCTGACAGTGCTGCCTGCCGAACCACCACTGTTACCGTCGAACTTAGTGCCTCCTGCATCACCACTGCCCTTCGGCCACGCGACGCCGCCGTACTCGCTTCGATTGGGGCTGCCGGTGCCGCCGGTTCGATTATTGCCGCTAAGTTCCTGACTGCTCGCAGAACGTGGATCGCCGCCGAACCCGCTGGTTCGGCCGTTGCCAGCGTATCGCGGTCCGACCGCCGATAGCTCCGGTCCACCGCCGGTCCCGGTTCCGGACATACCGTTACTAGCGACGCCGGACAAATCCATTCCTCCGCCAGAAGTGCCGTTGGAAGTGCTACCGGCTCCGCCGCCAGCTGGCCCGCCGTACCCAAGATCACCTGCAATTCCATTACGGCCCGCCGAATCCGGTCCCAATCCGTTCTGCCCCAATCCACTGCTGCCTGATCCGCCACTGGCCAATCCGCGGCTGTCGAGACCGCTGCCCGAATTGCGATCGGCGAATCCACCGCCAGCTAGTCCGTTGTTTCCAGGCCCGCCATTTCCAAATACACCGTTTCCAGATGCGCCGGTTCCGAAGGCGCTATCGCCTCTTAAACTGCCGAGGCCGTTTGTGCCGGTTCCGTTTGAACCACCGGCAACAGCACCGCCAGAGCCACCCGGTATCGTTCCGCCGCCCGCCGATTTTCCAAATCCGCCGAGCGGATCATCGGCGAATGGATCGTTGCCGAGCGATGGCCCGCCATCGCGCGCGACTCCGCCGCGAATCGACGACATGCGATACTGCGTTTTTGATTTGCGTCCAAAAGTTTCCGGGCTGTTCTGCGCGAGCCATTGCAATCGATCGCGTGCTTCGGCCACCGCGCGCGTTTCCATTTCCTTCAGCCGCGGTTCGGGCTGCATTGGAAAATCGAGTTTCCAATCAGCGCCGATCATTTCATATCCGAATTCGGCGTCCCAGGAACTCATGGCGTCGCGCACCAGATAATACGCAATGATGCCGTCGGGTCGCACTAACAGCAGCGGATAGGGCTCGTTCGGAATGCCGGGCGCCGGGGCGGGCGCTTGTCGCCAATACTCTTGTGCAGCACGCAAGGCGGCGGCCAGTGGATTACCCGGTCCGCCGGGGCCCATGAAATCGGTCGGCGTAAACGCGATACCTTCGGGCTGTAAGATGACGCTGTCGCCGCGACATTCGATGTAAATCGGTCGGCGACTCGTTTGATAGACCCCTTCGAACGGCACGACGGCAAACAATGGCTTGCGATTGGCCGCGTCGGCACGCGCCTTTTGCAGATCCTTTTCCAGTTGAAGGCGCCGTGCATTCAGTTGCATCACTTCCGACCGCAATGCATCACGCTCCCTGTCTTTCTGGTCGTCGGTCGATTCAAGTTGCTTGCCTGCGGCGCCAAGATTGCGGAGCTGGTCTTCCATTTGCCGCGAATGATCTTCGATGCCGCTGAGTCGGACACGCGCAGTTTCCAAATCGGCCAGCGTTTTTTCTCGCGCAGTAGATAACTGCCGGATGTACAATTCCAAGTCTTCACGCGCGTCGGCCAACTCTTGATTGTGGGCGGCGACAGCAGCCGCCTTGCCCGACATGTGTTTGGTGGGATGCAAGCGAGCTTCGCGATTCACGACTCCCAGCACGACGATGAGCGTCCCCATCGTGCATAGCAGCACGTCTAACAGCGGCAGTAAGTTGACGCCGTGCGAAGCGGCGCGGGAGCGGCTCATTGCGGTTTTGTCCGACGTCAGTAGCCCGTTGCCCGTTGAAAGATCGCCGCGGTGAATAACGACGGACGACGGACAATCACGTTTCTTCGACCTAAAGATCGGCTTAATCGTCAAAGTCGATGAGCGGAATCGGCTTTCCCACCGGTTTGCGGCACACCGCGGCAAATTGGGCAAATCGGGCTGGCGGACTGTACGGTCCGCATATTCGTTAAAAATTGCCAAAGCGTCTGAGCTGCCCCGGCCGATACTTACCTTCGCACCGGGTGGTGGACGCTTACCAAGCGACATCCCAGGGGGGACACAGTCCGGGTCAGGTCGAAAACGGCCGCCCGGACTGTTTTGTTGCGCGGAAGGAGCAGGGTCGAAGAGTCAAAAAGTCTAAGAGTCGAAAAAGTCCAAAAGTGATTCATTGCGTCGTGGCTTCACTCTTCGATTTTTGGACTTTTAGACTCTTCGACCCTCTGTTCGGTACGTCGCAAAGCACTGCGGCGTTTCCCAGAGATGGGTTTCCACAACGGGAAATCCTTGACCGGCGGTGAATTCGAAAATCAGTTTCGCGATGTTTTCCGCCGTGGGGTTGGCATCGATCAAACAAAGGGGTTCGCCAAGTTTTTCCAGTGCCGGCACGGCGGGGTCATCACGACGCAGAATCATCCGATGATCGAGTTGCTCGTCGATCCAACGGCTGATAACCCGCTTGATGTCGGTGAAATCGAGCACCATGCCGCGGGCATCCAAATTGGGCGATTCCAACACGATAACCGCCCGACCATTGTGCCCGTGCAAATAGCGACATTTGCCATCGTAATTCAACAGCCGGTGGCCGTAGCAGAAATCGATTTCACGAGTGACACGAAACATATGGGTTCGGGGTTCGGGGTTCGGCATTCAGCGTAGCGGCCGGGCTTTCCTAGCGCGGGCCGCAAAGCATTGTAGTGCGATGTACGTAAAAACAAAGGTGATTTATGTCGGAGCTTAAGAAACATCCAATCTTAAAAGCGATCGATCTGCCGATGCTGGTGGCGGCAGCGCTGACGGTGGTATTTTACATTGTTGTCAGGCAAGAAGCGTTTCAAGGCTCGCTTATTCAGCGCTACACAACCGAGCACATTGTTGAATACGTCGTGGTGGCCTTCTTCATCTGGGGCCTTGTGGACGTCGTATTTCGACTGTGCGGTTTTCCCGTTGAAATGCTGGCGCTGCGGCATCATCCGCTGCCGGCGCGGACGACGAGGGAGCCCGTCGCTAAATCGAAAGCCATGTATGCGGAAGTGCTGACGCAGCCGAGGTGGTTTCTCGATTCGCGATTCGGGCAGCGTTTAACCAAGGCACTTGGCTATTTGCAGGAAAAGGATTCGGCCGACGGATTCAACGACTATTTGCGGTATTTAGCGAGCCAAGACGACGACCGAACTCACTCAAATTACGGACTGCTGCGATTCATTTGCTGGGTTGCCCCGGTGCTCGGCATTCTTGGCACCGTGATTCACTTCGGCTCGGCGTTCGGCGGCTTGTCGGTAGACGAAATCGAAGCCAACATCGGTAAAGTCGTAGGCGAAATCGGCACCGCGTTCAACACCACCACGGTGGCGTTGGCGGCGGCCATCACCATGATGTTCAGCATGTTTTTGTGCGAGCGCACCGAACGCAGCATCATTCACGCCATCAATCGCCGTGCCGACTTGGAGCTGCTCAATCGCTTTGAAGTCGTCGACGAAAGTCTGACGCCGTTTTTGCAGGCCGTGCAGTCGGCCAGCCAGGTCACCGTTCAATCGATGGCTAGCAGCGTAGAAAAGCAACTGCAGATTTGGTCTACTGCCGCGCAGCAGTTACAGCAAAGGAGCGAACAGCGATTGCAATCGCATGCTCAACTGTGGGAGCAGGCACTCGCCAAGACCAACGAACGATTCGAACACAGCGATGCTCAGCGCGAACATAAACTCTTGCGATTGCTCGAGGAAGCGCAAGCCCAGCGCACCGATCACAAGGCGCACGTTCAGGCCATGCTGGCGCAAATGTCGGGCGTGCAAAACCATTGTGCCAAGTTAGTCGAAACACTGTCGGGCATTTTGCGCGGCGAGGGCGAGCTGGTGAAACTGCAACACACGCTGGCCGAGAATTTGCAGGGCCTGCGCGGGACGCAGCAGCTCGACCAGGCCATGCATGGCCTCACTGCAGCGATTCACTTGCTCACCGCTCGGCACGATCCGGACGCGAAATCGAAATCCGGCCGGGCCGCCTAGTCGCGCGATGAGTGTTTAGTCATTAGCCGCTGCCCAAAGGCTGCGGTCAGTTTGAATACTGCGTGCGATCGGCTATTCCGCTGGTCCGAAATGCCGCCTGGCGTTCCGCACATTTGTTGCACTGGCCGCAGTGCAAGCCCTTGACGGGGGCAATGCAAGAGAACGTCAACTCCAGTGGGTAGCGGCTGCCAAGCTGCATCACTTCCCGTTTGTGTATCTGGCCGAACGGCCGCACGATTTTCAACGGCGGCTGGCCGAGTCGCGACAGCACATTCTCTAGCGACGCAAAGAAATCGTTGCTGGCATCATCGAACGGATTACTCCCTAGCACCCCCAGCGCGAGCCGGTTAATACCATGCATCTGGCACCACAACGCCGGCTTAATCGCCAGCAGCAAATTGCGGCCGGGCAAATAAACGGCCTCGTCCGCCGTTGAGGCGTCGGGAGTCTGGTTGCCGGTTATACTCCAATGCCCGGAATATAAGTCGGCCAGCGGCAACTGGAGCACAACGAGTGGCGCCAATTTTGCGCTAGCGGTTGCGGAAAAATACGCCTTCAATCCGGCCAATTCAGCCGGCTGCCATTGCAAACCCGATTCGACGTAGAACGGTTGCACGCGCTCGCCCTGATCGACGAGGTAGGAAACCAGAATCGCGCTATCGAGCCCGCCGCTGGCGAGCACGCCGATCGAAGTTTCGCCAGGTTGCGACATCGGCGGCAAAGAGAGCTGCGAATTGTTCAACCGCGGTTGGGCACGTTGACCAGGGCGGCAGGGCTAGCAATCTGCTCCATCATCCAGCGATCGATGTCGCCTAGCATCATTTGCGAAAGACAATCGTCGCCAGGATACTCTCGCAGCGTGATCGATATGCCGGCCGAGTGGAACAGCCGTAAGTTGTTGCAGACCTGTTCGGTGGGATAATACGTTCCCTGACGGGCCGCTGCCACGAACAACGGCAGTCGACGCACGGATTCGAGGTGCGCGAGTGGCGTCCCTTGCGTCGGAAACGGACCACAGAGCGACATGACGCCTGCGAACTGCGGAGCGTGCTCGACGGCGATTCGCAGCGCCATCGTTCCGCCGCACTCGTAGCCGGCCAGGAAGACGCGGTCAGCACGAATGTGATAGCGATCTTGGGCGTCGGCCACGGCGGACTGAATGCTTCGCTCGGCTTGCGCCACGTGTTCCGGCGTTTGCACCCAGCGGTAACCGACGCCATTGCCGCTTTGCCGCGGCACTTCCAGAGTGCCGCGCGGGGCCACGGCGACATAATTTCGCAGGCTTACGTGCGGCATGATACGGCGCAACTGCCGCTCGCTATCGCCACCACCGTGCAACCAAACCACCAATGGGTAACCGTAATTGGGCTCGTAATGCAGCGGCGCGAATAAGACGTGGTGGTTATCTTCTACGGCAGAATAAAACATCCCGCCGCCATACCACGATGTTGTTGAAACCGTTGTCGATTCCGCGGGCAATGTGCTGGCCAGCGGAAGTGTTGGCAGACGATTCATCAGAAAAAATGCCGCGCCTCATGCCGGCGTAAGGGAGTTTATTGATCTTCGCACAGCAAACGATTCCACTTTTTCTGACTTGGATTCACGGCTGATCGGGCTTCTGCTGGTCGCTCAAGGATCGTTGGCTGCGTGTCTTCAAATAGGTTCAAACTGAAACTACGCGAAAGGAGGCAAATTTCTGGAGTTGCAGGTTGCTTTTCATCTCACTCGCTTTGGGGGACTGTAAAACAACAGGGGAAACAATGTCAACAGCATTGCAGTGGGGCAGACTCATGGCAAGAAACTCAAAGGCGCTGCAAGCGCCATCGGACATCAGTAACTCTACTACCTGGCGAACTGTCAGCAGCGGAAAATTCCGCAACAACTTATCTATTGCGGCGGTCTGCAAATTGCGTTCCAATGAAATGCGTCACGATGCTGTCAGTCCTGCCATCACTTTGACTAATTCTTTCACGGCATCGACACTTTTTTGAAATGCCGCTTGTTCCTGGGCTGCCAATTTTAATTCAATGACCTTTTCAACCCCGCCGTGGCCAAGAATGACCGGTACTCCGACAAAAAATCCGCCGACGTTGTATTGCTTGTCACAATAGGCAGCGCAGGGGATCAATCGCTTTTTGTCGCGAACAATGGCCTCGACCATTTGCGCGGTCGCCGCCGCAGGTGCGTAATAAGCACTGCCGGTTTTCAGAAGACTGACAATTTCGGCGCCGCCGTTGCGCGTGCGAGTGATAATTTCTTCGAGCCGCTTGGCATCGATGAGTTGCGCGACCGGAATTCCGCCCACCGACGTGCAACTGGGAATGGGCACCATCGTATCGCCGTGCCCGCCCATCAGCAGCGCGGAGATGTCTTCCACGCTGACGCCCAGTTCCATTGCTAGAAAAGCACGATAACGAGCTGTATCCAATACACCGGCCTGGCCGACGACACGGTTCGGTGGAAAGCCCGTCACTTGCCAGGCGCGTTGCACCATCGCATCGAGCGGATTGCTGACCACAATGACCACCGCATGGGGGCTCGTCTGTTTGATTTCCGTCGCCACCGAGCCGACAATTTTCGCATTGGTCGACAGCAAATCGTCGCGACTCATGCCCGGTTTGCGGGCAATTCCGGCCGTGATCACCACCACATCGCTGTCTTTCGTGTCGGCGTAGTTGGTTGTGCCGACCAGTTTGGAATCGAAGCCGACGATGGGCGATGCCTGCATTAAATCGAGCGCTTTGCCGGCCGGCATGCCCTCGGTTTGCGGAATGTCCAAGAGCACAATATCGCCCAATTCGGCCGCAGCACACCAATGGGCAGTGGTAGCGCCGACATTTCCGGCGCCAATGATCGTAATTTTTGCGCGACGCATGGTTGATCGTTGATCAGATGAATGATGGGTTACGTGAGTGAGTTAGCAACGTAACTCACTCGCCGCGCTTTGCAAAGGGGGCGACCAAAACAGCAAAGTTCGAAATTCGAAGATCGAATAAAATTCGAAATTCAGAATCATTCGCATTACGTGGCGCGGTTTGTCGCTTATCTGGCCGGCAACGTAAATCGCAAGATCGCCCAGAATTGGCACGCGGTGCCAGCGATCACCCACAGATGCCACGCTGCATGCAGATAGCGGTGGCGAGTGTCATTCATCAGGAACAGCGTGCCGACGGTATAACACACGCCGCCGGCCAGCATCCACCAAAGAACAGGAGTGGGGATCAATTCCAGCATTGCTTTGCCGCCCATCAGTGGCAGCCAGCCCAAGAGCAACGGAATTGCGACAGAAGCGCAATCAATTCGATGTCGCAAAAAAAGCTTGCTGACGAACCCGGCCACTGCAATTGTCCACATAGCTGCTAGCAGAATCCACCACGTGCCGCCGCGCAAAAATGTCGCCGCGATTGGCGTGAAGGTGCCGGCGATGAACAAGTAAATGCAACCTTGATCGAGCATCCGGAAAAAATGATTCATGCGCGGTTGCCAAAAAAGATGCGACGCCGTCGAAGCCGCATACACGCCCACCATCGTGGCGGCATATACTGCGCAAGCGGCGAATTGCCAGCCATCGCCGGCGCCGGCGGCGCGGAGCAGCACTCCAGCAGCGATCAGACTCAGCAGCAACCCGAAGCCATGCGTGATGGAATTGGCGATTTCCGTGGCATTCAATCTGCCAGCGGATGCGATGTCTTCCGGCGCCATATCAATTGCGGTTCAGAGTTGGATTCGCACACTTCGGTCGGTAGGACGGTGGGTAAACCAGGCATCACTGCAATTGACCGATTTGCTCTTGGATTAGTCCGTACCCCTAATCTTTCGGCTTTTTGATCCTTGCTGACGTTATCGTTTTCACGGGCGCCATCTATGTCAAGCTGTGGCTTGGCCCTTGGCGCGAATTCGTACCCTGATTGACAATCTTTTTACAAAACTTTGATCGACGCTTGACTCTCCCGTTAGAGGAGGCTTTAGCATTCGCGTCCAGGAAGCGCGATTCGTTTCCGCGGCTTGCA
Organism: Pirellulales bacterium; assembly: GCA_963738835.1. Taxonomy (GTDB): domain Bacteria; phylum Planctomycetota; class Planctomycetia; order Pirellulales; family JADZDJ01; genus CAVTYH01. Next base: position 585,464 of record CAVTYH010000005.1, read on the forward strand.
GTGCGAACTTTGGCGTCCCGAGTTTTGTGAGGTCTGCATGTTTCCGATCGGCGAGTTTTCCAAAATCACGGGCCTGACGGTCAAAGCCTTGCGCTTTTACCACGAGCAAGGTTTGCTGGCGACGTCGGCGATCGACGATCTGACCGGCTATCGATATTACGACGCCGGCAAGATCGAAGTGGCCCGCGTCATTCGCCAGCTGCGCGAATTGGATTTCTCGCTGCCTGAGATTGCGGAAATCGTGGTCAACTGCTGCGACGAAAGCGATCTCGTCGACCATTTGCAGCGGCAAAAGAAAAACCTGGCAGCCAAAGCAGAGCACTTCCGGCAGATTGAATCGCGATTGGATCAATTCATCCGCGAACAACCGGAAGCGAGAAGTATCATGAAAATAGCCACGTTTGAAGTTCAGGAAAAAGCTGTTGAGTCGATGCGAATTGCTGGCCTGCGCATGACAGGCCGCTACAGTGATTGCGGCCAAGGGTTTTCGCAGATCGGCCGCAGACTGGGTCGTTACCTCAGCGGCCCATGTTTTCTCTTGCACTACGACACCGAGTACAAAGAAGAAGATGCCGATTTCGAAGCTTGCTTTCCGCTGCGCCCGGCGCAAACGACAAAGCCGCCGATGGCATTTCGATCCGTCAGCTTCCCGGCGGCCGCTGCGTCTCGCTGCTGCACAAAGGGCCGTACGAACAATTGGGCAGGTCGTACGAAAAGATTCTGACCTACATCAAATCGAAGGGCTACGAATTGGAAATGCCCACGCGCGAGATCTATCTGAAAGGCCCGGGGATGATTTTGAAGGGCAATCCCAAGAAATATCTGACGGAGATTCAGATGCTGCTAAAAGCTTGATCGCGGCGCCGTCCCACAGCAGCTTAAATTCGCTTCCATGCCTGGCTCACGCGCAAATCGCGCGAAGCAAAAGCGTTGACCAGCCACAACCAGAGGAATTCCCCGACGAACGTAATGATGTTCGACAGCAAAACGAGCCACATCATGAATCGGCTGGTCGGAGTAATCGCCAAATTGGCAATCAAGCACCAGAACGTCAGCGCGCCGACCACGCCAGCGTAGATGATCGGTTGCATCTTAATGTTTTCGCGGCCAAGACGTATTTGCACGTTGGCCAGAAAGAAGCCGAACAGAATGAGCGAGGTGGCACTCGCCAGGCTGACAATAATCATCGTTGCGGTTGGCGAGATCATTCGCGTCCACGAGCCCGGCTGCGGGCTACCGATGATTCCAAAAAATCCCAGCGAGACCACAATCAGGATTGTCAGCACGCAAATGCCAGCGGCCGACGCGGCGCCGATCAGCAGCCGTCGATCTAAGGGCCAGGCGAGCAAGCACACGATCCAACCAGTGGCCAGACCCGCCCAGCCCAAGAACATTCCGACGCCGCCCCACAGCGCGAGCACTAAGAGAACTTGCCCTGTGTTAGCAGGGTTGTTCGAGAGCACAATCCCAATCACGGCCAAGCTAATCAAGCTACACGAAATCCATTCCAACAAGAGCGCGATCTCTGTCGTTTTAAGCGCGGCCTGCAATGCAAACCAATGTTTCGATTCAATCTCTGCGCTGGCGTTGGAGGTTGCGCCATACTGACTCTCGCCGAATCCAGGCGAGTTGGCTTGTGGCGGCAGCGCAAATTCGTCGTCCATGGTCGAAGCGAACAGTGAAGCACGCGGATGAGTTGGCGAATAATGGCCACTCACGGGTTGCCGTGCGGCTGCCGCTTCGCGTGGTTGCGAGACCGGCGGCGGCGCCGGCGCAACGCTGGCCGGTGTGGCGAGGCCAGGAACAACGATGTCCGATTTGCACGCCGGGCATTTGCCCACGCGGCCAGCCTGGCTCTCGGGAGCCCGCAACTTTTTCCTACAGGCGGCGCATTGCACTTCGATGGCCATGATGCCCTCCGAGCTAAGAACGCTCAGTTTTTTGCGGACGACGAGAGTCTCATGGTACTTCCCGGCCGTTCTTTAAGCCAGCAAAGCGGTAAAACCGTGGTTTTCACGGTTGCTTGTGTGGTTATTAGCCCACCTTATAATGGAATTAGAGGCATTATCGTCGGAGGTGAGCGGCATCCACCGAAACCGTTGGGGGACTAGCGTTGCTGCCGGCTCGCACTGTTACTCGGCGGACCCGGAACTCCCGTTGAGGTTGCGCCGCTGGAGAGCGGAGCTTCACGGTGGCTGATGGCGGTCAAGGTGGTCGGGTTTTCGACCGCGGCACCAACTCGACTTTGAAGGACACGATATTTAGTCCGCTCGGCGGCACAAACTGCATGGTTGCAAAACGTATCCGTTTCTTGCTCGTCATCATCGCAGGAGCGATCTCGCTGTCGGCTGCGCTATTGGCCGGCCGCGTCCAAGCTGCCGACGATCCGCGAAAGTTTGTTGACGCGCTGCGCGAACGGCGGTATCTCGACACGGCAGCCGAGTATCTTAACGGACTGGCGGCCAATCCGAATCTGGCCTCCGACACGAAGAAAATCGTCCCCTACGAGCAGGCCCTGGTGTTGATCGATACCGCCGCCGGCGACCGCGATCCGCAAACTCGCGACCAGCGGCTTAGCGAGGCGCAAGCCAGACTCAGAGAATTTCTCGCCGCCAGTGCCGATCACGAACTAGGGGCTGCCGCGCCGATCGGCTAGCCAGTTTGTTGCGATACCGCGCCGGCACGCTGCAAGCGCGAGCCGATAGCTCGCCTGCCGAACAATCTGCGGCCCGGAAACAAGTCCAGGCATTGTATGCCGAGGCGCGAGCGGTGTTTCAGGATTCTGCCAAACGACTTCGAGCACAATTGGATGCGCTTCCCAAGGGCGAATCGCAAAAAGAACAGCGTGAACAATTGGGCGGACAGTGGCTGGGTGCGAGCCTGAATGTCGGTCGCACGACGTTCGAAATGGCCCTCATTGAAGAGCCGCACAGCGACAAGCGCAAGCAGTTGCTGACCGAAGCGGCCGAACAGTGCGGCAAGCTCTATGAAAATTATCCGCAGCGCTTGGCAGGCTTGACCGCGCGAGTGTACGAAGGGCGCTGCTATGCCGAACGCGGCGACACGAAACAGGCGCTCGAAGCCTTCAACAACGTGATTGTCGATTTGCCCGATGGCGATACGGCGTTTCGATCGTTGAAAACGCAGGCCCTGAAGTACGCCGTCGAGCTGTGGCTGGCCGACAAAGATTACGCCAAGGCGGTTGACAAATCGGCCGCCTGGGCCAAGTCCGCACGTGGCGCCGAATTGCAAGATGCTGATTGGCTGGCGCTCAAGCTGTCGTCGGCGCAGGCACTCGTCGGTTTGGCCGGCACGCTGCCGACCAACGACGAAAAGATTGCCGGATATCTGGCCGATGCCCGCGCATTCGCGCTGGATGTTTTGAAATCGAGAAACGCAGAATTACAAGGACCAGCCAGCATATTGTTGACGCAGCTCGGTCGACCTGCAGAAGCGACGAACACCACCGGGCCACCGATGACGTCGAAAGGCCACCTTCAACTGACGTCGGAAACTCAGGAAACATCTTCCGCATCGTACGCTGCCCAAGCGGCGGAAATCAAAACCTTCGACGCGGCCTATGAAAAAGCCTCTGACGCGGCCGACGAAATCAAAACGGCGCAGCTCGAAATCAGTTTTGCCCAGCAAGACAAAACGGCGGACGCCAAACAACTGGCCGAGCTGAAAGCCACGATCGAAAAGAAGCGTGACGAATCGTTCGCCTTCTGCCAACGGGCCATCAATCTTGCGGATGAGAAAACCGATTTGGAGAAGCTCAACCTCGTTCGTTACTTGCTAAGTTATTTCCATTACGCGAAAGGCAATTACGACGATGCGGCGGTCATCGGCGAGACGATTGCCAGAAAACATCCCAAGGCCACCAATGCCCGCGATGCTGCACGTGTTGCTTTGGCGGCGCTCGATGCCACGTATCGCCAACGCAAACAGGCCGAGCAAGATGTGTCATTTGAATCGGCGAAACTGCTGGACTTGATCGATTACATCATCAAGACCTGGCCCGACCAACCGGAAGCCGGTGTGGCGTCGGAATTGCTCGTGAATCTTTACACCTCTACCGGCGAATACGACAAAGCGTCGGCAGCACTCAATCGCCTGCCGGAAAACTCTCCGGCTCGAACCGAAGCGCAACTGAAATATGGTCAGGCCCTATGGGGAAAGTATCTGCGCACGTTGCAACAATCGCGCGAGCAAAAGGCGGCGACAAACTCGTCGTTTGACGATCCAAAGACGAAGCAAGAGCTCGATGCGCTGTCGAAAGAGGCCCAAACAGCCTTGGAAAGCGGCGTCGCAGGACTGCGCAAACTGGACGATGTGACCGATCGCGGCGTCGTGGCTACCGTTTCACTGGCGCAGCTGTACGAAAATGCTTCCCAGTCCGACAAGGCCATCACGCTGCTCGAAGACCCGAAAATCGGTCCGCTGACGCTCGTGAAGCGCAAGCATCCGGCCACACAAACCGAAGGCGTGGCGGCCGAAATCTACAAGGTCGCCCTCCGCTCTTACATCGATTCCGAGCCGCAACAGCTCGATAAAGCCACCGCTTCGATGGATGCGCTGGAAAAAATTTACGCGCAAGATCCGCAAGGCTCGGCCGGGCTCACGCAACTGCTAGTCGGCATCGCCGTCGATTTGAAACAGCAACTAGAAGAATTGGCACGCCAGGGAGATGCCGCGCGGCAAGCCCGCTTGACCAAGGCGTTCGATAAGTTTCTGAGCCGCATTCCCGCGCACGGCGCGTCCGTCGATTTCAAGACGCTCAACTGGGTCGGTGTCACGTACGACAGTCTCGCAGGCGGTTTGACCAGCGGAAGCACCAACCTGGTTCCCGAGGCCAATTCTTACTACCGGCAGGCCATCAAAGCGTATGAAGAGATTGTTGCCCGCGCGAAGGCCGATCCGAACTTTGCTCCCGCCGATCGGATGCCGGCGGTCAAGCGGAATTTGGCGGTCGATTACCGCAGCGTCGGCGAATATGAAAAGGCAACCACATTGCTGGCGGAAATGCTGAAATCGAAACCGTTCCTGCTCCCAATTCAGGTCGAAGCCGCACGCACTTATCAAGTTCGCGGCGCGGCTCAAGACCCCACGTTCTATGTGCGGGCTATCGAAGGGGGCGATAAGCCGGAAACCTCCGGCATTTGGGGTTGGGGGAAACTGGCTGTGCAAACTTCGCGCGATCCGCGCTTTCGCGACATCTTCCACGAAGCCCGCTACAACCTGACGGTCTGTCGCAAGAGCTTCGCCGAAGCCAGCGATAAGCCCGAAGTGAAAAAAGTTGCTTTCGAAAAAGCCAAAAACGATATTCGCAATACGCTGCAGTTCGATTCAACCTTGGGCGGCGACAAATGGAAGCCGCAATACGAAAGCTTGCTCAAAGAAATTCAAACCGGATTGTCCGAAGACCCAATCGGGCTGGCCGGAATTCAGAATACGGCCGGCAACACGAAGGACGCCTCGAAACGTTGATTCAACAGAAACCTCGGATGATCACGGATAACGATCCGAGGAATCCGCGGTCTCAGCTCAAAAACACAAGACGTTAGTGAATTCTTATCATGATCCATTGTTCGTTCCCTCTTGTTCCGCGGTTTCTTCTCCCGGCGGTTCTCTTGCTGGCTTGCTGTGCAAACAGTTGGGCCCAAGGCGAGTACTATCGCGTGCATTTGCTCAACGGCACCACGGTTCCAGGTCGCATCGGCGAGGTCACCAAAGATACGGTTGCCCTTAATTCCACTCCGCCGAGAACGTTTCAGGTCAACGAAATTAAATATCTGCAAATCCCCGGTGAGCCGCGCGATTTGATGGACGCCCGCAATGCAGCAATCGATGGGCATTACGAAGACGTGCTGGCGGCGCTCGACAAAATTCCCCCTGTGCAATTGAGCAACGAAACGGTGCGGCAAGACGTCGATTTTTACCGCGCCCTGGCCTCCGCCCGCCTGGCCGCCTGCGGAACCGGCGATGCCGCCAAAGCCGGCAGCGCGCTGGTGGCGTTCATCAACGCCAACAAGGACAGCTATCATTTTTATGAAGCGAACGAGGCGGTTGGCGATTTGCTGGTGACCATCGGCCGCTATGATCAGGCGCCAACCTACTACGGCGCTTTGGCAGCTGCACCCTGGCCCGATTACAAGATGCGCGGAGCGGTGTTGCTGGGTCGCGCGCTCCAATCGCAAGGCAAGCACGAAGAAGCGCTGCGACAATTCGAAACGGCGCTAGCTACCGATGCCAAGGGCAAGGCCGCGGAATCGCAATTGCTGGCGGCACGCATCGGCAAGGCAAAAAGCCTCATCGAATTGGGACGCGGCAAGGAAGGTGTTCAATTGCTAAATGAAGCCATCGATCAAGCGGCATCCGAGAACAACTATGTTTATGCCCTGGCCTACAACGCGCTCGGCGCCGCCTATCTGAAAATGAACCAGCCCAAAGACGCGCTCTACGCCTATCTCCACGTAGATACGCTGTACAACCAGATGCCCGATCAGCATGCCGAGGCGCTCTATCATCTCAAGGACCTGTGGACGCAGTTGGGCAAGGCTGATCGGGCCAAACAAGCGGCTGACATGCTCAAGTCGCGCTATCCGTCGAGTCCGTGGAATAAGTAGCCGAGTCTCTCCGAGACTCGGAAGCGGTTCTACAGAACTCGTCTTTCTTTCTCGCGGGTCAGCCATCAAAGCCTACTCCGAGTTTCGGAGAAACTCGGCTATGTAGCACTTGACACTTATCCCTAGCTTGTCTATAAATAACCGCATGGAAACCATCAACGGCGATAAATTACGGGGCCACTTGGAAGCGATGGTGCTGGCGACCCTAGAACAGGGCGAAGCACATGGGCTACAGATTTTGGAACGCCTGGACGAAGCCGGTTGTGGACTTTTGCGGCTGAAAGAAGGTTCGCTCTACCCGGCCTTGTATCGTTTGGAAGCGGATGGCCAGGTGCATTCCGATTGGGAAACCGAATCGCACGGCCGCCGCGGGGCGCGACGCAGAATTTATCGTCTGACCGCCAAAGGCAAACGGCAACTCGCCAAGCAACGTGGCGAGTGGAAAACGTTTGTCTCGATTTTGGAAGGCATTTTAGCCGCGCCGGCGTAACCGAAGTTTTCGTACGACTCACGGAGAGCATTTCATGACTAAAAATTTCAACGATCAAGCCCGCCGTGTGCTATCGCTCGCCGAGCAGCAAGCACGCAACTTGAATCATGAATACATCGGCACCGAACACATTCTGTTGGCGTTGACGGAAGATGACGCGGGCGCCGTGTCCGAAGTGCTTCAATCGTTCGGCGTGGAACGATCGGCAATTCGCCAGGAAGTCGAGCGGCTGGTTCAACGCGGCCCGAATCCCGTCGCCACCGGCAAATTGCCGCTCACACCGCGGGCAAGCCGGGCCATCGAGACCGCCGCCGATGAAGCCAAATTCATGAACGAAAAGTCCGTCGGGCCAGAGCATTTGTTGCTGGGACTGTTTCGCGAACCCGACGGAGTGGCCGGCCAGGCGTTGCGAAACCTGGGGTTGGAACTGGGTCAGGTCGTCCAAGGAGTTTTCCGCACTCGTTTGGAGCAGGTGAAAACCGTCGAGCGCGCGGTTCGCCCCGTGAGGGCCAGCACTACTTGGAAGCGAAAAACACGCGAAGAGTTGCTGGCTCATCTAACAACGATCTACGAAGAAGAACAAGAACGCTTGAACGATTCCGCGGCAGCGATGAAAGAGTCGGCCCGGCGCTTCGGCGATCCGGCCGAATTGTCGCGCGAACTCGATGGCGCGTTGCCGGTTTCCGAACGGCGGGCTTATTTCTTCGAACGCTGGTTCGGCTGGCGAGCGCCGGAATCGGCGGCAAAATACATGCTGCGGCAAGCGCTGCAATCGTTCTGCATCTTGGCCGCCGTCTGCGTGGTAATTGCCGGCGCGACGCTCTGGCTTGCCGGTTTCCAGGGCAACATTGGCGTCGCGCTGCGTGGTCCGGCGGCGTTTTTGGTTTTGACTCCGCTCGCCCAGTTCCTGTTGGGATTGTTTTATTTCAAACTGCGTGACGCGATTTATGGCCCGGTTTGGGCCCGCAAATCGAAGCCGAAAGCCGTCCTGTTCGACGCGCTGATCGGCCTGTCGTTCTTCGCCGCGTCGCTGGCTTTCGTCGCGAGCGCCACTTGGGATGCTTCACGTGTTGTCGACGCAATTTATCCCCTCGCCGCCGCATCGGTGGCCGTCGCCATCGCACACTTGGTATTGGCCCGCACCCGCGGCCCGCGCGAAATCGCCGACGCAATGTGGGCCTTGATGAACATTGAAGAACCGCGTGCGAGCGAAGCAACGTGATCGGGTGAGCACTGCCGATCCCAGGCTCAAAGTACCTTGGCCCGAAAAACTTGCATTTTGGTTCCTTCCGCAATATACAATGCGGGGATATTGGAACTATCCAATCCTAAACGTTGTTCAATATTACGTTATGCAGCCCCGGAAAACCATTTGGAGATATAACCGCACTCTTGCCAGAGAGGAACTTCTCAAACGCGCGGTCGTTTGCCAAGAATTCTTCGAGCACTGCCTGAGTCAACATCCCGATTGGGACTGGGCAATCAAAGGCGTTTGGTATTCCAAGCATTTTCAACAGCGTCTTGAATCATCGACGATCAATGTCGCGCGTTGTTTGCGCCTCGGTAAAACCGCACAACAGCGCTTCCGTCGCAGCCACCCACCATTGCTCGCGAATCTCGGCAAGGATGTCGTCAAGTGGGTTGATCGAGAGTACGGCGGCGCCGGGCGGACTGCATAACCCGCCGCTGGACCGGACGTGGTGGCAGTATAGTTCACTTGCGGTCGCGCGTGCGTCGCCGCGGTCGCTCAACGACATTACGTTAGGCGGCGGAGAAGATAGGAGTGGTCAGGAAAGTTTTTATAAGAGGACTCACTAGGCCTATGACCGTCGCCTGGTCAGTATTCACCCTCGCGGATGAAATTGCTGGTGAATTTTCTTTAGCCGCGTGGGATCGACGTGGGTGTAGATTTGCGTCGTGCGAATGCTGGCGTGGCCGAGGAGTTCTTGGACTTGGCGTAAATCGGCACCGCCGGCCAACAGGTGCGTGGCGAAACTGTGCCGCAAGGTGTGTGGGCCGATGGATGACGGGGCACCAGCTCGCAAGGCGTATTGTTTCACCAACTCCCAAATTCGTTCGCGCCGCAATCTTCGTCCGCGACGTGAAAGCAACAGCCACCGCGGCGGGAATTCCGCCTGTTCGCAAAGCGCTGGGCGATCGTGCGTGAGATATTCCTGGATCGCGGCAATCGCCCGGCGACCCAGCGGCACCAGCCGTTCTTTGTCGCCCTTGCCGCGCGCTAAGCAAAAACCTTCTGTCAAATGCACGTCGTCTTGCCGCAGGTTGGAAACTTCCGATGCCCGGCAGCCAGTGGCGTAGAGCAATTCGAGCAAGGTCCGATCGCGCCGCCAGAGTGGATCGTGCCGCTGCGGGGCGTCGAGTAACTTGTCGATCATCTCCGGCGAAAGCACCTGGGGCACGCGCTGCCACAGTTTCTGACTGCCGAGCAGTTCAGCCAGGTTCTCTTTCAGCACCGCTTCGAGTTGCAAATACCGGAAGAAAACTTTGAGCGACACCAGATGCCGCGCCACGCTAGCCGGCGCTAATCCGCGCGCGTTCAACCAGGCGGGATAATCGGCCAGATCTCGGATCGTTAGCTCTTGAATTTTCCGCTGTCCCAGCCAGGCGGCAAACTTTGCCAGGTCGCGCCGATACGCGGCCACGGTGTTTTGGGCCAAATGACACTCGCTGCGGTTGTAGTCAAGAAACATCTCGATCCAGCGTTTCGCCGGATTGCCGGCATCGGGTCGCTTTGGATCAGTGCGTCGTTTCGCGGTGGACATTCGCAATATCGCTACATAGCCCGACCGTGTCGGTCGGCAGTTGCTGCTTTCCGCCTCCATCGGGCATCGGCATCCGCAAGCGGCCAATTGAATTCCAATCGATCTGCCGCCCGTGGTCGTAGACAATGCGATTCGTTATGATGAGGTTCCCGACGGCATTTAACGGTTGTAGCGATAACGTTTGCTGCCACAATCGCCGAGCAAGCTCGGCCGCTACACTGACATCTGAACCCCGAACTCTGGACCCTGTCGCATGCCCGCACGACTTTTTCCCTTGGGAACGCTGGCCGACCTCGCCCACGGCGAGGAAGGGGAATTCTTCGCGCTGCTGTGCGGAAAGGAAGAGCTGACCACGCGCGAAGGCAAGCCGTATTTCAAGGTCACGTTTCGCGATGCCACACGCGAAGTCAGTTTTCCCATTTGGAACGATTCGGCGTGGGCCGCCGATTGCCGCGCCAATTGGGAAGTTGGTACGTTCTTCAAAATGCGGGCCACGTATCGCGAAACGAATTTCGGCCCGCAGTTGGAGATCAAAAAAATTCGCGCCGTGGTCGATGGCGATGCGTCCGACGGCTTTGACCCACTGATGTGTCAGCCGAAATCGCGGTTCGATTCGACCAAAATGTTCGACGAGCTGGTCGGCATCGCCAAAGAGCGCATCAGCGAGAAAGAGCTGCGCCGGTTAGTGATCGATATACTTGGGGCCAACCGCGACGAGCTGCTCACACTGCCGGCGGCCAGAAAAAATCATCACGCCTACATCGGCGGCTGGTTGGAGCACACGCTGAGCGTCACTCGCACCTGTGTCTATCTGGCCGATAAATACGACGATTACTATCCCGACATGCAGCCGCGGCTGGACAAGGGCGTGTTGATTGCCGGGGCCATTTTGCACGACATCGGCAAGCTGCGCGAGTACGACCATCAATCGACCGGCGCGACGTACACCGCCGAGGGCGCGCTGATTGGCCACATGCTACAAGGCCGCGACATTGTGCGCGAAAAACTGGCCGATCGCAATCTGAAACCGGAAACGCTGTTGCGGCTCGAGCACATTATTGTTGCTCATCAAGGCCGTCTGGAATGGGGCGCGCCGAAAATCCCGATGACGCCTGAGGCGATGATCGTCCACTACGCCGACGACCTCGACGCCAAATACGCGATGCTCTACTGCGCCCTGCGCGACGACAAAACGCCGGGGCCGATGACCTCGAAGAAGAACCAGCTCTACCAACAGGTGTTTCGAGGGCTGCAGCAATGACGGCTGCTCACCCTCGCCATGTTGGTGAAATTACACCGCAGTGGATCGACGAAATCTTGCACGCAGCCAGCGCGGTGAAAGAGCCGCACATTGTTGCGATCGAATCGACAGTCATCGGCGAAGGGGTTGGATATCTTAGCAGCGTCGCGCGGGTGAATCTGACTTACGATCGGCCGGAGGCGGTCCAGCACGGCGCACGGCGACAGTCGTGGTGAAGATCGAGCCGGAACGAGAAGAATTCCGCCGCATGGGGCAAGAATTTCATGCCTTCGAGCGCGAGATTCATTTTTATCGAGAAGTCGCCAGCCGCGTGCCGGTGCGCCTGCCGAAAATTTACTACACACTGGCCGAGCCGCCCGATTACGCCATCGTCATGGAAGACCTCGGCTATTGCACTGCGGGCGATCAGTTGGTCGGCATGCACGAGCGGCAGGTGCTGACTGCGGCCCGAATGATGGGACGGTTGCAAGCGCGGTTCTGGAACAACACTGCGATTCACGATTTGAGATGGATGCCCAATACCTGGCAGTTGTGGAAACATTTTTGCGATCACTGGCCTTCGTTCGTCGAGCATTGCCGGCACTGGCTCGGTCCAGAACATTTGCTCTTGGGCCAGCGAGTCTCCGAGCATTTCGATTGGATTGTCGAACAGATGGGCGCCGCGCCGCCGACGATCGTCCACTGCGATTTACGCGAAGATAATTTGCTCTTCGGGCCACCCGATACGCCGGAGGAAGTGTTGATTGTCGATTGGCAACTGGCCATCCGCGGCATGGGCGCGTACGACATGGCCAGTTTGCAAGGGGGCAGCGAATTGGCTGCCGAACGCCGAGGGCATCCGCAGCGCGTTTTGCAGACCTGGCACGAAACTTTGGTCGCCGGCGGAGTCGCCGACTATTCTTACGACGAAGCCCTGCGGCATTTCCGCTTAGGATGTCTCATCTGTTTGACCCTGCCGGTATATTTTCATGTGAAAGTGATCGAGGGCAATCTTGCACGCGGCAAACTCTTGTGCGAAGCACAAGCCCGACGGCACTTCGGCGCGGCCCTGGAGGTCGATGCCGCCAGCATTTTGCCAAAATGATTTGAATCAACGTGGAGTTCATGCAACGCACTCGCGCACCGCTGACCGAAGGGCCAATTTGGATCGCGCTCGTGCGGCTGTCGGTGCCGATCATTCTGGCCAACATCTTGCAAGTCGGCTATCAACTGACCGATACGTTTTGGGTCGGCCGGATCAACGCCCCAGCCGTGGCGGCGGTTTCGCTGTCGTTCCCGATTGCATTTTTGTGTATTTCGCTTGGCGGTGGATTGCCTGTAGCCGGCACGGTGCTCATCGCCCAGTTTCGTGGCCGCGGCGACGAGCAAGCGGTGAATCACGTCGCTGGCCAAACGCTATTGTTGTGTTTTCTGGTGTCGCTGGTTTTTGCGGTCGGCGGATTTGCGCTGTCCGATCCCATCATGCGCTTCATGGGAGCTGCGCCCGACGTTTTGCCCAAAGCCGTGGCATTTTTGCAAGTCACGTTTCTCGGCTTCATCTTTGTCTTCGGCTTCTTTGCCTATCAGGCGCTCATGCGCGGCGTGGGCATCGTGTATCCGCCGATGTTCATCGTGCTGCTTACGGTGCTGTTGAATTTCATCCTCGATCCGTTTTTCATTTTCGGCTTCGGGCCGGTGCCGGCGATGGGCGTGTCTGGCGCGGCCATGGCCACGCTTTGTACCCAGGTCATCGCGATGGCCGTGGGAATGTTTCTGCTCATTCGCGGCAGCACGGGCGTCCATTTGCATTGGCGAGATTTTCGTCCCGACTGGCGTATGATGTGGACGCTGCTGCGCATCGGCGCGCCCTCTTCCGTCGAGCAAGGCACACAGGCCATGGGTATGACCATCATGATGATGCTGGTTGCCTCGTTCGGGACCGATCCGGTGGCCGCTTACGGCGTCGGCACGCGGGTGCTCAGTTGCGTCATCGTTCCGGCGATGGGATTGTCGATTGCCACTTCCGCGCTGGTGGGCCAGAACATCGGCGCCGGCCGCATCGATCGCGCGGAACGCACCAATCGCATCAGTTGTCTGATCAGCTTCACAACCCTGCTGGCGGCGGGCATGATTTTGTTTTTCACCGGTCGCGCACTTTCGGCGTTTTTGATGCCGGAAGGGGGCCCGGCGATCGATGAAAGCGCGACGTTCATTCACATCATTGCCTTCAGCTTCGGCTTCATCGGCTTGCAGCAAGTTCTGACCGGCACCCTGCGCGGCGCCGGCGACACCATCGCGCCCATGATCTTGGCCATCGCTTCGCTGTTCGTGATCCGTTTTCCGCTGGCCTGGGTGCTTTCCACCCGCACGTCGCTGGGAGCCGACGGCATTTGGTGGGCGGTGGCCATCTCCATCGTCATTTCCGCCATCGTCACCGGCATCTACTTCCTCCGTGGAAATTGGAAAACCCGCCGCTTGCTCGACGAAGTGGCTCTGGAAGACAGCGCCGAACGCCAGATGGCCATGGAAGAAGGCCTGCCGTTTTAAGCCGTGGCCCGCCATGATTTTTCCGATTGTTTTGTAACATTGGGCAGCCATTTACGCTCCACACGTCAGAGCTGATTCCGATTCGCTGACAACAATTCACAGCGACTTCCGCTTCTTAAATCACGTGCAGCTTGAATCGGGCTAGCACACCAGACCGGGGACAACTCTCCACGAGTTGTCCCCGGTTTTTTTATTGTGCCCCCGGTTGCCATCCAGACTGTGCAAACTGCCGCGCGGAGAAATCGGAAACTCAGCGGCCAGGTTTTTTGTAACGTTCGGGGCCAGCTCGCGCTGAAATCTTTAGCCCCTGACCGGTGTCCTTTGCCGGCCGTCTCCCCCTATTTCAACGGAGTCAGCAGTCATGAAACGGTTTTTCAAAACATCTCGTCAGCCGTCTCGCTTGGTCCGGCGTTCGACAACTCGCACCTTGGCGATCGAAACCATGGAAGACCGCCGCGTGAAAAGCGTGAATCCGCTGCTGGCCAATATCGGCATAATTGGCGCACTGCCGAACGCTGGGATTTACGAACCGCCGCCGCTCATGGCCGAGGGCAGCATTAGCTTCAACACCTCCACCGGCGTCGTGACCATCGAAGGGACCGACACGCATGACGACTCGGTAAAAATCTACATCAATCACCGGGCTGGCAACGGCGCCGGCAACCTGCCCGACTTGCTGACCGTACAGCTGGGCAACATCAACTCGCCACAAGTGCGGGCTTTCGATCCCAATACCGTGAAACAGATTGTGTTTCACGGTTACGGCGGCAACGATACGTTCAACAACCTGACCGGGGTCGATTGCATCGTCGATGGCGGCGCTGGCAACGACGTGCTGCTGGGCGGCTCCGGCAGCGATTCTCTGTTTGGCGGCGACGGCGATGACTACCTGGATGGCCGCAAAGGCATCGATATGCTGCTGGGCATGGGAGGCAATGACGTGCTGTTCGGCGACGATGGCGACGATTCGCTCTACGGCGGCGACGGGGTCGATCGCCTCTTCGGCGGCAACGGCAACGATCGGCTGTTTGGCAATGCCGGCAACGACGTGCTCTACGGCGAAGCTGGTTCCGACAGCCTGGTCGATACTGAGGGCAAGAACACCAAGTACGCCGACTACGGTCCAACCTACACTGTTTCTGCCAGCGGTTTCGTGGCCTTCGACTTTTTCGATCGCTACTTGAAAGACGCCGACGACCGTTCGCTGGCTCGGCTGGAATTCCGCGACGGCGTCTTGGATCGCAACGACATGCTGAACCTGTACACGGAGATTGCCACCGACGGCGTGTTTAGTGCCATTCCGTATGTCGGCACCGTCACGACCAGCGAGTTTGCCGATTTGAAGGCGCTGATGAGCACGAAACTCGACTTCCAAACCGACACGCGATTTTTTGCCAACAAAATCGCCAATGGCGACTCGGCCAACGCTCATTATCAAGGTGCCGCGTTAGGCAACCTGGCAGCCAATGTCAGCGGCGATCGCTTGAACAAACTCGTCGATAAATGGTTCAAAGGCGGTGACGTGCCGGTGGCCCATGACGATTCGCTGCACACGCTTCGCTATGAAAATGTGAGCGGCAGCCTGTTTGTGAACGGCCCGAGCTACGACGACATCGATCAGGGCACCATCGGCGATTGCTACCTTGTGGCGGCGCTCGGCGAAATCGCCAGGCACTCTCCGTCGACTATCGTCAACATGTTTGCCGACAACGGCGACGGCACCTGGACCGTGCGGTTCTACAACAATGGAACGCCGAATTACGTGACCGTCAACCGCGAGCTGCCAGTTCTTGGCCTCGGCTTCGGCAGCGCTTGGGCCGCCGGTTTTGGCGTCAACCACGATCAATTCGGCATGGTATTCCAGAACAACTTCGACGATCCGAAGAACGAGCTGTGGGTGGCCTTGGCCGAAAAGGCCTATGTGCAACTGAACGAATCGGGCTGGATCGGCCAAGATGGCAAGAACGATTATCACGGCATCGAAGGCGGGCTGACCGGCGACGTGTTCAAGCAAGTTGCCGGCAGATCGGCAAGCTGGCACTCGCTAGGCTATATCTTCTCGCCGCCGGGTCCGTCGGAGCTGATCAACGCCATTAGCGCCGGCCAGGCCATCACGCTTTCTACCAAGGAGAGCCCGCCGAGCAACTTGATCACGCCCAGCCACGCCTACATGGTGCTGGGCTACAACTCCAGCACCAAGATGTTCCAGATTTATAATCCGCACGGCGCGTTCAACCACGACTCACCGGCCGGCGACTTCCAATCGCCCCTGGTGGAAGTGAGCTGGGGCGCCATCCTCAGCAACTTCGACGGCTGGACCGGATTGCTGATTTAATACGGCCGGTGCTCCGCAGACGGTGCCTTAAACAAAACTCTCCCTCTCCCCGCCGCGGGAGAGGGCTGGGGTGAGGGGCACACTGTCTATGGGTGGCACGCCCTGAGTCCGCGAAGGGCGTGTTAAAAACGTCAGCCACGCCCTTCCTTGCGTCAGGGCGTGCCACCCTAAGTTCGTTTCGCTCAGTTGAATTACGCATTGGCCAAGCCGATCGAGGCCGCTAAATCATCGGTTGCATCAACTGGGCTGCGGTGCGTGATGCTTAAAATATGCACAACCGCTAGCGGCGCGATATGATGACCGCATGATGGCCACCACTCCCGCCAAACCCCGCCGCCGCTGGCTGCGCTTCAGTTGCGCACTCTGCTGCTGGCAATCACGCTGCTCTGCATCTGGCTCGGCCCGAAAGTACTTGCCGCTCGCAGGCAACACGAAGCGGTCGCCGTATTTTCAGGAGCAATGCAATTTGATTATCAAATCGCAACCTTGCCAAATGGTCAGATCATTTACGATTATAGAAGAACACCACCGGGACCGGAGTGGCTGAGGACAATGCTTGGCGACGATTTTTTTCGCACGGCAGTCGCTGCGGTATTTGACAATCGTATCATCAATGAATCCGACATAAATCAATTGTCCAAATTGCTTTCGCTGAAATCGATCCGCTTTTTCGAGACAGCAATTGTTCCTCCAGGCGCGGTACCACGGACCGGCACGACACGTTCTGTTCAGGATAGCGACCTGCTAAATCTTAAAACGTTAACAAATCTTGAAGAACTCGATCTCAACGAGACCGCCGTTACCGATGCCGGATTGCAATATTTGATCTGTATGAAGAAATCGAAGGCCCTCGGTTTGGCGCGCACGAAAGTAACTCCGGCGGGCGTTCGCGAACTACAAAAATGGCTTCCTGAAACAGAGATATCCGGCCCGTGACTTGGGATTTCTGTCCGCCCTCTTAACCGATACGGCCGGGCAATGCATCGACCGCCTCCATCGCGCAGCTCGCCGTCATCAGTTCTTCAGCACCGCCGCGTCTGCGGCAATTTCCACGCGATCGACAAGACAGCCGGCGGAAGCGATATCGGCAATTGCCGACCGAATGGCCGTTTCCAAATCCTTTGCTTCACGGCTGAAATCGACGGCAACCGTTCCTTCACACGAACTCGGTGTGCCATCATCACAACCAGCGGCGAAGAGTTTGTCTGCCAGCTCGTCGTCGAGTTCCGGTGACCCGCTCAGGATTAAAGTGAAATCGTAAATGGTCATGGCCGGTTCCTCAAGGATTGTGATGCAGACAGCGATCTATCCGTCGGCGAATCTGGCTGGCATGGTTTTGCGGACTGCGCGGCGTTGAATAAACTGCGATTCGGCAGCCGTCTCGATCCGAAAGTGCACAATAGAGTTTACCATAGATGTGCGCTCGCGGTCCTGCTTTCCCAAATCTCCAGCCGTGCTGCAAAGCGTACTCGATCGCCGCTTGAATCTCTTTCTTCGGATGGCGATCCATGGGCTGTCGCTGGCAATGGTAGATTCAAGAAACTTCTGAATTATATCATTCAGGGTGGATTAACCACAATTTAGGGAATCCAAGGGTCGGGAGTCGGTTTCGGGGAAATGCTCGGATCGCAAATTCAGCGTCACGCTGAAAGCGCCGACTCCCGACCCCCTCCGGCCATCCATCCGGTTGTAACCCGGCGTGCGGGTTACTTCCCAACCGACCCTATTTTGTGCAATGGCGATCGGTGCGTTATGATGCGTTCATCATGACCACCGCCGCAAAACCCCGCCGCCGCTGGCTGCGTTTCAGCCTGCGTACCATGCTGCTGGTCATCACGTTGCTGTGCGTTTGGCTCGGACCTAAAATCATCGTCGCCCGCCGGCAACACGAAGCGGTGGAGGCGATTCTAAAAACGGGTGGTGAAGTCGAGTTCGATTATCAAATGGTGCCATCAGGCATCGAGCCAGATGAATTCGGATATAAGAGTGGGGCAGACGTATTGCCTCCCGGCCCCGCCTGGCTGCGGAAGATAATCGGCGATGAGTTCTTTTGCGATGTCGTGCGAGTAACCCTTAAAGGACGCATCATTCATGAGTCGGATTTCGCCCAACTGGCCAAGCTCCCGCGGCTCCGAGAGGTCTGGCTGGTAGGCAATACACAGATCGAACTCAATGACGCCGGCATTCAACGGCCGCTCGAGGATGCCGACCTCCACGTGCTCCAAGACCTCAGCCAGCTTCGAGTTCTCGGAATATATCCCGTCGACGGACAAAGAATGCCCAATATTAAAGGTCCCAGATTTGCGAATCTCATTGGGTTGAAGCATCTTCGAAGGCTTGATCTAGATAATACGAATTTTGACGACAAGGGAATGCAACATATCGGTAAGTTGACGGCACTCAAGTCGTTATCTCTGGACAACACTCGTATTACCGATGCCGGCCTGGCGCAGCTTGAGAATCTTAGCAACCTCGAATTGCTCGACTTAAACGGCACCAATATTACTGACGCCGGTCTGTTGCATCTCCAGCATCTGAATAACCTGAAGTACCTGTGTCTGCATCGCACAAAAGTAACGGGCGCCGGACTGCGGTTTCTGCATTCGAAGCGTCTCGAACTCCTGGGCCTTAACGACACTCCTTTCAACGACGAGGGAATGGAGCAGATCGGCAAGAATAGTAACTTCCAATATCTGAATCTGTACCTCTGCGGCACGCTCATTACAGATGCAGGCTTAAAACATGTTCAGGACGTGAAGTTTGCCGCACTGTATTTGAACAATACTCAGATCACCGACGCCGGTCTAAGATATTTGTACGGATTCGGGCAGTTGATGCATCTCGATCTGGAACACACTCGAGCAACTGCCGACGGAATTCGCGAATTGCAGAAGTCGCTGCCGACGACGCGGATTGAAGGCCCGTGACTTGGATTTGATTTGGTCTTCCTGACCGACACGGTAGGACTATGTATCGGTTTGCTCTGTGCTCTCCGTGCCTCCGTGGTGAATTTAGCCCTTAGCCCGCGCTGCTCACTTTCGCCATTGACAACAAATTATATGTACACTATATTGCAACATTGGAACTCTGGTTCCCTTTCCCGCCGTCGGGATTGTCGCTCTTTGGCAATTTAGCAAGTGATTTACCCGACCTCGGATTTGGCTGTCCGAGGTTGGGCTAGACTGCGCGGGCACAGGAATCGAACCGCGGAGGCGCAGAGACGAGATTGGCCGCAGATGAACGCGGAGGCACGCGAATCAGACAGGGAATTCAGGAATTCGAATTCGAGGTCATGTCGATGATCGCCGGCGATCATCAGAACCTTCTCCTTCATTTGCGTTTATTCGCGTTCATTTGCGGCCGATCAAAAATGTCTTCTCCGCGCCTCCGCGCCTCAGCGTCTCGGCGGTGAAAAGCTGCTTGACCGCCGCTCGCGCGTGGCTGGGAAAAGTGATGGAAAAATGTCGGCGCGAAAATCCCGTATTTTCCGAGCTTTTTAGCAAAACACTTTACCATCGATTCTTGAATTTCGCGCAAGCGCACTCTCTGTCAGCCGTGGTCGTCACCGATGCACGACATAGAAGTAACTCGAGCGCGCGAGTGGCAGAGGGAGCAATGATGGAGCAATGTTTTTCGAAAACGCCTTGTTTTCCAGGCTGGTTTTCCAAACATTGCCCCCTCGATTTCTAATTTTCGCGCGAGTGCTTCTCTTTCGCACCGATCGTTCAGCATCTGCGCGGAAGAGGTCTTCGCAAGCGCGTGCCCAAGTGCTGCCCAAATGTTGGCGCGAAAACCCCGTATTTTCCAGGCTTTTTGCGCAAACATTTGGGCGTCGGTTTTTAATTTTCGCGCGCGTGAGTAATTGGCGATTGGCAACTAGCGATTAGCAATTAGCCGCCAAGCGGAACTGCGTCGCAGTTTCATCGATGGCTAATCGCTAGTCGCTAATTACTCATCGCTTCCCGATCACGGATCGTAGCCCAGATTCTGCGACAGCCAGCGCTCGATTTCCGCCAGCGGCATGCCCTTTCGTCGGGCATAGTTATCAGCCTGGTCGCGGGTGATGCGATCGACGGTGAAGTAGCGGCTGGCCGGATGCGCGAAGTAGAGGCCGCTCACGCTGGCCGCGGGCCACATGGCGTAGCTTTCGGTCAGCGTGATGCCGGTTTGGTTCTCGGCGTCCAAGAGATCGAACAGAATTCGCTTCTCGGTGTGATCGGGACAGGCCGGGTAGCCCGCGGCGGGACGGATGCCGCGGTATTTTTCGTTGATCAGTTCGTCGGTCGAAAGCTTTTCGTCACGACCATAACCCCAATCGAGCCGGGCTTGCTGGTGAAGATATTCCGCGAACGCTTCGGCCAGGCGATCGGCCAGGGCCTTGGTCATGATCGAGTTGTAATCGTCGTGATCTTGGTCGAACTTCTTCGCCAGTTCATCGCAGCCCAAACCGGTGGTGACGGCAAACGCCCCGAGATAATCGCGGCGGCCGCTTTCCGGCGGTGCCACAAAATCGGCCAGCGACAGAAAATCGGTTTGGCCTTTGCGTTCCCATTGCTGGCGGAGGAAATGAAAACGAGTGAGTTCATGCTGCCGCGATTCGTCGGTGAATACCGCCACATCATCGCCCACCGCCGTTGCCGGCCAGAAGCCATAGACCGCTTTTGCGGTCAGCAGTTTCTTCGCCACGATTTCGTCCAAGAGACGCCGGGCATCGTCGTACAACTTGCGAGCCGGTTCGCCGAACTTTGGATCGTCGAAGATTTTCGGATACTTGCCCTTCAGTTCCCACGTGAGAAAGAAAGGAGACCAATCGACCAGTGGAACCAGTTTTTCCAGCGGCAGATTATCGATTGTCTTCCGGCCGAGGAACGACGGCGTGTCGATTTGCACCGTGGCCCAATCGGTTTGGAAACGATGCTTGACCGCTTCGTCGTACGGCACCAGCTTGATTTGCTGCCGCAGATTGTACGACTCGACCAGTTGTTTTTGCTCGGCCTGGTTGTGGCGAACTAATTCGTCACGCCGCTCTGGGTTGAGCAGCTTTTCTACCACGCCGGCAGCCCGCGAGGCATCCAGCACATGAATGGTCGGTTGTTTGTACTGTGGAGCGATTTTCACCGCCGTGTGCTTGGCGCTGGTCGTGGCCCCACCGATGAGCAGCGGCAGATCGATTTCCTGCCGCTGCATCTCGCGAGCTACGTGAACCATTTCGTCGAGGCTGGGCGTAATCAGCCCGCTGAGGCCGATCATATGGACCCCTTCGGTGCGCGCGGTGTCCAATATCCGTTCGCACGGAACCATCACGCCCAGATCGATCACTTGATAATTATTGCAGCCCAGCACCACACCGACGATGTTCTTGCCGATATCATGGACATCACCCTTCACCGTCGCCAGCAGCACCTTGCCGCGAGGTTTGTCACCCAGGCCGGCAGCAGCTTTCTCGGCTTCCATGAACGGCAGCAGATACGCCACGGCTTTTTTCATCACGCGGGCACTTTTCACGACCTGCGGGAGGAACATTTTGCCGGCGCCGAACAGATCGCCAACGACCTGCATGCCGGCCATGAGCGGACCTTCGATGATCGACAGCGCCGCAGGATATTTTTGGCGGGCCTCTTCGACATCCGCTTCAATGAAGTCGGCAATGCCTTTCACGAGCGAATGCGACAGCCTTTGATCGACCGGTTCGCTGCGCCAGGCGAGTTCGGCAACTTCATCGCCGCCAGCCTTTTTCTTGACGGTCTCGGCGAATTGAATCAGGCGTTCAGTGGCATCGGGCCAGCGATCCAAGAGCACGTCTTCCACCCGTTCCAAGAGATCGCGCGGAATATCTTCATACACCGCCAACTGGCCGGCGTTGACGATGCCCATATCCATGCCGGCGCGAATGGCGTGGTACAAAAACGCCGCGTGCATGGCTTCACGAACTATGTCGTTGCCGCGGAACGAGAACGAAATATTGCTCACGCCGCCGGAAACTTTCGCCAGCGGGAGTTCTTGTTTGATTCGCCGCGTGGCCTCGATGAAGTTGAGTGCATAGCGATTGTGCTCTTCGATGCCGGTGCCGACGGTGAGGATGTTGGGGTCGAAAATGATGTCGCTGCCGGGAAAGCCGACTTTTTCGGTCAGCAGCTTGTACGCCCGATGACAGATGGCCAGTTTGTGATCAACTTCGGTCGCCTGGCCGGTTTCGTCAAACGCCATAACGACGACCGCGGCTCCGTAGCGGCGAGCCAACTTGGCGTGATGCAGAAACGACTCTTCGCCTTCTTTGAGGCTGATCGAATTTACGATCGCCTTGCCTTGCACGCATTTCAAGCCGGCTTCGATGACCGACCACTTCGAGCTATCGACCATGATCGGCACGCGAGAAATTTCCGGTTCTGCGGCCAGCAAGTTCAGGAACTTCGTCATCACCGCTTCGCCGTCGAGCAGGGCTTCGTCGAAATTCACGTCCAGCACGTTCGCGCCGTTTTCGACTTGCTGACGAGCGACGGTGAGTCCGGCTTCGAAGTTGCCGTCTTTAATCAGCCGGGCGAATTTTTTGCTGCCCGTTACGTTGGTCCGCTCGCCGACCATGATGAAATTCGACTCGGGTCGAATCGTCAGCGGTTCCAGGCCGCTCAGCCGGGTAAGCGTTTCGACTTTTGGCCGTTTTCGCGGCGGGACGCGGTTCACCGCTTCGGCAATCGCTTTGATGTGCGGGGGCGTGGTGCCGCAGCAACCGCCGACGATGTTGATCCAGCCATTGCGGGCAAACTCGCCCAGCAACCGGGCCATCGACTGCGGCGTTTCATCGAATCCGCCCAGAGCATTCGGCAGTCCAGCATTCGGATAGCAACTGATGTAGATCGGCGCGATATTGGACAGCTCTTCCAGGTACGGACGCAATTGCTCCGGCCCCAGCGCGCAGTTGATGCCGACGCTCATCAGATCGACATGTGCCAGCGAATTCCAGCAGGCTTCCACCGTTTGGGCCGAAAGTGTGCGGCCGTCTCTGAACACCGTGAACGACGCCATCACCGGCAGCTTCAGGTCGTGATCGTCAAAATACTTTTCGATGGCAAACAGGCAAGCTTTGAGGACGAGCGTGTCGAAAGCAGTTTCGGCCAGCAGGATATCGACGCTCCCCTCGACCAGCGCATCGACCTGTTCGTAGTACGTTTCGACCATCTGGTCGAACGTCGCGCCGCGATAGCCGGGGTCTTCGACATTGCCGGCGATCGAAAGTTGCTTGTTCGTCGGGCCGATCGAGCCCGCCACAAACCGCGGCCTTTCCGGGTTGCGAGCCGTGAAACTCGTCGGCAGCGCGGCGAGCCAGCGCGACCGAGGCCAGATTGATTTCCCGGACCGCATCTTCCAGCGCGAAATCGGTCGAGCGCCACGCTGGTCGCGCCGAACGTGTTGGTCTCGATGATGTCGGCGCCAGCTTCCAAGTAGGCCCGATGGATGTTCTCGATCGCATCGGGCTGGGTGATCGACAGCACGTCGATCAGGTTCCGCAAATCCTTGGGATGGTCGGCAAAGCGGCTGCCGCGGAAATCGGCCTCGTTGAATTTGAGCTGGTGGACCATCGTGCCCATGGCCCCATCAAGGATCAGGATTCGCTGGGCCAGCAGTTGTTCCAAAGCTTCACGAGTTACCGGCGGTCGTTCAACAACAGACATATTTTGCGTTTCACCCGAGATAGTTTGGTCGATGCAACATGGCAAATTAACAGTAGTTACGGCGGAGGAATCAGGCAACTTACTTGCGATTCTTGGCAGCATGCAAGTATCTCACACGCACCCAGGCCGGGCAATCGGCGAATCGCCCGCTTGCTATCGGTTGTCTCCATTTTACCTGCTGGGGAAAGTCGCCGCCCTTGGGCTATCGCTCAAGGTCGCTACAACCCGAACCCGATAATGAGGACAGCGCTACGCTCTGCGCTGGGCGTGCCGACGTGCGCAGGTAGCGATTTCAGAGCGGATTGCCTCGCGAACCAGGAAAGGTTTGCTCGATGGGTTACGGGCCACACATCATCCGACCCCAACATCGCCGCCAGGCTGCGCCGGCCGTTATTGCCGACTCGATGGGCAATGTCGAACGAAGAACTCGCGTCTTGATCCGAGTGCCGGCGATCCAGGTGGACAAAGCCGTCACTCGCTTGCCAGATACGACAAGCAATGTGGGCACAGGTTCAGCGGCGTCGGAAGTGAAAGAGCCGGAATTGCGAATTGATGCAGCCCACGCAGATTTGCCCTCGCCGCACTTGGCACCTCCGGTGTGGTTGCAGAACCAGAGTGGGTGGCTGGCCGGAATTTTGACGAGAAAGTCGCTGTTGGCCTTGGCCTTAATTGTTGCGGGGGCTGTTGCGCTGGTGATTGTCAACACGCGAACAGGACGCGGTCAAAAGCCAGGCCAAGAATTGCATGGCGCGGAAGCCGCGAACGACCGAGCTCACGCTGATGTGCGGTCTGCCGGTCGTGCTGACATCAAAACGGAAGACGCCAGTACAAAAACATCGACGACCGACGCCGCAATGACGGCGAAGCCGCCCAGGGCACAGTTACAAACCAACGGCAATGCTGTTGGTCCTGCACTTTCAGTGAGCAGCACTCCTACTGGCGCGAGAAGCTGGCCGACATCCGGCAACACGTCGTGGCGAATGCCAGCGGCCTCGAACGTGCCGGCCGCGCTTGGTCCCGTGAGCCCAAACCAACCTGTGGATGCCGCAGCCAATCGGCCAGGTCTGGCACCTAACCAAACGACGACGAGCAATATGAATTCCATACCGTCGCTGCCAGACTATCAACCACCGCAGCCATCGACCCTGCAGCAGAGCAGCGGCAACAGTAGCGGTTTT
Organism: Pirellulales bacterium; assembly: GCA_963738835.1. Taxonomy (GTDB): domain Bacteria; phylum Planctomycetota; class Planctomycetia; order Pirellulales; family JADZDJ01; genus CAVTYH01. The sequence continues at coordinate 610,333 of CAVTYH010000005.1, forward strand.
GCGTCGGGCCTCAATGCAGCGTTTCGTGGCGATCTTGACAAAATTCCATCCACCGTGCCGCGATGAGCATTACCGACCAGGCATTTATTCGAGCTTTTCGTGATCCGGCCGCCGCCAAGTTGGCCGCCGGAAGCGCGTCGGCAAGTTTGCAGCCGGAGATTAAAATCTCAAAAATCTTACCGAAAATTCGAGCGGCCGGCTTAAAACCAGCGACAGTTGATTTAACACAATCGTCAGAAAGCCAATCGGATTCGCGCGGTTTGGTTTCAAATGTTATCGAAGCTGGACCGAATGGCGATTGGAGCACGAGTTTTGCCACGATCGACGTCGGGCTAGATTCGCCAGTGCCGCCGCCGCACGCCGCTTTCAAAGCGAGTGTGAAATCGTCGGACTCGCCGTTAGCAACTGCAGCTCGGCCTAAGTCCAAAATCGGATCACGGCCGGTTTTTCCGCCGGTAGTACGAACCCCGTCGCCATTTGGGAAATCAGCCAAGGCATCGTTGTCGTCATTCACCGGATCGATAGCATCGCAGGTGGCGACCGAATCGCAACGGCCGGCGCTCGAGGTCGATGCAGTGCGCTGGCCGGCGATTTGCGAATTGTTGCTGAAAGAGCACGCCGAGCAGTTTGATCAATTGGCCGATGAAGCTCGCCCGGAGTGCTTGGACGGCCGCAAGGTGATTGGCATCACAGGCATCGATCGGGGCGAAGGCCGCACCACGTTGGCCCTGTGTCTTGCCCGGCGATTGACATCACAAAACATGCAAGTTGCGATCGTAGACGCCGATTTCGCTTCGCCAAGTCTGGCCGAGCGGTTGGGCCTTAGCGTGGAGCAAGGATGGGAAGCTGTTCTCGATGGTCGAGAGTCGATTTGGGAACTGATGATCGAGTCGAAAGCCGATCGTCTGGCGGTTTTGCCGCTGGCGGGCCCTGTCGCAATCGATACCGTCGTTGGACTTCAATACCGTGTAGCAGCCGCGTTTCAAGAGTTGTCGGAGCATTATGACGCGATTGTCGTTGATGCCGGTCCGATCGCTGTAGAGTCATCCAACTTGAATTGGCTGCTGCAACCAAACTGTGGCGTGAGTGGATTGGTTGTTGCTCACGATGTTCGACGCAACGAAGGCACCCGGTTGGCCGCGGTATGTCTACAGCTTGCGGAAGCGAACGTGACGCAGCTGGGAATTGCGGAAATGTTTGTGAATTCATAACCCGGCCGTGTTGGTCGGAAAAAACGCAAACTTGTACGAAGCTTACTGGCAACTCGATCGGCGGCCGTTCGAGAACACCTCGGACCCGCGATTTTATTACCCCGGCGAAAGCCATCAAGGGGCGATGCTGAAGCTGCGCTATGCGGTGGAAAACCGCCGCGGCGGGGCACTTTTGTGCGGTGCCTCGGGGAGCGGCAAGACTTTGCTGGTGCAGCAATTGAAGCGACATTTAGGCAAACAATCGCGTCCCTTCGTGCAGCTGGTGTTTCCACAAATGCCGGCCGAAGCCTTGTTGGCCTATTTGGCCGACGAGTTGGCCGCTCCAATTGCTTCAACTTTCGAGGCGGCTTCAACATTACAGCCATTCCAGATGGCAGATAGTCGTTCAACTCGACACGGCATCGAAGAAACGATCCGGCGAATTGAGCAATCTCTTGCGCAGAATTCTGCGCAAAGCGAACATGCCGTAGTGGTGATCGATGAAGCGCATTTGCTGGACGACACGCGCACGCTGGAAGCCCTGCGGTTGCTCTTGAATTTTGAAAACGATTCTCAGCCGGCGCTGACGCTGCTGTTGGTCGGACAACCCGGGCTTTTGCCCCAGATCGATCGTATGCCGGCGCTGGAAGAACGATTAGGCGTGAAGTGTTTGCTGCGGCCATTCAACACCGATGAGACCGCAGGCTATGTAAATCTTCGACTGCAAGCTGCTGGGGCGAAAGATCAAATCTTTAAGCCAGCGGCGCTGGAAGCGTTGCACGAATTGTCGCACGGGCTGGCTCGGCAGATCAACCGGCTTTGCGATTTGGCTCTTCTTGTGGGCTACGCAGAAGAACGGAAGAGCATTGACGCGGAGCAGTTGGAGGCGGTCGCGCAGGAATTGGTCACGGTCGCGCCCGAATAGCTGTCACGCGGCGCGATCTGGGCGAAATGGCGTCATGTCGACGCCCGGCGATTCGCCCCGGATCATGCGACTCATCACGACGGCGGTGCCGGTCGAAAGGTACAAGCCGGCGCGGTAATGGCCCGTGGCGACGAATGCATTTTCAAGACCGGGCACTCGGCCAAGGTACGGCAACTCATCAACGCTCGCCGGCCGGAAGCCGGTCCAGCAACGCTCTACGCTGACTGTCTTCAGCTCGGGAATAAGGTCAGTTGCGAAATTGAGCAGGTCGGCAACGGCCGCCGCGGTATTGCGGCGATCGAAACCGACATCTTCCAACGTCGAGCCGACCAGCATCTGCCCATCGTCTCGCTGCAACAGGTAGTGGCGGCCGGGCAGCATATTGTTACGTCCAACGTTGATCACTCGTCCGACAATGCGCCGCGGGCAGTTCAAAAGCACGATTTGTCCGCGAATCGGCTTTACATGAATGCGCAGCCCCAAGCGGGCGGCGATTGGTTCCGACCAAGAGCCTGCGGCAATAACGACTTGATCTGCAGCAACGTCGCCAAGATTGGTGCGCACGGAAGAGGCACTTTCGCCTTGAATAGAAAAATCATAAACCGCCGCGCCCTGCGAAATCTCGACGCCTCGTTTTAAACAGGCCGCCAGCAGCGCTCGCAAATGCCGAGGACTACGGATTTGTGTTTCCTCTTCGACGAGGGCTGCGCCGGCCAGACCGCAACGGTCGTAGGCCCCGGCCAGATCGGGTTCCATTTTGTCGAGGTCAGCGTTGTGCAGCCATTTGACCGTCAGCCCCTCACGTCGCCAGCGCTCGCAGGTCTGCAAAAGTTCGGCGGAAGCCGTATCGGTTTTTGCCAGATAGATTCCGCCGCAGCGGCGATAGCCATTGTCGATGCCGGTTTCTTCACGGAGCCGGGCCGACCATTCGGCATGCAATTGTGCGCTGAAACCAGCCAGCCAATCTGCCGGTGGCGCCCGCATGCGAAACTTGCACGCCGGCAAGATTCCAGCCGCCGCCCAAGAAGCTTCGCGGCCCGGTTCGCCCTGATCGAGCAACCGCACCTTGACGCCTTGGCCGGCGAGTTCATACGCCAACGACAAGCCGATTACACCGCCGCCAACAATCAAGACATCAGGCATGTCGTCCTTACTATAACTATGCTATCCCTGGGCGTTGGTTTTCACATCGGCACTGTCGCCAATATTAATCCACAAATGCACGTGCGGCGAGCCGCGGAAATACCACACGAACGACGGTCCTTCCAGTCGCCAGTTGTCCCAGACGCCGTCGTCGCCGATATCGCCGTCTTGATAGAAGGCCAGCGAGCATTTGTTGAGACTACCTTGCTTTTTGAGGCAGGCTTGTACATCGTCCGAATCGGCGTTGCGATACGGCTCGAGCATAACTCTCATCGTCTTTTCGAGCTGCTCGCGCTGATCGTGACTGAGTTCGCTGACGTGGAGGCCCGGAAATTCGCCGTCTGGACCACGGAATCCGACCGCTGCTTCTGCCGGGATGCGCGCTTGCAGCGCCATTTTGCGCTGCTTGCCGTCGAGCATTTCGTAAATCTTGTTCGCGGCCAGCGCCTGCGGCCAGAACACGTTGCCCGGATGGTCGGCCTTTTCATTGAAACCGGTGGCCGCGTGACCGTGAAATACCGGGCCGCCAAAAGCCATGTGATCGATGCTGTGACCATCGACGCGCACCGTCAGATGACGGCCGGTCATGACCATCTCGAATTTGCCTTCATCTGGATTGCCGAAGAGCGCGATGCTCTGTGATTTGCCGTAGCCCTTACCGTCGTCCTGGAGCTGCTTGTCGATTCGCGGTACCCAGTCGGGGCTGAACAAGCCCTCGTAAATTCCGCGGATCATGTCTTGCTGATCCTGGGTATAAAAATCGCTGGCGATCATCTGTTTGGTGATGTTCCAGTTGTTGCTCACCCGAGTTCGCAAGAGCCCGCGTTCTTTGTCGATGTAATCCCAATCAAATGCGATTTCTTTCTTTTGCTCGGGACTGAGCGTTTTGTAAAGTTGCTTCACCAGAGTTTCCGGCGCACCCTTTGCCACGGCTATCTTGGCTGTCGATCCGGCCGTTGCCGCATCGGTTGCTTCTGCGGCGCGAACGATGCTACGCGGCAATGCCATCGCGCCGGCTGCTAACGCCGTTGTTCCGGCAGCCTTCATGAAATCGCGGCGGCTGAAAAACTCGCGCAGGTTCAAAAACTCGAAGCCCGATTCGCAATCGGGGCAAGATTTGCTGCGCGGAGATTCGTTTCGATTTTGTTGAGCCATGACACATCTCCTGTGTGTGGAAGCAGATCTCTGAAACGGCGCGCTGGGCCCTCGTGGACAGAAACCATTAGACCGCATTTGGCCTACGGCTGCAAACTCCTGTTGTAGGTCGGGCTTCAGCCCGGCCGATTTCACACGCAAACAGCATGTCGGGCCAAAGCCTGGCTTGCTTGGCTAGCCTGAGAAGCTTAAATCGATTGTGAAATCGTCGAAATCGCTGTCCGAGCCAAAGATTTTGTCCATGACGTGCAACTGCTGCACGTTCGGGTCCGTCGCTTGCTGGCCGGGGCAGTACCAGCGGAAATGGCTGATGCCATCGGGATTGGCGGCCTCGAGCGACAAAATTGCCACAGGCCCGCCGCTGGTCGAATTCGATGGATTCGCGGTCAGGAAATTGGCCGTGGTGCCGCTGGTGATGGCGTAGAACGCCAGATACTGGCCGGCCGGCACGGTCACAGGCTGACTACCAACGGCGGCGCCAGCAGCAAACAACACACGGAAGTTGCCGCTTGCCAGGGCCGCGGCTAGATAGCCGGGGTCGCCGGGATGGAGCGAGCCAATCGAGCCGTCCGGATCATCCACAAAGAACACCCCAACGTCGCCGGGCGGGCTATTCAAATGGCCGCTGTGCAATGTGCCATTCAAGGTTACGTTCTTATCGCCTGCTCCGGGTGCATGCACTGTCGCCGGCGTTTTGCTGGACTGACCGGCCAGGCGAACGGTCATCACCACGTCGTTGAAGTCGCTATCGCCCAAGTTCATTAGATCTTCCCAGTTGTATTGGGCACGACCGGTTGTTGGGTCGGCGATGATTTGCGTGTGCTTCATGCCATCAGGATTCGCGGCCTGAATGCTGAAGAATGCCAGTGGTGCGTTCGGATTGTTGTTGCCGTGGTTGGTGTTTGATGCGTTCTTCGACAGGAAGTTGGCCGTGGTGTTGTTCTGGATCATGTAAAACACCAGAATCTGTCCGCCTTGCAGAGAGATATTCTTGGCGGCGCCGGCTTTTTCCCCCTTCGAGAAGATAGTCTGGCGAGTACCACTGCTAAGCGCCGCTTGTGCGTAACCAGCCTGACCGGGAGCGATGCCGTTGATTGATCCATCGGCTGAATTGGCAATGAAGAAGCCGATTTCGTCGAAGTAGGCGGCGTTCCGTGAAGCCCAGGCGAAGGCCAAGGTCTGCGTTGATCCGGCGGCGCCGGGAACCACATAAATTCCGCTGGCAAAATCCGGCGCATAAATCAGCGAGAGTGCCGTCGAGTCGACGCTGGTGCCGTTGGTGTCGGTGACCACCGCCGTAATGGCGTTCGCGCCAATCGCCAGCTTGCCTGCGGGCAACGTGGCCGTGTATTGGCCCGAGCCGGTTGCAGTTTCCGTTGCAGTGGCAATCACCACGCCGTTCAACTTAAATTGCACGGTGGCGCCACTTTCGGCGGCTACGGTTAATTTTGGCGAATCCTTGGAGATGTATCCGTTACCATCGAATGTGCCAGTGTTGCTCGAAGCGTCGACAGACAAGCCGGTGGGAGCCGATGGTCCTGTGCCCGTACCTTGGTTTGGATTTACCGTCAATGTAAAAGCCTGGGTATCGTAGTTATCCGAAGTGTCGGTTGCCGACGATGCATGCACGCCGGCCACGAGGTTGATAGTTCCAGTAAAGCCGGCAGCTGGAGTCAGTGTGACCTGGCCCGTCGCTTGATCGATGCTGACGGTCACATTGGAAGGCGTGCCGAAACTTGTCGGATCAACAATCTTGTAAAACACACCGCCGGCCGACAAGTCGGTCGACGTCAAGGTAAACGTTACGGCAGTGTCAGCGGTGGTTATCTGGTTGCTGACGGACCCCAGGAACGGCGGATCGGTTTGCGTATCGGCGACTGCGGAGGCGTTAAACGTTTGCTGTGACGTTTGGCCCGCGGTATTCGTGCCGGTCACTGTGATGGTGGCGCTGAGAACCGTTGAAGCTGGCCGGCGCGGTCACTTTCAGAACCGCGTTTTGCGTATCGGTGATAATTTGAGCGGAAGTTACTGTGATCGGCAGTGTCGGGCTGCTCGTTTCACCTGGAATCTGGGAACTCGTGGTTACGTTCGTCGACATGATCTTTTCGAACGTGTCGAAACCGCCGACCAACTGCCCGAAGATCGTGTAGCGGAAGTCTAAAAACTGCGGCATGTCGGCCAACGAAATCGGCGTTGTCGATCCGGCGGCATCAGTGGCGGTGATGAAAAACTCTGCATCGGCGGTGTCGCGTCCGCGGTTGGCCATCGCCAACAGCCCTGGACTGGTAAAGGTGAGCGATGTGTCGAATTCGTCGGTCAGCAGTTGCCCTGTATCGCCAGCTCCGTTGTTGCCGGTTTGGGTCACGAAACCGTCGAGCACACGAAAGATCGAGAGACCGTCGTAATAGCCTTGCGTTACAAGTTGCTCGATCCGGGCAGTTGTTTCCGGAGCCAGGTCTTCAAACAGGTGCAGAATCAACTGGCCACTGAACGCGTTGCCGTCTTTGTCGGTGCCAGTGACATTCAGCACCAGGCTCTTACTCGTCGGCGAGACCAGCGATACCGTTACATTTGGATCGGAACTGCTGGTGGTATAAGTAATCGGGTTGCCGGCAGCATCGACGCCGGTCAGCGGCACCAGGACCGACTTCCCGCCCGGGACCTCGACGTCGTTGATGGGGTTTACGGCCACCTGATCGACCGTCAGTGTGAACCCCTGCGTGACGTAATTCTCCAGCACATCGGCACTGTCAACGGCACGAACCCGGGCCAGCAGATTGATGGTGCCGGCGAAGCCCGCATCGGGAGTTACATTAACCAACCCGATTGCCTGATCGATTCCAATGGTTACATGGGCCGGCGCAAGCATCGTCGTCGGATCGACAATCGAATAAGCGACACCGCTGCCCCCCAAATCAGTCGAGCTCAGCGTAAATGAAGCGGGTGTATCGACTGTTGTCACTAAATTATTGATTGTGTTTAACGTTGGTGCGACGACCGAGAACGTGAATGCTTGAGTGGTGTAGTTTGCTTGAACATCGTCGCTATCAGCAGCTCGTATGCCGGCCAGCAAATTGATATCGCCCGCGAAACCAGCATCTGGCTGCAGTGTTATCTGGCCGGTCGCCTGATCGATAGTCACAGTCACATGCGCCGGAGCATTAAATGTTGTCGGATCGACAACGGTGTAAATCAAATCTCCACCCGTAAAATCGATTCCCGACAAACTAAGAGTATCGGACACTCCCAGCGTCGTGGTTTGATTGCCGACGGTCAGCAAGGACGGAGCCAAAACCGTCAAGGTGAAGGATTGCGTCACGTAATTGGCCGGCACATCGTCGCTGCCCAGTTCTCGTACGGCGGCAGCCAGGTTGATCGTTCCTGCGAATCCAGCTTCAGGTTTCAACGTCACATGTCCACTCGCTTGATCGATCGTCACGACTACGTATGGCGGAGCGCCGAAAGTGTCTGGATCGACAATTGCGTAGAACACGCCGCCGCCTGTCGGATCGGTCGACGTAAGCGTGAAATCGTCAGCGACACCAACCGCGGTCGTCTGATTAGCGACCGTGTCGATGGACGGAGCAATAACATCCAGCGTGAACGCCTGAGTCGTGTAGTTGGCTTCGGCATCGTCGCTATTCGCTCCTCGTACGCCAGCCAGTAAGTTCAGCGTGCCGCTGAAGCCAGCGTCTGGCTTCAAGGTGACTTGGCCCGTGGCCTGCTCGATCGTCACTGTCACATGGCCTGGAGAGGCGAATGTGCTGGGATCGACAATCGTATAGAACACATCTCCGCCTAAGGGACTGGCGAACAAAGTGAAAGTGGTCGGCGCACCCACTCCGGTGGTTTGATCGCTAACCGGAGCCAGCGTGACCACCGTCAGCGTGAAGGCTTGTGTGGTGTAATTCGCCGGATCATCGGGGCTAGTGACATCGATCACTCGGGCCAACAGATTCAATGTGCCGCTGAATCCGGCTTCCGGGGTGATTGTGACCTGTCCGGTAACCTGATCGATGCCGACCGTCGAGTGAGCCGGAGCGATTAACGTGTTGGCATCGACCACCGAATAAGTCACATCGTTGCCCAGCGCATCCGACGAGTGAAGCGTGAATGTAACCGGCAAATCGACGATCGTCGTCTGATTGTCGACTGGATCCAAGGTCGGAGCGACGACCGTAAATGCGAATACTTGCGTCGCGTAGTTGGCCACATCGTCTGGGCTGGTGACATCACGCACAGCAGCCAGCAAATTCAAAGTGCCCGCGAAACCAGACTCGGGGGTAATAATCACCTCTCCGGCATTTTGATTGACGCTGATGTTGACATGGTCCGGTGCGGCAAGCGTGCTGGCGTCAACGACTGCATAGAAGAGGTCGTTTCCAAGTGAATCGTTCGCGATCATGGCGATGTTCACCGGTACACCCACAGCGCTGGTCTGACTGCCGACAGGGTCGAGTGTCGGGGCAAGGACGGAAAACGTGAAGGCTTGCGAGGTATAATTCGCCGGATCGTCTGGGCTGTCGAGTTCGCGAACTCTTGCTAACAGCGTCACGGTGCCGGTTGCGCCGGCGGCCGGAGTTAATGTCACTTGGCCATTGGCTTGATCGATATCCACGCTGATGTTGTCTGGAGCTCCCAAACTATTGGCATCCACCACCGAATAGACGACTCCATTGCCGAGCGGATCGGTCGAATTCAACGTGAAGGTGATGGGAGTGCCAACAGCTGCTGTCTGGTCAGCCACCGGATCAAGGGTTGGTGCAACAACGGTGACCGTGAATTCCTGGACGTCGAAATTCGAAAACGTATTGGCAGCCGAAGCTGCCCGAACGCCAACGATCAGATGCAAAGTGCCGGCAAATCCTGCGTCTGGTATGATGGTTACCAATCCGGTCGCGTGGTCGACATCGACGCTTGCATTCGGCGAATCATCCATGCTGGCAATTTCGTAATCGACGCCTTGGCCCGAAAGATCCGTTGAGGCGATGGAAAAGTTCAGCGTTTGGCCGACTGCGATGTTCTGGTTCGCCGACACCGAACCCAAGAACGGCGGATCGACATTGGTGTCGGTCACTGCCGACGCCGTAAACGACTGCTGAGCTGTTTCGTTGTCGGCGTTCGTAGCAGTCACCATGATTGTTGCGCTGCTGCCATCAAAACTGGCCGGCGCAACACGCGCAGCACAGCGTCTTGCGTGTCATCGATCACCTGGGCCGATGTCACCGTGATCGAAGAAGTCGGAAGACTCACTTCGCCATTGAAGCCGGGATCAGGCTGGACCTGCACAGTCGTCGACATGATTTTTTCAAACGTGTCGAAACTGCTGACGAGCTGGCCGAAAATGGTGTAACGGAAATTCAGAAACTGCGGCATGTTGGCCAATGCGATTGGCGTCGTCGAACCTGCTTCATCGATGGCCGTGATGAAAAACTCGGCATCGGCGGTATCGCGGCCTCGGTTGGCCATCGCCAACAGGCCGGGACTCGTGAAGGTCAGCGATGAGGTAAGCTCATCGTCCAACAACACCCCGGTATCGTTGCCGTTATTTGTCTTACCCGTTTGAGCGACAAAGCCGTCCAGCACGCGGAAGAAATCGAGGCCGTCGTAATACCCTTGTGTGACGAGCTGCTCGATGCGGGCAGTGGTTTGCGGGGCCAAATCTTCGAACAGGTGCAGCACCAGCGTACCACTGAACGGCGTGTTGGTGTTATCAGTTCCCGTGACACTGAGCACGATGCTTTTACTGCTGGGCGAAACAAGCGACACCTGAACGTTCGAATCGGAAGCCGATAAGCTGTAGCTGATCGGTCCACCATTGCTGTCAACACCCGTCAGCGGCACCAAGACCGATTTGCCGCCGGGAACCTGAATATCGCCCAGCGAACCCAAATTGACCGACAACATTTGCCGGGCTTCTAGTGATTCGACCCACAGCCGCTTGCGATGACGGTTCAATCGTTTGTCCGACTTTGAACCCTGTTGCCACCGACTGCCTCGTTTCGAGAAAAAACTAAACTTCATGATGCTGCTCAAGTGGATGACTGCGCGTAGAAAACCGGGATGCACGATCCGCGATGAAGAGGGGCAATTGTGCCCAGCCGCTGCGGCTAACCCGGAAGCCGCAGCAGTCCGAAGCCTGCTATTCCCAAACTGTTCCGTGAAATACTTCTGCCATTATGATCGAGCCTTCCGGTGATTTCCACTGTTTTGTTTGGCCAAAGTGGGATAATTTTGCGTGTCAATTGGTGCGTCGACCGTGTCGCTGGCAAACCGGACAGAAAAACGTTGAGCGTTGGGCCTGCACAAGTCGCCGGACAGTCCCGCGGTGGCAAGTTGGGCAATCCTGCCCCGCCCGATCATAAACCCGATGGTGATTCTGATACCCGCCCGATTTACTGAGGGCATTCCGATAGGTGCCGTCGGCCAGCGTTGAACCTTCGTAGCGAATCGCTTCGGAGAGCACATCAATCATGGATGCGTGCAGCCGATGCCAATGGTCGGTCCGCAATCGATCGCAGCGTACGGCCGGATGGATTGCAGCCCTATGCAGAATTTCCGAGGCGTACAGATTTCCAATGCCCGCAATGGCACGCTGATCGAGCAGTGCGACTTTGACGGGCCGCCGGCTCCGGTATAACCGCGATTTCAATTGAGTGGCCGAAGTCACGAGAGCGTCGGGACCCAAGGACGCGCCGCTGTCACCAAACTTTGCAGTGAACTCGGCCGCCGTCAGCAATCGAACTGAACCCAGACCGCGGCGATCCCAAAACAGCAGCTGGTCTGTGCTGCCGTTGCACGATGAGCCCAGCTTACTTACGTAGTTTGCTGCAAACTTCATGCGGAACCGCAAATGCTCCATGGTCGGCGGATCGGCAAGCAAAACCAGACCCGTCATTCGCGGCTCGATGACAATGGCTTCATCGCCGGGTGGTTGCAGGCGAACGCTGCCATCCCCGATGCCTTTCGACAGCCAAATCACCACTCGTTTGCCAAATCGCTGGACTGCCGCGATAGTCTTGCCCTCAGTCAAGCGGCGAAATCGATCGATCCGCGGCTCAATGGCGATTGCCTTGCGGCGGCATGGTGTACGTTCCACACGCAACACCGTTCGGCCAATAAGTGGAGCGATCCCGCGACACATCGTTTCGACTTCAGGCAATTCAGGCATGGCAACAGCGGGACAGTGCTAGCGGCTGGGTCGCACGCCGGTGTAAAGACGGGCAAAGATTGCCGGCCGGAAAGGTTTTGCCGACGTGATGTCGTTGCCGATTTGGCGAGCTTATCGGTTTCCGAGGTGTGCATCTTATCCAATGCTCTGGATCATCACAATCTAACCGATGGGTGCCCGACGAGCGAAGCGGCAAAGCCGAAATTCTTGATACACCAACCATGTGCCGCGATCGATCGACTCCGATCCCACGTAGGACAAAGGTCGGACGAATGGTAAAGCTTGCCGCCTGTAACACCTGACGCAATCGTTCGGGTTGTTCGGCAGATACGTGAAATTTCGCAGACAACCGTCGGCGACGGCCGATTTGATTAGCACAAGGACGCCTGACAATCGAATCAGGAAAGATCGTTCGCCGGGGAAAAGAATCGCACTTTGGTTGAAAGTGCGGTTGCCCGATCGGTTGACCAGCGTTCTCCCGCCGCCAGTCAATCCGCATGCATTAGCCCGCCGCGTCACCAAGCGCACAATATCCGCCCGTAATTCCCGCCAGTTTGCGGCCGCAGCCCTTCCCCAAGGCTGTGGCCGTTTTTGTTTAAGCGGCAGTGCGAACCATCTCATCGAACTTTGCATCGTTGTAATGCCGCTGCGGTACGCCCCTTGACCCCAGCATCTGCCGGCCAACAATAGGGTTCTGCATTCAAAGCGATGTCGGCGATTCGCGGACAAATCTAGCCAGCGGCGACGAGTTCGAACATGCCCCAATTGAGCCAGCTTCCCAACGATGCAGGCCGCTTCGGGGCATTCGGCGGTCGCTACGTTCCGGAAACGCTGACCGCCGCCTTGGACGAACTCGCAGCGGCCTACGAACAGGCTCAGCGAGATAAAGCGTTCCAGGACGAGCTGAACGACCTGCTGCGGAATTACGTTGGTCGCCCATCGCCGCTGTATCATGCCAAACGGCTCAGCGAGCATGCCGGGGGTGCGCAAATCTATCTGAAGCGCGAAGACTTGAATCACACCGGCGCTCATAAAATCAACAACACGCTTGGTCAGGCTTTGCTGACGCTGCGGATGGGAAAGCGGCGAGTGATCGCCGAAACCGGTGCCGGCCAGCACGGCGTTGCCACGGCCACGGCCTGTGCCCGCTTTGGTTTGGAATGTGTGGTTTACATGGGCGAAGAAGATATCCGCCGCCAGAAGCCGAACGTTTTCAGCATGCGACTTTTGGGCGCCGAAGTGCGACCGGTGACCAGCGGATCGCGCACTTTGCGGGACGCCATCAACGAAGCAATGCGCGACTGGATGAGCTCCGTCCGCACGACGCACTACATTCTGGGTTCCGTCGTCGGCCCGCATCCGTTTCCGCGAATTGTGCGCGATTTCCAGTCGGTCATCGGTCGAGAAACGCTTGCCCAGTGCCACGAGCAACTCGGCCGGTTGCCGAACCTCGCCGTGGCTTGCGTCGGCGGCGGCAGTAACGCGGCCGGAATGTTTTTTCCGTTGATCGAGCACGCCGGGATTGAATTGCTTGGCGTCGAAGCCGGCGGACGCTCTGCCAAGCCCGGTGATCATGCGGCCCCATTGTCGCATGGCTCGCCCGGCGTGCTGCACGGCAGTTACAGCTACGTGATGCAAGACGATGACGGTCAAACTTGCGACGTCCACAGCGTTTCCGCCGGGCTCGATTATCCGGGCGTCGGACCGGAACACAGCTACTGGAAGGATGCCGGCCGGGTGCAATATACCACTTGCCGCGACGATGAAGCCTTGGCTGCGTTCAACTTGCTGGCCCGGACCGAAGGCATTTTGCCGGCCTTGGAAAGCTCGCACGCTATTGCCAAAGTGGTGGAAGTTGCCGCGAAGCGACCGAACAGCGATGTGGTGGTGGCCTGCTTATCAGGCCGCGGTGATAAAGATGCGGCGGAAATCGCACGGCTGCGCGGCGAATCGTTTGGTTAAAAAGTCATCAAAGTTGTTTTGACCCGTGTCCAAAATCGACAAACATTTTGCGCAGCTCAAGCGTGAAAAACGTAAGGCATTCATGCCTTTCGTCACAGCCGGCGATCCGGATTTGGATTTTACCGCCGCAGTGCTGCAAGAACTTGTGAAACGCGGCGCCAGCCTTTGTGAACTGGGAATTCCCTACAGCGATCCCATTGCCGATGGCCCAGTGATTCAGGCGTCTTACACGCACGCGCTAGCGCACAAAGTCAAGCTCCAGCAAATCCTCAAAATGGCTGAGAGTGTTGTGCCAAAACTTGCCGCGCCGGTGGTGACAATGGTCAGCTACGCCATCGTCTATCGCCATGGCGTGGAGCAGTACGTGAAAGACTGCCAGCGCCGGGAATCGCCGGAGCGATTGTGCCAGATTTGCTCGTCGAAGAATCGCAGCCGCTGGCGAAAATCTGCCGTGCTGCCGATTTCAGCTTGATCCAATTGATTACACCCACGACGCCCCGCGATCGGGCCATTCGCATCGCTGAAGCCTCAAGTGGTTTCATTTATTACGTGTCGGTCACCGGCATCACCGGCGAGAGGCGTGCGCTGTCGCCGGAATTAACCGCCAACGTGGCCTGGCTGCGTGAACGCACGCCGTTGCCGGTGTGTATTGGCTTCGGCATCAGCACACCAGATCACGTACGGCTACTCGCACCGGTTGCCGACGGATTGATTGTCGGTTCGGCCGTCGTTCGCCGAATTGCCGAAGCAGAATCGAAACCGCGCGAGCAAGTGCTCAGCAGTGTTGGCGATTACGTCGCCAGCCTCGTTGCACAGCTGGGATAGTTTCGACTTCAATCACACGTTCGATGCCGCAGACAGATTGACGAGCATTTGCAAGTTGTCCCCGGACGCATCGATGGTAGGGTCGCTCAATTTTATTGCATCAAGATTCGCCGGAAGAACAAGCCACGAGAACTTAAACGTCGTGGTTTGCGGCATCACCTTGCTTTGCATCGTTGAAACTTGCTTCTCCTTCCCGAAAGGGCCAGCAAGCCCAGTAGAGCGCCCGTGGCAAACAACAGGAAGGTCTCTGGCTCGGGTACGGCAAAGAACACGTTGGCCTGAATGTTCGTGATGCCGGTGTCCGCCCGAATGATGTCCGACAACTCGACACTATTCAGCCAAGCCAGTTCCTCCGGCGTTAAGGAAGGGTCATTTTCAAACCACAATCGGTCGCCATCGCGCAGGCGAGTGAACTGATCGATCAAGGACGCTGCGATTAGCGGTCCCACTTCCATACCCGGCAGATGATCTTCGGACAGTCCGCCGACCCACGGGTCGATATTGTTGACATCGCCATACACCGATTGCAGCACCGCTTGGAGCGTTAGATCAGAAGTAATTTGGGCGAAGGTCGTCACTGGAGACAAGCCATAAGCCGTGCGAATGGTATTGTAATCGGGCAGGCCGTGGTCGCGGCCACGTTGAATGTTCAGGCAGGCCAAATCTTGTCCACTCCCGGGAATTGGCTCGCCAAACAGGAAATTCCGCACGCCATCGACTATATGGGTATCGATCTCCTGCTGCTGATCGGTGGCTAAACCTTTGAGGATGTAATCGATCTGATTCGGGCTGGACAAGTTTTGATGCTGAAAGAAGCAATCCTGCAAGGAAAGCGGTCCACCTGAGGCCGGACTCCCGTCGTTCTGAATTCGCAGCAGTTGCTGCGACAGCATACTGTGGCCGAACCGGAAAAAAGCCGTCGAGAATTCCGTGGCAATCGACGGGTTTACGTTCGGGTTGTAGACACTGGTGGCACTCGGGGCACTCGCCCCTAACAGCGCCGGAAGAAACTCGCGATAAGTGATGGATTGAATCTCACCGCCGACGATTTTCCGAGCCTGCTGATAAATCTGGTCATCGGTCCAAGTAGGATGTTGGGCGGCCAGAAGATCAGCCTGCCGATTATGCTCGCGCATGAAAAGGGTTTGTACGGCAGTCAGCCCGACTTGCTCGTTCACCCGCACATCGCCGGCGACGTAATACTGGTCGTGATTGGGATCGCCGTTGTCACCATTGGCTAGCCCCATTGTATTCAGTGGCAGCAAGTTTCCTGCGCTGGTTAGCAGATGTCCGCCGCTACCGGCGCGCAGCGCGGCAGCCCGCATCGGATCGGAACCATAGATCATCGAGCCATCGAGAAACGAGGTAATCGCATTGACTTGCTGTCGCGGATTTCCCGGTCCCAGCCCTGTGGCTGAGTCATAAACCGATCGTGGGAAGGGCATGAATTGTGTGCCGGTCGAATTCGGATCGAAGATCGGATCGCCCTGGGGAATTGGAATATTGAAGAATTCAGTGGTCGAGGTGGTTGTTAGGTCCAGGTCATGGTCGATGAACTGTCCCCACTGAAACACCCAATCGCTCAGACCAAAACTGTTGGGCATCGGCCCAGTCTGAGCTACCACGGTATTACTTACATCGCGCGGATTCGGCCGACCCGAGCCGGATGGCGTGGAGACACCATCGCCATAGACCGCCGGAGCAATGCGGAGCAAATCGGTGCCCGCTGCACCCCACAACGGATTGGACATATTATTTCCAGAGCCGTCGATCGTGCGATCTTCGCTAAGAACGCTTTGCTGCCGATGGAACGTCAAAAGAATTAGACAACAGGCGACAATCGCGGATGCGCGACCGGTCATGATGAAGCCTCATCTGATGTGGGTATCTCTGAATCCTCGACCATGATTGCTGTTGCTTGCTTAGCCCCCGTATTGTTTATGCTAATTGCCCAAAACGGTGCCGAAAACACCAAATCGGCAAGTGGCCAAATAATTCGCGATTTTAACGCCCAGCGAAGGCGTCGCTGGCTGCAAATCATGGCGATGCGACGATTAGTCATTGGTCCTATCCGCGGAAGTGGTTGAAAACATTGACGGCCGATTGCGGTCAACCGGCTTACCATCTGTCGCTGCCAACTGAGCTTTGCGGCCCAAAAAGCCGGAACGCCGCACATACTGTTCAAGGTCCGTGCCGCGCGAAAACCACAGCAAAAGCGGCGTGGCCATGAAGTTGGTCACTAAAGCCATGAGCACCAGCATGCAGTACACGCTTTTGGGAATAACGTGTAGTTCATAGCCGACATTAACCACAATCAGTTCCATCAACGCGCGTGTATTCATCATCACGCCAATGCACGAGGCTTCGCGGAGCGTGAAGCCGGTCAGCCAGGCGGCAAGTCCACAACCGCCCCACTTGCCAAAGAGCGCCGCCAGAATGACCACCCCGCAAATCATCCACATTTGCAGCGAATGCAGCGCGCCGATGTCGGTCCGCAATCCCGTATAAGTGAAAAAGATTGGCAGGAAGAACACGGTCATAAAATCGCGCATCCGCCGCAACACGGCCTCGCAAAATTCACGCTCGCCGGACATTACTGCCCCAAAGAAGAAGGCTCCAAAGATGGCGAAGATGCCGATCAGGTTCGTGACGATCGAGCACAGCAGAACACACACGATGAGCGCGGCCAGATCGTTGAGCCCAATCTCGCCCTGACTGCGGCGCATGACCCAACGTGCCCAGCGCGCCAGTATCGGCCGGGCGATAAAAATCATCGCCGCCGCAAACAGCCCGGTTAGTCCGATCATCCGCAGCATCGACCAAAATTCGAATTTGCCGTTCACTACCGCCGCCACACTGGCGAGCAGAATCCAGCCAATGACATCGTCCACGGCGGCACTGGCGATCGTGACGGCTCCAAGCCGCGTGCGGATAATTCCCAGTTCCATCATGATTCGCCCCAGCACCGGAATCGCGGTGATCGAAAGTGCGGTGCCCAGAAATAACGCAAATCCGAATTTGGGTATCGACTCGATTGATCCATCCGCAATCGGCGTTGAAGCCACGATCGGGTAGATCACTGGGGCCAGGAGCAAGCCTAACGTAAACGGCAACGCTACCCCGGCTGCTGAAATTGCCGGCGCCGCCTTGCCGTACCGGCGCAAATGCGAGAAATCGAACTCCAGGCCAATCAAAAACAGCAGGAAAATCAGCCCCAGCTGGGCAATCGACGCGAAAATCCAGTTCAGCACCGAATCGAACAAACGCGGATCGATGCCAGCCACCGTCGGATGAAAAATTGCTGCAAACACACCGGGGAAAAAATACCCCAGCACCGATGGACCAAGCACCAGGCCGGCAGCAATTTCACCGACCACTCCCGGCTGTTTGAGTTTGCGAGCCAGCACGAAAAAGACGCGTGCCACAAAAATCACGAGGGTCAACTGATACAACACCGGCAGCAGCACTGTCTCTAGCGGGATGCTGCGCAGACTGCGAATTAGCGCATCGGTCTCGTCGGTCGCTAAGAGTATCATTGGCATCGCGATCATCTCACACCAAAGTCGATTCAGTTTCGCTCACAGCCAGCTACTGTCGGGCTCCTCATGAGGCCGTCTCACAATTCGCAATAGTTCAATCAGGCTGGCCAACTGATCTTCCGTTAAGTGGCCCAATTGTTGTTCGTGGCAGTCGCGCACCGGTCGATCGAGTTCGCGCAGCAGTTCTGATCCGGCTTCGGAAATGCTTACTCTCACGACTCGCCGATTGTCGGCAGGGCGCTGACGAACAACGAGCCCGCGCTGTTCCAGCTTATCGAGTAACCGCGTAATGTCGGGCGCGCGGGAAATCAAACGCTCGGCAATGGCAAGTGTCGGCAGAGAATCGGGATGTTCGCCACGCAAGAGCCGCAAGGTGTTGTACTGCTGAGCCGTCAGGTCGTGCCTGGCAAACAGCTCGTCCTCCAAAATCCGCAGCCGATCGTAAGTGCGCCACAGCTGGAGATAAGCTTCTTGGCGCGGCGAATCGAAAGAACGAGAACGGCGTTTGGATGAAGGAATAGGCATGGAATTGTCGAAGGGGTCGAAGAGTCGAAAAGCCGGCGTAGACCACGACGCTGGCAAGCTGATCTCAAGCCACCGAAATCGAAATGCCACGAATGCCACCTTGGGCTTTGGGACGTTTCGATTTTTTGCCTTTTTGACCTGGGCAGTCCAAACTCGTCCAAACAATTGTCGTTAGGAGTTGCCCTTTCTGCAATCACTAGCTTCTGTGTATATGATGGAGAAGTCAGGCGAATTGCGCCGATGGTATTTGTTAGGGAAGCCCAACGTGGCCCCTGGCTTGGCGTTGCGACTTCCACCGGTTTCAACCGTGGTAGAGACGATGCATCCCAATCGCCCTCCGGAAGCCCTGTATCGATTTTTTGCCGGTCTGACCGAATACGCCTTTCAAACCCGATTGGGCGTCGCAGACCCGCTCTTGATCGATTATTTGACCGACCTCTTGGCTCGGTTTGTGCGTTACGACGCATTGCTAAGCCTCCGGAACCCGACGGGCCGTCGACTGGAAGAAGTTGCCGAGATGCTGCTGGAGGCCGAAGTCCGCGTCGGCGATGCCCGGCGGGCAGCCCATCGACACATCGGCGACTTCGCGCTCTTTTGGACCGGCGTATATCCGGAAGCGCTCCCCCGCTTGCAGCGCGGACCACGCAAAGACTTCTTCCTCGATTACTGCGAGCAAGGCAAACGGGCTTACTTCATCGCCAGCACCATTCAGACGGAACCGCCCGACGAAGAGCGCGACGTGCTAGAGCGGCTGAGCCACGACTTCGAGCTCTGCGTCTATGGCCTGGGCGAGGTGCGCCGTGAATGGGAACGCCGCGACCCTGACGGCGACGCCCCGGCAAACCGCTGATTCTTGAGTAATCGCCGCTTGAATTTTGTCGTTCGCTGTCGCAAATTGGTGCATTTCTGCGACGGTGGTTTTCGACAATTCGCCCGGGTTTTTCCGACCAATTGCGACCAGTCGAATTTTGTCCGGATTTCAAGAAATCGATTTTTTGACGACAAAATCGCGCAATTGTGTCACTGCGGACTGCACTTCCGACCCGAGAATTCTCGAGCGATCACCGCCTGAGGGGGACGACAAAATCGCGTTCAATTTTGTCGTCCGCGGATGTGTTTGCGCATCACTTTTCAAGCCGATTTCGCAGCGCCGAAAAAACGGCGATCCGCCCGGCTGCGCCGAGGTCCTTGAGCCGGCACTTGTTGTGCCGATCAGCTGAATTTCCAGTTTTGTCATGCACTCTTCACCGCAGACCAGTTCGACACGACCTCCGAGCCGGCATGATCGGCTCCAATGAGGCGCTATGCCCAGCGACCACCGCGGCGACAGTGTCCACGTTTGCTGGAACGGCAGCGGCGCAGACTATCCCCGACCCACGGCACCTCCAGCGGCTGGGTATTGAATGTGCGAAAGCATAAAAGTCGCAGAAAACTCAACCGTGGGGCTGGAAGTCCGATTTGATGATTAGTGTACATATTATCACTTTCGTAAGTTGTTGACAAGGCGATTTTGGGGCCACTCAGCCCGGAATCCAAAGTCGACGGTCTTGCTGCCGTATGGTGCGCTCAGCGCATAAAACTCGTGCTCAACCGTTAGGATATTTTGTGATTTATATTCGTCGAAGCCGTGAGGCTTCCCCAATCGATTCAAAACTGTTAACTGACGAAAATAAGAGCGAGAGATATATTCTGCAACGTCTACGAGTGCTAAATCATCTTGGAAGACAAGATTGGGAGCTGTTACCCGCAGACTCTACTCCTGCCGTTGCAGTACGCATTTAGACATTTCAGCGGCGTTTACAAAACTAGTTTCTCTGACGCACTTGGTGCCATGCCCACGGCTTTGCGTGGGCATGGCATCCCACGATTGCTAGAAACTCAAAACCTGGTGCAGTTCGGTGAACTGGCAGTTGGTTTCCGAAATGGTGTCGATTCCACTGTTGCCGTTGAACGTGGCGCGGCGGCCTTGTTCTCGGCCGACCACACTATGCGCCAAAGCTCTGCAGCGAGAAGGCTTCGCTGAAATCAACGCCTGATTCGAACACGAGATCCACGTCGCTGCCGCCGTTAAATGTTCCCCGGCGGCCGAAAACGCCGGTCAAGTGCAGTTCGTCAATTCCGCCGCCAAGGTTTACATTCATTTCGTCGGCCTGCGACTCGGTCAGGAAGACCGCGTCGTGATCCGCGCCTGTGTCGATCGACAACTTTGCGTTCACTCCAACTTCATTGATGCCCACGATGTCGCGCCGGCGCCGGTGTTGATCGTGGCATTATGCCCGATGCTCATGAACGACAGGTCAATGACGTCGTCCTGAGTATCCGTGCCAGTACTGATGGTCAAATCGTGTCGCACCAGCGAATTGTGCAAACTCAAGAATCCGATCCCGTTGCCCATTTTGATCGTCAGGTCGTTCAGCCCGTTGTCAACGTTGGGCGCACCGAAGCTGCCGCGGATGTCGTATTTATCCGTATTAACTCCGCCGGTGATCTTGGCGTCGTCACTGACGGTAATGCCTTTGATGAATAGCACATTGTTGCCGTCGCCGAGCTTAAGGTCCAGGCTTCGCGGAATGATGAATTTGTTGTCGGTTAAATCGTTGCCCATCGTCAGCGTGTCGTTGCCCCCAGCCAGGTCGATCAGGAAATCGCGCTTGACGCCGGTGAAAACGTGGCCCGCGCCCCCATTAATCGTCGTGCCGTTGACGCCATTAATGAAAAAGCTGCCCGGCACGACTTGGCCCTGGGTAATGGTTTGGAAAATCGCCACCTCGTTTCCGCCTTTGTCGCCGGTGATTTTCAAATCGCCCTTCACGACACTGACGGCGACGTTGCCGGTCATCATGGTTCGCGGTTCCAAGGCCTGAAAAGCCAATTTACGATAGTCGCGTTTCAAATTGTGCGACATGCTTGCCATGACAAATTCCCTTATGTGATGAGTTGTTTTGCACTTCCGGTCTGCCAGACCATCTGCCAGTCCCGGTGCAACCTTGTAAGCGGAGAACGGGGAAATTTGTTACAGGATCAAAAATGCTGGCATTCTGGAGCTGGATCGATTAGGTTAGCCGGGGTTTTCGGACAGCGAGGACCAGGGCGAGCGTTTCGTAAGGAGGAAGCCATGAGCCCTAACCGCCCGAGCGTCGTTAACGCTTTCCGGCCGTTAATAAGCGGTTCTCGTGCCGCGGCGACATTTATCTTTGGCTGCTCCCTGCTTGCCGCCGCAACAACAGCCGGAAATGTTTTCGCCGCTGAACCAGCATTTACTCCAGCGGAAGCAGCGAGGGCGCCAATCAAAATTGAAAATATTGAGCAGGCGCCAAGCATCGATCGAGGCACGACCACATTTCATTTTAAGGTCAATGAACCGGCTGGAACTCGATTTTACGTCTCCTATCAACATCGCGACGTGCGCGGTGGAGCAAGCACGAATCATGTATGGCAGATCGAAGGCGACAAGGGAGCGGAAGTCGAGCTGAGTTTCGGCTATCGATCGGAGTACAACGGTGATCGTTCGGTGAGTCCGCTGGAAAGTTCCGAGGAGATGCTGGAATATCGCGTCAATGTGAAAGGCTGCATTGGCTCGCCGGGTTTGGTGACAATTGTCAGCGCTCCTCTGTACCGCACTCCGCCGGAGGAGCGACAGATGTTCCTGCCGAAGTCGAGCACGGACGATGGTGCCTTGACCGCTGATGGAGCCCGGCGTCTGCTTTTGGCGGTTCCGAAACTCGACGCGGCGGAACAGGGCAAATCCACTGATCTCGGCAACCGCGAGCCGTGCACCGAGCTGATTATTGGTTTCCACAAGGATCCGCCGTCGGCAAAGCCCGATCCGCTTCAGCATTTGTTCGCCAACTGGAGTCGGCAAAGCCAGGAAGTCGGCGCGGCCCACATCAAGTACCGAATGCTTCGAACCGGCGGTAGCAGTTTAGCGCTCTTATCGCAAGCCAGGGTGAACGAGATTCTTTCGGCCGTCGATTTAGACAATCACCCAGAGAACTTTGCGGATACCGCGCAAAAATTGCTCTCCGTAGATGCACGCGAGAAACCGATATTCGACAAACCTTGGGCAGAAGGCGAATTCTTCATGTTGGGGCTTCGGACGCATGATCAGCTTTCGTCGTTTATTCGAGTCTATGACGGCGAGTGGGACTTCAATTACTCCGTGCCTAACAACCAGATCAGCGTGCATCGAGCAGGCGAATCGTCGATGGCACGTACGACTTTGGGCGAATTTCGGATTCGCCCTCCGGACATCACCAATTTCAAACCCGACTTGAAATTGTTGCCCAGCGGCGATGCAGTTCTTTCGTCTTCGGCTGGCGGAAACTCTTCCACTCAATGGACCGCAGTTCCATCGACCGGCTTTATCCGACGCAGCAGCTTCGTGTTCGAGTCCAAGCCGAGTTCCGAGGCACAATCGGCCAAACCGAACCGCACTGCCCGTGATGAGTTTCAGTACGCTCCGAAGACCTACCCAGGCCGTATCGTCTTTCCGAGTCTGCTGATTAAGACGCGCTACTCAAACGACAAGCTGACGTCGCTTGAGATGCTCCTGATCGATTCGGCCGAGTTCAACGATTCGATCCAGAAAAACCAGCTCGAATTGGCCGCCCCAGCCAATGCGAAGGTTTTTCTCTTCAACAAAGCCCCTGTAAAGCAGCCGAAATTTCTGGCGCTGCCCAAGGATATTAGCGATGTAGCCGGATTTCTCCACGATCAAAAATTTCTTCCGGCCGATTCGAGTGAGGATTCGCCGTGAGCACACGCGCAATCATGATCCAACTCATTGACTTTCAGCGTCTGCTGCGATGACCACTTCTTCGCCGACCGTTGTCCGTACTTCGCGCCACCTTTTTCGCTTCAGTTTGCGCACGCTGCTGATTGTGGTTACTGTGGCTGCAATTGGCTCGTGGGTTTACTGGAGCGGTTGGCCGCGGTTCTGGATTTTTTGGCAGCAAACTCAGTTTGAGAACGGCGCCCGGCGACTTAAGGTCGGCAGCGTGCCGCTGACCGGCATGCAGTTGGTGTCGGGCAAGAATCTGCAAAGTACCACTTACACTTCCGATGGGCGCGGCCGTTTGATCGGCCTGACGAAGCATGTTTGGCCCAACGCGGTGTATTGCATCTATTACGTTTTTCCGCGCGGCTACAGTGGCGGCATGATGAATTGCCCTTGCGACAGCGTGGAAGTATTTCGCTTGCCGCCGGTACCGCCGGGTTACCTTGCACGAACGACCGCGGGACGTGAGAGGACAGGCCAAACCGATGGCAAACCCGGCCCGCGGCGCCCAACTCGGGGCTTACCTGACCGATTTTCTGGCCGTGATTTCCGGCGATCGGCAGGACAACCATGGATTGCAGTACGAGCTAATCCACGCTGATCCGCCGGCTAAGCCGTAGAAAACGCTGCGTTAATTCAATCTTGCACCACGCTCCCGGAGTTGATTGCAAACGGCTCTTCTGCGATCTCTGCGACTTTGCTCGCGGCCAGTTTTCGCGATCACTTCGCTGTGAACTTCGTGATTCGCCACTTGGCGTCGGCACCGGTGGGGGAACGCGGTGGTATTGGGTTGGGTAGCCAAGTTGGGATCGAAGAGTCCGCGCGGGACGACTGGTTCGGGTTGAGGCGAGGCAGTTCGATCTGCAAGCCTCTGTTCGCCTGAGACACTGCTGGACAAGCCAGCAGTGGCACTCTTGGACGAATCCCCCTCGCCCTGCCCTCGCCCCGATGAAAGAGTTTGATTCGGTCCGGTGGCCACTGTGTGCGGGGCCATGCAAACTTCCAGATCGCGTCCGATGATGGTGAAGAGACCGGGCACCGACCAATCGTCCCACGTGTGTGGCGGTGTGGGGCGATTATTCATCGTCATGGCGACGACGTTGCCATGGCGAACTTCAACATGGTACAAGGCGGGATTGACGCCGCTCTGTTCGATGTCCATGTCGTAATCGGCGGGCCGTTTGCCGACCAGCGACTGACGGCGGCGTCCAGAATTTCAAACGTGATCGGCGGCAGTTCTTTGGCACGCATGGAGACGACGATAGCGATCGTGCCGACAATCGCGATGGCCGAACCGAGCGACATGCCGATGGCGTAATTCCGCAACCGGGATGGCCGGTGGGAAGGTCGCGTGATTTCCGCTGGATCGTTTTCGTTCATATCAACTGGTATTGTAGCGGAATTTCGGGCTCAGAAGCGCCTGCGAAAATTGCGATCGCCTTTCTGCCGGGCGAACATGCAAGCCGCGGCACTTGTCATGGTTGCCACGGCGTTTAGAATGGGCTACGGCGCAGAGCTCCAACTGGAAATTGAACCGCAAAGGATAACCATGGTTCGCCGAGGAGAAACGGAGCGACCAAGCGTGATCCTAGAATTCCCGTGTTTGCTCTGCACAGTTTCTGCGTACTGTGCGGTGAAAAATTAGGCGTAAACAAACAGGAAGAAATACTCTCATGCCTAGTTGTGTGTTGGCTTACTCGGGCGGGTTGGATACGTCGGTCATTCTTGGTTGGCTGCAGGAAGAAGGCTACAAAGTTCACGCCGTGTATGTGGACTTGGGGCAGCCGTGCGAAGATCGGAATGCCATTTTGAAAAAGGCCACCGATTGCGGGGCGTCGTCGTCTCGATTGATTGATGCAAGGAGAAAGCTATCCCGCGATTTTGCGTTTCCGGTGTTGCAGTGGCAGGCGAAGTACGAAGGTATTTACCTCTTGGGCACTTCAATCGCCCGGCCGCTGATCACGAAAAAGTGTTTGCAGGTTGCCCGCGAGGTAAAGGCCGATGCCTATGCCGCCATCGCACAACCGGTAAGGGAAACGATCAATGCCGGTTCCAGCTGGCCGCCGACGCGCTGGCACCGGGCACGCAGGTAATTGCGCCGTGGCGAATTGAGAAGTTTCGACAGCGCTTTCCGGGACGCACGCGAAATGATCGCGTTTTGCGAGCAGAAAAAAAATTCCGGTAAAGGCTTCCGTCGCCAAACCGTACAGCAGCGATGAGAACTGTCTGCACATCAGTTACGAAGCGGGCAAGCTCGAAGATTTGACGGTGAATGGTGTCGAGCTGGTCGATTTCGGCATGACGGTTTCGCCGCAGCAGGCACCGGACAAGATCGAAACACTGACAATTGGTTTCCAAACAGGCGTGCCGACGACGCTCAAAAAATCAACAAATTCGTCGCTGGCGATGGTCCGGCTCAACAAAATTGGCGGCCGCAACGGTGTGGGCCGGATCGACATTGTCGAAAATCGCTTCGTCGGCATGAAAAGCCGGGGCG
>CAVTYH010000006.1:0-751942 GCA_963738835.1 Pirellulales bacterium
GCTGTACCCAATGTGCGGCGCATTCCCGCTCCTGCCCCTTCGGCAAACATCAGCGGCACTACGCCCAAGATGAACGCCAGCGAAGTCATCACAATCGGTCGCAACCGCAGTCGGCACGCTTCCAACGTTGCCTGCCGCCGCGATTCGCCCAATTCCCGCTTTCGTTGGCGAATTCGACAATCAGAATCGCATTCTTGCTGGCCAATCCCACCAGCACGACAAAACCAATCCGCGTGAAAATGTTGATATCCATCATGGCGATATTGACGCCCACAACAGCCTCAGCAGGCACATCGGCACGACCAAAATAATCGCCAGCGGTAGCGACCAGCTTTCGTACTGGGCGGCAAGCACCAGAAACACCATCACCACGGCCAGCCCGAAAAGGATCATCGCCGTGTTGCCGGCCAACAGTTCCAGAAACGCCATGTCGGTCCATTCGTAGGCCATCGAGTTGGGCAATTCGGTGTCAGCTACGTGCTCCATCAAGTCGATCGCATCTTGCGAACTAACGCCCGGCATGGCCATTCCGTTGATCGCCGCAGCCGGGTAGCTGTTGTATCGCGTCAAAACCAACGGTCCATTCACTTCGCGAATGTCGGCCAGCGAACCGATCGGAATCATGCCACCCGAGGAGCTGCGCACCCGCATCCGCGAAATGTCGGAAATCTGATCGCGAAACTGCGATGCCGCTTGCACAATGACTTGCCACGTTCGGCCGAAGAGATTGAAGTCGTTTACATACAGCGAGCCTTGGAACACCCGCAAGGCATCGGCGAATTCACGCAGCGATACTCCTTTGGCCAGACACTCGCGCACGTCGGGCTCCACTTTCAACTGCGGCACGTTCGCGCGAAACGGCGAAGGAAACACCATCAGCTTACCGCGCTGTTCATTCGCCTTGGTCACCAAATTTTCCGCTTCGGCCTGCAACTTAGTCGGACCAAGGTCGCTGCGGTCCTCCAGCATCATCATGAAACCGCCGGTGCGGCCCGCGCCACGCACAGGCGGCGGCGGAACGATCATGATGTTAGCTTCCAGCACCTGGCTAAACGCCGCTTGCAGTCGATGCAGAATTGCGTCGCTGGCCAAATCAGGGCTGCGTCGCTTTTATAATCGTCCAACCGAATGAACATCGTGCCGAAGTTCGAGCCGTTGGCGCTCATCAAAAAAGATTGCCCAGTGATGGCCGACGTATGGGCAACGCCGGGAGTCTTCAAAACGATGTCGGTCAACTGCTGCATCACTTTCGAAGTGCGCTCCGCCGAGGCGGAGTCGGGCAATTGCACCCCAGCGAGCAAGTAGCCCATGTCTTGGCTGGGGATAAATCCCTTAGGAGTGGATTGCAATCGATCATAAGTGAGCACGAGCAGCCCGCCGTAGATAACCAACACGAGGACGCTGAGTGTGAGCAGCTTTCCGACGACCCAAGTGTATGCCGCGCCAATGGTGTCGAAAGCACGATTGAATGCCGCGAATGCCCAAGCCAAGGCTCGATTAAGCGGCCAACCCACGATCGCGCCGACAATCGCGCCGCCGATGGCCATGAAATAGGGAAGCGCACTGAGCCACCAGCCTTCCAGCTGCAGCCTAGTTTCCACCCGCGGTGTCAGCATGGCCCAAGCCAGCCAGCCACCGGCCAAGGCGAACGCAGGCCACGGCAACGGCGGCGCGGTGTGTTTGTCCTTCTCCAGCGGTTTCAGCAGCAGCCCGCCAGTGCCGGGCTGAGAGTTAGCGAATTAAACGCCGAAATCACCGTGGAAACCGAAATCGTTAGTGCGAACTGTCTGAAGAATTGGCCCGTGATGCCGCTGATGAATGCACACGGTATGAACACCGCGCTGAGCACCAAGCCAACCGCAATAACCGGTCCAGAAACCTGCTCCATTGCTTTGATCGTGGCATCACGCGGCGATAAACCAAGTTCAATGTGATGCTCGACCGCTTCGACGACGACGATGGCATCGTCCACCACGATCCCAATCGCCAACACAAGGCCGAACAACGTCAGATTATTCAGGCTGAAACCGAGCAGCGCCATGGCGGTGAACGTTCCAACAATGGCCACGGGCACTGCAATCATCGGAATGATCGACGACCGCCAATTGCGCAAGAACACCAGGACGACGATGGCCACCAGAATTACCGCATCGCGCAAATTCTTGAAAACCTCGTTGATCGACTCACGTGTGTATGGCGTAGTGTCAAACGCCACGGCCCAAGTGATCCCCTCGGGGATGCTGGTGGAAAGTTCCTGCATTTTTTCCATGATCAAATCGTGTGTTTCTAACGCATTGGCCTCGGGCCGCTGAAACACTGCGAGAAACACGGTGGGTTTATCGTCGAACGTGACGTCAACGTCTTGATTCTGCGGCACCAATTCCACCGTACCGACATCTTTGATGCGGACCACTCGCCCATCGGGTGTGGCTCTGAGGATGATGTCTTCGAACTCTTCGACATCGCTAAGCCGGCCGATCATGCTAAGTGTGGTTTGAAAATCCTGCCCGCCCGGAATTGGCGGCGCACGATCATGCCGGTGGCGACCTGAGTGTTCTGTTCACGGACAGCCTGCACCACGTCGCCCGCCGTCATGTTGGCATGCCCATCTTCATAGGATCAAGCCAAATGCGGATGCTGTAATCGCGCTGGCCGAACAAGATGATGTCACTGACGCCGTCGATCCGGGCCAGCTCGTCCTTGAGTTGCATCAGCGCGAGGTTGCTCAAGTAGAGCTGATCGTACCGGCTGTCGGTGGCCGTGAGTGCGATGCCCATCAGAATGTCCGGCGAGCGTTTCTTGACGGTGACGCCGGTTTGGCGAATCACATCGGGCAAGGACGGCACCGCTAAACTAACGCGGTTTTGCACCAGCACCTGGGCCATGTTCAGGTTCATGCCGTGGCGGAACGTGACGGTCAGGTTGTAGGCACCGTCATTGGTGCAGCTGGACGACATGTAATACATGCCTTCGACGCCGTTGACTTGCTGCTCGATGGGCGCGGCCACCGACGTGGCCACATCCATCGCACTGCGCCTGGATAGTTGCACGTGACTGAGATCGTAGGCGGCGAGATCATCGGAAACTGCACCAACCCCAAATTGAAGACGCAGATGGCCCCAGCCAACGTGATCACGATGGAAAGCACGGAGGCGAAAATCGGGCGATCAATGAAAAATCGAGAGATCAAAAGCTGCCTCACATCTGCAAACCAGGTCGAGATTTTCCGGCCCAATGCCGGCACACGCTAATTCTTCTCGCTCTTTGAGACTTCGTGGGCATCCGTTGCCGGTTTGGTTGCCTCCGCTGCTTTTGTTCCGTCACCACGCATGGCCACCGAATCGGTCGCTGGCTTCGGCTCAACTAACACGCCGGGTCGAACGCGCTGCAGCCCACTGACAACCACTCGGTCGCCTTCTGCAACACCTTTCAAAATCACTCGCTGCGTGCCTTGCTGTTTGCCGATCTGCACGCTGCGGTACTGAATCTTGTTCTGCGGGTCGACGATGTAGACAAATTTCTGTCCTTGATCAGTGCCGAGTGCCTGCTCTGGAATCGTAAGCGCGCGGTAGGGATCGCCCAGCGGGAGCCGCACGCGGCAAAACAGCCCGGGCAGAATCGCCTTTTTTCCATTCTGAAACAGTCCGCGCACCTGGAGCGTACCCGTGTTGGTGTCCAAACGGTTATCGATAAAGTCGACATACCCTGCGTGTGGGAATCCCTCTTCGTTGGCTAAACCCATCAGGATGGGAATTTTCCCTTCGTTGTTCGTTTTCACCAATCCACTTTGCACGTAGTCGTGAATTTTCTTTAAGAGCCGTTCATCGACACCGAAGAGCACGTAGATCGGATCGAGCTGCACGATTGTAGTGAGTATGGTTTCGTCGGCCTTCACCAGTTGCCGGGGTCATACATCGTGCGGCTGAGCCGGCCGCTGAACGGCGCATCAATTTTGGTATATCCCAGGTTTACATCTGCCGCGTGCAACGTTGCCTGCGCCACGCCGACCGCGGCTTCCGCTTCCGCTTGATCGCCGACAATCTGATCGTAATCTTGCCGAGAGATCGATTTGTTCGGCAGCATGATGTTGGCCCGCTGCAAATCGGCGTTCAGGCGATTCAGATGAGCTTCGGCCTGTGCAACATTGCTCTTGGCCCGTTCAACTTCAGCCTCGTAAATGCCCGGATCGATATCATACAGCAAGGCGTCCTTAGGGACATCGGCTCCTTCCGTAAACAAGACCTTATCAAGATAACCCGTCACGTGCGGGCGGATTTCGGCCGACTTGAACGCCATGGTTCGGCCGGTGAAATCTTCGTAGTCAGTCACTTCGGCGACCGTCGGCGTGCTAATGATCACCTCAGGCGGCTTGGGAGCCGCGACAGCTTGGGCAGGCGACATCGCCTGTTTCTTGCATCCTGTTAGGATGGCGAATACCAGCAGCAGGCAAAACGTCGAATATCGTTTACAAGCCGAGTTCACTTGACGCTCCCGATAAATTTGATTTGCACGCCGCCGATCGAATAGCTTTGTCGGTTTTTGATTTGATAAGCAAAGCGCAGATGTTTTTTGTCCGCTGCAGCTCCTGCGGCGAAAGGATTCCGTGGAACACGACGTCGATGATGTCGCTGGCCTGAATCTCTACCGATTTCGGCTGTCCGCTGAAGTGATTCATAAAAATCGTGCCATATAATAAATTGCCGATCACATCGGTGATGCGATCGACCGGAATCTCGCGCAGTCGGCCTTCAGCAATCAGATCACGATAGAACGCCCGCCATCGATCCACATTCATCTTGCGGTGTTCGAGGAACGTCGGCAGCTTTCGGTCTCGGAACAGCGCGCGCTCTTGTATCAACAGTTCGACAAAGCCCGGACGTTCGGCGAAAAACTCTAAGAACCCGTGAATTCCGTTGGCGATTTGTTCCAGCGGATCTTCGATAGGAGCCATCCGGCTGTCGATGTGTTCGCGCAGCATCCGCATCACACGGTCGGCAACGGCCAGAAAAAGTTCGCGCTTGCTGGGAAAGTAACGGTACACCGTTCCTTTTCCGACGCCGACGGTTTCTGCGAGCAACGTGGTGTCCGTCTTGTCGTACCCGCGCTCGGCAAACAGACGGGCAGCCTGCGTTAGAATCTCTTCCTGACGCGTGGCCCAAAGCTGTTCGTCAGACAGTTTCTTGGCGATTTTTTGGGTCGAGCTGGCCACAGAAAAGGCCTCAGGCGGGAAGGGTGACTGACTGGTCAGTCAGCCTTGCAATTATCGCTCCCGGCACTGCGGGTCAATGCATGCAAGACGATTTTCTGCTCAGAATCAGAGCAGCTTCGACAATTTATAACTTATTTCCCAGCCATAAGTTACGTCTGATTGTCGGTTTAATGGCCCCCTTACAAGCCCGGCTCGGAATTGGAAAGTGGCTAAAGGCTTGCAGTGTGTAGTTAGTCGTCCCTGAAAAATTGGTCGTCAGCGGCTTAGCGGGGGCAATTCAAGCGAGCAGCAGCCGGATGGGGGCGCATCGGAGTCCAATTTCAATTGCCAGCCGGGTCTTCAGCCACCGCGTGAGCCAGAAAATTGGTGAAAAAACGACCCACCGCAGCAGTTTGCGGAGGTTGTACCCGGCGGCATTCAGTAGCGCGTTGATTTTGTCGCCTTCTTGACCGGTCAGATAATTGCGATTCATGCGATTGTCACTTTTCAGGTGACCGATCGTCGGTTCAATGGCCGTCCGACGTTTGAGCATGCGGCGTAGTGCCTGCGTCGCTCGTTTGGGAATCGTGCGGACCACATGCACAATGGCCGAGCCCTTGTAACCGTGCCCTTGATAGCCTTTATCCACCATCACGTCCCGGGGCGAGTGGCCGGTGAGGCGTTCCACTTGTCCGATCGCACCGCTGAGCGTGTGTCCGTCGTAAGGATTGCCGTCGAGAGCGTGGGCGCCGACGGTCCAGTTGCTCTTGCTGGTCGTGGCTACGCTGGCCTTGCAGCCGAACTCGTAGCGCTTGCTGCGCTTTGCCTTTGGCAATGCATTCCACCTCGGGAGCATGCACGCTGTAGAGCTTGTGTTTGCTGGTGCGTGTTTGAGCGAGCAAGCGCTTGGCCAAGGCGACCAGCTCGCCGAGCGGCTCATCGACGATTGGGCCCTGGATGGTCCGAGCTTTTCGCTGGATGTCCCGCAGCACGCGGCCCAAGATCGTCTTCAGCCCGCGGGTCATCTTCGCGGCTCGCTTCATCTGCCGGGCGTGAGCGTAGCGGCCCTGCCTGGCCCAGCAGCTGCTGGCTCTTGAAACGATAGTTCTGTCGAAGTGGGATGCCCAGTTGCCTGGCCCGTCGGACGAGTGCCAGCCGCATCTTGTGATACAAGCGGGCGTCGGTTGGAAAGGCCATCGCCTTCTCCTGGACCGTCGTGTCGACGTTCACCTTTTGGAACTCTGGTGGCCGCACGGCCTTCATCGCTAACGCCGTGTGGATGGTCGTCTCCAGTAACTTCTCCAACCGCTCGGCACCGACACACTTCCGCCAACGGCTCAAGCTCGAAGGATCGATCGGCAACTCGTGCTGCAGGTAGCAGAGGCCGCAGAAGAACGCCGGTACGGGTTCTCCACCCAGCGGGCCACCACCGATTCGTCGCTCTCGTCAAAAGCGTGTTTCAAATAGAGCAAGCCGACCATCAGCCGGGTGTTCATTCCCGGCCGGCCAAGTTCCTCGGCGTAGCAAGCATCAATGCCTGAGTCGAACTGAGACCAGTCGATCCGCTCGGCCAGCACGTACAGCGGATGCTCGCGGTTCAAGAGTTCGCTCAGATGGGCGCCGAATAATTCACACTGCGGAGGGCGGGACTTGGGTTGCATTTTTTGTCAGCTTTCGGGACCGTGGGAACCAAAACCTAGCAAATTCTAGCGCCATCAAGCGTGCAATGCACCGTCTATTCGTAGCGGTAGAGGAATTTTTCAGGGACGACTAGTTATCCTTCGCCATTCCATTCGTCCCGACTTTCTTAAACTCGCGCAGCTCAAAACAAATGCCGCCAGCCCGCAGTGCTTTATGCACGCCAGAGAGCCATAGCTCTTGCACGGGCTCTAATCCGACATCGTGGCACGTTTGCAACAGTTCCTGCCGATTGTAAGTGCGACACAGAAATAGTCGACTGGTCCAAGCGCCGCCGAAACTGTCCTCGGTGGTCAGCAGCAACATGCGGCCACCGGGCGACAGCACGCGGGCCAATTCCGATAAACCGGCTTTGGCTTCCGGCAAATGTTCCAGCACATAGCCGCAGGTGACGCAATCGAACGCGGCGTCGGCAAAGGGCAAATGAGAAAGATCAGCCGACAAAAACTGCGGTCGCTCGCTCTTCAATCGACCGCGGGCCCGACGCAGCATTTCCGGCGAAATATCGATGCCGGTAATCGTGGCATCGTCATCGGCATATCTCAGCAGATGCTGCACGATCTGCCCGGCGCCGCTGCCAACATCCAAAATGTGCTGCAACCCTGCAAATCGAATCGCCGCTGCCGCAACATGCGATCGCCCAGCGGCGCGTGCAGAGAGAACAAACTGCAAAACCAGAGTGCCTCGCTTTTCGGCCCCGCGTACACTCGGCGAATTTGCTCGCGATATTCGCGGTAGCTAACTTTTTCCCACAGGTTGGTTTCGACGAAGCGATTGAACGCTTTGCGTCGCGGCCTTTTGGGCTTCTCGAGCGTGGTACTGTTGGGCATGAGAGCGTCTGTGTGTGTCTACGTGTCTTTATGCCTGGGCAAAGGTCGCGGTCTTGATTCTGGCTCATTCCTGCCAGACACCCTGAACACGAGATACCACGCAGGCACCTCAGACGTAAACTCGGCGATTGTAGATATACCACTCGACCAGTAAAACGGCTAGGGCAAGCACTAACAGCCACTTCCAGGTTTCCTTCCGGATGGGCTCATAACCGGAATCCCCCTGCACCGAAACATTCCCAATTTGGATCGATTTTTCCTTCGCAGACCGAATGTTGCTTTCCAACGGATCGAACAAGTTGACGGTAAACCGCTCGACCGTCTTTTCTCCTTCCTTCACCTCGTAGGGACCCAGCTCGTCGGTCTGGCTGAAGTGAAACGACCCGGCTTTGCCGCGCAAGGCCGTAAGTTTGTTACCCCTGGGCGTAATCACGTCGAGCTGCTCAACCAAGGCCTCGCTCTTGAGCACCACGGGCTGGCCCGGCTTCACGGTTTCACCCGCTTTGGCTCCTTCGTTGCCGCCAAGGTAAGCGAGCACGGCAAACACGAAGGCGGGAAAGCTCCGACGAATCGGCCAGTTGGTATTGGGCACACGCTCGCCGGCGGCGTCAACACTGTAAATGTCGAAACCCAACACTGCGTCTTCAAAACCTTCTCGCGGTGCAATGGCAATCAGCGTGCCCTTGTTCGAATCCAAGAGCCTGGTTCCTCCCGGCGGCGGCGTGACCGGCCGCGCTTCGGCAATATCGACATCGCCCAAATCGAGCCATTGCATGAGCGGATGTGTGCGATCGACATCGATGATTTGCGGATACACAACCGCATCACCTAGCGACCACCACTTGGCCGTTGACGTTGAGGCAGCGGCCGACTCCGGATTGGTCGCGGCGTTTGTTTTTGCGGCTAGGTCCGCTTTCGCAGCCGGATTGTCACCAGCAGCAGGCGCGTCCTTAGATTTGTCTGCGTCACTCGTCGCTTCCTTCCGCGCCAACGCCGCCTCCCCTTCCGAGGCCGGCGGCGCCTCGCCGATGAACAACGTGTTGGCCCGCGGCAGTTGCGTGGGCTGGCAGCGATCGTAAATGATCAGATCGAACGCACCGCTGGCTGCGGCACGTTGATGCTCTTTCGTTTGCAACACATCAAGCTTGGCCTTCGAGATTTCCGCCAACTCGCCGGCGCGAGGTCGAGAGCGCGAACTCCAGCGCCTCGTTGCCCGCGGTCACCAGCAGCACCTTCGGTTTGCGCGACGAATTGACGGCCGCCCAGGCACGATTGTCGGCCGGCAAGATATCGTTCCGCGCCAGCCGCAATTCGAGAATCCCAGATTCAATCTCGCCTAAATTGAACGAAACCCCCGCTGCGTCCCCCGGCGGCACCGTCACTTCCGAAGCGTCCAGCGGATTGCCGTTGAGCAGTAAATCGACCGGCACTTTCACGGCCTCGTCGCCAAAATTTTGAACGCTGCCGAACGCCTGCAACTGGCCTTCGCGTTCTTCGTTGCGCCTCACTGTGAATGAAATGATTCCCAAGTTCGCGGCATCCGCCTGGCCGATCGGCAAGAACACCGGATTCAAACTGCCGAGCGAAAAACCTTGCACCGGCGGGAACTTGCCGTCGCTCAGAATAAACAGCTTGGCCGGCTGCGATTCGACTGATCGATTGTCGCCGTATTCGGCCGATCGGCTTGGGTTCGCCAGCCCCGCCGCCACTTGCAACGCCTCGTTGATGGCCGTCGGACGATTTGTCGGTTTGATGTTTTCGACAGCCCGTCGCAAATCACGCGTGTTATCGGTCCAACCCTGCTCGACCTTGGCGGTATCTGCGAAGCTGACGATCATAGCCGTATAGCCGCTGCGCGACTGTTCGGCCGCTGCCGCCGTAGTGCCGTTATCTAGCCGGGCGGTTTGCTCCCGTTCTTCGGCCGTTTGCATGTTATCGATAATCGCCAGCGCCCGGCGCTTGGCCTCTTCCAACCGCGAAGGCGCAACATCGGTCGCGCTCATGCTGGCCGAGTTGTCGATCAAAAAGATGTTGCGCTCATCCACCAGCTTTTGACTTCGCCAGCCGGGCCGCAGCAGCGCGAAAATCACGAGTGCGAGCAGCAGCAATTGCAAATACAACAGCAGGCTCTGGCGAATTCGCTGCCAGAGGCTGTTGACGTGCATATCTTCAATCGACTTCCGCCACAAGTACGTGCTGGGCACTTCCAACGGCTGCCGCCGCAACTTGAGAAAGTAGAGCGCCACCACCGCCGGCGGCACAGCCAGCACCAGTGCCCATTGCAGCGCGGAAAGTGAGGGAATGAAATCCATGAACAGTGGTCAGTGGTCAGTGGTCAGTGGCCAGAACGATCCAGGCTGCTTGCGGCTTAGCGGGTATCGCCAAAGTGCAACACCATTCATTTCACGAGTCCTCGCTTGCGCAAATAGCCTGCCACCAACTGCTCGACCGGCAAATCGTTGCGGGCCATCAAATAGTTCATGCCGCGTCGATTACAAAACGTGCGGGCGCCCTCGATGAACGCCGCCAGCGTGCGCTTATAGCGGGCAATCAGTGGCGCACTGGCCGTGATTTCGGCAATGTCGTCGTCTTCGCAATCGAGCAATTTCAAATCTCCCTTGATGTCGGGATCGATCTCTTCGGCACTCAGCACTTGAATCACATACACATCCATCTGCTGCGACACCAAATACCGCAGCGCGGCTTCGTAGCCGGCTTTGTCCATCAGATCGGTAATCAACAGCAGAATCCCCTTGCCGCTGTTGCGCAGACAAAAATTCTTGACGCCTTGTGCCAGCGACACCGTTTCGCCAGGCTGCACTTCGGCCAGATGCTCCATCATTCGCCACAGACTTTTGCGGCCACGCAGCACCGGTCCTGGAGCTCGCGGCGATTGCCCCAGGGTTTCGATCTTCACCCGATCGCCGCGCACCAGCCCAATGAAACCTAATGCCGCCGCCAACTGCTTGGCATATTCCAACTTGGTGGGCGTGCCGAATTCCATCGACGCGCTGGCATCGATCAGCGCGTAGAAATGCAAATCTTCTTCTTCCAGGAACATTTTCAGAAACAGCTTATCGAGCCGGGCGTAGGTGTTCCAATCGATGAACCGCAGGTCGTCGCCGGCCACGTAGTTGCGAAAATCGGCGAACTCCACACTCTGCCCTTTCCGCTTGCTGCGCCGTTCCCCCTTCATGCGGCCGCGGAAAATCTTGCGGCTCACCAGCTCCAGCCGCTCGAGCTGCGCGAGCAATTGCGGTGAAAGCAGCGGCGGTGTGGCGGTGGACATGTTCGATGGGCGGGGAAGATCGCGAAATGAAACGGCGCCGGCCTCGTTGTTGCCCCTCCAGTTTACCCATCGCGCACCCGCCACTGCCAGAGTGCCACCCTTCTCCCTCTCCCCGCCGCGGGAGAGGGTTGGGGTGAGGGGGCCGTGAGGTGCGTTGTCGATGGTCAGGGGCGCGCTGTCCGTTGCCAGTTGTCCGGGGTCCGTTGCGACTGAGAACGGAAGACGAACATGCGCGCTGCGCAGAAAATTGAAAATCAAGGCGGCGATGTTTGGCAAAAGAGCCTGGAAAAGTGGGCTTTTTCGAAAAACATCGCCGCGTCATGGTCGCACCGCTGGAGCATCGCGCGGGAAGTGGTCGGATGTGTTGCGGCAGAGCGGGAGAAGTGCGTCGGTTCGAAAACCGCGAATTTCCCGGGGATTGCGCATTCTTGCCGCCGATCTTTTCCGCGCCGCGCGAGCCGTGATTGATTTTCGCCTGTTTTCTTCGGGAATTTCCACCTCGCGCAGACGCACGCCACAAAATTAAAAATCGAGGGTGAAATGTTGGCGCGAAAACCTCGGAAAACGTAGTGTTTTTTGACAAACATTTAAGCATCACTTGACCCTTCGTCGGTTCACCGCTGAACGCGGCCCTTCAAAAACGCGAGAAATCCCGGACAAAACGCTCTGAATTCGTTTCTGCGATCGCTCCTCTTGATGCACAACATCGCGGCGAAATGCTGATCGGTTATAATGCAGGGCATGGGATTTTTTTGCGAACTCCAAGACACCCTGAACCGTCCGCTAAGTCGTCGCTTCACGATCCGCGACATAATGTTGTGGACCGCTATAGTGGCGCTGATAATCGGACTTTATAAACTGGAACCATTGCCGGACTGGACCAATTGGATCACCCCAGTCGCCGCGATTTTCGCCCTTGCAATCATAGGCATTAGCCGCGCGCTCCGAAGTAAATGATTTTTTGGGCAAGATCTGATCTATTGGGCAGAACGGTTTATTTAGGCAAAGCCAACATTATAGTGTACATATGGTAGTTTGTCAAGAAACGATTCATGCCACCGGCCAAAATTCTTGACATCCCCACAGCTTTTCCGCTTGCGGATGAAGGCCGGCGAAGTGCAACGGAAAAGTTCGACTTCTATGCCGGTTGAATTCGCATTCACGGCTGGGCAAGCAGAGGGTGTCCGGGAATTCGAGCTGCAAAATCGGGTGGCACGCCCGGAGTCTGCGACGGGCGTGGTTGGTAGATCCAAAAAGTAAAAGCGCCTAACAAAAAACCACGGGGGGCACTGGGATCAGTCCGCCTTTGCCGACTATTTGATTGATTTTCGATCTTCCCCGTGCTCCCCGTGGTTCATTTTGTTTTGTGCGTAAGGATCACGCCCTTCGCCAAGCCTCAGGGCGTGCCACCCGGAATTCCCGAACAGCCTCGGGCAAGCCAGCAGTGTCACCCGGCACCCGGCGAATTCGGTGCGATTCTGTGGCGTTTTTGCAACCTATAGTTGCTGTGGGCGGAGAAAGTCGCGGTGCCCGATGTCTTTATCTTTGTTAGTTGCCGCATTTTTTGCGCTGGCGCTGATCGGCTTGCATGCCGCAGCGGCGCATTGGCACTGGCAGCTGGCCAGCTGTCTGATCCGCTGGTTGGAACGGCTCACGGTGGCGGTCGCCATTTCTCTGTTGGCGATCATGTTTTATTTGTCGCTCTGCGGTTCGGCCGACGCCTGTTTGTCGGTGTC
This sequence comes from Pirellulales bacterium, assembly GCA_963738835.1. Lineage (GTDB taxonomy): Bacteria > Planctomycetota > Planctomycetia > Pirellulales > JADZDJ01 > CAVTYH01. The sequence goes on from CAVTYH010000006.1 coordinate 12,742, forward strand.
CGACTGGTTCCGCAATTTAGAACAGACCTTGCGCGATTGGTTCCACAGTCTGCCGCTGGGCTAAACTGACGCAAGATCGCTTGAACTCCGACCAAGAGAGGAAGGGTTCGTTGCTAAGCGATCGCGGTTGAGTTTGCGGCCAACTCGCCGTGGTGATGACTGCCGTTGGCGGACGAATTGTTCGTATTCTCTTTCGCAGACGCCGGGCGCCGGCAGCCGAAGAAGCCGCGGCGGCGGATGACTTCGGCGACTTCGTCGGGCACCTTTTCGCTCCAGGTCGGATCGCCCGCTTTGATTTGCTCGATCACATCGCGTGAGAAAATCGGCAAATATTCCGGATTGAAATTGTCGAGCTGTTCGATGCAGTGCTTGCCGACCAGATATTCGTACAGCTTGCGTAGCTCGGGAGCGACTTCCAAATCGTCGACGGTCGTCAGCTTGCCCGTCGTGCGTTCCAACAGCGGGTAGATGTACAATTTCAAATCGTTTTTGAACAGCCGGCCAAACGATTCCAAAATGCCGCCGTCGAGTTGGGAGTAAAACTTTTCGTCGAACAGGTCGCGCAAACTGGCCACGCCCATCGTGATGCCGATTTTCTGTTTCGTGTGCCGGGCCAAATACGCGGCCAGGCGGTAATACTCGAAATAATTGGAAATCAGCACCGTTTTGCCGCAAGCGGCCAGCACGTCGGCCCGGGCCAGAAAATCTCGCAGGTCGATTTCGCCGTTGCCATGTCCATTGGCGGCTTGCAGATTGTGCATCGTGATTTCCATCAGCTGCACGACGTCTTGGCCTGCGACTTCCGGCTCGTGCGAAAACTTTTCGTGGGCCGAGTGCAGCATATCGACGTTCACATGCGTCACCGGCCGGAAGCTGCCACGTTCGACCAGAATCGGCCGCTTGTGCAGCACTTCGCTCGGTTGCAGCACCTCGCCGCTGGCGGAAAACATGGCGGCATCGCTGAGGCCCAATTGTACGAGCCTTAGACTCATCACGCGGTTATCGACGTGTCGGAAGGCGATGCCGGAGAATTCGATCATGTCGATTTCAATCCGCCGCGTCGTTAAATTGTCGAGCAAAGATTCGATGAGCTTGTCAGGCTCGTGATTCAGGAACGCCGCGCCGTACAGCAAGTTGACGCCGACGATGCCCAGCGCTTCTTGCTGCAAGCGCGTTTTCGGTGTCGAGCATGCGGACGTGCAAAATGATTTGGCTGTCTTGATCGCGCGGATGGGCCTGGAACCGCACGCCCATCCAACCGTGGCATTCGTTCGTGCCTTTGAAGTTGCGGGCCGAGACGGTGTCGGCGAAGACGAAAAAGGCCGTGGTGTCGCCGCGGCTTTCACGTAGCCGATCTAAATTGAGCGCCTGTTCATGATCGAGCATCGATTCCAGCCGTTGCCGGCAGACATAGCGATCGCACGGGCCGTAAATGGCGTCGCTCACGGTCATGTCGTAGGCCGACATGCTCTTGGCGATGGTGCCGGCCGCGCCACCAACGCGGAAGAACCAGCGCACCACTTCCTGGCCGGCGCCAATTTCGGCAAATGTGCCGTAGCGGCGCTGATCGAGATTAATGGCCAGGGCTTTTTGATCGGCGGTGAGATGGTCGTTCATGGTGGGTTAATCCTGATTTAACGTTGTAGGAGCCGTCTCTCGACGGCGATTGACGTGCCAAACGGTTGGTCCGTCGGCGACAGGAGTCGCTTCCTACAGGCTTGCAAACATAGCTTTTTCGGCTGACATCGGCGGGCGGAAGGCGTTAAAATCGGCCTTGCTGAATTGGCGATCCGTGCTGCGGCGGAGCCGGCAACACGGTTAAGACGCCCCCTGGCGGCACCTCACACACCCACAACACGGCTATTGGCGCCTTCATGTTCCGCGATTCACGCGTATTTCTGAAGCAGTTCTTTCGGCAGTATCACACCACGGGCTCGGTGCTTCCTAGCAGCCGGGCGCTGGCGAAGGCGCTGTGTAGGTACGTGGATTATAAGACAGTAGCAGATTTGAGCAACGGCACACCGGAGCAGCATACTGACTCCCAGCCCCCTCACCCCAGCCCTCTCCCACCGGGGGAGAGGAAGACAGTAGCGCAATCGCCCCTTCACCCCTTCTCCCCTTCACCCCTGCACGCCCCGGTCGCTGACGCTCCCGGCTCGCCGAGCATCGCCAAGGAGGCAAATGCAGGACGGCAAATTCTAGAGGTTGGGCCGGGAACCGGCGCAGTGACGGCACGGTTGGTCACGTCGTTACGGCCCGACGATCGGTTGACGTTGTGCGAGCTGAATGACGATTTCGTGCGACATTTGCAGCAGCGATTCGCCACCGAACCGGATTTTGCGGCCGTCGCCGAGCGGACGCAAATCGAACACAAGCGGCTCGAAAATCTGCCGGGCGAGCACTGTTACGACGTTATCATTTCCGGCCTGCCACTGAATAATTTCGAGGTGCGCGAAGTCGAGCAAATTCTCGACATTTTTCGCCGCTTGCTGAAGCCCGGGGGAACGCTGTCGTTCTTCGAGTACATTGCCATTCGCAAGGCCAAATCGCTGGTCACAACCGGGGCTGGGCGCGCTCGCTTGCGGGGCATCGGTCAGGCGCTCGAGCGGATTTTGAACGGCCAGGAAATCAAGCGCGATTGGGTTTGGCCCAATGTGCCGCCGGCGTGGGTGCATCACGTGCGGCTGGGGACGCTTAAAGTGTAGCGGCGGAGCTTGCTCCGCGATTAGCGCTGGGCCGAGCCCAGCCGCTCCACAGGCCGCTCACCTTGGATTGGCAGAGGGTCCGCAATTTCCGGTTCGTCGTTTTGGCCGCTGGCATGCCCGTCATATTCGGCACAATCGGCGGCTAGAACCCAAGCCGTTTTGACCACGTTAAGTCTGCGTCCTATATCAGAATAGGATTGTTGGCGGACTCTATCCCAGCGTGGCGCTGGCTCCAGATGTTTGCCAGCGCGTCAGTTCGGCTGCGCGGCCGGCTTGCGCGGACGATGGCGCAACCTTGTAAACCAAGTGCCATGGAAGAGCGACGCCTGCAGACGACCGCCGAAGACACCTGGAGCGACGAATTCTCCCAGGCGTTAAGTGCGCGCCGTCAGCAAGCGCTCGATCTCTTGGCGGCGCAGCAGCAACAGTTCCAACAGATCGAGGCCGATCTGGAAAGCCGGCTGACGGAAGCCGAAGCTCAGATTGCCGCTGGGCTGGGCGAGACAAGCAATCAATCGAAGGTCGAACTGGAGCAACTGGCCGGATCGCTTCAGCAGCAAGCAGAGGACCTTTCGCGACAGCAAACACAATTAGTGGCCGATCGAGCGGAGATCGCCTCGCGGCAGGCAGAATTGCAGTTGGCGCGCGAGCAACTTTCCAAACAACATCGGGAACTGGCCGACCAGCAGCGGCAAGAGCGCGAACAAATCGACCGGCGGACCGCGGAGTTGGAAACCGCGGCGTCGAAAATCAAACAAGCGGAACTGCGCCTTGACGCTGGCTCAGGAAGAGCATCAAAGCGAAGTCACGCAGTTGACCGCACGCCGCGCCCGGCTCGACGAACAGCAGCAGCGGATCGAAAAAGAGCTGGAAGATTTGGCAAAAGGGCGCGAAGATTTGCAAGATCAACGCCGCCGCATCGCGCAGCAGTTCAAAGTTGAGCGGACGGCGATGGTGCACGAGCGAGAACTGGCCCGCGCCGAAATTGAACATCAGCGCGCGGCGGCGCAAAAAGAGGCCGAGCGATCGCAGGCTTTGCTGCGCGAAGATCGCACGGTGCTGGAGCAGGAGATCGATCGTGCCCGGCAGCAATTGAAGCGCCACAGCGACCAATCGCAGCAAGAAACAAATGCGTTCGAAGAAGCCCAGCGGCAATGGGAAGAAACGCGGCGGCAGTTGGAAAAACGTCGCGATGATCAGTCGGCCGATTTGTTTGCGGTGCAGCAAGAGGTTCAGCGCTTGAATTCGGCGCTGGATCAATCACAGCGGACTGCGAACGAAAATCGGCAATTGCTCGATGAACTCAAAGATCAGCATGAAGTCCTGCGGCAACATGTAGAACAACAATCCGGCGGAAATGCAGCAAACACCGCGTTGATATCTGATTTGCGAAATGAATGTTCCACGCTGACCGATCGCATAAAACAACTGGAGCGCGAGCTGTCCGAGACGGAAAATCGGATCGCCGCCCAGCCGGCGCCGGAAGATACACAGCGCATTGAGGACTTGCATCGACGCTTCGAGATGGCTGTGGACGATGTACGGCAACTGAAACGGCGCAATGCGGAGCTGGAAGAAGAGTTGGCCGCTTCTCTAGCAGGCAAGGCTAAAGCCACCGCCGGCGGCGCGCTGTCCAACATGGATTGGGAAGCAACCAAACGCAAGCTGATGGCGCAGCTGCAAGACGACGGAGAACAGTTCGGCGGCAATTTGACCGACGAAGAACGCTTGACCGTCGAAGGCGCCATCCGCATTACCGACGATGCGGTTGTTCAGCGTGATCGAGAAATTGCTGAACTGAAGCAGCGTCTGGCGGGGCAAGATGCGGCGCCTTCGCCAACGGCTGAACCGCCGGCCGCCGAAGTGGCGAAAATTCTCGATGCCGACGCCCTGATCAAAGAGGAACGCCAACGTTTGCTCGCCATGCAAAACGAATGGCAGGACAAGCTGCGGCAGGCAGAGGTGGAAATTTCCGTCCAACGCGCGAAGGTCGCCCGGGAGCGCGCCGAACTGGAAGAACGACTGCGCGTGCTGGAGGAGGCAAAAGCCTCGCTGGCCGCCGACCAGGCCAACGCAGTACCACGCTCGCCAGAGGATCCCAAGAAACCGGCCCGGCGCTGGTTAGAGCGGTTGGGGTTGAAGGAAACCGACCAAGAGTGAAGCGCGCTCAATTTTTTCCGCCCAGCGCTTCCAGCGTTTTCTCCGCCGCCTGCACGCCGTGCGGATCGAGCTGCGCAATTTGTCGAGTGCAGCGGCGGCTTCGGTCAATGGGCAAGCCGTGAGATAGCCGACGACAGCGCGCTGAGTCACCGGATCGGCGATGCCCTGGCGATCGTAGAGCGACGAGATGCGCTCGAGCGCCGACCAGCGCTGCCAGCGGGCCAAATCGGTAATGGCGGCGGCCGCTGTGCCGGGGCGATCGAGCAGTTTCTCGACGGCGGCAGCGACCGCGGGTCGATCGGCGACCGGGCCAAATTCATAGTAGAAACGCAAGGCCGTTTGCGCGGTGCCGCACATCTCCTTCCGCGGCTTTTGGGTTGGTGACGATGCGCTCGGTAATCTGGTCGATGCCCCGGCGACCATCGGCGATGAGAAAACCGCCGAGCACGCCGTCGAAGCCGGCGCGAAAATCGCCGCCGGGAGCCACGTCGGCGGCGACCAGTTTTTTGAGCAGAGCGAGATTCGCGGTGCGCCCGCTGCCATTTGCGGTCAGACCCAGCGCCAGTCCGTAAAATCCTTTTCGTTCGGCTGGCACGTTCGAGTCAACCATCCAATCGCGCAGCTTTGCCGCCGATAGTATGTTGCCGACTTGCATCACTTTGTCGTACGGAGCGTGGCCGAATTCGAGGAAGGCATCTTCGGCAATCAGCGGATCGGCGCTCTCCAAAAATCTGGCGAAGTATTTCAATCGCTCTTCAACACTGCTGCGCGAATCCGGAAACCGGGCAACGTAAGCGAAGCCAACTTCCGTTAGCGACACGCACTGCCAATCGAGTTTTTCCAAAGGCGTCTCTTGATCGCCGGTGCCGAGAATCAAGGCTAATGTGCCCGGCTTGATGTCTTGCGCTGATTTGATTTGCACCGCCTGGAGACCCGTCAACAGTTCTTTGCCATGGAGCGGATGACGAACGGAAAAATCGCCACGCGGAATGCTGGTAATGGGATGCACTTCGGTGCATTCGCCTAGGAAAGCGACATTTGCGGAGTCGACCTGCTGAGCCAACGTGGGCTTAACCGCGGTGCAAAAGGGGCAGGCCAGGGCCGGGGAAGTAAGCCCGATTTGAAAAGCAATCACCGCGACTAGGAAGCGATTGCAGATTGCCGATTGCAGAATGCAGCTTGCAGAATGATTGCGGCGATTCATCAGCGGCACGTTTGCCTTTCGCCGACCGACCCGGTCACGCAGACTGCCACCAAGGCATCCAGCCAGAGCAAGTCGCGGATGGTGAAGCGGAGATGCATGGGTCACCAAAATCTCCACCACGGGCGTGTGCTGCCCGCTATTGCATCTGGATGATCACATGCCTCGGCCGTTCCACTGGCGTTCAACCGCGCGATAATCTCCGGATCACGCCCCCGATAACGTGTTGCACCGCAGCAGCCGACGGTTAAAGCAAGGATCGCCCGATCTGTTTCGGCTGACGATTGCGGCTGACGCTTGAAATAACAATGGCCGGTTTCATCGTGGGCCATCAAATCGGGGGCTTCATGCTCTGGGGCTTCACAGGAGATACACATACCATCTTCCACATAGAAATCTCCCGGAGCATTAAGATGATAGGCCTTGGGAGTTTTCTTGAAAAACATGGGTTCCTCCCCCGTGGCGGTCAGCATTCAGTCTAGCGATTTGAAATTCACGAAGCAAAACGAGCCGGTTCAAATGGATGCCACGGGGCGAGTCGTGCTACGGCTACCTTCCAGCCAACAAAAACCTCCGGCGGGCACTAGCGTACTGCTCATCATCGTGTAGTGCCTGCAATCGCCGGTGTGCAACGCACACCCGAGAATTTGCCAGTGGACACTCTACCCGCTCATCTCCGGAGACTATTAGCCTCCGGCTAAAAAGGCAACGAACTGACTCACTGCACCTTTTCGCCTTGCAAGTGGTAGATCGCCAGGCATTTATCGTCGGGGCCACGGATTTCTTCGATCGAAAACACGCCTTCGACGGCCACCGGGCGGGTCGTGAAATCGGTCGATTTGCCGTCTTCCATTTTCACGACGATGCAATCGTACAGCGCGGCGCCGGGGCCGAAGCAGCATTGCATGTTGTCGCGCACCAGCACGAACTGCGTCAGGCCAGATTGCTGAAAGCTGGGCAAAATGTAACCGCGGATGCGGATTTTCGAACTGGCCAGCTTTTCGATGGCCGGGGTAATCATCTTCCGCACAAAGGGCTCGTCTTTTTGCATGTCGAACTTGACAGTGTCGAAGGTGATGTCACGCGCCGGCAGGCGAGATCCATCGGGCTTGGCCGATGCCGCTTGCGGCTTAGCAGGCGAATCGCTGGATGATGGATTATCGTTTGACCGTGCGGCCGACTGTGGCATATCAGCAGCGGGCTTGGACGACGCAGCAGGAATTGCACCGCTGCTTGTCATTGCGGCCGGCGAACTTCGATCGGCGCAGCCCGCTGTACCCGCGAAGCCGCAAGCGGCGATCACGGCCAGCAAAGTCATTTTGGCAGCTGCCTTCTGCATTCTGCTTTCAGCCTTTCGCATCATCGCAGCGTTGCGTCATCGAGCCGATAGAGCACCGCCCCTTTGGCATCGACGGCGCTTTCCGGCGGCATCACGTGAAACATTCCGGCCACTTTAAACAGTTTGTTCGAAAACCGAAATCCCTTTGGATCGTTCAGCGACACCAGAATTCGGTCGGTGACTTTGGGATTGCCGCCGAAGCAGCACTCGCCTTGATCGCGCACCAGCAAGAAGCGTGTGATGCCTTCCTGCCGCTGGCCCGGGTAAACGTAACCTTTGATAAAAACCTGTTTGCCTTCGAGTGCTTTGGCTTCGATCGGCGCACGATCGGGCGGGTCGCCCTGATACGGTTGCAAATCGGCGTAGGAGATGCGGTTATATCCTTCCGGCACTTCCGTGGCATAACTGTAACTCAGCCACCCGGCGCCGGCGATCCCAAATACCAGCGCCAGTCCGGTGCCGGCAATCGCCAATTTGCGGCCGGTGTATTCTTCGCGCCGCTGGCTGATTTGCCGCAACGCCAATAAGCCCAGCGCCAAAGCGGCCACGGGGATCAGCAAGAGCAGCCAATCGAGCAGCGCCAGCGCCGACAGAATTCCCAAGGCCAACGAAGCAACGGCCGGCGTCGAGAGGGCGCGATAATCGTCGGCCGGATCGTAATCGTCGGTAATGTCGTCGGCAAAGTCTGCCACATCGGACGACGACAGTCCGTTTTGGTCGACGAGCTTTTCGTCAACGAGATTCTCTTCAATTTCCGCCGGACGAGTTTCCACAAGCACACCTTTTAATTCCGACACTTGCTCGGTTCCCTTCCCCCTTGCGGGAGAGGGTTAGGGTGAGGGGTTGAACAGCTTTTGAATCTCCGTCACCCGCGCCCCAGCCCTCTCCCGTCGAGGGAGTGGGGGATTTTCTACTTTGAAACACTACTCGATTTTACACCGCCGCTCGACTTCGTGTTGCTACTGGATGCCGGGGTCCCCGCCGGGGCTGGTGCTGCCGGCATTGCTGCTCCGCCGGGCAGCATCAGCGATTGCGCCTGCTTGGCCGCCGTCGGATCGAGCGCTTCGAGCTTCGCCAGTTGGGTTTTCGCCTCTGGCAACGGGCAGGCTTGCAGATAACGCAGCACAGGGGCCCGCAGCCACGACGAATCGTCGCCGGGAATCATGAACAGTTCGACCATGCGGTTCACCTGGCTCCAATCTTGCCAGCGGGCCAAATCGGGAATCACGAGGTCGGCAATTTTTGGCCGCGCCAGCACGTTGTGAAACGCGGCGGCCGCATTGCCTTTTTCCAAAATGCCGGCCTCCTGAGCGATGCGAACCGCCTGAATGGCGGCGTAGGTGTCGGTGAATTCGGCTTCCTGATTTTTCAGAAATTGGTCTTCAATTAGCTTGAGCGCCGTCGGTCCCTTGATTGCCAGATAGCTGCCGATCATCGCGTCCAAGAAGCCGACTTTCAGTTTGCGTTCTTTCGTGGTGAGAAAACTTTCGATCAACGGGACATCTTTCTGGGTGCCGCACACGCCGAGCATCGTGAAATACAGCCGGCGATGACTCGGCGTAGTGTCGGGCTTTTTGATCCACTCGATTAGCTGCTGGTATTTCATCCGCGGAGCCAAAGCTTTCAGTTCGTCATACGGCGCCAGGGCAAACTCGTCATGGGCATCGCGAGCCAGCATTTGGTCTTCGTCTTCCAGATAGTCTTGGAAATAGACGAGCCGATCGGCCCCTGTTTCCGGCAACTTCATGATGTCGCTGAGATACTTGCGGCCGCGCTCGGTCAGCGAAATGGGTGTCGACCAGGCCAGGTCCTTGGGATCGATGCCGGTGATTAAAAACTGCGTGCCGACCGGGGAATCGCCGAAGTAGATGGCGTCAATTTGCTTGGCTTTTTTCAGATACTCGCCGCCCTTCAGCACTTCGACGATTTTGAATTTCGACTTGGCCGGCGCTTCGCCAATTCCCGGCGCCAACAAGCCGCCATTGGCACCCGACTGGCCCTTGGGCAATTCCACCAACTGTGCGATGACCACTGCATCGGCCGCTTTGATTTCCTGGGCAAAGGTGAGCGAGACGGCGCTGCAAAAGGGACAAGCGTGGGCAGGGGCAGTCGATGTAATTGCCCATAAGCCAACGAGGGCCAGCGTCAAGAATCGTGAAGCCGAGCGAATCATTTTGTGTTCCTTTTGCAATCTGTAATCTGCGACTTACGGTCTGGCCGTTAGTGCCCGTGCGACATCGGTCCGATAAGCCGACAGCGCTGGGAGATATCCGACCAGCGAGGCGAGCAAAATCAAACCCGGTATCAAAATTAACTCATATTCCGGAGCGAACTGCAAGAATCCAACCTGCACACTGGTGGCCCCGGTAATCCACGGGCCCAAGACGCCAATCAGCACGTGCCCTAGCACCCAGCCGCACAAACCACCTCCCAGAGCAAGCAAAATCGATTCTAGCAGCACGATCAGCATTACTTTTCCTCGGGCTGCCCCCAGTGCCCTCATGACAGCAATTTCGTGCCGCCGTTCAGACATCGAATTATAGATACTGACCATAATGCCAATGCCGGAAACAATGACAATCAGCACCGCCAGCGCAAACAGCACGTAAGTTAAGGGGCCGATGACGCTATCGAAGAAACGGGAGATGACGCCGATAGGCAGCACCGCCTGCGCGACATTGTCTTTGTTGATGGTTTTTACCAAACCCGGGGCTAAGAGTTCCGGCGGCATGGCGGGGTTGGTGCTTTTGGTACGCAGCAGGATGGCGGTGATTTCACGTTCGCTATCCGGCAGCGGTGTGGGATGTTCGGGGCGAGTTTCTTGGTGCGAATGATGCTCATCGTCCTGCGCGTGGGTGGCTGGGGCCGAGGCCGCCGAGCCCCCAGATTCAGATGCCGCTGGGGGCTCTCTTCGGTCGACCCCAGCCACCCCACTATCGCCGCCCACTTTTGCATCAGGCTGCGGCACTTCGCGGGCGTGCCCTTCCATGAGATAAAAACCTTCCATGTTAATGTACACGGCCGAATCGGTCGGTGTGCCGCTGCGCTTCAGAATGCCGACGACCGTGAAGGGGGCATGAGTATGGCCGGTTGGCGCACCGTGGGTCGGTGCAATTTCATCGCCAAGTTTAACACCCATTTCTGAGGCGACTTGTGCGCCGACCACCGCGGTGAAGAATTCGTCGTGCTTGAAATTGCGTCCCTGGGCAAACTCGTATTTGTGGCCGGGCGAGTATTCCAAATCGTCAAACATCCAGGTGTTGGTGCCCACCACGCGAAAGTTGCCGAAGTAATCGCCCATACAAATGGGGATGGCCAAAGCCGTGTAATCGGCGAACTTGCCGTCTTTGCCGTCGCCCCGTTTGGCGGCCGGCAGAAACTCTTTGAAATACCAATACGGAATGTTTTCGATCGGCTTGTCGATATGATAAACGGTATTGAACACCAACTGCAGCGCGCCCCCTTTGGCACCGACGATCATGTTGTAGCCTAGGCCAGCGCTCGACTCAAACGACTTGCCGACCACGCCGCTCATCACCAGCACGGCCACCACCAGCGACACGCCCAGCGCCATTGACAGCCCCGTGAGAAACGAAGCCAGCGACCGCTGCTGAATACTGCGCCAGGCGATTTTCCAGAGACTCATGCTTCGCATGGAGCAACTAGCGATTAGCCATTAGCAATTAGCCAGCACTCGGAAATCGCGCAGCGATTTCGTCGATTGGCTAATCGCTAACTGCTAATCGCTAATCGCTTTTCCCATTCACTCGATTGATCTGTTCCAAATTCTCGACGCGTTTGAATTGTTCTGCCACTTGCGGTGTGTGCGTGACCAACACGAGCGCAACGTTTTCTTCGCGGCAGGTTTCTCGAATCAGGTCGATCACTTGCTGCTGATGTCGCGTGTCGATGTTCGCCGTCGGCTCGTCGGCCAGCAGCAATTTCGGTTCGTTCGCCAAAGCGCGGGCCACGGCCACGCGCTGTTGTTCGCCGACCGAAAGCTGCGCCGGTTTGTGATCCAGTCGATGGGCTAAACCGACACGATCGAGAAGATTTCGCGCTCGGTCGGGCTTCACTCGTCCGGAAGCGAACGACATTCCCAGCAGCACGTTTTCCAGCGCCGTAAAACCCGACAACAGATTGAACGTTTGAAACACGTAGCCGATCTTATCGGCTCGAAATCGATCTCGCCCCGCCTCGGGTAAGCGGGCAATATCGGTGCTGTCGATGCGAATTGTGCCTTCATCGGGCCGGCTAATTCCGGCAATCAAATGCAAGAGCGTTGTTTTGCCCGCTCCGCTGCGGCCCACCAGCACCATTTGTTCGCCGGCCGCGACATGAAACTTCGGCACGTGAAGAATCGGCAACCGGCCGCCACCGGGCTCGACAAACGATTTTTTGACGTTTTCCAACGTGAGCATGGCAGCCAGTTCCCTCTCCCCATGCGGGAGAGGGTGAGGGTGAGGGGTTGAGGAATGGTTGGTGCTCCATCACCCTCACCCCGGCCCTCTCCCCGTCCAGGGAGAAGGAGATACTCCAAAACACGCTTAAAGATAACCGTTTACGGCGAGGTCACAAAGGGCAACCGCATTGCAAGTGCGCAGTGCTTATTGTGCATTTACGCAGCGATCGGCGATGTGGTTCGCAGCCAGTTGCGGCCATTTTCTTCGCCGCATCACCCATTATCGCGATTGGTTCGATCGTCAGAGAATCGTAAAATGCGGTTTTTGAGGCGGAGCAGCGTGAACCTGCAATGATTGGCTTTCAACGAATGGAGACGCTCCGATGGCTCAAATCCTCGATTTAACACGCCAGGAAATCACGGTCAAGCGCGTCATCCGCAATGCTCCGCCGGCGCCATTGTACAAAGACGCCATTGTTCATGAACACGCGGCCATTGCCGACAGCGGAGCGATAATTATTCGCTCTGGTAAGAAGACCGGCCGCAGTCCGATGGATAAGCGGATTGTCGATCATCCCGACAGCTCCAAAAACATCTGGTGGGGGCCAGTCAACATCAAACTCGACAATCAGGTATTCATCATCAACCGGCAACGGGCGATCGATTATCTAAACACCCGCGAGCAATTGTACGTAGTCGATGGCTTTGCCGGTTGGGATCCGCGTTACCGCATTAAAGTGCGCGTGATTTGCGCTCGGGCTTATCATGCCCTGTTCATGCGCAACATGCTGATTCGCCCCACGGCCGACGAGCTAGCCAATTTCGGCGATCCCGACTATGTGATTTACAACGCCGGGCAGTTTCCGGCGAATCCGCATACGCAGCAGATGACTTCCCGCACGAGCATCGACATTGGGTTGGAAAAGCGCGAGATGGTCATCCTGGGCACAGAGTATGCCGGCGAAATGAAAAAAGGCGTGTTCACGCTGATGCACTACATCATGCCTGGCCGTGGCGTGCTATCGATGCATTGCTCCGCGAATGAAGGCGAAGAAAATGACCTGTCGCTTTTCTTCGGCCTTTCTGGCACCGGCAAAACGACGCTCTCGGCCGATCCACGCCGGCGACTGATCGGCGACGACGAACACTGCTGGAGCGACGACGGTATTTTCAACATCGAAGGGGGCTGCTACGCCAAGTGCATCAATTTGTCGCAAGAGAAGGAACCGGAAATCTACGACGCCATCCGCTTCGGCACCGTGCTGGAAAACGTGGTTTACGATGAAGAAACTCGGGCCGCCGATTTCAGCAGCGCCGTGATTACGGAGAACACCCGGGCCGCGTATCCGATTGAGTTCATCGCTAACGCCAAAGTGCCGTGCGTCGGTGGACATCCGCGCAACGTCATTTTTCTGACGTGCGATGCCTTTGGCGTGATTCCACCTGTGAGCCGGTTAACGCCGGACCAGGCGATGTATCATTTCATCAGCGGTTACACGGCCCGCGTGGCCGGCACCGAAGACGGCGTGAAGGAGCCGCAATCGGCGTTCTCCGCCTGTTACAGCGCGGCGTTTTTGGTGCGGCATCCGGCGGTTTATGCTCAATTGTTGGCCGAGCGGTTGAAAAAACACCGGGCTCAAGCGTGGCTCGTGAATACCGGTTGGTCCGGCGGCGCTTACGGCGTGGGCGCCAGAATCAAACTTGCCTACACACGAGCCATTATCGATGCCATTCACTCTGGTGCGCTGACCGATGCCCCGACACAGCGCGATCCGCACTTCAAACTCGATTTTTGCACACGCTGCCCCAACGTGCCCGATGCACTATTGCAACCGGCCACTGCCTGGTCCGATCGCACGGCTTACGCCGCCACCGCGCAAAAGCTGGCTGGGCTGTTCCGCGAAAACTTCGGTAAGTACGCCGACGAAGCGGGGCCTGCGGTACAAGCGGCGGGGCCATGAACGAGACGCACGCTAAACGGCGAGCGGCTGGCTATTCCACCGCCGCGCAGGCGCATTTTTTCGCGGGCTCTGGAAAGCGTCGGGCCGATGCTGTTTTCGGGCATGCCGACCAGCGAGCTGATTTCCTGGTAGCTTTTGCCTTCCAGGTGATACATGCGCACCACCTGCGCTTCGGTGCCTTCCAACTCTTCGAGCAGCCGCGCCACTTCATCGCGGTTGTTGACCGAATCGTGGCCGTCTGCGGCGCCCTCGTATGCGGCCTGACCTGCCGCTTCGTCAAGCCGCTTAGCACTCTTGCGTTTCAAGAGTTGCTGCACCACTACGCGGCGAGTGATGACGGTGAGGTAGGTTGCCAGGCTGGCTTCTCCACGGAAGCGTTTCAGCACGGCCATGTCATCGGCGACGATGGCCGTGAAAACATCGGCGGCCAAATCTTCGCGGTCGTCTTGCGTTAGCCGAATCGAACGGCTTTGCGCCGAGTGATCGATCACGTGCATTACCAAGCCCATGAATCGATCAACGAAATCTTCCCAAGCCCGGGGCTTGCGGGCGAGACAACGAGCCAACAGATTGCGATCGATTTCCGATAGTGCCACGGCATGTACCCGGCTTACCGCTTGGATGCCCCTTGTCCTAACGATTCCCGGACGGGGCGATGCCGGGCCAATCAATCCGTGCCGCGGTTTCGCACGCCGCCACCTCCTGTCGGCAGGAATCGGCGAGCTCCCAGCCCTTGGGCCCGAAGAGTTTTCGATTTGCTGGGAAGCACTCGTCTGGACTCGATTTTACGCTCCCCGCATGCGCGGGGCAATGGCGAATGGCCGAGGCCGGAACCTTTCGATAACGGGCCAGATAGTGTTTGCCGTCATATTTCCGATGGATTCTCTGATCGGCAGATTTTGACATAATGCGGCTAGGTGTCTGGCGGTCTGGCGTCGGGTGTCTAGGTGTGTGAACTTAGGATTTCAGCACGGTTGATTAGACGCCGGTTACAGGCCAACCGGGCACTCGTTTTTACCTACCAGACTCTGGCTAACCAGACCACCAGACACCCCTGAGTGGCAGCGGGTTGACAGTGTTTGCCGGCGAAACTATGATTCGCGCAGAACCCCTGTTTTAACCCGCTGAACTCTATTCCAGCCAAGTAGTTGTCGTCGGTCGGCCGATATTAGACGAAGTCTTCTAATCTCTTGCCCGCCGAGCCACAGGAGCAAACTCGAACATGACTCACGTCGTTGCCGAACCGTGCTTCGGATGCAAATACACCGACTGCGTGGTGGTCTGCCCGGTCGAATGCTTTTACGAGGGTGAAAAGATGCTCTACATCCACCCTGACGAATGCATCGACTGCGAAGCCTGCGTTCCCGAATGCCCGGTCGAGGCCATCTTCCACGAAGACAACTTGCCCGAACAGTGGAAAGACTTCACCGCTCTGAACGCCG
This sequence comes from Pirellulales bacterium, assembly GCA_963738835.1. Classification (GTDB taxonomy): domain Bacteria; phylum Planctomycetota; class Planctomycetia; order Pirellulales; family JADZDJ01; genus CAVTYH01. Next base: position 27,952 of record CAVTYH010000006.1, read on the forward strand.
AAATGGCGACGCAATGCCCGGTGATTACCGAGAAGAAAGAGCCCTTGGTGAAGGAAGAGTGAGGCGCCCAAAGCGTTTTTTTCACTTCGTGTAGCGGCCGGGCTGCGCCGGCGCTGGAGCGACTTTTGGGCTAAGCAATCACTTCGGTTGTTCGATCGAACTCTGGCGATCGATGAATTTCGGGCGCGGAATCTTTGAAACACCCGCTGCTCCGCCACTACCATTCTGAGCTGCGTTGAAAAACTCGGCGATCGAATTCACAACGCGCATCTGCTCGTCGGCCGTGAGTTCGGGGAAAATCGGCAGAGCCAGCGTTTCTCGCGCTGCCAACTCGGTTTCCGGTAGGCTGCCCAACTGGTAGCCGAGCAAGGCAAAGCATTTCTGCTCGTGCAGCGGCACCGGGTAGTAAATTTCCGTGCCGATTTTTGCCGCGGTCAGGTGCTTACGCAAAGCATCGCGCTGGCCGTCAGGCACGCGGATGATGTACTGATTCCAAACATGCCGGGCCGCACGCACCGTTTGCGGCAGCGTGACGATTTTGTTGAGGCCGCACTCCGCGAACAGCGTGTGATACCGCTCGGCATTCGTCTGCCGCTGGCGAGCCCAAGTGTCGAGATGCGGCAACTTGACGTTGAGAATTGCAGCCTGTAGCGAATCGAGGCGGCTGTTGATGCCGACCACTTGATGATAGTACCGCGGCTCCATGCCATGCACGCGCAGCAGGCGCAGCTTGGCGGCTAAATCGTCGCGATCGGTCGTCAGCAGCCCGCCATCGCCCATGCCGCCGAGATTTTTGGTCGGATAAAAACTGAAGCAACCGATGTCGCCCAGCGTGCCGGCACTGCGGCCGGCGTAAGCGGCGCCGATCGATTGGCAAGCGTCTTCGATAATTGGCACTCCATGCTTGGCGGCCACGCGGCCGATTTCATCCATTGCCGCGCACTGGCCAAACAAATGCACGGGAATAATCGCTTTGGTGCGCGGCGAAATCAGTGGTTCGATTTTCTTGGGGTCGATGTTGAACGTGGCCGGCTCGATATCGACAAACACCGGCTCGGCCCCCAACCGCGAAATGGCGCTGGCTGTGGCGAAAAATGTATAACTCGGGCAAAGCACTTCATCGCCTTGATCGACGCCCAGTGCCATCAGCGCCAGCAGCAGGGCATCGCTCCCCAACGCGCAGGCAATGGCATGCCGCGCACCGGTGAATTGAGCCACGGCGCGTTCCAACTCTTCACAATCCGGCCCGAGCACCCAGCGTCCCGAATCACAAACCCGTGTGACGGCGGCGAGAATTTCGTCCCGCAACGGTTCGTACTGCCGCTTCAAATCCAAGAGCGGCACCGGAGTGGCGAGAGCGGTCGAATTCGACGGCGGCACGACAACGACCTGAGCCGGTCCAGTGGTGGTATTGGCGAGGGAGCGATCCATGGACGAATCCTTTCATCCGGGAAAAGCGATTAGCAACTGGCGATTAGTAATTAGCCAAGCCGACGCCGTTGGCGGTGGTGACCGACACCAAGTGGTCGGCTTGAAATCAATCTGCTAGCAACGCCGGAAATCCCAGCGACAAGCCGCGAGAGGGTAAAGAGCCGAGCGAGTCGAGTCAAGTCCGGCCCCGGCAGGCGCGATCAGACGTGTTTATCCAGACACGCATAAATATTGACAGTAACCCCAAAAGTCGAATTTATTTGCTTGATCGTCGAACGGGGCTTTAGAATGTTCTTCTTTCGAGCTTCGCGGGTTCGATCGATCGTTTCACAGGAGCAGACTTATGGGGTATCGGCAAAAGGTCCACGAGAAGCTTATTAGCACTGAACAGGGTCGCAGTCGCGCCGAGAAATATCTGCAGGAGGTGGCTGACGCCTTCGATCAGGGCGGGAACGCCTCAGTCAGCAAGTTGCTAGCAACGCAGATGGGCAAGTTCGAGCTCGATTTTAATGCGAAGCTCAAGTTGCTGAAAGCCAAGCTCTAACCGCGACGGACGATCTTATGTTTCAAATCAAGCGACTTGCCGTGAGAGGATTTCGCGGCTTTGCTGACCGCTGCGAATTCGTGTTTGGTGATCCTGTGACGATCCTATATGGAGGCAACCATCAAGGTAAAAGCTCGACATTGAATGCCATTGAGTGGTGTTTGTTCGGCGATGACGCGATTGGCAAGGACACCGGTATCCGTGAGCGCAGTCGGCTGGATAATGGAAAACCGCTATTTAGCAAACATTGATGTTTGTGTGGAGTTGGAGTTACACGACGGCCAACAGCAGATACTTGTAGTGCGGACCAAGAAGAAGACAAAGGCGCAGGATCGAAAAGGAGCTAGTCGTAACGGTGGACAATACCGAGCCAGTTACTGATGACGAGGCCGAGAAAAAACTGGCGCAATTCTTTGGAACGTCGTTCCGCGATTTTATGACGACTACGTATCTGCACCAAGAAGCAATCCGTGACATCCTCACGCAAGAGCCGCGACAACGCAACGATGCAATCGACCGCCTTCTTGGACTTACCGACTACAACAATTTGCTGACGGGAATCAAGGAAAGTCAATTATCGCAGAAGCAGAGATCGCTTGCTGAAGCATTAAGCGGCTTTGAGAACAGCGTTGCGACGATCTTGACGACGCGCCAGAGAGCTGTCGACGAGGCACGCCAACAAGCCCAAGGCGCGGGATTGAACACAGGACAAATGACAGCCAAAGGCGCAATTGCTGCCGCTGCTGACGCCAAAGGCGCGCTGGATAACTTCGTCCGAGAACTCGGGGGTGCTTTGAATCCTCTGGAGGTTCCCGACAATTGGAACGGACTCTCGGATTTCGCTGGTAGCGTCAAAAGGAGATTGTTCGGCTGCGTTCTGAATTGCCGGGTATTAAAGAACAAACCAGCCTTCAACAGAGAAAGGCAACAATCTCGGACCTACAAAACGCATATGAGCGGGCACTTGCACCGTTTGGTCTGGCGGAAAAATCTGTTGCCGCCTTGAACGAAAAAACCGGTGGTGACGCAAAGATTCAAACAGATTTGGATACGGCGGCCAGCTTGTTGCAGCAAAAGGAGAATGAGTTGCACGCTACCGGCGACAGGACAGCTTTGGTGCGAACTGGAATCGAACTTTTGGAGAAAGCAGACCCAGCAAAACTCGGCGGAAAGTGTCCCCTGTGCCACAATCAGGCGGATGGCTTATTGGAAAATCTGAAAGCCGAATGGGAAACAGAATTGGAAAAAATGGCCGGCCATATCAGTAACGAAATCGTGGCGTTGAAGCAGCAGCAAAGACAACTTAATGAGTTACGCGAAAGTTTGAATACCGCTAAGGCGACCTATGAAAGAGTGAAACGAACGCTAGAGGCGAGTCGGGCAGCAATCAGTGAATTTCTTGGCAAAGAACTTACAGCTCAAGACGATCCAATCTCACTTCTAAAAGTTGACATGCGGTTGATTGACGAGCGATTGAACCAAGTTAACCAGGCACTAAGAGATCGCCAGAATCAACTCACAGCCGTTGAGTAGAAATTGGAACCGATCAGTCAGATTGTCGCCATCCTCATCGCCGAGCAAAAAGTTGAAACGATTCAGGGGCTAGAGCAATCGCAAGAGTTCCAAGAGTTGGAAGCAATTAGCAATGGTTGCGCAGGATTTCGTCGAGGCAATCCGACAAATTGAAGGGGCGGTCACCGGAGTGCTTGCTGATGAGGCGAAGGAAAAGATCGCAAGTGCGTCGGAGAAAATACAGGATTACTTCAATCGAATTGCAGAGCATCCCGCACTGCGGGCAATTCGGATCGACGTAGGATCAAAAAAGGTAACGGGCCAAAATGATTACAAGTTTTATGATGACCAGAGGCAGGAAATCACACCCATTCTTTCTCAAGGGGACTATAACGCCTTGGCGCTGGCTATCTTCCTTGGTTTGGGTGTTGCGTCGGGTGACGCTGGAAAATTAGGGTTTCTAATGCTGGACGACCCTTCCCAAAGTCTGGCACCCGAACATCAACGGCGGTTGGTAAAGATCCTTGATGAAGTGAACGGTTACAGGCACGAATGGCACTGCCGGCCTTGTAGTAGTATGGTAATCGCGCATTGCGATCGTCGCACCGCCCTGGCGATGCAAATTTTCTCGGTGAGCTGAAAGTCGTCGGCGGAGAAGCGCAAGTTGGCATGGTGGACGAGCCCTGCCTGATCTATGCTTTCCGCGGACGAGACCCTTCCTGGGATCGAGGCGGCTTGTGGACCAGGGAGGGTCTTTTGATGTCTTCTACCAACTTTGCGTCGGGAACGCTGTGGCGGTTTTCGTTAGTCTCACGATCGTTTCTGTCTCAGCCCGGACTGCCGTTTGCCGAGACGCTGCCGGAACAGCGCATCGAGCAGGCGTTCCTCGACGAACAAGTCGACTTTGCCAGTCCGCAGACCGACGAAGACGATGTCGTTTACACACCGGCGGTGACGTTGTGGGCCTTTCTGTCGCAGATGCTGCACGCGGAGGAGCGGCGCTCGTGTCTGGCGGCCGTGGCGCGCGTGGCGGTGTTGTGGGCCGCGTTGGGTAAGCAGGTCTGCGCGAGCAACAGCGGCGCGTATTGTCGGGCCCGTGCCAAGCTGACCGAGGGTGTGCTGGAGCGCCTGGCACGCGAACTGGCCAAGGAGTGCGAACAGTCCGTGCCCGAAGCGTGGCGGTGGTGCGGTCGACGTGTGCTCATCGGCGATGGGGCCACCCTCAGCCTGCCCGACACCCCAGCCAATCAAGCCAGCGATCCGCAACCTCCCACGCAGAAACCGGGTTTGGGTTTCCCGCTGGTGCGCCTGGTGGTGTTGTTCTCCCTGGCTACCGGGTTAATCCACGAAGTGGCGATGGGCCCCTATTCCGGCAAAGAGACTGGTGAGCCTGCGCTGTTGCGCGAATTGTTGGAACGCCTGAAAGCCGGTGACGTGCTGCTGGCCGATCGCTGCTACTGCGGTTGGTTCCTGATCGCGCTGCTGCAGGAATTCGGCGTGGACGTCGTGGTGCGTTTGCATCAGTTGCGAGAAGCCGACTTCCAGGCAGGTGAACGTCTGGGCAAAGGCGATCAGGTGGTCCAATGGCCGCGTCCCCCGAAGCCGGACTGGATGGACGATGCCACCTACGCGCAAATGCCTGAAAGCCTGCGCTTGCGCGAAGTGCAAGTGCGGGTGGCCGAACGAGGATTCCGAGTTCAATCGCTGGTGGTGGCGACCACACTCCTGGATTCCAGGGCCTATCCGGCGGACGAGTTGGCGACACTCTATCGTCGCCGCTGGTTGGTGGAACTCGACCTGCGAACCCTCAAGTGCCCACTGAAGCTCGACGTCCTGCGGTGCAAGACGCCCGAGATGGCGCACAAGGAGCTTCGCACCGGCCTGTTGGCGTACAACCTGATTCGACAGACCATGTTAGAAGCGGCGATGGCGGCCGAGCGTTCACCGCGCAACCTCGGCTTCACCGTGGCGCTGCAGACGATTGCCGCAGCTTGGATGGTGGCAGTGATTACCCAAGAGCATCAGGAACTGCTGGTTCAACTTCGCTTGGAGCACATGGCCAGTCATCGCATTGGCAATCGGCCGAATCGGATCGAACCACGCGCCGTCAAACGACGTCCCAAGCCCCATAAGTTACTGACCGAGCCACGAGAACAATCGCGAGCACGATTGCTGGCCGGCCAGGCAACCTCAAACCCTACACCGTAAGCGGCAGTGCCATTCGTTACAGGCACCTTGTCATTTCGACGATGGACGACGCCTTCCACAGTCTTTTAATTGACGGGTTAACACATATGAAGAAGACTTTCACGTACTCCGATTGGAGCCCTTCCAACGGCCCCACGGTCCGCTGCTAATGAATGTCAAAGTCTACTCCGCCTTGTCACAGTTGCACGCACAGCACGGACCGCGCGAGTTCGGCAAGATTGCGCAAAAAGTGCTGGCAATCGCATACCTACAGGCCGGTTATAACCACGTTGTCGAACGGGCAGTGCAGGGCGTCGATATCGATGCGGCCAATGTTGCCGGGATGAAGTTCGCGACGGAGGTAAAAACTATTGTAGCCTTGGAAATCGGTTACGAATCCAAAGACGAAATCGGTCTTAATCGCCGTGCCGTAGACGGTTATAAGCCGGTACTCGCATGCCTTTGGCTGTCACCGCTGTCGAACTGGATGTTCGGAGAAGCTAATCTGTTGCGCGTCGGGCTTTTAACGCAAGACCACGTTCGACCTTACCGTTTGCGCGATCTCGAACAGCAAGTAGTGCCGCACTTCGATCGCACACTTCTCGAAAATTTCGAGGGAATTGCGTCCGGGCGCAGGGCTATTTGGATGGTGTCTTGCGTAAACTCGGGGCAGAGCTAATCGAGTGATCGTCTAAAACAAATCTGGGCAGCGTCACTTACTCACCTCCGGCGGTGTGTCCCAATCGGTGAGTTGGGCTTGAATTTCGTCCCACGTGAGCCGGACCCAGGGGAGGTTGTCCAGAGAATCGGCGGAAGGATTCCACGTGCGTGTGCCGGAGGTGACGTGGTCCACTTCTTCTTCCAAGCCTTCCAGCCAGTCGGGCACGTCAAGGCCCGCGCCGCACGGTTCTTGCGCCAATTCGCCGGCTTCTTGTTCCAAGAGCGCGAAGGCCGCGGGAGGCCAGCCGTTGCGAGCTTCTTCAGCGGCGGGAGCGACCAAGGCTCGCACACGGTCGATGGCCAGCGGTCGCACAAAGCGTTCGGCCAAGCGGTCGGCCACTGTCGATAATCGCATGGCGTATTGAGTTTGCAGATCGGTAAGCCGGCGAAGCTGCTGATCGGAGGCATCGGCGGTACGTTCGGCCATCGCGCGCCGCCACAATTCGGCAGCGCCACTGCAGCCGCGTCGCACCAGCACTTCGTGAGCCATCATCACCGGGCGCAGATTCCAATGGATGCGTTCGTAGCCGACTTTCACGCGCAAAAAATCGAGCAGCGCGTACAGCATTTCACCGCGATCGGACTGCGTGGTTGTGGCGTTGTAATCGCGGTACTCGGCATAGTTTTCGACGATGGCTTCGATGATCAGCGATAAGTGCCGTTTGGCTTCAGCCCGCGACAGGCCGTGATCTAGCTCCCGCACCAGCAGCAGTTGCTCGGTCGCTTCATGGTCGTCGACGAGCCGTTCGAGCCAGACATCGATGCCCTGGTGCAAGATCGCCCGCAGGTTGCCCAGGTGAAAAAACTGTTGCGTGAACAAATCGTGGCCGTAGCGCTCGATGAACTTCACCAGTTCTTGCCAGGCTTTGGGTGAAACGACGCGCTCCAACACCGTAAGCCGCAAAGTACGGCTGTGCGTGAGCCATTCGGAGAGCAGCGATTCGGTGACTTGCTGCAGGCAATCAATGAGTTGGGCGTCGATGGCGGGATCGGAAGGATGAAGGGGTGAAGGGGTGAAGGGGTGAAGGGGTGATTGTGGTTCTGGTTTTTGCTTGCTTTCTCCCTTCTGCTTTCTGCCTTTTGCCGTCTTCCTTCCCCAACCGAGCGACGATTCGACCATGCTTTCCACAATCGATTTGAAGCCGATTTCAAACAGTCGATCGAATTCCGTCACGGCGCCGGCCCCTTGCGGGTGATCTTTTTCCATCGCGCGGGCGACTCGCAGCAGCTGACATGTTTCGCTGAGCAAGCCCAACCGCGGCAGACGGCCCAGTAGTTCGCGGATGCTTTGCTGCATGCCGCGTGTGGCGGCAATTCTGCGCGCGTCGCCGCCACGAGCCAGCGGCACATACAGCAATGGCTGAAGGGCGACTTCCGCCAGAAAAACTCCCCAATGCTTTTTGACTGCTGCGACATTGCCCTGCAATACCGCTGACCACAGGGCGATGGTTTCCGGCCCGGCCACCGCAGATGCTGGATCCAGTTGGGGGCGGCGTTGCCGTGCCTCGGGTTGTGTCGTCGCCAGCAGCAATTCGGCTTCCATGTTGGCGGCGATCGTGGCGATGACTTTTTCGAGAATCGTCTCGCGCACCAATCGCCGGCGATCGTAATCGAGCAAGGCATCGTAACTGGCCGACGTGGCGGGAATAGGATGGCGGCCAATTGTGGCTGCGAGTTTCAAAAGTTGTTGCCGATTGGAGGCGGCTTCCGAGAGCCACTCGGCCGGCGAGCCCGCAGATTGCGCTGCCATTTTCCACAGCGCCGCCAACATGGCCTGAAATGCCAGACGGCCGGAAAGTCGCTGCTGTTCGTCGTCAAGTTCATCGTTCGAGTCGCCGGCCGTGGGAACTTCCAGCATGTCAGCATCGATGTCGTCGGCCGTGCTGTCGCGGTAGACCATGCTTTCGTAAGCGGCGCCGAACAGATCTTCTTCATCTTCCATCTCGGTGTCATCATTGCCGGTATCTTCGACCGTCTCGAATTTCCGCGAATGATTTTCGCCGTTCACCGATTCGCCCGGCTGCCAATCGGGAACTTCCCAGTAAATGCCGGCGTTAGCTTCGAGGTAGTCAAAAAACTTGGCGATAAGGGTTTGGTTTCGGTCTCCCTCGGGTCTCGCCTTTCTATCTCCCTCTCCCTTTGAGAGAGGGTTGGGGTGAAGGTGCTGATCGTCGACATTACCTGCACCCTCTCCCCCGGCCCCTCTCTCAGAGGGCGAGGAGAGGGCCGTCTGCATCCAGCGGACGGCCAGGGCGTAAAAACTTCGCGGGCCTTCGTCAAGACGCACGCTTTCCGATTCGCTCAGCCAGTGCATCAAGAGGGCCATCGCCGCCAGTAGATCGGGCTTGTCGAGCAGCACTTCAATGACACGGCCATAAGCCTGCGGCGAATCGAACTCTTCAGCGTGCGGTTGCCAAAATGCCACGCTGCCGGCGGCTTCTCCAGCTTTGTTCCATGCCGCCAATGCGGAAGCAACACGCCCGGCTGCCGCGTACGCTTCCTGGCCAGAGATGTGTTTGATACTGCCGATAGACGTTGTCGCAAACTTGTCCCACCATTCGACTCGTTTGCGGAATGCGGCCGGCAACTTTTTTTGCAAGTCGGCGTTTTCTGCCGTTGCTGCTTCGTGCCACAGCCGGGCATAGAGGGCGAAAATTTGTTCGACGAGATCTAACAGCTCGTCGACGCGCGGATCGGGAATGCTGTTCTCGACTGCGGGGAACAGACTGAATTGCCCGCCGAAGCCGAGGATGTTCCAAGGATCGACCACCGCACCGCACTGAATCGCGCGGTGCAGCAAATCTTCGACCTGCGGCAGCACTGCGAACGCGTCAGACAGCCGGCCGGAATCGGCCTCGCGATGTCCGGCGGTTAGCAGGCATTGAATTTGGCAAACCATCCGCGCCGAAGCAGCCGGCACAATCGCTGCCTGACGCATGGCCGCCTCGGGGAAGCCTAACCGTGCAAACAGCAAGGCCAGCGCCGTGTGCTGCATTTGCAATGCACGCAGGCGGGCCAATTCGCCATTCAAATGCTGTCGTGCGCCGGCAAATGGCTGCCGCCGGGCCGCGGCTTCCGCTTCCAATCGTGCACGATGCTCGCCGCTGGCTTTGGCAAATAGCTGCTGATAAAACTCGTCCCGATATTTTGCGATTCGCGGCAGCAGCGTGGCGAGTGAAACTGTGGAATCGTGCATTTCCGGCCCGCTGCCGCTGGTGCCGGCGGACATCAAGATTGTGCCGGCCAAAACGGCGCCAGCTTCGAACAGCAATTGCTCGCGCGGAAGATTGGTGGTCTGCTCTACGCGAGCTAACACGGCATCGAGCGTGCATTGCTGAATCACAAACCGGCGATAGTGACCCTTGTTGTCGATCAAGTGCGGGTCCCACTGGCCGAAGTGATAGTTCGGCCGGCGATTGACCGGATGATTGAAATCGTACGCCCGCGGATCGAACGCTAGTTCGTCGAGCAACTCTGGATCGAAGCAGGCGGCTTCGAGCAACTGGCGATCGGTGTTGCGCAAGATCGTTAGCGTCTGCTCGACCAAGTCATGATATTTTCCAACCGCTGCGCCAGCCCCGGCCACAAACAACGGCACTGGGCGAACTCGTTCATGGGCATACGGCTCGTGCTTGTGAGTTTCGAGCACCGGCACCGGTCGATGACCGAGAAAATCGTTCAGCCGCGTGAGCGCACCGGTCACGATGCGCTCGGTTTCATCCCACGGGCCACCTTCACTCAAAATTGTTTCTGCCACACGACCGACGAACAGTGGGCGGAATAAATCCCCCTCGGTCTGATGAAAGAGCAGGTCGCGGTGAAATTCCCGATAAGCAGGTAGTGCTTCGTCGAACAGAATCTTCAAAACGGACCGCGCTTGGTCGGCATCGCGAAATGCGGCCGAACTGGCCGATAGTTCGTCGAGCTTCTTGCCAAGCAACTGTCGGGCAACTTGCCACGATGGCTTCGGCTGCCCATCGGCCACTTCGATTGCACCCCAAAGTTCGTTCAAACCCCGCAGGAATTTGGGGTCGCTGACGCCGGAAGAAAAATTCAGATAGCCCAAAATCTCTTGTAAACCGGCCGGATCAGCGATTTTGATCGGCAGTGTCATAAGAGCGGCATTGCAGGCGGCGGCGGTTGATTGGGAAGCGCACAAAATCAGGGCCGACCACAGCTTAGAACGTAGTCCCGAAGTGGTCTAGCGCCCCAAGCTGGACGCTATCAGGCGGCTCGGGCGGCAATTATCATGAAAGGGACGTTTCGCCGCGCTTGTCATCTGCACCAAGGTCACACTTGCCATGATCCGCTCCAAATTTTGCGTCACGATCGTCGTTATCCTGGTCTTGTCGATGGCACGCGGTATGAGTGCTCAATCGCACGATGTGCCGCTGATTCCGCGAACCGTGGCCGAGCAATCCGGTTTGGTTCGCGCTTGGTACACACAAGTGCCGCTGGATCCGGCTAGATCGAAAATCACCAGCATCCACAACTATGCTGGCTTGGTGCTGGTGGTAACCGATGAAGGCATGCTGCACGTCATCGATGCCGAAACCGGCTTGCTGCGTTGGTCGTTTCAGGCGGGCAACCGCCATACTTTGACGTTGGCTGCGGGTGCGAATGCCACTCACGTGGCGGTCGCCAACACCTCGACGCTGTTTGTGCTCGATCGCGCCAGTGGCAATCTGATTTACCAGCGGCAACCAAGCGGCACACCGGAGCGTGGGCCTGTGCTTTCAGATCATCACGTGATTTTGCCGCTGGTCAAAGGGCCGCTGGAAGTTTATCCGCTGTCGGACGCGGAAAAGACGCTAACCCCCAGCTATTTGCCTTCGGCGGGACGCGTGATTGGGCACGCATCGGCGTCGGGCATTGAAATTGCTTGGGCTGGCGATTTGAATCGCATTCGCGCATCAGTTTGCCGATTTGGGAGCCGACTTCGATTCGGCCGTCGGCGATGGCATCAGCACCGGGCCGACCATTTTTGCGCCGAACGTGTACATCGGCACCGAAGGCGGATATTTGATCGCCTTCGACGCACAGCGGGGAGACGAACGCTGGAAATTCGCGGCCGGCTCGCCGATCAAAATCGTGCCGATCGCCACGGGACCGGTGGTCTACGTGCTGGCGCAAGACGGTGGGATGTTCGCCGTGCGCAGCGACAACGGGGCGCAAATTTGGTCGTCTCCCGATCCGGCCCAGTTTGTCTCGGCCAGCCCCGAGCGGGTTTACACAATCGATCGTTTCGGCCGCCTTGCAATTCTCGATGCGAAGACCGGCGCCCGTGTGGGCACCATGCCGTTGCCGCAGTTGATCAAGCCGTTGGTGAACGACCTGAGCGATCGATTACTGCTGTATACCGACCGCGGATTCATCCAGTGTCTGCACGAACCGAAGCTCACCGAACCGAAGATGTATTATGCCCCGCCTGCGCCGTTGAAACCCAATAGCTCGGCAGCCCCGGCGAAGCCAGCGGAAGCCGCGCTGGCGGAACCCGCAGCGGCATCATGATCGGCGAACTCGTAGCGCTTGTGTTTGTCGAAGCCGGTGCCGAGATCGGTCGGTTTGTCGGCCATGTTGCACCCACAATTGCGTTGTCGAACCGCTGCTATTAGGCTATGATTTTAGTATGAACTTCGTTCGCTTTCGATTCAATGATTCGGACACGGAAACCGACGCACTCGGATTTCTGGCTGGCCGTTTCTCGTTCCGCAGTTGGGAAAACGGCGAAACGTTGGTGCCTGAAACCGCCCTCGCTGCTCTCGCTGTAGAAGGGATTCGGAAACGATTCACGTCTTTCTCCGCCGAGACCCAACTCATCGAAGGTTAGTGGGAGCACGCCGGCAAGGTGCATCGGGACTGGAACGTGCGGGTCTTTGTCGATGTAGCCGACACACCAGAGAACCGACACTTCTTTGTCGATTACAAGGAGCGGCTGAAAGAACGCTTCCAGCAAATCGACATCTGGAAGTTATTTAGGTTGCCCCAGTTCGTTCAGAAGCGTGTCAACTGCTTTGTCCAGCAGCGTGTCGCGGATGTCCTTATAGCGAATGACGCCCTTGGCATCGAGCACATAAATTGTCGGATATGAGTACACATTCATATCAGCGATGACGGAACCCGAAGGGCCGTTGTACCAGTGCTTCCAGGGCATGGGTTCTTTCGCTAAAAAATCGGTAACGGTCTGCGGAGTTTCGTCGACGCTGATGCTCACCAGCGCAAAGGGCTTATCGGCCAGCCGCTTGACCATTTCCCGTTCGTGCGGGATCATGGCACAGCACGGTCCGCACCAGGTGGCCCACACGTCCAATACGACCACTTTGCCCTTCAAATCGGCAAGCTGCACCGGTTTGTCGTCCAGAGTGGTGCTCTTCAATTCCGGCATGACCATGCCGATGCCTAGGTCGTGGATTTCATGCAAGTGATTTTTCGCCAACTCGCCCAGTGTTTTGCCGTTCCGGCGATCTGCGATGGGAACGTCGGCATAGTCCTGCACGATCTGCTTCAGTACGGTTTCGACTTCCTTCGTGGCCTCGTCCAAATTCATGGTTACCAGAAATTCATCCCCATGAACTGCCCTGAGCCAAATCTTGCTGATTTGCCAACTGGGATTTTCATCTCGAAAACGCCGCACAGTGCGGCAATGCGCCATATTTGGTGCTCCGCCAAGGTAAAGTCGGCCAATCCACGGACCTCGCGGTGCGGACTTTTCTCCAGCACGGTGCGCAGAAAATCGTCGTTTGCATTATCGAAAGCGATCGGTAACTTATCGCTGGCTAAGTGATCGCGCAGCAGGATATCGAACGGCCGGCGATGTATTGCCTCATCTCTTTCGAGATTTCTTCCCAGGTTGTTGGCAACCCAGGCCAATGCGTCGACAGCAATTGGATCATCCCGATAGGTCTCGGCCAATTCCAGAAACCGCGGATAAAATTTTTCTGGAGCCGGAAAATGTTCCCCGTCGAAATCTCTCTTTTCTGCCGCTCCCTTTATGGCATTATAATCCTTGTAGAACGCGGCCACCTGATCTTCGTATTCCCTCGTCAATGCAGCGAACTGGTCGGCGGGCGTTTTGACCGATTCCGGTTCGGCGCTGCGAAGAAGCCCCGCGGCCGTGACTGCAAGGTAAACAACAACGGAGCATGAAAAATAGCGCCCCTGAACCTTCATGTGCATGACGCTCCAACAAATTATCGACCAAAACACCGTTCCAAGAAACAAGATCTGACAAGCTGCTCGCAATTTATTCTAACCGCTCAAAATCGCCTCGCACACTAAATCGCCAATTTGGCTCGTGGAAAAACCCATCTTTCCCGCGGCCTGGCTTTTCATTTTCGTACCGGTGATATGACGGATGGCCTGCATGATGCGAGTCGCCGCTTTCGGCTGGCCGCTGTGTTCCAAGAGCATGGCCACGGCGCCGATGGCGGCGATGGGGTTGATGACGCCCTGGCCGGTGTATTTCGGGGCGCTGCCCCCCATCGGTTCGTACATGCTCACGCCGCCAGGGTCGGGGTTGATGTTGCCGCCGGCCGCCACGCCCAGGCCGCCTTGGATCATCGCGCCCAGGTCGGTGATGATGTCGCCGAACATGTTGGTGGTGACAATCACGTCGTAATACTCCGGCGTTTTGACCATCCACATGCAACAGGCGTCGACGTGGTTGTAATCGGCCTTCACGTCGGGATATTGCTTGGCGACATCTTGAAACGTGCGCCACCATAAATCGTGCCCGTAAGTGAGCACGTTGGTTTTGGCCACCAGCGTGAGCATTTTTCCTTTGGGATTATCTCGCTTGCGCGTGTATTCGAACGCCCAGCGAATGCAGCGCTCGCAACCCTTGCGGGTGTAGACCGCGGCCTGCGTGGCCACTTCATCGGGCGTGTTCTTTTTGAGCCAGCCGCCAACGCCGCAGTACAGGTCTTCGGTGTTTTCGCGAACCACGACAAAGTCGATATCCTTCGGTCCCTTGCCGGCCAGCGGCGTCTCCACGCCGGGGAACAACTGCACGGGGCGCAGATTGATGTATTGATCGAGCTCGAATCGCAAGGCCAGCAGCAAGCCTTTTTCGATAATACCCGGCGCAACATCGGGATGGCCGACGGCCCCGAGGAACACGGCGTTGAATTTTCGCAATTCATCGGCACCACCTTTAGGCAGTGTTTCGCCGGTTTTCAAATACCGTTCGCAGCCCCAATCGAAGTTCGTCAGTTCGTACTTAAGGCCTTCCGACGGCGCGATGGCTTTCAAAACTTTCAGCGCTTCGTTCGTCACTTCCGGCCCGGTGCCGTCGCCGGGAATGACCGCGATGTTTAATGTGTTGCTCAAATGAAGGTTCAGGGTTCGGGGTTCAGCATTCGGCAAAGAACGCACGGTGCCCGTGAGGTGGAATGCCGAAATCGATTTTTAGCCGCGTCGCGAGCGCGCTGTTGCGCAAAGAGGCGATTTTATCCGCGCCAGAAATCGCTCACAAGGAGCGACAGCGGCAGCTTAGGAGCGAGATATATGCAGCGATCTACACCCTCACCCCCCAGCCCCTCTCCCAGAGGGAGAGGGAGGCGGCAGAATTGTCCGCTTCAGTTCTGACTGAAATCGAACTGCTTGAGCGCCTCGCGGCCCAATGGCGCTTTCAAAAACTTCTTGCGGCACTCTGGGCACAAATCGAAACGCAGTTGCTGATACACATCATCATCAGCCACGTCTTCGGTGCTGCAATCTTCGATGCGATGCAGCATCTCTTGCACTTCCTGCAGTCCGTCGCGGTCGTCGTCCACTTCATCCATCGCCGGATCCAGCGCGGCATAAACTTCCATCTTCACAACGTATCGCACATCCTGTTCTGTGTCTATTAATCGCTTGCAGATGTCACACGAATGGTGAATCATTACTCGTCCCCACGGTAATCGAAGTTGTAAGACGTCTATCCTGCCGACGCCCATCCCTCACCACTGAACTCAATCCTAACGCCGCCGTGCAAAGCGACGCAAGTGAAACGCGTGCATTTTCTGAAAGTTGTTTTGAAAACATAAAGTTTGCCTGTTGTGCTATTGACAAGCGTGTAATCGCGCGCCACCATCCTGCGGCTGTTTCGCCATGCAATTGCAACGTTCGCTGCCCGATGGCAACGAACAACTAGCGGCCAGGTCCGTGACGCAGAGGTGCTTCGACATCTCCGTTGCCAGCACTTCGCGCATCCGCAACCAAACGCCGTTGCCGACGTAACCAATCTTCGCGGGAATGTAAACAGCTCTGGCGCGAACCTGTTTCCGGCGGCGTCACACATGCTTATGGCCGTCGCCGAAAGTCTGCCGTCGGATAGCGAACCAGCCCAAGGCGCTGGTGCAAACTTAACAAAAAGCTGACAAGAATCGGGTTTAGCGATTCCTATGCTCCCGAACAAGACTGGTTTGTTACAGGGCTTCCGGTTACAATCAATTTGTACGGCACGACAGGCATTTGCGGGTCGTCTGATGGGCAAGCTCGGGGCCGAGCCATCGCACACCGATGCGGCAAATCGCTCCTCAGTCTTGTTCGAGTCGACCTTGCAGCGGTGTAATTGTAGACCGAGCCGATCAAGGAGACTATTTGCATGCGTGCTTCGGGATCTGGCGCTCTTAGTTCCAGCGTATTGGTGCTCAACCGGTATTACATGGCGGTGCATGTGATCAACGTGCGCCGGGCCGTGGGGCTTTTGTTTCGCGAGCTGGCCGAAGTCATCCATCTGGAAGAAGGGCAGTACGCCAACTACAACTTCGAATCGTGGCGCGAAATCAGCGCGTTGCGCGCCGCCTTCAAAGCGCAGCACGACGATTGGATTCGTGGCATCAATTTCGAATTGCAGGCCCCGCGCGTGATTCGGTTGTTGTTCTACGACCGGGTTCCGCGGCAAACGCTGCGCTTCAACCGTCGCAATTTGTTTGCCCGCGACGGCAACCACTGCCAGTACTGCGGGAAGAGTTTTCCGACCAGCGAACTGAGTCTTGACCACGTAATGCCGCGCAGCCGTGGTGGTGAAACCAGCTGGGAAAACGTGGTCTGCGCCTGCGTGGCCTGCAATGTCCGCAAGGGCGGCCGCACGCCGCACGAAGCCCATATGAAATTGATTCGAGCGCCGGTCAAGCCGAAGCGCAGCCCGCTCTTGTCGGTGAAGCTCGACAATCCGAAGTACGAAAGCTGGAAGACCTTCGTCGATACGGCATACTGGACCGTTGATTTGAAGTAGCGGTGCAACCAGAACCCTCTCCATCTGGGAAAGAGCAGAGTGAGGGGAGCTGGGCTCGACTTTCGTAATTTGAAGTGTGATTCATTCGGACACCCTCACCGCGACCCTCTCCCCAGGGGAGAGGGAGTAAGCAGCGGCTTCAGCAATTTGCCGGTTTCATTTTCCGGCTGCGCGGCAATTTCTTCCGGCGTGCCTTCAGCCACGATCTGGCCGCCGCCTTCGCCTCCTTCTGGCCCCAGGTCGAGAATCCAATCGGCCATCTTCATCACGTCTAAGTTGTGCTCGATCACCATCACCGTGTTGCCCAGATCCACGAGGCGGCCGAGCACTTCCAGCAGCTTCCGCACATCGTCGAAGTGCAGGCCGGTGGTTGGCTCATCGAGCAAATACAACGTGCTCCCCGTTGCCACGCGGCTTAATTCAGCGGCCAGCTTCACGCGTTGAGCTTCGCCGCCGGAAAGTGTCGTGGCCGATTGCCCCAGTGTGAGGTAGCCGAGGCCCACTTTTTGCAGACTGATCAGCGGACGTGAAATTGTCGGCACGTTTTCGAACAGCTGCACAGCGTCGTCAATCCGCAAATCGAGCACGTCGGCAATTGACAGTCTTTTGAACCGCACTTCCAGCGTCTGCCGGTTGAAGCGTGTTCCATCGCACACCGGGCAGGGCACAAACAGATCGGGCAGAAACTGCATCTCGATTTTCTTCAGACCCTGCCCCTGGCATTCTTCGCAGCGGCCTCCTTTGACGTTGAAACTGAACCGGCCCGATTTGAAGCCGCGCTGCTTGGCTTCGCGAGTGTTGGCAAAGACTTTGCGAATTTCGTCGAACACGCCAACGTAGGTGGCCGGATTGCTCCGCGGCGAACGGCCAATGGGCGATTGATCGATCACGATGATCTTGTCGATCTGATTCACCCCCCGCAGGCTAGTGTGCGGACCGGGCTTGGGTCCCATGCCGATCAAGCGGCGGACCAGAGCGCGTGCCAGCGTCTCGTTCACCAGTGAACTCTTGCCCGAGCCGCTGACACCGGTGACGCAGGTGAACACCCCCAGCGGAAATCGCGCACTGACATTTTTCAAATTGTTGGTCGTCACGCCTTCCAGCGTGATCGAGCGGGTTTTCGCCACTTTGCGGCGCTGTGGAGGCACCGGGATGGATTGGGCGCCAGAGAGATAACGCCCGGTGATCGAATTGGGATCGGCACACACCGCGGCTGGCGTGCCCTGTGAAACGATGCGGCCGCCATGAGCACCGGCACCGGGTCCCATGTCGAGCAAGTGATCGCTGGCGCACATCATCATTTCGTCGTGCTCAACCACCAGCACCGTGTTGCCTTGCGATTGCAGATCGCGCAGGGCATCAATTAGCCGCTGATTATCGCGCGGATGCAGTCCGATCGACGGCTCATCGAGTACGTAGCACACACCGACTAGTCCGCTGCCGATGCCGGTGGCTAGCCGTACGCGCTGCAATTCGCCGCCGCTGAGCGTGTCGGCCGGCCGATCTAGCGTGAGGTAATTCAGGCCAACCTGATCGAGAAACCGCAGCCGCGAAGTGATTTCGGCGGCGAGCGGCTCATAGATGGGGAGGTCTTCTTCGGCAAATTCCCCCTCACCCTGCCCTCTCCCACCAGGGGAGAGGGTTCCGGAAACTCCCTCTCCCTCGACGGGAGAGGGTTGGGGTGAGAGTGAGAGTTGCGCGAAAAACTCGCGCGCCTTGCGCACCGGCAGTGCCGTAATTTCGTGAATCGCTTTGCCACCGATCCGCACATGGCGGGCTTCGGGCCGGATTCTTGCACCGTGACAGGCGGCACAAATAACTTGTCCACGAAACACTGCCAGCCGCTCCTGATCGGCCGCTTTCGTCGCCGTGGCGAATTCTTTTTCCAGCAGCGTGAGCAGGCCGAGGAAGCCGTGCTCCCTCTCCCTGTGGGAGAGGGTTGGGGTGAGGGCTCCCGCGTTCTTCATCAGCGAGTTGGTACCCTCACCCAGCCCTCTCTCCGAGGGAGAGGGTTTCCCAACTCCGCGCAAAAATTTTTTCGCGGACCGCTGGTTTCCACTCGACGTAGGGCGTGTCCCATTTCAAATCGTGGGCCTTCAGAAAATCGGCCAGCGCTGCGCGATGTTGTTTTTCCTGCGCCGCCGAATCGCTCTTCCACGGCAGCACCAAGCCGGTGCTCAGCGAAAGCGTTTCGTCGCCCAGCACCAAATCGGGGTCAAACTCCTCGCGCGAGCCCAAACCTTCACACACCGGGCAGGCCCCGTAGGGGCTGTTGAAGCTGAAAGTGCGCGGCTCCAGCTCTTCGTAATTGATTTTGCAGTTCGGGCACGCATAAAGCGTGCTGAAAATCATGTCGTGCCACTGGCCGACCTCCGGATGATCGGGATCGCGCACCTGGTAGCTCACCAACACCGCCCCGTCGCCGTGCGTGATAGCCAGATTCAGCGATTCCGCCAGCCGATCGTCAATGCCTTCGCGAATCACGATGCGATCGACCACCGCTTCAATCGTATGATTCTTCCGCGTCGCTAGCTCCGGCGGTTCGCCGCCGACATCGACCACCTCGCCATCCACGCGGGCTCGTTGCAGCTGGGCTTTGCGAATGGTCTCGAACACATCTTTGTGCTGCCCTTTGCGGCCACGGACCATCGGTGCCAAGATCATCGCTTTCGTGCCGGGCGGCAGTTGCATCAATTCTGTTTTAATTTCCTCTGGCGATTGCTGACGAATCGGCGTGCCGCACTGGTAGCAATACGCCGTGCCCAGGCGGGCCATCAGCAACCGCAGATAATCGTAAATCTCCGTGACTGTAGCCACGGTACTGCGCGGATTCGCGTTGCCGGCGCTGGTCGATCGAAATCGTCGGCTGCAGGCCTTCGATCAGATCGACATCGGGTCGCTCCATCTGATGCAGAAATTGCCGGGCGTAGACCGACAAACTTTCGATGTACTGCCGCTGCCCTTCGGCGAAGATGGTGTCTTGTGCCAACGAACTTTTGCCCGAGCCGCTGGGACCGGTGATGACGACCAGCTTATCGCGAGGAATATCGACATCGATGTTTTGCAGGTTGTGAACCCGCGCGCCGCGAATGCGAATGCAATCGCCCAGGACGCCGACTGCGCCAGAACCATTGGCCGCGTGGCCATTGCCGGCTTGGGTGGCGTCTGGTTCCACGGCGTCGGCGGTGTTCGATCGATCGATGTCCACTGTTGGCTCCAGCGAGCGAAGTCGGCACTTTCCCAAACTATTCAGAGTACTTTCCGTTGCGGCCGACGTACAGGACGGCGGATCGCATAGAGGACACAACGACAACGATGACTTTCCGGAAAACGGGAAAAACGGTTGGAAACGGTCGAAAACCGTGAAAAACGGCGGAAAACCGTTTGCGACGCGGCCCACGTAGTTGTCCGCTCGGAAAGCCTGAGCGCCCGGCGTCGCGAGCCAACGGAGTGGCAGCAAGTTGAACCCACCCTGCCGTGATGGCCGACGGTTACCAAGTTGGATTTTGCGCTGGTTCCAGGCGCCCCCATTTTTTAATGCAAATTTCATCTTTTTTATGCGATGCAGCGCATGGGCTGCTCGGCAATCGTTGAGCGAATTGATAATGCCGTGGGCAAAACTGGTCGAATCTACGTCCATTTCGGCGTAGTTCACGATCGCTGAAATTATCAGCCCTGCTTGCGGTGAAGAGATCGACGATCAATTAAATTATAGTGAACCTATGTATCAATATCAACCGCGTTTTCAGGCCAGATTGACCTGTGCTGCGAGTCGCCCAACCATGCGACATGGATTGCCGATCATTGCATTCGAACCTACCCGTTATGGCACGGTCTCCCAACCGCGTCGTCGCACTGACCGGAGGTCTCCGATATTCCAATCAGCGCAGGAAACCTTCGGTCCAGCACTGGTGTGGGGTCAGGAGAGCCGCGCACAATAGTGTTGCAGCTTCATTATTTTGCCGTTACGGTCGCGAACATGACGATCGAATCGTCATTCTTTTTGGCGAATTCGATGATTTCATCTTTGTTCCAAGTCTTGAACGGAGTTGGCTCAGCCAGCAAATCGTCAACGGTTTTTGGCCGCGGAACTGTGATTGATCGCCAGTAGAATCCCCAAATAGCCTCTTCCTTTCCCGCCGGTATTTCCGAGAGAGTGTAGCGTTCTAAAGATGAGACGAATCGATACGACGAATCAATCGCTAAATTATTCAGCGGTGTCTGCCTAACTGCATGGTCGGTCGTGATACCGCAGCTAAGCACTCTCTGCGACGGCGATTCGTTTCCATTGGTCTTCGAGAGAATGGCGGCATACAGAGACCCGCAAATGTCCGACGAGCGAGAATCTAGATAACTTACGGTTGCCGACCCAAGGTCGATGACTTGTTGATCTTTTACGGCGTACAGCTTGAGGTCGATCGATTGAATGCCGCGCGAAACAAATTCGTACCGTGGAACTGTAATCCAGCCTGCATCTATGGGTACTGTGATATTCATGCCCTGAACCGGTCGGATCTGTAGACCCGGCGACGACAAGCCAGCACCTGGTCGAAGGCGAGCGTGATCCATATACCAACCAATCATTAATGCCAACACCACAGCAAACCACAGCAAATCGCGGATAGTGAAGCGGAGACGCATGGAATCGGTGTCAATCGGTTCGGTCTTGTGTTTCCTAAACACACGCCGGGGCCAAAATCGATCGATCAGAACTGCATCATTTTATGAATCAAAAGCACGCCGAACAACCAGAATCGGCTCCGACGCTCAATTTTACGAGCGATGCCCGGCACTCTTTCAAGCCACGAAGGCCAGATAGTAGAAAATCCAGCCGGTGATGGCGGTCATCGTTAGATCGAGCGCGGCTAGCCAGCCCCAGAATTTGTGCCAGCGGCTATAGTCCGACGGACCGGGCGGTTTAGGAATGTTGTTGAGCGCGCCAATAATCACATACACCCACAGCGCGGCGGTGCTGGCGGAGAACACTAAGTGAATCGCCAGGCTGGCGCGAACGACTCCGCTTTCCCAATACGGAGAAAGTTTCGCGCGTTCGGTCCAGCCGCTGATCCAGCGCATATCGACTTCGAAGGCGACCACGGTCACCAACAGCACGGCGGCCGTAATCAACTGCACCCGTTTGTGCAGTGCGAACCGCCGCCGGCTGCGCACTTGCCAAATGCTCCAAGCGAGCACCGGCAATACCAGAAACATCGCCAGAAACACGACGTCGAGCATGATCGACGCGCGGCTGCCTAAGAATCCATTGATTCCGCGGGTCACGGCCAGAATTGCGGCGCTGATCATGGGCCAGATAAGCGTTGATTAATGTTGCCCCGAGAGTTCGTGAACTGCGTCGATCAAAGCAATGGCATTATCGACCGGCGTTTGCGGAAAGACCCCATGACCGAGATTGAAAATGTGGCCAGGTCGCGCAGCCGCTTGGTCAAGCACATCTTTGGAACGGCGGCGAATCTCCGCATGGTCAGCCAATAATACAGCAGGTTCCAAATTCCCTTGAATGGCACGGTCATGGCCGATAGCGCGCCAAGCGTCGTCGAGTCGAATGCGCCAGTCAACGCCGATGACCGAACCGCCGGCTTCAGCCTGCAACGGCACCAGCGCCGGATTGCCCGTGGCGAAATTAATGACCGGCACGCCAGGCATAAGCTGGTCGATGACCGATTTCAAATGCGGCAGCACATAGCGGCGGTAATCGTCGGGACCGAGGCAGCCCACCCAACTGTCGAAAATTTGCACGGCGTGCGCGCCGGCGGCAATTTGCGCGTTGAGATAGCGCGCGATGGCCCGAGACAGGCGGTTCATCAGCGCCGTCCAGGCGCCGCTGTCGCGGTACATCAGCGTTTTGGTGTGCAGAAAGTTACGACTCGCGCCCCCTTCGATGACATAGCTGGCCAGTGTAAATGGGGCCCCGGCAAAACCGATGATCGGAATGCCCGATAGGCCGTCGCGAGTTTGCCGAACTGTTTCGGTGACGAACGACAGCGATTCGACACTCTCAAGTTCCACGACGCGATCGACATCGCGGGCTTCGCGAACCGGGTTATGGATGACTGGCCCTTCGCCTTGCGAGAATTCCAGGTCGAGCCCCATCGGCTCCAAGATTGGCAACAGATCGGAGAAGATAATCGCTGCGTCTACGCCCAGGCGGCGGACGGCGGTAATCATCACCTCGGCACACAGCGCAGGATTCTTGCACAGCTCCAGAAAGCTGACTTTCTCGCGCACCGCGCGATATTCGGGCATGTAGCGACCCGCCTGACGCATGAGCCAAATCGGCGTGAACGGCACCGGTTCGCGGCGACAGGCTTTGAGAAACGGGCTGTCGTACGCCGGATCATTTTTATCGAGGGCAGCAACGATGGCGCCGGCTGTTTGCTGCGCTGCCGACACTGTTTGCCGCTCAGCATTCGCAGCTTCAGCAAGCCAACGCTTCTTTCCCAGCAGTTCACTTAAATCGGTGGCGACGACTTCCAACAGTCGCTCCATCGTCGGATGATCGGCCTCGATGTCGCGCGGCAATTCATGCTGACGGAGAGTAGCGCTGGTGTCAGGGCCAATAGAGGCGATGATCGTGGACCGCAGCGCTTGCCGCAGCTGGTCGGCAATGCCGCTGCACTGGGCGACATGCAGTGCGTTCACGATTTGCCGACTCGAGGTGAACAGCACAATGTCGATTTTGTGGTCGATAATCTGTCGGAGCACGGCGACGAGCGCCGTGGGGTCTTCCGGCAGTTCCCAATGATAAAGCTTGAGATTGATAACCGCCGCGCCGCGAGCTTCGAGGCCAGCCAAGAGACTGGCGTTGGGTTCGCCATACTCCTGTAATCCAACGGTGTGATTCGCCAGTGGCACGTGCCGATCAATTACCTGCAGAATTTCCCGCCAGGTGTGCGGCTCGGCGGTGGTGTGCGTGGGTTTGATTCCGAGTTCGCACAAGGCGGCAGCCGGCTTCGGCCCACGGGCAATGGTGACGACGTCAGTAATGGCCGAAAGGAACCGTTTGCGGTCCACGTGCCGCTCGACTTGCTCGATCAGCTTTCGCACGCCGCCGCCGGTGTTGAAGATGACGACCTCAACGTGGCCGGTCATCACGCGGTTGGCAAAATCGACCGCTTCCGGATTGCGCGCGGCGCCGCTTCGCGCAAGGCCGGCGTGACCAGCGGCATCCCGCCGTGATTTTGAATCATTTCGGCCAATTCCGCCGCACGGCGACTTTCAAACGCCACCACGCGCAGACCACCGAAGTTAGCAAGCGATTTCGACATTTCGCCATCGTAATCAACATCGTTGCAACGTCGCCAGCCCTGCCCAACGACAATCGCAAGCGTGGCGAATGCTTCGTCGAAATACTACGATGAAAGATATGACCCATTCGAGCAGAGAATTTGGCGGCGATTTGTTTGATGAGATTCAAACTGCTTTTGAAACAGCCGGCGCGGAACAAGCACTGGCAACATTGGCGGAGCGAATGAAGGCCGAGCAGCGCTATGCCCAGTTGTTTGACGCGCGGCTGATGCAGATTCGCCTGCAACACGGTTTGCCGGTGGCCGAAAGTGTTTCGCTCGAAAAACTTCCTGAACCATTGCGCGGCTCGATCGAGAAGGCGTATCTGGAGGCCTGTCGAGAATCGGGCTGGGGATTGCTCCGGCAAGGCCGGGTGCGCGAGGCCTGGCGATATTTGCGGCCGGCCGGCGAGCAAGCAGCGGTGGCCGCGGAACTGGCAAAGATTACCCCGGAGGAACAAGACGTCGAGCAGCTGATTGAAGTCGCGCTGCACGAAGGGGTGGCGCCGGAGTTGGGCTTTCAGTTGGTGCTCAAGCACTACGGAATCTGCAACGCCATTTCGGCACTGGAAACGGTGATGACACAGTTTCCACTCGCCACGCGGCAGGCGGCCGCATCGCTGCTCGTGCAAGAGTTGCACCGAGAGTTGCTCGACAGCGTGCGGCAAGACATCGGCCAACGAGAAGGCTCAACGCCGAAAGCGAGCAATCTGGCTGAGCTGCTCGCAAATCGACCAGGGTTAGTCACCGACGGGCAATTTCACGTCGATGTCTCGCACCTGGCGGCGGTGGTGCGTGCGGCAAGAATTGTTGAAGACCCCGCCGTCTTGCGGTTGGCGCTTGATTTAACAGAATACGGACGCCGGCTGCATTCCGACCATCAATACGCCGACGACGAGCCGTTCGATAAGACTTATTCGACACATGCATTTTTTTTCGCCGCCCAGCTAGGAATGCAAATCGACGCAGCTGTGGCATACTTTCGCGGTCGGGCCGAGGCATTGAATGCCGAGCCTGATGGAGTTTTGGCGGCCGAAGTGTATGTTGCACTCTTGACGCGCCTCAAGCGATACCAGGAGGCAGTTGATGCCCGTGTGCGGCTGCTGCCGTCGGGCCGACATCCGTCTGGGTTCGCGCCGTCGCTACAAGAGCTGTGCAAATTGGCGGGCGATTTCCAGCCGCTGCTGGAGCAATCGCGGCGGCAGAATGATCCCATTGGGTTTGCGGCGGGGCTGATTAGCGACGCCGTGCGGAAGAGTTGAGTGCCAGCGGTGTTTGCTCTGGATTCAGCGCCGGCCGAGCCCGGCCGCTACACTTTAGAGCCCTAGAACAAAAAACTCGGCCCGACGCTTTCGCATCGGGCCGAGTATTATCTAGCCAAATTGTACGAGCGCACTTAGTTGCTGCGAACGTACTTGCTGGCCTGGACAACCCGGTGCTGGCTCGGGATGGCAGCCGAGGGGTCAGCCATAGGAGCCGGTGGCATCGGGGCGGCATCGGTGCCGGTGGCGGCAGCCGGAGCAGCCGGGGCAGCGCCGCTGCATCCGCATGACGGAGCAGCCGTGCAACCGCAGGAAGCTTCGCAACCGCAGCTGCAGCTATTGCAGCAGCAGCTCTTCTTGCAGCACTTGTGGCAGCTGAAGATGTCGAGCAGTCCACCGCAGTAGCAGTGACCGCATTTGTTGCAGCAGCTATTGCATCCGCAGCTCGAGCAGCCGCAAGATTTTTCGCAGCCGCAAGACGATTCGCAACCGCAGCTCTTCTCGCAGCCGCAAGCAGGAGCCGCAGCAGCACACGACGGAGCAGCAGCTTCACAACCGCAGCTCTTTTCGCAGCCGCAGCTATTGCAGCAGCTCTTGCAGCAGCTCTTGTGGCAACCGCAATCGAACAGGCCTTTCAGACCGCAGAACAGATCGCAGTGGTGATGGCAGCAGCTATTGCAGCAGCTGTCGCAACCACACGACTTTTCGCAACCGCAGCTCTTTTCACAGCCGCAAGAAGCTTCGCAACCGCAGCTCTTTTCGCAGCCACAAGCAGGAGCGGCAGCGGCACATGACGGAGCGGCGTTGCAGGACGATTCGCAACCGCAGCTCTTTTCGCAACCACAGCTGCTGCAGCTATTGCAGCAGGAGCTGCAGCCGCAAGCGTGTTCTGCGGCACAGCACGTTTTCTCGCAGCACTTCGGCTGGCAGCAACAGTCGCAGCCGGAGCTGTTCAGGCCCAGCATGGAATCGAGCAGCTCGAAACCATAGCTCTGGCCCACCAGGCTCATGCTGAGCATGAGCACTCCAAAAACCAGTTTCAGTTTCATCGACGAACGTCTCCTTTGCGAGTTGGACCGCGTGTTTTGCGACATCCCCCCACGGCTTCGGTCGGAGGATCGATCGAAGCCGCTTTGGCACTATCTTGTGGCTCGCGCTTGTCCGACCAGGCAGGCGGGTCCGCACATGGTGCGGCGTGCCGAAGGGTTGGGACCGGAAGCGGGCAGCCGAGGTAGGTGGGAGTGTAAACCAGCGGTCCACACGGTGTATTGCGTCAGGGCCGTCGAGCCAATCCTTGACCCGAAAAACCGATCCGGTTGCCTGGCGCGTCCTGTACGTGCCGCAAAAGCACGAGTTTTCTTTAGGGACAACTGACGTATCGGCCCGCCGACAGCACCCCCTTGAGAGTGCCGAAGTTTTTTTGTCCAAAAGGTTTACGGAAACTATTAGGCAAACTTTGGCGTCCGCGAAAACTGTGCGGGCCGTGTCGCCTGTGCGGCACAACCAAGTGCCGGAAAGTTTCCGCCGCCGGTAAACTCTGTGCGAATTCACATGTTTGCCACTCGAAAGGCGGCTGAAATAGAACGAGCGTTTGTGATATGGTGAAAGCACACGCCAACTACGAATAGCGGAGTCTTCCATGGCCACGATCGCTAAGCGTTATGAAATCGTCGATTTTGATGCCGTTCCCGGCGTCAAATGTGCCTGCGGTTTGTCACATCGGGCCTTGGAAGAGGTGACCGACTTTCCAGCCACGATCCATGTGACCGACATCCTGGCTGACGCCAAAACGCATTACCACAAACGCCTCACCGAGACGTATTACTTCCTGGAGTGCGAGCCTGGCACGCAGATGCAGCTGGATGACGAAATCGTGCCGGTGCATCCGGGCATTTGCATTCTCATCCGACCGGGCGTGCGGCACCGGGCCATCGGAAAGATGAAGGTGCTGATTGTCGTGTTGCCCAAGTTTGACCCGAAAGATGAGTGGTTTGATTGAAGAATGCTAGCCCAACGCACTAGTGAGAGGGGCTAGTATGGCGCTTGCTCCAGATGTGCGGCTGGTTTATCCTTAGATATATCCCGCCTTGCCCAACCCGGTTAACCGGATCTCACCCGGGAGCTCACCATGCGATTACGCAGCTCTTTGGCTTGGATTGTTGTCTCGATCGTCGCCGTTGTCGGATCAATTTGCTGCTCGTTATCCAGCGTCGCCGCGGCTGACGCCCTGGATTGGCCGAATTGGCGCGGCCCAGATCAGAACCGCATCTCGCGAGAAACCGGGCTGATCGACAAATGGGATCCCGAGACGGGTGAAAACGTTCTCTGGAAAGTGCCTGAAGCGGCGGGCATTTCTTCGCCCATCGTGATGAACGGCAAAGTTTACACGCAGGTCCGCTATAAGCCCGACACCAAGGAAGAGCAAGAAGAAGTCATCTGTCTGGATGAGAACACCGGAAAAATCCTGTGGGAGAATCGCTGGAACGTTTACCTCTCCGATGTGCCGGCCGAGCGCGTTGGTTGGAGCAGTGTGGTGGGCGATCCAGCGACGGGACGCATTTACGCATTAGGCGTGAACAATTACTTCAGTTGTATTGATGGCGAGACGGGGCAGACCATCTGGTCGCGCTCGCTGGGCGAAGAATTCGGCATGATCAGCGTGTACGGTGGCCGCACTCATCCGCCGGCGATCTTCGAAGACCTGGTCATTATTAATGGGGTGATGGTTGGCTGGGGCGACACGGCGATGCCGGCCCATCGGATTTTGGCGCTCGATAAAAACAACGGCCAGGTCCGCTGGTTCGCTCACACCAGAGAACGGCCGGAAGATACGATCTTTAGCACGCCAACTTTTACCGTGCTCGACGGTCAGGCGGCAATGGTGATTGGCTCGGCCGACGGCTGCGTGTGGGCTTTTCAGCCGCGAACCGGGAAGCCGATCTGGAATTATCGAATGTCGCGCCGCGGCCTGAATCTTTCCCCGGCAGTCGTCGGCGACAAAATCTTCATGGCACAAAATGAAGAGAACCTTGACAATCGCACGCAAGGCATGCTGGTTTGCTTCACAGGCACGGGCGAAGGCGATATCACCAGCAAAAAAGAAAACCAAGTCTGGCATCTGCCCGGCGTCATGGCGGGCAAATCGTCGCCGCTGGTTGTTGACAATCGAGTCTACATTTCCGACGACTCGGGGAATCTGTACATCGTCGATGCCAAGACCGGCAAGCAGATCGGCAAGACGGTCAAGTTGACCGGCACCATCGTGCGCGCCAGCCCGCTGTATGCCGACGGCAAAATTTACTTGTGTTCCACCACTGGCTGGCACGTGATGCAGCCAACCGACACCGGCGTGAAATTCCTCGCCAAAATGCGGCTGCCAGAAAAAGACGAAGTCAGCGGCTCGCTGGCGGTTTCACACGGCAAAATTTTCTTACCGACCGGAGCGGCGCTGTATTGTTTGGGCAAGAAAGGCGCCAAGCCTGCACTTACCGAAAAGAAGTCCGACGCACCGGTGGCCAAGGAAACTCCGGCATCGGCTGATGACAAGCCCGCTTGGGTCCAAGTGACCCCCGGCGAACTTTTGCTGAAACCCGGACAAAAACAGCAGTTTGCCGTCCGTTTGTTCAACGACCGTGGCCAGTTGATGCCGGATTCACACCCGTCTGAAAAACCAAAGTTCGAATTGAACGGCCCCGGCGCCATCGACGACCACGGCATGTACACCGCGGCCAAAGGTCCCGGCCACAC
This sequence comes from Pirellulales bacterium, assembly GCA_963738835.1. Lineage (GTDB taxonomy): Bacteria > Planctomycetota > Planctomycetia > Pirellulales > JADZDJ01 > CAVTYH01. The sequence continues at coordinate 56,881 of CAVTYH010000006.1, forward strand.
GGCGACGACGGTTACAGCCGCCGTCGGCAAAATCAGTGGGCAAGCGCGGTTGCGAGTTGTGCCGCCGCTGCCGTGGAAGTTCGATTTCAATGAGATTCCGATCGTCAACAACCCAGCCAATCCTGCGGCGCCCCGAGAAGGCGAGGCGCCCATTACTTGGGTCGGCGCCCGGCATCGCCACAAGATTCGCGAAAAGGATGGCGATAAGGTGATGGTCAAAATCACAACCATCCCCAAGGGCACGCGCAGCCAGTGCTGGATGGGTCCGCCGGACATGCACGATTACACCATCCAAGCCGACATGTGCGGGCAGCAAAACAAACAGGCGGCAATTGACACTTCTGCACCGGTAAATCCCCCCGACAATCAAACCACAACAGAAACCGAAGTTTTAGGCATGCCCGACATGGGACTCATCAACCAGCGCTACACGCTCGACATGATGGGCAACCACCAGAGTTTGCAATTGCGTTCTTGGCCGCCGCAAGTGGCCCGGCGCTTTTCAAAAACGATTCCGTTCCCCTGGCAGGCGGATAAATGGTACACGCTGAAGTTTTCCGTCACCGCGCAAGACGGCAAAGCCTATTTGCACGGCAAGGTGTGGCCGCGTGGCGAAACGGAGCCGGAAAAATGGACTATCGAGGCGATCGATGAGACACCCAACTTGCAAGGCAGCCCCGGCTTGTTCGGCCAGGCCACCGTGGCGGAAATTTACATCGACAATGTGAGTGTGAAGTCGAACGATGTGACGGCGACGGCGCAGAAGTGAGCGGTCAGTTGCAAACAGATAGTCCGACTGTAGCGATCGACGATTTGTTTCCGAGTGAAATGATCGACCAAGAGACAGAATCCAACCAGGAGCCCAGCGGTGATTTTTCATAAACATCTGGCGGCGATTTTCGCCGCGGCCGTCGCATTGGCTGCTTCAATCTATCATTTTGCTGCTAACGCCGCCGCCGATGACGTCAAAGGCGGAACACAACTGGCCGCTGTGACCTCCAGCGATGCCAAGAGCGCCGGCGGAACGATGCTCAACTTCGGTAAACAGCCGAGCAAAGCCGAAGGCGAACTGGCGGGAGTCGCCGGTTACACAAAATATGCCGCGGAAGTACAGGGCGTCGGCCCGAATGATTGGAGCATGTGGGGCGGCTCTTCGATCCGTAACAACACGCCCGACGCAAAAAATATCCCCACGGATTGGAATCCCGGCGAATTCGATTCCGACACAGGCGCTTGGAAAAAGGAGAAAGCCAAGAACATCAAATGGGTCGCGTCGCTGGGGTCTCAAAGCTACGGCAATCCGGTCGTCGCAAACGGTAAGGTTTTCGTAGGCACCAACAACGGCGGCGCATATTTGAAGCGCTATCCGGCCGATGTCGATCTCGGCGTACTGTTGTGCTTCGACGAAAAGACCGGCCAGTTTTTGTGGCAAGATTCCAGCGAAAAGCTGCCCACCGGCCGTGTGAACGATTGGCCGCTGCAAGGCATCTGCTGTACGCCATACGTCGAAGGCAACCGGCTTTGGTACGTTACCAGCCGGGGCGAAGTGAAGTGCCTGAACACCGAGGGACTTCGCGGAGGCAAAAACGTCGGTCCGGTAACCAATGAAAAGGAACTGGCGCTCAAAAAGAATCCGCAGACGCCGTGGGAACAGGACAAAGAAGCCGATGTCATTTGGGTCCTCGACATGATGAAGCAACTGGGCACGCAACAACATAATATGTGCAGTTGCTCGATCACCGCTGCCGGCGACGTGCTATTCGTCAACACTTCCAACGGCGTTGACGAAGCACACATCAATCTGCCGGCGCCCATGCTCCCAGTTTTATCGCCGTTGACAAGAACACCGGCAAAGTGCTGTGGACCGATAACACGCCGGGCGCCAATGTGCTGCACGGTCAGTGGTCTTCGCCGACCTATGCGGTGATCGATGGCCAGCCGCAAGTCATCTTCGGCGCCGGCGATGGCTGGGTTTACGGCTTCGATCCCCAAGGAGATGGGCACGGCAAGTCGAAGCTGCTGTGGAAGTTCGACTGCAACCCGAAGAAATCGAAATACGTGCTTGGCGGCCGGGCCGATCGGAATCACATCATCGGCACGCCGGTCATTTACGATGGCAAAGTTTACGTGGGCGTCGGCGAAGACCCTGAGCACGGTGAAGGCGTCGGCCATTATTGGTGCATCGATCCCACCAAGCGCGGCGACGTAAGCCCTGAATTGGTGTTCAACAGCGCGAGTCCTGACAAGCCGATTGCCCATAAGAGAAATCAAGCTTGCGTGGAAGCCGATGGCGATTTCACGCGGCCTAATCCCAACTCGGCCGCGGTCTGGCATTACGAGGGAGAGGATCTGAACAAAAATGGCAAACTGGAATTCGAAGAATCGATGCACCGCACGTGCGGCACGGCGGCGATTAAAGACGACATTCTGGTGATTCCCGATTTCAGCGGGCTGGTACACTGCCTGGATGCCAAAACCGGCAAGTGCCATTGGACGCACGACATGCTTTCGGCCTGCTGGTCGTCGGCGCTGATTGTCGACGGCAAAATCTATATCGGCGATGAAGACGGCGACATCAAAATTTTCAAGTTAGGCCCAACGAAGGAGCTGATCGGCGAAATCAATATGGGTTCCAGCGTCTACAGCACGCCCATCGTGGCCAACGGCGTGCTTTTTATTTCGACCAAGAATCAACTGTTTGCGATTCAGGCGCCGTCCGCCAACCACTCTTAGCGGTCGCGGTTTAGGGGCGGCATTATGACGATGCTCGGCCATTGCGTGGCAAAATGGCTGTGGATTGCACGGATTCTCGCCGACTCAGCCCTGGTATTGCATGACCGTGCCCGTTCGCATTGGCTTCCGACTGGGCCTCGACGTGATAATTGAGCCGCAGCCGACGAGAGACATCCTCAACTTCATTGGCCGAGGCTTCCGCCAGCCATTGCACTTCGCCCGCTTGGCAGGTAGCCACCAGGCGACCATCGCGGATGGAAACGGTATTGGTGTGAGTAATCGGCACGCGCGGTTCGTCGGTGATCAGCCCGCACAAATTCACGGGATCGGCAGCGGCGAGAACCAAGGCAGCGCCATCGGCGGTTTGGTCGCGCACGCTGCGCAATTGTTCCACCGCTTCGGCTGTGGCGTATTGTTCTCCGGCGACGCCGCTGATAAACCGGCCACCGCGGATTTCGCCGCGAGCTTCCAAGCGTCGATAGGTTTGCACCAGCCGGCCCCAAGCGGCGCCGCTGTTTCGCGGGCCAACAAATCGCCGAACATCACGCCCCAGCGTCGCAGCAACTGCCAGGCCCAACTGGTGACCGCCTGCTGCTCGTCGGCCGGCTGCACAAAGCCGGGAAACTGCGACCAGCGACCCGAGGCGGCCACGGTATGATCGCGCCGCAGCCGATGCAAACGGCGTCGCTTTTCGACGCGCCGGCGATCGGTGGCCGTTCCGGAAATCAATCGCACTGCGGTAAACGCATCAGCGGTGGCCAGTCCCAACGCGGCAAGTTCATGCAGGGCATCATCAAGCTGCGCCGGCAACAGGCCGGTGACGGCGAGTAGTTCGTGTTGAAACAGCGCCCCGCGCTGCCGCAACGCTTCAAGAACCGTTAAAGCATTGCCGCGGCAATGCGCCTCGGCCGAGGGACGATCGCCCGGCAACAGCCAACCAAGATTCTCACGCATCACCAGCGAAATGGGAGCGGCGCGCGTAATGACTGCGCCGCTGGGCGCGTCGTCGGCGTCCTTTCGCGGCGGACACAATCGGCCCCAGGCCAGTTCGCCCGACATCGAAAGTTCATCGAGCCACCGCGGATCGTACTCATCGCATCGGGCTGGCAACACACGGCGTTCCCACAAACTGGCAGCCGACTCGAAGCCCTGCAACTGCAAAAGTGCTTTCCGCAATCCTGCCCGGCCGTGCCACTGCGTGCCCGGCGTCAAATGATGCCACGCGGCCAGAAAGCGGACGTAATCGTGCGGCTCGACCGGTTGAATTTGCCGCCGCAGTCCGTCGAGGGTGCGACGGTGGATGCGCGAGAGAATGCGGCGCTCGCACCACTCGACGTGAGCGGGCGAAGGGGTGCAGGGGTGCAGGGGTGAATCGGAATTTCCGCCGTCCTGCTTCATTCCCCATTCCCCATTCCCCATTCCCCATTTTTCGTGCGGTGTGAAATGCCCGCGCATCACGGTGCCTTCGGCTTCCACCGCTTCCAAAGCCGCAAACACGCGCGATGGCTCCAAGCACAAGTGTTGGCCGAGCTTCTCGGCAGTGGTTGGCCCGCTGCATTGAATTCGGCCGCGCATCAGCGTGACAATGGCCTCGGCCGATTCCCAATCTTGCCGCACGGTCTCCGGCAGCGTGAGCGGCGGCTGCGGTTCGGCATCCGGATACAGCGATTTCACCAGCGGCCAGCGCTCGGCCACGGTCCAGAAACGCGCAGCGTGGGTAGCCGGGATCGAGCGGTGGGAAGAGACTGTTGGCGAGCCGGGAACGTCAGCGACCGGAGTTTGAACGGGTGAAGGGGTGAACGGGTGAAGAGGTGAATTGTCTTGCGTTTCGCACACCGTTTCGGCACATTCTCCATGGGGCCGGCTTCAATCTCACCCGCGTCGCTCGGCCGGCAGAAATCAATTTTTCAAATTCCGGTGTCCACTCCGGGGCTTCGTCTTCCCGCAGCAGGCACAGGCCGTGCAAGGCGTCGTGCAGTTCGTCGGCATCGCGAACAATCGGCCAGGCTTCGGCCCGTACTTGAGCAATCGCTTCCGGATCGAGCCGGCCCAGATCGCTCGCCGATTCAAAAGACAGACCACGCCGCAATTGAACCGCGCGAGCCCGCCGTTCTTCGAGCGGCGCATCGTCCAAAAACGCATACGGATTGGCGTTCAAAATCTCGTGGCTGAACGGCGATGGCTCGCGCGTCTCGCGGGCAACCAGTTCCACTTTGCCGGTGCGAATATCGGCCAATAGTTCCAGCCAGCGATCGACATCCATCGCTTCGTGCAGGCAGTCTTCAACGGTCTGATCGATCAGCGGGTGGTCGGGAATCTTGGTGTCGCCATGATGATTTTCCAAACAGCCGGCCTGCGCGGGAAACACGGCAGCCAACAGATCGTCGGATCGAAAGCGTTGCAAATTCGGCGGCACGCGCTGGCCATGTTTGTTGCGCAGCACAGCCAGCGCCCGAGTGACGCACCACCGCCATCGGGTTTGAAAAACCGGCGCGGCCAACAGCGCCTGCTCCAGCAAGTACCGGCCGTTGTCCGGCGTGAGCATGCCGAAGAGCGACTCGATCGGAAAGCTGTGCTGCGGTCCGAGCGAAAGCACGATGCCATCTTCATCGGCGCTGGCTTGCAGTTCGAAATCGAACGAGCGGCAAAACCGTTTGCGGAACGCCAAACCCCAAGCGCGATTGATCTGCGCACCCCAGGGAGCGTGCACAACCAACTGCATGCCTCCCGATTCGTCAAAGAAACGTTCGAAGCAGATTTTATTGAGCGTCGGCACAAAACCGATGGCGGCCACTTGTGCCGCGGTATAGCGCACCGCCTGAGCCGCAGCGAATTCATCGATGCCGCTGTCTTGTTGCAGCCAATTGATCGCCGCTGACAAATCGGGCTCCGGCGCGCCGTTTTGCTGTTCGATCGACGGGCGAACGTGCTCGTCGATCTCTTCACGCAGTCGCGAAACTTCTTGCGATAACTCAATCGTCCGCCCTGGCGCTTCACCCAGCCAGAACGGAACGCTGGCCGCCGCGCCCTGAGCATCGGTGACGAAAACATTCGAGCCGCGTACGTAGTTCACGCGCCAGGAAGTGTTGCCCAGCAGAAACACATCGCCCGAGTTGCTTTCCAAAGCGAAGTCTTCGTTCACCGTGCCGACGAAGGTGCCGTCGTTTACGGTTACCACGCGAAAGTCGCCAAGTTCCGGAATCGCGCCGCCGCAGGTGATGGCAGCAATTCGCGCCCCGCGACGGGCTTTGACGCGTCCGGAAATCAAGTCGCGGTGCAGCCAGGCTCCCGTGCGATTGGCTGGCGTAATGCCCTCGCTCAGCATCGTGACAATGCGGTTGAACTTCTCGCGACTTAGATTGCGATACGGCCAGGCCCGGCGAACCAGCGCGAAGATGTCGTCTTCCGACCATTCATCGCTGGCGCACATCGCCACAACTTGTTGGGCCAGCAAATCGAGCGGCGCGACCGGCACTTCGATTTTGTCGAGCCGGCCCGCTTTCACAGCACGAACCAACGCGATGCATTCCAGCAGCTCATCGCGAGTCAGCGGGAACAACCGTCCTTTGGGAATGACGCCCAGCGAATGGCCCGACCGGCCGACGCGCTGCAAGAACGTGGCGATCGAGCGCGGTGAACCGATCTGACAGACCAAATCGATGTAGCCCACGTCGATGCCCATCTCCAGCGAAGCGGTGGCGACAATCGCTTTCAGCTCGCCCCGTTTCAATCGCTCTTCCGCATCCAGGCGAATTTGCCGCGACAAACTGCCGTGATGCGCGGCCACCGCTTCTTCGCCCAGCGACTGCCGCAGTTGGTGCGACACGCGCTCGGCCAGTTTGCGGGTGTTCACAAACACCAGCGTGCTGCGGTGCCGCTCGATCTGCTGTGAAAGCCGGTCGTAGATTTCACCCCACTGCTCCATCGAGCAGACGGCTTCCAGCTCGCTCGGCGGCACGTCGAGGTTGAGATCGAGCTCACGCTGATGGCCAGCGTCGATGACGTTGCACTGGGGAGTCGCAGATTGGGGAATGGAACTTGGCGAGCCGGGAGCGTCAGCGACCGGAGTATGAACGGGTGAAGGGGTGAGCGGGTGAAGAGGTGACTCTTGACTCCCGTCTCCTGCCTCCTGACTCCTGCCCCCTGACTCCTGACCGCCCGCTCCCACCAAAAACCGGGCGATCAGTTCAATCGGCGCTTGCGTTGCCGAAAGGCCGATGCGCAGTGGCGGTTTGTCGCAAAACTGGGCCAGCCGTTCCAGCGTAATCGATAAATGGGAGCCGCGTTTGTCGCGCGCCAGAGCGTGAATTTCGTCGACGATCACCGTCTCCACGGTCTTCAGCATTTCGCGACCTTTTGCGCTGGTGAGCAATAGGTACAGCGATTCTGGCGTCGTGACCAGCAAATGCGGTGGCCGCCGCAGCATGGCCGCGCGATCGCGGGTGGGGGTGTCGCCGGTTCGCACCAGCGCGCGGATCGGCAAGGGTTGATGGCCCGCCGCGATCGCTGCCTCTTGCAATTCCGCCAAAGGCACCTCCAAGTTGCGGTGAATATCGTTCGATAGCGCCTTGAGCGGCGAAATGTAAACCACCTGCATGCCATCGGTTAGCGTGCCAGCCAGCGATTGGCGCACGAGCCGATCGAGACAGGCCAGAAACGCGGCCAATGTTTTTCCACTGCCGGTGGGAGCCGCGATCAGTGTGTTGCGGCCCGCCATAATCTCGGGCCAGCCGCGGCGCTGCGGCTCGGTGGGCTCGCCGAAGCGGCTGCGAAACCAGGTGTTGATGAGCGGATGAAACATCGATTGGATTTGGGTAGTTAAATCAGTTTATCCCTTGATTGCGCTGCGGGCCAGCTTGGGCTGACGACGATGTAGTCACGGCTGTCCCCAGCCTTTCTCTCGGCGAAAACTTTCAGCCACGCTTTCTCCTTTTTCACCCATGAGACGAAGCGCTCGCGCGAAAATAAAAAATCGAGGAGGCGATGTTTGGAATCTGGAACTGGAAAACAAGGCGTTTTCGAAAAACATTGCTCCATCATTGTCACCTCCAACACCGCGGCGCTTACGTTGGTGCGTCGGCGTGGCTGATGGGAACAGAAAGACGCTGCGATGAAAATTAAAAAGCGAGGGTAAAGTGTTCGCGCGGATGATTCGAGAAAACCAGAGTTTTTGTCGGTCGATCTTTGCCATCACTTTACCCTCGGCTGCGCCAGCGCACCGCTGATCGGTTACAATGCGGAGCATGAGATTCCAGTGCAAAACGTCGACGATTCTGCTGGCAACTGCCTTCGTTGCCATTACATGCAGCGGTGTGATCTGGTTTGCCTCCAGGATTGCATATCCAAAGGCAAGATACGCGCTGGGATTAAATTCAGTTCTGATCGACCTTATTAACTTTACGCCGATGTGGACTCCGCTTGTTTTCGCGGCATTTGCAATAGGACGCAAACGGCTGTCGGTAGCAATGATTCTGACATTCGCTTTTGCGCAAGCGGCCGCTCTCGTGGCTGCTCAAGTATCACTGTTTTTTACGCGCGGTTATTAAAGATGAGCTACTGCGAATATTCATACGGTCGCTCGATTTTCTGAACAAAACCAATTATTTGTGCAAAAGCCAGTATTGTAGTGTACGCATGATCATTTTGTCAATCCTTGTTTTGGGCCGCGGCATCTCGATTTAGCCCCGGGTGAAAACACCCGGGGCAAAGCGCGTTCCATCCGCAACGGCAGTGTCCACACCGACGGAGATTGGAGCGCGCATTGCCCGCCGTGTGTTCACGGCGGGCTAAATGGGCGAAGCAGCCCAATTCCGCATAACTGCCGCTTGACCCAGCCGCGATGGTTGTAAAGATGGCAATAGGGCGGCGGATCGAATCTCTTCTCGGCGTTCACCAAGCTGGGGCACTGAGAAAGGGGTGGACCATGTATTTGCAAGAGTATCTTCGGGAGCAACGCGTCGCTTTTCGCGTGCTATCGCATCCCGATACGTTCGATTCGCTGCGCCTGGCTGAAGCCGTTCATGTGCCTGGCCGAATGGTGGCCAAGACGGTGCTGCTCAGGCTCGATCACGGTTTCCGATATGCCGTGGCGGTGCTGCCAGCGACCCAATTGGTCGATTTGGAAGCCATCAGCCGGATAGTCGGCGGCGCTCACACGGAGTTGGCCACCGAGATCGAAATCGCGCAGCACTGCCCCGATTGCGAATGTGGTTCGCTGCCGCCGTTTGGCACGATGTATGGAATTGATACGCTCGTGGACGAGTCGCTCTTGGAAGCCGAAGAATTGGTTTTCGAAGGCAACACGCATCATGAAGCCATCCGGATGAGCAGCATCGACTTTCTGCGGCTGGAAAATCCGATGTCGGGAAGCTTTGCCCGGCCACGGCAGGTGGTGGGAAGCAGCCATTGAACCCTCTCCCAAAGGGAGAGGGAGCCGGCGATTACGGCATGACGAACTCGTGTTCTGGATGCCGCACGGTCAGCACCGGACACGGGGCTTTGCGAACGATTTTTTCCGCCACGCTGCCCATCAGCATGTGAGCAATCGCACCGCGGCCGTGAGTGCCGAGGACCAAAAGATCGATGTTTTTCTCGCGGGCGTAACGGATGATTTCCACAAACTCGCTCATGCCGTTGACCAATTCCAAGTGGGCCTGATATTTCACGCGCTCTTCGGGCGAAAGTTGTGCTTCGAGTTGTTTGCGGGCCGATTGTTCCAAATCAACATATAACTGTGGGCTGACCGGAAAATCGCCATCCGGCACCCAGTTCACCAGCACATGCAACAAGTGCAGTTTGGCCCCGAAGGCATCGCAAAGCGCTTTGGCATAAGTCGAGCGCCGCGGCCGAAGTGTCGCTGAAATCGACCGGCACGCAGATGTTTTGAAGTTGAATGTGCATGGTGCAAGAATCTGGAAAAGAGGCTCGTCGGCGTGCGAGGTGTGCGGGTCGAAAAGTCAAAAAGATGAGAGGCGAAAGTAATCCTGACTTTTCGACTTTCGACTTTTGGACTCTTCGGCCTTGCCGGGCACCTAAATCATTCTAGCCCAGCGGGTTCGTCGCAATCGATTTCTCTTATCAAAGCGGGCCTGAAAAGTGCCCACTGAGGCTTGCTAGCACCGCAAAACTTCCCTAGACAAGCGGCTGAAATTCGTTAAGTTGGTGTTTTGTTTGCACTTGCGTAATTTTGGTCAGCCTATTTTACCGTTTGGCCGACGATGCATTTTGTCGATTTTGTCCTCCGCAATCTGATTCGCCGCAAGGTGCGAACCGCGCTGACGATTACCGGCGTCTCGGTGGCCATCGCCGCCGTAGTGGCTTTGGTGAGCATCACTTCGGGCTACGAGCGATCCAGTAAGGAAGTCTACGTCAACCGTGGCGTCGACATGGTCGTGCGGCGGGCGAACACCGCCACTGCCAACACCAGCACGCTGGACGAAGCACTGGGCAAGCGGCTCGCAGAAATCGAGGGAATTAAGAGCGTTACTTCGGCTCTGTCGGACACGGTGCCGATCGATGGCCGCCAGGTTCCTACAAGACTCGACGGCTGGACGGCCGACAGCGGAGCCTTCGATTCGCTAACCATTGTCGAAGGGACAAAGCTACAGCCGGGCGAAAAAAACGTCGTGATGTTGGGAAGCGATTTGGCAAAAGACCTGCAAAAGCACGTTGGCGACGAAGTTGAAATCGAACACAACCAATTCAAAATCGTCGGCATTTACGACAGCAGCAACATGATCGACAGCAACGCCGCCATTATGCCCCTCCACGATTTGCAAGAAGCGATGGGGCGTCAGGACCAGGTGCTGGAATTCCAAGTAAAATTACAGCCCGATATTGCGAATCGGGAAGCTGCCATGCAGCGGATTCGCAAGGAAATTGAAAATTTGCACGACGACGATGGAAAGAAAGTCGGCGTCACGGCCCTGCCGACGGAAGAAGCCATTACCAGCGACAATCAGACCCGGCTGGCCCATGCCATGGCGTGGATCACATCGGCCATTGCCCTGGTGGTGGGTTCGATCGGCATGCTGAACACGATGATTGTCTCGGTGCTGGAAAGGACACAGGAAATTGGCATCTTGCGGGCCATCGGCTGGAAAAAGTCGCGCATCGTACGGATGATTTTGATCGAATCATTCACGCTCAGCTTTGCCGGGGCCGCGATCGGAATTCTGTTGGCGTTCGGCATGATTCGTTTGCTAACCCATTTTCCGGTCGCTCAGGGTTTTATTCGCGGCGACGTCATTACGCTGCACGTGGTTATCGTCGGCTATTTGCTGTCGTTGTTAGTCGGACTTGTCGGGGGTGCTTATCCGGCGATCCGCGGCGCCAGTTTGCCACCTACTGAGGCTTTCGATATGAGTAATCACAGTCATTTAATGCATCCCAGCCATCGTGAGCCGCCCATTGTGTTGCGGGCGGAACGAATTGGCCGGACCTACTCCGACGGCGCGGTTACCGCTTTGGCCGATGTCAGTTTGGAAATTCGACGTGGCGAATACGTCGCTATTATGGGTCCCAGCGGCAGTGGCAAATCGACGCTGCTCAATTTGCTGGGCACGCTCGATCGGCCCACCAGCGGCGAACTGTATTTCGAAGGCGAACCGCTCTCGCAGTTGAAAGATTTGGACGGCTTCCGTTCCCGCAAAATTGGCTTCGTGTTTCAATCGTTTTATTTGCTGCCCACGCTCACGGCCGTGGAAAACGTGCAAATTCCGATGTTCGAAACCGGCGTGTCGGCGCCAGCAAACGGGTGGAACGGGCCATCGAATTGCTGGAATCGGTCAGCATGCGGCATCGCGCCGAGTCATTTGCCCACGCAGCTTTCCGTCGGTGAACGGCAGCGTGTAGCAATTGCCCGGGCGCTGGCCAATGAACCGCCGCTGCTCTTGGCCGATGAGCCGACCGGCAACCTCGATTCGCGGTCCGGCAACGACGTCTTGGATTTGTTCGATCAATTGCACCGCGAGCGGGGCATGACGCTGCTGGTGATTACGCACAGTCAAGAAGTTGCCGAACGGGCCGAGCGCATCATCTGGATTCGCGATGGCCACATTGTGCAAAGCCGCGCGGAAGCACTGAAACAACGCGAGGCGGTTTGAGAGATAATGACGAATGACTAAGCTCGAATGACGAATGAAGCTCCAAGCTCGAAGCTCCAAACGTCAACATCGATAGCTTAAATCAGGCGTTTTGATTTTGGTGCTTGGAATTTCATTCGTCATTCGAGCTTAGTCATTCGTCATTCATTCCTGCTATGTACTTTATCACTTTCATATTGAAAAACCTGCTGCGTCGGCCGGCGCGGTCGCTGCTGACGATTATTGGTTTGGCGGTCGCGGTGGGAGCTGTCGTTTCGCTGGTCGGTGTGGCCACGGGGTTTCAAGATTCGTTCATGCAGGTTTACACGTCGCGCGGGGTCGATATCGTCGTGCAGCGCCGGCGGGGTGAATAACTTGACCAATGGCCTACAGGAAGATCTGGGGAAGAAAATTGCCGCAGTGCCCGGGGTCGATCAGGTGGTGGGCGGCCTGTTGGACATGATCAGCTTTCACGACGAGGGCATCATGGGCGTTGTCCTCAACGGCTGGCCGGAAGGCTGTCCGCTGTTTTCCCGCCTGACGGTGCAGCCCGGCGGCCGTAAGTTGGAAGCCGGCGATACCGGCAAAATCATGCTGGGCCGGTTGCTGGCGTCCAACTTAGATAAGAAAGTCGGCGATAAGATCGAACTCTACGGGTCAGAGCCCTTTAAGGTCGTCGGCATTTACGAAAGCCCCATCGTGTTCGAAAACGGCGGGGCTGTGGTGCTGCTGTCGGAACTGCAACGAATTATGAAACGGCCCGGCGAAGTGACCGGCTTTACAATCATTGCCAAAAAGCCGATTGACGAGCAAGGCATTCGCGACCTGTGCAAAAAGATCGAAGGCATTCAACAAGAGCCGGCGCTGAAGGTGAAGCCCGCCTTGGAGTTTGTGAAAAGCGTCCGCGAGATTCGCATGAGCCAGGCCATCGCCTGGGTCACCTCGGCCATTGCCCTGATCATCGGAGCCATTGGCATGCTGAACACCATGATTATGTCGGTCTTTGAACGCACCAAAGAAATCGGTACGCTGCGGGCCATCGGCTGGAAGCGTTCCCGAATTATACGCATGGTGATCGGTGAATCGGTGTTCTTGAGCATCGGAGGCGCTTGGTCGGCAGCGTCTGCGGAGTGCTGCTGGTCAAATTCTTGTCGACGCTGCCCAATGCGTCAGGCATTGTGCCGCGGCAATGTGGCGACAGCCGTCATCGCCCAGGGCTTCTTGGTGGCGATCATCGTCGGCGTGCTGGGGGCGATTTACCCCGCACTGTGGAGCGCGAATTTGTTGCCGACCAAAGCGCTCCGCGGGAAGTAGAACCACGTCCGACTGCTGAGCGCTGGACTAAATCGCGTTTCGATCTAGTTTTTCTTCCCCGTGGCCCCCGTGCTCCCCGTGGTTTTTTCGGCGGTGGCTTTGGCTTGATTATCTTTCGCGGGCGGAGTCGCCGATTTTTCTGCCTCTTCGGCGGCCTGTTGTTGGACTTCAAAATCGTGCAAGTCCTTGCGGAAGGCGCGGACGTCGCTATCGGATTTCAGGGGCAGCTTGGACGTTAGCGTTGGGCCGCCTTTGAACCATTCAAATGGCTCCTTGAACACAAAATGGTATTCAACGAAAATCTGCGGAATTTTTCCGCCGACAAGTCGAGTCACTTTTATGTAGGTGCCGGCGCTTGGTAAGGTTTTGGGTCGCCGAACATCGCCTTGCCGGTCCTCGGGTCTGGCTTGATCGGTTTCCACTGGTTCGGGTACTTCGGATCTTCGGCGAAACGTGGATCTAGAATAAAGGCCACGACTTCGCTGTCTTGGGTGTGAGTCTGAATGCCATGTCCGGTGCCATAGATTTGCACGAGGTTGAATAGGTCAAAGTCGGCATGAGCATAGCGTTCTCGAATCTTTTCATTGTCGACCACCGTCAAATTGCGAGCTTTAAGTTCCTGGGCGGTCAGGAATGCAGCTTTGCCATTGCCGCCCCCGAACTGTTGCTTCATGAAGTTCTTATCGCCAACGGTTTCCAGCTTCGCATTGGCAATGAAATACAAATCAATGACGCGGCCAGTCGCGGGATTCTCTCCTGTGCCTGGTTTGCCGCCGATATTTAACTGAGAATAGGCATTTCGATCGCCTCCGAGAAAACTTTTCAGAGACTTCGGCGCGACGAGACCGGCAATCACCTTTTGCTGAGCAGCGGCATTTAGACCATCGGCCATCACCGGTTGCTGAATAACAATCGTATTCCCGTTGGAAATCGGAATGCCTTTTTCCAGCAGTTCGTTGAAAATCGTATTGTCTTTGTGGTCGGCCCTGGCTACCGCGATCAGCAATCCAAAAAGCAGCAACATCGGCAGCATTAAACGGAAGGGCGTTCGAACAAAAAATGCGCAGGATCATGAAATCGCTCCGTCGAAAATCGAGTAACGTGGAATTGTGCGCCGGCCAGATTATTAATCAAATTACATGGCTGGCAGTCACGGCATCCAAGTTTACGGCGCTCTTCCGTTGAAAAACAGGGCGCAAATAGCGTCCGTCGCAACCACCTGGAATAAATGCGGGAACGTGGCTCATACCGCACTTCCCATTCCACATTCCCCACTTGTCTGTTACCGGCCGCCGAGTTGTTCCATCTTCGGCTCAGGCTCCCACATGTACAGGAACACCGGCATTCGGGCTCGCGAGAGTCCGGGGAAGTTCATCGGGCGCTACTTCGCCCTGCATCGGCACATTGGGCGTGATGCTGTACGGCGTGCGGGCGCGATCGTTGCAGCGGTGATACATGACAATTCGCGCACCAGGGATGCCGGCTATGTTGCGCACGGCTTCCACGGCATCGTCGATGTAGCCAAGTGAATCGATCAGGTGAGCTTGCAGTGCATACGAGCCGGTGACAGGATAGCCGTCGAACAATTCAGCCTGCGTGGGTTGGATCGCAGGCCGCGCTCGCAGCACCAATTGCTTGAATCGTTCGTGGAATTCAGCAGCAATGGATTCAAGATGTTGCCGCTCCTCTGGCGTGATTTCGCGCGTTGGAGAGCCCGTATCAATGTGCTCGCCCGCTTTCACCGGAATAGCAGCGGCATGCTGCGTCTGCATCAGCTCTGAGATGTTGTATAGATTCAGAATCACCCCGATGCCGCCGGTCACGGTCGTGGGGTTGGCGATGATCTGATCGCCAGCCGTCGCCAGGTAGTACGCGCCGCCGGTGGCCGTATCGAGCAGGCAAACAATTACCGGCACGTGCATCCGGGCTTTGAACTGCATCAGGTCGTGCCACATGATGTCGCTGGCCGTCACACCGCCGCCGGGGCTGTTGATGCGAATCACCACGGCTCGAGTGCAGGGATCAGCCGCCGCCGCATCAAGCCGTTCGCGAAACAGCGACACCGGATTTTCGCCCGCCGAACCGGGGCCGGTCATGTCCATATTGAGCAAAATGCCATCGACATCGATCACCGCCACGGCCGGCCCGCACGCTTCATCGGTGTGGGGCACCGTGAACTGCCGCACGGGACCGGCATTGCCGGGCGTCGAGGCTTCGTTGATCAAGTGCCCGTCTGCATTCACATTGGTGTTGATGGTTGGCACATGATGACAGCCGGCCAACAGCGCGATCGACAACAACAGAGTTCCCGTGGTGCAAAGTGCAGAAGGCGAGAAATGGCGCGCAGGAATGATCGGCGATTGCATAGCGGTCCGTCGCGGTAGGGAGCGCTGCTGCGGTGATCGATCCGGCGTGGGATTAGGCTGCTCCGGGGTCGAGCAGATTCCGATCGATCTTGTGAAATCAGCGAGCGCGGTGGGCGAGGCAATCCATTGCAGCCGGTCCCGAAGTGGAAGCGGACCAGCTTTTCATTCAGTGCTTTCGGCTGACCGCACCTACAAACGGTAGAAATTGCCGAACAAGCGTCATGCAGCGGGCCGACGGTAGCGGTCAGCTAAACCTTGCGGGCATGGTGCGGCTTAATTGCGTTCTTCGCCGGCGGCAAGGTCGAAAATGATGTCTTGCCCAGGGCGCTCAGCTTGGCGAAATACCAATCGAGATCGTCGCCGCCAGTCAGCTTGTCGGTCACCGTGTCGTTGAACACGTTGGTGGAATCCAGCGCTGGCGTGGTCATTCCGGCACGAAGCTGTGCAACCCGCGTGGCGAAGTCATCGGCTCCGTTCCAGACAATGGCGATGGAATTGATGGTCGCGCCATCGCCATCGAAGCTGGTTGTACCGTTGAACAAAATATCTTCGCCAGCGCCGCCGGTGAGCGCATCCGCACCAAGACCGCCGAACAGTAAATCGCGACCGTCGGCGCCGATCAGTGTATCGTTTCCGGCTCCGCCGATGAGGATGTTATTGCCGCTAATCCCGGCGATGTAATCGCTGCCGCCGTTGCCGGAAAGGAAGTTGTCTTGGGTATCGCCGATCAAAACATCGCCAGCCGAACCGCCCAGCACATCGGTAATGTTACTCACGCCGCCAGCGATGTTCGTCGCTGTGTGGGCTGTCAAATTAACGCTCACTGCCTTGGAGAAGACAGAATAATCCAGCTCATTAAATGTGCCGGCGCCGGTGCCGCCATTAATGCTGCCAGAAATTCGTCCAGCTTTGGAAAACGAGAAAGTATCGTCCATCGCCCCGCCGGTCAGATTTTCGATGCTGCTGAACGTGAACCCATTCAAGTTGCCGATGTTGTTGCTGGTGATGCCCCACGTATTCACCTGGTTGGGGCCAACCAGCGTATCTCCTGCGCTGCCGCCGATGACGCCTTCCACATTAATGATGCCGCTGCCGGCGCCGGTCGTCAGAGCTGGTTGTGTGAGATTGACGGTAATCGGCGTGGTGTATTGCGAATATTTCAGAATGTCGGTGCCGCCCCCGCCATCAATAACGCCCGTCACGCCGGTGCCGTTGCCGAAGAGGAACGTGTCGTTTTTGAAACCGCCGGTCAGATTGCGGACTTGGGTGAATGCAATTGCACCGACCTTGCCGGAATTGGTGTTGTTGATGGTCCAGGTCGTGTTGATATTTGGCCCGACCAGCGTCGTGTCAGCGGTCGCAGATCCGACCAGAGACTCGACACTGGCGAAGAAACCCGAGCCAGCGCCGGAAAAGGTGGCTTGCGCAACGTTGAGCGAAACCGCGGTGGTATAGCTGTTGAAAGTGAGCGAATCATAGCCCGCGCGGCCATCGACCTTGCCGGTCACATATCCGCCGGGCAGAAAGTTGAACACATCGGCCTGAATGTTGCCGGTCAGATTTTCGAAGCTGCTCAGCGTCACGCCGGCAATCGAGGTGACGTTGCCCGCCGAAATGTTCCAGGTGTTGGCCTGATTCGACCCAATGACGGTGTTGCTGGCAGTGCTGCCCACAAAGTTGTCGATGTTGGCAAATCGACCGATGTTCGTCGCACCGGTGAACTGCAAATCTACGGTGACCGGCGTGCCCCTGGTGGCGTAACTAATGGTGTCCGTGCCGCCGGTTCCGCCGTCGACTTTGGAGCTGATCGAAGCCCCTGGATTCATCGTGAACGTATCGACGTCGGTGCCACCTGTCAGATTTTCCATGCCGCCGAATCGCAGCGTAGTGTTAAGCACGCCGCCATTGACAACGTTGATGGCCCAATCGTTGGCAGCATCCGGCCCTTGCAAGGTATCGGACCCGCTGCTGCCGTCGAAAATAACCGGAATCGTCGGTAGGTCCGAAACCGTAAACGTGTCGTTGGCGTTTTGTCCGCTGACACTTAGCTGTTGAATGTTGGGAAAAGCGTAGGGCAAGCCATTCACACTTAGCGACGAAGCTGACAACACGAAGCTGTTGGCCAGCGCATGGCCGACGACACTCAACTGGTTGGTGCCTGTGCCACCATCGACAATCGCTTGCTTGTCGATGCTGCGCAGCGAGATGATGTCATCGCCCTCGAGTCCGTTGACGTCGATCTCGGTGACCGAACTCAACGGAATGGAGTCGCTAATGACCTGTCCGTTGAGTGTCACTTGTAAATCGGCGCCGCTGGACGTTGGCGAGACGACGATGAAATCGTTGTCCGTCGTGCCGTCAACCGTTACGACCCCGGCTGCAATGCTGACGCCGGAGAGGAGCTTACGCTGTTCCAGATGCTCGAACGAAAACAGCTTTCGATTGGCTGACCGGCATACGGACAGGGCCTGCTGCCGATGAATACAACATCTTTTGCTTTTGGCGCGCCAAAACATCTGCCCTCTCCCAGTTGTTCGCTCATCGTTGCCGGTTGCCGAAAATCAAATTCGGTCGCGAATTCTATGGTACTGTAGCGGCAAGACAGTCGCAACAAAGAAGGCGATTGAAAACTTCGGCGAATGTCGCAAGTCCTGCTAAACTACCTGCTGATGCAGTTATTACGCCGCGGATCGTTTTAACCGCAACCAGCGGATTTGATCGGCAATTTTTTGAGCGACAGAACGCCGATCATCGGGGTCTTTCACGCACTTCATCGGCACCCGACCACGCAGCATGCGGCGATGCACGTTCCAATCGATTCCGCCATGACGGGCCACGGTTTCCTGAAAATCGCGATGCGGATCGATGCCCAGCTTTGCCAGATTCTTATAATGCTCGCCTTTGCCTAGTGGCCCAGTGTGATGAATGCCTACTTTATCGATGATCGCCATTTCGCCGGGAGCGAAGCGCTTCGGCCAAATCCAATCCAAGCCCCACCCCGATCGGTTCTCTAAAAAGGTGTCGGACACCTTAATAAACGCGTCCCGCGTGAAGATCGGGCACATTACTTCGACGTAAGGCGTGTACCGCAAAACATTGCCTGGCCGCTGTGCCAGGCCTTTGAACGAGAAATCGCCCTTAGCAATTCCGGGCTGCGCTAATTGCAGTTGATAACGCTGGAAGATTTCAAACAGCAGATTGACGCCGGCTGTGTCGCAAGCAATGTCGTCGTCGGGACACCAAATGCGTTCGTACTTTTGCAGCGTAGCGGCGTGTTCGGTGGCAACAAAATGCAAGTGCTCGAACTTGAATCCTTTGCGGCGGCAATAGTACCCGGCATCTGCAGCAGCTGCATCGGGACCACTGCCATAGTACATCAGGAAGAGATCGAAATTGGCTTGGCCAGGACCAGCAATCCAGCTGCGATGAACGGACCGATCGCCGATGGGGCAGATGATGAGATTGGTTCGCGATTCGTTGTCCGTGGTCCGTTGTTCACAATTTAGCTTTTGCATTTCAACCCTATCGACGAATACGTGGCCCGATCGCTACGCCGCAAGTGGCTTGTGCGTCTGGCGATCTAATTCTTTCTCGGCGGTGTGCATGGCTTGGGCAACCACCTGGTGCATGTCGTAGTAGGTGTAAGTGCCCAAGCGGCCGCCGAAAATTACGCCGCCCGCGGCGGCCAATTGGCGATATTGCTCGTAGATCGCTTCGTTGTGCACATCGCGAATCGGGTAATACGGAATCTTCGATTCATCGTACTGGTCGGGAAACTCATACGTGATGACCGTGCGCGGGCGGTCATGCATCTCGAAGTGCTTGTGTTCAGTGATTCGCGTATGTGGCACCTCAGCCGCGGTGTAGTTGACGATGGCGCTGCCTTGAAAGTCGCCGTCCAAAACTCGATTTTCAAACCGCAGCGAGCGATATTCCAAGCGCCCAAAGCGATAATCAAAGAATTCGTCGATCTTACCGGTGTAGACCACCGTTTTGGCCTGCTGGTGCAACCACGACTTTTGCTGGAAGTAATCGACGCCGGTTTCGAAGCGAATGTTCTCGTGATCGAGCATGTTTTCGAACATCCGTGTGTAACCGCCAATCGGAATGCCTTCGAACACGTCGTCGAAATAACGGTCGTTGTACGTGCGGCGAATCGGAAGGCGGCGGATGATCGAGGCCGGCAATTCCCGTGGGTCGCGGCCCCATTGCTTGGTGGTGTAGCCGCGGATGAAGGTTTCGTAGAGTTCGTGGCCGACTTGCGAGAGAATCCAATCTTCCAGATTTTGTGGGTTTTCGCACGGCGCTCGCTCGGCAGACAATTTCGCTTCGGCCTCTGCCGGCGAGCTGACGCCCCACAGTTGATGCAGCGTCATCAAATTAATGGGAAACGAAAATAGCCGGCCGCGAAAGTTTACTGGCGTGCGCAAGCGGAAGTGGTTGAATTCCACAAACCGATTCACAAAGTTCCACACTCGGGCGTTGCTAGTGTGAAAGATGTGTGGACCGTAGCGATGGACATTAATGCCCTCGATCGATTCCGTGTAGCAGTTGCCGCCGATATGTTGTCGTTTATCGACTAAGAGCACGCGGCGGCCGTTTTCTGCCATGACGCGCGCAAAGACGGCGCCGAACATGCCGCAACCGACCACAACATAATCACCACCCATAGCGATCCATCGCAACTGGCCGAGGCGAAGAGTTAGCAAACGCAACCGGGCTTCCTGCCTGCTGCAAATTCAAACGAGGGCAGAATGATAGCGATAGCCGGGAAATTGCTCCAGACAAGATGCCCGTTGGCGGACCAAAGCAAATCGCCCAATCAGCCAGCTCGCCGCAGCGGCAAAGTGCCGTCGTTCGTATTTTGGCCGGGAAGTTCGGGGAGCCGCTTCAACGTCTGATCGGATGTTGTTCCCGAACCATTGCGGATGGCATTCCAGACACGGCTTAATTCTTCGATCCAGCCTGAGGCTGATAGCTGCTCGACAGCCAGCAACCACGCCAGCGGCAGCAATTGCAGTACGAGTCGATGCAAAGCTGTCGCGATATGCCAATACACGTGGTACGGCGTGATGACGAAAATCGCGAAAAACACGACAGCCACAATTCCAACCGTCAGCCGCGCAAACCAGATTTCGGGCGTGGCGGGCTGTTTGCGTCGCAAGAACATAATTGCCGCGATGCAGGGCCATGTCAGATTCCAGACCGTAATCCGCAGACAATCACCGAACTCGTATATGGCGACAGCCAGAGGCCTCGATCCAAGCTGATGAAGCCAATCCCAACTCAGCGCCGCCGAATAGCTGCGTAAGTACGGCGAATACGGAATCTGACGCCGCACCGCCATCTGCAGCGCGAAGATGAACGCCAAGACACAAGCCCCGGCCAAAGCGTTGCGGACAAGCGTGCGGTTCAACTGCGATGGGCGAGTCGCCAGCATGATGAGCAGGCTGGCATCGGCAGCGACAATCCAAAGTGTACCCTCGCTCTTGGTGAGCGCGGCCGCGCCGAACATCAGTCCGCCCAGAACGGCCTGCCGCGGAGTTCGTTTACGCAACCAATTCATCACCGACAATGTGCCAGCAGTAACATAACAAGCCAACGGCAGATCGACTGAGCTCGTAAGTCCAGCGCCTTCGGTAGCCTGAATCACCACCGGCGTGCAAATCAATAAGGCTGTTGCAATCGCCGCGACGGTGGGCGTCTCGAAACGTCTCAATTGGCGAGCAACAATCGATGCCAGAGCCACAATGTAACTCAGAAAAATGACGCGCAGCTGCAAGTCGTTTGTCGAGCCTTGCAGCCAAAACCACTGAGCCTCCAGCAGTGGCAGCAGCAGGGGGTAATGGGCATTGAAATGCATCTGGTCGACATCTTGGAAATCCTCTCCCCGCAGCGTTCCGGTATCGTATAACAACCGCCCTTTCAGGGCGTAAATCGCGCGGGCGTCGAAGCCCGCGGATCGCGTGGAAATACATGACCAAGCCGCTCCCAAAAACATCGCCACCATGGCCCAGCGCGCCCAAACTGACAAATCGACCAACCAGTTGGCGCGGAGCATGTTCCTCAGTTGCGCGATTGCGACTGCGCAATAAGTACCAACCACAGAGAATGACACAGCCGCTAAAGCCTGCCAGGAACGCGTGATGTGATATCTGACCTGTGATCGCCAGCGGAACGTATAAGAAAACGCCCAGCGTCGCGGTGCCGATCAGGAACGACCAGCCCCAGCCCAGCCCTTCGCTCGGCAATTCGCCTTCGGAATTAGCGACATGTTTGCACGATACGCCCAAATTCAGCAAGGTCCCGATGGCTGCTCCAGCGCCACCGAGCAACAGCACATAACCGATGATCCCCAGTGTGCCAATCATCGTACCGCCTCCCAGCGACAAGCGGCGGGATTTTCGACTTCATAAAACACTTCGTGGGTAATGCCGTGCGTGCGGATGAAGGCTTCACGTTCGCCCGGCTCGGGCGTGACAGTGCGGCTCCAATACGCTTCGAGCCGATCTTTGGGTAGGTCTTGAAACCAGGGTTTCAAGTGCCAACTGGCCGAAAGTCTCCACCACTCGCTGGGCAGCATGAACACTCGCCGCGGATAGACCTCATAGGTAAACACCCAACCTTCTTGCGAACCGTGGTACAAAATACGGGCATCCGGCGGCATGTTCTCAGAGCATCGCGCCGCGAAATTTTCTAGCGGCACAGTCTGGTGACCATATTTGATTTGTGTTTGTTTCACAAAGCTAGGCGCACAGCACGATAATTGTCGACAAGGTACTGAGGATATGTTAGCACCGTGTGAATTGCGACGATCGCATTCACACTCAGCAAGACAAGTACAAATTGCCGCGGCCAGCTCCAGTTTTTTCGGATCGCGCGCAAGAGGTCCGGAGTTTGCTTCCAAGTTGTCAGCCAGGCGAACAGCGCTGCTTCAATCACGTAGCTAAGAGTTCGAGTGCTGTGCAGCGAGATTGTGATCGAGCCCAAATGCCAGTACCCGGGCCAAATCAGTGCCACCAAAATCAATAGAGCAGCCGAGCAACTGATTCCAATGGCACACCAACGAATCACCGCACGCCGCGGCGTTAGAGCAAGAAGCAGCATCGTTTTGGCAGCCTGCCACAAACGATGCCGTAGTGCGTCCGGTGGATACGGTTGATCCATCGTCAGAAAGACCCCCCGAAAATACTTACGCTGCCCTGCGAATTGTTGCCGCATCTTTCTTATGGCCGACCATAATCAGTGATAGGCCCGGCACCGGCAGCAGATAATCGAGCACTTTGGCCACCGGCAACAGGCGATCGAACCAAATCATCTGCCGGGGACTCAAATACCGCCTCCGCATGACCCGACCTGAAAAGAACCAACCGAGCGAACCGAGCCGGTTGAACTGCCGTGTAAATACAACGTCGAATCCGGCCAATTCCATCTTCTGCCGCAACTCGTCTTGCGTATAACGGCGGCAATGGCCAAGTTCTGCGTCGGTTCCCGTGTACAACCAGCGGCCCGCTGGAACCACAATCACGCAGTGTCCGCCCGGGACCAGCGTTTGATTGAAGCTCTCTAGCACCTGCTGATCGGGTTCCAGGTGTTCCAGCACGTTCATGCAAACGACCGTGTCGAGCTGCTCGCCTTGCCAGCGGCGAAAGCTCTGCGGATCGCACAAATCACTAGCTTCGATGCGTACGTTGCGGCGCCGCGCGAACCGATTTTTCAACCGAGCGATATACATTTCGTTGTTATCGATCATGACCAGCCGCTGGCGATCAATCAGCAGCGTGCTCAAATTACCGATGCCGGCGCCGGCTTCCAGCACGCGCTGACCCAAGAATTTATCAACCTGCTGCAATGTCCAGCGGTTATATTTCTTGGCCCGCGCCACCGCACTGAGGATATAAAGGCCGGAATGTTTTGTGAACTGCGGGTCGAAGAACCGGCAGCGGATGATTTCCCACAGCGCTTTCAGACCGTCGATGGGCCGGATTTTCTTCCCTTCCTCGAACGTGCGTCCCGCATAGCTGATGGGCACCTCGTAAATCCGCGCACCCCATTGCGCCAGTCGGCAAGTCAATTCTGGCTCGATCGTGAACGTGTCGCCCTTCAAATTCAATTGCCGCAGCACATCGGCCCGCACCATCTTGTAGCACGTCTCCATGTCGGTCAAATTCAGATTATTGACCAGGTTGGAGATTAGCGTAAGGAAATGGTTGACGACGCTGTGCCAGAATAGCATCACACGTCGCGGATAACCAGCAAACCTGGAACCGAAGACCGCGTCGGCCTGGCCAAAAAGAATTGGCTCTAACAAAATTGCATAATCGCGCGGATCGTATTCCAAATCGGCGTCTTGGATGACTGCCACGTCGCCGGTCATGTGCTCGATCGCCGTGCGGACTGCGGCCCCTTTGCCTTGATTTGTGGAGTGTCGCACCGCCTTAATGCGCCGGTCAGCCGCCGCCAGTTTCTCGACGATTTCCCAAGTGCCATCTGTCGAGGCGTCGTCGGCAATCACCAGCTCCAACGACAGTGGCAACCGTACGCTTAACACGCGGGCAACAATTTCAGCCAGCGTGTCTTGCTCGTTATAAACCGGCATCAACACCGAAAGTTTTTGCAGTCGCGACAGCTCCACGGCCGGCAACGCAGTGGCCTCCAGTCGCACGCTGATGACTTGTGAATCTGCGGCTGAGCTTTCAACCAGCATCGTCAAATCCCTTTGACCAAATTGTGCGCAGCCAAAGCCTGTTCATTACAAGTCGACTAAGCCACTGCTTTCAGTGCGTTTTCCAACTCCTGCAGCCGATAATGCCGACTGTTGTGCGGCAGCGGAATTTCTCGATCGGCCACGATAATGTCGGCTCGGCTCACCAATCGCCGATCGACTGGCGCTTCGTCCAAGACCACCAGCACATTGCACTCCGCCTGGCCGCTGAAATGACCCGGACTGGGCACGAACACGATTTCTACTTCCAGCGGCTCCTCGGCGGTTGGATCGTGACTCGACCGCATCACCGCCAAGGGACGAGCAATTGACGCCGGCGGCGGACTGCCGACCACGTTGAGCCGTAGGTCTTCCAACGGCCGCTTGACCAAACCGTTGAGGCAGCGAACCAGCACGCCTTTGCGATTGAGGTATTCAACGTTGCGTCCGTCACGCCACGATTGCGGATACGTGACATCCGTCGGGTGCCACAAATGATAAGTGTGCGTCCATCGCAGGATTGACTGAATTTGCACACCGGCTCGGCGAAGGCGCAGCCGCAAGTCGTCATCTTCGCAACCCCAGCCTTGAAAGTTTTCGTCGTAGCCATTGACCCGTTCGTAATCGGATCGCCAAATTCCGACATTGTTGCCAATCAACTTCGGCTTTGCGGGATGGCGCAGCAGTTGGTAGAGTCGCGCTTTGCGGTCTTGTTTTTTCAATCGACGCAATTCTTCTTTTGGCGCCCAATTGACAAACTCGGCGCTGCGGATGACCGGTTCATCGATCCGCTCGGAAGTTTGTTGATCGAGTTTGGCAAAGTCCCCCGCCATGACATGGCCTGGCTGGCGGTGCCGTAGGTGAAGTGCCACGTGGTCAGGGGGCAAAATGCAATCGCCGTCGAGAAACAGCAGGTACGGCGCCGTGCTGGCCGCCACCCCTTCATTCCGGCAACGGGCCAATTGAAATGTGCTGTGTGGATGGGTCGTGAAATGCACCGGGAAACCGGCGGTGCGGGCAAACTCTTCGACCAATTGCGGCGTCTCGTCGGTCGAGCCGTCGTCGGTCACCACCACTTCCATGCACCCCGAAACCTCGCGCTGCAGCGCTACCGACAGCAAAGCTCGCCGCAAATGAGCGGGCCGCTGATAGGTAGAAATCAAAAGCGCGATGTCGGGAGTCTGACTCACCAGGGCCTCGTGCCGGTTGACGCTAGCAGTACCGCGACAGCATCGCCGCGGCGTTCGTGTTAAAGGGGGGCGAAGAGTAGTCGATGGTCGCGTGCGCGGTCAATTGCAATCGGATGCGTCACCGCTATCACGATCTTACTTGCTGCTAAGCGATGCCCAGGCAGCAATGGCGATGGCCGCTGATTCTACCCGCAGAATTCGAGGTCCAAGGTCGATCAGCGCCCAGCCGGCTGCAATCCCTTGTTGCACTTCTTCATCGGTGAAGCCGCCTTCCGGCCCGATGGCGGCAGTCACACCTGCACTGAGCAAAGCGTCAATATTGCCATGCCAAATCTCGTGTAACGGCCTGCCTCCTGGGTGAGCAAGAAATTGTTTTCCGGCTGGATTGGGCAGCGCCGCGAAAGTCGTCCATTTTTGCGGTTCCGCAATTTCCATCAACCGGTTCCGGCCACATTGCTTGCTGGCCTCGATGACCGCCCGACGGAGGCGTGCCAGTGCGCTGGCCACCGGTTGAGCCACGCTTCGCTCGGCAATTAGTGGTACGATCGCCGTCACGCCCATTTCAACCGCTTTTTCCACGAGCCATTGCTGACGATCTCCCTTGGGAAGTGCGATGGCCAACTTCAGCCGCAACGGCGATTCTCGATCGACCTCGCGCACCGTTAGCAGGGTTAGCTCGACCTGTGATTTGCCCACCTTCTCTACCTGCGCGTCGAACTCTCGGCCGGACCCATCGAACAGCACAACCGAATCGCCAACCTTGGCCCGCATTACGTGCGTCAAGTGATGGGCTTCGGTTCCCTCGAGCAGCGCTCGATCGCCGGTGATCAACGTGCTGGCAAAAAATCGTTCCGACATGCTGGCAGAATCATAAAATCGCGATTGGTCATCAAGTCTCCGCACCATCCTACCGATAACTTAAAAGATACGGAAATCGAAAGCCGCGCGGCCTGTTTGGCCGTCTGGCACGTTCTTCTCCTTTCGAGCGGTAAGTTGCATGTTTCGCAAACATTGGGGTTTGCGCGAATCGCCATTTCGCGGTTCGCTCGATTGGCGGCTGCTCTTTCCCAGCCCGACGCACGAGGAAGCACTCGCGCGGCTGCAATTTCTGGTGGACGAACGGCGCAGCTTGGGCTTGCTCTTTGGATTAACCGGCTGCGGAAAATCGCTCGTGCTGGAAGTTTTTTCCCGGCAACTGCGCCGCAGCAGTGCGCAAGTGGCGAACGTCAGCCTGTTGGGGACCGATCTGCATGAATTCCTGTGGTTAGCGGCGGCCGACTTGGGAATCAATCCAGATCGTCGCGACGATGTCTTTCGCTTGTGGCGTTCGGTGCTCGATCGACTTGTAGAAAACCGTTACCAGCAACTGAGCACCATTCTGCTCTTGGACGATGCCGAAGACGCGTCGCCCCAGGTATTGGAACATGTGGCCCGGCTGGCTCAATGGGAAAGAGCCGGCGGCGCAGCACCACGGTTGACGATTGTGCTGGCCGCCGATGCAAATGCTGCGGCGAAGCTGTCGCCGCAGCTGCTGGAATTGGCCGAGCTGCGAATCGACGTCGAACCCTGGGAACCGGCAGACACGGTCCAGTATGTGGCGACCGCGCTCGAGCATGCCGGCCGTTCCACTCCGGTTTTCACCGACGAGGCACTCCATCTGCTCCACGACTTGTGCGATGGTGTCCCGCGGCGAGTGAACCAGTTGGCGAGCCTCGCCCTGGCGGCTGGCGCCGGCCGTAAGCTGGCCGAAATCGATGCCGAAACAATTGACGGCATCTATCACGAATTGGCCGTCGTCGAAGCCGTGGCGTAACACGGGATGCCACAGATCGAACGAATTTCTCCAAGATCGGCCCCGCTACGGCGAATAGCTTTTTGCCCTGGTGAGAGGGGGACGGCCGCATTAAAATTAGCGGTTTGCTCTGTTGAGTTCCGCGATCTGCAGATTCAGCCCAAGGTCCCACCGTGTCCACTGCCGCCAGCCAAGCCAAGACCCATGTCGCCTCGTCCGGCGAGCAAACGCTGTCCATCGATTTACGCGATCCCTGGTTAGCGGCGTTTCTGGGTTGGCTTGTGCCCGGCCTGGGGCACTTCTACCAGCGCCGCTGGGGGAAGGGCGGGCTGTTCATGACCTGTATTCTGGCCACGTTTTTCTACGGTCTTTGGTTAGGTAATGGTCGGGTGGTTTACGCTTCGTTCCGCGATGCCGATGCCCACTACGCCTACTTGTGCCAGGTCGGCGTGGGCGTGCCAGCGTTGCCCGCCGTGGTGCAATCACTGCGTGTCGGCGGGCCGACTCCCAAAGCTCCGTTGTGGGACGGGTTCATGGCGCCGCCGATGGTGCGTGGGCAATTGGTTCCGCGCACTTGGGTTGAAGATCAACAAGACAAGCGAAATGCGATTGATCCGAACGATAAGGAATTCGCCTCCGAAAATTTCGCCAACGCCGATCCCGATGGCGTGTACCTGCGATATGTTCCCGGCGGCGGTGGTAGCGAAGGGACCGATCAGGCTGCCTTCTGGCAATACAAGCAGGGCTCGTTCTGGGATCTTGGAACAGTGTTCACCATGATTGCCGGATTATTGAACATCTTGGCCGTTTGGGACGCCTGGGGCGGGCCCGCGTTGCCTGTTACCAAGTCGGAAGAAGAAGCGAACGAGAAAAAACAAAAAGATGAGCAGAAATAAAGACGAGCCCAATTAGTTGTCCTGGCCAGAATTTCTGACCCCTGATCCCTGACCCTTGCTGCCATGCTCCTCTCCCAAGCCAATCAACTCTGGTACGCCCTGCCGCTGGTGGTTTCCGTCAGCTTGGTGTATGCCGCCACTCGACATGAAGACATGCCTTCGATCTTGAGCCACGCGCTGCGGATGGGCACGTGGATTATTGTATTCCTGGCGGCACTAGGAGTTCTGCTGTGGTGGCTCGGCCGCGGTCTGTAGCGCCAAATCGACGTGCCCAACCGGCACGTAGGACCAACCGCGGCGATGAACGAGTTCTTGTCGATAGATCGACATGTGTCGCGGCGCGCTAACGCCGATCTGCACCCGGCCTCGACCAATTTCGACAACATTCACCACAATGTCGTCGGCGATGACGATCGACTGGCCACTCTTTCGGGACAGTACCAGCATGAGAGACTCCTTTCGACGGGCGACGGCTCGAAAACCCAATCGAAATGTTAGCGAATTCTCGTGAGCGGTTCGTTAGCGGCGTTTTAGCATTCGACTTTTCGCCGCCGGAATTCCCTCTCGTGTCTCAAATTTTCGTGGCCCGACGATGTTTACGGCCGCGTCAGCCCTTGTTGATGACCGCAATCACCGATGAAATCACATACACGCTCAGCAGCGACCACCATGCTAGATAGAAAATCATGTTTTGCGGCTTGGCGATGGTCAACAAGGCCAATCCGCCGAAGGTGGCCAAACCCAAGACGCCGGCAAATAAGTCGGTCGGCACCAATCGCAGCACCGCAAACGCCACGGCGCAGAAGAACACGATTTGCATCAGATCGCGCAGACTGAATTGAAAGACCATCTCGTCATCGGGTGCTTCCTCGTCGAATGAACCGAGTTGCGCTTTCAGCTCGGCTTCTACTTGGACGCGCGATTGAACAACCGATTTTCCTTCCGGCGGCGCCAGTACGTAATCGGGGGTTGCCTCGTCGAATTCCGGATGCGGCGGGTGAGCGGCGTTGCCCTGGCGTTTGATCGGAGCAACGTGAGAATCGGCAAATCGAATCTCGAATTCGTCCGACATGGCCAATGACTCCGAGAATTTCTGGCGGAAAGCACGCTCGCCTCGGGCGTCGCCACCACCGGCATCATTTTCTTGGTGTGCGACTTGTAATGCAACATGGATCGATCGACAAGCAAGCATACGCAGCACGGCGTTTCACAATTTGCTTTTCTCGCCGCGTCACTCTGTGTACGATGGCCGATAGACGGACAACCGTGGTCGCGACCAGCGACGACATTGAATTCTGGCCCACGAGGTGTAACTTGCGGCGGCTTGGTGTTTTAATCATGGCAGGCGTCGTCGCCGGCCTGCTGACGAAGTCTTCGATTGTGCAGGCCGACGAACCGAACGACGCGTCAAAATCGATCAAAGTGCCGCCGGCCCAGGCAGCACTTATCGGCAAGGGTGACGAGCTCGAAAAGCAATCCAGGGCAAAGTCGAAAAATGCACCCGACCGGCGGGGCAAAAAATCCCCGGGCGATTCTCAGGCAGTTTTCCGCTCCAGCGAACGTACTGCCGCCGATAAAATCGCCGCCGAAATTCGGGACGCTCTGCAATTGCGCAAGACGCTGGTTGTGTGGCTCATCGAACAATCGCCCGACTCTGCGACATTGGCCGGCAACATGACCGATCAGATGGTCCGCATCATGCAGGAAATTGGTCCGGAAAGTGCCGGCAATCTGGAAATGGCCGTCGTGAGTTACGGCGGCGACGTGAGCATGCTGACGCCCGAGCCGGTTACCGAAGCAGACAAACTGCATTCAGCCCTTGCGCCGCTGAAGGCCAAAAAAGGCGAATCGGCCAATTCCTCGGCCGATGACAAAGTCGTGGCCGCCGTCGCACTGAACCAGGCCGTCGAAAAGTTTTTGCCCTATCGCAGGCGGGGCTACGAAGTTCTGCTCGTCATGGTCGGCACTACAACGGACGACCAGCCGAGTGCCGCAGATGAAGCCATCGTAGCACTCAAACGTACTGCTGTGCCGGTGTACGGCGTTGGTCCGGCGATGCCTTTCGGCTTATTTTTGCCGGGGGAGAAGAATCGTCGCCCGCCGCCGCAAGGCACTCTCAGCGGCGACCAACGAAAATTCGAATCGCTTTTTCCGGAACGGATTCAACTGGCGCTTTCCGGCAATCAAAGTGCCGCCGACCTAACCGACTCCGGCTTCGGTCCGTTCGGCCTGGAACGAATCTGCCGTCTGACAGGCGGTCGGTGTGTTCGTTTTCGCAGCGGCGCGCCGCCGGGCTGGGAGATCGATCCCGCCACGGGCGACGTCAAAGCAGAACTGCTGATGAAGTACGCCCCCGATTACGTCAACGAAGAGCAGTATCAGCAACTCTTGAACGAAAACAAATGCCGGATGGCACTGCACAACGCGGCATTGCTGCCGCCGATGATCGGCCTGCAATCGGTGCGAACCGACTTTCCGAAAGAGAAAGATGAAGCGGCCCTGGCGCGAACCATCAAAACGGCGCAGGAGGCCGCAGCCGTCGTCGATCAGCCCATTCAAAGGCTCTACGACACGCTGATCGTCGGCGAATCGGATCGGCCTGCATTAACGGGCGTCCGCTGGCAAGCGGCCTACGATCTGGCAATGGGGCAAACTCTGGCCACGAAAGCCCGACTCGACGGTTACAATGCCATGCTGGCCATCATCAAGCAAGGCAAGGCGTTTGCGAATCCCGACAGCAAGCGTTGGGTGCTGGAACCGGCCGACGAAATCGCCGCCGCCAGTCCGCTGGACAAAATGGCAAAAAGCTCCCGGGTTTATTTGCAGCGCGTCGCCCACGAACACAAAGGCACACCCTGGGCCACGATTGCCGAGCGGGAATTGAAGTATCCGGCCGGGTGGAAGTTTGTGGAGAAATGACGGCATGGAATTTCGAGCTGCGTCATTTTCATGCCGCGCTATCCGCCCAGCGACGACCGCAAATCGGCAATCGCTTCTTGCTGGCGTCGAATTGTCTCGGCCTGTGAATCCAATTCCCGCCGCAGCTCCGCGATTTCGGTCCGCAGTAATTGCAGTTCGTCGGAAGCTCTTCCGGCATTTGCCGGTTGCATGGACGCGTGCGTTGTCGCGGCGGGTGGATTGGCCCGCTGCGGCGGCGCCGGCCGTTTCTCCATCTCGCTTACCGCGCCGGCGTTTCGGGCCTTCAATCGTTCCAATTCTTCCGGCTCGTAAAGATTGTGGCTGATGATTTGCCCGCGGCCGGGCGGCGTGATGTCGATCACCAATTTCTTGCCCCGCAATGAATCGAGAATGCCCCGCAGCGCGTTCAAATCGGCAATCGGCTCCATGCGCGAGGCTCGGCCGCGCAATTCACCTTCTGTCTGGCGCGGCGCAGCAGCAGCTCGGTCATTACCGCCAGCTCGACCTTATCGACCCCCAGCCATTCGTACATCAAGTGGCGAAACTTGGCCACCCGGCCGCTGCCTTGAATTTCGACCACGACGCCAACTCCTTTCAACCGGTCGAGCGTATCCATCACGTCGTTCTCTTGCAGTTGCATTTGCGGATCGCGGTTGCTCTTCTGATTGCAACCATTCACCAAGCCGTTGATGGTCATGGGGTATTGTTCCGGCGTGGTCTTGGCTTTTTCGACCAGCACGCCAACTACGCGGCGGTCAACTCTTCCCAGCGGCCGCCAGCGCGGTGGAGAGGTTTCCATAGTTCCGGCGGCAGTGTGTGTGTTGGGCTCGTTCATGGATGTTTGCTTGCGATGGATTGAAAATTTCGGAGAATTGTAGAAGTCGTGTTTTAACAAGATTGCCAACGATTGACCATGTTTGCTTCCAGATTACTGCTCATGTTATCTCGTGTGCTTGAACCTGAGGTGATGGATACGCCGGCCGAAGCCGCTGATTACGACTCGATGGATCATGCGGAAGTAAATCGGCGATTTGCCAACGATCTTCTCAATACGTTGGGTTCGTGGTCATTAATCGACAATCGAATTCCATTAAAAATCCTCGACCTTGGCACTGGCACAGCTCAGATTCCGATCGAACTTTGCTGCCGCACCGATCGGGTGCATGTCGTCGCCATCGATGCCGCGGTTCACATGCTCGATCTAGCCTGTCGGAATGTTGCAGCCGCCAGGTTTGAAGAGCGTATTCAGTTGGAACTGGCCGACGCCAAAAGACTGCAATTTGCAGACTCCAGCTTCGACGCCGTCATGTCCAACAGCATCGTGCATCATTTGCCGGAACCAATGCTGTGCCTTGCCGAAGCCGTGCGGGTCACTCGGCCTGAGGGACTGTTATTCTTTCGCGATCTACTGCGGCCTGCCAACGCCGAAGAGCTGGCTCGGCTGGTCGATCAGTACGCTCCGGCCGCCGGAATCTCGCCGGCATCGGATCGCCAACGGTCAATGTTTTCCGATTCGCTGCACGCGGCTCTCACCTTAAATGAAATCCGTGCCTTGGTCGGTCAACTGGGCTTCAACCCGAATTCGGTCCAGCCCACCAGCGACCGCCATTGGACCTGGTCGGCCTGGAAGCCAAGCGTGTAATGGCATGCCCACAGAGTGGCACGCTCTGAGTCCGCGAAGGGCGTGTGAAAGCGCCCATCGAGCCTAGCGCGTGCCGGCGCCGGCGCGAAAGTTAAAAATGCGTCCACTGGCGGGTAGCTTGCCGGTCGGCCCGCAGTAGCGATGGGTGACGACCGCCCAGTTGTTATCGCGAGTCAGGCTCAGGCGCACTTGGTCCCACGCTGGAGCTGCGAAGTGGATTTGGATTTGCCGCAAGCGGATCATGCCTTTCGCCACACCGCGCGTCCAAATGACCGTGCCACCTGGATTGCACAATGAGGCAACCGCTTGCACCAACTGTCCCCTTTCATCGGCAGGCACGTGTCCCCAAACTCCGCAGAGCAGCACAATGTCCGCAGGCGCGAGGTTCTTGTAGGTCGCATAAGCCGTGGCGTCGACGTTCAGGAATGCGACCGTATTCTCCAGCCCGGCAGTGGTCGATCGGCAAACGCCTGCTGCAACCGACTGCGGATTCTGCTCCAACAGGCAAGCGGAAACATCGCTTCGACGCCGGTGCGACTCTAGTACGCCGATCACATCGCGGCCGTCGCCGGCACAAATGCTGATAATGCGCAGCGAGCCGACCGGGGCGGCATCGAGGCACTTGGCCAGATGCTCCTGAACTGTCGATAGCCGGTGTTGGTACGGCTGCTTCTTGTAAGCGCTGTCCGGCCAGAGATTCCACAGCTCGGAATCCCGTCGGCGAAACCAATGCCGAAATCGCATGTTGCAACCTAGACTTTCTACCCCTGGCGATATCGGTATCGCTAATCCACTTTCAGAACTCGGAAGATTCAGGGCAAAAAGAGTCGCAGTTTATCTGCATCTCATTGGTTTGTGGCCAATCGGCTCTTAAAAACTGACGACGATGCCCGTTGCGCAAAGATTGACACGATTGGGCAGCAGCAATTTCTCTGAAGCCGAATTCATGCAGAGTTTATAAATCGCCGTTTTGAAATCGCTTACGCAACGCGCGGATGTCGAATGAAAATGCGTATCGATGTCATCGGCTCGCTTCCAGCGGCGTGAGAATCATTCGTTTTTTGCGGCCTGCTTCAGATTCTGAGCAGGCGTGAGGCACCGGCAAACAATCAGCCACGAATCAATCGTTCCAGGCTGCTTTGCGTGCCGACTTCAAGCACCGCTCTGATTTCCTCGGCCGACATGCCGCGATTGATCATGTCGGATTTGAGCTTGGCCAGATTATCGGCCTGACGAATTTTGCACCAGTATCGCGCGATAATGATGGTCATCACGCAGATAAACACGGCCACCACAGCCTCCAAGCCAATGAAGTCGTCGCTGCGGAATTTGGAAAACAGTTCGTCCATCTTGGCTCCCCTCTTACGAGCGAGAATTTCGCGTGCAGGTAGTTCGCCAACCGAGAGGCATTATTGGCAGATTTTGGAGAAAGGGTCAAAACTGGCTGTAGGATTGCCATTCCGGCGGGCAGATGAATGGTCTTCGCCACCGCTCAGATGCCATTGTTGACACCCCCCATTGCCCCATTTATGATCGAATAGAGGTCGGTTTGCAGCGCGCAAGCCCTTTCTTGTCGGACGATAAAGCGGGCTCTCGCGAAGTATTTCAGGCGATTGAAAGGCTCCCTCAAGCCAACCCTCTTCCTGAGGGCGCGGGGGGTTCTCCGCTCCGCAAAGGGACAGGAACAAGTTCGGACCGTCTCCGCTTCGCACCACCGCCACCACCACTTTACACCGCAAGTCTTCGAACATGCCAATTGTGCCGATTCTTGTCGGGTTGCTGTTTCTCGTCGGCGTAGTGACGCTGGCGATGAGCGGTAGCACGTGGCGGTGGTATCATATCACCTTTAGTTCGTTCCTGTTGATCTTTTCGCTGGTGCTGTTCTATCTGGCTGCTCGGACCATGAAGATTGAAGATGCCTGGCGCAGCGAGATTGCCAAATACGAAAAAACGATCCGCGAGCAAGAAAAGCGGCACGACGAAATTCTTAGCGGCGGTCAAGATGCCGATGGTAAAGACCACCTCAGTATGGCGGACCTAAAGACCGAGGTGCAAAAGCTGCTGCAAGGCCGCGGCCGAGTTTGGGAAAAAGTGCAACGCCGGGCGATTACCCCTGAGGGGGTGATTACGGCGGTGGTAGGCACGCCGAATCCGGCCGGCATCGACAAAAGCACTGTGTTGTTTGTGTTCGATCAAGGAGACGCAAAAGCCGGCAATCAATTCCTGGGTCAGTTTGAAGTGACCGGTGTCAACGGTCAGGAAATTCAGCTCACGCCGTGGCTGAAAATGCGCCCCAGCGAATTGCAACGGGTTGCCTCGCGCCGCAATTCACCGCTGGTGCTGTATGAAATCATGCCGCACGACGATCAGGAGCTGTACGCCGAAATGGACGACGCCAAACGCGTGGCGGCTTTCCCCAACAATGTGCCCGCGGCGGCAAGGCAGGAATTCGTCAAAGATGGCAAACCACCGGTGGCGGGCGAAACCCAAACCGACCGGATTTGGCAGCGTGTAAAGGCAATCCGCAATTTTGAGGTGACCCGCGGCCAGGGCAACGCCAAAGAAACGCAAATGATCAGCGAGGGGGCCGAGCTGCTATTGGATCCGAAATCAGCCCAGGAGCGCATTGCAGCGGGTGATGTGGAACCGGTGAAAGACGAAAATGGAAAGAATGAAGTCGTTTATGTCCGTCCGCTGCGCGAATATGCCCAACTGTATCGCGACTTGAATTTGCAGATCGAATCGATTGTGCGCACCACCGACGAAATCAATCGGCAACGAGCTACGGTCGATGCCGCACAGAAGAAAGTCGATGCCGATCTGGTGCTGCGAGCCGCAGAAAAAGTGACGCTGGAAGGGGACTTGAAGCAGTATAAAGCCGAGCAAGATTTGATCACCCGGCATGTGACGGTGCTGGCGAAAAAAGTTGCCGAGGTCAAAGACGAAGTCGCTCGGCTGATCAACAACAATCGCCAGTTGGAAAACGAGCTTTCGACGATATACCATGCGGCGGCCGACAAAATCAATCGCGAGAGTGCGGTGGCGGCTAGCAAAGATCAATGACGCCGCTGCGTCAGCTTGATTTCAGGTGTGTGTAGCGGCCGGGCTCTAACCGGCGCTGACCTCAGCGCAAGCTTTCCCGTACCGTGCGTTACTTCGTCAGGTACAGCTTGCCGGCGTGCGTGAGCCGCAGGCGGTACATCTGATTGCCGTGCTCGATCCAGGCTTCGCGGCGGCCTTGCAGCAGTTCGGCGGAAGTATAAATGGCCGGACGCTCCAATTCGGCAATGGCCTGGGCCAGCCGATCGTCGTTCAACGGCGTGGTGTTCACGCACACTGACAGGGGAATGATATCGGCGGTTGATTCGATGGTTTCAGCAGATGACATGGCACACACAGAAGTGAAATGTCGATGCGCCAAAAAATAGTGCTCAGTTAGCCCTCGGCGGAAGCCGGGGATTGCAACCGACGTGCCAAAGCGGCAAGGTCGGCCTTCTGTCGAACTCGATTGCAGTTTTTTGCGGAAAAGCTCAGGGTTGGCAGTCTGAAGTTTGAACGCAAGAACATCCGCCACGGCGAGAAAATGTCCACCGGCGGTGAAGAATTCGCCACGGGGTCATTTGCCTAACTGACTGAGTGTTCAAGATTCCGCAAATCGCCGGAATTCCGCTTCGTCAAGGAAGACAGCTTCGCGCACCAGTTGCAACATCAACGGCGGCGTCGGCCAGCCGAAAGCGCACAGGAGACGATCGAACTGCTCGGTCGGGCAGGTGCCTTTGAGATCGACGAATAGCAGCCGTCCCGCGCGATCGAAGAGATTGCCGTCGATTTGCCATTGTGGCTCGCCAGAGCCTGAAGTCCAAACGAAGGAGCCGTCGGGCTCGAAAAACAGCCGCGGGAGTTTTTCCAGCGCTCCGCCCGCTTGTTCGAAGCTGATGGCAAAGGGCGTGGCCAGCGCTTCCGGCGGCACCGCCAAAGCTTGAAACGCTCGGCCACCCAGCGCGACCGGCGTTTCGCTCGTAACTACCGATTCCAGCCGGGCGTGCAGCGAAATATGAAACGAAAGCATGGGAGAAAGCGGAAAGCAATACATAGCCCGACTGTGTCAGTCGGGACAGTATGTCGATCTCGAAAATCTACTTGGTCTGTTCGCGCAGCCACTTCAGATACGCGCCGCTGACCGCGACAATTGGCACAGCCAGAATTTCCGGCACGTCGTAAGAGTGCAGTTTGCAAATCGCTTGTTCGACCTGATCGAAACAATCGCGGCGGGTTTTGATCCAGCACTGCCATTCTGTGGCGGTTTCCATTTTGCCTTGCCAGCGGTACACACTTTGAATCGGCCCGGCAATCTGCACGCAGCCGGCCAGTCGCTGATCGACCAGCGCCGCGGCAATTTTGCGCGCTTCTTCCTGCGTGCCGGTCGTCGTGAAAACCTGGATGAATTCGTCGGACATGCGGTGTAATTAAAGCTACTTGGAAGCGGTGTCGAGTAAGTCACACACGCTTCGATAGGTGTAGCGGCCGGGCTCGGCCCGGCGCTCAAACACTGAGCAAGCTCCGCCACCCTCGTGAAATCTCAAAATCGCGATGTTCTAACTTCGCCGTCCATCGCCGGCGAAGCGGAGGATGTAGTATAGCAGCGTCAGCACCGATTGCAGCGTGGTGGCCACGTACGTGAGAGCCGCGGCATTCAGCACGGCATTCACATATGTCATCTCTTGGGCCGGCACAATGCCCAGCTGCACCAGTTCTGCCTTGGCTCGATTGCTGGCGTTGAATTCGACCGGCAGGTTCACCAGTTGGAAGAACACCACCGTGCTGAAGAGAATAATGCCCGCCAGCAGCAACGGCGGAAACCGGAACACTATGCCCAGAATGAGCAAGAAAATACTAATCTGCGAGCCAAACCCCGCCACCGGGACAATTGCATTGCGAATGCCCAGCGGCGCATAGTTCTTGGCGTCTTGCAGAGCATGGCCCGATTCGTGCGCAGCAATGCCGACGGCCGCCAAGGTGCGGCCTTGGTACACATCGGGGCTTAAGCGCAGCACCTTCTCGCGCGGATCGTAATGATCGGTCAGTTGGCCGGGAATGGTTTCAATGGAAACATCCTGAAGGCCAGCATTATCGAGAATATGCCGAGCCGCCGCCGCGCCGCTCAGAGGCGCAGGCTGTTGCTGGGCACTGGCATAAGCCGAATGCACGCGGAACTGCGCCCAAACGGCCAGCAAAATCGCAGGGACGATAAACAATAGATACATGGGGTCAAAAAACATCATGAACTTAACCTCACAATTCTGACGGAGCCGGCTCTGATCGAATCGATCGATCGGCTGGCCCGCTTTACAGACTATTCGCTCTGCGCGATGATTTTATTATCATCATTACGCACTGGCTCCCCTTTCGGATCGAGAAATCAGGGCTCCTATTAGCCGTAAACCATTGGATTGCCGTAAGTTGCGAATCGGGCAGTTTGGCCCGCATTTCAATATGTTTTGGGCGTCGTCGTCGTATAAAACAAACGCGAACCGTGGGCGGGTGGATTGACCAACTGCACGGATTGCCCGCAAACTTAACACAACCGATCGCTACAACGCATCTTCCGCATTTTTACGCGACTTTCCCGCCCTGGGCAACCGACAACTGAAAGTAACTGCCTCGCCTAGCCACGCAGCCGCACCACTTCCTGCCGGTCGCGGCTCGCCGTTCAATCATTCCTTCACCCGCTCACCCATTCACAAATCACCCACCGTCATGAAATTGAATTCCGAATTCCGTCTGTCGCACAGCGTCCGTTGGACTTCCTTGGCCATCCTGCTCATCTCGGGAGCCTGGCTGGGTGGCTGCGCGAAAGAGAGCGCGCCGACATTTGTTTCCGCGAATTTGCCTCAGGCCGATACGCTGCGCGATCGGATCGATGCAGTGGTTGATCACACGCTGTACAACCGCACGCTCGATACCAGCACACACAACGCCTGGCAAGTGGTGCATGGAATTCTGCCGTACGGCAAGGCGTTCAAAATCAAGAAAGATGGCCAGATGATCCCGGCCCTCGACTACTTACTGGGCGGCGGCGAACTGAAGGGTTGGGATTTGCGGCCGGGCGAAAAAGGCGTGATGGCCGTTTTGGCACCGGGTTCCAAAGCGGCCCAGGGGCATCCCGATCAGTGGATAGGATATCTCTCGCAAGGCGGCCAAGACGGCCTGCACGGTTTGAATCCGGACGACAAACTGGTTGTGGCTGGCAAGGATTACAAGATCGGCGATTTGCTGACCGAAGCCGAGTGGAACGTCTACCCTGGCATGGAAGCGTCGTGGACGGTGATGGCGATGGCCGCCTATCGGCCGGTCGATTACAAGTGGACATCCAAAGATGGTCAGGAGTGGACCTTCGAACGCCTAGTGGGCATGGATGCTGGTTTACCGATTGTCGGCGATGGCGCCTCGTGCGGTGGCACCCACCGGCTATATGCATTAACCGCGGCGGTCAATCGTTACATGGCCGAAACCAATACGCCGGAAGACCAACTGACCGGCGGCTGGAAAAAGGCCAACGATGTGGTTCGCGGTTGCGTCCACAAGGCAAAAATGTATCAGCAGCCCGACGGCAGCTTCTCGACCGCCTTTTTCGCGCGGCCCGGTAGTTCGCCGGAAGTCGATACCACACTGCACGCCACTGGTCACACCTTAGAGTGGCTCGACGTGGCGCTGACCGACAAAGAACTTGCTGAACCCTGGGTTACGGCGGCCGTGAATCGATTGGTGCAGCTGCTGGAAGACAACGAGAACCGCGAACTGGATTGCGGAGCCCTGTATCACGGAGCCCGCGGATTAATTTTGTACCGCGACCGTCGTTTCGGTGTGCGACAGCCCGGCGAAGCACCCGCCGTGGTGACGGCCGCGGAAAAGTCCAGCGCACCGCGGCATTAGTCTTCCGAACGATTAACGATTTCCTCTCCTCGGGGAGAGGGTTAGGGTGAGGGTTCCGAAGACTTTTCTTTGGATGTTTCCGATTCACCATCCGTCGATTTCGGCGTCGTCGGTGGTGGCGGGGCCAATTGCACAATGTTCTTGCCGAGGCGATCGAACAGCGTCACGGCCCCACCGTTGGAATTCGACGAGAGCACAACTTGCGGCGTGCCGTTGCCATTGGCGGTTTCGAACAACCCAGCGCCGGTCGTCGCGTCAGATTTGACTTGCGTCACCGGTTTGCCATCGGCGTTGTGAACCGTAATTACGCCGCCGCGTTGCTTCGACGCTTCAGTAATTGTGACCAGCGGCTTGTCATTGTCGCCCAAAACTAGCAGTTCTTTACAACGAACTATGGGCATTTTCGATTGCGTCTCTTTCATTTGCTGTTCGGCCTGAAATTCGACGCCGTTTTTCGTCGCCATGCCGATGGCCAAAAACAGCAGTGGATAAATGACCCAGCGTTCACGATCAGACATGATTGCAGTGGGGTTAGAGGATTCGGGCGCAAAACGGCAATAATCCCCACTGTATACCGCCTGCCATCGACTGCCTACCGCCACTTCGTCAGCGTGCTCCGGTGGACCCGCTCAGCGAGCGGATGGCGGCCAACGCCTCGTCCTTTTGCGCCGGTAGCTTTTCGAGAGGCCTGTTCGAAATAAATTCGGGCGACGCCGGTCTTGCCGGCCTTCTGTGCTTCGTAGCCGCGATCCAACAGCGATTGAACTTCCTTGGCCAGTGCCGCGTCTTCCTTGGCTTGCTGCTCGCGGATGGCAGCAATGCCCGAGGCGGCCCGACCGGCGGAACTGGTTTGAGCGGACGCCAGCCGAGCAGCGTACGGATCGTCGGCCGGAGTGGAAATCAACTTTGCCGCCGAAGACGTATTGCTGGCGATCGTGTTTGCCGAGGTCGGACCGGCGCCGCCGGTTTCGCGCAACCGAGCCAGGCGTTCATCGAACAGCGTTGAACCTGGCGCGATGGGCGCTTGGCCCATCATTCCAAAATGCGGCGCGGCGCTGTCGGCAAAGCCACCAACGACTGGCACTACGCCAGTGACGAACGGCTGTTGTATCACATCGCCAATGAAGCCCGTCCCGCCGTTGGGCACAGTAATGCTGCTGGCGGTCGACGACATGCCGCGCGACGAACCTTGCGCGGCGTTGATGTTAAACGCGCCGCTGAACCCTGGCCCGGCAAATCCAAAACCCAGCGAAGCGCCGGCTGCTGGATTGAAACCGCCGAACGGTGGAATCGCTCCGCCGCCACCGTTGTTGAAAAACCAATTCGGCCCGCGGGCATAAATCCCACGCCGACCCCTTCGAAGAAGCTGTCGCCGACAGTGTGCATGCCGGCGCCAACCGTCGTTTGTTGGGCACGACTAGGAAGCGCGATCGAGAAGATCGATGCTGCGGCGAGAATTGCGATTGGCGAGCGGATTCGACCCATACGGCACCCCAGCCTTGAAGCCCGACGTGCATTATACAGCCGAAACCAAGCCTGCCGTCAACCATTGACCTCGTATTGAAACATATGTACACTAACGCAAGCTGCACCATCCATCTGCGTTTATCCGCAGTTTCCTCCTCTGAATTGCCAATGGATTCCCCCAAACCCCACCAATCGCCGCATCTTGTGGGTCGGGGCGCTCAAATCGCCCCGCCGAACCGGTTCGAAGCGGTCCGCACGGAAGCCGATTGGGAGCAGCTAGAGCATGACGAGGCGGCCACCGCCGACCAGCGCCGCATTCCGACCGAATTCTTCGCCGACACCAGCCGCAGTCTGATCACGAGCAACGACAGCCCGGATATCCCATTCACATACAGCATCAACCCTTACCGCGGCTGCGAACATGGTTGCGCGTACTGTTATGCCCGGCCAGGGCACGAAAACCTGGGAATGAATGCGGGCATCGATTTTGAAACCAAGGTGCTCTACAAGCCGGATGCCGCGAAGTTACTGCGGGCCGAGCTGTGCAAATCTTCGTGGAAGGGCGATGTAATTGCCATTTCAGGCGTCACCGATTGCTACCAGCCGGTGGAGCGGCGGCTGCGAATCACGCGCGGTTGCATTGAAGTGCTGGTCGAAGCCCAGCAGGCGTTTGGCATGATTACGAAAAACGCGCTGGTGATGCGCGATCTCGATTTGATTGGCCCGCATGCTAACAAAGGAATGTGTGCGATTAATCTCACCATCACCACCTTAGATGCCGAGTTGGCCCGCGATTTGGAACCGCGCACCAGTCCGCCGCAAAACCGCTTAAGGGCCATTCGCGAATTATCAGCCGCCGGCGTACCAACCCGCGTGATGGTCGCGCCGATCATTCCCGGGCTGAACGATACCGAAGTCCCGGCAATTCTTCTGGCCGCTAGCGAAGCTGGTGCGAAAGGCGCCGGCTGGCAAATGCTGCGGCTGCCGTGGACAGTGCGGCCGGTGTTTGAGGATTGGCTGGCCCATTATCGGCCGGAGTTGCGCGAGCGGATTCTGTCACGCATCCAGCATGTTCGCGGAGGCAAGATGAACGATTATCAGTTTGGCCGCCGCATGCGCGGCGAAGGAGAATACGCCGAGGGCATTGCAGACTTTCAAACTGTTTGCCCACAAATACGGATTAACTCGCGGCATGGCGACGCTAGACACTTCGCAATTTAGCCCGCCGCGGTCGCCGGATGGTCAGCAGACATTGTTTTAAAAAACATCCATAAAGCCGCGGATGGCATCCGCGGGAATTACCATTGGGCATCTATGTGGGAACAGTCGAACTGGCAATCGAGCATCTTCGCCGCTGCACCGCCGATACCATCGGCGGCTTTATGGCAGACTCGTGAACGATTCCTCCTCTGCCACAACCTCCACCTCTGGTTGCAGTATCCAATCCACAAGCCGACGGCAGGCGATGAACACAGCGACCAAGCCCATCGCCAGCAAGTACAACCAAGAATCAGCCGACGGATTGCGGAAGAACGGCAAAACCAGCATCGGGCACAACACGCCAAAGACGATCGCCGAAACATACGCCACGGGCACAACCAAACCGATCATTAGCAAACGCTTGAGTGGCCGCGTGATTCCTGCGCTAGCCGCCGTTCGCACCGTGCCCCACCAGATCAGAAACGCCGCCAGACATCCAAACGCTACCAGCACCACCTCATAATTACGATCACCGACGCGAGCCGACGAAAGCGGACCGATCAACCCCAGTGGAATCGACAGATGTGCGGTCAGCGCCAAAAAATCGGTGATCGTGAATTGAATGCGCGCTTTCCGTTGCCGCGCAGCCCGATCCAGCGGCCGCAAAACATAAATTCCCGGCCCGAAGGTGGCGGCCACCCAGAGGATCAGCACAATGACAAACACGGCCGCTTCAATCATGGCTTGCACAGTTCTTCGGAAAGCGAAGGGAATCCGCGAGCGCAAGTGCGACTTTCTGCACGGTGCATCGACCCCTAGAATAGCATATCGATTCGTGTTCAATTTCGCCTTCATCCTTCCGCCTTGCCATGTCACTCTTTGCCGCCGCTGAAGCCGAGAATCGCAAACAAGCGCAGCCGCTCGCCGCGCGAATGCGGCCAGTGTCACTCGACGAGTTTGTCGGGCAGGAACATTTTTTAGGGGAAGGCAAACTGTTGCGGCGGTTGCTGGCAGCCGATCGGTTGGGATCGGTCATTTTTTACGGACCGCCGGGCACCGGGAAAACCACGCTGGCGCATCTGTTGGCCACCGCCAGCAAGAGCCGCTTTCGTCAACTAAGTGCCGTGGCCAGCGGCGTGAAAGAACTGCGAGAAGTACTGGATGAAGCCCGCGACCAGGTGGCGGCGAACGGCCAGCGGACGCTGCTGTTCATCGATGAAATTCACCGCTTCAATCGTTCGCAGCAAGATGTGCTGCTGCCCGATGTGGAAGACGGCGCGGTGATTTTAGTTGGCGCGACGACCCAGAATCCGTTTTTTGCGCTGACGAGCGCGTTGGTCAGCCGCAGCCGGATTTTTGAGTTCAAGCCGCTGTCGACTGAACACATCAAAATCATCATTCTGCGAGCGCTGAGCGACAAATTGCGCGGCCTGGGCAACGAGCAAGTACAACTCGATGACGATGCCTTGCAGTTTCTCGCCGAAGTGAGCGATGGCGACGCCCGCCGAGCTTTAGGCGCACTGGAAGTCGGCGTGCTTTCGAGCCCCGAGCGGCCGTTGAGATTTACGAAAGCGCTCGCGCAGGAATCGGTACAACGCAAAGCGGTGGAGTACGACGCCAGCGGCGATGCCCATTACGATGCGGCCAGCGCGCTCATCAAAAGCATCCGCGGCAGCGATTCCGATGCGGCGTTGTATTGGCTGGCCCGAATGTTGGAAGGGGGTGAAGAAGTGCGGTTCCTCACGCGGCGACTGGTGATTTTGGCCAGCGAAGACGTCGGCAACGCCGATCCGCACGCGTTGCCTTTGGCCGTGGCGGCAATGCAAGCCTGCGAATTCGTCGGCCTGCCCGAATGTCAATTAACTCTGGCCCAGGCCGTCACATATCTGGCCTGCGCTCCCAAAAGCAACGCTTCAACCATTGCGATTGACGAAGCGACGAAAGACGTGCGCGAAGGCCGTTTGCTACCGGTGCCGGTGCATCTGCAAGACAAACACTATCAGGGCGCCAAACGACTCAGCCACGGCGAAGGCTACGAATATTCTCACAACGCGCCGGATGCGGTGGCTGCCCAAGATTACCTTGGCGTGGAGCGCGAATACTATCGGCCCGTCGATCGCGGGTTCGAAAAAGAGCTGACCGCGCGGTTAGAGCAAATTCGTGCGAGGCTGCGGAAGGTGAAGACCGACGGCACCTCATAAAGCCGCCGATGGCATCGGCAGTGCAAGTTTTCCGGACTTGAAGCCACAAATGCGTTTATGTTCGTTTGCGCACGACGAACGAACTACGATTCGTTCTGATAGTGGAGTTTCATAATCCGCTGTTCATTCTGCACACCGCAATCTTTCCAGCCGAGCTTGGCGTAAAGATGGTATGCCCGCGTTGAAGTGTCGGGCGAAGTCCAGAGCCAAATCTCTTCGCAGCCGTTGGCCCGGAGCCAATCTTGGGTCAACTGCGTAAGCCGCTTGCCGATGCCGCGACCTTCGAACTCCGGCAGCACCGCGACCATCCAAAACTCAGCGGTCGCGCGATTAACCATGCTGAAGCCAACGATTTGACCATCCACTTCGCAGACAAACCCATGGTGCGTTTCGCCGAGCAGCGCCGTGACGGATGGTTCAGTGACTCCAACCGCCGCCAGCGCTTCGCGAGTATAACGATTTTCCCGGACCGAGGTTCGCACCTAAATGCA
Source organism: Pirellulales bacterium (assembly GCA_963738835.1). Lineage (GTDB taxonomy): Bacteria > Planctomycetota > Planctomycetia > Pirellulales > JADZDJ01 > CAVTYH01. The sequence goes on from CAVTYH010000006.1 coordinate 101,812, forward strand.
ATCGGCTACATCAGACAGTTGCATCTCGCGAAATCGTATCGATTTTCAGTCCGTGACTATCCGGCAGCCACGCCTGCTGGTTCCAGCATCCGGCTGAATCGCTTCGCCTCACGGGCCTTCCACGCACCTTTGTGGTACGCGTAGCCGGCGATCAGCGGCAGTGCCAGCGTGGCTTCGCTGTAGACCATCTGCTCGTAGGCGGTATCGACTTTGCCCCAGCTCGAGGCTTCCTTCAGCGTGCTGCTGGACAGCGCCCCGTCGCGGACGTCGGCGACGGTAATTTGCACGGCGTATTTGTGCATCGGCGGTTCCTCGCCCAAAATGTCTGCGGCCACGACGATGTCTTGCGTGAAGTTCTTTGGCACGCCGCCACCAACCATGAAAATACCGGTCGTTGGGTTTTTGATTTTCAGCTGTGTCAGCTCGTAAAAATCTTTCACGCTGTCGATCGACACCTTCGGCTGATCACCACGGGCGTGCTGATGGGCCACCAAACCAAAGCCCGCCGAGCAATCGGAAAACGCCGGACAGAAAATCGGCACGTCGTGCTCGTAAGCGGTGCGGACCATCGAGCCTTCGCCTTTGCTTTGCTCGATGAGGTAGGCGCCCATGGCCTGAATGAACTCGCGGGAACTGGTGGGCCGCGGCGGCAGTTCGTCAGCAATGATGCGGGTGGTGTCGTCGCAAATTCGCAGTTCGTCTTCGTCAATCAGCGTGTCGTAAATGCGGTCGATGTGCAGGTCGCGAAGCATGTCGTCGTTCAGGCCCGCCTTGAATCGCTCTTCGGCGATGTAGTGGCGGAAGCCAAGGCCTTCGAAAAAGTCTTGATCGACGATGTTGGCGCCGGTGCTGACGATGCAATCGATCATCCGGCTGCGAATCATCTCCACGAAAATGCCCTTCAGGCCGGCGCTGACCAGCGAGCCCGCCAGGCAGAGGATGATGCCGCACTCTTTGTCTAGCAGCATGCGGTCGTAAATGTCCGCCGCCCGAGCCAGGTCGCGGGCCGAGTAGGCCATGTGCTGCATCGATTCGACCAGCGGCACCACGTTGTGCCGGGTGATGTCGATGTGCTCGATCGTGCGGGCAAGCAGTTCTTCCTTGGTAGGCATGTCGAAAATCCTCGCAAGTTAAAGCGGTGACCAAGAGCGCGATTGCCTTCGGCGCAACCGAGGCGGAATTTTTGCGCAACCGAGAATTGTAGCAGAAACGTCTCGACAGTTAAGAGCCGATGACTACGTTTTGAAGGGGTTCGGCTCACCAGGAAACGCCTCGCGCCAAATTTCGGCGAATTCGTTCCCCAGAGCCAGCCTGTTGATCCAGCCTTGGAGATAATCGAAATCGATGCTGTCGCGATTCTCCCGCAGCAGCATGGCGGCATCGGCGCGGTCGATGACACGGCCGGCGATCAGCTTGTGCAGGATCACATCTTCACAGCTTAACACCGCAATTGGGATATCGAGACCGGGCAAGCTGGTTGGCACTCGGCGGGCGATGGCTGCTTTCTGATACACCGTGCCGACCAGCAGCAAATCCACTTGGACATGCCATTGAATTTCAGGCGGGAGGTAGAGCAACTGGGCGATGTCTTGCTGATCGATGCGGAAGAGTACGGGATGTTTTTTCGGACGCAGGCCCGCTTGATATGCACGTTCTAAGACGGCGTCGAAACCGGCCTTCTCAACGCCAACGAGCACATCGACATCTTGGGTATTGCGGAATGGCCCCAGGCTGAAACCGCAATGCCGCCCATCACCGCCATCGGCACTTCGAGTGGTTCAATCGCCGTCCAGATCTGCCGCAAGGCGGCAAGAACCATTTCACCCGGCACTGGCATTCTCCCGGCGATGAAGTTCAGTGAGAAAGTGTTCCATCGTACGATCGTGCTCTTCCATCCGCCGCGCGTACCATTGGCGATAGGCTTCGTTCACATCGCCGTTGGGGCCGACTCTGCGGCGAAGGCCCGCCCACAGAAATTGCTCGCCTTCATCAGACAGTTCAGCCCAAAGCTCAATTCGCTTTGCCATGGGCAGGTGGCAGGCACTTTGCGGCGCCAGTTCCGGCGGCGGTATGAGTTGGTTTTTCATACCCAAATTCTACCGCGCCAATGCGGCCAAAAGTAATGAAAAGGGGCTGTTACCGCACGCTCATGTCGCTGCTTAAGCCGCCGGCGGCGGGCAGATAGCAGTGGGTGACGTAGTCGGCCACCATGCGGTGCGAGCTGAATCGCCAGGCCAGCGAACTGATGCTGTTCATCATCCGCCCGATCCAATGGCGCGGCAGGCCGTCGCTGTCACGATCGTAGAACAGCGGAATGACTTCGTGCTCTAGCACGCGGTACAAATCGTCGGCGTCGCGGCGGTCGCCGATTTCATCGGAAACGTGCGCCGTGCCATGACCGATGGCAAAGCCATTCCGGCCGTCATAAGCTTCGGCCCACCAACCGTCGAGAATCGAAAGGTTCAATCCGCCGTTGAGCACGGCCTTTTGACCGCTGGTGCCCGAGGCCTCCAGCGGCCGGCGCGGATTGTTGAGCCACACGTCGACGCCTTGCACCAAATGACGCGCCACGTTGACATCGTAATCTTCCACATAAACCACGCGGCCGGCGAAACGGGGATCGTGCCGCAGGTTGGCGATTTTGCGAATCAGCCGCTTACCGGGTTCGTCGGCTGGGTGTGCCTTGCCGGCAAAGATCATCTGAATCGGCCGGTGCGGATCGTTCACCATCGCGGCGAAACGATCGATATCGGTCATGATCAGATCGGCTCGCTTGTACGTGGCGAAACGCCGGGCGAAGCCAATCGTCAGGATGTTGGGGTCGAGCAGGTTGCGAGCCTGTTCCACGGCCTCATCGCTTTCGCCCCGGCGGCGCGCCTGCCGGCTCACTCGGCGGCGGACAAATTGCAGCAGCAAGTTTTTCAGCGCGTAGTGGGTTTCCCACAGTTCGCCGGGATCGCTGCGATAAATTTCCTGCCAGATTTCCGGCTTGCCCATGTGACGCATCCAATCGGCCACGAAAATGCGGTCGTAGAGCTGTTGCATTTGCCAGGCGAGCCAACTGGGTACATGCACGCCGTTGGTGATGTGGCCGATGGGAATTTCTTCTTCCACCCGCCACGGCCACAAATGGGCCCACATGCGACGTGAAACGTGGCCGTGCAAAGCGCTCACGGCGTTGGCGCGGCGGGAAAGCTTCAGCCCCAGCACCGTCATGCAGAAGCTTTCGCCTTCGTTATGCGGCTCGACACGGCCCAAGCCCATTAACTGTTGCAGCGAGATGCCCAAAGCGTCGCGCGTTGGGCCAAGATGTTCTTCAATCAAGCCGCCATCGAATCGATCGTGACCGGCCGGCACCGGCGTATGCGTGGTGAAAACCGTGTGCTGGGCAACTTCGCGCAAGGCATCGTCGAAGCTTTGCCCGTCGTCGTGCATCCGTTCGCGGATTGCTTCCAGCGTAGCAAACACGCTGTGACCTTCGTTCAGATGATAAACACCTGGGTAAATGCCCAGGGCGCGCAGCGCTTTCGTGCCGCCGACGCCCAGAATCAATTCCTGGCGAATGCGCGTGCGATGATCGCCGCCGTACAGCCGGCTGGTCAGTTCACGGTCTTCTGGTTTGTTGCCGTCGACGTCGCAGTCCAAAAGATACAAATCGACCCGACCGACTTTCATCAGCCACAACTTGGCGAACAACGGACCGGTGCGCGTATCGACGCGCACCGTGATCGATTTGCCATCCGGTCCCAGAGCCGGTTCCATCGGTTCGTTTTCGACCTTGGTGTCGAGATACTCTTCTTGCTGATAGCCGTCGATATCGAGATGCTGCTTGAAATAGCCCTGGTCGTAAAACAGCCCGATGGCGATTAGCGGCACGCCCAGCCCACTGGCGCTTTTGATGTGGTCGCCGGAAAGCACGCCCAGGCCGCCGGAGTAAATCGGCACCGATTCGTGAATGCCAAACTCGGCCGAAAAATAGGCCACTGGTTTGGAACCCAACACGCCGGCATGCGTGGTGCCCCAGGTGGTGCGCGGGCCGATGTATTCCTTCAGCCGCCGATACGCCTGATTGATGCGGCTGTAAAGCACCAGCTCGGCGGCCCGCATTTCCAATCGCTCGGGCGTGAACTCTGCCAAGAGCGCAATCGGGTTGTGATCTAACTGCCGCCAACGAATGGGATCGAGGTCGCGAAATAAATTCACCACCTCGGGATGCCAGGTCCACCACAGATTGCGGGCAATTGCCACACACTTGTCGTAGAGAGTCTGGGGAGAGAATTCCTCCAGGGTGGGTTTTCTTGCGGTCGCAGAAACGACAACAGGCTCGACTTCGATTTGACTCATGCGATTCCTTTTCTCCCGCTACTCCCGCCGCGAACTGATTGCTGCGTGTCCATTTTCGCAAGTTCGGTGCGAATCGGTTGATTATACCGCGGGGTTTTGCCCCTTGCGACCCCCGTTTTCCGGCAATCGCGCCACAATTCGGTTCACCGCCCAGCCTGCCCGTTTGGCTCTCGTCACATAGTCCGACCGTGTCGGTCTGGGAATCCGGTGTTTAATGGACGCGCAACAATCCGCCTCGCTAAACTAAATTCCTGCCCGCCGCGTGGGAAACCGAAATGCGAATTCAATTCTCGATCCGCGAATTGCTGCTTACGAATCTGCACTACCGAAGTGAGGCGGTTTCGATATGAAGATTTCATTGCCAATGACTGTGATTCTTGTAGTTTTCGGAGTCAGTCAGCTTTCAGCGTCAACGATCGACACGCTGCCGGTATTCTTGGCACGCAAAACCGACCAGACGATCGGAACGGCAAGTGGGGTTGCTCAGGACTTCATACCTACGCCCGGTACCACTGCGATCAACTCCTTCAGCTTCTATCTGCAATATGATCCTTCGGCTACGACGCTTAGCTTCTCGCTCTACGCCTGGGATGGAAAATTTCCCCTCGGCACCTCATTACTCACTGTCGCGACAACCAGCTCACCACTTGTCGAACCTCCTAAACCAGGCGTAATTACCGACTTTCGCACAGTAACAGCGAATATCGGTTCCTTCCCGGTTACGCCTGGCAATCGCTATCTTGCTGCCATGTTTGCCTCCGGTCCCCCGAACGTTTCCCCGATCAGCACCGTGGCGACAGCGCTGCCTGCAGGCTCCGTATACCCCGGTGGCGATTTATACATTTTCACGCCACAGCCATTCGGACCGCAGTTCAATGATGCCGCTTTCACAGCGACATTTACCGGCGGCATCGATCAGATTTACACGACAGCTCCTGAACCATCGACCGTGACACTTTTCATGATTGGAACACTCGGGCTGCTATTGGCAAGCCAAACGCGCGCCGGAACGGGCCGATGAAACTCCGCTTCACCATCCGCGACTTGTTCTGGCTGGCTGCCCGGTGGTCGTCGGCGCGGCGTGGTGGGTCGATTCCCGGGAGCATGAAGGCTGCCGGCTAGGAACCTGATTCCGCGCAAAGACGTTAAGGCCAAAAAAATGCCGCGGTATTCTTTCCGCGGCAGCCCATTGGAAAATCGTGCTTAGCCGACATCAACACGTAACACGAGTTGGTCAGTCGTTCGCCTTAGGTCGTCGACGACGAATTGCACAGGCCAGGTTAGCCAGTCCGATCAGGCCCAGCACGGCCGTGGCGGGCTCAGGTACGGGAATCGGACCGGATTCAAAATGCGCGGAAACTTCCGCCGGTGTCAGCGCGTTGTTGTAGATATCAAACTCGTTGATCAAACCCGCGATGCCCGAGTCGCCGTTGTACAGCGAGCCGCCCAGAAATAGCCGTTCGCTGGAGAGCGCAGCCAGCGATTCTGCGGGCGACATCGTCAACGCTTGCTGAAGCACACCGTCGATGTACAGCGTCAATACGTTATTCACCCCACTCGGTGCCATGGTGGCGACCAGATGATGTTGAACATTGGGAGGGATGATGTCGGCAGGTCCACCGGAACCGGTTCCGAAGGGTGTGCTGACAAACTCTTCAGCCGTGAAGCCCGCTGTGCCCGGTGGCGTTGGACTATAGGTTAGCCGGGCTCGGACATTATTCCCCCCGTTGTTATTCAAATTGGAAATCAAATAGCCGTAGCCGAAGCCGCTATTATCTTCCGGCGGCGTGGTGGGCGAACCATCGTTGGTTCCGCCGATGTTCCAAAGCTGAGTGAAGGGGGCGGCCGGAGCAGACAAAGTAAACCACGTTTCGACCGTCAAGCTCGTATAGGACGGAATATTGATCGCTGGTCCCGAAAACTCAAACCGCTGGGTGTTGCTGCTATTGGTGCCCGCCGTCGAAAAGCGACCGTAAGCTTGATTCCCGATCGTGACAAAATCTGCGCCATTCACTGCGGTACCGTTGACTCCGCCTACCGAGTCGTCCACCGTTCCATTATTAAAAGTGTACTGATGTGTCAGTGTTGCGCCCGCCGTTCGGGCCGTGACAACAACGCCACACAACGCGAAAACCCCAAACCACTTGTTGATGAACCTCATTGCAAGCCTCTTCTTGTGAGCAGTCTAGGGAAACACCCCCACAGGCAGATCTTCCGGGAGAAAGCGCCTTCGCACAGACCACTTCATGCTCCCGCTCCTTACCCCATTTGAATGAGTATCATCCTACACTATGGCGGCCGGCGTGTCACGAAGTATTTTGTGCATTTTCCCTAAACTACCATTTAGTAAAGCTCCGCTGACCGCTTCCTGCGGCGGTTTTGGTTCGATCCTTGGGTCGGGAAACAGTCTCCGCGCCAACTCGGCATCCGCCGTTAATGTGGTCACTCTGGCTTGCGACGATTCTCCAAATAATCGCAGCGACCACGGCGCCGGCGTCTTAACGCCAAAGCCAGGATAAGAATACGAAACCCCTCGTACTCGTAGGAAGTAGGAATTCGTGCCGCTGCCGAATCCAATTAAGCTGGTAAGCAACCCAGCCCATCGGCAAGCTGGCCAGCGCTACTAACACAAGCAGCGTTCGCAGCGAGAATCGTGGCCTGAATCTCATGCCCCGCATTGGAACCGCTCAGCCTTGCAGATCGAACTTTGATCTTGTGTGGCTGCCCCGCTAAACTTAATTCCTGCTCGCCGCGAGAGAAGCCGAATGAAGAGTATTTCGGAAATCGAAGCCCTGCTGGTAGACACGATCAACGATGTCTACCAGCGCCCTTATTTGTATGGTCCCACTGCATCCGAGGTGGATTGTAGATTAGACCTTTTGCACTGGGTCTATGCGCATTGCAGGGGAGAAGCTCAAAGACTTGGCGATTCAAAGAAACTGGCCGGAGATGCCGACCTTCGTAGCTACGGCTCTTTCTGGCGTGCCTATTATAAAGGCAAGCCAGATTACAACGAGAATGATGCCGCTGCGATAAGCTATGTCGTAGAGCGTTGGAAGCAAGTGAGTGCTGCCCTTGGTGTGAGCTAGCCCCATGCGTCTCCGCTTCACCATCCGCGACTTGCTCTGGCTGGCTGCCTTGGTGGCACTGGCCGTGGGGTGGTGGTTAGATCGCAATAACTTAGCGCGTGAGGTTGATTCTCTCAAAACTCAGCCGCTTGGGCCATTTACTATCCGGTTGAAAGAAACGTACAGCGATCCGATTCCGACGGATTACAGTCTCATAGGACCACCGCTGCAATCACCGACACCAACAAAATGACGCACAAGCAATGCGGTCGTAAGACACGGCCGACTTGCTCTGGCTGGCTGCGCGGATGGTAGAATGGCGGGCGTGGACGAATTACGGAAAATCATTCGTGCGGCAGTATTTGCGATCGCCATCGCGTTTGTGGTGGTGGCTCTCTATTTCGGCGCTTATTTCTGCGTGGGGCAAAGATGGGCTGGTGGTGGAACCGATCCAGAAACAGGCCGACCGTTCGAGGTCCAGGCATTCCACAGCGAATGGCAGGCAAAAGTGTTTATGCCGGCAGCAGCGGCAGAATCATTCCTCTCTAAGAAAGACGTTAATGCCGTCTGGATTAACAAATAGCAACATTCTATTCCGCCACTGCCCACACACATTCTTGAAGATCGCGAAAAATGGCCTAAAAAAACGCTTGATATTTGATCATGTGTACAGTATAATATGCAGCGATCAGGCAAGAGGTTTTGCCTGGATTGACCTGTGCCGTAGCTAGCCGGAGGCGACCGCTGCATGGTGCCCGGCCCTCCGGAGAATCACCAGTGGACCATCCACTTGCCCAAACTCCGGAAGCTGTTAGCATCCGGCTAGGGACCGCCGCTTGTTCGTGAGCTGCGCTCTAAGCTCAATTTTGGCAATTTTGTCGAAAACGTGAGATTATGCGAAACGCTTTGCCATCATTGAGGTTATTGCCGGCCGGACAGACGCCATTGGGTATGTCGCGGACAAAAAGGGTCGAATTTTGTCGCCAGCGCTCGCTGGAAATCGTGAGAATTACAGGCGATTGGCGCACAGCGTGGCGACAGAATTGGGGAATTTTGTCGCTGTTTTTGCGATTTCCGCAAAACGCGACAAAATTCGGCGAAGTCGGCTCGAGAAAACACGAACAAAAATTGGGCCGCGCAAAGATTGGCAAAACACCCTGCGCAAAATTCCCGTCGCATGCCGTGGCCTGTCGAACAGGGTTGACGCACCGCTAAAATTGGACGCGGTAAAAATTCCACGCTGCCCGACCGGCGACGGTCGCAGGCAATCGGCAACTTTATGACAGCCATCGAACCGATCATGACGCCCGAAGGTTCAGCCCTGGATTTGTTGTGCGCGGAACTGGCTGCTCGCGCCGGCGGTTTGGATGTTTCGGGAGCCTGGCCCGAAGAACAACTGCGGCTGTTGGGCGAGGCCGGAGTCTATCGCTGGTTTTTGCCTCGCGATTTGGGCGGGCTGGATTGGAACGAACAAGATTTGGCGCACGGCTACATGAGGCTAGCGGCAGCCTGCCTGACAACGACGTTCATTCTCACGCAGCGCAGCGGGGCGGTGCGACGGATTGCCGATTGTGAAAATCAAGCGGTACAGCAACGGTTGCTGCCGACACTGGCCGATGGAACGAGCTTTGCGACGGTGGGCATCTCGCATTTGACGACCAGTCGGCGGCATCTGGCCAAGCCGGTTTTGGCGGCCCGGGAAACTGCGGCTGGTATTGTGCTCGACGGATATAGCCCCTGGGTGACCGGCACTGCCCATGCCGATACGGTGGTGCTGGGCGCCACGCTAGACGACGGTCGGCAAATTCTTGTCGCTTTGCCGATGTTGCTGCCAGGTATTTCGACACCGCCCCATGCCCAGCTGCTTGGTTTGACGGCGAGTCATACTGGTCCGCTGGAATGTCACCATGTCGAAGTGGACCGCGCGTGGTTACTCGACGGCCCGGCTGAAAACGTCATGGCTGGTCGCAGCGGTACGAAAACCGGCGGGCTGCAAACCTCGGCGCTGGCGATTGGATTATCGTCGTCGGCGATTGAGTTTTTAGAGCGAGAGAGCGAAAAGCGAAATGACTTGGCAAATGCTGCGGCAAATTTGCGGCACGAGCATAGCCAATTAGAAAGCGATTTGCTGGGGACTGCCGCTGGTTTAGAGATTTGCTCTGGTGATGAATTACGAGCCCGCGCAAACAGCCTGGTATTGCGATCGGCCCAGGCGGCGCTGGCGGCGGCGAAGGGCACCGGCTACGTCGTCGGACATCCGGCCGGACGTTGGTGCCGCGAAGCGCTGTTTTTTCTCGTCTGGAGTTGCCCGCAACCGGTGATGACGGCGAATCTGTGCGAACTGGCGGGGCTGGGATAGTGTCGTGTAGCGGCGCAGCTTGCTCCCCGATGATGCCGGGCCGAGCCCGGCTGCTAAACCTCAATTGACGGCCGTCCGCGCAACAACTCTCCGATACAATTCGCGATGCTGACGAGCCATATCGGCGGCCGAATAATGTGTGTGGATTGCTGCATGTCCGCGGCGTCCGTGCTCGTCGATCAAAGTTCGATCGACGATGAATTGGCGCAGCTTCGCGGCCAAATCGGCCGGGTTGTTCGGCTCGCACAACAATCCGCCGCTGGTGTGTTCAATCATTTCCGGAAATGCGCCGTGCCGCGGCGCTACGACCGGAACGCCGTTAGCGAACGCCTCCAGCACCGACAATCCTTTGCTTTCGTGATAGATCGTGGCCATGCCCATTACGTCGATCGAGTGCAGGAACGCAATTTTCTGCGGTCGATCCAGCTCGCCGACATATTCAAAACGATCAGCCAGGCCCAGCCGCTTGATCTGAGACAGCAGGGTTTCGTAGTACGGTTCATCGCCGGACGATTTGTAACCGCCGATGCGCAATCGGACCGGCGGCAGCGCGGGATCGGAATTCAAAGTCGCAAACGACTCGACCAGCAGGTGCAAACCTTTTTCCGGAGCGATGCGGCCGAAGTAGCCGATCGTCAGCGGTTCGCTGCTCGCGGTTTGCGTCCGCAGCCGATGCCCGTCCAAATCCAGTCCGTGGCGAATGACTTCGGTTCGGCTACGATTGATGCTCATGTAGTCGGCCATGAAATCGGCGAAGTACCGGTTATACGCGACAAAGGTATCGACCTCGCCGGCCCGCTGCCGCAGCAGGCTCCGTACTTCGCTGTAGTGCGGCTCTTTGAGTTGCTCTACAAACCAATCTTCGCCCGCCAGGCCGCAGACAATCGGCACGCTCAGGCGTTTCCGCAGCGGCTCGGCCATGCCCAACAGCAAGGCGTTGGAAAGATGAATCACATCGGGCCGCGCCTCGCTTTCCAGCCAGCGGACCAGTTTTTCGATTTCTTTTCGCTGCCGGCCATGTTCGCCTTGCAAGGTGGAAACGGTAAGCGCGCCGAGTTTCGCCGCTTCCATGCCGGCGCTGCGGCGCGACAGCCAATTCAACAGCCGCGGAGAATCGAACAGCCGATCAATGAACCACGGCGTGTGGCGAAACAGCGCCGAGTGCTGCTGCAAATACACGTTCACACCGCCGAAGAAAATGCGATCCAGGCTGACGTTTTCTTCATCGGTCCGCAGCGGTGTGAACGTCGGCACCAGCAAAATATCTTCGCCCAAAGCTCGCAGCGATTTCGCCAGACCGTTGTCGTGCAAACAAGAACCGCAATAACGCGAGGCGGCGCCGGCGGTGAGATAGACGATGCGCAGCGTCGAACGGCTCCCGGCGGTTTGCGGCGGGGCCGGCGTTGCGACGGCAGTGGAAGGGATTGGCATGCGGCAGGGTTCGCGCGACCAACGGTCGCGGCATTACAGAACCGGGGCGACAATCTCTAACAATTCTACCGCCGGTTCGCCGTTACAGTGAATAATTGCCGTGCGACCGTAAGTGAATTCGCCGGGGGCCGTGCCCAGTAATCGGCAGAGATCGGCCCCTGGTTTCACCTGCCACAGAGCCATCAGTTCGATTTCGCGCAGCACGTTGTGTTGGATCAAGATTCGGCCAAGAGGCGCTGATCGGCTTTCAATTTCTCGCCGCACTTCCGGGCTGAAATACTCGAAATTCAGCCGCACAATGCCAAATTGCACGACGCGACCATCCGACTGCCGATTTAGTAAAATTCTGCGCGAATAATGATGACCTTCCGTCCTCGATTCCAACACTTGAACGTTGACCAGACAGTTGTGAAATCGTTCGACGGTGACGGTCATATGATGCTCGTGCGCGAGCAACTGCGAGTAAGGCTCCGGAATTTGATTTGCCGAGACCTGGTGGAGTTGGCCCAGATCGCTCGGCTGTTCGTAAAACAGCCCTACAAGAGTCGCTAACTCGGCGGTAACAGGAGAGGCAGGCACGAGGGCGGCAAGCGGGAGTTCCAGGCGGGCAATACTACGCTTGCGGTTTAGCGACAGCGTTTACCCGCCAAGCCGCAAATGGAGTGTGGTGAGCAGCACGATCAATCCTACTCAGCCGGACCACTGGCCGTCCACAGCTGGCTGCTGGCAGGGAGTTGGCGGCGCTCCAGGACCATATCGATCAAATAATAAAACAATCGGCGAAGCAAATCGGGCTGAATATCGTGAGCGATCGCTTCGGCTAGTGTCTGATACTTTTCAACCAATCGACCGGCTTTCTCGAACACGCCGGCTTCTTCGTAAAATGTGCGAATTTGCCGCAAGTCGTTATCGACCAGGGGTTGCCGCGCGGCTAGTGTTTCCAAACTGCCGCGTTTTTCAGGCGTCAGGCCTTCTAGCGCCAAGGCCCAAAGCACGGTCGGTCGGCCCCCCACCACATCGCCGGCCGCCGACAATTTGTTGTGGTCGTCTCCGAGCCAGTCGTTCAAATCGTTGATGATTTGGAAAGCGATGCCCAAATTGCGAGCGAATTGACGAATCGGCTCAAGCAACTGATCGGCCGGACCCGCGAGCCGAACGCCGGTGTAAAGTGCTGCTTCGAAGGCCGGCGCCGTTTTCAGGGCGTAGATTTTGAGAGCATCCTGCGGCGAGAGCCGCTTGTTGCGCGAATCGCGCCAAATCAGCTCGGCGCCTTGGCCTTCGCTGAGTTTCATGTGGGCATCGGCCAGCCGATCGAGAATCTCGCCAACAGCCTCAGGTCCCAGCGACTTCGCTTCACGGCTGATGAGCCGATAGCCCAAGCCGATGAGATAATCGCCGACATTGATTGCGGTGGCGGTGCCGAATTTACGATGCAGCGTTTGATCACCGTAGCGAAATTCGTCGCCATCCTGAATATCGTCATGAACCAGCGATGCCTTGTGGAATGTTTCGATCGACAAGGCACACCGTTTGACCGATGTTGGCAACGCCATGTGCCCGGTTTCGCCGGAGAGCTTTTCCCCGTTGCTGCAAAGTGCGTCGAACACGGCCAGCGTAATGAAAGGCCGGGAGTGCTTGCCCCCTTTGGCAAGAAAATCGTAAGCGATGGCCTCGGTAGCGGCCACCGGATCGAGGCCCCCTACGCCTTGTCCGTTCAGTTCGGCTAGCGTTTGCCCGCCACGCAGCCGGGGTGCCAGACGCTCTAGCTGCTCGCGTTCAAACATCTCGGCTGCGGCAGCCATCAAGCCGGCGTAGCCGTTCTGCTGAGGTTCGCCGCGGCGCCGATGCGATGCCAGCCGTGTTGCTTCCAGCGTGCCTGAATCAGACGGAACGGGTTGTGGAACGGCAGTCGCCAAATTACGGCCTCATGCGAAAACGAATTGCGATCCCTCGGCCCCCCAAATTCTTGCCGGATCGGGCATCCCATGATACCAAAGACGGCCCAAGGAGAAACCGAGGCTAATGGGCGAAGGTAAAAAATTCCGCCGTTCGATTTTCGACGGGAAACGCAGGCAATCGGCTCAAACCGGGTACTCTGTACTGCTGCCCATGTTTGTGAACCGTAATGGAATGAACGAGTTAACCGCCGCAGACTTCGATCTCGCCTGTGCCACTAGAATCGGACGGGGCAGAAGGCAAGAATTGACCATCCTGGGCGAAAACACGGTTGCGAGGCAGACCTATTGCGGTGCGATGCGAACAGTTATGGCAATTGAGAAACCGCTGTGACGGGCAACCCTAGGCTGCCGCCGAGGCTAGTGCGATCATTTCCGACTCCTGAACCCTGAACCCTTCATCTATCTCTCGTGCTGGAACGCCTGCTTCTCGCTCTGGACCGCTATCCACGTCTGTGTCAGGCGGTGCTGGGCGCGCTGTTGGTTTGGGCGGTGTTTCAGCTGCCGCGGTTGCGAGTCGACGATTCGCCGGAGCGCTGGCTGCCGGAAAGTACCCGAGAGGCGTGGCAGGTGCTCGACGAGCATTTCAACTTCGGCGACACCGTGGCCATCGGTTTCGAGTTCACTCGTCCCATCACCGACGGCGATGTCGTGCCGTTGCGGCAATTTCGGGAGACGCTGGCCAAGACCCCCGGCGTGCGGCAAGTGTACGACGCTTCGCTGTTGGCCGAGGACATTGAAGGTGTGCCGCTTTCGCAACTGGTGGATCCGGCCAATTCAGATCATTTTGGTTTGTACGAGGGTGCGCTGTGGAGTCCACCAAATCCCAAACAGTACAGTCAAACTTTGCTGATGGCAGTCGAATTGTATTACCTACGCGATTCGGCAGAGAAACTTCACGATTTGCGTCGCGGCGTGATCGACAAAATTTATCGCATGGTGGACGAGGCAAAGCGGCAGCCGGAGTTTCGCGATGTCCGTTTTCATCTGGCCGGTGGCATTTTGCTGATGGATGAATTGGAGCAGCGCTCTCGATCGGCCGCGATCTTTCTGCCACTGTCGATGTTGGTCGGCATCGTCAGTTTATTGGTCGGCTTCCATTCGTTCCGCGCACTGTGGCTCACCGTGCTCGGCAGCGGGGCTGCGATGCTGATCGTTTTGGGCTACGTCGCCTGGTCTGGCGTGGGTTTGGGGGCACTGACGATTTCCGCGCCGACCCTGATTTCGATCATCGCCATCGCCACCACGGTCCATTTTGCCGCCGACACGGCCGATCACGGCGACCCCAGCCGGTCGCCGGTCGAAAGAGACCGGTTGGTGCGCTGGGTTGCTGTTCCGTGCCTGGGCGTGGCGATTCTCACCGCCGTCGGTTTCTTAATGCTGGCGTTCAACGATTTGAGTCCGGTCCGTTCGCTGGGATACGAGCTGTTCGCCGGCTCGTTGTTGGCGTTTTTCGGCGTGTTCATTTTTTCGCGGCTGGTTCCCATTCGGCGTGCCCATCGGGGACACATTTTGACTGTGCAGCGTTTCGCCTGGTGGTCCGATTTGCTGGGCCGCCGGCCAGGAGCAATCACGGCTGCCTTCCTAGCGTCGATGGTCGTGCTCGCGCTCTTGGCTTGGCCCTGGTCGCCGACTTCGCCCGTCGGTTTGAAAGTCGATGTCGATCCGTTTTCGTTCTTCGGTCCGGAAAATCATCTGGTGAAGGCCCGAAACCATTTTTTGGACAATGGCTTCGGCCTTTATCAATTGGATGTGATCTTGATTCCACGCGAAAAAGAGAAAGACACGAATTATGGCCCTGGAAACGCCATTTATGAAGCCAATCAAGAGGCCGCGCGTCGCTACTCCGATCAACTTAAAGCGCGCAGCGATTTAGGAGTGCTGAGCGTAATTTCGACGCAGGTGATGCGCCAGCGGCAAGCGAAGTTCACCGACGATTTATTGAAATTGCAGCAATTGCCGGGAACGTTGGCCGAACGCCTGTCGGCCGGAGCGTCTCGGCTGGTGCAACTGGCCAAAATGACAAAATATCTAAATACCTTCCGGGAGACATTCGAGAATTGGAACCACGATAAGAAAGAGAAAGGCGCGATCCGGCTCACTTTTTTGGCACACGATCGTGTGCCGGGCGGATTTGCGGAATTGGTTTCGCTCGCCAAAAGTTCCGTGCCACCACAGTTCGACGGCTACATTTCCGGGACGATTACATCGGTGGTTCAACTTGCCGATGGACTCGTGAATGGCTTGGCGTGGGGCGTGTCAGTTTCGGTGATCGTGATGGCGCTGGTTTGTGTCGTGCTGTTTCGTTCCGCACGACTGGCAGCGATTGCTGCGGTCCCCAACGCTTTTCCGATTCTCGTAGTCTATGGCTTCATGGGCGCGTTTGGCATGCCGATCAGCAGCGGTTCGGCAATGGTCGCCACGGTGTCGCTGGGCATGAATCAAACCATTTATTTCCTGATGCGCTATCGCAAACTGACTCGCGACGAGGGACACGACACCGAAACCGCGCTCCACGAATGCTTCGTCCAAATCGGCCGGCCGGTGGTGGTAACCAGCTTGGTGTTCACGGCTGGTTTTTTGATTTTTCTGGTGTCCGATTTCCTGCCGCTCTATCACTTCGGCCTGCTAACCTCGATCGCCATGCTCGCCGGCATGACCAGCGACGTCGTGCTGCTGCCGTGCCTATTGCGGACGTTTGATCGCGTGCCGCGACGAGAAGCCGCGATGGTTGCTGCAGAGGTCCGTTAGACTGCAATCACTTTACGCCGCGTCGCAATTCGGCACGGCAACATCGATCGCGCCTTGCGGGCAGTGCAGGTTGAACAGGCCGAAAATTTCCTGTTGCGTCAGGCTAAGAGCCTTCGGTCGGGCGGCGTCGGAAAAGATGGTGTCGAACAACTCGCGTTTTTCCTCAAGCACCTGATTGATGCGCTCTTCAATTGTGCGCAGCATCAGAAACCGGGTGACAGTTACCGGTCCGGTCACGCCAATCCGGTGTGCGCGGTTGATCGCCTGATCTTCCACCGCCGGGTTCCACCAGCGGTCGAACAAAAACACGTAACCACAGAATTGCAAATTGAGGCCCACGCCGCCGGCGCCGTAACTCATCAGCAGCACGTGATGGCGACGCTCGGTGCGAAATTGCTCGACGATGTCGTCACGTCGTTTCGGCGGAATTTCGCCGTGGTATTCCAAGGGATGTAAATGGCACAGTTCTCCGCGCAGGTGCCGCAGCGTAGTAACCCATTGACTGAAGACGATGGCCTTCTGACCGCTGGCGACCACTTCTTCTAGATCCGCCGCCAGTCGCTCGAATTTTGCGCTGGCGCCGGTTGCGGGATCGAAATTGCAAATTTGCTTGAGCCGCAGCACTAGCTCGAATACATGCTGAATCGTGACCGAGTCGCCCAGTTTTGTCAGACGCAGCACACCCTCATCTTCGGCCAGCTCGTAGCTTTCGCGCTGCTCCGGCGAAAGTTCCAGCTCGGCATCGCGATACAATTTCGGCGGTAAATCGGCCAGCACCTTGTCTTTCGTACGGCGAAGCACGTAATCGCTGGCGGCGCGGCCCAATGATCGAGGTTTCATGTGGGCGGAAAGCTGGCCCGGGGCGACGAACTTGAAGATGCCCAGCAGATCTTCGGGCGAATTTTCGACGGGCGTACCGGTTAATGCCCAGCTGCGACGGCGTGATAGCGAACAGATGGAATCGCTGGTTACGCCCGCGCGGTTCTTGATTCGCTGCGCTTCGTCGAGCACCACCAGATCGAACTTCAAGCGTTCATCTGCGATCATCGAAGCATCGCGGCATAGCGATTCGTAGTTCGCAATTTTTACCGGCGCGCCGGTCAGTCGCCACTGCCAGGCGCGGCGGGCCGGATCGCCTTCGATAACCGCTATTGGCAACTCAGGTGCCCACATGGCAAATTCACGCTGCCAGTTCGTTACCAACGGCTTGGGGCACACCAGCAGCACACTTTCGATTTCGCCGGCGTGCAAGAGCATCCGTACCGCAGTGATGGCTTGCATGGTTTTGCCAAGGCCCATCTCATCGGCCAACACCGCCGAATACCGCGGATATAAAAACGCCACGCCCTGCAACTGATAGGCAAACGGCTGGTGAGGGAAATCGAGCGAGCCGCGAGCAATCAGCGTTTCCAGCGACGGCTGCAATACGAAATATAGCCGGTCTTCGAGTTTGATGATTTCATCCGGAGGCCGAAAGCGAGTGAACCGCGTTGGGTCCGGAAACTTCGTCGTGGGCGATTGCAGCGATGATTTTCTAACCGCGGGGCCGGCGAGTGCTGGCGGCGTACCACCTATCGCTGAGCGGAAATGGAAGCTTTGTAACGACGGCCGATCGGTCGAAATCGGCAGCGAGAAAATCGGTGCTCCGCCGGCGGCGATGGGGAATTGCGAGTAGGAACTGGATAATGAGAATTGAATCGGCACCGACAACACAGCTCGGCCATATTGCATGGCCATCGAAACAGAATGCATAGCCAACTTTACCGTTGGCGGCAAGACGAGGCTTGTTACGTTCAAGGTGACTGGCGCGATGCGCTGCATCGGCGTAGAACCTTCAGGCAGCTTTCAGACTGGCGCGCTGCGCTTCTTCAATCGCTTCGCGAATACGGCCAAACGGTTCGCGCAAATCGAAAATCTCGCCGAGCGCGGCCAGTCGCTCGCAAATCGTTTCACGATCGGCGGCTCGCTGAGTCTGCACCGCCAATTGGTTTGCTCCGACGACGAATTCGCAAAACCCGGGCGTTGTCTTTCCATTTGGCGAAGAACCCTCTCCGCAAACCAGCGCCGTTGGCGCTCGAATGTGCGATCGCACCGCGAGTGCTGGGGCAACATCCACCAACACAACCAGCGGCGTAACCTCCGACTTGTTCACCAGCGCCGCACCGATGTGTTCGCCGTACAAATACGGCTCCAAGGTTGGCCCGAAGAGAATTTGCTGCGCCCGGTTTGGTTTGACCGGCGCCGTGCAATGAAACTCCAGCGGACGCCCAGCGGCATTCAGTAATAAATAGCCGCCGAATAGCCCGTGCGGTTCGTGGCCCACAATGGTGAGGAAACCCAGCGCTTTTCGGGAAGCTGCGGAATCAGCCATTCGAATCAACCTAAATACTCCAGCTTGCCAGCAGACCGCGGCAGCAATAATGACGGGCACTCGATTCGTTCGTCGCTGGAAATGCTTGTGTGCTTTTGGTTTTGCCGCCGATCGGCGTCGTGCTATCAACCAAGGCGGAGGCAGAGAAAATCGCTTTGCGGCAAATTCGGCCGCTCTGCATACCATCGGGCCGCATGGTCTGCGACTTGAGAACCGAACCCTAGGGGCAGCTCATCCCCTGGAAAATCGGCGACCCTACAGGATCGATTGCCAGCTGCATGCCACGAAAACCGGCATCACAACTGCACAAAAAATACCGTTTGCCTCGACAGTGGTAGTTCGCGCGGTTTGTCGTTACACTAAAAGACTACTCGAAAAACGCCATTAAGGATCAGCTCGATGACACAGCCCACTCGGACTGCGACGCCGCTCTACACTCAGGTTGATATTACCAGCAACGCCACGTTGGTGCCGGCACCCGTGAGCGGTACATCGCTCGAGCAAAATCGTTTGCTCCACGATATTCTGATGGCGCTGGATCGCCAGAACGAGATGATGGAGGAACTGATCGCGCAGGTTAGCGCCGGCCAGAAACAACGCAACCATGAATTGACCCAGTGGAAAGACGCCAATCCTAAGTTGGCCAAAAGCTGCCGGGTTGCTTCCGAAACGTTGGCCAAAGTGCAAACCGAGTTTCTGGCCACGCTGACTACAGAAATTAACGAGAACCCTGATGTGCTTATGGACGGCGAGTTCATGCTCAATGAGTTCATCGACCGCTACGGCCCGCGGCTAGCGCACTTGAACGGTGTTCTCCAAGTATTAGCGCAGTTGGGCAGTACCCCGAATCCAACGACCGCTACGAACTGATTTTTTCACCGCGCCGAATCCTGCAAGGATGCAGGTTTTCCGCAGTCCTGCCTCAATTTACGTGGATGCCGCCGGACGGATCATACCGGCGATTCCCACCTGCCATGATTTTTGTATCCGCGGATTGCCGCACCAAATACTTTCCGGCGGTAGCGTTCGGGCTGCTGTTGCCATTGGCCGCTTTTTCTGGCTGTGGACAAAAAATCGAGCGTTCGGAAAGCGCCGTTGCTTTGCCGGCGGTCGCGCAAGATCCGCTGGAACAGACCGAGGCGGCCGACAATTGGCCCGGTTGGCGGGGCAGCAACACCTCGGGCATTTCCGCCGACGCCGGTTTGCCCACCGAGTGGAGCACCGATCGTGGCATTCGCTGGAAACAAAAAGTGCCGGGCCAGGGCAATTCATCGCCGGTGGTCTGGGGCGATCAAGTCTTATTGACGTCGGCCTTAGGCGACGCCGAAGGAAGCCAGCTAATTGTCTGTTCATTCAATCGCCACACGGGCATACCGCAGTGGCAGGCCGATGCCGGGCACGCCCGCGGCAGCAAGCACGTAAAAAATGGTTTTGCTTCCGCTTCGGTTGTCACCGACGGCCGACAGGTGTTTGCCTCGTTTGGCAGCGCAGGTTTGTTCGCCTTCGAATTGGCAACGGGTCATCCGCTGTGGCAAGCCGATTTGGGCTCGCTGGAACATCAATGGGGCACTGCATCCAGTCCAATCGTCTTCGACAATTTCGTCATTCAACTGTGCGACAGTTCGACCGATTCCGATTTGAAGGCCTTCGATAAGCGCAGCGGCTGGCGAGTGTGGCGCACCGAACGTCGCAGCAACGGCTCCTGGAGCACACCTGTGCTCGTCGACGCCGTCGACGAAGCGGGCCGCCGACCGAGGCAGGAATTGATCGTCAACGGAACTGGCACCGAGGGCGGCCGTCCTGGTTGGGTTATTGCTTACGATCCCAACGACGGCCATGAACTATGGCGCGTGAGCGGAACCACCGACGTTGTGTGCCCGACCGCCATTGTCGGAGGCGGATTGGCTGTCAGCACCAGCGGTCGCAACGGACCGATCATGGCCATCAAGCCGGGTGGTAATGGCGATGTCACCAAAACCAACGTCGTCTGGAAATATCCGCACGGGGGCGCCTACGTGCCGACGGGGCTGGCGTATCGCAATCGTTTATACACCGTGGCGGATGGCGGCGCGATCTGCTCGTTCAATCTCGGCAGCGGCGAGCCGATTTGGCGCGAGCACTTAAAAGGCAGCTTCACGGCCAGCCTTGTGGCCGGCGATGGTCACATCTACGCCACCGATGAATATGGCGTAATCTACGTGCTGACAGCCGGCGACACCTTTCAAATCGTCGCCACGAATGACATACAGGAGCGAATACTAGCCACGCCCGCCATCGCTTGCGGCGACCTGTTTCTCCGCACTGAAACGCAGCTATACTGCGTAGCGGGCCAAGCAACGAATGCTGCTCGACCGTTAACCGCATCGCAGCGCTAAGCCGCCAGCGGCCGACTTTCCCAGAGTTCTGACTGCTGATTTCTTCATGTTCCACGTCGAACTCGTTCAAGTCCGAACTGCTGACGGAGTCCGATTGGACGGTGCGCTTTCGATTCCCAAGCATTTCGATCCGCAGCGAAAAACGTCGGTAGATGCCCTCCTAGCCGTCCACGGCACCGGCAGCAATTTTTACGGCAGCGGTTTGTTCGAAGGATTGCTTCCCAAATTGCTTGCCAATGGCTTGGCCGTGGTGCGCGTCAACACTCGCGGGCACGATGTCATCAGCAACGCCGCCACGTTGCAGGGTTCACGCCGCATGGGTTCGTCGCTGGAACGGGTGGAAGATTGCAGCCACGATCTCGTCGCGTGGGCCGAATTTCTCGTGTTGCGCGGCCACTCTGCCATTGGTCTGGTGGGTCACAGCTTGGGCGCGATCAAATCGATCTACACGATGACGCTGCGCCGCACCCGGCGGTGAAGCGGCTAATTGCCATTTCGCCGCCGCGGTTGTCGCACGACTATTATCTGGCTTCCGAGAAGCGCGATCAGTTTCTGGCTCACTATCAGCAGGCGGAAGAATTGGTTGCTGCGGGAGACGGAGAGGCGCTGTTCAACGTTCAAACGCCGCTGCCTTTTTTGGTCTCCGCGACTAGCTTCATCGACAAATACGGCCCGGCGGAAAAGTACAATTTTCTGAAGTATCTCGACCGCCTTCGCATACCGACGTTGTTCTCATTTGGATCGATCGAGTTGGACGAAGTCAATTTTCGCGGCTTGCCCGACGCCATCGCCGCGGCCGCGAAGCCCGATCAAAAAATTCAGACTGTCACCATCGCCGGCGCAAACCACGTGTACACCGGACAGATTGATGAACTCGCTTACAAGCTGCGATCGTGGTTGGCCGCGACGGCATAATCGGATCCGCTTGGCCAACATTCTTGGCTGAATGGATGCTAGAATCATCATCATAATTCGTTTTTTACTACCTCGATTGTTTCTGAGTGTAACGCTATTTGCGATTAGCGCCGCGCTCGTCGTCTCGCGTATTCCAGAAGCGAATGAAAATATAACGGTGGCTAAGTTTTGGATCGCTGTTGCATTGTTCGGTAGCGCGATCGGATCACTTTATAAGCGCCCGATAATCGGAATGGTGATTGGCGCGACGACTGCTCTTGCAATCGTCGGCATTATTGCCTGGATTTTGTTTACATACTGCATCGAGTGAACTTTGAAGCCACTCACCGATCCCGCATTGCCAGGATTTGCCGCTGCACATCGCTAGCCCTCGGCGGCAGCCGAGGGTTAGAATCGGTAGAGTTTGGCGATCCAACCCTCGACTTCCGCCTGGGGCTTTTTTGAAACGTAGCGAACTATGAATAGCAATTTTGATTCTTTGGTGAAGGCGGTGCGCGATCGGCTTGATGGCCAGGTGTACGAGACCGTGCAGTGGCATTTTCATCCCTCGACCGCCTGCCCGTTCTGGCTGGAAAAGGCGAAAGAGCTGAAATTCGATCCGCTCAATGAAGTCCGCACATTCGACGACTTGAAAAAGTTTCCTGAATTCCAGGACGAATGGCTCCGCGGCGGCCCAGTACGGCGCTGGGTGCCCAAAACACTGGCCGATAAGCCGGTTTACGTGTTTGAAACCGGCGGCACCACTGGCATCCCGAAAAGCCGGATTGCGATGGACGATTTCCGCACCGATTACTCGCTCTTTAGCGAGACGCTGCCGGAAAAATATTTCCCCAAGGGATCGAACTGGCTGATGCTCGGTCCCTCTGGCCCGCGACGGTTGCGGTTGGCCGTTGAGCATTTGGCCCAACACCGCGGCGGCATTTGCTTTTGCATCGATCTCGATCCGCGGTGGGTCATCAAGCTCATCAAAAAAGGCTGGATGGATCACCTGGAGGCGTACAAAAAGCACTGCATCGATCAGGCCATTACGGTGCTCGCGCCGGCCACGACATCAAATGCATGTTCACGACGCCCAAGCTTTTGGAATCGCTGGCGCTAGAATTAGAGAAGCAAGGCTCCAGCATTCCGAAAGAAGGAATCACCGGAATTTTCAGCGGTGGCACCGAATTCACTCCGCAGTGGACGCGTTTTGCCGTGGAAGAATTTCTGGGCGGCTCACCGGAACAAAGCGGCGTGTACATGACGCCGACCTATGGCAACACGCTGATGGGTCTGGCTGCCAGCAAACCGGTGACCGCCGCCGACGGATACAAAATCAGCTACTACGCCCCGCAACCGCGCGCGGTGGTCGAAGTAGTCGAGTTCAACGATTACCACCAAACCGTCGGCTACGGCAAAACCGGCCGCGTAAAATTGACAACGCTGACCAAAGAATTTTTCGTCCCCGGCTTCATGGAGCGCGACGAAGGGGAACGCGAACCGCCATTCGAAATCTACCCTTGGGACGGCGTGAGTGGAGTGCGGCCGTTTCACGAGTTGGCGGAAGCGACGACGGTCGGTGTGTATTGAATTTAGTTGAATCTATTTTAGCCGCGGGGTTATGTCCCGCGTGTTTTTGTCGGAGGTCCACGTGCTAACTCTCCCGGTCCTACGTTGGGGCAAGCCTTACGACTCACTGGAAAAAGACCAAGTGGTCCATTTCATCACCGGCGAGCCCATCGCCGCGGTCAGCCAGGCCAACGGCGGCTTTGCTGCAGCGCGATATGCGCAATGCCAAGAACGCGCGAAAGGCTCTGTTGGACTTCAAGCCGGAAGAGTTGATCGAGCGGATCAAGAAAGCGGCCGATCTGTATTTGAACGCCACGCTGCCGATCGGCGATGGCACACAGACGCCGGATGAGTTTGCTCATCAGCAATCGGCCAGCACCGGGCTGCCGGAGCACATGGCGAAGTCTAACATGGCGAAGAACCATTTCGTGCTCACGCACATGGAGCAGATGCTCGATGCGCTCACACGCGGATTATCGTTGGAAATTCTCTCGCGTGGATACGGCATTGAAAAGCGCGGCGTGGTGGTGAGCTATCAATGCCAAGCGCCGGCGCTCGGCGTCGTGCTGCCGTCGAACTCGCCGGGCGTTCACACGCTGTGGTTGCCGGTGATTCCGATGCAAGTCGGATTGGTGTTGAAACCGGGCCCTCAAGAACCGTGGACGCCATATCGCATGACGGCGGCGTTTGTGCAGGCGGGCATTCCTGCCGAGGCGATTTCTATTTATCCCGGCGGACCCGACGCCGGCGCCGCGGTGCTGGCCGCTTGCGAGCGCAGCATGATCTTCGGCGGCACGGCAACCGTGGAACGGTACAAGGGGAACCCGAAAGTCAGCGTCCACGGACCGGGCTTCAGCAAAATTCTGCTGGGCGACGACATTGTGGACGAATGGGAAAAATATCTCGACGTCATGGTCGAAAGCGTCTTCATCAACAGCGGCCGCGGCTGCATCAACTGCTCCGGCATTTGGGCCTCGCGGCACACGAAAGAAATCGCTCAAGCCATTGCCGAACGCATCGGGCCTGTCGAACCAAAGCCGCCGGAAGATCCTAACGCCTCGCTGGCCGCATTCACCGTTCCGGGCCAAGCCAAGGGAGTGTGGCAAAGCATCGAAGCCGATTTGCGCGAAAGCGGCGTGGAGCACGTCACGGCTCCCTACGGCCCACGATTGGTCGAAAAAGAACGCTGTGCCTATTTGCGGCCAACTGTCATCCATTGCGAATCACCGGCCACCGCGGCCGCGAAAAAAGAGTTTATGTTTCCGTTCGTCACCGTGGTAAAATGCCCACAGGAGAAGATGATCGAATCGATCGGCTACACGCTGGTCGGCACGGCCATCACCAACAATCCCCAGTGGCAGCGTGAACTGACCGACGCCACGAACATCGACCGCCTGAACATCGGCCCGATTCCCACCACCAAACTCGATTGGCTGCAACCGCACGAAGGCAGCATCGTCGAGTTCCTGTTCCGCGCCCGAGCTTACCAACTGCCGAAAGAACGTGTGGCGACCCTAACACCATAGAATTCACCGCAGAGAACACTGATGGATCGCAGCGGAATTCGCAAAGTTTGAATGTCTCCTGTTTTTCCTCTGCGTATCCCCGTGACTTCCGCGGTGAGTGAATTCGTCTTATGACGCCCTTCGACTTTCACCCTCGCACGCGAATTGTGTTCGGCCCCGGCAAGGTCGAATCGCTTGGCGAATTGGCGGGCGAGTTGGGTGCGCGGCGGGTGTTGGTCGTCAGCGATCCCGGAATTGTTGCCGCCGGTCACGCTGCTCGCGGGTTGGCGGCCCTGAGCCGCGCGGGAATTGAAACGCAGCTCTACGATAGCGTCGGCGAGAACCCGACCACAGAGCACGTCATGGCGGGCTTGAAAATCGCCAAGCGATTCGATCCGGAACTCATCGTCGGTCTCGGCGGCGGCAGTTCGATGGACTGCGCCAAGGGCATCAACTTCCGCTACACCAATGGCGGCGAGATGGCCGACTACTGGGGCATCGGCAAAGCTACCAAGCCGATGCTGCCGATGATCGCCGTACCGACCACCGCCGGCACCGGCAGCGAGACGCAATCGTTCGCGCTGATCAGCGACGCGAAAACGCATGTGAAGATGGCCTGCGGCGATAAGAAAGCCAGCTTCCGCGTGGCGCTGTTGGATCCGGAACTGACGCTGACTCAGCCACCGCGTGTGACGGCACTCACCGGCATCGACGCCGTGGCGCACGCACTGGAAAGTTACGTGGCCCGTACGCGGAATCCGGCCTCAATGGCGTTCAGCCGCGAAGCATGGCTGCTATTGGGGGGAAATTTTGCGCATGTGCTGGCCGACCCGACCGATTTAGAAGCCCGGAGCGGAATGCAACTGGGCGCATCGTTCGCCGGACTGGCGATCGAAAACAGCATGTTGGGCGCTGCCCATGCATTGGCAAATCCGCTGACCACGCATCATGGAATTGCACATGGGCAAGCCGTGGGCATGATGTTGCCGCACGTCATCCGTTTCAACGGCGAAGAATTCGGCCATTTTTATTTTGAGCTGCTGGAATGCACCGCCGGCGGCAACGGTTTTCCTTCGCCGGAGTCAGGCCACCAAGGGCTGGCCGATTTCGTGGCCGATTTGGTTTCCCGCGCCGGCTTGATCAGCCGCTTGCAAGAATTCGATATTCCGTCCGATCGGCTTGAAATTCTGGCCGCCGACGCCACCGCGCAATGGACCAGCGGCTTCAATCCGCGTAAGGTGGGAGTGGAAGAATTGCTGTCGCTCTATCGAGCGGCATATTAATCTTGGATAACAACCGCGATGAAATCGAGCATCAACGCCAGGAAGTTTGCTCTTGTTGTTGGTATTGCGCTGTTGGCATCGGCGGTTGGTTGCTCTTCTAACGTCGCGGCAGAAAACAATACGGGTGCGTCGAACTCTGCGGCGCTGAACGAAGCCACTTCCGGAATCAATTGGCCTGTTTTCCGCGGCAATGCTCAAGCAACTGGCGTAGCCAAAGGGAGTCTGCCGGAGAAGCTTGATCTGCTCTGGAAGTACACCGTCGACAAAGGCGCGTTCGAAGCCACGCCGGTCGTTTGCGATGGTGTGGTCTACATCGGCGATCTCGATGGCACGTTTTACGCCATTGATTTGCAAACAGGTCAGGATCGCTGGAAGTTCAAGAACCCTGCCGATCAGACAGGATTTAACGCCGCGGCTGGAGTGCGCAAGGGACTGATTTACATCGGCGATATGGATGGCAATTTTTATTGTCTCGATGCGAAGACCGGCGAGAAAAAATGGGCTGCCAAGTCCGATGCGGAAATCAATTCGGCGGCCAACTTTTATCACGACAACGTTTTGTTCGGTTCGCAAGATGCCACGCTCTATTGCCTGGATGCCAAAACCGGCGAACAAAAGTGGACGCACAAAATCGGCGATCAGATTCGCTGCTCGCCCACGGTGGTGGAGGATCGCTGCTTTCTGGCGGGTTGCGATGGCAAACTGCACGTCATCGATCTTGCCAACGGAGAAGAAGTGGGTGCCGTGGAAATCGAAGCTCCCACCGGCGCTACGCCGGCGGCATCAGGTTCGTTCATCTATTTCGGCACCGAGGGTGCGACATTTTTTTGCATCGATTGGAAAACAATCAAAGAAGTGTGGCGCCGGCAAGACAAATCCCGCAATTTACCGATTCGCTCTAGCGCGGCTTTGACGTCGGAGGTGGTTGTGTTTGGCGGACGCGACAAAGTGCTGCATGCGCTCGATCCCAGCAGCGGTAATAAGCTGTGGGATTTTCCGACGAAGTCCAAAATCGATGGCTCGCCAGTCGTTGTCGGCCAGCGGGCGTTTGTCGGTTCCGGAGATGGTCGTGTTTATGGCCTTGATCTAAAAACTGGCAACAAAGTTTGGGAGTACGAAGCCGGCGGCTCTTTTACTGGTAGCCCAGCGGTGGCGGCGGGTCGGCTTATCATTGCCAGTGATACCGGCATCATTTATTGCTTTGGAGAGAAAAAATGACATCACCCACAGCTGCGTCGCGAATTTCTCGTCGAACATTTGTGAAAACCGTTGGCGCTGCAGCGGCACTCTCGGGCTGTCCCTTGTTTTTGAACGCCGACGACAAGGCCGGGGGCAAACCGCCGATTCTGGGCACTGGCCCGCACACTTACGAAGCGATTCACGGCTGGGCGCAATTGCCAGAGGGCATGCAGTTTGGCAATACGCACATGGTGCAGGAAGATGCGCAGGGTCGCATTTTCATTCATCATCAGAACGGTGCGCCCGATTCTGTTTTTATTTTCGATCCTGACGGTAAGTTCATCAAATCTTGGGGCGCGAAGTGGCGAGTGGGTGCTCATGGCATGCAACTTCGCAAAGAGGGCAACGAAGAATTTCTGTATCTGGCTACGACAAAGCAGCATCAGGTGGTGAAAACCACCCTGGACGGCGAAGAACTGTTCGTGCTGGATTATCCGAAGGAAGCCACCAATGAGAGCGGCGACCCCTGTTACAAGAACGAAGAGAAATATCTGCCGACGAACATCGCCTTTACGCCCAACGGCGATTTCTACGTCGCCGATGGTTACGGTTCTTACTTTGTGCACCGCTACGACAAGCAAGGCAAATACATTTCCACCTTCGGTGGCACGGGCACCGACGACGGTGCACTGCGCGAACCGCACGGTATTTGGTGCGACACCCGCGGTCCGCAGCCACTGATTCTGGTTGCCGACCGTGCCAACGAACGGCTGCAGTGGTTCTCGCTCGACGGCAATCACTGGCTGACCCTGCGCTCGGGAGAGCACGCTTTTCGCCGGCCGTGCCATTTCGATCAGCGCGACGGCGAACTGCTGGTGCCGGGGTTAGACGGCCGCGTCAGCATTTTGGATAAAGACAACCAGCAAGTGGCGATTCTTGGCGATAACGACAATGCCCAGCAGCGCGGCAAGAACAACATTCGCGCCGCCGATCGTCAGCCTGGTGTGTTCGTTTCGCCACACGGCGCCATTTGGGACCGTGCCGGCAACATTTACGTCACCGAATGGCTTTCGGACGGCCGCGTGATCAAACTGCGTAAAGTCGACGCATAACGAGGTGAGTCGTGGCGACCGGAACAACCAAAAAAACCGAAGTCGGCAGTTATTTCATCGCCAATTATCCGCCGTTCTCGCAATGGAATGCGGATGGACTGACGGCGGTGCGAGCGGCGATGAATTCCGCGCCGCTTTGCGCGCCGGCGAGTCGCAGCCTGTGCCGCTCGGACTGTATCTCCACATTCCGTTCTGCCGCAAACGCTGCAAGTTTTGTTACTTTCGCGTGTACACCGACAAAAATGCCAACGAAGTGGAAGAGTACGTCGCGGCCTTGTCGCGCGAAATCGAACTGGTCAGCCGACTGCCGGTCATGGGCGGGCGACCATTTCGGTTCGTTTATTTTGGCGGCGGCACACCGTCGTTCTTGAGCGCCAAACAACTCACCTCGCTCGTCGACCGCCTGCGAGCCAACATCAACTGGGATCACGCTGAGGAAGTGACGTTCGAGTGCGAACCGGGTACACTTTCTGAACCAAAAATCCGCACGCTAAAAGAACTGGGCATCACACGCATCAGCCTGGGTGTGGAGAACTTCGGCGATTCAATTCTGGAAGAAAACGGCCGGGCCCATCTGTCGCCGGAAATTGCGAAGGCCTGGCAGTGGATTGTCGATGCCGGCTTCCGGAACACCAACATCGATTTAATCTCCGGCATGGTCGGCGAAAATTGGGATAACTGGCGTGACACGGTGCGCAAGACCATCGAGTATTCGCCCGACAGTGTGACCATCTATCAGATGGAACTGCCGTTCAACACGGTCTACTCCAAAGACATTTTGGGCAATCACGTGGAAACGCTGGTGGCCGATTGGCCGACGAAACGCACTTGGGTCGATTATGCTTTTGACGAACTGTGCCGCCGCCGGCTACAGCGTCTCCAGTGCCTACACGCTTGTGAAGGATAAAAGCAAAGTGAATTTCAGCTACCGAGACAATCTATGGCATGGCAGCGATCTCTTAGCCACGGGCGTGGCGAGTTTCGGGCACATCTCTGGCATTCACTACCAAAATCTTGCTGAATGGCCGCAATACGTCGGCACGCTGGATCGTGGCGAACTGCCGCTGTGGCGCGGCATGAAGTCGACGCCGCATCAGTTGCTAGTCCGGGAAATGATTCTGCAGCTAAAAACGGGTTGCCTGGATGCCGGCTATTTCCGCAACAAATTCGGCGTCGAAATACTCGACGACTGGCGCGACGTCTGGCAGCAGTATACCGCCGATGAACTGCTTGCGATTGAGGGTGATGAAATCCGGCTCACCCGCACGGGCCTCTTGCAAGTCGACGCCATGCTGCCGGCCTTCTTTGAACCCCAACACCGCGACGTGCGGTATACGTGATGGCAGGCAACGGAATCAGCCACCAAGCCATGTGCCGATTTGGAACGTCGCCAGCGCGGCGAGATACGCTAGCAAGGTCATGTAGACGAACGTGAAAACCGGCCAGCGCCAACTGTTGGTTTCACGTTTGATGATGACCAGTGTCGCGGCACATTGGGCGCACAGTGCGAAAAACACCATCAGCCCCAGCGCCATCGGCACGGTAAATACGCGCCGATTGCTGCCGTCCCAGGTGGCATTGCGGAGCTGTGTCTGCAATCGCGTTTGGCCGGCTTCTTCTTCCACATCGATGTCGCCCAAGTTGTAAACAACGCCCAGCGTGCCCAGTACAACTTCTCGTGCCGGAAATGATGCGATCACGGCACAACCCACGCGCCAATCCCAACCGAGCGGCCTGACCACAGGTTCTACAAAGCGGCCCATGTGACCGAGCCAACTGTGTCGCTGGTACGCGCCTTCGAGCAGCTGCTGAAACTGTGCCGGATCGTTAAATCGCGCCAATTCTGCGATCAGGAACTCGCGACGTGAATCATCGACGGGGAGCTTATCGATTTGCGATGCCAGTTCAATCTTCTCCGCCGCCAAATCCTGCTTTGCCGCCGCCGGATTGTGCGGATAATAAAGTAGCGCCCAGACGACAATTGCCACGGCCACAATCAGCGTGCCGGCCCGGCGGATGAAGGCCCAACCGCGGTCGAACATGCGGTGCAAAACCAGCGTCGGAGCCGGAAGCTTGTATGGCGGTAGTTCCATCACAAACGGCGGCGTCGCCCCGCGTAAGACGGTTCGCTTCAAAACGAGCGCGACGAAAACCGCCGCCACGATGCCAATCAAATACATGCAAAACAGCGTCAAGCCTTGCAGCGGCAGAAAACCCGCGGCGTATTTGCTGGCCGGAATGAACGCGCCAATCAACAGCGTGTAAACCGGCAATCGGGCGGAGCAGCTCATCAGTGGGGCCACCAGAATGGTCGTCAGCCGATCGCGCCGGTTCTCAATCACTCGCGTTGCCATAATGCCGGGAATCGCGCACGCAAACGACGACAACAGCGGAATGAACGATTTGCCGCTCAGCCCCACGCGTACCATCAGCTTGTCCATTAAATATGCCGCCCGCGCCATGTAACCGCAATCTTCAAGAATGGCGATGAACATGAACAGAATCAGAATCTGCGGTAAGAACACGATCACGCTGCCCGCGCCGCCGATGAGGCCTTGCACCAACAGCGAACGCAGCGCGCCTTCGGCCAGCGACGATTCCACCCACCCACCGACCGCTTTCACGCCACTGTCGATCAGTTTCATCAGCGGCTCGGCAGCGACAAAGATCGACGAAAACAGTGCAAACATCACGACGGCAAACACGACCGTGCCCCAGAAGCGGTGAGTCAGCACGCGGTCGATTTTGTCCGACAGGGTTTCTTGACGTTGGCTGGGACGCACAATCACATTGTCCAACGTGCGGCCTACCCACTCGTAGCGGGCCAGCGCCTCGACGGCCGGAACCGGATACCCTGCCTCCGCCAAACGCGTCCGTGCCGCTTGCACATGCCCCCGCAATTGCTCGTTGCCGATGACTCCGGCCTCTTCCAAATATCCACCGGTATCGAGCAACAGTCTCTCCACCAAATATCGAGGCACCGCAGAATCCACTTGCGACTTAACATCCCCATTTTCATCGCGCAATTAACCACCGCTTCCAACCGCGCCACTTCTGCCTGAAACGTTTCGGGAAACGGACTCTCTCGCCGCGGCACTGGCCGCCCGATCGTCTCGATGAGCGCGGCCTTTAATTCGTTCAATCCAATCCGCTTATTCGCTTGCACGATGACGACCGCAACTCCCAACCGTTCGCTCAGCAGTTTGGCATCAATTGCCAAACCCCGATCGCGGGCAATATCGATCATGTTGAGCGCCAGCACCGTCGGCAGGCCCAACTCGAGCACCTGGCTGACCAGATACAAGTTGCGCTCCAAATTGCTGGCATCGACAATGCAAAGAATGGCGTCGCACGCCGGTTCATCTTGGCGGCGGCCTAGCAGCACATCGACGACGACCATCTCGTCGAGCGATCTGGCGTTAAGCTGTACGTGCCGGGCAAATCGACCAGCGAGAATTTGCGACCGCCATGTTCCAGATAGCCGAGTTTCTTCTCGACCGTAACGCCCGGATAATTTCCGATGCGCTGTCGTACTCCGGCCAGCGCCGTGAACAGCGTCGATTTGCCGGTATTCGGATTCCCGACCAGCGCGACGGTGAGCGTCGATGTCGCGGCAGCTACGGACATGCGTGTGCTGTAAAAATCGACTGTGGGCTGGCCAAACTCAGCGCGGTTCGACTTCCACACGCGCGGCTTCGCTGCGGCGAACGCTGAGTCGATATCCGCGCAGCGATAGTTCGATCGGATCTCCCAAAGGCGCGGCGCCAAGAACTTGCACATCGACGCCGGGGGTCAGCCCCATTTCCAAAAGTCGGGCATCGATTTCGTCAGCCTCGCTCACTCGCAACACTCGTCCCCGCGCCGACAGCCAGCTCTGCGAGCGTGGTCACAGCTCGTCTCCTGGCCGCACCAAAACGTTGAGCACTTCGTTGCCACGAATGCACAGCGTGTTGCCTTGCAGCCGCACGATGCACGGGCTGCCGGTCCGCACCATTTCCAACTCCACTCCGCCCCGCAGACCTAATTCTTTGAGCCGCTGCACGTGCTCAGGGCGTCCGACGATGTCTGCAATTGCAGCGCGGCAACCTTCGCGCAGTCGCCGCAGAGGGATAAGTTGATGCGTGAGAGCATTCATGGGCTTGAATTACAATTGAGACTCATTCTCATTTCATCTGCCCTGATTGTAGAGATCGTCGTCAGCAAATGCAAGCTTCGACGACAGAAACCGCAATCATTCTGATCGCGGCAGTGCTGGCATCGAACATTTACAGAAACTGATGGCAGACTAAGGGCTTTGGGGGGCTTTAAGGATTACCGCACCCCACACTGCCCGCTCGTCATTTCCGGCGAAATGATACAGATTCTCGGCGGGGTTTTGCACAATGGTGCCCAGCACCACCGCAATGTCGCCCACGGCGAGATTCGGCTTGTCGGTAGAAATTACCGGAACAATGGCGTCCTTCGCTGCCGGGTTGCTTCCTTTAAGCAGTTTGACAAAGGTGCGAAACTGCTTGCCAACGGGCTCAATTGCCTGCACCGTTCCGGCCAGCGCAATTCCGTCGATCCCGTCTTGAATTCGATTGCGCGAATCGAGCCAATAGCCTGCCAAAAAGCCGAGCTCATCCAGTTTCGCCTTGTCCGCCGCGATATTCGAAACCAGTGCCGCAGCGGCCGAGCGCGACGTTTGATCGTGATCCTCGTCGGCTTGCGGCTTCAGCAGCGTGATGCTTTCGGCCAGCTTCGCCAGATTGAGATAATAGTTTTTTCGCAGGTCCTTCAACTCCGGCGCACCCGGCGCCGCGGAATTCAATTCAGTGCTTGACGTGGCCGCGGCCGTCATCGCCTTCGTGACATCGGCCAGCGTAAATGTCTTGGTGCTCTTGGGGCCTTCGGGCTCCGGCATCGGCGGTGTGACGGCGGCAGGAAGCGGCGGGAATGCGTCGGGCGTATTTGCCGGAATGGCGAACGGATCGGTCACCGGCACCGTCGAGATCGCGGGCGGAGTCGTCGTCGACTGCGCGGCGGCTGGCGGCGGCACGTTGTTCATTGAAGAGTCGGGTGCGGGGACCGTTGCCGCCGGATTCGTCGAATCGGCCGGCATCGTCTGCGGTTGAGTCGACGGAACAGCACTGGCTGCCTCATTTCCATTGGCGGGAGTGGTCGGCTGTGTGTCGACGTTCGGTTGCGACGCCGCGGCATCAGGCGTTGCAGTCTCAGCCGGGTTCGTGGCCGTGGGCGGTTCGGCATCGGGCTGCGGCATGGCATCGGGTGGAACATTCTGTGCCACTTCCGTGTTTTGCATGGGGCGATTAGCGATCGCGCTCGTCGCTTTCAATCTCTCCGGCAAGACAGAAGCCGGCAGCATTTTCGCGAGACCGAGCGGATCGATCTTGAAGCCCCAGAGCAAAACCGCATAACCAACGGCAAGCCCCACGACGCCTCCCACCAGAATTTTCGCGAGCTCGAAGACGAAGCTTCTTTGCTTCTTTCGCGGGCGGGCTCCGTCCTCGTCATCGATCGCTGCAAACGGTTCGGCATGCTCAGCGTAGGTTGTGCCCGAATGTACTGGCTTTGCTTGAAAATGCTTTGCTTCGTCCGCATCGTGTGCGGACTCGTCGTGCAGCTGCACCGGCTCGTCATTAAAATCCGCCAGGTCATCGTGGACGTGTGCCGACTCATCGTGCAGCGTCAGCGGATCCCAAGCTTCGTTGGTTTCGGCGACATGTTCAGCAGGCTCTTCCATATTCGGCTCGTCAGACGCCGTCTCTTCCGGCATGTGCGCAAAGTCCGATTCCACCGACTTGCCGCTGTCGTCATACAGCGCCTCTTCCAAAATCGCTTCCAACGGATCTTCATCGGCATGCATCATCGCCGGTTCGCGCGACTTCGTGACCGAATCCAACTCCTCCGGCCCGGTTGGCAAATCGGGGTCGAACGGAATACCCTCCAGCACCGCCCGATTCGGTTCGGCAATGTCGTCGATCGACTGCACTTCCATTTCGTCTTCGTCGGTGGGGCGATTCGTGGCCGCCGTGATGGGGATCGACGTCACCGGCTCGGGAATCAGTTCCAGCACCGGCGGATCGAAGTCGATCGCCTCTTGCAATCGAAACTCCTCGCCGCACAGCGGACATCGGACCCAGGCCGATCGATCATGGCTGTCGGGCAACGTCACCAACCGAAAACATTTGGGGCAGGGCTGCGCATTGGCATGTCAAAAACTCCGCTGTCGCTGGCCGAGTAGGAGCGGTTTCCGGACGGCACTGCATGCCGCGAACCGGCCGCGGCGACGAAAGTCGCCTCCTACCACTGTGGTTTGCCTCTCTGCTAGTTTACCCCGTGAAAATGCCGGTTCCATAGCGTGTGGGTTAAGTTTTGGGCTTGTGTCTACCCTCTGTTTTGCCTGGAAATGGCCTCTTCTGAGCCTGTTGATGGGACCAGGGTGAGATTTCCGAGCCTCCTCTCTCTCGACGGCTTGCGATGAGTTCGTCGAATCGGAGAGGGCCGGCGGTGAGGGGCCGCCGTAAGGTGCTGTCCCAAGCCCAGGGGGTTGCGGGCGCCATTGCAGCGATGGCCGCTGGGCACGAGTCTCGGACGCGAAGCTCGCACCAAAAATAAAAATCGAGGGGACAATGTTGGGAAAACGAGCCTGGAAAACAGGGCGTTTTCGAAAAACATGGCGACCTGACTGTGACCCGGCAATTGTCCGGTCCGTGGTCCGTGGTCAGTTGCCGGTGGCCAGTGTCCAGTAGTCCGTGGTCATTCTTTCTCCCTCTCTCCTTGTGGGAGAGGGCCGGGGTGAGGGGGCAGCATGCTGGGTGGTCTGTCGCCACTGACAACCGGCCCCCTGACGATGAATGACGACGGACCACCGACCACCCAACAAACTAAACACACAACCCCCGGGGATCGAGGGTAAAGTGTTGCGCAAAAACCCTCGTAAAAACCCGTGTTTTGCGCCCCACATTTGGTCATCACTTTACCCCGCCGCGCACGACGGGCAGCCGAGCAGAGACTTCACCGCGGAGGGCGCAGAGTTATGCAGAGGAGTCGCAGGAAATTCTAAAACCATGCTTGATCGCTCTGCGCTGCCCTCGGCGAACCTCGGCGTCCCCTGCGGTGCATTGCTGGACTTGCCGCGCGCAGACCGGCCCAACCTCGGGCGGCGCTGGCCCGAGGCGGGGAAATGCTATTGCTCAGTTGTCAAAGAGCGACAGCCGGCCTTCCGCGTCAAATTAGCCCCCGGTCCATGACCGGGGGCTAAATGCAGCGAAAACCGACAGGGACCCAGAGTTCCACCGGCCATTCTAGCAATCAGTGTACAAATGTCATTGTGTATTTTGGGCCAGCCGGACGGCATCCACGGGGAGGGAGTCGGGGATCAGGAGTCAGCAATCAGAAAGGCGAGCCGGGAGCGTCAGCGACCGGAGCGCAGCGGGCCAGGGCATCCAGCTCGTTTACGTCAACTGCGGCCTTGGCATCGACCAAGTGCTTCGCCAGGTGATGCGACGGCAGCGTTGCCTAACACCACGACCGACGTTCTGCAAGTGCCTGTGTCCGTGGCCACTTGCGCACTTGACGGGTCTAAAGATATGTCTATATTGTCGGAGAGTTTTACGACAGTTTCGTTGTAGAATCAATCGTTATACAGGCGTGCACCACAAGGCATAGGGAACGCTTGTTCGCTTGTCGAGTGCGGGTGGATGGATTATCACGCGGTAGCGTCGTGCTCCAGCGCGGCAGAGCAAGCCGCTTGCTGCAGCCGACACTGGCCACGACGCAACGTGAGCTGAGGCATCCAGCCGCGGGATTCGACGGGCGGAAAGCGGTCCCATCGCCGTTTCGTGTTGCACGCTGTATAACCACTCGCTGCAGCCGACAAGCCGCAGGCAGGTCTTAAGCAACATTCAGACCGCTGCGAAGCGACTTGCGGCTGAGCTTTGTACGTTAGGCCACTTCACACGCTATTATGACTCCGACCGAGATGCCAGACGATGTGCGGCACGCTTTCCTGAAGATTCTTTACTACACCCTCATTAGCATCCGAGCGACGAAGGACACCGAGCTTACTTTTGCGTTGTCCGACCACGCCCACAACATTCCCGGCGTGATTGACCGTTACACGCCGGAGACATTTCGATACTATTGGGAGGTCGAGCGTCCGTGTTTTCTTCGAGCGATGGAGCGGCTTGGTCAGCCGTTCGATTCGTTTGAAGAGCATTGGGTAGTTCTTGAGAGACATTATGAGAGTTTACAGACTGTGGCCTAACCTCTATATGGCCTCGTTCTGTCAAGAGGGGCGCAGATTAAGCGAGGTCAGGGAAGTGAACCCGCACACCAAATCTGTCAGAATTCATCTGTAGCGTGTGATGGCAACTCGCCGCTTTCGGGCCAAATCGCGGGCGACCTTTGGCCGGGCGGGCTGCGTAACAACAGTTGGTTTCGATCTTGCTTCGTTTGGAGCGGGCGGCTAAGATCGGTTTAAGTCTTTAATGCTTGGGCACTTAGTCGATTTTGGTGGCCGTCACCGCCGGCTGAAAAGCCAAGGAACATTTTTCGTCCACGGGGCCTAATTGTCCGCTGGGTCGGAAATGCGGAGTTGTCCGACGGCGGAAACGATTTGTGGGTTTATTCGCCCAAAGCAGCCGAGGCCCCCTTACAATTTGCCTGATCCCATCGTTCGGCCCCCGTCACCATCAGTGGAGAAGTCTGCATGAATCGCTTTGCAACCGTGCTTAATCGCCACCGCCGCCTGTGCGCTTTGGGCGTTCTCACCAGCCTGACATTGGCGGCCGGACTGCTGGTTGCCGAGCGATCGCGGGCCGACTTAAAGGGACCGCAACCCGATGATCGCCGCATTGCCAAGGCCGTGGCCTGGTATCTGCGTGACGAACATCTTTCGAAGAAGCCGCTAGATCAGGAGATGTCGCGCCGGACGTTCACGACGTTCATGAAGACGCTGGATCCGATGAAGGTCTATTTCCTGCAATCGGACGTCGACGAATTTGCGAAATCGCAAGACGAGTTGGCCGACTCCATCGCCAAGCGGGGCGATGTTGCCTTTGCGTACAAAGTGTTCGATCGATTTTTGCAGCGGGTCGACGAACGCGTCGCGCTGGTCGATCAAATCCTGAGGAACGACATCGATTTGACGGTCGACGAAGAAATGGTGACCGATCCCAAGCAGACGACCTATGCCAAAACCGACGCCGAAATGCGCGATAAATGGATCAAGCGTCTGAAATACGATTTGCTCGTGAAGAAAGCCGACAAGGCGGAGAAGGCCGATAAGGCAGCCAAAGCCGACGCCAAGAAATCTGACACGACCCCCGATACAGCCAAAGAAACTACGGGCACCGCAACCAAAGAACTCACGCCGCAAGAAAAAATCTCGCGCCGCTACCACAGTTTTGCCAAGCGGATGCACCAAACCACCAGCGACGAGTTGCTAGAGCGGTATCTGACCGCGCTGACCAGCGGTTTTGATCCGCACACCAGTTACATGGCGCCATCGACGCTGGAAAATTTCGATATCAACATGCGGCTGCGATTAGAAGGCATCGGCGCGGCACTGGAGTACGAGCTGGAAGAAGGCGTCACCAAAGTCAGCCGGTTGATTCCAGGCGGTCCTGCCGAAAAGGACGGCCGGCTGAAGCCGGAAGATCGCGTCATCGGCGTGTCTCAGGGCGTGGAAGGCGATTTCGTCGAT
The DNA here is from genome assembly GCA_963738835.1 of Pirellulales bacterium. Classification (GTDB taxonomy): domain Bacteria; phylum Planctomycetota; class Planctomycetia; order Pirellulales; family JADZDJ01; genus CAVTYH01. The sequence continues at coordinate 139,717 of CAVTYH010000006.1, forward strand.
GTGGCCGACATGAGTCTTAACGACGTTGTCGATCTAATTCGCGGCAAGGCTGGCACCGTTGTCCGACTCAAGGTATTGCCCGCCGCCGGCGGCGAACCCAAGACCATTGAAATCACGCGGGCCAGCATCGAGTTGAAAGATAGCGAAGCCCGTTCAGAGATTTTCGAGCAGGGCCATAAGCCCAACGGTCAGCCGTACAAAATCGGCGTTATCGACCTGCCCAGTTTTTACATGGACATGAATGGGGCCCGGCTCGGTTTGACCGATTACCGCAGCACCACCCGCGACGTGCAAAAACTGCTGGAAGATTTTAACGCCAAAGGGGTCGACGCCGTCATTCTCGATCTGCGCCGTAACGGTGGCGGATCGTTGACTGAAGCCATCAGCCTGACGGGCCTGTTCATTGACGAAGGCCCGATTGTGCAAGTCAAAGATTCGAACGGCCGCGTGCAGCACTACGACGACCAGGATAAGGGCGTCGCTTGGGCGGGCCCGCTGGTGGTGTTGCAAAGCAAGTTCAGCGCCAGCGCCAGCGAGATTTTCGCCGGAGCGATTCAGGATTACGGCCGGGGCATCATCGTCGGCGACAAAACATCGCATGGCAAAGGCACAGTGCAAAGCTTGCTCGATGTCAGCAAGCCGTTTTTCAACGGCATTCCCAACGCACCGGCGATGGGCGCGCTGAAAATAACGATCCAGCAGTTTTATCGGCCCAACGGCGATAGTACGCAGAATCGCGGGGTCGTTTCAGACATTGAACTGCCGTCGCTAACGACCCATCTTGATGTGGGCGAAGCCGACTTGGATTACGCCTTGAAATTCGACAAGGTTCCGGCAGCCGACTACGCCAAGGTGAATATGGTTGATAATTCGATTCTTGACGATCTGCGCAGCCGTTCGGCGCAACGCGTAAAGGAATCGGAAGATTTCCAAAAGGCTGAACGGAAAATCGCACGCTATCTACAGCTCAAGGAACACAAGACCGTGAACTTGAACGAGCAAAAGTTCCTGGCTGAACGAGCCGAGATGAACACCGAGCAGGAAGAGGATGACCAGTTCAAACAATTGGATGATCCCAACCGCCCGGTCGTGAAGCGCGACTATTACTTCAACGAAGCACTGGCGATTACGCAAGATTATTTGCAACTGAACAAGCGGTTGGCCGTCACAAGCGGCGTCGCGAGTGGGCGGCATGCGATGAATCCCGGCCAATAGTTTCTCGAGGCTGGCACACCAACGCGAGCCAATGAACTCATCCCCCTGGCGCCGTTGCGCCAGGGGTTTTTCATGCGCGGCGCTAAGCGTATAGATGCCATCTGGATGCGCTTCCAATGGACCTAAGAAGATGGTAATTTGAGACGGAAATCGCCCATCGGCGGCGATTTGTGTCAAATGCTTGTTTTGCCGCGCAACTGTTATTCACGAGGAGTCACCTGTCAATGGCCAAGCCGCATCGTAACTTGAAGAAAGCCAATCACGGCGCCCGACCTGCCAATAGCAAGGCCCGCAAAATGAAGCGGAAGCACATTCGGACGTGATCCATCATTGCGGGTCGGCACGGACGGAATTGTGAATGACCAATGACCAAAGCCGGCGCCAGGGTCGTCCAGGGTCATTTCGACTTGGTCATACTTTTCTTCGCGGGGTTTAGGCGTGGCCAATAAAGAGCTGATCATCGATTTCTCCGACTACGACGTGAACCACGTCTTTGCCGATGTCTCGGAAATTCGCCGCTATAACCTGCAGCGGTACGAGATGGAGCAATTGACCGCCATCTGTCACGCCGACACCACCCGGCAAATCTGCGTCGGCTATAAAGACATCACGCTCAGCGAGTTCTGGGTCCGTGGCCACATGCCCAAGGCGCCGCTGATGCCCGGCGTCATCATCTGCGAAGTGGCCGCCCAGCTGGCCAGCTATTTTGTGCAGAAGTACGATTTGCTGGGTGCGAAAGTGGTCGGCTTTGGCGGCTTGGAAGAAGTGAAATTCCGCAGTGGCGTACTGCCGGGCGATCGCCTGGTGATGGTCGTCCAGCTCACCAAGGTTCGCCGCGGGGCAATGATCGTTTGTCGTTTCCAGGGGTTCGTGAATCAGCAGATGGTTGTGGAAGGGATGCTCAAGGGTATTCCGCTGCCGCTGGACTTGGAAGCGCTCGGGCTGGTCGAGCCACAATCGCCTTCCCAAATCTCGCCGAAATAGAGACACCGGCACGTTTGGCCCATCGGCATGCCTTCTGCACCGCGTCTTCCTCCGTAGAATGGAAAGTTGACTTAGTTTGCCCGCGGATGGTGATTCATCAAATGGCGTTCTTCAATGTTTCCATTCTCCGACACTATTCCGACACACCGCTGGGCGATTGTCACCTACGCCATCGTGGCCCTGAATGTCGTCTCGTTTTTGTGGCTGCAGCATTTGCCGCCGCAGCGACAGCAAGAGGTGGTTGCCCGGCACGGTTTTGTCGCGGCGCGAATCGGCCAATTGAGCGATCCCCAAAAAGCGGTGGCGGTTCCCATTGAGCAGCAAATTCCCGTCGGTTTCGGCCTGGTCGTTCCACAGTTGGTTAAATTGCAGTTGCCGCCGGACCCCAAAGAGATCCTTGCGTCAACCGTCACGTGCATGTTTCTGCACGGCGGGTGGCTGCACTTGATCGGCAATATGTGGTTTTTGCTGATCTTTGGCGATAATGTCGAAGACCGGTTGGGACCCTTCCTCTTCGCGGTCTTCTATCTGCTGGGCGGCTTCGTGGCGACGATCACGCAATGGGCCATTGCGCCCAACAGTACGACCCCCATGATTGGCGCCAGCGGCGCCGTGGCCGCCATATTGGGAGGCTATGCGGTCACCTATCCGCACGCTCGGGTCAGAACGCTGGTGTTTCTGTTCATTTTCATTACCGTGATTGAGCTGCCAGCGCTCCTGTTTGTGGCGCTTTGGTTCGGTGCGCAGCTCTTGCAGGGGTTGGGGGCGATTCACGGTCAGATGGAAAGTGGCGTAGCCTGGTGGGCGCACGTCGGCGGCTTTGTTTTCGGCGCCGCGTTCATGCCGATTCTTTCGGCCATCTTGCCGCAACCGACTGTTGAATTCGTCGACGACGACGCAAACTTGCACGATCATCGCTTTCCGCCAGGCCATGATCGTAGCAGGTGGTGGTAAAACTGTTCGGTCCCATTTGTTACCAGACTGACTCTGTGCATGACGCGTCGTCCGCTTCCCAAAATCGATCCGGCGCTCGATTTGTCACGTCACTTCTTGGTGCCGGAACAGTTGCCGCGGTCGTGGGATCCGTGCAAATTGTTTCCGAACCCCGCGCCTTTGGAAGTGGAAATCGGCAGCGGCAAAGGATTATTTCTCTCTCAAGCGGCGGCTCAATGGCCCGATCGTAATTTTCTGGGCATTGAGATTGCGGCAAAATACGCTCGCTATTGTGCGGCGCGATTGGCAAAGCAAAACCTTGATAATGCCCAGGTCGTTCATGGCGACGGGCTGCGCGTATTCGCCGAATTTCTTCCGGCACTTTCGGTGGCTGCGGTTCATGTGTATTTTCCCGATCCGTGGTGGAAAAAACGCCACAAGAAGCGCCGTGTGATGAAGGAGCAATTCCTGGCCGACATCGAGCGAGTGCTGGTGCCCAACGGGGCGCTGCATTTTTGGACTGACGTCGAAGAGTACTTTGAGAGCACGCTGGAGTTGATTCGTGACTCGACGCAGCTGATCGGCCCGATCAAGGTGCCCGAGAAAGCTCCGGAGCACGATTTAGATTTTCGTACCCACTTCGAACGCCGCATGCGACTGCACGGCGAAGCGGTCTATCGTTCAGAATTTCGCAAGTCGGCGGATTAAATCTTGACGGAGGCGCCGAGAGCACCGTGCTAGCGTCGAAGTGGCCTTGGTGTCATTTTCACGATCTGGGATACTTGCGCCGGCATCTAAGAAGTTCAGAAGTTTCAGGGATCGGAGCAGCTGAAATCTCTGGGTCCTCCGTGGTGAATTGACGCCGCAAGGAAGCGACGATGATGCGATATTCTGTCATCATTCCCCAGCGCGATCGTGCGGACGAAGTCCGTCGCCAGTTGCCGGCGTTAACTAGCGCGCTGGCGTCGCTAAGCAAGCCCTATGAAATCATTGTCGTCGACGAGGGCTCGTCCTCGTCTAGGTTGCGGCTTTTAGAAAAACTGTTGGGCGAGTTTCACTCGTTGCGAGTTGTCCGACTCGATCACCCGGCCGGAACCAGTGTTGCGCTTTCGGCAGGGATCAAGGCGGCACGTGGGGAAATGATCGTCGCCATCGAAGCCGGCGAATCGTATCCGGCCTATCAGATTCCCTGGCTTGTCGGTTGGCTCGAACGGGCCGACTTGGTTCTAGGACGTCGCCGCTGCGTCGGGTTGGCCAAATTGTGGCAGCGGATTGCCCGTGTGCCTCGGTGGTTGCTGCTGGGTCTTGAGTCGCACGATCCGGATTGCTTGCTATGGGCCGCTCGGCGAGAATCGCTGGCCGACATCACACTGGAGGCCGGCCTAGCCCGCTATCTGCCGGCGTTCGTGGCTCGTCGCGGGTTCCGGGTGTGCGAAACCTATGTTGATCATCTTGGTCCACGGCGGAGGTTGGACGATGTGGGTCGGAATCCGGCCGACCTGCTGGCCGCCTGGTGGCGCTGCCGCCGTTGGCGTGAAGAGAATGCCTATGAACTGACATCGTCGATGGCTGCAATGCCGGCGCGAAGAGTTGTCGGGACAGAGGAAACAACTGCAGAAACGATTTCAGCGAACTCTGTTCAGCCACAGGCTAAAAGCGCATGACGATCTTCTTCTCCGCCGGCGAACCGAGCGGCGATCTGCACGGCGCGAACCTGATTCGCCAGTTGCAACGTTTGCGGCCAGACATTAAGTGCGTCGGCTACGGGGGGCCGGATATGGAAGCGGCGGGCTGCAGCTTTGCACGCCGATTTGACGGCGCTGGCCGTGATGTGGCTGTTGCGGGTGCTGCTGAACATCCACAAGTTTTTGGCGCTGGTGAGCCGCGCCGATCGGTACTTTCGCCATCAGCGGCCCGATGCGGTGGTGCTGGTCGATTATCCCGGTTTCAACTGGTGGATCGCCCGGCGCGCCAAAGCACATGGCATTCCGGTGCTGTATTATTGCCCGCCGCAGATTTGGGCCTGGGCCAGCTGGCGGATCAAAAAGATGCGCCGCTTTGTGGATCACGTGCTATGCGCGCTGCCCTTTGAAGAAACATGGTTCCGCGAGCAAGGTTGCCGAGCGACTTTCGTCGGTCATCCGTTTTTCGACGAAGTTCGTCGCCAGCAGTTCGATGAGGCTTTTCTGGAGACGCTGCAATCCAAACCGGGCCGATTGGTAACCATTCTACCAGGTTCGCGTACTCAGGAAGTCGAACACAATCTGAAATGGTTTTTGAAGGCCGCGGCATTCGTTCAAGTGCGCATTCCCGGCGTTCGATTTGCAGTGGCGGCGTTCAAACCGCATCAAGCCCAATTGGCACGGCAGTTGATCAGTGAAGCACGACTGCCGGTGGAAGTTTATGTCCGCAAAACACCGGAACTAATCTATGCGGCCGATTGCTGCATGGCGTGTTCCGGATCGGTTTCATTAGAGCTTTTGTACTATAAAAAGCCGACTGTCGTACTGTACTGGATTAGCCCGTTTGCTTTCTGGGTGCAGCAGTTCTTCCGGCGGGTGAAGTACATCACGCTGGTGAATTTGCTCTCTGCGAAGGATTTGTTCCCGAAGGATACGACTCCGTACAATCCTGGTGATGCTGATGCCGAGCGGGTGCTATTTCCTGAATACCTGACGTCGGATGATAAGTCGCTGCAAATTGCCTCGCACGTCATTCAATGGCTCGCAAATGACGAGCAGCGCGACAGCCTTGTGGCTGAACTTGCCAAATTGAAGGCGCGCGTCGGCCACGGCGGCGCCTCAGGGGTTGCTGCCAAGTTGATTCTGGCCGAAGCCGACAGCCGCCGCCGCTCCGCAATTCCCCAACCGCATTTCCGACCAGGTCTGAACGTCGTCAGCAGCGGCGGCATGGAAACCAGCATCAATAGCTCGCCAAACTTCGATGACGGCCAGCAACGCAGAATCGACTCGCGCGCTGCCTAACTCGTAGCCGCAAAGTACGCACCGAGACCGGACTCTCTGTTGCGAAAGTTGCCACGGGCAGTATCTTGAAGTGCAACCCGCTGCCGCGCCGCTATCAATTTTCGGACTTTTATGTCCACGCGTTCCACCGTTCACAATTTTCCCGAGGCCAATCTGCGACCGTGCCACGTGGGCCTTGTGTATGCCCTGGCCCTCGAAGCGGCTTCGCTGGAAGCACAACTCAGCGGCGTAATCTCGATCAACGCCAGTGGATTCACCATCCGGCAAGGTGGCCTTAACCGCCGCGGCGTGGTCGTAATTCATGCCGGCGTCGGCAAAAAAAACGCGGAGAAAGCGGCCAAAGCGCTCATCATCGGCCATCGACCGAAATGGGTAATTTCTGCGGGGCTGGCCGGTGGATTGAATCCTGATGTGAAACGCGGCGACATCGTCATGGCCGACGCCGTTTTGAGCGAAGCCGGTCGGCGGCTGGCGATCGATTTGCAGATTTCTCCGGCAGAGCAGGCTGCGAATCCCGATCTTCACTTGGGATCGTTGCTGACGATCGATCGCGTGGCTTTCAAAGCGGCCGAAAAACGCCACTTGGGTGAGCGACATAACGCGCTGGCAGTCGATATGGAAACGCTTGGCGTTGCGGAAGTGTGCCGCCGCGAGAAGCAACGCTTTCTGGCGGTTCGCGTCATCAGCGATGCCGTTGATGAAGAGCTGCCGGCGGATATCGAGCGGTTAGTGACTCGCAAGACACTGGTTCGACGCATCGGCGCCACCGCCGGTACCATTTTGCGGCGTCCCTCGGTCGTTAAAGACCTGTGGCGATTTCGCGAAACCGCCCATGTGTGTTCGGAACGACTGGCGAAGTTCCTGGTGGGGGTGATCGAACAGCTTGGCGAGTAGACGTGGACACCCCACCTCCTAAAACGTTCGTCTCGAATCTGAAGTCAGCTTGCGGAACTCCACAGACTCAAATATGGGCGCTGCGGTCCACAGTCGAAACCACGGCTGCAAATCGACAGCAAGCTGATCCAGGTTACCCGGAAAGACCTCGGCGGCTGCGGCAATTGAATCGCCAAGAGTTTGGCCGTGCCGCAGTGCATCGAGCAGCACGAATTGCGGTCGGGTAAGTTCGTATCGCCGCACGATGTAATCGCGCCGCGTAATTGCCACCCACGATTCCGCTGCCGCCGGCATGCTGGGATTCTCGCCACTCTTGGCTGCGGTGTAAAAGTCGTTCAGCGGATAACGCAGCGACAGCAGTCGCAAGCAGGGGACGGTTTTCAACTGTAGGTCGGGCCAGCGATCGGCTTTGATGGCCAAGAGTTCGCCCGCAGTTATCAGCGGCCGGCCTTCAACACCTGGGCCGTCGAATACATCGCCAAAAGTTCGCTCCAGTCGCGCCAGGTCCACCAGAAAATCGGGCCAACCGACTCGGGACTCGCCTGGCTGCGGCGGTTTCGTTGCATCCAGATATTGGGGGAAGTTTTGTCCCAGCTTGCCCAAGGTGTAACTTTGCGATGGATAGCGCTGCAGATAATCGACCACAAACTCGGCGAACGTCTCGTTCCCCACGGTCTCGCGAAAGATGGGAAACTCGCTGGTCATGCACTCGATCAGTCGGGAGTAATATGCGTTGGCGTAGACGGCCAGACGCTCAACACTGCTCTGCGATTGCGATCTCGTGATGACTTGCTCGAGATCTTTGGCCGGTACATCAAGCTGTACTTTTGTGACCTCGGCAACCAAACCCGCTTGCACACCACCGGGATGCATGAGAACCGATTGCATCCAACGCTGCACGAGATTTAAGGGTTGTTCTTCCATATTCTTATTCGACCTCCGCCAACACCAGCGTCGCCGGATGCGGTGGTGTAACCGCCTCGTTTTCGTCGACGGCTGATGCGTTTGCACGTCCGTCAGCTGCTCCCAATTCCGCTGTCATATGCTCTCGGGCTTTCAGCACCTCGGCATGCACCACCGGGAACGGCGGAATTTTGGCGTCCCATTCCAACAGCGACGATACTCCGCCGGTCAGTTGATGGGCCAATCGATACAGTTCCCAAACGGGGTCGGTCACGTGATTGTCGTGCGTGTCGAGCAAATGCGTGCGGCAGTTGGTGTGGCCCGCCAAATGCATTTGCACGATTCGCCGGTGCGGCAAATTGCGGATGTACTCCACCGCATCAAAGTCGTGATTCACGCTGGAGACATGCACGTTGTTCACGTCGAGCAGTAGGCCGCAATCGGTGTCCTCCGACAGTCGTGAGAGAAACTCCCATTCGCCCATCGTCGAACTGGCAAAGGTGACGTAACTGCTGGGGTTCTCCAGCACCAACGGCCGCTCTAAAAAATCCTGCACTACGCGAACGCGCTCGGTTACATGCCGCAGCGCTTCCTCGGTCAACGGCAGCGGCAACAGATCGTGCGAATTCAAACCCAACACACCGGTCCAGCAGAGATGATCCGAGGCCCAGCGGGCGTTGACTTCGCGAGCCAGCCGTTTAAGCTTCGTGAGATAATCGAAATTCAAAGGATCGGTGCTGCCGATCGACAGCGACACGCCGTGCATCACCACGGGGTAGCGCTCCGCAATTTGCTCCAGCACATACCGCGGCCGGCCGGCAGAGTCGATGAAATTCTCGGAGATCACCTCGAACCAATCGACCGGCGGTTGGTGCTCCAGAATGTAACCGAAGTGCGCATTCCGCAGGCCGACGCCGAGTCCGAGGTCCGGATAGCCAAGCCGCGCTCCGAGCATGAACGGGTGGAGGAGTGAGGGGTGAGCTTAAACGCCAAACCGCCGCTCAGCGCAGTATACGCAATTGAATTCTGCTACGCACCTTTCCAGAATGCCGCGCACCGCATATCGTGGTTGCAATCGGACGAATCAAAACCGCAAATTGCAGCATTGCTGGGGAGAAGCCAGATGAGCGCCGAAAGCCGCGTCGCGGAACTTAAACTGGAATTACCGCCGGCGCCAAGCCGATGGGCGTTTACAAGCCCGTGGTTATCGTCGGAAAGCTGGCTTATCTCTCCGGTCACGGGCCGCTCAAGGCCGACAAAACGCTGATTACCGGGCGAATCGGCGCTGAGTTAGATGCCGAAGCCGGCAAAGCCGCGGCCCGGCAAACTGGCCTTTCGATTCTCGCTTCGCTCCGCAGTGCGCTGGGCAGCCTCGACCGCGTGAAGCGGATCATCAAAACGTTGGGCCTTGTGAATTGCACGCCCGATTTTCACCAGCAGCCGGCCGTAATCAACGGTTTCAGCGAACTCATGGCCGACGTGTTTGGCGCCGACGCCGGCGTCGGCGCCCGCAGTGCGGTTGGCGCGACATCGCTGCCGGGCAACATGGCAGTGGAAGTGGAAGCGATTTTCGAAATTGACTGACACACCAAAAACGTGCCGCGGCCCGTCTCGGCGGACACGGAAAGACAATGCCATCGACATCAACTCCAGCGCCTCGCTTCGCCGCCGCACTCTCGACGCTGGAAAACACCAGTTCCGCGGTCGATGAAGTCTGCCGCAGCGCGCTGGCCCAGCTTGGCACCAAGCCGGACCTGGCACTGGTGTTTGTATCGCCGCAGCATGCCGATAACCTGGCCCGAGTGGGTGGCCATATTTGCGACTTGATTGGCAGCGAATCGCTTTTGGGCTGCACCGGCGAATCGATTGTCGGCAACGATCGCGAGGTCGAATCGCACCCTGCCGTGGCCCTATGGCTGGCGGCGATGCCCGAAACGAAGCTCTCGCTGATGCATCTCGATTTTCAGCAGACTCCCGACGGCGGCAGCTTTGTCGGCTGGTCCGGCGAATTGGTCAGCGGCTGGCCTTCGGGAAGTGCGATGCTGCTGTTGGGCGAGCCGTTCAGCTTTCCGGCCGACGAACTGGTGTGGCGGCTGAACGAAGATCGGCCCGGTGTGCCGGTGCTGGGTGGCATGGCGTCGGGGGGCGTGGTGCCGGGCGAAAACCGCTTGCTTCTGGGACGGCAACAGGTCGAACAGGGTGCAGTGGCCGCAATTATTTCCGGCGCGGTGCAGGTGCGCAGCGTGGTGTCACAAGGTTGTCGGCCCATTGGCCAGCCGTTTGTCGTCACTAAGGCAGAAGGCAACGTGATTCATGAACTTGGCGGCGTGCCGGCGTTGACGCGCCTGCAGCAAGTTTACGAAACACTATCACAGCGCGAGCAGTTGATGGTGCAGCACGGTGTACATGTGGGCCAGGTGCTGAGCGAATATCAGGATGAATTTCACCGCGGCGATTTTCTGGTGCGCAACGTGATCGGCGCCGATCCACGCTCCGGCGCCATTGCGATCGGCGAATTTGCTCGTCCAGGGCAGACCGTGCAATTCCACATTCGTGATGAACAAACGGCCGACGAAGACTTGCGCGAATTGCTGCGGGAGGCAAAAAAGGACAGTGCACAAACCCGCGGCGCGCTGCTGTTCACCTGCAACGGCCGCGGCACACGATTGTTTTCTTCTTCCGACCACGACGCTGACTGCGTTCGAGAAATTCTCGGCGATATTCCGCTGGCCGGATTTTTCGCGCAAGGAGAAATTGGCCCCGTCGGCGGCAAAAACTTTTTGCACGGCTTTACGGCCAGTGTTGCGCTGTTTGAAGGTTAGAACGGGGAAGATTACGATTGGCGTTGAGACTTCGGCCGCTTTTCTGGTCGATCGAGGAACAGCCCGGAACGAATCCTTTCGCTGATTTGGAGAACCGCATCATGACCAAGTCGTTGAACGATGGGCGGCAGATGCGTATCGAGCGCAGTGCGGCTTCAATTTGCCTCGTGATCCTGCTGGGGCTGATTGCACTGCCTAAGCCCTGCGCCGCCGATGCGGTTGCCGGAGGCGAGCAACCGTTTGAATTGCGCGTCGTGAGGCCGGACGGAAAGCCGATTCCTGATGCGATTGTGGAACTGCGCACCAGCCCTCCACTTACCGCCGAACAAATCTTGCAGGGCAAGTACGTCAAAAAAGGATCCTATGGACCGTTTTTGATGACGGACTCCGATGGCAGAGTTGTGGTCAAGTTGCCGCAGACGCCGAAGAATTTCGATGTGAGCATCGTGACTCCCGGGTACGGTCCGTATTGGGCAAGCTGGTCGCCAGACAAAAATCTGCAGCCGATTCCCGCCCAGTTCACGGCCGAACTCGACGCAGGCTGGTCGGTCGGAGGAATCGTCGTCGATAGTGATGGAAAACCTGTTTCCGACGTAAAGGTGTGTCCCAGCATCGAATTCAAAAAACGTCCCGGAGACACAAGCCAATTGGGTGTCGGCACAAATCTGAAGACCGACGCCGCAGGCAAATGGCGATTTGACAGTGTGCCGGCTTCAATGAGTGAAGTCTATGTGGAGATCAGTCACTCCAGCTTTATGCCTGATCGTCGGCCGCTGACTCGCAGCGGATTTGAAGTCAAGAGCGGTCAGGAACCCGCCAGCAAAATCGTTCTGGATCGTGGCCTGACCGTTACCGGAAAGATCACAGACGTAACGGGAAATCCGATTGCCGGGGCGCTCGTTCGCACGAAGTTCCTGAACGATCTCCGCGAAGCAAAAACAGGCGATGATGGCGTTTACCACCTGAGCGGTTGCGAGCCGCGGATGGCAAAGATCGTAGTTTCCGCCAAAGATCGGGCAACCGACATGAAGGAGGTTGGCATCGATTCCGCGATAGAGCCTGTCGATTTTACGATGCAACCCGGCGGAAAAATTCGCATCCGCGTGCTAGATGAAGCGGGCAACCCGGTTCCCAAAGCTCGCATCTTCTTTCAGCGCTGGCGTAGCTCATCCTTCGGCTATTTCGAGTTCGACAACGTGAGCCAATACGCCGATAAGAACGGAGTTTGGGAATGGAACGAAGCGCCGCTGGACGGATTCGAAGCCGACATCTGTCGCCCCGACGGAATGCAATTGGCAAGGCAGCACCTGATTGCCCGCGACGAAGAATATGTCTTTCGACCGCCCGCGGCGCTGGTCGTTTCTGGCCAGGTGATCGATGCCGAAACGAAGCAGCCGATCAAGAACTTTGCGGTGATACCGGGCGTTCGTTCCAGCGAGTCGCACATGAATTGGGTGAGAGGCGAGCAGTTTACCGGGACCGACGGCAAATATCGTGTCCGAGAGACTCACGATTATTTCGCGCACCTGATTCGAATTGAAGCCAACGGCTATCAGCCCGCCGTATCGCGCGACATCAAAAGCAACGAAGGCAGCGTCACGATCGATTTCGAGCTGACCAAGGGAAAAGATGTCGCCGCGACCGTATTGACGCCCAGCGGTGAACCTGCGCGTGAAGCCCAAATTGCGATGGGCGTCGCGGGATCGCAGATCAATGTGGAAAACGGCCTAATCGACAAGAGTGGAACCTATGCCGCACAAAGTCAAACCGACGATTCCGGCCAATTCCGATTTCCTCCGCAGGAGACGGCCTTTCAGCTTGTCATCATGCATCCGACCGGCTATGCGTACGTGAAGGTGACCCAGGAATCGATGCCAACCACAATCCAGCTGGAAGCCTGGGCACGGGTTGAAGGAACTTTCCGCATCGGAAAGAATGCGGCGCCAAATGTTCCACTCACGATTAATACATCTGGCTTGCACTCGTATGGGGATGACGTTCCACACATCTTCGCCGCTCAGAAGGTGACTACCGGGAAGGACGGTCGTTTCGTATTTGAACGCGTGCTCCCGGGCAATGGCCGCATCGGTCGTCAAATAATGCTGATGGTCAGCGAAGGGGCCTTGGATGTCACGTCGTCGTGCATGATCGCCGCGAACTTCCCGTCTGGCGAAACAACTCGAATTGAGCTTGGCGGAACCGGTCGGCCGGTCGTTGGAAAGTTACGGTCTCCGGAGGGCTTTAAGGGTAAGGTCAATTGGAATTTCGCGCTTGTTAATGTAAGAACGCGCAGCCCAGAATTGCCAAAACCGAACAATCCCAAAGTTCCCGCCGAAGTTGAAAACGACCCCGTAAAGAAAGCGGCCTGGTGGGCTCAGTGGCAGCAGACGGAAGAGGGTCGGGCCTGGACCGCATGGAAACTAGCCTCGGAAGGAAACGAGCGGCTACAGGAAACGAGTCCCTACTTTACCGCCAGCGTGGATCGCGACGGAGTCTTCCTTATCGACGACATGCCCGCCGGTAACTATTCACTTTCGGTCCGATTCGACCGCGACTCCGCAGGGCACATCTCGGATTACCATTTTTCGATTCCGAATATGGATGGCAACAAGTCGGATAAGCAACTTGACCTGGGAGTTTTAACTCTGGAGAAACAATAGCCATATGCAGGCAGATCGGCATCACAACCCAGCAGCAGAATCAGAATAAGCGTTCATGGCGTCGATGGATTATCCGATTCTGGAGCAAGACTTCTTCGTCCGGCCTGCAATTACGGTTGCACGGGAACTGCTAGGCAAATCGCTGGTGCGGCGGATCGGTAGCCGTGAGCATGCCGCGGTGATTCACGAGGTTGAAGCGTATGTTGGCCCGCACGATTTGGCTTGCCATGCCCGAGTGGGTCGCACTTTGCGAACGGCCGTGATGTACGGCCCAGCCGGCCATTGGTACGTGTATTTGTGTTACGGCATGCACTGGATGCTGAATATCGTCACCGGCGAAGAAGGCTATCCGGCGGCAGTGCTGTTCCGCTCGGCGGGAGAATTCACCGGGCCAGGTCGCTTAACGAAAGGCTTGCGAATCACGAGTCGGCTTAACACGTTGGCGGCGACAGCGCAGACCGGTTTTTGGATCGAAGATCGCGGATTACAGGTAAGCCGATCGCAAATTGAGCGCACTCCACGCATCGGTGTCGATTACGCCGGGCCGTGGAAAGATAAGTTGTATCGTTTCGTGCTGAAGCAGTGAAATCGCTTACTCAGCCGAGGCCGATTGCTCTGGCGCGGTCATCGATTTCAGGAACGACACCAACTGCATCCGCTGCTCGGGCTTCAGCATGAAAAATGCTTTTGCCGAATTCGCCGCCTCGCCGCCGTGGAAGGAAATTGCTTCTTCCAGCGTGCTGGCGCGGCCATCGTGCAGGTAAGGAGCCGAATCGCGCACACCCCACAGCGGCGGAGTGCGCCATTCTTGACGCAGCGCGCCAATCGTTTTCGTTCGGTCGATTTTCACCGGCTGACGTGCGGTAGCGGCCGAAGCAGCAACACTGGCGAGCTGGTCCAGATTTGTGACCGGCTCGAACTGCTGCTGCGCGGTCAAACTGGGGATCGGTTCTTTCTGATCGTCTTCCTCCGGTGTGTCGGGCACGAATGAGCCGTACGAACCGGCGTCGCCAAGTTCCGGACCCATGTCGTGCAGCAGCAAGTCGCTGTAGATGCCGGCCACTTCACCGAGCTTGGCGGCATGGCAGGCGGCACAGCCCACCGCGGCGAATTGCTTTTCGCCGGCGGCGACGAAATCGGATTCCTGTTTGCTGGCCGCTTGCACCCGGGTGGGGGCCGGCAAATTTCGCAGATAATCGACCAGTGCGTCACACTCCGGCTGATCCATATCGTGCCCCTTCGGCTTGTAGCTGGAGTTCAGCGGCAGGCCGGCCTGCGGATGGTCGGGCACGTCAAGTCCCAACTCAATCGCACAAGCCGTCATGGCAAAATCGTAGAGCGTCGCCTTCTGAGCTTTCCAGCCGAAACGGCCGATTTTGCCGTCGCTCAACTTAGCGATACGTCCTTTGATTTCCGGAAAATCTTTGTGCTCAAGCTTGGCTTGTTCGATGAGCGCACTGTCAGGAATTTTGTCGATTAGACCCACGCCAAACAACGATGTGGCGTTGCGGCGAGAATGTACAAACGCAAAATTGCCGACCTGCCCTTGCAAACCCTGCACATGGCTGATTTGAGCCGAACTGCGCAACTGCTGAATTTGCTGCTCTGCCTGGCCCGATTCGTTCACGACGCTGATGTGAAAATCGTTCGGAGCGGCCGCGGGCTGTACTTGGGCCGCGGCGTTCACCGTTAATGTTCCGTTCACGACAAGCGTGGCAGATTCTTCCACCGCGGCTGGCGGATTAGCAGGGCCGAAATTAAGAGCTTGCTGTTGTCCCATGCCGAGCATCGACAATCGCCACGGTTCATATTTCTCATCGGTCGAGAAGCGGTGCAGCACGACGCTGCGAGCCGAGAGGAAGCCAGGGTGAATCTTCGCCAGCTCTTCGCGCTGACGTTTGGCAAGCTGCTCTTTGGTTTCTGCTGCGACGGGGGCGGTCGCGGTTGGCGGCACGGACGGCGGAGGCATAGGTTGATTATCGACCGCCGGCGCCGGTTCAGTTGTCACGGCGGGTGCAGTTGGCATCGGCTGCGGTTGAAGGGGCACTGGCGATGCACTTAGCGTCAGACTATGCACGACCGCAGTGAGGATATTGCCCGGCAGTCGTTCGGCTCGCGGCTGCACCGCTGCGTTAATCGCTTGTTGTTGAGCCTGCATGGGATTCGCGAACGCGGTGATGATATCGACATTCTTTACTCCGCCGCCGCCTGAGCCCCCTTCGTTATGGCAAGCGATGCACGAACTTTCGTTGAACACGGGTCCCAAGCCATCGCCGCCATGAGCGCGCGGGTCATTGGGAATCCATTCGCGCCTAAAGAGTTCTTTGCCGTCAGGCGCTGGCGTCGAGGTCGAAACGAAAACTGTGACAGAATCTTTGGCAGAAGTTCTTTCATCAGCACGCGCCGCCAACGCAACGCAGAAACCTGCAACACTCACCAGCGCCACGCACTTGATGATTGATGACGTGCTCATAATCGGCCTCTCCAAAATGATAAGCGGAGACTGCAAAAAGACGACACGTGCTAGCGCCCGCCATTATCAGGGGCGCACAATCCGGCCTGCAACAGTTTGTTTGTAACAAGCATGTCAATTGTGCGGGCTGGCAACTTCTGCGGCCGTCAAAGGCAATTCAGATGCTCGTCGCCAGACTCGTGATAAGCACGGCGAATCGGGTATGATAGCGAGACGACAATCATCTCCCTCCCCTGCGGCGATCGAAATGTCTGTAAAACATCAGTTGAATCAAGCTGAAAATCAACCGGCTACCGCCGAGGCAACGGGTCGCTTCGTCGGCAAAGTGGCTGTTGTCACCGGGGCCAGCGATCGGGGCATCGGTGGTGCAATTGCCGAGCGATTGGCAAGCGAAGGGGCGGCGGTGGCGATGTTCTCACGCACCGAGCCCAAGCGTCTGCTCAAGCGGATGCAACGGCTGTCGGCTGATTCACGGTGGCTTAGGTGCGATATCACCAAACCCGACGACGTAAGCAATGCGGTCGATCAGTCGATCGCACAATTCGGCCGCATTGACGCGCTGGTAAACAACGCCGGCGTCGAGTACGCGAAGCGGTTCGAGCATTTCGCCGATGACGAATGGCAAGAGTTGCTGGATGTGAATCTGCACGGCGCAATTCGCATGACACGTGCAGTGCTGCCGCATCTACCGTCTCCGGGTGGTGTGATTGTCAATGTGGCTTCGGCTTTGGCATTGGGGGGCTGTCCGAGCTTTTCAATCTACAGCGCCGGCAAAGCGGGGTTGATTGGACTTACGCAATCGCTGGCTTGGGAACTCGCGCCAGGAAAATTCGCGTGGTGGCGATTGCCCCGGCGCTGGTTGCCACACCCATGACACTCAAACACATGGAACATCTTACGCCGCAAGTGCATGCGCAGCTGGAGGCGATTCATCCGCTGGGCGTCGGCTTGCCGCACGATGTTTCCGGCGCCGTCGCTTTTCTGGCGTCCGATGACGCCCGCTGGGTTACGGGCATCACGTTGCCGCTGGGTTGGGCGCCGCAGTACGCGCTACCGGTAGAACAATTCATGGCGCCGCTCCACGAAAGCTCGCCGAAAAAACCGCGCTAGTTTTTGCCAGATTCTCTGTCATTAAATGTGCAGCGGCAAAGCTTTTTCCATGCTCAGCGCTGGGCCGAGCTAGGCCGCTACACGATGAGAACTTTCACTTCAGCACGTCAAACAGGTTGCTCTGCCCGTCGGTCCAGAGGATGGGTTTTTTGGGCTGCTCTGGCGGATCGCGATTTTCTGGCGGCTGGACAGAATAGGGTTCCAATTCTTTGAGCAGTTCTTGATTGTGGCTGAGAATGATCCAGTCGGAATCGTACATCGCCTCGCCGTCATCGAGATTGGAGATATAGACGTGGCCGAGTTGGAAACGATTTGCCAGGCCCAGCACCACCGGCTCCAGATCGAGGAAGCGATTCGTAATATGGACGGCGATTGCGCCCGCTTCCCCGCCGTCGTCGGCCGTGGCGATGTGCTTCAGGTAGGTCTCAAACGCTTGCTCCGTGAGTAAATGCATCGGAATGGCGTCGCCGCTGAAGGCGTCGAGTACCAACACATGGAATTTTTGGAAGTCGCCATCTTTGGCCTCACGTTCTAGCGACAACCGCGCATCGCCCAAGGTAATTTTGTAATCGCCGCCGCGCTTCTTGGCGTCTTGCAAGTAGGTGAACCACTGGCCTGGCTCGCTGATCTCGATCACTTTCGGATTGATCTCGTAAAAGTGAATCGAATCGTTTTTGCCGGCCGCATTCGGATCGCCTTTGTCTCTCACGAACACCGCCATCGTACCGGTGCCCAAACCGACCGTGCCGATGCGAACGCCGCTGAGCTTGTCACTGGCATGATAAAACGCCAGGGTGCGGCCGATGCCGCTTTCTCTTGCATAATACGAAGTGGGTTGTTCGCGCATCTCCGGATCCGTGAACTGCACTCCATGGGTGATGCGCCCGTGATACAATTTTCGCACGCGCTCTTCAGGATCGTCGGCGTCGATTTCCGCCACGGCGAGTGTTCCAAAAAAGCCTCGCACGCGCAGACGGATACCTTCATCCGATTTCTTCAGGTATTTGGTCAGGTCGTGGGCGCCGAGTCCCGACACAAAAAACGTTGGCACCAACAGCGCCGGCACAATCCAGAGCAAATTATCCGGCGGAATGCGGCGACAAATCCACTCACTAAAAAACCACAGGCTGCGCACAACAACAGCCGCGGCCAAAAGGTATCCGATGAACAGCGACAAATTCCATTCGAAATAGGTCACAAAGACAACCGGCGCCACCAAGGTCACCAATACACCGCCAATCGCACCGCCGGCGGCAATCAGCAGATAAAACGAAGTGAGGTATTTCGGATGCGGACGCAATCGGACGAGTTCGCCGTGGCAGATCAGGCAAATGCCGAACAGGGCAGCGAAGTTCAAGCCCGCATAGGTTAGAAAGCCGATGTGTGGTCGCTGCGGGTTAACCAAATCGTCTTCCGAAACACCCCGCCATTTCTGGATAGCATTGATGGCCTTTACAGATTGATAAACAATCTTGCCGGGAATCCCTGTTTTATCGGTGTCGATTTTCGATTGATCTTGCGAATACACCATGCCCACGGTGTAAATCAATATCAGCGTGAACACGCCAACCGCCATCGGCAAATACCAGCGTGGGTGGTCGAACGCAATGATAAACGTGACAAGGTACAGCGACAGCGGGACGACCCACAAAAACGGCATCGGTGTGACGTCGATCGAAACGTGGTTTGTGGTGGCCAGCAGTGCGACCGAAGCAATGGCCGGCAGGATTAGCCACAGGGCGTAATGAAACCAGTGAGGCGCGGACGCCTGCGTTTGCACAGCTTGTTCCTCCGCTCCCTCACGGTCGCGGCTCGCCATTGTTTCCTGACCCCCGACCCCTGGACCCTGAATCCTTCCGCCGCGAAACATCATCCACAAACTCACCGCTGCGTAACCGGCTAGGGCCGCATACATCACAAAGCCCCACGACCAAATCGTCGCCTGGTCACGCAACACAAATCGCCGTTCGAACCAGAACGGATAGCTGAGCAGCGCCAGCAGCGAGCCGATATTCGACAGCGCATACAACCGATAGGGCGTGCGGCCAGGAAACGATCGTGCGAACCAGGCTTGCATCAATGGCCCGGTTGACGACAGCACGAAATATGGCAGCCCGATGCTGGCAGTCAGGAGCCCCAAGATTTTCCAAGCGGGATTGTAACTATCTTCCGGCTTCCAGGCGTCGCTGGGCACGACGCGCAACAGCGCGATTGCCAGCACGATCAGCGCCAAATGCACCAGGCCTTGCATGCGGGGCGCGAGCCAGCGTTCGCTCAGATGGGCATAGGCGTAGCCGCAAAACAGCAACGTCTGAAAGAACAGCATGCACGTGGTCCACACCGCGGCCGTGCCGCCGAACCACGGCAGAATGTATTTGCTCACCAGCGGCTGCACTTGAAAAAGTAAAAACGCGCTAACAAAGATGGTGGCCGCGAAATTGATCGCCAGCCAGCGGTTGCGAGAAGAATTGTTCATTTTGGGCAGAGGGGCGCCAAGAAGGCGGTGGACGATTGTTAGTTGGATCGTGTCGGTCGGCCGGCAAACAGCGTCGAAAATAACCCACTGCCCAATACATCGCAATCACGCACTGGGAGCGGCCGGTCAGCGTATTGAACCCCTTTGCAGCCAATCTGTAACGCGAATGTATCATTCCCGTCGATAATCGTTTACTGCAAATCGTTGTCATGCAAGAATGCGCTAGGAGGCAATCATGCATTTTCAGCGTACTCGATTTCTGCTCGTAGCTTTGGCCGTTTTTTCTGCCCGGACCGGGCTGTGCTTCACCCAGGCCGATTTCGATCGGCACATTGACCGACTCAAGGCGAAACTCGGCGACGAACAATTCACCATCATCGTGCAACCACCGTTTGTTGTCATCGGGGACGAACCGGCCGAGCAAGTCAAGGATCGCGCTGTCAAAACCGTCAAGTGGGCCGTCGATCGGCTGAAGGAATCCTATTTTGAGCGCGACCCGCCGTTCATGATCGACATCTGGCTATTTGCTGATAAAGACAGTTACGAACAGCACGCCGAAAAATTATTCGGCGACAAACCACATACGCCGTACGGCTATTACTCGCCGCAGCATCGGGCGCTGGTCATGAACATTGCCACCGGCGGCGGAACGTTGGTGCATGAAATTGTGCATCCGTTTGTGGCCGCTAATTTTCCCGAGTGCCCGTCGTGGTTTAACGAAGGCCTGGCATCGCTCTACGAACAGTCGGGCGAAGAGCACGGCAAGATCGCCGGCTACGTGAACTGGCGATTGAACGGCCTGCAGCAAACCATTCGCGCGGGTCGATTGCCAACCTTCGAAGAACTGTGCAACACCACGACCGACCAGTTCTACAATCACGATAGCGGCGCGAACTACGGCCAGGCCCGTTACCTGTGCCTGTATCTGCAAGAGCACGACCTGCTAGAAAAATTCTACCGCGAGTTTCACGACCACGTGAAAACCGATCCCACCGGCTACCAAACCCTACAAGCAGTGCTCGGCGAGAGCGATATGGCCGATTTCCAACGTCGCTGGGAAGCCTGGTGTTGTCGCTGCGTCGAAGCTAAAGTAAGGATAGTAGACGCGATCTTAGCATTGTGCAGTCCGATTGCTGCCACAAAGCGCTGCCGATATAATTTAGGGCTTGCTTACGGTGGCTATAGCTCAGTTGGTTAGAGCACCAGATTGTGGATCTGGGGGTCACGGGTTCAAGTCCCGTTAGCCACCCTGCTTGTAACATTTGTCGAATCTTGGAATTGAAGATTCCTGCTAACGGTCGGCACTGCGGCCTTTGCCCAACGCGCAAAGCGGTAGTTACCGTTTTGGCTCTGGGAAGGAATACCGCACATGCCCGGCTCACTCACCCGGTCCCCAACTATCGACTTCATCGAGCCACCGGACAAACCCGGGTGCTGATCCATCGCCGCAATCATTGCCTGTTAGTACGGCAAAGCAAATCCGATGCGGCCGTAGCTATCTACAAAGAACTGTCGTCGCGGCGGCGGAGGGGGATTAAACTTCGGCGGGCGAGAGGGACCTTGATTGGTGCCGAACCGCGCGCGCCAGAATTCGACTGCTGGAGTGCCTGCTGAGTAGCTGCATTGCTTTGCTGAACCATTTGAACCATTTGCTGGCGACTTTGATCGAAGGCTGCCCGCCGTTGCTGCGTCGTGAGCCGGTTGGCGCGAATCCGGACGATCGCGTCTTCCAACTGACCGGCACTCATGTTCGCGACGTCGGTTAAGCCTAAATCTTTCAGCGTTTGCCGTCTGAAACCGTCGGTTAGCACCGATAGGTATTCTCCAAGCCATTGCTGTGCATCTTGAAAGTCTTTTCCGTTGAGTACTTTCAGCTTGGCTTGCCAGTCATCGAGAAAGCCTTGCAATTCGTTGGCCGGCATCGCTTGAATCTGCGCTTTCAAATTGGCGGTGATTCGCTGCACATCGGCCGGAGTATAAATAGCCTGCGACGCGAGCCACTTCTGGAATTCATCGTTCACCTGCTTCCATGTCTGACTGGTAATGATTTTTGCCTTCGCGGCTGCTTCCTGCCATTGTCAGGCGCCGTCGTTTGATTGGGCACTGCTGTCTCCGATTTCGCTGGGCCGGGCTGCTGAGCTACCGACCATTCGACGCCAGCTACCACAGCTAAGATCGCGGCAAATCGAACTGTTTGAGATGGAAGCATGATCGAGTTCCTTGCAATCAGTTACGATATTTTGAGATCGAAGAAACCGGGGATGACGGAATTCACACGAATTCACATTTCTATGATCATTTCGCTGTCGATTGTTTCAGCACATTTTCAAATTCGTCCATCAGTTAACCGTCGATCGAGCCTCTATAGTAATTATGACTCAATCCACGAGAAGAGGCTCTGCCCAGAGATGCCATCATCAGTATACTCAGGCTGGCCGCATCTCAAAAGCAAAAGTCTCCCTCGGAAGTGCTCTTATCGTCCATGCGAGTTGTTGAAATCTGCCTAGCATCGGCGTTCATACATAACGCTTACCGGAATTGCTCGCAAGTTTCCCAGTGGGAGCGATTCGCCCACCTACTGTCAGCGCATGTTTTCCGATAGTTTTCCCGACTGGGCAGCAGTCTCGTGGACCCCAAAGAACATGGCATACAGCACCGGCGTCACAATCAAAGATAGCACCGCGGCGAATGACAGTCCGAACATGATGCACACCGCCATCGCCCCGAAAAACGGGTCCACCAAGAGCGGAATCATCCCTAGAACCGTCGTGAGCACCACCATGCACACCGGCCGCATTTTGCTGGTGCCGCCGTCCAGGATAGCTTGATAGGGCTCCTTCCCTTTATCGATTTCGGTGAGAATCTTGCTCAGGACAACGATTTGGTTCTTGATCTGCTCGCCCCCAACGGCCAACACCCCGAGCAGGGCCATGAAGCCAAACGGCATGCCCGTGAGCAACAACCCAGTCGTCACGCCAATAATCGACAGCGGCATAATCAGCCAAATCAGAAACGTGGTGCGAATTGAATTGAACAGGCACACGACGATAAACACCATGATCGCTAGCACATACGGGAGTGGCTTGGCCAGAGCGGCGCGGGCTTCTGCGGAATCCTCGTACTCGCCACCCCACTGGAGCGAATAGCCGGAGGGCAGCTCAATCTGCTCGATCTTCGACCGCACTCGGTTGAAAAGTTGGCTGGGCAAACCAGACCGCGTGTCGGCATGGACGGTGAGGGTTGGGAAGCGATCACGGCGCATCACGACCGGATCTTCCCAGACGACCTCGGCTCCGCTAGTCACCTGGCTCAAAGGAATCATCCGTCCGGCCACTGGGCTCCAGATTTGTGAGCTGTGGATCACGTGGACGTCGTCGCGCTCTGAGAGAGGCGGACGAACGATGATCGACAACAGGCGCGTCTCCTTCGGAAAGACTCCCCCGCCCGTGCTGCCCGGCTCACGGCAAAAGCCGACCGTGCGTCCTTCAAAGCTGCTTTCCAGCGCCTGGGCCACCTCGACGCGCGTAATGCCGTTGCGGCGCGCCTGGAGTTCGAGCAGATCGGGACGGATGACCTTGACCCGCTCACGCCAGTCGTTGCGCACGCAGACAGCGTTGCCGTCGTCTTCGAGAATCTTGATCGCCTGATTGCCAAGTTCGCGCAACTTTGCGGGATCGGGACCTTGGAAGCGTATCTGGACACGTCCGCCTTCCCCTGGACCCAGGAGGAATTTCTTGGCGACGGCGTTGGCGTTGGGGTATTGCTCGTCCAGATGCTTCTGAATCACGGGAAGCAGCTCGTCCATCTTCCGCCAATCATCGACATCGACGAGGAATTGGACGAAGGCTCGGTTCTCTCTTTCCGGAGAATAAACGAGCAGGAAGCGCAAGCCGCCGCCGCCGATGAATGACGTGACATGCGTGACGCCGGGCTGAGCTTGGATGAACCGCTGGACGGAGTTAGAGAACGCCTCGGTTTCGCGGATGTGAGTGCCGGCCGGCAGGAAGACATCGACCATAAATTGCGGTCGGGTCGCAGGCGGAAAAAAGCTCTGTTCGATCTTCGTGAAGCCGAACAGCGCCGCGACGAAAGCCAAAATGCAAACGATGACCACGGCCCAACGAAAACGAAGCGCCATCATCAGCAAGCGTCGGTAAGTCTGGAAAATAACGCCTCCATACGGATCGCTGCGCTCTGCCGACCCCACGCCCGCCAGGGGCTTGAACATCAGGTAGCTCAACAGCGGCGTGGCAGTGACCGACGACACCCAGCTCAAACTCAAGGAAATCAGGATCACCCAGAACAGCGAGTTGCAATACTCGCCGGTGCTGTTCTCCGAGAGGCCAATCGCGGCGAAAGCGAGGATGCCGATCGCGGTAGCTCCAAAAAGCGGCCATTGATTTTGCCCGACCGTCTCCCGGACTGTCTCGATCTTGTCTTCGCCGGCTTCGATGCCAACCTTGATTCCCTCGATGACGATGATGGCGTTGTCGGTGAGCATGCACAGCGCGATGATCAGCGCGCCCAGTGAAATGCGACTCCATCAAAATATCTCCCTTCATGTACATCACGAAGAACGTGGCCATGATCGTGAGGAACAGCACGATGCCGATCGTGAGTCCGGTCTTGCGGCCCATCGTGAACAAGAGCACCACGAAGACGATCGTGACTGCCTTACCCAAGTTGAACATGAACTCGCTGGTGGCCTTGGCGACCGCTTCGGGCTGGAAGTTGATCTCGCCAATCTCGATGCCGACTGGTTGGTTCTTTTTAAGTTCGTCAAGCTTCCGCCTAATGCCTTCGCCAAGTTTCACGACGTTGCCGCCTTGCACGGTGGAGATGCCCAGGCCGATGGCTGGCTTGCCGTCGTACCGGAGCAAACGCCGCGGCGGGTCCTGTTCGCCGCGCTCCAACGTCGCCACGTCCCTGAGGAAAAGCTGGCGGCCTGTCTGATCCGAGCCAATTACCAGTCCGAGCATGTCTTCGGCCGACTCGAACTCGCCTTTCGGATCGATCGCGATGTGCTGGTCGCCAACGCGCACACGGCCGCCGTCGGCAGCGATGTTTTTCGCCTGCAGCTTGCTGTAGATTTGCTCTTCGTTAATCCCGAGCTGCGCGAGCCGCTGCCGCGAGATTTCAAGGAAGACGACTTCTTGCTGTTCGCCGAAGAGCTCGACTTTCTGGACATTCGGCACCAGGAGCATTTCGCGGCGCAAGAAATCGGCGTAGCGGCGCAATTCAGACTGCGAGTAGCCCTCGCCGGTAATGGCCAGGAAGATGCCGTAGACGTCGCCAAAATCGTCGATCACCATCGACCGCCCGCGCACCGACGGGGGCAGTTGCGATTGGACATCGGCGATCTTGCGGCGAAGTTCGTCCCAGACTTGAGGGA
Source organism: Pirellulales bacterium (assembly GCA_963738835.1). Classification (GTDB taxonomy): domain Bacteria; phylum Planctomycetota; class Planctomycetia; order Pirellulales; family JADZDJ01; genus CAVTYH01. The sequence goes on from CAVTYH010000006.1 coordinate 164,563, forward strand.
TTCGGTGCTTATCGTACCTGTCCTTGATAATGGCGGAGACCACCGACCTGCCGCGCGAAGACTCCGATTCAACCCGCTCGAGCTGACCTAGCTGCTGGCAAGCGACTTCAATCGGATTGGTGACCTCTTTGGCGACCTCTTCGGCGCTGGCCCCAGGATACGGAGTAACAATCAGCGCTTCCTTGATCGTGAACTCCGGGTCCTCAAGGCGGCCCATCTGCAGGTAGGCTACGACTCCGCCGACGAGGACAAGCGCCATTGCCACGAAGACCACGCGGTTATTACGGACCGAGAGAACGCCGGGGTTCATCGCTAGGCGCCTCCCAGTGCGTCGCCCAGATCGCGAACCTTCATTCCCTCGCGCAGGAACGTCACTCCCGCCACGGCGATGCGGTCGCCGGGTTTCAGTCCTTCAATAATTTCTATTTGGCCACCCGTTGCCTCGCCGATTTTCACCGGGCGGCGCGCGACCATTTGATCAGGCCCAACGACCCAGGCCACTTGCTCTCCCGCAGCTTCCCGGAGAACGGCGGAGATCGGCACCAGAATGCGGTTGCCGAGGATGCTCGCGCACCGGTAGGTAATCGTGACCATAGACGTCATGCCGGGCAGCAAATTCACTCCCGGCGGCAACTTCATGGCGACGCGGAGTTGGAACGTCTGCGTAGTAGGGTCCGCGGTCTGTGCGATCTCTCTGATTTGGACTGGAAACTGCAGACCTGGCGCCCCACTGAACTCTGCGTACATCTGGACAATGTCGGCCGAACGCAGATCGGCAGACATGAATGTCTCCGGCACGTCCACAGCGATGTTGATCTCGTCCACATCCTGAAACTTGACGATTGGCTCTTTTGCTCTGACATTCTGGTTCTGTTCGACGAACCGCTGCGCGATCACGCCATCGTAGGGGGCGCGCAGCGTGCAATCGTCAAACTGGATTTTTGCTTCCACCACTCGGCCTTCGAGCCCGCGAACCTCGGCCTCTTTGCCGTCAATTTCCTCCTCGCGGCAATCGTCCCCTTTTCAAGCATTTGGAGGGCAGCTTGGTAATCTTCTTGGGCCAGGCGGTAAGTGGTTTGTGCGCAGGTCATAATCTACCCGCGCGACAGCATTTGGATTGGCCTGGGCCACCTGAGCGAAGCGATTGTATTCGGTCCGGGCGTTATTGAGCTTGGACTCGGCCGCCCGTACTTGTGCTTCCCGGCGGAGTCTTTCCTCCGGACGCTCGCCGGCCTGCAGCGCGGCAAGCGCCGCGCGACCTTGGTCGAGCTGTCCTTGCAAGGCAGTCAATCGGGCTTGGAATTCGTCTTGCCGGAGCTGCGCAATCAGCTCGCCTTGCGTCACGTTTTGTCCTTCTCTGATCGGCAATTTACTTAGCAGACCGGGCACCTGAAAAGCAAGCTCAACCCGTTTCGACGCCTCGACTCTTCCGGGAAATGATCGCACGCGCGGTTCTTCTCCGGCCACTACAACCATTGTCTTAACAGGGCGAACGACGACAGAACTGGGCGAAGCCTGCTGCGAGCACCCTGCGGCGAGATTGACGATTGAAATGATGATCGAAAAAGGTCGACCGAGTTTGCTGAATCCGTAACTTCTCGCACTCATGTCCGTCGTTCCTCTCCAGGCTTGGCACACGGAAATGGCTTGTTCCGAACAATCATAGGCAGACTTTCAAACATGCCCTAACGTTCAATGAGTCCCTCATCGCCAGCTTTCAGTCTGAGAGTATAGCTTGCGACGATTCATTTCGCGATGATCGAGGCAGATACCTATGCTAGACTACGGACTTGCCCTGCGATTCAGCGATGCTACACTATGGGCGATTCCAGCGGCTACCTTGGCTGGGATTGCTTTAGTTGACATTCGGCAAGAAATTCTTCGAGTGTCTATTGCCGCGTCTGTAAGGGTGTTTCTTTCCAACGGATGAACTCCCGTTTCCTGGCCAAAGGAGCTAAACATGAGCCCAAGAATGGGTCCGATTGTCGCGCTGGTCGGCTTCGACACCGTGCAACGCAACTGGGGTTGGTTCCTGGCGCTGGGAATTGTGCAGATTGTGCTGGGCACGATCGCACTGGGTGAGGTGGTGTTCGTGACGCTCGCATCAGCGGTAATATTCGGATGGCTGCTGATCATCGGCGGCATCTCGTCGATTATCCACGCCTTCGTGGAACGGCAGTGGAGCGGCTTTATCATCGACTTACTTACGGGTTTGTTCTATGCGGTGGCCGGGTTCATGATAGTGTCCAACCCTGGCGAAGCCGCTGTGACTCTGACGCTGGTGATTTCTCTGTTCCTGATGATTGGCGGCGTTTTTCGAATTGCAGAAGCACTGGTGAGCGCACTCCCGCACAGAGGCTGGGTGTTGCTCAATGGGGTTGTCACGCTGGTACTCGGCTTCATGATTTGGCGTCGGTGGCCGTCTTCAAGCTTTTGGGTGATCGGCTTGTTCGTCGGCATCGAGATGCTCTTGTACGGCTGGTCGCTGGTGATGCTGGCAATTGCGGCCAAGAAAATGCCCAGCGCTGTGACTCCAGCGGCATAGGTATTATCGCGATTGGGAAATCACCGGCACGTCGAGTTGAGGCTCCTGTAATACAGGGCATCTTTCGAGCATTAGCTCAACGGATGAACTTTTGGGATAGTTCCAAAAAGGTTGAATTGCCCGAGAGGAAATTGATTACAAGTACGTGTTGATAAAATTCTCGGTCAACTCCTGCCGACCGCTGGTGTTAGGCGTGATCTCGCCTTTGTTCAGCATATAGTTTTCGAGCGATTGGAAATTGTGGCGGCCCGCTTCGATTTCCGCGCCTATGCCGGCATCCCAAGAGCTGTAGCGTTCTTTGACGAGCTTTTCCAATGTGCCGTCGGCCCGAATGGCGGCGGCGATTTTTAGGCCGCGGGCAAACGCATCCATGCCGCCGATGTGGGCGTAAAACAGATCGATCGGCTCGAAACTTTCACGCCGCACTTTGGCGTCGAAGTTCAATCCGCCGGTCGTGAAGCCGCCGTATTTCAAGAGCACGAGCATGACCTGGGTGGTGAGATAAATATCGGTCGGGAACTGATCGGTGTCCCACCCCAGCAGCAAATCGCCGAAGTTAGCGTCGATCGAGCCCAAGAAACCCTGCATCGCCGCGTATTCCAGCTCGTGCTGCATGGTGTGGCCGGCTAGCGTCGCGTGGTTGGTTTCGATGTTGAGCTTTACATGCTTTTCCAGGCCATAGGCCCGCAGGAAGTTGAGGCACGCCGCCGCGTCGAAGTCATACTGGTGCTTGGTTGGCTCCTTCGGCTTAGGCTCGAAATAGAATTGCCCTTTGAAACCAATTTCCTGGGCATAGTCGACCGCCAGATGTATGAACCGCGCCAGGTGATCGATTTCGCGCTTCATGTTGGTGTTCCACAGCGTTTGATAACCCTCTCGGCCACCCCAGAACACGTAGCCGGCGCCGCCAAGTTCCTTGGTTACTTCCAAGGCTTTCTTCACCTGTGCCGCCGCGAAAGCGAAAGCATCGGCGTTGCAACTGGTGGCCGCGCCGTGCATATAGCGGCGATTGCTGAATAAGTTCGCGGTGCCCCACAACAGTTTGATGCCGGTGCGCTGCTGTTCTTCTTTCAGCGTGCGGGCCACGGCATCGAGATTCTTATTCGACTCGGTCAGCGTGGCCCCCTCTGGCGCCACATCGCGATCGTGAAAGCAATAAAACGGCACACCTAGTTTTTCGATGAACTCGAACGCCACGCGCACCCGGTTAATGGCATTTTCCACATTGTCCACCGGCCCTTCCCAAGGACGCAGCATCGCGCCGGGGCCGAACGGATCGCCGCCAGTGCCGCGGAAGGTGTGCCAATAGGCCACGCTGAACCGCAGGTGGTCTTGCATTGGCTTGCCTTCGACAAGCTCCTGGGCGTTGTAATGGCGGAACGCCAACGGATTGCGGCTTTTGTCGCCTTCGAATTGGATTCTGCCGATTTCCGGAAACGCGGACATTTTGGACATAACTTTGTTTTGTCGCTTTGAAAAAATGACGAGAAGGTTACTTCAGGTCCTCGACGAGGCCTACCACTTGCATGTTGTAATCCTGACTGCGCAACATCGTGCCACGCAACCATAGCAATCCTTGATGACGATCATCCCAGTGGGGAACAATCGGCCGCAGGTTATCGACGGTTGAATTCCGCGTGATCGGCGTCCAAGTCCAGCGGGCCCCGCCGTCGGTGGTCACGCCTTTGAAGATTTCGTGCCGGGCCAGTTTCGACTCGTCGCGCGGATCGATCGGCGTGCTGAGGTAGACGATGTCGGGATTCTGCGGGTCGATCGCACCGCCGCCGATGTAATCTTCCTCTTGCTTCCAAAGTCGGGCTCCGCCTTTGGCCAACTGCTGAACCTGCCACTTCGCGCCATCAAAGCGACCGTAAAAGAAACGATGGTCGTTGAAGTTGCTGTTCTCGGGTTCATCATTGGCTCGGCAGGTGAACAATGCCCGGGGATGACCGTCGCGATCCAGCGTCAGGTCGGTTGTCCAGCAGTGTGTCATCGGTTCGTCCTGTACGCGGGTGCCGGCGGCAAACACCGGCGTTAAATCGGCCGGCTTGGGGGCGGCGCCGTCGAGCAGGTTTTCGTCAACGACCGTGCCGTCCGACTGGTGCGTCTTGTCCCCTTGCACATAGCCGTGATAGATGCTGTTGTTGAAGTCGCGCGGATGATGCTCGGTCGTGATGAAATCGATGCGGTCTTTGCCGTTGGACGTGTATTTGACGTAGCCGTTCACGTAGCCGACGTTTTTGTCGGTCAGTAATTTACCGCCATAGGACCAGGTGCTGCCATCATCAGTCGAAACCAGACAGCTGGGGTCGCGGTTCACCGAGCGCACGAAGTCGTACGTGCGCTTTTCGGCCGGCAGATAGAAGACGTTGGAGTACGTGGCGTTGTTCGCACCGATGGAAGCCGGCGGCTGGGTCCAATCGAAGGTGTGCTCTTCGTCCCAGTGGCTGGCGTCGTGCGGCTGACTGGAAATCCGCCAGCGGGTTAGCTTGTCGTGATTGTGCCGTGCGTAGACGGCTAAGTAGCGACCATCGGGGCGGATCAAAAGAGCCGGGGCGTCATGATCGTCGGCCTCCTGGTGCTCGTGCAGCACAATTTGCTCGCAAGCGCCGGAAGCCAGGTCGTAAACTGCCAGTTCGATATTGCCGTCGCGGTCTGGGCCGCCCGTTCCCGCCTTGTTGCCGACCGAACCGATGAGCATTTTCCCAATGGCCGGATCGACAATCACACGCTCGTCCTGATACCAGCACCAGGCGCCGTTGTCGTTGAAGGTGATTAGCTGGCCGGCGACAAAGTCTTTCTGGGCAGCGGCGCTTGGATCGGTCGAATCAGCGGCCACCGTGGGCAGGGCGCAACACAAACATCCAAGCAATATGAGAGGTTTCGCGGAGTGGCCAATCATAAAGCACCGTGGTCTGAAGGTGGTGGTGATCGGTGACGCTGGGCTTGACGGGTGTAGTTCACACGAGTTTACATTTTTCTTGACACGCCGTCGAATCGCAACCCGTGATGGTGCGACCGACTCGTGATGCTGCGATCGTTTCAATGACATTAAACATACGGCAGACCGCACTCCCGAAATACCTTGCAATTCCCACCGTCATTTGGATGATGGCGCCCGCATCCCTAGAAGCTCTGTGTGAGCCCCAAGTGCGTCGGGAGTTGCCTGCAGAGCAAGTTGGAATTCTGATTTGGCAGTGTCCGTTTCGCCTAAACCGAGGTGGCCTAAACCGGCAATGTAATGTGCCAGGGCTTCGCGAGTACGCTTTGACATCCGCGGGCCGAACGAATCCGGAATATCGCGACCGTCGTCGTTGCGATCCATGACCTGCCGGGCCGTATCAACCATTCCGTGCAGCTCGCGCTCGGCTTCGGCCGTCTGCCCGAGCTTCTGTTTGGCCAGCGCCCGGTAGTAATCTTGCACCAGCCGCGGCGAAATCCGACTTTCACTGCCGCGCCGGGGCTCAGGATAAGCAGCGTCGACCGCTTCGTGCCACGACTTTTTCGCAGCGGCCTTCTCACCAGCCCCGTCGTGTGCCGCCCCAATCCAATAAGCAACCTCTGCCCCGCGCGTCCCGCCGCTGTTGCGGGCGTTGGGAAGGTTTTCCGGCACCGATTTTGCCGCCTCGAAATCACGCAAGGCGTCGGAAAACTGGCCCGCGGTAAGTTCCTTCCGCCCGCGCAATAAGTGAGCGTTCACCCAATGATCGGCCACTTCGAGCGACTCGCCTTCCCAAACCGAGAATTTGCGACCAGTCATCAGCTTGATGGCGTCGTCATACTTGCCGGCGAAAACTTTGAGGCCGATTTCGCGCGACAACGCATCATCGCGCTTGGCCACGACGTCGTGATTCTGTTCCAAGAGCGCCAACCGCTTTTCGGGCGGAACGCCGATGGCGGCAGACTCTGCATCGAGTTCCGTAAAATGCAGGGCGAACTTTTGTGGAGCGGCAACGGCCAACTGCAACTGGGCAACTGCTTTATCGTTGTCCGCCGGCTTGCGATGTGCGTATGCCACGGCCAGATTGCGATGCACAATCGCCAACGATGGATCGATGGCCGCCGATTGCTCCCAAAGTTTGATCGCTTCCTCCGGCTGCCAATCGTACAGCAAGTTGCCAAGATAGTACGGCGCCCTGGCATCCTTGGGATTTGCCTCAATTGCACGTCGCAAAATCGGAATGGCTTCGGACTGGAACGGGAAAACCAAATCCGCCGGCGCTTTCATCGCGAGTTGCCGATACTCAGCCGCGTGCTCCCGGTCGAAATCAGCCAAATAGTAGTATACCAACGGTGAGCTCCGATTTTCGGCAGATCTGTTAAGGGCTGAGCCCTTGGAAACTTCGATCATGCCTTCCAACACCTGGATGGCATCGCCGCGGAAACCTGCGTTGGCATAACCGACGGCTGCCTCTAAGCCCACCGTTGGGTGATCACGCAGCGTTGTGGCAAGATTGCCGATGCTGGCCAATCGTGCCATCAGACCATCGCTTCGTGTTTCGATTCTGGCCAGCAAACGTTCCCTCGATAGTCCAAAATCCAGCGGATCAATATCCCGCGCAGCAGCATCGATGATTGCCAGGGCTTCTTTCGTTTTGTGGAGGTGTCGCAGAACAGCGACCTTCAATTTGATCGCCTCCAAATTCAAAGCGTTGGCTTCCAGCGCTCGATCAACGTGATCTAGCGCGATCGGATCGCCGCGCTGGCTGTCGATCTCCGCCAGCTCAAAATACGCCGGGCCGCGCCAGGCCTGACTCCAGGTGGCTTTGAAGAGCGCATCGTACGCTTCGTCGTTTTTGCCTTGCGCCTTCAGCGTCACGCCGAGATAGTAGAACGGCTCGCCATCCTTGGGCGACGTATAGTTCTTCGTGAGCCGCTTGATTGCCGTGCGGAAGTGCTGCTCGGCTTCTGAATATCGCGCGGCACGCAAGCGGCGGATGCCGAGCGTCGTATTCACGCGCGAATTCTCCGGATCGCGCGCCAGCGCTTCTTCCCAGTACGGCTCCGGATCGGCGCTGGGCGAATAAAACTGCTCAATCCGCTGCCCGACTAGATACAGTTCTTCCACCGTTTTGATGTCTTTCGGCGCTGGCGGAGGCACGACCGGCTCAGGCATGGGCAGCGGTTTCAACCGCACCGGCGAATAGGCGATCAGTTCCTTGCCGTCCGCGGAAAGTGACGCGCGCAAATCGTGCTCGTCAATGCCCTGGGGAATTGCGACTTCTTTTACAAAGGGCTTGGCAGGATCGATATCGACCTTCTCTTCCAGTAGCACTTTGTCGTCGGCCGTCAGCTTGGCGATTGCCTGACTGTGCGCGGTCGTCGTATTAAACCCAATTTTGGCCGTTGTGGCTCGTCCCTGCTTGGTGGTCGTCAAACCATCGGGTGTGCTAATTTCCAAATTCACGGCCGCGTCTAAATTGGCGTTCTTCGTGCCGCCGATGTTGCGAATCGGGTACCAATTCATCTGAAACGACTTGGTCTCGAACGGCTGAAGCCAACTGTAATCGGGCTGATTGTCGGAATAGGCGCCGACCATCAGTTCGATGTAAGGCCCGTCGTCGTCGGTCAGAATCCTGTCCCACATCTTGCCGTACGGACCATTACCCCAGGTCCAGAATTTTTTGCCGGGGACCACGTGATGATCGGCCACGCTCACAATGCCGGCTTCTTTGCCGTGATCGTAGCCGGCGAAAAAGTCATCTTCGTAGTTCCAGGCAAACATCGACATGGCGGAATTGTGGTTTTTGTACCAACTCACGTCCACGCCGCGGGTGAAATCTGCGCCGTTGAAGCGCGTCGTGGCAATCGGCCAGGTTGTGAACTGATTCTTGCCGTGGAACGTGACGTACTGGGTCGAGGGCGGGAAAATCACTTGATAGTTGTCGTTGGCGTGCACCGCCACGTTGGCGAAGCACAGCATTGTGTTGGGCAGCGGCGTGCGGTTGATGATTCGCACAGTGCATTCCAGCACCGATTTGCCCGGGTGCAGCGTGTAACCGACGGCCCAACGCATGCGCTGACGCAGTTCCAACTCGCCGACCCAAACGGTTTTGCTGCCGTCGGCGTGTTCTTCGATTTTCGCTTGCACCGGCAGCAATGTGGTCGCCCGATGATGATGGGGAATGTTCCACTCGATGCCGCCGGAAATCCAGGCGCCAATCATGCCCACCAGCGCCGGCTTGATGACGTGCTGATGGTAAACGAAATCGTAGTTGTTCGTTTTATCGACGGCTTCAAACACGCGCCCGCCGAGTTCCGGCAGAATGCCGATCCGCACGTACTCGTTTTCCAAGGACAACATTTGATACGGCTTGTCGGTTTTTTCATCAATCGGCGTATCGTAAAGCGGATACGGATATACGCGGCCTTGGGCGCCCTGATAAGAACGGCCCAAATAAAACATCGGATTCGGCTCTGGTCCGCCAGCGTTGTACGTCGGGATGACAACTTGCTGTTCCCATGCTTTGACCGGCCGCGACTGGGCGCGAACGTTTGGTGCCGCGGCAACACATAATGTTGTCATTAGCAATGCCGCGACGAGTCTTGGGCGAGGGTAATTCATCACGAGTCTCCGAGTGAAGCGATGCGAGTGGTTGGGTTGCGAAGGATGAAGCTCGCGAACAAAATTTTTCCAAAAACGGCGAAAACCGCAAAAACGGAGGCAAACCGACAAAAACGGTCGAAAACTGCGGAAAACGGCGAAAACGATGGCATTCGTCCGGCGGCGTATTGCGGGCGAGTAAATTCGAAGGTGGATAATGGAGTTCACCATCTGTCGTTGGTTTGTCGTGCTTTGATTTTCGGCTGTTTTCTTTGGCATCTGACACTACAGTTGCTGACTGCCGATCTATCGTGATTGACCGTCGTGTTGTCGGTCGGCATTGGTGTGCATTCCAACAAAGGCCGGGCATGCCAAAGCCCCAGGCAGCACATTATCTCATACGTGTGGCTCAAATCTCAAACATAATTTTGGCCCAGAACGGCCATTGCATGCTTACCTGGCATCGCACGACGATCGCGGAATTGTCGCAACGGCAATTTTCTTGAGGCTCATTGCACGAGCGCTTTGCGTGTTACAGGCAGCTCCTTGCCGCTGTGAATATCGTGCAGCCGCTGATGGGTGGTTTTCATCGCCGCGATCAGTTCTTGATACGGCCGGTCGGTTACGTCAACCATGCCGATGTTGTAGTTTTCTCCGTCGTTGCGTCCGGTGTTGGGTTCGTCGATCCACTCGAACCAGTGCAGACCGATGATAGCCGGATGGGCGGCTGCATTTTCGACGTAATAACGATAGGCCACGCCGCGTTCTTCCTGATTCTTGGTTTGCAACAGGCCGGCGGCGAGCCCACGGCCGGGTGTGCCAAAATGAAACTCGCCAATCATGACGGGCTTTTCCGTCATGCGATACGCGGCATCGACCTGGGCACGGTTCACTTCGTAACCGTAGCTGTTCATGCTGAACACGTCGAAATTGCGCGAGGCGCGAAGCATCGCTTCCGAGGGTCGCGATCCAAATCGCAGGCCGAGATTCAGATGATTTGGATCGTGCTTGTGGATGGCCGCGCTCACCACCTTAATCAGCCGCTCCACGGCCAGCTCGACGAATTCGCGGCGCCGGGCCGGCGTATCGCCTGCCGCCAGAAACTTCTTGGCTTCGCCCTGAATCGGGTTGGCTGGACCCGCCAGAATTGCAGTCACGATTTCGTTTTCGCGTCCCGGCCACGGCGGCTCGTTGGCGATAAAGTAACCCAAGAGCCACGGATCGTCTTTGCGCGGCGCGCACTGTTCGGCCGCCGCGGAATCGACTTTGTTCGCAAATTCATCGGCGTACACATCGGGCAACCCGAGATAGCCGGTGTTGTCGATGCCCCAGCCGCGAAGCATCACGATGTACGGCTTGCGCTTAGCGGCGCCCAGCCGCGGATCGGCCCAGTTGGCGACCGTGTTCAGACCCCACGCATCCATCCGACGGAGCGTGAGATCGACCCATGCGTTTTGCCAATCGGCGCCGAATCGCCGCAGCAGGTTCCATGTATAGAACGAGACCATGCCTCCCTGATTCGGACGAAACGACGGCGGCTTGAGTTCCGCCGGCGGCAGCGCGGCAAACACGCCGTCCCGATCTGCGGTTCGCGTGCCCATCCACGGCACCATCACATCGGCCCCGGTGGAGAAAAAGTAATGCCCTTCGGGATCAATGAACCACCAACGATTGTCGATTTTCTCGACTCGGAAAAAACCGGTGGCTTGGGCATGAGTGCTTTTGTAGCCGCCGTACTGCGAATAATCGAAGCTGCTCGATGCGAGCGACTTTTCCTCTTCCGTCCAGGCCGTTTCCAAATTTTCCAGCGAGTGCGCTTTTCCTGGCCAATCGTCAAGAATCCATTGGCCGAACTCATCGACCAATGGCTTAGGTTCCAACACTGCGTCGCCAGGCGATTGTTTGTCGAGACGTACGGATCGAATTTCGATGGTCGGCGATCCAATCGGATTTTCAATGCCGATGCCAATCGCCTCAACACTGGTTAGCGGGCCGACCGAACCCGTGAGATTGATCCAGCAGGCCGTGCGCGATTTGTTGCCCAGCGATGCCAAATCGAAACCCTGCTGATCGCGGCGCTGAAAGTATGCCAACGGCAAAGCAGCACGAATCCAGGCGCCTTGAAAGGGCTGCAGCCGCACTTTGCGCACACCGGTCGTTGTGAAGAGTCGCAATTCAAATCGTTGCGCTGTGGACGACTTAAGCTCCAGCGTCAGAAATTCGTAGCTCGACCAGTCGGACGGCAGCTCTGGATTGAGCTCCTTGAGCGACCAGCGAGCACCGGCAGAACTGCCATCGAAACTGGCTGTCTTCGACTCGGCCGATGCGGCAGCGCAAATGATTAAGACCAGGCCGACCGATGAAATAGCTTTCATGAGATTTCTGCGGGTGGGTTTCAGGATTAACCAATGCCCTTGTGACCACCCTATCAGACCGCCACCCCAATTTGAAATCCGCCGAGCTATTTGTGGTTGACTTTTCTACCTGGAACTTGGCTGAGATTTCTGGCCCCAGTCTCTATTCGGCGCTAAATGCCGAAGGGGTGGCTGATTCCAAGTTCTTGGCGAAATTGCTTGCGGCAGGAATCAGGGCCGGATTATGATGCCGCTACGTTTCGGGGATGTCTCACGGGCGATTTATCGATTCTACGGGGGAATCGACGCGCTTATAGCTGATGGCTCGCGGCGCTTGTGCTCAGAATTCACACGGCGGCCGCCCGATCTCACTTTCCAAATTCCGCACATGAAAAAAATCGCTGATCAGAATTCGGGCGGCGCATCGATCGATCGTCGAACATTTTTGGGGGCGCTTGGGGCAAGCGGACTCGTTGCCGCGGCGACCCAAAACAATGCCGGCGCCGCCGATCAGGACGCGCTGCTTGTGAACCTTACCGGCCCGAGCGTCACGCCGCTGAAAGAGTGGAAAATGCAGTCGGCGACTAAGCTCGACATCAAAGGCGACGCTCCGCCAGCGGCCGACGCCGCCAAGTGGTATCCGGTGACCGTTCCTTGCACCGTGCTGGCCGGTCTGGTGGAGAACGGCGAATATCCGAATTTGTACTTCGGCGAAAATTTAAAGCAGGTGCCCACCGACCGGTTCAACGGCGCGTGGTGGTACCGCAACGAATTCAAAGCGCCCCCTGACAGCGCGGGCAACCAAGTGTGGTTGTACTTCAAGGGCATCAACTATCGAGCCAACATTTGGCTGAACGGCAAGAAAATTGGCGACGCAAAAGATGTGGTCGGCACCTATCGAGATTTCGAGTTCAATATTTCCGATACACTGGACCGTAGCGGCAACAACGTGCTGCTGGTGGAAGTGCAACCGCCCAAGAAAAACGACCTCGCGATTACCTTTGTCGATTGGGCGCCCAAGCCGCCCGATCAGAACATGGGTTTGTGGCAGGAAGTGGAATTGCGCACCAGCGGAGCTCTGGCGTTGCGGCATGCCATGGTGCAAAGCGAATTGGACGTGCCGTCGCTGAAATCGGCGCGGCTGACGGTGATGGTCGATGTCGTGAACGCCAGGGACAAGCCGACCAATGCTATAGTGAAAGCGACCATCTTTGCAGCCAATGCTGACCGCAATCAGCAGCACACGGCATCGTGCGAAGTCAAACTGGGAGCCGGCGTAAACGCGCACCGTGACCTTTACGCCGGAAAAAAATCCGGATCTTGTGATTGATAATCCGCAAGTATGGTGGCCGGCGCAATTGGGCGAGCCAAATTTATACCGCCTGGAATTGGAAGTGTGGTTCGCCGATGGCCCCAGGTCAGACCGCTTGGGCACGACCTTTGGGATTCGCAGCGTGACTTCGCGGTTGGACAACGGGCATCGGCTGTTCACGGTGAATGGCGTCGATCTGCTGATTACCGGCGGCGGTTATGCTCCCGATCTGTTGCAGCGTCGCAGTTTGCCGGACCGGCCGAACTGGCAGGAAGACAACCTGCGCGACCTGCGCGACATGAATCTGAACACCGTGCGGCTGGAAGGCAAATTGGAAGACGATGCCTTCTACGATTTGTGCGACCAGCTTGGCATTTTGTGCATGGCCGGTTGGTGCTGCTGTTCGCCCTGGGAACAGTGGAAAAATTGGAAGGATGAACAGCACACCGTGGCCAGCGAATCGCTCCGGTACCAGATTCGCCGGGCGAGAAATCATCCGTCGATGCTGGCATGGCTCAACGGCAGCGACAGCCCGCCGCCGAAAGACGTCGAGCAGCAATATCTGGCGACCGAAGAAGAACTGAAGTGGCCTTGCCCGACGCTTTCCAGCGCCACCGCCAAAAAATCGGAAGCTTCCGAGCCAACCGGCGTGAAGATGAACGGCCCGTACAAATGGGTCCCGCCGATTTATTGGTTGACCGACAAAAAATCCGGCGGGGCATGGGGCTTCAACACCGAGGTGGGGCCAGGAGCGGTGCCGCCCCCGCTGGAAAGCTTGGAAGCTATGTTGCCCGCGGCCAATCGCTGGCCGATCGACAAAGTCTGGGATTTCCACTGCGGCACCGGCACGTTCAACAATATTCGCGATTTCAGCAAGGCGCTAGACGAACGCTTCGGCAAACCGATGGGCATCGCCGATTTCGCTTGGAAGTCGCAAGCCCAGGCCTATGAAACCATTCGGGCCATGTATGAAGGCTTCCGCGCCAACAAATGGAATGCCACTGGCGAGATTCAATGGATGTTGAACAACGCCTGGCCGTCGATGATTTGGCATCTGTACGACTATTACTTGCGGCCCGGCGGAGCGTACTTTGCCACGAAAGTGGCCTGTGAGCCTTTGCACGTGTTGTATCGCTACGACAACCGGGGCGTGGTGCTGGCGAACAATACACTGGACGAATTCAAAGGCGTAACTGTCACGGCCGATGTGTACGACATCGACAGCAAGCAGCAACATTCGCAAAGCGCGGTGTGTACAGCCGCCGCCAACGCGGCCACCACGGCCTTCACGCTGCCGGAGTCCGAAAAGATTTCGACCACGTATTTCCTGCGGCTCACGGCGACCGATTCGGCCGGCAAAGTGCGCAGCGTGAATTCGTATTGGCTCTCGACCAAGCCCGACGTGATGGATTTCAGCAAGTCCGATCAGGAAAGTTGGAATATCACGCCCTGCACGTCGTTCACCGATTACACGCAGCTTGAAAAACTGCCCAAGGTGAAATTAGAAGTCGAACCGATTCAGGGCGCAAAATCCGACCACGAAGGTTCCGCCCACGTGCGGGTGACCAATCAGTCCGACGCCATTGCGCTGCTGGTGCGGTTGAAGCTAATGCACGGGGACAGCGGCAATCTAGAATTGCTGCCCATTTTCTGGAGCGACAATTACTTCATGTTGCTGCCAGGAGAGAAGCGTGAAATTTCCGCGCATTTTTCGCCCAAGGATTTGAAAGGCAGCCTGCCGTACGCTGTGGTGGAGTGCTTTAACAACAACCGCAGTTAAATTATTTTGATTTCTTCGCTTCGGTTGCTGGCGGGGCGGCGTTCTCCTGAACCTCGGGAATCGGCCCCGCTTGCGGTCCGGCTTTGAAACCGTGGCCGGTCAGGCCGGGCCACAGGGCCGTCGCTTCTTCCGGCGAGAGCTGTGTTTCCGCCGCGAATTTCTCGCCAGCCATATAATCCAAGAGCGATTTTCGCAACTGCCGCGCGGCGGGACGCGAATCGAGATTTTTTTGCAGGTCGATCGCACAAACCAGCAGCCGGCCAGCGCCAACTTTGCACTCGAAGACCACGCCCAGCTTGTAATTGCGATTCCAATCGTCGATTGCTTGCACGATGGGCTGCAACTGCGGCGGAGCATGATCGAGATTCACGGCTCGCACGCCGCGAACCAGCTCGGCCCATTGCCAATCGCAGTTGGCCTGGGTTGGGAATTCGGCCAGCGCCGGATGCTTGATGTCGCACCACACGCCGAGCATCGCTTCCAGCTTAGGATTCATCAACCGATTCCAAAACACCGGCACATTGTTGAGTGGCGGGCAAGTATCGTCGAGCGCTACAGCCGGCGGCAGAAACAACACTTTACCACCGCCGGCCAAACGCGTTTCCGCCTCTTTCCAATCGCTAGTCAGCAGCACGTCCGCCGGCGCAGAAGTGTCGAGCTGAGCTGGGTAGAGCCAGAAGTTCCAGTCGTTTTCGATCTTCGAGTGTTGATCCGCAGTGGCATCTTGATTCTGCAGCCCGACGACAAACTTGTATTGATGTGGTGCTGGCGATTTCGCTAGGTCAGCCGTGACATTCCCCAGCGCGGTCTTACCGATGGGAATGTCGTGCTTCGGCAGCTCGCCTTGTGCCACGACTTGGCCGTCGAGATCGACGATTCGCCAAACCGGAGTGGCGTCTGCAATCGGTTTGGAACCGAAATGCGCGATTTCCACGGCGATATCAAACGGGTCGGACGTGGTGAACACATAGCTGTGAAATCGCGCCAGTGGCACCGTCGGGCTGCAAAACCGGCGGAATTCTTCGGCGGTCACGTAACCTTTATCACCCCAAAAGGCGTCGAGCACACCGATCAGCGCGGTGCCCTGGCCGAGATAATCGCGCAAATCGAGCAGTTGAAAACCCGCCAGCCCGGGAGTGCGCAAGTTCGCTTCGATCTCTTCTTTGTAGCAGGCCAGTTGAAAGCGGCCCGACGCCCAGGCGAAATCTTTATTTTTTTCGAGCAATCCGTGTGCGGCGGCAGAATCGCGAAAGATTTCGTAATTGCTGGGCTGCAAATAGCCGGTGAATTTTCGGATCACGTCGAAATTGGGATACGCGCACCACTGGCCGACTTCGTGCGCCACAGCGGGCATCCGCGTATTGGCGACGGCGCGGGAATAATCGCCGCCGAACCAACCGCGATTGCCACGCGCCGCCGATGTAATATCGTACTGCGGCAAGTCCGATTGAATGTAAGCCCAGCCGGTTTTGGCGGCGTACAAGCGGCGCGGATCACGATCGTGCCACTCTTTGCACCACTGCGGCAGAACTTGTTGATAACGCCCCGCCGGTTCATTGCTAGGCGAGAACAGCACGAACGAAGGGTGATTGCCGTAGGCTTTAATCATTCGCGCGGTTTCGTCTTCCAGCATCCGCGTGATTGGCGTGCCGGGACTGAAGGGGTTCCACATGCCGGCCTCCGGCTGCAGATAGAAGCCGAGTTCGTCGGCCGCTGCGAACGCCGCTTCCGGCGGACACCAGGAGTGGAAGCGCATGTGATTCAGACCGAAATCTTTGCACTTCACGATGATCTTTTTCCACGAGTCCACGTCCGTCGCCGGATAGCCGGTGAGCGGAAAATCGCCGCCGAAGTGCGTGCCGCGTAAATTGATCTCGCGGCTGTTTAGCAACATTTGTTTATCTTTGGTGGTGATTTCGCGCAGGCCAAAGCTCACTTGCCGCTCGTCATTCGCGGGGCCACCATGAAGTTGAATCGAAAGATGTGAGAGCGCCGGCTGAAATTCGTCCCAGAGTTGCGCGTTGTCGCCCAGCGGCACTTCCAGCTCGGCATCGCCTCCGTGGGCGTCCCAAGATACTGGCACACTTTTGCCAACACCCTCACCCTGCCCTCTCCCCAGGGGAGAGGGTTCCACGGAAAGCGTGCCCGAACCAGATTCGCCTGTTAGGTTTCCAATCTGAACTTTCACGCGAGCCGATCTTTTCGCGACGTCCGGAAACACCTGCGCATCGTCGATCCACACCGGCGTGGTGGCCGTCAACTCGATTCGGCCGACAATGCCGTTCCAGGTTGCGCCCAGCGCATCGGAAACGCTGTGTCCATCGGGTCGGTAGCCGGGCACTATGCTCATGCGATTGTCGGCCCGCACACTTAGCCGATGTTTTCCCGGCGTGAGAGTGCCCAGTTCGTATTCGTGCGGTGCGACCAGACTGTTGTTCGAGCCAATCTCGCGATCATCAACCCAAACCTTCGTTTCCCAGCGTGGCCGTTCCAACAGCAAGTGGATGCGTTTACCTGTGAGGTTCTCCGGAATTTCGAAATCGCGTTGATACCAGGCCACGCCCAGGTAGTGCCGCGGCGGCTGTGAAAAGTACGGCACTTTCACATGGCCCGGCTGGGTGTACGCTTTGTATTCGGGCTTCAAATACCAGCGCATGTCACGCGGCAGGGCGGCCACCCACTTGGTATCGACGCTGATTTCATCGCCGTAGCCTTGGGCTTGCAGGATGCCAGGCAATTGGATGCGATCGGCTAAATCACGATTGAACCATTCTTCTTTGACGCCGGCATCGTCGCGGTCGAGCGCAAACCGCCACTGACCCGCAAGTTCGATCTTTGGGAAAGCGGGTGCCTCGGGCACATTCGAACTGTCGGGATTTTGCTGCCCGAACGACAGCGGGACTGTGGCCACGGCGAGGGCGAAAAGAGTCCCGATGACAATCCATTTGAAATGCGACATGCTTATTAACTCCAGAATTTCGGCCGACGGTTTCGCTTGCTGTGCCGTTGCAGGTACACTATGGGGCACTGCCCCGCGTCGATCCACTCCCACCCCACGTGATTCCAGGATTCTAATCACATGCGCTCCACCAAGAAACAATTGCGTTGGATTTCATTCGCCGTGCCGTTTTTTTCCCTGTGCAGTTTTGCGCTGGCTGCCGACGAGCCGCCGACCGATTGGATCGATCCGGCCACGGGGCACCGCATTGTGCGGCTATCGCGCGAGCCGGGCACGTCGAGTTTTTATTTCCATCAAAACGGCTATACCGGCGATAAGCTGGTGGTTTCCACCCCCAACGGTTTATCGACGATCGATTTGAAGACGCACGAAATTGTGCCGATTGTCGAAGGGCGTGTAGGACAAGTAGTTGTCGGCAACAAATCGGGCAATGTGTACTACACTCGGTTTGGCACCGGGGCGATTTATTCCACGAACGTCAACACCAAGGAAACGAAAGAGATCGGCAAGGCGCCCGGCCGCGGCGGTTCGGGTTTGGCGGTCAATGCCGACGAGACGCTGTTGGGCGGAAGCTATGCCGAAGGTGGCGGCGATGGACGACGAGGCGCCGGACCTGGCGCCCCAAGTGGTGCGCCCGGCGGCTCAACTCCGACCCCTGCCAATGACAAGGGGGCTGCGGAAAATCGAACTCCCGCCGCGGGCGAGGCAACTCCCGGCGCCGATGCGTCTCTACCACGACCAGAAGACACGCGCGGCGGCCAAGATGCAACGCAGCAAAATGTGCGACGGTTTGCCGGACGAGAACGCGGCTTAGCCGCGCGTTTGGCCGCAAAAATTCCGATGCGGCTGTACACTGTCAATATCGCGACCGGCGAAGTCAGCACCTTCAATCCTAGCACCGATTGGCAGAACCACGTGCAATTCTCGCCCACCGATCCCACGCTGATGATGTTCTGCCACGAAGGTCCCTGGCACGATGTCGATCGGATCTGGACCATCCACACCGACGGCAGCGGGCTGAAACTGATGCACCCGCGGACCATGAAATACGAAATCGCCGGGCATGAATTTTTCGGCTACGACGGCAAGACGATCTACTACGATTTGCAAACGCCGCGCTCCGATAAGTTCTGGCTAGCCGGTGTGAACGTCGAAACCGGCGAGCGGATTCGGTACCCGATTGAACGCTCGCAGTGGTCGGTGCATTACAACCAATCGCACGACGGCAAACTGTTCGCCGGCGATGGCGGTGGACCGGGCAGCGTGGCCAATCGCACGCCGCTGCCCGGCAACAAGCCGCTGGACCCGCCGGGCAACGGGATGTGGATGTATTTGTTCCGCCCGGTTGCCGATCATATGGAAACGATGAAAGTCGGCGATGAAACGGTGAAAGTCGGCAAGTTCGAGGCTGAAAAGCTCGTCGATCTCTCGAAGCACAATTACGAGCTGGAGCCGAACTTGACGTTTACGCCCGACAACAAATGGATCGTCTTTCGCTCGAACATGAACGGCCCAACGCATGTTTATGCGGTGGAAATCGCCAAGGCCGATGC
Organism: Pirellulales bacterium; assembly: GCA_963738835.1. Lineage (GTDB taxonomy): Bacteria > Planctomycetota > Planctomycetia > Pirellulales > JADZDJ01 > CAVTYH01. The sequence continues at coordinate 183,610 of CAVTYH010000006.1, forward strand.
GCCCGGCGAGTAATGTCAATGTGTAGCGGCGGAGCTTGCACCGCGCTCGACGCGCCGGGCCGAGCCCGGCCGCTACACAGGAGTTCGAACCGCATTAGTGCAGTTCCATTTTACGTATAGCGGTATCCGCAGTGCCTGAAGTAGTGGCGGCATTCGGTTTCGTTGAACTCTTCCAGAATGCGGCCACAAAGTTCCCAAAGCTTGTCGACGGTGCGTTCTGCGCCGTCGCGGAGCAGCTTCTTCAGTTTTGAAAATGCCAACTCAATGGGGTTGAGGTCGGGCGAGTAGGGTGGCAGATAACGTAGTTCAGCGCCGGCGGCTTCGATGGCTTGCCGCACGCCCTTCACTTTGTGGCTGGAGAGATTGTCCATCACCACGATGTCGCCCGGCCGGAGCGTGGGCGCCAAGTGTTGTTTGATCCACGCGAGAAAGAGGGAGCCGTTGATGGCGCCATCGACCGTCAGCGGGGCGACAAAACCTTCGGCCCGCAAGGCTCCGAGAAAGGTCGTCGTTTGCCAGCGCCCCGAGGGAGTCTTTTCGGTCAAGCGCGCGCCTTGCGGCGAGCGGCCATAGATGCGGGTCATGTTGGTTTTGGCCCAGGTTTCATCGATGAAGACGACCTGGCGTGGATCGATCGCCGCTTGGGAAGCCGCGCCACTCCAGACGCCGATCCGCCACGTCAGGACGTTCCTGCTCGGAGGCGATCAGCGTCTTTTTTTTCGCGTTCGTTCCAGCGCAGCGCAAGCGTTGCAGATCGTTTGCAGGCACACTTCTTGGCCCCGTTCCGCTTTCAGGTCGGCTTGCAGTTCGCGTAGATAAATGTCCGGCCGGGCGGCGATCTTGGCTAACAACCACTCGGCCCAAGCTTGCCACTTGGGCACGCGGGGCCGCGTCGTCTTCGCGGCAATCTGACCTTTCTCGCGACGGTGCTGCTTAATCCGCCGGACCCAAGATTCGGAGACGTCAAACCGCAACGCCACGGCTTGAGTCCCTACATTCGCATCGCACGCAGCCAGCACTTGGCTGCGAAATTCCTTCGTGTAAGCTTCCATCGACCACCTCCTTGAGATGGCCCCAGCTTAACCAGTTCGCCTAGAGGGCGCGTAGAGCCTCGGTGGAACTCGCCCTAGAAATCGAACTTGTCGATATTCTCTTTGTTAAACGTAAACGGCGTGCCCAAGAGAACGTTGTCGCCTTGGATTTCGATTTTGCCCAGGCGGCCGGCCTGAAGCGACTTGTCGCCGGCGTGCAGTGTGCCTTTGGCTAAAGCATCGGCGGTGAAGACCGTCAGGTACCCCAGGTCCATCGTATTCCAGAGCACGATGCAATCGGTCACGCCTTCTTTTACGTAAGGCTTGTTGTCATTCGGTAATCCCAGGCCGATGACTTTCACATCGTTTCGGCCCGATTGTTTCACGGCTTCTGCCGCGCCTGGCACGGCTGGTGAGCAGATGGCCATGATCAATTTCACGTTGGGATAAGCGTTCAAAATGGTGTTCGTTTCGTCGAACGCCTTTTTCTGCAAATCGTCACAAGGCCGCAAAGCCACCATGTGGATGTCGGGATACTTATCGGCCCGGCGTTTTTCGATTTGCTTTTGCCACTCGATCATGTTGTCGGCGGTGAGCGAAGCGGTGATGATGGCAAAATCGCCTTTGCCACCGAGCAGCCGGGCCGCGTGGTCCATCAGCGTAAAGCCGATTCCCTCGGGCGTGGCCTGATTCACAAAGAAGTTGCGCGAATTGGCCTCCGCATCGGCGTCCCAGGTGACGACGTGAATGCCGCGTTCGCGAGCCTTCCGCAAGACGGAAGAAATTGCCGTGCGATTTTCCACGGCCACGGCAATCACATCGACGCCACGGGTGATCCAGGTATCGACAATTTCGTTTTGCTTGGCGGGATCGGGATCGGTTGGCCCATCCCAAAGCAATTCAACTCCCAATTCTTTCGCTGCTTCATCCGCGCCTTTGTGAGCGGCGATGAAATAAGCATTGCCCAAACTCTTGGGCATCATGGCAACGGTGATTTTCTTGTCGGTCGTGGATTTAGCATTCGGATTCTTCGCATTTGCCGCAGTCGTGCCTGCCTCCCTCTCCTTTTGGGAGAGGGCCGGGGTGAGGGTGCCAGTGCTCTCCACGCTCGTCAACCGACCACTTTCGGTCAGCAAATTTTTCACCAGCAGCCAATTCGCGCCGGCGATAATTGCGGCGCTGAGCAAAATCACCAGGCACAACACCGCGACTTGCGAGTTTTTCACTTCAAACATCTCCAGATTATGAGAAAGAGATTGAACCGCTCGGGCCCGGCGCGTGCTGAGTCGCTCCATACTAATGGTGACCAACAGCAGCGTGCCCATCAAGATGCCCGCTATATCGCCGCTTTGGCCGGCCAGCCGCAGACCGTTTTGCAGAATGGCGATGGCGAAGATGCCCATCACCGTGCCTTGAATGGTGCCGCGGCCGCCGAAGATCGAGGTTCCGCCCAGCACCACGGCGGTGATGGCAGTTAATTCGTATCCAGTGCCGGCATCGGCCTTCGCCTGGCCCAAATGAGACACGTAGATGATGGCCGACAGACTGGCGATGAGCCCGGACAGCACGTAAACCAAAATCAATCGACGTTCGACAGGAATTCCGGCGTGGCGCGCACCGTCGGGAGAAAAACCGATTGCGAAGAGTCCGCGGCCAATGGTGGTGCGCTGCAGCAGAATCCAAAAGCCGATCGCCACGGCCGCAAAAATCGGCAACTGCGCCGGTACGCCGCCGGGCAAGTAACCCTGGCCCAAAAATAAAAAGCTGTCGGGAAAGCCGGTGAAATTATCGACGCCGCGTGTCAGCCCCTCGGCCAGCCCGCGGAACAGTGAATAGGTCCCCAGCGTCACGATCAGCGGCGGCAATCGCAATTTGGCAATCAAGACCGCGTTCAAAAAGCCGGCGATCGTGCCGACGACCAGCGTTCCCGCCGCGGCCAAGGGAATCGAAATTCCGGCATCGCGCCACATCATGCCAAACAGCACCGCCGAAAGGCCCATCAGAGAACCCACGGATAAATCAATGCCGCCGGTGATGATCACCGGCGTCATGGCGATCGCCAACAGTCCCACCTCGGCACACAGTCGCGTGATTTCGAACGCATTGCCGCGCGACATGAAATTGGTGCCGGTCGCGCAGAACACGGCGATCTCGGCTACCAGCACGGTGGCCAGCACAATTTCGTGAGTGATTTGAAACCGCCGCTCCTGTGTAATTTCACTGGGCGGCAAGGGCTCCGAGGCCATGCTTCCTCCGCCTGAAATTGAACGCATCTGAAGCGACTGCAATCAGAATGATTGCGCCTTGAATCGCTTTTTCCCACTGGGCTTCAGTCTTGAGAAACACCAAGGCCGGGCCAATCGTGGCCAGCAGAATCACACCAAACAGCACGCCGAACAGGTTTCCTCGACCGCCGGAAATGGCCACGCCGCCGACCACGACCGCGGCAATTACTTTGAGCTCGAATCCGTCGCCCGCTTTTGGATCGACGCTGGGCAGTTGAGCTGCATTCAACAGCGCGGCCAAGCCTGTGAGAGCGCCCATGAGCACGAACACGCCGAACACCACTCGCTGCGGACGAACGCCGACCAGCCAAGCCGCGTCGGGATCGGAACCCGTGGCATACACAGCGCGCCCCGCAGCTAAATAGCGGAGTCCCCAAGCAAAGGCCAGGAACGTCACCGCGGCGATGCCGATAATCAGCCCTTGCCCGATATTCTGCCCTTGGCCGAACCATTGAAAATCGCCCGGCAGATTGTTGACGAAGGCGCCTTCGCGCCACCAGCGCAAGCCGTCGCGGAAGATGACCATCGTGGCCAGCGTGACGACAATCGATGGCAATCCCAGCACGGCGACAAAGAGGCCGTTGATGCTGCCCATCGCCGCGCCGATCGCCATCACCGCCGGAACCACCAGCGGCATCGGCAGGCCGGATTTTGCGAGCAGCCCGGCAGCGATTCCGCAAATCGACAGTTGCGAGCCGATCGAAATATCGATGTTCCGTGCCAGAATGACCAGCGTAATGCCGACGGCCGCCACCAACACCGGCGCGCTGCCGACTAGAATCACACGGAATTGATTCCCCTGATAAAACGACGGCGCGGCAACTGCCAGAAGAACGAGCAGCAGGCCATAGGCTGCGGCAATCGAAAGTTCTCGTCGATATTTCGACATCAGGCACTCCCCACGCCTGCTGCGGCATGCCCGAGCGCTAGAGCCAAGATAGATTCTTGCGTCGCCTCAGCACGCTCTAGTGTGCCGGCCACGGTGCCGGCGTGCATGACGACAATGCGGTCGCTCATTCCCAAAATCTCGGGCAGCTCGGAAGAAATCATCAAAATCGCCATGCCGCACGCCGCCAGATCGCCCATCAGCCGGTGAATTTCCGCTTTCGCGCCAACATCGATCCCTTGCGTCGGCTCATCCAAGATCATCAGCTTCGGCTCTGCCGCCAACCAACGAGCGATCGCCACTTTCTGTTGATTGCCACCAGAGAGATCGGCGACGGGCGTTTCCAACGATGCCGTTTTCACGGCCAGCCGCTTCACATAATCCGCCGCCAACGCCCGTTCACGGCGAAAGTTAATCAGACCGAGCGTTGACACACGGTCTAAAATCGCCAGTGAAGCGTTGGTGGCCACCGACAACTGTGGAATCACGCCGTATCGCGGCCGATCTTCAGGAACGTAAGCGATTCCCAAATCGACGGCACGGTTGGGCGAATCGATGGCTATTGGCCGGCCATTCCAGTGAATTTCGCCCGCATCGGCCGGTGTAAGGCCGAACAAAATTCTGGCGACTTCCGTGCGACCGGCACCGACAAGGCCGGCCAGTCCGACGATTTCGCCAGCCCGCACGGAAAAACTGACATCCTGCACACCGCTGGCCTGGCAGCCGAGGCCGCGAACTTCCAGCACATTCTCGCCAATCGGCACTGTTTGCTTGGGAAATACGGCGCCGATTTCCCGACCGACCATGAGACGAATCAATTCGGGACGATCGACCTGGTTCATCGGCCGGGTGGCCACTGAACTGCCGTCGCGCAGCACCGTCACACGATCGGCTATCAGGGGCAGCTCTTCCAAGCGGTGCGAAATATAAATGATGCCGACGCCTTGCCGGCGCAAATCGCGAATCACGGCGAGCAGTTTGTCGACTTCTCGATCGCTGAGCGAAGCCGTCGGCTCATCAAGGATCAGAATCTTTGCATCGGCTCCCAATGCACGGGCGATTTCGACCAACTGCTGCTCGGGCATCGAGAGGGTTTGCACCAATGCATCGGGATCGATGTTCGCGCCGACACGGGCCAACAATTCACGGGCCCGTTGCTTTCGCGGCGACCAGCGAATCCGCCGCAGCGAACCTCGCGGCTCCAAACTGAGCGCAATGTTTTCCGACACGGTCAAATCGGGCAGCAGCGCCGGCCGCTGGTAAATGACGGCGATGCCGCGCACGCGAGAGCAGCGGATTGTTTTCGGTGACGAGTTGGCCGTTGACTTCGATTGTTCCATCGTCGGGCCGATGCGCGCCCGTGATGGTTTTGATCAGCGTCGATTTCCCCGCGCCGTTTTCACCGACCAGTGCATGCACTTCGCCGGCGGCCAGATCGAACGAAACACCTTTGAGCGCCCGCACGCCGGCAAACGATTTACTGATGCCAGTGAGCTTAAGCAGCGTGTTCACCAGAGAGCCCCTTAGCTACGCTTTGAGAGCACTGAGCGTTCATACTCTCGTACGTCGGTCAGCCATTGTCGTTCCAGCGGCACATTTTGCTGAAGGCAATAAGCGTCCCAAACCGCGCCAGCCGGCAGCGTTTTCAGTTCTTCGAGCATCGCTAGCCGACCCGTGAGATCTCCGGCGCATTCCATTTCACGCAGCATATCGATCGGCTCCAGCAACGCGCATAACAGCGACTTGAGCATCGCCCGGCTGCCGATCACCCAAGCGGCCACACGGTTGATCGTGGCGTCGAAGAAATCGAGGCCGATATGCACTCGGTCCAGATAGTTTCCGCGCACCAGTTCCTGAGCAATGGCCTGCAAGTCGTCGGTCAGCGTGACCACATGGTCGCTGTCCCAGCGCACGCCGCGGCTGACGTGCAGCAGAATTCTCTCCAAATGCTCCAGCACGGCTGAGATTTTATCGGCCAGCGATTCGGTCGGATGATAATGCCCGGCGTCGAGGCATATCAGTTTCCGTCGGGAAACGGCGTAGCCCAGATACAATTCGTGCGAACCAACCACGTAACTTTCCGAGCCGACGCCGAACAGTTTTCCTTCCACGGCATCAAGAATGTGCGCGGATCGAACGGCTGGGCAAAAATGGCATCGAGCGATTCGACTAACCGATCGCGCGGCCCGCGGCGATCGACGGGCGTGTCTTTGTAGCCGTCGGGAATCCAAACATTCGTCACGCAGGCTGAGCCGAGCGATTTTCCCATCGCAGCGCCGATTCTCCGGCAGGCAATGCCGTGGTCCACCCAAAACTGCCGGATCGCCGGATCACGGTGAGCAAGCGTGAATCCATCGGCGGCCTTTGGGTGAGCAAAAAACGTCGGATTGAAATCGACCCCCAATCCGCGTTCACGGGCCCAATCGATCCAACTTTGAAAATGCTTCGGCTCCAGCACGTTACGATCGACAGGCCGCCCGCCGGTATCCGCCGGGTCGGCATAGCAGGCGTGCAGATTGACCCGATGACGGCCCGGAACCAGCGATAGCGCCTTTTCGAAATCCGCTCGTAATTCCGGCGGCGTGCAGGCGCGGCCCAGGTAATTGCCGGTCACCTCGAAGCCTGGCGCGGCGTGAGTGCCCACTCCTTCAAAGCCGCGGACGTCGTCCCCTTGCCAGCAATGCACGGAAATCGCGATTTTCGCCAGCCGAGCCAGGGCGCGATCGACATCGACGCCCAATTCAGCATACTGCTGCCTGGCGTTTTCAAATGCCTGCTCCACTCGACGGAGGGAATCCGCCACGGAAGGCTCCTTCTGGCTGGCTTCGGATCAATGAAAGCTCGCTTGGCCGACTGATTCTGCCGCAAAGTCGGCGGGGTTCAAGATCGGCGGCGTTCAACTGTCCAAAAATCGTGTGGAAAGGGTTACAATAAAGCTGGCCGTGGGCATGATTGATATATTATATTTACTTCCTGCCGCAACTGCGATGGGCTGCCTGCCCCGCAAGTGCGATGCTGCGTTTGGACCGTCTCCCGCCACAACCCGCCCTTCCGACGCGCCAATTTGGAACGAGGCCTGACTATGCGAAGTCGCCACGCGTGGATTTCGCCCGCGCTGTTTCTTGCCCTGCTGTTCTGCGACTTCCCTCTTAAAGCAGCAGAACGCGACCCGCCGCCGGATTTTCGACAGCAGATCGAACCGATTCTGGTCGAGTACTGCTACGAATGCCACGGCCTGGGTGAAAAGAAAGGCGAAGTGGCATTTGATGAACTGAAGTCGGACGACCAGTTGCTGCACAATCGCGATTTGTGGTGGAAGGCGCTGAGAAACGTGCGGCGCGGGCATTATGCCTCCCAAGGGACATCCCCGTCCTAACGACGATGAAAAGCAACTGCTGGCGCGGTGGATCAAGTACGTCGGGCTGGGAATCAATCCTGATGATCCCGATCCGGGCCGCGTAACGCTGCGCCGCCTGAATCGCGTGGAATATCGCAATACCATTCGCGACCTGATGGGCTACGACTACGAGACAAGCGAGGAGTTTCCCGTCGACGATACCGGTTATGGGTTCGACAATATCGGCGATGTATTAACCGTCTCGCCGCTGTTGTTAGAGAAGTATTTCAAAGCTGCGGAGACGATCGTCGCTGCGGCCGTGCCGATGGAGGCGAAGACCGATTGCCGAGCAAACATTGGCTGGCACCGATTTTGTTCCCGAAGATGGCAAAGCTAGGCGACCGCGGATGTCGTTTTATCGCAAGCCCACGTCGGGCAGTCGTTCAAGGTTCCGCACACCAGCGACTATAAAATCGTGCTGTAACTTGTCGTTCATGGGCAGTTCGATTTTGACCCTGGCCGATGTCGGGTTGTGTTCAAAGTGGATGATCAGGAGCTGGCCGAAGAGGAATACGACTGGAATGACAATAAAAAATATCATTAGAGTACAATGACGCCCTCGACGCCGGCAAACATACGGCATCGCTGAGCTTGGAACCGCTGACGCCGCCGGAAAAAAAGATCAAGCTCTAGACCTGGAAATTGACTCGGTGAAGATCCTGGGTCCTTTAGCCGAGGAATTTCGTGTGCCGACGAAAAATTACCTTCGGTTTTTCACGAAGCCAGACCCGCCGGAAAATGAAGACGAGCGACGGGCCTACGCCAAGGAAATGATCAGGCCGATTTGCCAAAAAGGCCTTTCGCCGGCCGATCGACAAGCAAATTGTCGATCGACTGCTCGCAATTGCCGAAACGGAATACAACCACCATGGCAAGCGATTCGAAGACGGCATCAAGCGGGCCATGGTCGCGGTTCTGGCTTCGCCGCGGTTTTTATTCCGCATCGAAGAAGCCGATCCCGCCCATCGTCCGAAGAGGCACATCCAGCTATGGACGAGTACTGCGCTGGCTTCGCGGTTATCGTACTTCCTGTGGTCGTCGATGCCCGATGACGAGTTGTTCGCTTTGGCCGACAAGGGCGAATTGCGCAACACCTGCCTGCGCAGGTCAAACGGATGCTGGCCGATAGGACGCAGCGAGGCCCTGGTGCAGAATTTCGTCGGCCAATGGTTGCAAGTGCGCAACGTAGAGGGAATCTCGATCAACGAACAAGCCGTCATGGCGCCGAAGACACGGAGCTGAGTAAATTGCTGGAGCAGGCCCGCAACGCCAAAGACGAGATTTCGCGGCGTGCCGTATTTCGGCAGCTTCGCTTTCGTCAGCAGACGAAAGTGCAGCTCGACGGTGAGTTGCGCAGGGCGATGCAGCAAGAAGCGGAGATGTTTTTCGGACACATTCTGCACAACGATCGCAGCGTGGTTGACCTGATCGATTGCGGATTACACATTCCTGAATGAAAGGCTCGCGGCCCATTATGGCATTGCCGACGTCCGCGGTCCGCAAATGCGGCTTGTCAAATTGCCGGCCGATAGCCCACGTGGCGGCGTGCTGACGATGGGGGCCGTGCTGGTGGTTACATCGAACCCCGACCGCACTTCGGCGGTGAAGCGCGGGCTGTTCGTGCTGGAAAACATTTTGGGTTCTGCGCCACCTCCGCCGCCGGCCAATGTGCCTCCGCTAGAAGACTCTGCCAAAGATTTCAAAGATAAGGAACCGACTTTGCGGGAACTGCTGGAAGTGCATCGCAACAAAGCCCTGTGCAGCTCTTGCCATTCCCGGATGGACCCCATTGGGCTCGGGTTTGACAACTTTAATGCCTTGGGAATGTGGCGGGAAAAGGAGCGCGGCCAGCCGATCGATAGTGCAGGAGAGCTGATTACCGGGGAATCGTTCCAAAGCGTTCAAGAGTTGAAAAATACGCTGGCCACCGAACATCGGCCCGATTTTTACCGCTGTTTGACCGAAAAACTGATAACCTACGCTATGGGCCGGGGTTTAACTTATGACGATGTAGAAGCGGTCGACCAGATTGTCTACGGGCTGGAACGGGAAGATGGCAAAATGTCGGCACTTATCAACGGGATTATCGAATCGCCGCAATTTCAGAAGCGACGGAGCCTGGAAGTGGCTGACACGAAGGTCCAAAAACAGTAGAATCGGAGTTGTCGCCCGGGGGGACGTAAAAGGAGAAATTCATGAGCCGTGCCCCTTCATCGCGGTCGGATCGATTGGCTTCTGGGCCATCGGGCTTCAATCGTCGCCGCTTTCTGCGTGGGCTTAGCGCCGTGCGTGGCGCTGCCGATGTTCGAGTCGCTGGCCCCCTCGGTGCTTGCGCGGGCGAACTGACCGCCAGCGCAGCCGCAGGGCAATCGATCGCCGGCTGCTGCTGCCGCTCCGGTGCGAATGGCATTCGTGTATTTCCCCAACGGTGCGCATTCAGGCAATTGGTGGCCCGAAAGGCGAGGGAAAAGATTTTGAATTCAGCAGCCACGATGCAGCCGCTGGAGAATGTGAAGCAGCAATTCAAGTGATCGGCGGGCTCGATCACATCAACGCCACGCCAGGTCCTGACGGCGCCGGCGATCATGCCCGCGCTAACGGCACGTTCCTCACCGGCGTGCGGGTTCGCAAAACCGCGGGCGCCGATATCCACGCGGGTATTTCGGTCGATCAAGTTGCCGCCAATAACATCGGCCAGCTCACGCGCTTTCCGTCGTTGGAACTTTCTTGCGAACCGGCACGCCGCAGCGGCAACTGCGATTCGGGCTATTCCTGCGCCTATCAATTCAATCTGGGCTGGCGCAGTCCGACGACGCCTGTGGCGCCGAAGCGAACCCGCGGCTGGTGTTCGAGCGGCTGTTCGGTGCGGGCTCTCCGTCGGAGCGAAAGGCCAGTTATCGAATTCCGTCAACAGCAGCAACGATCGGTTCTCGATTTCGTGCTGGATGACGCCCGCAACTTGCAACGTGAACTGGGCGGTCGTGATCAGGAAAAGCTCGATGATTACCTGACCAGCGTCCGCGATGTAGAACGCCGCATTCAATAGGCCGAACAAAAATTCGGCCAACCGGCTAATCCAGATATGGAAACACCGAAGGGCATTCCGCCCGAATACAAAGAGCACATGCGATGATGTTCAGCATGCTGACGCTGGCGTTCCAGACCGATTCCACGCGGATTGGCACGCTGCTCCTCGCCCATGACGGCAACAATCGTCCGTTCCCGGAGCTGGAGATTTCCTCGGGCCATCACGATTTGACGCACCACATGGGCAATCAGGAAAAGCTCGAAAAAGTCGGCCAGATCGATCACTGGTACATGGAGCAGTTCGCGTCGTTCCTGGAAAAGATGGAAGCGACGAAAGACATCGACGGCAATTCGCTCTTGCACAACTCCATGATTGTCTACGGCTGTGGCAATGCCGATGGCAACCGTCACACACACGTCAATTTGCCGATCGTGCTGGCCGGCGGCGGCGGCGGAACGCTGAACCCGGGCCGCTACATCAAGCACAACTCGGTGCCCTGCTGCAATTTGTTTCTGAGCATGCTCGATCGCATGGGCGTGCAAGGCGTCGATCGCTTTGGCGATTCGACTGCACGGCTGGTGAATCTTTAATTCGCGGGCGGTTTTGCGCTCAAGAACGCATGCCAAAACGTCGATACTGCGCCTGTGTGCGCACACTTTTCTTTCACAGGGCGATTCTTCGCCATCGTTTGTCTGGCTGCGTCCTGCGGTTTCTCGGGATGCGCCACTGGCCCTTTTACATGGGGCCTGATGTGCGGCGGGGAACCGACCAGGCGGCTGAAGTCGATATTTCCTATCGACTGGATGCTTCGCAGCTGAACATTCCCGTGGCCGTAACGCGGGTTGAAGGCCAGTTGGTCTCTTACGACAAGGTCGCCGGAAGTCTGTCGCCCGATCGCACGGTCGGATCGCTGCGAATTCTCTTTCCGTGTGCCGATGCGCCGCCGGGGTATGCCCGGGCGGAAGTGCAAATCGATGCCGCTCCGCTGCCCAAAACCATGCAAATAGACGAACCTGCCCAGGGGTCGGCCAGTTGGTATCAGCGACTTTCGCCTCCCCGCGAATCCACGGCGACGGTATCGCATGAAACCTGGGCGCTCAATTTGCCCAAGGCCGAACTCGATCAGCTGCTCGGCGTGCTGGCGACTCCAGGCAGCGTTACGACGGTCAAACAGGCGCAATCGGCGGGCGCCGCTTTGACAACGCACTTCAACGGTCACCATTGCCAAGGAGCTTGTCGGCCGGTGCCGGAACTCGACGCGCTGATGCGCAGAATTCGCGACCACGGCCAACTGGTGGCTTACTCCCGGCCGCTCACGGCGCAATCGCAGCGGTTGCAACAAATGTCGTCCGTTGCACTGTTTCGCGAAGATCGATTGCAGGAAATCGACGGCGTCGTCGATCCCCATCAAAATGCGTCCACTCAATTGGCGCAAACCTCTGGCCTGGCCGCGCCGACGCCAGCCGCGTGGTTTATCTGCCGGCCGGCGATGGCGTTGTAACTCGCCGGTAGCGGGCCGGTTGTTTTACTCTCAGTATCCACCGGCACACCCGTCTTTGCGGTTGTCGCTGCCACCGAGCAGCAGGCCGTTTTGCCAGTCAATTTGAATCGCCTGATAACCGCCGAACAATTCCGGCTTATCGCGCGCGACCCGATGCCCTTTGGCACACAGCGCAGCATCGGTCGCGTCTGAAATTCCCGCCTCTACCAGCACAGTGCCCCCGTGCGGCGCAGTAGGCATGCCCGTGGGCGTGGCGCTGCCGTCGTGGCGAATTCGCGGTGCATCGCTGGCCTGTTGCACGTTCATGCCGAAGTCGATGATGTTCACCAGCACCTGCACCTGGCCCTGCGGTTGCATGTCGCCCCCCATCACGCCGAAGCAGAGCCACGGCCGGCCGTCACGAATCATCATTCCAGGAATGATCGTGTGAAACGGCCGCTTGTGCGGCTCCAAACGGTTCGGATGATTCTCGTCCAGCGCAAACAATGAACCTCGATTCTGCAAACAAAAACCGATATCGCCAGGCACAACGTACGACCCGAAGTTCAAGTAATTGCTCTGAATGAACGAACAGCAGTTGCGGTCTTTATCGACCACCGTCAGGTAAACCGTATCGCCGTGAAGATCAAGCGCGCCAATTGCGGATCGCCGGGCGGAATGTTTGTCGCCGCACGATTTGGATCGATCAGCTTGCGGCGCCTATCGGCATAGCGCTTGGAAATCAGCACTGCGACCGGCACGTCGTAAAACGCCGGATCGGCGTAGAACCGGGCCCGATCGGCGAAGGCCACTTTCTTCGCTTCCACCAGCAAGTGCAGATACTCCGGATCGCCAGGGCCAAGCACTGCAAGATCATAGCCTTCCAGCAAATTCAACATCTCCAGCACGGCAATGCCCTGGCCATTGGGCGGCAGCTCCCATACTTCGTAGCCTCGATACACCGTCGTTAGGGGCTGCACCCAATCAGATTGATGGTCAGCGAAATCGCGCAACTCGAAGTAACCGCCGTTGGCGCGGCTGAAGTCGACAATCGTTACTGCAATCGGACCGCGATAGAACGCATCCGGCCCGTGCTCGGCTATCAACCGATAACTCGCTGCCAATCGCGGATTGCGAAATGTCTCGCCCCACCGTGGCGCTCGTCCGCCGGGAAGATACGTGGCTGCGGAGTCCGGCCAGCACTGCAAGTCTGATTCGGCTTCCTGCCAGCTCTTGGCAATGACCGGCGTGAGCGCAAAACCTGCTTCAGCCTGATCGATGGCCGGCGCCACCAACTCGGCCAACGGCTTATTGCCGAACTTGCGCCGCAGTTCGTCCCAGCCGCTTACGCAGCCGGGCACGCTCCATGACAACGGGCCATTTTCGGGGATCTCATTGAGTCCCATCTCCTGGAACACTTCGCGGCTCAGCGCATACGGACTGCGACCGCTAGCATTGAGGCCGAACAGTTTCGAAGTCTTGGCCTCCCAGTACATCACGAACAGATCGCCGCCGATGCCGGCAGCTCATGGGCTCGGTGAGTCCAAGCATGGCGTCGGCGGCAATGGCCGCATCGGCTGCGGTGCCGCCATGGCGCAGCACATTCAAGCCGGCTTCGACCGCCAGCGGCTGGCTCGTGGCGACCATGCCATTTTTCGCGGTCACCACCGCTGGAGTCGGCGGCACGCAGCCTTCTCTCGTCGTGAACTTCGGCATGGCAAATCCTCGTTAAAACTCGATTGACAACGGCTGAATTCGCATCGATTGAACCGTATTTTCCGCGGGTTTTGAGTCGCTTCGTCAACTTTTACATGGATTTTACAGACACGGTGCGCTTGCCTGACACATCGATCTGGCCCCATTTCTAGAATTTCGACGATGTTAGTGACGGCCAGCCAGCGCTGCTGGTCCAACCTGTAAGACACAACGTTTTCAGCCTGACTTGAACCATTTTCAATCTTCAATAGAAAGCTCTGCCAATGTCGATTCCTTTGACCTCCACGGATGGCTTGACCTTCCTGAACTCGGTTGCCGCTCCGCCGGTGCTGGTGCCGAAGTCCAACGTTAGTGCCAGTGAAATGACAAAACCGCAGTCCAAACGTCGGCCCGACAAACCGCTGCAACCCACCGATCCCTGGCAAGGCGGGCTCGATTGGGGCACCATCATTTGGTTTAGCATCGTGCATGCCGGTGCGCTGGCCGCTCCGTTCTTTTTCACCTGGAAGGCCGTGGCGCTGTTCGTCGGCATGTACTGGCTTACCGGCGGACTGGGCATCTGCCTGGGCTACCATCGCTTGCTCACGCACGGAAGTTTTCAAACGTACCGGCCGGTGCGGTGGTTTTTTGCGTTCCTGGGCGGCTTGGCCGGCGAAGGCTCGGCCGTCATTTGGGTGGCCAACCATCGCAAGCATCATGCGCACAGCGATAAGGAAGGCGATCCGCATTCGCCGCGCGACGGCGCCTGGTGGAGCCACATGCTGTGGTTCATGCCCAACTTCGGCCGCAAGTGGCACGACGACATGGGCCAGCACTACGCTCCCGATTTGGTGAAAGACCCCATGATCCGTTTCCTCGACAAAACGTTTCTCGTGTGGTTCTTCGTGCTCGGCCGGCATCATGTGGACCGTCGGCTATGTGGGCTGGGATGCTTACACGGCCTGGTCGTTTGTCGTGTGGGGCATGTTCGTCCGCATGGTGTGGGTTTATCACATCACCTGGGCCGTGAACTCGGCCACGCACATGTGGGGCTATCGCAACTACGAAACCAGCGACGACAGCAAAAACCTGTGGTGGGTCGGCCTGTTGGCTTGGGGCGAAGGCTGGCACAACAACCATCACGCCTATCAGCGCATGGCCCGGCACGGCCACAAGTGGTGGGAATTCGATATGACGTACTACTCGATCTGGCTGCTGGAAAAAGTCGGCCTGGCGTGGAACGTCGTGCACAAAGTGCCGGCGTGGCAAAAGCCGGAGTGAGAAGATCGAATTCACCACGGAGACGCGGAGAGGAAGCAGGCAGAGAATTGCCGTGAATGGGCGCATATAAGTGCGAATAACGGCCGGATGCCTGACTGACGATAAATCGGTTGTCGAGTTTCTTCATTTGCATTCATCCGCGTTCAGTTGCGGCCAATAAATTGTCCCCTCTGCGTCTTCGCGCCTCGGCGGTTCAATTTTCTGCTCCGTGATCTCTGTGCCTGCGTGGCGATTCTTCGGCGTGGTTTAACTTTTCGGCGGGTTCTCTTTTCGCTCACCGGTTTAATTTCCGGCGGCTTCGCTTCCGCAGCGGCAATCGCATCGATCGCCAGGCCGCGAAATTTAATCGGGCCATGCTCCGCTTCCAGTTCCGCCAGATACTTGCGGGCTGCCGCCGGCCCCATGCGCTCTACCAGACTGCTCCAAGCCATGCTGGCCTTCTCGAATTCCATGCACCAGATATACAGCCAGCCATCTTCGACATAACTGCGCTTCTGCGGCCTGCGCGGTCGCCCCGGCCCCGGCTTGCAGCCCGCGGTGAACCTACCATTCTGAGCGCGCCCGCCCGTCGGTTCGACTGGCTGATCGCCGGCGGCAACCATTCCCGCCCCTGCGTCGGCATCAGCCCTGGCCGTGGCCACCTGTTGGGCGTGTGCCATGACGATTGCGTCTGCACTCAGACCGTGCAGCGATTTCAAATCCTGCTCCCACTCCATTGGGGAGAGGGCCGGGGTGAGGGGGAATTCCGGAGAAGCGGCTGCCCCTTCACACTGCATTCTCTCCGAAGAGAGAGTTTCGAAACAGCTTCGATGCAGTTCTCCACTCTTCTTATTGACTGATTCTTGTTTCATGGTGAGTTGTTCCTCCGGTTCACTGGATTGCCCATGAGTGCAGCGCGACGAAGGACGAACGACGAAGAAAAAAAGCTGGAAAACGGCGAAAACCGTAAAAACGGACCTAAACCGCGCGAAACGGCGATAAACCGCGGAAAACGGTTGAAAACGGTTTGAGTGCAATCGTATTCATTGGTTAGCAGCGGACGATTTTTCTCATTTACCTTCACTCTCGTGCGAATTCACGGACGAACGCGCAGAAACCTTGAGTTCCATCCGTGCAATATAGTGTACGCGGGTTCAATATGTCAAGCGCAAAAACAGGCCACCGCAACCGGCCGGTTTTTCAAGCCAGAGGCATTGGGCAAGCCGTCCAACGCTGAAGGCGTTGCATTCCACAGCCCGGGGTCAGTGCAGCGCCACCCCGGGCTATGCTAACCTAACGAGATGGAATCTTGATTTCCACCCGAAGAATCTCACCGTCCCGTACGGCCAATGTGTGCAGAGTATCCGGGCCATCGAAAACCAGTTTGGTGCCATTGAGCACTAGGTGATCGTAAGCGGCGGAGTATGATTTATCGACGAAAACATGCCATTTTCCGGAAGCGGGACAGGCCCAATAGGCGAAATGCTTAGAATCGGGACTGAAGGTTAGAAGGTACGGCTGGACAAGCTGATAGTAAATGCTCTGAACGCCGTCCACGACGACGAATTCGATGTCGCGGCTTTGCGACGCGCGGTAGGCAAGGCGTTGCGAATCGGCGCTCCAGTGAAGTTCCGTTCGCCACGGTTCGCCCACGGTGTGGTGCGGTCCCTCCTTACTGTCGCGAACGATCCACCACTGATGTTCATTTGCGGCGAGATGGGCGAGGTGCTGATAATCAGGACTGAAGCCCCATCTTGGGGCAACACCTTTGGCGACTTCCTTACCGTCGCAAACCACGATCCCCTCGCGGCCACGTACGGCCCAATAAGCGATGTGGTTGCCGTCCCCTTTGGGGATATATTCGATTTTGTCATAGAGCGGGCCTTCCTGGCTGTCAACCACGACACATTGCTTTTTGCCAACTGTGGCCGCGTAACTCACATGCTGGGAGTCTGAGCTAAAAATCTGAGGGAAAAAATCAATATCGTCATACTCTTTTCCCGGCACGCCATCGACAACCATCACCTTCGATACTTTGAGGAACTCTGGATACGCGAGATATGCCACTCGTTTGGAGTCTGGACTGAAATGGACACTACCGCTGCTACCAGCGGGGAACAGTGAGACGCGATTAAACATCGGGCCCTCGACACCATCGACCACCACGAAATTGTCACGACCACGGCGCGCTTCATACAGAGACGCGCCGCGAGTCGGGGCTAAACTGCGCGTTGTCGACCGAATCGTAGGCATTACCTTCCACACCATCGACAACGACCGCTGATTGTTTCTCGCCAACGTCCACCGTATGCATAAATCGCTTTGAATCCGGACTGAACGTGGGGGATGTTTCCGTTTTTATGCTTCGATATAACTTGCCCTCGACGCCGTCGAGGACCACCATCGCGCCGTTTTCGCGATAAACAATTGTCGCGACCCGTTTTGAATCAGGGCTAATGATGAATCCCAACTTCGACGTTTCATATCCCTTTCCTTCGACTCCGTCTACGACGATGAACTTCAATCCATTACGCCGCGCCCAATATGAAACGTGCTGCGAATCGGACGAGAAAGATGGCGCGGACACCTCGTCGTAGCCCTCACTTTTTTTGCCGTCAACGACAATGAATTCCTTGCCGTCCTTTCCCCCCTTGAAAGCCACCCGCTTCTGATCGGGGCTGACCACAATGCCGTCCTCAGATGGAGCCATTGGCCCGAGCGAGATCTCCTTAATCTCTAGTTTGCCTTCAATCGGTGGCGGATCTTCGGGAACGGCAGGTTGCGACCCGCATGCTGGGGTTGTTAATACCAGGAGAAGGAACACAAGAGCAGTGTGTCTTAAAGTCATGTCTTCACCGAACAATGCGACCCCACCGGACATAAGTTGGTTCAAGTCCATCTGTATGCAATTCACCCGGCCCCAGGCAACGGCGCGCTGAAGAACTGCCCGACAAACGTTGCCGCTATGGCGCCAAATCTTGCCACGATTCGATCATTCTGTTGGCCCGCGATTGGGAAACCATCGCCCAGCCCTCGCGCTTCGCGCCGGGTGGCCTAGATACGCCAGAGGCGCATCCGCAGGGCGGCCCCGCTAAAGCCGCAGGCGTATCGGGGTCGCGCCAGCGATCAAAGGCCGTGAGAAATCGCCATCTAACGAAAGACTTCGGCTCTTGAGCAAAAGCTTCTTGCGGCGCCGGAGCGGACGAACTGTCCGGGCCACCAAGCGATTTTCCTTGAATCCCTGCTTCGATTCCGATAACATGGCATGACAGGAACTCGGAATTGGCATCTGCAACTGCTCTAACGGAACCATTCGCTCTTATCAGCAGCCCCGAGGTACGCCGGGTCATCAAGTGGCACCGTTCCCTCGGATTGACTGAGGCCGTGCATTGGCCCATTCCGGAACAGCCTCGAAGAAAAGCACGAGGAGCTAGCGCGGCGGCGAAAAGTGTATTCTCTTTTCCGGAACCCCATTACGTCCTGCTTTGCGAATTGCGATGCCGGACTTGCGGTTGAATGCTCAAGAAATTGAAAATCGTCGCGTTTGTCGCATGCCTAGTATTTGCCCTGGCTGGCGTGTCCCACGCAGCGCTGTCGTTTTACGTGGACCCGGGCAGCCCATGGCCTGCGGGTTGGTACAATGCCGCCGTCAGCAACATGCAGACGGTCGTCAACATGTACAACGCATATGGCGACTTCGGCAATGGCAGCATCTACGTCTATTACAACGCCGGCATTCCCACGGCGCAGTCGGGTTACGGTGGTTCGGGCGGCAGCATTGGCGTGGGCGGTACTTACCCGAATGTGCGGGTTCTCTTGCACGAGTCTTCCCATTGGCTGGGAACCGGGACCTACAGCGCATACTGGAGCGGCCCACATGCTTCGGCGCTGATCCAGCAGTTTGACGGTGTCGGCGCCATACTTAATGGCGACAGCCAGCATTACTGGCCCTACGGCGAGAACTACGACAACGAATCGAGCCCGATCAATGACTTGCGGCATGTTGCCATGGTGTACGCGCTGCGCGAGGACTTTGGAATTGGATCGACGGCTCCGGCTTCGTCTGCGAAGGTTGTCATGCTGACTGCGTCGGATGCACTCGGCACATCCAGCTTCAACTATTCTTCGAATTGGAGCGACACCCACTTTGCGCAGCCCGGCACCACGTACTCCACTGGAAATTACACGCTGCGCACGCCGCTGGACAGCAATAACCCGGGTAATGCTACGCCCAGCTTCAACTTTGTTGGCGACTCGCTGACGGTTAACAACACGAACGGCATCAATGGGGGCCTGCTGTTCAAAGGTGTCGGGACAAATAGTGTGCTGACCTTTAAAAATCTGATTCTCGACGGGGGATACGTCCGCCATGCCAACGGTTCCGGCGACCTATTCCAGATCGCCGGCAAGGTCACTCTGTCCCAGTCCCCGACGATCGACGCCGCCCAGGGCAACATTAAGATTCTCGCGAATATCGGCGGCAGCGGCTCGCTGACTAAGGCCGGTGCCTACACTCTCACGTTGACCGGAAGCGGCGCCTACGGCGGCAACACCACAATCAGCGGCGGCACGCTACAACTGGCTCCCGTTAATCCCGTCGCCAAATACACGTTCGACAATGTCAGCGGCAGCACGGTCGTCAACAGCGGCACCGGCGGCACGGGCATGAACGGCACGCTGGCCGGTGGTGCGACGATCGTCTCGGGAGGTCAATCCGGCAACGCTGTTAGTCTGGCCGGCGGCGCATCGGTGAACATCAACAATCCGATCACGGATCTTGGCAGTGCTGGCAATTGGACCGTTTCGGCGTGGGTTAAGACAACTACGCCTGGCGCCTCGATCCTCACCAAGGGTGATGGCAGCGGTTGGTCCAGTGGTAATACGATCTTCTACCTCGGCGACGGCACGGCCGGCGGCAGCGGCGGCATCCCCAGCGCAGTGCGTTATGCTGGCGGCTTCTTCCAGGGTTCCACCAGTGCGGCGGCCGTCACCAACAACACATGGCACCAAGTGACCTACGTCAATAGTGCCGGCAGCTACGCCATCTACGTCGATGGCGCGGCCCAACCGCTATCTTCCGGTAACAGCGGTTTCTCCAACGCGGATGTTGGCTCGATCGTCCGCCTGGGAGTCACCACCAACACCGTCGCCAGCGACGGCACGGTCAACTACAACGGCTTGCTGGACAACGTGCAGTTCTATGGCCAGGCGCTGTCCGGGGCACAGATATCGGCCCTGTATCAGGGCAGCAACATCTTTGGTTCGCTCCCTTCCACCACGAATATCACAATCGCCGGTGGCGCGGCGCTCGATCTGAACGGCGCTGTACAGCAAATCGGTTCGCTGACCGGTTCGACCGGATCGGCGGTCAAAATGGGCAACGGACGGCTGATCATTAACTCGTCGGCGAACACTCAGTTCGACGGCGCGATTTCGGGCTCCGGAGGGTCGCTGGTTAAACAAGGAGTTGGCACGCTCACGCTCTCTGGCTCAAACACCTACACCGGATTGACCAGTGTCAGCGGCGGCACGCTGCGAGTGAATGGTTCGATCGTTGGCGCCGCAACAGTCAATTCCGGCGCCATCCTGCAAGGCACCGGCAGCATTGGAGGCCCGGTGACTGTGGCCAGCGGCGGAATTCTCGCGCCAGGCAACAGCCCCGGCGCCCTTACGCTCGGATCGCTTAATTTGAATTCCGGATCGCAAACGCAAATCGAGCTGGGCGGGACGATGCGCGGCAGCGAGTACGACGCCGTTCTTGTCGGAGGCAATCTAACGCTTAGTGGGACGCTGAATGTGTCGCTTATCAACAGCTTTGCGCCCGCCTTAGGGAATAGCTTTGATGTTCTCGATTGGGGCTCAAGAAGTGGCATTTTCAGCAGCGTGAATTTGCCGGCGCTATCGGCTGGATTAGCATGGAATACGACGCGGCTGTATACCAACGGCGCGCTGTCGGTCATTGATGCCAACTTTCTGCCTGCCGACGTGGATCGAGACGGACACGTGACGACCGCCGATCTTCCCGCGATGTTGAGCGCACTGACGGATTTGGCCGCGTATCAAGCAACGCACGGACCGGAGGGTGGCGCGCTGACGAACCAGCAGCTTGTGCAGATCCTCGACCTGACGGGCGACAATCAAGTCACCAACGCCGACATTCAAGGCCTGTTAGATTATCTGACCAACGGCGGCGGTTTCGGAAGCGCCTCGCAGACGGCGGTGCCCGAACCCAGCAGCCTGGCACTTGCAGTCATGGTGATCTTCGGTGCAGTTGTATTTCGGCGTCAGCAGCCATCGCGATCGATTTGATCAACCGCTACGGTAAACAAATACGACGCGCAGGGGTCGCGGCAGCGATCAGAGGCCGTGGGAAATCTTCAGCCAACAAAAGACTTCAGCTTCTGGCTAAGAGCCTCTTGCGGCTTCGCCGGAGCGGACAAACTGTCCGGGCTACCCAGCCCAAACGGACCCCTGCACTTAAGCAGTTGGCTGCGTTAAGAAGTCGGCCGCGTGGATTTCGATAGTGGACCGTCGGGTGGGTTGAAGACTATCATCGCGATTGTTGCAGCAGCCCGACGTTTCCCGTGGCGGCCGCTGAGCTTAGCCGTTAGGCGCTATCACGTATGAACCAAAAAATCACGTGTCCTCGTTGTAAAAAAACTTCGAGGTATCAGGTGAACTTTTCGACTCCGCCGTCGCTTGTCCGAACTGTCGTGCCACGTTCAATCCATTGCAGAAATATGTCGAGGAAATGTGGGAGAGGACGAAGACGCCGGAATTTCGAGCCTTCATGAAGGCCAATGTCGCGGAAGCCAACAAGAATATCACTCACGCGGACTTCGTTGCCGGCATTCTGAATGGGACGATGGGATTTCAGTGCATGTTTTGCGGGCCCTTTCATTTTATCCGAGGAGTACGCCGGACGATTTTTAGCATCTTCGTTTTTCTCTACACGATAGCACCCGCCATTTTCGTTACGTTATGGGCATGGCACGAGAACAATTGGTGGCTTCTCGCGGGGATTGTTGTATCAGCCGTCGGAACACTACTCGCTGCGCAGCTCGTCCGCAATCAAGACAAGCAGAATTCCATCGCCGGATGGTTTCTCGTCGCATTTATCGGTTCATGGTTTGAATTTGGGATTCACAACTATTTTACCTTTTTCGCGATGTGTGGATCGTGGGGTATGATGTTCTTTATGATCGCCGAAAATGCACAGAAGGAGTATGCAATACAGTCGTTCATTGAGCATCCAGAGGTTTTTGAGGACGCGACTGCCCGGGGTTGGATTAGGATTGTCCGAAAAGACGACGAGAGTAATTGACGCGCCTGACAAGAGCTACTGCGAACCCTCCGCACTTGGAAGTCGGTCGCATCAGCTTTGTCGTTGCGTCCTATTGAGCGCGGAGCACTGTGATGCCACAACCACTCTTCGACCAAGAATTTCACCGGAAGTACGAATGCGCCATGGGCGCTGAACTTGGTCCGTTGTACGTGGGACTGATGCAGGATGTGCTCTGGCTTAACGACAAATGGGAACAATTCCTTAGCCTTTTCGGGCACTCTAAAGAGCGCGTGGCAGTTCTGAACGACGCAGCGTCACACTTGTTTGGCTTGTTGCAGGAGGTCTTCTGGAGCGACGTTCTTCTGCACATGGCTCGCTTAACCGATCGGCCCAGTGTGGCCGACCACGACACTCTTTCTCTTCGCGCGCTGCCGGGCTTGCTCCCAGACAACACTGTTCGCTCAGAGATAGAAGGGTCTCTGACCATTCTATTGTCGCAGGTCGCATTCGCGCGAGATTGGCGCAACCGTCGCCTCGCGCACACTGATCGCGATTTGGCCCTTAAGCAACTGAGTGCCAAACCGCTCCAGCCTGGTAAACGCTCAGAGGTTTCCAATGCTCTTAAGACTATGAGCGATATCTTAAACAAGCTCGATGCCCACTACTGCAACACCAACATGCAATACGAGGACTTTAGCATCGTATCTGACACAGACGCGCTCATCGACCTTATTCAAAGAGGAATGAGCCGACGCAATGGTTAGATCGGGGCCTTTGCTCTGACCCTGACACCTTTGCTTGACACCTAACGCTTGGCTTCTTCATCCGCAAAACAGAGCACGACTGCTACGGCGCTGGTGGCGGTCTGGCTTTGAATCTTGGCGCCCGTGGGCGTAGTCCAGTCGTCGCCCATGATGTTGTCGGCCGGCCGGCGGTTGCGCCACGCGGCGTCGGCATTGGCTTTCATCCAGGGCAGAAACTCGGTGCGGCCGCAGTCATGAATGAGCAGTTTCATGTACCGGACGAAAATTCCCTTGAACGCGCCGCCGTTGCCCTGGCCTTCGCTTTTCAAAATGTGTTGATCGGTGACGCAGAGGTTCTCTTTAGTCCACTCGGCCGTTTTAATCGCATCGTCGAGATACGCCGGGTCGTTGGTTTCTTGATAAAGCAGGACGGCGGCCCCGAGGTAGGTTCCCTGGTTGTAAGTCAGCGAAAACCTGCCAATCCGCGTGGTTTGCCGGGCCTTATCGTAGCGAATGCTGTCAAAGACCTTGCCGGTGCCGTCGGTCAGTGTTTTTTTCTCCCAAGCGTAAAGGCTCTTGGCTTTTTCCAAGTAAGAGGCATCTTTCAGGAGCACCGAAAGCCGCACGGCGGCAATCACCGCCGGGCTGTTGAGGCAACTGTTCTTGGAAGTTCGCTGGTTGATCCAATAGAGGCCGCCCCCCAGCGTCTCGTCCCGGAAATTGTCGTAGACAAAGTCGAAACTGGCTTTTGCTTTGTTCAGGTAGCGCTCGTCGCCCGTGATCTTATAAGCCCGGCGCAGGCGATGGCCCACCACATGATGTCGTCGTTGTATTTGTTGGTGGTCCAGTCGGGATATTTCTGGATGAAACCATCGTAGACCTCGTTGATCTGCCGCTTGACGTCTTCACTGCCCGTGCGGTCGTACTCGTCCATGACGGTGTCCCAGAGCTGCGCCGCAAACCAGAAATCGGCTTTCTGCGCCCTTGTTCTTCCTTGCGAAAGAATTTGGTCTCGGGGTCCCAGTACACCTTGTTCAACGAACTGAAGGCGGCCTCGGCCTCCGCCGGTGTCACCGCCTGGGCGGTGTTCGCCAGCAACAGCAAGCCCAGGCCGGCGGCGAGGAATAACAGCGCGGCCCAGTCCGCAGTTTTCAAGATTTGGAAACAGGGCATGTGTCATCCTTCTCTGGCTACTTCCATGCCCCGTACAACACGATGGCCACAAAGGCTATTTCCACCGCCAAGATATACCAGACCCTGCGTGGCAGCGGTTCGCCCTTGATTTGTGCGAACCGCCAGTAGCAAGCAAATCGAGGCTACGGTTCGCGATGCAAGCCATGTTATTCCAATCCAGGTGCTTATGATCCGCGAATCAGCATGCGTGGATCGCCACCAGTATAAGCCGCAAACCAAGTACGATAACGCCTCGATGCACCCTCTCGACAGAAATACGACGGCCCACCATTTCCCCGGAGATTTCTCCGCATCGGTTGGCAACCACCTAGCAGTTTCCCAAGATTGCATGGATAATCAAATCATCTCAAACAACTCGTCAAAACTCCACAGGTGATCGGTAACACGCAATGAAAAAAGACATGCGAGAAGATTTTCGCCAAATCTGGCAACTCTATTTAATTCTCGGTGGCCTAACCTCCGTATTTGCGAGTCCGATCATCGCTGTACTGGGAGTTTGTTGGGGCGGTGACGGTGCTGCTTATTGGTTCTTGGCTAGCGGCTTTTCGGCAGTGTCAGGGGCATATTTTTTCTGGAAGGGACTTCGCATGAAAATCAATTCCAAATGCATTCCCCCGCGCAAAACCAATTGACAGCGACAAGACAGAATGACGCAGAATCGTTAATAGCCAACTCCAAATGAAAATCGCGCCATTAATTCTGATCCTGCTGGCACTTGTGCTTGTCTATGGCGCAATTGCCGCGATTCTTCGACAGGATATGGGCGTCGGAGGCACGGTCGTCATATTCTCACTTCCTGCAATGCTGTTGTTTTCAGCCTTCGAGATTTGGCGAATTCAACGCAAGAATAGGTAGAATCGACGGATCGACTTTCATGCGTCTCCTTTTCACCATCCGCGATGTGTTCTGGCTGAGACGAGCTGTCGTCGTCATGGCGCTCCTTGCTGCCATCCACCTTGCCTTGACGTGGTATACAGTCTCGGAGGCATTTGCGCACGGGCTAGAGCGAGGCATTGCCGCGCGGTTTGGTTCGGTCATCCCGTCCGACACTGGGCTCGATAATTTCGTTGCCGTGACGAGCACGATTCTCTTGCTGCCCGTGGGGCTCGTTTTCAACTGGCTGCCTCCAACCACCGGTAACGACCCGGCCGACAGGGTTTTGTTTTGGACCCTGTTGGTGCTCAACAGCCTCTTGTGTGGCGCGACCCTTTATTACGGAGCTCGCAAGATTAATTCGCTAATTTGGCACATGCCCGCTGGAAGATAATCATGCATCTGCGCTGCACCATCCGCGATTTGCACTGGCTGGCTGCCTTGGTGATAGAATTTGAGAAATGAGCCATTCAACAATCTACCATTGGATGATTCTTGTCTGCATTGTTCTCTTGTTGCTTGGGAACCGATTGCCGTCGATTTTGCGCGAATTGCACAACGAACCAATGCACCCACCGCGCGAATCCGCAGACGACCGACCGCTGCTTTGGATTTGCCTGGCATTGATCGTAGTAATATTTGTGGCAAGCATTACTTATCTCATTCGACGAAACTCGTTCTGACTCCCTGCGTCTGCGACTTCACTATCCACGACTTGCTCTGGCTGGTTGCAGATCAAGTAAATGAAGTCGCATAAAAACTTAAGTCGCCCACGTTGCGTTAACAAAACCATTCCCCCATCAAATCGCCGCACATGACGAACGACCGTTCCGTTTGCGTAATCTGCCTGCTGGTTGTCGGTTGGAATTTCGTTGGCCCCGCGCACTCGCCGGCCGAGGCCGCCGAGCGGCCGCCGAACATTGTGTTGCTGTTGGCCGACGATCTGGGCTACGGAGATCTGGGTTGCTACGGGCAAGAGCGCATCAAGACGCCGCAGATCGATCAATTGGCGCGCGACGGGATGCGGTTCACGCAGTTTTATGCCGGCTGCACCGTGTGTGCGCCGTCGCGCTGCGCTGCTGACGGGGTTGCACACGGGGCATGGCCGCATTCGCGGCAACAATCGGGTCGATCTGCGGCCGGAAGACACAACCATCGCCGAAGTTTTGAAGCAGGCCGGTTACGCCACCGGCATTTGCGGCAAGTGGGGCCTGGGGAGCGAGGGCTCGGCGGGCGTTCCCACGCGCAAGGGATTCGATTTTTTCTACGGCTATCTCGATCAGATGCATGCCCACAACTACTATCCAGCATATTTGTTTCGCAATGAAGAGCGTGTGCCGCTGAAGAACGTAGTGCCTGGCGCCGGGCCTTTTGGCCGGGGTGTGGCCACGACGAAGGCCGAGTACAGTCACGATCTGGTGGTGCAAGAGGCGCTCGATTTTATCGATCGCAGCCAATCGCAGCCGTTCTTTTTGTATCTGCCGTTCACCGTTCCGCACGCCAACAACGAAGACAAGCCCAACGGCATGGAAGTGCCCGACTACGGAATTTACAGCGAGCTAGATCGGCCCGCGCCGCAAAAAGGATTTGCCGCGATGGTGACGCGCATGGATCGCGATATTGGGCGCATTGTGGCGCGGCTGAAGGAACTGGGGCTTACCGACAACACGCTGGTGCTGTTCTCTTCCGACAACGGTCCGCACCGCGAAGGAGGCAACAATCCGCAGTTCAACCATTCCAGCGGTCCGCTGCGTGGCATCAAGCGAGATTTGTACGAGGGCGGCATTCGCGTGCCGCTGATCGCCGTTTGGCCAGGCCACGTGCCCGCCGGAGCCACGAGCGATTTCGTCGGCGCCTTTTGGGATTTCTTCCCCACGCTGGCCGAGTTGGCCGGAGCCCGCGATCGAGTGCCGGCAGGTCTCGACGGAATTTCGTTCCTCCCCACGCTGCTGGGGCAGCCCGAAAAACAAAAGGAACACGATTATCTGTATTGGGCGTTCTACGAAGGCGCCAGTGCCCGGGCCGCCCGCGCCGGCAATTGGAAAGGCGTCGAAGAGCCGTACGGCACGCCGCTGCAACTATTCGATTTGCAGAAAGATGTGGGTGAAACCACTAGCGTGGCCAGCGCCCATCCCGACATTGTGGAGCGCATGCAAAAAATCTTCGCTGAGGCCAACACGCCTTCCGACATTTGGAAATTCCCTAAAAGCCCCGCCGCGGCGAGCGCCAAAGGCAAGTTGCAAAACGCGCCGGCTCCGCTGGAGAAAGGGCCTGGAGGTCGTTAGCCGTGTCCGCGGCTGCTGCTGAAAAATGGCGAAAACCAGGCAGGGCGGTTAGAACGGTGGGAATTGGTTCGCGCTTCCGCTTCCGCGTAGCGCTGTTTGTTGGTGCGAACGTCGTCGATTGCCGATAAAAAATAATCGGTCGTCGACCGCGGCGGTTGATTGGTTGCGCGGTCGAAAGCCAAAAGCGTTTTGGCGTCTTCGATGACACGCTTCAAATCGGCGCCGCTAAAATCGTTGCTGGCAGCGACCACTTCGTTCACATTAGCTTCGCGCAGCGCTGCCGGCGCAGCGGCCAACAACTCTTCCAGAATTGCCGTGCGGGCTACTTCGTCGGGCAATCGAGTTTCCAGCCACAGTTCAATCCGGCCCGATCGCACCAGAGCCGGCGGCAAGTTGCCGACATCCATTGCCGTCATCATCACACAAACACGAGCGGCGCTGTTGCTTTCCAGTCCGTCCAGCATCGTGAGCAGGTAACGATACAGTCCGTGCTCCTCGCCGCTTTCGAAAATGACATCGCTGTCGTCGATAAAATGACGGCCGGAGCATTTTGCTGTGCGGATTCGAACACGTGACTTACGTGCTCATAAAAATTCGAGGTGCCGGAAATGTAAGTTCCGTCGATCAAGAAGAATTTTCCTTTCAGTCGCCGCGCCAAGGCACGTCCCACGGTAGTCTTTCCCGTGCCAGGAGGACCCACCAACAAAACGCCGCGTTTGGCACGCAAATCGAACTCCTCGGCCAACGATTCGTTTTCCAGCGGCAGCACGACGTTCGCCTCCAGGCTGCGAATGATATCGTCAATACCTTTGAGCGACCGCAGATCAACCTCCGCCACTTCGTCCAAGTTGACGTTGCTTGCCAATCGTTGCGATCGCAAGTATTCGATGAACGATTCCGTGTCGACCCGCGGTTCGTGCCGCATCCACAGACTAGCTGCGCAATTGATGGCCGTTTAGCTTCGGTGCAAACCGATAGACCTTCTCGAAGTTGATTGCCGCGGCTGGTTCGCCGAGCCAGTGCTGACAAACGTGGCGGTAATCGGCCGCCTTAAAGCCTTGCATCCCGCAGTAATAACGCCGAGCCTGGAAAGACTCTGGTGCATGACCATCGGTACCCATGATCAGCGTTTTCTTGGTTTCTTCGGCATATGCGGTAATGACAGTCAATGGCGATTGCACATAGCCTGCCCGAGGATTGAAGTGACATTGGCTGGTGGCTGCCGTCAGCAACTGTACATCGTCAACCAGCACCAGATCGTGTTGCTCTAGTGCCTCCATCACGCCCCGATAAAAAGCGTCTTCCAGCGCCAGCGGGTGACCTTGCAAAACGTTGTCGACCCAAGTTTTTGCGCTAAGCAACGTACCGCCGAGCTGCGCGTGCAGGTGCTGCAACAACGTCGTGCGCCCCATGCCGTTGTCGCAAGCCAACTCGAACAGTCGCCCGCGAGCCACGCCTTGCGTGAACCATTGGAAAGCATTTTGCTGAGTTGGACACAGCGATATTTTTTCGGCGGAAGTCGAAGCGTTATTTGTCATACAAAAAACCAAATCGGTGTATCGGTCGTGCGTTTCAGCCACGAAAAGTCATTTGATTATACGGACATTACTCACGATAGTAACAAGCATTGTCAACAATCTTTACAGCGCGAAGTTACCAAGTGAACCCAATAATGATTTGCAGTGTCGTACCTGGCTATGTCTCTACGGCAACATCAACTCGATCATGCAACATGCACGGCACTGGCTGCCGAGATGCTGGGCGGACCCGTGCGCGCATTGGTTTTGGATTGGGAGTTGGAATCTGTCATGCGGCGACGGTTGCGGTTGGAACAGCGCCGTGGCGTGGGCTGCGACGAAGCAATTTTGCGATTTCTCAGCAGCCGGCATGGCCACGAATTGGCGCGGTTGCCGAACGCTACCGCATCGATGCACCGGGTGGGCCCATTCATGTGGTGCATGTCATTGCTCCGCGCATCTGGCATTCTGCGCATGAATCGTACGACTTTTGGGCAGTGGCGATGACCGACTATCGCCGGCTGTACGGCGTCTTGCGCCGGGCGGTGCGTCGCCGGCAGCGCCACTGGCCACCCTTAATGGTTGCGGAAGATCAGCACCGCTTGTGGCAAAACACAATTGGGTTTCTCAAGCAAACGCAGCATCGGTTGCGCGAATTGGGCGTGCCGGCCAAACGCGGCGTGCTGCTCTTGGGAGAACCCGGCAACGGCAAAACAATGGCCTGCCGTTGGTTGCGCGGTCACTGCAATCGGTTGGGGTTGGGCTGGCGCAACGTGAGTGCCGAGGAATTCGAATCGAATCGCCGTGAAGGCAATGCGCACGAATTGTTTGTGCTGCACCGGCCGGGCATTGTGATTTTCGACGACGTCGATATGGCTATTCGCCAACGGCAGCAGTCGTTCGAATCGGCCGACGCATCGACGTTTCTCCGCGGGCTGGATGGAATCGATCAGCATCACGGCGTGGTTTACATCTTCACCACCAACGCCACGGTAACGCAGCTCGATCCGGCTTTTCTACGGCCGGGGCGGATCGATTTGGTGCTGGAATTCAAACGGCCCGACGCGGCATTGCGGCAGCGATTCATCGCCGAGCACTGGCACGCCGACATCGTAGCGGTGATCGATTTGGATGCAGTCGTCGCCGTAACCGAGGGACTGAGCTTCGCCGAGCTCGATGAAATCAAGCGGCTGATGGTGCTGGACTATCTGGAAACCGACGAGTGGAATTGGGACCGGGCTTGGGCGGAATTTCGCCACGGCCGAGGCGAGGGAGAACGGCCGCCGATCGGTTTCTGTGGAGCGGCGCAGGGCAGGTTTGGGAAGGATTCTGTTTTGGTTCCAACCGCTTGAGACCGGGCGTGGGATCATGGTCTTCGCCAAGGCGTGGCAGCCGGCTGCTCGAGCTTCTGTGGCTTCCGCCGACCCAGGAAATCTATCTAGCTGGCTGTTGACAACCCCGGGAAAACCGCTATTTTAGCCATCTGTTGAAATTGAGATCCAATATCAATAACGATAATAATGAGAAGCAGATGGCTCGTTTACCGATAAAAAATCGCTCGGTTTCCCGGGGATTTACCCTGGTCGAACTGTTAGTGGTCATTGCGATTATTGGCGGCCTAGTGGCCCTGTTGCTGCCTGCCGTACAAGCGGCCCGGGAGGCCGGCAGGCGGACACAGTGTCTGAATCATCTCAAGCAATTGGGTCTGGCTACCCACAATTACCAAAATGCCCAGAAGGTGTATCCACCCAGTGTGATGTTGGGCCAGAACTTGGGTGCCTGGTCGATGCAAGCCCGGCTTTTGCCGTATCTGGAAGAGGGATCGCTTTACAAAAACATCGATTTCAGCCTCGGCTACAGTGCGCAAGTGACGCCGGAAGGCAAAGCGGTGAAGACCACGAAAATCAACGGCTTGCTTTGCCCCAGCGATGCCAACGATCGGCCCAAGCTTAATTCGCTGGGAGAAATCGACAACTGGCCCATCAGCTATGCGGCCAATGTCGGCGTATGGCTGGTGTGGGATCCGGCCACCGGCCGCGGCGGCGAAGGGGCCTTCTTCCCCAACAGCAAGTTGAAGCCCTCCAACTTCACCGATGGCCTGAGCAAGACGCTGTGTGTGGCCGAGGTGAAAGCCTTCACCCCAGGTTTTCAGAACGCCGGTCAAATGAATCCGACCATGCCGGCCGATGCCACCGCAGTTTGCGGTCTGGGCGGAACCTTTAAGGTCGAATACTCACATCAAGAATGGACCGATGGCAAGATGAAAGAGACCGGCTTCACCGCCGCCTTTCCGCCCAATACGCAGGTGTCGTGCCCGCAGGGGGGAATTCCTTACGATGTCGATTGGGTGAACCAAGGAGAAAGTGCGACGGCGACTTCGCCGCCGACGTACTCGGTGGTGACCTCGCGCAGTTATCACGCCGGGCTGGTGAATGTATGCCTGATGGATGGTTCGGCCCGCTCGATCGGCGACGGGATCGACATCACCACTTGGCGAGCGCTGGCAACCCGCGCCGGCGGTGAAACC
This sequence comes from Pirellulales bacterium, assembly GCA_963738835.1. Lineage (GTDB taxonomy): Bacteria > Planctomycetota > Planctomycetia > Pirellulales > JADZDJ01 > CAVTYH01. Next base: position 215,096 of record CAVTYH010000006.1, read on the forward strand.
ATCGACGGCAGTCACTGGTAACGCAAACTTCACTTCTTAGCAGCGCCGCGTTAAGTCCAGGGACCATCGCGGCGACGGTGCCCGAACCTCTGGGCTTGGTAACGTCAGTTGCTCTAAACTCCTGGCGGCAACATCGCGTCTTGTCTAATTGCGCTCATACCGCTCTCTCCTGAGATTCCATTATGAACACTCGTTTTCGACATTGGCGGCACGCGCATGTGGGAACTGAAAGAGAACACACACCGGGCTTCGCGGTGTACTCGAAAGCAGTTGGCGATATTCAGTAGGCCAGTCTCGGAGAAACTGGCCTACTTCGCGGCTTGGTTGCATCCAGTGGAATCCGCCCTGCCGGCCGCTTATAGTGTGACCTATGCGAATCATCCGTGCCTTTTTGTTCTGGCTACTCCTCGCCAGTTTTTCGCGCCGACTTGTTGATTGAAAGCACTGACGGTCCAGTCACGCCCGCGGAGATTGCTGCGTTCAAAGAGTTCATGCGCGCAGCAGTATCGAGGTGATAATAATCACAACAACATGGTCTATGGCAATCTTGGCAAGGCGTCCGAGGCGTGCGCGGATATTTACGAGATCACGCACGATCGCCAGGTGCTCGATGAGTTGGTGAAACGGGCCGATCTGATGTTGGCCGGACGGAACGATCCGAAGAAGGGACGGATTCTTTGGACCGGCAAGCGCGAGTTGACCTGGCCCAACAGTCCGGACTCGACCGACGAATTTTTGTACGCCGGCACCGAAAATGGCGATGTCATTGGGCACATTTGCAACACCGCCCGATTGATTCTGCAAGACAAATCGCTTTGGAGCGAAAAGCAGCCCGACGGCAGCACATATCTGGAGCGCGCCAAAAAATATGTCCGCGAGTGCGACAAGACGATCGACACCTATCTACTGCCACACTTCGTCGATCCGCAGACGCATCTCTACAGGTCGCCGACCGATCCGCTGTTTGCGCGGCTGGGCGATCGGGCGGCCAAGTCAATGGGCAATGCGGTGCCGTGGAATCAACAGATGATGCTGAACAATGGCTTCCAACGGCTCTCAGAGTGTCACGACTTGCTCGGCGACGATCCCAATCGCGTCAAGCAGTATGATACAATTGTGAAGGCTTCTTGTGATGCGTTCTTGGCCTCGCTGGTGCATTACGATATAAACGGGCACGACTGCGTGAAGTGGAGCTACGCCGCCGACGATAAAACGCTCCATTACATGGAAGACGCCGCACACGGAGGATACGATTTGTTGATTTTCCGGTGCTATCGCAGCGGTCGGTATGGCATCAAAAAGGAATCGCTCATTCCACTTGCCAACACCGTGATGTACGTCATGAACAAAGGTGACGGCAAGTATGCGACGCGCGTCGATGGGGTGAGCAAAGGCAACCCTGCGACCTCGCTGCGGGCAACTTATTTGCGTGTGTGCGAATTTGTGCCCGATCTTTGGCCGGCGGCAAGCAAAGCCGCGTTGAAACGTGCCAAGGGCGATCCGCTCTTGACTGCGGAGATTCTGACGATGAAATACTACCGCAACCTCGGCCGATTTCCTGGACCGACTGGCTCGGGTGCCGAGAAGTGAGCACACGAGTCGGCGTTAAAGAGGATCGCCGCCTCCCACATCCTGCTTACCGCCTGGCAAACCGTTCGTCTTCCAGGCCCAGACGCTTCATCTTTTTGTACAGCGTAGTGCGGTTGATGCCCAGTTCTTCGCTGGTTGCCTGACGGTTCCAGTTGTTGCGCTCCAGCACTTCCAGAATAATTTGTTTTTCCGGCGCCGTCATGGCTTGCTTAAGATTGCGGCCGGGATCGGCATGGACGGAAACCGGGGCTTCGGCCGCCAGTTGCGCCGGCAGATCTTCGACCTGCACAATGTCGCTCTTGCCGAGTAGCACCGCCCGTTCGACGACATTTTGCAGTTCGCGCACATTACCGGTCCAGCGGTAGCGTTGCAGCGCGATGAGGGCATCGTCGCTGAAGCCGGTCACCTTGCGGCCCGATTCCTGGCACACTTCTTCCAGGAAATGCCTGGCCAACAGCGGAATGTCGGACAGCCGTTCCCGCAGCGGCGGCAGCTCGATGTTGATCACGTTCACGCGGTAGTACAAATCCTGACGGAAGCGGCCTTCGGCCACGGCTTTCGATAGGTCTTCGTTCGTGGCCAGAATCACGCGGCAATCGGTTTTGAACGTCTTTGTGCCGCCGACCGGCTCGAACTCCAACTCTTGCAACACGCGGAGCAGCTTGACCTGCATCGCGGGGCTGGCGGTGCTGATTTCGTCTAGGAAAATCGTCCCACCATCGGCCAGCTTGAACTTGCCAATCTTGTCGCCAATCGCGCCGGTGAATGAACCGGCCACGTGGCCGAAGAGTTCGCTTTCCAGCAGTGTCTCGGGCAGCGCCCCGCAAGCGACTTCCACAAACGGTTTGTCGCGCCGGGCACTGTGGCGATGGATGGCCCGAGCGATAAGCGATTTGCCCGTGCCGCTTTCGCCGGTGATTAGAACCGTGGCTTTGGTGTCGGCCACGCTGTCGACCATGTCGAACACGCGCCGCATGCGGTGATCGTGACCGACAATGTTTTCGATGCCGAAGCGCAGATCGAGTTGGGCTTTCAGTTGTTTGTTTTCTTCCAGCACTTCGCGCTGATTAAGGGCGCGGCGGATCGCTATTTCCAGTTCTTCATCGATCAGCGGTTTGGTCAAGAGATCGAAAGCGCCGGCCCGAATGGCTTCAATCGCGGTTTCGACCGTGCCATAACCGGTGAGCAGGATGACCGGCGTGGCGGGATTTCGCTGGCGGCTGAAAGCCAGCACCTCAAACCCATCGCGGTCCGCCAGGCGAATATCGACTAGCAACAATTCATAAGGCTTGCGCTCAATCGCGGCAACGGCTGTGGCATAATCGCCTGCCACATCGACCTTGTAACCTTGTTCCCGCAGCCAATCGGCCATGGAGCTAAGAACGTGGCGGTCGTCGTCAACCAGCAACAACGTGCCTTTTTTCATGATTCACCGGACACTTCAAAGTGGGCGGAAGCCAATGGGTGTTAGGCGTTAATTATTCAATTGTCAGGCCGGGCAGACCGGGCGTGTCGGCGTAGCGGTTGCGTCAAAACAGTAATTCCTGTCGAAGTTTATCTACGTCATTTGGGCGAAACGTCAACGCGATGAAATTGTGGGGTCGCCGGAGGTTTCGGAAATGCGGTTTATGACGGATAATAGGCCAGTTGAAATTGGGAATGGGGAGTGTGGAATGGCGAATGAACAACTGCTGCTTGCGGCTTTGCATGCCACTCAAAAACGCTTCGCGACCTAATGCCAGGCATCCATCATTCTTTCTTTGTTGTCTTCGCAATCCCCATTCCACACTCCCCCATTCCCCATTTTTTGGGAGTTAAGCCATGATCATTGCCGTCGGTTGCGATCACGCGGGATTTCCGCTCAAAGATCAAGTGATTCAGATCGTTCGCTCGCTGAAGCATGAAGTGCTGGATTGCGGGCGCTGGCGCTGCAGCCGGGCGACGATTATCCGGATTATGCATTGGCTGTGGCCGAAGCAGTGCGCAGCGGCAAGGCGCAGCGGGGCATTGTAGTGTGCGGCAGCGGCGTGGGTGTTAGCGTGGCGGCTAACAAAGTGCCCGGCATTCGTGCGGCGATGTGTCATGATACCTTTTCCGCTCGCCAAGGCGTCGAAGACGATTCGATGAACATGTTGTGCTTGGGCGCCGGGTAATTGGCCCGGAACTAGCCAGCGATGTGGTCCGCGCGTATCTGCCGGCGCAGTTTTCTGAGGAAGAGCGGCACCAGCGGCGGCTGAACAAAGTGCTGCAAATCGAGGCCGACGCTCTGGCCGGGAAATTCGGCCGCCCAAGCGCGTAATCGCCGATTATGAGATTGCATCTCTCACAAATGCTTGTGACGACACGATTTGCAGATCAAGAAATTCCCATTACTTCGCTTACCCGTTGCCGGTACTATTCCAACTGAAGTACGCACTTGTGCGGTTAAGGCGGACCGCGATACCACCCAGGCATGGTTTCTGAGTGTTTTTGTGTCTAGGTTGTTGATTCAGCCAGATGCATGAAATCGCTCATCCAGACGCCGCACCTAGACACCCACACAATTCTTCACCCATGAACGACGTTCAACAGCAAGTTGGCAGCCTGAGTCTCGAATTCGTCGAGGGGCTGCTAGTCGATTATTTGCGCGATCCCGATAGCGTTTCGCCCGATTGGCGAAATTACTTCGACGAAATGACGCACGGCGTCGGCAGCACGGGCATGATCGTCGCTCACGCCGGAAATAGTCATGGCAACGGCAATGGCCGAGGCTATGGCAGCGACGGTGCGGCGGTAACCCAGATCGGGCCGTCGTTTCGCCCTTCCAGCCTGTTTTCACCTCCGCGGGTAATTCCATCACTGTCGGCTGAGCGTGCAAAGGCCAAACCCTCTGCACCAGACTCCGATCAGTGGCATATTGCCGAGCTGCAAGATCGGGTCGACCAGCTAATCCGCGCTTATCGAGTGCGCGGCCATTTGGTTGCGCAAATCGATCCGCTCGGTTTGCCACGGCCGGAACTGCCGGAGTTGGACCCCAAGTTTTATGGCTTTACCGAAGCCGATCTGGATCGCGAGTATTCCACCGCCACGATTGAAGGTCCGCAATCGATGACCTTGCGGAGGATCATCGAACGGTTGCGCAACACCTACTGCCGCAGCATCGCCGTGCAGTTCATGCACATGGACGATCTGCGCGTGCGCCAGTGGCTGCAAGAGCGGATGGAAGGGACCGAGAACCGTTGCAAGCTCACGCGCCGAGAACAGCTGCGCATTTTCACAGGGCTCACCGCCGCCACCGTGTTCGAAGAGTTTATCCAGCGACGCTTCCTGGGTGCCAAAAGTTTCTCGCTGGAAGGGGCCGAAACGCTGATCCCGCTGTTGGATCTGGCCATCGAAAAAGCGGGTGAGCACAAAATCAACGAAATTGTGCTGGCCATGGCTCACCGCGGCCGGCTGAATGTGCTGGCTAATGTGATCGGAAAAAGCGCCCAGCAGATTTTCCGCGAATTTGCCGACATCGATCCGGAACTGCACATCGGCCGGGGCGACGTGAAATATCACCTCGGACATTCGAACGATGTCAAAACGTCGTCGGGGCACCGCATTCATCTGTCGCTGTGCTTTAATCCCAGCCATTTGGAATTCGTCAATCCGGTGGCGATTGGCCGCGTGCGGGCCAAACAAGACCGTGTGGAAGATTTCGATCGCCATCGTGGCATGGCATTGATGATTCACGGCGATGCAGCGTTTGCTGGGGAAGGGGTCATCCAAGAAACTCTCAACATGAGCCAACTGGAGGCGTACCGCATCGGCGGCACGTTCCACGTGGTGGTCAACAATCAGATTGGCTTTACGACCAGCCACAGTGAAGGGCCGCAGCACCACCTACGCCACCGATGTGGCCAAGATGCTGCAAATTCCCATCTTTCACGTGAACGGCGAAGATCCCGAAGCGGTGGCCCAGGTGGTTCGGCTGGCGATGGACTTCCGCCGTGAATTTCAGCGCGACGTCGTGATCGACATGTACAGTTACCGTCGCCGCGGTCATAACGAGGCCGACGAAGCGGCGTTCACGCAGCCGATGATGTACAAGGCCATCGAGCAGCGCAAAAATGTTCGTGAAGGATATCTCGATCACTTGCTGAAGCTCGGCGGCATCGAGCGCGAAGCCGCCGACCACCTGGCGGCGGAAATTCGTAATCAGTTGGAAAACGAGCTCTCGGTCGCCAAGAGCGAAGAGTTCGTCCATCGCAGCGACCTGGCCAGTTTCTGGTCGTTCTACATTGGCGGCCGAGAGCGCGAAGCGGCGGAAGTCGAAACCGACATCAAGCGCGAACAGTTGGTCGATTTGCTCGGCAGCCTCTCGAAAGTGCCGTCGAATTTCCAGCCCCATCCGAAAATCGCACGCTTCTTGGAAGCCCGCCGCGAAATGGCCATGGGCCAGCGGCCCATCGATTGGTCGGCGGCGGAAGCGTTGGCCATCGGCAGCCTGGCGGTGCAAAAACTCCGCGTCCGCATGAGCGGACAAGACAGCGAACGCGGCACGTTCAGCCACCGCCATGCCGTGCTGCACGATGTGAACACCGGCCGCCGCTACATGCCGCTGGCGAATTTGACGCTCGATCAAGCGCCAGTCGAAATCTATAACAGCCCGTTGTCGGAAGCCGGCGTGCTGGGTTTCGAATACGGCTATAGCCTCGATTGCCCCGACGGCCTGGTGATGTGGGAAGCGCAATTCGGCGATTTCGTGAACGCGGCCCAGGTCATTATCGATCAATTTATCGTCAGCGCCGAAGATAAATGGCGCCGGCTCAGCGGCATCGTGCTGCTGTTGCCGCACGGTTTCGAAGGCATGGGGCCGGAACATTCCAGCGCTCGCTTGGAGCGATTTCTACTGCTGGCGGCGAAAGACAACATTCAGGTGGCCAACCTCAGCACGCCGGCCCAGTATTTCCATTGCCTGCGGCGGCAAGTGCTGCGAGTCTGGCGCAAGCCGCTGGTGTTGATGACGCCCAAGAGTTTGCTGCGGCATCCGAAGTGCATCAGCTCGCTCGATGAGTTGGCCCACGGCCGGTTCCAGCGTGTCATTCCCGATGTCGCGCCGGAAGGCCGCACGTCGGTCGACCGGGTTCTGCTTTGCTCTGGCAAGATCTATTACGAGCTGGATCAGAAACGCAGCGAACTCAAAAAGCACAACGTGGCCATTCTGCGCATGGAGCAACTCTATCCGCTGCCGAAGGAACCGCTGAAGACGGCGCTGGCCGATTATCGTGAGGGCACGTCGGTATTTTGGGTCCAAGAAGAGCCCGAAAACATGGGGGCCTGGCGGTTCCTCAAGGTTAACTTTGGCGATCGGCTCTTCGACCGCTTCCCGTTTGCCGGCATCCACCGCCAAAGCGCCGCCAGCCCCGCCACCGGCAGCGCCAGCAGCCATCGGCTGGAGCAAGAGAAGATTCTGACGCAGGCGATGGGGGAGTGATCGCGCAGAATGACGACATGCAGTGGCGGAGCTAAATCCGAATGACGAATGACGAAAGAATGACCAATGACCAACTCCCAATGACCAATGCTGATTGGCCGACGATTTTGGTCATTGCTGCTTGGTCATTCATTCGTCACTGGAAATTAGCTCCGCCACGGCGTGTCGTCATTCGTCATTTCTGGTCCCGGCTCTTGCAGCCCAGCGGGCTTCTGTTACCTTCGAGGAAATCCATCCTCGTAACTCTTGACGCCTCCCATGCCTGTCGAATTGAAAGTGCCTGCCGTTGGTGAATCGATCACCGAAGTGCAAATTGCGCAGTGGCGGAAAAAGGTGGGCGATCGGGCCGAAAAAGACGAGAACCTGGTTGAGATCGAAAGCGATAAAGCCACGGTCGAACTGCCGGCGCCCGTTTCCGGCACGCTTACGCAGATTTTGAAACAGCCGGGCGATACGGCGGCTGTCGGCGAAGTGATCGGCTACATGGCGGAAGGCGCAGCCGCCCCCAGCAGCCCAACCGCGGCGCCGGCAGCTGGCGACGGCAAACAGACCATTGCTGCGCCGTGGGTCATGCCGGCGGCGGAGCGCATTTTGGCGCAGGAAAACATTCCGGCCGCGTCGGTGGCAGCGACTGGTCCCGGCGGACGAGTCCTCAAGGAAGACGCCCAACGAGCCGTCGAACAACGCGCCGCTGAACGCGTTTCGATACCCTCTCCCTCTGGGAGAGGGCAGGGTGAAGGTGCTGGCAGCAACAATGAAAAATCGGACACCCTCACTCCAACCCTCTCCCCAAGGGAGAGGGAGCAAGCAAGACCATCGCCCGCTGAAATCGTCTCGTCCGATTTGGCGCGCGGTTCCAATAGCAGCGGATCGGAAATCGTCACCGGCTATCCGCGCGAAGAAGAATTCGTGGTCATGAGCCCCATTCGTCGCCGGATTGCCGAGCGCTTGGTCGAAGCGCAACAACGGGCGGCGCTGCTCACCACGTACAACGAAGTCGATATGGGCGAAGTCATCGCCCTCAGGATGAAACATCGCGAACAATATGAAAAGCATTACGGTGTGAAGCTGGGCTTCATGTCGTTCTTCGTGAAGGCCGTGGTCGATGCCTTGAAAAGCGTGCCGCAACTGAATGCCGAGGTGCGCGAACCGCACGTGGTGTATCGCAACTATTTTGATATCGGCATCGCCGTCGGCGGCGGCAAAGGCTTGGTGGTGCCGGTGCTGCGCAACGCTGAGTTCATGAGCTTTGCAGAGATCGAGCAAAAAATTGCCGACTTCGCCCGACGCGCCGCCGAAAACAAAATCAAACTCGACGAACTGCAAGGAGGCACGTTCACTATCTCCAACGGCGGCGTCTACGGCTCGATGCTGTCGATGCCCATCGTCAACCCGCCGCAAAGCGGAATCCTTGGCCTGCACGCCATCCAAGACCGGCCCGTGGCCCGCAATGGCGAAGTAGTCATCCGGCCGATCATGTACCTGGCGCTCACTTACGACCACCGCATCGTCGACGGCCGCGAAGCGGTAATGTTCCTCAAGCGAATCAAAGAAGTAATCGAGGAACCCTCGCGGATGCTGTTGGAAATTTGAGTCGATTAATTTTACCGCAGAGGGACGCAGAGAACGCAGAATGATGAAAAGGCAAGACTCACGCAAAGACGCAAAGATGCAAGAGAGACTTGATCCATTCAGCTGAGTAGTAGGCTTGTCGCCTTGGACACACAATTCAGAGATCTGATTCTGAACAACTCAAACCGCGAATTCTTAGGGCCTTGGCGTCTTTGCGTGAGAACTAATCCTTGTAAGCTCTGTGTTTTCCCTGCGTCTCTCTGCGTCCTCCGCGGTTTATCTTTCGCATGACCCAGCATGATTTAATCGTCATCGGCGCCGGGCCCGGGGGTTACATCGCGGCGATTCGGGCTGCGCAACTGGGGTTGAACGCGGCCTGCATTGAACGGGAACCAAAACTCGGCGGCACCTGTTTGCGGATCGGCTGCATCCCCAGCAAGGCGCTGTTGGAATCGAGCGAGAAGTTTGCGGAGACGAAGCACAAACTTACTGAACACGGCGTGAAAGTCGGCAGCGTCGAGCTCGATTTGCCGACCATGCTGCGCCGCAAAGAGCAGGTGGTCGATCTTTTGTGCAAAGGCGTCGAGGGCTTGTTCCGCAAGCACAAGATCACCCGCTATGGCGGCTACGGCCGGCTGGCAGGGCGGGGGCAAGTTTCGCTGACATCAGATGATGGCAGCGTGCTGCAGCTTGCCGCCAAATACATCATCATCGCGGCGGGCAGCAAACCGGCGACATTGCCTGGAATCGAATTCGATGGCGATCGCGTCGGCACCAGCACCGAGGCGCTCTCGTATCCCGAAGTGCCGCAGCGTCTGGTGGTGGTCGGCGGCGGCTACATCGGCCTGGAACTGGGCTCGGTCTGGAACCGCTTAGATTCGAAAGTCACCGTGCTGGAATTCCTCGACCGCATTTTGCCCGGCACCGATAGCGAACTAGCCACCGAGGCACTCGCGCTGTTCAAAAAACAAGGAATCGAGTTTCGGCTCGGCAGCCGTGTCACGTCGGCCAGCTTCGACAAAGCCCGCGGCGTATGCGTGGTGGAATACGCCGGGGCTGAGCCGATTGAATGCGATCGAGTTCTGGTCGCCGTCGGCCGCACCCCCGCCACGCAAGATTTGGGCTTGGAAACCGTCGGCATCACGCTCGATGCCAAAGGCCGCATTCCGGTGGACGATCATTTCCGCGTCACTTCGGCGGGCATGACGGTCAGCGGCATCTACGCCATCGGCGATTGTATTCACGGGCCGATGCTGGCTCACAAAGCGGAAGAAGATGGTGTGGCCTGCGCAGAAAGCATCGTCACTGGCTACAGCCATGTCGATTACAATCTGGTGCCGTCGGTCATTTACACGCATCCCGAAATCGCCGCGGTCGGCAAAACCGAAGACCAGCTCATCGCCGATGGCACGCCCTACCGCAAAGGCACCTTCCCCTTCCGCGCCAACGGCCGGGCCCGCACCTTGGCCGATGTCGATGGCAAAGCAAAAATTCTCAGCGCATCAGGCAACCGACCGTGTGCTGGGCGTGCACATCATGGGCCCCCGCGCCGGCGACTTAATTGCCGAAGCCGCCGCCGCCATGACGTTCGGCGCCTCCAGCGAAGACATCGCCCGCACCTGTCATGCCCATCCGACGTTGTCTGAGGCGGTAAAAGAAGCGGCGCTAGCGGTGGATGGACGGATGCTGAGTTTGTAACTCTCGGGCACGGCCTGCTTCGCAATTGATTCCGATGTGCTGTAGGTTCGGAGTCATTTGTAAACGGAACTACCCGTCCCGAAATACACTCCACCAATATCACCTCCGCCCTTGGCCGGATAGAAGCTGACGTGTGGGCAGCCGTCTTGCCACATGTAAAACAACAGTGTGAAATGCCCCTGGCCTTTTTCCACCGTGACAGTTTGCGTCTTCAAGTCGGGCACATTTTGGAACTTCGGGTTGTTAGGGTCGTTGGCGTTGACCGTCGTGTAGGCCGCCAACATTGCCTTGTCGGCGGAGTTCAGCGTATAGGTGCCTTTGACTTCATACATGTTCCCGGCGGTCATCGTCTCGGAAGTGCCGCGAACTTCGTCGATGATAATTTTATCTCCCTCGGGAAGTTGTGTTCGCCCTAGTTCGAAGTGGACCACATGCGAGAGGTTGTCGCCTTTCGCGTCGCGCCTATTCTCGCTAGCAGAAGGCTTTGCCGGCGTTGCCGATTTGCCTGGTTCAGTTTGTACGGCGCTGGGACTCACGAAATCGATCCAGCGATCCCAATCGGCCTGATTGAATGCTCGCCGATCTTCTCGACCAAAAAGATTTTCCAACATTTCGGGTGAAATCTCTTTCGAGATAAAATGTGGAGCTGCATCTGCAAAAACAGAGAGGAAACCGCCGGCACGCAGGCCCACAAGTTTGCTCAGCGGATCTTTGGTGTCGGCTGGAAATTCATCGGGCCGAGTCCACTCAATGGCCGCGTCGTCGACTACTTCCACGAGCATGATCGTCCTCGCAGTGCCATCAATAAAATCGGGCACAGTCAGAGTGCCGTTGCTTGGAAACGCCGCATGCGGGCCAACGACTCCCAGATAATTGGTTTTTCCTGCAGCGGCCTTGCTGCCCGGCGCGGTAGATCGCCGGCATTTGCGGAATTAGCGCGCGGTTATGTTCGCTGTCCCAGGGCTCATTAAATTTGAACTTATTGAATAGATCGGTTTGTCCAATGATAGGAAGCAGTAAAACTCTCCAACTGAGGTAGGGACGGCCTCGGTACCATTCTCCTTTCGTCCGGTCATAACCCCAGCCAGAATTCGCAGCTGGAAAATGACCGGCAACATCGAGATACGTTTGCATCGCACTCATAATTTGCCGAAGGTTTTCAGCCGATTGAGCGAGTGCCTGATCTTGATTGACAGCTGCCGCCGGCTTCTCGTCTGCTTTAACGGCCGGCTGCTGCGCGACGAGACGCCAGGGGAATACAAAGACCGCCGCCATGAGCGGAAGCAAGGCAGCAGCGATCAACACTTGCTTACGTGAGAAACTCTTTACGCGCGTCATGTGCAGAATCCTCCGTTCAAGGTTTCGATAAGCGCCCAGCACTCCGGCAGTGGCAAGGCCGGTACGCGGCGTGCTGGGCCAGAGAGTCGATAGTTTCAACAGCAACCGGCCATACTCCGCGGGTCGCACCACTTGTGTTTGGATCAGCAATTCATCGCACGCCGCTTCTTGCGACTCGAACCAGCCGCGTTTCAAGAGCCACACCAGTGGGTGGAAAAACAGCAGCCAGCCGACGACGGTGGGCAGCCAGTTCCACAACAAATCGCGTCGTTTCAGATGCGCCAGTTCGTGCCCGAGCATGAGCCGCAGTTCCGACTCGTCGAACAGTTCCCCGGCGCACTGCGGCAAGACAATCGTGGGTCGCCAAATGCCAACCAGCAGCGGGCCGTCGACGGGCGCCAGCCGAATTCGCGGCAGGCGGTGGATCGCCAACCGACTGGCTTCAGCCCTACACAAATTTGCCAGCAACTCGTCCGACGGCGATTGGGACGAGCGACAAAGTCTTTGAGCAAAAATCCATTCCCTGGCCGTCAGTGCTACGAAGCCACCCACGCCGAGGAGCCAGGCCAGCATGAGCAGCGGGCGAATGCCGATGCCCTGTTCCGGCAATTGCACCGCAGCAATCCGCGGTTGAACGGCTGCGACCGCCGCTGGTCCGTCAGAAGCTGACAAAATCGTTTCCTGCTGCGGCGCGTCTGCCGATGCAGCGACGATCCCCGGTTGCGTGGCCTGTGGCAGCACCGGAATCTCGATCGGATTGATCCAAACCAGCCCCAGCAGCAGCTTCACGCAAACCAACCGCCACGCCCAGCACACAACCCGCGGCGAAGCAGAGCGCCGCCACGTTGCCAATATCCATACCGCCGCAATGGCGATGGCGCCCTGCCAAGAAGCCCGCCACAGGCTTTCAGTCCATAAGTGCGACCACCGCTCGGCAGCCTGCAAAAAAACGTTCATGGTCTGTCCTCCGCTGCGCACGATTCAATGCGGTCGAGCAATTGCTCTAATTTGTGAACTTCTTCCTTCGTTAGCTGCCCCGATCGAGTGAGGTAGGCAAAAAAAGGAGAAACGTTCCCGCCCAGCACATCGCTGACAAAATCGGACACGATGCCCTGCAACAACTCGCCTTTTTCGATCGTCGGCCAATACTCTTGCACGCCGCCGCGCTGCCGCCGCTTGAGATAGCCCTTCTCGCGCAGCCGCTGCATGACCGTCAGCACAGTCGTGCGGGCATGCCCCGAGGCGGTGGCAAAATGCGCGGCCACTTCGCGCACGGTAATGGGATGATGATCGGCCACGTACCGCAGCACGTCGAGTTCCAGGTGGCCCAGGGGTTCTTTGCGTTTTGGCATGGCGTCCCTCATTGTGACTATGACGGTAGTCAGTTTACATGAGACTACCACCGTAGTCAAGATGTCCCAAAAGATTTGGCGACGATCCCTGGGGGAGGAGCGGCGCTGGCAGCGGATGGCCGACCGCGGAGCGGGAAACGTAGAACGGCTCTCTCAACCCAGTGGTTTTGCCCGCTGCTGGTAAAAAGCCGCGGCGCGGGACTGAATTTCCTCGGGCGAAAGGTCTTCCAGGTGGGTGGCAATCCACCAGTCGTTGCCTCCAACATCGGTCACACAAGCGTGGCGGTCGCCGTAGAACATGTCGGCGGGCTCGCTGACCGATGTTGCCCCCGCAGCAATGGCACGGCGATACACGGCATCGACATCAGGCACATAGAAGTAAAGCGTCGTCGGTCTTGGTTTCCACGGAGCCTGCGGCTCGCCGATCATCAACAGCGAATCGGCAACACGTACCTGAGCGTGCAGCACGGTACCGTTGGGCCGCACGAATTTGTGCCCCTCGACGCCATCGAACGCCTGTTTCAAAAACTCGACAAGCTTCGCGACATCAGGAACCGTCAGATAGGGCGTGATCGCCCGGCAGTCAACGGGGATGTAATTGGTTTTCGTCATAAAAACTTTCATGGGCCGCCAGCAGCGGGCACGTTAAGTTGCGGTTTGAGTTCGCCCAAATCGAGCAGCTCGGGGTTGCGGTTTGCGCCGCCTTCGAATTCCGGGACGCTGAATTTCGTCGTGACGGTGCCGATTTGCTGACCCATCGGATTTCCTGGCTTGCTGCCGGGCTTGTTGATGCGGATCGTCAGCGTGTAATCGCCGGGGGGAATGTCGTCGAGACGGAAGCTGCCATCGCGGGAAACCGCGGCGCAGAACCGTTTCGTGTACCATTCGCCTTCGACTTGACCAAAATTCTGGCCGCGATCGGGACCCACTTCGATGGCGTCGCTGGCGACTCCAATCGAATTTCTTGCCTTCGAAGAGGGGCATGTCGACGTGGCCGATCACCGGGCGGCCGGTTCCGCCGATCACGACTTTGCCAGTTTCGCCGGGGGCCACATCCAATAGCACGCCGTAGCAGGGCGTGTTCGTCCAAAACTGGCCGTGTTGCATGACGATTTCTCGCATCGCCGCGATCCGGCCGGGAATAACATGTTCGAAAACAAACTTGCCCTGGGATCGGTTTTGACCTGCACCATATCGGAAATGAACATGCCGCAGTTGGTTGTTGATGGCGGTTTGCACCTCGTGCTGCAAATCGACGACCTGCCTTTGCGGTACGTTCGGGATTATTACCGATGGCGCGGCACTCCGCGATTCGGCTGCAACATTTGCGCGATGGCCGCCGGATTGTTCAGGACCAGCTTGGGCAATGGCAGTTGCAAGTTCGATGATTCCCGCAGCCGTTGAAATGTGACCGACTTGGTCGGCCCCCGGCTTATCGCCAATCATCAACTGGCCTTCGATGCGGGCCCAGGGAATCAGTTTCACTTCGAAATTATCGGTGGTCTGATCGGTGAAGATTTCGGCGTAACCCTCTTTGGCATGCGTGGCAACAATCAGGTACGGCGGTTCAATGTTGGGCAGTTTGAAGTGGCCGTTTTTATCACTCACCGCGTGCGGGCTGTTGCGGTTCTGCCGGCGGTCGTACAAGCCATCGCGCAAACTGATCTGGCTGCCGGGGCCGAGCATGACGACATCGACCCCTTCGACCGGTTGATCTTTGGCGTTGGTAACGTTGCCTTCGAACGGCGAGTCTGCTTTGGATAGTTTGAAATCGATCGTGCGGCTGCCGTCGTTTAGCTTGAAGGGTTCGGAGAAAGCGGGCTGGTAGCCTTCGGCTTCGATTTGCAGTTGCAATTGTGCTTCCGGTTCGCTGTAGTGGCGTTCGTACTTGCCGTCGGTGAATTTCATGGCCGAATCGCGCTGCCAGTAGGTTTCGCTTCGGCCGTCCCAAATGATGCCCGGAATGAGCTGGAAGTTGGCGATGGGTTTGCCGGTTTCGGCATCGGTTACTTTACCCGTCATCGTGACCACCGGATGGACGACCAGCTCGTAAGGTTTCTCTTGCGCTTGCAGCACGTGGTTGCGAATCGCCAGATAGCCATTGGCCAAGATTTCGCATTGCATGGGGTCGGTGGGTGCGCTATCCGATTCGAATTTTCCTTCGGCATCGGTGTGTACTTCCCATTTCAAAGAGCGCTGACCACGCCAGGTGTCGGAAACAATCCACACACCTTTGATCGGTTTGCCGTCGACATCGACCACGCGGCCCGAGATTTTTCGCCGGGCTTGAGTTTGAAATTGACCGACTCTCCGGTTGATGGCTCTTCGATGACCACGTTTTGAATTTCGGGCGCAAACCCTTTGGCCGCGACGGTGACGGTGGTCGAGCCGGCTTTACAATTCTTTAGCGTGAAGTTGCCTTCGTGATCGGTCTTGGCGGTGGGGTTGCCAGAACCGAAACGATCGCCAAGTTGCAATTCAGCCCCGAAAATGGGCTGGCCTTGTTCATCGGCCACGTGGCCGACGACTTTCAGACCTTGCTTGAGCAAACCACCGCCGTCAGATCATGCAGCGCTTTCTCTTGCTGTGCTGCGGAGAGCGAGTTTTGCAAATAATCGGGATGCGTGATGTACAGACTCAGACTTTGCAGATCGACCGGAGTAGTATCGCATTGCCAGCGGCCCTCAGCATCGGTGATGAGCGTGGCGACGGTAAACACCAGGTTGCCATTCTCGCTGGAAGTGGCCGGCAGGCTTAGTTGCACTTTCGCCTTGGCGATGGGTTTGCCGGCTTCGTCTTGCACTATGCCGCCGATGTTCGCAGCCGGTTCGAATTGCAGTTTCAACTCTGCCGGCGGAGTGATTTCGCGGCTGCGGCTTTCCCATTGATGATAGACCGGCACAAGTTTTTCTGGATGCGACTCGATCGACACCCAACTCAGCCCGCGGTTGGTGGGCAATTCGACGTCGACTACGCCCTTGTCGTCGGTGGTGTACCAGACCTGATAACTTTTGTTCTTCCAGTAGTAGCGCGCTTTCACCTTGGTTTCGGCCAAAGGTTCGTCGCTGCCTGCACGCAGCGCTGTGACGCGCACGGTTTTGAACACCAGAGACGGATCGGTCGCATGGCCGGCGGCGTGCTTAGGGGCGTCCGATTTTTCATCGGCCGCTTGTGGACCGGCAGATTTTTCAGCCGCGGGCTTTCCGGCAGCCGTTTTATCTGCATCAGTATCAGTTTTGGCGGCTGGCGGCGCCGAGGCGGCTTCAGAACTCGGTTCCGCGCAAATACCCGATGTGCTTATCGAGAACAGTATCCATGACGATAAGCAAATCGACAGCAGAAAAGCTGAACGGCGCAGCCCTTGACCATGCATAAATGCCTCCCTTGCTAAGGCCGCCAAATGTTCGTTCGGCCTGGGCGTGATTTCATGCTCTTTGATACGCGCAAAGATCGTCGGCTGTCAATCAAAAATGCCAGAAGGTCGTGATGCACTTTGCGCTTAGGGGTGGCTGAGGTCGACCGCAGGAGCCCCCAGCTGCGAGAATTCCGGGGGCTCGGAGACCACGAAGCGTGGTGCCCTTCGACCCCGGCCACGCTACAAGTATTACAGCAAAGTGCATCACGACCTGCCAGAATCTGGCGTGTTCGGCGATCACCTGGCCACGCTCGACGCCCGTTTTTGGCGGTTCATCGACGATTTGAAGTGAAATCGTCGGCGCAGTCTCATTTCGCCGCCGCTGGAATCGGTTTCAAGTCCGGCTTTAGCGTGCCCAAATCAAGCGGCACGGAATCAAGCGTGGCGTCGGATTCGAATTTCGGCACGGTGAATTTTGCCTTGACTGTACCGATCTCCTCGCCCGTGAGGGCAAAGAAACCCTGACTGCCAGGTTTGATAATGCTGATGGTCAGGCTGTAATCGCCGGGCGGAACATCTTCCACGCGAAAGCTGCCATCTCGAGCCATCACGCCGCAAAAGCGTGTTGTGAACGGGTCGCCTTCGGAAGCGGCGATATTTTGCGGGCGGTCGCGAAAGATGTTCACCGCATCGGTGTCGCTCCAATCGAATTGCTTGCCGTCGCGGTCGGGCATATCAACTCGCCCGACAATGGAGCGCCCGTGCCGCCGATCATCACTTGGCCCGTTTCGCCCGGCGCGATATCAACCAGGGCGCCGTAACAAGAGGTAAACGTCTTGGAATTGCCGTGGCGATTGACAATTACGCACGTCGCGACAATTCGACCCGGTACGACGTGCTCAAAGACAAAATGACCTTGAGCGTCTGCCGTGGTGCTGTGATCGTCATGAATGCTGATTCGCAAAGGATGATCCAATGCCACTTGCACTTGATGTTGCAGATCGATGGCCTGCGCCGGTGGATTGAGGTTGTTGGCTGCGCCCGCTGCGTTGCGCGGCTGCAACATTTGGGCAATGGCGATCGGATTATTGAGAACGAGCTTCGGCAGCGGCAGCTCGCTGTTCGATGACTCGCGCAAACGGTGACAACTCACCGTTGCGCCTGCACCGGTTTGTCGCCAATCAGCACCTTGCCTTCCAAACGTGCCCAGGCAATCAGCTGAATATCGAAATTGTCGGTGGTCCGGTCGGTGAAGATTTCTGCATAACCTGCTTTGTAATGCGTCGCCAGAATCAGATACGGCGGCTCTGCGCGCGGCAGTTTGAAATGCCCGTTTTTATCGGTCATGACGTTGGGAATTCTATCGGCCTGGTTGAATAAACCATCTTCCAGCCAGACCAACGTTCCCGGCATCACCCTGACGACATAAGCGTTTTCCACCGGCCGCCCTGCCGCGTTGGTCACGGTCCCCTCGAAAGCCGTCAGTTCCGCGGCCAGCGCAGTTTGTGCACATCCATAGAATTGCAGAGCAAATCAGGATGCTTCGCTGAGCACGGCGATGTTTTCGAGCGGGCAACGAAGTCATGATGGCCCGAGGTGACAAAAATCGCGAAATGTTGCTGAAAAATCGGTTGCGCATGAATGATTGATAGGCACAAAATGCCGCCGGTGTCAATCAAAATAGCTCCCTGGTGGTGGGTCAGTTTAATCTTGGGTGGCACGCCCAGAAGGGTCATGGTCGGATTTGTCCAAGCTTTCTCCCACACCCTGCACTTCGTTCAGGGACGTGCCACACCAAGGCAATTAGACTGATCCACTACCAGCCCCCTCGACTTTTTTCGAGCGGTTGTCGCAGGGGATTGCTGCTCAGACCCGCTTGCCATCAATTTGACTCTGCCGGGGTTTGGCGCGCGAAAGTCGAAAAAGTGTGGCGCTTTTTGAGCCGCTGGGCGCCGTTGGTGCGGGGGGGAACGGTTTGGATTGGCCGGCTTAGCAACCGAGTGTATCATTTGCGCAACACGTTACAGCGCAATCCACTCTGCGATCAAGCCCCGCCTTCTTCCAGGCCGTATTCCTTCAGCTTCTTGTGCAGCGTGTTGCGATTGATGCCCAGCTTCGTGGCGGCTTTGGTCTGGATGTTGTCGCAACTGGTCATCACCTGCGCGATCAGTTCGCGCTCTACACGGTTGACGATTTTCGTGTGCAGGCTGTCTTCATTCGGACCGGCGGCGCTCAGGCCTTGTTGCACTAATTCGTACGTGAGCGTTTCCAGATCGGTGCCGCGGATGCGGCTGGTGCGGGCTTGCTTTTCGCCCAGCACCGCCGGAGGCAGCAATTCGGAAGTCAGTTCGTCGCCGGCTGCCATCACGACGGCTCGTTCAATGACGTTTTGCAGTTCGCGCACATTGCCGGGCCAGTGATATTCTTGCATCGCTTCCATGGCCCGCCTTTCGACGTGGGCCACGTAGCGATCGTTGTCTTCGTTGTAGAGCGTGAGGAAATGGCCGACCAGTTCGGGAATGTCTTCACGTCGTTGCCGCAGCGGCGGGAGATGGATGGGCACGACATTCAATCGGTAGTACAAGTCTTCGCGAAATTCGTCTTTTTCCACCAGTTCCAGCAGATCGCGATTGCTGGCAGCGATGACACGCACGTCGACGCGGATGGTTTGCGTATCGCCCACGCGCTCGAACTCGCGCTCTTGCAGCACGCGCAGCAGTTTGACTTGCAGCTTGGGCGTGGTGGAATTGATTTCGTCGAGAAAGATGGTTCCCGTGTGCGCCGCTTCAAAGCGTCCCGTGCGATTGGCCACCGCTCCGGTGAACGAGCCGCGCACGTGGCCGAAGAGTTCGCTTTCCAGCAGGCTTTCGGTCAGCGCGCCGCAGTTGACTCGCACAAACGGGCCGGTGCCGCGCAGGCTAAGCTGATGGACAGCCTTGGCAATCAGTTCTTTGCCGGTGCCGGTTTCGCCCAGCAGCAACACCGAGGCATGCGACTTGGCGACCTGCCGCGTGAGGCGATATACCTCTTGCATGGCACGGCCAGAGCCGATGATGCCTTTGATGGGCGGTCCGGATTGAGGATCGAGAGGCGGCAAAAGAATGAACGGGTGAGCGGGTGAAGGGGTGTTGCGGTGAGCGGCGCGGCATCAGCCCGCCGTGTGGAATGATGAACAATGAATTGCTGCGCTTGCGGTTTAGTGCGCGTCTTTTAGCGGGTCAAATTTTTCCAGCGGTGTGATGGTGACTGGGCCGATCAAGCCGGAATCGCGCGGTGCCCAATTCGCGGCCGTGAAATATCCATCGCGGCCACGGTTGGCCGCGTCCCGAGCGGCCACGTTGGCGTTGTAAAACTTCTTCCACTGCACGCCGCGGCGGTCCATGTCGGCAATGCGATTGGCCATCAGGTTGGAAACAAAAACTTCCAGCGTGTTTTGGTCTTTCAGCTTGTTGGCAGGAATGTCGATCTGAAACGGCGGCGCGATGAGCGTGCCGAGTTCTTCTCCGTTGAGCGAAACGCGGCAACTGTCGGCGACGCGGCCCAAATCCAAGCGGTATGCATCGCCCGTCGCTTGTGGCTTAGCGAACGTAATCGCGTATTTCGCCGTGCCCGAAAACGCCTTTCCCGCTTCGCCCGCGAACTTCGTCCAAGATTCGAGCGTGTCGATCTTCGCCTCCGCCGGCAACTCCGGCCCGCCTTTGATGAAATTGACGGTCCACGTGCCGGCGATTGGCTGTGCTTCGGACGTTGTCCGATAGTAGATCCAATCAGGACCGCTCAGCTTATCGCGAGAAACAACGACAAATAGTGACTGTCCCGGCGCCAATGCGAGATGCACTAATCGACTTTCATCGGCGGATGACCTTGACGGCACTTGGCCGAAATGCCCCGTCATGGGGTCAAATAACGCGACATAATTAGTGCCCGACATTTGCGCGATATCGATGTCGTCATCGAATTTCGAACCACCACGGTTCACCAAGAAATATGTGAGTTGCCGTCGCCCGATGCCATCAGATCGGCGAATAAATTGAATCGACTGGTCTGCCAACTTTTCCGGGCGTGCAAGGGTCGATCTGGAGAGCATACTTGTCACATCAGGCCCGACAACAATTCTCCCGCCGCGACCAGACATCCGAATGGACATGTAATCGCCATTCTTTGTCGCCTCATCTGTGATTTTCAGAGCCTGTTTGAGCTTTGTGCGCTTCTCGTCCAAGTTTCCCCAACCAGGCACATCCTTTGGCAATGCTCCCACGAAAACGACTTGACTGCTATTGCCCGACAATTCGATGAGCTTCTCCAGCGTTTCAACTGGCATGTATTTTGTCGGAGGGACGACGATCGCGCGGTACGAGGCTTTGGGTGCCGAAAAATCGCCAAACCAGAATCGTCCCTCGTTTGAGTCCACTTCCTTCAACTGCCGATCCGAAACAAAATCAAACGTGTAGCCCGCCTTCAGCAGTTGCATGCCGACATCTTGGCCGGGAAAACTGCCGCCAATTTTGAAATGCGGCATGGTACCGTTGCCGCGTTCCATCCAGCGGTCGTGGAACGGGGCGTAGAGTAGCACATCGTTGTCCGGTTGGCCGGCTTGCAAGAACGATTGGCAGCGTTCGATGTATTTGTTGAGTGCCGGAAAATCGTCCCACCAGGAATTCGTCGGGTCGAACTCCACGGCGGCGTAAAACAAAAAGCCAGGCCAGGCTGCATCGGGCGGCGAATAAGTGGTGCCGTGATAGAAAATGTGGTTGATGCCCGCCAGCAGCGTTTGATCGACTCGCTGCTTGGCATGGCCAAGTGTCGTGAGGAAATGATCGTCAAGCCAGGTGCAAGTTTCCGACGACGCCAGCCGCTTGCTGGTGACGTGCGCAGCCGACGAGGCGTACATCATTGAAACACGCTCTTTCAATTCATCGGTTGAGCCGCCGAAACCTTCGGTTTCTGGAATATCGACTGCGGCGTACAAATCGAGCACGTTGGCCGGCGAGCCATGCGATTGATTACGTACCTGCTTGCCGTACTTCGCCGCCCAGTTGCGCCATTCGCTGGTGAAATTATCGAGCAGCAAATCGGAAATGGTTTCGCGATAATCGCACAGCACGCGGCTGTTTTCGTCACTCGGTTGCGTGGCGAACAGCGCCGGCAGATGCTCGCGTAAGTCGTAACCGCGGCGGCGCTGGAATTCTTCGAAGAACTTGGGCGTGAAATTGGCTTCGCCGCGCGTGCCGTCGTCCACTTCGTACGAATCGTTGAAAAACGCGCGGAACCCGGACAGATCGCGGCCGGCCAACGCCTCGTCGAACTTCGCAAAATAATGCCGCATCGCATCAGCGCTGAAATGATCGGGCACATGCCCTTCATCGCCCGGCGCGGCACGCTTGACCATCCGGCTGTGCAGGCCCTGAAACAAAGCATAGAGCGTCCAAGTGCCGGAATCAGGTGGAGCGGTCCAATCCAGTTTGCCGTTGGCATCGACTTTATCTAAGAGGTCGAACGGCAACGCATGCGAATCGTTGTAGGCCATCAGCCCCACAAGTTTCAGCGGACCCGGCATGCGCAGTTGATCGATTGCCATGTCTTGCAAATCTTGGTTCTCGCCGAAGGGCTCCTTGAGCTGCGTAATTGGCACGCGCTTTTTGCCGGCGAAGGCCACGAATCCAGGATCGCTCATCGTCACGGGCTCGCTCAACTTCTCGCCCGGCTGCACTTTGAAAGTTTTGTGCGCGAGGTACTTGCAAGTGTCGTCCGGCGTCACCCACGGCCCGCCCATCGGCCAGCCGGTGCCGTGGTTCATATCGATGCCCAGGCCCAGCCGCTTACCTTGCTGGAGGACGAATGAAAGTCGATCGACCCACTGAGGGGACAGAAAGGAGATGAACTGATCTTCGTAGCCGCGCACGCCGTAAATGGGCGTAATTTCCAAGCCACCTAGCCCGGCAGCGGCGTATTTTTCCATCGCGGTCTTCAGGCCGTCTTCGGTAGTGATGCTGCCAAGCCACCACCAGCGCGACCATGGTTTGGTTTCATTGGTCGTTGGCGGCCAGGCGAGATCGGCGGCGACTGAGCGTGCTGCTGTAAAGCAACTCAGTACCAACAAAGTAAGTCGAAGAAAGTTGCGCATTGTGGTTAACGTTTCGTCGGTGTTTCAATCGCGTCCAAAATCAGACACAGCAGTTGCTGCACCGCCGGGTCTTCCTTGGCGCTGAGGTTGTAACGATCGTATTGATTTCGGATTTCGCCACTTGTCAGTTGTATGCCGTATTTTCGCACCGCCCTGCTGAACACAGCGGCGGCGGATTGACGCATTTCGAGCGGCTGAGTTGACATATTGGCCAATTCGACGAGCGCCCTTTGGGCCATGTGCGAGCCGTCAAGGGCTAGCAACTCCGCGGCGGCAGCGCTGGTGGCCGGTCGCTGCAAGGCTCGGATGAACGTGGCTTTGAACGGTCGCAAATCAAAATCGCGCGGCGACGTTTCGTTCAGTTGCTTAAGCCACTGAAGCGCGGCGATGGCTTGTTTCTCTCGCACTGCCGAGGGGACGACATCGCTGCCGGCTCGCTGGGTCAAGCGGTCGATGAAAAACTTCATGCCCTCGGGCGTTATGGGGCGTTCAAAAGCGTCAGTGAACTGGCCGTCGCCAAAACCGCTATCCGGGAGGTAAGCATAGTTGCCGCCAGGGCCGATCGTGCCGTAACGCATGCGTGGCGGACTGCGATTGGAACCATCGTCCGAAGCCACCGAATTGAGATACGGCACATCGCCCGGCTCGGCTAACAGTCCGATCGGCAGCCGCGCCGTAGCAGGCTCGTGCCGCAACTGTTGCAGCGTGACCCACACCGGCGGGTGATCGAGCTGGCCGCTGAGTAAGATGAGTTCATAATCGCCTGACGAAATGGATTGCAAAAATGCCCGTCGGCCGTTCGTGGCGGTGTCCACCTCGTAGCCCAAAGTGCCCAGCATGGTGACGAGTTGACCGGCGATCAATTCGTTCGGAAACGCGACCACCGCGCGGCGAATGCCCGGCGAATCGGCAAAGAATACCAGTGCTGTCAGCATGTCGCTGGAGCCGGCGAACTGTTCTGTCGGCTTGAATTTCATGATCGCTTCAGCGGCGGCAAAGCGTAAGCGACGATCGCCCTGCGCGACGGCTTTCACCAGCGGACGCACAACGCCGTCTTTGGCCCGCAGCAGCGACGCATCGCCGATGTTGCCTAGGATTTCCGCCGCAGCGGTGGCGGCGGCCAGATGACCGGATTGCATGGCATAAGCCAGTGCGTCTTCAATCGTGCCGCTGTCGGCCGGCCCAAAGTTGAAGACAAGTGCCAGTTCGTTGCGCTTCTGGGCGCCATCGGAAGTTGCCGAGAAGGCAATGTGTTCTAGTGTGCTCACTGTGACCAACCGTTTCGCCAGGCGGTCGTCAGGCGCAAGGCGAATCAGGTCCAAGCCCAGGCTGCGAGCAGCAAGTGCTGCATCAGCGTGCTCCGGCGGCAGCGATTCGCGGACAGGCATCTTACTGTTTGCATCCCAATGCCAGACGGCAACGTTGCCGGCGGCATCGGTGCTCAGCGGTCGATCGTGATTCAAATGGTGTTGGACTGCGG
Source organism: Pirellulales bacterium (assembly GCA_963738835.1). Classification (GTDB taxonomy): domain Bacteria; phylum Planctomycetota; class Planctomycetia; order Pirellulales; family JADZDJ01; genus CAVTYH01. The sequence continues at coordinate 239,063 of CAVTYH010000006.1, forward strand.
TGGTCAGCAGTTTCACGGCATCGTCGCGAGTCGGATTCTTCACGCCCTGGATTTCGTCGAGCGCTGTCCGGGCTGCTTGACGAACCTCAGCCGGATAACTTTCTGAAGTGGCAGGTGCGGCAAGATACACGACGGCTTCGCGGGAACCGATTTGCGAAAGCGCGTCGATGACGTTCACCATCAGAGCCGGATCATTGCTTTGCACTGCCGTGACCAGCGGCGGCACCGCCTGCGGGCCGATTTGTGCGAGTGTTTGCTTCACGACGGGGTGAATCGCGGCTCGGTTTTTGTCGGCGAGTGCTATCACAAGTGCTGGAACAGCGTCTTCATGCGCGGCGAGAACGTTTTTCAAAGCTTCGAACCGCACGGTTCGAGACGGATCGGCCAGTCGGTTGACATCAGCCTGCAAATGCTGGGGATCGCGGGTCAATTTTGCCGCAGCGGCCAACGCCGCGTCGGACAGCTGGCGGCCCTCTGGCTGCAAATCTTTATTCTCGGCGATTCGCAGCAGCGTGCCGGGATCGATCTGCCAGGCGGCCTCGGCGAGCGCGGCTTCGTCAACTTTCGCTGCCGCCAGTTGTTGCAGATACTTTTTCGCAAGATCGATTCGATCCAGGTCGGCCAATCGCCCTACGGCACGTAATACTTGGGCCGGCGTTTGCGGATTGGAATCGATAATGGTATCGACCGCGGGATCTGGCTTAGCCGCAACGACCGGTGGGGTTGGTGTTCCGGCGGCGGGCGTCTTTGCAGCGGTTGCAGGGGCCGCGGGTGCGGCCGCATCGCTCGGCGCGGCATCTTGGGCGTGAGCGATCGAAAGAGACGCGCTGGTGAGCGCGAAAGCAGCGATGATCAGTAGTTGTCGTTTCATGGTGGTGGTGAGAATCAAATGAAGTGGTTCTTGATGAATTCACGCGTCAATCGTTCTTTCCACGTTGCAACTTGTCCTTCAACTTCTTTGGGTGCCGTCGAACCGTAGCTGACAAATCGTGCGATGGCATTTTCGACGCCGAGAACGGCTTTCACGCTTTCGTCGAGTGACGGGTCGGCCTGTTTTAGATCTTCGGTGGTCAGGTCGCTAAGCCGCAAGCGGCGGTCGAGCGCGGTTCGCACCAGCCTGCCGACGATTTCGTGAGCGCTGCGTTGCGGCATGCCACGGCGGATGAGCTCTTCCATCAAAGTCGTGGCGTCGAGATAGCCGCGGTCGAGTTTCTCCGCGATGGCTCCGTGGTTTAATTCGGCTCCGGCCACGAGCGGTGCCGCAATTTTCAGGCAGGCCAGCACTGTATCGACCGAATCAAAAATCCGCTCTTTGTCTTCTTGCAAGTCGCGGTTGTACGCTAGCGGCAAGCCTTTCACCAAAATCAAAAGCGCCTGCAAATTGCCGATCACTCGGGCCGTTTTGCCGCGAATCAATTCCAGCACGTCAGGATTGATTTTCTGCGGCATGATCGAGCTGCCGGTGCAAAACGCCTGCGGCAGCCTGAGGAAGTTGAACTCGGCGGTGCTCCACAGAATCCACTCCTCGGCCCAAGTACTGAGATGTTCGGCGATGAGGGCGAGATCAAACGCCAATTCGATGACAAAGTCGCGATCGCTGGACGCATCCAAACTGTTGGCCAGCACTTGCGGTTGGCTTTGCTCATCGACAAACTCAAGCCGCCGGGCGACATCGTCTCGATTGATCGGCAAACTTGTCCCAGCCAGTGCCGCAGCGCCAAGCGGCAGCACGTTCACTCGACGACGGCAATCGGCCAGTCGGTCTCGATCGCGCTTGAGCTTTTCGCAGTACGCCAGCCAGTAGTGGGCCGCCAGCACCGGTTGAGCCCTCTGCATGTGGGTGTAGCCGGGCAGGATGACGCTCTGATCGGTAGCGCAGCGACCGACGAACGCCTGTTGTAATCCAATCAAGGCGGCATCCAATCGATCGATCGATTCGCGGCACCACAACCTTAGATCGGTCGAAACCTGATCGTTCCGGCTACGGGCAGTGTGCAGCTTGCGACCGACATCGCCGATGCGCTCGATCAGAGCCCGTTCAATATGCAGATGAATATCTTCCAGTTCGACCGTGAACTTAAACTCATCTTGCTCAATCTCCTGGCGAATCGTGGTTAAGCCTTGCTCAATCTGTCGGCATTCATCAGCTGTGATAAGGCCGACGTTGGCTAACATTTGAGCATGAGCGATCGAAGCTGAGATGTCGTGCGCGTACAATCGCCGGTCGAAGCTGACGCTTTCGGTAAATTGCTCGACGCGGCGGTCCGTCGCCTCGTTGAAGACGCCCGACCAAGCTTTTTTCGACACAGAATTTCGGATGAGCGCGATCCGACCTCGGGCAAAAATCGAAGACAACATATTTAGCGTAAACGGCTTACGACAGATCGTCAACGAGCGCGTATAGCAGGTATGCAGCAGGTAGAAGGCGGCGAATTGGCCCACCGTCCCGGTCGGAGCGTAGAAATAACGGTTACAACGGTTCTACGGTGGCCCAGTCCACACACGGTGCATTTAGAGATGCCCATACTCCGGTCCAGAATGGTACGCTCTCCTGTGGATATTCAACGCTTAGGAAACGAGGAAGCGAGGAATTTATGTCTGCGGCTGAAACTTCATGCGATGCACTGATTGTTGGCGCCGGACCGGTGGGTTTGACCATGGCGCTGGAATTAACACGCCAGGGACTGCACTGTCGGATTGTCGATCTCTGTGCGGCGCCGACCGACAAATCGAAGGCGCTGGTGATTTGGGGGCGCACGCTGGAACTATTGGATCATGCGGGAGTGGTGCAAGATTTTGTCGCCGCCGGCATGCTGGCCAAGGGGGCAAGCATTTACGGCAACGGCAAACGACTGCTCCAGGTGAAAATCCATCGCGAGGACACCGCATTTCCCAAGCCGTTGTTAATTCCGCAGAGCGAAACGGAACGCGTACTGAACGAAAATCTCTTGCGGCGTGGATTGCGAGTCGAGCGGCAGACGGAACTAATTAATTTTGTTGAGGAAGAAGATCGAGTTACGTCGACCCTAAGGCGAGCCAACGGCGGCGAAGAAAAAATAGTCTCCCAATGGCTGCTAGGCTGCGACGGCGCCCACAGCACGGTGCGCAAAGAGTTGGGTTTGCAATTCACAGGCGAATTTGAGCCGAATGATTGGATGCTGGCCGATGTGCATTTGGATGGCCCAATGGCCGGCGATGAAATTAGCGCGTATTGGCATCGCGACGGCGTGTTGATTTTCTTCCCATTCGCGCCGGGTCGCTGCCGTGTGATTGCGGATTTGGGACCCGCGGCGGGTACGGAGAAGCCGGCTGATCCGACACTCGCTGATGCTCAAAAGCTGGTCGATCAGCGCGGTCCTGCCGGCGTGCGGTTGCACGACCCGGTGTGGCTGGCGGGTTTTCGCATTCATGAGCGAAAAGTGAACGAATACAGTCGCGGCCACGTATTCTTGGCCGGTGACGCTGCTCATATCCACAGTCCGGCGGGAGGTCAAGGCATGAACACCGGCATGCAAGACGCCTTTAATTTGGCCTGGAAAATTGCGCTGGTGCATCGCGGCCAGGCAAATGAATCGCTATTAGAGAGTTACACGAAGGAGCGCAGTGCCGTGGGCGATATGGTGCTGCGTAACGCCGGGCTGTTCACCCGCGTGGCCACGCTGCGCAACCCGGTGTTGCAGTTCATGCGAAATCACTTGATGTCGCTGGCCGGCAAACTAACGGCGGTGCAGGATCGGGCGATCGCCAATCTGTCTGAAATGGCAATTCATTATCCAGACAGCCCGCTGAACGACGATGACCCGGGGGATGCTTGGGGCAGCGTGATCAGCGCCGGGGATCGGCTGCCCGATGCACCGTTGAGCGATTTGCGCTCTGGTAAAGACGTGCGGTTGCTTGAGGCACTGCGTGGTGTCGAGTTCACGCTCCTCGTATTGCCATCGGCGGAAGCAATCCAGAGCGACCCGAATTCGGTTGCCGCATTGGTCGATCAGGCGTGTGATTCAGTCGAGAATTACGACGATGTTGTGCGGACGCTTTTAGTTTTGCCCGACGGAATCTCGGACAGCGGACTAGAAGCAAACGGAATCACTGTTCTTGCCGATCATCAGAATCAAGTTCGCGAGCGGCTGGGGTTGCGCAGGTCGGCGCTGGCTGTTGTGCGGCCGGATGGTTACCTTGGCTTCCGCGGTAACAGCGGTTCGGGTAACAGATTGCGCGATTATCTGAGCCGAATCCTACTGCCGACCAAAGCCGCGGGCTTATCTACCGCGAAGACGGTGGAAATGGTATCATCAGGCGTGGTTTGATGGCAGCAGGTCGAGTTTCGACCGTGCGATTTGTGGCTCTGGGGAGTTGCCGATGGCGGAAGAAAAACAAAAAGAAGAAGCGCTCGAAGTCGATGGGGTGGTGACGCAGGCTCTGGCGAACACCCGATTTCGAGTGCAAATCGACGGCGGCCACATCGTCACGGCCCACGTGGCGGGTCGCATGCGCAAGAATTTCATCCGCATTGTGCCGGGCGATAAAGTGAAAGTGGAATTATCGCCCTACGATCTGACCAAGGGCCGCATCACGTTCCGCGAACGATAAATAGGCCAGACGCCAATTCTCAACGGGGCGGAACACGCAGGCACGAAAGGCAGCCGTAGGCGGATGCGTGCTGTCGTGAGCGTCCGCGCTATTTTTTTGTGTTTTTTGCTGTTTTCGCAGTTTCTGACTGCGAACAGGCTCACTAGAGCCTAGCGATTTTTCGTAGATTCGCTAAAACCGGGGCCGGTTTGACAAGGTATTGTTCCCTGTCGGCATTGCGCGCAAAGCGCAATTCCGCCACGGAGCCGGAGCCGTGCGGCTGTCGAGAGCGGCGGCATGACTGCTGCCCCTCGAAAACGGCTCTCACAACAGATTCACAGTTCTTCAATCTAGGAGATGGTCAACGTGAAAAAGTTTCTTCAATCAACTCTGGCGCTGGCAGTACTGCTGACCGGCGCGACGCTGGCGCGTGCACAAAACAATCCGCCGGTGCTGATGGTGGCGCTTCCCAGCGTCGACGATTTGATGGCCGACATTGATTTTGTCGGCCAACTTGTGGGCCAGGCAACTGCCAGGCCTATGGTCGAGGGCATGGTTAAGAGCCTCAAGGGACTCGATCATACCAAGCCTATCGGTTTGGTAGTGAGCATCGATAACGAAAAGCCGAACCCGATTTTGTTAGTGCCCGTGACCAGCGCCAAGGACTTAATTACGTCGATTTCGATGTTTGGCATCATCGGCCCGCCGCAAGATGACGGGGGCGTGCTCCATGTGAACAGCCCACAGGGCGATCTGTTTGTTCGCGAACAGAATGGTTGGGCTGCCATCACGCACGATAAAGACCTGCAGCCACCGGCTGACCCGATGAAGGCGCTGGCTGGCTTGAACGCCGATTACGACATTGGCGCCAGAGTCTACTTGCAGAACCTTTCGCCGGAACTGCGCAAGAAGGCGATCGATCAAATTCGCCAGGTCATGGCTTTTGCCGCGGCCATGCAGCAGCAACAGGGCGGTGAATTGGGTGGACTCAGCCAGCAGAGCATGGATCAGCAGATCCAGATGATCGAGCGCCTGTTAAATGAAGCCGATCAAATCACACTTGGCTGGAAGCTCGATCGCCAGGCGAAGAACACCCATTTCGACGTGACCTTTACGGCGGTCCCCGGATCGTCACTGGCCAAAGATTTGCTTCAAGTGGCCGACGCCCGAACCAATTTTGCTGGATTCATTTCGCCGGATGCCGCGGTGACGATGAATTTCACAGGCAAATCGTCCCCTGAGCAGATCGAACAGGCGATTACCACGTTGGAACAGCTGAAAACCAAGGCGGAACAGGCCGTCGATAACGACACCAATTTGCCTGACGACAACGCCCGCAGCCAGGTGAAAACCGTGCTGCGGCAGTTGCTCGATGTGATTGAAAAGACCGTGCGCACCGGCAAATCGGATGCCGGCGGCATTCTGGTTCTCGCGCCAAATAAGTTCCAGGCGGTTGTGGGCGGCTTCGTCGCCGACAGCGCCGGGCTGGAAGCTGCCGTGAAGAATCTGATTACGCTTGCCAAAGGCGACGCCGAATTCAACAGCATGGCCACGGTGAAGTTTGATCTGGAAACGTACAAAGATGTGAAGTTCCACCAGGTCAGCGTCAAAGTGCCCGAAGGCGAAGAGGACGCCAAGAAGATTTTTGGTGATACGGTTGACGTGTACTTCGGCGCCGGTAAAGACAGCGCCTATGCCGCACTGGGCAAGGGAGGCTTGGATTTGGCCAAGTCGGTGATCGATAAGTCGGCTGCCGAACCCAACAAGTCGGTGCTGCCTTTCCAATTGTCAGTGGCACTCGCGCCGATTTTCAACTTCGCGTCCTCGGTGAATAACGAACCGGGCTTGGCCGCTTTCGCCGGTGCGCTGCAATCGACGCAGGGCAAAGATCACATTCTGGTCAACGCCAAGCCCATTTCCAACGGCATCACGTACCGCGTGCAAGTTGAGGAAGGCGTCCTCCAAGCCGTGGGCGATATGAGCAAGGCGAAGATGGGTGGCGGAGCCGGTGCACCGCCTCGCGGCGGCTTGAATCCCGGTGGCTGATCTTCGGTGGTTGTCCAAAAGTCTGATTCATTTCAAAACAGCCCGGCCGCACGGCGACCGGGCTGTTTTTTTGCTGAATTTCCTGACGTGCAGTTTTGCCGTGAAGATCGACATGAGTCGCAATGGAACTGGTTGCCTTCATCGCTCCCATCAGATTGTCCGTTTGCCGGCTTTTCCGCGAGCAACTTGTGCGCTACACTCGCTGGTTGGGCCGAACCGTTTCGTTTGTCCCGCGCGGGACAAGACCCGCCGTTACATCCGCTTGAGCCCGAATTCGCCAACAAGCCCCCGTCATGCCTGCCGCACCCGCATTTTTGCCGCTTCGCACTCAGATTGCCGGAATCTCTGTCAACCATTTGGCTGAGCAATTCGGCACGCCGGCTTATATTTATGACGCCGCGAAAATTGCTGAGCGGATTAATGATTTGAAAGCGTTCGACGTCATTCGTTATGCACAGAAGGCGTGTTCGAATTTAGCGATTCTGGATTTTGTTCGCCGTCGTGGCGTGCTGGTCGATGCCGTCAGCGCTGGCGAAATACGGCGGGCGTTAGCTGCCGGATACAAACCCACCGGCAACGACCCGCAAGCGCCGCCGCCACTGGTTTACACCGCCGATATTTTCGACGAGGAAGCACTCGCGCTGGTCGTTGAAACCGGCATTCACGCCAATTGCGGCTCGGCCGATATGATCGATCAGCTCGGCCAGCGCGCCCTGGCCGGCACATCACGCTGCGCATCAATCCCGGCTTCGGCCACGGTCACAGTCAGAAGACGAACACCGGCGGCGAGCAATCGAAGCACGGCATCTGGCATGCCGATCTGGCTGATTGCCTTCGCCGCGCCGATGCCCACGGCCTAGGCGTTAGCGGGCTGCACATGCACATCGGCTCGGGCACCGATCTGGAACATCTGCGGCACGTTTGCCAGTCGCTGGAAAAAACCGCCCGCGAGGTGGGACGCAGCCTCACCGTCATCAGCGCCGGCGGCGGTTTGCCGGTGCCGTACAAAGCCGACCAATCGTATGTCGATATCGCCGCGTATTTCAAACTGTGGGATGAAACCCGCAAGCGATTAGAAGACGCGTTTGGCCACAAAATTTGGTTGGAGATTGAGCCCGGAAGATATCTCGTGGCCGAGTCGGGCTATTTGGTCGCCCAAATTCGCGCCATCAAGCAAATGGGCGCCAACACGTTTTATTTGCTCGATGCCGGCTTCAACAATTTGGCGCGGCCGATTTTGTACGGAGCCTACCATCCGATGTCGATCGCACCGCGAACCGGCGACGGCAAACAGCGGCCAATGCACGATGTCGTGGTCGGCGGCCCGCTGTGCGAATCGGGCGATATCTTCACGCAGCAAGAAGGCGGATTCGTCTGCACTCGCCAATTGCCCGCGGCCGAAGTCGGCGAATACCTGGTGCTAGAAGTCGCCGGCGCTTACGGCTTCGTGATGGGCAGCAACTACAACAGCAAACCGCTGGCGGCTGAGGTTTTGATTCGCGATGCTAAACCATACTTGGTGCGTGTCAGACAAACGTTTGACGACATCGTCCGTGGCGAAATGATTCCGCCGGTTTAATACTTACGCCGCTTGACGATTTGTATTTGCCACATTTTCCGACGCCGATTTTGGCAGCAACGGCTCGAGAATCTCCCAAGTGCGAGCGGTTGCGCCTTGTTGTTTGCCAACAATCACGGCGGCATTCTGGCCGAGCGCGACGGAGTAATCTCGGTCTTCAAGACAACGACGCACGAAGGTTGTCAAATCTTCCCCGCTTTCGACCCGCACGGCGGCGTTGTTTGTTAGCAACAGCTCGACCACGTCGCGAAAGTTTTGGGTGTTGGGACCGAAGCAAGTGGCCACGCCGTAAGCCGCCGGTTCGATCATGTTCTGACCGCCGCGGCTGGAAAACAGGCTGCCGCCGACAAAGCCGATGGTGGCCGTGCCCCACCAGGCGCCGAGTTCTCCGACGGTGTCTATGATAAGGATGTGCCCGTTGTCCGTTGTCCGTTGTCCGTTGCCTGTTGTCTGCTGCAACTGACCACTGACCACTGACCACTGACCACTGCGCAGTTCTGATCGCCGTTGCCACGGTAGCCCGCTGTGATTTAGCAGCGTGACCACTTCTTCGAATCGATGTGGATGACGTGGAACAATGACGAGCCGAAGTTGCGGATGCCTTGTGGATAGCGATTGAAATGCTTCTAGCGCCAATCGCTCTTCCTGCGCTTGGGTGCTGCCGGCAAGAAAGACGAGATCGTCAGCATCGAACCCAGCCAGCTCTCGCAGCAACCTGGTTTTCGAATTGTTGCGGTCGACTTGCGCGCCGTCGAATTTCAGCGAGCCAGTCACTCGCACTCGTTCATGATCGACTCCCAGAGCTCGGAAGCGCTCGGCATATTCCTCATTCTGGACGGCGACCAGATTGATTCGATCGAGCACAGGCCGCAGCAACCTTCGAAGGCGTCGGTATCCGCGAAAACTCTTTTCACTGAGCCGACCATTGACGATCGCCACCGACGCGCCATAGTCTGTGGCCGCACGAATCAGATTGGGCCACAATTCAAGCTCGGCAAGCACCAAGAGCGACGGCCGAATCTGCCGCATTGCCCGACGGACAGCCCAGGAGAAATCGAGCGGGCAATAAAAAACGAGATGCTGAGCATATTTTTTCTTCGCCAATTCAAATCCGGTCGTCGTCGTCGTGGAAATGACACACTCGACATCCGGTCGCTGTTCGTCCACTTCTTTGAGCAGGACGCCGATCAAATTCACTTCGCCAACGCTGACCGCGTGCAGCCAAATGCACGGCCGATTTGAATTTCGGTTCGGCAGGGCCCCCCAGAACTTCGCCGTGAACCCTTCGCGATATTTCCCGCGAAAGATCCGCTGATAAACAAGCCACGGCGCAGCGAGCACCAATAGAACGGCGTAAATAAGATTCAGCAGATAAGCCATATCGGGAATCCATTCCCTGGCGGTAAAAGATGCTAAGCCTGCCGCGAACGCATGCAGCAGTTTTTGAACTTCTTCCCGCTGCCGCAAGGGCACGGATCATTACGCCCGACTTTCTCACTCTTGTTGCGGATGGGCTCGATCTTTTGAGCTTCACCTTGCGAACCGTCAATGGCCGACTGCTGTTGCTGACCGATGGCAGTGGCCGGCGGGGCTTCGTCGTGGGTGGCAGCGGTTTCTTTCCACGTGGAGCCGACGAAGCTTTCGTCGAGCTGTTCCATGCGGAAAATCAGGTCGGTCACGCGATCACCAATGCTGTTCCACATCACGTCGAAGGTGCGCATGCCTTCCCGTTTGTATTCGACCTTCGGATCGACCTGAGCATAGCTGCGGAGCGAAACGCTGGACCGCAAGTGATCCATTGCCAGCAGATGATCTTTCCAGGCGGCGTCCAGAATTTGCAGTACCAGCGCCCGTTCCATGCGACGCATTTCCGGCCGGAAGTGTTCATCGATAGCCAAAGTGGCGCGATGCTCGAGCTGCTGACGATCCAGCTTCTGGATTTCTTCTTCCGTGAGTTTTGAATCGTATGTCCTGAGCCGGTCGACCAGTCTTTGCAGCAATCCTTTGTCGTTCGTTTTGCCAGCAGTGATGCGCGAGCTGGAATGACTGCCGTTGCTTTCGTGAGTTGCCGCAATTTTCCGAAAGACATCGTCGATCAGGCGAGCGACTTCCGCGCGGGCTTCGTTGGCTTTAATCGATGACGAACGGCTGTGCTCTACTAACAGCGAGCGAATTTCTTCCTGCTGTTTATTCTTCAGATCGTCCAGCGAAAACTCGACGCCGAACCGCTCGCGGGCCCAATCGACCAGCCGGTCGCGGTCGTAACGCTTTTGGCCCGACGCATCACGAGTGGTGAAGTGCAAGAGACCGGCGATGACGGGGTACTCAGCTTCTTTCCAATCGTAAGTCTCGCGAGCTTTGTCGCGCAACCGTTCTTTAAAACTTGCAGATTCCAAATCTCGCACTTCGTCGAGATTGAGCTGAATGCCAAACTTGTAATGAACCCAACCCAAAGCGGTCCGCAGCCCATAGTCGGGATCGAGGAACCGGGCACCGTCGCTCAAATCGATTTGCAACGTAGCCGCTTTGGCTTGCTCCAGCATCACTTCCGTCACACCATCGCGGCCGGCTTTCTTCAAGTCGCGGTCACGGAAATTCGTCTTCCACCGGGAGTTGGAAAACTTCGCGAGCACTTCCCAATTCCAATCTTCTTCTTCACCTTCAGGTAAGTTCTCTTCGACAGCTTCAAACACCTGCGATTCCGCCATCCGCTCCGCTTCATCTTTGGCCAGATGTTCTGCGGCTTGGAAATCCTGGCCACGGAATTCGCGCGGGTCAAGTTCCACCGAGAGCAAGTTGCCGGCCCATTTGGCGAAAGTCTCGGTGCCGTAATCTTTGTCGAGGAAGATGTCCAGGTTTTGCTCAATCTGGCTGTTAATCATGTCCAAAATGAGCTCTTTGCAACTGCCGCCGTCGAGAACGCGCTGACGGTAGGAATAGACTCGCTTGCGTTGCTCGTCCATTACCTCGTCATATTCGAGCAGGTTTTTGCGGATGTCGAAGTTGCGTTCCTCGACTTTCTTCTGCGCACCTTCGATGCGGCGGCTGACCATGCGGCTTTCGATCGCCTCGCCTTCTTGCATGCCCAAGCGAGTGAGCACGCTCTTAACCCATTCGCCAGCGAAAATACGCATCAGGTCGTCTTCCAGCGAAAGATAAAACCGGCCGGAGCCAGGATCGCCTTGTCGACCTGATCGACCGCGCAGCTGGTTATCGATGCGTCGCGCCTCGTGCCGCTCGGTACCGATGATGTGCAAGCCGCCGATCGCTTTAACTTCCGCCCCTTCAACTTTGAACTTCTCACGTTCTTCGATTTGCTTCACCAGCGAATCCCATTCGGCCGGCGGCACTTCCAGCCGTGTGGGATATTTGTCTTGTAGTTGAGCCCAGGCCATGGCGTCAGCATTGCCGCCCAGAATGATGTCGGTGCCGCGGCCGGCCATGTTCGTCGCGATGGTGACGGCTCCCTTGCGGCCGGCCTGAGCGACAATTTCCGCCTCGCGCTTGTGATGTTTGGCGTTGAGCACTTGATGCGGAATGCCGCGGCGCTCCAACAGCGCGGAAAGGCGTTCACTTTTTTCGATCGACACGGTGCCGACGAGAATCGGTCGGCCGCGTTTCTGGATAAATTTAATTTTGTCGCGAGGAATATTTTTCAGTTCGTGTGTTTCTTTATCGTCGAAGCTGATTTCGTGCTCGTTTTCGCTCTTGACGGTGCCGATCAGCCACTCGCCGTCTTTCAATTCAACGGTGTCCCATTTGTGAATGCGCTCGATTTCGGTGGCTACCTGGTTGAATTTATCTTTCTCCGATAGGTAAATCACGTCGGGATAGTTAACCCGCTGTAGCTGACGATTGGGCGGAATCGCGATCACATCGAGCTTGTAGATTTTCCAGAGCTCGGCCGCCTCGGTCATCGCGGTACCGGTCATGCCGCAGATTTTTTTGTAGAGCTTGAAAAAATTCTGCAGCGTGATGGTGGCCAGCGTCTGCGTTTCTTCTTTGACGCGCACACCTTCCTTGGCTTCCACCGACTGATGCAGCCCATCGCTCCACTGACGGCCGGGCATTTTACGGCCGGTGAACTCATCGACAATCACAACTTCGCCGTCCTCAACAACATAATTCACATCGCGTTTGTACAGATGATGCGCCTTGAGCGAGTTATCAATCAGGTGAGGCCATTCCATGTTGCCGGCCGTGTAAAAGCTTTCCACCCCGGCCAGCTTTTCGGCGGCCCGCACGCCTTCGTCCGTCAACGCAACGGTGTGTTCTTTCTCTTTGACTTCAAAGTGCAAATCCTTCTGCAGTTGACGGGCGATCTTGTCGGCCTTGGTGTACTTGGTGACGTCATCGTGCGCCGGGCCGGAGATAATCAGCGGTGTCCGCGCTTCGTCGACCAGAATGTTGTCAACCTCGTCGATAATCGCGTAATGCAGCGGACCCTGCACCTGCTGCAAATGCTTGGGGTAGTGGTAATCGTCACGCGCTGCCGGCCGCATGTTGTCGCGCAGGTAATCGAAGCCGAATTCGTTGTTGGTGCCGTAGGTGATGTCGCAGGCGTAAGCTTTTTGCCGCTCGGCGCCGTCCATGCCTGATTGAATGGCGCCGACGGAGAGACCAAGATTGGTGTAAACTGGGGCCATCCATTCCATGTCGCGGCGGGCCAGGTAATCATTCACGGTGACGACATGCACGCCCTTGCTTTCCAGCGCGTTAAGATAGGCCGGCAAGGTAGCGACCAGCGTCTTGCCTTCGCCGGTGATCATTTCGGCGATCGCGCCGCTGTGCAGCACCATGCCGCCGATCAGCTGGACATCGTAGTGCCGCATGCCGAGAAATCGCCGGCCAGCCTCGCGGCACACGGCGAAGGCTTCGACCAGCAAATCGTCCACCGTCTCGCCGTCGGCCAACCGTTGGCGGAACAACACTGTCTGGTGTTTCAGATCAGCATCGCTCAGCGCCTGGTATTTGGTTTCCAGCGCGCTAATGACATCGACTTTCGGCTGCAACTTCTTGATATACCGGGCATTTGATGAGCCAAACAGCGACGTAATGCCGCGCTCGATACCTTGACTCAAGCCGTTGAAAAAGCTGCTGGTCGAGTCCCAAATTTGTTCCAAAGCTTCCATCGTCAGGCCGTATTTCGGATAGGTTCAGGTTTGGTCCGATGTATTATTCGTCGGCGGGCGGCAAATATGCTGCCTTGTCGGCGGCCGCACAAAGAGCGCAGCGGCTAAAGCGGACCAAAGCCGAATCGGGTATGCTGATCGTGAATCGAAGAATATGGAAGTTTATAGCGATTGGCGGGGCTGGGTCAATAACGATCGACCTTTGCCGTCCGCGACGCAACTAGCGTTTTGGCAAGCATTTAGTCGCTTATTTGCACGCCCAGACACCTAGACATTAAGACACCCGATTCGTGTCGCTCCAACTTCAAACTACTGATATCCGCGGACAGTTGATTTTCCTGGGCACGGGAACCTCGACCGGCGTGCCGTGCATCGGCTGCGGTTGTGCAACCTGCACGAGCGAAAATCCGAAAAACAAACGGACCCGGTGCGCGCTAGTGCTTGGATTACCAGAAGGAAATTTGCTCATCGATACACCGCCTGATTTGCGCACTCAACTGCTACGTGAGAACGTTGGCATTGTGCATGCGGTGCTGTTCACGCACGACCATGCCGATCACGTGTTTGGACTGGACGATCTGCGATTGTTTCCGTACTACCTTGGCCATCCGTTGCCTGTATTCTGCGAGGATTTTGTCGAGGAACGGATTCGGAAATCTTTCGATTACGCCTTCGCCGAAAATAACCACGGCTATGCAGGCGGCGTGCCGCAATTGGACATGCGCCGCATTACGACCGAGCCGTTTGAACTCCTCGGCCAGCGAATCATTCCGTTTCGATTGACGCACGGCAAATTCCGCGCGCTCGGTTTCCGCATCGGCAATATCGCCTACTGCACCGATACGAACGGTATCCCGCCGGACAGTTTGGCGTTGCTCACCGGCTTGGATGTTTTAATTCTCGACGCGCTGCGGCCGCGCAGCCATGCCACGCACTTCAGTCTCGAACAGGCCGTCGAAATTGCCACGCGATTGCAACCCAAGCTCACGTATTTCACCCACATGGCGCATGAGCTGGAGCATGAAGCCACGAACGGCTCGCTGCCGCCGGGAATGGAGTTGGCATACGACGGTTTGCGGTTGCCGCTAAGCTAGAAGCAGTCTGCCAAGTGGATCAGGGATTGTACGAAGAGAATGCTTGTGGGTTCTCAACAACCTTTAGGTATGCCGCCGCCGCCTCCGCAACCCACTTATCACGATTGGTGGAAAGCTCGAGCAGGCGAGTCTTGACAGTCGGGTCAAAATTTTCGATCGAGGCATTAACAGGCAATGTCGCCAGCATTTTCAGGAGTGAATGGCGATCTCTTGAATTAAGCCAGTGCGACCACTCGTCGTTTGTTGGCGGAGTCACCTCTGGGCCAACTTCGTGCTTCGTTGCAATTGGAATTACATCGCCTTTTTTGTTTTCGAGTCGGACTAACTCCAAGTAACGATTTGTGATCGCATAGAACTGCCATCGTATGTCTTGACCATTAATCGATCTTTCGGTTTCGACCTTGATATAGGGAAAGACGGGATCGTTTTCATCAAAGGTTGCAGCAACAAGATCGGTGCGATAACCAGTAGTGAATTCAATCCGTGATATGACGTTTCCGTTCGGATCAAGCATGAACACTCGAGCTGAGGACGTTCCGGGTATGGAAATCAGATGCCGGCCTTGAAACAGTATCAAATATGCGTCAAGAGACACGGGACGCCATACGTACCAAGATTCGAAGCCATATAATGAGCCGAGGCCGAACGGTACACCCAGCGGTTCTTGCGGTTCATCGATCAAGGCGGCAATCAATTCGCCCGATTGATTGACTTCGGCTTCATTCAGCGTTCGGAGATCTTTGCCGGCAAATTCCGCCAAGCGATGCGCTTGAATTCGTCGATGAATCTGTGGCCACGCGATCACCACCGCTGCTACACACATAAACAAAAGTAGCGACCGCAAACTGAATTGCAGCCACCGGCGTCTGGACTTTGATGCTTCGATTATCATTCTGCGCAATTTACATCAGGCCGAAAACCTATGCTACAACTCCAGCCGTCGCAGTCGCAGCGCGTTGCTAATCACCGAAACACTGCTGAAACTCATCGCCAGCGCGGCGATCATCGGACTGAGCAGCAAACCGAACCACGGATACAAAATGCCTGCGGCGATGGGCACGCCGAGCGAGTTGTAGATGAAAGCGAAAAACAGATTCTGACGGATGTTGCCCATCACGCCATGACTTAGTCGCCGGGCTTTGACGATGCCGCGCAGGTCTCCTTTCACCAGCGTGATGCCGGCGCTTTCGATGGCCACATCAGTGCCGGTGCCCATGGCAACACCCACATCGGCTTGAGCCAGTGCCGGGGCGTCGTTGATGCCATCGCCGGCCATGGCCACTGTGTGCCCATCGGCGTGCAACCGCTTGATTACGTCGGCTTTGTCGGTCGGTGCAACCTCCGCACGGACATCGTCGATTCCTAGTTTCGCGGCCACGGCTTCGGCGGTTGTGCGGCTGTCTCCGGTCAGCATCACAATTCGCACGCCATCGGCATGCAACAATCTGATTGCTTCCGGAGTGCTGGTTTTGATTTGATCGGCGACGCCGAGCAATCCGGCGGCCTGGCCGTCGATGACGACGAAAATTACTGTTTCGCTACTGGTCTGCAGCGATTTAAAGCGCTGGAGAATTTCGGCAGGCAGCGCGACTTTCATTTCGTCGAGCAGTTTTGCGTTGGCCAGCACTACCTCGTGACCATCCATTTTGCCGATGACGCCTTTACCGGTCAGGGAGCGAAAGTTTTCGACGGGCGGCAGATCGATTTGTTTTTCATTGGCTGCGGCGACGATGGCTGCGGCGAGCGGGTGTTCGCTGGCGCGCTCTAGTGCGGCGGCGAGGCGGAGCAGATCATCGTTCGATCTTCCGGCGGAGCTGGTTGTGAAGATGGTATTCAATCGCGGTTTGCCCTCGGTCAGGGTTCCAGTCTTGTCGACCACTAGCACGTCCACTTTCTCCATGATCTCCAGCGCCTCGGCGTTTTTCACCAGCACGCCGGCCATCGCGCCGCGGCCAATGCCGACCATGATCGACATTGGCGTCGCCAAACCCAGCGCACAGGGGCAAGCAATGATCAACACGGCTACGCTGTTCACAATTGCATGGGCCAAACGGTCTTCGTTGCTGAGTGCAAACCAGGCAATCAACGTGATGATCGCAATTAAAATAACCGCCGGTACAAACCAGGCGGAAACCACGTCGGCCAACCGCTGGATGGGTGCCCGGCTGCGCTGCGCTTCGCTGACCATGCGGACGATTTGCGCCAGTAGGGTGTCGCTGCCAACGCGATCGGCTCGAATGACAAGCGTGCCCGTGCCGTTCACCGTGCCGGCGGTCACATGATCGCCCTGCTGTTTTTCCACGGGAATTGGCTCGCCGGTGATCATCGATTCATCGACGCTGCTTGTGCCTTCGAGCGCCGCGCCATCAACCGGAATCTTTTCCCCGGGCCGTACGCGCAATCGATCGCCGACTTGCACCTGATCCAGTGGCACGTCATGCTCGCTGCCACCGGCTTCAATGCGCCGCGCCGTTTTCGGCGCCAGCCCCAACAGGCGCGGATGGCACTGGAAGTTTGTCCGCGCGCCCGCAATTCCAGCACCTGGCCCAACAGCACCAGCGTGATAATGACGGCCGCCGATTCGAAATAAACCGGCACTTTGCCGCCGTGGCCGAGCAATGTTTCCGGAAACAATCCCGGCGCAAGCGTTGCCACGACGCTGAAACCGTACGCCGCACCGGTGCCGATGGCGATCAGCGTGAACATGTTGGGCGAACGGTTCACAATCGATTGCCAGCCGCGCTCGAAAAACGGCAGCCCGCACCACAATACCACCGGCGTGGCCAGCGCGAATTCAATCCACCGCAGCGTTGTCGCACCCAGCCAATGCTGGAGCGGCATGCTTGGCAGCATGTCGATCATGGCGATGATGAACAGTGGCGCGCTAAGTGCAACGCTAATCCAGAACCGTCGCGACATGTCGATCAATTCTGGATTCGGCGCGTCAGCGGCCGTCACCGTCTGCGGCTCCAAGCCCATGCCGCAAATCGGGCAATTGCCGGGCTCGTCGCGCACAATTTGCGGGTGCATCGGGCAAACCCACTGCGTGCGGGTCGGCGGCGGCGCGATGTGTTCCGGCTCCAATGCCATGCCGCACTTGGGGCAACTGCCGGGATGATCTTGCCGCACTTCCGGATCCATGGGGCAGATGTAAGTCGAGGCGGAAGGCGGAGGGCGGAAGGCTGATGATTGCTGCGACCCAGTCGCCGCAAGATCGACGACGGCGAGCCCCGACCGTAAGGGAGGGGAGTCCCCCGGCTGCATCACCGGCAGTTGCATTCCGCTGGCGACCGGCGTCGGCATTAAATAAACATCCGGCTGCGCTTGAAACTTTTGCAAACAGCGCGGATTGCAAAAGTAATACGTCTGGCCTTGGTAGTCGAACTTGCCGGCGGCTTTGGCCGGGTCGACCAGCATGCCGCAAACCGGATCGCGGACTCGGGTTTCTGAAGTGGCGGCCATGATGAATTTGGACTTGTAGCGTGAAACCAAGCCCAGGGGTTGCAACCCCTGGGCTTGCCCGCCGTTTGACTATGAGTTTCGATTAGTGTAATCAACCAAACGATCAAGCAATTCGCGTACTGCGCCGCTATCAATCGCTTGCTCCGCCATCGCCGCCGCTTCGCGTAAAGTTTTCGCTTTCCCGGCCACCCACAGCGCGGCCGCCGCGTTGGCAACCACAATGTCTCGCGCCGCTCCCACTTCTCCGGCCAGCACGCGGCGAATTAGAGCCGCACTCTCGGCCGCATTTTCGACGAAGAGCGCATCCAGCGATGTAGCGGGCTTCAATCCAAAATCGTCGGGCGTCCAGCGGTGTTCGCGCAACATGCCATCTTCGGCAATTTCGGTGACGAAAGTCGTTCCGGCGATTGTCACTTCGCCCAAACCGTTTTCGCCGCCGACTACGGCTGACCGTTTGGTTCCCAACAAGGCCAGGGCTTTGGCCATCGGCTCGCGCAGCTCACGACGGCCGACACCTAGCAATTGAAACGGCGCACCGGCGGGATTCGAGAGCGGCCCGAGCAAATTGAAGATCGTCGGCACGCCCAGCTTCCGCCGCACCTCAGCCACGCGCTTCATCGATGGATGCGCAATCGGCGCGAAACAGAAACAAATGCCCAGCTCATCCAGGCAGCGCTCCACACACGCCACCTCGGCCATAATGTTCACACCCAGTGCCGCCAACACGTCGGCCGAGCCAGTGCGGCTGGTGACCGCACGGTTTCCGTGTTTGGCCACCGGCACGCCCGCCGCCGCCGTCACGATGGCCGCCGTCGTGCTGATGTTGAACAGTTTCGAACCGGTGCCCCCGGTGCCGCAGGTATCGATAACATTCTGGTGCCGCGTGCGAATTGGCATCATGTGTTTGCGCAGTGAAGCCGCCGCCCCGGCGATCTCGTCAACCGTTTCACCTTTGCGCGCAATGCAGTAAGCAACAGTGCAATTTGCTCGTCGGAAACATGGCCGCGTATGACCATGTCGATCGTGGCGGTCATCTCTGCCTGCGAAAGATTTTCGCCGGCCGCAAGGCGGCCCAGCGTTGCAGTAATCATCGGAGCCAATGACCAATGAGGAGGTACGAATTAGGATAATGAATGACCAACTTCGGATTCTATCCGGGCCAAACCGGGGCGGACAGCCAAATGGAGTCCATCAACGCAGTGAAGTGCCCCAAAGCCCGCTGCTGGCATCTCGCGATCGAGTTGGTTACGATCAGACATCTGCGATTGTTCAAAGAGTCCGCCCTAGTTTGTTCGGCAGGAGAATTTGCGATGCTTGCTCGCTGTTTGTCACTGTCTCTGGCAATCATTTCCGCCTTTGTCAGCATTCGGGCAACCGCACAGGAGTGGACACGTTTCCGCGGCCCCAATGGTCAGGGTCAATCGGAGGCGTCGGCCACGATTCCAATTGAATGGACCGAGAAAGATTACAACTGGAAAGTCAAACTGCCAGGCGTCGGCCATTCGTCGCCGGTGGTGTGGGGTGATAAGATTTTTGTCACCAGCGCCGATCCGCAAAGTGCCACTCGGTATGTCAGTTGCTTCAGCACGACAGACGGCAAGAGATTGTGGCAGCGCGACTTTCCTGCCGCCACCTATCATCTGCACACGCAAAACAGCTACGCTTCTAGTACGCCGGCGCTCGACGCGGAGCGAATCTATTTGGCTTGGGCTAGCGACAAGGAGTTTGTGCTGCAAGCGCTTACCCATAAGGGTGAGGATGTCTGGCAGTTGAATCTTGGACCCTACATCAGCCAGCACGGCTTCGGCACCTCGCCAATTGTCGTGGACGACGAAGTGATTATCACGAACGACCAGGAAGGCGACGTTCGCTTTTTGCTGGCGGTTGATTCTAAGACCGGTCAGGAACGCTGGAAAATTCCCCGCAAATACGCCGACAATCGACAAAATGCTTCCTACGCCACGCCGTGCGTTTTAGAAACACCGCTGGGTAAAGAGCTGATTGTCTGCAGCTGGGCTTACGGCATTACCAGTCATGATTTGAAAACTGGCGCCGAACTTTGGTCGGCTCCCGTGCTTAAAGCACGACCGGTGGGCTCGCCAGTGCTGGCGAGTGGCTTGATATTGGTGAATCAGGGCGATGGCGCCGAAGGTAAGGGAGGCAGCAATTCGGTCATGGCCGTCAGACCGGGAAATCGAGAAGGTCGTACTCCTGAGTTGGTTTACACCATCCCCAAAAGCTCGGCGCCCTATGTCACCACGATGTGCATTGCCGGCGATCTGGCATTTCTCTGGGGCGACGGCGGCATCGTCACTTGCATCGATGTGCCCACCGGCAAAACGCACTGGCGACAACGCATCGGTGGCGTGTTCTACAGTTCGCCGATCCGGGTAGGCGATCGTATTTACTGCATTTCGCTCGACGGCGACGTGGTGGTGATTGCCGCCGCGCCGGAATACAAGCTGCTAGCCCGCAATCCATTGGGCGAATCGACCTGCGCCACTCCGGCAATCGCCGGTGGCAAGATGTATTTACGCACCGCCTCGCACTTAATGTCACTTGGCGGAAAGTAGAATTTCCACCGCCGAGACGCTGAGCAGCAGTATTCACGAAATTTGAGCCTCGAATTCGTGCCCTCTCTGCATCTCAGCGTCGCTGTGGTTCAATCAGTCTTATGAGCAGCGGTCGCTGGGAATTTTGGATCGATGTTGGCGGCACGTTTACTGACTGCTTTGCCCTTTCGCCCGACGGCCAATTGCGGCGGCATAAACTGCTGTCCAACGGCGTCACGAAAGGTGTCGTCGGTGAACCTGCAAGGGCAGGGGCGATTATCGATTCCGTAAGAACCGTCGATCCGCCGCAATTCTGGCGTGGCGCTCGTTTTCGCTTGCTCAATAACTCAGGCCAGGCGGTGGCGGAAAACGCGGTGGTCGATTTCGATAACGTAAAGGGTACCTTGCGACTTGAGCCGCCATTGCCAACTAAGCCGATGGTCGGCCAGTCGTACGAGTTGCTGACCGCTACAGAAGCGCCGGTTCTGGCTGTCCGCTATTTGCTGGGGCTTGAAGAAACTGAAAAGATCCCGCCAGTCGTAGTTCGATTGGGGACCACGCGGGGCACCAATGCTTTGCTAACTCGCCGCGGCACCCGCACGGCGTTCGTAACTACGCGCGGATTCGGCGACATTTTGCACATCGGCTATCAAAACCGGCCGAAGCTGTTTGAACTGAACATTCGCAAGCCAACGCCGTTGTTTTCCGCGGTGGTTGAAATTGACGAAAGGGTCGCCACGACCGGTGAAGTGATCATTGCACCCCATCCGGTTGCCATCCGACAGCAACTGACGGCGCTGCGTTCGCAAAACATCGAATCACTCGCTGTGTGTTTGCTGCACGGTTATGAACATGCCGCTCACGAAAAACTCGTCGGACAAATTGCACGCGAGGTCGGCTTTGAAGAAATCAGTCTTTCTCATGAGATCGCCCCGCAAGAAAAGATCGTCGCGCGGGGTGACACCACGGTGCTCGATGCGTATTTGAATCCGGTGCTGCGAAGTTATGTGCAGTCGCTGCGGGCTGCCATGCCGCAGTGCGATTTGCGAATCGTAACTTCGGCGGGGGGCTTGGTGTCGGCCGATCGCTTTTCCGGAAAAGACAGCATCCTTTCCGGGCCGGCGGCGGGCGTCGTCGGATTTTCGCGCGTGGCAAAAGCGGCCGGATTCACGCGGGCGATCGGCTTCGACATGGGGGGCACCAGCACAGACGTTTCGCGGTTCGACGGCCGTCACGAAATGGAATACGAAATCGAAAAAGCGGGAGTCCGCGTGGTCGCGCCGATGCTGGCGATTGAAACCGTGGCTGCCGGCGGCGGTTCGATTTGCCGCTTCGATGGCATGAAACTCGTCGTCGGTCCTGAAAGCGCCGGGGCCGATCCAGGTCCAGCATGTTATGGTCGTGGCGGTCCGCTGGCGGTGACCGATCTAAATTTCTTCCTCGGTAAAATCTTGCCGGTGCGGTTTCCGTTTCCGCTGGATCGCACGGCAGCTGAGCACCGATTGGCGGCGCTGGCCGAACAGGTGACCGCGGCAACCGGCGTGAAATACACGCTGATTGAATTGGCCGAAGGGCTTTTGAAAATTGCCAACGCTAACATGGTCCAAGCGATTCGCACTATTTCCATTGCCAAAGGCTGCGATCCGCGCGAATATGTGCTGGTACCCTTCGGCGGCGCCGCGGGCCAGCATGCTTGTGCCGTGGCAAAAGAGTTAGGCATCGCACAGATTCTTCACCATCCCGATGCCGGTTTACTCAGCGCGTACGGAATTGGTCTGGCCGATAACGCGCGGCACCGTGCCGCGGTGGTGCATCAACCATATTTGCAAAAAGCGGTGAGCGATTTGGATTCCGTGTTCAGGCGCTTGGAACTCGAGGCGCGAGCTGAATTGCAACAAGACTTTCCGGATAGCTCGCTCAGCGATGTTGTGGATGTTCGCCGCAGGCTGGATCTGCGCTATCGCGGCTTGGATGCTTATCTCACCATCGATGAACCGGCCGATCACAACTATGCCGCGGCCTACGAAGGCGAACATCGCAAGCTGTTTGGTTACACCCAATCAGGGAAACCGCTCGAAATTGTCGCGGCGCGGGTCGAAGTGCTGCGCCGCTCCAGTCAGAAGCTGCCCGTATCGAAATGCGAGTTGCCACCGGACGACGCCGCAGAGCCATCGGTAGAAAGAATTATTACAACCTACTTCGGCGGTCAACCGTTCGACACAAAAGTTTTTACTCGCGCAGGACTGAAACCGGGTAATTCCATTATTGGCCCGGCAATTGTGTACGAAGTGGCTTCAACCACGGTGATCGACCCTGGCTGGCACGGCGAAGTGCTGAGTGACGGAACGATTCTGGCGAAATTTTTACCCTCACCCCTTCACCAGCTCACCCCTTCGCCTTCACCCGTTCATTCGGATCGCGAGAAGCTGCACTCCGAATTTGTGTCGCCTGATCCAATTCAGCTCGAAATCTTCAACAACCACTTCGCCGCCATCGCCGAGCAAATGGGCATCACGCTCCGCAACACGGCCAGCAGCGTGAATGTAAAGGAGCGGCTTGATTTCAGCTGTGCGATTTTTACGCCGCGAGGCGAATTGGTTGCGAATGCGCCGCACATTCCGGTCCATTTGGGCGCCATGAGCGAGACAGTGCGTTCCGTCCTTGCCGACAATCCGCAAATGGCTGCAGGCGATATGTTTGTGACAAACGATCCGTACCGCGGCGGTTCGCATTTGCCGGATGTCACTGTTGTCACGCCTGTGTTTGGCAACGACGTGAAATCTGGCGAAGCAGAGCGCATACTCTTCTTCACCGCCAGTCGGGCTCATCACGCCGAAATCGGAGGCATCACGCCCGGTTCGATGCCGCCGTTTTCGAGAACACTGGCCGAAGAGGGTGAGCTGATTCGCAAATTCAAACTGATTGAAACCGGCCAGGAGCGATTCGATCAATTGCGGAACCTGTTGCTCGCTGGCCCGCATCCATCTCGTGCGGTTGACGACAATCTGGCCGACGTTCAGGCACAAGTCGCCGCCAATATGCAAGGCGAGCGCGATCTGCTGACACTGGTCGAACGCTTTACCCTGCCGATGGTTGAAGCCTACATGGGCCATATCCAATCGGCCGCCGAGCGGAAGTTGCGGGCAGCCATTCGCAAACTACCACCAGGCCGTCGCGAATTTACCGATCACCTCGACGATGGCACGCCAATTCATGTCGCCCTCACGATTCATCCCCCATTCCCCGCTCCTCATTCCGCGTTGCCAGCCCTCACCATCGACTTCACCGGCACCGGTCCAGTTCACACTGGCAATCTTAATGCCAATCGCGCGATTGTGACTGCGGCGGTGATGTATGTCCTACGACTTTTGATCGATGAAGACATCCCGCTCAACGAAGGCGTGTTGGCGCCGGTCGAGCTGATCTTGCCGCAAGGGCTGCTCAATCCCCCGCCGCATGATTTGCCGGAAAAATGTGCCGCGATGGTGTGCGGCAATGTGGAAACCTCGCAGCGCGTGGTCGACGTGCTGCTCGGCGCACTCGGCCTGGCTGCCGCGAGTCAAGGCACCATGAACAACTTGCTCTTCGGCGACGCGACGTTCGGTTATTACGAAACCATCTGCGGCGGCGCCGGTGCAACCGCAACCGTCAGCGGCGCTGATGCCGTTCACACTCACATGACCAACACGCGGCTTACCGACCCAGAGGTGATGGAACGCCGCTATCCGGTGCGCATGCGGCAGTTCTGCATCCGCCGTGGTTCCGGCGGCGCTGGCCAGAACCGCGGCGGCGACGGCGTGATGAGGCAGGTCGAGTTTTTGAGACCGCTCGAAGTTTCGATTCTTTCACAACGTCGGGGGTTGTATCCGCCCTACGGAATGTATGGCGGCTCGCCGGGGCGCTGGGCCGCAATGTGCTCAGGCGTTCTGACAGCAAAATCGAAGTCCTGCCGGCACTCGTACATTTCACGGTCGCACTGGGAGATGTACTGACGATCGAAACCCCCGGTGGCGGCGGTTGGGGATCTTGTAGTTCGTCGTGAATTCAATCGACTGGGTGGTTTTTTTGACGTGATGTTTGTAAAGTGCGAACGTTTTATCGTCAAGTCTTGCAAACGCCGAGCAAACCGACTGCTAAAGCGCAAGCGGTACTTCAGCTCGCCCAAACCCAACTTGAACTTCCGCCATGTCGCGTCTCTCCACCGGAATCGCCGAACTCGATAAAATGCTCGGCGGCGGGTTGTTGCCGGGACGGTTGACGGTGGTTGTTGGCGCAACCGGCATTGGGAAGACTCAACTCGGTTTGCAATTCGCGCACGCAGGCACATCGCAGGAAGGAAAGTCGGGAATCATTTTTGATGTGACGGCTCGGGGCGATTCGCAAAACCATGTCGAGTATGCCCGCCGGATATTCGATTGGTCGCTGAATGCCACCGATGCAAAATCGCGGCCGCCGCTCGATCAATTCTTCGACCCAGCCCGGCGTCACGGCGATTTTTTGCACGTGTTCGAGCGTCGCGGCAAGCGGGTTACGCGCGGCGATTTAGATTTTGACGCCTGGCATGAATGGCGGGGCGAGCTAAACGCCCGATTGAATGCGACCATCGCTTTTTTCTACGGCAATTTTACGCAAGGCGTGCGGAGGGCGGTCATCGATGGCGTGGAGCCAGTCGGCAAGCCCAGCGATTCTATTCAGCTGGAGCTGTTCGATTACGTTTATCATCAAATTCTGCGAAAAGACGCCGATTGGGTGGCGCGTGATTTGCTTCGAGAACGATTTTGCGAGTATGCCGAAGAGGTGGCGAAATGTCACTACGAACACGGACAAATCGGTTGTTTGCTGCTCTATACTTCGGCCGAAACGATGCTTGACGAGCTGATTTGCCGGCCGCTCGATGAAGGGGACGTGCTGGCGAATGCGAACACAATTATCCAATTGGGAAAAGTGCAAGATGGCTCGAAAATCCGCCGGGCATTGCACGTTGCCAAACATCGTGGCAGTGCCGCCAGTGAAGCAATTGTGCCATTTGAAATTACCGACCAGGGCCTGCGGCTGGCATAAGCTGCGGTTTGGGTTGTATCATACTGCCGACAAGCCTTGTGTTGTTTGCAACGGTGTTAGGAGGTGACTCCCGTCGCCGAAAAGTACCTTCCGGCAAGATTCGGCGACGGGAGTCGCCTCCCACAAGACCCCGAAATCAGGAATTCTGATCATGGCTGAAGAATGCGTCGTGGCGGTTTACGAAGATGGTGTGCGAGCGCAATTGGTGCTCGACAAGCTGTTGGCGTCGGGATTTCCCAAGTCCAACGTTTCACTGGTGGCCCGTTCGGTCAAAGGGGCCGAAGGCGATGTCAAGCGAGCGCTGCAATTCGGCGATGAAATGGAAAAAGACGCCACGCTGGGCGCCGGCATTGGCGCAGTCATCGGCTTGCTCGGCGGCGGTACGGCGATGTCGGCGTTCGGCGCGTCGGTTTTGATTCTCGCCGGACCGATTTCGGCGATCGCCGGCGCCGTGGTCGGCGGTTTGATCGGCGCTATCGGCGGCTGGGGTGTCCATCGCGATCGGGCGGCCGAATATCAGAAGAAGGTCGAAGCCGGCAAAGTGCTGTTGATTGCGCATCACAGCGATCCGCGGAAAGTTGCCGATGCTGAAATAGTTTTGCGGCTCACAAATCCGGAAGGACTGCGCTTGCACGCAAAAACCGATGATGGCGACGATCCAAGCGTGGACGACCTGCGCTGAGTTTGGCAATGAAGTTCGATCGACATTATTCAACCGTGACAATCGCTATGAAAAATCCGCTGATTCGAGTTGCTAGCGTGCTGGCAATTTTTGGTGGTCTGGCCCTGGGCGTGGGTTTGGCTGATGAACCGACTCCGGCGCAAAAGCACAAACCGCTGAATGTGCTGTTCATCATTTCCGACGACATGCGCGCCGAGCTCAGTTGCTACGGCGGCATGGCCAAAACGCCCAACATCGATGCGCTGGCTCGCGCTGGAATCCGCTTCGATCGGGCTTATTGCCAGTATCCACTGTGCAATCCGTCGCGCTCTTCGCTTTTGACGGGCCGCTATCCGGTCACAACCGGCGTGCTGGGGAATCGAACTTGGTTTGGCGATTTGCATCCCGATTTCATCAGCTTGCCCAAGTGGTTCAAGCAGCACGATTTTGTGACGATGCGGGCCGGCAAAATTTTCCACGGCGGCATCGACGATACGGAAGCCTGGACCGAAGGAGGCGAGGCGCGGCTTTACGGCGGAAACAATAATCCTGAAGCACAAAAAGTCGCGCCGCTGCCAGCGGCCGATCCCGATGAGACTTTTCCACTGGACGATAAGAAAGGCAGTGCGAACAAAGCCGACGACACAAAAAAAACCGAAGGCAAGAAGGCCGGCGGGAAGGGCAAGAAAGGCGCTGCCGATGCGCGGCGCCGACACGCGCCCAGCAATCAGATCGCTGGATCGTGCTGCCCGGTGACGGCTCGAATCATGGCGATTCGCGCACGGCGGACCGCACCATCGAGCATCTGCACCAGGCGAAAGAAAAAGGCCAGCCGTTTTTCATCGCCTGCGGTTTCGTCAAGCCGCACAGTCCACCGACAGCCCCGCAGAAGTTTTACGATCTGTACGATGTCGACAAAATTCCGCTGCCCGTCAATTTCGCGCCGCGACCAACGGTGCCTGAGGGATTCCCGAGCCTTTCCATTCGCCCGCGGAATGCCGACCTGTTCATTGGCCGCGATGCTTCACCCGAAGAAGCTCGGCAGATGATTCGCGCATATTTGGCATCGTGCTCGTTTGTCGATTGGAACGTGGGGCGCGTGATGGCGGAACTCGATAAACTGGGTCTGCACGACAACACCATTGTGGTTTTCTGGGGTGATCATGGGTATCAGCTCGGCGAGCGCGGCAAGTGGTCGAAGGCCGGTTCGCTGTTCCAGATGGGCGATCGCGTGCCGTTGATCTTCGATGTGCCCGGCGCCAAAGGCAACGGTCGGCCATGCGAGCGGGTGATCGAGTGCGTCGATCTGTATCCGACGCTGTGCCAACTTTGCGGACTGCCGCAGCCCCAGGGATTGGAAGGCCGTAGCGTCGCGCCGCTGCTGGAAAATCCGCAGGCCGACTGGGATCATCCGGCCTATACGATTTGGAGCGAAGATGGCCGGACCATTCAAGGCGTGGCCGTCAGCACCGAACGCTGGCGATTTTCCGAGTTCCAGGACGGCCGCGGTGGGGCGATGCTGTTCGATGAAAACGCCGATCCGCTGGAACTGAAAAACTTGGCCGACGATCCGCAATACGCCGCAGTGTGCGAAAAACTCTCGCGACTGGCGAAACAATATGCAGCGCGACTCTCGCAGAAACAGTGATTTAGTGCAGTTCGATCACGACGACCGACTTGGTCGGCAAGTCCGCCGTCAGCGTCTCGCTGTCAATCTTCGCGCCGTCAAACGCCGCTGGTTTCACGACCTCCGGCTGCGCGAACGTGTTATGAGCATTGAGCGCCGTCGCAGTTAACACTCGTGCCGCGGCGATTTTGCGCCCGCAGGAATTTTTGCAGTGATGCGCACCGGCCGGTTGATGTCCAGATTCACCAGCGAAACGTTGATGTCGCCATCGGCGTTGCGCGAAGCCGTCGCATGAACGGCAGGAACCGATTTGCCGGCGACTTCATAGTTCGGAGCCTTTACCTCTAGCGGCACCAGCGTTGCGCCTTGATGCACTTTGTACATTTCAAACACATGGTACGTCGGAGTGAGCACCATTTTCTCGCCATCGGTCAGAATCATCGACTGTAAGACGTTGATCATCTGCGCGATGTTGGCCATCGAAATTCGGTCGGCGCGGGCTTGAAACAGGTCCAAATTCACGGCCGCCGTCAAAGCGTCCCGAAGCGTGTTCTGTTGATACAAAAAGCCCGGATTGGTGCCGGGCTCCACATCGTACCAGTTCCCCCATTCGTCAACGACCAGGCCGATGCGCTTCTGGGCATCGTACTTATCCATGATGGCGGTTTGCTTATCGAGCAATTCTTCCATCTTGAAGGCATTCACCAGCGTGGTGTGGTAGGCTGCTTCGCCGAAATCAGTTGCCGAGCCTTTGCGCTGCCAATTGCCGGTGGGCAGTGTGTAGTAATGCAGCGAGATGCCTTGCATGCGCCGTCCCACATTTTTCATCAGCACTTCCATCCAGTTGTAGTCACCGCTATTGGGCCCACACGCAATGCGATAGATTTTGTTGCCGGAGTAATCTTTCACAAACGTGTTGTAGCGGCGGAACTGATCGGCGTAAAACTCGGGGGTCATGTTGCCACCGCATCCCCACGATTCGTTGCCGACGCCAAAGTATTTCAGTTTCCACGGTTTGTCGTGGCCATTCTGACGTCGCAGGTTGGCCATGGGGCTTTCGGCATCGGAGGTCATGTATTCGACCCATTGCATCATTTCATCGACGCTGCCGGAGCCAACATTGCCGCAAACATACGGCTGGGCGCCGATTTGCTCGCAGAGATCCATGAACTCGTGCGTCCCAAAAGCATTGTCTTCCACCACGCCGCCCCAGTGCGTGTTGATCATCTTGGGGCGCTATCGCGCGGGCCGATGCCGTCTCTCCAGTGATACTCGTCGGCAAAGCATCCTCCGGGCCAGCGCACCACCGGCACGTGCAGTTCCTTCAGCGCCGCCACCACGTCATTACGGATGCCGCGAGTATTAGGGATCTTAGAATCCTCGCCGACCCAAATGCCGCCGTAAATGCAATGGCCCAGATGCTCGGCGAATTGACCATAAATTTCGGGTGCAATGCGTGTTTTGGCCTGATCGAGGTGCAGCGTGACGGTAGCTTCAGACCGTTCGCCACCCGATTCAGCATGGGCACTGCAGGCTGCGAAACAAACAACAATCAACGAGGGAAGAAACCATAAAGCGTACTTCGACATGGAAAGGGCCTCCGAGAAAACTCCCCCAGCAAGGTTGTACTCAGCGTGCCTGCGCGGTTCAAGTTGCCGCCTGCTCATTTCGCCAAGAACGTAGTCCCATCGGTTGATACGTGGCTCCGCGTCAATTACAACTCGTTGTATCAGGGTGCCAATAATGAATTGCACTCACGTTCCGCTGTCACTGGGGGATACGGCAGGTGAAAGGCATTCTCGAACGAAACCGTCGATCTCACACCTCCACTTTGCAGGTACGACCATGTCACCCCGCTCGTTGTTTCTTGTTTTGGCCGTCTCGTTCATTGCCATCCAGACCCGCGCACAAGAACCGGAACCGGCCGCTTCTGCGGGTACGGCGGCAGCAGGTGCCGAATTCCCGGTCACCATTCACGTCGATGCCGCCAAGCCCACCGGCGAACTCAAGCCCATCTGGCGATTCTTCGGTTACGACGAACCGAATTACACGTACATGAAAGACGGCCAGAAGCTGCTCGCCGAATTGGGTCAGCTGGGCGGACCGCAAGTTTATGTTCGTTGTCACCATTTACTCACCAGCGGCGACGGTTCCCCGGCCCTCAAGTGGGGCTCGACCGGCGTTTACACGGAAGATGCCGACGGCAACCCAGTTTACAACTGGACCATTGTCGATCGCATTTTCGACACCTATCTGGAGCGCGGTCTGAAGCCGTACGTCCAAATCGGATTCATGCCCGAGGCGCTTTCCACACATCCCCAGAACTACCCGCACAATCCGCCAACAAATCAGCGCGCACCCGTGAACGGCGGCCAATCCTATCCGCCCAAAGACTACACGAAATGGGGCGAATTGTCGTATCAATGGGCCAAACACTGCGTCGAAAAATACGGCCAACCCGAAGTGGAAAAATGGTACTGGGAAGTGTGGAACGAGCCCAATATTGGGTATTGGCACGGATCGCACGAAGATTACTTCAAGCTCTACGATTACGCCGTCGATGGCGTGCGGCGTGCCCTGCCGACCGCACGAGTTGGCGGCCCGGAAACGGCCGGCGGTCCGGGCGGAAAATTCTTGCAGGAGTTTCTGGAACATTGTGCGCGAGGCACGAATTATGCCACCGGCGAAACCGGCTCGCCGCTCGATTTCATTTCGTTTCATGCCAAAGGCAATCCGCAGTTTGTCGATGGCCACGTGCGGATGGGTATGTCGTATCAGCTGCTCGACATGAATCGAGCTTTCGCCGTCGTCGCCTCGTTTCCTGAGTATAAGAATCTGCCACTGGTGATTGGCGAATCGGACCCCGAAGGTTGCGCCGCCTGCCGTGAACCGCGCGATGCCTACCGCAACGGCACCATGTATTCGAGCTACACCGCCGCCAGCTTTCCGCGGAAGCTGGAACTCGCCGCCCGGCACGGTGTGAATCTGGAAGGGGCGCTCACCTGGGCGTTCGAATTCGAAGACCAGCCGCCGTTCGCCGGCTTTCGCCAGCTAGCCAGTTGCGGCCTCGATCTGCCGGTGCTCAACGTGTTCCGCATGTTCGCGAAAATGTCCGGACAACAGCTCACCGTCGAAAGTAGCGGTGCATCGAATGCGCGGAAAATCCTGGCCAGTGGTGTCCGCGACGATGCCGATGTCGCCGCACTGGCCAGCCTCGATCAGCAAAAACTCGCCGTGCTCGTCTGGAACTACCACGACGACGATGTGCCTGGTCCACAGGCCGCCGTGGAACTGACGCTCGACAATTTGCCAATCCATAGCGGCTCCGCTACGCTCACACACTACCGCATCGATGCCGAGCACAGCAATTCATACGAGGCCTGGAAGCGCATCGGCTCACCAGAAAAGCCGTCGGCAGAGCAGTACCAGCAACTGGAACAGGCCGGCCAGTTAGCGAAAATCGGCGAGCCTGAAACCGTTGGCGTCGAAAACGCTCAGGCGGTGGTTCGCTTCAAATTACCGCGCCAGGCCGTTTCGCTGGTCGTGCTACAGTGGTCCTCGACCGACAAGAAATAGCGCTCGAACCCCCGGCTGCCTGGGCATCTCGGCCGCCGCAGCCATGCAATTCGTCCCTAAACGCCAGCGTCGCTCAAAAATAAGCCAAGTCGAGCTATCCAACGCGTAAAATCGGCTATGCTTTCCGCCCACAAAATGCGTGCATTTGCCGGTGGTACTAAATAGACTGAATACACTAATCCAGATTGTTGACGGGGTTGTAGCGGGCGACTATATATAATATCAACTAATCGGCTCGGGGGCTTGTCGGGCCGTGGCCCAAAAGCGCGGGCCGGGTTTCGTCGTTGAACTTGGCTGGGGGAATGTCGGGAGTCTGTCTGGTTCTGCCAGAGTGTTGGGGGATTCAAAAAAGCTGCCAGCCATTCGTCAATCGACGAAATGAACGGCAGCGCTGTCCGTCGTCAATCGAACTTATCGCTGGGTCATCTCAGCAACTATGTTTTGCCATCTGAACTGAGGGCCGACCTCAAAAACCGGGAGTAAGTCATGAGTCAGCGCACCACGAAATTCTTAACATTGTTCTCCAGTTTTGCCACTGTCGCATTAACTTGCTCAAGCTTTGCTTTGGCAGCCAACCTAACCTGGGTCGGCAACACCACAGCAAATTTCAATCTTAGCGCTAACTGGAATCCGGCCCAACTTCCGGTTGCTAACGATGTGCTTTTGTTTGGCGCGGCTGGCAGCTCAGGAACGATCCTTAATAACGATCTGCTTGCAAACTTGCAGATCAATGGCTTTACATTTAATGCGCCCGCTGCTGCATATACGTTAAATGGCAATGCAATAACTTTGGGAGGAAACATTACCAACAGCAGCACCCAGCTGCAGACATTTGGATTTGACATTGCTTCAACCGCGGTCCGCACGGTTACCATGACAACCGGTGGCGGCGACGTCACCGTGAACGGAGTTTTCAGCGGTGCGGGTGGACTTACTTTGGCAGGTACTGGCGGCACTCTCACGCTCAATAATGCCAATACCCACACCGGAGCGACAACTACTGCAACCAATACCACGCTGTTGTTGAACAATGCCAATGCATTGCAAAGCAGCACGCTAACGATTACAGGCACAACCGCCAACTTGGTCAATTTTGCTTCGGGCCTTGGAACGGTCAATGTAGGCGGCTTGGCAGGAGCCGGCAATTTCGCGCTCACCGATACGGCAGCGGGGAACGTGATTCTTTCGGTCGGTGCCAGCAATACGAACACAACCTACAGCGGTGTGATGAGTGGCGGCGGCCAACTGACAAAAGTCGGCACAGGAGTACTCACTCTCTCGGGTGCAAATACATACACCGGCGCGAACAACCTGAACGTCGGCGCGGTGGCAATCACCACGTTGTCGAATCTGGGCGCCGGCACCGTAATCAATTTCGACGGTGGTACGCTGCAATACAATAACGGCGGCATTGCAGACATTTCCACCAGGACAGTGAACATTAACGCCGGGGGCGGCACGATCAATACCAACGGTGCCGGGGTGAACGTCACCTTTGCCAGTGCATTTGGCAATGCCACGGCGGGTAACTTAACGAAAATCGGCGCGGGTGTGTTGACTCTCGCCGGAAATAACACCTACACCGGGTCCACCAACCTGAATGGCGGTGTGATAGTGTTTTCAACACTATCGAACTTGGGTGCTGGGACAGCGATCAATTTCGATGGCGGAACACTACGCTATCGCAAT
Source organism: Pirellulales bacterium (assembly GCA_963738835.1). GTDB lineage: Bacteria > Planctomycetota > Planctomycetia > Pirellulales > JADZDJ01 > CAVTYH01. The sequence goes on from CAVTYH010000006.1 coordinate 272,111, forward strand.
GGGAGCACTACCGATATTTCCACGCGGACTGTGACCTTCAACGGGTCGGGGGGCACAATCGACACCAATGGCAACAATGTGACCTTCGCCAGTTCGCTTGGCAACAGCGGCGGCGGAAGCCTGACCAAAGTTGGCGGCGGCACACTTACGCTCACTGGTCCAGCTACCTTTTTGGGAGCCTTAACCGTCAATTCCGGCGCATTGCGGTTTACTAACAGCGTCGCCACTTCCTCAGTAAACGCGAACGGTGGCACGCTCACGATTGGCACTGGCGCGACGCTTGGATTCGCACAGCTAAGCATGGGCGGTGGCACCCTGAGCGCGGAAACGGGCGCCAGCTTCGGCGGCGGAACGACGCTAGTCGCAAATAGTGCCTCGCGCATCGCATCGGCGACTTCGTCCCTCGGCGGCACTGGCATCTTGGCGTTAAGCGGCATTTTCCGAAATAGCGGCGCCACGATTGACTTCGGGCTGCCAACCACCGGCTCGATTACCACCACGACGATGAACTCGGCAGGAACCATTCTGGGCGGCTGGGCAACTGCCAACAGCAGCAGTTGGGCAGTCAGCGCGGGTGACGGTGCGACTCCGGGCAATATCTCGGCACTGGCGACCTACGTCAGTAATACTTGGGCTTCCGGAAATAACACCGATGTGACTTCAAGCAACTCCCCGGCAGCCGACTCCACCACCAACAGTTTGAGATTCAACACCGCCGCGGCGAACACTGTCACGCTATCGACCGGATCGATCGGCAATCTGATTAGCTCAGGCGGTATCCTGGTGACTGCGACGGTCGGCAATAATGCGTCGACAATTGCCGGCGGCACCTTGCTGGGTCCCGGAAGCGCCGACTTAGTCGTTAATCAGTTCAACACCAGCGGCACACTCACAATTAGCTCGGTTATCGCAGATGGCGGCTTTAGCGGGCTGACCAAGTCTGGCGGAGGAACGCTAATTCTATCAGGTAACAATACTTATACCGGTGCGACGAATATCGAAGCCGGAACGCTGCAGTTTTCCGCGCTGGGGAATTTGGGTGCCGGCACAGAAATCACCTTCGGTGGCGGCACGCTGCAATATGCGACCGGAAACACCGCCGACATTTCGGTGACCACCACCAATTCTGCCCGCACCGTAACGATGAACACAGTTGGTGGTGCAATCATCGATACCAACGGCAATAACGTCCGGTTCGCGAATCCGATTGGGTCGGCTGGAATCGGCGGACTAAACAAGATCGGCGCCGGATCGCTGACTTTAGGCGGGGCCAATACTTATACCGGTGCTACGACGATAACCGGCGGCACCTTGATTTTCTCCGCACTCAATAATCTTGGCAATGGGACGGCGATCAACTTCAATGGCGGAACTTTGCGATACGGCTCCGGCAATGTCGACATTTCTGCGCGTCTGGTCACGCTAGGTACCGGTGGCGGCACGATTGACACCAACGGCAATAACGTGACGTTTGCAAACGGCATCGGTAATAGCGGGGCCGGAAACTTCACCAAAGACGGAAGCGGAACGCTGACGTTGGGCGGGCTGAATTCATATACCGGCGTGACGGTCCTCAACGGTGGTGGCCTGACCTTCGGCGCCAACAGTGGCATAGCCTCCACGACTTTGCAGTTGGGCGGCGGCGCACTAACGCTGGCTGCTAACCAAGCGGGCCTTGACTTCAGCGGTGGAACCACGGTGAATGTCGGTGGTTCGTCCATCGCTGCATCGACGATTGGCGGCACGGGGGTTCTGGGCCTCGGCGGCATTACTCGCAACGCTGGCGGCACCGTTAGTTTTACCCTGCCGTCCACAGGCAGCATTACCACGACCACGGCGAACACCAATGGAATTCTGGGCGGCTGGGCTACGGTTGGAAGCTCTGACTGGGCCGTTAACAATGGTAGCAATGTGATTGCAGCCTTGGCGCCTGCCGGCTACACCGCTGATACATGGCTGGCCGGAAACAACACCGATGTGACCACGAGCAGCTCCCCGGCTTCCGATTCCACGACCAACAGCTTGAGATTCAACAGCGGTTCCAACACCGTTACGCTTTCAGGCGTCAATACCATTAGCTCGGGTGGCATTCTGGCTACTTCCGCGCTGGTTAATAATGCTTCAACGATTACCGGTGGCACTTTACGCGGGGCAGCGGGCTCGGACTTAGTTGTTCATGAATACAGTATCGGCACTGGGCTCACCATTAACTCGATTATCGCTGACAACAGTTCGCCCACCGCGCTTACCAAGACCGGGTCCGGCAGGTTGAGTCTAACCGGCGCGAACACCTACACCGGCGCAACAAATCTGAACGGTGGCTTGGTGGCGTTCACCGCATTAAATAACCTCGGCGCTGGCACAGCCATCAATTTCGACGGCGGCGGGCTGCGCTTTAATACCGGAAATACGGCCGATATTTCGGTCCGAACCGTCACGTTCGACGCGGGGGGGGCGACCATCGATACCGCGGACAATAACGTCGTCTTTGCCAACTCGATCGGCAACAATGGCCTGGGTGGTTTTACCAAAACTGGATTGGGATCTCTCACGCTGAACGCCCCGGCTGCATATAGCGGGGCGACCATCATTAACCAAGGCGCTCTTGCACTCGATTTTACTGCGGGCGCTGCCACCAATAATATCCTCAGCAGTGTGTCGAGCGTGACCATGGGTGGCGGCACCCTGTCCATCAAGGGCGGCGCCGCAGGGGTCACCAACAGCCAGACACTTAGCGGAATAAGCTTGGTTACCGGCCTGAGTACGCTTAACGTTGATTCTGGCACCGGGACCGTAAATGTGACGCTGGGATCAATCACTCGCACGGTCACCTCCGGCTCGATGTTGCGCATTAACGGTCCTGCATCGGGCGCAATCTTCGCCGACACCGCGGCAGGCGCCGGGGTTCTTTATCAAGGAGTCGCGAGTGCCGCGGGGAGTTCGGTCATTTTGGGAAATGGCGCATCAAGCACGAAACAATCGATTGCGACCTTTGGCCTGACCGACTACGCGGTCATAAACACCACCACGGGTCAGATCCTTCCGGGCGATTCAGTCCTGGGTTTCTGGACGACGACCAGCCCAACGGCCAACAACAATAACGAGGCCTTCGACCTGCAGGCCAATGCGGCCACGTCGGGCGGAGTTCGCGGGCCCCTGGTCATGAGGTTTAATACTCCGACTGCCACCACGTACACCATTGGAGCGAATCCACAGATCCTGCCGAACGTATTGGTAACTCCAAACATGGGCGCCAACAACGCTTTGATTGTTCGCACCAACGCTCAGCAATTGCAAGCGGGGCGTAACACCGGCGGCAACACCGAGGGCTACGCCGTCTGGCAGAACAATACGCTAGGTTACCTGACTTATAACATCGACATCAGTCAACGCAATGTGGCAACATTCGCGCAGGCTGGAGCCGGCACCGTTTTCCTGACCGTCGCGAGCGGAAATACTTATACCGGCGAGACCTTCTTGAATGAAGGTTACACCGTAATTAGTTTGAATAACTCGCTGGGTGCGGCTGCGACCGGTGCTGCCGTGAATCTGAATGGCGGCAGACTCGTTGCCAATGCGAATATTCAACTGGATAACTCCGGTGCAAACTTGCGACCTGTAACTTTGCTTAGCGCGGGCGGCGCGTTGGCGGCCACCACCGGAAGCAAGTTAACGGTAACCGGCTTGGTAAGTGGTAGCGGGCCTTTAACGATCGGGACCGGAACTATTGCTGGCAGCGGTCCTGGCACTGCGAACCCAACGCCGGTCGTGGGCGACGGTGCCGTGGCCCTAACCGGCGCCAATACCTATACCGGTGGAACTACGGTGTCCAGCGGTTCACTGTTGGTCTTGAACACCACGGGTTCAGCCACGGGCACCGGCCCGGTGAGTGTCGGCAGCGGCGGTCTAATGGGCGGCACCGGAAGCGTTTCGGGCATCGTCACCGTCGATAGTGGCGGCCATCTCTCTCCAGGCACGAGCAATGGCACGATCACTGTCGGTGGTCTGAGCCTGGCAACCGGCTCGATTCTCGACCTGGAACTGTCGACGGCCTCGAATGACCTTATTGTTTCCAATGGCGGACTGAACTTAGCCACCGGCTCTGGAGTGAATCTGTTCCAGACCGGCACCACGAGTCCGTACGGCATCAATGGCATTTACACGCTATTCAACATAGCTTCGGGTTCGATTCCATCACCCAGCACTCTCAACTCCAATTTCTCCATTCTCAATCCCGCAGCCGGCGGAAATTACAACTGGGGAGTTAGCGGTACGAACATCACGTTGACGATTACTGGTTTGGCCAATGCCGCATCGTGGATCCACAACGGTGGTGGGTCGTGGGGCGATGCAGCCAACTGGAGTGCGACTGTTCCAAACAGTGCCGGTGACTCGGCATCGTTTGGCGATGCAACCCTTTTGGGAACGGCCAATGTGCTGCTTAACGGCGACAAAGCCGTCGGCACTCTGTCGTTCAATAACTCGCTCGGTGCAAGCTACTCTATCGACGCAGGTTCGGGTGGCAGTTTGCATCTTAACAACAACGCCAATACCGTTGTCGTCACCGATGCCGGCGGCAACCATGCCATTACGGCCAACGTGGTGCTCGACTCCGATGCCAACCTCGCCGTTTCCAATGCGGCTGATACCCTGACGGTTTCCGGCGCTATCAGCGGCTTGAAGAACATCAACGTGAGCGGCGGCTCCGGCAAGGTGGTGCTCTCCGGCAACAATAGCTATGCAAATACCACGATTGGCGCCGGCGCCAGTCTGCAAATTGGCGCTGCAGGCGCCTCGGGCACGTTGGGCACAGGTCCCGTAACCGATGACGGCACGTTGACGATTAATCGAACAAACGCTTATTCGATCGATAGTGCCGTTACCGGAACTGGCGCATTGGTGCAAGCAGGCGCCGGAACGACGTCGTTAACAAATATCGGCAACTCGGGAACCTGGTCGACTTCTGTGAGCAATGGAACTTTAATGCTTGGAACGGGAAGCACGATCGGAACCGGTGCGTTGACGATGACCAGCGGCACTTTGGATTTGAATGGCAATAGTGTCTCGGTAGCAGCTTTGAGTGGCACCGGAGGGACGATCGACACGACGAGCGTCGGCGGTGCTGCTACCCTGACCATCAATCAAAGTGGTGCTACTTTTCCGTCGCTGACTTATGCTGGCACGATCGCTAACACTGCGGGCACCCTGAGCTTAGTTAAGTCGGGCACCGGCACCCTCATTTTGTCCGGCACCGGCACCTATGACGGAAATACGACAATTACTAATGGCAACATCACCATTACCTCGAGTAACGCGGTGAAGGCAGGATCGACGATTGACGTTCAGGTGATCAACGGCCTATTCCTCGGAAATGTAAATGTTGCGGCGAATGTACTGCTTACCTTTCCGAGTGGGACCGGTACGCAGATGTTCGATGTGAATGCCGGCTCACATGCGACGATCTCTGGCAATATTACCGAGTCCGATGCTGCGAATAACAGTCAGACTCGGTTTAACGCCGGAAACGATCCGACAACCACGGACTTGACGATCACCGGCAACGCAACGATCGGGACCGGCATCAGCATGATGGAGCGCGGCAGCCTCATCTTGGCTGGCAATTCTGTTTTTACAGTAGTGCCATTTCCAGGAGTAAATACCACAAACGGATTTTGGTTTGGACGCAGCGCCGGCAGTAATATCTCCGTGCTGCTGAAGGACAATGCACAATTGATCACTAACAATGGACTGACACTCGGAGGAGCCGCTGGGCAACCAACGGCATCCGCCGTTTTCACCATTCAAGATAATGCGCTGATCAGGACAACAACGGGCGGCTTCGAGTTGAATGGTGGGACCACTAACGCCTGTACGGTTAACTTCAATGGCGGTACGGTTCAAGTCACAGGTTTCACCAAGTCGGCAGGAGGAGCGACCGCGCTGAACTTGAATGGCACTCAAATCAGGGCGGGAGCAGCAAATGCCAACTTTCTGCCTTCGACCGGGCTGACAGTCAATGTACAGACGGGCGGAGCTAAATTCGATACCAACGGCTTTGATATCCAATTCAGCGTGCCGTTGACGCACGACGTGGCCTTGGTCACGCCCGACGGCGGGTTAACCAAGAGCGGCAATGGGACTCTGACTCTGGGAGGGATCAATACCTACAACGGGCCGACGACCGTTAACGGTGGAACGTTATCAATGCAGGCATTTGCCGGTACTATTTCCGGGACGAGCAAGTTGATTCTGGGAGGCGGAAAGTTCGATACCCAGGGAGCTAGTCAGTTTCTTACTTCGGCGCCGCTGCAGCTCACTGCCAGTTCGGCCATCGACATGGGGGCTTTCGGCGCCACCGCGCTGCAGTTTGCTGATAGCCACCTGACTCCCTGGACCGCTGGTAGCACGCTGTCTGTTGTCAATTGGACCGGCACGGCTGGCATGGGCGGCGGCACCGATCAATTGCTCTTCGGCCCCGGTGGTCTGACGACCGGTGCGGGAAGCCAGGTCAGTCAGATCCACTTCCAAGGCTACAACGGCGCTACATTGTTAGGCTCAGGCGAAGTCGTGCCGGCGACGCTGTCGACCCGCGTCCTGGGCGATTGGAATGTGAGCGGGGCGCTCGATCTAGACGACCTTTCCGCCATGATGACCGCCCTCACGGATTTGAATGTTTGGAAATCGACCAAGGGTCTGACAACAGACGATGTGCTCAATATCGGCGATGTCAATCTGTCTGGCTTCATCACCAACGCAGACATTCAGGCCGAACTCGATTTGCTGGGCAGCTTGGGCCTGGGCAGTGTAAGCTCGGTGCCCGAGCCGGCTAGCTGGCTGTTGCTCGGTTTGGGCGGTGTGATTTTCCTGGCGCGGCGGCGTGGCCGAGCCCGAAGGCAGATTGCCACCGAGCACTGCTAATTTAAGCGATGCAACTTTGAAGCGAACCTAGCGCCGCACCGATCAGGCGGCGGCTGGGCAGTTTTTGCTAGCGCCGAGCCTGCCCGTGGATTCTATCCCCCGAACACGGCGGGCTCGGCCTATTTTTTGGCGTGTTATGTTAACCAACTTCGGCCGTGCCACGGTCTTCGGTGGCGATGGTACCGTGCTAGGGGCCGGCATAACTGGCTGAGAACACGATCTCTGTCATCGTCTTCTCGACCGATCGGATGTGCTGATCCATGGCCTTCGCCGCCCGCTCCGCATCGCCGGAGGCCAACGATCGCACAATGCGTAAATGCTCTTGCACGTCGTCGGTTCGACGGTAGCCGGCCCACGAATCGCGAATGTGCGAAATGTTGCGCAAGGCTTTGAACAGCACTAGGTAGCGACGAACTTCGTCGGTCAGTCGCGGATTACCGCATTTTTCGGCAATCAGCGTGTGCAAATGCGTATCGGCAGCCTGAGCCCGGCGATCGCGCTCGGCGTCGATCGGCATTTCTTTCAATTCCAGCAGCTCCGTGCGTACGGCTTCCAAATCGTCGGAATCCATATGACCGCTGGCACAGCGAGCCGATTCCACTTCCAGGATGCGGCGGACCTGAATCATTTCGCGCAATTGGGTCGGTCCAAACGGTCTGACAACGGCGCCGCGGTTAGGCAGCAAATCGACCACACCAAGTCCGGCCAGCTCTACCAGCGACTCCCGCACCGGCGTTGGACTAACGCCGAACAAGGTGGAAAGCCGTCCCACCACCAAACGCTCTCCCGATCGGAATTTGCCCTCAAAGACCGAGGTCAAAATTCGATGGGTGACCTGCTCACGCAAGCCGGTGCGCGCCAGCGGCTCATCGGCGTTGGGCGATTCATAAGGAATTGGTCGTTTCAAGGCAGCCGCTCCAAAGGATGCTGGAATATACCGCATAGGATTGATTCTCGCTGGGCGGAGTTCGCCAATTGGGCTTTATATATCATATATAATTGGTCTCGCGATTGCAATCATTCCGTGCGTGCCTAGCCTGCGGGCCAACAAATTTTGCGGGCGGCGCAATTGACGGCACCGGCTTCCAGACGCCGGGCAATCACTTGCCGCTCCACGGAATCATCAGGCCACCGCCCGAACTCGCTCGGCTGCTTTTCAGCTTTCCGGCGGGTAAACTGCTTCCAGTCTGTCATTTCACGTTCGGCCACACTGGGTGCGAAGGGGGATCTTGGATGTTAATAAATGCGCGTTTCCCTTGGCTTGTGATTCTGGGCAGTTTCGCGATTGGCCAAATGGCCGTCGCACAGGACCTCAAGGTGCTCACCAACCACCTCGGCTACGAACTCGGTGGGCCCAAGCATGCGGTCGTGCTCGGCCAGGCGTCGGATGAAATCACGTCGTTCAAACTGATCGATCAGCAATCGGGCAAAGCCGTCTTAGCAGGCGATGCCCTGAAAGTTGGTCCCGTGGATCAATGGAAAGATTGGTGCTTCTGGACCGCCGATTTCAGCGGATTGAAGACCGAGGGCACTTACGTTCTGGAGTGCAACACCGGTCACGGCACGGTGCGGTCGTTTCCCTTTCGAATCGAGCACAACTTGCTGGAACGTAACACACTGGGGGGCGTCGTCTATTATTTCAAGGGCCAGCGCAGCTCGGGCCTCCTCGACAAAGCCGACAGGCATTTGAAGTTCGAAGGCAGCGACAACACCGCTGATGTTCACGGCGGCTGGTTCGATGCGACCGGCGATTATGGAAAACATCTCTCGCATTTGTCGTTTTCCACCTACTTCAACCCGCAACAAATTCCGCTGGCCGATTGGAGCTTGTTCAAAACGTACCAGCAATTGCAGAACCGCGGCGATCCCAACTTCCGCCAGTACAAACGCCGCTTGCTCGACGAGGCAATGTTCGGCGCCGATTATTTGGTGCGCGTGAAGAATCCTGAGGGTTCGTTTTACCGGTCCGTCGGCTGCCCCGGTGGAGAAAAGAAGCCGGAAGATCGCCGTATCAGCAAAGAAGGGCAAAACTTCGCCATCAAAACGTTGGAGACGAAAGACAAATTCAAGCCCGGCGAAATCAAAGCGATAGAGGCGAAGTTTCCGTACGAAGTGGGCTTCCGCGCCGGCGGCGGCGTGGCGATTGCCGCGTTGGCGCTGGCCAGCACTCACGATGTGAGCGGTGAGTTCTCCAACGCCAAATACTTGCAAACGGCGAAAGATGCGTTCGATTTTCTCGAAAAGCACAATCTGCTCTACACCAACGATGGCAAAGAAAACATCGTCGATGACTATTGTGCTTTGTTGGCCGCCACCGAACTGTTCAAAGCCACGCAGGAAGAACAGTACAAAACCGCCGCCGACCGGCGGGCAAAAAGCCTGATGGCGCGGCTGATCTCCAGCGGCGAGTACGTCAATTATTGGCGGGCTGACGATGCCGATCGCCCGTTCTTTCACGCCGCCGATGCCGGGCTGCCGGTCGTCAGCTTGCTGAATTACTATGACATCGCCGACCAGGCCGCGCAAAAGAGTGTTCTGGAAACGGTGCGCAAATCGCTGGAGTCGGAACTGCGTATCACCGGCGAAGTCGCCAATCCGTTCGGCTACGCCCGGCAATTGGTGCAGAGCAAAGATGGCAGCCGCCGCACGTCTTTCTTTTTCCCACACGACACAGAAACCGCGCCGTGGTGGCAAGGCGAAAACGCCCGCTTGTCGTCACTAGCCGCCGCCGCGCGGTTGGCCGCCCCGCATTTCAAAGACGATGCCGCCTTTCACGACAAGCTTGAAAGCTACGCCGCGAATCAATTGAACTGGATTCTCGGTCTCAACCCGTACGATTCCTGCATGCTGCACGGTTCGGGCCGCAACAACCCACCGTACATGTTCTTCAATTCTTACGAATACACGAACGCCCCCGGCGGCATCGTGAACGGCATCACCGCCGGCTACAAAAACCCGCACGACATCGATTTCAATCTGGGCTTCGCCGCCACCGGCAAAGACGAAGACTGGCGCTGGGGCGAACAGTGGCTGCCCCACGCCGCGTGGTATTTGTACGCGATTTCGCTGAATGATTTACCGTAGAGGAGTTCGCCATGAGCACGTTGCGACCAAACATCCTCGGGAAGAGCGCGAAGGCCTGGCTGGCAATCGCGTCGGTGTTACTTGCTCCGGGCAAAATATTCTCACAGGAGCAGCAACCGGATGCTGCCGATGACGAAAAAGCCGCGCAGGTCGAACCACTAGCACTCACGGTGCTTGGTCTGGAATTCTTACATGCTTCTTCGGCGCAGAAGCAGAAAGATTTGCCCGATCTGTTTGAGCCTTCACCGAAAGATCCGAAGAAGTGGCAGTATCGCGGTGAAGTGTTCTTGATGCCGCTGAAAGAGCAGGGAAAGAACCAAAATGATGCTGACGACAAGCGTTACGTCTGGCTGAACTATCCCGTGACGCGCGGCAAGTTTTATATCCAGTATCGTGCGGATCGCAATCAGCCGAAGACCGAACGCATTTACGGGCCGTTCGACGGCGATCCGTTTGAGCAGCTGAAACTGGAAGATCTGATGGCCGCTCGGCTGAAAGCAGAATACTCGCCCGACGATTTGTATCGCATCAAGCTGATGCTGCGGACCAACGATGCCAAAATGGCGGCGCGAGCCTTGCGGCTGATGCAAGCGGCGATCGAGTGCGATTCGCCGGCCGTGCGAACTTCAATTTTGCGCGAAGTGCGACAAACCGCGAAAGAATTTGTCGAGACAATCCAGACGCATGGATTAGACGCGGAACTCGAGAAACTCCAAGACAACATCAAAGCGGCTGAGGCAAACCTCGAAAAGCTGGTCGCCGAGATTCCCGATCAAGAATATCAGACGCCGGGCGATTCGAAGATTGCCATGCCGAATCAGATTTCCAAAGAAGCCTGGGCGCATGCGGTCAATGGCTTGCGAGTCGCCGCCATGCCGCGGCTCGACACCGTCGCCGTCGGCGAAAAGCTGCCGATCACGCTGGTCGTGGAAAATGTCAGCGATCACGACATCAAGTTTTCGTTCTCTGATGTTATGCAAGGCTCGCGCACCGAAGTTCGCCATCCGAACCAGAACAATTTGCAAACCGACACGGTCTGGTACTCGGGCATTTCGCCGATTCAGCGTTTTGTGCTAAGACCGGGTGAGCAGGTGGCGCTGGCCCACGTGAGCCTGAAGGTTGTCGAGAAGCGCAACACGGGCGACCACTCCTTCGGCTGCACGGCGGTAATCGACGCTGAGGCTGCAAAACCGCAGAGCAATGTGTATCAAGTGCGATACAGCATTCCCTTGGCAAACGGCGAAAGTTGGCACCGCGGCGCCGACGGCATCATGTCGCCGTGTTTCGCCCGCCAAAGGGGAGTGGAGCGGCACGTTGATGAGCAATTTCGTCGGTGTAACGACTACACTGCCCGACGAAAAGCCGAAATCGGAAGACCGGCCGAAGACGGATGAAAAGTCTCCCGTGGACAAGCAGAAGCCCGACGATAAACCAAAGCCCGAAAATCAATCCAGCTCCGACGCAAGGCCCAGCGCTGAACAAGCCAAATCAGAAACGAAGCAGCCCGCCGGAAAATCGGCAGCGAAAGCAGTCGACGAGAAAACGTCTTCCATCACCATTTCCGGTCGGACACTAGATGCCAATTCGAAACCAATTGCCGGTGCGACGGTCTATGTCGCCTCGCGCCAGCCTGGATACAAACGGTTGGCCGAGACGAAGTCGGACGCGAACGGCCGATACGAATTCCGCGATCTGCCGGTGCCGATGAATTGGCCGCAAATCGACAACCCGTCGGCGGACGCGGTAGGACATGGCGAGTTACAAGTTTTTGGGTCTGCTGAAGGGTACGGTTTTGCCTGGCGTCCACAACACACCCAAATTGCCGTTGTGCGCCGCGGTCCGCCCGTTTGGGCCGAACTCGATCTGAAATTTCCCGCTGCCGCTAAGCTTGGTGGCCGCATTGTCGATGATCGTGGCCAGCCGATTTCTCAAGCGCGATTGGAGATTCGCTTTGCCGATCCGATCCCAGAGAATGGTTACGCCGACGCGGACCAATTCAACACGATGAGTGGCCGCGGCGAATTCGATGCCTTGAACGAACGCAGTACAGTGCCCGCGGAAATGAAATTCCGCACGTCCGATGACGATGGGCGATTCGAATTCACGGGACTCCCAACGAACTGCCGATTTCGCATCGATGTGAAGGCATCTAACTTCGCCCTGCGAACCATCTGGGCGGCTACGCAGAACGGCATCAAAGACGGCCAAGGCAACCGGGTCCCCGTCGATGGTATGACACTGACGTTGGTTCGCCCCGCGGCAGTTTCCGTGCAGGTGCTTTATGGCGACACCAACCAACCGGCCCCCAAGGTTCTGGTTTCTGGCGGTGGCGAAGGGAACAGTTTTGTGGAAACGACCGATGCCCAAGGGCGAGTTACACTGAAAATCCCCGCGGGACAATATAAGGCGAGCATTCTTGCGGCGTTCGACACGCCGTACTTATCGCTGGATTCAATGCAACAAACTGGCATCGAATTTGATGTGCCGCGCAAGGAAACAACAGGACCGTTAGTCTTCCGCTTGCCGCCAGCTGCTGTGCTCGAATTGTTGGTGATCGATCCGCTCACTGGTAAGGGGCTGGAAGGGCTGAATTTCTGGAAAGCCGATCCCGCGAAACCGTTCGATCGGCAAGAGATTTTTTATCGCAGTTGGGAAGCAGCCACGCACATCGTTCACGCCCACTATCCGAAAACCGATGCCAATGGCAACGTGAAGATTATCTTTCCGCCCGGTCCGTATCGCATCGGCATCGGCTGGCCGCAGCGGCCTAACGGTTACGACGTTATTGAAGCAAACGGCCAGGAAGTTGACTTACAACCCGGCGAGCCGATGAAGATGACATTCCACGTCGGCAAGTCGCATTAGCACATCCCTTCTATTTTCATCGATCGCATTCAGTCCTCACATTTCCAATTGCGCAGCGTGGCGCGAACATCGACGGCGAATTCGATGGCCCGGCGATGGCCGCGCTTATTGCCCCGCGGCCGTTGCTCACCATTAACGGCGATTCCGATGCCCGCACGCCGCTGCCTGGCTTGCAGTTATGCACCGACGCCGCGAAGGCCGCTTATCGAGCCGCCAGCGCGAAAGATCACTTCGTGGTTCGCATTCAAGAGAAGACCGGCCACAAAGTGAATGCCGATTCGCAAGACGCCGCGGTCGATTGGTTCGTCAAATGGCTGAAACCGTAGGTCAGACTTTGCTTGGGTAATGGCGGAGCTTGCTATGCACTCCAGCGCCGGGCCGAGCCCGGCCGCTACGCCAGACTGCAATGCGCTCCAGCGGAAAGACAAATAAAGCCCGACCTACTCGGCGCCTTTACCGGCCGCCACGTCGTAGCACCGGAGCACGCCCTGATCGCGAATGTAGAGTCGGCCATTCGCGACGACCGGGTACGCCCACGCTTTGGCAGAGGCTCGGTCGGGCTGGCCTGGCGGCGTGAAGCGGCCCTTCTCGTGGTAAGCGTCTGGCGCGGCATCGACGAGTGCCACATCGCCGTTTTCGCCGTGCAGATATAAGCAGCCATCGGCAAAGCAAACGGAACTGGTGCCAATGCCGCGCTCGCTCCACTTGATGTCGCCCGTGGCAAAATCGACGCACATCAGCGCTTCGCCGGTGCCGTACAGATAGTTGCCAATTTTCACCGTGCCACCAATGGCCTTGGGCAACTTCGGCGAGAAGTATACCTCCTGCGGATCAGCAGCCAGGTCAACCGTGTCGAGTTTGAGCAAACGGCCTCCCATTCGCATTGGCACACTGTACACGTAAGGGCCATCGATCGTGGGCGTGGGAATGTTCGGCATATCTTTGTCGGCTTTTTTCAGATCGCGCCACAGCAATTTGCCCGACTTGGCGTCGATTCCCACCAGCGATTTTCCCAAGAACTGAATGTACTGTTTGTTGCTGCCCGAGCCGGTGATGACGATCGACGAATACGCTGCCCTTTCGCCATCGGGCACGGCGCACTTCCAAATGACCTCGCCGGTTTTCTTGTGGAGGGCGATGACCGTGGCATCGGGGCCGCCGGGCGTGCAAACCACGGCGTCGCCATCGACCAACGGCGATTCGGAATAAGCCCAGATGCCGGGCTGGCCGCCGAAATCGGTTTGCACATTTTTCTGCCAGCGAATTTTGCCGCTGCCGATCTCAAGGCACGCTAAATCGCCGTCGCTGCCCAGCGCGTACAGCACGTCGCCATCGACCGTGGGCGTCGATCGCGCGCCGGGATACGGCGGCTGTTGGTTAGGCAGGCCGACTTTGCCGATGCGCGTCGACCACACCTGGCTGCCGTCTTTCACCGCCCGCGCTTCGACGAATTCATCTTCGTTGCCGGCATTGCCCAGCAAATAAATTCGCTGACCGACCACGGCGGGCGTGGAATAGCCCGACCCAACATCGCTCACCTGCCACAGCAGCTTCGGGCCATCGCTGGGCCACTCGTGCAAAAGGCCGGTTTCTTTCGAAATTCCATCGCGTTGCGGCCCACGCCACTGCGGCCAATCAGCCGCCGGCGCACGGATTGCACAGAACAGCACGAGCGCTATGAAAACGGTTACAATGCCGGTGAATGGTTTTTGGCGTTTCAAGTTCATTTCCTCCAGGTATGGCTGCCTCGTCGCCACGCAGCGCGTGGGAACCAAAATGTATCTCAGTCGCTGTTGCTCTGCAACAATTTCTCAAAGGAACTGACTTATGACAGACGAATTTTCCAACCGTCGCGATTTTTTCCGCGTCTCTACGGTCGCTAGCACCGGGCTGTTGCTGGCTGGCGCCGCGTCCACTTGGGCTGCTGATCCGAAGGCCGAGACCAAAAAAGCCATGTCGAAATCTGACCAAAAAGCGTCTGCCAAAGACGCGGCCCAGCCAAAGCCGGAAGAAGACGTTTCGCCCGCCGAAGACCTGATGCGCGAGCACGGCGTGCTGAAGCGGGTGATGCTGGTGTATGACGAAGTGCTGCACCGCTGGGACAAAAAGGAAGAGGTGCCCCCCGAAATTCTAGCCGCAGCCGCCGGCATGATTCGCCACTTTGTCGAAGATTATCACGAGAAGCTGGAAGAAGATTATCTGTTTCCACGTTTTGAGAAAGCGAACAAGCTGACCGACCTCGTGAAAACATTGAAGGCTCAGCATCAAGCGGGCCGCAAAGTGACCGACATCGTCATTCAACGCGCCAACGCCAAGAGTTTGAAAGACGCCGCCGAGCGCGCAAAATCGCCCAGGCCATCCGCGAGTTCAATCGCATGTATGCCCCGCACGAAGCCCGCGAAGACACCGTGCTGTTCCCGGCCTTCCGCGGACTGGTATCGGCCAACGAATACGATTCGCTGGGCGAAGATTTCGAGAAGAAAGAGAACGAGCTGTTCGGCGCAGAAGGTTTTGAAAAAATGGTCGACAAAGTCGCCGGCATTGAAAAGCAACTCGGCATCTACGACTTGGCGCAATTTACGCCCAAGGTGTGAGCCGGCAATCGCTGCCTGGCCTGGCCGTGTCGATCGGGAACGGCGTGTCGATCAGAGGCAGTGCGTTGTACTGGAGGCGCAAAAAAATGCCGCGGCGAGTTGCCGCGGCATCGAAGTAAATCTTGGAAATCGCAAAACTGCTAGCCCGCCGAGCGACGACGGCTGCAATACACTCCCGCCAATCCCAGCGCGCCAAAAGCGGCCAGCACCATCGTTCCCGGCTCCGGCACCGCCATGTAATTAACGGCGTTCAAAAACAATTGCGCCCCATCGCCGCTCAAGTCATAAATGCCCGCGGAGTCACCCGTTACACCATTAGCTTCGCGGCTTCCGCTCAGGAATACCAGCCGATGGCCCCCCAAGACGCTGGCCGTGGCGTTTGCCAGAGTCGCACCAGCGGGCCACTCGGCGATCAACGTGCCGCCGAACGCTGCATCGCCAACCGTTCCGTCGGTCGCCAATGCCGTCCCGCCCCCGGCCAGCGGATCGGTGTTGACCGAAATGCCCCGTTGCACCGTGGTCCCATCGACTGGGCTGACCGCGAGGCCGGCAAAGTCGTTGATCATCGTGTTCGTGCCGTCCAGAGCGATGCCGGCAAAGATTGGGTGCAGGGGATTATTGACCGTCAGCTTCACATTGCCCGCAATGTCCGGTGGCGTCACTGAGGCCGTTACATATCCCAAGCGGTTGGCCCGCTCGACATATCCCGACATCAGGATCAGCGGGGCAGTAACCTGTACATTCCAAGCCAGGGCCTCTTCATTTTGCTGATAATTTCCGCTGTTTATCGAGCGACCAATGATCACTAAATCGGCCCCGTTCAACTGCGCCAGCTCATCTGACGAGAGCGACCCTCCCGACGCAATGTCGTGTGTCACAAACCTGGTAACGGTGTTCCCGTTGGCAGTCAGGAGGTCGGTGTAACCTTTATCCGGCGCCGTGGTGAAGCCAGCAGTCGCTGCATTGGCCGAGGGCGCATTGTCGGCCGAATGAAAGGTTACCCAAACAATATTGGCCGCGGATGCAGAAGCGGCCAGGGCAAAAAACACAGTTGCGGTGCAGGCCAAACGAAGGTGCAAATTCATAAGTGTCTCCCTCGAACACAGTTGCCAATCAATAAGCCAGAAAGCGTACGCTTCCTCTTACTCCGACTTTCCCAACGGAAGCGAATCTTGCGCCTCTTCCTGCCACGTTCCTTGAGTTCTGCTATTACTTCGCCGCTAACAGCCGACGGAAGCGTTTATTCTTCGAAAAGACAAAGCACCTGCTTGTTGAACCCGCTCTGGACAGTGTTTGATGTCCGGCCAAATCGGGTTCCAGCAGCCTTTTCCCCCTGCTCTCGATAAGCGACTTTGATCTTAACTCGAGGCTAACAATATCTCCACAATTTTTTAAGGAAAATCTAAGAAATTCTTTAAAAATAGAGGCCGAGCCGCTCTCGGGGGGGATTCTCTAACTGATTGGCCGTAATCGATGGCAGCAATACGGCGGGGGCTTGCTGTTTGTCGCCTTTACCTGGTCCCTGCCCGGAAAGCAACAACTACAGCACAGCGACCTTAAATCGTGAAACGCGCCTCAATTGCGCAAGCCAGGCGAGCCCCAGCACCGTCAGCCCAATGCCCAGGCTTAGAGGCGCTCGATGGCTCGGGGACAAGCTCCCCGGATAAAGAGAACGCGGCATTGTAGGTTGGTGGGCTCGCGCCGCCGACAATGTCGGTGCCGATCCGCAGCCAGTCCGGCGCCAAATCGTCGTTGCGGGTCCAGCTTTGCAAATCAGTATTCCCCACCGGGAACGGGGTGCCCGGAAATGCAATCGGCTTCGGCGCCGACAGCCACAAGAAATCGCCGCTGGTCAACTGCACCTCAGGGCGGAAGAAATAGTGATCGGCCGCCAGCACAATGCCCGGGTTAAAGGCGACGCTGAACAGAACCTCTTCTCCGGTCATCGGGCCTTCCCCGCCGGTCGTTTGATTGGGAAACGGATGAATCCCGTTCACGACCGAATTATTCACGGTGAAGCTGGTGCTCAGAAAAGTCGTAATGAAACTCAGCGAGCCCCCCACGCTATCGCGCGTTGCCGAGCCGATTTCGACATCGCTCGGCGAATTGACCCGCGTGGGAACGTGGCCGGAAGGCGGATTCGTCGAGTCGCCGGGAAACACGTGGTACACTTCGATCTCGACCCGCGCGACGCTGCTCAGTGGCGCTCCAACTGGCAATAGGCCCGTGAAGGTTGCGGAGTCGAGCCGTGTCTGCTGAGTCAGAACGAAATCGTCCGCCGTTTCAGTTTGCAGTTGGCCCGAACTACTGGGCCGCGACAGGGTGCCGATCAGCCCATCGGGATTACCTGTGCTAAAAAAGAACGGCGTAGCTGCGGCGGAACTCACCATGAGAATGGCCACGCACACCACGGCAATGGCACCGACGATCAAACGCCGTTTCATGGGAATGCTCCTCATCGTGAAATGGTTCGACTGCCCCGCACGTCGAACGCGCCAGAAGTTAAGTCTAACAGGCCTCCCCGCGTAAGGGGAGTAAACGCGTAGAGCAATCGAGCTTTATTTTGCAAAGATTGTGCCGCATTTGGCACGCGACTTGGTCAGGCAGGTGTAGTGCCCCTTGGAACGACGCTTGCGAATTACGGCCCGATGTCACTCACTTGTTAAGGCAACGGCGAGAATATCGAGTTATTCCCCTGCAAGGCCATTATTTTCTTGACGTCCAGTTCTTTCGCGGTAGATTGACGGATGGCTCCCACGTGGGGTTCGGCCAATAGTCGCGCTCGTCGTCGTCCCCACGCAGGCACCCGGAACTCTGAAGAGCCATGGCGACAGCGTCGTCGTTTGGCTTGGTAAATCTTCAATGAGGGTGCATCCATGAGACAGATTTGCGTCGGCTTGCTCGCGCTGGGCATTTTCGCTTTGGCCTCTACGACGGTGAAGGCCGGCGGCACGATGAGTTTTGGCACCGCGGTGCCGGCGACGGGAGGGAGCAATCAGTCCGATCTGATCGACGACGCCACGATTCCTGGCGGAACAGCTCCCGGCGGCGGAACGTACAACTCGCAAGCCTTTTCCGATAACGGCGGTCCGCCAGGCCAAACCTTTACCACCCCGGCCGGCTCGTCGCTGCTGTTGAATGCCATTTCGCTCAAGGGCGCCAACACCGGCGGCGGCAATTCCGGCAACGGTGTCTTTACGGCAGGCACCTTGTGGTCGATTCGCATCAGCTCGGTCAGCGGAACCAATCTGACGCCCCTCGATACCATCTCGAATATCGCCACAGTTACCGGTGCGCTCGGCGATGAGTGGTTTACCTGGACTTTTTCTGCGCCCGATATTCTGACCTTGTCCCCCTCCACGCAATATGCCTTTGAGGTGTTTTCCGACACCGCCAATGGCAATAGCTATCTGGGCTTTGATGCCGACACCACCGATAGCTACGCCGGCGGCACGGCCTTCAACAGCGCCGGCGCCAACCGCGCGTTCACCGACAACACGCTAGGTGATTTGGCCAGTCACGGTTACGACCGCACCTTCGTGGTGGCTCTGGCGCCAGTTCCCGAACCCAGCACCATCGTGCTCTTGCGCTCGGCGGCTTCTGCGGTCTGGTGTTGAGCGCTGAGCGCTTTCTCCCTCTCCGCGCCGCGTGAGAGTACCAGAGTTTTTTCTCCCTCTCCTCGTGAGGGAGAGAGCTAGGGTGCGGGGTGCAAATTGTTCACCCCGCCAGATACCGCCCATCGTCCAGCGTGCGGGCTTTGCCCAAGGTGGCCAGCGTTTCGAGCAGTTCTTCGACCAGTTCGATGCGCTGTTTCGTGGCCCGGCCGAAACATTTGGCGACTTCTTCCGCCGAGGCAGCGCCGGAGAAACCGGCCAGGGCAGCTTGAACGGCGGCGGCTTGTTTGGAAAGTTCCTTGGGCCAGGGCTGCGGTTTGGGCTTAGCGGTTTTGATTTTCTCGGCCGGCGCGTCGGCCACGGCGAGGGCGGTTTGCTGCTGGCCGCTGGGGTTTTGAAATTCCGGCCGCAGCCAGCGGACCAGACCCCGGCGTTCTTCCGCGGCCTAGTATCGGCCAACGAATACGATTCGCTCGGCGAAGATTTTGAAAAGAAAGAAAACGAGCTTTTCGGCGCCGAAGGTTTTGAAAAAATGGTCGACAAAGTCGCCGGCATCGAAAAGAAACTCGGCATCTACGACTTGGCACAGTTCACGCCGAAGGGGTAACAAACAAGCCGCCGCCGGGTAATTGGCAAAACGGGCAGGGGGGTAAAAAAACACACTTAGCGATCGCCGCGGCGGCGGGTTAGAGAGGCCACCCGGGTTGCTACAGCCTTCTGTGGCTCGGCAAGAGTAAGTAGGGCCGTGGTACGCACGCCCACGTTTCATTCCACGTTTAGATTCAGCACAAATTGCTCCAAAGCCTGGCACTGGCTTGCCTCTTTGTCGTGCAGTTCGGCCAGTTGTTTTCGCAGACGTTCCATCTCGTCTTCTTGCCCAGAGAGCTTTTTGATGTACCGGGTGTAGAGATCGCTGTTCCGTTCCAGCTGGGGAAGATTCTGGCGGATGCGCGCTTGCTCTTGCTCGATGGTGGCAATGCCCGCTTCCGCCCGGTGAGCCTCGGCCGTTACGGCATCGAGCGCCTTTTTCAGCTCGGCGACCGAACGCATGGCCTTCTCCACCGGTGGGTTAAGCCGGCCTGTGCTGGCGGCAATGGCCAGGACCGCGTCGGTGTCCAGCCCGATCAGCTGGATTTCGTTTCCGGCTTTCTGCTGCTCTTCCACCACCAACTGGTTCGACTTGCCGCCGTCGACAACCACTTCAAACCGATAAAGGTCGCGAGTCTTCTCGGCGGGTTGCTTCGGCGAAACCAGCTCCCACGCTGAATCGATCGGCATTTCCACCAGCACAGTCTTCCGCTCTGCGCTGGAATTCTTGATGGTGTACACATGCCGCCGACTTTTCTTGTTCTGCAATTTCAGAATTCCTTGGGCGATTCGCACCGAAAGCAGTTCCTCCGGCCGGTTCGCGGTTTCCGGCGCCACCTCCACCTCCAAATCCACGGCATAGCTGATCAGCCGCTTGGCGCCGGGCGCCACATCTTCAATTTGGGCATCGCCGGCAAACTCGCCGCCATCGAACACGGCAATCGGCCCTTGCGACATGTGCAGATTGGTGGAATTGACTAATTGAAATCCGTTCGCCGGGTGCTTCGTTTGCACTTCGGCGTTGTAAATCGAAACCTTTTTGCCTTGCACCTGCGCATTGATGATGGGTAGCATCGCCGATTTGCGGTGCGCTAGCGTAACCGGCTCTTTGATGTTGTAGCGGAACAGTTCGCCCAGCCCGCCTGCGTCGGCAGCGGTGGGCACACCCTGCGAAGGATCAAGCGCTGCGGCTTTTGGCGCCGCGCGACCTGTGCAGGCGGAACCCCATTGAAATCGCCGCCGCCAAAACCGCCGCCACCTCCAAAGCCGCCGCCACCAAAACCACCGCCGGTGCCTCCCGCTTGCCCACGACCTGCCTGGCGACGCAGCAGGCCCTCGCCATCGGCCAAATCCTGATCGTGCGTTCGCGGAAGCAGCCCGGAGAATTCAGCCGGCACCACGGTCGGCCGCGCGACAAACAGCGGCTGGTATAGATCCATGATGAAAGAAATTGGCCGTCCGCTGACCAGCGACAATTGCACTTTGTCCCAATCCTGATCGCCCGTGTTTTCCACAATCGCCCAGCCTTGCAAGAGCGCCGGCTTCTCGCCATTCAGCACCAATCGGTAACTGGTTTTCCAAACCGGCGATTCCTGGATGTAACCCACCCGCACATCGCGTTTGCCTGGACCGCGAAATTCCAGGTTGACGGTTTTCTTATCCATCGCTCGCGCGGCGGCCAGCAAAGCCAGCGCTTCGTCGAATTCGGCATCCAGCTTTTTGTTCAGCAGCCGGCACTGCACGATGCTGTCCATCGGCACGCTGCGCAGACCCGTGTCGGTTTTCAGATCGAGATACGATTTTTCCACCACCGCGTCACGATCTCCCACCGGCCGAGATTCCACTCCCACAATCACACCTTGCAACGGCTGCGGCGCCTCGATCTGAATGCGTTCGCCGCGCGCTTGTTGCAATAAATCGGCCAGGGTTGGGCTACGCGTCAGGTCGATGGTAAACGTCTTCAGCGTATGGGCCATCGGCTCGCGCAAATCGTAAGTGACGGCCGACACCTGGCCGCCCCCCAAATCTTGCAGCACGATGCTTTTCAATAAGTCGTTCACATCTTCGGTGCGGAATTTAAGTTCCACGCGCCGGTTGCCATCAATGGAACCGTTGTGCTCGAAAAAGCCCACGCCGGCATTAAAGAGCACCACACGAGTAACGGGCAGCTCGGCCGTGGGCAAATCCTCGGCCACCGCAGCGCGCGGCTGAGCGATCGACCAGCTTGCCAACCCCCACATCATCAACCAAGTGCAGAGCCTGATTCTGTGCGACATCGCGCCCTCCCACGTGAAGATTTGCCTTGAAGAAAGGACCTGTTCCGTGATGGCTCATTAAACCACGGCCGTGTCGCCAAGTCCAACAATTCTTGCGGCTCAGCTCATTGGGCCTCCCTGAGCACCCTGGGCGATCGACTTTTTGAAAATGCCCGATTTTTGCGGTTGCAGGAGGCGACTCCTGTCGCCGATTGCGCTATGAGTTACGTCATTCGCCGTCGGGAGACGGCTCCTACAATCTTGAAAAATGGATAGCTCTGGCCCGAGCATGCCGCCCGTTTGCAGTCCCATCGCCCATCGCCTAGCATCAATCGGTAGAGGGTAGCGCAACTGCTCGGGCGTTTCTGTAGGAGGCGACTCCCGTCGCCGACAAACTGCACGTTGGGCTGATCATATCGCGAGGACTTTCCATGTTCATTCAATCACCCCGCATGACGAGCCGATTCTGGATAACCTCGGTCTTTATCTGCCTCGTCGTCGTCTGCACATCAATCCATGCCGGCCGAACTTGCTTCGCTCAAGAATCGCGCCTGGTGGGCAGTCCGTGCGCCGAGGCTGCCGACCAGCACATTCGAGCTGCGCTGCGCCAGGCGGGTTCGTGGAACTTTCACGACATGCCGCTCGACAAAGTGATCGACGAGTTCGGCCGGAACCTGGGCATTAATGTGCGGCTCGATAACAACAGTCTGAAAGACGCGGCCATTGATCCTACAGCGACGCCCATCACCCTCCGGCTCCAAAACGTCAGTGGCGAGTCGGCTCTTCGCGCACTGCTGCGCCAATACAACTTGGACTGGATGATTAGCGATGAAGCGTTGGTCATCGTCACCAAGGACAAAGCCAACACGTGCTGCGTCACGCGAATCTACCCGGTGCGCGATCTTGTGCAATCGCGATCCAGGACCGACGCTACCGAAGATTGTGATTCGCTGATTGACCTGATTACCACGACCATCGAGGCGCAAACTTGGAGCGACGTCGGCGGCACCGGCGCGATGCAGTACTTTTCGAGCGCCGGCACGTTGGTCGTTACCCAGTCTGCGGCGAAGTTCACGATCAAGTCGAACAGTTTTTGGCCACGCTGCGTCAAACCCGCGACGAGCAAGGCATTCGCCACCCGGCATCATTCGTGGCTGCCGCCTCCAGCCTCCGTCCCCGCCCCGCGCTGCCTGCCGCCCCCCGCCAATACGCCGCCGTTCAGACGTGGAACCAACCGCGCTTGCATCAGTAAGCCGATTCTCTCTCTCACCATGCGGGAGAGGGCCGGTGTGAGGGGCCGCGGCACTTCGAGAACGTTGCACAGTTCACCCAAGAACAACTGATAATTGGCGTGTTCCGCCCCGCCGGAGGGAGACCAGCGGGCGATGAATTGTTGAATGGCTGCGGGCGTCATGCGGATGAGCTTAATAGGCGGGCTGGCAATCCGCAATCTGAAGCCAGTTTTGGCCCGAAGTTCTGACCCGGATGGCAATTTCTGACGGAGTTAGGGGTGAATCTTGGGGTCAATAAATTCCTTCCGGTGGCCTGAAAAACGCTTGACAAAAGTACATTTGTACATGTATAATGGCCAGCGGAACTCTGAATTCCCGTTCCCGGCGCACCGGGATTGCCGGTCTTTGACAAGTGAGTAATGATTTTCCCAGCCTCGCGGCAGCCAACCGCGAGGTTGGGCCGGAGCTGACGCAAGCCAGAAGAATTCACCACGGAGTCACGGAGGACACGGAGAGGAAATGTAGAATGCAAAATGAAGAATGCAATATTCAGATCGAAGCAACTGATTTCCGTGCCCGATTCTGCATTTTGCAATCTGCGCTCTGCAATCTCTTCTGGCGGCTCTGTGCACTCCGTGGCTCCGGGGTAAAAATTCTTCGCGCCGGCGCCGCGCGCGGCGGTTGGTGCAGTGAGGGAACAATGCGCGGCGGAAAAACACTGGTTTTCTCGAGGGTTTCGCACGAGCATTGCACCATCGATCCCCGGGGGTTGTGTTTTTTGATTGTTGGGCGGTCCGTGGTTCGTGGTCAGTTGAAAAAGACGGACAACAGACAAACCGCACAAACCGGAATCGAACGGCGGGGGACGCAGAGCGGCAGAAGCATGAATAAGGAAGGCAGGAAGGCAAGAATTAGAAGGATCGGGAAGGAATCAATCCATCATTTGTGCTTCCTGGCTTCCTGGCTTCCTGGCTTCCTGGCTTCCTTATAAATTTGCTTTCCGCGCGCTCCGCGTTCCTCTGCGCCTGCGGCGGTGAAGAATCGGTCTAACTGCCAGTTGCGCGGCGGGTAAAGTGATGACAAAATGTTGGGTGCAAAACACTGGTTTTTACGAGGTTTTCGCGCGAACATTTTACCCTCGATTTTTATTTTTTGTGCGAGTCGTTCGTTGTCCGTGGTCCGTTGTTAGTTGCCAGCAGTCTCTCACCCCGATCCTTCTTCGATGAGCGAGGGAGAAGAATACCCCTCACCCCGGCCCTCTCCCACCAGGGGAGAGGGAGAAAGAATGACAACGGACAACGGACTACGGACAACTAACCACCGACCAATCCCGTGTGACAGTGAGGGGCCATGTTTTTCAAAAAGGCCTTGTTTTCCCGGCCCGTTTTCCAAACATCGCTCCCCTGGTTTTTAATTTTCTTGTTCGAGCGCTCTGTGTGCCAAGAGAATGGCCATCGATTACAATTCGTTTCGGTACGCTGGACGTTGAAGTGTGCCGCGATGAAAGCCAAGGGGATCGGTCAAATTTGCAGCGGGAGAAAGTTATGAAATGGACGATCGGGTTTGCACTGGGCGCGGCTTTTTTGTTTGCCGGCTACGTCACACGGGCCGAGGAGCCGGCGGCGGGCCCGGAAAAGACGCCGACGCCGCCCAGCCAGCAAGAGCTGGAAAAGAAGTTTCAGGAAACACTGAGCGGCGCTACGCTGACCGGGCACTTCACCAGCGGCAAGGGAGATGCGGCATCGGCCAGGGAAGAGAAGTATGCGATTGAATCGGTCACCAAAATGCCCCTGAGCGATGTGTGGTTGTTCAAAGCGCGAATTCAATACGGCACTCACGATGCCACGGTGCCTTTGCCGCTGCGCGTGGTGTGGGCCGGCGACACGCCGGTAATTACGCTCGACAAGTTCCCGGTGCCCGGCTTCGGAACGTTTACCGCCCGCGTGATGATTTACGACAACAAATATGCCGGCACGTGGGACGGCGGCGACCACGGCGGGCTGCTGTTCGGGAAGATTACGAAGGAAGAAGCGAAGGGGAATGAGAAATGAGAGAGTCTTGGACGAGCTTTCCCCCTTAGCTCGGCCCTGCAAGATGAAGAGAAGGCAAACACCAGTGTTATGGCATCGCACACGGCTGCATCAGCGCCTTTTTGATGGCGTCTTGAATGTTCTTGCTGCTGGCCTTGAGGAACCGTGCCCGCAGCCAGTCTTGGACGGTAAGGCCCTTCACGCCGCCGATGATGGTGTCGCCGATCTGGCCGCCGGCATCGACGAAGTCGTTGTTCAGGACCACGATGGTGTCGACGCCCAAGCCGCCCTTCACGGTTTCGTTGCCGACGGGGTGCTTCGCGATGGGCGAGCCGTTGTTGTAATCGTGATCGGCAAAGAGGAAATCGTTGCCGTCGTTGCCCAACAGGGTGTCGATGCCATCGCCGCCGAAGATGACGTCGGTGGCGCTGCCGCCGCTGAGGAAATCGGCCCCGTCGCCGCCGTCGATGAGCGAGGAAATGGCGGTGTCGTTCACCAGCGTGTCGTTTCCTGCGCTACCGAACATTTGCAAGCATTCGATGTTTTGCAGCCGGATGCCGTACTTTTTAGCCGGCGTATCGACACTGGCGAAAGTGCCGACGTTCACGGTGTCGTTGCCGCCAGTGCCCATAATTTTCACGCGGTCCATGCCGCCGGCAGGCTGCCCCTTGCCATCGATCCGCAGTACGAGCGACGGCTGGGCCGGATATGAAGCGAGTTGCACCAGGAATTTATCGACCAGCGTTTGCGAGCCGATAAGCGTTAGCTCGAGCGAGCCGGTGTACGCATAAAGAATCGGCGAGTTATTCGTGGGACCTGCGAAGCCGGTGACGCGATCGCTCTGGACCACAACATTGCTGTTGGCGAGCGCGGTTTGGTTGCAATCGCTGAGCACCAGCTTGTCGCTGCCGGCACCGGTGTTGACGCACAGTGCGCCGACGATGGCATCGAGCGTGCCCATGTTGGTGGGGGCATCGGACGAGACGTTGATGGTATCGTTGCCTGCGCCGCCATTGGCCAGAACGATGCTGCCAGCGGCGACGGCACGAATGTTGATGGTGTCGCCATCGGCGCCGCCGCTGAGCACTACATTGCTGCCGGCGCCGTTGGCGGTGAGCGTGATGGCGTTGGGACCGCCGTTGCCATTAACGGTGACGTTCACGGTGGCCGGCGTACCGAGAACATCGATCACGTCAGCGCCTGAACCAGCATCGAGGAGAAAGGATTCCATGCCGTCGAATGCTATCGACACGATTCCGATCCGGGCAAACATCCCGGCATTCAGAATGTAGTTCGAACCAATGCCTGTGAGACTGTCGTCGAAGTGGATGGTATCTCCGACGGCTAGCGAATTGCTGGCCGATCCGCAGGTAAGCGTGTTGGTTGGTGCGGCACTGTTGGCTTCGCCGTGGATCGCAAGCGTGCCGAGAATTCCGTTCAGCGAACCGGCGTTGCCGATGGTGATGACATCGTTGCTGGCGCCGGCATTCACGGTGGTCGTTACGCCCGCAGCGGTGCTGAGCACGTTCAAGAAATCAACACCGGCGGTGCCGTTGACGACGAGTGCGGAAAGTCCCGAGTAATTGACCGGCCCGTTGCCGGAGCGTTGGACTTGGGCGTTGGAAACCGTGACCGTTCCGGCCATGGTTGTATTCAGAGTTAACGACTCGCCGTCGCTGCCAGCATTGATGGTGAGACCGGCAGCGCCGATCGTGGTCAAATCGATGGGGCCAAAGACATCCAGTCCACCGACGGCGTTAATGGTCGTGGCGGTGTTGGCAGCGGTACTTGCAACGCCCACTGTGTCCGCCGCGCCTGTGCCATTGACGATGAGAGTGGCCAGTCCGGAGTAATTCACCGGGCCGTAGCCGCTGCGTTGCACTTGGGTATTGCTGACGTTGACGGTTCCAGAAGTTGTCGTATTTAGTGTCAGGGATTCGCCGTCGCCGCCGGCGCTAATTCTAATCGAGCCGGTGCTGCTAATGGCCGCCAAATTGATATCGGCGAAGGTATCGAGGTCGGCGCCCGCATCGATGATAATTTGGCCGGCCAAGCTGTTTGCGGTGTTGGTCCCGACGATAAAGTGATCGCTGCCCGATCCGCCCAACAACTCGGCAATCGTCGCGCCGTCTCCGGTGTTAACCTGCAGCGTGTCGTCGCCATCGCCCCCCGACAGAAGAAATTTGCTGGCCAGCGTCACGTTGCCCAAGAGCAAAGTGTCATTTTCCGTTCCACCTTGGATTTCAACGACGCCGTTAACGCCCGCGCCGAACGGCAGTTTCAGGTTGTCCTCGCCCGCGCCGCCGAAAACTTGCAGCCATTTACCGGAAAAACTGCCCGGTGCGTCGAGTGTGTCATTTCCGCCTGCCAAATCGAGGACCAATCCACCCGAAAAATTTTCCAGCGTTACCTGGTCCGAGCCGGAATTGCCGTGGATGGTTAAGAACGCGTTCGGGGGCGAGCCGGAAACATCGATTTGATTCGTCCCCGACCCGGTGTTAACGATCATCGTCTCATTGTCGAAGAGCTGAAAATTCGCCGTGCCCGCACGCTGAAACGTGGTGGGCTGAATCAAGTAGCTGGCATTCCCGGAGAAACCTTGATCGTTGAAGATGACCGTATCGCCGACGGCAAAATCTTGCGAGTACACCACGCCGTTAATGGTTGTCGAGACGGTGTGAACGCCCGCGGAACCGGAGCCACTGCTGATGAGCACGTCGCCCAGGATGTTGCTCAGCGTTTGGGCGGGTCCGCCAACCGTGATAATGTCTGCATCGTTGCCGCCTGCCAGTGTAATGGCGCTTGCGGCAGACGCGGCGTAGAGATCGAGATTATCGGCGCCATCGCCGCCGCTGGCCGATATCGAACTTCCGGTACCGGTGTTTTGGATAATGATGTGATCCATTCCGGAACCGGTATTCACCGAGATGCCACTGCCCGCGCCGCTGCCCTGAATGGTGACGGTATCGGTGCCATCGGTGGTCGCAACGCTGACAATGCTGCCATCGCCCGTCGTGACGATGGTCGCGGTAATGTTGCCGCTAAGCGGATTGGTGAACAGCCGGCTGTTGGCGCCAGTGTTCAAGATCGTGAGTTGACCCGTGATCGACGTTCCGCCAATGCCGACTTGGGTTCCCGCGGCGGTGCTCATGACGTTGAAATCTGCAACGCTCGATGCGGGAAACAGATCCAGAGTCTCAATGCCGCTGTAACTGATGGCGGGAACGCCCGTCCGGCTGATCGAGGTTGCGCCGACATTGTAGGTGGATCCGACGGGGCCTGAACTGTCGAAAATCTCCAGCTTATCGCCAACTGGCATATTGAAAACGATCACATTTAATTGCGAGCCTGCATTGCTGCTGTTGGTGGGCGTGGCGTCGTTCGCGCCGCCGGCGATCGACAGCGTGCCGGCAATGTTGCCGAGCGTGTTCCCGCCGCTGCCCAAGTTGATGACGTCGTTGCCTGCGCCAGTGTCGATCGATGTGCCAACGCCGCTGGCAGTGCTGGGAATGTTGAACGTGTCGACGCCCGCCGAACCGTTGACCAAGAGACTGGCGATACCGTTGTACTTGACCGCGCCGTTGCCGCTGCGCTGCACTTGGGCATTGGTCACGGTGACCGTGCCGGCAGTCGTGGTGTTTAGGGTGAGCGCTTCGCCCTCGCCGCCCGCGTTGATTGTCAGGCCGGCGCTGGCGATGGAGGTGAGCGCAATGGGGCCGAAGACATCGAGGCCGGCGCCGGCGTTGATCGTCGTCGTGACGCCGCTGGCCGTAGAGGCAACGTCCAATGTGTCGGCGATGGGGCTGCCGTTGACAATGAGTGTCGTGAGGCCGCTGTATGCAACGGCGCCATTGCCGGCTTGTTGGACCTGCGTGTTGGAAATGAAAACGGTTGCGGCGCTGCCGGCATTGAGGGTTAAGTTTTCGGAATTTCCGCCGGCATTGACGGTCAGACCGTCGGCACCGATGGTCGTCAGGTCGATCGGGCCAAATAGATCGGTTCCACCGCCGGCGTTGATCGTGGTGGCAGTGTTGTTGGCAGTCGACAAGACATCGAACATGTCGGCGTTGCCACTGCCATTGACGATGAGCATGCCCAGGCCCGAGTAGGTAATCGCGCCGTTGCCGCTGCGTTGGACTTGGCTGCTACTGACCGTCACCGTGCTGGCACTCGTTGCATTCAACGTGAGCGATTCGTTATCTCCGCCGGCGTTGATCGTCAGACCGTCGGCGCCGATCGTCGTCAGGTCGATGATGCCGAAAACGTCGGTACCTCCGCCAGCGTTGACCGTTAGCGCAGCTCCTGAGCCGGCAGAACTGATGTTAAACGTGTCGGCACTGGACGTGCCATTGACGATGACACTGCCGACACCACTGTAAGTGACCCCACTGTTGCCGATGCGCTGAACTTTCAAACTTGAAACCGAAACAGTTCCAGGCATCGTCGTGTTCAGCGTGAGTGTTTCATTGTTGCCGCCGCCGTCGATAGTCAGGTCGCCGCCGAAGATCTGGCTGAGATCGATTGGTCCGAAGACGTCGGACCCCGCGCCGGCGTTGATCGTAAGGGGCAAACCCGTCGACAAGACGTTGAACGTATCGGCATCGGCCGTGCCATTGACGGTCGTCGTGCCCAAATGAGAACAAGAGACGGGGCCGTTCCCCGCCCGCTGAACAACATCGGTTGATGGACCGCCGGTGACTGTTACGGTTCCCATGACCGTGGTATTCAGCACCAGGTTCGTATTAAATCCGACGACGAAAATCGTAAGGCCGGCGGTGCCGATGGAAGTCAGATCGATGTCGCTAAACAGATCAGGCAAATCGCCAAACCCTGAATTGCCGGTGGACTGAATTCGCGTGGCGGTATTCGCAGCCGTCGAGAGAACACTGAATGTATCGACACCCGTCGCATCGTTGATTTGCAGCGAGCTGAGGCCCGTGTACTTCACCGCGCCGTTGCCCGTTCGCTGGACCTGAGTGCTGGAAAGCGCGATGATTCCGGCGGTTCCAGTGCTGAGCGTTACGCTATTCGTTCCGGCACCAGCACCGTTAAGCGTCAACCCGGCCGCGCCGATCGAAGTGAGATCGATCGTGCCGAAAATATTCGCACCGCTGCCACCGTTGAGGGTCGTGGCCGTGTCCGCCGCGGTCGAACTGATGGTATAAAAGGTGACGCTGCTGATCGATGTCACCGCCAGCGTCGACAGCCCGCCGTAGCTTATGACGCCGGAGAAAGTTTGGGAAAGTTGTGTGCTCGACAGCGTCACATTGCTGCTGGAAGTAACTGCGAGCGATTCGCCGTTGCCGCCGGCGTTGATCGTCAGGCCGGCGTTGCCAATCGAGGTCAGATTGATCGCACCAAACACATCCACTCCGCCATCCGATTTGATGGTGGTGGACGTGCCGGCGCCGGTCGACGTGACGTTGATGGTGTCTCCCAGCGTGGTGCCGTCGATTTCCAGCGCTTCCATACCCGAATAGCCGACCGTGGCGGCCAGGCTGCGCGTGACGCTGGTGGCGCTGAGGCCAATCGTCTCCGCAACAGCCGAGGTCGTGCCAAGAACTAGCGAGTCGGTCCCGGTTGCGCCGGTATCGTTGACGTTAACCGTGGCCACCGCCAGTAGATGGCTTTGATCGATAAGATAGGTGTCGCCCCCATCGCCGCCATCAAGCTGAATCGACGTGAGCGCAAAAAAACTGGCCGGCGTAATGCCCGTCAGGTCGACCGTGTTGCTGAAATTGCCGGCGCCCGCGATCTTCAGCGTGCCAACCGCGGGCGCTGAAGACTCCCGAAGGAGGGATCGAGACCGTTGATCTTCACCAACCCGGCGACCGATGAAATGGCGACGTTATCGGCGCCATCCATCTTGATGGTCAGTACGCCGCCCGAGAAACTGGACATGATCGCCAGCACACGTCGGCCTTCCAGTGTTTCAAACCCACGGACACTGCGTCGCGCGGTGACCCGCGGAAAGGACTTGCGACGCTGGCGCAAGCGTTCGAGATGGCGGAAAACCCGGTAGGACGAAGTCGACATGCCGTGCCATCTCCGCCGCCGAAAGGCCGGCCGCCGCCCATCGGTTGCTCTGCGCTTGTGCCGACGCAGCCAGATGCCTGCCAGCGCGTCGGAAAGCGGACTAGGGTTTGCCCGCCTGGCAACCGAATTAGCCTGGGCCTGCGTTTCCTGTCCGTGCGCTTCCGGGTGCTAAACTCGCCTGGTGCTGCTCGTTAGGCGGAATAAGTAAAGGCTATCGTTTGAGCGTAATTGCCGGCGGCGGGGAATGCAAGAAGCTGATTTATTGGAATCGCGGCGCGATTTGAAGATGGGCAATTTGGTACTCTGGAATTGCCCTTCGAGTCGAGCTGCTAAGGGCGCAACCGGGTCTAAATCGTCCGACTTTTTCGACTTTGGCGCCTGAAACCCCGGCAGAGTCAAAATGATGGCGCGGGGAATTTCGGAAAGTGGAATATCGAAGGGGTCGGGAGTCGTCGTCGAAAACGATCCGCGAGTCACAAAGCCACATTCTCGACGACGGCTCCCGACCCCGAGTGGCTTCACATCCGATCGACGACTTCAATTCCGAGCAGGGACAAACCCTGCTTTAAGCACCTTCGCCGTCAGATCGCACAGCGTCAAACGACTGGCCAAAAGCTCGGGCGTTTCGGCTTTCAAGACCGGGCAGTTTTCATAGAACGAACTGAACCGGTTGGCCAGCTCGAACAGATAGCCGGTGAGTTGGTTGGGGCGATAATCGGCCAGCACTTGATCGAGGGCCTCGGGGAATTGGAGCGCGGCCAAGGGCCAAGGCACGCTCGGCGGGGTGCGAGAGAATCACGTCCGATGGGAGGTCGGACCTGAGATTTTCGGAAGCATCCGCCGAGAGGCCATTGCTTTTGACCTCTGGTGAAAATCCCGCGCACTCGGGCGTGGGCGTACTGCATGTAAGTCGCCGTGTTGCCGTTCATGGCGAGCATTTTGTCGTAGTCGAAAACATAATCGCTGGTTCGGTTCTGCGACAAATCAGCATATTTCAGCGCACCAATGCCGACGACTTCCGCAATCCGTTGGCGTTCTTCGGCGGAAATTCCGGCCCGCCTGGTTTTGCATCGTCATTGTCGCTGACAATTTTCAATGCCCGGCTGACGCCTTCATCGAGCAGACTCTCCAACCCAACAGTGTCCCCGAACGGGTTTTGAATGGCTTGCCATCTTTTCCGAGCACCGTGCCGAAACTGATGTGTTTGAATTCGACGATTGCACATTCGGGTTTCCACAACCGGGCCGTCGCGAACAGACTGTTCAAAATGCAAACTCTGCCGGTGATCGACAACATATAAAATTGCGTCAGCCGGATGGCCAGCGGTCGGTCTCCATCCGAAATTTGATCGTCGCCAAATCGGTCGTGGCATACAGAAAAGCGCCGTCCTGTTTGCGAATGAGAAACGGTACATTTCTGGCCATCGAAAAACACACCGATCGCGCCGATCGCTTTCCCGGGCTAATGCCAAGTTTGATCAGATCGTGACACCGCTGGCCAAGTAGATTGATAGAAACTTTCGCCAAGCTGTTCGTCGAATTCCACACCCA
Source organism: Pirellulales bacterium (assembly GCA_963738835.1). Lineage (GTDB taxonomy): Bacteria > Planctomycetota > Planctomycetia > Pirellulales > JADZDJ01 > CAVTYH01. The sequence continues at coordinate 304,877 of CAVTYH010000006.1, forward strand.
GTCGTTTGTAGATCCGTTCAATGTCGTTTAAGCATAGATGAATGAATGTCCTCCCAAAGTCGGAGATTTTCTGGATCACCAGTGTGAAGTTTTACTGTCTCGGTAAGCACCGAAGAGCAATCTTCTGGAGCTCGGTAAATAGCCTGGCAGCTGAGGGGGACGATTTCTTTTTTCATCCAATCGTCCGTACTCCTCAGATCTTCCGATAGCATTAACGGATCGGGCTTAATAGTCAAGTATTTCGACACCGCTGTTTCATCGGAAAACCAATCAAGGTGCTAACTGTGCGATAAAGACGACTAAGTTCATCACGGGATCAAACGCCGCTTCTCGAAAGTTCTTGATCCATGGATAATCATCCCGAATTGCGTGCCCCAGTCACCGAGGTGATTGTCGCTGATGGCGTGGTGGCCCAGGAATTTCAGCGTCTTGTAAAGTGCATCGCCGATCACGGTGCTGCGGATGTGGCCGACGTGCATGGGTTTGGCGACGTTCGGGGCGCTGTAATCGACGATGTAGGTTCGTGGCTCTGCCACGGTCGGTACGCCCAAACGCGGATCGCTGGCCGCGGATGCCACGTGCTCGGCGATCCAATCGTCGCGCAGTCGCAAATTGATGAAGCCGGGACCGGCGATTTCCGGCGGCAGGCATAAATCGTCGATCTTCAGCCGGCCAATGATTTCGGACGCCAGATCGTGCGGCGGTTTGCCGAGCCGTTTGCCCAGCGGCATGGCGAGGTTGGCCTGATAATCGCCGAACTTCGGGTCTTGGCTGGCGCGTATCAGCCCCAGCAACTCCGCCGGATTCTCGGTCAATCCAACCAGTGCGGCGGCAAATCGGTGCTGAAGTTCGCGCAGGATGTTCACAGAAGAAGAGACGCCATTTTTTGGGTTAGGTTCCAGGGAAATTCCAGCGTCTCAGTTTGACAATTCAGTGACGGCTTGCCAATGGCTGACAGTTGCATCGCGCCAAGCTGTCGGCCAGAATGACACACTCTTTCGGCAGCACTCAATTCCTGCACTCTTACCCCTAATCATTGCCTATGAGCCTCGGCGAAGAAATGCAGAAACGGGCGGAGGAATTCCGCAACCGCTATCACGCTGTTCGTGAACAAGTGGGCCGCGTCATCGTAGGGCACGACGATATTGTCCACGGCGTGCTGACCTGTCTGTTTGTGGGCGGGCACTGCTTGCTGGAAGGGGTGCCGGGCCTCGGCAAAACGCTGCTGGTGCGAACGTTGGCCAAGGCGCTCGATCTGCATTTTTCGCGCATCCAGTTCACGCCCGACCTGATGCCAGCCGACATTCTGGGCACGAACATGGTCATGGAATCGCCCGACGGCAAGCGATTCTTCGAATTTCAGCGCGGCCCGATTTTCACACAGTTGTGCCTAGCCGACGAAATCAATCGGGCCACGCCGAAAACACAGTCGGCGATGCTGGAAACGATGCAGGAATTCTCGGTCACGATTGCAGGGAAAGTGCATCATCTGCAGAGGCCGTACTTCGTGCTGGCGACGCAAAACCCCATTGAGCAAGAGGGCACCTATCCACTGCCGGAAGCGCAATTGGATCGGTTCTTCTTCAAGCTGGTCGTTGGTTATTCGACCCGCGAGGAAATGAACACGATTATCGATCGCACCACGCGCAACGAAAATATCGAACCGCAAAAAGTGATGGATGGTGCGGAAATCGTGAAATGGCAGCAACTGGTGCGCGAGGTGATTCTGGCCAAGCACGTGCAAGATTACATTGTGCGGTTGACGCTGGCCACGCATCCGGAAGGGCAGTTTGCAGTGCCGATCACGAATCAATATCTGCGCTGGGGCGCCAGTCCTCGCGGTGGGCAAACGCTGGCGCTGGCTGCGAAAGTGCGGGCGCTGTTGGAAGGCCGCTACAATGTGAGCTTCGAAGACGTGCGGCGCGTTTATCTGCCGGCGCTGCGGCATCGAGTGATCGTCAATTTCGAAGCCCAGGCGGAAGGCATCGACACCGATCACGTGCTGCTGGAAATTCTGCAAAAAGTTGCCGAAAAATCGGACGATTCCGCCGCCGCGGCGAAAGTTGCGGTGGCAAAAAAGTAGCAAAGAGCGTTTACACCTGAGTGTAGCGGCCGGGCTCGGCCCGGCGCTCCAGCGCGAAGCAAGCTCCGCCGCTGCACAACGGTGATATGCGCTTTAATGCGAGGTATTCGTCAGCAAGCTCGGCAGCCACGTGTAGAGATAGTACGCGCGCGGCGCGGTCATTTCGGCGATCGCAGCTAAATTCAATTGCCCGATGCCGGCGGTGGCGCTGGGGCCGAACAGCGTCGAACCCAGCAAACTTTCCGGTTGCGTGTATTTCACCACTCGCACATTGCTGGGGTTGAGTTTGGCCAGTTCGATGGCCCGATCGATGGCATCTTCCACGAAGCCGAGCTTATCGACCAAGCCGAGATCCAGCGCCTGCTTGGCGCTGAACACCTGGCCGGTCGTGGCCTGCTTCAGCGCCTCGGCATTATTGGCCAACTGTGGTCGTCCTTCCAGCACAACCTCCTTGAACTGCTCGAAGGATTGATCGACAAGCGTTTGGAGAACCGCGCGTTCCTTCTCGGCCATTTCCGGCGGAAGTTTCCGCGTCGGACTGCCCATCGCTTTCAGCGGGCCGCTGACGACGGAATCGTCTTGAATCTTCCAGCTTTCCAGCAAGTCGGCCGCGTTGAAATGCGGAATGATGACGCCAATCGAACCCGTCCAGGTGGTGCGTTCCGCAAAAATGGTGTCAGGCACACCGCCGGCAGCCATCGACAAATAGTATCCACCGCTGGCCGCGATGCCGCCCATGCTGACGACCAACGGCAACTTTCGGTCGGCGCCCTCTCCTTCGCGCAGCATTTTCAGATGGTGAAACAGATAGTCACTGCCGGTAACGGTGCCACCCGGCGAATCGACACGCACGACCACGGCTTTCACATCCGGATCTTGCCGCACGTGGTCGATTTGCCACTTGGCGAAACCATCGTTGTGCATGATGGCCCCTTCGATTGTGATAATCGCCACTTTGTCGGTCGCATCGGCCGAATGTGAAAAGAACTTCTCTTCAATCTTCGGATCGCGCTGCATGTAAGAGCGATAAGCGCTGTACGTGCCGATGGCAAACAGGAGCGCGATGAAGAATAGAATCCACGGCAGTCGCGTGCCCCAACGGCCCAGCCAGCCGCCCTGTTCCAGCACGACCCGCACGGGCCTTTCGGTGGTCAAAAATTGGTCCTGCGGCGGTTCTGGCGGAATGGATGACATGGCGGGGCTCCTCTTTTCGGCCGTTAATTAGCCCGACCGTGTCGGTCGGGGTCCAAAGTTTAGAATCCCGGTATTGTATGACTTTGCCGAATCGGCGCGCAGGACCCGCGAGATTCGCTGGCGTGGTCGATCGGCAGTTGCATCTGGTGCGCCGGACGATTAAGACAGAGGTTCAACGGTGAGGATATTTCAATTATTTCGGCGCGCCTGGTATGCGCCAGCTGATGGGAGGAAACAATATGACAAACGGTTCCAGGGGCTCACGAATTGCGGTTTTGTCGTCTGCTGCACTGTGCTTCGTCATCGTTGGCGGTATTGCGATGGCCATTGATGAATGGAAGTCGGGCAAAATCTGGCCGGAACCAAAAATGGTTCAGCCGGGCGACAGCGGTGCGCCGCCAGCGGACGCCATTGTGCTGTTCGACGGCAAAGATATGTCGGCCTGGAACGACGCCGACAAGTGGAAAGTTAAAGACGGCGTGGTGACTTGCGGCGGGAACGATATTAAAACCAAACAAGAGTTCGGCGATTGCCAACTGCATTTAGAGTTTGCCACGCCCGATGTGGTGCGCGGCAACGGGCAAGGTCGCGGCAATAGCGGCGCGTTTTTCATGGATCGCTACGAGCTACAGGTGCTCGATTCCATCAAGAATCCGACGTATTTCGATGGCCAGTGCGGAGCGATTTACAAACAGCACCCGCCGCTCGTGAACGCTAGCCGCAAGCCCGGTGAATGGCAAACATACGATGCCATTTTTACTGCCCCGCGATTTGAAGCTGATGGCAAGCTGAAAACGCCGGCCTACATTACCGTGTTTCACAACGGCGTGGTGATTCAAGATCATTTCCCGCTCTTGGGTTCCACGGCCTATGATCGGCCACCGGCGTACGAGGCGCATCCGCTAAAAGCCCCGCTGCGTCTGCAATACCACAACAATCCGGTGCGCTTCCGCAATATCTGGATTCGCGAACTTGTGCGGGTTGATTTCAAGATGCCGGAAAAGGCGGCCAAGGGATAAGCGGGATTTTTGAGACTTGGCTTAAAATGGCCGGCGACTTTTTCAAATTGCGAACAGGGGTGGCACGCCTTGAGTCCTCGAAGGGCGTGGATCGAAGCTCAGAGCACGCCCTTCCTGAGTTCAGGGCGTGCCACCTTGATGAATACTCACCAGCTTGAAAAAGTAAAAAGCTCTTCCTCCCGGCGAAACGCTAGCGCTTGCCGCGGGCGGAAGTGCTATAATAGCGGTGATGCTGTCACCGACTTTGCCAATTCGACCGGCCGTCAATCGCAGTGCTTGCTGGCTTCTGATCGCAATGGCCCTTGGCGCTGCGTCGGCCAGCTGGCTGTCTGGCGCAGAAAAGAGCAGCCCGCCCAAGCAGCCCGATCAAAGTATCGCTCGCTTGATCACAGAATTGGGCTCGCAAGACTACCGCACGCGCGAAGCTGCCAGTCGGCAACTGACCGCCAAGGGGCCGGTGGCAGTCGATGCCCTGGCCAAAGCCGCGCAAACCGATGATCTGGAAGTCTCGTACCGGGCGGTGCGGATTCTCGAATCGCTCATGACCTCCGGTGATGGCGCCACACAGGACCGCATTGCCGAATCGCTGAAAGCCCTGGCCGGTCGTGAAACTACTTCGGCCGCGGGGCTGGCGTCCGACGTGCTGGCACTTTATCAATTCACGCTCAGCGATCGGGCCGTCGAGCAATTGCGAAAGTTGGGAGCAGCCGTGGCGCTGTCCGACGAATTACCGTTCATGGAGCCCGGCTACATGCAAATCACGCTGACCGATGGCTGGAAGGGAACCAGCGACGATTTGAAGCTGCTGAAGCAAGTCCGAAATCTTCAGTGGCTGCGCGTGATTAACGTGTCGCTGGACGATTCTGACTTGGGCACGCTCAGAGAGCTATCGCAAGTGATGCAGATCGATTTGTATGGCGCTGGTGTTTCGGCTGAGGCCGCCGATAAATTGGCCGCTGCACTGCCGAATGCGATGGTCGATCGCCGCAACGGAGCGCTGCTGGGTGTGAGTGGCTTGCCGAACATGCCCAATTGCATCATCAGTGAAGTGCGGCCGGGCACCGCGGCCGAATCGGCCGGCATTCGCGTGGGGGACGAAATCATTACTTTTGATGGTCATCCCGTTCATAACTTTGAAGAATTCACGGGCTTGGTCGCTGCCAAGAAGGGGGGCGATCAGGTGAAGCTGGAATTCCGTCGTGAAGAACAAGTCATCTCGAAGGATGTGACGCTGGGTCGCTGGACGGCAGACGTAGGCGGTAATGGCCGCTTCCAGCCCCGTCCGTTCAATCCGCAGCCGTTCAATCCGCCGGTGCTGCCGGCAATTCCGGCCGCGCCGAACAAGTAGCGAATCGGCGTCAGATTTTTATTACGGGCAAATCGGGCCGATCACTTTGTCTGCGGTGCCGCCGCTTGGGCGACATCAGCCTTGGAAAAGAAGTCGGACACCCGAGTCAGCGCATCGCTGATGTGGAAAATTGCCGTATAGTGCCCGCAGTCGTACCAGAAGATGGGCGGTCGGCCAAAGGCTTCCCACAGGCTATCGGTACACGGGCGCGGAATGACTTCATCGTTCTTGGCGTTGAGCATCAGCACTTTGCGGCCTTTCACACAGGCGCCGTAGGTGCAAGGATCGACGGTCTTCATCAGCTCGACCAACTCTTGCAGCGAATGCCCCTGGTTGGTCCACGATTGTTTAGCGGCCAGAATATGACGTTCGGTGGTTTCGCTAAGAATGCGGTTCAAATCGCCGCCGGCCAGCACGGGACAGACTTTCGTCAAACGCGGCTCGGCGGTTGCAGCCAGCGACGCCGTGATGCCGCCGAGACTGATGCCGAAGATGCCGATCTGTTTGGCGTCCACTTCGTCCTGACTTGCCAACCAGGCGGTGGCATAACGGATGTCTTTGACCGCCTGAATCATGCCCTGCACGGTTTCTTCCGGGTTGGTCGAAACCATGCGCACCGGCGAATTTGGATCGCGCCGCTCGCCGTAGTACGGCATCTTCACAAACAACGCCGCCACGCCGTGCTGTGCCAGGTTATTTGCGAACACCCGGGCCAACGGAAAATCGCCGCCCAAGATGTGCAGCACAATGCACGCCGGATACTTGCCCGGTTTGGCCGGACGAAAGTATTCGCAATGCACGGTGTTATTGTTGAGGTGCTTGGTGACAACCGGCGAGGGAAACGTCACCAGCGATACCTCCACATCGCCCGCCCAGCCCGGCTGCGGCTTTTGTTCGAAGTCGAATGTTTTCGCGGTCAGACGAAACGGCTCGGGAACAACTTCCCCTTCCTTGGCCACCGGTTCGAATTGCACTTCTCCGCGGCGAATTTCCGGCTCCGCCGACATTCCGATTGGCAGCCGGGCAATGAAGATCGCTGCCAACAGAATCAGTGCAACGGAGCGAACGAAACGCATTGGCATGGAAGGAAAATCCATCGAGTTGACGAAGAAGGCGGGTGTTGCATTCTTCGCCGAAGGGGTGTGGGGGCAACACGGTACAGACGCACCACAAGGTACACAAGCCCGCTGCCTAATAACGATCGCCCTAAAGTTCATGCTAGCAGCTGCGGTTGCTCTGGACCACGTTTCAGTCGGTTCTTAGAATCCCGCCCACAAAAGCAGGTCTGCGATCCGCGGACCCTGGGCGCGGAAATTGCGCATCGCGAGGGATAAAGGAGTTCCCATGGTTGGATTGACGTTGGCTGGTTCTGTGGCGTCGCGCGTCATTGCCGACGGAATGAGCCTGTATCGGCGTAAATTCCCGCGCACGGTTCGAGTGGAAACCACGAACCACTGCCAGGCGGCGTGTACGTTCTGCCCGCGCGACAGCATCGGTCGGCCCAAGACCTTCATGAACCAAGAATTGTTCGAGAAGGTGGTCCGCGAGTGTGCCGCCGGCGGTTGCAGATTGATGCACCTGCACGGCTTCGGCGAACCACTGCTGGATAAGCAACTTCCCGAGCGGATCAAGCTGTGCAAAGATTCCGGCATTCCGCGGGTGAAGATTTTCACCAACGGCGATTTGCTGAAAGGCAGCCTGACCGAGCGGCTGCTGGCCAGTGGCGTGGACGAAATCAAAATCAGCATCGACGGCGCGGACGCCGGCGAATTCAACCAGTTGCGCGTTGGACTTGACTATCAAAAGGTGCTCGAAAATGTGAAAGCATTTCGTGTGCTGCGTGATCGGGCCGGTCGAGAAAAACCGACGCTCGTGGCTGCCACTTGCCAGACTTCGAATCGCCAGCGGACAGAAACCATGCTCGATGGCATTGTCGATCGGGTCGATTTTGCCAACGTCCACAATTGGGCCGGCGCCCTGGGCATGCTCACCGGTCAGCGTGTTCGCAAGCCCTGCGATCGGCTCTGGCGAACGTTCACGGTGCTGGTCAACGGCGATGTTTCTCTTTGCTGCCTCGATTACAGCGGCAAAGAGATCTTGGGAAATATCGCCGCAGCGCCGATCCTCGACATTTGGAACAACCACCGCTACCGCGAACTTCGCCGCTTGCACCGCAATAGCCGGCAAGATCAGATTCCGCTGTGCAAGAATTGCTCGAAGTGCTTTTTTTGAATGCCGACACGGGTCTGAATGACTGTGTGCCAGTGTGTCCGGTAAACGAGCGGCCATCAGATTCAGACACCCAGACACTTTACTGCGTCTATCGGTCATCTTAGTTCCGCACTTTCTCATCCATGCAAAACGCCGCTCCTAATATTCTTATCGTCCGTCTCAGTGCCATCGGCGATACGATGCTTAGCGTGCCAGTGCTGTGCGCCCTGCGCGATCACTTTCCGCAGGCCACGATCGCCTGGATTGTCGAACGCACCAGTGCGCCGCTGCTGCGTGGGCACCACGACTTGGATTACCTCATCGAAGTACCGCGCGGTTGGTTGAAATCGCCGAGGCAGATTTGGCAGACTGGCCGGCAGTTGCGGAAGTTGAAATTCGACGTCAGCCTCGATTTGCAAGGTCTGACGAAAAGCGCCCTCACCGCGTTGCTGTCCGGCGCTAAACGTCGGCTGGGCTTCACGCGCTGCGAATTTGAGGGCCGGGAACTTAGCTCCTGGATCAATCGCGAATTAGTGCTGCCGACCACCGATCATGTTGTCGACCGCAGTCTGGAGTTGTTGCGGCTGCTGGGAGTCGAGAATCCCGCGGTGAATTTCCGTTTGCCGAGTTATGAGCTAGCCGATGCGTCGATTAAGCGATTCGTTTTGGAACGCGGCTTTGGCGCTGGTTTTGTCGTGATCAACACCGGCGCCGGCTGGCCATCGAAACTTTGGCCCGCGGAACGTTATGCCGCAGTGGCGCGACACCTGGGAAGAACGCGGAACTTACCGTCGGTGGTTGCCTGGGCCGGCGCGGCTGAACAGCAAATGGCCGATCAGATTATCATCCGCGCCGGCGGACACGCACACATGGCCCCGCCAACGACGCTGCCGGAACTGGCATCGTTGGCGCCGGGCCAGACTGTTCGTCGGCTCCGACACCGGCCCGTTGCACCTTGCGGCGGCCGTGGGTACACCCTGCGTCGGACTGTACGGGCCAATGCCGGCCAAACGTTGCGGACCTTACGGTTTGCAGCACCTTGCGTTGCAGAATGTGGCCGTTGAGAAAAAAATCAAAAATCGCCGCCACATGACGAATGAATCGATGCTGAAAATCGGCGTCGACGAAGTTTCCGCCGCCTGCGAGTCTATTTTGGATCGGCAAATCAGGCGATCAGAATCGAACCGCCGGCAGGTAGACAACAATCGATCCTTAGAAACCGCACGTGCAGCGTGATGCAAGCCCTGGGACCATCGCGGCGATGGTGCCCGCAACCCCCGGGCTTCGCAACGAAGAAGAGTTTTCTTAACCCTTCAGGCTGCTTTCCGTTGGTACAAATACGGATTCAGCGACGGATCGTTGTACATCTTGAATTGGCGGTAGAGCTTCAGTCGATTCCGGCCGGCGAAAATGTCACTGAGTAATTCTTGCAGCGAGCTGGATAAATCTTCGTGCTGGATGTGCAAGATTTCCAGCTTGCCCCGAACGCCGGCTAGGTGATCGGCCGTGGCGTCGGCACGTTCCAACTGCTCTTCCATGTGATAAATTCGCAGTGCCAAGATCGACAGCCGATCGATGGCCTGCCCCGGCGTTTCGGTGTTGAGCCTGGCGGTTGGCGAAACGGCGATGCCGCGGGTTTCGACTTCCCGCTTCAGATAATCGTCGATTTTTTCAATAGCATCGTTCCGCTTCTGGTTGAAGCCGTCGATGGCCCGCTTCACCGTGGCAATTTTTGGATCGCCGACATCGGGGCTGCGGGCAATGTCTTCCTCGTGCCATAGCAAAAAGTTGAATTTGTGCTGTTCGCAAACCAAGTACAGCAGGTCCCGATGCAGATTGTCGATCTCCTGCTGGTGCCAGAGCTGCGTGGTATTGCGATGCAACGCGGTAATTTGTTTAACGTCGATCATTGGTTGAGCGAGATGGTTAGATCGTGGCTAAGGGGAAATTGGGGAGTAGCCGGTGGCTAACGGCCTCCGGAGAACGACCAGTAAGCATTGCGCTAGTGTGGCGATTCTCTGGAGGGCGTTGCCCCTTCTGGCTATTGCGGCCAAAAAGAGGGCGGGATTGTAGAGCCACCTCACAAACCGCGACAAGACCAGTCGCGATTTGCCGATAGCACCATGACATTCCGCCGCTGCCTCGAAAGGAATTATCGGCCGACGATTTCTCTATCGGCACGGCCGCCTGCTTCGTAGAATGAAGAAATGCAATCTGACGACCCAAAATCGATCCATTCTTCATCGAATCGGACTGCGTCCCGGTCGCCGCAGCGACGAGTTTCTCGGCGGGCGCTCGTCGTCGGTTTCACGCTGGTTGCTAGCGTCCTGGTGGGCGGTTATTTGGTGCTCTCGGAAACCTTTGGTGGAGATGGGGCAGCAGCCAAGACGCAACTGAGCGACATTCCATTCAACGGTGCGCAAGCCTACGAATATCTCAAGCAACTTTGTCAGATCGGCCCGCGGCCAAGTGGTTCGCCAGGAATGGCCGCCCAGCAGAAGTTTCTGATCGATTATTTTCAAAAGCTCGGCGCAACCGTGACCAAGCAAGAATTCCGCGCCCGCCACCCGCTGACCGGCGAGGCGGTGCCGATGACAAATTTGCTCATCCAGTGGCATCCTGACCGGAAGGAACGCGTGTTATTGTGCGTTCATTACGACACGCGGCCGTTTCCCGACCGAGATCGTCGCAACCCAAGAGGCACATTTATCGGCGCTAACGACGGCGCCAGTGGCGTGGCGCTGCTGATGGAATTGGGCAAGATGATGCCCAAATTTCAAAGCCGCTACGGCGTCGATTTTCTGCTGGTCGATGGCGAGGACCTTGTATTTTGGGATCAAAACACCGAACGTGACACCGGCAGTTACTGTCTTGGTTCCGAATATTTTGGCCGCATGTATGCCGCTGAGCCGCCAGCCTATCGATATCGCTGTGCCGTGGTGTTCGACATGATTGCGGGCACCAACATCCGGCTGCCGAAGGAGTTGAACAGCGTTTCGTGGGCCAACTCGAAGCCGTTTGTCAACGAAATCTGGGATACCGCGGCTCGGCTTAAAGTGAAGGAATTCGTGCCATACGCCACGCTCTATCCGATTACCGACGACCACGTGAAATTGCACGATGTCGGCGGCATTCCCGCCTGTGACATTATCAATATGGATTACCCGCAGTGGCATACCGAAGCGGATGATCCGGCCCACTGCTCGGCTTTATCGCTAGCCAAAGTCGGCTGGGTGCTAGAGGAATGGCTGAAATCGTTGAAATGAGGATGTACGCTTTGAGAGGCAGGCTGCAAATGATTCTTTCGACGGGCTCTTCGGTTTCGATTTGAAATCCTAAATCATCAATCCATCAGTTTCATGGACCCCGTTCCTCTTGTCATCGCATTCGGGCCGCTTGCGCTGTACTTGCTGTTGGTTGGGGTGATGAATCTCGGTCGCAAGCCGCATCTTACGACGGGCACCCGCGACACCATTGCACTGGTGCTGGCCGCCAGTGGACTATTTGTTGTCGGACCCATTAATTTGTTTTTGCCGCAGGGCGCGGTGATGCGGTTCGGTCCGCTGGTTTGGCCGCTGATCCTGGTGTTTTGCGCCCTCTGCGTGGTGCTGTATCTGTTGATGGCTCGACCACGATTAGTGGTTTACAACGTCACGCTGGAACAACTACGGCCGGTCGTGGAGCAAACCGCTCGACGGTTGGACGCCGACGCCCGTTTGGCCGGCGATGCCGTGCAACTTCCGCAGTTGACCGTGCAATTTCATTTGGATGCGGCAACGGCTATGCGCAACGTCTCGCTGGTGGCCACCGGCGATCAGCAAAGCCATTCCGGTTGGAAACGGCTGGAGCACGAATTGGCCGCTGCGCTCGCGAACGTCGAAGTGGCCCCCAACCCGCGCGGCTTCACCTTTCTGGCAATCGGCCTGGTGATGATGGGCTGGCCCCTCATTCAACTCGTGCAAATGCCGCACAATTTGGTGGCCCAGCGGTTGATGGAAATCCTGCGGATGTGACGTTGGTTCACACAATCACGCTCCGAATGTGTCATGGCAGGCCAAATAGAATCAATTTGTATTCGTTGTGGTGCATTCAAAAAGCAGCCGTACGAAATGTGCCCCGCGTGCATGTTCACACCAACTTATGATGACCTCATAATGTCTGTGTACTGCTCGACTGGACGGTTCGAATCCGAACAGGAGCGGGTGGTTTATCGCATTCAGCTGGAGAAATGGCGGAGACAATTCGCAATGGTGGTGCGCTTACTTATGATTCGCATGACTTAGAAAGACTGAGAAAGCAATACGAACTAATAGCATCGGTGCCAAGATCCGCTGTGTGGGGCGCACTATTCCGCTTTTTTCTGCCTAGTATTTTGTTCCTAGGGGGATTGTTTCTCATCCTTGCAGTCTTAAAAAATTTGAAAAAGTGAGTTCAGCGTTAAGCTCCCAATACGGTGGCTTGATCAAGGAACGCGAACATGAAATCCGCGCAGCGTGGCAAACACATTTCTCCGGTTGAAGTGACGAACGTCTCGAAAAATGGCCTTTGGTTGCTCTTGAACGAAAGGGAGCACTTTCTTCCATTCGATCAATTTCCTTGGTTCCGCGACGCGTCGATCGGCGAGATCACGCGTGTCGAGTTGCCGAATGCTCATCACCTTCACTGGCCCGATCTGGATGTCGATTTGCCGGTGGAATCGCTGGAGTATCCCCAGCGGTATCCGCTAGTCAGCAAGGTCCAGCAAAAGGCGACGCCGAAGAAGAAAAAGAAGGCGATGCCGGCCAAGACACGCGCGGAAAGATAGTAGGCACACATGAAGCGCCGGTTCAAATCGTAGACTTCTTCGCCGTGGCCTGCTTCTTCGCCAGCCGCATTTCTTGTTGCACTTCCGGCGGTAGAAGCGTGAAGCGAATGCGAAAAGCGCGGTGGCCGGCGGCAAGCTGCTTGGGGTAAAGCTGCTCGATTTCTTGCCGCAGGACATCGGCTGAGTCGAAACCGTCCAACCCGGCATCGTCGTCGGTTAACGCCGCCAATGCCACTTCATCGACGGCATCAATGCGGATATAGCCGGTGCCGGGAATGTAGCTCCGCTGGCCCGGCTTCATTTTGCGGTATTTCCATAACCGCACGGTCTGAGTTTTTCGGCCGTCGCGAATCCAGTCGAGGAATTTCTTTTTGAAGAGCAGCATCCGTGAAGGGCGGCCAGTGGAAGTTTGGAGAATCCTCTTTGAATCTCGATTCAGGCTGCACCCTCACCCCAACCCTCTCCCAAAGCGAGAGGGGGTAGAGTCACCAGCGATCGAACGACCCGTTCGGATCGTCTTCGCCAAAACTCAGCGGCTCGGCCGGTTCTTCCATGTCTTCTTTCAACGATGCCTGGGCAGTGTCTTCAATCGAAACAGTCTCTTCCGCCGCGGCCTTTTCGTCCAGTGCAGCGTGATCGTGAGCCGGCACCACATCGGTGCCGTAAACCGCGCGCAGGGAAATGCCGCCAACGGTCAGCACCTCGCCGGGCGGAAGCGGAGCGATTTCCACGCGTTGCCCGCCCACAAAGGTTCCGTTGCGGGAACCCAGATCGCGGACCATGATTCGGCCGCGATCTTCAAATAATTCACAGTGTTGCCGGCTGACAAGCCCGTGAACCAGTTTCAAGTTGGCTTCATCGCCTCGGCCAATAGTCACCGGCAAGTTGATGTTATGCACCGCCGGCTCTGTTGCCGGCTCAATCACAACCAATCGTGCTTGCATAGAAACTGCTCCCCAACAGCCGTCGGAAACCCGCGTTGGCTCGACACGACTTTGCGCAACTGTTTCAGATGAGACGTCACACCCCTGCTAGCTGTATCCAAACTCTACTATATGACGGGTTGGAAAGAGCCGCAACGATTGGGTTGGAATCAGGCTCGCGTCAATTGGCCAATGACCAAAACACCAGTGACCAATGAATCCTTGATTATCCCGCTCGGGCTTGATCTTTGGTGCTTGATCATTCGTCATTTCCGCTACTCCGGGGCTTGACGAAACCAGCCACGGCGTCCTAGTTTAACAGCAAGTGCCGATTGCCCTTGCATCGCGTTGCGGCGGGTCTATAATCCCGTAGATTTTCGCCGTTCGGCGGATGCTAGCAAGGATGCTCGCGCGGGACCAGGGAAACAGAACTTGGTGCTCCAAATCGGTTCGCGGGTGTAGCTCAGTTGGTAGAGCACCACGTTGCCAACGTGGTTGTCGTGGGTTCGAATCCCATCACCCGCTCTTGGTTCGTGCAGGCTCATGGTTTGTGCAGGGGGATAGGCCCCGGGACACACCTTGGTGATTCGGATTGCGGTTGTCCGACTGGGTCAATGTCGGGTGTGTTCGGCGCCGATCCCCTTTTTTAATTCATCGTCAAATACAGCTTCGCCTTGAAATTGAGGGCGACAGGTTTCCGAGTACGACATGAACCGACCACACACCACTTACCAGTGAACATGGCTGACACCGAAATTAAAGATGCGCCGGAAACCGAAGAGGCTGAAGAAGCGCAAGCGGCTGAATCTGGAAGTGACCATCGCCAAGCCCCAGCGCCTGCCAGCGGCACATCACCGTCAAAATTCCGCACGAAGACATCGAACGGTATTTCGACAAGGCCTTCAGCGAACTGATGCCCGAGCGCCAGGTGCCGGGTTTTCGTGCCGGCCGCGCACCGCGGAAGCTGGTCGAGCACCGGTTCCGCAAGGAAGTGACCGACCAGGTGAAAAGCAATTTGCTGATGGACAGCATGGCGCAGGTCAGCGAAGAGCAGAAACTGGCCGCGATCAGCGAGCCCGATTTGAATTTGGCGCGCCGTCGAAGTGCCCGACGAAGGGCCGATGACGTTCGAGTTCGACATCGAAGTGCGTCCCGAGTTTCGATCTGCCCGAGTGGAAGGGGCTGGCGATCGAGCGGCCGACGCGCGAGTTCACCGAGAAGGACGTCGATACCCAGCTGCAGCGGCTGTTGGCTCAGCGCGGCCGGCTGGTGCCGCACGATGGCCCTGCCGAGCCGGGCGACTACATGTCGGTCAACATCACGTTCAAGAACGGCGACAACGTGATTTCGAAAACCGAAGAGCAAGTCATCCGCATCCGGCCGACGCTGAGCTTCCGCGACGGCAAGATCGAAAAGTTCGACAAGCTGATGAAGGGCGTGAAGGCGGGCGAAACTCGCGCGGCCAAAGCCAAACTTGTCCGAAGACGCCCCCAACGAAGCGCTCCGCGGCAAAACCGATCGACCGCAGTCATTTGAAGTGCTCGAAGTCAAGAAGCTGGAACTTGCCCGAACTGACCGCCGCGTTCCTCGAGGAGCTGGGCGGTTTCAAATCGGAAGACGAACTGCGAAACGCACTGCGCGAAGAGCTGCAGCGGCAGCTTGGAATATCACCAGCAGCAACGGGCCCGCCAGCAAATCACGCAAGCCTTGGTGGCCAGCGCCAATTGGGATTTGCCGCCGATCGTTGCTGAAGCGGCAGAGCCGCCGCGAGTTGGAGCGGGCCGTGCTGGAGCTGCGCCGCAGCGGGTTCAGCGACGAGGAAATTCGGGCCCACGAAAACGAGCTGCGGCAGAACAGCCTCATCGGCCACGGCCCGGGCGCTGAAAGAGCACTTCATCCTGGAGCGAATCGCCGAAGAAGAGAAGATCG
Organism: Pirellulales bacterium; assembly: GCA_963738835.1. Lineage (GTDB taxonomy): Bacteria > Planctomycetota > Planctomycetia > Pirellulales > JADZDJ01 > CAVTYH01. The sequence goes on from CAVTYH010000006.1 coordinate 320,388, forward strand.
AAGACGAGCCGCAAGGACTACGAAGCGGAAATCCGGCTGATCGCTGATCGCAAAGCGGCGAAAGTGTCCGCCGGGTGCGGGCCCAACTGGAAAAGCGCGGCCTGATGGACATTCTGCGAAATCAGATCATCGAACGCAAGATGATCGAACTGGTTCTGCAGCACGCCAAATTCAAGGATGTGCCGTACAAGCCCGAATCGCTCGAGACCGAAGCGGTCGACGAATCGGCCGGCGGCGGAGGAACCCGAGGAATCCATTCCCGAAGCGAAGCAAGCCGGCGAGGCCGAGCCCCTACGCGAACCGCAGGAACGGCCGTAGTGAATTGAGCGGTCTGGTGTCTGAGGTGCCTGAGGTATCGCGTGTTCGCCGATCGTCGATTCGGCCACGAGTACCATGGCCACGGGCACACAGACACTCGAGACCACAGTCGCTTGCTGCCAAGGACTAAGACGCCATGAATCGTATCGTTCATCGAATCTCAGTCGGATCTCACGCTTCCGCCGCAGAGCAGCAGTCGATCCGCAGTTGAACGTATCGCGATTATCAGCGGCAGCGGCAGCTGACGCTGGGCGATTTGCTGCTGGAAAACCGCATATTTTGCTGCAAGGCGAAATCTACGACGGCAACGCCAACGAAGTGGTGATGAAGCTGCTTGTACTTGCAGAGCGAAAACCGCCGCAAGGACATCCACTTCTACATCAATTCGCCCGGCGGCAGCGTGACGGCCACGATGGCGATCTACGACACGATGCAGATTCTGTCCTGCCCCGTGGCCACCTACTGCGTCGGCCTGGCCGCCAGCGGCGGCGCGGTGCTGTTGGCCGGCGGCACCAAGGGCAAGCGCTTCGCCCTGCCGCACGCCAAGGTGATGATCCACCAGCCGTACGGCCAGGTCGGCGGCCAGGTTTCGGACATCGAAATTCAGGCCGACGAGATTCTTGAAAACCCGCGAGTCGCTCAATCAAGATTCTGGCCAGGCACACCGGCCAGCCGATCGAGCGGATCGCCAAGGACACCGATCGCGATCGTTCTACATGACGACGCCGCATCCAGAGGCCAAGGAATACGGTCGTGGTCGACGAAATGCTGAACACAAGCCGAATCACCGGTGACGTACGCGAGACGAGTAGACCAGAATGAATCAGTGCTCGCATTCACCTACTTACCACGCTCTCTGTCATCGGATCGTCATTCCACCGACGATTACACAAAATACGCTGATCATGACCCTGATTCCCTTCGTCATCGAAAAGAGCGGCCGCGAAGAGCGGGCGATGGATATTTACAGCCGCCTGCTGAAGGACCGCATTGTCTTCCTCGGCACGGCGATCAACGACGAAGTGGCCAACATCATCGTGGCCCAACTGCTGTTTTTGCAATCGGAAGACCCGAAGGCCGACATTCATTTGTACATCAATTCGCCCGGCGGCAGCGTTTCGGCCGGGTCTGGCGATTTACGACACGATGCAGTTCGTGACCTGCGACGTGGCGACCTACTGCATCGGCCAGGCCGCCTCGATGGGCGCCGTGCTGCTGACGGCCGGAGCCGCCGGCAAGCGCCGGCGCTGCCCAACGCGCGGATCATGATCCACCAGCCGCTGGCCGGCACGGAAGGCACGGCCGAGGAAATCATGATCCACGCCAAAGAATTCAAGAAGGTCAAGCAGCGGCTCAACGCCATCTTGCTCAAGCACACCGGCCATCCGCTGGAAAAGATCGAGCAAGACACCGACCGCGACCGATTCATGTCGGCCGAAGAGGCGCTGGAGTACCGGCTGATCGATCAGGTGATCGAGCACATGGAAGTGAAACCGTAAACGTCAGGAGTAGGAATCAGCAGCCTGATTAGCCGGAACGAGCCGACGGCACTATTGGTCATTGAGGTGCGGTCATTGGTCATTGCCGTCGACTTTCGTCATAGATGATTTCCAAACCCCGCCGATGGATTGGGCGGGATCGTCGTTATCGCATGAGGCGAACTATGAGAACGGACCTCTGGGCCCTGGCCCTTTTGTTGCCGTTGGTGCTTTCGCTGGGCTGCGTAGCGCTGTACAGAGAGCGCATCAATCAGCAGCTCTGGGAGCGCGAGCTGCGGTTGCATGGAAGACTGCAACTATCGGCTGAAGTGGCGAATTGAAGACATGCAGCATGAACTCGGCGAGGCCAACCAGCGCATTCAAACGCTGACAAAGAAACCGGCACTTGCTGCGCGACAAATCGGGCGGGCCCGATCTGCCGTTGCCGCCGGCCTGCTGGAACCAGGCGTTGGCGGGCGTGATAGCGAAGCCCCTACGCTGCCGCCGGCGCCGGGCTCGCCGGAAGTGCAGCCGGGCCGGGAATTCACGCCTGGCAATTCGGCGCCTTCCAAATCGTCGGGCGCGGCTACCTACCGGCAGTCGGACAACACGATAACGATGTTTCGAACGTTAGTTTCAACAGCGCAACAAGCACTAAGCCGGGTGTCGCCGATCTGCTCGATCCCGATGCCAATGTCGAGCGCATTGTGTTGAACCCGGCGTTGACCGGCGACTCGATGCCCAGAATCAGTCCTGCGTAGATGCGTCCTTAGTGTGGCCATCGACCAGCGCGATGCAGAGGGGAACCGCGTTCTCGCGCCAGGCGACGTTTCGATCGCTGTTGTCGATCCCGCTTTGGAAGGCCGCGCGGCCCGGATTGCACGCTGGGATTTTGAGGCTGATGAATTGCCCGAGCACGTGCGCCGCAACCACGAAGGCGGCTCGCTGCAATTCGAGCTCCCCTGGCCGGCGCTGCCGCAGCACCACGATTTGTGCGTGTTCGTGCGGTTCACCACCGTCGACGGCCGGCGGCTGGAAGCAAATTTGCCGATCGACGTGCCGCTGGGCGATTTCGGCTGCCCGACCACGGCTGGCGGAAATCGACATCCGCAATGCAAATACCAACAACGCCGGCAGTGGCGACGAAGCCACGACCGCGCCGTCGGATTCGCCAGCCGATGCGACCGCAATCAGAAACGAAGTGTTTACCAGACCGACGAGAACGATGATGAACTCGATCGCCCCAGACGCGCTGCCCGCGAAACACCCGGAACGACCGGCCTGGTCGCCGAATCGCTGAAATCAGGACGTACCGCGACGCCGGCGCTTGCCAGCGCCGTTGGCTCGCGGCTTGAGACTGTCACCAGCAGCAAATCAAAATCTCAATCGTACCATCCGGCATGCCCACGCCAATGGTGCGCCCAGGAGGCGCGCAAAGCCAGCATTTCCGGATGCTCGACCGGCACAGTGCGACCATCCGCCAAATGAATATCGAACTGCATGAAATGGTCGTGCCTGATGCAGTTTTCGCAGTTGGTCGATTGTCATTTCGGCTGCCCTCGAAATCGCCGTAGAAAGTGCTCTCAATTTCCTACAGCATCTTCCCCATCCGGGCGATCAAATCTGACGGTGCGGCTGCTGTAGCCCCATTCGTTGTCGTACCAACCGATCACTTTGATCAGGTTGCCTTCGATCACTTCGGTCAAATCGGCAGCGAAAATCGAACTGTGCGGGTTGCCGATGATATCGCTGGAGACGATCGGATCTTCCGTGTATTCCAGGATGCCTTGCAGGCCGCCTTTCTCCAGCGGCGTTTCAGCGGCTTCTTTCATCGCCGCGTTAATTTCCTGCTTCGTGACATCTTCTTCATCAGAGCCACCAGGTCGGTTACGCTGCCATCGCCAGTTGGCACCCGCAAGGCGATGCCGGTTAGCTTTGCCCTTGAGCGACGGAATCACTTCGCCCACAGCTTTGGCTGCGCCCGTGGTGGTGGGCACAATGTTCATCGCTGCGGCGCGGGCACGGTACAAATTATCATGCGGCAGATCCAGCAGTCGCTGGTCGTTCGTGTAGCTGTGGACCGTGGTCATTAAGCCTTTTTCAATGCCGAATTTATCATGCAACACTTTGGCCATCGGCGCAAGGCAGTTGGTCGTGCAACTGGCGTTCGAGACAAACTTCATCTGCGGCGACAGCTCTTTGTCATTCACGCCGATGACGCAAGTCAGGTCCGGCTTGTCCTTGGCCGGAGCACTGAGGATCACTTTCTTCGCACCAGCTTGAATGTGGCTGTCGTAACCGGCTTTGCCTTTGGCGGCATCGGCCCGCGCGGTAAAAATGCCGGTGCTCTCCAGCACTACATCGGCGCCGAGTTTGCCCCAAGGCAACTTGGCCGGATCGCGCTCTTTGAGCACTTCGATCCGCTTGCCGTTGACGACAATCGCGTTGTCGTCGTGCTGCACCGTGCCGATGAACCGGCGATGCGTGCTGTCGTATTTCAGCAGCATGGCCAACGTCTTGGTGTCGGTCATATCGTTGATGGCGACCACCTCGAATTCATTGCCGCGAGCCGCCAAAATCCGAAACACCAACCGCCCGATCCGACCGAAACCATTAATTCCAACACGAATAGCCACAGCAAAATCTCCTGACTGAATAATCCAACAAGCACCCGGCGCCGGTCGCATGCCGACACTATCACGGGCAAACTTACAATTTGCGAGAAAAGATTATACTCCTGGTGAACTAGCCCAGCAATCGGCCAGCGCGGCTAGCAGAGTTTCCAGCATTGCAGGAGTATGAGCCCAACAGATGCTGATTCGCAGCAGTGATTCGCCAGGGGGCACCGATGGCGGTCGGATGCCCGGCACGAACATGCCTTTCTCGCGCAGAGCATGAGCCAAATTCATCGTGCGGTCGGGTTCACCGATGTAAAGGGGGATGATCTGGCTACTGCATTGGCCAAGATTCCAGCCTTGTGCAGACAAGCTTTCGCGCAGCGCTATGGCACGATCGAGCAACTCACGCCGCCGCTGCGGTTCGTCGCGCACGATGTTCAACGCCTCGACGGCCGCCGCCGCAATCGACGGTGGAAACGCGGTCGAGAACACATACGACCGGGCTCGGTTCAGCAACCAATCGATGAGATTTTTTCGACCCGCGACGAAACCGCCGGCGCATCCGAGCGCCTTGCTCAGCGTGCCCATGCGAATATGCACACCGCTTTCCACGCCCAAGTGTTCGGCGACGCCGCGGCCACGTTCGCCAAACACGCCGGTGGCATGTGCTTCATCGATCATCAGCATCGCCGCATGTTTTTCAGCCAATTCAGCCAATTGCAGAAGGGGCGCGAGGTCGCCATCCATGCTGAAGAGCGAATCGGAGACTATCAAACGTCGCCGATAGCGCGACGAATCGGCGAGCAATTCCGCCAGATGATGGACCTCCAAATGACGATAGACATGCACATCGGCGCGGGAAAGACGGCAGCCATCAATCAAGCTCGCATGATTTTTCGCGTCCGCATAAATGGCATCGCCGCGATCGACCAACGTTGCTACCGTGCCAAGGTTGGCCGCAAAGCCGGAAGTAAAGAGCAGCGCCGTTTCCGTGCCTTCGAAATCGGCCAGCCGTCGTTCCAATTCGGCGTGGGCGGTGGAATGACCGGTCACCAGCGGGCTCGCTCCAGCACCAAAGCCTTCGTTCGTAGCCGCTTTTGCCGCTGCGGACGCTAACCTTGGATCGGCAGCCAGCCCCAGATAATCGTTCGCTCCGAAGTTGATGAGAGTTCGCTGCTCAACATCGATAGCCACCGCCTGCGGGCCTGCGTGCGTGATCAATTGCCGACGAAGATATTGCTCGTCGAGCGAGATCAATTCATCGTCGAGCCAGGCAAGCGGATCGTGAGCCATTGAAGTTTGGAGCAGCGGACTGCGGAATGTGGCAAATCGGCGGGACCCGTTCCACGTTCTCTGTAGTTTCGTATACTGGGGACCACCCTGGACTGCAAGGAGCAATCATGACGAAATCGGTCAGCAACGCACGGACGAAGGCAGCCCGAATTGTCGTTCAGCGGCTGGAAAACTTGCAACGGGCAGGGGTCTCGCATCTGCCGAAGGCCGGCGTGAATACGGTGGTTGCGAATTCCAGTACAGAGCCTGTTGAAAGCCTGCGGAAAGAACAACCAGCTCCGCTGCTAAATGTGGCGGCTGCAAAGCCGGCAACGAAATCTCAGCCCGCTGAGACGATTGTTGAGCGTTCGTTATTTAGCAGCGAATCGTCGGAAAAGAAAATCATCCCTCAGGCAGATCGGCCGGCGGCGCTCGAAATCATCCGCCAGGAAGTTGCCGCCTGCACTCGTTGCTCGGAACTCGCCAGCACTCGCACCCAAACCGTGTTCGGCGTGGGTAGCCCGACAGCGCGAATTTGCTTCATCGGCGAAGCGCCGGGGGCCGACGAAGATCGACTTGGCGAACCGTTCGTCGGTCGGGCCGGGCAGTTGCTCACCAAAATGATTCAGGCTTGCGGACTCAAACGCGAGGAAGTCTACATTCTCAACGTGCTCAAGTGCCGGCCGCCGGGAAATCGCACACCACTGCCCGATGAAGTGTCCAATTGCCGTGGCTATATGGAACGGCAGTTGGAGATCATCCGGCCGGAAGTCATTTGCTGCCTTGGCGCGGTCGCGGCTCAAGCAGTGCTAACCACCGATCGCAGCATCGGCAAGCTGCGCGGCAAGTTCCACGAGTATCTGGGCATTCCCGTTCTCTGCACGTACCATCCGGCATACTTGCTGCGCAATCCGGCCGCCAAAGTCGACGCCTGGGAAGATCTGAAGACGATGATGCGCCGGTTGGGCGTCGAGTTGAAATAAGCGTGCTCAGCGGCTCGCGGTTTCGAGAGCACCCAGCTCGACCGGGCCGAATCAATTCTTGGCCACTGCCGCTGGCGTCAACGTATCGAGCAGTGCCAGCAGCCGTTTCATTTTGATCGGCGTGGGCACCACGGTCCGCCACTCCGTCGTTTTGGCTCGACTGGTCCAGTCAAGATGGTGCTGCCCCAACAGCAGAATAGCCGGCACGGTGCTGGTGTTGGGCATGTCGCCGAATTCATTGAAGGCCCGGAGCGACTCTTCGCCTAAAGTCAGAGTGCTAAAAATAACACAATCGGGTTTCTGATTCGTGTCCGCAAACATACTGGCGGGACGATCCGGGTCGGTCGTCACCAGCACACGAAAGCCTTCCGCCTTGAATTGATTTCGTAGCGCTTCCTGCACCTGGGCTTTGGGTTCGACAATCATCACGGAGCGCTGCCGGACCGCCGGTCGAGCAACGCCGACAATTCGGCCATCGCCGCCACCAGCCAGCCGATCTTGCAGCACCAGTAAGTCGCTGAGCATTTCGGCGGGGGTTTGATAGCGCGCTTCCGGCTCGAGCTTCAGCGCTTTCATGACTACCGCGCCAATGTCTTTGTTTAGCTCTGGCATCACAACGCCGATCGGCTTGATTTCTTCGAAACGCTGTCTGCTGATGCGAGCACGGCGGTCACGGGTTTCTTCGAGTGCCGGCCGGCCGGTCAGCATCTGATAAAGAATGGTGCCCATGAAGAAAATGTCGCTGCGCGAATCGTCTTTCCGGACGCCAGTGACTCTTTCCAACGCGGCATAATCGACGGTCGCGCGGTTTTCGATTTTTTCCAGCTCATCGTCGCTGGCCGCGGGGTCGGCACGGCCAGTCCGAAATCCAGCAGCTTGGCCTGACCGAGGCTGGAAACAATAATGTTTGACGCTTTCAAATCGCGATGCGAAACTCCGCGTTGAAACGCATAGTCGAGTCCCCGACAGACGTCGATCGCTAGACGAATCGCCTCGGTCGGCTCGAGACGGCGAGCTTTCATAAAGTCGCGCAAGTTGCGCCCTTCGATGAAATCCATCACGATCCAAGCGTCGTGCGCAGTCGGAACCTACCTCGTAAATGGGCACGATGTTCGGATGTTTGAGTGCCCGGCCCATTTCCCCTTCGCGCACGAATTGTTCGCGCTTTTCGTCTTCATCGATGCCGCGCACGTGCATCTGCGAAAGCTTTTGCCGCAGGACTTTGACCGCTCGAATCTGCCCCCCTTCACGATGCACCGCCCGATAGACCCGCGCAAACGTGCCGCTGCCGATTTTGTACAGCACTTTGTAGGGCCCGAAGAAATAACCGTACCGTTCGTCGCGCAGCAGTTTTTTGAGCTGATAATTGGTAACCAGCTCTCGGCGCACCAGAAGTTGTTGCAGCCCTTCCGCATCGAGCTGACCGCTGCCCAATTCGCTCCATAGTTCGCGAAATTGGCGCTCGTCGATCAGGTCACGATCGAAGGCAGCTTGGGCAATTTGTTCCGCGGTCCACTCGGGCATGGCGATCCAGCTAGCCTTACGATAAACAACGCTGTTCCAAGCGGCCCGATGGACCCATCGGCGGGCCACACAAATTCTAACGGCGGAGCACCGTTGGGCGAGAAACTTCGCGCTACGGCGGTCGACGGCCAGTCAGTGGCGATTCTGAATTAGCCGAACGGTCGGGAGTCGGACCAGGTTGCCCTTTCCCGCGCTTCGCGACCGCTGCCTCCGGTCAGTGACCGATCGTCGAGCAACAGCACGGGCCATGCCCGACGAAACCGGTTACCGAACGCCGACCACCCCCCATCCTACTCGCCGTTTGGGCGGCCCGCAACAATCAGCGGGTCCGAAGGGCCACCGAAATTTGACGCAAACGTCGGAAAAATCAGCAGTTTTTGCCTGCCGTTTTCGTCGAGAAATCGCTGTCGCGACTCTTAAGTTTCTTCCACCTGACGGCGGTATTCGTCGCGTTCCCGGCGGGTCGCTTCCAGATCGAACATCAAATACTTCATATCCAGCCGCAACTGGCCCAGGGCGTCTTGCACCAGGGTCAGAATCCGCCGCCGTCGCTTCGTGCTTTCCACCACGCGTGATAAAGCGTGCTCTAAATGCTGGCGGTAGTTTTCCGGCAAGCGGGCAATGGCACCGGCCAAATCGACGACATCGGCCGGAAGTTCTTCGGGGTTGGCTTTCACAATGCGGCTCGTCTGGCTCATGGGCGATAATTCTCCAGTGGGTGTGCATTGCCTCTAGAGCAGACTCCATGCCGCAACGCAAGTAGCCACCGATCGAGACGACTTAAACCTCTATCAGCAAGCAGCTTGCAAATTGCAACTGTTGCTAGCAAAGCTCGCCGCGGCGTTCCCAAATGCCACGGCCGACCTGGATTCGGTGCGCAAATGTTGATACAAGGCCACGTTGCGCCGAAAGCCGTGGGCCGGTGGAAATTGCGTTTTCGCGTCAAACAAAGCGAAACCGGCCCCCAACGCTTTCGGTGGAGTGATGGCACGGAAGCACTCGCCGCCCCCGCATGGATTGCACCACTATCGATCGACGAGTTGGTTGCTGCTGGCCGCTGTTGGATTGCTTGGCCTTTCGATCGGTCGTGCGCCTGCTGCGGTACATGAAGGGTTTGAGACGTCCGAAGTCTCTTGGCGAGCAGGCGATGCCGATGTCGTCTACCGCGTGGAGGCACACCGGCGAATTGCCAGCGATCCGCACACCGGTCACGGCTCCGAGCTGCTGCAAGTTTCCGGCACCGGTGGTTCCCACATCTACTTCACTCACGACATTGGCACCGGCCGAATCGTGGCGGAACTTGTGCCCAGCGTTTGGGTAAAGGCGAATCGGCCCGGCCTCCAGATTCTGGCACGCGTCGTGCTGCCGCACACGCCTGATCCGCGAACCGGCCAGCCGGTGGCCATGCTCATTCGCGGCGACAGTTACAACGCCGTGGGTTCGTGGCAGCAACTGCGACTGGTTGACACGCCGCAATTGGTCACCCGACAGGTACGCGTGCTCCGCGCACAAATGGGCCCGCAAGTCGATCCGCGCGAAGCGTACATCGATCAAGTTCTGCTCAACGTGTACGGGGGACCCGGGCAGACGGCCGTGAACATCGACGATCTGGATGTCGCCGGCATCGTGCCGCACGATAATGCGACGCCCAGCACGGCCGCGATCCAGCCGCTCTCGGCCAACTCGACCATGCCGAATTCGCCCGGCGCTGGATTCACTGCGCCTGGCGCTGGAGGACCGCCCCTGCATCAAGTGTCGCTGTCTGGTTCCGTGCTGCTGGTCGACGGCGAGCCGCTTTATCCGCGCATCATCGGGTCGCAAGGCGAGCCACTGGAATGGCTGAAACAGCAGGGCTTCAACGCGGTGCGCTGCGATGGCCAGATTAGCGACCAAACGCTGGCCGAAGCAATGCGGCTCGGAATGTGGCTGATCGGCCCGCCGCCGGAGCGCGGCTGGCAGAATGCCGATGGCAGCACATCGATGGCCGAGATCACCCCGGCTCACGATCCAGTCTTGGCGTGGCACTTGGGCAACGGCCTGGCAAATCGCGAACTGATTCCCACCGTGGCTGTCAGCAAACAGTTGAGGCAGCTCGATCGCCAGCTGCGCCGCCCAACGGTCTGCAGCGCCGAAGAAGATTTGCTGGCGTACAGCCGGCAAGTTGATTTGCTTTCGAGCTATCGATTTCCCTTGGAAAGCTCGCTACAACTGAAAGACTACGGCGATTGGATTCGCAATCGCCCCCGCCTTGCGCACCCCGGTACGCCGCTGTGGACGGTGGTGCAGACAGAGGCCGCGCCCACGGTGATCGAACAAACGGTCGCGCTTTCCGGGAAGCAAGCGGCCGAGCCTCTCGTGGATCCCGACTCGTTTCGTCTGCTCGTCTATCAAGCGTTTTGCTGTGGCGCACGCGGCATTGAATTCGCCTCCAGCTCGCGGCTCGATGCCACCGATTTTGCCACTCGCTTGCGGGCTGTCTCTTTGGCTCTGTTGAATCTGGAACTGGAAGTGATCGAACCCTGGGGCGCGGCCGGCAACTACGTGACCACGGCCACATCGAATGATCCCTCAATCACGGGCATCGTCTTGCAAACCGAGACCGCCCGGCTGGTGGTGGCGATGCGTTGCGCGAAAGATTCGCAGTACGTTGCCGCGCCGCAAGCCAATGGCACCGCGCTGCCGCCGATCGCCGGCAGTGCGCCTCCCAAAGCCAAAACCAAACCAGCGCCAATTTCTGATACACCCACGAAGAAGTCGGATGGATCGGCCGATCTGCGCAGCAGCAAAGCGCTGTCGCGCACCGGCGGGGGCACACGGGCCGATAGTTTGGGTGCTCGTCAGGCTGAAGATTACACCACGGCTGGCACAGCTCCGGGGCCCAGTAATCTGCCGGCCCCCGGAACCGCCTCGCTGGTGGTGCCGGGTGTGCCCGACGGACACAGCGTTTACGAGTTGACCCCGGCCGGTTTGCGGCCCTTGCGCCACGAACGCATTGCCGGCGGCACCGCCATCGCACTAGAAGATTTTGCGCTCACCGCCGTGGTACTGATCACGTCCGATCCGCGCGTTGAGCGTGCCATGTCGGGCCGAACCGCCGCCAGTGCTCCACGGGCCGCTCAATTGCAGCGCGAACTTGCCGGTCTGATGCTTTCCCAAACGGAAGGGGTCGAGCGGCGGCTCATTGGCCAAACCCAATTGCCGCCGGCCGCGATGTCGCTGGCTGCCGCGCGGGCCGATCTGGCACGGGCCGATCAACTACTCGCCGCCGGCGATTATACGCACGCCTATTTCGCAGCCCGAAATGCCACGCTGCCGCTGGGACGCTGGAAACGCGAAGCTTGGGAACGCACTGTGAAGCCGCTGGCCTCGCCAGTTTCGAGTCCGCTAGCCGTCAGCTTCAACACGCTGCCCGATCAACTGGCTTTCATGTATTCGACCATCAATGCCAAGCCTGGCGAAAACCTGCTGGTCGGCGGCGACTTCGAAAACCTGCAATCGATGCTGCAATCGGGCTGGCGGCATTTCGAGCATGCCCAGCCTGAAGTGCAAACCAGTGTCGAGCTCTCGCCGGTGGCGCCGTATGCCGATCGGATGAGTTTGAAGATGCAAGTCCGGGCCGCCGATCCGAAAACCGCGCCCACGATTGTCGAATCGCCGCCGCTGTGGATCGCGAGCAGCCCCGTCCACTTGAACGCCGGCGACGTGGTCTGCATCCGCGGCCAGGTGCGGGTGCCCAGCCCGGTTAACGGCAGTGTTGATGGCCTGATGATTCTCGATTCGCTTGGTGGCGAGGCATTGGCCGAACGCATCGATCAAACCAGCGGCTGGCACGAATTCGTGCTGTATCGTGCCGCGCCACACGCCGACAATTTGACGCTCACCTTCGCTCTGACCGGCCTGGGCGAAGCGTGGATCGACGACGTTTCCGTGCGCCTGGTCCATGCCGGCAACAGAAATTCACCCTCTCCTTGGGGAGAGGGCCGGGGTGAGGGGCTGACCTCGGGTGCTACAACTGGCTTATCAAACGGATTGCCGTTTGCATCGGGTGCCACTGCTGGCTCGCCCAGCAGTGCTCTGGCAGCGCCCGGCTTGCAGTCTGCCGTGCCAATGAACCCGAGCACTGCTGCAGCCCCACCGTCTGTCGCCACCCAACCACTCTTCGCCCCGCCCCAACTGCGGTGAGTTGCATATCATCTCATCGGTTCGTGGTACAATCACGTGCCATGGAATCGCCACGAACTACCCGCTGGCTACACTCGGGAGTGACTCTGCTCGAAACCATCATCGTCTTGTGCATCATTGCCGGAATGCTGGCTTTGCTCTTGCCGGCAATTCAACGGGCGCGGGTAGCGTCGCAAGATGGAGTGTGTAAAAACAATCTGCACCAAGTTGCATTGGCAATACAACAACTTCGGCAATTACGAAAGAAATTACCCGACCCGCGCCACCGAACTGCGCAGGCGGATGGTTGATTGCTGTATTGCCGTTTCTGGAAGAACGAGCGCTTGCCGATGAATTGGCGAATAATCCGAGCGTCAATCAACCATCCGTGCTGGCGGTCGGACGGCACCGACCATTGATCTTGACTTGTCCCTTCGCATGGGAAGGCGACAGCGACGTGGCAGGCATTCCAGCCAGTCATTACGTGGTTGGAACCGATGCCGCGCGAAAGTATTTTTCCTTGCGCGACACCTCGATCGATTCTCGCACACCGTGGGTCGAAAGCCCTGAAGCCGAATTGTGGTCGTTGCCCTCATCGCCCGGCCCGCATGACGGCGGCTACTTTCGCGCCGCCACCGATGGCCGCGTCGAGTTCATTTCCAGTTCAAAGAATTAGCAGCTCCAAAGTGACCGACACGGTCAGGCTATGTTCAGCAGCACGTTGACACCCCCATCCACAAGCCTAAAATGACGAGTTTCCCTCGCCGAACGGCTCGTCGCCATTCTGCCGTCAATTGTCCTTTCTCCTCCGTGTCTCCGTGGTGAATTCCTGCCGGGAGCTAGATCGTTGACCATTGCCAAGCATCACCAACATGCGATCGAAAAAGCCGATGTGCTGATCGAAGCTCTGGGCTGGATTCGGCGGTTCCGTGATAAGGTGACCGTCATCAAGCTCGGCGGCAGCGTGATGGAAGATCAGAACCATCTGCGGCACTTGCTCTTGGACATTGTGTTCATGGAAACCGTCGGCATGCGGCCCATTGTGGTGCACGGCGGCGGAGCGGCGATCGATCGGGCCATGGCCGCCGCGGGGCTGGAGCCGCGAAAAATCCAAGGTCGCCGCTACACCGACGACGCCACACTGAAAATTGTGGAGCAGGTTTTAGCCTATGAAACGTGCGAATCGATTTACCAACGGATCGAAGAATATGGCGGCCGGGCGGCGCCGCTCAACTTCCGCACGACGAACGTCCTGTTTGGCGAGCGCATTACGATCAAAGGGGATGATGGAAACGAGATTGACTTGGGCCATGTCGGCAAAGTGACGAGGGTCGATCGCACGACGATCGAAAACCTCTGCTATGCCGGCATCGTGCCGGTCATTCCGTCCATGTGTATGGGCGAAAACGGGCAGAAGCTAAACGTCAACGCCGATACCGCGGCCACCGCCGTTGCCACCGCACTGGGGGCCGAAAAGCTGATTTTTTTAAGCGACGTGAATGGCGTGCGCCGAAAGAAAGACGATGCCCGCACGCTAATCAATTCGCTCACCGCCGCGCAAGCCCGGCAGTTGATCGAGGGCGGCGCGATTGAAAGCGGTATGATTCCGAAAGTCGAAGGCTGCTTGGAAACACTGGACAAAGGAGTCCGAAAAATTCACATCATCGACGGCCGGCTACGACACTCGCTGCTTTTGGAAATTTATACCAACCGCGGCGTGGGAACCGAAATGATGCGCGATGAGTGATTTACATAGCCTGACCGTGCCCGGTCGGGAGAGCGCCTTCATTCCATTGAATTGAGTTACGCAAGCATGCCCAATTAAATCGCAATAATCGTTAACCAACCGAACCCAAACGCAAATCAGACTGTCATCGCATTTTCCTCCCGACCGACACGGTCGGACTATGTTGCAATCGACAACGGACAAATCTCTATGCCTGCCACTGCAAACACCATGTCGTCGGCCGAGACCATCGAGCTGTTCAAAAAGTATGTTGTGCCCAATTACATACGATTCCCAGTGTCGCTGGTGCGTGGCGAAGGCTCGCATGTATGGGATGCAGAGGGGAACCGGTATCTCGATTTCTTTCCGGGCTGGGGTTGCAATTTGCTGGGGCATTGTCCGCCGGCGGTGGTTGAAGCGGTGCAAGAGCAAGTGGCCACGCTGATTCATGTCCCCAACACCTGGCACACGCCGTGGCAAGGGCAATGGGCGCAGGCGCTTTCGGAACGCAGCTTCGACGGGCAAGCATTCTTCTGTAACTCGGGCACCGAGGCCAACGAAGCGGCCATCAAGCTGGCTCGGCTGCACACGCCAAAGGAACGCTACAAAATTATCACCTTCACCGGCGGCTTTCATGGCCGTACGCTGGGTTCCACGGCAGCCACCGCCCAGCCGAAGTATCACGAAGGGCTTGGCCCGCTGATGGCCGGTTTTGTGTACGCCCCGTTCGGCGATTTGGCGGCGGTGAAGAAACTGATCGATAAAGAAACCGCCGCGATTTTGGTCGAGCCGGTGCAAGGCGAAGGAGGCATCAATATTCCGCCGGCCGATTTTCTCCCGGGCTTGCGCCAGTTGTGCGACGAAAACAATCTACTGCTGATGTTCGACGAAGTGCAAACCGGCTGCGGCCGGACCGGCCAGTGGTTTGCCTATCAGCACTTCGGCGTGACGCCCGATGTGATGACGCTGGCCAAAGCGCTGTGCGGCGGCCTTGCCGGCGGAGCGATGCTGGTGAAGCCGGAAATCGCCCCCAGTTTGCGCCCGGTATGCACGCCGCCACGTTTGGCGGCAACCCGATTGCCGCCCGCGCTGGTCTGGCGTACATCGAAGTGGTGGAGAACGAGAATCTGTTGGAACATGCTCGCCATATCGGCGACGTGTTTCGCACGCGGCTGGAAGGACTGAAATCGCACAGCAACTTGATTCGCGAAGTGCGCGTGCTGGGGACGATGATCGGCGTGGAATTAACGACCGAAGGAGCGCCAATTGTAAAAGCCTGTCTCGATCGCCGCTTGCTCATCAATTGCACCCACGGCGTGGTGCTGCGGCTCTTGCCGGCGCTGAACATTTCCGAAGAGCAAGTTCACGAGGGTTGCGATATTTTGGCGGAAGTGATGAAGCAAACAGCAACTAGCCATTAGCGAATACTGATTAGCCGGAGGCAAACTTGCCTCCGGAGACTTGCCGACTGACACTTAACTCGCACGACTTCCGTTGGCCTCCGGCTATTCAACTGACAACGGACCACTGACCACTGCCTCCATGCCGCATTTGCTTCAAGTTACTGATCTTTCGACGGCGGAAATCGAGCGGATTTTCGCCATCACGGCCGATCTGAAAGCGAAGTTCGCGCAAGGCATTCGCGAGGCGCTCTTGCCCGGTCGCGTGATCGGCATGTTGTTCGAAAAGCCGTCGCTGCGCACACGGGTCAGCTTTGAAGCCGGCATGATTCAACTCGGGGGCGGCAGTTTGTTTCTAGGGAGCGAGGTCGGTTTCGGCTCGCGCGAAAGCATGGCCGATTTCGGCCGCGTGCTCAGTCAGTACGTCGATGGCATTGTGATTCGCGCCAATCGGCATCAAACTGTCGTCGATTTGGCGCAGCACAGCACTTGCCCGGTAATCAACGGGCTCACCGATTATGCTCACCCCTGCCAGGCGCTAGCCGATTTGTACACGCTGCGTGAATTGGCCGGCCACCTCAACGGGCTGACTTTGGCGTACGTCGGCGATGCGAACAACGTGGCGCACAGTCTGGTTGAAGGCTGCGGTCGGTTAGGTATGCGCATCGTCGTGGCCTCGCCCAAGGCGTACGGGTTCTCCGCCGCCGACATCGCGCGGTTTAAGAAGGAGATTCCGCAGCTCAATTTAGAGACTACTACCGATCCGGCCGCCGCCGTTCGTGACGCCACCGCCGTCTACACCGACGTCTGGACCAGCATGGGCCAGGAAGCCGAGAGCGCCAGCGCCGCCGCGATTTCGCCAGCTACCAGGTCAACGCCGCACTGATGAAGCACGCTGGCGACGCCTATTTCATGCACTGCCTGCCCGCCCACCGCGGCGAAGAAGTGACCGACGACGTGATCGATGGGCCCAACAGCATCGTCGTGCAGCAGGCCGGCAATCGGCTGCATGTGCAGAAGGGAATCCTGACGTGGCTGTTGAGTCGGTAATTGAAGAAGCAACGAAATGACGAAATCCGAATGACGAACTAAATTCCAAGCTCCAAATTCCAATGTTTTCGACACGACGTTTTTGTGCCGTTTGGAATTTGGGAATTGGAGCTTTATTCGTCATTCCTCGTCACGATTTATTTTATAGCAGTCACGTGAAGTTGAAATCATGCGTCATGACGGCCGACAACCTGATGAGCTTCGTCCGCTGAAGATTTCGCGGCACTTCACCCGCACTGCGCCGGGCAGCGTGCTGATTCAAGCGGGTGGCACGACGGTGCTGTGTACCGCATCGGTCGAGCCGAAAGTGCCGGAGTGGATGGCTGGAAAGGGGCGCGGCTGGCTCACGGCGGAATACAACATGCTGCCGGGCAGCACCAGCCCGCGAAAACGTCGGGAGCGCGACGGCAAAACCGACGGCCGGACGACGGAAATTCAACGGTTGATCGGCCGCAGCCTGCGCGCGATTATCGATCTGGACGCCATCGGTGAGCGGACCATCGCGCTGGATTGCGACGTGCTCGATGCCGACGGCGGCACGCGCACCGCGAGCATCACCGGCGCCTACATCGCCTTGGTCGACGCACTAAATACGATCGGCGACTTCAAATCTCCCTCTCTCCCGGTGGGAGAGGGCCGGAGTAAGGGGGCGACACTACGCAATGCGCTGACTTCCAACGTCGCCGCCATCAGCGTCGGCATCGTCGACGGCGCCGCGCTGCTCGATCTCGATTACTCCGAAGACGTCGCCGCTGCCGTCGACATGAATGTGGTGATGACCGGCGACGGCCACTTCATCGAAGTGCAAGGCACCGGCGAAGAAGCCACGTTCAGCGAAGAGGAATTGCAAACGCTGTTGAAGCTGGCTCGGCGGGGGGTTGAACGCTTGACGGCGATTCAGCGCGATGCACTGGAACGCATTTGACAAGCAATAAAGTGTAGCGGCCGGCCTTGGCCGGCGCTGAAGCGCCGAGCAAGCTCGGCCGCTACACATCAGCTGAACAGCCCCTCGCTGCCGACGGCTTCAAACGCATTGGGGAAATGCTCAATGGTCGGCTTCTGCGCCAGGTCGGGCCAGGTCACGGCGATCACATCGAAGCGACACGGGTATTCCAGCAGTCCGTGGCGCTTCAGGTAGACCAGCGCCCCGCGTGTGATCCGCCGTTGCTTGCCTTCATCGACGGCTTCGGTCGGATGCCCAAACCGCGGGCCACGACGGGTCTTCACTTCGACGAACACCACCGTACGGCCATCGACGGCCACCAAGTCCAATTCCTCGCCGCGCAGCCGCAAGCCACGAGCGACAATCTTGTAGCCTTTTCGTTTCAGATACTTCTCCGCCACTCGTTCGCCGAGATAACCCAGCGGTTTCGGCCGCCGCCAATTGGCCCACCAGGCAGCGAGCTTCGCCGGCAATTGCATGACGGATGATCCTCACGCATTACGGGTCGAAATCTGGAATGACCAATGACCAAATCCCAAGGACCCATATCAAATCGGCTCGTGACACGTCATTGGTGCGGGATCATTTGCAAGTCGACAATCACTTCGCCGCGCCGGCAGCAACGGTTTCTTCGCCCGGCACCAGCGGCGCTTTATCTGCGCCACGGCGCTGACGTAGCTTGACGGCTTTGCCGACACGATCGCGGAGAAAATAAAGTTTTGCCCGGCGCACGACGCCGCTGCGCTTCACTTCGATCTTGGCGATCTTCGGCGAGTTGAGCGGAAACTTGCGCTCCACCCCTTCGCCTTGCACAATGCGGCGGACCGTGAACATTTCGCGGCTGCCCGAGCCACTGCGGGCAATCACCACGCCGTTGAAAATCTGGATGCGTTCTTTTTCGCCTTCCAGAATTCGAGTGTGGACATCGACCGTGTCGCCGATGGCGAACTCCGGCACATCCGGTTTGAGACTGCTCTTTTCAACGAGTTCGAGAATGGCTTGCGACATGGCTGGGCCTTTTTATCCTGCGGGGCTCTTAAATGTTTCATGGCGGACCAATCATTTTACACGTTTATTGCCGTCTTCCCAAGGGGATGGCATGACTGGATTAGCGACTGCAATCAGGCGATTTCCCCAGCGTTTTTGACGACTTTTCCGCCTGCGTCAAGTCTGACGGCGGCAGCAAATCGCCGCGCCGTTCGCGGGTCAGCTGCAAGCTTTGCTCCGCCCGCCAACGGGCAATCGATTCATGATCGCCGGTCAGCAGCACCTCTGGCACCGCCAGACCGCGAAATTCGCGCGGCCGGGTGTAATGCCCCGCTTCCAGAATTCGCTGGCCGGTGGAATTCGAGTCGGAAAACGAATCGCGCCGGGCGCTGTCTTCATCGCCCAAGACGCAGGGCACCAGACGCACCACGGCATCGATCAATACCATCGCCGGCACTTCGCCGCCGCCCAAGATATAATCGCCAATCGAAATTTCATCGGGCCGCAGCAGTTGCCGCACGCGATCGTCGAAACCTTCGTAGCGGCCGCACAACAACAGCAGCCGCGGCTTCGCCGCCAATTCTTCGACGACAGTTTGATTCAGCGGCCGGCCCGTCGGCGTGAGCATCACCAGATGGCCCGGCTCGGCCAGGTTCTGCACTGCTTCGACGCATTCCACGACCGGCTCGACCTTGAGTAGCATGCCGGGCCCGCCGCCGTACGGCCGGTCGTCTATCGTCTTGTGCTTGCCGTGCGCCCAGTCGCGGATGTTGTGCAGCTCAACTTGCACCAGTCCGCGCTCGATCGCCAGCTTCAACAAACTCTGACCCAAATAGCCGGAGAAGATTTCCGGGAACAGGGTCAAGACGTCGAATTGCATGGCGTTGACTTAGTTGCAGATTTTCTCGTTCCCACGCAGAGCGTGGGAACCAGAGTGTCGGCTCACTCCGCGGGCGCGGCGGTTTCCACTCCGGCGGTTGCAGGCTCGCCGCCTTCCGCCGTAGCGGCGCCTCCTCAGCTTGCTGCTTCGGCTTCGCCACCAAGGCTGGCGGGCCTGGGTCGGGCACTTGCTTAGGCGCTTTATACTGTGCCACCGCTGCTTCCTGTTCTTTCAAATGCGTTCCGCCGGGTCCGTATTTCTTGATGAGCACTTTCACCCGGTCCGATGGCAGAGCGCCCACGCCCAGCCAGTACTGCACGCGCTCGTGATTCAGTGTGCAACGGGCATCGGTCAGCGGGATCATCGGATCGTAGCTGCCGATTTCTTCAATCACCCGGCCATCGCGCGGGCGCGTGAGTCGGTGGCACAAATGCGAAAATATGAGCGGTGCTTCCGCCCCAAGCGTTTCATACGAATTTTTACGGCCACGTTCAGTCTCCAATGGTAAGGAAGCGATTAACGATTAAAAGCGATTAGCAACTAGCCAAGCGGTTGAATCGCTTCGCGATTCCTATTCTTCCGGCTAGTCGCTAATTGCTCTTCTGTTAATTCCTCTAATTCCTCGATTCTCTCTTTTTTTTCCGCAGCTCTTTTTCGCGCTGCTTTTTCAATTTCCGTTTCTCGTCCGGTGTCAGTCGTTTGCCGGTGCCGACTTTGGCGCGGGCCAGCCGGCTGCCGGGATCCAAAAAACCGCCTTGCTGCAATTGCTGCATTTTCTTCATCCGGTCGCGCATGCCCAGGCTCGACATCTCTTTCATCATCGAGGCCATGCCGTCGAACTGCTTGACCAGCTCGTTCACTTCATGCGGCTCGACTCCGGAACCGGCGGCAATGCGGCGGCGACGACTTTGATCGATCACATGCGGATTGCGCCGCTCTTCGGCCGTCATCGAATCGATCATCCCGAACAGATGCGTCAGTTCCTTTTCGTCAAACTGATCCATCATTTCCCTCATCCCGCCCATGCCGGGCATCATGCCGATCATCTTTTTCATCAGTCCGGGGCGTGCCAGTTGGCTCATCTGTCGCGGAAATCGTCCAGCGTGAATTCGCCGCTGCGCATCTTCTCTTCGGCCTTGGCCATTTCCTCCTGATCGAACTCGCGTTGGTGAGTTTCGACCAGTGTCAGAATGTCGCCCATGCCGAGGATGCGGCTGGCCATGCGGTCGGGGTGGAATTCCTCGAGCGCATCCAGATGTTCGCCGGTGCCGATATATTTGATCGGCACGCCGGTGACTTGTTTGACCGAGAGCGCCGCCCCGCCGCGGGCGTCGCCATCGAGTTTGGTCATAATGACGCCGTCCAGCTCCAGCGCCTCGTTGAACGCTTTGGCGCTGTTCACGGCGTCCTGGCCGGTCATGCCGTCCACAACCAGCAGCACCTGGTCGGGCTCCACGCGTTTATCGACGCGCTTCAGTTGCTCCATCAACTCTTCGTCGATGTGCAGCCGGCCTGCGGTGTCGAGAATCACAACCGGAATGCCTTCTTCCGTGGCCTTGCGAACCGCGTTGTGGCAGACGACCACCGGGTCGGTCGCGCCCCGCTCCGAATACACCGTGATGCCCAGTTGCTCGCCGATCACGTGCAACTGATCGATCGCCGCGGGTCGCTGCAAGTCGGCGGCAACCAGCATCACTTGCCGGCCGCGCTGCTGAATCATGCGCCCAGCTTGCCGCAGGTGGTGGTTTTGCCAGACCCTTGCAGGCCGCAGAGCATCACAATGCTGGTGTCGCCGGTTTTGAGATGGAGCGAGTGATCGACCGGCCCCATCAGATTGATCAGCTCGCGATTGACGATGCCCACCAGTTGCTGCGTCGGATCGAGAGCGTTGAGCACCTTCTCGCCGACGGCATCTTCGCTGACCCGGTCGATGAACGATTTCACGACGTCGTAACTGACGTCGGCTTCCAGCAGCGCCTGCCGCACCAGCTCCAACCCTTCCCGCATGTTCGCTTCCGACAACTTCCCCTTGCCGCGCAAGCTGCGCAGGGCATTGGACAAGCCGCTTTGAATGGATTCGAACATGGCTGGATTTGCAGGCTAAACCGAAACGCTTGGGTGTTGCTACTGTTGGGTGCCACTGGCTCTGCCAGTGCTTTGGGGGCGAACCGGTAGCCGGCGGAACACAGGCAGAGCCAGTGGTATCCGGCCAAAAACAGCCAGTTACCAACCGGCTTCCACCGTGGCGAAACCCTCGATTTTATCGCAAGTTAGCCCAAGTTGGCAACCCGGGGGAAACGGCGGTAGTGTCTCATCAGAATGGACCTAGCGGTCGGTTTGGGTCTTTAGAATGTTGCAAGGTGTTATGGCGACCGCGCCTTTCTGAGTGCTTGCTTCAATTTATCTGAGTCGCCGCCGCGATAATATGTTCGTTCTTCCCAAGACTCCCCAGCGGCGAAAGCGCCAGGTTCTCCGGGGGTGTCGATGTCGAACAAAAAGACGTGAAAAGGCTTGTTATTGTGGCGATTGATTTGCAACTCGCCCAACACTTGCCAATTTGCAGGACGGGCGTCCACTTGTGCTGGTTTCAGTGCCTCAAAGACGTTTTCCCAGTTCGCTTGAGAGACAGAGAACTTTTGCTGCTTATCATCCTTCGCGGCAAAGAATTCCGCCTCAACCGATTCAATGTCTGCTAATGGCGGCAACGGATCAACTATTGGCTGTTGTGTCGACGAACAGCCATAGCCGCCCGCCACAACAACGGTCAGCCAGAGCAAGTCGCGGATGGTGAAGCGGAGACGCATGGATTCAACCTAGAAATATGGAGATGATCTTTGAAACTGCCACGATCAAGATGGCACCAAGTAAGCTGAGAGTGCCAATCACCCTGAGTGCAATAACGGTTTCCAGTGCATCCGCTCTGCCCGCAAAATAAAAGCATCCAACTCCGACTGCCAATGTGACGACAATCGAGGCCCAATAAATGACTGCCATATCCTGATCAGACGGAAATTCGGAGCGATCGAACATAGATTGTCTCGTAGTGGCACGCTAGAATGTGCTTGCTAATTATTACCAACGGCCAAGAGCTAGACATACCCACCCTACCGCCATCGTCTCAGCGCGGCAAATATTAGAACGAATCTCAAGGTAATTGTTCTTCTGCCGGCGGCATACGCGATAAAAACGAATGGGAGCCAAAGTGGGAAATAGAGGAGCGTGTTATGTGTGAGGAGTCTGCTGATCGACATTTCAGGAATGTGTCGAGCAAACTCTGTGTGAAATTTCGCCGCAGTGGCAACATAGCCTGTCAGGCAGATGGCAACAAAGGCAGTAACCAGCATGAGCGTGGAAGTCCCGAACTGAAATTTCATGCCTCCATCCTATCGCCCGCCCAGCAAAAAGCCCGGTAGTGGTTCAGTTTAACAAAACCACCCACACACTGTTAGAAGCACGACCAAAACCGCGGTTGAGATACCGTTTCAATAAGTGTCAAAGGAAAAACGGCATTGGCGGGTTAGGGTGTTGCTGGTGCATCGGTCGAACGCCAGACGACTTTCTCTCTCGTACCCGTCACCATGTCCTTATGGAACAGAAACGACTCCACCGCTGCGGCTGGCACAAATAGCTTGGCTTGCCACTCGAGGTCGTAAGATTGGCCGACAAATGTTCGGCCCGTTTGCACATCCCTAAAGCCGCCGACGCGTCGCCCAAGTCCCAGATAAGCCCCGAAGTAGATCAGCATCGCGACGAACAGGACGACGGTAAGGACTGCTATCGTGCGGATAATTTGCCGAAACTCTTTCATGCCCGCCATTCTACCACCCGCCCAGCAAAAAGCCCGGTAGTGGTTCAGTTGAATTGCATTCAGGGTGGCACGTCCCTGAACGACGTGCAGGGCGTGGCGAAAAATCGTACGAACTCGACCACGCCCCTTCTGGGCGTGCCACCCAATAAGATGAAACTGACACACCACCCACCAGACAGGCAAATTGACAATTGCGTTGCCATTGGACTTTGGTTTGGCGGTGACATGGCGATTGGTGCAGGAGTTTTAGATATTACTTGAACCAAGGTTGACGCGAGCGGCAGAGAGGAACTCAAAAAGATGCTTCCAAATTTGATTATTTCACAGTAACCCTAGGCAACATCTTCGATGATGGTGCGAGCGAGATTTGCCCAGCGCGCCATCAATTTGACTCTGCCGGGGTTTGCGCCAAAGTCGAAAAATTCAGGGGAAAAATGCAGATTCGCGTTGCTTCTTCGGCCTGGCGGACGCCCGCCGCCTGGCACGTAGAGCAATCTCTCCGAGACTGCAAAAACCGAGTCTCGAAGACACTCGGCCACGTGACGCTCACTGGCTTAATGCGGGCTGCACGTTGATTTCTGTCAGTCGGCTGCCGCGGAGGACCGACAAGACAATCGGTTGATCGACCGGCAGGCGGGCGAGCATTTGATGCAGGTCGTCCACGCTGGTGACTAGGCGGTCGTTCACCGACACGACGAGGTCGCCTACTTTCAAGCCGGCCAACTTTGCGGGTCCGTTGGGTTCCAATCCAGCGACTTCGATCGCGCGATCAGCGAGCAAATCGAGCTCGCGCACCAGCCGCCGTTCGATCGCTGCCACACCGGCCGAAATGCCGAGAAAGGGGCGGCGCACTTTGCCGTGCGTAATCAACTCGCCAATCACCCAGCGGGCCGTGTTGCCCGGTACCGCAAAGCCCAAGCCCTGAGCCATGAACACCACCGCGGTGTTCACGCCAACCACGCGACCACGGCTATCGACCAGCGGACCGCCGCTATTGCCGGGGTTGAGTGGGGCGGTGTGCTGGATGACGCTTTCGATCAGCCGACCGTGCTGCGAACGCATGCTGCGACCCAGCGCACTGACGACACCGGTGGAAACGGTGGAGTCGAAGCCCAGCGGATTGCCGATGGCGATCACGAGTTGGCCGACACGCAAAGCTGCGGAATCGCCCAGTTCGCACGTTGGCAGATCGCGTGCCGAGAGACGAATGAGCGCCAAATCGGTGGCCGGATCGTCGCCGATCACTTCGGCATCGAGCCGGTCGCCATCGTTGGTCGTGGCCGAGAGCTTGCTGCGACCGCCCACAACGTGGCTGTTGGTGAGCGCATAACCGTCGGGCGTAATCATAAAGCCGGAACCTTGGCCGCCCTGATGCTGATCTCGCGGCGGCATGACGCCGATGGTGGCCCGACCAACGGTTTCGACCACCCGGACGACGGCTTGCGAGTAGGCGTCGAGCAAGTTGGCATCGTCGACGGTAGCACTGCTGGACAAACCAGCAGTGGCACCCGGGACATTGGCGGAGCCAGCGGCGCCCGAGGGCAAGCGGTCGTCGGGACCGGCTTGGATCAGCCGCAAAAGTTGCTCGGCATGGGGAGTTCGAACGGGCATGGCAATTCCTTTCGTGTTTTCTCGGCGGACCGAGACGATTCATCACGATGGAATCGTATGCAGCGCGGCAAGTGTGGGCAAAAGCGGGGCGGATCGGGGGGCTGTGGTCGAACGAAGTGAGCCCACAGCGCAACACCAGAGTTGACAGCGGATCGGCGACGGGAGTCGCCTCCTAGCGCTACTTCACAAGCGTCGGCGGCGGCAGTGGAGCTGCGGAGGGGTGCTCGGCGACATTCACGTTTTGTTTGCGGATCGATTCGACGCAACCGTCCGATTTTTCTTCGTCGGTCGGGCCGGGCTTCGAGTCAGCCGCATCATGTTTGGCGGAAACGTTGTCGACTCGGGCGGCACCAGCAGCGCCGTTCACTCGGCCTTCGCAATCGAGCTCCGGCGGATTTCTGACCGAAACCACCGGCTTGGCCGCCGCCTTCAGCGGCACGGCGGCGGTGAGCGAAACCGCCGGCAGCGCCGGTTCGTTGAACATCCGTTCGTGATAGATCATGAGCGCGTGCAGAGCATGGCCAAGCGGACCGATGCTCCAAGCGTGATCGGGATTCGACATCAGCAAATCGGCCAGGAAATTAACCGACTTGATCACCTTCGGATCGCGCAGCTGCTCTTCTGGCAGCGACCAGACCATAAATTCCAGCATATGGCCGGTGGTTTGCAATTTGCGGTCGGGATCGAAGCTGCGATCGGCCGGATAACTGAACCACTCGGTGCTGAAGCTGCCGTCGGTATTCTGAAGCGTGTTCAGCGTATAGCGCTGGTAATCGGCAATGTATTTCTGAGCCCGGGCCCACTGACCGTCGATGGGTTCGCCGCGCTTGACGCGTTCCTTCACGGCACTGCTGATGGCAAACAGACGGTGCGATCCGCCGCAGGCCGAGCCGTGAACGGGCGCTTCGATTTCCGCCTTGAGCAGTTTCGGAATCGTCCACTCTTCGCCGTAGCGGCTGGTCCACTTGGCGTCGCTCGGCAAGTAGTGCGACAGCGCGAGCAGTTTGAAGGTGAGCTCGGTGCCCGATTGGCAAGTCAGTTTTTCTTCTTCGATGTAATCGGCCACCGTGAAATCTTTGCCGCCGATGCGCATCTGGCTGGTCGGCTTGACGCGCCATTGGGCGAGCATCGCGAGGTATTGTCCACCGTGGCCTTCCAGTCCCACGCCGTACAGAGCATGGGGATGATCGTTTTCCAGCACAATGAGCGGTTGGCCCTGGCAGCGAGCGCCCCAGCAGAGCCAGCCCATGGCATTGACCGTTGGGCCTCCAGGGCCATCGCGGAAAATTTCGGTGCGTGGGCCGAAGGCAATCAGCCCGTGCATCACTTCCCAGCAACTATTGTCGCGAGCGTTCAGGTGTTTCGGTTCATACGTGGCCAGCGTCTTGCGAACTTTGGCGCCCAGTACGGCAAGTTCCGGCGTCAACGGTTTGCCATCGTGCCCCATCGCCGGGTCGCTCGATACTGCGGCGGTCGTGCCGGCAGAGTCTGCGACAACATCTGACGCACGAATTTGAGCAGTGCTGGACAAAGCCAGCGCGATCGACAAAGTCAGCCCAGCCCGAAGAGGCGGCTTAATCCCGGAGAGCATATGAATTCCTCGGTTCGATGGTTCGAATGCGCAAGATCGATAGACAGTTTCGCTCTTGCGCCAGCCGCAGCAGTTATTTTGGCAGACACGGCCGCCTGGTGCGCGTGTCGAGGCTGCGGAATGGTTACAATAGAGTATCGGACCGGCCAAAGTCAGATTTGACGCCGCTGGGTGTGTCCGGAATCGACGGCGCGAGCGTCACACGTGTTGCGATAGGCGGGGTTCGCCCGATCGATTGGCGACTCACCGGACGACGCGTGAAATCGGAAGAGTTTGCGCCGTTTTATGGGCAATGTGATCAAAAAACCTGCCGCAATCGTTCGGCCACGGATTTTTCGCGCAACGGCGGATCGGGCTGCTGGGCAAGGCGACGCCATTCGTTCACGTCGTTGCCTAAATCTTTGCCGGTCACCTGGCGAAGACTGGCGACGGCACAGTACTGCAAACCCGGATCAGGATCTTCCAGCGCGGTGCCGAGCGCTTTGACGGCCTCACGATCGCCGGAGCTGGAGAGCGCTTTGGCGGCGGCAACGCGGACATCCAATTCGGTATCGCTGGAAAGTGTTTCGGCCAAGATACGAGTTGCTTCTGCACTGGGTCGCTTAGCCCAGGCTGCGCAGCAGGCCACGCGAACATCGGTTTCAGGATCTTTCAAACCGGCGTACAACACAGCGTTGGCCGAAGGCGTATCCATGTGGCTGAGCATGGCGATCACCGCCATGCGCACGTTGCAATCGGTCTCATTCGGCATTTGCTTAGCCATCTCAGCAGCGAACGCTTCTTGTTCCGCTTTGCTGGCTTTGGCCAACTTTTTCGCCCGCTCCTGCATGGCTTCGATGCGCTGTAGCGGCACGGGGCCGTACTTTTTCAGCGCCTCGGTCTGATCTTCTCCAAAGGGCCACGCTCCGCCGTATCGCTTGGCGCAACCCGGCAGCGCGAGCGCTGCCAGAAGCAGCGCGGTGAGAAGCGCAGTTCGACGCCTTCTGGCTCGATACACGCAGTTCACCGACACGGTGGAGTTAGAGATCGACACGAATAGATTTTGGCCCAGACAGACGCCGGGCGGAAAAGCGGGGCGAACTATAGCGAATGCCACAATCCTGGCCAAGATGGACTTCTCGTCGCCGGTGGCCAATAAGATCGGGTATTTGGCGGTAAATTGTTTGGCAAAATCAGCGGCTCAGCAAATTGCCGAGCCTGGGCACAAACTGTTATGATTTGAGACAGCCCAGTGACGATTTCCGTGAAGCGGAAGAAGCTGGGATAGTATGCTAGCAAATCGGTCTGTGCTTTAAGTCGGGCGGCAATAAATCGTCGAAGTCGGCGAATTGCGTGTTGAGGTGTTCGACTTTCATCGTCTTTGAGGTCCATCATGCCAGAGCCACGCGATCATGCCCAAAGCCGCGGCTGGATTGAAAGCGTCCTGCGGCGCATTCCCGGCTTCAAGGGATACTTGGAAAAAGAATACCGCCGCGACAGCGACGCTCTGCAGCGCAGTTGGCTGGCCGACAGGTTGCAGCGATCGAAACCGGCGCTCGATGCTTACGGTCGGACTCTGCTCGATGCCAAGAAGCTGGATTTGCTGCCGCAGCTGGATCGATTCAAAGCTGGGTTGGATAAATCGATAAGCCGCATCCGAGGCGCCATGCAGGGCTACAGCGGCTTCTTCGATTTAGTGCAAGTCAATGAAACTTTGCTGGACCGAATTTACGAACAAGATGTGAAAACGATGGACGCCGTCGACACGTTGGCCGGCTCGATCGAAAAACTCGGCCAGACCACCGCCGATACGCCACCGCCGTTCGCACCGTTGAACGATCAGCTTGCCCAAGTGGAACAGGCAATCGATCATCGACAGGATATGCTGAAAGGTTTGGAGTAACGCTAAACCACAAGTGCGGTATATGCCGTCTCGAAACTGACCACTGACCACTGACAACGGACCACTGCTATGTCTCTTCGCCTCGAAGTCATTCAGTTTTTTGACGGCAGCAACACTTCGCTCGTTGAGCGGGTGCCGCAGGAGGGCTCGGCCGACATCAAGTACGGCGCGCAGCTGATTGTGCAGCAAAATCAGGAAGCGGTCTTCTTCCGCGATGGCAAGGCGATGGACTGTTTCGGTCCTGGCCGGCACATGCTCACGACGCAGAACCTGCCGATTATCACCCGCATTCTGACAATCCCTTGGGAAAAATCTCCGTTCCAGGCGCAGGTCTACTTTTTCGGCAAGCAAACGTTTCTCGATCAAAAATGGGGCACACCGCAACCGATTCCGCTGCGCGATGCCGAATTCGGCGGCATGGTGCAACTGCGGGCCAACGGAAAATACTCGTTTCGCGTGGTCGATTCGCCGCTGCTCTTGAACACGCTGGTGGGCACGCAGGGCAAATACTCCACCGATCAGGTGTCGTCGTTTTTAAAAGACGTGGTGGTCTCGCGACTGCGCGATCTTTTGGCATCGCTGGGCCTAGGCGTCTTTGATTTGCAAGCGAAGGGCAATGAAATCGAAGCCGGCACGAAGGCGAAAGTGGCCGACGACTTCGGCAAGTACGGTTTGGAGCTGGTGGACTTCATCATCAACGCCATTACGCCGCCGGACGATGTGCAAGAGGCGATCAATGCCCGCAGTCGAATTGGCGCGCTCGGTGGATTGCAGTCGTTCACCATGTATCAAGCCGCCAACAGCATGGCGGAGTTGGCCAAGCAGGGCGGCGGCAACATGGGTGCCGGCGCGATGGGCATGGGCATGGGTGCCGGTTTCGGCATGATGTTTCCCGGCATGCTCCAAAATGCGATGGCCGGCAACGCGCCTGGCATGCAACCAATGCCAGCGCCTGCAGGACAACAACCCGGTGCAAAAGGCACGCCGGTCGGAATGGCGGTTGGCGCAGCGGTCGGTGCCGGGCCCGATTTCAGCAATTTGCAATCGAGCCAGTCAATGGTGGCTGATCCCCGGCAGTTGGTCCGCAGCGTCGCTCAATCGTCGAAATGGCCGGTCACCGAGAATGGCGATCAGTGGCAAATCATTGTGCCTGTCGGACCGCTCCGCAAACAGCGGGTCGATGTACAGTTCAACGCTAAAGACGCGGAAGGCAATGCAATGCTCGCATTTAGCTCGGTCTGCGGCCCCGCCGACGAGAAAACGGCAATGGCGCTCCTGAAGTACAACACCCAAATGGTTCACGGAGCCTTTGCGGTTGAGTCCTCGCCGACCGGCGATGTCATCGTGGTTCGAGCGAATCAACTCACCGCGACTGCCGATCCACTGGCCATCACGCGAGTCATCACCGCCGTCGCCTGGCAGGCCGACAAGGTCGAAGAAAAACTGCTGGGCAGCGATGAAAACTGAACGGGTGAGCGGCTGAAGGGGTGAACGGGTGAGGGAACAGCGTTCAGTCTTCCGCCTTCCGCCTTCTGCCTTTCGTCTTCGTCCGTCGTCGCTCATCGCATTTTTGTTGCTCGCGGTGGCGACGGCTTCACTATTTGCCGCCGATGCTCGCAGTCGATCGCTGGCGTTCAATACGTTAAAATTGGTCGGCGGCACGCTGGCGATTAGTTTGCCCTTTGGCACGGTGCTCGGCCTGCTCGTGGCGCGCACCGATCTGCCGCTGCGACGGACGGCCGCGGCGGCGTTGGGATTATTGCTTATCGTTCCGCTGTATTTACAAGCAGCCGCCTGGCAGGCCGGGTTTGGGCTATTCGGATGGTACACACTGGCGTTTAGCAGTCCGCTTCAGCCTCCGTGGCTGACCGGTTGGCGGGGGGCGATTTTCGTCCATGCCATTGCAGCGATTCCGTGGGTCGCTTTCATCGTGGGCGTAGCGTCGCGGCAAGTAGAACCGCAATTGGAAGAAGTGGCGCTCTTGGATGCTTCCGGCTGGCAGGTGTTTCGACGAGTGACGCTGCGACGCATTTGGCCCGCCATCGGTCTTGCAGCCATTTGGGTTGCACTTCTGGCGGCAACCGACATGACGGTGACCGACTTGTATCAGGTTCGCACTTACGCGGAAGAAGTTTATACCGATTTTGCCGGCGCGGCCGATCCATCGGCTCCCGACCTCGGTCCCTGGGCTGGCGCAGCGGTGGTGACGACACTAGCGGCGGCGGCCATTCTGCTGTGCGCGGGTTCCGCTCGGCAATCGGTACGGCTACTGCCGAAGCAACCGCTGAAGTTTTTGCTCGGCAAATGGCGGCTGCCGGCGGCGCTGCTTGTCGTTGTCACAATCTTCATCGCACTCGCGGTGCCCGTCGCCAGTTCGATTTACAAAGCCGGCGTAGTCGTTCAGCTTGGCGGAGATGGCGTGGTGCGATCTTGGTCCGTGGCAAAGTGTTTGGAGATCATCGCCGTCAGTCCGGAGCGATTCAAAAGCGAAATCGGCCTGTCGCTGGAAATTGCGATTGGCGCCGCGACGGTCGCGCACTTGGTCGCCTTGCCGCTGGGGTGGATGGCACGACGCGGTGGACTAGCGGTGTCTCCGGCCATAATCATTGGCGCAGCAACCTTGGCCATCCCCGCGCCTTTGCTTGGAATCGGTTTAATCCATTGGTTAGACAATCCCGATCTACCGTGGATTGGTTGGATGTATCAGACCGTCGCAGCGCCGATGTTAGGTCAAGCCATCCGCGCATTGCCGCTGACGATGTTCATTGCGTGGTTCGGATTCCGCTCGATTCCGGAAGAGCAATTCGAAGCGGCCACAATCGACGGGGCAGGGCGGTGGAGCAGATTTTGCGCGTGGCATTGCCGCAGCGCTGGCTGGCGTTAGTCGCCGCTTGGCTAGCCGCGTTCGTTGTCTCATTTAATGAACTGCCGACCACGCAATTGCTACAGCCGCCGGGTCCGATGACGCTGCCAGTGGCAATTTATCAGCTGATGCACGGCAGCGGCGAAGATCGGTTGGCGGGAATCGTGCTATTCCTGGTTTTGGCATATGCCGCCGTCGGCGCAAGCATCGCCGCGATCTGGCGATTCGGTTCTGCTCGCAGATTCGCGTGACACCGGCGGCAATCTCCGATTTCACGCTTGCCGCGGTGCAAGTATGATAGAAGGATGCGAAATCATCGGCGTCGCTCATCAATTACTTCGATCACGGCTACCGCCATTTTGTTCATAGCGATGGCCGTTTCTGGTTTTGCGTCACACGCTTTTGCCGCGGATTATGTCGTCTGCAAGCACGACGGCAAAACGTTGCACCTGAACGGCAAAGCCATTGTTACTGCTTCCGACGGCGGCATCATGCTGCTAAGCGCGGACGGAAGATTATGGAACATACCATCTGCGGAAATTGTCGAACATCGCCAGAACGATGATCCGTTCACACCACTCTCGGCCGACGAACTCAAAAAGCAAATTCTCGCGGAATTGCCTGCTGGGTTCGATATCCATACGACGTCGCATTATGTGATCTTCTACAACACCTCACGGGCTTATGCCCAGTGGTGCGGGGCGTTGTTCGAACGCTTGTATGCCGCCTTCACCAATCTTTGGACGCGCCGCGGCTTCAAATTGCACGATCCAGAAACGCCGTTGATTGTGGTGGTTTACGCCGACCGCCAAACCTATGCCCAGCAATCGACCGATGAACTGGCGAACAATGCGGGCCGAGTGATTGGCTTTTACAGCCTACAAACGAATCGAGTGAAAACCTATGACCTCACCGGCCTCGAATCGCTGCGGCAGCCCGGCGGCCGGCGGGCCGATGCGGCGTCGATCAACGAAATGCTTTCGCGCCCCGAAGCCACGACGATGGTTTCGACCGTCATTCACGAAGCCACGCATCAAATTGCCTTCAACTGCGGCCTCCAACAACGATTTGCCGACATTCCGCTGTGGATGAGCGAAGGTTTGGCGATGTATTTCGAAACGCCGGATTTAAGTTTTGGTAAAGGTTGGCGCACTCTGGGCGAGGTGAACGGCCCACGGCTGGAACGTTTTCAGCAGTACCTGCAGCGTCGGCCGGCCGATTCGCTCGCCTCGCTCATCATCGACGACAAGCGCTTCCGCGATTCCGACGCCAATCGGGCCATCGACGCCTACGCAGAAGCGTGGGCCTTGAACTATTTTTTGCTCAGGCAGCGGCCGAAAGAGTATCAGGCGTACATCGAACGCTTGTCGAAAAAGCCGCCACTGATTTGGGACGATCCCTCGCAGCGCCTGAAGGAATTCAAAGTCTGCTTCGGCAACGACCTGGCCGTGCTGGACAACGACTTCGTGCGCTACATGGCCCGAGTGCGATAAATGCGGCAAGCTGGTTTGCGCCTAGCAGGTAAAAGAGATGGCCGAAGAGCCGGATTATGAAGCGGCGCTGAAGGTACTCAAGGGCTGCTGTAGGAATGACGAATTCGCGGATGGGCAGATTGATTCTATCGACGGCATGCCGCTAATCTAATTCGATTAGCGTGGCAGTTTTGCATATCACATAGCAATGATTGAATAAGATAGCGCGATAACCACCCTTGGGTGTGAAGGCTGGCAAAATCGTGTAGCACACAGAATTGCCGATCACACGCGCATATTCGTTGATGACTCGTCGAGGTCCCTTGGCAAACAGGCCATTCCCGGCCGACATCAACTGCGAATTTGCGTGAAGATAGCGATCTAATTGCCGCCATCCTTGAAGCAGACGGCTGTGCGCCTCATAAAGCCGCCCAACCAGATCAAAAGGCTCCGGCGGCGACGAAGAAAAGAACATGGATACGTGCTCTTCGTTGTGGTCCCACAACAAGGGATGCTCATCCGAGATCGAAATACTGTCTGTAAACGACGGAGTGGCGTTAGATTCAATGGTCTGGTCGAATACCAATAGAAAGCGACGTAGCTTGTCAGAAATATCCCAATCGTCATATTCAAACAATAATTCGAGAGTGCCGTTCTCTGCGCGGACCTCGACAATTTTTCCATTTAAGTCTTCATAAAACTGCTTGCACAACTGCTCCAGAGTAATCATGGGACGCGTTGATCCTGCTGGCGTTGAACGATTCTCTCGTCATTTTGATTCGGCCTCGTTCGATTGCTTTTGCACACGTTTTCGCACATTCGCTTTCTCTACCAATCGTCGCAATTCCTTGATCGGCTCTTCATTGTCGTCGACTTGCAGCCGCAGCACCGTGTCGTTGCGCAGCCAGGGCCCGCCGTTTTTCTTGACGATGATCATGGCGGCCGATTGCATGCCGCGTTTGTCGCCGCCGGCTTCTTGTCCGCCTTCGAGCGCGGCCAGTAACCGTCGTGACAAGTGCCCCTCGGTTTGCTCGAAGCCTTCGACCATTTTGTTAACCACTTCTTCGCCGGCGAGAATGTTGCCCTGTGCGGTGCAATTCTTGCCGATCTTGTGACCTGCCCACGGAGCGTCTTTCGGGCCCGTGTACGCGGCGGCTTCTCCCTTCATGTTGATGACCGCCAGTTGCCGTCCTTCCTTCGACCAGGTTTTCGGCTGCGGATCGGGATCATCGTCCCAGACTTGCTTCACTACATCTTCTGGCGATACGCCCTTTTTCAATAAAGCCAAAGCTTGCGGGCCATATCCGATATCGGCCATGGATTGCGTGGCCACCGCGCCCACATCTGCTTCGGCCCAGAGCACGCCATTGCCAACACAGAACACGCGTGATTGAACAGCGCCGCCGACCTCGCCCGTGTCGGGATCGTAACCCAAGATCGAAAACGTGGCGACGCGATTCCAGGGCTTGTCCGACGATTTCCGGGAATTCGCTTGTGGTTTGGCGCCAGAGGCCCGCGGAGCAAGGGATACAACGATCAGGAGCAACACAAAACTGCGCATGCTTGTTCTCCTTGTCTAACCCGATCCCCCGCACGATCTGCAATGTATCATGCCTTCAGCAGTCGAGCGATGCTCGCGCTGGCTGCCTGGAGGGCGTCTGGCACCTTATCCGGCAACCGGCCGCCGGCTTGGGCCATGTCGGGTTTGCCGCCGCCGCGGCCGCCGACAGCTTCGGCGGCCGATTTGATCCATTCGCCAGCGCTCAGGCCACGGTCCACCAAATCGCGCGTGAGACCGGCGATGATGGTGACTTTGTCCTCATCGCGGCTGGCGAGCATAATGGCCGCGGGACTGGTTTTGCGACGCACCAGATCGATCAATTCGCGCATCGCGCTGGCTTCGGCGCCCGGCACTTCGGTAATGATGACGCTGACGCCGCCAATTTTTGTGGCGCATTCGATCAGTTTCTCCGGCGCAAAATCGCCGCTCTTGGGACCCGCCGCCACTTGCTTCTTCAGCTCGCGCACTTCTTTCGCCAGCACCGCCACGCGGTGTGGCACCTCGCCAACTGGCACGCGCAGCGCCGCCGCGATTTCAGCCAGCACTGTTTGATCATCGCGTGCTTTGGCCAATGCAGCGCGACCCGTCAAAGCCACAATTCGCCGTGTTCCGGCAGCGACACTTTCTTCGCTGGTAATGCGGAACAGTCCAATCTGTCCGGTGCTGGTGACATGTGTGCCGCCGCACAACTCCTTGCTGAAATCGCCCATGCTGACCATCCGCACCACGTCGGGGTACTTTTCTCCGAACAGCATCATGGCGCCGGCCTTGCGAGCTTCGGCAATCGGCAAATGCGTCCAGCCGACTGCTTCCGCAGCCAGCACACGGTCGTTCACATCATCTTCAATTTTCGCCAGCGTTTCGCGATCGACCGACGACGGATTGGCGAAATCGAACCGCAACCAGTCGTCGTCAACTTTCGAGCCCTGCTGCTGGGCATGTTTGCCAAGATTTTTTTGCAGCGCGTAGTGCAGCACGTGCGTGGCCGAATGGGCGCGGTGAATCCCAGCCCGCCGCTGGATGTTGACTTTGGCGGTCACGTTCAGACCCAGTTTCAGCACGCCGTCGCGCAAATGTCCGCGATGCAAGATGAATCCTTTTTCACGCTGCGTATCGGTCACTTCGAAGCGGAAGCCGGTGCCGACGATTTCTCCGGTGTCGCCCACCTGCCCGCCCGATTCGCCGTAGAACGGCGTTTGATCGAGCACCACCGTGACCGGTTGCGCGTGCCCGATTTCGTCCATCACTTCGCACAGATGATCTTGTGCGATGATGCCCACCACCTTCGCCGGCGACTCGGTCATTTCATAACCGAGAAACTTCGTTGGCTCCATCGCCTTGGCCAAGCTATCGACCGGGCTGTGCGTGAAGACGTCGGCCACTTTGCCGCCGCCGCTCTCCAAGCCGTGCTCTTCCATCGCCGCTTTGAAACCGGCCCAATCAAGCTGCAAGTTTCGCTCCGCGCCAATCTGTTCCAGCAATTCCGGTGGGAAGCCGTAGGTCGTGTAAAGATCGGCCGCTTCTTTGCCTGCAATCAGCGAACGACCTTCTTTTTTCATGCCGTCGAACAACCGATCGATGCGGTTAAGGCCGCTGTCGATGGTACGCAAAAAATTCTCTTCTTCGCTGGCGATGATTTTGGAAACGCGCTCTACCGTGGTCTGCAATTCCGGATACGGCTGTTTCATCACCTCGGCCACGGCACTCACTAGTTTGTGCAAAAACGGATCGTGCACACCCATCTGATGGCCGTCGAGCACTGCACGACGCAACAGACGCTTGATCACGTAGCCTTGTTTCTTTGGCCCAGGCACAACTTCCTCATGCACGGCGAAGGTGCAAGCCCGCACGTGATCGGCAATGCGGCGCAAACGGCGACCGTTGTCCGATTTAGGATCGTATTTCTGGCCGCACACCGCCGCTGCCGCTTCGACAATCGGCCGCAAAATATCGATGTGAAAATTCGTATCGACGCCTTGCATCACCGCGGCCATGCGCTCCAGCCCCATGCCGGTGTCGATGTTTTTGCTGGGCAGCGGCCGCAAGTTCTTCGGTGGTTCGCCCACGCGGTTGAACTGCGTGAACACCAGATTCCAAATTTCCACTTCGCCGCCGCTGGGCACGTGGAAAAAAATCTCGCTGCATGGGCCGCACACTCCATCGGGGCCTTTACTGGGTGCGCCGGCGGGCCAGAAGTTATCGTTTTCGCCCATCCGCTGGATTTTTTCCGTCGGCAATTTGATCTCATCCTGCCAAATTTTGTACGCTTCGTCGTCATCTTGATAAACCGAGACCGATAGCCGGTCTGCCGGAATGTTCATCCATTTCTTAGTGGTCAAAAATTCCCACGCCCAGTGGATGGCATCGCGTTTGAAATAATCGCCAAAGCTGAAGTTGCCTAGCATCTCGAAAAACGTGTGATGAAACGCCGTGCGGCCGACGTTGTCGATATCGCCGGTGCGCAGGCACTTCTGGCACGTGGTGGCCCGGGTGAATTCCAGTTTGCACTTCCCGAGGAAGTGATCTTTGAACTGGTTCATGCCGGCCGGCGTGAACAGCACGGACGGATCCCACCGCGGCACCAGCACATCGCTGGGCCGCCGCGTGCAGCCTTTGGATTCAAAGAAGGCGAGATATTTTTCACGAATTTCGTCGGTCTTCATGGGCGGAAATTCATCACGGAGTCGCGGAAATACGGAGAGGAAAACGCGGCATCACAAGCCACAAGCGATCGAATGGACCATCATATCGGTCCACGCAAGAACCGACTAGCGCACCAGCCAGTCGGTTCGCGTGCCTTATCGCGATTGAGCAATTGAAAAGCCCAGGGTTGCAAACCCTGGGCCTGGATGCGGTTTCCTTCGGTGTGTTACTATTCTTCTCCGCCCGCGGCGACGACAGGCACAAAGCCGGCGGCCAGAATCTTCTCTCTTAATTCTGCCACTAGCTTGGGGTTGTCCGCAAAAAATTGCCGCACCTTTTCGCGACCTTGACCAAGGTGCGTTTCGCCGTACTTGAACCACGCTCCGGAGCGGATGACGAGCTTCTGAGCCAGCGCCAGATCGAGCACATCGCCTTCGTAGCTGATGCCATTAGCGTGCAGCATGTCGAACTCGGCCACGCGGAACGGCGGCGCCACTTTGTTTTTCACCACTTTGGCCCGCACACGCTGGCCAATCACGTCTTCGCCGTCTTTCAGTTGGCCGATGCGCCGCACGTCAATCCGGCACGAGGAATAAAATTTCAGCGCCCGG
The DNA here is from genome assembly GCA_963738835.1 of Pirellulales bacterium. Classification (GTDB taxonomy): domain Bacteria; phylum Planctomycetota; class Planctomycetia; order Pirellulales; family JADZDJ01; genus CAVTYH01. The sequence goes on from CAVTYH010000006.1 coordinate 357,770, forward strand.
CCGCCCGGCGTGGTTTCCGGGCTGCCAAACATCACGCCAATTTTCTCGCGAATCTGATTGATGAAGATCACGCACGTTTTGCTCTTGGAAATGGCCCCGGTCAATTTGCGCATCGCCTGGCTCATCAGCCGGGCTTGCAAACCGACGTGCGAGTCGCCCATTTCGCCATCCAATTCTTTCTGCGGCACCAGGGCGGCGACCGAATCAATGACGATAATATCGACCGCGTTGCTCTTGATCAGCATCTCGGTAATGTTCATTGCCTCTTCGCCGCTGCCCGGCTGACTGACCAGCAGCGTTTCCAAATTCACGCCCAGCTTCTTGGCCCAGGTGGGGTCCAAGGCATGCTCGGCATCAATAAACGCCGCGATGCCGCCTCCATTCTGAGCGCGGGCCACGGCATGCAGTGCTAGCGTCGTTTTGCCGCTCGATTCGGGGCCGAAGATTTCGATGATGCGTCCCTTGGGCAGCCCCAGCCCGCCGAGGGCTAAATCGAGCGACAGGCTGCCGGTCGGAATGCCTTGCACGCGGGTGGTGCCGCTTTCGGCTCCCAGCGGCATGATCGAGCCTTCGCCGAAGGCCTTTTCAATCTGGGCGATGGTCGTTTTCAAGCCCGGATGATCTGCCAGCGGATCGTGCCCACTTTTGGCGGCCGCCTTGGTCGATTTTCCTTCGGCCGATTTTTCCGGCAGTGTTTCTTTCTTAGCCATGCGATTGTTCGTTTTAACGGCGGTGACCATAAAAAGTGCATCCTTTATGCCGCAGAACCCTTAAAAGTGCAAGCTGGCGCGGGTGCCTGCGAACCGCCCGGCCCAGCTAAATTGCCGTCTCCAACTCCACCGGTTAGTGGACCCTTGAACAGTATATCGGACGCTGCGGAAGAATCAAGTAGGGAATTTTGCATTCTTTTGCGGTCGTCGTCCCCGAACCCATTTAGCCCCCGGTGACCCCACCACGGGGCAATGCGGCCGGATGATGCCGAAATTCTGCATTTGCCAAGGATCGCCTCTTCACACAAAAAAAAGCTGGAAAACGGGAAAAACCGACCAAAACGGACGAAAACGGTGAAAAACGTTCAAAAACCGTCGAACCCGGCACTTTTGCCTCACTCGCCAAACCACCGGCGGTAATCTTCCGCGATTTTGCGTCAACCGCACAATCCGACAACTCGTGCGGCATGTATACTTTTGTCCATATTACAAAAACTAGTCTACCAAACGACTGGCCCATTTTCCAAGTGCTTTTGGTACGGGCGCAGGGCTTTTCACTTTTTCAAACTAGAGAGTTTTGTCAGGGTGGCACGCTCTGACGTAAGGAAGGGCGTGCTTTGAGCTTCCATCACGCCCTTCGAGTAGGGTGGCCGGAGTCGACGGGCAGTGCGCTTCATGGTCTCTGAGCCCCCGGAATTTCACGCTGCTGGGGGCTCCCTTCGGTCGACCCCAGCCACCCCTAAGTGCAAAAAGCATCACGGCCTGGTACTGGCGCGCTAGAATCTAGCTGGCGACGAAGTGGTCGTGCCGGTGCAGCCAATGTCAGGCGTTCTCGACCGTGCCGCGTTCACCTTCGAGTTCCACCGAGGTGATTCCGTCGCAGGGGACGTTCATTTTCTTAAACCAGGCGGCCAGCGCCTGTTTGTCGGGGGCCTCCATCACGCAGACAATCTTGCCCTCGGATAGATTGCAGAAGCTGCGGTAGGGTTTGATGACCGTGTCGTTCTTGGCCGCCTCAGCCAACTGGTTAACCTGTTCGCGCTTCATCGCACCGGGGGGCAAGGTGTGGTTGCTCATGAACTTTGGCATGGAAGTATCCTTCTCAAAAAAATGATGACCAAACTGGATGGTTCGTTAGCGTGGGCTGCACGACGATTCAGACTAGCTGTTTGCGCAGATCAGGTCAAACAACTGGTAGTATCCAAATAGTGTGGTGCCGGCAAATCGCGGATGGTGAAGCGGAGACGCACGGGGCTCATCAAGTTGTTGGCTCTTGTGACAGTCTCGTCGCTATTCTACGAGCCAAATCTGCAACCATTTGTTTTGGTCCAAAAAGTCTCATTTGGCCATAGTCCTCAACGCATAGACGTAGGCGACGCCCCCGCAAGCGAAAGCAGACGACCTCCACTTCTCCCGCGGGCGATCCCCACTCACCCGCATTTCTCTGCGCCAAATTCCTGGAGTGTGGCAATGGCTTCTGGAATTACATTGCGGTCGGGCCAGCTCCCGAGCGTGGCTCGCCCATAGCCCACGATGCCAAGTAGAAATTCGGTGATATGCATTTGGTTTGCTCCATACACGGCGGGCTGGGTACAGTTTAACGGGGCGGTTGCGAATTTAGCAAATCTCAGAGAAGGCCGTTGCTGTGCCAGTGGCTCGTTATCCCGGGATACAGGGCCTTTTTATTGACTCGCCGGCCGCATTAGTGTCGAATCCGTGTGTGTAGTTCGTCGTCGGAACGGCTATTTCAATGGAGCAACCGCCGTGGATGCTAAATACGTTCCTCTGTATTTGCATGCGGGCAACTCAGAAGTTCGTGCTGCAGCGCACTCTCAGTCCGTCAATCGCATTTGGGCAGCGATAGTGATCGTGCTTTCAGTGCAGCAACTTGCAACACTTGCTTTCGGCGAAGATGCCGTTGATAGCCTGAGGGGATCTGCTGAAGTGCAAGGCAAATTGTTCGCGGCGGAACAAGAGTTGAAGTCGGCCAATGCCGAATTCTTGAAGGCTCTACCAACGCTACCGGAATACAAAACGCTTCAGGCCGTCGTAGCTGAGTGCGATGCTGACCTTGATGCCGCCCGAGCCAATAATGATACGGCCGGCCTTGACAGGGCCGCCAAAGCAAAACTAGAAGCCACGAAGCGTCGCGATGTGGTCAGAAGTGAACTGAAAGCCAAGTGGCTCACACCGGCTGAGGCAAAAGTAGCTACGCTGCAACGGAAACTGCAAGAATTGACGGATGCCGAATTCGCTGCCAAGGCCGCGCGCTCACTGCAAGACGTGAAGCAATTGGCGCAGGCGGATATCGATTGGGAGGCCAAGCAATTGGCATTGCCAGACTGGAAGTGTCCTTTTGAACTCAAAGGGGACAGGCTGGGCATGCCCTTAGATATGTTTAAAAGAAAATATGTGCGCACGATCGCGGGAGATTCCCGGACCGCCCCATTCTGTTCCGATGCAGACCCTGGCAAGGATAACGTGTCTTTGTTTTATAAGGCCGACGAAGGGAAGGCCGGTATAGTTAAGGCAAGCGCTACTTATCCGTTCGAGGCGAACGGCGCTCACCCTAATCGCCCCACGATTGCCGGTGTTCCGACTGACACGTACATTTATTCGTTTGTTGACGGACAGCTATATCGAATAACGATTTTCTTTCCCCAGAAGAACTTTGCGCAAGTGGCGGCGTCGATGAAGACCAAGTACGGTGATCCGTGGCGGACAGAAACCAAAACCTACCAAAATGACTTTGGGGTAAATTTCGAGGGCGATGTACTTATGTGGCAAAAACCTGTGTCGCATATGAAACTAACACAGCGAGCGGGCAACCTGGAGCAGTCGTCGTTGAATCTGGAGCACGACGCATTGTTAAATACCGCACGCAAACGTCTTAACGCTGTCGGCAAGTCACATGCAGATGACCTCTAGTACATCCTGCTAACTTTTCCGGCCATTTTCTCCACAAGACAAACACCGTGCCGCCAGCCCAAAGCAGTGTATCGCGGCGGCAGGCAATGAGTGCCCCGCGCGGCTGGTACTCGCTTGTCACGACAGCCAAATCAACAGTGGTGAAGCGGAGCCGCATTGCAGGAGCATTTTTGTCGATAGCCCTACGACCAGCTTGCGTGCCTGTCGACCCAACGGAGCGGAAAATAGTAGGCCAGAGCTACCAGGACGAAAACGATGGCAGCAACAAACCCCCGGCGATCAACAATGCCGTAGGCCAAAAAGCCTGCGGCGATCGCTACGGATACCCAGACGAAGAACCACGCCAGCCCCCGGTGCTTAATCCCTAACAAACTGATTCGCACGAACATCGGCCACTGGCTTCGGTCGGGAGCCATTTGAGAGCCTCAATTTTCCTCGATGAAGAATACGTGCCGACTGCTCTGCTTGAATGTGAAGAGCTTCTGCGTTTGGCAACTACCGCGTCACCTATAGTCTATCGTGCTCATCCTCAAGTTCTTCAGGTTATCGGCGCAAAAGCCGTGTTTGCCGCGCTCGTCGGGTGGCTGGAGACGAACGCAGTGAGCCCCCAGCAGCGTGAAATTCAGGGGGCTCGGAGACGACGAAGCGTCGTGCCTTTCGACCCCGGCCACTCAATCAAACTGATCCAAACTGACCCACTACCCCCTTTCGAAGTTTTTTGTACAGTGGCAGGAGGATTGTATGATACAGCCAGTTTGGACTTAAACTCTTCGCTGAGGGCGAAACCATGCACCGCCTGTGGACAATTGCGGCAGTTGTTCTGTCAAGCTTGGCGGTCCCGGCGTTGTCTGGGGATCTGGCAAAGGTCGATCGCACGATTGCGAAACTGCCGCAGCTAACGTCCGAACATCCAGAATATTGCCTGCTGGTGTTCGGCGCCGATTTGCACAAACGCGTGTGGCTGGTACACGATGGCCCGGTGCTCTACGTCGACCGCAACGGCAACGGCGATTTGACCGAACCCGATGAACGGGTTACCGCTGATCCTGATTATGGAGATCCCAGTGGCGGGTATAAGTTCAAAGCCGGCAACATTTCTGATGGCCAGCTTGTGCATAAGGACATGCAGGTTCGTTGGTTCAGGCTCGATCACCTGAAAGGTTCCGATCCGCGAGTCAAGGCACTGCTTGAACAAAATCCAAAATGGCGTGGGTGCAGCGTTTCGATCGATGTCGATATGCCAGGTCAACTTGGCAGCGGCATCGGCGGTCGTGTCGCTTGCGAGGCGAGTTGGCAAGATGCGAGCGGACTGTTTCACTTCGGCGCAAGTCCAGAGACTGCACCGATCATCAATTTTGGCGGCCCCTGGCAAATTACCTGCTACAGCAAAGAGCCGTGGCATCTGGGCGGGCTGAACGAATTCGATCTGGCGATGGGTACGCCAGGCATCGGCCCGGGTGCGACCGCGTTCGTGGCATACGAGGGCGTCATCCCACCGGATGTGAAGCCAGTTGTGAAGGTCGTATATCCGCCGCAGGAAGAAGGCCAACGGTCCGTCGAAAAAACCTACGAACTCGAACATCGTTGCTGCGGAATCAACTTATACGGCGACATCAACGTGCCGACGGACGTCGGCCTGGGAGCCGCCGACGTCGAAATCTCGCTGCCCAGTTGGCCCGGCGCCACGGTGACACCGACGAAACACCGGATCGACATCGTGCCAGCCAAGCCGGGGCTGAAACTCGAACCGGTTTCCTGGCGGCTGAAAGGTTCGCTGCCGCACGTCAACCAGGGAAAGAGCAATCGAACGTGCATTGTCGAAATCCAATTCTCGCCCGACGGCAAGCGGCTCGTGGCCGGTGATTACGACGCTAACCCCACGGTGCAAACGTGGGATGTTGGCACTGGCCAGCGGTTGGTCAAGGTCGAGACAGGCTCGCGGCACCCATCGAATTTTGAATTCTTTGCGATCTCGCCCGATTGGCGATTCGTATACGCGCCGACGATCCGCAAGGATCGAAAGCCGGAAAGAATTGAGAAAGACGGTAAGGCGATGATGCGCTGGACATTCGGCGATTCGATCCAAATGTTCGATCTCAACACCGGCGGATTACTGCGCGAGTTCAAACACTCACCGCCGCGGGCAATCAGTTACATTCAAATGACTCCCGATGGCAGATACTTTATCACGCTTGATGAGTTGGCCGGTGAGTATGAAAACGGTCCAAAATCGACCTGGAGCCTGTGGAATCCGCAGACGGGCGAATCGCGAGAGTTCCTTGACCACCTTTCGGGAATCGCCCTGTTCTCCGCCAACTGCAGAACATCAGTCTCGGTAATCGAAAAACCCGGCGCTGGGTCGCGTGTTGATTGTATAAAAGTATTTGACTTTCCGTCTTGCAGCGAGCGGGCGACGATCACCGTAGATAAGTCCGTCACATCGGCGTCCACTCTGGCAATGGCAGCCGCGGACAAAATCATTGTCGGTACGACGACGACAGCGGAGAATCGCGCAGCACTGAAGTTTTGGGACGTTTCGTCGGGCCGCGAACTAGCGTCGGTTACGATCGATGATAGGTGCGGCAGGCTTTACCAAGCAAAAACATCGCCAGACGGAAGCGCGGTGGCCATCGCCTGCGAGCCGGAAGACGAAAAACACGGCGGAATCTATATTGTGGATGTAGCCAGCCGAAGGGCACGATTTGTCGATCTTGGCAATGAAGTTTTTCCTGGACGCGCGGCGTTTCATCTCGGCGGCAAGTGGATCGTGGCATGCGCAAATGTCATGCCGAAAGACAAGCGAGCCGATCCGGATCCGCCCTACACCGATGTGCCTCAACCGCGGCTATACGTTATTGATGCGGGCACAGGCAAGATTGTGGAAACACTCGTCGCCCCGCAGTGCTTCCTCAATTCGCTCGCCTTTAGCCCCGATGGCAACACGCTCGCCACAAGCGGCCCCGGTGATGTGCTATTGTGGGACTTTTCCACCCCGCCGGGCGAGAAGCCGAAGTAGAAGGCACTTGCGGCATTCGGCTAAGGACACGACGTCACTTGTACGCCTTAGTACTGTTCATCAAATTCTTTACATTATCGGCACAAAAGCCGTGCTTGCCGCGCTGGATGAATTCGTAAATCACGCCGGTCAGTTGAGAGGGTTTGGTAAACACCTGAACTAAGTCGGGGCAGCGCAGCACGTCTTCGGTGCTGAATTCGGCGAAGCCTTTGGCTTGCCACTCGCGCATGGTTTGCTCGACCGATTCCACTTGGTAGGCCAGATGGTGAATGCCGCCGATGCCGCCGCGGGCGGCCACCCATTGGCCGACGATGGAATTGGGGTCGCCGTCGGAGATGAAGATTTCCGGAGGTAGGTGGTAGGCGACTTCAGTGTCACCGTGCGGAGAGACGATGGACCAGGGCAGGTCGATAGTTACGGTTTCCCCCTCACCCTGCCCTCTCCCGCTAGGGGAGAGGGTTCTGGAAGCATCCCACTCACTCTGCCCTCTACCCCTAGGGGAGAGGGTTCTGGCGGCGTCCTTGCTCTGGATTGTCACGCCGGTAGCGGCAAGACTCAATTCGGCACGCTCACCCCGGCCCTCTCCCCGAGGGAGAGGGAGAATTAAGGCGACCGGCTTCTCCGGCGGTTCCAGCGCCAGGCACTTGGCGGCAGAGCCATCGTCGAAGTTGATTTCAAATTCGGTCTGCAACCGATAGCCAAAAGCTGTGATGAAGAACTCGGCCGTCTTGTGGCGGTCGGCAACACGGTAGGCAATGTGGTCGAGGCGCATAAGTAGTCGGTGGTAGGCAGTAGGCGGTGAGCGATCGGCGAGTTGCCAGAACCATTGCCATCGCCGCGCCTGTAAGTCTAGCGGTGAACGATGGCAACGCAAAGTATTCGTGGGATCGGGAACTTACTCTGCTGCGCGTTTCCCGCTGTACGCCAAAAGAGCGATGGTCTGGCCGCTAAATCTTGTAAAATGCTTTACTTGCAGGCACCCAGCGGATAGGGTCTTTAGTGAGTGCGGAACCACAACGCCACCACGCATTCGGAGGCCTGGTCATGCCCAACATTTCATCTGCAAAGCTTTTGAAAACCATGTCCTTTGGTTTCGCGATTGCCCGAGTGCTGACGTTTGCATTGCCGGCGATGTCGCAAGACGCCTGGCATCCAGCCAAAGCGCCGCTGATGACGCGCTGGGCGGCCGATGTCTCGCCGCAAAATGCCTTGCCGGAATATCCGCGCCCGCAGTTGGTGCGTCCTCAGTGGCAGAATCTCAACGGGCTGTGGGGCTACGCCATTCGACCCAAGGACGAAGGGAAGCCGGAAAAATTTGATGGAAAAATCTTGGTGCCGTTTCCTGTCGAATCGGCGCTCTCTGGTGTGATGGGCAAAGTTGGCGAGGCGAATCGCTTGTGGTATCGGCGCACGTTCCAATGGCCGGCCAAGTGGCAGGGCCAGCGCGCGCTGTTGCACTTCGGCGCCGTCGATTGGGACGCCACGGTCTACGTGAACGGCAAGGAAGCCGGCCAGCACCGCGGCGGCTACGGAGAGTTGACGCTTGATATTACCGACAAGTTGAATGCCACGGGCGAGCAAGAGCTGGTCGTCTCCGTTTGGGATCCGACCGATGCCGGCACGCAGCCGCGCGGGAAGCAAGTTCGCAAACCGAACAGCATTTGGTACACGTCGGTGACCGGCATCTGGCAAACCGTGTGGATCGAACCGGTGCCGGAAGTTTCGATCGATGCACTGCACTTTGTGCCCGATATTGATTCCGGCACGCTGACAATTACCGCCACGCTGCGCGGCAATGCGGCCGATGCCACGCTGCAAGCCAAGGCGCTGGACAACGGGCAGCAAATTGCCCAAGCCAGCGGTCCGGCTGGGCAGTCGCTCAAACTCTCGATTCCCAACGCCAAACTCTGGTCCCCCACGTCGCCGCAGCTTTATGATCTGAACGTCAGCCTTCAACGGCAGGGCAAAGCGATTGACGAGGTCAGCTCTTACTTCGGCATGCGAAAAAGCTCGCTCGCACCCGACGAGCACGGCGTGCTGCGGCTGGCACTCAACAACAAACCGCTGTTTCAATTCGGCCCACTCGATCAGGGATGGTGGCCCGACGGTTTGTACACCGCGCCCACTGATGAAGCTTTGCGCTACGACATTGAAGCCACAAAGAAGCTGGGCTTCAATATGGCTCGCAAGCATGTGAAAGTGGAGCCCGATCGTTGGTATTATTGGTGCGACAAATTGGGCTTGCTGGTCTGGCAAGATATGCCCAGCGCGTTTGAGACGGGCGCCAAGAATGGCAATCAAGACTCTCCTGCGAGCCAAGAAGCCGCCGAGCAGTTCGATCGGGAATTGAAAGAGATGATCGACCAGCGGCGAAATCATCCTTCGATTGTCATGTGGGTGCCGTTCAACGAGGGCTGGGGGCAGCATGACACGCCGCGAATTGTCGATTGGATCAAAGCCTACGATCCAACCCGGTTGGTCGACGATGCCAGCGGCTGGACCGATCGCGAAGTGGGCGATGTACACGACACGCACAAGTATCCCGGCCCCGGGGCGCCCAAGATCGAGGCCAAGCGAGCCGGCGTGCTGGGCGAGTTTGGCGGCCTCGGCCTGCCCATGCCCGATCACACCTGGCAGACCAAAGCCAACTGGAGCTACAAGGAATTGAAAAACCGTGACGATTTGACGAACGCCTATTTAGATTTAATCGACAAACTGAAACCGTTGATTGCGTCGTCCGGCTTGTCGGCCGCGGTGTACACGCAGACGACCGATGTTGAAATCGAACTCAACGGCCTGATGACTTACGACCGCGCCATCACAAAAATGGACGCCGACCGCGTTTCCGCGGCCAACGGGCAGATTTGCACGATGCCGCTGTCGACGGCCAAGAACTGATTTAGCTTTCCTTCAATGGCTCTTGTTGTGGAATCGTCGTATGACAATGCGCTCGCTAGTTGTATGGCCGGCAGTCTGGATTGCGTCGGCATGTTTTGCGGCCTTCGCGGCTGACGAGGTTCAATCGGTCAGCGTTGTACAAAAAGCTGCAGCCAATTCTGCCGATGAGCCGCTCTATCTCGGCAATCAAGCGCCGCTCGCGCCCAGCCCTTTCATTAAACTGCCGATCGGCATCATCGTTCCCAAAGGTTGGCTGCGGCAGCAACTGGAGCTCGAAGCGGGCGGCATGACGGGGCATCTGGAAGAGATATCTCGTTGGTGCAAAATCGAAACCAGCGCCTGGGCTTCGGCAGACGGCAGCGGCCAGAACGGTTGGGAAGAAGTGCCATATTGGCTCAAAGGCTACGGCGATCTGGGCTACGTGCTGAACGATGAAAAAATCAAAGCCGAAGCACGGAAGTGGATCGATGGCATGCTTTCCTCGCAAGAGCCCGATGGTTATTTCGGCCCGCGCGAGAACAAAACGAATCTCGACAAACGCCCCGGTGTAGCAGGTCAGCCCGATCTTTGGCCGCACATGGTGATGCTGAACGTGCTGCAATCGTTTTACGAAGCCACCGGCGACGCGCGCGTGTTGCCGTTCATGACGAAGTATTTCCAATGGCTCAATCAGCAGCCGCCGGCAACCTTCGGCCGCGGCTATTGGCCCCGATTGCGATTCGGCGACAACATCGAAAGCATCTACTGGCTTTACAACCGGACCAAGGAGCCGTGGCTGCTCGAACTGGCCAAGAAGATTCACGACAATATGCAAGATTGGACGACCGGCGTGCATGACCGGCACAACGTCAACATTGCGCAGGCGTTTCGTGAACCGACGATCTTTTATCAGCAAGCTCGCGAAGACAGGTTTCTCAACCAAGCGGAACGCAACTATCGGCAAGTGATGGATGTGTATGGCCAGTTTCCCGGCGGTGGATTCGCGGCTGACGAAAACTATCGGCCCGGCTTCACCGATCCGCACCAGGGTTTCGAGACCTGCGGCATGGTGGAATTCATGCACAGTTTTGAGATGCTCACGAGAATTACCGGCGACCCCGTCTGGTCGGATCGTTGCGAAAATGTCGCATTCAACTCGCTTCCGGCCGCCATTACCCCCGATTGGAAAGGGCTGCACTATTTGACCTGCGCCAATCAGGTGCAGCTCGATCGAAAAAATCACGCGCCGGGAATCCAAAACGGCGGCACGATGTTTTCCTATAGTCCCGGCGAAGTGTATCGCTGTTGTCAGCACAATGTTTCGCACGGCTGGCCGTACTACGCCGAGGAACTGTGGCTGGCGACCGCCGATCGTGGATTGTGCGCCTCGTTGTACGCCGCCAGTGAAGTGACCGCGAAGGTGGGCGACGGCTCGACGGTGAAGGTGACCGAGGAATCCGATTACCCATTTGGCGATACCATAACGCTGAAGATTGCGACCGAAAAATCAGTCGCGTTTCCGTTATATTTGCGCATTCCTCACTGGTGCGAGAAGCCGGTGATTGAAGTCAACGGGAACCCGCTGTCGCTAGAGGCAAAAGCGCCGGCATACGCTGTCATCCATCGCACTTGGAAAGATGGCGATGTCATCTCGCTGCGGTTGCCGATGCAGGTGGCGGTCGCGCGCTGGGATAAAAATCATCGCGCAGCCAGCGTGAATTACGGACCGTTGAGTTTTTCGCTCAAGATCGATGAACGCTGGGTCCGCAGCGGTGGCAGTGATGCGTGGCCCGATTTTGAAGTGTTTCCCGCCACTCCGTGGAACTATGGCTTAGTGCTCGACGAACACGACCCGGCGAAATCGTTTGAATTGGTTAAGAAGTCGGCCGCGCCGGCCGCTAATCCCTTCACGCAAGATGGCACGCCGATCGAGTTGAAATCAAAGGGCAAGCGCATCCCTGCCTGGCAAATCGACGAACACGGGCTTGTCGGCAAGTTGCAAGATAGCCCGGTGAAGAGCGACGAAGCTGCGGAAACGATCACACTCATTCCCATGGGCGCCGCACGACTGCGAATTTCGATGTTTCCTGTGATCGGATCGGGAAGCGATGCTAAAGAGTGGACAGCCCCAGCACCGTCAAAACCTTAACGACCGATCGTTCGTGAACCGCCAAAGCTAACTTGAAGTGAAGTATTGAGCACGGCGGTTATCCGTGAAAGTCGGCGCACGACAGCACTTCGTACGTCGGCCCGTCGCGGCCCAGGGTGCTGGAAAACACGGTCACCGAATCGACCTGCATCGCCCCGGCATCGAAGTCGGCGTGTTTTTTGAGCAGATCAGTCAGTTGTTGGAGCGCCGCCGGGCTGCTGTCGCGCACTCGGCCCAACGTCAAGTGCGGCGTGAACCAGCGGCCCTCGGGCGGGTACCCCAACGGTGCGATTAACCGTTCGATCGCCTGAAACACAAGCTGCGTCGGTTCGGCACCCTCGTTCACGCCGAGCCACACGGTGCGCGGTCGAGCGATCGATGGAAATGCACCGACGCCGGTAGCGACAATCTCAAACGGGCTGAAAGGACCGACCGCTTCTTGCACCGCAAGGCACACGTCGTTAATTTCGGTCTCCGGCACATTGCCGAGAAACTTGAGCGTGTAGTGCAAATTGGCAGCTTTAGACCAGGTGACCTTCGCCGATGCAATCCGCAGCCGATCGATCAACCGCGCCGCCGCCGATTGAATCTCCGGCGGAATTTCAATGGCGGTGAAAACGCGTAAGTTTGTCATGGGAACAAGCAACTAGCGACTAGCAATTTGCGACTAGCCAAACCAAGAAATCGTTTCGCGATTTTCGCTGGCTGGCGAGTTGCTAGTCGCTAATTGCCGATCGCTAATCGCTCAAAACGACAGCATCCTTCGGTAATCTTCCATCCGCCGTTCCAAATCGGGTCGTTCGATGCGCTTCAATCGGTCGAGCGAAAAATCTTCCACGGTAAAACTCGCGGTCAAAATGCCGTAGGCCAGCGATTCTTTCAGCGTCTTCGGTTCAAAGTTGCCTTTCTCGGCAAGATAGCCCATCATGCCTCCGGCAAAACTATCGCCGGCGCCGGTGGGATCGATTACATCCGGCGTCGGATATGCTGGCATCACATACGTTTCATGCTCGCTGAAGAACATTGCCCCGTGTTCCCCTTTTTTGATGACGACGAACTTCGGGCCCATTTTCAAAATCTGCTTGCCGGCCCGCACCAGGTTTTCGTCGCCGGTCAGCAGTTTGGCTTCCGAATCGTTCAGCACCACTCCGTCGATCCGTTTCCAAAGCTGCATCAGCTCGTCGTGCTGAATGTTGATCCATAAATCCATCGTGTCGGCCACCGTCAGCATCGCCTGGGGCATTTGATCGAGCACTTTTGCCTGCACCACGGGCGAGCCATTGGCCAGGAACAAGAATTTGCTGTTGCGAAAATCAGAGGGCACTACCGGATCGAAATCGCCGAACACGTTCAGATGCACTTCCAATGTTTCACGATCGTTCATGTTGGGCTGATACTTGCCCGTCCAGCGAAATGTTTTGCCTTCTTTGACGATGTGCAACCCGGTGGTGTCGATGCGGCGGCTTTGCAGCAACTTGGTGTGCTCGGCCGGCCAATCGTCGCCGACGATGCCAACCAGCTTGACTGGCGAAAAATAACTGGCCGAGTACGAAAAAAACACGGCCGCGCCCCCTAGCACGTTGTCGCGCCGCGCCGTGGGCGTTTCCACACTATCGAGCGCCACCGAACCGACGACGACCAACGACATGGGCAGCTTTCTCCGTTGAGCTTGCGAAGAATGAATTCAGGCCGCATTATGGGGCGCGAACCTTGGCTCGGCTAGTGCGATCTTGGTTGGCAATTGTGGCTGTTTTTATTGATAAAGTTGGGAGAATTCGCCATGTTCCAAGGCACTCTCGAGGCCATCTTCATTGGCCCCACCAAAGCCGCCCCGCTGCAACGGGTTGAAACGGCCGAGGCCATTGCCGGCGCCGGCTTGCAAGGCGACCGCTACTGGGCCGGCAACGGCACGTTTTCGAAGGACACTTCAAAATCGCCGCACAAGCACTATCCGGCTGATCGGCAAGTGACTTTGATCGAAGCCGAAGCCCTTGAAGCCGCCGCCCGCGATTACGAATTGACCATCGACCCCGCCCAATCGCGCCGCAACCTGCTGGTGCGCGGCGTGCCGCTGAACCATCTGGTCGGCCAAGAATTTCTCGTCGGCAAGGTGCGTCTCCGCGGCCTGCGACTCTGCGAACCGTGCGGCCATTTGGAAAAGCTGACCGTGCCCGGCATCAAAACCGCCCTCCAACACCGCGGCGGCTTGCGGGCGGAGATTCTTAGCGGTGGAACGCTCTATCCAGGCGACAGTATTCGGCAACTTGACTGAGCTAAGTGATTCATTAGAGCATTCGACTAAGCCAAGGCCTGGTCTGCGCATCAGAATTTACGGAGGCAACAGTTTTTGTATTTCGCGCCACTTCCGCAGGGACATGGCGAGTTTCGCAAGCTGCCGCTTCGCTTACTATTCCGCGGTTTTTCGCTACTTGCCGCGAGTCGGCCGTTTTCTGAATGTTGCAGAGGATACTCGAAGATCTTTGCGTGGAGAGGTTGGCCCGTTTTGGTTAAAAAAACCGTAATCGGTCTGCACTCTTTTAGCCTCGCGTTCCTGTTCGGGTGTTAGCTCCGAAACGTCGCAATAAATGAGATCAGCTGAACTCCCAATTGACCCGTTTGGCTCAGTGGCAAATACCACGACTTCCTTAGCGTCGGGATACTTTAACTTCAGTGCGAGGCTATATGAGTGCATGATGTTACGCCGGGCGAGTCGGTACTGATTATACGTGCGGCCTTCAACGCGCGTCACGGTGAGGAAAATGTAGTAAGGAGATTCTGACTCCAAAGGAGCAACGACTCGCGCAGCTAGCCAGCCTACGTTTGCTCGCGACAGGAAATCTGCGAGAGCGCTGCCGAGGACGCGCCGGATCGAGCGATTCTCTCTTGCTAGTACACGGACTGCGAGTTCTTGCCGATCAAAAGAGGCCTCAGGATATGCAATGGAAGTGCCATCAAGGATATGTCCGCTAAACTTCTCGATTAACCGGTCCCAGACATAGCTAACTTGATTCGCCTTATCACGATCAGCCCATTCCTGACTTTGTACGAGCTCTCGCCATTCGCCTTCGACGAGGCTGATAAGACCCTCTGGCTCCGAAGGAAAAACGAAATCATGTTTTCTACGGCCATTGTAGGCTTGAAGGTAATACGCGAGCAGATCATCCTCTCCTGGCACGAATAATACCTTGCCGCTTCTCAAAAATGCTTCTTTCTTTGTGAGATAATCAACGAAGTCCGCTGTGGTGTCGAGCGTCCGCATCACAACTTCAAGCGAAGCGTCATCGAATACATGCACGAACCCTCTAGTGGGATCGATGTCCCCGATGTGGAACGGCATTGCCTTGCCTTCATAAGGAGGGTCGCCAAGCAAGTCCTGTAGCCCCTGCATCCGATGCGATTTTATGTCGGCGATTGGAATTGGCCCCTTCCAATGCGCCTCGCCGGTTATTGCGGGAAAGAGAACCAAACTTCCGCTTCCACCTAGCACTTGGCGGCATCGCCGCGCGGCATCGTGGGCCACAACGACGCGATGGAGTCGTGCGCAATTCAAGTCCGGCAGTTCGACCGGAAAGTGTCGCGAACAAGTCCTGTCGAGAAATAATCGATCCGGGAATGTCCGTATCCACCGTTCTGCGCCCCAAACTTGTGCAGCTGAACGTTGGACAGTGCGGCGAAACCACCGCGACCAATCTTGGACAAGGTTACCAGACTCTGGAAAGCCGCAATCTTTGTCAGAAAAAATAATAATGTCATTCCCGAACGCTACCAGAAGATCGCAAACTTCTTTTCCCACACCGCCTTTCTTATTGCCCTGGTCGCGGTAAATGCCGGGATAGCTCCACAATGACAAGAAAGACGATTCGCAAAGCTTGGTCAGGTACCGTTCTGCTTGGGTCACGCCTTGCTGCTTAGTGATGGCTGGTGTCGTCATCGCGCACCCTGAATTGCTTGCAACCCAAAATTTCGTACCGGACATCGACACATGATTGTACGCGGTTCACGGCGATAACGCGCATTTCGATCGGCCCACGCGACGATGTTCGAGTTAATTCTTACCGCCAGCCGGCACCGATCCAGGGCAAAGCCTTCGGGTTGCGGAGCGATTCGTCAACTCGCCGCATTTACTGCTGCACCGTGAGCTGCGCAAAACCGGCTTTTTTCGACAATTTGGGAGCATGACGGCTGATCGCAAATCCGCCTTCGTCGGTTCGATTCCGACTGGTGCCTTGATGTTGGCCCTCTCTTGCAGAGAGATGTTTGCCGTCGTCACCTCACGTCGAGTCTGGCACTTTCGCACTCTCCGGCTTCAATTCTCGGTGAAAAGCGGATTCGGCGACGATCGGAAAATCGACCACCACGGTTGTGCCTTTTCCCGGTGCGCTTTCGATGGTGGCGCTGGTGCCCAGCAATCGGGCTCGCTGGCGAATTCCTTGCAGTCCGAATCGCTCCTCGTGAACTTTGGCGGGGTCAAAGCCGCAGCCCGAATCGTGAATCAAAAGCCGGACCCAGTCGCCATGCTGGTGGATTTCAACCCGACCGGACTTGGCGCCACTGTGCTTGCGGATATTGCTAAGCGCCTCCTGCGTAATCCGAAACAATGCAACTTCTAATGGAGCCGCCAAACGGGTGAAATGCACTCGGTTGATATAGTCGATTTTCGGTATATCAGCGCGAGCCTCGTTCACCAGATATTCTAGCGCGGCAACCACTCCTTGTTCGTCGAGAATCGGGGGCCGCAGACCGCTAATTAAGCGTCGGGCTTCTGCCAGGCCGTCACGAATGAGTCTGGCGCCTGTCTCATGCTCAGCGAGGGTATTCGCATTGTCGACATGGTTTGAATTTGCAAACGCCTCCAAATGCATCAATCCCGCCGTCAAGTATTGTACTAACCCGTCGTGTATTTCGTACGATACCAGCTGCCTTTCTCGTTCCTGCAAATCGAGCGATCGCCGCAATAGATGTCGCTCACGCTGAAGGCGCTCTTCGGCACTTTTTCTTTCGGAAACATCCGTGGCGATGAGAACCACTGATTCAACACGTCCGGACCGCCACACGGGCCCTAGCCTGGTCGCATACCAGACCGTTCCCGAGCCGCCTTCTGTTTGCCCATGAACTTCGAATCGCTGAGGCTTTCCGGTAGAGGCAACTGCTGCTAGCGCATTTCGGAGGACCTGCTTGTAATCTTCTTCGACGTAATCGTACACGCTGCGGCCAATCGACTGACTGGCAAGCGGCGTACCCCGATTGATGAACCGAATGGTGCCGTCCAGATCGGCAAGCATGATGATGTCGGGGGCATTTTCGACCAGCGACCGCCACTTGGCCTCGCTTTGCTCGAGCTTCGCTTCGTCGTCCTTGGTTTGTGTGATGTCGCGGAGCGAACCTGACATACGAACGGGCCGGCCGTATTCGTCCCAAATCGCCTGGCCGCGGGCGCTGAACCAACGATATTGGCCCGCCTTGGTGAGCAATCGGTACTCAACGTCGTACGGCGCACGATTTTCAAGATGATTGGTCAGCGACAAGATGATTCGATCGTGGTCGTCAGGATGCAGTCGCGACTCCCAACTGCCCAACATGTTCGGCAATTCATGATCTTCATATCCCAAGAGCTGTTTGCATCGCCGTGAATACCAAACCGTTGTATTTGCGTCATGCCAGTTGACACCGAGCGGTTGGGCGTCCCATAGGCCATCATTGGCGCCGTTGACGGCCAATTGAAAGCGCTCGTTGCTGCGCGCAGTTGCTCTTCAGCGTGGGCAGATTTCGCACGATCGCGCACGCGGCGAGCCGCAATTTGCAGACGAACACGAAGCAAATCTGGATCGAGCGGATAAAACAAATAATCGTCGGCGCCAGCTTCTAACAGCTGCAGAAGATCGGCTGCCGAGCAGGGTTTCGTCACCACTAACATCAACGGTTGTTGCCCGACGTCTTTCTTCCGCAGGCCGCGACAGAAGTCTAGACCGTCGGCACCGCACAACCGCCAGCTTGTGAAGACGAGGGCATACTCTTGGAGGTTAAATCCGGGCGCAACGGCGGCAGCCATCGATAACGACTCAGCCTCGAAGCCAACTCTGTGCATAGCACAAGACAGCTTTTCGCGAACTTCGAGTTGGTCCACAATGATCAGCGATTTCATAGTGACCAGCGAACGGCGGGACACCGCCAAACGCACGTTCCCCCTGCTTAGGTTTAAGTCGATTTCTGCTCGAATAGCTAGCCGCCGAGTGTCGTATCCGCAAAAGTTCATTTTATCGAGGAAGTTTAACTTGAAGTGCCTACCTGCGGGGGGTCCTCACATCACTTTCGTCTGTTTAGCATTGAAGCAAGTAACTGATCGACGTGCTGGAGCACGGTCGAATTCAATCGCCCTATTCAGGCCCATTTCTTGTTGATTTTGAGCCGAGCAACCCCGTTGACCCTAGCACGGAATGTATAACTTCTTTTGCTCCAGAACCACTTCCTCCAGGGCAGATTTGCACAAGTGGGTGGTTGTATCGGGTCGTGTTACCGACGAAATTTGCTGCTTCGTTTTTCTGACTCGCGCCAGCAGGAAGTTGCAGTTGTAATCGCTGAAGACCGACTTGCACTCCCTTTGCAAACCTATGGAGCGCTTGATGAACATTAAAATTCTCGTGGCTGACGAGCACGAGGTTGTCCGCGCCGGTCTGAAGAGCTTGTTGGCCGGTACCGACATCAAAATTGTGGGCAAGGCCACCAGTGGTGAAGCGGCGGTTCGGATGGCCCTCAAGCAAAACCCCGATGTCGTTTTAATGGATATCCGTATGCCCGATGGCGACGGGCTTACAGCGCTCGGGCGCATCAAGCTCGACCGGCCGGAAATGCCAATCGTCATGTTCTCTGGCTTCGATAATCCAACCTATATTGCCCGTGCTGTGGCGCTCGGTGCAAGCGGTTTTGTGCTCAAAGGCTACAGCAAAGACAAGCTGGTCGACGCGATCCGGAAGGCCGCCAAGGGCGAGAACTCTTGGACACGCGAGGAACTGCGTCGCGTCACCGGCGCATTGGCTACTCCGCGGCTCAATAGCGATGTGGAAGTGCCACTCACACAGCGCGAAAGCGAGGTGCTCCGGCAGCTCGGCTTGGGACTAACGAACAAAGAAATTGCACAGTCGCTCGATATCAGCTACGAAACGGTCAAAGAGCATGTGCAACACATTCTCCGAAAGATCGGCGTGACCGATCGGACTCAAGCAGCCGTCTGGGCGGTTCGGAAGGGACTGCTCTAATCCGGACGCTTACGATTGCTTGCTACTAACGTTTGCGAGTACCGGCTGTAGATCATTCGCGCCAGGTATAAAAGCCCGCTCCCCATTTTTGGTCGATCGATTCAGGCGATTTCTTCCGCCAACTCGACCCTGCTTTCCACGCTTGTTATTCAGCGCAAGTTGCTGCACGGCGACTGCGCAGCGGCATGCATCATCTATAGGCAGTCTGCTTCGCCATTTCGCTGTCATCGAAAATCGCGCGAAACTAATGTCGGATTCATGTCGGCCTAGTAATCGATTGGTATCAATCAACTTAGTCGCATCGAAGACAGGTTCAAGGTGCGTTAAGAACTCCGATAGTGCAGCCAATTGGCACACGCATTGCATTTGGACTGGCTTGTCAGTCAAGACAAATGAATGTCCCTATCAGGTTTTGCAACGAAAGGAGAATTGGCTCGGTAATCGGAGTTGCACGCTAGGTGGGCGGACCTGTGTGGTTGCGAACAGCGCTTGGCACGATTGCAACGGAACGAATTGAAAGTGCTATGTTGCTTTTCGCTAACACCAATCAACCGACCGAAGCCCTCTGCCTTACATCGCCTTTGCGATACGAGGTAGCGTACTCCAAGGACGACACGATGCCCGAGTCTCAAGCTCCGAATCTGGACGACGATCGCGAACTCGAGCGACGCGTCGTCAGTTTTCTCGAAACAAAACATGTGCCTGGTTTGCGGCATTTAATTGTGAAAGCTCATGACGGCGTGGTGACGGTTAGTGGACGGGTGCAAACTTTTTACGAGAAACAATTGTGTAATCAATGTTGCCGACGCGTGGCAGGCGTTCGGGAATTAATAAATGCGGTTGACGTCATTGGAACCATGCCTGGGGCCGCCGTTGTTGCCTAACGCTCCTCCCTCACTCCCCCGAGGGTGGCCCCAGGCTTCTTATATTTTTGTGGTGAGTACCATTTAGAGGCAATCAAAGTCGCGGTGAATGATGGACGCTTGGCACGCTCTGAGCTTTTCGGACCAAAAAGCTCGGCGACCATCGTCTAACTCACCACGGCACGGGCTGTGACTCTTAAGTCGACTCGCCGCGTTTCAATTGCCGATCATTCTCTGGCAAGCGGCTTTCTGTAGGGCGACGGTCACAAATCCAGCGGTTGAGGACGGTCATCGACGGACGGCACCATCGGCTTAGGAGGCGGGAGTTCTTCCGCCTTTGAGGGCGGCGAATTCGAGCGCTCGGCAAGATATGCGCTGAGAAGTTCGTGCGACTTTTGAAAGGCCGGCAGCGAAGCAATGATTCTAAATCGATTGTCCTGGCTGATGGTAGTGAATCGATCCAGCACGGTTCCCAAGTCCAGTTGCGATGCGACGGGGTAAAGATAAATCCCGGGACGGTGGTCGACAGGAACTTGCGATAGCGGTCCGCCAATAGAAAGGCCGAGATAATTCTGCCAGAGGTTGCCGGTGTCGAAATGTGCCAGCGCCCGGTTTAGTTCGCGACCGGCTGCGAACAACTGTTGACCCATGGGCGCGTCGGATGCAACCGGCTGATCGATGGCGGATGAGTTATCGGCAGCCAGCGGCGATTGGCAGGGATTGCGCGACAAGCACAGCGGCCGAGTGTAGAGATCGACAAACGGCGCTTGGATGTGTGTACTGCCGCTCGGCAGCCACTCCATCCGAAAGTATGGCACTTGGATCAACCCAGGAGCGATGATGATGTTTTGCGCTCGGGCCGGCGGCGGACTGGCTGAGCACAACAGTGCAATTGTTGCAAGATACAAGAATCGTTGCATGGCACACCTCTGTGATGACAAGGCAGCTTGTGCCGAAGGCGCATGCCCTACGACCAATTATATCGCTTCGCTATAAGATTGCCGATCCCCTGTACAATTATTGCGATGCCGCACGGAGTCAAATCTGGAGGTTCGCGCCCGGACCAGCGGACGACATTTGTTGAGCCAGTGCGATAAGCGGTCGCAAATCTACGGGCCTGGACCCGAAAAGTCGGAATCTAAATTAACGGCCGACGTTCTCGTCGACTACCAATTCGGTGCCGATTTCAAAGCAGCGTGCGTGAACGCGACGGCAGGACACTACTTCCAGTTGCACCATCGTGCCGGTGAGCATGATCAACCGCAGTTTTTCGCGCGGATACAGAGCCTCGCTGTGCAACAAGCCCATTCCGTCGCGTGAGATATTGGTGACATACACACTGTGCCAGGTGGGTTCGCGTTTGAGATGGGGCAGCGTCGTTTGGCACTGCAAGGCGGCACGGTTTCTTTCGCTGCGGCAATAAACGCGCGGAAAGCGACGGCTGTCTCCTTCCGAAGACGGCATCCAGCCATGCTTTTCGAAATTGCTGCGCCACTCCACCGGCAACTCCACCTGGCACGGCAGCGCCGCAATCAACTGGGCAGCAGCGTCTTTTCGATCATCGTGTTCCAGCATTGAACGATCTCCTTGTCAAATCCGTGCCCGGCCTGTCGTTCGAAGTAGTTGAGCACCTCGCTAAGTCCGGTGCCGCTATGATACGATCGATCGCTGGACATGGCGTCGAACACATCGGCAATCGCGCATATTTTCGCCCACGGGTGAATTTCCTCGGCGATCGATCCGACCGGATACCCGGCGCCGTTGCAGCGTTCGTGGTGCTGGTAAACCATCATCAGCGCGCCCCACGACATTTCTTCGCGCAAGCAAAGCTCGGTAAAACCGCGCCGCGGATGATCGCGAATCACACGCTGCTCATGGGAATTGAGCCCGCCGGGTTTCTCCAGAATTTCGACTGAGACAAATCGCTTGCCGACATCGTGCAGCAGACCGCCCTTGGCGATTTCCGTGAGATCGACGATCTCGCCAATGCCCACCCTGCCAGCCAACATCACCGAATAGGTAGCGACGTGCGTGACATGAGTGTATGTGGAATAATCGTGCAGCATTACGTTGACCAGATCGCTCAGCAACAGTTCACTGCGATTCAAGAGCTGCGCCAGTTGCCCCCCCAAATCGTGAGCCACCTCGGCCACGCTCCCCGCGTCGCCGCTGCGCAAAGCCTGGCAAAACGTGATGCGGGCAGCATCTTTCAGCATCTGGTAGCGATTGGCCAGCGGTATTTCTTCGTTGCGCAGCACCTGCTGTTTCAGATAATCGCGGTAAGTCCGGGCCATCTCGCTGGGCACGTACAAGGTTTCGATGCCCGCGTTGATGAGCCGCTGGAAGTCGCTCGCCGAGCAAGGCACATTTCGCTGACGGTAGAGCTTCGCTGCATTGGGACCGTCGGGCGGGAAGTAAAGGTCGAAATCCAAATTGGTCGCTGAACACAGCGTTTCTACAGCGATGGGCTGGAAACCATCGAACTTTAGCGTCGGCTTGTTGATTTGCGCCACGGAATCCTTGCCCCTTATCCACGAATCCCGAAAATCGCTTGCACCTGGCGATACGGCGATTTCTCAGAGTGCTAATTCGTGGGTCGCCGCGCTCGATATCCACCACAGAATTAAATACGTTCCTCCAAAATGGGGGTCAAATGCGCGGAAGGGAATTCGTGCGATCGGGTCGGTTCAAGACGATTTTGACGACTTTGCGATGGCCAAATAGCTTAAGGTCGCCCCCATGAGACCACTCGCCGCGCCTTGGCTACGAATTGGGCCGCTGACGGCTCATACCGCAGCATCGTAGAATTTGGTCGCCAATTTCCATTCTTTTCCATGGAGGTCTCGTATGGTGGTGACAACGGCCAATGAAATTGAAGGGCATGCGATTACATCGTATTTGGGACTGGTGCGCGGAATTGTGGTCCGCTCGCCCAATATTGCGCAGGGAATTATGGGCGGATTGAAGGCGATCATTGGCGGCAACATCGAGTCGTACGCACAAGTGTGCGAAGATGCCCGCGAAGAAGCGTTTGAGCGTATGATGCGGCACGCGGAAGAGCATGGCGCCGACGCGGTCGTCGCCGTGCGCTACGATGCCACCGAATTTGTTCAGAACACAACCGAGGTGTTGTGTTACGGGACCGCGGTGAAGTTGGCGCGGCGGTCCTGAGGATCAATGGCCCAACAACTGACCGAATTCGTCTGCCGCCGAACGCACGTTTTAAGCCGCTTAAGGGGCGCTTCGTTCAAATCTATCGACACGCGCCGCTTACAACAGGCTTAGTAATGCGAGGCGTAGGGAACGTTGACGATGACAAGCGGACGCGACGGAGCGACCCACCAATTGGGATCGGCGCCGTTGCCCACCCATTGCGGTTGCTGCGGACTGTGGAGCGGATCAAGGCCCATTTCCGGCCGGCTGTTCGAATAGCCGTACCATTGCATCGCCGCCAGGCGCTGACGCCGCTGATTGGCTTTGAATTCTGCATTGGCGCGGACCGCATACTTAGGGTCGTTATATTGCTGCAGCGCTTGCTCGTAGAACCACATTTCCGGCGTCGCCTCACCGGGCGAAACCATGGGCGTTGTCGTGGTCGGGGCGGCCGATGCGGGCCGCACTCGGGCTGGCTCCCTCGGGTCGTCGGCCCGTGCCATCGATACGAAAGCTCCGGCCAAGGCCACGCCCAGCGACAAAGTTTGCGCCAACCGCACAAGCCGTGCAAAGCGGATGCTCATCGGCAGAATCTCCGGCAATGTAAATGGGGTCCTATGCTTCGATTCGGATTATGCCGCACGAGAAGATTAGCTCCGATTTGCCGCTAGTGCCGACCAACAAAAGCCAGGTTCCGATCGCTCCGATGTGGTAAAGTTTTCCGGGCAGCAATATGTCCCCAGACTGACACCCGCTATATTTTCAAAAGGAAACAGCCATGAATAAGTTTGCAATGGGAATGATTTTAGTTTGCGTCGGCCTGTTTTTTGCTGGCTGCAACAACAGCAACGACAAGGCCGTCGAAGCCGCCAAGAAAGCATCGGAAGACGCCCAAAAAGCGGCTCAGCAAATGGATGCCGCCGCCAAAGAGATGACCAAGGCCGGAACGGAAATGACAAAATCGGCCCTCGATTCCACCCAACAGCAAATGAACGCCGCGGCGACCGATGCCAACGCGGCCGCAGCCAAGGGAATGGATGCCGCCAACAAAGCGATGGACAACGCGAAAAAATCGCTGGAAAAGAAATAACAGCGCAATTTGGATTTGCGGTTTCTAGTTCCACTGAGAGCGCCCAACATCCGAGTGTAGCGGCCGGGCTTTGCCCGGCGCTGACGCCAAAGCATGGTTCACCGGCGGCACCAGTGCCCTGCCGCACACCGCTGCTGTTCAGCCAGCTTATTTTTTCGGCCTTGGCAGCCGGCCGCCGCGGCGGCGTTTGCCGCGGCCATTATCGTCGGCCCGAAAATCGACTTCACCAACCTTTTTGCCCATCGAATCGCGCATCTTCGTGATTCGATCGCGAATCGCAGCGGCCCGCTCGAATTCCAACCCTTCGGCGGCGGCGTACATTTCGGCTTCCAGTTCTGTAACATACTCTTCGGTAATGTATTGCGCCTCATCGGTTCGGCCCACCGCGGCATTGGCTCTGGCATGGGCCGCGGCTTCGGCTTCAATGCCCTGATGAATTGCCTTTTGAATCGTCGCCGGCGTGATGCCGTGTTCTTGGTTGTACTGTTCCTGCATGGCGCGGCGGCGGTTGGTTTCTTCGATGGCGTGCTGCATCGAATCGGTCACCACATCCGCGTACATGATCACGGTGGCGTTCACGTTGCGGGCCGACCGACCGATGGTTTGCAATAGTGAAGTTTCGCTGCGCAGAAATCCTTCTTTATCGGCGTCCAGAATCGCCACCAGCGAAACCTCGGGCAAGTCCAACCCTTCGCGCAGCAAATTCACACCGACCAGCGCTTCAAAACGACCGGACCGCAAATCGCGCAGCAGTTCCACGCGCTCAAACGCATCCAGCTCGCTGTGCAGCCATTTGCACTTGACCCCTTTTTCGGCGAGATAGAACGACAAATCTTCGGCCAGCCGTTTGGTTAGTGTCGTGACCAAAGTGCGTTCGCCGGCGGCAGCCCGTTTTTGAATCTGTTCCAGCAAGTGCGGCACCTGACCGCGCGCCGGATGCACTTCGATCACCGGGTCCAACAATCCCGTGGGGCGAATCACTTGCTCGACAACTTCACCGCCGGTTTTTTCCAATTCGTACGGTCCTGGCGTGGCCGAGACGAAGATCACTTGATTCGTCTTTGCTTCCCATTCGGCAAATTTCAGCGGCCGGTTGTCGAGCGCGCTCGGCAGACGGAAACCGTGCTCGACCAGCGTGCTCTTGCGGCTGGAATCGCCGGCGAACATGGCCCGCACCTGCGGCACGGTCACGTGCGATTCGTCGACAAACAGCAAATAATCTTTCGGGAAAAAGTTGTACAGCGTGTCGGGCGTGCTGCCTGGCGGGCGGCCGGAAAGCGGCCGGCTGTAATTCTCGATGCCCGGGCAATAGCCCATCTCTTGCATCATTTCGATGTCGAACCTCGTGCGGGCCGCCAACCGCTGCGCTTCCAGCAGTTTGTTGTGATTCTTGAATTCCTCCAGGCGCTGTTCCAGTTCTTGCTTGATGGAGTCCACGGCGGCGTGAATGCGGTCTTCCGGCATCACGAAATGCTTGGCCGGATAGATGTAAATCTGTTCGATGCGTTCAACCGTTTCGCCGCTGGTCGGATTGATGATCGAGAGCTTTTCAACCTCGTCGCCCCAGAATTCAATGCGGTAAGCAAATTCTTCGTAAGCCGGCCACATCTCGACGCAATCGCCGCGCACTCGAAATTTGCCGCGGGCGAATTCAATGTCGTTCCGTTCATAATGGATATCGATGAGTTTCCGCAGCACATGGTCGCGGTCGGTCTGCTCGCCGACACGCAGTGCCACCATCATCGAGCGGTAATCTTCCGGCGAGCCTAAACCGTAAATGCAGGAAACGCTGGCCACAATAATTACATCGCGGCGGCTCACCAGAGCGCTGGTGCTGGCCAACCGCAGCCGGTCGATTTCTTGATTGATCGACGCATCTTTCTCGATATAAATATCGCGCTGCGGAATGTACGCCTCGGGCTGATAGTAATCGTAATAGCTGACGAAATAATGGACCGCGTTCCGCGGAAAAAACTCTTTGAACTCCGAGTACAGTTGGGCCGCCAGCGTCTTGTTGTGCGACAGCACCAGCGTCGGCCGCTGCAAGTTCTGAATGACGTTGGCCATCGTGAACGTCTTGCCAGAGCCGGTCACCCCCATCAGCACCTGTTGTTTTCGCCCTTCGCTCAGCCCTGCGGTCAGCGCAGCAATCGCCTGCGGCTGATCGCCGGCGGGCTGGAACGGGCTGGTAAGCTGAAATTGCACAGATAACTCCTGACGACGGGAATTGAACCTTGCATTTTACGGCGCTGTCCCTCTGCCGACTACGGCGCTATGCCAGCGAGACTATTGATTGCCTCATCTCGCATCGATCACCCTGGCAAGAGCGCGCTCGCACAAAAAATTAAAATCGAGGGGGCAATGTTTGGAAAACAAGTCGGGAAAATACGCCGTTTTTGAAAAACATTGCGACATGACTGTGACACGGGATTGGTCCGTGGTCCGTCGTCAGTTGTTTTTCTCCTTCGCCCCTTGCGCTCGGAGGGCCGGGGTGAGGGGTGCAGGGGCTGTGCTTGCCTGTTGCCACTGACCACGGACACACCTGCGCACCAAAAATAAAAATCGAGGGTAAAGTGTTGGCGCGAAACCCTCGTAAAAACCAGTGTTTTTCACCCAACACTTTGTCATCACTTTACCCGGCCGCGCGCGATTGCTGATCGGGAGAGTTCACCGCGGAGGGCGCAGAGGTTCGCCGAGGGAAGCGCGGAGCAGCCGAACATGTTTTTATTATTTTCTGCGCGTCCTCTGCGTACCTCTGCCCCTCCGCGGTGAATTGCCGTACCTGCCGCGCAGTCCGGCCCAACCTCGGGCGGCCAAGCCCGAGGCTGGGGAAATACTATTTCTCACTTGTCAAAGAGCGGCAGCCGGCGCTGGCACGGGGTTGAAACGTCTTGTTAGACCGGAAACAAAGGGCCGATCAGCAACCCAAGATCACCCGCATCAGCCCTCGGGCGGGAATGCCAGAGTTCCGCTTCCAATGTAGTGTACGTTTGTATCAATGTCAAGAGGCGTTTTTTGGGCCATGCCGATTGGTCGAGTAGACGCGGGCAGCCCACCCAATGGATGATCTGCGGCCGCTTTGGCTTTCTGCGATCGTGGTGTATGAACAGCCAAGCCAGCACATTATTGATGGAAAATTGACGGCCTCTGACGATCCCACTAGAATCCGGCGTTTGCCACCTGTTGCTTCCCATTCCCGCAACCCTAATTCAAGCGAAGCCAACCGATGTATAACAAAAACAATCTTGCCAAACTTAAAAAGATGGACAGCCTGGCGCCTGAGGTGATGAAGGCATTTTGGGCCTTCGACCGGGCAGCGGTCGCCGAGGGGGCCATTCCTGTGAAGTACAAAGAGCTGATTGCCGTCGCTGTTGCGCTTACCACGCAGTGTCCGTATTGCATCGAGATTCACAGTGTAAACGCCCGCAAGGCCGGTGCAACAGAGACAGAGATTGCCGAAGCCGCAATGGTGGCAGCATCCCTTCGGGCCGGCGCCTCGGTAACCCACGCCACGCATGCTTTGACTGACTAAGTCTACAACTCTAACCAAGCTTTACAGCCAACACGATTGCAAGAAAGGTGTCTGACAACTTTTTAATTCTCAAGATCGGCAGCGGAACCATGATAATTAGAGCTGTCCTTTAATTGCCCCCGCCCGATACAGGTTGTGAGGTCAAAATGGTGAACGTTGTATTTCTCCACGGGATCGGTGCTGGATGTGATGCTTTAGGATGGCAGGCTGCATTAAACACAGTGTTGGATGCATTGGGTTACCCTGCTCTCGATGCTGAGCATGTGTTTGCGCCGCAGTATTCACACTTGCTCGATCAGGAACCAAGCCCGCAGTGCCCGTTACCTCCGCAGACAGCAACGAAGCTCGCGGATGCGGATGCCGATCGCGAGCGCTGGGAGTACGAACGGCGTCAGGCCTCCTTGCTGCGCCTGCTTGAAGTTGAGGGAAGACATGGGGATGCCTTCAAACGCTCGGAGCGCTTACCGCAATTGGGGCTCACGATCCTCCCCCATGCCCGCCGTTACGTCGGCAACGAAGGATTGCGAGGCTGCGTGCTCCAGGCTGTCTTGGAAAAACTGCCTACAACCGGTGAGGTGGTCTTTGTTGGCCACAGTCTGGGCTCACTTGTTGCTATCGACCTTCTCGATCATCTGCCGCCGAAATTGGTGGTTCGTCGTTTGGTGACGATCGGCAGTCCGGCCGGACATGTTATCATGCACGGGAAAGGGGAGCGTTTATTGAAAACATTTCCGCTGTCACGAGTGAGGTCTTGGTTAAATGTGTGGTCGGTGTACGATCCTGTACCGTATGGTCGTTGCCTTGCCTCTCTGTTCCCGGAAGCCCTGGATTTTCGGATCACGCTCAAATTCGGCGACCACGGAGCGGAAAAGTATCTCGGTGATCGAGCAGTTGGGATAGCAATTGGTGAGGCGGTTTTCGGTTCCCTTACCAGGGACATCGCGCTGAGACCGATGGGCGTTGAACGCCCGTTGGATGACAACGAAAGGCTGATCCTCGCGATGTTGACGTACGGTCATCAACTCGCGGATGCAATTGCAGAAGACCGACAGAAACAGTCTCGATTCCAAGCGGCGCTCAGGGAAAGGCAAATAGCAGTAATCACTGCCCTTGAGCAGGCTCACCACCGAAAGAATCGCTCAATGCCAGCCAGGCTCGCTGATCTTGCTGACGGACGGCGACCCGAGCCAGCCGAATTATTTGATCATGTCGGTTTATTGGTCGATGTTTTGCTTTTCGTCGCGAGCAACAACATTGTTGCGCCGTTTGAAATCGAAGTTTCGCCGGAGCATCGTCGAAAAGCCCTGGAGTCTCTGGCCAGATCCCTTGGGTCGAACTCGAATTATGGTACGAGGGTGTTTGAATCGCTCACGGAAGCCCGCAACGTCGTGAACCCGAGAGTAATTGTATCCTTGAAGACGCTGACGATGGCTGGCGTCGGCCTAAGTCTCCTCGTGGCTGGACCCGTCGGTCTCGTTCTTGCAGTGCCGACAGGCCTTGGCGGCGGAGCGGCGATTGTTGCCGCCCTGGCCGCATTTGGACCGGGTGGTATGCTGGGAGGATTGTTAACCGCAGGTACGCTCACAGCCGCTGGCGGAGGCGCGGTTGCTGCGGCACTTGCTTCCGCATCGGCTTCCGCAGAAGCTGTCGAAAGCGTGGTAGTACAGCGACTGGCAACGGCGATTGCGCGAGACAAATTGAAGGTCGGCTACGATCCTACACCTTGGTTTGCGCTATGCGAGCTCGAAGAGCAGATCGCGTATCAACTTCAACGAATCGAGACTTTCAGCGATAAAAAATGTCACGGCCTGCAGCGACTTCGTCGTAAAGAATCGGCCGTTCAACGCGCGATTCAGCACATGGTGGATAAACAGCTCATTCATACGCTTGGAACATAAGCGCTGAGGGATCAAAGGTGTCTGACGCCTTTTTTATCCTGCGATCAACCGTGAGTCGCTGCCGGACTGGGCGCAGGCAACCGGCTTCGCTCGAATGGCATCAGCTCGGCAGGCCGAATCGCTGGCGTCGCTTGAGCGCCGTCTCCAATCTGGCGCTGTAGGTGCCCGCCGGTTTGTGCTGTAGTTCGACGCGCTCGAGCGCTAGCAACACCGCCGGATCGTGCTGCGCGTCGACATCGGATTGCAATTCGCGCAGGGTCTCTAGGGTATGATCTTCACCCGTGGCGCCGATCTTGTCCTGCGCGAGCCGATCGTATTCCCGAACGGTCTGCAGAATCTTCGCCCCCAGCGGCCGGTCGGCGGACGAAGCATCGCTTTCGGATTCACCGGGCAGCCGCCACGGGTCGGGTTGATGACCCATGAGCCCCAGGGCCCCGGTCAGGACTCCTCCCAGCGACTGGGCAAAATCGCTGCCGCAAAACGTATGTTCGCCGTAGTTACGCTGCGGATCGCGGCTGATATTGTCGACGGCGCGGCGGATTACCTTGGCGGTCACCTCGAAGCTGCCCATCTCCTGCAGCAGAGCCGCGACACGGATGTCGTCGACGTCCTCGGAAGGCAGGTTCATCTCGACGGCCACGCGTTGGCTCAAATCGGCGACGCGCTGGGTGCGGTCTTGGATTCGCGCGTCGGCGCGAGTCAGGTAGTGCGAAAGCACTTCGACCACGCCGACATGGGCGTCGTGCAGATCACGTAAATTGACTAACCGCTCGTCACTCAGTGTGCCGATCAACAGGGCGTTGAGCCCCATCACCGCGGCCCAGAACGTCAGGGCCAGCGCGGTCACCAGCGGCGAGGTGAACGTGGAACTGGATTCCAGCTTGATGATGCTGACCGCCACCGCGGCGAGGACGCTAAACAGCGTGAGCACGCCGGCCCGATATCGCCCCAAAACCACGGCCCCCAAAGCAATCGGCAAATAGAACAGGTTCAGCACCACCATGTTCTGGTCGCGATCGTGGTACAGCAGGTCGGCCAAACCCACGACCACGATGACCAGTGCAAATTCCAGGGTTCGCTCCTGTTTCTTAGTCAAGAACAACATCGGTTGGACTCCTGAATGGGTCGGTTTGGAGGGACGTGCGTGTCAAATCGCGCCGCACGTCGGACGCTGTCTGGGGGCGATGGCTTGGTTGCGTCGCCGTGTCGTGATTTTCGGACGGCAGACCGATCGCCGCGTACTCGGTCAGCGTGCGGTCGACCAGGTCGAGCAGCTCCAGTTCGCACACAAGAGGCGTCTCTGCGGGCTCAGGCCAAAGAGGATCGTCGGTCCTCGACCGTGACTGTTGGTCCGGAACTGGCGGGTCGGCATAGCGCTGGGCAATGCCCTGGATCTCCGACGCCACCCGCAGAAATACCTCTGTGAGGTGGGGATCGAACTGTTTGCCGGCCTCGGCGCGAATGATCGCCAGACACTCTTGGTGCGGCAACGCACTCTTATACACCCGGCGGCTCGCCAGTGCATCGTAGACATCGACGAGGGCCACGATTCGGGCCGCCAAGGGAATTTGCTCTCCCGCCAGGCCAGTCGGATAGCCGCTGCCGTCCCAACGCTCGTGGTGGCAGAGCGCGATCTCGCGGGCCATGGCCAAGAAGTTGGAGCTGCCCAGGCGCAGCTCAATTTCCTGGATGCATTGGCCGCCCAATGCGGCATGCACCTGCATGCGAAATCGCTCCTCGGGGTCCAGCCGCCCGGCCTTGTTCAGGATGGCGTCCTCAATGCCTACCTTGCCGATGTCGTGCAACGCCGAACTGATGCCAATCGAGTTGATAAATGCCGCAGAGATGCAGGGGCGATAGCGCGGTTCGCAGCGCAAGGCCTTGGCTAGGCAAGTGGAATACAGCGAGATGCGCTCCAAATGGTGGCCGGTGTCCGGGTCCCGCGACTCGGTCAACTTGGCAAGCCCGAAGATGACGGCATCGCGGGTCTTCAACAGGTCCCGCTCGCGCTGCAGCGCTGCGGCCTGCGCCTGCGCACGAGAGCCGGCGTACTCGCTGCGGAGGCGCGAGAGGATCAGGTACGCCGCGACCGCTTGCAGGCCCCCGATCCAAATCAGCGAGAGCGCGCGGACTTTGGGCAACCAAGCTAGCAGTGTATCCGCCGATAAGTGGCTCGTCCCTGGCGGGACTGCCGTCGTGGCCGCGTCGATGGGCGCGGCAGTTCGCTCCATTTCCCAGTGGCGCAGGCCACCAGCAGGCGGTCTCCCGCCCACAGCCCGAAAGCGAGGCAGATCACCTGCGCTGCGACGAGTTTTAACAGAGATGGGTTGTGAATCGACATGGGCAGCGATTGGACGCGCGGCGCAGATTGTCCCCCTCACAAAGGTAGCTCGCCTTGTCACCGCATCGATTTGACGGCGGGTCCCTCCCCAGGAGTACGCCCAAAGAATTCGTCAGATGCGGGAGGCCTTTGAGGTCCAGCCAAGCAGGATGCTGGCAGCGGTGCCGGCGCAGTCCCACCAGCCGCCACGCGGCGTGCAGGTTGCACATCCGTTACGATCAGAATGGACCGCCAGAGGCAGCTTGGGTACTGCACCTGGGCCAGGGAAGCGCGATGCTTGTTTCGTTCTTCCACTTCGGCAAGGCTTTTTGAGTTGTGCATTGCACCGCCGTCGCGTCCAAGATGCTTCCGGAGCGACACGGGCACGGTGCTTGGGTGCATAAAAGGTGTCAGGAACGAATGGCACTGCCGCTTACGGTGTAGGGTTTGAGGTTGCCTGGCCGGCCAGCAATCGTGCTCGCGATTGTTCTCGTGGCTCGGTCAGTAACTTATGGGGCTTGGGACGTCGTTTGACGGCGCGTGGTTCGATCCGATTCGGCCGATTGCCAATGCGATGACTGGCCATGTGCTCCAAGCGAAGTTGAACCAGCAGTTCCTGATGCTCTTGGGTAATCACTGCCACCATCCAAGCTGCGGCAATCGTCTGCAGCGCCACGGTGAAGCCGAGGTCGCGCGGTGAACGCTCGGCCGCCATCGCCGCTTCTAACATGGTCTGTCGAATCAGGTTGTACGCCAACAGGCCGGTGCGAAGCTCCTTGCGCCATCTCGGGCGTCTTGCACCGCAGGACGTCGAGCTTCAGTGGGCACTTGAGGGTTCGCAGGTCGAGTTCCACCAACCAGCGGCGACGATAGAGTGTCGCCAACTCGTCCGCCGGATAGGCCCTGGAATCCAGGAGTGTGGTCGCCACCACCAGCGATTGAACTCGGAATCCTCGTTCGGCCACCCGCACTTGCACTTCGCGCAAGCGCAGGCTTTCAGGCATTTGCGCGTAGGTGGCATCGTCCATCCAGTCCGGCTTCGGGGGACGCGGCCATTGGACCACCTGATCGCCTTTGCCCAGACGTTCACCTGCCTGGAAGTCGGCTTCTCGCAACTGATGCAAACGCACCACGACGTCCACGCCGAATTCCTGCAGCAGCGCGATCAGGAACCAACC
Organism: Pirellulales bacterium; assembly: GCA_963738835.1. Lineage (GTDB taxonomy): Bacteria > Planctomycetota > Planctomycetia > Pirellulales > JADZDJ01 > CAVTYH01. The sequence continues at coordinate 390,737 of CAVTYH010000006.1, forward strand.
GCAGTAGCAGCGATCGGCCAGCAGCACGTCACCGGCTTTCAGGCGTTCCAACAATTCGCGCAACAGCGCAGGCTCACCAGTCTCTTTGCCGGAATAGGGGCCCATCGCCACTTCGTGGATTAACCCGGTAGCCAGGGAGAACAACACCACCAGGCGCACCAGCGGGAAACCCAAACCCGGTTTCTGCGTGGGAGGTTGCGGATCGCTGGCTTGATTGGCTGGGGTGTCGGGCAGGCTGAGGGTGGCCCCATCGCCGATGAGCACACGTCGACCGCACCACCGCCACGCTTCGGGCACGGACTGTTCGCACTCCTTGGCCAGTTCGCGTGCCAGGCGCTCCAGCACACCCTCGGTCAGCTTGGCACGGGCCCGACAATACGCGCCGCTGTTGCTCGCGCAGACCTGCTTACCCAACGCGGCCCACAACACCGCCACGCGCGCCACGGCCGCCAGACACGAGCGCTGCTCCTCCGCGTGCAGCATCTGCGACAGAAAGGCCCACAACGTCACCGCCGGTGTGTAAACGACATCGTCTTCGTCGGTCTGCGGACTGGCAAAGTCGACTTGTTCGTCGAGGAACGCCTGCTCGATGCGCTGTTCCGGCAGCGTCTCGGCAAACGGCAGTCCGGGCTGAGACAGAAACGATCGTGAGACTAACGAAAACCGCCACAGCGTTCCCGACGCAAAGTTGGTAGAAGACATCAAAAGACCCTCCCTGGTCCACAAGCCGCCTCGATCCCAGGAAGGGTCTCGTCCGCGGAAAGCATAGATCAGGCAGGGCTCGTCCACCATGCCAACTTGCGCTTCTCCGCCGACGACTTTCAGCTCACCGAGAAAATTTGCATCGCCAGGGCGGTGCGACGATCGCAATGCGCGATTACCATACTACTACAAGGCCGGCAGTGCCATTCGTGTATGACACCTTTTATTCCACCGCCGAGTCTCGCAGCAGTGCCTAACCGCGTGTGTGGGGTGCCGGAAAGCGGCAAGTTACGGCTTTAACGCCTCTAGCCGGTTTTGCAAGGTTGAGATTTGGAGCTCAATCTCCGGCGACATCGCAGTGGCTTCGGGAGAGGCTGGATTCGGTGGATTCCAGTTTGCGTACCTTTCCCGATACCGCTCTTGAACGGCAAGCTGAGTCTGAAGGTTCCTGATTTCCGCTTCGCGATCGGCGCGGTCTCTCTGCCGGATGGCTTGTCTCCACGCCAAGCACGTCGCCAAGAGCGCCAGCGACAACAGCAGCAAGCGTAAGCCGAATTGAGGCCGTTTCATCGGTTTGCTTCCTGAGCGGCCAACTTCCTCGAAAGCCTACCTGGACGACCATTTAGTGGAACACGGCCAACCTTCAAAGTCAATCTTTGCCCGTGAAAGGTGGTGGATTAGTTTAATCTTGGGTGGCACGCTCAGAAGGGGCGTGGTCGGCTTTGTTCAATCACGCCCTTCACTTCGTTCAGGGACGTGCCACCCCAAGGCAATTAAACTGACCCACTGCCCCGTGAAGAATGGGATGGCGGATTTCGCAACACTTTGGTCGGCAGCGATTTTTTTTGCGGCGCTGTCGATTTGGCCGTGCGCGGTTCGACTAATTTATGAAACGGCAATTAACCTTTCAAGAATTTGGAGAACCGTCATGAAAAGGCTTAATCTTGAACTCAATCAGCCAGTGAAAAACGACCTCGCGCGGGTGATTGAGCCACTGGCCAGCTACATTTGCGCAGCCGATCGCCCGAGAGAGATTCTGCTTTCGGCGCTGTCCGTGCTCTTCGACGAAGTGAAAGAGACGAATCGTGCCGCCTTGATGCATGTTTCAGATCGTCGTGCAGATTTGCTGGAACTGGTGGCCTGAAATGATGAAGGTGAGCCGCGCTCCGGCACTTTCTCGCCGTGCCGTTCAGCCGTGGCCGCCTTCGTCGCGGAGGTAGGCTTCTTGCATCAGCTCGGCTTCGCGGCGGTGATGATCGTCGAGCTTCACGAGCAACTCTTCCAGGTCGCGACACACGGCGTCGAACTTTGGCTTGTCGGTCGGCGAGACATGTTCGAGCTTCAGCACCAGGCGGTGCATCTCTTCTTCGAATCGATCGTGATCTTCCAGCAGCGCCTTCACCTTTTCGGCAAGGTTCGGCTTTTCGGCCACGGCGTCGGTCATGTAGCCGTCTTGCTCTTTGAGTGCCATCAAGCGCTCCAAATGCCGTTGGAACGATTGGGCAATGAACCGCAAGCTGGAAAGTTTCCGCGAAGGATCGTCGGTCGAAGGCTTCCAATCTAAGACCGTGCGCAGCGCCCCGATGATGTGCCGGAGGGCCTCGTGCTCGATGGCGGCCTGCTGCATGTTTTGCGGTTGCGACATACCGTCCCTTTCAGTCTCTGGGCCCGTGGTTTCGCTTGAATTATTGCGGCAATTGCCACAATGATTCCCTTATGGCCCAATTCCGTGCCGATGTCCAGAGTTAAGGCTTGTGCTCTGAGGACGAAAAGATCGCCGTGCAGAGGCTGCCGATGCAGAGGAGTTTGACCGTGCTGGGGTCGGTTGCTTGAGTCCAGCCGCCCCAAAAACAGGTCAAACCCTGTAGACATTGCCTATCAAAACGAGGTAAACTTTTATGTTTCGACTGATGCGTTGCTCGGGGAGATAATATCGTTCGACGCAGCATTCGGGGTTTCGATTTTCAGTGGCTCTTGTAAAGGAGGAATTGTGGTCAAGCTTACGGTTCGAGATCGCGAGTCGATTCAGGAAGCCGTGCGTCGCTTCCGCAAGCTGGTGGAACGCAGCGGCATCAAAAAAGAAATGCGCCGCCGAGAATATTACGAGAAGCCGAGCGAAATTCGCCGCCGCGCCCGATTAAGGGCGGAACGTCGTACCCGCAACAGAAAAGTTGGCGGCCCAATGATCTAGGCGATTGTCCGTCGTCCGTTGTCAGCTGCAACGGACACCTGACCAGGGACCACGAACATTGCCGCGGCTTAGAAGCAGAACTCCAGCCGGGCAAACAGGCCATCGAAGGCCATGATGTTCGAGTCGTCGATGGGGTTCAGGAACACATTCCCTTCGATTTGCTCGAAAGCGCCCAAATCCCACCAGGCTTGGAAGAGATACCCGGCCGACAACGTCGCACGGTTGGCAATCTGCCAACTACCTCCCAGCTCGATTTCCGACATGGGAATCAATCGGTTGTGGCTGTCGAAATAATGTTCGATGAGCGTCGGCGAGGCGCCCGGCGTCAGACGGGTTTCATCGATATTGAACTCGCCTAGCAGCAATGACAGATTGGTCCGCGCGAACAGCGAGGCACGGCCGCCGCCGAAAAATCGCCGGCCTTCAATTCCCACTCGCGGACCGGCGCCGATGAAGCTTGCAGAGATAAGCGCTTCCCGTGCGTCCGAGCCATCGACATCGATCAAAAAGTCGTCGTCGTGACGTCCAACCTCGGCAATCCGCACGCCGGCGGAATATTTCAACGTCCAAGGCGGACAACATGGGTTGCACGTGTTGCAAGGGTTGCAGCAACATTTGGAGTAGTCGATGTCGTACACATTCGGCGCAGGCCGGTCTGAGTGTTGATGTGCTGGCCCGGCGTGGTGTTGAGTTCCAAATGACCGGCGTACAAAACCGTGCCGTCATCGGTCGCGACGCCCGTCGATTGTGCCGAAGTCGCGCCGTAATTCCAGTACGTGAAGCGAATTTCCTCGTTGCAACTGCAGCGATAGCCAAAGAAGCTGCGTACGGAACTGTTGTAACCAAAGTCTTGATGCACAACGGTGTCGGTCACTGTGACGACTTCATCGGGACTCGTGGACGTCGTGCGTTTGATGTAGGCTTGCTGTTCGCTGAACGTGGGTCGCAGCAACAGATAGTCGACGCCGGCAAACCAGCCGCAGCAGCCGCACAGGTTGACGCAGTTGTAGCAGCAACTGTCGCAATTGCCACACGGCTGACACGAGTTGCAGGGTCCGCTGTTGTCGTCCCAAGATTGCATCGCGCTGCCGGAACTTGTTGGACTTCCCGCCACGATCGATTCCGGCATCGATGCGGAACTGGACGACTGACTGGCACTGACCGGGCGGCTATTTCGGCGATAATCTTGAGAGGCGCCGGATGAGCTCTGCGCGAATTGCTGCGACGGGCGTGGAATTTGTCCCGCGCGATTTGCGGAAGCCGACGGCAAGGAACTCGATGGCGAAGACGAGCCGCCGATCGAGCCGCTTTGCCAAGAATCGCCCGAGAAGTTGGCACTGGCTTTCTGCGCCTCGCCGGGCGCTGCCGACTGCGGCCAATTGGAAACTTTGGCTCCGTAGGCGGGGCGTGATTTCACGTTCGGCGGTAGGAGGTTTGGGGCCCTGCCAATTTCGGCTGCGCTGCCGCGCTCGCTAGCCGACTTAGATTTCAACTTATAATTGATGGCGTCCGAGTTAGAATCGCTTGGTTTTTTCGGCGGTGCGGCGGATTTCTTGTATTCCGGCACCCATGCCTCGTCGCTCTCTGGCGGCGCCTCGTCCGTGGCCGAAGACTGCCGAGCCCTGCCCGGCGAGTCGTAATCGTAGGCAGGACTGGCCGCTAGCGCGGGGGCGGTGCAGATCGCCAGTCCCAATGCCACGGCCGTAATTTGTAACAGCTTGCTGCTCATCGTGCGAAAACCCCGTCGAGAACCTCTGTTCCTTGGTGGCTGCTACCGCGCTCAGCTTGTTCACCAGGAAAAATGCCCGGCAAATCCGCCAATCGAAGCGCACCTGCCAACGGACCTAGCCGTTCGGGCTGGCCTACATATCGGACGCGGCATTAGCCGCACTTGCGGAAATTCCGGCAAATTCTACGGAATAAGAAAGGTCGTCCTAGTCTGCGCATTTTGCGAACGACCGAGCTGAGCGTTGGGCTATCAGATGGCCCGACGTGCTAGCCAGCCGAAGACAAAGCCCATGGCGACGCCGCCGGTGCAGGCGCTAGCGATGAGCAGACTTTCGCCATAGTGGAAATCGATTTCCACACTGAAGATGGCCGCCACTGTGAAGAGCAATGCCAGGGCTACGGCGAAGACGGCCGTGGTTAACCAGACAAGCCGCTTTTGGATGGCATCGAGTTTGGCATAGATTGCCGTCTGGCTATTGTCCATCGCTGCCGGGTGTAGAGGTTGTGCTGGCATGCGGCGGTTCCAAGGATGGGAAGTCGTTATGAATTGTTGCGCCACAGCCTAAACTGCCGCGGCGATTTCGGGCAAGCGGAGTTCGCTCTTCGGCCTGGTCATCGAGCGGTTTCAACTGGCGGGCGCAATTCAATTTGCCGCCGCAACTTACAGGAACGCTGGCGGTGCTGGCAGCGACGTAAGTTCGGGTTTGGCTGCCGGCGGTATGTCCCTATAATCGCCGGCCGCTGTGACGAGCTTCAATTCAAGCCGCCGGCTCTCATCTTGATAATGGCCTGTTCGGCCAGCCGTTGTTTTTGCACGGGCATGCCAGCGGAGTCATTCAAGTCCCGAGATGTTACACCCATGATTGTTAGAGTGGTTTCGATTTTGGTGCTAATGCTGGGCCTTCTCGGTTGCGGCACCACGCGCTGGACAGACACCTCGCGTACGGCCACCGAGCAGTTGCTGATTTCCGACGCCATCGATCGGTCGGTCAGCCGAATTGACTTCCACGTGCTGTCGGGCCAAAACGTGTATCTCGACACGACGTTTTTGAACGGCGTCGTCGATAAAGAGTATCTCGTCAGCACCCTGCGGCAGCACATGCTGGCCAGCGGTTGCACGATGAAAGAGCGGAAAGACGACGCCGACTTCATTGTCGAAGCGCGGGCAGGTGCTGTGGGGACCGATCGCCACGATTTGCTGTACGGCATGCCGTCGTTCAATTTGCCCTGGACGCCGGTCACCGGCGCATCGGCCGTGGTGCCGGAAATTGCGTTGGCCAAGCGAACCGATCAAAAAGGGGTCGCCAAGGTGGCTGTATTCGCCTATCACCGCAAGACCGGCGAGCCCGTGTGGCAATCGGGCGTCGACACGATCGCCAGCAAAGCGCAAAACAGTTGGTGGCTGGGCATTGGTCCGATTCAAAAAGGCACCATCTACGACAAAGCTCAATTCGCCGGCCGCGATTTCCGCTTTCCGCTCTTCAGCCGGAAAGACGAAGATGCCCCGCGAACAGTGCGTGTGACGCGCGAAACCACGTTCAACGATCCGCACCGCTTCGCGATGCAGAGCAACGATGGATTGGCGAAATTCGGCGGGCGGCTAAGCAGTTCGGCCGGTTCGGCGCCTATATCGCTGGTCGGTGCAGATTCCGAGACCACGGGCGTCTTCGATTCGACGAAAAGCAACTGGGTCAGCGAGCCGCTTTGGACGCCGGTGGAAACACAAGCCAGTGGAGCGGTAATTTCCACCCCCGCGGGCACGGCGACATCTTCATTTTCTGCGCAACCGAGCCGCTACCGATCGGCCGATTGCTTGGGCCAGCGCGGCGTGTGGCCGAAACGACCGGCTTAGGCGAGCATTCGACCATCAAATGACGCTGGTCTTCTCAAACACCAATGGATGATCGGACAGCGGATCGGTAATGCGGATGCTCAGCTTGCCGGCCAGCAAATCGTCAATCAATGTGCCCACCACTTCAGAGCGCCAGCCGCTCGCTAAAATTGGCACGTCGTCGGTTACAAAACCCAAGCGGTAGGCAACTAAATCGCGTACATCGCTGGCCGTGCCAACCAAGGCGGGCGCCAATTCCATCGAGCGGCACAAGCTGGTCAGTGCCGTCGATAGAAATTGCCCCAGCACGTTGATCTGATTTGGCACCTCGCGCCGCTCCGAGTGCGGCAAATCGCTCTGCGGCAAATCGAGCGCCAGTTGCACATGCTCGGCAATTTTGGGGAGCACCCGTTGCAGTTCGCCGCGCTCCATGCCGCGGACCGCACGAATTTGTCGCAGATCGGCGGTGCGGCGTTTGGCCAGTTCGACCAGCAAGTCGTCTCGTAAAACTAACCGCGCCGGCACGTCTCGACGTTGAGCTTCCGCTTCCCGCCAGCGCCACACTTCACGAGCCACTGCCAACGAACGCGGCGACAAGCCGGAAATACCCGACACACGCCGCCACCGTTCTCGAGTGCGGCTGGCTTGAACCTCGTTCTCGAACGATTTCATCTCGGCTTGCAGCCATCCGAGGCGTCCGAGGCTCGAAATCTTTTCGATGAACTTGTCGCGCAGTGGAATCAAATACCGCACATCGTCGAGCGCGTATTCCATCTGCTGCCGGCTTAGCGGGCGGCGGCGCCAATCGGTGCGAGTTTCGCCCTTTTGCGTAGAAACATTCAGCATCCGGCCCAACAGCGAACCGTACCCGGCCGGGAATTCGCCGCCTACCAGCCCCGCCGCAATTTGCACGTCGATTAAATCGGCCGGCGTGCGACCGACATCGGTTAGCGAAAATCCCAATTCCTCGCGACCGGCATGCACAATGGTTTGGTGCCCCGCCTTTGCCAGCACCTCCCAGAAGCGAGTAAGACTTCCGGCGGCCAGCGGATCAATCACGGCCAACCCTCCGGGCGTGGCCACCTGCACCAAACACAGCTGCGAGCGATAAGTGTGTTCGGAAACGAATTCGGTGTCGAACGCAATCACCGGGGACTGAGCGAGCTCGTCGCAGAAGGCCGTAAGCTGACGAGCGGTGGTGACCTCGGTGTAGGACATGCAAGAAACGAATTTGGACGGAGGCAGTCGAGCCGAATGATGTTGGACTTGCCGTTGCAGTTGATTCTCGTGACGTCCGGCAGCTGGTGTGTTAAATTGGCCTCGGCGTCAGCAAAGCAATCCCGAACGTCAAATCAAATTGTTCGCGATGCGTGAAACCTGGCTGCGGACCAATCGCCGGTTACTATGGATGGGCATGATACTGCCTGCCGCCTTGATTGGGATAGGTCTGGTGATGGCACTCAACTCTGGGATAGCAGCGTCTTCGCCGGTGCGCGGAATCGGTTTTGTTGTCCTCAGCGTCGGGTTGCTGTTGTTGGGGTTGATTGCCGTGCAACTGCGGATTCCACGTTTGGGGTACGCCAACGGCGAATTACTGGCTTACTTACGGGCCGGCACTCCGATTAGGGTGCCCATCGAGTATGTGGAGTGCCTGTTCCTGTCCAGCGGCTGCGGTCAGTTGCCGGGATCGGGGGCCGCGAATGTTCCGCTGCGAAACTTAGTCATTCGCCTGTCTGAAAAGGCAACGAATTTTCATCGCCGCGAAGTGAAACCGGCACTAGGAAGCTGGGAAGACGGCTACATCACCATCAACGGCGCCTGGTGCGAACCGCTGAATGTTGATGTGGCGCGCCATCTGAACGATCGCCTGGCCGAAGTCCAACGCGCAAGGCAGTCCGCAATGTGATTCGAAGAACCGCAAGTCGGACGGAAAATGAACCCCGGATTGCGCGGATGTCGCAGACATAAATCTACGGCTCAAAATTGTTTTGCAATCCTCGAAAATCCACATCAGCCACGGTTTTTGGTCTGCGGCACGGTCTCGCAAGATCCCCTTGAATCGGTGTTCTGCACGCGACTGCAATAAGTGGACCAATTCTGCGGAAACTGTTGCAGCGAATCTCGGCAACGCACATCAAAAAAAATTTGCTTGACAGTTTGCGAATCGCGCCAAATACTGCTTGCTTCGCGGTGCCGGGCGATGGAGTACGCCCTGCGTGTTAATCGCTGCAGACAGGAGGTGGGCGTGCATGCAGCGATCGAATCACGTCTTGAGGGATACAAGGAGTCACGGCGTGCCTATTTCAGTTTTGGATGCGGTGAAAATGGGGCTGTGGGACTACGAGCCACCGAAAGTCGAAGACGGCAACTATACGGCGACGCGAGCTTTGCCCGGCTCGAATGAAAAACTCGCCATTCTTGCCGAGCGGCTAAAAACGGGCTTGCCCTTGTGGCACCCCAAAGATTCGCGCAACTACGCAGATTCGACGGGCGAAACTGGTGATTGAGCGGCCGGTGAACACAGGTTGTCGCAGGCACAGGCATCATGCGGCCCTCGTGGTCCTGTGCGCACAGACCACGGTTTGATATGCTCATCGTCGATCGAAGGACGTGAGACCGACGCAGGGGCTAGGTTCATCCGATCGGTCAGTCTAGCGGGAAGATTCCCTCGCTTGCGCTTCGGGTTGGTGTTCGTTTAGCCGTGCCACTATCTCCAGGGATTGGTGTTCGCTATGCCGAGCCTGAAACTTGCCTTTCCGCATCAGTTGGGCCAGCCGGAAGCGGTGGCCCGACTGAAGAATTTGCTGACCCGCGTGAAAGAGAAGTATCAGGATCAGGTGTCGGATCTGAAGGAATCGTGGAACGAAAATACGCTGACGTTCAGCTTCAGCACCTACGGCTTCAAAGTCAACGGCGACGTGGTGGTCGAGCCCAGCGAAGTTCGGCTTGACGGGCAAATTCCCTTTGCCGCCATGATGTTCAAGGGCAAAATCGAAAACGCCCTGGGCGAAATCCTCACCAAAGAATTGGCCTAGCACGAACACTCGCTAGCGCACAAGTTGATTCTTTTCTAGGTGAGCCGCAAAGTTTGCGCGAATTATCTCGGCGCGACAATAGCTGCGTCGAAGTTGAATGCGCCGGGACGATTTGGCCGATGCTCAGTGAGAGTCGCTTTTGCCTATCGTGCCACTTCTTTTGGTTTCTTCCATGAATCAAACCGCCGTGCAGTTTTCTGCGCCAGGCCCCGCGAACCTGCTGATCGAACTCGAAGCCCGGCAAGATGACGTCATTCAGCAACTGGATGAACTCAACCATCGTATCGAACAGGCAATTGTCGCCAGCCAGATGGGTATTTGCCGGACAGAAGGCGAAATTGTGGGCCGTTAATCCGCCCGTTAGCTTCGAGTTCGTGACTGAATGGCAGTCGGCTGGCGCTAGTCGCGCCGATCGACATGGCCTGATTTGTTGATCGCCCGCAGCAAGCGCACGCCCAACCCCAATGCCACCAGGCAGCCGGCGAGGCCGAAGAACGAGACTCCGCCGATGAGTGGGATTTTTTCGCTCAACAGTGGCGGCACTTGCCGGCTGTAAAGCAGCGCGGACCCAAGAAACAGCGCGCTTGCCAGCATGCCCAGCACCAGCCGGTTGACCGACGGTTGCAGTCCGCGGTGTTCCAAGTGGACATCGAACTTGCCCGCCTGCAGCTGATCGACCATATCGAGCAGTTTTCGCGGCAGCACTTCGGCCATGTGCTCGAGCTCACCGTAAATTCGCCGCAGCTTCCGCAGCCGCCGGATCGGCGAAATTCGCCGCCACATCATTTCTTTCTGATGCGGTCGCAGCATTTCCATTAAACTGAATCGAGGGCTGGCCAGCCGGGAGGTGCCTTCCAACATCACCAGCATCTTCAAGAGCATCGCAATCCGCGCCGGCAGCATGATGCGAAACCGGCGGATAATCTCGGTCATTTCGTTCAGTGCGGCGCTCAGGTTCACGCACTCCAACGCCTGGTGGGCATAGTGTGCCACAAAATCGGATACATCGCCCGCCAGCACCGTTTGATCCAAGTCGCGCGGCACATCGCCCATGCGCATGATGGCTTGCGTCAGTTGGGCCGCATTGCCTTCGCAAATGGCCATCAACATATCTTCAACGTCTTCCCGCAGCACATCGTCGATGCGACCAACCATGCCAAAATCCAAGAGGCCGATGACATTGCCCGGCATCAGAATCAAATTACCCGGATGCGGATCGGCGTGATAAAACCCGTGGACGAAAATCATCGTCAGGTACATATTGGCGCCTCGGTGCGCCACTTCGTCCAGGTCGAAACCCAACTCGCGCATTTTATCGGTGTGCGAAAGTTTGATTCCTTCCAGATATTCCATCGTCAGCACCCGAGCCGTCGAAAATTTCGGATACGATTGCGGAATTCGGACCGTCAGATCGCCGGCAAACATGTGCGCGAATTGCTGCAGGTTGCGCTCTTCGCGGCTGAAATCCAATTCCCGCCGCAGCACGCGCTGAAATTCGGCCATCGTGGCTTTCGGCCGGTAATTGACCCATTCCGGCACGCGCTCTGCCCATTGCGCCAGGCCGGTGAGAATCTCCAGATCACGCCGAATGATCTCCTCGATTCCCGCATGGCGCACTTTAACGACCACCCCTTCGCCGCTCTTCAGCCGTGCGCGATGCACCTGACCGATGGAGGCACTGGCCAGCGGCAGCGGTTCGAACTCGACGAACAATTCCTCGAGCGGCCTGCCGAGTTCGCTGTGAAGAATAGACGACACGACATGAAATGGATCTGCCGGCGTGTTGTCTTGCAGCTTCGTAAGCTCATTGGCCAGCGCGACGCCAATAATGTCGGGCCGTGTGCTGAGGATTTGCCCCAGCTTGATGAATGTTGGCCCCAGCTCCGAAAGCGCCAGCCGAATGCGAGTCTCGCGGCTGTGGCTGCACAGCGCCATGCCTTCACGATCTTTCAGAATGCCGCGGGCGAACCGCGGCCCCAGCCGATCGATCCAGCCGGCCAACCCGTACTTGCTGAGCACGGTCAGAATCTGCGCCCAACGATTGGCGTGGCGGTACAACTGTGGGATGGTGCTTAGACGCATGGAGGAGTACGCATTACGCTGCCATTAGCTAGCCCGACCGTGCTTGGTCGAGAGTCGATCGGCAGTGAATGCGCCGATCCTGGGACTTCGATTTTACGTTGGATTGAGCAGCGATGTCACTAAGCACGTGCTTGTTCATGCGAAATCTGCGAAGATTGCTTGACCCCACACTTTGCAGTTGCCAAACTTTGGGTGCAGGTAAAAGGCTTCTTAAATCAGGTCCCACTTATGTTTGCATTACTTCGCTGGACATGCGCGTTGGTCGCTATTGCTTCGACATTTTTTGGGAACCAGGCCGCACAAGCCGAAAACTGGCCGCAATGGCGGGGGCCGACGAATAACGGCATTAGCGGAGAAACGGGTCTGTCGACGAAGTGGAGCAAAACCGAAAACGTGGCCTGGAGGCTTGCGCTGCCGGGGCAGTCGGGCGCCACGCCAATTGTCTGGAACGACCGCATCTTCCTGACTTCGGCCGACGGCAAAGATCTGGTGCTGATCTGCTGCAGCACCGACGGCCAAGAGGTGTGGAAAAAAGTCGTCAGCACCGGCAATCGGGCCATCCGCGGCGATGAAGGCAATAACGCCTCGCCTTCGCCCAGCACCGATGGCAGGCACGTTTGGGCGTATTTCGGCACCGGCGATTTGGCTTGCTACGATTTCGATGGCAACGAAATTTGGAAGATCAACATCCAAGATCGCTACGGCAAGTTCGATTTTTTTCATGGCATGCACGTCACGCCGCTGTTAGATGGCGAGCGGCTGTACCTGTCGATCATTCACAGTGGCGGATCGAAAGTGCTGGCGCTGGATAAAAATGACGGCCGCGAAATATGGCAGCAGTCACGCCCCAGCGACGCCCGGCATGAGTCGGAGCAAAGCTATGCTTCGCCGGTGATTTATCGCGACGCCAAGCAAGAATTTTTGCTGACACACGGGGCCGATTACATTGTCGCTCACAGCCTGAAAGACGGCAGCGAAATTTGGCGCTGCGGCGGATTGAATTCCTAAGGGCAGGTATAACGATTCGCTGCGGCTGGTCGCTTCACCAACGGTGACGCCGGGATTGATCATCGTGCCCTCAGCGAAGAAAGGCCCCGTGCTGGCGCTATCGTCGGATAATCATGGCGACATTACTAACTCTGAAAGCGGGCATCTGTGGACCAAGCCATCTGGCACTCCCGATGTGCCGTGTCCACTGGTATACGATGGATTGGTGTATCTGTGCGACGAAGACGGCTTCTTAACTTGTCTCGACGCACGAACCGGCGAGCCCTATTACTCCAAAAAGCGACTGCATCCGGTGAAGCATCGCGCCAGCCCCGTGTACGCCGACGGCAAAATTTACATCGCCGGCCACGACGGCGTGGTCGATGTGGTGAAAGCCGGCAAAGATTTCCAGCTGCTGGCGAGCAATGCGATGGAGGAGGAAATCGCCTCGTCGCCGGTGATTTCCAATGGCACACTGTATTTGCGGAGTTATGATGCGCTGTATGCGATTCGAGGACGGCGGGAAAGCTGACTGATTCGAGTGCGACCCCTTGCGGCACCCAGTCTCCACAGCTCAGAAGATTTCTCAATGCGTTTGAGATTCACAATCCGCGACTTGCTCTGGCTGACATGTCGTGGCTCGCGCTGGCGGTCGGGTGGCTGGCTAGGAACATCGCGGTTACATTGCCACGGTCGATGCCTTGCGGACTGATTACCGAATCAAGCATTCGACAAAATGGAGCGTCAACCCGCTAGATTGCGGCCTCTGAGAATCAGATGCAAACTGTTCAGCCCATTACTCACCATCCGCGATTTGCTGGGTCTATTTCTTTAAGACACTGCCCGAAAGGTGCTGCCGTTGTCCAACCGGCGGCGGGCAGATAGAATGGATCTAGCTTGACAGCTTGCTCGTTTTTGCGGGCTGTCGTGTTCTGTCATCACCAACACAAAGCGCAGTAATGATTAGCAATCCTCGCCGATGCCCGTATTTGCGAGCGGCTGCGCTGAATTCGCATCCGCCTGATTGCCGGTAGAAATCGGCGATCGTCTGTCACGTGATGCGTCGGTCGAGATTGCCCGCGATTTGCATTTGCGGTCGCATTGTAACTCCCGCTAAGCCGCAAGCGGCTGCCGTATCAATCAAAGCGCGGGGCAAGCCCACGCCGCTACACATTTTTCTGACCACGGACTACTGACAACGGACAAATTTCATGCGTCGCAATAATATCCGTAACATCGCTATCATCGCCCACGTTGACCACGGCAAAACCACGCTGGTGGATGCCATGCTGCGCCAAAGCGGCCAGTACCGTTCCAGCCAGTTGCAAGGGGACTGCATTCTCGACAGCAACGATTTGGAACGCGAACGCGGCATCACAATTTTGGCCAAGAACATCGCGCTGATTTACAAAGACGTGAAGATCAATCTGATCGACACGCCGGGCCACGCCGACTTCGGCGGCGAAGTGGAGCGCGTTGTGAACATGGCCGATGGCGCACTCGTGCTGGTCGATGCCGCGGAAGGCCCGATGCCGCAAACGCGGTTTGTGCTGAGCAAGGCCTTGGAGGCTCGGCTGCAGCCGATCGTGATTATCAACAAGATCGATCGCAGCGATGCCCGGCCGTCGGAAGTGCTGAACGAGGTGTTCAATCTGTTTCTGGAATTGGGGGCCGACGACAAGCTGGCCGATTTTCCGTATCTGTTCGGCAGCGGCCGCGGCGGTTATCTCTCGCACGATCCAGAGGCGCGCGAAGGCGATTTGCACCCGCTGTTGGATTTGGTCTTGGAGCGCGTGCCGGCCCCGGCGGTTGACGTGAACGCACCGCTGCAAATGCTGGTCACCACCCTCGACTGGTCCGACTTCGTCGGCCGCATCGGCATTGGCCGCATTCACGCCGGGAAAATTACGCGCGGACAAACCGTCTCGCTGATGCAGGCCGAGGCGCACGGTGACCGGCAAAGTGACAAAACTATTTCTGTTCGACAAACTGGGACGCGTCGAAGTGGAAGAAGCCTCGGCCGGCGATATTGCCGCCGTCGTGGGGTTGGATGGCGTTGAAATCGGCGACACTATTGCCGACACCGATCAGCCCGAGGCGCTGCCGCGGCTGACGGTCGATCCGCCCACGCTGCAAATGGTGTTCGGCGTGAATACCTCGCCCTTTGTGGGCCGTTCGGGCAAGTTCCTTACCACCCGGCATCTGCGAGAGCGGTTGGAACGCGAGCTGGAAAAGAACGTGGCATTGCGTGTCGATCCGCTGGAAGGCACGGAACAATTCATCGTTTCCGGCCGTGGTCTGCTGCATTTATCGGTGCTGATCGAAACCATGCGCCGCGAAGGCTACGAACTTTCGATCGGCAAGCCACACGTCATCTTGCGCCAGCACGATGGCGAGACCGAGGAACCGTTCGAGTCGCTGGTTGTGGAAGTACCGCACGAAAAGCTCGGGCCGGTCATGGAACTGGTGGGCGCTCGTCGTGGGCAGATGACCGAGATGCAGCATCACGGCGAATACGCCTATCTGAATTTCTCGATTCCCGCCCGTGGGCTGATCGGCTTGCGCACCCGGTTGCTGAATGCCACGCAAGGCACCGCGATCATGCACCACCGGTTCGATCAGTACAAACCGATGGAAGGTGAAATTCCTACTCGGCAAAACGGAGTGTTGGTATCGATGTCGGCCGGCAAAGTGTTCGCCTACGGCCTGAACACTCTACAGGAACGTTCTGAACTGTTCATCAAGCCCGGCGACGAAGTGTACGAAGGCATGGTCGTCGGCGAAAACGCGCGGAACGAAGACATGATCGTGAATCCGACGAAAGAGAAAAAACTCAGCAACATGCGGGCGGCGGGGAAGGACGAAAACATTTTGCTTCGTCCGCCCCGCGAACTGACGCTGGAAACGGCGCTGGAATACATCGAGGAAGACGAACTGGTTGAAGTCACGCCCGACAATATCCGGCTGCGCAAAATCGTGCTTACCGAACACGGCCGCCGAAAACTTGCTCGGGCTGGGGTAAGTGTCTGAATCCGCCACCGCCAAATCAACGGGATTTCGAGCTACGGTCCGCTTGGAACGATTTCAGCAAAAATTGCTTGCTTCTCGCGGTGCGCAGCTTGTACTACGGCGGTCGCCTACCTCGCTGGGGGTAGGAGAAGACAAACCATCATAGATTTGCAACTGGAGTAGCCGCGATGAATTCTCGCAACCGAGGAGTTGTTGTCCACCTGCTGACGTCAGGCGTGATCTTTGCAGCAACCGCTGGAATTCCCAAAACCGCGATCGCCGGAAAGCTCTTTTTCTCCACCAGCAATGCGCTGAATGGCACGGTCACGGTGACCGATCCGACTGTGAATTTTTTTACGCCCAGCGGTACCGGAACCCTGTACATTTGGGTTACGGACGAAACGCCCGTCACGCCCCCGCCAGCGCCTCTATCGTCGGCCGCAATGGCAGTGCAAATCAGCAAGTCGGGAACATCGGCCGGGTTGAGCAGCGCACAGCTATACAATTTCAATTTGCACTCCACGCTGGCCGCGGCGGGAACCGATTTAGGACCGACAGCGCAAGATCGCTGGACCGCGGTTAGCGTGAATTCTGTAGGACCGGATTTTGATGCGATCGTGGTGGCCGCGGTCAGTGCGGCCGGCGCCGGTTCGCCGGGAATTAATCCGTTCAACGACGGCCATCACTTGAATCCCGGCAGTGCCACCAACGGCACGCTGGACCCAGGCTACGACCCCGTGGCGCACGCTTTTTTGCACGGACAGCTCGATTACAACATCGTCGACACGGGCACGACCGTATTTTCTTTAGCGGCCAGTTCGCTGGGCATTGTTTCCGGCACGACCGATTTGTCGTCGCAGTTCACGTATGGATTCGCCACGATTACCGTCGTCCCCGAGCCCACGTCCTTCGGCTTAATGCTGCTGGGAGATTTGGGAGTTGCAACGGTGTGGTGTCGCCAACTCCGCTCACGCGCCGTATTTTCCCATGCGGCCGGCGTTCGATAAGGCCAGCGGCATCAGGTATTTGGCTTCGAATAATCCCAGGCCGCCTCGCAACGCTTCGGTTTCACCGAATTTCTGGCAGGCGTCGGTACGGCAGACGTCGGAGAACAGCAGTGTCGGCACGGGATGCCAACCGTGGCTTTTCAGTTTGGCCGGCGTGCTGTGATCACCGGTGACAATCAGCACGGTGGGATTCAGTACCGTGATGCACGGTATGGCGGCGTCGAGTTCTTCAATCCGTTTCACTTTCGACGCGAAGTTGCCGTCTTCGCCGGTGCTGTCGGTATATTTGAAGTGGAGGAAAAAGAAATCGTACTTCGACCAGTTCGCTTTGAGCACGTCGATCTGCTCGGCCAAGGTTTGAGCGTTGCCGATGATGTCCATTCCGACCAATCGCGCCAGGCCCTTGTACATCGGGTAGACGGCAATCGCCGCGGCTTTCAGGCCGTAGACTTCTTCGTACGTCGGCAATTTTGGTTTCTCGGCGAAACCGCGGAGCGTGAGTCCGTTGGCCTTCGGTTGGTCGGCCAGAATCTTCGTGGCTTGAGCGATGAACGCCTTGGCAACTTTCGCGGTTTTCTCACTGCCCGGTTTGGCCACCGGATCGAGCGGCGGCACACCGGTGGCTTGCGGATCGGTATCGGCCACTTCGCCCCCCAGCCCTTCGCCGCGGAAGACGACCACGAAGCGATGTTCTTTCACGGCGCGAACAAAAACTTCAACTCCGGCAATTTTCACCGCATTCAGTTTGTCGGCCAGCGGTGCACTTTCTTCACTGGCGATGCGGCCGGCCCGGCGATCGCTGATCTTGCCGCTCTTGTCGAGCGTGCAGTAATTGCCGCGAACCGCCACATCGTGCGGGCCGAGTTCAAAACCGATACCGGTGGCTTCGAGCGCTCCACGGCCAATCATAAATCGCAGTGGATCGTAACCGAACAGAGCCAAGTGGCCCGGCCCGCTGCCCGGCGCGATGCCCGGTTTCACCGGAATGCTGCCGCCGCAGACGCCGCGTTTGGCCAGGGCATCGAGATTCGGCGTATTGGCGGCTTCCAATTCCGTCGGTCCGCCGGGTTCCATCGGCAATCCGCCCAAGCCATCGGCCACCAGCAGCACGATTTTGGAATCGTTTTTCTGGTGCAGAGGGCGGGTCAGTTCGTGCATATCGAATTCAAGATTTTGCATTTCAGCCACCATCGTTGGCAAAGACAATTGCGGCGCAGTAAGCTCAAAGCTATTTGGTATCACAAACGGCCCGGCGTACAAGGGGATGCGATCGCACCGATGTGTCCGACACGTTTCGAAAATGCCGCCGCACCGATCGAGTTGGACTTGACCGATGTATTTTCGTTCGAGCACGGCTTCGGCCGGGCCGATTTTTGGCGTTCGCGCCGCAGGCGGAGGAGGTTCGATCGAGAGTCCAAGCGGAGTTTCTTGACGACAGCCGCACTGCTTCGTCACCGCGGCGGTTGCTCGACGATTACAAAGCCACGCGGCGACGCAGTTTGCTCGGGCAAATTCTGGGGCAGGCCAAACGCATGCGTGACACGGTTGATCGAGTCGTGCTGCTGGCTTCGCCGCCGTGCATCGAAGCCGCTCGTATGCTGTTTGCCGCGTGCTGCCATCCGTTTCACAACGAACTGTCGCGCGGTCAGCGCGGCGGCAGGCCGAGAATTTATTTCCGCCGGCCACATCAGACAACGATTACTTACACGGCTTGCTTGAAACTCTGCCACGACAGCCTGACGGGGCGATCGACGACCGTTGGAGCATTCTGGCGATTGATGACGAGGCGAACCGTGATCTGCTCGGCGGATTGTTTCGATTGTTCTGGGATTCGCTGCAACAAGCGACTTCAGCGGGTGAAGAAACGCAGCGTACAGTGATTGTTTCCACTTCTGGTTCGTCGCTGGCGAAAATGGCTACGGGAATTGGCGTGCCGTGCGTGGCTTGTGAAACGTCGCAGGGCAGAGCAGGCGGTGCGGCATTTCATCCCGGCGTCTTGCTGGCGGCATCGGTCATGGGCATGGACATCGTCAAACTGCTGCGCGGAGCGGCAGCGATCAGAGAGCGATTCACTGCGATGCCGCTCGGGAACAATCCGGCTTTGGATTTAGCCGTCGTGACCCATCTGCTTCAAATACGCCGAGGCATTTTCGGGCGATTTATCGATTCCAAAATCGTGGCCTTGCATCCGATGACGAAGAAGTTCTCGACGATTTGCAATTCTGGCAGTTGCGAAGAATCACTGCTGATCCAACTCGTCGCCGAGAGCGTTCGCGCCGACCGATTGCGCGTTACAATGCCAGCCGGCGAAAATAAAACCATCGAACGCTTTTTGGCGGATGTGGCGGCGACCGAAGCCAAAGCGGCCCGCGAATTGCGAACGTCACACGGCCAACCGACGGCAGTCATTCACATGTCGGCGGTCGATGAATTTTCCGTGGGGCAGTTGGTGCAGTTATTTTGGATCGCCTCACGAGCCGTGGAGCAACTAGCGGCTGGCAACTAGCCGGCAGCAAATCGCGAAGCGATTCTTCGGATTGGCTAGTTGCTAGTCGCTCTTTATCAAGGACAATTCTTATGACTGAAATCACCTGGCTCGGCCATTCTTGCTTTTCAATCGCCACCGGCAAGCACACGCTGCTGGTCGATCCGTTTTTGGACGACAATCCGACCGCGCCGGTGAAATCGGACGCCGTCAAAGCCGATTTCATTTTGATCACGCACGGCCACTTCGATCACATTTCCGATGCCGTGAAAATTGCTAAACGCACCGGTGCCACCACCATCAGCAATTTCGAGATTTCCCAGTGGCTGGGAAAACAGGGCGTCGAGAATGCGGTGGGGATGAATCATGGCGGCGCGATGAATTTTCCGTTCGGCCGCGTGAAATTGACCATCGCTTTTCACAGTTCCGTGCTGCCCGATGGAACGTACGGCGGCAATCCGGCTGGTCTCTTGCTCACGCTCCCAGAGACAAAAATCTACGTCGCCGGCGACACTGCCTTGTTCTGCGACATGCAGCTTTACGCCGACAAACTGGATTTGGCGATCCTGCCGATCGGCGATGTGTACACGATGGGCCCAGAAGATTCGATCGCCGCGGTCAAGCTGCTGAATCCGACTCGCGTCCTGCCGTGCCACTACAACACCTGGCCGCCGATTGCTCAGGACGTCGCCGCGTGGGCCAAGCAAGTCCACGCCCAAACTTCCGCCATCCCGGAAACCCCGGTGCCGGGCGGAAAGATTGTCATCGAATGAGATACCTGGAACGGGGGATTTCTCACGCAAAGGCGCGAAGACGCAAAGTTCTCAAAACATAATTTCTTTGCGTCTTTGAGCCTTTGCGTGAAATTCATCCGGCTTTCGGCTTCGGCTCCGTCGCTACCTGAATCTCGTCCTCAACCACGCGCACCTCGAAGCTATCGGTCTTAATCTTCGGGCTGTCGCACCAGGTGCCGTCGCAGACTTTGAACCGCCAAGCGTGCCACGGGCAAGTCACCACGCCGTCGAACACTTCTCCGGCACCGAGCGATGCTCCCATGTGCGGGCAGCAATCGTCGATGGCAAGATACTGGCCGCCGGAATTGAAGACGGCCACCAACCGTTCGCCCACGACCACGGTAATACCTTGTCCCTCGGGAATGGAGCCGACTTTGGCGACGGCGACGAAGTCTTTCACTGTCAGAGGTCCGTGGTCAGTGATCCGTTGTAAGTTGCAAGGAAGCACAAATCGCTTCGAAGCGAGTGGAGTGCGTTGGCCACAAAAAAGGCCGTGCAATCGCATTCTATGGAACGGTCCGATCAGTGGAAGTCCCCACGGCATTGTCTTTCCGGGGACCGATCGACGATAATCAGTCGTGACATCATTGCGCGACTCATCGGCTTCAGTGCAACGGACCACGGACTACTGACCACGGACATGCTTAACACCGAACTCAAAAATTTCGTCACCCGGTTCATTCTGCCGCGAGTTTTGCAGCCAGCGCAGTACGTTGGCGGCGAGTTGAACATCGTCTGCAAAGATCACCGCGCGGTCCGCGGCAAACTCTGCCTGGCATTTCCCGACACGTACACCATCGGCATGAGTCATCACGGCCTACAGGTGTTGTACACGCTGATGAACAGCCGCGACGACTGGGTTTGCGAACGGGCTTTCACTCCGTGGACCGATATGGAAGCCCAGTTGCGCCAGCACGGCAAGCCGCTGTACAGTTTGGAAACCTTCACGCCGCTTGCACAATTCGATGTGCTGGGTTTCACGTTGCAGTACGAAATCTGCACGAGCAATTTGCTGACGATGCTCGATTTAGGCGGCATCCCGCTGCGCAGCGTTGACCGGACGATGGATCATCCGCTGGTGATTGCCGGTGGCCCTTGCGCACAAAATCCGGAACCGCTTGCACCGTTTGTCGATGTTTTCGTCACTGGCGACGGGGAGCCGAGTTTGCCGCTGATCTGCAATGAATGGCTGCGGCTTAAGGGTTCAGGGTTCAGGATTCAGGGTTCAGTAAGCACCCTCTCCACTGGCGGGAGAGGGCAGGGTGAGGGGGATGCCGATGACGAAGTGCATCACCCTCACCCCAACCCTCTCCCGTCGAGGGAGAGGGAGATTAAACAGCGCGAAGAAGCCTTGGCCCAACTCGCATCCAAATTCCCCTTCGCCTACGTCCCGCGTTTCTACGAGCCAGAATATTTTCCTGATGGCCGCATCGCCACCATCAATCGCACCCGCAGCGATGTGCCGGAAACCATCGAACCCTCGGTCATCAGCGATCTGGACGGCACGCCGCTGCCCACCATGCCGATTTTGCCGTATGTAGAGTGCGTTCACGATCGCATTGCCATCGAAATTATGCGCGGCTGCCCCTGGCAGTGCCGCTTCTGCCAAAGCACGGTCATTAAACGGCCACTGCGGATTCGCGAAGTCGAAACCATTGTGCAGTCGGCTTTGGAATCGTTTCGGCACACGGGGCACAACGAGATTTCGCTCTTGTCGCTTTCCACCAGCGATTATCCGTATTTCGAACCGCTAGTGCGGCGGCTGAAAGAAGTGTTCGACCCGATGGGCGTGAGCATCGCGTTCCCCAGCCTGCGAGTGAACGAAGCGCTCAAAGTAGTGGCGGCGCTCATCGGCACCGAGCGGCACTCGGGCATGACGCTGGCTCCGGAAGTGGCTCGCGACGACATGCGCGAGCAAATTCGCAAGAAAATCAGCAACCAAGATTTGTACGACGGCTGCCGCGAGGCGTTCAAAAATGGCATCGACAAAGTGAAGCTGTACTTCATGTGCGGCCTGCCCGGCGAACGGGAAGTCGATCTGGATGGCATCGTCGATATGGCCGAAACCATCGCCCAAATTGGCAAGGAAGTCCGCGGCCGGTACGTGAAGGTGACCGCCAGCATTTCGAATTTCGTGCCCAAACCGCACACGCCGTATCAATGGAACGGCATGCAGCGGCGCAAATATTTTCACTGGGCGCATCAGTATTTGAAACGCCGCGTGAAAATCCGCAGCGTGCAAGTGAAATGCCACAATGTGGAAACCAGTTTGCTGGAAGGCTTGCTCAGCCGCGGCGATCGCCGTGTGGCCGAAGTCGTGGAATTGGCCTGGAAACGCGGAGCGCGATTGGATAGCTGGTCCGAAAACTTGCAGCCGGAGTTGTGGTGGCAGGCGCTGGCCGATTGCGGGCTGAATTTCGACGACATTGTCCATCGCCCCTGTGAACTGATGGCCCGCCTGCCGTGGGACCACATCAACGTGAAAAAAGGGCGCACGTATCTGGAAAAGGAGCAACAGCGCAGCGTGCTGCAACTGACCGCGATGGCCGACGCCCAGTAATTGGCAACCGGTTGATTGACCGCGGAGGACGCGGAGATCGCAGAGGGGAAAGACAGAGACAGGAATCGGTAGAATTTGAACAGCGATGAATTCTCATTGATTTCTCTCTGTCTTCTCCGCGTCCTTTGCGCCCCCCGCGGTTAAAACATGACTCATTTCAAACTGTTGGCACTCGATATTGATGGCACTCTGGTCAACAGTCGCGATGAATTAACTGCGCCCACCAAAGCGGCCATCCGTCGGGCCTGCGATGCCGGAATTCGCGTCGTGCTAGCGACGGGTCGGCGGTATTCGAAAGTTTTGCACTTGGTGGAACCGCTCGGGTTGGATGTGCCGCTGGTGACCGCCAGCGGGGCGCTCATCAAAGATCCGATCGATCATCGCACTCTGTTTTGCGCCGAGTTCAAGCCCGGCATTCTGGAAGCGACGTTGCAGATCGTTACGGCCGCGGGATACGACGTACTGTTGTATGGCGACACCTTTGCCAAGGGTTTCGATTTTTATTGCCGATCGTTTCATGTCGAAAACCAGCCGCAGTTGGCCGAGTATTTCCAGCGCAATCGGATTTACGGTCGCGAATTCCCCAACCTGCTAGCCGCGCCGCCCCCGGGCATCTTCGCCGGCTTCGCGATGAGCACACCGGCGGCCATGGCGGCATTGGGCAACCAGCTCGTTCAGCAATTTGGTGACGACTTATACGTTCACGTACTCAAAAGCCCGTTCTACTCTGGCTGGTTTTGTGAAATCGAACCCGGTGGCGTCAGCAAATGGTCGGCCGTGCAGCATTTGGCCCGCGATTGGGGAATTGGCGATGACGAAATTTGTGCGGTCGGCGACGATGTGAACGACATCCCGATGATTCGCGGCGCTGGCCTCGGCGTGGCGATGGGCAATGCGCTGGAACCCGTCAAAGCCGCCGCCGATCGAGTGGCGCCGTGCCATGATAGCGATGGACTAGTGGATGTCGTGAGTTGGTTGCTCGATTGAAGAGGGGCGAATGAGCCAAACGAAAGCCGATTCGACGACGCGTTTCTCCAATCGTGTCGAAAACTACGTTCGCTATCGGCCCGGCTATCCGGCGGAAGTACTGACGGTGCTGGAGCGAGCGGCAAATTTGACTCCTGATTCAGTTATCGCCGATATCGGTTCCGGCACCGGTATTTCATCGAAGCTGTTTCTGGACCACGGCAACAAGGTTTATGGCGTGGAGCCGAACCGTGAGATGCGCGAGGCGGCCGAGAAATTGTTGCAAGCGTATCCGCGATTTCACAGCATGCATGCCAGCGCCGAAAACACGACCTTGTCCGATCAGGACGTCAATTTCGTCATCGCCGGGCAGGCGTTTCACTGGTTCGATCGAAACAAAGCCAAACGTGAATTTGCTAGAATTCTTTTCCCCGGCGGCTGGATCGTGCTGATCTGGAATTCCCGGCGCAAAGACACACCGTTTTCGCAAGGTTACGAAACACTGCTCCAGCAATTCGGCACCGATTACCGCGAAATCAACCACAAAAATATTGATGCCGCGGCCATCGCCGATTTTTTTGCGCCCAATCGTTATCAATATGCCAAGCTCGACAATCAGCAATGGCTCGATCGCGCCGGCCTGCTGGGACGAATTCTCTCGTGCTCCTATATGCCGACTGAGAGTCATCCCCATCACGCTGCGATGCTGCACTCGGTCGAGCAGTTGTTTGAAGACCATCAGCAAGGTGGCCAAGTTTGCATTCAGTACGACACGGAACTGTACTTCGGCCACGTCGCATGACATCGCCCACGTCGTTTCAAACAGCGCGATTGTCCGCTCGGCGAATTGAAGCCGACGATTTTGAACAGCTGTGCCAAATGCATCGCAATCCACACGTGATGGCGACTCTGGGGGGAGTGCGATCAGACGACGAAACGCGGCAAATGCTGGCGGCGTATCTCGACCATTGGCAGCATTACGGTTTTGGCCTGTGGATGTTTTTCCTGGAAACCCTCTCCCCTGGCGGGAGAGGGTGGGGTGAGGGGGGCGTTATCGCTACGGGCAAGTTCGTCGGCCGCGGCGGGGTGCGGCAGATCATGATCGAGGGCCACGATGAAGTGGAAGTGGCCTACGCCCTGCTGCCGGAATTCTGGAACCAAGGCCTGGCCACCGAAATCGCCACGGCCAGCGTGCAGATTGCCTTCACCCAGCTGAATTTGCCGGAACTGGTTTGCTTCACTTTGCCGACCAATCTTGCCTCGCGACGAGTGATGGAAAAGTGTGGATTTCAGTACGATCGCGATTTCATTTGGAAAGAGTTGCCCCATGTGCTGTACCGGTTAAAAAAGTCTCGGAAATCCTACAGTAACCGATAGATGGCAAATCACGCTATGATAGGCGCCGGCAATTTGCCATTGCTACTTCGGGCTCGCGAATACATTGGGGTGTTGCGCACATGCGTTTTTGGCGACTGACGGACCCTGATTACGACAGCGACTACCGGAATACTTACATCAACGGTTTGCTTGAGCATCCGTTTGGTTTGCCAGGTGTCGATTGTGACGTGTGTGGTCAGACCTGGGGTGGTAGCCGTATCTTGCCACTGGAGTGCCCGTTCACGCTTCGTAAGAAAAAACATATCCGCGAAAGGTGGCCGATCCCTTTAGCGCAACATAAAGAATTGCAGAGCGAGATCATCGCCGAATTCTTAAAAGCGGGCGTTGAAAAACTTCCGCAACTATCTCCAGGTGATACATTTCAACCGTGTTTCCTTGAGGTTCCTTCTCGGCCGACGTTTGACTTTCTATGGAGTTCGTTGGGAAGCGTCGTGGTTTCTGATCGTGTCAAAGAATTTCTTGAACGAAGGCGCGTCAAAGAAGTTGCATTCTGCCCCGTAAGGCTACGAAAAATTGGCGAAAGACGCCAACCTAACGCCACCCATGCCATCGACAGGCGAACCAGAAGACATGATCGACGAAGTTGAATCAATTCAACCGACAGAGAACGTTGGACCCTACTATGAAATGCTCATCTTATCTCAATCAGCAACTCCTCCGGATGGAGAACCGACTGCGGTGTGTGATGGTTGTGGTCTCAACTCGATCGATAACACGAAGAGAAGACTTGTGATGTTGCCTTCTATGTGGAAGGAAAACGATATTTTTCTTCTTGCGACGACATTGCATATTATTGTGACGGATGAATTGAAAGAGGAACTAGAACAGTTTGGAATCACGAATGCTGAATTCAGGCTGTACGATTGAATGTGAAACGCGGAAAATAATCATCATAAAATCAAAAATTAAAAGATGACGCATAGCATAACTACCATCTCTGGCTTTCAGCAGCTCATCCGCGACATGTATCTGGAAAAGGATGTCGCGCGCGGCATTGATGGCACTTTCATGTGGCTGATGGAAGAGGTGGGCGAGCTGGCTTCGGCCTTGCGCAGTGGCACACATGAAGAACAGCTCGGGGAATTCGCCGATGTGTTGGCCTGGCTGGCGACGATTGCCAATGTGGCCGGAGTGGATTTGTCGGAAGCCATCGCTCGCAAATACGGCGCTGGCTGTCCTGGCTGCGGCCAATTCGTTTGCCGGTGCGCCGACGCGGAAAAACCGTAATGACGGAGAGTTCAGCGTTCAGAAGACGTCGCCAGCGCTAAGGACGACTCACACAATTATTTATATTGGGAATTCAGCGATGATTCGCAAATTACCATCCGGTGAATATCGCCTGTACTCTCGCAAAAAGAATCCGAAGACTGGTAAGCGCCGGAACCTTGGAACATTCAAGACCCGTGCGGCCGCTGAAAAGCACGAACGTGAAGTGCAGTTTTTCAAACGGCATTGATTGCTTCTCGAACTTTCACGACGCTGTAAAGCGCTTTCACTTTGTCATCGTCTACCGTCGATTGCCCAATCCACATGCCGTTGATTTTGCTCTCGATTCCCGGTTTGCGCGAGCGTGATTTGGCGGCGATGCCGCAGCTGCGTGAACTCACTCGCGGCGGTGAACAAGCCACGCTCGTGCCGAGTTTCCCCTGCGTCACGTGTCCCTTGCAGGCGAACATGACCACGGGCAAGCCGCCGGCGCAGCATGGCGTGGTAGCCAATGGTTTTTATTGGCGCGAAAAGCAGAAAGTCGAAATGTGGACGGCTTGGAACGATTGCATCCAGTCGCCGCAGATTTGGGACATCCTGAGCCAACACAGCGACGATTTGCAAACCGCCGTGTGGTTTCCGCTGCACAGCAAAGGCACCAACGCCGATTTCATCTGCACGCCGGCGCCCATTCACAATCCCGACGGCAGCGAATCGCTGTGGTGCTACACCCGGCCGACTGAAATGTACGGCCAGCTGCGCGATCGACTGGTCGATTTCCCACTCAAGCATTTTTGGGGCCCGCTGGCGAACATTCAAAGCACTGCCTGGATTGTCGGTTCGGCCATCCTTTGCGCCCGCGAACAGCGGCCCGATTTTTTTTACATCTATCTGCCGCATTTGGATTATGCGGCGCAAAAACATGGGCCAGACAGCGCGGAAGGGCAGCGTTCGGTGACCGAGTTGGACGAACAGATCGGCAAGCTTGGCGCTGCCTTTGCAGAAGCCTATGGATCAGGCGGCCCAACGTGGATTGCCGCCAGCGAGTATGCCATTGTGCCCGTCGATCACGTGCTGCATCCCAACCGCATGCTCCGCGAGGCCGGTTTGCTGAAAGTCCGCGAAGCAGCCGATGGCGAGCAGCTGGATTTAGCCGCCAGCCGAGCGTGGGCTTTGGTCGATCACCAGTTTTCACACGTCTTCGTTCAGCACGGAGACACGGCCGCCATCGAACAAGTCCGGCAGTTGTTCACCGACCATGTCGGTGTGGCGGAGGTGCTAATCCGCCAGCAGCAGGGCCGATATCAAATGGATCACGAGCGCTCGGGCGACGTGATTCTGATTTCCACGCCGAACAGTTGGCAGGCCTATTATTGGTGGCTGGACGACGTCAAAGCCCCCGGTTTTGCCCGCGCGGTGGATATTCACCGCAA
The DNA here is from genome assembly GCA_963738835.1 of Pirellulales bacterium. Lineage (GTDB taxonomy): Bacteria > Planctomycetota > Planctomycetia > Pirellulales > JADZDJ01 > CAVTYH01. The sequence continues at coordinate 418,151 of CAVTYH010000006.1, forward strand.
GCCGGGCTATGATCCGGTCGAGCTGTTTTTCGACCCGGCCACGCGCGGCATCCCCCTGAATGCCGCACTGGTGCGCGGTTCGCATGGCGCCGGCGGAGCAAGAAAATCAGCGGGGAGTCATTCTGAGTTCCGCAGACGGCGTGCTAGGAAATCAGGTACTGGTTGACACCCAGGTGTTCGATATCGTGCTGCATCAATTTGGCTGCTGACACATAGCCCGACCGTGTCGGTCGGGAGAATCGCTCGTCGGTGTTTAGTCGTCATCACCTCATTCGGGAGCCCGATTCATGAAGCCCAACCGTCGCAGGTTCCTCGGTCTCGCCGGTGGCGCAGCCGCGCTCTCGGCGGTTCGTCCCGGTTTCGCCGCCGAGTCAAATGTGACTGATGAATCGCTTGAAAAGGCGGCCGCCAAGCCGGTCCTCGACGTCAAAGCGTTCAAGGACCCGGTCATCATCGAATCGATTGAACTGTTGCGCAAAGGCCGCGAACATTTTGTTCGAGTGCGCTCCAAAGACGGCGCGGAAGGCATTTCCGTGGACAACGGCCGGATGAACGTGCTACATCCGATCTTGAATCAACTCATCATCCCGTATTTCATCGGTAAAGACGCCCGCGATTTGGAAGAGCATTTGTTCGGGGTCTATCGCGAAAAAGACAACTACAAATTTCAGGGGCTGGCGCTGTGGTGCCCGGTGGCGATGGTCGAGTTTGCGATCCTCGACATGCTGGGCCGCATCGTCAAAAAGCCAATGGGCGAACTGCTGGGCGGGGTCGTTCGCAATGACATGCAGTTTTACGTGGCCAGCGGCCGGCGCGACACCACGCCCGAGCAAGAGATCGATTATCTGAAGAGCCTGATCGGCAAAACCGGCGCCAAGGCCATTAAGTTCCGCGTCGGCGGGCGGATGAGTCGCAATGCCGACGCCATGCCCGGGCGCACCGACAAGTTGATTCCGCTGACGCGCAAATCGTTCGGCGATTCGTTGGTCATCATGGCCGACGCCAACAGCTCCTACGATCCGTCGCACGCGATCGAAGTCGGCCGGATGCTGGAAGACATCGGCGCGCTGCAGTTCGAAGAGCCGTGTCCCTTCGACGATTTCGCTGCCACCAAGAAAGTCAGCGACACGCTAACGATTCCGATTGCGATCGGCGAGCAAGAATCGAGCCACCGGCGATTTCAGGCCATGATTCGCGATCACGTAGCCGACGTCGTGCAGCCCGACCTGTATTATTACGGCGGAATGATTCGCTCCATCCGCGTCGCGCGCATGGCCGCGGTTTGCGAGCTGCCGATCATGCTGCATCTTTCCGGCGGCTTTGGGTTTGTTTATTCGCTGCACTACTCCGGCTGCGTGCAAAACATCAGCCCGTGGCAGGAATACAAACAGGGCGTGGAGACTTACGGGAAATGGTTCGATCCGCCGTTGGGCACGACCGACAGCAAAATTAATGTGCCCACAGGACCCGGCGCAGGCTTTGCCGATCCGAAGGGACTGCTCGAAGGCGCGACCGTCGTCAAAACATAGTCGTTTACTTCACGGCATACGAATCGAGAATCCGCTGCTTTTCCTTTTCCAAATCAATCGGCGCGTAGCTGAACAACGACGCCAGTTTGGCGTCAATTGGAGTTGACACGACGTCGTCGCTGCCGCTGGAAAGTTGCTTGCTTTTGGCTTCGAGCATCCCAACCTGGCTTTGTAGTTTTTTCTTCTCGGCTTCTACTGCCTGCTTCTTTGCGGCTTCGTTTTGGGTGGCATTGTCATTGTTGCCAACTTGAGCCGCTTGTTGCTGTAGCATTGTCAATCGCGTTCTTAAACCCTGCATCGTCCTTTCGTTATGTCGCGGGTTTCTCTCTTCCATGGGAATTTGCTGCTCGATCCTGGAAATCTCCCCTTGAATGCGCTGAGTATAGCGTTGAGCCGCCGCCTCGTTTTTGCCGGCCTTTGAATCGGCGCATCTTTCGTTGAATCAATATTTTTGATTTTTTCCGCTAAAGTGGTCTGCGCAGCTTGCGTCTTCTTGAGGTCCTCGTGCGCTTTTGCAGCCAGTCGGGCTTTGATATCTTCCCGAGCGCTGGCCTGAGCGGTCTTCAATTCATCAAATTTCTTCAGTGCGGCGGCTTTGCCATCGGCCATGGCGTTGGCCAACGCCCCTTTCATTTGCTTGTTGAGATCATCTTGCAGCGCGTCAGCATTAACCGACGAAGCCTGACCCGCTGCCGGCCCGGCGTAATAGCCCAGCACGCCGCCGAGCCAATCAGCCGTTTTCTTGGCCTCTTCGCTCGGAGCCACGGCATCCTCGCTGGCCAACATGCGGGCCAGATCGTGCATGCTGGCTTGAGCGCCGGCATGATCTTTTCGCAAAACTTGCAGATAGATTTTCAGTCGCCACGCTGCCAAATTTAGCGGATCGCCTTTCTTCGCCACGCCCGATGATGGATTAGGCAGCGCGAGATCGACGTACTTCGCCGCCTCGTCGTTTTTGAAATTCTTGACCGAAACTAAAGCCATCGCCAGAGGCACTCGCAGATCGCTCGGGGCGGCCGTTATGGCCTGATCGTATTGCTGATGGGCTGCTGCAAACGCCTCAGACGATGGTTTCCAGGCGGTGTCAAATAACTCCTGAATCTGGCCGGCAACATTCGCCGCTTTGGAAATGCTAACGACCGCCGCGCAGACTCCAACAAAAACCGCCAGTCTTAACAAGCCAAGTCGGCTGCTTTTTCGCGCGTACATAGAGATGCCTCCCCCGTGTTCCTGACAAGAATTCCCGCTGCTCGAACAGCTTTGATTATAATGCACGCGATTTTGCCTTGTCACGCAGCAAGCTGGACCAAATGGTGCGAAAACCCTCCAACTACCTGCTTCTGGCAAGTAGGCGACACCCCTACCGGCCGCCGGGGTTTAACAAACGGGCTGATGCCGTGCGCTGGCCGGTTCAACTGGCCATTTCGCGGCAGAATGCGTCCGTTTCGGGGGATCACGTCGGCGACCTTCGCAATCTCTGGCGTCAACTTTGGACGAAAGGAAGACCCATGAAACGCAGATCTCCCCTGGCAATTGTCATCACCGGCTGCATCGCAATTTCGGCGGCCAATCGCGCTGGAGCCCAAAACTGGCCACAGTGGCGGGGAGCTAACCGCGACGCCAAGGTGACCGGCTTCAAAGCGCCGGCTACCTGGCCCAAGGAACTGACCCAGAAATGGAAAGTAACCGTGGGCGAAGGCCCTTCGTCGCCTGCCTTGGTCGACGGCGAGCTGTATGTGATCGGCCGGCAGGAAGGCAATGAAGTTGTCCGCTGCCTGGATGCCGCGACTGGGAATGAGATTTGGCAAGACAAATACGATGCGCCTCCTCCCATGGGACCAGCCGCCGCCTTTTCCGGTCCACGCAGCTCGCCCACCGTGGCCGATGGCAAAGTGATTACGCTGGGAGTGCATGGCACACTCACCTGCTACGACGCGGCCAATGGAAACAAACTGTGGCGCAAAGACGGTTTCGAGGGTGGGTTGCCACGGTTCGATCCAGCTAGCTCGCCAATTGTCATGGATGGCGTCTGCATCGCTCAAGTCGGCGGAGATCGGGGTGGCGGAATCGTCGCTTACGACTTGGCCACGGGCGACGAAAAATGGAAGTGGACTGGCGATGGGCCAGCCTACGCTTCTCCCGCGGTGCTCACGATCGACGGAGAAAAAGCCATTGTCGCCGTCACGGCGAGCAAACTCGTCGCCATCAATGCCGCCGATGGCAAGAACCTGTGGCAAACTTCGTACACTCAGGGCCGCTACAACGCCGCCACGCCCATCGTCGCCGGCCAGACGGTCATCTATGCCGGACCAACCAGCGGCATTACCGCAGTTTCGATGGAGAAAGATGGCGACGCGCTGGCGGCCAAACCACGATGGAAGAATCCCGACAACTCGCTGATGTACAATACACCCGTGTTGCACGACGGTTGGCTGTATGGCATCTCCAATTTGAATAGCCTGTTCTGCGTGAACGCCGAAACCGGCGAGAGCGCCTGGTCGGCTCCGCTGGGACAACCGGCGGGCGGCGCTCCTCCCGCTAGTGCATCGGGCGAAAAGAAAGCGGAAGCTTCTGCGGATAGTGCGAAGAAAGCGGACGCGCCTGTTGCCGCGGCCGATCAAAAGGCCGGCGACAAAAAAGGCGGACCCGGCGGACCACCGGGCGGACCCGGCATGCGCGGCGGCAAGGGCATGCGGGGCGGCATGCGCGGTGGAATGGGAGGCGGCGGCTACGGCTCGGTCGTCGACGCCGGCAAGGTGCTGGTCGCGCTGATTCCCAGCGGCCAGCTTGTTGTCTTCGAACCCAACGAAAAAGAGTTCAAACAAATCGCCAGCTACAAAGTTGCCGACGGCGATGCCTATGCCTACCCGATCCTGTCGGGCAACAAAATCTTTGTGCGAGACAAAGATTCGCTGGTAGCATGGACGATAGAGTAAGAATCCCATGTTCACAACTTTGGGGGGCGTGTCATGGACACCCCGACGATTGTCTTCCTCGTGGTGCTTGCACTCTTTGTTGCATTGCAAATCTTTGGCGTCATTGCCCGTCGGATTTATCGGCGGAGGAAAGCTGTAGTTGATCGGGAAGTCGGCGAATTCTTGGCTCGACCCTGCCCGCATTGTGGAAGAATCTTCGGTCCGCCAGCGTTTTGGGTCTTGTATGGACCAAAACCGAGATGGTGGTTGTCGCCCGTCGGGATGATTATTTGCGAGTCCGATGCATCCGGCTTTGAACGATTCATCAACGTTGGTTGTCATCACTGCTTCCGACTTTTCACGTTCGATCGGGCGGGCAATTGCCAATGTGCGGAAGGGATTCCGATAACCGATCAAGACGGTTGCGCTCCATTGCGAACGGCTCTGGAAGAGCGCGCTAAACGCGAATACGAAGTTGGGTTGATTACAAACTGACATATCTAATACGACTTCGCCAGCACCGCGCGGCGGTCAACGGGCTTACCGGTGAAAATGCATTTGCCGGGCTGGTCGCAGTCGGGCAGTTGGCCCAGCTGTGGGAGGCAGCGGACGGTGACTTTCAAATCGCCGAGGATTTTTTCGACTTCTGGGCCTTCGCTGACGTGGCTCAGCGCAAAGCCGCCGTGGATTTCCGGCACGTCGGCGTTCTTGGGTGTGAACCAGGCTTTGAACTCGTCTGCGTTGTCGATCTTGCGCGTGTTCGCGGTGCGATAGGCCAGGGCCCGCTCGAACAGGTTCAGTTTGCATCTCAGTCAGCGTTTGGCCAATTGTGGAAACAAATTGCCCGCGCGGCACACCGGCTTTCTCGCCCGGCTTGTCGCGACGGGCCATAAACACGGCGTCGCCGGCGACATCGCGCGGGCCAATCTCCAACCGTATCGGCACGCCACGTTTGATGTGCTGCCAAACTTTGTCGCCGCCGCGCAGATCACGGGCATCAATCAGCACGCGCACGGGCCGGCCATCATAGAGCTGCGATTTCAGGTCAGCTTCCAGCCGGCGGCAGAAATCCATTACGGTCGATTTCTCTTCGTCGTTGCGGAAGATCGGCAGAATCACGACGTGCGAAGGAGCCAACCGTGGCGGAACGATAATGCCATCGTCATCGCCGTGCGTCATCACCAAGCCACCAACCAACCGCGTAGACACGCCCCACGAAGTCGTCCAGCAAAATTCCTCGCGCCCTTCGCTGGAAAGGAATTTAATTTCCTGCGCTTTCGAAAAATTCTGGCCCAAAAAGTGAGACGTGCCGGCCTGCAGCGCCTTGCGGTCTTGCATCATGGCTTCAATGGCGTAGGTATCCACCGCGCCGGGAAAGCGCTCCGCTGCAGTTTTCTCACCGCGGATGACCGGCATTGCCATGTAATCTTGGGCGAACGTGGCGTACAAATCCAAAATCCGCAGCGTCTCTTCCACCGCCTCTTCTTTGTTGGCGTGGGCCGTGTGCCCCTCTTGCCACAAGAACTCGGTCGTGCGCAGGAACAGCCGCGTGCGCATTTCCCAGCGCACCACATTGGCCCATTGATTGATGAGAATCGGCAGATCGCGGTACGATTGCACCCACTTGGCATACATCGCGCCGATGATGGTCTCGCTCGTGGGTCGCACCACCAGCGGCTCTTCCAGCGGCGCCGTCGGCACCAACCCGCCGTCTGGCCCCGCTTCCAAACGGTGATGGGTCACCACCGCGCATTCTTTGGCGAAGCCTTCCACGTGCGCCGCTTCTTTTTCCAAATAGCTCAGCGGAATGAACAGCGGGAAATACGCATTCTGATGGCCCGGTGTCTTTGAACATCTGGTCGAGCGAGCGTTGAATGTTCTCCCAAATGGCGTACCCCCAGGGCTTGATGACCATGCAGCCGCGCACGGGCGAAACTTCGGCCAGCTCGGCGGCACGCACCACCTGCTGGTACCACTCCGGGTAATCTTCCTCGCGCGTCGGACTAATCGCATTTTTGGCGGCCTTGGCCATGCAGATTCCTTTCACAGATGATCTGATTGATTCATTTTGATTCGTTGAACAATAGTGTGATGTTGACGGCATTTTAAGTGGCCGCGATTTAATGGGGAATGGGGAGTGTGGAATGGGGAATGCTTTGCGGAAACCGCGACTGCAAAGGTGTAGCGGCCGGGCTCGACCCGGCGCTGTCGGCCTGCCTTCGCAAAAAACGAATGACGAAGGACAAGCACGCACAAAATATAAAAACCGCTGCGACAATGCTTGTGCATAAAACCTGGAAAACAGGGCGTATTTGCAAAAACATTGCCGCATCACTCGTCCGTTGGCCGACGTTCGATTGAAACGCCACCGGTCTTTCGCCAAAGACAAACGACGAACGGCGAAGGACTCACTCGCGCGAAATTCAAAAATCGATGACAAAATGCTGGCGCAAAAAGCCTGGAAAACAAGGGGTCTTTGCACCAACACTTTACCATCACTTTTCCCTTCCGCTGCCGTGCTCTTGGCAGCGCGTTGCAATCAACCCCTGGTCCCCGACTCCCGGCCCATTGCCCTTCCGGGAAATTCGCTGTGCCCATCCGACGCAGATTGGGCACGCCGCCGCTGTGGTTTTCCAATTGATTCATATCAATCTGCCCAGGTTCCATCTTTAGACAATGGGCGCTCTAAAGGGCGCTCGCTTCTGATGCGTTTATCAACCGCGACTTATTTCCTAGCCTGATTCTTCCGCTTACTGCCTTTCGCCTCACTTAATTATCGCAATATTATAGTGTACATATATTTCAATGTCAAGTCGTTTTTTGGGCCATGCTAGTAGGCAAGGCATTTTGACTTGCTGTCGGGCATTGAGATTGAATGGGCTATCTCTGCAAAGACGTATTCAACAATCGCGGGCGAATGTGGTATAAAGCAAGATTGATCATTGCCCCCAAAAAAATCCTATGCAGCGATTTGGCAGTTTAAGACGCTTGATGTACATTACGGCACTGTTCTTATCTGGATGGTGCCTGTCTCGCTGTCTGCCGATAGGAGCAATCGAGATTCTGGAATCCGGGGCTTTCATCTCCGCAGGAGTGATTGCGATTCATGGCAGTCTGGCGCGTTGTGCCCATCATGCTGCTAGGTTTCGTCTTCACCGAAGCACTGATCTGGGGCCTGTTCTATTCTGGAAGCTGGTACTACCCGCAATCGGACGATATGCGTGCCATTGCTGCTATCGGTTGCAATACCGCGACACTGCTTGGTGCCGGACAACTGATTGTGCGACGTCCACAACTCGCCACGAATCTTTCGCAGCGGCTCGCCCTCGCAGTCCCATTGCTTTGCTTTGGCTGGGGAATCTTTCTTGGCGGCGCTTTTGCGCGATGTATCAGTGAATTTGCGATGGACCGGTTCACTCCTGAACCGGTTGGCTTGGCAGCAGCATGTGTCTGTGCAACTGGCATTTGGCTGGCTTCTCTTTTGCCCGTTGAATTCCAAGTTCTCAGCAACAATTCGGACAACAGCAAGCAGCTGTGCTAACCTTCTGCGGCATCGCTCCGTTATCATTTGTGATATAATTTTATCATGACTTCTAATGTGAGCACCTTCGATCAAGCCGCCGAATTAGTCGCGAAGATGACCGTGAGTGAAAAAGCCCAACTCTTGCAGTTGGTCGCCGGCGAGTTGGGAGATGTGCATCCTGGCATTGAAAGCCGGCCTGAGGTCTGCGGTGGCGAGTCATGTATCATCCGCACTCGAATTCCGGTTTGGGTGTTGGAGCAAGCTCGTCGGCTGGGAGCAGCCGAGGCCGATCTGTTGCGGTCTTACCCCACGCTAAGGGCAGCCGACCTGGTCAACGCCTGGGCATATGCACGGCAGCACCGGCAAGAAATTGACGAGCAGATTCTTGCGAACGAAAACGCCTAACGATGCGCGATGGCCCGATTCTACGCCAACGAGAATTTTCCTCAGCCGGTTGTTGAGGAACTCCGGAAATTCAGCCACGACGTATTGACCGTATTCGAAACGGGCAAAGCGGGAGTTTCGTGGTCAGATCGAAGCGTACTTGAGTTTGCCGTGTCGGAAGACCGAGTGTTGCTCACGATGAATCGCAAGCACTTCCGGCGATTGCATACAGAAGTTCCGACGCATCCCGGCATCGTGCTTTGCACGGTCGATCTCGATTTCGTGGGCCAAGCAGAGCGGATCAGCGAGATCGTCGAAAACACTGGCGATTGCCGCGGCCAACTGCTAACGGTGAATCGACCGGGGCCAAAACTGCGCTAGTATCTCTCGCGGCCACGCGTCGAATCAACAAAAGACCCCATGGCCTTCCTTGTTGGGTTGGGGAAGTGTTCCTAGAATGACCCGGACGTTTTTGATAATTGTCAGGCATAGAAAGCTCTTCGCATGGCGCGTCGATTTGTCAGTGATCTCGGGCCGCAAGATAACGTTGATCAGATTTTTCTGGCTTCGCAAAAACAGTTGCGGCCGAATCGGAATGGAAATTTGTATTTGCAGGTCGATTTGTCCGACCGCACCGGGTCGATTGCCGCGCGGATGTGGAACGCCGGGGAAGCGGATTATCGGTCGTTCGAAGATGGCGATCTGGTGCATGTCGAAGGGGCCACGCAAGTTTTTCAAGGCGGTCTGCAACTGATCGCCACCAGCATTTGCAAAGCGCGGGCGGAAGAAGTTGATCTGGCCGATTTCATGAGCCTGTCGCCGGCCGATATCGACCGGCTGGCGCTGCGGCTGGCCGAGTTGCTGCGGTCGATGCAAGATTTATCGCTCCGCAATTTGGCCGAGTGCTTTTTGGCCGACGAAGAATTTATGGCGCGGCTGGCACGCTCGCCGGCGGGCATCAAAAATCATCATGCGTATCCGGGTGGGCTGCTCGAGCATGTGGTGAATTTGATGGAGCTGGCGGGGCACGTGGCGAGCCATTATCCGGCGATCGATCGCGATTTGCTCTTGATGGGTGTGTTCTTGCACGATGTCGGCAAGATCGAAGAGCTTTCCAGCGACCGCGGGTTTGCCTACACCGATGCCGGGCAATTGCTCGGTCATGTGGTGTTGGCGATTTCGCTCCTAGACACCAAGCTGCGCGAAACGGAAGCGCTGACCGGCGAAGCAATGCCGGAAGAAACCGTGCTGCGGCTGAAGCACATGATCGTGAGCCATCACGGCGAGTACGAGTACGGCGCGCCGAAATTGCCGATGACCTTAGAGGCCATCGCCCTGCACCAGCTCGATAACCTCGATGCCAAATTGCACAACTTCCAGCAACTGATGCGCGACGACGCCAATTTGGACAGCCCGTGGACGCAATATCACCAGGGATTGGGACGGAAACTGTTCAAAGGGCGGGCGGTTGCCGGTCAGCGAACGGCCGGGGATGCGCCTCGATAATCATTCTGAAACCAGCAAGTCTCACGCAAAGGCGCAAAGAATGCAGGAGCAGGAGATCGCCTTTCCGCTCCGTTTCGCCGACCCGAGTTGGCGCTATTGCCGCGAGTGATTGCTATCCTAAAAAACTTTGCGCCCTTGCGCCTTTGCGAGAGAACAATCTGCAAGAAAATCTATGACCAATACTGATCTCGAACAGGCTGTGTTGGAATTTGTCAACCAGCCGAATTACAAACCGCTCAAACCGCGGGCGATTGCCAAGCGATTGGGGTTGGATGAAAACGCGATCGATAAGCTGAAACAAGCAGTGAAATCGCTGGTGAAAACAGGCCGTGTGGCTTACGGACAAAACCATTTGCTGCTGCCGATTGCGGAAGCCGTGAAGCAATTCAAAACCGAGCCGCCGCCGGTCGGTAAACCATCGCGGAGCGAATTTGCCGGCGCCCGCGTGACCGGCGTATTCCGCCGCATGTCGGCCGGCTATGGTTTTGTGCGACCCAGCGGCATCGTGCCGGCGATCGATCGCAGCGGCGATGTTTTCATCGCCGCCAATCATTCGATGGACGCCTCCAGCGGCGACATCGTGCTGGTGGCCATCTCCAAGAAACGCGACATTCGGCGGTCGAATCCCGAAGGCGACATCATCGAGATTATCGAGCGGGAAACGCATCAGTTTGTCGGTACCTACTTCGAAGCAGGCGGCAACGGTTACGTGCAGGTCGATGGCAAACTGTTTTCGCGACCGGTGTATGTTGGCGATCCGGGGGCGAAGAATGCGCAGCCGGACGACAAAGTGGTGTTTGAAATGGTGCGCTTCCCAGCGCATTTGCACGACGGCGAAGGGGTGATCACCGAAGTGTTGGGAGCCAAAGGTGCACCGGGGGTCGACACGCTCTCGGTCATTCACGAGTTCAATTTGCCAGGCGAATTTCCGGCCGATACTTTGGACGAGGCGCGAGCCCAGGCCGAGAAATTTGACGAATCGGTTGGGCACCGACTGGATTGTACGAACGATACGATTATCACGATTGACCCGATCGACGCTCGAGATTTTGACGACGCCGTTTCTTTGGAGCGACTCGATAATGGCTTCTGGCGATTGGGCGTCCACATCGCCGATGTCTCGCACTTCGTGCATGCTAAATCACCATTGGACCGCGAAGCCCACAATCGCGCCACCAGCGTTTATTTGCCGGACCGTGTAATTCCGATGCTGCCGGAAATTGTGTCGAACAATCTGGCCAGCTTGCAGCCTGACAAAGTGCGGTACACGAAGACGGCGTTCATCGAGTTCAACCCCGAGGGCATTCGCACGGCGGTCGATTTGCGCAACACGGCCATCAAAAGCAAACGGCGGTTCACCTACGAGGAAGTCGATTCGTATCTGAGCGATGCCGAGGCGTGGAAAAGTAAGCTCACGCCGCAAGTGCATTCGCTCTTGGGCCGGATGCACGAGCTGGCGATGATTTTGCGCCGCCGACGCTTCGAGCGCGGTTCGCTGGAATTGACGATGAAGGAAGTAAAGGTCGATCTGGATAAGCACGGCCGCGTAATCGGCGCCCATGTGGTCGAGAACACGGAAAGCCATCAGATTATCGAAGAGTTCATGCTGGCGGCCAACGAAGCCGTGGCCGACACGCTGCACGCAGCCGGCATTCCGTTTTTGCGACGCGTGCATGCCGATCCCGATCCACGGAAATTGAAACTGCTGACGGAATTCGTGGCCGAGTTGGGCTTTCAGACTGAAAGTCTGGAAAGCCGGTTCGAGCTGCAAAAATTGCTGAAACACGTTCACGGTCGGCCAGAGGAGCACGCCGTCAACTACGCCGTGCTGCGAAGTCTGCAACGGGCTGTGTACAGCCCGGTCGATGAAGGCCATTATGCACTGGCGAGCAAATGTTATTGCCACTTCACCTCGCCGATTCGCCGCTATCCCGATTTGACGATTCATCGGCTAGTCAACACGCTTTTGCAGCGTCACAAACCGCACAGCGAAATTGGCGAGCTGGTCGCGCTGGGCGAACACTGTTCAGAACGCGAACAACGGGCGGAAGCTGCCGAGCGCGAACTGACGAAGCTCAAGCTGCTCATCTACATGAGCAACCGCATCGGCGAGCAGATGGATGCCGTGGTCACCGGCGTCGAAGAATTCGGCCTGTTTGTGCAAGGCATTAAACTGCCGGCCGAAGGCTTGGTGCACGTCACCACGCTGGCCGACGATTACTACCGCTTCGACCGCCGCAGCCACTCGCTCACCGGCAACCGCTCCGGCAACTCCTTCCGCCTGGGCGACATGGTTTATGTGGAAGTGGCCCGCGTCGATATCGATCGCCGTGAACTCGACTTCCGGGTTTTGCAGAAAAAACGCCGCGCCCCGCCGCCGAAAATCGGCCGCGGAAAAGCCAAACACCTGCGGGCGTAAAAGCGGACGCCAAGAAGGGGCAGAAGAAGCACGAGAAGCAAGGTCCGAAGGCAAAGCAACAGAACAAACGGCGACGGTAAAGTTATCGCATTACCTCAAATGCCGCTGGATCGAGTTTTCCAGCAGTTCTATTTTTTTATCGATCCATTTTGCCGTGCGGCCGCTTTGCACAGTAAACCAGGCGCGATGCTCCTGCGGCCAGTGCGTAATTTCCAACGTACCTGATTCTGGGCCGTTCTTCAGATGCCAGTGGACGCAGCCTGGAAATTTCTTGAGCGACGCGCGGAGCGTGACAATCAATCCGGTTTCCAGAATGGCACGGTCAATCGCTTGCTCGATTTTGTCATCGGGCGTGAAGGTCGGAAGCAATATCTCGACATCCAACAAGCGGCACTCCATGGTTCATTGCTTGACCGTTTATCGGATTCAATCCTTGAATAGTTCGGTTAGCGGCAAGCGGAAGCCGGGGATGATGTCGTCACATTGCAGAGTGTCCACACTCCCGAGCGTCTTTGGTGAAATGCCAGGCCGATGTTCGATGACTGTGTTAGAGGCTGGATCGACGATCCACACCAACAACACGCCGGCTTGCAGATAGTCGGCAGCCTTGCGTTTCAGATACGCCGTGGTGTCATGCCGGCTGCATACTTCAACAATCAAATCTGGAATCGTTTCCAGGTATTCTTCTGGGCTTGTTTGGACAGGCAATTTGCTTTTGGAAACGAACGACACGTCTGGTCCGACACAACGATCTGGGTTTCGCCAAAGTATCACTCCGGCCGACATCAACACTCCACCAAGTCGGTGTTTCTCACAATGTCCATAGAGTGCTGCCCCAAGATGTCCGTGACACGAAGCGTGAGCGACATCGTTTGGTCCAAAAACAATCAACCGACCGTTGTCGAGTTCATATTTCACGGTCCCAGACGGTAGTTCATCGGGCATTGCCGCGAGATCCCCGACTGTTAGCAGGCGCACCATTGGTTCAAGAGGCGGCCTGCTCAAGCGATTCGTGGAAAGAATGCCCATGCCAACAAGTATCCCGAATTCCATGATGATTTTCCAGTTTAAACCCGGCCCCTGGAAGCCATGCGTCGGAGCGGTACAATATCGCGGGTTCAGTCGTTCATCCTTGGCATCTTGACGCGGTTTTCGCGGGACGCGGGGCAAGCCCTCACTGCTAGACTGTGACCACAACTCTCGCGAAAACGCCGCTCTACGATTGGCACGCCGCGCATGGCGGGCGGATGGTCGATTTCGCCGGTTGGTCGATGCCGGTGCAGTATTCTTCGATCGTGGCGGAACACAACGCCACACGCACCGCCGCCGGATTGTTCGATGTCTCGCACATGGGCCGGCTGAGATTCTTTGGACCGGATGTTCCTGCCTTCTTGGACCGCGTAGTAACGCGGCGTGTTTTCGACATGCAGCCGGGTCAGGTGCGCTACGCTCTGGTCACGAATGACCACGGCGGGATCCGGGACGATGTGCTTGTCTACCGAGGATATGACGGCGGGCAGAATTTCGGCATGGTCGTCAATGCGAGCAATCGCATTAAGATCGTTGATTGGTTGAAACTCCAATTGCAAAAATGGAACGAAGAGCGGCAGCAAGAGGCCGCGATGAGTATTGGCGACGACACGCTTCCGACTGCCATGATTGCCGTGCAAGGACCAAAAGTTGTTGAATTGCTCGAACCATTTATCGAGATAATCGCCGAATCAGCGGTCGGTCGGAATTTCAAAAACATGGGTTATTACACTTGCGCGGCCGCACTGTTCGACGGCAATGGCATCCTGCTCAGTCGCACCGGCTACACCGGTGAGGACGGCTTCGAGATCATCTGCGATGTGGATCAAACACCAGGAATCTGGAAGTCACTGCTTAACAGCGCCAGCAAAGTCGGTGGAATGGCCGCGGGTTTAGGTGCCCGAGATACATTACGGCTCGAAGCCGCGATGCCGCTGTATGGTCACGAATTGAACGAAGAAATTACGCCGCTGGAAGCCAGGTTGGATTTCGCGGTGAATTTGAAAGATCGGCGCTTTCCCGGCAGTGAAATGTTAGCGACAATCAAGCGCGATGGCCCCAAGCTAGTGCGTGTTGGGCTGGAACTTTCCGGAAAGAGGGTCCCGCGCGAGCATTACGGCATTTATGCTAATGGAAAGGCGATCGGCGAAGTGACCAGCGGCACATTTTCGCCGACGCTGCAAAAACCGATTGCCATGGGCTACGTGCCGCCGCAATTTCGCGAGCCGGGAACCGAAGTAGCCATCGACATTCGCGGCTCGCAAGAATCGGCGGTCGTGGTAAAGATGCCATTTTACAAGCGAACGAACTAACCGCAGTAGAACACCGGATTATTTCACTGCAAAGGACACAGAGGACCGCAGAGCATATACCTCGGATTCCAGGACTTCAGTGATTGGATTAGTAAAACATATCTCACCCGATTTTATGCTTCTCCTGCGTCCGCCTCTGCGACCCCCAGCGTCCTCTGCGGTGAATTCGTAACTGTGCGGTAATTAAAATGGAAATGAATAATGGAGTCAGCACGTGAATCCTGAAAAATTGCTCTACGCAAAAACTCACGAATGGGCGGCGGTCGAAAGTGGCCCGCAAGGGGCGAAGATCGCCACGGTCGGCATTTCCGCTTTCGCCGTGGAAGCGCTCACCGACTTGGTGTTCATGCAGTTGCCCGCAGTTGGGAAGAAAGTTAAGGCTGGCGATTCGATTGGCGAAATCGAGTCGGTCAAAGCCGTCAGCGATTTATACAGCCCGGTCGATGGGGAAATTGTCGAAATCAACACGCCATTGACCAGCAAGCTGGAAACATTAAATGCCGATCCGTACGGGGCCGGCTGGATTGCGAAAATCAAAATCAGCGATGAATCGGGCTTGAAAAACCTGCTCGACTATACTGCATATCAGAAGATGTGTGCGGAGGAGGCGCACTAGAATAATGACGAAATCCGAATGACGAAAGAAAGTACGAATGACGAAATACCAATGACCAATCGCACTGTGGTCGTTTGGCCCAACGATTGGGTCAAACTTCGTCATTGTTCATTGGTGCTTGGTCATTCATTCGTCATTCGAATTTCGTCATTCGTCATTCCCTAACCCCAGTCTGCTACTCCTTAAATCCCGATTCTCCCTGCATGTCGTATATCCTTAACACGCCGGCTGATCAACGGGCGATGCTCGAAGCGATTGGCGTCAGTTCGATAAAAGAACTTTTCGCGCAAATTCCCGCCGAATTGCTGTTGAACCGCGCGCTGAAAGTGCCGCCGGCACTCACGGAAGTTGAGCTCACGTCACATGTTGGTCGACTTGCAGCACGTAATACGGCGTGCGGACAGAAGGTGAGCTTTCTGGGCGGCGGGAGTTACGATCATTTCGTGCCAGCCGTGGTCGATTACGTGGCTTCGCGGGGTGAGTTTTACACTTCATACACGCCGTATCAGCCGGAAGTGAGCCAGGGGAACCTGCAAGCGTTTTTTGAATATCAAACGCTGATTTGCCAATTAACCGGCATGGATATTTCCAACGCCAGTCTGTACGACGGCGGCAGTGCAGCCACGGAAGCGGTGCTGATGTGCATACACGCCACGGGCCGAGAAGGCCGCGTGGTGACCGCCGCCAGCGTGCATCCGGAATACCGGCAGATTCTGGAAACGTATTTGGTGAATCTAAGCACGAAGCTCGTGACGGTTGGCACGCCGCAAGGCACGATCGATCTGCAAGAGTTGAACAAAGCCCTCACCGACGACACCGCTTGTGTGCTGATCCAGCATCCCAACTTTTTCGGCTGTCTGGAAGAGACCGATGCCCTGGTGAAAGCCGCCCACGAGCGCGGGGCGATGGTCGTGGTGGCCGTCGATCCGATCAGCCTTGGATTGCTGAAGCGCCCTGGCGATTACGGGGCCGACATTGTGGTGGCCGAAGGGCAATCGCTTGGCACGCCGATGCTGTATGGCGGGCCATACCTTGGCATCATGGCCTGCCGCGAGCAATTCGTTCGCCGGATGCCAGGCCGCATTGCGGGACAAACGGTCGATCGCCGCGGCAAACGCTGCTGGGTGCTCACACTGCAAACTCGCGAACAACACATTCGCCGCGAAAAAGCCACCAGCAACATTTGCACGAATTAAGGTTTGTTCGCCTTGCGAGCCAGCGTCTACCTGGCGGCGATGGGACCGCAAGGCATGCGGGAAGTCGCGACGGCATGTGTTCGCAAATCGCATTATGCCATTGAAAAGCTGACCAGCGGAAATCGCCTGACGCAAGCCTTCAATCGGCCAGTGTTCAAAGAGTTTGTGCTCCGCGACAAAACCGGCCGAGTTGACGAATTGTTGGGCGAGGCGTTGGACTGCGGCTACTTCGCCGGCGTGCCGCTGGGGCAGTGGTATCCGGAACTAGCGGATTGTTTCTTGGTTTGCGTCACCGAGAAGCGGAGCCGTGAGGAAATCGAGGGACTGGCGGAAATCTTAAAGGAAGGCAGAAAGCAGAAAGCACCACGGAGACACGGAGAGCACGGAGCAGCAATTGCAGAGTATTGATGGCTCTGGTTCCCACGCTCTGCGTGGGAACGAGAAAATCACCCGTTCACCTGTTCACCCCTTCATCCGTTCATGCCTGATGCGTAATACCCGCGCCACGCAATTGCTGTTTGAACTTTCCAAACCTGGGCGTCGGTCGGCGCAGATTCCGGTCGCTGATGTTCCGGAAACGCCGATCGAAAAATTGCTGCCGGCCGGTTCGATCGCCGCCGAACCGCCTCCGCTGCCGGAATTGGCCGAGCCGGAAATCGTGCGGCATTACGCCAATCTTTCGACGCAGAACATGTCGGTCGATACGCATTTCTATCCGCTCGGTTCCTGCACGATGAAGTACAACTCGAAGCGGAACGAACGGCTGGCGTCGTTACCAGGTCTGGCCGACTTGCATCCGTATCAGCCCGAGGAAACGCTGCAGGGTCTGTTGCGGATGATGTTCGAGTTGCAGGAGATGCTGGCCGAGATTGCCGGTCTGGATGCCGTTTCGCTGCAACCCGCCGCCGGAGCGCACGGCGAATTGACCGCGCTGATGGTTGCGGCCGCTTATTTTCGCGATCGTGGTGAGAAGCGGGTCAAAGTACTTGCGCCGGATAGCGCCCACGGCACCAATCCCGCGAGTGCAGCTATGGCCGGTTTCGACGCAGTCACAATTCGCAGCACGCCGGATGGCTCGGTCGACTTGGAAGATCTGCGAGCGAAGCTGGGCACCGACACAGCCGTGTTCATGATCACCAATCCCAACACACTGGGATTGTTCGAACGCCAGGTGCGGCAAATTGCCGACATCGTACATGAGCACGGAGGCGCTGATTTATCTGGATGGCGCAAACATGAACGCCATTCTGGGCATCGCCCGGCCCGGCGATTTTGGCGCCGATATGATGCACTTCAATCCCCATAAAACTTTTAGCGGCCCGCACGGTGGCGGCGGTCCGGGTGCCGGCCCGATTGCAGTGCGGAGTTTTCTCGCCCCGTTTTTGCCAGCGCCGATTGTGGAACGCCGCAATCACCCTCACCCCAACTCTCTCCCAAAGGGAGAGGGAGATTTTTATTATCGCCTGGCGTTCGATCGGCCCAAAACAATCGGCCGGGTCCGCAGCTTCTTCGGCAATACGGGAGTTTTGGTTCGGGCCTACTGCTATATCCGCACGCATGGTCCGCAGGGCCTGCGTGAAGTTTCCGAAAACGCGGTGCTCAACGCCAACTATTTGCTCAGTCGTGTGAAGCACATTTTGCCGGTGCCGCAAGGCGATCGATGTTTGCACGAGTTTGTCGCCACAGCGAGCAAGTTGAAGGCTGATCGCGGCGTCTCGGCAATGGATTTGGCAAAACGTCTGCTCGATTACGGTTTCCATGCCCCCACGGTCTACTTCCCGCTCACGGTGCGTGAATCGATGATGATTGAACCGACGGAGACCGAGAGCAAAGAAACGCTCGATTCCTTCGCCGAAACGCTGTTCCGTATCACCGAAGAATCGCCCGAGCTGCTGCACGAAGCTCCGCACACGACGACGATCAGCCGGCCCGACGAAGTGCAAGCGGCCCGGCAACCGATCATGCGCTGGACCGCGTCCGAATAACAAACATAACCACAGAGACACGGAGGCACGGAGCCAGAGCAGAAATAGAAGATCTGTACTGGCAGGATTACAATAGATTAATGATCGACGTCGCAGGCATTTGAATTTCTTGTTAAGAGTTCTCATCCTTCTTCTCCGTGATTTCTGTGTCTCTGTGGTAAATTTCTGCCTTCTGCTTTGCCTCCCTGTCGTTTAATCATCGATCCGCCTTCCGATGGCGCTTGGAATATGGCGCTGGACGAGGCGTTGCTCTTGGCCGCAGAACAGGCTGGCATCGCGACGCTACGGTTTTATGCCTGGCGCGAGCCGACTTTGTCGTTAGGGTACTTTCAATCGCACGCCGGTCGCGCCGGCCATGCGGCGAGTGCCAGTTGCCCGCTGATTCGCCGAGCCAGCGGCGGTGGGGCGATTTTGCACGATCAGGAGTTGACCTACAGTATCGTCCTGCCCCACTGGCATGAATTGGCCAACCGTGCAGAGCATTTGTATCTGGCGGCGCACGAAACGCTGATCGAAACGCTGGCCGAGCTGGGAATTAAAGCAGCGCTGTGCGAACTAAAATCGGATCCAAGGAAAAGCTCGACCACAGAACCGTTCCTGTGTTTCGAGCGCCGTGCTTGGGGTGACGTGCTGATTGGAAATTACAAAGTGGCTGGCAGCGCTCAGCGGAGGCATCGCGGAGCAGTGTTGCAGCACGGCAGTGTTTTGCTGGCCCGTTCGCAGTTTTCCCCGGAGCTGCCCGGCATTGCGGACCTCACCGCCGAACAACTTTCGTTCGATCGGTTGCAGAAACTTTGGCAACTGTGCTTGGCTAACCGACTAGCGGTGCGACTGGAAGAATCGCCGCCCACAGCAGCAACGATTGCCGCGGCAGAGGAAATTGCCTGGTCAAAGTTTGCCTCACCCCAATGGACGGCGCGGCGGTGAAGCAAGTCTTGCTTTTCGCGGATTTCGCGATTTTTCTCTGCTTTGTGGGGTACAGGTGGCCGATGTCTGTCGAGGGACGGCAGTCTGCCGGGAAACCGGTGCGAAACGCCGCTGGAGAGATTTGCGGGGGAAGTTTGACTCACGTGCCGCAACCCGCTATCATCGCGAAAGTTGTGGTTGGGCTCGATTCCGCCAACCCGTTAGATTGACTTGGTCGAACGAGTCGGAAATTCACCCGCCGAATGTCCGGTTAGGTTCCCGCCTGGGCTTCATCTTTTGCTATCTTCCCAGGGTGGGGGCGCAACTCGGACTCGGTTCTGGTAGATTAACAGAACTCAGTGGGTGCATTTGGTCGTGCATGTATGGGTAGGCCGCAGCGTGTTTTCTGGCGGCAGGGTTCGTAGTGGTTTATTGCTTGCTATTATTTTTCGATTTTGTTGGTCGAACCACTTACGGGAACCGAGGCGTGGTATGGAATTGACGCTTAAGCTGCTCACAGGCCGCAGCGCAGGCAAGGACATCAAGATCGCGACGAACAAGTTTCTCATTGGGCGCGCTGAAGATTGCCATCTCCGCCCCCACAGCGACTTAATCAGTCGGCATCATTGCGCGGTGCTGGTGGAAGAAGGTTTTTGTGCGGTTCGCGATTTCGGCAGCAAGAACGGCACATACATCAATGGCGAGCGCGTGGTTGGTCAGCAAGAACTGCACAACGGCGACCGCTTGAAGGTCGGCGTGCTGGAGTTCGAAGTGCAACTGACTTCCAGCGTCGGCGGCAAGAAGCGTCCCAAAGTCAAAGACATCAAAGATGCGGCCCAGCGCATGGCTGCCGGCCCAGCTCGCAGCGGCTGCGATGATGATATCAGCGATTGGCTGGCAGCCGATAATGATGCGGTTCGCGACACGAACCGCATCGACGTGAAAGGGCTGACCCATCCGCCGCACGAAACGCCGGCCGTCAGCATGTCGAATCGCGAAACGACATTCATCAAAACGAAAACTGAAGAGACCGCCACGCTGCAGCATTTTTCTCCGGCCGCGAAAAAGCGAAAAAGCCGGAAGAGCCCGCCAAGCCGGCCGCCGCCGCTGAGCCCGCTGCCGATGAACCTGCCGAGAAGCGCGGAGCCGAAACGGCCAAGCGGCTGTTTGGCAAACACAGGGCGAAGTTCGCGGCGCAGAACGCCGCCAAAGACAGTCGCGAAGCGGCATCCGACGCGCTCAAAAGGTTGTTTCAAACCCGCAAGCCGTAGTCGTCGAGGCGCGGTATAATCAGCGCGTGTTGACGTACATTGCTCTGCGCTCTTGTTAGCGTGCTATCGCTGGCCGAGCCCGGTGGCTACGCGATTTTGGCCTTCCATTTATCCTCCCGTTTAAGCACCTGTGAAACGCGCCAAACCAACTCGCAAAGCCGCCCTGCTAGGCTTGGCATTCGACGCCGAAGACGGCCACACGCGAATCACCAAAGGCGATAATTTCGTGCTCTGCGGCGGGTCGGAAGACACCCATGCCGTGATGCAAGAAACAGCGGTGAAGATCAACGAGCAGCTTGATCAACGGGGCAAACGCCTGGCAGACGTTTCATTCCGCGAACTTCGCGGCATCGCCCGTGACGTTTGGGAAGAGGTGACAGGAAAATAAGACCTGCCTGCGTTGATAGCCGGTGGGCAACGCCCACCGGAGAACTGCCAAAAGGTTGCCCTTTTGCCCAACTCCGGCGTCCGTTGGCCGCCGGCTAGGAATGCTCGTCGAGCCAGGAAACTGTCTGATTTCTGCCGCACTTTTCTCGCGACAAATTGACTTTCTCGGCCCTTTGAAACCACAATGACTTCGCCGGGGTACTACTGTTGAGCCCCGAGATTCAGCGAACTCAAACCCGAGGGCCCGACGTTGGTTGACGAAGTGCGTGCCCTGGTGCGGCGTTCGCTGGCTGGGGATCAAACCGCGATGTTGGCCTTGGTAGAACGTTTCCAAGGTCAGGTTTATGGGCTGTGTTACCGCATGCTGAATCAGCGTCAGGATGCGGAAGATATGGCCCAAGAGACATTTGTGCGCGCCTGCGCAGTTTGCACCAATGGGATGCCGAGCGAGAGTTTTTGCCGTGGCTGCTGGCCATTGCCGGCAATCGTTGCCGCAGTCTGTTGGCGCAACGCAAGCGGCGACCGCACAGCACGCCGCTGGTGGATCAATTGCCGGATCGCCAGCCCGATGCTCAGCCTGCGCGGCATCTGGCGGAGGAATTGAAATTGGCGCTCGGCCGGTTGCGACAGGAATACCGGCAAGCGTTTTTGTTGTTTCATGAACAGGAGCTTAGTTACGCCGAAATTGGCGACGCGCTTAGTTGCCCGTTGGGAACCGTGAAAACGTGGGTCCACCGAGCGCGACGGGAGTTGATAGCAGCTCTGCAAAATCGCGGAGCGATTGGGGAGGTTTCGCATGCATTGCGAGGAGTTTAAGACGCGGTTCGACTCAATTCTGGATGAACGGTCGAAACCATCCAGCGATCCCACCTTGCCGCACATGCGCGCCGCTGCCCCGATTGTGCCGCGTGGCTGAAGGCCAGTTCGGCGTTGCTGGCGACGGTGGAAAAGCTGCCGCCGCCTGCACTGCGAGCCGATTTTTCGATTCGTGTTTTGCAATCATTCGATGACGCCCAGCACAAGGTTCAAAAAGACATTCATCGGCGATGGACCTGGGCGATTTCGGCTTTGGCGTCTGCCGCCGCCGTGCTGCTGACGGTTTACAGCTGGCGTGATCGACCGCCGGCAGTCAGGTCTTTGGAATTGCCTTACAAAAACGTGCAGCCTCTTGCGGCGATCGATTACCAGCAGATTCTTGCCGACGCCGAAACAATTACCAGCCAGCACGGCGCCTGGGTGACTGAGTTGGCCGAGGGGTTGAAGCCGGTCACTTCTTCGGTAAACTCGGCGCTGCACACGCTGTGGCGTAAGCTGCCCACCAACGAGTTGGCGCTGGTGCTGTTGTAACGGTTGTGCTGCGTCGCCGTTCGGGTAGTCGTGACCGGGCTTCGCCCGGTGCAAATTACAGAGTAAGCTCCGCCGCTATGCTGGCTTAAGATCCGAAGTTTGCTGCCACATTCGTCAAAGTCGAATCGCCGCTAATATCCTCACAATGCGGCAAGTTTGACAAAACTCGCCTTTTTCGCAGGCGTTTATCTTGGCAGCCTCTCTGCGCCGATTCTCTTCACACATCGTTATAGGGCCTAGACTTTCCCTGGACCGCATCGACTTCCTAGCTATAAAGGGCAACTCACGTGTCGAAAGCCAAAGCCGTTGCCGAACTTCCCCAGGACCGCCGTGCGAAGAAGGATCGACGCCAGAGCCAAGATCGCCGCGAAAAAGACCTCCCGGTGGCCGTGGAGCGCCGCAAGCTGGAACGCCGCGAGAAAGTCAGCCGCCGTCGGCAAATCGATCCCACCACCTGCGAACGAGAATACACCGACGACGAGCTGGAGTTCATGCATGCTCTGGATCGCTACAAGCGAGCCAGCGGGCGGATGTTCCCGACGTGCAGCGAAATGCTGGAAGTGATCCGCAGCCTCGGCTACACAAAAACCGCGGCGCCGACCGAGATCACGATCGAAACGAACTCGTAAAGGCTGGCCGCAACGCATAGTTCCGACGAATCAGAGCATACGTGCTAGCACTCGGCGCTCCGGCAAGTGGCAAAGCAATGCCGTTTGCCCTTGCGTCACTTTCATCGGGGCATTATCCTCCCGCCGCTTTTCTCCGCTCTCTCGGGCGAGTGCAAGTCTTCGTGCCTCGCTTTGGCAGGGCAATTCATCGGGCCAGACAGCCAGGGGCTTTTGGTTGGGGCAGTGAGTTAGTTAGGTCCAGGCTGGAATCGCGCCAAAAATAATTTCTCGGATTACTGACACGACCTTTCCTTGGGGGGAAGGAGTCGCAATCGTGAACACTGCGCCCTTCGTTACTTGTGCCACCGGCCAATTCTTACCGTCTTCATTCTTCCTCTCCTTTTGGGAGAGGGCTGGGGTGAGAATGCCCCGCGTCCTAACCACTGCGCCTCTTCTCCTGTTCGCTTGCCTCACCACCGGCTGCGGCTGGATGTCGAGTGGGCAAAATTCCGAAGGCGTCCGTCTGTTCCAGCAAGGTTACTACGATGCCGCCGCGCAGCGGTTCCGCCAGGCGATGCAAACCGAACCCCAGAATCCCGACAGCTATTACAACTTGGCGGCGTATTATCATCGCCAAGGCAAACTGCAGCAGCGTTCAGTCGATTTAGCGCAGGCAGAAAGTTATTACCGCCAGTGCCTTGATCGCAATCCGAACCATGTCGAATGTCGCCGCGGTTTAGCGGTGTTGCTGGTGGAAGAAGGTCGCAGCGAAGATGCCTTCAAGATGATGGAAGATTGGGATACGCAGAATCCGACCCTCGCTGCCCCGAAGATCGAACTGGCCCGAATGTTCGAGGAATTTGGCGACAAAGACGCCGCGAAGGAACATCTGACAGCGGCGCTGGCGATTGCACCCGGCGATCCGCGAGCACTAGCCGCCTTGGGAAAACTGCGGGAAGACTCAGGCGATATGAATCAGGCGCTAGCCAACTATCAGCGCTCGCTGGCCGTCAACCGTTTCCAGCCGGAGCTCGCGCAGCGTGTGAACGCCTTGCAAGCTTCCGGCGTCACGGCAACCGCCAGCTACATCCCCGCCGGTGGCGGCACACGCGTGGTTTCCGGACCGACCGGCACCATTCGCTGAGCAACGCACGCTTTGCCGGTGCGGACTCTGCAAGCTAAGATGTGTGCCGAGGCGAATAATAGCTTCGGACAATTGCCAGCGGCTCGATCGCCGCAACGCATCTTATGCTCAGTCTGCAATCCGACACTGCCGCACGCTGGATCGCTCAGATCGATGCGCATCTGGACGAAATTCTGATCGACCATGCGCATTGCGAAAAGAAAGCGGCAGGCACCGCGCTCAATTTGATTTTCGCGTATGTCGAAAAAGTTGAGCTCTGTCGCGAATTGGCAGACATTGTGGACGAAGAGCTGGAGCACTTCCGCCTGGTGCTCGATCTTTTGGAGCGACGCGGCCTCCGCTTCCGCCGTCTGCCGCCCAGCAGTTATGGTCGCAAATTGAATGAACTGGTGCGGAAAAACGAACCCGGCCGGGCCGTCGATCGACTGCTGGTGGCCGGCCTCATCGAAGCTCGCAGTTGCGAACGGTTCGATCTCTTGCGGCAGCACGTAAAAGACACCGAGCTAGCAGCGTTCTATGACAGCCTGTTCGAAAGCGAAGCCCGGCATCACAGCACTTACGTGCGGCTGGCGAAACTGTTTGTTCCGGAAAGCGCGGTTCAGTCGCGACTTGAAGAATTATCGGCCGCTGAAGCTGAAATTATTGCCAGTGGCGATCCTCTGCCTCGCATGCACAGTTAAAAACAATCCCATGCGGCTTCGTGGCTGGTTCGGTGGTCTTCGCAGCAAATGCCCATTCAGTCCGCCGCCTGAAAATGCCGACTGTTGTTTGAGTAGGCCCAGGCGTCTTTCGCCGCGCAGCTGCTCTGCGCGCACGTGAGAAATTCGCCGCAAATTCACGAGCTTGGCTGAATTTGCTGTCGGCCGCTCTTCGATTTTCCCCAGCCGTTAAAACCCTCCGAGTCGACAAGGATGTCGCTTTTCGGTTCTTCCCGTGACGACCGCCGCCGCCGCAACCTGGCGGAAGATCGGTCCGGCGATAGCACGCCCATTGTTGCCTCGACTGCGCCGCTTAAAACCGGCGGCAAGCAACAACGGTACACACCCGCAGCTCGACGTGAAAACCATCGCCGCACGTCCGATTTTATCCCGCGCAGCGGATTTGCGCTCGGTCTGGGATTCGTGGCCGGCCTGACGGCGATTGCCGGCTTGCTGGCCGCATTCGCGTTCATGGCCGATTTTAAAATCGCCGATGCCGAAGGCGTCGTTCCGCTGTTCAACGCTGCGAATGGCGCTAGTCTGGCGGGGTGGTTTTCTTCGCTCCTGTTCGGACTTGCCGCCGTTGGCAGCCTGTTGGTCTATTCGGTTCGCCGCCACAAGCTCGACGATTATCGCGGACGTTATCGTCTGTGGCTATGGTGCGCACCGGCGTGGCTGGTGATGAGCATTGACGCCACTGCGAATTTGCACGCGCCGTTTTCGCAGGCCATGACGCTGGTCACCGGCTGGACACCGCCGGGTAGCATTGCCTTATGGTGGATTGGGGTGTGGGGCATGATCGTCGCCATTCTCGGCGTGCGGTTGATGCTGGAAACGCGCGAGTGCCGCACCGCCATGTTCAGTTTTATTTCGGCGCTTTCGATGTGGGTTGTCGCGCTGGCCATTGGCAATAATTGGCTGACAGTCGGCCAGCATGCAAACCTGATTGAAATCGGCTGCCGCCTGGTTGGGCAACTCACACTTCTGATGTCGGTTGTCGTGTATGCCCGGCATGTGTTGCTCGATGCCGAAGGGTTAATCACCATTCGTGAACCCAAACCCAAGCGCGAGAAGCCGGCCAAGAGGCCAAAAGAAACAAGCAAGTCGCCCGACGGCGACGAATCGTCGAAATCGACCCGCATCGATTCGGCCCATAAGACCATCGAGAAGCGCACCGATTTGCAATCGCCGTCGAAATTGCCAACGGCCACTTCGTTTGCAGCGAATCGTTCCAGCGGCATCGACGAAGACGATGACAACTACGACGACAATCGCCGGTCGAGCTACAATCGCCACGACGACGAGCATGACGAAGACGGTTCGTCGAGCGCCGGCCGAAAGCTCTCCAAAGCCGAACGCAAGCGGCTGCGCAAAATGAAGCGCCAGCAAGAGCTCGACGAGGAGTAACTTCGCGAGCTGATTCGCCGCTGCGTTTCGCCAGCGCGGGCCAAGGCCCGTCGCTACACGGTTGGAGGCTCGCGATGCCCCATTCCCGATTTCCCGTTGGGCCGCTACGCTGATACTGAAACGTCTGCAAGTTGTTCAGTGTCCGAGGACCGCAATGGCTCTCCCTGTCCGTACTCGTTTTGCACCCAGCCCGACGGGCTATTTGCACATCGGCGGCGTGCGGACGGCGCTGTTCAACTGGCTGTTTGCTCGGCGGCATGGCGGGCAGTTTTTGCTGCGGATCGACGATACCGATCAAGAGCGGAATGTGGACGAAGCGCTGGCGCCGATTCTGCACGGCTTCCGCTGGCTGGGCATCGATTGGGACGAAGGGCCCGAGGTTGGCGGACCGTATGCGCCGTACTATCAATCGCAGCGATTGCCGCGTTATCAGGCGGCGGTCGACAAACTGCTGGCCGGCGGCTTTGCGTATCGCGATTACGCCACGCACCGAGGAAATCCAGGCCGAGCGTGCCGCTGCCGAAGCCGCCAAGAAGCCGTTCATTTACAGCCGCCGCTGGATGGCGGAAACCGCCGAACAGCAGCGCCGCTTCGAAGCCGAAGGCCGCAAGGGCGTGGTGCGACTGAACATGCCGCACGAGGGCACGCTGGTCATCCACGACCTGATCCGCGGCGACGTCGAATTCCAATGGGCCCGCGAGCAAGATCACGTCATCCAGCGCGCCGACGGCACGCCGCTCTACAACCTGGCCAGCGTGGTCGACGATTACGATTTCGAAATCTCGCACGTCATCCGCGCGGAAGAGCATCTCTCGAACACGCCGCGGCAGATGTTCATCGCCCAATCGCTGGGCTATCCGCTGCCGGAGTACGCCCACGTGCCGTTCGTGGCCGAGCCGGGCAGCAGGAACAAGCTGAGCAAGCGAAAGTTGGCCAAATATTTGAAAAACGCGAGTTCGCGCGATTGCAACGAGCACGGGCTGGATGATTGCCGCGCACCTCGGCCTGAAAACATCCGCCGATACGTTCAATCCCGTGATCGTCGATTTCTACGAAGCAGGTCGGCTACTTGCCCGACGCGATCATCAATTACTTGATGCTCTTGGGCTGGTCGTTCGACGACAAGACCGAGTTTTTCACACGCCAGCAGATGATCGAAAACTTTTCGCTGGAGCGCGTGAACAAGCCTCGCCGGCCAGCTTCGACCCCAAAAAGCTGTGGGCTTTCGAAGACCACTACATGCAACAAGTGCCCCCGAAGCAAAAGGTGGCCAAAGTGTTGCCGTATTTGCAGCACGCCGGCTTGGTTTTCGATCCGCCGCCATGCGATGTCGGGCCGAAACTGGTGAAGATCGTCGAAGCCGCCGGCGACCGCCTGAAAGTCTTCGGCGACATCCTCGACTACTCCGATTTCTTTGTGCCCGATGGCAAATTGCCGTACGATGAAAAGGCATTCGACAAACGAATCCGCAACGCGCCGGATGCCGTCAAAATACTCGATCAATTGAAACAGCTGTTTTCGGAGATCAAACGATTTGAGGTCGGCGAGCTCGAAGAATCGATCAAGCAATTTGCTGGACAAAACAGCTTGCAGATGTCTCAAATTGTTCACCCGTTGCGTGTTGCACTTACCGGCAAAGGCGTCGGCTTCGGCCTGTTCGACACGCTGGCGATTTTGGGAAAAGGGAGATCGATTTCTCGTATCGCATTAGCTTTGGCGCGGAGAGAGATTCAGCCATGATGCCATGCACTGCCACAAGCAGCCGGCGGCAAGCTTTTTGCATTCTTGATCGTGCAACATATCCGTCTATATTGCCTTCAGATTTTGCGGCACTTCGGTTGATACAAACGCCAAGTCATTTTGATGAAGCCCATCCGCAGCCCCATTGAATGCGGTGATGTTTCTCTGCCCCGCTGGTATCACGGTCCGTTTACGTCACGATGGCGCCACTATTTTGCTTCGCTCAAACGCCAGCTCGACGAGCGTGGCCCGATTCCAGTCGCAGAGTGGGGTGATCCTGAGCGGTTGGCGATTGCCCAACAAATTGAGGCGATTCTCGCCGAAGCTTGCTGGGGCGAACGCTTGCAGTTTCATCCCGACGATCCGTGGCGCATCGCCGGCAAATTGGAAATCGGTGACTTGAGCGAGTTAGATGCCTTATTCAGAATTCAAAAACGATTTCGCATTTCCCTGAAATTCGACGAATTGAAAAGCCAATTTCTTTCTCAAGGTGGCACATTCGGCGACTTTGTCGATCTTGTTCGCCAAAAACAATCTGAGCTTGCAAATCGCTGCAATTGACCCGCGGTTAGTATGGATTTTGTCTCTTTTGCTTTGATCCAATTACAGTTTGTCTCCAACTAGCTGGGTGTGGTCGGAAATTGAAGTTGGTCAATAGCCTGCAAACACAGGAGTTTTCAGCGAAAGTCAAGAACATGAAATTCTCGAAAGCCGACCGACGAAAGACGACTGCCAAGACCGTGTCCGCCAAAAAAGCCGCGTCGAAGGAACACTTGCATTATCACAAAGACGGCTCGCTGTGGGCCAAGGGGCAAATAGTGGGCGGCGTCATGACCGGTTATTGGGAATGGTTCCGCAAGGATGGCACGAAGCTGCGGTCCGGTCATCTCGAAAACGGCGAGCAAGTTGGCGAGTGGATTACCTACGACAAGAACGGCCACGTGTATAAGGTGACAAACATCAAAGCTAAGAAATCGAAGACTAAGAAAGGCACTTAGAAATTCCGGGATGCTTCCGTTTGACCTGAGATGAAACTCTTGTTCGAAAATTTTGTAAGGGTCTTTGAAACCGATCGTCGGTGGCTGCTGAGGATGTTAGCAGCCGGAGGCTATGGGTTGCTCATTGCAATTGCGGCGGTGTGGCAAGGGCAAGCCAAGTTTGATCCGGCAGCAATGATTTCGGTGCTCATCGCTTTGCCAGCACTTTTTGTACTGGCAGGCCTTTTTCTCGCGACAAAGGACGTGGTCCGTCAACGGTTGCAGAAGGGTGAAAGCGTTGGCCGTCTTTCGCGACTTCTATTCGGAAGGGGTGCTTGGTCGTTGATCCTTTGGATCGTGATTGTTCTCACCCTCGGATTTCCGCTGGCAATCTTTCTCGGCAGCATTGGTCGGTAATCGATCCAGAGCGTCACGAAATCGCATTTTTCAGCGGGAAGAGGACAGAATCCGCTTGCCCCGCTTGCCCTGTACTTCGGCGCTTATGCCGTTTTATAATCGGGGGTAGAAGGCGACAGCGTTCTAAATCATCGCTTCTGGCGCACAGCAGCGACGTTTCCCACCCCAGTGCCGCCTGTTTGGCACACGGCCCGGCCTGCCTGAGCTGCGTAGAACTGCCAATGGCTTGCAAACATTCACCTGCACAGGCTTTTCGGCTGCTTTCGGCGGCATCGTTGGTTTTATGCGCGCTGGCAGGCTGCAATAGGACGCCGGAGATAAAGTCTTACCCGGCTCCCAAAGAATCAGATGCGCCGGCCGTGGGTGAGCAGCAGCCTTCGGTAGGCGAAACCGATCCAACCGATCGCATGCTCGCGGTTTTGGTGCCGAATGGAGGAAAAGCCTGGTTCTTCAAACTTGTCGGCCCGCAAAAAGGCGTGGGTAAATACGCCGCCGAATTCAGGTCGTTCGTGCAGTCAGTAAAATTCGCGGACAACGGAAAAGCAGAGCCCGGGTGGACATTGCCCGCGGGCTGGGAGCAAAAACCGGGTAACTCCGAAATGCGGTTTGCGACCATCGCGCTGCCCAGCGAATCAGAGGGGCTGGAAGTATCGGTCGTCCCGCTGCCGTGGCTGCCGCAGGCGTATGTCGGCATGCTGCTGACCAATGTGAATCGCTGGCGCAAGCAGATGCAGTTGACGCCGGTTCGGGCCGATGTGTTGGCCGATGAATTCGAAACGCTCAAGTTACCTGCCGGAGAGGCGATGTTGGTTGATTTGAAAGGTAAACTGAAACCCGACGCCATGCAGCCGCCGTTCGCTGCGGCGACCGGCAGCAAAAGTTTGCCGGCTGGCCATCCACCGTTGCGTCCCATCGAGAATGAAGAACCGGCTGCCGTTGACAAGCAGGCCGGCGACGAAAAGCCCGTTGCTGCGTCCAATGCAGCGAAGCCTGAAACTTCCGCGGCGAACTCAAGCGATGCAAACTTGCCCTTCACCTACAATGTGCCCGCCGAGTGGACATCGAGGCCGACTCCGACATTTGCGGTAGCGGCGTTCGCAACCAAGGATGATTCTGCCCCGGTCGATGTGTCGATCACGCCCATGCCCCCCGCTGGCGGCGATTTGCTGATGAACATCAACCGTTGGCGGACCATGCAGTTGGGTTTGCCGCCGATCAAGGCCGAGGATCTTCCCTCATCGACGAAGCCCTTGGAAGTTGGCGGGAAGCCGGCTCAGTTGGTTGTACTCGCATCGGCAGAAGATGCTAATCCGCGTCAGGCCATCACCGCGGCACTCGTTAAGGTCGGCAACACCACGTGGGTGTTTCGCATGAAGGGGGGCGCCGAAGCGGTGGCTCATCAGCAAGCGACCTTCGAAAAGTTTCTCAGCTCAATCAAATTTCGCGGTGCGGAGAAGTGATGCATGGCGACCGATGTGCTATCCAGCGAGATTGATGAGTTCGGCGCGCCGCTGCGTCCCCGAGCCGAAACCGAACTGGCCGCCACAATCCGCTCGGTGCTCAAACCGTTAGCCTCGCTCAAACTGACGGTCACGCTCTTTGCGCTGGCCATTTTTCTGATCTTCGCTGGCACGCTAGCTCAGGCACGCCACGACATCTGGTGGGTGCTGAATAACTACTTTCGCACGCCGCTGGCCTGGATCGAACTGAACGTGTTTTTCCCGCCCGCCTGGTTTGCCGATTATCCGAATCTGGTCAATTTGAAAGGCAGCTTTCCGTTTCCCGGCGGCTTTACCATCGGCGCGGTAATGGCCGCCAATCTGCTGGCGGCTCATGGACTGCGTTTCAAAGTGCAAACCAAAGGCACCCGCTTGTGGAGCGGACTAGGCGTCATAGCCGCGGGCTGCGTCATCACGTGGCTTGTGATCGCCGCCGGGCCCGATAAAGACGGCTCACAAGCTACGGCCCCGGTCGATTGGCTCACGCTGTGGCGCATGTTTTTGGTCGGCATCGCCTGCGTCTGCGGAGGAATTGCGGCGGCGCTCTTTTCGATCGATCCCGCCCGGCGCGTGGAACGCATTGTGTTGGGTTGCGTCGGCACCGCATTGTTTTGTTTGCTGGCGTTTCTGTTGTTCGGCGTCAATTCGCAAGCCATCGATCCGTCGGCCATGCGAATTCTGTGGCAGTTAATGAAGGCCGAGTTTGCGGCACTGGTGCTCTTGGCCGGTTGCATCTTGGCCTTCCGTAAACGGGCTGGCATCGTGCTGTTGCACGCCGGCGTTGGGCTCATCATGGCCAACGAGCTGGTCGTGCATTTCCTGCACAAAGAAGAGCAGATGATGATCATCGAAGGCAGCTCGGCCAACTACGCCTACGATATTCGCGCCGCCGAGCTTGCGGTGATCGACCCGTCGAACCCGAAGGCCGATGACGTGGCCGTCATTCCCGAGGGTCTGCTGTTAAGAAGTGCTTCCAGCGAGAAGTCCATTGACGACGATAAACTGCCCTTCGATGTGCGCATCACGAAGTATTTCGAAAACTCCGACGTGCTGGATGGCAAACCGCCGGAAGATAACCACGCCAATGCCGGCATCGGTCGGTTGCAATACGCCGTGGCGGCTCGTCCAGTAACCGGCTCCGACGGCGGCGACCGTGTGAGTTTGCCCTCGGCCTATGCAGAGTTTTTCGAGAAAAAGTCGGGCAAGTCGCTCGGCAAATATCTCTTGGGCGTGCTGGTCGGTCCGCAACGGGTGAAGTTGGATGGAAAAACGTATGAAGTGGCGCTGCGCTTCCAGCGCGATTACAAGCCATACAGCATTCATCTGAACGAAGTCCGCGGCGACATGTATATGGGCACGACAATTCCGCGAAATTATTCGTCGGAAATTCACTTGGAAGATCCCGACCGTGACGTCGACCGGCGGGCTTACATTCGCATGAACGAGCCGCTGCGTTACGGCGGCGAAACGTTCTATCAAAGCGGCTTCGACGACGGCCGTCGCACCGGAGTTCGGAGCACCACCTTGCAAGTGGTCACCAACTTCGGCTGGATGATTCCGTACGTGGCGTGCATGGTGATTATCACGGGCATGCTGGCGCAATTCATTCTGACGCTGACGCGTTTTTTGGGCAAAGTGATGCCGACAAAATTGGAGGGGGGCAATGTCTTTGTCATCGCAGGCGCACTTTGTGTGTTCGGCTATGTCTTGATCACCTCTGCGTTGCCGCCGGGCGCAAAACGAACACCTTCGATTTTTACGCCGCCGGCAAAATTCCGGTCGTGTACGGCGGGCGGGTTCAGCCGCTCGATTCCGTGGCCCGCAGTACTCTGCGGATCATTTCCAGTCGCGAGGTTTTCACCGACACCGATGGCACCACGCAACCGGCCATGCGCTGGCTAATGGATGTGATCGCGCGGCCGAAAACCGCGGAGCAGCAGCAGGTGTTTCGCATCGACAGCCCGGAAGTGCGGAATATGCTGGGCCTGAAAGTTCACTCGCCGACCAGTTTTGCCGGCAAATTGGTGGGTGAAGCCGTGCAGCGTTTTTCGCCGGCCGAATTAGCGCCGCACGCCGCAGAGCTTCACGCCGAAGTCGAGCGGCTGTCAAAAAAAGGGGACGGCGAGAGCAAGCAATACACGACGATCGAAAAGAAGATTATGGAGCTTTACGAGCGCGGCCAAATCTATCAGGCTGTCGCCGATGCCTTTCATCTCTCGCCGGAGCTGAACACGCAAGCTGGCGAACCGGCGCCACTCACCTATTTGGCGCTGATTCAAAAACAGATCGACGATGCAGGTAACCACGGCCAACTGCCGCCGTTTCCAACGAAAGAGGAAATGCAGCGGGATCCGGAAAACGCTTTGAAAATTGTCCAATTGTGGTTGGGGCTCGATAGCAAATTCAGCTACGATCAGTTTCTTCGCTCGACGCGGCCGCCGCTGGCAGTGCCGTCGCCGGAATCGCGCAGCTCGGCACCGGCTACCACCGATGAACACAGCCCGACGCAGTGGGTTCCCTACTCCGCGGCGTGGCTGGAAGGCATTGGCGATTTGTTGGCCGGCAGTCAACCAAATCCGGCCGTGGCACAATGGAAGGAAATCATTGACGCTTACGCCGCACAAGATTCCGGCAAGTTCAACGCAGCGGTGGCCAATTATCTGACGTCGCTGGACAACGATCCGCCGCGGCAACTCCTCAAAGCTTCGCCGAATTTTGAAGCGTGGTTCAACGGGGCCGATTTATTTTTCGTCGCCATGTGCTTTTACGGGCTGGCGTTCGTGCTGGTTTGCTTCTCGTGGCTAACCGGTTGGACAACGCTCAACCGCACCGCCTTTTGGCTGATCGTTGCGGTCTTTGTGGTCCACACGTTTGCGCTGGTGGCGCGGATGACCATCTCCGGCCGACCGCCGGTGACCAATTTGTATTCGACGGCAATTTTCATCGGCTGGGCCGGTGTGTTGTTGGGTTTGATTCTGGAGCTCGTTTATTATCGCCTCGGCTTTGGTGCCGCAATCGCCGCCATTGCCGGTTGTGCCACGCTGATTGTCGCCGACAAACTTTCGCTCTTGGTCGACAGCGAAAGTCGCGGCGACACCATCGGCGTGATGCGGGCGGTGCTTGATACGCAATTCTGGTTGGCGACGCATGTCACGACGGTCAACCTTGGTTACGCCACGACGTATGTTGCCGGTTTGCTGGGCGTGGTTTATATCGTGGCTGGCGTGTTCACCCCGGCGCTGACAAAAGACCTCAGCAAACTGCTGGCCCGCATGATTTACGGAGCGGTTTGCTTCGCCATGGTTTTCAGCTTCTTCGGCACCGTGCTGGGCGGCTTGTGGGCCGACGATTCCTGGGGTCGCTTCTGGGGTTGGGACCCGAAGGAAAACGGCGCCTTGATTATCGTTCTCTGGAACGCGCTGATTTTGCACGCCCGCTGGGATGGCCTGGTGAAAGATCGCGGACTGGCAGTGCTGGCCGTGGCCGGAAACATTTTCACGACGTGGTCTTATTTCGGCGTCAACCAACTTGGTGTCGGGCTGCACTCTTACGGTTTTACCGAAGGCGTGCTGAAATGGCTGGGCATTGTGGTGCTGTCGCAGATTGTGCTGATCACGCTTGGGGTGTTGCCGCAGAGATGGTGGTTCAGCCGCCGTGCGCTGATCTGACCGTTGACGAAGCACGAACTTCGTCTTTCTTAACGCGGCTCGGGTCCACGAATCCGCGCTTGCGGCACTGCATTCGGATCGTGCGGCAAGACGTCGGGCACCGGCAAGACATGCAGCAGCCAATCGGATTGTCGTGTGGCCGGCACTTGCACCTGGCTGTCAGGCACCAGCGCTTTCACCAAGGCCACAATCGGTAAAGTGCTGCGGGCCGATTCATGAAGCATTTCGCCTTCTTTGCTGACCATAACCACGCCAGAGCGAGCATCGCCATAGCGGCCGCGGATCGACAATCCTTTGGAGCCCAGCGAAAACCCGGCCAAGAGCTTCTCGTATTCTGCAACGCTGCCGCCGGTGTTTGCTGCGACGCCGCGCTGCATACCAAGCGATTCCACGGCGGCGGAAATGAGCGACTGGCTGATCATTCCAGGCCCAGCTTCAATTTCGCCTTCCGCCGATTCCAGTCGGCCGGCGACCACGAAGGCTTGTTTGATCTTCAAATCCCCCGTGCCACCCAACTTGTGCGGGAACTGATTGCTGACGACCGAGTGCAAATCGACATTCTTAAGCTCGCCGGCGAACTCGCCTTGCCAACCGTCCGGCGATTGGGCGGCCTGAATTGTGCCATGGAGTGTGCTACGTTGACCTAAACGGTTTTCGCATTGCAGCATCGCCGCCAAAAGCGAGCAGGGCAGGGGAGTGGGGCCGGTGTCCAGCTCCGCCGATGTGACAAATTGCCCGCAGCGACTGGAACGTTCTAGCCGCAGCCGAATTGGTTCGGAAGTCTGGTTCTCGGCGGTGCGACAAACCGCGATCAGCGTGTTGGCCGCGTCGCCGGCCTCCAATTGGGCATTGCAACCAACCAGCGTTTGCGATCCTCCAGACCAGCGCACCGTTAACTCAGACGCGGCCAGGTGCAGTGCACGCTGCTTACCGTCGGAGCGCCGATGAAGTTGTCGATCGACGAGCGGCCACAGGCGATCGACCGCCGCCATCTCAACGACAGGCTGTGAAGCAACGATTGTGACCGATTGCTCATCGGAAGAAATTTCCAAAAGCCGCATCCGCAGCAGCGTCTCGCCGGTTTCGCGATCCGCGAGTTCCAATCCTTCCAGCAGCGTGGTCTCGGGCCGCGGATAAGAAACGCTCGCCAACCGCACTTCAACACCCAGCTCAGCTTCCAACCGCTCGCGAACCGCGGCCAAATGGCTGGCGCTATTGATCGAAGCGGCCCACGCCAACACCGTCGCCGTGGGAATTAGACCGCCGATAAGAAAAGCCCAGCGGCAAATTCGCCGGCGGGTGCGATCGTGCAGGGGAAACATCCGTGTCTCCTATAGTAGGCGGTAGGCGGGAGGCAGCGAGAACGCAGCAAGCTTCGCTTGCCGAACTCTTTACTGCATACTGCTTACCTTTCTCTGGCCATTTGCAAAAACAAGTCGTACCGAGCTTTCATTTCCCTAAGGCTGTCGCCGCCGAATTTATCGACCAGGGCAGCTACCACTTCGAAGGCGACAACATTCTCGACGATCACACTGGCGGCGGAAACCGCACACACATCGCTGCGTTCGTACTGCGCGATTTCCGGCTGATGCGTTTTCAGATTGACCGACTCCAACGGTTTGCGCAGCGTGCTGATCGGCTTTTTGGCAGCCCGCACGACCAGCGGTTGTCCGTTCGTCATGCCGGCCTCCAGACCGCCCGCATTGTTGGTCGGTCGCACAAAGCCGAGGTTCGGCGTGTTGCGCTGGGATTCATCGAATTGAATTGGATCATGGACATGCGATCCACGTCGGCGTGCCGCTTCGAATCCCAATCCAATCTCGACACCTTTGATGGCCTGGATCGACATTACCGCTTGCGCCAGCCGGCCATCAAGCTTGCGATCCCACTGCGTGTGCGTGCCCAGTCCAAACGGCAGACCTTCAACACGCGCTTCAATAATGCCACCGAGCGTATCGCCTTCTTTGCCGCAGGCGTCGATCATCTGTTTGAACTTTTCATCCTGCAAGGGATCGAGCGAATAGATCGCGCTCTCGTCGCGAAGCTTACGATGATCTGCGATTGTGCCGGGCCGCGGCTCGATTTTCTCACCCCCCAATTCGACCACATACCCGAGCGCTGTGATGCCAAACTGAGCAAGCAGTTGCTTCGCGATTGCACCGGCGGCCACACGCACACTCGTCTCGCGGGCGCTGGCTCGTTCTAAAACCGCGCGAATTGAACCGAGATATTTGATCGCGCCGGTTAAATCCGCATGCCCCGGACGGGGCCGCTGTAAATCTTCCAGCCGCTCCAGCTTGTAATCTTTGTTGACGACTTGAAGTGCAATCGGGCTGCCCAGCGTCACATTCTGCCAGACGCCGCTGAGGATATCGACCGTGTCGGTTTCAATGCGCTGCCGCCCGCCGCGGCCGTAGCCGCCCTGGCGACGGCGCAATTCGGCGTCGATGGGAGCGGTGTCGATGGTGAGACCCGCTGGAAAACCATCGATCAAAGCCACAATGGCCTTGCCGTGGGATTCGCCGGCGGTAAGGTAACGCAACATGATGCGATCAAGTGATTTACGAACCGGAATCCGCGCGCACTTTCAGCGCCGTCATCTTGAATTGTACTTGGCTCCCGTAAACCAAGGTAGTCCGGCTTATCAGCGGGCGCGAAGCAAAAACCAGACGAAAAATGGGAGCATGGCCAGTGATACAACGCCGGCGGTCAGCATCATCCACGCAGTACGTCGCAAGAATTTTGGATTCTCGTAATGCCACTCGACTTCTTCTGGTGATAGGTCGAGGGATTCCGCGACGTCCGGATCGCGAGGCCCTTTGCGCAATACGAGAAGACTTTTGGCAATTGTAGATACCACTGCAAGCATGTACACAATGACGAAAATGACGTTGGCCACAACTTTTACTTCCAAGCAAACTTTCGCCCCGTTAGCTGCTCGAAGGCCTCGATGTACTTCTGCCGTGTGCGGCTTACAACTTCGTCAGGCAACGCTGGCGGCGGGCTGTTCTTATCCCACGAAGTGGTTTCCAGCCAGTCGCGAACAAATTGTTTGTCGAACGAAGGCTGGCCACTGCCGGGACGGTACTGGTCGGCGGGCCAGAATCGCGAACTGTCGGGGGTCAACACTTCGTCGATCAAGATGATTTCCCCGCCGATGCGACCCCATTCGAATTTCGTGTCGGCGATGATGATGCCCCGCTGCTGGGCCAATTCAGCGCCGCGGGCGTAAATTGCCAAACTCCGGCGGCGCAGTTCTTCGGCGACATCTCGGCCCACCAGTTCCATCATCCGATCGAAGGAAATGTTGATGTCGTGGCCACTTTCTTCTTTTGTCGCCGGGGTGAATATCGGCTCCGGCAGTTGATCGCTTTCTCGCAAACCCGCCGGCAATTTGATGCCGCAAACCATGCTGTTCTTTTGATATTCCTTCCAACCGGAGCCCGACAGATATCCGCGGACCACACATTCGATCGGCACGACTTCCGATTTGCGGACCAGCATGCTGCGTCCCGCCAGCGGCTCGGAATCGACGCCCTTGGGCAATCCAAAATCGGCCGTATCGATCGACAACATATGATTGGGTTCGCCGAGCAAATCAAACCAAAACGCGCTGATTTGGGTTAAAACGCGTCCTTTGTCGGGAATGCCAGTTGGCAGTACCCAATCGAACGCGCTAATGCGGTCGCTGCTCACCAGCAGCAGGCGATTGCTCAGATCATAAATGTCTCGGACTTTCCCCCGGCGGACCGGCCAACCGGAAATATCGGATTGCAGAAGCGGCGGAGTCGTCGTCATTGGCATATGGAATTCACTGGCAAAAGTGGGTTTCGGGCTGACACCAACCTGCGATCACCTAATTGCAGAGATTTGCAAACCGCAAACCGCGACGAATATATCAGCCCCACGGCAAGTCTGGTAGCACCAATCGGTTGCTGCCCTGATGCCGCGGGTGTTACATTGGCAGAACGTCCCGATTTGCCTCCACCTTTTGCCGCCAGCAGAGAACATGGGGCAGTTGCGCTTTCTCATTCCGCGATCAGACCGTTTGTCGCAGCAGGCGATCGAAAGCGCCCATATTTGCGGACGAGATCGGCTGCCGTGGATCACCCGAATCACTGTGGCTGATGGTCAATTAGTGGCCGATCGCGACGAAAGTGAATCGGGCACGTTCCACATTCTCTGGTCGCTTGCCGGTCGCGAGCCGCTTTTGCTCTCAACGGCGACGCTCATGGAACGGCCTGAACCGTATCAACTGCCCTTGGAAATGGCCCGCGGCACGCTGAATCGACTGCGGAACCTGCTGGCCGATTTGCAAATGGCCGGCATGCCCCCGTTCGATACGGTCAGCGCAAGTTTGACGGAAGCGATGAAATGTTTTGTTCAGGCGGTCGCCACGCAATCGGACGCGGTGCAATCCGAAGAGTGGTCTGATAAATCTATTCACGCGGCGTTAACGGCGCTGGAAACCCTTTCGACTGCGATGGTCGAACGCATCTTTGAGGTTCGCCGCCGGCAAGGATCAAAAGTCGTGCCGCTCTTCGTGGGCCGCATGGGCGAACGCGTTCCAGAGGCTGTGGGCTCCGCCTTCCTGACGGCATTCAACACGACCGCTGTTTCATTTTCCTGGGGGCGCGTCGAAGCCAACGAAGGCCGGCAGCGCTGGTCGTTGTACGACGCACAGCTGCAGTGGTGTCAAAATCACAACTTGCGCGTCTGCGGCGGCCCGCTGCTGGAGTTGCGTCGCGGCGCCCTGCCAGCGTGGGTCTATTTGTGGGAGGGAGATTTTGAGAACCTGCTGATGGTGGCCGGCGATTACGTGAAAGCCGTGGTGACCAGATACCGCGGCAAAGTGAATTTCTGGAACGCCGTGGGACGACTCGTCACCGGCGACGCACTTGGGCTCGATGAAGAACAAAAACTGCGACTGACTGTGCGGGCGATCGAAGTGATTCGCGAGGCGGATCCGCAATCGCCGGTCATTGTATCTTTCGATCAGCCCTGGGCTGAATATATGTCGCGACAAGAATCCGATTTGCCGCCGCTGTCGTTTGCCGACACGTTTGTGCGATCGGGGCTGGGTGTTGCAGGTATCGGCTTGGAAATCAACCTGGGCACTCGCCCGGCTGCGACACTGCCACGCGACTTGCTGGAATTCAACATGCTGCTCGATCGTTGGAGTGCGCTGGGCCTGCCACTGTTGGTTTCGCTGGCCGTCCCGAGCAACGGCAACGGCTTCACGCCCCAGCGACAGCAGCAGTGGCTCAACGCTTACCTGCCGCTCTTGCTGTCCCGGCCTAGTGTGCAAGCCATTTTTTGGAATCAACTTCTCGACTCTGAAGCTGACGACTTTCCCGATACCGGCTTGGTTGACCGCGAGGGTCGGCCCAAGCCGGCTTTCACGACTTTGGCGAGTTTGCGTAAGCAATATTCCGCCTGATTGCGCTTGCGACAGACTTGGATGTCGCTCTGGCTACTCTGCGGAGCAGTTGAATTGGACTTTAGACAGCCGCTTACTGCTGAATTAGCGTCGCGCGAACGATGAAGTCGAGTTTCGGGAAGTTCTTCTTGAGATATGCGTTGCCGCCTTCGAACAGCTGCTGCTGTTTGCCGGCGCGAATTCCGCCGCCTGAGTCTTCGCCGTAGTCAGCGTAGAGCGAGTCGGCAATCTCCATCCCCTCCTTCACACGGCCGATTGGCACAAATGGCTCTGCATCGTGCGTCGCCGTGTTATCTCTCAAATTGATAAACAACTGCGTCGTACGCCCATTGGGAACTGCGAAGGCGTAGGCGATAGTGCCGCGAATGTTCGATTGCCGCCGTGGATCGTCAACAATGGTTTTGTTGCGCCACGCCCCAGAAACTTTTGGATTGCCATTAATGCCAAACTGGGCCCACTTGCCGCGAATTACGCGGAAAAACCTGGTGCCATCGAAATAGCCCGCGCACACCAGGTTGTAAAAGCGATCGACTCCATGCGGAGCCCAGTTGCGATTGATTTCCAGCCCGATGACCCCCTTGTTCGTTTCCAATCGCACTTGAAATTGCTCCGGCGCGGGACGGTTCATTTCCGACGAATCGGGAGCCCAAAGCGGCGACAAACCGACTGGCGGCCGCACCATGGCCACCATCGTTACGGTCACGGTGTAGCCAAGGGCAAAAGTGCAGAGAAGCCTTGGGAATTGCATTGGCAGCCGGCCTGTATCAAAAATTAGTGCTTCAAGGAAGTTTACTGCGGACGCCGCCGGAAGCAGCTAGAATCGGTTAGTCGCGCGGCTTTGCCCGAAAAATCGGTTGCTCGCACAATCTGTTGCGACAGCAGGCGACGGCCAGCTACTCAGAATTGTGGTAGTCATGAATTTATGGGCAAAGCCTAGTCGCGCCATGTTTCCAATCAATTTGAAAGGTCCGTATCGATGAATACGGTTTCTCGAAAAGTGCCTCGCCGTATTTGGCTAATGACTGCGTTGGCTTTGGCATGTTCGATGGTCAACGTCGCCAGCGGCGCCGAATATCCAAAACCCACTGAAGGCGATTATGTCATCAAAGATTTTCATTTTCATTCCGGCGAAACCATGCCGGAACTAAAGATACACTATCGAACGCTCGGTCAACCTCGGCACGACCAGCAAGATGTCGTTCACAATGCGGTGCTCATTATGCACGGCACAACCGGTAGCGGAAAGCAATTCTTGGTGGACGAATTTGCCGGCGAGCTGTTCGGCCCAGGACAACTTTTGGATGCCGAGCGGTTTTACATCGTCTTGCCCGACGATATTGGTCATGGCGCATCGAGCAAACCAAGCGACGGGGAGCACGCTAAGTTTCC
This sequence comes from Pirellulales bacterium, assembly GCA_963738835.1. GTDB lineage: Bacteria > Planctomycetota > Planctomycetia > Pirellulales > JADZDJ01 > CAVTYH01. The sequence continues at coordinate 459,464 of CAVTYH010000006.1, forward strand.
GCAATACGGGTATGCCGACATGGTCGAGGCGGAGCATCGACTGGTCACCGAAGGTTTGAAGGTCAACCATCTGCGGCTGGTGATGGGCACATCGATGGGCGGCATGCACACCTGGCTGTGGGGCGAGCAATATCCCAACGACATGGATGCGCTCATGCCGCTGGCAAGTTTGCCTGCACAGATTGGGGGTCGCAATCGGATGTGGCGGCGGATCATCAGCGAGATGACTCGCAGCGATCCGGAGTGGAAAGATGGCGAGTACGCTGCGCAGCCGCGGAGCCTGCATTCGGCGGCAGAAGTCATGTTTTTCATGAGCAGCAATCCGCTGGCGCGCTACAAGCAATCGCCGACGCCGGCCCAGGCCGACAAGCTCCTGGATGATTATGCGGCCGCGTTCGTCAAAACCCATGACGCCAACGACGTGCTGTATGCCATTGAAAGCTCGAGCGATTACGATCCGGTGCCGGGCCTGGGAAAAATTCGCCGCACCGCTTTTGGCAATAAATTCCGCCGACGATCTGATCAACCCTCCGGACTTGGACATTCTCAAGCGCGAAATCCAGCGCGTTAAGCACGGCAAGGCAATTCTGATTCCCGAAAGCCCCGAAACCCGCGGCCACGGCACACACACTCGAGCGGTGGTTTGGAAGCGATATTTGGAGCAGTTGCTCACAGAAACCGAGAAGTAAACGGCCCGCTGAGGCCCATTTTTGGGCCATAGCTGCTCTCGGCTCAACGCCGCGGTTTTTCCGAATCTTGCGAAATCCTTGAATTCCTCACTGCCTCACGCTCTACTTGTGGGACACAAGCGATTTCTGCCTCCGCTTCCGGGCAGTCGCCCCCACCCCACCACACTTCTGGGAATACTGCAATGAACCGCCTGCTCGCGCTGTTTGTGTCCGCCGCGCTCTCTGTTGCCGTTATCGCAACGTCCAGCGCCTACGGTGATGAAATTCTGACGCCCAAGCCTGCCGCAACGCCGCGGATCAATGGCGCCAAAGTCTTCGGTGTGCGGCCCGGCCATCCGGTGCTCTACACCATTACTGCAACAGGTGATCGGCCCATGAAATTCGCTGCCGACGGTTTGCCCGTGGGAGTCACGGTTGATGGAAACACGGGCTTTATCAGCGGCAAGTGTGATAAGCCAGGCGAGTATAAGATCAAGCTGCACGCCAACAACGCGCTGGGCAAAGCCGATTCGAATTTCAAACTGGTGGTCGGCGATACGATTGCCCTCGCACCGCAGATGGGCTGGAACAGTTGGAATTGCTTCGGTGCGTCGGTGACCGGCGACAATATCAAGGCCGCTGCCGATCCCATGGTTAACTCTGGCCTAGTGAATCACGGCTGGACTTACATCAATATCGACGACTACTGGGAATACAACGCGCGCTTGGCCCGACAAAATGATCCAACGATGGAAGGCGTGACGCCGCGTGCACCCGATGGCACCATTAACACCAATAAGCGCTTCCCTGATATGAAGGCGCTGATCGATCACATTCACTCGCTGGGGCTGAAGGCTGGAATTTACTCCAGTCCTGGCCCGACGACTTGCGGTGGCTGCACGGCCAGTTGGGAACATGAAGAGCAGGACGCGAAGACCTTCGCCGATTGGGGCCTCGATTATCTCAAATACGATCTGTGCTCCTACTCGCAGGTGGCCAAAATTACCGACCAGGCCAGTGCCATGAAGCCGTATCAGACGATGCAGGCGGCCCTCAAAAAGCTGGATCGCGACATTCTCTACAGCCTTTGCCAATACGGCGGCAACCAAGTCTGGAAATGGGGGCCAGAGGTGGACGGCAATTCCTGGCGCACCACCGGCGATATCACCGACAACTGGCAAAGTCTCACCGGCATTTGGGATAAGCAAGTGAATCTTGCTGAATTCGCCAACCCGGGTCACTGGAACGATCCTGACATGATGATTGTCGGCATGGTGTCGGTGGGGTCGGGCCGCAATTTCCATCCCACAAATCTCACCCCCGATGAACAATACACGCATGTCAGCTTGTGGAGCCTGCTGGCCGCGCCGCTTCTGATTGGCTGCGATTTAACAAGGCTGGACGATTTCACCTTGGGTCTGCTGAGCAACGACGAGGTGCTCGCCGTCGATCAAGACCCACTGGGCAAGCAAGCGACGCGAGTCAAAGAAGATGTCGAGTCCGGAATTGAAATCTGGGCGCGTCCGCTGGCCGACGGCACAATGGCGGTTGGTCTATTTAATCGCGGTCGCTACCAGGTGATTCCGCCCCGACGGGGACGGCAGCCGCAGGCTGCGACGAACCAGGTTTGGCGATTGAACGATCGCTCTACCCGAGAATCGACGGATTTTCCGACCCAGGCCGAAGCCAAGGCCGCACTGGAAAAAGTCGCTGGCCCGGCTGACATTACCGTCGATTGGGCCGATCTGCATTTGGAAGGCGCGCAGCCGGTCCGCGATTTGTGGCGGCAAAAAGACTTGGGAAAATCGGAGGGCAAGTTCACCGCCAACGTTCCGTTTCACGGCGTGGTAATGTTGAAAATCGGCGCGCCGAAAGCGGAAGACTAAAAATCAAATTCTGTCGCTTTGTTGCGCCCATCTCCCGAATCGAGGAATAGCCTGTGCATCGGACGTTAATTTGGTCAGCAGTATTCTTGATTATTGCATCGGTGGCATGCGCGAATTCCGTGAGCGCGCAGAACAAAGCGGCCGACGCTTCCGCAGCGCCAACAGCCACCGACTTGTCCACAGGTTGGTCATTGCTCAAAGAAGGCGAAGCCGAAGCGACCTTTGAGTCTGACGCCAAGTATCCAAAACGAGACAGCCCACACTTGATACGAATTGCCGTCACGAAAACAGCGGCTCCCAAGAAAGGCCGTGCGGGAGCGACGAACAGCGTTCCGATTCCCGTTCAGAGTGGTGAATCGTATGAAGTAACGTTTGCCGCCGTGACGGATTCGAAATCAATCGGGCTGGTATTCTCGCTGGAATCCGCCGATGGCAAAGTGCTCGCTCGCACCACACTGCCGGAAATTGGCAGCGGTCGCCCGGGCAGTGAAGCAGAAGGCGGCGGCGCTCGCGCGACTACGATGTTCGTCTTCATGTGCGTGGCTCGGATTCAAAGGCTCATTTGACGATCACGCCCATCGAGCCGATTGCCGTCTGGCTCGACGATTTGAAAATCGCCAGGCGGCGGGCAACAGAATAGTTCCTTCCCCAATCGATGGAGCATGTGATGAAGACCCGTGCGTATTTCGCCGTCGCCTTCGGTATTCTTGCCGTTTCGATTGCTGCAATCGCAGCGCACGGCCAAAATCCCGCAGCTTCATCTCCATCTACGAAGTCCAGCGCGGATCCAGAAGAGGTCTTGCGTCGCATGGGCAATCGCGGCGTTGGTGTCCACGACCCGTCAACGATTGTCAAATGCAAGGATGAGTACTGGGTTTTCTTCACCGGCCGGAACGCGCCTTCTTGGCATTCCAAAGACCTGGTGCATTGGGAGCGCGGTCCGCGGGCGAACGCGAATCCACCAGCGTGGGTTGCCCAGACGGTTCCGCTCAATCGCGGCAACGATTTTTGGGCGCCCGATGTCATCCACGTCGGCGATAAATACTTGTTGTTCTTCTCTGCGTCGAGCTTTGGCAAAAACACGTCGGCGATTGGCGTGGCCACGAATCCCACGCTTGATCCCAACGATCCTGCTTACAAATGGACCGATGGCGGGATCGTGGTGCAATCGAAGGCCAGCGACGATTTCAACACGATCGACCCTGCGGCGTTTCTCGATGCCGACGGAAAGCTTTGGTTATCTTTCGGCTCGTTTTGGAGTGGCATCAAACTCATCGAGCTCGATCCGGCCACCGGCCGGCGGATTGCGCCCGACTCGCCGATGTATTCGCTGGCCCATTGGAATTCCATTGAAGCGCCGTACATCTATCGGCACGACGGGCATTATTTTCTGTTCGTCAGCGTGGGCATGTGTTGCCGCGGAGTGAATAGTACGTATCACACTCGAGTCGGGCGCTCCGACAAAGTAACGGGGCCCTATCTCGACAAAGACGGCCAGGACTTATTGGTTGGCGGGGGCACTACCGTGGTCGACACCGTGGGTCCCTACATTGGCCCCGGCCATGCTGGCATTATCGAAGACGGCGGCAAGTTTTGGTTCAGCTGCCATTTTTACGACGGCACGTCGCGCGGCGCCAGCAAACTCTCGATTCGGCCACTTACCTGGGATGCCAACGGCTGGCCGGTCGTCGGCGAGTGCGAAAGCAATCCCTAATCGCGTTGCAATAGCGGCTAAGTTCGCACGCTAGCAGAGGCTTTCTCCGAAGCTAACAGCACTAGACAGTTGCCGGGCTTTTCGGTACCTTCCCGCCCTCTTCTGAGTTGGTTTCGAGCTGATTTTCCGCCCGTAGGTCAGGCTTTCGTCTGACAACTTATCGAACGGGTGACGACCGGTTGATGCCTGGAAAGCTGCTTGTCAGGCTGGAGCCTGACCTACCATAGATCCGGAGTCATGGATGGCTGCGGGGACATTACCCATTTCCGGCAAAGCTCCGCCATTTTCGCGCTGGCAGGATCTGATTCTGCCGGTAAGCATCATTGCCAGCGTGCTGGTCATTATCGTGCCGATGCCGCCGTCGCTGATGGACGTGCTGCTGGCGTGCAACATTACGCTGGCCGTCATCATTCTGTTGACGACGATTTATGTCCGCACGCCGCTGGAGTTCAGCGTCTTCCCCAGCTTGCTGCTCGCAACAACACTGGCACGGTTGGTTTTGAACGTCGCAACCACGCGATTGATTTTGACGCGGGCAGCACTCGATGGGCCGCTCGCGGCAGGGCACGTGGTGAAAGCGTTCGGAGAATTCGTTGCGGGAAATCAGTTGGTCGTCGGCATCATTATCTTCATCATCATTGTAATCATCCAGTTTGTCGTCATCACCAAGGGTGCTACGCGCATCAGCGAAGTCGCGGCCCGATTTGCTTTGGACGGTATGCCTGGGCGACAAATGGCGATCGACGCCGACCTGAACGCCGGCAGCATCGACGAAGCCGAAGCCCAGCGCCGCCGCCGGGAAATCACGCAGCAGGCCGACTTTTTTGGCGCGATGGATGGTGCCAGCAAATTTGTCCGCGGCGATGCCATTGCCGGCATTCTGATTACGATCATCAACATCATGGGCGGACTTGGTAATCGGCATGGTCCAAGGCGGCATGTCGTTCACGCAGGCCGGCCGAGATCTTCACCAAGCTGACGATCGGCGATGGTCTTGTGAGCCAGGTGCCCGCGTTCTTGATTTCGTTGGCGGCCGGCTTGCTCGTCACTCGTTCGAGCACCGATACGAATTTGCCGAGCGAATTCTTGCGTCAGTTGTTTTCCCGCCCGCAAGCGTTGGCCGTTGCCGGCGGCTTTCTCGGGATGCTGATCTTCACGAATTTACCGACGATTCCGCTGGTCGCCATCGGCGGCAGTTGCATCGGCATGGCACTGATGCTGTCGCGGCAGAAGCAGCGCGATGCGGCATGCCGCAGCGACGAAAGTCAGAGACGATGCCAAAAAAAAGCCCGACGAGCGGATCGAAGATTATCTGACCACCGATCCGATGGAAATCGAAATCGGCGTCGGGCTTAATTCGCCTGGCCGACCCCAAACGCGGTGGCGATTTGCTGGAACGAATTCAACGTGTGCGGCAAGGCGTGGCGGCAGACATCGGCATCATCATGCCCAAAGTGCGCATTCGCGATAACATGCGGCTCGAGCAAACCCAGTATCGAATAAAGATCGCAGACATTCCCGTGACCGAAGGGGCTCTGGAACCGAGCTTATTTTTGGCAATTGATTCCGGCGCGACCACCAGCAAAGTGCGCGGCATCGAGACCCGCGAACCGGCATTCAACACCGCCGCCACGTGGATTGAACCGGGCGTCCGAGATCAAGCGGAAATGTATGGCTACACGGTCGTCGAGCCGGCCGGCGTGTTGGCAACACACCTGACCGAAACAGTGCGCAAGCATGCCGACGAAATTCTGACCCGCGACGCCACGAAGCATTTGATCGACGAACTGAAAAAGGCGTCGCCGGCGGTCAGTCGACGAGTTGATTCCCGGCCAAATGAAGCTGGCCGAAGTGCAGCGCATCTTGCAGATGCTGCTGCGCGAACAAGTGTCGATCCGCCAGCTTGGCCCCGATCTTGGAAACGCTCGGCGATTATGCTTGCCGCACCAAGGATCCGGTGTTGCTGACCGAATACGTGCGTCATCGCCTGGCTCGGGCCATTTGCTCCCGCTACCGCGATGCCGACGACAAACTGCACGTGGTCACGCTCGATCCGGCGCTGGAAGACCGGATCAAAGCCGGCATCGAGCACAGCGAGCGCGGGCTTGTTCGTGCAGATGTCGCCGCAAGCCGTGGAAATCACCTGCAAGCTGTTGTGCGATGCCGATTGAAAAGCTGGCTCGCGAGAACCATCCGCCGGTCGTGCTCGTCAGTCCACAAATTCGCGCGGGCTTAAAACAGATGACCTAGTGCCCACCTGCCGCGGTTGGTGGTGCTAAGCTACAACGAAATCACTCGCGATACGCAAATTGAATCGGTCACGATGGTGAGGGATGCCAAGTAAGGCAGACGCCAGACAGCAAACGGCAAGAAGCAAAACTAATCACGACAACCCGGGCAACCAGACAACAGCCACGCAATCATATTTGCCAATGGAAATTCGCACCTACCGCGCCGCTTCAATCCACGAGGCCCTACAGCTGGTCCGCCTTGATTTGGGACCCGATGCCTTCGTGCTGCGCACTCGTGAGGTTCGTGCCGGCGGTGCTGTTGGCTTGATTCGCGGCCAACGTGCCGGAAAATGCCCGACGGATTTGCTGGCATCGCTGGAACCGCCCGCAGGGTCTCACCGGCCGATTTAAGCCACTGAGGCGTACGATCATCGCCGGAAGCGGAATTTAATCCAGATGCGACGAGCTGCCTGCACGTGGCGAGACCAACCACCACCAAGGTTTCAATTGGGAGAACCGACGGAATTAAAAATGCTGAACTTACGCCCGCAGCTAAGGCCGATATAAGACAGACCGTCGCCGCGAATTTGCCGTCAAAGTTTGCCGGTTACGCAAAATGACGGTTGCTGCGCTAAGGTTGGCTCGATGGCTCGTCGCTATTCCGCCGTGTTGGGTTTGTTCGCATTTGCCGCCGTATTGTGCCGGGATGTGGCGGCGGGCGGTGCGGCGGAATCGACGCTCGGACATGCGACCGTATGCCTGATTGTGTTTGCAATCTTGGGCGCTGTCGGTGGTCGGTTGGCCGGAAGGAATTGTTGAAGAAGCCATCCGCAGGCAGGTTGACGGCCGAAATTGCCAAGCGACAAGCTTCGCCCGGCATTCGGCCCACTGGCAAGCAGTGAAATTAACAGCGAATGGAATCGCCCCAAAGCTGGCGCGGTCAACGATTGAACCGCAGGCCTTGGGCTGTGAAACATCATGGAGGATGGCATGGCAACGGCCGTTGCGCATGAAGATATCCAAGAGTTCTGGCTGAAATTCAAAGCAGACCCTGAAAACCAGGAAATGCGCAACCGGCTGGTTGAGCAATACCTGCCGCTGGTGAAATACAACGGCGAACGCATCTGGGCTCGCTTGCCCGAAGGCGTCGAACTGGACGACCTGGTTTCAGCCGGCGTGTTCGGGTTGATGGACGCCATCGACGCCTTCGATTTGTCGCGCGGCGTCAAATTCGAAACCTACTGCGTCCCCCGCATTCGTGGCGCGATGCTCGACGAGCTGCGCACGATGGACTGGGTACCGCGTCTGGTGCGTTCCAAGGCCAGCAAGCTCAACGAAGCAATGAAGACGCTGGAGGCCAGACTGGGCCGAGCCCCTACTGAAGCCGAAATGGCCGAGTATCTGCAAATACCAGTTCCAGGAACTCGAAAAGATGATCCTCGAGGCCAATGCGGTCAACTTGATCAGCCTCAACAAGAAGTGGTACGAGACTGACAGCTACAAAGACGTTCGCGAAATCGACATTTTGGAAGATAAGCGCGGCGAAGATCCCACGCGGCGGATTCAAAAAACCGATCTGATGCGGTTGGTGACCAAGGGCCTCAACCGCAACGAGCGGCTGATCATCATCCTGTACTACTACGAAGAACTGACGATGAAAGAGATTGGCGCCACGCTCGATCTCTCGGAAAGCCGCGTCAGCCAAATGCACAGCTCGATTGTGCAACGCCTGCAAGGCCAGCTCGGTCGCCGCCGACCGGAGTTTGCCAGCTGAAACGCAGTGGTTGGCTGAGTGCCGCCGGACTGCTTTGCCATCTCGCTGGCGGTTTTGCGTAATCTCACTTAAAGATCGCGTAAAACAATACGACTACCAGCACGACAATTGCAATTCCAGCGACGGAACCGAGCAGCATGGTTTCGTCGCGACATGCGATATCGCGGCGGCGCGAGCCAGGTGTCGGACGGCGCAGGCACGGTTTCTTCGTCGATTTGCGCGAACGGATCGGTGCCTTGCGAGCCCTGGCTAAGTCCCTCTTCCAACTGCCAATCGGTCTCGGCCAGCGCGGCAAAGTCGCCGCCGTCGAACTCTTCTGATTGCGGTAGCGGTGTCGAATTCAATGTGCGAGGGAATTCGTTTTTCTGCCGGCTCCAGGAGCGGCGCATCGACCCGTTCTTCCGCCCACGGCGCAAGCTGGCGAATGACTTCGGCGGCCGAAGTCGTGCGCAACGTCACATCCTTATCCATCATGGCCGCAATGACGTCGATGAACTTGTCGTTCAAATCCGGATTCAGACGTCGTGGATGCAACGGCTGGTCTTCTAAATGCCGCCTCGCTTTATCGCGACTGGTTCCGCCAGGAAACGGCACTTTGCCGGTGACGGCGTAATACAGCGTGCAACCCAGCGAATAGATATCACTGCTGGCAGTCACTTTGTGCGGCGTTAAAATTTGCTCCGGCGACAAGTAATCGGCGGTGCCCACAATTTTGCCGGCGCGGGGATCGATGTCGGTATCGTTCAGCCAACCGGCGAGCCCCAGGTCGGAAACCTTTGTCTTCCCCTCCGGCGTGACCAATAGGTTTCCTGGCTTCACGTCGCGATGGATCAGCCCCTGTTCGTGAGCATGCCCCAAACCGCGAGCCGCTTGGGTGATGATGGTGGCGGCAGCCCGCATCGTTAGTGGACCATATTGACGCACGTACTTTCGCAAATCGCTGCCTGGCACGAATTCCGTCACCAGGAAGTACACGTTGCCGTCGTGCCCCGCATCGTGTGCCTGAACCAGGTTTTCGTGGTGCAGCCGGGCTTGGGCCCGAATTTCGTGCATGAAACTGGCCTCGGCATCCGGCGTGGCCTTGTTGCGGGGCAGCACTTTCACGGCCACAACGCGGCCCATGATTGTGTGTTCGGCTTTGAAAACTTGCCCCATGCCCCCTTGGCCAATCAATTCCAGAATTCGGTACTGCGACAAATGCAGCTTCGTTCTGCCGGCCAACAGTTGCTGGGCCTGATAGCGAGTCAGCCGGCCCAGTTCGACCAGCTTGTCGGCTAGCTCCTGTTCGGAGATCTCGACTTGTGCTACGCCGCCCTTGCTGCGCTGTGTCCATAGCGCAACGATGGCCTGATCTAACTCGGCGGTCGCCACGAGGCCGCTGTTCAGCACGCAAGTACGGAAGTTTTTCTTGTTTCGATCCACGAGAGCGGTGGGTCAGTGGTCCGTTGTCGGTCGTCAGTTGTGAAAGCAATCAGAGCTTTTCATTTGGCTTTAGGCCGCTGGCGGCTTAGAACACACAACCATTCAATCCTAAGTTCCAAACTCTATTTCGCAAGCAGTTTCCAAGCTTTTGGCAACGGGGCCACAAGCTCAACGGCGGTCTTTTTGGTGGGATGTTCGATCACCAGCCGCCGCGAATGCAGTGCAATTCCCCCGGGAAATGCCCGCCGTGAACCGTATTTTCGATCGCCGACCACCGGATGTCCACGCGACGCCAATTGTACCCGGATTTGATGTTTTCGTCCTGTTTCCAACTGAATTTCAAGCAAACTGCAGCCATCTTCCATTTTGAGCCGTCGGTACGATAGTCGGGCTTCTTTCGCGCCGCTGTTTGAACGTAACTGCCCATTTTTACCCGCCGTTGGCACAACCTTCATCCGCGCATGCGGTTCATCTTTAGCAATCGAGTCGACGAGTTCAGCCGACGCTGGTTCGATTCGCCCTTCGACTAGCGCCCAATATGTCTTCTCGACTTTGCGGCTCCGAAATTGCTCGTTCAACCGCGCGGCGGCTTTCGAGGTGCGGGCGAAAACCACAACGCCGCTGACCGCTGAATCCAAACGGCTCACCACACCAAGATATACATTTCCCGGCTTGCGGTATTTTTTCCGCAGGTATTCCTTGGCTTCGATGACCAGGCTGGGCTTGCCGGCCGCCGCTCCTTGCGTGGGCAGCCCCGGCGGCTTGGCCACGGCGAGCAGATGGTTGTCTTCGTAGAGAACTTGCACAGAGATTTATGATGGACGATTTATGGTTTAGGATGGTACGAGCGACGCAAATCCTAAATCTTGTTTCCTAAATCGTACATCACCATTCATGCCGCCGCCCGCAACAAAGCTGATTCTTGCCAGCCGGTCGCCGCGGCGAAGAGAATTATTGGCCGAAGCGGGCTATGAATTCGAGGTGATTGTGCCTTCGCCAGCCGCGGAATGTGGCGTATGCAGCCGCGAAAGCCCTGCGGAAATGGTAGCCCGTCTGGCTTACGAAAAGGCGGCCGATGTGGCCCGGCGCATAAACCACGGCGTGATTATTGGCTGCGACACCATCGCCGAGTGCGAAGGGCAAGTGCTGGGGAAACCGCCAGATATTGCGCTGCGCGCCGCATGTTGGAATTGCTCCGCGGTCGCGAACACCGCGTGCTGAGCGGGCTTTGCCTGTGGAATTACCCGAATCGCCCGCCGGACACCCAGATCGCCATTACGCGCTTGCGGATGGATGCGATTTCGGATCAGGCGCTTAATGAATACCTCGACTCCTACCAATGGGAAGGCAAAGCCGGCGCGTTTGGCTATCAAGACCGACTCGGCTGGGTCCATGTGATTGAAGGGAGCGAGTCGAACGTCGTCGGCTTGCCGCTGGAACTATTGGCGGAGATGCTCGCGAAGTTAACTGGCGACCGTGAGCCTAGCAGATGAATGGCCCAAAAATCCCGCCCAAAAAGTTCCGTGGCCAGGAGTTTTTTCCGCGCGAAGCGCAGCCATCAATTTGACTCTGGCGGGGTTTGCGCCAAAGTCGAAAAAGCCAGAGGATTTTGAAGGGGTGTGCGAGGATTACACTGCGATGAGAAACCTGGCAGCGGGCCTTTACGGTCCCGCTTTCGTACTGTCGGCTTTTTTATCGACGGTTTTCGTTTCCTTCTTGGCGTCTACCGTTGGTTTGGCGCCGGGCAGCGGCTCCTTTGCGCAAGTCGGCCACTTTCCAGGTCGGCCAGTTCTGCCCGCACCTGGTCGGCTGGTACCGCGAACGATTCGGTACGCCCGGACCGCGCAATGTTAATGCCGACAACTTTGCCCGACAAATCGACCACCGGCCCGCCACACTCCGACGGCCTTAGCACGGTATCGTGCTGAATGACCGTGGGAAAATCGGCGGAGCGCTTGCTTAACGGGCCGCCCATCGCATTCATGCGATCGCTGCGGCTGACTTGCCCGGTCTCGCCACGGGCTCTGAGGGTGGCCTTGATGTTCAATTGTTCTTCGCCACGCTGCACCACGAGCGAAATGTTGTCGAGCGGTTTGAATTTCTGGACGGTGGCGATCATGACCTCGCGTGAATCGATCGCTTTATCGTTGACGCGAACGACAACATCGCCGACTTTCAAACCGGCCTCGTCGGCGCCGCTGCCGGACCATACTTCAAGAATTTTCGCGCCCGATTTCGCATCGTCGAGCACAACTCCCAACACACCAGCGCGGTGGGGAATTGCTCGCGGGGGCACGCTCACCACGCCAATCGCCTGCGGCAATTCGCCGATCGATGCCGTCGCCAGGAATTGCCCAACTGCCGGAACATCGCCATCTGCCCATTGCACGGTTTTAAGGCCCGTGGCGTTCACCTTGAGCATTGCCAAATCGAACGTGGGGTCTGCGCCCACAACCTTTGCCGGCAACTGGCGGCCATCGTTGAACCAGCATACCAGCGGTTCGCGCAGCTCGCTGTATTTCGTGATAATCCAACCATCGGCGCCCACCACGGCGCCCAAGGCAATATCTCTGCCCCCCGACATTACGCGAACCGTCGACTGGCTGGCCTTGGCCACTACACTTTTGAAAGCGGTTTTTACATCGCGCCCATTGCGCAAATTGCTGGCCAGCGACCGACCGCCACGCTGCGCCCAGGCCGGTGTGCAGGCAATGGCAATTACCAGCAGCACAACCGACCGCACCATCCATTTATTGCTTGTCATGCGAATTACCATTTTTAATCATTCACGGGTTTCAGTCCCACCCGGCCAGTTTTGCTTTCAACTCAAGTTTATCTTCTCCACGGCGAACGGTCAGTGTTATTTCGTCGCCCGGCTTCCGCTTGGCCAGCAGCGACTGAAGACCATCTAGGCCCTTCACGGTTTCACTGCCGACGGCGGTAATTACGTCGTCGATCTTGATTCCCGCTTTGTCGGCCGGCAAATCGCGGAACACATTCGTCACCAGGCAACCCCGCGGATCGTTTTGACCATTGATGCCCAGCAGCGGGCCGCTTTGCTGTGGCCCTCCCCAGGCTTCGCCTTTCGCCAGCCGATCCCAGGTATCGCGGAACGTATCGATCGGCACGTGGTAGTTGTCGATTACATCATCGCTGATGCGGCTGTGAATGCCAATCACGCGGCCATTGGTATCTAACAGGGGGCCACCGGAATCGCCGCCGACCAAGGTGCAATCGGTGGCAATGGCATCGCCACGGGCGTACAAAATGCGTCCGGCCCTCACCACCGGCGGGCGATCTTTAATCATGCCGCCAGGATGCCCCAGCGTCACGCACCACTGGCCCAGTTTCAAATCGGCCGAGCGACCCATTTCGACGTGCGGCCATTTTCCCTCTTCGCTAATTTTGAGCATGCCGCTGTCGATGCCGTAGTTCATGCCCAGCGTTTTCGCTCTCACGCGTTTGCCATCGGGAAAGGTAACCCAAGCATCGCACCCGGCACTGCCGCCACATGGCCGGCGGTCAGAATGTATCCGTCTTCGGTCACCACCACGCCGCTGCCGAAGGTTCCACGGATGGTGATGCCCACCGTGGCCGGCAAGCCCTTCGCCACCGCTTGCTGGATGGCCGTTTGAATGGCGGCCAAATCTTCAGCCGAGGTTGGCGAGTTTCTGAGAGGGGGTGCAACAGGCTTGGCAGCTTGCCGTTCGGCCCCCAGTTCACGGCCGAGGGGCGGCTTGCCGGTTTCACTGACTGTTGAAGGGGCTTGCTTAACGGGCTCGTCGCCCCAAAGCGGCAGGTGACCTGTAGGTAATGCCAGTCCCAGAGTCCATGCTAGCAGCAACGACAAGAAGCGACGCCAGGTCGCAGTGCGGGTAGTCACAGCGTTCTACTCCCTTCTGTTAATCTATTCTGCGCTGGCGGCAGGGTTTCTGCAATCGAATCGGCGAAAACGTAAGCCAGGCGTTCCAGCGTGACTTTGCCAGATATCAGCCCAAAGAGGCTGATCTACCTGCGATTTAATGCCGGCCGGCAAGCCCAAAGAGATTTAACCCCGAAAACAGACCGCCGGAGTCGGAGCCGGGCCGCAATAACGAGTACGAGCGGATTTGGCCCGCTTATTTTCTTCCCCATCCTTCGGGATGCACCTTTGACCAATCAATCGTTTCCCCGCCATTGCGCGTAAACATGGCGCGTAAAACCCCGGGTTCAAGTGATGCCCGAATGGTATGTGCCGCGCCGTCGCTCGTAACCATATTGAACGTCGATTTGCCACCCGCCAAGCCAAGAATAGGATTCTCCAGGTCGACTTCTAAATCGTCCGGCTTGGTCCAGATGACCGAATGTTCCGGATCGGCTTCGACGACCATAATCGTCTTCGAAGTGCCGTCGGTAATCTCTTTCATCTTGATGGCGCGATCGGGCGGAAAGATGCATTGTTCACCGACCACCGCCAGATACCGAGTACGGCCGGGATGCAAATGTCCCGTGTCCGGATTGCGGAAGGCGTCCGGCATCCGCTCAATGAGCTTGCGATTGTGCTCACTATCCCAAGGCTCATCAAGGTGGAATTCTCTGTAGAGATTCCCTTCTTCCAAATCTGGCAGCATTGCCACACGCCAGCTTAAAAGCGGCTTGCCGTCTTTGTCACGGATAGCTCGATCAGGAAGTTCGTGATGTTTGTCCTCGTAATTGAGAATCGATAGAGCAATTTGCTTCAAATTATTCATCGATTGATTTCGCTTAGATGCAGCCGTCGATTGAATCCATGTTGCTTCAGCGAACTTCGAGAATGTTGCGGCGCGCTCACCATCGAGCGAGAGCACAAGCTGATCGCCCTTCTGTTCAGGCAATAAAGAAAGCAGCTGTACTGAGGTCAGGACAGAGGCGGCTGGGTTGTTCGAGCCCGCAACCGATTGAGCTGCCATAATGCTGGCGAATTGCTTCATGGCATCTGCCAGCGCGCTGGCTGCCGAGGCATCGGTCGATTGGATCGCGACTTGTGCGTTAAATCGTTCCAGATTCGGTTCGACTCCGATTGCCGCCCAGCGGAAACCGTGCGCAACAATCGGACCAAATGGCTTTTCAGTGCCGAGCAAAGGGTTGAGGAGGATTTCGCGGGTCGCGCGGGCGAAAATCGGCGGCGGCACAACGGCCACACAAACCGGATGGTCGCCCGCGGCAGAGAGCGCTGGCTGGAATTCAGGGCGTGGAGATGCCGCAAAGACGACCAGTCTATCGAGGATGCCGCGAATTGAAATAACTTCCGCGCCGTTGATTTGTTGATGGGCGAGTACGTGACTTGGATGGAAGTTTTGCGGCATTCGCTCGCGCAATAACTTCACGAGCTGATCAATCGTGTCGAGCGCAGCCCCTTTTGCGCCGGAACGACGACGAATGTGGTCGGCGGCATCACCAATTGATATTGCGACACCTGTAAGTTAGGCATCGGAGCCAGTGAAACGACGAAATAGATGCGCCTGTCGCCCGTCGCTCGGAGTTGCTCGCCCAACTGATGCACTTTATCTGTGAGTAACGTGGCCGAAATCCGCTCAGCATCGATTTGCAACAGGGGTTCAATAAGCTGCTTTTGGAGCGCGGCGAGATCGAGCTGCGCCAAATCGATGCGTGCGATTGCCACTGTCTGATCGTTGATGAAGGGCGCGATCGCGGTCAGATCGTCGGCTGGCTTTTCTTGAGAAATGCCATTGATGGCATGCAGAAGCACGGCAAAAAGCACCCCAAATTCGAGGACCCGTTTCATCGATCAAATCTCCGTTCAAAGAGTGTGTCGTGATTCATTGAGCGTTTGCTTTGCGGAGCTTCAGTTCATAACGGCGGCTGGCTGGCGCACCGCCAGGAAGCTCTGCGTCGGCCGGCGGATCGATCGTGGCTACGCCATCCTTCACGGAATACTGGAACGGTTTTTTTGAGAAGGGATCGACCGGCACCGGCACGCTGGTGATGTCCGCGAGCCGTTCTGGCCACCTGCCATGCTCCGCCGCGTACATCCGCAGGGCTTCGACGATCCGCAGCATGTTCGTAAATCGCATCGTCCGGTATCGCGCGTACGAAGCTGCTTGCACAGCGGGCAACAGCGATGTAAACGGGGCGTCTTTGCCTTCCAGTTCGGTGGCACGCATGACGCCATAGGAACGCGAGAATCCATCCGCGACTTCGTTGTCGGGCAACATGAGCCATTTGAAGTAATCGTCGCAGATGACTTCGAACTGCCGCCAGCGATAAAGCATGACCTCTTGCAGAACCGGCATCGCGTCTAGCCTCTCGACCGTGTAGCCATGCTCCAGGAGATACTTACGGGCTTCCGGCTGCAATTCCAAGGCCCACAATAAAGTATTGACAATGTTGTGATCGCCACGGTTGGTAATATCTGGCAAATCTTTGTTGGCCAATTGCAGAGCTTCCTCTGGCGTGAAGATGCGACGATCGATTTCTGCGAGGGAATGAAATGTGAATTCCAGCAACCGCGATTCGTAAGACAGGGCTTGCCGCAGATCAACTGGATGCTCCGCCAAGTCGGTGAATGCCCAATACAAATTTGGCGAATTCTCGGCAGCGATGAGCGTGGCGGCCTGCTCGTCCAATACCCCTTGAAAAGCCATGCCGATCAGACATTGCACCAGCGTGGGTGAATGCCCGAGATTGCGCGACCAGGCATAGCCGGCCAGCAACGTGTCGACGGCCTCTTCAAGCTTGTTCTGGGCGACTTGCAACCGGGCCCGCAAGGCCAGCAAATTGCAAAACTGGCGACTACTCTGGGCTTGCGGCAACGTCGTACTGATGCCGCGTTGACGAATGTCGTCCATCCAATCGCAATGGCTGCACCGGGCGGCCTCGCGAATGGAATCAAAATATCCGGCATCCAGCCAGCGGACGTACCCTTCCGCTTCTTTCTGCGGAAATCGATCCAGCGGACCGGAGTATAACTGGTCGTACTTCTCGTCATTGCTCAGTGCCTCGTCGAATTGGCGCATGGCAACTCGCTCTTCCTCGATCGACATTGCCTTGTAATAGAGCGTCGCGGCGTTGGCGTGGATTTGATCGACTGGCGGCACGAGGAAGTGATATTTCAGCGCCGGCTTTGGTTCCGGAGCCGGAGAGACCGTCATGCGGTAGATGTTTGGCTGCTTGTCGCCGTCGCTGTCGATCACGGTAACCTGAGCGAGTGCGACCGATGACGTGATCGAACAAATTGCCAGCGCGATAATAGCTCGGAGAATTTGTGTTGTTTTACTTACGCCGAAGGCTTTATGCATTACAGTCCAGGGTAAACGATGTCGCGCAGCGGCATCGCGCCACCCTGGGTTAGCTTTGTTGTGCAGCCCCCGCGGGGCTGTTGCGTCGTGACTCGTCATCGAAGAAATCAACGTTTGCACGATTTAGCCCTCACCATAGGTTCGCAGTAGTTCCAAATAAGTCGCTGGCCGGCGCGGCGGAGACGAATCGGGATTGATTTTCATCCCCTGTGTAGTGGGCCGATCAACATTTCCCATTCCCCAATCCCCATTCCCCATTTCCGCCGGCAATTGTTCCCAGCCCAGCGCCGTCAACCGACCCGGCGGCAGCGGGGCAGGGGAGGCCAAACGCTGCCAGTGGCGCAGGCGGTCATCGGCAAATAGACGATCCGTGTCATCCACCGAGGTGCCACTGCTGGCTTGCCCAACAGTGGAATCGCCATGTGACGGCACGCCCGGCACACTGCTGGACGAGCCAGCGGTGGCACCCGAAGTGGCCAGTCCGGTGGCGCCCTGCATGTTTTGCGCGGTAGCCAACGCCGTTTCGAGGCCGGCTATGGAGCGCGCTTGATTGTGCAAGGCGACACCCAGACCGATTGAAACGAGCAACATTGCCGCGGCGGCCGAAGGCCAGAACAACCGCAGGGATCGCTTGGCAGACCCGGCGGCAAAGCCTGCTTGAAAAAAAAGCTGATCGCGATCGAATGTCAGCACCTCGGGCAAACAGTTTTGCAAAAGCCGCTCGGCATCTATCGCGCCCCCGGCATGCGATGACGGCTGGGGGCTTCCTTCGGTCGACCCCAGCCACCCTGGATTTAGTTCTCTGTCTTCGGACATGGCGTGTTCATCCTTTCGCGGTTCAGCTTCTCTCGCAACCGATTGATGGCCCCCTCGTAACGTCGCTGAGCGGTGCTGTGCGAGCTACCAATCAGTTGCGCGATTTCGACAAACGTCAACCGGCCCCACAAATGAGCAATTACAATTTCACGATCCGATAGCGGCAGTTCGCCGAGCGCATCGACCGCCGCGGCGGCTGTTTCGTGCTGATGCTTCAATCTTTCGAACCAGGCGCTTGCTGCTGCTGCCTCATGGCGCTGCCGCCGCCGCTCCGACCGACCCTGGCTTATCGCTAAGCGGCGCACCACGCCAAACAGCCAGGCCGCGGGACTGGTGGGCAGTTCGCGGCAGGCTGCCAGTTCGATGAGCGCCTGTTGCACCACATCGTCGGGCGCCGGGCACCACTGCCGGGCGTACAGCTTTCGCGCCGCTCCGTGGCGGTCGATCAGTTCCGCCAGCAGTTGGGCCGTTAGCTGCCGCATTGTTGGTCCCCGCGATCCGCCTGGCTGGCGGTGCGGCACGCTTCCGAAGGCGTGTTGTAGAAAAGTCGCCCGCCAGGACCAGATTATCTCAGAAAAATGCGGCCGTGGCACGAATTTGTATAGCAACTTTGTGAAGGGGCGGGGCTTGCTCCGCGCTGGAGCACGGGCCGAGCCCGGCCGCTACACTTGGTAATCAGCCCGGCAGGGCCTCGAAGGGTTCCACTTCCGTTGCTGCCGGATGATCGTCGGACGAGGCCATGAGCGAGCTGACGACAATTTGCAATCCGGCGATGACGGCCATGGCCAGAAACACCCAGGTCAGGCCGGAATCGATCATCGTGTGAATGATCGGGCGGGCGGCGGCGGGAATCAACGCGCGGGCATGCGGATCCATAATGGTGGCCGGACTCACGCCCATCGTGCGCAGCTCTTGCATCTGTGGCGCGGCCAGTACATTGAACAGCATGCCCAACAAGGCAATGCCGATGGCGCCGCCCATCGTTCGGAAAAACTCGATCGCGCTGGTGACGATACCGCGTTGTTGCCAAGTCACGCCGTGCTGAGCGGACAAGAGCTGCGGCATCGACGAGGTTCCAAACCCCACCCCGCCAATCACCAGTACGGCCGCCAATACCCAACCACTGGCATTTAGCAGAGCGCAGACGAACAGACTGACAAAACTGATGGTCACCAGCGCACTGCCGATCACCGCAGTCTTGCGGAATCCCCAATGCACAATAATTGGCGCGACAAACACGCCGCTGGACGCCCAGGCGAGCATCACCGGCGTGACCACACCGGCTGCGGCGGTCGCGCCGGCGCCGGTTGTGCCTTGCACGTACAGCGGCACATAAGTATCGACACCGAAGAAGCCGACGCCCATCAGCGCACTGGCGAAGAGTGCCGGACCGATGGCTCGATTCGTGATCAGCTGCGGCGGCAAAATCGGATTGTTGGCGTGCAGCTCGACGCGCACGAACCACAGGCCGGCCACTATTGCGACACAGAATAGCACGGCGGAAATCGCCCACGGCACTGTGTCCAGCCCCAGCGCAGAGACCAAACCCAACAGCGCAGCGCACGACACCGCAAGCAGTGAGGCGCCGGGCAAATCCAAGATCCGTCGAATGCGGCTTGCCATGATCGTGGTACTTCCACACCAACACGCCAAAGCCTAGCGCACCCAAAGGCAGGTTGACGAAAAAAATCGAGCGCCAGCCAAGCGTTTCCACCAACAGCGCGCCGATCGCCGGGCCGGCCAATGACGACGAACCCCACACGGCGCTAAACCAACCCTGAACTTTGGCCCGTTCTTCGAGCGTGAAAATATCACCCAGGATCGTCAGCACCACCGGCATAATGCCGCCGGCGCCCAATCCCTGGAAGCCGCGAAACAGAATCAGCTGCCCCAGATTTTGGGCACTGGCTGCCAACACCGAAGCGCCGCAAAACAACCCAATCGCCCACAGCAGCACCCTCTTGCGTCCCCAAGCATCGGCCAGTCGGCCGTAAATTGGCATCGTGACCGTGCAGACCAGCAAATAAACCGAAGTGACCCAGGAATAATGCTCCAGACCGTGCAAATCGCCAATGATCGTCGGCATGGCCGTGCTGGTGATGGTGAGTTCCATCGCGGCTAGCACCATCACCATCATGCACGCGGCTGTTATGAAGCGGCGATTGAGCTGCGGCGGCCGATTCGCATCTTCAGATGGGTCTGATTCCGGCGGCCCAACTGCCGTCGGTGTTCCCGTTGCCACAGACGAAACCTGATCGGTCGGCTCGCTGCTGTCCGCCAAACCAGATTCGTTTGCAATTCGATGAAGGTGATGGCTCACGTCTACCTTTGCATCCATGTAACAGCGGCCAGAAACGGCGTCTTGCCCATTGTATGACCGCTGGGGAGGCCGGTGGTTCGGTCATTTTGACCGGGAATCGTGATTACGACCAGCGGGCATCTGGCCCCGAATCTACTCCTTAAATATCGAGATTTGTGGGCGCGACGCAGAAAAGACCCCGCTGGGAGTTGCCCAGGTCGCTGCCCCGCGGCTTTGCCATAACTCAAGCGCAGCAACGAGGTAACCGATACAACCAGAATAGGTGGATTGCGCGTGTCCATAACCAACGGAGCGCTAACGATGTATGCATTCGTGCATATCGAGAAAACAGGGGGCACCACGCTGCACTCGATTCTTCGACGCTCGTTTGGAACCAGGCACTGCGACATTCGACTGCCGCTCGCCAAACGGGGCAAAGATCGTCAAGACCACCGCACTTGCGTCGAAGCCGCCGATTTACGCCGCGTCAGGCGTCTATATCGGAATCTGAGAGGCATTTCGGGCCACAACGTCAAGGCTTATTCCAATCTCCATTTGGAATGCCCGGAAATTCAGTTTTTCACCTTTTTTCGCGATCCGGCCAAGAGATTTCGTTCGCATTTTCTGAATCGCGGTCTGCAACACAGTTTTGAGGATTTCCGGCGCTGGATTTCCGCAACCTGGCTGCACAATTGGCAAACCAAGATGATCGCCGGCGAGCCCAATGCCGACAAAGCCATTGAATTAATTTCCACACGGTTTGGATTTGTCGGCCTGACCGAACGCTTCGATGAATCGCTAGTGATGCTCGGCGGATGGTTGCAGGAGCCGGGATTTCGCGCTGAATATCGCCGCCGCAACCAACTGAGCGACAAGCAGCGTCCTCGCGACCTGCTGCGCGAACAATTGGACATGAGCTATTTGGACTCGGACAGCGTCCGGGCCCAAATTCACGAGGCGAATTCGGCGGACCAAAAAGTCTTCGATTTCGTCACCCGAACCGTCTATCCGCGGCAGCTCGCCGCTTTTGAAGGCAATCTGACTCACGAAGTGGAAAAACTTCAGCAGCTGAACCGCTCCGCAGACCGGCTCGCAGAGCCCGTGCAGAGCAAGTTTGTGCGAAATTACATCTACAAGCCACTGCTGCATTGCCGGGTGCTGTGACCGTTGCCGGCAATGAGACCACAAAGGCCAGGAAGATTTGTGGCTGTATGCATGCGTGGGATTTTCGTGGTCTCAGAAAGCGTCGCTTTCCCTTATCCGAGGCGCATCATCATCGGCTGGAGGGTACGGCTGAAAGGATTGAGCACGAGGCCGAGCGTTTCCAGCGTGACAGCTCCCAGCAAGGCGTCGTCGCCCGCTTCACCCAGGATGACGGGACTGTGGCCTTCTTCGCCGGCCAACGCGAACTTACATTCGGAAACGCGCCGTTTAATTTTTGTGCCGTCGGCCAAAGGGAATGTAACTGTCCGCTTCGGCTTGAGCTTTAGATCCTTCCAGGTCTACAGAGGTAGGAGACTGTAAATAGCACCGCTGTCAACAAGAAAATCGATTCTCTTCGATTTTCCGTTGCTGGAAACCGTGCCTTCGATGAATGTCAGCCCCATGAGAAAACCCTGTGAAAAGACATTGATTGCATCAAAATTATGGGCATAATAACCGCACTTGGCAACTTGCACCCGCTAAGCGCAATAAAAAGCCCCGCAGGCTTTTGGCCTGCGGGGCTTTTTTGAATTGATCCGGCGATACCTACTCTCGCACTTTTGGTACTACCATCGGCTCCGAAAGCTTAACTACCGTGTTCGGAATGGGGACGGGTGTGACCTTTCGGATATGGTCGCCGGAAAAAACCGATGCCGCCGGTAGGCGGACATCGGCTTGATGGATTGCAGTAATTGGCGTGCTCTTAAATTGGAAACCGTTTTCCAGTTGCAGCCTTGCTCGCACCCCTCACCCCGACCCTCTCCCACAAGGGGCGAGGGAGAATGAGGAGCTTCGCCGGGAGTTTCACTGCTGGACCAGCCAGCAGTGGCACTCACGTCAAGAGCGTTGGATATAGATGGCCAAGCGTTCGTCCGTTAGTACCGGTTAGCTAAATGCATTACTGCACGTACACATCCGGCCTATCAACCTGGTAGTCTTCCAGGGGACTTTCGGGCACAAGGCCCAACGAAACCTAATCTTGGAGCGGGCTTCACGCTTATATGCTTTCAGCGTTTATCCTTTCCGTTCATAGCTATCCAGCCGTGCCGCTAGCGCGACAACTGGTACACCAGAGGAACGTCCTTCAAAATCCTCTCGTACTAAAGAAGAATCTCCGCAAGTTTCGTACGCCCACAGCAGATAGGGACCGACCTGTCTCACGACGGTCTGAACCCAGCTCACGTACCACTTTCATTGGCGAACAGCCAAACCCTTGGGAGCTTCTCCACCCCCAGGATGTGATGAGCCGACATCGAGGTGCCAAACCGCTCCGCCGCTATGGACGCTCGGGAGCGATAAGCCTGTTATCCCCAGAGTACCTTTTATCTGATGAGCGATGACCCTTCCATACGGAATCACCGGATCACTAAGTCCGACTTTCGTCTCTGCTCGGCTGATAAGCCTCGCAGTTAAGCACCCTTCTACCTTTGCGCTCGAAGCCTGATTGCCAACCAGGCTGAGGGTACCTTTGAACTCCTCCGTTAATTTTTCGGAGGAGACCGCCCCAGTCAAACTGCCCAACAGACACTGTCCTCCGCCCGGTTAAACGGGAATCGGAGTTAGAACTAAGACAACCTCAGGGTGGTATTTCAACGTTGGCTCCATCTCGGCTGGCGCCGAAACTTCATCGCCTCCCACCTATCCTACACAGAGAATGCCCGAGACCAATATCTGCCTGCAGTAAAGGTTCACGGGGTCTTTCCGTCACACTGCGGGAACGTGGCATCTTCACCACGGCTACAATTTCACCGGGTTACTGGTTGAGACAGTAGAGCAGTCGTTACGCCATTCATGCAGGTCGGAACTTACCCGACAAGGAACTTCGCTACCTTAGGACCGTCATAGTTACGGCCGCCGTTTATTGGGGCTTCGGTCGCGAGCTTCTCTCCTTACGGAGATAACCCTCTTCCTTAACCTACCAACACCGGGCAGGCGTCAGACTCTATACATCCACTTGCGTGTTCGCAGAGTCCTGTGTTTTTGATAAACAGTCGCTGCTCCCGATTTACTGTGACCCCCAGGAGCGTTAACCCCCGAGGGCACCCTTTATCCCGAAGTTACAGGGTCATATTGCAGAGTTCCTTAACCAGTATTCTCCCGAGCGCCTTAGACTTCTCGTCTCGCCTACCTGTGTCAGTTTTAGTACGGTCACGCCAACATTAAGCTGAGAAGGTTTTCTTGGACGTCCTTCGGATGACTTCCCGAACGTATATGCGGTCGGTCCAATAAGTCGGCTTACGGGGCGGATTTACCCATCCCCCACCTTCCTATCGGCCACGGACATTTCTAGTCGTACCGCTCACCCTACAAACGCCGTCACTCCATCGCATGCTTGCGCGGCGCAGGAATGTTGACCTGCTGTCCATCGTCTACGCCTTTCGGCCTCGACTTAGGTACCGGCTAACCCTGGGCGGAATTACCTTCCCCAGGAAACCTTAGGCTTTCGGCGAACAGGATTCTCACCTGTTTTATCGTTACTCATTCCGGCATAATCACCTGAACACCCCAACACCGCTCCTTACGGTACGGCTTGTATCTGATGTCCAGCGCTCTCCTACCGAATTGGGTCGCCCGCAGGCGCCCAATTCCCATGGCTTCGGTGTCGAACTTACTCCCGTTCATTATCGGCGCAGAATTGCTCGGCCAGTAAGCTGTTACGCACTTTTTAAATGGTGGCTGCTTCTAAGCCAACATCCTGGCTGTCTCAGCAACTCAACTTCCTTAGTGACTAAGTTCGACTTGGGGACCTTAGCCGATGATCTGGGTTGTTTCCCTTTTGACCGCGAAGCTTATCCCTCGCGGACTGTCTCCTGAGATAGTCGCACCGGTATTCGGAGTTTGGTTCAGCAGAGCGACCCGGTAAGGCCCTCAAGCCGATTCAGTATCTCTACCCCCGATGCGTAGTGTCTCAAGGCTAGCCCTAAAGCTATTTCGGAGAGAACGAGCTATCTCTGCGCTTGATTAGACTTTCACTCCTCCCCACAAGTCATCCCACCGGTTTTCAACCCAGATGGGTTCGGTCCTCCACTCGGTATAACCCGAGATTCAACCTGCTCATGGGTAGATCGTGCAGTTTCGCGTCTGCCACTAACGACTTCATCGCCCTATTCAGACTCGGTTTCCCTACGGTTACAGCTCTGAGAGCCTTAACCTTGCCGTTAACGACAACTCGCCGGATCATTATGCAAAAGGCACACCGTCAGACATTTCCGCCGAAGCGGACATAGTCCTCCGATCGCTTGTAGGCACATGGTTTCAGGTTCAGTGTCCTCCCCTAGCAGGGGTTCTTCCCATCTTTCAGTCGCCCTACTGAGTTCACTATCGGTCGTTAGGGAGTATTTAGCCTTACGGGATGGTCCCCGCAGATTCAGTCGAGATTCCACGTGGCTCGACCTACTCAGGTACTCTTCGGGAGGCGATTCGCTTTCGTCTACGGGCCTGTCACCCTCTATGGACGAACTTTCCAGATCGTTCGACTAGCAAATCGCTTGGTAACTCCCATGTGAAGAGCCCTACAACCCCGCGGAGGAAAACCACCGCGGTTTGGGCTGATTCCCGTTCGCTCGCCGCTACTGAGGAAATCGAGGTTTCTTTCTTTTCCTGCGGTTACTGAGATGTTTCAGTTCGCCGCGTTCGCTGCAATGCACCTATGGATTCAGTGCATGCCAGTTCGGGAATCCCGGTATCAACACTCGTTTGACAATTACACCGGGCTTATCGCAGTCTTCCACGCCCTTCAAAGCCTCCTAACGCCAAGACATCCCCCATGCGCCCTTAGTAGCTTGACCACCTAAATCGAACGCTCTCAATAACATCAACCTTGCGGCGGAGGTCATTTCGATGGTGCAATTTCGGCTGCTACTGGATTCAGTTGGTCACCATCGCCGGCAAGCGCACCGACCCCGTGACCAAATAAGTAACGTTTTCCAAATTCATCGGACAATTTCCAATCGCAAGATTTCCGTTGGATCGACTTTCGCCAACCCGCAGGTCCTCCTGCAATCAAACACTGTCGATTGAAATCTAAGAGCCTTGGAGAACTCGGTTGGAAACATCATCGTTAGATGATGCACCAGCCAGTTCAATCAAGATGCCAATTACTACAACTCAATTGTCAAAGATCAATTTCAGCAAAAACTCGCCAACCGTCGCCGACATGCTTTCGCCGAACTGCCCTCAGAGAGCAGAGGCCGAATTCGTGTTGGCCGAAGTCACAAGTGAAAACGCGATCGCAGCTAAAACCAACTTGGGAAACTGCTGCTGATCCTACCAGCCGTCGCGATTTTCGTCCTGCAAATCCGGCCGCCGAATGCGGCCACCAACCACTGAGAGCTCCTCCCACCCAGCATGCCTACATTTTACCTTTTAGCGCCATCCCTGGGTAGGGGTCGCCAAATGGGAAACCGCAATTTGTACCAAACGCCTTCGGACCTGTAAAGGAGTGTTCGCTATAGATATAAGCGAACCGAAGATGTCCCGCCGATTCGACTTCTTCTCCCTCGCCCTTTAGGAAAGGGTCGGGGTGAGGGCGTCGGGTTAGGCAGAACCGTAAAAACCGGTCCGTCGCATCTCCAACCGAGGCAACCAAAGTTTCCTGCGGCCAATCTCGATTATATCGGCCAATCAAAGCCCGGCAAGTGGCCAATTTTCCTCGAGGTTTCCCAAAAAGGCGGCTGTCCGAGATACTACGCCTTTACTCTGATTTGGGTTTGGCGGGTTTTTCAGATTTTTGTGCGCACATATTTGTCCAGCCCTCCGGCGGATCGGTGCTGAACAATTTCGGCTCAAGCGGAGCGTCATAAACGATGTCGCTGATCAAGATGTGCGTAATTGCGTCTCTCGACTGCGATGGATCGACATAGTGAATGGCGCTCTCAATCCGAATTGGCAGATTGGTTGTGGGGTCAACCCAATAAATTTTTTCCCAGCTTTCTTTCCGCTCAGGCACCGATCCTATTCCAGACATGACACCATGAATGCGAAATCCGATAGCGGCCTTACCGTCGATAGTTGTTTGTGGAAGCTTCGCCATTTGCCCCCGCGGAACATGCACATCTTGTTCGCTCGGGACATACCGAAACAAGTCATAATAGCCGACATCGCCCGGCTTTTCGGAACGCATGGCGTTTCCAATCGGTCCGGCGAACGAGCCCGCCGCAACGTCTTGCATGAGAGATGTCATGATCGGATGGCCATTTTTCTCGATCGCCCACATACCGAACAAATGAACGGGCGATTTCTCCAGCGCTGGTGATTTTGCGTCTTGCCGCAATTGATAGCCTTGCTTCTCTGGAAACAGAATTAGCTCGGTGCCCGACTTTCCATCGAAGATATCCACATATTTAGTGAACTCAAGCGGCCCGACGATTCCCTTTTCCAAATCCAGGTGATAACTAGGCTGGAATTTGGTTTCAATGCGCTTCAAGTTCTTGCCGGAAATCGATCCTTTTCGTACGACCTCTCCTTCGCTGCGTTCTTCGCCGATTTGGAGTGAGTGCTTGATCGTTTCGGTATATTGCACAGTTTTGTTTCTCTCCTCGAGGTCACGTGATCCGATTGTCAATCCGTTGGCAAGCCTTTGCTCCCGATCCTTTACCGCGGAAGAATTCCTTGACGCGGCAATTGGATCAGCGAGATTAAGATCTGTGTAACCGGCTGGCGGATCGGTGCTGAATAGCTCCGGATCTAGTACTGCACCGAAAGTTATTTCGGTAATCGCGGCGTCCATATTTGCCGTCGATGGTACAGTGCTTCGAAACGATACGTCGATCCTGATTGGCAACCTCGTTGATGGATCGACCCAATAGGTGCGCCGCCATGTGTCGGTTCCTTGCTTCTGCTCCGTTGTCTCCTCGATGAGAAATCCGACCGCACGTTTGCCATCAATGGTCCTCTCAGGAAGTTGCTTGGCCTTACCTGAGGGAACATGACGAATTAACGTGTAAAAATCGAGTTGAGATTGCGGTTTAAGTTGCTCATTTTTGACTTGGCCAACCTCGGTTTCGGAAAGGTTGTCGCGAATTAAGATAAACGCGTTTTTCTCCGGATATATGGTGATGCCTCTATGCTTGGCACCGTCATAAATACTGACGTACGGGTCCTGCTCAAGAGCCCAAGATCGCCCCAGGCCCAAATCATCGCCTGGTTTAACAGTCACCTCTTCACGGCGGCGATCGGTTCCCAAAACCATCACGTGCTTAACTTGCTGTGGCGCGGCCTTATTTTCTTTCGTGGTGACTTTCTCGGTCAGCATATACTGCACGGATTTCGCTTTTTCGACTTCCGTTTGAACTTGCGCAAAGGCGAAATTGCCGTTGGAACGTGAAGGAATTAATTGCGCCAAAAAGAAGATGACAACGGCGATAGCGGCGACGGCGGCAAAATTTCGAACGGACATGATTTTTGTTCCGAGAAAGAATGGCCGAGAAACAACAAAATTGTTTAACGCCGATTGTACCCGATTGAGGGCGCGATCTACAGAATGAGCATCGACTTCGAGCCGTGCCAGTTCGTGGAAGTCGCGCAACAGGTTTTTTTTGCGAGTCACGTTTGAAAGCCTCCAAATTGACCGGCCGGCGTTTACGTTGCCTTTGCCCTGAAAGGGCTCCACAACACAGCCGCTGGGCTTTGTTGTGCAACGCCTGTAGCATTGATTGATTTTTATTTTTGCAGTTGCTGCTTTCGATTGATGCGTTCGTCGCTCAATAATGTTCGTAGTCGCTTGATCGCCTTGTAAGCAACCGCCCGAACCTGGTGCGTTGTCTTGCCGAGTTGTACGGCAATGGTTTCATAACTTTGCTCTTCCAAATAACGCCGCACGATGATTTCGCGAGCTGACGCGGGCAATTCGCAAATGGCGTTCAAAGTTTGCTCTAATTCCTCACGGCGCACCAAATCGGCCAACGGTGATGGACTGACGGCCGCAAGTTCCGAGCTTCTGTCATCGTTCAGCGCAAAAAGTCTTGCCTGTCGCCGCCAATCGAAGGCCAAGTTAGTGGCCATCCGATGGACATAAGCCGGCCGATTATCAGCTCGCCGGAAGCCGTCGCTCTGGGCCAGCTTGTAAAACAAATCTTGCAGCAGGTCATCGGCCACGTCGTGGCGCAGCGTCAAGCGAAACAGCAGGGCAAAAAGTTGCTTGCCGTGAGTTTCCAATAGCGCCAGCGCTTCGTCGGTCATGGACTTCAACCGCGGCTCCTTGGTCTTCTATGGAATTAAGACGGCCGAAAGTTGGGCGGCGCAACCAGAAAAATGAAAATGCCTGCGCTGGGCCTTACAGTTTCAGCCTGAAGCCAAGGCGATTTATCCCTGCCGTCAGAAGCAGAATGAAAAACGCACAGCCGACAGAACGGGCAATGGCGTTAGCCAGATACGGCTCGTTCAAGCCGTCGTACCAATGGCCCCAGCCGAGCAAACTGAAGACAGATTCCATCATTTCGCTTAGCAAATACGCCAACAGCACATTTTCGCCAGCGATCGCCAGCGGCTTTGAGATGAATCGCCAGTGCAGTACATCGGCCACGAAATAAAACAGCAGCCACAGTGCAGCGGTAATGGCGCTCGCCCACAAACACCAGGCTGGTGTGGCATTGTTCTTGCTGATTCCCCACTGCCGCGTGAGCAGCATCGCAGCCACGGAAAAACCAGCGATGAACAGCAGCGTAAATTTGCTGCGCAGCTTTGACGGTCGAAGTCTCGGGCGTGAGAAAAATTGTTCCCAACAATACACCGGCCGCTGAAATCGAGGCTAGCGAACCCAGGCTCTCTCCAATCCCAACGATATGGCTCAACCAAAAGCCCTCGAATTGTCCTTTTCGGTCCGCCGCAAATAAGCACAGCAACAGAATCACGCAGCCTAGTAGCGCAGTGCGGTTCGTGCGGAAAGCGAGGAACGAGATCGCCGCCACCAGGTACGACCAGCCGATCAGCCCCAGAATGCCATACCAACTAGGATGAATGTAAAACGGATCAAGCGATATAATCTGCTTGCCATCTTTGCCGCCACGAAATACGAATGCGGCCCAAATCATTCCGCAAATTCCGACAGTGCGCAAAAAGAGCGACAGTCCCCGGTAAATCCGTTTCGTCGACGAGCCAGCGATAACCCACGACGGCGGCGAGACCGAACAAAACGCCAACAGCGCAGAGCAAAACATCAGCACCGTCCACGTGGTGCCGGAAAAACCCATCAACTTCGAGTTGGCATGGCCTCCTTCACCGTTGACCATCAAAATGCCGATCGCCAACAGCGACACGGTGCGTGCCACCACGTGCAGCAGCAATTTCCAAACCGGTTCGCCCTTGGCCAGCCGGCCCGAGAGAGCAATCGGAATTGACATGCCGACGATGAACAAAAACGCGGGAAACACCAGGTCGACAAATGTCATCCCGCTGCCGCCCTTGTGACGGTCGCTGAAATGGACCATCCAATCGGGCACTTTTTCGCCGCCGCCGGCCAAGTCGTTCACGAAAATCATCGTGAACATGACGAAGCCGCGCAGCGCGTCGATGGAAACGATGCGTTGGGGAACACCGCCAGTCGAGGATTGCGAAATCGGGGGCAGGTTTTGGAAATCGCGGGCGGCGGTTGACATGGCGCTAAGCGTACTGTTTGCCGCCCACCGCAGCAACCGGATTGTCGCAGACGGACCTTGCTCAAAGAATCCAACTGCCAATCGACGCCAAGCATCGCACCGCACCGCCGCCGATTCCCAACCACTGGCAGAGCATGGCCCCACCGAGACTCATCAGGCCGATTGTCGCTGGTTCAGGCACCGGCATGATGACGCCCACCGCGGCCGTGTTGAAGTTGTTGTATGCCGTGTAAGTGCCGCGCATCCAGACCAGTGCATATTGCGAATTGTCGATCATCGTGACTTGCGGCCGGACGTTGTCGAGCGTCGAATTCGAGGTAATTGCGTTCCAATTCCAAGTGACGCCGCCGTCGCCGGTCACGCCCTTGAAGATCTCCCAGTGCGCCAGCGGCAGATCGGTATCGGGCGTATAATTCGTGGAAACAAAAACGGTGTTCGGATCGGAAGGCACCAGCGCCGCCAGCCCGGCGTAGTCGTTTTCGCCGTTGTAGAGCGGGCTGCCGGCGAAACCCATGCGGTGTGTTTGCCAGGCCGAACCGTCCCAGCGTGTATAGTAGTAATCCATGCTGTTGGCGATGTATGCGCTGCTCGGGTTATTTTTGCGAACGCTAAAAACAACAACGGGGTTTCCGTTACTATCCAGTTCGACATCGTTCGCCCAAGAAGCAACACTGTTGGCATTGCCGGCATAAATTTGCGTGAAGGCCGTGGGCAAATAGCTGTATCCCGTGCCGCTGGCGATCGCCGTCGCGCTGTTATTTGCCGGTGCTGGATACGGCGCCTGGGCCGTGCTGATTTGTCCGTTGCTGCCGGCCACGAGCGAGCCATCGGCCTTATGAACAGTGCCGACGCCGCTGGCATCAAACTGCATGTAACCCCCGAAAAGGCTGTTCGCATAGTCGCGGGGATGGTCGTTAGTGGTGATAAACCAGATCTTGTCCGATCCATTCGACGCATACTTGACGTACGGTCTTCCAGGACCGCTATTGTTGGGATTCACCCAATAGAGAAAGTGGCCACCGTAGGAGAACGTGAGCGTCGAATCGTTCGCCGGATTCAGGCCGGTGAAAATCGAATAGTTTGGGTCGTAACCGATGCTCCGCGAGAAGTTGTAAATCTTATTGGGCACACTCAGATAAAACGGATTCGCATAAGTGTTGCCGTTGCCATCACTGGGCGGATTCGCACTGCCGGTTTGTTCCGCGCCCCAACTGGCGGTGCTGCCAGGATTCGTGCTGATGCGCCAGCGCACGAGATTATCGTTGCCGTGCCGCTGAAAGATCGCCAGATAGCGATCATCGGGCAGGACGAGAAGGGCTGGCACATCGTGATCGTCTTGCTGTAGCGCGCTGTGCAGCGTGAAGGTCGAGGATGCTTGGGTGCCCAAGTTGTAGCTGGTCACAAGAATATCGCCGGCTGTCGCACCGTTGGCCGTGGTCCCGGCAACCGAGCCAATGATCAGCTGGCCGTTATCAACGAGCAGCCGCGGATCTTGAAACCAAGACCAGCCGCCGTTTTGATTGAACGTGATGAGCGTGCCGCTGACGTCGTTTACTGCACAGGCCCGATCGCAAGTTAGGCACGCGGTCCAGAAACATGCGACCAGTGCGATGGTTGAGTGGCGAAGTAGCCGCATTCCTCTTCTCCTGTTCCTGCGTGTAACCGAACACTCAGCCGGGGCGATCGTCGGCATCGAATTCATGAAGCGAAAAAAGCCGCGCACAGTCGTTGAAGCCACGCGTGCGGCCATTTGCATTCATGGAAGCGATCGGCGCTCGATTATCTCCGCCGAATCGCCAGCAAGCCCAGGCCGCCAAGGGTCAGCAGCATTAGCGAGGTCGGCTCGGGAACGACCGTCAGGTTGCCGGTCGCCTGATCAAATTGATAACTGGAGCCATTGGCCGATGTCTGCCAAAGGCCGCCGCCCAAATTGCTAAAACCATTTACGGCAAACGTGCCGGTAAACGTCTGGCCGCCCGTCGCCGCAGCGACTGCCCACAGGTCGCCAATGTTCGTGCTGGCGCCGGACAGGTTGAAGTTAAACGCACCGTCGTAGATGGCGGTACCCGGGCCAAAGACTCGGTTGTTCACGCCACTGGCTCCGATGACAAAATTCAACACGCCCGTGCTGTCTAGCTCAAATTTGCTGAAATTGGGCGAACCGGCGTTCAAGTTAAGGCTGCCAGTCCACGTGTTGCCGCCATTGGTGAAATGCAAGGTTCGAGCCGCGTCAGTATTTCCAGGAGTATCCAGAAAGGTGTCGGCCGAGCCGCTAATGAGCGAGTTGATGTAAGTCGGGCCTTGAACATTAAAGCCACCGCCATTGATCGTCAGGTTGCCGGCAAGCGCGAAGAAATCGGCGCTGCCATTTCCCTGGCGAATATAACCACTGTTGAGAATCATGTTATTCACAGTGATTACATTGGGGGTCGCCGCACTGCCTCCAGTCCCTTTGAAGATCAGCGATTGATTGAGATCCGTCGGATTATTGCTTGCAATGGTGAGCGAATCGCCGGCAAAGGTAAAATCGGCGTTCGAGGCCGGGGTTCTCAGCAGATGTCCCAAACCCCCGACATCAAGGTTTGTGTAATTATTCCCCGCGGATGGCGCCGCCGCGTTGCTCCAGTTTCCAGCGGAGTTGAACGAACTTGTGCCGATTGAATCGTTTGCCGTTAAATTAACCGTGGCCGCCTGCGCTGCGGTTCCCATAATTAACGCCACAATCAGGGCGCATCGCAGCAACCCAGAAAATGCGCTTGTCACAATAGGTGTCCGACTCATTTCAATCCTCCGATTTCACATGTTGCCAAACATTGATGTTGGAATGGGACTGCCTCTTCTCGATCTTTCTTTCCATTGCTGATATTACTTCCCGAAACACCCGATTGAAAGGATTTTTTCGTTTTTTCGGCCGCTAATTTCCCGGCGACGCAATTTCCAAGACTCTGGAGTTCGTTACAGAAAATCCTTAATAGAGTCCTGTTTTTTTGAAAAAATCGGGCTAATCAGACGATTTTTGCAAACCGCCGGCAGTTGAGAAAGCCGATCGGCAGATCGGTTTTGCCGTTCAGTGCCAAATCGGCCAGCGCTTCGCCCAAGACAGAGGTGAATTTGAACCCGTGACCAGAAAGTCCAGCGGCAAACGCCACCTGCGGATGTTGCGGATGCAGATCGACGATGAAATTCTCGTCCGGCGACATCGTGTAAAGGCAAACACTCTGATGGCTAAATTGGCGTTCCGCAAACGGCAGGAATGTCCAGGCAAATAATCCCAATTCCCAGGCCTCTGCGGCGCTCACTTCTCGATCGACCAATAGTGGGTCATCAACTCTTGCACCTCCATCGTGCCTAGCGAATTTGATGCCCCAATCGTCGATCGCAGGAATGCCGTAGAAAACGCCGATCGCCGTTTCGTACAAGAACGCGGGACAACCGCGATCGGCTCGCAGGATGTCGTTTGTGGTCGGATACCAAAGGACGATTTTTCTGCGCACCTCCAGCGGAATCTTCAATTCATTCAAGAGCGCACCGTTCCACGGACCCGCCGTGATGACAAGCTTTGTGCACTGAAACCGTCCCGTGTTGGTTTCAACCTCGACCGCGTTATTGATTTCATGCCAAGCCTTCGCTTCCACACCGACTTGTAGCTCGGCGCCAAGCTTTTGAGCTTCGGCTATCTGAGCCGTCACACAATCTTCGACATCCAGATAGCCGGCACACGGTTCAAAGACTGCCAGCCAATCGGATGCAATTCGGAATGCTGGAAAAAGTGCGGCCGCTTCTTCGCCGGTCAACTTATCCACTTGCAGATTGTGCCGTCTTGCCGATTCGATCACGCCCCGCACCACTTGCCCCTCGGACAGACCAAGTTGCAGCAAACCAATCTCATGATAAAGCCGCTTGCCGCAGCGCTGCGAAAGTTCCTCCCACAATTCGTAAGCCCGCAACAGCAGCGGTACGTAATCCTGTTGCTCGAAATACGCCTGCCGGATAATCCGCGTCCGGCCATGCGAGCTGCCGCGATCGTGGCCCGGCGGAAAGCGGTCTAGCCCCAGCACTTTCACACCACGTTTCGCCAAATGATAGAGCGCGGCGCTGCCGACGCCGCCCGTGCCGATCACAATGACATCGTACGATGACATCAAGACACTGTAAGATTCAATTGCCTCACATAGCCCGACCGTATTCGGTCGGGAATGTGTCGGGTGGAAAAAGTCGCTTCAAACATCTCGGAGCCTCCCGACCGACACGGTCGGACTATGTAACTCTGGAAAACAAACTAGGAGCATTTGCCATGTTACTCGCCGACACCGCACCGGTCACGATGGTTCAGAGCGCCCTGCAATTCTTGCAGCAAATCTTCGGGACAGATGCCGCGGACGATTCGATTACGCTGTCTCAAATTGCCGCGCGGGCCATTGTCGTGTACGTGATTGGCCTGGTCGTGGTCCGCGTCGGCAAAAGCCGCATTATCAGTCGCACCACAGCGCTGGATGTGATCGTGGGTTTTATCCTGGGCTCGCTCTTGAGCCGCGGCATCACGGGGCATGCTTCGATTTCCGGCACGACCGTGGCATCGGTGGCCATCGTGGCGGCACATTGGCTGTTCACGCTGTTGGCCTGCCAATCGCATTTCTTTGGAACGGTGATCAAAGGCACGTCGGCGCTGGTGGTTAAAGATGGCCAGCCAATTCCCAAAACCATGCGACACTCGCATATTTCCACGCACGATCTCCTCGAGCAGCTGCGGTTGAACGGCGTGGACGACTTGCAAGAAGTGCGCGAAGCGTACAAAGAACGCAATGGCGAAATCAGCGTCATCAAACGCCGCGAGCCGCCGCACATCATTGAAGTGGCGGTTCAAGACGGCGTGCAGACGGTGCGGATTGCGTTGGGCTAATCGCCTACATCGTCCGACCGTGTCGGTCGGGAGTCGAAAAGGACAGAATTCCTCCCGACCGACACGGTCGGACTACCTATCAATCCGCGCCGGCGATCGTAAACTCGATCGTCGATTGCCCAACCTTTTTGCTCAGTTCGTCTTCAATCGTCAACTGCAGCGTGTAATGGCCGTCGTAAATTCGTTTGGGCATATACACGAAATAGCGAATGAAGAAATCGCGCCGCGGGTTGCGGCACAGCTCTTCGGTGACGGCAAAATCTTGATCGGCCACGCGGGCTCCGCGGCTGTCGAGAATCTGGTAGCTGCTTTTAAGCGAAGTGTGATAGCCCTTTTCGCTGGCCTCGCTGGCAAAGTTTTCCAGCTCGGCGTACAGCAACACTTCCTGGCCCGGCTTGAATTCGTATTTGGAGAACGGCTTGAAGACACCGTAACTGGTCACCTCGGTACAGAAGGCCAGATTGCGGACCACCAGCGTCGCGGCTTGACCCAACTTGGCGGTGGCCTCGCGCAAATGCTGTGCGGCTTCTGCCGCGCGACGCTGAGCGTCGGGAATGCGCTGATCATCGAGCAACGTGGCCAATCCGAACAGTTGCTCGCCCCAGAATTCTTGTTCGGCGCCAGAAGTGCCTGTCAAAGGACGCAACGCATCGTCACGCTGACCGGCAGCCAGTTGCAGCAAGCGGAGTTTGGTTTGATCGACAGTGGTAACCGTGACATTCGACGGACCGCCCGCTGAATTCGCTTCAGCTTGTAGCGCGCGGATAGCGCCGGAAAGTTGGCTGTGCCAATCGTCGGTGCTTGGCGCTGAAGTGCCGCCATCGGACGCACTGACCGATTTCAATTTCGCCGTCGGCATTTTCGTGTCTGGATATCCGCCGGCAAGCTCTGTGGGTGGCCCAGACGGCGGAAGTGCGCCATCCACCGCTTCCGGCAGCGGCTGCGCTGGCTGGCCATTTTGGCTATATCCCACCGGCCGCACCTGGCCTGCCTGCTGCGTACCGTAGCGCAGATCGCCCGACGCCAGTTGCTGCGCTTCCCGCTGCGCACGTTCCGCCACTTGCCGGCGATAAGCGATCGATGCCCGGAACGTTTGCACCAACTGCGGCCAGAGCGACGGATCGGTTTTCTTCAGATCCTCGAGCAACGCATTTTGGGCCTGCGGATCAAGCGCGCCCAACTGCTGGACTTCACTCAAAATGGCGGACAACTCGGCCGGGGTGGTGCCCGTCGAATTGGCAGCGGTTTTGTCGGGTGCAGAAGAATCCGTGGGCATCGGCGCCGCAGCTGGCTCCGCAGATTTTTTGGCGCGCGCGCAAAAATGCAGCCCGAGCACAGCAACATCGTCGCCATGCCAACCCATGCCAAGCGCGCAATTGAATTTCGGCAATCCATCCGTGGCAGCCGAGCAGTAACCAGTAAAACGTGTAGCGGCGAGGGTCTGCCCCGCGCTGAATACAACCAGCGGGAATCTGCCGGGGGAAAAGTGGCCAGATCGTAGAGAAATCGCGCTGCCTAGACAAGCCGAATCGCAGGCCCGCTGGCCATGTGCCAGTCCAGTGGACTCTGATCGCAACTCAAACAGCCGCGGAATGTTGCGTCGTGCCAGCGCCGCTATGCATGCCCGCTGCTGGCTGCTAAAATTGGCCGTGGCGATGCCGTTTGCCCCGATGCAAATTCCAAATAGGCAGTTCTGCGCACATGAGCACCGCAATTGACGAGTTTGCCACCATTCCGGCCGCTTGGACGCGGCGACATTTGCTCGATGTCGAAAGTCTTTCGGCCGAGGAAATTCAACTCGTGCTCGACATTGCGGCCCAGTTCAAAGAGACCACCGCCGGCTGCAAGCAAAAAATTTCGGTGCTGCAAGGCAAGACGTTGGCGAATTTGTTCTTCGAAAACTCGACCCGCACGCGCACCAGTTTTTCGCTGGCCATGCGGCGGCTCGGCGGCGACACGGTCGATTTCACGGCCTCCGGCAGCAGCCTCTCCAAAGGCGAAACCTTTATCGACACTGCCAAAAACATCGAAGCGATGAATGTCGACATCGTCTGCGTCCGCCATCAAACGCCGGGCACACCGAAATTGCTGGCCGAAAACTTGGAATGCTCGGTCATCAACGCCGGCGACGGGCCGCACGAACATCCGACGCAAGGCTTGCTCGACATCATGACCATTCGTGAACACCGCGGACGCCTCGACGGATTGACCGTCGCCCTGGTCGGCGACATCGCCCACAGCCGCACAGCCCGCAGCAACATTTGGGGACTGAAGAAACTTGGCGCTCACGTTATTCTCTGCGGGCCATCAACCCTGGTTTCGCCGCTGTGGGAAAACATTGGTGTCGAAGTGTCGTATAATCTGGACGACATTCTGCCGCGCTGCGATGTGCTGAACTTGCTGCGCATCCAGTTCGAACGCCAATTCACAAGGCCGTTCCCTTCGGTCCGCGAATACGCCTTGCTGTACGCCATGAACCGCGAGCGACTGGCCCGCGCAAAAAGCGACATCCTGATTCTGGCCCCCGGCCCGATCAACCGCGGCGTCGAAATCACCGCCGACGTCGCCGACGGCAGCCACTCGGTCATTCTCGATCAAGTGACCAACGGCTTGGCCGTGCGCATGGCGGTGCTGTGGCTGATCTGTGGAGCGAGCGAAACTTAAAGATGAAATGGAAAACGAAGGGTTAGGCGCCGTGGTCCGCTAATACCTTGGCGTAGAAGATGCTCGAATGACCGACAGGGTGATTGCGAACGACGCACTGCCGCTCGTAGCCTAGGTGCTCGTAGAACCCAGGCGCCTGAAAGCTGTGCGTAGAGACAATCATGTTCGTGCAGCCCCTGCGCTTCGCCTCTGCCTCCGCGGCGCCGAGAAGCTTGCGACCCAAGCCACTCGCTCGGTGCGCGGCATGCACCCACAAATGAGTGATTTGGCAACAACCTGCCCAAGTGTGGCCGCTAATTCCAGCCACGATCTCGCCCGTGGCGTTGCGGATCGCTGCACCGAGGAGCCTGCCGTCGAAGTGACCGGTTACGCTAGAGTTGAACTCATAGATGCGCTCTGCAAGAAACGCTTCCAGCTTCTCGCAATCTTCGCTCTCAAAGTCAACCAAGGCTTCGTTCATGGCGTCTGTCGACCCAAGCTCAGCGACGGCGGCCACGAGGCGCGTTGCTTGCAACTGCGACGGCCTGCCGCCGTTTGCTGCAGGGCATGAATAGACGACGCGGTTGGTTGTCTCATTGGTTGAACTACCGATCGTTATGTCCCCGCGCAGCTAATTGTCCTTAGGCTGACTCTGACGTTCGGCAAAAGAGCCTCAGTCGAGAGTTGCGGTTAATGTGCCGTAACCAAGCTGATCGAATCCGCCGCTGTTCGGACCATAATCTCCGCCTCCGCCTTCGGTGCGCACTTTCTCAGCCATTTTTTTTGTGTAGGGTGCGGCGAGTCCCTTGCGTTTCACATAGTGGTTGTAAACCAGTTCCCACACGGGCCGCAGTTCGCCTCTCCCCTTGGCGCTGATAATTTCCTGAGTCACGTCACTGTTCTTGTAGGTTTTAAAGGGAACGTCTTCACCGAGGTTATATTTCGCGACATATTCGCAGCCTTTTAGGAAGCGATTATCGTCGTAACCATAAAGGTCGTCGCCTTGTTTCCAGGCCATCTCGCAAATGGCGCCGGCCAGGCCGATTCCCATTACGGTGTGGCCTTGATCGCGCCCGGCTTCCTGCCATTGACCCAAGCCATCTGGGTGGATGTAGTAAACGGCCAGCTTGATACAGCCATTTCCTTTCCCGGTTTTGAAGTAGCGGACCGCTTCCTCATAAGGGCTTCGCTGATCGCAAAGAATGCCAATGGCCATCATCGACGCCATGCTGCAAAGATCCCAGTTGGCCCAGTAATGATCCATCGGACGTTGGTTGTGGCGTTTCAGGAAGCCTTCGTTTTGCGGCAGAAAGATCTCCAGCATCATTTTCTTAAAGCGCTCGAACTCTTCGGGTTTCCAGTCTCGGTAAGTGCGCATGATCTCGGCGGCGTTGGCAAACTGATAGCCTTGGACTCCTGCGGCGAGGGTCACGTCTGACGAGCCTTCGAGTCGCTTTAAGGTAGAACTCCAGGCGTTGAGTATTTCCACCGCCTTGTCGGCGTATTGCTTCTCGCCCGAGATGCGCCAGTGCAACGCCAGGGCGTAAGCCGCTGCGGCATCGTTGAACATGGTCGCATAATTCTCAGGCTTTACATGAGCCGCGTCTCGGCCGCGGACGACGATTTCCACCGGATGGGGTTGGTAACTGAGCGAGGCATGCTTGTTTGCCGCCAGTCGCCCCCATCCGTCTTTCCACGGCTGGAGGCTGATATGGGTGCGCATCCGATGAAGGTCCTCTTCGCTGTGAAGCATTCCGGGGTGTATGAAAGGCCCCCTCTTCGCTGACTCGACAAGCAGCCCTTCCACCTCTGCGGACTCCGCCGGACTGGCCTTGGCAGTAGGGACGCTGGGAACCGCTGTCGCCGGCGCAGCAACCCCGGCAGCACTTTCCGCGGCTGCTCCGCGAGGGACATCTGCGAGTAGGAAGAGAATGATGAAACGCGCATACGGTAAAAGTCGCCGAACGGACCAACGTTCAAGGACCGGCACCGCGCCGACCGACTCTCAATTTACCAGAAGGCTCCACGCGGTGCCGGTCCATTGCAGCTTGATACTCATTATGGCCGCCGTTTCCAGGAGGCGGCAGTCCCCCGTAAAAAACGCGATTGTCCGCAGACTCGCCGGCACGCATCTTTGGCAGAGGGGTGTCGATAACGGGCTCAGCCACATCCTTTCCACGGAGGACCACGGTGAGATTCTACCAACAACAGCACGCATTCTACTGCGGGGTCGATCTCCCGATCCCGCTCCAGCTGCGCCCTCTTGACAGGACCAGGCCCTAGAGAGGTTAGGCGACTGGTTGGATAACGGATGAGGCGACAAGGAGAATTAGGGCGATCACTAAGAAGCAGACTCGAATGGCGTGAAGTGTATCCCAACGCCGACGCAACTCCCGCCAGTTGGCCGGCGTGGCATCCGGCTGCCAGCGAGCAATCTGGCTATTAAGTGGC
Organism: Pirellulales bacterium; assembly: GCA_963738835.1. Taxonomy (GTDB): domain Bacteria; phylum Planctomycetota; class Planctomycetia; order Pirellulales; family JADZDJ01; genus CAVTYH01. Next base: position 499,342 of record CAVTYH010000006.1, read on the forward strand.
GCAGGCAATAGCACGGTGTAAACGATCATAACGGCGAAAAGCGCCGCCGAACCGAGTGCCAGCCATCGCGGCGTGTTCCATGTCGTGTGCGCAAGGAATGTAGCGGCGAGGCTCAGTAGGAACGTAAGCGCATACCAAAATGGCATCACTGTGCCGAGGGCGCTCGCCAGTGTCTGAGCGGCGCGGACATGCACCGCGTCCTCAAGACGGCTGATGCGAGGATGAAAAAACACTGCCACGGCGATCTCATTGCCCGTCATCGTGCCCCCGACGACGATTGCGGCAATCTCAAGAGTATGGATGATAGCAGGACTCATAACGGTGCAGAAAATATAAGCGCGAAGTCGCCTGAGGGAAAAAAAGGGTCAGAGTCCCCTTTCCTTCCGACCTAGGCCTCGCGCGACTCTACCATGCCCGGGAAGGACTTGGGGTAGGCACGTCCGCTGCAACGCCTTGTTAGGCGGTGCTTTCGGGTTTGCACCCGACAACACCGGTGGCACACCCGAAGAAGTACCGAACGAACGTCACCTGCAGCCCGAGTCGTCGTAGGCAGTCGGCGAAATGGCTACAGGTACCGAATGCCTCCGTGTACACCCCGAGAAGTCGGTAGTTCTCCGCGTTGCCCAGGAGAGTACGCCCCACTAGCGGGATGATGCGTTTGACGTAGAACATGTAGACAAGGCGCAGGGCGCGGTTCGAGGGAACGGAGATTTCGACGAACGAGAACCCACCACCAGGCCGGAGGATGCGGCCAACCTGAGCGGCGAGTCGCTGTTGCTGCTCGAGGTTGAATGTCTTGAGCCCGAACGAAGAAACGACCGCGTCGAAGGACTGCGAAGGTGGGCAGAAGGCGAGCACGTCCTCGACGCAGATGGTGACGCTACAGGGTGGGATGCGAGGGCTTCGCCTGACCATTTCTTCAGAGATGTCGACTGCCACTACTTCGGTGGCGGCACCGAAGCGAAGAGAGACGGATCTCCAGAGCTCGCCCATGCCTGACATGAGATCCGCGATGCGGCTGACGGATGTTGTCGAAGGTATGCCGGCGATGCTCTGACGGCGCCATCTGGCGGCGAACCCAAACGATGAGGCGAGATTCACGGCCCCGTACGTGCCTGTCATCTCGTTGAACAGTGCTCGGACCGACTTCGGATCGTAGTTGGGCATCTCGATCGAGAGTTGGGGCTACGCTAGCGCCGGCTAACGTACAAAGCTCAGCCGCAAGTCGCTTCGCAGCGGTCTGAATGTTGCTTAAGACCTGCCTGCGGCTTGTCGGCTGCAGCGAGTGGTTATACAGCGTGCAACACGAAACGGCGATGGGACCGCTTTCCGCCCGTCGAATCCCGCGGCTGGATGCCTCAGCTCACGTTGCGTCGTGGCCAGTGTCGGCTGCAGCAAGCGGCTTGCTCTGCCGCGCTGGGGCACGACGCTACCGCGTGATAATCCATCCACCCGCACTCGACAAGCGAACAAGCGTTCCCTATGCCTTGTGGTGCACGCCTGTATAACAAGTAATTATGCCGCATTTCTGCGGCGGGCAAAGGCCGCAATTTATGGCATCGGTGCAAAACGTCAATTATTTTTCTCGCCAATCTGGCGGACTGCCATTGGCTATAACACATGAGCGCAGAAGTGATGCGCCGTAATTTGCGCGGTTCTGGCACGGTCTCCGGACCGTGTCAGCAGGGCGACCGCAGGCCTCCAGGCCGACGAAGTGAGACCTGCCGTCCATTGATGTGCAGAGTCAGGAAACCCGTGCACAACGGAGCCTGATATGCCCTGGCCCGCTGCGCTCCGGTCGCTGACGCTCCCGGCTCGCCTTTCTGATTGCTGACTCCTGCACCCTTTGATGCCGTCCGGCTGGCCCAAAATACACAATGACATTTGTACACTGATTGCTAGAATGGCCGGTGGAACTCTGGGTCCCTGTCGGTTTTCGCTGCATTTAGCCCCCGGTCATGGACCGGGGGCTAATTTGACGCGGAAGGCCGGCTGCCGCTCTTTGACAACTGAGCAATAGCATTTCCCCGCCTCAGGCCAGCGCCGCCCGAGGTTGGGCCGGTCTGCGCGCGGCAAGTCCAGCAATGCACCGCAGGGGACGCCGAGGTTCGCCGAGGGCAGCGCAGAGCGATCAAGCATGGTTTTAGAATTTCCTGCGACTCCTCTGCATAACTCTCCGCCCTCCGCGGTGAAGTCTCTGCTCGGCTGCCCGTCGTGCGCGGCGGGGTAAAGTGATGACCAAATGTGGGGCGCAAAACACGGGTTTTTACGAGGGTTTTGCGCCAACACTTTACCCTCGATCCCCGGGGGTTGTGTGTTTAGTTTGTTGGGTGGTCGGTGGTCCGTCGTCATTCATCGTGCTTTGTGGATTGCAAAGAACGGGAATTTGCCGACAGCGGGTGGCAGCTGTTATTTTCCGGATTCGACGCTGGGCGTCTGAAGTCAGACGCCGCTACATTTACATATCAAGCGGCCATCCATGCATCGGCAGGTTTGACGTCCAACGCCGCGGCCCCTACAACAATCGAAGACCGCCGACCGCGGCAAGCGAATGTAGTAGCTGGATTCGCAAGAATTCAGCGATTATTGAAGTTTTGCAACTTCAGCTACGGTTTTCAAAGAGGAACTAAATCCTGTGCCTGACCTATTCATCCAAAACGGCCGCGTGATTGATCCCAGCCAGGGCGTCGATCGCGTGACGAACCTCTTGATCCGCGAGGGAAAAATTGCCGGGTACGATGTACCGCCCAACGGGCAAGATCGCATCATCGACGCCACCGGCAAAATTGTCTCGCCGGGGCTGATTGATATGCACGTCCATTTGCGCGAGCCGGGCCGCGAGGAAGACGAAACCATTGCCACCGGCACCGCCGCGGCGTTGGCGGGCGGGTTCACGTCGATCGCTTGCATGCCGAATACCGAGCCGCCGATCGATTCTCAGGCCAGCGTCGAGTTCATTCAGCATCAAGCAGCACGGGCCGACAATTGCAATGTGTACGTGATCGCCTGCGTCAGCAAAAATCGCGAAGGCAAAGAGCTGGCCGAATTCGGACAACTCGCGCGGGCCGGCGCGGTGGGTTTCACCGACGATGGCGCGCCGGTGTACGATCCCGAACTGATGCGGCGGGCGTTTGAATACGCGCTGATGTTCGACAAGCCCATTCTCAATCATGCCGAAGTGCGCGAACTGACCCGCGGCGGCGTGATGCACGAAGGCCAGGTCTCGCTGCTGTTGGGATTGCCCGGCATGCCTGGCGCGGCGGAAGACGTAATGGTCAGCCGCGACATTCTGCTGGCCGAAGCCACGGGCGGGCGCATTCACGTAATGCACGTCTCCAGCGGCGGCAGCGTGGAAATCATCCGCCGGGCAAAACTGCGCGACGTGCGCGTGACCACAGAAATTTGCCCGCACCATTTCACGCTGACTGACGAGTTGCTGCGTTCGTTCGACAGCAATTGCAAAATGAGTCCGCCGCTGCGCAGCCGCCGCGATGTGGAAGTGTGCCTAGGCGGACTGGTCGATGGAACAATCGATGTCATCTGTACCGACCACGCTCCGCACGCGCCGGAAAAAAAGATGCGCGAGTTAGATCAAGCGCCCTTCGGCATTGTCGGTTTGGAAACCTGCCTGGGACTGGTGGTGACGAAATTGATCGAGCCCGGCATACTCGATTGGCCGACCGCACTGGCGAAGCTAACCATCAACCCGGCCACGGTGCTGGGCATCCCGAAAGGCACGCTGGCCGTTGGCGCCAATGCCGACGTGACGATCGTCGACCCCGACGCCCGGTGGACCGTCGATCCCGCGCGGTTCCAATCGAAAAGCGTGAACACACCCTTCGCCGGTTGGCAACTTCGCGGCAGGGCCGAGACGGTGATCGTTGGAGGAAAAGTCAAATTTGAGGCGGGCAACCGACGATGAAATGCCGCTGCTCATCGACGGTTATAATCTGCTGAATGTTGCCGGTGTCATGTGCCGGGGTCGTGGCTCCGGCACTTTGGAACGCGCGCGGCAGGCGCTGTTGAATGTGCTCGTCGAATCGCTGCCGGCTGACGAAGTGCCGCGGACGACGGTGGTGTTCGATGCCTCGGATTCGCCGTGGGGCGTCGCCAAGCGCGCCGCTCATCGCGGCATCACGGTGCTGTTTGCCGCGAAAGATGCAGACGCCGACAGCGTCATCGAAGATCTAATCGTCGCCGACAGCGCGCCGAAACGGCTCACGGTGGTCTCCAGCGATCATCGCATCCAACGGGCCGCCAAACGCCGTCGCGCCACTGCAATCGACAGCGATGTGTGGTTCGCTCAACTCATGCGCGATCGGGCCACTCGGATGAAGCCGCTATCCGCCGATCCGTCGGTCGATGTCCCCAAGCCCGACGGTCCGTTTGCCCCTGGCGAAGTCGAACATTGGCTGCGCGAATTTGGTCTGGATAAAGACTAAATTGGCCGGCGGCAGCAGCGATCTGCTACGAAGAAGTTGGCACCGGCAGTGGCGGCGGTTCCGCCGAATCGGCCGGGGGCGGCAAATACTTGGGCGTGCTGGCCGGAGCGGTTGCTCCCGCCGGGCGCGGCGGCGCGGGAACCCACTGATTCTGATTCGATCGCGGCGCTTGATTTTGATACTGCGCCGTCGCCGGTGGCTGATACTGATTCGGCGCGTTCTGATACGTCGCCGGCGGATTCTGATAGCCCGCCGGAGCCTGGGCGGCATAATTCGGCCCGGCCGTCGTCGGATAGTTGTATTGCTGCGGAGCCGGCGCTTGGGGCACGTAGTTCGGCGGCGCCTGCACGTAAGTCGGCGGCCCTTGAACATATGTCGGACCCGGCACCACGTACACCGGCGCCGGCACTACATAGTACGGATATCCATAATACGGATATGGATAGGCGTACGGATAGTAATGTGGATACGAATGATAGATGGGGATGCCAATGCCGATGCCCACATGCACGCCGCCGCCGGCCTGCAATCCGGAAGTGAGGCCGAGCAAAATCGCCACGGCGGCCGCGATCCGAAGAATTGTTTTCGTGTGCATCGGTAAATTCTCCTCACTCTTATCATCGGCAGATTTGATCGGCCGGAAGCAGCCGCGGTCGATTTGCGGCCAACGCATTTATCAATTCCGTGGTTTTGCAACAAGAGCAGCTGGCACTGACTGCTGGCAACGTAACGAGTTGCGCTCATTTTCACACTACTTCTCGTGCAGGCACTGGCGGCATGCAGATTGCATCTCTGGCTGTTGTCCGAGCAGCCAACAATCCCCAATACTTGGGGGCAAGCACAATGAAATCATGAAATCATAGGAGAAGCTGTCATGAGAATACTCTCCACCACCATCGTATTACTGGCCCTGGGCGGATGGTCGTTAACGGCTCTAGCGCAGAATAGTGCAGCAGGCGGCGCAGCAACAGGGGGGACAGCAAGTGGCGGTGCAGCGGCTGGAACGCCCTCCGCCGGCGCCGCGGCCAACGGCGCGGCAGTCGGCAACGTGCCCAATGGCGCTGTGCCAAATCCCAATCAATTCAATGGTGCGGTGCCCAATCGCAACGTCCCCAACGCTAATGGTTCTGCCGCCACACCACCCAACCCTGCCGCGGCGGCCACCGGCCGAGGGTTAGCGCGACCGAATAACTCGCGCCGCATGTCCACCGTGCCAGGAATGGGAATCGCAGGAGCGGCCGGCACGCAAGCGAATCAATCAACGCTGCCTGGTGCTGCTTCGATGGCGCATCCCAACATTGGCGGCGCCACTGCCAATGGCAGCACAACAGCTCCACTGGGCACGGCCGGCACCAGCGCATCTGGAACCGTAGGAGTTGGCACGGCGGCTCGTTCCGCCAACGCCGGCTTAAATGCCGCGGCGGCGGCGAACGGTTCGCTCGATAACATCAACGCTCCACCAGGCACTGCCGGCACTAGCGCGGCCAGCAACCTCGGTGTCGGCACCGCAATCCGCTCAGCCAACGCCGGTGTCAACGCGAACTCCAACAGGGGAGTCAACGGAGATTCGTCGGGAATCGATGCCGGCGGCGGCGCGACCGCCAATGGGAACGTCGGTGCCACGGACGGGGTTTCCAATGGCAACGTCGGTCCCAACGGTAATCCAAACGCCGGGCTTGGTTCGGCCAACGGAACTATGACCGGCGCCATGAATCCAACCACCGGCAACAACGCCAACATCGGTGGGTCGGGCGGGCAGGGCAACGGCAATGTCGGTCCTAACGGCAGCGCCAACAGCAGCCTGGGTTCGGTTAACGGCCAAATCACCGGCGGCGCCAATGGCAATGTGAACGGCACAACCTCCAGCCTTTTGAATAGCAACGCCACAAACAACTGGCGAATGGTGAACCAGAACGGCCAGTGGTGGTACTGGACCCCGGGCAACTACTGGATGTACTACAATGGCCGCGGTTGGAATCGCTACGCCCCGCCCGTGGCGCCGATCAGAGAAATGCCGCTGACCGGTACGACGCGCTAAGAATTTGCTCGATTTCGCCGTCATCGGGTGGAACGGCCGGGCGGGATGTCGGATCTCCGATCTCCCGCCCGATTTTTTTGCGCAAAGTGACCGCGGATTAGATAAGCCGTTGTGTAGCGGCCGGGCTTGGCCCGGGGCGAAGCACTGAGCAAGCCATGCCGCTGCGTTAGCCGCCGGATTCAACCGCCGATTCTCGCAGCCGCTGCAAGAATTTCTCCCCGCACATCGCCAGCCGCGTTTCCAGCTTCTGCGTGCAATCGCACTCGCCGCAGGCCCACGGCTGGCTGCCGTTTTCATCACGACAATTCTTCCGCGCATGCGCATCCTGCACTTTCACCAGCTCGAAATACTCTTCCCAATACGGTCGCTCTTCTTCGAGCGGCGTGGCACAATAACAAACCTCGACCCACCGGGCCGTCCCATCATCAAACAGGCGGGCCTCTTGCATGTTGCGCAGATATTCCCCTTCCGCAACCGACCCTTCGCCCAGCGTATCGCAGCGAATCGCTTCCAACAGCGCAGCCTCACACCCCGGCTTGACGCGCGCTCTGACCAGATATCGCATAGTCTCCTCGCTGCCTACCTGATTGCATTTCTCGACTGCCGACAGGCTTCCGACCAAGGCCGAAAACCGTGGCTCTGCAATTATAACGCTCGGGCAAGTGATACCGTTCAATCAAGCTTGTAATCACTTGACCACCACGACACTACGATCACAACGTCCGCCTCGTCGTGTCCGTCGTGCCGTCGTGGTTTAATCTGCGGGCAGAGACACGCACTCCACCACGGAAACTTCGCCGACCGTATCCGTGAAAACCGCATCCAACAACGCGTTTTCATGACCCGGCTTCAACCGCTCGGGCAAATCGGCGCGCCGCCCGCAGCCACCACGGAGCGGTCATCGCCAGCAGCAAGAGTGACGCCGGCTCGGGCACGGTGGTGACGGCAAGGGTGCCGGTGGTGTAGAGCTGCGAAGTGTCCCAGCCCAGCGAACCGTCGAGCGCGGGCAGTTGCAGCGTGGAAAACGTGCCGCTGAGCGTGCCCCAATCGAGAATGTCGAACGAATCGCCGAGCGATGGCGTGAAACCGTTGATCAGCAAAACATTCAATGTCCCGCCGTGGGTTGCCGATCCGCTGACGAGCAACTGGTCGTAATTGTTACCTTGCGAAAGGCCACCCAATTCGATTTGCAAAGTACCAAATGTTGTCTGCGTGTAATTGCCAGCAATCTGCATCACGCCAGGTGACATGCCGGGAGCAACGAGTCCTGAGTTTGAAATACTTCCGACAAAGCTCGCATTTCCCTGTAATCTGCCAACCAATCTCCCAAGGTTGGAATCCCCGGATAAAATCGTGATTAGTCCTCCAACGATTATTTGGCCATTGTCATCAACGTTGAGGGTCAGGGACGCGTTGGGGTTAATATTTACATTTCCCGTGTTGGACCATATCGAACCGGCTCCACGAACAGTTATGGTATTCTTCGATGTGGCGCTGCCAAAGGAACCGACCTCGCAGTTGTTGCTGGTTACATGCGCACCATTTGTGATCGTGAGTATGCCTGACGTTGTCCCATATCCCATGAAGAGCGTCCTTCCATCAATAATCCAAGCGGACTCTGGGCCGTCAACGGCAACGGCACCAAGTGGCGAATTAGTGATGCCACTTGGATCACCTTCGATCAGTCCATTGTTAAGACTGTGCACAGTGCCGCCATTGGTGATCTCGAGACTGCCTGGCCCCACTTGCAGATCATGATTTACAGTCCAGACAGAACCAATTCCGTCTACGAGCACTGCGTACTTGGAAATCGAAGAAGCTGGAGGGACGGGTCCTATCGTTGCGTCCTGACACGTGACCCGGCCGCCCTGTGAGATAACCATTTGGCCGGCAAGGTCCGTTAGCCCAACACGAATGGAACCGCTACTGATCCATGTTGATCCCGGACCGCTTACATTGACGGTGCTCAACGAACCCGCAGAACCAGCGGTAATCGAAGCACCACCGCTGTTGACGAAACCGCCATTCGTGATGTTTAAATGTCCTTCACTGCCACCCATTGCGAATGGCCCGGGATTGTTCCAGACCGAATTTGGCCCATCAACCGTGGCCGTTCCGATTGATCCAAGGTTATAGCCAATGAATGCTTCCAAGGAGTTTATCGTCGATCCCATATTGACTTTAAGTACTCCCGAGCGGCTCTGTAGAAAACTCGCCGGTTGATAAGAATCATGGCATTGTGAGTGAGGACCATCAAGTACAGGTCGCGGCATCGGCTGTGGTAGCTGCGTCCCGAGGTATGTGACCCTTGACGCCGTTTGACCATCGACACGACCGTCTCCACTTGGCAACGATCGCGATAGGCCATGCGGTCGAAGCGAACTTGCATCAGCCGACGATAATGTCCGCGGGCGGGTTTGTTGGTCGGTCGGCCGATGGCCGGCGGAAGGATGGTGCGAATCCCGTGCTGCTGTCGCGCGAAGTAGTGATTCGGTTCAGAATCATATCCCGCGTCGCGCAAATCCGCTCCGGCCGCACGCAGCGCAGCGCTTCCTCGAGCAAGGCTCGGAACTCGTCCACGTCTGGTCGCGGGCCGCGTCCGGCGCGCCCAGCCAGGAGAAAGTGGGTGCGAATGTCGCAGACCAGGCCGAGCTTGGGATAACGATGGTAAACGACGGTTTTCCAGGGGCTGGTGACGCGCACTCGCCGCCTCACGAAGTACGCGCTGGCGCTGGTGGATTCCAGGCCGGTCGAGTCGGCGGCCACGGATTTGACGCGCCGCCGCTGGCCAAAGTGCAGGCGGATCGATGCCTCCAGCAGTCGACGCACCGGCGCGAGCTTCAACAGCCGACACGAGGCCTTTTGCAACGTGGTGAAGTGCGGAATCGTCCGCAAGGCAAGCACTGGAACCAACAGCGGATTATCACGCAGCTGCGCGACCACGCCGCGGTAATCGGTGCGCCAAAAGTTCTTCAGCACCAAGCAGGCGAACAACTGGTGCTGCGTGAACTTCTTGGGGCTGTTCCGGTGGGCATAGGCCGGCAACCCTCGTCGCGCTGTGGCCAGCGCCGCCACGGCCACCGCCCTGGGAGATTTGCTTGTCGTCACCCACTCTGTACGACGTGTTAAGGGGCCTGAGTTTAGCTAGCACGAGGAGATTTCTACAGTGCCGTCCCGAGCCTGATTTACCAACAAACAAGTCTTTCGTTAAGTTAATTGAACCGGCAAGCAAATTCAGTGTGCCTGCAGAACCAGCGACGTTGCCTAAGATTAGGAAGTTGGCAGACCATTGCAGCAAATAGCTATTCACTACAGCCTTATCGGCAGCCAATTCACCGATAATGATACCCGGGTTCGTTGACGAGACGACCGCGTTCTTTGCGGTGTAGGTGCCTCTACCGGCAGAGGATTGAAACGTAACCGTGTTGCTGCCGACACGAAGTTTGTCGGTCGCTACATCGCCGATGAAATCGACGGTGTAGGCCACGTTGCCGCGGCGGAAGGTGGCGGTGTCGGCCAGGCCGGGGACGCCGATGTCCCAGTTGATGGCGTCCGAGAAGTTGCCGCTGCTGTCGGTGTTCCACTGGCTGACGGCCGCCGGGCAGATGCTCGGCTGCCAACCCAACAGGGTTAGCAGGGCCGCCCCGCTGCGCAGCACGAAACACCTGCTGGCAGTGCGTTGCATGGCCTTTTCTCCTGTCCCTGCGGTTCCCACGGCCGCACGATAAGTTCCAGACGGCGGCCAGATGCCCGTTAATATACCCCTCTTCAGCCGGAATGCAACAAGAATTTGCAGGCCGGGCTGGAAACGATTTCAGGAAGGAGAGTGCCACTGGCTCTGCCAGTGCCGCCGGGTGGCCCGCACCGGACGCCGGGTGGCCCCGACAAAGCGCAGCGTGTCGGGGTCGCGGCAAGCGACAAGAGGTTTTGAGAAGTGGCGACCTAATTGAAGACCGCAACTCTTGGCTAAGGCCTCTTGCGGCTGCGCCGGAGCGGACAGATTGTCCGGGCCACCCGAATGGCTTAAAAACGAGGCTTGACAATTGATACATATGTACACTACGCTGGCCGTCGCGGAGACGCTGGGCTCCAGTCGGCCGTCAGGATAGCTGAGAAGCGGCCGGCACTGCTCTTTGGCAATTGAGAAATTAGCAAACGCAGCGGCCTTAGGTTGGATGCGGTAGCGGCGGTAGGAATGCAACCTGCCGCAGCTCCGCTGGCTGGCCCGCGCGGCTCGGGGTCTGCGCTCCGAGCCGCGATCGTGAGGGAGCGAATGGTTCGTGGCAACCACGAGTCAGCTGCTCGGGAATCCCATTCTCGTTCTTTGCGCGGCGCTTCAACGAGGACAGCACGGTTTTCCACCGTTTATTACGGTTTACCGCCGTTTATGACCGTTTACGGCCGTTTTCACGGTTTCGACCGTTTTCCGATTTTTTTCTTCATCGCGTTCGTCGCCTGCATGTCAGTCGCGAGCGATGAATGCCAATGAGCAGATGAAGACATGATCCGGCGATGCGATCGCCGGCTTTACAACGGACAACTGACAACGGACTTCTCTTCACTTGCCCTCGTTCGTCAGCAACCACAAACCGAGCTTGCTGGGCGCGACAATATCCAAGCGGCCGTCGCCGTTGATATCGACCACCGCGATTTCGCGACCCAGCGAAATGCCTTCGCCGGGCGCGGCAATCGTGTGGCGCGTGAATTTGCCGTCGGCCTGATTCCAGGTGTAGTAATAGACGCCCGGCGGATCGTTGACGCCGGGGTCGCCGGTGTTGTGGGCCCAGGCGCATTTGCCGGCGATCAGGTCGTCCTGGCCGTCGCCGTCGATGTCGGCCAGCGTCAGGCAATGAGCTTGCGACCAGGTGTCGTCGATCGTGTGTTTCTTCCAGCTGGTGGTGCCATCGGCGAGCGGCGCTTGCTGTTCCCACCAGAACAGGCCGGAATCGTGGCCGCGGCCGAAGATGATGTCGAGCCGGCCATCACCATTCACATCCTTCACCGCGAAGGGGCAACTGGGATGCGGCAGTGCGGTTTCTTTGTGCAACCGCCACGAACGGGCAAACGGATCGCCTTTGGGCCGCTCGTACCAGCCAACTTCGCAGAGCACGTCTTCCAGGCCGTCGCCGTTTACGTCGCCAAAAGCGAAACCGTGGCCGCCGCCATCAGGGCCGAGGACAAAAGGTTCGAGCATCCACTGGCCGTCGGAATCTTTTTTGAACCGCCAGATTTCCAGCGGCAGCTCTTTGCGGTAGTTGGCCGAGTAAAGTTCCGGCAGGCCGTCGCCATTGAAATCGTGCAGGGCGAACATTTCCATCGTGCCGCGAGTTTTGGCCAAGAGATGCTTTTCCCAGGCATCGTGCATGGCCCAGGGGGTGCCTTTTTCCACCGCGCTTTTGCCGGGATTTTTGTACCAGTAGATGCCGTCTTCGTTCCAACCGCCGCAGATGATGTCGGGCCAGCCGTCGCCGTCGAGATCGTAAATGAAACAACTGTTGGTGCGGATGAAATCGCTGGAGGTGTGATTGGGCCGATACGCATGCGGCACCCAGTTGGGTCCTTCCAGCCAATAGGGGCCGTAGACAATGTCGAGCTGGCCGTCTTTGTTGAGATCGCCGACGGCGCATTCTTCATACGGACCGGCGAAGAGATATTTTTTGGAGAAGTGGATGGAGTTCTTGTCAGCGTCTTCCGGCAACGCTGACCGAGAAAATGTGAGAAGCAGTAACAAGCAAGCGATCGCAGACAGTTTGTGATGGATTTGCATGGCGAGTTCTCGGATCGTAGGCCAGGCTTCAGCCTGATAAAGTTTGAGGGTTCTTGGCTGATTCATGTCAGACTTAAGTCTGACCTACACTTTCGCGGTTTCTAAGCCGCGATGGGCGGCGCGGCGGATGGCTTCCGGCACGCCGTCGGCTTGCAGATCGTTGTAAATCGCCGCGGCCTGCGATTTTTGGCCGTCGGCTGACGATCGTTCGGCACAAGCCAGATAGGCGTGCAAAATCGCCAGCCGAACTCCTCCCTGGGCTGAGCCTTTCACTTTCGACAGTTGTTCGACCGCCGCCGATCCGGCGATTTCGCCCAGGGCCCAAGCCGCGGCACTGGCGACGGTTGGATCGGAATCGGTAAGCGCTTCGCCAAGCTTGGGCGCTGCCTTGGCATCTTTCCGCATAGCGAGTGAATCGACGATGCCGGCCTTGGTCTTGCCCGAGGTGTTATCAAGCGCGCTGCGAAACGCATTGTCGACGGCATCGGCGGGGATTCGCTCCAAGGCATAGCGAGCGATGTCGGTCGTTTCTGCATTGGTCAGCATCGCCGCCAGGGCGGAAACCGATTTTTCGCTGCCGATGACGCTGAGCTTCTGGCAAACGAATCGCTTCGAGGCCAGCGACGAATCGGAGTTGAGAACTTCGAGCAGACTTTCTTCGACTTTCGCCAGGTGTTCCGGATGCCCGTAGACGTTGCGGATTTCGCGGTCGATTTCCAGCAGCGGCACGCGACTTTGGCCCCAGTCGTAGGCTTTGACGGCTTTGAAGGTGTCTTCCATATGTTTCTCCGCTTCCTCCTCACCCCAACCCTCTCTTGCCAGGGGAGAGGGAGGTATTTTTGAAAAACGATTGTCGTGATCGATTACACATGCCACGGGCTGCGCAGCGAGCGGGTAAGCAGGCGATTGGCCATGTCGTCGTTGGCAAAGCTGCGGTGCTTGGCGTCGTACTTCAATTGCTGACCGGTTTCGACGGCGATATACGACAGATGCGACAGCAGATCGGCTTCTACCGCGCCATCGATTCCGGCGACCGGGTCTTTGCGGCTCTTTACGCAATCCAAAAAGTTTTGCACGTGGGCGCTGCCGGATGATGCATCGACGCCGTCAATTGGTTTTTCGATCCACTTCGCCGAGCTGGCGTTGATGCTTTCGCGATCGACATGCACCCAACCGTCGGTTCCCTCGAACACAATGCCGTGCCCCCACACGCGGTCTTTGTTCGGTTCTTTCAGGTAATGCGATTTCCAATAGCCCGGCAAAATGCTTTCGCTTTTGAATTCGACGGTCACTCCGTTGCCGTAACGCATCTTGATGTCGTAATCGATTGGCGTGTCGTCCCAGCCGCCGCCGGTGGACCATTGGCCGGCGCCTTCGATCGAGAAGCCGGTTTCCGGCTTGTGCTGCCCGGCCATGTGAATGATGTCAAGCATGTGGACGCCCCATTCGCTGATCATGCCCAAGCTGCGATCGGAGCGGACGCCGGTGTCGGGGCGTTCGCCGTAGGGTGCGAAGAGCGCGGGGCCGAGCCACATATCGTGATCGAGCCATTCCGGCACACGCTCTTTGCGGAACGGAAGATTCGCCGTGTTGCGATTCGGGCACCAAACTTTGATGTCAGTAATTCTGCCGAGGCTGCCGTTGCGAACCAATTTGCAGGCGTACTGAAAGCGCGGATCGGAGCGCTGCTGCGTGCCGAATTGAAACACGCTGTCGTAGCGGCGAACGACTTTTTGCAGCTCCCAATTCCAGGTCATCGCCATGCTCATCGGCTTTTCGCAATACATGTCTTTACCGACTTTGGCGGCGGCGATGGCGATGGGAACGTGCCAGTGCTGCGGTGTGGCGATGAGCACGGCGTCGATGTCATCTCGGGCCAGAAGATCGCGGAAATCGGTGTACTCTTTGCAGTCTTGGTTGTCGTACTTCGCGTTCACCAACTCGGTGGCCCAAGCCAAGTTCATCTTGTTCACATCGCAAGTGGCCACGACGCGGGCTACCGGCTTGCTCAGAAACTGTTTCATGTCGGCGGTGCCTTGCCGACCGACGCCGATGCAGCCGACCACAATGCGATCGCTCGGCGGCGGAGCGCCGTCTTTGCCAAAGACTGACGATGGCACAATGGTCGGCAGCGCCGCGGCACCGGTCACGGTTGTGACTCCGCGCTTCAACAACTCGCGTCGGCTGATCCACTGGCTAGCCTGCATCGCAATCCTCCCCAGCGATTGCCTACCGGTCATGAAAGCCGGCTAAGAATTCCCCGAAGGCGTTTTTGATGGTAACTTGCACCGTCAGAGCTTGCAATCATCGAACTGTGGATCGTCTTGAACACGGAAAGAAACAAAGTATCGGATTATCAATTTGTCGGTACGAAAACCGGTCTATGGCCGATTTGACAGATGCTGCGATAATTGGGCGAAGCAGAGTCGAGATTGGTGCAATCGTTTTTGAGAAACCCTGAGATTGGCGGAGGAAATGCCATGCTGAGCGACAGTCGATCACAAACCATTGACGTTACGACGTCAAGGTCCACCAGTCCGCCAACTACTTTGATGCGACTCCGTTTATGGCCCGGCGTAGTAATCGTCGGGGTGTATTGGGCGCTGGTGTATGCCGCGGCGTCGTTTATGCCAGGAACGTTCGTTCAATTCATGATATTGTTTTGGGGGCCCATTCTTGCTGGCGTGGCGTTTCTCGCTTGGTGGCTGTTTGCTAGTCGGCTGGCATGGGCCGATCGAGCGATGCTGCTATTGGCGTGCATCGTGTGCGGCACAATCAGCTATTTGTGCTGGCACAAATCTTTCAATTGGTTTGGACTGATCATTTACGCGCTGCCGGTGGTGATGACCGCTTGGATTGGCTGGCTTGTCATCAGCTCACTTTTCGATTGGCCAGTTCGGCGGGCGGTGCTTCTGATCGTGTTCGTTTTGACTTGGGGTTATTTCGCGCTGATTCGATTCGAAGGAGTCAACGGTGCAATGTCGGCCACATTGGCGTTTCGCTGGACTCCGACGGCAGAAGAAAAGTTTTTGGCGGGCGTAACTCCAATCAAAAATGCGCCGCGCAGAACCAACCGGCCGCCCCCCCACTTGTGCTACAGCCAGGCGATTGGCCGGGGTTCCGTGGAGCCAACCGTGATGGCCGGCTTGTCGGCGCGCAGATTGAAACCGATTGGGAAAAGCATCCGCCGAAATTGGTTTGGCGTCATCGTGTTGGACCGGGCTGGTCATCATTCACGGTGATCGGCAATCGTCTGTTCACCCAAGAGCAGCGTGACAAGAACGAAGCTGTGGTTTGCTACGACGCCGATACCGGCACGGAGATTTGGGTACATGAAGACCCTGCCCGGTTTGAAGAGATCATCGCTGGCCCCGGTCCGCGGGCGACGCCTACATTTGAGCAAGGCAAGATTTATTCGCTAGGTGGCGCAGGCCGGGTAAATTGTCTTGATGCCTCCACAGGCCAGTTGGTTTGGACGCACGACATCGTCGAAGATTCCAAAGCAACGGTGCCGCAATGGGGCTTCTCCGCCTCGCCGCTGGTGACGGATGGCGTGGTGACCGTGTTTGCTGGCGGACCGGAAGAGAAGTGCGTCTTGGCGTACGACGCACAAACGGGAGATTTGAAATGGACGGCCGGTGGTGGACAGTTCAGTTACTGCTCGGTGCAGCCGGCGAAACTAAATGGGGTTGAACAGCTGATTATAGCCACGGATGCAGGACTGACCTCATTCCAACCGGCCGATGGCAAAATCTTGTGGCAAGGCAAATGGCCGCTGGAAGGAGGCATGGCCCGCATCGTGCAGCCGACCATTTTGGATGATTCGGGGGTTTTATTGGGTACCGGGTTCGGTTTTGGTACGCGGCGGTTTCAGGTCGATCATTCGGCCGACGGCTGGTCGGTTCAAGAAAAGTGGACGTCGCGGGCTTTCAAACCATATTACAACGACATGGTCGTGGACCGTGACTATTTATATGGCTTCGACGGCAACATCTTGACGTGCGTCAGCCTGAAGGATGGTGCCGCAAAATGGCGACAACGTGGATTTGGCAATGGTCAAGTGTTGCTTGTGGCCGATCAAAATTTGCTGCTGGTGCTATCTGAAACCGGTGAGGTAGCGTTAGTGACGGCAATGCCCGACAAATACGACGAGCTGAGCCGATTTCAGGCGATCGAGGGGAAGACGTGGAATCATCCGGTTATTGCGCACGGAAAACTCTTCGTTCGCAACGGCGAGGAAGCGGCGTGCTACCAACTGGTGGAAAAGCAGGCAGTAGGCACGAGTGAATAACGGCGGTCACGCAATGCTACTGGATCGCTGCAGTTTGCTCGACAGCGCGTTACGCGCGGGGCATGCAGTATCGTCGATCAGGAATCGCTCCAGCCGCTGATATTCTTTCTTTAACGTCGAAAGTGATTCATTCGCCGCCATTGGATCCGAACAACAGTCAAGCTTTTCTATCCGCAAAGCCGCTTTGGAGGCCGGACCTGCGGCGATGGTTTGCATCGCGCCCTTCAGCGCATGGGCAGTAGTTTGCGTGCGTTTGGCGTCGCTGCGGACAACTGCGGCTTCAATTTCTTCCATCAGTGGCGGCGAGCTTTCGAGAAACAGTTGAATCATTTCCTCGAGCAGATCGGTATCACCTTCGACCCGAGCACGAAGTGTTGCGAGGTCGATAATCTGATCTTCGATTGGCATTTCGCCGGTATTTACTGCCTGATCACTGGCGGGATTGAGGATTTTCCGAAAGTCGTCGCGAATGGCCGCATTATCGTCGACAATCAGGATGCGTCGATTACAGCCAGCGTTTGTCGATTCAAAGTTCGTCATGGCGTTAAACTGTCGGAGTGCCTCTATTCAGAACGGTCTCGCACATGAACACGTAGAGCATCACCAAGGCGGGCATCATGAAGAAGAGGCGATGAACATAAACTTCTGCAAAGCCCTCAACGACGCCGACCGGGTCTCTGCCTTGACGGGAAAATCGATCTATCTCCCTGAGATTTCATAGCTTGCTGAATAGATAACCGTCGCGATTTGCGGCTCAGCGTTCCAGCACGGCTTGGCAACTGCGCAGTCAGCTTTCCAAAAGAGGCAATCGACTCGGAACAACCGGCACAACCGGCGGAGGCGGCATTCGAGCTCCGCGGCGAACCTCACCGCTGATGGAGTGTCTCTTCGGCCGTAGCATGACAAACACCATGCGTCTCGACTTCTCACTTCAGGTGCTGCGGTGGTTCTATTCCTGGCTGGTTTTGCCGCCGGCACGTTCGTCACGGTCTATCTGCTGCTGGGGTCAGACCGTGCGCGACGGTCGGACCACGGAAACGCCGCCGCTGAACATGCCGAAAAATGGAAATACCAACGTCCGCTGCCGCCGATTTAGCCAAACTGTTATCACCGTGGATCGTTGAATGTGGCGCGACTTCGCTGTAAACTCGCGGACGGTGGCGACCACGTGTTTTCGCTTTTGTCGGGGGAAAAGATCATGTCCGAGGTGACTGCTGGCGCCGGTCAGCGTGAGGTGCTTTTAATCGCCAACGGCGACCTGCGACTGGCAGCCAATCAAAAATGCTGGCCCGCCCAGCACGAGATGGAACAGGCGCTCGGTCGCGCCATCGGCGACGCCGGATTCAAACTTGTTCGGGCACATCCCTACAAAGCTGACCAGCAGCACGGCTTCATCGGCTCGCAAAAAGAAGGGCTCGCAGTCTTCGCCGGCATCGATCCGAAGAAGCCGCTGATCGTGGCCGAGGCCGTGTGGCAATACTCGCACCACATTTTGCCTGGCCTTTTCACACATCAAGGGCCAATTCTGACCGTCGCCAATTGGTCGGGCACATGGCCGGGTTTGGTCGGCATGCTGAATTTGAATGGCTCGCTCACGAAAGCTGGCGTCCCGTATTCCAGCCTCTGGAGCGAAGATTTTCAAGACGAAGCATTCAAAAAGAATTTGCGCCGCTGGTTGGATGTGGAGAACGTCAAACACGACGTGAGTCATGTCCAACGGTTTAGTTCGATGGGGGCGAAAACAATTTCGCAAATTGGCCCAATCGCCGGCTCGCTCGCCCAGCAGCTCAAGCGTGAAAAAGCCATCATGGGTGTGTTCGACGAAGGCTGCATGGGCATGTTCAATGCCATCATTCCCGATCATTTGCTGATGCCGACCGGCATTTTCAAAGAGCGGCTCAGCCAATCGTCGCTCTATTACGAAACGACGCAGGTGAAAGACGACGAAGCTCGCGCGGTGCGCCGCTGGATGGAAGATCGCGGCATGAAGTTTCTCACCGGTGACAACGAAGAGACCGATTTGACCGATCAGCACATTCATCAACAGTGCAAGATGTATATTGCCGCCCTGCGCATCGCCGACGATTTCGGCTGTTCGGTGATCGGCATCCAGTATCAGCAAGGGCTGAAAGATTTGCTGCCAGCCAGCGATTTGGTTGAAGGCACGCTGAACAACGCCGATCGTCCGCCGGTCACAAGCCGCGATGGTCGCCGCGTTTTATTTGAAGGCAAACCACTGCCGCATTTCAATGAAGTGGACGAGTGTGCGGGCGTTGACGGCCTGTTGACATACCGTGTCCATAAGGCGCTGGGCCAGCCAGTCGAAAACACCCTGCACGATCTGCGCTGGGGCGATACTGATCGGTCCGGCAACACCGACGACTATGTTTGGGTCTTTTTGATTAGCGGCTCTGCACCCCCGGCTCACTTCATCGGCGGCTGGGCAGGCGCCACCAGCGAACGTCAGCCGCCGATGTACTTCCGCCTGGGCGGCGGCACGGTGAAGGGCATTTCCAAGCCCGGTGAGATTGTTTGGTCGCGAATCTTTATTGAAGACAACCGTTTGAAGATGGACCTGGGCCGCGGCGGTGTCGTCGAATTGCCGCGGGAAGAAACCGAACGCCGCTGGCAGCTTACGACCCCGCAGTGGCCTATCATGCACGCCGTGACCTACGGCGTTTCCCGCGATCAGATGATGGCCCGGCACAAAGCCAACCACTTGCAAGTGGCCTATGCGAACAGCCCCGAAGACGCCGACCGTGCGTTGCTCACCAAGGCCGTCATGGCCGAGGCACTGGGCATTGAGGCTTATCTCTGCGGCACGCGAAAGGGAGGAGCCAACTGGTAGGAAGTTTCGATGGCCATCGAAAGTTGGCTGGAACTGACGACACCAGCGCCGTGTGTCGGATCAGCCCCAGCGATGCGAACTCCCGTCGCCCCGGCGGATTTGACCTCGTTGCACTCGCATAACGGTCTATAAATTGGCCATGACCGACTATTCTGTTGACGCTCGTCAACTTTGGTGCCATCCTAATAACTAATTGCAGTCAGCGATTCTCTCGGGCACCGGGAACTGCCCGACGAGACCGTTCGCGCTGTTCGGGGGGAACTGGTGAGAGGAGGCCGAAATGCCTCGGTCGAGCGCGGCAGCGGCGGAAGTTTCGTTGAAAAGCGACGCGGCAAGAAACAAGCGACAAGACGAAGTCAGCGCAGGCCAGGCTTTGGAATCGAGCAGCTTGAGCCGCGGATGCTCTTGACGTTATCGCCGCTTTACCCCTCCGTCGCTTTTGATCCCGCAGATCGTCTCTCTAGCAGTCGCGTGTTGGGCGACTGGAACGGGGATACTCTCGATGGGTGGACGGTCAATAATGCAGCCAGCTCATCGGTCGCTGCCGGCGTCTTGACGGTTACTTCCCAAAACGGCACTTCCAACGCCGCTCAAATTGATTTACGAAACATTTCGTCAGGGCCGAATTTGGACTTCGGCTATTTCGATTTTCTTCAAATCCGCCTGCAAGTGCCGGCAAACTTTAACCAGGACGTTTCGTTCTCCTTCGGGACTTCGACCCACACAGGGTTTGCCTCGGACCGCGTATTCACGATTCAAGCAGCAAATCTGGCCGCCGACGGCGCAATGCACACCTATCGGCTTGACTTGGGGCTAGTAATCTGGTGGCGCGACAACTTGAACGATTTGCGCATCCAACCTTTGGGCACCATGGGCGCGAACGAGACAGCGTCGATTGATTACGTCGAGGTAGGTGATATTCCCAACGACGTGCTGGGACTCAATACCGATTTGAACTTTGCGACAGGTGTCACGTTAGCGACCGCCCAGCATATTGAATCGAAACATTTCGCCGTCTGGTGGGATCCGGCCGTAAATCCCGGCGGTACAACATTCGATCCCGTGGTTCAAGGTCGCAATGCACTGCGAATGTTGGAGGAATCGTATCAGGTCTACTGCAAAGTATTGGGTTACGACGAGCCGTTTCAAACAATCACTCACACCGGCCCGCGGGTGAAGTTGAACCTGCTCACTTGGTATGCCGGTTACTGGGAAGGCGGGTGGCATAATTACGCCCACATGAATATCGACACCAGTGGGCTGGCAAACGAGGACTGGGGAAGTCCGGTGCCGCATGAATTTGGCCACACGATTCAATCGAACCAATTGGGAAATCTTGCGGGCGGGCACTGGGAATCTGATGCGAACTATTTACGCGAAAACCGCACGAACTGGTTCGCCCCACTGTTTGCGACCGCCAACCAGTCCACGATGACGATCAACCCATTGGTCTGGTCGAACTTCCAGCAAGATGCGCACCGCATCATCTACGAAGACTATCGTATCCACTTGGCGCTCCAGTATTACGCCACGTCGCTGGGTCTGCCGGAGCAAGAGGCGGCAAACCTGTGGAAACAAGGCAGCACCGGTCAAACCGCTTGGGCGAAACTGGCATCGCTGTTGCCCGCAGGAATGAGCATCAAAGATGTGGCTGGCACATTGTTGCGCTACTGGCCGATGCTCGACTTCCCGACCGGCAACTTAATGAAAGCGGAACTTTGGAATACGGCCAATGCCAAGGCGGATTACATCTATCGAACAGGCTCGCCGCTCATTCCGAGTCCGGATCAAACGGGCTGGTATCGCGTGCCCTTTGAGCGTGCGCCGGAGAAGTACGCCTACATGTTCCACGAGCTGACGCCCAATGTCGGCTCAACTTCGATCACCGTGAACTTCCGCGGTTTGAATCTCTCGACAGCCGTGGCTTCGGATGCCGACTGGCGATGGACGTTGGCCGCCGTCGATTCGGCCGGCAACGTCCTGCGTTACAGCAACGTTTTTGCGCCGGAACGCAAACTTTCGCGGTGAATCCGGGTGAAAAAGTACTGTTAATTGTGGTCGCAACTCCGGGAAACCCGGCGCAAGATTTGGACAGCTTCTACAACACCGCGCTGACCGATGAAAGCAGCAATCGAGTGCGGTATCCCTACGAGGTGCAGATTACCGGCGCCACACCAACCGTTGAGCAGCTCAATTACACGCTGGGCACTCCCAAGGCGGCGAGCACCAATCTCGATGGTTCGCCCCGCGGTTTTATCGCCAGCACCGCAACGGTCGCGGCAACGGCCTATGTGGGCATCAATGCCCGAGTGCTAGGAAATGCGCAGGTGCTGGGAAACGCGAAGGTTCTAGATTATGCAGTGGTCTCGAACAACGCCATCGTTCGCGATAATGCGGTGGTTTCCGGTTACGCCTCGGTGCGCAGTAACGCCACAGTGCGTGATAATTCCCTAGTGACCGATCATGCCATTATCGATAACGGCGCCCAGGTGCAAGCCAGCGCCGTCGTGGAACAGTACGCCCGATTGGGCGACACGGCCATCATTAAAGGTCAGGCCATCGCCCGCGGAGATTCTTATTTGTGGGGCGGAGCTGTACTGTCCGGCTATGCCATCGCCGACTACGACTACTCGATGAACTACAACGACATCAGCGATGGCATTCAGAACAATCACATTCCGTTCGACAGCTACTTTGATGCCTATTATGCCCAAACGCAGACCAAGCCGCGCGGGCTAATTGCTTCGTATCGTGTGGAAGAAACGTCGGGCGAAGAATTGTGGGACGAGTTTGGCACCCAGCAAGCATGGCTGCGAGGCTCGCCCAGCCGGCCGACCGATTCGTTCTTCAACAGCAGCCGGGTGTTGGGGCTCAATGGATCGAACCAATACGCACTGCTCGACCGTACTCTGGGTAATACGACCGACACAACTTACGGATTGTGGCTCAACCCAACGAGCGCGGCGGCCGATCAAACTCTTTTGTACTTTGGCAGCTCGGCGAACACGTTCTTGAAGCTGACGGCGCGCGACGCCAATGGTTTTGCCCATCTAACGATCAGTGTCAACGGCACGGTGCAACAGTTGGTTTCCAGCGTCTCGGTGTCACTTAATCAATGGACTCATCTGGCGGTGACCATCGGCGGAGGGATTGCCAAGTTTTACATCAACGGCCAGGCAGCCGGCTCGGCAGCGATGACGTTCCGGCCCATCGACGTCCTGGGTCCAGACACCTACTCAACGGCAAGTTCTTACTATCTGGGGCGCGATCCGTCGGGCAATTATTTTGCGGGCAAGCTGGAAGACATTCGTTTCTACAATGCCACGCTGACGCAAGCGGAGGTGCAAAACGAAATGTCACGATCCGGGGCCAAAATCGGTCAATTCTTTGCTACCGCGCCAACAACCTTCAATGGCACCTCGACGATGATGGAATCTGGCGTCCACAACGGGACCACGCGCACCCTGGTGGCATGGATCAAGCCGGCTGCCTCGCCCGACGTGAGCAGCTACACGCCAATTTTCGATTCGGACGACGAGCGGACGACCAGCGCCAACGGCTCGGGAATCGGCCTTGATAACGGAGTTATTAAAGTCCGACTAGATGGCTTGGGCATTTGGAATACAGGGATTGCAGCCACACTGAACGCATGGCAGCAAGTCGCTGTCAGCTTTAATGGCAGCACTGCAACCCTGTACGTCAACGGTGTACAGAGAGCGACGCGCAGCTACACCGGTGCCACTCCCACCGGCAAGAATTACCGCATCGGGTACGGACAGACTGGCGACGCCACCACGCCGCACTTATTTCAACGGCCAGATTTACGATGCCAAGATTTACGATTCTGTCATCGTGCCGTCAGTGTCGCAGGGCGCTCCCACTGCGGTGGACGATACGGCAACGGTGGCAGCTGGCGCCACGTCGACGATAAATGTCTTGGCGAATGATTCCGATGCCAGCCCGGTCGTCACTTTGTCGGTCAGTTCAGTGACGCAAGGCGCGTACGGCATGGTTGCGATTCCGAGCGGAGCAACGACAGTCACATACACGCCCACAGCCGGCTTCACTGGCCCCGATTCCTTCACCTACACGGTCAGCGATGGCTTCGGAGGAACGGCGACAGCCACCGTGCAAGTGACGGTGACCATCACGTTGGGGTCGATCGTCGTAACGCCGATAACCATTTCGCTGAGCAATGGCGGCGTCCAGCAGTTTACCGCCACCGGTTACGATCTGGTTGGCAATGTAATGAACCCGCAGCCGACGTTCACCTGGTCGATCGTCAACGGCGCGGGCCTTTTGACTCCCAGTGGCGGCAGCAATCCCGCGGCGACATTCATAGCGGGAGACAACACGGAAACGGTCACCATCGTAGCGTCCAGCGGCGCAATCAGCGCCGTGGCATCGGCCAACGTCACCAGCAATGTGGCACCGACGATCGCCATGCCCCCCGCGGCTGCGCCCAATCCGGTTGCAGGCACGACGACAAATCTGAGCGTGCTCGGCGCCGATTCCGCTGGCGAAGCGTATTTGACGTACACCTGGAGCATCGTGGGAACACCGCCCGCACCGGTGACTTTTTCCCCGGTTGACGGCGCCGCCAACGGCACCAATGGCGCTAAAAACATCGTTGCCACGTTCGCCAAAGCCGGCGCTTACGCTTTCCAGGTGCAATTGACCAATCCGTCTGGCATCTACACAATCGCGACCACCAGCGTTCAAGTTAGCCAGACCTTCACCGGCATCTCGGTCACGCCCGCCAGCACATCGGTGGCGGCAAACGCGACCGATCAGTTTACCGCCACAGCGCATAGATCAATTCGGCAATCCAATGGCCGGTCCGCCCGGCGGCTTCACGTGGAACATTGTCAGCGGCGGCGGCAGCATCAACTCTTCGGGACTTTACACGGCGTCGCGAACGGCCGGCCCCGTCACGGTGCGAGCCACCTCGGGCGCGATCGCAGGGAATTCATCCGTCACCGTCTACTACGAAGAACTGGCCTGGTATCAGGCCAATGCCTCCTCGGGCACGACACTGACCGATTCCTCCGGCAACAACAAGACCGCCAACTTGGCCGGCTCTTATAGCTTTGCTGCCGGCGTCGGCGGCAATGCGCTGAAACTGACGGGCGGCAACGCCACGCTGCCCACCGGAATTGTTAAGCGCGCTGTACGATTTTACGATTGCGACCTGGGTGAAAATCGACACGCTCAGCACCTGGTCGCGGATTTTCGATTTCGGCACCGGCACGTCGGCCTACATGTTTTTGACTCCGCGTGCCAATGGCACAGGCGGACCACTGCGTTTTGCCATTACCACCAACGGCAATGGATCCGAGCAACAACTCAACGGTCCGGTGCTTTCGGCAGGAGCCTGGTACCACATCGCGGTCACTCTTCAGGGCAACACGGCAACCTTGTACGTCAACGGGGTTGCCGTGGCTACCAACGCTGCCGTCACCATCCATCCCACGGCTCTTGGAAACACCCCGAACAACTATCTCGGCAAGTCACAATTTGCTGATCCAGCGTTTTTGGGAAGCATCGACGATTTCCGCATTTTCAGCCGCGCACTCTCGGCGACGGAAGTTTCCCGATTGGTGTTCCCCGTTGTCATGAACTCCGCCGCGGCGTCGGCCAATCCGGTCGTCACGCCCACCACAAGCCTGAGCGTGCTGGGGTCCGATATCACCGCGGGTGAGTCGGCGCTGACGTACACCTGGACGACCACCGGCACGCCGCCGGCGCCGGTCAGCTTCAGCACCAACGGCACCAACGCGGCGAAAAATACGGTCGTCACATTCACGACGCCGGGAACGTACAACTTTCAGGTTACAATCGTCAATCCAGCGGCAGGTTTTACGACCATCAGCACAACCAGCGTCATGGTTGGTCCCATCCGGATTTCCGGCGATTTCAATTTGGACGGGCAATTCACGGTCGATGACATTCCGCCGATGTTCGCCGCCCTGACAGACCTCGCGACCTTTCAATCGCAGCACTATCTTTCCAATGCAGAGATGCTTGCCATTGGCGATCTGAACGGCGATCAAAAGCTAACGAATCTCGATCTTCAAGCACTGCTCGACCATGTGCCGCAGGGGGGCGGGGCCGCGGCGACCGAAACTCAACTGTCAATCGCGCCCGCAGCAAGTGTCGGCGGCGGCCAACTCGGCGAAAATGCATCGGCAATTGCCATCACGGCAGCCAGCCCTGCGCAGCTGTTGCAGACGAACATTGAAAGCAGCCCACCGCCGATGGCTTCCTCGGTGCTGCTCTCGCAACGGCAGACACCGGAAACAATCACGTTCCATACTCCACTTCAAAATTCGATCATCGGATCGATCGAGGTAACGCCAACGGAATGTCTTGTGAAGATTGCACCCTCGTTGATGCTTCGCGGTCAAAGCTCAGAGACCGATCCGGCGGTAGCGCTGCCCAAGAATTCGAGCGCAAATTCCTCGGCCAGCCTCGATCCATCAGACGCAGAGAGAGAATTCTCGATCCGTCGTCGCAAGCAATTCCTCGGGCGGATGCAGCTCGATGAGGAAATCTTCGGCCACCAATGGGCGGCACTAAAGTCGAACTGAAATTCGCGAGCGGCAGCGGGGCGTCGTGTTAGCCCTCTTGCCCCATTGCCGATGCCGTCCAGGCGGCCGACGGATTTGGCGCACTCCCTCAAAATCCCCGGCTTTTTTCGACTTTGGCGCGCCAAACCCCGCCAGAGTCAAACTGATGGCGCACGATTCTCACGCGGAAAAAATTCTGGCCGCGGAGCCATTTTCAGTGAGATTTTTGGGCCACTCTTTTTGTAAGATCACGGATGTACACTATAATCCGTCCAAACCGTGTCTTCATCAAGCGGCAGCGTCTGCAAGAGCCGCATCAATCCCGTAACCCGTCAGGGAGCATTTTATGAATCTGCACAGTTCCGTCATGCAAAACGGGCCATCGTCGGCCGCTCCAGTCTTGGTCCAGCTTTCAAAACTCAGTCGGCAAGATGTCCGCTGGCTGTGGCCGGGCCGCATTCCGCTGGGCAAACTTACGCTGCTGGCCGGCGACCCGGGTTTGGGGAAGAGTTTTCTCACGCTCGACATCGCGGCCCGAGTCACTCGCGGCGTTGCCTGGCCCGACGACGCCCAAGCCCGCGCACCGCAAGGCAGCGTTGTCCTGTTGAACGCCGAAGATGGCCTGGAAGACACCGTCTGCCCGCGTCTGGAACGTGCCGGCGCGAAGCTCGATCACGTCATGGCCCTGGCCGGCGCTCAATCTGCGGCCGGCGGGCCGCTGCGCGGTTTATCGCTCCACCGCGACTTGGAACTCTTGCGCGGCGTGCTGAAAGTGATGCCCGATTGCCGGCTGGTGGTCATCGATCCCATCAGCGCGTACCTGGGCCACATCGACGGCAACAGCAACACGCAAGTGCGCTCGCTGCTCTTGCCGCTCTCGCAACTGGCTGCCGAGCGTAACGTGGCGGTGGTCGCGGTGACGCATCTGAACAAAAAATCGGTGGGCCGGGCTTTGTACCGCGCCATGGGTTCGCTGGCGTTTGTGGCCGCCGCGCGGGCTGCCTGGGGCGTGGTGCGCGACCCCAGCGACGATAAGCGCCGCTTACTGTTGCCGGTGAAAAACAATTTGTCGCCACAGATGAAAGGGCTCGCCTTTCGCCTGGCGGCCGCGAAGCCGGGCGAAGTCCCGACGGTGAAGTGGGATAAAGTGGCGATCGACCAATCGCTCGACCAACTGCTGGGCCCCAGCCTGGTTCCCGAGCAGCTAGAGCACCAAGAAAAAACCGACTATGCCGACGACTGGCTGTGCGAGCAACTTTCTCACGGGCCGATATCGCACCAAGATCTGTTAATTCACCGCCTGGTGGCCGGCGTCAGCGAATCGCAAATGTACCGCGCCGCCCGCCGCCTGGGTGTGATCAAAATCAAAGAAGGCTACACGCCGCAGTCCTGGAAATGGAAGCTACCGGAGGAGTAGGACGATGTTGGCGTTGCTTGACGCGGCAGAATTGTAGCGATGGCTCGTGGACGACGATTTGCTGCAAATTTGTATATCGCCGCACATCATTGTCGGGGAGACTAAATTCGATTGTTTGCATTGGGTAGGTAGTATTGGTAGTCTACCTCTGCCGGTATTGGTAAATCGAGTTTGAAACGTCTTATATTCAGAGGAACGCCATGAAAGCAATGGTTGCTGTTTTGGTTCTGATCTCTCTTCCGTGCGCCGTCCGCGCTGAGAGCGACAAGGACGACCCGAATGTTGTTCTTTTACGGTCAATTGAGAGTGAGGTCCAAGATGCAAAAACGGCTGGTGACATTCCCGACGCAACAACCTCAAAACGAGATGTCATTGAACGTGATGCCGTGAAGGCATTGAAAGCCTCGCTTGATGGAAAACAAATTACGTTGATCTTTCCGATCAAGGATGCTCAAAGCACTTCCACAAGCGTGAAGAAGACTGTGGGGGAAGAACAGGTCTTAAAGCTCGAACCCCCGCTGAATTTGAATGTGGACAAGCATGCGTTGACTTACCGGATGCGGCTTTCAAAGGATCAAATTCTCAAAATAAACGAGGATAGTGTACTTGTGATCAGAGGTAAGATTTCCATCGAATACGCGGATCATCCCGATCTGGGCAAGACTCTCGTATCATGGAAAACGGCTCGCAATAAGGCGATCGTACTCAGTTTACACCCGATGAAAATCGAACTGGTGCTCAATAAAACTGAAAAACGCGTCCCTTACGACAGCAAAAAGTGACACGGTACGAATTGTTTATTTAATCTGACTTTGTTGCTGGGCGTGCGGCGCACTTCGCTAAAAACTTAACAAACTGATCCACGTCGTCAAAATTCACTCCATCTTGCAATGCCAGCGAAATAACCAAGTGAACAACAGCGAAGCGAATTAAGTCCGTCGTCGCGTCATCAGTTACATTAAGCTGCCATTCAGCAGGGGAGCTGGCAATTTCGAAGTCTCTAGGCCAATAGAGCATAGTGGCCTGAAAACCACGCCTCTCCATTTCATGCAATATGTTGTCCTCATCGCATTTTGGCAGTGTCTTTAGGTGGGCCTCGATTTCTCCTCGATCCATCGCTTGTTGGCGGTCCTACGCTGCATCAATCATCGCACTGATTTTTTTAGCGCTTATCCCGTCGTCGAACTCAATTCCTAAATCGGTTGCATATTCCTTTTGTTTATCGGTTGCCGGTCGCTCTCTTCGCCTTTTTGTAGGAATGGCATAACCCAATGTTCCGTCAATAGTATTGACGGACGTTGGGCGGATTGCCTCAACGGCCGCTGGCGACGGTGCAACTTCAGGAATCGAAACTGACTGCTTGCATTTCGGGCATGATACGGTTTTGCCCACCAGACTTTCGCGAGCGCGAAGTTTGGCTCCACACGACGGGCATTGAATCTGAATTGCAGAAGACATTTGCCGCTTCCTGGTATATTAGCGGGATGATAGCTTGGAGCGATTGCTTACGTAACAAATGCGCCAATAGAAAAGGCAGCACGCGAGGGGCAGGTCCGGAAAAAAAGGGGGTGCGGCTCGATTCCAACGATTCCTTTGTCGGGACGGCTTAGAAAACCGCCAGCTAAACCGGTCACAAACTGTGACCGGTTCGCAGAAGTACTTCGAGTCAAAGTGAAAGGCAATTGAACAAATGCTGCCGCCACTGCCAAAACCCAATAAGCGCGGGAATTATCGTGCGGTCGAATATGCCCGCGCAAGTTTGGCTCGCAAGGTTATCCGTGACCGCGTGGCGACGGGATTGAGCCAGAGGGAATTAGCCAGGTTGGCCGGCATTCGGGTGGAAACTATCTGCCGCATCGAAACGGGAAAGAATACTCCCAGCGTGCCAACCATCGACCGGATCGACCGCGCGCTGAAAGCCGCAATCAAACGGAAAGGAAAGTGAGCTACTGTCCTTTCTGACAAACTTGCGGCAGGTGCCGATCGCGGCGGAAGTTTGGTTCGTCGATCGGATAGGCTGACGCTCGAAAAAACTGCGTCACCGCAACTTTCTCACTTCCGTTTGCTCTTGGCGGCTTTGGCAGCTTTGGCGTCGCGCTGCTGTTTCGCCTTGGCGAGCGTTTTGAGCAGCGACACGTAGCCCGGCGAAATTTTGTAGCCCAGCTTCTTAGCTTCGGCGGATATCTGGGTTGGCGAATCCATTCCTTTGGCACGCAGTTGCCGGACAATGGCGGATTTGCTCTTCGTCTTGGTGGTCGCTGCCATACGGGTTCCTCGTAGATGCGGATGCTTCAAAAGATTGGATATTTCATCTTGGATTTAGGGCCGATTGTCAAGCGTAAGCCCGGGCCTCAACGCGAACGGTTTGGCAAATATCGCTTCCAGACAATGGGCGGCACAGGACTCGAACACCATGCGGATTTGCCGAGAGATAGTGGCAACTGGACCCGACCGGCGGGGCACAGGACGGCGCATTTCCTCACGATCCTGATTTGCAAGCCGTGGTCGATGCCGTGGCCGGCGCTGTCGGAAGGCACGCGCGGTGCGATTGTGATTTTGGCAACCGGGGGAAAATCGTTACATTGATTCTTGCTCGGGTGCGAGCTGTAGCAACCGCTCCGCGGCCCTCCGTCGTTTCGGGCGCTCACCTGCGGGCGGCGGTTGGCTGGCCCGGCTCAACTGGCAGGTGAGCAAAATGGCAGTCATTCAAGCGCTCGAAAATGCCCGAGCAGCGTGGGAAGCCGGGCAAGCCATCATCGCCAACAAATTCAAGCCTCTGCTGGCGAAACACAAGTTGCAAATCAAAGCCGACGATCCGACGGACCGCTTGACGTTGGAGCGTTGCCGCACGCGATTGCTGAAGGAATTGGCAACGATTCCCGGTCTGTCCACCGATGATGAGTGGAAACACAAACCGACCACAGACAGAAACCGTATTTGGTCGCTGGGCTCTTGCTACGTCGAATTTGTCAGCGGAAATGCCGACGAACTATTGAAACTTGTTGTCGAACAACAGCTATCCAGTTGCAATTGGAAAAAAGCCGAATGGCGAAAACGGATCGTCGATCCGATGGAAACGTTTTGCGAAATTGCAGCGGGAATGGTTCGTGAAAACTTCGGCAGAATATATCGGCCCGGAATACATCGGCCCGTACTCGCCATCGGAATGGTGCAAGGTATTTGGTCGAATTTCGCTGAAAACTTTTCAACGCTGGCGCGATGACAAGAAGCTGCGCGTTGATCCGAAGTCTCCCAGCGAAAGGCGTATTCGCATTCACCGGGAAGATGTCAGTCGATTTGCCAAAGAAAATCTTCCCGCGAATTAGTCACGAATTGGCCTTATCTGGCCAAATCCGATTGCCGGCGATTTTCATTCTTTTCGCGCGTTCATTCCCGATTACGATGCGGGCATGAATGAAATCCTGCTCGACGGCGATGAAGCGGCGGCACAATTGCGAATCTCGCGCACGAAGCTGACCCGGCTCGCGCGCCGCGGCGAAGTGCCGCACGTGCTATTACCCGACGGCGAAATAAGGTTTCGCCGCGACGATCTCGTCGTTTGGGTCGCGAGCTACCGGCAACCACCGGCCGCGCAACCGCAAGAGGTGGCGCGATGATTGCCCCAGCTACCGGCACCGTGCCGAAACTGTTGCTGACGCTGCCCGAGGCCGCCGAAGCGCTGTCAGCGTTGCGAGCGGACCGTCAGCCGATTGATTGGTCGCGGCGAGATTCCCGCCGTTCAAATCGGGCCGCGAGGAGTGCGCGTCAGCGTGACGGCGCTGAGCAATGGATTGCGCGCCAGCAAACGCGGAGGTCGCAGAATGAGCCGCAACCTGGCTGAAGCTGCTGGAAGCCCTCGACGGCAATCGCCAAAGCCGGACCAGTCTTGCCAAGCCGATCTGCGCGATTGGTTAGCCAGCCTGGGAACGTCAGCTGCGGGCGCAGTGCACTCCGCGGGTATCGCCAGTTACGGCCGCTTTGGTCGCTGGGCTACTCGATGAGGTTTGCGCGTTCTGGCGGTGGTACGGTGGACAAGCTAATGCACCGGCACGGAGGTCAGCATGAAGCAACGGCTGCCAGCGATCGAAATGCAGGTTCCAGTTATTGTCAGCAACGGATTTTCCGCACCCAAAGGTGCAATTGACCCGCCGGACGTTTTCATCGGCGGCAGTAAGCTCGACGACCTGGCCGAATTGGCCAACGCCGCGCATCGTGCGTGCGAGCAAGCGGTACGCTCGGCACTGATCCATGCCAAGGACTGTGGCGAAACACTTGTCGAGGCCAAGCGACAAGTCGGCCACGGGCATTTTCTGGCGTGGCTGGCAAAACATTGCGAATTCTCTGCCCGGCAGGCCGAGCGGTATGCGAGGATTTTCCGCATGGGACATGCTTGTGCGGCTGTCAGGCGACCAGTGGCAGCCACGGCACAGCCGGGCAAATTCGTCGCGCGTGTCGAATTTGGGAATTGAGAGCCTCAGCATTCGTGAGGCCCTGAAGCTGTTAGCCGATCCCGAAAACAAGCCAACGACAATTGATAAGCAACCACGATCGATTTTTGCAGGTGGCCCATGCCCGTCTTGTGGCGTATCGATGGTTCGGACATCGGCGAAATATCACACCTGCCCCGAGTGTCCCGATTGCCGGCTGCATCCAAATTCAGGCGGCGGACCTGGCGAGCCGCAGTGCACGGTCGTAAGGGCGCTGACACTGTGGAACAAAATGCAGCCTGAAGATCGTGCTTGGTTTCTGGCTGAGGTTCGGCGATTGAGCACCGAAAGAATCGTGGGGGCGTTGGCGACGGTCGCACAGGAATCGACACCGCGGATGTTGTTTGCGCAGGAGGCAATCAAATGAGCCGATTGCCGACAGCAGAAGAGGACGCGGCCTATGATGCGTACTCGCCAGCAGAGAACAAAACGAGTCTGCAAATCACCTGTGGACCACCAAATAAGATCGACCTCTGCCTGGTTCATGTTCGCCATCGTGGCGAGGTGATTTTTCAAGACCGGATCGACCCGTACCGCAGCGAACCGCGCAATAAAATTGCCGATGCCATTTGCCGGCGGGCGGATTATGTAGACGACGATGGCACGCCGTTCGATTGGGCGCTGGTCGAGGTTGACCAGCAATTGCGTGCAGCCGCCGCGTCGCCCACGGCGACAATCGAATCGCTCAATCTGCCCGTGCTCAAGAATCTGGCGACCGTTCAGCCGGAAGATATTTTTTGGCTCTGCGCAACCGAATCGCGCTGGGAAAAATCACGATCTTCGCTGGCGACCCGGGCTTGGGAAAAAGTTTTCTTACGATCGACATTGCGGCTCGAATCACGCTCGGCAGTCGTTGGCCGGATATTAACGAGCGTGCGCCGATCGGCAGCGTAGTAATCATGAACGCGGAGGACGCGCTGGGCGACACCGTTAAGCCACGGCTGGTTGCAGCTGGTGCAGATTGTTCAAGGGTCACCGCGCTACAGGCCACCGCTGGCCGCGACGAAGCCGGAGAGTACGAGCGCGGTGTCGATTTGCAGCGTGATTTGCTGATTGTCGAGCAAGCCATCGATTCCAGGCCCGACACAAAGGCAGTAATCATCGACCCACTGTCAGCGCCTATCTCGGCAAGATCGATTCTCACAAAAATGCTGATGTCCGATCGGTGCTGGCTCCGCTTTCCAAATTAGCGGCCGCCAAAGGCGTGGCGATCATTGCCGTCGATCACTTAACCAAAGCTGAGGTTAAGGCCGTCTACCGTGTAACCGGCTCAATTGCATTTACGGCGCTGCCCGAAGCCGTGTGGGCAGTTACAGCCGATGCCGACGATCCGACGGAGCGACGCCGGCTCTTCTTGCCAATTAAAAACAACCTGGCCGAAAAACAACCCGGCCTGGCCTTTGAGTTGTCCGCCCAGCACGGTTGCAACGGAACGCCCTGCATTGTGTGGGCTGCCGAGCCGGTAAGTATCTCAGCTGAGCAAGCGATGGGATCAAGGACAACCCGACCGGGACCATCCCCCGACGAGCGGGACGAAGCTGAGCAGTTCTTGCGTGATGCCCTGGCCGATGGGCCACGACTGGCTAAAGAG
Organism: Pirellulales bacterium; assembly: GCA_963738835.1. GTDB lineage: Bacteria > Planctomycetota > Planctomycetia > Pirellulales > JADZDJ01 > CAVTYH01. Next base: position 532,792 of record CAVTYH010000006.1, read on the forward strand.
ATTGAAGACGAGGCCAAGCAAGCACGCGGCATTGCCAAGCGGACCCTGGATAGGGCACGGAAAGTTGTCGGCGTCGATGCGTTCCGGGATGTCATTCCAGGCCCCTGGCTGCTTCGAATTCCAACATTGCCACCAACATTGCCAAACCCCTCTAGGGACAAAGAGCTTGGCAATCTTGGCATCCTTGCACAAACACAGAGAGAGAGTAGTGAAAGTACTGGTTATGAATCCAAGGATGCCAAGTTGTCTGTGCCTAGTGGACAATGTGGCGGTCTACCCCTTGGAGACGGATTCTGACCGCAGCGGGAGCTGCCCCGACAGTGGACAATCCAACAGCAATCGACCACGTACCTGGTGAATGAAGATGGGAACAACGCAACACCCGACCCCCGAATCCGAAACTGCCACTGGCACTCAACCGCCGTCGTGCTCTGCGTCGTCCGTAGTCCTCATCGGACCCGAACACCCAATGAAAATCCCTGACGTGGTAACGACTTGCGACAACGGCGATTCTCAGACGGCGCAGATTGCGGCGCAAAAACCCCCAAAAACGTCGGGGAAAGCATCCGGGCAAGCCGGCGGAGCCCATTTGGCAATCGAAACCGAACCACGCATGGCACGCGCGGCTGGCTAGTGCTGGGCAGTCTGCCTAAAGGGGCGGCCTGGATTCGCCGCACAGCCAACGCATTCCGCCGGCAGATCGAAGCCGCGGTGCTCGAAACAAATGGCGAGCTAACGCCCCTACGCTTCCGCGCTCTGCCAATGGCCACGCGGCACGAAGGCAGGGTTTTGCTGGCCGGCCGCTGGCTCCGGTTGCATGGTGAAGGCATACCGCTCAGCGACCGCCTGTCGCTGCTCAAAACAATTGGCGATGCGACAGACGCCCGAGACCGCTGCTTGAAACTTGCGGGCCTGGATCGTTTGCCGGCCACAGTAAACCCGTGGGCTTCGTTGCACGCTGTGCCAGACAACAGCAACGGCTCGATAGACGACGATCCCCCAAACGCAACAGACGCGAAGCCAGAGGCCGCAAACGGCATTGGTGAACGTGTGAACATAGGCAAACCCGACGGGGGTGCAGCATGAAACTCCGTCTTCGCAAGACACGAAAGCGATACTTCCGCCCCGCGCAGTGAAACGCAGGCAGCAATCGAGCGTCGCCGCTGGCAACAGCAGTCACGGAAGGCGGGCAACCGATGAACGCCAACGTGCTCAAACACTTTTCCGCCGATCCCCTGGCGTTCATTGCGAATCTCACGATTCCAAGCGTCCGGGGTCCACAGATGTTCGGCGTCTGCATGGCTCCGTTTCAGCGTGAGCGGTTCAAGTCGATTGCACCGGCTTTGTTGGCCATGGCCCGTGGCGAGAAACCACCGATCGGCAAGTTTTGGTGGGAAGCCACGAAGGGCGGCAGCAAAGATTCTGACCTGGCGTGCTGTCTGCTGTGGTTGTTGGCATTCAGCGACCGTCCCTTATCGTGCCAAGCGGCGCGTGCGGACGCAGACCAAGCCGACGAGCTACGGAAAGCGGCGAAAGATATTCTGCGGCTCAATCCCTGGCTCAATCAGCGGGTGAGCATCCAGAACTGGAAAATCAACTGCGAAGCCACGGGCGCAACGTGCTGAAATCGTTGCGTCCGACGTCGCCGGTTCGCACGGTGTCGCGACCCGACGTGCTGATTGTCAATGAGCTGTCGCATATCACCAAGCAAGAGTTTGCCGAAAACTTAATGGACAACGCGGCAAAGTGCCGCACGGTCTGGTTGCAATCGCAACGAACGCTGGCCAGTTGGGCACGTGGCAATACAAGTGGCGAGAGCTGGCCCGCACTTCCGACCGCTGGGCATTCCACCAATGGGCACAACCGGCTCCGTGGTTGGATCCAAGCGGAAATGGACGAAGCCAAACTCCGCAACAGCACGGCACGTTATCTGCGGTTGTGGCATGGCGTGTGGGCATCGGGCGCAGGCGATGCGTTGGACGCTGCCGACATCGAAGCGGCAATCATGCTGCCGCCGATCGCCGCATTTACCTGCGCCGGGCCGCTTTGTTCGCACCCGAGCCACGTTGCGGTTATGTCGCCGGGCTCGACTTGGGAATTAAAAACGATCATTCGGCGCTGGTTGTGCTGGGCCGCAACGGTCGGACGCAACGCATTCGCCTGGCACAATGTCAATCGTGGGCACCGGGCGTGGTCGGTTCGGTGGACTTAACACGTGGAAGTCGAGATGCCGTTTTTCAGGCGCACCGACATTTCGATTTTCGGTCTCGGTTACGATCCCTGGCAATGTGCATTGATGGCACAGCGGTTCACCCGCCGCGGCGTGCCGATGAAAGAGATTCCGTTTCAGGGCAAGAATCTCGACAAGATGGCAACCACGCTATTGGAAGTTTTCCGCAGCCGACGTATCGATTTGTTCCGCGATGAAAGGTTGATTCGCGACTTGCAGCGGTTGTCGATCGTGGAGAAAAGTTTCGGTCACAAGTTGGAAGCCGACGAGCGATGCAGCGGGCACGCCGACAGGGCGATTGCCTTTGCGATTGCCTTGCCGCTGGCGATTGACGTTTCGCCCACCGTCGGCCAGCCGTGGGGTGGAGTTATCCAAACACGTAACAATATCTTCCGTCCCGCCGGCACTGGTGAACAACCGAACCCTCTCAACCCGTTTTCACGAAAGGTTTGAACATGACTGACAGCACGCTAGAAACCCTCCAGGAAATTAAGCGCGAGTTGACGACGACGAATCCCGACGCCGCGCGGCAGCTTGGAATCGTCATCAACAACCTCCCCGCGGCCGATGCATTTGGCGTGGTCGTCGGGCTCAGCAGCGAATTTGACCGATTCCCGCCTATATCGGATGCCGAGAAAAGTGTTCGAAGTGTCCTCGACACATTCGTGTCGACCAAGCTGAATGCCATGCATGCCTGGGAGCAGCGAACTCGGGCTCAACGTAAAGCGCAACGTCTACCTCCAGGGCATTCAGATGATGTCGCTGGGGGCCGACGATGCCGAATCCGCGGAAGCCGCCGACGAAAAAATGGTGGATCAAATCTTCCACAAGAGAGATGACGCCTCGCGCGCGGCCGCGGCAGCCGAGCGGAAAGCGGAGACGGAAAAGTTTTTCGGCAAGAACTTTCGCCCACGACAAACGACGAGAACTTTCCATGAGATAACGAACGAGCCCCCACCGCCGCGCAGAAACGCAAGAACGAATTCCCCCTCTTGAAAAGGTTGAAAATCATGCACAATCGAATCTCAGAACCAAGCGTCAACCATCGCCCGACCTGGCAAGTCAATCCGCTGAATTATGTTTGCGGTGTTCGCCGCGTGATGCTGGAACTCCTGATCGCGCCGGATGCACCGAAGGTCCGCGAAGAGCATCGCCGGCAGCGAACACTGCTGGAAACATTTTCCGCCGAATTCAAAGAATCTCCGCAGTGGCGGCGGTATGCGAAGTTACTCGCCAGGCTGCGCACTGCGCAGGGGAACCTGAAAACCGCCGGATTGCATCAGGACGGATGCCGAGTTGCAGTATGCGGCAGCGGTCGGCGGCGACGACGAAGCGGAAATCGAAACCGAAATCGCCATCATGGAAAACCACCAAGCGGCCGTGACCAAGTTGGCGGCGGAAATTGACGCGTTGAAACCCGCCATGATCGCCGCGCATGCGGAATGCCGCGATGCGTTCAATCGCCAGTGGCGTGAATCCGAACAAACCCGGCACTGCGAAACCAAAGCCAAGGTGCAAGCGGTGCTCGATAAAATCAACCTGGTCATCAGTCCACTATTGGACGAACTGAAACTGGCGGTCGAATCACCCAGCCAGCGGCCGCAAGGCGATTTGCTGGACCCCGCCGGCACGGCGATTGGCACGCTGCCGAAGTTGGAAGTCGAGGAAGATGTTTGCGAGCCGGTCCCGACGATGGCTAGCCCGCCGCATCCGCTGGCATTTGTTTCTCATTAGACGAAAATCATGTTTACCATCGAAGAAGCGCTCGAGGATGCGCTGAAGCTCGCGACGTCATGCCGGGCCAACCTTTGCCGCAAGCACCCTTACCGGCGGGGTTCTGACCCGAAACAGGCCGTTGACGTCGATTTACCAAAAATGGCAGGCACCATTTGCGCAGGATGAGCGCAAACGGGTCGGTTCGACGTTTGATACTTGGAAAAAAATGAAGTTGCCAGCCGAACTAAAAGTCGAATCCCTCTTGGTCATCGTCGACTCCCGTGAGCAACGGCCGCTGGATTTGTCGCCGCTGCAAACCACGTTGGGCACGTTGGCCACGGGCGATTATTCGGTGAGTGGCCTGGAGCACGTTGTCGCTGTGGAACGTAAGTCGCTGCCGGATTTAGTTGCTTGCGTCGGCGTGGAACGGGAGCGGTTCGACCGGGAAGTGCAACGGTTGTTGGCGTACCCGGTTCGCGCGTTGGTTGTGGAATCGACCTGGCAGGAAATCGAGCAAGCCCAATGGCGTTCCAATGTTACAGCGAATGCGGCTGTCGGTTCGCTGTTGGGCTGGATTGCCGCCGGCTTGCCGATTGTCATGGCTGGGGACCATGCCCGGGCCGGTCGATTCGTCGGCCGAATTCTCTACACCGCTGCCCGGCGGCGTTGGCGGGAAGCCCGGGCGCTGGCGGCGGGAATTGTGGAAACTGGAACAAGCTGCAATTTAAGTGATTGCCATAAAGACACCTATCGGATATATTGCTGGCATGGCGAGCCAAAAAACGTTCCCCGAACAGTTACGACGCGAAATCAACCGAAGCGGAATGTCTCTGTATGCGATTGCCAAAGCAACGGGCATTCAGAAATCGCAAATGTCGCGGTTTATGTCAGGCGAACGTGGTTTGTCGATAGAGGGAATCGAGAAAGTCTGCACGCTGATAGGGCTGCGATTAACCAAGGTGAGCAAACCCAAACGAAAAGGCAGGTGAGCAAATGGCGTCAATCAGTCACGATGGCAACGGCTACCGCCGGATACTATTCAAACTGGCCGGCAAGCGGTCTGCGATCCGGCTGGGCAAGATGAGCCTGAAAGCGGCCAAGAAGGTTAAAGATGGAATCGAGGCGATTATCGAGGCCAAAGCAGTTGGCCGCAGTCTCGACGCCGAAACGGCCAGCTGGCTGCGGGAAATCGACGACGATCTGCATACCAAGCTGGTCAAGGCCGGTTTGGCGGTGGCCCGGCAATCGGCGGAGCAATCCACCCTGGCCGCATGGATCGACCGCTACATGGCGATGAAGGCCAGCAATAAGGCCAGCACGCATTTAGTCTACGGCCACACCAAGCACTGCCTGACGGAGTATTTCAAAGCCGATAAGCCCCTCGCGGAAATCTCCGCGTTTGAGGCGCAGGAATGGCGGACCTGGCTGGCGGACAAAAAGAAGCTAGCCAAGAACACCATCAACCGGCGGTGCGGCATCGCCAAACAGTTTTTCGGCGGTGCGGTTCAGGCCCGCGTGATTGCTGCCAATCCGTTCGACGGCATGATGGGCATTTCCAAGCAAGTGAATACCGATCGGTTTTATTTCGTCAATCGAGCCGATTCCCAAAAAGTGTTGGACGCCTGCCCGGATGCCCAATGGCGACTTGCTGTTCGCTCTCAGTCGCTACGGCGGGCTGCGGTGCCCGTCAGAACACATGGGCTTGCGCTGGGGTGACGTGGACTGGCGAGCGGGCCGAATGACGGTACACAGTCCAAAGACGGAGCGGCACGAAGGCAAAGCCAGCCGCGTGATTCCGATTTACCCTGAGTTGCGGCCGTAGCTGGAAGATGTCTTCGACGCGCTGGCGGAGCGGGAACGAGTTTGTTATCACCCGATACCGCAACAGCAATGGAAATTTGCGAACCCAACTAAAGCGGATCATCGGAAGGCTGGGCTGAAGCCGTGGCCCAAGCTATTCCAGAATCTCCGCAGCACGCGGCAGACTGAGTTGGCCGAGAAATTCCCGTCGCATGTCGTGTGCGCCTGGATGGGCAACAGCCGTGAAGTGGCCCGCGAACATTACCTGCAAACGACCGATGAGCATTTCGAGAAGGCGGCGCACATTGCGGCGCAGTCAGGAGCGAACCAGACCGGACCAGAGGGTACTCAAGAAACTCCCCAAACGGAAAAGTGCTTTACAGTCCCCTCTAGTCATCAACTGTCCACCTGTACAGTGGGCGGCACAGGACTCGAACCTGTGACCCCTACCGTGTGAGGATAGTGCTCTAACCAACTGAGCTAGCCGCCCGAGCATAAGGGTCCCGACATCTTAGCGAAGGGCAAGAATGGGGGCCAGAGGCTCGGCAATGCCGACACCGACGCTCGACTTTTCGCAATCTCCGTTCGGCTGAGCTCACGGCCGAAGCCTGACTGCGATTGGCACAAGTGGGCGGTCCATCGGCGACGGGAGTCGCCTCCTACAGGACGGGAACACCTCTTATAGAATAGAAACGACGCGGTCGAAGAAACAGCAATCATGCCGCGTGGTGTGGTTCGCTGGGATTGGCTTCCACGCGAGGTTCCGCCGGAGGTGGTTGGAATCGCGGAGCGGCGGGTTGTTCGCGGTCGTCGATTTCTTGATAGCGAGTGGTCGGCTCGGGCTTGTTGACCGCATTTTGCAACTGGTCTTCCAGGCCGCGCATGCCTTTCTTGAATTCCATCACGCCTTTGCCCAGCGAACGCATGACGCTGGGCAGCCGATCGCCGAACAGCAGCAAGGCGATAATCGCCACGATGAACATGTGAGACGGAGCAAAATCGAGCATCGCTGCAGAATCCTAATTTCTCGATGTCTAACCCAACTGGGCACCGTACCAAATTCTAATTCTCTTTCCCTCACCCCGGCCCTCTCTCGCAAGGGGCGAGGGAGTATTGTTCTACGGCACGATGGCGGTTGGTTACTCCAACTTTTTGTCGGACGGGGTCTTTTCCTTGTCTTCTTCAATTCCTTGCAGGCCTTTTTTGAACTCGACCACGCCTTCACCCAAAGAGCGCATGACGCTGGGCAGCCGGTTGCCAAATAGCAACATCACAATCACCATGACGATCAGCCAATGCCAAATACTAAGACCACCCATTGGTAACCCCGAGGGGCAAGAGAGCGAGGAAGGAAGGATTGCGGCATCGATGGGCGACGTTTTGTCCGCGCACCGCCAACGCCCCATTGGCGCGGACCACAACCGGCCGGAACCGATGTCCTCTGTCTATTTCATTCTACTGGCATGCAGTGCCGTGTCAAACCGCCGCTGGTCGTTGGCCCGCGGAAAAAGGTGTTCCGCTGGTTGCGCTTACGACGAATGCGATGGACGCGGCGAGCCGGTTTTGTAGCGTTGCAACCGTGCGGTTTTGGCCCTGCACCGCTATTTTGCCGAGAGCGGCAGGTCTTTGTTGGCCGCCCGATAGATTGGCAGGTACCGATAGTAGACTTCCAGGCACAACGCCGACATGGCGGTGCTGTACACCCGGCCGCCGTAACCGCCCCAGATACATTCGGGATCCCAACTGCCGGCCACGTCGCCGTCGAGGCGTTGCCGTTTGACCAGTGTATTTTGCATGGCCGTGTTCCAGCGTTGCCAATGATCGCCTTGCAACTGGTACATGCCGAGCGTGCCGTAATACCAGTAGTACAGATTGATTCGCTCGGGGGCGGGCAGCTCGCTCATCAAAAAATCGCCCGCTTCGTTACTGGCCGGATTGTCACGGCTCATGCCCATGAACTGCCGGCAGACCAGCGCCTCGGCGGTCATGGTGCGGCTTGGCTTGCGCACGCCGGGCTGATAAGACGCGATGCCGCCATTAGCACCCATCGACACGCTTTTGATAAACCGCACGATGCCATCGCGGGTTCGCTGCGGCATTTCGAGGCCGGCCATCTCGGCGATTTTTAGCGACATCAATTGCCAACCAAGCTGGCTGGTGTCGCCCATTTCGGTGGCTGGCTCATGGGCACGATACCGCCAGCCGCCGGTGATCGGAATTTGCGCGGCAACCGTGAAGCCAATGGCCGCACGCACCGCAGGCTCCAATCGCTTATCGCCGGTCATGGCGTAGGCTTCGCTGACCGCCAACGTTGCCATGCCGTGCGAATACATGAACATATATGTTTCCGCATTGCCGGCCAGATTGCCGTCGGCCGCTTGGATGCTTAGCAGATACTCGAGGCTGCGCTGAACGGTGTGGGCGTAATCGCCTTGCAGATGCGTGTTTCCTGCGCCCAGCAATGCGAGCACGGCCAGGCCCGTCACTGCCGAATCGGCGGTGGAGTTTCCTTGCCTGGCGCCCAGGCGAGTGCGTCCGACTTCGGCCATTTCGTGACCGGCGCCGAAGCGATCGGCGTCCCAATGGCCGTCTGCGCTTTGGTTTTCCGCGAGCCAGTGCAAGGCGGCCTGCACGGCGGATTCGCCTTCTGGCGATCCGCCACGCTCACGCAAAATGGCGGCACGATCGCTCGATGTTCGATCGGAATAGATTTGCGGCGTGGCACGCGAGGCAATTGGCGCTGCGGCGTTTTCGACAACAGGCCCTGCGACGGAATTATTGGGCCCATGATCGCTTAACGCGCCGGTCGGTTCTTTGATGCCGATTGTGCTGTGGTCTGCGGGGTTTGATGAATCTGCGACGCGATTGCCTTCGACTTGATTGGTGTTTGATTCCGGCTGGTGAGCTCCGTCGTTGAGCGGGCCCTGCGGCGCTGGTTCCACCGATCGGGTTGCGCCCGTCGAATCGCCGGAGACCCATTGGCCGTCGGTTGATGTCGACGGAGGGTCGGGCATTCGCGGCAGGGTAGCCAGGGCATCTGGCGGTGGAAGCGGTTCCGTCGCAATCTCAGCCGGTTTTGTCGGTTCAGGAGTTTGAGATACAGGCGACTCGGCGACATTTGGTTTCGGCGCCGCTTCGGGATCGTCGTGTTTGGCGGCAGCGTCATCTGCTGCGTGCTGTTCGAGCGGTTCGGCCGGCTTGGTTTCCGGCTTCGAAACCGCCACGTCCAGCAGTGGCGGCGGGGCAGGGCGGGGCTCAGGGGGAATGGCCTGGCTGGCGACCGCCGGCGCTGCTGCGATTTGTGCCGGTTGCTGGGCCGAAGAATTCTGAACATCGTCGGACCCGTTTGAAGCGACGGCAGGATCGACCGCATTGGTTGATGCTAGGCCGGTTCCGGGATCGTCGCCGTCAATCGGTCCGAAGTCGGCATTGCCGTCCGGATTGCCATCGACCAAGAGCACATCGACACTGCCGCGCCGGCCGTTGCCGCTGGCCATGACAATTTGCACCGTGGTGGCATAGCCGGCCAACAGCAGATGGGCGAGCAACGAGAGCGCCGCGCATTTTCGCAGCGGATGAGATTGACCCCAACTGGTGCGGATCATCACAATCAGCGCGACGATCAAAAACGCCAGGCCAATCCAGAGCGTGATCCAAGCCAATTGCGGATTGGCGAGGAAGCGATGCACAGGATCGAAGATAGAGCCAAGCAAGGGTTTGGATTTCAGGATTTTTGGAGTCCAGTTTAGCGGCGTGGGCTAGCCCCGCGCTGGCGGTTTAGCGTACTTTCGCAGTCGCCCGCACCGAGATTGCGATTTCGGTCACTCCGGCATTGCGGCAGGCGTCGTAAACTTCGGTCATGCGGCCGTGCGTGGCCCCTTTGTCGCCGCGCACCAGCACACTTAGTTTGCGAGACTCTCCGCGGGCGGCTTCGAGTTGCGATGTCAATTCTGCCAACGAAACCGGCTGCGTTCCCAAAAAAATCCGGCCATCGGGAAACACGTTGACCACTTTGGGCTCAGGCGCCGAGGCAACGGAAGCATGGCTCGAAACCGTCGGCACTTTCACCCCCAGCGCGTTTTCTTCTTCGGCGAAGCGGCTGCCGACCATGAAAAAGATGACCAGCGTCAAGATGACGTCGATCATCGGCGTAAGATTCAGCGTCGGTTCTTCCGGCGGTGTGGTTTTCAGCGGCATGGCAATCGTGACTGTCTGGTTTCTTGGTGCGTGGTCTAGCCCTCGGCGGCAGCCGAAGGTTGGCATCGCAGCATTTACGCCGCGGTTTTCCGACTGCGTTTCGATTGTCCCGCCTCTTGCTGCGCTTCGGCGGAAATCGTGTTGACCACATCCTGTCCGGCGGCATCAATCTGAATCGCCAGCCGATCGACACGGCTGACGAAATACAAATGCATGATCATGGCGGGAATTGCGACGGCCAATCCCATCGCCGTGCAAAAGAGCGCTTCGCTAATGCCCTTCGACAGCATTTCCATCCGGCCGGTGGTTTCCGACAGGGCAATATCGTGGAATGCGCGAATGATGCCGAACACCGTGCCGAGCAAACCCAACAGAGGGCTGATCGTGGCCACGCCGTTGAACACGCGCAGGTACCGGCGCAGATCGCTGACGGCCCGTTCGCCGGCGTCGATCACGGCTTGCTCCACCTCGACTGCCGGTCTGCCCCATTTCCGGACCGCGGCAGAGAAAATCTTGGCCGTCGGACTGCCGTTCTCTTCGCAAACCAACCGAGCTTCGTCACGATCGAGCTGTCCTTCCTGAAGCTGATGCAAAAACCGTTTGACGAAGGGACCGGGAATTACCCGGCCCGTTCTCAGGCTGATGGCTCGTTCGAAAGCAAACACCATCAGCACGAAAGAACTGGCGAACAGCGGATACATCATGAACCCGCCGTCGCGGACAATGCCGAGCAAACTTTTGTTGGTGAAGGCGTTCCCATCGCCGGCAGGAGCCAGCGTTTCGACGACTGGCGACGGAGAATTAGGCCCTTGCGCAAGCGCGCACTGGATCGCAAATCTGAACAGTACAACACTCAGCAGCGCGGCAATCCGCAATTGACGACTACGGCGGCGAGCGATGAAACTCATGAGCACATCCTTGCAACGTCTGAAAAAATCGGGTGTGGTGACCAACTATTTGCGAACCGTGTCGGCCGATCGTTTATTGGCCGCTGCCATGACTTCCGTTTCCTGATAATTCTGTCGAACTCGCGCATACAGTTCGACGGCTTCTCGAGCGTGTCCCAACTGTTCTTGACATTTTGCCGCCTTCAGCAACGCCGTGGCTTGCCAATGCGGAAACGGATAGACGCTTTCCACCCGCAGGTATTCCCGCAGGGCCAGGGCGGTGTTGTCCTGAGCCAGGTACGCATCGCCAATGAGGCACTGGGCCATCGCCGCGGTTTCGGTTTTGCTGGCGGCGGGCGATCGCACCACGCGCAGGCAGGCTTCCCGCGCGCCGTCGAAATCGCCCTCGGCGGCCAGGGTCCGAGCGATCACATAATCGGCTTCAAACTGCTGATTGAACTGCGGATAATCGTGAGCAATGGTCTCGGCTGAAGCGCGAGCCGAGGCCCATTGCTTCTGATCGGCCAGCATCTGAGCGCGTCGCAGCGGCACCATCGCCATCCAGGCCTGATCGTGATTGGCAAGGTGTGGCATTAGCGTGTCGAATCGCCGCTGGGCCGCTTCGTAGTCGCCCTGACGATACGCCACTTCGGCCAGCCAGAATTCGGCGGGCAGCCGCAATTCGCCTTCGGGAAATTCGTCGACGATGCGTTTGAGCGGCGTTTCGGCAGCGGCCCATTTTTGCTCGCCAATGGCGGTTTGACCCTGCAAATACAAGGCGTGTTCCAGCACCGCGGCTGGGCAACCGACCGTCATTAGTTGATCTAAGTAGGTGTCTGCTGCGGTGCGATCACCGCGCTGTACAGCACGCTCAGCCAGGCGGAATGTGGCGTCGGCCCAATAACGGCTGTTCGGATGCTCTTCGTACAATTGCCGGAAAACCTTTTCCGATTCGTTGCCGCGGCCAAGATCTCGCAGACACCACGCCCAACCATAGAGCGCCGCATCAGCTTCAGAGCTGTCCGGGAATTCTCGAACCAAACGCTCGTACAGCGGCGCGGCTTCTTCGTCCTTTTGCAGCCGATCTGCGAGCCGAGCTGCGGCCGACAGAAACTGCGGGACTGCCTTTGACTTCGGATATCGAGTCAGCGCCTGCCGATAGGCGGCAAACGCCGCTTCGTCGATTCCTTGGCTTTCAATCGCCTGTCCGCGGGCCAAGGCGATTTCCGGCGCTTGGGAATCCTTCGGGAAGCGTTGTAAAAACTTCGCAAATGATTCTGCGGCGGCGGCGTACTCGCCGGCTTGCAGTTGTGCTCGACCAAGGCCGGCTAGTCCTTGGGCAACCGTCTCCGATGAGTTTTCGTCGCCGGCCAGGACCGCGAACATATCGGCGGCGATTTCATGCTGGCCGGCCGCGGCGGCCGTCTCAGCCACCTTCAGCGATGTCGAAACAATCAGATCGCTGCGCGGATTTGCGGCTGTGAGTTCATCCACCATCCGCCGAGCTTCTTCCAGACGTTCCGTGTGTGCGAAACATATGGCCAAAGTCGCGCGAGCCTGATCCGCAGTGGCGTCTTTTTGGGGTGTGGCCAAATAGTTTTGCAGCGGGTCAATGGCCTCGGCGTATCGTTCACAACCTGCCAATGACATGCCCTTGGAAAGCTGAACTTTATCGTTGAGCGCACGAAGGGCAGCGCGGTCTTCGGCCGAGATGGATTGCGTCGCCTTGGTCGCCAATGCGACGCTCAGCGCATCCAGCGTTTGCATCGCTTCATCGTTGCGGCCCGCTCCTTTGAACGCCGTGGCCAGCAAATAGCGATTCGCCAATGAACGAGGATCGTCTCCCGAATTATCGCCGAATTGCAGCGTCGTAATCGCCCGGTTGAAATCGCCGGATTGAATCATCGCCTCGGCCGCTTGATAGCGGATAACAGCGGAACGACGGCGAGTTTGCTCTTCGTGGGCTGCAGCTGCCTGTTCCGTTTCTATCTTTTTAGGAATTGCCGTTAAACCTTCGGCCGCGGGATTCTTCAATGGAGTTGCGATGGCAAGCGGATTCGGCTTCGGGTCGCGCCGCGACGCTGCGGCGGCAAGCTCCTTTTCCTTCGCTTCCTTTGCCTTCTGGGCAGCAAGCTCGGCCGCTTTGGCAGTTGCCGCTGCAACCTTTTGCTGTTCCTGAGATTTATGCACCAAAGCCAGCCAATACTTCGCTTCTGCGCTGAATTCTTTGCGCAGTCAAGTCGTTGAGCTGCTTCTGCGCATCGTCGTAACGGCCCAACTGGTACAGGGCATGGCCACGGCCCAAGTGCGCCTGTGGAAGCAGCGGGCTGTCAGGAAAACGTTTCTCGATCGACTCGAACAGTTCCAACGCTCCTTGGGGCTTGTTAGTGGCCAATTCGCGACCGGCCAATTGCAGAATCGCCAGTTCAGACCAGGGGCTGTGATCATGCTGCGCGACTTCGCGCAGCAGTGTCTCGCACTGGTCGGTCTGCTTTTGAGTTTCCAGCGATTTGACCAAACCGAGGCGACATTCATCGGCGGTCGGCAGGTCGCCGAATCGATCCAGCGATTGCCGGAAACATTGTTCGGCCGCAGCGGCATCGCCGCGCGCAATGCCAGATCACCGCGATACAACAGCACGCTGGCATTCAGGTTGTCGTTAGGGTACGTCGATTGAAACTGAAACAGCCGAAGCTGTGCCTCATCGGTCTTGCCGCACTTCACGGCAGCTTCCGCGACACGAAACAGCGACTGTCGTGCATACGGGCCGGACGGCTCTTCGGCCATCGCATCGAGAAACAGCGGCGCGGCTTCGGCGTGTCGCCCCAATTGGACCAGCGACTCTGCTTCGAAGAAAAGCGCCTTGCAGTGTTTCGCGTTCTCGGGATAGTCGTGCAAGAACTTGCGGAAGCTATCGATCGCCATGTTCCAGCGTTTTGCCGAGTAATGGCTGGCGGCCATGGCAAACTGATCGTCCGCCTCATCGGCCAGTGCGATGGAAGCCAATGCGCCGCAGAGCGCAACGCAAGCAAACAACTTAACGGCAGCTTTGCACATCCTTGTACCTTCTGCCTGAAGGGCTGCGCTTGCGCAGAGGTAGGCCAGGCTTTTGCCTGACAGGCGGTTTTGAGGGTCCGTCGTTGTCAGGCTAAAAGCCTGACCTACTTCTCGTGCTCAAACGCTTGGGTGGGACCGGAGCAACTGCCGTGGCAGAGCGACCGGCATTTTTGGGTGGGCCATCCTTGGCGATCCGCCGACGCCTTCGTCGGCTATCGGTGTTATCGGTCCGATCGTCGAAGTTTCAACAGGCTGCACGACCGGAGAATCGTGAAGATTGCGCTAAATTGGATGCTAGCATCGGCGCAATAAAAAACCCCCGACTTCCATCGGGGGCTATTGAGACTGAGCTGATGACTGTTCGCCGGTCATCGTCCGCTGCTAATATCCGTTCGATGGACCGAAGTCGACGTTTCCAACCACGTGGAAGTGGTTATGGTCGATGTACAGCACTTCTTGGGCGTCTTCGTCGATCTTCGTGTGCGGCACAGGCCAGCCAACATGCGTCACTTCCGTGAAGTACACGGTGCACTTGTAATGACAATGGTGCAATTGCGCCGGACCGATCAGCGGATAGAACCGCGGCGGATCGACGTAGTCGGCAATTTTGTCTTTCACAATGCGGACGTTGTTGCGCTGCTGTTCATACAGCAGCGGCAATCCACCTTGAATTGGCCGGGCCTTTTCTAAGGCCCGCATGACTTCGTCGTCGCTGGGCGGATCCAGGGCTTCAACGGGGCCGCCAGCAGTTATGGGACCAAGAACCGGAACTTTGTCGTACCGTTCGTGGATCCAAAAGCGATCTTCTTGTTCTTTCTGCGTGAAGGGACTGACCGGAATGGGAATGGCCAGCGGTCCCAAATTGGGGCCTTGGGCGGCCAGCCAAAAGCAACCCGTGTTGGGCAGCGTCGCCGCGGCCAGCAGTGCGAAGGCAATCCAGGTCGATTTGCGTGACATGCCAAGGCTCCTCGGAAAATCGATCGCTGCGGCGCAATGACACCGCCAGAGCTACTTATCGAGTAAAGCTGGGCCGAACTTGCAGATTTTTCCAGTTCTGACGAAAAAGCTGGTTGTGACGTGCTAGCAGCAGTAAGCAGGAGGCGGTAAGCGGCAGGCAGTTCGGAATTCGAATTCTGCACACTGCTGTCGCTCTGCCGCACGAAAAAAGCCCAGGGGTTGCAACCCCTGGGCTTAATGAGTTTTTGCTTTTCACTGCCTACCGCATACTGCCTATCGCCCACTTCTTAGTGCGAATCCTTGAAGTCGAGGAACCACCAGCCGTCTTTCCATTCCATCGTCACCTTGCGCCAGCCGAGGGGTACCTGCGGATATGGATAGAACGGTCCGATGTACGGCCAGGCGGTCGGCGAATACTGCTTCGGATAAGTCACAGCAGCATAGTTTGGATACGCGGCATAGCTCGGCCAGGCATAGCCCGGCATGCTCGGCGAATCATAGTGGTAAGGAGCCGGCGAGCCCGGACCCATTGGCATGGCGGTCGGCATGGGCTGCGGAGTGCCGATCATCTCGCCCCCTCCGTTCTGCATTGCAACCGGACGGGCCGGCATCGGACCAGTAGCAGCCATTGCCAGCGGAGTCGCGGTGTTGGCTTGCGGCAAGCGACCGGGATTGGCAGCCTGGTTACGACCTGGAACCCGATTTGCATTGGAGTAACTGGCCCGATTGCCCATGTTCGCCTGGGGAACCGAATCGTCCATGTCAGGGATTGGACCGGCGACCAACAGTTCCTGCTGAGCATGATCCGGAAGCTGAGCGCCGGCTTGGATGACTCGACCCCGACGCGGTGACGGCGCCGAATACGAATATTCTTGATTGTCCTCATCCGTGGGCCGATTTCCGCCGGTGATTGCATTGGCGACGCCGCTCGGTTGTCGCAACGTCGACTGGCTATTCGCGCCAGACGCGGCTGGATTGCCGATGGACAGATTGTTAACCACGCGCTCAACACCATTCGTCTGATTGGCAATTTCGAGCGCAGCCGCCATCTGTCCCTGGCTGGCAACGGTGCCGTTCAGCCAAGCGGTGCCGTCTTTCACTTTCACTTCGACGCGGTAGTTTTTCAAATTGCCTTCTAAATTGCCGGCCACCGACTGGGCAATTTTCTGGTCGTCGGCCCGGAGCGCCGCGGACGCCAACATGGCCAGACCCAGCAGCGCTGCTATCGAAAACAATCGTCGCATGTTTCCCTCCTGTAAAAATGCGTGCGGGAATGTCACCAAGGGAGGGCCGAGCCGGTTCGCGGAACCGGGCTTGGAAGTGCTGGCCTTCAGCGATCCGAATCCACCGGGATCGACGGCCGCAGTCCCCCTGCGCAACCCGACGCCTGAAGCGTCCTGACTATAGGTGTCGGTTGCCGGTTATGCCGAAGGGGAGTTTTTTTTCGGTTTTGCCGAGAAGAGCGATAGAAGTGACCGCTATCATTGCTAGTGATAATTACCACGGAAACACAGAGCTATATGCAAATGCTTAACGACGAATCTCCCGTGCCGCCCCATATCTCCGCGGTGTGGAATGTCCTCAGATCGTCGCTGGACGCCGCGTGCGGTCAAAGTCGCAGATCGCTAGCAGAATCATTCCTGAAAGCGTTGTCGCAGAGAGCAGCCAGCACTTAGTTCCCATGAACAGTGCTAGCGAGGTCGAGATGCCGACCACAATCAGTGTCAGCATAAAAAATGCATGACACACATTCTGATGCCGTGAATTGGCGCTAAACCGCGCCAACAATCCCCCCATCCAACCCAACAACTGCACGAGGCCAAACATCCAAACAACCGACGGGCATTGGTACAACATCATGTCGCTCCCGGATCCATCCGGTGACCGGATTCCCTAAACAATGGGACCAGGCTTCCTTGCCGGGTCATTGTGCTAGCCGGAAAGCGATTGCCGTGCCAAGCGCAGATTTTTTTGCTGCTAGCAACGGTGTACCAAGCACTTCGAATTGGACTTGCAATGCGAAACAGGTGCGCGGTTTTTGGGTGCAAAATTATTCTTGGCAGAAGCGTTTCTATCTGCAATCGCGTTTGCCTGAACTACGGCAGTGTTGCAAGTTCTACAATCGGCAAGGTCGTTCTTTGTCGCTTGTTATTCTGCCGTTTGTCATGCCGGCATATGAATAGGGTCGCGTGACAAACCTCACTTCAATACCGATTTCAAATCATTTTCTAGTTCGGTGATGTGTACATTGCGGTTGATGACTTTGCCCTTGTCGTCGACCAGTATCATCGTGGGCAACGTGAGAACGCCCATCTCGTTGGCCAGACGGCTATCGAGCCCGCCCTGCTCCCACAGCTGCGACCACGGCAAGCGGTTCTTCGACAAATAATCTGCCGCATCGGCCGCGTTGGTGTCGAGATTCACGCCAATCAGCGTAAATCCGCTCTTGCCGTAGCGGTCTTTCAGTTCCTTCAGCTGCGCGAAATCCGTTTTGCACGGCTCGCACCAGGTGGCCCAATAATGCACCAGTACGTACTTGCCTTTGTACTTCGACAGGTCGTCGATGCCTTTGCCGTCGAGCGTTCTGCCGCGCAGCTGCATCACCTGGCCGACGCTGTCGATGCGGTTGAGCGCACCCCGGGCTTTCACTGCCGATGAAGCGGTTTCGAAGTCCGACACCAATTGCTTGTACCACTTCTTGGCTCGCTCTTCCTGACCGGCGAATTCTTGAGCGATGCCCAGTTGCAACAGCGCCTCGGCGGTGTCGGAAGCTTTGGGATAGTCTTTGACGAACTGTTCGAGATTATCGAGCCATTCCGACTGCACTTTCACGAAGTCGATCTTGCCGCTTTGCAATTTCGAGCCGTAATCGGCCGTGAGATAGCGGAATTTGACGTACGGCAGCAGGACCGAATCGTCCGGACCATTTTGGAGTTTGTCGACCATCGCCTTGAGCCGGTCGACGCCACCCGGATACGAGCCCGTTTGGGCGGCGGCACTTAGCGTATCGGCGAATTGGCGAATCCATTGCGGCTTGTCTTTTTCGCCAATTTCGTCGGCAATTTGTAGAATCAAATCGGCCCGGCGATCGTTGAGCGAAGTCTTTTGCGAATCGGTGTTGGCTTGCATGATCGAGGTGTCGAGCTTGCTCAAATCGTCCATCATTTTCTGGACTTTTTCGCTCGGCCCGTCGGCAGCAACTTGCGTGCTAGCGTCCGATCCGTGATTGGAAATCTGAAAGAAGAAGCCGTCGGCATCGGCCACTTGCTTGTTGGGATCGGGAACCGACGGTGCGTCGATCACTTTCCACACGTCGCCGACTTTCACCAGTGTGCCAATCGAAAGCTGGCCGTCTTTGCCATCGGTTTCGACCATCGCCATGACGTTTTCGTAGGCGTTGACTTCACTGGTGGCGCCATCAACGCCAACCGGTACCGTTCCTGGTCGGTTGCCGCCGAAATGGGCCCATTCGGTATTCGGGCTAATCACTTTTTGACGCCGCGCAAGTTCGGAAAATGCCGCAGCCGCGCCAGCAATCTTGTCGTTCAATTGCTTCGCTTTTGCCGCGCCCAGGCCGAGCGATTTCGCTTCGGCTGGTGTGAGCAGCACGCGGTTGAAACGGGCCAAATCTTTATCGCGCACCGCCATCACGATTTCGGCGCTGACTTCCTCGGGCGAAATCACTTTCCAAGAATCGATTTTGCCGTCTTCATCTTTATCGATGCCCCAGCGCATGCCGGCGGTGTTCAGCCAGCGATACTGGTCAGCCTTGCCGTTGAAGTTTTCGTCGATGTCGCGATACACTTCGATGCCGTCTTTGTAATAGCTCCAGCGATCGA
Organism: Pirellulales bacterium; assembly: GCA_963738835.1. GTDB lineage: Bacteria > Planctomycetota > Planctomycetia > Pirellulales > JADZDJ01 > CAVTYH01. The sequence goes on from CAVTYH010000006.1 coordinate 551,475, forward strand.
CCACGTTGTCGCCGTTGGTGTCGACAAATTCTCGCAAGGTCTGGCCATTCGGGCTGCGCACGACCCAGCCGGTTTGATTGCCGATTTTCTCGGCTTTGATCGTGCATTTCGGAATGTCGGCCGCAGATGGGGCGTCGTAATCGACATCCTTCTGGATCGGCGCCAATTTCAGAGCCTGATCCACCGTGGGCGTCGCTGCCGAGGCGACCAACGGCAAGCCGTAAAACATGCCCAAACAAACCGCAACCTGACGCAACCGACGAAACGTAAATGCCATAAATCCGATCCTCGTCTCGCAGGAGAAATGCAATCTGGAACGCAAGGGCCGCGAAATCGGCCGTCTAATTCTGGAAAAGCGAGCTTAGCCCCTCTGGCAGCGCAGCCCAAAGCGTTTGTCGCGCAATCTGAGCGCGAACATCGACGCTGCTATCTTTGTCGGCCTGAAATGGGACGACCCATCAGCCTGAACGTCCGATTTTTCCGGTTGCGAAGCTTATTTGCTGCGGCATATAGACTTTGCTCAATTCCACCGCTGTCGTTTGCAGCCTTTGACAGCACGCAGCGAGTCAATAAAATACGCTATTCTGCTAGAGAGTCCGGTCTTCAGCGACCGCCTCCTCAGCGCATAGCTCAGTTGGTTAGAGCACCACCCTGATAAGGTGGAGGTCCTTAGTTCGAATCTAAGTGCGCACATTGGTTAATCTATTGTCTTGACCGATTGCCGACTGAAGGCGCAGCGCGCAGTAGATAACACAAGTCGTTGAAGCAACCCGATTTAACGACTATGCTTTTACAAAGACCGTGATTGCCAGGCCCCGGTAGGGTCTTTGGGGGTGTAACTCAGTTGATAGAGTGCTACCTTTGCAAGGTAGAAGTCGGGGGTTTGAGTCCCCCCACCTCCACTTAGCCCCGGTCACAAGCCGGGGCTTTTTTGTCGGCTTGGCGACTCGTCGACAGTTGGATTTTTTTGATTTTCTCACACTTGCGCCGCGCATGGCTCACGAATTCTACGAGAACCCGCTGAATCGTCGGTACGCCTCGCCGGAAATGAGCCGGCTGTGGGGCGATCAAAAGAAATTTCACACCTGGCGGCAACTTTGGGTTTGGCTGGCTGAGGCCGAAGCCGATTTGGGCCTGCCAATTACTTCGCTGCAAATCGACGAACTCAAGCAGCACATCGATACCATCGATTTCGCCGTTGCCGATGCTTACGAGCGACGGTTGCGGCACGATGTGATGGCCCATGTGCATGCCTATGGCGATCAATGTCCGTCGGCGCGGAATCATTCACCTGGGGGCCACCAGTTGCTACGTGACCGACAATGCCGATCTGATTCTGATCCGCGAAGGTCTGCAAATGGTCGCCGCACGATTGGCCGCGGTGATCGATCGACTCGGCAACTTCGCCAGGCCACATCGGGATTTGGCTTGCCTCGGTTTCACTCATCTTCAGCCGGCCCAGCCCACCACGGTCGGCAAGCGCGCCTGCCTGTGGGCTTACGACCTGGCGCTGGATTTGGCAGAAGTCGAACATCGCCTGGCCGAACTCAAAGCCCGCGGCGTAAAGGGGACCACGGGCACACAAGCCAGCTTTCTCGAACTCTTCGCCGGCGATCACGCCAAAGCGCGACGGCTGGAAGAAGAAGTCGCCCGCAAAATGGGGTTCGACGCGGTTTACCCCGTGACGGGGCAAACTTACTCGAGAAAAATCGATGCGCAATTGTTGGCCGCACTGTCTGGCATCGCGCAAAGTGCTCACAAAGCGGCGACGGATTTACGATTGCTGGCGTCTCGCAAAGAACTTGAGGAACCGTTTGAGGCCGAGCAAATCGGCTCCTCGGCAATGGCCTACAAGCGGAACCCCATGCGCAGCGAGCGAATTTGCAGCCTGGCGCGGTTTGTGACGAGCCTGGAATCCAGCGCCGCAGCCACCGCCAGCACGCAATGGCTGGAGCGCACTTTGGACGACAGCGCGAACCGCCGGCTCGTCATTCCGCAAGCCTTTTTGGCGATCGACGCCATCTTGATTCTGTATCAAAACATTGCCAGCGGATTGGTCGTCTATCCGCGCGTCATCACTGAACATTTGGCTGAAGAACTGCCGTTTATGGCCACCGAAACCATTTTGATGGCCGGCGTGGCGGCCGGCGGCGATCGGCAAGATTTACACGAACGCATCCGCCAGCACAGTCAATTTGCGGCGCGGATGGTGAAAGAGCAGGGGGCCGCCAATTATTTGCTCGATCGCTTGAAGGCCGACAAAGCTTTCGCCCATGTCGATTTCGACGCCGCTCTGGACGCGCAAAAATTCGTCGGCCGCGCGACCCAGCAGGTCGATGAATTCCTGGCCGAGGTTGTCGAACCGATCCGAAAGCGTTATCGAGACCACCTCGCGCAGAGTGACGAAGTAAAAGTTTAACAGTATGCGCCGTCGATGCCGATTCTATGATCCGGCGGTACTGGTGGTTACCGCCGCAGTGTGCCTGGCGCGACGGCGGGCTTCGAGCCGACGACGCAGGTCATCGTCCGTCAACGAGTGATGAGTAATCTCACGCTGGCTGGCAAGTTGCTCTTGTAAAGTTGCCGACAACTGTTCCAAGTGATTGAGTTCTGCGTGAAATTCTTCAACTTCGTGCGACGACTTTTCCAGTCGGCGCACGACGGCACGATGGTCGGCCCACCACGCCACGGCTACCACCGTCACCAGGCCGCACCAGGCTAAATCGCGAATCCAAAACGGAGCCGCTGCGATTTTGCGTCGGTAGATTCGCAGCCAGCGTCGCCGCACTCGCAGTGCTTGCCACGCCATCACCAAGGGGCCGACCATGGCCAGCACAATTGCGGCGGAGAGACCCACCACCACAGCGACAGGCAAGAATAGCCATTCGTACCATCTTGGCCATCTGGCCGAAGAAGAATCAGTCATGCCAAGTCCCTGGCAAAAGAATTTCGCCCCTCAGCGCGGCCATTCTATCGCCACACGTTCAGGACACGAATAGATTTATCGATTCTTTATTGGACGACTGCTATCAGTGTGCAGTGAGGCGACCTTTGCACACTAAGCGAGCTTAGTTTGCCTAGATTCCGAAAGATCGTGCGCTTAAATGCAAGTTACTCGTCGTCTCAGTTAGATGTCGATTCGCCGCCGTTGCGGGTGACGATCCAAAGATAGAGGTTCGGATCGATGGTGTCAGCGATGGCTTCGACATGACCGTCGGCGAAGGCGTGGTTGACGATGCCGCCGCGGTGTTCGCTGCTGGGACCCCAGAGCCGGCCGGGGGCGCGCCGCTGATGTCGGGATCGGAAAGCTGCGCCGCTGGGCAAATAAACCGCCGTGGGATTTGCGGCCGTCGGTCCGTAGTTGAGCGCCGATCCGCCGGCGGCCGACGTGCCATCGGTGCCGACGACCCAATTCCCATCGACAGAGAGCCCGTTGATTTTTCCGGTCACGGTGTTCGACGCCGGAACAATCGCTGTCGTGCCGGCCGACGGATTGCTATGCCGCGCGGCAACCACCCAATTCATCGTGCCGTCGTACCAGGAAGAAAAGCGGCGTTCGCGAGTTTCGGCGACGAGTGGAGTTTTCGACGCGCCATCCTTAAAAGTAGTCGTTCGTATGCCGGCTCGAAACATCATACCGCCGTTTCCGGGATCCGATACCGAGGTTGTGACCGGATCGATGTGCGTGCCAGCGATGGCGTTGTAATTTGTGATCGCTATGCCGGTATTGGTGAACTTGCCGACATAATTCGCTGGCGCGCTTCCGGTTTCTGGAGTGCCGGCCGAACCGGGAATTCTGGGTGATAAATCGACAACACGTCCGCCTGAAAAACTCGGACACTGAAATAACGAAATTTGGACGGTGGCGGCGTGAACTTTTCCGGACACGCTGCTCAACACTTGTGATGAAAATGCGGGGGCTGTGAATTTGCTCGAATTGGTGACAATCGTCTGATAGAGCGTTACTTCTTCGATGTCCGGCAAGACGTGTACCATCCAACTGTATCCGGCCGCAGAGGTAGGAGCTGTGCCAGGATAACCGCCGACTGGAGCGCAATCGCCAGGAATGTCTGGCACCGTATCAACGTTTGAGGAAATCGGTGGAAGACGCTTGTAGCCGTCCTCGTAATTCAGCAGCGTGAGCGAGATTTGCATAAGATTGTTCTGGCATCGATTTCGACGTGCTGTTTCCCGCGTTTCTTGAATAGCGGGTATCAATAAAGCCATCAAGATGGCGATGACGCCGATCACGGCCAGCATCTCGATCATCGTGAAGGCCGAGCGAATAGTTCGGTGTCTGTCAGTCACTTGTGAATTCATCGAGAGTGCCATAAGGAACCGCGATTCAGCGCCTCGCGTTGGAATTCCCAGTGAACAGAACACGCAAAGGATTAAGAGCAAGAGAGGGATTAGGAATACGAAGAAGATGAAGAGCAGGATAAAGATGAAGAGTAGGATGTTAAGCACGTCCACACTCAATTCTTAATCCTACTCTTACTCTCGCTCCTCATCCTCGTCCTAATCTTAATCTTCATTTTACTCCTACTCTGCTTGCTCTTTACTTCCCCGCCACCGTCGGCGCCGGAATCAGCTCCAGATATGGGCGGAGGTGTTCCATCGTTTTCGGGCCGATGCCTCGGACTTTGCGCAAGTCGTCGACCGATTTGAATGGGCCGTATTGGTCGCGGTACTCGACGATGCGCCGGGCCAGCAGCTCGTCGACATAGGGCAGGTTGACAAGTTCCGACCACGCGGCCTGATTTAAGTCTACCCGAAACTGAACCGTCAGCGGGTCGACGCGGTCGATTTCAATCAGCCGGCCCGACATGCCGCCGTGAACCAGCCAATAGGCGGCCAGCGACACCAATGCAAATAAGCACAAACCGGCCACCGCCGCCTGATCGAGCCGGCGGAGCAGCGGCGACCGTTCAGATTGGACCGGTTTCTCTGGCATTGGCTTGCCCTGGGACAATTCTCTTGTGATTATGCAACCAGCGGGCGAGTTTTGCCAGCCGATTGACCGAGTCCAAGGGGTTCTTTTGTCTCGCGCAGAGACGCAGAGGACGCCGAGAAGACAGCTCACGCAAAGACGCAAAGGGATTGAATATGAGATCGAAAGATAATCCATCGCAATTGCCTTCTTCTTTGCGCCTTTGCGTGACATTTTTTATCCTCTGCGTGCTCTGCGGCTCTGCGCGAAACATGATTTATTGAATGGCAAAAGAATTTCACCAAACCGTTTGGGATGCGCTCGTCGAGGACGAGTGTCGGCGGTTGGTGCGCGCGGCGGTGCTGGCAGATTTGGATCGCGGGCAAGATTGGACGACGGTCAGTTTGGTGCCAATGGAAGCGATGGGACGGGCGACGATTGTGGCGCGGCAGCCAGGGGTGATTGCCGGATTGCCGGCGGTGCAGATTGTGATCGACGAGATGGATCGCAGGATTCAATTCACAGCCGCAACAATGAACGGAGTGACGGTCGCGGATGGAATGTTGGTCGAACGTGGAACAGTTCTAGCAACCGTCGCAGGACCCGCGCAAGTTTATTGACGGCGGAGCGGTTGATGCTGAACTTTCTCGGCCGCCTGTCGGGCATTGCCACGCTCACTCAACGATTTGTGCAAACCATCGCTGGCACCGAGGCCCGGATTTATGACACGCGGAAAACGGCGCCCGGCTGGCGGCGGCTCGAAAAGTACGCCGTGCGGCAGGGAGGCGGATGCAATCATCGTACAGGTTTATTTGACGCGATCTTGATTAAGGACAATCATTTGGCGCTGGGAGCGGGGAAACAGTGGTCAGTGGTCGGTGGTCAGGGGTCAGTTGAGGCAAAGGACAGATTCCCTCACCCCGGCCCTCTCCCAGAGGGAGTGGTAGTAACTCAGTTTTCGCCTGCCGAAGCAGTTCAGCATGCGCGGCAGTTTCTCGCACGGAACTTTCCGGCCGATGATTCGCGGCGAGAAATGATCGTGGAAGTAGAAGTCGATTCGCTCACACAACTCGAACAAGTGCTTCCCGGGCGGCCGGATATTGTGCTCTTGGATAATATGAATCCGGAGGATTTGCGACGGGCTGTGGAATTGCGAAATTTGCTGTCGCCGGAAGTCGAACTCGAAGCGTCCGGCGGTGTCTCGCTGGCAACGGTTAGAGTCATCGCGGAAACGGGCGTCGATCGCATCAGTGCCGGGGCGCTCACGCATTCGGCAGTTTCTCTCGACGTGGCGTTGGACTGGGCAAGCTAAGCGGGGCAGGCGGTAACAGTATCTGCTGGACCCCCTGCGCCACCCCATTTATATTGAAGTGTGTCTCCCCCTTGCTCTCTTCTCGTCCCGGTTTTTCGGCCCATTTTGTAATTTCGCTCACATGATTCCGGGCAATTTCAAATCGATTTTCTGCCAGCGAACGAGCCGCGGTCTGCTGAGGTTGGCAGTGGCGGGTTGGATGCTGGCCGCGATGACGGTTGTCGTAGCCCGAAGCTCCAGCGCCGCTGAACCTGCCGATAGCATTTCGATTGAAAACGCGGAAGTGCGAGCCTGGTCTGACGCCGATGGCAAGTTTACCGTCCGAGCTTCGCTGGTGCGGATCGAGGGAGATCGGGTGGTCTTGGTGCGTGAAGACAATAAGGAGATTAAGGTCACGCTGAAGGTGTTGTCGCCGGCCGATCTGCAATATGTCGAGAAGATGAAGGCGGCCAAATCGCAACCGGTCCCGCCAGTTCCGCAGCCAGAGGTGCCGACCTCGACGCTCACAGACAAACTCGACGAGCCGCCGAAGACGCTCGATATGTTGCGGGCCGAAAGCAGGGTCGAGATTGATGCCGGCTTGGCGATTCCGATCGATTTGACGGGAGACGGAACCTGGAAGTACACACCCGATGCTGTGCAAGGCGCTGCCGCGGTCACACCGATGCAAGTGCCGCTGTCGATTGCGGCGGCTGACCATCAGGAAGCGGCGCGCACGCTGTTTTTGCCGCGCGAGAAAAAGGCAATCGTTGTGTATCAGCCATCCAATTCGTCGAAAGACACCCAATCGCACCGCAGCTATATTTGCGATTTCGATCGCGGGCGCGTGGAATCGCGAATCGATACGGCGGCGGACGCGCCGGTCGCGATTTCGCCCGATAGCAGCAAGCTGCTCCTGTCGCACCGGGAACCCGACGCTCGGAACAACACCGTGCTGACAGTGTGTTCCAGAAGCGACGCCAATTTCCAGCGGTTGGTTACCTGGAAGCCTTATGGCAGCCAGCAATCTGGCGACGTCGTGTGGGCTGACTTTGTCGATGCCCAGCAGTTGGTCACGCTCAACATCGCCGGCGATGTTGTCGTGTGGAACATTCCCGACTTGTGGCCAAAATGGACCGGCAAATTGGACCGTGGCGCAGCGATTGCTTTAAGTCCCGGCAGAAAATTTTTGGCGGCGGCGCAGGGCGACGGCGTGAAACTTTTGAGCGTTGCCGACGGGAAAGTCGCGGGTGTTATTCCGGCGGAAATCGATGCCGCGGATGCGGTCGCCTTTCATGACGATGGCAAGCGACTGGCAGTTTGGTCGGCGGATCGAATTCGGGTATGGGACTTGGAGACCGCCTCGCTGGAGCAAGATTTCGGCCTGCAGCGGAGTTTCTTCGGGTCAGTCCGCGGCGACCGCAAACTCGACTGGGTCGACGACAACCATTTGCTGCTGGATGGACGGCTGCTGGTGGATCTGAATCATCGCGTGGCCTGCTGGGAATTTACTAACGTCGGCAGGGCTGCGGCGGTTTTCGCGGGCCGATTGTGGTTTGTCGACGAGAAAGCCACGGCACCGAAGCTGTGCAGCCTCGCGCTGCCAAATCGCGACGGCCTGGAAGCCGTTGCGAAGTTCACTCCAGAGCAAATGCTGGTTCTGCAACCGGGCATGAAAGTAGCCGTTGAAATCACGAACAACGGCAGCAGCGGCGACACCAATGCGGCCCGCGAAGCGCTGGTCAAGAAGCTGACCGACAACGGAATTTCGGTTGTGCCCGAAAGCTCGGTGCGATTAGTAGGCGAGATCGTGGCCGGCCAAACGCAGAAAATTCAAGTTCGCGTGTGGAGCGCCATGGGCCCATCGTTCGATGGGCAGGAGCACCAGTTCACGCCGCGTACGATGGTGCTGCGCCTCTTTACGGGAGGCGAAGAAGTGTGGAAGCGCGGATTCACTAAGAAACCCAGCAGTTTCATTCAGCTTGAAGAAAACGAAACGGTCGATCAGGCGCTTGCCCGGCTGACCGAAGCGAGTGTGGAGCTTTTGGGCAAATATCGGTTACCGCGATACTTGGCGCAGGATTCCGGGAGACAATCCGCCATAGCTTGAATTCCGGAGAAGAATAACCACGGAGTCACGGAGATCACAGAGCAGACACCTGAACCGCAGCGTTGCGGAGACGCCAAGAAACCTATCCTATTTCTCTTCGTGATCTCTGTATCTCCGTGGTGAGAAATCCGGGCTGACCGATAGCTGAAGAATTTGATGGAAACAATCACCCTCAAATGCCCGAGCTGTACGCAGCACTTTTCCGTACCGGAAATGGTGCGCGGTCCGGTGCCATGTCCACGCTGTCAAAACCCGGTGCCGTTGCCGCCGCCGGTGCTGGGACGATCGAAGGGCGGCGGGGTGACTGATTTTCTGGAAGAAGAATTGAAGCCGAAGGCGGGAATGCCGGTTGCCGCGCCTGGGGTTCAGCAAACGATGGCAGCCCTTGGCGTCCCGCAGCGTGCGGCGTCGGCGTGGAAAACGCCTCCGCCGGAATTGCAGCAGCTGGAGGGTGTGCTGGGCGCGCCGGCCATCGTTCGCCGCAGGCCTGACGGATTCGTCGGGTTCGTATCGACACACAGGCTGGTGCTGACGGTTTTCGCGCTCGCGCTCTTGTTCTTCATGATCAGCACGATTACGACGCACAGCTTGTTAGGCGCAAGCATTGCCGGCGCCGGAGTGCTGGTTGTTTTGGCAGATGGCATTAGCGAGCGGGCCTTGCTCATTTTCAGCGCGTGCTTCGCCATTGCCGGAGTGCTAATTGCACTGGGGGCCTGGCGATCGCAAGCATTGTTCGGCGTCGAGCGCCGCACCGCCGAAAAATGGAGGATGTTCGAGCTGATTTTCGGCATCGTCGTGGTGGCATTGCTGACCATTCTCATCACCTGGCGAGTTGGCGTGCTGCTGTACCGCTTTTACGATGTAATTCAGCAGGTGGGTTGGAGTCGGATCGACGGCAGCAAAATGATTCGACCCATCCTCTGGATTTTGCTCATCTGGGCGGTTGTCGTTGGCCAATGCGTCGTAGTGCAGTTCAACGTGCAGCGCCATGGATTCTTCAAACTTGCCGGCCTGGCGTTCATCGGCGATTTTGCGTTCATCGTGGTGAGTGGGTTTTTGTTTTATTTGACGATTTACGATCTCTACAACCAAAACCAAGGCTTTGCTCCCCACACCGTGCCTGTGGCGACAAACAATCGTCCGGCTGTTGGGCCAGCGCCAAGTTGGAGCGGCACGCCAAGCGGCATGCAGGCCCAACCGATTGATCCGGCAATGCAGCACGCCAGTCGGTTCGTCGGACCTGCGACGCCGGATGACCGATCGCCAAGCGGCGCCGCAGCCGGCAGCATCGCACAGATCCGCCTGACGGATGCTGATGATTCTGCCGCAGCGCAAATCGGGCTTTGCTCAAGTGGCAAGCCGGGGTTGATGCGGCGCCGATCGAAAAGAAACCGGCCGTCAGTCGGCAGCCGGCAATTCCGCTTCCGGCGAGCCACGATATTGTGATGCCCGAGGGCACCAATCCACTGGCAGTTGTGCGCACGAATGCACCCGAGGAGGGCAGCACGTTTGAGCTTTGGGATCTTGCGACCGGCCGCAGTCGCGGAAAAATCGCCAATGACGCCGATCTATCCACCGGGCTGGCGTTGAGCGCCGATGGCAAGTATTTGGCCGGAATCGCCAAGGGAGCAAAGGCCATTGAAATCTGGTCGTTTGAGACCGGCAAATATGCGTCGCATATTCCACTGGAGGCGAACTCCTCGCCAACGATTGCTTTTGCAAACCACGAAAGCTTATTGGGTTTGCTTCCTGTCTCTGACGGATTGCAAGTGAACTTGTGGCCGATTGGCAACACTGCGAAAGCACGAACGTTTTTGTTGCCGCCTGCGGTGAACCCAGCCGCCGGCCCTGGGCGGCATTCAACAAATGGTCGTGCTTTCGGCGGGCAGAACGTCATCCTGGCAATCAGCCCCGGCGGTCGCTACCTCGCGCGTGTATGCGAATCACAGAATTTGGGTCATTGATTTGAATGCAGGTCGAATTTGCGGTGGTCTGTCGGTGCCGGGAATCAAGGAAGATGACATTTTTGCGAAGCCGAATGGCTTGATGTTTTCTCCGGACGGCGCCGAACTGGCTTTCCACTGCGGATTGTTTCACGGTTCACAGCTGACGGCCTGGAATTTGGCCGACGGCTCCCTCACGGCCCATTGGCAACTAGCGCAACCGGTGGAACACACTTGGAGCAAATCGGCGCCGATTCTGTCTTTGGCCGATAAGAACTTCTGGCTAATCGACGGGCAAACTGTGGTCGATCGGCGAACGGGTCGCGAATGGTCAATGAGTGAGCCCGATGGCTCACACGGCTCAGCAGATAAGTTGCGAGTGTTGGGCCTGGCCGATGAAGATCGTCTGGCACTTGCTTCCGATAAGATGCTGTCCACTTGGGAAGTCCCTCGTGATGTGCATGGTCGCCTGGAACTGGACAAGTTGACGATTGCCCGTGATGAATTACCGGAGGGTATGCTGGAAAAACCGGTGGGTGAGCAGATCAAAGAACAGATCGCCAACATGCAGCCTCTCGAAGGCGATGCTTTGGTTGATGCCAGTCGCCAATATCGCAGCGGCGCGTTGATCGACCTTCTGGCGAAAGAGGACCAGCAGTTGATGAATTCGGTACGCTGGTATCCCGCGGCCAAACAACCGGCCGTGCTGGTGCGCTGGGGCCTGGGCATTCAGTCGACACAGCTCGATCCCCAGCCTCCTTCGACGAAATTGGACTTGAAGAGTTTAACCGGGCCGGTTGGCAACGCCGTTGTAACGGCCTTGGAAAAGCGCATCAAAGACGGCGCTTTTGGCCAGTGGCCTGAACGCGGCGATCCGCGAATTCGCACGGTAATTCCGCTGGGAATTGGCACGCGCGACGAATTGCTCGACACGGCTCGGCAGGCTGGCGTGGACGGCGTTATTGTGCTGGAGCTTAGTCGGCAAATTGTGGGACGAAAGAGCGACGCCTTGCTCAAAGCCCGTGTGTCGGATGTTGCCGGAGATCCGCAATGGTCATCGCCGCAATCGCTGAGTAGCGCGCGATTGGCGGCACAGCCCGATTTGGCTCCTCAGTTGGTCGATGCATTTGTCGGCGAGTTAATGAATCAGATCGACGCCAAGTACAAGTTACAGCCGATGCCGGCGGTTAAGCCCGAGCAGGTCAAGGACCGCGTGGATCGGTTGACGAAGGCCAAGTTTGCCGACGTGCTGACGGCGCTGACCGAGCTGCGCTATTACCAGGCCAAGGGCTTGCTGACCCCCGATGCCGCCACGGCGGCTTACCGCACCTGGCTCGGCGACGAAAGCGCCCAGTTGCTCGCCACCGGCAGCGGCCGCCAACGCCGTACCGCGGTGCAGCAGTGGCTCGATAATGCAGAACGGCAAGCAACGATTCGCGGTGCAGCAAATCTGTAACTGGATTTTGCAGCCGACTAGATCACGCCGCACAGCAGCAAAATGCCTGCGGCGGAAATTATTCCGCCGGTGAAACGCAAGGCCCCATCGCTCATCGATTTGGCAATCAGTGTTCCACCGAGCACGCCGCACAAATGCAGGAGTGCGGTCGCCAGCATAAAGCCGGTTGCATAGGTGGCCAGCGACCCGCCGCTGGCCATTTCGGCGGCGTGTGCGTGGCCATGAAACACGGCGAACAGCGCCACAAGAGCGGCGGCAATTTTCAGCGACACGACCTTCGACACGGCAATCAAGAGCCCCAGCGCCAGCACCGAGAACGCGATTCCCCACTCCACACCCGGCAGCGGCACGCCCATCGCCGCTGCAATTCCACCCACCAGCATGCTGGCCATGAACGTGCAGGGCATAATCCACAGCGCTCTGCCACCGATTCGCACCGCAAGCAGCCCGACGGCGACCATCGCCAGCAAGTGATCCATGCCGGAAAGCGGATGTTGCCAACCATCGATAAAATCGTGCCCACTGTGGCCAGGATGGGCCAGCGCCGGCTGAGCGACCGTGAGGAAAACGACGATCGGTAGCAAAATCCGTTGCCGCATAGTCCACCTGTTTTGATATTTGGGGCTGTTGTGTAATACTCGGCCGTTACCGCTGCACCGCATTTTACGGCTGGGTCGCAGGTGAGCAACACGGCTTTCGCCGGATAGCGATAAAACACGGTCGGGTTGCAATTCTGCAGCTGTCTAATCAAAATTATGGGGACGCCCAACTCGCGACAGAAAATCGGCCAGTTGAAATGGTTTTGGTACTCCGGATTGTGGTCGTTAAACTAGATCTTTGCCCGCAAGATTTTGACGGACCGCGGCAACGTTACTGCAACCGCGGGCAAGTGTCGATTGACCACAAACGCAGAGTTCCTTCCCGACCCGCTTTCAGCAAAATCCGCGGTTTATTGCGTAAGATTTGAAATGCAAATGCAGGTTATTCGCCAACGGTCCCGCAAACCTATCTTATTCAGTATTTTCGTGGTTGGGCTGGCGTTCTGGATTTCCGAGATCGCGCTTGGTGCCGACGCAAAGATCGACGTCTCGAAACTCAAGCCCGGCGACAAGTTGGAGTATCAGGATTGGGGAGGCTGGATGACGGTCGAGTATGTCGGCCCAGACCGAATCCCCTCCCATGTGCTGATTCGCAAAGGCAAGTCCAGCCGACCAGAGTCTACTCCGCTGGTTTGGTTGCGAATGCCAGCCAATGCCAAGCCGGCGTCGGGCAAGCCCAGCGCGGTCGAAAACCTCAACAATCCGTTTGCGACCGACAGTGAGCGTGCGGCGGCTAACAAGCCGCGCGCCTGGAGCGATCGCAGCGGCAAGTTCAAAATCGACGCCGCGCTGGTGAAAATCGAAGGCGACAAAGTCGTGCTTCGTCGCACCGACGGACAGGAACTGACCGTAGCGCTGGATAAACTGAGCGATGCAGATCAGAAGTATGTCGGCTATGAGCCAAAAGTTGTCACCACTCCTGGCCCAGATCAAAAGAATGAAAACACCAACTCCGGCGACAAATCGGCCACTGGCGAAAAGTGCGCGGAAGTCGAAAGCTTGCCGATTACGCCGACCGATTTGAATTCGGCCCGCATCATCGATTTCGACGAAACTGCCGCGTGGAGTTATCAACCCGATCCGGCGCCCAAGGGTGAGAAGTTACACGCGGCCCGAATTGGACTGGCCTCGACCGATGTCTTTGAAAAGCCGACGCGAATTCTGCTGTTACCCAAAGAGAAACGGGCCTTCGTCATTTATGTCAATTCGACATGGGGCGCAGAACGACACGAAATATCGCGCGTGCAAGCGTGCAGTTTGGAGAGTGGGCGACAAGAAGTTTCGGCAATTTTCGGACAAGACACCGCGCCGGTGGACATTTCACCCGATGGAAGTCTGGTCTTGGCGCAAAAATTAACTGGTTGGGGATGGAGCGAATCCAATGAATTGCAGTTGTTCGAGCGCCAGGGAAATCGGGTGAAACCCCTGGAAGCCTGGAGACCCTACGAAGTGCCTGGCGGAAGTGAAGACGCCGCGCGACGGCAATCCGATACGAATGTGAAATGGACAATGTTTCTCGATTCGGAACATGTATTCACGCTCAACGATTCGTGGTCTTCCGGTGCATTGGTCTTGTGGGAAGTTCCGGCGCTGCGGCCCGTGTACGCTATCCAACTAAAGCGCGCGTCGTCGTTGCCGGGATTTAGTGCAGGACACAAGTACTTGGCATTAGGCACGGAGAAAGGTGTCACAATTCTGAATGCGGCCGATGGTCAATTCGCGGGCACAATTCCTGCCGAAGCGGCGGCCAGCGGTCTGGTGGCTTTCAGCGACGACGGACGACGGTTGGCGCTGTGTACCGGCGAACGGTTCCGTGTTTGGGATTTGACCAACCGGAATCTGACCCATGATTTCGCGGTTCAAGGTCTGTCTGGCAGCATGTCCACACAGTTACCGCCTGGCTTTCGAAACGACGGGCTACCAGGGGCGCAGCGATGGCAGCAGGTCGTGTGACGCAAATGGCATGGTCCGGCAATCAGTACCTGGTGCTAAACGGACGATCGGTCATCGATGTCGATCGCCGAGTTGCCATCTGGCATCGAGATGCATTTGACGAATGTTCGCAAGTGCGCGACGGTTGCCTGTGCGCACTCACGAATGGATTAACGGCAGGAAGCAAGGCTTTGGCAGTGGCTCCTGTCCCGCCGAAAGCCGCGATCGACGCCGTGACAAATCTGAAGGCCGACGATCTGCTTGTGTTGCATCCGGGAATCGATGTGGCCATAGATTTGCAAATCAATGGCGCTCCGTCGGAAGATTTGGAAGCAGCTCGACAAGCCATTGAAGCCCGGCTGCAAAAGAATGGCATGCGCGTGGTCGCCGACAGCAAAATCCGATTGGTGGGCACGATCGAACAAGAGACCAAGACCGTGAAATACATTTTCCGCAATCGATTTCAGCCGTTCTCAAAAGGAGAAGAATCGGACCACCCGGTGCCGATCATCAAACTGACTCTGAGTTTCCGCTCCGGCGACGAAGTATTATGGAAGTACGAGAGTGGCACCCACGCCCCGAGTTCAATCATCGTGCACGAGGGGGAAACGGCCGATCAAGTGATCCAGCGCGAAATGGAAAAGCAAAACGAAGTCTACGACGCTAAGAGTTTCAGCCGCATCTGGTTGCCCGCATATCTGGCGCGCCTGCCTGCATCCCCGGCTCAAAACTGAGGGCTGGCGATGAGCATTAAAGCGCAATGTCCCAATTGCTCCGGGAAATTCAAAGCGCCGGACAACGCTGCAGGACGTCGTGTGAAGTGCCCTTTTTGCGAGGCGCGCATCACGGTTGCAGCTCCCAGTGTTCCGTCCGCCAAATGTACGCCACCTGCCAATAACATTTCTGAATTATTGGCCGAAGGGGTGACGCCAAAATCGGAACCGTTTCTGCCGCCTCTCGAAAATTCCTCGATGGCGGCACTGGGCATTGACAACCGTTCCATGTATTCCGTCGGCACGACTCTTGCGCCGCGGAGGACGCCGGGAACAGGGCCGACATTTTCGGTTGGAGGCGGATTTTCTGCTTTTGATTTCGTGTCGTCTCACAAATTCATTTTGATGGTTTTCGGCTTCAGTGCGGCATCGTTCTTGATGCTGCTGCACTACGACCGGCCCATTCACGCTGTTGTGCAAGGCAGTGTCGGAATTCTTTTCGCGCTGGGTGCGTGGCGCTCGCAATCGCTGGGGCGCTCTCGAACTGTTGCCGCCGAAAACTGGCGATCGCTGGAACACATCGTCGGACTGATTCTGATCCTGCTTTTCGCCGGCCTAGTCACCTTCGTTACCGGGATGAGGATTTATGCGATTTTCGATACTGCGGTGCCGAAGGTCGGGATGAATTCCCATGTTGTCGGTTATCTCACTGGAACCGTCATGGCATGGGTCATCATGATTGGCATTTGTTCCGCGATTTATCGCGCGTCGGAGACGTACGGCTTTTTTCGTCCGGGCGGTTGGGTTTATGTCGCCTATTTTTTCATCGTTTGGATTTTGGCCGCAACCGGAAATTTGAACGGCACGAATCGGGATGACGGCGAGATGGGCGGAGTAGAAAAACCGGCTTCGAATTCGCTGACGCCGGAATCGTCGGCGGCCAACACTCCGTCTATGGCCAGGCCCATGCCTGACCGCCCGACTTTCCGTGAAATCTTGCCAGGCGTGTTGTCGGGCGATGTGAACTTGAACATTCCGCGGGGAACCCCAGGTTTTGCAGGGCAGTTATACATTTACCTGCCGAAAGGCGACCACGCCCACGGATCGCTAGGTTGCGTTTTCATCGCCGCTGCCGGCGGAACGTCTATCAGCGGAACAAGTCTTGGCCCGGGAGATCGGGCCGAACATATTCCTTACGCACAGGCCGGATTTGCCGTTGTCGCGTATGAAACCGATGGAGAGCGGGCTTCCGATCGAGCGCAACTCGCCAAAGAAGCAGCGACACACTATCGGGAGTATGTGGCCGCGGATGCCGGTTTGGTAAATGCCCGAAACGCGATCGAATTTGCGCTCAGTAGAATTCCCGAAATCGACCCCCATAAGCTTTATGCGGTGGGCCACAGCTCAGCCGCAAAGTTAGCGCTGCTGCTGGCGGAAGCAGATCCAAGGATCAAAGCTTGTGTGGCGTATGCGCCAGTGACCGACGAATTAGCGCGACATGCCGGCAAAGAGCTTTGGAATGCCCCCGGTCCGGAGAAGTTTCAGGATTTTTTGGTGCGAACATCGCCGCGAACTCGTGAGAGCGAATTAAATTGTCCAGTGTTTTTGTTTCATGCGGAAGATGACAGCGTCGTATCGGTGTCACAAACACGCGACTTTGCTGAGCGACTCAAGTCGATGGGCAAACCCATCACTGTTGAGATCGTTCCGAGCGGTAATCACTACGACTCGATGATACGCTCCGGCATCCCCAAAGGCATCGCCTGGCTGTGTGCATTGGAAGGTCGAAAGGTCCCATCAAAGCCGCAACGTTCTGCTGCACCGCCGAAGAGACCGTTCGTGAGTGAGCCACAAGGAGAATTGCCCGTGGCCAATCCAGCGACGCCTCCAATAGCAGAGCCACAGCCGCAAGCTCAGCAAAGACCGCAGCCGGCAGAGCCACCTGCACCTATAACAGTGACGATCGGCGGCACCGAGCTCAAGCCCAAAGACAAACTCGAATACCGTCGCAGCAGCGACGAGTGGGAACCCGTGGAGTTCGTCGGCCCCGGCCCAGCCAACACGGTGCTGATTCTGCGTAAGGATCTCAAACACGCCATGCCCGTGCCGATTGATCGCTTGCGGCTGCCCGGCAGCGGGCAATGAACAATCAATCGTCTCAATCACAGCTGCAAAATCATCGGCATCTGAACTGGCCGAACGATTGTTGCCACAGGCATTTCCCTTCAGTTTGGCACACGCCGCGGGAAAAGTATGGTTTCGATGCAACTTAAGGCTCGTGCGGATGCGCTGAATCGCATTCGTCACTCTGGACGAAGTTCTGCCGCCTTTGGCAATCATGTGACGATAACCGGCGCCAACGTAAGTTTGGCGCCGGTCGAATTAATGTCGCTGCAAGGTTCGACGAACAAGATTCGCTTGCCGAAGTTGCTCGTGAGTGACGACATTGTTGTAAATGACACCGGTATACCGACGATCGACTGACTCCTGACAGCATTCGACAGCTTCAATCTGAAGATCTGCCCCCAGGCGAAAGTGTTTTCCATGCACGGCAACTTGGTGGCCAGGCGGTTCATCGTAGAAGGCCGCAACGAGTTCAACGTGGCAAACTTAGTGTGGACAGTTTTGTACACAGGTTTCAATGCCCAAAGTGGCAAGAACAAAATTAAGTATTTTCCTGCGTACCTAGCAGGGTTCGGCATGCAACCGGATCCGAATGTCGTGTTCCAGCCACCAGATAACCCGGTCACCTACGTATGGCCAACGAACGGATTCACGGTATTCATCGCCGATCCAACCGACGGCGACTTGCGCTGAGAGCTAATCGATTGGCGCGATTTGCGATAATAGGTCGCCAACGAGAGATTCGCGGATAGACTATGGCTCGCCAAGCACCCAAGCCGCCTAAGTTGCCCGTATCAATTTCGCGACAGGGGGAGAACAGGGTGCCAAAGTCGGAAATTTCCGCGGTTTTTCGAAATTCTTCGGCGACCTAGTTGCGATGTTTCGATCGGCGTGCAAACAGTTTGGGCAAATTATGCCGATATTAACGGATGTGTTGCGCCGGCTTTATAGTGCAGTCGTTTTATCATTGTCACGAACGTCAGATCCAAACTTATATGGAGATCATTCCATGACCACTGACAATCGCCTTCGCTGGGGTCTCTTGATCGCGCTCAACCTGTTTTGCTGGTACATGCTAGGTTTGCAGCAGCCTACGTCGAAGGCCCAGCAAAACACCAACGGCGAGTTGCCGTTTGCCAATTCGGTTGTCCAACGGTTTGACGCCATCGACCAATTGAAACAAATCAATGCGCAGCTGAAGGAGCAGAATGCGTTTCTACGTTCCGGAAACCTGCGTGTGTTGGTGACGCTGGACCCGCTGGCAGCCGGAAGCCAGCCCAATAGTCAACGATGATTCCCGACGCGGAAAACTGAGTTTGATTCGGTCTTCCACGTTTTGGCGAGCCACGGCGAAGCGGAGCTCCGCACTGCGGCAAGGCTTTTCGCTGGTGGAGTTGCTCATCGTCATTGTGCTGATGAGTATTCTGGCAAAGATGGCCATCACCAGCACCTCTGCCTCGACATACGATCAATTGCTCGCCACAGCCAACATCGTCGCTGACGAATTGGCGTATGGGCGCAGCCTGGCAGTCGGTAATAACAGCAGCTACCCGTTTGATGTCAATCTGTCGGGCAATCGCCTCGTGATGCGCCACACCGGCGCCGATTCAAGTCTCAACTCGCTGCCGAACTCGCCATTTCGTTCGCCAACCGATCCGTCGGATCAATACACCATTCAGCTGCCAAATCATCCACGGTTGGCACTGTCGGTCAGCATCTTCGGCGCGAAGTCGGTTAGCAGCTCGACGCAAATCGTTAGCTCGATCTAGTTCGGTCCCTGTGGTGCTACGACTCAGTCGAATCAAAGCGCGCTGTGGCTCATGCTAGCAGCGCTAGAACAGCTACCAGAGACGATTTGGATTGAGCAACTAAAGATCGAAAGAGCTCGTAAAAATGGGCGAGATGTAAAGTGCGAGCTCAAATTGGAAATTTTTGCCGATAATTCCAAGAAATCGGGTTAGGTCAACCTTGCGGATTACCGATAACTAGACGAGCCGGGAAATCCAGCGGCAGCTTGCTGTGCGCCCGAAAAGTAAGAAGCGGACGCCAAGCCGCAAGCGTAACGGCAATCAACTGGTTAAATGGATTAACTTCAAATTCTTGACTGCTGATTCCTGTCCCTCACCGTCATGGATGACCGATGAGCAGTTTTTGGCGTTTTACTCTGTTAGGCCTATTTGGCGCGGCCGGAATTGGATTAGCGCTGTGCGTGGCGCTTTCGAGCAATTCGGCGGCAGATTCGTCAGCAATCGACGCTGCTAGCTCGACGGTTCGCCAATTGGCGCCCGTTGACGCAGCTGCGCCTATAGCACCACCGCGGGGACCAACGTGGCTGCACACAGAGCAGGCCCCGCCGCAAGCTACCGCACGAAATGATGCACATTCGATCCAAGCGCAGGTTGAGCAGATCGCGCCACCGATCGGCCAGCAATCGTCGTTTGGTAATTCGCCGCTGGAGCAAAATCTGCTGCTCGCTCAATCGGCACCGGCAGGTGTAAGTTCGCAAACAGCCAAACCAACCTCGCAGCAGTCAACGCAGGCCGAAGCGATGGATCAACTCCGGCAACAGCTGCAGCGAGTATTGCAAAACTCCAGCACGACCGCTGTAACATCGGACAATCCAACGAGAATCGACACCGGTTCTAACTTCAAGGGACGGTCACAGGTAAGCAACGTCGGGAATAGCGAACTGCCGATGGGAAATCCTGGCGTAACACCTCCCAAGTCGATACCGCGAATCACACGCATTCCTGGCGAGGGAGATAACAACCTTTCAATTCACATTCAAGATTCCGATCTGCGCGATGTGCTGCAATTGCTCAGCGAGCAGGGCGGCCTCAACATTTTGCCCAGCCCCGCCGTGCAAGGCAAAGTTTCCGCGTCGCTCAGCGGCGTCGATATTGATACGGCCTTGGCCGCGATTCTGCGCAGCACCGGCTACGTGGCCAAGCACGAAGGCAAGTTTATTTATGTTGGCAAGCCGAAAGATTTTAAAGCGATGGACCAATCGCAAGATCACATTGGCACGCGGGTCTATCACCTGAACTACGTGCGGGCTTCAGACATCAACTCGCTGGTCACGCCGCTGCTGACGCCCGAGATTGGCACCATCAGTGTTACTGCGCCAGCGAATGAAGGTATTGCGGCCGATGACAGCAAAGCAGGTGGCGATCAATTTGCCGGCGGAGATTCTGTGTTGGTGCACGACTTTGTTGCCGTCTTAGATCAAATCGAAGAGGTGATTGCCGAAATCGATCGGCGACCGGCGCAGGTCGCCATTGAGGCCATGATTTTACGCGTCACCCTCAAGGACACTAACAGCTTCGGCATTGATTTCGAACTGTTGCGGCAAAATCCCGATTTGCGCTTGGCAACCGGCTCGCCGCTGCCCAATGTCGGGAATCTAGATTTCAAAGACGGCGGGCTTAAATTTGCGTTTCTCAACGGTAGCACGAATGCCTTCATCAGCGCCCTGGAAACGATTGGCGACACGAATGTCATTGCCAGTCCACATCTGATGGTTGTCGATAAAGCACGGGCAGAAGTGCTCATTGGCAAACAACTGGGCTATGTGAATACGACCATCACCGAGACCAGCACGGCTCAGAACGTGCAGTTTCTGGAAGTCGGTACGCAGTTGCGATTGCGACCTTTCATCTCTTCGGATGGCCTTGTGCGCATGGAAGTGCATCCGGAACTTTCCGACGGATCGGTGGAAGTGCGCGAAGGTTTGACGTTACCGCAAAAAGAAACGACGCAGGTTACTACGAACATTGTTGTGCCAGACGGCTGCACGGTCATTATCGGTGGTCTGCTCCAGGACAGCTTGAAAACGGACGGCAACCAGGTGCCATTTTTTGGTTCGCTGCCGGGCATTGGCTTTCTCTTCCGCCACAAAACTGAAACCACGGAAAAGGAAGAAATCGTCGTGCTCATCACTCCGCACATCATTTGCGACGCCACGGCTTGCTGCGAGGGCGATAAAGCGGCGGCGGAATTCCATCGCCGTCAGGCCGTGTACGCCGATCAGATGAGCCCGCTCGGCAAGCGATATCTAGGCCGAAAGTATTACCGACTGGCGCAAACCGCCTGGGCCAAGGGCGATCAACCCACAGCGCTGCGCTTTGCAGATTTGGCGGTGCATTTCGATCCCGAGTCTCGCGCGGCAATCAGTCTGCGAACAGATATCTGGAATGGAAATCTCACCGGCGATCACACGTTGCTGCATCCCGATGTAATGGCGCCGATGATTGGGTCGCAGATTGAAGAAATACCCCCTGAATACGGCCCGCAAGGCCAGCTTCCGAAGGGACTTCCGCACGAAATGCAGTCGCCTCTGCCGAGCCCAGAACAAGTTCCGCCAGGACCACCAATTCCGATGGACGCGCAGAGTACCCCCGACAATGCCGCAATCAAGGTATCTGACATGTCGGCCGGTGATCATGGTGCCGCGAACAGCAGCGTCCAAGCACCAAAGCAACTGCCGATGGTACCGTCGGCAGCTCCTGTGCCGATCGACAAAGGATCGGCTGTGAAAACAACTTCAGCCTACGAATCGAACGACGGTTCTCACGAGTACACGGCTGAACCCGCGTTGCTGCCTCCACCGCCGTCGGCCGCACTACCAATTATTCCGACGAAGCCTTTGGAGCGGATGGCAAGCGCCACGCCAGCCACAGCCGCTGGCGCAATGCGTCAATCGGTTCCAGTTGCGACGCCGGCAAGTGGTCTGAGCGCACCGTCCACATCGAGTTCCGCATCTCACGAAAGTTCCAAAGCAACCCTGAATGCAGCCAGTATGCAGCCGGCAACTGTCAACCCAGTGCCGAAAATGAAATCGCCTTCCAAGTCATTGGATGACGATCAACTGCCAGCTTGGATGGTCGATGGGTTGATGAACACCGAGCGATCATCATCGTCCCCGTCGCCGGCAGTAAATACTTCGGTGTTGTCGCCGCCTCAGAAGTGACCCCAAACGGAGACGCCGGCCATGTCAGACGGGTCGAACGCAAAATCAACGCTCAGTTGGCGAATTGCACGTGGATTGGCGATCGGCCTGCTCGCCTTAAATTGCTCCGGATGTGCCGGTTGGGGTTCATTCAAAAAAAACATTGCGCGAAATCAGGCTGATGACATTGGTCCGCAGCGCGAGACTCGCAAAGATCAGGTGGCCCAAGATTTTGACAAGCGTCGTGACGATGCCCAGTTTAATGCCGCCGCTTCGGCTTGGCAGCGCGGCGATGCAGCAACCTGCGAGGAAAGCCTGCAGCAATTGCTGGGGCGGAATCCGATTTATCGTCGCGCGCGTCTTTTGCTTGCTGATCTTTACCTGTTCAACGGCGAATCGGATAAGGCCATTGATGAGCTTTCAAAGGCCGTGGCTGCTGATTCCAAAGATCCGATTGCCCAACATTCGCTTGCCGAGGCTCTCGATGCAGCCGGTCGCCGACAGGAAGCGCTCGCGCACTACGAAGCCGCTACGCAATTAGAGCCGAGTAACGAAGTTTATTCCGTCAGCTACAAAGCTGCACTTGGCGTGACCGCGCCAGCCGCACAGCAACACGCTCCAGCGCAATCTGCGCTGGCCGCATCCGCGCAGCGACCTACCAATTCAGCTAGGCCAACTCGAACTATCGGGGTACCGATCGGCGAGAGCACAACAACATTCACGAGGTCAATGACAACCTCGGTTAAGCCGACGCCACCGCAGCTGCCCATCGCTTCCCAAAGCCTTCCGGCAGATGTTGCGGCCACGAAAGCCAATGACGACAATCTGAATAAGTCAGTAAGTGCATCGCCAGAAAATGCACAAGAAATTGCTTGGCGCCTGAGTGGCAGCATCAACGATCCGTCACAGCCGCATGAGTTTGAAAATCCAACGGCTAACATGAACCAATGGTTACAGGCGGTGCATTTTGAACCGGCGGCTAACCCGACTGCGTCAGTCAATGAAGCAGCGGTCTTGCCATTGGTGCCGAAACCGATCAATCCGACGGCGAGCTTGGCTTCGGCAACGACCGTGCAAGTGACTAATACCGTCCAGGCATCGCCGTCATCACATCCGGTAATGCCGGTCGTTCAAGCGGCGATTCCGGCTGCGGAGCCAGTCGATTCGGAGGCGGTGCAAAATCCACTACAGCGGGCTGTGTCGGCGCTCGCTAAAGGTGATACGCAAGCTGCAATCGACGCCGCAACCCGAGGCATTTCACGCACGCCAGACCAGGCTGCACCGCTGTATCGAGTGATAGGGGCCGCCCACTATCGCCGGGGTGAATTCCAGGCAGCGCAAGCTGCTTTGGCACAAGCACTTTCGTTGGACAAGTCGGATGCTCTAGCCTGCTTTTTAATGGGCTCGACGCTGGCGAAGCAGAACGAGCACGAGGCGGCGGCAAAGTATCTCTCGGAAGCGGCACGGCTCGATGCGCGTTTCGCTCAATAGCGCTGCGCTTGGCTGTGAATCGCACTTTGTGACTCACGCCATTCTTGCCCGGCACGTACTTTACCGCGGCAGGCAATGCGCCCGGTGCATTTGTTTCCGCGAACGACTCAAAGGCGAAAGCCTTTTTGATGATTGTCGTCATTTGCGCGGTCGCTTTTTTGTCGACCTGGGCGACCGGCGTTATTGTTGGGCCTGGCGATAATTGGCCTTTTCGCAATCGCTTTCTTGGCGTCGCTTTTGCGCTGGGATTGGTTTGCACGTACTTGTGGACACGGCAATTCGCTCGTCAACAGATTGTTGCGCAGCGGTACTTTGAAGCTCTCGGTGCGATCGACTTACTGAAACTGGCTCAAGGCATACTAGCCTCCGATTTGCCATTGCTTGAACCGAACAATCCTTGGTACACGGCGGCCCAGCAGTTCACTGCGATTTTTCACCAACATTGCCAGCGGCTGGAACAGGCTGAACACGTTTTCCGATTAGCTCCGCAAAGAAGTTGAGTCTCGCGGAAAAGTGCGGGCTGCCATGGCGCATCCAGCCGTAATAATGGTCGTCGCCGCGGCCGTTACAATTTTCCTGCTGACGTACATTCTGCCGAAGTTCGCACCGCTGTTTCAGAGTCGCGGGAAGAGTCTGCCGGGTCCAACGCGGTTCATGATGGGCGCATCGGATTTGCTCATCGAATATTAGTGCAGTTCCATTTTACGTATAGCGGTATCCGCAGTGCCGGAAGTAGCGGCGGCATTCGGTTTCGTTGAACTCTTCCAGAATGCGGCCACAAAGTTCTCAAAGCTTATCGACGGTGCGCTCTGCGCCGTCGCGGAGCAGCTTCTTCAGTTTTGAAAATGCCAGCTCAATGGGGTTGAGGTCGGGCGAGTAGGGTGGCAGATAACGTAGTTCAGCGCCGGCGGCTTCGATGGCTTGCCGCACCCCCTTCACTTTGTGGCTGGATAGATTGTCCATCACCACGATGTCGCCCGGCCGGAGCGTGGGCGCTAAGTGTTGTTTGATCCACGCGAGAAAGAGGGAGCCGTTCATGGCGCCATCCACCGTCAGCGGGGCCACAAAACCTTCGGCCCGCAAGGCTCCGAGAAAGGTCGTCGTTTGCCAGCGCCCCGAGGGTGTCTTTTCGGTCAGGCGCGCACCTTGCGGCGACCGGCCATAGATGCGGGTCATGTTGGTTTTGGCCCAGGTTTCGTCGATGAAGACCACTTGGCGTGGATCGATCGCCGCTTGGGACGCCGCGCCACTCCAGACGCCGATCCGCCACGTCAGGACGTTCCTGCTCGGAGGCGATCAGCGTCTTTTTTTTCGCGTTCGTTCCAGCGCAGCGCAAGCGTTGCAGATCGTTTGCAGGCACACTTCTTGGCCCCGTTCCGCTTTCAGGTCGGCTTGCAGTTCACGTAGATAAATGTCCGGCCGCGCGTCGATCTTGGCTAACAACCACTCGGCCCAAGCTTGCCACTTGGGCTTGCGGTCACGCGTCGTCTTCGCGGCAATCTGACCTTTCTCGCGACGGTGCTGCTTAATCCGTCGGACCCAAGATTCGGAGACGCCAAACCGCAACGCCACGGCTTGAGTCCCTACATTCGCATCGCACGCAGCCAGCACTTGGCTACGAAACTCCTTCGTGTAAGCTTCCATCGACCACCTCCTTGAGATGGCCCCAGCTTAACCAGTTCGCCTAGAGGGCGCTAGAGCCTCGGTGGAAGCGCTCTAGTACGCCTAGTTGGCCGGCGCGATTGGCGTCGTCGGTTTCATTTATGGCAAGCGCACCGAGTCTAGCCGAGAGGCACGGGATTGGGTCAAAATCAACACGCCAATCGTCGGACCGATGTTTCACAAGGTGGCGATTAGCCGAAGCATTCGCACCCTGGGCACAATGATTGGCAGCAGCGTATCGATGCTCGATGCCATCCGTTTATCGGGCGAAGTCACGGGCAACTATTTTTACGAACAACTATGGCTGAACGTGTTCGAACACGTGACTTCTGGTAAACAAATCTGCGAAACGCTGGCCGGTAACCCGCTGTTCCCCTCGGTGCTGGTGTAAATGATTGCCGCCGGCGAAGATACGGGGCAAACTTGATGAAGTGCTGGAACTGGGGAGCAATAATTACGATTAGGAAGTAGAGATGTCGCTGAAAACCGCGACAAGTTTAATCGAGCCCTGATGATTACCATGATGGGCTTCGTCGTCGTCGGCATTGGGCTCTCGCTGCTGCTCATTTTCTCTCTCAGTCGAAATCCTGGGTAAAGAGCGACACGGCACGAGTTGCGGAAACCCCGACCTGTGGAGATTTCTCAGGAAATTCCGACTTTCGCGCTGCGAGCCCAAAAAACCTCGAATTTGGCGCGACAATACCCTAAAAGACACCGACTTTTTCGACATTGGCGATAATTTTCTCCAGTAAGCCAGTAATCCGGCGATTTTGTCTAATCTGCGCAAATTCCTTGACCCCAACTTCTTACGTGGTTAGCATAAATGCTAGAGGCTAGGGAGTGGATTCCACACGGAGGCACTTAGTGGAGTTCTCCAAAGAAGAGAGTCCGAGTCATAGGATGTGCCAGTGAAAGCCAAGTCCGCGCTTTGACGGCGGTTAAATCGCGATTTCTTCAGACATCTGCTTTGCCGGCTTGGTGCGTCCATTTGCGCTTCGTGAGCCGCAAGAATCGACCCACCCTGGTGGAAGCAGAGCCTCTGAATGAGTCGCTGCTGATTGCCTACGAGTGCTTACGGACGAGGCTCTTTCATACTTCTCCCGTGATTCAGAGCCAGACAGCTTTTGATCGACATCAGGGGCACGTCCAGACACGCCCGCATCGGCGCGTTAGTCGCAACTAAACACCTGGAACGGCTATGATCCACCCGCATCATGTTCGGGCACGTACATTCTGTCTTTTTCTATTGGTCGCAGCGCTGATGTGCAGTTTCAGCATCAATCCGGCATGGGCAACCTCCGTGCCCGAAGTAAGTTACAGTCTTGGAATCTCCGAGAATCTCAGCGTGCTTAAGAACCCCAACGACATGCATGCTCAAATGATGGCCGCCTGGACCACGCCGACACAATTGGCCATGGAGCGAAATCGTCCGTTTCTTCTGCTGGAAAACACCGGCACGGTCGCCAATGGCGGCGATGGCAATTCCAGCCTCACGAGCTTCAGCATGACGATTGGCGACACCACTCAAAACTTCGATTGGGCCAGAATTATCAGCACGTCTCCTGGAGTAACGGCCACGCTAGTCACTCCCGATAAGCTCGATAACGCTGCTCATAGTCAAGTCATCACTTACAACTTCACAGGTCTCACTCCTGGCAAACAGGTCATTTTCCAAATTGATATCGATCCCAACATGGCCACCGCCAACCCGTTCACCGACTATCGCCAGGTGCTCTTCAAGCTTAACGGCGGTGCGAATCCAGCCGGCAATTCCGCCACCAGTGCCTCGTTTCACGATCCGAGCTTGCCCGAGGAAATGCAAGATATCTCGGTCGGTCCAACCTTGTGGGAGAATCCGGTCGACCCGAAGCCGACAGTGTTTGGCATGCAGTTCGTTTCACACTACATGGCCGACCACGTTACTTCATTTAGTACGGGAAATATCATGACCGTGCCCGAACCAAGTTCGCTGGTGCTGACTGGACTGGCTGCGGCAGCGGGACTGGTTTTGTACCGCCGCCGACGAAAGTAGGCGAATTTCCGCCAGAGATAGACGGCCGCCCCGAACTTTTTTCCACTGATCGGGTTCTTATCAGCGTACCACTGTTGGTGCCGGCAGGCCGCTGGAATTGCCGGGCGACAATTCTGATCCGGCGCCTGATCCACCCGCAGGACGAGCGGCAGTTCGGATCGGGCCACGACCATCACCATAGAACATGGTTGTCTCTTCCGACGCCAATTTAGCACCCATCGCTTGGCAATTGACTTCAGCGCGGAATACATGCGTTCCCGCTTGGTCGGCGCGGGCCTTTATCTTTAGGACCGCTTCCGAGCCTGCAGCGATCGCAACAATAGGACGAAACGTGACCTGACCGGGGGCGATTTCGTGCTGGCCGCCTTGCGCGGAAATGGGTTCCACGCCGTTGGAGAAAAAGCCGGCGACATCCACGTTCTCGGCCGCCTTGGTCCCGCGATTGCGGATGTGGACTTCATAGGTTAATTCGTCGCCCACGGCCACTGGACCGGGCGGGTCGATCACTTCCAGCTTCAAATCAGCCAATGCTTCGACGTTGGTCGTAGCAGCCATGCTGTCGCTCAGTTCGCCGGCTGCGGTCGCGAGCACCTGAACACGGTTCGCGCCCGGGGCGTTTAGCATGCAGCGAAATTCAACTTCTTGTTCCACGCCGGGACGCAGTGCTGGCAGAGTCCAAGTGACTTTGTTCTCGCTCTCTACGTATTGACCATTGGCACTGGAGACAAACTTGGCCCCTGCCGGCAGAATTGCCGCGAGCGAAACGTTTTCGGCAGCAGCATTCCCGGGGTTGCTGACGACAATCGTGTAACTGGACGGTGTGCCAGCGAATTTCATTTCAGGTCCTGCCACGACGGCTTTCAATCCCGGACGCCGCACGAGAATGTCTTCGGCCACTTCCGCTCGCAGCTGTCCCTCACCCATCGCAATCGCCTTGACCGACAACGTGCCGGCCTGGCCTGCGGTAAGTTCAATTTCGACGGGCTTGCTTTCACCAGCTCGGATGATGCCTACTGCATGCCGAGTGGGAGATGCGTTGCTTCCATCAATCGGGGCCAAAAACAGAATCACGTTTTCTGCATCGCCGGACCCAGGATTTGCCAACGTCAAACGATAGATTTTCGTCTGGCCATAGACAACTTCCGAGGGACCATCGAGCGTCATCGTCAATTTCGGCTCTTTGACTTCGACCAGCGCCTGCGAAGCTACCGGCGAGCACGTCCACTGCACGGCCAAATCGAAGGGTTTACTTTCGTGCGGTACCAGTCGCACCGTCAATTGTTCTTTACTGCGAGCCTCAATCCGTGGCAAACGCCACAACAGCGGTTCGCTACGCTGCTCTAAAACCGAGTTCGCAGTGCCACTGGTAACTTTGGTGCCCACGACTTCGGTCCATTCAGGAATCTTCACCGAAATCGTGACGTCTTGCGCCGCTACTTCGCCGGCGTTCGTGATAGTGATATTGTAGGCGGCTTCTTTTCCGAAAGTGATGCTTCGTGGCCCGACGGTTTCGACGCCCATCAGCGGGCTTTGTTGCGCAAAGAGTGGACCATCGGTGGCCAGCGAGCTGGAACGCATACCGGATGCTCCACGACCTCCGCCAATTTCCAAGATCGGTGCCTCCGGCGAACCGATCGATGACGTTACTGCCGGACCGCGCCTCGATGCATTCACAGGTCCGCTAACAACGGGTCCGTTTACGATTCCGCCGGCAGGGACCGTGGCGACAGGATCATGCGCTTTCAGGGAACTTGCTCCGGCGCTGTTTGACGCATCGAACGACGGAGCCGAGATGGCTTTTGGTAATTGTACTGTGCTAATTTCTGGCATTCCGGGCGGAATTGGTCCTTCATTGGGTCCGCTGCTGGAGCCTGGCGCAATCGCAGGAGTCGGCGTACCGACCGCTGGCGCGGAACCGACTGTGGAAATCGCAGCCGTCGGAGATCGAGATCCATGCAGCGTCGGCGATTCAACAACGGGTGGCCGTACATCGCCCGTCGGCGCGCCGGGCGGCGGAGTTTTCCGAACCGACGCCAAGCGTTGTTGCAGCGATTTCAGCCCGCTGCTTGACGTGTCGCTGCCGTCGCTGGATGTTCGAGGTTTTGTGGACGACGAGTTCGCGGCACTCGAAGAGGCGACAGTTTTGGAAGTAGCACTTGGATAAATTGTCTGGGTTCCGCTCGCCTGATCCGGCGCCGACTGCGTGGCGCTTGGTGAAGTTGCTGAATCGGTTCCGGCCGATTGATTCGATCCGGCGGACGATGGCGTGAATGGGGGCGCTGCCGTGTCAGACCGTGAAGTATCGTTGCTCTGTCCGGTGCCGGTATAGAACGTTGATCCGAGCATTTTGCGTGAGCCGTCGAAGCGGCTCGCACCGTCGGCCAAAAGGGTGCCCGAATAGTTTGGAGCCGTTTGTGCGTGAACGCCGGAGGCAACTAGTCCACACGTGGCTGCGAATATCGCCCAACAAGATAATGCGCGCATGACAATCCATCCCTGGACAGACTCGAGGTGAAACCGTCGTAGCCGTTATCGGCCTGCGACGATAGTTTCAATTAAGCGAAGTTCGCCGATTGACCGAAGTTTTTCGGTGACGAAAGATGGCCAATTTAAGCAGTCAAGCGCGAAATGCTAGCAACAGCCATTTGCCGATTTGGCCGCCTCGGGATCGCGCGTCAAGGTAAAGCCCATTTCTTTGATCATTTTGTAGTCGGCCTCAGGCGGCTGCCCTTTTGTCGTAAGATAGTCGCCAATGAATACCGAATTGGCTACATACAAACCGAGTGCTTGCAAACTGCCCAAATGCATTTCTCGGCCGCCGGCAATCCGAATTTCGCTCTTGGGATTCACTAGCCGCATCATGCAAAGCGATTTCAGGCAGAAGCGCGGGTTGAGATGATGCGACCCAGCCAGCGGTGTGCCGTCGATCGGATTGAGAAAATTCAGCGGGATCGACTCGACTTGCATTTCTCGCAGTGAAAAGGCCATCTCGACAATGTCAGCATCATTCTCGCCCATGCCGATAATGCCGCCGGAGCACAATTCAAGCCCCGCGCCGCGCACCGCTTTCAGCGTTTCGATCCGATCCTGCCAACAGTGCGTCGTGCAAATCTCGGGATAGAACCGCTCGCTAGTGTTCAAATTGTGGTTCACCTTGTCGACGCCGCATGCCTTGAGCCGCTGTGCGTGGTCGGGGGTCAGCAAGCCCAAGCAAGCGCACACATTTAAATTGAACCGCTCTTTAATCTTGGGAACGATGTGTTCGACGGCCTGAATTTCACGTTCTGTTGGCCCTCGGGCGGAAATCACCAGGCAGTACGTGCTCGCGCCGCGCTCGGCACACACTTGGGCGGCATCAAGCAGTTTGCTTTCCGAGATCAGGTTGTACACCGGGATTTCTGCTTGCGAGATTTTCGATTGCGAACAGTAGCCGCAATCTTCCGGGCACAGCCCGCTCTTGGCGTTCATCAGGAAGTACAACTGGACTGTGTTGCCCCAATATCGATGACGTACTCGATAGCAGGCGGCAATGAGGTCCAGCAGTTCGATATCTGGTACTCGAAGAACCGCCAGTGCCTCGTCCTGCGCCGGGCAATATCCGTCAAGCACGCGGAAGGCCAAGTCATGCCAGCGCGTGGGCGTCATGGCGGCGCCAAAATCGGTGGGAAATGGAATCGGTTGAACCATTTTTGTTTTGAAATGAAAACTCGATGTTTGTGTTCGTAAACGGATGCCGCGAGCGGCTCAGCGGCCCTGCTGTGCTACCTTAGAGATGCCCAGTATCCCCGGAAACCTTCGAGCTGGAAAGCCGAAATCCGGCAATTGAGCAATCCAAATCGACTTGGCACGTCCGGCACGGTAACCGACAATAGTAATATGTCGCGGCATCATTTTGTACGAGTTGGAGCCCTGGGACACATCGGCCGGTTCACCTCGGTCGATGCGGTGGCGTATCCACGTGCCACCCGCGTGGTGGTGCGCACCAGCCGGGGTCTGGAAATCGGCGAAGTGCTTAATCCGACCGCCGAAAACGGCATTCACCAAAATTCCGACGGTTCGATCTTGCGTGGAATGACCGCCGAAGACAAATTGTTGGAAGCTCGGCTCGAAAAGAACCGACAGAAAGCACTGGAAGCCTGCACTGCCCGCCTGGGGGAACGAGGAATTACCGCCACGTTGCTGGATGTCGAGCACCTGTTCGACGGTCGCTCGCTGTTTTTCTATTTTCTCGGTGAAGTGACGCCGGAAGTCGAAGCGATTACCGGGGAACTTGCCGAAGTTTACGATGCGGCGGCACAGTTCCGCCAATTCTCGGACACGCTGACCCAAGGTTGCGGACCTGGTTGCGGCACGGAGGAAGCCGCAGGTCATGGCGGATGCACGCTGTGCGCTACTGCTTGTGCAGTCGCCGGTTCTTGCGGAACAAAACGCCGCTAATTCATCACAACGGGACGGACCGACATTACACGTTCCGGCCTTGGCCTTCATCATTCGCCCTCGCGTCCCAGCGATGCCAGTAACTCGCTCATTTCACCGGCCGCATGGGCATTACCTTGCCGCCGTGCTTGCTCAATACCGCCGCGAAGGGCCTCGCGTGCTTCGCTGATGCGGTCGAGCTTCACAAGTTGCTGTGCCGCCATAAAAAAGGCGGGCACATACGGCGGCGTGTCGCTTTGCAATTCGGCTAACCCGACCAGGCTACGATCGTGGTCTCCTTCCTTCTCCAGTTCCATCGCCAAACTGTAACGCAGAAACTGATCCCCAGGTTCAAAGGCCAGCAGCGCCTCAATTCGTGAACGACGGCTTTCAGGCATAGATCGTGAAAACTGATGTCAACTCGTTTGGATCAGAAACGAACAATTCTTGTTCAAGTTCGGTCGCGGCGTAACGGCTCACAAATCACCGGTAATCTTCACTAGCTTTCCGGCTTTTGGAGCTGTTGCATTTTTTGATTCCTTATCGATCGAACCAAAAGCGGTGGCGAAGAGGGTGTTGTCGCTCGAAAAGACCAGTGCCGTCGGCCTATCGACCGCTGCGACTTTCACCGCCTTGATACCCGAACGACCGTCAACAGTCGCCGCGTCTAGCCGATAAATGCCGTCGCTCCCAGCGCTCGCGTCGCCGAAATCTGCCGCGTATAGCCGACCGCTTTCTGGGCTGTACGCCAAACCCGTAATTCGGTGCAACGTGGTCGGCAGAGTCGTCAGCAACCCGCCTGTCTCAGGTTTGGCATTGAAAAATGCAACCGAGCTGCCTTTGGACGGATCGGCGTTTGCCATGCCGACGACCAGCAATCCGCGCCGGTTGATGGTGATGCCGCCGCTCGGAAGGCCAACTCGAGAAACAACTTTGGCCGGGATAAATGTGAACGGATTGAGTTTCTCGAGCGACGACCAGCTTTTGATCTGAGCTTTGAAAATCCAGCCCCGACTACTGCCGGGATTCGTTGCAAATAGCGCCGGTGGCGCAAACGGTGAAACCGCCAGCCCGTAAAACTTCCCTTCGGCGGCTACCGTTTCTTCCCCTTCCGCGGGACCGCCGAGCCTTTGTTTGGCTGAGTCGGCTTCAAGCGGCTTGGCATCATTCCCTGTGGCTTCGACCGGAAGATTGAAAACCAAAACAGTGCGGTCGCCTTTCTTCGATGAGTTGCCGACCACCAATGTGTGCTCATTGAGAAACGCCAGCCCTAAAGCGCCAAGGTGGACGGCAACATCCTGGATGGCAGTCGACTTTTCAGGTACAAAACCAGTTATGACTGGAATCGCTTGATCGGGTTTCATCCGCAAAACTTCGACAATTCGTCCGGCCCCAGAATCGCTGACAAAAACATTTTCCGTACTCGGCTGGATTGCGATGCCGCATGGATCGACCAGGTCACTAACAATCGTTTCGACTTTTACCTTGGATTCCTCAGCAGCCAGAAGCGTGACTGGCTGCCAGACTGACGCCGCTAATAAGAGTGCGACGAACAATAACGTTGGCAACGTCGCAGATTGAATAAACCGTGATTTCGAGCTTCTGCTCATACCGGCGTCAGTCCCCGGGCTTTTTCGAATGCAGTGATCTTGTCGGCGTGCGCCAGCGTGAGGCCGATATCGTCCAGGCCATTTAGCAAACAGTGCCGACGAAAGTCTTCGATTTCGATCGGCAGCGAGAGCCCATATTCATCCGTCAATCGGCAAATTTCCAAATTGGCGGTGAGCTTGTAAGCGGGATGCTGGGAGCAGCACTGGAACAAGTTGTCAACCGCGGCATCGTCGAGCTTGATCGGAAACATGCCGTTCTTGAAACAGTTGTTGTAAAAGATGTCGGCAAAGCTCGGCGCAATGATCACACGGAAACCGTAATCATCGAGTGCCCACGGAGCGTGTTCCCGGCTCGATCCGCTGCCGAAGTTACGCCGTGCGAGCAAAATGCTGGCCCCGCGATATTGCGGCTGGTTCAATTCAAACTCTGGATTGTCCGATCCATCGTCGCGAAACCGCCAGTCGAAAAACAGGAATTGGCCGAAACCAGTGCGTTCAATCCGCTTGAGGAATTGCTTCGGAATGATTTGATCGGTATCGACGTTGGCCCGATCCATCGGAGCGACCAGGCCGGTGTGTTTGCTGAATGGTTGCATGGTGCTTAATGAACGATGCTGAAATGAATTGCGAATCGCCCGGCCGCAAGCAGCTTGATTAACCCTTGTACTTCCACTCACGGATATCCACGAAATGCCCAGTAATCGCCGCTGCGGCAGCCATGGCGGGACTGACCAAGTGTGTGCGGCCTCCTTTGCCTTGGCGGCCTTCGAAGTTACGGTTGCTGGTACTGGCGCAGCGCTGGCCGGGGGTCAAAATGTCGGGGTTCATGCCCAGACACATGCTGCAACCGGCCTCGCGCCAATCGAAACCGGCTTCTTTGAAAATGCGGTCGAGCCCTTCCTTCTCCGCCTGCGTTTTCACTTGTCCACTTCCCGGAACGACCATAGCGTTGACCGAGCTAGCCACGTGATAGCCGCGAACCACGGCGGCGGCGGCCCGCAAATCTTCGATGCGGCTGTTAGTACAGGAGCCGATGAACACACGATCGAGCGACAAAGCCTGCATCGGTTTGCCCGGCTCCAAGCCCATGTATTTGAGCGATTGCGCGGCGGCCTTGCGATCGTCCTCGGTTTCAAATTGCACCGGGTCAGGCACTTTTTCGACAACCGGCACAACCTGACCGGGATTAGTGCCCCAAGTAATCTGCGGCGCGATGTCCGCGGCTTGGTAAACTTCCACCCGGTCGTACTTCGCGCCAGGATCGCTCGGCAGCTTTCGCCAGCGTTCGACCGCTGCGTCGAAATCTTTGCCCTTCGGAGCAAACTCCCGTCCCTTCACGTACTCAAATGTTTTTTCATCTGGTGCAATCATACCGGCGCGGGCCCCGGCTTCGATCGACATGTTGCACACTGTCATGCGTTCTTCCATCGAGAAGCCGCGCATCACCGGACCGGTGTATTCGATTACGTACCCGGTTCCGCCATCGGTGCCGATCTGGCCGATGAGGTACAAGATTACGTCCTTTGCCGTCACGCCGCGGCCCAATTGTCCTTCGACGCGCAGCTCAAATGTTTTCGGTTTCGACTGCAGCAGCGTTTGTGTGGCCAGCACGTGCTCCACTTCGCTGGTACCAATGCCAAACGCCAGGGCGCCGAAAGCGCCGTGCGTGGCGGTGTGACTGTCGCCGCAGACGATGGTCAGGCCCGGCTGGGTGATGCCCAGTTCCGGCCCAATCACGTGGACGATGCCCTGCTGCGGATTGCCGAGATCGTAGATGCGAATGCCGAACTCGCGGCAATTGTTTCGCAGCGTGTCGATTTGCTGTTTAGAAATCGGGTCGGCAATGGGCAGCCGTCGATCGGTGGTCGGCACATTGTGATCGGGCGTGGCAACCGTCAGTTCCGGCCGTCGCACTTTGCGGCCCGCCAGACGTAGCCCTTCGAAGGCCTGGGCGCTGGTAACTTCATGAACCAAGTGCAGATCGATATACAGCAAGGTTTGCCCAACCGGCTCTGCATGCACCACATGTGCATCCCAAATTTTTTTAAACATTGTGCGAGACATGGCAGTCAGTGATCGACTTTCAGTGTTGGTCTTTTTGGGTCCTATCCGCAACCGTCAAGAAGCGAATTCTTGCAACACTTAAGTATATCAGCGATTGGCCAGCTCGTAAGTTCGCAGGAACCAGCGATTTCGACTGCCAGGGGATTCGTTTTTCGCTTCGACTGGTTAGGATAGAAGTTTCACTTCACCCATCTTTTTCGCTGCAAAATTACCCGCTATCTCTATCGAGTCTGACTTGAGCTCCAATCCCACGCTGGTCGGTCATCGGCCAGGTCAGAACAGAGTATTGCCCAGTGGCGCTCGGCCTGCGCGCCCACTGTGGGGTTATGCCACGGCCATTGTCGTCATTCATTTACTAAGTCTTTTGGTATTTGTGCCGTGGTTTTTCAGTTGGACTGGAGTGGTGCTGTTTGTCATCGGACATTACTTCTTCGGCATGTTAGGGATGACGCTTGGCTATCACAGGTTATTAACTCATGGCGGATTCACTTGTCCGAAATGGCTGGAGCATTTTTTTGCGATCCTGGGCGTGTGCTGTTTGCAAGATTCGCCGGCCCGGTGGGTGGCGGTGCATCGCAAGCATCATCAGCATTCCGACGAAGAACCCGATCCGCACAGTCCGCTGGTCACTGCACTGTGGGGACACTTTGGCTGGCTGATGATCGAGAATCGCGATTTGAGCACAGTCTCTTTTTACGAGCACTACGCCCGAGATATTTTACGAGATCCGTTTTATCTGCAATTCGAACGGCGGATGATGTGGTTATGGACTTACTTTATTCACGCCGTTTTGTTTTTCGCCGTGGGATTGGCGATCGGTTGGATGACAACGGGCCGCTACCTCGGTGGAGTACAATTCGGCGCGAGCCTGCTAGTGTGGGGTGTTTTGGCGCGGACGGTGCTGGTGTGGCATGTCACTTGGTCTGTCAATTCGCTGACGCACCTGTGGGGCTATCGCAACTACAAAACCGACGACAACAGCCGCAACAACTGGCTGGTGGGTCTCTTGGCCCACGGCGAAGGCTGGCACAACAACCATCACGCCGAACAAGTTTCCGCTGCCCACGGCCACCGCTGGTGGGAAGTGGATTTTACTTACTGGACGATTTGCTTGCTGGAAGCGGTTGGACTCGCAAGAGATGTGGTGCGGCCCCGCTGCGGAAAGTAGCAGTGTGCCATTTACCCTAC
Organism: Pirellulales bacterium; assembly: GCA_963738835.1. Classification (GTDB taxonomy): domain Bacteria; phylum Planctomycetota; class Planctomycetia; order Pirellulales; family JADZDJ01; genus CAVTYH01. The sequence goes on from CAVTYH010000006.1 coordinate 587,984, forward strand.
CAACGCACTCGTCGGTGCGCTCGCGCTGTCTTGAGTAATATCGGCCTGGTTGCCGCCAGTTGCGCCCTTGACAGCCGAGCCGTTGGTGCAGAGCTCGGTGCCGGAGCGGTCAGTGCCGCCGTTGGTGGTCCACCAACGCAGGGCGTCGGCACGAGTCCAGCGGCCGTGGAGTTGGCATTCTGCCAGCGCTTCAGCCAAAGCGGTGGTGTCGGGGAAGCGATCGGCCGGGTTTTTCTCCAGACACTTTAGCACGATGGCTTCGAGATCGGATGGGATTCCTGCCTGCAACTTCGACGGGCGGACTACGTTCTGTCGGGCGTGGGCCAAAAGAACCTTAACCGGATTGTCTCCTTCAAACGGCGGATGGCCTGTGAGCAGGTAATATGCCACCCCACCCAAAGCATAGATATCGCTGCGGGCGTCCGGTTCGCCATCGCCGGCCGCCTGCTCGGGTGCCATAAACAGCGGCGAGCCGGTAATTGAGCCCTCCTGCGTCAACGTCACATCGCCATTATTCATCACCGGTTTGGCCAGGCCGAAATCAAGTAGCTTGGCCACGTCATACACACCGCCACGTTCGGCGGCAAAAATGTTACCCGGCTTGATGTCACGGTGAATCAGCCCCAGGCTGTGTGCTTCGCCCAAGGCCTGGCAAATCTGTTCCAGCAACCAAATCACGCGGGCCGGGGCCAATGGACCGTGTTGTGCGACCAGATCAGCCAGCGATTTGCCCGGCAGATATTCCATCACGTAGTAAAATGTGCCGTCGTCGGTGTGTCCGTAATCGAAGATTTCAATCGTGTTCCAGTGCGTCAACTTGGCAGTGGCGCGCACCTCGCGTTCAAAACGCGCCAGTGCTTGTGGATCGGCGGCTTTGCTGGGCTTGATTAGCTTGATGGCCACCGGGCGTTTCATCAGTTGATGCTCAGCTAGGTGAACTTCCCCCATGCCGCCGGCACCCAGCAGTCGCTTGAGTCGATATTGCCCCAACTGACGCGCTTCAAACGCTTCATGTCGCAATCGGTGGATGGTGAATACGCCAAACGCGCCGGTCATCGCTGCAAGCGACATTGTCATTGTGACTGACACGACACTTGCGGTGGAAACCATCTTCTCGACCGCAGCAAAATTTGCTCTCGCGAGAATCAGAATTGCAATCGGAGCAATCGCAATCAGACCGAGAATTATTGCTGCCCGCTTCCATGTGTTCGGAATGAACAGCGAATAGACCAAAATCAGGAGCATCCACGGAGCGGCGACTCCTGTAACAAAACTGTCCGCGTCGCGCAGCTCAATCCATTGCATGAACACAAAGAAGACGGCAGGAACACCAAAGATCGCCAGTTCCGCAATTCGAAGCGTGGATAACTGGTAGGTGCATTTGTGGCACAGTCCACCACCAATGACCAACAGCATCGTCGTAAGCAGACCGTGAAATACAAACATGAACAGACCCCAGCCAGTGCTGTTCCCATGTCCTAAAAGCATTTCCCGAAAAAAGAAAACGCCAAATCCCAGCGCCAGGAGCAACGCCGCAATCCGCAGTCGACTGCGCAAGAGCGACTGCGTTTCCTTCGTCAAATGCGGAGCGCTGCTGGCGTGGCACATGGCCACTTTGGCGCAGGGCGAATTGGCCGAGTGATTCGTCGATCTGCCGATCCCCGACGACGATGGGGCGTCGAGCGTGGTCTCCGTCGTCGTAATGCGATGAGTTGACATGCAGCAGGCGGGAGTCAGAGTTCAGAACATAGAGCCGCGGCTTTTGCCGAGCCAAAGCATATGGCGGGCTTGAACACCGTACATCATATCCAGCGGTCAAGCCCCTGGCGACGGTACAGCATATTGGCCCGACGCGCAAGCGAGGAAGACAAATGCTAAACCTCGATGCCGCCCTCGCTTGCGCGTCGGGCTGCTATGCGATCAAGCGGCTCGGCGGCATATGCTGGCACGGGAGGCGAGACGCTCCAATTCCAGCCGTGGAATTTGCTTAAGAATTGGCCCAGCGCCGGTGATTTCTTCGCGCAGAATCAGTGCGTTGGTGGTCAGCGTTCGTGGCAGATAGAACCAAGCTTGCGAGAGTGATTCCGCGTCTTGATCGGACGAAATCAGAACTAACTCAATGCCCTGCAACGAATTAGCGGCCCGAACCAACGCCTCGCGCGGGTCGCCGGGAATTAACTTGATGCGAGCCGACGTGGTTCGCAGCAGTTGGTGGGCCTGCTTCAGTGTGAAGTGCGGCACATCGACCGGGCGTGAATCAAACCTGTCGATGCCGACAAACTCAACCTGATCGGCAAGGTGAAACTTTTGGGTCAGAGAAATCAGGCGTATGACGCGCTGGCCGTCGCCCAATCCCAGCAGCATCAATTTACGCGGCCGATGCTGGCAAACCGATTTATACAGCGGCCGATCGCTGAGGGGCTTGGAAAACCACTTCAGCCAGAAAGCCTTGAGCGCAGATGCCGCAGCCACCGTGGCCCTCCCTGGCTGGTGTGTTGAAACTTCCTTCCTAGTTTGTTCGGCTGACTGATAGCGTTGTCTGAAGTGCGAACAAGAACAGAATCGCGAGTGATGTCGCCTAAAGTTACAACAGAGATTCGTCGGAGGTTAACAGACTGAGGAGAATCAACCCATTGGCGATTCTCCGGAGGTCGTTGACTTCCGGCTATTACGGGCTGTGAAATGAAATATGGCGCGCATCGCTACTTTCCAATGACCGACCGATAATAATCGATCGATCGCCGCAGGCCGTCTTCAAAACTGACGTGCGGTTTGTAACCGAGATGCTTTTGGGCCGCGCTGATGTCGGCCAGGCTTTCGCGAATGTCGCCGGGACGGGGCGGATCGTGCTTCGGCTTTACCTTGGTACTGAGCAATTCGTTGAGATGCGCGATCAAATCGAGCAAGGTGACGGGGTGTCCATTGGCAACGTTGAAAATGCGGCCCGATACACCTTCAACTTGCGACGCCAAGAGGTTGGCTTGCACCACATCGCCCACGAAGACGAAATCGCGAGATTGTTTGCCATCGCCGAAAATGACCGGCGGTTTGCCGGCGAGCAACAGTGTGATGAATTTCGGGATCACCGCTGAATACTCGCCATTCGGATCTTGCCGCGGCCCGAAGACGTTAAAATAACGGAGTGTGACTGTTTCCACGGCGTTCATCGCTGCAAAAGCGTGGCAGTACAATTCGCCGGCGACTTTGGCGGCGCCATAGGGCGAAATGGGAATTGCCAAATCGGTTTCGCGTTTAGCCGGCGACGGCGAATCGCCGTAGGCGGCGCTCGATCCGGCGTACACCACGCGGCGGACTTTCGCCTTTCGCGCGGCATCCAATACCATTAGCGTTGCCGTCGCACAGGCGGCATGACTTTCGAGCGGCTTGGCGACACTGCGCGGCACCGACGCGATGGCCGCCTGGTGAAAAATGCAATCAACGCTGGTTACCGCCCGCGCCAGCACCGCGGTATCGGTGATGTCGGCTTCGATGAACTCGATGTCGTTGCGCACATGAGCCAGATTCTCCATCCGGCCAGTGCTCAAATTGTCGAGTACCCGCACTTGATCGCCGCGGGCCAATAGCGCATCGACGAGGTGCGATCCGATAAAACCAGCGCCGCCAGTAACAAGAACACGGGACATGGAAAAGCAGGCAGTTTGCGATAGGCAGTTCTTTAGACCGGCCGTCCTAGTCGATCGTGTGACGAATCGTTTGTGTACTGCCCTGTTTTAGCCGATTCGATGGTCGATCACAACCGACTGCGGGAGCCAAATCACATTCGGCGCAATGCCAAATCGATTAAACGCCGCATGGGCTTACGACGAATTCTGGCCCGGGCTTCCTCGGCAAAGCACCAGCGGTTTCGCCGCTTCGATTTGGCAGCGGGTTCCTGGCTGACAAATAGCAGATACGCTGTGAAGTGGATACTGCGTTTGTTGTGCCTCGCCGAGAATTGGTCCAATGCCTGCCGAACTTTGCATCGGCAAGCGAGGCCCGACTTCGTTTCAGCACTCCTTAGAGCGGCCTTGCTTGGCGACTCCTTAGGCCGAATCAGTCCCGAGGGAAACTCCCAACGGCTCGTGCCTGGGGGCGAAAATAGACAAAACTCCATGCGGCCATCGCGAATACGATACGGGACAGCGCATGCTGCGCGAAGATCTGCTCCATCAACCACGGACTGCGGCATAAATGGGCTACGACCAATTGTTGAACGGTCGTTGAATTAGCCCCTCGTAAGTGTGCGGCCGAGAACGCAGGTTGTTTGACCCGGCAGTATGTCTTGCGAAGTTTATTACCGGCAACCTTAAGGCAACATGAAGAACCCCGAGCCCAAATCATTCGCGAATCACGTGCAAGCTTGGCTTTCTACGCTGCTTCGATGCCTACAGGCACTGCGCCGAAAGAATGCTAGCTTGTTAGTGCAAATTGCGCCAGACTCGACTTCTGCCGGACGTTAGCTTGCTAGCAGAAACCAGAAGCTACAGCATCCCAAAGAGGCTCACGAACCAAATTGAGACTGGAAGGCTCAATCTGAGATGGGCAGACATGGCGGGTTCGGCAATTCTGAGGAATCTCGCCGTTGCAATGAGATTTTCTAAAGTTCTACGGTGCCGAGCTTTGTAACTGTAGACTTTAGGTGGTTCTTGGCATCCGCCTGTGTGCGGCACCTTACTTGCATTCTTCCAGGGGCACGAGGCGGGGGGATACCTAAACAAGACCCAGACAAGATCAGGGAGGACAGTCATCATGTTGATTCTAAGCCGCAAGGTTGGCGAAAAGATTATGATCGGCGACGGCATCACGGTGGTCGTGAGCCGAGTTTCCGGAGACCGGGTAACACTCGGACTGGAAGCCCCACCAGAAGTCCGAATTCTGCGTGGCGAGTTGAGTCCATTCGATCGCAAGCCCAGCGAGGCTTTATCGGTTCCGCTGGCGGCAGGGCGACTTACGGAGCGCCGGGACCGGGCTTTTCAGGCCGATCTTCCACGGACGCCGCGCTGAAATACCAGCTTAGTGGCGGATTGCCGTTTAGGACGGCGCTGGATCGAAAGAGGTGGCGTCGAGAAGTTTGACGCTGAATCGTGTGCCATGGTTGTCGCGCCGTCGATGCGAAATTCATCCCGGAGCAGCAACAATGCCGGTAGCAGCGCCATGGCACACGTTTTTTATTGCGATCATCAGATATTGGCTCTTTGCGCCGTTCAGAGAACATCGCTAGCAGAAGTGTCAACCGCCATTGACGGGTAGTGTCGGCGCGAACTATTGTCTTGCCCTTGAAATTGCCTTTTCGCGATTGCTTTCAGCGCGCTTTTTCTCGACCACATTCCATTTCAACCGGCTAGTCGATGGATCGACTTGCAACTCAATTTGCCGGGCTGATGCTCTGCGCCGGCTTGCTGGCCGGCTGCGCGGGGCCGCAATGGGTTACGGTGCGCGATGCGCCGCACAACCCCCTCACCGAAAGACTCATGCTGCTTTCACGCGGAGGGCCTCGCCCAACGGAGCGTACGAAGATTTTTCTGCGACGCTATGATCTTGAAGGCCACTTGCACGACAATCCGATTGAGCTGGTTCATGAAGTTCAGAATGTGATCGATCGCGAACCCTCACCAGAAGCGCTTGCCGCCGCGGCCGAACTGTCTTACATCGGGGGCGTGCGTTCAACCTTGGTCGCCAATAATTCTCAAGCGCTCGATTTGTACGGCACCAGCGTAGCGTATTCGCATGCCTATCTTTTCGATCCGCAGTGCAGTCAATTCCAGAATCCCTATGATCCGGAATTTCGCGGCGCTTGCGATCTGTACAATGCCGGCCTGGAAGCCATGCTGCGGACGATTAATAAGCAAGGCAAGCTGAGACCCGGGGAGCAATTCAGCATCGAGGCTAAAAGGCAGCAATGGCATGTCTCAATCGAGTCTCGCAACGTGCTCTGGCCGGCAGGCGACATCGAACGGTTCGAATTCGTCTCCGATTATCAAATTCACGGTCTGAAAAACGTCTTTCATACCTACGGCCTGGGCGTGCCGCTGATCGCGGTTCGCAAGCAGCATCCGCCAGGGGATCCAATCGAAAAGCATTATGCTCCTGGCTTAAGTTTCCCCGTTAGCGCATACATGCGTTACTTATCGGATGAAGATACCGCCTTGGCCGGAGCGCAAGAGGCCGGTGGCAAGCGTCTCCATCGGGCGGTGCTAGAGCTGTACGATCCACTGCAAGTCACCGACATCGCCACCCACGACCGCCGCGTACCGCTAGAGAGCGATATCACCACGCCGCTGGCTTATGCGCTCAACGACCCGGCATTCGCCCAGCTCGATCAGCCCACGACGGGCCTTCTGTACCCCGATCGCGTGAAAAAGCTCGCTGGCATTTACATGCTGGAACCATATCAGTCCGACAAGATTCCTGTGCTGATGATTCACGGCCTGTGGTCGAGTCCGATCACCTGGATGGAAATGTTCAACGATTTGCGAGGCGATCCTGAATTGCGGCGGAATTATCAGTTTTGGTTTTACTTGTATCCAACTGGACAGCCGTTTTGCGCAGTGCGACACAGTTGCGGGAAGCTCTGGCAGAGCTGCGCACCACGGTCGATCCGCTAGGTCACGACGCGGCGCTCGATCAAATGGTGCTTGTGGGCCACAGCATGGGCGGGTTGATTGCCAACATGCAAGTAGTCAACAGTCGCAACGATTTTTGGCACATCGTCAGCGATAAACCGGTTGCCAGGTTGAAGGCCGATCAGAAAACGCGACTGGCTCTGGATCGCACGTTTTACTTTAACTCCAGCCCTTCAGTGCGTCGGATCATCACTATCGGCACGCCGCATCGAGGTAGTTACTTTGCCAACGACGTCACTCGGTACTTGGCCGACAAGCTGATTTCGGTCCCTGAACGGATGACATCGCGATTTACAATGCTCCGGCTGCAAAACCCGGGCTTCTTCCGCGACACACAGATGTTGGACACTGCGACGAGCTTGGATTCGCTGTCGCCAGAGGCGCCGATTTTGCCTGTGCTAATCTCGGCCCAGCGTCCGCCGTGGGTTAAGTACGACAACATCGTCGGCCGGCTGCCCCGCGATGATTGGCAAGTGCGTTTGTTCGGCGACGGCGACGGTGTAGTGCCATACAAAAGCGCCCATCTGGACTTCGCCAATTCGGAAATCGAAGTGCCGGCAGAACACGACGAGGTGCATCGTCATCCGCAGACAATTCTGCAAGTGCGAACGATCCTGCAACAGCACCTGCGAGAATCGCAGCAGACTTATCCGAGTGTAGAAGGTGGTACCGCTACGCGAACGGCAGCCGCATGGCAATGACCGGATCGGAGATTGAAAGGTGCGGGGCGAGCGACGGTTACCGGTTGTTTCATCCGCCATTGGGCCAGTCCTGTGGACGAGTCGCGTCGTGAATTTCGCTCTGTAGTGCGAAGCGATTCCATCGACCGAGATCTGCTGGAGTGAATCTCATCTGGCGTCGAATCGTCCACCGATTCTGCTTCTGTCTTGGGGAGTTCGGATCGCAGCACCCGCACATCACGCGGGGCCTCGATGCCAACGCGGACGGTTTGGCCCTTGACTTTCAAAATGGTAATGACAACGTTTTCGCCGATTTGAATCTGCTCGCGAGTTTTTCGCGTAAGAACCAACATGTCACACTCCTTTGTTGATCCGTGCCGACCGCCTTGCCGTTTGACGGGAGGCACCAGATGCAGGGCGTGTGCCAATCGTGGGAAAAGTGAAAGCGGTCGGCCGGAAGTTGAATTCGGGCCGGTGGTTTCAGCGTTTGGCCGCTGACAATGCCAGCATTCTCGCAACGATACTGTACACGTTTACAAGCATGGCGACAGTTAGTTTTACAAGGGTGCAATAAAGGCACCGACGGCATCCGCGGAACCGCGAATACCACCCGCTACTTTACGAGAATCAACGCCCGTCAAATTGCCGGCACGCGATTTGATCGCGCAGCTGGGCAGCCAGTTCGAACTGTTCAGCAGCCACAGCGTCGGCCAGTTGTTCGTCCAAAGTGCGGCCCACCCGGTAATGTTCGCGCAGCGATTTTTGCAGCTCTTTGAGTTGCCGCACGAGTTCATCATCGTCGAATTTCTCAGCCGCGTCGTATTCCTCAAACACCTTGCGGAAGTTATCCAAACCGCGGTTAATTTCGCTGATTGCTGCTTCCGCACCGTGTTCTCCAAGCTCCGCCAACGCCGTGGCTTGCGTTTTGTGAAACATCACGAAAGGCCGGTATTGCTCGTGCGAAACCGTCCAATCTTCATCGGGTGAATGTTGCTTCACGAAATCCATGAAGGCCAATGTATGGTCGGCGTCACGGGCAGCCTCGCGGAACTTGCGTAGCGCGAGCCAACAGATTCGCCGGTGGTAGAATTGCACGAACTCCCGATCGGCCTCGGAACATTGTTCAGTCGAGAGCTCGAAGTTGTCCCCTTCGTGGATCATCAGCGACAGCAGATAGTCGAAATACGTTTCCGCTCCTTGCGGCCTAGCGCCATCGGGCCGGCCATCGACTTCCATTTGCAGTACGCCCATATCGACCCGCATTTGCAGGATCTCACGGCCGTCGGAGGCTGCGACCAATCGAGCCAGCACTTCCCCAGGCTGATAGGGCCAGCCAGCTAGCAGATCGTCAATATCCTTATCCTTGCGTTTGGGCATGCTGCATGGGTCAGTAAAAAATCGTCGTTGGTCAATCGCCAGATGGCCTGCGCCTGTGGCTTCGCGGCCCGTTGTCATACCGCAATCTGACGTCAGCGCCCATCCGTCGCAAATTATAGTCAGGGTTCGAGTTCAGGTGGAGAACTACGGCAAACCGATTGCCGGAAATAGCTTGCGGCAATCGTCGGGCAATTCCGGTCATCTAGCTGTGGCAATACAGTCGATTCTCCGGCTTTCGAATCTGCAAACTGCGGAAAGTTTGCCATCTATGCCGGTCGTGCCGTTTGACAGCGACTTTCTGGCTTTTGTGGAATGCCGGGCCGAAACCAATCGTATCGCTCCGACCGATTTGTATCTTGCGCACTGCTTGCCGCGGCGTCAAATCAATCATGACTTATCGAAGAAGCTGTTCGCCATGAAACGCTTCGCATTCCTGCTGTTGATGCTGGTGACACCCGGTTTAGCATCGGCCGACGATTGCTGCGATTGCCGATGCAATCATTGCGGCTGCCAGGCCCCTTGCCAAAAAGTGTGCCGCGTGGTTTGCGAAATGAAAGATGTGAAAGTCACCTGCTACTGCTGCAAAGAGGAAGACATTTGCATTCCGGACCACAGCAAAAAGTGCGGTGAAGTCTGCGAGCCAAATCCTTGTTGTTTGGCGCATCCAACAGAATGCGATGCCTGTGCCGGGGGCCAGTGTTGCCAACACGGCTGCGATCGATGTCATTACGACAGCTTCCTGGACTACCTGTTCGGACGCGACTGCTGTGAGAAGCGTACGCTATGGCGGCCGAGTTGCTCGGGTGAAATTCGCAACGTCAACAAGCTGATCAAGTACGAGGTGACCAAACAAATGCCGACTTACAAATGGGTCGTGGAAAATTGTTGCGACAAATGCCGCTGCGCTATTCCAGCCGACCAATTGCTGTCGCCGCCGTCGGCTGCCTCCACGATGCCCAAGCAAGCAAGCGCCGAGATTCCAGACGCTCCGGTTGCGGCGCCAATTCCCAATCGATTTGTACCTCCCAGTGATGCCAAGCCGGCCGGTGTCCAAGCCACAATTGTCGTCGATTCCGAAATGTGGCAACGACTGTCGGAATAGTCGACAGCGAATTGCAGTTGTCAACCTGGGTTTGCCGCTCAATAATTCTTGCGGCGATCTAAGGCCGCGGCTGGTGGTCGCGCAGTAGCGCTAAGTGGCATGGCTACAGTGTTGGCAATTCGTGCGATCACTGGTCGCGGACTGATGATCGAGATTTGGAATTCCCGCAATGACGCTTTCTCAGCGCGAAAAGCAAATGGCCGAGGCCGAAGAGCTGCTCGGCGATCGACTTCAGCAAGTCGGCTTTGCCAAAGGGTTGTATTTCGGCACTTTCGCGAACGATAAACTGCTCGCTTATCCAGATCTCGCGGCCGACCAGCAAACCTCTTCGCAAGTTGACGAGCTACATCACTTCTGCCTATCGGAAATCGATCCGGTGGCAATCGATCGCGAGGCGATGATTCCGCAGCGCGTGATCGACGGCTTGGGCCAGCTCGGCATGCTCGGCGCTTGCCTGCCCAAAGAGTGCGGCGGCCGCGGATTGACGCAAGCCCAGTATTGCCGGCTTTTGGAAGTCTTGGGCGGACATTGCGCCAGCACGGCACTGTTTGTGAACGCCCATCATTCGATCGGCCCCCGGGCGATTGTGCTGTTCGGAACTCGCGAACAGCAGGAACGCTATCTTCCAAAATTGGCCACCGGCGAGTGGATTAGCGCGTTCGCATTGACAGAACCAGAAGCCGGCAGCGACGCAGCCAATGTGCAAACCACCGCCACGCCAACCGATGACGGCCGTAGCTACGTACTTAACGGTCAGAAACGATGGATCACCAACGGCGGCATCGCTCAAGTGCTCACGGTAATGGCTCGCACACCGGTGCCCGATAGCAGCGAGACAAAAATCACGGCATTTCTTGTCATGCCCGACATGCCGGGCTTTGAAGTCGTGGAAGCCCGCATGCCAAAGTGCGGTGTGCGAGGTTCGGCGACTGGCCGATTGGCTTTTCACAACATGCTTGTGCCGCAGGAAAACATTCTCGGCCCGCTGGGCAAAGGCTTGCGTGTTGCGCTGACGGTATTAGATTTTGGCCGAGTGACATTTGGGGCCACTTGCACCGGCGCGGCGAAATTCTGCCTCCAGCGAGCCGCACAGCATGCAAACACTCGCGTGCAATTCGGCCAGCCCATCGGGACGTTTGAGATGGTTAAGGAAAAGCTGGCCTACATGAGCGCCGGTACTTTTGCGATTGAATCGGCCACTTACCTTACCGCCGCGCTGATTGATTCCGGCCACGACGATTACATGCTGGAGACGGCGATGCTCAAAGTATTCGCCACCGATACGCTGTGGCGGATTATCAATGACGCGATTCAGATTTTCGGCGGCAAAGGGTACTTTACCGACGAACCTTATGAACGGATGATGCGCGACGCGCGGATCAACATGATCGGCGAGGGGGCCAACGAAGTGCTGCGTGCTTTTGTGGCACTGGTCGGCATGCGCGACGTCGGGTTGGAACTGAAAGGTGTGCTCGATGCGCTCTCCAGTCCGCTGAAGCATTTTTCAAAGATCGGTGGTTTTGCAGGACGGAAATTAGAAGGGCTGTTCCGCTCACCGGAAGTACGTGTTCACAGCAGCGCTTTGCAGCCGGACGCAGACCGCTTGGGCCGGACGGTTAGCGCCTTCGGTTCGAATGTGGAACGGCTGTTGCGCACGCATCGTGAGGAAATTGTCGATCGGCAATTTCAGCAAGAACGGATTGCCGACGCCGCCATCGAACTTTACGTTAGCGGTTGCGTGCTGCGGCGGTTGGATGCGATGTTGGATCGCCACGGGAATCACGATGGACCGGTAATTGAACATGATCTGATTACCGGCCGCTTTTATTTGCAAAGCGCCGAGCGCCGCATTCATCGGGCTTTCGTGGACTTGTGGGACAATGACGATCTATTGACCACGGAAGCCGCGAATGTGGCACTGATCCAATGCAGAACCGAGCGGTAACGAACCATTACTCTTCGAAACCGGGCTTGCGGCGGTGCTGTTTCTTCGTGGAGTTTGCTCGCTTTTCCGTGCGGCGGCGAACGATTGAAGCTTTTGTCGGCTTGGTTTTCCGCCGGCGTTTCGGCGCCACGGCAATGGCCGCGAGCATCTCACGGAGTTTCTCCAAGCAGTCGCGCTGGTTCTGTAGTTGGTCGCGGAACCGCTGACTCGACAGCACTAGGTCGCCGTCATTGGTGATTCGGTGTTGGTAACGATCGAGGAAGCGAGCACGCACATCGCTTGGCAGACTTGGGCTGGCGCGAACTGCCCAACGCAATACCGCCTTGGTGTTCAGCTTATTCACGTTCTGCCCACCTGGGCCGGAGCTGCGGACGAAGGTGAACTGCAACTCGGCGTGTGGAATTCGCAGATGAGGCGGAACGATTAGCATGGCATCGTCAATCGCTGGTCAATCTTGAAAAGACGTCCTTGCTTTCGCGGAGCAAGCACTCGTAACTATCCGGCGCTATATCGTCGCCGAACAGCTCAACGTCATAGTCGCCGTCGTAGCCACCCGCTCGCAGGGCGCAGACGAGTTCCTGGAGTGGCACCACACCGTGCCCCAATGGCGTACGATGTTGTTCTTCGTCGGGCTCTTGGCCATCCGCAAGATGCACCACGGCGATGCGGCCGGCAAGTGTCGGCAATTGATCAAGTACCCCGTCAGCACTCCCCAGATAATAGGTATCGAACGAAAGCTGCACTTGTTTGCTGGCGACATGATCCAGCAACGAGACGGCATCGGTCAGCGAAGTTAGAAATGTGCAATCGCCGGCACAGGCAGGGTGCATCGGTTCAATCGCCAATAAGACATTGTGTTGAGCGGCCAACGGAGCCAGCTCTTTGAGCGCAGTCACCAGCAATCTTCGGGCATGGTTGTGCGTGTGACCGGCGCGAGCGCCGCTGTAAATAATGAGGCATTTGGCCTGCATAGCGCCGGCCAAACGAATGGCCTCGATGGCATCGTCGATGCTTTCGCGGTACGAATGTCCCTCGCTGCCGGTGAATCCGCCTGCCCAGAGAAGATTTGAGACGGCCAATTCGGATTGTTTCAGCAATTCAATGCCGCGAGCTTCACCGTAATCAGAAAGTTTCCGCCGCCACACGCCGATGGCAGGAATTCCCGCCGCGACGTAGTGCTGCACGTCTTCCTCAAACGACCAACGATAGGTCGTCATTTCATTCATCGAGAAGCGTGGCATGGCGACAACAGCAGGCGATATACGGTTGGCAGTTGCAGAACGGCGCCGTCAGCCAGTATGGCTCCCGTCTCGGCAAATGAAAATACCACTGCCTATTTCTTATCGCGCAGATTCCACGCTTCGAGCCATTCGACGCCGTCGCGCTTCAAATTGAACTGCTCGCACGCTCGCTGCTCCATGTCAGGCATGTGTCCGCCGCCATAGAAGATGGCGATTTTCTTGCGGCCCGCGTCGATCTCCCGCGCCAGCACCTTCAGCGCAGCCTTATTGCGCTCTGTGATTAGCGTCGATCCATCGGGACCGTTGAAGGCCAGCAATACTGTGTCCATATCGGAAAACTGGTCCGCCATGATGCGCTTAAGTTTGAGCGCACGTTCGGGATCAAACAGCGCCAGCAACAAATCTATTTCACTAGTGTTGCCTCGGTTCGAAGCTTGCTGAGCCATGCCGGCTGCCATCATACGCAGAAATATGGTCCAGAAGCTTTCGCCTTTGTCTTTCATCGACTGCGAAAAGGCGTCCGGCGAAAGGTCGGCATGCACAAAATTTCTCTTCGTGTAGTCGATGCCCGTTAGTTGGTACTCCAGTTCCAGCAGGTCCTTAATCCCGTTTTGTACAGAGGAAAGCGCATTTCGATTTCGATCGAGCCCGCCCTTAGGGATAACGGTGCCCTCGGGCGCGACCAATTCAAACAGCACAACATCGTAGCCTTCGAAGCGCTTGTTCAGCGCCTCATAATAGCTCTTGTCGGCGACATGCACCGCGCTGACCAGATCAACCTCCAAGCCAGAGTGGTCGCTTCCCTTTGGCACCAGGCGCACAATGGATGTTTCCATCGCTTGCGGCTTGCCGCGAGAATCGTGGGCGACGCGAATATATCGTTTGGCGTTATCGTCCTTTTGCCTACCCGCCGTTTCGGCCGCCCCAGCTTTGCGATGCCAAGCAATCGCCGGGTCGCGGATTGCCATCCAAATCGCGGCAAACCCGGCCAGTCCGGCGACGGTCATAGAAATGGCCCAATTCTGGGTCGTTCGTCCAAGCATTTAAAGAATCCTTGCAGGCAGTTGGGAAAATAGGGGGGTGCCGTGTCACACTCCGGCAGATTCAATAATGCACCCTTTGGAGTATATGCCCCGCGAAAACCCGGAACAACTAGGCAGTCGCAGTGTGCGATCCACTATCGCCGCAGAGCGACGCAAGGAAATCAATCAAGAGCGATCAGTCGGCCAGTACCGTCCCTCAATACCAATGCTGCTTGACTACCGCATTTTAACCAATCTAACACGAACTTGGTCCGACAACCGGCATTTCCGGCAAACTTTGCCAGAGTTGTTCAACTGCTGCGCACGGCGAAACCGATACTACCGTCACACATGAAAGCGCGAACTCTCCGCAGGGGGAGCTTGCGCCGAGGCCTATTGGCTATCAAGGTGGATGCAAACCATGTTGCTCGCTCGCTTCAAACTGTGGTTGATGATCGCGACCGTCTGGGCGGCTAGCGCCACCGGGGCGTTTGCCCAGCATTGGACGCCGTTTGGTCCCAGCGACATTCGGTACGATCTGGAGCTGTTCAAACCGCCGGATTTGAGCACGTATGCCGACTGGCCGCGCCCCAACGAAGGCATGTTCTTCCAGTATGAGCGACTGTATTGGTCGATTTCGCAGCCCAACCGGACCGACATCGGCGTGCCCGGCGGCGTAGGCATCGGATTAGTCAATGGGGTGAACTCTTTTGATTCCCTGAATCAGCCCATTGGCGACGTTGAGACCGCCTACCGAAATACTGTGGACACGGGTTTTCTGCGCCCGATCAGAGCTGGGGCAATCGCTTTGAATTCGGCTTCATGGAGGACGACAAAGGCTGGTTCGTCAGCATCATGAACCTTGGCGGTCAGGTGCAAACGGATTTGATTGGCAATGCCACGACCCCGGGTGGAATCTTTGTTGTCTTCCGCGATCCTCAAAACAAGCTCTTGGGATTTGTCGATCCTCAAGGCCTCGGCTTCGATGCCGATTTGAACCTTACCGGTCCGGTTACGCCGTTCAACCGCGTGCCCTCAGTGTTCGGCCGAGGACCGGTCAACTTGGACACAACCGGCGACGGGATACCAGACTCCTTCGCAGGATTTACTGACTTTGGCGATGAAGTCCGACTGGTGCCCATTTTCAACACGATGGCGATTCGCACGGATACCAGCCTTAATGGTGTGGAAATTAATCGAAGCTGGCGCTATCCACCGACACATATTGGCGGGCTCTGGCAACTGAACGTGGGCGTGCGCTGGCTCATCTTACGCGACTCTTTCGATGTAACCGCAACCCAAACAGTCGATACGATCGTGGCGCTGCCTGGAACAAGCTTTTGGAATACTACGGTCGACAACAACATGTTCGGCCCGCAGATTGGGTTGCGTTACGACCACATGCGGGCGCGGTGGGATATTATGGCCGACTTCCGCTTCATGGCGGCAATTAACTTTCAATCCACGCATTTAAACGGCGAATTAGGCTCGGCCTTGATTACAGGGGGCAATCCCACGAACGTCCCCTTCCAAATGGTTCATACTTCGTTTCAAAGTTGGAAATACGATGAGACTTTCGCACCGGTCGGCGAGTTACGGGTTGGCGTGACGTACAAGCTCACGCAAGCCATTGGCGTGATGGCGGGCTATAACGCTATGCTCGGTGGTGGTATCAGCCGCGCTAGCAAAAGAATTGATTACGTGTTGCCGGCGTTGCAAATTCTTGACGCCAACAAGTGGGACACGTTCTTCACGAACGGTCTGAGCTTAGGGATAGAGATCAATCGCTAAGCGAAGAAGCGGTGAACAATTACCAATTCGCCAAACAAAGCAAGCTCAGGGGTTGCAAACCCTGGGCTTTTTGTGTTGATTCGCATGCCACGCAGTTTCACCGCTGCGCGGTCATATCACGCTGCGCCCACAGGCTGGTTGCTAATCACCAACTACTAAATTGCTCATCGATCCGCAATTTGCAGCTTCCGCAATTCGTCCAGCTCCATCTGCAAACGGTGCCGCAATGGGCTTTCGCCACGTAATTCGTCCAGCAATTCTTCGGCCTTAACAAATGTCTCTTCGTTGTGGGCGGTCCCTTTGAAAAGGGCTTGCCAGCTCGCGCGATACTTCTCTTTCGGTCAGCACGAATGACGTCCTCTTGGGGTGAAAAAGGAACTCGGTTGCCTAACTACTTACATGGTAGATGGATTTTTGCATTTCCGCAAGGGAAAGCTGATTCAGGGGCAGATGCCAAAATATTCACGAATGTTACTTGACGCCATTTTGAATCTCCAGGCGATTCAATGAACGGCATCGCGATGCACGGTATGCGGTGAAAAAGCAGGCAAACACACGGCGATGTATTCGGCCCCCTCGTTTCCTGGCGTGCTGTACCGCACCCATTGGCCCCGCTGAGTGATGATCGCCTGGCCTGCACTTACGTCAAAAGTGCCGTCATTTGTTTCCACACGAAGCGTGCCGCAAACCACAACTGAATACTCATCGAATTCAGGTGTTTGCCCCGGTTCGATCCAACCCGGTGGACTTTTCATCCGCGCAACACTGACTTCGGTGGTGCTAGTATTCACGCGGCCGATGAACTCTTCAATTGTCTTTGGCTTGTTGCCGGCCGCCTGGATGATTTTCGGATTTTGGATGAGCGTAGCCATCGTGGTCATTATTCCCCACCGTTGCGGCCGCGGATACGAAGCAGTTTTTTCATTCGCTCGTGAAGTTTGCGCCACTCGGCTGTCGGCGTGTCGACGCTCAGATCGCTGGGGAACTCGGCAGCTCGGCCATCGTCGTCTACTTGTGCGAAGCCCAGCAATCCATCCATCCAGGGTCCGGAACTTCCTGGAAGTGGCGCGCCTATCAGCCCTGTCACCATGTAGGCACGTGTTACATGCAACACCGTGCCCCGGATCTCGACGAACGAGCCCTGTGGCACAGGCTTATAACATTCGATGCTTAGCACGCGCCGCAAGAGAAGATTGGCATCCTGGCCGATCGAGCGAAACGCGGTTGCATAGGCCGCTTCCAACGCAATGCGCATCAGCGAACCAGCGTACAACGTGCCGTGATGGTTTGTGTCGGACGGCAGAATCAGGCGATGAGTGAGCGTGATATCGGTCACAGTCAACGACGGTCAGTAGATGAGCGGTTGAATGAACGGACGACCGTTAAGTGTAATCGCTATTTCAACGGCATCCATCCTCTTGAAGTTGAGCAGCTATGCCCCGGCAGGCCGCAGACTCATATTTCAACATGCTCTCCTGTCCCGACGGCACTGCGATGCCGCAAATGCGCCGGATCAATTTTCCGAAGTTCTTCGGCCACCGCATCCACAGTTTTGCGAATTTGCTCTTCAGTATGCCGGGCCGTAATAAAAAATCGCAGCCGGGCGGCGCTTTCTTCTACCGCCGGATACAAAATGGGCTGCACGTTGATTCCCCGCATATACAGGGCCTGCGACAACTGTAAGGCATGAAGCGAGTTGCCCAAGATCACGGGCACAACGGCGGAGTCTTTACTCCGGCCGGTGTTCACGCCACGCTGTTTGGCCAGGGTAAGAAACAGCTTGCTGTTGGCATTTAGTCGAGCGACTCGATCAGGTTCTTCTTCCAAGAGTCGCAGCGAAGCTAAGGCCGCGGCAGCGCTAGCTGGCGGTACACCGCACGAAAACACAAATCCGGGCACCGTGTATTTGAGATACTCGACAAGCGGTTTACTGCCCGCGATATAACCGCCGCAGCTTCCAAACGATTTGCTCAGCGTGCCCATCCAGATATCAACATCCGAGGGCTCAACATCAAAATGCTCGCCAATGCCACGGCCATGCGGTCCCAAAACGCCGACGGAATGGGCCTCGTCGATCATCAGCAGCGCCTTGTGCTTTTTCTTGACGGCAATGAATTGCGGCAGATCAGGATAATCGCCGTCCATGCTGTAGACACCTTCGATCGCCACTAACACCCGACGATATTCGTGTCGCAACTCAGAAAGCAACTGATCGAGCATTTGCCAATCGTTGTGCGGAAACGGTCGTCGGCGCGCTCCGCTTAGAATGGAGCCCTGCACGATGCTATTGTGGGCCAGCGAATCGTGCAAAATCAAGTCGCCGGCGCCAAGCAAATGGCCGATCGTAGTTTCGTTAGTCGAGTGACCGCCAACGAACACCACGGCATCGTCAACGCCGACGAAATCGGCAATAGCCCGTTCCAACTCGCGGTGAATTGTCTTTTCGCCAGAAACAAGCCGGCTAGCGGAAACGCTGGTGCCATAGCGATCGATCGCCTCTTTCGCGGCTTCGGCCACGACTGGATCGCCCGACATCCCCAAATAATTGTAGCTGGACCAACTGATCATCTGTCGGCCGGCAATCGAGGTGGTGTCGTCGATGACCCCTTCGTGGACTTTGAAGTACGGATTCATCGCACCGGTGGCCGCCAGTTGTTGCCACTGATGCTTAAGCGCCACAAATTCAGAAAACTGATCGAAGCGATAGTGCTGTGTTGGAATTTCACCTCGCGGCGCAGCAGAACGTTTGCGCGGAGTTTTGCCAAGGTTTTTTTCTACTGCGGCAACAATGTCGCGCACGGTAATCATGTCGGGAAGCACTTCCTCGGGGAACCGCCCGCCGAACGTATCTTCCAGCGCGGCCACAATTTCCATCCGCTCGAGCGAGTCCATGCTCATTTCCAAGATGTTGGAATCGAGCGTGAGCCCCTGGGCCCGTTCTCTAGCGACTTTCGTGATCTGTTCCATGACAATTGCCGTTGTTTCTTTGGAAACCGGCGGCGAACTCTCGGCCAAACCGCTGCACTGATGACCGTTGGTGCTAGCCGGGGCAAGGGATCCGGCAGCAAGCAACGAGGCTGGAGTTGTGGGCGACGGCTGCGTTACAGTCTGTTCCGCGGCATTCCACGAACGCCATTGCGAGACGACTTCTAAATTTTCCCCGCGCAAAAAACCGTTGCGGCAGGCGTGGCGTTGTATTTTACCACTAGAGGTTTTGGGAATGCTGCCGGCTTTGATCAGCACGATGGCGTCGACGGGAATTTCGTGCTCGGCTGAGACGGAACGACGAATGGCGTCGAACACTGCATTCAATTCTTCGGCAGAACGATTACGGCCGCGTTCAATTTCCGCCACAACCACTAGACGCTCGCGGCCGCCAACGTCGATCGTAAAGGCAGCACTGACCATCGGCCGCACCAGCGAATGAGCCCGTTCGACAGTCTGTTCAATATCTTGCGGATAATGATTGCGACCATGCACGATGAGCAAATCTTTGAGCCGGCCCGTGACAAACAATTCGCCGGTGTGAATAAATCCCAGATCGCCCGTGCGCAGGTAGGGTCCGCGGCCGCAGTCTTTGAGATAAGCCCGGAACGTGTTGGCAGTCTCTTCAGCGCTTCGCCAATAACCTTGCGCGACGCTTGGACCGGCAACCCAAATCTCGCCAATTCGCCGATCCGGGCAGCGGGTCATCGTCTCAGGATCGACAATGACGACCTCTTGATCCAACAGCGCCGCCCCGCAGCCGATCAACGTGCGAGTGTCTTCTTCTTCAGGTAGCGCATCGACAGCCTGATTATTCTCCAGCGACTTGCTGTCGAACGAGCGAATGACTGGCAGCGCGGTCTTCATTCCACCCGTGACCATCAGTGTCGCTTCGGCCAATCCGTAGCACGGATAAAACGCTTCAGGCCTGAATCCGCACGGAGCAAAAGTACGCGTGAATTCGTCGATCGTTTCCGATCGGATTGGTTCAGCGCCGTTAAATGCCAAAACCCACGAACTAAGATCAAGCGTTTGCCGCTCTTCAGGCGTAATGCGTTTTAGGCAAAGATCGTAAGCGAAATTTGGGCCGCCACTCACGGTGCCCTTGTAGCGTGTAATGGCCTGTAACCAACGGAGCGGCCGCTGCAAGAACGACATCGGCGACATCAGCACGTTGGGACGGCCGTAGTACATCGGCTGCAATATACCGCCGATCAAGCCCATGTCATGGTAACTTGGCAACCAGAACACTCCGACACCGCTGCGAGTATGTTCAAATGCATAACAAATGAGCGCCGAATTGTGCATCAGGTTGGCGTGGCTCAGCATCACGCCTTTTGGCGCGCCCGTGGAGCCCGAGGTGTATTGCAAAAAGGCCAGCGTATCGCCGTGGACATCGGGCTGCCGCCAATCGCGCTCGATGCCTTCGGGAAAGACGTCGGTCGCTGCCCAATTGATGGAACGCAGATTGGGATTGTCAGGCAAGACACCTTGCACCCGATCCAACACTTCTTGTGTTGTCAGCGTCACCTTCGCTTCCGCATCGTCGGCGATCGCTTCAATCCGCTCGAGCGATCGATTCTTACGCGGCGGATAGGCCGGCACGGCTACCACTCCGGCATAAACGCACCCGAAAAACGCGGCGAGAAAATCTAAACCCGCCGGGTACAGCAACAATGCTCTTTCGCCTTGCAACCCCAACGACTGCAGCCAGGCGGCAATGGCGCGGGCCCGGCGATCCAAATCGGAATAGGTCCAGCGGATTTCTTCGTTCTCGCCATCGATAAGGAAATGGAATGCCACATCGTCCGGTTGATGGGCCGCGCGGTGCCTGAGCAGATCAACAAGATTCGACGGACCAAAGAACGATCCAGGCAAATGGTCAAGATGCACGATTCAGTATCCTCCACGCCGTCCCGGCGCTGCCTGCCACCGAACTTGGTAATGAACTCGTAAGTCGTGCCGCAGTTTCCCCAATCGATCTTTCTGGGGCCATCCAATTAGCCGCCAAATTACGGATTTACGGAATTCTCTGCGGCCGGCCGAATGGGCAGGAAAGGCAGGTGTCTATAAGACATCGGCAGGCCGGGAAACGAGTGTCAACAGCTTAACAAGATTGTCACCTGTCGACAAAGGGCCGGCTTGCGGTGACACCGGTTTTTGCGATTCTCGGATGCCCAGTTCCAGCTGCATTCCGCCGAACTGATACATCTTCGCTACTCGGCTCTGCGACGTAAATCATGCCCTATCATCGCATTGGGCACGTTTTGCCAACCCCGCGACGATTTGCTCTTCTAGTTATCGTGCACCAGCACGTAAGTCAACACAGTCACCGATGCCAATACCGCCACGCCCAAGAGCCGGCTGAACGGCAGAACGTAGTTAGTGATCGATGTCGAAGCGTTTGTCGAATACTTCAAAGAGCTTGTTGGTATCGATCCAGCGTCCGCTGCGGGTGGCGAGAACCCCGAACAGCCGCGGACTAATAATGGCAACAACTCCAATACAAGCGAACAGCCCGAGCGCTGTCCACAGGGTCGCCTGCTTTGATGTAACTGCTATAACTGCGGTGATCATTGTCCCGGTGCTCCCGGTTGGTCATATAAACTGCCACGGGTAGTTGTAAACCTAGATTACCCCCCGGTTAGCTCAAATCGGCGAAATCATCCTATGTTTTGCGCTGCGTTTTAACCAACATCGCCCAAATCGAGGGCCTTTCCGTATCGTGAAAGAACTAACCGGCGCAAGCGTGCATGGTCTGCTTGAGAAAAACCCGGATCGGCTGCAATCAATTGTCGCGCATCCTCGCGGGCTTCGGACACCACCGCTGCATCGCGCACCAAATCGGCCACCCGAAAGGGCGGCAAACCATGTTGCCGGGTGCCCAGCAAATCGCCGGGGCCACGGAGCTGAAAATCGGTTTCGGCCAGCTTGAAACCATCGGTCGTTGCCACGAGGGCTTGCAACCGTTCTTGCGCCTCGTCAGTCGGCTCGTCGGCGAACAAGCAGCAATAACCCGGAAACTTGCCTCGGGAAATTCGGCCGCGCAGCTGATGCAATTGAGCTAGGCCAAATTGATCGGCACCCAGAATGGTCATCAGCGTCGCATTCGGCACATCGATGCCCACTTCCACCACGCTGGTGGCCACCAGCACCTGCGTGCGGCCCGCGGCGAATTCGGCGAGCGCGGCGTCCTTCTCTTCGGCTTTCAGTCGTCCATGGACCAAGCCCAGGCGAAACGCTTCCAACTCGCCGTGCGCAAGTTCCTCGAAGGTCGCTTCCAGATTCGCCGTATCGACATACTCCGATTCCTCCACCAGTGGCACAATCACGTAGCCCTGCCGACCTTCGCGCAAGTGACGGCGATAAAAATCCCACCACTTGGCGCGGTTTTCCGCTTCAGCCAGGTACGTGTGCATCGGCTGCCGGCCCGGCGGGCTTTCCGCAATGATCGACACATCCAAATCGCCGTAGAGCGTCATCGCCACGGTGCGCGGAATCGGCGTGGCGGTCATCACCAGATAGTGTGGATCGGCCGCGGCTTGCTTCAACGTGGCCCTTTGCCGAACGCCAAAGCGATGCTGCTCGTCGATCACCACCAGGCCCAGTTGCTTGAACTGCGCCTCGCCGTAAACAATGGCTTGCGTGCCGATGAGTAAGTCGATTTCGCCGGCCGCCAATTTACGCTCCGTCTCTTCCCGTTCACGAACTGTTAAACTGCCGCTCAACAGTGCCATTCGCACCCGGCTGTGCTCGAGCAAGTTGCTAATTGTGCGGAAGTGCTGCCGCGCGAGCACTTCCGTCGGCGCCATGAGCGCCGCCTGACATCCGTGCGCCACCGCCAAGAGCATCGCATACACCGCCACCACGGTTTTGCCGCAGCCGACGTCGCCTTGCAACAAACGATTCATCGGAATCGGTCGGGCCATATCGGCGGCAATCCGATCAATCGCTTGTCGCTGACCCGACGTCAATTCAAAGGGAAACAGCCGCGTAATGCGGGCATCAATTTTCGCGGTGGCTTCCAGCGGCGGAGCTTGCTGACGCGTTTCTTGCAAATTCCGTCGCAGCGCCATTCCCAACTGCAAAATCAACATTTCTTGATAAATGAACCGCCGCCGCGCCGATTGCAGATGCTCTTGGCTGGTCGGAAAATGAATCTCGCGTACCGCACGGCCGATGGGCCACAACTCGTGCGCCGATAAATACGATTCCGGAAACGCTTCATCGACGAGATCGACATAACTTTCGATCGTTTGCTTTGCAATATTCCGCATCGACGCTTGTTTGAGTCCGTCGGTGAGCGAGTAAACCGGCAGCAATGAGCCCGCGACTTGCGATTCTTCATCGGTGTCGATCCACCCAACGCGCGGATGGGCCATCTCCCAACGGCCGCCCTTCAGCCGCGGCTTGCCCGAGAGCAGCACTTCTTGTCCGCGGCGAAACTTCTCGGCCATGAACGGCATGTTGAACCACAGTGCCCGCAGGTAATGCGGACCTTCGCGCACCAGCAATCCCACAATCGATCGCCCCATGCCGGTGTTGCGGATGTCGATTTCTTCGACCAACCCGCGGACACTTTGCAGTTTGTCTTCTTCCAGTTTGTCGATCGTGCGCAGGTCAGTGAGATCCTGATAATCGCGGGGAAAGTTGAACAGCACATCGGCGGTGGTTCGCAGCCCAAGCCTCTCCAGAAATTTCGCTCGATCCGGCCCCACGCCTTTCAAAAATTGCACTGGCGTGGCCAGCAACTCGGCCACCGACTTATTCGGCAGGGCAGGGCGGTCGGTGATGGGCGTCTCAGTCATGCCGGTATTGTAGAAAAGTCGGCAGCAGGCGGTAGGCAACACGATCCATAAAGCCGCCGATGGCATCGGCGGTCGCCTGGTTCCCTCTCTCTTTGGGAGAGGGCTGGGGTGAGGGTGCTGAAGTCGGCCGTTGCCGCGCGAATTTTGTCGGCGCGATTTCGGTTTTGCCACACTTCGCACATCAATTTCGCTCGGCAATTCTCGAGCGATCTAATTTTGTCGCGATTGTTGAGATTCCATTTTTTTCGGCACAATTCCGGAGTTTTGTCGCCATCAACAACAGCTTGGTTCGAGAAATTACGACACTTCTCCCCGCGCCAGCCCGACAAAATGGATCGAATTTTGACGTGCGAGGGATCATTATTTTTGGTTACCTCAACGATCTTCCGTCTGCCAATGGTTTCGCCTGCGGCGCCCATCCGATTTGCCGACTTGGAGTTACGCCGCTGCCGTTCAACTTCAGGTTTATCAGCAGCTCTGCGGACAAATGTTGATCGGGCCACGACAAAATAGCGTGTTCCCTGCGCAAGACCACTCCGCCCCGCTGATCGGTTACAATGCAGGGCATGAAGCGAACTCGCATTGCCATTTGCGCTGTCGTCGCCGCGATTGTGATTGCGACGTTGGTGGATCGTAATTGCCCGGAGAGCTGGGAACCAATCGTGTATTGGGCGCTCCCGATGCTGCACTTATTCATGCTGCCACTTGATTCCGGGCCAAATCCGTTTGCGGCATTCTGTTGCTTGCTCATCAACGCCGCGATCCTCTCCATCACCATGTACTTTGCGATCCGAGCGGTGGTTTGCGCGGTGACAAAGCATCGCCCATCAAATTGAGTTTTTGGGCAAGTCAGACTTTTCAGGCAAAAAGTCTGAATTATAGTGTACATGTGTTTTAAATGCAATCCGTTGTTTGGGCCACGCCGGCGTTTTTTCACCGCAGAGGCCGCAGGGCATACGCAGAGGCATGCAGAGCACCTCAATGATCGCTCGTGCTTGCTCAGCATTGCTGTTTTGTCGGCCTAAGGCTGACTTAACGCCGCACTTTTGATGCTTTTCTTTGCAAGCCATTTTCTGGTTGGCACTTCCAGCGGGACCAGTCAGTCATTTAAAACTGGCGAAACTAGCCAGGGTGGCACGCTCTGACGTCAGGAAGGGCGTGGCAGGCGTTTCAGCACGCCCTTCGTCGACTCAGGGCATGCCACTCATGATCGATTGTGAATAACTGACTTGCCTTGTTCTACGGGGCACTGCCACCGAGCCGACTGACGGGTTAAGATTCGCTGTTGACGCCAGCGCACGCCGTGGCGCAGCTTCGAAAAATGGAGCCTTCGGCATCACGGATCGAAAGGAACAGCATGAATCAACAACTTAAAAACAAGCGGGCATTGGTTACCGGCGTAGCGATTTGAAATGAGCATTGGTTATGATTTAGTCATGAGAGCGCCGAAGTTTTCGAGAAAGCAGCTGTTCTTGTCAGCGGCCTGGGTTGGCTTTGGGTTAGTCTGCCTTGCGTTCTCTACAAGTCCAGACAAAGCTTTCGAGCTGCAATCTGCTGATCCGATTGCGCAAGAATACCGCGTGGCAGCTTGGGTGGTCGGATTCGCTTGCGTTTTTGCGGGAATAATAATTCTCATTACACCGCGCAGGGGGATTGCGTTCTAATTGCAACGCTCTGTGGGGTTATCGCCGGTGGAATAGTAGGCGTCATGGTAGCTGACGGCTGGTATCCGGATAGGCATCTTAAAGGAATCACCAAAGAATTAGAGAAGCAGCGAAGCGCGGCCGCCAAAATCGAATATTCTTACATGGCGATCGGAGCAATTGGCGCGGTGTCGCTGGCCACGTTTGCCGTTAGGCGTGCGAGATCAGCAGACCAACCAGCGAAATCTTGATTTCAATCTGGCCCGCTACACGCACCGGACAAAAATTGACGGCAGTCTACAATGCCGGTAATATCCGGCAGTTACCAACCATAAGGTTGCAAAATCTATTGCCCAGCCCGCCCCCAGGAAACCAGCGATGTTTCGTGCCGTACCGCTGTGCGTGTTATTAACCTTGCTTGCCTTGGGGTGCGGTCGATCGACAGCGTCCAGTTTTGCCAAGTATGATATTGGCGGCGGCCGGTACTTCGTTGAAATCGAGAACACCGATGGCGGCTCAGCGCTGAATTTTAAGTCCAGTGGCGAGGGGAACGCTGTTACGGGCGAGCGGTACGATCTGTCGTGGGGCAATGCTCATCGACTGCAGATCGAAAACGGCAAATTGACGGTCGATGGTGTTGATTATGGGAAGTTGGAGCCGGGCGACCGCATAACTTTCAAGGCCTCGGGGGAAATGCTCGTCAACGGGACCAAGCGCTAAGCTGCATCGAGTAAGCCATTTCAGCGATTGCCGCGGATAGTGAGTTACGTCGATAACCACAAAGGTGCAATTTATGAGTGCGGGAGCAAGTGCCGGAGCGGCAGCTGCGGCAGCGGCGATTATTCAGGCGACGAAGGCTTCGGGCGTCATCGTGCGTGTAGAGCCGGAATGGTTTATCGCGATTGTCGATCTCAACGAGGAGCCTCTAGTGGTGCACGCCGTCGGCCGCATTTTTTTTAGCACGACGCACCAGTATCTGACCAGCTACCGCGGCCTGGCGTTTTACACGAAATCGAAGACCGAACTCTCGCTGCCGGCACATTGTCAGGTGGTCGAGGCGCAAAAGATTTGGATGCCAGGATAGAACTCTGAGGATCGAGCGCGGAGGTCTTTCGGTCATGATCATTGACATTCTCCTGTTTCCTGGTTTCCAAGAACTTGATGCCATTGCGCCGTTCGAAGTCCTCAAGAACGCAGCGCTGTGCGGGGCTAAATGGGAGGTCCGCTTGGTTGCACTTTCGGGGCCAATAGAAATCGTTGGGACGCATGGCGCGCGGCTTTGGGCAGAGACTAAATTTGATCTTGGTTCGCGCCCCGATGTGCTCGTTGTCCCCGGCGGCGGATGGATCGGCCGAGCTGGGCAGGGTGCCTGGGCCGAAGCGGAGCGCGGCGATATTCCGCGGGCCATCGCCCAGATGCACGAGGCCCGGACCGTTGTGGCGGCGGTTTGTACTGGCACGATGTTGTTGGCAGCGGCAGGTTTGATCAAGGGACGTCCTGTAACAACGCATCACGGCGTGAGCGCCGATTTGCGCGCCACTGGCGCCAATGTGATTGAGGCTCGCGTGGTGGATGCAGGCGATATCATCACTTCCGGCGCAATCACCTCCGGCCTGGACCTGGCCCTGTGGCTCGTGGAACGATTTGCCGGTCCCGCCATCGCTTGTAAAGTGGAATCGATGATGGAGTACGAGCGCCGCGGAACGGTGTGGCGGGTGGAGGTGTGACCACAATTGTCGCGAAATCGAACCGTTTTCTGGTGTAAAGGAGAGATACAATGAGCACTCAACTCACACGACTGGCGCTTCGGAAATGGTCGTGTCTTGCAGTCGCCGGCCTGCTCGTTTTGTGCAGTGCGACGCGGCAAACCGACGCTGCGGAAGGTAAGGCGGAGACAAAGACGGCGGAGGAAGTCGAAAAACTGCGGCCGGAAGAGGCGATGAAAATCGCAAAGGAGCATTGGGACCGCTTGCGCGATCTGCAGCGGCAGCATCGCAACACGCTTCAAGAGTTACAAAAGGCCATGGCTGATGGGTCAGGGAACTCAAAAATCGCCGAGCAAATTGCAGCCGCTGGGCCGCGTAGCCCATGCGGAGCTGGATTTGTGCGACACCTATCAGCAGCGCCAGGAGGCCTGCCGAAAATTCATCCGCGATTTAGATCGACTGAAGCAAGCGGTCGAAAAGCAGGCCGATCACCCGCCGGCCGATTTGCTGGCGATCAAGTCGGCGTGGCTGTCGTTCGAAATCGAGGTCGAGCGCCACCGGTTCGACGATCGCTCGCCCGAAGAAGTGCAGGCGCTGTTAGATCAGGCGTCTGCCGCTGCGGAAATCTACAGAGAAGTGTTCGCGAAGTTTCAAGTGGGGGCCCGTGGTGGAGAAGCCGAAAAGGAAGCATATGCCGGCTACGAGATGTGCAGGCGCTTCGCGGAATTATTGTTCGCATTGGGCAAGCAAGAGGCAGCCGTCGAGCAGTTGAAACAGTCTTGCAACTTTGCCGACAAAGCCTTGCAAGCAACCCAGGCAGCATACGAGGCCGGCACCGTCACACTCGATCTGCTGTTGGGAGCTCAAAGCCGTCGAGCCGATGCCTGGCTCGCCTTGGCGAAGCACGACCGCAAGGCTACCGCCGAACTGCGCGGGACGGAAAAGTCCGACAAGAAGTAAACTTGCTGGGCACTGCATGGCTATCCCCATCTGCGACACTCACCAGCATTTAATCAATCTATGCCGATCGCTGGCCATACAGGTTGTTCATGGCTGTACGAATGCAACAGACGGACAACACAAAGATGCCCAGTAGGCCGATGGTGAAGGCCGGAGGTTCAGGGACAGCCGTCGTGCTGCCGCTGCCGGCCATAAGATCTAGCAGCGATTGAATGTCGGCATTCGAGATTTGCCCGTCGTGGTTGACATCGCCGAACGTGAGCAGGCTGAAATCGCTCAAGCCGTGCTGGCTCTCGTAACTGTTCAGGTCGGCCAAGGCGGCCAGCATTCCTTGGATGTCGGCGGCATCCAGCACACCGTCTTGGGTAAAGTCGCCGACTAGCCCGCTGAAAACCGAGAGCGAGCCGGTCGTATACAATCGACTGCTGTCCCAAGCCAACACTCCGCCGAGGCTCGGTAACTGCAACGTCGAAAACGATCCGGAAATCGAACCAGCGTCGAGCAGATGAAAGACGTCGCCGATGTGCGGGGTCACGGCGCCAAGAGCAAAAGTGACGTTCAGCGTTCCGGCGACGCTGGCTTGACCGACAACATGCAGCAGGTCGTGATTCTGAGGACTCTGGATATTCATTTGCAAAGTTGCCCCTGCGTTCTGCATGTAATTGCCGTTGACGGTCAGCGTCTCCGGGGTCCAGGTGAGTCCAGGATCGAAGCCAGCCGTCGGGTTCGTTAGATCGACGCCGGGTTGATAGACCAAGTCGTCAATCCGCACGCCATTATCGACGGGAGCAGAACCAGCCAGCGCCAAAAAAGTGTTCAGATCGCTGGTGGTTCCATTGCGAAATGAAAGTTGCGTCGCGTTGAGCTTGTTGCCCGCGGTGGCGGCGCCTGTGCCCGTATTCATGTAAATGTCGTACTTGTCGGTCGTCTGATTGACGACCATCCAGATGTTATACCACGTGTTCAGCGCCAGCCCGCTGGACAGCGTCGCGCTGAAAGCACCGCCGTTGCGTGCATCAAGCGCAATTGTGCCCGCGGTCGAGCCCTGCTTGATTCTGAGCTGAGCCTCGAAATCGCTGAAGTCAACCGTAGCGGTACTGGCTTTATCGCCCAGCCCGACATTGTGATTCGGGGTGTCGGTCTTCGAGTTGATACGAAAGAAATACGTGGCGGTCGAGCTATTATTGAGCACGGTTTGGTCTGATAGACTGCGCGAGACTCCGCGAAAATCGCTTGCCCACCCGAAGGTCAATACCTTGTTTCCGTTGTAACTTTCGATGTCTGCCAGTGTGGTGTTCTGATGCGCCGTCCAGGGAGGGCTGGCGACGGTAACCACGTCGCCCAGGGCGTAACTCTCGAAATCGTCGATCACATACCGGCTGGCAACTCCCGCTCCGTCTTTGCCAACGCGAACGACGGAACCGGACTGAGCCGTTAGGTTGCCTCCAAAGGTGCCACCGCCAGAAATGGTCGAGCCCACTGCGGCGGTGACATTGCCGACGCCGTTTCCGTCGTTGTTGAGCGTTTGGCCGTTAGAAATGCTGAAGGCAGTACTCTTCGTAGAGACATCCAGCGTTCCGCCGGTGCGCACGTCGATCATCGGTGCGGTGCCGAGGTTGCCCGAGCCGGTCAAAACCAACATGCCTCCCTTAATGCGGGCGATGCCGTTGCCGGTCACAGCGGCGCCGACGCGCAACGAGCCCTGGGAGACTTGCAAGATGCCGTTGTTGGTAATAATGCTGCCGCCGCTGAACGTGATCTGATTGGTCCCCGATTTGGTCAGTGTAGCGCCAGGTTGTATACGGACCCAGTTGCTGCCGGAAAGTTCCCAGTCCAGGGTGCCCGAAATGGTGCTCGCGCCAGAGAGGGCGTTGATGTACTTGATCGTACCCAACGTGCTGCCGGTCATGGTGAGCTCGCCGCCGGTCAAGTCGGCCACGTGCTCGCCAAGATTCTGGCCGCCGATGTTTGTCGTTGTCCCAGTGCCCAGCGCACCAACGTAGCTGTAGCCCATCTGCGTTGGCGTGAGCGTGCTGCCGCTGCCGCTATACAAAGGCGAGTCGCTGAACCAGTTGTACCAAGAGTAACCGGCGACGTAGCTCGCGCCATTCGAGACCGGGAATCACGATGTTCAAAAACTCCCGGTTGGCCTCGATGATCTGCGCGTCGGTGTAGTTGCCGCCCCAATCGTGGATGGCGAATTCGGTAATGAACACCGGCAACCCATACGAATTGTGGTAGGAATCGACGCGGCTGAGGAACGAGCTTGCCGCCCCAGCCGGATTGTCGGGGGTGCTAACTCCGTACCAATGAAAGGCCACGGCGTCGACCTTCAGTCCGTTGGCGGTCGCCTGGCTCATGAAGCTGGAGAGCCAGGCTTGGCCGCCGGTGGCACCGCCTGTATCGGCGACGGCGGGGCTGACTAGTTTGGTAGTCGTCCCAGCGAAGCTGTTCGAGATGGTGGTCCAGGACGAAATGGCCTGGGCCACCGACATGTTCGCCTGGTCAGAGCGTTCTGGTTCGTTGAAGCCCAGGACATAATTGGGGTTAAGGGTTTTGGCGTTGTTGATGGTGGTCTGGCTCGGTGCGTTCCAGAACATGGGATAGAAATTGGCGTTGTAGGCGCCGATGTTTCTGGGAGTCGACCCCCAGGTGTAGTACCACCCAGCGTTGACCGCCTGCAAGTTGTTGTAGCCGGCCCCGCTATCGGCGAAGCCGCGCTTCGAGGACAGAATTTGCGCCGGCCTCCGTCGCAGCCAACAGATGGAGCGCAAACAGCGCACAGCCAATCTGAAGTGGCCGCCAGTTCCGCATGATCAGTCCTCTGTTCCGTAAATTAAGCTGCCAAACTCCCCCGTTCGACAACCGCACGTCCTCAGCAAAGCGGCCCGCCACGCTGACGACGAAGTCCCGCAGATCATAATCCGCGGTAGTTCCTCAGTTTCCAAATCCCGGCGCCCGGCGAATCACTGATGAAATCATAAACCTGAGCAGTATGATTCGCAACATTTATTGTAACCGGGATTCATGTCGGCTCGCGACGGCAGTCCGCTTGCCAAGATAAATTCCGTGGCCGTCAAGGGCGACAATGGCTTGTCTCGTCAGCCTGTGACGACGACAGCCGGGAATGCGGGGATGAGATTAAGTGTTCCTGAGTGCAACTCCGTCACAGGTCCGAAACCAGCGGTCTACCGGGTTCTTCGGAAACCTACGGGCTGCACTGCCGACCATCGGCAGGTTATCGAAGTAGCGATTTCAACCGTACTTAGTGATCAGTGGTCGGGGCCGGGATTGAACCGGCGACACACGGATTTTCAGAAGTGTATCAACCTCTTGAAACTAGCGGTTTTCTCGACAATTCTGCAAAATCGAACCCTTACAAACCCCTGCGAAACGCCCTCAGCGGTTGTCGCGACAACCGCCGAATACCAGCCTAATCGGCGGCGAGAATTGCAGCAAGTCAGTCACTCTTGCGACGTTTTACTGCAATCTTACTGCAATCTTGTGTACTGGTGTTCAGAATGGCTTCAGGGCGTAAACGCGAACGCTCGCCGCATAGTCGTTGACGTTGTATCGCTTCAGCAACTCGGCTAGTCGGCCGTGCAAGTCGCTTGAACAGCACGAAACGACGGGCAGGCCGTCGCCCATTGCTGGCGAACAACAGCCCGATTGCCCTTCCACTTTCGCGTATGCGTTCAAGTCGGCCTCTGTGTCAACAATCTCGATAGGATCAAAGCCCGCTGCCCGTAGCCCATTTCGGTATTCATCAAACGAGATTGCGCCAGCAATGCAGCCGACGTAGGCCATAAGATCGTTGCCAATATCCGGCGGTAGCTGCCGTTTCAATGCAATGTCACTAGCGGCTAGACGGCCGCCGGGTTTGAGCACGCGGGCAATCTCGTGGAACACCGCGGGCTTGTCCGATGCCAAGTTGATAACGCAATTACTAATCACACAATCAGCGGAGTTGTCCGGCAGCGGTAGCTTATCGATCATCGCCAAATGGAATTCAACATTCTTGGCGTTTGCTTTCCCGGCATTTGCGGTGGCGCGTTCGATCATTTCCGGCGTCATATCAACGCCGATTGCTTTGCCGTTCGGCCCCAGCTTCTGCGCAGCTAATAGCACGTCCAGCCCACCACCGCAACCTAGATCGACAACAGTTTCACCCGGCCGCAAGCTGGCAAACGCTGTTGGGTTTCCGCACGATAAGCCCATGTTTGCTTCGGCTGGAATCGACGCCAGTTCATTGGCAGAATAGCCGAACGCTTCCGCCACAGCCTGTACGCCAGCATGTTTGCTCGATAATCCGCTGTTGGCCACGGCCCCGTATTTTGATTTCACTGTTTGTTCAATCGACATACCTTCACCTCACTTGGTGCTAGGACAACTTCCAACAGTCGGCAGCATTTCGGTTTCGTTGCTGCTTGTCTGAGGAAAATACCGACGCTGGAAATACAAAGCCACGTTCACTAAGCCGAGCAATACCGGCACTTCCACTAATGGCCCGACTACGGCCGCAAAGGCAGCGCCGTGGTTGATGCCAAACACCGCAACGGCAACAGCAATCGCCAACTCGAAATTGTTGCTGGCTGCGGTAAACGCAATCGTGGCAGTTTTGGAGTAGTCGGCCCCCAGCTTGCGGCCCATCCAAAAGCTAATCAGAAACATCACCACGAAATAAATCATCAGCGGAACTGCAATCAGTACCACGTCAAGCGGCTGCGCGATGATCTTTTCGCCTTGGATGCTGAACATCACAACGATGGTGAACAGTAAAGCAATCAGCGTTATCGGACTGATTCGCGGAATAAATGACGCTTCGTACCATTGACGGCCCTTGGCTTTGACCAACACGATTCGCGTTAGCAATCCCGCGATGAACGGAATGCCCAAGTAGATGAACACGCTGCGGGCAATTTCGCCGATGGTAATATGCACTTCCGCGCCCGGCAGGTGCAGCAGCGGCGGCAGCACCGTGATAAACAGCCAAGCGTACAGACTGAAAAACAGTACTTGGAAAATGCTGTTGAAGGCGACCAGCCCGGCAGCATATTCCCTGTCGCCTTTTGCGAGTTCGTTCCAAACGATCACCATTGCGATACAACGAGCCAGCCCGATTAGAATAAGGCCGATCATGTATTCCGGGTGGTTGTGCAAAAACAGCACCGCCAAGCCGAACATCAACAGCGGCCCAACAATCCAGTTTTGAACCAGCGACAGCCCCAACACTTTCCAGTTGCGGAATACGTCGCCCAATTCTTCGTACCGCACTTTGGCCAGCGGCGGATACATCATCAAGATCAAACCAACGGCTATGGGAATGCTTGTCGTACCGACCGACACGCTGTTGATGACATCCTTGATGCCTGGAACGAAGCGGCCCAAAGCCAGCCCGGCAGCCATCGCAATGAATATCCAAAGCGTTAGGAATCGATCGAGAAACGACAGTTTCCGTGCAACGCTGCTCATTTTTGCACCGCCAGCCACTTTTGAATTCGTCGGTCGATTTCGTCCCGCACCTCCCGAAACTTGTTTAGCCTTTCTTCGTCAGTCCCTTGGAACGCTGGCGGATCGTCTAGCGGCCAGAATTCCCGATTCTGCATACCCGGAAAGATTCGCGGGCAACTTTCGTTGGCGCTGTCGCAAACAACGATAAGATGATGCACGGTCAACTTGCCGAGAAATTCGGAAACATCTTTTGACCGTAGCTTGCTTGTGTCGATCCCGATTTCCTCTAGCACTTTGATCGTGAGCGGATGTACGCCCTTGGGATTGACGCCAGCACTGTACGCATCGAATCGACCGGCCGCGTGTTTGCGTAGCAATACTTCACCCATCTGGCTGCGGCATGAATTGCCCGTACAGAGAAATAGGACGTTCATATTCGTTTATCCGTATGTATTGGAAAAATAAAAATCAGCAGCACTTACCGCACTGCCGCAATCGTTTGTCGTCACGCTTCATTACCGGCACTTCATTGCAGCACGTCGTCAAGCAATCGAGCAACTTCGCATGGAACGCATTGCGGGCCGGGGTCAGTTTGTAATAGGCCCAAAGCCCTTGCTTGCGAACGCTGACCAAACCGGCTTTACGCAAATATGCCAAGTGCCGGGATGCCTTGGGTTGCGGCACGCGCAAGGTATCGACTAATTCGCAAACACAGCGTTCCCCGGCCCGCAACAAATTGAGAATCCGCAAGCGCGTAGGATCGGCCACGGCGCGGAATACTAGGTCAACGGAATTGATTGGTTTAGTTTTCATATTCGCTTAAGCAAATATATGTATTTTGGGATTTGGAATCAAGGGCGCGAACAGAGCCTCTCGGCCCGCTGCTGCCACAAACGATCGCACTTGCCCCAGTTTACAGCGCCGACACTTGCAAGCCAGCTCGCGGCTTGATACCTTGACTGATGTTGCACCGGCAACGGTGCAACTGGTCGTCAAAGTACCTGCCCCGCTTTGTACGGCCATCTCAAACTACGAACGGGGCGCTCGCACACTCGTGCAGCAATGGGCGACGCGCGACTCTATCTGATTAGCCCGCTGGCGAACTACGCGGCTGGAGCCAGTCCGCAGGCGATCCCATTGCGGAGAGGAGATTAAAAAAGTTTGCGTAACGCGTATCTTATTGCCCTTGGCTGCTAGCCACACATCAAAGCCATCGTTGTTGCTTTGATTTCTAAGGCGAGGTTTTGGTGCCCTCGCATGTAATGATGAACCGCAGCACTCATGGTTCGTTAAAGCTGGCGATCCAGAGCACTCATAAGAGCGACCAGGTTTTTGGAGCGTTGAAATACGCAAAGCACGATGCGTAGACGGCGCCTTCAATTCGAGACAAGGCACTTGTTTTGCCCCGCAACACCAGTGTATATGTAATGCCGCCCGACTTGTCTGGCGCTCCATGCAATTCGCGAACGCTCGGACGCGCTCTGCCGCATCGGAAACCTACCAGTGAACGTTGGCGCAAAAAGATATTGGTTCAAATGTTCACATAGACAGTCAACGCCAGCTGTTGTGTGAAAATCAGATTGTGTTTACGGCGAAGGGCGTTTCGCCCCTTCACCCGATTTTTCCGCCGGAGCATTTTCGGCAGTGGTGATTTCAATCCCGTTGATCTGCGGATTTTCAATTTTTGGTGTGAATATGATTTTGAGCTTTCCATCGCTCACGTTCGCAGGCACTGTTTCAACATACGCCCGTTGAGGACCGCCGGCGTGCTTCCAAACATCAAAATCTTTGAACTCTTTATCTTGTACCTTAAAAGAAAATACGCGATCACCGGGGCCGCCAATACCATCAAAAGTCTCGCAAAAATGCAACTTTACTGTGTATTTACCGTTCGGAACCTTCCATGAGAACGAATCCATACTGTAGTGCTCTGCCCGATAAATATCGGGGTCTTTCGTGTTTTCGATTTTAAGCTCTGGTCGCTCGATGGTTAAGCCACCTTCGAAACCACCATCCTTCGATTCAACGTCGCCAAGCCATTTATGTCCACTGGAGTCCTTATACGGCTGTTCAGATCCGGCGCAAACTCGGATAGCGAAAGTTTCTTTCGCAGGAGCCTTGGCATTGTCCGATTTCTTCGAATCCGACGGTGGAGCGGTATCTGCGGCATGCACAAACACAGCTAAACTGATACTCGCCATGCAGAAAACACAGAACTTCAGTCGCGTAGTAAACATGTGTGGCCTCAATTTGAGAACGAACATTTCGGCAAGAGAGATCATTCGCTAGCGAAATCAACGAAGAAAGCAAAGATATGGGGTTGGCGCAAATGCTACTCCATTTGGCCGCATCGTCAAGCGCTTTGTGCAATTATATCGAAGTCTCGCGATTCATCGCGAACCATCATTCAATCGCCCAACCATGAGCATCTTACGTTCGCCTCGCGCACAACGATCAAAGTCGCGTCGGCCCACTAGTCTGCCGCACAAAAAGAAAAGTTACTACGGGTTATCAGAATCCAAAGCTGCCTTCGGAGCGACGCGTCAAGGACTTACTGGCCCAAATGACGCTTCAAGAGAAGGGAGACCAGATGATGTGCATCTGGCAACAAAAGGCGGCAACGTTGGTCGATGAAACCGGAGCGTTCGACCATCAAAAGGCCAAGACCGCATTCAAACGTCGCTCGATCGGACAAATCGGCCGACCAAGTGATGCTGCCGGTGGTCTAAATGCACGGCAAACGGCTGAAGTTACGAATGCGATGCAGCGATTTTTCCTCGAGCGGTCGCGGCTTGGAATCCCCGTAATCTTCCACGAGGAATGCCTGCACGGGCATGCCGCCGTCGATGCGACTAGTTTTAGCCAACCCATCGGGCTTGGTGCAACTTTTAATCCTGTGCTGGTCGAAAAGCTTTTTGCAATGACCGCTTACGAGGCGCGCGTTCGCGGAGCACATCAGGCACTAACACCGGTAGTTGACGTCGCACGCGACCCGCGCTGGGGACGCGTTGAAGAAACGTATGGCGAAGATCCGTATCTCGTCGCGCGTATGGGAATTGCGGCGGTTAACGGCTTCCAAGGTGATCGCAAATTCGCCGACAAACGCCGAGTGATCGCCACTTTGAAGCACTTCGCCGCACATGGGCAGCCGGAATCGGGCATGAACTGCGCGCCCGTCAATGTTTCTATGCGTGTGCTGCGGGAGACTTTTTTCTCGACGTTCAAAGCCTGCATTGAGGACGCGGGTGCAATCAGCGTGATGGCCTCGTACAACGAAATCGACGGCGTTCCATCGCATGCCAATCGATGGCTGCTTCGCGACGTGCTCCGAAAAGAATGGGGCTTCAAGGGCTTTGTGGTGTCAGATTATTACGCAATTTGGGAACTCAGCCATCGGCCAGATACCCACGGCCATCACGTGGCCGCCGATAAGCGTGAAGCCTGCCGCGCTGGCCGTGAAGGCCGGCGTGAACATTGAACTGCCAGATCCCGACTGCTATTTGCATCTGGCGGAGCTCGTCAAAAAAGGCGTGCTCAAAGAGTCGCAGCTCGATGAACTCATAGCACCGATGCTCTATTGGAAATTCAAACTTGGACTCTTTGAAGATCCGTATGTCGATCCAGATGAGGCCGAGCGCAGTCGTCGGCTGCGACGAGCATCGCAAACTTGCACTGCAGGCGGCAAGAGAGACCATCACGCTGCTAAAAAACGATGGCTCATTGGCGCCATTGGAAC
Source organism: Pirellulales bacterium (assembly GCA_963738835.1). Taxonomy (GTDB): domain Bacteria; phylum Planctomycetota; class Planctomycetia; order Pirellulales; family JADZDJ01; genus CAVTYH01. The sequence goes on from CAVTYH010000006.1 coordinate 625,054, forward strand.
CGAATGAATTCAAAACCATCGCGGTCATCGGACCCAATGCAGCCCGCTGTCTGCATGGCGGCTACAGCGGAGTGCCAAAGCACAATGTCTCTGTGCTTGATGGCATCAAAGCAAAGGTCGTAAATCGCGTAAAGATCGTCTACAGTGAAGGCTGCCAAATCACACAGCCGGGCCAATGGAATCAAGACGAAGTGTTTCCAAGCGACCCGAAAGAAGACCGGCGAAAAATTGTTGAAGCGGCGCGGGTCGCCGCGGCAGCCGATATCATCGTGCTGTGCGTCGGCGGAAACGAACTTACGTCGCGCGAAGCGTGGAATTTGAAGCATATGGGCGATCGCACCGGCCTGGAGCTGATCGGCCGGCAGCAAGACCTAATCGATGCCATGGTGGCGATCGGCAAGCCGGTAATCGCCGTTTTGTTCAACGGTCGGCCACTTTCCATTACGCGACTCGCGGAGCAGGTGCCCGTGATTTTTGAATGTTGGTACCTGGGCCAGGAAGCCGGTCATGCCGTGGCCGATGTGCTATTTGGTGATTACAACCCGGGCGGCAAATTGCCCATTACCGTTCCGCGTTCCGCCGGACATCTGCCGGCCTTTTACAATCACAAGCCGTCCGCGCGGCGCGGCTATTTATTCGACGAGGTTTCCGCGCTCTACCCATTTGGCTATGGCTTGAGTTACACCACATTTGCTTTTGATGCGCCGCGACTGGAAAAGAACAAAATCCGCGCGAGCGTCCGCACTCGTGTTTCGGTAAACGTGACGAACACCGGCGCACAGGCCTGGCGACGAAGTCGTGCAAATGTACATCCGCGATGTTGTCAGTTCTGTGACGCGCCCGATCAAAGAGCTGAAAGGCTTCGAGCGAATATTGCTTCAGCCAGGTGAAACGAAAACAGTGTCGTTCGAAATCACGCCCGACTGGCTGGCGTTTTATGACATCGACATGAAGTATGTCGTGGAGCCCGGGCAGTTTGAAATCATGATCGGCAATTGTTCGCGCGATGCGGATTTGCAGACCGTCGTTCTGAACGTGACGAAGTAACTCGGCGAAGGCCCTTATGGCAGATCATCCCAGCGAGCAAAAACTGTCGTTCATGGAAAAGGCCGGCTACAGTGCTGCTGACGCCGCGGCCAATTTCGTCTTCATGACGATGATTCTGTATCAAGGGAATTTTTATACCGATATTTTCGGCCTCAGCATTGGCGGCTGCAGCAACCATTCTGATTGTCGCTCGGCTGTGGGACGCATTCGTCGATCCCATCGTGGGCATTCTGGCGGACCGCACGAAATCGCGGTGGGGCAAGTTCCGTCCCTGGATTTTGTTCACCGCCGCGCCGTGGTGCGTGGTCATGATTCTGGCCTACACCACGCCGAGCGGTTGGAGTACCGGGAGCATGATTGCCTATGCCGCCGTCACGAACATCCTGATGATGACGATTTATTCCATGAACAACATGCCATATTCCGCGCTCGGCGGCGTAATGACGGGCGATGTGAATGAGCGCGCCAGACTAAATTCGTTTCGATTCGTCGCCGTGAATGTCGCCCAATTCATCGTCGGTGGTTTTACCTTGCCGCTGGTGGCGAAATTTGCCGTCGGCCACGATCGACAATACGGTTGGCAAATCACGATGACCGTTTGGGCGGTCGCGTGTTTCGTTCTGTTTCTGATTACTTTCTTCACGACGAAGGAACGCATACAGCCGCCGCCGACACAACAATCATCGCCCAAACAGGACTTCTCGGACCTGCTCAAAAGCAGTCCGTGGCTCGTCATGTTTCTGATGACGCTTGTACACTTCTGCATCCTCTCGTTCCGCGGAAACGCGCTGTACAACTATTATCACCATTACGCCGATAAAGCAGCGATGTTCGATTGGCTGGCCGGTCTGGGCCTCACGGCGCCCAGCAGCGCACCGCGCATGGAATTTTGGAAACGCTGGGCTACATTGTGCACGGCGAGCGCTCAGATTTAGTAAATTCCAATGTGGCCGATGTCGCCAACAGCATCATCAACATGTTGGGCACGGCAACCACAATCATTGTCATTTTACTGTCGCCGGCGCTGTCGCGAAGATTCGGCAAAAAAGCCGTCGCCATATGCGGATTTGGTTTGGCCAGCCTCGGATCGCTCGCCTTTTATCTCCTGCAACCAGATCAGATAGGCGGCATGGTCGCGCTGACCATTCTGATCGCAATTGCCTACGCGCCAACCATTCCCCTGGTGTGGGCAATATATGCGGACGTAGCGGACTATTCCGAATGGACCACCGGCCGGCGATTCACGGGAATTGTGTTCGCAACCATTGGCTTCGCGTTAAAATGCGGATTGGCCTTCGGCAATTCATCGTTTCTGTGGACGATGGCCGGCGCCTTTGGCTACGACCCCAAGGCTTCCCCGACGAGCGAAACGCTGCAGGGATTTCGCATCTGCAGCGGCGTCATCGTGGGGGTGCTATTTGCCATTTGCACGCTCCTATTGGCGGCTTACAAACTGAGCCAACGTCTGACGATTCAAATGGCCGACGAGCTCGCCGAACGGCGCGCCTCTCGATCGCCGGAGGTCGGAGGTCAGCCATGAAAAAGCCGCGGCCTTCGGCGCTAATTTCCCGATTTTCCCGGCACATCCAACACACTTTGGAGAGCGGGCTTCGGCCGGCATTGGCGGTCGAACAACAGCGGATGATCGGTTCGCTCGCGCGGCCAATAGTTCAACCAAGACCGGCCGTCATTGAGACCCCAAAGCGTTACCCGGTTAATCGCGTCGCGATGTTTATGAAACAGCGAAAACAATTTGCCATATTGCTCTGCCTGACGCTGCAGGACGTCCCCCGTGATCGGCGATTTCTTCGAGCCGTCGGCTTCGCGCTTGGTTGTGTCGGCACCCGTCGATTGTCGGGGCACGACATCCAAATCGAGTTCTGTAATGGCGACTTTCACTCCCGCTTTGTGAAACTCTTCAATTGCTGTTTCAATATCGGAGAATGGAATTTTGTCCAGCATCCAGTGTCCCTGGATGCCCACGGTCGCCACTGGAATTCCCGCTTGCTGCAAGGTTTTGATGAGTCGAATGGTGCGGTCGCGCTTTGGGTTCGATTCGATGTTGTAATCGTTGTATTGCAGTTCGCAATTCGGATCCGCGGCGTGGGCCAACTTATACGCTTGGACGATATAGTCGTCGCCGACGATCTTCTGCCAGCGAGTTTCGCGCAAATCCTTGGTGCCACCTTCTGCAATTGCTTCGTTAACGACATCCCATCCGCGAATTTTTCCTTTGTAACGGCCAACAATCGTGTCGATGTGTTTCTTCAGCCGCTGCAACAATTGCTCGCGCAGACTTGGCCATGGTCATCCTGAAAAAACCAATCGGCCGTTTGGTTATGCCAAACAAGATTATGTCCAAACACTTGAATGTCATTAGCTTCAGAGAATTGAACAAGCGCATCAGCCTGCTCAAATTCCCAACGATCTTCCTCGGGATGAATCATTCCCGGCTTCATGCAGTTCTCCGGAGTGATCGCATTGAAGTGCGATTTGATGACGGCCAACTCTGCAGCCGTATAGTCGTCTGGTACGCTTCCGCCCAGCGCCACGCCAATCAGAAAATCATTTTTGTAGGCGTCTTTGAGCGATGGCGAATCGGCTTCAGCAGCATTGGCCATTGCCAGCATGATCGTCAATGCCGACGCAAGGCATGCTCCTGGTACGGCGCTAAAGCACTGCAGCATCGTCGCCTCCGTTTCCAATCAAATGGTAACAGAATAGATGAATCCACTTGCGAAGTTGCATTATAATGTGTCGTCAAGTCCCTCCGTGTCAAGAAAATGGGCAATCATGAGCCAACATTTTTTGCCATCCATGGCGCTCGCAGCGGTCCTCGCTTGCATCACCTGCGCCGGAGCTGCCGAGGTCGCAACACCTTCGGCGGCCGCCGAAATGGATTTTGTGGCCGGCAAGCTCATTGCGTTCAATGACAACGGGGCATGGTGCTGGTATCAGGACGATCGAGTGATTGTCGATCCAGCTAACGGTAAACTGCTGATCGGGTCGGTCGGCAACAAAGCCGGGGTTGGCGGAGACAATCGCCACGGCAACATTGAGCTAGCCGTCTACGACATGGCATCGGGAGTTTGCCAGCGCGTGGTGCTGCATGATCGTCAAGAAGCCGACGATCACGACGCGCCGGCGCTCTTGATCCGGCCGGACGGGCATTATTTGGCGGTCTATGCGCGACATAACAACGACAAACTCACGCGGTGGCGTGTTTCCAGCCAGCCGCACGACGCGAGCCAGCGGCAGGAAGAGCAGACCTTCGATTGGAGTCAGCCGCCAGCTTCGATCGGCGATAACAAAGCCACGCACTCCAACGTATATTACCTCCCGGCGGAGAAGCGGATCTACGATTTTGTGCGCTCCGTGAATCGTGATCCCGCCTGCTTGATTTCCAACGACGACGGCAGCATCTGGAAGTTCGGCGGGAAATTGCTCACCGATAAAAACATGGGCTACGTCAATGGTTACGTTCGGTACACGTCGAACGGCAAAGACCGGATCGGTTTCATTACCACAGAGCATCATCCCCGCGATTTCAACAACAGCATCTACCACGGCTTTGTGCTGGGCGGCAAAACACACAAGTCAGACGGTACGGTGGTGGATGAGGATCTTCTCGACGGCACGACGCCCAAGCCGGCCGATCTAACACGAGTGTTCGCGGCCGGCACGAAAGTGAACGATGAGCCGATGACGCACTGCTGGACGACCCATTTGACATACGATCGCGACGGACATCCGTGCGCCCTTTTCACTTGCCGCGCCAATGACGAGCCGGACAACAGCAACTTCAACGATCACCGCTTCTTTTACGCACGCTTCGACGGAACCAAATGGAATGTGCATCAGCTGGCCAAAGGCGGTGCTCGGCTGTGGAGATCGGAGGAAGATTACATCGGCGGCGGTTCGATCGATCCACAAAATGCCGATACAGTTTACATTAGCACGCCGATCGATCCGCGCAACGATGCGAAGCTAGCCAAGCACGAAGTTTTCAAAGGCGTCACGCCCGACGGCGGTGCCACGTGGAATTGGGCGCCAATTACACGGAACTCCACGGTCGATAACTTGCGGCCGATTGTGCCACGCTGGAATGCCGCGCACCAGGGCGTGCTTTGGTTACGCGGAAGCATGTCGCGCAGTCAAGATTACAACATGCAAGTCGTGGGCCTCGTGGATGCCCTGAAGTAACCAAACCATAGACACCATATCATTCCGCACACGTTTTAATTCATGTCCCCAAGCGCTGCCTTTCCTGAAGTTGGAAGAATTGAATTCGAAGGCTCGAAGAGCCTCAATCCGCTGGCGTTCCATTACTACAACGCCAGCGAATTGGTCGAGGGTAAATCGATGAAGGATCACTTGCGCTTCGCCGTGGCCTACTGGCACACCTTCCGCGGCACGGGCAGCGATCCGTTCGGTCCTGGCACAATGGTTCGCCCCTGGGAAGGCTCAAACGACAATGTGGAAAACGCGATCAATCGCGTTCACGTGGCCTTTGAATTCATCGAAAAACTTGGCGTGCCGTTTTATTGCTTTCACGATCGCGATGTTGCGCCGGAAGGGACGTCACTGGCCGAGACGAACAAAAACCTAGACACAGTCGTTCGTACCTTGAAAGCGGAGCAACAGCGTACTGGAATCAAATTGCTGTGGGGAACCGCCAACTTATTTAGCAACCGCCGTGACATGCACGGCGCAGCCACGAGCTGCAATGCCGACCCTTTCGCGTTCGCTGCCTCCCAAGTAAAAAAGGCAATCGAAGTGACCAAAGAACTCGGTGGCGCCGGCTATGTGTTTTGGGGTGGACGCGAGGGATATCAAACACTTTGGAACACCGATATGAAGCGCGAGCTCGATCACCTGGCTCGCTTCATGCACATGGCGGTCAATTACGCCAAACAGATCGGTTTCACGGGCCAATTCTACTTTGAGCCCAAGCCGAAGGAGCCGACCAAACATCAATACGATTTCGATGCCGCGGCCTGCCTTAACTTCTTGCGCACCTTCGGGCTGGAAAAACATGTGAAACTGAATATCGAAACCAACCATGCCACGCTGCCGGCCACTCGATGCAGCACGAATTGGAATATGCCGCGATGCAAGGATTCTTGGGCTCGATCGACGCCAACTTTGGCGACTTACTCTTGGGCTGGGATACGGATCAATTCCCGACGGATATTTATCTCACTACGCAAGTGATGCTGGTACTCCTCAAACACGGCGGTTTCACGAGCGGCGGGTTGAACTTCGATGCCAAAGTGCGGCGCGAAAGCTTTGAACCCATCGATTTATTCCACGCCCACATCGGCGGCATGGATGCCTTCGCCCGCGGCCTCAAAATCGCCGCCGCCATCCGCGCCGACGGAGTTTTAGACAAGCTCGTGAAAGACCGTTACGCCTCCTGGGATGACGGCCTCGGCGCGGAAATCGAATCTGGACAGCACAATTTCAGCACGCTGGAAAAACACATGCTTTCCAAGGGCGACATAACACCCAATAGCAGCGGCCGGCAAGAGATGATTGAGAATCTAATTAATTCTTATTTGTAACAAACGATCGTTCGCTCGGATGAAATCCTCCTGCTACTACCATCGGGTTGGTGCAGTTGTGGCATGGCTCTTGCTTGCGCTGCCTTGCAACGGCCAGACCCCTGTGCAAAAAGGCATCCCGCAATCCAATCCCACATTCGCAGCCGCACACGCCGCGCTCGTTGAAAAGGCGAAGCAAGGCGGAATCGATATTTATTTCGAGGGCGACTCCATCACGCGCCGCTGGCAGGCCAACGATTATCCAGAACACCAAAAAAACTGGAATGAAAACTTTTTCGGCTGGAATGCGGCCGATTTTGGCTGGGGTGGCGATTCGACTCGCAACGTGCTGTACCGCTTGAACTACGGCGAACTGGACGGCGTCCATCCGAAAGTGATTGTGCTGATGATTGGCACCAACAATGTTGGAAGAGTTCCCCGAGCCGACGATCGCGAATTGATAGCCGACGTCGCACAAGGCGTGCGAGCGATCGTCAATGTGTTTCAAGTCAAAGCGCCGGAGGCGAAAATCATTCTGACGGGCATCACTCCGCGACGACGCCGGCGAAAGAAGCCCGCAAATCATGGCCACGATCGACAAAATCAATGCTCGCATTGAGAAACTTGCCAACGGGAGTACGATCCGCTATGTGAACATCAACGGCCAACTTACGGACGAGCACGGCAAGCTGTTGCCAGGCATTACCGAAGATGGACTGCATCTTTCGGTTCGCGGATATCAGGTTTGGGCCGATGCCTTGAAGCCAATTTTTACCGAGCTCCTCGGTCCGCCAGAAAAGGCCGATCATGCGCCACCGGCGACCGGAATTCCTCAGTAGTCGAACGCAACAACACGCTAAAAACTGCGTTAAAAACAAGCTGGCGCATGGAAAGCTTCCGAAGCGATGCGCCGAGAACCGATGCGCAGAACCCGATCGGTCCATCGGTCGCAAGTTATGAGCAAAGTAAGCAAGGCAGCAAAGAAAATGTTTGATCTTAAGCATCTCATAGCTGAAACGTCGTTTTGCACGTAATTGTTCTCTCGGCAGCATAGCAATTCTTTGGCAGTGTACTATCTTTGATTTCGGCTTCTTGCCCGCCATAGAAATTCATTTGTTCGGGTACAGAGCTTTTTGCAGTTTTCCCTGGCCAACTTCGAATGCCTACTCCACCTCGCACGCTAGACGTCGGCAAGTCGCATCGCTTTGAGATCTCAGAACTGCCGAGCTTCATTTCGCGGCAGGTTTCCGGAGCGCGTCGCTATTATTTCGATCTGACAGGCAACGCGAAATCTCGACTTTACGTAGTCCTGGGCGGCTGGGAACGAGTACGCGCCGACTATGCCATTCGCCGGCCCGACTTCGGTTACTACTCCATCGAGTTCGTCGCTGAAGGACAAGGCCGCGTGTTGCTGGCGGGTAAGGAATATGAGCTTGCGCCGGTCGCCGTTTTCGGCTACAGCCCAGTCACGCCGATGGAAATTATCGCCAGCGCAGGGCGCTGATGAGCAAGTATTACGTCACGTTTACGGGCAAAGCGGCAGCCGATGTTTTGAAAACCGCCGGCTTCAGCCAGCACGGCTATCGGCGAATTTACACTCGTCATGAAGTGCATGAACTATTTGAAATGTTCATTGCCAACGGTCTTGCGCACACGCGCTACAGCCAGTCGCTATGCGGGTCGCTGCTGGCGACTTTAGCCTACAAAATTTCTGAACAAGCGCTGCCGTCCGACAACGTGAGCAGCCGCGCTTACACTACCTATTTGCGAGTGCGTGGGTTCGTTGATCACAATAATTTGGCGCTAAAAACCGTCGAACAAGTGGCCGACGAAATGCGCTCACGGTGCCGTATATATGTTAATTGTTTAAGCGATTCGACCACATCAGCCCCTACCAATACTTGCTTCGTCAGCGCATGCGATACGCGGCCGACTTACTCAGCACGCAGGGAGTGCTCGTCAAACAAGCAGCCAAGCGGCTCGACTTCGCCGATCAATTCCAATTCTCGCGCGCCTTTAGTCGGGTATTTGGAATATCGCCGGCCCAGTTCCAGCGCCGATTGGTGCCGGTGGAACGGAGCAATCCAGACGATTTGAAGTCGTAAACCCGCGCAAGCGATTGCCAGCTTGAATCGAGCGGAAAATCAGATTTATGCTAACATCGCCATGCAGTTCTGAAGCGCCGATGCAGATCGATTCGCATCAACATTTTTGGAAGTTCGACGCCGAACAGTTTCCATGGATCAGGCCGGAGTGGCCGATTTGTCGGGATTTTTTACCAACCCATTTGGCACCCTTGCACGACCGATTCGGCATTACAGGTTCCGTCGCGGTGCAAGCACGCCAGTCACACGAGGAAACGCGCTGGCTGCTCGAGTTGGCCCGTGAGCACCAGTCGATCGTTGGGGTCGTGGGCTGGGTCGATCTTTGCTCCACCCGGGTTGAACAGACGCTCGAAGAGTTCAGTGCCCATCCTAAACTCGTAGGCGTGCGCCACGTGGTGCAAGACGAGCCCGACGAGAAATTTCTGCAGCGGGTCGATTTTCGGCGCGGCATTGCCGCCCTGCACCGGTTCGGCCTAGCCTTCGACATTCTAATTTATTCCAGGCAATTGCCTGCGGCGATCGAGCTGGTGTCGCATTTCCCTTCGCAGAAATTTGTTGTCGACCACCTAGCGAAGCCGCCAATCGCGAGCGCTTTGCTTTCGCCGTGGCGAGAGCAGATCAAGCGATTTGCAGGCTTTCCGAATGTTTACTGCAAACTTTCCGGCTTAATTACCGAAGCCAATTGGCGATTGTGGCGTGCAGCCGATTTCGATCCGTATTTTGATGTTGTGCTGGCAGCTTTTGGGGCCGAACGACTGATGTTCGGTTCCGATTGGCCCGTCGCAGTATTGGCCGGTGGATATGAGCACGCATTCTCAATTGTTAACCAGTACATCGCCAAACTTAGCAAGGCGGAGCGCGCCGGAATCATGGGTTTGAACGCCACTGCCTTTTACAACTTGCATCGCAATTAGTTGAACATGCAAGGGGCAATTGGAATCCGAACCGTACTGGTCATATCAAGACAATCGCCTTTGGCGGCCTCGCGGACGCGACAGAGAGGAAGTGCAAGTTGAGCCTGTGAACCACTTCGCGTCCGAGATGGATCACTTCAGCGAGTGCGTTCTCAACGACAAGGCCCCGTTAACCACGGGTGAAGAAGGGCTCAAAGACTTGAAAGTCATGATGGCGGCTTACGAGTCGACCCAAACTGGCAAGGCGATTCAAATCAGATAGCGGCAACGACGACCGTGGAGTTGCGACGTTCGAACGACACAGCACTCACCTCGATAGTCCCAAATGACCGCGATATAGGCGCCAAGCCATCCGTAGGACACGACGATCCGCAGCGCGTTCAACAGTTGCCGCTTGAGTTCGTGAATGCGTTTGACCTGATAGTCGAAAATCGAATCGGGATTGACCACAACGTTCAGCTTCGATCTGAGCCAATCGGTGAATTTCAGCTTCGCTTCGCACTTCGCTTGCGAGACTTCCTTTTGAAAGGCGGCATCATCCGCGGGCGGCTTCAGGCGGGCAAGTTCGTCCAGATACGTTATCCAATCGCTGCCTATTGCCGATTCGGATGGGGCAGCTCCTTCGGCAGCGCCCATTCCGGCGGATGCAACAGGTGAATGCAAGCAGCTCCATACGGATAACTGCATCCGGCGAAACAGTATTTCCGCAAGACGAATAGAATTTATCCAGATCCTAATTTCAAACTGGCCCACTACCAAAGGTTGGCAATAGTTGCTGTTGCGCTATCGGCTTGCTACGATTCCTGTGCTGGGGGAACCAGCCGTGCTGGCATCGAAATTGAAATGGGAGATCAGCCAATGCTTTTGGTCAAATGCGCCGGGCAAATGTTTGGATTTGCAGCCGCCATCGCCTTGTTTGCTCTCGCGGCCCTCTTCACTTCGAAATCGGCATCGGCCGCCGATGAGTCGTCCGCCGCCAAACCTGCCAAACCCGCGAGAATGCTGTTTGTGACCAAGAGTTTTGGCTTCGTACACGATGTGGTGAAGCGAAAGAACGGCGAGCCATCGATTGCCGAAAGGGAAGTGAAAAAATGGGCCGATGAAAGCGGATTGTTCACCGTTGATTGCACGCAAGATGCTCCGGCCGATTTTACGAAAGACAATTTGAAAAATTACGACTTGGTGATGTTTTACACCACCGGCGACCGCGCAAAGTGGCCAGTAGATGACGCAACATTCGATTACTTTCTCAACGATTGGGCCAAACAAAAAGGGCATGGATTTATCGGCGTGCATTCCGCCACCGATACGCTGAAAGACTACAAGCCATATTATGAAATGATTGGCGGAACTTTTAATGAGCACCCATGGACTTCTAACAGTCACGTAACGGTTGTCGTGAACGACACCGACCATCCGATCAGCAAGCCGTGGGGCAAAGAATTTGAAATCAAAGATGAAATCTATCAGTTTAAGAATTGGCAGCCGGAAAAAGTGCGCGTGCTGATGAGTCTGGATATTGCCCGCTCGACATTCGACAAGCACGTGAAAGATAACGTCAAGCAGTTTCACGTGCCGATTGCCTGGTGCCGCGAATATGGCGATGGCAAGTTGTTTCACATGAGCCTGGGCCACAACGAAGCAGTCTGGAAAGACTCGCGCTATAAGGAATCGATGCTAGGCGGAATCAAATGGATTTTGGGATTGGAACCCGGCAGTGCGAAACCAAATCCGGAATTGGAAGCCTCGGAAATCGAAAAGGGAAAAGCCGCTGTGGCTGCAAAGACCGCTGAGTTCGACGCCAAGTAAACCAATGGAAGCCCCCAGCAGCGGTTCACCGGGGGCTCGGAGTACCGCGACCCCGGCCACCCGAAAGGAACGAGTTTTTGAACCCAGTTCTAAGGTTCGCGGATGTCGCGGGCCTAATGCTTGATGGGCATGCTGAAATGTCTTCTCAGAATGTTCCAGGGCTTTCTCGTCGTGCATTTCCCTCAACACCAAATCCAAATAAATCTCAGTGCGAATTGTGTCCGGATGGCCTGCTCCGAGCACTTTCGTTTGATCGGCTAATGTTGACTGCAGCACTTCCATCGCCTCGCTCGGTCGATGTGCGTACTGCAGGGCAGATCCGAGGTAACTGCGACTTATCAAGGTACTCGGATCCAAATCACCGGCCAATTTACGGCGCAGCGAGACGGCCATCTGAAATTGTTCTGCTGCCTTCTGAGACTCGCCAACTTGTCTGAACACCTCGCCGAAACGATCGCGAATTACGACGCGAGTTTCTGGGTCATTCGGAAAACGTTCATCGATTATGCTCGCCGCAAGGTCCAACGCATCTAGCAAACTGATGCCAGACCGGTTGGAACGATTTGGCATCGGCCAAACCGAATACTTCATCGGTAAAAAACGCATTGACCCCTTCGGCTCGCTTCCGCTGAAATTCGGCTTGCTCCAAAGCGATTTTGGTAGCTTTTGCTTCGCGCGAGGCAGAATCCGCAAAGTAGGATGAGGTGACGACCCCCGCGGTGAGAATTGCAAACACGTCGGCCGCCTTCATGTTCGCCGCAATCGCAGATCGCAATGCCGGAGAAAAGCGTCGATGCGCGATTTTGGTTTCTGGTCTTCCGCACTTTGCCGCGGCCACGTCGACCGGCGAGTTTGCGGCGCAGCTTCCGCCACAGGTCCATCGGGATGACGTCGAAGCTTGGATCAAAGATTACGATCCATTGCGATCGTGGGTTTGCAACTCGAACTTCGCGTTCCGTGATCCGTCCATCGGCGTCCTCAACGGCATGGCGTTCCACGTGATAGCGGTTGAGAAGAAACACACCGATGTTCGCTGGGCGCTGAATCTTCAGCATCATGCCTCTGCCGGTCCAGTCATTGCGCCCGCCAACGTTCTGCGCATCGAAATCCTTCGTGATCTTGTCTGCCGACTCAATGCGCAGCGCAAATCGTTCACAAATTTCACGACGGATCTTGATATTGACCGGATCGTGCCGAGCTGATGCTGGAAAAAACTCCTTCGCGGCGCATAATTGGTTCACCGTTCGAGTCACGCATGCGTGCTCGCATGAATCCACACGGGACTTTTCCGACAAGACTGCCTCGCCGCACGGCTCCCTATCACGAACTGCCCCGCTTGCGCAGTTGGTGCAACAGCGTCCGAATGCCACGCTCCAGGAGTTGCGCGGAGCTGGGCGCTTCGGTGGCGTTGGGAACGGTGTGGCGGGCCCTGAAATGGCTGCACATTACCTTCAAAAAAAGCGATCCTTGCGGCGGAGCAACAGCGGCCTGATGTCCTGGCCCGGCGGGCCGCTTGGACCGTGGAGCGGCTCGGCTGGGAGCCCCGTCACCTGGTGTTTATCGATGAGAGCGGAGCGCGGACCAATCTGGTTCGCCAGTATGGGCGTTGTCTGCCCGGACGGCGGCTGTGGGCGTATGCTCCGCACGGTCATTGGAAAACCATGACCTTCGTGGTCGCTCTGCGCGAAGCGGGCCTGACGGCGCCGATGGTGCTCGACGGCGCGATGAACGGCCAGGCCTTCCTGGCCTATGTCCGACAAGTGCTGGTCCCCACGCTCGAATTTGGCGATCTGGTCGTGTTAGTTACGCAAAGCTTGGCGAGCCAAAAGTCGCTATTCTGGATCCGATGCTTCAGGCGGTCTCGGTCGTTCCCAGGTTTCGCCTTTTTTGTAGCGATTGGCCCGATCGATGACGACATCGTCTTTGCTGAGCTTGATGACCCGATCGAGCGCCGCATCGAATTCAGTCTTGTTCGGGTCGCGGATTTCGCGGTGATGCGCCAGCTCGACAATGGTTTCGCACGCCAATTGGGTAAACTCCGGCTTGTCTAAATAAGGGAGCAAATACCGCAGCGATTCGATCGCATAGGCTGTTCGACAACGATTGACGACCAGTGACCGTTCTTCATCGGTTTTGGCAATCGACATGGCTTGCTTCATGCGATCGAGCCGCTCCAAATCGGTGCGCGTGTCGCGGTTGGAGCCGACACGCACGAACGCCTCAAAGGTCATGGCTCGATGCGCATGATTGTCGGCCTGTTGGGCCAACGCGAACAGTTCGTCTGCGACTGTGGCATCAGGCCAATTGAAAAGCGCGGCCAAGCCTGCTTCGCGCCGCGGTTTGTCGTCGCTAGCCAGGGCAGTTTCGACGGTGTCGTGTACCTTTTTTCCACCCACGCGGCCTAGCGTGGGCAACAGCGAGGTTTGATCGTCAGGTTTGCATTTGTTCCACGCGGCAAGGACCGCCTGTTGTTGGTCGTCGAGCTGACCACAAACCAAAGCAACGGCCTTTTCGGCCGCAGCCCGCTCCGTGCCGACCGGGACTTTAAGCACCCCTTTCAGCATGCCGGCAATTTGATCGGCGCCGGCCAATTGCCCGAGCGCCGTCATTGCCGCCACCCGCACTTTGGGATCGTCGTCGACGGCGTCGGCCAGAATGCTGTCCACGGCGCCCAGCGCGCGGCGGTTGGCCAGAATTTCGATCAGCGCCACGTGGATTTTAGACGGAGCAGCTTTCATTGACATGGCAATCGCGACAGGCACATCTTCGCCGCGCAACTGCATGATGGCCGAGCGCCGGCCGACTTTTCCTTGGCGGAATCGGACGAAAGCAATTTCACCAGCAGGGGTAAATCCGATGCCTTACCGAGTGAGCCGACCGCGGCAATGGCTTCGCCGCGAACCGTTTCGTTGTGGCTGGCGCCAAACAATTCCAAGACCGCCGGTAGTGCCGTCGCATCGCCGCGATCGGCTAAGGCGCTAAGCAACGATGCCTGCCCTGCAGCCGGCAAACTCGGCAACTGAGCGGCGAACTGCCTGGTTGCGGCGGCCCCGTTGGCGGCAGCGCGAACTTGTTCCAGCCCGACCGCGCCATGTCTTTATCGTTATCCGTTAGCAGTTGGACGGTCATCCGCACCAAATCGTCGGCCGGTTCATCGGCAGCGAACGAAACAGCGCCAAATGCCATCGCCATGCCGAGGATGGCGATGAAAATCAAACCTCGATGATTCAGTCGCATCCGCCGCACCTTACTCTTTCTTGCCGGCGCAAGCCAGCATGCCCTTGGTGGCGGCCACACGAACATGCTTGGCATAATTGTCGCTTGCGTACGCTCTGAACATCGCCAACGCCTCATCTTTTTTGCCATCGGCCAGCAAACCTTCAGCGCAGAATAAACTGGCGTCGATGACGGCTGGCTTCACTTCCGTCGCCACCGATTTCGCTCCGCTGAGCGATTTCCCGGCCTGCGAAGTGCGGATATCGCCCAGTGCAAGAGCCGCGGCTCGGGCCACGGCCGTATCGGAATCGGAGAGAAGTTCCGTTAAAGCTGGAACGCTTTCCGAATCGCGCCGTACGCCCAAGGAAGCGATGATGCCAATTTTCGCCGGGCCACTAACTTTCGGCAGCGCGTTGCGCAGAGCCTTTAACGCCTCCGGTCCGGGATTTCTCTCTAAGGCATAGCGAGCCATGTGAGAAAGGTCTTTATCCGAGAGCATTGCAGCCAGCGTCGGCACCGAAGCAGCCGTGCCGACAATCATCAGCTTGCGGCAGATGTAATCTTTGGCGTCGCGCGAAACATCGCTCTTCAGCACTTCCAACAGCTTCAATTCCACTTCTTTCCGTTTTGCGTCGTCGGACTTTGCGGTAAGGACTGCGTTGTCGATTTCTTCCAGCGGCTTGCGATTAGCGCCCCAATCGTATGTTTTCAAGGATTCAAAGGCTTCATCCAACATATTAAAGTTCCTGATTTAGGAGGTGTGCTTGCAAATTTGGGAACGAGTTGCTGTCAAAAGAACCCCGACTAAATTTGCCACGGCTCGCGGCGGGCACGATCGAGCAACCGATTCGCCTCTTGATCGCCGGGGAATTCCTGCTTCGCGGCATCCCATTTCAAGTTCCGCTTCAGTTCATAGGCAATCAGTCCCAAATGGCACACCACCGCGGTATTCACAGCCAACTCGATATCGCGGAACGGCTTTTCGCGGGTCTTCACGCAATAGATGAAGTCGCCGTAAATGCCTCCGGTGCCCTTATACGTCGGCACTGGCTTCGGATCGCGCTTTTCATCCGGAGTGCCTTCGACCGCCAGGTTGCCTATATGCGGCTTGTTGTGCGTGAGCAGAATGCCGTTGGAATAACGGTACGTGAGATAATTTTCTTCCTCGTGGTAGGTGACTTCTTCGGGTTGCAATTCGCGCACGTCGACGGCAAACGTCGCTCCGCCAAAGTGGTGCGCGCCCCAGTCGGTCATGCCGCCGCCGGAGTAATCGGAAAACGAACGCCAACTGCTACCGTTGATATTGTAACTCCCACTGCAACGCTTCGAGTTATAGGGAGCCCAGGGTGCGGGGCCGAGCCAGCGGTCCCAATCAATATCGTCCGGTTGCGTTTCGGCCGGCAAATTGCACAGGGTAGAAAGCGGACCGACATTCACGTTGATCGATTTGATGGGACCAAGTTCGCCACTCCAGCAGCGGTTAACAATCTGTCGGTAATCTTCCAGCACGCGCTGGCTGCCGCCGGAAGCCACGCGCGCGTAGCGACGCGCGGCATCGATCATCAGCGGACCTTCACGCAGGGTGCGCGTTTCCGGTTTTTGGCAATACACATCTTTGCCACTGCGGCAGGCTTCGATCATCACGATCGCATGCCAATGGTCGGGCGTGGCAATGTGCACGGCATCGATATCGGTGCGGGCTAGCAGCTCGCGGAAATCGTTGTAGGTTTGACAGTCGCTGTTTTGATTGCGCTTGTCCACCGCCGCTTTGGCTTTGTTGCGCACACTCTTCTTCACATCCGAAACGGCAACATACTGCACGTCGTTACGGCGCAGAAAAGCGGCTTGATCGTTGGAACCTTGGTTGCCGATGCCGATCCCGGCCAACACGATGCGATCGCTGGCGGGTGGTGTTTCGTCATCGCCAAGGGCTTTGGAAGTGATTACATAAGGGGCGGCAATCGCGGCCCCTGCCGTTTGCAAGAACTGACGGCGAGTCGGACGGTAGGCGTGGCCCATTGAAGGAACTTCGTGGTGGGGTGAAATGGATAATACAGAATAAGCGATCCCAATTTGGCAAGCGTGCCTGGTAGCACGAAACGAATCCCCCCGACAGTTTTCAAGCGATTTCGATTATAATACCCGGCCAACGACATACAATCCTTTTCTCCAGTTGCCGCAATTACAGCAAAACGTGCGGAAACCAGGAATCGGTGATCGCATTTCTATTGCATCTGGAAGTCGTGCATCCGAGGTTCGATCGGCCTGAAGGCCGAGCAACCGCAGTAGCTTCACGACACCGATTGTCTTTCCCCTCGGCGTGGCCGGCAGGAACAGGAAAGGTGATCAACGACTCTGGAACCACCAGCTACGTGCCTGTGCCAGCGGCAAGGTGTCATCCCAGGGACAACCCCTGGAAGTGTCGCGGCATCATACGTTAGCGTACAATATGCGCTCGGTGGCCGCTTAAGTCAACTAAAATGATCTGCTGGCGCATGCGCAGAATATACTCGCGGCGCGGTAGCGAAATTGTGACGCGCGACCATTGCTTAAGCTTGAAAGGGCGCCTTATGAAACCTCTGCAAATTGCGGTTTGGGTTTTGACTCTAGCCGCTGGATTGTTCGTAGCGGAGGTTTGTCGGCTGAGCCAAGCACAGCAAAGCACAACGCCAGCAGATCAGCCGGCACCGGGTGGACAGCCGCGCAGCGCGCGGTCCGGCCATTCCGGTCGCACCGCCTGCGGATGCCGTAGCTGTCGAGAAGGCGCCGCCATTGGACAAGAACGAAAACTTCAAAGTTACGCGACGGGGCCGTCGACTGGTGTGCTGCCGCTGACGGTGCCGCAGGACAGGCCGCGCGGCAAGGTGACGATGTTTTCGATGAAGTCTGAAGATACGAAAGTATATCCTGGCGTGCGCGGGCCTTACACGCGGAATGTATGGGTCTACGTGCCGGGGGGTATGTTGAGGGAAAAGAGCTGCCACTGAAGGTCAATCACGACGGCTCCGCGATATCGAACATGCAGGAAACGCTAATTGCCGTGATGGATACGCTGATCGCGCAAAAGCGGTTGCCGATGATGGCGGCGGTGTTTATCGCCAACGGCAGTGGCGCAGGAAATGGAGGCGAGCAGTCTGGATACGACACTGTGTCCGGCAAGTATGCGGAGTTCATCGAGGCGGAAGTTTTGCCGCTGGCGGAGAAATCTGGGGGTGTGAAGTTCACCAAGGACCCGGACGGCCGCGGAGTAGTGGGCGCTAGCTCCGGCGGTGCTGCGGCAATGTCGATGGCCTGGTTCCACCCCGATCTCTACCGCCGCGTCATCAGTTATTCGGGCACGTTTGTGGGCCTGGCCCGCAGTTCCATAGCCCCGCACGGGGCGTGGGAATACCATGAAAACTTTATTCCCCAGACGGAGAAGAAACCGATCCGCATTTGGCTGGAAGTCGGCTCGCATGACCTGGCGCGACCACTCCGGAGGGGAGTACCCGCAATTGGCCGCTCGCCAACAACCGCATGGCCGAAGTTTTGGCCGCGAAGGGATATGACTATCAATACGTGTGGGCGGAAGATGCCGGACACGTCGAGAAGGGAGTGGTCCGGCAGACGCTGGGCGAAGCAATGGAATGGTTGTGGAAAACCTATGAGGCCAGGTGAATCGCCGTCTCGCGGGCACCGCTTCCTTGAGAACTTCACCCTCTTTGCCGAGCCTGATGTATCGCGGGTTGTAGCCGGCAATTTCTTGAGCGTGGAACCACGTGCGGCTGTCGGCGGGCATGGATCGCTCGATCGCATGCCGCTGCCATATGATTCTCTCGCGATTGTCACGGTAAAGATGGCGAAATCCTCCCTGCCGGTGCATCGCAGCTTCCTATCCTTCGTCAAGTCTAGAATGTATAATGGATGAAGCTGAAAACCTCAATTCCGAGTCGATTTAAGGAATTGATAATCAATGTTGCGCAATAACAAACGTCGATTTGGAAGGTGTTCACGGTGCCGAAAGATTACGAGCTCGCGATGCGCTTTGCGCAAGGCTTATCTGGCATTCCACCGTCGTGTCAATGCCTGGATGCTGCGGCACGGCATCACGGCCGACCAATACGTAGTGCTCCGCGTCGTGGCGCGCAACCTGGCATCACGCAGATCAAAATTGTGGAACAGACGGGCTCGGACCCCAATACGGTAGCCGCGATCCTGAGACTTCTGGAGCGGCGGGGTTTAGTACGCCGCCGGTCCCATGCCATCGATCGCCGTGCGCGCTGTGTGTTCCTGACGACGGCCGGTCGCAGCTTGGAGCGGCGCACGTTTAAATACTCGGAGCCGCTACGGGTTGCTCTTAGGGACTGCTTGACCGAGAGCGAGTCTGACGAGAATCAGCGGTTTCTTGAGCGGGTCCACGAAGTTTTCTCCGCGCCGCCGTTCGATGCCAATGGCCGTACGTCACGACGCTTGCCCCATCGCAAGGGCGTCAAGTAGTCGGCGACCGCGGATATTTCGCACAATTTGATTGACAGCCGACGAAGCCTGCGGCTATTTTGTACGTCAACGTACGACTGTCTTCTTTGTGGCGCATCCGTTCGGGTTGGCCACCGTGGCCGGGGGCGGTGGTTCACGCTCCAACCGAGTGCGCATTTAGTCATGGAATGAGATAGCATGTCTGTCTATTCAAACTGCTCGTAATCCCGGCACCACACGCTTCATATCTGAAGTACAACGAAGCCCCCGACACTGGCCACGAATTTCAGACTTGGCGCAAGAACCTGTACAAATTCGCGCGGTTGTTGTTCTAGGAATGAATGCTGTTAAACCTGATTGCAAATTGAGGAGCTCCGTATGAAAGCTGCGATCATCGGTATTGCATTGCTGCCATTTTTGGTAGGGAACACCGCATTCGCCCAAGTGAGCGAACCGCTGGAGGATTTCAAACCCTCGAGTTTGAACCAGCCCCAGCAGCAATATCCGCAAGTCAACTCACAACGTTACGCGCGGTTTCGCATCAACGCGCCCCAAGCCCAAAGCGTCACGGTGGGTCTGGGCCGCGGGGGCACCAAACTCACAAAGGGGGATGACGGCGCTTGGACAGGCACCACAGCCAATCCGCTCGATGAAGGCTTCCACTATTATCATCTCACCATTGATGGAGGGACATTCAACGATCCCGGCACACTGAACTACTATGGCTCTACTCGTTGGGAGAGCGGCATCGAGATTCCGGCTCATGACCAGGACTTCTACTCCATCAAGGAGGTGCCCCACGGCACGGTGCAGCAGGTTCTGTTCCCCTCCAAGAGCACCAACACCACGAAACGCGCCTGGGTCTATACGCCGCCGGACTACGACAAGGACTCGACCAAGCGCTATCCCGTGCTCTACCTCCAGCACGGCTGGGGTGAAGATGAGACTGCCTGGTGGAACCAAGGCCGCGCCAATCTGATCATGGACAACCTGCTGGCCGAAGGCAAAACCAAGCCCTTTCTAATCGTCATGACCTACGGCATGACCAATGAAGGTGGGCGCCCGGGTGCTCGACGAGGTCCGAGTGGTTCTGGCGCAGGCGCGCCAGACGGAGCCGCACCCGCAGCGGCGACCGCGCCTCAGCCGACGGCCGCCGTCGCGGATGGCACAACTCCCGCCCCTGCCGGTGGGACGAATACGACGCCCGGAGCGGCGCCTGCCGCGCCTGCTGGGGGTCCGCCTGCTGGCGGCCGTCGTGGCGGATTGGGTGGCTTAGGCAGCAACACTACGTTTGAGACCGTTTTAGTCGAAGAACTGATCCCATATGTCGATGCCAACTTCCGCACGCTTTCTGATCAGCCTCACCGCGGAATGGCCGGCCTGTCGATGGGCGGAGCGGAGACTCACTTCATCACCCTGAAGCATCTCGACAAATTCTCCCACATCGGGCTCTTAAGCGGCGGCGTCATTTCCCCCGCAGATGTGGAAAATACACCCGGTTTTAACGAGAAAGTCAAAGTCGTGTTCTGCAGCTGCGGCAGCCGTGAGAACCCGGGCAACATCAACGCGAATCACGAGGCGCTTGCTAAGCTCGGCATCAAAAACACTGCGTATGTGTCACCGGATACTGCTCACGAATTCCAGACTTGGCGACGCAGCTTGCGTGAACTTGCGCCGCTGTTGTTCCAAGATTAAACAGCAAATCCAAATTTACAAAAAAAGCAGAGGAATCAATTATGAGACCTGAGACTTTAAGCAAAAAAAAATGGTTTGCCGTCTCAATCGCAATGTTGGGGCTAATTTCCGCGCTCCTGGTTGGTCTTCCGGCCATGGCCCAGACCGACGAGAAGGTCGTAGAAGATTTCAAGCCCTCCTCGCTCAACCAGCCCAATAAACAATATCCGCAAGTCAATTCCGACGGGCGCGTGCGGGCTCGCGTCGTCGCCCCGCAGGCCACGAGTGTTTTGCTCGACATCGGCGCCGTGAAATACCCGCTAGTCAAAGGCGAGGATGGTGCTTGGATCGGCGAGTCCAAACCGCAGGACGAAGGTTTTCATTACTACCAAATCTGGGTCGATGGCGCGAGTGTTCCAGACCCGGGTAGTTTGTATTTTTACGGCGCGAGCCGGTGGGGAAGCGGGGTCGAAGTTCCCGCGAAAGATGGAGATTTTTATGCCCTCAAGGACGTGCCTCACGGACGCCTGGAGCATACCCACTTCCATTCGGCAAGCGCCAATGCCAACCTGCCTGTATTCGTTTACACGCCGCCGAACTACGAGAAGGATGCCTCGAAGCGTTATCCAGTTTTGTACTTGCAACATGGCGGCGGCGAGGATGAAAGTGGCTGGGGAGCCCAAGGTCATGCCGACCTGATCATGGATAACCTGATTGCCGCTGGTAAGGCGAAGCCGTTCATTATCGTGATGGCCAATAGTTATATTCCCGGCGCTGCCGGCCCGCAGCGCGGACCAGCGCCGGCCACTCCAGGCGGCGCCGCGCCTGCAGCCGGTGCGGCAACTCCGCGTGGTGCACCGGGGGGTGCTGGAGCTGCTGCTCCGGAGGGCGCCCCGGGAGGTCGCGGCGGCTTCAACTTTAGCGCGTTCGAACATGTTCTCGTTGATGAGCTAATTCCGTTCATTGACGCCAACCACCGGACCATCGCCGATCAATCGCATCGCGCCATGGCCGGCCTTTCGATGGGAGGTTTGCAGACTCATAATATAACTTTGGCTCACCTCGATACGTTTTCTCATATCGGCCTGTTCAGCGGCGGCAGTATCGGTGTTAACAAAATCACCGATATGCCGGCCTTCAGGCAGAAGGTCAAGGTGGTGTTCATCGGTTATGGGAGCCGCGAAATCGAGCCCGGCGCTCGACGCGGCGGCGGCCGCGGCGGTTTCGGCGGCGACCCCAAGGCAAACACCGATGCGCTCAAGGAGGCTGGCGTGAACTGCCATTTTTATGTGTCGCCGCAAACGGCTCACGAATGGCTCACTTGGCGGCGGGGCCTGCATGAGTTTGCGCAGCTGTTGTTCCAAGACGAACCCACTGCGATCGCGTCGGCGCCGAAAACGATCGAGACAACTTCGGCGGCCGCCGCGCCTGTGGCCAAGGTTCTTCGCATCAAGGCGGGTCAGTCCACGCCCTTTACCGATTCCAGCGGCAACGTGTGGCTCCCGGAGCAGGGCTTCCAGGGAGGCGACACAGTTAGTCGCGGTCTGGGAACGGCGATTGCGGGCACGAAGGATGCGGGCCTGTTTCTGACCGAACATTACTCGATGGATTCTTTTACCTGCAAACTCCCCAATGGCAAGTATCTTGCGAAGCTTTACTTTGCGGAGACGTTCGATGGCATTGGCGGTCCCGGCCAGCGCGTTTTTTCCTACAACGTGCTGGGACACGATTTCAAGGATTTCGATATTTGGGCCAAGACGGGGGGCGCCAATCGCGCCTACGTCGAAACCGTTCCGGTGGAAGTGACCAACGGGGAATTCCGGATCACTTTCAAAGCACAAGTCGAAAATCCGGAAATCAACGCGATCGAAATCATTCCGCAAACCGTGGCCCAGTCCGCTGCGCAGACCGCGCCATCTGCCGCGCCAGCCGTTCCAGAGGCCGAGGCGGGCAAAGTCACCGGCACCTGGCAAGCCGAATTCGAGACGCAGCGCGGCCTGCAGAAATACACCTTCGTACTAAAGCAGGAAGGCGCGAAAGTGACCGGCAAAGCGAACGTGGACAACAACGGCGAGAAACGCGAAGCTGAATTCAAGGACGGCAAGATCGAAGGCGACACGGTGACATTTGTCGAGCCGTTAAGCATTCAGGGCAATGACATTCAAATCACGTTCACCGGCAAGGTTTCGGGCAACGAAATCAAGTTCACCCGCACGGTCGGCAATTTTGGCTCTTCGGAAGCCACGGCAAAACGCGATGCCGTGACCGTCCCAGCGCCCGCCGCATCGACTCAACCTGCTCCGGCTGCCGGTGCGCGTCGTGGCGGCGGGCGAGGCGGTTTTGGCGGCCCCATCACGCTGGGTCTTGACGACAAAGAAGCCTTCGCCAAGGCGCCAGAAGGCTTTGACAAGCCGCGCGATGGCATCGAACTCGGCAAGCTCGAACGAGTTGATTACGACTCATCGACGGTCGGCGTAAAACGGTGGATGGAGGTTTACACTCCGCCTGCGTATTCCAAGGACAAGAAGTATCCCGTGCTGTATTTACTGCACGGCATCGGCGGCAATGAGAACCGGGAGTGGACCAGGCAGGGAGTGGCGAACGTCATCCTCGACAATCTGATTGCCGACAAAAAAACCCAACCCATGATCGTTGTCTTCCCCAATGGCAACGCGACAGCAAATCCGTCGGGTGGAAACGGGCGCGGCGTTCGCGGTGGTGGCGACTCTGCAGCCATTAGCGGCGACGGTTGGGGAAGAAATTTCGAGGGCGATCTGCTCAAAGACATCATTCCCTTTATGGAATCGCACTATTCTGCCTATGCTGACCGAGAGCATCGCGCGTTGGCCGGGCTTTCGATGGGTGGTGGGCAATCGCTCGATTTCGGGCTGGCTCATCTGGATACCTTTGCGTATGTCGGCGGTTTCTCGTCCGCGCCGAACACGCGATCGCCGGACCAGCTTGTTCCGGATCCGGAAAAGGCGACCAAAATGCTGAAGGTACTCTGGATTTCCGGTGGCAACAAGGACGGTTTGCTTCGCATCAGTCAGGGAGTCCACGAGTACCTGAAGGAGAAAAACGTTCCGCACATCTACCACGTAGATGACAATGCGCACGACTTCAAGCATTGGAAGAATAGTTTGTATTGGTTCGCACAGCAGATTTTCAAATAGGAACAATTCAAGACGGCTCCCCTGGGGCGAGGGAGCAGTGCCATCACCGTTATTTGCACAACGATTGTTCCGCGACTGAACGCGTATTTTTGCCGGAGCGCGACGGAGGATCTGCGCCCTCGCTTCAATCTGGAGATTCGTAATGAAAACGAGAATGCTACCGGCTTATTTCTTAGGTGCCATTTTAGGCGCGGCGTGGTTGTATGTCGCCGATGCTCAGGAGAATTCGACGCCCGCCGGCGGGACAGCGCCCGCCATTCAAGGCGGTCCCAATGCCGCCGGCCGCCGCGGCGGATTTGGGCGTGGCGGCTTTGGCCGCGGCGGCCCGCCGGGTCCTCCCGCCGCCGTGCCGCTGGAAGTTGCGATGCCGCGGCCGACGTTGGAGGACGTCAACAAAATCAACGCGGCGCTCGAACAGTTTATCGAGAGCAATACTTCGCCGAATAAAGATCTGTTGAAGAAATACGCCTCGCTTTTGAACATCCAAGTGCTGCGCGACAATCCCTGCATCCGTCCGGCCTCCGGCGTTCGCACCGGCCGGCACGATGCCTTCGTTCAAACCGCTAACAGCGGCGACTTCGATATTTTATTTGACGGCGATTCGATCACCGACCTGTGGAACGTGGAAGCGGATCCGCAAGGTAATCCGGGTGGCAAGAGAGTTCTCAATAAGTATTTCGGCGACGTGAAGGTCGCCAACTTCGGCGTTTCGGGCGACACTACCCAGGGAGTGCTCTGGGGATTGCAAAACGGCGAGGCGCAGGGACATAAGCCGAAAGCCGTCATGTTGATGATCGGCACCAACAACACCGGCGGCGCCTCAGCGCAAGAAATTGCCGAAGGCATCGGCGCCGACATCCTAGAACTGCGCAAGGATTTTCCAGATGCAAAAATCCTCCTGTTGGCGATCTTCCCGCGTGGCGCGGGGCCAAGTGATTCCAATCGGCTCAAGGTGGAAGAGGTCAACAAGATTATTGCAAAGCTCGACGACCAGAAGCATGTGTACTTCATGAACATCAATTCAAAGTTCCTCGGCGAGAACGGCCGGCTAGTCGGTTTCCGAACCAGCGAGAACCTCCATCCCGTGGAAGAGGGATATGAAATTTGGGCTTCGACGGTCGCAGATAAGCTCAAAAGTTGGATCAAGTGATAGCTTAGGCCAGCGACGATTCGAGCCGCAGTCAATCATTTGATCGAGAGCACTCAACCGGCGGTGCAGTTCGATATCCCGCAATTACGATGACTCAGCTCAAACGCACGACGGTCGATTGGTGCATTTTCGCGATCAGGCACATCTTTTTGTTGGCCTGTCTGGCTGTGGGAATGTTCATCGCGCATGCTAGTCATGCGGCGACCAACTCTCCGACCATGATGCCGGCATACGCCGGCAAACTTCTAGGCGAAACGCCGCCGCCCGCAGAGCCCCTAAGTCTTTGGTTTCGGCGACCGGCCACCGTCTGGACGAGCGCGTTGCCAGTGGGCAATGGACGCCAAGGGGCAATGATGTTTGGCGCCATCGATTCCGAAGTGCTCTGCCTCAATGAGGACACCCTCTGGGCCGGCGGTCCGTACACGCCCGATAACCCTGAAGCACTTTCCGCGCTCGCGGAGGTGCGTCAACTCATCTGGGATGGGAGATACGCCGATGCACAGCGCCTCATCTCGCAAAAAATGATGGCCAAGCCGTTGGGACAGCTTCCGTACCAACCGGTTGGCGACTTGCTGCTGGACTTTCCCCCGGTTGCAACTGCGGAGGACTATCGTCGCGAGCTCAATCTCCGCACCGCAACGTCCAGCGTTCAGTTCGCCTGCAACGGCATTAGGTACACACGCGAACTGTTCGCCAGTTCCGTCGACAATGTTTTGGTCCTGCGACTAACCGCCAGCAAGCCTGGCCAGATCAACTTCAAACTTTCAATGCGCACAAACCAGAACCTCGTTGATGACGACAATCCTAGTTCCGGCGATACGCTGGTTTTGAGCGGCACCAACCGCGCTGCGCAGGGCATTGCCGGCGCGCTGAAGTTCCAATGCCGCGCGAAGATTCTCCACTCCGGCGGCACGCTTACGGCGACGACGCGTCCGGTCGAGCGAAGCGGCGGCGCTTCGGTTAGCCCCAGCGAGTACGCGCTCGCCGGCGCCGACACCGCCACCATCCTGATCGCATCCGCCACGAGCTACAAGAGATTCCACGACGTATCGGGTGATCCCAACCAAATTGCCGCTTCAATTGTCGAGAAAGCCGCTACCAAGGGTTACGATACCTTGCGAAAGGATCAACTCGCCGATCACCAGCAGCTCTTCGATCGCGTTTCGCTTGACCTGGGCACGACAGAGAACGCGAGGCTCCCGATCGACCAGAGAATCCGCGAATTCAGCAAAGGGGGCGATCCGGGACTGGTCGCGTTGTATTTCCAATACGGGCGATATCTTTTGATCGCCAGCTCACGCCCCGGCGGGCAACCCGCCAATTTGCAGGGCCTTTGGAACGATCTTACGCAGCCGCCATGGGGAAGCAAGTACACTATCAATATCAACACCGAGATGAACTATTGGCCGGTGAACAACACCAATCTCGGCGAGTGCATTGAACCGCTCTTGGACGTTGTCGACGATTTGCAGGTTTCGGGGGCCAAGACCGCTAAAACGATGTATGACGCCCGCGGTTGGGTGACGCACCACAATACCGATCTCTGGCGGGCCGCTGCTCCAATCGATGGACCGCAGTTCGGCATGTGGCCCACCGGTGGCGCGTGGTTGTGCAACACGCTGTGGGACCATTACGAGTTCACTCAGGACCGTGCCTTCCTGAAACGCTTGTATCCGGCCATCAAAGGGGCCACGGAATTCTTCCTCGACGCGCTGGTCGAGGAGCCCACACATAAGTGGCTGGTTACCAATCCCAGTCTTTCGCCGGAGAACTCGCACCATCGCGGCGCCGCCAATGCCGCGGGGCCGACGATGGATATGCAAATCCTTCGCGATCTGTTTGCACACTCGATCGAAGCTAGCGAAACACTAGGCATTGACGAGGATTTCTGCAAGCAAGTTGCCGTGGCGCGCCCGTTTGGCGCCCAATCAGATCGGCTCGGCGGGTCAACTTCAGGAATGGCTGGAAGATTGGGATATGCAGACTCCGGAGCCGCACCATCGGCACGTTTCGCACCTTTATGGGTTGTTTCCTGGTGAAGACATTTCGTTCGCCAATCAGCGTTTAGCGGCCGCCGTGAAGAAATCGCTTGAACTCCGCGGCGATGATGCGACGGGATGGGGCTTGGGCTGGCGGCTGAATCTGTGGGCCCGACTCCACGATGGGGCCCATGCTTACAAAATTCTGCAGAACTTATTGACCCCGGCCAAACCAGAAATCACCTCCCGTGAACGCTCTGGCGTATACAACAATCTGTTTGACGCACATCCACCCTTTCAGATCGACGGCAACTTTGGGGGCACGGCAGGCATCGCCGAAATGCTTCTGCAATCGGCCGCTCCCCGCGCTGGCGAGCCTGCACGCATCGAGCTGCTACCTGCGCTTCCGCCGCAATGGCCGGAAGGCAGCGTTTCGGGATTATGCGCTCGCGGCGGATTTGAAGTGAAATTGAAGTGGCGCAGACGAAAAACTTGCCGGCGCCAAAATTATGAACATTGGTTCCCGCGCTACTGTCGATGTCGCCTATGCCGGTCAGACAAAACGCCTAACGCTGGATGCCGGCGCGACTCTTTCGCTCGACGCACAGCTGTCAATTATTGCCTTCAGCGCCGATGAAAAATGAATCTGCAAGTCATAGAACCAGGATCGTTGTCATGCAACGCTTTCGCCTTCATGTGGGGTCCGTCGTTCTGGCGGTGCTGAGCAGCGGCACCATCGCAGCCGCGCAGTCGGATTCTTCGGGGACCACGAACGGGCGGCAATCTTGGGCCGCCGACAACGGAAATGGGACCTACTCCAACCCTCTATTCTATGAGGAATTTGAGGATCCCGACGTCATCCGAGTTGGCGAGGACTATTACCTCGCCGGCACGACGATGCACATGAACCCAGCGGTTCAGATCATGCATTCCAAGGATTTGGTGAACTGGGAACTGGCCGGTTACTGCACGGACCGTCTCGACCTCGGCCCCCTGTACCGCCTCGAGGGTGGGAACATCTATGGGAGAGGAATCTGGGCGCCATGCATCCGTTATCACGACGGAATGTTCTATGTCTTTTGCAACGTCAACGGCGCAGGTCTTCAGATTTTCTGTTCCAAGTCAATTTCTGGTCCCTGGGAGCGCAACCAACTGCCCGGGCGGCACGATCTGTCGGTGCTTTTCGATGACGACGGCAAAATCTACATCATTTCCGGTGGCAGCAGCCCTTATCCAATCGAAGAACTCGCACCGGACCTCAAATCCTTTGCCTCCGGCGCCCGTCACCAACTGGTCGGCCGGATGGGTGAAGGTCATCACCTCTACAAGGTCAAGGGAAAGTATTACGATATTTCCGCCATCCCAGGCGGAACAGTTGACCAGATGGTCGCACGGGCCGACTCGATTGACGGGCCTTGGACGGTTGACCGCATGGTTCAGGGCGAGTCACTTGGCGTGACCACGGTGGCGCCCTTCGCGCCCAACCCACTGACCGCGGGCTGACTCTGCATCAGGGTGGCATGGTAGACACGCCGACAGGTGAATGGTGGAGCATCATCATGTCCGACCATGGCAGCGCGGGCCGCATGGTCGCTCTGGTCCCCGTCACCTGGGACAACGACTTCCCGCTGATCGGGCTGCCCGGCAACCTCCGCAAAGCGCCCAATACGTGGATTAAGCCCAACACCGGCCATAACCAGGATCCCAAGCCGGCTTTTGTTCATGACGACAACTTCGACGGCGGCAAGCTCAACCCGCTCTGGCAGTGGAATCACGTTCCCGACGACACCAAATGGTCTCTGACCGAGAAGCCTGGTGTGCTACGCTTGCATTCCCTGCCCGCCACCGACTTTTACAATGCCCGCAACAGCATTTGCCAGCGGCCACCCGCGCCCGAGTCCACTATGACCGTCGAACTGGACACGTCGGGTTTGGTTGCCGGCGACACCGCAGGTATGGCGCTCTTGAGTTCTCCCTATGCCTGGGTTGGCGTGGTGAAAACGGCCGAGGGCACTTCGTTGCAGATGCTCGACGCCACCGGGAGCGGTGGCGGACGCCGAGGCGCCCCCGCCGCCCCGGCCAATCCCCCGACTATGGGCCCGACCAATCCTCCCACGCACCTGTGGTTGCGTGTCGCCTGCAACTTCGACACCGACGCGGCTCTCTTCAGTTGGAGCGCCGACGGCAAGGAATTCGCTGCTTTGGGCAAGCCCTTTACCATGACCTTTCAGCTACGGACCTTCCAAGGTGTTCGCCCGACCTTGTTCAATTTCAACACCTCGGGCCAACCGGGCGGTTATGCCGACTTCGACAACTACACGGTTGAGCAGCCGCGCGCTCGGGGAATTGAACGCGAGATTCCCATCGGCAAAACCATTACGCTCACCAGTGGCGCCGATGGCAGTTTGCTGGCTGCCGACACTCAAAACATGTCATTGGTCAACGTGGCGACCAACGACGCTGGTTTGGTCGCCGAAAACGCTCGCTTCAAGGTCATCGATCTGGGCAAGGGCCGCGTGGCGCTAAGGGCTGCTAACGGCCGATTCGTTTCCGCCGACGGCGCGGGTGTTTCGTTAAACGACCTGGGCGGCAAGACGCCGGGCGATGCCGAATCCTTCCAATGGATTAACCTAATGCGCGGCGACATGATGCTCATGTCCCTAACGAATCATCGGTATCTGGCCACCAAGCCGAATAATCCGGGGCCTGTTACAGACACTGCCATTGGCCCGACGCCCGCCCGCAAGAGCGGCGAGTGCTTTAACTGGAAGGCCATTGAGTGACTTCTTTGGCCATCCGCGGATGCATTCGATGCGTCTTGATCACCCTCAAAAATGTAGACGAGTGTTTACCCTTCAGAGGAATGAAATCGCTATGTCGACCGTCGCCAGAACAAAGTTGAACCTACTCAGGTCCATCGTTTTCATTTCGGGAATTGTGATTGCAGCGCCGGCTGCTTTCGGGCAATTACCCGACAAAGATGAGAAAGCCGGGCCGGTGTACGATGACCATCAAAACATGATGGATCAACTTGGCATCACAAAGCTCCGTCCAGGCCGCAACGGTCAAAGCAAAAATGACGAGGCGACCGCCAATCCGTACCAGGATTCGATGCCCGATATACTAACGATGAAGGACGGCACGAAAGTCACCAGTGCTGATCAGTGGCCGAAGCGCCGAGCGGAAATTGTGGAAGATTTCCAGCGCGAAGTTTACGGCCAAATACCAGACAATGTTCCCAAGGTGACTTGGGAAGTGACCGCCACGACCGAAGGCACAAGTGGTGGAATACCGACGGTGACGAAAACGCTGGTCGGCCATGTCGATAACAGCGCTTGCCCGGAAATCACGGTGAACATTCATGCGAGCTTCACTGTGCCGAGCGCAGCCAAAACGCCCGTGCCGATTTTGATTGAGTTCGGTGGTTTCGGCGGATTTGGCGGTCGAAAGAGTGGACCGCCGCCGGGAGCGCCGCCGGCAAGCCAGGCCGCTCCGCCATGGCCTCAACAAGCCATCGCGCACAGTTGGGGTTACGGGAGCATCAATCCCGGAAGCATTCAACCGGACAACAATCAGTTGCGTACCGGAATTATCGGCCTGACGAACAAGGGCCAGCCGCGCAAACCCGACGATTGGGGCGCGCTGCGTGCCTGGCAATGGGGCGTGAGCCGGCTGATCGATTATTTCGAAGCCAATCCGGATGCGAAGGTCGACCCCAAAAAAGTTGGCGTGGAAGGCGTTTCACGGTATGGCAAAGCGGCGATTGTGGCAGAAGCGTTTGAGCCGCGCGTCGCGGTATCGTTCGTCGCCTCCTCGGGGGAAGGTGGCGCGAAACTGCATCGGCACATTTTTGGTGAAGCGGTCGAGAACCTGACTGGCGGCGAGTACTACTGGATGGCGGGCAACTTCATGAAGTACGGCGCCGCCGAGCCATTCACCAAGACGGCGGCTGATATTCCGGTTGATTCGCACGAGCTGATCGCACTTTCGCGCCGCGGCCGTGCTTCATCAGTTACGGTATTCCCCAAAAAGGCGATCCCGAATGGGTCGACGCGCACGGTAGCTTCATGGCCGGCGTGTTGGCAGGGCCGGTGTATCGATTGCTCGGAAAGAAAGACTTTGGCACGGCCGGCGACTACTTGACCGACGCGATGCCGGAAGTCGGCCAGCTGATTGGCGGCGAACTGGCCTGGCGGCAGCACGAAGGCGGCCACACGTCGGTGCCAAATTTCCCAGCGTTTTTCGAGTGGGTCGGCAATTACATCGAAACACCGGCGGTACCACAGACCGCGAATGCGGGCTCGGCGGCGAAGGAAAAGCCAGACGACGCGGCGAAATCGGACAACGGCACGGCGAAGTCCGATAGCTCCGCGGCGAAATCGGATAGTTCGAAATCAGACGAGGCAAAGGCCGATAGCGCTGCGAAGTCAAACGCCACAATTGCCGAAATGTCTCCGCGCCCGCGAGTCAATTCCGCAATCGTGCCGCGTTTGAATTCTAGCTTCATGGCCAAGCACCGCGCCAATGTTGAAGTTGCCAAGAAAGGCGATATCGACTTGCTATTCCTGGGCGATTCCATTACCGACTTTTGGCGCAATGGCGGTCGTGGCGGCGTCACGGACGACGCAGCGCCGCTGGCTGGCAGGCCAGTGTTCGACAAGTTCTACGGCGACATGAAAACCGCCAACTTCGGCATTGCGGGCGATACCACGCAGGGCGTCCTGTGGCGACTGCAAAATGGGGAAGGGGAAGGCTTCAAACCAAAAGCCATCATGCTGATGATCGGCACGAACAACACTTCGGCCAGAAATACGCCGCAGGAAATTGCCATGGGCGTCGCCGCAGATGTGTTCGAACTGCGAAAAGACTTTCCCGATGCGAAAATTCTGCTATTGGGGATCTTTCCTCGCGGTCCAGCAAACGCGCTGGTGCGGGCGCAGATTGCGGAAATCAATAAGGCAATTTCGGCCTTGAACGATAACAATCACATCATCTACTTAGACATCGGTTCCAAATTCCTTGCCGAAGACGGTTCCATTCCCAAAGATGTGATGAGTGACGGCCTGCATCCCACGACTAAAGGCTACCAAATCTGGGCGGAAGCAGTGCACGAGTCGCTGGAAAACCTAATGAAATAGCTGGTCGGTTGTATTTCGAGCTGATCGCTTGGACTCAATGTCTATCGTGAATTTGCGACGCAATGCTCCGCCCGGTCCGTAGTTTAAGGCCGCTTAATCGTGTTGAGATTCGGCCTATACGTCTCCGCTTCACGATCCATTCAATTACCCACAAGTTTATTCCTCAATTCAAAGCCCAAGTGCATATCTGTGAGCCGCGTTAGTCCGCGCCAGAGCACGATGTTTCCCGGTGGTGGATCCTTCCCGCGCCACAGGTAGCCGCCAAGTTTGGCAACCACGGTAAGGTAATGGGTGATTGTCCGCCTCCAGGGCGATTTCGTGATTCCCGCGATTCGATCCAGAAGCTCAATCTCTGTCTTCGTGAATGCGACTTCGGCCGAGGCCTGCGGTGTCAAACGGTTTACCCTCGAATGGCACGTAGTTTTACCTAACTCCTTTCAGGATTTCACGTTTGAGTTGGTTCCTCGGTTTCATCATTCGATCGTACTTCTTTTGTCTGCGTTTTCGCTGGCGCGGTTCTGTCACCGTTTTCGACGCAAGGAGACCGGACATGAAGATTTTGGCAATCGACCTCGGCAAGTCTAAGAGCACGGCGTGCGTCTTTAAAAGTTTCACCGGCGAACATGGCTTTACAATAGTTCGCACCCAACCTAGCGACTTTCAGCATCTTTTAGCGACACATCGGCCGTAACGCGTCGTAATCGAAATCGGATCGGCGGCAGGCTGGGTCCACGACATGGCGCTAACCATGGGCTTGCAGATTCAAGTCGCCAACCCCAATCACGAGGCGTGGCGGTGGAAGAATGTCAAGCGTAAGACAGACAAGGATGATGCTCTCGAACTGGCCCAATTGTCGGCGATGAATCAATTGCCGACGCTCCAGCTTCCCTCGGCCAAAGGCCGCCAATGGCGTTCGCTGATCGGCTATCGCCACACCTTGGTGGCCCGGCGGACGGCAATTAAAAACCACATCCGCTCCGTTCTTGACCGTCAGGGGATCAGTTGGCCGGGAGGCAAATCAGGCTGGACCAACCAGTCGATCGCAGCGCTCAAGCTCATCGCCCGCCTGGCGAACCATGCCAAGCCGGACGACTTGTGGCGATTCGAACTTCTCATGGAGCTGGAGGCAATGGCTCAGATGCAAACGCTGATCAACCAGGTGGAAGGCAGGCTTGACGCATTGGCAAAGGCGGATGCCCGCGTCCAACAGTTGCAGACTATTTCTGGAGTTGGTCCACGGTTGGCGGAGGTGGTTGTCGCCGTCCTCGACGACGCCAAGCGATTCAAGACCGCCAAACAAGTGGGGGCCTATGCAGGTCTGACACCCACGCAATTCGTGTCCGGCAAGATGCGTAGGCAAGGCGGAATCAGCGGCCGGGGAAACAAACTGCTACGGGCCCTCTTGGTCCAGGTCTCCTGGCTGGCACGGCGCTCGAATGGGAAAGTCCGGCCCCCATACAAACGTTTGGTCGTCACGCAGGAAGAGCGGGGCACATTCCTTGTGAATCCAGTCGGACGAGACAAACGACTTACAGAACGGCAAGTAAAATAGGTAGATCAAATCCATTCGGCTGCCAGCTCCGCTACGGCTCTTGTGGACAGCAAGATGGTAAAAGATCTCAATCCTGAACATGTGAGCGGCATAAGGCGCATACTCAGCAAGGGGAGTGAAATCAGTCAGCGACCATCTGGCGACTATTTCGTCTTGATAGCGGGGATCAATAACCAGCATTGTCGCGGCAAGTACGAAATGCCGCTCTGGCCCGAGCTTATCGATTTTGTCGTCCGTAAGTTTAAGGACATCAGCAAGTGATTCGCACGAAGTGTCAAAAGAACTGGCACGGAGTCTTAGAGCGCTTCCACCGAGGCTCTAGCGCCCTCTAGGCGAACTGGTTAAGCTGGGGCCATCTCAAGGAGGTGGTCGATGGAAGCTTACACGAAGGAGTTTCGTAGCCAAGTGCTGGCTGCGTGCGATGCGAATGTAGGGACTCAAGCCGTGGCGTTGCGGTTTGGCGTCTCCGAATCTTGGGTCCGACGGATTAAGCAGCACCGTCGCGAGAAAGGTCAGATTGCCGCGAAGACGACGCGTGACCGCAAGCCCAAGTGGCAAGCTTGGGCCGAGTGGTTGTTAGCCAAGATCGACGCGCGGCCGGACATTTATCTACGTGAACTGCAAGCCGACCTGAAAGCGGAACGGGGCCAAGAAGTGTGCCTGCAAACGATCTGCAACGCTTGCGCTGCGCTGGAACGAACGCGAAAAAAAAGACGCTGATCGCCTCCGAGCAGGAACGTCCTGACGTGGCGGATCGGCGTCTGGAGTGGCGCGGCGTCCCAAGCGGCGATCGATCCACGCCAGGTGGTCTTCATCGACGAAACCTGGGCCAAAACCAACATGACCCGCATCTATGGCCGGTCGCCGCAAGGTGCGCACCCTGACCGAAAAGACACCCTCGGGGCGCTGGCAAACGACGACCTTTCTCGGAGCCTTGCGGGCCGAAGGTTTTGTGGCCCCGCTGACGGTGGATGGCGCCATGAACGGCTCCCTCTTTCTCGCGTGGATCAAACAACACTTCGCGCCCACGCTCCGGCCGGGCGACATCGTGGTGATGGACAATCTATCCAGCCACAAAGTGAAGGGGGTGCGGCAAGCCATCGAAGCCGCCGGCGCTGAACTACGTTATCTGCCACCCTACTCGCCCGACCTCAACCCCATTGAGCTGGCATTTTCAAAACTGAAGAAGCTGCTCCGCGACGGCGCAGAGCGCACCGTCGATAAGCTTTGAGAACTTTGTGGCCGCATTCTGGAAGAGTTCAACGAAACCGAATGCCGCCGCTACTTCCGGCACTGCGGATACCGCTATACGTAAAATGGAACTGCACTAGTTCTTTGATGACTTCGGTCGTTTTGAACCCCAACGATAAGTTTCGCCACCGCTGGGCGACGGTATGCTCGACTTCCTTAAACTCTTCTAGTCCACAGCGGCGAAAAGCTTCACACTCTGGCGGTTCCTGCGCCGCAGCGACGGACTGCCCGCCGATTACGGCCTGCGCCATTGCCGGTAGAAGGATCTGGCCGCTGTTCGGGATGCTTTCGGCGAGAAGATTCGCGGTGCATGCCGTGATGTGATAAACGTTCGGCCGCCCATTTCGCTCTGGAAATATTGGAGCGATGATTCTGACAATTTCTTCCGGTGTACTCCTGCCGGGGCTGGCTCCTTCAGGTCCGCCAACGTCTCGACATAAAAGACCGGACAGACGTTCGTCAGAAAGAAGTGGTCAAACCAAACTGCCTCGTCAACAGTGAGGGATTGCAGGAACGATTTGTCGAACAACAAAATTGGTCCCATTCGGTACCTCCTTGTATGCGCACATTATCAGCTAACCTGGACACCGCAAAGCCGCCGGTGGTTCGAGCTCACGCGAATAGTATCTCGCCAATTGAACCGTTAATGGCCCCAATCGCCATCAACGCCGTGCTGTCCAGGTAATCGTCCCGTCCTCGCGGCCCGTCAGGATGTTGCACGCTCAAATATTCACTGTCGCCCTTGTACTCGCGAACCAAATTGATCGTTTGCTCTTCAAATGCGGGTGCCAGCGGATGATCCCCCATCCGAATCGGCAATAGGCAGCGATTGGATAACGTATCTGGACGAACTTGCCCGCCTGAAGCCGCCCGCGGATGATGCCGCCTTTCAAAAGGAAGTCTCGCAAGCGAAGTGCGAAGCGAAGCTGAAATTCACCGATTGGCTCAGATCGAAGCTGAACGTTGTGGTCAATCCCGATTCGATTTTCGACTATCAGGTCAAACGCATTCACGAACTCAAGCGGCAACTGTTGAACGCGCTGCGGATCGTCGTGTCCTACGGATGGCTTGGCGCCTATATCGCGGTCATTTGGGACTATCGAGGTGAGTGCTGTGTCGTTCGAACGTCGCAACTCCACGGTCGTCGTTGCCGCTATCTGATTTGAATCGCCTTGCCAGTTTGGGTCGACTCGTAAGCCGCCATCATGACTTTCAAGTCTTTGAGCCCTTCTTCACCCGTGGTTAACGGGGCCTTGTCGTTGAGAACGCACTCGCTGAAGTGATCCATCTCGGACGCGAAGTGGTTCACAGGCTCAACTTGCACTTCCTCTCTGTCGCGTCCGCGAGGCCGCCAAAGGCGATTGTCTTGATATGACCAGTACGGTTCGGATTCCAATTGCCCCCGAGCGCCATAAACGCGAAATCGATTGCAGCCAAATCCATAGCTCGAAAGGCATGATGCGACAAGGCCCGACTTAAACCGCAGTTCAAACGCGATGGTTTCCTCGACCTCCTTGAAGCGTGGGTCGTCGGGCGTGGAATAGCTGATTGCAGAAACGTCACTTGGCTCCTGGCCCGACAAATAGCGCACGGCATTGAGCGCGTAGATGCCGATATCCATGAGGGAGCCGCCGCCGGCGAGTTTTCGATTGAGTCGCCATTGCGTGGGATCGCCAATGTTAAATCCCCCTTCGGCGGTTATTTGCTTGATAGTGCCGAGGGTGCGAGCGATTTCGATTGCCTTTTGTGTGAGCGGCTCGTAATGCAGCCGATAGGCGATCATCAGCTTGCGTTGCGCTGCGT
The DNA here is from genome assembly GCA_963738835.1 of Pirellulales bacterium. Lineage (GTDB taxonomy): Bacteria > Planctomycetota > Planctomycetia > Pirellulales > JADZDJ01 > CAVTYH01. The sequence goes on from CAVTYH010000006.1 coordinate 661,863, forward strand.
TGCAGGCGTCGATCATCGCCTGGCAATCGGCGACGCTGTTGGCCATCGGTTTTTCACACAGCACGTGCTTTCCCAGCTTTGCGGCTCGGATTGTATATTCGGCATGCATGCCATTGGGAAGCACAATGTAAACGACGTCGACCGCCGGGTTGTCTTTGAGCGATTCGAAATTCTCGTAGTTGTAAATGTTTTTCTGGTCGATGCCGTATTTGTTTGCTTGATCGCGCACTTTGTCGGGATGACCGCTCACCAGTGCCACGGGTCGAGCCAATTTGCATTTGGCAAAGGCGGGCAATAGTTGGCCCATGGAGAGCGTACCGATTCCCACCAACGCAAATCCGACCGTTTTTTCTGGCAGAGTTTCCGCACGCACCAACCCAGCGCCAATCGCGGCTGCGGCCGCGGAGCTGGCCAAAAATTTGCGACGAGAAACGCTGGCGAAATCGGAATTCATGCTCATGCCCTCCGGAGATGTTGACGAATATATCAGTTACCCGAAGAAACTCCAAACGGGCGGCAATTGTTCGAGTAGCAACCGTCGAATTGTTTAGCGTCAGTGTATCTGCGCATCGCCGACGCTAACCGTGAATTCTCTCAAGGGTTCCTCGTCGGTAGTGAGAAATCGGGCGCAGTAATCGGTCGCGCCGCCGGCATTGATGAGTGCGAACCGCACTACGTTATCCCCCTTGTTCAATGTCAGCCGCTTTGAAACGGCGTCGTCGATGACGGTCTGCCGGTCGCCGTAATTACCGATGACTTCTTTGCCATTGACCCACCAAACCGACGAGGCGTTGCAGCCTATGGCGAGGCGCACCCCTTTCATTTGCGCGGGCAATTGACGATGGTCACACCCCAGAACAGTACATTCGACGTCGGCTTGCCCAGGGCATGCGCGAAATGGTACGTGTTGACGTTGTAATCGTGCGTCGCCACGGCATGCCACATGAGGTTTGAGCCGTCGACCGTCACTTTTTCGTCATCCTTGGGTAGCGAAGTCAACTGGCCCTCGAAGTGCTCATGCTTGACAGCGGCTTGAACAGCGGGTTCCGTTAATTGCGGCATCGACAGGCGAATTGGTTCAAGAATCATCCAATTCTGAATGAAGCCATGAGCATCCGGCGAATAACTTTTGGTTGGATCGGCGGATTTCGCCGGCAGTTGCGCGAAATCAAAAAGGGCGCATCCAAGTCCTGTGGCGAGAATTGCATTTACGAGTTTCATGCGCGTCTTCATGGGTGTTTCATCACGATGCAAAGTGGCAATCAAACGAATTTCGAAACTTTTTTATGTCCGATGACGAACCGATCATCGTGATTTGAGAATCCACCGCATTTTTTTGCTTTCCGGCTGGTAGCTCGCCAGATTGACGCTGCTGGCGCCGACGGCCGATAGCGCGAGCGACTGCTTCACCTTGCCGCCCAACTTGGGCATGATGCGGTGTGTGCCGTCAGTCAATTGATCAATCCGCCACAGTTGAGCCGCTTCCGAAGAGAACTGAGGCACCACGACAAGTTCACCATCCTCGGTCGCGGCCAGCGCGCGATCGGTTCCGGCCAGTGTGATCTTGAAATATGGCGATCCAGGATAGCCGTCGACATCGGCGACAGGCGCGATCGTCCATTTCTGCTGGGCCTGGATCATATAGTTCCCAAGCCGAACGTCGATATTTCCTGTCGGCCAAGCCTGAGAGACCTGCCCGACATCCTGATTCGGTATCGGCGCCTCTCCTCCTCCGCGCGCTCCTGGCGGTCCGCCGCCGCGACGGCCGCGAGCACCGCCGACCGGTACACCTTGCACGGCCAGTTCCAAGGCGTTTCCACTCCGCAGACTTTCGATTTCAAATGATCCCCCTTTCGGGTTGTCACCCGCGACCGGCCAGCCATCCTTCCAAAGCAGCGGCCGGATATCAAGAACGCTAGCGCCGCCGTGATCGAGATCGGCTTCATAGTGACATGAGAACTTCTGAACGCCATCGCCTAAATCTAACAGTCCAAAATGCCCCGGCCCCACAACGCGATCGCCCGAGCCGACAAACAGTTTCCCGCCTCCTTGAAGCATGTCGACTCCCTCATCGTCCAAAAACGGACCGGTGACTTTCTTTGACCGGCCGACGCGGATGTTGTAGCCGGAGTCGGCCCCCCGACAACAACTGCCATGCGTGGCCAGCAAGTAATACCAGACATCGTGGTAGATCATTACCGAAGCTTCGCAGTTGATGGCGATATCGATCGGCTTGTCGTTGGGATCGACGCGCTGGCCGGTCTTGGGATCCAACTGCACCAGACGAATGTAGCCAAAATACGAACCATAGGTCAGCCAAAGCTTGCCGTCGGTGGGATCGAGCAACACACCGGGATCGATGGCGTTACAATCCTCGACGCCGTCGGAGGAGGCGACCACGCCCCCTTCCTCCCATTTGTAATTGGGCGAATTCGGGTCGAGGGTTTTGCTCCAAATCATGTTGACCTCGGCTCTGGGTTGTGCGCCGACGTTCCTGGCAACATACATGTAGTAGTGGTCGCCGATGTGAACGACGTCCGGAGCCAGTCCGGTCCGCGACGGCGCTGTCCCGCGACGCCAGGTCCAGCCGTCGTCGGAAACCAGGCTCGAACCGCCGGTGCCATAGGTGTAGTACTTGCCATCACACTGGATGACGGTCGATGGATCATGGGTGCCGATCTGTCCATCGAGCGCAAATGCGGTCGAAACTAGCACGAGAAACGCCCATGGCGCCAAGCGGAGTTTCATAAAGTCTTTAGCGTTACAATGACGGAGTTTGTATCGTTGATCGATCCGAGTGTCGGGCAAGCTCTATGGAACTCAGGCGGAACTTCGCGAAGTATCGGAGATGCGGAGCATCCACTCACAGCGGAGGGGCGCCGCAAACAACACGCCGATTACTTCGCAGCGCTGACTTTTTTTGCTTCTTCGATGACAGCCTCGAATGCAGGCTTGGGCCGATTACTACCATCAAACAATAGGGGTTTTCCATTGGCGCGCCATGAGACGGCGTCGTTTGCGCCCCAGAATGTAACGAGCTTGACCTGGTCCTTGTGCTTCAGAAACGCTCGGAATACTCCAGCATATGCATCGGCCAATCGTTTGTTGGCGTCATCCACTAATCCGCCCTTAGTAGCATCATCATTGTTGGCGATGTCTGCGCCGGTACTTCTCTGGCCGCCTTGAGCGCTGTTAATGTCGAGCTCAGTAACGTGAATGGGCAGGCCCAAAGTCTCTATCTCCGTTAGCGCTCGGTCCATGCTCTCAAAGCTGGCCGAAGAAACATTGAGGTGTGCTTGTGTGCCGATTGCCTTCACCGGGATGCCCTGCTGCTGCAACGACTTGACCAACGTAATCAACTTGCGGCGCTTAACGGGATTCTCCAAGTTGTAGTCGTTGTAGCGAAGGACGGCATCGGGATCGGCTTCCTGCGCGTATTCAAACGCCTTGGCAATGAAATCCGGCCCAATAATTTGCCGCCAGAGCGAATTTCGAAGCACCTCTTCGCCCGCACCATCAGCAAGCGCCTCGTTGACGACATCCCACGTCTTGACCCTGCCCTTGTAATGGCCGACAACGGTGTGAATGTGACTGCGCATCCTCTCGAGTAACTCTTCGCGCGACGCCCGGGGGCCGCTAAAGCCGAAGCCACGTCGCCCGCTTGGATTTTGACCCTCAGCGGGGGGTGGATTGTTTCCTTGGAATACCCAGTCGGGCGTCTGGCTGTGCCACACCAGCGTGTGCCCGACAATGTACATACCGTTTTTCTCGCCGAACTCCACATATTGGTCGGCCGGCTCGAAGTTGTAACCGTCGTCTCCCGCGCGAGGATGAATGAGTTGCCATTTCATTACATTTTCGGGCGCAATGGCGTTAAACTGCTGCTTGATCAGCGCTACTGCGTTGACGTCCTGTTCGGTGAACTGCCTTGGATTCAGTGCCACGCCAATATTAAAACTGCTCTTGAAGGCGTCTTTGAGAGCGACATTCGTGTCAGCCGCATTGGCGACGGCGGCAGTAACCATTAGCGCCACTGTCAGCGAGGCTGAGTGTAGATTGAGGTTGCGCATGTGAGACTTCCTGGGTAAAGCTGTTGCAGGTTCGCAAATGCTCATAGATTAGTTCTCATCGATTACATCCGGCGCGTAATTGTCATGGTTGCTGCGGATTGTGAAAATGACTTGAAAATTGGATTCCGCTTCATCTGTCTCAATCACTTCGTTCGGCCAATCAGCCGCAACGCCTAAACAGAGTTTAATTGATGTGTTTCGCGCAACCAGCTTGCCCAAAACAGTGAACTCCTCAATGCCCAATGGTGTTGCGCCGTTGCGCGGTCATTCGGTAATCGTGAGGCGAACGAAGCGGCAAATCGTGGGCAGGTTTTCCTGGAACCCTGCGTATTCTATCGCCGCTTCTGATCCTCTGAAACGATCTGGCCAATGGCATTGGAATACGAGCCTTTCCGCCGCCCGAACTGGAGCCGGCATGCTGCAGCACTTGTCGCAAGGTTATATCGCGCAGTGCGACTGGGATTGGTCGCGATGCCCGCGGGAATGCATATCCTCGAAGTACATTTTGCCATTGTGGTCGTGCAGTAGGCTGGCAACAACGAAATCGTGCGGGCCTCTCCGCGCCAGTGTCGGAGTCGTCATCTATGGCAAACTCACTTGATAGCCGTCCTTACGATTGGCAAGCTTCCAATGCACTTGGGCATCGACTGTGAAAGGAATCGTTTGCACCGAGCCATCGCACATCACAAAATTACATCCGCTTGCGTGCGCGCTGCCGAAGTATTTGTCTCGGCCAAGGGGGTCCGACTCGATGTCTCTTGACGGGCGCGCATCCGAGCCGATTATGGGATTGCTAACCGGTGGTGTGTTTCCTCCAGAATCTCCGGCCCAGCGGCTGGTGTCCCAATCGTAGCCCTGATACATGCTCTGATCGTCAGCCTGACAATTGACGGCCATCGTGCCATCATAGCAATGTGGCTGCATTTGCTTCTCGCCTACGAGATAGGTTTTCGAAGTTCCATCTGGTATCTGACGAATATTAACCAAGCTTCCGCCATAGATGACGCCGTTGGAAGCGGTGACGTGCCAAAGTCCATGATGTTTTGCACAAGTAATTTGAGTTTTTTGTAAACGCCCGCGATGTTTTCGGCTAGCAGCAAAATCGCCGCGGTTGGCGGCAAAATAATACGTTTGCGTACAATGTACATTTCGGCATTCGTCCCTGTCAAGTAATTAATCGCTGGGTTTCTTGACCGGCGATCCGTGGGCAGCAAATTGCCACGAACCGCCATGGCCAGGCAATTCAGGGGCGTTCAGCTGAGTGCCATTTCTCGCAAAATCGCTCGAATCCAAATGAACTTTATGAGAGCACGCGTCGTACCTTCTCCCTTCTTGTCCCACTTCGCTTACTAGACCGCGGCCCGCCGCTGGGCCAAATCGTCGGCGATTCTGCAGTTCATCTGCTTAGTGATCTGATCCATCAGCATGCTCACGGCACAGGCTGCCGACAAAACGCCCGGTATTAAGGTCAGCTTCAATAAAAAGCCGCGCTTACTCGGGTCCGATTGCGCTAGGTTAACCTGATAGCCAAAATGCGTCATCACCTGTGGTCTAGAAACATGCCCAGGCTAATGCCCCGTCTTGAGCCCAAAAAGACGTCGCAAACCACGAGTTCCTTGCTAAACCGGGCCACAAGGTACGAGGCGGCGACGATTCCTTTCACATTCCACAGCTTGTTGGTTATCTGCAACAGTCCGTACACCCCTGCCGGCACGCTGGAACGACTCTCGTAGATGACGAGCTTGAAATAAGAAAGAAACTTATACCACAGGCTCGATCTGTATCACCCGAAGGGTCCAACCTCCTTTAGGAGAGCCTGGTACAGAATTGAAAGTGAATTTGATTGACCCGATTCCCTGTCTCATTCAACTGATGCCAAACAGGAATGCTAGTCAGCTTCCAATACTTCTTCCTGGACCCGCCACACTGGGACATTCAACAGCACAGCAATCGCGAGAATCCAACCGGAAGGTTCGGGAACGGGGAGGAGTTCATATATTTCGCCGATGCCAAGGCCCGCACTGCCCCGGACCGAGCCGCCCGTCAGGTTATCGGTCGGAGAGTTGCCGAACGAAACGAGGTACAGGTTTCCTTTGCTGTCCTCTGCGAATTGGACAGAGAATTCCAGATCGCGGTGTGCGGGATCGCCGCCAGAAATGAGCGAATCTCACTGCGCCCTAACTTCCTAAAGATTCGTCAAATTTGCACCGTTGAAGTCAGCGGGCAGCGTGTTGCGATCGAATTTTGACGCGGGCGGGCCGGCCTTTCACGTCGACCAGCGGCGCGGAGAAAACTTGGTGAACACGCTGGAGAAACCGCTGATTCTGGTCGCACTCGCTGTCCGTCATGCATTCTCTCAGCGCAGCTCGCAGCGGCTCCGAGTCATTAAATGCACGTCGCTGTAAGCTGCGCCCGGCCGCCGTCAGAAAGGCACAACGCGCGCGGCGATCCCGGGCATGGGACCGGCGACGTACTAGACCCCGCTGCTCTAGAAGTCTCAGAATCGCCGCTACGGTATTTGGGTCCGAGGCAGTCCGTTCCACAATCTTGACCTGCGTAATGCCAGGTTCGTGCGCCAAGACACGGAGGACCACGTACTGGTCGGCGGTGACGCCGTATTTGAGCATCCACACATTGACACGACGATGGAAGGCAAGATACGCCTTGCGCAGACACATCGCAAGCTCCTGACTTTCATGCACCATAAGCCGCTCTGTAATTCAATTTTTGGAATTGCGAGTTTAAAGTATTTCAAGGATTGCGTGAAGCAACTACGGTGTTAAACGCACGACGGACTTGCCGAAAACGGTACGTCGAAGATGCCTAAAAGCGTCGTACTGTTGCGCGGCTAGCCGGTGATCTCAGGCGGACGAGGCATGCCCGTTCTGTCGTGCCGGTAGGAATCTTCGACTGGTTGAGCATGCTGCCGTGGTATGGTGACGGTGTGGCAACGGCCCAAGAATGGGTCGACTCAAAGTACCCGCAGAATTCTCCGGTGTAAAGCGGCTTCGTGTCGTGGAGCCCTTATTCCCGGCTGGCCTCTCTTAGGCCACTTGCTGGGTGGCGGCCCGCCCGTAATGGTTCATAGGACGCGCGATAGCCAGACCTGTGGATCGCGGCAGTAAGGTGCACATCACGACTTCGAAGCAGCCAAATTACCGGCCAAGTAATGGCAGAACTTTCTCTGCATACCGCTTTCCGAGTTCTCGGTAACCCGGCGGACTGAAATGCAGATGATCTGGTCTGCTTGTGCACTCGCTGGAAGAGATGACGTAGGAATTGGGAATAGTGTTCGGCAACTCTGCAATGATGGAATTCATGCTTTCGCAAGCGCCTTTTTGATCAGCGTTCACAAGTTCACCTGCAAGCAGAGGCACTTCCCCTGCATTGAGGTTCAAATCTTTGATCAGATTGTCGTAAATGCCCTTCACCTTCTTCGGCCAGCTCTTATCGTTCGTGTTTGACTCTCCCTGGTGCAGGAGTATTCCCTTGATAACGCCATCCTTTTGAGCCAGTCTTCCCATTTCGACAAGATGCTGATACGGATTTCCATCGTACGCCTTGATGATATTGCTCATCCATAGAGGCGCCGTGGAAGCATACGTCTGAAAGCTGTCCTTCTCGAACAGCTCAATCTTGCAGCCGGCTACAGAAACGTTCACGACACCGACTCGGATATTCTTTGGAAGTTTCTCAATCAAAGTTCGGCCAAAATAATCGGCGGGGCAGAGACCGGTGGAGCTTCGGCACAATGGCGGAACAGCGGTGTACCATTTACCCTGTGTTCTGCCGAGTTTTGGAAAATCGACGCCGGCCAAAACCTGAAAGCGCTCGTCCACATTCTTATCTTGTTCTTCGATTCCCGGAAAACCCTCCATATTCGACTGGCCAAAGCACAAGAAAATGTAAAAATTGGGATCGGGCTCTGCGGCAAAGCCTCTCGACGTGAATGAAACGATTGCTGCCAGTAATGCCAACGCCAGTTTCAGTTTCATAACAGTTTCCTCGAACGATAAATAACAGATTTGATTATCGACGCCGTCAGCAATGCAGCCGTCGGCTGATTTCGACCGGTATCGACTCATTGTACAGTCAGCCGGGGTTGATAATCTCGCTCGTGATACTCGAAATAGTCGAAATCGGCCGGCCGGCGCGTTCCTGCGCCATCTTGGCAGCAGACTCCCACAAATGCGCCTGTGAAGTTCGGCAGCGTCGGCGGACCGGCTTCGTCGGAGACGATGCTGGCGTCAAACACTTGCGGCAAACGCTGCTAGGAATGCCCAGGCAGCCGATAGAAAAAAATCAGCCGTTCAAAATCGACTTCCATGCGCAATTCGATATTTTCAGTAGCATCCGGCAGGGGGATGGGAGCCGTGAAACTGTCTCCCACATCGGTCACACACGACATGACGCGCAGCTGGCGTCCAATGGTGTCGTCCTCGGTCATAAACAGGTAATGAAACTTCGTAGCGTTGTAGTAGAAAACGAGGCCGGCTGCCTGTTGAAAATGCTCCGGCTGAAATTCCATGCGCGTTGCGGCCGTGAAACAAAACGCCTGCTGGCGGCGCGCGACGAGCGCTTGCTCAAACTGGCTGCCAATGGTCTCGCGACCAAAAAGTCGCAAATAGCCGGGGCGCTGGGTCAGGCTCCAGAGCCGCTCAGGATACGGGGAGCGAAGCCATTGAAAATCGATTGGCAACTCGGTTGTATTGAAATCGTCGCGCGCCGGCTGCGCGGGGAAAGGGTGGGCCGGAAGGTTAGGCTCTGAGACGTCGACGTGCGGCACGCGCCTGGCCATCGGCAGTGCGGAGCCACCCATCCGGCGACCAAACCATTTTCTGGATTGCCGTTTCTCGACCCAAAACGCAGCGGCCGCGATTCGCCAGCGGCCTGCCACACAGATAGGCCATATAGGTTTCGCCATCGCGAGTGTCTACCAGCGAAGCATGCCCAGCACGCTGTAACTCGCAGTCGGGCCGATCGCGCGCGGTCAGAACATAGGTGTCGGGATGCACTTCGTAAGGGCCTTCAAGCTGTCGCGAGCGGGCCATCGTCACGGCATGTCCCCACGATGTACCTCCCTCCGCAACCAGCAGATGATAGTATTCGCCGCGCCGATACAAATGCGGTCCCTCGGTAAAGCCGATCGAAGTGCCCTGAAAAATTATTCGCCGCGGGCCGACAAGTTCTTGATGGCGCGGCGAGTATTCCTGGAGCACAATGCCGGCAAATCGATTTTGCCCGGGGCGATGGTCCCAGAGCATGTTTAGTAAATACTTCCGGCCGTCGTCATCGCAAAACAACGACGGATCAAAACCGCTGCTGTTCAGGTAGATCGGTTCCGACCAGTCGCCGTCGATGCGCACGGCGGTGACCAGATAGTTGTGCAAGTCGCGCAGCGAGGCGCTGGACGCGCCGCCGATCGACGCTCGGCCATAGCGTTTCACATCTGTGTAGATCAAATAGAACATGCCATCGGCATACGAGAGGCACGGCGCCCAAATGCCGCAGGAATCGGGATGCCCCGCATGTCCAATTGGCTTGCTCGTCGCAGCGGTCGCGTGAGCAGCCGCCAATGCATCAAGTCCTTGGAGTGATGAATTTGCACGCCGGGGTACCATTCGAACGTCGATGTGGCAATGTAGAAATCATCGCCGACACGCAGAATCGAAGGATCAGGATTGAAGCCCCGCAAAATTGGATTGGTGATCGTCATGCGTTCCTTTGCTCATGAATAAGCATCGGCGAAATGATTTCTGTTGAAACGGTCAACATGCTCAATTACATCGTACAACGCGTCAAGCGGCGGTAGGGGCTCTCGGGTAAAGATCGAATGGACTCAGCGTGAATTTCTGTCTCGTCCCCGAATCTGAATTGACGAAACGGTCGGCACGCGTTACAGGTTGTTTGTTGCAAAGCTGCATCCGTACCCAGTGCTTCTCCTTTTCTCGGCGGCCGTGCGACGGGGAATACTATGTCTACGCAGAATGCCGGAAAGCTGTCCTTTACCGAGAAGTTTGGATATAGCCTTGCCGATGGCGCGGCCCAATTCGTGTTTCTCACGATGGTCAATTTCCAGGCCGGTTTTTACACCGACGCCGTAGGCATTCGCGCCGCCGACGCTAGTTGGCTGGTGCTTCTAGCCCGGCTCTGGGATGCCTTTTTTGATCCGATGATGGGCTTTCTTGCCGACCGCACCCAGACACGTTGGGGCCGTTTCCGCCCATGGATTCTCTGGTCGATTATTCCCTGGGCAGCTGTGCATGGTGCTGGCCTACACCGTGCCTCCGTTGCGGACGTATTGGGCCACCTTTGTTTACGCGCTCGTGACGAACATCGCCCTGATGACCGTGTATTCGACGAACAACACGCCCTACTCGGCCCTGATGGCCGTAATGACCGGCGACCAAAAAGAGCGCACCGAAGCTCGCGCAGTACCGCTTTATCGCGGCGATGATCGGGCAACTTATTGTCGGCGGATTCACGCTCGTGATCATGAATAGCCTTGGTGGCCAGTTGCCACTGGCACCGACCGAGCTAGCGAAAGACCAGTTGGCCGCCATGACTCAAGCAGCGACGCAGCCGGCCACGAAATTGTCATTCACAATTGCGCCCGAGGTAGCAGCCAAACCGCCGGACAAGCTAACCTTGGCGGACACGCCCGCCATGATTATGTACCGCGAGCTGAAGCGGGTCCACGACGGCCGAGGATGGCCCCGCACCATGATGATCTTCGCCGGCATCTGCGCGGTTTGCTTCCTAATTACATTTCTCACCACCCAGGAGCGCCTCACGCCGATCGAAAGGAAAAAATCGTCGATCATTAAGGGCATTAAGATACTCGTCACCATCGGACCTTGGATCGTGATGTTTTTGGTGACGATTACGCATTACATTCTCACTGGCATTCGCGGATCGGCATACAACTACTATGTTAACTATCTGCTCGATCAACAGGCCATGACGCATTTTCTCGAGCAGTGGAAACTGCCAACGATCAATCCGGACGTAGATCCGGCCACTCTGGGCCTGTGGTATAAGTTTCTTTTTTATTCCAAGCTCGTCATCTACGAGAATGGTTCCAACGTGCCGGCAGTGGTGTACGGACTTCTGCAGATGACGAACAAGATATGGAATGTGGTGGGTATTCTGGCTGCCGCGCACTTGGCGGTCAGGTTCAGCAAGAAACTCGTGGTTTCCATCAGCCTGATCGCCAATACGATCTTCATTCTGGCGCTGTTCTGGGTGCCATTGGATAACATCTGGGGTGTGTTCACGGTGGAGTGGCTGGGGCAACTGGCGTACGCTCCCACGGTACCACTGCTGTGGGTGCTATTCGCCGATGTTTGCGATTACACCGAATGGAAGACAGGGCGAAGTATCACGGGTTTCATTTACGCGACCTTCTTTTTTGGGCTCAAAGCTGGCATCAGCTTTGCTGCATTTTTGGGACTGCAAGTGATGTCGTATTTCGGCTATCAGGCGAACATGGCGCAATCAGACTTGAGCAAGCTTGGCATTTTATTAACGCTGACGCTGATTCCGGGCATTTTCTCGGTGACCTGCGCCGTGAGCATGCTGATGTATCAGATCACCAAGCAGATGAACCAACAAATTGCCGACGATTTGGCCCAGCGCCGGGCTGTCGCCCGGGAAACGGCCGACGACGATCTCACCGGCAACGAGAGTTGCGCGACCTGAAGAAACTGCGCCCGACATTCATTTCCGCCCGGATTGCGTGTGTTCCGTGCAGCCGCAATGCCGCGGGTAGTTCGCGATAAAAAATTCTCGCAATTTATTCTATTTCAGAGAAACGGCCGCCGATGGCCAATTGGAAATGGTCTCATCTACGGCAAGGACTTCGTGCCGACGATTTCGCGGCGATAAGTGAGAGATTGCTGATCTGTTGGCATCCAGTGGTCGAAACGAATGAAGAACCAACGGGTGAGTGGTGTCCGCAGCATGAGAAATGATAACTGTAGAACGAATGCGTTGGCCCTCGTTTTTTGGCTTCAACTCGATGGGTTCCCAAAGCATGACAGGAACGGACGCAGTACCAGAAGTGGCTATAGATCGGTTCGTACCTCTCGATGGGCTAGGAATCGACGTAGATACTATGAGGTCCGCTAAATGCGATTTAATACCGGGAAGACCTGCCGAAATCGACAAGGGAGGCGCGATGTTCGTCAATAAGTTTCCTACGGAAGTTTCTTTCGCCATCGGGCTTGGCTCGGTGGAATTATTCAATTCGAGGGAATCGCTTGACGGAATTTGACTGCTCGAAACAGCCTGATCGCCTTGTGGAACCTGACTGTCGGTTGTCGCAACTGGAACCACTAGATCAGCAGTACTTGCCGCCAGGCTGGTTGCGGTGTTCAGCGCGGGAGGACTGCCACTGATAAGTAAAGAGATCATCGCCTGAATATCCAAATTCGTCAGCGCACCGTCGCCGTCGAGATCGCCCAGGGTAGGCAGGTCGTTGGAATTGAGATTGCGGCGGATCTCGTAACTGCTGATGTCGGTTAGCGCGTTCAGCAGTTCGTTTAGGTCAGATCCGTCGCACTGTCCGTCGAGGTTGTAGTCTCCCTTCAAGTACGTCACGACAAGATTCGCGCTGACTTGAACTGATCCACTAGTAACTAGGACCGTAGCAGTGCCAAGTGGCGACGACGGCGCAGTGTAAAGTCCTGTCGAATTGACCGAGCCGACCGAGCCGGAACTGAGGCTCCAGGTGAATGTCGGCTGCGGTGAAATGGCGCCGCCGAATTGATTGAAGCCTGTGGCAGTAAGCTGCTGGGTTTGGCTGTCAGTGAGATTCGTCGATGGCGGTGAAACGGCGATGGAAGTGAGCGTTGAATTCACGACCACCGTCACGGAACTCGTGGTGGCCCAGCCGGCGCCTCGCCGGATTGACCATCGTCACTTGGAAGTTGTACGTGCCCGGCGCCGTGAACGTGGCCAAAGTGTGCTTGGCGGCGTTCATCCCATTGGCGTTGAACGTGACCGGTGCCGGTGGCGTTCCGGTGGTGGACCAAGTGTACGTTACGCGCCGCTTCACCAGCGGTTTGATCGGAACCTAGAACCGAAAGCGTCGTCGAGGCGCCCGTAACCGGTGACGTGGTTGAAGCCGCCGGGTTGACCACGGCCGGCTTCGCCAACGCCAACACTTCAGCCGAACTCAATGCCCGGCCGTAAATTCTGAAATCATCGATGCTGCCTTGAAAGCCAGGATCACTATATTGCGACTTACCGAGGTAGTTTTGCGTGGTGTTGCCCAAGGCCGCCGGATGAATGGTCATATTCGTGTTCGTGCCCACGGCGACGCCGTTCACGTACAACGTGCCGGTATTTCCCGACAGCGCAACGGCCACATGATACCAGGTTCCGGTAGCAAGCGTGGGACCGTTGATCTGCTGTTCGCTGCCGCCGCCGCTCGTAGTGATGGCAAACCGCAGCGGTCCGCCGCCGCCGGCTTGTGTGGTCAAAAACATGTTGGCCGTCGTGCCAGTGCCGAAGTCGAAGATGCGCGACCAAGCATTGAGCGTGTCTACTTCCACCCACGCAGAGATGGTGAAATTATTGAGCCCGCTGACGATGCCCGTCGGCAGTGTGGCATACGTCGCCGCCGGTGTGCCAGCGGTCATCAAATGCAACGCAGTGCCGTCGGCGCTACTGGTGAAATTATAATTTGTGTTCAGCGTGCCGGTAATGTTCGCCGTCTTATAGTTGCGGGAGGAATCGATCAGCGTGACTCCGGCGGCATTCGCCTGATACCACACCAAGGGGTCGGCAACGACCACGTAAGTATTGAAGGTGGCGCCAGCCGTCTGCGAACTTATTGTTACTGAGGCCACAGGCGTTGCGGGTGCTGTGTACACGCCAGCCGGTGTAATCGAGCCGGCGCTGGCGGACCAAGTGACCGCCGGGTTTCCGGCCATTGGCGCGCCAAACTGATCGGCAAGATAAACCTGCTGCGACGAGCCAACTTCCATGGTAGGGCTGGCCGCGCCAATCCCGGTCAACATCTGATTCACCGTCACATTAACCGTACTGGTCGTCGACAGTCCAACCTGATCCATAATCGTGACCACCAACGAATAGCTGCCGGATTTCGTGAACGTGGCGACGGTGTTCTTGCTGCCGTTTTGCCCATTGCTGCTGAAGGTGACCGGAGCTGGCGGCGTGCCTGTCGTGGCCCAGAAGTAAGTAAGGTTAGCTTCGCCAGCGTCGTCGGCCCCCAATACGCTCAAATTCGAGGTTGTTCCGGATACCGGCGACGGGCTAGCGAGGGCTGGAATCGGCACAGTCGGAGCTTGGTTGCCGACACCGGTCAATGCGGTGCTGGCAAACGTGGCGGTCGCCAACTGGCTGCTGCTGTGTGCACTAGTGATTAGCCCGACATAGATCGTGCTCGGCATCGTGATCGAGAAGCTGCTACCGAGCTGTGTCCACGACGTGCCGTTCGTACTGTAGTAGACGGCAAAAGCATTGCCGCTACGAGTGAGTTTCAACCATACGGGTGCGGAAAAGGTTCCCTGGCTTGCCCGACTTGCCGACAAAGCACCAAAGGACGGGCGCTCTTCGAAATTGACTGCCCCTTGCGGATTCAAGAAAGCCATCGCATAGACCGAGCTGGGATCCAACGAGGTGCGCATCATAATTCCGGCCTTGCCGAAGTTCACGAAGTTCGCCATCGAGGTGACTTGGGTCACGAAGCTGCCATCGCCAGTCAGCGTCGTATAGGCGAATTGGAAGCCGTCGGCGGTGTTCCAGATGTCGGCCCCAGCCCCGGCGAGTGTGTAAGCGTCAGTAGCGAAGTTGTAACTGGCAAATCCCGCCAACCCGATCGTGGCCGCGTCGCCGATATCACCGTGGGAATAAGGCGCCGGTAGTGAGGACGCGGTTTCCGAGAGTGTTGTCAACGCCGTGGATGGCAAAGCATTCAGCAGCGCATTGACTCGGTACTGATATGCCTGGCCGCTGATAACAGTCGTATCGGTGTAACTTGTGCTGTTGGCGGGAAGGGTCGTGGTGAGCGTGGTCCATGTTGTTCCGCCGTCGGCGCTGCGTTCAACGTCGTAAGCCGTGTCGCTGGTCGAATTATTGACCCAAAGCACTTTGGCTGTAAGTGTCGGCGACGGCGAAAATACGACTTGCACGTGCGTCGGCGCGGCCGGCGGCACGGTGACAGGCGCTGCCGTGGCATAAGCCGAGTAGGTCGGCGGCACGACCGCGTTGTCGTAGTTTCGGATACGGTAGTAGTAGGTCGAGCCTTCTGTGAGCGACGAGTTGGTATACGTTTGCACGCCGTGATTAACGGAGGCGATGACCGTCCAATTTGTGCTGTCGGTTGAACGTTCAATCGATACAGTCGAATTGGTGGTGGTTGCATCGCTCCACTGGAGCACCTCTGAATTGGCGCCAGGCGTAACACTCATACCCGTTGGCGCCTTCAAGACCGTGGTCGTCAGCAACACTACATTTGTCGGTGCCGACGAGTTCAGCCCGTAAACTGCCCGGACGCGATATTGTAGCATGGCCAATTCCGGGGCCGTTGTGTCGGTGTAGCTCGATGAGCCCGATGAAACGCCGGCGGTCTGCGTGGTCCAGGTGACGCCACCATCGGTGGAAACATCGACCGCGTAATCCGTAGCCGGCGAACCATTTCGCGTCCAATTCAACGTCACTCTCTGGTTCGATGCATTGTAGCTTGCCGTGAGGCCCGTGGGCGCGGGCGGCTGCGTCATTGCAGTTTCGACGTTTGAATACACGGTGCCGTTGTTGGCCTGCACGCGATAGTAGTAGAGCGTGTTTGCCGGCAATGCGGAATCGGAGTACGAAAAAGTGCCCGACGAAATACTGCTAGAAAGCGCGGTCCAGTTTGTTCCGTCGGTCGATCGTTGTACCGTGTAGCCCGTGGCCGACGTGAGATTGTTGGTCCACGAAACCGTAATTGTGCTGGTCGTGGCCGCGGTGGCTACTAGCCCGACCGGCGTCTGGGTCACGGGGGTCGTGGTCGCATTGCCAGTGAGCGTGACGATGCTTTTGGCTGGAATGGTATAGGTGAAGCTGCTGCCGTTGCCTGTCGCGGGGATCGATTGTTGCTGCGCCACGTCGAGTGCGGCCGTCGTTACCCAAGGCGTCAACACGGGCGAGTACGCTCCATTGAGATTGATCGTCTCGGTTATGGTCGAAGAACCAGTGTTCACAATCACGGTGGCGAAATCGCCTGTCGTTGGGTTCTTGAATGCGCTAATGCGCAAGCCATTATTGTCGTCCGATTCCCCGACTCCCACCCAGCCGGGGCGAATGAATTTGGAGAATTGGGCCATCGCCGAGTAGAGCTTAGTCGTCTGCCAATTGCCGCCTAAGAGGCCTGCACCGCCCGCGGCGTTAGTCCACCAATGGTGATAGGCACTGGCTTGCGCGACGTACACAATGTCGTAAATGCTCTGCGCCTCATTGAGCCCCGCGGTGATGCCGAGCCCGGGGTCATCGCCAGTATGTTCGGTTTCCCAGATCTGGTGCCCGTTCAGTCCGGAAATTGGAGCGAAACCGTCCTTGCCGCCGGCGATGGTGTTAATTCCATACGTATGATCGGCATAGATCAGGTTCGTGTAATTCGACTCGACCGGGTCACTCATCACTTGGCTGACCAGATCCAAGTTGTTCCAGTGGATTTCCTCGGGCAAAATAATTTTGACGTTTGCCGTGCGGCTGTCGGCCGCGAGCGTGTCATGAAGGATTGACAGAGCATCGTGAAATTGCTGGGCCGACCACCGGGCTGACTCGTAGTCGGCGCTCCAGTTCGGTTCGTTTTGCATGGAAACGGCGTAAATTGTGATGCCGTTATTCGCCATGTTGACGACATATTGCTTGAGCCAATTAGCGTAATCTTGATAGTGGCTGGCAAGCAGATAGCCCATGGTGTCGACACCGTTCACGACGGTGTTGACATTGTTGTTACTCTTCCATGCCGCGGGCGGGCTCCATGGCGTGCTCCAAATGGTCACGCCCATTGCCTGCGCCTTTTGCATTGCGAAGATTTCATCGCTGCTGGAGCTGGTGTCGGGCCTGATACGGCTGCGGAGCATCGACAGACCTGCTCCGTCGGTGGTGGACCAGAGCAACTGCTGCTGCGAGCTGTCCACATTCCCAAAGTTATTCCAGGCGCTGGACGACCCGAAGCCGGCAACCGCCTGATGGATGCTGCTCCAGTTGATTGTCGCCGCGGCGAGGCAATGACGTGGTTCGAGCGGCTCGACGGCCAAACGGGCGAATTTACTTCTGACGCTCTTCTTCGGCCCCATGTTGCCTCCCTCAATCCCCACTTCGCTGGTCAATTTATCAGGCGATCGTCATGCCGCACACCATCTAACCAAGCGGATTCCTCTATCCAAGCTGAGTCACCAAGCTTTCGGACTCCGGGTGGATGAAACGACGTGCGGTTGTCGCCCAGTTTTCCTCCTTCGCAGCGGTTCGGGCCAATGGACCGATTGCGCTTCGCTTATACGGGCTGCGCCGGCAGCGGCGCGGATCCTCTTCGGGAAAGTTTGTCAACATAAGTACGTTAGCGTATAAGATAGGTGCCGACACTAGCTAGTGTCAACCAATTTGTACGAGACTGAAGCCATTTGAATCCATGAAGGCAATTAGATTAACGCGAATCGCAGGGAAATCTATTGGCTGACTATCCCCCAATATTTGTACCAAGCTCAGTTCCTGGAGGAGTCAGCTACATAGGGCGCATCAAGGCCGCACATGGATACCGTTATTTGGTTCCAAGGCACGACATTATTTCTCGATAGAATTCCGGGTGGGATTGCCAGGTCTGCGCCGTAATCATTCGCCCGTGCCGCACGGCCTGCCGATCGGCGATGAATTTCCCGCCGCCCGCTTCG
This sequence comes from Pirellulales bacterium, assembly GCA_963738835.1. GTDB lineage: Bacteria > Planctomycetota > Planctomycetia > Pirellulales > JADZDJ01 > CAVTYH01. The sequence goes on from CAVTYH010000006.1 coordinate 679,834, forward strand.
ACATCGGTGCGACAGTGCTCATACGCCGTAACCTCCGCGCCGGCGACTAGCCCAGCGCGCGCCAGCACTTGCACTCCGTGGCAGATTGAAAAAACCCATTTGCCGCGCTCGTGGAATTCGCCAACAATCGACAGCACCCGCGCGTTGTTCCGCAGGTACTCCGGCGACGTCCGCCAAGCAAGAGGACGGCGTCGTAATCGCCTACACGCACCTCGGAGAAGTCCAGATCGGCCTCGAGTTGGTAGCCCTGCCGTTCGACATACGTGTCCCAACCAGGTTCGAAGTCGTGCATTACCAAGTGCAATCGTTTGCGCGATGGAGCGGCAATCCGCGGCTCGTAGCCGGCTTCACGGAATCGGTGGACGGCGTACAACGCCTCATAGCACTCGCCACCATCACCCGTAATCACCAAAATGGCCTTCATTGTGAATTCTCCGGAATGGTATTAACGTTGGGTCTTTCAAAGAGCGATTTTGTACTCGTATACTCTTTAACAAGACTATCGATGATGCACATTCTTCGGGAAGAGTAGAGGGGCGGCGCGGTGGTTTAGGTTGAGTCGGAGGACTAGGCTCTCGCGGCGGCGCGGGAAGCTATTTCGTCAATGCCAGGGGAGGAACTGCCATGCCCTTCGCAGAAATAAGCGGTGGAAGACTCCACTACCAATTCGACGGCGACACTCACGCGCCGGTTCTGATGCTCTCCAACTCACTCGGCACGGATCTATCGATGTGGCACCGGCAAGTCGCTGCGCTATCGCCGAAATTTAGGGTCCTGCGGTATGACAGTCGCGGGCAAGGCCGCTCGCTTGTCACCGCCGGCCCATACAGCATCGAACTGCTCGCGCGCGATGCGCTGGTACTACTCGATCGACTCGAGATTCCGCGTGTGCATTTTTGTGGGCTTTCCCTCGGTGGCATGATCGGTATGTGGCTAGCCGCACACGAGCCGCGCGCGTGGGCAAGTTGGTGCTCGCAAATACGGCTGCCCTTCTACCTCCGCCCGCGGCGTGGGACGCGCGGATTAAATCGGTTCAAGAGGGGGGAATCACCGCCATCGTCGACGGTGTCATGGAGCGCTGGTTTACGCCGGCATTTCGGGAAAGCCGGTCACTCGATGTCGAAACCGCGCGGCGTGCGCTGGTTGCCACGTCACCACACGGCTACATTGCCTGCGTGGCGGCGATCCGCGATATGGATCTGCGGGTCGAATTGGGATTGATTAGGTCCCGCACTCTCGTCATTGCGGGCCATCTCGATCCAGCAACTTCACCGGCGATGGGCCGCACGATCGCTGACGCGATTGACGGAGCTCGCTTTATTGAACTATTGGCAGCCCATTTATCGAACATCGAAGCTCCCGAAGCGTTTAACGCCGCGGTGCTGGACCTTCTACTTTCGTAAAGGCGACTGTCAATCGATGAACGAAAGCGTTTTCAGTGTGGGGATTTTGCGTTCGAGGAGGCACAGGTAATCAATTTCGTCAACAATATGATTGCCACGGTGGCAGGAGCGGCCCGGGCGGTTGACCTGCCCCCAGGAATGATACCAGTGTTAAGGTCGTAGTTGGATGAATGGTTCAGTGGTGTTCGTGAGCGGAGGCGTAGCCGGAGCGAACGAACACAACTGGTGCGCTTCCGGCGCCGGGGGTCGATACCCCAACGCACTGTGGGGACGAATGGTGTTGTACTCCCGACGCCAACGTTCGATCAAGACCTTGGCCTCCAGCAAGGTATCAAAGATCTCTCGGTTCAACCGTTCGTCGCGCAGCTTGCCGTTGAAGCTCTCCACGTAGCCGTTCTCCCAGGGACTGCCAGGCTCAATGAACAACGTTTGCACGTCCACCTTCGTGAGCCACTGCCGCACGCGCCGCGCCGTAAACTCCGGACCATTGTCACTGCGCAAGTAGGCCGGCACGCCACGACAAATAAACAGGTCGCTCAAGCGTTCCAGGACATCCTCGCTGGTGAGTCGGCGGGCCACGTCGATCGCTAAGCACTCCCGTGTGTATTCATCCATCACCGTCAGCAAGCGAAAGCACCGACCGTCATGCGTCCGGGACTGCACGAAGTCATAGCTCCAGACGTGGTCCCGATAACTCGGCCGCAGCCGGATGCAGGAACCATCGTTCAGCCACAGCCTCCGGCGAGGCGGCTGTTTCTGCGGTACTTTCAGCCCTTCTCGACGCCACAGCCGCTGGATCCGTTGGTGATTCACAGTCCACCCCTGTTGATGTAGCAGAGCTGTAATTCTTCGATAGCCATACCGACCGTATTGCGTCGCCAAATCCGTCATCTCGCGCACCAGCCGTGGTTCATCGTTCGGTACGCGCACCAAACGACGCTGCGTGCAACGCGGTTGGCCCAGTACCTGGCAGGCACGACGCTCCGATACCGGCTCCGGCCCCAGAACCTGACGGACATGGTGTACTGCAGCCCGGCGTTTGGCCGGGCTTAGAAGTTTCCCGAGGCGGCCTCCTTCAAAATCGCCTTGTCCAACGACAGATCCGCGACCAACTTCTTCAGCCGAGCGTTCTCCTTCTCCAGTTCCTTCAATCGCTTGGCCTGATCTAGCTTCAACCCGCCGTACTCTTTGCGCCAACGATAATACGTCTTGTCGACAATTCCCAGCTTGCGACACACCTCCTCGATCGTCTTTCCCTTAGCCTGCTCCACTTCCGCTTCCCGGAGCTTCATGATGATCTGCTCCGCCGTAAATCGACTCTTCGCCATCGGACTTGCCCTCCTAAAAGTAACGTTCAAAGCCGATGATTCTATCGATCACCGGCTGGACTCGGGTAAAGGGGGCAGGTCAACATCGCGCGGCTCGACCTTGTAGACGAACAACGAATGATTCAGCAATCGTCACCGGTGTTGTCGGAGCACGATACCGAGAATACGGCCGAGGCAAACGTATTTGCCTACTTCCTGACGGGGCAGGATGACAGCGCAATCATACCGCAAGAGAATACGAAGAGCCGTAAGACTCGCCTCGCCGCCGAAGCTGCTTTGCTCGAACAGCTCCTAGAAGATCGAAGGAACGACTTGGCGAAGCTTTCTGCCGATCCCAATGAGTTAGCTGATCAGGCCAAGCGCCTGGAAGACGCGATTAACGAGGCAACCACGTCTGTAGTGTCGTCGCAGGCACAGATCACCGAGCTAGAAGATCAGCGAGCGGCTCTCAGCACGGAACGTGCGAAACGGAATTCGAGGCTTGTGTTTTTGCAGGAGCAACTTAAGCGGCTAAGACTGCTTGACGAATACTATCGTACGGATCGAGCTAGGCTGGAAGCCGTGATTGAAGCTAGCCACGTGTTTCACGACCTGCCGGAAGGAGTGTGCCCGTTATGTAAGCAGTCCTATTCTCCCGATACTGGAGCTGCCCCACTTCACGGCGAATTCGAGGCAGCGTGTGCGAAAGAGATAGAAAAGGTTGACACGCTGCGTGGAGACTTGCGGGCAGCGATTGCTGACTTCACTCGGGAGGAAGGTGACCATCAAACTCGTTTGTCCGGCGTGGCCGGGCAACTCCAAAATCTAGACCGCCAACTGCAGACCGTTTTGCTACCAACTTCTGGCACGGCTCAGGCCGATCTTCAGCGATTGTTGCAGACGCGAGCAACGGTCGCCCACGGCGTCTCAGTTCAAGCATCGATCCGCGACCTGGAGGATCGGCTAGCACGCGTTCAGCAGGCTCAGATCGAACGGATACCCCGACCGACGTTCGAGCCACGCGCAACCACAAGCTCAGCGAGCGAGTTTTGCAAGGTGGTGGAAGAGATACTCCGCGCATGGAGCTATCCCGAACTCGGGACGGTGGCATTTGACACAGACAAATGCGACTTAGTCATTGGCGGCAAAGACAGGCAAAACACTGGTAAGGGCTATCGCGCAATTACGCATGCCGCCTTTACGATTGGCCTAATGAAGTACTGCCGTCAAAAGGGGCTTCCTCATCCTGGATTCGTCGTACTTGACACGCCAGTCAATCCGTATAAGGGTCCGGCACCATCTTCGCCTGAGGATCAACTCACGGACGTGGTTAAGTCCGCGTTTTTCCGGTATCTGGCGGATGACCAAAGTGGAGACCAGATAATCGTCATCGAAAATGAAACCCCGCCGACGGATGTCGTTGGCCGCGTGCGCGTCTATGATTTCACTCGAAATCCGACCGTCGGACGGTACGGTTTGTTTCCGCGACGGCCTGACAGCCCGAAATGAAGAAGATCGCAACGCAAACAGCATCAGGCCGAGCAAGCTCAGTACTCAGTAGGCTCTACGTCCTGAAGCCAGCGTCTCAGGGGACCCTCCCAATCCCGAATCCCGGCGACAAAAAGTTCTAACGGTGTCTTGTCGCCCCGGCTTTTGCCTTGTCTAAGCTGCCCAGCGGGATGACTCGCAGCTGAATTTGAATTTCGGACGGAGGTTCCAGGTGATAGGTCGTTCGGTGGGAGCAATGGCGGGTCTGATGCCGTCGGCAATGCTCACGAGCTGCCCGCCTCTGTCGCGCCTGTAGGCGTGGTTCCGGCTGCGTAAAGTTCATCACACAAAGATACAAGCCCACGGCCACGCTCAAAATGATGATTCCCATCCTAGAATTATACTATGCGAAAACACCTGCAACGATCATTGAAGCTGGTCGATGAACTCGACCACGAAGAATCGGACATGCAAGCCGCTAGCGACCTGATCTTAGGTGTACTCAGCGATACGAAACGGCTCGCGGCGCAGAGCGGGCTGCCCGACGTAGTCGAGTTGTGCAACGTGCGCGTACCCGTCACGGTTTCCAAGGCCAGAGTGATTCTAAGCCGATGTCTTGCTGCTTGTCCGGCAGACACTAAGCCGGATAAACAACTCACACCGCCGGCCGTGGCGAAGCGGTACAAAGTGTCGCCCGATACGGTCCGGTTGTGGATCGAATCGGGCAAGCTAAAAGCCATCAACCTGGCACAGCCCGGCAAGCGGCCCCGCTATCGAATCACTGAGCAAGCCCTAGCCGAGTTCGACAGTTCCGGGCAAGTTGCAAAGCCTGTCACAACCAAGCGGCGCAGCCGTGCTGTGATACCCTTCAAGAGATATTGATCTTGCCCAGCAGCCACTTCCGAACGTGGTTGCTCACTTTCAGCAGCGGCTTGTCGAATTGCTTTTGCCGATACACGGCAGCCATATCGTCTCGGCAATGTCCCATAATGAAGTCAACGGCCACTTGGTCACCGACCGTGGCCGCAATGGTCTCGAAGGTCCGGCGTAGGGAGTAGAACGAAGTGACACCTTCGCGATAGATTCCCAACGCCTTCAGTAGCTTGCGGAACTCAGTGCTGAGCGTGTTGTAGCCCGTTTCGCACTTGCACCAGCACCGCTTGTAGCGGGTCAGAACACATACTGCAAATCCGACTCCGGACGAACCTCAATCGCGTCTCGAATTGCCGAAACCGTTTCCGGCCATAGCGGGCATCTTCGCTCGTTGTGGGTCTTCGGCCGCCAGTACCGATGCCAGCCTTTGTCGAGGTCGAGGGCCATAAATGGCAATGTACCGCAATCGGTGTTACCGAAACAGCAGTTGATTCCCAAGTAGATCATTGCGCAAAGCTGGGGCGCTGCTGCATTTATCATTGCGCGAATCTCTTGCCGCTCGAACATGCGCGGGCCACGTTCGTTGTCGATCTTCCGCAGCACTCGCTTGCTAGGTGCTTTCAATGGCTTGCGGTACGAGATTGGCTTTTCAGCTAGGCCGTTTTCATTCGCATAGAGAAAAACCATACGGGCGCGGGTTAGTTCGCCCTTCAGCGTCACCGGCCCTCTACCCTTAGCCAATGTTGCCCGCAGTTGTTCAAAATCTTCGTGGTCAAAATCGGTTATCAACCGACGTTTGTCCAAGTTGTCTGCGATACGGTCACACGTCTTTTCGTAGTCCGCGTAGGACCGGGGCGACAACTCGCCCGATTCCTTCAGCAGCCGCTTGGAATTGAGAAAGCCGTTCAGCACGTCTGCTAGTGTCGTGCCGTCGCTGCGCGCCGTGGTTTTCGACCAGCACGCAGGGCGTCACCCTCGTCCTGATAACGAGCAAGCGCTTCCTGCCAGTCGGTTCCGAAATAGTGGACCTTGCCCCGAATTTTCTTGCACCATTGACCATTGCGATGAGCGGTCAACGGGAAGTCTGCATAAGGTTTCGACAACCGAATCATGCGAAAGCCCTTTCCGAAAAAGTGTAGGTTCGGATGAGGGCGGTTGTCGTAGCGGTTGTCGTAAGCCGTTTGCGGGTTGTCGAGAAGTTGAAAAAACCCTAGTTTTTCAGTGGTCGGGGCCGGGATTGAACCGGCGACACACGGATTTTCAGTCCGTTGCTCTACCAACTGAGCTACCCGACCGGAACACGAAAAAGGCAGTGTAGCAGACATCGGAAATCGCCGCAATTCCCGAAGAATATGAGGGATTTCGACGCGGCGAAGTTCGGCGCGTCTGATTGTAGAATCAAAATGGCGATGGTCTTGTTTGGTCTGATTTGGTGCTCAACTGAATCGGGCCGAACGGGAAACGATTGGGGCTTTACCGTTTACGAAGGTGTCGGCGCCCGAGCATGTGATCGCGGTCGCCAACGTCTCGGCATGAGTCCCCTATCGATGTTTGAAACCGAATTGTTCGCGCAAGTCACGAGCGAGCGAATCCAGATCGTGAAAGAGCGTCGTTCGAGTGACTCCAAGATGGGCAAGCGTTTGCAGTAGTTTCGGTTTCGATTCTGCCGGAATTTCTATCGATTGTACGATTCCATCGGGAGCGACTTGCGATAGGTCATCCCTTCGACCGTGTACCGTAAATGCCCCAAGTTGCCGTACCACACGCTCGTTTGACATGAACGTTGTGATCGCAAGAATTCTCGAAGGCGCCGGGTTCCCATGGCTTGCAGCTGTGAAGATTTCCTGAACCGTTTCATTCGTCGGCGAAAACAAGCCGTGCATGTTGTTTATTGCACGATTGAAGTCGGCTGGCAGGAAGATAAAGAGTCGGCCGTCGGCTTGCGGCCTGCCTTCCGCCGCAAAGAACAACGCAGCCAGAGCGGATTCCGTCCAATCAAGTAAGCGCGTCGGTAAACCGTGATGCTGCATCAAGAACATCCATCGGCAAAGATCATCGTCTCCGGGGCAATCGCGGATTATTCCCATCGCGGCAAGCCGAAAGCGCACGTTTAAGGCGTGCTCATTTGCAGGCATTATTCCAATCCGCAGAAGACGCGGCACTAACGGCCATGATTTATCGGCTTGCCCCCTGAACCAAACATGCCCCGGATTAAGTCCCGTTGCCTCGATCCTCTGTACGAGATTATCTAAAAATCCCATTTCAAACTGGTGCAAAAAATGCACACAGTGCACACAAGTAATTCAAGCCGATTGCAGCCGGATCAGCCATAAGCGGTTGCGAAGATGAGGGTAGTTTTTTCAGTCCGTTGCTCTACCAATTGAGCTACCCGACCAAGGGACGAAGCCCAGACCTTAGCAAACATCGAAAATGCCCGCAACTCTCGAACGAAACGAGGGTTGGCGGGTTGGTTTTGTTCGCGCGGCACAGGCGATTGATTTGAAACTGGAAGTGGCAAATGGTCGTGTAGTTCGTGGCAATACGATGAGATCCTTCGTACACTGAAGATTCTTTAAGTGAAGGCTCATTTGGGTTAGTTCATTCTGAACCGGGCGAGAGTTCTCCATGACGGTTGTTCGATTACTAGGCGGGTGCGGTCGCTGGGGTGTGTTGAGATTCTGCGGCGGTTACGGACTTATGCTCACGGTGCTATTTGTGAGCGCACATCTCGCAAAAGCAGATGATCAATCGTCGGCCGCCCGCGTGTTGCCGCCTGGAAAACTGCCGGACGACGCCCGCTTGGGTCCGCTGAAAACTCTGAACGGATACTTTCCGTTTACACCGCCGAAGACGCGCGAAGAATGGGAAGAGCGCGCCGAGCATCTTCGCCGGCAAATGTTAGTGGCCACCGGCTTGTGGCCGTTGCCGGAGAAAACGCCGTTGAATGCCGTGGTGCACGGCAAGGTGGATCGCGATGGTTACACGGTCGAGAAAGTTTACTTCGAGAGCTATCCAGGGCACTTTGTCACGGGAAGCTTGTATCGGCCCAAAGATCGGGAAGGCAAACTGCCGGCTGTGTTGTGTCCCTACGGTCATTTTCCCGGCGGACGATTCAACGAGACGGCCGCCGATAAATTGAAGGACCTGCTTTCATCGGGCGCCGAGAAGTTTGAAATCGGCGGCCGATCTCCGGTGCAAGCCTATCCTGTTCAACTCGCGCGGATGGGCTGCATCGCTTTTCAGTACGACATGGTCGGCTATGCCGACAGCTTGCAGATTCCGTACGAAGTGGCTCACTCCCACAGCCAGAATCGTCCGCAGATGAATACCCGGCACGATTGGGGTTTCTACAGCACGCAGGCCGATTTGCGATTGCAAAGCATCATGGGGCTGCAAACGTACAACTCGCTTCGTGCGCTCGATTTTCTGCTGGAGCTTTCGGAAGTGGACCCGCAGCGAATCGGCGTCACGGGCGCCTCGAGCGGCGGGACGCAAACCATCATGCTGTGCGGTATTGATCCGCGGCCCGTGGTGGCGGTGCCGGCGGTGATGGTTTCTACGGCGATGCAAGGCGGTTGCACTTGCGAGAATTGCGAGCTGCTGCGGATCGACTCGGGCAATGTGGAATTCGCAGCGCTGTTCGCGCCCAAGCCGCTGGCAACAATTTCCGCCAACGATTGGACGAAGGAAATCGCCACGAAAGGCGGTCCGGAATTGCAACAGCTTTATTCGCTGCTGGGAGTAAAAGACAACCTTCAAATTACGCCGCTGCTGCAATTTCCGCACAACTTCAATTATGTGAGCCGGGCTGCGATGTATCCGTGGATGAACGAGCATTTGAAGCTCGGGCTGAAAGAACCGATTGTTGAAGAAGATTTTGTGCCGCTGAAACCCGAGGAGGCGACAGTCTGGGACGAAAAGCATCCCAAGCCCAGCGGCGGCGAAGAATGCGAGCGCCGTCTGCTGCGAACCATGACGATCGATTCAGACCGCCAGTTGAAAAAGCTTTTGCCACACGATGACAAATCGCTGGCCGAGTTTCGCCGTGTGGTTGGCGGCGCCTGGGAGGCGATAATCGGTCGCGGAATCTCCAAGCCTTCGCAAGTTGAGTTCGAGCAGCTGGGCGAAACCGCGCGGCACGAGAAGTACTTGGAAAAGAAAGGTCTGCTGCGATTCAAGCCGGCTCATGAGGAACTGCCGATCGTCGTTCTGCAGCCCCCAGGCGAAACGCGACGCACGGCCATTTGGTTGGACCGGGCTGGCAAAGCGGCGCTGTTCAATGCCGATGGCTCGCCGAAAGCTGCCGTCCAAAAGCTGCTGGAGGGGGGCGTGCAAGTCGTTGGCTTAGATCTGCTTTATCAAGGCGAGTTTCTGTCTGACGGCAAGCCGCTCACGAAAACGCTGTTGGTCGAACCGGCCAAGAACGGTTCCAATTCGGCCGCCTTCACCTTCGGCTACAATCGGGCGGTGTTTGCTGAGCGAGTGCACGACGTGTTGACCGCCGTCAGCTATTTCCGCGGCGACGACAAACCTTGGGGCGTGGTGGATATCATCGGGCTGAACGGCGCTGGGCATTGGGCGGCAGCCGCGAAGGCGATGGCAGGCGATGCAGTCGATCGTGTTGTCGTCGATACGGGTGGATTTCGGTTTGTGAATGTGCCGGCAATCGATGACCCCGATTTTCTACCTGGCGCTGCGAAGTATTTCGATTTGCCCGGCTTGGTGGCGCTGTGTGCGCCCGGCGAAATCTGGCTGAGCGATGTCAGTGCCGCTGATAGCCCCACGGTCGCCTTGGCAGCTTACGAAGCGGCTGCCGCGGCAAAGAACATTGAATGGCCCGAAGGGGGCGGCAGCATTCCGGAAGACGCTGCGGTCACGTGGCTGTTGCGGAAATGAAAGACCGCGGCATTTCTGCTATGCCAAAAACCAAAGGCTTAGATTTAGAAAAGCGCCTTGTGTACTACCTGCTTGTTACGCACCGCTCGGGCGGCGGGTGTCTTGCGGAATCACGCCGAACCGTCGACGCCGCGGCGCCGCCAAGTGAACCCAGCGATTCACCAACACTTCCAATTCCGCGTCGATCCAGGAATCGAATTGTGCGAATGCCTCGCCGGAAACCGAAAGTTTCGGTTCGTCAAATCGCTCGCCATGCCCGCCGTTATGATCAGCAGGTCGGGCATCTTCTCGCTGACGTCGTCGTCGCTTGGACATTGCTCTCTTCTCCTTCGGCAGTTCAACGAAGCCGATCTTGAGCGGTGCAAACGCTGTTCCATCTGCTGTACGGACGACAAAGCGCGAATGTTCCGGGTTCCGCGCTTGCTAGCCGTATTTTAGTTGCCGCGGGCGGTTTCCGCGATACAAAAGTTTGCAAATTCACTGAAAACGCAAATTCACTGAAAACATCGTGAAGAAATGCACAGGCGCATGGCCAGGCTCGAAGGTCGAAATTGACCCTGGTTCCGTCAGCTGCAGTGTTTATTTGGCAACAAGCGGCCGCCAAAAAGAGACGCCCGGCGGATGCAGGTGGGACGCTGCAATTTTCCGCCGGGCGATTGAGGTACGCGCGGTCCAACGGAACACGCGTCACGCGGGAATCAATGGTATTTCGCTGAAATCCCCCGATTCTTGCCGTGCCGATCGGCGTTTATGAACGGCCATTGGGTGACGACCGGCGATCAGTTGTTCTCCGATTTCTTTCCTTTCCCTCCGGCCCCGCGCCGGCCCGCTCTTGCTGCATGCGGCGCATCAAGCGCGGCATGATTTCTTTCAGTTCCGCTTGATCCAGCGCCTCCATCTTTGTTGGTGTCGAGTTCTTCGAACCGTTCCTGTAGCGGACGAGGCAATTCATCTTTTTGCAGTTTGCCATCGGCGTTTTTGTCAAACTGTTCCATAATTCTTTTGAAAGCAGCTTCGGGGTTAATGGCCGCCAAGCCGCCACCGCTGCCGCCACGCTGCAGACCGCCGCCGGCTGCCGCCGACATTTCTGGCGGCAGCGACTTCAACAGTTCCTGGCGAGTAATTTCCCCATTGCTGTTGGCCAGTTTCTTTAGCACGTCGCCAGCGGCAGCAATTTCCTTGGCGTCGAGTTTGCCGTTGCCATCGACGTCTAACGCCCGGAAAATGGCAACTCCCATAAACGGTCCTGGACCACCACCTGCCATCGCTCCACCACCGAATCCGCCAAATCCTTGCCCCGGCGGCGGGTTGCCGGGACCAGCCGCATTGGGTCGATCGCCTGGCCGACCCGGTCCTTCTTCGAATCCGGCGATGAATTCTTCGCGGCTCAATTTGCCATCGTTATTGCGATCGGCGCGGCGGAGCAGCCGGTCAAATAATCGGCGACTTTTCTCCGGCACCTCATCCGAAGTGATCGATCCGTCGTGGTTGGCATCCAACTTTTCGAACAGCGCAGCGCCACTGCCAGCAGCGCGCCGCTTGGTCCGTCGATTCTTCAGTTTTCTTTTCGTCGGCTGCAAAGAGCGGCGCGGCCAACAGCAATGCAACCAGCGCAAAAAACGAAACCGACAACGATCGGGTCATCGTAATTCCCCCTTCTTAGCAAGCACGTGGCGGTCCCTCGTTAAAAGATCCGCGGGCTTGCACAGGTTGTAAGCCTGTTTCCACAGGCGATGTAAATCTTTCGCAAGGCCAGAGAGGCGGCGATCAACAACACGTATTCGCCTTGAGCACCAAGTCATCTAACCGCGGAGAAAAAAAGTAGTTCCGCATTGATTTACTCAAGTTTTGCGGAAGCAACTTGCTTCAATGGCGAACGCCCAAGAGCCTCGGCACCGGCGGCCGCTCTTTGTTGCTAGTCACAAGTGCCATGGACAACGCCACTTAATCGACCTTGCTGGCCGTTGCGGCGGACCTCTATAATCCCTGGCGATTGTCTAGGAAACGTTGCCAGCAATACGCTCGGATCGAACTGTTTTGCGATCCAAGGACTAAGCCATTTCGGTGGCCTGCCAATTGGTCCGGCGTTTGCATTGCGTAGGAGTCGGTCCAGGATGCACGGTCGTGCGGCAGGAAGCGTTATGATCGGCACGATTGCAACCCGTCGACAGGGTCACCGCGAGATGATGTGGAATAACAACTACAACTGTCTGTACGCGGCAACAACGTCGGTGGCGAAAAATCGACAACACCCGGCACGCTTCACCGCACACTCGCGAGCATTGTTACCGCCGCACTTGTCCGCGAAAATCGGGCCAGTCGGCGCAGGAAGATGGTTTTTGAAATTGGTTGAAAAGGCTACCTGCCACGTCCGATGTATGCAGTGCGAATCTTTGTGCCCGCGCTTGTCGCAGTGCTTGACATGGAACGTGGCGCCGGTCGCCCGTAGCGAAGTACAATTCCAGGGACGGCCCCGCCCATTAATCGTTTGCAGGTTCCATGAGGTTCACCGAGCCCGACAAGTTTCTGTCAGAAGCCGCACGGCTGGGGCTCTATCGACCGAGCGAACCGCTGGCGATGGGTTTGGGCATAGTCGCTGGAACCGGCTCGAAGTTCTGCGACAATTCAATTTGCAGGCCGCGCGGCAGTATTCTCTGCCGTTCGGTAGGAACTGATCTGCGGCCTGCTGTGAGAAGGAGATTCGTCATGCAAATCTATGGTCCCGCTCAACTGCACGGTGTTCAAGGCATTAACGCTCCGCATTTCAACCGCACCAGCGCCGGCGGCTGCGAATATGCCGGCATCGATCAACACGACCGATGAGCTGCAGCTTTCGCCAGCCGCTGAACTGGCCGGCAAGCTGAGCGACATCCCCGATATTCGCTGGGACCGCGTCAATACCATCAAAGCGGCCATCGCCGATGGCACGTATTTGACGGACGATAAGCTGAACGTGGCGCTCGATCGGCTGCTCGACGAGATCGCCTAGTTCAGCGAGCACAAACCAGCAGTGGTGCACAGAGCCGCCGATTTATCCCTGCCACGTGGAGCGGAACACTGGATTCGCTCAAGTTTCAGCCACACAGTCATCGCTCCGGCGATACTCTCCGAACCCCCGGTTGGTCCGACCGGGGGTTTTTTCTTGCGCCGCCTGTTATGTTTGAGAATATGAACCGACGCAAATCGCTGCGAACTCTGGCGGCGGCTTCAAACCGACCGAGCGAATCGCTCGATGTCCAGCTGCGATGGAACACGCCCTTGTTGGCGGGGGCCATGGCCATCGCCACCCTTGCCGTTTTGGCATATTTGCCGTGTCTCCGCGGAGGATTTATCTGGGATGACGAACTCTTGCTGACCAACAACGATTTAATTCGGGGCACCAATGGGCTGGCTCGAATCTGGTTCTCGACCGAACCGGTCGACTACTGGCCACTGACGAGCACGTCGTTTTGGATCGAATGGCGGTTATGGGGCATGAATTCTGCAGGCTATCATGTCACCAACTTGCTGTTGCATATTGCGTCTGCCCTGCTGTTCTGGGCGGTATTGCGGAAACTCGCCATTCCAGGTGCATTTCTAGCCGCAGTTCTGTTTACTATGCATCCAGTGAATGTGGAATCGGTCGCCTGGATCGCGCAGCGCAAGAACATGCTGGCGATCTTCTTCTTTTTGTTGTCGATACTTTGGTACCTGAAATCGGCGTTGCTCGACACTCGGCCGCGACTTAGCCGGGATGGTTGGTATTGGCTCAGCCTCGGCGCATTTTTGCTGGCGATGCTCAGCAAGGGGTCAGTCGCGGTTTTGCCGGCAATTCTGCTGCTAATTCTGTGGTGGCGGCGCGGGATTAATTGGCGTGACGCATTGCGAATCGCGCCGTTATTTACTCTAGCCGTCATTCTTACGTCGGTTAATATCTGGTTTCAGACACATGGATCGCAGGAGGTCATTCGCGAAGCAAGTTTTGTCGAACGGCTGCTCGGCGCCGGGGCCATTATTTGGTTCTATCTGCTCAAGGCACTTCTGCCGCTTGACTTGGCGTTCATTTACCCGCCATGGAGTGTCCGCGCAGGCAATCCCCTGTGGTGGTTCCCCCTGATCGCGGCGCTCTGTGTGACCGGAATCTTGTGGTGGCAACGCAAATCGACAGTCGGAAGCGCATTGTTCTTGGCGTGGAGCTGCTTTTGCGTCGCGCTGTTGCCTGTGATGGGATTCGCCGATGTCGGCTTCATGAAGTATTCTCTTGTCGCAGATCATTATGAACACATTGCCTTGCTGAGCGTTATCGCACTGCTCGCTGCCGGCTTTAGTATTTGGCAAGCGCGAGTTTCTACGGTAGCAAGAATCTCGTCGTGGGGCGTGGCCAGCGTTGTCATTGCAATCCTCTGCCTGCTGACGTCACAACAAGCGCAGCTGTATGGCAATCCGAACTCGCTTTATATGGCGACGCTAGAGAAGAATCCCGATTGCTGGGTGATTCATAATTTGCTGGGACGCGAGTTTCACCAATCGGGTGATGTCGGTCGTGCGGTCGATGAATATCGGCGGGCCGTCGAACTCAGGCCCGACCTTGTTGAAGCTCGGAGCAATCTTGGATCGGGCTTGCTCGGCATGGGCCATTTGTCCGCAGCAGTCGAGCAGTTTACAGCCGCATTAAAACTTGCGCCAAATCGGCCGGACATTCATACGAATCTCGCCACAGCTCTTCTTGCGATGGGTGACAAAACCGCCGCGAAAGAACATTATAGCACCGCGTTGCAGCAGATGCCCAACTTTGCTCTGGCCCATGCTGGCCTGGGTCATTTGCTCTTCTTGGAAAAACAATATGCGTCCGCAATCGAACAGTTTCAACAAGCCGTGCAATTGAGGCCCGATTACGCCGATGCCCATTTGAACTTAGGTCTGGCTTTTGAACAAAGCGGTAATTTACCTGCTGCAATCGAACAGTTTCAGCAAGTGCTGCAATTAAAACCAGATTACGCGGAAGCTCAAAACGCTTGGGGAAGCGCTCTATTCAATGGCGGACGCCCTGAGGATGCCATAACACATTTCGAGCAAGCCATCCAATTGGCACCCGATTATTTCACCGCGTACAGCAATCTGGCGTCGTGCTATCGGCGGATGAACCAACCCGAGCAAGCCCTGAGTGTGGCGGAAAACGCACTGCATCGTGCGCAAGTGGTGGGGAATTCTGAATGGGTCGCGCAAATTCAGAGCTGGCTGACACAACAGCGCTCGGCCAGCGCGAAAGAGAAACCCTCGAAAACGAACGCTTCGAATTCAAAGTAGTTTTATCCGAAACCTACTGTTGCCGCCATCATATGCGCACTATGGTGGCTTGTCATCGCCGAGGTCTTAACTAGAATCATTATTGGTTTCCTGCATGACTGGCAGCCGGTGCCAAGACTGTAAGTCAGCCACTTCGCAGCGAGCATCTCGCCCAACATGTCGCACGACTTTTCCTTAGGCGCTGTCGAAGTCGCTCTCTCGCCGTTGGAGAGATTCGAGGAGTTTCTCCAGGCGCGCGGCAAACGGATTACACAGCAGCGACGCATCCTGGTCGAGCAAATTGCCAGTCGGCACGAACACTTCGATGCCGACCAGTTGCTGTTGGATTTGGCCCGCAAGCCGGAAGGCCGAAAGGTGAGCCGGCCGACGGTTTATCGAACGCTTGCTGAATTGGTCGATGCCGGACTGTTGCGCAAGATGTTGCTGGGCGGACGGGCGGTTTACGAACACGATTACGGTTATCCACAACATGACCACTTGCATTGCACCCAGTGCAACAAGCTCATTGAGTTCTCTAGTGACGAACTAATTCGGCTGCGCGAAGCAGTCGCTCGCGAACATCAATTCCGCGTGACCGGCCACCGCCTCATCATCAGCGGCATTTGCTCCGATTGCCGTACGGCGCAGTCAGAGAACGCGGCGATTGGATCTGGTGTGACGGGGTCAGCCTTGCAGTCGCAGCACGATCAATACGGCAAGCAGGATGAAGAACAGCACGCCTCCGCCGACGGCGAACCAAATCCAACTCGTTTCCGCCGATGACTGCGGAATGGGATTCCCCTGACTTTCGGCAAGCCGCTTTTCCAGATGCGGCGGTGTCTTGCGCTCCCGCAAGGCCTCTTCGATAAGATTGCCCAACGAGTCTACCTCGCGAGGCTTCTGGCCAGGATCGCCAGATTGGCCGGCTATGCCAGACTTCGCTGCCAGATTGGACTTCGTGGGATCAAGTGGCTTGGCGACGTCCAAAGATTTTGCAATGGGAAGCGAAGAACTCATGCCCGGGCCTCTGCCGATGCCGCTCGTACCGGTCCTTCCAAGGACATTGCTGCCGCCAAGGCCTGAGGCGCCCGACATACCAGCGCCGCTTCGTCCGGCGACGCTTCGTCCGGAATCGCCGCCTTTTATGCTGCTGCCCGGTTGGCCAAGGATTCCACTGCCGTAGCTGATATGCGACTGACTGGACGATGAACCGGACGGCTTCGACGGAGTTGGCTTATTCGACGGCGTGCCTTTGATGGTTTCGCGGTTGATATTCGAAACCGTATCATCGTTTGAATTCGGCCTGTCTCCCGAGCGACGCGGAATCGGCATCGGGCCGGACCGGCCAAAAGACGGCGTGCGCCGCGGCGGCGGGCCAACGGGTCGGCGAAAACGGCCGACGCTGCTGCCCGTAAGACTGCTATCCGAATCACCTGCCCGCGCCTGCAGCCACTTGCTCAGCACTTGAGCCACTTCACCGGCCGATTGATACCGCGCTTCAGGCTGTTTGGCCATCATTCGCAAGCAAACATCCACCAGCGGCGGTGGTGCGTCTTTGCGATCTTCATAAATACTGGCCGGCATTTGAGTCAGGTGCTTCTGAATTCGCTGGGCCAAATTCCCTTCGGGAAACGGTGGGTGGCCGGTGAGCAGGAAATACAGTGTGCAGCCCAGACTGTAGATGTCGGCTCGTTTATCGGCAGTGTGACTATCGCGGGCTTGCTCTGGCGCCAGATAGTCGGCGGTGCCGAGCACGTTTTCTTCGTGGGCGATCGTGAGCGAGGCCTGCTGGTCGTCCTGTGCCCAGCGTGCCAAGCCCATGTCGAGGACTTTCACGGTGCCGCGCGGGTCAACCAGCAGATTGGCCGGTTTGATGTCGCGATGGATGAGCCCGGCCTGATGTGCGTGCTCCAAACCTTCAGCGGCCTGGCGAATGTATTCGGCGGCGACGTCGTACTCCAGTGGCCCGACGTCTTTGACTAGCGTTTGCAAATCGCGTCCTTCGACATACTCCATCACCAAGAAATGGTTGCTCCCGTCCTGATCGATGTCGTAAGCACGCACAATGTTGCGGTGATCTAACTTCGCCGCTGCCTGGGCCTCTCGATAAAAGCGGGCCAGGTACGAGGTGTCGTTCACACGTTTCGGGGGTAAATGCTTGATCGCCACCAGCCGTTGCATTTTGCTATGCTCGGCCAGATACACACTGCTCATGCCGCCAGTGCCAAGCAGACCCAGCAATTTGTATTTGCCGCCGAGGAAGAAACCCTTGTAGCGGCCTTCGAGCAGTTGATCGCGCTGCCACGGCGTGATGATTTTTGCGGCAATCAGTTTCTCGGCGAGCCCCTGGCCGTCGTCTCCGGCAGGAACTCCACCCTCGCGCTCGATTTGGGCCAGTGCCAGATCGAGCTGGTCGTTTTCGACCAAGCCGCTGCGTCTGAGCAGCTCAACAAGTTTGTCGGTTGTAAGCGCGACCATGGACCGCTCACCCCGAGGCCCGCGAAACGCTTCCCAAAAACTCCCGCGGCAGTGCCCCTACAAGAAGCCGCTTGCTGGTCGAACCCAGCATCATGAAAATAACAAGAATGCGGCAAAGTTACCAGCTAATGGTATGCCCGCGGGGATTATTTGGCCACGACTTCGTGAAAAGCGGCACAAGACCATTGGCCAACTGTTAGCCCATCGATGCCACCGACCTGACCTGACAACCCAGATTTGAGACATGAATAGCCAACCGAAGCGGGAAGTTGTGCTTTACACTCGCCAGGGCTGTTGCCTCTGTGAGACGGCAAAATCGCAGTTGGAAACCCACCATCTGGCTGTCCGGGAGGTCGACATCGATGCCGATCCCACACTTCGCGAGCGCTATAATGACTGCGTCCCGGTAATTCTGATCGACGGACAAGAGCGATTTCGGGGCCGCGTCGATGACAGGTTGCTGCGAAGACTTCTTCGGCACCGCAACTGAAGACCGAGGAATGGATGATTCGAACGGCCTCAAGTCGGTTCAATTCCAACCATTGTCAAGCCTGTATAAACGACTCACCTCGTACAACCGGCCTTCGAGGTCAGGACGTTTTGCGAGCCGCGCTGCTGTGAAGTATTGATTGTAAAACCAGTCGCCTAGGAATCCGTTTAGCGATTGAGAGATCAACGCTATGGCAATCCAATCCGTCGCCGACGCAGGGTTCTTCTCTCTCGTGCATGAAGTGCTCGAAGCGGAGAAACAGCCCGCCACTGATGATCGCCGTGGTGGCCATCGGGAGTCGTTCGATTGCATCCAGTTAATCGCCCCTTACCACGCAGGGCGACTGCCATCGGCCGCCGAGTTTCACCATGTGCGATGTCAGGACTTGTCGCCGAGTGGAATGTCATACGTCGACAACCAACCGCCGTCACATAATCAACTGCTGATTTTGCTTGGTCCCGCGCCTTTTATTTTTTTGACAGCCGAAGTCGCTCATCAGGTGCCTGTCGTCAACGGTGATCGAACCGAGCACTTAATTGGCTGTCGATTCACCGGCCGGTTGAAGCTCTAAACAAGCAGGTGGCAAGCGATGGGACAATTCGCTACGGGTCGTTTTCTAGCCGCTCGATCGCTTCCATCACGAACTGCCGAATGCCTTCCAATTGGCCTTCGTCCTCGATTTTTTGTCCCTGTTGGTCAGTCACGTAAAAGACGTCGACCACTTGATCTAAATAGGTGCCGATCTTGGCCAGCGAGACCGACAGGCCGCGATCGAAGAGCGCCTTGGAAATCGTATACAGCAAGCCCATCCGGTCGGAAGCGAACACGTCGATCACGGTAAATTTTTCGGACGTGCTGTTATCGAGACGCACCCTGGTTGGCAATTGCTGCCACGCGACTTGAGCCCCTTTGCCACTCTTCCACAGACGCCGGAACGCCGGCGGCTGTCCGGAAGTGAGTGATTCCTTCAGCCGGCACTCCACATTGGTCATTCGATCTGCCGGCGGCTCGCCGGTAAAGTCTGGGTCTTGCACACTGAAGCGATCAAGAACCAAACCGTCTGCCAAAGTGTTGATGTCGGCCGACAGAATTTGCAATCCGGCGCTGGTCAGCCCGCCGGTCAGCTTATGAAACACGCCCGGGGTGATGTCTTCGTAGGTGCCAACGGTGTATTCAATGGTGCTTGTTTCGGGCAAATAGCGGTGCCAGACTTTCACTTGCCCGTGTCCCAGATCGCGCAGCCGCAGCAGTTCTGTCGCAATCTCTTCTGGTGGCGTGCCCATTAAATACGAAGAGGGCAGGGCGTCCACTTGCTGGTAAAACCATTCAGCATGGGGGTCATTGGCAAATATGGCGCGTGTGGCCGCGCGGCGTTCGTCAGCCACCAGCGACGGCGAATCGCCCGACAAATGCCGCATGGTTCGCACGTACAGCGAATGCAGCACTTCCGCTTTCCACGAATTGAACACATCGGGACCAACGGCCGCCAAATCCGCGCACGTCAGCACATACAGCATGCGCAACACTTCGGCCGAGCCGACATCGACGGCAAAGCGCACAATCACCTGGTCGTCGCTGGTGTCGCGGCGAAATGCCAGGTGCGACATCATCAGATGCTTGTGTACCAGAAACTTCAATGTCTCTGTCTCGCGCGTCGGCAACCGCAGCCGACGAGCCGTTTCCTCGGCGATGCGAAAGCCAACCTCGCTATGGTCTTCGACAAAGCCTTTGCCCAGATCGTGAATCAAAAGAGCTAGATGCAGCGTGCGCTTCTGCTTGATCGATCGATACACGCGCCCCACGGATTCCGAATCGTTCAGAAAAGCTGTGGCTGCATCGACCGCCCGCAAACAGTGCTCGTCGACGGTGAATTTGTGGTACTCGTTGAATTGCAGCAGACTTCGGGCGTGAGTAAACGACGGTATTAATCGTTCAAGGACTCCGAGCTCGTGCAAATTCCGCAACAGCTCGCCCAATCGCGCCGGTTGCGAGAGCACCGACAAAAACCTATCTGCCGATTCATGCGTGATAATATCGGGCAATTTCGGCGCGGCCCGACGCACTGCCTCCCAGGTACTGTGAGCGATCCGTTTGTTGTACAAATTGGCCAAATCCGCGAGTCGCAGAATTTGCGCCAGATCGCTTTGGACTTTTTGCAGTCCCTGGCGCGTGGCACTGATGCGGGTGGGTCCCACGCGAAAATCGCCTTCCACCTGATGGCTGAAAATCGGCGCCATCGTTTCCGCCAGTTTTATCCAGGGTTGCGCACCTTCCAGAAATCGCGAGACGATTTGCCGAACGGCATTCGTGTTACGGAAGTATTCCCGCATGAACTCTTCGACCGGCAGGATGCCGTCGGAGCCTTGGTACCCAAACGCCGCGGCAATTCGCAACTGCTCTGCACGGTCAAGCACGTCGTGACTCTTATTGGCATGGAATTGCAATTCGTTGCGGACGTGAAGCAAAAACTCCTGTGCCCGCCGCAGTTCCACTTCATCTTCCTTAGAGAGCATACCCATCAACTGCAAGCCGTCGGGAGACGCCTGACCGTACCTGGCAAAGCCGACCCAGCGCAGCAGCTGCATGCCGCGCAGGCCGCCGGGGGAACGCTTGACGTTCGGTTCCAGCAGATAAACGGTTTCACCGAACTGCGATCGTTCGTCAGCGCGCGACGCTTGAATGCTGCCCACCAATTTCCGCCAATGCCGATGGGCCGACTTCTGAAACCTGGTTTGAAACCGAGTGAACAACGCCTCGCTGCCGGAGAGCAATCGCGATTCGACCAGCGATGTAAAAATTGTGGCGTCCTTAAGACCGAACTTGCAGGCTTCGTGGACGGTGCGCACGCTTTGTCCCAGACTAAGCCCGGCATCGTACAGATCGTGCAATAGCCGCCGAGCCAGTGGCGCAACTTGCGATGCCGCGCGCGGTGCGTGCAGAATCATGAGATCGACATCGGAAAAGGGCGCC
This sequence comes from Pirellulales bacterium, assembly GCA_963738835.1. Classification (GTDB taxonomy): domain Bacteria; phylum Planctomycetota; class Planctomycetia; order Pirellulales; family JADZDJ01; genus CAVTYH01. The sequence goes on from CAVTYH010000006.1 coordinate 701,004, forward strand.
ACTTCACGCCGGCCGTACCCACCATGGGCCACCAGTGCAATTTCGCTCCGCAAGGACGAGCCTTCGCTGGGCGCCAATTCGGCGAGCGCAGCCTCATACAAATCGAGGACCACATGGTCCAACATGTCGGTCAGCCGTGCACAAACCTGGATGCCCGGCGAGCCTGAATCGTGCTGCTCTTGGCACTTAGCACGCTCCTGCGCCAGCCACTCTTTCACGGCAAGCACACAGGGACGCAGGGTCAACGTGGGAGGCATTGAACAAAAAAGTGCAGAGTTTGTAACGGGATGTACGGAGCACCGTGGGCGGAATCAGATTTGTAAGTATACTCCGCACTCACAACTCCGCCTTTCGCTTTGATCAGACGGCGTCGTCGCCGGTCTCGCCGGTGCGAATACGGATCGTGTTCACCAGGTCGAAAACGAAGATCTTCCCGTCGCCAATTTGGCCGGTTTGCGCCGCCTGCAAGATGGTGCCTAACGTCTTTTGCAGCTGGGCGTCCGGCACAACGAGCTCGACTTTCATCTTCGGCACAAAATCGACGGCGTACTCCGTGCCGCGGTATACTTCGACGTGCCCCTTCTGCCGCCCGAAGCCACGCACTTCCGAGACCGTCATGCCCATGACCCCTTGTTCGGCCAAGGCATTTTTCACGTCCTCCAGTTTGTAATGACGAATAATCGCCTCGATTTTTTTCATGCTTAATTCCTAGATCGGCGGAAACCCAATCCAAATCACCGCAGACAATTCAAGAATTGTTGTAATGACCAATCTCAAAATCTCCTCAGCGCCTCCGCGTCCTCTGCGGCTAAGTTAAACTGTCGGCCTCAAATAAAAATGTACCCTTCCTCGCCATGTTGGCTAAGGTCGATTCCTTGAATTTCTTGTTGCTGGCTGACCCGCAATCCCAGCGTGGCATCGAGCACCTTCAGAATGATAAACGTGGCGACAGTCGCCGAGACCCAAGTGCAGGCAGCGGCCACAATCTGACCGAAGATCAGGGTCTTGCCCCCTTCGATCAGACCGAGCGCCTTGCCGCTGTCCAAATCGGCGATCGCCCGCGTGGCAAACACGCCCGTCAGAATCGCCCCGAGCGTGCCTCCCACGCCGTGAACGCCAAATGCATCCAGCGAATCGTCATAACCGAATTTCGACTTGAGCGACGTGCAAGCCAAGAAACAGACAATGCCCGCGGCCGCACCCATCGCCAGGGCCGGCATCGGCGTCACATAGCCGGAAGCCGGCGTAATGCAAACCAACCCGGCGACCAATCCTGACGCAGTGCCGAGCACGCTCGGCTTGCCACGCGCTCTCCATTCCATGCCGGCCCACGCCAACGCGCCTGCGGCGGCGGCAAAGTGCGTGGCGGCAAAGGCGCTGGCGGCAATGCCATTGGCCGCCATGGCATTGCCGGCGTTGAAACCAAACCAGCCGACCCACAACAGGGCCGCGCCCAGCACCGTGTAGGTGACATTGTGCGGCGGCATCGGCTCATGGCCGAAGCCCAACCGCTTGCCGACCAGGAGCGCGCAAATCAGTGCCGACACGCCGGAGCTGATATGCACCACCGTGCCGCCGGCAAAATCGAGCGCCCCACCAGCGATTGCGTAGGGCTTGCCGAACGTCAGCATGCCGCCGCCCCAAACCCAATGGGCCAGAGGCACGTAGACCAGCGTGCCCCACAGAATCATGAACACCACCATCGCGCTGAACTTCATCCGCTCGGCAAAGGCGCCGCAAATCAGCGCCGGCGTGATGATGAAAAACATGCCCTGGAACAACATGTGAGTTAACCACGGAACGTTGTAGCTGGGATGCGTTGGAATGACCGCTTTGCCATCGCGCCATTCCGCGGCCACGCCCTTGAGAAACAGATGGTCGGCATTGCCGATCCAGCGTGAAATTTCCGGTGCGCCCTCCGCCGACGGATTGCCGCCAAACGTGAGCGAGTAACCGTACAGCGCCCAAATCACGCTCATCAGCCCCATCAAAAACACGCACTGCATCATCACGCCGAGCACATTTTTCTTGCGAACCAATCCGCCGTAGAACATCGCCAGGCCGGGGGCCGTCATCATTAACACCAGGGCCGAAGAGGTGAGCATCCACGCATTGTCGCCCCGATCGATCGGCCGCAACGTCGGATCGCCTGCTGCCGACGAACCCCCTTCATCGGCCACTGGACTCGACAAGTTTTCTTCACCGCGAGCAATTCCGCCGACGAAGATCAGCGCCATCGCCAGCGCGCTGCTTAGCAGCACCCCACGTGTGAAGAAACTCATCGCAGCACCCTCCCGCCTGATTTGATTTCTTTGCGACTCGCCCCCACGGGCCGCCTGACCAGCCGGGCCGCAACGCTTGTGATCGCGTTGCGGCATTTTCAACCACAGAGACACAGAGGCACGGGGAAGAAAAAGCAACAAAGAAGCTGGGACTCCAAGAAGGTAAAAAAATCATGACGTGGGTACAATGCCGTTTCCCCTCGCCTGTTTTTTAGCTTCTTAATCAGCCTTGCTGCTCCGTGTCTCTGTGTCTTTGTGGTGAAATTACGCAGCGAACTTGGGAAACAACCTATCGGGCAGCGGCGAAAAGGTAAAGAGAGATGCGGAGCGGAGGGAGGCAGGGGTTCAGGGTTCAGGAGGCGAGCCGTGACCGTGAGGGAGCGGAGAACGTGTGTTGCAGTTATAAACGGGTGAAGGGGTGAGTGGGCGAAGTGGTGAAGAAATATTTTTTGCAGCGTCAACCACGACGCACGTGCGTCAATCGCTTGCGGTTTAGCAAGCCTAATTATTTCTCTTCCGAAATCTTCACAATTCGATCCGAACTATTTGCTTGCGCCGACACAATGCCAGCTTGCGTGATTTTCGAACCGGTGGCATGAACTTCCATCAATGAAGGCACTTTATCCAAATGCATCAATCCGCGATCCGTTATAGCGGTATTGCAGATCGAGAGATCGTACAATTCTGGCAAACTTCCCAATTCGGCGAGGCCGTCGTCTGTGACTTTAGTCTGATCCAGGATCAGCGATCGAAGCGATCGACATTTCGCGATCGTTTTAATCGCACTATCGTCGATCGCTGTGCCAGCTAACGAGAGCAGCTTGAGGTTCTTAATCCGCGCCAGTCGTTCCAAGCCAGAATTCGAAACATGAGTCCCATCCAGCCAAAGGAGTTCTAAGCTGGGTAGCCTTTCGATTGTTTCGAGCGATTGGCTCGTGACGCGCGTATTGCTCAAGCCCAGTCCGATGAGGGTTCTAAGATCCGCTAAATTCTTTGCCCCTTCGTCGTCAAGATTTGTGTCACTAAGAGTTAAATGCTGTAAGCGACGAAGATTTTGGAAGTTAGTTTGGCGGTGGAATGTAAGGCTACATTTTTGCAGCGAGAGAACATTCAATTTGGTAAGTTTTGGAATTGCTTGGACTCCCGCGTCCGATATTGATGGATTTTCACCAAGATCCAACCATTCGAGCTGATCGAGGTGCGAGATGTTTTCAACTCCGTTATCACTGATATTGCAATTGCGAAGTTGTAGTTGTTTGAGAGATTGAAATGTTCCGATCTCCTTAACTGCGTCGTCGCCAAATCGAAGATCGACCGCTGAAAGATTTTCCAGGCATCTAATACGTCTCAGCTTAGATAAATCGGCAGCGCTGGGCGAAGGTGCGCCAAGTGTAAGTCTCTTCACAAACGGAAAACCACTGATTAGCTCAACCGCAGCGGGGGTATCGGCGCAGTCTCCGATGAACAACACTTCACTGGGCGTAGTGAAGAAATGCTCGCCTAAAATATTACGCGCCCAATCCGGGCCAGGCATCGGGTGCGCTGAGTTTCCGTATGGCAACTCATCCAAGTAGTTGATCCTCGCGCCCAAATTGCTTAGCCGATCAATTCGTCGCTCTTGCTCAATGCCCGGCATGATGTAAAAGCCAAGCGCAATTGCCACCAGCGCGACGATGACAAGCACCGTGCGGATGGAAAAGCGGAAGCGGCGGATTGGCAAGCGGTGTTTCATCATTCGCGAATTTTCAAGCCCTAGCCGGATGGGCAACGCCCTCCGGAGGCGCGCCGGGTGGCGATCCACTTTCAATCGAAGTCTAGCGGTGGTTCTCCGGAGGGCGTTGCCCCTCCGGCTATTGTTGTTTCTCCCACTTCACGTCGGACACGCCGGCCGCTTGATTTGCCGCGCGGGCCAGCACAAATAGCAAATCGCTCAGGCGGTTCAAATAAATCACCACCAGCGGCGAGAGGTTGGCATTTGGATCGTCACTTAAAGTCACCACGCGGCGTTCGGCGCGGCGGCAAACAGTACGGGCAAGGTGCAACCAGGCGGCGGCGGGGGTGCCGCCGGGCAGGATAAAAGTTTTCAGCGGTGCAAGGTTGGCCTCAAACTGATCGATCGCTTTTTCCAGCGAGTCGACATGCTGCTGGCGAACCAAATTCGTGCCGCGAGATTTGGGGTCGGGGGTCGCCAACTCAGCCCCCAAATCGAACAGGTCGTTTTGCACTCGCGCCAGCAACTTGTCGATTTCGCTCGGCGGGCTGGCGCAGCGCAACAGGCCCAGCACGGCGTTCAGTTCATCAACGGTGCCATAGGCCTCGATCCGCGGATCGTCTTTCCTGACCCGCGGCCCGGCAAACAGACCGGTTTCACCATCGTCGCCGGTTTTTGTGTAGATTTTCACGCGATATGTCGGTGGTCAGTTGTCCGTAGTCCGTTGCCAGCAGTGTTGCGCCGGTGTCGCCGCACTTATAATAGATGCTCGAAGACCAATTGCACACTCCGGAACGATTTATGACTTCTCGACTTCATATTTTTGCCGTCTTGCTGACCGTGATCTGTCCGCTAGCCGCACGTTTAGCCGCGGCTGATGATGCTCAGACCGCCGCGCCGTCGATTGAATCGAAGTATCTCAAAAACGTCCGCCAGCTGACGTTCGACTTTGCCAAAGCCGGCGAAGGATATTTTTCTCCGGACGGCAAAACCATCATCTTTCAGGCACAGCCGGCGGAATACATGTTTTATCAGATTTACACGCTGCCGCTGGGGCGGGGCAGGGGGCAGGGCGAAAACGACAGAGTGCAGAACCCTCACCCTGGCCCTCTCCCAAAGGGCGAGGGAGATAAGCCGAAACTTATCAGCACCGGCCGCGGGCGCACGACGTGCAGCTTCTTTGCTCCCGATGGCAAGAGCATCATCTTTGCCAGCAGTCATCTTGATCCGAATTTGTCGGACACCGAATCGGCGGCAAAAAAGCAGCAAGAAGAAGACGCCAAAAGCGGCGTGCATCGGCGCTATCAATGGGATTTCGATCCGTGGATGGAAATCTTCTCCGCCGATCTCGACGGCCACCATCTCAAGCGACTGACCGATTCGCCCGGCTACGACGCCGAGTGTGCTTACACGCCCGACGGCAAGCACATCGTTTTTTGCAGTGATCGCGGCGGCAATCCGAACCTGTATGTGATGGATGCCGACGGCGGCAACGTTCGCCAACTGACGCACGCCACCGGCTACAACGGCGGGCCTTTCACCTCGCCCAATGGCCGCTGGGTGGTGTATCGCAGCGATCGCAAGAAGGAGGGCTGGCTGCAAATTCACGTCATCGGGTTCGACGGCCAAAACGACACGGCTTTGACCGACAACCAGGGCGTCAATTGGGCCCCGTATTGGCATCCCACCAAGCCGTACATCATTTGGACCGGCGCCGACCACTCCGATCCTAAAGTCCGACCCAACTACGACCTATGGTTGATGAAGTACGCCGAACAGGATGGTAAGATCGTTCCCGGCCGCATTTGGCGCATTACCGACAATGCCGCCGCCGACGTACTGCCGGTGTTTTCGCCCGATGGCAAGAAGTTGATTTGGACCAGCAACCGCACAGAAGATCACACCAGCCAGCTGTTCATCGCAGATTTCACACTGCCAGACGACGAGTAAACAACGAATACATAGCCCGACCGCGTCGGTCGGAAAAGATTTTGATGATTGACAGCGGCTGCTTTAAGATTTCGCTAAACCGCCAGCCGAACGTGACCATCGGTTGCGGCTTTATAAACTCCTGAATTCTGACTACTGTCTCCTCACCCGCGAGCCCAATCATGTTGCACACAGCCCGCACCACTGCTGCTCTGGCGTTCGCTTTATTGATCATGCCACTGCTGCTGCACGCTGCCGATCGGAAAGTTGCGCAAGCCGTCGGCTCTTTGGTGGCCGAAGATGCCAAAACATCGGACGCCAAAACCGACGATTCAAAAAAGGACGACAAACAGAAAGACGACTCAAAAAAGGACGATAAATCGAGTTCCGCCAAATCCGATTCCAAAGCGGACGACTCGAAAAAGAGCGATGCGAAGAAAGACGACGTCAAAAAGGACGACAAGACCGATGCCAAGAGTGCCGATGCGAAATCGAAAGAGGAATCGAAACCCCCGACCACTTACACCGTGAAGAAAGGCCCGTTCAAGGTTGAGCTATCGCTGGATGGCACGTTCGAGTCGAAACGCAATACGGAAGTCAGCCTCTCGCCGGAAACGTGGGCAGATTTTTCCGTAGAAACAGCGGTCGATCAGGGGACGAAAGTCAAAGCAGGAGACACGCTGATTCAGTTTGATGCGAAGAAGATCGACGAGCAAATCAAAGATCAGGAAGCCGGCCGCAAGCTGGCCGATTTGGCTCTTGATCAGTTGGCGTCCGAAATTCGCATCGCGGAACAAGCGATGCCGCTCGATCTGAAAGCTGCCGAACGCACCAACCGGCTGGCCGAAGCCGATTTGAATCAGTTTCTCACGCAAGACCGCGACCTTTCGCAAAAGGAAGCGGAGTTCACGGTCAAAATGTATGGCAACTATCTTGATTACGCCAAGGAAGAGCTCAAGCAACTGGAAAAAATGTACAAAGCCGACGATCTGACGGAAGATACCGAAGAAATTATCCTGAAGCGCACTCGCGATCAGGTCGAACAGATGACCTTCTACAACGATCTGGCGAAAATCATGCGCGATCGCACAATGAAAATCGAGCTGCCTAGGCGCGAAGAGATGCTCAAAGATTATGTCAGCCGCGCAGCACTGGCTTTGCAAAAGGCCCGCACGACGCTGCCCACATCGCTTGACAAGCAACGCTTGGAATTGGAACGACAGAAATTCGATCGCAGCAAAGCTGCCGATAAGCTGAGCAAATTGCAACACGATCGGGAATTGATGAAAATCTCCGCGCCGGCCGACGGCGTCGTTTATTACGGCAACTGGACGCGAGGGCAATGGTCGGGCGGCAGCACGGTCGCAGCCCGTTTGCGAAAGGGGGGTCGAGTGTCGCCCGATGAAGTCATCATGACCATCGTCGATCCCGATAGCCTGTTCGTCCGAGCTACTGTGCCGGAGAAAGATCTGTGGCAACTGAAACGCGGTCTTACCGGCACCGTCACGCCAACTGCCGACGGCGAAGAGCGGCTGCCGGCCTCGCTCGACGAGTTCAACACGACGCCGAATGCCGAAGGAAAATACACCGTGACGTTGCTCGCCGACATGGCGCGGCTGCCGAAAGATTATCCGGACCCAGCGCCCGGCATGAACTGCAAGGTGAAGCTGACGGCCTACAGCAGCGACACGGCCCTCACGTTGCCCGCCAAGGCGCTGCAAACCGACAAGCAAAATGAAGAGCAAAATTATGTGTGGCTGCCTGACCAACGCGGCATCGGTGCCCCCGACGACAAACCGGTGCGCAAGAACGTAAAAGTCGGCCGCCGCGCGACCGACACCGTGGAAATACTCGAAGGTCTTTCGGCCGGTGACAAAGTGCTGCGCGAAGCGCCGAAGGACGACGAGTGAGGAGAATCACGAATGTCGAATGACGAATGTCGAAGGAATGACGAAGCTCGAATGACCGAAACGCGAAAGGCCGATGGTCGTTTTGCATCACGAGTCTCGGATCGCAGTTTTCTTTCGTCATTGGTCCTTGGTGCTTGGTCATTCATTCGTCATTTGAATTTAGTCATTCGTCATTTCCCTCAGCATCTCCGTGTCTCCGTGATAATCTGTCTGGCCACGATTGCGATCGGACTGCCCGTCTCGAAAAGCGAAGAGCCGGCGGCGACGGCTACAGCCAAAAGCGCCGAATCTGAACCGGCCCAGCCAAAACCGGCCAAGCCACGCGATCCGGCGGCAATTAATGCGGCGATTAATCGCGGCGTGCATTTCTTGTTGGGCAACCAGAACAAAGATGGTTCCTGGGGCTCGGCCGATAATACCACCGGCGAAGACGTTTACGCGCCAATCCCGGGTGCGCATCAGGCTTTTCGGGCGGCGGTCACGGCGCTTGCCATTTCAGCGCTCATCGAAGTCGGCGGCGATTCCGCGGAGGTGCAAAAATCTCTCGATCGCGGCGAAGCCTGGCTGCTGGAAAAATTGCCGAAAGTGCGACGGGCCGAGCCCGAAGCGCTCTACAACGTCTGGACCCACAGCTACGGAATATCGGCATTGGTCCACATGCTCAAACGGCATCCAAATGACGCCGCACGAGCGGAGAAAATCAAACAGCTCATCCGCGATCAAATCGGCATGCTGCAGCGTTACGAATGTGTCGACGGCGGCTGGGACTACTACGACATGCGGGCGCACGCCCAACACCCGGGCGGCGATGCACTCAGTTTTTGTGCAGCGACCGGCATCATTGCCATGCACGAGGCGAAGGAGGCCGGCATCGATCCGCCGCAGAAAATGATCGACAAGGCAATTGCTTCCATCCGCCGCCAGCAGAAGCCCGATTTCTCTTACTACTACGGCGAGTACCTGCAATGGTACCCGATGATGCCGATCAACCGGCCCGGCGGCAGCTTGGGGCGTTCGCAAGCGTGCAACTTGGCTCTGCGGCTGTGGGGTGACAAGCAAATTACCAACGAGGTGATGAACTCTTGGCTCGATCGGTTGTTCAACCGCAATTTGTGGCTCGACCTGGGGCGTAAGCGCCCCATTCCGCATGAGTCGTATTTTCAGGTGGCCGGATATTTTTATTACTACGGTCACTACTATGCCGCCCGCTGCGTCGAAGAATTACCGGCGGCGAGCGACCGTAACCGACATTACGACCAGCTCGCCCAGTTGATTCTGAAGGTGCAAGAAAAAGACGGCTCGTGGTGGGACTTCCCGCTCTACAACTACCACCAGCAATATGGCACCGCGTTCGCACTGATGACGCTGGGCCGCTGCCAAGCCGAAGCAGTAGGCGGTAGGCAGTAGGCGGTGATGCTTGCATCGTCCGACCGTGTCGGTCGGGAGTTGCTGATGGATAGCCGGCGATGGCATCGCCGGTTTTCGTGTTTTTCTGAGGTTATTCTGCCCGGCAAACCGCCATTGTTGGAATCTCGGCTTGCCGCTATTCTCCGCGACCCGTAAATGCCCGATTTGTCTGGCTTGGTCCACGGATTTTTTGATCGCGCCAGCTTTCTTTCCAGACAGGAGAAACACCATGCGGCATGTCTTTAACACGGTCGCGTCTTTGGCGTGCTGTCTCGCAACGTTCGCAGTCACCGTTACCGCGCACGGTCAGGTAGACCATGACATGGCGCTGATTGGTCATGACCAACGTGATCCGAAACCGGTCGATGTGCCGCTGCTGCCATTAACGGCTCCTTCTGGCGGACCGGTGATTGTGAACCTTGGCCCGCCGCCGGTGGTGTATTCTCCGTCGGCCGATTTTGCGCGAGAGTACAAGCCACGGCCGGGTACGATTGCGTCAGCGATGTGGCCCCGATGCCAAATTCGCCGAGCTCGTTCATGATGCCCCCGCAGCCGTTTGCGACGTGCCCCGTGGGCGTGAATCAGTTCGGCGAAGAAACCTCGCATGTTCTGGCATGGCGACAACCATCGGTCGCGTGCAATGGCGGAATTGCAGGAATGACCGCCTGCGATTGCCCGCTGCAGAACTGCGTGTTGCCGCCCCCTCCGCCTTCGTTCGCTCCTTCGGCAGCGGCGTATTCGCCGCCGATTTTCACTGCCGCTGTGCCGTCACCCATGCCACATCCCACGGCCTACACACCGGGCACAGTTGCAACGTATCCAAATCCTGTTTGCTTCCCGCCGCCACCGGCATACTGGCAGTTCAGCCAGGCAACGTGTGGTCAACCAGGATGTGCTTGCCCTTCCTGCTGCGGCCCGGCGTGCGATTGTGCGGCGACAACTGAATATCATCCTCAAGTTGTTTACCCGGCCAGCCAGTGCGGCTGGACAACAAGCGGAGGCAGTTGCGCCGATCGGCTCGATCACATCCTCGAAGCCGTCCACCATCTGGAAGCCGCCGGCCTCACGGCCGATGCCGATCGTTTGCGCCACCAGTGCGATGCCGAAATGAAAACCGTGGTCGAGCGATTGAAGCAAACTGAAGCGGAGTTGGCGCGGTTGCGCCAATCGCAAACTACAAATACCACCAGTGCTTACCAGAAAGCATCGGACTGTGGTTCATCGGATTGCAAGTTGACCGACGCCAAGTCGGCCGCGCAAAAACAAGTGACAGTTCACGTGCAATTGATGGAAATCAATTTAACAAAATGCCGAATGCTCGGTTTTGATTTCGCGAAGACCAACGGCGATGGATGTGTTCCTTCCGAGTTTGTAAAGATGCTCAATGCGCCCCTCGCCGTGGCAGCCGCTATTCCAGGAGACTTTGCTCGTTTTGGCACGGTTGACGGCAATAGTGCATTGCCGAGTTTGCTTCAATCGCTGCGGAAAGAAGGCGTGGTCAAAGTACTCTCTGATCCGAGCATCTGCACCGTCAGCGGCCGGCCGGCGTCTTTCAGTTGTGGTAGTGAGGTTCCCTTCCCTTGGGCAAATGTCAGTGAAAACAAACCCGTCGAGTACCGCTTGGTTGGAACGAAGATCGATTGTGTTCCAATCATTCGCGACGACGGCAAAGTACGATTGGAAATTCGGACCCGCTGGAGTCAGCTCGATCCGACGCGTTCTATTACTGTTGCGCATCGGACAGTTCCCGGCCTTAAGGTGCGCGAATTCGACACCGGTGCCGAAATGAATGCTGGACAAGCATTGGTGATATGCGGCCCGGTTGAGAAGCGCGTGCAGACAGAACACACCGTTCAAGTGCCTCCGATTTTGAATCGACTGCCAAGCTGTATCGTCGAATCGGCATGGTTCGATGACCTTGCGGCAGCGATTAGTCAGAGAGCGGAATTCGCTCGACAAGAAGAAATCGAATTCTTGGCAGTCGTCACCCCGGAAATTCTCGAACCGCAAGACTGCCCTGTGAAGAACTTCTCGGACGACAAGCCGGCCAGTGCCGGCGCGTGGATTGAGTCGGCCATGAATCAGGCCAAGTCAAACTGCATTCAACCTGCCTGCTGCGACGAGGGGCCAGCGTGCAAGTGTGCTCCAGCCTGCTGTGCAGCCGAAAAAAGCTGTGCTCAAACGCAATGTTTGACGGAAGCGAAGAGCATCTTCGCCTCCCCGGCGACTTGGGAGCCATTTGGCTCGCAGACAATTTACGTCGATCCGGCGACTTTCAGTGCGCCTGCGACTCACGCCGCCGCTCTCGTTCGATTTCGACTTCCAATTGCCCTGCCCATCGCCCGGGTTCGCGCCGGCCACTACGGCGCCGGTGCGCATCACGCGGCCAGTCGTTACGCCCATTGAGGTGGAACGATAGAAACCGTTTCACAATCCACACCTTGACCGTGGTGCTAGCTAAGGATTTCACTGTCGTGAAGGCCTTGGGAGCACTTGTCATGGATGGGCACAAGCGTGATTCACATCGAGAACCGTTCTGGCGCAGAGCTTTAGCGCAGCGGATTGACCGTCCATGAGTTTTGCGTTCCAGAAGGCTTGGTGGCGACAACGTTCCAACATTGGCGGAAGGAGATTGTTCTGCCACGCTGGGAAGATCTAGTCCGCTATTGCGAGAACGGAGCGCTGTCGATCGACAATAATCTGAGTGAGAGGAGCCGTACGCCCCGTCGCCATCGGTCGCAAGAATTACCTGTTTCTGGGAAGCAACAACGGCGGCCAAGCGGCAGCGATTCTCTACAGCATCATGGCTAGCGCCAAGGCGAATCAAGTCGAGCCATTTGCCTACGTGTACGATTTACTCGTCCAGTTGTCACGCCACACGCTACCCACTGCCACAACCCTACTTCCCGACGCTTGGCTGGCGGCACATCCTGAAGCTCGACAGTGCTGGTCGAGGTAGGCGTGCGACCGGATTCTGCGACGCCAAGAAGGTAATTCTTGACGGGTACTCGGTGTTTTGTTTGAAGGCAAGAGTTTAGAGACTCCGTTGCTCGAAGACTTGTTGCCAATTAGAGTTCCGGTGACGAGCGTTGCTAAAGGATAAGGAACTATGTTTGAGCCGAATTCCACCCGTCGGCATCTTAGGCGCCCCAGACGCTTGGAATGAGGCGGCTGTTCCGGCAGCGTGCTACAATCTGGGGGCCTTGCTCTTATCTTTGACGGCCACGCCCATGAGCGACCTCACTCAGATTCTGTCGCGGATTGAAGCTGGTGACCCCGCCGCCACCGAGGAGCTACTGCCACTGGTCTACGAGGAGTTGCGGCGACTGGCCGCACGTCGGCTCGCCGAGGAACAGCCTGGCCAAACTCTCCAAGCGACGGCTCTGGTGCATGAGGCCTACGTTCGGCTGGTCGGCAGTCAGAACAACCAGCAGTGGAACAGCCGGGGTCATTTCTTCGCCGCCGCAGCCGAAGCCATTCGCCGCATTCTCGTCGAACAAGCGCACCGCAAAAACCGAGTGCGGCATGGTGGTGAATTGCGACGCATCGATTTTGATAGCGAACTCCAAATCTCCGACGAGGCCGACGAGAACCTGCTAGCCTTAGACGAAGCGCTCCAGCGGCTAGCGATCAAGGATCAGCAGGCCGCGGAGGTGGTGAAAATGCGTTATTTCGCGGGGCTGACGATCGAAGAAACGGCCTCGGCGCTGGGAACCTCTGTCCGAACCGTCAATCGGCATTGGGCTTATGCCCGCGCCTGGCTTTTTCGTCAATTGCGCTGAGCAAGCAAATTTGTAGTTATTTTGTAGTTATTTGGCACATCTTGTCGCCCAACGTCGCACTGTCTTATGGCAGCGCACGAATGGGCCGGGGATGATTCACCATGCCGACCGAAGCCGACAACGTTCGAGCCATTTTCGACCGCGCCTTGGAAATCAGCGCGGAGGCTGAGCGCGCGGCCTACCTCGATCAAGCGTGTGCCGATTTCCCTGAGATCCGCCAGGAAGTCGAGGCCCTCCTCAAAGCACACTCCGAAGCCGGTAGCTTTCTCCAATCCCCCGCCCACGGCCTGACAGCGACCGAGCATCCGTCAGCGCCCAGCGACTTCATCGGCACCCAAATCGGCCCCTACAAGCTCTTGCAGCAAATTGGCGAAGGGGGCATGGGCATGGTCTACATGGCCCAGCAAGAGCGCCCCGTCCACGCGCACGGTGGCCCTCAAGATCATCAAGCCGGGCATGGACTCCACCCAAGTCATCGCCCGCTTTGAAGCCGAGCGCCAGGCCCTGGCCCTCATGGACCACCCCAACATCGCCAAGGTGCTGGATGCGGGAACAACAGATTCAGGCCGCCCCTACTTCGTCATGGAGCTCGTCAAAGGCATCCCGATCATCCAGTACGCCGACGAGCATCGTCTCACCCCGCGCCAGCGCCTGGAGCTCTTCATCCCCGTCTGCCAGGCCGTCCAGCACGCCCATCAAAAAGGCATCATCCACCGCGACCTCAAGCCCACTAACGTCCTGGTGGCCGACTACGACGATCGCCCCGTCCCCAAGGTCATCGATTTTGGAGTCGCCAAGGCCATCGGCCAGCACCTGACCGAGAAGACGATGTTCACCGAGTTTGGCCAGGTCGTGGGCACGATCGAATACATGAGCCCCGAGCAAGCCAAGCTCAACCAGCTCGACATCGACACTCGCACCGACATTTATTCATTAGGGGTATTACTGTACGAGCTCTTGTCCGGCGAAACGCCTTTCGACAAGCAGCGACTCCGCTCCGCTGCCTTCGACGAAATGCTGCGCATCATTCGCGAAGAGGAACCTCCCAAACCAAGCACGCGGCTGAGTTCCAGCCAATCGCTGCCGTCGATTGCGGCGCAGCGGCAACTGGAGCCAAAAAAGCTCACCACGCTCGTCGCCGGCGATTTGGACTGGATCGTGATGAAGGCGCTGGAGAAGGACCGCAACCGCCGATACGAGACGGCGAACGGCTTCGCACGGGACGTCCAGCGATACCTCGCCGATGAGCCGGTGGAGGCGTGCCCGCCGTCGGTGGGGTATCGGCTGCGCAAGTTCACTCGGCGGAACAAGACGGCGCTGGCCGTCGCCGGTTTGATCTTGTTCTTCATCGCTGTGTTGGGCGGCGGGGGCGGTTGGGTTCTTCGCGATCGGGAAGTGCGCGAGAAGGCGGCGGCCAAGGAGCGGCTGGATCGGCAGAACCGGTTGACGACCCAGGTCGAGCTGATCCTGGACGACGTGGACCGGCTGGAGCGGGCGCAGAAGTGGCCGGAGGCGCAGGCGGCGGCCGAGCGGGCGGAGACGGCCCTGGAGGGCGGAGAGCCCGACGAAGCCGTCCGGCAGCGCGTCCGCGCGGCGCGGCGCGAGCTGGCGTTCGTCGCCCGAGTGGAGCGCATTCGGCAGGAACGTGTCAGCATTTCCGTCGACGGGAATTGGAACGATGTCGGGGCAGTTCGCGAATATGCGCTGGCGTTTCGCGACTTCGGGATGGACGTGGAGGTACTGCCGACGGACGAGGCGGTGGCGCGGCTGCGGGGGAAGGCCGCGCTGGCGGCACCCGTCGCCGCGGCCCTGGACGATTGGGTGCAGGCCCGGCGAGCCCTGGGCGAAGACAAACCGAGTTGGGAGTCTTTGGTCGCGCTCGCCCGCGCCATAGACCCCGACCCGTTGCGGGACCGGCTACGCGCCTTATGGGGCCAGCCTGTCACGCCGGAGCGGCAGGCCGAGCTGCAGCAGCTCGCCGAGTCGATCGACGTCAAGGCCCAGAGCCCGGCGACCCTTAACGTCCTGGCCGCAACCCTTAATCGGGTGCAACTCGCGGACGCCTACCTCCGGCTCTTGCAGGACGGCCAGTACGCCTACCCGGCCGACATCTGGCTGAACATGCGTCTTGCAATGGCACTTGCTGACCGGGGTGATCAGGCGGCGCGATCCGGTATAATTCCGTTGCCGTGTCGCTTCGCCCGGACTCCGCCCATGCCCACTTGAACCTCGGCACGGCTCTCAGTAACCAGAACCAGAATAAGCTGGCCGAGGCCGTCGCCGAGTACCGCAAGGCCATCGCGCTCGACCCGAAACTCGCCCTGGCCCATGTGAACCTGGGCAGCGCCCTGCAAAGACAGGGAAAGCAGGACGAGGCCACCGCGAACTTCCGCAAGGGCGTCGAACTCGATCCGAAATCCCCGAGCGCTTACCGCTACCTCTCCAACGCCCTGGCGATAAGCAATAAGCCCGACGAGGCCGCCGATGTATTGCGGGAAGCCGCCCGTTTACCGCAGGACAGCTTCCCTCATTACACTCTCGGCAAAATTCTTCAGAGACAGGGCAAGCTGGACGAGGCCATCGCCGAATACCGCCAGGCCATCGAAGTCGAACCGAAATCGCCCGTTGCCCACCTCCTCCTCGGCGCTGCCCTCCGCGATCTTAAGCACGATGACGAGGGAGCGATCGCCGAGTTCCGCCAGGCCATCTCCGAATACCGTGAGGCCATCGAAGTCAAACCGAAATCGCCCGTTGCCCACCTCCTCCTCGGCGCTGCCCTCCGCGATCATATGCACGATTACGAGGCGCAATCACCGAGTTCCGCCGGGCAATCGAACTCGAACCTAAAAATGCCTGGGCCCACTACAACCTCGGCGTTGCCCTGGAAAACCAGGGGAAGCTGGACGCGGCCATCGCTTGCTACGAGCAGGCCATCGCTCTGCAACCTGAGATTTGGGGTACGCAGCTTGCCCTCGTCAACATTCTGAAAACCAAAGGCGACTTTGCCGCCGCCAAACAAGTGCTCCTGAAGGGCCAGCCGTACCATCTGGCCGCCCTCAAGGCCGAACCCACCAACCCGAGCTATCGCCAGGGGTATCGCAGTAATCTGACCGAGCTGATCGAGGTCCACGCGCGGTTGCTGGAGCGCGAAGACGCCGTCCGCACTGCCGAAACCTATCGGGACCAGGGTTGGGACGTGCCGACGGATGCCTACAACGCCTCACGCTTGCTAAGCCGGTGCATTCCCATTGTGGCCAAACACGACAAGCTGGACGACCAGCAGCGCAAGGAAGCGGTGCAGTTCTATGGCGACGCCGCGATGAAGCTGCTCCGCGAAGCGGTGGAAAAGGGCTACAGAGACGGGGCGCACATGATGGAAGATGCCGATCTTGATCCCCTGCGCGAGCGGGAGGACTTCCAAAAGCTCGTCGAGGAACTAAACCCGCCAGGGCCGGCCCGCGCCCGTTACTATATCCGCCTGAGCCAATGGGACAAGGCGGCCGCCGAATATGCAAAGCTTGACCTCATGGCGCAGCCTCTGAACGACGACGCCTTCGCCTACGCCTGTTTGTTCCTGATTCGGGGAGATAGCGACGGCTACGTCCGCTTCTGCCAGAGCATGATCCCGCGCGTGACGCAGTTGGAAGGTCCCGAGCCCTATGTCCTGGCGCGTACCTGCGCGATCGCGCGGCAGAGCCCGGTCGATCCCGCTCGGGTCGTCGAGTGGGCGCACCAGGTCATCGCGCAGTCAAAACGCCTGGGACTTCCATGTCCTGGGACTGGCGCAGTATCGCGCCGGTCAATTCGACCAAGCGCTGCAAAGTTTCACCAAGGCCAACGTCGAGGCGTGGACATACCGGGACCTCAATTGGTTCGGGATGGCGCTGGTGCACCACCGGCTGGGTCATCCTGACGAGGCCCGGCAATGTTTGGACAAGGGCATCCAATGGCTGGCGCGAGAAGGCCCGCCGGGACCTGATCAGCCGGCAAAGCTCCTGCCCCAGGATTGGTTGGAGGCCCAACTCTTGCGCCATGAGGCCGAAGAGCTGTTGGCAACACAGCGTAGTCCCTGAAAACCGCTTTCACGCGGAAAATAGATCAGCCAGGACCGCCTAGCGATTGCTCAATCGCGGTTCTCAATGTGCAGGTCGTTACGATCGCCAGTCCGCAGCAATCGCCGAATTCGATTGATGAGCCTCTCTACTGGTCCGGCGTCTCTTTCAATGCAGCCTTCTAACGGTGCGTCGGTTCGGCTCGTTCGCGCTACCGCCGCCACCATCGGAGCCATCTGAAAAAGAATTTCGGATTCCCTGGCACAATTTGCCAGCCAACGTCGCCACTATCTTATGGCCCGACTTGGGCCGGGCTTCCTGCGACGCAAATCCAGGCGGCTTAGCTTTCAAAAAGAAGGAGATTGCCATGAATCGGACATCGTTCATTTGCGTCGTATTTGCCGTGTTCTTTCTCGGCGCTATTGCAGCCGAGGCGGCGCCCATCCGTTACTCGGTCGATTGGACTGCCGGGCAATTCGCCTTCGCAGATGAGTCGGGACTCGGGGGCGCACACATCCACTTAGAGGCGCTCGTGGATCCAGCAACGACCACCCCTACGGTTTCTGCCGACGACACCTTTTGGCCATCTCAAGAGTCAATAACCATAACCGGATCAGCACATGCCGATGGTACGTACTTTGCAAATCCCGGCTGGCACTTCCTCAATGATGTTTCTGGATACAGCTCCGGCGACTTGCACATCGATTCGCCGGCGGACCTAGTGCTTCAGTCGCCATTCGAAGTTGATATTGGGGGATATTTTATGTACTGCCCCTACCAACTAGTTTTTGCTCTACCGGCCTCGTTCAATACGCCGGCTCCCGATGGGACCATATTCCCCTATCCATTTGAGAATTCCGACCTGCTCGTCCAATCGCCGGCCGAAATGGGGTACGATTTTTATTCATTTGACGGCGGAGATTTGTACTCGTGGGACCGCAGCTCTGTCTATTCCGCTCGTGCCGAGATTGTTCCCGAGCCCGCCGCTTGGATCCTGGCACTCTCGGGGTTCGCCGGACTGTGCTTTCTGGCCCAACGACGAAGCCGGCCATGAGCGGCAGTTTGCCGCACGGAGCGATGGCATATTCATTTTATTGAAGGCCAACTCTCGAAAGGAGAATTATTATGCTGTTCACTTCATGGCTGCGAAACTGGAAACGCTCTGCGCCGCAGCGCACCGGCACACACCAACGTCCTCTCGCCAACGGGCCAGTTTCCGCCCGCGACTGGAAGCGCTCGAAGGTCGCGTGGTTCTATCGGCGACGGCCATCGTGCAAACCAACTTGGTATCCGACGATATTCAGTTTGCTCCGGCCCAGGTCCAGGATTCCAACCTAGTCAATCCCTGGGGGCTGGCCGCCAGTCCCACCGGCGCCTGGTGGGTGGCCAACGAGGGCACGCTCACCAGCACCTTGTACGACACCTCGAAGCCGAACGTTTCGGTCGACCCGTTGGTGGTCAACATTCCGCACGATTCGCCGACCGGGATCGTCTTCAACAAAGCCACGGGGTTCAACATTTCCGAAAACGGCAACCAGGGTCCCAGCACCTTCCTGTTCGCCAACGCCGACGGCACCATCTCCGGCTGGAATCCGAATGTGGACCCCAATCACGCCATCATCGGGGCGACCAAATCCGGTGCGCTCTACCTCGGTCTGGCCATCGCCACGGATGCCCATGCTAAAACGCGGCTGTACGCGGCCGATTTCCTCAATAACAAGATCGATGCCTACGATCAGAACTTCCAATTGGTAACGACCCTGAAGGGCAAATTCACCGACTCCCAATTGCCGAAGAACTACCATCCGTTCAACATCCAGACCATCGGCGGTAAGCTTTACGTCGAATACGCCCCGGCCGATAAGGTCCTCGCCGGGAAGGCAGGTGCGGGCGAGGGCGCCGTCGATGTCTTCAGCGCCAACGGCCAGTTGCAGCAGCGTCTGATCCGCCACGGTCAGCTCAATCAACCGTGGGCCATCGCGCTGGCCCCGTCGAATTTTGGCAGCTTCAGCAACGATCTCTTGGTCGGCAATTTCGGCGATGGCCACATCAACGCCTTTAATCCGACGAACGGCCATTTCGTCGGCCAGCTGAAAGACGCCAACCACCAGCCGATCACGATCACGCACCTGTGGGGGTTGGAGTTCGGCAATGGCGCCGCCGCCGGATCCAAGAACACGCTGTACTTCACGGCCGGCCTGAGCTCGCACTTGGCCGCCAGCGACGCTCCGTTCCACGGCCTATTCGGCTCGCTGCAAGTGGCACCCCCGCCGGCCAAGAATGCAAAGCCGGTCAATGGTCCCGCTGGCGGCTTACCTTATCCCACCGCGGCCTCCGTCACGCAGCTCGTTGCCGACATCAATTATGCCAATAGCGCCGGCGGCGACGTCACCATCAACCTGAAGCCCGGCACTACCTTCGACCTGACAAGCGTGAACAATACCACCGACGGCGGCAATGGCCTGCCTGTCGTCGGCGGCACGAAAGCCGTCAATCTGACCATCCTCGGCAACGGCGACACCATCGAACGGGTCGGTTCAAAGGCGCTGCGTTTCTTGGACGTGTCCGCGGGGGCTTCGCTGGCCCTCGACCACGTGACGCTGCAAGGCGGCTGGGCCTCCGGCTCCTACTTAACCTCATTCGGAGGTGCCGTGTACAACCGGGGCACGCTGACGGTCCGCAACGGCAGCACACTCTCCGCCAACTCGGCCGGATCCGGTGGCAGCATCTACAACGCCGGCGGGACGGTGACGCTCAGCAACAACAGCAACGTATCCGGCATCGACAACAGCGGTGGGACGGTGACGGTCAGCGACTGCACCCTGTTCGGCATCGGCAACAGCGGCGGGACGGTGACGGTCAGCAACAGCACCGTATACGGCATCACCAACGCGAGCGGGACAATGACGGTCAGCGACAGCACCGTATCCGGCGGCTCCGCCACATCCGGCGGCGACATCTACAACGCGGGCACCCTGACGGTCAACAGCAGCACCATTTCCGGCGGTAACGCCAGATGGGGTGGCGGCATTTACAACCTCGGCACTGTGACGATCAATAGCAGCACTCTTACCGGCAACACCGCCATCCACGCCGACTACCCGTGGAGCCTCGGCGACGGCGGCGGCATCTACAATAGCGGCGGGACGGTGACGATCAGCAACAGCACCATTTCCGGCAACACCGGCGACGCGTTTGTGGGCAGCGGCGGCGGCATCTACAACGCCGGCGGAACGCTGACGGTTGAAAACAACAGCAGCATCACCGGGAACACCGCCGGCGATGGCGCGGACGCATTCAACCTCGGCGTGCTGTATCTGGACGGCACGAGCACCATCGGCGTCCTCGATGGAAATTCCGCAGTTTTGATTTAGTCAGCTGACCGTGACGAACTGCCTGTTAAGAGACATGAGGATCTGGTGCACCTGAAGAAGAATCACGACTGAATGATTACAACTTGTGCTCTTGGCCGCCCTGGCGAGCGGCTTAGCTTTCAAAAAGAAGGAGATTGCCATGTCGCGTACTCAATGCTGCTCTGTCTTCCTGGCAGCTCTCCTCCTGTTGACCGCCGCCTCGGCCGCTCACAGCCAGCTCGACCCGAATGCTTACCCCTCGCTCGGGACGCTCAACATTTCGTCCGGGACGTTGAATATCAACACAGATGGCGGCCCGAGCATGACAGGTGCTGCTTCGTTTGGTGGGTTAGCAATTACTCAGAACGACGGCCCACAGGTGGCTGTGTTCGACTTCAGCTCCATCAACATCGGCCCCGCGGTGACCGTGAACATTTCAGGATCGCGGCCGTTCGCTTTGCTCTCGCAGGGCAACGCGACAATCCAGACGGCACTTTACCTTCCAACGAACAGTGGGCTCTTCTCAAACAAGCCAATCGCGGGTGGTTACATCGGCGCATACCTCGAATACGGAACCGACGCGGAGAGTTACGCAGTTGCTGGCCAGGGAGGAGGAGGCCCTGGTGGCGGAGCAGCGTTAGCTGCCAATGGAGCCGGTGGAGGTGGGTATGGGGGAAAGGGCGGACCAACCGCCAACGGAGTAGGAGGCTTGCCTTACGGCAATCTGTTTCAGACGCTGCAAGGTGGCAGCGGTGGCGGTGCGGTGGTGCAAGTCGGGTTTGGCGATGGTGGCGACGCCTCGGGAGGCGCTGGGGGAGGGGCAGTTGAAGTCGTCGCGGTGGGCACCCTGACAGTCGCCACCGTAGCGGCCATCGGGAGTAACGGGACCGGCAGCACCAATGGCACTAACTATTCACCTAATTATCAAGCCGGCGGTGGGGCCGGAGGAGGAATTCTGCTGAGTGGCGGCACCGGTTTGACAGTAACTAGCACCCTTGATGTCCGTGGCGGCGACGGCGGCGACGCCGCGGCCACCTCGGGGACAATCGCGACGGCCGGCGGCGGCGGGCGGATCGCCCTGGCCGGCCTGTCCAGCTACACGCTCGGCTCGAATCCGTTCACCTTCAACCTCAACGGCGGCAACAGCACTACAGGCAACGGCTTCGCCGGTGTCATTACCGTGGACGCTTTGACGACCACCATCAATGGCGGCACGTCCGTTACCCTGACCGGCGACCCGATCGTCTCTGTCGCAGGGTCACTGCAACGGACCAGCCCAACGATCGAGGCCTATGCCCGCCATGACCTCAGCGTCACCGGCACCGTCATCCTGGGCGCCGACAACGCCTTTCAACGGCTTGATGCTACCGGCAAGAACATCACTACCCTGTTCATAACCCAAGGGACCTTCGACCTGAACGGGTATAGCGAGAAGCTTGATCTGCTCAGCGAGTCCTTCGGGAATCCGTCGCTCGTCAAGCTCCCCGCCGGCAGCACGTTGACGGTGGGCGTCGGTGGCGGGTCAACTGGCTTTGTTGGCCAATTCACCGGTGCCGGTTCGCTGGTCAAGGCTGGGTCCGGCACTTGGACCTTGAGCGGCACGTCGCCGAATTTCACCGGCCCGACGACGGTCACCGGCGGGACGCTAACAATTAACGGCCCACAGGCACTACAGAGCAGCACGGTAACGTTGGCCGGCGGTGGCCTAAGTATGGGTTTCATCGCCGACGCCATTCTCGGCGCGTTGGCGGGGACCGGCAACATCTCGCTCACGGGCCTGGGTTTCAATAGCATGACAGTCGGCGGCAACAATGCGTCGACCACTTTTGCGGGCACCTTGTCCGGTTCGCCGCCGGGCGGACTGATCAAGGCCGGCAGCGGCGTCTGGACGCTCGCCGGCACAAACACCCTGACCGGGCCGATCAAGATTCAAGGCGGCACCGTCCTGGTGGGTTTGGCCACTGCTCTATCGGCAAGTGCTCCGATCACTGTCTCCTCTGGGGCAACGCTGGATCTGAACGGTTACAACTATACTGTCACGAGCAGTAACTCGTTGACCCTCCAAGGCACATTGCGGTTGGGAGGCGCGGGCCTGAGCGTCGCATCCGGCGCGACAGCCACATACAATGGCGGCACAGTGAGCAACGGCTTTCTCGTCGGGGCCGGCACGCAAACTCTTACCGGCGGCGCCACACTGACAGGCGTGACCACGGCGTCCAGCGTGACCATCAGCCAGACGGGCGTAGCGGCGGTAAGCAACTTCACCCACAACGGGCAGTTTAACAATGCCGCCGGTCAGACGCTCAATTGGACGAACGGCATGATCACCAGCGCCGGTCGATTGACGATCGCAGGCACGTTGACCGCCAGCGACTTCGTCAGCGATGGTGTGGTGACAATCAATGGTGGCGGCGCCATCAACAACAGCGGGTCGAACCTTGTGCTCGGCGGCGGCAGCCGGACGACCATCAATCCGTCCGGCGCGTTGGCCACCGCCTCTGGCACGACGATCGAGTTGAACGGCGGGCTATTGATTAACAACGGTACGATCACCGGCACGACGAATGTCAATTACGGCTCCTTGGCCAAAGGCGCCGGTATGTACGGCGTGGTCAACGTGAGCCAAGGCGGCGTCTATGCCCCCGGCAACAGTCCGGGCATTGTTACCGCGGCGGCGGTAAGTTTCGACAGCACTCCCGTTAGCAGCGGCATCCGACGTTGCAGATTGAATTGGGCGGAACCACGCTGGGAACCCAGTACGATCAACTCCACGCGACCGGGCCACTCTCGCTGGGCGGCACCCTGCAGGTCTTGCTCGTCAACACCGATACGTTCACGCTGGCCGCGGGCAACAGCTTCGACATTCTCGATTGGGGCAGTCTTACGGGCACGTTCTCTCATTTGAATCTTCCCGCGCTCAGCGCGCCCTTGGGTTGGGACACATCGCAGCTGTACATCGATGGCAAACTGATCGTGACTCCGTTCGTACCCGGCGATTTCAATCGCGATGGCCAAGTCACCAGCGCCGATATTCCGGCCATGCTCTTGGCGCTGACGGATTTGAACGCCTACGCATCCACCCACTCGTTAAATCTCACTCAGTTGGCAGCGATTGGCGATTTCGACAATTCTGGCACGGTGACCAATCGCGATATTCAAGGCCTACTCGATCTTGTCGCCGGTCTCGGCGGCGGATCGGTTGACACCGTGCCGGAACCGTCATCGCTGGTCTTGCTCGGACTGGCCTTTCCCGCAGTTGTTGTCATGGCTGGATGCCGTCGGACCAAGCAGTCGAGTTTCACTGTTTGAACACCCAGGGCCGCATTTTGCATCGCCACGGCAATCCGCGTGTTGTGTTTATTCAGAGGACCGCCAGCAGCCGCGAATGCATGGGGAACACCACGCCAGTGTGTCTTCAGCTCACCTAAGCCCACGCGGGTTGCGATGGCCATTGTTTCATCAACTCGTTCGCGCATGCGAGTCCCGAGATTCCAAGTAAACGACCGATTTAATGGCACTCGTCCGCCGTTCCGGAAACTCATCTCCACGTTCGATCTGACACACGACGGCCATTCCGGCGGCGAAAATGCGCCGACAAATGAACGGATTATGGCTTACATTTCCAACTCTCAGCCCCGGGATCGAATCGAGGGCAGATTGATGCCGCATCGAGGTTGTAATGCTGCGGTAAACTGCCAACGGATTCTCTCCATGTGTGCTCGTGGGCGAGATACTTCGCATGGTGGGCGGAGAGTTGCATGAAAAATCTCCGCAGTTGCGGAATGGCGGCGGTCGACGAATCTAGTTGGGCTTGCGGCTTTCAAGAGCGGCGGCGCAGAGGCAAAACGCTCGCGACGATTATGTTGGCGGCGAATCGCGAAACGCTTTCGACCGATGCGACCAACGCGCAAGCCGCAGAAGTGATCACCGTCTGAAAGAGCGTCGGCGGACAAACGACTAGTGAGTTGGCGATCGTAAAATCACTCGTTCAAGCAGCATTTTTAGCAGCAGAATCGCCGGGTTGAGTTTTGTTCGGAGGAACTTCTACTGCCAATCGTCGGCCGAAAAGTTCGGTTAGAATTGGCCCCAGTAAAGAAGTCACGACCATCAGCACGATAACGCTATTAAGAACTGGTTCATCGATCAAGCGGCTGCCATCGGCAGCTTTGGCTTCATACGCGGTTAGTGCGGCCGCTAGCGTCGCAGCCACCTGTGGTAGCGACAGTGACCACATAATCAATCCTTCGTCACGCGAATAGCCAAGCACCTTTTGCGATACGAAGGCGGCGATCCATTTCGCTACAATCAGGCCGAGAACAATGCTGGAGACCAATGGCACGTGACTCACAAGGGTCTCGAAGAAGACTCGCACGTTGATCAGGAAGCCAACAACGACAAAAAACATCGGCACGAATAGCGAATTACCGATGAACTCCAATTCCTCTTTGGCTTTGGTGTGCTGCGCCGCACGGTTTAGAGCAAGGCCGGCAAGAAATGCCCCGACGATACCCTCAAGCTGGATGGCTTCTCCTCCGATTGCGGCAACCGTCACGGCCGGGAGCAGTACTAAAAACTGACCCTCCTTTGAGCCGTGTAACCTATTCATAAGGTAGCGGGCCAAGGCACTTAGGCCAAATAGTATCACTGGGACGTAAATGGCCAGTTGCAGCAATTGCAACACAAAAGTAGTTGTTGAAAAGCCCGACGTGTGGATCGGGATGCAAATCGCCAGCACGAGTAGAGAGGCCACGTCGGTAAAAACAGTCGCGCCAATCGCGACGGTTACCGCTTCATTGCTGACCAGGCCAAGCTGCTGGACGATCGGAAATCCTAGCAGCGTGTGGGAGGCCAACAAAGATCCGATCAATAGTGCCGCGATCCAACTATAACCAAAGACCAAGCCAACGATGATGCCCGCAGTAAGCGGAAAAGCAAACGTCGCTATGCCAAACGTTAGCGATCGGTTGCGGATGCGCAGAAATTGATCCAGATCGATTTCCAATCCCGCGAAGAACATCAGCAGTAACTTGCCCAAATCGGCAAAGAAGTGTGCGACCTCGCCATGTTCGGGCGCAATGTGTAGGGCGCTCGGACCAAGCACGACGCCGGCAAGCAAGAGACCAACAGCCGCCGGAAGTCGAATTCGTTTGCACAGTGGCGGAATGCTAAGGAAGAGCAGCAGTGCAATCGCAAACCTTGCCAGCAAGGGCAAGTGCGTCATGGATTCAATAATTTCGTCGAACATATAAGGGCCCAACGTTTGAACGAGATAGTGGGTGTAATTAGCTTCGGCAGTGTTTGCCTGATGAATCGATTATTCTGGCAGGAGCCACGAATCGTCCTTGAATTCGGCAATGTCTAGCTCACCGACATCTGCCGTCCACAACAACTGACGTGTTCGTCCGAGACATGGACCAGAACCCGACTCGTTACTTAGAAAGCAGGACTATCTCTATCTCTATTATTGACAGCGGAATTTGAGTTCGCGATTCCGCTGAAACGCTTCTGCTAGAGATTTCCAGGGCATGCAAAAGCGGCGACACCCCTAGCCGCCTGCGACACATGGCACGCTCATTTCGGCCAACCCGGTGGCGGTTCTGGTGCGTCCGTCAGATCTTCGAGCGCCACGGTGCCTGAGGCCGCCATTGCATTGCTTTTGATTCTTGGAATAGCGGTAAGAAGCTGGAGAGCACGTCGAACGGCGTCGCGAATCCCGACTACTCATTAACAAGTGAGACGGACCAAGAATCGACCGATTTGATGGCACTCGTCCGGCGTTCCGGAAACTCATCTCCACGTTCGATCTGACATTCGACGGTCATTCCGGCGGCGAAAATGTGCCGACAAACGAAGGACCTTTGAAATATACCGGCATCCGCTGCAATTTGAGGCTCACAGGAAGAGTTGCGGATGCCCATTTCCTGGGCCGGAGACTGTCATGCCAGGCCGCTGTTATTCCCAGGGGTGCCTGAGCCGGCTTGCCCGCAATTCTTGCCTGTAACATTCGTTCCCGCATTGCGCTTACCTAGGTGGCAGTCAACATGGGCTGTCGCATCTAATCTAAAACGCCTAGGGAACGTCATCCGGAGGGAACTGATCATGGCTCGCTTCACCAAAATCGTGCTGATCGCCGTAACGGCTTTAGGGGCTGCTCCCAGCTTTGCCAAAGGGCCGAGCATGGGTCACAGCAATCCCAGCCATGCGGCCGCCAAAATGGCGGCCCCAGTTCACATCAATCAGAGCTTTAATCAGGCGCACAGCGCCCTAACCAGCCCGATGCTGAGCGGAAATCCAGGGGCCAGCTTGAAAAGCGCGAACCTCGGACAAAACCTGGGCAATCTCAAAGCGAGTAATCAGCTCAATGGAAAACTGCCCATCAGCGGTGGGCCGGGCGCAATTGCAGTCACCAAACCTTCTCCCATTAACAATGCGGCCAATCTTCGCGGGAGCCTGCCGTCAGGTACGGCCGGTCGCATCAATCACAGTGGCGTCGCTAACACCGTGAACAATGGAAGCGCAAACAATCAATCAAGCGTACCTCCAGGACCCGAAACATCTGGAGTTTATACTGTCGCCCAAGCGGATCAACCGCCGACCAATACGGGCGACCAATCGGACAACAATTCGACAGACACATCTCGCCAAGCACCTACACCACCTACAACACCTGAAGTACCTGAAATTATCACCAACCGGACATATGTAATTCGCCCTGGAATCCAGTATGCAGGAACGGTACCGATCACAGCCGGCAAAACCACCAGTCCGACCACGGGCAACGGCGGCGTTACCGTCTCCAATCCGCCAGGTGGCGGGAGTAATCCTGGTGGCCCGCCCTTGACCAGTTCCGATCCGCCACGCCTCGTCAATAATCCCTCCGACCCAGGGACACCGCCGCACCTGATCAATAACCCATCCAATCCGGGTGGCCAACCGCAGCTCAGCAATCCACCGGGCCCAGGTTTGCTGCCGCCGCATAACAGTGGCCAGGGAGGATACCTTCCGCCTGGCAGTTCGATTACTTGGGGCGTGGAGCTGCCGCCTTTGGAAGCCGAGCCATTGGTGGTGATGGGTGCGGCAGCACCTGCGATCGACCTCGAGTTGGTGGATGTTCGACTGGTCGATGTAGGCAACATTCAGGCGAATATCGGACCGCGGTTTCGCCTCTTCTGTCGGAATAACGGCACGCTCGAAGCGCCGAAGTTCCAAATCAGTTTGATGGCCGACCTCGGCAAAGAACTGACGAAAACGGCCCGTCTTGTGACTGTGGATTGCGTCGGCATTAAGCCGGGTCAGACCCAGGCCATCGACGTGCAATTGCCGGTCGAAGTGCTGAAGATGACCACCGCCAACGATCAATGGCCCAAACCTTTCGATCTGCTGGTGGCCGTCGCCGACAGCGACAATCGCGTGCCGGAAACCAACGAGGACAACAACGTCTTGACTCTGAATCGTGATGCCATCAAGCCCCTGGCCTCGAAGTGAGGCCCAGACAGCAACTCGATAGTTTTTGACCCGCCCATTTATTGACAGTTTTTCGGCAGCGGAGTTCAACTGCGTCTGTTACACTGTGCGTTTCAGCTGATGGCGTAGTCGTGAGGCGGACTCAAATGATGCGAACACTGGTATTGCTGTTTGGCATTCTGTGCTACGTCACCTTCGTTGTTACCTTTCTGTATCAGATTGGCTTCGTCGCCGGCGTCGTCGTCCCCAAAGCCATCGACGACGGAGCCGTCGTATCCAAATTTCAAGCGATCGCCACGGACGTCGTTCTGCTGAGTCTGTTTGCGATCCAGCACACCCTCATGGCTCGGCTGGTGTTCAAGCGCTGGTGGACGACGATCGTTCCGCAGTCCATCGAACGAAGCGTGTATGTACTTCTATCGAGCCTGCTGCTGCTCCTCATGAATTGGCAATGGAAACCGCTACCCGAGATTGTCTGGCGCGTGGACAGTACTTTGGGGCGAATCCTGCTCTACGCCGCTGCAAGCGCGGGTTGGGGGCTGGTCCTGTACGCCACCTTTCTCATCAACCACTTCGACCTGTTCGGATTGCGGCAGGTGTGGCTCTATTTTACTCAGCGCGAATACACCTCCGTGAAATTCAAGGAGACTCTGCTCTATCGATGGCTGCGTCATCCTCTGATGCTCGGTTTTATCATCGCGTTTTGGGCGACACCCGATATGACGCAGGGCCATCTCTTGTTTGCCGTCGTGACCACAGCCTATATTCTGATCGCGATCCAGATCGAGGAACGCACTTTAATGGCCGTCCACGGAGAGGATTATCGCCGGTATCGAGAGCGCGTTTCGATGATCATTCCTATGCCTCCGAAGTCGGCAGAATGAAAATCATTCGCCGAACACGGCGCTGAACGCGGAGCCGACGACAGAGCATTGGTAAATTTACGCTCCACCGCGGTGGCCAGGTGACCGCAGTCGTTTCCGCCTCAGGACGGCGTCAACTTAACGAAAGGACCAGATCTCGGAATCGACAACGAATGTTTCAAAACGTGTCCAGTCCCCCACTGGGTCGATTACCCAGCGAAGATCGCACCCAACTTCTTGCCAACGCTGACCAGAAAATCGATTCCACAAGCCACCGTGGTTGGGAAACAATAACGCGCATACTTGGTTATTGCCAACCGGCCTTCCTTCTTCGCAGCTGCAGCGTCTTTCTAAACCGAATGGCTTGCCATCGATTCAACCAGCACGATCGTTAAGATTTCGCACTCTGACTGCATCGGCCGAGCTTGGGCCTCGCGATTTCGCGATTCCCGATGAACTCGCGGATACTAGGAAGCCGATAGCGCGCAGTGTCAAAGCAATTCTATAAAGTGCCCTTTTCTGTCTGCCAAATGCCAGGGTTTGCTATCAGTACGTAGCAGGGCATGACGGAGTCATGCACCACCCTAGCATCCTTCCACGGATTGGAGTCTGGGACCATGAATCGCTCCATTCTTGCGATTGTAACCGCCATTGCCGGCGGCCTTTTCGCCACTGTTGCCTTCGCCGATAACACGTCGCATTCACCGGCCCCCTCGGACTACACTTATGGCAACTACGATTACTACAATGTTTCACAGCAAACCGCCCCTACTGCACCTAGCGCACCGGCGGTCCCTGCGGTCCCAGAGCCCCCGGCTGATGCGCCTGCAACTGCTGATAGCAGCAGTTGCAGCGCGGCGCCATCTTGCTCCAGTAGCTGTGGCAGTGCCGCGTGCAGCGATTGTGGTTGTGGCTGCGCCACCTGCTGCGATTGCAATTGTTGCTGCCACGAGCAGCTCCCGCATTTGCTGCATTGTTACTGCAAATTGCACCCGTGTTTTGAATGGTGCGACAGTTGCCCATTGAATTGCCCCGACGTTACCACCTGTCATTTGTTCGACCACTGCTGCTGCCTAAAGGAGCACGATGCCACGCTGACAGGGTGGATCGACGGCGGCATCATGGGCAATAACCAAGCCCCGGCCACTCACTTCAATGGCCCGGTGACGTTCCCCGATGTCGATAATGGCCAATTGAACCAGTTCTACGGCATCTTGCAGCGCACGCCGGCCGACATGAGCAAAAACTGCGGTTGGTTTTTTGGCGGGAACGTCGACTTCTTCTGGGGCAGCGATTATTTCTTCACCACCGCCGCCGGCTTGGACGGCACCAGCATTGGCAACGTGCCGCGCTGGGGCACCAGCACGACCGCAGGTGGCGGAGACGCCTTCCGTTACGGCTTCGCCATGCCGCAGTTGTATGCTGAAACCGATTACGACGATCTGAAAGTCAAATGGGGTCACTTCTACACGATCATCGGATACGAAGTGGTGCCCGCCATCGGCAACTTCTTCTACACGCACTCCTACACGATGCAATACGCGGAACCCTTCACGCACACTGGCGTGCTGGCCAGCCGTAACATCAACGACAACTGGAGTTGGAGTGCGGGCATTGTGTCTGGCTGGAATGATTTCAATTTCCAAGACGGCGTCCAATTCCTTGGCGGAATTACGTATTCCGACAAAGAATACGGCAGCCTGGCGTTCTCGATCGTCACGGGCGATGAAAGCGACTTCAACATTCCTGGCGTTACCCCCGAGTCGAACCGTACGATGTACAGCATCGTGTGGACGCGCAACCTCACCAGCCGCTGGACCTATGTGCTGCAACACGACTTGGGCGTGCAACAAAATACGCAAGGCTTCAATGCCTTGGACCGCAAAACCGCCCAGTGGTACGGCATCAATCAGTACTTGTTCTACAAGATCAATTGCTGCTGGACGCTCGGCTGGCGGTTCGAATGGTTCGACGATCCGCAAGGGTACGTGGTTACCGGACTACGATCGGGAAATACCGACGCCCAGTTCCGTTTCCCCGGCAGCTTTTATGAAACGTCGCTGGGCTTGAATTACAAGCCCAATGGCAACCTCACGGTTCGCCCCGAAGTCCGCTACGACTGGTACGACGGACCGGGCGGATTCGTTGCCCCTGCAGTGACGGGTAACCCGCCGAATCAGCCTTATGGCGACAACTTCAATAAGAACCAATTCTTGTTTGGCCTGGACGCCATCTATCAGTTCTAGTTGAAGTCGATCTCCGGCTCATCATATCTCGTTGGCAGCCCGAAATAGTGCTGAAACTGAAACAAGCTTCGGCCGCTCGATCCGCACCCACAGCGGATCGTGGCGTCATGGCCATTCTCAATCCCCGTGTTTGTGGCAAACCGTACGGGAGTGTGCGCGCTTCGGTAAGACACGCCGACGCAGGTTAGGGAGAGTTGCCGAAGCCCGATCGGGGCAGTCGTCGCGACCGCTGCGATCCGGCGGAGGTTACTTGTCTACGTCCGTGAATCGGGTGGCGCCCCTGGGAGCTGTGCTCGAAACGGATCGTATGGGGAATGACCGCAGACCTGAGATTTCAGAGGGAGCCCAGGATAGCGGGGTGGGTGGCCAAGAGTCACTGCTGAGGCTCCCGTCAGGCCGGACGCCAGATATAATCAAAGTCCGTCGTTTTATCGTTTGCCCTGAGACCCTTGCCGGTGACGGAGAACGACCCATGCTCACCATTCGCTGCATTTTGTTCACAGGCATGCTCGCCCTGGCCGCCGCCCAAACCCACGCGGCCTCGGTGCTCTTCACGTTCCAATCCCAATTTCCTAATACCGATTGGCACCTCGCCTGGCGCGACGGGGCCGCTAACATCGTCACCCTCGACGCTTCGGACACCGATGGCGACGGGATGGCCTCGGCCATCGGCAATCTCGACCTTACCACGCCCCGCGTGGACCTGTTCGGCATGCCGATGATGGACGACCCGATCTTGTTGAGTGCCCATGGAGAATCGGGCAACAATCCGTTGGTTCCGTTGTTCCATACCCTCGCCGGCGCTCCCCTGGTCGCCGAGACCGGCGGCCAGTTGTTGGGCACGTTTACGATTGGTCAGGTCGTCAACGTCGTCAATGGACTGGTCGTCGATTTCAGCGGCTCCGTTCGCGTAGACCCGGGGATCACCTCGGCCACGGCGCTATTGAATACCGACATCCTCGCTTTGCCGGCCTACAACGGCCAGGCGCGGGTCGTGGCGCTGTTCAGCGCCGCGGTCGTTCCGGAACCGGCAACTCTGGTACTACTCATCATCGGAATCGCGACCATCTGTTGTCGCCGACTTCTGTGCGTGTCGTAAAATCTTCCGCTTGTGACAGGCGCAGTAATTCGACCGTTTCGCCACACTTTTTGCAGAACTAATAGCCAGCCGCCGCTAATAAAGGGGGAATCGCTTGTCCCTGGGAGCGACGACCGTCACAATCAGCTGTCGCTCCGCATTTCCTAAACGCATTGGTCCCAGTAACGCAGCGTCGAAGAATTGACAGCCGACTTACGATAGCTCTATTTTTCCACACCTTGCTAGGTCACTTTGCCGCACACATCCGGCGGCGCCGCACCTCAAACCAACATTGCCGCCCATGAAAGCATTCTTCACCTTCGCGATCCTTTTTGTCACAGCCGCCGCACATGCTCAGACTATTTCGTACAACGGTGACTTTACTGGAGGCGCTTCAGCAGTGACTCAGGCGGACACGCTAAGCGACCAGTGGGTCTATGACAACCTCAACATCCTCAACCCGCACGTCACCACGATTTGGGGGAACTTTCTCATTTACCAGCAGTATGCCGCCTCGTCCGTGGGTTTGAAGTATGAAATCCGCACAGGCGTTTCCCCCGGCAACGGCGGCACGCTTGTCAAGAGCGGCTCCGTCGCCAATCTTCAGCAGACGTTGACCGGGCGATCCACGCAGAACGGCGCGTACCCCGAGGTGCAACTACTCGGAACGGTTAATTTTGATCTGACGCCCGGCGTCTATTGGCTCGGGCTTCAGAATAATGAGGGAACCAATCCGCCCGCGGGATGGACCTCCTTTCTGACTCAAACATCGGGTGGCGACAATGGACCCGCGGGCGACCCCAATCCCATGCCGCAGAACTTCATTCTCGATCACCACGCCTTCGGCGTCGGCTTGGAGGGAGGTGACTGGATCGATCAGGGCGCGGACTACAGCATCGGCGTGATCACTACGCCGGAGCCCGCATCTGGGGTACTACTCGTAGTCGGAGCGGTCGCGCTCTTTACATTTTCGCGCCGCTGGCGGGGTAACAACTAGGTTCGGTCTCTTCAACTCGTCAGCGCGTAAGACAAGCCGAAATCACACCGTATTTGGCACTGGTGGGGTCTGTATGGCGAGCGTGCCGTGACGCGCTGAATGCCTGATCGCGGAGTATGGTGCTCCGAATAATAAAGTGTGCCTTCTGAGGCGCTGACGAACGATAGCAGCCCTTGGCAAGACTTCAAGCCAATAGGCGGCGACCACTGCGTGGTGCCCGAGCCGCCGGAGATTGGGCGAGTGAGTGCCTGTTTAGCATTTCTCCGGAGGCCGTTGGCCGTCCAAATGGATGTCTAAGGTGCGACTACGCAGATTTTGCAAATTATCTATCTGTACTATCTCGGATTGCGCACCGTCAATTTGACGTTGCCGGTGACAGAGCGCCAAAGTCGAAAAAGTCGGTGGATTTTACGATTTTCGGGATTAACTTTTCGTAAACCGGCCAATGAAGCCGCCGCCGTGAGGCATGTCGATTTCGATTTTGTCGCCGCGTTTGCAACTCGTGTTCTCGATCTGCACGGCGTCGGGTTTGTCTTGCTGATCGCGAATCAAGAGCGACTGATAGTCGCCCGCGCCGAGGAACGAAAGGGGAACCGTCAGATGCCGAGCGGTCGTGCCGTTCAACACCGCCAGAAACCACGTGTTGCCGCTGCGGCGGGCGAAGGCGGCCAGCTCGCCGATTTCTGAATCGGGCAGCACGATGGTTTCATCCCACACTGACGGAATGCTCTTCAGCATGGGGCCGCAGGGATTGTCGAGCATCGTTTGCGGATTGCAGCCGTAGGTCAGCAGGGGCGTAGTAAAGACCGCAGCCACGGCCACTTGATGAGCCCAGGTGGTGTCGCCGCGGCGGTCGCCGAAAATGACCGGCGTGTATTCGGCAGGGCCTGCCAACAGGCGCGTGAAGGGCAGGGTGGTTTCATGCACGGCTCGGCTGGGCACATTGCGCGATTCCATGCCGCGGACGGCTTCGCGCGTTAATTCGTTCGGCCAGGTGCGCCGATTCGCCCGTCGGTTTGTTGCTGCCGTGAAAATCCATCAGCAGCTGATTTTCCGCGCCTTCTTTGAGCAGCGCCTGGTACAAGTCGATGATTTCCTTCGCCTCGTGATCGAAAAAATCGACCTTCAGTCCCGCAATGCCCAGCTCGTGGCAGCGCTTCAGCAAGTCGTGCCGAGTCTGCGGATCGCGCATGCTCTTGGAGCTAACCCAGACCAATAACCTCACGCCGCGTTGGCGGCCGTAATCGACCAGCTCTTTGATTTGCTCGTCGCTCCAACGCCGCCAGAGGCCTTCGATCACGTTGTATTCAAAGCCCAGCTCGCCGGCCAGTCGCGTGAATTCTTTCTCGCCCTCGTAACTGTTCTCGCCGCCATCAAGATATCGCCAGACTGCGCGGCCCGGCTTGCACCACTCGGTCGCAATTCCCTGGGGAAACAGTTTTGGATCCGGCGGCGGACACAAATTTGGCACGACGTCGGAATTGACGAGCGAATTCAAATCGGCCCCGATCATCACCACCCGCCACGGAGAAGTAATAGTGCCCACGATGGCGGCAGGTTTTTGCATCCGCGGAATATCGTCCTTGTAGCGCAGCTCGAAGGGATGAGAGATTGGATGCTTATCGCCCAGCACCAATTGGAAACCACCGTGCCCATTGGCCTGGAGTGCCATGCCGGGAAAGTTCACGAGCGCCGCCTCGGTAATCGAGGCATAGCCTGCGTCGCCGGGCAGTTTGAATGTCATCGGCGGTGCACACCACTGTTTGTCGGGCACTTCCGCCAACTCATGTTTTTTGTAAGTGGCCTCGTAGTGGCCGCTTAAATCGTGATACCAGACGGTGCTGTAGGCCGGCAGGTTAAACATCGTCTGTTCGTCGGGCACGCGCGATTTGTTCTCGTCACCCGGAAAGATGTAGCGGAAGGCGGCTCCGTCGTTGAACACGCGAACTTCAAGTAGGAACGCGGTGTTGCTCTTGGTGTGTTTGAGCGCCATCTTCGCGGTGTTGCAACGATTGACAGCCTGGGAATGAACGCCGCGGCAGGGATACGTTTCATCGATGCTGGACCGATCGATTTTGCCCAACTCTACATCGCCGGTAATTTCAATGTCATCAATCAGCACCTTGATCGGTGAGTCGCCGATTACCGGCTTGCCTCGATAAAAGACCGAGTAGCTGACCGCGGCATTGGGGTTGAACACAAAATCGACCGAGCCATCGGGACTCTTGACGCTGATCGGCACGCCAGCCCACGCCAAGCTGTTCAACAATGAAAACAGAATTGACACAAATCCGGCGCAACAAAATCGCGGACTGCCGCATGATGGTCTCCCCTTGCAATTCCCCAATGCCACCCCACGGACGCAATTGTCACCAGGGCGAACGTCGATTGCAATCGCTTGATTGTGTCCGGCGCGATGGACGTCGGCTGAGCATGCCGGGGCGCCGCTGCTAAAGCCCCCAATCACTCGACTT
Organism: Pirellulales bacterium; assembly: GCA_963738835.1. Taxonomy (GTDB): domain Bacteria; phylum Planctomycetota; class Planctomycetia; order Pirellulales; family JADZDJ01; genus CAVTYH01. The sequence continues at coordinate 736,552 of CAVTYH010000006.1, forward strand.
CGAGGATTTCTATTTTGAGCTGGCCGATGACCTGCGCCACCGGCAGAAAGCTGCTGTAAGCCTGGGCGCCAGCGAGGTTCGAGTCGGTGAGCTTCAGATGCGCTGCCCCGATTCCGCCGCGGCCGAGCGTGGCATCCATTGGCACCCAGCGATCGTCGATCCACAATTCGTTCCACATGTGGTAGACGAAGCCCTGCGAAGCGGGCTGATACACCAACCCAATCGCCACCCGTGCGGGAATGCCACGGGCTCGCGCCAGCGCCGCCAGCAGAACCGAATGTTCCGTGCAATCGCCTTCCCGTTCGCGGGCCACTTCGGCAGCGGTGGCAAAGGCCTGCGAAAAGTTCTTCAACTTAATGGTGTGTTTGACGAGCGATTCAAGTTGGACGGCCAACTTTGAAATGTCGGTTTCGTCTGGCGCTACCGATTTGGCCAAAGCAATCACTTGCGCGTCGTCGCTTTGGATCAGATTATTTGGTTCACGATCTTCTGGCGATGGCGGTCGTGGCGGTTTTGTTTGATCGCTGCCTGGCAAAACGGCTGGTTGAGGGCTGCCGGCCGGTTCACGTGCTGAATCGCTACGGACCGTAATTTCTGCCGTGTGGGGGTCCAGGGCCAAGACCTGTTGCAACCGCCCAGAGGCGAAAACCTTGGCCGGATCGTCATTCACCAATTGCACGCGGTATTTTACGCGACGTGTGGAATGCGGATCGACCAAAGCACGCGCGACCGCAACTGTATTGTCGAGCACCAAATCGAGCTTCCGCGGCCCAGATTCCGCCAGCGCCACCTCTTTCGGAGTGCGAAATGTTTCCTGATGCAGTGCAGCCAGAGACGTCTTCAGCACTTGCCCCTCGCGGTTGATCCATAGCTGCGAATGAAGCACCGGCGGCTTATCGTCGGGCGATCGCATAGGCAGCGTAATCGCACTATCGATTCGCAGCAAATCTTCCGCGTGATCCAAAAGCTGCGTTGGCTCGAACTTGCCAGCCGCAAGCTCAATCGTGACCACCTGATTTGTGGCTGGCATTAAAGCCCGCAGACTGCGGCGTTGCCCCGGCAACAGCGGCGCGGCGGCCAGCGATTGCTCGGTGGCGCTAAAGCCAAGCGTGCCTGGCGTCCAGGGGAATGTTTCGGTCGTGGTCTTTCCTTGTGTCGTGGTTTCGACGGAAAGTTTACCGTCGGCCACGTGCCCGATCATAACCGTACGGCTTGAGCCCGAGTTCATTTCGGTGTTGAAAGAAACTGGTTCTCCGGCGGGCGTTTCGAAGCTGCGTGTGGAAATTGAAATCGCCGTGCGCTGCCCCTCGCGATCGACCACCAGTTGATTTTGATTTTCGATTTGCAGGCCCCGTTGGCCATCGACAACCACATCGGTCATCATGGTGTGCATCCAGCCAATTTTCGTGCCGTTAGCATAAACAGCCTCCCACCACTCTTTGGGATGCCCCTTCGGCGTCGTGGCTGCGGCGTCGATCTCGGTTGAGCCGGTTGGTGCAGCCAACTTTGCTGAATCGCTGCCGATGAGCCCGACTATTTGGTTTTGCGCAGGCGTTTCGCCAGCATTTTTCGATTCCGACGAAGCCTCGGATAGAGTCGCCTTCGTCGAAAACGGCGGCGAAGAGCGATCGCCACAGCCCCAAATGGCAACTGCCAGCACTACTGTTGTCCAGACGCAACCAAACTGTTTCCAGCGCATGTTGTGCAAAGTCACCGTGTTGTCCGTGGGCCATAAATGCCGACTGCAGCCCGCTTGGCTGTGGTCTACCAATAACCGAATCGGCGTTAACCGACAACGGCGAAATGCCGCTACCCGCGGCTTATCGGGAGCTTAAACTTCACGCTGTCGGCAAATCTTCACGATCTGCAACCGGAATTGCAGCCTGTCGCTTCTAGGCAACACGTTGGGCAGCGCAGGCCGGTGGTAGACTAACTGATGCACATCGCAGGGAGCAGCTTTTTGAGCGGACGCAGATTGTTCCGGTCTTGCCGCCGCAAGCGGAAGATCGTCGAGGAAGTTCCGCCACCGTGGGCATCCCCGAGGTAACTGTGATCTAAACTTGGATGTCCGCAGTCGGGGGCAAAGCGGACGACCCACAGACATACGGCGGTTCAGCAAGGGGCAACTATAATCGCCAATCGCAATGGAAACATCGCCAATGGGCTTTATTAAACGCATCTTTCGAAACGTCTTTCGCGACGGCACTCCGCCGCATGTCGCCAGCTGCTTCGAGCGGTTGAGCGAAGACCAACTGGAAGCGCACCTGAAGGTTTGCCGCTACGGTAGTTTTGAACTGACCGATGCCGTGCGTCCATCGTTCGATTTGCAAGTGGTCCCGAGCCAGGGTTATCGCCACGATTGTTTTGCCGATGACGAAACCAAGGTTCGCGTGCCGGTGCTGATGGCCGCCGCGTCGAAAGAGTGAGCTGTTCGAGACGTTCCTCGACCTGCTCGATCCGCTCGGGACGGAAGTCGACGTCGTGCTGGAGACCAGCCACGACCGCGACAGCCGAGGGCACGTCGATCTGTATCGCGAGCACATCGACCTGCCGGTGCTGAAGAGCACGCTGTACGATTACGAAGATTTGCTCTTGAACGACGGCTGCACCGGCATCGCGGTGCTGAACCCGCATGTGCCGCTGGAAGTGCAATTCGACGAGCACAAACTGCTGATCGCCTACGGCCAAGACCTGGGCGGCTTCGAAGCGCGTCTTCCGCGACCGCGGCGTCGTGTGCAACGACCAGATGAAGTTCATCACCGAAGCCGAGCACGTGCATTCATCGAGCGATCAGTATCATCGGCAGTTCGAGGAACTGCGAACGCGGCTGGGCATGGATTCGATGTTTGATTAGGGGCAACTAGCGACTGGCAGCTAGCAGCTAGCCGGCATAGCCTCCGGCGGAAGCCGGAGGTTGGCTCAATCGATTGTCAGTCATTTTACTCCACGTCATAAACCTGCCCACCAAGTTCGATGGTCAGTGGCTCGTCTTGGGCCAGATACTTGGCGGCTTCGCGGCCGTATTTGTCGATCAGGTCGAAGTATTCTTTGCTAAAACGTTGGATTTTCTGCGCGGGCTTCTCCTGCTTCTCTGTGTCGGTGACGACGGAATCGACCCACCGCTCGCCGCGACGGTAGAAGGCTTTGCTGCCGACTTGGCGAACGTTTTGGATGACCTTGGCGGCATCGTCTTTGGCGGCTGGAATAGCGCTGTAGAGTTGGCCGAACGAGCCCAGAGAGTCGGTCGAATATGCGCCGCCGCCGGCGCCGAACCGGTCGCCGTCCGGGCTGCTGGTCGTGCCTGCGACTGCTCTGCCCATTGAGCCGCCTTGTAGGGACATCGGCGCGGCCGGTTGATTGGCATCCTGGTAGTTGCGTTTGGCAATGCGTTGCTCGACACCCGATTGGCCCTCCCGTTCTTGCTGTAGTACTTCCAACCGTCCCCCTGCGGAACGCAGGTTTGAAGTCACATCGCCGTGCCGAGAATTCTCATCGGCTAGGAACGAGGTGTACGGTGTCATGATGCCGTGCCGCAGCGAGAGCGCCACCAGTTCTTTGACGAGTTCATCGTTTTTGCCTTTGAGATCGATCTCGTCCAGAATTTCGCCGACGCGCCGCACGGCCCAGAGTTTTTCGACGAAGGCCTGCGATTGATCGTCGCTTTTTTCGATCAGCTTGGCGGGAAAGTCGAACGTCTGCTCTTTGTCGCCCACCTTGCCGGTGATTTTCGCTTTGGCGTCGCCCGGTTTCTTGTACCGGCCGACAATCACCAGTTGCTCTCCCGCGAACAGATTGACGACATCTTTCGGATACATGCGATTGGTGGCTGATCCGTCTTCGGGCTTGATGCCTTCGACATCGACCGTCAGTTTCACATCACTCATCACCGGCGAGCCGATGCGGTTATACAGTGCCGAGACGGCCCGTTCGATGTTCTCGTTGGGCCGCACGTATTCGGTCAGGCCGAAATTTTCGCGAGCCAGTTTGTCGAGCAATCGGCTGTTCACGTCGTAGCCGACGCCGAAATCGAAGATGCGGGCTTTCACTTTGTTGTCGGCCTTGGCCGCCGCGACGATTTTGGCCTCGTTGGTTTCGCCGACGGTCGGAATGCCGTCGGTCAAGAAGATCACGAAATTCGGCCGGCTGGAATCTTGCAGTTGGCCGAGTGCTTTCGACAGCGCACCGTGAATGTTCGTGCTACCACCTGCGTAAATGCCCTCGACGAATCCGAGCGCCGCTTTGCGGTTATCGTCGTTGAATTTTTGCAGCTCGGGCTTCCAACTTTCGACATCGCTATCGTAGGCGATCAGGTTGAACAGGTCGCCTTCGCGCAGATTGTTGATCACAAACTTGGCCGCCCCTTTGGCCTGTTCGATTTTGTCGCCGCTCATGCTGCCCGAGCGATCGAGCACCAGCAGCACGGTTTTCTTGGGCCGCTCGTCGGTAGCTTCAATCTTTGGACTCGTAAGCAACAGAAAGTAACCGTCTTCGTCGGAATGCGGTCGGTAGCTGATGACTTTGGTGCCGACGATGCCTTTGCCGACATCGTAGAACAAGCGGAAGTCTTCCGTCGGAACCGCGTCTTTGACGGTGTAAGAAACCGTAGCATGTTTATCATCGGGCCGTTTGATTTCCACCGCATGGCTGGGGCTGTAAACATTTTTGATGTCCGTTTCACTTTCGATCGTGGCGTTGACTTTGATTTCTTCTACCGGCTGCGAGGTGTACTTTGCTGTCGAGAGCGGGAAAATGAAATCGGTCAGCCCATCCAAATTGCGGCAGAGTTGCGAATAGCGCAGCGTGACTTTGCGCTCGGCTCCTGGCGGGACCGGAAACACACTGGTTTTGAACAAGCCCGTGCCCATCCACTCCAACAGCGCGGGGTCTTTGTTCTTGCGAACGATTTCTTCGTACATCTTCCGCGCTTCTTTGGCGTCCAACATTTTCGCCGGATACTCTTTGCCGTCGATCAACAGCGTAAGCTGATCGACCGCCCCTTCGTACGGCAGCGGGAACACGAATGAAACTTCCATCGGCCGGCTGCCGGTGTTCACAAACGACTGGCTGACTTGCACGCGGGCCACCTGACCCGCCAGCTTCACGTTCACTTCCAGCGACTTAATCTTGTAACTGCTGGGTGCCGGTTCCGGCCGAGGCTGAGGATGCGGCCCTGGATAGGGCAGCCAAACAATGACCGGCGGCCGCGGCAAGACGATCTGTTCGCCTTCGTTCACATTGACGAGCACCCCCTGGGCTTGGGCCAGGGATGCGATAAGGCACGTGACGGTTGCGATCGCAGCGAGCTTTAGGCAGCACTTCATACAGCACCTATGGTGTCCCTATTGTGTCACAGTATATGACGCCCGAACCGACACTTTGTTTGTAACAATCGAATGGTCCCGGATAGTTAATTGCCGGCAGACGAATGTTCTTGCCTCCCCGTAATTTGACGGTATCGCTGCCGATTAAGTTCCGAGGCAGAGACTACGGCGTTAATTTGGGATGACAGCGGCGTTGGGGAAGATGCCTTCGGGCTCCAACTTGCCTTGCGAAAACATGGCATTTTCGAGACACTCCCAGGCCATTTCGCCGATCCTGTCGACAGCGGGCCATTCGGCCAATCGTTCGTCACTCAATCGCAACCAGTCGATTTCATGCCGCGACGGCTCAAAATCGTCGGCGTATTACTTTTGCTCGCGCCGATTGGTTGCGGGATGTTCAGCCAGTACGGACCGGCACAACAACCCGTGGCAACGCCGCTGACCGCCGTGGTTTTGCCGCCAAATGGATCGGGCCCGATGGTCATCACCGGTCCTCCTCTCGCCGGTGGAACGCCAATTGCTACGCTCCCGACCAACGGAGCGCCACAGGCCATTGGCTCAACGGTCATTCAGCAAAGCTCGATCCTCGTGCCAGCGGTCGATCGTGATTTTATGTGGGATCAACTCGTCGATGTTGTCGACGATTACTTTCAAATCGAACAAGAAGATCGCGTCAAGTTGATTGGCAACGAGCCCACGCCCGGCCGCATTGACACATTCCCGCTCACAGGCGCCACGCTTTTGGAACCGTGGCACGGCGACACGGTGAACTGTTATGAGCGGCTGGAGAGCACGCTGCAATCGATCCGTCGCCGGGCGTTTGTGAATGTAACGCCATTCCCACAGGGATACCTTGTTGATGTAACCGTGACCAAGGAATTGGAAGACGTCGCGCTGCCGATCAAAGCCTCAGCGGGCGCCGCAACGTTCCGCTACGACACCTCACTAGAGCGTGATACGGAGTTCAATGTCGATCCCAACCGCATTCCCGGTGATCCGGCGCGACCCAATGGCCCGCGCACTCCAACCGCAGGCTGGATTCCTTTGCCACGCGACACGGCGCTGGAACAGGTGATGCTGACGAAAATTCAATCGCGCTTAGGTGGAACGATTACCGCACCTGTGGCTGCGGTGTCGACAGGGCCAGCAGTTCTAGCGCCGGCAGTTCTACCTCCGGGCACTTTAGCGCCGCAACCATTGCCATCGCCCTGATGAGCGGCAAACCGACGATAATTATCGTCGGCTTTACACTGCCCACCTGCTCGCAGCTTAATCACTCGTCGGTGACGCAGCCTTCCGACGCGTTCTTCACATTCTTGATGTACTTGAACAGCGTGCCCCGTGCGACTTTGTAGGGGGGTGCTCTCCAAGCGGCCCGGCGACGGGAGAGTTCGTCGACGGAGAGTTGCACATCGAGGCGATTCGCAGCGGCGTCGATTACAATTTGGTCGCCATCTTTCACCAGTGCGATTCCGCCCCCTTCTTGCGCTTCCGGCGTGATGTGGCCGACGATGAAGCCGTGAGAGCCGCCGGAGAAGCGGCCGTCGGTCAACAGCGCCACGTCTTTGCCCAGACCCGCGCCCATGATGGCCGAGGTCGGCGTCAGCATCTCCGGCATTCCCGGTCCGCCTTTGGGGCCTTCGTAGCGAATGACGATCACATCGCCCTTGGCGATCCGCTGCTGCTCCAGTGCGGCGAGCATATCTTCTTCGGAGTCGAACACTTTCGCCGGGCCTTCGAATCGCTGGCCTTCTTTGCCTGTAATTTTCGCCACTGCACCTTCGGTCGCTAAATTGCCGCGTAGAATTTGGATGTGGCCGGTTTTTTTGATCGGGTTTTCGATCGTCGCCACAACTTCCTGACCGGCCTTCAAACCGGGGAGCGCCGCGAGATTTTCATCCAGTGTTTTCCCAGTGATCGTGAGGCAATCGCCGTCCATCAAACCTTTTTCCAGCAGATATTTCATCACGCCGGGTGTGCCGCCGACGTTGTGTAAATCTTCCTGCACGAACCGGCCGCTCGGTTTCAAATCGGCCAGGAACGGCACACGGGCGCTGACGCGTTGAAAGTCGTCGATCGTCAATTCCACCTGGGCCGCGCGGGCCATTGCAATCAGATGCAGCACGGCATTGGTCGAGCCGCCCAGAGCCATGACCACGACCATTGCATTTTCAAAAGCCCGGCGAGTCATGATGTCGCGGGGCTTGAGATCGCGCTCCAGCAGATTGCGGATCACCGCGCCGGCGCGAAAACACTCGTCCATCTTGCCGGCGTCTTCTGCGGGAATCGACGCGCTGTACGGCAGCGACATGCCAAGCGCTTCGATCGCCGACGCCATCGTGTTCGCGGTGTACATGCCGCCGCAGGCGCCGGCTCCAGGACACGATTTTTGCACGATCGATTTCCGCGTGCTTTCGTCAATTCGGCCGGCGACGAATTCGCCGTAGCATTGAAATGCACTGACGATATCGAGCGTCTCGCCTTCCGCGTGCTCGCCGCCGGCTTTCGGCATGTGGCCCGGCTTGATGGTGCCGCCGTAGATCATCAGCGACGGCCGATTCACGCGGGCCATCGCGATCAAACAGCCGGGCATGTTTTTATCGCAACCTGGAATGCTGATGTTGGCATCGTACCACTGGGCGTGCATGACGGTTTCGATCGAATCGGCAATCAGGTCGCGCGATTGCAGCGAGTAGCACATGCCCTCGGTCCCCATCGAAATGCCGTCGCTCACGCCGATGGTGTTGAACCGCATGCCGACTAGCCCTGCCGCCGTGACGCCTTCTTTGACGCGGGCTGCCAGGTGGTTCAAGTGCATGTTGCAGGTGTTCCCTTCGTACCACATGCTGGCGATGCCGATTTGTGGCTTTTGCATGTCGGCATCGGAAAGGCCCGTGCCGTACAGCATGGCCTGCGAAGCGCCTTGGCTTTTGGGTTGCGTGATGCGGGAGCTGTATTTGTTGAGCATGGAAAAGCACGGGGAGAGGGACGCGAAGCAGTTAACAGAAGAAAGTGCATCGTAAAGCGAGATGGGCTCGCGGTCCAGAACCCGATGAGCGGGGGCAATCCGGCTGTTTATTCGTCATAACACCTTGTTATAATCGCCCGGTCAATTTGAATTGCGCTGTACGCTCGCGAAAATTCCGCTTTCCGCTTTCCGCCTTCATCCCTCCGACTTTGACCCATGTCTCCTGCGTTCATCTATTTCGATTTGGGCAATGTCCTCTGCTATTTCGATCGGCAGCGGCAGATTCGCCAGGTGGCCGAATTGGTTGGCGTGGCGGAAGATAAAGTTGGCGATTTGCTGATCGGTTCCGGCGGCTTGCACTGGAGATATGAGACAGGCGAAATCGACGACATACCATTCCACGACGAATTCTCTCGCGCCACCGGCACACATTCCGACTTGACTGCGTTCCATCGGGCGAACTCGGAAATCTTTACGCTGAACTACAGCATCTTGCCGCTGCTGGGGCATCTGGAAGACGCTCAGATTCCGCTAGGCATTTTGTCGAACACCGGGTCATCGCATTGGCGAACCGTGAGCGACGGACGATACACCATTCTGCGCACCGCTTTCAGGAAGCATGTTTTGAGCTTCGAAGTTGGCGCGCTCAAGCCCGACGAAAAAATCTTTCGCCGCGCAATTGAATTGGCCGGAAAGCCGGCGGAGCAGATTCTGTACATCGACGACATCGCCGATTATGTCGAAGCCGGCAAGCGCGCCGGAATGGACGCCGTGCAGTACACCACGACCGGTGAGCTGACGCAGGAACTGATCAAACGCGGCGTGCGATCGAATTTTTGAACTAGCCCCCTGCGGAAGGTGTGGGGTTGCGTGGCCCAACCCAGCGGCTTCCGCCGAGGACTAAGCAACTGCTGGTGCGGACAATAACGCTTTTGCCGACTCTGGCGATGGTTTCGTACTTTCTTCGTCGGCACGGTACAGGTTCGAAATCGACGCAGGGCGGGTCGCTAAACTACATTTCCCTGCGGCCGCATGCGACGCACTCTCCTGCTGGGTTGTGGCTCGCAACCGCCGCCAGTATATTCGGTTCTTTGGCTTTCCGCGGAGTGTCAGCTGCTCCGCAACCTACACACGCACCCAACCGCCGACGCGTTACCACGGTTTGCCCGGTGTCATCAACGGTCACCGGACTGCCGACTGAATCCAGGGATTCGCGTGGCTGGACTTTCGCCTTGGCATCCATCGCATACTCATCAGCCACGGTCACTGCTGCCGCCGGTTCGTCCCCCGCAGATCGGAACGGCCAAGGGCCGGATTCAGCCGGTCGTGCGCGGGGCCAATTCTACGTGCCATTGCCCACGCTCAAGTCGCGCAGTTACATCGGTCTCTTGACCTCGCAATTTCTGGCTGCGTTCAACGATCAGGCCAGCCATATCGTGGCGCTGTTTTACGCCACCGACATGCTGGTGCGTTTTGCCGGCGTGCCGGGCATCGATACCAAAACACTGATCTCGATTGTCACCGCGTGCTTCATCACGCCGTTCTTTTTGTTCTCGCCGCTGGCCGGAGTGCTGGCCGATAAGTACAGCAAGCGGTCGATCGTTGTGTTCTGGAAATCGGCGGAAGTCGGCATCATGGGAATTGCCCTCGTTGGTTTCTTGCTGCCGCACACAGCATCCTGGGGCTGGATGTCGCCTCATACCCTGGCGGTTTTAAGTTCGATCTTGGTGATCTCTGTCGTTTTTCTGATGGGCACTCACAGTGCGTTTTTTGTGCCCGCTAAGTACGGCATGATGCCGGAGATTTTGCACACCTCGGTCCTCTCGCGCGGCAATGGTTTGCTGGAAGGCACCAGTTTTATGGCGAACATTCTGGGCACCGTTTTCGGCGGCTGGTTGTACGGCACAGAATTCATCAAATCGACGTTCGACGCCTCGGGCCAGATGAACGCCTTTCATCCTGGAAACGAATGGATCATCGGCGCGGTGTTGTTCACGTTTGCGGTCATCGGAGCGGTTGCTTCGCTGATCGTGGAGCGAATTCCAGCCGCCGCCCCTGATAATAAATTGGTGCTCGAACCGTGGACGCCGATGAAGCAAAACTTGGGCATGCTGCGGAAATCGCGACCGCTGGTGTTGGCGACCGTGGGTATCGCCTTTTTTCTGTTCATGACGCTGTTCCTGCGGCAGAGCTTGCTGTTTCAGGGGGAAACCGCCGAGGAAATTCAAATCGCCAAGCGACTTCCCAAGCCGCCGGCCGCCGCGGCAACGGCCGCCGCCATGGCGGACGTCAATAAGGCCGATTCCACCGAAGATGACGCAGAGCAAACGCCGGATGCTGCTACGCCGATTGTTCCTCAAAAGATTATCGAATCGCCCCCTGAGCCTGCTACGAAGACGGAATTCGAGGTTGCGTTTTTGCTGGGGCTGGTTGGATTAGGCGTCGGCATCGGCTGCTACCTGGCGGGCTATTTTTCCGGCAATCGTTTGGAATTGGGGCTCGTGCCCATCGGCATCGTGCAGTTGATTGCCACGACAGCAATCATGGCCGTGGTTTCGCCGGCGAAGATGAAAATGATTCTCTGCCTGATCGCCGTCGGCGCCTCGGCAGGACTTTACATCGTGCCACTGTACACGCTGTTGCAGCACCGTGCGCCCAAAGAAAGCAAAGGCAGCCTGGTGGCCACCAGCAATTTTTTCAACGTCACCGGCGGATTGATTGCTGTCGTCGTTTTTTTCTTGATCACCTCGAGCTTGCAATCGGTCTTGGGGTTGAAGCTGAATTTACACGCTGTGAAGACACATCCCGACCTGGTGACGGCGTACCAGCATCAACTGGAACGCGCCACGCAAATTCCCAAGCTGCTGTTTCTGTCGGCCAGCATGATCACCGTGGGAATGCTGGTGTTAATGTGGTGGCAGCGGCCCGATTTCATGCTCCGCGCATTAAGCTGGCTTCGATCAAAACGACGACGCCATTTGCGCGCGCTCGGGCTTGATAACATTCCCGCCAATGGGCAGGTGATTCTCATCAGCAATTCGCATGACTTCGATCATTGGATTCATGTTGTCTCAACGGTCGATCGCTTCACCCGCTTCGTTGCGCCTCCTGACGCGCCGGGCGATGAATTCCTGCGCCGCGTGGCGCTGACGACCGGCGTCATGATTGCCGGCAGCCGGAAGGTGCGATTATCCGCCGAGGATAATGCCTTGGCTCGCGGTTTGGTCACGCTGGGGCAGGGATACATCTTGGGCCTGAGCCTGGCTCGCGATTTCGCTGCCGACACCGTGCCCTGCGCCGGCGAACACTTGCTGGCCGAACTGCGCACCAAAGTGCCGGCCACCATTTTGCCCGTCTATTGCGGCGAAACGCCGACGCACCCGGAGACGCTACGACACCCAGAATTGCACACCTACGTGGTAATTGGCGAGCCGCTGCCGGCCGATACGCCGCTGGATGAAGCGCGAGCCGCGGTGGCTGCGCTGGGGATATGATATGAAGTGTGCTGCCAAGCACGGCCCAAGGCCCGCCGCTACGCGCTATCACTCCCACTCGATCGTTGCCGGCGGTTTGCTGCTGATATCGTAGACCACGCGGTTCACGCCCTTCACTTCGTTGATGATTCGCGTGGAAATACGGGCCAGCAAATCGTATGGCAGGCGGCTCCAATCGGCGGTCATAAAGTCTTCGGTATCGACAGCCCGCACGGCCAGCACGTTTTCGTAGGTGCGAGCATCGCCCATCACGCCGACGCTTTGGATGGGGAGCAGCACGGCGAACACTTGTGCGGTCTTTCGATACAATCCCGCGGCTTCGACCTCATGAACGACAATCGCATCGGCTTCCCGAAGGGTGTCAAGCCGCTCTTTCGTCACCTCACCCAAGCAACGCACGGCCAAGCCGGGGCCCGGGAAGGGATGTCGCCAGACGATGTCTTCCGGCAAACCCAATTGGATCCCCAACCGCCGGACTTCATCTTTGAAGAGGTCGCGCAGCGGCTCGATGAGCTCGAAGCCCAATTCCGCGGGCAAGCCGCCGACGTTGTGGTGCAGTTTGATGTTGGCGGTCGGCCCATCGGCGGCGGCGCCGCTTTCGATCACATCGGGATACAATGTGCCCTGCGCCAGAAAGTGCGCACCTTTGATCCGCCCCGCTTCAGCTTTGAAGCAATCGATGAACACATGCCCAATGCGGCGGCGCTTTTCCTGCGGGTTGGTGACGCCGGCCAATGCGGCCAGAAACTTGTCTTCGGCCTTTACGACGTGCAAATCGGTTTTGAAGTGCGTCGTGAATTCGCGGATGACGGCCGTTTCTTCGTCTTTGCGCAAGAGGCCATTGTCGACCAGGATGCACGACAACTGCGGGCCGATGGCTTTAGCCAACAACGCCGCGACGACCGAAGAATCAACGCCGCCGGAGAGGCCGCAAATCACGCGGCGGTTGCCAACTCGCTCACGCTGTTCGGCGATCGTCCGCTCCGCGAAATCGGCCAGTTTCCAGGTGCCACGGCAGCCGCACACCTTCGTCAAGAAGTTCGCCAGAATCGCTTTGCCTACCGGAGTGTGCGTGACTTCAGGATGAAACTGCAGCCCGTAAATCGGCAGCCGCTTGTGTTTCACCGCAGTGATCGGGCAAGTCGCAGTGCGGGCCAGCGGTTCGAAATCGGCCGAGACCTGGGTCACCTGATCGCCGTGGCTCATCCACACTTCCGTCTGCTGCGGCACGCCATTGAAGAGCCCATTGGCGGTGATGACGGAACATTGCGCCCGGCCGAATTCTCTGGCCGGCGCGTTTTGCACCTTGCCGCCCAGCGCCTCACAGACCAGTTGCATTCCGTAACAGATGCCCAGCATCGGAATGCCCAGCTCAAACAGCTCGGGATCACAGTGGGGCGCACCGTTTTCATACACGCTGGCAGGCCCGCCGGAGAGGATCAAACCTTTGGGAGCGATTTCACGCACGCGCTCCGGCGATATATCGTGCCGCACAATTTCGCAGTAAACGTTCTGTTCCCGCACGCGGCGGGCAATCAATTGCACGTACTGCGCGCCAAAATCGAGCACCAGCACCTTTTCATCAGCAATGCCGGCGAGTTTTTTTTCGGTCTTTGAAATGCCAGCGCTCATGCAACGAAAACCGTTAAACGCAAAACGCCTGAGGAACCGGCTCGGGCGGAAAGTGAGATTATAAAGTTCACAGAGCAGGGGGGCTAGCGTGGGAATGTGAGATTTGGATGCGGCCCACGGACGAATCGCCTCGTTGTCGCTACAGTCCTGCAGCGATATAGTGAAGTCCACGTTTACAGACTAAGACCGCTTTGATCGATTCCAGCTCTACGGACCAGTGCAAATTCTGCTTACCAACGACGACGGCATTTATGTGCCCGGCCTGGCGGCTATGGAACGGGCCTTAAACCGTCTGGGCGACGTGGCGGTCGTGGCCCCGGCAACCGAACAAAGCGGGGTGGGGCACACCATCACGTTTCTTAAGCCCTTGGTTGTCAAAGAAATATTCGACGGTCCTCGGTGCCGCGGTTGGGCGGTCGAAGGGAGTCCGGCCGATTCGGTGAAAGTCGGCATCAGCGAGTTTTGCCCCAAACGGCCCGATTTGGTCGTCAGCGGCATCAACGGCGGACTCAACGCCGGCATCAACGTGCTCTACAGCGGCACGGTGGCGGCGGCCATCGAAGGGGCGTTCTTTGGAATCACCAGCGTCGCCGTATCGCTCGAATGGGATGAACACGCCCAGTTTGAAAAAGCGGCCGATATCGCTCTGTGGGTGATCGAAAAGATTCTGGCCAACCAGGGCGCTCAACCGCATCTTTACAATTTGAACATTCCCACCAGCGCCCTCGACCGGGAAGCACGCTTACGGGTCGTCCCGATGGGCATCCAGCAATACGGCGAAAAATACGAAAAACGGACTGATCCCCGGGGCCGGCCCTATTTTTGGGCTGCCGGCGGGCCGCCCGTGCCCGACCAGAACGAACAGACCGATCTGACCGAGCTCGAAAAAGGTTTCATCACACTCTCGCCATTGCACTACGATCTAACAAAACATGGTATGATGAAAACCATGCAGAAATGGGATTCGGGCGCACTGCAGTAAGGTGTGGCCCGGTGTTTAGCGGCGGAGCTTGCTCCGCGTTTGTCCCCGGCAGCGGAGAAAAAATATGTCCAACGTCCAATCAATTCGTCGTGCGGTTTTCGCAATCATCGGTCTCTCGGCAACAGTTGCATTCATCGCCGGTTGCGATGAGATCGATCAAATGAATGAAAATGCCGCCAAGCGGCCACCGGTTAATATGCCGCCGCAAATCGTCGATGCGCCGGGCAATCAAAAGGATTCCGCAAGCAAACCGGATGGCAACTCCACTGCCAATCCGGCGCCAGCGACCGATCCCAACGCCGCACCGTCTGCCCAGCAAAACAACACGACGTTGGAAAAAGCCACCGCCGGCGTCGGCAAACAAGGGCAGGGCTACGGCGGGGGAATCATCACCGAGCCGGTGCACGATTATTTCATGGCCCGCGACCGCATCACGTTCGACATTCAGCTGAAACATCAGTTGGATCTGTGGAAGGCCATGCACAACTTCAAAAATCCGAAGAACAAAGACGAATACATGAAAGAAATTGTCGAGCCCTGCGGATAGAACTGCCCGAGCTTCCCCCCGGCAAACGTTATGTTTACGACGCGAAATCCGGGGAATTGATGGTGGAATCGGGCGGCCCGGCTCAATAATCGCCATCCAAGCCCGAAAATCGGCGATCGCATTTCTGCGGCCTGTAATTACCATGGGAAGGAGCGACGATTCCCATCGCCGACTCCTCTTCTGGTGATTTTTTTCTGATGAAACGCTCCATCTTCTCGGTTGCCGCAGCGTCATTGCTGAGTTTACTCGCTTCAATAGCTCAGGCCGACGACAGCTGGATTTTCCAGCGATCTTATTACAGCCACGACCCCGTGACGAATGTCCGCATCGGTCGGCCAGCCGTCAGCGGTGGGCCGTATTAACGCGGCCTCAAGGGGCATATGTCCGCAGTGGCTTCCGCAATAACAACATCACGATTAACGTCGGCTCCGCCGGCGCCGATGTGAC
>CAVTYH010000007.1:0-258880 GCA_963738835.1 Pirellulales bacterium
ACTCTTCGACATCGCTAAGCCGGCCGATCATGCTAAGTGTGGTTTGAAAATCCTGCCCGCCCGGAATTGGCAGAGCACGATCATGCCGGTGGCGACCTGAGTGTTCTGTTCACGGACAGCCTGCACCACGTCGCCCGCCGTCATGTTCATGCCCATCTTCATAGGATCAGCCAAATGCGCCATGCTGTAATGGCGAGTGGCCGAACAAGATGATGTCACTGACGCCGTCGATCCGGGCCAGCTCGTCCTTGAGTTGCATCAGCGCAAGGTGGATCAAGTAGAGCTGATCGTACCGGCTGTCGGTGGCCGTCAGTGCGATGCCCATCAGAATGTCCGGCGAGCGTTTCTTGACGGTGACGCCGGTTTGGCGAATCACATCGGGCAAGGACGGCACCGCTAAACTAACGCGGTTTTGCACCAGCACCTGGGCCATGTTCAGGTTCATGCCGTGGCGGAACGTGACGGTCAGGTTGTCCGCTGCGTCATTGGTGCAGCTGGACGACATGTAATACATGCCTTCGACGCCGTTGACTTGCTGCTCGATAGGCAGGGCCACCGACGTGGCCACATCCATCGCACTGGCGCCTGGATAGTTGCACGTGACTGAGATCGTAGGCGGCGAGATCATCGGAAACTGCACAACCCCAAATTGAAGACGCAGATGGCCCCAGCCAACGTGATCACGATGGAAAGCACGGAGGCGAAAATCGGGCGATCAATGAAAAATCGAGAGATCAAAAGCTGCCTCACATCTGCAAACCAGGTCGAGATTTTCCGGCCCAATGCCGGCACACGCTAATTCTTCTCGCTCTTTGAGACTTCGTGGGCATCCGTTGCCGGTTTGGTTGCCTCCGCTGCTTTTGTTCCGTCACCACGCATGGCCACCGAATCGGTCGCTGGCTTCGGCTCAACTAACACGCCGGGTCAAACGCGCTGCAGTCCACTGACAACCACTCGGTCGCCTTCTGCAACACCTTTCAAAATCACTCGCTGCGTGCCTTGCTGTTTGCCGATCTGCACGCTGCGGTACTGAATCTTGTTCTGCGGGTCGACGATGTAGACAAATTTCTGTCCTTGATCAGTGCCGAGTGCCTGCTCTGGAATCGTAAGCCGCCGGGTCGGGATCGCCCAGCGGGAGCCGCACGCGGCAAAACAGCCCGGGCAGAATCGCCTTTTTTCCATTCTGAAACAGTCCGCGCACCTGGAGCGTACCCGTGTTGGTGTCCAAACGGTTATCGATAAGTCGACATACCCTGCGTGTGGGAATCCCTCTTCGTTGGCTAAACCCATCAGGATGGGAATTTTCCCTTCGTTGTTCGTTTTCACCAATCCACTTTGCACGTAGTCGTGAATTTTCTTTAAGAGCCGTTCATCGACACCGAAGAGCACGTAGATCGGATAGAGCTGCACGATTGTCGTGAGTATGGTTTCGTCGGCCTTCACCAAGTTGCCGGGGTCATACATCGTGCGGCTGAGCCGGCCGCTGAACGGCGCATCAATTTTGGTATATCCCAGGTTTACATCTGCCGCGTGCAACGTTGCCTGCGCCACGCCAACCGCGGCTTCCGCTGGGCTTGATCGCCGACAATCTGATCGTAATCTTGCCGGGAGATCGATTTGTTCGGCAGCATGATGTTGGCCCGCTGCAAATCGGCGTTCAGGCATTTCAGATGAGCTTCGGCCTGTGCAACATTGCTCTTGGCCCGTTCAACTTCAGCCTCGTAAATGCGCGGATCGATATCATACAGCAAGGCGTCCTTAGGGACATCGGCTCCTTCCGTAAACAAGACCTTATCAAGATAACCCGTCACGTGCGGGCGGATTTCGGCCGACTAAAGCGCATGGTTCGGCCGGTGAAATCTTCGTAGTCAGTCACTTCGGCGACCGTCGGCGTGCTAATCGATCACCTCAGGCGGCTTGGGAGCCGCGCCAGCTTGGGCAGGCGACATCGCCTGTTTCTTGCATCCTGTTAGGATGGCGAATACCAGCAGCAGGCAAAACGTCGAATATCGTTTACAAGCCGAGTTCACTTGACGCTCCCGATAAATTTGATTTGCACGCCGCCGATCGAATAGCTTTGTCGGTTTTTGATTTGATAAGCAAAGCTCGAAGATGTTTTTTGTCCGCTGCAGCTCCTGCGAGCAAAGGATTCCGTGGAACACGACGTCGATGATGTCGCTGGCCTGAATCTCTACCGATTTCGGCTGTCCGCTGAAGTGATTCATAAAAATCGTGCCATATAATAAATTGCCGATCACATCGGTGATGCGATGAACCAGAATATCGCGGCATTCGGCCTTCAGCAATCAGATCACGATAGAACGCCCGCCATCGATCCACATTCATCTTGCGGTGTTCGAGGAACGTCGGCAGCTTTCGGTCTCGGAACGGCGCGGCGCTTCTTCTATCAACAGTTCGACAAAGCCCGGACGTTCGGCGAAAAACTCTAAGAACCCGTGAATTCCGTTGGCGATTTGTTCCAGCAGAATCTTCGATAGGAGCCATCCGGCTGTCGATGTGTTCGCGCAGCATCCGCATCACACGGTCGGCAACGGCCAGGAAAGTTCGGTGCTTGCTGGGAAAGTAACGGTACACCGTTCCTTTTCCGACGCCGACGGTTTCTGCGAGCAACGTGGTGTCCGTCTTGTCGTACCCGCGCTCGGCAAACAGACGGGCAGCCTGCGTAGAATCTCTTCCTGACGCGTGGCCCAAAGCTGTTCGTCAGACAGTTTCTTGGCGATTTTTTGGGTCGAGCTGGCCACAGAAAAGGCCTCAGGCGGGAAGGGTGACTGACTGGTAGTCAGCCTTGCGATTATCGCTGCCCGGCACTGCGGGTCAATACGTGCAAGACGATTTTTGCTCAGAATCAGAGCAGCTCGACAATTTATAACTTATTTCCCAGCCATAAGTTACGTCTGATTGTCGGTTTAATGGCCCCCTTACAAGCCCGGCTCGGAATTGGAAAGTGGCTAAAGGCTTGCAGTGTGTAGTTAGTCGTCCCTGAAAAATTGGTCGTCAGCGGCTTAGCGGGGGCAATTAAGCGAGCAGCAGCCGGATGGGGGCGCATCGGAGATCAATTCAATTGCCAGCCGGGTCTTCAGCCACCGCGTGAGCCAGAAAATTGGCGCAAAAACGACCCACCGCAGCAGTTTGCGGAGGTTGTACCCGGCGGCATTCGGTAGCGCGTTGATTTTGTCGCCTTCTTGACCGGTCAGATAATTGCGATTCATGCGATTGTCACTTTTCAGGTGACCGATCGTCGGTTCAATGGCCGTCCGACGTTTGAGCATGCGGCATAGCGCCTGCGTCGCTCGTTTGGGAATCGTGCGGACCACATGCACAATGGCCGAGCCCTTGTAACCGTGCCCTTGATAGCCTTTATCCACCATCACGTCCCGGGGCGAGTGGCCGGTAAGGCGTTCCACTTGTCCGATCGCACCGCTGAGCGTGTGTCCGTCGTAAGGATTGCCGTCGAGAGCGTGGGCGCCGACGGTCCAGTTGCTCTTGCTGGTCGTGGCTACGCTGGCCTTGCAGCCGAACTCGTAGCGCTGTGCGCTTTGCCTTTGGCAATGCATTCCACCTCGGGAGCATGCACGCTGTAGAGCTTGTGTTTGCTGGTGCGTGTTTGAGCGAGCAGCGCTCGGCCAAGGCGACCAGCTCGCCGAGCGGCTCATCGACGATTGGGCCCTGGATGGTCCGAGCTTTTCGCTGGATGTCCCGCAGCACGCGGCCCAAGATCGTCTTCAGCCCGCGGGTCATCTTCGCGGCTCGCTTCATCTGCCGGGCGTGAGCGTAGCGGCCCTGCCTGGCCAGCAGCTGCTGGCTCTTGAAACGATAGTTCTGTCGAAGTGGGATGCCCAGTTGCCTGGCCCGTCGGACGAGTGCCAGCCGCATCTTGTGATACAAGCGGGCGTCGGTTGGAAAGGCCATCGCCTTCTCCTGGACCGTCGTGTCGACGTTCACCTTTTTGGAACTCTGGTGGCCGCACGGCCTTCATCGCTAACGCCGTGTGGATGGTCGTCTCCAGTAACTTCTCCAACCGCTCGGCACCGACACACTTCCGCCAACGGCTCAAGCTCGAAGGATCGATCGGCAACTCGTGCTGCAGGTAGCAGAGGCCGCAGAAGAACGCCGGTACGGGTTCTCCACCCAGCGGGCCACCACCGATTCGTCGCTCTCGTCAAAAGCGTGTTTCAAATAGAGCAAGCCGACCATCAGCCGGGTGTTCATTCCCGGCCGGCCAAGTTCCTCGGCGTAGCAAGCATCAATGCCTGAGTCGAACTGAGACCAGTCGATCCGCTCGGCCAGCACGTACAGCGGATGCTCGCGGTTCAAGAGTTCGCTCAGATGGGCGCCAAATAATTCACACTGCGGAGGGCGGGACTTGGGTTGCATTTTTTGTCAGCTTTCGGGACCGTGGGAACCAAAACCTAGCAAATTCTAGCGCCATCAAGCGTGCAATGCACCGTCTATTCGTAGCGGTAGAGGAATTTTTCAGGGACGACTAGTTATCCTTCGCCATTCCATTCGTCCCGACTTTCTTAAACTCGGCGCAGCTCAAAACAAATGCCGCCAGCCCGCAGTGCTTTATGCACGCCAGAGAGCCATAGCTCTTGCACGGGCTCTAATCCGACATCGTGGCACGTTTGCAACAGTTCCTGCCGATTGTAAGTGCGACACAGAAATAGTCGACTGGTCCAAGCGCCGCCGAAACTGTCCTCGGTGGTCAGCAGCAACATGCGGCCACCGGGCGACAGCACGCGGGCCAATTCCGATAAACCGGCTTTGGCTTCCGGCAAATGTTCCAGCACATAGCCGCAGGTGACGCAATCGAACGCGGCGTCGGCAAAGGGCAAATGAGAAAGATCAGCCGACAAAAACTGCGGTCGCTCGCTCTTCAATCGACCGCGGGCCCGACGCAGCATTTCCGGCGAAATATCGATGCCGGTAATCGTGGCATCGTCATCGGCATATCTCAGCAGATGCTGCACGATCTGCCCGGCGCCGCTGCCAACATCCAAAATGCGCTTGCAACCCTGCAAATCGAATCGCCGCTGCCGCAACATGCGATCGCCCAGCGGCGCGTGCAGAGAGAACAAACTGCAAAACCAGAGTGCCGCGCTTTTCGGCCCCGCGTACACTCGGCGAATTTGCTCGCGATATTCGCGGTAGCTAACTTTTTCCCACAGGTTGGTTTCGACGAAGCGATTGAACGCTTTGCGTCGCGGCCTTTTGGGCTTCTCGAGCGTGGTACTGTTGGGCATGAGAGCGTCTGTGTGTGTCTACGTGTCTTTATGCCTGGGCAAAGGTCGCGGTCTTGATTCTGGCTCATTCCTGCCAGACACCCTGAACACGAGATACCACGCAGGCACCTCAGACGTAAACTCGGCGATTGTAGATATACCACTCGACCAGTAAAACGGCTAGGGCAAGCACTAACAGCCACTTCCAGGTTTCCTTCCGGATGGGCTCATAACCGGAATCCCCCTGCACCGAAACATTCCCAATTTGGATCGATTTTTCCTTCGCAGACCGAATGTTGCTTTCCAACGGATCGAACAAGTTGACGGTAAACCGCTCGACCGTCTTTTCTCCTTCCTTCACCTCGTAGGGACCCAGCTCGTCGGTCTGGCTGAAGTGAAACGACCCGGCTTTGCCGCGCAAGGCCGTAAGTTTGTTACCCCTGGGCGTAATCACGTCGAGCTGCTCAACCAAGGCCTCGCTCTTGAGCACCACGGGCTGGCCCGGCTTCACGGTTTCACCCGCTTTGGCTCCTTCGTTGCCGCCAAGGTAAGCGAGCACGGCAAACACGAAGGCGGGAAAGCTCCGACGAATCGGCCAGTTGGTATTGGGCACACGCTCGCCGGCGGCGTCAACACTGTAAATGTCGAAACCCAACACTGCGTCTTCAAAACCTTCTCGCGGTGCAATGGCAATCAGCGTGCCCTTGTTCGAATCCAAGAGCCTGGTTCCTCCCGGCGGCGGCGTGACCGGCCGCGCTTCGGCAATATCGACATCGCCCAAATCGAGCCATTGCATGAGCGGATGTGTGCGATCGACATCGATGATTTGCGGATACACAACCGCATCACCTAGCGACCACCACTTGGCCGTTGACGTTGAGGCAGCGGCCGACTCCGGATTGGTCGCGGCGTTTGTTTTTGCGGCTAGGTCCGCTTTCGCAGCCGGATTGTCACCAGCAGCAGGCGCGTCCTTAGATTTGTCTGCGTCACTCGTCGCTTCCTTCCGCGCCAACGCCGCCTCCCCTTCCGAGGCCGGCGGCGCCTCGCCGATGAACAACGTGTTGGCCCGCGGCAGTTGCGTGGGCTGGCAGCGATCGTAAATGATCAGATCGAACGCACCGCTGGCTGCGGCACGTTGATGCTCTTTCGTTTGCAACACATCAAGCTTGGCCTTCGAGATTTCCGCCAACTCGCCGGCGCGAGGTCGAGAGCGCGAACTCCAGCGCCTCGTTGCCCGCGGTCACCAGCAGCACCTTCGGTTTGCGCGACGAATTGACGGCCGCCCAGGCACGATTGTCGGCCGGCAAGATATCGTTCCGCGCCAGCCGCAATTCGAGAATCCCAGATTCAATCTCGCCTAAATTGAACGAAACCCCCGCTGCGTCCCCCGGCGGCACCGTCACTTCCGAAGCGTCCAGCGGATTGCCGTTGAGCAGTAAATCGACCGGCACTTTCACGGCCTCGTCGCCAAAATTTTGAACGCTGCCGAACGCCTGCAACTGGCCTTCGCGTTCTTCGTTGCCCCTCACTGTGAATGAAATGATTCCCAAGTTCGCGGCATCCGCCTGGCCGATCGGCAAGAACACCGGATTCAAACTGCCGAGCGAAAAACCTTGCACCGGCGGGAACTTGCCGTCGCTCAGAATAAACAGCTTGGCCGGCTGCGATTCGACTGATCGATTGTCGCCGTATTCGGCCGATCGGCTTGGGTTCGCCAGCCCCGCCGCCACTTGCAACGCCTCGTTGATGGCCGTCGGACGATTTGTCGGTTTGATGTTTTCGACAGCCCGTCGCAAATCACGCGTGTTATCGGTCCAACCCTGCTCGACCTTGGCGGTATCTGCGAAGCTGACGATCATAGCCGTATAGCCGCTGCGCGACTGTTCGGCCGCTGCCGCCGTAGTGCCGTTATCTAGCCGGGCGGTTTGCTCCCGTTCTTCGGCCGTTTGCATGTTATCGATAATCGCCAGCGCCCGGCGCTTGGCCTCTTCCAACCGCGAGGGCGCAACATCGGTCGCGCTCATGCTGGCCGAGTTGTCGATCAAAAAGATGTTGCGCTCATCCACCAGCTTTTGACTTCGCCAGCCGGGCCGCAGCAGCGCGAAAATCACGAGTGCGAGCAGCAGCAATTGCAAATACAACAGCAGGCTCTGGCGAATTCGCTGCCAGAGGCTGTTGACGTGCATATCTTCAATCGACTTCCGCCACAAGTACGTGCTGGGCACTTCCAACGGCTGCCGCCGCAACTTGAGAAAGTAGAGCGCCACCACCGCCGGCGGCACAGCCAGCACCAGTGCCCATTGCAGCGCGGAAAGTGAGGGAATGAAATCCATGAACAGTGGTCAGTGGTCAGTGGTCAGTGGCCAGAACGATCCAGGCTGCTTGCGGCTTAGCGGGTATCGCCAAAGTGCAACACCATTCATTTCACGAGTCCTCGCTTGCGCAAATAGCCTGCCACCAACTGCTCGACCGGCAAATCGTTGCGGGCCATCAAATAGTTCATGCCGCGTCGATTACAAAACGTGCGGGCGCCCTCGATGAACGCCGCCAGCGTGCGCTTATAGCGGGCAATCAGTGGCGCACTGGCCGTGATTTCGGCAATGTCGTCGTCTTCGCAATCGAGCAATTTCAAATCTCCCTTGATGTCGGGATCGATCTCTTCGGCACTCAGCACTTGAATCACATACACATCCATCTGCTGCGACACCAAATACCGCAGCGCGGCTTCGTAGCCGGCTTTGTCCATCAGATCGGTAATCAACAGCAGAATCCCCTTGCCGCTGTTGCGCAGACAAAAATTCTTGACGCCTTGTGCCAGCGACACCGTTTCGCCAGGCTGCACTTCGGCCAGATGCTCCATCATTCGCCACAGACTTTTGCGGCCACGCAGCACCGGTCCTGGAGCTCGCGGCGATTGCCCCAGGGTTTCGATCTTCACCCGATCGCCGCGCACCAGCCCAATGAAACCTAATGCCGCCGCCAACTGCTTGGCATATTCCAACTTGGTGGGCGTGCCGAATTCCATCAACGCGCTGGCATCGATCAGCGCGTAGAAATGCAAATCTTCTTCTTCCAGGAACATTTTCAGAAACAGCTTATCGAGCCGGGCGTAGGTGTTCCAATCGATGAACCGCAGGTCGTCGCCGGCCACGTAGTTGCGAAAATCGGCGAACTCCACACTCTGCCCTTTCCGCTTGCTGCGCCGTTCCCCCTTCATGCGGCCGCGGAAAATCTTGCGGCTCACCAGCTCCAGCCGCTCGAGCTGCGCGAGCAATTGCGGTGAAAGCAGCGGCGGTGTGGCGGTGGACATGTTCGATGGGCGGGGAAGATCGCGAAATGAAACGGCGCCGGCCTCGTTGTTGCCCCTCCAGTTTACCCATCGCGCACCCGCCACTGCCAGAGTGCCACCCTTCTCCCTCTCCCCGCCGCGGGAGAGGGTTGGGGTGAGGGGGCCGTGAGGTGCGTTGTCGATGGTCAGGGGCGCGCTGTCCGTTGCCAGTTGTCCGGGGTCCGTTGCGACTGAGAACGGAAGACGAACATGCGCACTGCGCAGAAAATTGAAAATCAAGGCGGCGATGTTTGGCAAAAGAGCCTGGAAAAGTGGGCTTTTTCGAAAAACATCGCCGCGTCATGGTCGCACCGCTGGAGCATCGCGCGGGAAGTGGTCGGATGTGTTGCGGCAGAGCGGGAGAAGTGCGTCGGTTCGAAAACCGCGAATTTCCCGGGGATTGCGCAGTCTTCCGCGCCGATCTTTTCCGCGCCGCGCGAGCCGTGATTGATTTTCGCCTGTTTTCTTCGGGAATTTCCACCTCGCGCAGACGCACGCCACAAAATTAAAAATCGAGGGTGAAATGTTGGCGCGAAAACCTCGGAAAACGTAGTGTTTTTTGACAAACATTTAAGCATCACTTGACCCTTCGTCGGTTCACCGCTGAACGCGGCCCTTCAAAAACGCGAGAAATCCCGGACAAAACGCTCTGAATTCGTTTCTGCGATCGCTCCTCTTGATGCACAACATCGCGGCCAACGACCATCCCGATCTCCACAGCCTGCTATTCCACAGAGCGCGGCGGCCAAGGGCGCAACGGCACTCGCCATAAACCTTGCATTATACTGAACAAATGATCAAAAATAAAGAGTCATGTTTAGGCCACTCACCGCAGCGATTCCGTGTGAAGTTGGTGACCAGACGGGGTCGGGAGTCGTTTCCCATCACACACAGCAAAGAGAGGAAAACATGCGCGGGGAAACGACTCCCGACCCCTGGCTGCCGAAATCCGCACCGAACGGTATCTCTAGCACGAGGCCGAATTCCTTGACGTCGGGTGCCACTACTGGCTCGGCCAGCAGTGTGAATTGATGCAGAAAACGACCCTGGAAAAAGCGGACGCTGCAAGCAAGTTTCCAACTTGCATCTGGACGCGGGCGAAGTGTGATTTCGAGTTTTGACAGCTACGGGAGTTGATGCCGCGTTCACTGCTGGGCAAGCCAGCAGTGGCACCCGATGGTTTTTGCTCCGGCGGATAAAATCGCCGCCGACCAAGGTCCGATCGATCATCTTTTGAAGCCATCGCTTTTCCCTTTTGTGGTTAGAAAACCCGCCGGCCACGAGCACCGGCGGGGTAAATCCCTTGGCCAATTCGCCCCGCATTGCCTGCTGCGCCCTTGGATCGGTGTGATTGGACCTTTGGCGCTAGCGTGCGGCTGGTCGCTTGCAATGATCGACGCAGAGGTCAGACTAGACTTATTCGCTCGTGCGTCGCCTACCTGATCGCTTCGATCAGACGGCTATCGACCTCCGTGTTTTCCAATTCCACGGCTCGCAGAAATTCCTTTGAGGCACGCACTGCCGTGGATGCATCAGGCTTCTTTTGAAACAGTCCGCCGGCCACCCAGCGCATGGTGGATGACCAATCGTCGGGCACCTTCACAACACTCAAACAGGGTGATTTTGTAGGCCCGCGTTTCCAGGTCCAAAAGCACCATCCGCTCAGTATGTCTCGGTTTTGACGAAACATTTCCACCGTGCTTGCCAGCATTTCGTAACGATTTTCTCCGAATTCACCAACCCATAGCGGTCGCTGCTGCTCGGCGCCAGTTTACAGTACGCTTTCATCCGATTTTCGCGATCATCGCCAAACCAGGTATAGATGTGAAAGCTGTAGGCCATATTGTCGGTGGGTGGCGCGGTAAATTTGGAAAAGTCAGTTCCGAGCTTGTTTCCTTCAATCATCACTAAATGATTGGGATCCACTTCGCGGATTGCGGCGATAATTGTTCGATAGAGTTCGAGCAGCATGTCCCAATCCGAGCTCCAAGGCTCGTTCAGAAGATCGTAAGCCGCCACAATTTTCCGATTGCGATATCGCTGGGCGATCGACCGCCAAAGCGCTATCGTTTGATCGCGGCAATCTCGGCGCGACCAGAGCAAGCGATTTATTCCGTCAGGATCAGCGGTAAATAAAATTGACTGTCCGCCGGGCGCCGCGTGCAGGTCGAGCACCACGTACAGTTTTTGTTCCTCAGCCCAATCGAGCAGTCGATCGATCCGTTTCCATCCATCTTCGCTGTCTGCCCCGGTCAGTAACTTGCAATTGATCGGAACGCGAATGGTATTGAACTTAGCCTGTGCGATGCGTGCCAGGTCTTGGGGAGTGATAAATGCATCGTAAAAACCGCGGCGAAACTCCCGAGCAGCATCGGTGCCAAGGAGTGTTTCCAGCCGTGAAGCAATGGTCGACTCGGCGGTAAATCCGCCGTCTCCCATGATCCATCCTTCCCATAACAACCAGCCACCCAGATTTACACCGCGCAAGTCGACACGCTGGCCGCTGCCATCGACCAATTCGGTACCGGCACGATGAACCATCGGATTCTCTTGCGCCGACGCAATACTTCCCATTCCGATGCCAATTAGCCGGTGCAAGAGCAGGAACGCTGTCGCGCTGTATCTCATTGGAACTCATTCCTTCTTCGGTTCGTGCGCGTGGTAAGTCACCAGCAAATTGCGAATGGTGAAGCGGAGACGCATGGGAGCTAAAGAGAGTACTTTAACATATGGATCCAGTGGCCGATGCATTTTCCATTTTGATCAAAGAGAAAATAGACCGAAATGTATCCATTGCTAAAAAGTCCCAGGTTCGCTTGCTCCCCGTCAATCTGTCCGCAAACCATGCCGCTTACATCCTTCTCTTGCAGGCCAGCAAGCACGGGCACAGATTTATGGTCTAGCCGCTCTCCCATTGTGTCGTCTGTATACGTGTACTGAATCTGACGCGTCTCGAACCAAGCCTCCGCTTGCCGTCGATTACCGATCGGGGGGACTTCTGCTTGAATGGCCCGCTCAAGCCGTTCGACTGACCAGCCTCTGCCGAGTTCGCGTTCGATGTACCGGACGGCAACGCCCAGGAGAATCGCGGCAATGGAAAGCACGAAAAGCCAAGGCAGGGAAAATCGCGATCAACGTTTGGTGAGAAGATCGTTTGACATTCGTTCCTCACGCGGCGGACACGAATTTAGCTTAGCGGGACAGCTCATCTGGTGCCACAGCTGGCTCGGCCAGCAGTGTGAATTGATGCAGAAGCCGACCCTGGAAAAAGCGGACGCTGCAAGCGAGTTTCCAACTTGCAGGTGGAAGCAGGCGAAACGTCATTGCGAAGTTAGACGTTTGCGGCAGTGGACACCGCGTTCACGGCTGGGCAGGCCAGCAGTGGCACACGAGCTGGGGCAAGACTGGCAGAGCCAGTGGCGCCCAAAGCCAGTGGCATCCGACGCGGCACCCAATACTGAGCGGGCGGCCCCCTCACCCCAGCCCTCTCCCGCGGTGGGGCGAGTGAGTATGCCACATCACCCGTTCATACTCCCGTCGCTGACGCTCCGGGCTCGTTAAGTTCCATTCCGCATTCCCGATTTCGACTCGCCCACTCACCCCTTCACCTGTTCACCCCTGCACCCGTTCATCTTTACTTGGGGCGCTGACGCTTCCGGCTCGCCGCCGCTACCGCTTCGCTTGCTCAATCGGGCGCAGATATTCCTCCAGCGGCGCTTGGCGGAAGCTGGCCAGGTCTGCGCCGGCTTCGTCGATGCGTTTGCGGTCGGCGGCCATCAGGCGCATTGTTAGCACGTGTTCGCTGCGCAGCGCGGTGGGTTTGCCACCCAAGCGGGTTTGCGGTGCGATGGTCACTTGCACCTCTTCGGGAATGTGGCCCCCCGCACGATCCAAGGCTCCGTTAATCGCCAGCCGCGGAAACGGCGGCAGCGAGCCGGGGTGCAGCATCGAGTTCAGCTTGGCCGACCAATCGGAAAACTCGCGATACTGCCGCGCGGCGCTCGGGCTTTCCGCCTTCACGGCCTGCACTCGATACGTGACGAGCGGGCTGCTGTACTTCACCCAACCGTGGTCTTCTTTGGTTTCGTCAAACTTCGGCTCGGCGGCGAATTTCAAGAGTGGATCGGTCTGGCGTGCGGCCCGGATGCGCAGTTGATCGACAAAATTGGTCAGCTTGTCGGTCGTGAGCTCCGTGCGGAGTTGCGCTCGGGATCGAGCAGCACGATGCGACTGCGAGAAATATCGAAAACTGTAATCTCGCGCGGCGACGTCAAAAAGTCGTACACCCGGCCGTCGTCGAAGAGCGTGAGACTTTCGCTGGTCGGCGCTTCGTCTTTGGCGGAGAACACTTTTGATTCGATACGAAACTCATCGGCGAGCACGGAACGCACGAGCGCCAGCACGAACAACAAGGCCAACGCAGCGCCGCCGGTGGATCGTACAGCAGCGAGAAATATCGAGGGGGTCTTCATAGCAACTCTCCGTGAGTCCTGCACTGAGATTATGCGCGGCTCTTGGCGGGAAGGTGTGAGCCAGCAGCGGCGGCGAAAGAGTAGCGAAAATCGGCAATTGGGTAAAGCCGAATGCTGCAAGCATCTGGTCGCCTCGGATGTTTGGCATTATCGTGTAGCGGCGCGAGCTTGCTCCGCGTTTCAGCGCCGGGCCGAGCCCGGCCGCTACACTCGGAAGGCACTTTCGCATGCGATTTGGCTGCTGCGTCAATATGCTCGTTCCGCTGGGCCAGGGGACCGGCGTCGAAATGGCGGAACGAGTCGCAGCGGTGGGATTTGATTATCTGGAATTACCGGTCGCTAGATTTGCGGTGGTGTCGGACGCCGAGTTCGAATCGATTCGGCAGCGCGTGAAAGCCACCGGACTGGCGGTTGAATCGTGCAACGATTTTTTCCCGCCGGATTTGAAACTGGTCGGGCCAACGGCTGATTCAGCAAAAATTTTGACGTATGCCGCGCAGGCACTGAGTCGCGCCGCGCTGCTGGGGGCGAAAATTGTGGTCTTCGGCAGCGGCGGCGCCCGCACCGTGCCCGAGAGTTTTCCGCAGGAGAAAGCCTACAAGCAATTGGTGCACTTGCTAGGCGAACTTGCGCCGCTGGCCGAAAAGAACGGTTTGACCATTGCCATCGAGCCTTTGAACCGGACCGAGTGCAACATCATCTTCACGCTGGCCGAGGCATGCGAACTGGCCGAGCGTGTGGGTCACCCGCGCATTCAAGTGCTGGCCGATTACTATCACCTGGCGATGGAGCGGGAACCGGTTGAGCACGTAACGACGGCTGCCCCACATATTCGCCACGTCCATTTCTCCAACCCAGCCGGACGCGGCTACCATTATTCAGCCGACGAGAATTTTTCTGCGTTCTGTCGATTGCTGCGCGAAAACGGCTATGATGGTCGGATGAGCGTGGAGGCGTTTTCGCAGAACATCGAGCAAGACGCCGCGGCCACGTTGCAACTGATGCGACAGTTGACTGAAATTCAAAGCTCCAAATTCGCATGACAAACGAAATTCAAAGCTCCAAAATCCAAATGTTGGTTTGGCGACGATTGGTAATTCATTGGTTCTTGGAATTTGGAATCTCATTTGTCATTCGAGCTTCGTCATTTGCCATTTCAATCTGGGAGATTCCATGGCTGGTTCGCTGAAAGACAAAAAGCTAGGCATGATTCACTCGGCCGCGTTCACGGTGCAGGTGGTCGAAAAGTTCATCAAGGAAATTATTCCCGAAGTGACGGTGGCGCATCTGGCCGACGATACCATTCAAATGGCCAACAACGAAGCGGAAATCGGCACTTGCCCGAAAGTGAATTACGCCAAGTTTGTGAGCTACGCTCACAATCTGGAAGAGTACGGCGTGAACCTCATCATGCTGGCGTGTTCCACCTTCAATCGGGCGGTCGAGTTTGCCCGGCCAATGGTCAACACGCCGATGCTGCAAATCGATCGGCCGATGATGGAATTGGCGGTCAACACGGGCAACCGCGTGGGGTTGGTGGCGACGTTGCCGACAACCGTTCCCCCTTCGCGCCGATTGTTGGAACAGGCGGCGGCGGACGCTAAGAAGAACGTGCAAATTCGCGAGTTCCTTTGCACCGAGGCATTTCAGGCCCTGCGCCCGGGAACCCGCAACAACACAACGAGCTGCTGCTGGCGGGCATCGACAAACTTTCGGGCGAGGTCGACTCGATTGTGTTGGCCCAAGTTTCGATGACCGCTTTGGAGCCGTATCTTACCAACACTCGCGTGCCGGTCTTCAACAGCGGCCGCACCGGTTTTACCCGGGCGCGCGAGCTGTTGTTGGCGATGTAGAAGTGTGCCCTTGTCGAATTTAGTCCTGATTCACACCGGCAGATCGTCCCACGGCGGACGCCAGAGGGGCGCTTGTGGGAAGAGCACCTCGGCCAACTCCAGCGCGGTTTGCGTCGAGGCCTGAATGCGACCGGCGAAGGCGGTTTCGCTCACCGATCCGTGGCCCAGCACCAGCCGCGTGAATTCCGACCGGTTCAGGCTCAAATAGCTGCGGCCGAGTTTACCCGAGCGCACGCGGAAGCCGCGGCGGGTGTAAACGAGCCGCCATTTAGAGCCCTCGACTGAAAGGCCCAGTTCTGTTTCACGTGCCAGACCGGCTTGCCTGGCGCGGGCGTCAAGTTCCGGCGACACGAGGGCCAGAAACTTCGTCGGATTGACGATTTTGACCATGAACACTTCACCGTACTCGGCTTCTTGATTGTGCAGTTGCCCGCCGGCGTCGCAGATAAGCCGATGCAGCGGATGGCTGGGAAGCGCGTGCAGCGCGAAATCTTGCCGATCGTGTTCAATGGCATCGCCACAAGCGCGGGCCAGCAGTTGGTAGGCCACTGTCGGATGGCCTGGCGCGGTCATCAGTTCAATCACGCGCTCCTGCCGCAGCACGGCATAGCCGACAATGGGCGCGATGGTTTCTTCCAGCTCCAACTTGTCGGGCCCGTCGAGCGCCACCAGCAGCGAATCGTACGCCTTGCGACCGACAAGCCAGCGCCAATAGGCTTCCGTGCGTTCCAGCGGACCGTAGGCGCGCTCGGTGTTTTGCAGATAAATGCGCATCAGCGCCGGCATTTCGACATGCCGCCACAGCCGAATGCTCAGCGGCTTGGCCAGGCGGGCCGCATGTTCGCCGTGCAAGCGCGCCAGCACTTCGCGCGCCTTGGCTTGCGAGAAACAATGCCGACCGCACAGCGACCAGCCGGCTCGCTGAAAGAACCGCGGCGTTGGTGTGCGCACCAAACCAATCAGCGTGCCCTCTTCAGCCATGCGGCATTCGGCTTCTTGCACCAGCCGCGAAGCCAAACCTTCGCCGCGGAATTCCGGCAATGTGCCCAGCCAATGGACGCCGGAAACCGGCACGGCAATCTGGCCAAACCGCATGGTGCGGCGAATCAGATGCAGATGCGACAGCACCCGATAGCCGCGCTTCACCAGCAACCGATCGTGCGGCTCGTAGAACGGATCTTCGGTCTGGGCGTGAAATTCGTCGCGCGACGGTCCTTGAAACACGGCCAGCAGCATGTGATAAACCGACGCATGATCGCCGCTGCGCCCGGTCGCCATGCGGAGCTGGCCGCCTGGCGGCGATTCGCAGAAATCGCCCGGTTCCACAGGACCCTTGAGGGAATCGGCCAGTTTCAGCCGCGGGGTCGGTGCCGCAACGGTGCGACGAGAATCGTTCGGCGGCAATTTGGCGGCCGATTGAACGCGCAGTCGCGGACTGGCAGTGCCGCTGCGCTTGGTAGACCGCTTTCGTTTGTCAGAGGAGTTAGCGCTGCGGTTTTCCGACCGCTTCGACTTATCCGCCAGAGAAGCGGCAACAGACTTCGAGCGATTTGACGGCCCGAGTTTCGACAAGCCAATCCGACGGCTTGGGCGTGCCGCTGTGCGTCTTCCGTGGCTGGCGACCGGCGCTCCGGCTCGGCTCATCGCGAATCCCTTCTGATGGAGGATCGATCCATCCGATGGCGATAGCTTAACCGGCGTCCGCGGAGTTTTCCAGGATCGGGAGCAAAAAATTTGTCAAGGTCACTTCCGGGAACAAGACGAAGCCGTATTCTCGCGAGGCAAAAATCGCTTTCGTGCGCTCGTCACGCTGATTTTTGATAGTTTGGGCTGACCATGCTTCACGCAAGGGGGCCACCGCCGGCTGTAGCGCCTCGTTGGCGCGGCGAATGGCGTGGCAACGCTCACGGCTATTTTCCGGCGTGGGCTGCGTGGCAATCCAACGACGTTTTTCGGCAATCCACTCGGCGATGGCTTTGCCATCCAACTCCCTCGACCCTGGGGAGAGGGTTGGGGTGAGGGTGCCGGAACAAGATGTCTTCACTGCACCCTCACCCTGCCTTCTCCCAGTGGGAGAGGGTTCTGACAAAAATCGTTCCGGATGAAACTCCAGCTCACGGATGCAGCGACGTAACACGCGCTCGTCTTTGACCGCCGATCGATCCGGCGTAATTGGCAGGCGCAGGGTGCCAGATACGACGACGTAGCCTGGCGGATCGATGCCAAAAAACCGCGAGATGATGCGGTCGGTCAGCTGATCGTACTTCGCCCCGCCAATGCCATGCACGAACAAATCGCCGAGCAGCACCCGCGCGGCCAGCGTGGTAATGAGTGCCCGGGTGCGAATGTGAATGCCGGAGGCCGACAGCGCGGCAAGCTGCTCGACCGCCGCAGTGGCATCGCCTTCCGGCGAGATGGTAAGCGTAGCTTCGGTGCTGCCGCGGTCGGAGAGGATCAGCTCGTCGTCGCGCTGGCGAACAAACAACCGTCGGCGGCGCGGATCGTCGGTCGTCCAAATCCAGAGCGGCGCTTCCAGCCAATCGGCTTCCGCCGCCAACTCGGGCACCGGGTGCGCCGAAGAACGCACTTTGTGCTGGCGGCGATATTCCAAGAGCGCCGTATTGTAAATTTCCCACAGCCGCGGCAAATGGCTGAGCAAATGGGCAATGAACCAGCGGAACGCGGGCAAATCGCACACCAGGCTCTGCGGAATTTCCAGCGATTGCACGCCCCACTTGGCTTCCAATTGATGCCGAGCCTGCGAGAGCGACGCACCGATATGGTTGGTTTCGCGCGACCGTGCCACTGCCAGCGGCCAGTATTTTTTCAAGAGCGGGTCGGGCACCAGCGACTGCAAAAACGCCGCCGCCCGATTGCCGAACGATTCGAACAGCGCGTGATCGAGAATCGTTCGCTGTTCGAACGGCGCGTTGGCCACGGCCCGATCGAACGGCACCGCTTCAATGTCCGGTTCATCGAGCGATCCGGCCGGCACCCGGAGCGACGAACTTTTCATCGCATCGCTGTCGATCTGCAAATTCACCGCCACGGCATGGTGATCGCGCGCCAGCCGGGCCAGCACAAAATTCTTGTACCACACGCCGGGATGAAACATTTCCGGCTGATGGCCGGCCAGGAAAATCGACTTCGGCTCGGCGGGCAAGGTGACGTTGCGATAACTGCGCGTGTATTTTTCCGCTGCCGCGAGCAATTGCTTGCGGGCCTCGCTGGAAACCTGGCAGATCGAGCGGCCTTGAATGTCGTAATCGGCGCCGCAAATGGCGCGACGATTGGCTGCGACCATCACACCCGCCAGATCGAGCGGTGGCTCGATCAGATGCGCGCCGTCTTCGCGCGGGGCGTTGAGCCGACCCAACTTCGCCGACCAATCGGGCCAGTTAAACTCATCGGCCGAGGCAGGCGCAGCTCCGTTCGATTCACACGAACCGGGAGCGAGATTTTCAGCAGCGGTTTGACAGTGTTGCTTCATTTCTTCACGGCCTACTGCCTACCGCCTGCCGTCTGTGTTTTTATCCGTGACAACCCACGAGCCGGTCGCGAAATCGCTCTGGCACCGGCTCACGCAGCTCGGCGACGCTGCGATCGACAATCTCCCGATAATATAGCAACCGAGTTTCGGCATTATCGAGCGAACCGCCGAAGGCCCGCGCTTCATCCAGATAAATACGCGGCACCGGATATTCGATGACGCGAAAATTCTGATGCGCCGCCTGCACCCAAAGTTGCAGCGGCATCGCATAGCCGCGCTCGGTAATATTCAGCTTCGCCAGCGATGGCACCCAATACGCTTTGAAGCCACAAAAGGCATCGGTCAAATTCAGCCCGAGTCGGCAATTCAATTCCGCGGTAATTTGTTCATTGATTTTTCGCCGTGCTTCGGGCGCCGCGCTGTCGCCTTCGAACTCCTTCAGGTAGCGACTGCCGGAAACGATGTCCACATCGTGGCACGCCGCCACAAATTCTGGAATCAACTTGGGCTGATGCTGGCCATCGCAATCGATCGTGACCAGCACGTCGTAATCGTCACGCAGCGCGAAATCGAAAGCGCTCCGCAAGCCAGCTCCGTAGCCGCTGTTTTTCGGATGGCGAATGACGTGCATGTCGCGTCGCGCGGCGAGCAAATCGGATGTGCCATCGGTCGAACCATCGTCAACCACCAGCACGTCGCGGCTGTAACGCAGCACTTCGTCGAGCACCGGCGTCACGTGCTGGACTTCGTTGTAAACCGGCAGCGCGGTAAGAAAGCGAGTAGGCATAAAATTTAACTCAAGAAATCGAGGAATGGGTTAGGCAGTACGGATTAACGCGGGGAGCGTTTGTGCAAACATCGTGCCTTGCCGTTCTGGGATGAGGTAGCCGATTGGCCCATTCCGCCGGTACGGTCCTCGATTTCGAAGAACTTTATTCGGATCACCGGATTTCATTTTAGACACGAGGCGTCTTGAGTCAAACGGGCCGCAGAGCCTGCAAAACCATCTAGGTCGGTGGGTTGATTGTCGTCCAAAGTTTGGGCGCGGAGGACGGCCGATTTCACGAATTCTTTGGGTAAAACTCCGCTGCAATCGGCGGCGCTGTTTGAACACTCTGCAATGCAAATGCACGAACTGCAAAATTACAGCCACTGCAGCGGATCGCCCTCGCAGTTGCACGGCCTGATGTTGGCTGATGTGAACTGCGAGGCCAGCAGTTCCGCCAACCGTTCGACGGCAAATCGCTCGCTGGCAAAATGGCCGGCGAAGATCAGGCCTGTGCCGGGCGGCCCGTTCTAAAAACGCATTCGATTAGGCAAAAATCTGCGCGCTGGGGCAACTGATAAACTGTTAACCTGGCTGGCGGATTTTCCCAAAATGGCCCCCTTCGCAGGCAATTGACGGCGTGTCTGATTAGACTGGTTATCTCTGATTCATTTGTTTGAATTAAAAGAGCGTTCACCATGCACAATCAGACTGTAAAGCGTTGTTGCGCGACCGCGGGCGTTTTGATGTCGCTAATGTTTTTCGGCGCATCCGCTGAGGCGGTTACTTTGACGTGGGGCGTGAACGGTGTCGGCGGGAGCGGGAATTGGGACACTTCCACGGCGAATTGGTTTAACGGTTCGCAAAATGTCGCCTGGCCCAACGGAGGCGATGCGATTTTTGACGGTGCCAGCGGCGGAACGGTGACCTCGTTCACTTTCGGACCTGTGGTTTCATCGATGACGTTTAATACCCCAGGCTATGTCATTCAAAACGGCTGGGTTCAAAGCGGCAGTAGCGGTCTAACGGTGACCACCAATGTCGACGCAACCATCAGCTCGACCCTGAGCAATTCAGCCACTGCCGGAAATTTTCTAGTCAAAAACGGCCCGGCGGCACTCATCATCAGCGGCCCGATTTTTTTGGGCTCAGTTCAAGTGAATCAGGGAGAAGTGCGGTTAACCGGGTCGGCGTCGCTGTCCTCTTCAAACGTAAGTTTGGCCAACGTCGCTGGAGCAACAATTACGCTGGCTCAAACGAACCCAGGTGTTTCGATGAATTCGTTGGCCGGAGGTGGAACCACTGGCGGGCTTGTGCATCCCAATAACCAGGCCCGGACCGTCACGCTCGGCATTGGCGGCAGCGGAAGTTTCGGCGGTACGCTGGCCGACAACGGTAGCGGAATTTTGGCACTGGAGATTGATGCCGTCTTCAACGGCACCGCGACATTGACCAATGTCAACACTTATTCCGGTTCGACGAAAGTTTCGTTCGGAACTCTGGCCTTCGCCGGAAATGGTTCTGCGCTGAATTCGACCATTTCGATTTCTAGCACGACCGAGCTCTTGTTGGACAACAGTGCCACTGCTGTTGCCAATCGAATTAACGATACGGGCCCAGTTGCGATCAATGGCGGAGCCATTCAGCTGAAAGGCAACAGCACAACGCCGGTGGAAGAAGTTTTAGGACAACTCAGCTTCACCGGTGCTTCCAGCATTCTAGTGACGCAGCCAGGAAGTGCGGCGGCCCAATTGACGTTCGCAGGAGCCCAACGCAATGGCCATGCAACACTGAATGTTGGCGGACCCGGCATCGCGTTCGCTGGATTGTCCAATGGCAGCACAGGCATTGTTGCGCCGTATATTACGGATAGCAACGAGTGGGCGACCATCGGCGCCGATAATCGCATTACGCAGCTGAATTCGTATGCCACCGATATCAATGCAGGCTCCGCCAGTGATCATGTCAAACTAACCGGCAGTGGAACAACGACGCTGGCCGGTTCAATGATACGGGCGTCGCTCAACTTGCAGAACGGTAACTTCGCCGTTGGCCCAATCTTGGATTTGGCGGGGCAGAGCTTAGGTTTGACCAGCGGGGGAGTTTTATCGAGTAGTTCGGGGACCAATACGATCCGAAATGGCAGTTTATCGACGCCGGCGGGGGAGATGGTAGTTACGGCGAACAACAATTTGGCGATTAGCGCGGCCATCACCGATGGCGGCGGTGTCACTACACTGACGAAAAATGGAGTTGGCGCTTTAACACTCAGCGGAACAAACACGTACTCCGGCCCTACAGCCATTATGCAGGGAACGCTGGTCGTGGCCTCAGACGCTAACTTGGGCACGGGCTCCACTATCGATCTCAGCGGAGGCACGCTTAGAGCTGCCGCGAACTTCTCTTCCACCAAGGGTTTTATAAGCAACTCGGCGCTCGTGGGGTCCGTTGATACCGCGGGCTTCAATGTTGCATTTTCAGGCGTAAACAGCGGCACTCTCAGCAAACAGGGACTCGGCACGCTAACCCTTGCAGCTGGGCTGACGGGCACGACCAATATTTTTGCCGGGGTTTTGGTCTTGCCAAATGCATCGTCCGGCAGAGCCAATTTGATAGGCGGCACATTGCAAGCGGCGGGAACATTGACAATGTTCGTTTCTGCTCCAAGTTTTGGATCTGGGACTCCGATTCTTGATCTAGGCGGCCCGGTAGCGGCCACATTAACGACCGGGAGTTACAGCGGGAATCCCAACAGTAGCTTGCGCATTAATTTCGGAATTGGCAGCGGGGCCAGTGACTTTTGGGCGATTTCCAACACGATACCCTCTACTGCCGGCGCTTTCCAATTCGAGTTTCAGAATCTCGGCGGAGTGACCACCGGCGTCGATTATCCACTGATGTCGTTTGTCACCTTCTTTGGTCCTCCCCCCTCGCCCAGCATTTTTGCTTTCGCCCCCGACATGGCCGCCGCCGGTTGGACAGGCACGTTCAAAACGACGAGCGGCGGCGTGTCCGTGCGGTTCACGTCGGTGCCAGAGTCAAGCACGACGGCACTCTTGTTTCTGCAAGGCGCCGTGGTCGCCTTTGCCGTCCGCCGGCGTTTAAGCAAATGATAATGTAACCCGATCACAGCCACTGCAGCGGGTCGCGCTCAGCACGGCAGGGCCATACGGTGGCCGTTGGAAATTGCGAGGCCAGCAGTTCCGCCAGTTGTTCCACGGCAAATCGCTCGCTGGCAAAATGACCGGCCAGAATTAGACCCATGTCCATCGCTTGCGCTTCGAGGCAGGTGTGGAACCGCGCTTCGCCGGTGACGAATAGATCGCAACCGGCGCGGCGCGCGGCTTCGAGTAAATCACCCGCACTGCCGCAGGCAATCGCCACCGCACGCACTGGCATTTGCGGATTGCCGACAATGCTGACGCCCGAGAGATTCAAAAAATCTTTCAGCCGCGCAGCGATGCTCGTCAAAGTCGCCGTGCTGGCGGGAAATCCAAACCGCCCGGTGCCGACCGCCGGATCGACTGCATCGGGCACCAACGGCCCGACGTCGGTCAGTCCCAAACCCTCGGCCAGCCGCTGATTGATTCCCGAACGTGCCGAATCGAACGCCGTGTGCGGACTATGGATGGCAATGCGTGCGGCCATCAAATCCAGCAGCAGGCGTCCTTCCGGCGTGTCGCCAGTCAGTCGCTTGAGCGGTTGAAACGGCAACGGATGGTGCGTGACGATAAGATCGGCCTTTTCGGCCACCGCCTCGGCCACGCTGGCCGGCGTGATGGTGAGGCACGTCATCACGCGCTCCACTTTTTGCCGGCCATCGCCGACCAAGAGGCCGACATTATCCCACTCGGCCGCCAGGCGATTCGGGGCGAAGTTTTCCAGAAACGCGGCGATGGAAGAGACGGTGATCATGGTAGCAGGATGCGCCATGCCGCTGCGATTTGCAAGCGGGCACTTAGCCGAGTCGTGGGCCAGTTTGGATCAGATTGATTGGGTGGCCGGGGTCGAGGCCGCCGAGCCCCCGGAATTTCACGCTGCTGGGGGCTTACTTCGTTCGACCCTGGCCACCCGAAAGCAAACTGGCCCACGACCCTTAGCCGCGCCTCATTATTTCAAGGCGGCGCCTGTGGGGAACGCGGGCATCACACGACGTTCGGTTGCGCCAATGCCAACCTTCTCGGGCAAAAGTATGCGGTTGACCGTGGCCTCGGTGGAGAATTGTTCCGCTCCAACATCGGCAGTCGAGGCGCGCTGCCGGCCGTTCACGTCCATCGTGACGAACGGATACGATCCCACGGCTTTGCCAATCGCCGGGCTGGAGGGTTGCAACCGGAACTGGCCGGTGGCGTCGGGTTTCAGCAGCGGGTCGATCGCTGTGAGGCCCGTTGCCGGCACATCGCCGCCGCCGCCATCGTTGTTCCAAATGATGTTGCCTTGCCAGATCGGGTCTTGCAGTGGACCTTCGATGACCGCCGCCTTCGGACCGCCGGAAATAATGTTGTTGGCGATCACGGCGTCGGCCGCACCCAGCCCGCGGTTGCGGCCGCGCATCACCAGGTTGCCTTTGTTGTCGACCAAGGTGTTGAACACAATTTGGATGCCGACCGGTTTATCGTGCGCCGTCAGTTTAGCGGGCGGAATAATTCCATCTCCGTTGCCCAGGTGAATCGCCGGGCGGCAGCGCTCGAAATAGTTGCTATAAATTTTGTGATCGTGCCCGAAGATGCGAATGCCCTGGCTGCCGATGAAAAAGTTGGCATACACTTCGCAGCGATTGCCGTGGCGAATGGAAAGCTCGGTCGAGCCTTCGCCAAACGTGTTGAAACGGTAAATGTTGTCGCTCGACTTGTTGCAGATGCAGCCTTCGTTCTCGCCGGCGCATTTGGTGAATAAGTTGTCTTCGGTAATGCTCCAGCCACTGGACATGCTGCGGCCGCTCATGCCAATTTGAATGGCCGAGCAATTGTTGGCCGGCGGCGATTTGAAATCGTGAAAATAATTGTGATGAATCCAAGTGCGCTGCGCCATTTCGCTGGTTCCCGGACCGATGACCAGCAGCATTTCGCCTTCGGTATTTTTGTTGCGAAAGTCGTTGTGATCGATTTCGCAATCGTTGCCGGCCACCTGGCAGTAAGTCGACCGGCTTTTGAGAGCCAGCTCAAACACATTGCGGCAAACGCGGCAATGGCTCGCGCCCGCCGAGATTCCAACCGCCGGCGGAGCGTGCTTGAGCGTGAAGCCTTCAAGCACCACATACTCGGCGTCGTCGCCGAACGTGAAGCTGCCGACGCCGTCGATTTCCGCGCCGCCGGTGGTTTGTGCGCTAATCACAATGGGATGCTGCGCGGTTCCCTGCTGACGAATGCTGATCGGGGCCGTCGAAGTGTAAACGCCATCGGCCAACACAAGCTGATCGCCCGGCTTAGCTGCTGAAATTGCTTTGTCGAGTTCGGCCAGCGATGCGACATGGATTGTTCTTGTCGGTTCCGGTAAACCATCAGCCGCCAGCGGCAACTTGCCGGCCTGCGCATGATCTGGCGGAGCGTTCGGAGTAGATTGACCGAATGCAGCCGTACAAATCAGCACAACAGATAAAATTGCCAACGCGAAGCAGCGCTTCATGAAATTGCCTGGATACGGGAGGATTGAAAAGACACGCTAGGAAAACGTGCCGGCGGGAACGAACCGAAACCATCATACTATGTGCCATTGCAAATTGCACGTCGGGGCAGAAATAGGTCAGAGCGGTTGAATCTTTGAAAACGGGAATCTTTTACGGCAGTCAGAGGCGCACTTTACGTCGACTACTTGTGCCATAAAAATGAATCTGTGCTGTATGGTCTATTGGGTAACGATCCGTTCGACGCGTTGGGGTATGAGTTTCCAATTACCGGACCTACGCCTTGAGGGAACCCGAATGTCGCCTCGCTGTTCAATTTTTCTTTGGCTGGCGATTGTTCTAATCTCTCTACTGTTTGCAGGCTGCGCTGAAATGTCACCCCAGGCTAAAACTTTTCATCAAAACTTCAACTGGAAGGCCGAGGACTATTTCGACGATGCCCAAGTCGTTGCCCTGTGCCGTGCCATTGAAGCCAATGACCTGAAGGAGATTGATCGCCTAATTGCCGCCGGCGCGAACGTGAACGCCAAAGGCAAGGACAACATGACGCCGCTCTTGTGGGCGTTTCCCGACAACAAGCTAGAGCGATTTACGAAACTATTGGAGCACGGTGCGGACCCAAATGTTATCATCAAAAGCGATCTCAACACACATGGTGGCTTTCGTGCTGGCGATTCCGTAACACACATGGCATGTAGGACTGAGTTTCCTGGCTACTTCGAGGCCGTATTTGCACACGGTGGCGATCCGAATCTGATGAAGAATGGGGCCATTACAGGCGATACTCCGTTGTTTTCGGTCTTGAATGGCTTGGCCTCAAATAAGGACGGGAAGATTCAGTTTCTGATAAAAAAAGGTGCGGACCTAAATCACATGAACGGTGCCTGGGCCACACCAGTGATGGAGGCAGCAAGCGGTGGCCAGTACAGCTTAGCTTCCACACTGCTCCAAGCAGGTGCCGATTTCAAAATCTACATGCCGAAGAGCAACACACGTCTTGTGCATATCGTTGTCGGCGAAGAACGTCGTACGCCGGCTTGGACGCCTCAGCAGGCGGCTGATTACGAAAAGCTCGTTAAATGGCTTGAGGATCACGGCGAGTCGATTGAGCAGGCGAGATCCGACAATAAACGTTGGCAATCATGGATGACTACTCCCGACGAGTATCGCCGCAAAATGGACACTGAAATTGCGGAGCGCGAAGAACGGGAAAAAGCCGCGGCCAATGGTAAGGTAGAGCAAAAGAAGTAACAATTTCAGTGATGCGCGTTTCGCTCATTTTACTGAGTACGGTTTTGACGTGGCTGACCGCCGGCGGCTGCGGGGCGGTGGCGCCCGCCGCGGTTGATGTTTGAGATGGCCGTTGCGGTCTACGGCTGGGCCACAAATCGGTAGTTCAGAATCCTTTGGCCATTGGAATCCTCGGCGTGCAGCCATAAGGTTTTGCCCAACAGCGATTTTCCCTCCGGCAGGCGGTAGGTTTT
This sequence comes from Pirellulales bacterium, assembly GCA_963738835.1. Lineage (GTDB taxonomy): Bacteria > Planctomycetota > Planctomycetia > Pirellulales > JADZDJ01 > CAVTYH01. The sequence continues at coordinate 26,260 of CAVTYH010000007.1, forward strand.
CGTATCGGCTCCGTGACCCAGCTCGGGAACTTGGGTCATCATCCGGCGGCGGTCCGGCGCAAAAGAGCGCATCTGAAACTGAACGACTGTTCGGTGGCGTTGACAAGCTTTTGTTCGACGACAAGATCGCCGGTGTCGTCCAGCCGCGTTGTCACCTCGGCGTAAACAGCGTGGTCGCCAATTTCAAGGGTGCGGTACACGCTAAACTGGTAACGGCGCTCGGCAGTGATGTCGAAATCCAACCGTACTTCTTGTGGCCCGGAGCTGGCGTCCAGCGGCAGTTGCACTTCAAACGGCAGCGATCCGGTCTCGCCCGCCGGCAGCTTTAGCGTAAGTTCTCGCGGCGTCATTCGCCAGTGCTCCGGCAAAACACAGCGCACCGTGCCGGTTACGGACTGCGGAAACGTGTTCGTGATCGTCAGGGCATTGGAAAGCGGCTCGCCAAATGTCGTGGGCCAGTGCGATATCGCCAGGGCCACCGCCATCTGCCAGCGCACCAGCGGTTCGTTCAGGCCGGTGATATACGACGGCGACGAATCGGCGCGTACACGCTGCCGTCCTTGTTCATCGGAAAGCGGCTGCACTTGGACGCCCCAGAGATTGATTTGCCGCAACTTGTCGCCCAGCGAAACTTGCTCGTCGCTGGGCGTATTGTTCCAGAGCATCATCACCAGCTGATGATCGTGCGAGAAGATGTGGTTTGTGCTGCCGTGCGGCAATTGCAGCTTGCCGACATACTCGGCTCCGCCCAAGGCCAGTGCCGTGGTGCGCCACGGAAGCAGCAGTTCCGCCACGGCGCCGTCATCGTTGAGCAAACCACGCTGCGAGCTGAACACGTTCGGCATGAAAATGCCATCGGCCTGTTGCAGTTTCGCCGCCAGCATTTGCTGCGCTAAATCGGTCGCCCGCTGAGTTGCCGATTTCGATCCGTCCACAAGCGGTTCGACGAACACCCAGCGGCGCGTCTTGGTCTCGCTGTTTTCGCCGGCCGGTGCAGTTTCGACCGTAGCTTCATATGGCGCCGCCGATAGCGCAATGAAATTCCAGTTGGGCTCGCCCGCCGGCAGCGCTCGGTTCAGCGGCCAACTGCAGCCCAATTGAAACTTCGGCGCGACCGTGACCAGTTGTTTGCGTACGCTTTCGATGGTCGGCGTCGTCCCGCCGAAGTTGACGAAGCTGAAATCGCCGTCAGTTCCCAGCTGCCAATCATGCACCGTTTGCGATAGCCGACCGACAATCGGTTCCAGCGACGGAAACCAGACCTCTGGCTTCGCCGAAAAAATCTGGGCGGCCACCAGCGGATCGGCTGAGTCGAATTGCTTCCGCACGTCAGCCGGTGGCTCGGCCAGCACTCCGACGACTTTCACGCCGCTGTTTTGCAGCCGTTCGGCGAAGGCCGCCAACAGCTCGCAGTGCCGCGGATCGCTGCCGGCGTTCCACAGCGGAATCTTGAGCCAACCAATCGCAGATTGCTCGACCAAGTCGGCCAGTGGATCGAGCGCGAGCGGTCGCTTACCCTGCGACAATGCCCAGCCAAACTCGCCGTGCTTCGGGGCAGCCTCCGGTCGAATCAAGGCCAGCGTCACTTCCGGGGAAGTCGTTTGACTCTTCTGGCCGTTCAACGAGCATCGAACATGGTAAAAGCCGACATCCGGCAGCGCTGGCCGCCACACCGCATGGCCAGAGAAAACTGTTGACGCGGCTGATTGATTGGTGTCGTCTAATTCCAATAGCAGCCGCGCACGTTGGATTTCGTGCCCATCGACATCGAGCAATTGAAAATCGACCTTCGTCTTCGCATCGGCAAATCCCGACGCCGTGCAGACGACCTGCGGCTGATCGGGAATTGCGTACAGATGATTGCTTCGATTTACTTCGAGGGCGACACGTGGCAATTGCCCCGCCCAGACATCGCCGAACCAGGCCGTGCCCCTGAGATCGGCGCTGCCAGCCGGTTCCAGATGCAAACCGATTACCGCGTGATGCGTCGCTGGATTTGTGGGCGCTGCCGGCCCGATGCGCACCCGTGTCCACGCCGTGGCGCCTTCGACCGGCGACGAAACGCACCGTTCGAGCAGTTTATTCTGGGCATCGTAAAACGTGACGGAAATGAACGCCTGGTCGTGCACCAGCGCTTCGGTCTGCACCAGCGCTTCGAACACGTATTCAAACGACGCCGACGTAGGAATTGGCGGCGAATATGCCACCGCCCCGCCACCATCCAGCTCCATCCGCAAACTGCGCCCTTCCGTTGACGGAGCCGTGCTATCGATGCGAACTTCGACGTACCGTGGATAGGCCGGCGAACGTTCCCGAGCCCAGTCGTCGGGCCAGCCGTTCGCGTCGGCATCGTTTGTAGCGTCGAACGTGCAACGAAAGACCGTTTGGGCGTCGTAACGATGATCCAAAGTTGCCGCAGCGGCGCACGACCGCGGCCCGCCTATCGCCCCGCCGATGGACGTCGCGACCGCGATCGTTAAAATCAGCCAAATCCGTATCATCGGTATGGTCAGTGCAGACTTCGAGTGCCTGCCTCAAGTTCTTCGGTTTGTTTATCGTCCAATCCAAACATGCCAGCGCTCAAAATCGGAATTCATCTGTCTAGTCTGCAAGTTCCGATGGCCCGAGCGCTACCGCTAGCAGCGCGACTCGGGGCCGATGCGGTGGAAATCGATGGCCGCAGCGGTCTGAAATCGGGCGAACTCACGCAGACGGCACTTCGTCAGTTGCGCAAAACGCTGGATGATTTCCGCCTACGGGTCTGTGCTATTTCATACCGCACTCGGCGCGGATACGGCGTGCTGCAAGATTTGGATGCCCGCGTGGCTGGCACGAAAGAGGCAATGCGAATGGCCCACGCACTGGGCGCTTCGGTGGTAGTGAATCACGTAGGCAACATCCCGGCCGAGCCGAAAGGCACTGAATGGGATTTGCTGGTGCAGGTGCTGACCGACCTGGGTCGTTACGGACAACACGTCGGCGCTTTTTTGGCCGCGCAAACCGGCAGCGTCGATGGCGCAGACCTGACGCGATTAATCGCCGCGCTTCCCGACGGTTCGCTGGCCGTCGATTTCGATCCCGGTCAACTCATCATCAACGGCTTCAGTCCGTTGGAAACGGTGGAGAAACTGGCGCCGCACATCATGCACGTCCACGCCACCGACGGCGTGCGCGACCTGGCCCGCGGCCGCGGCTTGGAAGTGCCGCTGAGCCGCGGCTCAGTCGATTTCCCCGCTCTGCTGGGCGTGCTGGCTGAACGCGGCTACCGCGGCTATTTCACCATCCAGCGCGACAACGCCGACGATCCGGCGCTGGAAATTGGCCAGGCGGTGAAATACTTGAGGAGATTGTAAGGATGCTAGAGCCTCCGCAAATTTACACAACGAGCCGCATCGGTGTGCCGAGTTGCACGAGCACACCTTCTGCCGCCAGGTAGCCGCTGCGGACTGCGCTTTCCATCGTTGCCGGCCAGCCGGTGGCGGTCCAATCGCCGGCCAGAAATAAATTCGTCACACGGGTCCGCTGCGGTGGACGCAACCGGTCGACGCCGGGCAGCGGCGAGAACACGGCATGCTCGTCGGTAATCATTCGCGCTTGCAGCAGTTTTGCGTCGGCCGCGGCGGGCCAAATCGAAATCAATTCATGCTGGACTTCTTCGATGACCGCATTGCGCGGCCGCTCCGCCAGATTTCCTGACGCACTAATGACAATCTGATAGTGATGGCCGAGTTGTTGATCTGAACCGTCAAATGCATGGACGCCACGACTAAAGAGCCATTGACTGGTGCGACCCGGCAGCACGGCGTGCGGCAAATCGGTAATCGAACGATCGAACCATAAATGCACCGCCGTGATGGAAGCGGACTGAAATTGGCTGACGGCTGAAAGTTCCGGCAGGCAGGCGCGCAGCGAATCGGAGAACAACGCTGCAACGCGCCGCCACGGCGCCGCCACGACGATATAGTCGAACTGCACTCGCTCGCCACTGCCAAGAATTATTTCCGTCGCGCCATTGGCATCGCCGACGATTTGCTCGACCGGGCAGCCCTGCCGCACGACGACGCCGTGCGTGCGAAGCCAAGCCTCAAGCCGGCCGCCGTAAAATTCCGCCAATGGAACACTGGGCACGGTCATTTCATACGCGTGCCGGTTGCCAAGAAACGCATCGACAAACACTTTTCGCACCGGCGGCACGGCAACCCGGTCGAGCGTTTCGCTCAGCGCGCTCACAATGATCGGCGTCCAAAATAGTTCAATCGCCGCCGCGCTTTGGCCCTGCTGAGGCAGCCAATCGCCAATCGTCGGCCCACGAGGATCATCCGCCGTCGGCCAACGAATTAGCTTCCGCATGCCGCTGATAATGGCCAGCCGATCGCGAAATGACACATACGGCAATCGCAACAGCGCGGGCAGCAGATGGAGCGGCGCCGGCAACCAGTTTGTCGCCTGCAAATCAAATCGCTTGCCATCGGGGCCGATGAAATGCAGCGTTCGATCAGGTGCGCACCAAGTCGGTCAAGCCGGTGCGGCGGCAGAAGTTGTCGAAGTTGGTGCAGCAGCCAAGGCTGACGTGCTGGCAATGATCGACAATTGCTCCCGTGGCCGAATCGCGAAACGAACCGGTGCGGCCGCCGAGTTGCCGCCGGGCTTCGAAGAGTTCGACGTGCAAACCCCGATCGGCCAAACCAACCGCCGCGGCCAGGCCCGCCAAACCGCCGCCGACAATGGCCGCACTGTGCCGTGCGATCGGGCGGCCCACTCATGACGACACCGTCTCGCACGGCGCGGCAGATCTCAAAGGCAAAGGCTGCGCAAAGAAAGCTTCGGCCGCAATCCGCATTTTTTCCCACGGACTGAGCCGCACCCGATCATGGAAAACACCGGCTGGGTCCCGTTTAATTTTCGCCAGCAGCGTTTGGTACGTGGCCGTCATCGCCCGTAATACACGCCGGCCATCGCGATCTAAATGCGGCTCCAACTGGTTGGCCGAATCGTACAATCGCTCGGCGCGCTGGATTTCGAACTGCATCAAGTTCTTGAATCGTGCATCGATCACGCTTCGATGAAGTTCGTCCGCCGAGTAGCCGAACTGTCGCATTTCTTCCTGTGGCAAGTAAATGCGGCTTTTCTCTGCATCTTCTTTCAGATCGCGCAAAATGTTGGTGAGCTGAAATGCCAGCCCACAATTCCGCGCCGGTTCGATCGCTTGCGGTCCGCGAAAACCCCAAATGTGAATGCACGCCAGGCCGACGACCGACGCCACGCGGTAACAGTACGTTTCCAAATCTGCGAAAGTCTCGAACACCGAGCCGTCGAGATCCATTTCCACACCGTCGATGACCGCCGTCAGATATTCCCGCGGAATGCGATATTGCGCCACGGTATCGGCTAGCGCCGGCAAAATCGAGTTCCGCGATTGGCCGGCCAGCGCGGCGTGCATATCGTCACGCAGCGTTTCCAAGGTGCGCCGTCGTGAGCTTGCTTCGCAACTCTCGTCATCGGCCAAATCGTCGACGTGCCGCAAAAAAGCGTACAAAGCCCACATGCCGCGACGTTTTTGTCTCGGCAGCAGCAGAAACGAGAAATAAAAGTTCGAGGCTGCTCCTGCGCAAGCCGCTGACAAAGTGCGTAGCTCTCTTCAAGATCGGTCACGAGCGCGGCTCCTGCGACGCGGCGGCTGGCAACATTTGATGAGACGCATTCAATACGCCACTGCGCCGCGACTGCCACCAGGCGCGCGCAAGAGCCACAGCTTCCGCCATTTGCTGACGACAGGCCGCGTACGCCACACGTTGTAATCGACGCGGCGAATCGAATCGAGAATCGCTAGGCCTCCGTCAATGAAAAGTTGCACGTCAATTCGCAGCGAGTTCGGAACCAGTGCCACAAGCGGTTGGCCTGCGTGAAGAAGCGATTCAGCCCGATCAACCTCACCGGCAAGCAGCCGGCGAAACTGCGGATTGAATTCCTTTCCGGCGAACATCGCTTCGTCATATCCGGCTGCGCGGCAACTGTCTTGCGGCAAGTAAATCCGACCCATGTCATAATCGCGGGCCACGTCTTGCCAAAAATTTGCGAGCTGCAGGCCGGTGCAAATAGAATCGGCCAGCCGTCCGCGCTCTTCGTCGTGGCAACGACCTAAGTACAGCACCAGTCGTCCCACCGGATTGGCCGAGTTACGGCAGTAATCGAGCAATTGGTTAAATGTTTCGTACCGCGTGCGGTTCTGATCTTGACGGAAGGCCGTGAGCAAATCTCGAAACGGATCGATCGGAATTTCGAACTCATGAATCGTCGGCTCCAGCGCTACAAACACCGGATGCGTCGCCACGCCGTGATAGCAATCGTCCAGTTGCGACTGCCACCAATCGAGCAATTCCAAGCTCGCGGCGCCGCCAGCGATTTCGTCGGCCAAATCGTCCGACCACCGGCAATAAGCATAAATGCTGCAGAAATGCGGCCGCAACTCCGCCGGCAAGAGCCAGCTGGCCACCGTAAAGTTTTCATAGTGGTTGCGAGCCAAACGCCGGCAATAAGCTTGCGCCTCTGCCAGCGACGGACGACCGCGCGCGGCCGTCGCCGGTCCATAAACGGCAAGCTCATTGAGAAACGATGCGTCAGACATGTTAAAATCGACTCGGCTATCCAGCCGGTAACGTGAACATTATCATACAGTAATAAATGATGAATGATGAAGCACGAATGACCAGGGTCATTTCGGATTTCGAGCCTTTTCATCTTCGAAGACACAAGCGAAACCTGGCATCATGAAAATCATTCTCGCCAGCCCCCGCGGATTTTGTGCGGGCGTGAACATGGCGATCGAAACCTTGGAACGGTCGATCGCGCTGTTTGGCGCGCCGGTCTACGTCTATCACGAGATTGTCCACAATAAGCACGTGGTGGAACGCTTCCGTGGCGAGGGGGCGGTATTCGTCGACGATTTGCACGACGTGCCAGAAGGGGGCAACCTACTGTTTTCCGCCCACGGCGTCTCGCCGGAAGTGCGGCAAATTGCCCGGCAGCGGCGCTTGAAAACAATCGATGCCACTTGCCCGTTGGTCACCAAAGTGCATTTGGAGGCGGTGCGATACGCCAAGCTTGGCTACAAAATCGTTCTTGTTGGCCACGCCGGCCACGATGAAGTGATCGGCACCATGGGTGAAGCGCCAGAGGCGTTTTTGCTGGTCGGTTCCATTGAAGACGTCGATCGACTGGAACTTCCGGCCGATGCCAAGTTGGCGTACCTCACACAAACCACGCTCTCGGTCGACGACGCCAACCGCATCATCCGCCGGTTGCAAGAGCGGTTCCCGAGCATCGTCGGTCCGCCGAAAGAAGACATCTGCTATGCCACGCAAAACCGGCAAGAGGCGGTGCGGATGATCGCCCCGCAGGCCGATATCGTCTTGGTCGTGGGCAGTCAGAACAGTTCCAACAGTTTACGGCTGGCCGAGTTGGCGGCAGAAACCGGCGCGTCGGCCCATTTGATCGATGGCCCTGCCAACATCGATCGATCGTGGTTCAGCGGCGGCGAAACCGTGCTTATCACCGCCGGCGCCAGCGCTCCGGAAACTCTCGTGCAGCAGTGCATCGAGTTCTTGCAGCAAAACTTTGGCGCAACGCTCGAGAACCGATCGATCCGCGAAGAAGAAGTCTACTTTCCGCTGCCGCGCAACTGCGCGTACTGACGACGAATTCAGGCTAATGCCCTGCGTCGAGCGCGGAGCAAGCTCCGCCGCTACACGTCAATTGTCAGCCGTGAATGTAGGTCTTCAGGTAGTGATTTTCCATCGACAGTTCATCGAGCTGATGCTTCACGAGGTCGCCGATCGAAACAATGCCGACCAGGCGGCCGCCGCCATCCACAATTGGCAGGTGGCGCAAGCGGCGGTTGGTCATCACTCCCATTGCGTCTTGCACGCTGTCGTGCGGCGTGCAAGTGACCAAATCGGCCGACATCACGTCGCGCACTGCGCTGCTGTTCGAGCGATGCCTTGCGATCGGCGCAGGCCCGTAAAATATCGCGTTCGGTAATGATGCCAACCATACGCGCGCAATCTTCTTGCTCGCAGACAACCAGCGACCCGCAATTGTTCTTGACCAGCTTTTGCACAACGTCGGCCAGCGTGGCCTGCGGATCGATCGACAGAACTTTGCTGCCCTTGGTGTTCAGAATATCCTGCAACGACATGACAACCCTCCCGGCCCAAGTGTGGTAGGTGCTGTTAGAAAAGACAGCCCCTTGGCGCGCACATCCTCATTGCGCTCTCCGCTCCTCCCCAACTCCAGCATAGCGGACCAGGGTGCGATTGGTCAAAAAAAAATCTTGCGAAGGGCCACACAAAGGGCCGTAGTCTGTGAAAAAAATCACAAGACCCCTCAGTCACTAATGACCAAAGAAGCTTGCGTCTGTGCCACCATTGGTCACTGGGATTTGGTCATTCGTCATTCCGTTCGAGGCTCGGTCTCGGCAGTGCGCAGATGGCGAAAAGAAACGTCGGTCGATGCGTCGTGGCCTTGCAATTGGAACGTGCCGGCGGCGGTGCGGCAACCGTTCGCGGGTTTTCATCTTCGTTGCGGTCATCGGACCAATCGCTCACCAAGTAGCCGTTCACCCAGCAGGCCATGTGTTTTCCTGATGCAATCAGCGTTTGACTGAACCACTCGAAATCGTTTGGCACCACTTTGCGGGCCTTGGAATGCCGGTAGATTGCGCCGGTACCGCCGTCGACCGGCTGCGAGCGATCGCCATTCTTAAAGCCGTTGTGAATCTGGCATTCGTAGCCGTTCACCAACTGGCCGGGAATGCTGCGGTAGAATACACCCGAGTTCAAATTCTTGCCGTTCGTGATGGCTTCCCATTGCGCGACAAAGTCGCCGTATTTCCCCTCACTTTCCAATGAACCCCTGCCTTTTTTGATGTTGATCCAACCTTCCGGCGTGACCGTGAACACGCTCTTGTTGCCCTGGGGCGGCTTCCAACCGGTGAGGTCCTTGCCGTTGAAGATCGATTTCAGACCCAGCGGCCGCAGCTTGATGTTGCGGAACTCTGCTCGCCCCTCGTTCAATTGCAGCCCAATGAATCCGCACGGCGCCGGCTTGGGATCGGTGTAATCGAGCACCTGCTTTCCGTTTAGCTTCACGAAGAAGTGCCCTCCGTCGGCCGTCACATCGAAGGTGTTCCACTCATCGTACTTTGGCTCGGCCCCATCAGCCCGCTGGCGCTTCACGAAACCGCCGGTCGGAAACGGATTGCTCGGCGGGGCGATGTTCAGCTCGTAGCAATCAGATGTAGTGTTCTTCGGCTTCAATGGCGTGCGCGAAAAACACGCCGCTGTTGGTGGCCTCGGGCGAGCGGAAATCGACCTTCAGTTCGTAATTGCCAAACTCGCTGTTGGTGCACAGCAGCCCGCCTTTGCCTTCGGAGACCGAGACAATGCCGTCCTTCACGGCCCAATTCGCCTCGCTGCTGGGCGTCCAGCCGTACATTGTTTCACCGTCGAACAGTAAAATCCAACCCTCGGCAATCTCCTCCGGCGTAAGCTTATTCGGCTCGTCTGCCTTCGCGCATAGCGGCAAGAGAAGAAAGATGGCAAGCAAAAGCCAGAAAGTTAGCGGCAGACGAGTGGCGAAATGCGGCATCGAAATTTACCTCACGCAAAGGCCAAAGATACAAAGCAGAGCAGACGAAGATTATCAGAAAGCCAGGCAGCCATGAAATCAAGCAGGAATTAACAACCTCGGATTATTTTTGACGCTCAATACCCGAACATACTCGGACACACACTCATTCTCAAACATAATAATCCCTATTTCGGGCTTCCTTCCCAACCCGTTTGCGCCTTTGCGTGAGTCCGCCACTCGCTCATTGGGAGGCGGAATCGCCCGGATGCACGGTGCGGATGACCAGGCGGACGTCGCCGATGGGGCTGCCCAGTGGTTCTTCGAGGTCGATAATGTAGATCGAATTCGTCTGCGGCGGCCTGGAGAGCGCGGTTCGCGGATCGACTTCCACCCGCAGTTCGTTGGCCGGCTGGAGATGCGGCGTAATATCGGCGGCAAATAGCTCGCCGGGCGCAAGTGGGCCCAAGGAAACGCCGTTCAGCAGCACCTCGCCGGCAAAGATTGCCCGATCGATTTCCAGCGAAACGCGCTTCCAGTCATCCAAGCCGGTGGGCGAATTGAATCGCCGCCGATACGCCACACGCCCTGCGCCGGCCGGCACTTCATCCCACGGCTGCCGCAAGCGAATGGAATGGGGGATCATGGAAAGGCAGAAAGCAGAAAGCAGAAGGCATAATATAAAAACTGCCGTTTTCTGCTTTCTGCCTTATCTTCACTCCGGCACAAACGATTCGACCACGGTCACTTCATGAACCTGCCGGGCGTCCGGCTCGTAGCAGCGAATCCGCACTTTGATCCCCCGCAGCGGCACCGGATACGGCGGCGAAGTTTCGCGTTCACCGGCGTCATCGACAATGCCATTGCCGTCATCATCGAAGCCATTCGTGCCTTGATCGGCGGTATTTGGCGAATTTGGATTTAGCTGATTGATTCCGTCGTGTTCATAATGGAATGACCAAGTATCATATGTCGCTTGCGTAGTCGCTGTCGCGGTTAACTTCGACTTCAGATGCCCCTGCGTTTGAAATGGATCGGTTGAGCCGGCAGCGGACCAAGTGGTGTTCGCCCAATTCAAGTCTACAAAGGCTCCCTGACTCACCGCCGTGCCGCCTACCGTGTACCCTGGATCGCTGGGGCCGACTGCAACTTGATTCGGCGCTGTGCCAACAGCCTGAACGGGTGCATATGGGTCCCAAACCTGCACGTCGAACGCGAGGACATTGGTGAGCACAACATCTTCGCCATAGCGCAGAATTACTCGTGTTAACGTTTGTGTTAACACTGTAGACACCATTAATAAGCTTGCCGCCAAAGGGCACAAGCGTCGCGGGGTCAACCCGATGTGGGAAGCCCAGCGCGGGATCGGTGGCTGATTTTTCAAGGGCATGACCATAGCGACACTCACGCTTCGTCAAGTCGCCAAGTGTATTTGCGACAAGCTTGGCAGTCGGGGTGTCGGGGTTTTCAGTATGAACGGAGATGTCGTAGTTGAGAAAAATGGACTGCGGCGCAAGATATGGAGCAGATCCGCTGGGCTTGGGCGAGATCGTTGTCGGGTTGCCCTGATACGTCGGCATCACTAAGAACACCCGCCGATACAGCGTGTAGGTAGGTGGGTCGACTTGGGTCGTTCCATCAGCTTTCATTGTCGGTCGCAGGAACCAAACCACTTCGGCGACTTCCGACTGTACAGTGCGCGACGCGTTCGTTGTAGAATCAAAGTACTTTCCCGTGAATGGTCCTTCTTTGCTACGAACCGTAAACATTAGTACGTCGTCGATGTCGCCAAGAACGGGATGGGTCTCATCCCACGAAGTTGCCGCGTCGTCGCTCGCTGGAATCGGCGACGGCACATCATGAATCGGACCTTCAATGATTTCAAAATATCCCTGCCCGGCCGCTGGGTCGCGCCACGGGAGCAAATCGCAGGTGTGGGCTTCTAAATCGGTGCGCAGGCGGTGGCTGGCGCTGCGCATGCGGTTGGTCAGCTCGATCATCGAACGGGCGTCGCCAATGCGGTTGCCGACATCGCTGAATAGTTGCGTATAGGCCAGCATCAACAAAATGACACAGGCCAACGACACCAGCATTTCAACAATGGTCAGGCCACGACGGCGCAAGGCGTGACATTCGCAATTAAACGGGGCAACAGTTAGCATCGACTTCTCCATTCCATGCGAGCCTGAACCCCTTGTAACATCGCGGCGCAAGATAAGTGCCGCCGGCCCGCGGTGAATCGATCACTCAATTGTCGCGTGCAGGGTGGGCCAAAGTCAAGGAGAAAGCACACACCGTCCGACTGTGCCGGTCGGGATGGGTGGCACGCCCTGAAGCGGGGGTGGCCCCGACAGCTTGTCGGGGCGGCGCAGCCGCAAGAGGAATCAGTTCAAGGTTTAACGACTAGGTCGTGAGCCCACTTCGTTGAGCCTCTTGTCGCTAGCGCGACACGGATTCGCCTTGCGTATCTGTGCCACCCATGCCAACGGCTGGAGTCCCTGACTCCCGAACCGCGAACCCTGACTCCCGACCCCTGGCTTACGCGGCGGGCTTACGGGCCGACCGGCAATCGCTGGCTGGGCTGGTCCATTTGATTGGCCTTATTGCCTGCCCCGCCACCTGCGGGCACGTCGTCTCGCATCTGGAACCAGAAAATGGCGATGACAGAGACGATGATCAAAGCCATGAACCAATAGCGGTGTTTGTGAAGGAAGTACGGCATGGGGGGTCTAAAGGTAAGGTTTTGCGAAGTGGCGAAGCACATCAATGACCAATGACCAAATCCCAATGACCAATAAATTTCGATCGGCGGCCCTTTGGGCATTGGTGCTTGGTCATTGGTCATTCTTCATTCCCTGTCATTCTAGCTTACGCTTGTCTTCCCGGCGCTGGGAGAAAACCGAGGCGGCGATCGAAATTCCCAAGAGCGTCAGAATCACCAGCAGCGAGGCCCACGGGTTATCGCCGAAAAAATGAAAATCGATGCCCCAGCGTGGCAGCCAGTATTCGGCAATCATTTTCAGGCCGACAAACGTCAGCACCGCGGCCAGGCCGTAATTGAGGTAGCGGAACATGTCCATTACGCCGGCCAGCAAAAAGTACAACGCCCTCAGGCCGAGGATGGCAAAGATGTTCGACGTGAACACGATGAACGGATCTTTGGTCACACCGAAAATGGCCGGCACGCTGTCGACGGCAAACAGCACATCGGTGCTTTCGATCACCAGCAGCACCAGAAACAACGGCGTGACACATAACTGCCCGTTCTCGCGCACAAAAAACCGTTTGCCATGTTCCCCGGTACTCACCCGAAATATCCGACGGCCGATGCGCATCACGAGGTTCGATTCGGGATCGAACTCGTCATGCTTCAGCGCCAACTTGATGCCTGTGTAAATCAAGAGGCGCCGAAGATCCACATAACCCAATCGAAGCGATTGATCAGTGCGGCACCGGCCAGCACAAACACCAGCCGCATGACAATGGCTCCCAAGATGCCCCAAAACAGTACGCGGTACTGGCGTTTGAGCGGCACCTGGAAGTAAGTGAAAATGACCGCGAACACAAACACGTTGTCCATCGACAGCGACCATTCGATCAGATAGCCGGTGAAAAAATTGATCGCCGCCGTCGGTCCGCCCCATTTCCACACCAGGCCGTTGAATAGCAGCGCCAGCGCGACCCAGATGACCGTCCACCGGGCGCTTTCCCGCAACGTAGGCTCCTGCGAGCGGCGGTGAAATACCCCCAAATCAAGCACCAGCATGGTGACCACGAACACGCCGAACGCCACCCAGTGCCACCACAGCGGCTGAATGCCGCCAGCGGCCGACGGAGCGACGGGCGCGGCAATTTCCGCAGCGAGGAGTGGCCAAATTCCGAAAGGCATTCAATCGAACGGGTGAGTGGGTGAAGGGTGAACGCGTGAGAGCTGCTTGCGAGTTAGCGTGCCAATCGAATTGGCATGGAATTTATTTTCCGCGACGCTTGTTTGTTGGTGCGAGTGAAGTCTAATGTCTCTGAATGAGCGGGGCGAGACCTCTTCGGTTTGATCACATCGGTTCAGGAGGCCATATCGTGAAGCGAATCGGCACACTAGGGATTACTTCCACCACTTTTTTGGCCCTAGCAATGATGACACCGCATTTCATTTCCGCCGCCGAGGCGAACAAACCGGAGCCTGGAGTGAAAGCGGTCGCCGCGGCCGGCAATCAATTCGCTTTCGATTTGTATGCCAAGCTGAGCGGACCCAAGGGCAATCTGTTTTTCTCGCCCAGCAGCATTTCCTCGGCGCTGGCGATGACCGCGGCCGGTGCCCGCGGAGAAACCGCCACACAGATGGCTGGCGTACTGCATTTCGACTCGATACCCAGGTCCGACGGCGGCAACGCAATTCACACCGCCATGGGCCAACTCATCAACCAACTCAACGCCGGCGGCAAGCAGGGAGCATATCAACTAAGCATCGCCAACCGAATTTGGGGACAGCAGGGCTTCAAGTTTCTCGATGCGTTCTTGAATACCTTGCGAACCGATTACGGAGCAGAGTTGGTGCAACTCGACTTCGGCCAGGCGAAAGCGGCGCGCAAAAAAATCAACACCTGGGTGGAAGAAGCCACCAACGGGAAAATCAAAGATTTGATTCCCGAAGGGGGCGTCAACTCGATGACCCGGCTGGTGCTGACCAACGCGGTGTATTTCAAAGGCAAATGGGAGGAAGCGTTCAAAGAAGACGCCACCAAGCCGACGCCGTTTTTCCTTTCGGCCAGCGACAAAGTTGACGTGCCGATGATGTTTCAAAAAAAACATCATCAATTTGGCACGGCGAAGTTCGGCGACAACCACGAAGTAAAAATTTTGAAACTTGGGTACAAAGCCGACGAGAAAAGTCTCGGCCGTGGGCTGGCGATGGTTCTGCTTCTGCCGGATGACAAAGCGGGCCTACCGGATTTGGAAAAACAACTGACCGCCGACAACATCGGTAAGTGGACGAAAAATCTACGTTCCACCGAGGTGAGCGTCTGGCTGCCGAAATTCAAATTGACGCAGGAAATTCAACTGAGCCGCGTGCTTTCGTCGCTGGGAATGACCTCCGCGTTTGATCCCGACAAAGCCGATTTCTCCGGCATGGACGGCAAGCGCGACCTGTTCATTTCGGAAGTGTTTCACAAATCGTTCGTGGATGTAAACGAAGAAGGCACCGAAGCCGCGGCCGCCACCGGCGTCGTGATTCGCGCCATGGCCATGCCGGCCGAGCCATCGGAATTCCGCGCCGATCACCCCTTCGTCTTCCTTATCCGCGACGAACCCACCGGCAGCATTTTGTTCTTGGGCCGCGTGAACGATCCGCGAGGATAAGGTTTTTTGTGTGGGTAGCCATTATTCGACGGTAACACCCTTGGCAGCGAACATGGCCGCCACTTCGTCGGAGACGCGAAACGGCAACGAAATTCGTTTCAGGCTGGTCAGGTCAACAAGCCATTGCGCCCGGAGTCGGTCACTTGGGTGCCGATTAGAAATAGTGTTTCGAGAGACCGTAGTTTGCAGATGGAGGTGATGGAATTGTCGTCGATATTTGCAGCCATGCTGAGATCTAGAACACGAAGACGCGACAGTGACGCAAAGGACGAGATGCCAGATTCGTCGATATCCGTTTCTGCCAACCCAAGATATTCCAAAGCCGTGCATCGGCCGATTGGTTCGAGAAGTTCTGCACTCAAATGCACAACGCGTGGAGGAAACCTCAGCTGGCGTAAACCTGATAGCGCAGGAAGCGAATTCGCAAGCAATTGCAGTTGGTCCTGGGCGACGGGAACGTTTGGCATGTCGAGAATCACCACGCGTTCAAAGATCGTCAGGCAGTCATCAGGCGGCTGCGATATGGATCTGCGAGTTGCAGCCAAGGCAGCGGCAGCACTGCTCGGAGGAGAACTGGTTACAGGAGGCTTGAGCCTTAACACGGACAATCGCAGCAACCAGTCGGGGCCGCAATAGCCTCGTTGGGCGACGACTAATTTAACGCCAGCGGCAGATAAATCGGAAATCGCCTGTTGCTCGCCCTGCCAGAGATAGCGCTCTCGCAACCACCAACCGCAAGCGGCTGCGATCAGCCGCCGTGCCGATCAGCAAACTGCGGAGCGAGAAATTCCACGACCGCGGACGACGCATTCGGCGAATCACTAAAGCGCCGACAACGGTAAGTACTACCAGCGCCAAGCCCACATCAACAGCCAGCAACCACCAGGAAAAACTCTGCCCGCCTGCGCCGTCGTCTTGCTGATACGTCGCGGGCCAACCGCGCTCCCAATGGGTGATCGGTGCTCCGCGATCATCCGGCATGAAAAGTAAAGCCTTCACCCAAACCGGCGTGAGCAGCAGCTTGAGCCACACTGCTGCCACAACGAGCAGTACGAAGGCAAAAACCAGATAGCGGAAGAATCGTAACATTAGTGTTCCCACGGCATTCTCGAACAATCAAAATAGGAAATATCGCTGTCGTACGCCAATTTTAGCCGGCAGAATCGCTTGACCGCCGGCGGGCTGTCATCTAAAGTTGCGGGTAGAGAAGTGCCGAAGAAGGCTCTTGGCCTTTTCGGCCTTTCGGCCTGTTTTTTTAAGGACCGATTGCGATGACCGACCTGCGGCTACTGCTTTTGCGTGGTTTATTGCTTCGCCCCAGCAGGCTGTAGGGTTCGTGTATTTATACCGAAACAGATGAACCCCAAGGCCTGTCGCAGGCCCTGGGGTTTTTTGTTGGATTTGTTTGTTGCCTGTACTCTCTCTCCTCGGGGAGAGGGCCGGGGTGAGGGGCACGCGGATAACAATCATGACAAACACGCATTTCGAAATCGCAGTGAATCGCGCCCACCCTTCAAGGGCCTGGTTGGTTTTGCGCAAGCCCAGGGACCATCGCGGCGACGGTGCCCGCAACCCCTGGGCTTGAATCGCGTTTGATTCGATATTTCAATCCCCGCAATCCAAGAAAGCCATTACCAACCATGTCAGCTTCAAATTCCAAATCAATTGTTCCGACCGTTGATCTCCGCGCTGCAAAGACAAGCAATCCGACGCCTGCAACTTCGCCGCGCATGATTCGCATTTTCGACACCACGCTGCGCGACGGCGAGCAATCGCCGGGCGCCAGCATGAACATTACCGAGAAGCTCGAAATCGCCCAGGCGCTCGTGGATATGGGTGTCGATATCATTGAAGCCGGTTTTCCGATCGCCTCGCCCGGCGATTTCGAAGCCGTGCGGCAGATTGCCACCAATATCCGCGGTTCGACCATTTGCGGACTGGCCCGATGCAACGACGCCGATATCGATCGCGCGTGGGAAGCGCTGAAGGGCGCTCCGCAAGCGCGGATTCATGTGTTTCTGGCCACCAGCGCCATCCATCGCGAATTCAAACTCAAGATGGATAAAGACGAGATCATCCGTCGGGCCGTGGTCGGTGTGAAACGAGCCGTCAGTTATTGCGACGATGTCGAGTTTTCGCCGGAAGACGCCGCCCGTACCGAAATCGATTTTCTCTGCCAGGTGGTGGAAGCCGCCATCGCCGCCGGGGCCACGACGGTGAACATTCCCGACACGGTGGGTTACGCCACTCCGGCCCATTACGGCCAGGTGATCCGCACGCTAAAAGAGCGTGTGCCGAATATCGACAAAGCGGTGATCAGCGTGCATTGCCACAACGATCTGGGTCTGGCCGTGGCCAACAGTCTGGCCGGCGTAGAAAACGGTGCCGGGCAAGTGGAATGCACCATCAACGGCATCGGCGAACGGGCTGGCAACTGCTCGCTGGAAGAAATCGTGATGGCGCTGCGCACGCGGAACGATTATTACCACTGCGATACGCACATCAACACGCAGCGGCTGGTTCCCACGAGCCGGCTGGTCTCTAACGTCACCGGTATGCAGGTGCAGCGCAACAAAGCCATTGTCGGCCGCAATGCGTTCGCCCATGAGGCGGGCATCCATCAGGACGGCATGCTGAAAGAGCCGCGAACATACGAAATCATGCGGCCGGAAGACGTCGGACTTTCGAAGACCGATCTGGTGATGGGCAAGCACAGCGGGCGGGCCGCGCTGGCCGATCGCGCGCGGCGCTTGGCTATCACCTGACCGGGGAGCAACTGCAAACCGTGTTCGAGCAGTTCAAACAACTTGCCGACAAGAAAAAAGAAATCTACGACGGCGACATCGCCGCCTTGTGCGAACAGCAAATTCTCGACGTGCCGGAAACTTGGACACTGGCGAACTATCGAGTCAACTGCGGCACGGAAGGTAAGCCCACCGTGCGGCTCACGCTCCGCCGCGGCGGGCAAGATTTCACCGAAGAAATGACCGCCGGCGACGGGCCCGTGGATGCCATTTTCCTGGCGATCGAAAAAATCACCGGGCTGCACGTGTCCTGCCGCGATTTCCGCGTGCATTCGGTCACCGTGGGCAAAGACGCGCAGGGCGAGGTGAATGTCGAGATCGAACACAACGGCCAGGTCTACCGTGGCCGCGGCGTTTCGACCGACAGTGTGGAAGCCAGCGCCCTGGCGTTTCTGAACGCCATCAACCGCGTGGCCGTCGCGCCGCAGGAACGGCTCCATCCGCAGCACAGCATGTAACTGATAGACGGCAGGCGGCGCGGTCGATCAGGCATTTGCGATTCGGCCACCGCCTGCCGCCATTTCTGAGATAATGCTGAAACGGACGCCAGCCGCCGGCGTCTTCTTATCAGAGCAGCACCCTTGGGCGAAGTAAGAGTATGTCGACCAGACCCGGTCCGGAATTGCTGGGCCAGTTGTTGGATCGGCATGTCGCTGCGTTGGTGTTGTTCGCACAGCAGTGGTGCAATTCGCCGGAGGATGCGGTGCAGGAAGCGTTCGTGCAACTGGCCCGGCAGACGGAATGTCCACGTGATCCGGCAGCATGGCTGTATTGCGTGGTTCGCAACGCGGCGATCAGTGCCGGCCGAGCCGAAACACGCAGGCGGCGGCATGAAGCCGAGGCGGCAGCCGCGGGCCGAGGTTGGTTTGCAGTGGCGGAATCGACAGCACCCGATGCCGATACAGTCGCCGTGGAATTAGCCAAGTTGCCGCTGGAAGAACGGGAAGTGATTGTGGCCCACCTGTGGGGCGGACTGACGTTTACGCAAATCGGCGAGCTGGTCGGCAGCTCTGCCAGCACGGTCTATCGACGTTATCAAGCGGGCCTTACGGCCTTGCGAAATCTGCTAGGTGAAACATGTCAAGCGACGAACCGGGCGAAGAACTCACCGAAGAATTGAAACAAGTTGAGGCATTCTTGCGCCGATTTTCTCCGGCGGCACGGCTAGACCGCGATCGGCTGATGTATTTGGCCGGGCAGGCGAGCGTGTTTGATTCTTCTATACACATCGGGTGGCCGGGGTCGAACGAAGTGAGCTCCCAGCAGCCTGAAATCACCGGGGGCTCGGCAGCCTCGACCCCGGCTACCCTTCGCAATGTTGCCTCCCTCACCTGGCCCTCTCCCACCAGGCGAGAGGGTTCCCGGCAATCGGCGACGGGAGTCGCCTCCTACAGGCGTTTTGGTTGGCCGTTGGCGACGGCGGCGTCGCTGCTGTTGGCAATGACCTTTGGCGGGATGCTGATTCTTTCGCAGCGCCCCGGAGAGCGGATCGTCTACGTCGATCGCCCGATGACCGGCGGATCGACCGCGATGATTTCGTTTCCGTCGACGCCCGCGGATTCGTCGCATGCTTCGCCTTCTGATCAAAACAATTATCTCCAACTTCGCAATCTCGTACTGACTCGCGGCGTCGAATCGCTACCGGCGGAGAACAAAACTGGCGGACATCAACGCGCGGAGCAAACCCCCACCTGGCCGATGCTACGACAACAATTATTCAAAACAGAAAAGGATGGCGGCTCGACATGAATCCGATTCAAACCACAACAATCTTCCGATTCCTCGGCGCCATTGGGCTGTTAGTGGCCGGCGTCGGCCAGGTTTATGCTCAGAACGAGAATTCGGACAAGGTGCCGGCGGCCGCCGCCGAGCAGGCCAAAACCACGCGTTTTCTTTTGCATCCGGCGGAGATGCCCTACGCGGCGATGAAGTATCGGCTGCTGCCCAAGTACATCGAGCAAACACCGGGCAACGCGGCGCCTCAGTATTTTGCGCAATCATGGTCTTGGGCAACAACAAAGCTTATCAAGAGGTCGAGGAAAAGATTTCCGATTGGTGCGAACTGCCGCTGGGCGAATTGCGCGTTAATCACGAGGCCAACGCATTTCTCGATAATTGTCCGAGTTACGATTTCGACCTGATTCGTCTGGCCACGCGGCGTGAGTATTGCGATTGGGACTTGCCGTTTCGCGAACAAAATATTCAGACCCATATTCCTGAACTTCAAAAAATGCGCGCCCTTGCCTGGCTGATCGTGTTACGGGCGCAAATGGCCATGGCCCGCGGGAACATCGACGAAGTGGTCGACAATCTCAAGACCGGACTGGTGCTGGCGCGTGACAGCGCGAAAGGACCTACGCTGATCAATGGCCTGGTGGGCGTGGCCATTGCCGCCATCATGTTCAAGCAGGTGGAGACGTTGGTTCAGCAACCAGACTGCCCGAATTTGTATTGGACGCTGACGGCGCTGCCCAGTCCACTCATCGATTTGCAGCCGGCGCGTAGAAATGGAGCAGGACAATCTTTATTTGGTGTTGCCGTCGCTGCGCGATTTACGAAGCAAAAAGATGTCGGAAACGGAGTGGAACTCGACGCTCGTGGAAGTCGCCCAAAAAATCTACGAGATCATGCCCAAGGTCACCGGCGAAGCGAATTTTTGGGCCAAGAGCGCCATGTTCGCCGTCACGGCGTATCCCAAGGCCAAAGCGGAATTGGCGATTGCCGGATACACGGCTAAACAGATCGACGCGATGCCAATGTCGCAAGCAATTCTGCTCGCCGTGGTTGAAACCTATGAAGCGACGCGCGACAAGATCTTCAAATGGGCGTACATCGATTTTCCCGGTGCCAGCGCAGGGATGATTAATGCAGAAAAGGATTTTGCAGATACCTCAACGGAGAACAGCGAAATCTTTCCTCTGGCCAAGCTCCTGATGCCGGCACTTCAAGCAGTGCGATTCGCACAAGTGCGCTTATCTCGCGAAGTGGCGGCGCTGCGGTGCGTGGAAGCGATTCGCCTCTATGCGGCGCAGCACAAGGATCAATTGCCGGAGCGACTGAGCGACATTAAAGAAGTGCCGATTCCGGTCGATCCGACCACCGACAAGCCGTTTGGTTATGAGCGGAAAGATGACAGCACGATTCTCAGTTCCGCATCGCCGCCGGGATTCGAAGCAAAGCCGGATTACGAGTTGCGTTGGGAGCTTTCACCGGCTGCGTCGAAAAAGTAATTGATCACGCCAGCCAAATTCGCCCTCTCAATCCAACGGATGCGGCGCCGGTGGTGACGGCGGCAGTGGCGCTGCGAAGCGGAACTGCCGTGGCATCATCGAGCCCAGGCCGCAAACCACGGCACCAGCGAATAGTGCTGGGCCCGTGCCGGAGAAGAGAATCGATAGTAAAATCTGTCCCTCGCTGGTGCCCCGGCCTTGCAGCATGGCACCGCTCGCAAGCCATTGGAGGAGTGGAAGCACGACAGGTGGAATTACAAGCGCTGCGGCAAACAAGAGATACGACATGCGAAACAGCCACCAATTGACAATGCTCTCTTTTCGCCACATGATGACGACAAACATGGCGGCCACGTAGACCGCGTGCGTCCAGCCACCGCCATCCGTCTGGAACAGCCGCTGTAGCAAGAGCTGCTCGTAGCCTGAATTCATGGCGATTCTCCTTTCAGATTGCAACCGCCGAATGTTTGAACGCCAGCGGGGCAAGTTTGACAGGTTTGTCGGCGGGCAGCAACTAAAATCGGGGTTCGACATCCGCCCTCATCGCTGGTCGGACGATTGTAGAATACTGAATGCAGATTGAAGCAGAGGGCAGGCCTTCATCTAGTTTGCTTCATTCTGAAATCTGCATTCAGTAATCGCTAATCTGCAATTGCGGCCTAGTTGTCAAAGCCTTGACCGCGGCGATGGCGTCCGGTTTGGACCGGAATTTCTGGCCGACACGGGCAGGTTATGCGTCGGCGCCCCGCAAACCACCCCTTGGTGAGTTAGGCACTTGAGGGTTAGAATGATGGACTTAAACCGAAGTCGAGGTGAACATCCTTGGTTTCACGTGTGTTTGATCCGGGAAGGAGCTCGTCGGTGCAAATTAAAATCGCGACGCGGCACGGCCATTTGAGTGCCGCGACCCAGGCTAAAATCCAGGCCAAGGTGGGCCGGCTTTCAAGATATTTCGAGCGGCTTACAGCCATC
Source organism: Pirellulales bacterium (assembly GCA_963738835.1). Taxonomy (GTDB): domain Bacteria; phylum Planctomycetota; class Planctomycetia; order Pirellulales; family JADZDJ01; genus CAVTYH01. The sequence continues at coordinate 48,248 of CAVTYH010000007.1, forward strand.
GAAGTGACGGTCGATTTGGAACATGAAACGACCCCTATCATCGACATCAGGGTCAATGCCGAACATAAGCACGATTTTGTAGCCACCGAGCAATCCGGCGATCTTTGGCGGAGCGTCGACGGAGCGGTGCAGAAACTCGAACAACAATTGCGCAAGTACAAAGAGAAGGTTCTGGGTCGTCATCGAAAGCCCGCTGCCGGAAAGCAGCAGGCCGCGGCGGGAGAAGCGTGAGCGGTTAGTTGTCAGGGTTCGGGGTTCAGTGAAAGCGGCCGGCTTCGCCTGCCGAATGTTCTGATTCCTGAATCCTGAACCCTCGCCGGAGACGGCCGGCCGGTCAGAAAGGACAACGATTCATGAAGTTTGCCGACTTTGTAAGTACCGACGCCATTCGATCGCAGTTGAAGGCCGACGACAAGGAAGGCGTCATCCGTGAAATGACACAGTCGCTACTGGAAGCAGGAAAAATCAACGCCGACGAGTTGGAGAGCATCATCCGCGCCATTTTGAAACGAGAAGAATTGGGCAGCACTGGCATTGGCCGTGGCGTGGCTGTGCCGCACACCAAACACCCCAGCGTCAATCGCCTGGTGGGCACCGTGGCCGTGAGCTCGGGGGGGGTCGATTTTGATAGTCTGGACGGCGAAAAAGTTCAGCTCTTTTTTCTGCTGATATCGCCCCCCGATCGGCCCGGCGATCACTTGCGGGCACTGGAAAACATCTCTCGGCAATTACGCAACGACACGTTCTGCCGATTTCTGAAACAGGCGAAATCGCCCGAGGAAATCAAGCAATTGCTGGAAGAAGCAGATAACAATCAGTTTGCAGCGTAATCCATTTTTCAAACGAACTGGAGACAGAAGTTGCGGGCCAAATCCGACGGAGAAACGGATAAATCACCGCAGAGAGCGCAGGGAATTGCAGAGACGACACGGAGATAGGACGACGTTTTGTTGGCAAGAGCTCTGTGCTCCTTTGCGAACCTCTGCGGTGAATCAATCGGTCCGGTGCAGAAAATGAGTGAAGGGAAGGCGAGTCGGGCAGTGGTGGTGAATAACCCGCAGGGCATCCACGCGCGTCCGGCCGACCTGATTGTGCGGTTGGCGAAGCAGTACCAGTCGAAAATCGAGTTTTTGAAAGACAATCAGCGCGTCGATGCCAAGAGCATTCTCGACCTGCTGACCCTGGGCGCGGTGCAAGGCACGCCGCTAACGATCGAGGCGGAAGGCTCCGATGCCGAGCAGGTCCTCGATGCTTTGACAGAACTGTTCGCCAGCAATTTTGCGGAAAACGAACCAAACCAGAACCAATCAACCTCGAGCTGAACCGCGGCACGAAAGAGCCCAAGGCCTCGTGTTAATCGCGCTTTAGCTCACTCGGCATCGGAGAGGGTCGAAGAGTCGAAAAGTCGAAGAGTCGAAGAGTCGCCAAATTAGGCGAATCGCAGCATCTGCCTCTCAGGCTTTTAGACTCTTCGACTCTTTGCCCCGGCTCCGTCCGCGCGGCAGCGCCTATCGTGGCGCGTCGCCGCGTCGCCGAGGAAAACCGTACACGGACGGGCATGCAACGATTACAGGGCATTGCCGTCTCACCCGGCGTCGCCATTGGCGAATCCCTGGTGATGGACAGCGAGGGATTTCGCATCCCGCGCCGGTTCGTTTCGCGCGATGCCGTGCATGACGAACTCGAGCGGTTCGAAAAAGCAGCCACTGCAGCCGGCGCCGAAATCGAAAGTAACCGCGACGCCGTGGCCAAGGAATTAGGCCCGCAGTATGCCGCCATCTTCGATGCGCATCTGCAAATGCTCACGGATTGGAAACTGCGGTCGGAGATCGACACTCTGATCCGAGAGCGGCATTACTCGCCCGAATATGCGGTCAGCCGCACGCTGCGCCGTTACGCCAAGGTGTTTCAGGGGCTGCCCGGCGGCGGGTTCTCGGAACGGGCCAGCGACATTTTTGATGTCGAAAAGCGACTGCTGCGCAACTTGCTGGGCCGGCGTCGCGAAGAGCTTGCGTCACTCACCTCGCCAGCGGTGATTTTGGCGCACGATCTTACGCCCAGCGAAACCGCTAATCTCGACCGCAACTTTGTCCGCGGGTTTGTCACTGAAGTCGGCGGTCCTGGCAGCCACACGGCCATTGTGGCCGAGGGCATGGAAATTCCCGCCGTGGTCGGCGTCGGTCCGTTTCTCACCGATGTTTCCGGCGGCGATCTGGTGATTATCGACGGCAATCAGGGTCTCGTGATCCTTCAACCCGATGAAGAAACGGTGGCCCACTACCGGCACGAGGTGGAAGAACAGCGCTCGCTGGCCGCACGACTGGAAACATTGCGCGATCTGCCGGCCCAGACGGCTGACGGCGTGCGAATTGATTTGATGGGCAACATCGAGTTTCCCTACGAGGTTGATCACTGCGTGGAGCGCGGCGCCGACGGCATCGGCTTATATCGGACGGAGTTTCTGTACCTCTCGGCCGCCGTGGAACCGACCGAAGAAACTCACTTCGAGGCCTACAAACGGGTGATCGATGCCATGGGCAAAAAGCCCGTGGTGATTCGTACGCTCGACTTAGGCGCCGATAAGCTGGCTCAAATTCCCAGCCCCGACGAAGAACGCAATCCGGTGCTCGGTTTGCGCAGCATCCGCATGTCGCTGCGCAACGTGCCGCTGTTTCGCACCCAGTTGCGGGCCATTTTGCGAGCCAGCGCCCTGGGTGATGTGCGAATCATGTTTCCGCTAATCACTACGCTGCTGGAATTGCGGCAAGCGCGGATGGTGCTGATCGACGTGATGGAAGATCTCGAAGAGCACAAAATTCCGTTCAATCGTGAATTGCCCGTCGGGATGATGGTCGAAGTACCGGCGGCGGTGATGATGATCGATCGGTTTGTAGAAGAGGTCGATTTCGTGAGCATCGGCACGAACGATCTCATTCAGTATTCGCTGGCGGTCGATCGCAGTAACAAAGACGTGGCCGGACTATACAACACTTGCGATCCGGCGATTTTGCGTCTGATCGACATGTCCGTGACGGCAGCAAAGCGGGCCAACATCCCGGCCAATTTGTGCGGCCGGATGAGCAGCAGCACCACTTATACGCAATTGCTTTTGGGCATGGGCATGCGGCAATTCAGTGTCACGCCGGGTGCAATTCCGGAGGTGAAACGCATCATCCGTGCCACGACCATCTCGCAGTGTGAAGCCATCGCACAAAAGGCACGTGAGATGGAAAACGCGCGTGACATTAAAGCGTATTTGCGCGATGAATTGAAAAAGACAGCGCCGGAGTTGGATCAAAGATGACGCCAATTCGCCAACGTGTTCGAATTCGCTTCACCAAGCAAGACGATCTTCGCTGGATCAGTCACCGCGACCTGATGCGCACCTGGGAGCGGTTACTGCGTCGTGCTGGAATTACACTGAGCATGACCGAGGGCTTTCATCCCAAGCCGCGGATGAATTTCCCTTCGGCGTTGGCGGTGGGCATTGCCGGTTTGGAAGAGCTGATTGAAATCGACCTGGCCGAAGAGCACACGGCCGAGTCGCTGCGGGCGATCCTTGAACCGCAATTACCGCCGGGCATGGTTTTGGGGCTGATCGAGGTTCTGCCGGCACCCGATCGCAAAGCGCAGGTGAACAGCGTGACTTTTGAAACGGCCATTTTGGTCGAACGACAACCAGCGCTGTTGGATCGCATTGCCTGGTTAATGTCGCAATCGTCGTTTCCGATTGAGCGCGAAGGCCGGAAGACGCCGCTCGATTTACGCCCCCTCATCGAGGAACTCGAATTGGACAGCGGTACGCTGCGCATGCGGCTTCGCGTTGATCGTGAAGGCAGTGCCCGCCCGCGCAAAGTCTTACAGGCCTTGGAAGTCGCAGATTTAGAGTACGAAGGATCTTTTCTTACCCGAACACGCGTGGAGTTATTGGACGACAGTCGAAACCCATTCGCCGCTGCGTCCGCAACTCCCTAAGAATTAGAAAGCAACGCAATGAAACAAGAAATGTTAATCAACGTTTCGCAACCCGAGGAATGTCGGATTGCGATCGTTGAAGACGCAATTCTCGAAGAGCTATACATCGAACGCACCAGTGCCGACAACTACGTGGGCAATATTTACAAAGGCCGCGTGGTGAACATCGAGCCCAGCATTCAAGCGGCGTTTGTCGATTTTGGCGTCGGCCGCAACGGTTTTTTGCACATTAGCGATGTCGAGCCGCAGTATTTTCGCCAAGGCGGATACGATCCCGATCGGCCCATTGAATATGGCAGCCGTCAGCGGCGTGATGAGCCACGGCGCGACGAAGCGCATCCTGACGGCGGGTCGCCGGAAAACGAATTGTCGCCGCAGTCCGACGAAGTGGCCGTTGAAGATCAGGCCGATGTCGATTTCGACGAAGACGGACCTCGCCGTCCGCAGCAAAACCGTCGCGGACCGCGTTTCGGCGTGCGGCCGCGCATCAAGCCGCCGATTCAGGAAATTCTGCGCCGCGGTGACGAGCTGCTGGTGCAAGTCATCAAAGAAGGCATCGGCACCAAAGGTCCGACGCTTTCCACCTACATCAGCATTCCCGGCCGCTATCTGGTATTGATGCCGGCGCTGGGTCGTGTCGGGGTGTCTCGCAAAATCGAGGATGAAGAAGCCCGGCGAAAACTGCGCGACATCATGAACGAATTGAGTCCGCCGCGCGGATTGGGCTTCATCGTTCGCACCGCCGGAATCGATCGCACCAAAAAAGAAATTTCACGCGACCTGGCATATTTGCTGCGGCTCTGGAAAGTGATCACCCGGCGAATCAAAAAGCATCCGGCACCGGTCACGATCTACGAAGAGAGTGATATGATCATTCGCACTATCCGCGATATTTTCACCGGTGAGGTCGATTCCATCTTCATCGACGAACCCGCCGCCTACGAACGGGCCAAAGAATTCCTGCAGATCGTCATGCCGCGGTACGTGAATCGGTTGCAGTTGTATGCCGGCAAAGAACCGTTGTTCCATAAGTACAGCATTGAAAGCGAAATCGCCAAAATTCAGCAGCGCAAAGTGCCGCTCAGGCAGGGTGGTTCGATTGTGATCGACCAGACTGAAGCGCTCGTGGCCATCGACGTAAACAGCGGCAACTTCCGCGCTGACGACAGCGCGGAGGAAACGGCGTATCAGATGAATCAGTTAGCCGCCAAAGAAATCGCCCGGCAATTGCGGTTGCGCGATTTGGGCGGCGTCATCGTGAACGACTTTATCGATATGCGCAAAGAACGCCACCGCCGCAATGTGGAGCTGCGCTTTCCGCGACGCCATGAAGCGCGATCGGGCCCGTACCAAAATCCTGCGCACCAGTCCCTTCGGCCTGATCGAAATGACTCGGCAGCGCATCCGGCCGAGTCTGAAGCGGAGCGTCTACAAAGAATGCCCCTGCTGCACCGGCACCGGCGTGGTGAAAACGGCCGAAAGCATGGCCATCGAAGTTGTGCGGTTGTTGATGTTCGCCGCTCAGCGGGAAGGGGTGGCCCGCGTGGCAGTGACTGTGGCCGACGAGGTGGCCAACTATCTGCACAACAAAAAACGGCGTGAAATCGCCCGGCTGGAAGACCAAAGCAACATGACCATCCAGGTTTACGGCAAGGAAGGGGCGCCGCCGGAGCATTTGGGCATGGAATGCCTGGACAGTGCCGGCCGCGAAATCAGGCTGCCCATGGTGGGCGGGACCTCGACCTCCCACTAGATCTCGGCTAAATTGTTAGGTTTGAAAGAATTCTACTACCACGGAGACATGGAGACACGGAGCAACAGCAAGAAAGTTGATGAGGAAACGTAAGAATCAAGAAAGTGCAATCCGCGCGTCGAGCTCGATTGTCTCCCTTGATTCTTCGCTCGCTTGCTATAGTCTGCTCCGTGTCTCCGTGTCTCCGTGGTTAAATTCCTCACCGCGGAGCACTCCATGTACGCCATTGTGACCGACGGCGCAAAGCAACTGAAAGTCGAAGCAGGCCAGGTGATCGACATCGATTACCGCGATGTTCCCGCCGGCGAGACGATTACTTTCGATCGTGTTCTGGCCCTGGGTGGCGATGGCGGCGCGAAAATCGGCCAGCCGGTCGTTGGCGGCGCTAGCGTCACCGCCGAAGTTTTGGGACCCACCCAAGGCCCGAAACTCGTCGTCCAAAAATTCCGCCGCCGCAAAAACTCCCGCCGCCGCACCGGCCACCGTCAACTGTACACGCAGGTGAAAATCAGCAAGATTCTGGCGTGAATATCCACTCTGGATATGGTGTGGGCCCGTCCGTCCAGGATGGTTTCGTCGTACACTGACGGAATTCGGCGAAACTGAGTGAGTGCCTCGCCTCGAACTTGCGAGCCGATGCAGCGTGCTGCACCTCTTTTTCGCTGGCATCCGTTTGCGCTTGTTTGTAAAATGTGAGCATCTTGTCAGGCTGATGTTAGCGGCTGTGCGGTTCATCGGGGGAGGCAATCGTGGGGGGGTCAAGGCAAAAGATGCGGCTGCGCAAACGGGCTGCGCACGTACGCAATCGCAGCAGGTGCCTGCACACCGGGCTGGAATTCTTGGAACCCCGGCTGGCGCTGACGGCTAGCTTCGTTATCAGCGAGTTCTTGGCAGATAACGCCGGTGGCTTGCACGATCGTTACGGCGCAACGCCCGACTGGATTGAAATTCACAACCAGGGCGACACGGCCGGCAGTCTGAACGGCTATTATCTGACTGACAAAGCCTCGAACAAAACCAAATGGCAATTTCCGAATGTCACCCTCGCGGCCGGCGGCTATCTGGTTGTCTTCGCCGACAGCAATCACAACGATCGCGACCCCGCCCAAGAGCTGCACACCGGTTTTGCGCTGGGTAAAGACGGCGAATACCTGGGACTGATTGCACCGGACGGCGTGACGGTCGTTCAAGAATTCGCCCCCACGTTTCCGCCGCAGTCGCAAAACATTTCATACGGACCGGGACAAGTCGTCACCACCGACAATCTCGTCGCTCAAGGCTCAGCGGCGAAGACGATTGTGCCCACGTCGGCCAATCACAATACTTACGATTCGGTGTGGAAGAATGAAAATTACACGCCTGATGGCAGCTGGATTTCCGGCCCCACGGCCGTCGGATTTGGTCAAACGTTCAACGGCTTTCAGGTCAAGGAGTATCAGGCGAACACCTCTGCCGGCAGTCCGATCGGAACAACGCTCGATTCGATCGATGAAGTGCTGGCAATGATCGATAATCCCGCAGCGTACACAAGTGTTACCGCGGGGAACTATGCGACCATTAACTTCCGGAACAACTATTCGGGCGCCGGCAATGCCACCCGCTACACGACAGGGCAGATAGAATTCCCCGGGCAAACCAGCGGCACCGACTACAACCACACCGCCACCGAGGTGCATGCGCTCATCACCATCCCCACCGCCGGCGCGTGGACCTTCGGCCTCGATCACAACGAAGGGTATCTGCTTCAAATCGGCGATTTCCAGGCCAGTCAAAATGGCATGGGCAGCACGGAAAAGTTCCACACCTTCACGTTCGACACCGCCGGCACTTACGAGCTGAATCTCTACCAGTTCGAACGCACCGGCAGCTCATGGCTGAAGCTTTATGCGGCGTCCGGCACGTTGACCAGCTTCAACGCCAGCGCCTTTGATCTGGTCGGCGATGTCGCCAATGGCGGTCTCGCGGTGAAATCAGATTTAGTCGGCAGCACCGGCACCAGCATTAGCCAGCTCTTGGGCACCAACATCCAAAGCCAAATGTCGGACGTCAATTCTTCGTTCTACACGCGCGTCAACTTCAACGTGAGCAATCCGGCGGATCTCGATCAACTGACGCTGCGGATGCGGTACGACGATGGATTCGTTGCCTATCTCAACGGTACGGAAATCGCTCGGAAAAATACCCCGGGAGCGGTCGGCGCGCCTGTGGCTTACAACGCCGTGGCCACTGCCAATCGATCGGGCGATGAAGTGCTAACCGCCGAAGAATTCGATGTCACTTCATTTCTGTCGCTGCTTACGCCGGGCCAAAACGTACTTGCAGTTCAAGGTTTGAACGCCTCCGCAAGCGATCCCGATGCATTCGTGTTGCCGGAACTGATTGCAACGGACGTCATTTCAACGGGCAATGTCTATTTCACGACACCCACGCCTGGCGCGCCCAATGGCAATGCCTATCTAGGCCTGGTGGCCGATACGAATTTCAGCGACCACCGCGGATTTTTTGATTCGCCCTTCCAGGTCTCGATAACCACAGCCACGCCCGGGCGCAAATTTATTACACCACCGATGGAAGCGTGCCGACCGAAGCCAGTGGCACGCCTTACATTAGCCCAATCAATATCAGCCACACCACGGTGCTGCGGGCCGCGGCATTCAAGGCGGGCTACGTGCCGACCAATGTCGATACCGAATCGTACTTCTTTGTCAACGACGTGGTGCAGCAAACCTTCCAATCGACGATCGACGCCGGCTTTCCTACGACCTGGGGAAGCTTCACGGGGGTCGACTACGGTTTGGATCCGGACATCATCGGCAACTTCGACGCCAACGGCAATCCGACGGGCGGAGATCTGTTTGGCGGCACGTATGCAGCCCAGATTAAACAAGATCTGCTGTCGCTGCCCACGATCTCGATCGTGATGAACATCAACGATATGTTCGGCCCCAACGGCATTTATTCGAATCCGACGCTCCGCGGCGATGCCTGGGAGAAGCCCGTCTCGGTGGAATACATCACCAACGACGGCTCGCCAGAGTTTCAGGTCAACGCAGGAATACAAATTCAGGGCGCATATTTCCGCTCGAACAGCAACAGCCAGAAGCACTCGTTCCGCTTGTTGTTCAAAGATATTTACGGACCGACGAAGCTCGATTTCCCGTTGTTTGGCGACGATGCGGCCAGCGAATTCAACACCATCGTCCTGCGCCGGAGCGAACGATTCTTACTCGTGGAATTCGGCGCGGTTTACGGAACAATATATCCGCGACGAGTTCAATCGCAGCCTGCAAGAGGACAGCGGCAATCCCAATGTGCACGGCACGTTCGTGCAACTGTATATCAACGGCGTGTATTGGGGCCTGTACAATCCGGTCGAACGGCCCGACGAAGAATTCGCCGCCACTTACTTCGGCGGCGATGCGGCAGATTACGATGTCGTACACCGCGGCGGCGGCACGTTCGAAGTGCAAAATGGCGACATCAACGCCTGGAACGATATGTTGGCCAAAGCCGCGCAGGCCAGTAACTCGCTGGCCGCCTACGAGGAACTCCAAGGCCAGTATCCCGATGGCACCCCGAACCCGGCCACGCCGGCATTGTTGGATGTCGCCAGCTACGTCCGGTATATCGCCATCAACGCTTGGGGCGGCAACTGGGATTGGCCGCGGAACAACTTTTTTGCCGCGCGCGATCGCAATCCCGACACCACCACCGGCTTCGAGTTCTTCGGTTGGGATACGGAAAACACGATCGGCAACAATCTGTCGCGTTCGCCGCTGAATGCCGATGTGTTCGATCCCACCAAGACCCCGGGCAACGACTTCACGGGCTCCGACAACGCCGGCCAGCCGCACACTTCGCTGAAAACCAATCCCGAATACCAGCTGCTGTTTGCCGACGAAGTGCAGAAGATGTTTTTTAACGGCGGCATTCTGACACCCGACAGTTTGATCGCGCGATACCAGGCGCTGGCCGACGAAGTGCAACTGGCGATGGTTGGCGAAAGCGCCCGTTGGGGCGATATGCACTATCCCACGCAGCCGTTAACGCCGGCCGATTGGGTCACCGAACGCGATTGGGTGCTGAACACTTACCTGCCGCAGCGCACAGCCATCGTCTTGAATCAGTTCAGAATGTATGGGCTGTACCCCAACGTCGATGCGCCGGTCTTCAATCAGTTCGGCGGCAACTACGCGGGCGGCTTCAAGCTGTCGATGACCAACCCCAACACCGACGGCACGATTTATTACACACTCGACGACAGCGACCCGCGCATGATTGGCGGGGCAGTTAACACTGCCGCGAAAACTTATTCCGGTTCGTTTTTGCTTTCGGGCGATGTCACGGTGAAAGCTCGCTATTTAAGTCCCGGCGGCGTATGGAGTGCGCTGATTGATGTGCCGTTCACACAAAACGCGGTCGGTCTGTACCCCGGCGATTTCAATCGCGACGGACATTTGAGCGAATCTGACCTGCCGGCAATGTTCTCGGCGCTGACGGATTTGAACGCGTACCGATCGAACCATTCGCTTTCGCCAACCGATCTGGTGGCGATCGGCGATCTTAGCGGCGACGGCAATGTTTCGAACCGCGACATTCAGCCCCTTTTAGATATGTTGGCCAATCTGTCGGCTGGCGGCGGAAGCAGTGGCACCGGTGCCACTGCGAATGCCGAATCGGGCTCGGGCAGCAGCGCCGTAGTGATATCGTCAAGCGTTGTCCCGCCAAGTGCTGTGACCGAGACGATTACCGCGCCGACACAAAGCTTATTGGCCAGCGCACCTTCACATGACGACAGTTTGATGGTGGTCCAAGAAACTTCAGCAGTTGCTTTGAGTTCAACTTCGCCCCTGCTGGCATTTGCCGGGATCACGGTTTCAAGTTCGAAACGGATTGATCCATCGACATCCAATCCGTCGCCGACGGATTCGGCTGTCCATCATTCGCAGTTCGACGATTTTTATCGGCAACTTAGCATTGCAGCCAGACCGAACGCCGATTCCAGCCACATCGCCGGCGCTGCTGCCGATGCCGAGCCCTCTGCCGAAAACTGTGTTGACGATCTGCTGGCCGAAATTCTCGATTCGCAGTTCTCGCTCATCTAGAAGTCAATCGACAGTGCCGGCCGTGGCTGAAATCCATCTTCCGGGCCACGGCATCTGCTTTCTGCTGGCTCCAGCCGTCAGCCATTGTTAGAATGTGAGCGTTTTGTTAGTGCAACATTCGCGATTTGTTTTGAATGGGGAGAGGGATGATGGGAAGGCAGGGGCCAGCAAGGAAACTGCGCAACTGCTCTGCTCCACGGAAGCGGTCTGCGTGCGTGGAGTTGCTTGAACCGCGGTTCGCACTGACGGCTAGTTTCGTCATCAGCGAATTCATGGCCGATAACAACCATACGCTGGTGGATCGCTATGGAGCGTCTTCCGACTGGATTGAAATTCACAACGTTGGTGACGCGGCCGGCAGTCTGAACGGCTACTACCTAACCGACAAGGCCGACAACAAAACCAAGTGGCAATTTCCCGATGTCTCCGTGACCGCCGGTGGTTATCTCGTCGTGTTCGCCACATCGGACCACGACGACCGCGATCCTGCGCAGGAATTGCACACCGGCTTTTCGCTCAGTAAAGACGGCGAATATCTCGGATTGATTGCCCCCGACGGCGTCACGGTCGTGCAAGAATTCGCGCCGGCTTTTCCGCCGCAATTGGAAGATATTTCGTACGGCATCGGCAACACCACGACGTCGACCACGTTGATTGCGTCTGGCGCCAATGTTGCCTGGCTGGTGCCCTCCAGTGGCGCGCTAGGTCAATCGTGGACGCAGACCGTCTTCGACGATTCCACGTGGACCAAAACACGGCAGGTGCCCAATTCGCAGGTCGTTCTGACAGAAATCAACACCAACACCACGGCGGTCGTCGAAGTGCAAAATGTCACGGGACTGGCCTGGGTGACGGCCGGCTGGCGCGTGGCCGTGGGAGACAGCAGCGCCAACATCAACTCGGTGAATTCCACACGCTGGGCATTGCCCAACAACATGTCGGCGGGCCAGGTGCTGTACAAAACCGATGGCGCCACCAACGCTTGGGGCGCCAACATCAATTGGTCGAACACCGACAAAGGTTGGGCGATGATTGTCGACGATGTCGGCACGGTCGTCGATTTCGTCGCCTGGGGATGGACAGCCGCCGACATCGCCGGGCTCAACGTCAGCTTCGACACCTTCTCCAACATCACGATTCCCAACACGCTGTGGTCGGGCAACGGAATGGCTCTGCCCACCAGTCCGCTGACGAATTCCTATCAGCGCGTCGGCAGTTCCGATACCAATACCGCCGCCAATTGGACGCACGCCGCCACCACCAGCGGAACCCAGAATTCGGGTTTGAGCGCATCGTTCGGCAGTGTCTCGGCGCCGGCCACCACCGGCGTCGGTTATGAACGAGCCTCGGGCTATGAAGACTTGCTGGGCACCACCGGCGTCGATACCGCGATGTTCAACATCAACACCAGCATCTACATCCGCGTGCCGTTTCAATTGCTCGCCGGCCACACTTTCGAGTCGCTGAAGCTGCGAGTGAAGTACGACGACGGGTTCGTCGCCTATCTGAACGGCACAGAAATCGCCCGGCGGAATGCTGGCGGCACGTCGGGAACGCCGCTGGCTTACAGTGCCGCGGGAACCGATCATCCCGACGCTCAGGCCACGGTTTACGAAGAGATTGATATCTCGGCGTTTCGCAATTTGCTGGTCGACGGCAACAACGTGCTGGCCTTCCAAGGGCTGAATGCAATTCTAACCAGTACCGACCTGCTGATTCTGCCCGAATTGACCGCCACGGTCATTTCGAGCCAAAGCATTGGTTTTATGCAACCGGCCACCCCGGGGAGTTCCAACGTGGCGGCATCGCTGGGGTTCGTCGCCGAGCCGGTGATCAGTGTCGCTCACGGTTTTTTCACTGCACCGTTTCCAGTGACGATTACCAATGCTACCCCCGGCGCGACCATTCGCTATACCACTGATGGCAGCCTGCCCACGGAAACCAACGGCACGCTCTATACCGCACCCATCACCATCAGCACCACCGCCACGTTGCGAGCGGCTGCTTTCCAGACCGACTTTACGCCCAGTCTTGCCGACACCGAAACGTATTTGTTCTTGAACGACGTAATTCATCAACCGGCGACGGCCCCCGGACCCGGCTGGCCCGCGCCCACCACGGCTTCCGGCACCCAGCGCATCGACTACGAGATGGATCCGAACATTGTGAACGATCCCACTTGGGGTCCACAGTTGGTCGATGCGCTGAAAGCCGTGCCGACGATTTCGATCGTCACCGATCTTGCGAATCTTTTCGATCCCACAACCGGCATCTATGTTCATGCCCAATCGGAAGGCGATGCGTGGGAGCGACCCACCTCGGTCGAGTACATTCTGCCCGATGGTTCGGTCGGTTTTCAAATCGATGCCGGAATTCGCATCCGCGGTGGGTCCAGCCGCGGCAATGGCAACCCGAAGCACGCTCTCAAACTGTACTTTCGCAATCAATACGAAGGCAATCTCGAGTATCCGCTGTTTGGCGCAAATGGCCCTAGTGTGTTCAAGCGGCTCGATCTGCGGGCCGCGCAGAATTTTTCCTGGAGCAACGGCGGCGATTCGCGCATGACTTATCTGCGCGACATTTTTGCCCGCGACACTCAGCGCGATCTGGATGACGCTTACACCCGCGGTAATTTTTTCCAGCTGTATATCAACGGTGTCTACTGGGGGTTATATCAAACCGAGGAACGCCCGGACGATTTCTACGGCGAAACCTATTTTGACGGCGACGAATCGGATTACGACGTGATTCAGGCCAACAACGACAACTACACGACCGTCGTCGATCAGGGAACCGGCGACGCCTGGCAGCAGTTGTGGAATATGTCGAACCAGCTGGCCGCCACCTCGGGAGCAACACCCGCCGCCACACAAACGCTGCGTTACAATTTGTACCTGCAAATGCAGGGGCTTAATCCTGATGGCTCCCGCAATCTTGCGTATCCGGTGCTGCTGGATGTCGATAATTTGATCGATTTTATGATTGTCACTTTCTACGACGGCGATCGCGACGGCCCGCTGATTGCCTCGCTGGGAAACGACGTCGTGAACAACTGGTTTGGCATTCGCAATCGTAACGGCGACCAGGGCTTCCAGTTTTTGACGCACGATTCTGAATTCACGTTCTTCGACGTCAATGAAAATCGGACCGGTCCGTTTGTGGGCGGCTCCACCTTCGCTTACAGCAATCCGCAGTGGATTCATCAGCAACTGATGTTTTCCGACGAGTACCGCCAGCGGTTCGCCGATCGCGTTCAGGAACTTATGTTCAACGGCGGTGCGCTGACAACGGCTAACAACCTGGCGCGGCTGAATGCCCGCAAGGCGGAAATCGATTCGGCGATTATTGCCGAATCGGTGCGCTGGGGAGATTCCAAGCACGAGCCCGCCTACACCAAAACCGATTGGCTTAATGCCGTCAACACGTCGATCAGTTACATCAATGCCCGCAATGCCATTGTGCTGAATCAGCTGCGCGCCACCACGTTATGGAACAACGGCAGCTTAGCGCAACGGCGCCGTTGTTTCCCAGCACGACCGCCCTAGCGCCACTGTTCAGCCAATTTGGCGGCAACTACGCGGGCGGCTTCATGCTGTCGATGACCAATCCGAACACCGGCGGCACCATTTTGTACACACTCGATGGCAGCGATCCACGGCTGGTCGGTGGCGGCCAAAATGCTGACGCCAAAACCTATACCGGTCCATTCTTGCTCTCCGGCAACGTCGCCGTGAAAGCTCGCTATTTGAGCCCCGGCGGCGAGTGGAGCGCGCTAGAGGAAGCGCCGTTTTTGCAAACTTCGATCGGCCTATATCCCGGCGATTTCAATCGGGATGGAAGCTTGAGTGCGGCTGACTTGCCGGCAATGCTCAGTGCACTCACCGATTTGGACGCGTACCTAACGAGCAAGTCGCTTTCACCGACCGATCTTGTGGCGATCGGCGATTTAAGCGGCGATGGCAACGTTTCGAACCGCGACATTCAGCCCCTTTTGGATGCGCTAGCGGGGGTTTCGACGGGCGCGGGAGCCGGCAGCGGCAGCGCGGCGGCCGAGACCAGCTCGCCCCAAACATTAGTGCAGGCGGTGGTTTCTACTGTCGCCGTGACAACTGTAACCACCGCCGATTCCTCCGACGCGGTCGCCAGCCTGTTGACTGCTGGCCCTGTGGCGCCGTTTCAGGGAATCACTTTGCTGGCCGTCGGTGGCGCGACGGCATCAACCGATTTCTCCGCTACGCTCTCGGGCACTCACACCAGCAATGCCATTCGAAGTGCCGACCCGACGGCTGGCCGTCGCGCCGACGATTTCTATCGAGAGCTATCCATTTCGACTTCCCAGCGTCATCGCCGCGGTCCATCCATTTGGCATCTCCGAACTTTCGGGCAGCCGGAAACCGACGTAGTGGACGATCTGCTGGCCGAGATCGCGATGAGCACGTCATCGTTTTGACTCTGGCGAGAGTCGGCAGTGCCAAAGCAAATCGCGGATGGTGAAGCGGAGACGCATGTGCTATGGTTCGCGATTGGGATCTTCTTCCCAATCTCGAAAAAAGATGAAAATCATCCCGATGAAATTTATAATGAAAAGCGCCGTCAGCACTCCCGTCAATGACCGGTTGGCGTTTCCAAGTAGCATTCCGATACCGATTATGCTAAGGGATATTCCAAATCCGACCCTACCTGCAACCGACATCGGTGGCTTGTTGCTCTTCTTATAACGATTGCTGCCCCACTTCACTGGCCAATGAGGAAAAAAAGCGGACACAAAACAGAAAGCAGATGCGGCAAAGATAATGCTTACATACGGCCACATTAGCGTCTCCCCATACGGCGTACAGGGTTACATTGGCAGTCCGTTACTTTAATACTCGCGAATGATCGTGAAGTCCGTCGGCCGAGCTGCAAACATAAATCCTCTTTTCGCATAATCTTCGATGTAGTCTACAAGAGCAAAACAGTAGCGCGCCATCAATTTGACTCTGCCGGGGTTGGGCGCGCCAAAGTCGAAAATTCCCGGGTGTTTTGCACGTTTTCCTTCCGAGCTAATAGCCGGAGGGCGTTGCCCCTCCGGCTAATTTTTGTTCGCCGTGCGTGGCGTATCGTCCACCGCCAGATCGCCCAGGGCGTATTGAATTCCGTCGAGATAGTATTGCAGCACCGCGGGATTCTGGAACGGCTGGCCGAGGTGACCGAACATGCAGAAGAACACGCGGCCTTGTCCAAAGCGCTTGATCCACGAGACGGCAAAATCTTTGTCCTCACGATGCAGCGGTGTGACGCCTGCCGTGGCGGGATCGGTTAGATCGAGCGACATCAGCACCCGGCGATCGGCCCGGCTGTACGGCGCGGCCAATTCGTAAACCTCGTCGTGCATTTTGAAATTCTTGCCGCCCCAGGCTTTCAGCAGCGGATGATCGGGCTCTTCGAGCTTCACCACCCAGTTGCCGGACGGCACCCAGGGATGACCGCCGAACGTGGCGCCAATGATGGCGGCGCCTTCGGGCCAATCGCGGAACGTATCGATGGCCGCGTGAATGCCGATGATGCCGTGGCCGCCCTTGGCGTAATCCAACAGCGCCTGCTTGGCCAAATCGGGAATCGCCAGGTGGGCCGTGCTGTTCAGCACCAGGCCGTCGTAATTGGCCAATACCTTGGGATCGAGCGCTTCGTAATCGCGCGTGAAATCAGCCGTATACGCATGGGTTTTTTCGCCCATGAGTTCGATCGCCTTGTTGGCCGCCGGCACGCCGCTTTTGTGCAGAATGGCGTCGGCCCGCCAGAAGACGAGCAGCTTGCGCGGCTGCTTCGGCGTGGCGGTCGCTTTTTCCGGCAGCGCGGCTTTGATTTTTTCCAGATCGGCCGGCGGAATCGGCGGCAGCGGCATGGTCCAATATTTCACATTGCCGGCAGCGTCGCCGGTGGCCATTTTCTGACCGTGAGCCTGATTGATGGCGACTGAAACGATTGGCGCGGTATGTCCCTCTTGAATACACAAAAGCTGGCTGGTGGCAACATCCCAAACTTTGGCGAGCTTGTCCTCGCCGGCAGTGGCAAACTGATCGCCGCGGATGCTGACGGCAGTTACCGCTCCATGATGTGCTTCTGTCATTTGCGGCGGCATGCCGGATTTAGCGTCATTTTCACAAATCCCCGCATAGCCAACGGCCCAACCGGCAAGAAACCGATTGGCCGATGCGGCCAGGCATTTGACGGATGGTTCGTAGTCCATCCCAACAACAGCGCCCTGACCCTCGAGATCCCAAGTGCGAACGGCGCCAGTGCGGGTTCCCACGATCAATCGTTTACCGTCGGGGGTGAATGTGGCAGCTGTAATCGTTTCCGCGTGCGGCTCGAACTGCTTGACCACCTCCCCAGTTTCATAGTTTCTCAATATCATTTTGCTGCCGGCCGATTCGGCTAATTGCGGCTGTGAACCTGGACGGAAGGCAACGACTCGCTCTTGCTTAGAATCATCAGCCGTTAATTTGAACGGTATACTGCTCGCAAGCCGGCCGGATGCCAAATCCCACTTGTTGATCGTCTCGTCGTCGCCGATCGAAAGCAGCGATTTGCCATCGGCGGAAAACCCAATTGCCAACACGCGGCCCTTGTGGCCTTTCAGTGTCCGCACCAACTCGCCGGTTCCTTGTTCGCCGGTGCGGGCCTCAAACACGCGGATGTTGTTGTCGGCGCCAGCGGTGATTAACGTGCGGCCATCGGGACTGTAGGTGATCAGGCGAACCGGGCCGGTATCGAAGTGCGCCAGTGTTCGATCAGGGCTGCGAATATCCTCCGGCGGCGGAAAAGTGTGGGAAATTCTGGGCGCGGCTTTTTCCTGAGCCGATGCAACGCCGCTGATAGCGAGAACGCAAACGACGAACCAAATGGTGCGACTCATTTCATCCCCCGGATTCGATGAACGATTCGATCTTCCCCCTCACCCCAGCCCTCTCCCGCCAGGGGAGAGGAAGTTTTACTATTGGGTCCGCACGCCGATCGTCAGCAGCAAGTTGGCGAACAGCCGCTCGTCGGCCGTTTGGATTGTAAGCACATGCGCCGGTGATTGCACGGCAGTGTAGAAATCCCAACGCTCGATCGGTTGCAATTGCACCGCGTGCCGGCGGCTTGAAAAATGTTGCGAAACTCCGTCCAGATCGGCGGGTCGGTTTTCATGGCGTACGGCCCGCTCGATTCCGGCTGCATCGTGTTGGCCGCTTCAATCGGAATTGCTGTGACCAGCGCTTCTAGCACCTGGGTGCAACTGACGACGCCCGGCGCAAGATTCAGACTGATGAGATTTGCCGATGGGCCGAGCGTGCTGGAGGCCGGATAGTTGCCGTCGGCAATCAGAATCTTCGCGCTGTGGCCGGCACGGGCCAGCACCGCGCTGATTTCGGGATGCAAAAGTTGATGTTTGAGCATAATTTCTGTACGTCAGACTTGAGTCTGACAAACTCCCCTTCAAAAATAATTCCGGCAACGAGGCACGTTCTGTCAGGCTGAAGCCTGACGTACGTTTCAAACTCCGACATCGACAATCGCTTTGATGCAGCCCGTCTCCGGCTGGGTGTACGACGGAAAGGCGTCGATCAGTTCCTCGAAACCACAGCGGTGCGTAATCCACGGGCGGGTGTCAATGCGGCCTTCTTCGATCAGCCGAATGATGCGCGTGAAATCTTCCGGCAGCGCATTGCGCGAGCACAACAGCGTGCCTTCGGCTTTGTGAAAGCCGGCGTGCCGGAATGTGATTTCGTCGCTGGCAATGCCGACATACACGACCCGGCCGCCTTGGACGATGTAACCGAAGCTGCTCGACATTGATTGGCTCGAGCCCGTGGCGTCAACCACAACGTCGGGCAAATGGCCGTCGGTAAGATTGCGCAACTGTTGTTCCAAATTACCGCTCGGCTGGATGGCATGGATGATGCCCATCTTGCGGCGGCAGAATTCCAGCCGTTGCTCATTCATATCGAGCACGATGATTTTCGCGCCGGTGAGCTTGACGAACTCCAACACGGAGAGGCCAATGGGGCCAGCGCCAATGATCAAACAGGTTTCGTCCGCTTGCGGCGACGTGCGATTCACCGCATGACAACCAATCGCCAAGGTTTCAACCAGCGCCAGCTGCTCGAAATCCAATTTGCGCGAAATATGCAGCTTGCGGGCGGGCAAAACAAACTCGGGCCGCAAACCGCCGTCGCGGTGGACGCCGAGCACTTGCAATTTATCGCAGCAATTTGGCCGTCCGCGACGGCTGGCATAACTGTGGGGGTCGTTGATATACGGCTCGACCGAACAACGATCGCCCGCGCGCACATTAGAAACATCAGGCCCGACTTCAATCACCTCTACGCCCAGCTCATGACCGGGAATGCGCGGATAAGTGAAGATCGGCATTTTGCCAAGATATGCGCTGATGTCGGTGCCGCAGATGCCAACGCGATGCACGCGGACCAACGCTTCGCCCGAACGGGGCCTGGCAGGACCGGCGGTTTCAAGACGCTTCCAGGTTTGGGGTGCTTCGAGTGAAAGTGCTTTCATTGATGGCTTGATCTCAGAGTCTGGAAGGAATTGATTATTGTGCGCTGTCGGTGCGATGCTAGCAATGCAGGCGTGGCCAGGTGTTGCACTGCTTTCGTCCGCACGCTTGCGGTCGCAATTACATTTCCATCGTGTTCGCGAAAAACTGATCTTGCTTCGCCGCGGAATACTTTGTCAATTGTCTCTCACGATCCATTTGATCGCGAGAGCAGGATGCTTTCCGCAACACATTCGGCGGTTGCACCGTGAAGGATGCACGTGCCAGCCGCCAGTTGATCCCTCATGGTTGAGGGGGCAGCGCCAGCGCAGGGTTGTGCGGCAGCTGCAGTGGAAGGAGCCTGTGATGTTAGTTCTTTCGCGACGGGAACACGAAAAAATTGTCTTTCCTGCCTTCCGCACTTCGGTCGAGGTGCTGGAAGTGAAGTCGGGCCGCGTGCGTTTGGGGATCGAAGCCCCGCCCGAAGTGCAAATTCTCCGCGAGGAAGTGCTGAAATCTTCCGGCGGCGCTGTTTCCCGGGCAATGCCTCCAACGTCGGCCGTGTCCGACGCCGCGGAATCGAATCGTCTGCGCAAACAATGTCACGAGCTGCGCAACCGTTTGAATTCCGGATCGTTGGGGCTGGCGCTGGCGCAGCGGCAATTGAATGCCGGCCTGATGGAAGAGTTGGAAGGCACGCTAGAGAAAATGGCTTGCGACCTCCAATCGCTGGATGGCGATTTGCACCAACGGGTTGATCATGCACCGACTCCACAATCGCAACCGCAGCTCGAAGCGCTGCTGGTTGAAGACGACACGAACGAGTGCGAACTGTTGGCCGGATTTCTGCGGCTCGCTGGTTACAGAGTGAACACTGCCCACGATGGCGCCGATGCGCTCGATCGCTTGCGGACAGGCTCCAGGCCCGACGTAATGCTGCTCGATATGAACATGCCGCGGTGCGATGGAGTGACGACCGTGAAAATGATTCGCCGCGATCCGAGTTTGGCGAATCTCAGAATCTATGCCGTCACCGGCTACTCCGCCAAGCAACTGGGCGTCGATGAAAAACAAGCCGGCCTGAACGGCTGGTTCCAAAAGCCGCTCGATCCAGAACGGCTGCTGGGTGAATTGCGGACTCACGACCATCCGCAGGTGTCTGTGTAACGAGAAACAGGGCACCACAAAGTTACGGAGATCAAAGAGCAGACCTGCCGGATACGAACTTTCTCAGAAACATTTCTAAAGACTGAATGACCTGAATTCAGCGCTTAGTGACTGCCGATTTTCTCTCCGCGCATGGCGTGGCTTCATGGAAAAGAGTTCAGATTGCGCGCCGCTCAACACGGTGTTTCAAGCTGCTCGCACGAAACTTCTTGAACGCCGGAAAACTGCTCACGGATGGCAAGAAACTGTTCCTCGCTGACGAGGAATGCCTTGATGATTTCGGGGTCGAATTGCTTGCCGGCCCCTTCCCTGATGATCGAACGCGCGATGTTGTGGCTGTAAGCATCTTTGTAAACGCGCCGGGAACATAGCGCATCGTAAACGTCGGCCACCGACAAGATGCGACCGCAAAGCGGAATTTGTACCCCTTTCAAACCGTTTGGATATCCGCTGCCATCCCAACGCTCGTGATGCGTGGCGGCAATGTCACAAGCCATTTTCAGAAATTTGGCGTGCGGAAACAGATCGAGCGCGGCCCCTAATGTTTCGGCCCCCAACTGGGCATGCGTCTTCATGATCGCATACTCTTCCTCGTTCAGCAGGCCGGGTTTGAGGAGCACATGGTCAGGAATGCCCACCTTGCCGATGTCGTGCAAGGGACTGGTGGCGTAAATCAGCCGAATGAATTCACCGTCGATTTCGCCGCTGAATTTCGGGTTCGCCGCCAGATTTTGCGCGAGCACCCGGCAATAATTTCGCACTCGATCCAAATGAGCGCCGGTTTCCGGATCGCGCGACTCGGCCAATTTCGCCAGTGCAAAGATCGTCACTTCCCGACTTTCCAATGACAGCAGTCGCTCGCCGGTGCGCACCCGCATCACCAATTCCGAAGCGTCGAACGGTTTCTTGATGAAGTCATCGGCCCCGGCAGTCAGGCCCTCCACCGTCTCCTCCGGGCTGTTGTGGCTGGTGAGCAGAATTACATACACGTATCCGGCAAACTCGCCACGGCGAAGGGCCAGACACAGCTCAATGCCGTTCATGCGCGGCATGTCCCAATCGGAAATCACCAGCCGGCACGTACCATCGCGCAGCACTTCAAGCGCTTCGGCGCCGTCGCGAGCCGTGGTCACTTCGAAGCCGGCGTGCGCCAGGGTGTTCTCCAGCATGTTGCGGGAGATATCGTCATCTTCGGCAATGAGAACGTGCATGGAATGTCTCTAAGACACACCTGCGATGACAGGCAGCCCTGGGGATAGTTGTGACACAAACCTCACACAAACATAGGCCGCACTGCGAACCTCAGCAAAGCAGTTCAGGGCCGCCGTTGCATTGCCCTGGCGGCAAGCGGTCTCCAAAAGTTCCGCTGCGTGGCGCAGCGGCTCGGCCGACAGATTTGCCGCAACCCCTTTCAGGGCATGCGCTAGCGGGATCGATTGGTCGATTTGCCCCGCTGCCAGGGCGTCGTTGAGTTGCGCAATGTCAGTCGGCAAACGCGCGGCTAACTTCGCAACATTCGATCGACGAATTCCTGATTGCCTAGGCAACGCCGCCGCAGCGATTCCATATCGAACGGCGGAGCACACGCATCGTCGGCCGGCTGGGACGGATCGTAAATGATCGAGCCGCTGCCGCATTTTTCCGTCGCTTCACAATCCACTTTGAGCATCGCTTCCAGCACGCCGATCAATTTCATGGCGTCGAGCGGTTTGGTCAGATAATCGTCCATGCCGGCGGCCAGGCACACTTCCCGATCCCCTTCAATCGCATTGGCCGTCAGAGCCACAACCGGCACTCGATAGCCGCGTGCCTTCAGTTCGCCCTCCGATTCGAGTCGGCGAATTTCGCGCGTCGCCGACAGTCCGTCTAATTCCGGCATCTGGCAGTCCATTAGAACGACGTCGTACGGCTTACTAAGCAGACATTCGATGGCCTGGCGGCCCGTTGTGGCCACATCGCATTGAAAATGGAATCGTTCCAGAATTTCCAGTGCTACCAGCCGATTGATTTCGTTATCTTCCGCCAACAGCAGCCGAGTCCGCGAAGCTCGCTCCGCGGAGAGAGCCGTCTGTGGGAGCAATTCGGTTTCCACCGCTGCCTGTTTTGACGAATCGCTGGCCAGCGCCGGTGGAGTAGTCGTCGAGTTCGCTGGGCGACGTGCGGTCGGTGGCGCCAATGATGGTGTCGAACAGTTGTGATTGCCGGACCGGCTTCGTCAGGCAACCTGCAATGCCAAGTTTTTCGATTTCCACTCCGACTGGAGGCGCGGAGAGCGAACTGAGCAGCACCAGCGGCGTGGCCTTTAGCTGTTCATCATTCTGAATTTGCTGCGCGAGCTCGAAGCCGCTCATCTTCGGCATTTCGCCATCGACGATGGCCATGGCGAAACCCCGGCCACGGGCTGCTGCTCGGCGCAGCATTTCCATTGCAGTCGGCGCATCGGCGCAGTTTCCGCGCGGAAATGCCACGCGGAAAGCTGTCGAAACAAGATCTCGCGGTTGGTGGGATTATCGTCGACCGCCAGTATTCGCAATCCTTCCAGATCCGGCGGCGTCACGCGATGCATCGGTCGCGGACCGGTTTGCTTTTCCAACGGCAAGCGGAACCAGAACGTCGAGCCGGCGTTTACCTGGCTCTTCACGCCGATGGCGCCCCCCATCGTTTCCACGAGCTGTTTGGAAATGGCCAGCCCCAGCCCTGTGCCGCCGAATTGCCGTGATGTCGAGGCATCGACCTGCGAGAACGAACGGAAGAGCCGGTTCAGCCGCTCGGGTGGAATGCCGATGCCGGTATCTTCCACGGCGATGCGCAACACAATCTTATCAACCAGCTCACTTTCCACCGTAACCCGCACTTGAATTTGCCCGCGGTCGGTGAACTTGAGCGCGTTGTTCAGCAAATTCACCATGATTTGCCGCAGCCGATGCGGATCGCCGCGTACCGCCAGCGGCAGCTCAGGGGGCATGTTCAGCGCCAGCTCTAAGCCTTTCTGAGCCGCTTTGGCCGAGAGCATCTCGAGCGCGCTTCCACCAGCGGCCGTAATTCGAAATCGGTGCGCTCCAGTTCCAGCTTGCCGGCTTCGATTTTCGAGAAATCGAGAATCTGATTGATCACGCTCAAGAGCAAATCGGCCGACGAACGGGCAATCGACGCATAACGCTTCTGCTGCGGCGCCAGCGTGGTTTCGCACAGTAAATCGAGCATGCCAATCACGCCGTTCAGAGGCGTGCGCAGCTCGTGGCTCATATTGGCCAGGAACTGGCTTTTGGCGCGGTTGGCCGCTTCGGCCGCTTCTTTTTCGCGGCTCAAAGTTTCAGCCTGCTTGCGCTCGGAGATATCGACCACTGTACCTTCGTAGTATTCAATGACGCCCGCTTCGTTGCGCACTGCGCGGGCACTTTCGGAAATCCAGATGACACTGCCGTCTTTGCGGTAGATTTCCGATTCGAAATGAGTCACCACGCCTTGCGTTTCCATCAGCCGCACGAAGTCGTTGCGCCGCTGCGAATGTACATACAACTGCCGTTCGATATCGCCGATCGAATCGATTAACTCACCTGGCGAGCTGTAACCGTAAATTCGCGCAGCGCGGGATTGGCACTCAGGTAGTTACCACTGGGCGTGGTTTGAAAAATGCCTTCGACCGCATTTTCGTAGATGCTGCGATACTTGGCCTCGGCCTGCCGCAGCGCCTCGACAATTTCGTCGTGCGTACCGTGTGCCGATGAAGAAACGTCGGCCGAGTAATTTCCAGCAGTATTCGATAACTGATCGCAGTCCATAGGCGGCGCAAAAAAGTTGCTGCGACTGACGCCCGTAAAGGCGAGAGCGCAATGGGAAAATTGAAGTTAGCAACCAGATCGTCGAATTCGCGCACTGGCTTCCGACAACCGCTGCCGCCCAAAGCTGGGTTGTCAGTCCGACGAGCCTCTTCGTTCCGGAAGGAACGCCGCCAAAGGCCACTGGAAACGTAGCTTATGATTTGGCGCGTTTATGAAGCCAAAAAGTGCGGTACGGCGCAGCATCGGGCGCAGAAGTCCCCGGGGCGACGAATCCTGGAGCGATAGGGCTATTCGCCGCTTGGGACCGGAATGCACCAGCCACCTCTCCGTGGCAGACCGAGGAAGACTACTAATGTTCCTGCCTGCTCTGTAGAAAACCCTCTTCTGCCAGCTAGACTGCGGTTGTGACACCTTGCATAGTGAACTGAGCAAATCGCCGCAGAGGATGTTGCAAGTGACCTACCAGGTGGGCCAACGGCGGCTGTAGCTCTACTGGCATCGCTTCAGTCTGCGGAAGTTTACGCTCCAGCAGCTATTTGCCTGCTTGGTGCTCAAGAAGTTTTTGCGACTGGATTATCACACGCCTGCGGCGCTGTTGCGCGATTTTCTGCGCCAGAGTGATGAAATATTGGCGGTTGGCTGGCGGGAGGTTATCTCGATTCTATGCGGAATAGCAGCGTTTAGTGCCAGATGGCGATTTATAAATCACTACGCTGCGGTGTAAATTGTGGTAAAATTCTGGGCAGGGGACCGATGACCGCGCTCGTGACTTGTTCTATTGCCTTGTCGGACAATCTGTCATGATTGGGCGTCCAAACTCTGCCGACTCAAGTTTTCCTGCGGCTTGGCTGTCAAGGCTTTGCACGGAATCAAGGCAGGGTCCCACAGATGATGAGTCCGGTGCGCTGTCTCTGGCCGGGTCCATCTTTCAGTCGCTGGCCGACTCCCTGCCGATAAATGTTCTGATCAAGGACATCCACGGACGACGCGTGTTTGTCAATCAGGCTTATCTGGAGCTTCATCAGGCGAATTGTCGTGACATCCTGGGCAAGACCGACACCGATCTGTTTCCAGGAGACGTTGCCCGCAAGTATCAGGCGGATGATGAGAAAGTGCTGCGGACGGGTGCCGTCCTGCGTGGGGCCGAAGAGCTTCGGTTGCCGAATGGCAAGCGGCAGTTAATCGAACGGATCAAGGCGCCGGTTTGCGACGTCGTAGGCGCCATCGTCGGCGTGCAGGTGATTTTCTGGGACGTGACCGAACGGGTGGCGACGGAGGAATCGCTCAACCTCGAGCAGCGGCTATTAAGTTCTTTGATGGACAGCATTCCCGACGCCATTTACTTCAAGGACCGAGCAAGCCGCTTTCTGCGAATTAGTCGGGCGATGGCCGACAAGTTCGGGCTGTCTGGGCCAGAGGCGGCGATCGGAAAAACGGATGCCGACATCTTCTCGTCGGAGCACGCGCAGCAGGCCCTGCACGATGAACAAAAAATTATGCGGACCGGCGTGCCGATCGTGGCGAAAATCGAAAAGGAAACCTGGGCCAACCGCGAGGACACCTGGGTTTCATCGACGAAGATGCCGTTGCGCGATAAGGATGGGGAAGTTCTTGGCACATTTGGAATCTCGCGCGATGTGACGGAACAGAAACGAGCCGAAAACGAACTGCAAGTGGCCAAAGAAGCGGCCGAGGCAGCAAGCCGGGCCAAGAGTGAGTTTCTGGCCAACATGAGCCACGAGATCCGCACGCCGATGAATGGCATCATCGGCATGACCGAGCTGTTGTTGAATTCGAATCTCACCAGCGAACAACGCGAATACCAGGCGATCGTGAAAAGTTCCGCCAACGCGCTGTTGTCGCTGTTGAACGATATTCTCGATTCCTCCAAGATCGAAGCGGGGAAACTGGAACTGGAACAAATCCCGTTCCGCCTTCGTGACACTTTGGGCAATACGTTGCACACACTGGCCAATCGAGCGGCCACCAAGGGGCTGGAGCTGGCCGTGCATATACCGCCCAACATTCCCGACCACCTCCGGGGCGACCCAGGGCGGCTGCGTCAAATCGTGGTCAATCTGGTAGGCAACGCCATCAAGTTCACCGAATCGGGCGAAGTCGTCGTACATGTGTCGGCTGAATCGGTCGATGTCCATGCGGCGCGATTGCGGTTTGCTGTGCGCGATACAGGCATCGGCATTCCCCGCGACAAACAATCGATCGTATTTGAAGCGTTCAGCCAGGCCGATGCCTCAACCACTCGGCAATTCGGGGGGACGGGGCTGGGGCTGGCGATCGTCTCCCAATTGGTGAAATTGATGGGGGGCCGAATCTGGCTGGACAGCGAGCCAGGCCAGGGAAGTACATTTCAATTTACTGTGGTCTTCCCCATCGAGGCAGCAGATTCTACACCGCCGGCCGAATTGGAACTGCTTCGTGATCTTCCGGTCCTGGTTGTGGACGACAACTTGACCAACCGAATTATTTGTGAAGAGATGCTGACGAATTGGGGCATGAGACCCACGGTTGTCTTCAGCGGCGCGGTCGCCCTTGATGAATTGAAACTCGCTGCCGACGAAGGCCGGCCCTACCGGCTGATGCTGCTTGACGTGATGATGCCGGGGATGGATGGATACGAAGTCGCACGTCGCGTTCGAGCAGATCCCAGCATCAAAGACGTGACGATCGTCATTCTGTCGTCGATCGGCCATCCGGAAGATGGCGCCGTGGCTGCAGATTTGCGCTTGCGCGCATTCTGACGAAGCCCGTCACGCAATCGGATCTATTCAACGCCATAGCCAACTCGCTCGGCGCTGCACGAGCCGACGCGGCCCCGATAGATACCATTGCCGGCGATCGTCCCGCGAATTTTGTGCCGCGCCGGATTCTGCTAGCAGAAGACGGGCTAGTGAATCAGAAAGTAGTCGTGAGTTTGCTGACCAAGCGCGGCCACCATGTGACCATCGTCGGTAACGGCCAAGAGGCGGTTGAGGCGGTTGCGCAAGGCGCATTCGATTTGGTGCTGATGGACGTGCAGATGCCGGTGATGGATGGTTTTGCCGCCACGTCGGTCATTCGTCAGTGGGAACGGGATACCGGCCGAAGCCTTGCCATCATCGCGATGACCGCGCATGCCATGCAGGGGGATCGGCAACGTTGTCTGGACGCCGGCATGGATGGCTACGTTTCCAAGCCGTTTCGCCCCCAGGAACTGTTCGCTGCAGTGGAGGGAATCAAGCCAGCCGCGGATGCGCCCGACTGCGCTGCTACCGAAAGCGCCAATGCGCCTACGACATTGCCGCCGTTCAACCGCGAGACGGCTCTGGCGAATGTTGGCGGCAGCGAAGAGCTCTTCCAAGAAATCGTGGAGTTGTTCACGCGCGAATGCCCCAAACAAATCGATGCGATGCGGCAGGCGCGGATGACGGGAAACAACGCGGACCTGGCGCGCATCGCGCACACGCTCAAAGGTGCAATCTCCCACTTCGAAGCCCAAAGTGCCTGGGAGGCGGCGCTGCGTATTGAAACCATGGCTCGCGATGGCAGGCTAGATGATTACGAAGCGGCCTGGAGCAGCCTCAAGCAGGAGATCGCTCGCTTGCAGGCGGCGCTGGCACAGGGTCTGCACGTTTCAGTGAATTCAGCCAGAGATTGAGACGAAAAAAGTCTGTTTTTCCGACGTTATTGGGGTCGCATTTTACCACTCGATTTTTGTTTTTCGCGCGCGGTTGCAATTGAATGATGGCTGCACCCCGCTCTCTCACAATCGCGGTTTACGCGACGTCGCGATTGGGCCAGGGCGTTGAATGTTCCTGGTCCGTTTGGCCTTCGATCCGTGGCAGGCCGCGATAGATTGTCATGTGTGGGAATGGAATTTCAATTCCCAATCGATCGAACTCGTTTTTGATTCTGCGCAGCATCTCACGCTTTATGGTCCACTGCTGCAGTGGCCGCGTTTCCAAATAGAACTTGATGACCACGGACGAGTCTCCCAATGAATCGACGCCGAGCATGACCGGATCAGTAAGGATGGAGCGGCCAAACGTGTCATCGCGTCGCAAGTCGCAGGCCAGTGCCGTCAGCACTTGCATGACGCGGTCGACGCTTTCTTTGTAGGCCACGCCAATTTCAAACACGGCTCGAGACCAGCCATGCGTCAGATTGGTGACCGTGTTGATCTGACTGTGCGGAACAAAATGGACCCGTCCTTCAAGATCGCGCAAGACGGTGATCCGCAGCGAAATTCGTTCGACTTGACCCTTGATGGCGCCGATTTCGACGACGTCGTTCACCATGTACTGCTGTTCCAACAGCACCATGAAGCCGACGAAAAAATCCTTGATCAGGCTTTGCGCCAAAAGCGACCGCCAATCCAAAGACGGCAGCTCCACCGATGATCGGGGCGACCGGCACGCCGATCTCGTCGAGAATCATCATAGCGCCGCCAACGATGATTAGAATGTTGACGACATTGCGAAAAATACCCAGAAGCGTCTTGGCCCGATTCTCGCGGTCTTCTCGGCTTCCGCGCCGCCCGCGCCTCGCGGTCAATTGAATCAAGCGGGCCTCGCAAATGCGCGACAGCCACAGGCAGAGGGCCAACGCCGCAATAATGGTTAAGATTTTCGGGCCGTGGTCGATGAGCCATTGCAGCAGGTTGCGCAAAGTGAACGGGTTTTTCAGCTTTTCAACAACGGCCTGAGCGCGTTCGGCGGTTTTTTGTTTCGTTGCCAGTTCATCGGCGGCCGCCAGCTTGTCCGATTGCAAAAAGGCTAACTGCGACTGCAATTCATCCAATCGCGTGCCGATCTCCTGAGACTTGATACGATTCTCGTGGAGTCGCTGGGTGACCTCTTCGATCTGTTTCCGGACGTTGTCGATGCTCTGGCCGGCCATCATTTTGCTGAACAGTTCCGTGTTCAGGCCGTGCAGCATTTTCTCGGAGTTGTCGACTGTTTTGCGGGCGGTTTCGCGCAGTTGCCGCTGCAGCGCAATGTCTTTGGCCAGGATCTCAATCCGGTCGGTAATTGAGTGTTCTTCGTCTTCGGCAGTCTTGGCCGCGGCCTGGCTCTTTTGCGCCACTGCATTTGCGGCCGCCAGCTCCTTGGCCATCTTTTCGGTCAAGATCGGCGCGGCGCAGGGTTGGCGCAGGCGCGGATGCACTGAGTTGATGCGGGTCGACTACCGGCGGCGACGGTGTGTTGGCGGCCGGAGCCGGAGTCAACGACAGCGGGGAATCGGGTGTCGTTCCCCCAGGAGGCGTTTGCGATGAGAGCAGCGCCGGCGCGCCATCGGCCTGGGGCACAGGCTGTGTGGGCTGCAATGGTCCGGCTGGCGGGGCGGTAAGGGGTTGTGGCTCGGTAGCGTCCTGCAATTTGAGAAGCGTCGCTCGATCGCTTTCCAGCTTAAGCTGAAGCGTCGCGACGCTTTCTTGAACGGCTTTTCGTTCGCCGATGGCAAGGTCGAATCGTTCCTTCGCTAAAGTCCATTTCTTCTCGAGCGCCGCGGCCCCGATTTGCAGCGGCGCCAGCTCGTCGTGCTTGTCTATGTTTTTTGAATCTGAGAGCTTCTGCTGAAGAGCGGTGCGCTCGCTATCGAGGCTTCGAAAGTTCGTCTCCGCTTTGGCGTACTCGCTCTCCGGAGCATTCAAGCTGGCGTTCATTTGCTCCAGCCGCTTTTCGTCGGCTTCAAACGACGCTTTGAGTCTGGCGATCCGTTCGGCCGCGGAAGGAAGTGGCGCCGCGATATTCTCTTCGGCACTGGCAAGAGTGCCCACGGTGACATTCGTGGGCATTGATTTCTGCGGAGCTGAAACGAGCTGCGCGTCACCAGCCTCGTTTGCCACAGTCCCATGTCCCTCCGCAGTCGCTTTGGCTCCTTCTCCAAATACCGGGCCAGTATGCAGTAGCAGCGCATAAGCGACTGCGGCAGAGAAGATTGCGGAGGGGATGTACACTAGATTGACCTCCGTGAGAACCACGTGGTGATGGGGAGGCGGAGTATAGAGAACTTCGCTCGTGTGTCAACCCGACATCAAGCATTGAAATGCCGACCAATTGGCCGCGCGCGGAGCCACTGTGTCTTAGTAGTCGAATTTTTGGCTTGGGACTCTGGTGGTACCGTGATGGGGCGATGTTTTTCAAAAACACCTGTTTTCCCGGCTCGTTTTTCAAATATTGCTGCATCGTTTTTTAATTTTCGCGAGCGGTTGCCGCAAATGATGGCTGCACTCCGTGCCTTACGGTCGAGGCTTGCTGGCGGATGGCTTCGACTTTGCCTCGCGCTCTTCAATAGTCACACGACACACCGGCAGCGATTCCAGAAACAACCGGCCGTAGGGTTTGGTTCGCACGCGGGGATCGAGAATTACGACGATGCCGGTGTCGGCCTTGGTGCGAATCAGCCGGCCGAAGCCTTGCTTGAGTTTCAGCACGGCTTCGGGCAGTTGGTAATCGGTGAATGGATTTCCGCCGGCAACCCGAATTGCTTCCAGCCGCGCTTCGAGCAGAGGCCGGTCCGGCACGCTGAACGGCAGCTTGGTGATGATGACGTTCTGCAGCGCATCGCCCGGCACATCGACTCCTTGCCAGAAAGTATCGGTGCCAAAGAGTACGCTGCGCGGATTTTGCTTGAACCGTTCCAGCATTTGCGAACGCGGCGTGCCGTCGGCCTGCGAAAGAAGTCCGAGGTTGCGTTCAGCGAGCCACGGCGTGAGTGCCGCGGCGGTGCGACGTAGCAGGTCGTAACTGGTGAACAGCACAAACGCCCGGCCGTCGGTGCGCGCCACAAAGCGGCGAATCATTTCCAAGCTCGCCTTTTCGTACGGCTCTTTATCGTTGGGGTCGGGCATGCCGTCGATCAGAATCAATTCGACCTGACGCTGATAATCGAACGGGCTGCCGAGGCGGAGGCAATGGGAATGGGTAAGACCGATGCGGGATTTGAAGTAGTTGAACGAGTGGTCGGCCGACGCCTCCGCTTCTTTATGGCCGTGGCTTGCCTTGCCGATGGCCAAAGTGGCGCTGGTCATGATGACGCTGGGGACTTCATCGAACAGTTGCTCGCGCAGGGCCGGGCTGACATCGATTGGCGCAGCACACAAAATGAACCTCGTATGACCACGCCGCGACTTGGTGCGTTCGACCCAGTAAACCGCTTCGGGCAAATCGTGCTTGACCCAGGTGTCGATTTCCAGCGCCAGAACCCGCAGGCGATCGGAGGCGGAATTGAAATCGAACTTCTCTTTGTCGTCTTTGAATTTTTCGCCATGCTGGCGAGCCATTGAAGCCAGCCGATCGAGCGCGGGGCTCAACAGGTTGGGCACGATTTCTGGCCGTGAAACTCGGCCGTTGTCGCCCGGCTGATCGTCGAGCCAGCGATCGATGTCGCGAAAAAATTCATCGGCCCGCACTCGGCAGCGTTCGACTTCTTGCTGAGCTTCGCCGAGTTTGTAATGTACCAACAGGCCACGATTGGTGCGATCGTTGTAGAGCTTGTTCAGCGTGTACTCGACGGTGCCCGACGAAATGCCCAGGCCCAAATGATCGCCGGCCACGGCTTCCACAGTGTGGGCCTCGTCGAGAATCACAACATCGTAATTCGGCAGAATACTCGCGCCGGCCCGCCGCAGCGCCAGATCGCTGAAGAACAGCGCGTGGTTGACGACCAGAATTTGAGCCCGGCTGGCGCGGCGACGAGCCTGGTAGTAAAAGCAATCTCCGTGCGTCGGGCAGTTGCGGCCCATGCAGTTGCCGCTGTCGCTGGCGATTTCATCCCACACTTGCGGTAGCGGGCGGAACGGCAGATTGGCCAGCGAGCCATCGGTTGTTTCCTTCGACCAGCGGCCGAGTTCGTGCAGCTGATCGGTTTCTTCATCGGCGCTGAACAAACTTTTGGACCGTTCTTGAGCCGCTTTGAGCCGTCGAAGGCTGACGTAATTGCTACGCCCTTTGACTAGCACCGCCGTGAATTCGTTCGGCATCACGACTTTCAAGAGCGGGATGTCTTTTTGAATGAGCTGCTCTTGCAGCGCGATGGTGTGTGTGCTGACGACAATGCGGCGGATAGGGCGATGCTTTGCAGAACCCTCTCCCCCGGAGGGAGAGGGCAGGGTGAGGGGGAACCTAGTGCTCTTTCGCTCGCTGTGTTGCAAGCGGTCGTCGGTGCCGTCTTGATCGTCAACCAGCGCTTCTGCTGTCGCCGCCAAAATTGCCGGCACGAGATAAGCAAAGCTTTTGCCGACGCCGGTGCCGGCTTCGACAATCAGATGCCGCAGGGCTTCAATCGCCGCCGAAACCGCATCGGCCATTTCCAGCTGCTGCGGCCGCTCTTCGTAGTTATTGAGCCGCACCGCAATGCGACCAGTCGGCCCGAGGATTTCCCTGGAAGTGAGCATTCATACACCATATCAAACATGCCGGCATCTTGGGAGACCAAGCGAGGGCAAGAATTGACGGCGATTCAATCACAACACCGCACGGCAGAGCCAGTTGTTAAATCAACGTGGCTTCGGTGCGATGGTGCCGCTTTCAGGACTGCTTGCCGTGGCGTACAGCTTCTTGGGAATGCGGCCAGCGAGATACGCCAGATGCCCGGCGGCACAGGCGGCCTTCATGGCGCGGGCCATCGCCAACGGATCTTTGGCGTGGGCGATGCCGGTGTTCAGTAAGACGCCGTCGACGCCCAATTCCATCGCAATCGTCACATCGCTGGCCGTGCCGACGCCGGCATCGACAATGACTGGGTAATCGGGATCGCCGTCTTTCAAATATTCCAGACAAATGCGAATGTTGTTGGGATTCAGCACGCCCTGGCCAGACCCGATGGGGCTGCCGGCCGGCATGACGCTGGTGGCGCCGGCTTGTTTTAGGCGGCGAGCCGTGATGGGGTCATCAGTGGTGTAGCAAAGCACTTGAAAGCCGTCGGCGACAAGCCGCTCGGTGGCCTGAAGCGTGGCGATCGGATCGGGCAACAGCGTCTTGGTGTCGCCCAGTACTTCCAGCTTCACCCAATCGGCGCCGGGGTTCTCCAGACCCAGCAGAATTTCGCGGCCCAGACGGGCCACTCGTACGGCGTCGTCGGCCGTGAAGCAACCGGCGGTGTTGGGCAGCAGGATGTAACGCCGCGTGTCGATGAAATCGAGCAGATTATGGCCCTGCGAATCAATGAGGCGCTCCCGGCGTATGGCCACGGTGATGCAATCGGTTCCGGAGGCCTCGAGCGATTGGGCCATCAGTTCATAGTTGGCGTACTTGCCGGTGCCGACGATCAGCCGACTGCGCAGCGTGTGGCTGCCCAGTCGCAGCGAATCGGCCGGAGGTTCTTCGGTGGTCGCAACGGGTTCCTGGAGATCGGTGGCCATGATGTTTGATTGCAGATTTGAGGACCAAAGCGCTGTCGTCGTTCAACGCATACAAGAGCAATCTAACCGATTTGAGGCAGCCGAACAGCCGCCTGCAAATCTGGGTAGTGTCCTAAGTTGAAATAGTTGTTTGGCCAGCAAAAGCCGATCAACTATTTTTGAGACATTTTTCCTTACACCCGCGCCCTCTTCGCTCGCAAACACGATCGGCCATCGGTAGATATTACAGAGCGATTCCAAGTAGGCATCTGCGTCATGCCAATCTATGAACGAGCACACTTCGGAAAGTTCACCACTTGGATGGGAAATCGCCACGAAGTACTTTCCCTGCTGTCGCCATGCCCTGATCGTCATTGCTCGCCTCCATCGGATGATGCCGAGACGCGCTTGATCTTTTTCAGCATCAGACCTACCCACTCCTCAAACTCCTCAACGATCTCAGGCGTAGCTTTCTCGGGCCAACGGAGAATGTAATCACCTACATCAGTCGTGTATACATCCTCCTTAATTCCCTTGGGAACTGGCAAATTTGGTTTTGCCGGCAGTCGTTCGCCGGACACGACTTGGCGTTCGGCAGTAGATTCCATGTTGCCCTCGTGCTGAATATCGCTATTGCCCGCTTCGCCCTCAATTATATCCTCATTTGATAGTTTCGCAAAGGCGATTGTTGTCTTGTATTCCTCGATAAATGGACCGACAGCATTATCGTTGAACTTCAATTCACGCGCCAGATAACGTCGAACTTCGTCGTCTGCCGGCAAGCTTGCGCCGTACTTATTCCACAACTGAGAATGCACATTAGGCGTAAGCGCTGCTTTCTTTACGGCCTCACGCCACTTATTCGAGTCCCGTGGATAATCGGTCGCAATATAAAGCGCAGTAGTGCTGAGTTTCACCATCGCCTCTGCGCCATTTCGTTCGCTTTCAAACAGCCCATAAGCCCGCATAGCCGCCAATGCCAGCATTCCGGTGCTGCTCTTGTGACTATATCCCATTTTACTGACGGCGACTTCCACGCCGACGGAATGGCGCTTCATTGCGACAAATAGATCAGGAAGCTTGTCGACGGCCGTTTTCAGATCCAGGGATGGATAGTTTGGGCTTCGGGTCCGCTTGGGCTTCGTGGCCGCAGCTTTCTTTGATTGAGCCTTTTCTACTTTGTTCGCCATGCTGCACTCCTTTCGTATTCAAAATGTAGCAATCGTGACCCGATTAGTCAATCGAATTTTATACCCTGAAATATACCCTATGCCATTGACAGCAGGCAAAATGCCTGTAAAATGCGGGTAATCCTTAAACACGGAGGGCCGAAAAATGAGGAGAAATGCAAAGACTCACGCAGGACGGTTGCCGCTGAGTGAGTCGCAAATTCCCGCGAGGGGAGTCAGCCGGGGGATGGTGTGAGAGCCGAAACCCGGTTGGCGAGGTGACCGATTTTTGGCGGTAGCCACCTAGAAAACGCCCCGCAGTCGTTGAAGCGGCTGCGGGGCCATTACAAACCGGCGTTTCCGCCAGAATGCAACGTTGCAATAGCCATTCTAGCCGAAACGCCCCAACTTGGGAAGGTTTCTGCGATGGCAAATATATTGAAGGCAGACAAGAAGCGGGCGATTATCCACCTGCTGGCAGAGGGCAACTCGATCCGATCCGCCGAACGGTTGACCGGCATACACCGTGATACGATCATGCGGGTACTTATTGCGACCGGAAATAAATGCCGGGAACTTCTCGACCGAGAATTGCGTGGCCTGGAACTGCGGCATGTTCAGTGCGACGAAATCTGGACATTTGTCGGCAAGAAGCAGGGCCGACTTCGAGTGAATGAAAAGGGACGCGCCGACATCGGCGATATCTATCTTTGGACCGCCCTCGACACCGACACGAAGCTGATGGCCAGCTATGCCATTGGCAAACGAAGTGCCGATATGGCCCGGCGATTTATGGTCGATCTTGCCGGCCGACTCCTCACGCCGAATCCACATGCCAGCGACGCGCATCATTTCCGACCCGAAGAAATCAAACCCATCGTGCAAATCAGCACCGATGCGTTTGCGGCCTATTCAGAAGCCGTTGACTTGGCGTTTGGACGCTATGCGGCTTATGGGCAGATTATCAAAGACTACCGAAACGCAGAGCAACCAGGGCGGTATGCGGCCCCGGAAATGATGGGCGCGACAAGACGCCCGGTCTTTGGTAACGTGGATCCTGATTCGATCTGCACTTCACACGTCGAACGCAACAATTTGACGATCCGCACTTTCATGCGTCGATTCACTCGGCTAAGCCTAGGATTCAGTAAGCGGTTAGAAAACCTTGCCGCTGCCGTGGCGTTGCATACTGCCCACTACAATTTCTGCCGCCGACACAGTACGCTACGCACAACTCCCGCAATGGCCGCTGGCGTAACGAATACGCTTTGGAGTCTGGCCGATTTGATCGAAAGGAGTCAATCATGAGCGAACTACCAGGACTCAAAGGCAAATTCTCGACGATTCTTGTCGATCCGCCGTGGCAATTCCAAAATCGAACAGGCAAGGTAGCGCCAGAGCACAAGCGGCTACGGCGCTACAATACCATGACGCTGGATCAAATCTGCGCCATGCCGATTGCCGAGCACGCCAAAGAACAAAGTCACCTATACCTATGGGTGCCGAATGCCTTATTGCCGGAAGGCCTTGCGGTAATGAAGGCCTGGGGATTTAAGTACAAATCGAATATCGTTTGGCACAAAGTCCGCAAAGATGGCGGACCCGATGGACGTGGCGTGGGCTTCTATTTCCGCAACGTGACCGAGCTATTGCTATTCGGTATTCGCGGAAAGATGCGAACGCTCAAGCCAGGCCGTACACAGGTCAATATCCTGAAAACGCGCAAGCAAGAGCATTCTCGTAAGCCGGATGAGATGTACGACATCATCGAAGCCTGTAGCCCAGGACCGTACCTTGAATTATTTGCGAGGGAGCGGCGCAAGCGATGGATCCAGTGGGGTGACGAACTTGATACCTATTTGCACACGCGACCGCACTATAAGGCATATAACGGTCATTCTTTGGGCAATGGGGGCAGGTCTTTGGCATTCAAAAATATCGGAGCTTTAGGCATATCGTCCCGGTAGCACATGTCGCGTATTCCAATCATTAGGACCGGACACATGCCAGCATCATCGTTGTTAATTCGATTAGTGAGTTTGCTCCAATGGGTCGTCGATTCTCCATACTTGGAGCCAATGTGCTGAGGTGAACCCTTTTTATCTCGAACCCAGCCTAATCCATCGAAGATTTGTTGTAGTTCATCGCCCCTCGTGATAATCACTCCCGCAGAAATCACCTCTAACTCGTGCAACATCCGAAGGGTGGCCAGGTCACGAGAGAATACACCGTCCTTGCTGTTCCATTGAATTTCGCAAGCGACTTTACCCTTGCATAAATCAATCGCATGAGTCCTGGCGGCTCGTGATTTTCCATCGACAATCCATTCGACGGCAGTATTCTTGCGCCCCATCCCCGGCCTCGAAAGATTTCTTCTATTCCCAGCGCGATTTTGGTTTTATTGCCTCCTGGCAGAATGACTTGGCTCCGAAGCAATTCAAAGCCGGCCAAGCCATCAAGGAGTTCCTTAAACTCGGTCTTACAATCGACGGACAGGATTCGCATGCGTTTCTGTGCTCCGCAACGTGAAGCCTTTTTTTGAACGCCTTTGGTATCAATTCTAGCCCCATGCGATAACATGGTGACTAACTTGCGTGCCAAAGTCAAAATATTCTTTTTCAACTTAGGACACTACCCAAATCTGCAATCAGTATTTTGCAATCAGTAATCTGCAATTAGCCCGTGAACTGCCGTCAACCGCCGCCGACCAATGTCACTACTTCCAATCGATCACCATCGGCGAGCCGGTGCCGGGCATGTTCAGCACGCGGAACAAGTTCCAAATTGACCTCGACCGCCACATGCCGGGCTTCCAGGTTGAGCCCGGCGAGTAATTCGGTCAGCGTCGTGCCCTCGGGCACTTCACGACTTTCACCGTTGACGGAAATGTGCATGAGGATGCGAAATCCTATTGCGGACGTACCGCCACATTGCGGAGGGCCTTTTTATCGAGTGGAATAAACGAGTTGTATTGGCCCGTCGGCACCAGCGACCGTCCGCCGTTCCACGGCACTCCGTAGGCGGCAAGAATGCCGCTGTTCACTTCCATTACATAAATGACCGAGAGACCAGGCTGGACCTGCGATGGCCCGTGCCGCAGCGCGGCCAGCCCGGTGACCATCAGAAACTTGGGCGGTTTAGAGCCGTCTGACTGAAAGTCTTTGAGAATGTTCGATTGGTAGAAAGTGACGAACTGCCCATTGGAAAGATTGAGCACCGCCCCTTTGAGATCGCCGGTGAGCGTATCGAGAAAGTACACACCTTCGACGCTGTTGTCGACGGCGCCGGTGGCCAGCGCGAATCCGTCCACTCCCTGCGTTGCCACGGCGTGCAGCGGCTGGGCCGGCAGGAAAATCGTCAGCAAAAACCCGATCACAACTCCGCTGGCCATCCAGCCCAATCGTCGGCGGTCGATGGTTGGCGACATAACGTAACTCCGGGCAAACGATGGCCCCCGCTGTTCCTAGTGGATAACAAACGCCATCCTTCCAGCAATGATAGTAGTTCCCCAGGAGTGCCGCCATACGGAAGCAGCCGCGGGTTTTAGCGGTTTTTTTGGCGAAGTCGCTAGCAACGTGCAGAACATTTGCTAAAAAAGCCATCCGGAGAATTCGAGGCGTCAATCATCCTGGAGTGACGGGCATGTCTACCAACGGTTCCTTGAATCGCAAACTACGAATGGCCTTGGTGGGCGGCGGACAGGGAGCATTCATTGGCCGAGTGCATGCGACGGCCGCGGTGCTCGATAATCGAGCTGCGCTGGTTGCCGGTGCGCTTTCGAGCGATCCACAAAGAGCCAAGTCGTCGGCCGCCGATTACGACATTTCGCCGGCTCGGGCTTATGGTTCGTATCAAGAGCTGATTGAAACCGAGAAGAAACTGCCTGCGGATAAGAGGATTGATTTCATCTCGATCGCCACGCCTAACCACACGCATTATGAAATCGCCAAGTCGGCGGTCGAAGCGGGATTCAATGTGATTTGCGATAAACCATTAACGCTGGATCTGAAACAGGCGGAGCAGTTGGCCGAAGTGGTCGACAAAAGCGGCGTTGTGTTTGCGGTCACCCATAACTACACCGGCTATCCGTTGGTGCGACAGGCGCGGCAAATGATTACCAGCGGTGAGCTAGGCGAAATCAACGCCGTTCGCGTGTTTTACATTCAAGGCTGGCTGCGAACACGTTTAGAATCGCAAAATCAAAAGCAAGCGGCGTGGCGAACCGATCCGAAGCGCAGCGGAGCGGCCGGATGTTTCGGCGACATTGGCACGCATGCTTTCAACTTGGCGCGGTACGCAACCGGTTTGCTGCCGGAGTCGATCAGTGCCCATCTCAAAACGTTCGAACTAGGCCGGCAGCTTGACGATTACGGCACGGCGATCATTCGCTTTGAAAACGGCGCGTTGGGTACGGTGACGGCATCGCAAATCAGCCACGGCCGCGAAAACGACTTGTGGATTGAAATCGACGGCACCAAGGGTTCACTGGAATGGCATCAGGAAGAGCCGAACAAAATGTGGCTCAAACGCAATGGCCAGCCACACGCGCTGTACACCCGCGACCCGAATGCGCCGTTCATGAACGACGCCGGAAAAGCCGCCTGCCGCTTACCCAGCGGGCATCCGGAAGCATTCTTCGAAGCCTTCGCCAACGTGTATCGAGCGGCTTACGACAGCATGATCCTGCGAGCTACTGGCCAAAAATTTCCGACGGTCGAGACGGTATATCCGAACGCGAACGACGGCGTGGAAGGGATGTACTTCATCGAACAGTGCGTGGCAAGCAGCGCAAAAGACGGCGCGTGGCTGCCGCTGCGACACAAGCGGGCAAGAAAGTAGCTCAGACTTCAGTCTGACAAGACCGATACAGGTTGCTTAAGTCGGTGGTCTTGTTCGGTCAGGCTAAAGCCCGACCTACAACTCGATCACTGAACCGCTGCCGGCAGGATGACTCCGTGCATCCAGAAACGTTTCAGCTCTCGAATGACATCCAGAAATTTGCCCAGGTCCACCGGCTTGTTCAAATAACTTTCGACTTGCAGCATCTGCGTGTGGGCAATATCCGCTTCATCGGTCGAACCAGTGAGCACAACCACGGGAATTTCGCGTAAGTTTTCGTCGCCACGAATTTCCGAGAGCACTTCGCGACCATCTTTTTTCGGCAATCCCAGATCGAGCAGAATTAGATCGGGCCGGGGCGCCCGGGCGAAAATAGTGCGGC
Source organism: Pirellulales bacterium (assembly GCA_963738835.1). Lineage (GTDB taxonomy): Bacteria > Planctomycetota > Planctomycetia > Pirellulales > JADZDJ01 > CAVTYH01. Next base: position 88,278 of record CAVTYH010000007.1, read on the forward strand.
GCTGTAGATAATCGAGCGCTTCTTCGCCGTTCACAACCAACGTACACCGATGTTTGAAATTCGCCTTTTCCAAGGCATGAATGGCAAAGTGGGCATCCATGCGGTTATCCTCAACCAAGAGGATTTCCATCGGACGGCCAACCATTTCGCGTCGCATAATAACCCTCAACACAGAAAACACGCCCCCACGCCACTTTTTGGGCAACCCCCAGTGTAACACGCGGCGGCAACCGTTTGAACAGAAAACTTGCAGAAGCTAAATATATGGATCAGGAAACACTTTTCGACAACGTAAGTTGTAATAACAACCAGCGAGATAACCCATGTCGCCACAATTGCGAAAATATTCTGCCGCAGTCCTTTGTTTCGTGATACTGCTCGTCGTTGTGAGCCAATGGAGCCGAGTTGATTCGGCGGCATGGGGGCAAACGCCCACTGCCGGCAGCAAAAGCGGCGGTTCCAAATCATTGCCGCCACCTGGAATTGAAGTGCCAGCCGGCGATCGCGCGGAATTTGAGCGAAGCCTGGCAACGCTGGAAAGCGCGATCCAAGAACTCTCGGCCAGCAAAGACGCCAAGGTCAAATCGCTGCTGCCCGATGTAGAGATATTCTCGCGTGCTGTGGGAAGTGCCTTAAAAGACAACGAATTCTTCGCGACCGCCGATATTGGCAAGGCGAAACAGCTGTTGAAAGTCGGCCAAACCCGCGCTGAAGAGTTGCGTGGCGGGCAGCCGAGTTGGGCAAAGCAAACGGGGTTGGTGCCCCGCGGCTACGTTTCGCGAATCGATGGCTCCGTGCAACCGTACGGACTGGTTGTGCCAGAGTCGTATCAGCCAGTCGGCAATTCCAAGTATCGACTCGACGTCTGGCTGCACGGCCGCAACGAAAAGCTGAGCGAAATCAATTTTCTCGACGAGCGGCTCAAGCAGCCCGGCCAATTCACGCCGCCCGACACCCTTGTGCTGCACGTTTACGGCCGCTATTGCAATGCGTTCAAGTTCGCGGGCGAAATCGACGTGCTGGAAGCCATCGACGCGGTGAAGAAGCAATACCATATCGACGACGATCGCGTCGCCATGCGTGGCTTTTCGATGGGTGGCGCTGGATGCTGGCACATGGCGGTTCACTATGCCGACCGCTGGGTCGTCGCCACGCCGGGGGCGGGCTTCGCCGAATACGCCGAGTATCTGAAAATATCGCCCGACGATGTGGCTGCCTTACCACCTTGGCAACAAAAACTATTCCTATGGTACGACTGCCCGAACTGGGCCGGCAATCTGTATCACTGCCCCACGATAGCGTACAACGGCGCGGACGATCCGCAAAAACAAGCCGCCGATGTGATGGAAAAGGCACTGGAGAAAGAGGGCATCGCGCTCAAACGCATCATCGGCCCGGGCACGAAACATGCCTATCATCCCGAATCGAAGAAGCTGCTGGAGGCGGATGTAGACAGCGTCGTCGATGTCGGCCGTGACCGCAGTCCGGTGGAAGTCCATCTCACCACGTACACCCTGCGTTACAACCGGATGTTTTGGGTGCAAATTGATGGCTTAGTGGAACACTGGGCTGAATCGCGAGTCGATGCTCTGGCCACCTCCGCCGATGAACAAACGGTGATCGCCGTAGATACCAAAAATGTGACGGATCTTACATTGTCGTTCCCGCCGGGCTGGGTTCCATTCGATATTTCCAAACCGGTGCAAGTGGCGATCGACGATCAAGAACTCGACGCGCCGCGGGCTCTTTCCGATCGCTCTTGGAGTTGCCAACTGCACCGCGATGCCGAGGGCGAAACCTTGGGTCCGTGGCAGATCGGGCCGCGCGAAGCGAAGGGCTTGCGCAAACGGCCGGGCCTGCAAGGGCCCATCGACGATGCGTTCATGGATTCGTTCATCATCGTGCGGCCGACGGGCAAGTCGCCGCGGGCTGCAGTCAATCGCTGGGTGCAGTCGGAAATGGATCGGGCCATCCGCCAGTGGCGGTTGCAATTCCGCGGCGATGCGCGCGTGAAAGACGACACTGCGGTGACCGACGACGACATCGCCTCGGCCAACCTGATTCTGTGGGGCGATGCCGACAGCAATGCGGTGATCAAGAAAATCGCCGACAAATTGCCGATCCATTGGCAGCGAGACGACCTTGTGGTTGATCGGGATAAATTCTCGGCGGCCGATCATGTGCCGGTGATGGTTTATCCCAATCCGTTGAACCCGAACCGTTATGTTGTCCTCAACAGCGGTTTCACGTTCCGCGAGGGAGATTACGGCAGCAACGCCCGGCAAGTGCCGCGACTGCCCGATTGGGCGATCATCGATATTCGTACACCAGCCGATGGCAATCATCCGGGCAAAATCGAAGCCGCAGATTTCTTCGGTGAAAAATGGGAGCTACATCCCGCCGGCGCCAAACCCGACAAGAACAAGACGGCTTCCAACCCCTCTCCCCTTGGGAGAGGCAGGGTGAGGGTGCTGGAATAAAACTCACGGACACCCTCACCCCAACCCTCTCCCAAAGGGAGAGGGAGTAATGTATTGAGGCCGATGCCAGTTAGGCTGGATACGGCAACGGATCGGTAAGGCCGGCCTCGGCGAAGCCCTTTTGACGAAGCACGCATGCGTCGCAGCGGCCGCACGGCCGGCCTGCGGCATCGGGATCGTAGCAACTGAGTGTCAGGCCATAATCCACGCCAAGCTGCGTGCCGCGGCGGATGATGTCTGCTTTCGTGAGCATGATCAGCGGCGTGTGGATTTTGAATTGCAGCGTCCCTTCGACGCCGGCCTTCGTCGCCAAATTCGCCAGTTGCTCGAACGCGGCGATGTATTCCGGCCGGCAATCGGGATAGCCGCTGTAGTCGATGGCGTTGACGCCGATGAAAATGTCGGCGGCTTTAATCGTTTCGGCAAATGCCAGGGCCAACGATAACAGCACGGTGTTGCGTGCCGGCACATACGTGATCGGAATGCCGTGCTCCATCTCGTCGGCGCTGCGCCCTTTGGGCACCGCAATGTCGGCGGTCAGAGGCGCTGGCACCGAAGCGGGCCAAATCAATCCGCACTGTCTCGTGCTGCTGCACTCCCAGATGTTTTGCCACCCGTTGGGCGGCGTCCAACTCAAACCGGTGTCGCTGACCGTAATCGACCGACAGGGCGAACAATTCGAAACCGTCGGCCCGGGCAATCGCGCGCGGCGGTGGCGGAATCCAATCCGCCGGAGAGCAGCAGGACAGACGGTCGATGATTCACGTTTTTCTCCGACTTTTTTCGACTTTGGCGCGCCAAACCCCGGCAGAGTCAAAATGATGGTGCGCGAAAATTGGGCGGTTTGAATGGTTCCGGTTGACTTGCGTCAGCCGTGGCAGGCTGTGCTTCATCTTGCCAAAATGGAAGGCCAACGAAAAGGAGCCGCCGGATGAACGACCGCTTTAGCGCCACGCTGGAAACCTTCGCCAATCAGTACCCTGGGCGTGACTATACCATTGAAATCGTGTGTCCCGAATTCACATCGGTCTGTCCAAAAACCGGCCAGCCCGATTTTGGCACGCTGACGTTCACGTACACGCCGGAAGCAAAATGCGTCGAGCTGAAAAGCTTAAAAATGTATTTGCAGCAGTTCCGCAACGAGGGCATTTTTTACGAGACGGTGACCAATCGCATTTTGGACGATTTGGTGGCTGTCTTGCAGCCGCGACGAATCAAACTCGTGGCAGCGTTCACGCCTCGCGGCGGAATTACCACCACCGTGACGGCAGAATTTGCCGCGGAACGTCGCTCATAAAGCGTGAGCGTCCCCAGGAAGCACGCCGCATTACTGCCCAGCTCTCAACTGTGCCAAAAACGGTCGTTTGTTGATCGGTGTCACTCTTTAACGAGTTTCGACACTCGCCGTGCGCACCATCGCCGTCGCATCGACAAGCCGCCAGCTGCGACAATTAGCAGCAGTAGAGTTGATGGTTCGGGCACCGTCGCTTGGCGAAGCTGATTGAGATACAGGTCGCCGTACCCGGTATAGGAGTAGCCCTGGGTGAGTGCGTGTGTGCCGCTGTCGTCGTTTGACGTGGGGGCGGCAACGATTGTCGGCTCGATCGCGGTGTCTTCGTGCCATTCATTAAATGTGCTGACCATCAAGATGTTGTTGGCGGTTGGGTCGAGGGTCGGAAGCACAGCTTGATTTAGCTCGGCGGAGAACAGTGAACCTTCAGCGGCACCGGGAACGTCGGTCAGGTACGCGCGGTGCCGCCGGAAGTGTGCCGCCCGTACCCCGATTGTTGAATCCCGGCGAGACAGCGGGAATCCAGCCAACATGAGCCGACTGTGCCATCTGTAGTGCCGATTGAAACTGGCTCGTCAGCGCATTTACGCCGGCCGTCGTCGAACCGTTGCCCTGTAGCGCACTGCCGTACACATCGAAATCCGTGATCGAGTCCCACAGCGCTGCTCGCTGGGCATTATTCTGCCCCGGAAAAACGTCGTCGCCGACGATGTAGGGATTGACTCCATATTGGCTTTGGATGGTCTGTCGCAAATTGGCAACCGCGGCCAACGTGCCTGGGGCATTGAAGTAGGCGCGGGTTAAGTACATAAAGACCACCGGCCGGCCATTGATCCGATAGTAATTCGGATTGCTAAAGTAATTCTGGGCGAGGTACTGGAAATCCGGCACCAAATTGGAATAGTTCGGATTTGCGAAAGTCCCGAGTCGGCCTGTGGACTCGTACATCACAGCATATTTCAGCTCGCCGGCCCGAGGATCGGTCAAAATATTATTGCGAATCGTAGTGTCTTCGGCTGACCCCGGCCCCCACCAACTCGTGGCCCAGAAGCTGATGTTCCCGCGGTGGCTTTCATCGATCTGTCCTTCAATCGTGGCGCTGCTCCGGCTGCTGTAGTAGCCCAGCGCCGGAGGCTGCTGCGGCGCGAGGTGCTCGCGCAATGTATCAGTCCAGGAATGTCCGCCGGAAAACGTTCCGTACCAGGGGTAGTACCAAGCGCCAACGATCGGCGCGGCGCGTGCAGGGCCTGCGCAGGCCAGCCACAACACCGCCCCCACCGAAATCGTGATCAATAAAAGCCGCTCGTTAAAACGCATTTGAGCTTTCCTTTGTTTGCGGCCGGATGTTCATGCGGATAAACGGCCCCAACGAGATCATTTGCGGTATCGACTTCACGCAATGTCTTTTGGCCCGAGCGCCAGAGCATTTGCCCAAGACATCCGATCATGTAATGCACCAACCAAAGACCAAACAGTCCTGGCGGCTATGACCGGAGCGAAGGCAGATTGCCGTCCAGAGGTCTAAAAGCCGAGCCGTGCGACTATTGTCTATTGCGGCCGAGCGGATTGCAACGATGATCGGATTGGGTCGCAAATGCTGGGTTTGTCGGCATCCGTCGTCGGAAGATCGTGCGGCCATCAATTCTTCGGGCCGCAGCGTATCTAATACTCATATCATCAATCAAAGTGCCATCAAACGTCAAAAGTGGAGCTTCTCAGTGTTTTAGCACCTGCTCGCCCACCTACTCGACACAGCAGTTCGGCGTCAGCGCCCGCTAAAGATGCTCAGTCGGGCGTCATAAAGTTCCACCGTGGTCGGCGATGCCACCGAACCCGCGACTGACACGGGGACGAAGGCGCGAGTGGCTGCTTTGGGCATCGCTTTTACGAATCTTGTCCACTGAAGACTGAGGTTCTGCTTCCATAGATAGAACTGAGATTCCGTCGGATTCCGTTCGCTGCAGAATGCCCGAATCGTCCGCCCACTTTCCTGGCAGTCGGCGATCTGCTGTCGCCAGAACGTTTCGCGTTCAGCATAGCTCCACCGTTGACGCTTGGCCATCGCGTGCTCTCCCGAGGTTTGGAGATCGAAAACCTCAGGCTAGCAGATGCGTCAAGATGCGGATCGTGGAGCGGTAACCATAAAGCCGCGAATGGTATTCGCGGTTTTCGTGCCAGAGCATAAGAGGTATTTCGCAAAATGGTGATTCCCGCCGATGCCATCGGTGGCTTTTTGAACGTCCTGCCGCGTCAGTACGTCTTCGCCGTCGGCAGCGCTTTCCAATCGTGAAATAGTTGCTTGCACTCGTTGGCCAGGATGTTGCCGATCAGTTTCACTTTGCTGCCGCCCATCGAGAGAATTTTCGCGGCGTCGATGTACAGCTCGTTGAAGCCCGCTTCCGCCGCATCGGGCACCGTGGCGCCGAAGTAAACAGTGTCGACGCGCGCCCAGTGCAGCGCTGCCATGCACATGGGGCACGGCTCGCAAGTGGTGGCGACAATCGCCCCTTCGAGAAAATATTTATTGATGTGCTTGCAGCCGGCGCGGATGGCGTTGACTTCTGCGTGGGCGGTGCTGTCGATCGTCGTGAGCACCGTGTTGTGGGACGTGGCAATCACCTGGTCGCCCTGGGCAATGGCACAACCAAAAGGACTGTTCCCAGATTTCATTCCCTGGCGGGTTTTATCGATGGCCAAACGCATTAAATCGGCAGGACTCATGAAGGCAATCGCAGTGGTTGACCGGGCGAAACAATGGGCACCACAAGCTTAGCATATCGACTTCGACGGCAGCCAGATCAGGCCACGTAAGGCCGCAGCTTGTCGGCGATTTCGGTTGGAATGGGAATCGATTGCATTGGGCCGCCGGAATCGGAAAGCCGGCAGCAGACCGCCGTGATTTGTCCTTCGGCCACAGGCTGGTCGTCGTGGCGGATATCGAAATTGTAGGTCACGCTTTTTTCGCCGAGCCGCGCAATCCGCAGCGTGACCGTGAGCAGATCTTCGAATCGGGCCGCCGCGCGAAAATTGCACTGGGTGTTCACGCGGGGCCAACTGACCGGGCCGGCCGCATCGCGGGCCAAAACGCTGAGGCCCAGGTGGCGCAAAAATTCGTGCTCGACCGATTCCATCAGCGGAAAGAACGCCGCGAAGTGCATGATTCCGGCCGCGTCGGTATCGCAAAATTCGACCCGGCGCGTGGCGGTGAAGGAAGGCATGAAGCAGAAGGCAGAAGGCAGAAGGCAGAAGGCAGAAGCAATGGTCCGCATTCTGCGGTCTGCCTTCTGCCTTTTCTTATTTACTCGCCGACGTACGGCAACAACGCCATGAATCTCGCGCGCTTGATGGCCAGCGTCACCGCGTGTTGGCTGGCGGCGGTGCAACCGCTTTTGCGGCGGCTGACAATTTTGCCCTGGCGGTTGGTCAGCTTGTTCAAAAGTTCCAGGTCTTTGTAATCGACAAATAGTGGGCGCGGGCGTTGCCGTCGATGAAAATCGGGTCCTTCTTTTTGGTGCGGATTTTGGGCTTAGCCCGTTTCCGCATGGGGCCCTTCATTTTTCCTTTGGGAAACGTACCGAAGCGTGGCATGGTGCTGTCCGTGAATCAGTGCAAATTGGCGAAACTCCTAAGGTACCGAAATCGGGCCGAGAAATCTAGCGGCAGTTGTTCAAGGCAGGGGTCGAAAAGTCGAAAAGTCCAAGAGTCAAAAAGGTCGGAGCAACTCGAAAACTCTTCGACTTTTGGACTCTTTGACTGTTGGACCCCCTAACGCAAACAAATCGCCCCCGGATGGCTGTTGCCATCCGGGGGCGAAGGTGATGGTCAGTTTAGCTGTCCGTCACAAACAGTTGTGTTTAGCGTCGGCCGTAGCCGCCGCCACCGCCGCCGTATCCGCCACGGCCGCCGCCACCGCCGCCACTGGGACGCGGAGTGCGTTCCCGGGCTTCGTTCACGGTCAGGGCACGTCCACCCATGTCGCGGCCGTTGAGAGCTGCGATCGCCGCCTCCATCGCTTCGTCAGATTCCATCTCGACAAAACCGAAACCGCGCGAGCGGCCGGTTTCGCGATCCGAGATCACTTCAGCGTTGCGCACACCACCGTGCTCGCCGAACATGCTGGCCAATTCGGCCGAAGTGGTTGACCAGGGAAGATTTCCCACATAAATCCGTCGACCCATCGAACACCTTCTACAAGGGAGCACGCTACCATCGAAAAGCAGCACAATCGTCACGACGTGAACTGAACCGAGGACACGGATGGCTTGGCTCCCCGAGGACCACCGCATCGCTCCACCGGCTATCGGAAGTTTACGTGGCAGGTGCGCTTGTCGCAATGTCTATCCAGCAAAAATGTGGGGCTAGCGAAGGGTTCAGGGTTCGGGGTTCGGGGTTGAGAAGGATAATGGGTTAATGGTTCTGGAACTGGCGGCTTAGCGTGCGTTTCTAGTTTCGCCCGCCGAGCCGCAAGCAACCTGAACCCCGAACCCTAAACCCTGAATTCTCTATCGGTTGATGCCGTATTCTTCGATTTTGCGGTACAGGGTGGCCCGGCCGATTCCGAGCATTTTGGCGGCGTCGGGAACATTGCCGCCGGTGCGTTTTAGGGCTTCGCCAATTAAGCGGCGTTCCCAATAGTCGAGGGCCAGAGTTTCCAGCTCGGTGCCGCTGACATCGTGCAGCCCCAAATCGCTGGCTTCAATGCGTTTGCCGCCGGCAAGGACCACGGCGCTATCGATCACATTCCGTAGTTGACGAACATTGCCGGGCCAGGCGTAAGACAGCAGCTTTTGACGGGCTTCCGGCGAAAGCTCCAAGCCGGGGCGGCCGTGCTGACGACGGAAATGATCGAGGAAGTAGTTCACCAGCAAATTGATGTCGCTAGATCGATCGCGCAGCGGCGGCACGACCAACTCGAACACACTGAGCCGGTAGTACAAATCTTCGCGGAACTTTTTCTGGCGAACGTAGGTCTGCAAGTCTTGATTCGTGGCAGCAATCACCCGCACATCAACCGACACTTGCTGACTGCTGCCAACGGACAAGAACGGATGGCCTTCCAGAATGCGCAGCAATTTGGCCTGGCCTTCTAGCGTGAGCTCACCCACTTCATCCAGGAACAATGTGCCGCTGTCGGCCTGTTGAAAAAAGCCGATGTGGTCGCGATCGGCACTGGTGAACGCCCCAGCCTTGTGACCGAACAACTGGCTCTCCATCAACTCGGCGGGAATGGCCGCGCAGTTGACGCAGAGCATGGGCCGATCGGCCCGCGGGCTGGCTTTGTGAATCGCGCGAGCCACCAGTTCCTTGCCCGAGCCACTTTCACCACGCAGCAGCACGCAGCCACGGGCTTTTGCCAGCCGGCCGATTTTGGATTTCAATTCTCGCATCCCCGGGCAATCGCCGATCAGTTCGCCATAGGCCGACGATTTGGCAACCAGCTGGTTATAATCGGTTTCGAGCGTAATTTGCCGCCGGGCACGAACCAAGGCGATCACCAAAATGTTCGCCAGCGAAATCGCGAAATCGAAGTCCGATTGCCGGAAGCGACCCTGGTCGAGGTACGCATGAACCGCGCCCAGCACGTGATGTTCGCTGATTAGCGGAACGCACAGCGCATCGGCGTAGTGGCCCAAACTTTCCGATTGCGGGCTGCCGCGCTGCTTCGCAATCCAGACGGCATGTCCCTGCCGACAGACAAGCTCGGTCAGCGAATCGCTGAGATCGCCGGGCTCCGCCGAACCTTCGGGAATGACCAGCTTGGCCTTCAGGTGTCCAGTGTCGTCGACCCAGAGGAAGCCGGCAACCGACGAGCGGGTCTGCTCTTTCAACAACTCCAGCGAAACCCGAATGACTTCATCGGGCTGCGGGCAACCGAGCAACTTGATGCTGAGCTGATACAAGAGCAGCATTTGCTTGGCCTGCTCTGAATCGCGGATGGCGGCCAGGGCAAGTTCGCTGGTGTCGAATAAATTGACAGGCGCATCGCGCACAATAGTTTGCGTGTAGGTTTCGTGAACCGAAGAGAACACGGTGGGGGGTTGGTCGGCCAGATGAAACTCGAACTCGTTCGAACCGACGCGCACATTGTGCCCTTCGTCGAGCATCGCTACTTCGTCGATCTTCTGGCCGTTCACAAACGTGCCGTTGCGGCTGTCGGCGTCGCGGATGTACCAACGACCGTCGTCCAACCGCACTTCTGCATGGACTCGAGAGCACAAAGGGTCCGGCAGCATGATCTGACATTCTTCCGCCCGGCCCAGGCGATTAACCGAATCGCGGTCGAGCAAAAAATGCTCGCCGGCGCGGCTGCCAACCGTCATGGTGAAGTAAGCGAATTTTGGTGCGGCTGCAATAGACACGGCTTGCTAATCGACGGAATCGCCTATGATGAAGATGGAAGAAAACATACGGTACGAACGCGCAGCCAAAAATGTGAGGGAATCGGCGGTGGATTGCAATCCCGGCTTTCGCCGCAGGACCACCTGCTCAGTTCAATATAGCAAGCTGACCATGACATCGGCACCGATTTTTGGAAGCCACTTCCCACCCCATGGCCTGCTCTTGGTAGGCCATGGCACACGCAACGAATTGGGGTTGGCAGAATTTCACCGCCTCGTTCGGCAAGTAGCCGAAATGGGGGCTGGATACACCGTTGAGTCCTGCTTTTTAGAATTGGCCCAGCCCGATATTGCGGCCGGTGTGCGGCGAATTTTAGAACGGGGCGTCACGCGGTTGATGGTCGCGCCAGTGCTGTTGTTCGCGGCCGGCCATGCCAAGCGCGATATTCCCGCTGCTGTTCGGGCGGCAATCGGCAATGATGACAAGGCCGCGGCCGGTGGTCGCACAGCAGCGCGAGATGGCTTAATTATCGAACAGCTGGGCGCACTGGAGTGTCACCAGCGCATTATCGAACTTTCGACCCAGCGATTCCGTGAGGCTTTGGCCGATCGTCCCCCGATCGATCCAGCCAATACGCTGCTGATTATGGTCGCACGCGGCAGCTCGGTGCCCGAGGCCATCGACAAGATGCATCGGTTCACCGAGCTTCGCCGACAGCGTACTCCGGTTGGCCAGTGCCAAACGTGCTTCGTGGCCGCGGCCTCGCCAGGCTTTCGTGAAACGCTGGCCTGGGCGGCGCAGACAAATCATCGAAGAATCGTCGTTCAACCCCACCTGCTTTTTACCGGCGAAGTGCTGACGGAGATCGACGGTGCCGTTCGCGAAATTGCTCAACGCCAGCCGCATCGAGAGTGGATTGTGACTCCGCATTTGGGTCCCTCGCCTCTGGTGGCCGAAGCAATTCTAGACCTGGCTCGCAATACATAAAGACGACCAACGCACAAAAAATAAAAAGAATTTACCGCGGAGGACGCGGAGTCGCGCAAGAGGAGTCGCAGGAAGTTTCAAAATCATGCTCGATCGCTCCCGATCGCTCCGCGCTTCCTCTGCGCACCTCTGGGTCCTCCGCGGTTCCGTTGCCGTACCCGCCGGCGCAGTCTAAGGCGAGCCGGGAGCGTCAGCGACCGGAGCGCAGCGGGCCAGGGCATCCAGCTCGTTTACGTCAACTGCGGCCTTGGCATCGACCAAGTGCTTCGCCAAGTGATGCGACGGCAGCGTTGCCTAACACCACGACCGACGTTCTGCAAGTGCCTGTGTCCGTGGCCACTTGCGCACTTGACGGGTCTAAATATACGTCTATATTGTCGGAGAGTTTTACGACAGTTTCGTTGTAGAATCAATCGTTATACAGGCGTGCACCACAAGGCATAGGGAACGCTTGTTCGCTTGTCGAGTGCGGGTGGATGGATTATCACGCGGTAGCGTCGTGCTCCAGCGCGGCAGAGCAAGCCGCTTGCTGCAGCCGACACTGGCCACGACGCAACGTGAGCTGAGGCATCCAGCCGCGGGATTCGACGGGCGGAAAGCGGTCCCATCGCCGTTTCGTGTTGCACGCTGTATAACCACTCGCTGCAGCCGACAAGCCGCAGGCAGGTCTTAAGCAACATTCAGACCGCTGCGAAGCGACTTGCGGCTGAGCTTTGTACGTTAGGCCGCCCAAGAGAGTTCGTAATGCCAGCCAATATCCAAGGTGCGTGGCGTAGATTCCTGATCGACCTTGAATTTGCGAAGAATTACCCGTTCGCTCGTGTCGGTATCGACCACATGGGCTTCCGGAACCCCATATTGGAGCAGATCCTCCCGTCACTACTTCACATCAAGGCTGTCGCTATCCTTGACGGGGCGTTAAAGGACTTACTTGCGGCACGCTCCCTGACGGTTCCGAGGAAGTACGGCAACGGCCTAAAGGCCCGCATCAATTATCTCGCTGACGAAGGCATTATCGTTAACCCGGAACCCCTTCATGAGGTCAGGGATCGCCGTAACGATGTGGCCCATGAGTTCAGCGAGAATGTCGATTGGCAAATACTCGACAAAGACGTTGGAGCCATTCAGGAAGCACTGGAGACTCTAAGCATCATTGGCCCACGACCCGTTCTTGGCTTCAAAGCTGAAAGATCAGCAGCTCGCGATTCCACCCAAGTCGGGGTATTAGCACACTACGACTACCGATTCTACCTCGAGCACAACGGGAAGATGGCTGCAGAAGTGCGTTGGACCGAGAATCTTATGAAGGATGATGGTGACTAGCACAAACCAGTGGGCGGCCTAACACGCGCTTGGAGCGGTCAACCGGAAAATAAAAGGGGTCAGAACTTTTTTAATTGACTCCCTGCGGTGATTTTGCTAACCTCTCGGGGATGCCCCGCCCGTTGCGACCCATCGATGACGGCCTCATCTACCACGTGATCAATCGGGGCAACAACCGGCAGCCCGTGTTCCACAAGCCGGCCGACTTCCAGGCCTTCCTGACCGCACTGGCCGAGCTCAAGGAGCGCAAGCCGTTCCAGCTCTACGGCTACTGCCTGCTGAGCAACCATTTTCATCTGCTGCTGCGGCCGACCGGCGAGGCGACGATCAGCCGGATCATGCAGAGCCTGCTGGTCTCGCACACGCAGCGGCACCATCGCCGCCACCGCTCCGGCGGCCATGTGTGGCAGGGGCGCTTCAAGAGCCCCGTGATCCAGAACGACGAACATCTGCTCACCGTGCTGAGGTACATCGAGGCCAATCCGTTGCGGGCCAGGTTGGTGCGGCGGGCCGACGCGTATCCGTGGAGCAGCTACCGGCTGCACGGTCTGGGCGAAACGGACGAGCTGGTCGACGCGCTCCGCCTTTACGAAATGCTCTCGCCGCTGGCGAAGGTGCGGCAGCGGAAATGGTCCCAGAAGGTGCATCAACCCGTTGAGGAAGCGAAGCTGGCCGCCATTCGCCGCTCCGGCGCCACCGGCCTGCCGTACGGCGACTCCAGCTGGGTGCGGCGTTTGGCCAAGCGGCTGGAGCTAGACCTGGCTATTCGCCCCCGCGGCCGCCCGCCGAAAACAACGTCGCCGCCGGATGTGCTCATTAAATAATTCTGACCCGAATGGCATGAAGTTAAGCCGTAAGTGTATGGTGTCGAAGCAGATTGTCGCTGCTAGCATGACGGATGTTATGTGCAAGGGATCGTCCAACTACAGTCGCACCACCTGTTGTTGCTCGGGAAAAACTCACCTCGCCAAAAATTGGTCCCCGAGATCGTGATGATAGCGCCTCCTTTGATAGCACGATTAAGTTGTAACCGAATCAATAGTTACCTCTTAACTTCATGCCATTCGGGTTAGACCCGTTTAATTTCGCGGCTCCTTGCGCGGGGATACCGTTGTGGTCTAATTTGCACGCAAATCGCCGATGTTACCCGACTTAACAACCCTGAAGACGGCGTTATCCAAGCAGAAAGCCTTCTTCTCCGATGCCTATGGCCAGCCACGACAGGAGCTATTTGCGGCCGACAAGCTGCATTTTAACTCAGCCGGCTATAAACTTCTGGCCGAAGAGAGTGCGACTCTATTTGCTGAGAGATAGTTGCGATGTTTCAGAGGTTTTTGTTGCAACACCGTTGCCCCACGGTATACTGCGGGGGCTTGGCCATGTCTGGACTAAAGGCATCACGACATGAGGGCTACAGAAATGAGAATCCCATGCTGCACCGCTTGCAAGCTCCATTTCGGCTCACAAGCCTTCCTTCCCTGCGCAATGGTGATCGTGCTTTTGGGAGTCGCAATTGAGCGGGCGACTGCTGCGCCTACATTTCTGGGGCCGAGCCCGTACTTGGCGTTTGACAACACCTTGCCCGGTGCGGGCACGGCTATCAGTCCGTTCAGTGGGTTGAGCTTCACTTACTTTCACTTAGAAACCTTCGAAGACCATTTACTCAATACCCCTGGTGTGACAGCCGCCTCTGCAGCCTCGACCTTCGGCGTTACCAGTGTGGTCTTTGGCCCCACTATTCATGATTCTGTCGACGCCGACGACGGCACAATTGACGGCAGCGGACTCGCGGGCGACTCTTATTTTGTCTCGCCCGGCTCAGCGGGAGTCACTTTCACGTTCGACGCAGGAGTGCTGGGTGCGCTGCCGACGCACGTCGGAATCGTCTGGACCGATGGACTCGGAACTGTCACGTTTACTGCGTTTGGTCCTGGTGGATCTGCTTTGGGGTCAATCGGACCTGTCAGTGACCCTGGCGTATTTCCAGATAGTGTCTTCACTGGCACCACGGCCGAGGATCGTTTTTTTGGGGTGATCGATCTCGGCGGGATCTCGGCGATCAGTATTAGCAACAGCGACGGCGGTATGGAGATCGATCATCTGCAGTACGGATCAACCATTGCGCAAGGGGAAGTTCCCGAAGCCTCAACTCTGGCGGTGTTCAGCATCGGCGGCCTGCTTTTCATTTGTCGAGAACTGCTGCGCCGCAGGCGAGTAGAGATTGCTTGAGGAAGCTAAACAGGACGGGTCCAAACGGCTCTAGTTTCCGGCGGCTTCAAATAGGACTGGAAAGGGTGTCAGGATTCCAGACACCTTTTCCTTGGCCAAATGTTTTGTGCCGCGATTACGCCTGTGACTCAACCAGGCCTTCCGGATCGAGGAAGCGTCCGCTGGCCAATTCGGCATTGAACTTGTCTAACAGTTGCAGTGTGGGACGGGAAAAGGTGGCAGGAACGAATGGCACTTAAAGGGCAGATTCAAATATCAAATGCGACGCCACGCTTCTTGGCGTATTGGAGAAGAACTCCGCATCACGGTTTCTGATTCGTTCCCGCCCACAGAATTGCGTCGCGCACCAGCACTTGAAAATCGGGTTGTCGCACAGAGCGGCGTCGTGGCCGATGGTGATATAGATCACCCGACAGTGGCTTTGTCTCACAAATCATGGGCAGGCACGGCACAATCCATTGCGATAGCGAGGTTCTGCAAGCTTCTTGGAATTGCGTGATGTGCGTTTTGTGAGGCAAAGCCGTCGCAAGATGGGTTATTTTTCTGATTTTGCTGTCAGGATTCGACTCTCGGCGGCATATATGCTTTAGGCTAACTAGACGATTGATAGATTTTGCGAGTTATACGGTAACTGGGCCAGGACACCTCTTGAGTTTCTTTTGGGGAATCTATCCGATGAGAAAGCAAACTGGAATTACGTTGGCGGCGTTGGCAATGGCTCTTGCGATGGGCAACCAAGCGGCCAGGGCAGCGGTCGATTTGAACCTGGTTTTGTTGGTAGATGTTTCTGGCAGTGTTGATGCAACAGAATACGACCTGCAAAAGACGGGTTACGTCCTGGCCTTCCAGAGTGCCGCGGTTCAAGCGGCAATTGCTTCGCATCCCGGTGGAATTGGCGTAACCTATGCCGAATGGTCGGGAGTTGGCGAGTTTAACCAAGTAGTTGGCTGGACGACCTTGACCGATGCCACAACTGCGGACGCTTTCGCGACCGCCATCAGTAACGTATCGCGCAGCTACAACGGGAATACGGCACTCCAAGATGCATTGACATCAGGAGCAAATTTGTTTGCAACCGCTCCCATGCTGGACGCTAATGGTCGCGAAGTCATCGATATTTCCGGCGATGGAGCCAGGAACGCGGGCTCTACCGGCACCACGGGCCGAGATTATGCCCTGAACACCATCGGTGTTAATACGATCAACGGATTGGTTATTTTGGGCGAAGTCGGCGTGCAGCAGTATTACCAGGATTCCGTCATCGGGGGGGCTAGTCCGCAACTGTACGTTGCAACCTCATTTACTGACTTTGCAACTGCCGCGGAGACCAAGATCGGCACGGAGATTACGGGCAATGTCCCCGAACCGGCCAGCTTGCTGGTGTGGTCGCTGCTGGGTGGAGCCGCAGCCATTTGCGTGAAACTGCGTGGTCGTAAGGCCATTGCTTGACAGGAGAAGAAAAGGTGTTGGGAAAGAATGGCACCTTTTCATTGGCCCTTTCCCCTTGGCTAGGTGCATTGTCCCGCGATTACGCCTGTGACTCAACCAGACCCTCTGGATCGAGGAAGCGTCCGCTGGCCAATTCGGCATTGAACTTGTCCAGCAGTTGCAGTGTGACCTGCAGCATGATGATCAGGTCGGTAACGGTGATGATGCCGACGAGCCGTTCATCTTCCAGCACCGGCAGCGAAGAAAAACGGTGTTTGAGCATGATGGTAATGGCGGTGCGCAAATCGGCGCTGGCAAGTATCGTGCATGGATGCGGCGTCATGATATTGGCAGCCGTGGAACCCTGGGCGGTCGAGACATCACGATCGCTTACCACCCCCAGCAGTTTTCCGTCGGCATCGCAAACCAGCAAGTGACGAATTTGATGATCTTTCATCAACGCTTCCAACTCCGCCACAGGCTTATTGGGTAACACGGTGACCGGCAAGTTCGAAAGGATGTGCCCGACTTTGACATTGCTGCTCAGCAGGTTCTTCAGATTGCGGCACAACACGCGATAGATTTCTTGCCGCTTGACAGCGAACCGTTCGGGTCCGGCGGGAACCATTACCGCGTCGCCGAGTTCTGGCTCAGCGATCGCTGCTTTGCGGCGATGAACCTTCAGCAGACCGCACGAGGCGGCAATGCCCACAACCAATAAGGCGGCCAACGAGCCATATTGCCGGGCCGTGGAAGTATTCGCTGCCACGGCTGCGTTCGTCGTCGGCAAATTATCGAGCGCGATTTCCGTCGGTGGAGTTTTGCCATGCTCAGCGCCGGTTATGGAGTTCCAACTGGACGACAACTGCTTATTAAATTGCCACATGCCCGAACTCATAATCAACCGCGCGCCAAACAGCGCGCTACAGCCAATTACCGCCAGCAACAAGGCATACTCTGCCAAGGCGCTGCCTCGCCGATAAGTTGCGATGCGTTGTTGATTAGCCTCCGGCCTGCGCTGTCCCGTTTCCGGCTGAAACATGGTTGTTGGCCCCTAGCAAAAAATATGCATTTCTTGAAATTGATTTCTGCGCACCGCAAAAAAACTAGCACACAGAAACGCGACACTCGCAAGGTGGCCATTCTTCAGGCGCACCTATACCACATCTTTTGGAGACTTTTCGGCCACAGGTGCCGGTTTTTCCGTTTGCATACATGGGCTGATTTGCTGCGATGCGTGAGGAAATGCTGCCGAAGAAATCGCTGCTGGCAAAAGCCATCGTGAGAAAGGCTATGGCTGAGGATGTCGCGATCTGCAGATCGCGCGAGGTCCCTAGCGCAAGACACCGTAGAAACGGATTGCGGCGCACGCCGCAAGCGCGGTTGGGTTATCGACCTCCGCCGCTCGCTGCCTGCTGCTCGCTGGAGACCGTTAATTGCCTATCGGCTGCCAGGCGCCGTCGCTTACTTCTTCGCTTCGTCGTAGCGCTTGCCGATGGTGTCCCAATCGAGCACGTTCCAAATGGCAGCCAGGTATTCGGGCCGGCGGTTCTGGTACTTCAGATAGTAGGCGTGTTCCCACACGTCGATGCCCATGATGGGCTTATTGCCGCTACATTGTGCGGCGGCGCCCATCAGTGGGCTGTCTTGATTGGGCGTGCTTTCGATCACCAGCTTGCCCGATTTGTCCAAACTCAACCAGGCCCAACCGCTGCCGAAGCGGGTTGCGCCGGCCTTGTTCAGGGCTTCTTTGAAGTGATCGAAACCCATTAAGTCTTTTTGAATCGCCTCGGCCAGTGCGCCCTTGGGTTGGCCACCCTTGCCCTTGCCAAGGATCGTCCAAAACATGGAATGATTAGCGTGACCGCCGCCGTTGTTGCGGACCGCAGTGCGAATGCCCTCGGGCACTTTGTCGAGATTGGCAATCAGTTTTTCAACCGGTTGGTTGCCAAGGTCGTTGCCTTCGAGCGCTTTGTTCAGGTTATCGACATACGCTTTATGGTGTTTGTCGTGGTGGATTTCCATCGTCTTGGCGTCGATCGACGGTTCCAGTGCATCGAATGCATAAGTCAGGGGCGGCAGTGTGTATGCCATGGCGTGGGTCTCCTAGGAATGCAATTTGGTAAGCCAGCTTTCCCAAGCAAATATGTGGGCGGTTCCTTTCCGTCGCGCAGCATACCTCATCGCGGGAGCATCCGCAATTGGCTGGCATGTCCGGCGTGCCGCAAGCTGTAGGCATGTGCCGGTTTGCGCGAGCCAGTTCAGCTGTCGCCAGCGATGCTTAGTTCGCTGGCCATGAGATACGACCGCAACCCAGTAACCACATGGCGGGCTTGCTCTAAGGCTTCGGACGAGCGGCGATCACGATTTTTTTTGGGCCGCACAACCACGTGAATGTGGGTTTGCGGCAGCAAAGTAGCTGTTGGCGCCGACTGCGATTGCGACTGCGAAGCATTTACATCCAAAGCCTTTGCCTCGCGCGTGAAGTGCAGTTCGACAACCAGTGGCACAGAACGGTCTGACTGCCGGCGGAGCCGAGCGAACTTCGACGGATTGATGAAGATTTCGACGCGCTCGCAGTCGATCGAACGGATTTCAGCCCGATGGTCTGAGACGAAGCCGCGAAGCTTTTCGACGGTGACGTCGAGTGGCACGTTCGTCACCAGCCGTCGATCCAACAGCGGGCCGGCTGGTGTTCGCTGCCAGAACCAGCCTTTGCGACGGCGTTCCACCGGTTCGTTGCACATGCCGCAGCCCAGTTGCACGACGAGATTGCGCCCCCCTTCCTTGGCCATGAGCAGTCCGCGATCGGCGCGGTTCAGCATGGTCTGGGCATTGTCGCCGGGCTGAACTTCGGTGACGCCGAAACTGGCCGAGCAAGCTTTGCCCCCCAGCATGGGTTGCGGCAAATCGTTGAACGCTTTTCGCAATGCTTCGGCTCGCGCGGCGGCAGAAGCGTTGTTGCAATCGGCGCAGAGCATCACGAATTCTTCGCCGCCGAAGCGGGCCACCAGGTCGCCGGGCCGGCAGGCGCTTTTCAACAGTTGCGCGAAGCCTTTGATGGCTTCATCGCCGGCCAGGTGGCCGTAAGTGTCGTTCACGAGTTTGAAGCGATCGATATCGCAAATGATCAGACTGCACGGCAGCCGCCGCTCCAAATGCTCTTCAACAAACAGGGCATGCACGCGATCGAACTCTGCTCGATTGGCCAGTTGCGTCAAGGGATCGCGGATCGCCAGCTCATACAAGCTGTGGCAACGCTTTTCCAGCGAGGCCTCGCCAGAGGCGTCGTGCCACAACACGGAAGCGCCTTGCGTTGTGCCGTCGGGGCCAACGACGGGAATCGTGTGCACATCGACCGCCAGGTCGCGGCCATTGCGGCTGCAAACGATCAGTCGTCGCAGCGATTGCACGCCGGTGACAACGGCATGAGCCACCGGGCAATCGCGGTCGGCAATTTCCGAACCGTGCTCGTCGCGCATTTTCACCAGGCTGGGGGTGAATTTTCGTTGGAGCATGCTTTCGCCGCTGATGCCGGTGAGCCGTTCAGCACCGCGGTTCCAGAGCATCACCTGTAGATTGGCGTCCAGAAAGATCACGCCCTCGTACATGTTCTCGAGCAATCTCTGCTGGTGCAGCCAGTCAACTTGGGCGTAAGCAGCATCGGTGCGCGGCACCCGTTTTTGCCACCACACATTGGCAGCGAGCGGATCGAGTTCCTGCAACCAGCGCCGGGCCACTCGATGGTGGAGTTTTTGCTGATCGCTCGCTTGCAATTCGGCAAACAGTACCACTAACTGCGGATCGAACTGTGTGCCGGCGAAATCGCACAGCTCTTTGATGGCCCGGTCGTGCGACAGCGCGGGCCGATAGACTTGCGGCGTCGTCATCGAATCGAAGGCATCGACAATCGCCAACATGCGGGCTCCCACAGCCAGTTGCAATCCTGTACAATCTTGCTTGAACCGTGTGCCGTCGAGCCACGTGGGGGCGTGGCGGACAATCTCCAGCAAAGCCGGCGAGGCGCAGCACGATTCCAGAATCTCCAAACCCATTTGCCGATGCTGATCCATCAGCGCATGCTCGTCCGGGGTCAATTCGCCCGGCTTGAGCAACAATCGATCGGGCACGCCAATCTTGCCGATGTCGTGCAACAGCGCGGCGGCTTCGATGACGTCTCGCTGTGCTTCTGGAAATTCCATGGCTGAGCGCCCAAGCAGAGCAACCCAATGCGACCCTGACGCTGTGAGCCGCCGTGGCAGCGTTTTTACAACGCAATGCCGTGAATAGACTGCCCGCCAGGCCCAGACGAACTTGGGCAAGACGATTTTCATATTTGCTATCGCCGAAGAGGGTTGAGCCCGCTTTCGCTGCGCCGTCGGCCGTCGTTGGTTCGAAGTAATCGAGGAGCGATGTCAGCTCTTGCAGCCGGTCATCGATGGACACCGTTGTCGATCCGCTCGTTTGCGCACGGCTATTGCTTGCTTGAGCGGGTGCGGTCGACGGCGATTCTGTGGAAGAAGATTGCACTGCTCTACGACCTTTGCCGTCTGGATGGCTCAGCGCGAATTTTGGATGAGAACGAGGCGCCATTCGTCGAAAGGTCTAAAAACGCAAGCAGGCCGAAGCCGGCTCGACAGTTTAAAGACCGCTGCAATCGCGCACTCGTCAAGCAGGGTTTAACTTGCCGGCGCACGATGGCTGCATGAACTGACGCCACGTAAGGTTGTTCAATGAAAAGCTAGGTCACAACTGCCCTAACGGCAAATGTCAGGATGAGGCGGATGGTGCGGCACAACAACAGTGCAGCCGGGGGGTGATGATTGTGCCAATAACACGGCCCCCGGCGACATTCAGCCCCATTGCAGACCATGTGGTGAAATCGACACAATGAGCGACCTCTAAGTGATTGGTGCCAGTTGCCCGGCGATGCATCCAGACGTCGAAGCTTTGCGGTATCGCACTAAATTCTGCACTCCGACCCAGCTCCACACTTCAAACTCCCAACTCTTATGCGTCTGGTTTCTTACTCGTCTCGAACTGGGCCGCGAGTGGCCGTAGTCAACATAGATGGTCAGTACGTCGATCTGAACCAGGCCGACGCCAGCCTCCCCAGTTCTATGCTGGAATTGCTCGCGCTGGGTCCGGACGGAATCAAGCGAGCGGCATCTGCGGCGACGTTGGGCCGTCCGTTTGACTCGGCAGGCGTCAAACTTTTGCCTCCGGTGCCGCGGCCGGAAAAGATTTTCTGCATCGGCTTGAATTATGCCGACCACGCGCGAGAGACCGGCAAAGAGCCGCCGCCGGAACCGGTGGTCTTCAGCAAGTTTGTCACCGCCGTGCGGGCACATGAAGATCCGATTGTGCTGCCGCGGCTCTCGGCCAAGGTCGATTACGAAGCGGAACTCGTCGCCGTCATCGGCGTCGGTGGACGCCACATTGCGAAGGACAAGGCGCTGCAGCACGTGGCCGGATATTGCTGCGGGCACGATGTTTCGGCTCGCGATTGGCAAACGCAAAAACCCGGCGGTCAATGGCTGTTGGGAAAATCGTTCGACAGTTTCGCACCTTTCGGACCGCAGCTGGTCACCGCCGATGAAGTCGGCCATGTCGGCGATCTGGCCATCAGCCTGCGATTGAACGGCCGCACAATGCAAAATAGCCGCACCTCGCAGCTCATCTTCGGCATTGCAGAACTTGTCAGCTACATCTCCGGCGTCTGCACGCTTTCGCCGGGTGACTTAATTTTCACCGGCACTCCACCCGGAGTGGGTGTAGCCCGCAAACCGCCGGTGTATCTTCAGCCAGGCGACGTTGTGGAAGTGGAAATCGATCGGATCGGGATTCTGCGAAACCCGGTAATCAGCGAGCCCTAAACCCGCCGGCGCTGAAGTTGGACACCGTCGTACGATCCCACTAAACTGATAGTAGGTGTGAGGGGCTGTCTGTACTTGTCGCTGCAATTCTCGATTGCGTTGCGGTGTCTCACGTCTGGAGTTCTGCAGAAGATTCTCCGCTGCCGCACATCGAGGGTCTGGGTGGTCATGCACGTTGCGACTCACAATCGTCGCCGTTGGCAGTCCGGCTTCACCTTGGTGGAACTGCTGGTGGTGATTGCCATCATCGGCATCCTGATTGCGCTATTGTTGCCGGCAATTCAAGCAGCGCGCGAGGCGGCCCGACGCACGCAGTGCGCCAACAATCTCAAACAAATCGGGCTGGGAATGCACAACTATTTGACGGCGAAGAAGTCGTTTCCGCCGGGACAACTGGAAGCCAGTCATTTCCACTGCACCGGCGCCGGCTGCAAAGATTTGGCCTGGAGCGCGTTCTTTCTGCCGTTCATCGAAGAAAAAGCCATCGATGATCAGATCAAATTCAACTTGCCGCTGGCAGGCCCGGAAAACAAAGACGTGGTTTCGCTCAAGATTCCAGAATATTTATGCCCGAGCACCAGTAAGCGCGATCCCTCGCGCGGCGAAGACGATCGAATTGTCGACCTCAACGGAAATGGCGCCTGGGACAGCCTCAGCGGCGAAGGCATGGCCTGCATTGACTACGCCGGCGTCGATGGCGTGACGCAAAATCCTGCCTTTCTCAGCTTATCAACCGGTCAGATGTATCCCAACTTCATTACGGCCAGTGGCAGCACGGTTGCCGGAATCACATACAACGGCGTGCTGATTGGATCGCAATCTTCGGCATCGCAACGCTACATCAAAGTGCGGCAGATCACCGATGGGCTATCGAAAACGCTGCTCGTCGCAGAGATTTGCGGCCGCGGCGTTTCAGGAACCGCATTCCGCGGCATTTGGGCGGCCGGGCAGAATTTAGTCCACGTGCCGAGCGAAAAAACCGTGGGTGGCCAAATCGTCCCGCACGTTAAGCCCGATCCAACGCACGGCGGCGTGTGGGAAGACGCGCACGCTTCTTTGTACTCCGATCATCCGGGCGGGGCGAACGCGCTGCTGTGCGATGGTTCGGTCCATTTCATTCCCGAGACGATCAACCGCCAGATTCTGTTGGCGTTGGCATCTCGCAATGGCGGTGAAACGATTTCAGATGGCGCTTTTTGAGGCAGCCGCCTCACCGATTTCGACCGGCCTGTTGTGGACTTTATTCAGCCTGAACACCAGCTTTGGCGCCCTCCCCCCGGTTGCAACCGGCCCCCAGCCGACTACCATAAGCGCTGCTTGTTTTTCGTGACCTGGAGCCCGCTATGAACTTGAAATTCTACCTGCCGATGTTTGCGCTAGTCGTTCCGCTGCTTGTTCCCCTTGCGGCTCGCGGCGAGAAGTTGCGGATCATCACTTTCAATGCTGAGTTTCTGGCGGCGCCAGGCACCAAGACTACCGATATCGTGCGGTTCAAAACCGACGAGGGGTGCAAGCAGCATTGTGAAGGAGTTGCGTCGGTCATCGAGGCGTTTGAGCCCGACGTGATTAACCTGTGCGAAGTCACGAACCCGGAGACGATCGATTACCTCGTCAACATCTTGCACGAAAAAGGTTTGAAAGATTACGCCGGATTCACCGCCGAAAGCGACGATAACGTGACCGGCCATCACGTCGCCATGATTGCGCGTCACAAACCCGACGAAGTGGACGGCAAAGCCATTCGCAGTTTCCTTTCTCCCGCCGGCGACGCCACCTGGCGCAAAAATTCGTCATTCAGACTCCAGAAGGGGCCATCGTAGAGCAGGATACCACGCTGCGGCGGCACGCGGTTTACTACTTCACGCTCGGCGGCCATAAGCTAGGCTTTTTGGGACTGCACATGAAATCGAATCCCACAGACCAGGCGCCCAATGCCCAGCGAACCGCGGAATCGAAAATCTGCCGCAAGATCATTCGCAATTACATCGTCGCCAAAGGCTACGAACCCATCGTGCTGGGCGACCTGAACGATTACGACCCCGACGTGCCCGACAGCGACGAGACGCGCAGCACCAAAACCAAGGTGCTCGCCGATCTGAAAGATTACGACCCCCATCGCCCTGGCCCCGAATTAGTGAATGCGGCCGAGAGAATTGCGCGGCAAGCCGATCGCTACAGCGAAACCTGGGATCGAAACCGAGATTTAGTTTTCGATGCCGGAGACGTACAAACCATGCTCGATCACATCTTGCTGCACAAAGAGTTGATGCCGATGGTCAAACGCGTGGTCATCGCCCATGTGAACGATTTGCATTTGTCCGATCATTTTCCGGTCATCGTCGATCTGGATTTGCAGTAGTTTTTCAAGTTCAAAACACTCTCCCCAATAAAAGCGAGCAAAACTCGAAACTTGGAATTTCCGACGAGAGCGCATTCTGATCAACATCTTTGACAAACTTTCAATGAAACCTCCGTCCCGGTTTGCCCGCATTGCACTTATTTCCGCCGTCGCTTTGCTCACCTCGGCCGCTCTGGGCGGGCAGGAACCGACGCCGCCGAACGAACAGCAACGCGGCTTGCTGTATGCCGACCTGTGGATGCAGACTTCCGGCGAGTATGTGGCCTGCTGCCTGCAGACCTACGACTTGGCCGGCGATCAGGTGGAGCGCGAAATCAAACGCCTTCACGCCGAGGAAGAAGGCCTGGCCAAAGAGTTTCGCGGCCTGCCGCTGGCCGTCGTCATGGATTTGGACGAAACGGTGCTCGACAACGGCACGTATCAGTCGTATCTCTATTTGACCGGGAAGAATCATTCGACCGAACTGTTCTCGCAATTTGTCACCGAAAACCGCGCCTCGATTCGCTTGGTGCCCGGTGCCAAAGATTTTATCGATCGTGTGGAAGCGCTCGGCGGCACGGTGGTCTACATTACGAATCGGCCCGACGAACTGCGTGATGTCACCATCGCCACCTTGGCCCAATGGGGCATCAATACAAAAGGCTTAAACGATCGCGACTCCGTGCGGCTGCTGCTCGAAAAGAATGGCGAATCGAGTAAAGTTGGTCGCCGCGATTTAGTGCGGGCCAAATATCGTGTGATGGCGCTGTTTGGCGATCAACTCAGCGATTTCTCCGATGAGTTTGCACCGCTGAAAGACAATTCCGTCGCCGCACGAGTTGCAGCAGTCTATGAATACCGGCCGATGTGGGGTAAACGCTGGTTCGTTCTGCCCAACCCGGTTTATGGCCAATGGCAAGGCCTGCTCTCAGGCGATGGGGCCCAGTATTTGCGCCGGGCAGAAAAATAGTGGGCTCTCTGCCAGTGGATTTGGCCAGGACGCTTTGCAATAATTTCAGCGCGGGCCCGACTTCTTCGCAAATCGTCTCCAGGCCGCCAGCGGCTCGATGAAAAGGAGTTTCCATGAGCAGCCCCTTGTTCGATTTGCACGGCAGAGTCGCGCTCATTACCGGCGGCAGCAAAGGCATCGGCAAAGCCATCGCCCGTGGACTGGCCGAAGCGGGCGCCGATGTCATCATCGCCAGCCGGCATGAAGACGAATTGCATGCGGCCGCCGCCGAAATTCGTCACGGCCTGGAAACCGGCGTGGCCACCATCGTGGCCGACATGACCAAGCGTGCCGATGTGAAACGCCTGGCAGAAACCGCCACCCACGCCTTCGGCAAAATCGACATCCTGGTGAACAACGCCGGCAGCAACACGCCGCAACCCGTCGATGCCATCAAAGATGAAGATTGGGACCGCATCCTGGAGTTAAATCTCACCTCCTGCATGGCGCTCACCCGCGATGTTGTGCCGCAGATGAAGCAGCACCGCTGGGGGCGCATGATTTTTCTCTCGTCGATCATGGGTCTGTCTTCGTATCCCGGCCGCGGCGCCTACTCGGCCAGCAAGAGCGCCGTCATCGGTCTGTGCCGCGCCGTGGCCTTGGAATTAGGCGAGTACAACATCACGGCCAATTGCATCGCCCCCGGCCTCATTATCACCGATTTGCCCAAGAGCGTGCTGACCGAACAACAAATGAGCGCCGTCGCCGCCCGCACCGCGCTCGGCCGCTGGGGAAACGCCCGCGAACTGGCCGGCCCGGCTCTGCTGCTCTGCAGCGAAGCCGGCAGCTACATCACCGGCTCGGTCCTCTTGGTCGACGGCGGCATCCTGGCGCGAAACTTCTGACCGCGCAGGGTTCGCGGCGTAAAGGGGTCGGGAGTCGCTTCCCCGCGCGCGTTTTCTCTTTGATTGTACGTGTTTTGGGAAGCGACTCCCGACCCCCTTCGTTGACCAACTGCAAACGATATCACTACCAAAATTCTGCGCTGTCTATCCGAGCGATCGGCATCCTGTAAAATAGCAGCTTAAACTCCACGCTTTCGATCACAGGTATCCCCATGTCACGGTTCGCCGTTTTCGCCGCTATTCTGCTGGTTTTCCCCGCGCTGCTGCACGCCCAGCAAAAGAGCGTGAATCCTGGCATCAACAAACCCTACGAGCCGCCCAACGTTCCAGATTCCATTCAGCGATTTGAATCGAATGGCCGTGATGTGTTCGACCATCGTCAGGAAATTGTTGCCGCGGTGGGGCTGAAGCCGGGGATGACCGTCGCCGATGTCGGGGCGGGAACCGGCCTCTTCACCCGTTTGTTCTCACCGGTGGTCGGAGCGCAAGGCAAAATCTACGCGGTCGATATTTCCAAAGAGTTCATCGACCATATTTCGCAAACCGCCCGCGAGCAAAAGCTGGCAAACATTGTCGGCATAGTCTGCAAGCAAGATTCGGTCGAGCTTCCGCCGGCCTCGGTCGATTTGGTTTTCATTTGCGATGTCTACCATCATTTCGAGTTTCCGCAAAAAACAATGCACACGATTTATACGGCCCTCAAGCCCAAAGGGCAGATCGTCCTGATCGACTACCGCCGCATCCCGGGTGTGAGCGCCGACTGGATCTTAGGCCACGTCCGCGCCGGGCAAGAAGTCTTCACGCAAGAAATCGTGGACGCCGGCTTCAAGCCCGTCGAAGAGCAGAAAGACCTTCTCAAAGAGTCATACTTCGTGCGGTTCGAGAAAGTCGGCCCCTGAACTAGCGGGCGTTTCACGAACGTACAGCGGTTCATAGCCCGAGGCTAACAGCCGCCGGAGTTGGGCAAGTGGATTGTCCACAGGTAATTCTCCGGAGGGCCGGGCACTAGGCAGTGGTCGCCTCCGGCTACCCGTCAGTATCAATCAGCGCATGAAAAGTGCGAAAAGTCCTTACGAATGAAAATACTTCTCGCGCTTTCTCCAGTGGCCGAGGCGAGACTTGAACCCGCACGTCCCTAACGGGACAAAGGATTTTAAGAAACCTGTTTTGGCACACTGTATAGCGTTTTGCAAGCCTTGTAGTACTGGTGTAGTAGCGGCAAACGAATCTGCTAGACTAATTGCTGTCCGCCTTGGCGGACAAATCTTGCCCCGTGGACTACCTGCCCATGTTAAGGGTCGGACAATATAAAACCGAATTCACGAATGTTGATGAATTCCTTGAACGGCTCGTAATTGAGCGACATTTGAACAACGTACACGCGGTTTATCTTGCCATTGAATCACGGGAAGTTGTCACGGATGAATGGGAATTTATATCGTGGGAAGCAAGGGAACTTGCCGGAACGCTGAGGGAATACTGGGTGCGTGCAGTAGCGTCTACGTCCACCGGCAAGCTACGGCTGAAATATAATTACGGCGACATTCGGCAAAGCGCGGACATCGCGGGGCCGGTCGCAACGGAAACTAATCGTGTTGCCAGTCGCATCCGCAATACTTGCGAGAGCAATGGCATAGAGGTTCGATTAGGCGGCTATTGACCCCGCTGGTCCGCTCCAACTGTCAGTGGGTACGCTTTTGGCCAGCAGCAACGCTAGGATCATCGTGCCGCTTTTGAACACAAACGCCGTTGCTTCGTTTACCTGTGTCCCCGTGATTTTCTCAACTTCCAGATTCAATGATTCCGCGGACCCAGCAAATAGCTCCCGATGGAACAACTGCACCTGAGCAGCACCCGATGGGCTTTGGGAAAGTGCCAGTTCAGCCGGCGACAAAGCATTTCGCAGCGTGATGAACAGCGTATGTTCACAAAGGACCACAGTTATCCACTGCGGCCCGTGGCCCGTTCGCTTCCGCTCGAAAGCCCAAGCAGCGTGGGCGATTTGTTCTGCTACCGATGGCTGGCTCATGGAGTTGCTTCCTAGTGACAAAAAAAAACCGGCGTGACCGGACACCGTAGGCATCCAATCACGCCGGTTTACTCGGTAACGGGCCTCCCGACACGGGTTGCCCTTTATTTAGTCATCCGACGAAGCTGACAGCGTTATTGTACACGGCGGGATGTGCAATGCCAGTTTTCCGCGTTGGCCGCCGCATACTTGACACCGTGGCCGACACGGCTTTAATGATGCTGTCCGCCTTGGCGGACAAATCTTGCCCGCGGCGTACCTGCCCCACGTCGCGGGCTTTTTATTGGCGGGTCGAACCATCGGCCAATTACATCTGTCGCCACTAAAATGACGCTGTTTGAATCTGAATCACAGTACCGTGAAAAGGCGGCAATTTGGCGTGTGTTTTCTCTATTGCCGCTGTTCGGCGGATTGGCTGGCGGCCAAATCTTTCGATGGTTTGCAATCAACATTCCGATGGACCTTGGCACTGGCACTGGCGGTACATTCACCAGCGACATTGACATTTTTGCGTGCCTTCGCCCCTACCCGCCAAGACAAGAGGGCGACTGGCTCTATCGGACTTGGGAAGTCAAAGTCAGTCTTTTAGCAAATGATGGAACAGGCCGATCGTTGAAGGGCGGAAAAACTAAAAAGCTAGTGACGCAACTGAATGCATATCGACGATTCGGAGCACCGGATGTTTCGTTATTGGACGTATATCTTTGTGAAGATGGTTTCTTTCAGGCGCATTCATTCCCGCCGCCCGTGCTGGCAGAATCGGTCACGAAAAAGATACTTGAGCTAGGACAGAATCAATTTGGCTATCGGCTACTGCCATTCCAACATGGTCGTGACGAACACGGCGATATTGGCTTGATGGCAATGGCCGAACAGCATAACCCAACGAACGCAACAATTAGCGTTCTGCCGGCATCGGCAACGGTATTGCACGAACCATTTTCACAACTGGTTGCACGGCTAGACGAATTCTTTGAACAATGTTCTGACCGGCCCCACAAACACTTCAATCAGATTGTGTTCTGCCGCGCGTGTCGCACGCTGCAACTTATCAGCATGAAAGAGACGTACACCTGCCCAGGCTGTAGTGCCGACCTGATCGTGCAATCGTAGCCGGGCGCAACCCGCATTGGGGCCGTTGGTTCGCAACCTCGCCCTTACTCGTAATGGATAATACGTTCGTGTTCGTGGAGTACGTCGTATGAATCTGGCTGGCTGAATTCAAGATCATCCGGGAATTGCATCCGAGTTTCTTTACCGATATGGACAACATTTATCGGATTGTTTGGATCGTCAACGAGTAAACTTACGCGCACGTTTTTGTCGCCAAATTTGTCGCAGTTGAGCGCACCCGGCAAGGATTTTAATTTCAGCAACTCTGCCATTTCAGTCTCAGCGTTGAAAGCTATGTGCGTAACTTTCAATGTTTTATTGTCGCCACCGATCAGCAAGCAGAGAATTTTGACCGGATGATAATTCGCAGGATATAATTTTCTGCACTCAAGGCGAGGTAGTCGGCACTCAATGAAAGAATCGTTCTCGTAGATGCCTTTCATTCGCCCTGACTCTAAAGACGGACCAAACTTCAATTTGTCAGGATTCGCAGAATAGTAATTTCCCACGATCATTGCTTCGTACTGCCGGGCGAGCAAAGCAGCACACTTATAAAACTGTTCTTCAACGTCTGCATCTTTCGTCAAAATACAAATATCGTGTTTCCGCACAATGCCGGAAATCATCGCACATACTACGAGTTGCTCGTCTGTAAACAGATTTGGCGATGGAAATTTTTCCAAGCCTTCTTTTGCGAGCATTAAACCTCGCGGCCCAAGTTGACCCTGAACGTCGGCCGCAAACTCATCTTGCGTTGGTTCTCGCCCCAGCTTCGCTTTCAAGCGTTGCCAAGTCCACGGTCCCCAAAGTTTCCGCAAAGCCAGAAGGCTTACCAGATATTCGTAGCCGTGAGCTTGGTAACGTGGGCCGATGGTTAAGGTTTGAGGGCAACGGACGCCCGGCGCGAGTTCTCGATTGTCACCTAAATAAAGCCCAGACCAAGATACGAATTCGGATACAAGAAATGCCCGGTGAATTCGATCATTTCCCCACGGCTCGTTGCGCCAATCCCGGCATTCAGAATGAATCATCGGGGGAATGACAATATCGCGCTTTAGCAGCGCATCCCAAAGCTGTTCGTTCCGCTCGTACTTGTAAATTGATGTATCTAAGAAAAACAGTGTGCCATCAGGCGCACCATCAATGTTCTTTACGAGTGTTTCGTATGTCCACGTTTCTTTGGCAACTGGCAAGCTGATACTTAGCCGAGACGTGACGAACTCGCCGCGCACGACCGTCATTTTTCCCGTTGGTGCTTTGTGTGCCCGGTAACGGCTGGTTATCGTCAATTTTGGTTTATCAGACATGGCCATACTCGCCTTGGCTCTTTAGACACAACGGCTATTGTACGGTTCGCTGCGAGAATTCGACCAGTGATTGCGGGGCAGTGCATTCGATCCTAAACCCGACGTTTGTACTCCCTTTGGCACTGCCGCTGGAAATCCCTTACAATGCTGACTTTTTCAAGGGGTAAACCTTGCCGGTCGAAGCCAAACCACTCTTTCGCCCAGACGTGCTGCGCTCGCATCTTGCGGGCTTCCGGCTGCCTGCCGTCGATTCGTCGAAGCTTGCCCATTGGGCGAATTTAATTGCAACTGGTCGTCTGGACGATTTCGGCGAGCAAGAGATTCTGCTGCGATTTCCTTGCAGATTTCTTTGTCGGTTTGCTAGGCTACACGCGCCCCGCTGGCCACGACCGATATACGATCGGCTGGGAACGGCACGTTGAAGTTGATGGGAAATTTGCCGATGCTGTGTTGGGCAATTTCAACGGGGAACCGCACTACGTCGTGGCCCTAGAGGGCAAGGGGCCGCGCGACCCGTTGGATCGGCCATTCGCTGGCCGCCGAATGTCGGCCGTCGATCAAGGCTACCGATACGCAATCAATCTGCCCTGCGATTGGATCATCGTCACGTCGATTCGGCAGACCCGGCTTTATCACAAGGGATCGAACCAGCAGACTTACGAACGCTTCGATACCGAACGACTTAGCATCCGACGAAGATTCGCTACGCCGATTTGTGTTTTTGCTGGGGGCCGACCGCGTTGTCCCATCGTCCGGCGATTGCCACTTCTACAAATTGCTGGGCGAATCGGAACAAGTCGGCCGCGAACTCACGAAGGATTTCTACGTCAGTTATGCGAACATGCGGCAAGATGCTTTTGAGCAGCTAAGCCGCGACAACGCGACGTATCACGGCACGAAGTTCTTAGCCAGCACGCAAAAGTTGCTCGACCGGGTGCTGTTCATTGCATTCAGCGAAGATCGTGGCTTGCTGCCACGCGAAACCATCCGCAAAGCCTATGAACACCGCGACCCGTACCATCCGCGGCCGATTTGGGAAAACTTTCGTGGGCTGTTCAATTCGATCAATCGCGGCAATGCGGCGCTAGACATTCATGCCTACAACGGTGGATTGTTCGCCGACGATCCGATCTTGGATTCGTTCAAAGTGTCCGATGAAGTTTGCGGCTACTTCCACGACCTGGGCGATTACGATTACAAGCCCGCCGCACGAAGCGACCGGCGAAACGAAGGTTATCGACGTTGATATTCTGGGCCATATTTTCGAGCAGTCGATTACCGACCTCGAACGCCTCCGCAACGAGCTTGAAGGCCTAGCCGAACCGTCAGGCATCCGAAAAACACAAGACCGCCGGCAAAAAGGAAGGCACGTTTTACACGCCCGCCGTTTATTACGCAATACATCATCGAACAGGCGCTGGGCGGCGTGCTCCGCGACCGATTCGAGCAACTTCGCGCCAAGAATCAAAAATCGCGCAAAGGGCGCGACCGAAGGCCGCGCTTGCCGATCCGTCCGTGTACGAACTCGACAAGCTGACGAAGCCTGCCAAGGCTGCGCTGGTCAAGTTTTGGGAAGCATGGCAAGACGAACTCACCACGATTCGGCTGCTTGACCCGGCTTGCGGCAGCGGCGCTTTTCTGATCGAAGCCTTTGACCAGTTGCACGCGACCTATCAGCGGTCGAATGATCGGCTGGCCGAGCTTCGCGGCCATCGAACGCTATTCGACCTGGACAAGCGGATTCTCGAAAACAACTCTACGGCGTGGACCTGAATGAGGAAGCGATTGAGATTTGCCGGCTGAGCCTCTGGATCAAGACGGCCGAACGCGGCAAGGCGCTGACGAGCCTGGACCATCCAATCCGCGTTGGCAACAGCGTGGTTGCCGATCCAGCCAGTTCACCCGAAGGCGTTTAGACTGGCAAGAGGCATTCCCGGAAGTTTTCAGGCAAGGCGGCTTTGATGTCGTGGTCGGCAATCCACCATATGTTCGCCAAGAATTGCTGAGCGACTATCAAGCCCTATTTGCAATCGGCCTACAACGCCTATCACGGCATGGCCGATTTGTACGTTTATTTTTACGAACTCGGCATCGTGACTTCTGAAGCCCGGCGGGCTACTCTCATTCATCGTCACCAATAAATGGATGAAATCGGGCTACGGCGAACCGCTTGCGGCGTTTCTTTGCGGAACATGCCTGGATTGGAATCCGTTGTGGACTTCGGTCACGCAAAACAGATTTTCGAGAAGGCGCGACGTTTTTCCGTCGATCATCGTGGCTCGCAAGCCCAACCAATGCGCCAAGCCCGACGACGGCGCGGCTTTGCGCCGATTCCCCGCGAACAACTTCGCATCGACGATCTAAGCCGCCAGATTGAAACGGAAGGCGTAGAACTGCCGCTTGAGCAACTTGGCGGCGGACGCCTGGCAGCTTGAACCGGGCGGCGTGACAAAGCTAATGGCGAAGATTCGCGTCATCAGGTGTGCCGCTTATCGGAGTTTGCAGGGGTCGAACCGTTTCGAGGGATATCTAACACGGTTTAAATCAGGCGTTCTTAATTGACAACGCAACGCGAAAGACTCTAATTACGACTGATCCAAGGTGCGAACAACTGATTAGACGTAATTTCGCAGGACAAGACTTTGACCGATGGAGTTTGATTGGGCAGGCTATTGGCTTATCTGTATTCCGTCGAGCGAAAACAAGACTTGGCCTTGGTCACAATCGCGGGGACGAAGCCGAAGCGATATTTGTACGAAACGTATCCGAGCGTATCATGCGCATGTTGCAAGCCATTTCGTGACGCTCTTGATCAAGCGACAAGATAAGGGCCGGCTTTTGGTGGGAACTTCGTTCCTGCGCTATTGGGCGGATTTTGACCGATCCAAAGATCATGTATCCCGAAATTACATGGCGAGCCGAATGGGGAATTGATCGAAGTGAAAACGGTCTGCAACAACACGGCCTATTTTCTGCCCGTCTGATGATCTTTGGATTCTGGCGGTTGCAAATTCGCCGGTAACATGGTGGTATTCGTGGCGCAATGCGATGCACGGTAAGGATGAAGCACTGCGATTCATCAAGGATTACGTTCAGGACCATTGCCGGTTCCGAAGCCAACCGACAAACAACGATCAATAGGCGTTGCCAATCGTTTCGCTGAACTGATTGAGATTACTTCTGAAACCAGACACGTGATGCGTCAGGGCACGATCCTGGATTGGCTGCGGGTTGAATACGGAATCGAAAAGGCAAGCCTGAAACTACAATCACCGACCGAATTGGACTCGGACGCCTTCGTAACCGAAGTGAGGCGGATACGCGGCAAGAAAAATCCGCTATCGGCTTCCGCGCCAAGAAGTTGCGCGAAGAACACGCCCGAACCATCGAACCGGCCCGAACACAAGCCGCCGAAGCCATGCAACTTGAACGGCAAATAAGCGACTTGGTGAATGAAGCATACGGGCTGACGCCCGACGAAGTCGCGCTTAATCTGGGAGACGGCCCCGCCCCGAATGCCGCTTGCTTTTGAATAGCCAGCTTATCGTGGCTCTGCCATCAAAATAATTTCCGCGCATTTTCTTCGATAGTTGCGCATTTCGTATCGCGTTTGTATCGGTTTGTACATGCTCGCAGCGTTGACGACGTGAAAAAGCGAAGTAGTTTGAAAATAGCTACTCACTTCTCTTTTCACCGGAGCCATTCACCATGTTGAACCCGACAGATTCGTTGGACAATGCAGTATTGAAACTGTTTGCTATCGCTGAACGGTTTGAGCGCACGCCGCTTGCGGAAGAACTCAGCGATGCCGTGCTCGATATTCAAGATGCTGCCGTCGCACTGAACATTGAACTGGATTCGCTGTCGGATTTTACGGACGAAGAAATCGAGGCGTGGAAGAATGGCACGATCGCCGCTTGAAGCCCGTGACGCTTCATCGCAGACCAGCGCGGCAAGCTGCCCGTAAGAGCACGGCACGCGGAAAAAGAGCATCGCGGCCACGATCAAGATGCAAAGTACCGTGGTCATAATTGCATTGTAGGCAGGGCCACGGGATTTGCGGAAAACTTGCCAGCGAAAAGGGCCGCGTATTTTGGCCGCCGGGTACGTCGTTGCGCTTTTCGATTTTGACCGCCACTGGGGCTTAGCTGCGTGCGGCCATCGCAGCCAAAGCACGCTCATTGCCGTTCAGTCGATGCACATAGCGTTGGGTGACGACTAACGAGCCGTGGCCGAGCAACGATTGCACGTCAGTAAGCGGCATTTCGTCGGCAATCTCGGATGCAAACGTATGACGTAACGAGTGCGGATTGCATCGCTTTTCCAAGCCCGCTTTGCCCCGCAAGCGTTGCATTAGCGCCCGAACGTAAGTCGTGCTCACGGGCTTATTGCCGGACAGCTTAGCGAAGATATAGCCACGTCGGCCGCTACGTGCTCCCCATGCGTCCAGTGCCGTTAGCGTCCAAGCATCAAGTGCCACGATTCGCGGTTTGTTGCCCTTGCCGACAACTCGCAACTGGTTGCCGTTCATATCGCACCACTTTGCGTTACAGGCTTCCGACACTCGCAAGCCCGCTCGATACAGCAGCACGATCAAAGCTCGATTGCGAACGCCGCTAGCGCCGAACGTACAGGCGGCAAGCAAGCGTTCAATCTCGTCACGTTGCAACGGTTCAGCAGCAAACTTTCGGCCCTTGGTTGTGGTTTTCATTGTTGTTTCGCTTTGATGAGAAAAAGTGCAACTCTTTAATGAAGCCTATTACGTCTACGGCGTTAGTCAAACAAAAGCACAACTCTTTTCAGGATTCTGACCATGCGATACAAACATCCGCCGCGGCCAAAATTCCCGCGGACCAAAGGCGGCAATCTCGCGGGCCATACGAACGGCGGCGGCCCGTGGCGTGCCAGTTACAAGCTCTGGCTGATTGACGGCTGTATCATCGCAGCCCAACAGCGGCCCGCCGGGGCCGTCGATTTGATGCCACACGTGAAATGGTCGCAAGTCGATGCTCGGCAGATAGCCGCGATTCTGCGGAAGGCGCTCGGCTGCCGCAAACCGGCCAGGCCAGTTGCTGCCGCGGCCCGGACGGTCGGTTCGTGCCGCGGCCAAACCGCGCTCAATAAACTCAACCGCGCGGAACGCCCCGCGCGTCGGGGAGCTTTTCAAAAAGTGATGCTTTCTCATTTTTCGCAATTTCTCAATTTACGGTTTTCGTATTTCGGATTTTTCAAAAACTGACACTTTCTCGTTTTCATCAATTTCTGAATTTCTGGTTTTCGTATTTCGCTTTTTCAAAAATGAAAAATCCCGTGAAGCTGACGTGCATGGGCCGTTGCCCTGCCGTGCATGATTCTTTGCTTGTGGTAAGGCGACGGTATTTTTCAGCAGGCTTGCAAAACCCCTTGGCGGCCACAGAGTGCTGGAGTGTGAAAAAAACCCCTTATAGGGGTTTTTTCACACACACACTCCACCCAGCATTGCAAAGAGGATGTGTCGCGACATTTCGATGCGCCGTCACACAGAACATTGCGCACGCTTTTCAAACTCGCATCACACGTGTGTGTGATGGAAATAAATCCTTCGTAGATAAACTTGACCGTCCGTGTTGCTCGAATCAAAGTAGGCTTAGTGAGTAGCCGTGCCGGCTTAGTAGGAAAGCCGGTTCCCTTTATTCTGTGGGGATTCTTGTCGGCCGCTCACTGCTATGGGCAGGCCCGTGGTCCGTTGGTCCAGCATTCGTTGACCTTTGGTCCGACTGCCTGCGCGAGACGCCTTTTTCCAGTGAGGAAACTATTTTGTCAACATTTCGA
The DNA here is from genome assembly GCA_963738835.1 of Pirellulales bacterium. Classification (GTDB taxonomy): domain Bacteria; phylum Planctomycetota; class Planctomycetia; order Pirellulales; family JADZDJ01; genus CAVTYH01. Next base: position 124,683 of record CAVTYH010000007.1, read on the forward strand.
TTTTGTTACTCCGTAAAATGCGCAGTTTGCCGCTCCAACTCTGAGGAAGGGGCAAATGCTTTTTGTTAATCCTATCCTCGCGTCGGCCGGTTTAGATCGTGGCCCACGGTCTAGGTTCGATCCGTTGTTCTGGGCCAAACCCCGGCTGCAATGCTTTGGCTATGCCGAAACTGAGGATGAAATCCTATTGGCCCGGCTAAGGGCCAACGATCCGACAGCACGGGAAGCGATTAGGTACAAATTCATGTACTTGGCTGAAACTGCCGGTACTAAAAAGTGCAAGCCCGTGCGGTTGGCAAACGACATCCAAGCCGCTCCGAATCTCGGGATTGCGGTCGTCAGATTGTTGGAAGCCATCGACCGTTGCAAAACCAACAAAGTGCAAGGCGGATGGCTGAAAGCGTACCTAGCGAAGTCGGTTAAGCATATGCGCGGCGAAGCGGCCCGCACCGATAAAGGCATCGTCAAGGTTCCGCTCCGGCAACACGCTCGGCAGGCGCAAAAGTTTCAAGAGGGCAAAACATCAATCAGTCATTTGCCGCAAACAATCACGGGCGCTTATGACTTAGACACATTTAACGGCGAAGATATTGAAGTACCGGAGCACCATTCGCGCGGTGGCTCATGATGCCGAAATCAAAGATCAAAGCGTGCTCTTGCGGCGGTCGAATCGCACGACGCCCCGCCGGGCAAGGCAGGCGCAAAACGCCAACGGCCAGATTTACACGCGAACTGCGCAGCCGTGGTAGGACGGATACCGCGCTAGATACGCTTTTGAAAGAATTCATAGTCGAGGAACGGCCGCCGTTTGACCCGCGTTCCATTCCGGGCATTCAAGCATTCAATCGTTTGTTTGAACCGATGCGGGGCCGGTACTTCAACGGCCGATTCACCCGTGACCATGCCATCGAAGTCAAAGTGAGAATTGAGCATTTTGAATCGGCAGAACAAATCGTGAACGAAATGGGTTTGCCGACTGATTTCACAGCGTTAATTCAGCGGCAAATCGACATTGAACGCAAACCACTAAACAAGGCAATCCAAGATCAAGCATGACGATCAAATGGATTTTGAGCTTGGCTTAGAAACTACGTAGCACGCCGGGGCGGTGGGAATGCTCACGCCTGCCGCCCCGGTATCTTTTCAAAATGTGAGCACGTGAGAAATTGAGCAATGTTGTTACTCTGTTTGGCTAGACCGCGGTTGCAATGCTTCGGGCTGCCTGGCGACTCCCCGGTGAACATCTAAAGCCCCGACTGCCGATGGTGTCCCGGCACGATTTGTGTGCCGAAAACCTTCCGACGCTTGAAACCAGGATTGTCGGTCTACTTTCGGCAAAAAGACACTGCCGGAATAATGGGCGGAACGAAATCTCGAAAAACATGGCTTGCCGCCGACCTAGCCGTGTGCGCCGCGAGTGGCCAGCGGTGGTTAAATTTCGAGATACCGAAACCGTGCCGAGTTTTAGTTGTCGATAACGAACTTAAACCGCAAGACCTTCGGTTTAGGTACACGGAAATCTGCCGCTGTCGCCGACTGAACTTGAACGAACTGCCGATCACGTTTCTCCCCTTGCGGGAAGTCTGATGGATTTAGGGACACTGGGCATCCGACTTGCCAGCGAAGCCCGTGACAAATTTGATCTCATTATTTTGGACAGCTTATACAAGCTGGCGCCGCCAAAGTGCGAGGAAAACTCGAATAGTGATATGACCCAGCTTTTGCTTGGCGTGGATCGGATGGCGCAAATTCACGATGCGGCCGTTGTGTTCATCCATCATCAAAGCAAAGGCCGCCAAGACAATAAAAAGGTGACCGATGTTGGCAGCGGGGCCGGGGCAATCAGCCGAAGTAGCGACGTGCATTTCGTCCTTGCGCGAACACGCCAGCGGTAACGGTAAAGTAGTGGCCAGCATCGTAGCGCGGTCGCAACCGCCTATCGACGATTACACGTTGCAATGGCAGTACCCCATTTTCGTTGTCGCGGACGATGATTGCGCTCTCGGCACTGGCACGCGGAAACAAATCACTGTTGAACAACTTTGCGACGAACTCACTGAGGAAACAGAGTTGGCAATCTTCGTGCAGCGCGTTTGGGAAAAATATCAGTGCCCACGCGACCACATTAAAGAGCGATTGAAAGCGGCGATTGAATCCGGGGAAATCATCAAACTTCCCCGCAAAAGCACTGAAAAACAACGACTCCAACGAAAAGGGCAACAATGAAAACGTATCGAATGAATCCCGAAGCAAGGCAGGAACTTTTCTTCACGTGGCTGATTACTGCCGCGCTTGATTCGACAGCGATGATATTGCGGATGCGATGTTGGACATGGCCGAATTGTATTTGGCCGGTTTCGCGCATATGTGCGGCATCGACATTGACGAATTGACGAGTTTCGTAATGCAACGGCTGCAATGCGAAACGCGGCTGTTACAGCAGCGCTTGCAGATCAGAACTTTGGCACGCGAAGCAAGGGCCGCGCTACCGGTCGACGCATCGCCCGAATTGAAAACGCGCTCGAAATATTGTTGGCTGCGTAGCCGATCGGTGGCCGTGTCTGTACCGCACGGCTGCCACTTTTGTACGACGATCGCTCGTCGCAAGTCTTGGTTGCGACCGTGCCGATCGCGCCCGGCGTCCATGAGCGCCGGGCGTTTTCAAATCACTTTTCTTAGCGAGGTTCGTTATGAATCTGTTTCGTTATTTCACGTCGGTGCGCGATAACGCCGGCTGGAAGATCAACATCTTAATTCCAAGCTGGCGATTGCAGTTGCGATATTTGCACGAGGCCGCGTTGACCGGCATTGCGTGGGCCACGACTTTGGCGATTATCACGGCGGCCGTTGCATCAACAGCACTTTTAACTTGGAGATTACTGCGACCATGATCGAGTTGTTGCTACAGAGCGGCTATCGCGGCCCCATGCCGCGCGAAAATTGGTCGGCGTTTTGGGCCGCATTGCAAGAATTCGCCAAGTGCCGGGGCCAGAGCTACAGCCGGGAAGGCGATGCGAAAATCGAATGCGCGCGGGCGGGATTGCTCGATCCGCTAATCGGTACAGTAGCGGCGCATTGCGCCGCTGAAATGGCAGGCAACTAATTCAACTTCACACAAGGAAAACAGAATGCGAAATATCGAAACGTCAGTCAGTGAATTCAAAGTAGGTCGCGCCGTTATAGATGTTACGCCATCATCGCTCAGCGTGGGCAGCGGTGAGGATCGGTTCCACCAAGGCATTACGCTGAAAAGTGATGCCGACAACGATGGCACGATTTACATCGGCTGCAAAGTACATGCGAATGATGCCGAAGTGAGCAGCAGCAATTATCCGCTGGACCCCGGCGAATCCGTCACGCTGCAAGTCGATGCGATCGCAAAGGTTCGCTGTGTGGCCACTGAAGCCGGTCAAGTTCTGCATTGGTCCGGTTCTTGATACATCGTCCGCAAGCGGTGTCGGCGAGGGAGAAACAAAACTAAGCGGCCATCCTATCCGAGCCGCCTTTCAATCGGATAGTCACTTTTCGGAGCAAGAGAAAAATGGCGTCCACCAACATTTCCAAAATCTTGAGCGTCGTCGGTTCTTCTGGCAGGAATGACGACACGGAATACCAACTGCTGGTATTAGCAAATGATCTTAGCACCGGCGGCGATGCTTCCGGCGGCGTACTGGATTCCGTGATGGCAAGATTCAATGCAATCGAGGGATCGAGTTTGCATCGTCGCTTGCGTCAATACTTGCGCAGTTCGAGAGCAAGCTCGGGCCGATCACCAAACCGGCCAACGGCTAGTCGTGGTCAATTTACCATCCATTCACCATTCAACCCCACGGGGCAAAACATGAAAACCGATGAATCCAAACTCCCAACAAACGAAATCGAGTTGCAAGCCTTGCTGTTGAAAAGAGCGCGATGTTGCAACTACATCCGTCACGGCAGCATTAACGCAGAAACACGAGGATGAAAAGTCTGCGTTAGAAAAGTCGTGGCAGGAAAAGCTGGACACCTACGTGTTTCAATCCAGTTCACAAATCGACGAGCTTAGCAAAGCTCTGAAATCCAAAAGCGATTTACTCGATCGTGTCAACGCTTGCCGTGACGGCAAGATCGACATGACCGCACCGGAAATGAAGTCGCCGCGACGGCTCCATAAACATGGAAAAGTACGTAGCACTGAAGTCTACGGCCGAGGGTCGCAAACAGCTTGGTTTAAGTAAGTAAAACTCCAAAGGTGGCCGGCGCTAGTCGTTCTGTCACTCCTATTGGTGGCTAGCGCCGGTTGATATTCAGCGCCCACCGAAAGCGATATTTCGGGAGCGGGGCAGCCGGCTGCCCCGCTATTTCAAACTTTCTTCGCTCGCCTGCGCGGCGGTCGGTCTCGCAATTTCCGGGCTGCCGCGCGGCATTTTTCAGGAATAAGAATGAGCAACGAACTAGCACCGATCAACCCGCCCGACACGTACCGGCTTTCCGATCCTGTGCCAAGCCACGCTCAATAAGCTGCGCGACAAGGTATTGGCAGAGGGGCGCGTTACCTTGGGTGACGAGTACCTAGCGCCTCAAACTGATAACCGCTGAGGCGCTTGAAAGTAAGTCGCCAGCAATCGCAATCAAGAGCATTCGGGCCATCAATGAAATTCTACAGCAAATCGAATTCGCCCGAATCGCATCTAGCGAAACGCTCGCACGCCCCGCGCTTCAGGATTGCGGCGAAACGGTTTGCAAAATTGCCCGCGACGTGATTTTCAATCTGCCGATTGCTGAGGTTGCCAAGGCCGAAGCGGTCGAGGAACTCGGCCTACGCATTTTCGCGGCAATTTCAAACGCCACGAACACGAAAGAGGCGGTCAGAAAAATTGCTGAATCGCGCGGTCTGAATTACGGGCCGAATGATGGCACGCTCGAAAGGATTTTCCCCGATTGACTCTGGCCGCCGTGCGGCGGTTAGTACCTTGGCCGGTCTGCCGTCGCACGGTTTTGAAATTATGACAGTAAAGCAACTGTACAAATCGCACTTTGACGAAACTGGCGACGTGTCCGCGGCGGCAATGCTGACGCTGGCGGAACTGCTAGACAAAGAATCCCCCGGCGGCCCGGAATCGTCATTGCTCACGATTCAGCAAGTAGCCGCCCTCTTTCAAGTAAATATGCGGACGATTCGTCGTCGGGTAAGCGACGGTACGTTTCCAAAGCCCGTTAAAATTGGCCGCTCACTTCGTTGGAATCGTGCCGACCTGGAATTAGACTTAAATCATGGCAAGCATTTATAAGCGCGGCAAAAAATGGTACTGCCAATACAAGGATGAAAACGGCAACTGGAAAGTCGAAGTCGGCTACAGCGAAAAATCTCTATCGCTGAAAAAAGCCAATGAATTGGAGTTTGAAGCCGAGCAGCGGCGGCGTAACTGGGGCGATGCGTTCGCCGAAAGCAAAGCGATTGCCCTAGACGATCATCTAGCCGCTTTCGAGCGGTCGCTTGCCCGTCGATCATCCGACTACGTGCTACGGACGATTGAGAAAATCAAATCGTTTGGCTTTAGCAGCATCGACGAATTGAATTCGGCCACTGCTACCGATACCGTAAACAAAAAGCTGACCACGCTGGGGGCATCAACCGCCAATCATTATCTGACGGCGGTGAAATCGTTTTGCCGATGGCTTATCGCAAATGGCCGGATGCCTAAGTCGCCCATAATGGCCATCAAGAAAATTGAAGTGCCAGAGCAAGCGCCCGAAGATGGCCGCCGGGCCGCAACCGACAAGGAAATCAAACGGCTGCTAAAGTCGATCAAAGGCGAATCCTACGGCCTGACCGCAGTGCAACGGTACTATCTGTATCAAACCGCCCTGAACACGGGCTTTCGATGCCAAGAACTGGCGTCGTTACTTCCCGGCGATTTTCGCCTTACTGGCCATAAACCGGAAATCCGGGTGAAGGCGACAAACACGAAAAACAAAAAGGCAGCTAATCAGCCCGTGAATCCCGTGTTTGCCAACATGCTCACGGGCTGGGTCCGCGGCCACGAAATGCCCACTAAGCGGGTTTGGCCGGGGGCGTGGTATCGCCGGGCCGCCGAAATGCTGCAAGCGGACCTAAAGGCCGCCAAGGTAGAAATCGAAACGGCGGACGGCTTTTTAGACTTCCACGCTTTGCGGACCACGTACATTACGAATCTTGTCCGGGCAGGGCTGTACCCCAAGACGGTTCAAACACTCGCCCGCCATTCCACGATGGAATTGACCATGAAGGTTTACGCCAAGCTGGGCATCGACGCCATCGCTTGTAGTATGGGTGTAGTAAAACCAGTGTCCGTTCCTGTCCCTTCGAGTACATCTAGTGTCCGTCGAACACGTTCAAAAACCGCGTGATTCTCCGAACAAAACAATGGCCGAGGCGGGACTCGAACCCGCACGTCCGTAACCGGACAAAGGATTTTAAGTCCTTTGCGTCTGCCGATTCCGCCACTCGGCCCGAGGCAGATTTTGTGGTGCTTGGGTCACACGGCTTTTCATTCACGTGACGGTGGGCACCATCTTAAGGTTCGCCGGGCATTTGGGAAATGCGTGCTTTCCGCAACTCTTCCCGTTGTGCTCGTTGTGCTCGTTGTGCCGGCGTGGTTCAGTTCCGATCAACCACCACGACACGACGAGCATCACGCCGTCGGCTAGGCCATCTTGCCGGCCGATTTTTCTTCCGCGCTCTTTGGCACGAAATCGAACTTGTAGCCATTGCCCAGTTGGTTGCGCGTCAGGTGGATGATTTCTTGCACGTGGCCGTGAAAGTGGGTCAGGCACTTGAACAGGGCCGCGGTGGCGTTGACGTCGTGACCTTGGATGTGGCGGGTAGCCAGGAGCGGATTTTGAACGGTTGTTGAGGCATCCCCCTCACCCTGCCCTCTCCCGCCGGGGGAGAGGGTTTTATTTGTGACACCCTCACCCCGGCCCGCTCCTACAGGGCGAGGGAGTCGGGCCAGGACGGCGTCGGCGTCGGAGATCGTGGCTTTCAGCGTCGCCAGAATTTCGGACTTGGGGCGGCCAGAGCGGTCGGAGAATTCCAGCGGGCGGTTGCGGTTGTCGAGCGTGCCTCCCAGGTCGGAGACAATGTATTGGCGAATGTTGCCCGCCAGGTGCAGCATCAGGTTGGCGATGCTGTTCATGGGCGCGTCGGTAATTTCCGGATTGGGCCGCCACCAGATTTGGGCGTCGTTCAGTTGCCCAACGCAATGGTCGATCTTTTTCATTCCCTCGGCCAACACCTTACGGGCGGCAGCGACAACGGTTTCGGTCAATTGTTGTTCAGACATGAAAATCTCCTCCGCGTTTGTACGTGATAGAAGCTGAAAAATACTTCAGTGGCTCAATTCGATGCTTGTAAATGATCTTATGTACACTACAATGTGGGCTTTGCCTATAAATTCAGAGTTGTCCGGAAAATCGAAAAGCTGTCCGGAAATTCACTGGCCGTGGGTTGCCAGCCAGAGACCCAAAAGATCGCTCAATACGAACATCATTACCCCTGCAATGAATGCAATCAGCAAGCGGTAGACGTTCCCCTTCATGGCCCGGTACACGATTACCGGCACGCCAATAATTACTGCCCACGACAAGATGGCAAGCAGAATGTCGCTCATGCCGCCCATTGTAGCCGAGATGGGGGCTTTGCATAAATAATCGGTTCTGTTCAGAAAATCCGATTTCTGTATAAATAATCGCGCCGCCGCCAGAAAATTCAAGCGGATTTATTTTCGCCATCTGGGCGCAACTTCATTGCACCGGGAAACGTGGCATTCAGTTTAGCAACTGTTATAGAGGCTACTTTGCGATTTGGATTCTGTGCGGATTCTGATTGCGCCCAGTAGTCATCGCGCGAATTTGTTCAGCGACATCCGGTTCTAGGCCCCAAGTTGAATAGCAATTGCATCCAGCAACTGGGCATGTTATCCAGCCCTCTGTCACCGGTGGCCCATAACCGTTCAGGTTATGGTCGGCAAGCATATGCCCGCAGATGTTGCACAGTTCATTTCCCATGCCCCGCATTGTAGCCGATCAGCGGGGCGGACGGCCGCGGTGCAATTCTGCTCAATGGAGTCGCCGAATTTTGTCGGTTTCGTGCGCTGAATGCAAACGCAAGCCAGATCACGATTTAATTCCGCGATCGACGAAAAAAACGAGGTCTGAAAACCATAATTCAAAGAGTTTTGTCGCTGGGACGACGGCGATCGCTCGAGAATTCTCGGGCGTTTGCTCGGCGGCGGCCGTCAAAATTCGGCGAGTTTTGCCCTTAAAAATGCGTTTCCGCAAAACGCAGACAAAATTCGGCGCGACTTATCGAGAATTCCCGGCCAACCGACGAGAGTTTTGTCAATTATGGCGGACGGCTGGCGCACGAAATCGATCCGGCGCCTCCTCACCCCGGCCCGTTCCCCGAAGGAGAGGGAGTTTGAATGTCGAAACCGGACGCCGACTCCCGACCGGCACGGTCGGACTATGTACCGCCTACTGCTCCGCGGTTGATGCAATCGATCAACTGCCGCAAGCGGCCCAGGCTGCGGCGGTTGAAATGGAACATCAGCCGTGGCAAGGCGATGAGTGCCGGCTCGTCTTTTTCTTCCCGCAGTGGGCCGCCGGTGGTGAAGTCGCCATCGACCAGAATGTCGCGAAAGTGCTGGTTGATGTCGTCCAGCAGTTTCGGACTGATCGCCTCGGTCAGCCGCAGCACCAGCTTGTTCTTCACGTACCGCATGCTGTGGTAGACGTGAAAGAACTGCAGGATTTCGGCGACGGCGGCCTCGACCTTGTCGGTCAGTTTGTACAGCGACAAATCCTCGGGCGAGATCATGCCGTCGGCGAGCAAGCGGTTGTGGACGAACTCGATGAATGGTTGCCAGAATTTGCCGCCGGGCGCGTCGAGGAACACGACCGGCACCATGTCGCGCTTGCCGGTTTGCAGCAGCGTGAGCACTTCCAGCCCTTCGTCCAGCGTGCCGAAGCCGCCGGGAAACAGGACCACGGCGTCGCATTCCTTCACGAACATCAGCTTGCGCGTGAAGAAATATTTCATGTGCACCAGTTTCGGATCGCCGGCGATGATGGGGTTGGCAGATTGCTCGAAGGGGAGCATGATGTTCAGGCCCATCGAGTTTTCGCGCCCTGCGCCGACGTGGCCGGCTTCCATGATTCCGCTGGCGGCGCCGGTGACCACGAGCCAGCCGTTTTCCGCCATCGCGCGGCCAAACTTCACCGCCTGCTGGTACGCGGGCTTGTCGGGCCGAGTGCGGGCCGAGCCGAACACGGTCACTTTGCGACGCGAACGATACGGCGAAAAGACTTTGAAGGCGTACCGCAACTCGCGCATCGTGCGGCTGAGAATTTTCAAATCGCCGCGCGACGGTTGATCGGCGGCCAGCTTGTCGGCCGATTCCTTGATCTGCGCAATCAGATCGGCAATACGCTGGCGATCGAGCGATTTGACGGCCTCGGCCGCTGCGGAATCGAGCCCGGCGGCAAGTGTGACGTTTTCGGTGGCGGCCGCAATCAGTGCGCTGGCCAGTTCCTGTGAGGCAACCTTGACAGCCTCGCTGTTGGTTGGCGGATTTACGCCGGAGAGAGCGACGCCATTCTGGCTGGCATCGGAGGCGGCAGATTTATCGGTATCGGAAGCAGACAATGGTGCAGATCCTGCGTCGTTCAAGCGGACATCCGTATGACAATTAATTTCGGTTTGCGAGTCAACATCATAGACACTGGCAATTGCATCCTCAATTATATCGAGATGACACAAGTCGACGGTAGGCCAAAGGCAAAGGGGCCGTACATCCAACTGCACTGGACATCAACCGCGAGCGGCGGCAGATGCCAGCGAGGTCGGTTGCCGCCGATGAATCACCGCTGGCATCCCGCTGGCCGGACGCAGCGTGACCGAGGGCCACGGTTTGATTTGCGCCGGGTCGACCAGTTCGAAACGAACTCGCGGCGCCAGGGCGGCGACCACCAAAGTGGTTTCCAGCATGGCAAACGAGTTGCCGATGCACACGCGCGGGCCGCCGCCGAAAGGGAAGTAAGCGTAGGCGGGACGCTCTTTGCGGAGCGCAGAATCGATTGGTGCTGCTTCCCTCTCACCCTGCCCTCTCCCGCCAGGGGAGAGGGTATCATCGAGCCAGCGCTCGGGCCGGAATTCATCGGGATGGTCGAACCAACGCGGATCGCGATGCACAACCCATTGACTCATGATCACAGCGCTGCCGGCCGGCACGTGATAGCCTCCGATTTCGGCATCGGCCAGCACGCGGCGGCTAAAGGCGTATGCCGGCGGATACAGCCGCATCGATTCTTTGATGACCGCTTCGGTGTACAGCAAATTCGGCACGTCGTTGACATTGGGCCACCGATCGCCAATGACCGAATTCAACTCACGCAGCAATCGATTTTCGATTTCGGGATTTTGAGCCAGCAGGAACCACGTCCAGGCCAAAGCGTTGGCCGTCGTTTCATGGCCGGCCAGGAACAGTGTCATCACTTCGTCGCGCAGCTGCCGATCGGTCATGCCCGAGTGATCGACTTCGTCGCGGGCTTGAATCAACTTGGTGAGCAAATCGCCGGACCCAGAGGATGCCCCGCCGCCAACTTCTCGCCGCTGGCGAATGATGCGATTCACAATGACGTCGAGCTTGGCAACGTTGCGCTCGCGCGCCGATTGCGCGGCGTCGGGACCCACGGCGGCGCGTTCCACATGCTTTCGAACCGATGACTGAAATCGTGCATGGCGCTTTCCAGCGGCGCAGCAACTTCGTTCGTCAGGTCAGTAAGATCAATATCCATCAGCGCCTTGCCGACAATGCCCAACGCCAGCCGGCTCATTTCGCGATGCAGATCGAGCTGCTGAGCGTCGTGCCACTCGTTCAGAATCCGCTCCGCCTGGGTCGTGATGATCTCGGCGTAGTTGTTCACGCTGGCTCGACTGAATGCGGGTTGCATCAACCGCCGTTGACGCAGCCAGAAATCGCCTTCGCTATTCAACAGCCCATTGCCCAGCACGGGCCGCAAGAGTTCGAATACGTAACTCTTGCCGAACTTGCGATTTTCTGTGACCAGCACTTGCTCGATGAAATCGGGGTGGCTGGCCAAATGGACCCGGCGAGGACCGAAGCGGAGTCCCACGAAATCGCCGTACTCACGAGCGCAGCGGGTAAAAAACCCGAGCATGTCGCGACGGAATTCAGGCAAGTTGCCAAGGAACCAATGTCCCGGCGGTATGGGCGGGCGGCGGTGTGCAGCCAAGGTGTTTATCTCCTCCCGCCGTCAGTGTATCTAACGACGTTGACCGCGGAAACTATCGGATCGGAACTGCCGCAACGTACTTTTTGTGTCGGCGCAACAAAAAACCCAGGGGTTGCAACCCCTGGGTTTAATTATGGCTGGTGGTTGAATTGTGCTCGATCCCGTTCAGGCCGACGGACGGATGTGATGCTGGTAGGCCAGAATCACTTCGTACAGATCGGCCGAGATCGTGATTTCGTCGTTCTTGAAGTCACGCAGCCAGGTGCGGCGGCTGTTCACGGCATCGGCCAACAGCGGCAGCACTTCAGCCAGCGGCACCGTGACGGTTTGCGGAGTCGTGCGGTGCTGGGCGGCAATGCCTGTGACGGTTTCCGACTCTGGCCCGTAGTACACTTTGAAGCGGCGTTGTGCCGATGCCATATCGTCATCCTTGACGGGGTGTGATCGCGACGCAACCCTTGGCCCCATATGCCATTGGCCGCGGCCGCGCCAGACAAAATCTGCTGGCGCGGAAAAGGCCCACCCTGCTTTCGCGTCACCTTTATCGGCAAATCATCCGACTAGAATTTGACGAATTTAGCGTCTGCGTCGATTTTTTCTGGTCCCAGAGTGCTAGCACTTTTGCGGCTAGCAAGAGTAAACCGTCAGCAGCTAGATCGTCCGTATGTCTAACCGGCTTCTTCTTGCAAGCGGAACCAACGGTCTTCGGCTTTGGCGAGTTCGGTACTGACCGATTCGAATTCGGTGTGCAGCCGCAAGGCTTCGGCGGCATCGGTGGTTGCGAGCAGCCGCTGGTTGACCACATTTTTTTGCTCGGTCAGCCGATTCACGGTTTTTTCCAGCGCCGCGACTTCTTTGCGCAACTCGCGTTCACTGCGCTGTGTTCTATCCGCGACAGACGGTTTCTGCGATTGCCCACCAGCCGACTTCTGGCCATTGGATTGCGTTTTCTTAACGACTTCGGCAGCATCGTGCTCAGCTGCGTCGATTTCCTGATTGACCGAATACAAATACGCTTCGTAATCGCCACGGTAGTTGATGACGCGGCCGTCGCGAACTTCGACAATGCAAGTGGCGACGCGCTTCAGGAAATGTCGATCGTGGCTGGTGAAGAGCACCGTGCCGCGGTACGCCAAAAGGGCTCCGGCCAGCGCCTCGATGGTCTCGACATCCAAGTGATTGCCCGGTTCGTCGAGCACCAGCACGTTGTAATCGCTGAGCAACAATCCGGCCAAACATACCCGAGCTCGTTCGCCGCCGGAGAGGACGGCAATGCGTTTATTGATTTGTTCGCCGCGGAACAACAGCGCGGCCGCCAAATCGAGAATGTCTTGCGTTTTCGTTCGCGGCGCAGCTTGGCGTTCCAGATACTCCAGCACGGTTTGATCTTCCGGCAAGCTGGCGTAAACGTGCTGGGCGTAAATTCCAATCTGGCAACCGTAGCCCCAGCGCACTTCACCGGCCAGCGGCTCAAGCGAATCGACGACGGTTCGCAGAAATGTGGTTTTGCCTTGGCCGTTGTCGCCGACGATGGCGGCCCGCCAACCGTGATCGATTTCCAGATTGATGTCGCTGGCAACTTGCCGCTCGGCGTATCCAATCGCTAGATCTCGGCAGCGCAGCGCGGGTCCTTTGCGAGCTGCGACAACCGGTGCGCGGATTTTAGCCGTCGGCTCATTGGTGTCGACGGAGTTCAACTCCAGCCGCTCAAGCTGCTTACTTTTCGATTTCGCTCGCGACGCCGTGCTGGCTCGCGCTTTATTCTTGGCGATGAAATCTTCCAAATGCCGGCGTTTGGCAAGAATCGAGGCATTGGCCCGCGAATCGTGTTCGCGCCGCTGCTGTTGATATTCCAAACAAGCGTCGATCGGCCCGGGAAACATCGTCAGTTTGCCCTGCGACAAATCGAGGGTGTGGCGCAGGTGGCGGCCAGGAAGGCCCGATCGTGCGAAACCACGAGGCAGGCTTCCGGGTGATTTTTGAGAAAATGCTCCAGCAGAATTTGCGTGCGCAGGTCGAGAAAATTTGTTGGCTCATCGAGCAGGAGCAAATTCGGCTCGTGCAACAAAAGCGCGGCCAATTTCACACGGGTTTGCCAGCCGCCGGAGAGTTTTTGCACCGGCTGGCCATCAAGCATGCGGCCCTTCAATTCGAACTGTCCCGCGACTTCGCCACACTTCCAATCGGGCTGCCCGCTGTCACGCATCAGAAATTGCAGTGGCGTTTCGTCGGGCAAAAATGGATCGTGCTGCCGCAGATAGCCAAGCCGCAACTTGGGATGCCGTATGATTTCGCCACGCTCCAGCTCTTCTTCACCCAGCAGAATTCGCAACAGCGTGCTTTTGCCGGCACCATTGCGGCCGATGAAGCCGACATTCACGTCGTCGGTCAGGCTGGCTTCAGCGCCATCCAGCAGCACCTGATCGCCGTAGCTCTTGTGGGCGTCTTTGATTTGCAGCAGCACTGCCATTACGGTTACTCGATTTGGAGAAGGAGTTTCTCCAAGCGTAACCGGAGGGGGCCGTACCGTTCAATGCGTTCGCGCCAGGTAGCCGAATTCGCAAGAATACCGTTTTTATCGCTGCGGCGGATTGAACAAGCGTTCGAGTCCCTTGTTCACGGCGTTCTCGATCGCCGCCCGCGGAAGAGTCTCCAGTAGTTTCGTCAGCACAGAGAATTCGAACTTTGGATTTTTCAAATTGCCCTGAATCGGCACGCGAATTACGTCTTCCGTGAAACCGGCCAGCGGACTGTTGCGTTGTTTTTTCCACTCGTCTTTCACCGGAATTTCAGCGACGATATTAACGGTCTCATCGAGCCCCACCCAACCGCGAGTGCGGATCGTGACTTCGCCCACCTCCATTGTCAGGCCTTGATGGAATACGCGGCCTTCCACCAGGTGGAAATCGACTTTCTGATTGTCGATTTTCAACAGTGCCGGATCGCGGCCCAGGTCTTGTGGGACGAGCTTGCCTTTAGCCATTGCTTCCACTTGCCGACCGATGAGTACAAACGGGCGGAACAGCGGCCCAGGCGTGACGGTCATGTTTTGCACAATCAGCCGCCCGCCCAGATCGGCCTGCTTCGGATCGGAAATCGGCACGCGGACGCCGTCGAGTTCAACCGACATTACACCTTCAGTGCGCGTCGCCTCGGCGACCATGGGGGCGACGAATTTAAGCCAGCTGTCGGCCAGCTGATCGGTAATTGGCACATCGGTCAGCAGTGGGCCTTTGTTCAGCACAATTTGTGCAGGACCGGGCGACAATTGGACAATTGGCGCCACGGTAAGCCGGCCCGGATTGCGACCGGCGCCGATGATGGTGTCGATTGGCTTGAGCGCAACGATGCCGTTTTCCAAGTGGGCATCGAACGTCAGCGGCCCGATGTAGAGACCGTTGATTTCAGCTTGCTGCCATCCGAAGGCGGCATCGGCGACCAGCGAGCGCAGAGAGGCGAACGGATCGGGAATCGGTTGTCCCGTGCGGCGGTCGATTTGAGGACGCGCGGCAGCTGCCGGATTTGCAGTCGCGCTGACCAGCGTCAAATCTTTGCCAGCAGTGCCCAACGGACCGTGGATCGAAAACTTGTTCGATTGCCGGCCGGCAATGGCGATGTGACTGCCCAGATATGGCTTCAAGAGCGGGCCCAGCGTCTGCCAGTCGTAATTGATGACGCCGGACAGGTCGAGATTTTGCTGTGTTTTGAGCTGGGCAATTTTTCCGGCTGCTTGCATCGCCAAAGCCTGCGAGCCAACTTGCAAGCCGGCCAATTGAATTGTCTCGGCGGCGCTGTCGAAACTGCCGCCGGCAGCGAGCGTGAGCCTAGCCTCTTGCCAGATTGGATCGGGTGCTCTGGCAGGCGCGTTTTGGCGCAATCCGCTGCGCGGCTTCGCGGCGGAATCGTCGAACACGTACACAGCAAAGTTATCGATGGCGGAATCGAATCTTCCCGTGGTGACCGAACCGTTGTGAGCTACATCGGCGCTGCCGGTCAGAAGGCCGGCCATCGCATAACTGGGGGACGTGCGCGGGTCGCTGATCCAGTGGAACAGCCTCGCGAGATCTGCCCGATAGGAAAGCTGTCCCTGCATGCTGAAGGGGCCGCCGCTCGGCATCGAAACCGTAGCAGCCTCGGTCCGCAAGGAAATCGAACTGGTCAGCAACGTCGAGCGGTTCAGCGTCAACCGACCGGTGGCAAATTCATATCCGCCGGAAGCTTCCAGCTGCACGCCCGGCTCGTCGATAAAAAGTGTGTTCCAACCCCAGGCGTGTAAATCGTTAAAATTGGCTTTGACTTGCTGAATTTCGACGCCAGCCGGCGAATAGGCCACTTGCGCGGCGATATCGCACGCTCCGCCAAGATCCAATCCGTCGAGTGCCAGCCACGACGCCATTCGAGGCCACCAGCGTGTCAACTGCCCCTGCACATGCACATCGAGCGGCCAGCGAGAATTGGCGGCCAGGCCATCGACGGGCTGCAACAGCCGCAAATTGATTTGCTCATGCGCCTGCGTCGCAGCATTGTCGATCGTCGCGGTGAACTGCGCGGCATCGAGTCGCCGCAGATTTGCGGAGGTCAGCGTTGCTAGCGTTAGATTTTCGAGATTGCCTGCGGCATTGGCATTCAGCACAACCGAATCGTCTTGCCATGCCGGTTTGCCGGGCAGTGCGACTTGCAAGCCCAGGAACTTGGCATCGGCCGCAGTCTGAAACGTTCCGTTAGCAGGTCGCTGCCAATCGAGTCGTGCGTCGCCGCGTCCGGCCAATCGAATGGTGCCCAGGTCGATAAACTGACTGAGCTCGCTCATCAGCCGATCCAAATCGCACTCTGCTTCGGCATGAAACTGATCGAGCGAACCACGGCCTGTGAGCTTCATGAAGCTGGAAACGCAGCTGAATTGATCGATCGAATAGTTGCCGGTCTGCTCACGCGCCGCCAACTGCAAATCGATCGGCTGATCCCACGCCAATCGCCGGCCGCTGTCGATCGCCGCCAAATCGCTGGCGATTAACCGACCGGTCCAAACTTGTCCGCCGGCGTCAGGCTTGCTGGCCAGGGCCAACTGCACATGGCCGGATGTGATTTGTGTTCCCTGACGGACATGCAGCGTGCCAGGCAGCAGAGCCGCGAGTTTCGCCAGATCGAGCTGGCCATTGACATTCAAGGCCGATCTCGCAAACTGTGTCAGCGTATCTCCGCCGATTTTTTCCGGAATCGTCACGCTGCCGGCAATTCCGATTTGCCCCACATCGCAAGAGATGCCGAGCTGATCGACATCGAGCCGACGGTTCTGATACGCCAGCTTGCACGGCAGTTCAATTCGATGCAGCGCTAGTCGATCGGTTCCCAAGGGTCCACCGGTCGCTGTTACTTGATCCAGCGCGAGCATGCCGGTCACCTTCATTGGGCTGGCCGGATTGCCGTCGATGCCGTCGCAGTGCAAATCGGTCGACAGACTGCCGGCCAATTGCAAGTCAGGAGCGAAACGATCGGCCAACGGACGAAACATCGCCAGCGGCAAAGCGTCGATCTTCACATCGACGTGCTCTTGGGCGCCGCTTGCGGCCGGGGTGCCGGTAATCGCCAACTTGGCCGTGTGCCCTTC
Organism: Pirellulales bacterium; assembly: GCA_963738835.1. Classification (GTDB taxonomy): domain Bacteria; phylum Planctomycetota; class Planctomycetia; order Pirellulales; family JADZDJ01; genus CAVTYH01. Next base: position 141,568 of record CAVTYH010000007.1, read on the forward strand.
GAATGGCACTTCGCCCGACAGCGCCATTTCCGCCGGCAAGGTGCTTTCCGGCGACATCCGCAATTTGAAATTGAATTTGTCGAGTTCCCAGCGCTGGCCGGTGGCGGTATCCAACACCTTGATGTTGCCATCGACAATTTCGATGGCCATGGCGGGCGGCTTCGATGGCGGACCAGCCGGATCGGTTGATGGTTTCTCGCTGGTCAGCATGGGTGCCAGCACGTCTTCCAAATTGCTGCCATCGGGCCGGAGCGCCAACGATACCTGCGGCCGTTCGATGCGAAACGTGCCCAGGTCTTTCAGATTTGAGAGCAAGCCAAACAGCGATCGTTCGCTTTCGACCTTCGCTAGCGACAGCAACACTTCGCCGCGCTCGTTGCGAATTTGCAGATCGGTGTAGCAAATGGGACCAAACCAGGAGAGCGATGCCCCGCCAGCCTCGACGGTGCCGTGAATATCTCTAAGCGCCAATCGCAACGGGGCGTTCCGCAGCCCGGTATAGGCCACCACAGTGGGCAGCGCCAGCACGAAGACGGCCAGCAGGGTGAAGCAAATCACCAGCCGTTTCAGCCAGCGGCGTTTTTGGGGTCGGTAAGCCGGTTGCCGCTGCGATTCAAAGCTGCCTTGCCTGCGGCGTCGCTGTTGCGAAACGCTTGCCATCGAAAGGCCCTCCTGGCCTGAGAATCTGGTACGTGCGCCGAAAATGGGCCGCGGATTCTAGGCGTTTCGGGTAATTCGGCCTAGACGAAAACCAGGCTCTGGCAGTGACAGCGGCGGCAGAAAAGCCGCGAAAATTGCACGCAGCATTGCCACAAACTCGAAAAAGAAAAGGGATCTCGAAAACGCGAAATGCATGAAACGAACGAGAAAAGGTGGCGCGTGGCCACCTTAATCTGCACTTTTCGCGTTTTCGCGGTCGGGTTTAATGGCTGCTGATTGCTACTGCCGGACGGCGCGTTGCGGTTTGAGCGAGCGGAGTTTCGCCAGCACGGTTTCAACCTGCTCTTGCCCCTCGTAGTTTTGCCAGACAACGAGCGCACAAATGCCGTTGCTGCTAAAGCCGGTGACGGAGCCTTGACCGCCCGATTTGTCCCAGCTCGAAGGATTCACGGTCGTGAGAATGGTGTCGATCAGCGAATCGAAATCGACAGTGGCGCCGGGGTCCCCCTCTCGCACCAGCAAGTCGCGGACATCGTACAAGCGTGTGTCGTAGGTCGAAGTCGCTTTGTCTTTGGTGGTAATCACGAGCACTTCGTCTTTGATGACCGGAACCAGATTGAATTGCGAAAGAATCAGATTCAACGCCGATCGCAAGCCAATGTTGTGAACATTTACACTGACTGATACCGCTGTTGGATCTATCGCCGCATCCTTCAATCCGGGCACATCGAATGTAATTTCAAGATGGTGTCTGTCTTTAATAAAATCGACCACATCTTTGAGCGGAACTTCGGTGAATTCCAAGGTCGTTTTGTCATCGGAAAGCGCCTGCCGAATGCGGTATTCATTGGGCGTTGTGCCAATGGGGGCACTGCTGATTGCCGGATCGGCTGCGAGCACGTGCGAGGCGGCCGGTGCGAACGAAAGAACGACGGCCAACATCGCCAGCGGCAGAAATCGTCGATACATGACTCGGTTCCTTATCAAATGATTTACGATTTTAATGGACGTGTTTTTGTGATCGAATGCAGACTGCCCCATTTCTGAAGTCTAGGTTACGGTACCGCTGCGAAACGGGCGGGATTTGCTTAAAAACCGCCTCCTCCATTGGCGCCGACGACGGGCATATTGCCGGGCTTGGCGCCCCGGCCCCTGCCGCCGCCTGAGCCGAAGCCGTTCGATTTCGGGATCGAAGCTCCAATTTCGTCGAGCAGTTTTTTAACCGCCGCTTGCACGCCAGGGGTCTGCCGCACAATCAGCTTGCCGGTTGCGCCGCGAATGAAAGCATCGCCCTGACCCCAACCTTTGGGTTCCACGAGGCCCTTCACAATTTCCATCACTTCCTGCGGCGTCATGGCTGGCGCATTCGGCGCGCTCACACGCAGTTCGTAAACTTGCAGCACCATGACATTGGGGTCTTGCGGTTTTTCTTCGGCTTTGGCGTCATCGTCTTTCTGTTTGCGATGCAATTCGCGCAGTTGAGCCAATAAATCGGCGATTTCCTCGTGGGCTTCTCGGGTTTGAGAAACGACGAGAATTAATCCGTCTTTGTCATAAGGCTCAACGGTGCCTGGGCCTCCGACTTGGCTCCAAGTATTCATCGCGACGGTTGAGGTGATGACGTCGACGAAACTATCGGCGCTGGGCGTTGTCTCTGCCCGTGAACCATCCGTCGAATCTCCGCTGCGTCGCACCAAATCTTCGATCGGATAAAGCCTTGTTTGCAGCATGGTGCTGGCCTTATCGCGGGTCGTGATTTCCAGCACTTCGTCCTGTAGCACCCAAGTGAGATTGAATTGGCCCAAAATGCCATTTAGCGCCGAACGCAGACTGACCCCCTTTATGCTGTAAGTGACAGGCAGCGTCGTTGGATCGATGGCTGCATCCTTTAATGCGTTCACGTCAAAAAGAATTTCGATCTGGTGCTGCTTGTGCAGCTGACTGGCAACTTCGCTCAAAGGTGTTTCGTTAAAATCGAGATCGACGCTTGCGTTGAGTGACCTCAGAATCGCCTTTTCATTCTCGGAGGCATCGGCCACTGCTGAATCCTCGACTTTGCCTGCTTTGAGACGCTCAATCGTGTGCCGAAGGGCCTTCAAGAGCAAACCGATTTCCTCTTGGACTTCATCGGTCTGCGAGACGACCAGCGTAGCCGGTTCAAGTGCTTGGATTGTTCCCTGGCCGCCCACGTCGCTCCACGATTGAACGGCGATCGTGGTGGAAATCAGATTCATTAACGAATCAAAATCTACCTGATTGTTTTCGCCGGTCGGCAACACATCGCGTACGTCATAAACATGCGCCGCAAGCCGGGTGTTGGCTTTATCCTTCGTGGTAATCTGCAGCACTTCATCTTGGATAATGTACGTGAGGTTGAATTGCGACAAAATCAATTTCAGCGCCGAGCGCAGCGTGAGATCTTTCACCTGTAGCGTGACAGGCAGCGCGGCAGGATCGATCGCAGCATCTTTCAGCGCGTTCATATCGAATTGAATCTGGACGTGGTTTTTCATTCGGAAGCGGCGCACGACCTCCTCGAGCGGCACTTCCTTGACGTCGACATCGGTCTTCTCGCTCAAGGCCGCCTCGATGGCCTGTTTGCCGGTGCGCAACCGGGATTTGTTGGCGGTGTCGTTTGCGGGCTTACTTTGCTCTTCCGAGAAAGCATGGCCCGACGACCAGACTGCGAAACAACCGATCGCCAGCAGCGCAGCAGCCATCACCACAGATTTGCGACTCATGGCCCCCCTCCTCGTGAAAGGTTGGAAAAACGCGTGCGATGTGAAACCAAGAAACGCTCCGCAGGGTAGTTCCGAAAGACCCCGCGCGTGCGACCGTTAGCCTAAGCCGTGCTCTGGGAAAACGCAAGTTATTCCGTATGACTCGGGGGGGTTAGAGTCTGCGGTTGGCGGATGGCCGGCATTTGGCCTACAATTCGGACGCATTTTTCAGTGCATTTTTACGGCATGAGCCACCGATTCGCGGGCACGATTTCGATTCAAAGGATTTCAGCATGCGACATCATTTAACCTCCCATCTACGCTATCGTTTGCCACTAGTCGGGCTCTTGCTGGGGCTGGTCTTCCTGCCATGGCAACCGGCACAGGCTGCGCCGAAGTACGGCAATTCGCTCGACCTGATTCCGGCCGATGCCGCGTTTTATTCCGCCTCGCTGCGGCTGCGTGAACAGTTCGACATCGTCGCCAAAAGTAACGCCTGGGCCAAGCTCACCAATCTGCCGTCGGTGCAAATGGCGTGGTCGCTTGGTCAGTTGGCATTGAATCAGCCCGGCGGGCCTGGCGATCAAATCGCGGAGTTCTTTGCCGATCCAGAGAACAAAGAGCTGCGCGATCTGGCGATCGATGCGGTCTCCAGCGAAATCTTCATGTACGGCGATCGCAGCGCAGCCGACTTTGTCGATGTCGGCCTGCGAACCGTTAACGCCCTGCAATATGGTTCGATGGTGCAAGGGGACGATGAAAATGTGAGTGCCCGGATTGTACTCAACTCGCTGGACGCCAACCGTGATCGACTGAGCGCACCCGGCTTAGTGTTTGGATTCAAATTGACCGACACCAAGCGAGCGCAAAATCAATTGGCTCGCTTGGAACGAATCGCAAAGCCAATTTTGGATGACGAACCGAAATTCCGCGGTCGGCTAAAGCGGATGACCGTCGGCGGCACCGAGGTTTTAACGCTCGACTTGGACGGCAGCGTGGTTCCTTGGGAGGAGGTGCCGTGGCAAGACCTGGCCGAAAAACCGGGCCAGTACGATGCACTGCAAGAGAAATTGAAGAAGCTGCGTGTCACCATTTCGCTCGGCGTGCAAGACGGCTATTTGCTCTTGGTCATCGGAGATGCGCCGGTGCGGCTGGCGGCGCTGGGTAAGGGCAAGCTGCTGGCTGAACTGCCGGAAATAATACCGCTGGAGAAATTCGCGTCCGAGCGATTGGTTGGCATCTCGTATGTCAGCAAGTCGATGTTGCTGGCAATGACCAACACCAACCGCGATTTGGATCAGCTTGTGCAAGTTGTCCGCCAGGTGCTGCCGGAGGCGGGGCTGTCTGACGATCTGAACAAGCGGATTCTCAAAGATGCCGAGGAATTGGCCGGCGATCTCAAGGGGCTAGTGCCCGAGCCCGGCGCAATTCAGCTTTTCGTATCTCACGCCACGCGGCATGGAAGGATACCACTATGATTGGGCGCAGAATTTGTATGCCGATGGCACCAAGCCGCTGGACCTGCTGGAGCATCTGGGCGGCAGTCCGCTGCTGGCAATTGTGGGCCGCTCCAAGTATTCGCCGCAGCAATACGAGAGTTTTCGCAAATGGGTGACAAAGGCGTTTGGGTATTTCGAGGAACTCGCGATTCCCGAGTTTTCGGCGGAAGAACAAGAACAATACAAGAAAATTAAAGAAGCCGGCATGCCGCTGGTGGAGCGACTTGATAAAGCGACGGGCCAGATGCTGCTGCCGGCGCTGGCCGATGGACAAGCGGGGTTCGTGCTGGATGCGAAAATCACGAGCAAGCATTGGTTCGAAGATTTGCCACAGAACGATCAGTCGTTACCGATGTTGGAGGCCGCACTGGTGTTCGGCGTCAGTGATGCGGCGCTGCTGAAGAAGGCCTGCGCCGAATATCAGGCCGTAACTCAGGCGGCGATTGAAAAAGCAAAACAGCTTTTCCCCCATGATGTGCCGGCCGATTTCAATTTGCCCAAGGCGGAAATGAGTGAAGTCAAAACCTCTGACGGCGTTGGTTCCATTTACTGGTACAAATTACCCGGCGACCTGGGCATCGATTCACAGTTAACGCCCAATGCTGGCCTCAGTCAACATGTCGCGGTTTTATCGCTCGCCCCGAAACACACCGAGCGGTTGCTTAGCAGTGCGCCACTGGCAGTGACACCGAACGGTCCACTGGCCGATCTGAAAAAGCCTTTTGCCGCCGCCGTCTATTTCAATTGGGCTGGACTGATCGACGCCGCCACGCCGTGGTTCGATTTAATGGCCGATAAAAATACTCTCGACAAATCGGTTATTGACCAGGCTCACACGGTGCTGGATCTGCTCAAGGTGTTGCGGACCGCCGAATGCGCCTCCTTTCAGGAAAACGGCGCCATGGTCACGCATTCGTTAACCGTGTTTCAGGATGTACCGTGAGTTGCCCCAGTGCTTGCTAACAGATTGGGCATTGCCCCCGCGCTACACCAACACAGCCAATTTCTTGTCAAACCTTAACGATCAGGCGGCTTAAATCGATCGTATCGTTCGAGTTGTAGCTGAAATGCCGTGGAAGCCGAATTTAACGACGTTAGCAACTATGCCCGGCGATCGGGCTGCGTCGGCTAATCCGCTTTGTCGTTTGGCCACAGGGCCGGCTCTTTTCACGGACGTGCTGAATGCGTTGGTCGCTCGCCGCAGCGACGTTGTTGCTCGTGGTTTGCCTTGCCGCCCATAGCAAGGCATCGGATAGCGTTCCGCGCATAGGAAGCGAAGCGGACTCCAACTCGGCGGTCGTTCTGCAAGTCGCGCGGCAAGACGCTGCTGTGCCCCTCCCGGCGGCAAGTCCAGCGGCCGCGGAATTGCCGCGTCAAGATGCGTCTCCGCGAACCAGTGCCAACACTTCCACACTGGCAATTCGAACGAATCAAGCGCCGTCTGCGGTGACTGAAGTCGCGAAAGCCCGTGCCGACCAACCAGTAGTGCGGGCGCCGTCAAGCAACGAGCCGCAACTCATTTTCAAAGAGCCGATTGGCATTCGCATCGAATACAACCCTTTCGCCGCGGGTGAATCGCCGTCGTGGCGTTTTCAGCAAGGCCTCGATCGTGTGGCTCGCGAGGTGCTTTACTCCGAGCCAACGCATACCTTTGCGCCGACTCGGCTGCCGACCGATTTGCCGCCGGCACTGAGTTCCGCTTTCTGTCCGCCGGCTCCCACGCTGGATGAGCAAAGTTTGCTGGAATCGCCCTTTCAGCGTGATGGCGAAATTTTCATCGATCACGGCGTGTTTCGGGCCGCATTTCAGCAACCGCTCGCGCCCTTGCAACCGCTGCAGCCCGTGCAGCCGCCGTCGGTGGCGCCTTATCAGCCAAACATACCTAGTGCGCAAGATACCTTGGGGATGACTTCGATCGCAGAATTGGCCGCCGCCGTCGGTGGAAGTCCGGCGCAAGGCGTTAGCGCCCAGCAAGCGCAAGCCATCGCCCCAACCGATATCGGCGGTCTGTTGCAATCGGCCAACTCGGTTCAAAGCGTGAACACCACTCGACGTTCGCCGGTGGCTTTGGCTCCGACCGTGCGTGGCTTTAAGTTCGGCGAAATTTACGCTCAGGCCACGGGTGCCTATTGGTTTCCGGTGCGCGAAGACTTGGATTCGATGCTCAACAAAATCGATCCCGGCATGATCCAGGAAGTGGTGGTCATTCCCGGTCCGTACGGCCTGCGCTATGGTCCCGGCTTTAGCTTCATCGACATTATCACGCAAGATACACCCCGCTACCAAGATGGCTCCGGCAGCGATTACCGCGCCAATGGCAACGTGCGCACCAACGGCGGTCAGCTATATGGTCGCCTGACAGCCGACGGCGGAGGGGACGACTATGGTTACCGCATCAGCTATGGCCACCGTAAAGGCAGCGACTACGAAGCCGGCAACGAATTGCTGATTCCCTCGGGTTACGACAGCGGCGACGTGTGGGCCCAGTACGGTTTCAACACGGGCAAATATCAGCGCGTGGAAGCCAGTTTCCTGCGATTGGACGGCGACAACATTCAATACGCCGCTCAGTTCTTCGATATCGATCGAGTGGCAACCAACGGCACCACGCTCAAAGCAATTGATGAAGATCCTTCGTCGCCGTGGGATCAGTTCGTGCTGGAAGGGCTGGTGGAACCGCACCAATTTCACCGGTTCGATCACGCCGGATAAACGACGACCGACATTTCCGGTCATCACGCGGGTGGAATTTGCGCTCGATCAAGAGATCGGCGGTATGGAACACCGTAAACGGCAACACGCTGGGGAGCAATGTCTCCAGCGGCGCGCGAGCTGTGGTGCGTTACGGCGATTTGGACGATCAGTTCTTGCGCATGGGGGCTGATTTCCGTTATCTGGAGCAAGGGCTGCGCGAAAACTACAACATCACCAATACAATTCCCCCGCTGTCGATCGGTCCGTTCTTCACGAATTTGCCTTTCAGTCGGCTTGCGCGATGAAGGGTTGTTTTCCGAATACTGCATTCCGGTCAACGACGATTGGAAAATCACCCTGGGCGGCCGTGCCGATTGGATCGATACCAATGCTCTGCTGCGCGACATCCGGCCCGATACGAATCTGGATGTCGATGAACTCGTGCAGCATGACGTGCTGTATTCGTACTACCTGACCAACGAACTCAAGGTCGGCGACGCTTGGACGCTCGACCTCGGCTATGGCTATGCCCAGCGGCCGACGACGCTCACAGAACGCTACGCCGACGGCGTGTTCTTAGGCATTTTGCAAAGCGGCTTCACCCGTGTAATTGGTACCCCCGACTTGCGACCGGAGCGTAACTTCCAGCTCGACGCCGGACTGTCGGCCAATTACGACAACTTTCGCGGTTCGCTGACAGGTTTCTATGCGTGGGTGGTCGATTATGTAACTTTCGACGGACTGGCGGTGGTCGATTTCTTTGATGCCAAGCTGGTTCGTTATCGCAACACTCCGCTGGCGATCCTGACCGGCTTCGAAGCAGCAGGCGAATGGGATTGGTCTCCGAACCTCACGCCGTTTGCGAAGCTCAAATACGTGCAAGGGACCGATGAGTTCGTCGGCCCGTTGTTCGCCATTCCGCCTTTGGAAGGAACCGTGGGCTTGCGTTGGCACGATCTACGCGCGAACGCCGCAGTGGGAATTTGAAGTCGGCACGCGCATCGTCAATCAGCAAAATCGTTTGGGCGAAATTTTAATTCTGGGCACGCCAACCGTCATCGAAGAACGCACCGGCGGGTTCACCACGACCTATCTGCGCGGCTATTACAACTGCACCAAAGATTTGAAATTGGTCACCGGCATCGACAATGTTTTCAATCGTTCCTACCAAGAACACTTCGATCTGCGCCTCGCTTGGCCCCACCGGTTTCCCCGCGCCGCCTACCCGCGTGCTCTCGCCGGGCATCACGCCGTATTTCGGCATTGATTGGGTGTTTTAGAAACGCCCGATCGATCTTCTTCATCGACGTCTCCATCTCACATCGCTCGACCGAGTCGGTCGGGAGCGCATCGCTGCTCGACGCGCGTCGAGGAAGCACGCGCAAAAATAAAAATCGAGGGGACAATGTTGGGAAAACGAGCCTGGAAAACAGGGCGTTTTCGAAAAACATGGCGACCTGACTGTGACCCGGCAATTGTCCGTGGTCCGTGGTCCGTGGTCAGTTGCCGGTGGCCGGTGTCCAGTGGTCCGTGGTCATTCTTTCTCCCTCTCTCCTTGTGGGAGAGGGCCGGGGTGAGGGGGCAGCATGCTGGGTGGTCTGTCGCCACTGACAACCGGCCCCCTGACGATGAATGACGACGGACCACCGACCACCCAACAAACTAAACACACAACCCCCGGGGATCGAGGGTAAAGTGTTCGGCGCAAAAACCCTCGTAAAAACCCGTGTTTTGCGCCCCACATTTGGTCATCACTTTACCCCGCCGCGCACGACCGGCAGCCGAGCAGAGACTTCACCGCGGAGGGCGCAGAGTTACGCAGAGGAATCGCAGGAAGTCTCGAAATCATGCTTGATCGCTCTGCGCTGCCCTCGGCGAACCTCGGCGTCCCCTGCGGTGCATTGCTGGACTTGCCGCGCGCAGACCGGCCCAACCTCGGGCGGCGCTGGCCTGAGGCGGGGAAATGCTATTGCTCAGTTGTCAAAGAGCGGCAGCCGGCCTTCCGCGTCAAATTAGCCCCCGGTCCATGACCGGGGGCTAAATGCAGCGAAAACCGACAGGGACCCAGAGTTCCACCGGCCATTCTAGCAATCAGTGTACAAATGTCATTGTGTATTTTGGGCCAGCCGGACGGCATCCACGGGGAGGGAGTCGGGGATCAGGAGTCAGCAATCAGAAAGGCGAGCCGGGAGCGTCAGCGACCGGAGCGCAGCGGGCCAGGGCATCCAGCTCGTTTACGTCAACTGCGGCCTTGGCATCGACCAAGTGCTTCGCCAGGTGATGCGACGGCAGCGTTGCCTAACACCACGACCGACGTTCTGCAAGTGCCTGTGTCCGCAGCCACTTGCGCACTTGACGGGTCTAAAGATATGTCTATATTGTCGGAGAGTTTTACGACAGTTTCGTTGTAGAATCAATCGTTAGGCGGAAGAGGGTACTGGCAACTTAGCCATCGGTGTGCCGATCGATTGAGGAGACCAGCCAAGGTGGTATGAAATGCTCCGGACCCTCCAGTGTCCGCACGATGTGGCCGATATCGCGCTGGAGTTGCGTCGGATGGAGGCGTAGAAGATGGTGCAATACGATCCGAGGGAATCTCTCACCGCAGCCATCGAGCGAGTGAAGGCGAAGCAGAACCTAGACATCGCCAATGTTCTGGAGATTATGTCCTATTCGCGGAACGTGATAGAGGCACGTAGCGTCAAGTCGCGCTACCCTGTCCTCGGACTGTATTGCGACTGGTGTCTGCACACTCAACTGGATCGCAGTGAGTTGATTCACGACCTCTTGGCCGCGATTCCGCATACGATCCTCGGTCAGCCAGATACGGGGTTGCTGATCCGTGAAATCGGCGCGCTGTTTGCCGTTCCTACTCTCCGAAAGCAGTTCAGGGAGCTCTTCCAAAGTGAGAAGATTGACACCGTTCTCTTCGACATACGAGAGAACTGGTAACTCTTCCTTTGGCTCTTAATTCGGATCATCGAGGGTAAACCTCTGAAGTTCCCTGAAATGGCCGGGCAACGGTCAAACAAAAAGGCAAAGCAGAAGTTTGACCAGATGGTCGCGTCGATGGGAATTCATGAGAGCTTCGCACCCGAGTGCGTCTACTTCTCACGCGAGGAGAAGGAAGGTGAAACCAGCGTCTACGTCGAAATCAAGACCAGGGGACAGTACTTTATCCGTTCTCCACTGGTGGTAGGTGAGCCGGCAGCTTCCTTCTCAGAGTAGTGCGTCGCATCGAGCGGGCGGGTGGAATAGGCAGTCTGTCCGACAGCGACAGCAGACCCGGGCCGAGCAGAAAAAGGGGTCAGAACGATTTGATTGACACGGGGCTCGGGAGGCATTAAGTTGCCAGCATGCCACGCGGGTGGCCCGGACAAATGTCCGCTCCGGCGCAGCCGCAAGAGGTTTGGGCAAGATTTGGAATTGCCGGTTAGGTCACGCCTTGTTTACGCCTCTTGCCGCTCGCGCGACCCCGACACGGCTATCGCCTTTGTCGGAGCCACCCGCGTAATCGTCCTCCGACTCCTGAGGGCATAAAATAGTTCTGACCCCTTTTTTCTGCTCAAGCTCAAATTCCTGAAATACGACGATACTGCTTAATATTGCAATCACCAACGCCATCGTCAGTACTGTCGCGAGCCAGAACCAGTCTCGTTTTTTGAATCCAAATGGCATGTAATCTCCCCACGCGGGTAGGGGTTCAGTGTAGCGGGTCTCGGGTAGTGATTACAGAATTCGGCCCGACTTTGTTCATCGATCAGTTTGACGGATCGGATTCTGGCTGATTGGCATGCCGTCGATATTTCCTCGCTAGCCAAATCGATGGCAGGATTGAGAAAACCGCAATCGGGTACCAAAGGCTAATCCTCAATGTCCAAAGCACTCTGCCGGGGTCGACAATCCTGAATTTGAAATATCGGTAGTAGATTCCCCAGGCATCAAAGCCGAGTTTTTTCTCAAAGGGGCTTGGGTCTCCCTTTGCAGTGAGAGCGATGACGCCGCCGTTATACGGCCCAAATTCATCGCTGAAGAATGCTATGCCAGTATCAAAGTCACGATGGACAAGCCCAATGTGGAAGTCATCGCGGACATGGATCGAATGGTTGTATGCGTCGACATGCCATCCGGCGATAAACAGTGCCAGCGAACATGCGAGTAGCAATGTGGACACGAGTGTGGCAATTCTGAATGCTTTCGCCATGCCCGCATTGTAACTAATCTGCCCGCAATCTTCACACAGAGTTACCAGCCTGCCCGATTCGCTTCCGTCTTCGGGTAGCAATTGCCGCGCGGCGGGCAGGCGTTTAATTTTGTGGGCCGTTCAGGCGACGATGCTAATCCCCCTTTTGATTTTCGGCGGCGGCGTTCACAGAAGGAACTTTTCTGATTTGAATGCGGGCGTCGTTGGTTTGGGCGGTGCCGGGCGTGCTGCGGCCGTCGGCGATGTATTTTTTGAGCAGGCCGGTTAGTTCCTTAACGACCTCCGGATGGTCGGCAGCCACGTTGTGCTGTTCGTGCTGGTCGGCGCTCATGTCGTACAACTGCTCGGCGGGCAGGGCGTCTTTCAAGGCCTCTGCTTCGCGCGGGGCGCCCAGCCGCCCGATCCGGCACACAGTTCAAGTTTCCATTTCCCTTTGCGAATGGCGAACAAGCCGTCGATGGAATGATGCACAACGGCTTCGCGTCCCGCATCGAGCGCTTGTGAAGTTAGCACGGGCCACATGCTGACGGAATCTTCGGCGGCGGTGTCGGGAAGTTTTTCGCCCACGATGTCGGCACAGGTGGCGATGAGATCGGTCAGGCAGGTCAGCGAACGGGTGTGACTGCCGGCTTCGATTTTGCCCGGCCAACGGGCGACCAGCGGAATGCGGTGGCCGCCATCCCAGATGTCGGCTTTGTAACCGCGAAATTCGGCGCTGGGGTAATGACCTTGGGCCTCCAATTTCTTAACGTCGGCGGCAGGAGAGCAGCCGTTGTCGCTCGTGAAGATGACCAGTGTGTTGTCGGCCAACCCGGCGGCAGCAAGCGCTTTCAGAACTTCGCCGGCCGCCCAGTCGGTTTCCATCACAAAATCGCCGTAGGGGCCTAAGCCACTTTTTCCTTGCCACTGGGGCGTCGGCAGAATGGGCGTGTGGGGCGCGGTGAAGGCCACGTACAAAAATAAAGGCTTGGCGTCGGGGCCGGTTTGTTTGGCAGCGGCGGCGTGCGCCGTGATGTAATCGACGGCTTTGTGCGTGAGATCTGGCAGCACGTTGATGGCCTCAAAATCTTGGGCGGCCGGACCAGTACGCACCCATTTCTTTTGCACGCTGGGTGTTTCGGTGACGCGTTCGTTTTCGAGATAAACAAACGGCGGCATGTCGAGCGAGGCGCTAATGCCGAAGTAATAATCGAAGCCGTGCTGCAGCGGACCGTCTGGGATAGGATCGGCCCAAGTGTTTTCGGCAAACTGCAGACCCAGGTGCCACTTGCCAATGACGCCGGTGGTGTAGCCGTGCTTTTTCAAAAGCGCGCCGACGGTTAATTGGTTGTCGGCAATCAGCGGCGGGCTCATTCCTTGCAACACGCCTTTCTGCAGCCGTGTGCGCCAAGCATAGCGGCCCGTGAGAATTCCGTAACGGGTGGGAGTGCAAACCGACGAACCCGAATGAGCATCGGTGAAGCACATGCCCTCGGCCGCCAGACGGTCGATATTGGGCGTGGGAATTTTTCCCCGGTCAGGATTGAAAGCGTGAATATCGCCATAGCCCAAATCGTCGCACAAAATGTAGACGATGTTGGGGCGTGCCGCCTGGGAATCGTTCGCGGGCGAATCGGCCTGCGCCGGTTGCGGAAAGATCGTGAAACCAAGAATGAGAATTAAAGCGAGGAGAAGACGCAGGGTATTCATAAATGGCTTGGATTGCAGAGAAGGTCCAGTTAGTTACGGGCAGTGGAGCGGAGACGCATGGGCTTAGCCCTTCTTTCTGCGCTGGAGTTGGATTCGGCCAAGCTCGCAGAAAAATCCGACGAGTGCTCTAAGCAGCCATCCATATCCCCAATCGCCGGTAGCCAAACGATAGCCGATTCCAGCCGCCACAGCACCGAAGATCGCGGCAAAGAAGAATTGCGCTAGCAATCTTTCGCCTTGTTCCATTGGCGTTTGCTCTCCACGTGGCGGACAGGAGTTCAGTTTAGCCGGGCGTTTGTCGCTCAGGCAATCAATTTTTGAAATGGCTGCGTTTTGACACGGCGACCACGTCCACGCCCTGCGCGGACTTAAGGCGTGCCACTTCTTGTCTTTTGCTCGCTGAAAGGCGCCTCTGGCAAACTTTGCCGGTGCGGTAAACCTCGCGGCTAAATCCGCAAAATCTGGATGAAGCGGTCGTGCCGTAACGATAGAAAAAGGGGGCAAAGTCTAAGCAAATTGCGGGTGGTTCGTTCTACGGGCAATCTTTCACAGGCGAAAAGGATTTCGACCATGTCGATCCGGCAATTGGCGGTTGCTTTCTGCGTGGCGCTAGGTTTTTCGGCGCTTGTAGGCTGGGCACAGGGTCAGGAATCGCAATTTGCTGGCATCGCGGTCGGATATGCGGAGTCGAGCGACTACAGCATGGGGGATAGTCAGCCGGTGAATCTGTCCAGCGGTCAGCCGGCGGCCGATACGGCCGGTGTTGCAACCAGTTGCCAAGGCGATGTGGGCGGCAGTTGCGATTGCCAATCGGATTGCGATTGCGGCAGCGGCATGTGCGACGGGTGCTGGCACTGGGTGGCTGGCGCCGAAGGCACCTACTTGGCGCCCAATTTCCACAACGATGTCCAGTTCGGTCGCGGCACAGAGCACATTCTTGATCTGGGCTGGGAAGCCGCGCCCCGCATCTGGCTGGGCGTCGAGAATTGCAACGGTTGGGGAGCGCGGGCCCGCTACTGGCAACTGGATGCAGAACGTAATCGCTTTGGTTTGACTTTAGACGCACTAACGACACCGGTAATCGCCGATTTCTCTCAGCAGCTAGAGGTGTACGACATCGATTGCGAACTGACGCGCCGCATTGAAGTCGGCCATTGGAATTTGCTGGGCAGTTTCGGCGGACGGTTCGGGTCGCTCGATCGTTTGCTCATGGGCAACAGTCTTGCCCAGGGACCGCCAGGTCTCAGCGAGTTCCTCAGCTTCGAGACCGAAACCAACGCTGGCGGCATTACCGGGGCGATCGAAATGAGCACGCCCATCGGCGTCGGCGGATTGGAAGCATTCGGCAGCTTGCGTGCTTCGCCGCTGTGGGGAACCACGACCGCCTCGGTCAATGCCCGCGAAAATATGAATGGCACGGCAAGCAGCTTTTCTGATACGGCCCGGGTGAACACGCAGCTGACGATCTGGGAAGCGCAAGTCGGCCTGCAATGCACCAAACAACTGGCCTGCTGCCAGGGGAGCGTGTTTGCCCGCTGTGCGTTCGAATATCAGTCGTGGAACCTCTCGCAAATCGAAGAAGTGCCCGACCCCAGCGTCGACCTCTACGGCGTGGCGTTTGCGATTGGGTTTACGCGGTAGATGGCAAAATGCCGGTTCATTTTGCTGCCAGCAGCGGCGTGCGAAACCGAGCCGCGACCACCATCGCGCGTAATTTCTGAGCAATACGCCGTTCTGAGGCGTATAATTTGGTCGGCGGAAAGTAGCTGGCCGATCCTTCTGAATTCCGCTGGGGGCGAAGCTTCGGATCGGCAGAATTGCGAGACGGCAACATGTCGACAACACGTGGGACAAAATTCGCCAGCCTGCTCGTGGGCACAGCAATGATCTTCGGAACCATGTGCGCAGGGCAAGCACTGGCACATGGCGGAGGTGGAGGTGGCGGCGGAGGTGGTGGAGGCGGCATGGGCGGCGGACACGTGGGCGGCGGTGGCATGAGCGGCATGAGTATGGGCAGGGGCGGATCGAGCTTCCGCGGCATGGGACCCAGCATGAATTTCGGGCCGAGCCTCGGCAACAGCTTGCACAGCTCTAGCGGTCTGGGAATGGGCAGCCCCCCCGGTCAATTTTCGCGGAGCACCATGCACAGCGGTTTAAATGGTCTGCCGAATCTGGGCAGCGTCGGATCAAAGGGCACCAAAGCGTTTTCAGGATTGCCAGGTGCGATGCACGGAGATTCGCAGCACGCGTCGCTCAATCGCAACTGGCAGCAAGGCGAACATTTCAGCCAGCTCAATGGCAAAAACTTCGATGGGAAGAATTTTAACGGCCAGAATTTCGACGGGAAAAACTTCAACCATTTCGATCACGACTTCCATCATCACAATTGCTTCGTCGTCGCACCGTTTTGGTGGCCGTGGTGGTACAGCGGCTTCGGCGATTGTTACTACGGTTACGGTTACAACGACTACGGCGTGCCCTACTGCTACAACACCGTGGGTTACGAGACTCCTGTAAATGACGGCGCGGCATACGACAGCGGCGTTTACGACAGCGCGACGTACAACAATTCCTTGCCTCAGAGCACCGAGCAGTTGCCGCAGGAGTATCCGCAGCCCGATTCGAATTCGTCGCAAAGCGGCGCGGTGTTCTTCGGTCAGGCCGAAGAGGCGTTCAGCGCCGGAAGATATCGCGATGCAGTGCGGCTAGCGAACCACGCGGCGGTGGAATCGCCGCAGAATCCTAAAGCACCGGAGTTGATGTCGCTGGCGCTGTTTGCCTTGGGCGATTACCGTGGCGGCGCCGCGCAAGCCCATGCCGCCCTGGCGCTGGGTCCGCCGGCCGATTGGGCCACCGTCTATGGTTACTACGGCAATTTGGAGACTTACACAAAACAGCTGCGCAATCTGGAGAAATACTGCAAAGAAAAACCGACGGCGCCAGAAGGGCATTTTCTGCTGGCCTACCAGTACCTGCTGTCGGGCTTTCCAAAACAAGGGGGCAAAGAATTTGACGAAGTGGTCAAGCTCGCTCCGCAAGACAAGCTGGCGGCCGAACTGCAAAAAAAATACAGCGGCAATTCTTCCAGAGAATCGTTGCCGACGCCGCCAGCGCCAATGCCGATCGAACAGTAATTCTTGGCGACTTGCCGGAAAGTTTCTAATACCGAGTCGGGCGTGCAGCGACGGGAGAGCTCCGGGCGGTGGCAGTTCTGGCTCGCTTTCGTTTGTTGGCATTGATGCTGCTGAGCTATTTGCGGTGATCCTCTGGGGGCGATGGCACTTTTGGGGCGTTGACCGTGGCGAAACGCCGATTTAAAGTGGCAGGTTTCGGCAGTGCGGATTGGCAGAGTCGGCGCAGGCCAAGGCCGAAGAAGCCGCTGCATTGCTTACGGCACCCTTGCCCTCTCCCATCGAGGGAGAGGGGACATCCCAATGCTCGCCAAACGTGTTATTCCGTGTCTGGATGTCGATCGGGGGCGAGTCGTCAAAGGCACGAAGTTTCTGGAGCTGCGCGATGCCGGCGATCCGGTGGAAGTGGCGGCGCGGTATGAAGCCGAAGGAGCCGATGAGCTGGTGTTTCTTGACATCACGGCCAGTCACGAGGGGCGCGACATCATGCTGGATGTTGTGCGGCGGACGGCCGATGTCGTCTTCATGCCCCTCACGGTGGGCGGGGGCATTCGGACGATCGAGGACATTAGAGCTTTGTTAAATGCCGGCAGCGATAAAGTCTCGATCAATTCGGCGGCTTCCAAAGATCCGGAATTCGTGCGCGAGGCGGCCCGCAAGTTCGGCAGCCAGTGCATTGTGGTGAACATCGACCCCAAACGCGTGCAGAAAAACGGGCAAGAAGTCTGGGAAGTCCACATTAATGGGGGGCGAATTCCCACGGGGCGTGAAGCTGTGGCCTGGGCTCAGGAGGTGGAACGGTTGGGGGCGGGCGAAATTGTGCTGACCTGCATGGATGCCGACGGCACGAAAAATGGTTATGATCTAGAAATGACGGCCGCCGTCAGCCGCGTGGTTTCGATCCCTGTGGTCGCTAGCGGCGGCGCGGGCCGCCCGGAACACCTGGCTGATGCAATTCTAGTGGGACATGCCGACGCTGCCCTAGCCGCCGGCATTTTCCATTTCGGCCAATACTCGATCCGCGAAGCGAAGGAGACCATGCCGCACAGAGGAATCCCGGTCAGGTTATGATCGCTAGCAGCAAGAGGGAATCGTATCAAATTCGAATGACGAAATTCAAATGACGAATGAAGCACCAATGACCAAGTTCCAATGACCAAACGGTGGCAGTGGAATGTTGGTTGTCGTCAGAGTTTCGATTATTGGAATTTGGAGCTTGGATTTTCGCTTCGACACTTTCTGTCTTTCGTCATTCGAATTTCGTCATTCATTATTTATCCAGTCATGCATACCGAAACCAATCATCACGAACACCATCTTCACCACACGAAGGAAGAAGCCGCCGAACGTTTTGTCGGCAAGCATGGCGATCTGGAAATCGACAAGCTGTTTCGGGCACTAGTGAAGCTTGAAGGCAGCGACTTGCATCTAAAAGTTGGCAAGCCGCCGTATGTGCGTGTGAAGGGCTCGCTGCGCCCCTTCGCGCACGGACCGATTGAAGATGACGAAATGGTGCGCATCATCTTCGCCATGTTCGACGATCGGCGGACGGAGATTTTTGAGGAATCCGGTGGCGTGGATTTTGCCCACGTCGTCGATGTCGACGGCGTGAATTGGCGATTTCGTGTCAACGTGCTACAGCAGTTGGGGCACGTGGGTTTGGTCGCGCGGCGAGTCAACAATTTCATTCCCGATTTTGCCGGATTGAATCTGCCGCCGGTGATCGAAGATTTGTGCAAGTTCGATCAAGGCATGATTCTGTTGGCCGGCGTCACGGGCTCTGGCAAGAGCACGACGATTGCGTCGATGCTCAATTACATCAACAGTCATTACCGCAAGCATATTCTGACGCTGGAAGACCCGATCGAGTTCACCTTCACGGAAGACAAGTGCCTGATCAACCAGCGGGAAGTGGGCACCGACGTGAAGAATTTCGAGATCGGCATGAAGCACGCCGTGCGCGAAGACCCCGACGTGATGCTGGTGGGCGAAATGCGCGATCAAGAAACGTTCATGACGGCCATCCATGCCGCTGAAACCGGGCACTTGGTGTTCGGCACCATTCACGCCTCTAGCGCACCCAGCACTATCAGCCGTATTCTCGACCTGTTCCCACGCGATATGCACAGTTCGCTGCGCAGCGCGATTGCCTTCAATATGAAGGGCATTGTGGCCCAAAAACTGCTGCCTTCCATCAAAGAAGGAGTCGGCCGGGTGCCCACGGTAGAGGTCATGACCTTCAATGCGACCGCCCGGAAGTTGATTTTGGAAGAGCGCGATGAGAAACTGAGCGACTTGATCCGCATGTCGTCCAAAGACGGCATGCAAGATTTCACGATGAGCCTTAAGGACCTTGTGTTGCGCGAGTATGTCGATCGAAATGTGGCGCTGGAAGTGGCGCCAAACGTGGAAGCACTGAAGATGGCGCTCAAGGGCATTGAAGTGAAGGCGCCGGGAATTTTGTAGTTTTGCACTTTGCTCGTTGTCTGTTGTCATTCGAAGTTCTTCGTTCGTGAATTTCATCGTCACTCGTTCAACGTTCATTAGTCGCCGGCGGAGACACGTTTTGATGACCAAGTGGCGCGAGTTGATTCTGGCGGGAACGGTGGCGGCGGCGGTTCTGATGGTGGTGAATGCTGCGCGGCACAGCAGCCAGCGCCACAGCCATCGCCGGCCGATGCCGCGGCGGCTGAAAGTTGGTATCCCGAGCTGCCCGCGCCCGCTGAGTTCGCCAAAAACCCGCAGCACGGTCGCGGACCAGGGTTCTATTTCAATCTGATCAAGATCGCCCTGCTCGTGGCCCTGTTTTTTCTGTGGGTCAAGACGACCGATTGGTCGGCGCAAGATTGTACGCGCACCAATCAGAATTACGTGGTCTGGAACGCAGTGTTGATTGGCCCGTTTGTGGTCGCGTTCTTGTTGGTGCTGTTGCTGCCCTGGTACGAGGTGAGCATGCTGATTTTGGCGGCGGCGTATCTGGTGCCGCTAGGCGTGTACATCATCGTGCGCAACAAATCGCTTGGGTCGCATCAGAAGGTGATGACGCCATCGCACTTGCGGCACGTTTTCTCCGACGTGATGGGCAAGCTGGGCGTGAAGGTGGCTGCCGAAAAGAAGCTCGACTATCAAAAAGGCCCGCCGGTCGAATTCAAAGCGACTGCCGGCGGTGGACGTGACGGCGAGGCCAATTTGCTGATGGCCCGGCGTTCGCCCGCGTATGTGCCGACGAAGGAAGTGGTGGCCGATTTGCTGGATCGCGGCGGCGAGGCGCTCATGCTGGAAAGCGCACCGCCGAATGTGGCCGTGCGGTTCCAGATTGACGGCGTATGGCACAATGTCGATTCGCGCGACGCCGAGTCGGGCGGCTTGCTGGTGGCCGTGCTGAAAACTCTGGGTGGCTTGGATGCCAACGATCGCGTGAAACGACAAGAAGGCCTGTTCCCCACCGATTACAAAGGCACGCATTACGGTTGCCGGGTGCAATCGCAGGGTATTGAGGGGGGCGAACGGGCGATCGTTTATTTCCATCCCACGAAGGCCCCGGTTAAAACGTTCGAAGAGTTGGGCATGCGCGCTAAAACTCAGGAACAACTCAAAGAGTTGCTCGCCAAGACGCAAGGGCTCGTTTTTTTTAGTGCCCTGCCGGGGGGCGGTTTGAGCAGCTTGTTCGATGCGGCGCTGAAATCGTGCGATCGATACATGCGCGATTTCGCGGCGGTGGAAGAGGTCAAGAATCGCGAGCATGATATCGAAAACGTGCAGGTGACCACCTATAACGCGGCAGCAGGCGAAAAGCCGCTGGCCGTGCTTGATAAAATCGTGCGGACCTATCCTAACGCCGTCGTGCTGCGTGGCCTGGCGGACGGCGAAACGGCGAAGTTTTTGTGCGATCAGGTGAAGGAAGATCGGCTGGTGATGACCTCCGTGCGCGCTGAAAGACGCGGCGGAAACTCTGCTCCGCGTGCTGATGCTGAAGGTGCCGCCGAAGGATTTCGTGAACGCCGTGAGCGGCGTAGTTTGCGTCCGGCTGGTGCGCAAGTTGTGTGACGATTGTAAGGAACCGTATCCCGCGCCGCCCGAGGCGTTGGCGGCTTTCGGAATACCGCCGGGCAAAGTGCAGACGCTGTTTCAACCGCCGACGCAGGCCGATCCGAAAAAACCGTGCGCCGACCTGCCAGGGCATTGGCTACAAAGGACGCACTGGCTTGTACGAGTTGCTGCTGGTGGACGACGGCTTGCGCGAAGTGCTGATCAAAAGCCCGAAGATGGATTTATTGCGTGCCGCCGCCCGCCGTGGTGGCATGAAAACGTTTCAGGAAGAAGGATTGGTGTTGGTCGTGAAAGGTGTGACCTCGCTGGCGGAGTTGCAAAGAGCGCTGAAAGTGTAGGTCAGGCTTTGGCCCGACCGATATTGGACGTTCAACAAAAAGGTGCTGTCAGGCTGAAGCCTGACCTACATCGATCATGCTTGAAATAGCCATTCTACTCATTATGTTCTTCTGCGTCGCTTTCGTGTTCAACGAAGGGTTGTGGAGCGCAGCGGTCCTACTCATGAACGTGCTGCTGGCCGGTATTATTGCGGTCAACTTTTTCGAGCCGCTGGCAAACTGGTTCGATTCGATGATGCCCAGCCTGACGTATTTTTGGGATTTTCTTTCCGTTTGGCTGTGCTTCGCGATTGCGCTGGTGGTGCTGCGGCTGGTAACAAACTATCTCTCGCAACATCGGGTGCGGTTCAAAAGGCCCGTCGATGTGGGCGGTGGCGTGTTTTTTGCCGTATGCGTCGGCTGGGTGATGATGCAATTCACGTTGTTCACGCTGCACTTAGCGCCGCTGGGACGAAACTTTCTCGGCTTTCAGCAGCAGCCCGATACGAAAATGGTCTTTGGCCTGGCGCCCGATCGCACCTGGCTGGCCCTGATGCAAAGTTTGAGCGAAGGATCGCTTTCGCGTCCGGCCGCTGATCCAGCAAATAATCCGCATAAATTCAATCCGCAAGACGATTTTATTTTGAAATACGGCCAACGGCGCAAACAATACGAAACGCAAAACCTGACCGTGGGAAAGTAATCTCCCAGAAAAGTGTCTGAAACGAGTGCTTCTCAACCACAAAAGATAGAATGTTCTTGTTTCGTGTAATTCCCGTCTTTCGTGGTTCCTTGCTCGGCACGATTGAACAATGACCGCCTTGCCCGTCGATTCATCTGCCGCCGAAGAGCGAACGCGCGTTGAATATCACGCCGTCAGTGGCTGGGCCATAGCGGCGGTGATTATCGGCTTCCTGTCAGCCGCGGCCTTGATCGGGCCGCTGCTCTGGTTCATCCCGGTGCTGGGCGTGTGCCTATCGGTCTTTGCCATGTGGCGAATCAGCACGTCAGGCGGCGAGCTGATCGGCTGGAACATCGCCTTGCTCGGGCTGATTCTATCGATTCTCTTCGGCGCGGCTGGACCCGCGCGAACCGTGAGCCGGCACTGGTGGCTGCAAACGCGAGCAGAAAAGTTCGCCGACGGTTTTATGGATCTGCTGCAGCAAAACCAGCCGTACATCGCTCAGCAGTTCACACTGCACCCGTCGCAACGTAAATTGGCCGCCGCCGACTTGCCGGGCTTGATTGCCAAAAACGCGAAGACACAAGAGGCTTTCGATAAGTATCTGAAGCGTGAGCCGGTCAAAACACTGCTCGAATTCGGTAAGAAAGCGAAAGTCGAGCGATTGTCTTCGCAAGTTCTCGCCGAAGATGAACGCGACGATTTTGGTGTGCGCTACCGGATTACCGTGCCCGAAGACGGCGGGGGAACGAGATCGCTGGAGGTCTCTCTGATCGTGGAGCGCTCGCTCAGCTACACCGGCAAGGCAGAACAGTGGCAAATTCTGGATATGGCCGAGAAGAAGCAATAGTCAATCGCCGTGCAAGCAGCGTCGATCTTCAAACCATGGGATTCTTTTTGCCTTTGCTCTTGTCCTGTGATTCGGCAGGCGCTTTTATGCTGCTCTTGCTGGATTGGCCGCAGACGATTGTATAATCTGCAATCGCCAATCATGGCCCAAGCAGCGCCCTGCACGGTTGCCGCAATGCAAGCACGGAGGCAATGCCAAGATGAAATCGAGTTTGCATCGAATTCTTTCGTCGTTCCTTTTGAGCACTTCGGCTGGGCTGGTCATCGCTGTTCAAGGCGCTGCCGGTATCGACGAGCCACCTCCCATTCCTTCGCCGACTCAACCTCCAGCCCAGTCGGAGGCACAACCGTCGGTCTCGCCGAATCAGGCGCTCGCGGTGGTGGCGAAAGAAATCATCATCAAAAGTCTGAAGCCCCAGTACGAAAAGCGTGAGAACTGGGGCCATCAATCGACCATTGTCGACGGCTACCATTGGGTCCAGCGTGCCGGCGGCTGGCATCTGGAAAAGCAAACCAAACCAGTCAACGATGGCCTGTGGCGAATGTACAGCGTGCGACTGAACGATCCGGAGCACAACTTGCAAGTGCGGCTGACGCCTGCCCATCCTGCTGACGATGGCCATACCGCTTTTCAAGCATTTCTCACGGCTCGGTTGGCGGTTGATGCAAGGCAAGAGCAATGGATCAAGGGCGTCAAAGGATTGAACTTTCAAGTGCAGGGCGACGCGACGGTGGAAGTGCGGCTGGATCTTGAAATCGCCATCAAGCCGGCAACCGAAGGAGGTTTTGGCTCGATCGAAATCCAGCCGGTGGTCACCAACGTCGGACTGCGGCTGGTTGATCTTTCGCTCAAACGCCTCGATCTCATTCACGGCGATCTGGCCCGAGAGTTGGGCAACGCCTTCGAAGACATTCTGGCGGGCGAGCTTCACAAGCGGGAAGCGGAAACAACCCGGAAGATCAACGCGGAAATTGAAAAGCATCGCGACAAGCTGCGGTTTTCGCCCGGCCAGATCGCGGAAATCGGCTGGGATAAAATTCAGGCGATCCTCGGCGGCGGCTCCAGCGCCAGTAAGTCCGCTGCCAGCAGTGCGACACCACCGACCAAACGCTGATTGTGGTTGCGATTGGCATTGCTCAACCGTTCGCAGTTGCAAAACGACAGTTCTCGCGGGATCATGAGCGTATGACACTCACGACTGCGCGGACACTTCGGCGAGCCGGTTGCCATTTGCTGATGCTCGTTGGCAGCGTGGCAATTACTGTTGGCTGCGCGATTCAAGCGAGTTCGCTGGCCAGCGCCGCCGATGATTTGCCGCGGTTGCAAGTCTCGACCAATTTTCCGAGCGGGTCGGCCAGCGTGCAATCGATCGATCAAAAAACTCGTGCGATTCATGTCAAACCGGCAGAACATCCCGATCGCGGCTGGCCTTGCTGGTGGTTCTTCAAGGTGACGGGCATCAAGCCTGGCGAAACAATTACGATCGATCTTACTGGCGAAAGCTTCGCACTGGCCGATCAGGCAACTTTCAGCATCGATGGTCAAATCTGGCGGCACACAACTGCGCGGCGAACGGAAAACAGGTGGAATTGTTTACAAGCAACCAATCGATGCTGCGCAAGCTTGGTTCGCGTGGGGTCCGCCCTTCACGGGCGATGATGCGGTCGAGTTAATTCGAACGGCGACAGAAAAATGCGGCGAAGCAAAATCGTTTGAGTTGTGCCAATCTCGCGGCGGCCGCACTGTTCTTGGATTAGAAATCTCGCCGACGGCTTCAAAGCATGCTGCTCCTTCACCATCAGCGCCGCACGGCGTTTGGATCGTCGCTCGCCAGCACGCTTGGGAGAGCGGCGGCAGTTGGGTTTGCCGTGGGCTGGTCCAGTGGCTGGTGTCCGACGACCCGCGTGCAGTCTCGCTGCGGGGCAAAGCCGCATTCCACATTGTACCGGTGATGGATATCGATAACGTCACCGTTGGCGCCGGCGGCAAGGAAGAAAAACCGCAAGATCACAATCGTGATTGGACCGACGAGCCGTATCATCCCGCCGTCGCTGCTGCCCAGCGCGAAATCCTGCGTGAAAACAGTGCTGGCAAGTTCGACCTGTTCATCGATCTGCATAATCCGGGCCCCGGCGATCGCAGCTCGTTCTTTTTCATCTCGCCGCGCAGTATTCTGAGCGACGCGGGTTGGACGAACATTCAAACTTTCCTTCAGGTTGCACAAGCCGAAATGATCGGTCCGCTGCCGGTTCGCGGCCCGGCTAGAGAATCAGGGCCCGGATATGATGCACGCTGGCGGCAAATCGGTAAGAATTGGGTCACCGAGCATACCGACGGGCACGTCGTTAGCGTCACGCTGGAAACCGCCTGGAACACGTCCGACGGAACCACCGACGGTTACTTGACCACCGGCAAACAACTGGGTCTGGCCATCGAACGTTATTTTCGTGACCCATCCAAACGCCCCACCACCGAATAGACACTCCAAAACCGAATCATGCCATCGACAACCTCGATCGATAACCTCACGGCTCGTGATATTTTGCAACCGGCGCTCGCCAGCGTAAAACCTGAAGATACACTGGATGCCGCGGAACGACTGATGGTCGAGCAACGTCTGACCGGTTTGCCGGTCATGGATGGCGGCCGGCTGGTCGGCGTCATCAGCCGCAGCGACGTGACGCGGGTTCACGTCCTGGCGGAATCGCTCGACGGTCAAATCGCCGAAGAGCTGCACTGGGACGAAACGCAGGCCGACGGCTTCAAGCACGACGACCCGGAACGGTTTCTCGGTTTCAAACCGCGGTTGGAAAAGCTGCGCGTCAAAGATGTGATGCGCAGTCAGGTTGTCACTTGCAAGCCTGCCTTGCCGATTCGCGAAGTAGCCGCCTTGCTCGTGCGGCATCATATTCACCGTGTGTTTGTGGTCGATCAGAGCAAACCGCTGGGGGTGATTAATAGCTTGGATTTAGTGGCCCTTCTGGCACAGTAGACAGATGAAAACTGAAAGAGTTCACAGTTCAAATTCCCTGGCGGACATCCATTGACTAAGGAGCTGTTTCCATGATGTCTGTTGCTGCTCCGTCTTGGCTATTGATGCTGATGTTATTCTCCGGCGCGCCGCTGAATTTACCCCTCTCGCTGCCGCCGTTGCCGGAAAACGCGGTGATTCAGCGAATGGCCCCCGAACAATGCCTGTGGTATCTGTCGCTGGCGGGCGTCGACAAAGCCAACGCCAAGAGCAAAAACAAGGTCGAGCAACTGCTGGCCGAAGACGACGTGCAGCAATTCGTGCGTGAGGCCACCAATCAGATTAAAGCAGCCTTTGCCAAAGCAGCGCCCGACGATCCGATCCGCAAGACGCTGGGTGAAGAAGGACCGAAGGTGATTGAAACGCTGCTGACCCGACCAATGTGCGTTTACATCGGCAATGTGGCTGCCGGTGCCAATGGTCCGGCCGTAACCGGCGGAATAGCGGTGAATTTGGGCGACGAATCGGCGGCGACGAAAGTGTCGCTAGAAAAAATCGACCTGGCTTTGGCCACCGCGACGGGAAAAAAGATGGATGTCGATGCCGCGGGATGGCACGCGCTGCCGCTGCCGCCGGATGCACCACCGGTTCAATGGGGCGTTCAAGAGAAATACCTGCTGATCGGCATCGGCAAAGACGAAGTCCAAAAGCTGAACGATCGCCGTGTGAATTCGAAGGCCGCACCGGAGTGGCTGAGCAAATTGCGCCAGCAAGTGCCCGTCGATCGTCCGGCAATGGTGCAATACATCAACGTGCAGTCGGCCGTTGCCCTCTTGCAGCCGGCCCTCAATGAAATACTGCCGCCGGAGCTGACCCGCGTGCTGCTGGAGATTACTGGCGTGCAAAACGCCAGATATTACGCCAGCGTTAATGGGCTGGATCGCGAAGGTTTTTTGAGCCGCGGCTTGCTGGCCATCGATGGCGAGCCGCATGGCATGCTCTCGCTTATTAGCGGGCAGTCGCTGACTGCCGAGTCGCTAATCACCATTCCAGCCGATGCCAGCTTTGCCGTTGCAGCGCGAGTCGATCCCGACAAAGCGTTCGAGGCTTTCGTCACAGCTTCGGCGGCCATCGATCCGCTCGCCCCCGTTGGAATCGCAGAAAGCTTCAAACAGCTAAAGCTGATCAGTGGCGTACATTTTCAGACCGACCTGCTGGCTTCGCTCGGCGACACCTGGTGCGTTTACAACTCGCCCGACGACGGTGGCCTGGTGTTTACCGGACTGACGGTCACCGCCACACTCCGCGATCACGACAAATTGGTGCAGGTGAACGATCAGTTAGTTGGCATCTTCCGGCAAGTAATGGAGCAAGCGGCACGACAAGGCGAAGGCGCTCGCACCATCAGCGATATCGAATTCCGCGGCCAGAAGATTTTTTTTGTGAACTTCCTGACCGCTGAATCACCCGTCGCTCCGGCCTGGTGCATTACCGACGACCACTTGGTGGTCTCGCTGTTCCCGCAGGCGATTAAATCGTATCTGCAACGCTTGGGCCACGACGCAAGCGCTGACGCCGCGGCCGGCAAAAAATCGCTGGCCGAGGTGCCAGCGGTTGCTCGATTGTTTTCCGATGGCAAACATCCGACGGTCATTTCCTATCAAGACACGCCCAGCCTGTTCAAGCTGGCCTATCCGGTTGTGCAAATGATGGCGCAGTTCGGTTTTTCAGGCTTGCAGAGCGAAGGCATCAATTTGCACATCGGCATGTGGCCCAACGCCCGGGCAATCGCTCCACACTTGATGCCAACGGTCGATATTGTGGAGGCAACCAAAGACGGACTTCGGTTTGAATCGCGCGGCACGATACCGCTGGGAATCGGCACGTTGCCGCTAGTGATGATCCCATTTGGAATAATTTCGACGGAGGTCCAAAACGGCCCGGTTGCTGTCAAAGTTGCTCCCGCGCCCGGCGCGGCGGCTCAAAACAGCTCGGAAAACAATCTCAAGCAAATTGCCCTGGGTGTGCTGAATTTCGAAAGTGCGAGCAAAACGCTGCCCGCCGCGTTCGCCGCCGACAAAGATGGCAAGCCGCTGCTGAGTTGGCGGGTTGCAATTCTGCCGTTCATCGGCGAAGAAGATTTGGCCTCGCAATTCAAACTCGACGAACCGTGGGACAGCGAGAAAAACAAGAAACTGATCGAGAGAATGCCCGAGGTTTTCAAGGCCTCCGGCAGCCAGGCTGCGGCTGAATTCAAAACCGTCTATCTCGGCGTACGAGGCGACAAAACTGTTTTCCCAGGCGCCAAGCCCATCAAGCTGCGATCGATTTCCGACGGCACGGCGCAAACCATCATGTTTGTCGAAGCTACAGACGACAAAGCCGTGGTGTGGACGAAGCCCGATGATTTTGAGCCCGACGACAAAAATCCCGTCGCCGGTTTGGTGGGCCTGCGCGACGGTGCGTTTCTGGCCGTATTTTGCGACGGCCACGTCGAACCGATTCCAGCCGATGTCGATCCGGATGACTTGAAAGCGCTATTCACACGCAACGGCGACGAACGCGTGGATGCGTCAAATCTGAAGCGGAAGCCGCACCAACCTTGAACCAAAACGGCAAGAGTCCAACGGCAACTCAATTCAGACCTTCAAAAACCAAGGTGAATCTGTGCCCGACGTTTTGAACATCGTCCGAATCGCCTCGGCAATTTTGCTTGTGACCTTGGGAATTCACGGCACGACGCTGCTTATCGCGGCGGACGAGCCAAACGAACAAACGCAAGCTAAAAATCAACAACAAGAAACAAAAGATCGCGCCGAATCGCTCAATAATCTCAAGCAAATTGGGCTGGCGATGCTGAACTACTGCGCTGCTCACAAGTCATATCCTCCGGCAGTGCATACGGCCCAGCCGCAGGCGGGGGCTGGGGAACTCAAACCGCTGTTGAGTTGGCGAGTTTTGATCCTGCCATATATTGACGAGCTCGAACTATATAAGCAGTTCAAACTCGATGAGCCCTGGGATAGTGACAACAATAAGAAGCTGATTGAAAAGATGCCAGCGATTTTCGCCGCCCCGGGAAGCAAAACGGCTTCCCAGTTCAAAACGGTGTATCTCACGCCGCGCGGTAAGAACACAACATTTCCCGGTGAAAAACCGATTCGAATCAAAGATGTCACCGACGGAACGTCGAAGACCGTGATGGTGCTTGAGGCTGCCGATGACAAAGCCGTCGTCTGGACCAAACCCGACGATTACGATGTCGACGAGAAAAATCCGTCGGCCGGACTGGTGGGCTTACGGCCCGGCGTTTTCTTCTGCGTCTTCTGTGATGGGGCGACTCATATCGTCCCACAAAACGTCGCACCGCGAATCGTGAATCTTCTGTTCGATCGCAACGATGGCCAGGTAATTGATCCCGCAGTCTTCGCCGCGGTAGCGCCTGCGGCAATGCAACCACCGCCGCAAAATGCGCTCGGCGTCGTCCCCGTTCGGCCTCTAGCGCAGCTCACCACGGCGATGAATCAATTGAAGCAAATCTCGCTAGCGATGCGCACTTTCGAAAACGTTGCGAACACGTTTCCTTCGGCCTTCGCTGCCGACAAAGCGGGCAAACCATTGTTGAGTTGGCGAGTTGCCTTGTTGCCGTTTCTCGGACAGTCAGACCTTGTCGCCCACTTCAAACTCGATGAGCCATGGAACAGCGAGAACAACAAGAAACTCATCGAAAAAATGCCGGAGATCTACAAAGCGCCCGGCAGCAAGGCCGCTGCTGACTTCAAAACGGTGTACCTTACCGTCCGCGACGAGAAGACTCCGTTTCCAGGCGGACGGCCGGTGCAACTTTCTGCGATCACCGATGGCTTGGCACAAACGATCATGCTGGTGGAAGTCTCCGACGACAAGGCAGTTATCTGGACCAAGCCCGATGATTTTGAGCCCGATGACAAAAATCCGGCGGCCGGTTTAGTTGGCTTGCGCGACGGAGGATTTCTGGCTGCGTTTTGCGATGGGCACATTGAGGTGTTGCCCCGCGACATCGACTTGGACAATCTCCGTGGCCTATTTACCCGCAACGGTGGCGAGCCGATCAATGGAATGGGCGCTGATCACGTGAAAAGGCGGCCAGCCGCTCCGGCGAAGTAGGTCTGGCTTTAGCCTGTTGGAAAACGCGCCGTGCAGCGCAGAGGGACTAAAGTTCGACCTACTTCAGTAACCGCCGTGCCTCTTGAAATACTCGGTCGAACATCGGCTCGGTCAGTTTTCCCGTAAAGGTGTTCTGCTGGCTCGGATGGTAACTGGCGATCAACCAACGATCCTCCGCAAGTTGCAAGCGCTGGCCGTGACCAAATCGTGGCATTGGTCCTGTCCACCATCCGAGTCGTTTCGCCTGTGCCAGCGCCGCTTTGAAGCCGATTTGACCCAAGGCGATCATAACGCGTGGCTTCAGCAAATCGACCGTTGCATCCAACCACGGTCGGCAATGGTCGAGTTCGTCAGGCGTTGGCTTGTTATCCGGCGGCGCACAGTGTAGGGCTGCGGTGATGGCGCAATCGAACAGCCGCAATCCGTCGCCAGCCGAAGTGCTTGTCGCCTGATTGGCGAAGCCAGCTTTGTGGAGCGCCCGAAAAAGCCAGTCGCCGCTGCGATCGCCGGTGAAAACGCGGCCGGTGCGATTTCCGCCGTGCGCCGCCGGTGCGAGGCCGATTATCAGCAGCCGCGCTTTAGAATCACCGAAATTCGGCACCGGCTTACCCCAGTAGTTCCAGTCGGCAAATGCCCGCCGCTTGTCGCGGGCGATTTTTTCACAGAACGAGCACAGCCGCGGACAGCGCTCGCAGTCAATGATTTGACGACTCAGATGATCCCAGCCGGATCGTTTCTTCTTGCGGTGGGTTGACTCCATCCAACCATTCTGGGCATCGAAACGCTATTCTTCCAGCCGTTCGACCATTGCTCGCAGGATGTCGTCTTCTTGCAGAATGCCCAGCAGCATTCTCGCGCGATCGACCACCGGCAATGCGCGGGCTCGATGTTCCAACATCTTGTCGGCAGCCTGACCCAATGGCAAATCCGAGGAAAGCGCCGGCAGCAACGGCAGCAGCAAACGCACCGGGGTGGACCCCAATTCGACGATTTCTTGTTCTTTGCCGCTGCCGTGCAAACACTGCCGTAGTGAAGTGCGCGACAGAATGCCCAGTGGTCGATATCGCCGCACGACGACGATGAATTCCTGCGAGTTTTTTTCCGCCACCTCCAGCACTTGTTCCAGCGGCGTTTCGGCATCGACCGTATGACCCGGCGTGCTCATGCGGCGGCGAACCGGCTCGTCGTGGCCTGCCCAATCGCCGTACGAAAATTCGCGCAGAAAATCGGAGCTGGTAATCATGCCAATCAAGCGACCGTCTTCCGTAATCGGCACCGAGTGAAATGCGTGCGCCACCATGGCTCGCAGCGCGATTTCTGGCGATTCAAACCGCTCCAGGGTCATTACCTGGCGAGCCATAATCTGTTCGACCTCCTTGCCACCGGCGGATGCCGTTTTCCCAACCGGCGCGGTGATGACTTCGCTATAACGGGCCCGGGCCAGATCACGTTCGCTCACCAGGCCGACAATGCGATGTTCGTCGTCGACCACCGGCAAATGACGCACTTGCAATTGCTGCATGATGCGTTCCAATTCATCGAGCGTGGTTTCCGGCATCACCGCCTTGGGATTGTAGGTAATTAGCGTTCCATGTGCGATGTCGAGCATTGACGTAATCCTAAAGATCGATGGATAAAAACATTCCACGTAGGCTTGGACCCGATGCTTGTTGCCCGTCGAAATTCTAGGTTGCATGAGGCCACCGCTATAGCTAGCCAATCTGACGGACCTGCGCAAGGGTCCGGATAGAACGGTTATGTCAGCTATAGCGCAATCGCCCATATTTGGAGAGCGGATCGGCAAGAATTGGACACGCCGCCGCCGGGCTTTTATGATGCGGCCAGTGGGGGTTCAATCAACATGCACTCGCTTGGAAACACTGGCCATGATACCGCGAATTTTTTTGGCGGCCGCAGTGGGAGTTTTAACGATGAGCGCAAGCGCAGCGGCCAGCGCCGATGACCAGAACACCATTCTTCTCTGGCCGCACGGCGCACCTGGCGCGAAGGGGGATGCCGATAAAGACATTCCGAAACTGTTTGTGCATTGTGCACCAGCCGAAAAGTCGGTTGGTACGGCGGTCATCATCTGCCCCGGCGGCGGCTACGGTCATCTGTCGTTGGAAAACGAGGGGAGCAAAGTTGCCGAGTGGTTGAATTCACTGGGGGTAACGGCGTTTGTGCTCGATTACCGGCATGCCGGCAAGGGGTATCACCACCCGGCGCCTATGGATGATGCCCAGCGCCCATTCGCTATGTGCGAACCAATACGGCCGAGTGGAAAATCAATCCGGCCAGAATTGGCATCATGGGCTTCTCGGCCGGTGGCCATTTGGCTTCGACCGTCGGTACGCATTTCGACGATGGCAAACAAGACGCAGAAGACAAAATTGATCGCGCCGGTTCGCGCCCCGATTTTTTGATTCTTTGCTATCCAGTCGTCTCGATGACCAGCGAATTCACTCACAAAGGTTCAAGGAAGAATTTGATTGGCGACAATCCCGATCCCGAATTGGCCAAGAGCCTATCGAACGAAACCCAGGTTACCACTAAAACACCGCCGACTTTTATTTTTCAAACCGACGCTGATACCGCTGTCCCGGCGGAAAACAGCGTGCAGTTTTATCTGGCGCTGCGGAAAGCCAAAGTGCCTGCCGAAATGCACATCTATCAAAACGGCAACCACGGCGTTGGTTTGGCGCCGAACGATCCTGTCCTTTCGACCTGGAAAGATCGGCTCGCGGATTGGCTGAAAACGCGCGGTTTGTTGAAGCCCGCCAATGGATAGTCTGTGGCCGAATTCGTCGGCAGGCGGCAGAGTTCAGATCGAACGAGCCGGTTCAACCACCGAATCTACAGCCGGGAACAACTCTGCCAGTTTGTTTGCGCGGAAGCCGAAGATGTCGTGCAATTGCCGTCGCACAAACAAGCGGTGGCCGAGCGCGTCCAACGGGCCAAGCGGCAATTGATACCGAACTCGATCCACCACCAG
The DNA here is from genome assembly GCA_963738835.1 of Pirellulales bacterium. Taxonomy (GTDB): domain Bacteria; phylum Planctomycetota; class Planctomycetia; order Pirellulales; family JADZDJ01; genus CAVTYH01. The sequence goes on from CAVTYH010000007.1 coordinate 174,173, forward strand.
CGTGCCGCCGTCGACCGCCTGAAACTCGTGCGTGTGATGCCAGAGGCGATACGGGCCTTTCGCTTGCAGATCGGTGAACCGCTGCGGTGGATCGAACGATTCGATCAGGGTTTTCCAGCGGAACGGAACGCCCAAGAGTTTCAGTTTGTATTCGATGATTGTGCCTGGCTGCATCACGATGGGTCGCGGCGAAAGAATCTCGAAGTGCAAACTGGCCGGCGTCAGTTCTTGCAAATTCTCGGCATCTGCAAAGAACGCGAACACTTCAGTCAGCGGCCGCGGCACAAATTGCGAACGCTCCAGATGGTAGGTCTTTGCCATAACTTTGCTTCGATTGCACTAGTGCGATGCCGCTAACGCTGCGGTCGATTCGTCGGCGACAATTGCTGCTATCGCCGGGCCAATTTCCGGATAGCGAAACTGAAAACCCGTGGCCAGCGCTTTGCGCGGCACCACGCGCTGCGAAGCGAACAAGATTTTCGAAAATTCACCCAACGCCATCCGCAGGGCAAAGTATGGCGTCGGCAGAAAGGCGGGCCGGTGTACTGCCGCAGCCAGCGCCTTCGTGAACTCCTTATTCGTCACCGGATTGGGCGAGGCACCATTGATGGCCCCGGCAACTTCGGCATGCTCCGCCGCGTGCATCAACATTGCCGCCAGATCGTCGACGTGAATCCACGACATCCATTGCCGGCCATTGCCCAATGGACCACCTACTCCGAGGCGAAACGGCATCAGCATTTTCTTGAGCGCGCCCCCTTCGCGACCCAGCACGATGCCGATGCGCACAGAAGCCACGCGCAACCCCAAATCTGCGGCCCCTTGCGCTTCTTGCTCCCAGGCCGTGCATACCTCTGCCAGAAAATCATCACCCGGCGCGGCCGATTCGTCCAACACTTCATCGCCACGCGATCCGTAATACCCAACCGCTGAAGCCGAAACCAACACTCGCGGTCGTTCGATCAACCGTCGCAAGCCCTCCACAAGATTGCGCGTTCCAAGTACCCGGCTGTCGCGGATTCTTTTCTTCTTTTGCTCCGTCCAGCGACCTTCCGCCACCGGATCGCCCGCCAGATGAAAAATCGTGTCGACACCCTGAAACACTTCGGGTCGCGGCGGACCCACCAACGGATCCCAGCTGTACGACGCGACATTGAACTTCGCCAACCTTTGCCGAGCCCGATCGGCATCGCGGCTAAGAACCACCGGCCGATTCAAATTCGCCAGCAAATGTGGGCCGACGAAACCCGTGGCACCGGTCACAAGTGCTCGCATAAGTGTGCTCCAATTCGTAGGTCAGGCTTTAGCCCAACAGAATCTTTCGACAGAAACCTCTCTCGACGACCGTCTGATGCAAAGCCCTCTCAGAGATTGTAGGACTACGAGGCCCAACGAGGAGGGAACCGTTTCGACTGATTTCGGCTCATTTTGAACGCGAAGCCCGCCGCAAACGGTCATGAACGGCGAGCCAAGCGTCTTCTCGCGGCGGTAAATCGACCAGAATGGTATCCACGCCCGCGTCATCCAATTCATGCAAAGCGGCGTACAAACGGGTCGAGTATTCATTCACGTCGGCCGGCATTTCAATGATTTGAAGCCGTGGTCCTAATTCTTCCTCGGCATTTGAATGAGGATTAAGCTCACGATGTCCCACATCTTCGTTCAAACGCAGCCAACCGACCTGATTAACTTCCGCCAGCAATCTACGAACAATTAACTCGTCGCCAACCTTTGCACACACAACATTCGCCCGTGGCGCATAATGCCGTTCCAGCAGGCCGGGAGAGCGTAACGGCACGCCAATTGATTGTTGAGATTGCTGCTCGTCAACCACAATTCGGCCAATCACTTCCTCAATTTGTGCAACGGTCACCAGGCCCGGTCGCAACAAGCGCGGCGGATCGACAGTTAGATCCAAGACGGTCGATTCCAGTCCGCCGGTCGTGGCGCCGGAATCTAGCAACAAATCGATCCGCCCAGCCAATCCGCGCAGCACATGTTCCGCCGTTGTCGGAGAAACTTGCGTGGCACGATTGGCGCTCGGCGCTGCAATCGGAATATCCGCGGCCCTCAGCAGGGCCAAGGCCACCGGATGCGCCGGCACTCGCAAGCCGACAGTCGGGCCACCGGCCGAGACCACATCGGGTACCATCGGTTGTTTCCGCAATACCAGCGTTAGCGAGCCGGGCCAAAATCGCTGGGCCAATTTCACGGCGCTAGCCGGCCAATCGAGAGCCAAGAGCTGTGCGGCCAGCGCATCGGCCACGTGAACGATGATCGGGTTGTGCACCGGCCGTCCTTTCGCCTCAAAAATGGAACGCACCGCTTTTTCGTCGAGAGCATTCGCACCCAGGCCGTAAACGGTTTCCGTCGGAAAGGCGACTAACCGACCGCGGCGCAGCAGATCGGCGGCCTCGGCGATCACTGCGGGCTCGGGCTCTTCCGCCGAAACTCGTCGCACAAACGTTTGCCGGGGATTGAACATTCAAAGCGAATGATTGAAACTGGCAGCAATCGCAAAAGGCAGAATCGAATTATCTGTTTCGACGTTCTGCATTCTGCCTTCTGCCTTCTGCTTTTACCAGGGACGAATAATGTAATGAATACGAATGACAAGACCTTGGTCGCCATCATCATGGGCAGCAAGTCGGACTGGGACGTGATGCACGTCGCCGCCGATACGCTGGTCAAGTTTGAGGTGCCGCACGAAAGCCGGGTGATGTCGGCTCATCGCACGCCCGATTTGGTGACGGAATTCGTCTCCGGCGCCGAAGGCCGCGGCCTGGAAGTACTGATTGCGGCCGCCGGCGGGGCGGCTCATCTGGCGGGTGTGGCGGCGGCCCATACGTTGCTGCCGGTGTTGGGTGTCCCGATGGAAAGTGCGTCGCTCAAGGGGCTCGACTCGCTGCTTTCCACTGTGCAAATGCCGGCCGGAATTCCCGTCGGCACCCTGGCCATCGGCAAGCCTGGCGCGACCAATGCCGCCCTGCTGGCCATCGCCGTGCTGGCCAACAAACGGCCGGAACTAAGGGAGAAACTGCGAAAGTACCGCGCTGAACAGGCAGAAAAAATCCGCAACGAAAAGCTGGAGTAAGACGAATTCATCACGGAGAGTGTAGCGGCCGGGCTCGGCCCGGCGCTGAATGTGGGGCAAGCTCCGCCGCTACAGTCTGCCTTTTTATTGCGTTCCGAACGGCATCCGCACTCCGGTTCGTTCCAGAATTCGCAGATATTGCGCCGCCGCCGGATCGGTTGGCAACGCCTGGTTGATGGCTTCGTAGATCAAACGCAGCCGATCTCGTATCGCCGGCGGCAGTTCCGCATAACTGCGCAGCGGGTGTTGCCGCCACTGTTCGGCCACCAAATTCATCGCCAGCGTGTTCAGCGGATCGAAACGGATTTGAAACCGCTTTGAACGAGCCTGTCTGTCCCCCAAAATCACCCGCATCACGCTGTCGGTTTCCGGGCTGTGAACCGCGCCCAGAAAGTGCCCCAACTCATGGACCAACAGCTCGAGCCGCTCTGGCTCGTTTACATATTGCGACCATTCGCGCAGCAAAATGTGCCGCGCCAGCGGTCCGCGGGTGCCGCCCAAGTGCGTGCGACCATGCACGATCTGGTATTGGCTTGTAAACCCAATCGCAATGCGGGCTTCACCGGGATCGACTTTTTGCGTGAATTCGCTGACCGCTTTATCGAAATCGGTAATTGAGTTGTCGCTTTGCCAAGTGTCGGTGGCGATCACCTTCAGCTTCATGCCGCAGTGCCGTTCCAAGATTTCCGACGCGGCGGCCACGCGCTCTTTCAGCCGCCGTTCCCAAATTGGCCGCCGGCTTTGCTCTTCCTCGTCGACCAAAATCTTGACCGTAATGGTACGGGCCGCCTCTTCGGCTTCGGGCGAGCACTCCGGCATTACGGCATTTGGCAGATTGATGAGGCTCCCGGCCAGATCGCTCTTGCCGCCTATTGCTGTCGGCGATTCCGCCTCACCCAGCCCAATGCGGCCCAATTCGGTTTTGCCCGAGGGAAGGGTGCCGAAATAGTAAGCGTTGTCTGGCTCGATGCCATACTGCGCACCGCCGCCGGCAAGGCTTGCCAACTGCCCACGCACCAGCGGCACCGCAGTCAAATCGCCGGCGGCGACCCGATACGTCGTCGGCTTCGAGCGCTGCCCATTGGCATCGGCCCTCACCACCGTGAAGCTGACATCTCCCGCTGTGCGGTTGCTGATGACTGCCACGGCTGCCACAGCCCGCGACCATCCGCACGACAGCAATGCGAACAGCGCCAGCCACTGCCAGCAGTGAGTCATCCCGTGTTCAACGTGAATTCTTCGGGTTTTGAATTTGGCAACCATTCACCCATTGTAGCAAGGAAAGACGTCACAATGGTATTGGCTAGCCGCTAAATGCCGTCGCGTTAAGATACGCTTCAAGCGATTCAAAAAACATCATCAGTTTGGTAGAGGGCGAAATCTCACCGGCGAGGTTCGGCGCCGCCCCGCCCACTGGACTATACACTGCTGACCCGTAGGGATTCGACATGTCAGGCCGTTGGACGCTACGCAATGCACTCAGAATATGGAAGAACCTCTGCTGGAATGATTTGAGCTTATTGACCGCACTCAGTTCCTCCGGCGCAAGTTGTCCCTGATCGGCCAAAGAACAGATCGTTGAATAGGTGCTGCCCGGCAGAGCAAGCAGGTCTTTGTAAGCCTTTGCTTCGTCGGCGGTAAGTTGAAAGAGTTCGGCGAAATCGAGTTTGCCGTTCCGCGCTTGCACCACCTTTTCGATCAGCTCCCAGTGCAGTTGTTCACGGACTTGCTTGCTGAATCGATTGGCCGCATCAAACATATCGATCAAAGCCAGCGCGTCGCTAGGAGTAAGTTGGGCCAATTCGGCAATCCGCCGGAAGTCGGCAGGAATCGAGGAATCGAACGGTTGCTGAGCCGATTTCTCGTTGTCGCGATGGTAGAAGAGAACCGCCGAGAGAACTGATGCACGTATCGCCGTAAGATCCGGAGGAGCACCTACTGCGGCCCTAGCGCCCGGCGACGCGGCCGCCCCAGAACCCCTCGGATCAAAGCCACCTTCACCGGGTTCCATGTTTGCAATCTGCTCGGGCAGTTCTTGCAATCGAAGCAGGGCATTATCAAGCCGCAGCACATGCAGCTTGCGATTCAAATAAGTTTCGCCCGGGAACGGTTCGACCAGACCGCGCAAAAATGCGGCCGGCGTTGCCTCCGACCGCAGCGTCAAGGTGCCGTCTTTGATCTTCCACGTTCCACGCTCATTCGAAAGCGGCGCTTCCGGGCCGGGCTGCGACTGGTTGGCGAGGGAAAACTCTTGGTAGGTTCCGTCTTTGTGGAATACTAGCTCACCATTCGTCGGCCCGCCGCGCCAGACGCCGACGAGCAATTGTTCCGGCGACGTTTTCGTTTTCTCGTCCTTTACTGCGGCAGCCTTTTCAACCTCGACCGCCGATTTCGCATTAGGTTCTGCGGCTGGCTTGGCTTCTTCAGCGACGACGCGCAGGGAATCAATGCAGCACCGCCGAGAATGAGAAATGCACAGCCAGCCAACGCGATTTGTTTGCGAGTCAATTTTCTTACATGTTTCATGGCCTCGATTCTCCGGAAAAGAGTTTGATAAGAGTCCGACATGCCGAGCACAAGAAAATCGGCATGCAAGACCGGTCTTTTAATTTGCCAGCACATAGCTCTATGCCTGCGAAGTTATGGCTCGGAGCGAACGTTCAACTGTTAGTGATGTCCGTGAAAAACCGCGCTGCGGTACCAATTCTGAAGGTTGTACAGATAGGCAAAAAGTTTTTCGACAGCGGCGGACTGCGTCTCAGTCAATGAAACTTCCCGTTGACGCCGAAATCCTGGCGCAGTGCTTGGCCGACCAAAGGCCTCGCGAGAATTGTTCTGGCGGAAGTATTGAGCATCAGAATTCATATTGCCGCCACGAAAGAACCCAGTTCCAATAGGGACATTTGTGGCCAAGGTTTCGAAGACGCTAGAGAAAGGTTCGGTCTTTTTGTAGGCGCTTTGTTCCACCGGCGAAAGCTGACCTCCCTCTGCAAGCTGCACGAGTGTTTCGCGGCTTCCCGTATGCTGCACGAGTAACTGCTGAAATGCAGCGACTTCTTCAGGGGTCATCCCAAATAATTGTTGCAGCGTAATTTTCCGGCGTTGCGCTTGCTGGATTCGCTCGATCGTTTGCAAACTGGCGGTGTCGATCTTGTTGACTTCGAACAGCTCAACAAGCGCTTCTGCTTCCTCTGGCGTGAACAGTGCCGCGTCGAAAAATGGGCGTAACTCAGCCGGCACCGCAGCAAATCGCTCGTCGACCGGCTTCTCTTCAACGCGGCGCAGAAAGTAGGTGTCTTTGTCCTTTAAGGGACTGAATGTCATGCGAAGAAACGAGTCGTCCAATCGCAAGATTCGGAATTCGGTGCCCTCGGGAAATTTAGCGTCCGACGTATTTGCCGATTTTCGTTCTGCACTCCAAAAACTGGCGTCGGAATCGTTCGTAAGTTGCAGGATTCCACTGTGGAGCTTCCACGTTCCCTGCCCTCGGTTGCGGTACGTCTCCGGTGCTGAATTTTTTCCGTCCTGGCTGTGCCCGATATGCACGAAAATGTTCACCCCCAAATCGTCGTAGGTTCCGTCTTTGAAGAACACGACTCGTTTGCCGGCCGGATCGCGCCAAGTGCCGACCAAACGTTTTTCAAGATCCGAATCCGTTTCACCGGGATCGGCCGATTTTTTTGAATCAACCGGCGTTTCAGCGTGCTCGGCAACCAGATTGTCCGCCAGCGGTCGACTGGCGAGCTTGCGATCTCGAATCCGGAACGTGTAGCCCTGTTTTGGACCGGTTTCAACGTCGAGGTCGATCCACCACACATCGAAATCGAGGCGATCGGTAGTCCAGCGTGTCGTAAAGCGGAGCTTCGACCCAGCAGGAAGCTGCCCGGTTTCAGCGATCGTTTGATAGGTGGCGAAGACGTCGTCGGAGGCGGGAGTCGAACTGCGATCCCAGCCTCGAATTGCCGTCAGCACCTCGTTTTCGGTCAATGGCGGTTGTGATTTCCCAAATCGATCTTTCGCTGCTTCCGCATTGAATTGCTTGACCGCTTCCGCGAGCGATACGCCTTTCGAGTCGTCGGGCTTCGCAGTCGGTGCTAGAACTCCTGGTTTGCTTTCCTGCGCTACAACGCACCACGGCACGATGCCGATGGCTCCCAACAAACCAAAGGCAATTGCTGCAAAGATAATCTGCCGATGTGTAAGCTGCCGAATGCGTTGCATCGCCGTCAATCTCCGTGAGAGGGTTTGGTACGATTTCGACATCGCCGCTGTCGCTACCGTCGATGAAAACTTGCCGGCGACTTGGTGGACGATTTTTACCAGCAACTTGCCGTATTCATGCCGCTCGACATTTAACCGCGTGACCACCAGCTCGTCGCAGGCCATTTCTTGTTCCTGCCGGGCGAAGCGATGCGCGAGCCACACGAGCGGGTGAAAATACAGCAGGCAATGTACGAACGCTGCCAGGGCGTTCCAGGCTAGGTCGTGCCGTTTGACGTGGGCCAGTTCATGGGCGAGAACGAGGCGGATGTCGTTGTCACTGAGGGAATACGAAGGGGTGAACGGCTGAAGGGATGAACGGGTGTCAGGTGCCAGGCGCCAGGTGTCAGGTGCCGCACCCTCTCCCTCGACGTGAGAGGGTTGGGGTGAGGGTGTGTGCAGCAGGCCGGGTGGAAAAACGACGACCGGCCTGATGAATTTTATCAGCATCGGCCCGCCGGCGAATTGGCTTTCGCCAACGCATACGCCGCAGCGCAGGCCAAGTCGCTGGCGTACTTCGTTGACCAGTTCAGCCAGCTCTGGCCGATCGATCAAGCGCACCGAGCGATAGAGTTTGATCGCTTTCCTGATTTCGACCACCAGCCAGCAAACAACAGCGATTGCGCCGCAAGCCCACAGAACCGAAAGGTAAAACGCGAAGGAGATAGAAGGGTTGACGGTGCCCAGAGAGTTGTCGACAGGTGAAGGCGGGGCTGCGGCGAGAATTGGTGTCCGATCGTCTCCTTTTTGCGGCTCCTGTTCACCCGTGGCTGACTCCTGACCTCTGACCGCTGACTCCCGATGGTCGGTTCCTGACTTCTCCCCCCTGACCGCTGACACCTGATGCCCAACCTCTGATGCATGCCTCCCGACTGCCACGGACGGGCTATGTGCCGACTCCTGACTGCTGACCCCTGACTGCTGGCTTGCCGCCGGTAACACCGCCAGCGTCACCGGTGTTGTCCAGACAAGCAGCAGCAAGAGTTTCAAATAGGCCAATCGCCAAATCCATGATCGTAACTGCGGCGACCAACGTCGCAGAATGAAACACAGCAGCCAAGCCGCGGAAACAACGATCGTTGCCTGCCAAGTGGCGCGCCACATCCAGGTCGCCCAGGCAGAGCTGAAGTCGTTGATCGATTCAATCCAGGCGCTCATGACTGTTTTCCTGGGCCGCGTGGTTCCAGTTCGCGTAGTACCTTTTGCAGGCGATCAATTTCCTCAGACGATAGATCTGGCTTCTCGACCAGATAGGCGACGAACGGCGAGAGCGAGCCACCCAGCGTGTTTTCCACAAAGCGATGCACCAGACCGCGATGAAGTTCCGATTTGCTGAGCCGTGCCGAGTAGTGAAACTTGCCGTCAATTTTTTTGCGGGTGAGAAAACCTTTGCCCAACAGCCGGCCGACCATCGTGGCCACGGTGGTGCGGGCTTTGCCGCTATCGTCGGCCACGCGGCGCGCGACATCGCCAACGGTCACCGGCTGGTGTTCCTGCACGATTTGCAAGATTTCCAGTTCCGCCTGGCCTAGTTTTTTGGGCATCCGTGTCATTTGGGAAAGATCCAAAAGTCAAAAGGTCGAAATGTGCTGATTCATGGCTGAAGCGGCGCACCTTGCTCCCCGTTTTAGCACCGCTCTGGTCCGCCCCAGCCTAAATGTCTACTGTTGTAGACGGATTGTAGCGAAGTCTACAACTGTCGTCAAGAAAAATTTGCGGGTAGGCCTTCAGGCTGGCAAAAGGAAGTCGATCAGGCCTTCAAAGCGGCGCAGGTTCGTTCGACCAACGGATTGTCTGGCTGGCCGGAGCCGCGCAGGTTGAAGACGCTGGCCGCCAGGTAGCGACTTCGCCAGGCCGGCGAAACATGGTAGTAATCCTCGAGCGCCGCGGTACTGAATTTGTAGTCGTGCGCGTTGTTGCCTTTGAGGAAAATGAGCAACCGGGCTGCGTCCATGAGCCGGTGCGGATCGCCGCCGGCGTTCAGATAGCCGAGCATCTTGGCAGCCGCCGCGGACCGATCGTTACTAATATCGGCGAAGATTTCATCCACCGCAGCCGGGCTTTCGATGTCGACCTTCACGGCTGCCAATTGGTCGAGACCAGCGGCTTTCAATTTGCCACGCCCTTCCATCGCTTTGCGAAACAGCGGCACGAAAGCGGCGTTTTGCAAGAGCAACAGCCGCCGGGTTTCGTCGCTGGCGGTTGTTCGATAGGCCAGGTTCAAGGCATTGGTTGATGTAATGGAATGCAACGCCACAATGCCCGGCTGACGCATCAGCAGTTCTCCGGCGCCGACAAATAGTGCATCCCAAATCGACTGCGGGGCAATGCCGCGGTTCAACAAATCGACGACCAACTTACAACAATCTTCGTCGCTGTGCTCGCGGAGTGCGGCGAGCATTTCCGAGGCAGCCGCATCGTCGAGCTTTCCGTCCTGCCATGTGACGGGAAATTGAGCGGCCAGTTCACGATTGCGATGGATGGGTCGATCGGCCGGCGCATCGGCATCTTTGGCATCGCCGCCGCGATTCAGCAAGGCGTAGACTAACGATCGCACCATCGGTTCGGCATGTTCCGGTCCGATGGTCGCTAAAAGCCGCGAACTGTTGGCCACGTAAATCGCTTTGTGACCAATGTCGCGAAAATCGCGGCAGCCGTAGCGGAACAGCAATTCGAAGGCATCGTTCAGGGTGTCGCCGCGCCAGGGCGGCAGCCGCGGCATCGGCCGGCGCTTCCTCCCAAGCGTCCATTGCGGCCATGAAGGCCTCTTTCGCTTTCGACGCCGGCGGAAGTTTCGCCTCGTCGGCCGCCGGCATGATCCAGCCACTTTCACGTTTATTCTGTGCCTGCGCGTCTTTGAACGAATCGAGCGCCCAGAAAATTGGCAGCCAACGGTGCTCTTCCGGCGATTGGAGACTGGCCAGATGCGCTGAATTAATAACCAGCACGGCGTGAAATTTGAATCCGACCGACGGCCGCGGCTGCACATTGCGGATGCCAGCCAAAAACAGTGCCGCCAATATTTCGCGGTAATTGAGGCCACGACGGATTCGCGTGGCAATGTCTTCCAGCAATTGATCTCGAGGCGTTTCTTCCAACGTTCGCACCAGCGGTTCGATATCGCTGCGAAATTGCACCGTGCCGGCCGGCAGTTTAGTCTCGGCCGCTGAAAGGGGCGACAGCCGTGATAAGAATCTGAAATCGCCCAGCCCGGTCAAAGCGCTGCCAGCCAGCGCCCCCTGTACAAAACGACGACGCGAAAAAGGCGTGGCCATGATACTTCCCTCCGTGTGTGAAAGAGAGAATTGACGCGGTAATCAGCTGCTTGAATTGTACCCCGATTCTGGCGACAAGCCATTATCTCAGCCGCAAGATTGCCAATTCAAATCAATTCACGACATTGCGCAGCGGCTGACCGAGTAATACGCGGTGAACCGCTTCGGCGCCTTTGGTCCGCATTTCGCAGAACCCCTGCTCGGTATAGAACGCCGAGTGCGGATTGATGATTAGCCGATGGTGGGCCGGATGCTCTGGATCTCTCCAGGCGCGAATCAGAGGATCATTGTCGTTAGGTGGTTCGTTGGGCAATACGTCGATCGCTGCACCGGCCAATTGGCCGCTGGCGAGAACATCGGGAATAGCCGCTGTATCGACGATTGCGCCACGGGCCGTGTTTACCAAATAGGCTCCTTTTGGCAACAAAGCCAGCGTTTGCGCGTTGATAAGATGACGCGTCTCCTCGGTTAGCGGACAGTGCAAGCTCACAAGATTGGCCTGCCGCAATAATTCTGCAAGCGATTCCGCCCGACGGATGCCCAGCGATTTATCACGCCCATCGGGCAGATACGGATCGTAGAACACGACATCCAATCCAAATGCTTTCGCCCGTAGTGCGATGGCTGTTCCGATGCGCCCCAGCCCAACGATGGCAAACACGCGGCCGCGCAAGCGATGCAGTGGCGCGACTTCGGTGTAATACCACGGACCCTGGCCAGCGCAATTGCGAGTTCTGCTGAGCGATGCCGCGCGCCAGAGCCAAGGCCATGCCGATCGCGCTATCGGCAACATCCTCAGTGCCATAGTCGGGAATGTTGGCAACAGGGATGCCTCGACTGCGAGCAAACGCACAATCGACATTGTCGAAGCCAACGCCGCAACGGACGATAAGCTTGCAATGTTGCAAACGCTCGATGACGCGTCGAGTTATGGTAAAACTGTGGAACATCAAGAGCGCGTCGGCATCCTCGATCTTTCCTAGCAGCTGTTCCTCGCTAGTGGCCCCCAGCGCCGCCAAATCGGCAATTTCCCCCAAGATCTTTTTCTCGGGCTCCAGTGAACCATCGACGAAATCGGTGATGACGACTCGGTAACGAGGCATAAATGGTGGCGATCGGTGTTGGCAGAGACGAAGCGCGGCTCGACCGAATGGCTCGATCGTTGCCGATGAATGATGATGCGCTCTCGCAGCGTCGACTGCAATAACGTGACGCCAAAATAAAACGAGACCCTGGCATATATTCCAGGGTCTCGTAGCGTTTAAGTCACGCAAATCTCGCGATCCTACACGCAATTGGCTACGGATGCCGACGAGATTAGCTGTCCGTCGAACCGATTAGCGGAACAAATTCCGAATCGGTTGGCCGGGCACCCGATACCGATACGGATAAAGAGCTGGCGTTGCGTAAACCGGCGCGGCGACCACTGGCGAATATACGGCGGTCGGCGCATAATAGGCAGTCGTCGGAGCATAGTATGCCGTCGTCGGCGCGTAATACGCAGTTGTCGGCGCGTAGTACGCAGTTGTTGGTGCGTAATAAGTTGTCACCGGTTCAACCACAGTCGCCGGAGCATAGTACGCCGTCGTCGTGGCCGGATAATAATTGGTCACGGTCGTTGGCATCGGCGAGCCGGTGACGACCGAAGCCGTCGTGCTCGGCATCACTGCCGGTGCATAATACGCGGTGACCGGCGCGCTGCCACAGCACTGCGCCTGTGCGCATAGCCGCCAAGCAGACGATCGCCACAACCAGCAGGGTCTGAATAATGCGCTTCATTTAAGAGCCTCCGATTGATGCTTCAAAAAAGAGTCGAGTGAGTTAAAGAGAAGCGGTAGCTGCATCCATTCTACCTAGGCAACTATGTCACCGAAACAGGCTGGTAGCAAATAATTGCACTTCGCGTACCGGCGTCTGGACTCGATCGCCCGCCGACGGTGATTTTTTGCAACACGCAAACGAGGCGGTCTGCGTCGGCCAAAACGGTTGCATAAAAAGTGACGGCATGCTGACGCTGCAAACACGCAACCCTTGCGCATCGTCAAAATCCGTCGATGCTGGAAGTTTGCCCAGAAGTGCTATCAAAGTATTCCGGGCGACCGCGAAAAAGAGTCGGCGGCTCAGGAAGCGTTGGCCAGTCCGAAGCGTCGGGTGAATCGCACGGCTCGGTGCTTGGCGTACCACTGGCGTTTGGCGGCGTTCAAGGAAAAGCGGCGATTTCGAGTCCCGTCTGGCATGATCCACGCTCCTTTCTACTCATGTAGAGCGTGAGACCGCTGGCTTTGTTACAGGCCGCTTGCCGAGGGATTGAGAATTTGACCCAGGTGCGGTCGATTTGGCGTAAAATGCCGCCAATTTCTGCCAAACCAGCCGCTTGAGCCGCGATGGGCGACAGGTTCAAATGGGCCCTGAATTCACCGGTTTGCGCCGCAGCCGCCTTTCCCGAACCCAGCCGGTTTCCCAAAAGCCCGCACCCATTGACGACAAATACCCAGCGACCACAATCTGCGCTATCTTGTCTGTTTCGCTCTTTGCCTGGCTCTGGCCTCTATTGGCGGAGTTAACTGCCAACCAGCTTCAGCCGCTGAATCGGACCCTTCACAACCTGCAAAAATGCGCTTTTACATCGGCACCTACAGCCGCGGTGGCAGCCAAGGCATTTATCAGTTAGATCTCGACCTGGCCGCCGGCAAGCTGAGCACGCCGCAACTGGCCGCCGAAGCGGTCAATCCGTCGTTCCTGGCGATTCACCCCAACCGCAAGTTTCTGTACTCGGTCACCGAAATTACAAATCCGGATGGAACCAAAGGCGGCGGCGTGAATGCGTTTTCGATCGATCCGCAAACTGGCAAGTTGATGTTGCTCAATCAACAATCGTCCAAGGGCATCGGATCGTGTCACGTTACGGTCGATCGGGCCGGCAAGTTCTTGCTAGTGGCGAACTATCCCAGTGGCAATGTTGCCGTGCTGCCCATTCAGCCCGACGGCCGGCTTAGCCCGGCAACCGGCTTTGCGCAGCATGAAGGCTCTGGACCGAACCAAGCGCGGCAAGACAAGCCGCATGCCCACTCGGCAAACATGGATCCCTCGAATCGGTTTGCCATCATCTGCGATTTGGGGCTCGACAAAGTCTTTGTTTACCGCCTAAACACCGACGGGACGCTTACACCCAACGATCCGCCCTCGGCCACCGTCGCGCCCGGCGCCGGCCCGCGGCATTTCACGTTTCATCCCAACGGCAAGTTCACGTATGTGATCAACGAAATGGGCAGCACCGTGACCGCATTCAACTGGGACGGCGAGCGAGGCAAGCTGACAGAGTTTCAAACCATCAGCATGCTGCCCGATGGCGTGACCATGCCCGACAACACCACCGCCGAAGTGCAAGTGCATCCCAGCGGAAAATTTCTGTACGGTTCGAATCGCGGGTACGACAGTATTGCGATGTTTTCGATCGATCCTGCCACCGGCCGATTAACCTCGCTTGGCCAAATTCCCAGTGGCGACCAAACGCCGCGGAATTTCGGCATCGACCCCACCGGCAAATGGCTGCTAGTCGGCCATCAAACCACTGGCACCGTGCGCGTGTTCCGTATTGACCAGACTAGCGGTAAACTTGAGCCGACCGATTCGTCGGTCGATATTCCGAACGCAGTGTGCGTCAAATTCTACCCGTTGACGAATTGAGCCCGGCCATCGCTCGTTCGTCAGGCTCGTCATTTCGGCTGAGGACCCAAAACATGTCGTTGGGAAACAAACTCGATTCGTTCGATCCCGCCAAGAAAGTCGGTTCGCTGTTCGAAGAATTTAGAAACTTCGCCTTCAAAGGCAACGTGGTCGATCTGGCGATTGGTGTCATCATTGGAGCAGCGTTTGGAGCCATCATCAAATCTTTGGTCGACAACATCATCATGCCGCTTATTTCCGTCGTGTTGCCTGGCGAAAAGGGATATCAAAGTTGGCAGTTTCAGCTTAACGGTGTGACTATTCCCTACGGCAAATTCCTGGGCGAAGTTGTGAATTTTATCATCGTCGCCTTCGTGCTGTTCCTCTTCATCAAGAAATTCCTCGGCTGGATCATGCGTACCAAAAAAGAGGAAATCGCTGCCCCGCCGCCGCCGACCAAAGATCAAGAACTGCTGATGGAAATCCGCGATTTGCTGAAGCTGCGAAGCAGTTAAAGCGATTCGCATTCAAGCGTAGCGGCCGGGCTCGACCCGGCGCTCCAGTGCGGAGCAAGCTCCGCCGCTACACATCGACGACTTGCGCTCCGGCAGCCTCAAACCGGCGACTCCGCAAACAGATCCATTACAGCTTCGCCTTTGCCGTCTTGCGTCACGTAGAATGGTCGCTTCTCGATATCGAACGCTGTGCGCGGCGAAATGCCCATTGCGGTCAGCATCGTGGCGTGCAAATTGGAGACCGAGATTTCCTTCGACTTCTCCGTCACCAGGCAGGGTCGCTCGTCCGCAGTTTCGCCGTACAGGAAGCCGCGTTTGATGCCGCCGCCCCACAGCACCACGCTGCTGGAGCCAGTGAAATGGCGGTGCAAACCGTAATGAATTGACTGCTTGAGCACGTCGGTTTTGGCCCGCGATTGATCTTTCGCACTGCTGCCAGGCACGCCTTCAATCATCATGTCGCGGCTGAATTCGCTGGCCAGCACGACCAACGTTCGATCCAACAGGCCGCGCTCTTCCAAGTCCAAAATCAGCTGCGCCACTGGCTGATCGATTTCCTTTTTCATCCGCACTGTCGTCGAGTGGCCATTCTCGTGCGTGTCCCAATTCAAAAACGGAATGTATTCGGTCGTCACTTCGATGAACCGTGCGCCGGCTTCGGTCAATCGTCGCGCCAGCAAGCAACCCTGACCGAAGCGGCCCGTGTTGTACTTGTCATAGCTTTCCTTCGGCTCGAGCGTCAGATCGAACGCCTTGGCATCGGGCGAGATCAACAAGCGATGGGCATTCTCCATCGATCGCAACATCGATTCCTGTTGATACGCGGTGCCGTATTCTCCCAGCAGACTTTGCCGCACCAATTCTTTGTACCGCCGATACCGCGCCTCGAACCGCTCTGGCGTCATTCCCTTCGGCGGGCGCACCGCATCGATCGCCTGATCGGGAAACGGCAGCGCGAACGGACCGAACTCGGTGCCCAAGAACCCGGCAGTGTGAAATGCCTTCAGTTCTTCTTTCTCGCCGTTGTTGTCGAGCTGTTGGCCAATATCGACGAATGCCGGAATGGCCGGATTCTTCGGCCCCAGCACTTTCGCGATCCATGCTCCCAGGTGTGGCGCTGCCACGGTCTGCGGTGGCACGTAACCGGTATGCCAGTGATACTGATGCCGCGAGTGCAAAATGTGCCCCAAGTCGGGCAGCACATGCGAACGGATGAGCGTTGCCCGATCCATTACCTGGGCAATGTTCTCGAGCCCTTCGCAAATCTTGATGTTGTCGACCGCTGTATCGATGGCCGGAAACGTGCTCATCACTTTCTCGACCGGCAGCCCGACTTCAAACGGAGCGTAGCGTCTTGGGGTCAAAGGTCTCCGGCGCCGCCATGCCGCCGGCCATCCACAGCAGGATAAGCGTATCGGCCGTGGCTTTTGGATGCTCGATCGCAGACGCTGATCCATCTCCATTTTTTTTCTCGCCAGCCTCGTCCGCCCATAACCGCGGATCACCGGCCGTCAGCGCCGAGAGCGTGGCCACAGAAGCCGTCTTCAAAAAATTGCGTCGAGTGAGATTGTTGCTCATGTCGAATGCCTCGTGCCAACTGGTCAATATACCATCGCGGGTTGCACAAATTAAATTGGCTCAAAAATGGGAATAACCGCGAAAACGGTGGAAAACGGTGAATAACCGCCGAAAACCGGCCCAACCGCACCCGACCGTGTCGATCGGAAAAGCTTCTCTCCCGTGCTCTGTCCATGAGTAGCGACGCGCGCACCGCCGACCAAGCTCTGGCGGTCAAGCCCGAGGTTGGGAAATTCTTGCTCAGTTATCAAACAGCGACAGTTGGCTGCGGCGAAGAGTGCCCGGTACAAGACACGAAATGATCACGTCCCCGCCGCAGCGGCCGGGACTCAGAGTTCCGCCCTTCATTATACCAAATAGTGTACATATGTAAAAATCTATTTCGAGCCACGCTGCCGACGCTCTGGGAAATTAGGCGTTAATCCATGTTAAAGCAGAGTCGCATCCATGGCGCCTATCGGACAATGTTTACGGCCGGCAGCGCCTGTTTCAATTCCTGCACGCCGCGATGAGTAACGTTAGTGTCGCGGAGATTCAGATATTGGAGCTGTTTCAAGTTCTTGAGCTGCTTCAGTCCCGCGTCGGTGATTTGAGTCTTGCTCAAATTAAGTTCGTTTAGCTGCGAGAGATTTTCCAGGCACTTCATTCCCTCGTCGGTGACACAAGTGCGGTCGATGTACAGGAATTGCAGACCGGTCAGACCGCGAAGGTGCTCGAGTCCAGCGTCCGTGATAGACGAGCGATTGATGTACAAGCAGTTGAGGGTGGGGAATTTCTTGAGCTGTTCAAGATCGGCGTCTTTAATATCCGTGTTATTATAAACGTGAATCGTCACCACGTTGTGAAAGAAATCGACGCCCAACAAATTCACTAACCACTGAGGCACGCGGTTTTCGGTATAATCGTACGTGACTTCGGCGCCTGCGGCTCGAATAGTGGCTACCGCCAACTGTTGCTGCCGGGCTCTCAAGACAAACCACCCGTAGGCAATGGCAATCGCTAGAATAGCGAGGAACAGCGTCCGCAGACTGAACCGATACCAACGGCGTTTGGTGCTGATTTCACTCACGGCAGGCTCTCCGCGATTCCTCTGCATCTCAGCGTCCTCAGCGGTGAATTTATTCGCAATTGCGATTTGTCCAGCCTAAAGCCCGACCTACTTTACCAACTGAAACTCCGGCAGCATGAACAAACACCAAACGAAATCGGCCAGGCCGTCGTCGGTGGCGGGGTCGCCGAGGGTTTGTTTGGCGGTGGCCAGCTCGTCGGCGGTCGGCTTGCGGCACAACGTGGCCTGGTAGAGCCAGTCGATGGTTTCTTCAGATGGCTGGTCGGGATGTTCTTTTTGCCAGTTCGCGGCGCCTTTGAAAATTAAGTCCGACATCGCGGGGCCGTTGGTCAGATCGAGCACTTGCAGGGTGCTCAAATCTTCGGGCCGCGTGGTGACCACCTGTTCGCGGTTGGGGCGGCCGAGGCTGCGCATCAAGAGGTCGGATTTGAGTAACGCTGCCCGCACGGGCTCGTCGCCGCGCGACGCCAGCGACCAAGGGAATTGTTTGGCCTCGGCGGGCTTTTTCGGTTTGCCCGGCGTGGTGCCGGTGATACGCCACAGGGCGTCGATGAATTGCTCGGCCGTAAGGCGGCGGGCGATGGGACCGCGGAATGCCGGGGCATCAGCGGCAACGGCTTCGGTTGGTTCAACGCACTTGGCCTGATAAATCTGTGAGGTAGCGATCAACCGCAGCAGTTTCCGCAGGTCATAACCACTATCGGCAAAGTCGGCCGCTAGATAATCGAGCAGTTCCTGGCTCCACGGCGTGCCATCCATGACATCGACCGGATGCATGATGCCGCGCCCCAACAAGCGGTGCCACAGCCGGTTAACCAGCGTCCGCGGCAGCCGTCCGTCGCGCGGGTCGGTGATCAAATCGGCCAGTTGCTTCAGCCGTTCTTCGCGCGGCAGCGCGGCGTCGATCATACCCAACTCCGGGAAAATGAAAGCCGGCACCGCCATTTTTCCGGTAGGTACATCGCAGCGGTATATTTCCAATTCGCGATCGGCCGTCACCGCGGCCAAGCCCCAGGAATCGGTTAGCTTCCAATCGTCGATGAAACTATCGTGACACGAGGCGCACTTCAAGTTGACGCCCAAGAACACCTGGCCCACATTTTGTGCGAATTGCAATTCGACCGATTGGGCGGCATTCACATTGCCGCGCCACTTGATGCCCTTGATGAACCCTTCTGATTCTTTCGTAGGGGCAATCAGCTCACGCACGAATTGATCGTACGGTTTGTTCTTTAGCAACGACGAGTACAGCCACATGGTGATTTGCGTGCGGCCGCCGTCGATGTAACCGGTGCCGGCGTAATCGTTCCGCAGCAAATCGTTCCAGAAGGTGAGCCAGTGGTCGGCGTAGCCGACATCGTTCGATAATAGCTCATCAATCAGCCGGTCTCGCTTCGTTGGTGAAACATCGGCGTTGAATTGCTCAAGCTGCTTGGGCGTCGGCAAAAGACCAATGAGATCGAGATAGGCCCGGCGGGCGAACGTGGCGTCGTCGATCGCTGGCGGAAACGCTAGGCCGTGCTGTTTGAAGTAAGCGTCAACGATGCGATCGATTGGATGTTCACGCCCGTCGATCGCCGGCGGCACTTCAGGTCGCTTCAGTTCCAACGGTACGGTGGCGGTTTTCTGCCGAGCGAACGTGAAACCGTCCTGCCACGGTGCTCCTTGATCGATCCACCGTGTCAGCAGTGCAATTTGTTCTTTCGAAAGCGGCTCGCCTGTCGGCGGCATCCGCGTGTCGGCATCGCTGGAACTGACGCGCGCAATCATCTCGCTCTTATCGCTTTGGCCCGGCACGATGGCTTTCGATTTGAGGAGGGCCGCCCGCGTGTCCATCGACATCTCGCCCTTGTAGGTGCCGGCCGTGTGACACTTGCTGCAACGGGCTTTCAACAGTGGCAGAATCTGATGGGCAAAATCGATGGGCTTCTCCGCGCTTTCGCTAGCAGGGATCGGCTCATCGGCCCGGACCGACGCGGCGAGCAGCAACAGCAGTGGAACGATCGAAAGGCAGGCTTGGATGATCGACCGCAGATGTCGCGGATGTAGACCGAGCAGAGCAGTACGAGATATCGATGTCGTCATCTCAAATGTCCGAAAATATCCGCGTTTATCCGCGCAATCCACGGTCTTAATCTGTGAACTTCCGAAATGGCTAACTCAGTCGGGTTGACGTAGCCCTGGAGCCAAAACCAAGCAGCCGATCCATTATGCCATTGCCGGCAACGGATTGCACTGTGGGAGCGGCGGTTGCACAATAGCCGATGAAATCGACCTCCCGACTGACACGGTCGGACTATATTATTACCGCTTACCGCCTACTGCTCATCATGAAACTCGCCGACCTGCTGAATCACACCCGCATTAAGCCGGACAAAAAGTTCAAGCTCAAAGATCACGACCCTTCCTGGGCGGGCGATGTGGATATCCCGAAATCGGAGCGCAAGGAATTCGCCGAGAAGATGCTGACTGAGGATGTGGCCGAACTGGCCAAAGCCCAGGATGTGATGTACGCCTCCGACACCTGGTCGATTCTGATCGTGCTGCAAGCGATGGATGCGGCGGGCAAAGACGGCATCATCAAGCACGTGATGTCGGGCATCAATCCGCAGGGCTGCCAGGTCCACAGTTTCAAGCAGCCTTCCAGCGAAGAGCTGGACCACAATTTTTTGTGGCGCTGCTACTTGCATTTACCGGAACGGGGCCGCATCGGCATTTTCAACCGCTCGCATTACGAAGAAGTGTTGGTGGTGAAAGTGCATCCGGAATTCTTGGTCGCCGAGCGAATTCCGAACGCCAAGGTCGATAAAGATTTTTGGAAAGCGCGGTACGAAGACATCAATAACTTCAAAGCGCATCTGTCGCGCAATGGCACGAAGATTGTGAAGTTCTACCTTAACATCTCGAAGGAGGAGCAACGCAAACGATTTTTGGCCCGCATCGACGATCCCGATAAGCATTGGAAATTCTCGCCTTCGGATCTTACCGAACGAGGGCATTGGGACGATTACATGGAGGCGTTCGAGGAGTGCATCAATGCCACCAGCACGGAGGCCGCTCCGTGGTACGTGATTCCATCGAATCACAAATGGGTGAGCCGCGCTGGTGGCGAACATTCTGGCCGAGACGATTAAATCGCTGGACTTGAAATATCCGGAAGTGACCGCCGAAAAGATGAAGGCGATTGACGCGGCGAAGAAGCAGTTGGAGAAGGAAAAAGAGTAGGCGGCGGTCGGTACATAGTCCGACTGTGTCAGTCGGAAGGCCGCGATTTCGCCATGGAGTCCCAGAGGACACTGGGCGGACAAAGAAAGGCTGCGAGATGCCAGCGGCGTATCACAATCGTGCAATCCAACAAGACGCATTTACCAAGTCTGATTTCCGTCAAGGCTTGATCTCCGCTTGCTCCAGCGTCACGTTGCCTTGCTTGGCGTTGTAGCCTTGGTGCTGCACGATTTCGAAGAGCAGGTCGGCTTTCTCGGTGGGCGGAACTCGCTTTGGGAACTGCACGGTCTGGTAGTCGTGCAGCGTCGGTTCCAAGGCGCTGCGGAAGAGCACATGGCCGCCGTAGGTGCGGCGGATTTCCACGTCGATTGGTTTTTGCGTGTAGTTGCGGATGCGCTGACTGTAGATGGTGTGGTCGTCCCAGCCGGCGACATTGGTGTTTTCCACTTGCACAACTTCATTGCCGCCGACTTGCTGATAGCGATTTTCGCCGTTTATTTGCACCCACAAGTGGTCGCGGAAATAACGCAGCTTGACCAGCTCGAAAATCACCTCGGGATCGGGTCCCAGATTCAGTTCGATCTTGTCGCCGATCGGGATGTACTTGATCGATTGCTGCGTGAGGTACGACAAGCCATCGCGGCCATTCTCACGGAACACGCGCACCATGCCATCGGGCAGCGGCGTTGTGCCCAGCTTCGAATCTTTGTTATTCGTCAGCAGATACATCCGCACCAACTGGTCGCCGTACTCTGGTGGCCGGTAGCGATACTGAATCTTAAACGGCACGGTTTGGCCTTCGAAACTGCGAATTCGCTTTGACCAGCCGTTGGCGATGGTTTCGGTCCCCTCCACGGTGTAGATAAAGTATTCGCTCAGGCCTTCTTTGATGATTTCTTTTTCCTTTGCCTCGGCTCCTTTGTCAGCGTTGTCCGCAAATTGGTCGCGCAAGCATGCCACGGGCGGCCTCGAGTCGAAGATCGGCTGCCTTACCCATCGGCAGTTTTTTTACCGCGTCGATTGGAATTTGCGCCAGCTGCGCAGATCTTCTCGACCAGATTGATCGTGCCGACGACCAGCCGGATCTGGGCATCTTCATATTCTTCACCGCTGTTGTTCGAAGACGCGCACGAAGCCTTCGAAACCCATCTTGGTTTCGTCCTTGTCGGCAATGCACACGTAGTCGGCGTTCCAGGTGATGCCGCTGGTGAAGTAAGTGATTTGAATCGCGGCTTCGCCGTCGAAATCGCTCTTCACGTTCCAGTACAACATCTGCGGCTTGTCGTGCGGAAACGTGGTGTCCAGCACATCGAGCTTGTCGGGCTGCGTGAGAAACTTGAGTTCGACCGAACTGGGGTCGATCAATGTGTTGGCCCAGGAGAACTGCAACGGGTTCATCCCCTTTTTGAACGTGACCGTGCGGGTTTCGCGAACCAGCGTCAGGTCCTCGCTGTTATAGATCGTCAACTGCACCGTGTTCCGTTTGGGCACGGTCGAGAGATCGATATTCTCGCCGCCGGCAAAGGCCTGAGTCGCCGCAAGTGCCGTCGCCATAAGGAGCAGAATCGACTGGAAGGATGCGTATTTCATTGCTGGACCATAAAGAGTTGTGCAAATAGAAGCGGCATCGATGGTTTAGACGCCCCAGCGGAAATTTAGTTCCCGACAACTTTTTTCGCCGATTTGTCCTAAATTCCGGCCACTCGCGTTATTACTCTGAATGAAGGCACCGGGGGGGCGAACCACATCACATATTCCGAATGAGGAGCAAGAACATGCAGTTTCTGCGAGGCACGAAGGTCCAAAATTCAATCGTCATCTGCATCGCGATGGCCGTGGGCTGCGGTGTGCTGGCCACGGGTTCCACCGCACTGGCCAAGGCTAAAGCCGGCAAAAAGGCCAACCAGCTACAGGTCGTACTGGGCACCGTCAAGTCGATCGATGGCAACTCCCTGACCGTCGAGGCAAAAAAAGGGGGCTCGAAACAATTACAGCTCACCGGCGACACCACGTATAAACTGAAAGGCAAGAAAGGCGCCGCCGATGAAACGGCCACTCGCACCGATGTGAAGGAAGGCGAGCGCGTGGCGATCACCGCCAAAGGCGATCAAGCGCAGACCGTTGTGATTGAAGGCAAACATAAGAAAGCGAAGAAGAACGCCTGATTCACATTCTCCCTCTCCCCCAGGGGAGAGGATTCATTTCATGGATCACATCTCATCCGGCCAAAGCAACGCTGACACCAGCAAACAACTGATGTTGCTGATGGTGCAGCATCAGCGGCAGATTTTTTCGTTCATTTACTCACTGGCGCCCGATCGGCACGATGCCGAAGATTTGCTGCAAGAAACCAGCCTGGTCATCTGCGAGAAATTTGCCGAGTTCAAGCCGAGCACGAATTTCGTCGC
This sequence comes from Pirellulales bacterium, assembly GCA_963738835.1. Lineage (GTDB taxonomy): Bacteria > Planctomycetota > Planctomycetia > Pirellulales > JADZDJ01 > CAVTYH01. The sequence goes on from CAVTYH010000007.1 coordinate 197,263, forward strand.
CTGGGCCTGCCAGATTGCGCTATGGCGAGTGCGTGCCGCACGGCAGAAGTTTGCCCGTTCGAAGATTTTGTTCGATGACGAGGCGCTAGAGCAAGTTGCTGTCACCTCAGTGAAGTTGCGTGACGAGTTGGATCAACGCCATGTCGCGTTGGAACGCTGCCTGCAAAGACTTGGGCAGCGAGATCGGGAGTTTGTGATCGCGCGCTACCAATCCGACGGCACCGTCGAACAAGCGGCAAAACAATCGGGCCGTTCGCTGACGGCGGCCTACAAAGCGCTCGGCCGAATTCGGAAGCTGCTGTTGGATTGCGTGAACCGCCAAGTGGCGCTGGGGGCAGTGTCATGAGTTTGGCCGATCGCGAAAACCCTGAATTGGCCGAGCTGTTGGATGGCCTTGTCGACGGCACGCTGACCGACGAACAAAAAACTCGTCTGTCTCAAATCCTCGCGGCATCGGAGCAGGCGCGAGAGTTGTACGTTCGCTATCTCGGTTTGTCGGCCAGCCTGTTTGAATATGCTGGCGAATTACAGTTTCCTTCGACGACACCCCAGTCGGCTGCGGCGCCGCGAATTCGCAAGTCGAGATTTTGGTGGCGCTTGCCGGGTTGGCAACCGCCGCAGCAATTGTGATTGCCGTCGTGCTGCATGGCACGAACGATCTTGACGCGGAGGCCGACGCTGAAGAATTCGCCGCGCAAATCACCGGCTTACAAGATTGCACTTGGACCGATTCAAAACCGGGACTCGAACTGGGCGATCAACTGCCGCACGGGCAACACCTGGAGCTCAAAAGCGGCATCGCGGAAATTACTTTCGACAGCGGTGCGCAAATCACGTTGGAAGGACCTGTAGCACTCGATTTGAATTCTGCCTGGGAAGCCACGTTGCACGAGGGAAAACTGCGAGCCGAAGTGCCGGCCGAAGCGGTCGGCTTTGCGATTCAAAGCGCAACGGTCGATGTCGTCGATCTCGGCACGGAATTCGGCATGACGGTTGACGCCAACGGCGCCACGGATGTTTGCGTGCTTACAGGTTCTGTCGAAGCCACGTCGCGCGAGGCTGGTCGAGCCGAGCCGGCCAAATTTGTCCTGAAGCAGCACAGCGCTCGCCGATTCAGCCCCGCCGGCAGTGAAGAAATAGAAAATGCGGCCAGCATCCTTGGCCAGTTCAAAAAGCCGACGAAACTCAAGCGGCTCGCGAAATCGGCAAAACATGTTCACTGGTCGTTCGATGAATCCGATGGCCGTACGGCGCAGGCCGATGGAACCTGGCCGGCCACGAGCGATCTGGGCGTTTTTATTGAAACCTCCAGCAATGCCGAGCAGACTGAACCGCGCGTCGCCGGCCGGTGGCGCGGCGCACTCCGCTTCGACGGCCATCTGCTTGCTCACGCTACCGTGCCTGGGTTTTCCACTCGCACCGCTCATACCGTCGCATTTTGGGTCCGGATTCCGACTGATACATCCGTTGGCGACAGCGGCCCAATGGTCGCGTGGCTGACGAAAGCGCAAGATTCCGCGCATGTGCAGCCGGTGCAAATCGGCTGGAACAGTAATCCTTCACAAGGTCCCGTCGGCGCATTGCGCACCGACATCGGCCGAATCACCGCCATCGGCGCCACCGATCTGCGCGACGGCCAGTGGCATCACGTGGCGGTGGTCATCGTGCCGCGCAACACCGGCAAACAGCGCTGGCATATGCGTCAATATGTCGATGGCCGGCTGGAACCAGGAACCGCGAAGATCGCTAAGAAAGGACGCAACGATACCTTAAACGATTCGGCCGACGACATCGTCTGGCTCGGACACGAAGCCGGCAAGACGGCAGCCGATCAAAAAATGTTCCGCGGCGATCTTGATGAGTTGTTCATTGCCGATCGCGCCTTACCGCCTCCGCCGATCGCGGAGCTGTTCAAAGAAAATACGGGATTGTGAACTGATGAAAGTTCCCAGGCGGATCATTATCATTGGCTTGCTAGCTGCGGCGCTGGTGGGTGGCGGCTACTGGGCACGAGAAAAAATGATCTTTGCAGAAATTGGATCGATCTTCGCCGTTGGGCCGTTGAGTCCTGTGCTCGATCACCACCAATCGGCCGATCGATACGATATCGACAAGGTGGCTCAAATCGAGCGTGAAATGCATGAGCTCAAGGATCAACTCGATGTGGAGGCTAACTGCTGGCGTGCCACAATGATCGCACTATTTAGCGGCGGCGGGATTATGCTTCTAGGATGTATTTGGTTGTCGTGGAGACACTGGCGACCATCGCAGGTTACAGTCTCATGAGATCAGGCAAACCCATCGCACTTTCTCTCGCGCCTCTAGCACCATTGTTCCTGACTTGGAACTTGATCGTGCCGTTGTTGACTGTCTGGGCCGACAATGATCAACCGCCCGATCCGCTCCCCGGCGTGAAAGTAACGTTGTCGATCTCGGTGAACGAATACGATCCCTCAGTTCTCTCTGCTACCACGATAAAATGCATCGTGGAAAACAAATCGAAACAGCCGATCGTCGTGCCAATCGGATACGACGGGCAAGTGGTTCGCCTTTGCGGGAAAGCGCCATCGATGAACTGGTCGGAAACAATGCGGATCGACCTTTGGCACCCTGGCCTCACTCCCGGCGGCGGGCGACCCGAAATGATTTCGAAGCCGCCAAAGCTCGATTCCCAGCAGGTGCTGCCGGGACAACAGCAAGTTGTTTTCGAATTCCCTCTGGATGCCGTGCTGCTCAATCGAGGTTTTCCGAAAACGGATATGTCGATCAATAAAGATTGGTATTGGGACTGGCCGGCACGTTCCACGCCGCCGCGTACGCCGATTAATCTGCCTGGTCGCGGTGACCTTGCGGAAAAAACGGCGCTGTGGGCTACAGTCGCGGTCGGCGGCAAGTCGTTAAGCTCTGAAGAAACTACACTGAAGGTTCAATCAACCGAATCGAAAAAGCCAAACGCGCCCGGCCTGCCGGCAAACACCGAGGCAAAAGCAAGACAAACGAAACGCATTCCTCTAGATCAGCTTCCGCTGAGATTGGTTGCCGCGGTGAAGAAGCAATTCCCCAAGGGCGAAATTCTGCGTGCCAAACAGACGCCGTATACGCCGGCGATGATGGATTGCGAAGACTGGGGGGTGCGAGTGAAAGACGCCCAACAGGAATTCGACGTGGGGGTCCTAAGCATTTCCGGCAGCTATCAGGTAAACGACATCGCCAAATCCATTGCCGTCGGCGATGTGCCAAAGCCCGTGACGGCAGCGCTGAATTTGAAATATCCGCAGGCAACCATCAAATCGGCCCGCGAGGTCTTGAATGGTCTGATATCGCTGCCGCCGGGCAAATCGAAACCGCCCGATTACGAACTGACCATCGTCACCGCCGACAAAGAATCGCTCGTCGTAAACTTCACCCCGGAAAGAACAAAAAACGCGAAAGGAGAAGAGCAGCGGAATCCGGAGAAGATGGTGTTCGCATGGGAATCGCCGATCGATGACGGAAAGAAGTAGCGGGTAACGCTATCCCAAGCGGCGATTGCAATCGCAACGGCCCGCTCGGCCAGATGTCCGGCTACGTCTCACGCTGCATCCGCGATGCGAATTTCTGGTAGAGCATCGAAACGCCCATCAGCATCAGGCCTAACACGGCCAGAGCCAGCACGCGCGGCAGCCAGCGCAGGCTTTCCAGGTCGAGGAAGAAAACCTTCAGCAGAATTGGGCCGAAGGCCACGAGGCCGAGCAACCGGAAGAGCGGATAGCGCTGGGCAAAGCCTGCGGCGACCACAATGGCGGCGTAGATGGCCCAGACGATCGAATACGTCGCCATCTCGGCCATGCGCATGTCAGCAAACGGAGACCAACCGGCGGCGGCCGCCGCAGCATACCAGGAATGGATTTCAAACGAGATGGCCGTCAGCAGCACCACGTTCGCCAGAATTCCCAATAGCGGATCGAGCACGGCTTCACCGAGTTCGTCCACCCTGCCATCTAGCAATCCAGATAGTTGCTCGCTCAATTTTCGCTGGTCGCCAAATTTCTGGCGGTACATCGCGCCAGCAGCGAAGTACAGCGCGGCCACCAGCGCCAGCGAAACGAACCTGGAGTTGGCCAGCAGGTGATAGATTCCATCGAGGGTGTAGCCGGCGTGAATCACTCGACCGCCGACCATCCCCAGCGCCAATGCTGCGGCGTACCAGCGGACTGTTGGCTTATCGAACCAGAAACCGGCGGCCCAAATAAGAGCCGCATCGATGGTCCACAGAATCAGCGCCAGCCGCGTGTCCCACTGGCACAGCACCCCCAGCATCAAAATGATATTGCCGGCGCCGGCGAGCAGACCGCTCAGAGCCCGATCGACATCGCTCGGTTGCTCTCGCCGAAGCAACCGCGGCACGAGCCAATACAATCCGCCCGCCACAATGGCCAACAGGCCCGACACTTCCATCACGACAAAGCGCAGATCCCAAGTGCTGCCCTCGATAAGCTGCGCTCGGGCCCGGAAGTCGAACGGAATCAGGCGCACTGCCATTACGATGAACACGGCCACGCCGATGAAGCTCAGCAGCCGATCACGGCAGGCAAGGCCCAGCACCGTGAACAGCAAAGCTTCGATCGCCCAAATCGGCCCGAGCAAAGCGAAATCGGTCAGTTGCAGGGGCGGCGAGAACGTAACAAGCACCGCTCCCAGGACAAAGAGCAAGGCTGTGGTGATGGTGGCAATGTCTTCGCGCGAAAATGTCGAAAAGTTGCGCGAGAAAATCGCGATGACATCGTCTTGCTGTGTTGAATCGCTACGCAAGCGATTGACAACGCGGTACAAAGCGCCGCACCCCAACGATAGTAAGCTAACCGACAAAAACGCGGCAAAGCGCAAATCGACCGTCGAATTACCGAAGCTGCGTGCCGGCGAGAGGAAGTCGAAACCGATCAACCGTCCTCCGGCAAGCAAGAACACAATCAACCCGGTCAGTCGCATTTGCGGATCGCGCATCAACAGTCCGAGCACCGTGAAAATGAGGGCTTCGACGGCCCAGATGGGCCCAAGATAGGTTAGATCGTGCAATTGCAACATCGGGGCCAGAACAACCAGCGCGCTCCCAATGGCGGAAATTAACCATGCCATCGACAGATGCAATTCATCAACCAGCGGTTCTCGCCACAACGCCCACGGTAGCAGTCGATACAACCCGCCCGCCAACATTGCCAGCAGGCCGGCGAACATGAACGCCGCGAATCGAAAATCGATAACTGATTCTCCAAAGCTGCGGGCCGGCGAGAGGAAATCGAAACCGATGAGTCGTGCAGCCGCCAGGCCGAAGACAATCAGACCGGTGATGCAGAATTGGCGATCGCGCGCTAGAAGACCGAGTACGGTGAACACCAGGGCTTCGATCGCCCAAATCGGGCCGAGATAAATCCAATCGTGGAGTTGCAAGGTCGGCGATAGCGTGACGAGTGCGGCGCCGATCGCCGACAGCATGCCGGCAGTATTTCGATCAAAGTTATCGTCGTTGGTTTCTCGCCCCAATGCCCAGGGAATCAGACGATACAATTCGCCCGCGATGAGAGTGACCAAGCCGGCGATGAAAAACATGGCGGCCCGCAGATCGAGAGCCGACTCGCCAATCAAGCGTGGCCACGTGTGAAAATCCCAGCCCAAGAGCCGGCCTGCGCCCAACAGCAGCACGATGGCCGCGGTAGTACACATCTGGCGATCGCAGAAATACACGCCAACCAGGGTGAATACAAAGCCTTCGACGCACCACGTAGCGCCCCAGTAAGCGGCATCGTTAATCTGCAGCGGAATCGCCAGCGTGAAAAAGACGGCCGCCAGCGCCAAATGCACACGTGGCATCCGATCGACGTTCGTCACCCGCGCGTAAGTCACGGCAAACAGCACACCGTGCAACAAAGCCATACCCCAGCCGACGAGCACAACTGCTGATCGGGATGATTGTGAAACAAGAACCAGGTGAGGCCGACGAACAGAAACGAATTTGCCGACAGGGTGAACAGGTCGGCTGTCTGGCTGAGACGTTTCCACGCGACGGGCGGAACGGTGCTGCCAACCAAAAAGATAAGCGCGTGCAGCACCACGAACCATTGCGTGCCCCACACGATGCTGTTGTTGGCTGGATCGAAATGCGAATTGAACAGCCAACCCGCAAACATCAGCACGGTGGCGGTCAAAGTCAGCGGTTTCAAAAATCGCCAGTCACGCCACACCGCACAGGCCATCAGCGCAACGTTCAAAAACGCCAAATATGTGAAGAGGCCAGCGTAATTCCCGCTGCCGCTGGATGTGAGAATGGGCGTAAGATATCCGCCCAGCGCACCAAGCAGCACAACAGCCGGACTATCGGCGTACAGCGCCAGCGCAATAGCCATCACAGTCAGCCCGGCGCATTCGACAAACGCCACCTGCTCTGGCCACAACTTGTACAAATGCAACGCGGCAAATGCCGAAGCATACAGCGTGAAAATGCTGAGCCCGACCAACGCCTGGGTTGTCACCGGCAGTCCACGACGGCGCGTGAAGTAACTGCCAACAAGAAAACCGACGCCCAGCAAATGGAAACCGGTCACCTGCAACCACGGCGGCGTGTGAAAGGTGCTCCATGCCCAATGTACTCCGAAGCCGACGGCCAAGAGCAGCGTGAACGCGCCGACCCAGGTCATCCAGCGGCCGCCGATCAGTGTTTCCCAATCGATCTGGCCGATCTTGGCGTATTTTTCGGCGAGACTGCTAGCCACCGTCGTTGGTAGCTTCGGCACCAGATTCGACCGCGGCGCTTCGTAGTAGGGACGATCTTCAAACGGCGCGGGGCGATGGCGGCTCCGGCGAAAGTTCGTATTCTACGGCCGCGGGAGTGTCTGCCGATTCTGTTTGCGCAGTCGACGGCTCCGGCTCGCTGACCACCTCGATCGGCGCCAACACGGGCTTAGAGAGCACTGGTATTGGAGCAATAGATGTCGCGGCAACCGCAGCGCTGATGGAATCGCTAACTTGTTCTGTCCGTGATTCGATTTGAGCCCTGTGCTCATGGGCGTCAGGCTCAAAATAATGGACGACAATTTCTTCAAGCTCACCAAGCCGGGTGTTAGTCGCCCCCAATTCGCGACGCATTTGCTCGAGCTGTTCACGCAGCCGAGCCAGTTCGGCGGGGTCGAAGATTGGTGCAGCCATGGGCGAAATCCTTCCTTAATCCGAAAGGTCGCACAATTTCTCCGCTGTATGTTTGCGGCCCATGCTCCGATCCAGTTGCATGGACGACCGCATCTGGCACAATGAGTGGTCCGTGACGGCTCCTGCGTCACACGCCGGACGGAAAAATCGTTAAAAAAGTGCGCGGCCAACTGTTACCGGGCACGAGCAGCCAGCCGTTTTGACCGATCACCACACACGCTCTCATCGCTAACCTGTCTTCCCCCAAGGAGTAACCGCATGGCACGGCCAGTTACCTTGTTCACCGGCCAATGGGCCGATTTGTCGCTTGATGTGTTGGCAAAAAAAGGGCGCGAATTCGGCTACGATGGCTTGGAGCTGGCCTGCTGGGGCGATCATTTCGAAGTCGAGAAAGCGCTGGCCGAGCCAAAGTATTGCGCTCAGCGGCGCGACCTGCTGGAGAAAAACGATTTGCAGGTGTTCGCTATCAGCACACACCTCGTGGGCCAAGCGGTGTGCGACATGATCGACGAGCGACACAAAGCCATTCTGCCGCCGCACGTGTGGGGCGATGGCAAGCCGGAAGGCGTGAACCGTCGCGCTGCCGAGGAAGTAAAGAACACGGCCCGCGCGGCGCAGAAGCTGGGCGTCAGCGTGGTGAATGGATTCACGGGGTCGTCGATTTGGCATTTGCTGTACTCGTTCCCGCCGGTGCCGCCGAAGATGATCGACGATGGCTACCAGCAATTTGCCGAGCGGTGGAACCCGATTCTCGACGTGTTTGGCGAGCGCGGCGTGCGTTTTGCGCTAGAAGTGCATCCAACCGAAATCGCCTTCGACATCTATTCGGCACAGCGCACGCTGGAAGCGATCGGACATCGCGAAGAATTCGGTTTCAATTTCGATCCTAGCCATTTGCACTGGCAGGGAGTCGATTCTGTGGAATTCATCCGCGCATTTCCGGATCGGATTTATCACATGCATGTGAAAGACGCCATCACGCTGCTGAACGGTCGCACGGGAATTCTCGGCAGCCATTTGAACTTCGGCGATCCGCGCCGCGGCTGGGAGTTCCGTTCGCCGGGACGCGGCACGGTCAATTTCGAAGAGATCATCCGGGCACTGAACCAGATTGGCTACAACGGCCCGCTCTCGGTGGAATGGGAAGACTCTGGCATGGACCGCGAACACGGCGCCCGCGAGGCCTGCGAGTTTGTGAAGAAGCTCGATTTCACGCCGAGCAACGTGCAATTCGACGCGGCGTTTGAAAAGAAGTGAGCACAGATCGCGACGACGAGACGCTGAGCGTTACGACCCAAATCGTTAGTTGCCGCCACAGGCACGCCCGACCAAGTTCAGGGCTTTAACCTCTTGAACTTGTGCATGAAGGACGTAATTTGCACAGTCACGAGCCAGGAAAAATCCAATGTCGATTTCAATCTTGCTTGGACTGTTACTGGCCTTGCTTCTCGTACAGATTCTTGTGTCCGCCGGCTCGATTTGGATCGTGGCGAAGATTCTGCGCGTCGGCGGAACAACTTTCAGCACGTGTCTTAGAATTACAGGCTGCGTTTTTGCCGTAAATCTGCTTGCACTGCCGATCACCATCTGGCTGTCGAACCAGGGAGTTGCCGGCGCGATTATTAATAATGCGGTTTTCGCGCTTGTTCTGCTTCTTGCGACAACCATCGGCGTTTTGGTCGTCTATTGGTGGATATTCAAGCGTGGTTTGCAATGCTCGGGCAAGAAGGCGGTCGCGGTCACGACAATTTGGTTGCTAGTCAGTACTTCGATCGGCTTAGGTCTGGCATTCACTTTTAGGAAGTATGCCTGCGAAGCGTTTGTCGTGCCCAGTGGGTCCATGGCTACCAATATCATCGGAACGCACTGCAACGTAGTCTGCGAGAATTGTGGATACGAATATTCCGTCAGCATGTCCGATCGGTTCGATGAAAAAGGACGGATGCGTCAACTGGTCGGAATTAAACACGCCACTTGCCCCAATTGTGGTCATGGCGCCGACCTGGATGATCTTGCAGACATTGCGGGAGGCGATCGTGTGATCGTCGATAAAGCGTCTTCGCCAAAGCGCTGGGATGCAGCCGTCTATCGACAGCCACAAGATCGGTCGATTTTTTACGTGCATCGGCTCGTCGGGCTTCCAGGTGAAAACTTCGCCATAGCCGATGGCGATGTTTTTATCGATGGCACGCGATTGTCGAAGAAGCCGGACGAACTGCTCGATTTGTGGTTTCCCGTACATGACACGAGTTTCATTCCCAAAACGACTGACGAGAACGCGCCGCGCTGGGAATCGGAGAATGGTCATTGGAAATCTAACAAAAGGAGTTGGAGCTTCTCTGGCGCAGCCGGTGGCTCTGGGAGTTTGAAATTTCAAGGCAAGCTGACCGATCGTTTGGCGTATAACGCACAGACCATTGGTGGATTCATGGGAGACGTCGAAGCGGAAGATACACCCGTGGGCGACATTCAAGTGGTTTGCAATGTCGCGCATTTCAGCGGAGAAGGACCCTGGGAAATTCTCTGGGAATTCGATGGCCGCACGGTGAAATGCGAACTGCTGCCTAATCGCAAAGTCACTCTGACTGCCCAGTGGCAGAATCAGCCGAAGGGCAATGCATCCGACGCACTCACTTCCAGCGGCCAGTTGCCGAAGGACGCGGCAGGCTCAAGCATCGGCCTGGCGGTTCGAGACGGATTTGCCTACGTGCTCGAAAATGGCCGGCCATGCCTTTCACTTCAGATTGCTTCGCCGCAGCTCGAAGATGTTCCGCGGCATCTGGCTTTATCTTCTGGCACTCTGTCGGTCCAGGCCGAAAACTGCGAACTGGTGATCGAACGCATCCAGATTGCACGTGATGTCTATTATGTGCATCCTGATGGTCCTGGTAAGTTTTTGGCTTGGGAGCGGTACTCCAAACAACTGGGCTCAAACGAATGTTTCTTGCTCGGCGATAACAGCACCCGTGCCGCCGATTCCCGCTACCGAGGGCCAAGCCAGATGAACGACATCATCGGCATCGCTCGTTTTCGCTACTGGCCACCAAACAGGTGGCATGCTTTTCATTAATTGCAAGTGCGAGCCGCTGGAGTGATGGCCCAGTTACGGTCTTTATTTTTATACATAGGTACAGTATAATTCAGGCCTGAAGCTTAGAGAGCTTGCAGCCTCTGGGCCTGCGCGACGTAACCACGGCTACTCAAAGCGTTTTCTCAGCGCCCGCTAGCCGGCTGGCAGCCGAATGTATGACGCAGAACATCACGACAAAACTGGAATCAACCATCACGCGATGTAAATCGGCAATGCCACGGAAGTTGCGGGCGATTAAACCTACACGGCGTTCCGCGAAATATGACAATTCACGCGTTAAACCGCATTTAAACATGATCTTATCGCGACATAATTCCAACCTATTTTGTCGCGTTGGCCACGACGAAGCCACGGGATTTTTCGTACCAGAGGGAGATCAATGCCGACAAAAGTCGGCAATTGTGTCCACAAATAATGAGGCCCCCAGCGCAAGCGACAAAATTCAAGAGGCCGTAAATTGTCGAGCGAAGTCTGCCTCGGACGCGCGTCAATTTCGAAATCGCGGCGACAAAACTCGGCGCGTTAGGTCGCCGCGGCGATGGTACACTGGAAATATGGTTGCCTTTGCGAGTTTCCGCCGCCGCAGTACGAACCGGCATTTACATGCCGTCGTCGTATGCTCGGCGGCGATGTTCTTAATGGCGGTCGTGGCCCCACAGGTCATAGCGGCGGAAAGTGCCACTGCGAAGCGATCGCAGCTTTACGCCGATTATTCGGCACAGCTGAAGGAATTGGCCGCGTGGTGCGATTCCAACTCGCTCGCGCATCAAGCGGAGTTCACGCGGGCCTGGTTGCCGAAGCGTGATCCGATGATGGATTATGTGTTCACGTTGCCCGAAAGCAGTGCGGCGCCTAGCACGCTGGTCAATTCGACCGCAGCGCAGCAGTGGTGGAGCCGATTCAGCGAATTCCGCCATCAGCAGGCAGAAAAGCTGATCGATCTGGCCGATGCCGCGCTCAAAGCCAAACAGCCGGCGCTGGCATTTGAGCTAGTGCGCGAAACCGTGCGCGAAAACCCGGATCACGAGCGCGGCCGGAAAATTCTCGGCCAGCAGCGCGAACAAGATCGTTGGGTCAGTGCCGAAACCGCGCGACGAATGCGGGCCGGTCAGGTGTGGAGCGAGAAGTTTGGCTGGCTGACGGCCGATCAGTTGCCGCGCTACGAACGTGGCATGCGATTTTACCGGGGTCGGTGGGTCGAGGCCGCCGAAGACGCCCGCTTGCACAGCAATATCCGCAATAGCTGGCGCATCGAGACCGATCATTATTCGGTTGAAACCAACCACAGCCTGGAAGAAGGGGTGCGGCTGGCCGAGCGGCTGGAAAAGTTGTTCGACGTCTGGCAGCAAACGTTCCTCACCTACTACACTCCGCCGGGAGAAATCGACCGCTGGTTTGCAGCGCGCAGCGAAGCGACAAGCGCCGATTCAAAGGCCAGTGGTAAATCGTTTGGTAGTGCCGCGCCGCGAAAGTTGTTTGAAATCGTGTTTTTCCGCAACAAGCAAGAATATGTCGAGTTCTTGCAGCAGGCCGAGCCGCAAATCGGCATGTCACTGGGCTTTTATTCTGACCGCGCGAAAACGGCGTACTTCTTTGCCGGCGACGAACAGTACGACGGCACGTTGTATCACGAGGCCACGCATCAGTTGTTTCGCGAACTGCGGCCCAGCGCCATCGATCCGGGCCGGAAAAATAATTTTTGGATCGTCGAGGGCATCGCTTGCTACATGGAATCATTCGCCGAGCACCAGTTGCTTGCCGACGAACCGTATGGATCGTACATCACCATCGGCGGCGAAAACGCCGGCCGTGTGCCGGCGGCACGCAAGCGGCTGCTCGAAGACAACTTCTATGTGCCGCTGCGCGAGCTGGTTGGCTATGGCATGACCGCTTTGCAACACGAGCCACGCTTGCCGATGATTTACAGCCAGAGCACCGGCCTGGCGCTATTTCTGATGCACGCCGACGGCGCTGGCTATCGACCGGCGCTCATGGATTATCTCAGCGCCGTCTACACGGGCCATGCCAATCTCGACACGCTGGAAAAACTGACCGGCCAGCGCTATGAAGAACTCGATCGGCAATATCGCGCGTTCCTGAAGTGACGGCCAATTTTGCTGTGTTATCACATGGTGCAAATCGCTGGAACGAAAATCTGTTTGTTAGAAATCTAGCGCTGATCAAACAAATCAGGTGCTTGCGCAACGCTATCACATTCGACTGTGAACGTCTCGTTAGCGCGCTAATCGCATCTTAGCGCAAGAGACACGCGATTCTTAACCGCAGCTTATCGCTTGCTCATCTTGGCCTGTCAGATTGTCGCGAACTCAACTCGCGACTCTTTCAGGAAAACCAAACGAATGGATGCCAAGCACCGCTGGTCTGATAGGGCGCAGGCAGCGCTGCCATCTGCTACGCGGTTGCCCGGTGTTGGGATCGACCGGGGTTTCACCCTGGTCGAATTGTTAGTGGTCATTTCGATCATTGGCATTTTGGTGGCGCTTACGATGCCGGCGTTGTCGTCGGCCCGAGAAAGTGCTCGATCGGCCACGTGCAAAAGCAATTTACGCCAGTTTTATATGGGTCTTTCGGCCGTCGCCGAGCGCAAGAAAATCTGGTGTACGGGCGCATTCGACTGGAAGCGCGATGGCTGCGTGACGGAAATCGGCTGGGTCGCCGACCTTGCGAACATGGGAATCTTGCCGGGGAAAATGTTGTGCCCCTCCAACGCTGAATCGATTAGCGCCACCTACGACAGCCTGCTGAACGAAACCGATCCAGCAACCTTCAGTTGCAAAAGCAACAAATCTGGCAGCCCGGCGTCGAATTTTCCCGATGGATCGCCGAAAGTGAATCCTTGCCGCAAGCTCCTGGGCGATTATCCGGGCTCATCGGGAGTTATGCCCGCCGATGATGCGCGCCGGGCTTTCGTAGAAGAGGCGATTTACAACGCGGGCTACAACACCAATTACGCGGCCACTTGGTATCTCGTGCGGAGCGACGTGATGCTCGACGATCACGGCAATTTGCGCAACACGGCGGGTAGCGCCTGCACCACGGCGGTGAGTCCGTTGGAACGGCATTGCACTTCGGGGCCATTGCGGCAGGCCAGGTCCGATTCATCCGGCGTCGCCTCCAGCGTGATCCCGTTTTTCGGCGATGCGGGAACGACCAGCAAGTTCCTGACCGCATCAGTCGGACCGCATGCGGCGGGCCAGCTAATGCTGGAATCGTTTACGCACGGCCCCATCAGTAAGTCGACCGGCGCATTGCCGACATTTTCTGCAACGACAACCTACGACGGCCCCAGCGGCTGGTGGGCTGGCTGGAAAGACACGTTGCAAGATTACCGTCAGTTTGGCGTACCGCACGCCAACACGTGCAACATCTTGTTTGCCGACGGCAGCGTGCGCGATTTCCGCGACAACAATCGTGACGGACTGTTGAACGAAGGCTTTCCGGCGGGCTACGGTTTTGCCGACGACACCGTCGATTTACCGGCGAGTGATGTATTCAGCAAATATCACTTGTCGGTGGACGATTGAGCTTTGTACGACAACGACCATCAAGAGAAAGGAGGTGCAGCCGACATCTGAAGCCATCAAGCATCGTAACCGCCGCACGTGATTGTGCGTGGGCAACAGTCGGTAGAGATAGGCATGATATCGAGTATTTTCTAAGGAAACGAACTATCGTGGGAGAATCAGGAATGAAAAGTCAGCAGCGAAAAATTAGCGGTTTTACACTGGTGGAGATGTTGGTGGTGATCACCATCATCGCCATTTTGGCGGCCTTGTTGCTGCCGGCACTGGGGGCAGCGCGGGAAGCAGCCCGCGGCACGCAGTGCAAAGCGAACTTGCGTCAGTTCTTCATCAGCGTTTCGACCTTCGCCGATCGTGACCCGCAGACGAAGTTTGCCAGCTCGGGGGCGTGGGATGGCAAGCGTGATGGTTGCTTGGATAGCTATGGCTGGGTGGCCGACATGGTGAATGCCGGCGCCGGTAAGCCCGCCGAAATGCTTTGCCCCAGCAATCCCAACACGGCGTCGGAAAAATACAACGATTATTTGGGCGTCGCGACGGTCCCTGCGGCCGACGGGGGTGATCCTGCCAAAGTCGCGTGCGGCGCCTGCTCGGCGGCCGTGTATGGCGCTGCTACCGATAAGGCTCAGTGGCTCGCCGATAATCTGCTCAACAAGGGTTACAGCACCAACTACATGACCACTTGGTTCTTTTCGCGAACCGGTCCCAGACTAAACATCGTCCCTACCGTGACGGGCGGCAACCTCACCGCCATGGTGATCAACTATCCGGCCGGTGCGGCTCCCATTAACTCGATTAAGGGGGTGCTCGGAACTCGCAATGCGCTAACTCGAAACATTGTCGATCGAAGCCCGCAGAGCTCGACAACCATTCCGATTATGGGCGATGCCAATCCGGGTGATCAGAAAGAAGCCTTCCTCGAAGCTGACATTAAGGGTCCGGACGGAGTTACGGTCACACTGGCGGCTGGTTCGCGCTTGGTGGAAAGCTTCAGCGATGGTCCGTGCGCCCGAGTTGCCCTCGCCGGCAAGCTCGATCCTTGGGGCAAGAACACCGATAAGATTGCCCTGGATGCATCGAATCTGAATACTACGCCAACTTATGCCGTCAATGTTTACCAAGACGAACAGGGATCGCCCGGCGTGCCGCCGAAGGCAACCCTCGATAATTTGCAAGATTATCGCGACTTCGGACCGGTGCATGGTGGCGGCAAAGGTGCCGGCTGCAACATTTTATTTGCTGACGGCAGTATCAAAACGTTCGTCGACATCAACGGCGACGGTTACTTGAACCCTGGTTTTGACATCAGCACCAACAATACGACGATTACCCAATTCCAGGGGACCGGTTACACGGACAACATTGTTGAACTTGACCGCGCGGCGGTGTTTTCCGGCGTGTTTCTGGACCGCGTCAATCTGAATAAGCTCAACCTCGATCAATAAATCGTCGTCAGAGCTGTTTTGATTCGTTGTTTAGTGATTCCGATCCCGGAGCAGCCGCCTAAGCTGCTCCGGGATTCTTGCGCTTCCGCACAATTTGTATCTCCGGCTGAGAAAAATGTGATGCTTTGCTTTCACAGTCCACCGAATCTGCTTGGATGCCGGGCATCGCTTGTCTGGCTGATCGGATTGCTGTGCGCCATTGCCGTCTTCACCTGTGCCGGCTGTGATCGTGCCCCGTATGTTCCGCCGCCGCGGCTCGTGGAATATCCCGAGGAGGAAACTCCCGCGGCCGCTCCTGCAAAAACTGCAACGGTGCCAGCCAAGAGCGCTGTTCAGCCTGCGGCCAAGAAACCCGCTGTCGATCCAAAAACAGTGGCGCCGGTATACATCGGACGTGATGACGATGGCCCGCAGTCGACTCAGGCTTCCGTGTCTAAGTCGGAATTTCCTTTAGACAACGCCGAGTGGCTCCCCGCCGATTTCAGAGCCGCCCGCCAAAAGCACTCTCCCAAATTATTGCAATCCGTCCGCCAACTAGGCCCGGGCAATGAGTTCAATCCAGATGCAGACGAGAACGCGCGCTTGCTCGGGGAACTGTTGGAACCCCTTCCCGCGCCGCCAGCAGTTGCACCGGTCGCAAAACGAGTGCCCATCGGATATGACGATGTCGATGAGCCGCTCGTCACGACGGCGGTTACCATTCCTGGCTTGCGCAGATCATCGTCGAAACTTTGGGAATCAATGGCAGCACGGAAGCGCGCTCGGTGCTCAAGCGCATCCTCCTTGGCAACCAACCATGCGATCTGGACGATCGCACACTGACCAGCGCCGCACTGCGGACATTAATTGAGCACCGTGACGCACAGAACGAGCGAATCCTTTTGGCTGTGCTGACAGTGCCCGATTCCATTCGACCGCCAGGGCGCGGCCAGATGACCGCCGACCAATTGCATGAAGAATGCCTGCGACAAATGCGGCCAATTGCCACGACGGACTTCAGGCTGCAATTGGCTCAGCGAGTTGCCCACGGAGTTTCGTCGTCAGCGAGCCGCCAGCGATTGCTCTCCTTGCTCAGCTCATCCGACCGCCAAAATCTTCCTGCCCAGGTCGAACTGTCGGTAAGTGGACATGTCGAATCGGGCGTGCAATCGACGCTGGATCGCCAGTTGGGACAAACCTGCCAACAGGTGCTCGAACGCTTGCTGCGGGCTACGTCTGTCGAGTGGAACGGAGCAAAGAACGGGTCTGTAACGGCCCGGGCGGGCGTTAATGAAAATCTCTCTCGCGAGCTGCCGTTCCCAGAAATTATGGAAACATTAGCGCATTTATGGCGGCTCGATTTTGCACAAACGCTGGCTGAGCGCATCGCTACCGCTGCCGATACGCCGACCGACACTGCGCTGCTCACGCTGGCCATGAGCTTACCAAGCGACACAGTGCGTGCAGCACTCTTTCGACGTTGGAAAGACGCCTGGGTCGAGGAATCGTCCGTGGCCACGAGTCCCACCCTCTATAACGGTCCGCGAGATCCCGGTTTGGTTGCCGTTCTCAAACAATTGCCGCGCGAGGCGCCGGCCGCAAATTTGCGAGTCGCTTCGATGCGTCAATACAGCGACACGCCGCAGGGCCAGCGAATGGCGAAGGAGCAGGCGGCCAAGAAGGCCTGGCTGTGCGCTTCCGAGAACCTTGTCCGGGCGCTCACCGATCGCTGCCGACAAATCGCGGAAAGTCAAGACAGTGCGGCCGCCGTGACGATTGCAACGACGCCAGTCGGTTCCGTCGCCGATTTCGACAAGCTGCTCGATTCTGCGACGCAGTCTCAATCCCCGGCAGAAGCCACCGCCAGATCGGATTCCAGCGATTCGGTGACGGCCAATTGCGGGTTGAAGCTGCACAAAGGCGCCCGCGTCAAAGCTGCCTATCACTTGAATTGGCCGGCCGATTTCCAGGGACATTTGTCAGGCTCTACACCTGGCCCCCTGGCAATTTGCTATCTGCGATTGGAATCGGAGAGTGAATTGGAACTGGTTGCCAGCTACTACTGCAAACAATTGAAGCTGGCCCTCGTGCGGACCATCGACAATGGTCGCTGGATCGACGCGCTTACAAAACTCGACAGCCAGCGAATTCGATCCACCGATGTTTTGATTACACGGGTTGATAAAGATCCCGAAGTTCCCAGGAGAGGCGTGGCGGAGAAACTCGTGATTGATGTTTTGTGCATTGAAGTGGCCGACCCGGCGAGTGACAACCGAACTTCCGTCCCCCTGAACCAGGTGAACTAGCCTCAACTCCCGCACCCTGGGCGCTGCGAATGATCGCCCGCTCAGAGCTGCAATTCGCGACACGAAGCCCGACGATGGATGGAATCCAAAGTGGTGATGGCACAGACAGAACCTAAAGCCTTCGATCCCTATCACAAATGGTTGGGCATCCGTGGCGGCGGAACGCCACCCAATCATTTTCGCTTATTGGGCCTCGAACTCTGGGAATCGGACGAGGACGTGATCCGTGACACCGCTGCGCGACAGATCAACCATCTGCGATCGTTTCGGCATGGCCGGCACCATGAGTTTTACGAACGGCTGCTCGACGAAATGCTTACCGCCCGCGACACGCTGCTGAAACCGGAGTTGCGTGCGGAATACGAAAGTCGCTTGAAGCGTGAGTTGCAAGAATCGCGGCCGCAGCCCGAATCCGCGGCGCCAGATTCAGCGACCGGGCGCGGTGCAGGAATTTCGTTTGTTCCAGAGGCCACGCCGGTGTTTGCCGCAAATGCTTGCAGCGAATGCGGCCACGAAAATACGGCTTCGTGCCAGTTTTGCATCGCCTGCGGAGGTGCGCTCTGGGAGCCGTGCATCGAGTGCAGCACCGTTTGCCGTCGTGGGGCTTTGCACTGCGGGGCGTGTGGTGTGAATTTGACTGCCGCGATCCAAAGCCGGATTGAATCCATTCGCAGGGCACTGGCAGAAGCGGGACAACTTCGCCATCGACATCAATATCACGAATGCTTGCACTTCTTAATCAGCAGCTGGGTCACGAACATTCCAGATTGGCCGAATTCCATCAACAAGTGCTGAAATTGATCGGCGAGGTCACCGGCGAAATCGGAGAAATCAATCAGCGTGCCCGTGCGCGCTGAAGCGGAAGCGAAACAGCGAATCGAAGCCGGCGATTTTGCCGCCGCGCTGACGATCCTGGAGCAAGTGCCCGCAGCACTTACCACCGATGCAATTCGGCAATTGATCGGCGAGGCCCGAGCCAGTGAAGCAACCGCGCAAAAGTTGGCTGGCGAAATCCGTCTGGCGGTGGCCGAGAATCGTCTCGAAGGCCTGTCGCCACAAGTTGCAGCGCCGTTGAATTTGAAACCGCACGATGCGGCCATGCTGAAACTGCAACTCGAGCTCCAAACGTGGGAATCGAACCAGACGAAAAAACGGTGCGAGCGTTTGCACAAGCTGGCCCTGTCAGAATTGCAAAAATATCGCTACGAGAACGCTGTGCGATTGCTGGAGCAGATCGACGAGTCGATGGCACACCGCAACTCGATAAACTGCTGCGCGAAGCGAAACTGCGAGCTGACGAAGTCGATTGGTTGCGAGCCGATTTGCGCGAAGCCGTCGCTTATGACGAACACTTGCTGCCCATTGCCCAACGGCTTGTGAAGCTTTGCCCCGACGACTCGGCCGCCGTCAAGTTGATTGGCGTGCTGGAGCACCGAGCGAATCCGGCGGCCGCCGACCCTACAGCCGGCACAGTGAATTGGCCAGTGCCTCCCGCCAAAAGTGCCTGGCGATTTCCGATTCAGCCGGTTGATCGCTTCCAGCGCATTGACACAACACAGCTTCAAATGCCGCAGTTCACTGCCGAACCCGGCAATTTTTGTGTTGCCGCCGGATTGGCGCTGCAAGCCTTGCAGCAAGCCTTTCTCACCGCCAATCTAGCTCCGCGGGAAAAGACAGGTGTCCTCGGCCTGCTCAAAAGCCGCAAACCAAGGCCGACGACCGCCTGGGGCATTGACTTGGGACGCTGTGCGCTGAAAGCAATCAAACTGGGGTACGTCGCCGAGACGGATCGGGTGGTCGCGCTGGAAGCGGAGACAATCATTCACGATGGAATCGCAAATCGACCCACCGCCGAATTGCAAACCTCGATCGAGAAAACGCTGCAGTCGTTTCTCGACCGGCACGTATTCAAAGATGGCACCGTCGCAGTCAGCCTGCCGGCGCAAAAAGTGCTAATGCGGTTCTTCAGTCTGCCGCTGGCCGATAAGAAAAAAATCTCCGAGATCATGCACTATGAAGTGAAACAGCAAATTCCGTTTCCGCTGGAAACCATTGCCTGGGACTATCAGGTTCTGGAATCAACCGACGAACAGCCCGAACCCGATTGCGTTCCCGACAACGGAATCGCGCTGCTGGCCATTAAGCTGGAAGAAGTACATGCGCAGTTGAAGCTGTTTGCCGATCGCCGGATCAAGGTCGATGTGGTGCAAAGCGACAGTGCGGCACTGCTGAATTTCTTGATGCGCGAGCAACGGCTGGCCGCCGCGCCCCAAAGTGCTCCAGCGGACGCCCCCATCCGCGTGCATGCCATACTCGACATCGGCACCGACTCCAGCAACATTGTCCTCACCAATGGCCGCTCGTTGGCCATGCGCAGCATTCCGCTGGGGGGCAACGACTTTACCCTGCGCTGGTCAAGCATTACCATCTTGATTGGCAGCAGGCCGAAAAATTGAAACGCAACCCCACCCGTGCGCCCCTTTTGCATCAAATGTACGAAGCGCTTCAGCCCGGCTTTCAGAATCTGTACGGCGAGGTGCAGCGCTCCGTCGATCAGTTCCTGACGGTCGATCGCCGGCAAGTCGTCGAACGACTTTGGATGCGCGGCGGCGGATTGAAACTGCACGACCTGCCGAAATACTTTTGGCGCGGCCAATGACTTCGCCTTGGCAACACGAAACAACTTTCACGGCAGCCGTCCGCAACTTTCCTTCATGTAATTGCCCGGTGGCACAACACGCCAATTGCCGATCCCAACACCGGGGCCACCAGGTAAATCCAGCTGTCGCTAACGGTGCCGCTCACAACTGCCGGGGCAAGGGAGCGTGCCGGATTCATCGAACGCGCCGGACATCGGCCCGGCAAACAGCGCTTCGAAGGCAATGACACCGCCAATCGCAACGCCGGCCAGCAACCCTTTTTCCTTGGGTCCCGATGCGACACTTAGAATCACGAACATCAGGATCGCCGTCAGTACCGTTTCCAAGCCAAACGACTGAACCACAGGTCCGGCCGGATGCGTTGCTCCCAGCGTCGGATGATCGAACATTGTCCATAACAACCCGCTGGCTGCAAAAGCTCCGCAAAGTTGGCTCACGATGTAGGGGCTGATCGACTGGAACGACAAACGACGAGCGAACCAAAACCCGATGGTCACCGCGGGATTTAGGTGCGCCCCCGATATATCGCCGATCGCATAGATCATCGCCATCACAACCAGTCCGAATGTGAGTCGCAATGCCAACATGCGTCACCTTGCCGCCCGAGACATCGTTAATGACGATGGCCCCGGTTCCTGCAAACACCAGGATAAAGGTGCCGAAGGCTTCGGCCAGATATTTTTTCATTTCTGCTCCGCCAGCCAGCGTTGAATCCGCTCGTCGATTTGGTCTCTCACTTCGCGGAACTTCTGTAGCGTTTCTTCATCAGTTCCCTGAAATGCTGGCGGATCGTCAAATGGCCAGAACTGACGATCCAGTATGCCGGGGAAAATACTCGGGCAACTTCTTTCGGCGTTATCACAGACAAGAATCAAATGATGTACTGGCAATTTGCCGAGAAACTCTGTGATGTCTTTCGACCGTAGCTGGCTGGTGTCGATTCCCTGTTCTTCGAGCACCCGGATCGTCAGTGGATGAATTCCCTTCGGCTGCGTGCCGGCACTGTAGGCATCGAAACGGTCGCTGGCACGATGCCGCAACAGCGCTTCACCCATTTGGCTGCGACAAGAATTCCCGGTGCATAAAAATAGGATGTTCGGCATATTCGTTTAGGCGGATGAATTGAGGAAATAAAAAATCAACAGCATTTGACGTATCGTTGCAATCGCCGCCGGTCGCGAACCAGCACGGGCACGTCGTTGCAGCAAGCGGCCAGACAATCGAACAATTTCGCATGAAACACGGTGTCGGCCTGGTTGACACGGTAATAACTCCACAGCCCTTGCTTGCGAACACTCACCAGTCCGGCCCGTCGCAAATACGCCAGATGCCGGGAAGCTTTGGGTTGCGGAACGCCTAGCGCTTCGACCAGCTCGCAGACGCAGCGTTCGCCGCCGCGCAGCAGGTTCAAAATTCGCAGTCGGGTAGGATCGGCCACGGCCCGAAAGGCGAGATCGACATAGTCGGCGGGTTTAGTTTTCATATTCGTTTAGACGAATATATTTGGTTCGACCCCGAACCGTCAATGAAGTTTGTCACGATGGCACCGGCAGTTCAGTTGCTGATCGGCGACTTGCGGAGGGGATGCGGTCTAGAGTGCCAAAACAGTCCGATCATGCCGAGAGCTAGCAGCACAAAACTGGCGGGCTCGGGCACCAGCGTAATCACGGTGCCGTTATCGAACAGCGCGTAAATCTCGCCGCTGGTGTCTTCGCCAAAGCCTTGCAAGCCCGAGGCCGGCAAACTCACGCCGGCACCGCTGATACCGAAGCGAAAAATCGTGTACGGCGCGTCCGGCGCTTTCGTCTCGTTGGGATCGAAATAGAACAAGATTCCGTTGCCGGTATTCAACGATAGCTTGTTTTGATAGTCGCCAAAGATGTATTTACCATCGAGCGACGGAATTCGCGAGCCGTGATACACAAAGCCGCCAATGATGGCCGTGCCCACGGAGTGATCATATTCCGCAATCGGATCGATCAGCGTGTCAGGCAACCCGGTGATCGCATTCATGGGCGCGGTGTAATTGGGAATCGCCGGGTTGCCGGCGTTCACGGCCGGCGGCTGCAACGTGCCTTCCCGCATCACCCAGCCATAGTTGCCCCCCGATTGAATCAGGTCGACTTCCTCGCGCGACACAAAACCGACATCAGCGACGTACAACTTTCCGCGGTTCGGATCGTTGGGGTTGTTTTTATCCCCCTGGTCGAAACTCCAACGATACGGGTTCCGCAGGCCGTAGGCATAAATCTCTCCGTGCCAAGCGGGATTCCAATTTGGGTAGGGCTGCCCGTTCGCCGGGTTGATGTTCGATTCCATCGTGAACGGATTGCTCTTAGGAATTTGATACTGGCCATTGGCACTGGGATCGGAATTCGCATCGGGGGCCACCGACGCCGGCAGCGGATTGATGCGCAGCATCTTCCCAAGCATCACCGTGCGATCTTGGGCGTTGCCATGCGGATGCACGCCGTCGCTGTTCGTGTGGCCGTCGGAATTGTTGTCGAGGCCATTGAGCGAATCCGGATTGCTGCTGTTGCCGCCGCCATCGCCCATCGCCCAGTACAGATAATGATCGACGGGACTGAATTCAATCGTGCCGCCGTTATGTTGCGGTTGCGGATCGGCCACTTTCATAATCAGCGCGACGAACCCGTGATTCCGGTCACACCGGTGTTAGCCGTCCATTCGCGCAGCACGGCGTAATTATCGACCGCCGTCGTGGCCGATTCGGGAAACAGAAAATCGGCCGTACCATTCGCAGCGGCGCTTTCGCTCGAGTACGTGTAAAACTTGCGATAGCCGGGCGCACTGGGATTGTCGAAATCGGGACTGAACGCCATGCCCAGCAAACCCTTTTCGCTGTTCGTCTGCAAAAAGCCAGGCAGCGCGGTGCTGAAATCGAGCATCACCGTGCCGGTATCGTTGGTCGTGTTCGGATTGATGTACCGAATCAGCCCGCTCTTCTGGACCAAAAACAATCGGCTGTCGCCCAGCACATAAGTGCCGTACAGCACATCGGCGGTGCTGCCGCCGCTGATGGCGGTGACCTTCGACAGCTGAACGGTAATGCCCTGCGTCAGCGTGGCAGAAGTTTGTTGCCCGAAGACAACCGTGGACATTGAACAGACCAACCCCCACAGCGCAAACCAACGCGCTTGATGCCGCATTTATGCACCTTTCCCCCGATTCAGGATGCGATGTCAGCGATGAATGGCGAACGTTCCGCAGCTGCGAAGAAACGCAGGCTGGTCGCCAGCCCAAAGCGTACCAAGGCCCGGCGAAAGTCCAAGAATCGGCCAGAATTTTCCGTACGATTGGTGCGATCGAGGGCCGTTTGCTGAAGATTTAACGCCGATTGTCGGGCTTCAACCTTGGTGACTGCCCCATCGCGGCTGAAATGATTTGCGATTATAGTTAGCGGTTCGTAAATCGCATTATTGGGAAACGATGTTTTGAGTTCAAGCAATGTCGCAAGCCGCCGCTGAAGCCGAATTCAGGATCCCGCTGGACGACAGTCTCTCGCTGTGGCTGGTCACGCCACAGCAGCAGGCGGCGGCGCGCTTTGTGGTGAACGAGATTTTCAAAAAGCGGCGCTACGATCACCCCAATTTCGAAATTCATCCGACCGATACGGTGGTCGACATTGGCGCGAATATGGGCATCTTTGTCTTATGGGCCGCAAAACAGGCGACCCGTGGCAAGGTACTGGCGATCGAGCCGACCAGTGCCATGGATGTGCTGCGGATGAACGTCGAGCGCAATGGACTGGGCAACGTCGTGCCCATTCAAGCGGCCGCGGGCAACGACGGCGGCACGTTCGAGATTACCACCTATCCCGGCTTCAACATCGTTAACCATCACGCCTCGTGGAAGCCGAAGTTTTGGACGCGTGTGTTCATCAAGTTGCTGTATGGCAAGTACCAATCTGACCCGGTGATCGAACGAGCGCCGGTCAAATCGCTGCGGCACATGCTCGATGAAAACGGCGTGGACCGCGTGAACTTTCTAAAGTGCGACTGCGAAGGGGGCGAGTACGAAATTTTCCGCAGTCTCGACGACGAAACTTTTGCCCGCATCGACAAAGTGGCGATGGAATTTCACGAATACGCCCCGGGCCAAGACCGGCAGATCCTGATCGATCTGCTAGAGCGTCACGGCTTCACGGTGCAAGTAGAGAAGTCGTGGTTCGAATACACATTCATGAAATACGGCATGCTGTGGGCCACTCGGAAGTGAAAGTGTAGCGGCCGGGCTTGCCCGGCGCGTAGGCGCAAGCATAGCTCCGCCGCCACACAGATATGGTCTTAGCCGGCCGTCGCTTTCAGCTCCGCCAGATGTTGTGCCGTGCCGACCAGTCGGTCCCAGTTGGCAGTGATGTATTCCGGCGGGCCGCCGATTTGGGCCACCACTTGCGCCACCTGTTCGGTGGGGACCATTTCGATGGCGTCCCAGGGGCAAACTTTGAGATCGTACGGATTCGATTTCTTGCCCGGAATGTGCACGCACACTTCGCAGCCCACGCAGCGTTCCAGATCAATTTCGCAAAAGCTTTGCAGATTCTGGAACTGGTCGTACTGCTGAATCTTTACGATGCAATCGACCGGGCAGACCTCCAAACAAGCCTCACACCCGGTGCAATTGTCGGCATTGATAACTGCCAATTCCTTCGGCAGCTTTTTTCTCGGCCCTTGTTTCGCCATAGTTGCAACCGCCGTCGCGGTAAATCGCTCGATGAACGAATTAAACGAACGTCTACAAGCCTATTCGACGCAATACTTTCGACACTGTAATCATAGAAACAAATCGACCACGGGCCAACCGCCACTTCGACGATTTTTGATCTTCAAATCGCCAATTTCGGGCACCTCACTCTTTCATAAAGCCGGCTTTACCACTCGTAGTCGATTGCCGACCGTCACGCGCACCGCCGATGTCATCGGCGGCTTTATGCCACCCCTTCACCTCTTCACCCGTTCACCCCTTCATCCTCAAGCCGTCGCTTCTTGAATCTGCCGCGCAAGCGCCGCCGCCAGATGCCGCCCCGTGGCCGATGGTTTGCACCGGGCCACCAATTCCGGCGGGCCTTGCACGACGATCTGGCCACCCTCGTCGGCGGCTCCCGGCCCCAAATCGATAATCCAATCAGCGGCTTTCATCACTTGTAAATTGTGCTCGACAACAATCAGCGAATGGCCAACCGCCAAGAGCGCCATCGAAACAATCAATCAACTGCACCACATCGGCGAAATGCAGACCGGTCGTCGGTTCGTCCAAAATGAATAGCGTGCGATTGCGTTTGGCGCCCGACATATAACCGGCCAGTTTCAATCGCTGCGCCTCGCCGCCGGAAAGCGTGTTCGCCGGCTGGCCGAGCCGCAAATAATCCAAGCCGACGTCGATCAACTGCTTCAGCTTCGTCTGCACTTTCGGACAGCCGCGGAAAAATGTAAACGCTTCACGGACGGTCAGCTCCAGCACTTCGGAAATATCGCGGCCACGGTATTGAATTTTCAAAATCTCGGGCCGATAGCGGCGGCCTTGGCACTGGCTGCACTTCATGTACACGTCGGCCAAAAACTGCATGTCAATTTCAATGTACCCATCGCCGTTGCACGCCGGGCAGCGGCCAACTTCGGCATTGAAACTGAAATAACTCGGTGTGTAATTCCGCGTGCGGGCTTCTAGGGTTTCGGCAAACACAGCGCGAATTTCGTCGAACGCTTTGATGTACGTGACCGGATTCGATCGCGGCGAGCGGCCAATCGGGCTTTGATCGACCAGCATCACTTCATTCACCTGGCCATCGCCGTAAACATCGTCGTGATCGGCCGGCTTCGGCGCTTCCAAGCGCATTCGCCGCCGCAGCGCCGGATATAGCGTATCTTCGACCAGCGTGCTTTTACCCGAGCCGCTCACGCCTGTGACCAAACACAACACACCCAGCGGAAACTCGACCGTCACGTTTTTCAAATTGTTGCCGCGTGCGCCGGCCAGGCGAATCCAACCATGATCGGCCCGCCGCCGCTGTGTCACCGGGCTGACTCCGCGGCGGCCCGCCAGAAAATCGCCGGTCACACTTTTCAGGCAAAGTTCCATTTCCGCTGGCGTGCCTTGAAACACCACTTTGCCGCCACGTTCGCCGGCGCCGGGACCGATTTCGATGACCTGATCGGCGGCGCGAATCATCGATTCTTCGTGCTCCACGACGCAGACCGTGTTGCCGCGGTCGCGCAGCGAAAGCACGGCTCGATCTAACCGGTCGATATCGGCCGGATGCAAACCGACCGATGGCTCATCGAGCACGTACAGCATGTTCACCAAACTGGAGCCGAGTGCCGTGGTGAGCGAAACCCGTTGCGCTTCGCCACCGCTCAAAGTTCGCAGCGAGCGATCGAGTGTCAGGTAACCCAGTCCGACCGATTCGAGATAGCCGAGCCGCGACTGCACTTGATCGAGCATCATGCGACCGACGGCGCGTTCCCACTGCCTTAGCCCACTATCCGCTTGGGAGTGGGTTGGGGAGAGGGTGCCGGCCTGCGAATGAAGGGGTGAAGGGGTGAACGGGTGAAAGGGTGCGTCGGAATGGGGAGTGGGGAATGGGGAATGGGGAATGTCGGACACCGAATCCTCCGGATCCGCCTTCCGCCTTCCGCCTTCCGCCTTGGCAGCCCCCTCACCTCGCCGCGTCGAGTCGCCTGTGGCGACCTGCCCTCTCCCAAGGGGAGTGGGTTCTGCGGTCAGCTTGCGAAAAAATGCAATCGCATCGCGAATTTTTAGCGCACACACCTGGGCGATGTTCAGGCCGCCGATTTGCGTCGCCAAAGATTCCGGCCGTAGCCGTGTGCCGTTGCAGGCCGGGCACACGCTGTAACTGCGCCAGCGGCTGAGAAACACGCGCAGGTGCATTTTGTATTTGCGTTTTTCGAGCCACGCAAAAAATCCGCGCAGGCCGCCGAAGTTGCGCTCCGGCACGCCTTCGCGGATCAGCACCTTTTGTTCTTCGGTCAAATTCTTGAACGGCACGTCGAGCGGAAGATGGTAATCGCCGGCCAGCGCGATCAGTTCATGCAGCTCATGCGAATACGCCGGCGTGTTCCACGGCGCAACAGCTCCCTCGCGCAGCGATTTCCGTGGATCGGGCACCACCAAATCCATGTCGATGTCGATCACATTACCAAACCCTTCGCACTCCGGGCACGCCCCGAGCGGACTGTTGAAGCTGTACAGTCGCGGTTCCGGAAGTGGATACGCATGGCCGCAGTGATCGCATGTCATCTGATCGCTGAACGCCAGTCGCTGCCAGGTGCGTCCATCGAGTTGATATGGCGTTCCGCACGATTGATTTTCGACCTGCGCCGGCTGCGGCGAATCGAGGAACACGACGGCGCGGCCGCTTCCTTTGGCGAACGCGGTTTCCACCGATTCGCGAATTCGTTGCACCGCGGCGCCGACGGTGAGGCGATCGAGGATGATGTAAAGTGATTGGCTCGTCGGCAGCGGCTCTTCATCCAAATTAACCATCCGCTCGCCAGCCACTACCCGCACGTAACCCTGTGCTTTAAGTTTGGTCGCAGTCTGCTCCCTCTCCTCGGGGAGAGGGTTGGGGTGAGGGGGTTCGGGCTGCAAGCTAGAATCATCGGCAGCACTGCTGGACAAGCCAGCAGTGGCACCCAAAGAATTCTCTCTCTCCTCGGGGAGAGGGCTGGGGTGAGGGGACTGCATTGTACTTGGCCCACCGCGTTCAAACCCCACCAAAAACCGCGTCTCCTCCGGCAACTTCGTCAGCGCTTCGGCCGCCGATTGCGGCGACTCGCGCCGCACTTCATGCCCGCAGGTCTGGCAAATCACGCGGCCGATTTTCGCGAACAAGAGCCGCAGATAATCGTTTGTCTCGGTCGTCGTGCCCACCGTGCTGCGGCTTGAGCGGTTGTTCGATTTGTGCGTCACCGCCACCGCCGGCGGAATGCCGGTAATTCGCTCCGCCGCCGGTCGCTCTAGCCGCTGTAAAAACTGACGCGTGTAGGCCGAAAAAGTTTCGATATACCGCCGCTGTCCCTCGGCATATAGTGTGTCGAGCGCCAGGCTGGTCTTGCCGCTGCCGCTCAGGCCGCAGAAAACAATCAGCTTGCGGTGCGGGATGTCGAGATCAACCCCCTTGAGGTTGTGGACCTCGACCCCGCGCAGAGATATGACGCCTTTTGTCACCTTGATTCACTCCTGTTGGCTCCGGACAGAATGAGCCAAACTGTTATGATACTCCGGCGGCACGCAGCAGGAAATGACGTGCAACTACGCGGACAAAAAGTGACGATTCTCGGCCTCGGCCGTCACGGGGGTGGAGTGGCGGCAGCGCGGTATTGCGCACAGGCCGGGGCGATCGTGACGGTGACGGATTTGACTGCTGAAAAATTGCTGGCCGAATCACTGGCACAGCTTCACGATGTGCCGATTGCGAAATTCACATTGGGCCAGCACTGCGACGACGGTTTTCGCGCTGCCGATCTTGTTGTCGTAAATCCGGCGGTTCGTCCTGGTAATAGTTTTGTCGAAATCGCTCGGCAGGCAGGAACCAAGATTTCATCGGAAATCGAATTGTTTCTCGATGCCTGCCCGGCGAGGGTCATCGGCGTTACCGGCACCGTCGGCAAATCGACGACCGCGGCAATGTTGGCCGCCATTCTGCGAACCGCCGGCCGCCGCACTTGGCTGGGTGGCAACATCGGCCACAGTCTACTTGGCGATTTACCACAGATGCAGCCCGAGGACATTGTCGTCCTGGAACTTAGCAGCTTTCAGTTGCACTGGTTGAGCAACGAAGCCCGTTGGCCGCACGGCGCCATCGTCACCAATTGCTCGCCCAACCATCTCGATTGGCACGGTTCCTGGGAACATTATGTGACCTCCAAACAACGGCTGCTTCAATCCACCCTCTCCCCTGGCGGGAGAGGGCAGGGTGACGGGGCAGGAAACGTGCCATTCGTCGTGTTAAACACCAGAGATCGAGAGGTTGGCGATTGGCGAACGCTGACCGGGCAGCGCTGCGTGTCTCCTTGGGATTTCACCAAACTCCCGCCACTCAAATTGCCCGGTCAACATAACCGCACAAATGCCTCTTGTGCCGCCGCTGCTGCAAGTGAGTGTGGAGTCCATGAAGCAATCATCGACCGCTCGCTCGCCGACTTCGCTGGACTATCGCATCGCTTGCAGCTCGTCGCCGAAATCGCCGGTCGTCGGTTCTACAACGATTCCAAATCGACTTCTCACACCGCCACAATTGCCGCTTTGAAAGCGATGGATCGCCCAATCTGGCTCTTGCTCGGCGGTGCGGATGCTCAAGCCGACTTCACCCAATTGGCCGACAACGTCGGACGCTTGGCCCAAGGCGCAGTAGTCTTCGGCGCCGTGGCCGACAAACTTCAAATTGCCATCCGCAATTGCGATCCAGATTTCCGCTGCTTACGCGCGGCAACCCTGCAAGCAGCTCTCGCCGCGTGCATTGAAGAATCCAAACCCGGCGACACAATTCTGCTCTCCCCCGCCTGCCCCAGCACCGATCAGTTCCGCGATTTCACTCACCGCGGCGAAGAATTCACACGGCTTGTCCGCGAACTGCAAGTCGATTAACCACCGGGTCACGAAGGCACGGAGCAGCAATTTGATTGTAGATTCAGGCAATTCTATGCGGTTTTTTCCGTGCTTCCATGTCTCTGTGGTAAAATTTGCCTCTCACAATTTCCGTCGGCTACAATCTCAATTCACAACGCGCTCACCATCCAAATTCAAAGACCTTAACCTGGAGTCCCTGCGATGAAAACGCAACTCGCCGCTGTGTTCACCGTCTTGCTCGTCGCCACGCAACTGTTCGCCGCCGGCGAAGACGATTTCTACAAGCTCGGACCAGATTCGCTGGAGCAAGAAGGTGTGCCACATGGCAAGCTCGTCGGGCCGCTCACGTTGAAGTGCGAAATTTATCCTGGCACGCAACACACGTACTGGGTTTATGTGCCGGCGCAGTACGATCCCGCCAAGCCCACGCCGCTGATGATCTTTAACGACGGCCAGGCGATGATCGACATGAAAGGGAGCGTACGGGCACCAAATGTTTTCGATAATTTGATTCATCGTCGCGAAATTCCGGTGATGCTTGGTGTGTTCATCAATCCCGGGCGGACTCCAGAGCAGCCAGAACCGACGCCGCGCAGACTGGGGCGATCGCAACACCAACCGGCCTGCCGAATACAACTCGCTCAACGATAAGTACGCCCGCGTGATTTGCGACGAGCTGCTGCCGGTGCTGGCGAAAGATTACAATATCTCACCCGATCCAGAGCAGCACGCCATTGCCGGTGCCAGCTCCGGCGGCATCGCAGCCTTCACCGTAGCCTGGGAGCGGCCGCAGCAATTTCACAAAGTGATTACCGTCGTTGGCAGCTTCGTCGACTTGCGCGGGCCCGGCAGCGGCAGCGCCTATGCCGACAAAGTCTTAGCCGCCGATAAAAAACCGATCCGCATCTTCCTGCAAGACGGCCGCAACGACAACCGCGGCACGGGCCGCGGCGGCGCCTACAACCAGAACCGCGATTGGTTTTATCAGAACGTGCGATTGGCAGAAGCACTGACGAAAAAAGGCTATGACGTGAACTATGCCTGGGGCATCGGCCTGCACGGCCAGAAACAAGGGGGCGCCATTCTGCCCGAAATGATGCGCTGGCTGTGGCGCGATCAAAGCGTTTCGACCGATCCGAACGACTCAGTGGAGCGTTCTTTTCGCGCGGCCGCGAAGACCGATGATGCCGTGCCGGAAGCTGCAACGCCGAAATAGCGTTTGGTTGGATCCCAAACGCCACGAGAATCGATCGCAATGTATCTCCGATTCACTATCCGCAATTTGCAGGGGTTACTGGCAGCATGCCTGTCGTGCTGTTTTATCAATCTCGCAATTGCTGCCGAAGAATTCATTCCTCCCAGCAGCAATGCCGTCATCCGCGCTCCGGCGGGGCCGTCGGAAATTGTGATCACCACGACCGATCGTCTGGCCGGCGCCATTCACTCGCTGCGGTGGAATGGCCAAGAGTTTATCGACAGCGCCGATCATGGCCGGCAACTGCAATCGGCCGCGAGTTTCGACTGCTCGCTGCCGCAGAAGTTTTGGGCGGAGTGTTTTAACCCCACCGAGGCCGGTTCCCGCGACGATGGGGCCGGCAGCTCCTCGACTAGCAGACTGCTGCAAATTCATGTCGACGGTGCGGAGTTGGAAACGACCACACAAATGGCATTCTGGTTGCGACCGGGCGAAAAATCGGAAGGCCGGGTGGCGCTCAATGGCAAGGCGCTCTCCGATCACCTGGTTCATAAACGGGTTCACATTGGCTACAAAAATCTCCCGCACGCCATCGAGTACGACGTCGTGTTCACCGTGCCGCAGACAGAGCGGCACACGCTGGCACAGTTCGAAGTGCTGACCGGCTACATGCCGCCGGCATTCAGCCGCTTCTGGACATTCCATCCTGCCACCGGCGAATTAAAACCGCTGAGCGGTGGCCCCGGCGAGCAAGAATATCCGGTCGTCGTTTCCACCGCCGAGGGCTCGCATGCGATGGGCGTTTTCTTTCCCAAT
This sequence comes from Pirellulales bacterium, assembly GCA_963738835.1. Lineage (GTDB taxonomy): Bacteria > Planctomycetota > Planctomycetia > Pirellulales > JADZDJ01 > CAVTYH01. The sequence goes on from CAVTYH010000007.1 coordinate 229,085, forward strand.
CCCGGGCCGAAGCCGTCCGCCGGCGCCACCGTCGCTGTTGACCCCATCAAATACGGCCGGTTCACCTTTCCGGCACAGCATGTCAACAAATGGAACTGTGTCAGCCGTCTGCGGTCTGCCGCTGGAATTCCTCCCGGAGATTATCGCTTCCACCTCTTTGTGGCCGTCGGCACGCTGGACGATGTGAAAGCAACGCTGACGGCGCTCGTCAATGCGTTTCCTCGTTCCTGATGAACAGGAGTCCCTCATGCGCTACTGCGGCGCTGACTCAAGCAGCTTGCTAATTCCGCGCAAGTGCTCTTCGTGCCAGGACGAGAGGCCGGCGTTGTGGGAGAACTTGGGCCAGTTGTGGCCGTAACGACGCATCTCATCAATCGCCTGATCGACCGGCCAGTGCTGATACTTCAAACGCAGGTAGGCCGCCACGATGCCGGTGCGGTCGTGCCCGGCAGAGCAGTGGAAGACGACGCCGCCGTCTGCTGCGCAGGTGAAAATGTCGTTGGCCAGCGAGTCGAGCAGCTTCAAAACTTCCTGATCTGATAGCTCTTCGAGCGAGTCCTTGCCCGAGTTCGCCAACGGGCGCGAAATGTAACGCAGCCCGATCTGTTGGGCCGCCGACTTTTCCAGCGTCATCACCGCTTTGGTTCGCTTCGCCTTCAGCTCGCTAACTTCGACCTCTCTGGAGCTTGGCGCAGCCGGATTCTCCAGGGAAATGATGGTTCGGATGCCCAAATCGTAAAAGCCCTCAGGCGGGCCTTGGCTTCGTCCAGCGAGGGTTCGTTGATGGCGGCATCGTCGATCAGGTCTTTCACCGGCGAAGCACAACGAAAAATGTTGGTGCGACCATTGATCAACCCCAGCGAGTGAAAGTCCTTGATGACGTTGTCTTCCGAGGGAACTTGCTCGCCGACGGCGGAAATTGCCGCGGGCAACAGTGCGCCCTTGGGCAATGCATCGTCCGCGGCCCGCAAAGGCGCTGGCCATTTGTGGGCGATCAGCAATGCTGCGGTGAGCAACAGCAACCGCAATAAATTTCTTGTTCGCATTTCGCGCGTCCTTGTGGATAGTCCCGCACGAAAAATCGGGGAGCCATCAAAAGAATATCATCTCCGCGCGTCGCTCAAGCTTAAAGGGGGCGATAGTGATTCCCTTGCAAACGGGAAACACGAAACCGATGCGAAGCTAACCGAAGGCTAATGCAGCTCAAACCAAACCTGCACGGTTTATCTTTACCTTATCTTTCCGCACGCGATGGACTGCCGCTGCGATTTGCGTATTTCACAGGGCGAGGACTTTGGATCCAGTTCAACTTCGAGGAGTACTTCTATGGTTCGGAACAAAGTGATCGTGTTATGGGCCGCCGTATTTGTTCTTGCTGCTAGCACATCGGCTTCTGCGTTTACGTTAGGTAATCTGGTGGTGATGCGCGGCGGCGATGCGAATAGTCCCCAGGCAACGTTTGGCAGCGGCCAGGTTCCCGCGTACATCGACGAGTATTCGATCAGCATTGTTGGCACCACTGCGACCGCAAGTTTTGTTGGTTCGAACGCAGTTTCCACAGCCACGTTGACCCTGCCGGGAATTACCGCAAACAGCCATGAAGGACGTTTGGAACTTTCGGGCAACGGTCAGTATTTGAATTTCGCCGGCTATCAGCAGGCAGTCAGTTCCACGACTCCCCGAGTGACCAACAACAGCGGGACGGGAAGTTACTATCAAGTCGGCCAGGTGAAATTTGACGGCACATTTTCCAACAGCTCTCTCGACACAACCATCGCTCAGCCACAATTCATGCGTGGCGCGTACTCGAACGACGGCACACAAGCATGGGTCGCGAGCAAAAGCCCGACCGGTGGCTTGGAATACATCTCGAACTTCGGAACTGGCTCGGCGACAACGGTGCAGTTGCAAGGCACGACCGATTGGCGCGATATCAAAGTCAACGATGGGCAGCTTTACGGCGGTACAGGTTCGAGCTCCGTGGGCACGCATGGCTTTTACGCCATCAGCAGCATCGCGTCCCCGCCAAGAACTCCGACGGCTCCGATCACCTCCACGAACACCAATGTTTTACTGAGCGATAACAACGACAATTCGGTGTCGGGTTTTTCATTGGTAACTCTGCTTGGCGGAAACCCGATCGACGGCAACGCCGGCACTGCGAACGTCGTGTACGCGGTAGGTGCTCCCTCTGGCAACAATTACATTGGGAAGCTGGTTTCGAACGGAACACCTCTCACGACGAACGATTTGACATTTGCCGGTGGTTCGCGGCTGGCCCTAACTGCCGGTAACTATGGCGGCGGCGAACCAGAAGGGATTCTCGCCCGGATTGACCCCAATAATTCAACCTGGGTCGATCTGTTCTTGCAAGATTCCACGGGCGTCTACTTTGCCATCGATCAGAGTGGCACTTCAACGGGCAGTATCAGCACGTTGAGTTTCACCAAAATCATCGGCACCGCGGGTCTGCCGCTGGAAACGGGCGGCGCCCTGTACGGTGTTTCGCTGGCGCCGGTGCCTGAGCCAAGTTCGATTGTTCTGGCAATCGCCGGCGGAATGCTAAGCCTGGCGGCGGCGCGACGAATTCGACGACAGGCCAAGAAGTGAACCGTGTTGAATTAATTGCACCCGACATTTATCGGCAGGGCGTGGGTCGTCTTCCACGCCCTGCCTGCTTTGGATGCATCATGATGCTCACTGGCAAGTCGTACCACAACGCCCTGATTTGCGCTGTAGTCGCCTTGAGCGTCTCCGTCGTTAGCGGCACAATGGCCCGCGGAGATCTCACGAGCTTCACTCCTGGCAACATTGTGCTCATGCGCGGCGGCGATGCTGCTTTTTCCCAACAGACGTACGCTGAAGTTCCCGCCTACTTAGACGAGTATTCGATCAGTGTGAGCGGCGATGTCGCCACCGCCAGTTTCGTCGGTTCGTTTCCGATCCCACCAGACACACTGACGCTGCCGGGCTTCATCGCGCCGGCGAGCAACGATTTGTCGAGCCATGAGGGACGCGTCAATCTCTCCGGCGATGCCCACTATCTCAACTTTGTCGGCTATAACGTTCTGCCCAGTACCACCGATCGGCGCGTGACCGATGGCACCGGCGGACCCGGGTACTATCAAGTCGGTCAAGTGTCAGGCAATGCAGATTTTACTCACAGCGCACTCGATACAACGGTGGCCTTTCCCCAGTATGTGCGTGCTGCGTATTCCAACGATGGCCAAGAAGTCTGGGTCGGCAGCAAATACATTCCGGGCCCAGGCACAAGCCGCATTGGCGGCGGCTTGCAATATGTTTCCGGATTCGGCGGCGCAGCTCCCACGACTATCCAACTGCAGGATAGCACCGACTGGCGCAACGTGCAGGTTGTGTCTGGCCAACTCTACGGCGGCACCGGCTCCAGCTCTGTCGGTCAGCATGGGTTTTATTCCATCGGCGATGGCGAACCGATTTCGCCGACGCCGGAGAACACACTGCTCGGCCCCAACAGCAACAATTCTGCCTCGGGTTTCTCGTTTGCCACTCTGCCGGGCGGAAATCCCATCAACGGGGTCGCCGGCACGCCGAACGTCGTCTATACGGTTGGTGACCCGTCGGTGGGGTACATTGGCAAGCTTTATCTCCCGGCGGGAAACTCGCCGCTGACCACCAGCAGTTTGCAATTTACGCTGGGCAATAACGGCACGCCCGCGACCGTACCGTTGTCATTCCGACCGGAAGGTATGCTGGCCAAAGTTGATGCCAACAATTCAGCCTGGATCGACCTGTTCTTGCAAGCGCTCGACGGCGTGTACTTTGCCATCGATAAAAGCGGCGCTGCCGACGGTTCGATCGCCGGGTTAAGCTTCACCAAAATTATTAGCAATTCGGCCGATACTGCCTTCTACGGCCTTGCAGCCGCTCCCGCGCCGCTCCCACTCAAGGGAGATGTGAATCTCGACGGTCATGTCGATGCCGACGATCTGCCGGCGATGCTCGGCGCGCTGACCGACCTGAATTACTACCGCACGGTGCTTCACCCAAGTCTGGATGACCAAGATTATTTGACCGTCGTCGACATCAACAGCGATGGGATGGTCAACAATGCAGATATTCAACCATTGCTCGATGGAATTGCCAACGGCGGTGTGTTTGGATTCGGCGGCGTGTCGGTGGTTCCGGAACCATCCTCGCTGGTGCTCATGGCAATGGCGATTGCAGGGACAGTTTTCATAGGTCTTCATAGACGATGGAAGGTTTGTAATTTAGCGCGGCGTCGTGTCGGTAATCGTGTTTGATCGGCGGTTGTGTGGTTTGCACCAGGGCATAGCATCATGGGGCGGTCCATCCACGCGGGCCGCCCCTTGACATTGTGGAAATGGTGTGCCTGAAAGGAAGCAATCAATGAGATCGGTCATCAGACGGCAAACTCGCAGTTCAAGTTTGGGCGATGCCGGTTTTACGCTCGTCGAACTATTGGTCGTGATTGCGATCATCGGTATTCTCATTGCGCTGTTGCTGCCGGCAGTTCAATCGGCGCGAGAGTCGGCCCGCCGAACGCAGTGTTCGAACAATCTCAGACAAATTGGCGTGGCGCTGCAAAATCATCACAGCACCTACAAGAGTTTTCCGCCCGGTTTGCCCAATGCCGCGGCGAAGCTCTGGATCGCGGGCGGCACCCAGGTGGGTGCGGTGTGCCAAGGCCCCAACTGGCTGGCTAATTTGTTGCCGCAAATCGAAGAGTCAACACTCGCGAAAAACGTGGTGCGCTGCATGGATACCGACGGACCCGATCCAGGCTTCAGTGCTTGTGATGATTGCGAACACGATGCCAACGGCAACGTCGGCCGTACGACGCTCCCCTTCATGATTTGCCCCAGCGCCCGGAAATGACGTACCTGCTCTCGGCGTACAAGCTGGAACATCTGGCCAAAGGAAACTATGCGGGCAACTTCGGGGCCGACACGTATATGTCGTTCCAATCGCCGAAAACTGCCGGTCTATTCGGCATTGTCGATCTGGGCGCGAAAATCTTGACCGAAGGCGACCAAGCCTGCGCAAACTTAGGCCGCACCAGAATGGGCTGGGGCAAGGGAGTCAAAATCAAAGACGTTCAAGACGGCACTTCGCATACGCTAGCCGTCAGCGAGGTTGTCGGTTGGGACCATTACCTTGATGGCCGTGGAACGTGGCTGGCTCCCGCGATGGGCGCCTCGTCGATTACCGGCAAGACCCCGCCCAATTCACAAACCAACGATGTAATTCCCATGTGCGCTTCCAACATTCCGGTCAGCGATCCTTTGCATTGCACACTAAATCAGACTGATGGCAACGTATTTGCTGCGGCCCGCAGCCGTCACGCCGGCGGAGTGGTGACGGTCTTCGCCGATGCTTCCGTTCACTTCGAAAGTGATTCCATCGACCCGGCCGTTTGGACCGCAGTCACCACCATCGCCGGCGGCGAAGCCATTGCTTCGGCGGTTCAATGATTCAGCGTCCACCGGCATTCTGCCAAAGAGCCATAACCATCGTTCTGCTGCTGCTCGCTGGGTGCAGCAAACCCACGCCGGCCAGTCTCGCCACGAATCCCATGGCGGCTCCGGCCATGGAGCTGAGTGACGCCACCAGCCGTCCCAAGAAGTTCCGCGCCTTGTTCGCCACCGGCGCCGCGCCCACCGATGCTGAGCGAAAACACTTCGCCCAATTCATGTACCAAGTCGCGCAGGTCAACGCCGTTTCCGATTCGCAGGCCACGGTGCATATTCTCGTGGACGACGATGCAGGCCGGCGGATCGGCGAAGTCGATTGGACAGTCGTCAACGAAAGCGGCAAGTGGAAATTAAAATTAGCTCCATTGCCGTGACAAGCTGCTCATCCTGGTTAAAGAATCGCGGGGCATTTCCGCTGCCGGCAAACTGTCAAAAACAGGGCTGGAATGGCCAGCGCCTGCAGCAGGATCGATGGCGGCTCAGGCACCGCGGTCACGGAACCGCCGCCAGCGGCAGCGATCAGATCCAACAGCAACTGAATATCGACATTCGTGACTTTCCCGTCATGGTTGAAGTCGCCGATGGCCACGAGGTCGTCTTCCATCAAGCTGTGAGTGGACTTATACGCGCTCAGGTCCGTCAGTGCCCCCAGCATGGCAGGAATATCGGCCGCGGTCGCTTGTCCATCGCGATTGAAATCTCCCAGCACGGTGTTGGTCACCGTCAAGAGGCCCATGGTATAGAGTTGCGAAGTGTCCCAGCCCAGCGGGCCGTTGTTGAGCGCAGGAAGCTGGAGTTTGGAAAATGTGCCAACCACGCTGCCCCCATCGAGAATGTCAAACGTGTCTCCCAAAGCTGGCGTGAAATTGTTGACTAAGCCGACCGTCAGCATGCCCCCCAAGGATAAAGCGCCGGTCACGCTCAGCTTGGCATTGGCAGCAGCGCCGCCGAGCTGCATCGTCAACCCGCCTTGAGCAAAACTGCCGGCAGAAAGCGTAACTCCAGCAGCCACGCTTGTCGTTCCCGTGCCAGACATTGTGCCGACAGTGGTGTTCGCGTTGATGACAAGCGACTCATTGTTCACCACACTGCCGCCCGCCGGCAGAGCTCCTGCGGCACCGATGACCAGCGCCCTCCAGAAATGGTCGTGCCACCTGTGTAGATATTGCTGCCAGTGAAGGTCTCGCTACCGCTGCCGGCCTTGACGATGGCCAGATGCGCGTTGATGTCGTCCTGCAGCACGCCGCTAAAGGTGCCGCTTCCTCCCGCAACGCCAACGGTCAATGTCGTCAATCCCCCGGCATTGCTAATATATCCACCCCGCAACATTCCCGATCCTGTGAGGGCGTCGATCTGCATCGCTCCAGTCGGTCCACCTTCCACGGTATCGAACGTCGCGCCGTCGGCAATGTTGAGCGACGCCTGGTTATTGGTCCAAATACCTTGGTAGCTCGATGTACCCACCAGCCCACCGGCTTGCACATCGATCAGCGCGCCGGCGGAAAAATTGACATTCACGTTTCCCTGTCCACCAAACACCAGCGCGCCGGTGCCTGTCTTGCGCAACGTGCCGGTTCCGGTGTAAGTGGTTGTGCTCTGAAACACGTTGCCGGATTCGTTGTATTCGAGCACCGCGGATGGGCCAACCGTCGTCGCCCCACTCGCCAATCCTTTGTTGAGCACTTGCAACACACCCGCATTGACCGCGGTGCCGCCGGTGTACGTGTTGTTGCCCGACAAGACCAAAATGCCCGCGCCGGCTTTCGTCAGCGCACCTATCTCTCCGATTTCATTGGCCAGCGCCGCGGGAATATCCAATTCAGAATTCGCCGCGCCAACATTAAAGGTGATGTTGCCGCGCATATTCACGCCTCCAGCGGCAGAGATGGTGGCCAGCGTGCCGGCACCATCGGCGAAGACGGTGTTGTTCAGAACGTAGTCGGCATACGGCGCTGAGTGGCGTTGGACTGCCAAGCATGTAGCCGCCGTTGAAATGAATGACTCCCAGGTTGTGCGTTGTCCCTGTATAGGTGGTGATGACGCCGCCGTTGATGTTCAGAGTGGGGTTCGAGCCACCAAAACCCATCACATTCGTCTGCCCAACCTGATTGCCCAATTGCAGGGCTCCGGTGCTGTTGACGGTTACCGGGCTAGCGGTGTTGAACGTCCCGCCGGGTGCAGGGGCAGCGGCGACAAGAATGCCCGCATTGATATTGGTTCCGCCCGAGTAAGCATTCGCTTCGGCCAGAACCAGCGTGCCGTTGCCTTGCTTATTCAGCGCGCCGCTTCCGACGATGCCCTGCAAAACCGTGAAGGTATTGGAAATGTTGGCGACGTCCAATGTGCCGCCACCGGTGCCGAGAGTTATCGCGCGGGAGGTCGATGGATTGGTGGTCCCGGTGATCTGTAGAGCGCCTCCGTTGATCGCAAGACTTCCGGACGACGCGCCCAGTCCGCTATCGGCCGATATCGAAACCACGCCAGCGTTGATGGTGGTTCCGCCGGTATAGCCGTTAACCGCCGAGAGCACGAGAATCCCGGGTCCGGCTTTGGTGACGCTGCTGGCACCAGACTGCGCGATAGAACCGGCAATCGTCTGCGTGGAGTTGGCCGCAGAGACGGTGAAAGTGGTGTTGCCTCCTGTCAGAAACAACGCTCCTCCCGCGGCCAGCCCGGGGCTTCCATTGTGAAAACCTCCCAGAGCGCTGAAGCCGCCGAGGCCCGCGGTAAGTGTGCCGGCGTCGGCAGAGCAGTCGCTGAAAGAGACCGATCCGCTGCGGACAAAAACCGCAGCGCCCACGCGCGGCGCCACCACCGCCAGCGCCTTCGTTGCCGATCCCCCCCGCGCCACCACCGAATCCGCCGTTGCCTCCAAAGCTTGGCCCGTACAAATTGGTGTTGGGAGAACCACCAGCGCCGCCACCGCCGCCGCCAAATCCGCCGTTGCCGCCGTAGCCACCGGGAGCACTGCCGGCATCGGCGCCACCACCACCACCACCGCCGAATCCACCGTTGCCGCCGCTGCCCGCGTAATTATTGGCGCTGCTTCCGCCGCCGCCGCCGCCGCCAAAATCATGGCCATTTCCGCCGATGCCGCCATTGATGCCAGAGCTCAACGCCGAATTATCGTAACCGCCCCCGCCGCCACCACCGTCGGGCGCTGCTGCACTGAAGCCGTTGTCGTTGCCGGAGTCACTCGCGCCGACTGCTGGCGCCGTGCAGACCGCCGCCGTTGCCAGCAGTCAGTCCCGACGCAACAAATCCCGCGGTTGTCTTGGCGCCGCCACCGCCACCCGTCCCCAGCAGGTTATCGCCAACATTGCTAGAGGCCGCGCCACCACCGAAGCCCATTCCGCCGCCACCGCCCCCACCGCCGGCACCTGCGCTGGCGCCATTGCCGCCTTTGGCGGCATTGTTGGTAAACGCGACCGAGGAAAAACTTACATTGCCCGCATTGATGAACACCGCGCCGCCTAATCCTGCGCCACCGCCTCCGCCACCTGCTCCAATGGCGCCATTGCCTCCTTGCGCCAGGCCGCCAGTCAACGTCAGGTTATTGATTTGCACCGTCTGACTCGCAGCACTGATAAAGAAAATGCGGTTCACGCCTTGGCCGCTAAGTGTGTTGCCCACGCCGCCGTTGATGGTCAACCCGACATCGATTTCCGGCAACTCGCCGACGTTAATCGTGCCCACATTATCTGCAATGTTGATGACTGCGCCGTTGCCGATGCTGTTGGCGAGCTGAATCGCGGAAAACAGCGTGCCGTTGCCGGTGCCATTGGCGACGGTCACCGTATAAACGCCTTGCGCGAAACCGTTGGAGGAAAGCAGGCACAGCATCGCCGGCAATATCAGGCGCATGCCTAAAGAGTTAGATCGCATGTTGCACCCAGCAGTTTCAGATGACAGCGGCCGCCGGCAACCAATTCAGTTCGATGCTGTTGCTAAACCTAAGGCAGCGGTCGGGGCAAGGCATGGCAAAAGAACGACTGCTCCAGCAACCACTCCCTAACGATCTATGAACCATACTGATCGCCAATTTCCGACGGCGTTGGCCTGGGCAACGAATGATGACCATTCACAGGGTCTAAAAGCCTGAGCGGTGCCCGCATCCTATCCCCCGGCAACCGCGGCCGCAATCAGCTCGGCGTATTTGTCCCTGCGTAATTTGAGTTCGTCTCACCAAGAGCGACAGGCTGCGCATGCCAGTCACAATTATTTTGCTTCCTTGTCGTCGCGCCCTAAAAGAACTACTGCCCGCAAACCGCTGGCGACAGCGGTCGCTACGTCGCTACACAATGATGAGATGCGCGGCGCTAAGCGGCTTGGCTACGCTGCATGGCGAACAAAAACGCCGCAGTGGCGACGGACGCCCCACAGCGTCAAGAGCATCAGTCCGCCCAGGCCGAGCAGGGCCAGACTCGCCGGTTCAGGCACCACTGCAAAAAATGCCAGCGTCGGACCGGCGAACGTGGTGTTCGAGAAGCCTGCGTAGGTCGCAGCGGTCGTGTCGGTGTCTGCCGTAACCACCAGACGCAAAGTGCCGCCGCCGTTGATGGCGCTCAGAAACGTCGACAAGGCTCCGCCGGAAAACGTCAGTGCATAGAAGTCTTGATCTCCGTTGGCGCCCACGGTGTAGGTGCCTGTGCCCAACAGCGTGAGCGGAGACAAGTCGGTATCGACGGCCGCAGAACCGTTGTTACCGGTGACATAATTTAGGCTCGTGTTCGCGGGGTCGATGCTGACCCCCGTTTGCGTCGAGAGGTACACGCTCACCGGTCCGGTGGCGCTAAAGGCGGCGTTCGACTGCGTCAGTTGTAGCGTGGCGCCGACCACCCCGGTGGCCGTGCTCCCCAACGACAGGCTGGAAAAATCGAAATCAGCCACACCAAAGCTACTGAACGATGCACCGCCGACCGTCGAACCTTCCATGTTAAAGAAAGCCTTGCCGTTGGCGCCCGCACGCGGACCGGCCGGCTGCACGGTGGCGTTGTCGCTGGCCAACTTGACGACTGGAATTAGCGTCGCCTGCGCGGGGACGACCATTGTAAAGCTAACCAGAAGCGCGATCGAAACGCTGCACAATGCCAAAGATGCCGTTCTCATGTTGAAGTCTTTCTCTGGGACGAAAGTCCCAATGTTCAAGGCTGCACAATCAATGACGTCAGAGCGATATTATTCCGGAAAACAGCCACCGCCTTAGGTTGGCCGCGAGCGCCCTATTCCGACGCCCCCATTCCGGCTATCGATTTCACTCCCCATTGTTGTATTCAGCAGCGCGTGTCGCAAGCACTTTTTTGAGATTTCCTGAGATCCTTTACATTTGCTAACCGCGTTCTCACAAGCTGGGTGACAGAGCGATCACGCCCTCGCATTGGAACTGCTTGGGTGGTTAGGGGTTAGCGTTGCAGGACTTACGCCAAAAATTTGATCCAGCCGGAGTCTGTCGCCGCGTTGGTTGAATACTGCTGCGTAATGCGTTAGAGGTTCCCGGCGAAGATTTTGGTCGTGTACACCATTTGAAGTTGGTGAGCGGAGGGGGTCGGGAGTCGTTTTGTACCACACACTTGATCCGAGAGATAATTCGTAACGGAAACGAACTCCCGACCCCTTAAGCCGAATCCGCGTTAAACGGAATCGCTGCCAAGATTTTTGTCCCCTGGTCGCCGCCCCGCTAAACTAACCGCAGTCCGCCGCTTGGGCATCTTCATTCAAACCAAGGTGCAAAAAATGAACGCCAGATGGTTCACGCGAATGGGCTGGTTCTATGTGCCGGTTTCTTCCCTGGGCGCTGTGCTGTGGATTTTGGCCGTGCTGTTTTGTGCCACGGTGTTCATCGCCGTCGATCGTCACTCGCACTCGGTCAACGATACGCTGTACGCTGTCTTCCCTTTCTTCACCTGCACATTTCTCCTCCTGGATTGGATTGGCTCGCGCACCAGTGGAACTGGCGAAGCGCCCGCACCGGCCGGCCATTAAAAGTCCGGGTGTCAGGAAGGTGTCGGGAGCCGAAGATAATGGTTCTCAACACCTCCGTGACCTCCGATGAATCCACCTACCAGCAGAACAAGCCGATGGGCGATCACCCGCTGATCTGGACCAACGAAAACCTCCGCCGGATAATCTCCATCGCCATCGGCCACGACGTCGCGCTGTGCGACAACCCCGATTTTCAAACGCTGGTGCGCGACGCGATTTTGTGGGCAGGAGGGAAGTGAAGAACGAGTAAAATCTTTCACCCGATAGATAAAGATCGTCATACTTTTTTTTCTTGTCCGATCAAATTGTTCTGCCAGTTTTTATCGAGGGCTCAAATGACACACTCTCGTTGCATTGCAGGGCTTCTGGTCTTTGCGAACCACTGGTGCATGTGCGGCGGGGTAGTTTTCGGTGAACCATTTAAAACCACACACCAAGTCGAAATTGCAACGCCGGTTGTCGTGACTGAAGATCGGGTTTCGATGCTTGTGAATGCCACCTCAAATCCGTGGCACCTGCCTGATTCGGGGGTGACCACGACAAATATGCGCGGCTATCTGTTGACGGCACGGTTGGCCAATGCCGAAAATATCGATGCTACACGCAGGGTTGTAGGCCCACTGTGGAACTATCCTGGTCCTAAGTCTGGAATGACGGACGAATGGGGCGTCGAGTATTCAAAAAAGAATGTGCCCCGGCGGAAAAATCCTCCGAGAGTGTTTTTGAGTGCTAGCGGCAAGTGTCAAAAGGCGATTTTGCTGGACGAAGACACAAAGAACAGCAATGGACGCTAAATGCTGCTGAAAAGGATGCTGGTTGGGTTGATGACGGCAAACGCGACCACATCAGCTTGGACGAAACTCTTTCTCATTTAGACAGCGAATCCGGTCACTACCGGGCAATGAAAATGCGCGATGGCACAGTACGGATTTACAATTTAGATAGCGGCGACCGCATCGAAGATCGATGGTTGGAAAGTGCCTTTGCGGATTTTCAGAATCGCAAAGAATTGAGCAATCATCACGGTTACCTCACGGACGACTTGAAGTATCTGGTAGTGTTTCCGTTGACCTGGAACCGAGGGTCTGAGGGCACAGTGACAGATTTTGTTCTGAACGGTGAAAAGTATCGCTGTGATAGTCACTACTTGGTCTATGCAAGGCCAGAAGCCACGCCACGTGTATTTTCTGGGATGCGATATCGCGAATCAGCCTTGGAGACATTCAAGCCACTTTCAATTGACGGGAAACTGCTGTTCTTGGAATATTCGGATCAGCAACTGATCTTGCGCAATCTTGAAAACGAAGTGGTCTATTCGCATCAATTCACGGAACGTGTCAGATGGCTAAATAGAGACTCTTCGACTTGGACGCATGTTGTACAGGTACAATATGATCCGCAGGCAAATCGAGTTGTATTCACCGCAAGTCCAATATTGTCGATCTTTTCAGACGAACAGAAAGACGATTGTGTGTACGTTCTGGCATGGCATCTAAATGACCAAAAAACCAAACTGTGCTTTCTTCACACTCGCGATCTATTTGATTTGAAAGGCGATGGTTATTACCCGAAGCAAACCATTCGTGTTCAGGATTGATGGGTTGGCCACGATTCACACTCCGAGACATACTCATTGCCATTGGGCTTATCGCCGTTGGGCTGGGCGTGCTGGCCGAAATCATCCGCCGCGATCCGGGTTGTATAAACTTCGGAATTCTGCTCGTGCTCTACTTTGGTTCTTTCGCCATGATCGGTGCGGGACTTTTTACACCGTTCCACAAATGGATGATCGGAGCCGTGGTGGGTTGTGTCACAGCGTTCGTTATCATGGTCGGTCTCTTTGCAATGATGATCATCTATCACATTCATTGAATTGTTTGAAGTTTCGATATGCGATGTTCGCTTTCCATTCTCGGGCTTCTATTGCTAATGCTTTTTTCACAAGGCTGCGGCAGTCGCCAAAACTTTTCGGTAGCGTCGGAAAAACAAAAATGGGCCGCGGAAGGCTGGACCTATGTGGAAACCTTCGGCACCCCGGCGGACGACGCGGTGCTTGTAACAAATCTGAGTTCAACGACCGCAAAAGCAATTTCCGCCTTTGCATCCACTCAAGGTAAATCGACCAGCAAGGAATACACACAAGACAACGCGTTTTATCTCGTGGTCAGCATGCAGCGCCCATCGGGCGAAGCTTTTGCTTTGGTGTTTACCAAGCCTAGGAAATAAGTGTACGACACCAGTTTCAGCGACCTTTTCCTCAACTCTATACAATCTACGCTCACGCATCGCTCACGTTCGCCGGGGCAAGGCGGGGAGCCACCAGTTGGATGAATGCCAGGGCAATCAGATAGGCGAGGCTAGCGCAAAAAAACGGCAGGAAGTAATTCTTTTGGGTTTCGACCAAGTAGCCCACAAAAATTTGCGAGTGTTCCTCACGAAAGCATCAGCTCATCGTGCTAGCAGCGCCAGCGTTTCATTTTGCCGTTGACCACTTAATCGCGATCGCTAGAATCGCCGCCCGGTCGGTCGGCTAAAAGCATGAGATTGTGCGCCAATTTCACTCTGGTGCTGATTGCGTGGAGTTTGAGCCGGCCGATTGCCGAAGCTCAAGATAGGGGGACGGCGGCGGTTCGCGTCGCCAAGTGGTCACGTCTATTCCCCAAGTCATAACAAATCTGTTTTCGTCCTCAGGGAAGAGGATGCCGCCGGTCCGGTAAGCGACAGGGAAGTCGCCACGGCCGGCATGGCACACTCTCCTGACTAACGTGCAAAGGTGCTTCGAGCCATGCGAGCCACATTGGGTCGGGCCGCGGTGGTGGTGCTTCTGGTGTTCAGCGCTAGCGGCTGCAAAAGCGGTCCCAGCATGTTTGCCTGGGGCAAGAAAAAACAAGACAACCTCAGCGAAGCGCCGAAGTTCGCGTCGACTGGCGCCACCGCGCCGGCTGCGGCCGGCGCTCCGACGTTGCCCAGCAGCACCGTGAATCCGAGCAGCTCGCTAACGAACATGGCAGCGCCGGCAACTGCGCAGACCGCTTACGGCGCCACACCGGCGGCATATCAGAACGCCTATCCGAAAACGCCGTACGAACAAGCGAAGCTGGGCGGCGCGTCGGCGATCCCTGCTTACGGTTCGCCGACTGCTCCGGCGACCAGCGCTTCAAACACAATGCCGAACGCGAACCTAGCCGGCACTTCTCTGACGACGGCCTACGGCACCAATGCAAATCAGGCGGTCGCGACCGTCCAACCGCAGAATGGATTGTATCAGACACCAAACTACAACGCCGCTCCGGCACAGACGAACAATCCGTACGCCGCTGCATCGCCTCCGGCCGATCCTAACGCCATGATGCCAGCTTATCGCACCGCCGATGCTCGCAGCGCGGCACCGGGAATGACGCCAGGCGCGGCCGATCCCAACGCCATGCAAGCTAACGCGGGGATGGGCGATCGGTATGCCACTCCGCCGGCCGCGATAAACGGCGATCGTTATGCCAATCCTGCGGCCAGCGCACCGGCTGCTGGAACCACGACCGGCGAATACGGCGATCGCTACGCACAACCGCCGCTGAACTATCGATCTGACAACGCGGTTCCGGGCAACAACGGTTATCAGCCGGGCGTCACACCGAATCCGCCGGGCAACACCGGCTACTCACCGTCCGATGTGTACTCCGGCGCGAGCCCCGCCATGGGCGGCGCTGCAACCCTGCCGGTGCGGCCAGAACCGAACTATCGTCCGGGCGGCACGAGCGATTACTCGGTGCCGGCCGGCGCCACGCAACCGGCAAGCAGCGGAATTCAGCCGTCGGGCCATGTTTCGTTTGGCGGCGTGACGCCGGCAAGCTACCAAGCTCCGGCCGCTCCAACTGCGGCCAGCGGCGAAATGTACGGCGCTTATCAAGGCGCGAGTTCTGCCAGCGAACCAGCGTACGGTGCTTCGAATTCATACAGCACCACGCCCGGCCTCTTGCCAGCACACTAATCGCCGTGCATCATCGGGTGCATGCGATTCAAGATTCAACCTGCGATTCTGGCCCTCGTCGTGTTGACGATAGGGCTGCCAAGCACCGCGACAGCGGCTGAACCGTACACGTTGGATTATCGCGGCAAGGTTCATCTCACGGCCGACAGCACGACCGATCAGAACGGCGCCCCGTTCAAGATTACCGGCCTCAGCGGCGTGACGTATCTCGGCGGCAATCGCTTTGTTGCCGTGATGGATAACTCGAACCATCTTGTGTTGCTCGATGTGACGTTCAAAGACGACGGTTCCATTGCCACGCACAACATCACCGGCGGCCAGACCGTTCCCACCAGCCGCGATTACGAAGGCATCGCCTACACCAATGCCGCGCGCAACAGCGTGTTTCTGAGCAACGAGGCCACACCGCCGCCGCCAGCACTGTATGAATACAGCCTCGATAAAAAAGCCACGCTGCTGCAGACGGTGAAAATGCCGCCGGTGTTTACGTATCAGGTCGACAACCGCGGTTTGGAATCGCTCACGCGCCGCGCCGACGGCCAAGTAATGTGGACGGCCAACGAAGAGGCGCTCACGGTCGATGGCACAACCTCATCGAAGACGGGCGGCACGGTCGTTCGACTGCAGCGATTTACGATCGATGGCAACACGGTCACGCCGGCGCAGGAATTCGCCTATCAAGTTGAACCGATTCATGGCGCGCTAGCAGGCGAGCCGGTTGCCAGCGGGCTTTCCGACATGGTGGTGTTGCCCGACGGTACGCTGTTAACGCTGGAGCGCTCGGCCGTCGCCGGCCTGCCGCCGTTTAAGACCCGGATTTACCAGGTCGATTTTACCGGCGCGACTGATGTGAGTCAGGGAGAATTGACCAGCGGACTCGCCGGCAAAACGTACACGCCGGTTCACAAGACACAGTTGTATTCAAGCAGTGCGATCGGCGAGAACCTGGAAGGGCTTTGCCTTGGCCCGAAACTGAGCGACGGCCATTGGGTTTTGCTCGGCGTGGTGGACAATGGCGATCCGCTCAGCAAAAACACGCTGGTGGCATTTGAGCTGGCGGCGCCGACCGAGCGTTCGGCAATCTTGATTCCCGCGGCCATCGGAGGCGGAGCCCTTGTGTTGCTCTTGGTAATTCGTCTGCTCTTCGCCGCGCGAAAAACCGTTCCAGTCGTCGAAGATCGCTGAGCCTCGAGTTTTTTGTGGGCCGGCAATCAGACGCTTTGCGCTTGTCGCGGATACGGTGCCCGACTACGCTGGATAAGTTGCCGGCAATTACTTTACTTTTGCAAACGACATCCTTTGGCAATCATGCGTAACGGTCTCTTGCTTCGTCGCTCGATCTGTCTCGCCGTGTGCCTGGGCGCAGTGCTGGCATCGGGGGCACCAGTGCAGGCGCAGCCAACTTATTCGGGAGCATTGAATGTGTTGCCGAGTCAGGCGCCGTGGAATTGGGGATATCAGGCGCTGAATCTGTCGAATCCGCTCACGGCTCCGCTGGCAACCGCGACGGCCGGCGGCGGCGTCACCACCCTCGATACGATGGGCCAGGTGGCCGATGCCGCTGGATTTACCACTCACGTGCCGAATCTCTTCTCTCCCGGTTTGGCTTACGTGCATCCGAATTTAATCGCCTTAGATCGCAGCGCCGGGTTTCAAGTGAACTTTACCCTGAAAGTTCTGGATGAGCAGCACAGCAATGCTGACCGCGCCGGATTTAGCGTGACGGTGCTTTCGAGCCTCGATCTGCCCTTGGGCCCGCCGGGAATCGAGCTGGCGTTTTGGAAAAACGAAGTGTGGGCCCAAAACGCAGGATTTACTCATGGCGAATCGTCGGGCCCCTTCGATACGACCACCGGGCTCATTCCATATCAACTGCAGGTGGCTGGCGACAGCTACACGCTCTTGGCGAACAACGTGCAGATTCTGTCGGGCAGTTTGCGCGACTATTCCGGATTCAAGGGAGGGCCGCCGTTCAATCCAAACTTTCCATACTACCAGACGAATTTCGTATTCTTTGGCGACGACACCTCGTCGGCGCAAGCCAGCGTGCAGATTGCTTCGTTTCAGGTCGTACCCGAACCGATGAGCGTTGTGCTGGCCGCGGTTGGCGGCGCGATTTTGATCGTCTCGCTAAGTCGCAAGCGGATATCGCAATCTTCGCCGAACTCCCGACCAACACCATCAGGCTACGTAACCGGCCACTGACTACCGGTAACTGCTTTGTTACCAGCCCATCACCATATTCGATTCGATCGCTTTGCGCGCCGGTCTAAATCTTCGCCCGTCTCGTGCATATACAGGCGGATGGCATGCACTTTGTCGCCGTGGGCCTTGCTCAGGCAGTCGCGCGCGGTGTGGCAGATATCGACGTGGCCGGTGATGCCTAACACCGACTTGGAAATCACCCAGGTATCGCGCGGACGTTTGGTGAGCCGCAGAACTCTTTCACCGGGATAAGCCTGGTTGGCGACATGGGTGGCGTCGTCGTCGTTGGCAGCCCAGGTGATGATAATATGTGCGTCGGTCTCAACTTCAAACAGCGGCATGATCCGTCCTCCTTTGGCTAAAGACGACCGTGGGGCGCGCTGAAAATGGCCAGAGGTGTGGGGCCGGAAAGCAAGCGTGAGCGCGCCAGGAATCGGTCTGGGCTCTTGCAATGTACGCCGATTATTCCGGTTCGTCAACGCAGCTCAAGAACGGCGATTTTTGCGAGAATTTCCCAAAAATTCTGCCCACTGAGGCGGTCCGGCGACGGGCCGGATTGCAAATGCCGGCGGCTGTTTGTAACAGCCGGCCGGTTCCTGCGCTTATTGCAGGAAGCTGCTGCAATTTCAGCATCACGCCATGACTGGAAGCGATAGCAATCGATCTATCAGTTGGCGTTAATTCGCAATTCGCGTCAACCGCGGCAATCGAGTCCCAGCAATCGGGCGATTCCAGGAGGTCTTTCCATGTTTACTAGCACGCGGCATGACGACCTTGTGACGGTCCAGGCCGGACCCCGACTCGAGTACCAAGAGCTCGACGGCTGCGACAATATCCTGGCAGCCTTGCTCGGCGACAGCGGCTTTGCCCAAATTGCATTGCTCGATTTATCGAACACCTTGTACCTCGATTCGGCGGGAATCAACTGGCTCTTGAATTGCCACCGGCGGTTTCGTGAAGCGGGCGGCGCCCTTGTAATTCATTCGATCACACCGATGGTCATGCAAGTTATTCGTTTAATGCGTTTGGACAGGGTCTTCCAATTGGCCGACGATGCCCGGTCGGCTCGTCTACTTCTTGTAGGAGCGGCGTTATGCACACGGCAAACTTGATTGATTTTGAAGAATTGGATTTGGAAGCCCTCACTCCCGAACAAGCAGTTGCCATACTGCTGGATGAGGCCCTTGAAATGAACGCCAGCGATGTGTTTCTTTCCGCCGCGGAAGAGCATACCGAAATTCAAGTGCGTCATTTGGGCGCCGTTCGCACGCTTGGTCGCCTGAGTTCTACGTTCGCCCGACGCTGCGTGACGCATATCAAGGCGCTGGCCGGAATTCCCCTACAGAACCGGCGCCGGCCGGCCGAAGGCCGCTGGATGCGAATCAGTGATGCTGGCCAAAAGACCGATCTGCGGCTGAGCACCATGCCGACGCTGCACGGCGAAGATTTCTCGCTGCGGCTCCTGCGGCGAGATTCGTCGCTGCGCAGCTTGGATGGCCTGGGCATGACGCGCCGGCAACTGCATGAGGTGCTCGGCATGGTCACCGCACCCGCCGGATTGATTTTGGTCACCGGCCCGACATCGGCTGGCAAAACAACCACGTTGTATGCTTGCCTGCAACATCTGAACGACGGCCGGCGGCGAATCAATACGATTGAAGACCCCATTGAATACTCGGTGGAAGGCATTCAGCAATCGCAAATTAATCCGGCGGTGAATCTGGATTTCCCCGATCTGCTGCGCAGCGTGCTGCGGCACTCGCCCGACATCATCATGATCGGCGAAATTCGCGATCCGATAACGGCCCAAACCGCCGTTCGCGCCGCCAACAGCGGCCATTTGGTCTTGGCCACCCTGCACGCGCCGACTGCCTGCGGAGCAATCCAAAGCATGATCAGCCTGGATGTCCATCCGCATTCATTTTCCAGCAGTTTGCGCGGGGTCATTGCCCAGCGGTTGGTGCGCACCTTGTGTCCGGATTGTAAAGTTCGCTACGACCTATCCGAATCGCCGCAGACTTTCCACGAATTGACGCCCTGGCTGGCCGACGGCGAGGGACAACATTTCTCTGCTTCCACCGGTTGCGCTGCTTGTGCAAACACGGGCTTTCGAGACCGCAGCGGTGTGTTCGAGACGCTTACCGTCACGCCGAACCTGCGGCATTTGATTGCCCAGGGGCGACCAGCCAAGGAATTGGAACAAGCGGCGCTGGCGGAAGGAATGATGAATTTCCGTCGCGCTGGTTTGCTCAAGGTGGCCCAAGGCCAGGCCAGTCTGGAAGAAGTGATTCGGGTGGTGCCGGCCGAATATCTCGAGATCGACTAGTGCGTCAGGCGCTCGCATGAACTGGCGATTCCACCGAATCCGCCCTGCCACTTAAAACGCTATCAATCGCTGGCATCCTTGCCGTGCGCTGCGAGCGTTTTTCTTTTTCGCAACTGAAAAAGTTTTGATCCTCGGCGCGTAACAGCCGCCGCATCTCTGCCTCTACCCAGAAGACCCCCGCGGTGGCGGAAATTTTACGCCGCCCGGTCCACAGGGGTTAGGAGCGGTTGCGTTGACCGTTCCAAGAACGAATCACGGTCTGCTGCTGGCAGGCCAAAATACTTTACCACGATGGGTATCAGGATGAAAACGACGCTCTCTACGATTTGTCTGCTGCTGGGCCTCGTTCTGCCGCTGCGCACTGCCGAGCTGGTCAAGGTCTCAACGGTTTCGGCGAGCACGGTCTCGCCAATCGCCACCAACGTCAAAGCAATCAACAAGCCTTGGCCGCATGAAGGCAGTGATTTGCGGCCCGATGCCAAAGTCACCTGGGGCCAGCTCGACAACGGCTTGCGGTACGTCATTCTGCCCTCCCAACAAGCGCCCACCAAGGCCAGCTTGCGGCTGTACATGGATGTGGGCTCGCTGATGGAAACCGAAGATCAGCGCGGCATCGCTCACTTCCTCGAGCACATGGCGTTCAACAGCACCAAACATTTTCCGGCCAGCGAAAAAATCGAATATCTGCAACGCTTGGGCATGAAATTCGGCGCCGACACCAACGCGTTTACGGCGATGGACGAAACGGTCTATCAGCTCGAACTGCCGCGTGCCAATGAAGAATTGCTCGGCGATGGTTTGAAATTGTTCCGCGACTTTCTCGATGGCATGGTGCTCGACGCCAAAGAACTGGAAAAAGAGCGCGCCATTGTGCTTTGCGAAATCTTAAACCGAAACTGCGCGACCGACCGCGCGGCGAATGCCTGTTGGAATTTTGAATTGCCCGACACGGTGCTGTCGCGGCGCGAGCCGCTGGGCGACGTGGCCAGCGTTCGGGCGCTAAAGCTCCAGCAGTTCGTCGACTTTTACGAGACGTGGTACACACCCGGGCGGGCCGTCATCGTGGCGGTCGGCGATTTCGACGTCCAGACGGTCGAACGGCTGATTCAAGACAATTTCAAAGACGTTCGGGCGCGTCGCAGCGAGCAAGAAAACCCCAGCTTCGGCAAAGTGTCGCCGAGTCGTGGCTTGACCGCCAGGCTCTACACCGATCCGGAACTGGCCTCAACGACCGTCGAGTTTTGCGCGGTGGCGCCAGATTCTCGGCCTGCCGACACAGTTGCGCAGCGCCGTCAGGAACTGGTGCGCAGTTTGGCCAACGTCATGTTCAATCTCCGGCTGCAAAAACTTGCCGCCGCCGAAAACGCTCCGTTTCAATCGGCTGGAATTTCATCCGATCGGGTGTTTCACCTTTTCGAAAACAATAGTCTGCTGGCCACTTGCCAACCGCGCCAGTGGCGCAATGCCATTGGTGCCATGGAGCAAGAACTGCGGCGAGCCCTGAAGTACGGCTTCACCAACGCCGAATTTGCGGAAACAAAAAAGGCGTTGCTCGCGTCGCTGCAGAATATGATCGATCAGGCGAACGATCGACAACCAAACCAGTTGGTCGCCAATATCATCCAATCATTGACCAATGGAAAGGTGTTCACAAATCCCACGGACATACAGCCGATTTTGAACGAAATGCTGGCCAACATGAAACGGGAAGAGTGCGAGCAAGCCTTACGCAGCACCTGGGACACGTCCGACCTGCGTATTTGGGTGCAAGGCAATTTGCAGATCCCGGGCGATGCCGCGGCGCAAATCGTCGAGGCCTACCACGCCAGTCAGCAAACACCGGTGACCGCACCGGTCGAACAGGTGACTGGTAAGTGGGCTTACACCAATTTCGGACCCGCCGGCACGATTGTCGCACGCCACGATCAGCACGATCTGGGCGTGGTCGAAGCAGTGTTCGCCAACAACGTGCGCGTGAATGTGAAGCGTACATCGTTTGAAAAGAGCGCAGTGCAAATGATCATTCGTTTCGGCGGCGGCCTGCTGGAAGTGCCGGCCGACAAGTCAGGCTTGCAGCTTTTCGCCAATCAGGCCTTCATCGTCGGCGGACTCGAAGCGCATAGTTTCGAGGAATTGGCACACATTACTGCCGATAAGCAAGTCGGAGTGAGCTTTTCCGTCGGCGACGATGCGTTCGTCCTCGGCGGCGGCTGCGCGTCCGATGCGCTGGAAACTCAACTGCAAATCTGCACCGCATATTTAACGGCTCCAGGCTATCGCCCAGAATCGCAAATGAAGTTTCGCGACAGCTTGGAAAGCATGTACGCCCAGCTTGACCACACGGCGGAAGGGGCCCTGTCTAACGAGGGCTTTGCCTTCATCCGCTCCGACGATCCAAGGTTTCACCTTGCTTCGCGCGACACCTTGGCGCAGCTCAAGCTCGACGATCTGCGGAACTTGCTGACCAGGCCGTTGCGGGAAGGCTACCTGGAAGCCACGATCGTGGGCGACATCGATCCCGACCAGGCGCTAAAGCTGGTGGCGAAAACGCTGGGGGCGTTGCCTCCACGTGCCGCCCAAAAACCGGCCTTCGCTCAAGAGCGCCAGGTTAAGTTTCCCGTCGCCCCGAAGACGAAAGAAATCCATTTTGCCTCGCAATTGCCCCGGGCCATGACGGTCGTCTGCTGGCCGACTTCGCGAAATCGAGACCTCTCGATCCGACGTCAAGGAGAAGTATTGGCCCAAATTCTCTCCGACCGCCTGCGGCTGAAAATCCGCGAAGAATTGGGTTCAAGTTATTCGCCGTCGGCGCAGCAAGTTTCCAGCGATGCCTTCCAAGACTTTGGCTTTATTCTGTCCAGTTTAACGGTGGAACCAAAGCAAGTCGATAAGATCGGTCGGCTGGTGGCGGCCATCGGCGGCGAACTCGCGAGTGGTGAAATCAGCGACGACGAATTTCAGCGGGCGATTCAACCCGTTCTGGCGTCGCTGGACGGCGTGGTACGAAACAACGGCTATTGGTTAGGCACTTTGTGCGACTGCCAAGAGCATCCGGAAACGCTCGACGACGCGCGTCGCCTGGCGACCGACTACAAGTCGATTACCAAGGCCAAACTCCAGACGCTGGCGAAAGAAATCTTGCCGGCCGAGAAGGCCACCGTCATCAGCGTCATGCCCACCGCGACGAGTGAGTAATCCTTCAAATTTACCCGAGTGTAGCGGCCGGGCTCGACCCGGCGCTGATCGCGGGGCAAGCTCGGCCGCTACGTATTTTGCAAACCATTAACCGGAGATTCATAACATGAACGATGTATTCAACAAACCCCGACCGAAACTCGATTGGCGATTTTCATTCTGCCAGGGCTTAACAATCGTCCTGGGAATATCCGTCGCGCGGCAAGCCGAGAAAGCCTTACAGCCCCGTGTGGGCGATTGGGGGGCGATTTTGCTGAGCACGATAGTCGCTGGCGCAATCGCTGGAATTATGTCGCTGATGGTGCTTTGCCTATTCAAGCGCCGTAGTGGCAAGGCGACGGAATGATTCAACCAAAATGGCGCGAAATCGATTGGCTGTTTTCGAGAGATCAACTGGCACGGAGAAGGCCGTCGCTGCTCAAGCCGCGCGCGGCTGGCCGTGCCGGTCGACGTCGCAGCCGCAGTGGGGGCACGTCCAGCCGCCCCACAGCACCTGCGTCCATGTTCGCGCACCTGGCATTTTATCAACCAGCGGCTGACCACACTGCGGGCAGGGATTGGCGCGTACCGCGGCGTTCATGCGCATCACGGTCCTGGCCGCGACGATGCCGCCGACAATTCCGCCGACAATGATGCCGATAATCCAACCGCTCATCTGAGTGCTTCGTTTCGTTGGCCCACAGTTTAACGCTGCCGCTGTCAAACGTCAAAAAATGCAGGCCCAGTCGTAGCGGGCCAGTTTGAAATGTAGAGGCGGCTGTCCGCAGCCGCCGGTGCGCTAATTGCCGGGCAACGGCTGGGGACAGCCGTCGCTACATCTCGTGCTGAATCAAACTGAACCACGACCTTTCGTCCTCGTAGCTTGCTCTTTCGGTTTGCATCTTTTATACCGGAGGACATGCAACGCGAGCCTCTTGTACCAGCCACCGGCCGGCGGCAATTCGCCAGCGATAACTATTCGGGCATTTGTCCGGAAGCGTGGGCAGCGCTGGCCGCGGCCAACGAGGGTCACGCCGCTGCGTACGGCAACGATAGCTGGACTCAGCAGGCCAGCGATGCCTTGCGCGAGCTGTTCGAGACCGACTGCGAAGTGTTCTTCGTCTTCAACGGCACGGCTGCCAATGCGCTGGCGCTGGCTTCGCTGTGCCAGTCGTATCACAGCATCATTTGTCATGAATTGGCGCACCTGGAAACCGATGAATGCGGAGCGCCGGAATTCTTTTCCAATGGCACGAAGGTGCTGGTCGTGCCCGGCGAAAGTGGCAAAGTGCGGCCGCCGGCGGTCGAGCACACGGTGCAGCGGCGCAGCGATATTCACTATCCAAAACCGCGCGTGGTCAGTGTTTCGCAAGCCACGGAATTAGGCACGGTGTACACCGTCGCAGAGCTGCAGGAATTGGGTCAGCTCTGCCGACGCCTTGGTCTGCGCCTGCACATGGATGGCGCGCGGGCGGCCAATGCCATTGCCGCGCTCGGCGTGGCGCCCAAGGAAATTACTTGGCGGGCCGGCGTCGATGTACTGTGCTTCGGCGGCGCCAAAAATGGTTTGCCGCTGGGCGAAGCCGTCGTTTTTTTCCGCCAAGAAGCCGCCGAAGAGTTTGCCTACCGCTGCAAACAGGCGGGGCAACTGGCCTCGAAAATGCGTTTTCTGGCCGCCCCCTGGGTGGGCCTGCTGAAGAGCGGCGCCTGGCTGCGCAACGCGCAGCAAGCAAATCGCGCCGCCGAAATCTTGGAGCGCGAATTGCGAACGATCGCCGGCGTGCAGATTTTAGTGCCACGCCAGGCGAACGCAGTTTTCATCCAACTGCCGCCCCCTGTGAGCCAGGCGTTGCATGCACGGGGCTGGCACTTCTACGAATTCATCGGCCGCGGCGGCGTGCGCCTGATGTGCTCTTGGGACACGACCGAGCAAGACATCCAATCCCTGGCCGCCGACCTCCGCCAACTGCTGAACCCAGCCGATCCCAAGCCGAAAGTTGCACCGTCGGTTTAGTGGGCGGAAGCACAGCCGGTCGAATTATCTAAATTCGTTGGGTCATCAGTTGAACGCAAGATGAAACAGTCAAAAATAAGAGGCTTGAATAATCTACGAATTAATTTGCAGCCGAAAGTCTCCCCCACTAGAATGGGGCACCTTCGCCGAAGCACCCCCTTTTACTCGGAGTAGCATTATGACATGCGCAAAAACTAATGGCACCGGTACTTCTGGCAGCATTCGTATGGATCGGTGGTGCTCTGTCCATTTATGGTGCAGTTCAGACCCAAAACTTTGATACCGATCCCGGATGGACCACCGTGGGAAGTGGTGCGAATGGAAACAATTTCGGATATCAAGCCGCTTCGGCTAATGCTGGTGGATCGGTCGGGGAAGCTGGTGGGACATTCACCCGTGGCACCACCGGACGAATCTATGCCGACACAAATATCGGTACACTCAGTCTTGATCAACCATTTTCAGCGTCGGGGAAATTTGATTTCACAGGCAGCAATCGCCCCGATTTCGGTCCTTCATTTGTTATTGGGCATTTCCTAGAAGTTGGCGACCCACTCGCAGGGGATTTCAGCCAAATCGGGATCGGTTTTGGAAATGGAGGTACGAACAATTTGGAATGGACGGTTGTTATCACTGTGGGCTTTGCAAATGGAAGCTCAATAGCAACGGGTGGCGTATTAACAGCTATTGATCCGAACATCGACCGGACGTGGAGCTATGACTGGAACCCGACAGGCGGTGTTAATGGAGGAGGATTATTAACAGCTATTTTGAGTGGTCCCGGCGGCGGAACGAAATCTCTTGACCTAACGACTACTCAGAGAGCGACCCTTGCACCGGCTTCGGTCAACGCATTCGGATTGAGCGTAAGTTATCCGACGTTATCCGACTCGTCCGAATTTGCCAACGTTTTCATCGACGACGTGGCCTACACCGTAGCTGATTCAAGCGTTGCACCAGAGCCATCCTCAATCGCAGTGTGGTCCCTTTTAAGCTTGGCCCTAATTGTACGTCTTAATGCGACCCTTTGCTCGCGCAAGAATGCGATAAATCTTCGGACGATTAAGTCTCGCAACGCAATCTAACACTCAGTAAACGCATTTTTCTCGTGCTCTTGCCACTGCCCAGCAGCGCAAAGAAATAGTCGGTCTGGCCCAAAACGACACTTGATATTTGTTTACGCGTACACTATAATGACTGGCGGAACTCTGGCATTCCCGCCCGAGGGCTGATGCGGGGGGTCTTGGGTTGCGGACCGGCCCTTTGTTTCCGGTCTAACAAGACGTTTCAACCCCGTGCCAGCGCCGGCTGCCGCTCTTTGACAACTGAGCAATAGCATTTCCCCGCCTCGGGCCAGCGCCGCCCGAGGTTGGGCCGGACTGCGCGCGGCAAGTCCAGCAATGCACCGCAGAGCGGCTGTGTTGATTTTCAAGAGGGAAGAGGTTGGGTTTGGAGGGTTTGATTCCAGAGGCGGGGTAACTAAGCATGATTTTGCAACTTCCTGCGACTCCTCTGCGTAACTCTGCGCCCTCCGCGGTGAAGTCTCTGCTTGACTGCCGGTCGTGCGCGGCGGGGTAAAGTGATGACCAAATGTGGGGCGCAAAACACGGGTTTTTACGAGGGTTTTGCGCCGAACACTTTACCCTCGATCCCCGGGGGTTGTGTGTTTAGTTTGTTGGGTGGTCGGTGGTCCGTCGTCATTCATCGTCAGGGGGCCGGTTGTCAGTGGCGACAGACCACCCAGCATGCTGCCCCCTCACCCCGGCCCTCTCCCACAAGGAGAGAGGGAGAAAGAATGACCACGGACCACTGGACACCGGCCACCGGCAACTGACCACGGACCACGGACCACGGACAATTGCCGGGTCACAGTCAGGTCGCCATGTTTTTCGAAAACGCCCTGTTTTCCCGGCTCGTTTTCCCAAACATTGTCCCCTCGATTTTTATTTTTTGCGTGCGGTTGCAGTATAATGATGGCTGCATTCCGGTCTCCCGCGGTCGCGGCTCGCTAACGGCGGCAGACGATGGCCGGGACTGCGTTGCCCCAACAGTAATATTGTGACAAGTTCCGGTTACCCGCTGTCCTGGCACTGGCCCGTTTTGGTGTTTATGTTTACTGTATAATGTGAAGGCGGCACTCAGGGAAACTTCAGCTTATGGCTTTTGAACCGCGACAGTTTGACGAACACGGGTTGCCGATTCCACAGCGGTTTGCCGACAATCGCCCGCCGGACGATGAAGCCCCGCAGCGGCCCAAGATTTCGCCGTCCGCCAAACGCTGGGTGGTGCTTGTTCTGCTGGTCGGCATAATTGTGCCGATCATTTTCGGTCCGCGAATTATTTCCGCCGGTCGCGAGACGTTAGCCCGCTGGCTCAGCAGCCGGGCGGAAACAAAACTGCTGGAGGGTGATAAACGCGGCGCACTGGCCGATTTGAATCAAGCCATCAGTTGGGATCCCGAGGCTTGGAGGCCGTATCATTTGCGGGCCAACATTCGGCAAGAACAGAACGAATTGGACGCCAGCCTGGCGGATTTCACCAAGGCCATCGATCTGCTCGATTCCCAGGATAAAGCTGGACGCCGACGCTGGCGGGGGATCGATCGCCTGGAGAATCTAGCGATCTTGCACGTGCAGCGTTCGTGGGTACACGTGCGTCTATCACAGGGTCGAGACGCCATTGATGATGCCACCGACGCCGTAAATCTGCTGCGCTGTCCAACGACGTTGAACGCCCGGGCCTATGCGAGAGCCGTGCTGAACATGGAATTGAAGGAAGGCCTGGACGACATTGATCAGGCGCTTGCCAACCCCACGCTGAACGATGCCGATTATCGCGACACGCGCGGATACCTGCTGCATTTGCTCGACCGCAACGACAAGGCGCTGGTCGAATTGGATCGTGCGATCAAGGCTACGGAACGCAAACGAGATGAGGCGGTATTTCGGCAAAACCTGTTTGGACGCCAGGACCAAAGAGATCTGGATCAGGGACTGGCCGTGATGTATCACCATCGGGGCCAGGTACACCAAAAGCTCGAGCACAAAGAGCAAGCAGAGGCCGATTTGCAGTTGGCCAATCAGCTGGGTTACAATCAGGCCAACGGTGTGTTCTAAGCGGCGTCTATTCTGCTTCCGCCGCGGTCGCCAATTCCGGTTCTCCGGCGGCACCACTTCCTCGGCCGATTGAATGACCTGCCCGGTGTGGCGATACAGCCGATTGCGGCCCGCTGCTTTGGCGCTGTACAGAGCGGCATCGGCGCGGGCCAGCAGCGTTTGCGGATTGTCGCCATCGATCGCCGTCGAAACGCCGCCGCTGATAGTGAGCGGCAATTGCTGCTCGATTCTTTGTCGCAGGCGCTCGGCGAAAAAGTCGCGCCATCAAGCATGGTTTGCGGCATCACGATGACGAACTCTTCACCGCCGTGACGGGCTACCAAGTCGGTATCGCGAACACTGTCGTCCAGCAGCCGGGCCACGGATTTCAGCATTCGATCGCCGTAGAGGTGACCTTGTTCGTCGTTCATTTGCTGGAAGCGATCGATGTCGAGCAGCACAACCGAAAACGGATGCTCGTAACGGTGCATCATGGCGAACATCGATTCCAGCGTTTCATCGACGCCCGGCGATTGCTGACGCCAGTTAAAGGATCGGTCCGCACTTCGGTGAAGGTCATCAAATTATTCGACTGCTGGCGAATTTCGTCGTAAGCGGCCGCCAGTTGACCGGCGAGTTTGAGCGTGGGCTTCAGCATGCCTTCGGCTTCGGAACATAGCTCCTGCCAGTCGCCATTTTGCTCGGTACCGCCGAGCGTGGAAACGCGATCCTTGAATTTCAGCACGCTGGAGTGATGGGTGGCGATGCTGCGGCGGACGGCCACCGCAATTCGCTCCAATTCCTTGGCCACGGCCTGTGCCCGTTTCAACTCGCGACGCGCCTGAGCTTCGTGTGAAATCTTTTGTTGATTGCCTTTACGCCGGCCGACCAAATAGCCAATCAAAGCGACGGCCGCCAGTGCCACCGGCACCGGCAAATGAACGGCCCAGAAATCAAGTTCAGCGAGAAATGGCATGATGGTTTTTGGAGTGTTCGACGATTGCTCGCAACGTGTCGCTAAGAGCACCAGGCGCCCGACTTCAGTAGTTTTTCCGTGAGCCCATGCCTTGCAGCGCGAAGAAGCCAATGACAACCGCGGCGATGAGCACCAACAGCCAATCTTGCTTATCGAGACTGTTCATCCAATTCAGGGCGATCCGATAGGCATCGTGCATGATCTCGTTCCGATCGTATGATCTGGCAGCCACTCGCCGTCGAAGGCAACTCTAGCGCGCTTGTGACCTTATGAAACTCTAGGCCACGATTTGCCAAGCTCCGGGAATTACGCCGTCAAATCCTGAACAATCGGCGGCATCGGACTGTCTGCCATTGGGCGACAGCCGAGAGCGGGCGGTGCCGAAAAGTACGCTGCGCCAGCCGACGGCGAGCTAATGCTTGCCCTTGCGACTCCGATGGCCCGGGATATAATTTGATCCCCGCCGGTCGATTGCCTTTGACAAGGCGATGGTTTTGAATATTTGTGTTAAACAGTTGCCGACAAAGCGTTTCGGGGGTGTAGCTCAGTTGGTTTAGAGCACAGC
>CAVTYH010000008.1:0-39677 GCA_963738835.1 Pirellulales bacterium
GCCCCGACTCCACCGGCCTGGAATCCAGCAGCGCCAGTCCGTACTTCGTGCGGTGGCGAAACCGCATCACCGGCCCCTGGAAAACCGTCGTTTATCATCGTTACCCCAAGCTCGGCTTGGTCTGCGATATCCGCAGTCATTTCATCGTGGCGGCGCGTGCCGGGCGTGGCCCGCGGCCGGACGTGGACGAGTTTCAACCCTTGGTCAGGGAAGCCTTGCGTTGGATGCGGCCGGCCCGGATCAACGCCGACGCCGGGTACGACTCGGAACCCAATCATCGCTCGCGCGAGAAGAGCAAGGCATTCGCACGCTCCTTCCACCCGCCATCGGTCGGCTGATGCAAATTCGTTTCGACCGTGAGGACTACCACGACCGTTGCCAGGTGGAAACCGTCGTCTCGATGCTCAAACGCCGTCAAGGGTCGCATACCTCCGGACGCAGTCCTCCCAGTCGATGCCGCGACCTGTACTTGATGGTCCTCACCCACAACGCCATGCTTCTGATACTTCTCCGTGTTTTCTACAGAGCCTTGCATTGCGGCTTGCGAGTAGCTAACTTGTGGGGATGCGCGACTTGCCGCACTACTGACCGTTATTTGTTTGCAAGGCGTTGTGCAATTGCAGGCCCAGCAGTTTTATCATCGCGTGTTCGTCACGAGCTTCGATGCGTTTGTGGATACTGATCCGTCGTTTCCGCCGACGCCGGGGAATTTCAATGGCATCATCGGTGCCGACTACAACGTGACGCTTGCGGCAGCCGGCGCGGGACTGATCGATGATTGGCAGGGCGTCGACATTGTTTACCACGCCATACTTTCTACCCTCGGCAACAATGCAATTGATCGGCTCTCAATCTCGGGTCCGATTTACAACCTCCACGGTGAGTTGGTAGCACTAAACAAAGCCGATTTGTGGGACGGCACAATTGCTCATTCTATTAGCTACGATGAATTTGGGAATCAAGTGGCAGGTTCATTTGCACGAGTCTGGACCGGGACCTTTGCAAACGGGACAATTTTTGGGGAACTCTCCCAGACGGAAGATTTTATGATTACGCCTGCGGATCATGGAACACTAACAGTGCTATGGGCGCAGCCGGAATTGCAGGGGAAACGGATTTTGCGTGGGCAGGCATTTCTACCCCGGTATGCAACTCAGGAGCCCGACTCTACGGCCTTAGTCCAGCGATCCCCGGTGCCGGACCACCGATGCTGGGCGACTTTAATCGAGATTTGAAAATCACTGCTTCAGATATTCCAGCGATGCTCAACGCCCTGAGCGATTTGAAAACGTACAAAGCAACTTGGCAATTGACCGACCGCGACTTGCGCGAAATTGGCGACCTCAACCACGATTACAACGCCGACACCGGTACTGGCGGCGTCACCAACGCCGACATTCAGTCGCTCTTGGATTTGGTCGCCAGCGGCGGTGCCAGCGTCGCCGCTGTGTCGGCAGTCGTTGACGATACGACAGCCATTCTTCCATGCGGCTGCCAATATCGTCAGGCCGGCGCTGCTCCGCAAGGCGTGTACGTGCCGGAACCGTCTGGCGTCGCATTGGGTTCAATCGGCATAGCACTGTTGTTGGCATCGAAGTGCAGACGACTGCGATCACCAGCGTCTTGTGGGTTGTCCGCGTCGATCCTTTTCGGAAATTAGCGCTAACAGGAAACAGGACGAGGCGCGAGGGGGAAGAAAAAGGGAAGAAAAAGGGTCAGAACTATTTGTTAAATAGTTCTGACCGGCTCTGTAGAATTCCCCCCCGATGCTATCTAAACTACCACCTGCTGTGGGTACGTACAGCAGATATGGCAGTGACGAGCAAATCTCCGCAGGCGGTGGTGCTGGCGGCTTTGGCCATGGTGCGCCGCGCTGCCGAGCTGCGATAACAATCGTGGTTAGGGGCGTCATATGACTGTCTCCTCGAAGTACACTGCGAGTAACACCAGTCCTGCCGATATATTCGCTGCTAATCTGCAAATCTTGGGCAGCAGAACGGGTGCAGCGTCAACAGGCACAATTATCAGATGGCATAGCCAGAGATCGACCGTCAAGCAGTTCAACGCTCTCGGCCAGCAATCACTGAGGATAAGGGCCGTTGAATACCTTGCGGGAGCGATATTCGCGGTAGCTCGACGAGTAAGGAATAGCGGCAGTTGTCAGCCAGCCCGCTTTTGGCCCGCGAATCTGGTAGCCCTCCAGCCAAATGTAACTGTCGATACCACGGGCGTAGATTTCCGCGGCGTACGGTGGACTATTGCTGTCCAAACCGGGGGGCCAGGCATGCCCATGGAAATAACATTCAGGCCAGCTTTCAGGTTCTTGGGGCGGCATCAGCCCATCGACGATTTTCGGCTTGATCTCCTTACCGGCGGCTTCAAAATACGCGGCTACGGAATGGCCACCGGTTGCTGCGCACCACCGCACGTTGCCGAAGCGCGTGCGGCCGGCGTTGCGAAAGATGGCGCCAATCATATCGGTGGCACGCACGCAGTCCAATTTTTTTTGCTCCAAGGCATCCCGCAGCGTGAACGTCACGCCGTAGTTTGCCGGATCGTAAAATCGATTTGTCCACCGGCACGCATCCATCAGGGCCTGCAAATCGGTTTCGGAATTGCCAATCTCGTTGGCAGCATGCAACAATTCGGGTTGGAATCGGTCGGCCCATTCCAAACCGGCAAAGGAGTGCCCGCGGTACATGATGACGCTCATCAGTTCGCCCACCGTGGCGTGTGAGTTCACCTGATCGAATTTCTTCAGCACGGTACACAGATAGTCGGCAGTGTCGGCATTCGTCGCTCGATACAGCATGTTCGCCAGGTAGCTATGCTCGTACGGCGTGCAGGCAGCTTGGTCCCACGTCTTTTGATTGACAGGCGAAAGTGCGGTTCTGAGCTTGAGGAAAATTTCACGCAGCGTCGGCACCATCCACAGTGAATCGGGGGTGGGTGCTTGATTTGTCGCAATTGCGATCGTTCGATCGATGGGCATGGAAAACAGTCGTTCTGCCTGTCGTTCCACCTCCAAGTAATTGCCGACGCCATTCAAACTCAGCACGCCCGCGGGAAACCAGCTGATGGTGCTCCGAGGATCATACGTCGCTCCACGTGTATCGGCCTGGGCAAAAAGAGGCGTACAATCGCACTGAAACTCGATGCGCCGTAAGATGGTTTTGCACCAGGAATCCAAGCCAGCGATGCAGGTCATCCAACGAGAAGGTGGCAGCCGCCAACTCACCGGCCCAGCGCTTGATAGCCGCCAAATTCTTCGCGGCCACCGCTTGATCGAGCTCCGTCAGGCAGTAGCTAGGCCAATCTCCGCGGTCCGAAAAGCCAACCGGACCAATGTTCTTTGGCAAGCTAGTCCACGTGTTGGCTAACTCGTAAAACAGTTGCGACTTTTCGGCCAGTTGGTGGGCCCGGTCGGCCGCCAATTCATTAACAGCCGAAGTGTTTTCCAGGAATTTTTTTAGCCGTCCCTGATGCCAGGCCAAATCTTGCTGGGCAGATTTAAATTCTTGGCGATCGAAGAAATAAATCGTGGCGATTGTCGTGCCTGGACCGCCATTCAGGTCGCCGTGATTGTTGGGCACCGTATCCTTGATATCGCCAGTATGAACGATATCAACGCAGCTGGGGCCGTTTGGATCGCGGCTGCCCAATAGCACCGGTCGACTCGACTTCAGGCATTCGTCCAGCAAGGCAGCCAACTCCGGCAGCGCACCGGTCGGCTTCGTTGCCGCTAGTGGCGTTGAAGAGTGCTGATGGGCTTCCAGGCGCTGGCCAGGCCATTGGCGCTGCACTAACCCTCCGGCAATCACCAAGACACAACCCAGGCCGATTGCCGCGGCTACCATGCGGTTGATTCCCAGAAAAACCGGCGCGACGATGTGATGAGTTTTCAAATAAGAAAGCAGCGTGCAGAGTACAAGATAAACGCCGAACTTTATGCTGCCGTTCCATAAGGCGTTCACCAACGGCATCCGGTCAATTAATTCGACCGAGATTCCAGTCGCCGCCGCGGCCACACACATCAGCATTCCAGCCCGGCGATCCCAAAACCAAACTGCCGCCGACACCGGGGCCAGATAAAAGAGGGTGAAGGAGACGTCCTTCCCCGTTACATAGTCGAGCACTCCGACCACAACCAGCAAAAAGACCGACAGCGCACCGGCCGTCCAGCGCGAATCGTGCAACCATTGCAGACTGTACCGACCATTACTTTGCTTGTACATGAAACGACGACAAACAAAGGCCTACTTCCACTGCTCCATCCGTGCCGCTCTTCCGTTCCGCCTGTTCCCGAAAACCGCACTGTTCGTTCTCCAGCATAATCTCCAGCTTGCTGCTTGGGTATAGATGCGTCGAAATGCTCGCCGAAGTTTCGGGAGATTATTCGGCAGTCAAGCCCACAAGTGCGCAGAGACCCAACCATTTAACCCCGCGCATAGCGCGAAGTTTCCTCCGTATATACCGCAGAATTCATTTTGGTGGAGACAGGGGCTCAACCACAAGCGTAGAGATCGCGCACAGATTTTGTTCACGGTCCCGGTATTTTTTTCTGACCCAAGCGTTGGGACAAGTTGACTTCGACAGCACAGCGCCTACAAAAAGGTAAATAGGCCCGGTAGGATTCGAACCTACGACCAAGGGATTATGAGTCCCCTGCTCTAACCAACTGAGCTACGGGCCCGTAGCTCAAATGATGGACGAAAAAGGCTAGTCATGGAAGAGGCGCGGCGACTATTCCACCGTCACGCTCTTGGCCAGGTTGCGGGGCTTATCGACATCGCAGCCACGCAAAACGGCGATGTGGTAGGCCAGCAATTGCAGCGGTATGGCAGTGATGATGGGCTGCAGAAAGTCTTCGACATCGGGCACGCGGATCACGTCGTCGGCCAACGATGCCACACGGCTGTCGCTTTCAGTGATCACCGCGATGACCGGGCCGCCACGGGCTTTGATCTCTTCCAGGTTCGACATCACCTTCTCGTAAACTTGCCCGTGCGGAATGATGAACACACTGGGCGTGTGCTCGTCGACCAGCGCGATGGGGCCGTGTTTCATTTCGGCCGACGGATAGCCTTCGGCATGAATATAGCTGATCTCTTTCAGCTTTAAGGCGCTTCTAGCGCCGTCGGAAAATTGTATTGCCGGCCGAGGTACAAGAAGTTGGTGCAATGCGCGTACTTGGCGGCGATTTGACGCACCGCGTTATTGCATTCCAAGGCTTGTTTGACCCGTTCCGGCAGTTCCAGCATCTGGTCGATGATGCGCATGCCTGCGCCGTAGCTGAGATGACGAATGCGGCCGAAATACAGGCCAAGCATTGCCAAGGTCAAAACTTGCGACGTAAAAGCTTTGGTCGATGCCACGCCAATTTCGGGTCCCGCGTGCAGATAAATGCCGCCGTCGGCCTCCTGGGCAATTGTGCTGCCCACCACGTTGCAGATTGCCAGCGTTGGATGTCCTTTGCGTTTCACTTCCCGCAGTGCCGCCAGAGTGTCGGCGGTTTCTCCGCTTTGCGTAATGGCGAACAGCAGCGTGTCGCGCTCTAGCGGCGGATTGCGGTAGCGCAATTCGCTGGCGTATTCTACTTCCACTGGAATCCGGGCGAATTCTTCAATCAGGTATTCGCCCACCATGGCAGCGTGCCAACTGGTGCCGCAGGCCGTGAGGATCAATCGATTCACCTGCCGCAACTGCTGCGGAGCGAGATTCAATCCGCCGAAGACCGCAGTGGCTTCCTCGCGATCAAGCCGTCCACGCATTGCATTTTGCAGCGATTCCGGCTGCTCGAAGATTTCCTTGAGCATGTAATGCGGATAGCCGCCGAGTTGCACATCGGCGGCATTAATTTCCAAAGCCCGCACACGATGTTTCACCTGACCCTGATCGCGGTGAATCACCCGCAACGAGTTGGCGGTGACAACAGCCAGTTCGTGATCGGCAAGATAAACAATCCGCTTGGTGTGGCCGACCAGCGGTGACGCGTCGCTGGCGACAAAATGTTCGTCGTCGCCGACGCCCACCACCAAGGGGCTGCCGAGCCGAGCGGCAATAATGACGTCGGGATGATCGCGGAACAAAATCGCCAATCCATAGGTTCCGCGCAATTGGGCCAATGCTTCCTGGACCGCGCGGACCAACGTTTGATGGGGATCAGGAATTTCCTGCGCCTTGGCCGATTTACCGCCAGTGTTCTTTCCGTTGGATTCGGCGGACGATTGCTTTTCGAGGCAACTGGCAATCAAATGGGCAATGATCTCGGTATCGGTCGCGCTGCGGAAAATGTAGCCTTCGCTTTCTAGCTGTTCTTTGAGTGCGCAAAGTTTTCAATGACGCCGTTGTGGACGACGGCCAGAATGTGCTCGCCCCCCAGGTGTGGATGGGCATTCACGTCGGTTGGCGCACCATGGGTGGCCCAACGTGTGTGGCCAATGCCAATGGCGCCGCGAGCCGGCATTTGGGAAAGCTTCTCTTCCAGCGAATCGATCCGTCCGGCGGTCTTTACCACGACCAACTTGCCCTCGGGGGTAACCGTTACCACGCCGGAGCTGTCGTAGCCACGGTACTCCAGGCGGTGCAGACCTTCCATGAGAAAATCGACCGCCTCATGCTGACCGACGTATCCAACAATGCCGCACATGCACGAACTCCCAGATTGGGGTTGCCGTTTGTATATCTTGTTAGTTTACCATGTTGCAGACGATCCTTCGATGCGAAAGATTACAGACCCAGCCCATGTCAAACCACCAGAATTCTAGGTTGCACAGCCAGATTGTCATCCCGGCCCGGCTGGCTTCGACTCGCCTGCCGCGGAAACTGCTGCTGGCGGAGACGGGCAAACCGCTCATTCAACACACCTACGAAGCCGCTGGAAGGGCTCGGCGGGCTGGCGCGGTTTGTGTGGCGGCCGACAGCGAAGAAATTGCGACCGTCGTTCGCGGTTTTGGCGGACAGGTGTTTTTGACGAGTCCCGATTGCGCCAGCGGCACCGATCGGATTGCCGAAGTCGCGCCGAAATTGGGAAACGTTGACGTAATTGTGAACGTGCAGGGAGACGAGCCGGAACTATCTGGCGCTGCGATCGATTTGGTGGTCGACCTGTTGGAGTGGCATTCATCAGCACAAATGGCAACACTGGCCACGCCGATTCGATCGAAAGAAAAGCTCGTTGACCCGGCCTGCGTGAAGGTGGTAATGGCAGCGCTTGAAAGCAGTGGCGATAAGCCGCCAGCATCCCGAGCCCTGTACTTCAGTCGGGCGGCAATTCCGCACGCGCAGGAATGGAACGAAAATCTCCTGACCGCTGACCCGCCTCATTTCTTCCAGCATCTTGGGCTCTACGCCTATCGGCGAGATTTCATATTGCGACTCGCCCAACTGCCGCGTACGCCGCTGGAGAAACTTGAAAACTTGGAGCAACTTCGCGTGTTAGAAAATGGCTGCGAAATTCTCGTCGGCATCGTGGATGAGCCGACCATCGGCATCGACACCCCGGCCGATTATGCGGCATTTGTCGAAAGATATCACGCGACAAGGCAATGAACCCGGTGTGAGCGGTAGCGCAAAAGCCTGACGTACGGGAATCTCACCCGGGAGACTTGCCGGAGCCCGGCGCAGAATCGACAATAGATTCTGCGGTGTTCGTCCTAGAGGCCGCTTTTTTCGCAGCGTCATTCTGCCAGCATAACTAGCCAATTGCATAACTGGAGAATCCGTCATGAATCGTGCTTTCAGAGTTCGCCCAACGGCAGCTTTCTTGTTCGCTGTGTTATCGGCGTTGTTTGCGACTGCTTCCTACGCCGCCGATCCTCCCAAGGAAGATGCAAAGAAAGATGCCAAGCCGGAATTGAAGATCATCAAACCGGAAGAGGCCAAGGACCATGAAGGGGAAGTCGTCATCGTCGAATTCAAGATTGTCGACGGCCGCGAAATCGACAAAGGCGTTTGCTTTTTGAATTCAACGACCGACCGCCAGGATCCCAAGCGATTTACTGCCTTTATCACAGGCAAGGGCTTGAAAAAATTCAAAGAAGATCCGAAGACCGAAAAACCGGCCGACTTATTTAAGGGCAAAAAGGTCCAAGTAACCGGCGCCATCAAAACCTTCAACAAACAGTACGAAATCGAAATCGATTCTCCCGATCAGATCAAAATTCTCGACGAGGAAAAGAAAGACGACACGAAGGCTGAAAAGAAGTCGTGATGTGCTTGCCACCCTCGTTTTCCGGTTTTTCAGAAAAAGGGGTCAGAACGATTTGATTGGCGGGGTGGCCCCGGACAAATGTCCGCTCCGGCGCAGCCGCAAGAGGTTTGGGCAAGATTTGGAATTGCCGGTTAGGTCACACCTGTTTACGCCCCTTGCCGCTGGCGCGATCCCGACACGGCTATCGCCTTTGTCGGGGCCACCCGCGTAATCGTCCTCCGACCCCTGAGGGCATAAAATAGTTCTGACCCTTTTTTGCTTCATCTTCAAGGCCGTCGCGGTCACTGCCACCGGAGATTTGCTTGTCACCGCCATATCTACTGTACGTACCTACAGCAGGTGGTAGTTTAGCTAGCATCGAGGAGATTTCTACAGAGCCGTTCTGACCCCTTTTCTTTCTAATAAAAAAGCTGTGCCATTTTATACGCATTAGTCATTTTCTTCGTTGATCATCGCAGTGAGTCACTTTATAATAATGAGCACATTCCCCTTTCGTGCCAAGGGTTTCCGATTATGGCCGAGTCCAAATTGCTTGCGACAT
The DNA here is from genome assembly GCA_963738835.1 of Pirellulales bacterium. Lineage (GTDB taxonomy): Bacteria > Planctomycetota > Planctomycetia > Pirellulales > JADZDJ01 > CAVTYH01. The sequence continues at coordinate 8,754 of CAVTYH010000008.1, forward strand.
GCCGAAATCTACGGATACACATTGCGGCGCAAGCCTTGATGATCGCGACTCTTGACGCGGTAAGCGGTTGGGTTTCGGTAGCGTTGGCTGCTGATTGGCCGCAGTGGCAAGGCTCTGACCGCAATGCCATCTCCTCCGAGCATGGGTTACTCCAGGAATGGCCGGCAAGTGGCCCGCCATTAGTTCGCAAGATTAGAGGGCTTGGCGGCGGCGACGGCACGCCTTCAATTGCAAATGGGCGTATTTTCGGCATGGGACATCGTGACAGCAAAGAAGTTGTGTGGGCGCTTTCAGAAACCGATGGCCAAGAACTCTGGGCGACGACTTTGGGTGCCGCCGTTAACCAGAATTGGCCGCAATCTAAAGAGGGGCCAGGATGCACGCCAACCGTCGACGAAGATCGGCTCTATGTTCTCGGCATGGGCGGAAACTTGGCTTGCTTGCAAGTTGCTGACGGCAAAGTCATTTGGCAAAAGAACCTCACCAAGGATTTTGGCGGGCGCGTTCCTACCTGGAGTTACCGCGAATCGCCGCTTGTGGATGGAGAGAAGATTATCTGCACACCGGGTGCTCAAGATGCGATGTTCGTGGCACTCAATAAGATGACCGGCGAGCTCATCTGGAAGAGCAAGCTGCCAGATCGTATTGGTCAAGGATCCAGTGGAGGTGAAGGTCGGGGCCGTGGAGGCGGTCGTGGTGGTACTGCCTATGCTTCGGCGATCGCCATTGATGTTGATGGGCAACGGCAGTACGTACAGGTTACTGCAACGGCACTAGTCGGGATTGCGGCCTCTGACGGTAGATTCCTTTGGCGCTACGACAAAGCTGCCAATGGCAATGGCATTAACTGTACGACGCCACTTTTTGTCGACGGCATGGTGTTCGCAGCGTCGGCCTATGGGGCTGGCGGAGGTTTGGTGAAGCTTAGTAAGGATGACAATGGATCAACCAAAGCCGAGGAAGTCTGGTTTTCCAAGCGGATGCAAAACCATCATGGCGGAATTGTCGTTTTTGACGGCTGCCTATATGGCGCCAACGGCGGCCTTGAGGGTGGAGCTCTTATTTGTCTGGACCTTAAGACCGGCGAAGTCCTCTGGGATGAGCGCAGCACGCGCCGAGCTCCCAAGGGCTCGATTGCGCTCGCGGATGGCCGACTTTATTACCGCACGGAGGACGGCACGCTCCTGTTAATTGAGCCGAGTCGAAAAGAGTACATCGAGCGTGGCCGCGTCGAACAGCCAGACCGCAGCAGCTCACCGGCTTGGTCGCATCCGGTAATTGCAAACGGCAAGCTTTACGTGCGAGATCAGGACGTGTTGTTTTGCTACGACATCAAGGCGAAATAATCGCGCAGCAAAAAGGGGAGCAAAAAGGGGCCAGAACGATTTTAGCCGGAGTCGTTCACTCGTCCCGACTGGCCTAAAGCATACATTGACAAATGTGCATATACATGCTAACTTACGGGAATGCTTGCGCCTGCCCAATCGAGTCCGCCGCGAATCGTCCTGCGCCGATCGTCCGTCTTGCGCCAACCGTTTGCCCTTTCCCACGGCTGACCGGCCGGCGACCCAAGACGTGGGCACAAAAAGCGCAAGGCACCCTCACTCCAGCCCTCTCCCCCAGGGCGATGGAGCAGGACGAACTTGCCGCCATCGTCTTGATGGCCGGTTTTTCACCCTTTTCCACCGTTTTCGCCCGTTTCCCACGGTTTCCTGCCGTTTTCACGGTTTCTCCCGTTTTCCAGCTTTTTCTTTCATCGCGCACTTCGATCCCAACACCAGCTACAGCTACGACGCCAATGGCAACCGCACCCACGCCGGCGGCACGGGCTACACGGTGACCACCGGCAACCGGGTTACCGGCGATGGGACGTACGACGACGCCTATGACAATGTGGGGACGGTCGCCGCTCGGAACTCACCCCTTCGTCCGTCGCACTCTGAACGTCGCCGGAAAACGTGGCCCCTGCAAAAAGCGGATTTCAAACTGATTCGCGACCTTTTTTTGAGACGGATTGACGTTTCGCTTTCCACCGCGTTCAATGCCAGTAGAGGATGCACGATGCAAACGAACCTCGGGCCCGTGGAGCGCAGTATGACCAAGCACATTTTCGTTACCGGCGGCGTTGTGAGTTCGCTCGGCAAAGGGCTGACCAGTGCCAGCGTAGGTCTGTTGCTGGAAAGCCGCGGATTGCGCGTGCGGCTGCAAAAGCTCGATCCGTACATCAACGTCGATCCGGGCACGATGAGCCCTTACCAGCACGGCGAAGTATATGTGCTCGACGATGGCAGTGAGACCGATCTCGATCTAGGGCACTACGAACGCTTCACTCACAGCCCGCTGACACGCGACTCGAATTACACCACCGGGCAAATCTACCTGAGCGTGATCAACAAGGAACGTCGCGGCGAGTTTCTCGGCAAAACCGTGCAGGTCATTCCGCATATCACGAACGAAATCAAGAGCGTCATCCAGAAGCTCGCAAGTGGCGATGCCGACGTCGTGATCACCGAAATTGGCGGCACGGTGGGGGATATCGAAAGTCAGCCATTCTTGGAAGCCATCCGCCAGTTCTCGCTCGATGTGGGCAAAGAAAACTGCCTTTACATTCATCTCACGCTCGTGCCATATTTGAAGGCCGCGGGCGAGCTGAAGACCAAGCCTACGCAACATTCGGTTGGGCTGCTGCGGCAGATCGGTATTCAGCCTGACGTGCTGATTTGCCGGACCGAGCGCTCGATGTCGCGGGAAGATCGCGAAAAGATCGCACTGTTTTGTAACGTGCCGACCGATGCGGTGATCGAAGAAAAGGACAAAGATTTTTCAATCTACGAAGTGCCCCTGAGCCTGCAAGAAAACAAGCTTGACGATCTGATTTGCCGCCGGCTCGGGTTGAACACCCCGGCCGCCGACATGGAAGACTGGCGAGATCTCTTGTTTCGGTTGCGGAATCCGGAGCACGAGGTTTCGATCGCCGTGGTGGGCAAATACGCCGAGCATCGCGATGCTTATAAATCGATTTACGAAGCACTCGATCACGCCGGCATCCATAACCAGGCTCAAGTCCGAATTCAAAGCATTCAAAGCGAACTGATCGAACAAGACGGGCCGGAGCGGCTGCTGTCGGGTTTCGATGGCGTGCTGGTGCCAGGCGGTTTCGGCGAACGCGGCATCGAAGGCAAAGTCGAAGCCATTCGGTTCGCCCGAGAGCGCGGCATTCCTTTTTTTGGAATTTGCCTAGGAATGCAGTGCGCGGTTATTGAGTTCGGCCGCAACGTCGTTGGTTTGAACGGCGCGCACTCGACCGAATTCAACAAAGACACGCCGCATCCGGTCATCTGCCTGCTCGATGAGCAGAAGACGATCACCGACAAAGGCGGCACGATGCGGCTGGGAGCCCAAGAAGCGCGACTTGAGCCATCCAGCAAGGCCGCTCAGTGCTACGGCAGCGAGATCATTTTCGAGCGGCATCGTCATCGCTACGAATTCAATAACGCTTACCGATCGCAGTTTGAAGCTCACGGAATGCTGATCGCCGCTTCGAGTCCTGATCGCTCGCTGGTGGAAATCATCGAATTGCCGGAACACCCGTGGTTTGTGGCCGTGCAGTTCCATCCGGAATTCAAGAGCAGGCCAACCGAAGCGCAACCGCTGTTTGCCGGCTTTATTGGTGCCGCGGTGGAAAAACATTCCACCGGACAGTGGACGACAGCCGGCGGTTGATGTCAGCCGCTGGCGGCTGAGCGGCCGCAGCAATATCTCACCGAATCGACAATCAATTTCGCCATGCAAGACGAAGCCGAAAAATCCAAAATCATCGTCGACGAAGATTGGAAGGCCCAAGTCGAGGCCGACAAAGAAAAATCGCGCCGCGCCACCGACAAGCCCGCAACGACTCAATCGGCTACATCTTCTTCCTCTGCCGAACCTTCCGAGGAACATCTTCCACCAGCATCGCTCCCGTTCCTGCTGACTACGCTGGCCACGCAAACGATGATTGCGCTCGGCCAAATTCCCAATCCGATCACCGGGAAAATCGACCTTCGCTTGCTTCAAGCCAAACACTACATCGATACGCTGGGCATGCTGGAGCAAAAAACCACCGGCAACCGCACCGCAGAAGAATCGGCCCTGCTCGACGAACTGCTGCACCAGCTGCGCATGGCGTATGTGATGATGCAAACGAGCGCAACGCCGTCTGCTGGTCAGCCCGCTGTCCAATAATGCACAATCTGTCGGTGAATCTCGCCGATCGGGCTGTCGTACAAGTCCATGACATGGATCTGGGCGCCTTCTACCCGCATTTCGATCCGACGTCGGCCCGCTGACCCGCGGTCCTTCAGTTTTACATCGCGGAGTTCCTTCCAACGCAATTCGCCTTGGAGATCACCTTGCACGAGCGCCAATCCGGCTGGACCAATCACCAAACTCGATTCGCGCCAATGCTTCACACCTCGGCCAACCGCCACTAAGGAACCACGTAACAGAAACCCCAGCAGTGCAAACAGGGCCAAGAGCATTCCGGCCCCTGCCCAGCCTCCTTCCTGTAACAACGCCGCGGAAATGCACCACAGCACGACGGTAATCACAAGCGCCAAACCAACAAATTTACTGCGGCGGCCTTCGCTTTCATAACCACTGCTGCGTGCGTTATGAGCCCATACACGATCCAAGCCGAAGGTGTGCAGTTGGATATGGAAATAAGCGCGGATGGATGCATTGACTTCAGGCAGCGGCTGCGGCGGCTGCATCTTGCACAGAAACCCGTACAGATCGTAGAGCGACACTCCCAATGTCCGCGGTATTCGTAACACTCCTCGCTCATGGGTGACATAGATTGCCCGTGCGTCCCGGCCCCCGAACCACAATCGCCTGATATCACGATAAGGAATTGTCAGATTGTGCGAATGTATGACAAGTTCGCTCGGCGTAACTTCGGCGTGAAATTCCGGTGGCTGCGAAAACAAAAACGCCAGACCGATTGATGCCGGCAAGATTGCGAAAACCGCCCAACCGACTTAATGTGTGGCGAATGCAATCCCGACGCACATGGCGGCCACAAGCAGCCACCAGACCGTACCAGTAAAGAACGGATTACGCACTTCGATCGTCTTGCCAATCATCGGGCGTTCTCAAGATACAGAACTACCGCGTTGTGCAGCGAGTGCAACAGCATCGGCAGTAAAATGCTTCCGCTCATCACCCGTACGAAACCAAGTCCTGCGCCGACAACCGTGAGAATCGGAATGCTCAAGAGCACGCTGCTGTGAGCCATGCCAAACATGACGGACGAGACGCAAATGGCGCCACCGATGCCCATCACGCGAGTCAGCGTTCCCAGTGCGATGAATCGAAAGAACAGTTCCTCAACAATCGCGGGTTGAATACAAACCGTTACAATCGCCCAGCCGATTGGTAAACCGATTTTCGACCTGGCCCATTCCGGAAATTGCAGATAACTTTCCAGCGCTGTATGGTAGGCAAAATTCAGCCCCAGTACGACGCCCAAAACCAGCGGCCCGGTGAGCCAGCCGATCCGTCGATAGAATGGGTCGCTCGGACCCACGGGCGGAGGCCACGGAACCTTGAATAGTGCAACAAAAACGATGATGGCATCCAGCGATTCGACAAAGATCATCACCGGCAACATTCGTTCTGCGATCTCCTTGTCCGAAAGATGCTCCACATGCATCGCCTGGCCAATCCAATGGCCGACCAAATTGGTCGACAGCATCAAAACGTAAAAAATCAACAATCGGGTAACGGCGACGTTAGAAGCTGCCGGTAACCGCAGAGCATCACTGGTGTGCAAACATGGAACTTCACCCCAGTTGCTTACCGCGCCAGTTCCTGAGAGTCGTGCATCGCAAAACGGACAGCGCTGCAAAGCGGCCGGCACTTCCTTACCACAGCGATTACATGTAATGAGCGGAAGTGGCGGCGGGACCGGCTGATTGGGTGTCAGCTCAACTGAATTGCAGTCGCCAAATTCTAGGTCGCTTCCACCTGCCGATTGCGCACTAGCAACGTCCTGGGCGTGCAACGCATTATCGCGATCCGGCGGGTTCGAGCCCGAACTCATCCGCTGAACCCCGTAAAGGCGTCTTGCTGGACATTGAGTTCTTTCTGGTAAGCAATTGCAGCCTGCACGGCCTTTGCCAGTCCAATGACGATGATCAATTTCAGCCACCAACCTTGGACCAGCGATTCGGGCGAAGCAATCGCGCCTGCAATCTGCAATCCAACGTAGATGACCAAGCTTGTAACTGTAACCGGCACTGGAAACATTTTGACAATAAACCCAAAGGCCGTGAACAATGCACCAACGCCAAGAATGAGGGCGGAAACAAGTCTAATGCCGCGTTCCTGCAATAGCTGAGCCTCTGCAACTTTAGCGGGGTCCACAACCATTCCTTGACGTTGCGACGCTTTAATCTCATCGTCGATTGCCGATTTTGCAATCGTGGGCGACAAACCAAATAAGATTCCACCGATGACGAGATGGAGCCCGCCCACCAGCAACAGGATTAGCCTCGCCGATTTGATCTGCTTCATTCGCGCCGATTGCGCGAGGCTCGATCCCAGCCCGCCTCCACTGGCGAGCAACGGAAGGGGAGTCATGGACAAAGGCTGTTGCCAGCCGGCCGGTAACGGAGGCGGAGTGGGGAGGGGTTTTGAGAATGGATTGAGCGGGTCGGACGACATGCTGATGCCCCGGCAATGAAGTGAGAAAAGATCAGCGAATGCGGCGCTTCGTAACTCTGTGCTTGATGGAACCGAGCCCGTCTAATATCCGCTAGGGGGGAGCGAGCGTCAAGCAAATGACTTGCGGATTTGCGGTTGGGCCAACCGGACGTGGAAGCGAGAGGCTAGACCAACAAGCACGAGATTTGGAGCCCACCAGGGCATTCTTCGCTTGCACGTCGGACTAATGTCGGTCGCAGAAAAGGGGCCATGCCCGGCTGGAAGGAAAATTGGCGTCCGTGCCAACCGATCCCACTCCCTGGTTGCTTAATTCCCGACCGGGTGACACGGACAGGGTTTTAGCGGGTTCCCTTTCATACCGGGCATGGCGTTGCGGGCCAAGGCATTGATTTGATTACGGGTGCCACTGGCTCTGTCCTTGCTTTTTCCATCGCCAATCAAAGCGGCAGCTCTGGCACAGCCAGTGGCACTTAAGCCAACATCGATTAATCCGCCAGTTGGTCGAACATCTGTTGGAACGTCGGCAATTGCGATTCCAGGTGTGTGCGCCAGGCAACTGGATTCCAAATCTCGACGCACACCGCGGCACCAACCACCATCGCATCGCCGCCGGCCGGCACTTGCAGGAATTCCCGAAAGCCCTCGGGAATCAGCAGTCGACCACGGCCCGCCAATTGGACTTCCTTGTGCCGAGTGGACAGCAGTCGGCCTAGCGATTGAAGCTCTGCTAGACGGCCATCGAGCTTGCCGGCCCGAAGTTTCGCCTGCAGAAGTTGCACCGAGGCATCCATTCGCTGCCGCCAGGCTGCGGCAGGCCACAGGCTTAAACAACCGGCTTGTTCTTTGACCAGTACGAAATCCGTGCCGTGGGAGGCTAACGCATCGGCCAGCTCTTGAGGAATCGAAAGCCGAAATCGCTCGTCGAGCGTGCGGCAAAATTCCCCCTGCAAAAAATCGTGCGAAGCGGCCATCAGTAATCAAAACCTGTACCATGGTCCGAGCACGAATCCGTTCACAATATTAATCGTAATGGGCTAATTTCCCGTTTTAATCGCAGTATTTCGCAATAAATGGGGCAATTTCCCACGCGAGTTCCCAGTCTAGCAATGTCTGTAGACCTTGCAAGACCCAGTTAGAAAAAAGTCTTCCCGATGCAATTCCCAGGAAAAATCTGGCCGCAAATAAACGCGGATGAACGCCAATTCGGCCCAGAGAAAAACTTATTTACGGAAATCTGTAAGCGTCGTCATTCGCCAAGCGTCCATTTGCGACGCAGCAAGTGATGGTAGTGCTGTGCAAAGCGGTGAGCTTCGTCTCGCACGTATTGCAACAGCCGCAGCGCGTAAGAATGTCGGCTGAGTTTCAGAGCGTGGTCTTGTCCCGGCACGAACAATTCTTCTTCCCGCTTGGCAATCGAAAGAATTGCCGGCGGAGTGATGTCGAGTTCTGCGAGCGCCGCCATCGCCGCACTCAGTTGCCCTTTGCCGCCGTCGATGAGCAGCAGGTCGGGAAAGATTTCGTTCTCGTCGTGCAGTCGCGCAAACCGCCGCGCCACCACTTCGTGGATGCTTCGGAAATCGTCGATGCCTTGCACGCCGCGAATTTTGTAGCGCTTGTAGCCCGGCTTGAACGGTAAGCCGTCGATAAATTGCACTAGGCTCGCCACCGTTTCGCCGCCGCCGAGATGCGCAATGTCCACGCCTTCGATGGTTCGCGGAGTTTTCGCCAGTTTCAAAACTTTCTTTAGGCCAGCAAGTCCCTTCTTCGGGTCAACAAAAAATACTTCGGGCTGCACGTGTTCGTCCAATTCGCCCCGCTTGTCAAGGGTTTCCAGCAGATGGATTTCATCCCGCAGCCGGGCCGCCCTTTCGAATTTCAATTCCTTCGAGGCTTGTTCCATCTCACCCCGCATTTCATTGAGCAGTTGCTGTTTCTTGCCTTCGAGAAACATTCGCAGCCGATGAATGTCATGCTGATATTCTTCTTTTGAAATTCGCAAGTTGCACGGCGCTGTGCACTGCAGAATCGAAGCCAAAAGGCACGGCCGAAACCAGCGCCATTTTTCGTCACCGTCTTGAATATCCAGGCTGCACGTACGGAACTTGAAAATCTTTTGCAGCACCTGAATTGCGCCCCGCAATCCGCCGGCACTGGCAAACGGCCCGTACAGTTTGGTGCCCCGGTCTTGCGGTGTGCGCGTGAATTCCACGCGCGGAAAATCTTCGCGGATGTAGATTTCCAGGTAGGGAAATGTCTTGTCGTCCTTAAGGTCCTGATTGAATTTCGGCTGAATGTCCTTTACCAACCGGGCTTCAACCAGCAAAGCGTCCACTTCGCTTTCCGCTTCCAGGAAATCGATGTCGTAGATTTCGCGCACTAATTCGGCCGTGCGGCGCTCTTCGGCGGCGCCTTTGAGAAAGTAGCTGCCTGCGCGGGAACGCAAATTCTTCGCCTTGCCGACATAAATCACCCTTCCGGCGGCGTCTTTCATCAGATAAACGCCGGGCGACTGCGGAAATGACCGCACTTTGGCCGCCGCAGCATCGAAGCCGGCATCGGTAGCCGCAGTGGCGCTGTCAACCGTGGCGCTTGCTGCGGCGCGAGCAATTCCGCATCCAGCGGATCGACATCCAAGCGATCTGCCTGATTCTGCATCGAATGGTTGCGTTTCGATTTCGCCACGGCGCATCCTGAGTTTACATCGCGATCACACCCTAGAAGTTTAGCGTGCAGTGCGGAAATGGACACTTCGCTTGACCGCGATTTCATTGCGGCGGAGAATACCGAGGCTGCGAACATGGTCGGCTAATTCTTTTTTCGAGGAGTCTGTCATGGCAATGCTTGCGCGAGCGACTCTGAAGTACACGATCGGCGTGCTGCTGGCTTCGGCGATGCTGTCACTCTGTATCTGCTGGGCAGAGGATGAGCCGGCTGCCAAAGTAAACCCCTACATTCCGCGGAAAGGCATGTCAGTCGAAGATTTGCAGGCCTACATTCAGCGTCTGCAAGAAGCGCCCGAAACCATCCGCAACCGAGCGGGCTTTGCCGAAGGTATTGCAGTAGCGGCACAGCGAATCTTGGACACTGACCCCAAGGGAAGTTTGCGAACGTTTGCCGTTGTGAACTTGCTCGATGCCCTCAACCAATGGGCCGACTTGGATGAAAACAAAGATGCCGACGTACGGCTGACCGATTTGGCGGGAAAATATTCCGACGATGCCGACAAGAAAATCGCTGCTATCGCCAAGCTTTACGCGTTGCAGCAGCGCGTTCTCAAGGCCGACGACATCGATCCCGCCAAACTGCCGGAGTTGCTCGACGATGTGAAGAAAACTTTGGCCGGCAAAGAACTGGATGCCCGCAATTTGCGGCTCGCCTCGGCGACGGTTCATGTCATCAATCGGCTCAAAGACGACACGGAAGCGAATCGCCGTATGAAGGAATTCGGCGAAATGTTTGCCGCCAGCAGCGATGCCGCACTGTCTCGATATGGCAAGAAACTTGCCGGCGCCGCTTCGCCGAATGACGCCGACGCCAAGCCTTCGGAATGGGTTGGCAAACCGATCGAGTTGGTCGGCACCACGGTCGATGGCAACCACTTCGACCTTGCGAAAATCGAGCAGTACAAAGGCAAAGTCGTGCTGGTCGATTTCTGGGCCACTTGGTGCGGGCCGTGCCGCGCGGCGCTGCCCGATTTGAAAGAAACTTACGAAAAATATCGCCCGCAAGGTTTTGAAGTCGTCGGCGTCAGCTTGGACACCGAATTGACGACGCTCAGCGACTTCATTGACAAAGAAAAAATCCCGTGGGTCAATCTCGTCGGCGAAGATAAGGGGGGCGAACTTAAATTCCCGTTGGCCGAAAAGTACCAAATCATCGGCGTTCCGACGGCCATCCTCGTTGGAAGGGATGGCAAGATTGTTGATTACGTTCTGGGCGCGCACGATATGACTAAACAAATCGAAAAGTTGCTGGCGGAAAAAGCTTCTTCGACGAAGGCCGACGCCAAACCCGGCGACGCCAAATAGGTTTTTCATCCGCGGCAGAATCGCTTAGGTATTTTTGGCGTACGCCGATAAATCGTTGGCCATCCGTTTCAATCTCTCGTCACATTCAGTTTTCGTGTCGTCGAGATTCGCGATCTGCTCGGCCGGTTCGAAGGTGAACATGTAGAACTTCACCTTCGGCTCGGTGCCAGACGGACGAACGGCGGCATAATTGCCAGCGGCGGCCAAATCGAGCATGACCATGTCGCCTGTCGGCCCTGCTAGCGGCGTCGGGCTGTTTCCGGGTACAAACTGAGTCAGCGACAAATAATCGCGCACAAGGGCCACTTTGAACCCGGCCAGTTCCCGTGGTGGCGAAGAGCGGAAGCGGGCCATGAGCTTCTGCATGTCATCCATGCCGGCCGCCCCGGGCATGGCGAATGAAAATTGGCTTTCGGCATGGTAGCCGTATTGCCAAAACAGATCGTCGAGCTTTTCGTGCAGCGTTTTTCCCTGCGCTTTGCACTCGGCCGCCAGCTCGGCCAAGAGCATGGAAGCCACGGCTGCGTCTTTGTCGCGCACATGTGTCCCGACCAGATAGCCGTGCGATTCTTCGCAGCCGAACGCAAATTTATCAGGTCCGGCGTCGTCAATCTCTTTCCCAATCCACTTGAAACCGACTTGCAAATCGCCGTGCGTCTGCACTCGGTACTGATCGGCAATGCGGCGGACCATTTCAGTCGTAACCAGCGTTTTGCAAACGTAATGCTGGGGCGAAAGTGTGCCGGCTTTTTTCCTTGCCGCAAGGACGTACTCAGCCAACAAAGCGGCCAGTTGGTTGCCTGTGAAAGATTTCCAATCGGCGATTGATTTACTGCTTAGCGGCGCTGCCGCGCCGATGCGGTCACAATCTGGATCGGTCGCCGAAATCAAATCGCCGCACGCTTTCTTGGCTTCGGCGATGATGCTGTCGAATACGGCTGGATTTTCCGGATTCGACACATGCCCTGGCACATTCGGAAAATCGCCGTCCGGAGTAGCATGCGGTCCGAATAACTCGACGTTTGAAAATCTATCGGCGTGCAGCGCTGGAAGCACAGCCGACGCACCGACACCGTGCAGCGGTGAATAAATAATCGATAAATCACGCGGACCCGATAGAGCTTGGGCCACCACTGCGGCGATGAAGGCCTTGTCGATTTCTTGCTGGCAGTACACAATTTGTCCCGCGGCCAGGGCTTCAGCAAACGGTCGGCGGCGGATTTCGCCGACATTCATCACCCGGTCGATAATCGCCTTGTCGTGCGGCGGCAATACTTGCACACCGCCTGCCCAATAAACTTTTACCGCATTGTCGCTGGGCGGATTGTGGCTGGCCGTAACCATGATGCCGCAGGCCGAGTTCGTGTACCGCACGGCAAATGACAATTCCGGCGTGCTACGGTATCCGTCAAGAAAGTAAACTTTGAAGCCAGCGGCCACCATAATTTCCTGCGCACAGCTCGGCGAAGTGCCGAGAATTGTGGCGAGTGTCGTAGGCGATCGAGCAGCCTAAGGATCGGCTGGCCGTGTTGCCCCCTGTGTTTTCACCGGTGGCTAAATGGGAGCGAACATAATCCGCCACCCCCTGCGCACTCTCGCCAATCGTGCGGTCGTTGATCGCATTGCTGCCAATCGGATACATTTTCCCCCGTCGGCCGCCGGTGCCGAAGGGAATGACGGTCCAAAACACGTCGTCCAGTTCTTTCCATTTGCCCGCCGCAATGTGAGCAGCCACTTCGCCGGCGTAGTCTGCAAACCGCGGCTCGGTGAGCCAGCGTCGAATCATTGTGGCTGACGAAGAGGTGATTTTCTTTTCGGCCAAAGCCCGATCGAGCTGTGAAAGTACTGGTGGCAGATCAAGGGTCGCTGAATTGACCATAAGTGTTTTTATCGATTTGCTAATCGACGTGCATAAGGATGCCACATTGCCCCACCGTGTCGGTCGGGAAAACACCACCATTGTGCCGCGCGCAATGCCCGCCGAAAAGTCCCCGCCGCCCTGTGTCTCTAGGGCTTCGCGGTTTATCATGGGCGTGGCGAACTCGCACTTTCGATTTTGGAGTAGCTGTGGCTGAACCCATCATCAGCGTTTCCGGCCTGCGTGGCATCGTCGGCGAAAGCCTGACGCCCAATGTCGCCATGCGCTACGCCGCCGCTTTTGCTTCCACGCTGCCGCCGGGGCCGATTGTGCTGACGTACGACGGTCGTGAAAGCGGCATGATGTTCATGTACGCGATTATGAAGAGCTTCGTGTCGACTAGTCGCGACGTAATCGACGGCGGCTGCCAGGCAACCCCAACCACCGGTGTGATGGTACGGCATTACCGCGCTGTCGGTGGAATTCAGATTTCAGCGAGCCATAATCCGATCGAATACAACGGATTAAAGTTGTTTTCTTCCGATGGTCGTGTCGTGCCAGCTCAGGTTGGCAGTGAAGTATTGACCCGGTACCATCGCGAAGAATTCACAGCAACTCAACGTAATGAGCGCGGCGAATTCATCGTCGGGAAAATTCAGGATGGCGAATTCCGACAGCATAATCCGCATTTAGAGCTGGTGTTGTCAATTGTCGAGGTCGAACGAATCAAAGCCAAATCTTTTCGAGCGGTCCTCGATTCGAATGCGGGCTCCGGCTTTTGGCTGGCCGGTTCACTGCTCACGCTGCTGAATTGCCCACCGTACGTCACAGAGTTTGAACGGCTTGGCGTGTTTCCACACCCGCCGGAACCGACGGCGGAAAACCTGGTCGGCGTCCTGCCAGGCGTGGTGAACACCAAAAGCAATATCGGTTTTTGCCAAGACCCGGATGCCGATCGCCTGGCGGTCATCGACGAGAACGGACGCTACCTGGGCGAAGAATACACGCTGGCGATTTGCGTGAATCACGTCCTCAGCCAAACGCCGGGGCCGGTGGTCACGAACTGTTCGACCAGCCGCATGACGGAAGACATTGCCAAAAAATACGGCGTGCCGTTTTTTCGCTCGGCGGTCGGCGAGGCGAATGTGGTCGATTGCATGCTCCAGCACAACGCCGTCATCGGCGGCGAAGGCAACGGCGGCGTCATCGACCCGCGCGTCGTGCTAGTCCGCGACAGTTTTACCGCAATGGCGCTAATTCTGGACGCCATGGCCGCCCGCAATCTGCCGGTGAGCCGCCCTGGCCGACGAACTTCCGCGCTACGAAATTTGCAAAACCAAGATGACTTTCCCTCGCGAAAAATTGGACTCCGGCTTCGCAGCCCTGGAACGCCACTTCAAAGACGCGAAGCCCGATCGGCTGGACGGCTTGAGATTGGACTGGCCGAATAAGTGGTTGCTAGTGCGTGGCAGCAACACGGAACCGATCGTACGGGCGACTGCCGAAGCGCCGACCAAGGCGGAATCGCAACGGCTCTGCGAACAAGCGAGTGCCATACTAACCGCAGTTTGATTCCGTAGATTCACCACTGAGACGCCGAGACACGGAGAAGCAGATTTATAAGGAAACCAGGAAAAGACTGTTTTTTTTAAGACAGATTAATCTGTTTGGCTTTCAGACATCCTTCATTTGTTTGAATTCCTCCGTGGTAAGTTTTCGCACGAATCATTTCGCGTCAATGCAATCCTTCCCCATCCACTTGCGCAACACCTCCGGCACAATCACACTTCCATCGGCTTGTTGGTAGTTTTCCAGAATCGAAATGATGCCGCGGCTGATGGCCACGGCGGTGCCGTTCAGGGTGTGGGCGAAGTGGGTGCCTTTTTCTCCTTTGTGCTTGTAGCGAATGCCCAAACGCCGGGCCTGGTAGTCGGTGCAGTTGCTGGTGCTCGTCACTTCGCCGTACTCGCCCGCTTCGCCGCGGCCGGGCATCCAGGCTTCCAGATCGAATTTGCGATAGGCCGGGCCGCCGAGATCGCCGCTGGCGGTGTCGATCACACGGTAGGGAATGCCCAGGCCGTCGAAGATTTCGCATTCCAGGCGGCAGAAATAATCGAGCGTTTCGTCGCTCTGCCCGGGCAGCGTGAACGCGAACATTTCGACTTTCGTGAACTGATGCACCCGGTACAGTCCGCGCGTGGCCCGTCCGTGAGCTCCGGCTTCGGTGCGATAGCAATGGCTGATGCCGCACATTTTGATCGGCAACTGCTCGGCTTCCAAAATCGTGTCGCTGAGCAACCCGCCGAGCGTGATTTCGGCGGTGGCCACCAAACTCATGTCGGTTCCTTCGACGCTGTAAATTTGCGTCTCCGGGCCGCGAGGGATGAAGCCGATGCCGTACAGAATTTCGTTCCGCGCCAAATCCGGCGTGATGGTGGGAGTGAATCCTTCGCGAATCAGTTTGTCGATGGTGTATTGCTGCAGCGCCAACTCCAGCAGCACGGCGTCGTTTTTCAGGAAATAAAAACCGTGGCCGGCGACTTTCGCGCCCCCTTCGAAATCAACGAGATCTAGTTTTTCGGTGATCGTCACGTGATCGAGCGGCTTGAAATTGAACTTCGGCAGCGGTGTTTTTCCCACGCGAATTTCCCGGGCCGCATCTTCGCCGCCGACCGGGGCCTCGGGATGTGTTAGGTTCGGGATCATCCGCAAAATGGCGTCGGCTTCGTCGGTCACCAGTTTCAACTGATCGGTCGTGGCCGTGACCTGCTCGCGCAGCTTGCGGCCTTCTTCCTTGCTGGCTTCCCGTTCCGCCGGGTCCTTCGCCTGGCCGATCGACTTGCTCAGCGCATTGGCTTGCTGATTAAGCTGTTCGATCTTCGATTGGATCGACCGGCGTTCGGTTTCAATCGCCACGAGCCGATCGACATCGGCCTTCGCCCCACGATTGGCGCAGTTCTGTTTGACGAAGTCGAGGTTTTCAACGACATATTTTCGATCGAGCATATATCCTCATGATTTGATTAACCACAGAGACGCGGAGAAGCAGAGAAGCAAACTTGATCGCCGTTGATTTAATCGCCTCTCCGTGTCTCTGCGGTTCAACTTGATTTGATCTTTGCAAGCTCTTGCCACAGCGCCGCGCTCACTTTAATTCCGCGGTGGAAGTCGGCGAGGCAGAATTTTTCGTTGGGGCTGTGCGTGTTGTCGTCGTCGAGGCCCCAGCCGAGCAAAAGCGTATCGACTCCGAGTTGTTGGCGGAAGTCGGATACGATGGGGATCGAACCCCCTTCGCGAATGTATACCGGGGCTTTGCCGAAACCGTGTTCGATGGCCTTAGCGGCGGCGGAAACGTACGGGCTTTCCAGCGGCACGACGACGCCGGGAGCGCCGCCGAATTGGACGAGTTCCATTTTGATGCCCGGCGGGCAGAGTTCGCGCAGTTTCTGCTCCAGCGACTTAGCGATTTTCACCGGATCCTGATTCGGCACCAGACGGAAGCTGAATTTCGCGCTGGCCTTGGCGGGCAGAATTGTCTTGGCGCCTTCGCCCTGATAGCCACTGGTGAGGCCGTTGATGGTGAAAGTGGGCCGGCCCGAGCGGCGTTCCAGTGTCGTGTAGCCTTCTTCGCCAGATACGGCATCGACGCCGATTTGTTTTTTGAAATCGGCTTCGTTGAACGGCAGCGAGGCAAATTGTTTGCGCTCCCGATCGGAAAGCGACAGCACATCGTCGTAGAAACCCGGCACCTGGATGCGGCCTTTTTCGTCGATCAGCGCAGCCATGATTTTCACCAGGGCAATCGCGGGATCGACCACGGCCCCGCCGAATGTGCCGGAGTGCAAATCTTGCTTAGGGCCGGTGAGCCGCAGTTCGAAATACGCAAGGCCGCGCAGACCGTAAGTAATCGCCGGTTGGCCGGGGCCGAATTGACTGCAATCGCTGATCACCGCGACATCCGATCGCAGTTTTTCTTTGCTGGCCATCACGAACGAATTCAAATTCTCGCTGCCGACTTCTTCTTCCCCTTCGATCAAGAATTTCAATTGCAGCGGCAGCTTGCCGGCGGTTTTCAGCCACGCCTCGGCACTTTTCACATGCGTGAGCATTTGACCTTTGTCGTCGGTCGCGCCCCGGGCGTAAATATTGCCGTCGCGGCGAGTGGGCTCAAAAGGCGGCGAAATCCAATCGCCCAGCGGATCGGGGGGCTGCACATCGTAATGGCCGTAAACCAGCACGGTCGGCGCCCCGGCACCGGCGGCGACTCGGCATATACCAGCGGATGCCCCGCGGTCTCGATCAACTCGGATTTCAGGCCGAGCGATTCAAATTGCTTCAGCACCCATTGGCCGGCCTTGCGCACATCGGCTTTGTGCTTGCTGTCGGCACTAACGCTGGGAATGCGCAGCAATTCGCACAGATCGTCTTCGAAATGCTGGGCGTTGACAGTCAGGTAATCGTCGATTGCGGACATGATGTAACAGTTTCCCACGTTGCCCACGAAGGCATGTTGTCGCAATAATACCCGGTAGAGCGTTACTCGCCTATCCGCTGCTGATTTAGTGCAGGAAATCGTTATGGCCAACGATCAGGCTGCCGCCGTTGCTGTGGATGAGCCCGCCGTGGAGACGGCGCCGATTGAGCGGGCAGAGAAAAAGAAAAAACCGAAGCGGCAACCGCCGTACCATGTCATTTTGTGGAACGACGACGATCATACCTACACCTACGTCATCCGCATGATGCAAAAGCTGTTCGGCCACCTGATCGAAAAGGGCATGCAGATCGCCAAGGAAGTCGATAGCCGCGGGAAGGCGATTGTGATGACCACCACTCGCGAGCTGGCTGAATTAAAGCGCGACCAGATTCATGCGTACGGCAAGGACGATTTGATTGCCGGCTGCAAGGGTTCGATGTCGGCCACCATCGAGCCGTCGGAGTAATTCCAAGGGACGAGAGGCGAGAGACGAGAACACCATGGCAATATCAAATTTCTCGCCCCTCGCCTCTCGTCCCTCGCCTCTACTTCGCACCGTCACGCTTGGTTGCAAAGTCAACCAATACGAAACCGAATTCGTCCGCCAGGCGCTCACCGGCATCGGTTATCGCGACGCCCAGCATGACGAAGCCGCCGATCTTTGCATCGTCAACACCTGTACGGTGACGCATGAAGGAGACGCCAAGGGCCGGCAGACAATTCGGCAGTTGGCGGCGCGGAATCCCGGGCGCGAATCGTCGTGATGGGCTGCTATGCCACGCGGGCGCCGGACGAAATCGCCGCTATTCCCGGCGTGGCCGACGTGATTACCGACAAGCGTGAATTGCCCGATTGGTTGGGCCGCTTCGGTGTGGTCGATCTGCCGACTGGCATCAGCACGTTCGCCAACCGTCAACGGGCGTACGTCAAAGTGCAAGACGGCTGTTTGCTGCGCTGCAGTTTTTGCATCATCCCGCAAGTGCGGCCAAATTTTGCCAGTCGGCCGGTTGTGGGCATTTTGGACGAAGTGCAGCGGCTCGTGGCAGGCGGATATCGCGAATTGATTTTGACCGGCATCCACTTGGGCCACTACGGCGTGGAATGGAATCGCGGCCGATCGAAACACGATTGGATTCGCTTGGCGACGTTGGTGCAGCGCATCGCAGAGCTGCCCGGCGATTTCCGTGTTCGGCTTTCGAGCATCGAAGCGACGGAAGTCACGCATGAATTGATCGGCGTGATGGCGGCGTACCCGGAGAAAGTTTGCCCGCATCTGCACGTGTCGCTACAAAGCGGATCGGACGATGTTCTGCGGCGAATGCACCGGCGTTGGGGCGCGAAGCGAATCGTTGAGCGATGCCGGCTGGTGCAGGAAACGCTCGATCGGCCGGCGCTCACGACCGACGTCATCGTCGGCTTTCCCGGCGAGACTGAGGCCGACTTTGAAGCGACGTGCCGCATGGTTCGTGAAATCGGCTTTTCCAAGATGCATCTATTCCCGTTTAGTGCCCGCCGCGGCACGCCGGCTGCCGAAATGCCAGATCAAGTTCCGCCGCCGGTGAAGGCTGTTCGATTGGAAAGACTGGCCGCGCTGGAAACTGAACTCCGCGATGCGTATTACCAATCGCTCCGCGGCATGCGTTTGCGTGTATTGATTGAATCGCCGATCGAAAGCCGCCCCGGCCACATGGTTGGTACCGCTTGCCGCTACGCCCCTGTGGAACTGCCGGGTGATGTAAGCATGCGCAAGCAGTTTGCGACAATTACTGCTGGCATAACCAGCGATGGGCAAATTTTGACGGGCGAGTCACAAGCCCCATGCTAGCGTCGCCCTCGAATCTCTCTGGAATGCTAGTCGGTCTTCCGCTAAACTTCCGCCCCATTTTTCCGGGTTCTCCGGTAGGTCGGGCTTCAGCCCGAAAGAGCAGTTCAAGGATGGTGTTTGTCAGACTAAAGTCTGACCTACGATAGCTCTAGTCAAGGGAGTGCCATGAACCGTTTGCATTTTGCATTTCGATCTTCGACCGTCGCATTAATGTTGGTTTGTCTGTCGGCACTGGTGGTGCTGGCTGTCGCAGCATCCACGTTTGCGGCTGCGCCCCTGGGACGCCATCGTGCCGTTCAAGAAGGTCGATGCCGATCCGAAGAGCATGTATCCGATCGCTCAATCCAACGGGCCGTGGATGATTATGGCCACGACATTCCGTGGCGATAAAGCCGGAGAGCAGGCCCAACAACTGGTTTATGAGCTGCGATCGAAATACCACCTGCCGGCTTACACCTACGAAAAAACGTTCGATTTCACCAAGCCCGTGCAGGGCCGTGGCGTGAATCCGGACGGCTCTCCGAAGCTGATGCACTATTTCGGGGATGGGGCCACGATTCGCGAAATCGCGGTGCTCGTTGGCGATTACGAAACCGTCGACGATGCCGGCGCTCAGAAAGTGCTCAAACAACTAAAGTACTTGGAGCCGGATTGTTTGAAGAGCGAGCAGGCGAAAGACACGCAATCGCTGGGCGCGTTTCGTCAAATGTTCAAAGCGGCCAGCGCCAATAAAGAAAAGGGCCCGATGGCGCATGCCTTGATTGCCACCAATCCGCTCTTGCCGAAAGAATATTTTGCGGCCAAAGGAGTCGACAAATTTGTGTTGGAAATGAACAAGGGAGTGGCTCACTCGCTGTTAGATTGCAAGGGGTGCTACAGCGTCAAGGTGGCGACATTTACCGGCGCGGTCCTGATCGATCAATCCAAGATCAGTGAAGTGGAAAAGGGCAAAAAGACGCTCGAAAGCCGGCTGGCCGATGCGGCTGAAAAAGCCCACACGCTGACCGAGGCGCTGCGCAAAAAGGGCTACGAGGCGTACGAGTTTCACGACCGAGAGACCAGCATCGTGTGCATCGGCAGCTTCGATTCGGTTGGTTATCCTCGAGCAGATGGCAAGACCGAGATTAATCCCGACATCCACAAAATCATGGAAGTCTTTGGCGCCGATCAGAAGCCGCTGGCCAACGGCGAAACGCTCAAGCCGAAACATCTGGCCGGCATTCCGCTCGACATTCAGCCAATTCCCGTCGAAGTGCCGCGCCGTTCTATTAGTGCCGATTATCAGCGCAGCATGCGGGCGGAACAGTAAGCGGTACATAGTCCGACCGTGTCGGTCGGGAGCATGTCGGCGCACACTCTGGTGCTTTCCACAGTGAACAGCAGTTCTCTTGCCATGCCGGGCGCACTCTCGTAATTTGACGAAGCGGGTTGATCTGCGTCAAATTTCCAACATCCCGACCGACACGGTCGGACTATGTACACCGGCGTTCGCCTTGTCATGCAGCTCATCCTCAGCACGCGTAATCGCAAAAAAGGGCTGGAGCTGGTCGAATTGCTCGTGCCATGGGATTTCGAGCTGCTCATGCTGGCCGATGTGCCGTGTGCCATTGAAGTCGAAGAAACTGGCGAAACATTCGCCGCCAACGCGGCTCTCAAAGCGCGCGAGCAAGCTCGACATTTGCAGGCGCTGGGTACTGGGTGAAGACAGCGGGCTGGCCGTCGATGCGCTGAAAGGCGAACCCGGCGTTTACTCCGCGCGCTTCTCTGGGCCGCAGGCGACCGACGAATCGAACAATCAGTTGCTGCTGGAGTGGCTTGGCAAACTGCCGCTCGAAAAGCGCACGGCCCATTATGTTTGTCACGCGACGCTGTCCGATCCTGACGGCAACATTCGGGCGGAAGCCGAAGGCTACTGCCACGGTCGGATTCGCTTCGAGCCAGTCGGCCGCGGTGGATTTGGCTACGATCCGTTGTTCGAAATCGTGGAATATCACCGCACGTTCGGCGAACTCGGACCGACGGTGAAGGCCGCCCTCAGCCATCGCGCCCGCGCCATCCGGCAGCTAATTCCCGCGATGCTGCGATTAGTCGACAGCGGCGCGTGGCAATGACGAAAGAGGTCAAGGGTCAGGGTTCAGAAAACGAACCCGCTAACCCCCGGCGGCAGCCGGGAGTTCAACGACTGCTACAATCATTGCAGCGAGGCAAATCAAGGTGGCCAGCCGCATCCCCCAACGCGTTTTCATTCTCCTTGTCGCGGGTTACATCGCGCTGGTGGCGATCATCATCGCCGGCATGCTGTTGCTGAGACAAAACGTGCTGGCAAGTCAAACGACGCCTCAGGCCCAAGCGGCATGGAACCAGTGGCGCGTCGAAGCCTCGAAGCAAGACGGCACGCACAGTCCCGTGCAACGCAGCGTACCGCGCAGCGACGAACCGCCGGCGCTGGTGCTGATGCGCGATTATTTCGCCGCGGTCCTCATCGGCCTGTTACTGCCGATTTCGGCGCTCTACGCATTCATTACTTGGATTGTCTGCGGCGTGACTTATCCACCAACCAAAGTTTCAGCCGCGGCCCCGCGACAATGAGCCGCGTCGGCCGTCACTTCTTCTCGCCCAGAAGTTCCGACACTTTTGGTTCGATGGCTGCGGCCCAAATTTCGTAGCCTTTACCATTGGGGTGCAAGTAGTCAGGCATGATGTCTGCCGGCAGTGTACCGTCTGCTTCGAGAAACTTTGGACCGATGTCCAGGTAATAGATCATCTTATTGTCGGCGATCTTCGCCGCCAATTCACTGGCCTTGGCATTCTTTTCTCGCTGGAGCATCGTCATCGCCCGCGCAGCGGCAATTCGGTCTTGTAGATCGGCGGCTTCGACTTTTTTCTTTCCACTTTGGGTGACGATCTTTTCCAGCTGAGCATCGGTCGTGGCGCCCCGCGGGAAAATGCCCAAGAGCAGAATTTTCGTTTCAGGCAGCTTCTCGCGCACTTCTTTGACAATCACCTTGATGCCGTCCGCAATTTCTTCTGCGGTGTTGTCTTTGCCGTTAGAATTGTTGGTGCCGATCATAATGACGGCCAACTTCGGCTTGATGCCGTCGACGTTGCCGTTATCGAGCCGCCACAAAACATGCTGCGTGCGGTCGCCACCGACGCCGGCGTTCATCGCTTTGCGATTGCCATAATATTTATCCCACACTTCTTTGCCGCGGCCGGCCCAGCCTTCGGTAATCGAGTCGCCGATGAACAGCAACTCAACATCGCCTTGCTTGGCTCGCTCATTGATCTTTTCGTGCTTGGCGGTTGTTCCCGCATGAAACACGGGCACGACCGCGGTATTCTTGGTCTCCTTCTTTTCCTCAACGGCGGTGTCGGCGGCCAAGGTCCGGTGGTGGGCCAACTGACTGAGTGCAATGCAGCAAGTAAAAGCGAAACCGAGCCAGTGTGTGGTCTTCATTGAAATGCTCCGTTCAGGTGGTGGTTGGCGAGATACAGCGGAGTCGCGGACAACACCAGAATAAACGCCCGATCGGCCACGGAAAAGCTGTCGGGCGACAAAATCGACACCAAAAACGTAAATCAGGCCCGGTAGTTGAGCCGCGCCGATGGAGCGGCTATTCTGGGCTTGTTGCCAAGGACATCGGGACCCGCGCGCCTTGACATCGGCGCCAGCCCGGGGGATGTTCGGTCGCGACGCCATTCCCGCCTCAAAGCCCACCTGGAGAGTTGCCCGATGTTCGCCACCTGGTCTCGTCGTGTTTCGATCGTTCGACTGCTGACCGCAATTATCGTGATGGCGGTTGCCTCTCTGGCATCTGCCGATCAGGCGATCAAATTCTCGGTCGATGCCGGAAAGCGCGATCGGATGAATACACCCATAAAAGTCGAATTCCTAACTTCTTTCGTTGATTCGATGAATGATGCTCGAAGCGCGACCGTGCTCGATGACGCTGGCAATACCGTGATTGGCCGAGTCACAGCGCCCAGCATGTTGGCCGGCGTGAAGTCTCCACCGCCAAACAGAATAGCTCGCGAACTAACGTTCATTCTGCCGGCTTTGAAAGCGGGAGAATCGAAGAATTTCACCGCGACGATCACATCGAAACCCGACAAAGATATCAAGCCGGACCACATATTTCACTGGCAAGACACCAAAGGCGAATACGAAGATCTGCTCTTCGGCGAGCGTCCCGTGCTGCGCTACATGTATCACAAGCTCGACGAATCGTCAAAAGAAGCGCGCGATGCCACGTTCAAACCGTATCATCATGTTTTCGATCCGGCGGAAGGCAAGCAGTTGTTGACCAAAGGCCCCGGCGGGTTGTGGCCGCATCATCATGGCGTGTTTTACGGCTTCCGCGACGTCACCTACGGCGATGGCAAGAAGTGCGATATCTGGCACTGCCCAGCGGCTTTCCAAGAGCATTCCAAAACGCTGCGGGAAGAAGCTGGCCCGGTGCTGGGTCGCCAAGTTTTGGAAATCAACTGGTTTAGCGAGCCTAAGCTGGCCAAAGGCGCCAAGGGCGATGAACCGAACGATCTTTTTGCGAAGGAATATCGCGAAATGACGGCATACGACGTGCCTGGTGGAACGCTGCTGGAGTTCGCCTCCCGCCTTACCGCGCTGATGCCGCCGGTGCATCTCGATGGAGATCCGCAGCACTCCGGTTTCCATTTCCGTGCCAGCGAAGATGTGCATGCCAGGCACGTGAAAGAAACGTATTACTTGCGGACCGATGGCAAAGGCCCGTTCACCGAAAACGGGGGCAAGGGGGACGAAACGCGAATTGGGACGCCAAAGGCAAGGACCCGCGCACCATCAATCTGCCCTGGGATGCCATGAGCATGGTGGTCGGCAATAAGCGGTACACGGTGGCGTATCTCGACAAAAGAACGAATCCAAAAGAAGCTCGCTTCAGCGAGCGCGATTACGGCCGCATCGGCTCGTACTTCGTGGCTGACGTGACCGACAAACCCCTTGATGTGAACTACCGCCTCTGGATTCAAGACGGCGAAATGACCGTGCCGCAAGTCGCAGCGCTCGATGCCGACTTCGACGATCCGCCGACAGTCACCGTGAAGTAAGTTAGCCGGCAGCATCGTCCGTCTGTCATGGTTGGGAATTTCTCGCGCGCGACTTCCATATCATCTCCTGTCTGACAGGACCGCCTCACGGTCGGGTCCAATTGCGGACCAGACCGATCTCAACCACCACCCGGGCCGTTACTTGTTGGTAGTAGCGCTCGCGGAAGTGAAAGTCGGCGCCGCCAGCGGAGCCCCCACGGAGCGAATCTCAGGAATGTTGTACGCCTGCTTCCAGACGTTTACAAACGTTGCAAAATTCGCCTCGCCTTTGGAACTGACGCAGCGGCACGGATGCAGCGTGATGCAAAAATCGTCAGGGTCGGGAACAGGCAGCCCCTGATGAACGACCGAACCGCCGCTCATCGAAATTCGGCGAATGGCTTTGCCGCACTTGGGACAAAGCATCGGTTGCCTAGACATCGGATGGCCTCCATCAGAAATGGAAGGAAAGAAAAGTCTGCCATCCTCTCCGCCGCCTCTATTCTCTCAGATGCCAGCGACAATGCAATGCAATCCGCCTGCTAGCGGCTGTGCATGGCCTGTCACTAGCCCGCCCGCGCCGGTTGGGAATCGTGCCGTCTGACTTCGACTAAAACCAAACGAACCACGGGCAGCCCTGGTGACTATCGCAAGCCAGGAAAAGTGCGGCGAAACCCGCGTGATCCCCTTGTTCCCCGTGGTTTTTTCAGATCGCTCTTAGTTCTGGCCATCGCGCTTCTCGATCGGCGTCAGTTTGACCTTGCGAAATTCCATCTCGCCTCCTTCCGCTTGCAGGCCGATCTGCCCGGCAAGGCTTTCAGCGGCGGTGGCGATGTTTTGGAACTGGCCGTTCACCGCGACAGTCACGGCGCCGTGATCGACGGTTACCTGAATGGTCTCCCACTCGCCCGGCGGTTTTTCCGAACTCGGCCCGATGCGGTGCAAAGCGCGGGCTCCACTCGCTCGGGGTCCATCGTTAGCTTGAAATCTCTGATGTTGCGAATATCCCCTTCTTCGCCATTGGCTCCCTGCGCTTCCAAACAATGCGGCCAAACCTTGTCTGGCCCGGTAATGGCAAACAAAATTCCGCCGTTCCCTTTGCCGATGTGCCGCTGCTCGACCGTGAGCACATAGTTGTCGTACTTCTTTTCAGTGCGGATGTACCCCGTCGGCTTCCCCTTGGTGTGCAGCACACCATCTTTCACCGACCACACCTCGTCAATCCCAACCACCGCCACCGGCGTTCCATCCTTTGCTTTCTCTCCTTCCTTCGGCGGCCGCTGATACCAGACCCAACCTTCCAGATTTTTGCCGTTGAATAGCTGAACCGGCTTGCCAAGTGGGCCGGACAACGGCGGCGCTACCATCGCTGTTGATGTCGCCGGCGCAGCGGTCTCGGGCTCAGCCGCAAAGAGCCAAGTTCCGTTAACAAGCATCGCGGCTAACAGGACGAAGTCGAGAAAGAATGATTTCATGTTTTCTCGGGATTTAGGCGGCGTGCGAAACGCCAACGATTGTAAGTTGGACGGAAAGCTGAGAACCGTGATACTGCTGGTGCTTGGTGGCATTTTAGGTGCCGTTCGCGTTGGACGACTACAAGTTATTCAACAGACTCGGGTTGAGCCACAAGTGCGAGCTCCGACACCTCGGCTATTTCGTGGAATCTGCTGGGTCTAGGAAAGATGGCAAATGTGTCGTAAACATGACAAATCTCTCGCCGTAATTGAGCGAATTGAATTGCCGGGAATTTATCTGCGCCGTGCTCGACTCGCTAATCAGTAACATTGTGCGGTGGAGAATCACTTGCACTCCGAGTAAATCGGAAATATTTCCCTGGTTCCTCTGTGAAAGTGGTTGACAGGTGCCGTATTCTCGGTAGCATCGCTCCATGCAGGGGCTTGCTGCACGAGGGTATTATCCTGCCCACACGCATCTATTGAGCAGCATCGTTCGAACCAAGTGTTTCACAGGAGGAGCAGCATGTACCCCGTTTCTACGCGCAGTTTTGTGCGCACGTCGTCCCCCCGATCTTTCAAGAAAAACAGGCCTTCTACTTCATCTCGCGCGAAATTCTCAGCGCCGTTCATTTCGAAGCCTCGTCGAGGTCCTGGAAGCGCGAGTTCTTTTGCACGCCAGTTCGGTGCTCGATGCCGAACATTTGGCTGTCTTCGGGAGCCGCGACCCCAACACGGGTGTGATTACCGGCGGTTTGGTGCCGGACTCTTCCGTCACCTACATCTCGAAGCCCGGCACGGGTCCTGAAAAATGGTCGGACCCCAGCACGTGGCTCTATGTCGGACCTGCACTGGCGGATGGCAGCCAACCCAGCGCCATTCCCGACGCCGGCGCTAATGTCCTAATTTCATTGGGGAGCGTGGTCGTTATCGACGGGCAATTCGACGCGCCGTTGCATACCATCCGCGATGATGGCACGCTTCGCTTCGACCCGCATGCCAACACACTGCTTTTGGTCGACACGATCTTTGTCGAACCGGAAGGAGTTTTCCAAATGGGGACCGATCCAAGTAAGGCCGATCCGCTCAGCCCAACCGGAATGGGTCAGCGGATTGATGCCGATAAATCTGCGAAAATGATTTTCGCTGACTCCGGTCCAATCGATCTCAACTGGGATCCAATGCAATATAGCCGAGGGCTGGTTTCTCACGGCGAGGTGAGCATTTTCGGAACCACGGTCACGAGCTACGAACAATTAGCCGTCGGCGCAAGCGCATGATACAACGCTGACCCTCGCTGCCGCGCCGACCGGCTGGAAGTCGGGTGACCGGCTCATTCTCACGGGCGACACGGCCACTAATGAGAATGGTGTTAACCACGATGAAGAAGTGCAGGTTGTCAGCATCGGTCTCTCTGCAGATGGTCGCACGATTGTGACGATCACCGATCCTGACAGCGACAATTGGGGCGGGCTCAAATACGATCACCCGGTTATGTCGGGCTACGTCGCCGATGTAACGCGCAATGCGACTTTTGAATCTCAAAACGTCACGGACATCGGCCAGCGCGGGCATGTAATGTTTATGCACAATGACGATGTTCACGTCGACGCCGCCGGCTTCTATGGGTTGGGTCGTACCGACAAGAGCATTCCGATCAATGATCCGGTGTTGTCGCCCGATCCCGACCATCCGGGTCAATTCACCCTTGATAAGATCGATCCAACTACGGGTAAGCGTGTGATGACGCCGATGCTCGATTCAAACGGCCAGCCGGTCGTCGTAAACGGCGTGACACAAATGCAGCCTGTGCGCACAGGACTCAATCCACGTGGACGCTACGCGGTGCATTTCCATCGCACCGGAATCGACGAAGGCGACGATCCGGCAACGATTGCAGACAGCGCGGTTGTCGATACGCCGGGCTGGGGCATCGTCAATCACAGCAGCAATGTCAACGTCGACGGCAATGTCGTATTCAACGCTGTGGGCGCCGCCTATGCAACGGAGGCCGGCGATGAAATTGGCCGCTTCGACGGAAATATCGCGATCCATTCGCAAGGTTCAGGCGGGGTGAGCGATGGTCGCAGTAACGTTCAAGATTTTGGACACGAAGGCAACGGTTTTTGGCTGCAAGGCGGAAATGTTTCCGTGACAAATAATATCGTCGCTGGCCAGCGCAGTGCGGGGTTCGTGTTCTACCCTGTCGGTTTGAATCAGGCGGGCTTAGGCGTTACAACCATTCCAGTCGAAGATCTGGTCAATCCAGCGTGGGCGCTTCCCGGCCAGACGACGATCAATGTTGGACAAGTGCCTCTGCGCAAATTCAAGGGTAATATCGCCTTTGCCAGTTACGAAGGATTGGCAATACGCTACACCATGCAAGGCGTCACGGGCGAGCACGCCGATCAGCGCAATTTAATCGAAGACTTTACGACCTTCGACGATTCCGCTTATGGTATTTCCACCTTCTACACGAGTAGACTTGTCCTTAAAAACGTCAACGTCATCGGCAATGAAGATAATCCACATGGTTACGGCATCCTTACGTCGAATGTTACGTCTAACATCATTTTTGATCATGTGCATGCGGTGGGTTGGGATGTTGGGATCGATGCTCCGACCAAGGGTGTCAACGAAATAATAGGGGGCTACTTCAATGATATCACCGGCATACAGATCCAATCTGAAAACGCCGACGGCAGGACAATCAAAATCACTGGAAACACCGACGCGGCCGGAAATCTCGATCCTTCGCAGCCCCAATTCGGGACGCTGAGCGCGGCGGCCTTGGGGACTCGCAAACAGTTGGGCATTAGTCTGAATAGCGGATCCAATGTCGCGGGAAGCGACATTACGAGCTTGTTCAACCAGAGCCAATTGCGCCCGGGCACAGTAACGGTCGACGGTCAACAGCTTTACGACGGAAAGCAAGCTAGTAGCTACAAACCGTTCGATTCGTCGACCCCTGGCGGCGTGCCTTCTTATGTTCCTGCTGAACTGGTCGACCTAACAAATCAGCAGTTATTCGACAATTATGGCTTGGCCATTGGGGGAATTTTAGCGCCTGCTAGCGCAGTGCTTCAAATTCGGGAATCGATGGTCTACTGGGTCCCGCTTCACCCGCTTTGGCGAACCTGCAATTGGTCAGCGCGACGATGTACAACCCCAACCAAGGCCCCTACGTTCTCGCCTACAATTATTACAATCCTGGCGACAATCATGCAGATCTATATGGCTATGTTCACGTCACAGAAGCGACTCCAACTCCGCTGCAGAATGGCTGGAATCTGATCAGGCGCACGATCCTGGGTGTGAGCAGAACATTGCTGGTTTATGCTGATGGCATACCTCCAACGTTCGTGCTTTCACCGTGGACGCCGACCACGATCAAACTAGGCGACATCCAGAATGGCGCCGCATTTACCGTTAACGGAACAGTTCTTGACGATAGCTTTGGCTCCCGATCGTTTTATACGACGTTCAGGCTCAACGACGCCCAGCATGTTTCGGCAGTTCAATCCGACTCTGCAGGTGCTTATGTCGTCTTGAGCTTTACGATCAAAGACGACACCGGCAATGTAACGCAAGTTAACATCCGGTTCAGCGTGGTTGACACGCCGTCGACCAACGATCCGACCCAAAAGGTTTTGCCACCCTTTATGCCCTCGATTACACTACAAGCATTGTTGTATCGGCGATAAACAATTTGCGTTGTGGGCCGACGCTTCCGATCCAACTGCGCAGATCCTGTTCGTGCTGTGCGCCGTAGTATCTGGTGCAGCCTGATCGCCTGCGCGTCCGCGGAAGCCCAAAAAAATAGACACCTCTTCATACCGCAACGCTTCTGCGGCAGACACTTTCATCCGCGAATGGCAATAATTCTCCGGGGAGGGTTTGTGACGATTTTCATCAACCCCGGGGAAAAAAGTGGAGGCAACAGGACGCCTGTGGAACTTTTCGTCGCCGGTGTCAGATGTTGGGAAACTTCCACATGGTATCTGGTTGGGTCGCAAAGCACGCGATTCTGACGGCACTTACGGTATGGAAGTCTTCGGCTTCTCCAAGTCGACGCTGATGACGCGGATCGCGATCCGCTACAAGGTTTCCGCCGTCGATGAGAAACTGACGACGAGCGAGAAAAGGCGACGGGCGTATACAAAGACGGCTGGAACTAGCTGCTATCGTGTCTTTTGTTAAAATCAGTTCACTGGCGACATGCCAGTGGCACCTAGCGATGAACTTCAAAACAAACAGATGGGCAGTGTTCGCAATTGATATCCGCGTGCCTCACGTTCCTCGCTTAATGGTTCGACCGTGGTAGTCTTTCGAAGGACACGACGAGCTAAGACCCAAAGCGGTTAGGAAACAGAAATCGTTGATCTGGGTTTGGTGTTTGCTTTCGCTTCGTTTGTGATTTTGCAGGAACGAAGGGCGGTGGATCACTAGCGATCTCATCCATAATTCGACCGCTCAAGACGCTCTTAGGTTGCTAGTCAGGATGTCTACTTCCCGAAGTGATCTAGCCTCTGAGTCTATTCTCTTCGTTAGAATCCACTTCGCCTGCTTGTGGTCAGAGCGTGGCAACCATCGAGTTAGTGTCCAGCTTCCTTAAGCTTTTGGCCGTGAAGTCGGAAATTCAGGTGGCCAGCGGGGAGAGCTTCATCCACATCCTGGTCGGTCATCCAAAACCCACAATCCCAGAGCATGATGGTTCCCGCCATAAACACCCGCGGGAATCGTTCCTTCGGAGTAGCCAATCGCATGATCGCTGACCAGCTTAGCTAATCGCTTCACGTTAGCATCAAGGCAAGGCCCTTCGGGGACCACCCAACTCTTGAGAACGCCGCCATGTTCCAATCGAAAGTCGTAGTGCAGGTGTGTAGCGTCATGCAATTGAATGACGAAGCGACGCGAATGGCGATCGAATCGAATAATTTCTTCTGGTAGTATGTGGTCATTGTCATAGTGTGCAGCTATGGCCAGTCGCAGAAAATCAAGGAGAGAGCGGCAGCCCACTGACGGAAAATAGCCAAAGCTTTCTGTTGATATACACATGTATACATTTCAATACAGGCGTTGTCAACGTGGGAAAGCCGCTCAGCTGAAGAGTGTCTGCTCTGAAGGCGGCCCCGAAGGGGCAAGCTGGGCATCTCGTGTCACTTGCCGGCACAAACCCCGCTCACCGCGGAAACGAAAAAACCCTCGCCGTAGCAAGGGTTTAGACGTTGTTAGTCAACCTATGTCACAGGTTGACCCAAATTGCCAAAAAGTGGAGGCGGCGGGAATCGAACCCGGAAGCCGAATTTTCTAATGTAGTGACTGGCAGCGACTTACAGCAAGGCCCTTCTCGCCAGTCAGTAAATGTGGAGCATCCAGACGGCTCACTTTGTCAGCAATTGGCACTGATTGACACGCGACTGCCGCAACTCATCGAGCGTTGGAACTCTCTCCCCGCCTTTGCCCAACAAGCGATTCTCGCGCTTGCCTCATCCACCAACGGAAATCAGGCCGTA
>CAVTYH010000009.1:0-771666 GCA_963738835.1 Pirellulales bacterium
CGCGGCTGGCCGACTAGTTCACGCAGCGAGCGGATCAGATAGATTTTCAACCGCAGCGCCATTTGATGATAATCGCGGTGGGCGCCTCCGAGCGGTTCGTCGATCACATCGTCGATCACACCGAATTTTAGCAAATCCCGCGATGTGAGTTTTAACGCCTGGGCCGCCTGTTCCTTGTAGTTGGCGCTCTTCCACAGGATGCCGGCGCAGCCTTCGGGACCGATAACCGAGTAGTAGGCGTGCTCTAAGACGGCGACTTTATCTCCCACGCCAATGGCCAATGCGCCGCCGGAGCTGCCTTCGCCGATAACCACGCAAATGATCGGTGTGGGAAGTTGCGACATCAGAAACATGCTTTCGGCAATCACTTGGGCGATGCCTCGTTCCTCCGCTCCGACGCCGGGGTACGCGCCTTGAGTATCGATCAGACAGATTACCGGTAGGCCGTACTTGGCAGCCAACCGCATTTTAGCCATGGCCTTGCGATAGCCTTCTGGATGCGCACAGCCGAAGTGGCAAGCATTTCGTTCCTTAAGTGTTTTGCCCTTTTGCTGGCCGATGAACAGCACTTTGTATTGATCGAGCTTGGCGAAACCGGTGCGAATGGCCGGATCGTCGCGGAACGATTTGTCGCCGTGCAATTCGACGAACTCATCGAACACCAGCGACAAATAATCGGTAGTCATGGGCCGATCGGGATGCCGCGCCACCTGCACCGTTTGCCAAGGGTTTAAACTTGTGAAGATTTTTCGCTTGAGATCGGTAAGTTCGCGCTTTCAGCCGCCGCAGGTCTTCCTGACGCTCCGGAGTCTTATCGCGCTCCGCTTCGACCGCAGCGATCTGCTCTTCAAGCTCGTAGATCGGCTTTTCGAACGACAAGCGGTGCAACGCGGTGGCCATGAGATTCTACGGATTTGAAAAATAAATGTTGACTACGATTGGGAAGTCTTCTCTTCTGTTTTCGACGGTGTCGGCATGCGAATAAACACCTTCATGTTTTTTAACGCTTTTGAAACGTCGTTCATTGATTGCGGTCGGTTGGCAGGATCCTTGGCTAACATTTTACGGACCAACTCCGCAAACTCCGAGGTCACATCGCGGCCAGTCGATTCCAGCGGCGGCGGCGGGTTTTGCAGATGCTTTGTCAGTAATTCTTGTGTGTTTTGTCCGGTGAACGGCGGTTTGCCAGCGATCAATTCGTGGAACATGCAGCCAAGCCCGTAGATGTCGGATCTTTCGTCAACGCCCCGGCCGCGAATTTGCTCGGGCGACATATAGCTCCGCGTCCCTTGAATTTTCGACTTGCCTCCAAACAGTCGACCCAGAGCGCCTTTGCGTCGTTCGGCTAAGGCAAAATCGATAAGTTTGACGGTCCCCTCTCGATTCATCAAAAAATTGTCGGGCTTGACGTCACGGTGGATCCAACCCTGGCTATGCAAGTATCCCAAGCCGGCGGTGGCTTGCTCGAAAAGCTTCGCCGCCAGCGGAGCAATACCGTCGACTCCCACGTCGAGCAGACTTTGTTTCAAATTCAGGGCGGGAAACAATTCCATCGCCAAATACACCGCCCCGCGATACATTTGGAAATCGTAGATGTGGATGACTTGGGGATGATCGAGATCGCGGCCGACGCTGAACTCGCGTTTCAGCAAATTCACCTGGTCCCGA
Organism: Pirellulales bacterium; assembly: GCA_963738835.1. GTDB lineage: Bacteria > Planctomycetota > Planctomycetia > Pirellulales > JADZDJ01 > CAVTYH01. Next base: position 1,669 of record CAVTYH010000009.1, read on the forward strand.
TTTTGGGCATAAGCATCGACGAGAATTTTGAGTGCTCGGCGTTTCTGCTCGGTATCGTCGATTACTTCCCAGACCTGGCAACTGCGGCCGGTGCCGACAATCGACAACAGTCGATAACGCCCAATACGTTTATCTTCCAACCAACCCACGGTTGAATCACCAGTTGCGATGAACTTCTAGTGCCCCTTCGATCCCAAACTTCATAGCTTACTCCAACAGTCTCCAGCCGACAATCGGACGCGGCGCCTGTTCAGTAGCCAACACAGACCAAAAAAAGTCCCTGCGGCGGCGCGGTCGGGCCTGCGCGTCGGCGATCGCGGGCCGCCAAGACATCGGCAATCCAGTTTTCGCTTTGCCTCCCCTGCCCGACTTCGACCAGCGTGCCGACCAAATTGCGCACCATGTTGTACAAGAACCCATCGGCTTCGACTTCAAATTGCACAACGTGGTCGTCTGGCGCTTCGGCACGATGCACGATCAGATCGAAAACGGTCCGGATCGTTGTTTCGCGCTCCGAGCCGCTGGTTTCGAAGCTCGCGAAATCGTGCCGGCCGACCAGCACTTGCGCCCCCCTGCTCATCGCTTCGACATCCAGCCGGCGATTAATCTGCCAGGCATAGCGCCTGCGGAAAACGTCTCGCACGCGACCGTCACAAATCACATAGCGATAACGTTTGTGCTTGGCATCACGCCTGGCATTGAATCTCGGCGCAGCGTCCTCTACGGATACCGCCGACATGTCGTGCGGTAGCTCAGCATTAATTGCTTTGTGCAGTACTTCTATCGACAGAGAGCTTTCCGTCTCGAAGCTAACGACCTGACCAAGTGCGTGCACGCCGGCATCAGTGCGGCCGCTGGCAAAAACTCTCGATTGCTGGCCAGTGATTTTCGCCAGTGTTTCTTCGAGCGTTCCTTGCAGCGTTCGCAATTCTGGCTGCAACTGCCACCCGGCGAAATCGGTGCCGTCATATGCCAGTGTCAGTTTAATAGTGCGCGTCACGACCAGACAGCTCGACTATACATTCTGTAGCGCTTTTGCTCGCACCAGTAACTCGGCAATTTGCACGGCGTTGGTCGCTGCACCTTTACGAAGGTTGTCGCTCACGCACCAAAACGCCAGACCGTTGGGGCTGGAAATATCTTCGCGGATACGGCCGATGAACACATCGTCGCTGCCGTCGCAGTCTTTCGGCATCGGATACAACTTCCGTTCCAAATCGTCAATCACAGTAATGCCCGCTGCATTAGCGAAAAGTTCCTTGGCGTCATCCACCGTCAATTTTCGCTCGGTTTCGACCAGAATGCTCTCGCTGTGGCAATTGCTGACTGGCACCCGAACGCAGGTCGGGCACACTTGAATTGAATCGTCGCCAATGATCTTCCGCGTTTCGAGCACCATCTTCATTTCTTCCGACGTGTACCCCTCGTGCTTGTGCGAGCCGATTTGCGGAATCAAGTTGAACGCAATGTCGTGGACGAATGTTTCGTTCTTATGCACACTGCCGTTAAGCTTCGCCCGAGTGCCGCTTTCTAAATCGCGGCAACCGGCCAGGCCCGCTCCGCTGGTGGCTTGATAGGTGCTAACAATCACTCGCTTCACGCGAGCCGCATCGTGTAGTGGTTTGATGGCGACGACAAGTTGTGTGGTTGAACAGTTGGGGCTGGCGATGATGCCCTTGTGATTAAGCACGGCATCGGGATTGACTTCCGGGATGACCAGCGGCACATCGGGATTCATTCGCCAATAGCCACTTTCGTCGACCACCACGCAACCGCGTTCCACCGCCCAGGGCACAAATTCCTTTGCCACTTCGTCTGGCGTGCTGCCGATTGCCACGCCAATGCCGTTAAACGCATCCGGCTCCAGCTTTTCGACCGTATGTTCACGGCCGCGGAAGGCGACTTTTGTGCCAGCTGAGCGGCCGGACGCTAGAAACTTGAATCGCTGGCAAGGAAAATCTCGCTCTTCCAGCAATTGAAGAATGATGCGTCCCACGGCCCCTGTTGCACCCACCACGGCAATCGACTCAAACACTGATTTGCTCCTTTGGAGGTCAGGCTTCAGCCCGATCGAATTATCGTTGATTTTGGACGACGCAGTCGAAGCTGCGCTTGTCAGGCAAAAAGCCTGAACTACAGCTAGGACCCATTAGTATAGGCAGCGGTTCGCGGCCGTATCAACCGCACCATTAAGAGAGAGATTAGCCCAAATTCTTCCGGGCTTTCTTCTGCAGATTGCAGATATCGATGACCTTGCCATTTTCATCGATCGCCATGTGAAATCGCTGTTCGCCTTCCAGGCGGTGCAGCGTGAGATGATACGCCTGCTGCGTTGTCGCCAAATACGGCCGCTCTTCAGGTTTTTGCGGTGCCCGAAGCCTGCCCCAGGAACCGTCGCCCAAATAGACAATGCCGCTCGGATCAATGTGTCCGTCCTTCATCGGGTGCGTGCGCTTAAAGGTATGATCGTGATGCTCAAGCACGACGTCGACATTGTATTTTTCGAAAAGCGGACACCAATGGGTGCGATTGCCTTCGCCTGTCCCTCCTTTGCCGTCTTCCGACGATGGCGCCGGCCGATATGACGGATACGCCGGCACGTGGTTGACGACAATCAAATTCGGAAATCCTTCCCGTACGGCCAGCGTCTTGTCGAGCCAATCGGTTTGTTCGCCGTCAATCGGCGCGACGTGACCGGTGTCTAAAAGCACAAGGCTCAAGTAGTCGCCGAAATCGAGTGAGGCAAAACTCTTTTCGGCGTACAACCCGTCATGCAGTGCAAAAAAATACGGGGCGTCTTTGCGCGGCTTGCCGTAGCCACCGCTGACTTCATGGTTGCCAATGCACACGACCATGGGTATCAAACGACCACGCTGTCAACCATGTTCTGGCTGTAATTGCGCATGAACTGGAATGCGATGTCGGAATGTCGCCCATCGTCGTAGCCTAAATCGCCGCCGATCAGTGCAAACATCGGGTCCTGTTTGGCGGCGATCTTGTTGTTTGCCACCGCATGAACATTTACGCCGCAATCGCCACCGGAAACGAAATGAAACGAATCGGTCGCTTTCGCCGGCATGGTGCGGAACCGATACGCCGGCGATTGCCCACCGATACGGAATTCGTACTCCGTGCCAGGCTTCAGATTTGTGAATTCGGCGCGGAAGACATGCTGATCGGTAGTCGGAAATGGATGAGACTTTGCCCCAATTTTTTGAGCGTCTGTTTTTCCCAGCGGTGCGCACGAAATGCTCGCATCTTTGATCTCGCCTTGTTTGCCGATCCACTGCACCGTCATCGTCGTGGTCGGATCTCGCTGCCAGGTGAGAAAGAGGGTATCGGGCCTAAAGCCTGTACTGTCAGCGGCCGACTTCTCCGCGCCGGAAATAATCGTTCCGCCGCCAAACGCCGCCGCCATGCCGCCCAAGCTGGTCCCCAAAAAACGCCGACGATCAATTCCCAACATACATGCGCCTCTGGCAGCTAAGGTCGTGACTGGTTTTCAATTCCCACTTCAGAATTTGAAGCGGTACCGTGCGCGAAGTCAATTGCAGTCAAAGTTAAAATCAGGTTAAAAGTCGCAAATCATATGGTTCTAAGGAACGGCAATCCCATTGACTGAGGTTCGCAGGCACTTGATAGCGGAGTATAGAAAGAATGGTCTCTCGCAACCCGCTCGAAGTTGGCGACCCTTAGCGAGAACGTCCTGCACGAGTCGCCGGGTGCTTCCCCCCTGCCCTGCCCTGCCTCGTTCGACTCGCTTCCGGAGTGCTGACTGTTTTGGCGATGTTCGCGGGCTCAGCCGGGAAATCAGACGATTTATGGTTAACCAGTCGCCTCACGACCCACGGAGAGACAAATGCCATGTTGCCGATCAGCATTGCCAGGCCAAATGTCCACATGCCCAGGAACATGCCAATCCCCAAATGCACCCCCGCCGCAATCGCCAACACAATCGGCCTAGTAAGCCGCGGCCAGACAAGCACGCAGTACGAAGCTTCCCAGAACACGGTGATGTGTGTGAGAGCATAGACGAGAATTGGATATCGAACCAGCCACGTTGCGGAAAGCGATTGATACTCGAGATTAGCGACTGCCATTAGAACTGCGTCACCGTTCCACCACATTTCACCTTGAATTTTGCCGATGCCTGAGAATAGATAAATCACGCACATATGCACCTGCAATAGGCGAATTGCGATGTTGGCACCAACGCTTTCCTCAATGGGAAGGTTCCGACCGATACTCCTTCGTTTGAGCCAACGATCGAGTGAGTATGCGGCACCGCTCGGGCCAATCATCAAGTAAAGCGCCAACATCGCATTCGTGTCGTCCAAGCCGAACTGCGCGAATGAAGCTCGATTGATATATGAGACAGTGGCAAAGAACGCGAGGACGGACATCGTTCGAGTCCACAAGCCGACTGTGAACAAGGTGAAAATAATTAAAGCTGCGGCGTGTGCTATCCAAAGAAGGCCAGTCGAGTGAATCCAATAAAAATAGCTCCACTGGAATGGAGAATGTTCCGGAAGGCTGCCGATTGTCTCTGGCGTGAGCCAACCGTGGGGACCAAAGAATCCCGGTAAATCGAGTGTCCACACCAGATGGGTGTAAAGGAGCATGAGGCCAGCAAGGATGCGAATTAGCCCCAGCGTAGCGGGATCGGACGGCGAAAACCAAAACGAGTTCCAGCCTGCGACTGTGCCCCGGTGCAGGTCACGAAAATAGTTGGCGACGAGGTTCATAAGCTTTGGGCGTCGAAGGATTTTGTCCACAATGTTCTGTATGAGGACGGTTCATCCAGCGGCCGGTTTCGCTCCAGGGCTTGCACATCTGGCAATTCGTGTCGAACCAACTCCAACGTTACTTTCTTGGCGCCTGTGGACTCTAAAAGGTGCATTGCAAATGATTTCGCAACTGCGTTGAATGACTCCCACTCCGCCTGCCACCGATTCCGAACATCTGGCGGTGCATCTGCAGGCAGATTTGGTGGCGGCAAATGGCCGTCCAACTTTTCGCTCAGCATAAAATGACGGTGGTAGAAAAGTCGTGGCCATTCTGTTTGCTTATCCGGAAATGTATGGGTTTGAGTTGTGCCGTCGGGCATTTCAATTTTGTAGCGGACCAAATGACTTGGACCCGGCTGTGGTGCAAAGAAACGATATCCATGATCGAGATACGCGAAATCCAGATAAGGACGAAATGTTGCAGCGAGATTCTGTTGCAACTCGCTCGACGGCGGCATTGCCATCGGTGCCGAAATGATTGCCGTGAGGTGCAGCAACAGCGCGATGCTGATCAGCACTCGCCAATGCGTGGCGAGTTTTTGCGGCGGAAGGGCAGTCGGCGGATTAGCGGCAGCGCTGGCCATCACTACGGCTTATCGGAAACGGATGCCGTTGGCAATGAAGACCTGGCAGAATTTAGCGATTATGTCGGAATAAGTGGGCGGTTGGCAGCAGGCGGTTCCAGAACCGATGAGTCGAAGCAGCGGCCTTCTCTTCTTATCTCACGCAGCAAACGCTTGCCGAATTCAGCACACTGGATGATTCCAAAAAGCGAAAAACGCCCCCGCACGGCGGACCGTGCGGAGGCGTGGGCTCAGTTGCTGTTCTTCGAGGATGATTCGCTTCCGCGAGCCACTGACTTTCGAATAAACTGCTTATCGATTAGCAGCAGCCGTGCTGGCCACTGCGTTCGAGGTGAAGTCGAACGTCAAATCTTTATCCTCGCCGCCAGTCAGCGTAATTGTTTCCTCTTTGCTCACCTCGCGGCCATCGACATTGGCGGTGACACGCACGGTGTAGTCTTTCCAGTCGGTTCCGGGAGCGAGCTTCGTGGTGGTGAACTCACGCACATCGCCATTGGAAGTTGTCTCGTGACCCGAGAGAGTAACCTTGGCATCGGCCGGAACGTGCAGCGTCAGCTTCGTCTTGGTCTTGCTGCCGGCTGCGACGGGAGCGTCCTTCGAGCCGTCCAAATTGAAGGCCAGACCGGCTAACTCGCCAGGTCCGAGCGTAACGTTCTTGGTCTCGGTCACCGTGCTGCCATCACGAGTCATTTCGGCCCGAACTTCATAGGCATATCGGTTCCCCGACTGTAGCCCACGGCTCACGTATTGCCGCTGAGTTCCCGTGCTCGTAGTCTCAACGCCATTGACGTAAATTTTGGCATCGGCCGGTACGCTCACGTTTAGCAGAGCGGTTTGTGCACCGTCCATGCTGCGATACATTGCGCCTGGGCATGGGTGTCGGCGGCGTGTCGCTGCCCGGACCCGGTGTCGGAGGAGTTGGCGTTGTCGGCGGAGCCCCGGCAGGACCAGTTGAACCTGGAGTGGTCACCGGGCCATCGTAAATCACGGTGCCGCCCGAAGAACCGCCGCTGGAGCCCCAGCTACCGCCGCTCGATCCATAGTAGCCGCCGCTAGATCCCCAGCTGCCGCCGCTCGAGTAGTAATAAGCATGGTGCCAGTGGTGTCCGCCCCAGCTACCGCCTGAAGAACCGCCGGACGAACCGCCGCTGGAACCCCAGTATCCGCCGGACGAACCCCAGCTTCCGCCGCTGGAACCGCCGCTCGATCCCCAGTAATCGCCCGAGGAACCCCAACTTCCGCCGCTAGAACCCCAGCTACCACCGCTGGAACCGCCCCAGTGATGGAACGCTTGTGAACTCCGCACGTCGACCACCAGGCCGGCCACTGCCACAGCCGCGGCGATCGACCACTTGGTCAGGTACCTTCGCAACATGAATGTGCTCCCTGTGATTTCGTGAATTCGATTGACTTTTGGGCGAGACTTTATCACCTCAAAACATACAAACACTAGCACGCAATTCAAGTAGATTGGGTAATTTTTTCCGGTTAGGTTCTCTGCGATAAACCCACGAAATCTCTAGGCAAGTTGCACTTTTGGTGCCCGGATTGCCAACTCTGCGTTTTGCGACCTCATCTACGCCGGCTATTCGGTTACAAACCCTTTAACCGTAACCGATTGAGTTCCGAACGACCTCCAGCAACTGAGCGGTTTCTTCCCGGCCGTGCAGCCTGCACAATCCGGCCGATCCGACATCGCGGCAGTCAGGCTGAACGATTTATAATCTGGCCGCCTTCCTTCCCCCATCCTGCGTTACCCGCACACGCCACAATATCCGCCATGGATGGCAACTTACGCCCTCGTCGAACTGCATTGGCAATTGCCATCTTGGGGCTACTGCTGGTTGGTATTGGTTGGTTGGGCATTGTCCGTAGCGAGGAAATTACCGAGGGCACGGGCCGGCTGGTTCGTCAACAAATCGTGTGGTCGGTTCTCGGGCTCATCTTGGCGGGGGGCTTGAATTCGTTCCATTACCGCTGGTTCGCGCGGCAAGCGGCGCCGATTTATTTGCTGGCGATTGCGGGGCTGCTTTCGGTCTACGCGTTTCCGGCGGTCAACGGGGCGCATCGTTGGATTCGCTTAGGCGGCGTGGGACTTCAACCTTCCGAGTTCGCCAAGCTGGCGTTCATCATGGCGATGTCTGCCTTCCTCATGCACCGCACTCTACAGCCGGGTGTCATTCATTTGGTGCGTCCGCTCGTGCTCGCCGGTCTGCCCCTGCTGCTGATTCTCAAAGAGCCCGATCTGGGCACGTCGTTGGTTTTCTTGCCGGTGCTCTTTGCGATGCTGTTCGCAGCGGGCGTTCGGCGGCGCGATCTCGCGCAACTGGTTGCGATCGGGCTGATGCTACTGCCGTTGTTGTGGAGCCAGATGAGCCACGAGCAACGCTCACGGGTGACGGCGCTGTGGGAACAAAACGGACCACGCGAATCTTCTACGCCCGATGGCTTTCATCTCGATCAGGCCAAGCGAATGTTCGCCATCGGCGGCATGTTTGGCAGCGTGATCTCGACCGATGCAAACACCGACGACGACTTGCCCGCCTGCCGCGTTCCCGAGCCGCATACCGATTCCATCTTCTGTGTGATCGGCGAACGCTTTGGCCTGGTGGGCGCCGGCGTCGTGCTGCTTCTCTTCACCGCACTCATCGGCTCGTGCCTCTTGGTTGCTGCCGGCACCGAAGAACCGTTTGGTCGTCTGGTGGCCATCGGGGTCGCAGCGCTCTTTGCCGGCGAAGTGCTGATCAACACCGGCATGCTCGTCGGCCTCTTGCCCATCACCGGCGTCTCGCTGCCGCTAGTGAGCTACGGCGGCTCCGGCCTCATCGGCCATCTCTTATCGCTCGGCCTGGTGATTAGCGTTGCTCGCCATACTTAGCCCGACCGTGCCAGAACAGATTTTATTTGCCCCGATCGAGAAGCACGCGCACAAAAAATTAAAATCGAGGGGACAATGTTTGGGAAACGAGCCTGGAAAACAAGCCGTTTTTGAAAAACATTGCGACATGACTGTGACACGGCAATTGTCAGTTTTCCGTGGTTCGTTGTTATTATCCTCCCTCGCCCTTTGGGAGAGGGCCGGGGTGAGGGGGCTGCATGCTGTGTGGTCTGTCGCAACTGACAACCGGACCCCTGACGACGAACGACTCGCACCAAAAATAAAACTTGAGGGTAAAGTATTCGCGCGAAATCCTCGTAAAAACCAGTGTTTTGCGCCCCACACTTTGTCATCACTTTACCCTGCCGCGCACGAGTGGCAGCCGAGTGGAATATTCACCGCGGAGGACGCTGAGTCACGCAGAGGAGTCGCAGGAAGTTTAAAAGCATGCTTGATCACTCCGCGCTTCCCTCTGCGAACCTCTGCGTCCCCTGCGGTGCATTGCTGGACTTACCGCGCGCAGTCTGGCCCAACCTCGGGCGGCGCTGGCCCGAGGCGGGGAAATGTAATGCTCACTTGTCAAAGACCGGCAGCCGGCGCTGGCATGGGGTTGAAATGTCTTGTTAGACCGGAAACAAAGGGTCGGTCAGCAACCCAAGACATCCCGCGCAGCCTGTCGGCCGGGACTCAAAGTTCCACCGGCCATTGTAGCAATAAGTGTACAAATGTCAACATATGTTTTGGGCCAAGCGTACCGAATCAATGGATGAAAGAGTCAAGAATCGGGAGTCGGGGATCGGAAAAGCGAGCAGGGAGCGTCAGCGACCGGAGCCCCGTTGTGCACTGGCTTCCTGGCTCCACACATCAATTGATCGCAGGTCTCACTTTGTCGGGATGGAGACCTGCGGTTGCCCTGGTGACACGGTCCGAAGACCATGCCAGAACAGCGCAATCTGCGGCAGATCACTGGCGGCGATATTGCGTCACAAACGGCAGTCCTGCAGACCAACGTAGAAAACAATTGACGGTAGACAGCGATGCCGTAAAATTGCAACGTTTGTTTGCCGCAGAATTGCGGCACAATTGGAAGTTAGGCGAACGAGGTTTCTAGTGACACTGACGGAAGACCAACGCATTGGTCTCGACATCGCGCTGAACAAAGCGCAGCTACTTGGCTTTGAAGTTGATTCATCTCGAAGTATTGCCGCCGCTACCTTCAAAGTATTCACACTGCCGGAATACGGCCCAGTACCAGACGATAGGCGGAAACAGCTGCTCTTCTATCCGGTAAGGCGCGTGGCCGCGCGTTATTTGCGACACTCTGCACTAGGTGCGCCTTGGGAAGTCCTGGGCTTTGGCATCGATGAATTGCTCACAATCGTTCTCGGGCTCGATCACCCGTCGATTCACGGCTGGAGATTCTTCGACATCCACGAGACCTCGATACGGAATTCGGATCTCGGGCGCAGCCTGGATTGGGAGTCAGGCACCGACGGTAGGACGCACTCAATCACGCTATCACTGCTGGATCGCCATTGGACCTTGGAGTTGACAGTCTGGTTCGACTTTTTAGCCGTGAACTCGCCCACGGGGTTGCCGATCGATCTGGATTCGTTCATTGCCGGAGGAAAGCGCTGGTGGGACGGCCTTCACGGAGGGGATGAACGGACTCGCGGCTTCGGCTTGGTTCCAAGTTCCGCGCCAGGTTATGGCGATATGCCATGTCCAAGTTGCGGTACACTTATCACGATCGGCAGGCACACGACCTTGGCACATTGTGCAGGCTGCGGGGCTGAGTTTAGACGTTAGCATTCACCCGCCGCAAAAATGCGGCATAATTACGAGTTTGGCCAACTCGCAGGCATGAGCACTATTTCACATCGTCGTGGTTCAAAGTGGTGGCATACAGCCATTTTACTTCTGTTGTTCCCATTGCTTCTCGTCATTGTGCCATTGGCTATCATATTTTTCATTTTCACAAGCATTTGCTTGCGAATTGTCATCTGGTCCTGTTGGTGCGTTCGTGGACGGGACATTTTATTTGTGTATTCGGATAGTCCGGTTTGGCATGACTATATCGAGCAGCACATTTTGCCACAGCTTGGCGAATGCGCTGTCATCCTCAATTGGTCGCAGCGCAAGCGTTGGCATTTCTCGCTGGCTCGGATGGCCTTTCACCATTTTGGCAGTTATCGCCAGTTTAATCCGCTCGGAGTCGTTTTTCGTCCGTTTGGGCGAACACATATTTTCCGGTTTTGGAAGCCATTTCGAGATTTCAAGCACGGTCATCCTGAAGCATTGCAGAAGATGCAGGCAGAGTTTTTTCAGTTGATTGGAGTTCACAGCCATTGGCCGTCGGCCTAACCTCAATATGGCCTCGTCCTGTCAATAGCACGCAGGTTGAGCGGGATCGGGGCGGTGGGCAGCAGGTACAGGATGATGTCACGAAGTTATGCAGGGCTCTCTGGAACTTTCTTGCCAAGTCGGGCGTCCAAAATCCTTGATAGGGCGGCCGGATTTCTTTCGTCGAGTCTTTCCACGGGTGTACGATGTCAACGGTCCAGAGATCGCTTGAGCAACTTACCATCCCCCTGCCCTGCACCGTCGATTGGAATTCGATGAGTGGCGACGAGCGGGTGCGGTTTTGTCGGCAGTGCCGGCAACGGGTTTATAACCTCTCGGAAATGACGCGTGCGGAGGCGGAAGCGGTTTTGCAGCCGTTATATAGCCCGACCGTGTCGCTCGGGAATCACGCTGCGGAACAGCACGTTTGTGTGCGGTTCTATCGCCGGCCCGATGGAACCGTTGTCACGCGCGATTGCTTCGCTCTGCGGCGGGCTTTGCGCAAGGGAGTGCGGGCGATGTTTGCCGCAACAGCAGGCGTGGTGCTCGTCTTGCTCGGCTGTTTGGGATTCGCGCCAAAAACGGATGGATCGGCAATCAGCGCCTGGACGAAACTTTGCGAGATGGAACCGTTGCGAATCCTCTTCGGCGGCCGGCGTTATCAAGTGATGGGCGCCGTTTGCTTGCCGATTCAGGGAAAGCCGGGACCGATGGGTAATGGAGCGCCGAGGCCGGAGTCGCCCACGGATGGAATCGGGGACTAGCGGAGATAGCCAGAGGCTAACGGCCTCCGGAGAATCAAAAGTAGATGTTGAAGGTACTGGTTGTTCTCCGGAGGGCGTTGCCGCACCGGCTGGCAATAGGCGCAACAGCTTGATGAAAGTCGCACTAGTTGCATTCTCGCGAGAGAAATCGTTCCCATATCTTGCGAGCGGCGGCTGAATCTTCTGCGCACCTGATGTTGCGGAACTTTTTCGGCAACTAGCGCGTTCAATGTGTTCTTCAGCGGCCCTTGCGGTGAATTTCTAATATCTCGCCACATCTTTTGACGTCGCGTCCGGCTTCAGCGTTTTCAAAAACTCTTCCGCCTTGGCCGTCATCATGCGCAGTTCGCTGGCGACGGCGATGAATTGCATGCCCTGAGCGGCACGCTTGAGCGCCGCTTCGGCGTTCATCACATGCATGCCGGTGGGCGTGCCGGTTTTTTTGCCGGCGGCGACGATGCGGTCGAGCAGGCCTTCGAATTCAGCGTCCGTGGTTTCGCTGCCATCGGCCGCTCGCATGTTGGCCCGTAGATCGACTGGGCCGACGAAAATGGCATCGACGCCGGGCAGGCTGTAAATCGCCTCGGCATTGGCGACGCCGGTAGGGCTTTCTGTCTGCAGGACGACGAGAATTTCGTCGTTGGCCCGTTTGTAGTAATCGCCGGCAGTCGCATCGAAGTTCAGTCCGTGCAGGCCGCCGCCGAGACTGCGATTGCCGAACGGCGGATACTTGGTGGCCGCAATCACTGCCTTGGCTTGCTCCACCGTGTTGATCATCGGCGCGACAATGCCCCAGGCGCCGGCATCGAGCACCCGCTTGATCAAGTGATGATTTCCCTCCGGCACGCGCGCCAGTGGCACACAGCCGGCATCGGCAATCGCGCCGAAAATTGCTGCGGCAGTGGACCAATCGATCGGCTGGTGTTCCATATCCAACGTGAGCCAATCGAAGCCGAGCCTCGCCAGCACGCGGGCCGCATACAAATCGCCCAGTGACAGCCACGTGCCGAAAGATGGCTGGCCAGCGCGAAGTTTCTTCTTGACGGGATTGGTTTTCATTGAGAAGTGAGGGCAAAGAAAGATGAACGGGTGAAGGCGTTAACGGGTAATAATGAGAATCTATGATAGCCGGCGGTCAACGGCCTCCAGAGAATTGCCACTTAATGGTCAACTCGGGTGTTGTTCTCCGGAGGGGGCATTGCCCTCGGCTAATTGCCAATCGCGAATCGCATTCCGCGTCCAGCAAACTACCGATTCTGCCCGAAATTCGCTAGCAGCGGTGCAAATTATTCCAATTCTGCCGATTACACCTCTGCACCACTCCGCCTGTTTTGCCGTAGAATAATTCAGCCGAGATGGTCTCGGCCACTGAACAGCACAGACCGAATCCAAATCGACCGACAGCAGACAAGGACGCATAATCATGAAGCGATTTTTCATTCCCACGCTCACCTGCCTCTTCATTGCCAGCCTGGCGCTGGCGCAGCAACCTAATCCTGCGGCCAGACCGGCTCCGGCACCCGGCGGCGCCCAGCCTGCGGCACCGGCGAATCCCGACCTTGCCACGCCAAAGCAAAAGGCCAGCTATGGCATTGGCTTGTCGATCGGCGCCGACATGCCGCAACAGCCAACTGGGTGCCGATGATCTCGATCTGCGAACGCTCTTACGGGGCATCAGCGATGGCATTTCCGACGCCAAGCCGGCGGTGAGCGAAGAGGAACTGCAGAACATTATGCAAGAGTTCCACAAATCGATTGTCGCCCGCCAGCAAGACAAGGCCAAAGCCATCGGCGATAAGAACAAAAAGGAAGGCGATGCCTTCCTCGCGACCAATAAAGTCAAAGATGGTGTGAAGACCACAGCCAGTGGATTGCAATACAAAGTGATCAAATCGGGTCCGGCAGGCGGCGTCACACCCACGGCCCGAGATACGGTGACCGCCAATTACAAGGGCACGCTGCTCGATGGCACGGTGTTCGACAGCTCTTACGATCGCGGCAAGCCGGAAAAATTTGGCGTGAGCGATGTCATCAAAGGCTGGACCGAAGCGCTGCAACTCATGAAAGTCGGCGACAAGCTGCAATTGTTCATTCCTGCCAATTTGGCTTACGGCGAACACGGCACGCCCGACGGCACCATTCCGCCCAATGCCACGCTGGTGTTCGAAGTGGAATTGATGGACGTCGCCAAAGGCACCGACGCACCCAAGGGCTTCCAGCAGTAGCGCTCGTAGCAGCGGATTGCAGAGGTTGATTGTAAATCACAACTCAAGCCCAGGGGTTGCGGGCACCATCGCCGCGATGGTCGCTGGGCTGGCTTTCAATCCGTTTCGATTCACTGTGATGTTCACAACCATGTCGGCTCATCGCCTATCGCCTATCGCCTACCGCCTACTTTTTTCTGCCTTCTGCCTTCTGCCTTCTGCCATCTCCGCTCAGCCGCGGCCGTCGTTCGATGAAGCGCACCGGCGGATGGTTGAGGAAGAAATTGTCGGCGGCGGCGTCAAGAACGAGCGCGTCATTCAGGCCATGCGCGATACTCCGCGGCACGAGTTTGTCGCGCCGCAGTATCGGGCCAACGCCTATTTCGACATGTCGTTGCCCATCGGCGAGAAGCAAACCATCAGCGGCCCGTTCGTCGTGGCTTACATGACCGAACAGCTCGACCCGCAGCCGACCGACACCGTTTTGGAAATCGGCACCGGCAGCGGCTACCAAGCGGCGGTGCTCAGCCCGTTGGTGAAGGATGTTTACACCATCGAAATTGTCGAGCCGCTGGGTAAAAGCGCCGAGCGCACGCTGAAGCGGCTCAAGTACAACAACGTGCATGTGAAAATCGGCGATGGCTACCAAGGCTGGCCGGACCACGCGCCGTTCGACAAAATCATCGTCACTTGCTCGCCGGAAAAAGTGCCGCAGCCGCTCGTGGAGCAACTCAAAGAAGGCGGGCGGATGATCATTCCTGTCGGCGAGCGCTTCGAGCAAATGCTGTATCGCTACACGAAAAAAGACGGCAAGCTCGTCGCCGAGCCGCTGCGTCCCACCCTGTTCGTGCCCATGACCGGCACGGCGGAAGCCGGTCGCGAAGTGCAGCCCGATCCTTTGCATCCGCACATGGTCGATGGCAGCTTTGAAGACGAAGCCGGCACAACCGGCGAACCACGCGGCTGGTACTACTGCCGGCAGATGAAAATCGACGAAGCAGCCGATGCGCCCGACGGCAAACATTTTCTGACGTTCAGCAACGATGTGCCGGGCCGCATGAGCCGCGCTCTGCAAGGCTTTGCGCTGGACGGCAAAAAAATCGGCGAGATTGAAGCTAGCGCCATGATCCGCGGCCGCAACATTCAGTCGGGCCAGTCGGTCGAGCAATTGCCGCAAATCTCGCTCACGTTTTACGACGATAGCTGGACCATCATCGGCCGCGTTTTTAGCGGCCCGTATCGCGGCACATTCGCCTGGCACCCGGTCACCGACATCCTGCGCGTGCCGCCAAAAGCCACCAAGTGCATTATGCACATCGGCCTCTTGGGCGGCACCGGCGAGTTTTCGATCGATAATGTTGCGATTCGACCCATTCCGCGGTAATTTCCGTGCAGCGGCGCGGCCTTGGCCCGCGCTGAAGCGCCGGGCCGAGCCCGGCCGCTACACGACGCGCATATTTACGATGCCGATTATTGTGCCGGCGCTTTGATTTTCCGCCCCGTAGCGCAGATAAACAGTATGCTTTCGCTAACCGCGGTTCTTGCAGAATTCAATTTTTGGAGTCCTCTATGATTCGCGTCGCTCTCCTTTCAACGGTCTTCGTGCTCTGGTCGATCGTTGCCGCCTCGGCTGCCGATGTTAGCGGTAAGTGGAAGGGCAAAATCGAAATCAACGGTGAATCAGTCAACTTAACCTACGACCTGAAAGCCGACGGCGATAAACTCACCGGCACCGCCGAGGGACCCGCCGGTAAGTTGGAATTGGAGAACGGAAAAATCGACGGCGATAAGATCACGTTCCAAATCAGCTTCGGCGACAACCACATTCAGCACGAAGGCAAGCTCGCCGACGGCAAAATCAAAATCGTTACCCACATGCCCGGCGGCGATCACGAATACAGCATCGCCCGCGCGGTGGATCTCGGCGGCAAATGGAAAGGCGAGGCCGAATTTCCCGGCGGCCTAATAATGGAATTAATTTACGATCTGAAAGTCGACGGCGACAAACTCACCGGCAGCGTCGAAAGCCCGCGCGGCAAAATTGAAATTGAAAATGGCAAACTCACCGACGATGGTTTTACATTCACCACGAATCGCGGCGGAACAAACGTCAAGCATGAAGCAAAACTGGACGATGGAAAAATTGCCATCACGGTACACACCTCCAGCGGCGATCGCAAATACACGCTCTCACGGGTCATCAATTTCGTCGGCCCTTGGACGGCAACTTTCAAAGACGATACCGGCAACGATTTGCCGCTGACTTTCGATTTGAAAATCGAGGGCGATAAACTCACCGGCACCGTCAAAAGCCCCCAGGGCGATGGCGAAATCACGGGGGGCAAAGTCAGCGGCGATGAAATCAGCTTCGACGTCGAGTTCAACGGCAATACGATTACCCACAAAGGCAAATTGGCTGGCGACGAAATCCAGCTCAAAGTCAATGGCTTCGGCACCGCGTGGGATCTGAAACTGAAACGTCCCGCCGCGAAGTGAGATCGCCACGACGCCGTCGCGCCCCTACATAGTCCGACCGTATTCGGTCGGGATGCTGCCTCGCGGAACAAGAATTGCGATACTTCTCGGCGATCGTCGACGATCCCACGGCTTGCCATTTTCCACTGCCATTCAACTCCCGACCGAACACGGTCGGGCTCTATTAAATGCCCAGCGTATCCCGTTCTCAATGGCTCACAATCAATTACGCGGTCACCATTTTCATCAGCGCTTTTCTGCTGTTTCAGGTCCAGCCGATTGTCAGCAAGTACATTTTGCCGTGGTTCGGCGGCAGCCCGGCGGTTTGGACTACGTGCATGCTGTTTTTTCAAACGCTGCTGTTTGCCGGCTATGCCTATGCCCATTTCAGCTCGCAGCGGCTCAGCCCCAAACAGCAGGCCCTGCTACACCTTGCAATCATTTTGACGGCGCTGGTCATGTTGCGCGTGGTGCCGGGCGAGAGCTGGAAGCCGACCGATAGCACCGACCCGGTGGGCCGAATTCTGCTGCTGCTGGCGGCCAGCGTGGGGCTGCCGTACTTCGTGCTGTCCACGACTGGCCCGCTTGTACAATCGTGGTTCGCTCGTTCGTTCCCCGGCCGCACGCCGTATCGGTTGTATGCGCTGTCGAATCTTGGCTCGCTGCTGGCACTGCTGAGCTATCCGGTGTTTTTCGAGCGGATTTTTGATGTACCCCATCAGGCCGCGTTTTGGTCGTGGGGATTTTGGATTTTTGCGCTGCTCTGCGCCGTCGCCGCCGCAAGTTTGTGGCGAAAGGTTCCGAGTTCAGACGTCAGCGACCCGAGCCGCGACCCTCAGGAAGCGGAAGTCGGCGGCGTGCTTGTTCCGTCGTTCCCTGACGGTCACCACTCGGTAGAGCCGCCACACTGGTGGCAATACGCCCTCTGGCTCATTCTTCCCGCGCTCGCCTCCGTCACACTGCTGGCCACAACCAACCATGTTTGCACCGACGTGGCCGTCATGCCGTTCTTGTGGGTCATTCCATTGTCGTTGTACTTGCTCACGTTCATCATTGCGTTCGATCATCCGCGCTGGTATCGACCGAGTTGGATCGCGCTGGCCTCGCTCTTGGTCATCTATGGCACCGCTTTGGGAATTGGCTCGACCGACCTGTTCGATTGCGGAGTGGTTGGCCGCTGGTTGCACTCCGTCTGCGACTTGTGCGCAGGCGCCCCGGGACAAACCGAATCGCCGGCGATCGAGTCTCCCACCATCCACGTGGGCTTGGGTCTTTACCTGGCGCTGAATTTCGTGGCCATGTTTTGCATCTGCTTGCTGTATCACGGCGAATTGGTGCGATTGAAGCCGCATCCCAAATATTTGACCGCGTTTTATCTTTTGATCTCCGCCGGCGGCGCCATCGGCGGCATTGCCGTCACCTTGGTTGCCCCGCATGTGTTCCATACGTTTTACGAATGGGAACTGGCCACGTTCATTGGCTACTGGTTAGCGCTGGGCTTGTTGCTTCGCGGTCTGATTCAATTCGCCCTGCGCAGTTACCGCGAAAGATCGACCGGCCGAGTGGCATTGGCGGTTGTT
Organism: Pirellulales bacterium; assembly: GCA_963738835.1. Classification (GTDB taxonomy): domain Bacteria; phylum Planctomycetota; class Planctomycetia; order Pirellulales; family JADZDJ01; genus CAVTYH01. The sequence goes on from CAVTYH010000009.1 coordinate 19,284, forward strand.
GCCATTGTCGTGGTCTTGCTGGCCGATCGCATTGGCTGGCTCGATGTGACCGACTATTTGCAATATCCCACCGAGGGCGTGCTACTGCGCACGCGAAACTTTTTCGGCACGCTATTGGTTCGCGAGTACGACCCGGGAGACCCGGAGCATTGCATTATTCTGAAGCACGGCGCAACAACCCACGGACTGCAATTTCTGGAGGGCGATCATCGCGGAGAGGCAACCACCTATTACACCGCGTTCGGCGGTGTAGGGCGCACCATCCGTTACCTGGAAGGCTTGCCGCAAGTGCCGGCGCTGGCGGACAACGAAACTCACGAACCCGAAAATCTGGAGGCCATCGCCGCCGTTCGTCAGGCGGAAGATGCCGCCTATGCTCAAGCGAGCAAACGGCCCGATGACTCCGCGGAAACAGATCACGCCAAAACCGCTGCAGCGCCACTTCGAATTGGCGCGGTCGGGTTGGGAGCCGGCACCCTGGCGGTCTACACCCGGCCCGGCGATTCGATTTCGTTCTACGAAATCAATCCGCAGGTCATCGATATCGCCGACAGCGGCAAATGGTTCACCTTTCTTCCCGATTGCCGCGCACGCGCGCCAAGTGCGACGTAAAACTTGGCGACGCCCGATTGACGCTGGAAAAAGAGCTTGCCGACGGAAAAAAATTCGATTTGCTGGTGCTCGATGCCTTCAGTGGCGATGCAATTCCTGCGCACTTGCTTACGGAAGAAGCGTTCCAAATTTATTTGCCGCAAATAGCTACCGCGACAGCCGACGGCCGCGATGGAGCCATCGCCATCCACATCACCAACCATTATGTCGATTTGGAACCGGTGGTCCGCGGATTGGCGGGAAAATTCGGCCTGAAAACGGTCCACATTGAAAACCCGGTGATCCCGGACCACGGCGTTTTCCACTCCGACTGGATCATTCTGACCCGCAACCAGTCGCTGTTAGACGCTCTGGCCCCGTTTGCCACTCTGACCAGTTCGCACCCGAAGCCCGCTATTCTCTGGACCGACGGCTTCAGCAACTTGTTCGACGTGCTGAAGTAAGGCGTGAGGAATAATCAGTCCCGTTCAGCCAAATCCATCTCTTGACTCCTTGAAACCGACGGAGCCAAACTGTGGTTCGATGTTTTGATCGTAAGCCGCAGCAAATCACGCGGTGATTCCCTTCGTCAGCGCCATAAACGCGCCTTCTAAGTTCAGCTCGTCTTCCTTGAATAGTGTCAGCTTGTGGCCGTGGGTGATGAGCTGCGTTGCCAGATCGCTGTAATCGGTCACCCCTTCTTTGAGTGTGACGACGATGTTTTGACCGGTGTGATTTTCACCCGGCGCTATTTCAATTCGGTCGACGGCGCTGTGCTGTTCGATCAGTTTCGCGGCGGCTTCTTGCGGACTGGCAACGGCGATTCGCAGCACAATCTGAGGCCGTACCTTCTTAATTAACTCCTTCACATCTTCATTCCACTCCAACACGCCGCGTTCGATGATGCCGATTTTGTTGCACATGTCGGCCAGTTCTGGCAAGATGTGGCTGGAAACCATCACAGTCTTGCCCATCTCGCCAAGTTGCCGGATCACGCGGCGAATTTCGATGCGCACACGCGGATCTAATCCGCTGGCCGGTTCGTCCAAGAGCAGAACTTGCGGATCGTGCAACAGCACGCGGGCCAGGCCCAAGCGTTGATTCATGCCGCGCGACAGGCTGGTGGCCAAGGCATCGCGCTTGTAGCCCAAACCAACCAGCTCCAATACGTCTTCGCACACCTTGCGGCGTTTTTCGCCATTGATGCGGTACGTGGCAGCGAAGAATTCCAGATACTCGATCACCTTCATGTCGTCGTACACGCCAAAAAAATCGGGCATGAAGCCGATCAGTCGCCGGATTTCCTTGGGCTTGGTGTAAATCGAATAATCGCACACATAGGCTTCACCCCAGGTGGGATTCAAAAGCGTGGCCAGCATGCGCATCGTCGTGGTTTTGCCCGCGCCGTTGGGGCCGATGAAGCCGAACACATCGCCCTTGTTGAGCTTGATCGACAGCGATTTGACGGCAAACAGCTCGCCGTATTTCTTCGTTAAATCGCGGGTTTCAATCACGGGGTGGCCTTTCCAGTCCGATTTTACCACGGAGACACTGAGGCACGGAGAGGCAAAGAGGGAATGTCGAATGACGAAATTCAAATGACGAATGAATGACCAATGACGAAATTCCAAGGAGCGATGTTTGCTCTGTGCCTCCGTGTCTTTGCGGTTCAAACATGGCTGACCTCTCAGTGGTTTTTTACCGGCAGCACAAATCGGTACACCGTGTCGTGGCGGTTCATTCGATCGTCTTTTAGCGGCTGGCCGTTGAGCTGCATGGGCGCGGCAGCCGGACCGCGACCGACGAGGATAGCGCGGCCGTAATTCAGCTGATTACTCAAATCGACAAACGATTGAAAACGATTCAACAAGCCCGAGTAATTTGCGCCTCCCGCCAGATCGTAGAACATCATCACTTGCAAAATTCGGAGGGGGTCGATGCAGGCGCGATTGTAGGGGGGCGTTTGGTCCTTGCCGGCAGTGGAAGGTCGCTCGGTCAGTAGCGCCGCCGCGGAGATCGGATCGCGGCGATCGAACTGCACCGTTTGTCCCGCGTTCAGATCTTCCAGCGGATAGGCGAGTCCGCCAAAGAACACGACGCAATTTCGCAGTGGAGCATCCAGTCGATTGGTGAGAGTTCCGCGCAGCTGGCCGCCGGCCGTGGCGGTTAGTGCTGCTTCAGCTCCGCCGGCTTTGGCGTCCCAACGGGCGATGAAGTTTTTGCTCGACCAAATCGACACCGGCGCCGCCACAATGTTTCCTTGTTGTCTATCGACTACGTACGGCTCATCAAACAGCGGCGCGTTCACGGCCGCCGAACTCATACCGCCGAGTCCGGTCCCATGTAACCCGAGCCAACTGAGCAGCGAATGCGACGATTCGCTTGAAGTGCTACCGCTGGACGCGGCATCGCCAGTTTCGTTTTTCATACCCGTAAACTGTGGTTGCAGCGTCAAATCGTAACGTGCATTCTCGGCGCTGAACAAATTGAACCACGTAGTCCCCCGCACAAGGCCGGCGTTAACATCGACGTCGATCAAATCCAATTGATTCGCGTGCAGTTGATCGCCTTTCGACCGATTGGCCCAAGCATATGCGGCCACGCTGAACAGCACGATGCAAGTCGAAAATACAAACCAGGCGATCCATTGGCGTTTCAGCCACCGATGGATGACAAAGTAGTTCAGTGGAAACAAAAGTCCGATGTAAATCAGTGCAGTCGCCGCCACGGCCCAAAAAGGAACCAATTGCACGTCGGCAAATTGATCGAGCGCCGCCCGCAATTGACCGCTGATATCGATGAAGCCCAATCGCTTCGCCTGGCTGAAGTTTTCCTGGCCGCTCGTCCGACCCGTTCGCTGGACACGGCGTCCAAGCAGTCGTTCCAAAAACTTCGTGCGGGCCGGCCACTCGGCCAGCGGCGATGTATGCAAATCGAGCCCCACGACAAGCACCTGGCCAAATCCCAACGACGAGCGAAACACAAGTGGAAAACTGGTTTGCCCCATACCGATCTCGAGTTCCTTTCGATCGGCGTGGACGGTTTTCCATTGTGGCGCCCGCAGCGATTTTGCCTCCAGCCGCTCTTCCTCGTCGGCTGCGGCAAATGTTTCGATGGCGGCGCGGAAATTTCGCAGCGGCAAATCAATGGTTTGGTCCAATTCACCTGGCGCGAACCGCGCCAGTGGCGCACCTGTGCCGAAGAGCCGCTCGGCGCCATCGCCGCAGGCAATCAGCAGCGTGCCTCCCAAGCGCACCCAGTGCTCGATGGCGTCCACGGCCCGTGGGTCGAACATCGATTTATCGATTGCCGCTGCTCCGGCAACCGCCAGCAAATCGATACCTTCATAACCATACCACTGGTCGGGCAAACGCTTCGGACTGTCGACCGTCACCACCGTGGCGCGATCAACTTGTTGCTCGTCGATCCGGCGTGCCATCTCTGGCAAGCCGATCGATTTGCCCAGCTCCACCATAAACTCATTCGTGGCGGGCACAGCGACCGGTGGATTATTGCCACCGCTGGTTGATAAAGCTTCGACTTCGTCGAGCAGCCGCTTGCCAATTGCTATTCTCAGCAGTACATCAGGCGATTTGCCCGCGCGGCCAATTTTGAGATACGCCAAATGGTCGCCGCCGGTGGTCCAAATCAGTCGCGGACCGATGAACCGAACGGGTACCCCATCGCCATCGGTGCTTGCAATTCAAGCTGACCCGAGGCCCCGGAATCGCCCAGCGCCCCGCTGAGCGTCAGATTCACCGGCGTCCAACAGCCCAGCCTGTAATGGTTGGCGAAGCCGATTTGCAAGCTTTGGACTTCAGGAAAACCGGAATCAGAACTTCCAGCACCATAGGCCAAACCCGATAGACAAAAAATGACGAATGACGAAATTCGAATGACGAATGAAATTCCAATTTCCAAAATCCAATGACCAAATGACAGCGCTGGCGACAGGCGTTTGGAATTTGCAGCTTGGGATTTCATTCGTCACTGGTCATTCGAATTTCGTCATTCCATAAGCCGCCATTGCAAAACGGATTGCTACTACGCCTTGGCCGTTTCCAACACACGGGCGGTTTTGATCGTCACGGGTTTTAACGGCCTGTCGTTGCGGTCGGTCGGCACGACACCGATGGCTTTCACCACTTCCAAGCTGGCTGTATCGGCGGTTTTGCCGAAGGCCGTGTACTGGCCATCGAGGTGCGGATGGGCTGCCAAACAGATGAAGAACTGCGAGCCGGCCGAGTTGGGATCGCTGGTACGGGCCGCGGACAGCACGCCGGGCTCATGCTTTGCTTTGTTGAATTCGGCCTTGATTGTGTAACCCGGGCCGCCGGTGCCAGTTCCCTCCGGACAACCGCCTTGAATCATGAAGCCCTTGATAATGCGGTGAAAAATGAGCCCGTCGTAGTAGCCAATTTTCGCCAGGCCAAGCAAGTTGGCTACGTGGCCGGGGGCGACATCGGATGCCAGATCGAGCGTGATCTTTCCGGCCGAGGTATCGAGCTGCAGTTGATATTTTTTGTTTTTCAGGTCGAGCGTTTTCTGCGCCGCTTCAACTTCCGCTTTACGATTTTTTGCCATGATGCACTCCCTTCATGAAGTCGTGATCCGATGCGTTCGATCGTCCGCCAACGTACCAGAAGTATTGCAGACGTACAACGATACAAACGCCGTGGAAAACGATTCAAAATGCTGTTCGATAGTAAGCCAAAGCCCGCGGCAATTGCGATTGAATCCACGGCGCTTTGGCATCGGAATATGCATGAGAATTGTCGGGATGCAGCAAGCGGCAACGTTGCTTTTCGGTTTCGTATTCCTGGGCGATTGCCGGATGAGCGCGAAGGTAATCGCGAAATGCCAGATGCTTTTCAATTTCTGGACTACCTAATTGAAAACAATGCAGTTGGGCGATTCGTCGGCCTGTGGCCAGATCGTCTAGTGTGCAATAGCGCCTGCCTGAAATCCCGTACTCGCCCCACCACCGATACCCGAGAACAGCGATCAACGGTTCGGCCGTATCCAATTCTGCCAAATTGCGAACCACCGGCATGAGGTCGAGAATTGGCTTAGCGTGAATTCCAGGAATGGCGGTCGAACCAATGTGGTGAATCGCAACGATGTCGCTGCCTAGCACCGACGCCAAACGAGCCGCCTCCCGCTCGGCAGCCGCCTTCCAATCGGGCGAGTGCGGTGCTAATTCCACTGCGATGGACGCCGGCATTTTCAACCACTCTTTTTCGACGAACTGATCAAACTTTCGATTCTCTTCAATCGTTCGGCAAACGCTGCATCGTCAAGCACCGCGGTTGCGCCAAAAGTCGCCACCGGCTTGGGCAGTTCTGCCCAGCTTTTGCAGCCGGCGATGTAGGGGCTGTCGCTCACGATATACGGTTGCGGCATGCGAAAAGTTCGGACGACAAGCACAAACAGGCCGGGGTGGCGGTAATGAAATCGCTGCCGGATTGTGTCGTTGGACAAAATGTGCTCGCCGGACAGATGTTGGAGGACGGCCAAATCGTGGACTTCAAAGACTTCATGAACGACGGCGTACAGACCGACCAGAAATTTGCCCGGCTGCGGCTCATGGGGGTCGCCAACACTGCTGGACAAGCCAGCAGTGGCACCCGGTTTAAGCGCGGACGCGTCTTGATGAAATCGCGTGGGCAGCAGCCAGAACTCGCCATGTTGGACGCGAAAGCCATCGCACCCTTCATCGATGCCCCCTTTGCGCAGAATGATGGTTTGCTTGCCCGCTGCCAAAGCGGCGCAGACGACGGCCCATTCTTTAAAGGCAATGTTGTTAACACTTAACATGACGCTTACTTGATTTTATCGAGCGCCTCTTTCGCTAATCGCGATAACCGCGGATCGGGATCGCCTGCCGCTTGCTGCAAGGCTGTAGCGACGGCGGAAGCAGGCGGGCCGATTTGACCCAGGGCCCACGCAGCCCGCTGCCGGATGGCAATTTCGCCGTGATCTTTAAGCGCTGCGGTGATGGCCAAGACGATGTTTGCAGAATCGCTGCTGGGCAAGCCATCGCCGGAGCCTAATCGACCTAACAGCGTGACGGCCCAATAGGCGACGTCCAATCGTGCATCACTTGCCAGTGTCGCCAACTTCATTGCATCTTCCGCGCGCGGCGGGCCGAGCGATTCTAGTGCCGCATACACCCAATCGCGCACCGCGCTGTCGGCATCCCCCATGGCTTCAACCAGGTTGACTGCCGCGGGCTGGGCTGCTTCCGCTAGGCGAGCAAGTTGTTCGGCGGCCGTAGCGCGCACGGCAATATCAGTGCTTTTCAAATCAGCGGTTAGTTTGGCGAGATCCACGGATCGGTTCCTCTCGGCGTTTGGGCCGCATCATCCACAAGAGTGCCATGCCCGCGAGCCCCAACGGAAACAATCGCGGCCGCGTAATCAACAGCATCGGCAGCACCACTATGGCAAAAGGCAGCCACACCGGCAGCGTACGCAATTGCGGTTCAGCCAGCCAGAGGACGCCATGAACACGCCAATTTGCAAGCACGCTCCGCGCAACGTTTCCAAATTGCGGCTGTCGGCATCGACTGTCAGCAGCAGCCCGCCGATGGCGAGCAGTACGACGGCGATAAGTCCGATTTTGCGGCGAAACATGCGTCGGTAGGCGGCAGGCGATTTAAAGGCGGCGAAGGCATCGCCGGTGGCCAGATCGTTCCGGGCGAGAACGGCAGAGATCGGCAATCAACTTCGATCGAGCGTGTCGACCCAACGCGCCAGCTCGGCCATTTCGTCGGCCGTAAGGAGCCGTGGGTTTTCGCCAACGTCGATCACCGTGACCGGATGTTTGGCCTCCCGCAATCGTTTGATTCCCGCCGCGACCGTGGGGGGCGATTTTTTCGCACTGGTGGTGAGAACGGCCAGGCGCTGAGCGGGATCGTTCTCTGGCGGCCGAACGCCTAGTGGCAGAGGCGCGCTGATGGCCCCCACTCCGCGCACCAAATCGCGATTCTGCGCGGCCAGCAAATACGCCATGCCGCCACCGGCTTCTTGACCGACGACGACAATCCGGGCCCGATCGATATTGTATTTCTGCACCACTTCGTCGATCGCTTTGCGAATGAACTCGGTCTCTGTCCGTTGCCAAAGGGCCGCCTCGGCGCTTTTGGGGGCGAGCAGAATCAGATCGGACGACTCGCACACTGGTTTCCACTGGTTAATCAGCTCATCGTCCTTATAGCCGCCCGCCGGATGCAGCCACACCACCAGGCCGTACGGCACGTGCGAATTGTATGTTTCCGGCACGTAGGCGATGCAATTGTTGGGCGCCTCGGGCACTTTGATTTCGATCTTGCCGGTGGCGGGCGGATTTTCATCGGCTGGTTGCTTGGCATCTCGCGCTGGGGGTAACTTCTCGGGCACGGCTTCGGGCAGCGTCGAGAGTTTGGCTTCCAGGGTTTGCGTTTTGCCGTCGCGCTCGATCTCGATTTTGATTTGCTTCAGCGGTTCGAGCGCCGCCAGTTGCTCTTGCAACCGCAACCGGTCTTTTACGGCTTCACCGTCGATGGCAACGATGCGGTCTCCGGGCTTAACGCCGGCCTGAGCCGCGGGACTGTCTTTGTAAACGTCGCGGACCATAACGCCGACTTTCTTGTCAGCATCTTTTTCATCGCCCGACGGCTCGGCTTCGCGCATCGGCAGCACGCCCAAGAACGGATGAACGTACGGCAGGAGTTTGGCAATAAGTTCGGCCGATTTTTCGATGCGCTCTTTGTCGCGGAGGACGGCGATGGAAACCTTCTCGCCGGCATAGCGTGGGCCCAGCTGATGCCGCAGTTCCGATTGGCTGGCGACCGGAACGCTTTCGATCGCCACAATTTTATCGCCGGCTTTCAGTCCCGCTTCGGCGGCTGGTGATTTCGGATGACAAGCCGCGATGATGGGCTCGGTGGTGTACGGATCGCCGCTGCGCAAACTGACGCCGAGCAATCCGGGATGCAGGTCTTCGCCCTTCTTCAGCCGGTCGAGCACGCGGTTGATTTGCTCCAGTGGCACGGCAAAACCGATGCCCGAGTCGTACCATTCGACGCCGGCCATTTCGCCCGTTTCCATCGGCGACATGGGCACTAGCACACCCAGCACTCGGCCGTGAATATCAATGAGCGGCCCGCCATAGTTGGAGGGTGAGATTTTCGCATCGGTTTGAATGGCCTTGCCCCACACGCGATTGAGGGCGCTGATGATGCCGACCGAGATGTTTGTTTTGCCCGCCTCATACACGCGGCCCACGGCGATGGCCCATTGACCGACTTGCATCTGCGCGACCGGCGTCGATTCAGGAACCGGAAGTTGGCGTTTGGCATCGAGCTTGTTGATGGGCACTTTCAACAGCACGAGCATGCGGCTGGTGTCGCGTGCAACGACTTCCGCCGGAAGGCGCGTTCCATCGGCCAGATCGACGAGAATCTGGGCCGGCTTGTTTACGAAGTTGATGGCGCTGGAAATAATGTAACCATCCGACGAGACAACGAGCCCGGTCGTCGGGCCGTTGGCGACCAGCATTTCTCCGATGGTTTCCAAGCCTCCCAAAGTTTCGATGCGCACCACGCTGGGAGCTACGCGATCGACTGCTGCTTTCATGGCCGCTTCTTCGCGGACCGCAAGGTCGTCTTCACCATAAAGTAAGGGCGCGAACAGTAGAAGGCAGAAGGCAGGCAGCAGAATGCGGCAAACGATTTGGTACATAGCCCGACCGTGTCGGTCGGGATTGTTAGCGGTAAGCTGAAGGCGGTGGGCTGCTCTGGTCATTTGCGCTTTCGTCATTCGTCGCCCACCTTAAGCGTCGTGTCGATCAGTTGCCCGGACCGCAAAATCAGCAAATGCACGTCGGCATCACGGTCCAGATGTTCCAACTCTGTTGCTAGCGCAGTGCAAGTTTGAACCAACTGGTTTTCAACGTAGACGACAAGATCGTCGGGATGAATGCCAGCCTTTGACGCGGGAGAGCCAGGGCGCACCGAATCGACAAACGGCGGAGTTCTTTCGAGCACATTGGGCACCATTATCAAGCCCAAATCGTTGACCGTGAGCGGATTCTGCGGTCGCTTATTCGCGGTGTTCGAGGGTGTAGGCCGCGCTTGCCCGGCTTTGATTAACTCGACTGCTTCGACAAGTTCGTTGGCCGGCAGGGCGTAATTCAGCCAGGTGTTGTTGCGCGAAGCTGCGCAGCTCCTTGCCGAGCATGCCCAGCAGCTGACCCTGAACATTGGTCAGCGCCTCCGCCCGCGGCGCCGGGGTTGTTCGTCATTGCGTCGAGCACATAGACCGGTCCGTGATACGGCGTTTCGTAGGTGCCGCGCCGAGCGGCCAGCGTGGTCACCGCCGAAACTGCTCCGTGCAGCACGCTCACCGATTCATCGCCGGTCGCGACGCCAAACAGATTAGAGAAGGCCAGAACTCGCGTGCCTTCAGCGCCCGTGGCTGCTTGCTTCAGATCGAAGTGCGGCAGATCGGCGGCCTCGATTTTCAGCACGGCCACATCCAGCCGCGGATCAGTCCCCAGCAGCTTGGCATCAAATTTACGACCATCATCCAGTGTGACGGTGATCGTTTCGCAATCCAGCACGTAGCTAAATGCGGTCAGCACATGTCCTTCGGCAGAAACGAGAAAGCCCGATTGATAGGCTGGGAGTCCGCGAATTCCGCCGGCACCGTAGATTTTGACCACTTTCGGCTGCACGTCGTGAATGACATCGGCCAGTTTGGCGGCCTGCGCAAGCGACGGTGCGCTGCACAGCGTTATGGCGGCCAACAGGCCCAGCGCGTAGCCGTTACGTGATTTTGATCGATGTTTCATCGCTGCTCTTTATTTTGCGGCTGCTTTCTGCAATTTGAAACTGGACAATTCGAAGACGCCAAATACATCGTCGCCGTGGCGAACTTCCATTCGATGCGGCAGCAGCCGACCCTGCTCGACGCGGTAGTCGCTGAAATATACCTCGCATGGATCGGCATCATCATCGGGTGGAAACATTTCGATGCACTTCAGCGTACCGTCGGCTGGGTCGCAATAAAATTGGGTTTCTACTTCATCGCCAATTCCCAGCAAGACATCGTACAAGCCGGTGTGCCGCGGCAGAGGGCATGTTCCTTCGTAGGTCACCAGCCCGAACTTGCCCGGTCCGCCGACCAGCAGTTTCCGCCACAGATGCAACGCTGCCAGCAAGCCGCCGCTGCCAGGCGGATTGAGAACGGCATCGAGTCCGTCGGACACCGAGATTTTTGAGTCGCCCGTCGGCAAATCGATTTCAGATTGGTCATCGGCAAGGTGAATCGTGATTTTGTCTCCCGCGGCCGGTTGCAATGGCATCGGCTGGTCACCAACAACGGGCTGACCAACAATTGTCCAATTGCCGCCAGCCGTAGAAAAATCGCCGCGGGCAACAAGCTCTTTCCAAATACGCTGCACGTTTTCGCGATTGAAATAAAAGTTGGCGTAGCCTGTGCGCTCTTCGTACTGTTTTTTTAGTGCCTCGGGCACCGGCGTGCGGATGGCCTCTTCCAAATCGGAATCGGGCTTGGGCAGTTGCCTAGGTTGTTCGCCAGGTTTGGGCTGTTCGCCAGGTTGCGGTTGGTTGCCGGGCTTTTTCTGATCGCCAGGACGCTGTGGGCGCGGCCGGGCGCCGGCGGTTCCATTTCCTTTTGCGCTTCAAGTTTTGCCAGCAGCTCTGTTTCGGTGTGAACGCCCATCAGCCGGACGAACGTGTCATACGTTTTTTCATCGCGCCGATAGCTGAGCGCCACGCGCCAGCCCTTCGGGAAAATGCCGAGTACATTTTTGAAAGCATTGACGCTGCGAATCGGCCGACCGGCGAATGAAACAATTTCGTCGTCGTACCGCAGGCCACGCCGATAGGCGTCGCTGTGTTCCAGAATATCGCTGACCAGCACGCGTCCATCATCGGAAGTCGAAGCGCGCGCGCCCAGCGTGGCATGATCGACAATCCGGCCGGCTTTCAGATGTCCGACGAAGTTTTCAATTTGATTGATGGTAATGGAGTAACCCACACCGACGTTCACCCGGCCGCGCTTCTCGAACGAACCGCGGCCATTGATGCCAATCAACCGGCCTTGGGCATCGAACAGGGGTCCGCCCGAGTTGCCGGGGTTGATCGCGGCGTCGACCTGCAAGCAATCGGCGTATTCCAACAGCGTGCCGGCGGGATACTGATAGCGATGCACGCCGGAAACCACGCCGTAGCTGACGGATGGATGAAAATCGGTTGCCAGCAAAAACGGATTGCCCATCGCGAAGCACCAATCGCCAACTTGCACGTCGTCGCTGTTGGCAATTTCTGCCGCGGGAAAATCGTCGCGACCGTACAATTTGATCAGCGCCACATCGCCCACCGGATCGAGCCCCACAATGACGGCGTCGTATAACTTGCCATCAGTCATGCCGCACTTCATGAACGTGCCGCACGGCCGGGCGACGTGAAAATTCGTCAGCGCGTAACCATCTGGCGAGATGACGACTCCTGAACCACCCCCCTGCCCTCCTGGCGCGAAGATGGCCAATACCGAAACGCTGGCTTTGGTCACCGCGGCGACTCGGGCGGCCTCCGCTTGCGAAACGACGGGATCCACAGCGAGGGCTGAATTATCAGCCGCCATCGACAGCCATGCCGAACTAAGCGTCGGAATAGTGATCGCAGCGCACAAGAATCTCGATACCCAACCTAATTTCATTTGAGCGTCCTTGCTTCTGCAAGATTGAGATAATCGCCCGCGTCCGAATCTTCGCCATAATCGACCAAAATTGAAAGCCGTTTTGCGCCGGTAATGTCTAAATTGACGTCGAGCAGCGTCTCTTTGCCGGTAATCGGCTTGTCGAACAGTTTCTTGCCGTCGGCCGAAATTTGCAGCCGCACATTGCCGCCGTCGCCGACCGAATCGTCGATACCGGCCGTCGCCTGGAACGTTTTCATACCCGCCGGAAGTCGATACACAAGTGCCGTACGGCTGTAGAGCGATAAGCCCTTGGTGTACGTTTTTCCGCGTAATCGAATCGGCTGATGTTCGCGCCCTTCATCGCGCCGCGGCGCATAGTATTGAGCCAGCGCCGGGGCCGCTTTGCCGAAATCCAAATACGGCGTCCACAGCACCGACTCTGGTTCAAGATCGCTCAGATAAGCGATTTTGCCGCTGGAAAAATCGATGCGTGTGATGCTGTCGATCGGACGGCTAAACTGTTCGCCGGTCGTGGTTGTAATTTTCAATGAACCAGCGTCGAGTGAAATCGCTTTGGCCTTCAAACGCCATCCCATGGCGTCTTCAACCTGACAAATTGCCTCGGGAAGCTTGTCGGCTGATTTGTGAACGAAAATGAATCCATCGACCTTGGCATGTTTGACGGGAATGGTTTCTCCATCCACTCGAAATAAAACCTGCTCCGCGGTAACGCCTTCGATTGTACCTTCCATGAAATCAACGGCGTCCTTCTTGCGCACGGCGAGCATGTCGGTGGCTGGGTCGTCGCTAACACCGGCCGGCCAGACGGCAGCAGCGGGATCGTCGGGCTGGGAAAATCGAACGGAGCGAATCACGGACACCGGCAGTTGAAAGACTTTACCCGAGCCGGTTGCCAGATCGGCCCGACCATCCTTGACGGTCACCGCCGTTCCGCTGACGTATGAACCATCGATAAGATCGATCCAAGTCGTCAACTTTTCAACCACGTCGGCCGTTGTCGCGGGCTTCGATTGCGCCGCGACCGAAAGGACATTCTCGGTCGACAATGTGATTTCTCTTTGCGGCGTTTGAAGCGTCAGTTTGTCGGCGGAAAGTTGTTGGAGTATACCTTTCGTGGTGGTGCCATCGATCGCAGTCACCTGTACCTCTGGCGCAGCAACTGCTAACACGGCGACAAATAAAATCGAACCAACCATCCGTTGATTACCTCTTCTCTGAAAACGACCCGCGATCAGATCCTATGACCGATAGGAACAGCTGTCCTCAAATGCGTTGATATTTGGCGGTTGGTCATAGGTCAATTTCTTGATACCTTCCATTCTATTTTTCCTCTTCGTCGGAAGCCAGCTTACGGAAGTACTGCTCGATGATGTCGCGGTAGTGCGACGGGAACTCTTTGCTGATTTGCTGCATCGCTTCTTCGCGGTCTTTGGCCGGCAAATCGCCCCAACCGCTATGGTTGCCGATGTTCTTGCTCTTTACATCGCCGGCCCCTTTGCCACGAGCCAGTCGACTTTCGTTGGCCGGATTCCGAGAGCGGATTCCCTCCGGATCGCCCGCATTGCGCCCTTGCTGGCGATCTTGTCCTTGCTGCTGATCGCGCTGGTTTTGCTGGGCCTGGCTCATGGCGTTAGCGCGGTCTTCCATCTCTTTGATCAGCTTGTCGAGCGAGGCGATGATGCCGTCTTCCACGCCGCGAACTTGCTTGCCGGCGTGCCCAAAATCGAGCCGACGCGTGACATCATTCATGCGGCGAGCAATATGATCGAGCGAATCGTCCTCCAGCGCCGCCAAATCGGTCTGCATCAAATCGGCAACCTGTGCATAGCGACGCGGGATGTTCTTGCGCTGTTCCAACAATTTGGCGATCGTCTTCAGGCCATCGTCCTTGTGCAGCATCCAGTGGTGGCAAACGCTTTGGTAGAACAGCAGCGCGGCAGGGTCGACAACATCGGTGGGTTGCAAATCTTTCAATTGCGCCTGGGCCTCGTCGTAAAGCCGCTCTTGGGCAAGCCACTGACCCAGGCGGAGCCGGAGGTTGTTGCGAACAAAGGCTGGCGTTTTCTCGTCGATTAGCGCCGGGAACTCCGGCGTTCTTGTGAGACCGTGCGAATTATAACAGAGATCGACAATTTGCTTGGACGTGGGATCGACCAGCGCCAAGGTGGCGACAACACGCTCCAGGATGGGCTTAGCTTCTGCGGTTGACGTTGCATCGTCTTTGGCTTCCGGCCACAGCGCCAACACCTGCTTACGAAGCGCCTGATCCGGTTTCTGTTCGTCGAGCCAGGCCAGAACTTGCGTCCGCACTTCGGTTGCCGTTGGCGATTTCCAAGATGGCTCGCCGGCAAATTCATCATCCAAGGCAACTTGAGCGAAAGCAGAATTAACGCTCAATGCAGCCAGTAAGATTGCCGAGATCACTGCTGTAACTCGAGGGTGCCCTGCCAGCAACGGCGACGCTGCCTCCAGTTTTTCCAATGCAGATTGGCGTTCATTGATTCTTTCCAATCTCAATATCGTGAGTGGTCTTGCGCACGCGGTCTTCGCGCTCGGAAAGGCGTTTCAAGGCTTCGATCAAGTCGGGCTGATCTGCCTGTTCGACACCTTCTTGCAGCAGATCCGAATAGCGTTTGGTGCGGGTATTCACGCGCATTTGCAGTGCGCGGATCATTTTCAACTCGGCAATGGCGTTCACCAGCGGTCGATCTTGCTGCTGGCCCGCACCTCCACCCTTCTTCATACCGCCGGGTTGTTGCTGACCGTTGCGGCGCTGCTGCTGATCTTTTTGAGCCTTTTGCAGGGAGGCCACCATTTCTTCCAGCGATTTGATAATGTCTTGCTCAATGCCTTGCGTGATCTGCCCGACCTTCGATTGCCCCAGCCGAGCGGTCACCGATTCCATGTCTTCCCGCATTTGTTCGACAGACTCGGGAAACGCAACCGACGAGCCCTCCTCGCGCAGCAGCGACAACGTCTTGTCGGCCTCGACGGAAATGTTGGCTTCCTTGCGGCTGAGTTTGCCCGATTCAATTTCCAGATCGCGCGTGCGTTCTTCCTCGGGAATGCGATCCAGGCCGATGGTGCCTTCATAGACTTCGGCCTGTAACTGGAGCATTTTTCGGAAGCGGCCTTCGAGCATTACCAGCACGCGCTCGATTTCTTCTTCACGCAACTGACGGAGGATTTCTTCCAGTTCGGCCTTCGCCTGCTTTAGCTCCGCGATGGCTTTCTCTTGTTCCTCGGCGGCGCCGCGACGCTGCGCGTCTTCCAGCCTGCGCTCGGCTTTGCGCATTCGCTCTTCAGCCTGGCGAACGCGCTTCCGGGCCGGGCTTTCATCGTTCTGCTGATCTTCGTTGGGATTGTTTTGCTGGTTCTGGGCATCGTTCTGCTCATCGCCCTGCTGATCTTGGGGCTGACCTTTGCTCCCCTTTTGCGATTTGCCCGACTTGCTGTCGGATTTCTGCCCGGACTTGCTGGACGATTTTTTGCCGTCCGCCGATTTGCCGCCGGATTTTTGACTGTCCGATTTTTGCTGGTCCGACTTTTGGTCATCGGACTTCTGGTCAGAGTTTTCATCTGACTTGTCGGATTTGTCGCCCTTGTCTGACTTATCGCCCGATTTGCCGTCTTTCCCGCCAGTGGATTTTTTGCCGGACTTGCTGCCTTTCTTGCCGGCGGATTTTTTGTCGTCCGATTTATCGCCGGATTTTCCATCGGAATCGCCATCGGACTTTTCGCCATCAGCGTTGCTATCGGGGTTGCCGTCCGACTTCTTGCCGTCGGCTTTGCCGTTTGATTTGTTGTCGGATTTTTTGCCGTTGGCGCCTTTCTTGTCCGACTTACCGCCCGATTTGCCATCGGAGGATTTCTCGTCCGCTTTTTCGTTGCCGTTGGCGTCCGATTTTTCATCGGCGTTGCCATCCGAATTGCGATCGGCCGACTTGCCGGACTTATCGCTTGACTTGCCATCGTACTTTTTGCCATCCGACTTCTTACCGTCCGATTTGCCGCTGCCTTTTTGATCGCCATCTTTTTGATTCCCGTTGGCCTTTTCGCCATCCTGGCCTTGCTCACCGTCTTTGGCGTCGGCATTCTTGCCGGCGTCGGGGTTATTGCGATCGTCGAATTTATTCAGATCGCGCCTAGCTCCACCGCCTTATCGGCGATTTTGTCTTGTCGTTTGGCAAGATCTGCTTGATCCCCCTGCCCTTCCGTTTCGCCTTGGATGCCTTGCTGCTCGCGGATTAATTTGTTGATGCGTTCGATGAAGCGTTTGATTTCCGCCCGTTCGTTGGGGATTTGCTTATCGCGATCGCCACTCATCAGCAATTGCAGCAAACGATTCAGGTCCTGCTGAACCGTGGTCTGGCCTTTGGTGGCCTGATACAGCTGATCTTGCTGCAACAGTTTGACGAGCTCTTCAAACTGCGAATCGATTTGCCGTTCCTTGCTCTGGGCAAAGGCCTGCCGCAAAAGAGCCGCTCGCTTGGGATCGGTCGATTGCATCACTTCGGCCATGCGCAGAACGACCCGTTCCAGCTCTTTATATTTGCCGGCCAGCTTGGCTTGTTCGGGTGCGAGAGCGACATCTGCCGTCGATTTATCGGAGATTGCCGGAGCTGCTGCATCGGCTTCCGTTGTACCGCCGGAGTTATCGGACGACCCGGCCGGTGACTCCGTCGACTGAGCCACAGTCAGCCGGACGACGCCCACGAGCGCCAACGCCAAAGCGGTCGCCACCGGTAGCCACGGTTTTGATTGTGCCATGTCCGTAATCCTTGCGATTGGCGTTCGGGCCGGCCTATCTGCAATCGCCGTACCGACTTCTGTTATAACACCGCTGCCCGGGTTTTAGTGTCACGAGGTTGGCTAAAAGTTCCGTCACTGCCCAGTTTTTGGGCGTTCTAGCCTGATTTACTGTACGAATTTGCCCATCTGTCGAAGACTTCTTAGCCCCCGGCTTCCGCCGGGGGCCATTTTGGCAAACTGTAAATGGTCATTCCTGTAAGTCACGTAGTTTGTTCTTGAGCTCGTCTTTCTGGCGTTTCACCGTTTCCTGATTCAGCTTTTCTTGAGTCGTGATGATGTCGCGGAGCATGTCTACGACCTCATTAAACGTCTCTAATTCTAACATCTTGTCCAAGACCAGTTTCATTTCCGCCAGGATCGCGTCGGCCTGCTTGACGGCTTCAGAAAGCTTCAGCGGACCGGCTGCTGGGTCGTCGAGTACGCGGCGGAGCTCGACCAGCCGTGCCGCGATACATGGGAAACATCTGGGTGCTAATGTGCCGCAGCGGGTCGGCAATTTGGTCTTTGAGCCGGGTTTGCAATTCCGGCGTATCAATGCGGTTGTTGGTCATCTCTTCGCGCAGTTCGTCGAACGAATTGGCCACGGTTAGCGTTTCGCTGGCCGATCGATCGCCGTTGTCCAGCGCCCGGGCCACTCGCACCTCGCGCTGCTCAAGTGCCCGCTTTAACAGCCGCGTGCCGCGCTGCTCGGGAGTTTCGCCCGGCGGAGCGTTGTCGTCGTCCGGTTTGTCGCCGGGCTCGGCGCCGACACGCGTGTTTTCTTCCCCTGGCTCGTGACCCGCCTGATTGGCCTCAAGCTGTTTGCCATTGGGCGGAGAGAAATTAAGCCGCACCAAAAGATCGCGCGTGTCGTTCATTTCGCCGTAGATGACTTCGAATTGCCGGCGGAGCATCAGCTCGCGCCCTTCGAGCATCGAGAGTAACTGCTCCGGCGCGACGATATCGAGCTGATACCGTTCGCCTTGCCCGATGTTGGCGCCGGATGGCAACGCGCAGTTATCGGCGGCCTTGAGCGTCACCAGCAGCTTGCCGCCGATTTGCGGGACGAACGCCAGCAGCGCGATCGATTTGTTCTTGAGTGCTGATGCCGTCAATGAGCGATTTTTCATCGGTCGATGTGATCCGGGCCAGATCTTCCGGCGCTTTTATTTTCTGTCGCTCCAATAATTCGCCGATGGCACGCTGGTGTTTTAGATCGAGCGATTCGTCATTGGCCGCATCGATGGTTAGCTCGCTGCGCTGTACACCGTCGCGCGTGAGCGTGGAAGTGCGAAACGACTTTTCAGCGGGAGATTCCTGATTGAGTTGATATTCGAACCACAGCTTCGCCAAACCGTAATCGTCGCGGACGTCGCCGACCACGGGCAGTCGGGCTTGTGGCGTGATGGCCGTACTAATTCCGTGCAGCCGCAGTGCGACCACCGGTACGTCGTCGGGTCGGGCCGCCAAAACGAGCCGCACCGGATCGCGGCTGCGAATGCCATCGGCATCATGCAGATCGAACAGCAGCGTTGTGTCTTCCATTAGCTCTGGCAGGGTCACGTCGAAATGCCGCTGATCGCCGCCGGGCGGCAGTTGCACTTCCGTGAGCGTGCCGGCCTTATCGCCATGCACGATGGTGATTGGCACTGCCACCAGGTCTTTGTTTGACTCGCAATGCAAGGTCACCTTGGTTCCCTGCGGCAACTGCACCAGCGCGCTGGCAGGCACGGTGTTGGCGGGGCGGCCGGTATAGGCGGGGTATTCGCACGCCAATTCGACGTGGCTGAGTGCAGGGTTATCGACAACTTCCAGCCGAAAACCGCGGTCACGGTCGTCTCCGCCGTAAATGTCGAAATCGATCGACGACATCACACCTTTGAAAACGTACGAATATTTTTGTTCGCGGTCGCGCGGGCCGGCGACGCCTACGGTGCTCATGTTGTCGCGACCACGCGTGCCGTCTTGGGTCCGATAGCGGACTTGCACGGTGTCTGGCGCGGTGAATCGGCCCGTCAGATCGGCCGCCGCCGTGATTTCAACGTCCGAACCCTTGGCGACTTTCAGAATTCGATCGGCCGGAAAGCTTTGCATTTTCACATGATTGGCCCGCGGCCAGAGCAAGTCTTTATCCAACAGCACGACGCGATTCACCCAAGTGGCAAATGCTTCGCGTGCCGTCACGGCAAACACCAAGACCGACATCGCCAGCGCCGCCGCAAAACCTAAAGTGCGCAACAGGGGCGAGAACCGGAATACATCTCCCAGCCGCACATCTTCCGAGCGCTCGATGGCTTGCCGGCGAGTGTGCCGAAGCATTTCGGGATTGAAATCGACGGCATGCGACGGGCGGGTGTCCAATTCGACCGTCGTGAGCAAACTGTCGCGATAATCGTGGAAGCGACGCTCCAGGAGCACGGCCAAATCGGAATCATCCAATGGCCGGAAAGCGCGGCGGATCAAATACCGATTCACCACGTACACGCAGCGCCGCCGCCAGCGCCACAAGCATGACCACGCGAAATTGCCAAGGCGGCTCGAAGAGCCAATCGAATGCCAAAGAAAACCAAAACGCCAGCCCCAACAGCACCACGACGGCAGCCAGCCCCTGCGTCCACACATAAGTGCGAATGCGCAGTCGCAGCGCAGCCAGCAAAGCGGCAATGCGAGGAGCGAGCGGTTGCTGTTCAATTTCAATGGACATTATTTTTCACGCCAGGCGACACAATCGCCGCACTAACCATTCCACGCACAAGCAGCCGGCGATTAACGCCAACAGAAAGTGCATCCAATGTTCTTCCCAGACGCGATCTTTCTGGCCAGCCACATAGGTTTCTTGCGTCTTGTCGGCGAGCTGAGCGGCCAGCGGCTCGGTGCTGCTTGCTCCAATTGCCGCAGGCATGCCGATGTACAACCGACCGCCGGTGCCGTCGGCCAGCTCCTTGAGCAGTTTGTCATTTCGTTCCGGATGCTCTTGCTCCAGCTTCGGCATGAACACCTGCAGGCGTTTGGTGAGTGGCTCGTTGGGGGCATCGGGATGCAGCTAGCTCCACGCGGCATTCGCCTTCCTGTGTGACCGTGAATTGCCCCAGGTACATGCCTTTGCGCGACGGATCGGCCGTGAGCGCAACTGAAATCGGATGGCCATCGCGCTGTGTCACTTGCATCGTCACTTTTGGCACATCGAGTGGCTGGTGCTGGGGATTCGTAAGCAGCGCCCGTACGACGACCGTGTTGCCGACAACATAGCGATCGCGCTCCACCAGCAAGTTGCCGAGCTTCGAACCGCGCAGCAGCCGGCCTTGCGAGACGTGGCGAATCAGCTTGGTGTAGAACAGGTCGAAGTAGCGTTCGTCTACTTCGCGCAGTCGCCACATTTCGCCGCTGCCCATGTAAAACACACGGCCAGAACCGTAAAACTGCCCGGCGAAGTACACCGGCTTCTGATCGGCCACGGCCGCCTCCGGATCCGAATACAACGCATAAGTTGTCGCGCCGAGTTTTGGTCCCCGCACTCGGTAGTAGCCATACACGCCTTTGAACGAATCCCAAACTTCGTGGCTGGTGGCGGCACTATCGTCAAGCCACAGGAATTCCGATTCCAGACCTTCGCGCGTGAAATCTAGCGGCCACGGTTGAGTCGATCCATAGCGGGCATCTTCTAACAGCGCCAACCGGCGATTGAATTCTACCGGATAGAGCTTGCGTATCGTGGCCATCGTCGGCGATTGAACCCAGGCGTCGGTGTAGACTGGCCCTGCGACGACGATCAGGCCGCCCGATTCTTCGGCGACCCATTTTTCGAGCAGTTCGATTTGCACCGGATCCAACTCGCGCCAATCGGGATCGAACGCCACAATGGTGTCGTACTCCGCCAGTTCCTGCATGGTGTGCGGAAACGTATCGAGGATTTGGTTGGCGTCTTGCGAGACGCCCTCGGTGGCCGATTGCAGCAGCACGTCGACCACCACGTCGCCGCTCTTGGCCAACTCGCTGCGGCGCAGCATGTTGCGTAGGAATTGATATTCCCGCGTCGGGCCACCGGCAAACAGCAACACGTGGTTTTTGCGATCGACAATATCAACATCCACTTCCTGCTGGTTGTCGGAAACGTCTTTGTCTTCGGCAATCGGCTTGATTCTGAAGCGTATGACGCGCCGACCGGCAGTGTCGAAGCCAGGAATGTCGAACTTCACCGGCACAATTTCGGAATCGCCACCCAACGTGACCCGTTCGGATTTATCGAGCACCGATTCTCCGGAGCCAGATTTCGATTCGCCTGCCGCAAGCACATTCAATTCAACAGCGACGGTGCGACCGGCCAGTCCCTTCGATTGCACATAGCCGGTGACTTGGAAGCTGTCGCCGGGATAAGCCCGCGCCGGGGCAATCAAATCGCTGACTCGCACATTCGTGGGCCGAGTTGCCGAACCGATGCCGACGACATGAACGGGAATTTTGGCTTCCTGAGCCGCTTTGATGGCGGCCGAGACATCGACGCCGGCATTTTGTCCGCCGTCGCTGAATAGCACGATCGCCGAAACGGGCGCCCCACGGTCGTCGGCGATAATTTGCCGCACGGCCTGACCAATTCGCGTTTCAGCGCCTTGCGGATCAAGCTCCTTGCGCCAATCGATCTTTACAGTCTCCTTACCTTCCGATGTCGATGGTGAGTCGCTTGCCGGCTCGCGCGGGAAGCGTCGCAACGCAGCGACCCGCCGCAGATCGGCATCGAACCGCACGACATCGACATCGTGGGTCTGCCGCAGCGCGTCAAGGAATTTGCCATCGGCCAATGCGCCAGCCACTTGATCGATCCGCCGCGGCGGGCCAGAAACGCCAGGCGTCGATCCAGAGTTTCCGGTCAGCGACTCGTCGTTATCGCTGCGGCTCATGCTCAGGCTCGTATCCACGAGCAGGATTGCCCGCGAATTATGAATTACTTTCGTTTCGCTGCGCCGCTGAACATCCAAATACATCAGCAGCACACCGGCAAACGCAGCCAACCGCAAGAGCGCCAGCAGCGCGCCAATTCCAGGCTTCAGTTCCACGCTATCGCGACGGTACATGTACACCACGAAGGCCAGGACGATTACACAGACCAATACCAAGAGCGGCGTTTGCCACCACTCGGAGAACGATTGCAGCCGTGTCGATTCAAAACGAGTCCGCGTTAATGCATGGGCAACGGCTGTTGAGCCCGATTCTGCCACGCTTTGCAAATCGGTCGGCACACTCGTCGTCGAAAGAGCCGCAGCGTGCGCCACGACACCAACGCTGAGCGAAATCGCAAGTGCAAAAATCAGTTTCATCCTGGCCATTTTAGCGCACTCCTTGCAAACGAGCCGGATGGTAACTGATGGAGTAGGCCAACAGTTGTTCGCCAATCAACAGCGCAATCAACACAAACAACAAGGTCTCGCTGAGATTCGAGCCCTGCATTTCCTTGGCGTTGAGATACAAATCGGCAGCGGGATGATATTCAAAGACGACGTCTTTCAGCTCGGTGCCCAACTGCTCGCGACTAATTTGCTTGAGATTTCCTTCAGCAGCATCAACGTTGTAGGCAAACGCAAAGCTTTCCTGAGTGTTGTCGTTGGCCGTGAGCTGCACCTCATAGATGCCACTGGTGTCAGTGTCTGGAAATTTCGCGATCGCCGGACCTTTTTCTTGCGGCTCAGCTTTGACGACCACCTTGTCGGCAGTGCCTTCAACGGGCGTAAGGAATTCCACTTGCGGTTGATATTTTTGTGTGTCGACCGGAATTTCCAGCGGCGCGCCAACCTGCCGCGAGGGGTCGGCATCCTTGCCTGACGCTAGGTATGACTCCAACTCAAGCATGGTGACCACGAAACTTGGATTATCGCGGGCCCAGTTGTTCCATTTCGGCGCGGCAGTGGTGAGAAACGCCACGACCCGGCCATCACCCAGTTTTTTATCGATCACCAGAGGCGCGCCGTTTCGCACCCGGGCAATGACGCCGGTGGAACTGGCTTCCCCGGGCTTCCAGCCCTTTTTTACGGCGAAATATTTTTCGATATTCACCGTCTTGATGAAGGGATTATTCTCGCCGGCGAAAATGCGAAAGATCGGATGATCGGTAATTTGCAGGTCGGGCGATTTTTGCAAAGCATCCACCAACAGCGGCACCGAGGCCTCGATTGGCACCGGAAACAGGCCGGTTCCGTCGGCGTACAGCTGGTTGAGAAAATCCGGCCGTGATTGATCGCCGAGGAAAAAAGCCACACCGCCGCCCGCCTCAACGTACTTCGTTAGCTTTTCGATCGCCGTAAGCGGCAAGCGATCGATGTTGCAAAGATACACGGCGTGGAACGCATCCAACTCGTGATCGTCCAAAAATCGCGGCGCTTCCACGCGCGGCCGCAAACCGGTGGGCACGGGCCCTGGTTGCGACAATGTAGATTGCAAAAAGTAACCATCGCCACCGCGGGCGGTGCCTGCTTTCAGGCCGCCGTCGATAATCAGAACGGGCACGCCGGTGGGAAAATCGATCACCGATTGCCGTACGTTGTCTAGCATGACTGCATCAGCCGCGAGAGATGCCGAAATGCGCCGCTCGCCGGCGCTGGCAGCTCGCACTTCGAATTCTTTCGTGACGCTGCGGCCGGGCGCAATTTTGTCGATCTCGATTGCGGGCCGCTGCACCCCCTGCTCTTCCAGCCGCACCGAAACGTTTGTGGCCGGTGTCTCGCCAAAGTTTTGTACCGTCAGCTCCATCGGCAACGGCACGCCGGCTGCACGAGTGCCGCGTGCTGGGCGGAGCGATGTGATCGCCAGATTCGGCCGCATCGAATCAACGCACGGAATGAAATGGATCTTCCCGCCTGCTGCATTGATTTTTAACAGTAGCTTACGTAACTCAGCGGCACCTGCCCAATCTTTGGCCCGCAAATCAGACACCACAAACACGATGTGCTGTTCATCGCCGCCGTCGCCAATCATTTGCGTGGCGGCTTTGAGAGCTTCCGCCGGTCCCACGGAGAGTTGCGAAACGTGCAGCCGCTGTAAGGTTCGATCGAGCTTCTTGAGAAACTCGCCAGTGTCGACTGTTTCGCTCATCAAGTCGCCCTGCGTTCCCTTCGAGGGATGACTGGCCTGAGAAAATCGCAGCAGCGTGAACTCCTGCCGGCTTGGTTGCTCCGAGGCTTGCTTGCCCAGCCTGGCAATGAACTTTTTGGCTTCGTCAAACGCCGTGGTATCTGACCAGTGGTCGGACATCGAAAAACTGTCATCCAGCAGCACGATGTGATGCTGTCGATTGCCGCCGAACAATCCGCTTTGCACGAGCGGTTGCGTCACCATTAGCACTGCCGCCGCTATGGCCACGATCCTCAGCAAGAGCAGCAACAATTGCTTGAGCATCACCCAAGTGCGGTTCCGCTTCTGGCTGACGAGCAAAAACTCCATCGCCGCCCAATGCACCTTGCGATGGCGCATGAGGTTGATCAGATGGATCAGAATCGGCAACGCCACAAGGCCCGCGGCAATGGCGATCGGCAATGGATAAAGGAATGACGGCATCATGTTCTCCGCTGCATTCCCAGCCGATTGCTGATGAAGTGCGCCAACGCCGCATCAAGCGGATCGCTGGTGCGGACCAGCTTGTAGTCAACGGCGTTTTGAGAGCACGCTCGGCGGATCTCTTCTAAGTAAGCGTTCAAAGCTTCCAGGTAACCCTCGCGCAGCGCCCGGGGATTGCACGTCAAATTCTCGGGCAATTCCAAACCTTCAAAGCGTGTGGGGCCGGAGAATTGAAAATCGAGTTCGTCATCATCCAAAACGTGCAGCACCATGACGTCATGGCCACGCTGGCGCAGCAGTTTGATGCCTTTGATGAAACCGGCGCGCGGCGCCAGCAAATCCGACAAGATGATCATCATCCCGCGGTGCGGAAAGTTCTCGGCGGCGTTGCGGAGAATCTGCTGCAAATCGGTCTTCTTCTGAGGCGCGCTGACTGAGAGCGATTGAATGATCGAGTGCAAATGGCTGCGCTTGGTGCGCAGCGGCACGGTCGCCCGCACCGCCTCGTCGAAAGCAATCAAGCCTACGGCGTCTTGCTGTCGCAGCAGCAAATATGCCAAGCTTACGGCGGCGGTGCAGGCGTATTCGTACTTGTCCATTGGTCCGCGGCCGTAACGCATGCTGTTGGAAACATCGACGACCAGCGTGCACCGCAAGTTGGTTTCTTCCTCGAACTGCTTGACGTAGAATCGATCTTGCTTGGCCCAAACTTTCCAATCGACGTGCCGTAAGTCGTCGCCCAACGTGTATTCGCGGTGCTGCAAGAATTCGACCGACTGCCCGAAGTGCGGACTGCGGTGCATGCCGGAGAGAAATCCCTCGACAATGTGCCGAGCGCGCAGGTCCATCCTGGCGATGCGCTTGATGGCCTCGGGATGCAGGAAGCGTTTGTTATCGACTGTGGCCACGAGGGGTGAATGTGTGAAGGGGTTGACAAGTGAAAAAGTGACAAAAGCAATCGTGGTCGCTGTGTAGCGGCGGGGCTATGTCCTGCACTCGCGACGCACAATCTACGACGCAAAAATCTTTTGAAACCGCGAATCGCTGGTCAGGTCGCTCTCTTTCGTCGGCGTGATGTCAATCAGACGATTGACAACATCGTCGGAGCCAATCCCTTCGCTTTCAGCGGAAAAATTCACAACTAGGCGATGCCGCAGCACCGGTTTGGCAAGCGCTTGAATGTCTTCCGTGGAAACGTGGGTCCGCCCGTGCAGCAGCTCGCGCGCTTTGCCGCCGAGAATCAGGAATTGAACCGCTCGCGGCCCGGCGCCCCAGGAGATTTGATCGTTGATAAAATCCGGGACTCCTGCTTCGCCGACGCGGGTTTGCCGGACGAGCGAAAGTACGTAGCGGATGACGTGATCGGTGACGGGCACTTCGCGGACCATGTGTTGCAACTCGATAATCTCATCCGCGGTAAGCACTGGCACAATGTGATCGGCCATCACTGCTGTGGTGCGGCGCGCGATTTCAAACTCCTCGCCGAAGTTCGGATAATTCACGAAGATTTTGAACATGAATCGATCTTGCTGCGCCTCGGGCAACGGATACGTCCCTTCCTGCTCGATTGGATTTTGCGTGGCCAGCACAAAGAACGGATCGGCTAGTTGATGCCGTACGCGGCCGACCGTGACTTGTCGTTCCTGCATGGCTTCTAACAGCGCGGCCTGCGTTTTCGGCGGGGTGCGGTTGATTTCGTCGGCCAAAATGACGTTGGCGAACAGCGGCCCCTCCAGAAAACGGAATTCGCGGCTGCCGGTGCTGCGGTTCTCTTCGATGATTTCCGTGCCGGTGATGTCGGCGGGCATCAGGTCGGGAGTGAATTGAATGCGGCTGAACGAAAGATTGAGCGCTCGGGCCAGCGTGCTGATCATGAGCGTCTTGGCCAGCCCCGGCACACCTTCCAGCAAACAGTGGCTGCGGCTGAAGAGCGAAATCAAGAGCTCTTCAATAACCTGATTCTGGCCAACGATCACTTGCGAAAGCTGCTGTAGAATTTTCTCGCGAGCTTCGTTTAGTTTGCGAATGGCGACGGAATCGGGCTGGAAAGCAGTATCAGACATGAAGTGGGCTCCAAGTTGGAAGGACGAATCGCTGACTCGTCGATTGCGCGGTTAGGTGCTGAAAATCAGCGCTGATAAATCGGGAGGAT
Source organism: Pirellulales bacterium (assembly GCA_963738835.1). GTDB lineage: Bacteria > Planctomycetota > Planctomycetia > Pirellulales > JADZDJ01 > CAVTYH01. The sequence continues at coordinate 46,089 of CAVTYH010000009.1, forward strand.
GTTGTTGTCGAATTGCAGAATCGTGAGGTTGACCGCGGTGGTGTAAATCGGACCAACATAGCCTTGATTCCAATACATGCCGTTGCGGTCTTCAGAGGCTTCATTTACCAGGCGGGTGTAAATCTGATCGCGATATTTCTCCCACTTTTCGCCCCCTTCGCGGTACATGACCTGAGCGTAGTAATAGTGGGCATAGTGCCAGTGGCCAAAGCTTTGATTGCTGATGTTGTTCAGGTTTTTTTCGGAATACGCCAGCATTTTGGGTACGTACTTGTCTTCGTAATCGCCGGCGTTGAACAAGCAGGCGATGGCGGCGGCAGTGATGGCTGGCCGCGGACCGCCACCTTTGGAACTGTACTGCACAGCGCCTTCATCAGGCAGAATGCAACTGTGGATATAGCCGATTGCCTTGTCGATGATTTCTTTGGGAACGGTAATGCCGGCGTTGCGGCAACCGCGGAGGCCCTGGACCTGAGTGATGGTGGTGGAGCCTTCGTCAAAACCACCGCCGTCTTTGGCACTAACGTAGCCCCAACCGCCGGCATCGGTTTGTGCCCGTCCGCAGAATTCCACCGCTTTGGTCAGCACCTGAATTAGTTGCTGCCGGCGGGCTTCGTCTTCCTCTTCCCCCAGCACTTGCGAGAGGAACAGCATCGAGTAGCCGTGGCCGTAGGTGTAACGGTCGTCGCGCGTCGGATCGCCGATCAGGCCGTTCGATCGGGCGTGGCTGCACAAATAATCGACCGCCCGACGGATGTTCGGAGCATATTTGCCTTGCGTCGTGGTAGAGCCTTCTTGCAACAGCGCGACACCTGCAAGTGCCGTCATTGCGGTCGGATAGAGCCCATCTTTTGCAGACCATTGCCCGAGCCGAGATTGTGTGTTGGCGACCCAATCGAGCCCGCGAGAGATGCAGCGTTCCACGCGCGGATCTCTCTTCCCTGCGGCCTCGCTGCTGCCGCAGTAACACAGACTGCTAAGTGCAACCAGTACTGTAGTAACCCGCTTGAAATGCGAAACCATGATATGAGCGGAGTTGGAGTTGTTAATTGAGGAAACGAACCGCGATAAGCGCAGCTTCAAACTGTAGACATTATTTTTGTCCGGGCGCCGCCCCCGCGACATTTGGTTGTGCGTTCGATCCAGCTTGTGGCTGTTGTTGGGTGCTGGCACCGCCTGTCGACATCATGCCGCTGAGCGCACGAAATATTGAACCCGCCTTGGTGCGTTCCAGTGCCGAAATTGGTTTTTCAAACACGCCGTCCTGAAATGGTGGCTCCGGCGGGACTGGAGTGTCGGTAAATTTCAACGCGATCGCATCGGGAGACATCTGCAATGTCACGGTATGATCTTCCAGGTTGCCCAAAGCATCGATCACGGTGACGACCTGCGGCAGCTTATCGTCCTCATACAATACGCGGCCGTTGCGCTTGTCGAGGCACAAAATAGAGCCCTGAATTTGCTGCGGACGATTGTTCGCCACGGTTTGCACATTGCGAGTAAACACCAGCAATGGCAGTTCGGTTGGCAGATCGATTGCCAGGCACTGCTGCACCAACTTTGCCGGGGCTGGCCACATCGGCTTTCCCGTGGTTCGGTCGAAAGCGTAGACGCTTCCGGTAATTTCCGGTCGCACTTCAATGCCCATCGGATTGTAGCCGTTGTAACCCTGCATGGTCGCGGGAATTCGATTGGGATTGGAACCAACGTTGTTACGCGCCGTGAGCAAAATGTCCTGCTTCGATGAGCGCAAGACATAAATTGATTTCAAATTCTGCTCTTTTTCCAGTTGTTCGTTGATCAACTTCTTGCCGTCAGCCAGAGAGAGCATGACGAACTTGCCGTCGGACTGCATGAGAGCAGCTGAATCGCCGCCGACGATGGTTCCCTGCACTCCCGCCGAAAAGCTCTCGGTCCAAACTTCGCGCTGTGTCAATGGATCGATCAGCTTCAGCACCTGGCTGCCATCGGCGACCCCCTTCCACGTCAATAAATAGCGACCGTATGTGGTCCAGCGCTGTTCAGCTGGCGGCACGGCGCACTCCGACAATAGTTCGCCATCCGCAGCGCGGACCGCCCAGGCTTTGCCTTCAGTGGGCGAGGCCAGGATTAGAACTTCGTCGTCGCCAAAGATATCGCAGCCTGGCTCGACACCATGGCGAACCCAGCGCACGTTGCCAGTCAGCGGATCGACGGCGAAGACATCGCGCCCCCGCTGGTAAAAGACCGCGGTCTCTGTGCAGGGCCCGACATTGCCGATGGGCTGGGTTGCCGCCCGCATTTGAATGCGGCGACCTCCCCAGGGCTGCATGGCCACCATCGGCACCTGATACATCCCGATGGGCGCCGTATCAACCAGATCTTTTCGCCACAGAATACGGTTCACGCTACGCGCCTGGCGATTTCAACATGTCGACTGCAATGGCTTGCGATCCCGTACAAACCACCAGCACGTGTCCGCAAACGGTCGCATAGGCGGCGGCCATCCAATTCGGCCCTTGCTGAAAAACGCCGTTTTGATTTCCGTCGTTGAGTCCAAAGCGAAATCGCTCTTTGCCCAATCCGTCGTATCCGACAATTTGCGACGACTCTGGGCTGAAGCCGATGGTGATGTCCTGAACGAAAGGCTGGCGGCTGCCGCGAATTTCCAGAGGATACAGGCGATTCACGCCAGGCAGATGTGGCGCTTTCGAGGCCACGCGTTCGATTTTCACTTCTCCTTCTGGCCAGGGCCCGCTGTTCGATTTGGCTTGCCGCAACGGCGATTCGGCCGGAAGCGAGGCCAGAATTTGCTGCACGCTCTTGCCGTTCAAGACTGGCTTTTCGCCCTGCGACGCTGCCAGGTTTCGGTATTCCCGCAATGCCTGATCCACCTGCCCGGCATCGTTTAACAGTGCGGCGAGCTTCGCACTGGCGGCGGCGCGGCGGGTGTCATCGGTCGATTTTTGGATTTGCTGCAATAGTTGCTCGCGCTCCAGCAGTGTATCCGAGCCGGTTAACTTTTCCGCCAAGAGTTCGCGAGCACGGTTGGCCGCGGGATGATCACCGAAGCAATCGATGAATTGCCGCAACTGGTAGATGTTGCCACTGTCGGATGCCTGTTTCAGCTGTTCGTTCACAGCGGCATCGACCTGGGGCAGATCGGCCTGGTGCGCGGCGGCCAGCAGCGATTGAAACTGCGCACGAATCCATGCCGATCGGGTCACGGCGAAACTCGAATCAATCTCTTCCGGCTCGTCAGGCTGTGGTCCTAGCGCCGCAAGCTTCAGGTAAGCATCCAGGGCCGCAATCGTGTTGCCGTTCTTTTGCAAGCCGCTGGCCAGCACACGGAGAAACACTGCACGTTCGTGATCCAGTTGGACGAGTTGCTCAAGATCATCAACGTCGCTTTTATGCTTTTGAAAATCTTTGCTGAGGCCGGCGATCAGCACTTCAATCAGCAGATCGCGGTTGAAGGGGCTATCGTCGGACTGAAAGGCACGACGAACGTCGGCGATGGCCTCGTCCACTCTTCCGTCTTCCAACGCAATTTCTCCGCGATGGGCTAGCGCCCATGAATCGTTTGGGTTCTTCGCCAGTGCCGCGGCCACGCGCTCTTGGAGCGGCTCAAGTTGAAAGAACGTTTCGACATAGTCGACACCCTGCGAAATCACTTCTCCCTGGTAGCAAATGAGATTGCCGGGAATCGTGCCTCTGCGTGATTTGGCCTCGGCCGTGATTTTGGCAGCGTTCAAATCGATACGAGCGACCTCGGCGGTCGTGAGCGGTAGGAAGTAATTGTCGCCAGCCATAAAACCGCGGCCGCTGGGCATTGCCGTGGGGGGCAGTTCCAGGTTTTGCGGTTTCCAGGCGGGCTTGCCATCGGCCAGCTTGACCGCCGTCAGTTGCCGCTTGCCGACCAGCACAATATTCCCCTGATGAACGCCAGCTACGAAGAGGTTCTCGCCACGCTCGAGCGGCTTATCCCATTTCACTTTTCCATCTTGCAAATCTAAACAATGCAACTGACTGGAGTCGGTGGGAGTAATGACCACGCTGCCGTCGGCAATGGTGACCGTTGAATCGAGCCAACGATCGGCCGGATTGGAATTGGGAATCTGAACATTATTCCAATTCTGCCGCATCATGGCGGGATTGAATTGCGGACGCGCATATCGGTAACCCCACAGTAGCGAGCGATTGGGTACATCTACAGCCACCACCGCGCCGGCCGCCGTGGGGCAAACCAAAACGCCGTCAGCATAGCTGGGTGTGCAACCCGCCAGACGTCGATACGGATCGTTCTGTATGTTTTGATTCGGCTCGACCACCGCGATCTGCTGCGACCAATCTAAATGACCCGTTTTTGAATCGAGCACACACAGTTTGATTTCCTGCTTGATTTCGGCCAACACGTATAACTTGTCTTCGAGCGGCAGCGGCGGTCCCAGGAAAAATGCGTTGGCCAATTGCACTTCGTCCTCGCCAGACTGTCCGCCAACAACCCATTTCAACTTGCCCTGGGTGCGCAGTTCGACGGCCGCCAACTTATTTGGTTTGAACGGAATCGAAATGCCGTCGAACACGAGACCGCCACGGATGGGCCGACCATTCACGATTAACCGTCCACCGCCATTGACGATAATTTGGCCGTTCATGTCGGGATCGGGCGGGCTGTCCAAATCGTCGATTAGGTAAACTCGCTCGCCGTCGCTGGAAAGCGTGCCGTAGGTGGCGTCTTCCCAAAATCGTTCGCGCAGCGCCGGGCTGTTTTTCGGATCGAACCGTGCGGCCGTGTTGGCGCTGGAAGCGGCAATTCTTTGTTCCAGCGACGATTCGCTCAGCGACGGCCACCAGCTGCGTTTGCCGGTAGCGAAATCGACGGCCACCAGATTTCGTGAAGTGCGCATCAGCACCACATCGCCAACGGCCAAGGGCTGCATCACAGGCAGTGCGGGCAATTGCTGATCGATATACTCTTTGCGCTTATCGACCAGCGCCTTCTCGAGTTCCGGATGATTCGTGGTCGAGACGCGCCACCGCGGATTCATCAGCGGCATTCCGCCGGCGCTGTTGGCATTGCGGGCCGGATTCCCATGCACCAAAGTCCAGTCACGAATTTCCTCCGACGAGGAAGTTTGCAGATTGAGTTGCGCATTCTGTAGCCATGCAATCGCTGGCTCTCTTTCGTTGAACAGCCTTTTCGGCTTGCCGGCAATTTGCACCGTGGCCTGCGGATCTTTTTTGCGAAGCCTTTCGAGGGCCTCCTTGGCGAGGTCTTGCTTGCCGCCCTTCAGGTAACTAGTCGCCAGGAGCACGGAAAGAGATGGCTCCAACGCAGCGGCTGCGGCCGGCGCGTCGCTCAATCGTTTGAAGCACTCGGCCGCCGCCAGCGGACGATTGTGATCCAATAGCCTACGGCCCAACAACAACGTGGCTTGGTAGCCTGCTTGCGTGTGAAAGAACCGGCGAGCCACTTCTTCCAGTTTTGCAGTGTCGCCGCATGTTGCCGCGGTGGCTAGTAATTGCCGAGCCTTCGCGCCAAATTGCAGTTCGTACGCCTGCCGTCCCTCGGGAGGCATTTCACCAATCAGTCGCTGCGCTTGGGCCTTCAGACTGATATAACTCTGCTTATCGGCAGGCGTTTGAAAAAAGAAATCTTCGTTGCGCTGAAGAATCTCGTCGAGCAGCGTGAGCGAGTCGCTGTAACGTCCGTCATCGAGCAGTTGTTTGGCTCGTTCCCACTGTCGAGTCGAATCGCGATCGACTGGGAGAAACACACCATCCAGCGCGTCGATTTCCATATCACTCTGCCCCGGCGGAGGCCTGCGGAAACCGAATTGGACAAACCCGCCCCCCGGTGCAATCTGCACTTGAACCGGTAGTTGAGCCGCTGCCCGCTGAGCCGCTGCCCCGTAAAGAATGACCCCAGTCAGACCCACAAAAGCCGTCACTACCCTGGCCAATCCCGGCCAATTTCGGGCACGGCGAACGTTTCGATCCATCATGGCCTTCCTCATCAGGCGGCGACCGGCCTAATTGCCGAACGTCACCCAAGTTAGTGTTCCCAGCGACGAGAAAGTTCAACGCCGGCAATCAGCCAAAGATCGACTTGCTGGCCCGGCGGTTGGCAGGTTCCCTGGCCTTCCCTGCCCGAAGGCATTCCGCGTGCCGACATTTGATCTAAGTTTTTGCCACCTTTTATCTTAAACCGCATTCGCCGATTCGGCAACCAAATCTGGCTCGGTGGCGGAGGGGCTAGTTGACGGCGCAAAAAAACCCGAGAAATCTGGCTTTCTGCCGCTACATTGCCGCCCACAGGTGCTACGTTCCATAAGTGGGCTGAGCTAACGCACAAGGCCTGGGAGTGAGATTATTCGACCCGTGGCTTTGCCGCAACCATTCGGCGGTGTCGGTTTTGCCGGACTGACCGGCTACGACGACCTCGCCCGAAATTGCGCAACATGCCAGAACGCGCCGCTCGACGAACAGCGGCCAGCGTGAAACATGGGCCGTCCCGCCCGGAACCCTGTTTTTTCCGCAAATTCTGCGGATTTTACGGGTTCTTAGGATTGAAATTTTGGCCAACTGCGATTAAATCAGCACATTCCTACGTCAAACCGATACGTGTCTCTCAACTCAACGTACCCGCAAGGAGGGTTCTCGATTATGGGGAAAGTCGCCACGAATTCCGCGAAAAAGTCGCCGTCGAAGAGTGAAGTTCTGGCTTCCATCTCGGAAGCTACGAGTGTTGCCAAGAAGGATGTGGCCGCAGTCCTTGAGGCTCTGGGCAACGAAATCAAGAAGGCTCTGGGTGCCAAAGGCCCCGGCACCTTTGCGATTCCCGGCTTGGTGAAAATCGAAAAGAAGAAAGTGCCGGCCCGTCCGGCCAAGAAGGGTGTGCCCAACCCGTTCAAGCCAGGCGAGCTGATGGATGTTGCCGCCAAGCCGGCTAGCACGAAGATTAAAGTTCGCGCTTTGAAACAGTTGAAGGCGATGGCCTAATCGCCGATCGACGGCCAAATTCTTTCACGGCCGCTCGAGTGTGTCATTCACGCCTTGCTGCGCGGATACACGCTTGAGCGGCCGTTGGTTTTTTCATCCTCACCTTCGCGCTCATTTCTGAATGAGTTCAATCTCGGGCGCACTTTCATTCGGCGTGTGCTTTAAAAGTTCGCTCAATTGAAAATTGTGATACGGCTGATCGGCGGCCGATTGCCCGTCGCTGCTGGCATTGGCGATCCATATTTTGGTGCTCGCGGGCTCGAACAGTACGCTGTGCAAAGTGGAGTGCGTGGCAATTGGCCGCTCCAACAATTGCCGCACGCTGCTGGCATCGAACTTGCCGTGGCCATCGGCAGCACGCCGCGCCAATTCGTCATAGCGACTGCCGGCGGAAAGCAACACGCAATCGGCCACCGGCTTGGGGAGCAGCGGATGCGCCTTGCCCGGTTCGATGGTTTCGAATTTATCCCAGCCCGCGGCCACGCCCACCGCGCGGTTCGTCTTGCCGTCGGCAATGACGTAGTAGTATTCGCAAGTTCGCTTGGCTTCGCGAAACACGGCCAGCGCCTGATCTAAATCGCCGGCCTGTTGCAACACTTCGCGCACCAAGACGGCCATCGGTGTGCCGTTCCAGTGCCCAATGCCGCCGCCGCCCATTTCGCCGATCGAAACGTGCTGGGCGTTCATCCCCGTGACCGAGCCAATGAAACCGGCAAATGTCACGTTGGCAAACGGAATGCCGCCGTCCGGCTCGCCGATAATCAGCACCGCGTGGTCTTGCAAATGCCAATCGCAGGAGTAATCCAAAATGCGGCCGTGATACAGCGTGCCATCGGTCGTGGCCGAGTTCATCACGGCAAACCCGCTGCAATGAAACAGCTCGGGCAAAAAGTTGGCCGCCGCCACGTCGCCCAGTTTCAAATCGGCTCCTGCCGCCACACCGGCCAATTCCTGCCGATACCAATCGGGCACATGCGGCGCTTGCACCACGGCGAGCGTGTCGATAATCCACCGCGGCTTTACTTCGATGCCGCCTATTTCGACTGCCGAGACGCGCTTGCTATCCAAAACATTGTGCAAGTTCTCGCGCACCGATTCCTTCAGGAGCGCGCCATGCTGATAGCCCATCTCGTACGGTGTGCCTTTCAGATGCAGCACCGGGTAACCATCGACCCGCTCCAACCAACCTTGTCCGCAGCGCGCCACCGTTTCGGCTAGCGCCGTGGCTGAGAGCACGAGAACAAGCAGCAGTGCGGTCAGTAGATTTGAAACGATGAATCGGCGTCGCATATTTAATTCCTCCGTGAAGTTGCCAATGTGGATCGCGATCTTACCCAAGCCCAGGGGTTGCAACCCCTGGGTTTGCGCCGCGGGCGATAACTTTATAAACAAGGAACCACGGCCGCAAGATCGCGCAAGACATGGTGAATTTTGTCGCGGCCGTTGCGCACCCTTGCGCCCTGTCATGTTTTGGATTTGGCAAGATTTCTCGAACGAAATGCGCGCCTGCAGTTTTGTCGCAACCGAAGGGGTCCCACTTTTTTTTGCGCAAAATCCCCCAATTCTGTCGCAACGCGTCTCAATTTGGCCCGAGATTTCCCGAGCGCCGCCCACGCCGGCAGCGACAAAACTCGCCGAATTGTGTCGCAAAGTGAATTCATAGCGATTCGCTTTCTCATCGAGTGCGCCAGGTTCAAGCGTTGCCGCTATTCAAGTTGCGTCGAGACGTACTCCAAGCCCAGGGGTTGCAACCCCTGGGCTTGCCGGGACACTCATGCCAGGCATTGCATGACAAGTGTACATCCTAACACATACGTGGCCTGATTTGCAGGCCCTTCATTTGCACCCGCGATTCAACTTGCAGTCGCCCCGGTCGCGGGGTACTCTTGGTCGTTATTCAAGCTGCCCGTCTTCTGCGATTAAAGCCAATTCATGCCCATTTCCTGGAACGAAATCCGCCACAACGCCGTCGCTTTTGCCCGCGATTGGGCCGACGCCGCGCGGGAAGATAGCGAAGCTCAAACGTTCTGGAACGAATTCTTCGCTGTCTTCGGCATCAAACGCCGCACCGTGGCCAGCTTTGAAGAACCCGTCCGGAACATCGCCGGCCGCTGGAGCTTCATCGACCTCATCTGGCCCAGAATTCTGATTGTCGAGCACAAAGACCGCGGTAAGTTCCCATCGAGATGGACTCGAATCGCCTAGTTTTGCCGCCGATACTAAGATAGAGACAGTACACTGCCTTTTGACTGCAAACGGTTTCCATGGCTACCACAGTTTCTGTCAATCCAGAACTCATTCGCTGGGCGATCGATCGCTCCCGTTTGTCGGCAGAGGAATTGGGGAAATTCCCAATCGAGAAATGGAAAAGCGGTGAAAAGCAACCAACGCTAATCCAGTTGGAAGCTTTCGCAAAGCGAACAATGACACCGTTTGGGTATTTGTTCCTTTCCGAGCCGCCGGAAGAAGAATTGGCGATTCCGGACTTCCGAACTCTGGGCGACACTCCCATTGATCGTCCTAGCCCGAACTTAATCGATACACTCCAAAGTATGCGACGGCGGCAAGCTTGGATGCGGGATTACCTAATCGAACAGGGGCAAGAAAAGCTGCCTTTTATAGGTGCAGTTAAACGCCTTGATGGAGTCGACGAGCTAGCGGAACGAATTCGTCAAACGTTGGGGTTACCACGGAATTGGGCATCGAAATACTCAACTTGGGAACATGCACTGCGCATGTTGCGCACAGCAGCGGAAGAAATCGGTGTGATGGTAGCCACGAGCAGCATCGTGGGATTGAACACTTCTCGTCCGCTCGAACCAGAGGAATTTCGCGGGTTTGTGCTTTCCGACAGCTATGCGCCGCTAATCTTTGTAAATGGCGCGGACTCCAAGTCAGCTCAGATGTTCACAATGGCGCATGAACTCGCGCATTTGTGGCTAGGTCGCGATGGGCTTTTCAATCTCATCAATATGCAACCGTTCGATGATGCAACGGAAAGATTCTGTAACCAAGTTGCCGCGGAGCTTCTGGTTTCTCGCCAACTCCTTGCGGAACGATGGGAGGAGGCTAGGGCTACAGACAAACCTTTTGATGCTATTGCGCGCTGGTTTAAGGTTAGCCCACTGGTGGCGGCGCGTCGTGCTTTGGATCTGCGATTGATCAACAAGGCAGCATTCTTCGTCTTTTACAATCAATACAAAGAAGAATGGCAACAACAGAAAGCTCGTACCAAGGCGTCCAAAAAAGGCGGTCCGAACTTCTACGACGTCCAGGACGTACGCTTAGGCCGACGATTTGCCTATGCAGTCATTCGCGCTGCTCGGGAGGGACGGTTGCTATACCGTGACGCTTACCAATTAACGGACTTGAACGGCAACACTTTTGACCGCTATGCCGTTACCCTCGCCAAAAGGATGAGGGATGAGCGCCAATAAACGTTATTTGCTTGATTCAAACGTCTTCATGCAAGCCCATCGACAGTATTATGGGTTCGATATTTGCCCTGGTTTTTGGCGTTCGCTCGTTTTGCAGCATAGCAACAAGCGAATTTTTAGCGTTGATCACGTGAAATCGGAGATTGCTAGAGGCAAGGATGCTCTCAAGAATTGGGCAACAACAAAAGCACCCGATGCGTTTTTCAAGAAGACCGATGATAAAGCAGTCATCAATTGTTTTGCACAATTGATCGACTGGGTGGAAAAAGAGCCACAGTATGCACCCGAGGCTAAAGCCGAATTCGCCTCTGTCGCTGATGGTTGGGTGATCGCGCATGCAAAAACTAACAATCTGGTTGTTGTTACCCAAGAAGAATACGCACCTGATGCCAAAAAGAAAGTGCCGATGCCGAATGTGTGCATCAACTTTAGTGTGGAATTTGTCAACACGTTTTCGATGCTCCGTGATCTTGGAGTGCGATTTGGCCTGAAAAAGCGAAATTGACGAAACCAATCCATGTTGCGCGCACAAGCCCGGGGACCAGCGCGGCGATGGTGCCCGCCACCGCCGGGTGTGAGTGGAATAAACGTTGTCAGCGACATTGTTCCGGCTGATTGGCGCAGCCGCATCACACTTTTCTTTCGTCGACGCCGGAACGCAGGTGAATGGTCTTGGTGTCGAGATTGTGAGCGGTCGTCAGATAGCGGATGGTGCCGCTTTTGGCCCGCATCAGAATGGAATGCGTGATGGCCGTCCTGCCGCGCACTTCCACTCCCTGGAGAAACGGGCTATCGCAAATGCCAGTGGCGGTGAACAGAATTTCTTTTCCCCGCGCTAAATCTAACGAACGAAACGTGGCATTCAGGCGATCGCCTCAGCCGGCCTCGAGCAGCGATTTTCGCTCGGCTTCGTCGCGCGGCCAGATTTTGGCTTGGGAAAAAAAAGGGGACATTCTACTTTATCAAATAATGTAGGATGTCCCCTTTTCTTTCTCCCATTCAACGCATCTTGCCTTGGACGCATTCACGGTAATTTTGCAGTGACCCAGGAGTCGTGACTTCATAACAGTAGACTCTCCGCACGCAACTAAGCTTGGAATTCATTTGTCAGATAAGACAAATAAATATCGCTATCTGAATTAAGAGCCCAATGGCGAACCCCAAAATCGCTCGCTTGAACGGAGTGAACACCCCGGCCCCGATCATCGCACCGGCGCCGAACCAAAGAACCAACAATGTCTGTTCAGAAATTACGTTTGGACGCCCTGGGCGTGGCGATTGTTGAACATGATCACGAGCATGCCGCACCCGAGAGCAATGAATGCAATTCCGACAAACAATCGTTTCAAAGAGAATTGCCACATGCCCACCATCATAACCGATCAGCGTTGCAAAGCGGTGGGCGGAGCGTATCCTTAGGAAATGCCTACGGATGAAGCAAATAGCGGTACATGTGCGTGACTTGTGTTGTCTGACAGAATATTGAGCAACCGTATCGGCCTCGGCGGGCACAGGCTAGTTTAACGGCTTTCGGGCAGTGATTCCAAATTCAGACCACCGCCTGTAAAGGGTCAGTTTGAAGAGCATAAACAGAGTGGCCACGTTGAATGGTTCCGGTCCTTCGGACCTCACGAATTCTATTTCGCCGTATCCTGCCCCAACCTGACGGTTGGGGCTATTTCCTGCCGGACCTTCGGCCTCAGATCCGTAGGCGCGGAGGGCTGATAGGGAATAGCCCCGATCGTGAGATCGGGGTCGACGTTCGCGCAAAATCGATTCAGAGGTCCGAAGGACCGGCACAACGAAGCGGTTCAGATTGACAAATATCATCGGTCTTACGGCAACAATGTCGGTCGTCTGTCGTTTGGAAAAACGATTTTTGATCGCTCGATCTCTCACCGTAAAGTCGTGCCGAACCTTGGAATTCAAATTGAGGCCAAAACTTTTTGAATCCGCGGAACTCATCTCCAAGCTGGGTTGACGACATGCAAGCGACGACGACAATGCGCTCATGAAGAAAAAGACCAGCACTCCAGCGGCGATTAGCGAATTGATCAAAGAATACCCCGCCAAGAGTGCCAGCGAGATTGCGAAGATGGCGAAAGGGCTGGGATACACCGCCGTTTCGACGTCCATCGTGAAGACGATTATGGCCCGAACGTCGCATAGCAAATAAATTCAGCGGTGCGTCGAGACGCCTAAATTTCAGGCGAGAAAAGTTCGCGGGAACCAATTCCGCTGTTTTTGGTTCTTGGAAGCATTCAAGCCGTCGTCAGATTGCTTTCGAAGAAGACTTCAAAAAAACACCCGCGTTTAGAGCGCGTCTCACAACCATGTAGCGGCGGCTGTCCTCAGCCGCCAGCGAACCGCTGGGGACAGCGGTCGCTACACTATGATGGGACGCGCTCTAGCCCAGTAGTTTGTGGGCGATGAAGTACACGATTGCCGCGGCAATGGTCAGCAGCGCCGCTGCACTGCGTGAGCAACCGGCGCTCGTGGGAGGCGCGGTGAACTTTTCGGGAGATTCCTGAAACTATCGCGATTGCAAGGCTTCTACGAAGTCTTTGGCGTCCTTGAGCCCGGTGTTGGCCGCCTTGCGATACAGCTTGATCGCCTCGATTTTACGGCCGGCGAAAACGGCGGCTATGATCTGCTGAACCTGCTCGTCGGGCAGCGATTTGTCCATTTTGGTTGCCTTCGTTTGAAATTGCCGCTTCTGATTGCCGCTTGTCTGTCAGAATATGTCAAGGTGTGTGTGTATTCTTACGGGCCACCAAACAAGGGAGCAATCGCCATGAAGACATGCAAGCGCTGGAAATTTGCGGTCACGGCAGCCACGGCGCTGTCGGCCTTGCCCGTTTTGGCACAGGGGCCGGGTGGCGGACAAGGATTCGGCCAGGGGGGACGCATGGTCAGCGATTCGCCCAACGACCCCTCGACTCTGCTAACAGCCGAAGCGGTGCAAAAAGAAATCGCGTTGACCGACGACCAAAAGGCGAGTTTGCAAAAACTCCGAGACGAAAGAGCGGCTGCCGGGCAAGCCTTCTTCGCCAAATTCATGGGTTTGTCGCAAGACGAAATGCAAAAGCGGATGGAAGAGCGCACGAAAGAAAGTCGGGATGCGATCTCCAAAATCCTTGCCCCCAAACAAATGGAGCGATTAAACGAGATTAACTTTCAGGTGGCCGGGGTAACGGCTCTCGGCTTCGAGGTCGTGGCTGAAAAAATCGGACTGACCGCAGATCAGAAGGAAAAGCTCAAGGTGCTCGGCGATGAAAGCAGACGCCGGCTGGCGGAGTTGTCTGCCACGTACAACGGCCCGCAACTTGACGACCAGAAACGGCAAGAACGTAAGAAAAAGCTGGAAGAAATCAGGTCGCAGCGGAAGGACAAATCTGTCGCGCTGTTGACCGAAGAGCAAAAAGCCAAATTCGAGCAGCTGCAAGGAGACAAGTTCGATACTAGCACTATCCACCCGACGTATGAAAGTTTTGGCAGCCGCGGCCGAATCGATGCTCCGGGTCGTGTGCCGGCACGATGAAGCAATCAAAAAGCGTCGGCATTCAAAGGTTTCAGGATTTCTGACCCTTCAATTTTTACTTTTGGTTTCCTGTGCCATCGCTTGGAGCACGGTTAATCGCCGCCAATGCCAGCAGGATCAGGCAGGGAAGCAACAAAACCCACACGCCGAAACGAGGTGTCGCAACTCCGGCCAGCACGGCGCCCACCAGGAAGCCCGCCCAGAGACCCGCCAACAGGGAAGCGCGGCCAACGTGCGTATCCCAAGGTCCCTGCGCGTCTTTGAGTAGCGCACCCTTGAGCGCCAGGGCCAAGTGGCTTCCCATTTTGTTCAGCGTGCCGGTAATGAAGGTGAGGTTGACCGTTTCTGCACCAATGCGCGAGAGTGTTGTGTTCATCACACCCATGGCGAAACCAAGCGTGGCGATGCTCACCACAGGGCCGAACGAAGCCCAAAGCGTGACGCCGATGTTAACGGCCAGCAACACTGCGACCAAAGCAAGCGTGAGCCGCCGGGATTTATGCGTTTCGGAATAGATCAGCAATGTTCCCGCGAATACGCCGACGACAAAAGACGCAATTGCCACCAGCGTAGGAGTTGCCGCGGAAAAATCGCCCTCTCCCATCATCACGCCACTCTGGGTGGTGTTTCCGCTCATGAACGACAGGAAGGCCCGGTAGCTGATGAAGCCATAGGCGTCGACATATCCGGCGATCATGGCCACCAACACGGCGAGTCTTTGCCCAGATTTTTCTGAAGCGCGTGCCGATGATTTCGCGGAATTCGTGAATGTCGCCATGCGGCGCTCTCTGCGGTGAAATGATTACAGAAAGAGGAGTCTGGCGATGCGAGCAGCCGGAGAGCGTCAAACTTTTCTTTCATCGCCGCCGGAACGCAGGTGAATGGTCTTGGTTTCGAGATTGTGGGCGGTGGTCAGGTAGCGGACGGTGCCGCTTTTGGCCCGCATCAAAATGGAATGAGTGATGGCGGTTCTGCCGAGGACTTCAACTCCTTTGAGGAACGGGCTGTCGCAAATGCCGGTGGCGGCGAACAGAATTTCGTTGCCCCGTGCCAAATCGAGAGAACGGAACGTGGTGTTCAAGCGGTTGCCCCAGCCGGCCTCGACCAGCGACTTTTTTTCAGCCTCGTCGCGCGGCCAGATTTTGGCCTGCATGCCCCCACCCAGACAGCGCAGCGCCGCCGCCGCCAACACGCCCTCGGGCGCGCCGCCGATGCCGACGTACAGGTCGATCATCGATTCGCTCAGGGCCGGGGCCAACGCGGCCGAAATATCGCCATCGACAATCATTCGCAGCGAAGCGCCCACGCGGCGCACTTCGTCGATGTACTTCTGATTGCGCGGCCTGTCTAAAATCATCACCACCACGTCGCGCACTTGCTTGCCCAGAATTTTGGCGGTAATGCCAATCACGTCCGCCAGCGGCGCATCGATGTTGATGGGCAAACTGCGATCGTTGATCCAAGCCTTGCGAACCGCCGACGGATAGGTGAGCTTCTGCAAGTAAAAAGCCGGAATCTCTTGCAACGCCGGCTGACTGCCGTTTTCGGGCATCGCCGCTGCGATGCAACTGATGGCATTTGGCAGGCCGCGGCCGACATTGGTTGTGCCATCCACCGGATCGAGCGCAATATCGAACCGCGGTGTTCCAGTGCGCCAAGTGCCCACCCTTTCCCCTTTGAACAGTCCGGGCGCTTCGTCCTTAATGCCCTCGCCAATGACCACTTCACCGCTAATTTCCATCAAATCGAACATGCCGCGAATGGCGTCGCAGGCCGCGGCATCGGCGGCTTCCTTGTTGCCTTTGCCAATCCATTGCATGCAATTGAGGGCGGCAATTTCCGTGGCCCGCAGAAAATCGAACTCGTGCAGTCGTTGTACATCAGCAGTCATAAGGAAGCACCCAGGAGAGAATAGGGGCGGAACGATCTAGCGGGCCTGCGGTTTGGTGAGGCGACTCTCGCCCTAATTAGTCAGCGTTCATCAAATTCGTTCGTGACGGTCTGGCCTGTTTCTTGTTTTAACCCGTTCCCTATCTTTTCTTTGGAAGCGAATTACGTCAATGCTCGATGAGCGCCAAAACCGATTGACAGCCGCACGGCGGTGCGCCGCGTTGGTGGAAGCGAGCTTTACGAAGGCGACTTTACACTCGCGCGGCGCCGATAGCGCGTTTCAGCGTGTCGCGCATCAGTTCCCAGGGGCCGTCTTTGCCGGTGAAGAGTTTGAATTGCAGGCTGGCTTGCCGCACGAACATTTCCACGCCGCTGACGACGATGCAGCCTTGCGCGCGGGCTTCTTTGATGAGCAGCGTGTTCTCGGGGTTGTAGACCATGTCGAAGACGACAATGCCGGGGCGAAGGTGGCGCTTGTCGTACGGCGTTTCGTCGACGTTGGGGTGCATGCCGACCGGGCTGCAATTGACGATGATGTCGGGAGAGATGGCGTGGCGGTTGTTCCAATCGAGAGTTTCGCAGCCCAGCGCGTGAGCCAGTTGCTGGGCACGTTTGAACGTGCGGCCGGCGATCACCACTTTCGCGCCGTAGCGGCCCAGGCCGTAGGCCATCGCGCGGGCTGCGCCGCCAGCGCCAAGCACGAGGGCTTTTTTTTCCTCCAACCCGCCGTGGGCTTGCACTGCGCCACCGGCGGTTTGCAGCGCCGAGCTGACGGCCCGTTCCAGGCTGTCGATGGCGGCGCGAAAGTCGGTGTTATAGCCGATCAAGTCTTCTCCTTCGAACACCAGTGTGTTGGCCGCACCGATGCCTTTGACCGCCGGATCGAGCTTGGTCAGCTTATTCAGCACCGCTTCTTTGTGGGGAATCGTGACGCTAAGTCCGCGGATGCCCCACAGGTGCGTGTCGGCCAGAAACTGATCGAGATGCTCTGACGGCACGCGGAATGGCACGTACACGGCATTCAAACCGGCTTGTTGGAGAGCCGTGTTGTGAATGAGCGGGCTGAGGCTGTGGCCGATTGGGTCGGCAATGACGCCCAGCAGTGTGGTGTCGGGCTGGATCGATTCGTAATGATAAATCTGCGACATCTGGTCGAAGCTCAGCTGACCCGGCGCCAAGAGCCGCTCGTGATGGAACGAGGCATACGTGAACGGCGCACCAAAGCGTCCGCACAGAATTCGCGACGGCGTGCCCAGATCGCCCATGCAGATGCCGACCGTGGGCACCTTCGCCGCTTGCACGAGCTGCATCATCCGCAGGTTATCGTGGGGACTGTTGGCCAGCGTGGCGAGTTTGATGATATCGGGATCGAGCGCGGCCAGCCGGGCGTGAACCGCCGCCAAGTCTTCCGGGGTTTGACGGAAATCGTGGTAACTGATGATGCGCTTGGTTTTGCCGTAACGGCGAATGCTCTTAGCGACATCTTCTTCCAGATCGACATATTCCACGCCATCGACGATGGCCGCCCGCAGCACCATCTGCCGTTCTTCTTCGTTGCCCTTCCACTTGCCGCCATCGACTTCGCGGCGAATGGTGCAGACCACCGGACAAGGCCGCTCGCCGAGCAACCGCTTAAGATTGATTTGACCGTTAATGTAGTCGAGCCGCAATTCGACGAGCTGCGCCCCTGGCTGACCAAGTGACGATGCTCGGCAATCATATGCCGATGCCGGCCGCGACCGATGGAGACGCAAATCATGAACGGGTGAAGGGGTGAACGGGTGAACGGGTGATGAAAGCGAACCGCCCGTTGTGCTTAACGCTTGGGTTTTCCCGGCAGTGTCCAGGTTTCGGCATGGTTAATCATTCCGACAATTGTAGCCAGAATTCCATCATACGCACGGTACAGCTTTGCGCCATTATTTCGGGGGAGATAGCCGCATTTAACGGAAAATTCGATCCAAACCTGGGTTTCAGCGGTCTCAGCGTCGGCGTCTGACAACTTACTTTGGAATGCGGCAACGTAGCGGCGTTTGCGCCAAGCTTCCGCGAGGTTCGCACAAACGGAGCGTGAGCTGCGTCGAATCTGATCGGTCAACGAATACGTTTCCTCTTTGGGAAAACGCTTCGAGAGCTCGAAGATTTCCATCGCCGCATCGAACGCGCGCTGATAAACATCCAAATCCCGATGCGATTTAATATCTCGCTTCATCGTAGGTTCCCGAAAAGTGAATGATGATTACCTCAATCTCAAAACTATACCTCATCATTCACCCCTTCACCCGCTCACCCCTTCACCCGTTCGTCTTCGTCAGGTTCGCAAAAACTGGCGGTCCAGTTCTTCCCGGGTGAAAACCAGGGCCGTGGGGCGACCGTGGGGGCAGTGGTGACTGTCTTGGCCCAGATGGCGGAGTTCGACCAGAGCGGAGACTTCTTCTGGCGAAAGGCGGTCGCCGGCTTTGATGGCGGCTTTGCAGGCGATCATGTGCAGCAATTCGTCGACCAAATCGCGACGATCCGGGGCTTTACCTTCAGCGAGCAGTCGCGCGACCAAATCATGCAGCACTTCGGAAGGCCGGAAATTGGCCAACATGGCGGGATAGGATGTGACCAGTACCGTGTCGCCGCCGAAGGGCGCGACTTCGACGCCGAGTTGGGCGAGCAGTTCTTGATTGGCAAGCGCTCCGGCGGCTTCGGCGGGACTGAGATCGACGGCTTCGGGTACGAGCAGCCGCTGCGTTTCCAGTGCGCCGGCCAAGACGCGCTCGCGCAGTTGTTCATAAAGGATGCGCTCGTGCAAAGCGTGCTGATCGATGACGACGACGCCATCGTCGCTTTCGGCAATCAGATAGCGATTGTGAACTTGCATCGCCGGCACGGCAGCAGTGGGCGGCAGACGGTAGGCAGTCGACGGCGACGCGGCAGATAATCCGACCGTGTCGATAGGGAGTGCATCGACGGACGACGAACTTGATTCCAAATCGCGTGCCAAGAAATTTGTGGTTTCAGGCGCTGCCGTTTTATTCGCGACCGACACGGTCGGCCTATGTGCGAACACCGGCATGGGCCGATCGATGCGAACCAATTCGAGCGGCTTGCGCTCGCTGGTGCCGTCTGCAAATGGAGCACTTGCTCCCTGTGCCCCGGGTACCCTTTGCGGGCCTGCGCCCTGCCCAGCCAATTCGCCTTTTGCCCACGCAACCAATTCCTGCCGTTTGAGTGCGGCGTGAACATCGTCGGCGGCAGCGGTGGGATCGGCCGTTCCGCCGGCGATCATCGACGGAGTATTCGGTTGCAACCGATTGGTCAAATCGCAAGTGAGAAACTTGGTGCGCAGCGTGCTCAGTAGTTGGCTGTACAATCGGCCCGAGTCTTGAAAGCGGACTTCGAGTTTTGTGGGATGCACGTTCACATCGACGGCTTCCGGCGGCATTTCGATGCGCAAAAATGCGATGGGATAGCGGCCCGAGAGAATTAGTCCGCGATAGGCTTCACCCAAGGCGTGCTGTAGCGCGCGATCGCGGATGGAGCGGCCGTTGAGCAGCACATACTGCATGCGTGGATGGCTGCGAGTTTGACTCGGGTGCGCCACGTAACCGGCCAGCCGCACTTCGCCATCGGCACTTTCCACGGCGATGAGCGCGTCGGCCAAGTCGCCGCCGAAGAAGGCGGCGATGCGCTGCGGCCAATCGGCGACCGGCGGCAAATCGTAACTGGTTTTCTCGTTCTGCCGCAGCGTGAAATGGACGTGCGGAAATGCTAGCGCTACCCGCGTGAACGCTTCGCTGGCGTGCCCCATTTCTGTTTGGGCCGTGCGCAGAAATTTTCGCCGCACTGGCGTGTTGAAGAATAAATTGTGAACTTCAATGGCCGTGCCCGCCGGGCAACCGCAGGGCGCAATCGGCTCGGCATGTCCGCCGCTGACGATCAGTTCGGCGCCCGCCTCGGCCTCCGCCGGCCGGCTGCGCAGCACCAGTCGGCTGATCTCGGCAATGGACGCCAACGCTTCGCCCCGGAAGCCGAGCGTGCCGACGCGGAATAGATCGTCGGCCTCACAAATTTTGCTGGTGGCATGCGGCGCGACCGCCAGCGGAAGTTGCTCGGCACTGATGCCGCAGCCGTTATCGACGATCCGCACCAGTTCGATGCCCCCCTGCTCGACCGTCACATCGATTCGCGTCGCGCCGGCATCGACGGCGTTTTCCAGCAGTTCTTTGACGACGCTGGCCGGCCGCTCGATCACTTCGCCGGCGGCGATTTTGTTGACGACACTGGCTGATAATCTGCGGATTTGCGGCATCGCAATTACAGTCCATATTCTTTGATTTTGCGATACAACGTTCTCTCTCCGATGCCAAGCATCTCGGCTGCTTGCTCGCGGTTGCCGCCGGTGAATTTCAGGGTTTCGGCGAACAGCAGTTTTTCGACTTCCTCGAGCGGTTGGCCGATGAGCGAGGCCAAGCCGATGGTCTGGCCGTCGCCGGTTGGCGGTGGCGCCGTTTGCGGACCGGAGAATTCGAGCGGTAGATCGTCACCATCCAGCACGCCGTCGAAATCGACTACGACCATGCTTTCAATGACATTTCGCAGTTCGCGCACGTTACCCGGCCAGTTGTAGGACATCAGCTTCAATCGCGCGGCTGGCGACACGCTTTTAATTTGTTTGTGATGCCGCCGGGCAAATTGCCGGATGAAATGTTCAATGAGCAGTGGAATATCTTGCGCCCGTTCACGCAGGGCCGGCAGGCCGATGGTGATTACCTTCAATCGATGATATAGATCACTGCGAAATGTGCCAGCGGCAATGGCCTCTTCTAAATTGCGATTCGTGGCCGACAGAATGCGCACGTTGACTTTGTTCGGGTCGTTGCTGCCGACGCGTGTGATCTCTCCGCTTTCCAAGACGCGCAGCAGTTTGATTTGCGTGGCCGGCGGCATGTCGCCCACTTCGTCTAAAAACAACGTGCCGCCGTGGGCGTATTCGAACTTGCCGACGCGATCGGTCGAGGCATCGGTAAAGGCCCCTTTCACGTGGCCGAACAGTTCGCTCTCTAAAATGTTCTCGCTGAGCGCAGCGCAGTTCAGCGCCACAAATGGCTTGCTCTTCCGCGGACTGTTCTGATGAATGGCCTGCGCCACCAGTTCCTTGCCCGTGCCGGTTTCGCCGGTGATCAGTACGCTGGCGTCGGTGGGAGCGATGCGTTTAAGTCGTTCGATGACCGCATTCATTTGCGGGCTGGAGCCGACGACCCCTTCGAAGCCGAATTTCTCGTCCAGTCGGCGGCTCAATTCCACATTGGTGCGCCGCAGCCGAGCCGCTTCCGCCGCCTTTTCTGTGACGACACGGAGCTGGGCCAGATCGAGCGGCTTTTGCAGATAATTAAACGCCCCCTGTTGCATTGCTTGCACGGCCGAGGCGACCGTGGCGTGGCCGGTGATCAAAATCACTTCGGCCTCGGGCAGCGAACGTTTGGTGCGATTCAAAAGTTCGAAGCCATCCAGATCGGCCATTTTCAAATCGGTAATGACCACATCGAACGGATCGCTTTCAACACGCTTCGCCCCTTCGGTGCCGCTAGTGGCCACGGCGCACTGAAAGCCGACGCGTTCCAAACTTTCCGCCACGGTATTGGCGTGCGCAGCATCGTTATCGACAATCAGCACATGAATGTCGGCGGCTTTAATCGACGGAGCATCGACATCAACAGCAGGCGTCATGCGCCGATGATAGCGGGAACGGGTGCCGGGTGCCTAGTGTCTGTGCGCGGTGTTGAATTGGATAAACTTTGCAGCTTCAAAAGCGCCCCGATAACATCTCCGAAGGCCAGTGCGCGGCGATAACGATCGGCGGTCGTCCGACGCGATAAAGAGAGCCTCTTACGCTGCTTCAAAATGCACCTGTGCTGTGGCAATGATGCATTCCGCAGTCTGTTATGGAGTTGAGGACCTAAGAATTACCTCAGCCTGGATAGTCACCCCCCTGCTGGTTAAGATAGCCAACGGTCGGAACCAATCGTCTTCTCATCCATCGATTTCGCGGAGCAATCAAACAAAATGCGTTCCAAGCAGACACCGGTCGGCGGTTCGTACAGGCTCTGCTTCAGTTTGAATTCGCGAATTTTTGCAATCGCGATTGCGATCGTGCTTCTTGTGGGCTGCAATCCGTCGTCGAGTAGTACCGATCACGCAGCAACTTCTGCAGCGGTCAAAGATACGCCGAGAAGCAATTCCACAATCAGCAATTCTCCTGCGAGCAAACCCACGCCAATAGATTCCCAGGCAATCGCTCCCCGATCAAGCACTCCGACAGAGGCCAATTCCACGGCAGTCAAGTCATCGGAAATCGATTCGGCGGCCAGCAATTCCACGAAGGTCGCCAACCAATCTGCGGCACCGCCAGCCAAGCCAACTCCTCGCAATCTCGAGCAGCGCGTCGGCAGTCACTTTATCGATCTGCAAAACACGGTTCCGCATTTGGGCAAAGTCGAGCGGCTGGAGATTCCCGATTTCCCCGGAGCGCACGCCATCTGGGGCGGCACGGGCCGCGACGATCGCGGGCATATTTGGATCGGAGGTTGTGCCGAGGGACCGCCAATCCCTTCGGCCTATGTTTTCGAATACGATCCGTTCAACGCCAAAATGACACTCCGCGGCGACATCGTTTCGCGGTTGCGGCAAGCCGGAAAATATCGCGACGGAGAAGGGCAGATGAAAGTTCACAGCAAGTTCGTTCAGGCCGACGATGGTTGGCTTTATTTCGCCTCGATGGACGAACAGGGTGAACACGACGACGGCAGCAAGCTGCCCATCTGGGGTTCGCACCTGTGGCGATTGAAGCCGGAGGAGGATCGATGGGAACACTTGCTGGCCACGCCCGAGGCACTGATTGCCGTCAGTGGCGGCGGCCGCTGGATTTACGCACTCGGCTATTTCCAGCATGTCTTGTATCAATACGACACGGCAACCGGCAAATCGAATTCGATTGTGGTCGGCTCGCTCGACGGTCACATTACCCGCAATTTTCTTTCCGACCTGCGCGGACACGTGTATGTTCCACGACTAACGCGCACCGCGGCCGAAGATTCGGACGACAAGCCGCCGGTAGTGCATGTGTCGCTCGTAGAGTTCGGGCCGGACCTCAAAGAAATCAATGCCACGCCGCTCATCAATTATTTGGGCACGACGCCGACCGAGTCGCACGGCATCGTCGGCATCGCTTATCTCGCCGATGGGCAAATGATGTTCACGACGCACGCGGGCGAACTGTATCATATCGAACCACGCGATGGGCAGCCGGCCGCGGTCGGACCGTTGGGCTGGTTTCATCCCCAGGGATCCGCCTACTCAGCCTCGATGTTTACCCTCGATGGTCGGCGTTATCTGGCCGGCATCGTCCAGCATAACGGGGCCTTCGAATGGGTGACGTACGATTTGCAGACATACCATTCGAAAGCGGAGCCATTTCCATTGGTCAACTTTGGTTTGGTGCCCGGAGAAACGCTGCTGTACGGATCGCTGGCGTGCGATGATGCCGGGGCCTGCTACATCGTTGGAATTTCCAATTACCGTCCGTGTGCATTTAAGGTGCAAATCGACACATCATCCGCGGCTGATGCGAGCACGGCGAGCTCGGGAGAGGAAGAAATCACCCACTAGAGCCTGAGTCGATCAACCGTGGTGGTGTGGGTAAGACTATCGTCACCTTCGAGCCGCGGCCTGGTTCGCTTTCGATGGCCATTTTGCCGCCGTGGGCTTCCACGATTTTTTTTGCGGTCGGCAAGCCCAGGCCGCTGCCGCCGGGCTTCGTAGAGTAGAACGCCCCGAACATCTTGGCCTGCACTTCTGGCTCGATGCCACAGCCGGTGTCAATCAGGTCGAGCACGACCCAGCCGGGCAATTCCCGCGTGCGGACGACCAGTTGTCCGCCATCAGCCATCGCCTGCTGGGCGTTGAGGATTAGATTCAAGAGCGCCGCCTGGAAAGTTTCGTGATCCAACTGCACGGTCGGCAATTCGGGATCGAGATACGCGCATAACATCGACCCCGGCTTCATCTGCTTTGGGCTGAAAGAAATCAAGCACCGCGAAACCTCGGCATTGAGATCGGACGGCTGCAAGTTAAGCTGCCCCAGCCGGGCGAAGCGCAGAAAGTCGTTAAGCAAGTTCTCCAGCCGCGTGCATTCGCTTTGCACGAGCTCGATTTTCGAGAGCGCCCGACGATCGCGTGGCGATTGCGCTCGGCAAAATCCTCGCCCAACAATTCCATGTTAAGCCGGATCGTCGACAGCGGGTTCTTGATTTCGTGCGCCAAGCCCCCCGCCAACGCCGCCAGCTCCGTGTAATGCTCAGCAGCGGTTCGTTGACCATCGCCGGAGAGTTTGGCA
This sequence comes from Pirellulales bacterium, assembly GCA_963738835.1. Classification (GTDB taxonomy): domain Bacteria; phylum Planctomycetota; class Planctomycetia; order Pirellulales; family JADZDJ01; genus CAVTYH01. The sequence goes on from CAVTYH010000009.1 coordinate 70,324, forward strand.
GGTTCGAGCATGACAAAGAACAATGACGAATGACGAAATCCGGATGACGAATGAAATTCAAAATACCAAATTCCAATGAAACAAACGCCGCGTCAGGCGCAAAGTACATGAAGCTTGGAATTTGGAGTTTAATTCGTCATCCGGATTTCGTCATTCGTCATTTCCCCGTCCGTTTGTCTCAGCGTCGCTGCGGTTCTTCCGTGGTTTGCTTTTCGGCGCCGTTGCCGCCGCCGATTTCACGCATGGCTTGCTTACGGCTGAGTTTCACGCGGTCCTGGTCGTCGACAGCGATCACTTTTACCTGAATGTATTCGCCCATCTTCACCACGTCGTTCACGCTGCGGACATATTCATCCGACAGCTCGCTGATGTGACACAAGCCATCTTTGCCGGGCAAGATTTCCACGAACGCGCCGAAATCTTTGATGCTGGTGACGCGGCCTTCATAAATGCGGCCGATTTGCACCGAGGCGGTGAGCGATTCGACGGCATCCATGGCTGCCTTGGCGCCTTCCGCATTGTCGCTGGCGATGACTACTGTGCCGTCGTCGTCGACTTCGATCACGGCGCCGGTCCGCTCCTGAATGCCGCGGATGGTCTTGCCGCCCGGGCCGATCAGCGCACCGATCTTTTCCGGATCGATCTTGGTACGCAACAACCGGGGCGCGGTGGCCGAAATCTCGGTGCGCGGACGCGGAATGGCGGTGAGCATTTTTCGCAGAATCTGAATCCGTGCTTCGCGGGCTTGCGCCAGGGTGGCGACGATGATTTCTTGACTGATGCCGTCGACCTTCAAGTCAAGCTGGATGCCTGTGATGCCGTTTTGCGTGCCGGCCACTTTGAAATCCATATCGCCGAAGTGATCTTCGTCGCCGATGATGTCGGTGAGTAAAGTCCATTGGCTGTTCGACTCTTTCACCAAGCCAATCGAGATGCCGGCCACCGGATTGCTGATCGGCACGCCAGCCGCCATCAGCCCTAAAGTGGCGCCGCAGACACTGGCCATCGAGCTGGAACCGTTCGATTCCAGAATGTCGGAAATCACACGCACGGTGTAGGGGAATTCATCGGGATCGGGCAGCACCGGCTTCACACTGCGTTCGGCCAGCGCACCATGACCGATTTCGCGCCGGCCCGGCCCGCTGATGCGTTTGACTTCGCCGACCGAGAAAGGCGGGAAGTAATAATCGAGCATGAATTTTTTAGCGTACTCCTCAAACAGTCCATCCACGCGTTGCTCGTCTCGCTGGGTGCCCAATGTGACCGTGATGAGCGCCTGCGTTTCGCCACGCTGAAAAACGGCGGAGCCGTGAACCCGCGGCAGCACATCGATAACGCATTCGATGTTGCGGAGCGTTTTTGTATCGCGACCATCAGCACGCTTGCCGGACAGGATGAGATCGCGCACCACGCGCTCTTCCAGCTTGTGCCAGGCATTGCCGAAAGCCCCTAAATCGACAGCGCCTTCCGCAGTTGGGTCAGGAATAAATTCGGCGAGCGCCTTTTCTTTGAGTTCTTTCACCGCAGCGGCGCGGTTTTGTTTGCCCTCGGTTTGCTTAGCAGTTTTGAAAGCCTCGTAGTATTTAGCTTTCAGCTTGTCGTACACGCCATCATCGGGCGCCGGCTCGAACTTGGGCTTTTCAATGTTGGCCTTGGCGACAAGCTCTTCCTGGAGAGCCACGATTTCTTTGATGATGCGATGGGCTTCGACGAGTGCTGCGGCCATCTTGTCTTCCGGTATTTCCCGGGCGAAGCCTTCAATCATCAGGATGGCGTCGCGGCTGCCGGACACAATCAAATCCAGCTCGCTCTGTTCCAGGTCGTCGTGGGTAGGAAACGGGATGAACTGACCGTCGATGTAGCCGAGCCGGACCGAAGCAATCGGCCCTTGAAACGGCAGCGGCGAAAGTTCCAACGCCGCCGATGCGGCGTTCATCGCCAACACATCGCCGTCGTTTTGCCGGTCGCTGGCCAGCACAAAAGATTGGATCTGCACTTCGTCGACAAACCCGTGCGGAAACAGCGGGCGGATGGGCCGATCCATCAATCGCGAAGTCAGCGTTTCCTTCATCGTCGGCCGGCCTTCGCGTTTCAAAAAGCCGCCCGGAAACTTGCCGGCCGCGGCAGTGCGTTCGCGGTAATCGCAAGTCAACGGAAAAAAGTCGCCGCCGCCAACGCGCGGCGGCCCGCTAGTGACGGCCGTGATGACGACCGTGTCGCCATAGCCCACCAAACAACTGCCAGCCGCTTGTTTGGCCAGAACTCCGGTTTCGATTGAAAACAGACTCGCGCCAATTTGCTTTTCTACTCGTACTTTCAAGGTTTCGTTCCTGTGTGTGTGTTACGTTTCGTTTCGCCTGAATCGCTCTGGCTAAGCATCGGCAGGTCGAAGAGTCGAAAAGTCCAAGAGTCGAAAAGCAAAAGAGAGGTTGGATGAACCGAGCGACTCGATTCATTTGTGCTTCGACTCTTCGACTTTTAGACTCTTCGGCCCCGGCAGCACCACCGATTCCTGGCACCTAGATACCTAGGCGCCCGTCATGCTGCGACAGCTGCTACTTGCGGATTTCCAGCCGCTTGATGATTTCCAGATAACGCTGCGGATCGACCGTTTTCAGGTAATCCAAGAGCCGACGGCGACGGCTGACCATCATCAGCAGTCCACGCCGACTGGCGTAATCCTTGGGATGTACCTTGAGATGCCCGGTGAGCTCACCAATGCGCGAGGTTAACAGCGCGATCTGAATTTCCGGCGACCCCGTGTCGCCTTTCTTGCGTTTGTAGCTGCCGATCAGTTCCTGCTTACGCTCTTTGGTAATAGACATCTGTTTGGGGTTGTACCTCCACCCCGGCTGAACCGCGGGCCTTGCGGCGCTGTATTCAGATGCCGCCGCGTGCGGGGCCGGAATTGTATAAAAATCCGTAGCCCAAGTATTGACAACGATTTAGACAAACCAATTTAGCAATTGGCCTGCCGTTTGCAAAGGGCTGCCGCGACCACCGGTTTTTCGGCATCTCGCCCCCAATCTGCCCCCGCAATCGCGGGGATTCGACATTTCACATTGCGCAAATCTTGACGGCTAGGGGGACGCTGTGCATACTGACGCGTGCTGGGCCAACCCCGAACAGAGTTTCATCTGGCACCGTTTTTGAGGCTACAAATGGGGGTCAATTTACGTTGGCAGCCTGCCATGGGGTGGTTGCGCTGGGGTGCAGCTTGCCTGTTGGTAATTGCCGTGGGCTACTGCACCTCGAGCGTGCGGGCCGGCACGATCATCATTGATAATTTCGAGCAGCCGAGCCTGCCTAGCCCTGCGCAGACCTTCGTAGTGCCGGAGGGAACTAACTCGTTTCTTCAATTCAATCAAGCGATCCCCAGCGGCGTCATTGGCGGACAGCGCGATACGCTGATTCAAATCGTCGGCGACGCGGTGCAGCTATCGGCCATTGGGACTTTGGGGCACGACCCAAATTCAGGCATCCACGCGTTGCAAATGGTGACCAGTGGCGTCGCGCCGACCGTGGCCACACTGCAATACAGTGGCCTTCACAGTCCAGGTCCTGGCTCTCCATTGGCGAGCCTTGTCAACATGCATGACTTGGGGGATGGCTTGGGCATCGATTTGACTAACGGCGGCACCAACGACCGCTTCCTGACGAACTTCCTCAGTGTCGATGCGGTGCCGACCTCGGGCCTCGAAATGGCCATCACCATTACCAGCCCCGGCGGAAAGACATCGACTGCCAATGTTATCGTTCCGAATTCGCCGAACGAATTCGACTTCAGCGTTCCGTTCAATCTGCTGGTGGGGAACGCTTCGCCAACAGAAGTCGACAGCATCACCTTTGTATTCAATGGCGCGAATCTGACAACAAACATCGACTATAAATTGCAAACGTTGGCCGTCGTACCGGAACCGGCGGCTGGAATCCTGATGGCGATGGCTGCCGGAGCATTGGGCCTGGCGGCCCCAGGCTTGCGGCGGCGACGCCGGTCCTGTGAAAACAACGCCATCGGACGGACTGCGTAGGGGTTCTTTTTTAGAGGCACGCTGCGGGCTTGAACGATCGCGTCTGTGTGCGACTTAAACTGCTGCTCGTCGTTTTCGTGATTGACTCGCGAAGTCGTCGCGGTCAAGTCGCCACACTCTGGCATGGCAAGGCTGCCGGCCAACAGATGTCGGTACTGCACCTAGGTTAATCTTCTCGGAGGACATGCTGTGAATCGCCCCCTTTGGAAGCGGGTTGCGTCGGTATTCGATCGACTGAGTGACCCGCGGGCCGGTCGGCGAGGCAAAATGCGGCCGCGAAATCGGCGCTTCAACTTCGAAATGTGCGAAGACCGCAGCATGCTGGCAGGTGCATCGATTTCCGGCTTTGCCTACATCCTCGCGCACAGCAGTGGCTTTACACCGGGCCAAGACGCACCTCAGAGCGGCGTGACGATCGAACTGTTCGAAACCGCCGTCGTTCTGCCATTTACCACCACGACCGCGGCCGACGGCAGCTACCACTTCGACAACCTGGAAGATGGGCACTATTCCATTCAGGAAGTGGTTCCCACGGGCTACACGCAAAACGCCGGGCCGCCGTTTAGCATGTTCGATGTCATCGGCGGCGCTGTCTACAACAGCGCCACGCAAAGCATCGACGACTTCTCTGATACGAACGGAGATAAGACCTTTATCATCTCGGCCTTCAACACAAATCCGTACACGAGTACCGATCCGGGTGCGGCAATTCTGGGAGGCCACGCAGCGTCGTGGTGCATGTTTTTTCGAACACGCCCAATTCCACTGCGGCTGCCGGGCACTATGGCGATGGCACTTTCTTCCTGAACACCGATTCCGGTCCGGTCGGCACCGAAGTGAGCATGTCGTACAGTGCAATGCCGCCGTCGAACGATCTGACCGCGAATGGGAACAATGGCATTCGGCTGGATTTCAGATTCCTTCAAGTCGGCGTGGGCACCTCGACCGACATGAGCATTGCGGTGACCAGTCCTGGCGGAACCGCCAGCTTTTCGACGTTGCTTTCGGTGCATCCCACCGACGCTTTCAGCGTGTTCGTGCCGTTCTCGAGTTTCTCGACCACCGGCTCGTTCACGTTTGCCGATGTGAGCACCTTGCAAGTTTCATTCAATCAGAGCGATGTGCCGGCCTTCGATTTTCAAATCGATCAGATTGTCGCGGCCCAGCAAAGCAACCCCAGCTTCGATTTCGGCAACTTCCCGATTCCAGCCAGCTTGTCGGGCCACAAATACGTAGATTCCAACAACAATGGAAACCGAGATCCGGGGGAACTGCCCATCGACGGAGTTCTGATCACGCTTTCCGGTGTAAACGATTTGGGGCAGACAATCACGCCGGTGACGATTGCCACGAAAGCCGATGGCACATTCTTGTTTGACTCTACGCTGTTCACGCAACTCGATGTGAATGGCGGCGTGCTGCGACCCGGAACTTATAAGCTGACTGAAACACCACCGGTCAACTTCATCATCGGGAAAGCGCACGTCGGCTCGCTCGGTGGTGTGGTGAGTGCCGATCAACTGATGATCTCTTCGATTGTCACGCCCGGTGACGCGGCGGGCATCAATTATGATTTCGGCGAGCTAGGATTTACACCGCCGTTTGCTTCGAAGAGGTCGCTTTTGAACCCGGCGCAGCCCGTGGTGCTGACGGCCGTGTATTCGACGACGCCTACCGCGGCCCTGCAGGTTAAAACGGCAACCACGACTGTCGCGAAAGTCGCAGTGAAACCAGCGCCAAAACCGGTCGCCAAGAAAGTGGTCGCCGTAGTGAAGAAGCCCGCTCCCAAGACCGTCGTTAAAGTTCCGCTCGCGCTGGCGCCCAAGAAGCAGACAACGTAGGGCTATAGGGCTCATCATCGGGCAATGTAGTGCGGAGTTACCTCCGGCTGCCGAGCCGATCCCGGCCGCTGCACGTCGATCAAATCACGCTAGAAGCTGTACTCCGCGCCCAGCGTGATGCCTTGCAGCACCAGGTCCGACGGATGGAAGTTGAACGCCGGACGTTGCGGGCCCACCTGCACCGGCGGTGGAATCAGGTTCGGATTGATGGTCGTATCGATCTGATCGCCGGCGCGGGCAATCTGGCTGAAGTACATCAGCGTGTAACCGGCCAGAAAAGTTAACCTCTCGGTCGCACGGTAGCCCAGCCGCAACGAGATCTGCGGAATCGCCACAAAGGCGTTGTGCTCGTGGCGGCCGATGTTGCTCGATAGCGCCAGAAGACCACCCTGATTGAAAGCTGTTGGCTGCCCCGGGAAGCTGACGACCGTGCTGCCGTTGATCCAGACGATTGAGTCCATGTCTCCCAGCGCCACTTTGGCGGTGCTTTCCATCATCCAGCGACCATGGTAACGCTGATGGATCAGGCCGATTTCGCCACCGTAGAAGTTATTCTGCGTGACGAAGCTGTCGAGAACGTCGAACTGCGTGCCAATGGCCACGCCGCTAGTTGGGTCGATCGAAGTAAGCTGCTCACGAATTCCAAGATTGTCGTTGAAGCCGTAGTAGCGGAAGCCGTAGACGAGGTCGAGCCGGCTGCAATTTTCGCCAGCCCAGCAGTTGCCACAAGCCGAATAGCAGTCGCACTTGCAGCGATCGTCGCAACAGCAACACAAATTGCAGCGCAACGCCACGCCGGCGCCATCGAGCCAGTTATGGTTGTCGACGCTGATGTTGCCCACCACAATCCCGGGCACAGCGATGAGCTCTTCAGCCGGCTGCCCAGTAGTGGCATCGGTGAACGGACGAGTAAGGATTGGATCGCCGTCCGAGCTGGCGAAGAACGGCGACGACTCGCGACCCACAAAAAAGTAGTCGCCCTGGATTCCGTGGGTGTGGCAGCAATCGAACCACATGCCGCCTTGGGTCCAGTTGCCAGACCGATAATCGTTGTTGTAGGTCGCATTGCCGTAGAGCGGTACGGTGGCCGGCAACGTGCCAGAGGGGCTGGTGGCCACCAGCGTGGGCACTTGCCCACCCTGCGCCCACCAACCGACGTATTCATCGCGAATCCAGAAATCACCCGGTGGCCCGCATTTGCAGCATCTGAAGCAATCGCCGCATTCGCCGCACGGTGCGGGACACGCAACCGAATTGGGCATCGGGGCGCTGACCGTCGCGCCGCTCGTCGAACTGGGTGCAGCCGTTTGCGATGCTTGTGCAGCCAATTTCGTGCTTGACGTGGGTGCAACTATCCGGCGTGGCGCAGGCGCTCTGATAAGCCGACGCAGGCACCGTAGAGCTTTTCGCAGGTGCCACCGTCGTTGCAGCAGGCTGTGTTGCCGACGCGGGCACAACTGAACTCTTGGCTGGAGCGGCCGCCTGTTGCGGTGCCGCCGCCTGGTAAACCGTCCGTGGCGCAGCGGGTGCAGACGAAGCCGGGCTGCTTGCCACCGGAGTCAACGTGTAGGGGGCATAACTCGACGCAGGCAGCGTCGCCAAATTCGGATTTTCGGCAGCTAAAGTTAAGGTGGTGGGAACATTTGTCTGTGCAGCCAATTCGGCAGCCGTCGCGCCTTCGGTGGGAACGTACGCAGCCGCGGCTACTTGGCTCGCCGGCGTTCGTTTTTCAGGTTCATGCTCTGCTGCTGTAGCAACCTGCGATAGAATACACGCTAGCATCAGGCATAACGCCGCCGCCGCTGGTTTCGTTCTCGAATTTGCAGCCATAACCGTTGACCTCAACCCCTGTGATACATCAGTAAACGACGGAACTTCCGGCAACACAAAACAATCCGGCACTACCGCAATAACTGGTTCGACCGGTTCTGACCGTTGGATTGCAGAAATCAGGATTAAGCCTTCCGACCGGCACAGGCGGTAGGGTTTGCCAGGCAGAATGCCAATTGCTGGCAGACTTTGCCGGTTATACGGGCAACCGCGCAGCCCTTCTGTCTGATGAAGCTTCTGAGGAGGGAGATTGCATCCCACCTCGGCTCGCGAGTTTGCCCTTTGGGCAAAGTTTAACGGCACCAAGCCAAGACGTTTGGCCAACCGCCAACGCTGACTGTGTAACCCTCGCCGCCGCACGTCGGTGCGTTCGCCCGGCAAAAATTTCTCGTCGATATGGCCGAACGTTTGGCCTATGGCTCTTGAGCCGATGGGCCACGGCTTTGCGAAAGGTCACCGACAATTTCTTTCGCCTTGCGGCGAAACCGAGGCAATTTCAGCGTGGGCGGCTCCGACGACGATTCGTCCAGCCCGCCACGGTAAACCGACAAAATATCGCTGCGCGTCACAATACCGATCACACGCTGCGGTTTTGCCCTGGTCAACACGGGCAAGCGTCCGATGGCGTGACGCACCATGTGATCGGTCGCTTGCCGCACCGTACAGTCTTCGTAGACAAATCTGGGGAGCTGCGTGACCAGAGCGGAAATCGGCTGGGCGGAATCGATCTGCTGGTTGAAGAAAACGCGCCGCGTCAATACCCCCGCCAGCACGCCGGACGCATCCACGACCGGAAATCCTTGATGACTTGCATCGGGTCCATCAATCGCCAGCCATTCACGCACTTGCCCCACGGTTTGCGTGTCCAACAGCGTGACAACCGGCTTCGAGGCGATGGCGCCAACCAGCACTTGCGCCAGCGGATCGGCCGTGTAATCGTGCGGCGTGGCCACGCCGCGGCGGGCAATCTTTTCCGTCATGATCGAATGTTTCATCACCAGCATCGAAACCAGGTAACTTGCCGCACAACCGCCCAAGAGCGGCAGCAGGCTGAGCGGCTGCAGCGTGGTTTCGAAGGCGAACACCGTCGAGGCCAACAGAGCTCGCGACGCACCAGCGAACATGGCGGCCATGCCAACCAGAGCGGCCACGCGCAAATCAATGTGTGCCGCCGGCAGCACCGCAATGGCCAGCGCGCCGATCACGTGCCCCAAACCGCCGCCGATGGTAAACAGCGGAGCCAGCGTTCCGCCCGAGGTGCCGCTGCTGAGCGAGACCGACCACGAAATGAATTTCATCACAAACAGCACCGCAATGAATTGTGTGGTCCAACTGTTCGAGATGATCGCAGAAATGTTGTCATAGCCGACGCCCAGCGTGTGCGGCGAAAAATAGCCAACCACGCCCACCACCAGCGCTCCCAAGGTCGGCCACCACATCCAATGAATCGGCAGGCGCTCGAACGCATCTTCCAAAGCGTACACAATCCGTGTTGTCGCTGCGGCCGCCACGCCCATAATTGCGCCCAGCACCACGTAAAAACCCAGCGCAGCAAATTGCGGCGCTTCCAAATCGGGCATCGGAAACACCGGATGCGCCCCGTTCTCCAGGACGACCCGCATGCCGGCCGCTGCTGCACTGCCCAGCGCCACGGGAATGATCGATCGCGGCCGAAACTCAAACAGCAACAGTTCAATCGCCAAGAGCACTGCCGACACCGGACTGCCGAACGTCGCCGCCATGCCGGCTGCTGCTCCGGCTGCGAGCAGCGTTTTCCGTTCGCTGGGGGTCATGTGCAAAACCTGACCAATAAGCGAACCCAACGCACCGCCCGTGGCAATAATTGGCCCTTCCGCGCCGAACGGTCCGCCCGTGCCGATGGAAATCGCCGCCGACAATGGCTTCAAAAACGTCAGCCGCGCCGGAATGCGGCTGCGATTGGTGAGCACTTGCTCCATCGCCTCGGGAATACCGTGCCCGCGAATCGCTTTGGATCCATAGCGGGCCATGATGCCAACAATCAACCCGCCAACCATCGGCACAGCAATGACCCACAGCCCCAGCCGGTTCTCGGCCGGACTGACGAAGTCCAAAGACAGCCTGCCGTAAAACGATAGATTGGTGACGAAGGCAATCAGCTTCATCAGCGCGACGGCCACAAACGCCGCCGCCAGGCCCAGCGCTATGGCCAGCCCACACATCCAGACGACGCGGCGATCGATCGCCCCGGTGGCGGCCGGCGTCTGCGAGGCATCGATGACAAAATCCAGCGAGGGCGAAATCGTCAGACCATCGGCCGTGGCCGCATGCCGTTCTGCTTCATGTTCCATGGTTGCCTCCCGACTCCTGCACCAATATTGTTCCACAGATTGAACGCGCCAACCCCAGGAAATCAAAACAAGACGTCGCCAAAACCGATGCCTGGCTGGATCGACCGCCGTGCCAACCGTCTGGCATAGGCTCACGCCACAACCCAAAACTTGGTTTCCAAACCCTCTCCTCGGGGAGAGTGAAGCGCGAGGGGGTTACCGGTGCGCGGTACGTTGCGCCCTTGGCGAAGAGGCGATTGTCTTTCACATGAGAGCGCGCGACGAAGAAAAAAGCTGGAAAACGGGGGAAACCGTAAAAACGGTGGTAAACCGTCGGAAACGGTCGAAAACGGTCGAAAACCGCCAAGCATGTCTGCCGCGGAAAGATCGATCTTCTCCCTCGCCCTCGGGGAGAGGGCCGGGGTGAGGGTGCCTTGAGGTCCTTGGGCCAACGTCTTTGGTCGCTGGTTGGTGACCGACCGGAAATGGCGGACGACGGGCGCAGGATGATCTGCCGCGAAATCGATTTGGCAGGTGCGCAATCATTCCCCCAATTTATCAGATACATGTACATTTGTCAATGTACATTTAAGGCCATTCGGGGCGAGTCGGACTCGTACCAGCGGGTACTACCTCAGAGGCGGTCGCCGTGAACCATTAGACCAGTCCGTTTATGTCCCCTACCACTGATCTGCATTCGTAACGTTGTGGCCGTCGTATCTTTGTGGTGAATTCTTTGGCCGTCATAGGGAGTTCATATTTACCACAACGGCACAACAATTAAGACGTTAATTATTCAACGCGCGTCCAAAATATTCGGCGCTTGAACCAGAGATCGATCGAAAATCATTTGCACGACGCGCTGCTCGGTCGCCGTCGTATATTTTGCCGGCCGCTAAACGCTGTCGGGCTGTTGTTTCACTTCCTCGACCAACAACTCGAATTTTCCGCTGGGTACACGGCGGAATTCAAACCGTCCGTGGCCGTCGGCCTGCGCCGCGCCGATGGGGGGTTGGCCGCGGTTCACTCGTTCTCGTAGCAATACATAGTAAACAATGTTATTCTGAAGGGGCACTTTCCGAGCGGGTATGGCGCTTGATCGTTGCGGTGGGCGGGCACCGTTGACGGCCGCGTGACTTGACTCAACACAGCGCTGGTGAAAACTGGAATGTCAATGAAGCCTGTGCGTTCCGTTGCTCTGCCGCTTCTGCTGGCGTGGACGATCTTCATTGCCACGGCGCATTCTTCGGCGCGGGCCGCCACGCCAGAGGCCGGGCCCGCCACAAGCTCCCCTGAGGACATTGAATTCTTCGAGAAGAGCATTCGACCGATCCTGTCGGAAAACTGCTATAGCTGCCATTCGGCGCAGGCGCAGAAATTGAAAGGAGAGCTGCGTCTGGACTCGCGCCAAGGCGTTGCCAAAGGCGGCGAGAATGGCGCGGTGATCACCGGACGCGATCCAGAACAGAGCCGCCTGATTCAGGCGGTCCGCTGGACCGACCCCGACCTGCAGATGCCGCCCAAGGGAAAATTGACGGCTCAGCAAATCGCTGCGCTCGAGCAGTGGGTGAAGATGGGGGTGCCCGACCCGCGCGATGGCGCGGCGACGGGAACGGTCGCCGCCAAGGCGATCGACCTGGAACAGGGTCGCAAGTGGTGGGCCTTTCAGCCGGTTAAACCCGTGGACGCGCCGGCCGATGACGATGCGGGTTGGGCCAAAGAGAAAATCGATCACTTTGTGTTCGCGAAGCTTCACGAAAATCACTTGGAGCCTTCGCCCGCCGCCGACCGCGCGGTCTTGATTTGGCGCGCCTACCTGGATTTGACCGGCCTGCGTCCGACCTATGACCAAGTACAGGCTTTTGTCAACGACAACTCGCCGGACGTCTACGAGCGGTTAATCGAACAATTGCTCGCCTCGCCGCGCTACGGCGAGCGATGGGGGCGGTATTGGCTCGACGTCGTCCGCTACGCCGAAGACAACTTCACCGGCGAGGCGACCACGCCCCCCTTCCCGTTCGCCTGGCGCTACCGCGACTGGGTGATCGAGGCCATCAACAAAGACGTTCCCTACGACCGCTTCGTCAAGCTGCAACTTGCGGCGGACCTGATGCCCGACACGCCGCGCCACGACATGATAGCGCTGGGGTTTCTGGGAGCCGCACCCAGTTATCACAAAGACGGGCGACTGTCGAAAGACGTCATCGAGACACTCTATACCGACGACTGGGATGAACGCGTCGACACCGTCTCGCGCGGTCTGCTGGGGCTAACCGTTGCCTGCGCCCGTTGCCACGATCATAAGTTTGACCCCATCCCGACGGCCGATTACTACAGCCTGGCCGGCGTGTTTGCGTCCACGGTGCAGTCGCCGCGGCCGCTCGCAGAAATCGACCCTGCCGCCGAGACGAAGTTCATGCTGGCCACGCAGCAAATCTTCTACCGCAGCTACGTCGCTAATCTGCTGCGTGACGATCCGGGCACTAAGGTCTTCGAGGCCCGCCAGAAGGTCCGGCGGTACACGGCGGAAATGGAAAGGATTTTGGAAGACAATGCCGATCTCCGCGACAAGCATCCCGAGATGTATGCGTACCTGGCGCAGCTGGCCAAACGGCCGAGCCCCTATCCCGGTGAGGCAGCAACGACCCAGCCCGTGCAGATCGGCCAGGGGGCAAGGGGCCGAGGCCGGCGCGGAGGCGGATCCGAGGGGCCGTTTTTCCAAGCGGTGTACGACGCGGGCTTCTGGGTGGACGGGTCGGACCCCGATCTGACGATGCTCGACGCGCGACCCGGCCAACCGCGCGACCTGAACGTGCTGTCTGGCGGCAACGTCGCCAGGCCCGGGCCGCCGGCCCCGAGGGGATTCCTTTCCGTGCTGGCGAAGGGCGACCCGAAGTTTCACGAGGGCTCGGGCCGCCGCGAGTTGGCCGATCGAATCTTCAGCGATGCGGCGCCACTATCGGCGCGGGTTATCGTGAACCGTGTCTGGGCATGGCACTTCGGCAAGCCGCTTGTCGCCACACCGAGCGACTTTGGCGTGCAAGGCGAAAAGCCGACTCATCCGCAACTGCTGGACGACTTGGCAGCCCGCTTCATTAAAAATGGCTATTCCATGAAATGGCTGCACCGCGAAATCATGTTGTCGGCCACCTACCAACAATCGAGTCGGCCGCGCGAAGATGCGGCTGGGGTGGACCCCACCAACCGCCTTCTGTGGCGCATGAACCCGCGGCGTCTCGACGTCGAGGCCTATCGTGACTGCATGCTTCAGGCCAGCGGCAGCCTGGACGATCGGATGGGCGGCCCTTCCGCTGACTTAGATCAGCCTGGCAATACCCGCAGAACGGTGTATGGCAGGGTCAGCCGCGGACGGCTAAGCACGCTGCTCAAACTCTACGACTTTCCTGAAGCAACCATGCACAGCCCGCAAAGAGAGACGACCACCTCGCCGCTCCAGCAGTTGTTCGTCATGAACAGCGAATTCATTCAAGTGCGAGCCGAGGCCCTAGCAAAAAGCGTGGATTCGGAGCCAGATGTCCCCACAAAAATACGCGGCATGTATCGTAAACTATTCGGACGCGATCCCATCGACAAAGAACTCGGCTTGGCCGAAGAGTACTTGAAAGTCTCCACGTCCGCCCTCTATGCTCAAGCCTTGCTGGCCACCAACGAGGTGATTTTTTGGCCCTAACACCACCGCTATCGTTGCCGGTTTCGCGGCGCGCCTTCATTCAGTCGCTCTCCGCAGGATTGGGGTCGGTCGGCCTGCTGAGCATGTTGGCAGAGCCGCGCGCACAGGGGGCCACTGCGACCGTCGCAACTCCGCCGGGCGTCGGGCAGTTCCCAGCTAGGGCAAAGCACAACATTGTCCTATTCATGCCGGGGGGACCGTCGCAGTTGGACTTGTTCGATCCAAAGCCGGCGCTGCAGAAATACGCGGGGCAGCGCCCCGATTCGGTCAACCTGCGAACCGAGCGCACCACTGGCGGCCTGCTGCCATCGCCGTTCACCTTCAAGAAGTATGGCAGCGCGGGCATCGAGGTCAGCGAGCTGCTGCCAAACCTCGCCGCCATTGTCGACGATCTGTGCATCGTCCGCTCGATGTATACTTTTAACCCCACCCACACCCCGGCTCGCGCCTTGTTCCATACCGGCAACATCGGCGCCACGCGTCCGTCGATGGGGTCATGGCTTGATTACGGCCTGGGCAGCGAAAACGAGAACCTCCCCGGCTTTGTCATCCTTTCCCCCGGCGGCGGCGGCGGACCCGGTGCACACAACGGCTTCCTTCCGTCCAAGCACCAGGGCATCGGGTTTGATTGTTCGGTGGTCGAGCCGGAAAAGATGATCCGTTATCTGAAGAACAAGCAACTCACCGCCTCCGAGCAGCGCGCCCAACTAGACCTTATCCGGCAACTGAATCGCGACTACGCCGATACGTTCGGACCCGACGAAGTTCTCGAAGGCCGCATCCAATCGATGGAGACGGCGTACCGGATGCAGTCGGAGGCGACCGACGCGTTCGATCTCCGTAAAGAGCCAGAGGCGGTCCGCCAGGAGTATGGCAGCACCCCCTTCGGCAACGGCTGCCTGCTTGCCCGCCGACTGGTCGAGCGCGGCGTCCGATCGGTCCACGTTTACTACGGACCGGGGCAGCCCTGGGATGATCACAGCCACATCAACAAGAACCTCAGCGGCCGTTGCCCCGATATGGACAAAGCATCGGCCGCGCTAATTTGCGATCTGAAACGCCACGGTCTGCTGGACGAGACGGCCGTGGTCTGGGGCGGCGAGTTTGGCCGCACACCGGTCTCCGAAAGCGCCGACGGCCGCGACCACAACCCCTACGGCTACACCATGTTTATGGCCGGCGGCGGCTTCAAGGGTGGAACCTGTTACGGCGCCACCGACGAACTCGGCTTCCGCGCCGTCGAAAACCGCGTTTCCATCCACGACCTGCACGCCACGCTGCTCCGTGTGCTCGGCATCGACCACGAAAAGCTAACCTACCGCTACGCCGGCCGCGATTTCCGCCTGACCGACGTTTACGGGCAGGTCATTCAAGAGTTGCTGGTGTAGCCAAGGATTTGCGTCAACAAAGATTACAATCAGATCCCAATTTGGTGATCGTAAGTCTTTAACATCGATTCAGGACGAACATGCCGTACGGCAACAGGGTCCGAGCGCTTGGACTGAATGATAATGGGTGTGATTGGTTGCACTGCAATCAATGTGGATCAGAATCGCGCGTAAATCTTCCACAGCGCAGGGTCGTCGATAGTCGCGGAATATAAGATGAGCTCGAGCAAGAGGTTCCTCGACAGTCGGTAGAATCGCTGTGACAGGCTGAATCGCTTTTTCAAATCAAGCACTCAGCGGGCATGGCTTGGCACGGAATTCGCATTCGGCAGAACATCAACCGAGGATCGCAGGCTCAAAACCTGAGCCGAACGTCCCGATAGTCATATTTGGCCAGTCTCCTTCAACCGCCTCGCAGCCATGAAAGATTACCAACGCGAACCAGGCATCCCTCTTGATTCCTCTTCGCGAGATCGTTCTGGCCGACTGGTCCTGTTCGCTTGTTTGTTGCGCGGTGCAGAAATCGCCACACACATGTCACGACACCAC
Organism: Pirellulales bacterium; assembly: GCA_963738835.1. GTDB lineage: Bacteria > Planctomycetota > Planctomycetia > Pirellulales > JADZDJ01 > CAVTYH01. The sequence continues at coordinate 85,963 of CAVTYH010000009.1, forward strand.
GAGAGAGCAGATTCACAATCAAATCCTCGTGGGCACGGACCTTTCGCCCGGAAGTCATTGCTGTAGGTTTGCATGTTGGAGTGCCTGGCCACGCCCGCCGCGACGGGACTCTCTGCTCGATGAGTTGAGTTTCCAAATCCGCGGCGGGCGTTTTTTGATTTGTCGCTGACGGGAGCATGAAAAATGCATAACGAGAAAAACGCTGACTGGGGTTTGTGTATTTCGTGCAAATGGTGGCAAATTGAACCGGATGCCAAACCCGAGCACCTGACTGCCGGCTATTGCATCGAAGAAAAGTTGCAGCCCTATCAACTGCGCATTACCGGAAACGGCGGCTGCAATCGCTACTTGCAGGGCAAACCGGCTCGAGCAAAAGGCTCCAGCAACAAGCCTCCCAGTGCGACCCCAACGCGATAACAGTCGTCTTGAGAGACCACCTGCGGCAATGCGCCGGGATGATCGCCTTGCTCGATTTACTTGGAACGTTGTGCGCCTTGAACTTTCCAACCTCAGGGTTTGCTTTCCTTGGCTTTTTCGTCAGCGCGATCGGCGTCCTTCTTCAAGCGATCCGCTTCCCGCTTTAGCTCATCGGTGCGCTGTCGATCGGCTTCCGCCTGAGCATTATTGGCCTGCTGGCGCATCGCTGCGTTGCGATCAAGCGATTCCTTCTGTGACTCGGCAGATTGTTTTACTTCTTCCTTTCGATCGGCCGCATTCTGGTCAATTGTGCGAATTTGACTTTGCACGTTCTTGTCGATTTTGCTCTTTTTGCTGGGTCGCAACGGAGGGCTGACAACCGGCAATTCCCATTGACAAAAAAAGCGTTGAAACCCCCGCAATGACCGTTGTATAATGCTTGGTAGTCATGATGAGCTCCTTGGTAAAGAATTCTCGACGTGAGTTTGCTGTTTGAATTCCACGACAATCGAAATCTGCATGGCCAGACAAGCAAGTGGTGTGCCAGCGCGCCCAAGGGGCCGAGAAGAGACGCGACCGGCGACTAAACAGCCTCGAGACCGCCGCTTATTGGTCGATCTTGATTCAGAAGGGCGCTCACGACGCCAAATCAACTGCCGGGCCGGAATGCAGTAGTGGACAGATCAGCGTTTGAATGTATTGAGCGGTTTTAGCTCGAAATCGTGTGTCGATACGGCTCAAGAGCCTGCTGCAATTGTTCGGTTGCTGTCCGTGCTTCATCAACCAGGTAACGTGCATCCGAAATCGTTCCGACCGCCGACTTTTCTTCGAGTTGGAACAGCGTTGCGGTCAAGCGAAAGGCGCCGAAATTTGCCGCCAAACCGCGGAGCGCATGGGCGGCATGGCGAAGCTCTGCCGCTTTGCCGTCGGCCAGACCTTGTGTCATGCGAGCCAGCCACAAGGGCGCATCTTCGGCAAACAATTGGATCAAATCCGACAGCAAGCCTCGGTCGCCCCCGAGGCGTTTCAGCGTCCCTTTTAAATCAAAGACGACCGAATCGCTTCCCGATTTATGGCCAGTAGTCTCTTCGGCATTCAAAGCTGCAATTCCTTTTGTGGAGAAGTGCCATTATAGAGCCAACAGCCTGGAAGAATTCGATCATCTTCGTTGTCGAACCGCAAGCCGACTACTCAAACTTTTTAGTGGCGACGGTGCGATACAGTGACCGTTAAGAACCCCAGCTCAACGATTAAGTGCAACCGCGAAGCAAGAATAGCAACAGCAAAATTGGAAGTGGCACTCCCAGCAACCACAGCAAAATCCAACCAATCCGACCTGATCGTTCGATAACCCGTTTCATAGCATATCTCCTGAGATATTGTGAACGAAATTCACTAAATCTCTAGGGAGCAAAACTGGTGCCGCGGCAATAAGATCGTCGATCATTGATATTTCCCTTTGGCTCATATCAATCATGCCGATGATTTTCCGCGTTCAACCGAAGAGGCCATTCGGTTTGTAACAGGAGTTGCGGGTGAAGCGGGCAGGGTGTACCGTGCCTCTACAAGTGAATGGATTCGCTGCCGAGTTTCCGCCGGAGTCAAATCGCTTGCCGCTTCAACGGCCGCTGCTTCATCAGCAAGCTGCGGGTCTTTAATAGCTTCACGAAACCAGCGCGAATAATTGTGAGCTTTGAGGTGATAGAGCCAGGTTTTGTCGTCCACGCCTGCGGCAAGTTGCAAAAATAGCATTAGATTCTGAGCGCGCAGATTTAACTTGCCTTCCGGTCCGCGGAAATAGAAACTGCGATCGGGCTCCAGCTCGCCTTCCGCGTATTTGCGCACGTGACGGCGTCGCAGACTGCGGGCTGGACTAATTTCGACCAGCATCGGCAGCCCGGGCATTCGAGTATGCCAGGCGAGTGCCGCGCCCTGGTCAAGTTCGTTCAACTCGCTGTGTGGGTGCGATAAACCCGTCGCCGTGGCGAACATCTCCAGAGTCGTGTTCGCTGTCTTTCCGGTGGCCAATACAAGGTCGACCGTGTTCAGAACCGTTGTTGGCAGCAAGGTCGGTTCAAGTGTGATTAGCAAAGTGCGATTCAAATGCTGCGACGTACCTAATTCGCCGGGAGCCCAATTCGTTGGCCAAACATGATGGGCTTCGTCAACTACAATCCAATGAGGTCGGCCCAGCCGGGATCTCAGTTCTTGCAAGCGCGCCAACAATGCCAGGAAGAATTGCGGTCGGTCTTGAATCGGTAAGCCCAACAGATTTACGACCACGCTTTGGGTCGGCGACGCCAACAGTTTCATCACCGCGTCGACGTTGGGCAATTGCTGGGCCGTACCAATGGAAATCAGGTCGTCCATTTCTCCATAATCCCCTTCCGGATCAATCACACAAACCTGATAGTGCTTTTCGACCAGACGTTCGATCATAGCCGTTGCGACGGTCGATTTCCCGCCACCAGAAGTGCCGGCAATGAGCACATTGGGTCGGAACGGGTGCAAGCAGAACTCTTTTCCGTTGCCTGCCTGTCCTAAGAGCACGGAGTGCCGCGATAGCTTGGGCTCAATCTCCGAGAGATCGGTATCAATTAACTGTTCAATAATCTCGCCAACGCCAGCGCCGTGAGTTTGCTGAGTGACCAGATCGGCATGCTCTTTGAGCATCGGCACGGCATTGGCTACGGCTATGCCGGCCTCGGACACGGCAAGCAAGGCGTGATCGTTCTCAGCATCGCCCACCGAAACCACATTGTGCGACGACAGTCCCATTTCGCTGAGGACTTTTTGCAAGCCGGTTGCTTTGTTGATGCCCGAGGGCAGCACCATCACGGCCCCTTTATTGAAAATGACCTGCATTTCCAAGCCGAGATCGCGAATGGTCTCGAGGACGGTGGTCTCATGGGGTTCCCAGGTGGCGACAATTACTCTGCCAATCGAAATTCGCTCGACGCCACGGTTCTGCAATTCGCGAACAAATTCCGACGGCGGCGCCGGCCCGAGCAAAATCTCTTGCCGCGTCGCAGGGCGGTACAACAATGCGCCGTTCTCCGCGACAATCCATTCAAATAAATTGAGGTCGGAGCAAATCTCGATCAATTCAGGCAGTTCCCGACCCGTAACCATCAACAGCTTGCGACCTGACTCTATGCAGCGCTCCAGACAGCGCACGGTGTTGCCGTCCATCCGGCCGTGCCTGGCTAACGTGCCGTCGTAATCGCAAGCCAATGCTATGAAACGCATCGAATGTCTATTTAGAAGGCATGCCCCCTGTGCAACTAAGGAACGAATCACTGGCAAGATTCCGAAATTCCGGAGATTCCGTGAGACGCGTGAATGCCAGGATTTACTCTTTGTCGACACCATCACGCGCTTGCAACAACGCGTGCCGCTCGAGTTCAATCTCAGGCGCGGTGCGGAATCCCAATCGTCGAAGAAGCGGCAACGGGGGACACCAACCTTCAATGGCGTGTTGCAAGAGGAAACCGCCGACAATGCCCGGCAACGCGTACCATTTGCGGTTCCACAAAGTCCCCATCAGAAATCCGAAAATAGTGAGCGAGGCGGCATTGGCTTCCAACACTCTTTCAATATCCCATTCGTCGTCCAATTCTTTCAAGCGGCGGTCAATCGCTTTTTTGCCTTGTTGCAAGTAGTAAGCGATGTTTCTTTCGGTTTCTTCCCGAATGCGTTCGTTGGTTTGCACGGAAGTGTGACGCGGCACACGATTCACGGTTGAGGCGACCATAAGCTTTCTCCTTCTTCGATTTATATCCAATTTCATTGAACCGGCGCAATAATTTTCGAATCCCCACCATGGGTCACAATCCGTCCGTATGCACGATCTATGCCAGCGAGCAATTTGCCCAAGTTGAAATCACCCCTTTCGGCATGGGCCTTGCATTGTGTTGTGGCCTCGCACAGGCATTTCGGGGGCGGTTTTTCTTTTTTGGGTGCCAAATATGCCGAGCGAACCAGGACGATCGCGAATCGATCGAGATCTCGAACGCCGCGTCAAAAGCTTTCTCTCCCAACAACATTTTCCCGGCCTTCGAGCAGTCGAAGTACAATCCGACAACGGGGTTGTTACAATCCGCGGGTGTGTAAGTTCGTTCCATGAACGACAGCTTTGTATCCATTGTTGCCAGCGAGTTGCTGGGGTCGTCGGTCTCAACGATGAAGTCGAAGTCACCCCGAAAAGCGACCATGAAACCCCGTGCGCGGCGCCGAGTGCGCCTTCAGCGGCGGACTTTCGCGTGGGCTCGCTATGGTTAGCCGGGAACCAAGCCGATTTCTGCAATGCCAGGTGATGTAGACAGTCTAACTCCCTGCAGCTTGGTCGATTTTTGTCAAACCGTCATTCGCCGGCCCATTGAGAGCATCCCCCGTCGCCGAAAAGCGTGAGCCGTGACAGGGGCAGTCCCAACTTTGTTCCACCGGGTTCCAGGCAACAATGCAGCCAAGATGAGGACAGGTGGCCGACATTTTGATGATCTTTCCATTGCCTTCCCGATACACGGCGAACTTTTTGAGTCCTTCCCGCAGAATTGCACCATCGCCGGGCTTTATCTGATCGACCGAACTAATTTCGCCGGGCGTCATCCAGACGCCGTATTGCAACGCTACGTTGCCTGACTCCTTCAAAAAAGGACCTGCTGCTTTGAGAATGATTCGACTTGGATCGTACAACGATGTCCACGGATTCTGATGGCCCAGAATCAGATCGGTAATCAGCATACCGGCAATCGCACCGTGCGTGATTCCATTGCCTGAGTCGCCGGTCGAAATGAACACGTTTTCTTTGTCCCCCGGGTTTCGACCGATATAGGCCAGCCCGTCAATCGAATTCATCACTTGCCCCGACCAGCGGTATTCGACGTCGCCCATCGGCGGAAATCGCTCGCGCGACCAGCTTTCCAAGCGTTCATAGCGCTCTTCACCGTCGTGGGCCTGGCCGGTTTTGTGATCTTCGCCCCCCACAATGATCAGATTCGTAACGGAGTTCCCCGGTTGTTTCCTGACGCTCCGAAAGCGGACATAGTGAAACGGATCGGCGGTGTCCCAAAACAAGGCGTGCTCGGCCACGCCACCTCGCAATCGTGCGGCGATGGCGTAGGTCATATATGACGCCTGTTTGGTGTGAATCGCAAGCAAATCGTTCACAGGAACGTTCGTCGCAACCACGACCGCATCGCAGGTAACAGCGGCGTCGCGCGTGTGTACGGTGGCCGGAGCGCCGCCTTCAATTGCGTCGGCGTGTGTCGCTCCATAAATCTCACCGCCTCGCTGCTGAATTACACTCGCCAATCCCGCCAAATACTTGAGCGGGTGCATTTGCCCCTGTCCTTGGAAGCGAAGGCACGGCGCCGTGTCGAAAGATTCGATGGGCGCTCGGTCAACGCGCTCGACGCGTACAATTCCCGTCCGCTGTGCAGCGGCAAACTCTCGATCCAGCAGTTCAGCTGAGCCTGTCGGCGACAAAAAGAGATAGCCATTCAAACGTTCGAATTCGCAAGCAATGCCTTCGGCCAACGCAATTTCGCCGATCTTGTTGATCGCTGCCGTGTGGCTTTCTGCCGCCAATCGGGCACAATCGCTGCCGCGAACTCGTTCAATTTCTTCGTACCGATGATCGAGCTCGTTCACCAGATGCGCCGTCGTCGCTGTTGTTTGACCGGCGCCAATTTTGCCGTCGTCAATGACGACAACTTTTTTGCCGGCGGTCACCAGTCCATAAGCAACTGACAACCCCGCCATACCGGCGCCGACGACACACACATTGCATTTCAGGTTGTGTTGCAACCTTGGAGTGCGAGGCATCCGCACGTTGGTATTCCACGGCGAAGTCGTCGAACGATGGGAACTTGAAACAGACATAACAGCACCCCAACTTTCAACCTGCACGGCCCAGCATGGCGAAGGACAGGCAGAACCATGTGAGGGTCGCTGGGGCCGCTCCTAGTGCACCATCAAGCTCGCCGGCAGAAGAACCCGATCAAGAATCCAGCGCCGATCGCGGCCAGCAGAGCAACCAGCGGCCGTTCGTGAACCGTTTCTTCAACAGTTTTCTCTAACTGTCGAGCACGCTTGCGACCCACTTTGTAATACTCGGAAGCCGTATCGCGGATATTTTCATATTGTTCTTTGACCGCGGCCGTGGCATCGGCGCCGACTTTCTGAACGGATTCGACAATGTTTCCTGCGCCTCCTGAACCGTGTCTTTCAGGTCGTGGCCGGCCTCGCGGGCTTCGTCCATTGCCTTCCGTGTATTTCGCGCCATGTTTGATGTGTGTGAGCCGTGTGACATAGCAGTTCTCCTCTTGAACGGGTACACTTCCCGACCCGACAACCAGGTCGCCATAAACCGTGTTACTTACGAGCAATGATCATGCCAAGCGGATGGGTGGCGATTACCAGGCCCACGATACCGCAAAAGATTGCCATGTTGGCAAGCTGCCGTAGAAAAATTGTCCTATTCGTCAGCATGCCATTGGTAGCGGCGCTCAAGTCGGTCAATTCGCAATCGCAATATCGCAATTATTAAGCTTCGCTTGCGATTGCATCTTCATGGGGGTCTTCTTGAACGTGAATCGTACGATCGATGTGTATGCCGAGCGAACGAATTTTGTTGCGAAGACTGCCACGCGTAATTCCCAAAATGTCAGCGGCTTTGGATTGATTTCCTTGGGTGCTCTTCAAAACCGCGGTGAGAAGTACCCGTTCCATCGCTTCAGAAGCCTCGGCATACAGATTTCGGGAACCCGACCGCAAGCGATCTTCGATCAGGGCCTGCAGATCAAACGATTTTTCTGCTGGACCACCGTCCGATTCGTCGGCGGCCGAGGCCTGCTGTCGTAGTTCTGAGGGGAAAAACTCCGAAATCAGCACCGGCCCGGTACTTTGCACAAGGGCTTGCTTCAAGACGCTTTGCAATTGCCGCACGTTGCCCGGCCACGAGTAATTGAGCAGCATGTCGAGCGCATCGGGGGAAATGCCATGGACATCTTTGCCCAGCTCGCGGCGAAAACGGCCCAGAAACCATTCCAAAATCAAGAGAATATCTTCTCGCCTCTGCCGCAACGGTGGAATCTTGATGGTGAAGCCATTGAGGCGGTAATACAAGTCTTCGCGGAATTTACCCTCGCCAACCATTCGCTCCAGATTTCGATTGGTCGCGGCAATAATTCGCACGTCAGTACGAATGGTTTGGGTTCCTCCGACACGTTCAAACTGCTGTTCTTGAAGAACTCGCAACACTTTGCTCTGCATGAGGGGCGACATGTCTCCGACTTCATCCATAAACAGAGTGCCGCCCGAACATTGCTCGAATTTTCCGATTCGCTGGCTTGTGGCCCCCGTGAAGGAGCCCTTTTCGTGACCAAACAGCTCGCTTTCCAACAGCGATTCGGTTAGCGCGGCACAATTGACGGCGAGGAAAGGACCGTTGGCGCGATGACTATGATGGTAGATCGCACGCGCCACTAATTCCTTGCCGGTGCCGCTTTCGCCCAGGATCAGGACGGCCACATCTTGGGAAGCCACACGGCCGATCGCCTTGTACACATCTTGCATCTGTGGCGCCCGCCCCACCAGCGAGTCGCCGTTGATTTCAACGGCCCCTTTCTCATGCACGCGGACCGGCACATGCATCAATCGCCGCACCTCGAAGGCTTGCCCGGCAATTTCGCGCACCCGCTGTAAATCGAGTGGCTTGAGCAGGTAATCAAAAGCTCCCAGCTTCATGGCTTCAATCACCATGTCGCTAGTGCCGCCAACAGTGATGAAAATTACCGGCAGCTTATGATCGATGGCCCGGACCTGATGATAGGCTTCTAGCCCCGACATATCGGGGAGCATCACATCGAGCAGTACGATGTCTGGTTTTGCGGTTTCCAGCAAAGAGACACCGTCGTGAGCCGTGCCTGCAGTCACAATTTTAATGTCCGCATTGTCGCGAAATGCGTTTTCGATGAGGCGCAACACGGAACGATCGTCGTCGATAACAAGCACGGTCGACATAGGCAAAAGCTTCCCTTGGGGTTAGTTGTAAATTGAGCGAAACGTCATTTTCCAGTAATGGCTGGCAATAGGCAATTCAAACTGAGCAGATTTCGGTCAGCGAATTTTTTCAGTGGCCGTGCGGTAGCTCTCAAAAAATCGGATTTTTTGGAGTTTCCGCACCAATGTATTTGATTCAAACTCGGTCACATTGGACCTCTTGCGTGCAAAAACAGCCCGCGGAGCAAATTTCTGCGCTATCCACGTCCAGCTGGGTCAATCTTTGCCCGGTCAAATTCTTTTCGCGTTAGTTAGAGCCCCGGAAACCGAAGCGCCCCTGCTTTTGCGCGACACGGCCGCGCTGCGGCACACTAAGTGCAATGCTTGCTTCCGCGTTTGAAACAAGCAGCATCGCATCACAACACAAATAAACTTCTTGGAGGTGTGTCATGTTGTACTGGAGTCTCATGTTTTTGATCATCGCTATCGTGGCCGGAGTTTTCGGTTTCGGTGGCATTGCCGCGGGTGCGGCAAGTATTGCTCAGGTGTTGTTTTTCGTCTTTCTGGTGTTGTTCATCGCCAGCCTGTTGATGGGCGGGCTGCGACGGGGCCCACTGCCTTGATGCAAAGAATTGCATTTCCAGAGAGACATATTCTGTTACCTTTTTTTGAAGGAGTTCCGATGATGAGTGCGCCTAAACTGCTTTTATCATTCGTGGCCGCTGCTGGTTTTATCGTGCCTGCCTTCGCTGCGGATCCGCCGCAGGTTAATCAGCCACGGGATCCGGCCGCCCAGCATGATCGGGCCGCTCCGCCGGTCGATCGTGCTGCACCGGGCACCCCGGGTGCAATGCTCCATTCGAACCAAACCGGCGAGAAAATGGGCGTAGCAACTGCGTTCCCGGTAAAGAACAAACTGTGCGGGTTGAATGTTCGCAATTCGACCGGCGAGAAGCTCGGAACCGTCGAAGACTTTGTGATCGACTTGCACGATGGCAAAGTTCATTACCTGGCTCTGTCGTTTGGCGGTGTGCTGGGAATTGGGACCAAATACTTTGCGGTTCCGTTGGACCAAGTACATTTCAACCACGATAAGGAAGAGATGTATTTTGTATTAGACGTTCCAAAGGAGAAGCTGGAAAACGCTCCCGGATTCGACAAAAGCGATTGGCCAGATTTCGCTAATCCCAATTGGAAGAACCAAATTGATACGTATTATCGGACCAATGGCGCGGGGACCGCTTCGCGGCCCACGATTTCGCCATCGGCTACAAATCGATAGGACTGCGGGGTGATGAATACTATTAGTCAGTGTTGAGCCCTCTCCACTTCGCGTGCGAGAGGGCTTTTTTGTGAATTTATAGCTAAGGAGTCAAACCATGAACTGGGATCAAATCGCGGGAAATTGGAAGCAATTTAAGGGCAAAGTGCAGGAGAAATGGGGAAAGCTAACCGATCACGATATGACAGTTTTGGAAGGGAAACGAGAGCAATTAGTGGGCATGTTGCAAGAACGATATGGCATTGCCAAGGAAGAAGCCGAAGCAGAACTCGATCGTTTTGCGCGAAGCATCACGGACGACCAACGCAGAATTTGAACCAGCCTTCAGACTTTGCATGGTTGTAAAGTGGTGGACTAATCGAATAAAATTGTCCATTTAGTCCACCGCTTTCTTTCACCGATTTCGTGGCACTTTTGGGCGGCGGTTTCTCTCAGGGCTGACAAACAAGTCTTCGTTGGTCCTTGGGCCCCTTCGCCGTAGCTCCTGGCGCGAGCGAGGAAGGCTCTCTAGCAAACGATGTGCCACCCACTCTTCCTTTCCTCGGTGTGAGGTCTGACCCCACCGAATTCCTCCCACGCAAGCCCCGACCTTGCGCATAAAAACGCCTCGTCGATGATAACGAGGCGTCGGTTCGATTCATCCATCAACCGCACTCGGCGCTTTAGAATGGGACGCGGCCAAGAAGTACCAGAACCAAGAGAATCACCAGCACCAGGCCGAGACCGCCGCTCGGACCGTAGCCCCACCCTCGGCTGTACGGCCAGGCGGGTATGGAACCGAGGAGCAGCAATACCAAAATAATGAGCAGGATAGTTCCCATGGCGGGGCCCTTTCATTTCAAAGTGAGTAATGTCGCTGACAACTACTATGAAACGCACTTTGTGTGCCGCGTCGCGTCGATCAAACGCTGGATTTGCCGTCAGATTTAGTAGATTTTTATTGGGTGAACCGCAGAATCAGCCAACTCGTTTGACGCCTCTGAGTCCTTTCTGGCCGCAAATCAACCAATCGAAAAATGAACGCCTCAGTGCGCAAAAAAACCGCCTTTGCGACCCGCAGCGCAAAGGCGGCTAGAAAGAGGAAACCAGTCGAGTTCTAACGGATGCCGCCAGCGGCATTGTTGTTATCAATGCTGGGCGGCGGAACGATATCACTCGACGGCCCTCTAATCGCTGCACCCGGCTGACCCGACTCCCGCAGGTCCTGCCGCGTGTCTTGGCGAAGATCACGATTATCTTGACGTTGATCCCGAGTATCCTGCCGCAAATCTTGGCGATCTTGCGCAGGTCCTGTCGCATATCCCGCGCATTCTGCCGAGAATCTTGCAAGATGTCCCTGGCTCCTTGGCGCAGGTCTTGGCCTAAATTCCGCACGTCTTCCCGCAGCCGATCTACGTTCGGATTGCCGCTCGCCGAGTTAGGCTGATTTGGGCCCATCGGACCTCGATAAGCCGCTCGATAGCGGGCCAACGGTCGAAACGTGTTGGAATCGTATCGATTCCAGTTGTTGTCGCGGTAATACATCCAGAAGTTGCCCGGCGTCCAGTACCACCATTCGTTGTTATAGCGTTGAAAACGCCATTGGTCGTTGTTGTTCTTGGCATTCTGATTCAAACCATTTTGTGGATTCATTCCCCCGCCGGCATCGATGTGAACGTTTGGGTTGGCGAAACCCCCTCGCCGATTCACATCAACATTGGCTCCATTACGGTTTGTATCCACGCCGATCCGTGCGCCGGGCGTATTAACATCGCCGCCAGTAGCTCGTCCACCGGCGTCAATGCCCATTTGCGCATTGCCACCCACAGCGTTGCCTGTTTGATTGTTTTCCTGAATATTCGAACTGGGTTGACCAGCTGATGCACTCGTGTTGTCTTGGAGTGCGCCACTTCCAGGAACGTTATTGCCGACGCCATTATTCAACTGCCCGACTGCTGCGCCGCCGTTCGTTTGATTGGAACTTGTTGAACCTGCTGCGACGCTGTTACTGTTTACGCTGGCACCTGCACCACTGCTGCCGGTACCCTGTGCCATGGCACTCGAAGCACACCAAGCCGTTAAACTCACGGCTGCGATTGAGATAAGAATTTTCCTCATGAATCAATCTCCCGTCGGTTAATGAACCACAATCAAGCAAAATGCTTGTCGCGTAACTAATTTTGTTCCGCAAGCTCCGTGCCAAAAGTGCCGATCGGTAAATGCTCGACCGGAACTTCTGCCGACAACGTTGTCCATTTCCATACTATGCCTGAACTTCTGAGCGTAAAAACACTTAAGGAATTTGCAAGCACACACAATAGCTTCCGAAGCGGATCGGTTTTGAATCAAACTAGTGCATTTGCAGCGTTAATCTGGTTGCACAACGACCATTGAACGAATTGTCGATTGCTTGCAGCAAGACAAATTGTGCCAACGCATTGCCTTGATTGACCCATTCGTCCCTATGTGGCACATGATTTGAAGTAGCTCCTAGCGGACCCAATGTGATTTCTTCAGACTGCTAACCATTCACGACTAAGGAGTCGCAATCATGCCACGCGGAAGTAAAGAAAAGTACACAAATAAGCAAAAGCGACAAGCAGAGCACATCGAAAAGGGCTACGAGTCTCGAGGGCTGGGCGAAAAAGAGGCCGAACGACGCGCCTGGGCCACGGTCAACAAAATGACTGGCGGCGGAAAGCGAGCGGGTGGCTCTGGGCGAGGCAAAGCAACCAATAAGGAGCCCGCGAAAAAAGGGGGCAGGCTTGGTGGAAGAGCCGCGGCCCAACGATCGGCGAAAGCCCGCTCGGCCTCGGCAAAAAAAGCGGCGCGCACGCGCCGTCAACGCGCAACGAGACGATGATTTTGAGTGCCGATCGAATTGGCTGCAGCCGGAAAAACAGCTGACTGTTTCGACTTTGCGCGCCTTCGCCCAAGACGTATAAAGGTCGTAGAGGCGAGTTGGGCTATTTGGAGCGTAGACAATTTCGCCTACCAAACGTCAAAAATCAGCGCGTAACCAACAAAGCCAATTTCTTTTTTGCCACGTTGGTTATCGACTGACGAATGCGATCGAGTTCATGCCACGGATTGCGCCCGCGTTCAGCCAGGCGGCTGGGTGTATTCGTCACATTGAATTCCGTCGGCGACTTTGACGCCTTCAGTTCCGTCCATTCCAGTGGCATTGAAATGGTCGCGCCGGGTCGCGCACGGGTTGAATAGGCGGCCACCGTAGTGGCGCCGCGTTGATTTCGCAAATAGTCGATGAAGATTTTGCCCCGTCGCGCCGCCTTCGACATGCTAGCGACGTAGCGATCTGGCGCAGCTCTTGCACTCCACTCGGCAATTGCGTGGCTAAAATCTTTGACCTCGTCCCACGAATGCTTGCGGGCAATGGGAACCACGACGTGAATGCCCTTGCCGCCAGTGGTCTTGACGAAGCTTTCCAGATCGAGCTCTTCGAGTGCAGCGCGCACTACAAAGGCGCCTTCGATCACTCGATCCCAAGCCACCGTCGGATCGGGATCCAGATCGAAAACCAATCGATCCGGATATTCGACGTCGTCGCGCGCGAGCCCCAAACGTGCAACTCAAGCACCCCAAATTGAACCAACGCGACGAGCCCTTCGACATTGTCAACCATCAAATAATCGTGGAGGCCTGTGCCTTCGCGAATTTTGATTCGCTTCACGCTCGTGGAAAGCCCGAGCGGCGGGTGCTTCTGAAAAAAGCATTCTCCGCTGACGCCGGCAGGGCAACGAACTAACGACAAAGGACGTCCCGCAATTTGCGGCAGCATCCAGTCGGCCACCCGGACGTAATACTCAGCCAATTCGCGCTTCGTGATGCCTTCTTCGGGGTAGATGACTCGATCAGGATGTGTCAGTCGAAATCTTGCGGGTTCATTCGGTTGGATCACCCCTTGCCGTGATTTATTTGTTAAGCGTTTACTCGTTGCGGACGCCTGCCTTTTTTCTGGAGACGCACGTTTTATCTTTGTTTTCGATCGAGCTGCCGACTTCTTGGCCATCGGACCCTCAAAGGTTAGTACAAGCGAGGCGCCACAGAGAATCGAGAACCGGTTCCACACGATCAGCTTAAGGAGACGACCGCGCAATTTCACGCCGCACGTCGCGTGCCGGCTTGTCTTCGCGCAGACCTTCGAATGATGCCTGGCGGAGCAAGCCTTCTTCGGTCCAGTTGCTGAATTCGATTTGACCGACGATTTTTGGACTGACCCAAGTAACATCGCTCACTCGTGTGCCTTTGGGCAGGTCGACAAACGGTGTTTTGGTTTTACGCAGCGGCGAAAGCCGCCGCATTAAGTCGCTCAGAACAGTTTCATTGAAGCCCGTGCCAACACGACCCGCGTAAGCCGGCTTCCCATCCGGACGATAGTAACCGACCAAAAGTGCGCCAAAGCCGGTACGCGAATCCGAGGGCTGTGAGTACCCTCCGACGACAAATTCTTGTCCCTGACGGCATTTGGATTTCAACCAACTGACGCTGCGACCGGGCACATAGGGAGCGTCGCGGCGTTTGGAAATCATGCCCTCCAGACCGGCCTCGCACATCTTTTGCTTGAACGCAGCCCCGAAGCCAATAACGTGCTGACTGTACCGAATCAATCGGGAGGTTGCCGGACTTTGCTTCAGTAAGACTTCCAGCAGCGTCTTTCGATCTTCGAGCCGCGCCGACCGAAGATCGTATCCGTCGAGATACAACACGTCGAAAACAAAATAGACCAGCGGCGACTTGCGCTCGCCACGAAATGCATTCTGGAGCGATTGGAAACTGCTGACGCCGTTGGCAATGAGCACGACGACTTCGCCATCGAGCACGGCCTCGCCAACTCCCAGCTCGGCGGCAGGCCCAACCAGCGTCTGCATGCGCCGCGTCCAGTTCTGCGCGTTGCGGCTAATGAATTGCACCTTACCGCCGCGAATGCAGCACAGTATGCGATAGCCGTCGAATTTCATTTCGTGAAACCACTCATCGCCCTCCGGAGGAATCGCGACGATCGTGGCCAGTTGTGCCGCGGGCTGCCGCGGAAATATTGCCCGCCGTGCCCCGGGTAGATCGGAGGCATCAACGGTGGTTTTCTTTTTCGTCGATTTTCGTGTGTTGCGTCTCCGTGGTTTTGAGCTCTTGGCTCGACCTGCGGATTTTACGGCCATAGCGCTGGTTTTCTCCGCTGCCGATTGTTTTGAAACATGCTTTTTGGTTGCCATAGATTTCGCCGCTGAACTCCGAGTGTTTTTCTTCGGGCGCTGGGCATTGGCAATTTCGTCCATCGTGCGACCAGTTTTGGCGCTGCGGGAGAGTTTTTCGAGAACATTGCCAGCCTGCCTGCCGATGAGCCCACGGGTCGCGTTCTTTGATCAATAGCCAATTGAGTTTCCCGTTTCGCTGTCGGTTGTCGCTCATTCGGACGAGCGTCCAACCGCCGTGCAATTTTTTGCCATCCAGAGTGAATTTGAGTTTCCCCTCTCGATATCCTGCGCGGATCAGCTTGCGGATCCCAGGTACCAAAGTCCCAGACCATTACGGTGCCGCCGCCGTATTCGCCCGCGGGTATCGTACCTTCGAATTTGCCATACTCCAGCGGGTGATCTTCCACTTCAACGGCCAAGCGCTTATCAGCCGGATCGAGACTCGGCCCCTTGGGCATTGCCCAACTTTTCAAGACGCCATCCATCTCCAAGCGAAAGTCATAATGTAGCCGCGTGGCAGCGTGCTTTTGAATCACAAAGGAATAGCCACGGTGGCGGCTAGGTCTGCCGCTAGGTTCTGACGATCGAGAAAAATCTCGCCTCTTTTGATATTCGCGAAGTCCCATAAAAAGTGCTGCTTTTTCAAAGGCACTAATTTCGACGCGGCCAATTTTGGGTGCGCGATGAACAGTGTCGTCAACCGTTTTCGTTCGACATGCTCCGGCGCTCGCAGAATTGCCGACGGATGGTAAGTTGCAAAAATCCGATCAGCCCAGTGCGACTGAACGGCTTCGCCAAAATGCTTTGTCAGCCGGAAGTTGCGTCCCAAAAGTGCCTGAGCCGCGGTGGCTCCCAAGCAGACAATTGTTTCCGGCGCAATCACTCGAATTTCGGCTTCCAGCCAGGGTCGACAGGCAGTTATCTCTCTCGAACTGGGCTTGGCATGCAACCGTCGTTTGCCGCGCGGTTCCCACTTGAAATGCTTGATGGCATTCGTCAAATAAACAGTTTTGCGATTGATGCCCGCTTTCGTGAGTGCCTCGTCGAGCAGTCGTCCAGCCGACCCGACAAACGGCTTTCCTACAGCATCTTCTCGATCACCCGGCGCCTCGCCCACCAGCATCAGTCTTGCCGTCGAGCGACCTTTGCCAAAAACGGTTTGCGTGGCTCGCTGGTAAAGATCGCAGCCCCGGCAATGTCGTGCCGCGTTCGCGAGTTTCGCAAGCGATTCGATATCCGGCAAGTAATCGGCCGCAGACCGGTCTCGTCGAATGGGTGCTGTTTTGCGTTTAGCAGAGCCGGAGTTCATGAAACATCCCGTCGTCGTTTAGCAATGCTCTTCGACCTCTTCCAATTCGCCGGTCTGTTCATCGGTGCCCGCTCGTTTTTGCAACACCTTGAATTCCTTTGCCAGTCGATTCAAATCCTCTTCCGGAAGCTCCTCGAGATTCACCAGTCCGGTTCTGGCCGCCGTGACGCCGCGCAGCAGCTCGTCGAGCTTCAGGTGAATGGCCCGTGCATCACGATTTTGCGTGTTTTGGATCAAGAACACCATCAGAAAGGTGACAATAGTTGTGCTGGTATTTATGACTAATTGCCAGGTGTCAGAAAAATGAAAAAATGGTCCTGTGACCGCCCAAGTGATAATGACACAGGACGCCAGGACAAACGCCCCAGGAGAGCCCATCAGTCCGGCCGACCAGTTGGAGAATTGATGAAAGGCTTCGCTGAATTTGTTCCGCTGATTATTTGCCATCGCAGACACCCCTATCATTTGGAAACCTACAGGGGGGAACAGCATCGCAGATGCTTTGCAGCCTGCTGCCGTCATTTAAATAGACCACAAATTGGCGTCTTGGTTGCGGATACCAATTGGCAGTTTTGGTGCCGTATCTGGCAAACGGAGATTTCCGGCTAAGTTTCCCTGAGATTATAGGAGAGTCGTGGTTTCTTAACGACCACTGTGACTCTCCGACAATCATCAGCTCAACGCATACAATGTTCCACGAATTGTTCAAATGGCATAAGTTTCACCATTGGCATACGTTGTGCAATCCCGATCGGCCTCCACTCGAAAAAGGCACCGTCGATCGAAATGGCAGCGGCGCTTGAACGTATCTCGCAACCACTATGACAACTGCGCTTCAAATTTGCCGCCGGCTTCCGATTGGTGCTGAAATTGCGCCCCATAAGGGTGTGCATTTCCGGATTTGGGCACCCAAGCGCCACAGTGTGGACGCGGTGCTTTTTCCTCCCGCTTCGCACAGTGGCACAAAAGTGCAAATACCACTCCAGCCGGAGGGAAATGGTTATTTCTCCGCATTTGCGCATGATGCCGTGCCCGGCACGCGATACGGTTTCCGGTTGGACAATGGCGACCAACTTCGCCCTGACCCCGCGTCGCGCTTTCAGCCCGACGGACCGTCTGGGCTCTCGGAAGTTGTCGATCCGCATCGCTTCAGTTGGTCCGATCAATCGTGGGAAGGTCTACAGCCGCCAGGGCAAGTGCTCTACGAAATGCACATTGGCACATTCACCTCTCAAGGAACCTGGCAAGCGGCGGCCGGAGAACTTGCCGAACTGGCACGTTTGGGCATTACCGTCGTCGAAGTGCTGCCAGTGGCCGATTTTTCCGGCCGCTTTGGCTGGGGATACGATGGTGTCAACTTGTTCGCACCGACGCGGCTATATGGAACACCGGATGATTTTCGACAGTTCGTCAATCAGGCGCATGTCGTGGGCTTGGGTGTCATTTTGGACGTGGTTTATAACCATTTCGGCGTGTCGGAGAACTGGATTAGAGAATTCGCGGATAGCTATAACACCGATCGCTATGAGAGCGAATGGTCGGAAGCGATTAATTTTGATGGCAAAAACTCCAGACCTGTGCGTGAATTCTTTAAGGCCAACGCCTGCTATTGGATCGACGAATTTCATCTGGATGGCTTCCGTTTCGACGCGACGCAGGCAATTCACGATGCCTCGACGCCGCATGTGCTCGCCGAAATTTCGATTGCCGCCCGCAAAGCCGCTGGTGAGAAATCGCTGTATTTAATTGCCGAGAACGAAGCGCAAGATGTGCGCACCGTGTGTCCGGCGGAAAAAAACGGACATGGCATGGACGCCGCCTGGAATGACGATTTTCATCACGCGGCCTGTGTCCGGCTAACGGGCCACAATCCGGCTTATTATTCCGACTATTGGGGCAGCGCTGAAGAATTAATCGCGGCAGCGAAACGCGGTTTCATCTACCAAGGCCAGCGATCCCAATGGCAAAAGAAGCCGCGTGGCACATCAGCCATTGGATTACCGGCGACGGCATTCATTAGTTTTTTGCAGAATCACGATCAGGTTGCGAATTCCGCCACCGGCGAGCGCATCGATCGATTAACCAGTCCCGGGAAGCTTCGCGCCATGACCGCGCTGTGGCTGCTCGCCCCGCAAACGCCACTATTCTTTCAAGGGCAGGAATTCGCAGCGACCAGCCCCTTTTTATTTTTTGCCGACTATTCCGGCGAGCTTGGCGCGGCCGTCGCGCGAGGCCGAGCAAAGTTTTTGTCGCAGTTTCCAAATCTAGGAGCTCCTGAAGCGCAGCGCAACCTGCCGAACCCCACCGATCCGGCGACTTTTCGGCGTTGCAAGTTGGACTTGAACGAGCGGCAGTCGCATCGACCGATCTACAACCTGCATGCCGATTTGTTGCGATTGCGACGCGAAGACCCGGTTTTCGCGCAGCAGCGACCCGATCGAATCGATGGCGTCACGTTGGGGGCCGATGGCTTGCTGCTGCGATATTTCGGCGAGAATGGCGACGATCGATTACTGCTGGTGAACTTCGGAGGCGATTTTTTATATTCACCTGCGCCGCAGCCATTGCTGGCGCCCCCCGCTGGATATTCTTGGGCCTCCTTGTGGAGCAGCGAAGACTTGCGCTACGGTGGCGTGGGGACCGCGCCCATAGAGACCGACGAAGGCTGGCACATTCGGGGTGAATCGGCCAGCGTACTCTTCGCCAAACCATCCGAATCAAAATGACTTTATGTCGGCTACTTTCATGCAAATCGAAAAACCCGTTCAGCGCATGCCCATGGTCGGCCCTTCCGGAAAAAGACCCGGAGGTGCTGCTGGAGCGAGAATGGCTCGTAACGAATGGCCTTGGCGGCTACGCCTCGGGAACGGTTTCCGGCGCTTGCACGCGCCGCTATCACGGGCTATTAATCGCCGCTCTGCCGGCGCCGCTGGGCCGGTTCGTGATGTTCAACCACATCACTGAGGAAATCAAGCTGGAAGATCGCAAGATCATTCGGCTCGATCTGGAAGATTCGGCCAGCAGCAAGATGGACGAATTGAACGCGCTGGGTGAATTTCGTCTCGACGGCGGCTTGCCGTTCTGGCGCTATGAAATCGGGCCGATCAAACTGGAAAAACACCTGCTGATGCCGTATTTGCAGAATACGGTTTACATCCACTACCGGCTGCTCGCGGCACCTGGAACTGTACGCTTACGGTTGCGGCCTTCAATGCACTTCAGACCACACGAAGCGCCAGTCACTGCCCATGCGCCGTTTACTTACACGGTAACTGCGGTTGAAGACCGTATTGACATTCGGTCCGATGCGGAACCACTTCTGCGAATACGCGCCGTTGGCGGGAAAACGCAACTGATTTTAGATGGCGGCCGATTTCACCAGGTTCATTATCGCGCCGAAAAAGCACGCGGTTATGAATACGAAGGAAACCTCTGGAGCCCCGGCTATTATCGCACTGACCTGACCGAAGGGCAAGAGATTGCGCTCATCGGTTCGACGGAAGCATGGGATACCATAATCGCAGTCGAGCCGCGAGAAGCGCTGGAAGCCGAAATGCGCCGGAGAGAAAAGCTTGTTGCACAATCTTGTCCGGAGGCTCAAGCAGACCGCGGTTCCGAACTAGTGCTGGCTGGAGACCAGTTCATTATTCGACCTTCGACTCGCCTGGCCGATCTGGCAGTCGCCCATGCGACGGGGGACGACGTGCGTTCCATGATTGCCGGCTACCATTGGTTCACCGAATGGGGCCGCGACACGATGATCAGCATGGAAGGACTGATGCTGCTGACCGGCCGTCAGGCGGAGGCTGGATATTTGCTACGAACTTTTGCCCGTTATGTTCGCGATGGCCTGATTCCCAACTTGTTTCCCGAAGGCGAAAAGGAAGGCTTGTATCACACCGCCGACGCCACTTTGTGGTACTTCCACGCACTGGAGCGATACTGGAGAGCGACCGGCGATTGGGAAACATTGCGAAGTCTGTTGCCGATGCTACGCGATATCATCGACCATCATTACCATGGCACGCGGTTTGGCATTCACGTTGATCCGAACGATGGTTTGTTATCGCAGGGGCAAGAGGGATATCAGCTCACGTGGATGGACGCCAAAATTGGCGACTGGGTGGTGACACCACGACGGGGCAAAGCCGTTGAAATCAATGCACTGTTTTACAACGCCCTGCGACTCTTGGAGTTTTGGTCTCATCAGGCAGGCGACGACAACGCCGCAACGCTGTTGGCCGCTCGCGCCGCGCAAACCTGCACCTCGTTCAACAAGCGTTTTTGGCATGCCGAAGGCGAATATTTGTATGATGTTGTCGATGGTGAAAAGGGCGATGACGCAGCATTGCGACCTAATCAAGTATTCGCGATTTCCCTCGATTATCCCGTGCTCGACCAAACATATTGGAAGCCTGTAATCGAGCAGGTAACCAAGCATTTGCTTACGCCTGTAGGCTTGCGAAGCCTGGCGCCTGCCCACTCCGATTACAAACCGACCTACGATGGCGATTTGCGCTGCGCGATGCCGCATATCATCAGGGCACAGTTTGGGCTTGGCTCATCGGGCCGTACATTGATGCCTGGCTACGGGTTTATCCTTATGAAGCGCGGAACGCCAGAAAACTGCTAGCCGGGTTCTGGCCGCACTTAAACGAAGCGGGGCTAGGCTCAATCAGTGAGGTCTTTGATGCCGAACCGCCATATCGTCCACGCGGTTGTATTGCGCAAGCCTGGAGCGTTGCCGAAGTCCTGCGCTCATGGGTTAAAACTGTCGCCACATCTGAACAGCGTTAATCCGCGAGCAAAATCAATTCCTGTTGCTCAAGCAGGTATCGTGAATCTAGCCACGGTTGATATTAATAATGCGGGCTTTCTGCATGGACCAGTTTCGGTTCCACTTTGACGGCAGGGCGCTCGATCGCTTGCTTCGGTGTTGGTCGGTTTGATTTGAGAACTGGCTCGAGGTTGATCGGTTTGTCTCCGGCAGCGGATCGGTAGAGCGCTTCGATAATGCGCACATCGGCCAGACCTTCCTCACCGTTGGGCTCCGGCTCGTTGCCGCTGAGAACGCACTGCGAGAAGTACAAGATCTCCGGCGCGAATTGATCGCGCTTGGCGAAGCTGGTCTTCGTCGTCCTACCGTCAAGCGTCAGATAATGAGCCAGTTTGACGGAGTACTCGTAGGCGGGCTCAACGCGCAGATTGCCGCGGGTGCCAACAAGGCGATATTCCGACACGTGGGCGGCGCCGAAACTACAGGTGAAACTGGCTAGGCGGCCCGCGGGAAACCGCAGCATGGCAGCTGCCATTTCGTCGACTTCCTGGAATCGTGGATCGCCGGTGTTGCCCGTCCAAGCGAACGCTTCAATAGGTTCCTCGCCAAACAGATAGCGGGCCGCATTGATGCTGTAGATGCCGATGTCGTACAGTGTGCCGCCGCCGGTTTCTTGTCGCAGCCGGATGCCGTCTTTGGCCTGCATCGAAAAGCAGGAACTGAAATACTTCGGCTCACCGAGCAGCCCAGAACGAACGTACTCGACCGCCTTCAGATTGGTTTCCTCAAAATGCAAACGATAGGCGATCATCAGGCGCACGTTGCAGCGGTGCGCCGCGTTGATCATCTCACGGCACTCGGCTTCGCTGACGGCCATCGGTTTTTCGCAGAGTACATGAATGCCGGCTTCAGCCGCGCGAACCGAATATTCGCGATGCAGGTGATTCGGCAGGGCGATGTACACGGCATCTATCTCGCCGCTGCCCAGGCAGGCGTCGTACTCGTCGTAGTTGAATTTGTGAGCGACATGATACTTGCGGCCGAGCTTTTTCAACTTCTCCGGATCGTTGGACACTAGCGCCGTCAGTTCGGAGTTCTCTGCGGCGTGTCCAAAAGCCGGCAAAATAGCGGCTTGAGCGATGTGCCCCAGGCCCACGACGGCGTAGCGAATCCGGCGGCCCGACGAAGCGACTAGATCAATCTCAACCATGAGTGAATCACCCCATACCTATGAGTCTTGCTACTCGGGAATTGAGGCTAGCAGATGTCGCAGCGTATCCATACCTATCGGCTTCACTAAATGCCGATCGAAACCCGCCTCCGCGGTGCGCTGCTTGTCACGATCTTGACCATACCCGGTAAGTGCGATTAGTACAGTATGGTTTAGCTGCGGCTCCTGTCGCAATCGGCGCGCGAGTCCGTAGCCGTCCATATTCGGCATGGCAATATCCGAGATCACAATGTCCGGTGGGTTCTGAAGTCGCCGCTTCGAATGCGGCGGCGCCGGAGTTCACGACTTGCACTTGCTGACCCATCGATTCCAATAACTTACCGAGCATGTACGCGGCGGCGTAGGCATCGTCGACGATAAGAATGCGGCGCGAAAGCAGCTTAGATTCGCCGCTGGTTGAGCAGGGTTTCTCGAGGGTTTGGGCAGTTTCAATTACCGGCAAACGGACGATGAACTCGCTCCCTTTGCCATGTCCATCGCTGTGCGCTTCAATTGTTCCGCCGTGGAGCGCTGATTAGCTTTTTGGCCAGCATAAGCCCGACGCCCAGGCCGCCGTGCGATCGGTTCAGAGTCCGGTCATTTTGCGCAAACATGTCGAAGACGTGCGACAGCATCTCCGCCGAGATTCCTGCTCCCATATCGCGCACTGAGATCATGGCCTCTTGTCCGTCGCGCCGAGCTGTTAGCCAGATTTGACCGCCGCGCTCTGTGTACTTGGCAGCATTGTTCAGAAGATTGGAGATCACTTGCGTCAGCCGAACGAAGTCAGCCTGCACGAAGATCGGCTCCGGGGGCAATTGCATAGCTAGCTGGTGACCCGCAGCGTCGAGGAACGGTTTGCTGGTTTCAATGGCACTGTCCAAAACCGCGGCCAATTCGACCGGCGCGTACGCGCAGCTCGATTTTACCGCGCGTGATGCGCGAGACTTCCATGAGGTCATCAACCAGACGCACCATATGGTTGACCTGGCGTTCCATCAAATCCCGAATGCGCTGAACTTCTGGACTTAAATCGTCAGTCAGTTTTAAGAGGTGCAGCGAATTTGAAAGTGGCGCCAAAGGATTGCGCAACTCATGTGCTAAGGTGGCCAGAAATTCGTCTTTGCGACGATCCGCTTCGCAAAGTTGAGCGTAGAGCCGGGCATTTTCGATGAAATCAACTGCCTGCCGACCACACAAATCGATCAGTTGCATTTCGCGATTGCTAGGCCGATGTGGCCGACGAAAAAGCGTAGTTAGCACCCCCAGGATCGTGCCGCTCCGAGTAATCAGAGGCGTGCAGTGCATCGCGCCGAACCCTTCATCGCGCGCCAGCTGTTTAAGAGTCTCGAACTGCAGATCGGTTTCCGTATCTTCAATGATCACACGACGTCGTTCTTTGAAGCATATACCGCAAAAGCCGCCGTCCGCCAGCAGATTCTGAAGTTTGTTTAGAAACCGTTCCGTTAATCCCAAACTCGCGCCCACTCGAAGTTCATTTTGGTACTGGTCGCGCACCGCCAAGAGGCCCATGCTGGTGTTTTCAATCGTGGCCGCGGTGCGCAGCGTTTGCTCCAAAATTGGCTCGAGATCGAGTGTGGTTGACAGCCGCACGCTCATGTCCTGTAGCTGTCGCAGGTCGGACAATTGAGCAGCCAGTTCGTCCTTCAGGGCGACGAGCGAGGCTTCTGCCTGCTTACGCGCAGTGATGTCGCGGGCAACCTTCGAAGCAGCAAAAATCCGGCCGGCGCGGTCGCGAACTGGCGAAACCGTCAGCGAGATATTCCGTCGATGGCCATCTCGCGTCAATCGAACCGTTTCGAAATGGTCAATCCGTTCACCACGGCGAAGGCGGCTTAGGATCTCCAATTCCTCGTCCCTACGGTCCGGCGGAATAATCAGCATGATCGACTTACCGGCGACTTCCTCTGCCGTCCAGCCATACAATCGCTCGGCGCCGCGGTTCCAAGAAAGTATGCTCCCGTCCAGAGCTTTGGAAACAATGGCATCATCCGAGGATTCGATAATCGCCGCCAATAGCGCTTGGTCTTCCTCAGCCCGCTTCCGATCGCTGATGTCCACCAACACGTTTAGGGCCCCGACTAGTTGCCCCTGGGCGTCATGAATTGGATTGGCGTGGGCCAATATGGTCAACCGACTGCCATCGGGCCGCTCAACGATGATTTCTTCGCTGTTAAAACTTCGGCCGGTTTTTAAGGCTCGGGCCATCCAGCACTCGTCGTGTTGAATAGGTTGGCCATTGGCTAAATAGAGCTTAAAAGAACCGCAATACCGGTCTACCGGATCATTAAGTTTTGGTGTTCGGCCCCAGAGTTGCTCAGCATGCCGATTGAAACAGGTGATTAGTCCTTCAGAATCGCAAGTATAGGTGCCAGCCGGCAGGCAATCGATGAGGTCTTGAAGTGGCTGCATTTCGAGCAGAATTGTGCGATCTTCGTCCGGCAGTGCTGCGCTTTTCTCGCTACAATTATTTGGCATCAAACTCTCCCCTCGCGAGCATCTATATATACAAACCGTTCTCTAGCAATTCGCATACCAAGTGGTTCTCTTGTTCGCAGACTCGCCAGAGCGGCCTGATTCTGGGAGGTCGATTACCAACGGCTGGTGTCAATCGGCGACCATGCTGATCCCTTCGAGGCAAAAAGCGAATCAGATGCGCCAATCCAGTGACTCAAATGAGCCCCAGCGTTGTGGGCCAGTCGGAATCAAACGGCAGGCTCAAGAACGCATTACATGGATCGTTGGATGCGACTAGCCTTGAAACACTGTGCACGGCCGGCAGTCTCTTGGGAGTCGTGACGAGAGCAGTCTGTAGAGTTTCGTAATAATTGTCAACTACGAGAAGCTGCTGCCGATCGATGGCTGGCCTCGTCGCATCTTTTGTCTGATGGTCGGCAATTGTTGCCAGTGGTGGGCCGGAATCCATCGCGGCCAATATCTTTGAGACAGGTTCAGCGTCTTTTTGGCCGGTGCGTTCACCGATCTCAGTGGTGGACCCTATTGTGAACAGAAAGGAAGTGCCGATAGCCCGCCCATTGTTGTCCACGGTGCTTTGAAGCGCTTTGGCCCCAACGCCGCTTTCACTTTCCGTCGACGCAATCAAATCCAACAGCGGCTGGATGTCTTTGTTGTTAAATGCACCATCTCCATTGAGATCGCCAATTTCCAGCAATTGCGGGTCGGACAGACCTTTGGTGGCTTGGTAGGCATACACATCGGCCAGCGCGGTGAACATTACGGTGATGTCGGCGGCAGACGTTTGCCCGTCTCGGTTGAAATCGCCGAGTGAGATTGTCGAAGTCGCATTGCCCACGCGCAGATCCTCCGCCGAAGCTGGTAACCCACACTTCGTCGGTGTTGAAGGGGTTGTATACAACCCGCATGGGTTGCATGAATTTGTAGCCCGCGACTTGCGAAAACGTCGGCGTCACCGCCTGTAGGTTTTCGGTATACCACAGTCCGTCGATCTCGGTGGTGAGATACGCTTCGTTAGGATTTGTTGGACTAACGGTGATGGAGTTGGCGCGATCGAGCGCATTGATACGCGTCCAATGTTGTCCGCGATCGGTAGTCCTGTACAAGCCGCCCAGTCCATTTGGCGCCCCGCCCCAACCGCTGAAGACGCTAACGTACCACGTGTTTTGGCTGGTATCATGGGGATCGATGACGATATCCTTCGTCCAATACAACATGCCGGGCGCACTCACGTCTTGCCAGGATTGCCCGCCATTGGCGTCACAAACACGCCGCTGGATGCAGTAAATGCTCCGCTCGCAGCACGGCGTCCGGAGTAGCTGACGACGAGCGTTCCGTCATTTAGCACGCAGATGTTAAAGGCGTGCCCCTGTGTGCGCGGTGGAGTGGCGAGTTTGGTCCACGTCGATGCTGCGCCGGCTTGGGCGTTATTCGTGACATAGATGCCGCCAGCCGAGCTGTGAGCGACCGCAGCATACAGGCGATTGGGGTTGTTGGGATCTGCTTCCACCCATGTGACCACATGGCCGAAATCGTGCATAGTATTCCAGGTTGTGCCGCTGTCTGTCGAAAACAACACCAAGCCGGCACCACCATCGATCCGGGCGTCCGTCAGATAGGTACTCTGATACATATCATGGACGCTCGACGTGGCGGCATACACAACGCCCGTCGTGGTCTGCACGATCGAGCGGTACATTGCGTTCTGCGTATGGCCCGTGTAATTGAACGACCAGGTAGCTCCAGCATCGTTGCTGACCGCACTGCGGATGTCGGCGAAAGAGCCGATGATGTGCGTGGGGCTGGTCCAGGTGAGGTCCCAAGAGGTTGTATTCTCCAGTCCGCTCGATTTGTAAGTGAGCCCCGCCGGAATCGGCGCACCCGCAGGATTCAAATCATCGGGCGTGACATATAACGCGCGCCACGAATCGCCGCTGTCCTCGCTCAAGTGCGCGAAACCATAATCCGTGATGATCAAACGCGTGGAGTCGAGCGGTGAAACTGAAAAACCCATCGCCGTTTCTGCATACGACCAACCGCGAACCCCGCCATCTCCTGACCAGCCGGTCTGCACGTTGGCATTGCCGACGGTCTGCAGCACGCTCTGCCAGTTGACGCCGCCTGTGGTGCTGCGAAAAACAGTGGGGCGTGAGGTGCTGCTACCGCCGGCCACGTATACGGTGTCGATGTCGTTGATCGCTGCAGAAACAAACAATGGCGAAGCACCCGCGCTGATACCGGTCGCAATCGAAGTCCATACTGTTTGTCCGATGTCCAGACGATAAATGCCAGCATAGCTGACGCCATCGAATCCTTGCACGCCAGCGAAAACATCGGCAGGAGTCGACGTGACTGCCCAAAACCGCGTCACGCCGTTTTCTTTGGCTCCCGCGAAGGAAACGATCCGCTGCGTGCTGGGGATGCCGGTGTAGGCCGCGACGCTGAAACTGGCGCCGCCGTTAGTCGAAACCAGCACGCCCTGATTCGTGCCCACATAGATACTGTTGCCATCGAATAGTTCCCCCGCAATGTGCAGGCCCGCACTATCGGCCGTAGAAAAGCGCTGGGCGAACGTCGTTCCGCCGTCAGTTGAAATGAACAAATGCGAATAATCGCTCACCAGCAATCGAGCTGGGTTGTTGTAATCAGCCGCCAGCGTAATGGCCGAGCCGAATGTGGGGTCGGCCGCAATCGGGTTCCAGGTCACGCCGCCGTCGGTGCTCTTGGTTGGCTGAATGACGTCGCCACCGCTGGCATAATCCAGCGTATACAGAATCTGCTGATTTACCGTGAACTGCACTTTGGCATTATGGCCGCCATAAACCTGGCGGAAATCAACGGTGTCCCACAGTCCACCTTTGTTTGTGGTGTGGAAGATTTGCCCCATGTCTGAGGCGACGTACATCTCATTTGGATCAAACGGACTGAAACTAGGCGAGAAAAGTGCACCACCCCCTCCCATTCCGCGGATCGACCAGTCTTGGATTGCCGATAACGCGAGCCGCTGCTCGAGGATTTCAAACGAGCGAGGCCGTTGCGACAGCATCCGCCGTGCAATTTGTGTGCAGCTCACGTTCGAAGTGTGTCCGAATCGGCTTGGCAAAGGCGATCGCAAGAGACGTGGGCGCATCTCAGGAGTTTCCTTAACGCTTCCCCAAGCCTTGCCCAACACAACCTATTGCCATTCGCCGATTCTGGCAAGCAAATTGTGCTCTTCGAGGCTTGATTATTGTGAAGTTGGTTGGCTGCGGTCGGCCTTGTTCTCCTATACGGAGACTTACATGTAACTTGATCTTGCAGCCGCTGTGAATTCACTGGTGTCAACGGCTGACGATGCCGAACTTAAATTGGTCGCCGTTTCGCTGAAGTTGTGCTATCATGGCGGTTTCAATCTCCGATCCCGCCGAGCCTAACCTAAGCTAAGACCATTGGTATCTGATGTCCGCTGACCCCCAGACGATTCGATCCGAAGTGCATGAGGAGCTTGGAGATTTCTTACTGATCAATGTGGAAGTCATCATCGAGCGCTGGAGTATACGGGCTGTCGAAGAACAGCCCAACGCCAGTCGAGTCCACCATTCCGTTCTCCTGGATCATCTCCATGACCTTCTGACGACGCTGGGGGACAGACTGAAAAAAGTTGAGGATCCGCAGGAGTCGCAGCACTGCCTGACTGCACTAAGACATGGCGAACAGCGTTGGGAGGCAGGCTGGTCGTTGCCGGAAGTGGTGCGCGACTACCAGATTCTCAGGTTTGTGATTCTTGATTTTTTAGAAGAAAGGTTCGATAGACCTTTGAAATACCGCGAGGTGCTAGCGATCGGTCTGGCACTGGACGAGGCAATTGCGGCCAGCGTCGTGATGTATGTCAATGGTCGGGATGACTATCGCCGTGAAGTCGAGCAGAAAAGAGCCGAAGAAGATAAGCGGGTACATGGTCAATTAAAAGCTCAAACGGAAGCGTTGCAGGAAGCCGATCGCAGGAAGAATAAGTTCCTGGCGATTCTGGGTCACGAGCTGCGTAATCCATTGGCCCCCATTCGCAACTCTGTAAAGATTCTTGAACTTAAACATTCACGCGACCAAGAATCTCGCAAGGCCCTGGAAGTGATTGAACGTCAGGTGCAGCAGATGACGCGAATCGTCGACGATCTGCTCGATATCTCGCGGATCACGCAGGGCAAAATTAAATTGCAGGCAGAGCCGGTGGAAGTAGCGAAATTAGTGAATCGCACGATCGAAATGGTCCGTCCACTTCTCGACTCTCGAAAGCAGCAGTTGAACCTTATCTTACCGCCAGACGCGATCTGGGTCGAAGGTGATCCACCGCGATTGATTCAGGTTCTGGCGAATCTTTTGACAAACGCTTCGAAGTTCACTGATGAGAATGGTCACATCTGGCTCATTTTGGAACGGCAGAACAACAATGCCGTCATCAAAGTTCGCGATAGCGGCATCGGGATTCCGGCGGAATGGCTGCAGTATTTATTTGTGCCATTTGAGCAGGAGGAGCGTTCGCTCGACCGCGCAGGGAGGCCTTGGGCTGGGGCTGGCCTTGGTACGCAGTTTAGTCGATCTGCATGGCGGGCTGGTGCAAGCATTTAGTGCTGGCCGAGGGCAGGGCAGCGAATTTGTGGTGCATTTGCCGATCATGGAGAATGTCCCTGCATCGACCGACTGCAAACAACTGCCAATGCAATCCAACACCGGTACGGTAAGGCGGATTCTCATCGTCGATGACAACATCGATAATGCGGATACACTCACGCTCTTGCTGCGCCTATCGGGTCACGAGGTTCATACTGCCTATGATGGTCCGGCCGCTCTCAAACTGGCGCAAGCCCACAATCCGGAAGTAGTGTTACTTGATATCGGCTTGCCTCAGATGAATGGCTTGGAAGTAGCCCGCCGCTTGCGAGAGGAAGTTGGACTGCCGGAAGTGTTACTAATTGCCATGACCGGCTGGGGGAATAACGAAGACCGGCGTCGTTGCGAAGCAGCAGGCTTCAATGCCCATTTAGTTAAGCCCATAGAACTTGAGGCATTGAATGCGATTTTAATGCATACCCCACGAAATATGGCAACAATCTGATAGCAGCGACATAAGCCAAATTGCGGTCAATTTACGGTCCCTGCCCTCTAACACTCCCTCTGTCGATGCTGGTGGCCGAATCGAGTTTTGATGGCGGCAGTTGTTCGACCAGATGGTTATCCTCCGGAACGGCGGACCAAGCGTTGTAGGCCATCGCCGACGTGAGTTAGTTGCGGGTCGACAGGCGTGCTGCCGCAATACCCGGCCTAACAGATTAGAGCCGGGACTTTTTTGTTGGCTCAAAAGGGTTTGGACGCACTTTGAAAGCCATCGCAATATACTGCACGCCACTAACGGGTTACATCGACATGCAGTTTCAGAGAGAGTACCACGGGGAGTCGAACAGAATGCGAGTTTGTCGGAAAATCCAGCGATTTGCCAAACGGGCGCTGCAAATTACGGTGCAGTGGGATTTTATCGTAAGCCAAAGCGGGTTCGCATTGTCGCTGACAGCGACTCGGCGGACATATTCGAAGTGTGGCCGAAATTGCCGGAGGCGGTAAAGTTCGAACTGGTAAGAATTGTTCGAAGCGCCCAGGAGCGCTAGCGTTTCACGGGCGGCTGGCGGATTTGCGGGGACGTGGTCGCTTCGCGGCGGTGGGGGCCGTGGCACTGCGGGCGGCTTGAATTCGCGCCAGTAGGGCAGCGGCGGGTTCGTAGGCGCGGTTTTCTTGGCGGGCGAGTTCAGCCTCGGTGGGGACCAACTCGCCGCGGAACGCCTTGGCCAGAATCGCCTGCATGATTTTCTCGACCCGCACCGTTGCCGCCTGCACGCGGGATTCGATCTTGTCGGCGAGGGCGAATAAGGCTTTGACGTGGCGGATAATTTCTTGTTGCTCCTCGACTGGCGGAAGAACCACCTGAAACTCGACCTGCTTGGTTACACTAACCTGATTTCGAGTCGTCTGTTCCATCACGCTTCGCAGTTGGTCTTGCCAAAATTGTCCCTGCATGAAATAGCAAAGATATTGAGGCAAGATCGCGTCGCGGTTTGTGCGGTAGTACGTCACCGAAGTCCCAAGAATCACATCGCCATCGTATTGCGGTAAGATTGCAACTCGACCGACAGTTGCGTTGTGCGTTAGAAGCACATCGTCGGGCAAAGCAAAGCCGATTCGCAGTAGTTTGGCTTTATCTCGCTTCAATAACGGTGTCTCGTCCAACAACACCCGGTTATCGAAGACCTGGGCGGCTGTAAGAAACTTAATTCCTTTATCGCCAAAATCAGTAGCGCGTGGGTAAAGCGATCCATGATTTCCATCTTGAAAGTCAAGAATCGCACCCACTTCAACGAGGTGTCGAACAGACCGCGCGATCCACGTTGAGGGAAGTTCGGGCAGCTCGGCTTCTGGTATGCCGTCGGTTCCTCGTCTAACGAGATGTTTGATGGCTTTGGGGTCAACGCCTTTGGCGGTGCGGGCCAGGGCCGCGTCGATCGGTTCGCATTCGTGTGATTCGCGCCAGTTGGCGGTGAGTTGGCCGGAGCAGGCGGCGGCGAGGATGGATTGGCGGAAGCGTTTGAGGATCGTCGGGGCTATGGCCAGCCGCTCCCGCGCCGCGTTCATCCGCGCCAGCAACTCCTCCACCTTCGCCACAATTCGCGTCTGCTCCGCCTGCGGCGCAATGGCTATTTGGAGCCCGTCCAGGAAGTCGGTGACGTTGAGGTTACGAAGGTTCGTTGTCTGTGTTTGGTACTGATCGAGGTGGCCGCGAGCATACAGTGACCGCAACGCCCACCAAACAAATCCAGGGTCAACACACTTGCTGAGCTGAATGCGACGACAGAAATTCGAGCATGTAAGGGGCAACGACGAACTATCGAGTGTAAGTCGATCAATCAGAATGGTCCTTCCGACAGGTTGCTGCGGCCCACCTCCTGAGACTTCAAGAACAAGATCACCTTCCTCAAGTCGCCGACCAGGCAGTTTTCTTTCCGGGATCGCGCGGCGAGCAGCAGTTGCCCCTTTGTCCTTATCCCAAGACCGAAACTCTGTCCCGCGAATTACCGCGGCTTCTATCAACGACTTGCCATCGGCTTGCTCAGAAGGCAAACCCCACTCACCGCCGATCGCGTTGGTCATGACATCGCGCAACACACAGCCTGTCCAACCTTCAGGCAGTGCGTCGGCTTCGATTGGCACGGCATTCACGATTTAACCTCGCTCCCATTCTCCAATAGGGCGAGGATGGTATTCAATTCTTCAACCGCGAATTCAAGTTCACCGATTGCATCCGTCGCCAATTCTTCCGGCGGCGGGAGTTCGTCGGCGTCTTCCAGGCTGTCGTCCTTGAGCCACTTGAAACTGTCGAGCTTGAAGTCGCGGGCCTCGACGTCGGCGATCGGAAACGAACGCCAGCGATCGCCGCCGAGATAGCCGCGCTCGCCGGCGGGGGAATCGCCTTCTTTGCGTTTGGCCCGGCCGTTCGGGTCGGCGCCATAGCACTTCTCGAACTCGGCAAAGTGCTCGGCCGTCAGCGGGCGGTCCTTCTTGGTGATGCCCGGGACGTTCGTGCGGGCGTCGTAAATCCAGACCCGCTCGCTCGGCGCAGCCCTTGGTGAAGAAGACGACGTTCGCCTTCACGCCCTGGCTGTACGGCGTGAACGTGCCGCGCGGCAGCCGCAGCACGGTGTGCAGGTCGCAATCCTCGGCCAGGATCTTGAAGACCTCGCCGGCCTGATCGGCGAAGAGGCAGTTGTCGGGCAGGACGACCGCGGCCCGACCGCCCGGCTTGAGGACCGTGAGGACGTGCTGCACGAAGTTGAGTTGCTTGTTGCTCGTCTCGACGGTGAAGTCTTCGCGGTTCGGGCGCCTGGTTCGCGCCCTTGGTGCCGAAGGGCGGATTGGTGAGGATGCACGTCGAACCGGTCGGACGTCTGGGGCCTCGTAGATCGTGTCGCCGAGGCGGATCGTCGGCTCGATGCCGTGCAGGTAGAGGTTCATCAGGGCCAGCCGCCGCGGCCGCTCGACGAGTTCCTGGCCGTGGTAGATCTTTTTCTTAACTCGCTTGGCGAGATCGCGGTCGATCGCGCCCCCTTTGGTCGCGCCGATGAGCCATTCGTAGGCGGCGACGAGAAACCCGCCGGTGCCGCAGGCCGGGTCGCAGACGGTGAAGTCGCTCGCTTTGCGCGGGTCGGGCTTCATGCAGCGGACGATCGACTGGATGAGCGACGCGAGGCGTGAAGTATTGCCCGGCCCCTTTCTTGCCTTCGCTGGCCGCCTTCTCCAGCAGCCCTTCGTAGGCTTGGGCCTTCACATCGACGCCGAGGCTGGTCCAATGGGTCTCGTCGATCAGGCCGATGAGCCGCTTGAGGTTGACCGGGTTGTTGAACCGGTTTTGGCTCTTGGCGTAGATGTCGCCGAGGATGCCGGGCTGCTTGCCGAGCGTGCGCAGCGCAGTCGGCGTAGTGCTCGGTCAGCGCCGTGCCGCTCTTGCCGGCCAGCGTCGGCCAATCGCACCCCTTCGGCACCTCGACGCCGCGCTCGTCGGCCATCTTGAGAAACAGCAGGTAGGTGATCTGCTCGATGTAGTCGCCGTAGTCGATGCCGTCGTGGCGAAGCGTGTGGCAGAAGCCCCAGAGTTTTTGGACGATGTCGGACATTTGTACTCGCTAACTCAGAACCAGAATATGCCCTTCAACGTCTACATACTCTGCCGGAACACCTGCCATGTCCCACGTCATGGTTTGCCTGTAATGGTGGGCCCACGCGGTCAACGCGCACAGAAAAGCATCGAATGAATGGTCGAGGTCGGTTAAATCGTCAAGACGGCAGTCGAGCGTGATCGTCCTCGCGTATTCCATCATCCAAGAAAGATTGGTTGCAATGAATCTGTAAGCAGTCCGTCGATGGCAGCTCACCCACTGCACCACGCGTCTTATAACCTGCTACGGCATCCAAAACTTCCAATTCGATAGATTCCGCGCAGCCTTATTCGCTCAATTATCGAATACAAGAATAACCGAGGATGGGCCTCGATAATTTGAGATTCACCACGGCGTGCGGATTGCAAAAAGTTGTTCCTGATTTGCTCGTCGGTACTTCCACCGTGCTGGTTGGCAAGCCAATGCAAGAACTCCGGGACAATCACTAGGCCAACAGTCGGTTGTATATGCGATCCACCGTTGAAATACGACGCTCGCGGAAAATCTTGGCGTGCTTGGCGATCCCGATTTTGCCAATCACGATTAGCAAGGAATTCCGAAGCACGGCCCCTGAGCCGTCGCTCTGACTCTCGCGTCTTATACCCATCGCGCCCGACATCCTCAGACCACTCATTACTGAGTATCTTCTTGAATCCAAGAGAGGTCCCGAAGGGACAATCGACAGCGGTGAGTTGCTGAGCTTCTTTGTTCAACTGATTCTGAAATCTGACGATGAGTTCCTGCCCGGTGTCGTCGATCCAACATTGCACGATTTGCTTGCCGATTCGCGTAGTCAATTCCCTTGAATGTCATCATGCGGCCAGTGCCTCATTCATTCCCGCCAAAACCACATCCAATCGACCCTCAAAATCGCGATTCGCGACAGCCCATCCGCCATGGCGAGCGAAGACGGGAAGATCGTCGAAATCCTCGCGGTCGATGGAGAGGTTGGCAATGAGGTGCTCGCGGATTCGGTCGAGCCACGCTTGCTGCGCGGCAGTGAACGTCTGGCCGGCAGTCAGTTGTGTCGAATGCGCGGTCAACCCGTTCGTCGGCCGTCAGCAGCGGCTGGCCTTCGTCGGCCGCGTGCTTGACCATGCTGATGATGTCGACCAGCGCCTTGCGGTAATGGACTTCGTGTGCCTTTTGCAGCATGTCGGGCGTAAATCGTTCGCGGGTCTGCGTCAGCTTGCTTCGCAGTTCGGAGAGGGCTTGCGTGCTCCAATCGCGCGGACGGTCGAGCAAAATGCGGATGGCCTCGATGTGGGCGGGATTATCGCGGACGAACTGGGCGAACATGGCCAAATAATCGCCGGGCTTGAGTTCGCGGCCCTCGCCGTCGCGCAGAAGCCATTCGGTGGTGACGGTGTCTTGGCGTGCCGATGGCGACGAGGAACGAATCCCTCTTGCGCGGGTAGTCGACGAGCAGCTTTTGAAATGCTGGTTCGCGAAGCAGTTGCATCGTCGGCGTGAAGCTGCGGGCGAGGGCGTCGCGGAGGCCGCGGGCGAAGGCGGCGACGTCGCCGTCGGGAATGAACGGCCGCGAACTGGTCGCGGGCCTCGCCGCTCATTTCCTTGTCGATCCGCTGCAGCCGTTTGACAAGGCAGCGGACGTTGTACTCGCGGTCGCGGTTGTTCCAGATGTCGTCGATGATTTCGGCGAAGGTCCGCGTACGGACCGACCGGCGCTCGGCCGTGATCGCGGTGGCCTGCTTGAATCGTTCGAGCAACGTGCCGCCGAAACAATCGAAGACGGTGAAGTGCGATTTGTCGGGGTACTTTTCCCCCTTGCGCGTGCCGCGGCCGAGCATCTGCTCGAACAGAATGCGGGAACCGACCGGGCGCAGGAACACGATGATTTCCAGATCGGGGATGTCGACGCCGGTGGACATGAGATCGACCGAGACGACGATGCCCGGGTTCTGGCGATTGCGGAATTCGCGGATGCGTTGCAGCGGCCGATCGACGCGGCCGGTGATCTTTTGCACGAAGGCGTCGCCGCGGCCGAACACGTCGCGGCAGACGGTCACGAGTTGGTCGGCGTGCGAGACGTGCGATAAATCGTTCGCCGCGAAGATCAACGTCTTGGGGAACCGCCCGTAACGTTCCTCGTGCTGGGCGCAGTGGTCGCGTAAGGCTTCAACGATCTTGCGGTTGGAATCGGGCGAAGTGACTTTGCGCTCGACTTCCTGGGGCTCGAACTGCGCGCTCATCTTCGAGCAGATCTAGTTGCTCGGCGCCGCTGGTAGTATCGACCAGGCCGACTTGCTCGCCCTCTTGCAAGAAAATGCCTTGCAGCCGGACATTGGAATTAACCTTCACAACGTCGTAATCAACGAGGTACCCTTCACGGACCGCCCGTTCGTATTCATACCGGAAAACCGGTGCGCCAAAATAGCTTGTGGTGTGAACGGCCGGCGTGGCCGTTAAACCAATGCGGATGGCGTCGAAGTGGTTTAGCGTATCGCGCCAGACTGAAAGCTCTTGCCCGGTGTAGCCACGATGACATTCGTCGGCGATGACCAAATCGAATGCGTGGATGGGAATATCGAGCGCTGTCGGCGTCTTCGTCGCCAGACTCTAATTCGCCAAAAGCCGCTGCGGCGCCTGGCGGCCGTAGAGATTCATCGCCAGTCGCTGGATCGTGCAGACGTAGACGAACGCCTGACCTGGCTTTGGGATCGAGCAGGTAGTTCGATGGGAGGACGGTCGGATCGAAGTGTTCTTCTGCGTCAAAATCTTCCCGTTTGAATTTCTGGCTATAGAGTTCGTAAATCTGATTGAATTTGAGAGCGGGTTCTGGCTCGAAACTTTTGAAGGCGCGGACCGCTTGGGCTGCCAAGGCCCGGCGATCGACGAGGAACAATACGCGTCGCGCGACCTCGGACTTCATCAGCCGGTAGACCTGATTCACCATCGTGAAGGTTTTACCGGTGCCCGTCGCCATCGCCACTAGCATTTCGCGTCTGCGGCCGGCGATTGCCGCTTCGACGGCGGCGTTCGCTTCAATCTGATAGGGCCGTAGCCGAGGATGATGTGTTCGGCGTGGTGCGAAGGCGCTCGCACGCAGCGTCGAAATCGCTGCAAAGCAATTCCTGAAGGGCCGATGGCGTGTGGAACCGGGCCACTTTCCGCGACCGATTCAGCTCGTTGCGAACGTCTTGGAACCACGTGACTTCGCCATTGGTGGAATAGAGGAACGGAACTCGATACTCGCCGTAGCTCTGACCGTTGGTGGTTGCGCCGCGGGAGTAGCGCTGCGCTTGTGTGAGCACGTTTTGAGGACCGAGTGAAAGTTTTTTTGCTTCGACAATGCCCAGAGCGATACCGTCGGCGAACAAGGCATAGTCAGCCGGTCCCGCAGTGGTTTCGAATTCTTCCACTCGGTATACAGTCTGAGCATTCGTGCCTTTTTTGCGCCATCCGCAAGCATCGAGCCTGGGGTCAATGCGCCGTTTCGCGTGAGCCATTCACTATTTGTGTCGTCGGTGGGCATCGAACAAGCGCAGGTTAGATATTCGAATCGAGTACTAACAATTTACACTGCGGAGCACTGGTCCGCCACAAAGAGGGGGACAGAGAAGAGGGGAAGCGGAAGGTGCAGGAAACCCTGGGGGTCCTGATGGGTTTCCGCTCTCGGTGGAGCGACAAGGAAAATTTCGCGACAAAGCATCGAAAACCACAAAAAGCCGCAAGTCCCTATTGTGCTGGACCTTGCGGCTTCTTGCGATTACTGTACGTTTGAACATGTACCCCCACGGGGAGTCGAACCCCGGTTTTCGGACTGAGAACCCGACGTCCTGGGCCACTAGACGATGGGGGCGTGGCGTGCAGCGTTCGATTAGAAACGGAGTTGGCGGTGGTTGTCAATTGGCTGCCGGGCGACGGCGTGAAGTGCGTTTTGCGACCAGGCCTCTCGTGCTATGCTGTAATCAGCGGAAGTGGAAGTTGGCAATGCTGATGCCCCTGCGCTTGGTTCTGCGATGACTCGATTTTTTGCGATTCTGATCGGCATTCTTTTACTGTGTGGTGCCGTAAAAGCGGTACAACCGGCGTTGATGGCGGTCCCCAAGAAAATTAGCGTCGACGGGCTGGAGCGAAAGTTTTTGCTGTTTGTGCCGGCCGGCGCAAGCAGAGCGCTGCCCGTGGTGGTGGTGCTGCATGGCGGGGGCAGCAATGCCGTGCAGATGGAACGCTACACGCAGTTCGATGAACTTGCCCAGCGCGAAGGGTTCATCGCGGTCTATCCCGATGCCGTCGCCGGCAACTGGAACGACGGACGCAAAAACAATTTCATCAAATCACAGCGGGAAAACATCGACGATGTGAAGTTCATTCGGGCCGTAGTCGACGAGGTGGCGAAAGAGCACGCGATCGATCGGAGTCGGGTATTCGTAACCGGCATTTCCAATGGCGGCATTATGTCGCATCGGCTGGCTTGTGAAGCATCGGATCTGGTGACGGCGATTGCCCCGGTGGCTGGTGCGATGACACCAGAGATGACAGAGAAGTTCAGACCGGAACAGCCGGTTTCGATTCTCATGATTCACGGCGATGGTGATCCGATTGTGCCCATCGCCGGCGGCGATATTCGCATTGCGAAGGGGCAGAGCCGCGGGCGAATTATTGCCGCCCAAGATTCGCTCTCCAAATATGTAGAGCGAACGGCAACCGCGGCCAGCCAACCGTCGAAACGCTCGACACCAATCCCAAAGACGGCACGAGTGTGGAAATCACGAAATATCCTGACGGACCCGGCGGCGTGAAAACGTGGTTCTACCGCGTGGTTGGCGGCGGCCACACCTGGCCCGGGCGTCCGCTGTATCTGACCGAAGACATTATCGGCAAAGCGAGCCAGGATTTTTCGGCCAGCGACGTGATCTGGCAATTCTTCAAAAGCTGCCCACCGCGTACAGCAAGTTCGCATTAGTAATCGAAGAGCTGAGTGCGCGAACTCTGGCGGTGTCGGCTTTTTATTTGGCTCTTGGCTTGATCTGATTTCCTACAATGCCGCTTTCGATCTTCAACTTTTGAAAGAAGTCTGCCATGAAAAAAGTTGCTGCCGCGATGGTCGTGCTGCTGATTGTCGGTGCTTCCGTCGGCGCCATGCTCATTACGGAGAACGCCGGGCTGGTGGGGGCGGCGCTGACGGAATTGAAGTTCGAGGCGATTCCGGGCAATCCAAAGCTTATTGGCGCTCCGCCGAATTTCAACGTTACCAAAGCCACGATTGAATATCTTCAGAAGTTATTGAAGGACGGCAAGATTGTGGAAGTGCAAAACGATGGTGCCCTGAAGATCAAATAACGTCTGATGTTAGGTTGGCTCCCGCACGTCGTAGAAGTCTGCGCAAGATTTAACGGACTTGCGGCTGGTGACGACGATTGCCGCCGATGATTCGTCGTGCAGCGGTGGCAGGGCATCTCGACAAAGGCGCGTGGGCGATAGAATGAACTCGATGTTTTTGAGTTCTTCGCCGCGCGTTTTTGGAGAAGAGCGATGACCGACCACAGTCAAAACCGGGCAATACGTTTGCAGTCAAGTGCGCTGGTGCTGGCCGCCTTGATCACCACGGCCGGCGCAATTACCTCTGCGGTGATTCAATCAGGCTGGCTGTCAAAACCAGACGCAGCGACGGCGATTGCCACGCCGCGTTCAGCACCGGCCAAGCCACTGGCGTCGTTTGTCGGGACGATTGAACTCTTGAGTGAGCTGCCGATTCCGTTGGCAACAACCACGTCGCCGGCATTGTCAGCGACATCGCTCTGACACGGCGTAACATCCCAGAATTATTTCGCCACCACTGATGGGTGTTACCTCAGCGCTATTCTTTGCTAGCCCGACGACTCATGCGCAACAGGCCGAACCAGCGAAGGCCAGTCAAAAGCCCTTTGATTGGGAGGCGGTTCCCCGATTGCTTCAAGGACGGTAAACTCGGGGCAGAATTGCCGACAATGTTTGACTAAGCGGCGAGCGACGATGTGATGCTGATCGTGAGTTTTGACGGAGCCCATAAGTAGGCTTTTTTTGACACAGATTATTGTGCAAGAGCCTGCTTTTTGATTGCGTTCCCGGTTGCCGTCAGCTTCCGCGATACGTCGAGTATCCAAACGGGCTCAGCAGCAGCGGCACGTGATAGTGCTCGTCAGGGATGATGATCTGAAAATCGACAACGACCGTAGGATAAAACGTCGTGATGCCTTTGCGTTTGTAGTACTCGCCGGTGGCGAAAGCCAGCCGGTAATGACCAGCCAAGAGCGAGCCCGGCGGAAGTAGATCGCCGATGCGACCGTCTGGATCGGTGCTGCCTTCGCCGAGTTTTTGCCAGCGGCCGCTCTCGTGGCGTCGCTCCAAAACCACCTCGATTCCGGCCGCAGGTTGACCGGCCGACGTGTCGAGCACGTGGGTTGTGATTGGACTTTTGGCGGTCATGATGTAGGTCAGGTTTTTTGGCCCGACCGGAATGTCTATCGGTAATTCATGTCAAGCTGAAGCCTGACCTACGAGTTTCCTCAGCCGCAATTCGGTGATCTTCAGTTGCTCCCCGGCGACGATGCGCAGTTCGGTTTGCGGATCGTTCGGCAAGCGACTTTCCAAGATCGCGAGCATTTCGTCGGCCGATTTGCCAGTGGCACAGACGATGAAAATATAACCGAATCGAGCTTCGTATTCTCGATTGCGCTGGGCCAATTTTTCAAGTGTAGCTTGCGAAGCATCGGCAACGCCGGCCTGTTCCCCGCCGGCCCACTGTTTGGTGTTGGCGAATTTCGCCCGCAGGCTATCGACATCGCCAATTTTGGGATGCGCCGCGAAGGCTTGCAGCCAATCTTCGCGGTCGAGATTCCACCAAAACTCGGCCGCGTCGTGCAACAGCAACCGATCGTTCGAGGTGAACGGTCGCTCGACGACCATCCGATCGACCCACCGCTTGCAAGCGCAACATTTCGTTAGTGCGGCCCGCAACTCGGCTTCGCCGAGGTTGTTGAGATAGGCGCGAATCGACCAGCCGGTTGGTCGTTGATTTTGATCGGGCGTGAGCATCTGACCTGATGGAGTGTCAATGAACCGACTTTCGTGGAATACCAATTTTCCGCGAACGTATGTGCGGTGAATTTGCCCTTGCAACTGGGCGCCGTCATAAGGCGTCAGTTTATGGCGATGGTGCAATTGTTCGCCATGGACCGTCCAAGCGGCTTCGGGGTTCCACACGATCAGATCGGCATCAAAACCGGGGGCGATGCGGCCCTTGCGAGCGGCCAAGCCGACCAAGTTCGCCGGATTGGTTGATAGCCACTCGAAGATCTGGTGCAGTGCA
Organism: Pirellulales bacterium; assembly: GCA_963738835.1. GTDB lineage: Bacteria > Planctomycetota > Planctomycetia > Pirellulales > JADZDJ01 > CAVTYH01. The sequence goes on from CAVTYH010000009.1 coordinate 126,700, forward strand.
ATGCCGCGCTTTGTGGCATTGGTCCAGACGATGGGCAGCGTGAGTTGCAGCGAGGCGATGCCACCCCAGGCAGCCATGAAGTCACCGGTTTCGAGATGCTTCATTTCCGGCGGGCATGGTGAGTGGTCGGAGCCGATGGTGTCGATGATGCCGCGCTGCAGGCCGAGCCACAGCACTTCCTGATGCCGCCGCTCACGGATCGGCGGCGCGCATTTGTAGCGCGTGTCTCCGTCGGGAATCTTTTGACTCGCATGCAGGAACTTTGCAGCTGCTTCATCTGGAATGTTGAAGTTGAATTCCTCTTCCAATTCCATGACCAGCTCGATTTGCTCCAGCGAATCGGCTTTGTCGGCAGCGAAGTGCAGATAGTGCGGGCAAGTTTCAACCGAGATCGGAACACCCTCGCGCTTCGCCGCCAGGATCGTGCGCAAGGCGTCGCCGTTGGCTAAGTGTACGATGTGAACATGGCAGTTCGTTTCGCAAGCTAATTTGATGAGCTGCCGAATGGCGTCGGCTTCCCACTGCGGCGGGCGAGTCGCTAGGTAATCGACGTACCGCCGCGCCGATTTGGGTCGCGGCGCCGGTGCATCTGTCAGTTCCGCATGCACCAGCAGCGGTCGATGGTGCCGCGCAAAATCGGCGCGGCGGCCTGCAAATCGGCCAGTGTCGCATTGGGAAATTCGTCGAGCCCGGAATGACACAAAAACGCTTTGATGCCCAGCACGCCGGCTTGAATCAGTGGTTCGATTTGATCGGCATTGACGGGAATGACCCCGCCATAAAAACCGACATCGACCCAGCATTTGCCGGCCGCTGCTTGTCGCTTCGCTTCCAGCGCGGCGACCGTCGTTGTCACGGGGCTGTTGTTGAGCGGCATATCGACAATCGTCGTCATGCCACCGGCCGCTGCGGCTTTCGTCGCCGTTTCGAATCCTTCCCACTCCGTGCGGCCAGGTTCGTTGACGTGGACGTGGGCATCGATGACGCCCGGAGCGATCACCCATTTGCCGAAATCTTCGATCGGCACATTCGCCGGGAGATTCACTACGCCTTCGCCAATTTCCAATACATCGGCAATCTGCTCACCTTCGACTACCACAACCGCCGACCGGATGCCATCGGGAAAAACGACGCGACGGCTAGCCAAGGCGAATCGCAGCGGCGATGAACATTCGCGGTCCGCACTCACGGCTTACTCTCCGACCGGTCTCGTTGAATTGTCGCGCTGATATTTCCAAACGGCTCGCTAGTCGGCACAAATACTTCATTCGGATTTTGCAAGCCGAACGGCGTCAAATTTGCAAGCAAATGATGTTGATTTGGCATCACGATCTCGATTGCATCAATCAGAGGACAGGCCGCAAGAGCTGCGCGACCCATTTCGTACAAAGTGTGCTGCACCGATTTGCTGTACCGGTCGGCGAATACTTCAAGCATTGCCGCCCGGATTTCCTGGCGGAATTGCGTCCAATCTGCAGTCATATTGAGGTACTTACCGGTGGAATCGAGGCAGAACCAATTCGCAGCAATTGTCGTGGCAAAAATACGATCTTCGGTTTCCGGCAAAGTCGTGTACTCGTCACGAAGAAAGTTTGTGAAACCCGAGCCCGTGGTTTTCAGCACTTGAAGTCCGGAAAACCCACATTGCATGACCAGGGGACGATCGGCTGCAGGCTGCCCCGGGCTGTTTAAGCCTGTAACTGTGCAAGTATTGCGTTCGCTCGAATCGCCGATGAAAGCATGGTCGTGCGGTTTGCCATCAAATTCCATCCGAGTCCAATGCTTTTCCCCGCAATGGACTTTTGCGTGCGTCACATGTGAATACATGTCTAAAAAATGTCGGCAAAGCAGTTGCGCGAACGACTCGATTGTTAATACACCATGCCGGCTAGCTAACACGTACACCGTATTCTTCATCGTATCGGTCGCGACGATCTTCGAGTTATCAGCGGCCGAATAGGACGAAATAAAATCTCCATCCAACTCGATTGAGATGGTGAGATCGACGAATTGATGGTGTGAGCCGTCACGGTGAATCCGCGACAGCCGCATCTGCGATTTGCCGTATGATTGATCAAGAACTCTCGGTGGAAGCATGGTGCAATGTTTGGAGAGAGATTTATTCAGTCGCCAATCGGGCCAACGTGCGTGCTAAAACTTCTATACCTCCGGCGATGTGTTCTGGCGAGGCATATTCATCAGGACGGTGGCTATAACCGTTGCGGCAAGGAATGAAAATCATGGCCGTCAGACAAATTTGTGCCATGAACAGTGAATCGTGATAAGCGCGGCTGATCATCCGCTGGGATTTTAGTCCGGCATCTGCGGACGATGCCTCAATTGCCAACACAATCTGCTGATCGCAAGTGGCCGGCGGGTCGGCGTTGATTAGCTCAACGGTCGTACTTTGTTGGTGCTGCCCGCCCAAGGTTGATGCCTGGATGCGAATGAAGTTGAGCACTTTATCGCGCCGCTCTTGGTCGATATCGCGGACATCGATTTCCAAATACGTGCGGCTGGGGATGCTGTTGATCGCCCGCGGATGCACATCAAGCACGCCGGTGGTTGCTACGGTGTCGGCGCCGCCAAGCGTCCGCGCCGTGGCATCCACAGCGAGCGCCAATTCTGCGGCCGGAAGCAGTGAATCGCGGCGATCCGGCATCAACACAGCCCCCGCGTGACCGCCAGTCCCTTCGTAAGTCACGCGCAATGATGCGGGAGCGGCAATCGCAGTCACGACACCGATCGGCACACCGGACTTTTCCAACAGTGGGCCCTGTTCGATGTGCAGTTCGACAAACGCTTGATAATGGCCCTGCAGCAATCGCACTTCGGCCAGCCCCCCCTGCCCTGCCGCGCGCCCGGAGAATTCGCCAAAAGTTTTGCCTTTGCTATCGGTGAGTTTTGCGGCCTTCTCCGGCGGCATTACTCCCGACATTAACCGGCTGCCCAGGCATCCAACTCCGTAGCGTGTCGGTTCTTCGGAAGTGAACATGATAAGTTCAATCGACCGGCGCGGTTTGAATCCGGACCGTTGCAACGCCCGGATTGCTTCCAAACCGCCAAGCACGCCGACCGTGCCATCAAACATGCCGGCGTGCGGAATGGCATCGGTGTGCGAGCCTGTGGCGACCGCCGACGAATTCGGATCGCTTCCAGCCCAACGAGCGAAAATGTTCCCGGCGGCATCGATCCGCACTTGCAAATCCGCCGCTTGAAACAGTCCGATCAGATGCTTCCGCGCTGCCAAATCGGTGTCGCTGAGCATCACTCTAGTAACTGCCGGGGCAGGAGCATCAGAGAACTCGGCCAGCCGGTTGAGTTCAGACGACAATCTCGCGATGTCGATTTTCAATTCTGTCACTTTTCGCTCAACCGATCGCGGTGAATGTCTTTGTAGTACAGGTATTTCGCCGGCTTTTTGCCCATTGCCACAAACCATTGCGGGCAATAAGACGCCATCCAAATTACATCGCCCGCCTGCACCGGAAACCATTCGTCGCCCAAGCGATAAACACCGGTGCCTTCCAGCATCAAGAGGCCGTGCTCCATGGCGTGGATTTCCACCTGCGGCAAATGTCCGCCGGCATCGTATGTGAACAGATTCACCGCCATATCGAACGCCGGTTCGACGGGTAACAGCACTTGCAAACGCAGAGCGGGATCGCCCTGAAATGGATCGCCGACGACATCTTTTTGATCGCCAATGCGTACTGGCGGCTCTGCCAGGTCGAAACCGGGCTGGTAGGGCTTCTCGAACACTGACAGGCGGGCAGAACCGCTTGCCAACGTGGTAATTTCGTGCAAAGTATTGGGTGGAATGAAAGCGAATTGGCCCGTCGTAATTTCGTGCTTTTTTGCTGTGGCATCGATCTGCACTGCACCGTCGAGCACAAAGATAAATCGTTCAGCGCCTACTCCTGGCGGAGCGCTTTTGGCTCCAGACTCCAAAGTAGCGGTGTACTGCGTGAACTGCGCGCCCATCTCCGGAGCGATATGCACGACCGCCGACGCATTCGTCCAACCAACCAGCGGTGAACTGACATGCGTATCTGGCGTGATTAGCGCATAATTACGCGTCACTCGGCTGCGGGTGGTGCCAAATGGTTGAACGCGGAGGGGTTCCATTTCGATACTCATCGTCGCAAGCTCGATGGTTGCATAGCCCAGGGGTTGCGGGCACCATCGCCCCGATGGTCCCTGGGCTTAATGTGTGTTGTTATTGATTTTGGCTGGATTACCTGCTGCCAGTTTCATGGCATAGCGCCACAATACTTCCAATGCCACGGCCACGTCGGCTTCCATCACCGATTCGTCGGGATGATGGCTCACGCCGCCGGCGCAGCGGACGAACAGCATTCCAACTGGAAAACGGCGCGACATGATGGCGGCGTCGTGGCCTGCGCCACTGGGCAATTTGAACGGCCTGACACCAGCTTCGATTACACATTGTTCCAAAAGCGATTGATTTTGGGCATCGCAATGCACGGCGCGATATGATTGCGCTCGGCCCAGGTCGAATTCGATTTCTCGCTCTTCGGCAATCAGAGCCGCTTGATGCGTAATTTCGCGAAATGCAGCGTCCCGCACATCATCGTCCTGATGCCGCACGTCGAGCGATAGGTTCACTTCGCCTGGAATGACGTTCGAGACATTGGGCAGCACTTCGACTTGCCCGACGGTGGCAACCAGACCGGACCGCTGGCGCGCCGTTCGCTCTACCTGGGCAATGAACATCGCGGCGGCTGCCAGCGCATCGTGGCGTCCCGACATCGGCACGGCGCCGGCATGACCTGCTTGACCGACGAATTGAAAATCGGCGCGAGTTTGTCCGGTGATGCCAGTGACGATGCCGATGGGAAGATTTTCGGCTTCCAAGATCGGGCCTTGTTCGATATGCGGTTCGATGTAGGCAATCACGTTCTCCGGTGGATGAACCGCATCCGGCAATGCACCTGGATCGCAACCGAACCGACGCAAGGCATCGAGCAGAGAAATTCCATCAGCATCGGTGCGGTCCAGCAAATCTTTTGGCATGTCGCCAATCAATGCACGCGAGCCGATGAATGGCGTTTGATATCGGACCCCCTCTTCTTCGCTGAAGGCGATCACATCGATAGAGAACGGCAAATCGACGCCCATTTCTGCAGCAAGTTCAGTTACGGCCAGGCCCAGTATTACACCCAGAATGCCGTCGTACCGGCCGGCATTGGCGACCGTGTCTAAGTGCGAGCCAATGAGAAGAATTTTGTGTGCACTCGTCCCCCTCGCCGCGCCTTCCGCAGCCGACGCAGAACTTGGATCTTGAGGACTATTTGATGCCAACCGGCCGATCAGGTTGCCAGCGGCGTCGATCCTGCACTTCAGTCCTGCCGTTTCCATCCATTCTCGCACCAGCCGATGGGCCGCTTGCATGGCAGGCGAGCAGAAAAATCGCGCGATCTGAGCTGGTCGGTCAGTGCATTTGGCCAGCTCATCGCAGCGATGCATCACACGACGTGCCGCAGAGCGAACGATTGTCGAGTTGACTTCCGATTTCGCGGTTGGTGCATCACTGGTCATTCGTGCTTCGTCACTGTTCATTCCCAGCCATACCGGTACCCAGAGGGGCAATCCTGGAGTATAGTATGGACAGGCGGCCTTGCGTAGCCGAGCGGCCCAACTCGGTGCTTTTTCAGGCGGCAGTTTGATCTAAATGGCGTGCCGATGGCCACCCGCGATCACCTCGTTCTGTTTATCAATGGAAAGCGGCGCGAGGTTCAGGGCAGCGACTGCTTCCTGAGCCTCAGCGACTTTCTCCGCTACCGCCTTGGGCTGGTCGGAACAAAGATCGTCTGTTCCGAGGGTGATTGCGGCTCTTGCACCGTGCTGGTTGGCAAGCCCGATCGCAAACCAGGCGGGCCAGCGTTTCGGCATCAGCCGATCGATTCGTGCATTCGGCTGATGTTCCAGTTAGACGGTGTGCACGTGGTGACGATCGAGGGATTGCGCCACGGTAGCGAACTCACGCCGATTCAGCAGGCGATGGTCGATTGCCACGGCTCGCAATGCGGTTTTTGCACACCAGGCTTCGTGATGGCCATGACGGGCGTGCATGAGCAATGCAATGGCGACGCGCCGAGCGAAGACGATTGGCGACATGCACTGACCGGGAACTTATGCCGCTGTACCGGTTACACGCCGATTCTCAAAGCCGCCAAGCAGGCGATTCCCGATGATTTAGATCGCGACCTGGCGACATTGAACGATGTTTATTCGCCCGAGCCAATGATCCGCGAGTTGGCGACGTTGGCCGACAATGTGCTCGATCTGCGCGGCGATTGCTGTGAAGGCGAGCGGCGAGCTTATTGTCCGATAACGATTGACGAGGCAATTGCCTTTCAATCTGAGAATCCGCAAGCAAAGATTGTTGCCGGAGCAACTGATGTTGGCGTGCAGTTAAATAAACGGGTCATCGAGCCGACGACGACGTTTCTCGATTTGAATCGGGTGACGGAATTGGAGGGCGTGCGAGTCGACGGCGATGAGAATGCCAAAACAATTGTTGCCGGAGCCCGCAGCGCTTGGACGGAGCTGTTGGAACTCTGTCGTGCCGAGGCGCCTGAATTCGCCGAAATCATTTCCGTTTTCGGCTCGCCGCAAATTCGGCATGTCGGCACAATCGGCGGTAACATCATCAACGCTTCGCCAATCGCCGATTCGTTGCCATTTTTGTTCGTCATGGAAGCCGAACTGGAATTGGCCGGTCCGGCAGGTCGCCGTCAGGTGAACATCAATCAGTTTTATCACGGCTACAAAAAGCTTGATCTTCGGCCCGATGAATTGCTGACGAGCATTCGCATCCCGTTGCCGAAAGCCGACGAACTGCTGCGGCTGTACAAAATCTCGCGGCGGCGCGATCTCGACATTTCCACGTTTACTGCAGCTATCCGCATGCGGCTGGACGGCGACACCATCAGAGAGGCGGCGTTGGCTTACGGTGCCGTTGGCCCCACAGTCTTGCGACTGCGTCGAACGGAAGATTATTTACGTGGCCAATCCTTCAGCGAAGAAACAATGCAAGCCGCCGGAGACATGGCGATTGAAGAAATCACTCCAATCAGCGATGTCCGCGGCAGCAAAGATTACCGGTACCAACTAGCCCGCAATGTGCTTTTGAAGTTTTATCACGAGCAACAAGTGGCGATTGCATAATGCCCAGCGTCGGCAAACCAATTCCGCACGATTCCGCCCTCGGCCATGTGACCGGCGCCGCGCCGTACATCGACGACATTCCGTCGCGCAGTGATGAACTGTTCGTCGGCTTTGTCGGCAACCCGGTGGCCAGCGGTCGGATTGAATCGATCGATTCCGCCGCGGCGCAGTCGCTGCCCGGCGTGGTCGCTATTTACACCGCCGACGATTTGCCCGGTGAAAAATATTTCGGTCCGCTGTTCAAAGACGAGCCGGTGCTGGCCGATGGCGAAGTGCTGTATGTCGGCCAGCCGGTGGTCATTGTCGCCTCCGAAACTCGCGCAGTGTTGGAACGCGCTCGACGGTTGATCAAAATCAATGTCACGCCGACTGAGCCGATTCTCTCGATCGAAAAGGCAATTGAAATGGGCCGCTTTATCGGACCGCCGCGACAAATTCTGCGCGGCGATCCGGAGGCAGCCATGAAATCGGCGCCACATCGGCTGTCGGGCGTATTCCACAATTTGGGTCAGGAACAATTCTACCTGGAATCGCAAGCCGCGCTGGCGTATCCCGGTGAGCAAGGGCAGGTTATCGTCCATAGTTCCACGCAAAGTCCGACGGAAACACAACACGTCGTGGCCGAATCGCTGGGGCTGCACATGCACCAAGTTGTGTGCATCTGCAAACGCATGGGAGGCGGCTTCGGTGGCAAAGAAACGCAGGGTGGAATTCCGGCCATCATGGCCGTCCTGGTGGCCACCAAAACCGGCCGTGCCGCGCGGGTGATTTACAACAAAGACGATGACATGCAATCGACCGGCAAGCGCCATGCCTACCGGGCCGAGTGGGAAGTCGGCTTTGACGATGCCGGCCAAATCCTCGCCTACCGAGTGCAGTTCTACTCCGATGGCGGAGCGGCGGCCGATCTTTCCACCTCGGTCCTGGAACGCACCATACTGCATGCCGAGAACGCGTATTACATTCCGAACATTGACATCCGCGGCCGCGTGTGTTTCACCAACTATCCGCCCAACACGGCCTTCCGCGGCTTCGGCGGACCACAGGGGATGGTGACGATCGAGAATGTGGTTTGCGAGATTGCTGCGTATCTGAAGAATCGCGGCATCGAATCCAACGGAAAACAGGAAAGCAACGGGCAACTGATGCCGGGAGCCACTGCTGGCTTGCTCTGCAATGTTTTGACCAGCGCAGTTTGATATTCAGCTGCGAAATGTCTACGGCACCGACGATCGCAACATCACGCCCTACGGTCAGATTTTCAAAAAGAATCATCTGCCGGAGATTCTAACATCGCTGGCTGATCGCTGCCAATTTCGCCGTCGGCTGAATGATATTGAAGCGACCAACCGAACCGATCGCTTGTGGCTACGAGGTTTGGCCATTTCGCCGGTGAAATTCGGAATCTCGTTCACGACGAAGTTTTTGAATCAAGGCAACGCGCGTCGTGAATGTGTACTATGACGGCACGGTGCAAGTCTCCACAGGCGGCACCGAGATGGGGCAAGGATTGAACGTAAAAATTCGCCAACTCGTGGCCGACGAATTTGGACTCTCGCCCGCTCGTGTGCTGATCATGTCCACCTCGACCGAGAAAAATCCCAACACTTCGCCCACCGCCGCCTCAGCCGGCACCGATTTGAACGGCTTTGCCGCGGTGAATGCCTGCAGACAAATCAAAGAGCGGTTGATGGCTTTTGCAGCACGGCGATTTGCTCATCCAGAGTTGGGTCTGACCGAATCTTCGGCACACGTTGCATTTGACGATGGCTATGTGTTCGATACACGCAATCCCGAGCAGAGAATTTCATTCAGCGATCTTTGCAATGCAGCACGGCGGGAACGCGTCGATCTTGGCGCCCGCGGGTTCTATGCCACCCCGGGAGTCGATTACAACCGCGAGACGGGCCGCGGCAATCCGTTTTTGTATTTCACGCAGGGGGCGGCGGCAGCGGAAGTGAAGATCGATCGCTTCACCGGCGAACTCTCTGTGCCGCGCGTCGATTTGCTGATCGACATCGGCCGCTCGATCAATCCCGGCGTCGACATGGGCCAGATCACGGGCGGCTTTATCCAAGGCCAGGGCTGGGTGACTGGTGAATGTTTGGTCTACAACGAGCGCGGCGAGTTGCTCTCGCACTCGCCAACGACCTACAAAATTCCCGCCATTACTGACGTGCCGCCGATTTTCAACTGCGAGCTGTTCCCCAACGACGACAACACGGAAAACATCGCGGCGAGCAAAGCCGTCGGCGAGCCCCCGCTGATGCACGCGCTCTGCATCTGGACCGCCGCAAAACACGCGTTGGGCTGTGTCTCGGCCGAATCCGCCAGAGAACTCCGCTTGCCGGCCACCGGCGAAGAGATTTTGCGCTGTCTGACGATCTCTCAACAGCGTCGGCAAGTCGCAACCACAAATCAGAACGGACAATCTACCGCCGAGACGCAGAGACACGGAGAAGAAACACCGATAACCAAGCACTGATGATCGCTTTTGGATCTCCAGCAATTTGTCATTGAGATTTGGTCATTCGTCATTAATCGCTATGCCCGTCCCTCACGGTTTCGTCGAAAAACTCGCTGAGTTATCCGCCGCGGGCCGACCATTTGTCTCGGTTACGCTGGCCGAAACTGTCGGCAGCACGCCGCAGGATGTCGGCACGAAAATGCTGGTCGATGAGGTGGGCTTGGTGTTCGGTACTGTAGGCGGCGGGCGAGTCGAGAATAAGTCCATCGGCCATGCTCAATCGTTGCTGACCGAGACAGCTGGAACTAACGCGCAAACCTGCTCGCTCGTCGAATGGAATCTGCAGCGCGATGTCGGCATGACCTGTGGCGGCGTCGTGAAGCTCTTGTTCGAGACGTACAACTTTCGTGATTGGCAGATTGTGGTGTTCGGCGCCGGCCACGTCTCTCAGGCTTTGGTACGCTGTCTGCTGCTCTTGGAATGTCGCCTGGTGTGCATTGATCAGCGCGACGATTGGCTTGAAAAGATGCCACAATCGACGAAGTTACGGACAGTTCAATTGTCCGAGCCACGCGAGTTCGTCAGTCAATTGCAGACAGACGATTTCGTCATCTGCATGACCATGGGCCACCGCACCGACCGACCGATTTTGCAAGCCATCTTCGAGCGCCGCTTGCAGCCACGGTATCTGGGCGTCATCGGAAGCCAGGCGAAACGCAAGGTGCTGCTGCGCGAACTGGCTGAATCGGGCATTCCCCCTGAAGTTGCCGAGCAATTCTGTTGCCCAATCGGACTGCCGCTGGGCACGAATCAGCCCGGCGAAATCGCCGTGAGCATCGCCGCCGAGTTGATTCAATGCCGCGATACTGCAACCAGCGCCGTGCCAAAATGATTTACGCATCATGATGTTATCCCGCAAGCGATTTCGACGTTTGGCGTATCTGGCGGTCTCGCTCACGGCGTTGTGGTTGCTATGCTCATTCGCAGTTGCTCATCGATATGTTGCTCGTGCTCAACCTATTCAGAATGAGCCAGTGCCTTCGATCCATTGGGGCAATATCCACCCAGTGCGGTTTACAACCGACGACGGAGAGCAAATTGGCACTTGGTTTATCGACGGCCAAACAGACCATCCTGTCGTGTTGTTTCTGCACGGCAACGGGAGCTGTCGGTCGACTTGCCTCGGTCCAGCCGAAATGCTTGCCGGGCAGGGCTACTCGGTGTTGATGCTTTCACTGAGAGCCCACGGAGACTCAACGGGCCAATTAAACGACTTCGGCTATCGCGCCCGGCTCGATGTTTTGACGGCGGTAAAATGGGTGGAGCAAAATAAGCCTGGCCGTCCAATCGTGGTGTGGGGACAGTCGCTCGGTTCGGCCGCTGCCGTATTTGCTGCGAACGATCTTGGCAAGCAAGTCGGCGGATACATTCTGGAATGTCCGTATCGAGACTTACGCACGGCGGTTTGGAATCGGCTCGCAATGCGACTTCCGCCTCCTCAAGATCACGTTGCCTATGCAGGGTTGCTGACGGTGTCGCCGCTGGTGCTTTCGAATATCGATCAGATTTCGCCGGTAGATGCGGTTTCCAAGATTCCAGCTTCTATGCCGGTGCTGATTTTGGCAGGGAGCCGTGACCAACGAGCTCCGGCGTCAGACGCACGAGCGATCCAGAACCGGATTGCGGACCACTCGGAGCTGATCGTAATCGAAGGCGCCGACCATTTGCAGCTACAAACCACTAATCCGACTGCTTACCAAGCCGCAATTTCCGATTTCTTGACCAACTGCGGCAAAGGCAAGAATGCGCCGTGATGATGGCAATCGGATGAGCACGACTCGTGCACCGAGGCATGAATTTGTCGCCTCACCCTTTCATATTCATGCTCATCAAGAATTCCCCATTCGTCTTGCATTTCAGCAAGCGGCCGGTGAGAAATTCCATGGCGTCGGGCGGGTTCATGTCGTGCAGCACTCGGCGCAGGATGCTGATGCGGCGATGTTCTTCCGGGTCGAGCAGCATTTCTTCGCGACGAGTGCCGCTGCGGGAAATGTCGATCGACGGCCAGATGCGTTTGTCGACCAGTGCCCGATCGAGCACGATTTCCAAATTGCCAGTGCCTTTGAACTCTTCAAAGATCACATCGTCCATTTTGCTGCCGGTGTCGACCAGCGCCGTGGCCAGAATCGTGAGTGAGCCGCCTTCTTCGACCTTCCGTGCCGAGCCGAAGAATTTCTTAGGGCGCTGTAAAGCGTTGGCATCGACGCCGCCGCTGAGAACACGGCCGCTGCTGGGGCATTCGGAATTGTGGGCTCGTGCCAACCGAGTGATCGAGTCGAGGAAGATGATCACATCGTGGCCATATTCCACCATCCGCTTGGCCTTTTCGATAACCATTTCGGCCACTTGAATGTGCCGGGCCGCGTCTTCATCAAAGGTGCTGGAAATCACCTCGCACTGCGGACCTTTCACCTGCCGCTCCATATCGGTGACTTCTTCCGGCCGTTCATCGATCAGCAGCATGATGACGTACACATCCGGGTAGTTGGCGATGACGGCCTTTGCCATTTTTTGCAGCAGGATCGTCTTGCCGGCTCGCGGCGGGCTGACGATCAGACCGCGCTGGCCGAAGCCAATAGGTACGATCAAATCGACCACCCGCATGTTCATTTCATCGGTCGTGGTTTCCAGCACGATGCGTTTATCGGGATGCAGTGGCGTGAGATCGTCGAAGAAGACTTTGTCCGACAGTTTGTTCGGGTCATCGCTGTTGATTGCCTCGACACGCAGCAAAGCGAAATAGCGTTCGTTCTCTTTCGGCGGCCGAATTTGCCCCGCCACGGTTGCTCCGGTGCGCAGGCCAAAGCGGCGAATTTGGCTGGGGGAAACGTAAATGTCGTCGGGACAGGAAAGATAGTGGTAATCGGGGCTGCGGAGAAAACCGAAGCCGTCCGGCAGAATTTCGAGCGTGCCTTCGCCGAACATCAGACCGTTCATCTTCACTCGCTCTTTGAGCAGTTTGAAGATCAGGTCTTGGCGCTTAATGCCGGTGATTTCGGAGATGTTTTCTTTGCGGGCTTCGTCGATGAGCTGAGTCATCGACATCCGTTGCAGCTCAGCAATATGGATGTCGCCCTGTTTAACCGATTCGTAATGCTCATGAACGATGTCGGTTTCGCCGGCATCCAGATCTTCCGCAATTTCTTCTGCCAGCGAGAGCGGCTCGCCTTCGGCTTCTCAGTTGCGCTTCGATTTCATCGAGCGTGGGTTTCAGCACATCACCATTGGTGCCCTCTGGGCTAATGCCAGCTGCGAAGCCGCGGGATAGGCGCTTTTCGCGATTGGTTGTTTTAGATTCAGGCATAATTCATTGAACTCCTGACGAAAGCGATAGTGCCATCGCGCGGAAGGCGACGGCGGCGGGGTAGATTTGGGTGACTTGGCGTTTGCGTTTCTAAGTGTCTTTGTCAGACTCTTAGGCACTTAAATGCCTTGCTTCAAACAACCTCGTGTTGTCCGTGGGCAAATACTCGGGATGTGATTGGTAAATCGCCGGCTAACGTTTTCCGAGTTGCCGGCAAGCGGAATGGCAGTGCGAAGGGCGCGCTGAAAACCGATGGGTCCGATTGGATGGTGGGAGGCCGAACGCCTCAGATGGGATGGCCAGCTCAATCCATTGCCGGCCGATCTGGCAGGATAGTTTCCGACGCTTGGGGCGAAAGAAGCGTCTGCCAGCAACGTTCAACCTGTGACTGAATATAGCTTACATCCCGCGAATTATCCAGCACGAAATTGGCACAGCGCCGTTTCTCATCGACCGGCTCCTGAGAAGCCTCCCGGCGCTCGAATTCCTGGGCGTTCCAGCCTCGTTTTAAGGCCCGAGCCAGCCGCTGGTCGAGCGGAGAATCGACGAATGCTAGCGAATCGCAAAACTGATCCCAACCGGCTTTTAACATGACCGGCGCATCCAGAACGACCAGCCGCCTGCCTTCCCGAGCCATTTGCTCCGCCTCGGCTTTGAGCCGCTCGCGAATTTCTGGATGCGTAATGCGTTCCAATTCGGTTAGTTCGCGCGGGCCACTGGGGGGAGGTGCGAAAACAATCTCGGCCAGAGCTTGGCGATCGACTTCACCGTCGGGACCGATCACGTCTTTGCCCCAACGTCCGCCAATGGCCGCCCGCACCGCCGGCAACCGCAGCACTTCGTGCCCAGCCCGATCGGCATCGAGCACCCCAGCACCGAGCTGGCGAAACAACTCCGCCACCGTGCTTTTGCCACTTGCGACGCCACCGAGCAGACCGAGAATTTTCATTGTCAGGAGTCAGAGATCAGAGGTCAGGAGTCAATTTCCTTGTGGCTTAGTGATTGCCGAAAATCCATCTGGATCTCACAGTGTCACTCGCACTCGGCCCAATTGCGGCCAGTTTTCAGGTCGACTTTCAGCGGTATCGCCAATGGCATGACGCTGGACATTTCGGACTGCACCAGCGATTTCATTTCGTCAAGTTCGTTAGGCGGAGTCTCAAAAATCAGTTCGTCGTGGATTTGCAGTAGCATCTTGCTGCGAAGTTTTTCACGACGCAGACGGCGGTAAATGTTTAGCATCGCCAGTTTCATAAGATCGGCGGCGCTGCCTTGGATGACCGTGTTAATCGCCGTTCGCTCCGGCAAAGTGCGCTGGCGAGCGGCCGGATCGCCAAGCTTAGTTGGGGTGATGTCGCGGACGCCTTGAATGGCACGGCGGCGACCAAGAATTGTGGTCACATAGCCCTGTCGGCGGCATTCGATCAAAATCTCGCGCAAGAACTTTTCCACGCCGGGATAACCATTGAAGTAAGCGTCGATGAAGCGGGCTGCCTCCTCAACTTCGATGTCGAGCATCTTCGAGAGTCCAAACGGACTTTGGCCATAGATCACACCAAAGTTCACCGCTTTGGCAACCCGCCGCATGGAAGAATCCACACTCTCCAGCGGCACGCTAAACACCTGGCTCGCAACGCGGGCGTGAATATCTTCATCACGCTCAAAAGCAGCCCGCAACGTTTCGTCGTCGGAAATGTGCGCCAATACCCGTAGCTCGATCTGAGAGTAATCGGCAGCCAAGAGCCACCAATCGGGTTCACCAGGCAAGAATGTGGACCGGATTTCGCGCCCTTCTTCGGTACGGATCGGGATGTTCTGCAAATTGGGGTCGCTGGAACTCAAACGGCCGGTTGCAGCCACGACCTGATTGAACGACGCATGCACGCGGCCGGTTTGTGGATGAACCATTTGCGGTAGCGCATCGACATAGGTGCCTTTCAATTTGGAGTATTGGCGATGGGCAATGATTTTCGCGGGCAACGGATGATTTCGGGCAAGCTCTTCTAACACCTCCGCATCGGTGCTGGGGCCAGTTTTGGTTTTCTTGAGCACCGGCAACTTTTGCTCGACAAAGAGGACTTCTTGCAGTTGTTTTGGCGAAGCGATGTTGAACTCGCGGTCTGCAAGCTGGAAGATCTCCACTTCCAACGCCGCCAGCCGCTCGCCAAATTGCTGGCTTAATTCGCTGAGACGATTCACATCGACCCGGATGCCATTAAATTCCAGCTCGACCAGCACATCGATCAGCGGCACTTCCAAATCGTTGAACAGCGGTTCGAGTTGGCACTCATGCAATCGCTGCGCCAACAGGGGAACCAACCGCAAGGCGACGTCGGCATCTTCGGCGGCGTAATGTGTGATTTGTGCAACCGGCACCTGGTCCATGCGTTTCTGATTTTTGCCACTGCCGATCAGTGCGCCGATTTTCGTTGTCGTATGGTTGAGATAGCGGCTGGCAAGCTCGTCGAGATTATGATTTCGCTCACCAGCATCGAGCAAATAGCTGCCGATGATGGTGTCGAACTGCACCCCGGCCAATTCTATGCCCGCGGAACGAAGCACGATCATGTCGTATTTCAAGTTTTGCCCGACTTTTCCGATCGCCGGGTTTTCCAGCACGGGCCGCAATGCTTCCAGCGTTGATTTCGGATCAAGTTGCGGTTCTCCTTCCGGAGCTCGAACCGGAACGTAGTAAGCCTCGCCTTCTTTCCAGGCGAACGAGTAGCCGACAATTTCCGCCCAGCGTGGATACAGGCTTGTCGTTTCGGTATCGATCGAGATTTGTTTCTGGCGGCTCATCTCATCGATAAGCCAATGCAACCGCTCCGGCGTGGCGATTGCTTCGTACCGGTGCGCGAAAGCGGGCAAATCGGCTTTTGTCCGATCGCGCATCAGGTTGGTGAGGGTGTGAAATCCGAGTTCGGCGAATAAATCGGCGGCTCCGGCGGGATCGAACCCCCCTGCCCTACCCTGCTCCCAATTGATTGGCACGGGCACTTCGGAATCGAGCCGCGCAAGTTGGCGGCTGACGAAAATCTGCTCACGAGTCGCCAGTAAATTCTCTTTTCGCTTGCCCTTGGGCAGCTCATCTACTTTTGCCAGCAGATTCTCTAGCGTGCCGAACTTTGCCAACCACTCGCCAGCCACTTTCGGACCTACCAGCGGTACGCCGGGAATGTTGTCGACGGAATCACCAACCAGCGTCTGAAAATCGACAACCTGATTGGGGCGAATTCCCCATTCGGCTTGCAGTGCCGCGGCATCGAAAAATGCATTCTTGCGGATGTTGTAGACTTTCACTTGGTCAGAAATCAGTTGTCGGCAATCTTTATCGCCGGTCACAACCACACATTCGCCACCTGCTTGCTCGGTTAATCGAGCGATGGTCGCCAAAATATCGTCGGCTTCGTAGGCCTCGCATTCCAAAATCGGGATCCCCAGTGTGGCCAACATCCGACGAATCGTGCCAATTTGCGGCCGCAACTCGTCAGGCATTTCGGTGCGGTGCTCTTTGTATGCCGCAAACAGCTCATGTCGAAACGTCGGACCCGACATGTCGAACGCGGCAAACAAATAATCGGGCTTTTTCTGATCGAGAATGGTCATCATGTCGCGAGTGAACCCGAACACGGCACCGGTCGGCTCGCCGCGCGGACTGGTCATTTCTGGCAGCGCATGGAACACCTGAAAGATAAGCGAATGCGAATCGATAACCCAAACCGTCTTGCCCTTGAGATCCGGCACGGGCGTGGCTTCGACCGGTTCGATTGGCGTCTCGGCCGTGTCGGTGCCCATTTCCGCGGTTGGCGAGGCCGCTGGAAAATCGCACTCCGTGGACGACCGCGGATTGGCAACCTCATCCTGCAGATCGTTCATGGCTGGCGCATCGTTTTCCCAACCGGGCAATTGTGTCTGCTTGGGATCCAATTTTTTTTTGGTGCGCGCCATTTCCGCTTTCGCTGTTGAGATGTCGGGACGTGGAATATTTGGTACGTAAATCGTTGCTGGCTCTGAGATACAACGATTTAGTTCACTGATGGATCGTAGGGCCGAGGCTTCCAAAGCGTCAAGCGCCGCCGAATTGTGTCCGCCGCTGTTGTGAATTTGCGCTCCTTGCGCGATTGATTTTTAAAAAAATGCCGCAATTTCTTGACTCGATGGTGTGCGGACGAATTTTGTCGCAACTTCTGGGGGCCCCTATTTTTTCGGCGAAATTCCCCGATTGTGTCGCCGCCCGCGCAGAATCGTTCGGCATTCTACGAGCGAGTAAGCGTTTGAAGTGGACAATATGCGTTGAATTTTGTCGCATAGGAGTGGTCGAAGCTCATGAGTTAAGAGTCCGCCGAAATCCGAGCCGCGACTGTGAGGGAGGGACGAATATCATTTGTCCCTTGTCCTTTGCCAAGCAAATCGCCCTGGTGATCAGCTAAAATGCGGGCATGAAGATCGAACGGAAAGACCTACTGTGGGGCGTAGGGCTCCTGCTGACCGCAGTGAGCATTGTCTTTTTATGGGTCGCCATTCTGACACCGCTGGCCCGTTGGGCTCCGATTTGGGTTTTCGAGACGTGCGGTAGAGTGCTTCAAGCGTGCTCTTTCGTAGCAATCGGGGCTGGAATTGGAGCGCCATTTAAGAAAAAGATGACCGGAGCGTTCGTCTGTGTTACCGTCTTCTTGCTCTTGCTGATGCTTACGCATTTGCCATCGCGAATCCGATGATGCGACCGCGCCGAATTTATGCACAGCCGGCGCGATTAAATACACAGAACGGATTTTGTACCCAAAATCTTGAATTATAGTGTACGTATGAATAAATTAGCAAGCCATTTTTTTTGGGCCATGCGGAAAACAATCTTGTGCCGGTCTTCCAGACCTTTGCAATCGAAAGGGGGTTGCCAACCCTGGCCTCCCGGCCGTGGCTATTACGGCCCTCAGGGCCATACCGCGTTGAGGGTTTGAGATCGAAGGTCTGGAGGACCGACACTTGCTTCTGCGAGACGTTAGATCGATGATCAATACCAAGTCGCCGGCGGCCGGCATTGTTTCCGCCGCGCCGAATTGGCATTGAAGCACATGCGCGAGACGGACATGAAATACTCGACCAAATCCCGAGCACACGTCCATCCAACTTTGGCCCGCATCGTTTCGGCAATTATTGCGGCGGCTTGCCTGGAACTTGTTCTCAATCACAATTGCGCTGTAGCCCAATCGCCGGCCGATACGCCGCAGAACTCCGCTCCTGACGGTCGCCGCGTGCTGCGGTTTCCGACCGATCGGGCGATGGGCGTAATCTATTGGCGAAAGGGGCCAGTTGAGGAGCATGATCCCAAATGGATGTACGGCGAGGAGTGGCGGCGAGTCGCTGAAGCACGCGGCAATGTGCGGCTGCCGACGAATGGCGAGGCACGGCTGGATGTCAATAAAGCGACCTCTAAGGATTTGAGCGGGCTAGCACAACTTGATCCTGAATTGCTGCAGGCGGTCGGTTTTGACGAATCGGAAGTGAACGACGAAGGGCTCGCGCAGCTCAGTCGGCTTACCGGCCTCAAAATGCTGGACTTGCGCTCTACACCTATCACCGATATCGGCATCGCTAAGCTAGCCAACCTGAAAAAGCTGCAGCGGCTGGCGCTTAGTGCGTTTCGGACTCGCGAAAAAGGATTCGGTCCCAGCGATGAATCGATGAAAGCGCTTGCCACGCTGCCGCAACTAGAAGTGCTGGGGTTACGGCACACGAAGGTCAGCGACAAAGGACTGGCCGAACTGGCAAAGCTGAAGTCCCTCCGCGATCTGGCATTCACCGATGGTGGGATTACCGACAATGGATTGATGGTACTCAAACAACTGCCCAATCTGGAATGTTTGCGGCTCGGTGTGTTGATGGAAGGCGCGAACATCACAGACGAGGGGCTCAAAACAATCGGCGCGCTGACGAACTTGCGGGAACTTGATCTGGGGGCCACGAAAATCACGACGGTGGACTCGTGCATTTGCAATCTCTTAAACGATTGCAAGAATTGTCGCTTGATAACACCAAAGTGACGGAAGCCGGGCTTGAACAATTGGGGCCGCTAGAGTCGCTGGAAGAGTTGCGGCTTTACCTGGGCACGCCGGTGACCGACATTGGTGCCGCGTACTTAGCAAAAATCAAATCCCTGCGTCGAATTACTGATAGTTTGCAAGTGACCGACAAAGGCATCGCTCTGATTGCATCGCTACCGAATTTGGAATGGGTCGAGTTCTACGGACCAAAAGTGACTGATGAAGGCGTGAAGCATATTGGCGGTGTGAAATCGCTCAAGTGGCTCTGGCTTCAGGAATGTCCGGTCACCGACGACGGTCTGGCAGCTTTGGCGGACATGCCTAACCTGGAATTACTGCGGGTTCTGCGGACGCATGCCAGCGGTGAAGGATTCAAGTATTTGCGTGGTTCGCCGAAACTCGCACTGCTTGGTGTTGACTTTGGGAACCGCAACGAGCAGCCGCCTGATTTTCATCCGACGCTCGATGATATTGCAAAGCTCGACCAGGTGACCTGGCTGGAGATCAATGGACATGGTCTATCGAATTCCGATCTGCAAGCGGTCTCACAAATGCGGCAACTTAACAAGCTGCTGATTGAAGATGAGTTTTCGGTCAATGACGAGGGGGCAAAAGCCATCGCAGCACTATCGAATCTTGACGAGCTTTCGATCAGGAAAGGCTCGATTACGGATGAAGGCTTGAAAGAGATCGCGAAACTAAGTCACCTCCAGGTTTTGCAGCTCGAGGGCAAATTCACGGACGACGGAATCAAGTCGCTGGTGGATTTAAGATTGCTGAAAATCCTTTATCTCGGATCGCCCAATGTAACACCGGCGGGAATCAGTGCCCTTGAGAAACAACTTCCGGCCCTGCAACTTGGGCAGTAATCCGACCGTTTGGCGATTCGCAGCGATCTTTTAGACCCCTGGGTTCGTACAGTCTCATGCCATCCCTGTAAGAATCCTAAAATCCGGCTGTGACAACTTTTAGGTTGCTTGCCAAAACCGCTGCGGACAACTAGGTTAGAAGTAAGGCCTAGAGCGGAGAGGAACAGGCATTCTTAGGGGATTTGCCGCTCGGCTTAATTCTGCACCATTGCTCTACCCGCTGGAGATCCCACGTGTCGTTCTGGAACCCATTGCAGACATTGTTTGGCCGTTCAAGCTCTTCGCGGAATCCGCAATCGATTTCAAAAAATCGCAGCCGTCGTCGGACCAGATTTCACGCTCGAGTCGAGCAGTTGGAAAGCCGAGCCTACTGACGTCTGTCACCGGCGATTTCAATGGCGACCATATCGCGGATTTAGCGATTGGCATTCCAACACAAATGGTCAACGGTGGGGCCAATGCAGGGGCTGTGCAAATTCTGTATGGCGCACCGCCCAACGGCGAGCCATTAGGATTGACCGTGATTAACAACCAGTTGTGGACGCGGTCTAGCATCAACAGTACGCCCACTGCGAACGATCAATTCGGCGCTGCACTGGCCGTTGGCGATTTCAATCGGGATGGGTTTGCCGACCTGGTCATCGGCGCACCGGGTCAAAATGGCAACGGTATGGTCTATGTATTTTTCGGAGGTCGTCAAGGAATCAAGAACGCAGGTGTCCAGCTAATTACGCAGGCGTCGTTGAATCGGGCGTCGCAGTCGGGCAGTAATTTTGGATCGGCTTTGGCGGTCGGCGATTTTAATAACGACCATTTCGCCGACCTGGCCATCGGCACGCCGAACCGAACGGTAAACGGTTTGGCCAACGCCGGGGCGGTCAATGTTGTGTACGGCAGACCGCTTGGGCTGCGTGCCATCAACAATCAGCAATGGGATCAGACTCAACTTAACGCTGCTGCGCCGGCGGCGGCCGGCAATCTGTTCGGCAGCGCACTGGCCGTGGGGGATTTCAATGCGGATGGATTCCGCGACCTGGCCGTGGGCTCGCCGGGACAAAATAACACTGCGGGAGCAGTCAACGTAATTTATGGCCGCCCCGGAGGTTTGAAAGCGTTGAATAACCAGGTGTGGATGGTGGGCTCGAACGGCATTCAAGGCACGTCAAATGTGGCTGCGCAGTTTGGATTTAGTCTGGCGGCCGGCGATTTCAACGACGACAGCCGCACCGATTTGGCGATCGGCGCTCCTGGAGAGAATATTCCCGCGGTTGGCAGTCAAGCGGCCGTTAGTCTGGCGGGGGCAGTGCATGTATTGTTTGGAAGTTCTGCTCGCCTGACGTCCGCGAATAATCAACTGTGGCATGAAAACGTCGCGGGAATTACGAATTCCACAGCAGCGGCTGGTGATCGGTTTGGCGCGGCACTTGCCGCGGGCAGAATGAACGGAGACCGCCCAGACGATCTGGCAATAGGTGTGCCGGGACAAAGTGTCACTCCTTCAGCCGGCGGAAGTGCGGTATCCGCGGCGGGCGCGATTCGTGTTTTGTATAGCGGCGGCACGAGCGGCTTGGGAACCACCAACACGACCCTGTTTTCTCAGGACGTGAACGGAATCATCGGCGACGGAGTAGTGCAGGACGAACGCTTCGGATCATCAGTGGCCATCGGCGATTTCAATGGTGACCGGATACCGGACCTGGCCATCGAAGTGCCGGGCGAAGACGACAACAAAGCGCAACAGGGGGGCGACGCCGTGGCTGGCAGCGCGAACATTATTTACGGCAGTAATTCCGGACTGACCGTGGGCGGCACAACCGGTTCCGAGGCGAGCCAGTTCTGGCTGCCGCGGCTGGGCATCGTCGTCGAGGATCCAGCGCTGGCGGCGAAGAATTTGCGCGATGGCAATACATTTTTAGCCGCCAATAAGAACAAGGCCGGCATCACGACGTTACCCGACGGTTTGCAATACAAAGTGCTAAGCAGCGGCAACGGGGCAATGCCAACCGCCAGCGATTCTGTGACCGTGAATTACACCGGCACCTTGATTAATGGCACCAAGTTTGATGCGTCGGTCGATCATGGCGGACCGCAGACGTTCCAAGTCAGCGGTGTCGTCGCCGGCTTCGCCGAGGCGCTGAAAACACATGAAGGTCGGCGACCACTGGCAGATTTTCATCCCAGCTAATTTGGGCTATGGAAATTCGAACTTCCCGCGAAACATCGGCCCGAACCAAGTGCTGATTTTCGACTTGGAACTGTTGAGCATCAATTGAACATCGCCTCAATCGGCCGGCGGCGGCTCGTATTCGAAATCTTTCCACTTCATGGCACGGCGGAAAGGTTCGATGCGCAGAAAGACTTCGCCATTGGCGAAAATGCGCACCGTGCCGTTCGATTCGCTGACGACCACGGCCACGGCTTTGGTCTTGCGCGTAATTGCCGCGGCGGCCCAATGTCTGGCGCCTAAGCCTTTGGAAAGAGTAATATTTTCAGCCGACGCATCGATATAGCGCGACGCGGCCTCTACCGTGCCATCAGGGTTGACGATGAACGCGCCATCCATCTGTGCGATCTCTTTGATTCCCTCACGCACTTTTGGATCGAATAAATTACGCTCTTTGCGGCTGTACCCGCGCACCGGATCGAACACCAGGGCGTGACTGGCGGTCAGCACTTTGCGCGTGTCGCCGACGACAAACAATGTGCCGACCGGTTTGCCTTCCCGTCCTTCACGTCCAACTTCAACGGCCAAATCGACCACCATTTTGAGCGTGTCCAGAGGAACTTTCGTTTCCAGTTGACGCAGGTCGCGTGAGGTGAGCCGACCCAGATGCTCATCCAGATGAATCACACTGATCGAGTCGATTGTGTTAGCTTCGAAGCCGCTATAAATCGCCACCACTCTGGCGCCCGGCGCGAGGATGTCATCGGCCACGCTTTCCAACAGGGCCTGCGTCAATTTTTCATGCACTGGACTGTCGGGCATGTTGAGAGCGACAACGGGAAAGCCCGCCTCGGCAGCGCCTTCCAGCTCGGCCGGAAAATCGGCTGCCAACAACACCTTCTGAGGGCCGACAGCCTCCCGAAGCAAACCCCAATCGGCCTGACCTTCCAGCAGAATCATGAGCGCATCGGCGGCCGCCTCGCCCGCCAATTGAACGGCCAGATCGATGATATTTTGAAACTGTTTAGTGAGTCGCTGGGTTTTCATCCGGCTGATGAGGCTTCCGGAAGTTGCTGCGGCATTCGAGGTCTTGGCATCAAAGATCATCTTTGTGTCGCATGGTACGGACTTTGGCGAATCGCGGCAAGCACAAAGCAACATCTTGCGCTGGCCAGTGGCGTGGCCCAGAGCTAGACTGAACTTGAATGGCGCGAGGCTTGGCTGGATTCACTCACGGGGGTCAATCGGTGGAGCAAGGCCTTGGGGCCAACATAGCGGTGTTAGTCAATGCCAACGAGCGATTCATCTCAAACGACGCGCACCGTGCTGACGATGTCGGCGGTCGCGGCAATCGATTCGCCGAGGCCAACTACGGCAGCGAGTACTTCTGCGCGATCATCTAGTTACTGGTCGGGAAAAGTAGCCCTGGTCACCGGCGGTTCCAGCGGCTTAGGCCGCGCGCTAGCCGAAGCGTTCGTCCGTGCCGACGCAAACGTCGTGATTTCCGCCCGATCGTCGGCTGCCTTGGAATCGGTGGCGGCAGAACTGAGGCAATACGGCACCCAGGTACTGGCGATTCCGGCCGACGTGACTCAGCAACAGCATGTCGAATCGCTGATCGAACAGACAGTGCAGCGATTAGGCCGGATCGATGTTTTGGTGAACAATGTCGGTCGTTCCGCACGTGGCACCGCACTCGACACTACCCCAGAGGACTTTTCGACGCTGATGGATTTAAACTTCCTTAGTGCCGTTCGTTGCACTCGGGCCGCCGCGCCACATTTGATCCGCAGCCGGGGCCATTTGGTGAATATCGGCTCGCTCTCGGGCAAATCGGCCAGCCGCTATCTGGGGGCATATTCCGCCACGAAATTCGCACTGGCCGCCTATTCGCAGCAATTGCGATTGGAATTGGAACCACAGGGTCTGCACGTACTTTTGGTTTCGCCAGGCCCAATTGAACGTGAAGATTCCGGCCGACGCTACGCCGATCAATTGGAAGGACTTCCCCCCAGCGCTGCCAAACCGGGCGGCGGAGCGCGGATACCCCGTATTCGGCCCGAGAAACTCTCGGAAGCCATCCTTCGCGCCTGCCGCCGCCGGCAACCGGAGTTGGTCTATCCGCCACTGGCCCGACTGTTCATCGGCGTCATCCAATTGTTTCCGCGCCTGGGCGATTGGCTGGTGCGGAAGATGACGTGATCTTGGCATAACCTCTTATCAGACCGCTGGCTTTACGCTGCCGCCGCCTGTCGGACTTGCTCGCGGATGTGGTGTTGGATGGCTGACAAACCGCGCATGCGTACCATGCCGAGAGCTTCCAGCAATCCCAGTCGTTTGAGCAAATCGGGCGGAGTGGCAAGCACTTCCTCTGGCGTCGCGCCGCTGAAGGCATCGACAAGGATTCCGACAAATCCTTTCACCGTGGGGGCTTCAGGTGCGACGTCGGCGTGAACCTGAACGCGGCCGTCGTTCACGCTGACCCAGATGAAAACCGGCGTCTGACATTCGGCAATACGGTGCAAACCAGCATCGCGTTCGGCACGAAAACGTTCGGGTAGCGGCGGCAGATCTTCGGCGAACTCGAGGAGAAGCTCCAGCCGTTCCGCGGGTCGAGGTCGGCAAATTCGGTGACGATGTCGTCAAGTTTCAACCGTGCACCTCGTTGACTTCGACCGCTCCAGCGTCCCGGTACCTTAGCTCTCTTTCAACTTCAACTGCTGAACGTGATGGCTTGTTCCGGTTTTGTCGCTTGCACGGCCGACCCGTCCGGTTCGGCGCCCGTACGATCGGCACGCCAACCAGATTGCCCCATTCGGTCCAAGAGCCGTCGTAATTCTTGACGTTGTTGAATCCCAGCAGATATTTCAACACGAACCAGGTATGGCTGCTGCGTTCGCCAATGCGGCAATAGGCGATGGTCCGACCGCGGCGTGAGAGGTGGTTTTCTTTGCAGTACAGCTTTTCAAGTTCTTTCGCCGACTTGAACGTGCCGTCTTCCTGCACTGCTTTCGACCAGGGAATGCTGACGGCTCCGGGAATGTGACCGGCTCGCAGAGCGCCCTCCTGCGGATAATCGGGCATGTGAATTGTCTCGCCGGTGTACTCGCCAGGGGACCGTACATCGACCAGCGGTTTGCCGGCTCGGCTGTGCTTTAGCACTTCCTCACGAAAGGCGCGGATCGCGAGATCGGGCTCCTTTGCCGTGTAATCGGCCCGCGGATACGTCGGTTCCGGATCGCGCGACCACTCGCGGCCATCTAACTCCCAGCGCATGCGGCCCCCGTCCATGACGAGGCACTTCTCATGACCATAAAGTTTGAAGACCCAGAACGCATAGCACGCCCACCAGTTGTTTTTATCGCCGTAGAAAACAACCGTGGTGTTGTTGCCAATCCCCTTGGCGGCACATAACTCGGCGAAGTGGTCTTTGTTGACATAATCGCGAACGGTCGTATCTTGCAAATCGGTGTGCCAGTCGATCTTCACTGCTCCGGGGATGTGACCCTGGGTGTAAAGCAGCACGTCTTCGTCCGATTCGACGATGCGAACTTCGGGGTCGTTCAAGTGATCGGCTACCCATTGGGTTGTGACCAAAACTTCGGGATGTGCATATTCAGCCATATCGAATTTGTCTTTCGGTAGTGGAGTAGTGGAATTGTTGGTGTGGGCGGAATCGCTCGATTTTCTAGCCGATTATTCGTTAGACATCCTATCTGGGGTCAACTGTCCAGTGCCGCCTTATTTACCCCGACATGGTCGAATGGTGGGCGAGCAGCCGACCTGAACGGCAAGTCTTCTGAGGAATTTCAGTCAAATTCGGCCAGTCGTAAGTGCCAATCTGCCGCCGTGTTCAGCCTACAGCAGTGGAATATGGGGTGCAATTGGCGCATTCCGGAGAACCTTCGTCAATCCGCTGGCAATCTTAACCCCTCGGCAATAAGAGCTTGATTCGTTCTGTGGGGTGTGAGAAACTATTGGAAACCTGCCACACAGGTCTTGCCCATAGCGTGTATTACTCGCAGCCGGGGTTGCTAACCCCGAGCATATTGGCAATCGGGCCCAAGGATTGGGCCGCCAATGAGTCGTGCAGCGCCTAGTTCGTTAGTGTCAAGACTTCCGACCAAGCATTCCTAAACCACACGGCGCCATAGGGATACCCATGTTGCCCAACCAGGGGCCGGTCGCAATCGAAGCGGCCCGGGACCGCAGCCGCATTGCGGTGTTCATTGTTTGTATTTTGTTTGGCGGTTCGTTGTCATTCTGGCCCGGGCGTACAAACTGCGTCTTGGCGTCAGAGCTCAGCGTTGCGCAAGGCGACCAAAAGAGCAAGCCACCTGCGAACGAATCTAGTTCGTCTACTTCGCTCACCACAGGCGCAATTCAACGAAGGGCCAGTTCAATCGAGGCGATTGGCCGTTTCAACCGTTAGCCCGGCCAGCGTTGCCGCAGCTCAAACGGCTTAGCAAATGGGTTCGCAATCCGATCGACGCTTTTATAGCTGAGAAGCTCGAAACCAAAGGTTTGGAGCCAAGTCCGCCAGCCGACAAATTGACGTTACTAAGGCGGGTAACTTTCGATCTTACGGGGCTTCCGCCCACACCAGCTGAACAAACTGCGTTTGTGACCGATCAGTCAAGTGATGCTTATGCCAAAGTCGTCGATCGGCTTCTGGCGTCGCCGCACTACGGCGAGCGTTGGGCACAGCATTGGCTTGATGTGGTGCGTTACAGCGAAACCGAGGGATTCAAAAAAGATGGCCTGCGACCCGATGCATACAAGTATCGCGACTACGTCATTCAGGCAATGAACGACGATTTACCGTACGATCGGTTCATTCGTCAGCAATTGGCGGGCGATGAGCTGGAGCCCAATAATCCCGACGCACTGGTTGCCACGGGGCTCATCCGGCTCTATCCGGAAGACATCAACGCGTCGAACATGCTGCAACAGCGGCAGGAGATTCTGGATGACATTACCGAGAACACAGGGCTGGCATTTTTGGGAATGACCGTTGGCTGCGCCCGCTGTCACGATCACAAGTTCGACGCCATCAAGCAATCCGATTTCTACCGTTTGCAAGCCTGTTTCGCCGCGGTGCTCCCCGGCGACAATGTGTCGATCGCCACCAAACAGCAGGCAGCCGAGTTCAAACAGCGAATGGAGAGATGGGAGAAAGCTACGAAACCGCTCCGCGATGCCATCGATACAGAGCTCGCGGACGAACGGCAACAAGCCCGTCAAGAGGCGATTTCTGCTTACGACCCAGAGACGCTCAAAGCCATCAACACGCCTGCAGAACATCGTTCCTGCCTGCAGAAACAGCTCGTCGCCGAGGCGGAAGAGTGGATTGAGTCGCGAATCGACAGGGCGTATCGTCGGTGCCCTCCTGAGGAGCGGAAATTGTACGATAGGCAAGTCGAAGAGCTGGCAAAATTCGACTCGATGAAACCCGACCCGCTCCCGACCGCGATGGCGGTGTTTGACGGCGACGGACAGGCCCCGCCAACATGCGTATTGGCCGGCGGTAATTATCTCAAACCGGGCCAAGAAGTGGCCCCGGGGTTTCCGGAGTTTTTGGGGGCTAGCGAACCGGAAATCGTGCCGCCGGAAGGACGACCCAACTCGACCGGCCGGCGATCGGCGCTGGCCGAGTGGCTGACGCGGCCCGATCATCCGATGACAGCCCGGGTGATGATTAACCGCGTATGGCAATATCATTTCGGCCAGGGGATCGTGGCTACGCCGAACGATTTCGGCGCCATGGGAGGTAACCCCAGCCATCCGGAATTGCTCGATTGGCTATCGTCGGAATTCGTCGCTAATGGTTGGCACTTGAAACCAATTCAACGGCTGATTGTGCTGTCGGCAAGTTACTGCCAGTCCTCGAAAGTGAGTCCATCCACCGCCGCTCACGCTGCTGCCATTGCCGCCGACGTCGCCAACAACTTGCTGTGGCACGCTCGCCGACAACGGTTAGAAGGCGAGGCACTGCGTGATGCCGTGCTTGAAGTATCCGGTCAGCTCAACCCGAAAATGTATGGGCCAAGCGTCCATCCGGAGCTGCCACAAGTCCTGGTCGACTCGCGCTACGGTTGGGATCCAGATGAAAAGCCGGACGATCGCAATCGTCGATCGATTTACGTGCTGGCCAAGCGCAACATGCGGCTGCCGATGCTGGAAGCCTTTGATCAGCCCGACGAATTAAATAGCTGCCCGCGCCGCACCAACACGACAACAGCGCCGCAAGCGCTCGAGTTGCTCAACGGCGAGATGACCCAGCAGGCGGCGCGCCAGTGGAGCGGCAAGCTGCTCTCGGAATGTGGCAACGACGAAGCCAAATTGGTTCGTGAAGCCTACTGCCAAGCGTTTGGTCGCCAGCCACAAGACACGGAGATTAAGGCCGCCGAAGAATTCGTAGAAAAGCAAGCGGCCGAAATCAAGACGGAGTCCGCTACGCCTGACGAGAAGCAGTTGCCCCTTCCAGTCCCTGTCAAATTGGATCGCGTCAAAGCCGCGGCAGTCGTCGATTTCTGCCACGCCCTGCTCTGCTCGAACGAGTTTTTATTTCTGGATTGAGGACGATGTCCGACACAAACGTCCGACACAAACATGGATCAATGCACTCCACACCCCGAACTCCGAATTCCGCACTTCGAAACTGCTCAATCGCGCCGCGACTTCCTGACTCGTGCCGGCGGCGGATTCGGCGCCCTGGCGCTCTGGTCGTTGCTGGCTCGTGATGCCAAAGCGACGGAGTTGGCCGCGAAGGGACCGATTTCGCTTACTAATCCTCTGGCCGCAAAAGCGCCGCCAATGCCGGCCAAAGCCAAGTCGGTCATCTGGTGCTTTCTCGACGGCGGGCCGAGCCATCTCGACCTTTTCGATCCCAAACCGACGCTGACGAAACTTGCTGGCCAACCGCTGCCCGACAGCTTTCCTCGCCCCCTGACCGCCATGGGCAAGACGGCTTTTACGCCGCTGATGGCCAGCCAGCGGAAATTCAAACAGTACGGGCAATCGGGAATTTGGGTCAGCGATTGGTATCCCGAAATCGCCAGTTGTGTGGACGACATGGCCGTGGTTCGTTCGTGCTGGGCCGATGGTCTGACGCACGTGGGCAGTGTCTGTGAGATGAACACGGGCAGCATTTTGATGGGACGACCATGCGTCGGCGCGTGGGTGCTCTACGGATTGGGCACTGCCTGCGACAACCTGCCCGGCTACGTCGTGCTGACCGACTATCAACAAGAACCGCCCGGCGGCAATCGCCAGTGGAGCACCGGCTTCATGCCCTCGACCTATCAGGGCACGAAATTCCGCGACGGCAAAACGCCGATTCTGCACGTCGCCCCGCAAGACGGTTACTCCGACAAGCGGCAGCGCAGCAAAATCGATTTCATCCAGCAATTGAATCGCCAGCATCTGGAAGGACGTGAGGGCGACAGCAATCTTGAAGCGCGAATCGCCTCGTACGAGTTGGCGTATCGAATGCAGGCCGCCGCGCCGGAAGCCGTGGACATCACGACGGAAACCGCCGAAACACAGTCGCTGTACGGAATCGACGCCCAAGAAACCGCCGCCAATGGCCGCAACTGTTTGATGGCGCGCCGGCTGGTCAGAACGCGGCGTGCGCTTCGTCCAGCTTTACATGGGCTCGGGCAGCAAGTGGGATGCCCATACCGATGTGGAAGGCAATCACAGCCAGTACTGCAAAGAAACCGACAAGCCGGTCGCCGGGCTGCTGAAAGATTTGAAGCGTCGTGGTCTTTTGGACAGCACACTGGTGATCTGGGGCGGCGAATTCGGCCGCACCCCAATGAGCGAAAGCGGCACCGGCCGCGACCACAATCCGTACGGCTTCACCATGTGGATGGCCGGCGGCGGCATCAAGCCGGGCACAGTGTACGGCGCGACCGACGAAATCGGCCTGTACGCTGTGGAAAACAAAGCCCACATCCACGATGTCCACGCGACGCTTCTGGCGCTCTTGGGCCTCGACCACGAACAGCTGACCTTCCAGCACAACGGCCGCGACGAGCGCCTGACGATCACCAGCGGCACGGTGATCAAAGACATCATCGCCTGATTCTTCACGCGACCGTCGGCGTCAGATTTTTCGCCGGGCTCGACTGCCGGCGTCGGTGGATCAAGGTATTAGAGCGCCGCACCAATAGGACAGGAATAAGTCCAACCGCGGTGATCAGTGCTAGGTCGTATAGCACATCTTCAAGCGCAAAAGCGCGTGCATTGGCGTGAGTCCACTTGGCCGCGAGCGCTTGAGACTGCTTGACACTTTCATCAAGCCCACTTCCTTGGCTCGTGAAATGCTGCCGGGTTGCCGAATAAGTTTCGCTGACAATCGGCCGATTGTATCTGACATTCTGCCGCAGCGTGTCGAACTGGGCATCGGTCAATTGGGTCCACAAAGTCATCAGCGTCACGGT
The DNA here is from genome assembly GCA_963738835.1 of Pirellulales bacterium. Lineage (GTDB taxonomy): Bacteria > Planctomycetota > Planctomycetia > Pirellulales > JADZDJ01 > CAVTYH01. The sequence continues at coordinate 157,246 of CAVTYH010000009.1, forward strand.
GGCAAGATACGCCGGCAGCGACCGCATGATGTTGAATACGCCGGCCAGCATCATCGTTTCATCGATTGGCAGCGCTTCGAAGATGGTCATCAGTGCCGGGCCAATCACCAGCCCTGCGCCGATTCCCCAAGTGCCCAGCGCGCTGGCGATCCAGAATTTGCTGGTGTAAAGATCGACGGTCGCCAATTGCCACGTGACAATCGCCATGACGCCCAATCCGACCGCCATGCGGAGTTTGCGATTGCCACGGGTTCCCACGCTAGTGGCCAGCAGAATCGCCAGCGTCATCGTTCCGACAGCCGGCGAAACCGCCAGTGCCGCTTGCCACCACTGATAGCCGCGCAGATTGATCATGTACACCGAGAGCAGCGAGAGCAGCGCGTACAAATTGATGCTGAAAATCACCTTGATCATTAGTCCCAGGGTCGTGTTCCGTCGACCGAAGACGTGCAAATTGATCAATGGCTTGCGCCATCAGCCCCCAGCAAACGAACGCGCCACAGGCAGCCAGAAATCCAACCAACCAAATGACGAAATGCCGCGACGTCGCCCAGCCCCAATACTGACCCAAATCCAATACGACGTTCAGCGTGATGATGCTTCCTGCCAACAGTGCCAGACCCACCAAATCCAGCTTGATCCAGGATTGCTTCTCCGGTCTCGGCTCGCGGGGCAGCAGCATCGAAGCCATTGCAAAGACGACCGTGCCCAGCGGGAAATCGATAAAAAAAATCCACCGCCACGATAACCACGCCGTCAGCATTCCACCGATCAAGGTGCCTGCCACGGCCGGCACGTACACGGCCATGCCATACAGCGCCATGGCCGTTTTGCGCCCTCGCGGAAACGCACACCAGATCAGCACCATGCCGACGGAAATCAGCAGGCCGTTGCCCAACCCCTCGAACCACCGCAGCGGCGTCATCCACACAATTTCGGTCACCAAGCCGCAAGCAGCACCAGCCAGCGTGAACAACAGAACGCCTAGCAAGTAGGCCCCGCGCAATCCCAAGCGACTGCTGCAGAAACCGGTCAGCGCCATGCCCAGGGCCGATCCCAACAGATAGCTGCCGCTGATCCAGTGAATGCGGTAATGGTCCGTATCGAGCGCATCAACAAAATCGGCGCTGGGCACATTCAGCATCGTGGAATGGGCCAGCGCCAGCGCCACGCCCGGCAGTACCGCCGCCATAATGGACCACCGTTTGCGGAGCGTCCACCACAAGCGATCGGCCAAAGTCACCCGATTCACGGCTGCACTCCGGATTGCGGTGATGTCGCAGAAGGCGATTCAACATCGGCCTCTTTACGTTCCCGTTCCCATTCCTCGGCGGCCCACTTGGCGTCGCCGGGGCCATGTTCGATGTCCACCGTCACCGACAAACCGGGTTTCAAGAGCGGCCAGCGATCGTCGCGCTGGATGGCAATGCGGGTCGGCACGCGCTGCACCACGTAGGTGAATTCGCCAGACGAAAGATCGCGTGGAATCAGCGAAAAATTCGCGCCAGTGGCTGAGCCGATCCAGGCCACGCGACCACGGAATGGCTCGCTGTAGGCCTCGACACGCAGCGTTGCCTTGTTGCCCGGATTCACGCCTTCCAGCCGGGTCTCTTCCAAGTTCACGGTAACGTACATGAAGTCGGGATTGTAGATGCTGAAGATCGGATCGCCGGTGTGCGAATAATCGCCCAGGTGCCGCCATTTTTTGGCAATCACGCAATCGAATGGTGCCGTGATCCGCGTATAGCCCAAGTTGGTTTGCGTGAGCTGCAAAGCCCGATCGGCTTCTGCGACATCTTGTTTGCGCTCGACAACTTCGTTTTGCAAGACGAGAATTTGCGAATCGCCGAGTTTGGCTAGTTTCAAATCGGCCCCGGCTTGGGCCACCGCGTTTTTCGCTTGGGCCAATTCTTGCTGGGCAATGTCAATCTGTTTGCGGTTCGCCTCGGCCTGTCCCAGTTTGGCATCGGCAATTTTTCGCTCGGCCTGCGCCACGTCGTGAATTTTTGTGGCTTCCTGAAATCGCCGTTGACTCACGGACCCGTCGGTAAATAGTGCGCCGTAACGCTGATAATCTTCCTGGGCTAAAACCAAAGAAGCCTGTGATGAATCGACAGCATGCTGGGCGGCCACCACCGCGTCGTCTACATTCTGCGAAATCATTTGCACCGCGGCCGCGGCTTTGGTCTCATTGTTTTGCGCCGCCGCTAACTTCGCCGACATCGCGGCTACCTGTTGCGGTACCTGCTTCTGCAGTAAAGCCAAGTCAGATTCCGACTTCGCCAGCGCCGCTTTGGCCACTTCAGTTTTCGCGCCCGCCAAATCGACTTCGCGCTGATAGATCGACGGATCGACCAGTGCCAGCAGTTGACCCTTCTTTACCTGCTCCTGCTCCTGAACGTACACCTCCACCACGTTGCCGGCGACTTGAGGCGAGAGATTCACCAAATGCGATTCGATAAACGCATCTTTGCTGAGAGAATGCGTGAACCGATAGGTGACCCAACTTCCACCCCATAAAATTCCCACGACAACTAGCGCGACAAGCACGGCCAGCAGCAGCATGCGGCGAAGGGTCGAAGCGGCGGGCCAATTCACGGCGGGATTCTCAGATGCGCAAGTCAGCTATGCGGTTTATCTAGCGTTGGGCGGGCATTGCCAGAAAGCTTTCCGGTGGCAGCCCGGCGGCATAGGCTAGGCGGGCCAGGGCCGTCTGATAATCATACGTCGCAATCAGGTAGCCCTGCTGCGCCCGGGTTAGGGATAATTGGGCGTCGATCACGTCGGTCACAATGGTATCGCCTTGGCTGAAAAGCAACTCGACCACCCGCATGTTCTCGCTGGCCTGGGCAACGGCCGCCCGAGAAACTTTGATTCGCTCGGCAGCATCGGTAAGGGCCAGATATCCGACCTTAACCTCATAAGCAATCTGGTCGCAGACCTGTTTGCCGGCGGCCACGGCCAGATCGATTTCTGCCTGAGCGCCGTGCAGCTGGCCAACTCGGCGACCGCCTTGGTACAGCCCCAGCTCGATGCCGATTCCGGCCGATCCCAATTGGGAAAAGCGCGTCGGCTCGTGCTCCTGCTGCAAACTGCCGACGCTGCCGGCGACGATTTTTGGCAGAAAATCCGACCCCGCTAGGTTCTGCCCGAGCTTGGCTTTGGCGATGCCGCGTTCCACCACGCCGAACTCGCGCCGATTTTCCACTGCCAGTTGCAGGCATTGGGCGAGCGGCTGGTCGAACGGCGGCGCATCGCTGAGTTCAACCACTTCCGTCGGACACGTCGGATTGATGCCAATCGCGCGGTTAAGCTTAGCTATGGCCACGCCTTGGGCGGTTTCCGCTTTGACCAGGTCTAGCTGCATTTCTTTGACGAACACATCGGCCCGCAGCATGTCATTGCGGATGGCATTGCCGCGACGCAGATAATTTTTGGCGTCCGTCCACGCTGATTGGGCTCGACGGACTGCTTCCTTGGCTGCCGTGCGGGCCGCTCTGGCGCTCAGGGCTTCGAAATACGCGGTGGCCACGTCGAACGACACGGTTTGTTGGGTGCGCAGGTACTGCAAGCCAGCGATGTCTTGCAGGATGAGCGATTGGCCGAACTTCGACGCCGTGCGGCCGAAATCCCACAGCGTCCATTGGGCCCGCAGCTCGGCCACGTCGAATTCTTGCGCCGCGCCGCCGTAGGCCACGTTGCCGACCGCGGTGGGAATGGTCGGCAGAACAAATCCATCTGGCGTGTTGCCGGCGACATGACGGTAGCCGATGTCCAGCTGCGGCAAAAAATCGGCGTAAGCAATTTCCTTACCGGCCTGCGCGAGGTCTACTTTCGCCCGCGCTGCTTGGATTTGCGGACTGTTGCGGTAGGCCAAATCGATGGCCGAAGCCAGCGTCAGTTGGTTGCCGGTTTCGTCTTCGCGATTTTTTTCTGTCGGCTGGCTGGATTCGTTTTGAATGACTGGCGGTGGATGATCGATGGGCTCCGAAAGCGCGCTGGCCTGGCTGATCTTCAATCGCCGGCCCGCTGTTCGTGCTCGCTGCATGTTTTCGTTCTGCGAATCGGTTTCATCAACTTCGTGGGCAACGGCATAGACGACATCAGGCAGCGACCGGCGCGGCGAAGTGTTTACATTTCGACTGGGAGCTGGCAACTCCTGCCGTTCCGAATTCTGCGAAGGCAAGTCGATGTGCGTCGGCGGCGGTTGGAGAATTCGCTCTGCCAATTCACCGTGCGGCACAGGCGGATAGGGAGCCGGGCATCCGGTGCAGAGCACCAGCGCAAGCCAAGCCCAATGGCATTGAAACCGCTGCATGAATCGTGTTGCCCGACGCCGGCTCAAAAGGCCGTCGCGCTAATTCAGACGTGATACGAAACGAGACGAGAATCGATTGACAAACGGTTTGTTGGGCGCGCAACTGTAGTTTTGCCGACGAATAGGTAAGCCCACGGCGCAGCGACATCGCCAAAAAACCGGCGATTTGTACAGTGAGGCAGGATGCGGCGTCAAGGCAAACACTTCGCTGCTAGCATGGCCACGAACATCATCGCCCGCAGCGGCTTGGCGGACTTACCTCGATCTCGCGATCTCTTCCACGAGTTTCCGCGGCGCTCCAATATCGAGCACGTGCAATTTGCCGACGAATTGATTTGCACCGGCCGCAAAGAATCCCGGCTTGGCCGCGACAAACGTGCAAGTGTGACTCGCGCGGATGGTGTGCTTGGCCGCCGCGCCGGTATCGCAATCCAAGCCGCTGGGAAGATCGACGGCCAAAATCGGCACGCCGCTGGCATTCATCCGATCGATTGCCTGGGCCAATGGCGACTTCGGTTCGCCGGTGGCGCCGGTTCCCAAAATCGCATCGACGAGCCAAGCTGAACCGGAAATCACAGCATTAAAGCGCTTGCCATCCAGCGGCGCGGCAAAGCACTCGATCGACAAGCCGGACTTTTCGATGATTGCGAAATTCTCAGCCGCATCGCCGGCGAGTTCTTGGGGATCGCAAAGCAGCAACACGTTCGCAATAACAAGCCGTATATCCAAGTGCCGTGCAATCGCGAATCCATCACCGCCATTATTTCCTTTCCCGCAGACAATTGTCACAGGTCCGGATGCTCGAAAGTCGTCTTCCATCAGCCGACAAAGAACGTCGGCCGTCCCGCGGGCGGCATTTTCCATGAGTACGAGGCCCGTCATTCCATAATCTTGGACCGCACGCCGATCGATTTCGCGAATCTTGGCACGAGAAAGTACACCCGACAGATTCATGACAGCATGCAAGTCTTGTTTTGCGGGGTATTATGATTTCGACGGCTGTCAGTCGGCGCAAGGGCAGTGTTGCGCTCGTTGCCTTGTTATAATATGTTAGCATTTCATGCTCACGGAAACACCGAGTCAATCCCAGTGCCCATCTACGAATACAATTGCCGACTTGTTCGAAAGACTTCGAACTGCTGGTGCGCGGCGGAGAGAAGCCGAGCTGTCCGGATTGCGGTTCGAGCCGGCTGGAAAAGCTTTTGAGTGTGCCGGCGGCCCATACCGGGTCCAGAAAATCGTTGCCGATTTGCGAAGCGCCCAATGGCAGTGGTTGTGGTCTGCCTCAATGTGGCGGCGGAAGCTGTGCGATGGAGTAATCCACGCCTGTTTACGCTGAAGCCTGCGGTATAGCCGGTGGCAAACTGTCTCCAGAGATCGCCGCACGACTTGGAACCGCTTGGTTGTTATCCGGAGGACGCTACACATCCGTCTAACACGGACGGAGAAAACTCCTCGTGACTTAAGGGAAAAGTGCGACCACGCCGCAGTAGCCGACGGCGGCCGTCGCGGCACCGCGCAAACTGAACGGAAACGGATCAAACATGTACGGCGCACAATCGCCGACTCGATACTCGCCCAGGTCGTAAATGCACTCGCATGGTGTTTCGATGCCCACGTGATATGGCAGCAGCGCCACATCGCCGAAGAAATGGGCGAACGAGGCCACGTACTCCAACCCTGGTCCGTGCGAATGGCCGTAGCGTTCCAGCGCATTGTCATCAAAGTACAAAGGCTTGTGGCACAAGGCCGACGCTTTCCAGGTGTACGTGGTCAGCTGCCAGCAGCGCGGCTGGAACGGATCGCTGGAGAGCGAACATTCCTCAGGAATATCGGTCCCTATGCGGCCAGCCACACCAATATCGATGCTCAGCTTATTTAGCGTAATGCTCTTGATCCGGTCGTACTCAATCTTGCAGTTCTCTTGCGCGGTGTGCTGCACCTGCTGCGGTTGATCGGGCATGCGCCTCTGGCCCAGGAATGAAAGGCTCGGTTTGATTGGTGGGAATCGTACGCTTCAGTGTTCCATTACGCAGCGGATCGGGCGGCATCAACTCGGCCGGTTCACGCTGAGTGGGTGTGGGATCGATTTGCAGCGTCGGCGGCGCCTCGCGGGTCGGCGGCGGAAGCGTGTCGATCATCTCCGGCTCGACTTTGGCCGCATCCGACTTCATCTTGCGGCTTTGAACCGATTGCACGCTGTCGCCAAACGGGTCTGATGTGGCATTAGTCGATGTATCGCTGGCGCCGGCGGTCAAACGAATGCGCTTCGGCGGTGCAGGCACATCGTCGAAGACATCTTGCTCGTAGGTGGCGTTGCGGACCAACGAATCGTCAACCGACTTCGTAACCGGCGAATCGGTTCGCTCTGGTCGTACAGGTCTCCAGACAAGTTTCGGAGGCGCGCCGTTGTTCCAACCAAGATCGGCGGCAAGGGCAAATGTCGGTCCGATAGTAAACAGCAAAACTGCGGTAAGGCCAGCGGCGAACAGCCCCCCCACCCCAGCCCTCTCCCGCCAGGGGAGAGGTAGTGATGATTTAGTCGAGTGCTTCGCGATGTTCCGCGGTGTAATTTGGCGCTTCCTGCGTAATGGCGATGTCATGGGGATGGCTCTCCCGCACACTGGCGTGCGATACCTGAATGAATTGTGCGCTGCTTCGCAGCTCATCGATATCCTTGGTCCCCAAGTAGCCCATGCCGGCTTTCAGGCCGCCGACCAACTGATACACAAACGTGCTCAGCGGTCCTTTGAAAGGTACGCGGCCTTCCACGCCTTCGGGCACTAGTTTGCTTGGTCCTCGCTCGGGTCCTTGGCGATATCGTTCGCTCGATCCTTTCACCATGGCGCCCAGGGAACCCATGCCCCGGTACACCTTGAACGTTCTTCCTTGATACAAAATCTGCTGGCCCGGACTTTCGGCGGTGCCGGCAAACAATCCGCCAATCATCACCACGCTGGCTCCGGCGGCAATCGCTTTGGTGATGTCGCCGGAGTAGCGAATGCCGCCATCGGCCACAATCGGCACACCAGCCGCGCTGGCCGCCTCGACCGCATCCATGATCGCCGTGATCTGCGGTACGCCCACTCCGGAAATCACCCGCGTGGTGCAAATGGAACCTGGCCCTATGCCCACTTTCACCGCGTCGGCTCCGGCCGAAATTAAATCGGCCGCTCCGGCTTTGGTCGCTACGTTGCCGGCAACCACGTCGATCTTCCACCGCTTTTTGATCGTGCGAACCGTCTCCATCACGTTGGCCGAATGGCCGTGGGCACTGTCGACCACCAGCACATCGACCGCTTTACCGATCAGGCTTTCGGCCCGTTCGTAATCGTGAACGCCCAGGGCGGCGCCCACCCGCAGTCTGCCCAGCTTGTCTTTGCAAGCCTGGGGGAACCGCTTCTGCATGTCGATGTCTTTGATGGTAATCAGGCCCGTCAGCGTATAATCTTCGTCAACCAGCAATAGTTTCTCGACCTTATTTGCCATCAAAATCTTCTCAGCTTCCGCAAGCGTCACAGTCCCTTGGGCGGTCACAAGCTTTTCGCGGGTCATGATTTCCGAGATCGGCGTCTCGCTCGATTCGAGAAATCGCATGTCTCGGCGGGTGATAATGCCGACCAGCTTTTTGTTGCTAGCAACAATCGGCACGCCGGAAATGTTCGATTGGTTCATCACCTCTCGGGCCTTTGCCACCGTTGCTGTCGGTGGCAGCGTCACCGGATCGAAGATGATACCATTGGCACTCCGCTTCACTTTGTCGACTTCTTCGGTCTGCTGAGGGATCGACATGTTCTTGTGAATCACCCCCAGCCCGCCTTCCTGCGCCAGCGCAATGGCCATGTCACTTTCGGTGACCGTATCCATCGGCGAGCTGAGGAGCGGAATATTGAGCCGAATGTTCCGCGTCAGCTGCGTGCCGACATTCACATCACTAGGCACGACTTCGCTAAAGCGCGGGACGAGCAGAACGTCGTCAAAGGTGATGGCTTGCGTGACAATCTTCTGTGCCATATTTCTGATTTGCGTTTGCCGATTTCTCTCTGATTCGGATTCGCTTCTTAGCCCCGGCCTTCAGCAGAGGGTTATGTCTCCCTCTTCCCTTGTGGGAGGGGCCGGGATGAGGGTTTAAGCCCGACTGCTTATCAAGCTGCCAAAAGTGCAATCCGGCATTATTATCCTTATGCTTAATAATGACAATCGGCGACGCCAGTGCGAACCACATCCAAAATGGCGTCGATCCCGCGCCGTTCGATCGGACCTCGCCCGTGCGGGGCAGGTTTCGGCAGCAGCGGTCGAATCAATTGCCATTGCTCGTTATTCAAATCACTTTTGTAACTGGCGCGCTCACGTCACCAACCCCTTCGTCACCAGCATAAACACGTCTTCCAGCGTCGGGTCTTTGTCGTTGAAGCTTCGCATTTTCACGCCCTGGCGAGTCAGTTGATCCAGGAGCTGGGCCACACGCTGGTCGTCGGCTTCCAATTCCACGGTCACGCTGTGGTCTTCAATTTGCACCCCGCGGGTTTCGGGCAGGCTGCGGATGATCGAGAGGCCAGCGTCCATGCCGCCGTCCATGAATTTGATTTCGATCAGCCGGTTGCGATGGATGCGACGGTAGACTTCGGCAATCGGCCCGTGCATCAGCAGTTGGCCGCGTTCGATGATGCCGACCGACGTGCAGCAATCGGCCAGCTCGCTGAGGATGTGGCTGGAAATCAGAATCGTCTTGCCCATGCGGCGCAGCTCTTTTAAGAGCGCTTTGAATTCCATGCGCGCCCGCGGATCGAGGCCGCTGGAAGGCTCGTCGAGAATGAGCACCGGCGGATCGTGGACCAGAGTTTTCGCCAGGCACAGGCGTTGCTTCATGCCTCGTGACAGACTGTTGACGAAATCGTCGCGCTTGTGCGTCAGGTCCAACAGTTCCAGCACGTCGCCGATCACTTGCTTACGCCGGCTGCGCGGAATCTGATAGGCCACGGCAAAGAAATCAAGAAACTCCCAGACTTTCATGCCGTCGTACACGCCGAAGTTATCGGGCATGTAGCCGACCACACGGCGCACACCCAACGGATCGCGCGTCACACTATGTCCGGCCACCACGCCGTCGCCGCGCGTGGCTTTCAGCAGTGTGGCCAAAAAGCGAATGGTCGTGCTTTTGCCGGCGCCATTGGGACCGATGAAGCCGAACAGCTCTCCCTTGCTGATGTGCAAGGTAAGGCCTTCGACCGCGGTAAAATCGCCGTATTGCTTACCGAAGTTGATAAGATCGATCATAGAGCGGTCGTCGGTTGTCAGTTGTCAACGGTCAGTAGTGGCAATTGGCGACGAGCTATCGAGTGTAGCGGCGGGGCTTGCCCCGCGTTTGCACCACGAGACGATCACGATTCTGGCGCCGTCACCGCATCCACCGGGTCGGGTTCAGTGACATCGCGTTCGCCGCGGTCCGGAGCCACCTGCCGGCGGTTGTTAATATCTGGCGTGGCGGCATCAAGCGGCGGCGGTTGTAGGGTGCCCACCACTAGCGTGGCGCCGCGGCCGGTTTGCGAAGCGGCAGGATCGACGGCGAGGCCGGGCAACGGTCCTTCGATCATGGCAATCAGTCGCGTTTCTCCGTTTTCCAGCTTTTTCTCGCCGCGCACTAAATCAACCATATGGTCCAGGTTTAGCTTCGGCCCATGTTCGTCGCTGGTGGTGTTGATTTCGAACGACCACTTGGGCACCACCTCGCTGAATGTCTGCGGTCGCAAGAACGAGATTTTGGCGCCGCGGCCGGCGGGCAATTCGCCGATCCAGCCCAATTGATAATCGCCGTCGTCGGTACGGCGAATGACGGCGGCCCGAGTTAGCGTGTGTCTGGTGTGATTGGTGATTTCACCGCCACCCGGCTTGGCGATATAATCGATTGCTCCCCCCAGATCGATCATCTGCTCGCTGTGCAACATAGCGGTCGAGTTCGACGACACGGCAAAATCGCTCAGTTGCACCGCCGGATCGGAATGGTAGGTGACGGTGTCGTACGCCTGACCGGGGATGGGGGTAAAGTTGGGGTCCGCGGAAAAAGGCAGCACGACCGTGCTCTGCTCCTCGGAGTTCACGTCGTACGTGGTTGAAAGCGACGTGTAGAGCGCCGTGTAGCGCGTCAGGTGCCCGCGTGGGTAACCGTTGTGCGTTTCGAGCACCGCCAGTTCGGTTTGCGAACGGGCAAAACCAATATCGAGCTGGGCGAGCTTGACGACGGCCGCCATGCCGCCAATGGCGATAATGGGCGCGGCAATCCACGCCCATTCCACACGGCCTAGGCCCCAAAATAAGAGCCAATTGAGCGGCACCAGCACGACGAGATACAAAATTAACACCCAGACGACGAATTCCGCGTTGGGAATGACAATGCCGGCGGCGTCTTGCAGCGAAACGCGAGCAGCGTTGGAGATTTCGCTGAAATCGTTCCAGGCAGCAACGCCGGGGCCAATGCTGGAGGTCGCGTCAAGTTCGAGCGGTAAGTCATCGGATGGAGGGGGGGTGCCGAACAGATTTCCCCGACGATTGTAAGCTTGTTGCTGGGAAGTTGTATCTTGTTCCCGATGTGGCAGCGGCGGAGTGAACCCGTCCGCATCGCTCCAGTCTCGACTGAAGTAACGCACTCGAGTCACCAGAGCAGGATCGCGAGCTCGGCTCGCAGCAGACTTCCAATTAACGCTGTATCCGGGCGGTTCGGGCGATTCGGAAAACGCGCGCGGTGGTCGTCGCAACAAGCAGGCGTTGAGGAATCCGTCGAAACTCGGCCAGTTCAGCAGTTGACGCTCGCAGAGACGGAACGCCGTGACAACAATGCGGCCCCGCCCTACTTGCCGTTCGATCACCAACCCCGCCGTTTCGTCTAATGGTTTGGAACCAGGTTCCGGCTTGAGGGTGATGCCGCTCCAGGGATTGATGGGCGCCAATTGCCGCCCTGCGTCTGGCACCGTCCAGTATTTGCTCAAGGGCTTGAGCATCTCGGCGGTAATTTTCAGCGGCTCGCCCGGCAGCGCTGGCAAATACGGGCCCAGAAACGATGTGCCGCGCAATTGATCGAGACTCTTCGGCCCACTGATGATCAGTTGCCCGCCCCAGTGCAACCAATCGACCATCGCTTGTTGTTGCTCCGGCGAAAGCAATGCCGGATCGACATCGTCCCAGATGACATAAGCGATGCTGGTCCAGGCCATGGCGTTGGAGGGAATCGGCAGCGGTTTCACCAGCGGCGGCGCAATGACCTGATAGTAATTCAGCGCGTTTTCCAAATCGGGCGGTGCATTGAAAGAGAGACTGGCAGAGTGCGGCGCTTTGATGGCGTCGAATTTTTCCAGCGGCCGGTAACGATCGGCCTCGGCCCCCAGCACCACCAGGTTGTACTGATACGCTTTCATCAACTGCAGCGGCTCAGGCCCCGGCGTGGCGGCGATGCTGCCGCCGCGGCTGCGCAGCTCGCTGGCAAACCAGGCCTTGATGCGATCGCGCGGCACGAAAAACAGCAGCTCGAAGTATTTCGCCACGCCCTTGGCGAGCGGCGCCGGGCGGATGAACGCCAGCCGATGCGGCGTGCGCTCTAAATCTACCGGTTTGCCCAGGCCGTCTTCGCGAACTTCGCTGAAAATTTGGCCGACGAAATCGAAGTTGTTGGCCTTGGTCTCTTCGACGGCGGCCGTCCAGTGGCCCGGCTTCACGAGTTTGATTTTCGTCTCGTTCTCGCCCGTCTTCTGCGGCACGATGGATAGTTTGACCGACTCGAAATCGGGCTTGGGCTTCTCCTTTTTCTTCAGCTCCCTTTTTTCAAGAGCTTCGGGAGTCAAGTTTTCATCGCCCGGGTCTTCCGAACAGCCGCGGCAGCCCGGCAGCGTCAGCGTGACGCTGACCAGCAGGATGAGCCACCAGAACAGAAGCGATGAATTGGTAGTGCGACTGGCCATAGTCCGATTTTGGCGTTGATCGCGAAGAAGCGCCGCCAAGATTGAGTGTATCGTGTGCCCCACCCAAATGAAACGCGCCAGCCGTAACGTGTCGAACTTGGTAGCTGGATTCGCAAGAATTCAGCCCTGCACCTCGAATGACTTGCGATGCTAGCCACCGGCGCGGCCTGCGACTGCGGCGTTATGGCGTCGCACTTAGCCGCTTTAGAATTTCCCGGTGCAAGGCGGCCACAGGCTCGGGCTTGGGTTCGCCTAAAACGTTCCAGTGATCGAAGCCTAGCAGCGTGGTGTCAGAAACGCCGTCGAGCTTGCCGCGGGCCACGCTCACAACACCGTCGCCCACTTCCACCGAATCGTCCAGATCGGTAATGGCACGCTCAAATGCCGGCCTGATGACCGAAAGAAACGCATCGGCCTGGCAGCACTTATCGAGAATCCGCCGGGCGTGATCCAATTCCGTGCGGGTGAACATGGTGCCGGTGCCCAGAAAAATCGTGTAATGAACATTGGCATTCCGCGGCCTGTCGTTCAGTTGTTTGAGGAACACGGAACCAGGTTTCAGATCGTTGCGGCCTTCCCCCAGGCCGTCTTCCAAACTGGAATACAAGTAATCGAGCACGTTGTGATCGTGGCTGCGAATGTAGTGTTCCCAAACGTCGCCGCTGAGCGTGATGTAGGCGCAACTGGTGCCGTGCGACGGCGGAGCAATCATAATCAGCTGGCTCACATTGCCCGGATCGAGCGCCGGGTTCTCGATTGCCTCTCGCGCCACGAGGCCGCCCATCGAGTGCGTGACGAGGACAATTCTTTGATTCGGGTGCTGCTTTTTGATTGAGGCCAGTTCGCTCGAGAGCAGCGATGCGGAATCGGGGATGGCTTGATCGTTCGGATAGCGGAATGTGCCGCAGATGTAGCCGGCGTCGCGAATGCTTTTCTGGAGAGCCGCCATGCGCTCGGGGCAGGAATTGTAGCCGTGAATGACGATGACCAGCGGGCGATCGGCAGCTTGATTGTTCACGGCATCGAGCTCGATGCCAAATTTCGTCGTCGGCCGGCTGTGTGAGCTGTTGAGGAGCTCCATCGCCACGGTTCGCACTTTGGCACGAACGCTCGACTCCCTCTCTCCATGGGAGAGGGTTGGGGTGAGGGTTTCCGGCTGTTGGGAGGTATTGCGATTTCCGACGCTGGCTTCAGCACCCTCGCCCTGCCCTCTCCCAAGGGGAGAGGGTTCAGCAATCGGAACCGGAATCTTCGCGGACGTGGCGGAAACTGTCGCCGACGAATTCGGCGGCGCGGCAGCAGTCAGTTCTTCACCAAATGAGCGGCCGGCAAGAGAAAATATCGCAGCGCAGAGAATTACGGCGACGGCGGAAAATGTAATTCGGCTGTGCGGCATTGGCCCATCCTTCCAGGACGCGACGAATCGTGAACGGTTTGACTCCACGTGTGGGTATACTCTCACGCGGCGAGAATTGTGTCGCCGCGGTAGGGCGGTCCGTCACAACTCATGGTAGCGAACGCGGATAAATTGGCAAGTTTCTCGGCAGCGGGACTCGTCGCCTCCCAAACGAGCGACTACCAGCCGGCGCCCTTGATGTTTGTCTTGATGCGGGCCAGCTTGTTGTTCACGGTCATGTACAGCGTCGAGCCATCATCGCCCCAGGCGCAGTTCGAAATCGGATCGCTACTATCAGGATTGATCGTGCCGAAGTGCTTGCCATCGGGAGTGAAAATGTGCAATCCGCCCGGACCGGTTGCCCAAAGATTGCCGTCTTTGTCGACTTTCATGCCATCGGGGTTGCCGATTTTGCCAGCTTTGGCCCACGCGGAGGCGTCGAAGAAGACTTTGCCTTTATCGACCGTGCCACCGTCTTGCACATCGAAGACCATCCACAAGGCGCGATCAGGGCCATCGCTGTTGGAGACGTATAGTTCCGTACCGTCTGGCGAAAGCGCGATGCCGTTGGGGCGCGTCATGTCTTTGGTGAGAAGGATAAGCTCGGTTCGAGGCGGCGTGGGAGCAACCGGACCGTCTTTCGTGGGAGCACCCAAGTACATTGATGGCTTGCCTTCAAATTGACGAAGAAGGAAAACACCACAGAAATCCAACTCACGTCGCGGATCATTTTCGTGCTTCGGTAAGCCGTAGATTGGATCCGTGAAATACAAGTTGCCCTTCGAATCGTAACACAAATCGTTCGGGCTGTTCAGGCGCTTGCCCTGATGGTTATCTGCAAGCGTTCGCTTGCCGCCATCTTTGGTGAGGACCGAGATGCGCCGATCGCCGTGCTCGCACTGCGTCAGCCGGCCTTGCGAATCGAACGTGTTGGCGTTGCTGCCCGGTTCGCGGCCGTAATCGACGATGCCGGTGTAGCCGGAGGGCTTCATGTACAGCGTCACCCCCTCGCCCTCTTTCCACTTCATCAGCGAGTTGCGGGGGATGTCGGAAAACAATAGGTAGCCACCGTCTTTTGCCCACACGGGCCCTTCGCACCATTCGAACCCTTCCGCCAGTTTTTCCATTTTGGCGTCGGGCGAAATCAACTTGTCGAACCGCGGGTCTTTGCTTTCCAATTTGCCGAACGTCGGATAGGGCTTGGCATGACTCTTGATCGGATTTTCGTCGGCGGCCATGGCAACTCCGTAAATAGATGCAAAAAGCGCGACGGTGAGCGCAGCGCAGTAACGGCGGATCAACATAAAATCGGTTCCCTTGTGGCGTGGTGTGAATGGCCCGAATTTGAGTCGGACACAATGCCCGACATCTTAACCCGTGCGCCGCAGCGTTTCAAAGAAGCGAACTCGCCTCGCGCCATCATTTTGACTCTGCCGGGGTTTAGCGCGCCAAAGTCGAAAAAAAACAGTGATTTTCGAGGGTCCGCGAAGAGGTCTCCTGCCTCGTTGGCTTCAACCGACTCGCTGCTCGGTAATCTCAATCGCCTTCAGCAAGCCGCGGGCTTTGTTGAGGGTTTCTTGCCATTCAAGCTGTGGTTGGCTGTCGGCAACGATGCCGGCGCCGGCTTGAAGATAAGCGGTTTTTGCGGTCGTCTTTGCCGGATAACCCTCGGCGGAAGCCGGGGGCTGCGGAATCACAATGGTCCGTAGCGCGATGCACGTATCCATGTTGCCGCTGTAATCGACATAGCCGACGGCCCCGGCGTACGGCCCGCGGCGGTGCGGTTCCACTTCGTCGATAATTTCCATCGCCCGCACTTTGGGCGCGCCAGAAACGGTGCCGGCCGGCAAGCAGGCCCGCAAGGCATCGAAAGCGTCTTTCCCATCGGCGAGCATGCCAGTGACGTTGCTGGTGATGTGCATCACGTGGCTGTAACGTTCGATGGTCATCACATCGGTCAGTTCGACCGAGCCATAGCGAGCCACGCGGCCCACATCGTTGCGGCCTAAATCGACCAGCATGACGTGCTCGGCCCGTTCCTTGGGATCGGCCAACAGTTCTTTGGCCAAACGGTTGTCTTCTTCATCGGTTTGCCCTCGACGGCGTGTGCCGGCCAGCGGGCGTACGGTCACTTTACGATCGACGACGCGGACCATCACTTCCGGCGAGCTGCCCACGAGCGTGACGCTGGGTGTTCGCAGGTAAAACATGAACGGGCTGGGATTCACGACTCGCAGAGTTCGGTAAATTTCGAACGGATGCGACTTGATCGCCAGTTCCAGCCGCTGACTGATGACGACCTGAAAAATATCGCCCGCTTGAATGTACTCGACACACTTATCGACCGCTTTCTCAAACCCCGACTGCGTGAAGTTCGATTTGTAGGTGATTGTTGAATCGCCTCCGGGGCGGATATCGACTGGCGTCAAATCGGCGGTTGGCGTCGAGAGTTTTGCCACAAGTTCGTCCACGCGACGGCAGGCATCGTCGTACGATGCTTTCAAATCGCCGTTGTCCACACGCGCCATCGCCACAACGACTATGGTTTTGGTGATGTTGTCGAACACCACCATGCGATCGTAAAAAGCGAACGACAGGTCGGGCAGTTGGCGATCATCGGGGGGTGCATTCGGCAACAGTTCGCTGTAGCGGACCACGTCGTAGCCCGCGTAGCCGATGGCTCCGCTCACGAATGGCGGCAGTTCGGGCAGCCGCACAGCTCGCAAGGCATCGACACGGCGGCGGAGTTCTTCGATGGGATCGGGCGATTCGAATTCTTCAATGTTCGCGATGGGTTGGTCGGCGCGACCCACGGCTGCCGCCGCAAGCTGTTGGGAAGTTTTCGTGCGAACGACCACGCGATGGCCCCAGGCCTCGATTTCTTGAAATGGCTCGGCCGTGAGAAAACTGTAACGCCCCACTTTTTCGCCACCGACCACGCTTTCGAACAAACACGCCGACGAGCCGGCATCTAGTTTGTGAAACGCGGAGACCGGGGTGAGCGAATCGCCAATCAATCGCCGATACACCGGCACCAAATGCACACCCGAGGCCAGCCGCGAGAACGTTGCGAAGTCAGGATAGTGCATTGAGAGTAGTGGTCGGTAGTCCGTTGTCAGTGGTCCGTTGCATAAGGCCGACTGGATGCGCGGGAAGTTGGCCGCGAGGAAGCACTAATCGGTCATGCCGTCGGTCAGGGCTTGCCGCAGAATAACAGTCTCGCCAATTGCAGACAACCAAAGCTTTACTCGTGTTCGCCGTTGTCGCAAAAGATGCCAGCACGCTGTCCAGTGCTTGTCGCGTAACCTGAAATCACGACCGGATTTTCGTTCGCCTTGACACCCCCTAGCCCATTGCTAGAATCCCAACGGGATCAAGCGCGAAACGCATAACATTCCCCAAGTGCCCGCCCAAACTTGTCCTGTCGGACCAAACGAGCGCTGGTTGATCTCATACCCGGTTCAAAACACCTCCGCCGTTTCTCATGCTCCTATGAAGTGTCAAAAGTGCGAACGTCCGGCCACGTTCCACATAACGGAACTTGAAGGGGGCAAGCATACCGAGTTGCACCTTTGCGAAGAGCATGCGCGACAATACCTGACGCAGGGTGAAGGCGAGCCCGGTTCGGCCCCCACCATTGCTGGCGCCCTGGCCCAGCAATTGGCGGTCGGACAGACGGCGGAAGAATTGGCCCGGCTCGATCAGCGGGCCTGTCCTGTGTGCGGCATCACGTTTTACGAGTTTCGCAACCAAGGACGGCTGGGTTGCCCCCACGATTATGTGTTTTTCGAAAAAGAGCTTGAGCCGTTGATTGCCAATATCCACGGCGAGACGACGCACAAAGGAAAAAAACCGAAACAAGGCGCCACGGGCACGCAACAACGGACAGAGCTAATTCGCATGCGGCGCGAAATGAAAGAGGCCATCGAAAAAGAAAACTACGAACGGGCCAAGGAACTGCGCGACGAAATCAAACGCATCGAAGCCACAAAAGAGTAGACGCTATTCAACCAGCCGCCGACGGAAGCCGGGGGTTGTTTAAATTCAAACGGCGATTTGTCACCAAAGCGAATCATCCGTGGAACTCAACGATCTGACGAACTCGATCGGCGAATGGCTGCGCGGCAACGGGCCGCAGGCCGACATCGTCATGAGTACGCGCATCCGGCTAGCGCGGAATCTGGCCGAATTCCCCTTCATTACGAAGGCGTCGGACCAAGATCGGGGCGACATCGAGCGAATTTTGCGCGACCGGGTGCTGAAAATTCACGAAGCGTCCGGCGAATTACTGTATGTGAACGTTAGCGATCTGGACCGTATCGATCGGCAGTTTTTGGTGGAACGGCAGTTGATTAGTCGTGAACATGCCGATGCTAAGGGAGCGCGAGGTGTCGTCATCGATCCGCGGGAGCAGATCAGCCTGATGATCAATGAAGAAGATCATCTGCGGATCCAGTGCATGCACAGCGGACTCGATGTGCAAGGTGCCTGGGAGCAAATCAATCGGATCGACGACCTGGTTTCCGACCAAGTGACCTACGCGTTTCACCCGCGGCTCGGCTATCTGACGGCCTGCCCGACAAATGTCGGCACCGGCGTGCGAGTCAGCGTGCTCATGCACCTGCCGGCATTGGTGATTACCCGGCAGATTGACAAGGTCTTTCGCAGCCTGCAAAAGATCAGCCTGGCGGTTCGCGGCCTGTACGGCGAGGGTTCACAGGCGATGGGGGATTTCTATCAGATCTCCAATCAGCAAACTTTGGGTCGCAGTGAGTTGGAGTTGGTCGAGCAAGTTGCCGATGTTGTGCCAGCGCTCATTCATTACGAGCACGAAGCCCGCGAGTTTTTACTCAAGGAAAGTCAGCAAACGTTGCACGATCAGGTCAGCCGGGCATATGGAATCTTGCGGACGGCCCAGACGATCAGCTCGGAGGAGACCATGCATTTGCTTTCGAAGGTGAGGCTGGGCATCAATTTGCAATTGATCGAAGATTTGCCAATGCCGAAGCTCAACGAGCTATTTATTCGCACGCAGCCCGCTCATCTGCAAAAAATTCGCGGCGTGGAGTTGAATACGGCCGACCGAAATATCGAGCGCGCCCGCTATTTGCGGCGCTATCTGAACCGCGAAGAAGACGGCAACGGCGGGGCGAATTAAGAATTCTGATTGTCGCGTGTTGCGGTTCGCTTTGCGGGCGGACGCCGAGCAAGCTCGGCCGCTACACTTTCTGGTTAGACGTTCCTTGGCAGATTCCCATTAAAAATCATCGCCATGCGGATGACATCGTCGAACCGGCCGTCGATGTAGCGGCCTTTAATCATTCGGCCCTCTTCCACGAAACCGAGCTTGCAATACAGGCCATGCGCGGCCGGGTTCGAAGAATACACGCTGAGCTCAAGACGCATGTATCCGGCTGCCTTCGTGGCGTCAATTACTGCTTGCAGCAGCCGTGTGCCCAATCGGCGGCGGCGATAATTGGGATGTACACCCATTCCCAGCTCCACGCGATGCCGACTGCCAAGAGCCTCTGGACGGCGCGTATCGGCCCAACCGACCACGCGGCTTGATGTCGTCAGCGAATGATGATTGGCCAGAGGGGTTTCGACTGCAAAAAAGGCGGGATTGCTTTCGCGGATGTTTTTGGCCACGAACCGACGCGTTTCTTCCAGCGGAAAGGCTTCGACAATCGCCAGCCATTTTCGCTCCCGAGCCACGCAATCGACGCACTCGCGGTAACTTTCCACGAGTTCCATCGATGCCGGCACGATCTGAATTTCATGGTCGCTTGCCGACATGCGATTCACTTTAAGCCTGAACAATGGCTGCGGAGATGTGGAATAATTTCGCGCGGCACAAATCGCACGAGCTCCTCGTCGGACGCCAAGGGCGTGATTTGCTTCAGTAGCGAGCTGGATACATGCGAAAACTGTTCGTCGGCCATGAGGAATACCGTTTCGATCCCCGGATCGAGCTTGCGGTTTGCGAGTGTCATCGTGAATTCCGACTCGATATCGGTCAAGGACCGCACGCCACGCAGCATCACGCGAGCACCGCACTCGCGGACGAAATGCACAGCCAGGCCGCTGAATTGCCGCACCTCGACGTTCGACAAATGCCGCGTGGCGCTGCGAGTTAATTCCACGCGCTCTTCGGGCGTGAACAGCGCCTGCTTTTCGATGTTGATGCCAATGCCGACGATCAGCTTATCCACCAGCCGGCTGGCGCGTTCGATCACATTGATGTGCCCCAGCGTGATCGGATCGAACGATCCGGTATAAACGGCAACGCGTGAATCGTTGACAGCCATGAATAGTAGTCGGTGGTTGTTGGTTTGTTGCAATAGCCAGAGGCAGAAGCCGGGGTTGCCTCGCCAAATTATCTCACGTCGGAGCAGCGGTGCAAACTTTTCGCCCTTCCTCCAGTGCCGCAATCAGTCGATCGATATCCTCATCGTTGATGTACGCATGCGGGCTGATCCGCAGTTTACCGGCCCGTTGCGCCATTGCCACGTGTTTGACGTAACCAAATTTTCGCAGCGCTAGCGAATCGCAACCGGGCATCTCAAATAACACGATCCCGGAACATCGGTCCGGATTCTCGCGGGGACTGGCGATTTTAGCACCGATCACCTCGAGCTGGCGGCAGCACAAGTCGGTAATTTCGAGAATTCGGTTGCCGATCATCGCAGTTCCGATGTCGGCTAGCAAATCGAGACTGGCGCCCAAGCCGATGAAACCCACACAGTTGGGCGCGCCCCCTTCATAGCGACTGGCTGTGTCTTTGAGCTGTAGCTCAATGTGCGTGTAATTGCTCTGCTGCACCACGCTGTTCCAGCCCACGCCAAAAGGCCGCAGATTGGAGAGGTGTTCGCGACGGATGTAAAACAAGCCTGCGCCTTCCGGGCCGAGCATCCATTTGTGTCCATCGGCGGAAAAGAAATCGATCTGCGTTTCGCACACATCAAGTGGAAATGCACCGAGGCCTTGAATAGCATCGACCAGCAGCAGCGCTCCGCGTCGATGAGCCATTTCTGCGGCGGCCCTTAGATCGGTGCGCCAGCCGCTCAAGAAACCGACCCAGCTGAGGGCCACAATCCGCGTTCGTGCATCGCAGGCCGCTTCCAAACGGTTCAAATCGAGCCGGCCATTTTCTGTCGTCACGCGACGGGTTTCCACGCCGCGCGATGCCAGATTCAGCCACGGGTATTGGTTCGTCGGAAACTCGTCGGTTGGAATGACGACGTTATCTCCTTTGCGCCAGGGAAATCCTTCCGCGACCAGCGTGACCCCTTCCGTGGTGCTGCGAACTAAGGCGATTTCTTCCGGCGTTGCGCCGACCATGGCGGCTGCCCTGGCCCGAACTTCTTGCAGGCGCCGGTCCCAACGCCCCCAGGCCGGCCCGCCCTCTCCGGCTGCTTCGGCCAACCATTGACCTATGGCATCGCGGGCCGTAGCTGGTATCGGGGCGACGGCCGCGTGGTCAAAATAGGCCCACTTGGCGGTCACCGGTATTTGCCGGCGGAAGTTCACCCAGCGGTCGTCGACGCTAAGTCCCATCGGGCTCTGGTCCTGCAATTGCCGATAAGTCCTGAAATAACGGCTGAATTGGGCGAAATCTCACCAAATCACCCCCGTTGAACTACACTAGCTAGGTTGACTAAAGTAGGACAACTTGGCCGCAGCCGCTCGGGATGCTCATTCGATGCCCAAAGCCTTATCCATTATGGGGATGCTAATTGCATTCCTCATTCTACTGGTATTTGTGCTCGATTTGACACTGCACATTCCCTTTGGCGGCACGAACGCCGGCATTTCAATGCATGTCGGCATGATCATCGGTGCCGGCGTCCTGGCGTACCTGAGTTGGGCAGCCTACCGCGAGCAGAGCTAAGCGGCAAGCGAAGCTGTAGGTCGGGCTTCAGCCTGACCTGCACATCACGCGGCCCGAAGGATTGATCGGGCGGGTGCTGAGTTCCGCTTTCGCTGTAGCCGGGCCGCAATTTGGCCAAGGTTTTCGATTGCGATGCGTCCGCTAATGTGGAGTCCATCTAATTGCGCGAGCAGTCGATCGACGGTTTGCAATACTGCTGACGAGTCGGACCTGGTAATAGATGCCAGATCGATCCGCAAGTGACAGAAACCGCCGGAAGTCGCCGCTTCGTGGATTGCTCGAGTTGCCGCACGCGCGGTGAGCCAACTGCCTCCGGAAACTGTCGCGGTGACTCCGACATGCGTAAGTCCGTAACAAACGGTTTGAAGGTCTCCGGATCCCTGGACTGAGCTGAACCGGCGCGGGCTACGAACCATAGTCACACCGGTTTTTATCAGCAGATCGACGTGCTGCGGTTGCCAAGGTTCAGACATCGACATCGTCGAAATGGGTCGCTGCAAATCGGCCGCCATTTGCAGTGGCCGAATGATGCTTTGCATGAAATCGAACCGCGGTCGCTGCGAATTGGAAAATAGCGAGCCATCGGCCAGCATTGAAATTTCTTGCTGTGCGGTGGCGGCAATCTGCGCGACCTCCCACATCGTGACTGGGTCGGCCAACGCCCAAGTGGCGGGCATCTGAAAATCATCGAACCGCTTTAGCAATTGGGTCAGCAGCGATTCGGTCGCTACGACGCCGGTGACCAATGATTTTTCATGCCGTTTCACATCGATCGAAATAGAAACACAACCGCAGGCCACTGTGATCGACATCGAAACGCCCTCCGTGGACATGCCGCTCGAAAGTTCCTTCGCATCAAAAAACGTCGGCCTGACGCTGGCACCGGCTGCACGAAAACAACGAACGGTCCGATTGCAACGACCGGTTATGACGACGTGGAAAACTTTGACGGCCCGATGATGATTTGCCGTGAGATGGTGGCTTTAAGGCAAAACAGGCATCAATGAATCGAATCCGGCGCTAATCGGCCAATGACCAAATGCTCGTCCGAGGGGTCCTTGACTTTCGATGCGTTCAGCGTGCTCCAGGCAAACCCAACTACTTTGCCGGCGGCGTCGGAATAAATTCGCAGCACACCTTCGCCCAAACCGTCGCGATCTTTTCCTCCCGTGCCTTGATGGTGCCGCGTATCGCTTGGGCCGTGGCCCGATTCAGAGCTGTCGATTATCGTGACGGACCACTGAATTGTGTCCGGAACGATTGGTTCTTTTTCTGCCATTCGCTGGGCTCGGCTCGCCGCCAACATGACGTGGCCGGTGTTGTCTTTGCGATTCAGATATTTGACCGCTAGAAAATCGCCGGACCGCATGTCTTGAACGTGCTCGATCAGCTTGAAGCCCTTTTCCTCGGCGATCGCATCGTGATAACGCTTTGCCGTGGGCCGACCAGAGCCGAACCGCGACCGGAATTGATCTTTATCGTAACCGTAGGAGTAGGCCAGCAGTGCATCGGCAAATCCGCTGCAATCGGTATGCGATTCGAAGGGCGCGGTGAAGCTGACCGAGCCGGCGCCGTGCTCGTAACTGGTATGTTGCAAATCAAGATGCTCGACAAGCGATTGGGCAATTGCCAAATGCTTGGGCACCGCAATTGCTTGCGGCCCGGTGCTCCGCTGGGCTAACGCCGTCTGAGAGATTGCCAGAAGTACAAAGACAAATAAAGCGCCGATCTTGTTCATGATTGCACCCAGCATAGCTTCAAAAATGCGGACCCGGCTATTCAAGCGCACCGCCGAGAGACTTGTTACGCCGATTCTTTCCGCTCGGCGGCCAAAATCGAGTCGATAACGCCTTGCATCGTATATTGCTCAGCTTCCGCGGCAGCCTGGAAGCCAAGTTCGGCGAGGGTTGCCGATGTTACCGGGCTGATACTGGCAATTTTCGTCTTTTGTAAGTCGTCGCCGAACATTTTCACGAGCGATCGGCCAATGGCCGAACTGGTTACGGTGACCCAATCGATGCGACCAGCCTTCATGGCCGCGGCGATCTCTGGCTCGGGTTGTGCAACATTAGTGCTTTGATAGACGACGATTTGCTCGACTTGCCCACCGGCGGCTCGCAGCGTTTCGGCCAACACTTCGCGGCCACGGCTTGCTCGGGCCAGAAGATAGCGTTTTCCTTTGGCATCGGTCGTGAGCAGTTCTGCAAGCGCTTCAGCACGGTAAACATCCGGGGGTTGACGATCGACTTTCAAATAGTAGCGAGCCAATTCTTCGGATGTGCCTGGCCCGATGGCAGCTAGATTGACGCCAGCGAGTCGCCGCAAATCGCCGCCAGTTTCAAGCAGGCGGTCAAGCAAAAACTGCACGCCATTTACGCTGGAAAACACCAGCCAGTTAAATTCTTCGATCCTCGTGAGTGCTGCATCGACCGCTCGCCAATCGGTCGGTGGAGAAATTTCGATCGCGGGTTGAATCAGACAATCGGCCCCCAATTCCGTCAACGGTTGATACAGCGATTCCGCGCGATCGATTGGCCGGGTGAGCACGATCCGCTTGCCAAACAGCGGACGACGGGTGAACCAAGATTTGGCTGTAGAAGCCGCCGTGACGTCGCCCAAAATGATTGCCACCGGTGGCCGTATTCGGGCCGCTTCCAAACTTTCGACCACCGTACCCAGTGTGCAGCGAATTATTGTCTGATCCGGCCACGAACAACGGCGAACAATCGCCACCGGCGTGTCGCGAGACTTACCAGCGGAAATCAACGCCGCGCTCCATTCTTGCGCCGTCGTCACACCCATGTAAAAAACTAGCGTCCCGGGAAACTTCGCGAGTGCTGCGTAGTCCAAGGCCGGAGCATGCTTGGAATCGCCTTCGTGACCGGTGATGATTGCGACTGCTGATGCCACATCGCGCTGCGTAATCCACACACCGGCGTAGCTGCCTGCCGCCAGCGCTGCGGTGATGCCGGGGACAATTTCGTAATCAATCTTTGCCGCTTCCAGGGCTTCAGCTTCTTCGGCCAATCGACCAAATACCGCCGGGTCGCCACCTTTCAGCCGCACCACGCGCTGGCCTTCGCGCGAAGCTCCAGTAATCGTTCGTTGATTTCGCGCTGATCCCAAATTCGATCTCCCTGTTCACTTTTTCGCTGACCGTGCCGACCCAAACAAATCAAATTTGCGCCCGGCCTTGCATGTCGCAGAATGGCCGGATTCACCAAATAATCGTACAGCACAGTGTCGGCCAGCCGCAGGCATTCGACCCCACGCCAGGTAATCAAGCCAGCATCGCCGGGGCCAGCGCCGACGAGAAAGACTTTGCCAGTCGAGTGACACGATTGTCGTTGTTTTGACATCTTCCGATGTTTAGAATGGCTGTAGGTGAGGCATCACCCCACAGGAAGTCGTTTGCCGAAACAATCGTTGGCCGCGTACCCGCCCAACTATGGCCGCCGATCAAAAAAATCCACTGCCTGTCGAAGCTGAAGCCATTTCGCCGGCCATGCGACGCCGGCTGCAAGAATGCTTCAACCGCGGTGTGCAGAACACGCAAAGCGGCAATTTCGATTACGCCACCGAATTGCTTACTCAATGTGTGACCGGCGACCCGGGCAACTTGGTTTACACCCAGGGTTTCCTGGGTAATCTGCAGCGCAAGTATAACAATAACAAGAAGGGCAGCACACTGGCGAGCATCCGTTCCAGCGGCTCCAAGATGAGCATGATGAACGCCAGCCGAAAGAAAGATTGGCCAGCGCTGATCAAGACGGGTTTGGAAGTGCTTAAAGTAAATCCGTGGGATGTCTCCACGTTGCTGCAAATCGCCCATGCGTGTGCGGAATTAGGCTATGTCGAGTGCCGACTGGTGTATCTCAAAGGCGCTCAGGACGCCGATCCAAAAAGTGTAGAAGTCCAGCGCAAGTGCGCCAAAGCATTGGAAAGCATTGGCGAATACAACCAGGCGATTTCCTGTTGGACTCGGGTCGATAGTCTCACGAAGGGAGGCAATGAAGAGGCGAAACGAGAAATCGCCAAGCTGCAAGTCGATCTCACGATGAACGCCGGCCCTGTGAAGCACGACGAAGAAGACGGCCAGGAATCCGAGGGGGGCAGCGCCGGAGCCAAAACTTCATCGTCTGGTCACGTGACCGTAGGACCGGCCAAAAAGTCGCCGACGCAGGAACTCGAAGTCCAGATTGCCGAGAACCCGGGTGAAGTTCTGGGCTATGCTCAGCTGGCCGAAAGCCACGCCAAAGTCGAGAAATGGAGTGAAGCGGAGAATGTGCTCAATCGAGGGCTGGAAGCCACGGGCGGCGACTTGCGGCTCCGCGAACAGTTGGAAGATATCCAACTTCGGCGAGCCAAACAGCACTCGCTCATTGCCGATAAGCGAGCCGCGGAATCGAAAACGCCCGAAGCCAACGAACAAGCCCAAAAAATGCGACGTGATCTGAGCCGGTTGGAGCTTGATATCTTCCGCAAACGGGTCGATCGATATCCAACCAACACGCACTGGAAGTATGAACTGGGCATCCGTCTGAAGATGACTGGCAATTTCAATGAAGCTATCAAAATGCTCCAGGACGCGCGGCAAGATCCGAAGCATCGCGGAACTGTAATGCTCGAGATCGGCGAGTGCTTCCAGCAAATCAAGCAATACAGCCTGGCGATGCAGCATTACAAAAAGGCAATTGAGGAAATTCCCGAACGCGACGAAGAACTGCGAAAAAAAGCCCTCTATCGGGCCGGCGTTTTGGCGATGGGTTTGAACGAACTGGAAGCGGCGGAGCAATACTTTTCGCAGTTGGCCGAGCGTGATTTTGGCTACCGCGATGTGTCCGACCGGCTAGACAAAATCGTTTCGCTCCGCGATAAAGGTGGTTCGGCTGAACCTGATTCCTGAACCCTGAACCCTGAACCCTGCTCATGCCCAATATAGCCAGTGCCCGGAAGCGTCATCGCCAGAATCTGAAGCGTCGCGCCCGAAACCGTTCGGTGAAGAGCGAATTAAAGACTGAAATCCGCAAGGTGCATGAGTCTACGGCGGCGGGAAAAATGGACCAGGCGGAAGCGGAATTCCGTGTGGCCGTTACCAAGCTCGATCGGGCGGCCGCCAAGCGAATCATCCATCCGAACCGTGCCGCACGGCTGAAATCGCGCTTATCGGCAAATATGAAAGCGGCGAAGAAGAAATAGCCGACTTATCGTGCCGGGGAGATTGCTTTGGCTATTTCCCGCTGTCTCCCGCTCTTCGGTCTGCAATCTTGGCATTGGTTTTGGCTGGCGACGGTCGGTGCGGGACTGCTCGTCATTCTCTTGTTGCGGCCTTATATGCTGGGCCGCTGGTTGCTATGGCTGTTCGTTCGGTTGTTCTATCGAATGAAGGTTCACGGCTGCGAGAACATTCCGGTCAACGGTCCGGCGCTGTTGGTCTGCAACCATGTCAGCTACATCGATTGGGCGCTGATCTTGGTGGCGCAGCGCCGGTTCGTGCGGTTTGTGATTTACTCCGCCTGGACAAAAAAATTCTTCCTCCGGCATTTGCTGCGTTGGGAACGGGTAATTCCGATCGATGCCTCGTCAGGACCCAAGGCCATTCTGAAATCGCTGGCGCCGGCGGCGAAGCGCTCAATGAAGGCAGCCTGGTGTGCATCTTTGCCGAAGGCCGATTCACACGCACCGGCTTCATGCTGCCGTTTCACCGTGGACTGGAGCAGATTGTCAAGAATACAAACGCGCCGATCATTCCGGTGTGCCTCAATGAATTGTGGGGCAGCATTTTCAGTTTCTACGGCGACCGCACCCTGTGGAAATGGCCGCGTATGCTGCCTTATCGAGTGAGCGTGGCTTTCGGAAAGCCGATGCTGCCCACGTCCACTGCAGCGGAGGTGCGGGAGGCCGTTCAGAAACTTTCGGCAGATTGTGCCATCGCTCGGTCCGATCAGTGCCGGCCGGTGCCTGCGGAGTTTGTGCATGCTGCGGCACGGCGGCCATTTCGGCCCTGTGTGATTGACGCGACCGATCCATCGAAACAGCCGCTGACATTGAGTTATTCGACGGTATTGGCACGTGCCATCTGTTTGGCTCGGCAATTGAAATCACGTTTGGATAACAGTCTGCTGGTGGGGATTTGGCTGCCGCCGGGCATCGATGCCGTGACGGCACATTTGGCGGCCGCGTTCTGTGGCAAAGCGGTCGTGCATTTGGATCATTCTTCAGCCGATGCCGCGCGCTCGGTTATTGACGGGTGTCAATTGAAACAAGTACTGACGACCGAACACTTTTTGCGGCGGGAATCTCTACCCGATTTGCCTAGTGTCGAATTGATCGACACTGCCGGCCTGCTTGCAACTTTGTCGTTCGGTCAACGATTTCTCGCACATGCAGCCGCCGTGACATTGCCGGGTTTCGTGATTGAACGTTGGCTGCTTGGCCTTCATCACCACGGCCTCGACGATTTAGCGGCCGTGGTTTTTACTCGTGGAACCACGGGCAAAGCGAAGGGAGTCATGCTGACGCATCGTAATCTTGCGGCCAGCGTGAGCTCGCTTGCGAAAACAGTTGACCCCTTGCCGCGCGATCGGCTACTTGGCGTGCTCCCGTTAAGCCAGAGCACGGGCTACGTCTGCACTTTGTGGGCGCCACTGGCGATTGGCGCATCCGTTGTTTACGCCAAGACATCTCTCTTGCCCTCGGTGGGAGAGGGCCGGGGTGAGGGGGAATCGAAACCAACAGTCGGCCTCTTGTGCAAAACTCAGCATTGTACCGTGCTGCTGGCAACGCCCGAGATTTTGCAACAAGCAATCGATCACTGTCAGACCGACGACTTTCACAGCCTGCACACGGTGGTTTGCATCGGCTCGAAATTGCCGCCGAATTTGCTGGTCGACTTTGAAACCGCCTTCGGCATTAGACCGCTTGAAGCTTACGCTTGTACCGAATTAACATCGATCGCTGCTACCAACGTGCGCGGCAAAACGTTGGAGGGCTTTACCCAAGTCGGCAGCAAACCGGGCTCGGTCGGACAACCATTACCGGGCACGGCCTGCCGCATCGTGAATCCCGAAACATGGGCCACATTGCCCGCCGGGCAAGAAGGTCTGCTGCAATTTTGCGGCCCAAACCTGATGCGCGGGTATTGGCATAACGATGAGCGATCGCAAGCAGTCATGCGCGACGGGTGGTTCAGTACCGGCGACCGTGCGCTGATCGATGAAGACGGGTTCGTCACGATCACCACACCAAATCCGCCGCGTTGAAGACTGGTCCTTCGACACAAGTGCGTTTGTAATCCCAGCCGCCGATGGGCTGGCGGACTTTTGCCACGCAAGTGAAGCAAATTCCGATGCCGCAGGCCATCGGCGTTTCCAGCGAAACCTGACATGGCACGCCACGCTCTTTGGCAATCTTCGTTACCGCTTCCATCATTCGCTCCGGTCCACAGCAGACGATTTGCTGCGACGAATTTGATTGCTCATCCAGCACCTCGCGCAGCACGTCCGTCACAAACCCATGATGCCCCGCGCTGCCATCATCGGTGCTGATGCGCACATCGATCCCAAGCATGCGAAAATCATCAACCCCAGCCAGATAGTCAGCACGGCGCGCTCCGTAGCACAACGTGATCTGTTTCGGTCTCGCTGCTGATCGTGCTGAGTCGCCATACTGCTTAAGCCCACGATGTTCCGCCGCCAGCGCCATGAATGGTGTTTGGCCGATGCCGCCGGCGACCATGATCAAATGTTCGGCCGTTTGCGACGAAAAACCGTTCCCCAACGGACCCCACAACGTCACTTGCTGACCGACGCAGAAGCTTGCTAACTGCCACGTGAATTTGCCCGCGACAAGGTAAACGATATCCAAGCCCACCGGTTCGGCATTGGACGACAACACTGTGTCGTAAAGTGCCAGTGGACGAGCCAAGAGCGGATCGTCACAGCCGGCCAGTCGCAGCATAATGAACTGGCCGGGCGTGATTCGCCTGGCGATAGTCGGACAGTTAAAGCGAACTCGATAAGTATCTCGCGCCAGCCGAACGTTTTCCGTTACACTCGCCGACATATGAACGGCGCGATCGGCGTAGAAGTGGGCGTCCAGAGGATTTTCCGCGTGATCGGTCATCGCTTGGATCGGCGACCTCGTTTGCGCCCCCCTGCCCTGCCGTGCGGTTTTGTGCCGCTGCCTTGCGGCCGGCCTTTGCCACGGTTTTGCTGACTTCTGCCGCGACCGCTCGGCTTACGCCTTTGGTCGCCGCCGATGATCGTCGGCTGCTGTGGACGACGCAAATCACCACGGGCGATGGGACGGAGATCAACCGGGGCAGTTCCTTCGTCGTCGTCGGATTCGTTTAATTCATCTTCGTTGCATTCCGGCTCGTCAGATAATCCGGCGAATTCATCGTCATCGAAATCGTCATCTGCAGAAGCACGCAAACCCACCTGGCTAGCCGTCGTTTCGCCATCAATCAGGCCGATTTCCTCTTCTTCGCTCAATGCTTCCGGCGGCAGCGATTTGTCGATGATCGGATGCACCACAGAAGTCGGCTCCAGGCCTTCCACGGGCCGCGATGCTGATCGAATTCGTGCGCGCTGCTCATGCTGCTCTTTGGCTTTCTGGCGGCTCCCTTCTCGCGCCGTCCGGTACAATTCTTCCACTTCCTCGCGACGCAGCTGCCGGCTTTCACCTGGTTTCAAATCAGCCAGCCGCAGCGCCAATCGCTGTCCGACGCAGCTTCATTACCTTGTGGCCGACGCACGCCAACAGCCGTCGCACTTCACGGTTACGCCCTTCATCGAGAACGATTTCTAGAATCGAACTTTGTTTTTGCGTTCGGCGCACATAGACACGCTTGGCGTGCGCGAAACCTTCCGAGAGCTGGACGCCGCGGCGCAGTTTGGCAATGGTTTCCGGCGACGGCATACCGGCCACTTGCGCCAAATACGTCTTTTCAACGCCGTAGCGAGGATGTGTGAGCAAATCGGTAAGTTGCCCGTCATTGGTGACAATAATCAGTCCTTCGCTCGATTTATCGAGCCGCCCAACGGTGAACAGCCGCTCGTGGCTGGGCGCCAAATCAATCACCCGCGGCCGGCCCGAGGGATCGCGGCTCGTGGAAAGAATGCCCGTGGGTTTGTTTACTAGGAAGTATTGCTTCTTGGGTCGCCGCAGTGTCTCGCCATCGACGCGAATTTTCTGAGCGTCGGGGTTGACACGCGTGCCCATTTCGGTGACGGTCCGGCCGTCGATTTCCACGCGGCCCTCACGAATCATTTCTTCGCACTGACGGCGGCTACCCACGCCGGCGGCGGCCAGAACTTTTTGCAGGCGAACAGCATCGCCAAACTCAGCGTCAACGGCCTTGCTGGGGCCGCGTCGCGATTTTCGCGGGTATTTTCCGCCGCGCGATTTCGTCGATCCGCCGTAGCGCGGCTTCCGATCGTTGCGTTTCGAGCGCCGCGGCATGGCAAGTTCGATGAGAAAAAGTGAATTGGCGACGGATCGCATTGTTGAGCGATCGAAGCCACATCATATCTCACCGGAGGCCGCAGAATCAGGGGGCCGTAAATTTCGTGCCGTAAGCTACCGGCTCGGCAGTTGACCCGTAAGACGTCTTTGGTGCGCCGGTTGTTCTGCCGTCTGGCGTTACAGCCGACGCTGGCGGAGGATTGAGCGGCACTAATGCCGGCGCGGCGGCTGGCGCTACCGACGAAATTGGCGGTACGACGGACGGATTCGCCGGAGCCACGTACGGACTTGCAGGCGGCGGATAAGCAGCGGTCGCAGGCGGAGTGACTACCATGGCCGATGGATAATAGGATCCCGTCGCGGGATACGAGGCCGCAACAGGTGGATAGCTCTGTGCCCACGGTGGCAATGGCAATTTCGTGATGTCCGGATCAGGCCGCGGATGCATAAAGCCCTCCGGACGACCGCCGACGACCGCCGGACCCATGTTCGGATCAGGGTAAGGATCGAATTTCTTGGCGTCTGCCAACTTTTGAGATTCCGAGCCCGGCTCGCAGATGGATGGCAAACCGAAAAATGGACCGCAGCCGACGATCGCCAGCAACGCTGCCGCGAGCAACAAACATGAAATGCGGCGATCGCGCATCATCGATGGATCCAGAGAAACGAAACGCGGCAGGCAAGTGGCCACACAAGATAAGCGGGGCAGATTTTATTGATGCCGCCGTTAGACCGCTAGATCGATTCGTCCGACTGCGATGCTGGCAGGGCGACCCAGCTTCACTTAGCCCAGGCAATGCGACTGCTTATGGGAGGTACATGTCCAGCAGCGTCACCGGCCTTTTGGGAGTAAATTGGCAGATATTGACTGCCGCGGGAATTAAGATGGTTTGGCCGATCCTGAGCGGAGCGGAAACTGCATCGCCGCTCACTTCTGCCGAGCCGTGGAGGACCGAGACGATGTGACATCGCCCGTCGCCGCCGATCATTTGCGGATCGCTGAACTCCAGGCGATCGAGCACAAACTTTTCGCACTCCACCAGCCGTTTGGCAATCTTTCGGTCGGTTCGCACCGATTTTTGCGGTTCAACAGGGCCACGATTGAAATCGATGACGGCAAGCGCCTGCTCGATGTGCAACGGACGCGCCTGTGTGCTTTCATCGCGACGATTCCAGTCGTACAACCGGAACGTGGTGTCGCTCGATTGTTGGATTTCCGCAATCAAGAGTCCCGCCCCGAGCGCATGCACGGTGCCTGACGGAATGAAAATGCAATCACCCGCGTGCGGCTTGATGGCGTGCAAACATAGTTCGCAAGTGCCACGATTCACCTCGCGCTCCAGCGCGGCTCGATCGAAGCCGCGCTTCAGGCCACCATAGATGACACTGCCCGGATCGGCCGAAACAATCACCCACGCTTCCGTCTTGCCAAAATCAGGCGGAGTCAGCTTGGCGGCCTGATCGTCGTTGGGATGCACTTGGACCGAGAGCATCTTTTCGCAGTCGAGATATTTAAACAACAGCGGGAATCGTGGCTGCGGATGATGGTGGCCGAGCAGGTCCTGGCCGTGGTTAATAACAAGCTCGTGCAGTGTGACTCCAGCCAACGGTCCGGCCGTAACACGGCTTTGATCGTTTCCACGATCGACCACTTCCCAGCTTTCGGCGTAATCGCGCTCCGGACCGATTTCTTTGCCCAATAACGAAGCGAGCTTTCGGCCACCCCAAAGGTAGCGCCGGAAGATGGGAGCCAATCGCAAGGGATAGAGCTGAGTCATTACAAGAATGAATTCAAACATCCGGTCACTGTCGAGCGTAACCTTCCACGATACGGCCGATCCAAAATGCGGAAACTGCGGCGATGGTCATGATTAACATTTGGCCGAGGCTAATCGCATTCTGTAATTGCAGGATGATTGCCAAGGGAGGCACGATAAGACCAACGATTTGCAGCAAACGCCCGAGACCTGCCATAAAATGCCAATCAATTTGCGACGTCTGACAATCAATTTCAATGAGCGATTCCATCATATCGACCGTCGCTGGCAGTGGAAGTGTATTGGCAAGACAGTCGGGCCAGTGGTTGGGGTAGTCGGTTTGCAGTACGATCGCCATTGGATCAATTGACCCGGCCTTGAAATCTGATATCCAGCGGTGCGATGGACGATTCCCCGAATGAAATGTGCAAATCGACTGCAGGAAGCCAGCAATTCTATCGAAGCAAGTCGCGGCGTTCGCGGGCGTTGCTCGCTCTTCACGCTGCTACGTCGCGGACTCAGACGCCGCTGCCCGGTGTGCGGGGTCGGATGGTTGTTTTGCGGCTGGCTTAAGATGCCAGAACGCTGCGAGCACTGCGGCTTCCGCTTCGAACGCGGGCCAGGGTATTGGTTGGGCTCGATCTATGTGAACTATGGTCTTACGGCACTGCTGGTGACCATCAGCTACTTTGTGCTCTTCTTCACCGAAGCGCTGCCGCAGGCGGATGTGCTGTGGCTGCTTCTCGGCTTCTGCGTGCTCTTTCCGCTGTGGTTCTTTCGTTACGCGCGCACCATTTGGATGGCGTTTGATTTGTACTTTGATCCCGAGCAGGACCAAGCGGTTCGAGAGCGCGAGCAAGATTAAAGACTCGCCGTGTCCCGTCGCTAAACTTCTATCAACTCACAAGTTTCCGCGGGCGGTGATTCCGCGTCTGGCTGATTAGGAACGGCCGCCATCGCCGGAGCAAGCGGCTTCTTTCCATCGGACGATTGCTGATTCTTCGCCGCGTCGCGGGCCCTTGCTTTCTTCACTTCTCGATACACGTAAAAGCCAAAGCAACTGAGCAGCAAATACGGCATGCCCATCATGAACAGAATGCTGTAGAAGTAGCCCCTTACCATGTGCTCGTGTTCGGGATCGTTCGCCGCCATGCCGTCCTGACAAGTGGGGCAAGCGACTCCGACGTTGGCGGAGAAAACAAGGGTCGCCAAGCTCAGAAGTACGACGATGGTTTGAAGTCGAGATCGGCGAAGCATCGTTATCCTCGTCAGCATTCAGTCGTGCGGAGCCGTGGAGACTGGCAAACTAATTGTATCGACAATCTTTTCCGGTGGATAGAGATGATACAGCATTGCATAAATTATCACGCCGGTAATGGAAACATAGAGCCAAATCGGAAAAGTGCGGTTGGCCCAGCGGCGATGGGCCGTCCGCTGATCGGCGAGGCCCAGCCAGATGGTTGCACCAGCCAAAAACGGCACTGTTGCCGCCAGCACAACGTGGCTGATCAGAATCACGAAATAGACTGTGCGGATTGGAGCGGGACCCGTGAATTGCGTGTGCCAGGTTTTGAACGCGTGATATGTGAGGTAGCACGCCAGAAAGATCATCGACACCGCAAATGCCGCGAGCATCGTCCATTTGTGAGCTTCTTCATGTCGTCGTTTGATCAGCAGCAGACCAATCACCAGCAGCACCGCTGCCGCGCCATTGAGCGACGCATTCACCGCGGGCAAATATTCAACGAATTCTGGCACGAATGTTGTCGATTGAGAGAAAGTGCTTACTTCACTAGTGGCTTCGTAGCATCACTCACGTTTTTCCCGGTCTCCGATTCAGAGACATTCGCCTCGCCTGGCGATATTGCCTTCTCAGCCAGTAACTCCTTCAGCAGCGTTTTCATCTCGGCCACTTTTGTTGGATCGAGCATGTCGAAGCTGCCCCGGATTTTTCCATTACGATCGATGGCCAGCGCACGAAATGTGTGCGTGGCCTTTTGAATGTCTTGCAGAAACACATCGCGGCCGATGCGGCGGATGTAATTGAAATCACCGGTGAGAAACAGCCAGCGCGGATCGGCCAGCACGCGGTTCGCATACAACTGCAAAGCCTGCGGGGTGTCGTTATCCGGATCGCACGTGATGCTGACGATTCGCAGATCGTCGTCCTTGATTTCGTCTTGAATGCCCTTGATAGCCTGATTCATCTGCCAGCAAGAACCGGGGCAGCTGGCAAAAAAGAAACTGCCGATCCACACCTTGCCTTTCAAATCTTTGGAATCGAAATCCTTGCCGTCGCGATTGGTGAGCTGAAAATCTTTGATGGGCGGTCCGATGACCGGCGGAAGATGACCGCCGGCTGAACTCGTTTGCACCCCCGGCTTATGATCTTCGTGTAGGTTTCGCCAGGCGACCCAGGAACCGTAGGCCGCCGAACCCACGACGGCCAGCGTCAGCCAAAATACGAGCGCGGAACTTTTCATGAGGTTGCATCTCCGGTCGATCGCACTGCGGCCACTCGCCATGCTAGCGTAAACATCGCCACGACAAATCCTAGCGTCACCAACACACAAAGCCAGGTCGGTGGCAGGCCCGCGGTGGCCGCGGCGCGAAGCGATTCGGGAGCATCGAGATACAAAATGCGTCGCAGCAAGGCCACGCAGTAAGTGAGCGGATTAAACCGAATGACCCAGCCGATCCAATTATTGCCCGGCGGCGCAAAGGCGCCGGACAACAGCCACATGGGCAACAGAAACACCATCATGATGGCGTGAAAGCCCTGTGTCGATTGCATCGGCCAGGCAATCGCGAACCCCAGCGAAGTGAGTGCGATGCCAACAACAAACAGATATAAAAGCACCAGCGGCACCGTGACAATCGTCAGCGGCACATCCACGGTGAAGCACAGCAGCAAGAACACGGCCGCATGCACAAGTGCAATCAGGGCCCCCCCAAGCACCTTGCCGGCCACAATCGACCAGCGCGGCACGGGGGCCACCAACACTGATTGCAAAAAGCCTTCCCGCCGGTCTTCGATTACCGAAATTGTGGCGAAAATGGCGGTGAACAAAATAATCATTACCAGAGTGCCGGGAAAGAAATACTGCGCGTAAGAAATTCCAGGGTGTTCTTGTCCGGCCGATGCTGTACCGCCACCCGATTGAAAGGATGGATTGAGCAGCGCACTGAGCAGGACCCAAAAGACAATCGGTTGCCCTAGCGCTCCGAACACGCGGTTGCTCTGCCGAATAAACCGTACCCATTCGCGGCGGCACAGCGTCCAGGCGACGAGCCACGGGCGCGGTTGAACGGCAACACCGTCACGCGGTAAGCCAGCGTCGGAAGTTACGGTGGCTGAAGGAGTTGGGGTAATGGTTGACGACATTTTCTTCACTCGCTGGCCGCTACGGTTTCCATTTCTTCCAGGCGATGACCCGTGCGGGCGATGAATACATCTTCAAGCGTCGGCTTGCCCAGCGTAACGGCTTCAATCTGACCGGGAAACGCCTCGACCAATCGCGCGATCCACTGATGACCATCGGGCATTTCCAGCCGCACGTTGCCATCGATTACGTCGGCCGCCACACTGAACCTCTCGCGGATGCCCTCGGCGACTTTTTCCGGCATTGTGGTTTGAATTGTGATGGCGTCGCCGCCGACAGTAGAACGAAGTACATCGGGCGAATCGATGGCCACGAGATGACCGCGGTCCAAAATCGCGATGCGATCGGCTTTGTCGGCTTCTTCCAGCAGGTGCGTGGTGAGCACAATCGTGACGCCATCTTGCTCACGCAGTTGTCGCAAATAGTCCCACATATCACCGCGAGCCGCGGGATCGAGACCCGTGCTAGGCTCGTCGAGCAAGAGCAGCCGTGGATGATGCAACAGGCCCTTGGCTAATTCCACGCGCCGTCGCAAACCGCCGGACAAGGTTTCAACCCGGTCGCGCACTCGGTCAGTCAATCGAAACCGCTCCAGCATCGCTTGCCGACGCCGGCTTAATTCGGCGCCACTGAGCCCGTACAGATGCCCTTGATGCAGCAAATTTTCGGCAACTGTCAGCTTGCGATCGACGCTGGGCGATTGGAACACGACGCCAATGCGCTCGCGAATTTCGGCAATTTGCCGTCGCAAATTGAAGCCCAGAATTTCCGCCTCGCCTCTTTGGAGAGGCAGCAGAGTCGATAACAAACGAAACAGCGTCGATTTGCCGCCGCCATTGGGACCGAGGAAAATTAAGATCTCTCCCGGTTCGATTTCAAAAGACACTTCTGCCAGTGCCTGTCGTTCGCCGTAACTGTGCGAGATGTTTTGAACGCGGATGGCGGGACGAGTCGACATACAAACTCAACGCTCTCTCTGCGCCAACGGTGCGCAACCTAAGATACTACCCGGAATTCTTTGCCGGCGGCGCTGCCTCATGCGGCACGTTGCCATGCGTCAGCGGTTTTGGCTCCGCCATCTGGAACTGACGCTCTTCGGATGCATGGCGTCCCCGCATGCCGACGTCGGGCACCAGCATCACGATCAAAAAAATTGACATTAAGGCCGCCGGAATCGTTAGCACGAATTTCCAATTGGCCTCATACAACACGTGCATGAAAAACAAAATCACCAGCATCGCTTTGGTGCATGACACAGCCATCATAAAAGCCCACCCCACTTGCGGATGATCGTGCCACGGCCAGTAACGGGAATAGGTGAAAAACGAACAAGCCGTCAGGAAGCACAGGGCGATGAACACGGCAATGTACTTGCCAATACCCGTGGGATGCCCTTCATGGCCGCTGTGGACATCGTGACCACCGTGAGCAGCATGACTATCAGCTGATTCGACAATTGGCCCGTGTGCTTGTGAAAGCTGCTCTGATGGCAATGGATCACGCAGCGTTGTACGCTGTGGATTCTGACCGCTGGGATTTTCAGATTGATCGGACATGCTAGCCTCAGAACAGATACAAAAGCGGGAACAGGAAAATCCAAACCAAGTCGACGAAGTGCCAGTACAGCCCTGTATTCTCCAAGAAGCCGGCCCGCGAGGAGTCTAGTTGCATTGTCAGCAAGATGATAAATACGATCAAACCAACGACCACGTGCAACGCATGGAAGCCCGTCAGCAGAAAATAAGTGCTGGCCCACATGTTGCCGCCGGGAATAACAAACGGCAACCGCAGCCAGGGATGCTTATCGTTTAACCCTTCGCGTTCTGCGGGTTCTTCGCCGGCGGAGGTTTGCAGCTCATCGTGCGGCGGATAGATGATCTCGGTCAACTGCACCAAGTCGAGGTTGGGATCGTCCAATCGCACCAGCAGCGCATTGACCAGAATTTGCCGCGATTTGATTTCGGCCAGCTCCGGCGAAACCGGCTTGTAGGTTTCGCGAACTTTATCGGCTAGCGCTTCAGCCTGCGGCATAAATTCAGACCACGGTGCTTCGGTTACTGCCTTTAGCTCGGCGGTCCAAGTGTTCTTTTCGAGTTCCGTCACCTGCTTCGCCTGATCGGCCGAAAGCAGCTGCTTGACTTCGGTCTCTTGGCTGGCCAACGATGCTGCCACGCCTTTTGTGCGCTCACGCACCGCCGAGCCGTACTCGAGATTTGCCCTTTCGTGAATCTGACTATGTGGCCGCCAGGGATAGATGCCATGAGAGAACTTCGCGCTGTATTCGTACGCTTTGACACCCAAAAATACGCTACCTAATAAGAACGTTAGAAGCGTGAACACTTTGGCGAGACCGGCCCGGTTCACCCGTGCGGCTTCAAGTGCCAACACCACGGTGACGCTGGAGCAGATCAGCACGAAGGTATTGAAAGCGCCAATCGGCTCGCTGAGATGCACATCGTGCGGTCGAGGCCAGGTTGGAGCTCCGAACCGCAGCACGACATAGGTGCCGATTAAGCCGGCAAAGAACATGATTTCCGTCGAGAGAAACAGCCAGACAATTGTCTTGCCCAAAGGCAGCGGCAAGCCAGGTTGGTATTCCAGGGGACCATGATGTGCTGGTCCTTCGTGCGCGTGAGCTTCAGCAGTAGCCATCAATTTTGCGTTTGTGGATTTCGGTAATTTGGGTTTTGGATTTGAACAATTAAATTAACGGCGACAAAATCAACAGCGCGAGCAACGTCGGTAAATACACGAGCGAAATCTGGAGCAGCCGACGAGCGGAACAATCATCGCGTCGCCAACAAAAAGCAGCAGCCGCCAACAAGTACGCGATGCCCAGCACGATTGCGCCGGCAACATACACCAGGCCTGACGCTTGCAACGCCGGCAACAAACTGATCGGCACCAAGGCTAGTGTGCCGAGAACGGCTTGGGCACCAGCGCGGCGGCCAGTTTCGTCCACGACCGTCAGCATCTGCAATCCAGCTGCCGCATATTGATGTCGGTAAATCCAGGCAATCGCCATGAAATGTGGGAATTGCCAGAGATAGACGATCAGAAATAAAGCCGCCGCTCGCACGCCGCCGGAGAGCGGACCCCCGTTGAACGAGAATGATCCGTTTGCAGCCGCCCAGCCAATTAGAACCGGCATCGCTCCAGCAACAGCACCGATGGCCGTGTTGGCAGTAGTTTTGGCTTTGAGGGGAGTGTAAACCGTAACATACAAAATCCAGGTGATTGCACCAAAGAACGCAGTTAGCGGATTCACAAGCATCGCCAAATACGCCAAGCCCAGTGTCAATGCGCCAATGCCAAAAGAAATTGCCTGAGACCAGTGCAAACGACCTGTCGGCAATGGGCGATCGGCAGTGCGATCCATCAGGGCATCGCGGCTGTGTTCAATCAATTGATTAAAAGTGCTGGCGCTGGCGGCTACCAGTGCTGTCCCCACCAGCATGTGTAGCCATAGCGACGGTTGAATGGGTTCGCTGTCGGCGACGAAGGCTGAGACGGCAACTACAACCAGAACCAGCGAGGCGATTCGCGGCTTGCTCAGGTCGAGGTAGGCGGCCAGCCGTGCGAGCAGCATTTCCCGGCGCGAAACATACACGATGCTGGAAGTGGTTGCGCTCATGCAGCCACCTCCGACAGCGGCCTGACAGCAGGTCTTGCGGAGCGTTTCATCGCCGATTGCATTCGCGGCTCAACTGTCAGCAGCCGGCGACTGAACAGAGCCAGCACGGTGGCAATAGCAAAAATAAGCGAACCGGTGGCCACATGCGCCGTGGTGATTTGCGCTTGCCACCAGCTCTGTTCCTGCACCGTGAAGGTCGCGGCAAAATCGGAACTGGTCATAAATGATGGCGGGCCGTATTTTACAATCCATGTGGCCGCGCCGAGTGCCAGTTGCAGCATCACCAATCCGACCAACAGCGTCGCTGGAATTAGCAAAGGTTTGACTCTTGGCATTTGTCGCCAGCATGAATAGCTGGTCACCAAAATGTGCAGCGCCAGCGCCACGGCCACCACAATGTGAGCGAGCAAATATAATCGAAACAAATCGGACGAACCATCGGTGCAAAATGCCGCAACTGAGCGCCCAACACAAGTTGAAGATAAGCTAAAACCGGCATACCGACCGCCAGCACTAAGAGTGCGGGCGATGAAAGGTTATGAGTTGCTTTGCGCTGTCCGCCAGCGGCGTGAAGTGACGGTTGCCAAAGCGGCTGTGAAAGCAAAGAACGCAGGGCCAACGCAGCCATGAATTTTGGCCAGAGTGCGTTCATCCATCAGCACCCGCATGCCGCCAAGCACACCTTGGGCAATGACGAAGGCCACAGCGATCAGGCTAAGCGCCCGCAGCCACTTCGGCTGACTCGTGCGCCAAACGACAACGCAAAACGCAATGGTCAACAGCCCGATCAGCGAGGCGAACAACCGATGGCCATGTTCGACGAATAAATCCCACGGCCCTAGGAACCACGTTGAAAGCGGATACAAAAACAAGTTGTAACCGTAAGTGTTGGGCCAATCGGGAACGGCCATTCCCGCCTGATAGGTTGTCACCAACCCGCCGACCCAA
Organism: Pirellulales bacterium; assembly: GCA_963738835.1. Lineage (GTDB taxonomy): Bacteria > Planctomycetota > Planctomycetia > Pirellulales > JADZDJ01 > CAVTYH01. Next base: position 197,990 of record CAVTYH010000009.1, read on the forward strand.
AGCAGCGGAAACGTGGCGCAGCACAACAGCACCGCCAACCGATGCGGCCAAGCAGAGGGTTCGGAGTTCAGGGTTCGGGGTTCAGCAGGCACGGCGATATTTCGAATCGTGAATTCGGCAGGTTAGTGGCCCATCTCTTCGGAAACCAGCGGCCGATCTTTCGGTGGCGGTTGGGTCTGGGGGTAATAATCCTCATCGACCTCGGGCGAGTTGTACTCATACGGACCGCGGTACACGACCGGTTGAAAATCGAAGTTCCCGTGCCCTGGCGGGCTGGGTGCCTGCCATTCCAGGCCGTTGGCGTGCCACGGATTTCGGCCCACTCGCGGGCCGTTAAAGATGCTGTAGAAGAAGTTGATGATGAAAATAATCTGCGAGCTGACCAAGATGATCGCTGAGATGGTAATGAACGCATTGAGCGGCTGCAGCGAGCTAAACGTGGGAATGTGCCACGTATCTGCATAGCGCCGCGGCTGGCCCACCGCTCCCAAAATGTGCATCGGGAAGAACACGCAGTTCAGGCAGATAAACGTGAAGAAGAAATGCACTTTGCCCCAAAATTCGTTCATCTTGCGGCCGAACATTTTGGGGAACCAGAAATAAATAGCTCCGAACACACCCATCGCCGTGCCGGCAAACAGCACGTAATGGAAATGGGCGACGATGAAGTACGTGTCGTGAATGAAAATATCAATCGGCGTGGCTGCCATGAAAATGCCTGACAGACCGCCGATGATGAACATCGAAACGAACGACACAGCGAATAAAAACGGTGTGGTGAACTGAATCTTGCCGCCCCACAGTGTGCCCAACCAGTTGAACACTTTAATGGCGCTCGGCAATGCGATCATCATCGTCGAAACCATGAACGTCATGCCCAAAGCCGGATTCATCCCGGAAACGAACATGTGGTGCCCCCACACGATAAAGCCCAATCCAGCAATTCCAGCGATGGAGTACACCATCGGCTTGTAACCGAAAATCGGCTTGCGGGCGAAGCAAGCGATGATGTCGCTGACCATGCCCATCGCCGGCAAAATCATGATGTACACCGCCGGGTGGCTGTAAAACCAAAACAGGTGCTGCCACAAGAGCGGCTGGCCGCCACCGGCGGTCATGGATTGGTTGTTGATCGTAAGCCCTTCGGGCGTAAAAAAGCCGGTGCCCAAAAGGCGGTCCATCAACTGCATGAACGCGGCGCCGGTGAGTACCGGTAGGGCGAAGGCTTGCAACACGGCCGTGATGAACATGGCCCAAATCGTCAATGGCAAGCGGAACATCGTCATACCGGGGGCACGCATCTGGATGATGGTAGTCAGATAATTCACCGAGCCCATCATCGACGAGACGCCGACGAACGTCAGTCCTAAAAGCCAAAACGTCTGACCCATGTAGCTGCCCGGCGCCGCCTGAATATTGGACGACAGCGTGGGATACGACGTCCAACCGGCCGCCGCCGCCCCTCCTTCGACGAAGAAGCTAGCTCCAAAGAAAAAAAACGCTGGCCACATGAACCAGTAGCTGAGCATGTTCAGTGTCGGAAACGCCATGTCTTCGGCGCCGATCATCAGCGGAATCAAGAAATTCCCGAACTGCGCCGGCCAGAATCGGAATGATGACCAGAAAAATCATCACCGTAGCGTGCATCGTAAAGAGCATCGTGTACGCTTCAGGCGACATTTGCCCGCCTTCGGCGACGAACAGCCGTCCGAAGATGGGCACCTCGGTCCACGGCCAGGCAATTTGCCAACGCACGGCCAGCGCCAACAAGCCGCCGATCAAAAACCACAGCAGCGTCGAAAACAAGAACTGAATTCCGATGACCTTGTGGTCTTTCGAAAAGACGTACTTGCTTAGAAAGCCGGCCGCGTGGGCGTGGCCACCTTCATGAGAAAAATCGTGGGCATGATCAAACGGAATGCTACTCATTCGGCGTTCCCTTGTGGTTTCGTCTCCGGCGCTATTGCGTTTTGCCGGGCTTTCAAGTCAGCAAGATATTTTTCGTAAGCAGGCCGCGGTTCGACAATCACGCGGCCTTTCATTTTGTAGTGGCCCCAACCGCACAGCTCCGCGCAGACCAGATCGTACGTGCCCTCTTTGACGGGCCGGAACCAAACGGGAATTTTCATGCCTGGCACAGCGTCTTGCTTGACGCGCATGTTGGGCAGAAAGAAGCTGTGCAGCACATCCATGCTTTTGAGCGCGACGAGAGTTTCCTCGCCGACCGGAACGTGCAGTTCGTTGACATCGAACAGATCGTCTTTGGTGCCGATGATACCGTCTTCGCCAGGGTAGCGCAGCCGCCATTCGAATTGACGGCCGGACACTTCCACTGTGTAGGCCTGCGGCTGGCCGTTGTGTGTGGGGCGTCGCATTTTGGCCGCGGCCCAAGTGTTCATCTGATAAATGGCAATGAACAGCAACGTGGCGGCCGGCACGATCGTCCAGCAGATTTCCAGTGTGTGGCTGCCATGCGTGAACTTAGCGGGCCGCTTGTTCGACCGGCCATCGTAACGCCACAGAAAGAAAAACAGCGTTAGCTCAGTGGCGATGAACACAATACCTGTGAGCACCAGGATAAATTTGAACAAGTGATCGATGGCGGGACCGGTTTCCGAGGCGACGGGCGGCATCCATAGACCCATCGAGGGGAAAACAATGAATGTGGCGACGCCGAAAATGGTCACGCACAGAAACAAAATGCTCCAAATCTTACCCACGGTTTCCTCCACGCTGGGGAGCGTGATTGCTTTTTCGCTGATGTGATTTACAGGCGTTCTCTGGGCGGCGCGGCCATGTGTTGTTCGGTGTAGTACTGGCTGCCCGGTTCGTAGGGCAGATCCAGGACGTAATCGATCAGGTGCCAAATATCGTCGGGTGGAAAAGTGGGCGGCTGACCCGGCATTTGCGACGGGAAAATGCCATTGGATAAGCGATAAAACAACTCGTACGGCTGGCGGCCCCCGCGGAAAATGCCCTGCCGCAAGTTACGGGGATGATTTTCGCGCGGCGGCAAGGTCGTCAGAGGCGCCTCCCTTAGCATCTTTCGAAAATCGTGCAGTGTCTGTAGTTGTTTGTGCAAAGACTCTAGTTTCTTTGCCGTACCTTCAGCCAGTTCCTTTCTAAGCAGGGCCCGAGCCTCAGCACTCGGTTTTTCTTCCGTGCCCTTCTCCATCGCCTTTATCAGGTCGTCGATATCAGTTTTCTCCAACTCCTTCACGCTTTCATTGAGCTTGTCTTCGTCGGCGTCCAATTCTTTTAAACGCGAGGGTATGTCTTTGAGCATCTTTTCGGTCGCTTCGCTCCACAAGTCCCAGACCAATTGACCGTCGCCCAGGGCCGTCGGGCCGTGGCATTTCACGCACCCGCCGGTGGAGTAGAAGATTTGCTTGCCGCGCTCAATGGAGGCCGACGAGTTGAAGTCGGCCGGCGGCGGCGGCACGGGCGTCACCTGGCTGGTAGCCCCTTGCCATTTCGCGACCAATGGCGTTAGCACTTTGCCCACCAAGAACTCACGCGTCTTGGGGAAATCTTCTTTATCCGGATCAAATTCATCGGCACTTGCGAATTCGTTGATCAGCGCCAACTCGGTCTGCCCCCGAAGGCTGAGATATTTGACATATTCCAATAGCGCTTCGACCTCTGCTTGCGGCAACAACTTGAACGACGGCATCGCCGTGCCGGTAATGCCTTCCTTCAGCGTGCGCACCAAGTCTTCGTGCGTCGGCGGCAGGTTGGACGGCGTTGATTTGAACTTGAACAACCCCTGGCGATAATCGCGCGGGTACGGATTTAAGAATACCGCCGTGGGCCCCATTCCGTCGCCAGTGATGCCGTGGCAATGGACGCAATGCAGACGAAAGAGCCCTTGCATGTAGCCTTTGACCGGCCCGGCCGCCATCTGAATCTTTTGCAGGTCCAAACCAGTTTCTGGCAGCACGAACGGATCGTCAGGCGTCCCGTACATGGCGTCCAGAATGTTTGCGATTTGCTGCTGAAATCGGGGCGGCACTTGTTTTAGCGCCATCTGAACGAGGTTGGAATGAAACCGGGGCGGAGGCGATTTGGCGCAGCCAACCAGCGACGCGGCGATAAGCACCGCCGACAAAGACTTCACGGAGTTTCCGAAGAAATTGAAGGTCATGAACGTTCAGTGGATACAAGTGCAATTATCAATTTGAATCACGTGACCGCGAATGACGCGGTTAAATTCATTTCGCCGCCAGCGACGACGCAGGAACCTTGATGTCTTGCAAATCGAGCACCTGGTCGGGCTGTAGTGTGACCGTGAAGCGACCTGTGCTCTGCCATTTCAAATCGGGCCGATTGACGGCCACCGCGCCATTATTTCCAGTCGAGGCTTCGTGCCACACTTGGAATTCCAAGGGAATTCCAGCCGGCGCGTTTTTGATTTCAAACGTGCCGTCCTTGCCGGAAATGGCCACGTAGGGATGCGGTTGCACCACGAGATAACCCTTCATCCAAGGGTGAATATTGCATGTGACGGTAACAGGCCAGGGTTCAGTCGTAGACAGTTTCTGATCGGCCTGTGTGTTCGACGAAATGATCACGTTGAACGGCGAATTGCTGACCAGCGCCGCGTTGGTGTTATGACCGACCGGATCGGAATTCTTGATTTCCAGCTGTTGACCCGTGCGGACCGCAAGAATGTGCGGCACGAAATGGCAATCGCGGTTGTCGAGCACCGCTTTCTGATCGGCTGTTGCGGCATAGTCGGGATGGATATCGACGTTCTTGGGACCGCGGACAAACAAGACGACATTCGCCAGCCCGTTGTTGTCGCCAACCACGATCGATTCATTCGTCAAGTTATGCTTGCCGCAAACATCAACGTCTTTGTTGATGTTCAGCGGCTGTGGCGATGGTGGAGTGCCGTCGTAAACGAAGCGGCCTTTAATCGTGCCCCACCCGGTTGCCTTGGCAGCAGCCTGAGTTTCGGCCGCTCCAGTAGCGCCGGTCACGGACGAATTGCTAACCAGTGTCAGGCGAATCGCCTGGGCCGCGGCAGAATCGGCAGCCGGATCGCCCGCAATCGGTCGCCCGCAGCCGCTAAGCGCAACAATGCCGATAACCGATAAACCAATGAACACAATTCCCGCACTCTTCATTGAAGCCGCCCTCCCAATTCCCGGCGATGCCATCGCCGGATTTACGATGCGTGTACAAACCATTTCGAGAATTACAAACTCACTTTGATATCGCCCAGGTCGTTGTCGCCGGGCTTAAGGGTCATTTTGAAACGTCCCCTGGCCCAGCCAGCGTCTTTGCCGTTAACGCTTGCCTTTTGTACGTAGCCTTTGCCCTCGTGCCAAACTTGAAACTCGATTTGCGTGCCCGCGGGCAGGTTCTTGAGTTCGAACTTGCCATCCTTGTCGGAGACGGCGGCATAGGGCGTCGGCGGAACAACCAAGAAGCCCTTCATCCACGAATGGATGTTGCAGGCGATCGTGGCCGGCACCGTTTCCGGATTATCCAGCGGCTTCATCTCTTGCGAGGTGCCCGCCGGCAATTGAAAGTTGAAGGGGTTGTTAGAGGTAAGCGCCGCCATCGTGTTATGCGCCACCGGATTGGGATCCGAATTCTTGATTTCCAGTGGCTGACCGACGTGGCAGATCACAATATGCGGATTAAACCGGCAGTGCAGATTGTCGATTACCGCTTTTTCCGTCTTCAGTTTGGCGTAATCCGGATGGGCCTTAATATCTTTAGGGGTGCGCACCCAAACGACGACACTTTGCACTTCACCTTTGGGTCCGACCATCAGGCTTTCGTCCACCAGCGGTGGTGGAGCTCCGCAAACTTGCACATCTTTATTGATGTTGAGCGGTGCTGGGGCCGGGGCGGTGCCGTCGTAGATGAAACGGCCCGTCAGATTACCCCAATCGTCCGCGTGGACAACTGCCGGTGTCAGGGTGACTGCGAACACGAAGGCGAACGCTGCGAGTATGGTTGCTGTGCGACTGAATAAGCTCATGAGATTGACTCCTTGTGGCTGCCAGTGGTTGGTTTGCGTGATTGGGTCGTGATCAAGGCTGGCATCTTGCCATCGGATTTCAATTAGTTCTGCTACTGACCGCCGGGAGCCGGCACCGGGCCGGCGGGTTTGATTAAAGATTTCACCGTGAATTGTGCTTTCGTGAAACGATCCCAGTTCATCAGTAAATCAACAACGGCATCGAGCTGTTCTTCGCTGGTGCCGGTGAACAGCGATTGCGAAACGGGCTTGTCGAACGGAATATTCACCGGCATGCCGGTGTACGGCAAAATGCGTTTCGGATTGCCGACCCAACGATGCACATAATCGGGCCGCAAGCGTTCATTCACGCGATCTAGCTGAGGAGCTAAGGCGCGGGGGCTGCCGGCGGGAGTGAAATCGCCGACCAGATGACACTTCACGCAGTAGTTATTGTCGGTGACGATTTTCAGTGCATCCACCAGGCGGTTGTGATGCTTCATTTCCTGCGCCGACAGATAGTCGGAACTAGTGCGGGCGTCGAATTCATAGGGCGCCGGTGCATCGTCGCGGGCGGCAAAGAAATCGACCAGCGTACTGGCCTCCGGCGAGCCCATGTTGAACTTCGGCATCCGCAGGACCACCGCCGGGCGAATGGGATACGGCTCCAAGAGGAAATCATGTAACCAGCGCGTTTGCGCTTTCTTGCCTTCGCCTATCAGCGGGGGTGGCAGCCAACCCCAGGCTTCATCAGCCTTGGCGTTCGGATTTACTTTCAGCTCGTCAGCGACAACAACGGGATAAATCCAGCGGCCCAAATCGCCGCCGCGGCCGGCATGCTTAGCGACCACGCGGTTTTCCGGAACGAGCGGATTTTTAGCACCCATGAGCCACGGCTTGCCTTCCAGCAGCACGTCGCGCCACAGAATAAACCGTAAACCCAGGCCACCGCCTTCGAACGGATCGCCCTCTTCATTTTCGTCGGTCGTGACCGGCTTGCCATCAGCCCCGACTTGCGGTGCGCCATAAAGTTGTGCGTGCATGAAGCCGCGGCGATCCACTTTTTTGGAATCGTCAATCTGGGCCGGTGTGAAGTGCGGCACCTCGAATGGATAGTCGTTCGGTTCGGTCGCTTTGCCGAGCTCGCCGGGTTTGAAAGCCAAGTCCCAACGTTCGAAATCGAGTTGATGGCAACCGGTGCAATTGAATTGCTCGGCGACTTTTGTTCCGCCGATAATCGCTAGCTGCCGTGGATTGCTCTTGTAATTTGCGATGTACTGTTCGGCCGGCGGTTCCGACACCAGGCCCAGCACGAATGTCATGATCGCCTCGATCTCGTCTTGCTTGAACGGGAACTGAGGCATGCGGAGGCGTTCATTGTAGCCTTTGTTCTCTGTCTTCTTGAAATCGAAACTCCGCGGCTCGCGCAATTTTTGCCAGAGGAAGCCTTCGCGCTCGTGGCCGAGCAGCTTTTCCATCAGCCAGCCTTGTGTGCCGCCGAGTTCTTCGATCGCGAATTGCAGGTTCTCGTCAGCCACGCCGTGGCCGGCATGCGCGCCACTGCTTTCCACGCCGCCGGACGAGTCGCCGTTGGACTTTTCTTTCTGCGGCCAGGCGTGATGCATGACATACTGCGAAACTTGCTCGAACGCCAGCCGGGCCGGATCTTTGCGACCCCAATCGGCTAGCGCCGTGCCGATCGGTTTAGCATCTTCGAAGCCGGGGATATCGTGGCATGCCGAACAGCCATACTTGGCGATCGTACGGCGGCCCACATAGCCGAGAACACGAGCGGTTTGCTCATCGCTTGATTCGGCCTGATTCGAACTGCCGGGCAAAGGCTCACGAACCAGCGAAGCTTCCGCGCCGGTCAGGCCGGTGGCCCGTTCCACCGGAATGCCGTTTTGCAGATATTGCTTGGCTCGTTCTGCCGGGAATTTTTCCTTGAGATACAAGAGGCCCAAATCGAACAATGCTACTCGTTCTTCGTCCGTCAATTTGTTGAACGCGGGCACATCTTTCGGCTTCCAATCCTGCGTCGAGTTCATGAGGAACGCAGCGATATCCGCTGCCGGATCGGTCGTCTGGCCATCGGGCTGCGCGATGGGTGTGAGCATGACGTTCGGCATGACTGTGTGCGCATGATAGTGACTCGGATTCCGTAGCCAACTGTAGAGCCATTGCGCCCCGAACGGCTTTAGCTGCAATTTCGCGCCAATGCGTGAAAGATCAGGCCCCTGCGTGGCTTTGGCCTGTGGAAAATCGGCATGCTGATGGCAAGCCAGGCAGCCGCGGGTTTCAAACGTTTTCTTGCCACGCTCTACCGACGGCTGAGCATTAATGCCGGCATACTGTTCGATGTAGTCGAAAGGCTGGCTCTGCTTGAGCAAATAACTGGCGATGGCGCGGACTTCAATCGGCTCGAAACGCTTTGCGTCTTTCAGCCCGGCGCTTTCTTCCATCACAGGCTGACCGTGATCGTCGAGCACCACTTGATCGTTGGCATCGAGCTTCTCCTCCGGCACCAGATGATTCCACAGGCCAAAGAACCGGGGCATCTTCGTTGTGGGGCGGAAATCGCGCGGATTGCGAATCCAGGAGTATAAGAATTCGAAACCGTCCTTACTGGCCACGTAACGCAGACTTGGTCCCACTTTACGATAAGTGCCCGGCGTTTCGACGTCTTTCAAGACGGCTTCAAGTTTCTGCCCGGTCGGCGAGAGGACCGGATTTTCGGAATGCGCATCGGTCTGAACAAATTCATACAAACGGCGACGGATGGCATCGTCTTCAGGGTGCTGGATCAACAGTTCGGTCCACTGCTGTACATCGGCGGGCAGTTTTGCGAAGCCCGGATCGGCTTTCATTTGCTGCGCGGCGGCGTAGAACACCGGTTCGGTCCGCAGGTCCGGTCCCACGCGTTTTTGCGGGCCGTTCCAGCCGTTGATTTCGTGGCAGCCGAAGCAGCCGTAGTTGCGAACCAACTCGTAGCCCTTGACTAGCGTAGGCGCGGGCGGTTCGGGAAACTTCGGGCTCGGTTCCAGATCGACCACTTCATGATGGCACTTCAAGCAGCCCGCCTCGGCGAACTGCCTCGGGAACATCGGGAAACTCCAATGATGATTGAAGAACCACCCGTGGTCACGCTCCCACTCGGCGGCTTGCCGCGGCGAACTGGGAGTATGAGATGCCCATTCGAACGACGTGGCGCTGCCCTGTCCCTGATGGCAGATCGTGCAGCCGAATTTACCCATCGGATGCGGACTAAGCGAGCCGACAAACAAATCGAGTCGCGGATGCGTGCTGTAGGGATGCGGCAAGCCGCGGCGAATGGTAAGCGAAATTGGCTGACCCCATTTCACGTGCACCAGCAGATCGTTCAGCACTCGATCGCTGTGCAGAATTAATGCATCGTCGACCTTTTGAATCACGTCGCCGCCCATCAGGCCGGCTTCGGCAGCGCGACTCTTAGGAAAAACGGCACTGATGGCAACATCGTTTGGATTTAGCTGACCGCGATCGGCCAGACGGAAGCCATAGACATCTTCGAGACTCGGCGGTGTTTCGGTGCCGTCGGCTTCTTTCTTCGCTTGTGGTTGTTCCTTCGGCGTGCTGAGCGAGATCGTTAACTCACTGGCAATTGCGTAGGCCGGCTGAACGGCGGAGCCCGGCTGGGTCTTGTCGATGGCTTGATGGCAGGTGTTGCAGCGATCGAAGCGCGCCACGTCGCGGAAATTGTTATTGAGCGTGAGGTTCGGCAACCACAGCTGATCGATCTTCAGCGGGCTGTTAAAGGCATCAAGAATCGGCAGTTCCAAAACTTGCTTGCCGACATTGCTACGTCGCAGTTCGCGTGCCTTGACGAGCTGGACGCGCTTGTTCTGATGATCCTTCAGATCTTTTTCGGCTTTGTCTTGCTCGGAGGTGATATTGCGGAAGATGCCTTCCAACGTCTCGCGGCGAATTTTTTCGGCGTCTTTCAACCGCGTAAGTTCATCAACTTCACTTTTAATTCGATCGGCGTCCAGTTGTAGCGGGGCAACCTCATCGGCGGTTTTGCCTTCGCCGACCGCGAGACTGTAATTCGCTAGTGCCCGATCGAGCGCTGCCTTGCGGAATTTCAAGTTTTGGGCCAAATTGTCTTCACGAAATTTCACGCGGGCAATGAAATCGCGGAGGCGGTTGTACAGGTCCGCCCGCAGTTCTCGTCGTTGGCTTGCATCGGTGTAGCCGGCCAGTCGGTCGACGTCTTTAGCAATGAAATCAGCAGCCTGAGCATCGGCCGCGGCTTCTTGCTCGTCTTCCGCTTCCGATTTCTTTTTGGCCTCGGCGATGAACTGGTTGAACAGCTCACGTCCCTTGTCGGAAAGTGCGGCGCCTTGGATGGCCTCTAGTTGCTCTTTCAGCTGTTTTTCCGTGAGGTTGTAATCGGCCGTTTCCTGCTCCTCGAGGTGGGCATTGGCCGACCAGGTTTCGATGTCGCGAAACTCGCGCTGATACTGCTTCCAGGAGCGATTGTGGTCGGCGGCTAACATCCAGACAGTGGTGACTAGCATTGCCACGCTGGCAACGCCAAACACGACGTGCATGAGCTTCAAGTTTCGCCAGGTAGATTCTGTTGCAGGCATCGGCAGTGGTCAGTCGTGTAGCGGCGCGGGCTTGCCCCGCGCTTTCAAAAATTCAAAAAGTATTCCGGAATTGCAATGATGTACTTCAGGTTCACCGTCCAGCGCAAAACCATTTTGATCGGCAAGGTCATCATCAAAATCAGCATGTTCGACATCAGCATATAGCGAAAGAAACCCATCTTCACGAAAAATTTTCGGAAGACCGTGACGGCCATCAGCGGTGGCAAGACGATGAAGTACGCCAACACGGACAAAATTCCCGGGAGCTCGCGAACAAGCAAATTCTGGGGCATCGACATGCCCAGCCATTGCACCCAAAAGATGTACGACAAATTTTTGTTGTTCAGCACGTCCACCTTGTGTGCATCCCACGTTTCGAACGGCCCGAAGATGTTCCAGTTCGGCCCGCGCAAAAATGTGCCCAGGATGATAAGCGTCACCCACAGTTCCAAAAAGCCGAACTGAAATACGAGATAACTGAACTTGCGCTGCTGGATGGTGTAATAACCGTTGCCGGCTTTATTGAAATCCATGTATGGAATGGCCATCAGACCGAAAATGACCAGACTAGGAAGCACGACTCCGGCGTACCACGGGTCGTAATAGACGAGCATTTCCTGCAAGCCGAGGAAGTACCACGGCGCTTTTGACGGGTTCGGCGTTTTCACACTGCTGGCGGGTTCTTCCAGCGGCGCTTTCAACACGATGGCCCAGACGAGCAAGAGCGCCGTGAGCGCAATCATGCAAATGAGCTCGGTGTAAACCAAGTCGGGCCACACCAGCACTTTCTCGTCGTCTAGTTTCTCCAGCGGCACTTCGCCCCGAGCCAGACGATCGTCGTTCTGCACGGCTTTATAGGCCGCAAGCCAAGTGAAGAAGCCGAGCAAGAACACCATCGAGACGATCGGCACATTATCGGGCTTGGTGACAATGGCCGCGAAGTTTGGATCTGCCATTGCCAGGCCCATGCCTAAGAGCGACAAGTTCAACAGCGACCAAGCCACCATCGGCTGCACGAAAAAGCGACGGAAGATGAAGAAGAACACCAACAAGCCTGTGGTGCCGAGCGTGTAAATCGTGGGGCTGGTGAGGCCGTCGATGATGTCGCGCAGGCCCTGCGGCAGTTCCGGCATCATGCCGGGGTAAGCACTGGCGGCCAGCGGCGAAAGAATGACAAAGAACCCCGCTATCAGCACCCAAACCAGCGCCTTGCCGGGCTCGTCTTTCTTCTGCCAAAGATACAACGCCATCACGGCGTTCATCACCGCTAGCGCCAAGTAGTAACCGCCGAGGAATCCGGAGATGTGTTCCAGAAAGGCCGGCAAGTTGGCATTGGCCGAAGCAATGAGTGGTGTGAAGCCGCTAAGGGCGATGTTCGAGTTCATAGGTAACTCGGTTTCAATTGCCGAAGCAACGGGTTAAGTCTGCTAAACCGCAAGAGACCGACCCCTGACTCCTGAATTACTGATTCCTGTCTCACAACGGTCCGCTAATGCCGCCGTCTTTGCGCACGCGCCAAAAATGAATGGCCATGAGGGTAGCGGCAGCCAGTGGAATTGCCACACAGTGCAGCACGTAGAACCGATTCAAAGTTTCTTCGCCCACGAAGCGCGCACCGAGCAAACCAAAGCGCGCATCGGAAGCGTTGGTAATCATGTCAATGCCGCCGAACGACAGCAGCGCATGCCCCGGACCTTCATGTCCCAGAACGGGCGTCGCGCGGGCCATATTCGAGCCGACGGTGATCGCCCAAATCGCCAGCTGATCCCACGGCAGCAGATAACCGGTGAAAGACAGCAGCAGCGTCAGCAGCAGCAGGATCACGCCGATGACCCAGTTAAATTCGCGCGGCGGCTTGTAACTGCCGGTGAGGAACACACGATACATGTGCAGCCACACGGTAATGACCATGGCATGTGCGCCCCAGCGATGTAATTCGCGCAAGATCCCGAGGCTAGTTACGTCGCGGAGCGAAAGAATGTCGTTGTAGGCCCATTCTAGCGTGGGGCGGTAATAGAACATCAACAGCACGCCGGTGACGGTTTCCACCAGGAACAAGAAAAACGTCACGCCCCCCATGCACCAGGTGTAGCTCAGCGCGATGCCTTGCTTTTTGATCGAGACCGGGTGCAAGTGCAGGAAGAAGTTCGTCAGCATCACCACAATCCGATTGCGCCGATCGAGCGGCATCGGATGACGGAAGACGCTTTTCCAAACCTGACTATTGCGAATCGTTTCGCCGAGAGACATGGAGCGTGGATTTCTAGATTTCTAAGTGTGCAACAAACTTCTTCCGCGTGATTCAATCATTTCCGGCCAAAAAGTCAAAGAGTCGAAACATCAAAGAGCCGGAACTTCGCGGGCTTTTCACCGAACTCTTGGACTCTTTGATTTTTCGACTCTTCGAGCCTGGCATTCAAACGGGCACAAAACTATCTGGGTCGGCCCATTGGCCAAGTTCTTCTTGAAACGTTTTGCTCTTGTCGATCTCCAACTGCCCATCGTCGCCAATGCGAATGGCATAACGCTCTAGCGGACGCGGGGCCGGTCCTTCGAAATTGATTCCGTCTTTGTAAAAGCCGCTGCCGTGGCAGGGGCACTTGAATTTCTGTTCCCCTTCGAGCCAGTTCGGGGTGCAACCCAGGTGCGTACAAACCGTTCTGAGGGCGTAAATCTGCTGTTTGCCGTTGTATTCGCCGTTCACGACCCACACCCCGTTCGTGGCTACGAATTTGGTTTCCACCTGTCCGGGAGCGAAGTTGTCTTTGAAGCCGACTTTGAAGCGGCTAGGCGGCTCTGTGAGAATGTTCGGGAACATGAAGCGGGCTGTGCCCAGTGCCCAAAGTCCACCGGTGATCGAGAGCGCCGTCATGCCCAAGCCCAACGCTGAGCCAAGAATGATTTGAAAAAATCCACGACGATCTTCATCCGTCGCTGCCTTGACGGGACTCAACTTGGCGTAAGCCGGCTTGGCCGGCATCGGCGGAACGGGAATCTTTTCTTTTGGCGGCGCTTTGGGCGATGTCTTCGCTTGCACCGTGGCGGCTTCGGCCTTCGTCATCGGTCCGGGTTTGGCGCCTTTACGAGCCGCGGCAAGGATACTCGCGGTGTCTTTTGCCACGGCAGCAGTCGGTTTTGCGGCGGGTTTGGCTGCTGGTTTGTCGCCAGCAGCTTTTGCGGCAACCGGTTTTGCTGCAGACTTCTCGACAGGCGATTTGGCGGGAGGCGCTGTTACCGGAGCAGCGGCACCAGGCTTGGCACGAGCCATCGCCAAAATATCTTTCACACTGGGGCGCTCGCCTTGCGCTGCTGGTTTAGCGGAGGGCTTTGGTGCAGGGGTTGTTTCCGCGATTGTTGCTTCCGCGCTGGCAGTGGCCTCGGCCGCCGCTGGCGTTTCCTCCGCCGCGGCTGGCGCAGCATTTTCGCTGGCCGATTTTGCAGGCGCAGCGCCACCATCTTTGCTATCTGCTTTTCGGGCCGCCGCCAGAATCTCGGCGACCGACAATTTTTTCTTCTCAGCCATACGAGAACCCCTCGTTCGTCCGCTCATGCGGACGCCGCCACAAAAGCACCAAACGCCTGTGGCCTAGAAGTTACGCCGACTGCCATCCAATGCAAGCCATCGCTCCGCCATGAATTCCCATTTTCAAGGCGTCGTTAGCTTGTGACATTTTTCACGAAGTAATCCCATGTTGTAATCCCGCCACGGTTTTTGTCAACGGGGATTCCTCCAGGGAAGGCGGGCCAACTCTATTGTAGGCAGCGTACCGATGCCGACGAATCCCCCTGTTCAGGCGAGATGAAAGCCGATTTCGACCCCAGCCTTTGGATCTGTGCTGACGCTTGCCGACACCGCAAACCACTCGCACAATGACGGCGTGGACTTCATCGGCGAAATCATCCGGCACCTGACCTGAGCAGGTGCACGTCACGGAGGAAGTGCATCATGAACGTTTTGGTCATCGGCAACGGCGGACGCGAGCACGCGCTGGCCTGGAAAATCAAACAAAGCCCACAGGCGGATCGCGTCTTTGTCGCGCCGGGCAATGCCGGTACGGCGATCGATGCAGAAAACGTTGACATTTCGCCGACCGATTTTCCGCACCTCATTCGCTTTGCTAAAGAGAACAACGTCGCGCTAACAGTCGTGGGGCCCGAGCAGCCGCTGGTGGCTGGTATCGTCGATGCCTTTCAAGCGGAAAAACTTCGCATCTTCGGACCTACCAAAGCCGCGGCCGAGCTGGAAGGCAGCAAAGTCTTCTGCAAAAATTTACTGCGGCAGGCTGACGTGCCCACGGCCGACTACCACGTGTTTCGCAATCCAGCGCATGCCACTACTTATGTGCGCGATCGCGAAGACATTGCGGTGGTCGTCAAAGCCGATGGCCTGGCAGCGGGCAAAGGTGTGTTTGCCTGCAACGGTCGCAACGAAGCGCTCGAGGCCATCAATCGTCTGGCCAAAGAAAAAGAATTCGGCGATGCCGGCCGGCAGATCATCATCGAAGAACACCTTGATGGTCAGGAAGTCAGCGTGCTGGCGATTACCGATGGTCGAACCATTCTGACCTTGCCGCCGGCGCAAGATCATAAAGCCGCCTTCGATGGCGACACGGGCCCCAACACCGGCGGCATGGGCGCGTACTGCCCGACGCCGGTGGTGACGGAAGCCGATGTTCGCCGGATTGAAGAACAAGTGCTCGTGCCCACTATCCATGCGATGAAACGGATGCGGCGGCCATTTCGCGGCGTGCTGTATGCTGGTTTGATGATGACCAATCAGGGGCCGAAAGTGCTGGAATTTAATGTGCCGCTTTGGCGATCCCGAATGCCAGCCGCTGGTGATGCGGCTGCAAAGCGACTTGCTTGAGTTACTGATCGCGGTGGTTGACGATCGGCTCGATCGCGTCGCGCCGCCGCAATGGAATCCGCGCCTTTGCCGTCTCGGTCGTGATGGCCAGCGCCGGTTATCCTGGCAGCTATGAACGTGGCCTGCCGATTCGCGGATTGGATGAAGCCACGAAAGTTCCCGACGTAAAAGTGTTCCACTCGGGCACCGCCACTGCCGACGGCAAAATCGTGACCAACGGCGGCCGCGTGCTAGCCGTCACCGCCTTGGGAAACACCATCCCCGCCGCCAAGCTTTCCGCCTACACCGCCGTCAAACAAATCCGCTGGGAAGGCGCTTGGTGCCGGAAAGATATTTCGGACAAGGCCCAACGATTTGCCCAGTGAGACGCCCCCCCATTCATTGTCATTGGCAAGGGACCAAGAACACACGCTCGCACCAAAAATAAGAATCGAGGGGACAATGTTTGGGAAAACGAGCCGGGAAAACAGGGCGTTTTCGAAAAACATGGCGACCTGACTGTGACCCGGCAATTGTCCGTGGTCCGTGGTCCGTGGTCAGTGGCCGGTGGCCGGTGTCCAGTGGTCCGTGGTCATTCTTTCTCCCTCTCTCCTTGTGGGAGAGGGCCGGGGTGAGGGGGCTGCATGCTGGGTGGTCTGTCGCCACTGACAACCGGCCCCCTGACGATGAATGACGACGGACCACCGACCACCCAACAAACTAAACACACAACCCCCGGGGATCGAGGGTAAAGTGTTGGCGCAAAACCCTCGTAAAAACCCGTGTTTTGCGCCCCACATTTGGTCATCACTTTACCCCGCCGCGCACGACCGGCAGCCAAGCAGAGACTTCACCGCGGAGGGCGCAGAGTTACGCAGAGGAATCGCAGGAAGTCTCGAAATCATGCTTGATCGCTCCGCGCTGCCCTCGGCGTCCCCTGCGGTGCATTGCTGGACTTGCCGCGCAGTCCGGCCCAACCTCGGGCGGCGCTGGCCCGAGGCGGGGAAATGCTATTGCTCAGTTGTCAAAGAGCGGCAGCCGGCCTTCCGCGTCAAATTAGCCCCCGGTCCATGACCGGGGGCTAAATGCAGCGAAAACCGACAGGGACCCAGAGTTCCACCGGCCATTCTAGCAATCAGTGTACAAATGTCATTGTGTATTTTGGGCCAGCCAGACGGCATCCACGGGTGCAGGAGTCAGCAATCAGAAAGGCGAGCCGGGAGCGTCAGCGACCGGAGCGCAGCGGGTCAGGGCGTCGGGCTCGTTTACATCAACTGCGGCCTTGGCATCGACAGGTCGTTCGCAATGCTATGCGACGCCAATGTTGCATAATACCACGACCGACGTTCTGCAAGTGCCTGTGCCCGTAGCCACTTGCGCACTTGATAGGCCGAAATATGCGTCTATATTGTCGGAGAGTTTTACGACAGTTTCGTTGTAGAATCAATCGTTATACAGGCGTGCACCACAAGGCATAGGGAACGCTTGTTCGCTTGTCGAGTGCGGGTGGATGGATTATCACGCGGTAGCGTCGTGCTCCAGCGCGGCAGAGCAAGCCGCTTGCTGCAGCCGACACTGGCCACGACGCAACGTGAGCTGAGGCATCCAGCCGCGGGATTCGACGGGCGGAAAGCGGTCCCATCGCCGTTTCGTGTTGCACGCTGTATAACCACTCGCTGCAGCCGACAAGCCGCAGGCAGGTCTTAAGCAACATTCAGACCGCTGCGAAGCGACTTGCGGCTGAGCTTTGTACGTTAGACCACTTTGTACGCGCCCCCAACAATAACAGACAAAGAGCGATCCGAGCTTCCAGAGTATCCGTGGATGGAGAACCGGATTCCGGCCACTGATGCGCTCGCTGTATTTGTCCCTGATGCATCCAAGCCGCTGAAACGCAAAGTGTTTGGGACCACGGACGCATTTGCCTGCTTCACACCGCGAATATGGGTCGTTCGATGATATGTCAGGATCGATCGCAGGTCCGATTTTGATGCCTATTTCACCAAGTGCGTTTATCGGATGCGACAAGGAAAAAATCGGTTAAATTGCCACGGGGCCGCCGCGCAGTGAAAAGCCCGACTGCTCCGAGCAGTCGGGCTTGATTCAGTCGCGTTGGCCGCAGCCTCAGGCGGCTGGTGCGATCCCGCAATGAAGCAGGAAGGCGCTCTTTGCTGCACGTCGATATTTATGTCTACGCCGGCGGCTGGAGCAACGTCTTTTAATCAGCAGCAGTCTTCTTCGACGACTTGGCCTTCGAAGTGTCACCCATCGCTGCATCCAATTTCTTTTGCTGGTCAGCAGTCAGCACGCCACGAATCTCAGCATCTCGCTTGGCGGTCAAGTCTTTCAACTGTTTTTGCAGGGCGTCGATTTTCGAGGCGTAATCGGCTTGGATTGCATAGATTTTATCACGCTGGGTAGTATCTACGATTTTCGCATAACCAGCCGGCAAACGGCCCTTGGGTTTTGCGTCATCGGCTTTGGCGGCAGCATCGGCCTTCGCGGCCGCAGCGGCTTTCTTGTTGCCGGCGGCCTTGTCGCTCTTTTCGTCAGCGGCCCGCAGTGCAAGCGGGGCAGCCAACGCCAAACAAACCAGCGAACTCATCAGAAACTTCGTCGACATTGATGGATCTCCCAAAACGGTGAATGAAAAATGTAGCCCGGACACTTTTATACCCTCCGTAGCGGGGGAAGCTCCTAAGAGGATTATGTTAGCGCAGGTTCACAAGGCTGGCAAGCATCCGGCCAAAAAAGTCGGTTTGAGCCAGGGCCATGGCGACAACCCCCTCACAAACTTTGGCCCGCGGGGGAACCACGCTGGTCGGTTTTGAGGCCGTGATGAACTGACCATTCGATTTTAGCGATTTCTCGCCGGGCCGAGCCCAGCCTGTAACAAAAGCCGGCAAATTCCGCTTAGCAAGAACGGAGGAATCCCGTGGAGTCCGCGGAATGGAACCGTGGCGGCATGCCGATCGGGCATGACGTTGTCAGCGGCTCATAACCCCGAGATTCTTGATGAGACTTCGCCATCAACTTGCCATTGTTGTATTGATGCTGCCGATCTTACTCTTCGCCCAGCAAATGGCGTTTGCCTTGCTCTCAACCGGTCTCCGATAGCCGACGAAACGGCGTAAAGATTGCCGATCGTTTTTGAATTGCGACGATCTCATGCGCTCGACTGGCTAAAAAAACCCGCGATAAAATCGCTGGCCGGTTAAACGCGCATTTCCTCCGGCGTTCCGACCTGTTGGATGCGGCCCCCCCAGAGCACCGCCACACGGTCGCCCAGGGCGAGCGCTTCGTGATGGTCGTGAGTCACATGCAACGTCGTGATGGGATGGGTGGCATGCAGCGATTTTAGCTCGGCACGCAATTGCAGCCGTAGCTGCGTATCGAGATTCGAAAGCGGCTCATCGAGCAATAAACATTGCGGCTTGCGCACCAGCGCCCGCGCCAGTGCTACCCGTTGTGCTTGCCCACCGGAGAGCTGATGTGGCCGTCGATGCAGAAGCGAGTCGATTTGTAACTGGGTGGCAATTTCGCGCACACGGCGCTCAATGATTTCAGGTTTTTCGCCGCGCATTTGGAGCGGGAAAGCAATGTTGTCGGCAACTTTCAAATGTGGATACAGTGCTGGCTGCTGAAAGACCATGGCTACATTGCGCTGCCGAGGAGGCAGAGCATCCAGGAGTTTTTCGCCGAGGCGAATCGTGCCGGCATTCAACGATTCGAGTCCGGCAATCGCTCTCAGCAGGGTCGTCTTTCCTGATCCCGACGGACCGACAATCGCCAAGAATTCGCCCGCGCGCACCAGCAACGACAGATCGTCCAGCGCAGTCACGCCGTCGGAATACCGTTTGGTCGCATGATCGATAGACAGCGCTGGCATGTCGAAAGTGTTCGCCGTCGAAACTAAACGTCGTTAGCCGGATCGACGCTGTGGCCGAAGTCCGCTCGCTCGCGACGTTTTCGGTCTTCATAGCGTTTCTTAATGGACTTGAAGGCTGAGGCTTGCCAGCGATTCAATCCCAACCAGATGCCGGCGACGGCAAGCAGTAAAATACCGCCGCCAACGATCACATTGCCAATCCACAGATGCCCAAGCAAATTTCCGATGGCCGCGGCGACGCCGGCCAAGAGCAAAAACGCGGCCGAGACGAGAACCGTCAGCAGCAGCACCAGGGCTACGATGCCGGCCGCCGTCCACATCAACGCTCGGCGGACCTTGAGCTTGAATCGATCTAGTTCCGCTGTTGCCAGATACGCCACATACTCCCGCGCTTCGGCCAGCCGGCCGAACGCTTCTTTGAAAGCATCAGGCCCTGCTTTTTCGGCATCTGCTTGTGGTCGCGGTCCACTTGGATTGGCCGCTGAAGACGGGGACTCAGCCTGTCGCGCTCGGCTGCGAAACCCGGGGGGTGGCGATGGGCCGGTCTCCGGCATGATAGTTGGCATGAGCGGTCAACGAGCAACTGGGACTAATTTAGCGCCGCGAAGCTAACAAGCCTGCCAGCAAGCCTACGCCAGCCGCAATAACGACGGCCTTCATCGGCTCCTTACGGACATACGCTTCCACAGAATTGCACAGTTCGGCCGCTTTTGCCCGCATTTCCGCGCAGCATTGATCGGCCGAACAATCGACAGTTTCAATTACTTTTTCCAGTTCTTCGTTCATGAATCACAACTCCGTAAGAAAGCTGAAAAAATCTCTTGGTTCATGCCAAATTGCATTGTATGCAACCGCTGTGCCAGTGGGAAACTCTACGACGTGATTGCTGCCGATGCCGCCGGTTGCTTCAGCCGCCGATCGATCCAGTCGTTGGAAACAAACCGCCGCAACAGGTTGCGTAAGCCAGGTTCGAGAGCCGCGACCGATTCACGTGAGGCCATCGGAATTGAAGTAGGCGGCAATTTATCTTTCCCGTATGCAAGCCAAATTGATCCAAACCGAATAACTTGCGAAGGGTTCCTGAGCGGTGTTTTGGTCGCGCTGTCCTCACTTTTGGGCACAGAATGAAAGCCGTCCCAATCAATCCAGACCGGGGAGTTGGAGGACTCGGCCAGAGCCTCGATTCGTTCTGCCATTCGCGTACCCCACAGCAAACCATAGTAGTCGCGAAAATCGAGCCAGACACGGTTCCAGCCGCCGAGAGCGTGTTTGGTGTTTGTATTTCGCCAGCGAATGACGAGCGCTGCCAGTGCGATCGAGGCGGCAATCGCCGGTATGCCGATGGCCGATTCGACGTCGCGGTGTTGAGATACACCCGGCAAGAACGGCCACAAAATGACTGCTTGACTGGCGGCAATCAGAAAGGCGACGAAGCCCAGAGTTGTCGGCCGGTAATTCAATAAGCCCATAAGAATAAGCACGACAAAAAACCAGCGCCACAGGCCGTGCACTGTTAGAGGCTCCGCGGGATGCAGTAACCAACTTTGAAGCGCCGGCAACGCCGCAA
Source organism: Pirellulales bacterium (assembly GCA_963738835.1). Lineage (GTDB taxonomy): Bacteria > Planctomycetota > Planctomycetia > Pirellulales > JADZDJ01 > CAVTYH01. The sequence continues at coordinate 218,894 of CAVTYH010000009.1, forward strand.
TCCCCCAGAAAGATACCACAATCAACTGCCAGGCGCGATTTTGCGGACGTTTGGCGCCCAGTAAAGCAACCAAGGGACAGAAAGTAGACGTTGCCGCGATCAGCCACCACGACGGCTGCTGCCCGAGCGACGAGGTCGATACGGCCACAAGCATCCAGAGTGAAACAAGTGCCCAAACCAGTGGCGAAAACAGCGTAGTTCCTTGCGCACGGCGACAGCCGCTCAAGATGACCATGGTTGCGGTTGCCACAACAATCGCGACCAAGAGCACTACGGAAAGAGTCCAAAGATCGTCGGGGCGAGTGGCGGCAGTGGCGAGCATTGGGGCTGCCGCTACCGCCGGCAAAGTCGGGATATCGTTCATTTCCGGATATTCGGGGATCTGGCCACTGCGTAGCAATCGGGCGAAGCGTGAGTCCGCATATCCGTTATAGGCAAACTCTTCCGATCAGCGAAACCCTGCCGTGTTGTGAAAAAGCAACGTCTGCGGTTGCTTTACCGCCTGCGTGGGGAATGCTTTCTCAGCTGCCCCGCTCGGCCGCCGCAGTAGCCAACCTGCGAGCCATGTGGATGAGGTTTCCACCCTACCTTCGGTTTCGAGCGGCGCGGCTCGTTTCAAACCAAGCAGGAATTTGAACGAACGGGCCGAGAGGTGAGCGGGTAAAAGCGGTGTGTACCTAAATCCCAAACATCACCCTTTCACCCGTTCACGCCAGCCCTCCTCGCACTGGAGTGTGCCATGTACCGCCCAGCGATGTTATCGATCGTTGCCCTCGCCCTGTTGGCTGTTCCGGCCGACGCGATCGAGATGTTCACGAACTTCAACAACGGCCAGAATGTCGGTTTTCCACCGATGGAGGTGCCGATTAGCGTTTATCGCGGTTTTGGCCACGGCGGTTGGAATCCGTACGCCGAAGGAATGCCGCTGAAAACGAACCCACCAGTGCCGGCGATGATGCCCACCGGACAAGTTCCTCACATCTGGCAGCAGCCGCAATATGGCGGAATGCCGGCCGGAAATCAGCAGCAAATGAGCGGTGTGCAGGCAGGGCTACCGCAGCGGGTGGCGATCGATCGCCGACGTGGTCGCTGGCAGCGAGGCGGCTATCGGCCGACAATCGACAATGGCGGCGCGGTAGATGCAGGCATGGCTCCTAACGCCGGGAGATCGCCAGAGCCCGCTGGACCAGAAGTTGATTCGGAACCGGCAACCGTTAAGGCTCCGACATCCAGCCGCAGAACTATGCCCAATGGTAACGGAGACTACAATCCGCCCACCATTCTTCATGTTCAACCGGGAATGGCCCCGGCGGCGCAATCACTGGAATCGACAAACTCAGTTCCATCTGGCGATGAGGCGGCCCCGCAGCCGCCGGCAGCTATTAAACGTGACGCCGACATGTGGCCTGCAGCTGACGCATTGTTCCCGCGTGACGATGCCGGTTAAGCCACCCGTGAGCCATCTCGGATTTGTCTCGTCAGGCACCTTGTCGGCAGAGTTTTGCCGATCGGCATAAGCCGAATTGCGGAAGATCGATCGACATTCACCTGGCAAAGTCGGCAGGCCGTGCTTCAAGCCGGAAGGCGGCAACTCCGATAACAACCGTATGACCGAATCGGGAGGACGGGACGACGGAAGCTAGCTAGGTCGTCACCGTTTCAGAATAAAGATCATGGCAAGACCACGGATCGGCCTGCCATGATCTTTTTTTGCGCTGGCGGCATGGAATGACGACTGCACCGTCGCGCAAAAAAACGAATGACGAACCGAAGTTCGTCATTCGTGTGGCAATTCCATTCGGTAAGTCGGCGACTACTTCTTCTCTGAGTCCGCGCCTTTGTTGTTGGCCTGATCCCTTTGTTTGGATTTCATCTCCTGAAGCAATTCCGCGGCCTTGTCCCGTTGAGCAAACGGCGAAGGCGTATCGACGGCGGTCTGCAACAGCTTCACCGCATCGTCAATCCTGTTGGTGTCCTGCAGAATTCGGGCCAGGTAGTAAGCGCCGTCTTGGCTGAGCTGACCGGTTTGTAGCACGCGGCCCATGGCCGCCTGAGCCTCAGCCATCCGCCCCTGCCGATACAAAATCCAGGCAGCCGTGGTTAAGGCCTCGGGACTGAACCGATTGCCCTCGGTGGTCATTTTCAAATTGTTTTGGGCAATTTGTTCGGCCCGGGCTTTCTTTGCCGGATCGTCTTGGTCAATCAGCACCAGTGCCAGTTGATTGCTGGCGTCGAGATTGCCTGGCGCTTCCATCGAGGCTTCTTGCAATTTCTGCTCGGCCGTTTTCAGATCGTTATTCATCCTGGCGATTGTGCCGCGGGCAATCTTCGCGTCCACCGAATCGGGTTTAATTTTGAGTGCCTGATCGGCATAGGCTTCGGCATCTTTCAACTGATTGGTGGCGAGCGCCAGCGCACCGCGGCCAGATAAACGTTGGCATCTTTCGGATTCAATCTAATGGCGGAGGCAACAGACTTCTTCGCATCCTCGCGTTTTTTGTGTTCCTCATACAGCTGTGCCATGAAAATGTCAGGATTCACGGCGTTTTTGTCGGCCGTAACCGCAGCGGCAAATTCTTTTCGCGCCTCATCTGTTTTGCCCTGTTGGAACAACGTGCGGCCCAACTGTTGATGAGCGCTGGCGTTTTCGGGATCGATCTTTAACCAGGCATCAAGGTATTTCTGTGCCAAAGGCCACTGTTCGCGAGCAATCATCGCTGCGGCTTTTGCTGCATTGATGCGAATGTCGAAATCACGCTTGCGAGTGAGGTTATCGGAATACGTGTCGGCATACTGAGATGCTGTTGCCAACAGCGATGCGGCATCGGTAACCCGGCGCTCTTGCAATGCAGCCTCGGCAAACAACAAATACGGTTCAGGGTCCTTGGCATCGGCAATCACTGCCCGCTCCAGTTGAGCGCGCCTGAGCCGGTTGGCCGGCCAGCGCAAACAATTTGGCGACCATGATTTCGACGGGCGGCAGCTTGTTCTGGCTTTTGTCCCGCGCTTGACGCAGCAATTTCTCCGCGTTCGCCAAGTCGCCGTTGCGGAACCGAATAATCGCGTCGGTCACATCCTGATACTGTGGCGTGTCGGCTTGCCCTTTGGGAACCGCCTGGCCGATCAGGATTTCGGTCGGCGTCTTTTGCGCCGCGGCGGCCGTCGGATCGGTCCCTGCTGGAACGCCGGTGGCGGCAGCGCCCGAACCGGTGCTGACGGGAGCTCCGGATGGTGACCGCGGCGGCGTCGACTGCTGGGCGTCGGCGTTACGGATGGCCATCGACAAAAACGCAACAGAAGCTGTGATGGCCAAAACGAAAGATTTTTTTTCCCATTTGCGGAACGGTGTCAACATGAACTCCCCCAAAACTGGGCTGAAGGGAAAGGAGACGGGTTTAACGAGACGATTGGGCAATTGAAATACCCAGTGCGGGGCACGACCTAAAGATACGCTCCACGCGCCGCACTACTGCATCTTAATTGACAAAGTGAGATTTTGCACGATGCCGGAAGAGAAATTGTCGGGCCGAATTACCGTCTTGGTTGGTTGAAACGCTGAAAAATCCGCCGATCGCTGCTAAAAGTTGTCCGAGCCAGAGTTATCTGTTCTGCTTCACACTCCCCAGCGGCCACAATCAATTGCGATGATCGTATAACGCAAATCTTCCGTGGGCGCCGCTTATGCCGGTTACGCCGGCATCCTTGTAGTTACGTTGCCGCTGGCGGAAAGTTTCTGTCACTTCAAAATGTTCCCGGCGATCAACAGCAAATCGACGCCGGTTGGATCATGCCACACACGGAACAACTCAGGGGGAACGCCAGCCCCGTCGGCAAGGGCGGCAAGCTGGGCAGGCGTGCGATACAGCAAATACCAGTTGCCGATCCATTCCATGTACGCCCGGGTCGGATTATGTGGGCTGAAATTTCCGACGATTAGCGTTCCACCAGGGCAAACTTGCCTCCAGAGGAAACCCAGAAGTCCGGCTGCTGGTTGATCGTCCAGATAATCGAACAGGCCCGTACAAAAAATGAAGTTCGCTTGTGATAAGAGTTGGCGATGGTCGGGGCGTTGTCCAAGACGAAACAGGTTTTCTCGATGGGCCGACCATTGGTCGGCCGCCAGCCATTGGCCCAGGCGAGTTCCAGCATATTCAAGGGCCGCCTCGTCGAGATCGAACAGCTGGATTTGAAGTCGACGTCGTTCGTGGGCGGGGAGCAACCGGATAGCCCGTTCCAGATCAATTGCCGGACCACAGCCGATGCTGGCGATGTGAAACGGACCGGCCGCAGAGACAAGGAACCGATCGACGATTGCCGCGGCAACTGCCTCGGTTCTGCCGCGCACCGCTGCCACGGCCACTTGGTTCTGGAAGTAGCGATCGAATAATCGGCCCAACGGATGCTGGCATTCATAGTGCTGGTCGAAGAGCACCAGCGTCTCAAAGTCGCCGGCGTAGCCGCGCGGTTTCATCCGAGCCCGCACTTGCATCGAGCCGCATTCGAGGCGCGGTCCGGCCAGTCGCCAGAATTCGCTGGAGAGCAATTGATTCTCGCGGCCCCACCAGCCGGTATCGGAAAGCCGAGCTAGGCAGCGATCGATCGCAACTGTGACCAGCACATTACCCAAGGCTTCGTCGGTCCAGTGGTTTGTGAGATGCTCTCCGCGATCAAGATCGGCAAGCAACTTCATCGCGGCTGATCGCACGATTCGGGCCGCTTCATCGGAAGTTGCACGGCTAGCCATGTTCGCGTCCTACAGCTGGAAAATGCGGCATCAAACTACAAACCATTGCCCCGCAGGCTCACGTGCAAGATACTAATGCCGGAGGTGGGTTCAAGATTGTATGTCATCTCTGCAAGGACATCTGCTGGTAGCCTCGCCGAAATTGGGCGATCCGAATTTTTTTCGGACCGTGGTGTTGCTGGTGCGTCACAACGAAGAGGGTGCGTTTGGTCTGGTGCTGAATCGCCCGAGCGACACGCCGCTGAAAGACGTTTGGAGCAATGTCAGCGAAACACCCTGTACGACTGAGGCAGTGATCCAGCACGGCGGACCTTGCGCGGGACCGCTGATGGCGATCCACAAAGAGGAGTTTCTGGCCGAGACAGAAGTGCTGCCGAATCTGTACTTCGCCGCCGCCAAAGACAAGCTCGAGCACCTGGCGTTGCGGCCCACAGAATCGGCCAGGTTTTACGCCGGATATGCCGGGTGGACGGCCGGCCAGTTGGATGCCGAACTGGCCGAAGGCGCATGGTTCACAACGACTGCCGAGCCCGAACAAGCTTTTTGGCTCGGCGACGATCTCTGGGAGCAGCTTTGCCGCAAGCTCTCGGCGACGACTCGGATCGCCGGCATCAAAGTGAAGCACGAACCACCGGATCCGTCGATGAACTGATTCTTTCAACCGACAGCATTGCTTCACAGGCCGGCTAGCGCCGAAGCGGTCAGATCGGTCATCGTCTGCGGGTGCGAGCGGCGCAGGAATTTGTGCAAAAGCCGCACAACCAGGGCGGTCCAGCCGGTTTGATGGCTGGCTCCGCAACCGCGGCCGTTGTCGCCGTGAAAGTATTCATAGAACAGCACCAGGTCGCGCCAGTGCGGATCGTCGGCATAGCGCGCTTCACCGCCATGACACGGGCGGCGACCGTGCTGGTCCGGCAAAAACAGTTTGACCATCCGGTTCGACAACTCGACGGCCACCTGATCCAAATTCATCAGATTGCTGGAGCCGGTGGGGCACTCGACCTTCAGGCTGTCGCCGTAGAAATAGTGATACCGCTGCAGCGCCTCGATGATGGCGTAGTTCACCGGGAACCAAATCGGGCCGCGCCAGTTGGAATTTCCACCAAACGTACCGGTCGTCGATTCGCCGGGCTCGTAATTCACACTGAACTCGCCAAATTCCGAGTGGATGGTGCAAGGATGATCGCGATGAAACTGCGAGAGCGATCGCAATCCGTACGGCGAGAGAAACTCGCTCTCATCGAGCAAGTATTTCAGCACCCGCTCCAATCGTTCGCGCGATGGAATAGCCAGCAATTGGCCGACGCGTCCGTTGGAATCGGGATGCTCGCAGTACGTGATGTGACGCGCCAAATCTTTGCGGTTTTCTAGAAACCAATTCAGCCGTTTCTTGAAGCCGGGCAAGCGATCGATGACTTCGTCTTCCAGAACCGTGGCCGCCAACAGCGGAATCAACCCCACCATGCTGCGGGCTCGCAGATGCCGATGCCGGCCGCCAATTTGGATGGCGTCGTAATAGAACCCGTCTTCTTCATCCCACAAACCGGTGCCGCCGAAGGTGTTCATGGCATCGACAATGGCGACGAAGTGCTCAAAAAACTTCGACGCCACGTCTTCATAAGACGGCTCCTCAGCCGCCAGTTCCATCGCCATCGACAGCATGTGCAAACAGTACGAGGCCATCCACGCGGTGCCGTCGGCTTGCAGTAAAAGCACACCCGGCGGCAGCGGCTGAGAGCGGTCCCAAAGACCGATGTTATCCATCCCCAAAAATCCGCCGCTGAACAGACCGCGGCCGGTGAAATCTTTGCGGTTCACCCACCAGGTGAAATTGATCAGCAGTTTCTGAAAGCAGCGGGCCAAAAACAGCCGATCGCGCTGCTGCTTCGGCCCGCTCATTTTGTAGAGCCGCCACACGGCCCAGGCATGCACCGGTGGATTCACATCGCCCAGCGCAAATTCATACGCCGGCAGTTGGCCGTTGGGGTGCATGTACCATTCTCGCAGAAACAGCACCGCTTGCTGCTTGGCGAATTCGATGTCGATTTTACCAATGGCCACTAGGTGAAACGCCAAATCCCAGGCTGCGTACCAGGGATATTCCCATTTGTCGGGCATCGAAATCACATCGCGGTTGTACAGATGCCCCCAGTCCGAATTGCGGCCGGTTTGACGCTCTTGCGGCGGCGTGGGCTGTTCCGGATCGCCTTCGAGCCAGTCTTTCACGATGTATTCGTAGAACTGTTTGCTCCACAAGAGGCCGGCGTAGGCTTGGCGAGAGACGTCGCGCTCGGCAAATGAAAGATCGCCAGGAATGTGGTCGGCATAGTATTCGTCGGCTTCGCGAATGCGGTCAGTGAAAATTCGCTCGACGGTCGTTGTGTCGATCGCCGACTTCACTTCGCTGTGCGTCGGCAGCAGCGGATTGGCGGTCAGCCGCGTGGAAGGAGTTGCTTGACCATTGCTCGTCGCGGATTCGTCGCGATCGGATTTCCACGATGCTTCGTCGTCGGCAAAGAGTCGCGAAATGAGCACGACGCTTTCGCCCGGTGGAATTTCGCAGTGGTAGTGCGCCGCGGCTTTCGTGCCGCGATGCTTGGGATTGACTGCGTCCTGGCGACTGTGAATCAGATAATCGTGGAACGAATCTTTGACATAAGGCGTTCCGTTTTCGGCGCCGAACAGCTGTTCGATGTTTGTTTCGTTTTCGGTAAACAACAGCGACGGCGGTTTTCCATCCGGACCGGGGCAGATAACCCAATGAAAACGCCCCAGCGTGATGTGATCGGCCGTGACCGACAAATCGTCGGCCTGCTGCAATCGCGGCTTGGGCCAGCAGCCTTCGTGCTTACAACCCCAAGACCATGTATTGCGGTACCAGAGCGTGGGCAATAAATGCAGCGGCGCGGAAACCGGCCCGCGATTGCTGGCCGTGATGCGAATCAGCAAATCGTTCGGCGAATTCTTGGCATATTCCACCAACACATCGAAATATCGGCTGTCGTCAAACACGCCGGTATCGGCCAGTTCGAATTCGGTATTTGATTTTCCGCGGCGGGCGTTTTCTTCCTCCAGGCGCGCATACGGAAACTCGGCCTGCGGATATTTGTAAAGCCCTTTGAGGTACGAACCCGTTGGTGTGGCGTCGAGATAATAATAGCATTCCTTGACATCTTCGCCGTGGTTTCCTTCGCCGTTGGTCAGACCAAACAGCCGCTCCTTAAGAATTGGATCGCGACCGTTCCAAAGGGTAAGCGCAAAACAGAGTCGACACTCGCGATCGGTAATGCCGAGCAATCCATCTTCGCCCCAGCGGTAAGCGCGGCTGCGGGCATGATCGTGCGGCAGATAATCCCAGCAGTTTCCGCTAGCGGAATAATCTTCGCGCACCGTGCCCCATTGTCGCTCCGCTAAGTACGCACCCCAGCGCTTCCAATTCAGATCGCGACTTGCGTCTTCCGCCAGACGTAGTGCTTCGGCGTTCATGGCGGTGCGTGCAGTAGATCGTCAAATTGCGGAACGGGTTGGATACGGCTTAAAGCCGTCTGCCCGATTATAGGTTTTTTCTGTGAAACGTGATGCACTTGAGCAAGGGCCGGTCGTGCAGTTTCCGCAGCTTATCCGCTCCAGGCTGGCAGTAAATTCGCTCGAACGGCGGCATATCGAGCAGCGCCAAGCAATGCGGTTTGATCATTCGTGATGACGTGTACAGGAATTAGTTGCAGCAAGGGCTTCATTCGGCCCTTGGCGACAAAGGCCTCCATAAACGGAGGTTCCTGCAACTTGCGAATGATCTTGGGCGCGATGCCGCCGCCGATATACACGCTGCGCGTCGCCAAAAACTTGAGCGCCAGGTTGCCGGCTTCTGCACCGTAAAAAGAGACGAACTTGTCTAGCGCCTGCACACAAAGCTGGCACGATCCATCGAGACCGGCCTGCGAGATTACTGCCGACGGATCGCTCTTTTGCAGCGCTGCGGCAAGTTCCGGCGTTTCCTTGCCGCGACTGGTGTCGCGTAAGAATTCATAGATGTTCAACAAACCGGGGCCAGAAAGCACGCGCTCCCAGCTGACATGTTCGCCGCTGGTCTGGACGAACTTGTTGCGAAGGTAACCAAGCAATTCAGAATCCAGCTCGTCGCGCGGCGAGAAATCACAATGGCCCCCCTCGCAGGCAAATGGATAGAGTTGCCGGCCGTCGAAAAAAATTCCGGCCTCGCCCAGCCCGGTGCCGGCGGAAATGATGGCGGCGTTGCCGTACCGATCGCGCTGGCCTGCGTTCAACGTGACAAAATCGGCTGGTCCCAGCGCAGCGATGCCGGCGGCATTGGCCTCCAGATCGTTGAGCAAATGGACGTCTGCAATATGGAGGTTCGCCGACATCTCCGCCGCATCCACGACCCACGGCAGGTTCGACGTGCGAACTTTTCCCTCGCGGACCGGGCCGGCGATGCCAAACGCGGAATGGGCGATGGGGGCGCCGAGGAGCCCGCCGTGCTCCGTCAAAAATGCCCGCACAATTTCTTCCAGGCCGGCATGATCGCGGCTGGGATATTTTGTTTGGGCGATGCTCGTAAGTCTTTCGGCGATGATGTCGAATAGCGCCAACCTCGTTGAAGTGCCGCCAATGTCGCCCACGAGAATCATGGCTTCTTTTCCAGGTGCCCGCCAAATTCATAGCGCATAGCCGAAAGCATCTTATCAGCAAACTCATCAGCCCCACGAGAAGCGAAGCGTTGGTACAGTGCAGTGCTCAAAACTGGCGCTGGGCGCCTTCCTCCACTGCGGCTTGAATTGTCCAACGGCCTTCTCCGGAATCCGAGACATGTCCAGTGAACTGCGCCAATTGCGGATCTTCGGCCATGGCTGCGGCCGTCAGATCCAATAGCCATGAAGCCACAACGCTGCCGCGCCGCCAGACTTCGGCCACATCGGGCAGATTCAAATCGTATTGATAATGCTTTGGATTTCGCAAAGGGGTCGTTTCAGCGTCGGTCTCGCGTGTATGCTTGCCGACATTGGCGTGCTTGAGCACGTTGAAGCCTTCGGCGTAGGCGGCCATCAGACCGTACTCGATGCCGTTGTGAACCATTTTCACGAAGTGCCCTGCCCCGCTTTCGCCGCAGTGCAAGTAACCCCATTCCGAGGTGCCGCCGAGTTTTTCGCGCCCCGGGGTTCGCGGAATATCGCCAATGCCGGGCGCGAGTGTTTTGAAAATGGGGTCGAGATGATCGACGGCGTCTTTCTGGCCGCCAATCATCATGCAATAGCCGCGATCAAGGCCCCAGACGCCGCCGCTAGTGCCAACGTCGAGATAGCGAATGCCGCGTTTCGCCAAATCTTGCGACCGACGAATGTCGTCCACGTAATATGAATTGCCGCCGTCTATCACAATGTCGCCTTTATCCAACTTCGGCACCAAATTGGCCAAAGTTTGATCGACCACCGCCGCCGGCACCATCAGCCATACCGCACGTGGCTTGGAGAGCTTGGCAAGAAACTCGTCCAACGTGTGTCCCGGGGTCGCTCCTTCCTTGGCCAAAGCGTCGGCAGCTTTCGGATTCACATCGTATGCGACACACTGATGGCCGCCTTTCATTAAGCGGCGCACCATGTTCGCTCCCATACGGCCCAGGCCGATCATTCCCAATTGCATTTCGATGTCTCCTTGCGGTTCGCGCGACGAGCGGCCGCGGCTTCATATTTTGTGCTCGTCACTTTCCATCGGATTCCGGTTCGCGCCATTCGCCCTGCACGTCCTCAACCAGTCGATTTGCATCGTCAGGCCCCCAGGTGCCGGCAGCGTAATTGGGGAATTTCGGCGGCGGTGTTTTTTGCCAGGCTTCCAAAATCGGCGTGATGAATTCCCATTGGGCGTCGACTTCGTCCGACCGCATGAAGAGCAGCGGAATCCCTTTGATGGCGTCCAGCAGCAGCCGTTCGTAGGCCTCGGGCAGCCCGACATGAAAAGCTTGCTCGTAATCGAAATCCATCCGCACGGGCTGCAATGAAAAGCCCATGCCAGGTTGCTTCGTAACAAACGACAAGCTGATGCCTTCGTCGGGCTGGATGCGGAACGCCAGCACGTTGGGCTGTGGACTGATGGCGCCGACGCCGTCCATTTCCACTTCCATGCTGGGCGTGCGCCGCAACGGTCGGTCTTTGAATCGCACCGCGATCTCTGTCGCGCACTTGGGAAGCCGCTTGCCGGTTCGCACCAAAAACGGCACGCCAGCCCAGCGCCATAAGTCGACTTGAATTCGCATCGCCACGTAAGTCTCGGTGATCGAATCCTTTGCCACTCCAAACTCGTCACGGAAGGCGGGCACTTTTTCGCCTTCCACCGTTCCGGCACCGTATTGACCGCGGACCACATACTTTTCCACGTCCGCGTTTCTGATCGGCACGAGATTTCGCAGCACCCGCAACTTCTCGTTACGAACGTTTACGCCCTTCAAGCCGCCCGGTGCATCCATTGCGGCATACGACAGCAGTTGTAGCACGTGGTTTTGCATCACATCGCGAATTGCCCCAGCGTGGTCGTAATACGAGCCGCGGTGCCCTTCCATGCCCACGGTTTCGGCGACCGTGATCTGCACATGATCAACAAATTGCGCATTGAGGAGCGGCTCGAAAATGGCGTTGGCAAAACGAAACGCCATCATATTCAGCACGGTTTCCTTGCCCAAATAATGATCGATGCGGTAAATCTGATCTTCTTGCAAGAAGCGATGGATATCGGCGTCTAACGCATGAGCCGTGGCCAAATCTCGGCCGAACGGTTTTTCGATCACAACCCGATACCACGGTTGCTTCGGCATGTATCGATGGATCAGTCCATGGCCGTGCAGCTGATCAATCACCGGTGCAAAAAACGACGGCGCAATCGCCAGATAAAACAGCCGATTGCCCGGCAAATTCCGTTTGCTTTCAATGTCGGTGATGCGATTGCCTCAGCGCGTCGAAACTGTCGGAGTTGGAAAAGTCGACGGATTGATAGGAAAGCAAGGAGGCGAATTGCATCCACTCTTCATCATTGGCCGCTTTCATGCGGCCATGTTCGGTGATCGATTTGCGCCCAAATCGCGGAACTTATCGTCGGTTAGCTTCTCGATCGCCACGCCGACAATTGCCATTTGCGGAGGCAGGAACTTTCCTTTCCACAGCGCAAACAGCGCCGGCAAAATCTTGCGGCCCGAGAGATCGCCGGTGGCTCCAAAGAGCACCATCACCAGCGGCTCTTTGGCGGCTGCCGAGACGCCGAGACCTTCAGCCGGTTTTGCCGCTGGTCCATGAGCACGGATGATTTGTGTGGAAGGCATGCAAGTATTTCAAGGATCAGTTTTCAGGAGTAATGGCAGCGTTTGCTCCGTGCTTCTCGCTTAGCAACTGAGCCGCCGCTTCGTCCAAGAGCCAAGATAAGTTTCCATCTTTCGGCCTTACACTCGCTGCCGGATGTGTGTGAAAGTCGGAATTACCTTCCAGCACTTCGCGCACAACCGGCGATTTTTTTTTGCCGCTCACGAGAAACATTATGTCGCGGCTGGCGTTCAGAACTGGGAATGTTAGCGTGACCCGATCGACCGGCGGCGGCAGGACGCCCGGTGGGCTCCACGTGACCCAGGCTTTGGTCTCATCCAGCGCCGGCTTGCCGGGAAAGAGCGACGCGGTGTGACCGTCGTCCCCTAACCCGAGCAAAATGACATCAAAATGCGGAAAGCCGCCGCCCGATGGTACGCCGAAGAATTCTTGCAGCCTGGCTTGGTACTCTGCCGCGCAATCCGCCGGGCTGCCGGCATCGGTCGGAATATCGAAGACATGATCGGCCGCAATTCCAGTCGGCCTGAGCAGCGATTCGGCAGCCATGCGGTAATTGCTGCGTGGATCGTCGTGCGGTACACAGCGTTCATCTCCGAAAAACAGCCAAGTGCGAGACCAGTCGATCCGCGAACTCCGCTGCGGCTCGGCAAGCAAGCGGAAGGTACGCTCGGGAGTTGACCCGCCGGACAACACCAGCACAAACCGGTGCCGCACGGAAATTGCCGATTGTGCCTCGGCGATGATGCGGTCTGCCGCCTCTTCCGCCAGCTCCACGTCATCGCGGAACACAACAATCTCACGCTCTGTTGCCATGCTGGTCATCCATGTCGAACCCGACGAGCGCCTGGGAAAGCGCTTTACCAACGCGCCCATCTTTGTATACATTGACCGCCTGGAAGTAAACGAGTCGGCGACGGAATTGCGCCGCTCAGGTCATGGACGTAAACAAAGCGCGGCCGCCGCGCCGCGAGAGGGGCTGAAGATGCCCGTTACCCAATTGCTGGCTGCTGGAATCGGCAGCCAACTGGAGAATGTTTCCACACTCGACCCGGCGTCTCCGTCGGCAGAGTCGATCCGCTATCTGTTCTTGTTTCTGTGCGCCGTCTCGGTTTTCATCTTGGCTGTCGTGTGGGGGGTGCTGTTTTATTCGCTGCTCCGGTTTCGGCTTAAGCAAGCTGCTGGCGCGGGGCCAGCGATGGAACCGCCCCAGGTCTATGGCAGCGTGCCGATAGAAATCGCCTGGACGGTTGCACCCGGCTTGATTGTGTTTTTACTGGCGCTGGTGATTCTTCGAACTGAACTCGAAGTGCGCATCAATCCCAGTCACGTGCCCAAAGATGCAAAACCGCTTTATGTGACCGTCATTGGACACCAATGGTGGTGGGAATATGTCATTGATGACGAGCATGGAACGAGGAACGATGGGCAAGTGGTGGAAAGCCAGCAGCAAGGGACAATGGGAGACAGGCAAGGCGTTATCACCGCGAACGAGCTTCATATTCCAGTCAGCTCCGATTCCGGGCCGCGGCCAACTTTTTTCACCTTGCAATCCGCCGATGTCTGCCACAGCTTTTGGGTTCCGCGGCTGGCGGGCAAAACCGATTTGATTCCCGGCAGAACGAACTCCACGTGGTTGGAGACGGTCGAGCCAGGATTATACCTCGGCCAATGCGCCGAATACTGCGGTACGCAACACGCCAACATGCTGCTGCGAGTGTATGTCGATTCGCCAAGCGACTTCGCCGCATGGTTGGCCAACGAGCAAAAGTCAGCGGTCGATGAGCCGTCGGCCCGCGACGGGCAGAAGGCGTTTCTTGCGCAAAGCTGCGTGAATTGCCACACCATTCGCGGCACCACCGCCTATGGAAAAGTTGGTCCCGATCTCACGCATTTGGCGGCCCGCAAGACCCTGGCCGCCGGGATGATTGAATTCAACCACGATAATCTCCGCCGTTGGATTGCCGATCCGCAGAAGATCAAACCTGGCGCCTTGATGCCGGCGTTCGGCGATTTAGGTGGGCAGAATTTGGATTTGATTACGGATTATTTGATGACGTTGAAGTGAGTTAACACAAAAGCAGCTAAAGCCCCGACGCTACACGCTGACCCCTGACCTGTGGCCACTGTTGCAAAATCTGCCGTGATTGATCGGCCGGCGTGGACTGCTCGTCTGCACGAGTGGGTCACCACGGTCGACCATAAGCGCATTGGCATTATGTACGTGCTGATGGCGATCGTGTTTCTAGTCATCGGCGGATTAGAAGCAGTTGCCATTCGCTGGCAGTTGTTCAATCCGGCGAACGATTTTCTGGGACCCGATCGGTTCAATCAATTCTTTACGATGCACGGCACGACGATGGTGTTTTTCGTTGGGATGCCAATTCTCATCGGAATTGCAAATTACTTGGTGCCGCTGCAAATTGGAGCCCGAGAAATGGCGTTTCCGCGCATTAACGCCTTGGGGTTCTGGGTCACGTTGTTCGGTGGCTTGATGGCGTATTTCAGCTTCATGATTCCCGGTGGCCCGCCGGCGATTGGCTGGTTTGCCTATGCACCGCTGACTGAACGAACGTTCGCCCGCGGCGCCGGTGTCGATTTTTGGGCGCTGGGATTGCTTGTCAGTGGCATCGGTACGATTGCGGCAGGCGTCAATTTTGTTGCCACGGTCCTGACGATGCGCTGCCCCGGCATGACCATGGTTAAGCTGCCATTTTTCACTTGGACGATGTTTTGGACTTCCGTACAAATTCTGCTGGCCATTCCGCCGCTCACAGCAGCGCTGGTGATGGTGGAATTCGATCGCGTGTTGGGCGCTCAGTTTTTCAATCCGCAAAACGGCGGTTCGGCATATCTGTGGCAGCACGTGTTTTGGTTCTTCGGCCACCCGGAGGTTTACATCTTGATTTTGCCGGCATTCGGCATGATCACGGAAGTCATTCCGGTGTTTTCGCGAAAGGTGCTGTTCGGATACGAGTTCATGGCCGCGGCGACGATGGCCATCGTGTTCATCAGCATGGGCGTCTGGGCGCATCACATGTTTTGCGTGGGCATGAGCCGGACGCTCGATATGTACTTTGCCGCGGCGAGTTTAATGGTCTCGATTCCCACGGGCATCAAGTTTTTCAACTGGCTGGCGACCATGTACGGCGGACGAATTTCACTGGCTTCGCCAATGTTATTCTCGTGTGGGTTTTTGTCGATGTTTGTCCTCGGCGGTTTGACCGGCATCATGCTGGCTGCTGCGCCGTTCGATTTTCAGGTGTCCGACACCTATTTTGTGGTCGGTCATTTTCATTGGGTGCTGATCGGCGGCACGCTGTTTGGCGTTTTTGCGGGCATCCATTATTGGTTCCCGAAAGTGACCGGCCGAATGTTGTCAGAGAGATTGGCACGGTGGCAATTCTGGCTGCTGTTGATCGGTTTCATTTTGACATTCGGGCCGATGCACATTAGTGGAATGCTGGGCATGCCGCGGCGAATTTATACGTACATGCCCGATCGACCGTGGGAATTTTGGAACCGGCTGAGCACGATTGGCGCGCTGGTGCAAGTGCCGAGTTATTTGATTTTTGTGATCAACATTTTGTGGTCGCTGCGATATGGCAAGCCGGCCGGCGACGATCCGTGGGACGCCTGGACATTGGAATGGGCTACACCGTCGCCGCCACCGCCGTACAACTTTGACGTAATTCCGACCGTTCGCAGTCGCCGGCCGCTGTGGGACGAGAAACATCCGGACGATCCCGATTGGAAGTACGAGTAACAGTAGGTAGTCAGCGGTAGACGGTACGTAGCCCGACCGTGTCGGTCGGGAGGAGCAAGATTAATTCCGATGTCTGACGCGAGCATCACACATACCGTTCATGCCGATGCGGCCGCGGGCAACCTTCGCCCATCGCCTTCTGCCTACCGCCTACTGCCGGCTCAAGCCGGCATGCTGGCGTTTTTGCTGTCCGAGGTGGCATTTTTCAGCACGCTCATCACGACGTACATCGTTTTTCTGCGCGAATCCAAAGACGGCAGCCCTAGCCCCAGCGAAGTGTTTCAGCTGCCGCTGGTACTGGCTGCGACTGTTTGTTTACTTTCCAGCAGCGTGACCATTCATTTTGCAGAGCATGGCATACGTCACGGCCGGCGCGGGCAATTCCTCGCGCTGTGGGGGCTGACGATTGTGCTGGGCGTATTGTTTCTCGTTGGTACGGCGAGTGAATGGGCAGATTTAATCGGTCGTCATGGCTTGACCATCAGTCGGAATTTATTCGGCAGCACTTATTTCACGCTGGTCGGCTTTCATGCCGCGCATGTGACAGTGGGTTTGATCATCTTGTCGATCGTCTTCGTGCAGGCGTGGCGACGACAAATTACCCAGCAAAATCCGATGGTGGTCGAAGTTGTTTCCTGGTACTGGCACTTTGTCGATGCGGTCTGGATTGCGGTGTTTTCGTTGGTTTATCTGATCGGACGATGACATGGCGGACTCCGCCGATAGAAAATCGACGCAGCCAAAAGCGGTCGAAATGCCGCGGCCCACGGCATGGCCGCTGGTCATTGCGCTGGGTCTTACCCTTGTCATGCTGGGAGTAGCGACCGATATCGCGTTTTCCATTGTCGGTGGCACTCTGTTTGTAATTGGGCTGGTCGGTTGGATCGCCAACCTGCTGCCGGGCCGCGGACACGAACTTGAACAGCTGGGCGAAACCGCAGCGACGACGCCCATCGTCCCGCGACTCGGCGCCGTGACGCAGCTCAAGCCCGGTGTCGTCGGCTATCGTTTTCAAATGCCGGAAAAAGTTCATCCGGTTACCGCTGGCGTTCGAGGGGGCATCGTCGGCGGATTGCTGATGCCAATTCCGGCGTTGGCGTGGGGAGCATTCGTCAGCGGCCATGGCATCTGGTTTCCGGTCAATTTGCTGGCCGGTTTGGTAATCCCGGGACTTACCGACGTGCCTGCGGATCAGTTGGTGCAGCATCTCGAACAATTTCATTTTTGGTGGTTCGTCGGGGCGCTTGTGATGCACGTCTTGATGTCGATTAGCTTTGGGTTGATCGGCGGCGTGCTATTGCCCACGCTGCCGCAGATTCCTGGCGGACCGCTGCTGTTCGGTGGGCTAATCTTGCCGCTGTTATGGTCGGGGGCGAATCACAGCATGATGGGCATCGTCAATCCAATTTTGAATCACTACATCGACTGGCCATGGTATGTGGTCTCACAACTTGTGTATGGCATTGCAACGTCAATTGTAATTTTGCGCTCCGAAAAAATTCCCATTGCGCCGCGAGGTCGAGGCGACGAGGGCGGGTCAGTGATTCCGCCGAGCATAGTTGGCGTTCTGGCCTTGGGCTATGTTCTACTGTCTGGATGTAGCGGTAACTGGGAGCACCTGCCCGGCAAACCGGAAAAGAAGAACGAATTTGTGCTGCCGCAAAATGTGAAAGATTTTGCGACTCTCTATGCCCAACGGTGTGCCGGTTGTCACGGAGCCGATGGAAAACTTGGACCCGGACCGCCGCTTAACGATCCATTGTATGTGGCGCTCGTCAGTGAAGACGATTTGCGCAGTGTCATTGCCGAAGGGCGTCCCGGCACGCTGATGCCGGCCTGGTCACAATCGGCGGGCGGCCCGCTGACGGCCGAACAAATGGCGATTTTGACGCAAGGCATCAAGCAGGAAAAATGGAAATCAGTTGGCGATGCCAGCACGAAAGCCGTTTATGCAGAGCACCCGCAGTTGCGAGCAGCTCCCGGAGCAGGTGTCGGTAATATCGAATCCGGCGGAAAGATTTTTGCGTCGGCTTGTGCCGGCTGCCACCGCAAGGACGGCGACGCCGGTGCAGTGGACGATCTGGCGTTCTTGGCGCTTATGAGCGATCAGATTTTGCGACGCTATATTATCACCGGCCGACCCGACCTCGGCATGCCCAATTTCGCTGAGTCTGCTGGCCGCGACAAAGATTTCACACCGCTTACCGGCGCGCAAGTAAGCGACCTTGTGGCCCTCATGTCCAGTTGGCGAGTGCGCGGAACGGCGGAATGAGACTCCAGTGCAAATGCATTTTCAAGCCACTCCCATGAACAAACCAAAATCGTCAAACTCGGCCGAATCGCCGCCGCGGCGGTCGTTTTTGAAAGTTCTCACGGCGCTTGTCGGAACAGTTGCCGCAGTGATGGTCGCCATTCCCGGCGTCGGGTATCTCGCGGGGGCAGTGAAGCGCACGAAGTCGAAAGATGGCAACTGGGTTTCGCTGGGCGATGTGAAGAGCTTTCCCGAAAGTGAAACTCGCTTGGCCATTATTCCCTTCGACGAAAATCCTTTAGCCCAGCCGTGGGATGGCATGACGGCCAAAACCGGCGTGTACGTGCGAAACTTGGGCCTGGGCGAGAACTATCAGCCGGTATTTCAGGTGTTTGCCATCAACTGCACGCACCTGGGTTGCCCCGTGGAGTGGTTTCCACAAGCGGGGTTGTTTATGTGCCCCTGTCACGGCGGCGTGTACTACGAAAATGGTGAGCGCGCCAGCGGACCGCCGCCGCGCGGACTGTATCACTGCGTGTGGCGCGTGCAAGACGGCCTGCTGGAAGTTCAAGCCCCGCATTTGCCAACGCTGCAGAATACGTTGACGGGACGAACGATGAACGGGTGAAGAGGTGACGAGAGATACAAATCGCTTGAGGTTTGCCACGAGCCGATGGGCTAGCGATGAGTTGAGTTATGATGAAACGCGTTTTCCAGTGGTTTGACATGCGGCTTGGCATCAGCGATACGTTGCTGCCGATGTTGCGCCATCCGGTGCCGCGCGAGTTGGCCGGACCACTGGGCTGGTGGTACGTCTTTGGCAGCGCTTCGCTCACTCTTTTCGCGTTGCAGATTCTTACCGGTATTGGGCTATCGCTAACCTATGTGCCCAGTGCCGATCAAGCTTACGAAAGCCTGCTGTATCTCAATTATCAGCAGCCGTGGGGCTGGTTTTTGCGATCGCTGCATTACTGGTCCGGCTCGGCGATGGTGGTGATGGTGCTGGTACACATGACGCAAGTGTTTTTGCACGGAGCGTTCAAATATCCACGCGAACTGACCTGGCTACTGGGCGTGTTTTTGCTGCTCTGCACCCTGGGCATGGCATTCACGGGACAGGTGCTGCGATGGGATCCTGATGCGTATTGGGGAGTCGCCGTCGGCGCCGCGATGGCCGGCCGCGTGCCGGAGGCGGGACCGACGATTGTCGATTTACTGTTAGGTGGCCCGATCATCGGCGGGGATACGCTCAGTCGGTTTTTCGCGCTACACGTATTTGTCATTCCCGGTCTCTTGATCACGTTTTTGTCGGTGCATCTGTGGTTGGTGCTGAAAAAGGGAATTAGCGTGCCCCCGCAGCCGGGTCAGATTGTCGATCCGGCGACCTACGACGCCGAGTACGAAGAAGAGCTTCGCCGCGGCGAACCATTCAGCGGCGAGGCGATGCTCAAAGACATGTTCTTCTCGGCGTTGGTGGTGATCGTCGTCGTCACCATCGCTGCCCTCGCCGGGCCGAAGGGACCCAGTGGTCCGCCCGATCCCACGCTCAGCGGAGCAAATCCGCGGCCTGATTGGCCGTTTTTGTGGCTGTTCGGCCTGCTCTCGCTCAGCCCGCCTCAATTAGAAACGGCAATCATTTTGATCCTGCCGATCGCTTTGGTGGTCGGATTGCTCGCGGTGCCGTTTGTTTCCAACCGAGGTGAGCGGGCGCCCAGCCGACGCCCGGTCGCTGTTCTCAGCGTGATTGTCATCTACAGCATACTCGGAGTGCTGACCTATCTGGGTCATGAGTCGCCGTGGTCGCCGAAAATGACAGCCTGGAGCGGCGACCCGATTCCGGAATCGATCATCCAATCGAAAGACCGCCAGCTGTCACCGAGCGAATTGCAAGGTGCCGTCGCATTTCAGAACAAGCAGTGCCGCAATTGCCACGCGCTGGAAGGCATCGGCGGAACTCGCGGACCCGATCTGACGGAAGTTGGCATGAAACTTACGCGAGAACAACTGATCGACCAGGTCAGCAATGGCACGCCCGGCGGCGGCAACATGCCGGCTTACGGCAAACAGATGAAACCAGCCGAAATGAAAGTGCTGGTCGATTTTTTGGTGAGCCTGCGACCGCAGGGCGTGAACCCGGCAGAGCCGCCAACACACTGAATTAGTTTCGCAAGTCGCTTGCGGTTGTGGCGCTCGGCAGATTGAATTCCCATGTCTTCGTCATTCGATGCCGTAATGTCTTCCTGGCCGGCGCAGCCGTGGTTGGCGGCGGCGCTGGTTGGCACAGCGGCAATTTATCTGCGCGGTTGGCGAAGTTTGCAGCGGCGTGATCGCGTTCGCTGGAATGCATGGAAGCCGGCGGCATTTCTCGGCGGGCTGTCGGCGATGTATTTAGCATTGGCCTCGCCCATCGAAGCGTTTGCGCCGTTCTTGTTGCAAGTCCACATGGTGCAACATTTGTTTCTGATGATGGTGGTGCCGCCGCTCGTTTGGCTGGGCGCGCCGATGTTGCCCCTGCTGCGTGGATTACCGGTGGAAATTCGCCGCTATTGGGCTGCGCCGATTTTGCGCTGGCGACCGCTTGGAAATCTCATGGCGACAATGACACATCCCGTTGGTGCATTGATTATTTTCACGGCGACAACTTGGCTCTGTCATTTGCCGGCCGCGTATCAACTTGCGCTTGAGAGCAATTCCTGGCACGCGGTTCAGCATCTGTGTTTCTTGGCGGCGGGCCTCGTCTTTTGGTATCCCGTCGTGCGGCCGTTCCCGGCGCGACCAACATGGCCTCTGTGGTTGCTCGTGCCCTATCTGCTCTTGGCCGATATTCAAAACACGATTTTCTCGGCCTTGCTGACATTCTCGAACGAGGTCTGGTATCCGCATTATTTGGCGATGCCGCATTTGGACGGCATGTCGGTTCTCGACGATCAAGCGGCCGCCGGTGTGACGATGTGGGTGCCGGGTTCGATTGTGTTCTTGCTGCCGCTGGCGTGCATCGGATTGCGGCTGATGCAGGGCAAATGGGGAATGGGGAATGGGGAATGGGGAGTGAGCGGAAGTGGAAGGCGGAAGGCGGAAGGCGGAAGGCGGAGCACAGAATTTAGGAACAACATGACCGGATCAAATTCATTCCCCATTCCCCATTCCCCATTCCCCATTCGATTCCAGTTTCCTCACGATTTCGACTTCCTCCGTCACCCACTTTTCGGTTCAATCCTGCGCTGGCGATGGACTCGGCGGATTGTGCAAATGGTCGTGCTGCTGTTCGCCGTCGCTGTAATCGTCGATGGGCTGTTGGGGCCGCAAATTGCGCCGATGAATTTGGCCGGCGTCGTGCCGTGGATTCATTGGCGTGGACTAATCATCATCGGTTTGCTCGCTGTCGGCAACGTGTTTTGTTATGGCTGCCCCTTCATGTTGCCGCGGACGGTTGCTCGTTCGCTGTCTCGCAGTCTCGGCGGACGAGAGTGGCCTCATTGGTTACGTTCAAAGTGGCTGGCGGTTGCGCTTATGGCCCTATTTCTATGGGCCTACGAAGCGCTGGCGTTGTGGAATAACCCGTGGATCACAGCCTGGATTGCGATCGCTTATTTTGCGGGGGCCCTGCTAATCGACGGCATCTTTCGTGACGCGGCTTTTTGCAAGTACGTCTGTCCGATAGGGCAATTTAATTTTGTGCAGTCGCTGGTCTCGCCGCTGGAAGTGCGCGTGCGCGAGCCGTCGGTATGCACGAATTGCCGCACGCACGATTGCATTCGCGGACGAGTCGAACCTTCTCCCCTGGGGAGAGGGCAGGGTGAGGGGACGCGCAACGTTGGGCGTCCCCTCACCCCAACCCTCTCCTCGGAGAAGAGTGAGCCAGCGGCGGCAAGCCGCCGCACGTTGCCAGGCTGCGAATTGCATCTGTTTCAGCCGCGGAAAGTCGGCAATTTGGACTGCACGTTTTGCCTCGACTGCGTACAGGCGTGTCCGCATGAGAATGTCGGCGTGATTGCGGTTGCACCGGCGAAGAGCTTATGGCGCGACGGGCCGCGATCGGGCATGGGTCACCTGAATCGACGACTGGATTATGCGGCGCTGGCGATCGTGCTTATCTTTGGCGCGTTCGCCAATGCAGCAGGAATGGTCTCACCGATTGTGGCTGCCGAGAGGCAGTTCGCCGAGGCGATGGGAACGTCTTCAACGACTCTGGCAGCAACGGTCTTTTATGCAGTAATGTTGTTCGCAATTCCGGCGGCAAGTCTCGGTGCAGCAGCGACGTTAAGTCGCCGGTCTGGATGCCAATCGATCCAAGAATTGGCCTGCCGCTTTGCGTGGTCACTGGTGCCGTTGGGGTTCGCGATGTGGCTGGCACATTACAGTTTCCATTTTTTCACGAGTTTCGATACGATCGTGCCCGCCGCGCAGCGATTCGCTGCCGATTTTCGCCTGGCGTCGCTCGGCTCGCCCGATTGGGTTTGCTCCTGCTGCCGACCGGCGCCCGATTGGCTCTTGAAAGCGGAACTTATGAGCTTAGACATCGGCCTGCTCGTATCGCTGTATGCCGTATGGCGAATCGCCAGGCATTTGACCGATTCTAATGCCGCGACAATTCGTATGGTGTTGCCGTGGGCTGCTCTGCTGGTCGCGTTGTTTGCGTTTGGCGTTTGGATATTACTTCAGCCGATGGAAATGCGCGGCACGCTTCCAATGTGAATGGACATTTGAATGAAACATGCATTAACCGTGATTCTGGCTTCCGTCATTGGCTTGCAGCCAGTTCCTCTCTTGGCCGATGGAGGCACGTTGCGTTTGTCACAGCGTTTGGGTGAACGGCAAGTTAGCGTGTTCACATCGCCGTCGGTGCTACGCGTCGGGCTGATCGACATCAGCGTGCTGGTGCAAGATGCGGCCAGCGGAAACGTGCAGGAGAATCTCCAGGTCAAAGTCCAATTAGAGTGCCTTGATCAGTCGGCAATTCCACTCGTGCAGGAGGCGACATCGGCTGCGGCGACCAACAAATTGTTCCAGGCAGCCGCTTTCGACGTGCCTCACGCCGGGCTTTGGCGAGCCACGGTTAGCGTTGTTGATGGCCCACCCGCCGTTGTTCGATTTGATCTTAAGATCGGTCCGCCACTTCCGCCGTGGATTGATTTGGCGCCCTGGGTTGCGTGGCCATTGGCTGTGGTTGCGCTGTTCCTGATTCACCAACGACTAGTCGTCCGGCACGCATTAAAACGCCGTCCACCGGGATTTCCCGCACATTCGCTACAAACCGGACCACTCCCGGTAAGCTCTCGGTCGGCAAATGCTTGACGGTCCGGCGCAAGATGACTAGCTTGAATGTTGCAGTCGGGACTATCTGACATCTGGAAGAGGCAACCGTGGGGGTGTTCCCACGTTCGATGGTGGGCTTTTGGCTGCGCTTATTTCGGGCCTTCGTTCGCATTTCTTCTATTCGTGGCCTGATGGGCCGCTAAGCCGCAAGCGGCTTGAAGGGTGTTAACATGTTGACAAGTCTGTTTCTAAAAGTCGCGTACGTCGGTGCTGAATGGGTGTTGTGGGTGTTGTTGGCGCTGAGCTTTGTCAGCATCGGCATCATTGTCGATCGGCTGCTCTACTTTTGGCGCAACGCTGAAGAGAGCGATCGCTTGAATTCGAGCCTGCCAGAGCAACTTCGCGCCGGCGATGTTCGCGGAGCCTGGGAATTGGTAGCAAACTCTGAAGGCGTGGGCGGTGCAATTGTGGCGGCCGGTCTAAAGGCGATGCGCCGCGGCCCCGATTCCTGCAACGAAGCCATGCAAAGTGTGAAATTAAGATTGCGAGGCGAACTCGATGCTCGGCTATCGATTCTCGGCACCATCGGCAGCAACTGCGCCGTTCATCGGGCTGATGGGCACGGTGCTGGGGGTCATCAAGGCGGCCAATGACATGACCGGCCAAGATCCGAGCGCCGTCATGCGTGGCGTGTTCGAGGCTCTGGTCGCCACGGCCGTCGGCTTGTTCGTCGCCATTCCAGCGGTCATCGCATACAACTTTTTTCAGCGCAAAGTCCGGGCCGCAATGTCTCAAATCGATTCATTGGCCCACTTGGTCTTGGCGTACGTGCATGCGGCCGATCGTCGGGCAGCAACACCCGAGGCACCTCAGGCCTGCGCGGGTCTCCTGATCGCAGAACCATAATTCAACGCGGTGCAAGCACCGCCGCTACACCTAAACCCCGAACCGTTCAATGGCTGGCAAAGTTTCTTTTGGCGATGAAGACGACGGCGGCGTAATGAGCGACATCAACGTCACGCCCTTGGTCGACGTGGTGCTGGTGCTCTTGATCGTATTCATGATCACCGTGCCGGCCATTGTTGGCAACGCGCCAGTGAAAGTGAACTTGCCGCAGACCACGGCCTTCGGCGGCCAGACCGAAGATTTGCCGATGAATATTTTCCTGAAGCGCGAGGCCGACGGCAGCCTGGGTTGGTATTGGAACGCCGACAAGATAAATCCCGATCAATTCCATCAGAAGCTGATCGACCTGCACGTCACCAAAGATCAAACCGTTACAATTTCGGCCGACAAAGACATTCCGTATCAAGACGTGGTTCGCGTCATGGACGTTTTGGCCAGCGTCGGCATCCACAAGATTTGGCTGCCCACAAAGCATGTGGGGCCGTGAGGTTGACCCGTTTCAACGCCGCTTGTTGCTGTCATCACCAAAACGCATTAAAATTGAATCGTCGTACTTCCGGCAACCGAGAGAGGAAGTTTCGTTGAACATCGCCCGGAGTGCGTGGTACTTTTCTTTCCGCGATCCGAGGGGCTGAGCGGCCATGACGGATCCGATGTCGCCAACTTCCGTGGCCTTCCCGCACAAGTCGGAATCTTCGTCGAGCGCATTTGTACCGCCGAGTGCATCGTCGGCCCAGGTGCGGCCGGCCAATGTGCGCTCTAATGTCAGGCCGACAAACGGCGCTGCCGCGGCAGTGCCGCCGCACTACGTCAATGCGCAAGCGAGCGACGACGATAAGGTCGATCTAGCCGAGGCCCTGCAAAATGCTCCACCGTGGCTGATCAGTCTGGTTGTTCACATGTCGGCGCTAATCTTGCTGGGGCTGACGTATGCCGCCACGAAAGTTGCTGAAAACAATGTCGAAGTGCAGGCTGTTTACGGCGAGCAAATTGGCGATCAATTGCTCGATAATTCGCTGGGTCTGACGACCGATACGCCCGATCCGACGGTCGACAAGGCGGTATTCTCTCCGTCCGATTTGCCGCCGGTGGCAGATCCACTGGCCGCGCCGCCGCTCGTGAGCGATTTCTCACCGCTGGGCACTTTCGGCGGCAGCAATCAGGCGATCGACGCGCCGATTGGACTCGCGCTTTCCGGCCGCGAAAAGGGCATGAAGAAAGCGCTTCTCGGCCGTTACGGCGGCAACAAGCTTACGGAAGACTCCGTCCATTTGTGCTCGAGTGGCTCAAACGCAATCAGCGTTCTAACGGCCTGTGGAGTTTGTCGGGTCCCTACCCCAATGGCGCCTTGGAAGAAAATCCGGTTGCGGCGACCGCGATGGCTTTGCTGGCCTTTCAAGGGGCTGGCAACACGCCTGCAGCTAACGGCGACCCGAAATACGATTACAGGCCGATGATGAAGAAAGCGTGGGATGCCCTGCTCAAGCATCAATCGCGCGAGGGACAGTTCATGAATGCGAACATGTCCAGCAACCACATGATGTACACCCACGCGCAGGCCACCATTGCCTTGTGCGAATTATATGGCATGACCGAAGATTCTTATTACCGCGCTCCGGCAGAGCGAGCGATCGATTTTTGCGTCAAATCGCAAGACGCCGCTGGCGGTTGGCGGTATATGCCGCGCTCAGATTCCGACACCTCGGTAACCGGCTGGTTCGTGATGGCGCTACAAAAGCGCGCGGATGGCCAAACTCGAAGTGCCCAGTGACACATTGGAGGGAATCTCCCGCTATCTCGACAGCGCCCAGACCGCCGACGGCAGCCAGTATTATTACAAACCGGGCTCACCCTCCAACTTGGCGATGACGGCCGAAGGGCTACTCTGCCGACAATATCTGGGCTGGAAACACGACGACCCGCGATTGCTCGCTGGCGCCGATTTTTTGTCGGCCTCGCCGATTAGCAACGCAGAAATTAACGTTTACCATTGGTATTATGCCACACAGGTGATGCATCACATGGGCGGAAAGTACTGGAAAAAATGGAATGAAGTGATGCGGCAATACTTGCCCGAGACGCAAACAAAAAAGGGCCCGGAAGAAGGCAGCTGGGACCCCGGCAGCGATCGCTGGGGCTCCGCCGGCGGCCGGCTGTACGTGACCTGTCTCCGCACGTATATGCTGGAGGTGTACTACCGCCACCTGCCGCTGTATTCGGACATTTATTCAATGGGTAAATCGAATTGACGTTCCGTGCCGGCGATGACGCAATTGGCGGAGGCCAGCATTTTTGTAAGCCGCTGTCATGGGAGATCATCACCGGCGATTCAATCATGGGCCTGTAGAGATTTGCACTTTCAGCACGTCGACCAAAAATGCAAGTTGGTCGGTGACGTCATCGATGAGTTTGCTCGTCGGCTTACCGGCACCGTGGCCGGCTTGCGTTTCGATGCGGATTAAAACTGGGACCGGACCGGCCTGGGCGGCTTGCATTGTGGCGGCGAATTTGAAGCTGTGGCCGGGGACGACGCGATCGTCGTGATCGGCGGTGGTGATTAACGTCGGCGGATAGTGTGTGCCAGGTTTGATGTTGTGCAGCGGCGAGTAAGCCAGCAGTGCCGCAAATTCTTGGGGATTGTCGGCAGAGCCGTAATCGCTAATCCAGCCCCACCCGACTGTGAACTTGTGAAACCGCAGCATATCCATCACGCCCACGGCGGGAAGAGCGGCCCCAAATAAATCGGGCCGCTGTGTCAGACAGGTGCCCACCAGCAATCCACCATTGGAACGACCGCTGATGGCTAGCTTCGGAGTCGAGGTATACTTCTGATCAATGAGACATTGTGCCGCGGCGATGAAATCGTCGAAAACGTTTTGCTTTTTCAGCTTGATGCCGGCCTCATGCCACTCGCGGCCATATTCGCCGCCGCCGCGCAAGTTCGGCACGGCATGAACACCGCCCATTTCCATCCATATGAGGTTGCTGACGGCAAAGCGTGGCGAGAGATAAATGTTGAACCCGCCATATCCATATAGCAACGTTGGCGTGTACTCGTCGACTTTCAACCCTTTCTTCGAGCTGATGAACATTGGTACGCGCGTGCCATCGCGGCTGGCATAAAAAATCTGCCGAGTTTCGTAATCGCTGGGATTAAAGTCGAGTTTTGGCTGGCGAAAAACAATCGATTTACCGCGGTCGGCATCGTAACGGTAAACGGTTGGCGGCGAGGCGAAGCTGGTAAAGTCGTAAAACACATCTCGGTCTTTACGGCGACCATCGAAGGAAACAGTTCCCATTTCCGGCAGCTCGACATCGCGCTCAAAATGCCCGGCAAGATCGTACACTTTTACCAGACTGTGAGCATCGTGCAGATAGCACAGGAAAAATCGCTCGGCCACAACGCTCGTATGCAGAAGCGCGTCGCTGGATTCCGGCACAATTTCCCGCCAATGCTCGCGCTCGGGACGATTTATATCGATGGCCACAATGCGATAGCGCGGCGCACCACAGTCCGTCCGAAACCAGAATTCGTCGCCGGTGTTGCCGAGATATTCGTACTGAGCGTCAAAATCCTTTAGAAGCTCGACAACTTTGGCATCCCTTTGGTCGAGCCGTTGATAGAAAACCGCATTTTTCCGTTCTGTGCCGCGCGCGACAGTAATCACCAGGAATTTTCCGTCATCGCTGACCATGCCGTCGAATTCCCATTCCTTCTTATCGGGACGGTCGTAAATCAGCCGGTCCTCCAACTGCGGCGTGCCCAGTTTGTGGTAATACAGCTTTTGAAAATAGTTGGCCTCGGTGAGCTTCGTTTCCTCACGCGGCTCATTGTACCGGCTGTAAAAGAATCCCGCATTGTCGTGTGTCCACGACGGAATGGAAGACTTGAGCCACTTCAGCACATCAGGCAAATCTTCGCCGGTGTCGACATCGCGCACGTGGATTTCATGCCAGTCAGATCCGGCAGTTGCCAGGCCGTATGCCACTTTCTTGCCATCTTCGCTGATGGGATAATTCGCCAACGCGACGGTGCCATTGTCGGACAGCTTATTGACATCCAGCAGCACGTGCGGCTCCGCTTCCAGCGATTTACTCCAATACAGCACCGGCTGGTTTTGCAGCCCATCGTTTTTGGTGAAGAAGAATCGATCGTCGTAATGAAGCGGAATTCCATATTTGGGATAATTCCAAAGCTCAGTCAGCCGACGACGGATGCCAGCGCGAGCCGGAATTTTTTCGAGATAGCTGTTGGTAAGTCGATTTTCCGCTTTGATCCAGGCGCGTGTTTCTTCACTGTCCACGTCTTCGAGCCAGCGATAAGGATCGGCGACCTTGGTGCCGTGATAATCGTCAACCTGATCGCTCCGACGCGCCGCCGGATACTCGAACTTCGCTTGCTCGCGGGCTGAGTCGGGAGCAGCCGCCCAAGCGATCGGAATGAATGACATGCTTGCCGGGGCTAGCATTGCGGCGGCAATCAATCTTGCAAATTTTTCGAAAACATCTCGCACGCGGCACCATTTATTGCGGTGCAGGAACCTTTAATTTGGCGGAGAAATCGAGCAACTGTTTCCAGTTGCCATCGTCGAGCGGAATGCCTTCGCTCTGTCGGCGGGCCGCGGTTTTACGCTCCGGATCGCCGGGCAATAGAATTTCGCTCACACCGTCGGCGCGTGGGCAATTGCGGATGAATTGCACAAGGCACGTTACCTCGCGGGCAAAATGCTGACCGCCGCCGACGTGATTGGGGTCGATCACCAGTTCGAACACACAGTTGCCCATCTGGTTGATCGGCGTTTCGCGAATGCAAACGCCCCCCGACAGTGCGCCGGCGAAGATTTCGACCATCAGTCCTAGTGCAAATCCTTTGTGCGGTTGATCGCCGCCGAACGGACGGATGGTGCCTTGCGGATCGGTATACAGCACCGCGGGATCGTTGGTCGGATTGCCTTGATTATCGAGCAGCCAACCGTCGGGGCATTTTTGCCCGGCGATGCGTTTCACGCGCACCTTGCCTTCGGCCGTAGCGCTGGTGCCGAAGTCCGTCACCAGCGGCCCATCGGCATACGGCACACCGATAGCAATAGGATTCGTGCCTAACCGTGGCGCGGTTCCACCCGGGGGCGCAACGCGGCGTGCGGTGCCGTGCGTGTTAACCATCAGCATCGACACCATTCCGGCCGCCGCCGCTTGCTCGCAATACTCGCCCAGCCGGCCGATGTGAGCGCAATGCACCAGCGTTCCCAAGGCTACGCCGCTTTTCCGCGCTTTGGAAATCAGGCGCTCGGTGAGCTGCCGGGCTTGCGTCTGACCAAAACCCCAATTGCCGTCGGCTTGCACCAGTGAGTCGGACTCTTTGATCACCGTGAAGGGTGCGCCGGGTTTGACTTCGCCTTTGGCGACGCCATCGAGATAGTACGGAATGCGCATGACCCCGTGCGAATCGTGCCCCATCAAATTGGCGGCCACCAAACTTTTGGCGACGAGCCGGGCTTCATCGCCCGGAACTCCGCCGGCTACGAGCAGCGCAGTCGCAAACTGAACCAGCTTGTCGGCAGCAATTGTCGGCATGCGTCTAAATATCCCCCGTGTATCCCAGATGACGATGGCATATGGTAACCAAAATTGGCCCGGCATGCACCCGTCCGGTGGTCGACTTACAAAAATTGATTCCATTGCCGCAAGGCCTCGTAGGCCGCGATCGCCACACTGTTCGATAAATTCAGGCTCCTCACGTCGCAGCGGATCGGAATGCGCAGCGTCCGCTCGCTGTTGGCCTCCAGCAGCGATGGCGGCAGACCGAACGATTCGCTGCCGAAGACCAGAATATCGCCGTGTTTGAATTTTGCCGCTGTGTAAATTTGTGTCGCGGTCTTGGTAAAGAACCAAGGTAGCCTGCCCGGAGATTCTTTGGCCACCCGTGCCGTCAGCGCTGGCCAATCGTCCACCGCTTCCCACTCCAAGTGTTCCCAGTAATCCAATCCTGCGCAGCGCAAATAATAATCGTCGATCCGAAATCCCAGCGGCCGCACCAACCACAACTTGGCCCCCACTGCCACGCAGGTGCGGCCTACGCTTCCGGTGTTGTACGGAATTTCTGGTTGGTGCAGCACGATGTTCAAAAGAGGCTGGTATTTCATCCCCCGGCGATACCGCGCGGCCTCGTCGACGTCAAGAGATTTCAAAAGGCTACGATTGGAAAAACTTGGCGTCGTGTCAGGCAAATCGCGATGCCTTATTCACCTGTTAGCAAATGGATATGATGATCGCCAGCGTCGGAAACGTTGTGGTTGGAGCCGTCAGATTTCGGAGGTTCCTACATGACCGCGCATCTGCATCGGATAGATCGAGCATCCTCGCCGCCATCCGGACCTGATTTGGCGAAAATGCCATTGCCGCAGGCACTCGCGCAACTCAATGCGACGGCTGACGGTTTGACGGCTGAGGAGGCCCAACATCGCTTACAACAGTACGGCTACAACGAGTTGCCAGAGCACAAGCAAAGCGAGCTCTTAAAATTCCTTTCCTATTTTTGGGGTCCCATTCCCTGGATGATCGAAGTGGCCGTCGTTTTGTCGGCCGTGGTGCGGCACTGGACCGATTTCGTTATCATCTCGGTTCTGCTGCTGATGAACGCCATCGTGGGCTTTTGGGAAGAGTATCAGGCTGCTGGAGTCATTGCGGCATTGAAAGCCCGATTGGCGCTAGCAGCCCGGGTGCGCCGCGGCGGGGCGTGGACTTCGGTGCCGGCCCGCGAACTCGTGCCGGGTGATGTCATTCGTCTCCGCTTGGGCGACATCGTGCCGGCCGATGCCAAGTTGCTCGACGGCGATGGTGTCGAGGTCGATCAATCGGCCCTGACAGGCGAATCACTTCCCGTTTCGCGCACCACCGGAGAAGTTGTGTATTCGGGCTCGGCCGTGAAGCGCGGTGAAGTGGACGCACTGGTTTACGTCACGGGACAGCATACATACTTTGGGAAGACGGCCCAGCTGGTCGAAACTGCCCATACCGTCAGCCATTTTCAAAAGGCGGTGCTGCGGATCGGCAACTATCTGATTGTGATCGCCGTAGCACTGGTGGCGCTGATTCTTATGGTAGCGCTGCTGCGGGGCGATCCGCTATTGGAAACCGTACAATTCGCCTCGTTCTCACCGTGGCCGCCATTCCGGTGGCCATGCCGACGGTCCTTTCCGTGACGATGGCCGTCGGTGCCCGAAAGTTGGCGCACAAAGAAGCGGTCGTCACCCGGCTGGTGGCCATCGAGGAACTGGCCGGCATGCAAGTGCTCTGTTCCGATAAAACCGGCACGCTAACCCAAAACCGCTTAACGCTAGGCGATCCGTTCACACTCGGCGGCGTCACGAAGGATCTACTGCTGGCCAGCGCCGCCTTGGCCTCGCGCGCCGAAGATCAAGACACGATCGATCTGGCGGTTCTGGCGAGCTTAAAAAATGTGGCCACGGTGACCGGAGATCAAATCACTCACTTTCAGCCGTTCGATCCGGTCTCTAAACGCACCGAGGCCACTGTGCCGCAGTCCCGACGGAAAGGAATTTCGCGTCACTAAGGGGGCGCCGCAGGTCATTTTGGCGCTCATCGATCACGACGTGGTGATCGAACACCAAGTGGAAACAGTCGTGATCGATTTCGCTCGGCGTGGTTTTCGTTCCCTGGGAGTGGCTCGTGCTGAGGGAACCGGACCGTGGAAATTCCTCGGCGTGCTTCCGCTGTACGATCCGCCGCGCGAAGATTCGCGCACCACCATCGCCACCGCACGGCAAATGGGAATCGCGGTGAAAATGGTCACCGGCGATCAAGTGGCCATCGGCAAGGAAATTGCCCGCCAGGTGGGACTGGGCGACAAAATTCTCGACGCCGGCGCCTTTCTCAGCGACAGCTCCGCAGCGCCGGCGAATAATGCCGCCCTGGCGGCCATCATCGAAAAGGCCGACGGCTTCGCCCAAGTATTTCCTGAGCACAAATTTCGCATTGTCGAAGTGCTACAGTCCCAGGGCGAGATCGTGGGAATGACCGGCGACGGCGTGAACGACGCACCTGCCTTAAAAAAAGCCGACGCCGGCATCGCCGTGTCCGGGGCCACCGATGCCGCCCGCGCCGCCGCAGACATTGTTTTGCTCACACCCGGCCTGTCGGTCATTATCGACGCCATCAAAGAAAGCCGCAAAATATTCCAGCGGATGAACAGCTATGCCATCTACCGCATCGCCGAAACCGTGCGCGTGCTGTTGTTCATGACGCTCTCGATTCTAGTATTCAACTTTTATCCGGTGACAGCAGTCATGATTGTGCTGTTGGCGCTGCTCAACGACGGGGCCATTCTTTCGATTGCCTACGATCGGGTGCGTTATGCCAATGCTCCGGAAAGCTGGAACATGCGGCGTGTGCTCACGGTGGCCACGGTACTGGGCATTGCGGGCGTCATGGCATCGTTCGGTCTGTTTTACTTGGGAGAGCGCGTATTTCGTCTCAGCCGCGACAGCATTCAGACACTAATGTATTTGAAGCTATCGGTGGCTGGGCATTTAACGATCTTCGTCACACGCACCCGCGGTCCGTTTTGGTCGATCCGCCCGGCCCGAATTCTGCTACTGGCGGTGCTCGGCACCCAAACCCTGGCCACGCTGATTGCCGTGTTTGGCATCTTCATGACGCCCATCGGTTGGGGTTGGGCTGTCCTTGTGTGGGCCTATGCTACGGCCTGGTTCTTGCTCAACGATCGCGTAAAACTTGTGGTCGACCGGCGATTGAGTGCTGCAGCCGAGAGCAAGTAGTTCACACTGCCCGTGTTGTAGGGGGCCTGGCTGATGAAATACGATGTGCAACAACGGCTGTGTATGTTATTTAGCGTTTAATATCGGTCTCTTGCAACAATTGGTTTCAATCGGCAGACTGGCGAAATTCATCATCAACAATTCTTCGGGGGAATAAAATTATGGCGGATCGCGTTGCCAAATACACCCAGGCTTTGGAATTTGCCGAAAGGCAAGTGTCGGGCCTCATCAAAAAGCATCCCGACTTTTTTCCGATCTACACCGTGGGCGGCAAGTGGCATCACGCCGGCGAGTTGTGGACCGATTGGACCGGCGGCTTTCTGGCCGGCATGATGTGGCAATTTCATCGCCGCACTGGCAGCCCAGAGTGGCGCAGACGGGCCGAGCATTATTCGAAGCTGCTCGAACACCGCCAGCACGATCGCAACGTTCACGACCTGGGCTTCATCTTTCTGAGCACGTATCTGCCCTGGTACGAACTCACCGGCGATGAGCGGCTGCACCAGGTGCTGATTCAGGCGGGCCGCACGCTGGCCATGCGATTCATGGAGAAGGGGCAGTATTTGCAATCGTTCGTCGCGCCCGAGTCGCTGTTCATCGACATCATGATGAACGTGCCGATCATTTTTTACGCCGCCCGCGAAACTGGCGACAAAGAATTGCTGCGAATTGCCGAACGCCCATTGCCGCACCACGCGCGATACCATTGTGCGGCCCGACGGCTCGACGGCCCACGAAGGCATGTTCGATCTGGCGACCGGCAAGTTCTTGCGGCAGACCACGCATCAGGGCTTGCGCGCCGACAGCGCCTGGGCCCGCGGTCTGGCCTGGTCGCTGTACGGTTACAGCAAGGTCTATGGCCTGACCGGCAGCGACGAGTTCCTGGAGGTTGCCGAACGCAACGCCAAATACTGGCTCGATCATCTGCCGGCCGACAAAGTGCCCTATCTGGGATTTCGACGCCGATCTGTCTCAGCCGCCGCCGTGGGGCCCGCAAAAAGAAACCTCTGCCGGCGCTATTGCCGCCAGCGGACTGTTGGATCTGGCCAAACAAACCAAATCGCCGGAGCGAGCCGAAGCCTACCGCGAAACGGCGCTGGCGATGCTCGACGCTCTTGTGGAGCCTGAATATCTGGCCATCAATACTCCCGGCTGGGAAGGCATTCTCAAGCACGGCGTTTACCACACCAAGAAAAACCTGGGCGTCGACGAATCGGTGATGTGGGGCGAATTCTTCTTCGTCGAAGCGCTGACCAAAGTCGTCCGCAGCGGCTAGGGCCGAACCCCGGAGCACCGACGGGGTTCGCTGTCGGGTCCGAATTTTGTCGGCACGCATCTTCCACGGGCACCACTTCGGCACGCGATTGGCTCGAGAATTCTCGGGCGGTTGAATTTTGTCGTGATTTTCCGAAAACGCATAACCAGCGTCAAAATCCCTGAGTTTTGTCGCCGTCAACCAAAGCGCCGTGCGAGAAGATACGACCTAACAGCGAGCGCACGGCCGACAAAATCGCGATAATTTTGGCGAAAAAGAGGCGCAGTTTTTCGTCGTTTTTCTTGCAATTGGACCGTTCTCACGTCGCTTGCAAAACATGTCGCTTTATCGGAACTCATTTCGTGATTCACCTTTACGCCAATCCCAATTTTGTCGCTGCCACATGCCGACAAAATTTGGTTGCCGGCAACGATTGTTGCCGCCACCTGTTGTATGTGAGTCACCCGACTCCGCACATCCTCGTTTTATCGGTTTAAAATTCACAAGCATGTTTCTGCACTCGTCGGGCGATCGAAGAGAATGCGTTCAGAGTTGTGGCAAGGTCTCCCGACCTTGCCGCGCCACCGACCGCAGGTCTCGTGCCGGCCCACGGAGGTTCAGGGGCCTTCGGTCCAAAGTCTGTGCGGGGTCAGGAAACCGGCGCACGACAGGCGCTCAGACCGACCGCCCACAAAATAGGATATGTATGCACACTACACGATCCGTGGCCCAAATGGCAAGAGGGAAACTGGGTCAGGTTAGTGATCCACTTCGCAGTGCAGCATTCAGGGTTGCCGAAGTCGAGATGCACCGCGTTTCGTGGTCTCCGAGCCCTCGAAATTCGGAGATGAGGCCTAGGAAGCTGTCAGGATTCCTGACGCCTTTGTTTCACCCTTGCGTCTCTCTTTTCGTCCCAGCATCGCTAGAAATCGACTTTGTATCGGTCCGTCATTTTGCGGCGCATGGCCGCGCTTTGATTGGCTATTAATCGGGACAGATCGAGTGCTGAAGTGGCGCCGGTCGCTTTTTCTTCGGCCCGCACTGCCCGCCGGGCACCTTGAACATCGTAGTCGCCGTAGTAATACGAATCGCCGCCATATATCTGCGACTGGCGCACTCCCGACTGAATGCCCACCCCCTGCAAAGCGGCGACCATCTGGCGTAATTCGGTGGCAATGGTGGCACCGTAATCAATTAGATCGCTGTCCACATTTAAGCTCGACATTCGATCGATCCCTCGTGCCGCATTGTCAATCCACATCGCCATCTGGCCGAGCGTCTTCGCGTTGTTTTTCTGCAAGCGCAAAGAATCCAATCTTTGTTGCACTGCTTGGAAGTACTTGCGAGATGAGTCCCGTTGCAGCGAGTCGACATCATTTGTTGAAGACTTCGAGCCCGACGGTGGTTTTGCGGCGGTCGTATCCATCATGGCCACCGAATCGGGCGGTAGCTCGACGATTCCCATCACTCGCCTCAGTCCTTCGTCGGATAAATAGCCTTGCAGCGAGATCGAGTTCTTCCCCAGCGTTAGTTTCCAATCGTCCATCTCTTCCAGCATCACGCCAGCGTTTCCTAGGATGCTTAACAAAAGTGATTTAGCAAAATCGGCCATTGGTGCCGGATCGTCCTGTAAATCGACCACGAGCATCGCATTGCACTTGGTGCCGATTTTGATTCCCACGCGCACTCCCCGCACACCGGCGAGAATGGAGGCCAGCTTGTCGATGTCAACACTGCGACCCTGAAGCACTTCGTTTTTGCGGAGTCGATCAGCGACAAATTTCTGCGGCAATACGTCGGTCAGATCAATGGCCAGAATGATATCGGTACCGGCCGTGTCACCATACGAACCGGTCTGGGCTAAGTATGCTGAGAGCGGACGATCATTTTGCTTCAATCGCTGGGCCCAGCACCGCCTGCTGCCGATTACTTGGCGAAAGCAAGCCCAGTAGTTTGTCGCCCAGGTTGAGCGCAAAGACCTTGGTGCTGCCAATCGCTTCCATGCCGGAGATGGTTTCTACAGTTCGGTGTGTTGCGATTGCCACACGGTTGAAATCCAGCGGTGTCTTTAATCCCATGACGGCTGCTGCCCACAGCTGGGTGAAATGTTCCAAATCAAATTGCGCTGCCATAACAAATTGCGTAGCGTCCGGCGGAATTAGAATTGAGCGTTCTGCAAACGCGTCAGCCAGCTTCTGTCGCGAACCGCGACTACGAGCGAAGTCGCTTTGCAGGATTTGCTCCACGTTGATCGCAACCAGCGCGTTCGCCCCTTCGGGAACTTTTTGCATCAAACCTTCAAACGGCGCGGCAGCAAGTGATGGCGCAGCACGGCGCAAATCCCCACACCAAGATGGTCAATACCCGCGATGATAAGCCGCCCATTGGTTAATAACCTGCTTTGTAAAAACCCAGGGATTTCCTGAGAATTATCACGTTGTGGTTGAGTGGTTGCAAGTGGTGTTCTCGGGTTTGCGATCAGTAGGTACGGGCCCGCAGAGCGGAGCCCAATCAGCGGTAGAACATGCTGTTGTCGATTTCGCATTGCCGTCGCTGGAGATGCCGCGTGTATTGCAAGTGGGCGGCCATCCGGCGCCGCTAACGACCGCCGGGCCTTTTCGCGATTGGCGGCCGATCGGCGAAGGGGTGCCGCAAAATGCCCGGTTGGGAAGGCATCCTCAAGCACGGCGTTTACCACACCAAGAAAAACCTCGGCGTCGACGAATCGGTTATGTGGGGCGAATTCTTCTTCGTCGAAGCGCTCACCAAAGTCGTCCGCAGCGGCTAGGGCCGAACCCCGGAGCACCGACGGGGTTCGCTGTCGGGTCCGAATTTTGTCGGCGCACATCTTCCACGGGCACCACTTCGGCACGCGATTGGCTCGAGAATTCTCGGGCGGTTGAATTTTGTCGTGATTTTCCGAAAACGCATAACCAGCGTCAAAATCCCTGAGTTTTGTCGCCGTCAACCAAAGCGCCGTGCGAGAAGATACGACCTAACAGCGAGCGCGCGGCCGACAAAATCGCGATAATTTTGGCGAAAAAGAGGCGCAGTTTTTCGTCGTTTTTCTTGCAATTGGACCGTTCTCACGTCGCTTGCAAAACATGTCGCTTTATCGGAACTCATTTCGTGATTCACCTTTACGCCAATCCCAATTTTGTCGCCGCCGCACACCACCAAAATTTGGCTGCCGGCCGCAGCCACCTGTTGTATGTGAGTCACCCGACCCCGCACTCCCCGTTTTATTGGTTTGAACTTCACAAGCATATTTCTGCACTCGTCGGGCGATCGAAGACGTTGTGTTCACAGATCAGCCGAATATAGAGTATTTATGTGCACTAAACGATCAATGGCCCAAATGGCAAGAGGGAAACTGGCCACGTTGCAATGCAGATTGCATTGTTTTTTTGCGCCTTTATACTCCGGCGAGTTGCCGACGTAGCGATACACGTTCTCGTTGGCGGCAAAGCCGACAGCATCATCGTTCAGCCACAGGCCGAGCGTCAGATCTACCTCCTGAATCCGCCGATGAAAATCTCAATTTCAAACTGGTCCACTACCGCGCGTCGAAATTCCTTTGTCCGGCGGAGAAAGCGTGGTAGAATGAACAGTCCTGGCTGGAGGCTTGAAATGGTATCCAATGCGAGTCGATGTTCGATGGCTGCGACAGCCCTGCTTTCTGCGCTGCTGGGGGCGGTCCCCATTTATGCGGCCGATTATTACGTTTCACCCAATGGAAACGACAGTGGGCCGGGGACGCTGGCGCAGCCCTTCGCCAGCATCAAGCAGGCCCAGCAGGCGGCGGCGTCAGGTGACACAGTCTATCTCCGCGGTGGCACATACACGAACTTCACCGTCGCCGCCACTGACGCCACCTATCAGTATGTTCTCAACATCACCAAGAGCAATCTTCACTTCCTGGCGTATCCAGGCGAACGCGCGGCCGGTTCTCAATTTTTCGAACATCTCCCCCAGCACGTTGCGGGTGTGCGGCATTCAGGTGACTGGATCGAACAATACATTTTCCGGATTCGATGTCACCGGAATCCAGGCCGGGACCCAGAAGCAATGCGACAATTGGAGAATTTCTGGCAACGGCAACACGCTGCAAACGATCGTTAACCGCGATGATCAGGCCAACGGCATCTATCTGCGATCGAACGCTTCGAACAACCTGATCCTGAATTGCGATTCCTATGACCTGGTGGGCGTGAACGGAATTTCCGCCGGAAACACGGACGGTTTCGGCTGTCATTCCGGCGGCTCGGGCAACATTTTTCGCGGATGCCGCGCGTGGGGCAACAGCGACGACGGGTTCGACTGCATCAGCAACGACGGCGGCGGAATTACATTCGATCACTGCTGGGCATACGACAACGGACGGCTGGATGGAAACAAGAATGGCTTCAAGATCGGCGGGTTCGGCAACACGGGCGGAAGCTTTCCCGACCCACCGCCAGTGCATACGGTGGAGTTCTGCCTGTCGGCGAATAACGGGGCCAGCGGCTTTTATGCCAATCATCAGCCGGGGCAAGCGGCCAACTGGTACAACAACACGGCCTATAACAATTCCAGCGCGAACTTCAACATGCTCGAGGCGATCGACACCAGCCCGGCCAACAGCAGCGTGCCTGGCACGAGAGAAGTGTTGCATAACAATCTGGCGTATTTGCGCACGGGGGTTTCCAACTTGAACGAGTCTGGAAGCATGGTTTCCAACAACTGGTTTACATTGCCAGTCACAGTGAGCGCGGCGGATTTTTTGAGCCTTGATGCCAGCCAGATGACCCTGCCACGCAAGGCGGATGGCAGCCTGCCGGACCTCAGATTCATGCACTTGACGCTAGGCAGCGACCTGATCGACGCCGGCTTGGATGTGGGCCTGCCTTACTCCGTCGCCGCGCCGGACCTGGGCGCATTCGAGGCTGTCCCTGAACCGGGCACGGCAGGGATGTTCGCGCTGCTCGCAACACTCGTCGCTCTGATACGCTGGCACCCTTGGGGCGATTTCCGATCAGCGCGATGCGCTGCGTAACCTGTCCGGAAATCAAGGCAGGTCACTGCCACCGTGAAAGATGGTAAACGTTAGGACGGCAAACTTCGTTCACCCTGATGGCGATTTTTTAACGGTTATGAAACAGCGGCGGCCTCCTCACCCCGGCCCTCACCTGAGCGGGGCGAGGGAGATTTTATCGGCGTCACGTCTTCGCTGGCAAATGCGCTGAGATGGCGCGGTCGGCGAGGCGGCGGGCGATGGCAATCGTGGCGGGGTTGCCCGTCACGTGCCGGGTGACGTAGACGCCTTCCATAATCAGGCACAACTCCTGAGCCAGTGCCTGTGGATCGCTCACGCCGGCCTCTTCGGCGATCTTGGTCACGATGTCTTCAACCCCCTTTTTGCTTCGTGCTGCGGCCACATGCGCCGGATCGTGCGGTAGAGGAAATTCCATGGCCACATTCACAAAAATGCAGCCTTGAA
The DNA here is from genome assembly GCA_963738835.1 of Pirellulales bacterium. Lineage (GTDB taxonomy): Bacteria > Planctomycetota > Planctomycetia > Pirellulales > JADZDJ01 > CAVTYH01. The sequence goes on from CAVTYH010000009.1 coordinate 258,665, forward strand.
ACTCCTCTGATTTGATGATGTATTCGGCCACATCGAACACCGCCCGCAGACGAGCGATCGCGCAATTGCCGCCGCGCTCGCGAATCATTTCGCAAAACAATTTCTGCAGCCAGCGGTCGCGCGATTCGAGCGCTTCCAAAACCAGGGCTTCTTTGCACTCGAAGTGTTTGTAAAACGCGGTCTTGCTGATGCCCACATCGGACAGAATCTGGTCGATACCGACGTTGCGGAACCCGTCGCGATAGAATCTGCGCGTGGCAGCTTCCACCAGTTTTTCCCGCGTCGCAGAGGGCATGTGTCGTTTTCTCGCAGTTTTTGGCCTTCCAGGCTGACAGCACTATGTGAGGTGTACTAGCAGTCAACCCATTAGTGTACCACAAGTCAACTTCCTTCGCCAAGCGTTTACGCTCATAGTTTCAGGGCGACGATTGAATTCGTCGATTCAGGGAAGCCACGAATTCGTTTAGCCCAACCTCACCACGCACCGCACAGTTCGAAGGAGAACCCCCATGACCCGTGTCGCTTTTTTTAGCTACAGCATTATTTGCTATTTGCTGTTTTTTGCCACGTACGCCTACATGGCCGGCTTCGTGGGCAATTACGTTGTTCCCAAGTCGATTGATGTGCCGGCGGCGGCGGACCCCGTGGGCTGGGCCGTGGCCATCAATCTGGCATTGGTCGGTGTGTTCGCGCTCCAGCATTCGGTCATGGCCCGGCCGGCATTCAAAGCCGTATGGACGCGGCTTGTTCCGCATCCGATTGAGCGCAGCACGTACTTGCTCTTTTCTTGTTTGGTGCTCGCGCTGCTCATGTGGCAATGGCGGCCGATCGACGCTGTGGTTTGGTCTGTGCCCAGCGGCGTCGGCTATTACTTACTGACCGGGCTGTTTGCCGTCGGCTGGCTGATGGTGCCAACGGTCAGTTTGATGATTAACCACTTCGATCTGTTCGGGGTGCGCCAGGGCTGGCTGCATTTGCGCGGCCGCGAAAATACGCCACTGCCGTTCGGCACCCCCATGCTGTACGCCCACATGCGGCATCCGCTTTACGTGGGTTGGTTCCTGGCGTTTTGGGCGACGCCGTCTATGACTGTCGGCCACCTGCTGTTCGCCGGTTCGCTTACGCTGTACATGGTGCTGGCTTCGAAGGTGGAGGAGCGCGATTTGGTGCGGCACTTTGGACGGATGTACGAAGAGTACCGCCGACACGTGCCGGCCTTTGTGCCGCGACTGAGCCGGCCAACGCCCGCGCTCGGTGATATTCGGATTACCCCAACCACGACCGTCGATGCTGCCGTTGCCGATTCACGAGAACTACTCCGTTCTTAACGGTCTTGGCCGAAGCCAAGTTTTCTGGCCAAAACCCTCGCCGCGCTGCAAACGGCTCGCTATCATGGAAGCGTTCCACCATTCAGGAGCAGCGCTATGGAATGGGAAGGCCAACGCGAAAGTGAAAATGTTAAAGACGAACGCGCTAACACCGGTGGCGGTTTAGGCGGCATGATGGGCGGGCCGATTCTCGTCCACGGCGGACTCGGCACGCTGGCGGTAATTCTGCTGGTGTCGCTTGTCTTTGGCGTCAATCCGCTGCAGCTCTTGCAGCAGATGCCGCAAGGCAATCCGGGGGCAAATCCCGGCGGTGCGCCGGTCGGCATGCAGCCTGGAGGTCAGCCGGTCAACCCGGCGCAGGGCAAACTCGTTAAGTTTGTGAAAGTCATACTGGCCTCAACAGAAGATGTTTGGAGCGAGCAGTTCCGGCGCACGGGCCGACAATATCGCAAGCCTACGTTGGAGCTGTTTAACGGCGCCGTTCGCAGCAAGTGCGGATTTTCCAGCGCCGCAGTCGGTCCGTTTTATTGCCCGGAAGATGAAACAGTGTATCTCGATCTGAGTTTCTTCGACGAGATGGAAAACCGATTTCACGCTGGGGGCGAATTTGCCGACTCCTATGTCATCGCCCATGAGATCGGCCATCACGTCCAAAAGCAGTTTGGCATTACTGACCAGGTTGATAATCTGCGTCGGCGGGTCAGCGAAAAGGAAGCCAACCAGCTTTCCGTGCGATTGGAACTGCAGGCCGATTTTTTCGCCGGCGTTTGGGCGCATTATGCCCAGAATCTGAAACTGCAGCCCAGCGACATCGAAGAAGCTCTGGCGCCGCCAACTCGATTGGCGACGACAAATTACAAAAGCAAGCCCAAGGCTATGTGGTGCCCGACAGCTTCACGCACGGCTCTAGCGCCCAGCGCATGAAGTGGTTCAAAAAGGGCTTTGAGACCGGCGACGTCAAGCAAGGCGACACGTTTGGTGCGGAAGATTTGTAAGCCGTCGACCGGCGATTTACCTTTAGACTTCACCAAACCCTTGTGCGAGTAATTCACGCAAGTACTCTTCCCGCGCGGGTTTTGCGCGAAAAAGAAGATAGCTGAGTCGATAAAGCCCAAATGCGGCAATCATAACCGCGGCTCCATTGACGGTTTCTATTAGAGGCCGTCGACCCGCAAACCACAGCAGCACTACATATGCGAGATAGAATCCTGCTCCGATTATCAAAAGCCAAATCGCTGTACGAGCCCAGGCCAGCAGAAACGATATGACCGAGAATTTGATGGGACGGCCTTTCCAGCCAATCCGAAAACTCCCAACATAATCATCGAAGGATTGGATGGAGCCTTCAATGATCACCCATGTCTTAATGGGAATTATCGGCAGCCATGCAATGACTTGAAATTCGGTGGCGACGAAGAATTCGCCAGGGACAATATCGCATTTTCCGTACGGTATTCTGCCGGTCCACACACGATATCTCCTAAGAAGCAATCAATCAATTAGACTCACCACTCCACCAACTGCCGCTGCTCGCCGCTTTGCCTAATTGCCTCAATCACTCGCATGTTGCCGACTGCGTCCTCCAGCGGCGTCGGTACGGCGGTATTATTGAGGACAGCCTGCGAAAACAGATCGCCTTGGATGGTGTACTGATTGCAAATCTCGAACTTGTGTTCGCGAATTTCCGTGCCGTGCTGGTGCCATAGTTTGCACGGCTTGTCGGGCGGGGCGTTGAAAGGAATTTCGATCTCGATGCGACCTTCGGTCCCAAAAATGTTCACCCGCTGATAAGGCGAAAGCTGCGTTGAGCATGTGAATGTGGCTGTGCTGGGCTTGTCTTTGGTGCTACCGCGAAATTCCAAAATAGCCGACGTCAGTCGATCGGTCTTGAAGGCTGGATCGTACTCGACAATGCCCAGTACGCGCGTCGGCTCGGCCGCGAAAATGAACCGTGACAGCGAGATGCAGTAGCAGCCGACATCCATCAACCCGCCGCCTCCAAGTTCGGCCATGTTGCGAATGTTCGCCGCGTTGACGTTGTGGTACGAAAAGACCGACTGAATCGTCCGCAGTTCGCCGATCTGTCCTTCCGCCGCCAACTTGCGAGCCATTTGCCACTGCGGATGGTGGCGATACATGAACGCTTCCATAATCTTTAATTTCGGAAAGCGTTTCGCCGCCGCCAGCAACTGCTCGGCTTCCTGCACATTCAGCCCAATCGGCTTCTCGCACAGTACATGCTTGCCGGCTTCCAGCGCTTTGATCGACCACACTACGTGCAAATGATTCGGCAGCGGATTGTAGACCGCGTCGATTTCCGGATCGGCCAGCAGCGCTTCGTACGATCCATAAGCCTTGCCAATTCCCAATGGCCTAGCCGCAGCCTGAGCACTTTCCAGACTGCGCGACGCAATCGCCGTTACCGCGGAATGCTTCCCCGCCTGCATGGCAGGAATCACCTTCTCGGTGCCGATTTTTGCGGTGCTTAGCACACCGAAGCGGACTTTTTCCACGGAGTTAACTCATTTCGTCAGGATGATTGGATTTTGGAAAGTGCATCGCAGGCAGATCGATAGAAGTCTCCGGTCTGCCGAGCGGTCGGGCGTCGCAATATATACGGCGACATACTGGCAAGCCAGCACTCTTCTCCAGCGAATGTTCCACACACCCGGCTTTGCAAATATTATCCAAAACTTATCCAGATTTTAAAAGTAACAAGCCTTCAACACTCCCGCTCGCAGAAGACAGAACACCGCTACATTTGCGGTCGCCAAGAACATTAAAACATGAAAGCGAGTGCGAGCCATGAAAAGTTTTCTGACCACGTTACGTACCTCTTTGTTGGCCATTGGGGCTGCCGGTATGTTGATGCCATCTGCGGTCTGGGCGAAAGGGCCCAGCGGTGGCGGCGGATCGTCGTTTCCGTTCACGCATCGGCCCAGCGGCACGTCCAGTTCGTCGGCTGCTTCCAGTGCCACCAACAAATCGAACAACAGTGCGAAGAACAATTCGAGCGGCAGCGGCAAGCCGGCCAAGAACGGCAACACCGGCTACACCGGAATGGGAATGCCGAAACAGCATCGGCCGGCCGATCTCGGCAAGATTTTCGGCCACCTGCCGACGATGAGCGATGATTCCGATTCGGGCATGCCCGTCAGTTCGATGGCGAATCAGCCGATGCCGGTGACCGCCTCGGTTCCCAGCCAGAACGTGATGGATATTATCAGCGATCTGGGCGATGACCTCGGCGATGCCGCCAATGATGCAGGGCAAGTTGTCAGCGATGTTACAACGGGAATCGTGGGTGCGGCGACCGATGCCGGCAACGATGTCTCAGATGCCACAGACGCGGTGATCAATGCAGTTGGAGAGATTGCGAACAGCGCCTCACAATTTCCTGGACCAACCGGTGTACTCGCGGCGGGAATTGCTTCCGGCGGCGTCGTAGCGGCAGTTATCTTGGCAGAAGGGATTGGGACTACTATCGGTCTTGCCGCGAAAGACGGCAACCCTAACAAACAGGATCCCTCGCAGTTAACCAACGGCTCTGGCTCGCAAAACAAGAGCGGCACGCAAACGAACCCAGCGACCGGCGGATCGTCATCGCCAAGCACGTCGGGTAGCGAAAAGTCGATCACGCCGACGCTCGAGCGCGCGGAGTGACAAGCGAGAAGACCGCGGTCAATTACAAAGTGCCCCTTTACGGCACTTCGTCCAAGCCCTCCAATGACGTTGGTACGATTCACGATCTCGGCGATCCGGTCCATCACGTATCTACTCCCAATCCACTGCCGCTTCCCAAACCGAAGCCGAAGCCCAATCCACCCAAGCCGAATCCGACTCCAAATCCAACGCCGTGCCCCTCGGGACCAATTTTCGGCAGCGGATCACCAAGTGACGATTCCACGTCAGTTCCTTCGAACGACGTGACGACAACCGATGGCACGGCGGTTGCCAGCGGCGTCGATCTGGTGTTGGAAGACGTGAAACTTGCTGCTCCGGCCACGTTGGTCGCCGGACCAGCCTACACGGTGAAGTTCCGCAATCAAGGCTCGCAAGACGCCGGCAAGTTCGAAGTCGGATTACTCGCCGGAGTGAACGGCAGATTGACGCAAGACGCGCCCCGGGCTGTGATCGAAGTGAAGTCGCTGCCGGCGGGCAAATCGGCTGAAGTCACCTTGCGGCTGCCGCAATCGGCCCTGAAGCTGCTCGGCGCGAACGGCAGACCAGCCGCATTCACGCACCTATTCGTAGCCGTCGATTTGCTGAACACGGTGGCGGAATCCGATGAAACCAACAACACGGCAGTTGTCGCCCGGACCGAGTTGGAAACCATTGCTGCCCAATAACTTCCGTCTACTAAATCTGCGCAGCTCAGGGGTTGCAACCCCTGGGCTTTTTTCATCTTGTAGCATCCTGTGCCAATCCCCGCTTACTGGGGTAGAAGGCCGCAGGGTGTGCCGCCTCTAAAACCTCAAAACATGAAAGCGAGCGTGGATCATGAATAGCTGGACAACAAACTTCCGTAAGAGCTTGGTAACCCTGGCGACGGCCGGCATGTTAGTTCCTTCGACGGTTTTGGCTGGCGGAGGCGGCGGAGGACATCCGCACGGGCCACATAATCCTTCCATCCAAACCTCGCTGAACTCACCGCTGCATATCAGCGGCAGCACCAGCAGCAACGCCACCATCAGCTCCAGCAGCGGGAAGGCAGTCGCCCCCACGATTCATAACAACGCCAATAACCCAGTCCTTGGTAGTGGTACTTCCACTACCAGCAAACAAACAAAAATTGTCGCTTCGGCGTCGAACTTAAACGGCAGCGTCACTCCCGCTGGCGGCTTAACAGTCGTCCACAGCAAGAACGTCATGGATCTTCCGTACAATCCCGCGAACCCACTTGGCAGTGTCGCAAGCGATCCCCTGGGGTCTCTTAACCAGGCAATCACGTCCGAATTAAACGGTCCGAACACAACAACGGCTACGGAAAATGATAAAGCAAACTCGCTTACCAATGGTTCGCAAGGCCAGTACGGCGATGGCGCCTCGATGGGGACCTATCCTGCTGCTGGGACATCAAAAAATCCGGCGAAACCAGCCGCCAAGAAAGACTTCGGAGCCATCTCGAATCAATCGACCTTGAACACAACGGTTCACGAACACACTTCGAATGTGCAAACGCTCAGCAATGTGAGTTCCAGCGACCTAGGCAAGAACAATGTTTTGAATCGGAACGATTTTGCCACCGTCAAGAATGCGACAGGAAGTGACATTGGGAAAAATGCCAAAGGTGCAGCCGGAAGTTCCGCACCCCAACCGAATCCTCCGGCTCCGCCGAAACCCATGCATAAGCCCTATCCGTTTCCATCGGGCTCGGTGTTTGGCGATGGATCGGACGACGGCACGGCATCGTCGGGCAGCACGGACGATACGAATGCAACGACTCCTGCGACCGAAACTCCGGTCGCTGCCAGCGGCGTCGATCTAGTGTTGGAAGATGTGAAGCTGGCCGCGCCGGCCACGCTGGTCGCGGGACCGGCGTACACGGTGAAGTTCCGCAATCAGGGCACACTGGCCGCCGGCAAGTTTAAGGTCGCCATTTTCGCTGGATTGAGCGATAAGCCGACCGCCGATGCACCCCGAGCGATGGTCGAAGTGAAATCACTGGCAGCCGGCGAAGTTAAAGAAGTCACCCTGCGACTTTCTGCTAAGGCGATGAGAATGGTTGCTGCCAAGAATGCTCAGCCATCCGCCTTCACTCACCTATTCGTGGCGGTCGATCTGACCAACACCGTGGCCGAGACCGACGAAACCAACAACACGGCCGCTGTCGAACGCTTGAGCTTGGAGGCAGCCGTAGCCAAATAGTCAATGTCTTGAACTTTAACCGCGCAAAGCCCAGGGATTGCAACCCCTGGGCTTTTTTCACGTAACGATTCATCGCATTTAACGCTCACGGGAGTAGCAGACCGCAGGCTTTGCGGCCTCAAAAACCTCTCAAAACAAGAAAGTGAGCGTGGATCATGAAAAGTTTGCTGAACAAGTTTCGGATGTCGGTCATCGCTTTGGCGGCCCTCGGCACAGCCTTCCCCCAAACGGGCTGGGCCGCCCATGTGACAAGCAATGTCGGCAAATCCAGTGCCAGCGCGATGCCTTCCAACGTCGTCGGTCGGGTTTCCAACAATTTCGGCACGACGAGCAAGCTAGCGACGAGCAACAGCAGCCAAATCAGTGCCGTGCAAAAGGCCACGAACTCCGGCATCATTACCGTCGGCGGCAAGAAATCGGTCAGCAACAGCAGTCTCAAGCTGGGCGATGCTGTCAGCTTGAACCCACAACCGCTACCGCCCAAAGATGCTTCACGAATGATCGTTGATTTTGGTGACAAAGTCAGCTTAAATCCGCAGCCGCTGCCGCCAAAGCAACATATTTTCGGCAAAGTCACGAATTCCGGCACCGTGATCGATGGAACTGACAATCTGCATGCCTGGCCGACCGATCACCACGGTGCGAGTGACGGATCGAAATTCAATTTGCAAAGTCTCAGCAGAGCTGTTCAATCGCCCGCATTCCTCAAAGCCACCACTGAAAAGAAAAACACTGTCCAGACTGCAGTGACTCCATCTGCCAATCTGGGCATTTTTGCCAATCGATTCGGGACTTCCGACAGCAAACTCACACCCGCGGTTTTGGGGACGAACGGTGGCGTGCTGCCGTTTACCGATGCACAAGTCGGAGCGAAACACCGAGCGATCACGAAGGATAACTACGACCAGTGGAAACTGGACCACGGCGGCCAAAACGCAGTCGGAGGCCCCGACTGGTCCACCGCCAGCGATTTCTCCAAGGCGACCGGCTCCGGCAAAGTCGACGACGGCAGCGATCTGGTGGTTGGCCCCGCTCCGCACGCAATTGTTAAGCGGTTAAAAGCTGACCCCTACAAGAAGCTGAAAAACAGCGATTCGGGGGTCGATTTCGGCTCCGATTCAGAGAGCTACCCTGCCCACCAAGGCTTTTTCGACGCGAACGACGCGACGGCTACAAAACTGCAATCGGTCGCCAATTTCAATCAATCGTCGGCCGCCGCGCTGACGCCGAGCAGGCTGCAAAGCAATATGAATCGCAGCAATTTCAAACAAATTGTGGCTGGCAGCTCGCAAACCCGCGACTTTATCGACGATATCGGAAATGGCATTTCCGATGGTGCCAAAGCCTTCGGAGAAGTCGTCGGCGATGCCGCTAAAGCCTACGGCCATGCCGTCGAGGGATTGGTCGAATGGGAGGTCAACAGCATCAATGATCCCGCCTCGATCTTCGCTCCCTCTCACGGCTCTGAACCCAGTTCGCCCGCGCAAGTGCTGGATGCCAACCAGTTCACCCAACACACGCAGGGCCGCGTGAACAAGGTGCCGCTGCTTTACAAGGGTAAGAACCTAACGACCGAGGTGGTTGGCCGTGCCGACAAGGAAATTACTCCGAACAAGATGGCCGCTGCCAACGTCACCCGTGTTCAAACCGGCATTACCCCTGCCAAAATGGAGGCTGCCAATAGCGTTGGCATCCTGCAGAATTACACGCCCGCTGGTATGGCAGCAGCCAATGCCGGTGGCTTCGACAACACTCACGTTTTCCCCATCGTGCATTAAGTCCCGACCGCGATTACTTCCGAAAACAGCTCATCCAAGCCCAGGGGTTGCAACCCCTGGGCTTTTTTCGTGTAACGACGCACTTTATTTCACGCTCATCTGGAAAGAAGGTCGCAGGGTTGCGGCTGCACAAAATTCTTCCCCTAAAAAACAGCGAGCGTGGATCATGAAAAGCTTGATGAACATTTTTCAGACCGGAATCTTCACGTTGGCCGCCCTGGGAACCATGGTTTCCCAAGCTTCAGCGGCCCATGTGCCAAGCACCACCAACCAATCCAGCGCTAGAACAATGTCTTCCAGCGCGATGGGTCACGTTTCCAAAGATGTCGGCACGACGAACAAGCAGGCGACGAGTAAAGCTAGCCAAACCAGTGCGGTTCAAAAAGCCACCAACTCCGGCATCATCATCGTGGGTGGCAAAGGCCAAAAGACGATGTCAAAGTTGCCGTGGGGCGATAAAGGATCGTCAGAACCAATTCCAGGCTTAGGCAACATGGACCCCAACGTAAGTGATCATGCCGCCGAGCAACTTCGCAGAATCAAACGCGAGACAACCTTAACCAACCATGCGGCCCAGTCGGACAACAAGTTCGATGCGTTCTCGCAATTCAAGGCGAACCCGATCAATAAAGTGCAAGCGAACCAAGCCGGTGTAGATTCAAACGCCGCCAACGCCGGCATCATTATCGTCAGGGGTAAGAATTCTCTCAGCAGCAGCAATCTCAAACCAGGCGACGCCGTCAGTTTGAATCCACAGCCGTTGCCGCCGAAAATCGCGGGCAAAGCGATTCTGAATTCCGGCGATACCGTCAGCTTGAATCCGCAACCGTTGCCGCCGAAAACCGGCAGTGCGCTCAGAACCGTTACGAACTCTGGCAACATTTTCGATGGCGGAGAAACCCTGCACGCCTGGCCGACAAATCATCACGGTTCCGGCACAGATTCCAAACTCAATGCCGAAAGCCTTAAGACCGCTGTTCAATTTCCCGCGTTTCTAAATCAGACGTCGGAACAGAAAAATACGGCGCACACTCCCGTCGATCAAACCAACAAGAACAAATCGCCCAATAAATCCAATACGCCGTCTGAAACAGGTCCGGCGCCGAAAGCCAGTTCGCTGTCGAATATCACCGCCGGTCAACTTTCGACCAGCGTAGTTGGCACGGTCGACACCGGCAGCAGCGGCTGGCAATCTGCCAGCGGAAATGGCCACAAGAACAATGCCTCTGCCCTGCTGAATCCGCCGACGCTGCAACAAATGAAAAATACTGGCACTGCCGCCAGTAATCTGACCGCCAAGCAGTTGAAGACCAGCGTGATTGGCAAAGACGGCGTGCTTACCGGATACCACGTAGCCCGTTTGCAACCTTCGCGGCCGACTTCGGATGACCCCAACGCATTCACGATGTCGACCTGGGAGCAAATCAGCGCTTACAAGAGTTTTCCCGACGGCCACCTGCACGGCCAAGAGTCGTTTTACTACGACGAGGGCTACGTTCCGACCGCAACACGCGGCGATGGTTCCAAGGTCTACGATTACGGCTTGGTGCCGCGAAACAATCTCGGCACGGCGTTCTCTACGGCGAATAATGGAAAGTTTCAAACCAATCCAATCCCCATCCCTTCCGCTACCCCGACACCAAATGATCCATCTCCGAGTGGGCGCACCGGTGAACCGGCCCACACGCTGCCGACCAACCATAATCCTTCCGGACGAGTGATCCTGCCCAACGGTTCGCCGCTGGGAAACATGGGGGGATCGACCGGCGGCAGCGTCGAATCGAACCCAACGACAGATTCGGCAACCGCCGACGCAGCCGTTCAACCTGCCGCAACCGTAGCAACGACCGATGCTCTCCCACCTGCCGGCGCTGATCTGGTGCTTGAAAATATCGAGCTTGCCTCGTCCGCCACGCTGATTGCGGGCCCGGCTTACACCGTCAAGTTCCGCAATCAGGGAACGGCCGACGCCGCCAAATTCCAAGTGGCGGTTTTGGTTGGAGTAGACGGCAAACTTGCCGACGATGCTTCCCACGCCGTCGTGGAAGTGAAATCGCTGACCGCTGGCAAGTCGGCGGAAGTGACACTACGGCTGCCGCAATCGGCACTCAAACTGATTGGCACCGACAACCAACCGACGGCCTTCACCCAACTATTCGTCGCCGTCGATCTGATGAATACTGTGGCCGAAACCGACGAAAGCAACAACACGGCCGTTGTTGAACGTTCGGCGTTGGAAGCCAGCACGACCGTTGCGAATTGAATCAATTGATACAAGCCCAGGGACCATCGCGGCGATGGTGCCCGCTGACCCTGGGCTTCAAGCGACGCACTCGACACAACAACCCGACCACGCTCCACCGCGGTGTTCGCTTGGCTCGTCGTCAACGAACACCGCGGTTTTTTTCAGACAGATATCGGCGCTCTGCCGCTCTCAATCCGAAGGGTACGGCACTTCTTCGCCGCTGATTTCAGACAGCGCGTTGCGGGCGGCGTGTTGTTCGGCTTCTTTTTTGTTGCGGCCCCAGGCGGCCTGGTAACGGTGGTCGCCGACTTGGGCGGAAATCTTGAAGCATTTGCTGTGATCGGGGCCTTTTTCGTCTAGTAGCGTGTAGGTGGGCGTAGTTCCGAAATCGCGCTGGGCCATTTGCTGCAACAGCGATTTGTAATTGCTGCCGAGCTCGCCCGCTACGGCGGCGTCGATTTCCGGGCCGATGGTGCGCAGAATAAATTCGCGCACGGCCGGATCGCCGCCATCGAGATAAATGGCCGCGATCAGCGATTCGAACACGTCAGACAAAAGCGACGGCGGCACACGCGGATGCGTGGTCATGCCCTTGCCCAGGATCAAGAATTCGTGCAGGCCAAGGTCCTGGCTGATCTTTGCACAAGTATTACGGCTGACGACGACCGATTTAACCTTGGTCAAATCTCCCTCCAAATATTCTGGGTACAGCTGGAACAACCGTTCACAGACGATGAAGCCCAGAATGGCGTCTCCCAGAAATTCGAGCCGCTCGTTCGACTTCAAGCGGTGCAGCACGCCAGAGGCATGCGTCAGTGCCGAGAGCAGCAGTGACTTGTCGAGGAACGTGTAACCGAGCCGCGCTTCACACTGCGCGATTGCGTCGGGGGAGAGCTCCTCTGCCCCCAGGGGCTGAGAGCGTTTCGTCATGCAGAGATCTCACAACAGGCGACCAGAATGAACTGGCAGCCCGTAGAAAAAGGGGAAGTGGCCGACGATCGGAAGCCAGGATGTTGCAATCCTGGACCGGCGTGGCTGGGGCTGTCCCCCTTTTCAACGGACGGCACGGAAAAACTTACAAACTGCTGTAACTATAGTTCCAGCTTGAGGTTTTGTCAAGTTTTTTCGCTGGCTGTGAGCGGTCAGAGCAGGCATGTTCATGAAATGCCGAATTTCGGCTTGGAAGAGGAAGAGAACGAGTGTAAGCCGCAGCCCGGGCCTCCTGGCGTAAATCGGCACAGCGCGGAGGCAATTTGTGTACCGGTAGCGAACCGCTACAAACGGACCGTCGTAATGTTGCATGAGAGGCATCGCAATCGTGATCCCCAATCTCTCGTGGGATGATGCCTCAAATGGCCAATTTCGACAATTTTTTTTGGAGCGAGGAGAATCTAGCATGAGACGACTTTCGTCACGCCAAGGTTGGTTATTGACGGTCGCCGCTGCACTGGCCGTTTCTGTCGGCCTGGGGCTAACATTGCGGCAGAATTCTGTGGTGGGGCAAGATCAAACATCGGCCGATAGCAAAGCACGCGTCGTTGCTACGGCCGGTCAAGAGCCAGCCAAGACGCCGGCCGAATTGCGAAACACGACCCAGGTCAAACGGGCCGATGACCTATCGAAAGCCTTCCGAGAGGCGGCTCGCGCGGCCACGCCGAGCGTCGTGACGATTCATTCTCACGAATCGGCCAAGAAGGTGCGCGGCAACCGGGGCGAGAATCCATTCAGTCAATTCCGCGGCGGCGAAAATCCGTTCAAGGGCACGCCGTTTGAAAACATGATTCCGCAAATGCCGGGATTCGATGGCGAAAATGGCGACTATTCTTTCCAGGCTCCGCCGCGCGACGGAATTGGTTCCGGCGTAATCATCGATTCCAGCGGTTTGATTCTGACAAATAACCACGTGGTCGATGGCGCCGATAAGGTGACAGTCCATTTTGCCGATGGTCGTGAATACACGGCGACCGACATCAAGACCGATCCACAAAGCGATCTGGCTGTGGTGCGTATTAAGGCCGATAGCGCGTTGCCGGCCGCTCACCTGGGCAACAGCGATGACCTGGAAATTGGCGATTGGGTCATTGCGATTGGTCAACCGTTCGAGCAAGAAAACACCGTGACGGCCGGCATCATTAGCGGCAAGGGCCGTGAGCTGGGCAGCCAGCGGACGAAGTATTTACAAACTGATGCAGCCATTAACCCGGGCAATTCAGGCGGACCGCTGTTGAATTTGGCCGGCGAAGTGGTTGGCATCAACACCGCAATTGCTTCGAACAGCGGCGGTTATCAGGGCATTGGCTTCGCGATTCCGATCAACCAGGCCAAGTGGGTGACCGAACAGCTTGTGAAGAACGGCTCAGTCAGCCGCGGGTACTTGGGAGTGAGCATCGGCGAAGTGACAAGTGATTTGGCCTCCAAGTTCGGTGTTGCAAAAGATGAAGGCGTGTTGGTTGCTGAAGTGTTCCCGAATACTCCAGCGGCCGAAGCCAAGCTGCAAGAGGGCGACATCATCACAAAGTTTGCCGGTACGGCCGTCCACAGCCCGAAGGAAGTTCAAGAGATGGTTGAACGGGCGTCGATTGGCAAATCACAAGCAGTCGAAGTGCTTCGCGACGGCAAGGCGATGACGCTGAACGTGACCGTCAAGCCGTTGCCGGACAAGTTTGGTATGCTGGAACGTGGCGCCAACCGGAAATCACCGGAAGCGCCGGCAACTTCTGGCTACACCTCTGAGGAACTTGGACTGCAAGTGGCCGACATGACGGCTGACGAAGCGGATACTTATCACGGCTACGACGGTGTCATCATCAAGAAGGTTGAACCCGATAGCATCGCCGCCGAAAAAGGCTTGCGTGCAGGCATGCTGATTCGCAAAGTCGGCAAGACCGCTGTGAAGAACGTGCATGATTTTGAAACAGCCATGAAGAGTGAATCGTTGAAAAACGGTGTGCTGTTCCAAGTTCGCACACAAGCCGGTAACCGGTTTGTGGTGCTGCAAGCACAATAACTTTGATCTTAATCGGTTAGCCCTGACCGCAGATGGCGGGGCTGATCTACAAACCCCCCGCGAGCCAAGGGTCCCCCCACGAGCCCTGGCTCCACTTGCCCCGCAAGGAAGCGGGGCTTTTCTTTGCGCTTTTGTGCAAAGAAGGTGGGCTTACTGCTTGACGGACAGTTTGCAGCCGCTAACAATGCCAATGAACGGGAGTCCTTTGGGGGGGATGGCGAGTGGGGACGAATGACAACCGGATGAGCCAATTAGCTCGCCAAAATCGAGGTCCCGATCGACCATACTTGCCATGATCTAATTCGCCCGCTTAATTACGGTTTCATTGCGGTATGTCTATTTTGCCACGCCTTGCGGTGGGAACAATCCAGCCCGAGGCTGACTCTCAGGCGATTTTGTGGGCTCTGCTGGACGCACTCGAGCAAGAGGGAGTGCGAACGCAAACATTTCTATCGCGGGCCTGCTTCATTCCGCACGATGGTGTGGCCGCCATCACTGGCAGCGTGCCTCGGCATCTGGATAGTTGGCTGATGTCGCGCGAGGTGTGCCGTCAGGCGTTCTTGCGGAAGGCCGCGACTGCCGACCTAGCAGTTGTTGAAGGCCGGTTCGACCAAGCTGTGTCGAATAAGCAAGGCGGCAGTCTCGACACACTTTGCAATTGGCTCGATTTGCCGCGGATCGCCATCGTTGATGCGGCGCAATTGAACCATTGCCGCTTGCCGGATCGACCGATCGCCGATGCGGTCTTATTGGATCGCGTCGGTGGCCGCTGCGATTTTTATAGGTGGCAAACCATTCTACAGTCGCTGTGGAATATCCCTGTAGTCGGCGGACTGGGAGCATGCACAGAGTTGCGGCAGAGCATTGCGGCACTTCCAATCGGAGACAAACCGCCGCGCGAGCTTTGCGATGCACTGGGGATCCAGTTAAGAGAATTTACTTGCTTGAAACGCTTCCAGAAGCTTTCAACCCGGCGTTCCGTTCTGAACGATTGGTCAGCGCCGACCGCGGATTCGATCGCGCCGTCGTCCCGCGGCAAAGTGAACGTGGCGGTGGCCTACGATGATGCCTTCCATTGTTACTTTCCGGATACGCTTGACATGCTGGAGTTGCGCGGGGCGAGTATCCGCGTATTTTCACCTCTGCGTGATGAATGTTTGCCGGCCAACACCGATATTGTGTATCTTGGCTGCGGCTCTCCGCACGAGCACGCCGATGCCCTGGCTGCCAATCATTGCATGCTCATGGCACTTAAGGGGCACGTTTGCTCTGGCCGGCGAATTTATGCCGAAGGGGGTGGAATGGCGTATTTGTGTCAGCATGTCGAACTAGCTGATGGTAGCCGCAAACCAATGGTCGGCGCTTTGCGGGCCATTGCGCGGCGGAACCCAGTGCGCAAAGCGCCGATTCCAGTCGAAGTAACATTGGCTGTGGATAGCTGGCTCGGTCCGGCGCGCTCAAAAGTGCGCGGTTACCGCAACGGCAATTGGTTGCTCGAGTCGACCGGCTGTTTGACTCGCTTTGCAGCCGGAGCGGATTGTGAGTTCGACCTGATTGGCCGGCATCAGGCGATCGGCAGCCGCGTCCACCTGAACTTCGCGGCACAGCCGTCGCTGCTGGGCGGTTTCTTGCGCCCCTGCCCCGAAGCGCTGGCGTGGGCGGCTGCGAGATAGTAACTTGTCCGCGATCCTTTGTTTGTGGTTAGTTGTCCGTTGTCAGTTGCTGTCCAGGTGACGCCGAGAATCCTATTCGCAGTCATTTACAACGGACCACGGACAACTGACCACGGACAATTTCAATGCCCGAACTCGGCGTCAACATCGATCACGTCGCTACATTGCGGCAGGCACGGCGGACTTATGAGCCCGATCCGGTCTGGGCTGCTGCCGTCGCCGAGCTGGGCGGGGCCGATGGCATCACCATTCATTTGCGGGAAGACCGCAGGCACATTCAAGATCGCGATTTGGAACTGCTCCGGCAAACGGTCAGCGTGAAGCTGAATCTGGAATTGGCCTGCGCGGGAGAAATTCTCGCCGTTGCTTGTCGCGGGAAACCCGATCAGGCGACGCTTGTGCCGGAAAAGCGCGAAGAGATTACCACGGAAGGTGGTCTCGACGTGGTCGGACATCGGCAAGCTGTCGCCGCGGCAGTGAAGCAATTGCACGGCGTGGGCATCTACGTCAGTTTGTTTCTGGATCCCGATCCGCGGCAGCTTGATTTGGCGAATTCGCTCGGCGCCGATGCGGTTGAACTGCACACGGGGAGATATGCTTTGGCAAAGTCCGCAAAACAGCGAGATGCTGAGTTACGCGCAATTGGTTTCGGCCGGAAAGCAAATTCGCGATGCCGGTCTGGGTTTGCACGCTGGGCATGGGCTCAATTATCAGAACGTCCAATCGATTGCCAAGATCCCATTTATGCACGAGCTGAACATCGGCCACGCTATTGTTGCCCGGGCTGTTTTTGTCGGACTGCAAACGGCCGTGCGAGAAATGAAACAGCTGCTGTTGTAACTGCCCGGTTTCATTTGGCCGCTGCATTTTCTATGATGCACGCATGCCGATGGCCGCGTGCCATGCCAGCCTGTGACAACGCAGCCGTCCAATTCGATTCTGAACCCTGAACCCTGAACTCTCACGCATGCCAACCAAAGGTGAAGCTTTTGCCGGACTGTCGGTCGCCATCGTCACGCCGTTTCGCAATGACGAGGTCGATTATCCGGCGCTCAAAGCGCAAATCGAGTTCCAAATCGCCGCCGGGGCAACTTGCATTTGCCCGGTGGGAACGACCGGCGAGTCGCCAACGCTGTCGCATGAAGAACACGAGCGGGTTGTCGCCGCTTCCGTCGAGTACGCCAACAAACGCATCAAAGTGATGCCCGGCACCGGCAGCAACAGTACCCGCGAGGCCCTGCGGCTAACGCGGTTTGCCGCCAAGCACGGGGCAGATGCTGCACTCGTTGTCGCCCCCTACTACAACAAGCCCACGCAAGAAGGTTTTTATCAGCACTTCAAAGCGTTGGCCGAGGCAGTCGACCTGCCAATTTGCGTCTACAATATCCCTGGGCGAACCGGCAAGAACGTCGAACCAGAGACGATTGCTCGCCTGGGCGAGCTGAAGAACATCGCGATGGTGAAAGAAGCGACGGGTTCGTTGGATCAGGCTTCGCAGATTATCGCATCATCGAATCTGACTGTGCTCAGCGGCGACGACAGTTTGACGCTGCCGCTGATGTCTGTGGGCGGCCGGGGCGTGATTTCCGTCGTCGGCAACATTGTGCCGCGCGATATGATTGCGCTGTGCAAAGCATTCGATGCCGGCGATCTTGCCGAAGCCCGAAAGTGGCACCAAAAGCTGTTCACACTGTGTCGTGACCTCTTGGGATTGGCAACGAATCCAATCCCCATTAAGGCGGCCATGAAACTTCTCAGCCGCGATACCGGCGAATTGCGCTTGCCCATGACGCGGCTGGAATCTACCGCCGAGGCGAAGTTGCGCAAAACTTTGACGGACTACGGCCTGTTCTAATCGGCCTGCAAGCAAACGGCAATTAAGCAGCTGCCGCTAAAGTCTTCCGCCGCCGCAAATAGCCGACGACCAAAATGATGCACGCCGACATAATCGGCCACGGCGCAAGCCGCTTCAAACCTGGCGCGAAGCTCGCGCCTTCGGTCAGCAACGCAAACAAATCTTGAGTCTCGTGCGTGCCAAGCGGCAAGTGCAAAGCGACCGCTGTCAAATACCGCGAGACTTGCAATTCTTTTTCCGGCGGCAACTTGTTGCTCTCATCGAGATTCAATTCAATTGCGGTAATTCGAGCCACTTCCTTTTCGGTCAATTTGCGATCGCTCGGCACTTGGGCATCTTTGCGAATCGCTCGCATCTCTTCAGGCGATTTCGCTTCATCGAGCGATTTCAGCATCGGCTCAGCAATGCTCGGCGAAAGGAATCGATGCTCCTTTTCATCGACAGCCAGAAACTTTTTAAGCCAATTGATATCCTCCGTAACGGCGCCGCCTACCCAGCTTGGCCCAAAGTGCCCGCCGAGGTTACCTACCATGTTGATGAATCCTATGGCAGAAGCAGCGGCGACCGCGCCCAAGAACATCGTAGGAATCGGCCAGAACGCTGGCAAGTGAGCGTAGTGCGTAGTGCCGACGAATAGCATCACGATGACGACGGGCAGCACAGCGACATTGTCGAACGTCGCGGCCAAGTAAATGCCCATGCCTTGCACGGCAAGCGGAATGCAAACGTGCCAAATTCGCTCGTGCGTGTGGTCTGAGTGCCAGCCGTTGAAGAGCATCGTCGACGCGGCGATGAGATAATACACACCGGTGATAAGCGCGGCTCCCAGTGCGGTCGCCCCGGTTTGCGACTTGATGATCGCTGGCATGAACATCGACAGGCCATAGCTCGAAACGTTCAGTCCGAAATACACCAAGGTCAGCAGCGCGACCATCCCCAAGTGATGAACCCACTCCCAATGGCCATGGCCTTGCTTTTTTCGGTGTTCTTCATCCAGCTCGGCCTGTAACTGCTTGCGTTCCGCATCAGGCAACCAGCCGGCCTCGTGTGGACGGTTCGGCAGAACGAAGAACGTCACAACGCCCGCAATTACGGGCATGATGCCTTGGAGAATTAGAATCCACCGCCATCCGGGCAGCCCAAGCCAATTTACTTCCAGCAATAGTCCGGAAAGCGGCAGACCGATCGCGCCGGAAAATGGAATCGCGACCATAAAGCAGGCGATGGCCTTTGCCCGATCCTGAGCACGAAACCAGTATGAGAGGAACACGATGACGGTGGGAAAGAATCCGCCTTCGAAAAACCCCAGCATGAAGCGGAAAAAATAAAACTGATACGCGGCGTTTGTCGGCAGCTGCGCAACGTAATTGGCAACTGCGGCCCACGGTCCCTCGTCTCCCGCGGTCAATTGCGGCAGCCAGCCGAAAAATCTGTGCATAATGGGCAAACCAATCAGTCCACACAGCGCCGCACAAATCCCCCACAGAACGAGGATCCGCACAAACACCCAGCGAGCGCCCCATTTGGCAACGCTCAGCGTGCTGGGCATTTCCAATATCCAGTAGCCCCAAAAGAAAAGGCCCGCCCCGAAGCCGACGATGTCATCGGTGAATCCCAGTCCATTCTCTTGCGGCGTACGAGTCATTCCCAGCGCTGCCACTGACACGTTGAAGCGATCCAAATACGCCAGGATGTATAAGAAAAACAAAAACGGCAGCAGATGCACCGTGATACGTCTGCGGGTACGTTCGCCAACGTCGGCGGGGGGCTTGCGCCAGAAGATTTTCATCCAGCGATCGCCGAACCGTTTGATGTGTTCGTCCGCCTGGCTCATAGCTATCCCCGGTTACCGCAAGTTGATGGCTTGACGTTAACGGAAACCCGCGACGATTGCAAACCAAATTCGAATCAGCGCTGGCCATGTGCCACGGTAATGTCGAAGATCATCGCTTCAAACGGTTCGATTGGCAGGTCTGACTTGCTGCCGGGAACGGCAACTTTCGCCAAGCGGAGAAATTCAGCCAACAATTGGTAACCGCACTGAGTCAAAATTGATTCCGGGTGGAATTGCAGGCCAATGAGGGGTAATTGACGGTGCGCGATTCCCATCACCACGCCGTCCATCGTCCGGCCGGTTACCTCCAGTTCCGGCGGCAGCGAAGATTCTTCGACCGCCAACGAATGGTATCGACCAACGGCCAGCGGATTTGGCACTCCGGCGAAAATGCCGGCCTCGTTATGTTGGACAAGCGAGGTCCGGCCATGCACTGGCTTTGGAGCACGCACTGTGCGGGCGCCGAATGCTGCGGCGATGGTCTGATGGCCCAGGCAGACGCCCAAGATTGGGACTTCAGAATAGAGTTGGCGAACAAGGTCGATCGACGCACCTGCTTCGCGCGGAGTGCATGGTCCGGGAGAGAGCACGATCGCGTCCGGATGCAGAGCGCGGACTCGATCCGTATCGACGGAATCGTTTCGCATTACGACTGTTCGCTGCCCGAGTCGCTCGAAATATCGGGCAAGGTTATGGACAAAACTGTCGTAGTTGTCGATCAGCAGGATCATGATGTTCACAAGGCTCGCAGCAGGCCTTCGGCTTTGTTCCAAGTTTCTTCATATTCGCGCTGCGGATCGCTTTGAGCAACAATGCCGCCGCCGACCGGAAACTGCCACCAGCCGCGGCCGCAAGTCATGGTGCGGATTAAAATGCTGGAATCCATTGCGCCATCGAAGCCAATATACCCAAGCGCCCCGCAATACGCTCCGCGAGCTGTTGGTTCCAACTCTGCAATGATTTCCATAGCCCGGATTTTTGCGCGCCTGTGACGGAACCGCCGGGAAACACGGCCCGCAGCAGATCGACCGGGTCGCGGTCATCGCGAAGTGCGCCCTGGACCACCGACACGAGATGTTGGACGAATTCGTATCGCTCCAGCCCACATAACTTGCTGACAATTACGCTGTCTGGCCGACAGACTTGTGACAAATCGTTTCGCAGTAGATCAACAATCATCACATTTTCCGCGCGGTCTTTTTCGCTGGCCAACAATTCAAGGCCCGTTGATCGATCGACATCGCGTTGGTTGGTATGTGGTCGGGTGCCCTTGATTGGTCGTGTTTCGACAGCTCGGTCCCGCAGTTGCAAAAATCGTTCTGGCGAAGCACTCACGACCTGAAAATCCCCGAGATCGAAATATGCCGCGAACGGCGCTGGGTTGCATTGCCGCAGTCGGAGATAAAGCGAAACGGAATCATCACACGCCGGATACAAGAGCCGCTGGGCCAGATTTACTTGGAACACGTCGCCGGCGAAAATGTACTCGATGCCGCGTTGGATCATCTCCAGATAATCGTCGTGCGAGAAATTGCTCGTCAGGTTGGCGAGGTTGCCGACGGGGTGCTGTGGCGAAAATTGGGCGATTGAAATCGGCGAGGAAACGGCCGCCGGCCTCGTCGGCTCAGCCGCTTGCAAATGCCAGAGAAGGTCGGTCGCACGAGATTTTGCTCGACGCTGGCGAAGCGCGGGCTCTTTTTCGGGAAAGCCCTGCGAGATGATCCAGGCCTGCTCGGATTGGTGATCGAAGGCTACGGCGACGTCGTACAGACCAAGCAACACACCGGGCAATTGGAATTCATTGAATCGCGGGTGGGGTAACCGCTCAAGAGTCCGCGAAAAGTCGTAGGAGAACAAACCTGCCAGTCCGCCTTGAAAAGGTGGCAACCCGGGGATTGTCGGCGCGCTGAGTCGATGCATCCAATGTTCGATTGCATTCCAAGCGGAGCCGTCGTCGGCCGACGCTGTTACCACTTCAAACGGATCGGCAGCGATGAATGAATAGCGGCCCAACTTTGTATCACTTCGCGCGCTGTCGAAAAATACGCAGTGCGGCAAATGGCACAATCGCAAAAAAACAGCGGATGGATCGGGTGCAGACTTTAGCTCGATCACAACGCCGGGCCATGCCTCCAAATCCAATGGCGCGTCAGTCGATCGGGACTCGAGTGTTGACTGTTGAATCATGGCTCATTGCCCGATTACGCGCGGCCGCCGTTGACGGCGATGATTTGGCCAGTGATGAATTCCGCTGCCGGTGAAGCGAGAAACCGTACTGCTTGGGCGACATCTTTTGGAGCCCCCCAGCGTTGCAAGATCGCTTCATTTTTGCGCGCTCTTGCCAAGAGTCACTCGCATGTTCACCCCAAGCTGTTTTTATCCAGCCGGGTGCGATGCAGTTCACATGCACCTGCGGCGCCAACGATTTTGCGAGACTGCGTGTGAAACTCATGACCGCGCCCTTGGTTGTGGCAAAGAGTTCTCCGCTTTCGCCCGCCATCCCGGTTTCCGCCTGATCCCAGCCGATATTGATGATTGAGCCGCTGCCGCGAGTTCGCATTTTCGCGCCAATGATCCGAGATAATCGAACTGTCGTAAGCACGTCGATCTGCCAAAGCCGCTTAAGTTTTTCGTTGTAGTCTTGTCGAGCTGCGTCGCCGGTTAACGTGTCTGCGCCGGCATTGTTGACCCAAATGTCGACATGGCCGCGCCACTTCCAGGCTTTCTCGGCAAATGCTTCGACAGCTGGCGAATCCTCGAAGTTCGCCAACAATACTTCCGATTGTCCGCCGGCACGTCGCACTTCCGCGGCGGTTTCTTCGGCCCCCTCGCGATTGTGCCCTGCATGCACCAGAACATCTGCCCCGGCGGCGGCAAACTCCTGGGCAATGGCCCGGCCAATTCCGCCGGACGATCCGGTCACGATGGCGACCTTGCCGGCAAGTTCGAAGAATGTTGAATTCGTCATTATCAAGAACACCAACGATTGCCGCCCGAATTGTCGATTTGTCCGTTGTAGTCGGCAGTCGGGCAGCTAGCAAGGACGGAAGTCGGAGGCGGCCTTTTTGGACTCCATCCGTTGAAATCATCCCGGCTGTGTACGATGAGGTATGATGCCGTCGATCGATGTGCGGATGATCGGTACACTGGTTGACCGGTCATCGGTTAGGACAAATCCATTGTCATAGCTAAATCACAATCCTCGAGGCCGCGGGAACCAGTTACCAATCAACCAGGCACCGGACTTCATGCTCAACCTGCAAGACCGCCTTTTGAACGCGGCCTTTGTGTTTCGCGGCTACAACGTCACCAACTTGGGACGCAGCCGAGAATTGCTCGCCCACCACGCCTACGGGCCCATCGTTGAGCATTATTTGCAGGATGCCTCGCAGGTGGCCAGCGAAATGCTTGGGCGCAAGATCGATCTTGTGGCCCGAGTGGAACGTGGCGAGGAAACCGATTTGGAAACATATGGCGACGCAATCGCTCTGATCATCGGCATGGAGCAGGCTCAGTTGCAGTTGCTGGATGAGTTCTTTGGCATTGATTACACGAGAGCCCGGCTGAGTTTCGGTTATAGCCTGGGCGAAATCGGCGCACTCGTGGCTAGTGGTGTGTTGGACATGAAAACCGCGCTGCACGTGCCGTTGTCGATGGTGCCCGATTGCGTTGAACTAGCCCACGACGTGACACTTGGTGTTCTGTTTTCACGCGGACCGGCGCTGGAAGCCGATGCCGTTTACAAGTTGTGTCTGCGAATCAATTCGGCGGGAAAGGGGATGATCGGCATTTCGTCGTATCTTTCGCCAAACTCCCTGTTGCTGATGGGGCAAGGCGACACGATCGACCGGTTTGCAGATTTGATGCGGGAATGGCTGCCGCAAAAACTCTACCTGCGGAAGAACGACAGCCGCTGGCCGCCGATGCACACGCCAATCGTGTGGCAAAAATTCATTCCCAATCGTGCTGCGCTGATGATGCAGACTCTGCCGGGCGGCTTCACGGCGCCAACGCCGCCAGTGCTGTCGCTTGTGACCGGCAAAATCAGCTACAACGATTTCAATGCCCGTGATTTATTAGCCCGCTGGGTCGATCATCCGCAACGACTTTGGGATGCGGTTAACGAAACGCTGGCGATGGGCATTGACACGCTGATTCATGTCGGGCCGGATCCGAATTTGGTTCCCGCCACTTTCAAACGACTGGCCGACAACGTCACGACGCAACTGGCCGCGCGAAGTTGGGAAGGCGTCGGCTTGCGGGCGGTTTCCCGTGCGGTGCGCCGACCTTGGCTGGCGAAGTTGTTACCCACGCGCAGTTCGCTGCTGCGAGCGCCATACGTGAAGCAAGTCAACTTGGAAGATTGGCTGCTGGAACAAGAAGTTCAGGTTTAATTGGCGAGCGGCAGTTCATAGCACGCCGCCTCTTGAGTGTTTCGGACCAACAGCCGGTTGCCGGAAAGAGCCGGGTTGTTCCATGTTTTCCCTTCGACCGCCTGCATGTGAGCCAGCTCGTGGAAGGAAGCCGGATCAAGCGCCACCAGCGCCACAGCACCATCTTCGCCAATCACCAGCAGCAGATCGCCAACACGCATCACTTGGCCGTGGCCATAATCAGAGCCGGCCCATTGGCGTTTGCCGCTATTGAGATCGACGCACTGCAGCACGCCGTCGGAAAGTCCGTAAATGAATCCGTCTTTGACGATGACATTGTTGAGCTTCGTCATGAGTACGCGGTGATTGTGCCATAGTTTTTTCGTGCTCCAAGTGCCATCGTTGCTGGGCTTGATCTCGAAGAGGGCGCCGCCTCCCATCGAATACCCTTTCGACACGAAAAATCGGTCGTCGGCCACTTGCACGGTCTGCGAGGCACTCGCGGAGCTGCCGCTGCTGCCGTCCCAGGGTGCTTCCCAAAGCACTGAACCCGTCTTTGGGTCGTGGCCGGTGATCGATGCCTCATTAACAATCACTATCTGCCGCTCACCGCCATAATTGGCCAGGCTGGGCGAGCTGTAACTGACCTCACGGCGGCCGGCTTTCCAAACGATGTCGCCACTGGTTTTGTTGTAAACAACCAGAGAGACTTTTGGCCCCGCCGGCGGCCCACCGCCCGGCACAACGACCAAATCGTCAACGACGAGCGGCGATGCGGAACGACCCCAGGGTACGCCGCTGTGATCGGTTTCCGCATCGGTGCCGACGTCGGCAAGTACGTCGCGCATCCAAATCAGTTTTCCGCTGGCCGCGTCTAAGCACTGCAACACACCGGTGCCGCCCAAGGCATAAACCCGCCCTTCGTTCACCGATGGCGTTGATCCAGGTCCATCGCCGCCGATCATATCGTGATGCCGGGCTTTGATGGTGTGAAACCAGCGCAATTGTCCGGTCGGCACGTCATAGCAGGTGACCAACTCTTGATCGTCGCGTTGCTCCAACGTGATTGCTGCATCGCCCACAACGGCAAATGCCGAGTAGCCGCCGCCGATAGGCTGCTTCCAAAGCAATTTTGGCGGATGAACTTGCCAGTCGCTTTCCACCCGCACATTGGGAATGTAGGCATCGCGATTTGGGCCTAGAAATCCCGGATAGTCATGATCAGTTGTGTGCCAGGTCGATTCAACAGCCGTCGTACTGCCCAGCCCCTTTGCCGCGATCTCGGCTTCCGGATTCCGCGCCCAACGCCAGTTGAAAACCGGGAACAGATTGCCGGTGAATCCATCGATCCGCACGGCGCGAGTCAACAAAATGAGGCACACCAGGCCCGCGGCGATGCACCACCAGCGGGTCGATCGCGAAAAAGGTGCGAACAGCGCTGTCCACACGCCGATCGATACCATCGCGACCAATAAGACAATCGCCGTTATGCCATTCGAGGTGCCGTTATCAACAATGCCGACGATTTGGAGGAAAGCAATCGCAGCCGCGGCCGCGCCAAGAATTGCCCAGGCCGGCCAAATGCGGCCACGTCGGCGTAAGGTGCCGGGATCGTCGACCATCGAAATCGAAGAAGCAGTCGTCATAGTGCGAGATCATTATAGACCTCGCGCCGGAGTTGACGACTGGTGATGACAACTGAGTTGCGCTAATGGGAAACCGACACTCCCCAGGCCACGTGCGGACCTGGATCGTACGGCCGATAATATCCTGGGCCCCAATACCCCCAGTGCGGACCATAGTAGCGCTGTTCGACAACAACCGGCGGCGGAGCGCCAACCAGCACAGCACCCGGCGGGGGAGCCACTGCAACAACACGCGGTTGCTGCATGGCGGCAATAACGCGCGGGCTGACGCCGTTTTGCTGTAAATAAATGATGTCGTTGGCAACCAGCGGCCGGGCCACACCGTTGTTGGCAACATGATTAACGATGAGCTGCTCTTCGACGCCGGAGCGAGTCATGGCGACGATGTCGTTAATCGTCGCTGCACCCGGTCCCGGTTGTCTGCCCATTTGCGCCGCAATTTGTGCGCGGTTCCGGGCTTCGATGTCGTCGAGCGCTCCGCCAACGGCTCCGCCAGTTAAAGCGCCTGCCGCTGCACCAATCGCTGCTCCAGCGCCTGCGTGGCCTGTGGCACTTCCGACGATTGCACCCAAGCCCGCTCCGCCCAAGCCGCCTGCCAATGCACCTTGATCGGCATAATACGGCGACCGGCAACCTCCGGCGAATAAGAGTGCGAGAAACGCGACCATCGATGTGATACGAAAGCGAGTCATGGCGGAATCCTTCCGGAGACAAAGCCGCGCAAGATGAACGACAAGTGCAAAACACAGGTCGCCCAGCGCTGTCGGGGCGATCTTTTCCCAAGTTCAGCACCGGCAGTCAAGACAGACTAGAAGCCGCTTAACTTGTGAATTCAATGTGATCTGTGTGGAGGAGCGATCAATGTCAGCCAGAAGACAGCCGTACGGGAGGATGGATAGACTTCAAGCTTTGCCGCGACTGCGAGTGAAATTGAATCGTCGAAGTTGATGCCTTAAACCCTACAATTCCTCGGAATTTTTCGACATTGGTGTTTACTCTCCCCCGAGAGTGAAAAACTCGAATGCGTAACCCTGGTGATTTGGGGAGATCCAAGCAGCCGATCATTGAACCGTTATTCGGAGCCCCGACACGGCCCAAGTCCGCGTAAACGCTAGCCGTCAGGTTTTGCCGCGCCCTGTCCCCCGGACGCTTGCTTTTGCCCTTTCTGCCGATCTTCCCACTTTTTGAAGGCCGCATTGCGGTCGCTATCGTTACGAAAAGCGACCATATTCGAGTTGAACCTATCCAAGAGAAGCCCCTCGAATCCAAACTGCTTCGGGTCCTGCCCAGAGAGTTTGATGGTCACGGCCAATGCTAAATCTCGCAGTTGGGCCTGCGTAGGCTGATTTGTTCCTCCGGAATCAAAAATCAAATGGGAGTCGGTCAAATAGGGCTGAATGTCTTTGAGATGTTCCTTGCTGCCAAATTTGCTGATCACCAGCAGGGCCTGGGTCCTCGCGCGGCTGTTGGCTGGACCCGTTGCGTCGTTCGATTTCAGCGTATTGAGCGCCGGCTCCAACGCCTCTTTCAAATTGTACTGGCTTGCATAGGCAAGATTATTCGCCATCAAGTCCAAAGCCATGTCGCGCACCACCCACCGGCCAAATAGTTTCCGAAATAGATCGCGGCGCGGCCCGCCCGTGCTCATGATTTGCATGAACGAAGGATTTTGCGGCAACGCTGCCAAGCGCGTTGCCAGGTCGTCGGAAAGCGGAATTCTTGGATCACCCCCCACAAACATGAGCGCAGCAATGACAGGTAAATTCATGTTGCCGGGACGGGTATTGCGTCGACCCTGTGGCTGCACGCGATCAAACGCCACTTGCGAACGTTCCTTGAGTGCGGCGACGGCTTCCTTGGGTCCTTGCTCGTAGGCTTCCAGCAGTGCCGCTTCAGCCTCCTGCATTTCAACGAATAAATCGCGAGCTGGCTGATCGCTGCCGATCGCATCTTTGAAAACCGACCAGCCAGGCAGGCTTGCACCGGCACTTCCGTCGGTGTCGGCAATGAACACCTTCTTTCGCTTTTGGAAATCGGAATCAGCGACAATCGCTAGAATTCGCTTGGCGCGGAATCGTACTTCGGCATCCGTGCTGGTCAGCGCCGCTACCAACAGCGGCTTCGCATTGATTCCTTTTTCGATAAGCTTGTTAGTCGCACTTTCTCGTACGGAAAACAAGTCGTGCCCTAATTCTCCAACCAGTGCTTTTGGGTCTTCAAGTCCACCGCCGGTCGCGGGATCGGACGGCGTGACGGAGACCGCAATTTCCGGACTAGGGGGCGTTACGCCAGATGTGCCGTCGCCGGAATACCCCTCTAAGGTAATCGATAGAACAATCGCCAAGCACAAAAGCCATTCGCGCAATCTCATTGGTCGAAAAAAGGCAGAACTCATTTGCATGCCTAAGACCCCCTTCATTCAGCAGTTTGGCCCTTATTCTAAGCCAGAACGGAGGATAGCGCCTAGAAAGGCAGGTGTTATCAGCGGCCAATCTGGACTTTACTCAACAGAGCAAACGCCTGGTCGCTTGCGGCAAGCATCCGCCTAAGGTAGAATTTCGACATCGGGATTTGCGGCCGCTTGCAGCCTTCAGAACTGCTAAAGTGCCATCGCGTGGTTGGATTTGCGGCAAACGGGTTGATTTGGCTCGCCGATTGAGCAACCTCGCGACTTAACTTAACCAGAACACCTGAAGCCGCTCCGGCGCTTGCGCCTGGAGCGGTTTTTGTTTTTGGCTATGGCAACTTCCCGCAGTAGGTCAGGCTTTAGCCCGACCGGATTGGTCGGACTGTAGCTTGGTGGCTATGCATTGCTACAGACCGACGTACAACCAGACCGCGGGAATTTGAACCATGAGCACAAAACAGACGATCAAGCCGAAGGCCATTTCAATTCTACCGCCAGAGCCGCGAGCCGAGCCGGTCGTCGATCATCGCCAAAACGGCGCGGCCAATACTTTGGCCTTACCGGGCCATTCCACACTGGCCGTACATGCCGGGGAAGATCGGCAAAAAACGGGCAACTCGATTACCGATCCAATCTTCGTCACTTCAACCTACACGTTTGCCGACACGCAGTCGGTCATAGATTACATCGAGCAGAAGCAGCCGCGTGAGGAATATGGCCGCTATGGGAATCCCAGCGAGCGAGTGGTCGAACGGAAACTAGCGGCGCTGGAAGGAGGCGAATCGGCCCTTTTGTTTTCCACCGGCATGTCGGCCCTCGTCGTGCTGCTCTTGTCGAAGTTGAACTCGGGCGACGAAGTCGTTTTTTTCGACGAGTGCTATCACCGCAGCCGCGAGTTCTGCAGCAAGCATCTGGCACGCTTCGGCGTTGTGACCCAGCAAGTGAAGGCTTGCGACTATGACGCGATGGAAGCGGCCATTACCCCCCGCACACGGCTGCTCATCAGCGAGTCGCCGACCAATCCGCACTTGAGCATTGTCGATCTAGATCGCTTTGCCGACCTCGGACGTCGTCACGGGGTAGAAACTTTGATTGATGCCACGCTTGGAACCCCGTTTAACATTCGGCCATTGGCTGCCGGCATCGACTACGTGCTGCACTCGGCGACAAAGTATCTCGGTGGGCACAATGATTTGCTGGCAGGCACACTTGTCGGAACGGCTGAAAAGCTGGAACCGGTCCGAAAACTACGGGGCATTACCGGCGCGGTCAACTCGCCGCACAACATTTATCTGTTGGAGCGGGGACTTAAGACTTTTGAACTGCGGATGCAGCGGCACAACGAAAACGGCTTGGCCGTCGCGCAGTTTTTGTCGAGCCATCCACGAATTGAAAAGGTCTATTATCCTGGTCTGCCGTCGCATCCTTACTACGAAGTGGCGAAACGAACCATGCGTGGTTTCGGCGGCCTGGTGACGTTCTTGGTGCGTGACGCCGATTGGCAACAGACCGCCCGCGTTGTCGATCGCGTGCAGATTCCTCGGATTGCCCCGAGCCTCGGCGGCGTGGAATCGCTCATTGAACAACCGCTCGTGATGAGTTACTACGAGTGTTCGCCAGAAGAACGCCAGCGGTTTGGCATTTTCGACAATATGATTCGTCTGGCTTGCGGCATCGAAAATCCAGAGGACTTAGTGGCGGATTTGAAACAGGCGCTGGAAGGCTAAATTCAGACCTGCGTGTTTGGTATCAGCGCAAATCGCGGCTACCAGACACCAGACGACCACGCACCAGACCACTAATTACTCTCAATGCACTTCCGTACCCGCGCAATCCATATCGGCAACGAGCGCGATCCGCAAACGGGCGCGGTGGTGCCGCCAATTCATCTTTCGTCCACGTTCGTGCAGCCCGGCGCTGGCGTGTGGGGGGAGTTCGATTACACGCGCAGCGGCAATCCGACACGCAAGGCATTTGAAACTACGCTGGCCGATTTGGAAGGCGGCGTTGGCGCCCTGGCGTTTTCCTCCGGCATGGCGGCAATTCATGTCGTCACTATGCTGTTGAACTCCGGCGATCATATTGTCGTTGGGGCCGATACCTACGGTGGCACTTACCGATTGCTGCACAAAATCGTTAATCGCCAACAAATTGCAGTTTTGTTGGTGAATACGGCCGACTTGGCGGAAGTCGAAGCGGCATTTACGCCGCAAACAAAACTCTTGTGGATCGAAAGCCCCGGCAATCCGTTGTTAACAATCACAGACATTGCCGCGTGTGCCGAGATTGCGAAGCGACGCGGCGTTTTGCTTGGCGTCGACGGCACTTTTGCCACGCCGGTCTTGACGCGACCTCTGGAGCTGGGCGCCGATATCGTGATGCACTCGGCTACCAAATACATCGGCGGCCACAGCGATCTCTTGGGCGGCGCACTTGTCGTTAAAGACAAAGAACTGCGCAACCGATTGTATTTCATCCAGAACGCAACCGGCGCCGTGATGGGACCGTTGGAATCGTACCTTTGCTCGCGCGGGCTAAAGACGTTGGAATTGCGGGTGCGCGAACACGGTCGAACAGCGCAGCAACTGGCCGAATGGTTGGCGAAGCATCCGCGCGTTGAGCGAGTGCTGTATCCCGGTTTAACGACGCACTCGGGACACGAGACCGCCAAGCGCCAAATGCACGGCGGTTTCGGAGCGATGCTCAGCTTCGATTTGGGCAACAATTTCGCCGCCGCGAAACGAGTCGCTGAATCGACTCGGCTGTTTCAACTTGCTGTCAGTCTTGGCGCGGTCGAGTCGCTCATTGAACAGCCAGCTTCCATGTCACATGCCAGCTATGACGCAGCAGACCGAAAAGCACACGGCATTTCCGACGGCCTCGTGCGGCTTTCCGTTGGCCTCGAAGCGTTCGAAGACCTGCGCGATGATCTGGAGCAGGCACTAGCAATTGCGTTTTCTTAGAACGCACGATGCGCTGCTAGCATCGGCCGCTCGGTCGTAGGCGATTCCTGCGACCTTACCTATGACAGCTTGGCAATTTGGCGAGACATTGCCGATTGCAAGAGTTTTTCCTGAAGATTCGATTGGGCAAACTCCGATTGAACCGCTGGTTTGATGCGTTGCGCCGGCGCGGACGCTGTTCTCTTCCAAAATCAAACAGGAATGCACTTCCATGGCTGCCCCATGGCGGAATCTGACGAACATGGCGATCTTTGGAGGTCTTGCCATCATCTCAAGCGTCGCGAGCTCGACGGCTCGTGCCGAGATCGACCTCAATCGGCTCGTCTTTCCAAAAGTTTCCTCCTCGACGGCTGCCCCGACTGAAGCCGACGATCCGCCGCCGGCAATGCCGGGTGTACAAAGAGAAGAGAAGAATCGCGAGGCGCAGCAGCATGCGAACCAACCAGATAATCGCCGAGCAAACGGACCGCGAAATGTACCAGCAAGTTATCAAGCAAGCGGCCCAGGCTATCAGTCGCAACCAGCTAGTGGTGCAAATCAACCGCAGCCGCGATATACTACGAACGGGGCAGCTCTGCCTTACGGCGATATAAGCTCCGGCGGAAATCGCTATTCCAGCAACGGTTATGGAGCGAATGGCTATTGGGCCAACGGTTACCGCGCCGCCGCCGGAATGAATCATCCGCCTAGATCTGGTTGGAGCGTGGCCAGCATGTTCGGCATGGAGCAGCCGCCTCAATCCGGCGGAGTCCGTGTGGCTAGCATGGCTCCCGCTGCCCAGCCGCAAAGCGTGATGCAAGGCAACGTTGTGTCGGATCGTGTTGTTTCTTCCGGAATGCAGTCGCCACGGACCCCAGCATCTATCGGTAAACCAGCAGTAACACCGGAAGCGGTCTACCTGGACGGAGAGCCAATTGCTCCCGGCAGCATGCGGTCCGGCAGGCAAATCAGCGGCGAACCAATGATGTCGTCCGGGCAGATGATAATGGGCGGTGGCCCGATGATGATGGACGGAAACTCGATGGCAATAGGGTGTGGCTCCGACGGATTCACGAATCCTTATTGCAACGATTGCAACTGTGGGCAACCGGGTTGTGGTTGCGGGCACGGCGATGGCGGTTGTTTCGCAGGACTTTGGGGTGGAGGCTGCCCGAGCTGTGGCGGCGATTGTGGTGACTGTGGCGACTGCAACCGGTGCCCATATGGGCGGCCCTGGATACTGGCGCCGATCGATTTTGTCGTTTACTTGCTGGGCCCGCCCAACGACGGCAGTTGGTGGTGGGGAGAGAACTTTAGCGTCTTCGGCGGCGTGCATAATTTCAAAAGTCCGGTGAATCTCAGCGGTCAATCGAATTTCGGCACGCAAGAAGGCGTTAATTGGGCGGTTCCTTTGTGGGCTGAAATCGGTTTGGGCGGCCAAATTGGCGTTGGAATAACTCAAAGCAATTTTCAAGACACCGGTTTCGCGTTCGACGATTACCGCAATCAAACGTTTATCACGGGCGGTCTTTTTCATCGCCCGGCCTGCGGACAAGGCATGCAATACGGCCTGGTGTTCGATTGGCTCCACGACGAATTCTATGACAATTTCGATGTGGCCCAGCTGCGCGGGGAAATCAGCTGGCTATTCGATTGTCGCGACGAAGTTGGCTTCTGGTTTGCCACCGGCGTGATCGACGACCAGGTCAAACATCAGATTTTTGCGCCAGCTGATTTTGAGATAATCGATCAGTATGCCTTCTTCTACCGCCGGCGATTCTGCCAAGGCGGCGACGGGCGAATCTGGGGCGGTTTCAATGGCAACGACGCTGGCCTAGTGGGCGCAGATTTCAGCCTGCCCATTGCTAAATGCTGGTCGATCGAAGGCGGGTTTAACTACGTCATCTCCGACCATCACACTCAGGGTCAAACCGACGAAACCTGGAATCTGGGCATGAATCTCGTCTGGTCGTGGGGTGGCAATGCCTGCTGCCGAAATGCCTATCGACCGCTGTTTAACGTGGCAGATAACGGCAGCTTGATGACGCGAGTGGTTAACCGCAGCCGATAATTGTTGAGGTTGACACACGGTACGCTAATACTCGCCAGGCATACAAATGCCCTGCGGCGGTATATCTCTTTCGGCCGGTGCCGGGATAGAATAGTTCTATCCCAAGGGCTCGAGGAGATCAGCGATGCTTGTCCGTGATTTGCGCCGTGTTCAATCATCTTGTTCAGTTTTGTTGTGTGCGGCCTTCGTTGTCGCGAGTTGTTGCCGAGCGCTAGCGGCAGAACCTTCACGGTTCACGCCATCGAAGTATAAATCGGGCGAACTACGCTTCATCGACGGTGTTCCAGTCGCTACAGTGGCCGGTACTCCGGAGGAAATTGGCGAACAGCTCGGCAATCTGTTGAAACAGCCTCTTTCCGAATTGTTTGGCAAGAAAGAAGAAATCGCGCATGGGCTTGGTCTACAGCACGCCCCCAATTTGCTCGTGAAGTCGAGTCGCCTTGTGGTGCCTGCGTTTCCGCAGTCCTACCGCGTTGAACTCGAAGCGATTGCGAAAGCGACGGGCATGGATTTGGACACTTTGGCATTCGGCAATATCGTCTATGAAATCTCGCGCTTTCCAGCTTGCTCCTCAATTGCCGTGGAGGCTTCGCGATCGGCCGCCAGTGGACCGTTGTTCGGACGCAATCTCGACTTTCCCACGTTTGGCTTTCTCGATCAGTACAGTCTGGTTGTTGTAGAGAGGCCGAATGGAAAGCATTCTTTCGCTTCCATCACTTTCCCGGGAATGACCGGCGTGTTCTCGGGCATGAACGACGCGGGATTATGCATTGCGCAACTGGAAGTGAATTCATCGGCCGATGGTGCGCCGCGCGTCGATCTGTTTGGCACGCCCGTCGCGATGTGCTTCCGTCGATTGTTGGAAGAGTGTACGACGGTCGACGAGGCGGAAAAGCTTTTGCGCGATCAAAAGCGGATGATGATGTGCAATTTGGCCGTATGCGATCGCAATCAGTCTGCGGTGCTGGAGGTTACCCCTCGTACCGTTGCTCGCCGTCCATCGGAATCCGGTTTGTGTCCTTGCACGAATCATTTCCGCACGAAGGAACTTGCACTCGACATGCAATGCTGGCGCTACGACAAGCTCCAGCAAAGCCGTGCGCTTGAGAAGCTTAGCGTCGACGACGTTGCTAGGCTGCTCGACTCTGCGAATCAGGGCCGGTTCACAATGCAGACGATGATTTTTGAACCCGCCACTTTGCGAATACACGTGTCGTTTGGCCCCCTGCCCTCTTCATCGCAGCCGCTCAAACCGATCAACTTGGCGAAGTTATTGGTTCCTGAAAACTAGATGGGCGATTTTTTTGGGAAAACGGTGTGCCTAGTCGCAAAATGATTGTCCTCTCGCTAAATTCACTAGCAAGCTGGCGTTACGATGGCTACCGGCCACCCAATGAAAGATCGTCTTGAAATCGCCAAAAACTGGCTGCCGCGTTACACTGGCATGCCGCTCGATGAATTTGGCGATTATGTGCTCCTCACGAACTTCCATTACTACGTGACGCACTTTGCAGAGAAATTCAATTGCAACATCGCAGGCGAAGGCCGGCCGATGCAGGCGGCCACCAACTCCAACGGCCTCTCGATCGTGAATTTTGGCATCGGGTCGGCCAACGCCGCCACGGTGATGGACTTGCTCTCCGCCCGGCATCCCAAAGGGGTTCTGTTTCTTGGTAAATGCGGCGGCCTGAAAACCTCGACCGAAATTGGGCATTTCATCCTGCCGATTGCGGCGATTCGCGGCGACGGCACCAGCGGCGATTATTTTCCCCCCGAAGTGCCCGCCCTCCCCTCTTTCAAGCTGCACAAGTTCGTGTCAGAAAAAATCGTGGCCCGAAACCTCGAATACCGCACCGGCGTCGTTTACACGACCAACCGCCGGCTTTGGGAACATGACACCGAATTCCTCGCTCGCTTGCAGCGAATGACTTGCATCGGCATCGATATGGAGACAGCCACAGTTTTCATTGTCGGTCACTTCAATGAAATCGCCCGTGGCGCTTTGCTATTGGTTTCTGACGTGCCGTTCATGCCAGAGGGCATCAAGACCGAGGAATCGGACCGCCAGGTTACCCAAAACTGGTCCGACGTTCATCTTGATCTGGGCATTGAAGCGATGACGGAAATCGACACCAGCGGCGAGAAGATCAAGCATTTCCGTTATTAGTCGATCGCGCCCAAATGGATGCAGCTACCACGCATTGACAGTCCGCCTGCGCTACGATAACTGGGCTTGCTGGTGGGCAAATCGCTGCTGCCAGTAATCGTACTGCGGATCGCCGGCGCGGAAGGTGAAAACGGCATCAGGTAGCGGTTGCGAGCTGTCGCGCCGTGAAGGAACGCGCACCAGCAATACGCCATCGGCGCGGCGCTCAATCGAGCAATCGAGTACAGAGTTGCTGGCGTCAGCGATCATGTGGTTCGATGTTAAGCGGGGTAGCGGAAAGTTAGCAGTGAAATCGAAGCTCAACATTGTCGCCGAGCTCGACAATCAATTCTAGTCCAAAATCTGTCGCAAATAATTGAGGTCGTCAGCAGCAAATCTCGGCCGATTCCAGCGCCAGCAGGCGACGTTTCATCGTGAGGCCTTGGGGCGCTGAAAAGCCGCCCAATCGTCCGTCACTGGCGATGATTCGATGGCACGGCACAACCAGCGGCGTGCGATTTGTTGACATCACCTGGCCGACAGCCCTGGCAGCGCCTGGAGAACCGGCTGCCTGAGCAAGCTTCCCATAGCTGGCGGTTTGGCCCCAAGCAACGCGCCGGCAAGCCTTGATCACTCGTTGTGCAAATGGTGTGAGATGGCTCAAATCAACCGGCACTTCGCGGAAGTCATCAGGCTCGCCTTCGAGCATGGCGGCAATTCGCTTTGCCAACGAAGGATTCCAGTTTACTCGGCGTACATTCGTGGTAAGCGTGCTGTCGAGCCAGTTGGCAGCGGCGTTCCCGCTGCGATGTCCAAAGCTGACCGCTCGTAACAAACCTTGCCTGCCGAGTATCGCACACCATCCGAATTGTGTACGAAATATCGAAATCTCGTCTTTCATATGTGTTGAAAAATTAGAGGAGTGACAGCCCTTGTACTCCAACCAGGAAGTGGACGCATGAACAGAATAACGTACTAACCGACGCTTGCCAATCCGTCGGCTGGCGCTGTGACGGAGGCGACACTAAAACCCCCGATATTCGATCTTAATATTCCGAACCGTGAGTGCCTTTGACGCGAACCGCATGCCATTTTATACTGGCACAGGTATCTTGTATTCACACAGTGGCTCGGCTCCTCGCCCACTAAATTATTCCGCCGTGAGTTAACAGGAGCAGGAATGTTATGAACGGATATACTGCCTTGTCGGACGATTTTTACGTCAATATGAACCTCAGTACGGAGATGGAGCTCCCGCAGCAGCGCGACACCGTGCTGCACTACTTCGAGCGGATTCAAAAGAAATATCCCTCAATGCGCAAGTTCTATTGCCGCGACAAACGCGATTTCGTGCTGGAAGAAGACAAAGACCGTTCGCAGTACCGCTGGGCGACGGTCGAAACGCGACGGTTGTGCTCCGGGCAAGTGAATCCGACCTCGATCGAAGAAGCGATGGAGCAGCACCGGCTCGTGCTCGATTTACGCGCCCTTCATGTTATCGGTCAGCCCGCTCGATTGCGAGGCGCTCGATCTACTGTTCGGCTTCGATTTCACCTATCGGGGCAACCACAACCAATTGGTCGCCGAAGCCTTGGGCGTTTGCCCGGCATTAGAGCGCTTGCTGGAAATGCCTGGCTCGAGCGTGGTGAACTATGAGCCTTCGCTGACGTTATCGCTCGACGAACAATGCCGGACACAAGTTCGTGTAAGCATTGAGAGCCGCACGAATGCCTATCAAATTCGCACCGGTGATTATCCAGAAGAGCAGCTCAGCGTTTACGTGACGGCGCGGCAATACGGCAGTCTGGAGCCGAATACGACGTATTCTCAGGCAGTTGATAACTTGGCGCGAATTTGCCGCGAAGTTGTCGATAGTTATGTTGTCGAAAGCGTGTTGCGCCCTCTGCAACGAACAATTGCCTTGCGGTAGTGCTTGCGACGACTGGCCCTCCGCCAAGTTGTTACGCAGAATTCGTTTGGTCGTTGTCAATTCGCTCTCGGGCTCGCAAAACGTGCTGGATGATCGACTGCATTCGCCCTTCATCAGAAAACGGCGAAAGCACGTAGCTCTTCAAAGCCACGATCGGTTCGCCATAATCAGGCGGTTGTACTCGTTATGGGCGACTAATTGCTGCCTGTAGCTGGCGTCACGCTGTTTGCGCTCTTTCACCTCGAACGTATCTACACCGTCGGGATAAGCGCGGAACAGCGTAACCGGCCCATGATTGTCGCCGTTGAGCACCGTCAAATTCGGATGCGATTCAATCAGTTCGCGCAACACTTCAGCCATTTCCACGGCGTGCCCTAACAGCACGCTCAGCCCTTGTTTTCCCAACAACAAGAGACTTGCCAACGCCGTCATTGGCCCAGTGCCAGAGCGCGACGTTTCCAGTGTGAACATGCCAGGGTGCTGCTCGCCCGATTGATAAAGATAAGGCATCGACGAACGCGGCCTGGCAATCAAGTTCAGATCATCGCGACATTGGAAGAGCGCGAGTGACTAGATATAGGGCGCAAATCCTGTTTTGTGGAAATCAATTCCAACCGAATCGGCCAGTTGCAAATGCTGCATGCGCCGGTGAACGGCCGCCAAGACCCGCACGGTTCGGCCACGGAAGCCAAGCGAGTTCTGCAGAAACTCGTAATCGTTAAATACACTCCAAGCCCAGCCAATCACGGCATCGGCATGTAAATGTGGCAAATATGGCAGCGAGAGTTCGTCGACGAGCTTCTTGCGCAGCGCGTGCATCTCTTCTAAATCGTCGATGCCGAACGCGTCGGTCGTGCCCATCGTAGCCACCATCGCAGCAGTTCGACGGCCCGATTGCAGCACGTCACCGGCGGTCGCCTCCAATGCTTTCAGGTCGATTGAATTGTCCGAATGCGACGGCACAGCTACCACGTGGTCTTGCCCAATTCCTAACCAGACGGCCACCGTGCGACAAGCATAATGACCGCAGTCGGAAACCAGCACGACGGCCTCATCTTTCAAGCCATGCTGAGCGCTGCCGGGCAGGGCCTTTTCCAATCCAACTTTAATTCCATACAGCAAGCCGCCGGTGCCGCCGAACGTAAAGATGCCGCTGGCTCTTTGCGGATCCTAGCCAATCAGGTCGGCGGCCATGGCCGACACGCGCACTTCGGCTTCGGAAACAAGATGGCCGCTCTCTTCGCTGCATAAATTCGGATTGTAGACCGACGGCAGCAGCACACCGATGATGCCGGCAATCGATGGTTGCGGCACCACATTCACCTGGCTGAGCGGGTGACCCCAGATAAGCATGCCCTGCAAATAATGAACAAGCTCCGGAATAACCTGTTCCAGCGTGTGGCCGGCGGTTTCCACCGTTGCGTTGCGAGCCGCTTCGTAGTTCGGTTGCGTCGGGCTGCCAAGAATTGGCGTTTGCGATTTCAGTGCGTCTACCTGATCCAACGCTCGCAGAATCGAAAACACGAAATACGAATCGTGAACCGGATCGGAGACAGGCTGCGGAAACTGTTGCCGCAAGTCGTCGAGCAATCGTCGATGCACCGGCGGCATAGGCGTTTCGGCCATAATTTTCAACCGCCGCGATGTCCGCCACGACCACGACCACGGCCTCGACCACGGGAACCATGAGAACCGTGCGATCCATGCGAATTCTGGGGCGCTCGTGAGCGAGCCTGCATGTTGCCGTCGATAATCATACCGATCGCTTCTTTCCACGTCAGGATGTCGCGCACCGAGTTTTTACCCCCGTGCGATTCGCCGACCGATGCCAAATCTTCATCGCCATTGTCGTCGGTATCGGCGGTGATGCCGACGGGTTCCAGCGGCGTGCGGTCGTCATCAACCAGTTCGACAAAATCAATTTCTTCGCTCTCGGTACTAATTGGCGCTGGAGAAAGGTTGTCGTCAACGTCTCGTATCGGAGAGCTAGGTCTTTCTGAGCGAACATTGCCGCGCTCACGCGAACCACCTCGGCCGCGGCGTCCACGGCGGCGCCGTTTCTGCTGTGGCTCGTCACCATCAGCACGACGAGGACTTTCGCCGGACACCCCACCCATTGATGAATTGATGTCCTCCGATTCGCGCTTCTCATCATCATCAACTTCGTCGCGATCGTCATGCGATATGCCGTCTTCACGTCGGATATTCTTACGTTCGTCACTGCGGCTTTCTATTCTGCCTTCGCTGTCCGAACGCCCGCGGACCTCGGCATTTCGGTCGCGACCTTCGCCACGGCCACGTCCGCCCCGACGACGGCGTCGCCGAGAGGAGCCACGCGCATCATCCTTTCCCTTTTCGCGGCTTCGCGGTCCATCGCCTTCACCAACCGACTCCAACCGAACGATCTCGTCGCTTTCTTCAATATCGCGAATCATGCCCTCGTCGGCATCATCGGTAGTCCAACGGTCGCGGGGATAATCGTCGTCCCGAAATCGCTTTTCTTGAGTTTCGTCTTCGTCCCCTTTTCGCCGCTGTTCCTCTCGACCGTAGGGAGCGTGCGCAGGTGGCGGTGGGAAACCGAGCAATTCAGCCACAGGATCCCGCTTTGTGGAGGCGGCCGGCGGTTCCGGAGGCACTTCGATGCCCAGCTCGCCCGCCAAGGCCATCCAATCGGAGGACGACTTTTTCGGTGCCGGTGGTGCGGATGAGGATCCAGTTGTTGGCGCACGCGGCACAGAACTGGTTGGCACTTTCGTCGGTGGTGGCGGAGGTGCAGGCTCGTTGGCATCCACGCCAAGTTCTGAGGCCAATGACTTCCAAGGATCGAATTGCTCGTCGGTCATGAAATTCCTATTTATCTGAAAGCGTACGATATGCGGTTCGTTATGCATGCCAGGGGTGCCACGGCTGCGGTAAAACAGTGACGACAACCCACTCTGCCACCTTAAAACACAGTATAAGTTTTGCCGGGTCCGACGGGAAGGCGATCTCTGCACGGCGAAAACGTTGCTTTGAGCCAGATACAGTAAGCGGGCGATGTTTGGTCGAATTCACGGCCAGAACGTAGAATTCTTGGGTGCCTGCGGTTGAATGAATCAAATTGCACATGCGAAAATCATATGGACCATAAACACACCACTACCGACGCGAAGGCCATGCCGCACTGTGAGGAAGTCGAAGTGCGCGGGCACATCATCGACAGCCTGATCCTGCCGAAGATTCTGGACGTCATCACGGCCGGCGGCGGAGGGTTTCAGATTAAGAACATCACCGTCGGCCACGGCCGGACCGACGCCAGTTACGCGCTGTTGGAAGTGCGGGCCGTAACTTCGGAAACGCTGGCTGAAATTCTGGCGCAAATTGCCGACCACGGCGCGGTTCCCACTTCGCTGCACGATGCGCGGCTGGTGGATGCTGATATTGGCGGCGCATTTCCTGAAGGCTTCTACAGCACCACCAATCAGCGGACCCAAATTCGGCTGGAACATCAGTGGGTCAACGTTGCCGATCAAGAAATGGATTGCGGTATCGTCATCGATCGCACAAGCCGCACGGCTCGCTGCATTCCGATGACCGAGGTTACGCGCGACATGCCCATCGTCGTTGGGCATGCCGGCGTGCGTGTGTTTCCGGAAGAAAAGAAGCTGGAACGGCAATCGTTTGAGTTCATGAATAGCGCCGTGTCCACGGAAAAACCTAAAGGCGTGGCTATTCGGCAAATCGCGCAAGAAATGTTTCGCACCAAAAAATCGGGCGGAAAATCGCTGCTCGTTGGCGGCCCTGCCATCGTTCATACTGGTAGCGGGCCGTATGTGTGTGAACTGATTCGCCGCGGTTACATCCGTCGTTTGTTTGCCGGCAACGCTTTGGCGACACACGACATCGAGCAATCTCTCTTCGGCACAAGTCTGGGCGTGCATCTGGAGCGTGGAGATCTGGCCGAAGCCGGGCACGAGCACCATCTGCGGGCGATCAACCGTATTCGTCGCTGCGGCGGCATTCGCCAGGCAGTCGATCAGGGCTTGCTCACCAGTGGCATCATGTACGAGTGCGTGAAGAACAACGTCGATTTTCTGCTGGCCGGCAGCATTCGCGACGACGGTCCATTGCCCGAGGTAATTACCGACGTGCTGGAAGCTCAGCGGCAAATGCGTGAAAAGATTCGCGACATCACGTTTTGTCTGATGATCGCCACGACGTTGCACTCGATTGCCGTTGGCAACTTGCTGCCGGCTTGGGTGAAAGTGGTCTGCGTCGATATCAATCCGTCCACGGTCATCAAGCTGAACGACCGTGGATCGTTTCAAACGGTCGGGCTGGTTACTGATGTCGAGCCGTTTTTGCGAGCGTTGGTAGAGGAAATTCAAGCACTCGAGACGGCGGGGTGAACTCACATGCCGCGCATCTTGATGTGTCCGCCCGATTATTACGGAATTGAGTACGAGATCAATCCGTGGATGAGTCGTCAGCGGCAAAGCGATCGCCCCGAAGCCGTCAAACAATGGACCGCTCTGAAAGTGTTGTTGGAAACAGCGGGCGCCACAATCGAATTGCTGCCGCCGCAACCCGGCTTGCCCGACATGGTCTTCACGGCCAACGCGGCACTCATTCATCGCCGAATGGCAGTGATGGCGAGATTTCGTCACTCGCAGCGGCAAGGGGAAGTGGCGTTTGACGAAGCCTGGCTTCAGGCCGCCGGCTTCGAAACAGTTCATGTCCCCGACGATTTGCACTTCGAAGGCGCCGGCGACGCCCTGTTTTGCGGCGATACGCTGTTTGCCGGCTACCGCATTCGCAGTCATGCTCGCGGCCATCAGCAAATTGGTGCGATGCTCGGCTGCCGTGTGATTCCAGTCGAACTGATCGATCCGTATTACTACCATCTCGACACCTGCTTTTGTCCGCTGGCGTCGGGGATGGCTATCTATTTTCCGCCGGCATTCGACGATTACGGGCGCGCCGCCCTCAAAGCTCATGTTCCCGAACTGATTGAAGCGACCGACGACGAAGCCCGCCGCTTTGCCTGTAATGCCGTGGTCGTCGGCCGTGCGGTGGTTACCAACACCGGCTGCCCGCAACTGCACAA
Organism: Pirellulales bacterium; assembly: GCA_963738835.1. GTDB lineage: Bacteria > Planctomycetota > Planctomycetia > Pirellulales > JADZDJ01 > CAVTYH01. The sequence continues at coordinate 300,854 of CAVTYH010000009.1, forward strand.
AGCGCTTCGCCAGCGTGGATTCGAGCCGTGTGAAACGCCGCTCGACGAGTTCGTCAAAGCCGGCGGCAGTGCGAAATGCCTCACCTTGCGGTTGGATGGCGAAGAAGCCGCCGGCTGGAAAACGAGCCCCGCATAAGCAGCGCATTGCCCTCCGGATTCGTTCTCGCAATCCAAATCCAATTACGATAGCGCCAGCAAGCGCCAGCAGCCAACTCGCCGGTTCCGGCACGGGCAGTGGTGTCACTGATCCTGTGCCCGCGCCATAAATCGCTTGGATTCCGGCAATATCATCGGGTTTCAGCGAAGCTCCCGTGCCAGGTCCGTTGTAGCGCGTGAAAATCCAATACATGTTGGCCGTGGGATCGTTGGAGTGATCTAACCCCAAGGCGTGGCCAAGTTCGTGGATGGCAGCGCCCAGCACATCTGGCGTTGCCAGCGTGCCCATTTGCTGCCAGGGATCGCCATCGTCGAAAAAAATATCGCCGGCCAGATTGCCGTTGCCCGTGGGATAGTATGTCAGCGCTTTCGGCTTCGGCGACTGACCCGGCATGTCGGGACCGTCGATGTAGATGTGACTCAGCCGAATTTGGCCGAACTGACCATTCGGATAATCGACCCTCGCCACGGTCCCGCCCTGATCGGGCACTTCTACAAAATTCAGCGGGGCCACTCCGGCCCACAGGCCCAGCGCTTCTTGCACAGAAGCGCGAATCAGCGACGCCGGCAACGAAATGCCATCGGGGCCTTTCAATCCGCCGTCGAGCAGATTGTTGTAACTGTAGGTAATGGTGACCGGCTGGCCGAGCGCCGATTGCGGCCACTGGAGATGGAGTAATTCGTAGCCTTGCGCCACTTTGGACTGTGCGACGAGCAGCAGCGCGAGCACCGCGGCATGCGCCAACGGTAGCCGAATGCGGCGTCGAACTAGTTCCATCGTATTCATACAAGAATCGCCCTATCGCATGTTCCATCCATCAGTTTAGCCAGACACGTTCACGGCTCCAAAGGATTTCGTTCCAATCGTCGATCAATTTGCTTGTTTTACAATTCCTAAAAAACGCCGCCATCAAACAATTGTGCCGCTGCTGGCAAATTTCGCGATTACTTCTTCCGAGACGCCGAAGTTGGCGGCGACCAATTCGCGGGGATTCGATGCCAACCAATCGGCCAGATCGAGCGATTTGTACTCGCCGTGATTGAAGACCAACAGCAGCCGCAAATCTTCGCTGCCGATGTTTTCGATGTAATGCCCAAATCCTTGCGGCACGTAAGCGATGTCGCCGACCCCCAACTCTTCAGTGCGGGCATGGCCGTGCGAAGCAAACACCGTGACGCGCGAGCGGCCGGCCATCACGTACTGCCATTCGGCGGCGTGCGGATGCCAATGCAGGCCGCGGATGTCGCCGGGATGAATGGTCATCGTCGCGCCCATCATCGTCGTGGAGATTGGAAACTCGTTGACCGTAACGATCCGCAGATCGCCGCCGGCGAATTTCCGCGGCTCCTGGGCATCGAGCGAAAACTTGTGCGTCAAAGGCCCGCTGCGCTGCGAACCCGACGTCGGATATTCCGACAGCGGTGGCGGAACTTTTCCGGGAACGATGTACACCTCTTCCTTGGGGAACTTCGCAAACGTGCCGGCCGGCACGCCGAAATTCTTCGCCAGCACTTCCGGCGGCGTGTGGCCGACCCAATCGGTCAGGCTGAACGTGCCGAACTCGGAGAAGTGACCATCGTCGAACGCCAGAATAAAATGGCAACCATCGGCCAGCGCTTGGATCGAGTGCGGATACCCGCGCGGAAAATACCACACATCGCCGGGACCAAAATCGGCCACCTCGTGCGTGCCGTCGGGCGAGTAGACCGTAATGCGGCAATGCCCGCTGAGCATGTAAGCCCATTCGGCGGCAATGGCATGCCAGTGCAGTTCGCGAATGCTGCCAGGTTCGAGCCGCATCGACACGGCGGCAATTTTTTCCGACACGGGAAACTCGTCGATGTTGGCTTCCTTCGCCGAGCCCGCCACACTCACGCGCCCGGCCTGATCTTCCATCGCATAGCGGAACGACGGCAGCGGTTGATCGTGCGTATGAGAAAGCGAATTCGCATCTTGCTTCGTCATCATTCAGCTCCTGTAATGAACAGTGGTGCAGTGTTGATCGGGCAACGCACAGTATTTCCCGAGAAAAACGCAGTTGTTCGACACCATTGCACCCTCGTGCGTGCGACCAGTTTTTGAAAACAGGCGAATTCTCCGAGAAAAACCGTGATCTTGAAAGCACGCGCGCAAGAAAAATAAAATCGAGGGTGCAATGTGGTGCTCGAAACCTCGTAAAAACCAGTCTTTTTCGCCAAACATTGCACCTCCACTGCACCCTCGGGCTCTGCGCTCCATCTTCGGAATCGCGTTTTGATGCGGAAATTCTCGTGTTTTCTGGCTCTGCGTGGCACGCACGAATGAGGGAGCGATGCGGTGGTGTCCCGTTTTGTTGCTCCCTCGCGCCCTTGCGAGAGGACGCGGGTGCGGGTGCCTGGGCCGATCCCCCTCGATCCGCGTCCGTTGGTGGGCGACGAGCGATGAACTGTTGCTGATTTGAAGCTCATGACTCGAGCCATCCGTTTGACCACCGAACACCGACCACTGCTTGAACCCGGCATTATCCCATATCGTTGGCCCTTTTCTCGATAAGAAAAATTGCCGCCCAGCAAAAATTTAAGTCGCAACGGTAGCGCAATTTTCGACGGGCATGCCTTCCCGACGCTGTTTTTAAGCATGAGGTTGATAAATTGGGCTCTAGCAGGCGTGGAACGGCAGAACGAAGGGCAGGCTGGGAAAACGGCAAGGCGGTGCTCGTTCCTGCCGCTTTTGTCTCGCCCGGTTTGCAAACGAGTTCCTGGGTGGCTCGTGGCGCCGACCTGGGGATTGCCAGCCAGCATCGATTTTGAAATTCATCAGGCGCGTGAGACCACGAAGGCGAGAAAGATCGGCCCTTGCGCGTGCGGAACTTCATGGTCTCAGTGGCATCCAAATTGCCGATATTACTGGCTTAAAGAACTTAAGGTTGGTATTCTCCGAGAAGGCAGCGGAGAGAATCGAGAGGATCCAGGATTGATTTCCAAAGCTTCCGCTGCATGGCAGGCGGGAAAATCACAAACAAAGGTTTCTGACATTCCTGACCCTTTTTCTCTGACACTTTTTTTCTTCCCATTATCCTAGCAAGCGGGATATTTGTATGACGACCGCGAATCAGTCCGAATTTCGCCTGGAGATAACCGCAATGCAAACAGGGGCTCATGACATGAAAGGTCTCATTCGCGAGCACCTTGAAATGGTCATGAGGCTCCGCAGGGACATCGAGATTGACGACATTGACCTGATTGCCGTAAATGCGTCAAAGAACAAGCGCGTGGACCAGGCTGTGAGACAACAATTTGCTTCCCTGCACGAAGAAATGAAGGGCATTATTCAACAGATCGCTCGCCAAATCGAAGAAGAGAATTACAAAACATGTGCCGAGGCCATCAGAGGTTTCCAGCTGTCGCAGAGTCAAGAGGCGAAGGCCGAAACACTTATCAAGGCAGACACGGACGTTCATATTTCCTGCCGTTCACTGAAGGTGGCCGTAGAGATGTTTCGCTATTTGAACAATCAGATGGTTCACGAGCTTAATAAACGTCGTCAAGGCGATGATCCTGTCGCTGAGCGACAGCTCGTGTTTCAGAATGCTCTGCTCGTGTACGAGCTAACAGATTTCGTGATCCGTTTTATCGAGGACTTTTGTGCACAAGGCGTCAAAGAAATCGTAGGCATTCATAACGAAATGCAGCGTATGATTGCTTCGCTACAGAAGGAACAGAAGTCTCTTCGCAAGCAAGCGGAGGCGCCAGAAATTGACGAAATCTTGCGCGAACAGGTACGGTGCAACATAGCCAGCCGTGACGAATCGATCCAGGTTTGTCAGAAAGCATGGGGCGAATATATGCAAACGATTCGTTCCATTGACGACGGCAGCGGACCGGTCAAGAAGTCTCTGCCAAACCTTAGACTCATTCGTGATAATGCTAGAACGCAACTTAAGCTTCTGGAAATAGTAGCCGTCTTGCAGATCGTTCAGAACAACATAGGTGCCATCGAGGCGACGGCTGCGACGTTGCAAGGTATTAAACTCATCGAACTTAATCCGGACCGTGTTAAGCGTTTGATCGGCATCAAATAGTGTAACCGATGTCGAATCTCCCATCAGAGATGTTTTCAGGGAATAAAATAGGGACATTCTACTTTTCTTGACTTGCGGGACGAGAATGGGTAGCTTGGCGGGCATGCCAAGGACTGCCCGAGCTTCTGTCGGCGGAATGTGCTACCACGTGCTCAACCGTGGCAACGGCCAAGCGGAAGTGTTCCACAAGGACAGCGATTACGCAGCCTTTGTCCAGCTCATGGCGGATGCCCAAGAGCGGTTGCCGATGCGCATCCTGGCGTACGTGCTGATGCCCAATCATTTTCATTTGGTCTTGTGGCCGCGCGGAGCCGGAGACCTAAGCCGCTGGATGCAATGGCTGCTGACTTCGCACGTGCGGCGCTATCATCGCCATTACCACGGCAGCGGACACGTGTGGCAAGGTCGGTTCAAGGCCTTTCCCATCCAGCAAGACGAACACCTGCTGGCCGTGCTGCGGTATGTGGAGCGCAATCCGCTGCGGGCTAAGTTGGTGCGTCGGGCCGAAGCCTGGGCTTGGTCCAGCTTGTCGTGGAGGCCCAGCGGCAAAAGATCGGAACTGCTTTCCGACTGGCCGGTTCCCCGCCCCAGAGATTGGCCGAAGCGCGTAAACCTGGTGCAGAGCGCAGCGGAGCTGGCGGCCGTCCGTCGGAGCATCGTGCGCGGCACGCCCTGGGGCCACGAGTTGTGGACCCAACGGACGGCTGCACGCCTGGGCTTAGAGTCGTCCCTCCGGCCCCGCGGCCGACCCCGAACTCAGAAAAAGTAGAATGTCCCCTTTTCCTTCCCCTTCCCTGAATCATTGGTCCACCGATGGCAAAGGCACACCGTATCAACCTAGGAGCCAATGGCGAGAAGCAAATACCGAATTCGGCACCCTTTCATTTTAGAGTGCAAGGAACTGTTTATGATCTCATCTATTCTTGTTCAGTTTGGAGCGCTAGTTAATTGCTGTGCAATGATTGGTCCGATGGGCATCGGAACGGAGGCAAGGGTCTGGGAACATGTGGCCGTGGTATATGCCGAAGTACTTGATGCTAAACAGCAGGATGACAGTCCATCGAAGTGGAAGCTCCGGCTGCGACCACTCGCTACTTTAACGGGACACTTTGACGCCGCGGAAAATGATGACCTCGAAGCTATGGCACTGATGCGAAACTTTGCAGTTTCTCATATCGTAAATGTTCCTGTCAAAGGCACCAAGGTAATTGCATTGTTGGGGGGAGTGGGAGTCGCGAACGATGATCTATATTCGATTCCGCCTGGTGATGCCGTGATAACGCCAGTCAACGAAAACGGCGATCGCCCTTGTCTCTTCGAAGTCACCGGCTTTGACGATCCGAAGGTGACGGAAACGATCGAAAACCTGCGCAAGCTCCGCGGCCAGCAGTGCGAAGAAGCCGAAAAAGCGGCAGCCTCCGAGAAGAAAAAATAGTCTCTGAAAGAATCAATTAGACCAGTCCCGTTTTGGCTCCCCCCTTCCCCTTTTCCTTCCCCAGAGGACCCTCTAATCAATCAGGATTTTTCTAGTCCGCAATAGGATGCCTTAAGATGTCAGTCTGCATTTTGATTGGGCTGTGGGCAACTGCTGTAATTCAGGATGAAAATGGTGACCCGCCAGCCTACTGGAAGAACGCGGCTGTTATCTACGCGAGAATCGATGACGTGAAGAAAGTCTTGGGAGATCAGTACAAGCTACGGCTTCGAGGTATTGCAACCCTAACAGGCGAGTACGACACAGCCGCGGAAAATATCATTGATGTTGACGTTCGAATTCAGTGGGGACAAAGAGCGGTCCAGTTTGTTCCACCTAGGGGCGTGCATGTGATTGCTTTGATACAACGTGATCGCAACGGGTCGTACTTCATTCCCGATGTGCGACCGCGCTTTCTTGCCGCCCCCGAGCCTCTCATTACCGTCACCGGCTTCGACGATCCAAAGGTGACGGAGACGATCGAGAACCTGCGCAAGCTCCGCGGCAAGCAGCGCGAAGAAGCCGAAAAAGCGGCAGCCTCCGAGAAGAAAAAATAGTCTCTGAAAGAATCAATAAGACCAGTCCCGTTTTGGTTCCCCCCCGTTTTGGTTTCCCATGAAGATGGTATTCTCCAAGAGAGGAATCAGGGTGAAGGAAAGAGATGCGGGTCTCATATCCTCTTCTCTTGCCCGAGTCCTGGATCTAAAAACCACCCACAAGCTTGGGCTGAAATTTCACCTTCTTATTTTATGTTTTCACGTTCATTACTGATCTCACTGCTGCTGGTGCTCTTGGCTTCTTGCAGACCAGCAGCCCCTAGCGCGAAAATTGTTGATTATGGGATATACGACGCCGTCCTCATGACGAAAGGTGATTGGCGAATCGGCTTGCCAGTCAGCGTTTTACCAGTGGAGGGGCCAAAGCATCGAGAGACAACCACAAAGGTTCTTTGCCAAGACGGGTGCTATTGGGGAATGCGCATTGAACTTTCAAATCCAATAAATAATCGCGTAAAGTACACGCGCACTTGGGAGCATCCTGCGTTCTCAGCACCTGATGGCGGGACATCGAGCGGTGCATCTGAAGACCTTGAACTTGGCCCAGGCGAGTCACGAACCGTAGATTCAATTTGGTACTTCATCGATAGTTGCGAATTTGAATTAGTCCCTGGCACTTGGACGCAACGCATCTTAATCGACGGCCGCGAAGCGATCAGAAAAGACTTTGAGGTCTACAAGCCGTGAATTGGGAACAGAGCCCAGGGGGCACCTTGCTGTTCCGGCGAGCGCGTTGTCTTTTGTTCGTCAAGAAAATCACGCGATAAGCCATGCTGCGCATCGGGCGGCCGATTTTCAGCAGTTGCAATGAAAAGAGGGCCAGTAAACCAGTAGAGGGGGCACCCCAGAACCAGTCAGTTTTTCAAAAGTACGAGGCGTTTGCGGCTGTAGGAGGTGACTCCCGTCGCCGATGAATCACCCATTGCTCCAATCGCCGTCGGGAGACGGCTCCTACAGATCGAAAAACTGACTGACTGGCCCGGGGAGACACCCCACGTCTCTTGACAGCGGCGGGCGCCACTCCGACGATGCGGCTTACGAGGAATCACCGGGTCCGGTTTGCCATTCTGTGGAGTTAGGGTAGAGTTGAATATGCCCCGCAAGCGGATTTGGAAGAAAACTGAAATCGCGCTGTTCGGCACTGTTTCCGACGCTGCTCTGGCCAAGCGATTGGGCATTTCCACCGCCGCCGTCTGCCAAAAGCGGCACTCGCTGCGCATCCCGGCCTATCGGAAGCGGTTCCGAGTCTGGGGAGTCACGGAACTCAACATGCTAGGCCGGTACAGCGATGCGGAGATCGCCAAAATAACTCACCGACCCGTGGAAGAGGTTGCGGAGAAGCGCAAGTCGTTGAAGCTTCCTCCGGTTCGGGGGCCGAAAGTTGCCAAGCGGGCCGGTCCTGGCACTAACCGTCAACCAGCGAAGCCTAAACCGCGCAAGGGCAATTCACCCCGCCGGCGCCGGAAAAAATGAACTCGGCTGGCATCTTCAGGCGTATTCTGCCTGACGCGCAAGAAGATCGCGGAATAAAAGCGCGCGGCCAATCTCTTCTTGTTTCTGCTCAATTCGCAGCCCAACGTTTGCGGCGGGCCTGCATTGCGACCAGCCCGATCAGTCCGAGCACACCCAACAACATCGTCGAGGGCTCCGGCACCGCGGCGACACCGCCGGCGCCCGGCAGACTGGCGACCAGATCGAGCAGTGGTTGAATGTCTTTGTTGGTGACAGTGCCCGAGGAATCGAAATCGCCAATCGAGGCCAGTTCCTGCGGGGTGAGCACGTTGAAGTTGGCCTCGTAGACCGACAGATCGGTTAAGGCATTCAACATCGTCGTAATATCGGCCGTGGTGACGACTCCGTCACGGTTCCAGTCGCCTTGGATGAACAACGGCGGCGCACCAACCGGATAGATTTCACCGGTGCTCAAAATGTCGGCTCCGGCCCCGAAGCCGGTAAACGTGATTGCACTTAGCTGCGAAAGAGTTAAACCGCTGGAATTGCTGCCGACAAACACGCGGTCCAGGCCGTTGCTCCAGTTGTTGATGGTCAGCGATCCGCCCCAACTGACCGCACTGCTGTTATCAAACTGCAATAAGCTGGCGCCGGTGGCGCCCAGGTCGATGGTGCCGGCGGAGGCGGCGTTCAATGTACCCATCTTTTCATCGAAGCCGGCAGTGCTGAAAGTGCCGCCATTGAGAATCAATTGCGACGAATCCGGCATGCGGTTCGCGGCGCCGATGGCCAATGTGCCAAGCGATACCGTGGTGCTGCCGGCGTAGGTGTTATTGCCCGAGAACCGGGCTACTTGGGCATTCTCCTTAATTACGGAGCCAGGGCCGGTGATGTTGCCCGTCAGTACATAGTCGCCGGTTCCCAGAGTACGCTCGGATCGGGTACGCCAATTCGCATTACGCTTGCCGACGTGCTCAGTGAGATGGGCGCGGCCACGGTGGAAGTGCCACCGCCGCCGTTATAGGTGAGCACGTCGCCGGTGTAGACGATCTGCCTAGTGATCGTGCCGTTGTCGCTAAATGTACCCATCGTCGTGTGGTCGTTATAGGTCACGGTGTATGGACTGTTGTCAGGTTTGTTGGCCGCCAGGATGTTGGTCGAAGTTTCGAGCGCCAACAGATTGCGCGTTCCACCGACATCGGTCGACTGCACGACAATGTCGCCCGGCGTAACGTCTGTGGCAACGAGGCTGATCTGGTTCGTGCCGATTTTCGTCAACACGTGGCCGGCCAAATCTAAAAGCGCCGTGTTTTGGCCATTGGATTGTCCGGCGCGAATGTCAAACCTGCTGCGCACCGTTGGGAATTCCAGGATTGCCGATTGAAGCATCGCCGGTCAGCACGACGCGCTGAAAGGCGTTGTTCTGGGTAACCGTGCCTGAGGCAGAAAGTGCGCCGAGGGCCTCGCCATTCAACACGACGCCCGGACCCTGAATGCGGAATTCCTTTTGACCGAAGTTCTGATTGTTTGCTGTCGCGTTCCCAATATCCACGGTCGCGCCGCTATTGACAACGACGGGTCCGCCAGGAATTGCGCCGAACGATGCGCTTGCGGTCACGCGGAGCACCCCGTTGGAAACCGTGGTGGTTCCGCTGTAGGTATTGGCGCCTGAGAGCACTAAGAGACTGGTACCCACTTTTTCCACATCGCCGGTGCCGCTAATGAGGTTAGAAACGGTTACGGGCGCTGATGGATCGTCGCCGCGGTTGAAAGTCAGCGTACCATTGTCGGTCACTGCACCGCTGCCGAGGCTGCCGGTAGTACCGCCGTTGTCGATTTGCAGTTTTCCGGCGTCGATGAGTGTTGTCCCGTAGCTATTGGAACCCGTGAGAACCAAAGTGCCGGTCCCGTGTTTTTCCAGCCCGCCAGCACCAGAAATCGATTGACTGACTGTCAGCGTTCCGCTGCGATCGAAATCGAGCGTGCCGCTGTTGGAAATTGTGGTCGCAGCGCTCAAGCTGCCGGTGGCCCCCCCGTTTCCGATTCGCAGCGTTGCGCCCGTGTTGATGGTGGTGGCGCCGGTGTAGCTGTTATTACCATCGATTCGCAGCGTGCCGCCACTGACCGTCAAAGCCACGCTATTGCCGCTGCCGGCGCCGATATTGTCTTGAATCGCGCCCACAAAGGTGCTGTCGCCGCCGCTGATGGTTAACGTGAGAAACTGGCCGACGGAACTGCTGCCAATGGCGTTGGCGGTGCCGGTTCCGCTGGACGATAGGCTGGCCAGCGTTGCGCCAGAGCTTCCCAAATCCAGCGTGCCGCTGGTTGTGCCATCGCCTAATGTCAATGCCGAATTCGGCGAAAAGGTTCCGAAAGCGCCGATGACCAGGGTGCCGTCCTGAATGTTCGTGGGACCGCTAAAGTCGTTGGCGCCGTTCGACAGGGTGAGTTTGCCGGTTCCCGACTTGGTCAAACCTGTTGCGCCGGTGATCGAGCCGGTGCCAAGAATGCTGTAATCGGTGTTGGCAGCAACTGTCACCGAGCTCGGCGTAACGATGGTGTTGAGCTGGACGTTATGGGTGGAGACATTGGAGGTATCGTCAAACGTGACGTTGTCAAGGTCGAAGTACCGCTCGACCGTGCTGGGCAATTCCTTCCAGTTCTGCGGGCTTGTGGCGCCGACATCCCACACGGAGCTTTGAGCGCCTGTCCAGACGATGCTCTTGTTACTTCCGCCAACGCTCAGAGCAATGGTACCGTTCACGCCGGTGGTCTTCACGAGGTTAAAGGTGAATCGAGTCGTGCTGCTGGGCGGATTGAGAGTTATCGTGTGGGTGGGATCGATGATCAAGTTCCCAGCGGTCAGCAGGGTGTAAGAACCGGCCTGAGGAACTGTGTTGAAAAACGGAGTAAACGATGACGAGCCCGACGCTGCAAAATTTGCCGTGCCGGCGACCGTTACGAGATCGTGATTTGCGAAACCGGAAATTCCCATGGCAAAATCACCGCCGTTGACGGTCAGCGAGTTCATCGTCAGCTGGCCAATATTGTTATCGGCAATTGTGGTGCCGGGCCGGATGATGGAGCCTGCATCCATGACGACGTTCCCGACTTTGCCGGTCGTGATGCCGTCTCCATTGCCGCCGAGTGCCGCGCTGCCGTGAACGTTGACCGCTGCGGAGCTTGCCAGCGCGCCGGTGACGAATAGCGCGCCGCCGTTGATGTCGGTTCCGCCGGTGGAGGTGGAGGTGCCGCTGAGCGTGAGCGCTCCACTGCCCGTTTGAGCGAGTTTCACGCCGCCGGTCAGGGGCACCGCAAAAGTAAGATCGTCGGAGTGCGTGAAGCTCAGCGTGCCGCTGCTTGTGCCGGTGACACTGCTGGTCGTGGCAATCGAACCGGTGTTCCCAAAATTGCCCACTTGCAAAGTGCCGCCGTTGATGGTGGTGACACCTGTATAAGTGTTCGTGCCAGACAGCGTCTGTGTGCCGGTGCCGGTCTTGGTCAGCGATAGTGCGCCGCCGCCAGCACCGTCGCGCAAAACGCCCGAGAAGTTGTCGGATGTGCTGCTGTTAATCGTGAGCGTTGCGGCGGCGGCATTAGCATTCTCCACCACTGGATTCGCAGAACTTCCATTCAAGCTGGCAATGGTGACGCTGTTGCCCGCCAACCGCAGCGCATCGCTGGTCAGATTGCCAGCCATGGTGACGGCATTGGGCGTTGTGGAATTTAGCGCGCCGGCGCTGCCAAGTTGCACAACACCGCCATTGATGACCAGTCCGCCCGTGAAACTGTTGTTGCCCGACAAGATCAACGTGCTCACCCCGGTGCCGTTGTTCGATTTGGTGATGGTGCGCGGACCGCCGGTTTCCGTAATGTTGCCCGTGAGTGTTAAAGTACCGGTGCCGTTGCCGTTGCGCGGCACAATAATCACGGCGCCGTTGAGCGTAATGTTGCTGGCGATAGTCGCAACCGTGTTGGCCGCAGTGCCCATGTTGACATTGCCGTTGATCGTCATGGGACGGCTGACATCGCCGGTATTCGTGAAGAAACTGGCATAAGTTCCGTCGTTGTAAGTGATGGAGCCGCTGCCCGCGCCGCCCGGCACGTTGGAACCAGTCTCAATTTGGAAAATACCGCCGTTTACTACGATGTTGCCCGGTGTGACGTCGGTATTGACGATGCCAAAATAGCTCGTGCCGGCTTTTGTCAAAGTGAAGCCCGCGAGGTCGAGCACTGCCACGTTCGCTCCAGCGACCTGATTGGCGCGGAAGTCGATTCGGCCCGGAGCACCTGTGGCGGTTGAGTCGCCGGCCGCATTGATGGTTGCATCGGCTGTCAGCGTGACTTTTTGGAATGCGTTCTGCTGACCCAAGCCCGGCGTTGTTGCTGTTCCGTCGTTCAAAATGGCACCCACGCCGCCCACGCCCGTTCCTGCAATAAAGAACTGCTTCTGCCCGAAGCTCAGCGTGTTTTGAGTTGGACCCGTGAGATCCAGAGTCGTGCCGGAATTTATGGTGACGGTGTTGCCGGCAGCGGCCAGCGTCGAACCTAACGGCGAAGCGTTTACACTGGCGGACTGAACGCGAAGCGTGCCCTGGAGAACATTGACGCTACCCGTGAAACTACTGGCGCCGCTAAGGAGCAAGACCCCTGTCCCGCTTTTGGAAAACGAGTTGCCGGTGCCATCGCCGATGGCGCCGCCAACCGTCAGCACGCCGGCACTGACCGTAACCGTTGGGCTACCATTGAGCGTTACTGCGCCGGTGCCCAGGTTCAAGTTCTTGGTGCCGGTAAAGGTGAAGCTCGAAGCCCAGTTTTGCGGGTTATTGGTCGAAAGCGTAATGTCCGCGGCGGTGGTCGTGTCGATCGTGCCACCGTTGATCGTGAATAAGCCAGCGGCGAATTGCGCTGGCATCGTTGATGTTCAGCGTTCCCTGGTTAAGAGTCGTGTCACCGGTATATGTGTTTGGATTGGCAAGAGTCAAAGCACCGGAACCATTTTTGGTAATTCCGGTCAGCCCTGCGATAGCCCCCGTGCCTGCGAACTGATAGTTGCCGGAAGCATTTACGAGGACACTACCGGGCAAAACAGTCGAATTAATGGCGACGCTGTAATTTCCGTTGTTCGTGTCGTCAAAGGTCACGGAGTCGAACGCGAAGAACGTGTCGTTGGCCACACCGTTTTTCCAGTTCACGTTGGTCGTGTCCCACGTCAGTCCATCTCCGGCGCCGCCGGTATTATCCCAACGCAAAGAGGCCGGGCCACCTGTGACGTTGATGCGAACGATATTGCTGGCCAGCGCAGCTCCGTCGATCGTGAAACCCGTGCGGCCGACGCTCGAGTTGAGAAGCGTTGGTGTGCCAATGAAACTGCCGGCGGTTAAGACGTCGTACGAAGGTGCCGTGGCCGCGGCGAGCAAACTAATCGAAATGCCGCTTCCTGGCGCTGAAATCGGCGGCGCCCGTAACGTTGATGCGGTCGGCATTTGCGCCTTGAATTTCGATCAGCGCGGCGGCGCCACCCAGCGTCAAGCTATTCATTGTGTTGGTTCCAACCGATTGCGAGGCAGCTCCCGCTGAAATGAAGCCTCCGGGAGTTCCCGTGACACTATTCTGATACGTGCCGATGCCTTGCACGGTAGCGCCCGAACCAGCAGTCACATTTCCCGTAACAATTCCGTTGTTGTTCAAGGCCTGGCCGCTGGCCAGAGCAAAGCCGCCCGCGCCTGTTACCCCCGTCACATCCAAGGTACCACTTGCCTGAACGTTAATGATGTTGGAAGCGATGTTACTGGTGCTAGTTGTTGAAAGGGCTAACGTGCCGGCGCTCACCGTTGTATTGCCCGTGTAAGTGTTCGCGCCGGAGAGTGTCTGGGTTCCCGTTCCAATTTTTGTCAGGGCAAGTATGCCGCCGCTGCCGCTGCTATTGCGCAGAATTCCGCCATAGTTCGCAGTGGCATTGCCATCGCCAACGGTCAGAGTGGAGGTAGTACCGGCTAAATTGTTATGCACAAAATTGTTTGCGGCGCTGGCAGTAGTACTCGATAGGCCATTAATTGTTTGGCTGGTGCCATTGAGGTCAAACGTCGCCGTGACCGTCGCACTTATAGCATTGAGAATTACATTTCCCTTGCCTGAACCGTGCGGCATGATGTTGTTGCGGCCCGCGGCGATTTGCAGGGTGTTGGCCCCATTGGGTTTGGCGCCGCCGAGTGTCGCGTCGTTATTAATGAGCGTGTCGCCGGCATAGTCATTCGCGATGTCGCCCCCGACGACCAAGGTGCCGCTGCCATTGGCGGTGCCAGCCCCCACGACGAGCCCGCCGGGCCCGGTAATCTGGCCTCGAATAGTGCCATTACCCGTGGCCGAGGTTTCCAGCAAGGTGATGGTCCCGGTGAGAATTCGACCGGTGCCGCCCAATCGCATGGCGCCAATGCCGCCGCTTTCGCCGCTGCCGAAGCCGGCCATAAAGACGTTGTTCGGCATCGTCGCGTTGGCATTCAGAAACAATTGAGCGCCGGGCGAGATATAAATGTCGCCCGTCCCTAGATTTGCCGGATTTGACTGGATGCGGCCCTGCGTAATGTAGGTGCCCCCCGTGTACGTGTTAGCGGTTCCGTTGAACGCGACGTAACCAGCGGATACGACGCTTACAGCGCCGCTGCCGTTGTCTACGATCGCGCGTATTGATTGTCAGGTTGTTCCCGGTAATGGCATTCAGCCCGGTATTGATCAGGAACAATTCGCCCGCCGTGTTATCGGCTCCGCCGGCGGTTAGAAAACCTTGTCCCGCGGTTTGGCCGATGCTGAAGTTTCGCACTGTGCCCAGCGCATCGGAGGAATTCATGATGCCGCCGGCGCCCAGCCGCAACGTTTGCGTGGCGCTGATATTAATCGTTTGGGCAGCCGCCGTGTTGATGAGCAGCAAGGAGTTGATATCGGTCGTGCCAGCCGCAGCCAAGGTGTTGGCGGCTCCACTGGTAGTAATCTTCACATTACTGGCCGCTGCGCTGGCAATTGCACCGCCGGCAACTGCTTCGGTGTAACCTGCGTTAGCCAACGGAATCACATTGCCGCTTCCATCAAGTGCGGCCCAGCCAGTTGGATTCAAAGAGTTCGCAGTACTGGGGGTAATAGCCAGCGTCGTGTATCCAGCCCAGCCGCCTAGAATACCGTTGGTGTTTGACAGCCCCGTGCCGGAAAGATTGATCGCGCCCGGCGTCGCGCCCACCTGACCAAACAATACATAGCCGCCGGTCGCCCGGGTGAATGTCCCGCTTAAGTTCAGCGCCGGAACCCGCGGTAGTAAAAATCGCATGACTGCCTCGGGACACAGTCACAGGCAAAGCAATCGTTTGCGCTGGTCGAATTGTTTGAAATGCTTCCCGCGGCAACCAACCCTGTAGGATTGGTGCGGTAGCTGTCTAGCGTGAAGCCATTGCCGCTTAATGTGAATGCGCCCGCTGTGCTGTCGAAATTAATATTGCTGAATAGCGTTCCGACCGCAAAGTCGTTACTGGGAGTCAAACGCACACCGCCGGCAAAGACCAACTGATTGCCGGCCAATGGGGCGAGATCGCCGTTCCAGTTCGCCGCTGTCAGCCAAAAATCATCTGCGCCGCCCCCATCCCAGGTGGAAACCGCCGGCAACTGGGCCCGGGCAGTCGAACCGATCAAGAAGACAAGAGCACCAGCGATTCCCAAGGTCGCAAACTTCGATGCAGTAACTCGCAACATGATATCCCCCTAAACACCTAGATTTTTGGTGCATCGAGCCGCGATTGCGGATCGCGCGTACACATTTGATTCGACTTCAACCCCCGCCACGCATTGACAATCAAAACAGCAATAGCCACAGAGATGAGTGTTCACCTTCTTGGTCCGGAAAGAGACACTCTCATCAAATGCTCAGATTCGCCGCCCCCGATGCGGCATGTCCCCGAGAATCTGAACCCTAAATGCTGATTGTATTCCCACTTACGGGGAATGCAACGACTTTTTGGGCAGTGTTCGGTCGATTTCCGCGAACCCGCTAGCCCGTGATTCACGCCAATACCCAGGTGCCGCTAGCGCCGGCGTCGAAGATTGCCGAACCGGATAACGTTCATGCCGCGTCTGGAGTTAGCCTCGGTTCGAACTTCATTGCGGGCCAATCTGTCAATTAACGTGGTGTGTATTGCGGTGGTAGCCCGAGGATTGCAAGCATCTCGGCATCGCTCAACACTGCCGCAGGACCAGTCAGTTTTTTCAAAGGTACAAGGCGTTTGCGGTTGGAGGAGGCGACTGACGTCTCCGATGATTCACCTGTTGGTCCAATTGTCGTCGGGAGAGGGCTCCTACAGATTGAAAAACTGACTGGCTCTGACACTGCCGGGGCCTCGGTTGCCAGGGTGTTTTAATGCCGGTAGAATCGCCTCTCTTGCGTACAGATTGCCGCATTGCATGCACCCCTAGCTCAATTGGATAGAGCATCGGTCTACGGAACCGAAGGTTACAGGTTCGAATCCTGTGGGGTGTACTGAAAAATTTTAGGACCTGTAATGCATGACAATTGATGATGGCAACGACAGCCACTCGCTAGTCAAGATTGACCGATGGAGCGGTTCCAGGCACCGGGAACTGCATCTGCCTGGACTTCGGAAACGTGGCGGGCGCCGCCGGTGGAGAATCAGCCGGCTAGCGATCCGGAGCTGACATGCTCGTTGTTCCAAGGCGAATGGCCGTGGATGCCGGACTTCTGCACGCTCACCCCCGTCAGTGCGGGCAAATCCAAGCAAATCGAATTGACGATGGCTTTCCCCGGCAAGCCATTCGCGTCGCTTTTCATGGTTACTTCCACGCGGCGCAAGTTGGCGAATATACGTTCACCGTGGATCGTGGATACTGACACTGGCGCGATGCTGTTTCTGCACGATATCCGGGTGATTGACGAGCCGCTGAAAAATTCCGCTGGTAAGTTCAGCGGCAGCATCCGCCTCAAAGCGGGTTGGTATCCGCTGCGGTTGTATTATCGTCACGCCACTGCCAGCCGCGCCTTGAGTTTACCTGTCAGAAGGCGGGTGGCGAATTATTGAAGCTCGACACCGCAGACTTACGTCAAGCTGGAACGAAAAACTAATCCGAGAGACCAATGAACAAATTCGCGAACTTTCTGACCGTGATGTCCCTGCTGGGCACGTCGTGCATGGCAGGCGAGTCGTCCGCAGTGCCGGCGCAAAAGCCGAACATTGTCGTAATCTATGGCGATGACATCGGCTATGGCGACTTCAGTTGCTACGGCGCGACGGCCGTCAAGACGCCGAACGTGGACCGGCTTGCGGCGGGCGGGTTGCGGTTCACCAGCGCGTATGCCACGTCGGCGACCTGCACTCCCTCGCGTTTTTCGTTGCTCACCGGTCAGTATGCCTTCCGGCAGAAGGGCACGGGTGTTTTGCCCGGCGACGCGAAACTTATCATCCGGCCCGGGCGAGAGACGTTCCCGGGCCTGCTTCAACGCGCCGGTTACAAGACCGCCGTCGTGGGCAAATGGCATCTGGGTCTGGGTGCCGGCTCGAACGAATTGAATTGGAATGAGGACATCAAACCCGGTCCACGGGAAGTGGGCTTTGATTATTCGTTCATCATGGCGGCGACGGGCGACCGCGTGCCGTGTGTCTATGTTGAGAACCATCGTGTGGTCGGCTTGAGCACCAACGATCCCATTGAGGTCAGCTACCGGAAGCCATTTCCCGGCGAACCGACGGGCAAAAGCGACCGCGCAAGTTGGTGATGGACTGGTCGCACGAGCACAATGACGCCATCGTCCATGGGATATCGCGCATCGGGTACATGAAAGGCGGCAAATCTGCATTGTGGCAGGACGATGAGATGGCGAAGGTGTTCGCGCGACATGCCGTTGATTTTATCGAGCGTGAAAAGGATCACCCGTTCTTCCTGTATTTTGCCACGCAGGATATCCATGTGCCGCGCGTGCCGAACAAAGATTTTGTGGGCCAGACCAGCATGGGTCCGCGCGGCGATGCGATTGTGGAATTTGATTGGTGCGTCGGACAACTGACTGCCACACTGGATCGTCTCAAGCTGCTGGGCAACACACTGATTATTCTCACCAGCGACAACGGTCCGGTGCTGGACGACGGTTATAAGGATGGCGCGGTGGAAAAAGTGGGCGATCACAAACCCGCCGGACCGTTCCGCGCCGGAAAATACAGCATGTTCGAGGGCGGCACGCGGATGCCGTTCATCACCTATTGGCGCGGGAAAATCCAACCCGGCGTGTCAGACGCGCTTATCAGCCAGGTGGACCTGCTGGCATCGTGTGCCATGCTGACGAAGCAAAAGTTCAATCCTGCCGAAGCGTTGGATAGCGAGGATCAGCTGGCCGCCTTGCTGGGAAAATCCAAGAGCGGACGCGCATCGCTCGCCGAATATGCGAGTGATGTGGCGGTGCGGCAAGGTGACTGGAAATTCATTCCGCCAGGCCGCACCCGTGAACAGCTTGGGCCGTGGCAGATGGTGCGCATTCCCGAACCGGGATTCTTGTTCAACCTTGCCACCGACCCGGGGGAGACGAACAATCTGGCCGACAGTCAGCCGGAAAAACTGAAGGAACTTAGCACTCTGCTCAAAAAAGTTCGGGGCGAAGCACCACCTGCCGAAAAATAAACCGGCCACCCACCAAACTTATGAAATTAAAATCTGCTTTATCAATTCTCTCTTTGACTGTCCGCGTGCTGCTCTGTTTGGCCGTAGCCATGACGTCGTTCAGTTTGCGGGCGCAGAAACTTCCAAGCCCAACATTCTTTGGCTCATTGCCGAGGATATGGGTCCGGAGGCGTTGAGCCGTTCAGCGCACCGGAAGTCTGGACGCCCAACATTGATATGCTGGCCAGCGACGGAGTTTATTACGCGCATTGTTATGTAGGCAACGTCTGTTCGCCCAGCCGCAGCGCGTTTATGACGGGGATGTATTCCACGACCATCGGTACGCAGAACCATCGCTCGCACCGCGACGACGGCTACAAACTACCGGACGGCGTACGCGTGCTGACCGACTGGTTGCGCGACGCGGGTTATTATACCGCGAATGTTCGTAACCTGCCGGACGCACTCGGTTTCAAAGGTTCGGGAAAAACGGACTGGAATTTCCACTATGAGGGCAAGCGGTTTGACACCGCGAATTGGGATGACCTCAAGACGCATCAGCCGTTTTATGCGCAGCTCAACTTCAACGAAACGCACCGGCCGTATCACGATCCGGCCAAAGCCGATCCGGACAAGGTGAGATTTCCACCCTACTATCCCGACGATCCGATCACGCGCAAGACTGGGCAAAGTACCTGGATGCCGCCACGGAATTGGATCGCAAGGTTGGTCTTGTGCTCAAACAACTTGAAGCCGATGGCCTGGCCCGCAACACCGTGGTGATGTTCTTTGCCGACAACGGGGCATCGATGGTGCGTGCGAAGCAATTCTGCTATGAGGAAGGTTCGCATGTCCCCATGATCATCCGCTGGCCGCAGAATTTTCCCGCTCCGAAACAAATCCAGGCCGGCACGGTGGATCAGCAATTCATTGAAGGGATTGATTTTGCCCCGACCATGCTGGCCATTGCCGGCGCGAAGAAGCCGGAGAAAATGCAGGGCCGCAATTTTCTGGGCGACCAGGTCGAAGCGCCTCGCGAATATGCCTTTGACCAGCGCGACCGGTGCGATGAAACCGTCATGCGCATTCGCACCGTCCGCGACGCACATTACCGCTACATCCGCAACTTCACGCCGGAAACACCGTTCCTCGCGCCTAATAAATACAAGGAGAGCGAATACCCCGTCTGGAATTTGCTGAAGAAACTACAAGCTGAAGGCAAGCTCACGCCCGCGCAAGATTTTCTCTGCCAGCGGCGCATGCCCGACGAAGAGCTGTATAATCTCGACCTCGACCCCGATGAGATTCACAATCTCGCCAAATCGGACCAACCCGAGGATCAGGCCGAGCTGGAAAAACTTCGCGGCGTTCTAAATCAGTGGACCGTGGACACCGACGACAAGGGCCGCGTGTTGGAATCCAAGTAAACCGTCAACGGCGCGGAGTAAACGGCGATCGAACGTGGAGCGACTCCACCACCAAAACGGCGCTGGGCAGGCTGCTAGAATTTGAACTCCGTCTCCTAAATGTTCCATTGTTGGGGCAAATTAGGGCCTCGTTCAGTTGGGCGCGTCTCAAAAGCTCGCCAAAGACGTTATCCGGCACGAATTCTGTGTGTCGAAAAACGTGGGTCAAAAGCGTCGAAATTACTGCGCCTGTCACAAGCGGAAGATTTTACGACACGCACAGAAGTCGGCGACAACAGATGGTCGCGATTCCGATGATGAGTAGTACCAGAGTTGCCGGTTCCGGAACGACCGCGGCGCTGAAACAGCGCCACGACCCGCGCCTGGCCGTTGTAGGCCGGCAAAGCGAGGATGTCGGTATTCAATAGCGCCGTGGCCGAGGTGATCCCCGGGTCTACGCGAACGGAGCCGCTGAAATCGACGACCAGTCCATTGACGACGTTGACGACCTGACCAATCGTAAACGTGCCCAACAACTGGCCGCCGGTCTCGGCGACCAGGGGAGCGCCGGCGAGGGTATGGAACAACGGAACCAACGGATTGTTGCCCGATTCTCCATGGGCACTCAACAAGATCGGGTCGTCCATCATCGGCATGCCGAACAGGTCCACGCGGGGCGTGGTAAGGTCGAGATTGCCGATGGCCGAGGCCATCCCGTCGCCATCGGTGTCCGAAGCGTCGAGGGTGACGATGTTAGCGGCCCCGTCGCGCCAGGCGAGGTGCCAATCGGTATTAGGAAATTGGGATTGGAACGTGAAGAGCACCGAGGCCGCGTGGGTTTGGGCGGCGGCCAGGGCGAGCATGCCTGTGAACAAAATGCAGCGAATGGTGAGCATGGGTCGTTCTCCGTCACCGGCAAGGGTCTCAGGGCAAACGATAAAACGACGGACTTTGATTATATCTGGCGTCCGGCCTGACGGGAGCCTCAGCAGTGACTCTTGGCCACCCACCCCGCTATCCTGGGCTCCCTCTGAAATCTCAGGTCTGCGGTCATTCCCCATACGATCCGTTTCGAGCACAGCTCCCAGGGGCGCCACCCGATTCACGGACGTAGACAAGTAACCTCCGCCGGATCGCAGCGGTCGCGTCGGCAGCTTCACGAGCCGGCAGTTTAGGTATCCGAAAAATGTTGGTTTGATGGCGCATCCGACGGGTGCCAATATGCACTACGTCTCAGTCCGAACAATCGGATGAGTTTCCAGCACTTCGCAGCTGGGTCATCAAAAGGGTCGTTTGGTGACAATGTCAAAAACCAGTATTCTTCCCACGACATCTTGCAAACGAAGTCAGCTGGGTTGAACGTTGATGCACAGCAGGGGATGTGGGCGACGCTCGGATGCTGAACGGATCCTCGACCACGTGCCATACGGATGGTTCGAGACCTCATAGGTCTTGGATTAGGGTAATTTGCCTCGTCTTCCCAATCTGGATCTGGTTAACTTCAAAGAACCCAACCGTGATATAAACCGCGCGATCCTCTCCGTCGTCTAAAGGAGTATCCAAAAGGCGTACCTGGCTGTTGGCTCGAGGAATTGGCCGCACACCGATCTCCCATTTGCCCCAACCCTGGTTCGTTCCATGTGCCACGTGCGTTCCCAGCACGAGATCGCGCCCATCGCCGGCAGGTCCGGTGTCGATATCGGTCATGATCGTGCTGTAACCGGCAGTATCAATCCGCAGCAGGTCGTTTCCAGCGCCCAGATCACCTATCATGGACAACTGCGTCCGATCGACAATGAAAAACGCCCGGTGACGGATCATTGCAACATCGTCGCCCTCACCCAAACTCAGTCGCTCGGCAACAGTCGCGATGCCGGTCGTATCGACGGAAAGCTTGTCGTCGCCGGCGCCGAGGTTCATGTCCAGGTCAAGTCGGGTGTTCGGGCTAATGGACCGCGAATCGAACTGGGCGGTGACGGAGTCGTCGCCGCCGCCGGTGGCAAGCGCCACCGTGTTTTCCATGAACCCATTTGCGCTAATCGCTAATGAAGTCCCGCCGAGAGATATCGAATCGCTGATAAAGGTGACACTCCCCTCTGGTACGAAACGTGCCGCTACGGGCTGGCGGTCGAATTGGAAGGTGAAGTTGTCGCCGGCGAGCACAGGCGTCGATGGCGTGCGGACCGACGTATTGAGCGACACATTCACATCGTCGAAGTTCGCGGTGTGGACATCGACCAGATTGCCACCGGTTGCGAGATCAATATTGAGGCATAGTCGCGGCGCCTCCGCGCGTATGCGTTGCACTGCGGGAAGTAGCAAGCCGATCACTACGCCGTCTCCGCCATCGGAACTAAAGACGTCCAGATCGACATCGTCATGGTGGTTTAGCGAAACCGTGAGTGTGTCTGCCCCGGTTCCCAGATCAACTCCAATGTCAACAGGGTCAACTGCGATGCCTGTGACGCGGCCGGCTTGTGACCCCCGTGGCCCGTCATCGTCGACCACGATGGTGTCACTGCCCGCCCCGGCGTTGATTTGCACGCTTGAGGACCTCTCACCGGCGGAAAATCTACTCACGATTCCATGGAAAAAGATCTGATCGTCTCCCCCGCCGGCATTGACGATCACCTGATCCACGTCGGAAAACGTCTGCGATTGACCATCGCCGGTGGCCTGAACGATGCCGTCGCCCGACTGCAGCAGCGAAATGGCGTTCGGACTGTCATCACCGTCGACGGTCAGCACGCCCGCGTCGTATCCGAATGTTACGGCCAGGCACATGCGTGCTTCCAGAGGTTCGAATCCGCTGAAAGACAGGCGATGCGGCCAACGATGCCGCAGTGTTCGCGGCGCGCGAAACATAACATCTTTGACTTGCAGGAACTCCCAAAGGGCGCAATAAAGCAGCAAAACGCCCACCAGAAGAAGCACGTAGGTAACCATGAGTGATCCTCCTTTCGTACCGGCTGGTTCGGCGCAGGTGGAGTGACGGATTACGTCGCACCGAAGTAGGCTGCTAGCGCGCTATCAATCCTGCCTGTGATCGAACCATCCTCTTTTGATAAAACACCAGACATCAAGCCTTCGAGCAGCTCATCATCGAATTCGTTGGAGCGGAGATTGGGTTCGCGACGGATTGGCAGGTCCTGAATGATGCTGGCAAGGGAAGCTCGCTCGAGATCGAGGTGGCTCAGATCAAGCTGACGCGAACGATTGTCCAGCGCGATCGGCGCCTGAATGAGCGCCGCTGAACCGGACGTTGTCGGCGTGCTGCCGATGGCCGGAGTCGCCAGCGAGACGGCCGTTATCGCCGGCGCCGCCAAGGGTGGATGCCCATTTCGCAGGGTATCGTGTCCGCCACCCCCTATAAGAATATTGTCGCCGGCGCCGCCATCCAAAAAATCGTTACCGGGCCCGCCATCGAGCAGATCGTCCATCGCGCCGCCAAAGAGGTGATCGTTCCCTTGCTCGCCGAAAAAGTGCGCCTGCCAGTGCGTTCCGGCACTGTCGTCCATCGTGACCTGGTCGTTTCCCGCGCCGGCATAGACATTGATGGTTTCGCCGTTGATGTAATTGAATACCTGCTGTTTTTTATTGAGCTCAATAACGGCTTGAGCGCCATCGGGTCCAACCTGCCGGCTGACAACAATGTGGTCATTGCCCGCAGTACCGTAAAAATCGATGCCGTCTTGGTCCGGGCCACCGTCGAAGAAGTCGAAGAAATCCAACAGCGCCGTATCGTTCCCCGGCCCACCAAAGAGATGGTCATTGCCGATGACGCCGTCTCGGCCATCGAGCAGATCGTCCGCTGAACCACCGATCAACGTATCTGATCCTGCTCCTCCGATCAAAGTCAAGGGAATTGTGGCCGCGGATCCGTCAAAGAAGTCGGGACCCGATCCGAATCGGATCGTGAGTCGTTCGACACCCGCGAACGTGAGGGGGCCAACCAGCCCGCTAGCATCGACGATCCCGCCGGAGTGAATTCCGCCTGCTTGTCCGTGCGTGTCGAATGAATTGTTCAGTATGAGCGTGTCGATGGACAGGTCGCTGCCGCCCAAGAACTGAATCCCATGAGGAACACTCACAATTCCGCCTGTACTTTGAATCTCCAAACTATCAGCGCCATTGCCGCCAGAGACCTGAATGCTTTGTACCACCGAGAGTTGCACTGTGAGCGAGGGCGTGCTCGTAGTGTTATTAATAAACACGTCCAGTAGCGACGGGTTCGTGAACTTGCGAACTAGGCGGATCGTGTCCGCACTGGAGGTGCCGTCGATCTGCAGCCGCGATTCCTGTTCAATCGTTTTGCTGACGTCCGAAATCGTCCACACGCCGCGCCCCAGCGTGCCAGCCACGAGTGTGTCGCTGCGCGAATCGTACTCCATATCCGAGACCAAGACATTGGGCAAACCTTGGCCGTATTCGCTCCAGTTGGAACCGAGCGTCGCGGACACCGGCCTGCGAAAAACTCCGCCCAAGCCGCCCACGAGGATCACGTCGTCGAAAATGCTGGTCGTGTCGTCATTGACCAGTTCGATCGATCGCAGGCTGATCCCGCTTCCTGGCAGCGCCAGTCTGGACAGATCATCGGTGATCGACTGCCAGTCGAGCATGTTTTTGGTCATGTACACGCCGGAATCGGTGACCGCGTACGCGCGCTGTGGGTTGTTCGTATCGAGAACAATGTCCAATGGTTTGTGCACCGACCCTGAGCCTTCGTTTGCGGCGGTAGCACCGGAAAACTTCGTTTTGACGAACGCTCCACCAGCCGTGCTACGAACGAAGATGTCGCCAGTGTCCGTGCCCACGTAGGCAATCTCAGGGTTGGCGATGCTCCCGTAGGCCATGGAAAGGACCAATCCGGTAAGCCCAGGAACCGGCTTGGGAACCGGAAATGGACCGGACGTATCCAGGCCGCCTAAAGAAGTGACGCTGCTCTGACGGTCGAACGATTCGTACAGTCTCTCTCGCGTTCCTGTTAGGACCCGGGTCGGATCGCTTGCATGCACCTGGTACACAACTTTGAATATCGAATTCATCGACGCATCGAACTGCGGAGTAAGAAACGTGTTTAGCGACCCCCCGTTAACTCCGGGCGGAAATGCGCTGCCGCCGCCGATGCGCGCTCCAGTATTCGTCTGCGTGGCAGCATAGTCGTCGGTCGGTGTTTCCGCATCAAAGGCCTGAACGATCAATCCATCGGAGCCAAAAATTTGAGTCCACTGTCCGGACGCACTGCGCTGGTCGATGCCGTTGTCTTGCAGACCTGCCAGGATGATGTCATCCGCCGGCAGCTTATTGTTCTGGTTATCCAAAGCAACAGAGTAAACCTCCGAATTGCCCAGGTTGCCGTTGGCCGATCGCCAGATCGTGTCTGGGATGGTCGGGAAGTTGGAGGCGGTCCCAAGCGGGTCGACGAGCCGATAAATGCCGCCGTCGTCGGCGCGTAAGATGTTCCCGCCGGAAAAGACAAGGTCGCGTGCGTCCGGATGCGGCGCGGTGTTGCTTGCCCCTCCCTGGTAAGCGGCGTCCAAACTTGTGTCGTCGCGTTGCCGCGGAACAGGTTACCGAATGCGCCGGTCGCCGTCCCGCCGATGTAGACGGTGTCGTTCCGCGTGCTGTCGGCCAGGATTGCAAAGTGGAGATCATCTGGGCCGAAGTTGGGGTTATAGATAACCGGAGGGGTCGGCGCGATGGCCTGCCAGGTGGCTTCCGCCGGCTCATCGATCGACTTGTTGCGATTATTGTCGATCCTGTCTGTGCCTCGGACGCTGCGGAACACGTTAATCAAACTACCATCCAAGCCGAGCAGGGCCGCATACACCGCGTGTCCAGTTGCCGAACTCGCCGACAACTTAATCCGAGAGGCCGTAGCGATACTCGACGGGAGGTTGTTGGTGACGGATTGCCAGGTGTTTCCGCCATTGATGCTGCGAAATACGCCGGTGAAAGGCACGCTCGTATAGAAGCCGGTGGTCGTCGAGTTCACCGGGTAAGAAACCAGGTCGCTTGCATTCGCATTGGGCAGCCCGGTGCCAGTGGCGCCGGAGAGCCGCCGCCAGGTGCCGCCGGAGTTGTCGCTGCGAAAAATGCCACCGCTGTTGCCACCCGGCTTCAGCGCGGCCACGAAGATCGTGCTAAGGGTGAGCGGAATGATCTTTTCAATGACCATGCCACGAAACGTGTCGAAACCAAGCTGGGTCCACGTCGTGCCGCCATCGAATGATCGGTACAGACCAACGGCGGACCCACCATCCCCGGCGGCGGAGCTAAGATTACCGGTCCCGGCATAGATGTGGTCCGTGTTCGCGGGATTGATCGCAATCGCGCTGATGGCTAAAGAGGGCAATTGATCGGTCGTGGTGGTCCAAACCGGACTCAAGGAGTTAACATTGCCCGTCTCCCAGATGCCGCCGTTGACCGTGCCCACAAAAACGTGACCTGGGTTAGTCGGATCGACCGCGATCGCCTCGACGGCCCCGACGGCAATGTCGGCCGCATCACCCGAGCCGTTGCCGTTTAAATCGAGATCGTGGTTATTGATGATCGGCCCCGGTCCGCGGTCGACCCACGTCGGCGTGTTGAGCAGCGTGGCCGACAGCACCGCCCGCACTTCAAGATTTTCGAATGTTCGCCGCCGATGTTGATTGCAGATTCTTCGATGCGAGCGATGGTGTGGTCTGCGAGCGCGAAAAATCAATTTCAATTGCGGCGTCATGGCTCAACTCTCCGTAAGGAAAATGTACGCGCGTCCACCTGTCACGATATCGGCGAACTAGTGATCGACAGGTCGAAAGTGGCGCCGTTCCAAATGGTCGGCACTGGGAAATTACCGGGACTCAGGTGGACCGCCGCCACCTGTTGTTGAGAAGAGCACCTGAATGAGCCGCAGCTCCGAGTTAGGAAACGCGAAGCGACAGTTTTTCGCTGCCGTCAGTCGCTGGTGCCATCGTCGAGGAATAATGCGCAAGTGTTTCATGGCAGGTCAATCAATGCACGGGACTGCCAACCAGATACGATCCAGCTACGCGGGCGCAGCCTTCGCAGAAAAGCATTCGTTTTAATGAGCCGGGCGGATTGTATCACCTCGGAAATGGAAACGCAAATGGATGCCTGCTTCCCTCTGGATGCGACCGGCTTAGTGACAGATCCGCTGCATGTTTGAATTCCAGAAATCGTTCGTTTGCAGGCGCGTTTTGGCGACCATTCTGACGGCCGCGTCTCAGTCCGAGAAAAGGCGCGAGTTTCCGGCACTCTGTATGTATCATCAAACGGGTGGTTTTTCGGGATGTGCCACGAACGACGACTTCTCGGCACTTCGGATGGTCAACGGTCGCAACGACTGCCCCGATCAGGTTTGAGCAAGTTTCCTCAACCTGCGTCGGCGTGTCGGTCTGACGCAGGAAAGGCACTCAATTCTCTAGGGCGGCGGGGCTTGCTCCGACTGGCAATGTTCTTCACAGTGCCAATCTTCAGGGACCTGCAACAGGACGTCACGATACCGGCAACTTGTCACATTGATCGACATCAACTCCAAGCCGCGAACAACTCGTCTAATGCGCAATCGTCTGCCCCAAATTTGTCAATGTGATAGCGCTTAACAGATGGCCATAGCGCGGAAGTGTCTTCATCCATTAAGAACCGGAGGTTCTGCTCGGGCCCGCGCTCTCGCGACGGCAGATCGCTCTCGACAGTGACGTGCTCGGGAATCAAGCGGCGTGGCCTCAATTCGATAGAATGGGCAATAATTCCGACGTGTGTGGCGACGAAGGCGGCGGTCGACGATGCTGGAATATCTACCGTTGGTAAGAGAGGCACACTCTTCGATGTTATGGCCGATGCCAAACCAGCAAAAGTTGACGGTGCCTCAGGCGTGCTTAACAGCGTGGCATCAGAATGTGTGTCTTCGGTGGCACTGGGGGCAAACCCGGTAACGGATGCAATGGCGTCATTTGTCGCGGGTGCGGCATTTACGCTCTCGTTCGATAAGCTGCCGGTCCCGGAGTCCATTCCGATAATCAACTGGTCAAGCAACGATTGCAGATCGACATTGGAGACAATTCCATCTCCGTTGAAGTCGGCAACCTTTGGCAGGTCCTGCGGCGACAGGTTGTATTTGTTTTCATAAACGGTTAGGTCACTCAAAGCCTGCAGGAAGGGCAGCAGGTCCGCGTCATCGAAGTGGCCATCGAAGTTTATATCGCCTTTCAGGTAAGTCACATTGACTGTTGCGTTGCTGCTAACCGCTCCGCTAGTGGCCTCAATCGTGGCCAAACCCACGGGCGATTGTGGCGCCGTGTACAATCCCGAACCGTCGACCACGCCTACCGAGCCGTTCGTCAAGCTCCAATTCAAGCTGGGTTGTGCCAAAAGCGGATTGCCAAATTGATCGAGCCCGACGGCGGTAAATAACTGCGATTGCCCGCTCGTGAGATTAACTGATGGCGGCGAGACCGCAATTGTGGTTAGCGTTTGATTTACTGTTACCGTTACCATGTTGGTTGTGGCAAACGTCGGATCGAGGGCGGGATTCCCGACAGTCACTTGAAAATTGTAAGTGCCCGCCTGCGTGAAAGTGGCGATAGTGCTCTTAGCGGCGTTGGTTCCATTAACCGAAAAGTTCACGGGCGCAGGCGGCGTGCCGGTGGTGCTCCAGGTGTAGATCAGTGCCGATTCACCGGCGGTAACGTCACTTCCCAGCACGCTTAACGTGGTGCTTGTTGTCGTGACCGGATTTGTCGCTGCTGCCGCCGCGCTGACGATGGCGGGGTCGGCAAGCTGCTTGATCTGTTGCGTAGACAGCGCCGTGCCGTAAATGCGGAAATCGTCGATACTGCCTTGCAGCAGCGGGTCGTTGTACTGCGATTTGCCCAAGTAGTTTTGAGTGGTGCTTCCCAGGTTCGAGGGATGTAGCGTCATCGCGGCGTTGTTTGCAACCGCCACACCGTTCACATACAGCGTCGCGGTCGTCCCGGCCAGGGTGACGGCGACATGAGTCCAGGTGTTCGCAACGATCGCTGGGCCATTCAGCTCTTGTTCGACGCTGCCTCCGCCGGTGGTAATGGCAAACCGCAGCGCGTTTGTGCCGCCGGCATCATCGGTCAGGAACATGTTCACCGTAGTGCCTGTTCCAAAATCAAAAATGCGGGCCCAATTGGCCAGCGACGATGGCCGCACCCAGGCCGAAATGGTGAAATCGGTCAGAGCGCTCACAATTCCCGCGGGAAGCGTGGCATTACCACCGCTGAGACTCAATGCATTTCCGCTGACACCGGCAGTAAAAGTCGTTGTGCCGGTGAGCGTGCCGTCTTTACCATTTCCGGACGAGTCACTGAGAGTTGTTCCGGAAGAGGCGTTCGCCTTATACCATGCTACCGGAGCAACAACTGTGACGGCAGCATCGGAGAACACGCCGCCGCTAGCGGTAGCGCGAACGGTCGCCGAGCCGGCTGCGGCTGGCGCGGTGTAGACTCCCGATGAGCTAGTGCTGCCGGCGCCGCTGAGCACCGACCAGGTAACTGCCGGCGGCGCACCTATCAAATTGCCAAATTGATCGACCGTGCCGGCGGTAAACTGCACCGTCGAGCCGGCGGCCACCGTCGCACTGGTTGGCACGATCGAAAAACCGGCCGCCACTTGATTGACCGTCACAGTGACTGAACTTGTGGCGATCGTCCCGACGGCAGGGTTCAGGATCGTGGCTGTGAAAGTATAGGTGCCCGCTTGATGGAAGGTGGCGGTAGTATTCTTCGCTGCGTTTGTGCCATTCGCGCTGTAGCTCACGGCACCAGGCCCGACGACCGACCATGTGTAAGTGAGATTGGCTTCCCCGAGACTGTCGGCGCCCAGGACCGACAAATTCGTCGTCGTGCCAGTGACTGGTGAAGGATTGGCATTGGCAGCCGTCGCCACAGTTGGCGTATCGACCGTGGCATCAAACTGCAAAATGGTGATCGAATACGCGGGAAATGTGTAGCTGAAGCTGGGGCCCAGGCCGGAGAAAGTCGACGTCACCGGCACAACGTTCGTTGGGTTGGCGAGCGAATTTGTAGACGTACTCGAGGGCGCGCTCATGCTTGTGACCGTCGCCGTCGAAGAAACCGAGGTGACGCCGCCGAGATTGATCGTCGAGGAATTATCTGAGACCGAGGTGTTGATGACCGTCAGATAGTATGTCGAGCCGGTCTTGGTCACCAGGGTTTGAAGGCCGCCTGCGCCGCTAACCGTATCGGACACCACGGTGGTGCCGTGATTTTGCGAAAGCATGACCTGCGCATAATAGCTGGGTGAACCGTAGCTAGTTGTGCCGTTGAAGCCGATCAGATCCGGCGTCCATTGAATGCCGTTGACGTTGACCCACAGCGGCGCGTACGACGACATGGTGACCAGGTCCGAGTTACGTTCCAGGCCCAGCAGCCACGAAGCATCACCGAGGGCCGCGTTCATGTCGTTGGTTGGCGATCCTTCGAGGGAAGCGTATTCGCCAACGAAGATTTGATAAGAGCCGCGAGGCGTATTATCGTAGTGGTGGGAATTCGACTCAAACCACTGCGGCGATTGATAGAAATGATCGTCGAGTATGTCGAACGGGCTGCCACCGGTGCTGGTGCTAGTCGCGATGATTTTCAATGATGGGAAGGCAGCGTGGATCGCGTTGTAGAACAACGGGTAGCGCCGCCGCATACGTCGAAGAGAAAAAGTCCTCGTTGCCGATCTCAACGTAAGTGATGTTGTAAGGGGCCGGATGGCCGTTCGCCGCGCGCACCGCTCCCCACTCGGTGGTGACCGGGTCGAGAACATAGTGAAGCTCGTTGACGGCATCGGTCACGTCGTTCGCTAGCGTTGTACCCGTGTCCGATGTCCCATTCAGCGTATAGCCCGCGTACACCGCCAAGATGGGCGCGGCACCCACTTCTTCGGCCATTTGAAGATACTCGTCCAGGCCCATTCCATCGGTCGACCAGTAACCCCAAGCCGAATTGTAGTGCCCCGGGCGGTTTTGCACTGGGCCAATGGTGTCGGACCACTCAAAGCGGGTTGCAAAGGTATTTCCCTCGAGGTAATTGCCGCCGGGCACACGAAAGATTGCCGGCTGGAGCGCCGCGAGTTTCTGCATGAGATCGATGCGCAGATGATTCGCCGCCCCTTGGTAAGATGGCGGGTAGAGGTACGTCGCACCAAACCAGATCGTCTTACCATTGGCGGATGTACTGTTTGTCGAAATGACGAATCGATTAGTGGTGCTGGTCGGCGCGCTCACGCCTGTGTTTAGCGTTACGGTGTACTGGGCCCATGAACTGGTAATTGAGGAAACGGTCGCGCTAGCGTAGATCGTGCCGGTGGTCGACTCCAAATCCACGGTCAACGGGCCGGTGAAACCGGAGCTAGCCTTCGCATAGAACTGCACGCTGTACGATATCGAAGGAGCAACAGCCACGCCGAAGTAGCCTGAGTTCGAGATTCCGACCCGGGCAGAGGCAGATACTCCCGAGGTAACCGTCAACATGCCCGACTGCGTCAAAGCGCTGGTCGGGCCAGTGGTAGTATCGGAAGCGAGTGTGGCGGTCACTCCGGTGCCTTTGACGGCGGCCCAGGCGTTCAGCGCGTTGGTCGAGTCGTTAAAGCCACTGTTGCGGACCTCGTCGTTGTAAATGCCCCCTTCGCCGCCGTAATTAATATCTTCCATGAAGGCGCCGAATAGATTGGACGACACGGTTGCGCAGGTAAGATCCCATGGCAATGTTCACGGTGGAACTGGGCGTGGTGCCGATGAATGGGACGTTGGCGGCAGCCGAGGCGCTTAGCGGCGAGTTGAAGAAGTGCACTTCGTCGATCTCGCCATTAACGAAGTCGACCCGGGCGCCGTTGAACTTGCCGCCGCCGATCACGGTTGCGCCCGTCGCCTGCCAGCCCCCGTTGTACGACACGGTCGATTGCAGCACGCCGTTGACATACAACATCAACTGACCGGTAGCGACATTGTTGACACCAACCAGGTTGTACCAGACGCCGGGCGACGGGGCACTCGCCGCAGAGGCGCGGAAGGCCTGTGCGGAAGTGCTGTCGGAGGCAAGACGGCTAAAGGCAAAAGTGCCTGTAGCGCCGCTCAACTGGAGATAGAACCCAGAAGTGTTCGCCCCGTCGATCGACACGAATGTTTGATATCCGCTGACGGAGTTCAGATTCACCCAGGCGGAAACCGAGAATGATTGTGCGGTGTTGAGCACGGGCGATACATATGTCGCATTGCCGGTGGCAGAGCCGTTCACAGCCAATGAATTCGAACCGATATGCCCTGCCACCCACGTTGCGCCAGCGCCCAGCGTCAGCGTGTTGCCATGTCCGGTGACGTCGTCGGCGGTGGCCCCTGTGCCGTCGTCGAAGGTGTAGTAAGCTGGCTGATCGAGCGCGGCAACCTGCGCAGCTGATAATGCCGACGAGAACATCTCCACATCATCGATCGAGCCATTCACATTATCGGTCTGCGCACCGTTATAGAACCCGTGCCCGATCAAAGTATTGCCGGTCGCATTCCAGCCGCCCGCGTAAGCAGCGGTGCCCATCAATTGGCCATCAACATAGATACTGAGCGTCCCGGTGCTTACATCGTCGACGCCAACAATGTGATACCAAGTGCCGACAACCGGTGCACTGGTCGATGCGGCGTAAGCAGCAGCGGCAACTGCATCAGACGGCAGGCGAGAGAGCGCGAAAGTGCCCGTGTCGCCACGCAGCTGTAGATAGAAGCCTGCGACGTTCGTTCCGGCAATCGAAACAATTGTCTGATAACCGGAAAGCGAGGCGAGCTTGACCCAGGCCGAAACCGTAAAGCTGTTGGCGGTGTTAATGACAGGTCCAGTTGCAGTGGCGACCCCCGTGGAAGTGCCGGCTACGGTGATCGCATTGGTGCCGATGTTCCCCGCCGTCCAAGATGCTCCGGTGCCGAGTGTCGCCGTGTGGCCATTGCCGGTAGAGTCGGCGGCAGTGGTTCCCGTGCCCTCGTCGAACGTCCAGTGTGCCTCTGGCGTGGGCACGGTCGGAATAGACCCGTTCGACAAAACCGTGCGGGCCTCCAACAATTCAAACTTACTCGCAGCGGTATAACCGACGTGCATGCGCAGCGCCCCGGCCGGCTTCGGGTGCTCTTTCGGAATTTGGAATTGAATCGCGATGCCCAAAACAATCTTATTCTCGGCGCAAGCATTCCGACCTCCGAAAGCAGATGGCTGGAAAACCAAGTAATGAAGCGAACCGGAGGTAGCGGTTTTGAGGTCGGGGGCGCTGGCGAGGACCCACCTGTCGATGCTGCGTGCGATGACCCATTCCCCTGCGTTGAACGACGGTGGATCTTCGTTGATGCTCAACCGTATTCCGACTGATGAATCGACAACCGTGCTTGTGATCGGCACTACTGAGACCGATAGAAGCGGGCGACGCCTTAGCATTTCCATCCGGCTAGCATAGGCTCTGACAAATTGGTGGCGAGCTACATTCGCGTCGCGTTTCTCTTCGGCGCCTCCATGGTCGCTGCCGTGCCACAAACGTAGCATGCGCCGCCTCCCTCATCCGCTTCTTATCATGACAGGCCAGTCTCGGTCCCTGACGAGACAAGGCTAAATAGTGATCTGCCGCAACCGATCATATTTTAGCGATTATTTGCGAGCTTGTGAATTTAATTCTGCGAAAAGGTCGATCAAGCGTCGTCGCAACCATGTCAACGCGCCCGGCGTGGCAAAATCGGCCGCACCCCTGATTCCCCTTGTCAGTCGAAATTTCGCTGGCGATATGCTTATAATCGGGGCATGAACGAACGCTCTGCTGAAAACTTGACCCAGCTGCTTGGCCAAGCCTCGACTGGCGACGCGGCAGCGGAGTCGCGATTGATGGAGGCGGCCTACGAAGAACTGCGGCGGCTGGCCGGTGGAATGATGCGACGCGAGCGGGGGAACCACACGCTGCAGGCGACGGCTTTGGTGAACGAAGCGGCGCTCCGCATGCTTGGGCAAAACGTGTTGGCCACTTCGGGCGACCGCGCATATTTTTTTGGGGCGATGGCCACCGCGATGCGACGGGTGTTGGTGGACCACGCGCGAGCGCGGAATGCGCGGCGACGGGGAGGCGGCGAGTGTCAGCGTCAGGGTCTGGACTATGCGGTCGAAGCGATCGAATCGGAAGCCCTGGTGGATTTGGTCGCCCTGAACGATGCGCTCGATCAGCTCGAAGCCATGAGCGAGCGTCAAAATCGGATTGTCACGCTGCGTTTTTTCGGCGGGATGAGTGTGCCGGAGATTGCCGAGCATTTGGACGTATCGGTCTCGACGGTGGAGAAGGATTGGCGGCTGGCCCGAGCTTGGCTGCACCGTCAATTGGGCGATGAGTTGACCTCTGGTGAATCGTAGCTGTGGTGGCTGATGAGTACCGAACGCTGGAAGAAAGTGGGCGAATTGTTTGATCAAGCGCTCGCGCTCGATGCCAGCCAGCTCAAGCAGTTCTTCGCCGCGCAGTGCGGCGACGATGAATCTCTGCGCAGCGAAGTTGAGGCGTTGCTCGCCAGCGAAGCGGAAGTCGGCGACGGCAACTTCCTGGAGCCGGGCAACCTGCTCTCCACCAGTGCGGCCGCGTTCCAGTCCGTGGACCCGCTTGTGGGAATGCGGCTGGGCGTCTACGAGGTTCGCAAGCGTACCGGCCAGGGCGGCATGGGCAACGTGTACCTGGCGACGCGTGTCGAAGATTTTAAGCAGCGTGTGGCGATCAAGGTGCTCAAGCGAGGCTTGGACACCGAAGATATCCTGCGCAAATTTCGATTGGAGATTCGGGTGCTGGCTGCGCTGGGGCAGCATCCTAACATCGCTCGACTGCTCGATGCCGGCACGACGAAGGATGGGCTGCCGTATTTCGTCATGGAGTATGTCGAGGGGACGCAGATTGACGAATACTGCGACAGAAATCGATTGTCGGTGAACGAGCGGCTGGAACTGGCGAGCCAGGTTGCCAATGTGGTCCACTTCGCCCATCAGCATACGGTGATCCATCGCGATCTGAAGCCGAGCAACGTGTTGATCGATGTGCGGGGACGACCGAAGCTGATCGATTTTGGGATCGCGAAGATTACCTCGCCAGAATTGGTTGAAGAAACGGTCAATCCGACCAGGACTGAGTACCGCGCACTGACCCCCGAGTACGCCAGCCCTGAACAGTTGCGCGGCGAACCGCTGACCACAGCGACGGACGTGTATTCGCTAGGTGTTTTGGTTTTTGAACTGTTGACCGGGCGTCGTCCTGCTGATGGCCAAGGGACCGACACGCGGCGCGAGGCCTCGAGCGCGGAACTACGCGAGTCGCCGCTGCCTAGTAGCGTGGTGCTCGCGGGTGTGGAAGGCACCACCGCGCGTTCCGCCAAAGCGCGTTCGGCCGAAGAAGTGGCTGCGTGTCGGCAAACCACGGTGCAGCAGCTACGACAACAACTGCGCGGAGATCTCGACAATCTGGTCGGCATGGCGCTGCGTAGCGAGCCGAAGCGGCGGTACGCGTCGGCCGGGCAATTGGCCGTTGATATTCAGCGTTACCTGGCGGGCGAGCCGATCGTGGCCAGGCCGCTTGGCCGCACCGAGCGATTCTGGCGCGTGTGTCGGCGGAACCCGGTGCCCGCCAGCTTACTGTTTAGTTTGTTGCTAGCCGCGCTCTTTGGGCTGATATATCTGACACAACTATCGAAGATTTTGGTGCGGCGGACCGCGCTGCAAAGCGCGGCCCAGCAGTCGGAGATGCTGCTGCAAGGCCATCGCTACTACACCAAAGTGCTCGATGACATCAAATCCCAGGCGCCGGATGCGGCGGCGACGTTGAAACCGCCGGCGACCTTTACCATCGAATTGTTCGCTTTCATAAATCAGTCGAAAAGCCGTGCGAGCACTCAGGCCAGATTGTTGAGCGAATACCCGTTCAAGATGCGGGCCGGGCGACCGCCGCTGGACGACTTTGAGCTGACCGCCTTGCGACAGTTCGAAACGAATGGCAAGAAATCCTATTACGAATTTCGCGAATTCGAGCAAATGCCCGTGTTGCGTTACGGCATTGCGATGCGGATGGAGAAATCCTGCTGCGATTGTCACAATAGCCACCCCCAGAGCACCAAAACCGACTGGAAGCCGGGCGACGTGCGAGGAATATTGGAGGTGATTCGCCCGCTGGCGGATGACGAGGAGCGAACGCGCGATGGTCTGCTGCTCGCCTTTGGCTGGATGGGCCTGGTATTGGGAAGCGTCTTCGGCCTCGTTTGCCTGGTGCTGCGACGTTAGACAGTAGGCCGCAGTACGACAGAGCTTCTTCAAGCCCGCTAGAGAAGGGCCGTTTTTCCGCGGTTTTTCTGGCAAATCTAGCCCTTAAAGGCCCTCCGCAAAAGAAGTGAAAATCTTTTACGGGGTTCTCGCCTTTCTCTCGCCATTCTGTGTGTAAGCCATGCCGCGACGTTCTGCGGCAGGCAAGTCTCGAACACACGACTCACTAGGAAGGAAAGAAATCATGACCCGCTCATTCGCTTTCTCGCTGTTGACCATCGTTGTCGTCCTGAACCAAACCAATGCCTTTGCAGTTCCCCCCGCTATGTTCGTGACTCTCGGAAGCCGAGAGAGAACTGTGCGAACTGACCAAACGCCACGGAATTCGGCAAATCTACCGCAAACTTCACAACTGGATAACGAACTGCTTGAAACATACCAATCGCTCAATTCGCTGGCCGACAAGATTCATCGCTCGGAGCAGGCGGTTGAATCGGCTCGTAAGGCGGCTCAGGATGTGCAGATGATGATCAAAGCCCTGGGGCAGCTCGACAGCAAAATTGGTCGCATCAAAGGCGAGCTGGAATCGTTATCCAAGATTCCTCAGCTACGGGTGCTGAAGCCGCTGGTGAAGAGTTTAGACAATGTATCCAAAGAGATTCACAAGCTGCGAGTCAAGGCAGACCAGGCCGATCGCGACTATGTGCGACCGATGATCAGCCGGCTCAAGAAAGTGGAGGGTACGCTCGAAACGAAGCTGGCAGAAGTGCGCAAGTTGCCAGCCAAACGCAACAAGCTCGCCAACAACTCGCACAACTGCGTAGCTTCGTGGAAGGTCGCGGCAATCGTCCTGCTGAGGCTGCAGCACTCGAAGCTGTTGCCCGACCGGTGCGTCAGACGATTCATCCCCTGAGTCAAATGGTTTCGCAGCTGAATCGATCGCTGGACAACGTCGAACGTAACTTCAATGGCTTGACGCAAAAGCTCAATGTGGTAAGTCGGGCGAACGGTTCGTTGAATAAGCTAGATCGTGACCTGGCCGCTGCCGACAACGTAGCTCGTGAGTTGGGCAAGGTAATGTCGATGTCGATCTCGATCAAGTTCCCCATCAACGTGTCCGTGTCAGTGCGACAAGTTCTGGAAGCTCCCGGGAAGTTGCTTGACATCGTTGTCAAACCGCTGGAGGAATTGGCTCGCAAGGCGCTCGACCCAGTACTTCGCAAGACGAATATCAACATCAGCCTGCCGCGTGAGTTGACCTCGCTGTCAGGACAGTTCGTCGGCTTGTCGTCGGTCCTGGCGGGTATTCAATCGCCGATCTCGAAGATCGAACAGGACTTGCAAGTTCAGGTGCCGCAGAACTATGGCAACCAGATCAGCCGTCTGGCGAATATGACCACCTCGCAGCTGGCTCGCTAGACCGGCACTCCAACGAGAGTTACCCCGAACCCGCAGTCACTCCCGAGTGACTGCGTTTTTTTTTGGCGGCGAAGACGATCAACGTCGTGTCATGGCCTCACGATTCGGCGCACGTTAATCGGCTATTTACCTGCCAACTATTGCGCGCCAAATATTGGAGCAAAGCGAGTACCGCAGGATGAGAGCCTTCGCTTCAGAAGTGTGCAACGAGACCTTAACAAATCGCGTTCCAGAATAGGTTCATTTGCCGACATTTCTTGCGATAAGTTCTGCTGCTTCCGAATTTTCGGGTCCCGCCATATGAAAACTCGAGTCATCTATCAAAACGCCAAGAACTCATGGCGAATTAGTTTCTCGGCGTAGCAGCGCCTGGTCATCCAGTTGCTTTAACAGGTACCGGCGAGCTTCTTCAAAGCGTGCCGAGAGCCAAGCGTCGGGAAGTAGCGTTGTGGCCGCGGGCGGCGAGTTGCGTGTTAACTGGACCAGCTGATCGCGCACGTAGGCAACCGGCTCGACTTGATTCGAGTTGGCGCTAGCCATGATGCCTCACCGCCTGGTTTTCCCCATCGCAGAGATTCGCTGGACATTTCACGGGAGTCTGGGAGCCAATTTTCGCGCCGCACCTTGGATTCCGTTCGTGCTGCTCTTTGCGCAAATTACCCAGAGTTTTTGGGCTCGAAAAGCTCCGCGATGAACCTGAACATGCTTTTGTCGCACGTGTGGGTCCCGCAGGTGGCCGCCTTGGTGGCGACAGGCAGCATTGGCCAGCGGGCTAGGATCAGTGCCAAGTCGGGGTCTATGGGGACGGAAATGCCGCCAAGCGCGCCACATGTTGCATCACCCTGAGCGGAATTCACTGGATTTCCCGCCGAATCTGCGATATGTTCGGCACCTGTGGGTTGTACTTAACGTAAGCTGAAGCTAAACCGCAGGTTCGGTTGCGACAAGTGGGCAAGGAGCAAGTTTGATTTGCATGTTTCATGGCTGAACACCCTCAGGGTTGTTGACCAGCCGGGTGATTGAAGCCAGCACGCTCCAGCCTTCAGCTCAACATCATTTCAGTCGTACTTTCCTCCTTCGACCGCACCTCGACACTATTAGCACGACTTATTTAGAAAGCGTCGCTGCTTGTACGCTCAAGGAAACAAAGATGCAAAGACGCGACTTCATCGCAACTTCGGCCGCGGCCGCAGTCGGTTTGGCGGCTTCAGCGACTTCGCGCCGTGTGTTGGCCGCTGACGAAAGGAGCGGCAGCGGCGGCGATCGGCTGATGCTTGAATTGCGGAAATACCACTTTGAAACTCCGGCCCAGCAGGAAGCTTATAACAAGTTTCTTGCCAATGCCGCGGTGCCTGCATACAACCGGGCCGGGGTTCAGCCGGTTGGCGTGTTCAAGCTGCTAGCCAGTGATAATCCGGAGCTGAAGCTAACGGAAAACCCTCTTGAGTTGTGGCTGCTTTTACCGCACAAGTCGTTCGAGTCATTTGTCACGCTGGAACCACGACTTGCAGCCGATGAAGCATTTCAAAAGGCCGGGCGTGAAATTCTCTTGGCGCCCAAATCAAAACCGGCATTTACACGCTATGAGAGCTCGCTGCTTTATGCCTTTGAAGGATTCCAAAAGGTGACCCCACCTGCCAAGGTCGACACGCGCGTTCTGGAGCTTCGCACCTACGAAAATCCTAATCAGGAGCCGCGCTGAACAAGATGAAGATGTTCAACTCCGGAGAAATCCCGATCTTCGAGAACGTCGGGATGCCGGGCGTGTTTTTTGGCGAGGCAGTCGCCGGTCCGAACCTGCCCCAGCTAACCTACATGATCGCGCACGCCGATCTAGAAAGCGTGAAAAAGAATTGGGATGGTTTTCGCGGCAATGCGGACTGGAAACGACTCAGCGCGGATCCAGAATATGAAGACAACGTCTCAAAAATTCAGCATTATTTCCTGCGGCCGGCCGACGGGTCGCAGATTTAAAGTTCTCAGCCGTACGTGGTTACACTGGCGGACGTTGCTTGTGTCGCATAACATAAGTATCAGGCTGCAATGGAATACAAAGTGCCTTCATGGGCCGAAGCGCACTTCAAGCACAGGCTGAACTTGTGAGTCATGCGATCGCAGCTTGGAGTCGATGGCGGTTGGCTCGACGAGCCGCCGGCGCGGCGATTTTTTTCATCAGCACTGGGCCGGGTGTTTTATTGGCACAAGTGCAGATCAACATCAATTCCGCGCAATCGGTGAAAGCGATCTCACCCTATATCTACGGCGCAAATTCCAGTGCCATTGTCAACGCCACGGTTCAGCGACTCGGAGGCAATCGTTGGACGGCGTACAACTGGGAAAATAACGACTCAAACGCCGGCAACGATTATCATTTCCAGAACGACAATTATCTCAGCAGTTCGTCGACTGCAGGCGCCGCGGTGCTGCCGGCCATCCAGAGCGCCGCCAGCAAACATCAAGCGCTATTGCTGACGATTCCCATGAACGGCTATGTGTCGGCCGATCGATTGGGAAACGGCGATGTTCGGTATCCGAGTGGCGATACCAGCCAGCCGCAGCTTCCGCAAGCGACCGTTCTGGCGACGCGGTTCGTGCCAGAATATCCAGCCAAACCCGGCGGACCGGCGAGCTTCACACTAACTCCCAGCACAGCCGACGGCGCGGTGTATCAAGACGAGTTTGTGAATTGGGTGAACCATAAAACGGTCTCCGGCCAGCAAGTATTCTACGATTTGGATAACGAGCCCGATCTGTGGTCGAGCACACACGCCGAAGTGCATCCCAGCGCCGCGACCTATCAAGAACTGGTTAACGACAGCATCGCTTATGCCACGGCGATCAAAGCGGTTTCGCCCAACGCGCTTGTGTTCGGCGGAGTGAATTATGGTTGGCAAGGATTCGTCCAACTGCAGAGCGCGACGAAAGATTCGAGCATTAACAACACCATTCTGAATTTTCAGGCCTCGTACTTGAAGCAGATGCACGCCGCCGATGTTGCCGCCGGCAAGCGGTTGGTCGATGTGCTCGACATGCACTGGTATCCCGAGGCCAAGGGCACTAATGGAGTGCGGATCATCAACAACGACACAGCGGCGGCCACGGTAGCGGCGCGAGTTCAAGCGGCCCGTTCGTTATGGGATCCAACGTACACTTACAACACCGACCCTACACTCGGCGAAAACAGTTGGATCACGCACGACTCGCTCCCCTATCAACCCGCCAGCACGCCGGCGCCTTTCAACACAACGGCCATCCAACTGTTGCCGCGAGAGCAATCGCTCATTAATCAGTACGATTCGGGCATGAAGCTGTCGATTAGCGAATATAACTATGGCGCCGGCAATCACATTTCCGGAGGTGTGGCTGAGGCCGATGCTCTGGGCGTGTTTGGACAACAAGGAGTTTTTGCTGCCAACTGGTGGCCAGACGGCACGAGCGGTAGCTTCGTCAATGCGGCCTTCAACATGTATCTGAATTACAACGGCCGCGGTGGCGAGTTCGGCAACACTTCCATTCAAGCGACCAGCAGCAGCATTGCGACCACCGCCGTTTACGCCAGCCAGGATGCCGGCAATCCGAATCGCATGGTGGTCGTGCTTATCAACCGTACGAATTCAGCCGCCACGGCAAATATGAATATCACGAACAGCCAGCAGTTGTCGCTGGTGGATGCTTATCAACTTGCCGGCAGCTCGGCCGCAATTTCACATGTAGTGTTCAATGCAGCGGCGCCGCAATGGCAGTGGCTGGGGGCGAATTCGCTAAGTTACAACATGCAACCGATGAGTGTGACGACGCTCGCGCTGGTGCGCCCGCAGCTCGGCGATATGAATCTGGATGGCCTGTTCACAAACGCCGATATCCAGGCAATGATCGATGCGGTGGCGAATCCGACGGCCTATGAAGCTGCTCGTAATTTGTCCGACGCCAACCTGGTGGCGCTGGGCGATTTCAACGGCGACGGCGTTTTTTCGAGCGCCGATGTTGTGCCAATGCTAAATGCCCTGGCCCACGGCGGCCCACTGCAAAGCGTGCCCGAACCTGCGAGCGCGGTTCTGTTTGGCATCGGCACTGCGGTAGGTTTGGCTGCCTTATGGCGCAAACACCGCCGACGATGCGAGTAACTGCCGTCGATCAAGCTGTTCGCTATCCACGGGATGCCTTTTGTGCCCCTGCCGAAGCCACTGCCAAACATTCCTGAATATCGGCAATCGGATTTTCCGGCTTCTCTTCGTATTCAAGCGCCAAGCTGCAATCGGGCGGAAAGTTTACTTTTCGCAGCGCTTTGAATACGGCTTCCACATCGAGCTGTCCCTTGCCGAGAATCACACCCTTTGCATTCGCCTTGGGTTCCGCAAAATCCTTGAGATGAATTCCGTACAGCCGGTCTTCCAGCAGATAAATGGCTTTCACCGGATCTTCGGCCGAGCGAATGTAATGCCCCAGGTCGGCGCACGCGCCAATATTTTTGTGATGCCCGTTGATGGCATTCAATACATCAGCCACTTTGTTGTAACGAGCGCCCGGTCCGTGGTTATGGATGGCAATGCGGATGCCATATTCTTCGACCAGCTTGTCGAGACTGTCGAACGAATCTTCCGTCGGATCGGCGGAGATGTTTTTGAATCCGGCTTTCTTTGCGAACTCGAAAATCTTGCGATTTGCATCATGGTTCTTGGTAAAAGCGTTGACGCCGTGAGCGAGCGACATGATTTCCAAGCCGGCTATTTTGTCCTGAATTTCTTTGATTCGTTCGTCGCTCGAATTCAGTGGAAAGTGGGAGCCGAAGAATTCGACATATCGCAGGCCGAGATCGTCGTGAGTAATTTGCAAAGCCTTATCCACCGGAAAGTTTCGCAGCGAATAGCTCTGGATTCCCATCAAGAATCCGCCGTACTTGCTCTTGTCGTCATCGGCTTTTAAAATTCGCGGCGCACCAAGCACAGCAGCGCCGGCGGCCGCAGAAACAGTTCCCAAGAATCCTCGTCGCGAAATTGAGTTTGTCATGTTTGTTGCCTTGTCGTGAAATGAAGAAGGACGAGTCAAATTCTCTCAATCCAGCGGCTTGGCTGCAACTCCGTACATGGCCCGAGCGCCCGGCGTTGTGCCCATAGACCCCAATTTCAGAGTTTCCGGGCTTTCGCAACGCCGTCGCCAGACGGAAAACACCGTGTCGATGCTCTGGCCGCCGCCGACGGCAACGCTGTGCCTCGTATCTCCTTCTTTCCAGGGCCCTTCGTCCAAGCCAATATCGACGCCCGCGTTTTCGAATTGCTCCGTCAACCATTTCGGCGTCGGCACGCGATGATCCCAGAATACATACACGACTGCGGGGCGTGCCAGTTCGACGACCATGCCAAATTTGTTGAGGTACCGGTAGTCGTTCCGCATCATTACATAGTCCGCGTGCAACAGAAAATCGGGAAGACCCTCGGATGTCAGGCCGTTCCACTCGTGAGTGCAATCGGTATAGGCGCGGCAGTCGTCTTCGAGTCCATGCGACGTAATTTGATAATAGGTGGGGCAATCGACCGAGGGAATGCTGTCGCGAATTGATTTGAATGTAGTTTCACTCCAGCCAGGTAGATCGGTCGTCCAACGGCCGCCGGCGCTGTCGCGACGCACTTCTACAATTCGATCGATTGCTCCTTGGTTACTAACGCGCACTCCTTCGCCTTGATTTAATCGCTTTTCCGGCGTCTCTGGGAGTGCGATCGACCGTAAATCGACCTGTCCTTCAAAAACCACGACGTCGGTTGCGCCGCCGTCGCGCGCCATCACACCGAATTTCGTGCCCTGATCAACTACTTCTACATTGAGTGTTTTGATCGTGAAACCTTTGGCCCATTGCGGCACCTTGGCGGTGGCCTGCCCTTTGTCGAGCCGCACAAGCATATCGGATTCAACTCGCATGGAAACCGGTCCTCTAGCCCACAGAGTGGCGCCGGAGCGGAATCGCAAGGTTAGATTGCCTGACGTCATTTCCAGACGACCGGCGCTCACTCGGCCGCCGTCTTGGACCGCGCTGGTGGTTTCGGCCCATTTTACATGGTCGTCTTCTACAATGTCTGCCAGCGGCGCCGGATGAATATCGGCGCGTTGCCAGCGCTGCGAACTTGCGATACTTGCCGCAATCAGCACAACCGCCGCAGCGACCCACTTCCAGCGTGTATTCGCAAACTGAAGTAACCGGGTCGCAACGTTCTCAACGCCATTTTGCATCGGCTGCGTTTGAGAATCGAGCGCTACAAACCGCTTGGTCTCGCCGCAATGCCAACGCAGCAAGCTGTTCATTCGCAATTGAGCAACAAGCGCCGTCGAAAAATCGGCATTGTCGTCAATCAATTTGGCGAACTCCTCCAGTTGTGCGTCGGTGCACGTTCGATCGAGGATACGATCGAGCAATTCCTGAAGTTTTTGTTCGTTCACGTTCATGAATGCGTCGCTCCGGCTAGCGAGGCCTCCACACACTGCGCCAGAGCTTGACGAATTCGAAATAGCCGCACGGAAAGCTGGTTGGCAGTGCGGCCCGAACGCGAAGCCAGTGTTTTCACCGGCATTCGATCGACATATCGATCGCGAATGAGCTCGCCGTCGGCTGAATCCAGCTTTGCCAGACAGCGCTGTAGTGCCGCCAAACGAGAGTCGGCGCTGATGCGATCGCCGACGTAAACATCGCTGATAAGTTCCAGCAATTCCTCATTAAAAACCAGCCGAGATCGGCTGCGCGTCTTTCGAAAGGCCAGTACGCGCTGGTATGCAAACCCA
Organism: Pirellulales bacterium; assembly: GCA_963738835.1. Taxonomy (GTDB): domain Bacteria; phylum Planctomycetota; class Planctomycetia; order Pirellulales; family JADZDJ01; genus CAVTYH01. The sequence continues at coordinate 345,074 of CAVTYH010000009.1, forward strand.
TACGCCCACGGAAGAAATGGACGTTCGAAATCGAAGTCGTTCAGCCTTGACCAGAGTGCCAGATTCGTGTCTTGCAACACGTCCGACACCGCGGAGTCACCAGCCATCAACGTGTCGATATAGACGAAGAGGTCGCGCTGGTGCGAGGTAAGCAACTCTACGAAGCGCGTAGTTCGATGGTCTGAAGACATCTCGCATGCGTCGGCTTCTGAAAGATCGTGTCTTGTTTGTGTCACGTTTGTGTCACACGGACGAACACCGTAGTACTCGAATTCATCAGACCACGAACACTATGGCGCGATTATAGCCCAACGGCGGCGCTTAAACGCAATCCAGGGGCCGATGGCTAAAGCACACAGAAGCCCCGTCGCGGGCTCGGGCACTGCAGAAATCTGCCCTGCGCCGCCGGTAACGGAGGTCAATTGATCGAGCAGCGGTTGAATGTCGGCGTTGGTGATGGAGCCATCTTGGTCGATGTCAAGCACTCCCAGCAGATCGTTGCTATTGGCAAGAGTTGGATGCGCCACCTGGTATGCTGGCAGGTCGGTCAGAGCATCGAGAAAGGCCTGAAGGTCGTCATGGTTGACTACATTGTCCTGGTTGGCATCACCCCGAATCGGGTCGACGTGCAAGCGAATGTTGTCTACATAGAATGGAATGTTGGTGTTGAAATTCGAGTTGTAAATGATTCCCAATTGGAAATAGGTGTACGACGCTTGTGGGTTTGATAAGGCGTAGTTGATGGTATTCGTATATGTCCCGTTTCCATTATCGACTGTGTTGCCGAAAAACTGATCGAAAGCGTCGTTATAGTTCAGCACCAATCCAAGTTGGAAGTAATTTCCGGTTCCGGCTGGTGGTTGCGTGAAGTCAAATTTAATGGTTCCGTTCGTGCCCAAGGCACTTAGGAACGCAGGATTGCCTTGTTCCCCAGCACTGAACAGGAAATCGTACGTATCAGTATTCCAAGTGGCCGATAGCGAGCCGGGTGTGCCACTCCCGCCTGCATTGCCCGTCGGATTGCCGAGGCCATTGATCGACGAATTGTCAAAGTCGGGCGATGCCACGGCTGCTACGTTGACAAATTGGGGCGTTGATTCGCCACCCGAAAAGGTCGGAGTGAAATCCTGTTGGGTGGTGAATAGCGGAAAAGTTCCTTGCGCTGCGTGAAGGCAAACGACGTCGCCGGCTAGCAAGGGCAAGGCGACAATGCACGCCACAATTGTCGAAATACGATTATCCATGATTATTCGCCCCCTCTTGAGTCCAACCGTGAAGTGCAAATTCCTTATTCGCTGCTCACCGGCTATCTACGTCGCGCTTTGGACCAACCAAACATTCCCAATGCCGCCATCACCATTAATCCTGCCGAGGCGGGCTCGGGCACCGTCTGAATCACAACGTTGTCGAGGCGGACAATATTGCTGGCATCAAAGCCAAACCCGAATGCGCCGTGGTTTACCTGCAAGTTGAAACCCTGAGAAGGATCAAAATCGAGCCCGGTTGGCGTGGCTTGGTCGAGCGAAAACTCCACATGCGTGAAGGCGTCGTTGGTCAGCGTCGGCGTGAACTTCCGTTCGCCAAATGTCGCGCCGCCGCCTTGCTGTAACGACACGGCGAGAGGGTTGTTCGCGGCCTCAGAGCCGCTCATGAAGATGTCGAGAGCAACTTGGATCTGCGATAGTGGCACATTCGGCGCTGCCAGACCGTAAACGGTGTATTGATTGAAAGTGAAACTGATCGCGGCCGAGTGATCCCAATTGGCAAACAGGGCCTGGCTCCCGCCCATACCGTTCGTATCGACTCCTGTCGTAACGCTGATACCGTTGCCACCGCCACCCCCCTGTACCTGCCAGCCTGTGTTGCTGATGTTATTGATTTGACCAAAACCACCGAAATTCGAGCTGGCGGAACTCGTGGGAACCGGCGGCTCAAAATCCTGCTGATAAACGATTGCTGCCCGAGCCTGTTCTATCCCGACTAGGGCTGCAACGATGCCAACGACAGCTAATCCACGCCTTAAACAAGCTTTCATGAGATGATCCTTCAGAGATGTTGATGCAGCGGGACGGTTAAATGAGAAACTGCTTGCTTACAGCAGACTTACGCACACACAATGGCCCAGTTCAATCCGCTCACGAATCTAAGCACATCAATCGACGCCTTTCTCCCGAGATGTGCGCAGAAATGACCATCTACTACTTAGCCAAAGATGGGCGAATCTTACAGAAATTCGGAACTCAGTTTTCTGTTTAGCGTGTGGCATTAAATTCGGCCGACAGACAGGACCCTGCCAACGTGGCTGATTGCACGCTGCCTCGGATCGCACCGGGTTTCCCGGTATCCAATGGAGCAATCCTCAATTGGCTGAGTTTTGCCCAATCCTGCAATTGCTTGCATCCAGTTCCAGTCCCGGATATGGATATATGGGGGAGAAGGAATCATTGAACCACTATACTCGCTTGCCCGAAGGAAATCCCAACATGCGCTCGAAAATAATTTTGCTGTTTGGTGCAAGTATCATGGCTACTAGTTCCGCCGTTCTTGCCGATTCGCCCCGTGACACTTCACTGTTTGATAAGGACTGGAAATTTCAATTGGGCGACGATTCCAGCGCCAGCAAAATCGATTTCGACGATTCCGCTTGGCGCAGGGTGAATGTTCCGCACGATTACTCGATCGAAGGTCCGCCGGGAGATGACCCTGCGGCCATGGAAGGGCCGTTTGATCGCAAATCGAAAGCAGGTCCTGGCGGGGGATTTCTCGACGGCGGTGTGGCGTGGTATCGCAAGACGTTCAAAGTTCCTGCTGCCGCAAAAGGCCGGCGCGTGGGAATTTTGTTCGACGGCGTGTACATGGACTCTGATGTGTACCTGAATGGCAAACTGTTGGGGAATCATCCCTATGGTTACACGCCGTTTCAGTACGACTTGACCGACAAGCTTAACTTCGACGGTCACAACACCCTGGCGGTGCGCTGCAATGTCGAGCAACCGTGCTCACGCTGGTATTCCGGCGCGGGCATTTTCCGCCACGTGCATTTGGTGACGACCGATCCGGTGCATATTGCCCCGTGGGGCACTTATTTGACGACTGAAAAAACCGGCGACAACGAATTCACAGTGACGGCGGACTACCGTGCGGAATGATTCCGACAAAGAAGCAAAAGTTATGGCGACGACGACAATTCATCCCGTTAACGTCAAGAACGGTTTTGGTCAAATTTCACCCAGTGAATTAGCTGGGTTAGATCCCACAGGAAAGTTCCTTGCCGAAACCAAGTCAGCCGAGCAAACAATTCCGGCCAATAGCGAAGCAACCATCACGGCCACGTGCAAGGTGCCCAATGTCCATCTGTGGTCCGTCGATTCGCCCTATTTGTATCAGGCGGCGACGAGTATTTCCGAAGGCGGCAAGACGGTTGATTCCATCACCGATCCGCTTGGCTTCCGGACCATCGAATTCACGAAAGACAACGGTTTCTTGCTCAACGGCAAACGTGTGCAAATCCAGGGCACATGCAACCACCACGATTTGGGCGCTCGGCTCGGCTGTCAATCGCCGTGCTTTGGAGCGACAACTACAGCTGCTGAAAGAAATGGGAGACAATGCCTTGCGCACTTCCCACAACCCGCCGACGCCGGAGTTTTTAGAGCTAGCGGACGAGATGGGTTTTGTCGTGATGGATGAAGCGTTCGATGAATGGAAACGGCCAAAAACGCCCAAGGGCTACGGCCGGTTCTTCGACGAATGGTCGGAGCGCGATCTGGTGAGTATGATCCATCGCGATCGAAATCACCCGTGCGTCGTGATGTGGTCGATCGGCAACGAAATTCCTGAACAGGGCGCCCGCAATGGCGGTGAAATGGCGAAGCGCTTGTCCGACATCGCGCATCGCGAAGATCCGACTCGGCCCACGGTTTCCGCGTGCAACAATCCCAACGGTGCAGTGCAAAGCGGATTTGCCGATGCACTGGATGTGATGGGCATCAACTACAACATTGGCAACTACGACCGCAACAAGGGACGCATGTTGGTGGCTTCGGAAACCGCATCTGCCCTTTCAACGCGCGGCGAATATGGGTTGTATCTTGATGATAAGGGTGAAGTGAAAATCAAGATTCGGCCCGACACGCAGTGCACCTCTTACGATCTGGACAAGCCGCGCTGGGGTGCCACGGCTGAAACGAGTTTGATGGCGCTCAAGAGCCATCCCTGGGTTGCGGGCGAGTTCGTCTGGACCGGTTTCGATTACATCGGCGAGCCGACGCCATACGATCAAGGCAACAATCGCTGGCCGGCCCGCAGTTCTTATTTCGGGATCATCGATCTGGCTGGTTTTCCCAAAGACCGTTTCTATATTTATCAATCGCAATGGTCCGATAAGCCAATGGTGCATCTGCTGCCGCACTGGAATTGGGAAGGCTGGGAAGGCAAAGAGATTCCAGTGCAGGCTTTCACCAATGCTGATTCGGTGGAGCTATTCCTTAACGGTAAATCGCTCGGCACTCGTGAGGCGAAGGATTTGGTAGGGCTGCATTACGAATGGAAGGTTCCGTATGCGGTCGGCACTTTGAAGGCGGTCGCGAAGAAAGATGGCAAAGAAGTGGCCACCGATGAAGTTGTTACCGCCGGCGCACCGGCCAAACTCGAACTGAAGGTGGACCGACCGGCAATCAAAGCCGACGGCGACGATTTGGCCTTTGTCACCGTGCGGGTGCTCGACAAAGATGGCCACATCTGTCCGAACGCCGACAACGAAATCACGTTTTCACTGGATGGGCCAGCTTCAATTGCCGGACTCGACAACGGCGATCCGATTAACCACGAAGCGTTCCAGGGCAAAAGCCACAAAGCGTTTCACGGATTGGCGCTGGCAATTGTTCGCTCCCAGGATAAATCGGGCACGGCAAAACTCACCGGCAGCGCAGAGGGGTTAACATCGCACAGCGCTGAAATCACGCTGAAGTGATGCCAAGAAGCTCTTTGATCGCCGGTAGATTGCTCGTACTTTGAGCCGTTCGACCGATGTTTTCAGTTGCGGCTATCTGCTGCTGCGCAGCGATCGCCTTGCGCTCGGCTAAATGCGCCGCCCAAAACGCCGGCAGCACAATAAACATTTGCCACATTGGAAACGTGTAGCGAAATTCGAAGTGGATCAATACCAATGCGCATACCACAAACAGCGGATACAAATACAACGGAGCCGGAATTGACCACAGCGTCTTTATCCGAGCGATGATGTAAGCAAAAAAGCATAGATATAAAAGAACGCAAGACGCCTTTGTGATGATTCGATAAGGTTGTGTTTGCCAACGAGTTCCCAGCCACAGCACTCCCAGCCTTGAGAGTTTGAACCGCAGCGCCTCAAGCGGATGGTTCCGGACTGCTTGCAGAAGCTGCGTCAATGAGTACAAGGCCGGTTGGGGTTTGCTTTCCGCGTAGTATTGTTCGACCCGTTTGGCCGCCTCAGGATCTAGATATTCGCCGAATCCAATTCCGGCTCGTTCGTACCAAGCATCGGCGTCATGTTTTGCCCACAGGCCCACCCGCCAAACCGCGACATCGCGACTAGTGGAAACGACTCGCTGATTGATTCGATGACGATTCCAGCTCTTTACCGGATAGCGGACCGCTTCGGTTGCCACGATGAGCAGCAGTCCAGAAGTTATCGCCAATCCCCACTGTCGAAAAGTTCGCGGGCGTGCGGTTAAAAGAGAAACAATCGCTACGAAGCTGGCGAACGTGCTAAGCGAATCGCGAACTAGCGAGGCCAACCCTATCCATAGGCCCGCCGCGCCGAACCAGATGATGATGGTGATGGACCTGGTTTCAGGATTCGCACGTTTAATCCACGCCATACAGAGTGCAAAGAACATCATTCCCAGCGGAATTAGCGCCACGATTTCGGAAGATCCCAGCGACTCCGAGTAAAAGTACACATGCAGTGGCGGAAAGCATCCGGAGAGAGCCGCCGTCGTCGTCAACGCCCACGTGCGGCGAGTAAACAGCGCCGCGGTGGCTACGGCAATTCCGCCGGCAATTAACTGCGCCACGGCGGAGAACAGAAAGCACGACCAAATGGTGGTTCCGCCCGTCCACTTCAGCCAGGTGCCGAGAATGAACGGAGTGCCAGGGCCCCAGTACGAGAAAGGGCCAAGTTTGTTCGGACTACCAAGCGCTCCGAGAGTGGTTATGCCTTTACCTGTCGCAAAATTTTGCGCGGCTTCCAAATAACTGCTGACGTCCATGCCGTGAGTAGCTTGAATCCAGGCCTCGAGCGGCGAATTGATCGTGAGGTCAGGATAGACGTTTCTGTTCAGCCGGTCATAGCCAATTGTGGCAGAAACGGCGTGGCTGACGAACAGGACAGCCAGCACAATCGCCCATTTGCGCACGGTTTGCCGGCGTTGGATCAGCGATGTTGCCGATCGATTTTCCGTCAACTCGTGCATCAAATTCCGACTCCGGCGACTGTGAACGCGAAAGTTCACGCCGCTTTGGATTGCAACGTCTTTTCGCAGAAGAAGCCCGCGAGCACTTGTTCCATGTACGAGAGCATGGCATCCGTTAAACCTGGATACACGCCGATGAAGAAGCCGCTGTTCATGAACAGATCAGTATTCGTCAAATCACCAACCACGCGATGCTCGACATTGTGAAACGCAGGCTGCCGCAGCAAATTGCCGGCGAACAACTGCCGCGTTTGGATTTGGTGATGTTCAAGCCAACGCACCAGCTCTGTGCGGGTGAAGGGAGCTTCGTCGCGCACCGTCACGAGCAGTCCGAACCATGACGGTTCAGCGCCCGGCGTGGCCTCTGGCAACACCAGGAATTCTTCGTAGGTACACAAGGCCGCAACCAGGCGGGCATGGTTAGCACGTCGGGCGGCGACAAAATCGTCGATTTTGCGCAGTTGTTGTCGGCCAATGGCAGCCTGAACATCCAGCGGCTTCAGGTTGTAGCCCAGGTGGCTGTAGATGTATTTGTGATCGTAGCCTTCCGGGAGTTGTCCGAGCTGCCAGCCGAAGCGTTTGCCGCACGTGTTATCAACTCCGGCCGGACACCAGCAGTCGCGTCCCCAATCGCGCAGTGAGGTGGCAATTCGCTTCAGGCGTCCGCTGCGCATGAGCACCGCGCCCCCCTCCCCCATCGTAATGTGGTGTGGTGGATAAAAACTTTGCGTGGCTAGATGGCCGAAAGTGCCGGTTCTTTGGCCTTTGTACAAAGATCCCAAGGCATCGCAGTTGTCTTCGATGAGATACAAATCATGGCGACGGACGAGATCCAAGACCGCATCGACATCGAAGGGATTTCCCAGCGTATGCGCCAACATGACGGCCCTAGTTTTCGGACCAATCGCATCTTCGAGGCAATCGACAAGAACGTTGCCGGTTGCTAAATCGACATCCACAAAAACCGGCACGCAACCGTATTGCACAATCGGCGCGACCGTGGTGGGGAAACCTGCCGCGACGGTGATGACTTCATCCCTGGGCTTGAGCGGTCGCTCGAGTTGTGAACTGGTGAGTGTGGCAAACGCCACGAGATTGGCGCTCGATCCGCTGTTGATGAGCAGCGCGTGTTTGACGCCAACGTAATCGGCGAGCTCCCGTTCAAAGGCATCCCCTTCCGCTCCAAGCGTGAGCCAGAAATTCAGCAATGAATCAACAGCGGCTACCATTTCGCGCTCATCGAATACTCGGCCAGCGTAAGGAACCTTCGATTCGCCAGGAGCAAACCCCTCTGTCGCATTTGCATGTCGAGCATGATAATACTCGCGCACTTGATCGAGAATTCGGCGGTGCAGGTCTTGCCACATGGCGAAAATGAACCGGTGAACGTGTGACTCTATGCAGCCTGGCGCGATGCACGGTGCGGCGTCGGCTTGGCGGTATTTGAAATTCTGCTGAGAAACTCTCGGACTCGCCGCTCAATCGAATCTGCATCTAATCTGTGTTCGCGCATCAAGTACGCATGGCTGCCGCAACGCTCGGAAAATCGATCTTGGATGCCAATGGGGCAAATCCAAGTCGGGCGCTTTTGCCGAGGAGATTTCTGTCACGGCAGAGCAGAGCCCACCGAAAATCGAATGTTCTTCGAGCACAACGACTGCCGCATGTCGTTGGCAAATCTCGACGATTCGATCGTCATCCAGCGGCTTCAACGATGGCACGCTCCACACGGAACTGCCGGCCCAATTCTCAGACACGACCAGCGCGGTTTTCACCATTGACCCTGTGGCCAACCAGGCGATCGTCTCATCGCCCTCACGAATTGCCAGTGACTGTCCCCACCGCATGCTGGGCGTGGCAGAATGCACATCGCCTAGGTCGGCCTTGCCTATCCGAAGGTAAACCGGACCGTCGGCAGCCAGCGCGAGCTGCATACACGCCGTCATTTCATGTCGATCGGCGGGCGAGAGGATCTTCACGTTCGGCAGCGCGCGAAGTACGGCGATGTCTTCCGTGCACTGATGGCTTGCGCCAAGTTGTCCGTACACCACGCCGGTGCCGTCGCCGATGAAGACGACCGGCAAAGATTCGTAGCAGACGTCAATTTTGATTTGCTCCAGCACGCGAATTGGCACGAACGCGCTGAGCCCATAAACAATCGGCCGAAAGCTACCTTTGGCCAAACCGGCCGCCACACCGACCATGTTTTGTTCGGCGACGCCGGCGTTGAGAAATTGATTCGGACAAACACGGCGGAATTCGTCGAACAGTGCATAACCGTGATCGCCGGTGAGCAGAATGATCCGAGAATCGGCCTGCGCCGCGGCGACGAGCGATTTTGAAAAGGCGTTTCGCATGCTGTTGTGTCGTTGAAGTTCCGTCAGGCGGCGTTCAATTCTGCCAGCGCCGCTTGATAAGTTTCAGCCGTCAGCCGCGAGTAATGCCAGCGATTATCGCCGGCGATGAACGAGACCCCGCAGCCTTTGACCGTATCGGCGACGAGTGCCTTCGGTTTCGTCGAACTGCTGCCGAGCAATTCTTGCAAGGCGTTCCGCAAGCCGCCTTGGTCATGCCCATCGGCTTCCAGGGTTTCAAAACCAAACGCCCGCAATTTGGCTGCCAGGCTTCCCAATCGCAAAACTTCATCAGTGGTGCCCATCGCCTGCAAACCATTGGCATCAATGATGACAACGAGATTATTCAGATTGGCGTGGGCTGCGAACATCAGTGCTTCCCAAATGCTGCCCTCGTTACACTCGCCATCGCCGAGGATGACAAAGCAGCGTTGGTTCGTGCCACGCCGCTTGGCAGCCAGTGCCAGCCCTGCTGCCACCGAGAGACCATGGCCAAGCGATCCGCAGGTTGCTTCCACTCCGGGTACGTGGGCATCGGCCAGCCCTTTGAGTAACGTTCCATCTGCGAAATACTTTTGCAGATCGTCATCGCTGATCCAACCGATTTCATGCAGGCAGGCGTATTGGGCCATGATGCCGTGCCCCTTGCTCAGCACGAGATAATCACGATCCTGGCTGCAGGGATCGGTGGCATCGAACTCCAAGAACGATCGATATAGCACCGCCATGATTTCGACGATCGAAAATGCGCAGGCGATATGCACTGTGGAACCAGCATAGGCCATGTCCAAAATGGTGCGCCGCAGTTTCTGTGGGTTGAACAGGTGCATGATCAGGCTGCTTTGCTCGGGAGGGCGGGAGATGTTTTGGACGATGAGCCATCCTTGGCCAAAGCATCGGCTGTTGCCGTGGGTGTTTGCTCGTCGCCGGCTGACGCTGCTGTCGGTGCAAAATTCAGCGAGTAGTCGATCAGCCAAAGTGGCCGTCGCTTACTCTCGGAAAATATTTTGCCGATGTATTCGCCGAGAATTCCAATTCCCAGCGACATCACGCCCAAGTTCGTCAGCAGCAGCAGCAAGACCGTCGTGATTCCGCGTGGCGGATTGCTCGTGAACGACATGCACAAATAACTGGCTCCCAAGAGCACCGTCAGCCCGAGTACACCCACACCGAAGACGCTGAACAATCGCAGTGGCCGAACAGAAAAGTTGAACACAGCGTTGAACGTGTAGTCGATCAAATACAGCAGATTCACCGTCGAGGTGCCTTGCAAGCGCCCGCGTCGGACATAAGGGATGCCGGTCTGCTTAAAGCCAAGCCAGTGAATCATGCCACGCACATAGCGAGTCGTTTCCGAGAGTTGAGCAAATGCATCACGGACGCGGCGCGAAATCAGTCGGAAATCGCCGCTGTGCAGCGGCAGCTTTACTTCATCGCTCATCCACGTGATGAAACGCATGGCCAGCATCGTTGGAATAGTGCGCAGCGGTGATTCGCCAGTGCGTTTTTCACGCACGCCGTACACGACGTCGTATCCTTCTCGCCATTTCGCAATGAATTGTGGAATTAGCTCGGGCGGATCTTGCAAATCGGCATCGATCACCATGATGGCGTCGCCCTGGGCCGAGAGCATGCCCGCAGTAATCGAATTGTGGTAGCCGAAATTGCGGCTTAGTCGCAGATAACGCCAACGCAGATCGCGGGCGCAAACTTCCGCCATAATTCGCTCGGTTGCATCCGCGCTGCCGTTATCGACGACGATGACCTCAAAAGGCATGCCGATGCCTTCCAGAATTTCGCTCAGTGCGGTGTACGTGGTCGGTAGCGCTTCCTGTTCGTTAAAGACCGGCACCACCAGACTAAATAGTTCGGTGGTGTTGTTCATGACAGGCATCCTTTTCGATCCACCGACATTCAGGTTTGAGCGAGCGATTCAATTGATGACGGGCGTTTCACGCAGCGCATGTGACCGAATGGTTTACAAGCCTCGACCACGTTCGTTCAATGCCGGCCCGCAAATTGTATCGTGGCCTCCAGCCTGTCAAACGACATGTTTCGGTGATGTCGGCCACCCAACTCGTTGGCTCATCCGATCGCATGGCCAGTGCGCCGAAGCACGGCGTCAATGGAGACCTGCTAACCGCAACGATGGTCTCGACCATTTCGCGAACTGTGTGTGATTGTCCAGTTCCAGCGTGCAGCACATGACCTTGTGCTGCTCGGCAGTCGCCCGCAAGTTGCAACAGCTCTACGACATCATCAACGAACACAAAATCACGGGGCTGATGTCCGGACGTAATCTGCGGCGTTTCGCCACGCAGGCAGTTGGCCATGACCGACGGCACCAATCGCCGAGGGTCGTCGTCAGGACCATATGCCGAAAACACGCGCACAGTGGTGACAGGTCGGCCTCGCATCGCCTCTGCCTGACATATCAGCGTGGCAGCCGCCTTTGACACGGCGTAATCGTTCCGCGGCGCCAGCGTATCGGTTTCCCGCATCGGACCTGATTTGTGGCCGTATTCGGACGAACTGCCAACGTTCACGAGCGCCGCATAGTCGCAGCCTTCGAGCGCGGTCAGCAAATTGGCGGTCCCGAGCAAATTTGTCGCGAGAATCTTTGATCGCTCTTGCTGATGGGCGTACCCGCCATGTGTGGACAGGTGATAAATCATTTCGGGCTGGGCAATCGTCACCGTGCGGCGGACAGACTGCAAATCGAGCAGATCGGCAGCGTGCGGAGTAAACCGATGTAGCACGTCGGCTAAACGCCAAAGGTTCGATTGCGGCCGTAGCAACAAATGCACGTCGTGCCCCTGGGCGATTAACGCTTGCGCAAGCGCGGAGCCAATGAAGCCGCTGCCGCCGGTGATTAGCACGCGAATGGAGGTGTTCTTCATGGAAGTGCTACACCGCTACTCGTTCTGAATAAATACTGCCAATACCGTCGGCTAATTCAGTCTGCGATTGGAAATACTCACGGTACCAGGCGATTGTCTCGCTCAATGCCTCGTCTAAGTCATACAGCGGCCGCCAGTTCAGCAACTCTCGCGACTTTGCCACCGACAGATACTGGTGCTTGATCTCGTTGGTTACTTCGTTCCGCACGTGCGGCGTTAAATCGCTACCCATCAAGTGCAGAATTCGTTCTACGAGTTGCAAAACCGAAAGCGGAGTCTCGGTTGAAAAGTTGAACGCCTGGCCCGCGATCTCCGGCCGCCGTGCCAGATTCTCTGCTAGATGCAAGTAGGCAGCGGCGCCGTCTTTCACATAAAAGTAATCGCGCAAATACGTGCCATCAGAGCGAATCACGGGACGCTGGCCATCGAGAACCGCGCGAATGGTTCCGGGCACCAATCGGCTCATGTTCAAATCGCCACCGCCGTAAAAATTGCCGCAGCGAGTGACGCACACACTCAAGCCGAAAGTTTGGTGATACGAAAGTGCGAGAATATCTGCACAGGCCTTGCTCGCATCGTACGGATAGCGCACCGCAAGCGGACTTTGCTCGGTGTAAGGTAGCATCGGTTGATCGCCATACGCTTTGTCTGACGAAGCGACAACCACCTCGGGCTGAGTGCCACAGCGGCGTGCCGCTTCCATCACGCACCAGGTACCTTTGATGTTCGTCTCGAATGTCGACAACGGACTACGGTTGGCCGTGCCCACAATTGTCTGTGCTGCTAGATGAATTACCGTTTGGATTTCATATTCATTGAGCGCCCGTTCCATCAGCGACGGATCTTCCACAGCGCCGTGAACAATATCGATCTGATCTACCAATCCCTCGCGCAATAACTTTGAGCCAGACACGTGATCGCGAATTAAACCGACCACGCCGGCGCCGCGATCCAGAAGCATTTTCACGGTCTGCGACCCAACGAGGCCCGTGCAGCCGGTGACAAACACGCGACGGTTGTCCCAAAAACTCTCAGGCATGAGGTTCCCTTGCCATTGTTATTCGAGGTCGGAGTACCAAGAAATTATGCAGCTGCCCGCAATCGCTGATTGTCGAGAACTGTCCAAAGAGGATTTCCCGCGTCCCACAATTCATTGAGATATTGAAAGTCGCGGCTGTTATCCATGCAGCGCCAAAATCCTTCGTGGCGAAAAGTCATCAGTTCGCCGTCGCGCGCCAAGTTCATCAGCGGGTCTTGTTCAAAGACCAACGTTGGGTCATCTTCCAGCCGATCAAAGATGTGTCGATGGAAGGCCATGAATCCGCCGCTGATGCGGCCACTCGACTGATGCGGCTTTTCGCAGAACTCGACAACACTGTCGCCATCGAGTGTCAGTTCGCCGAAACGTCCGGGCGGTGGCACCGACGTAATGGTTCCTGTTTTTCCGTGCCAGAGGTGGTAGTACCACAAATCAGATAAATTGATATTCGCCAAACCGTCGCCATAAGTCAGCAGGAAATTGTCGCCCTCGATGTACTTCTCGATCCGCTTGACGCGACAGCCGGTCATGGTGTTAAGGCCGGTTTCGGCCAGCGTGATTTCCCAATTCTCGGCAATGTCCGGGCCGTGGACTGCTATATCGTCGGGATTTTGCAAGTTCACCGTCAGATCGCAATTTGACAGCAGATAATCAAGAAAGAACCGTTTGATAGTCCAGCCTTTGTATCCGAGGCACAACACGAAACGGCGAAAGCCAAAACGTGCATATTGATCCATGATGTGCCAGAGAATTGGCCGGCCACCGATAGGAATCATCGCCTTGGGAATGTCATCGGCCACATCGCGAATGCGCGTGCCGAAGCCACCGCAGAGAATTACAACTTGCGCGTTGCGAGCGAGCATGGCCTGGGTCCTTGGCCTTCGATTGCCGTATCCGTGGCGGGCGGCCGGCTGTGCGGAGCAGAGGGCCGACAAATGGGACCGATAGGTTCGCAAACTACAGCGACTGCTGTCAAGCCCAATTGATTGCTGCTGAGAGCGGGCGTTTTATCCGTGAAGTGGCGTATTTTCTCAGCTTGATTTCAACTTCGCAGACCCAAACCCAGCATGACAACGGGGCGAAGCATGTCCCACCAGCCGACAACCGGCTTCATCTTCGTGTTCCCCAACTTTCGCGGGGGATAGATTTTCGTGCAAGGCACTTCACAATGGCGATAACCAAGCTTGATCATCTTGTATAGCACGTAGACCTCAAGCCCATAGCCATCGAGCCAACCTTGATCGAGGTTTATCCGCGGGTCGTCGAGGCAATTCAAGCGGATTGCGCGGAAACCATTTGTCGATTCCGTCAGTCGCTTGCCGCACGCCATGCTCAGCAGCCTCGGATGCAAACGTGTGGCGACTTTTCGGTAACGAGGCATGTCGCCGCCATACGCTCCACCCGCCAAATATCGCGAGCCGACGACCAGATCAGCAGACTCGGCGACAATCGGATCGAGCAGAACCGGAATTTCCTTCGGCTCGTCCTTATTATTGCCTGCCATGATGACGGCAATGTCGAACCCTTCCCGGCGTGCATATTTAAGTCCTTCACGGAGCGCATAGCCAACTCCATACACTTTTCCCAGCGAAAGAATCTTTGCACCGGCTTGTTTTGCCGCTTGGCAGGTTAGGTCGGTCGATCCATCATCGACCACCAGAATCTCGTCCGCGATTTCGCGCGGCACCCGCGTGACTGCCAGGCCGATCTTGGCGGCCTCGTTGTAGGCCGGGGCAATCACAATTATGCGGCTGCCTTTGTACATCGATAATTCATTCTCGTAAGGGGAAAACCGCTACCAAGCTCTGAACTGCGGCTATTGAATCTTCTCGAAATTCCTTCGATTCGACGCACCTACAATACCTCCACCGAGATCTAAATCGGTATAGGTGTCGAAGCCATTGCCGCCACCGACGAATTTTCTATTGGTGATGGTTACGTTTTGCTCCGAAAAGCTGTCAGCGCCGTCGTCGAGCGTCACGAACAACCCGCGTGAGTGCAGATCATTGAGTGTGACAGTGTCGTTCCCGGCGCCGGTGTCGATGGTGCTCGCCGCGCCGACGGTTACAATGCTCAAGTTGACCGTGTCGGCCCCAGGCCCAGTTTTGATGGTGAGACCGTTGGCGACAGTTACAGTCGTCAACGAAAACTGGTCGATGCCAATTCCTCTTCCCCCTGCGATGATTAGCGAGACTGCGGAAACCTTATTCAAGGTTACGGTGTCATTTCCGGCAGCAACACCGATGCTCTCGCCCTGCCCCAATTCAATGTCGATGCCACGGCCAGATACGCTATCAAACATAACCGAATCGTTGCCTGCGTCGGCACGAATGCTTGTGAAATGCGCGACGGTCATGTCGGCGGCCGATAAAACGTTATCGCCGGGCCCTAGCGCTGCACTCAGCCAACCGATGCCAACCGTATCGAGCGTCACGGCGTTGTTTCCGAAACTGGTTATGATATTGGCATTGCTCTTAACGATGCTGTGGGTAAGCGACACCTGATCGTTGCCCACACCGGAAGAAATATTCAGCATGTTGGTGGTGATGTTGTCCATACTGAGCAGTATGCTTCCGGTGTCGCTGATATTTAGCGCATGAATGACGGTGACGTCTTTGAGAGTTACTGTGTCAGCACCGTCGGTGCCGGTGATCGAGAGATTCGGCCCCAGAGGCCCATGCAGCTCTGTATTTTGCACGATGATTGTGTCATCTCCGCCCTGCCCGTTAATCGCCAAGCCGCCCCAAATCTGCACGGCACCCAGCAATCCGTTGACGGTGGAATCGGCCTGTCCGCTGCTATTGTCGAACTGCCCCACGCCGATGAAATCGGTGCCGTCACTGGTGTTGATGTTAACCGACCCGGAAAGTGCCATGCTGGTAAGGACCACGCAGTCGTTGCCCTCGTTGGTGCCAATGTGCCCATCATTCAAGTTGATGTTGATGCTAGTGATGCCGGTAAAGAATTTCCTGGTCTGCCCGTTAATGGTCGTGGGCAATGGCGACTGGTTAATTCCGTTAACGCCCTGGTTGAGTCCGATGACTTCAATCACGCCATTAGACGATTCGGTAACCGCCACGCCGTTATACGCGGCATCGCCTCTCAGGGTTAGCACATGATTGACGACTGTGGCCGTAATGTTGCCGTCCAGCATCTGACGACTTTCCAAAGTTTCAAAGCGAAATCTTGTTCGAAGTTGTTTCCGTATCATAAGAGCTGTTCCGTGCTTCTTAGCAACAAAGAGAAAGATGACGAATGACAACGCATTGCGCGAGACTGCGCGTGAACCCATTCCAAGAGCATCACAGCGCCAAGCCCAATGACACCGCTGATAGTGTAAGTATGTTCACATTCGGATTGATGAACTTAAATTCGCTAAAACCGCGACTTCGCCGTAATTGCAAATGCGTTTCAGATGGCGAAGTCACGCATGGCCTGCGAGGTAAGTATCAAATCGGAAAACCTGTCGCAAGATCGTCAATCCGGCAGAATCGCAGCAGCCGGCGCAACTCAAGTTGCAGAACAGGGTTCGCGATAGCGGGTCTTCCGACACTCGCGCGCCCTGGATCCATTCTGCGGAACGGTACCACATGCTGGTTTTCCAGCGAACTGGCCTTGTCAGCCTCAGCGATGTGCAGTATTTACTCTCCCCTTCGGGCGACCGTTGCACGGGCACTTTGTGCTTGCGAACGGCTTCGGTCTTGTCTTGCGCCCTGAGGAACGAGCCGGTCTGTTCTGGACTGGGTAGTCTTGCCTGCAAGAATCTTGTCTGTTTTTCACTGTTCGGCATGTAGCGTTTTTTCTTCGGGATGCGTGCTCGATGTTTGCACTTGGGTTCTGACTGGCTGCTCAGGGAAATTGTCCCTAAACGATCAGCATGAAATCAGGGCTAGACAACGGCATCAACATGATCGATCAAAGGAGTGATCGTACATGCTGCAAGTGAATTGCATTGGCCTGGGCAGTTGGGGGCCGAACATCGTCCGATCGCTCTCCGCCAGCCAGCGGGCGCGAATCGGCGTGGTTTGCGACCTTGCCCAAGACCGATTGGAACTGGTGCGACGCAACATTTCGCCGTCAATCGGCACCAGCACCGATCCCTGGGCCACCGCCGCCGACCCGGCTGCACAAGCCGTGATGCATCTCCACTCCCACCAGCACGCATTACGAATTGGCCAAACTCGCCATTGAGGCGGGCAAACATGTATTGGTTGAAAAACCGCTGGCCCGCACGGTCGGTGAATGCGACGAGCTGATCGAATTGGCCCGCGAACATGGCGTGCATCTGTGCGTCGGCCACATTTTTTTATTCAACAACGGAATCCGCCACGTCAAAAAGTTGATTGATGCCGGAGAACTCGGCGAGATTCGCTATGTGTTCTCATCGCGCACCAACTCGGGTCCCGTGCGGAGCGATGTGAACGCCTTGTGGGACCTGGGCGCGCACGACATCAGTATTTTCAACTACTGGCTGCAGGCCGATCCGGTTCAGGTCACCGCCTTTGGCACATCGTTTTTGAATCCCGAAGTCGAAGATGTGGTCGTCGCCAACTTCGTCTATCCCAACAGCGTGATGGCCAGCGTGCATGCTTCGTGGCTCAGTCCGCAAAAAGTGCGTGAGATCAGCGTGGTGGGCACGCGCAAGATGCTGGTCTGGAACGACATGGATTTGAACGAACCAGTGCGAATTTACGATAAGTCAGTCGATGTCAGACAGGCGCAGACCTACAACGACACGTTTGCGGCTTTCCGGATGCAAGTGCGATCCGGAGCGGTCGTAATTCCCGTTGTGCCCAGCGGCCCGCCGTTGGATGCCGAATGCCATCATTTCCTCGATTGCGTCGAAGGCAAAGCTCAACCGATTAACGATGGTCAGTGCGGTTTGCGGGTCGTACAAGCGTTGGAGGCGGCTCAGCGTTCGATGTCATCGCGATCCATGCTTTCAAAGGTGCGGAGCGATCCTTATACAATTCTGCGTGCCGCGTGACAAACTCGACCGGTGCCGATCACGATATAAAAACCGACGCCTGAATCATGAATATCCCTCTTGTCGATCTAAAAGCCCAATATGCGGCCATCCAGAGCGAAATCGACGCGGCACTGCAAGAAGTGCTCGACGACGCATGTTATGTTTTGGGGCCAGCGGTCCAGCGCTTTGAGGAAAACTTTGCGCGGTATTGCCAGGCGAAGCATTGCATTGGCGTCGCCAGCGGCACCGATGCGCTGCATCTCGTTTTTCGCGGTCTTGGCATCGGTGCGGGAGATGAAGTGATCGTGCCGGCGTTTACATTTGTGGCCACCGCTTTGGGCGTCAGTTTGGCTGGGGCGACACCGGTACTCGTGGACGTAAATCACGGCGACGCTTTGATCAACCCCGACATGATCGAAGCTGCGATTACACCGCGCACCAAAGCAATTTTACCTGTGCATCTCTATGGTCGATGTGCCGACATGGACCGGATCAATTCGATTGCTAGAGCCCATGATTTGTTGGTGATCGAAGACGCTTGCCAAGCCCACGGCGCCGTTTACAAAGGGCGCACCGCCGGATCGCTGGGAACTGTGGCCGCTTTCAGTTTTTATCCAGGCAAGAATTTAGGCGCCTACGGCGACGGCGGTGCGATCACCACCAGTGACACCGCTCTAGCCGAGCGGTTGCAGCTCATTCGCAATTGGGGTTCAGTGCGTAAGTATTATCACGAGGAAATCGGGCTCAACAGCCGGCTCGATACCATCCAGGCGGCCGTGCTCGATGTGAAACTCAAGCACCTTTCTGCGTGGAACAAACAGCGCCGAGCTCATGCCGCCCATTACGATGACTTGCTGGCTGGTGACGGAATCGTGCCAGTGTTCGATTCCACTTCCGGCAGTCAGTCGGCCCATCACCTGTATGTTGTGCGAGTTGCCGATCGCGACGCCCAACTGGCATGGCTCAACTCCAAAGGCGTGGGAGCGGGAATTCATTACCCATTTCCCATTCATCGCCTGAGAGCTTACGAATCGATTGCAGTCCCTCGCGGTTCGCTGGCTGAATCAGAAGCTTGGGCCGCGGAATGTTTGAGTTTGCCAATCTACCCGGAACTCACAGCGGCGCAGCGACACTACACCGTTTCCAGCTTGCTCGCCTACCAACAAAAAGTTGCTGCCTAATATCACTTCAGATCAGTTTTGTCATTCCTTTCGGGTTTATTCATGTCGACAACCGCTCGCGATTACTTTGTACACGCCTTGGCCGTTTGCGACAGCGATGCTATTGGCAGCGGCACGCGCATTTGGGCGTTTAGTCACGTGCTGGGTGGAGCGAAAATCGGATCGCAATGCAATCTGGGAGAGCACGTTTTCGTTGAAAACAAAGTTGCAATCGGCCATCAGTGCACGATCAAAAACGGCGTGGCCTTGTGGGATTTCGTGACGCTTGAAGACGGCGTGTTCATCGGCCCGTATGTGGTGTTCACGAACGACCGACGACCGCGTGCATTTCTTCGCCGCCCATCGAGCGAGTTTTTGCCAACGCTGATCAAACGTGGGGCCACCATTGGCGCGAATGCCACCCTGGTATGCGGCATTACAGTGGGTCAGTATGCGCTGATCGGCGCTGGAACCGTTGTGGTGCGCGATGTGCCTCCGCACGCACTGATGGCTGGCAATCCCGCACGTGCGGTTGGTCGTGTATGCTTTTGCGGCGCGAATCTCGACCACCAAGATTATTGTGCCGCTTGCGCACTGCCGTTGTCGTTGAATTCGGAACATTTGGCCATCGTGCGGTTCCAGAACAATGGACTTCGGATGTCAGATGCCACCGCTGCAGCATGAGATGTTGTAAACGTAAGCAGGACGCGGATTCTTAATCGATGCACAATGACGACAGCCCTATCAGCTTAAGCACAGACCCCGATGCCGAGCACAATTGCGGCATCGTGAAAAAGTTGCTGCGCGCTGCGCGCTTCTCTTTGCGGTGCTTATCGCCGCGCTCTATGCGCTGGTTTGCTTTCGCCCGCTAATTGGAGTTCTGGGGCCGTTCAAGTATCACTTCGCGAATCCATTCAAGCTGTTGGCGGTTGTCGTTTTGTCGCTACAGGTATGGTGGTTGCTGACACGTCCGGCCGACGCGGTGCTTCGCCGAGCCACGCGATTGACGTGGTGGCAAATGAAGCTTTCGATCGAGGGCGTTGAACTTTGCTTTGTGGCTGTTATCGGAGTGCTGGCCATCGATCTTCAATGGCAAGTGGCTCCCATTATTGTGTTGATCAAGCCGACGCTGGCATTCATGCTTGCGGCGCTTGCGGCAGCGATCGTTGCTCTGACGGCGGGACGGCAGTGGTCGCGGATGTGGGAACTGCTCGGCCGATGCCGATTGCTCTGGAGAGGATGGAATTGGCGGGCACGGTTCATCGCCGCTGCACTGCTCATCCACGTTGTATTGATCTCAAAATCGCTGCCTGGTTATTGGGAGCAAACCAGCGGTCTTTTCTTGTCGCATGAGACGGCTCAGTCCACGACACTGAGTTACACCGGAAAAATCCTCTGTAACTTCGATTTCTTTTGTCTGGCATGCGGCGACAGAATCCCGGCCGATGCACGAATTCTCTTTCACGGCGGCAACGAGGGCTTGATCCTCGCCTTCGAGCTTTATCCTCGCCGCGTGTTCATGTTGCCGCAAGAACAACGCGATATGTTTCACAACTGCTGGAAAAAAGAGTTATGGTGCCGCGGCATGGCAGCCGATCCGCTCGATAAATTCTGGCGCTGGGACCCGCCGCTGAACACGGTGCCCGAAGACAAGTTTATTGAAGAGCACGGCATCACACATGTGGTGATGTTCGATCCGTTAAACGCTGCCAATTGCCGTATTCAGGCTGTGCGATGATTTTTGCCGTTCAATCTGGGATCACTTGGAGTTTACTGCCGCTTTTGGCTGCGCTGACGGCGGTAACCGGAGCCGGCAGTTTCTTGGTTCGGTTGCTCCGGGTGGACGATGAATCTTCGGCATCGACGGATCGAAACAGCGTTCGCCAACCAACACACGCTGCCTGGGGTTGGTCGTACGTGCTGGGCATGGCGCTGATCGGTTTGCTTTTGCAATTACCACTGGCGGTTGATGGTCGAATCACGCACCGCAGCTTTTTCGGTGTGTTGGCCGTTTGCGCGGCGATGACAATCGCCGAATGCTTTTTGCGCTGGCGCGAAAATCTCGATCGCCATAAACCCTCTGATCGAAGATGGCAAAGTTGGTTTCGCGCACTCGCAGGTTGGACGGCCGATCTCCCGAAAATTATCCGCCTGATGACGCTCGTTTGCCTGGGCATCTTCCTGTGGTTTGCAGCGATCAAACCATCAATCACTTACGATGCGCGATCGATCTTTGGACTCAAAGCCCGGGTGCTGTACGACACAGGCACGCTTGATAGCGAAGACTTTCGCGATCCCGATCGCCTGAATTTCAACGCGAACTACTCGCTGCTTGTTCCGGTGATCGAAGCCACACTCTTCGCGGCCCAGGGATCGCTGCAGAACGTAGGACTGCAACTGCTGTTTGCAGGTTTCGTACTGGCCAGTGCTTCCCTGTTGGCTGCTGAAGTACGTCGCTTCGATTCGCGTGCCGCTGCCGCAATGTGGGGTGCTTGCTTCTTGCTGCTGCCGCTCACGCTGGCGCCAACCGAAGGCGGCGGCCTTTCCGGTTCTGCCGACTACGCTTTCGCCGCCTTGGCAACCGCAGCGGTTATTGCTATGCGGCGATGGCTTGATACACCCAGTTTCAGAAATGGTCTGCTCGCGGGATTGCTTTTTGGGGCAGCCTCGCTCACCAAACAAGAAGCATTGATTTGGTTGGCCGCCGTAGCCATCGCAGTAATTGCGACAAAGCGAATGCGCCGTCTGAAGTTCCGCTGGTCGGCATTGAAAACGGGCAGCATAATCGTACTCGTCACGTTTGGATGCCTGGCCATCGCTGCCTTAAACCGTTGTGGAATTCCACAATCGCCGTATTTTCGCCCTTTCAGCGGAGCGCTGCGGTTAGATTGGCTGATTCATGTGTGGAGTCGTATTCCCTTCGTCGTCCAATTTGCGGTGCGAGAATTGGGCGACGGCCGACTGTTCGGTTCTCTCTGGCCGCTCTGTATCTTTACGCTGCTGCTTCTGCGCCGGCCGGCGGCATCTGCCCAAGTCATCTTTTATCGCTGGAGCGTGGCTGGCGTTGCCGTCGCATACTTTGTGGCGTTCACGTTAACCCCGTTGCACTTAGAGTATCAATTACGTTCGGCCTTCTTTCGCTTGGCTGTGCATTTCCTGCCGCTCCTGATGCTTGCGGCCGCAGAACAATTGGCCGCCTCCGGCTGGTCGCGCCAAGTGCAGGGCTTGTTCACCGGGTTGGACGCTAAGCAGTCTGGCAGCCAACCTCAACTTGCATCGGCCACCGATCTCCCAGGCGGCCAAAACAAGAGTTGGACCGACGCGCCGCCGCGCCCGGCTCGAAAATCGCGCCCAGCTCGTGCGGCCTAAGTGCTGCCTGACCGGTGGCCGCAATTCTTTTCCAGGTCGTCAGCCTCCTCCATCGGCGGCCTGTTTTCTCGCACCAGCACAGACATTCCAGGGCTGTAACGCACCGCCCTGCTAAACTGCTGGAATTTCTACGGTTTCTTTGTCACACTTTTGGGTGAAATGCCGGGTTATAGGGTGGGAGCAGGCCGATGTCGTCGCCGCCAACCGATTCGCAAGAAACAAAGCGCCTTCTCGACCGCGCGGCCCGCGGCGATCGGCAGGCGTTCGATCGGCTATTCGAGCTACATCGGGCCTCGCTCCGCCGGCTGGTATCGCTGCGAATGGACGGTCGCTTGAAAGCGCGGCTCGATCCTTCAGATCTCGTTCAGGAAACTCAAATGGTCGCTTATCGACGATTTCAAGATTTTCTGGAGTGCCGCCCCATGTCGTTCCGGCTCTGGCTGCGCAAAACCGCCCAGCAGCAAGTGTACGACGCCCAGCGCAACCATATCGATCGCCGCCGTCGCAGTTTGCTGCGCGAAGAAGGGCCGCTCAATCGCTCTTCAATCCTGATCGCCCGCAGCTTATTGACCGATCGCTCATCGCCGGTCGAAAAACTGGCTCTCCGTGAATTGCAGCGTCGTGTCGCCGGAGCCGTGGCTGCACTGGACGATCTGAATCGCGAAATCGTCGTCATGCGAAATGTAGAGGGCTTGTCGTTTGAAGAAATTGCTCAAGTGCTCGATCTGCAAGCGCCAACCGTTCGCCAGCGCTACGGCCGGGCACTCATCAAGCTGCGATCGAAACTCAAAGCACCCGACCATCGTGATTAAAGACCATGAACCCCGTTCTTAACGAGCGCTCTGCCGACGCCGCCGATCTGCTGGCCAAAGCCGCCGATGAATTTCTGCAAGCCATCGATCGCGGCCAGCAGCCCGATGTCGAAGCCTTTGCCAACCAATATCCGAAAATCAGCGCCATCTTGCGCGACGTGCTGCCGGCCTTGTCGCTCATGAACCCCGCCCTCTCGCAAAGTCACGGTCTGAGCGAGCCGGTAGCGTCAGCGCCCGGTGCAACAACAGAAAACCTTACCGAAGGCACGCTGGGCGACTTCCGCCTCATTCGCGAAATCGGCCGCGGCGGCATGGGCGTGGTCTACCAGGCCGAGCAAATTTCGCTCGGCCGCACCGTAGCCCTCAAAGTGCTGCCCTTTGCCGCCATGCTCGACCAGCGGCAGCTCACGCGCTTCCACAACGAAGCCCGCGCCGCGGCCGCACTGCACCATAACAATATCGTCCCGGTCTTCTCGGTCGGCTGCGAACGCGGCGTGCATTACTACGCCATGCAGTATATCGAAGGAGAAAGCCTGGCCGCAGTGATCGCGGACATCGTCCGACAGGAATCAGGCATCAGGGGGCAGGAGTCAGGCAACAGGGCTCAGGATTCAGCGAGTGATGCAACCAACTCATTTAGCCCCCGGCGAGTCGCCGGGGGGAACTCACCCCTTCACCCCCTCCCCCCTTCACCCGTTTATTCTCCGGTCGCTGACGCTTCCGGCTCGCCGGCTGCCACTGGCTCTGCCGATGTTGAACTCTCTCCCCTGGGGAGAGGGCAGGGTGAGGGTGCCGGACACTCACTGGGTGCCACTGACTCTTTCAGTGCTGCCGACGACACGGTCCCAAAAATTCACGCTCTTGTTTCCACGGCCCGCTCCAGCGGCGATCGCGCGTACTTCCGCAACGTCACCGAACTGGGCATTCAAGCGGCCGAGGCGCTCGACCATGCCCACGAACAGGGCGTCATCCACCGCGACATCAAGCCGGCCAATTTATTGTTGGATGAAACCGGCCGCCTGTGGATCACCGACTTTGGACTGGCCCGTCTGGAATCCGACGCCGGCATGACCATGACCGGAGACCTGGTGGGCACGCTGCGCTACATGAGCCCGGAACAAGCGCTAGCCAAACGGGTGGTGGTCGACCACCGCACCGACATTTATTCCCTGGGCGTCACGCTGTACGAACTCTTGGCCCTGCGTCCCGCCTTCGACGGCGACGACCGCCAGGCACTCCTAAATCAAATCGCCTTCGAAGAGCCGCCGCTGCTGCGAAAACTCAACCGTCAGATTCCTGCGGAGTTGGAAACGATTGTCGAGAAAGCAATCCGCAAGAACCCGGCGGAGCGTTACGCCACCGCTCACGACTTGGCCGACGATTTGCGGAGCTTCCTCGCGAACAAGCCGATTAAAGCCAAACCGCCAACGTGGCGGGAAATGTTCACCAAATGGACGCACCGCCACCCTGCCGCCATCCGCGCCGCGATGCTGTTCCTGATCGCTACCACCATCATTTCCATCGGTAGCGCCCTATTCATCGCCAGCGCCTACCGCCGCGAAGCTGCAAGCGCCGAACAGGCGCGCCTCGCAGCTGACGCAGAACGGCTGGCGAGAGAAGATGACGATCAACAAACAAGGGTTGCAATCGAGGCGGTCAAGCTCCTGGAAAACGCCTTTCGCAGTCCCGATCCGCAGCGCGATGGCAGGACGATTACAGTGGCGGAAGTCTTGGAGCACGCCGCGAAGGAGTTGCAAGACAAATTTGCCGACGATCCGCATACTCGGGCGGCATTGCTGCAGGCCATCGGAGAATCCTATGTGAGCTTGGGTTTGTGGCGTCAGTCAGTGCCGTTGTTTGAAGCTGCCCATGCGTTGCGGAAAGACGTTTCCGAAGTCGGCCTGCACGATGTCGCCGAATCGCTCAACAGTCTTGCTCAAATGTACGCAGTTACGGGCAAGCGTGAAGAATCGATCAAGCTCTTTGAAGAACAGTTGGAGCTTTTAAAGTCCAAGTTGCCGCCGGAGCATCGGAGCATCATCAATGCAATGGGCAATCTGGCCCTCGCCTACAAGGCGGCCGGTCGTTCCGAGGAAGCGCTGGCACTGCAAGAAAAGACACTGGAGCTGAAAACGAAAGTTTTTGGGCCTGACGATCCTGATACACTGACAACCAGCCACAATGTCGCAGAAGCCTACCAGGATTCCGGGCGGACCGACGAAGCGCTGTCTCTGCTTGAACACACCCTCGAGCGCCAGAAAGCTACCCTGGGCACGGGCGATCCGCGGACACTGCGTTCCATGCAGACTTTAGCCGATCTGTACATTCAGCTTGATCGCTGCCAAAGCGCGATCCCGCTATTGGAAATGATTCGTGAGATCAGCGGCCGCAAGTTAGGCCCAACGTACCCTGAAACGCTCAGTGCGATGGTCAGTCTCACCGAAGCGTATAAGAGCGTTGGTCGCATCGACGAGGCCATTGCATTGGGGGAAGAGACACTCAAACTTTGCAGGGCCAACCTCCGTCCCACCGAATACAGCACGCTGCAGTCGTTTACGAACCTTGCCGACGCGTACCAAATCGCAGGGCAAATGGAGAAGGCGATACCTCTCTATGAAGAGGCGCTGGCGACCGCCAAGACTGAATCGGGACACGTCGATACCGGGGTCTTAATGAACAATCTTGGGCAGGCCTACCGCATCGCAGGGCGTAATGACGAGGCCCTTCCACTGTTGGAACAGGCGTTGGATTTGCGGAAGGCCGAACTGGGAGCAGATAGCCCCGAGATTAGCGACACACTTTCCAACTTGGGGGCGTCCTATCTGGCTGCTGGCCGCTTCGACGAAGCATTGCCGTTATTGAAAGAGGCCGTCAAGCGGCGAAAGGCCGCACTTGGTCCCAACGATGCCGATACGCTGGAGTCGATGGACCGCCTAGCCGAGGCCGATATTCAAGTGGACAGGTCGGTCGAGGCCGAATCTGTCGCGCGCGAGTGTTTGGACCTCCGCGAACAAAGACATCCGGATGACTGGTGCACATATTACACCCGAAGCTTAGTCGGGGCTGCCCTAATGCGGCAGAAGAAATACGCCGAGGCCGAACCGCTGTTGATTTCCGGCTACGAGGGGATGCGCGATCGCGACGACCAGATTCCCCAGGGCAGCAAAAAGTATCTCCAGGATGCTCTCCAGCGCCTGGTGCAACTCTACGAAGCCACGAATCAACTGGAAAAGGCGACGAAATACAAGGCGCTGATTTCGTCGAGCAACGAGAACAAGCGAACGCGCTTCGAGACTCCATCCATTGAAAGGGCCAACTAATGAAGACTGCTCGATACTTTCTATTGTTGACGATCGTCGAGTTGGCGTTCGTATCCGCAGCAGCGGCAGCCGACCTCTACGTCGACTATTTCGATAATAGCACTATCCATAAGTTCAACCCAACAGGTGCCGGTTCATCCCATCAGTTTCTTGCTTTCGCACCTGTTCCCGAGCTGCCGTCCGGCCTGCTGCTCCTGCTCGGCAGTTCGCTGGCTGGCCTAATCGCACTCCGCCGCCCTTTGAGATCGGAGCCAAAACGAACTCAACAACGAAGCGGGAACGCGAAAATCGCGTGGTTCACGACTATGGCGGTGACCTTGTTCGCCGCGGTGGCCAAAGCCGATGTGCTGGGAGGGCCAATTATCAATCCCAGTAATGATCATTCCTATTTTCTGCTCACTGGTAATAACTGGACCGGATCAGAGGCGGAGGCCCTCACCCTGGGGGGGCATTTGGTCACGATCAACGACGTCACCGAAAATCAATGGGTATTCGATACGTTTTCATCATTCGGTGGAACAGACCGCTTGATGTGGATCGGGCTGCACGATGCTGGACCGAGCGGGACGTTTCAGTGGGCTTGGAGCAGCGGCGAGCCCGCCACTTACTTCAATTGGTCTCCGGTCGAGCCTAATTCAAGCAGCGAGCACTTCGTGTACATGTATCATGCCCACGCTCCGGTAGATTCTTATCAACGGCTCCCGGGAACCTGGAACAACTACCAAGATCAATCCACAGAGCTTGGTCAGTCGGTCTATGGCGTTGTAGAAGTAGTGCCAGAGCCGTCTTCCGGCCTGCTGCTGTTGCTTGGCTGTTTGCTGGGTGGTCTAGTTGTGCTGCACCGCCGCCTGCGTGAACCAAGCGAATTGCAGCTCGATTTGACCAGCGCTAGTTACCGGCCCGATTCTACGGCTTTCGAGTGAATCGATTTCGACGATAGATTCGCCCGGCCTTTTTCTGGGGCTTTTGGCTGATCGGCTGGTGACGAGACATGGGTTCGGCCCGATTCCACAGTTTTCGACGGATCTGACCGCGAGGGGAGATTTGGCCCCCCGGTCGTTTTCACGGCCGGCTGATTTCGAGAGTCTTGAAAACTGAGTGGCGGATTCGTGGGCTTGGGGGTGAAATGCGCCGGTGCTTCCACCGCAGGCCGTTCCTTGCCGCAGCCAGCCAGTGCGAGCAGCACCCCCAAGAGCCAACCCAGATAATACTTCGATTGCATTGAAAATCGCATCGCGAATTCTGGCCTCATGGCGCGTTCACCACATCGCCGTCGCGGATTCCACCCAGAGAATCGAGCAAGCCATCGGACAAGAACTTCGAGACAAAGTGGACCGAACCATCGGCGTAACAAAAGGTGACGGTTTGCGGATGCTTGCTGCTGAAGTGATTCCATTCGGGTTCGCCCAATCCCCACAGCGTCGGCATCGGGCCGGAGCCCATCCACGAGTAGCCGTAGTCGTAGTTGCCCGACGACGTGTCGCCGATCGCCTCGCCAAACAAGAGCGTCTTGCTGGTTCCGTCGGTAATTTTTGCGACTTTGTTCTGCGAGCGATTGCTGAAAACGCCACGGTAGTCGTCGAAGTATTGCATATTCACCACGCCCAATCGACCGGCGCTGGGCAAGTAATGTGTGAGTCCCAGCGTGGCGTTATCGGGCGGAGTGAAATAGGGGCAATCGAGCCAACCAAAGGGAGACTCGTAATACGTGTGCAAAATTGCAATCGTACCCTGCACTGGCACTTCATCCGGCGCAGAGGGGCACAGCAAGTCGTTGAGCCGGTATTGGGCCGCGTTCCAAGTGTTGTCGTCATCCCACCAGGGAGGCATCGATTTTTGGACATTCAATAAACTGCCGTCCATGATCTGGTAGACCGATTTGTTCTCGAAATAAGGCAGCAAGAACGGAATGACGCCCACGTACTGCTCTGTGGGATGGCTGAGGTCAATCGCCTTCGGCGGAATCATTCCCAAGTAGCCGGGCGGAAATGTTCGTCGCACATTGTGATAGTTCAGCGCCGACAAACCGAGCTGTTTGAGCTGGTTCGCACATTGGATGCGCCGCGCTGCCTCGCGCGATTGCTGGACCGCGGGGAGCAAAAGACCAGAAAGAATGCCAATGATAGCGATCACGACCAGTAGTTCCACAATCGTGAACGCCAATCGCTTTGGCGGGCTCGCTACGCTGAGCCCGCCGAAGGGCAACTCGACCGTTTTAAAACCGTGTCGCGGCCGGTGTGCCATTGTGATGGTCCTTGGAATTCAAAGCCAGGCGGAGTGTAGCATTACCCCGCCAAAGAGGCAATCAATCCGTCAGCCATGTGCGGCGAACTTTATAAATCGAAAAAATCTTTGGAATCGGGCATTCTAGCTGTCACACGTGCCATTTGATTGACGGGTAAGAGACTGGAGACATGCGCGGTGTTATTGGCAGGGCCTCGAAAGTTCCTGGATTCGCAACCGTCGGCAATTACGGCAGCGGCTGCATCCGAAGCGGTTGCCGCTGCGCGGCCAGGCGTTTTTATGTAGGGGGTGACTTTTAGGCAACATATAGTGTACAAATATTCCAATACAGCCGGAGATTCACTTGCCGTTTCGTTCCACCGTCATGCCCTACGAACTTCACACTCTGCCCAAAAATGCTGCTGACCGTTTTCCGCGGTTTCCCACCGTTTTCGCCCGTTTTCCACGGTTTACGTCCGTTTTTGCGGTTTCCGCCGTTTTTCAGCTTTTTTCTTTCGCGTATTCGTCCTTCAATCGGTCCGCGCAAACTTTTGAATCCTGATTCCGCTTCCCGACCGACACGGTCGGACTATGTGCTGAACCCCGAACCCTGAACCCTTAAGCAGGAACCCCGACCATGTTTCATGTCACTGCCCAGCGACGCCGTCCCAATTCTCGCTCCCGCCGTACATCCGCTAACCAGCGGCAACGGCACGCCGCGCGTCGATTCAGTTTGGAAGCGTTGGAGTCCCGCACCATGCTGACCGGCACCTGGACGCCGCTGACCAATGTGATGCCGACGAACATTTCCGGCGGCCAAATCGACACCATGGAATTGCTCACCGACGGCAGTGTGATGGTGGAAGACTATAACTCCCAAGCCTGGGAGAAGCTGACGCCGAGCGCGTCCGGCAGCTACACCAACGGCACTTGGTCCACTTTGGCGAGCATGAGCACCGAGCGCGTGTACACAGAAACGTCGATGGTTCTCCCCGACGGCCGATTCTTGTACGTCGGGGGTAAGTACAGCGGTCCCTCCTACACCCAGAACTACATCAACACGGGCGAAATCTACAATCCCGTCACGGACACGTGGTCCAACATCGCCCCCTTTCCGGAAAGCACGTTTGGCAATACGCCCGGAGTGCTGCTTTCGGACGGTACCGTGCTGGCGGGCTCCAAAATTGGCCCGAACACCTACATTTATCATCCCACCACGGACACCTGGACGCTCGGTCTGACCAAACCAGACGGCGACCCAAGCTGGGGTGAATCGTGGATCAAACTGCCGGGTGGCGGCATTCTGTCGGTCGATTCCTGGAACAACGCTGGAGATGTCGAGCGGTTCGACCCCACCACGATGACCTGGAGCGACGCCGGCACTTTGCCCGCCGCCATGCAAGGCCCCGGCACGACATTTGGTCCCGACATGCAGCTTCCCGATGGACGCATCTTCGTGACGTATGGCGGGTATGCGTCACAGGGTAACACGGCCTTGTACGATCCGGCGACTAACACCTGGTCGGACGGTCCCACGGTGCCTGGTGGATTATTTGCGAAGAATACCGCGGCGGCGATGCTCACCAATGGTCACGTGCTCTTTGCGGCGGGTAGCCCTCCCAGTGGCCCAGTGCATCTCTTCGAGTTCGATCCGACCGCGCCGATCGAGAGTTCCCTCACCGACGTTTCACCAGCGGTCACGCTGGCGGCCAATTCCGTTCCGGATACGAGCTTTTTGGCACTTCCGAGCGGACAAGTGTTGGCCGTGCTGCCCGGAGCAGCGCACGGGCAGTTGTATGTCTACACTCCCGACGGCAGCCCCGACGCGGCCTGGAAGCCAACGATCAGCAGCGTGGTTGCCCAAGGAGGCGGCGTATATCAACTGACCGGCACGCAGTTGAATGGCCTGTCGGTCGGCGCCAGCTTCAACTACGGCGCGGAAATGGACAGCAATTACCCGATCGTTGAACTCAAGAACACAGCCGGCAAAGTCTACTTCGCACGGACCTCCAACTGGAGCAGCACGGGGGTTGCGACCGGCAGCACGCCGGTGACGACCGATTTTGCGCTGCCGGCCGGACTGCCGCTGGCGACGTATCAATTGACGGTCATCGCCAACGGCATTGCGTCCGATCCCGTGTCGTTCACCGGCGGGTTCACTGGGGCTGATCTGGCAGTGACGAAACTCGGTCCGAATGGCGGTTCCTACAACGAAGGGGATTATATTCCCTACAGCTTCACGGTGACCAACATTGGTCCCAGCGCCGCCACCAAGGTGGTGCTCACCGACACGCTGGGGGCCAATCTGAATTACAACTCTGCCTCCGCCAGCCAAGGAACCTTCAAACGCTCGGGCAGCACGGTGACTTTTTCGATCGGCACACTGAACGCCGGCCAGAGCGCGACCGTGACCGTTTGGGCCCAGGCTACGGAAGATGGCAACCTGAGCGACACCGCGGTGGTCAGCAGCAACACGGCCGATGCCGACTCGACGAACAACACGGCGGTCAACACCGCGGCCGTGGCCGAGCCGCCCATTGTGGTCTCGAATCCACTTAGCGTGTCCGGCAAGAAACAGAACAACATCACCGTGGCCACGTTCACGCATGCCAGCGGCGTCGAGCCAGCCAGTGATTTTGTGGCCACGATTGACTGGGGCGATGGCACCACCTCGACCGGCACGGTATCCAAGTCTGGGTCGACGTATACCGTCAAGGGCTCCCACACCTACGCCACGAATGGTTCCCACACTGTGACGACCACCGTGGTGGAGAGCGAAGCCGGAGCCAGTTCGGCGCTGGTGATGGCACTGGCCACCAATCAGGCGACAACGGCCAGCCTACAATCGACTTCCACGGGCACGGTGCTTGGCGGCACGCCATCTAATGAGGCCGCCAGTAATGTGGATGTGCCTGCAGCGACGGGTCCGCTTCGCCTGTTGCCGGCGTTTGTCGATCACGTTTTGAACGAAGCCCAAGGAAAGCCTAGCAGCACATTGCAGCGAGCAGCCGAGACGGTAACCGATGATTTGCTGGCGGGCTTTTTCGCCTCGTTGTGAGAGCGCGGCAATTACTTCGACACAATGACTTGCGCTGGCCGTACCACGCGGTCGTGCAGTTGATAGCCGGGCTGAACAACGTTGACCACGGTGTTGGCCGGCTGATCGGCGCTGGGCTGCTGCATGACCGCTTCGTGCAGCGCCGGGTTGAATGGTTGGCCGTGCGCTTCGATCGGCTGGCAGTGATGCCGCTTGAGTACGGTTTCTAGCTGCTGGGCGACCATGCGCACGCCTTCCATTAGCGCCGCGGGATCGGCTTTTTTTTCGGCGTGATCGAGAGCCCGCGTGATGTTGTCGACCACCGGCAGCAGTTCGCGCAACAAATTGATTTCGGCATATTTGCGTTCGTCATCTAACTCGCGGCGGGCGCGTTTGCGGTAGTTATCTAGCTCGGCCTGGGCGCGCAGCATCTTATCGCGAGCCTCGGCCAATTGATTGCGGACCAAATCCATTTCCTGATCGGCCGTCAGGTCTTGGAAGGCAGCATCGGCCGATTGCTCGACCGCTGCGCTCGCGGTTTTCTCGATTTCGTTCATACCCTGTTGTTCATTATTCACGTTATTTCTCCTTCCGCTCGAATTCAGCGGACGGCACGAAGTAGTCTTTCAGTTTTTCCAAAAACGATTTGCGATGCTGGCTGACGTTGGTCTTTTCTTCCGCGGCCAAATCGCGCAGCAGCTTTTCCTGTTTGGGGGTCAGCGATTTGGAGACCTCGATGTTCACGACGACCAGCAAATCTCCTTTGCCACGGCCGCGCGGATCGGGCATGCCGCGTCGCCGCAGCTTGAAGACTTCGCCGGCCTGCGTGCCGACGGGAATTTCGAAATCTTCCGTCCCCTCTAGCGTCGGCACCTGAATGGTTGCGCCCAGTGCAGCTTGCGGATAGGTGATGGGCACGCGGCAAATCAGATCGTGCCCGTCGCGCTCGAACAGAGGATGCTCGACTAAGTTGATGACGCAGTAGCAATCGCCCGCGGGTCCGCCGTTGGGGCTGGGTTCTCCTTCGCCGGCCAGACGAACCCGCATGTGGTGATCGACGCCTGCCGGCACTTTCACCTCGCGAAAGACCTTCTTCAGCATGTAGCCGGCGCCGCGGCATTTGGTACACGGATCTTTCACCAGTTGACCGGCGCCCTGGCAGGCCGGGCAAGTGGTTTGTACACGGAAAATGCCGCTCGATTGCACCACTTGGCCGCGGCCGCCACAGTATCGGCAGGCTTCTGGACGGCTGCCAGGCTTGGTGCCGGTGCCGCGACACTCGCCGCACATTTCGTGGCGATCGATCTCGACGGTTTTGGTAACGCCGCGGGCCGCTTCGAACAGATCGACGGTCAGCTCGCAAGCGACATCGTCTCCCTTGCGTGCCCGGTTTCCGCGTCGGCCGCCGCCGAACAAATCGCCGAACAGCCCGCCGCCGAGAATGTCGCCGAAGGCCTCGAAAATGTCGCTGACGTCGTTGAACTGATGCACGCCGCCCGCCACACCGGCGTGGCCATAGTGATCGTAGCGCGATCGCTTGTTTTCGTCGGAGAGCACCTCGAACGCCTCGGCCGCTTCCTTGAATTTGGCGACGGCTTCTTCGTTGTTCGGATTGCGATCTGGATGAAACTTCAACGCCAGCTTGCGGTAAGCCTCAGCAATATCTTTATGGGTTGCACTCCGCTCGACGCCGAGCACCTCGTAATAATCGCGCTTGCTGGCCATCGTTGCCATGGCGGTGAGAAATTGGTTTGCCAAATCAGGTGATCAATAATTGTACGTCATTTTCGTCGTTCGGTAAGCGCAAGTTGCGCTCACCGCGCCGCAAACGGGCCGTTCCGTTGTTTGCGGAACGGCCCTTCTGCGGATGTTAAACGACCGGTGCTGGCCAGCCGGATTGTCCTTACTCCGACCAAATTAGTCGGATTTCATATTACCCCGAGTTGTGCTATCGGATGACGCCTTCAGGAGCGCGGTGCTTCTTGTCATCTTCTTCGAGGTTCGTCACCAGCGCCTCGGTGGTGAGCATCAAACCGGCGATGCTGGCGGCATTGGCAATGGCACTGCGAACGACTTTCACCGGATCGATAATGCCGGCCTTGTACATGTCGACATACTCGCCGTTGTTGGCGTCGTAGCCGATGTTGCCCGACTTCTGTCGCACTTCATCGACGACGACCGAGCCATCAATGCCGCAGTTGTCGGCGATTTGCCGCATCGGCGCTTCAATGGCGTGCAGCACAATGTCGATGCCAACTTTTTCATCCCCTTTCGCGCCGCTGCGAGCTTTCTCGATTGCCTCACGGCAACGAACCAGCGCCACGCCGCCGCCGGGCAAAATGCCTTCTTCCACAGCCGCCCGAGTGGCGTGCAGCGCATCTTCGACGCGAGCCTTCTTCTGCTTCATTTCCGCTTCGGTGCCGGCGCCGACTGAAACAATGGCCACGCCGCCGGTCAGTTTCGCCAGGCGTTCCTGGTACTTCTCGCGGTCATAATCGCTGTCGGTGTTTTCGATCTGATTGCGAATTTGCTGGATGCGAGCTTGAATTTCCGACTGTTTGCCGGCGCCCTCAACGATCGTCGTGTCGTTCTTGTCGACCGTAATCTTCTTGGCACGGCCCAAATGGTTAAGGTCCAAGTTTTCGAGCTTGATGCCCAGGTCTTCGCTGATCAGCGTGCCACCGGTGACCGTGGCAATGTCGCCGAGCATCGCTTTGCGTCGATCGCCGAACCCCGGAGCCTTCACCGCGCAGACATTCAAAACGCCGCGAAGTTTGTTCACGACCAGCGCCGTCAGCGCTTCGCCTTCCAAGTCCTCGGCAATGATCAGTAGCGGCTTGCCCCCCTGAGCGACTTTTTCGAGAATCGGCACCAGCTCGCGCAAGTTACTGATTTTCTTTTCATGAATCAAAATGATCGCATCTTCCAGGTAGCAATCCATCTCGGCCGGGCGGTTGATGAAATAAGGCGAGATGTAGCCTTTGTCGAACTGCATTCCGTCTACGAACTTGACGGTCGTTTCCATCGACTTGCCTTCTTCGACGGTAATCACGCCGTCTTTGCCGACCTTTTCCAAAGCGTCGGCCAGAAGGTCGCCGATTTCTTTATCGCTGTTGGCGCTGATCGCGCCGACCTGAGCGACTTCAGCCTTGCTGGAAACTTTCTTCGACATCGACTTGAGTTGCTCGACAGCTGCTTCGGTTGCTTTGTCGATTCCTCGGCGAACCGCCATCGGATTGCTACCCGCGGCAATCACTTTGCAACCTTCCTTGAAAAGTGCCCGGGCGAGCACCGTTGCGGTCGTGGTGCCATCGCCGGCCACGTCGGAAGTTTTGCTGGCCACTTCGTTCACGAGCTTCGCGCCCAGGTTCTCGAAGCGGTCTTCCAAGTCAACTTCTTTGCTCACGGTCACGCCGTCTTTGGTGACGGTCGGTCCGCCGAACGATTTGGCAATGATGACGTTGCGGCCAGTCGGGCCCATGGTCACCGCCACGGCATCGGCGAGCTTTTCTACGCCTTTGAGCATTTTGGCGCGGGCCTGATCTTCATACAACAATTGTTTTGCAGCCACGGGTTGGATTCCTGATTTGTGATTGAAAAGTGATTTAAATGTCGTCTCAAGCCCAGGGGTTGCAACCCCTGGGCTTGGGCGATGATTGCACTTAGCTCGTTAGTTCATCACCTTCGCCAGAATATCGGTCTCGCGAAGAATCTTGACTTCGTCGCCTTCTAATTCGATGTCGGTGCCAGAGTATTTGCCGTAGATCACTTCATCGCCAATGGAAACCGACAACGAGCCGCGCTGGCCGTTGTCCAAGAGCTTACCAGGGCCAATTGACACCACCTTGCCGCGCTGCGGCTTTTCCTTCGCCGTATCGGGCAGCACAATGCCGCCGGCAGTGCGCTCTTCGGCTTCCACGGGTTTAACCACCACGCGATCATCCAGCGGACGAAGTTTTGATTTGGCCATAATCGATTTTCCTTTTTACGATTTTCGGTTCTGATGAAATTGTTGGAGTCGAATTTGAAGTTCGGCAGTTTTTGGTAGTGCTCCGGCGATACCATCGCCGGCTTTAAATAGGCTACCACCCACCGTTTACATCATGCCGCCCATGCCACCCATTCCTCCCATGCCGCCGCCCATTCCGCCCATGCCACCCATACCTCCCATGCCGTGGTCGTGACCATGTTCATGGCCGCCGGCTTCCTCTTCCTCCTTGGGAATGTCGGTGACCAGGGCCGAAGTGGTGAGCAGCAAACCGGCAACGCTGGCCGCATTTTGCAGCGCCGTGCGCACGACTTTGGCTGGATCGATAATGCCGCGAGCCACCAAGTCGGTGTACTCGTCTTTGTCTGCATCGTATCCGTCGCTCTTACCCTTCATCTGTTTGACGCGGTTCACAACCACTGCACCGTCGACGCCCGCATTGTCGGCAATGCAACTCAGCGGCCAATCGAGCACGTTTTGCACAATTTTCGCGCCCAGCGCTTCATCGCCTTCCAATCCGTGCTTGTCGAGGGCCTTTTCGCATCGCAGCAATGCCACGCCGCCGCCAGGCACAATGCCTTCTTCCAGCGCCGCTTTGGTGGCCGACTGCGCGTCTTCGAGCAGATATTTCCGCTCTTTCATTTCCGTCTCGGTCGCGGCGCCGACGTTGATTTGCGCCACGCCGCCGGCCAGTTTGGCCAGCCGCTTCTGCAGTTGCTCGCGATCATAATCGCTGTCAGTGCTTTCAATTTCGCGACGGATTTGGTCGACCCGACCGTTGATCGCGTCCTTCTTGCCGGCGCCATCGACGACCGTGGTGTTCTCGCTATCGATAATCAACTTCTTCGCCCGGCCCAAATCGGTCAGCTTCACCGAATCCAGCTGAATGCCCAGATCTTTGAAGATGGCCGTGCCGCCGGTGAGCACTGCAATATCGCCCAGCATCGCCTTGCGACGATCGCCATAACCGGGGGCTTTCACGGCACACACACTCAAAATTCCGCGGAGCTTGTTCACGACCAGTGTCGCCAGTGCTTCGCCTTCAATATCTTCGGCGATAATCAACAGCGGCTTATTCGCTTTGCTGATCGCTTCCAACAGCGGCACGAGATTTTTGGCGCTGGAGATTTTGTCTTCGTAAATCAGGATGTAGGGGTTTTCCAATTCGCAAGTCTGTTCGTCCTGATTCGTGACGAAGTGCGGCGAGAGATAGCCGCGATCGAACTGCATGCCTTCCACCACATCCACCGTGGTTTCGCTCTGCTTGCCTTCCTCGACCGTGATGACGCCATCCTTGCCGACCTTCATGAACGCTTCGGAAAGCACATTGCCGATCGACGGATCGTTATTGCCGGCAATCGTGGCGATTTGCTGAATCTCTTTGCGATTCTTTTCGTCAATCGGCGTGGCCATTTTCTTAATGGCCTCGATGACTTTTTCGACGGCTTTGTTGATGCCGCGGGAAAGGGCCATCGGATCTGCGCCGGCGGCAATCATTCGCAGACCTTCGCGGTAGATGGCCTCGGCCAGCACCGTGGCCGTGGTGGTGCCGTCGCCTGCAATATCATTGGTCTTGCTGGCGGCTTCCTTGACCAGCTTAGCGCCCAGGTTTTCGTACGGGTCGTCCAGCTCGATGTCTTCGGCTACCGTGACGCCGTCTTTCGTGATCTTCGGCGAGCCCCAACCCTTGTCCAAAACTGCGTTTCGGCCCCGCGGACCGAGTGTGCTGCGTACCGCTTTCGCCAGCTTCATGACCCCTTCGGCCAGCGGCTGACGTGCCTCGTCGTCGAACACCATTTGTTTTGCCACAGCGGAAATCCTCCTGGATTCTGGTTGTAGGTCAGGCTTCAGCCTGACAGCCTCGTTTGAGCTATGTGTAATTGACCCGATTATTGAGATGGCCGGTCAGGCTACAGCCCAACCTACCGATAGACCGCGAGCCTGTTTGGCAGTTGAAATCCAATTCGCGGGTTAGTGAAAGCAACCGCTGTGCCGCCGCGACCGGTGTTTCGCTAAGTCATAGACAGGAAAAGACTTTCGCACTCTGCGGAAAGGCGGCGTTTGCAGGGCAGCAAGAACGAATTATCGCGGACGAGTGCCAATCTGACAGGATGCGCCTATCACCTGGGAACGACTAACTGCTCACAGCCGACCGCGGATCTCAAGTTCCTTACGTGCCCCCGGACGCGGCGAATGTACCCTACCTCAATTGGCGTCTCAACTCAAACGCAAAAAAAGCTGAGACGTGGTTCGATTTGGTGTTCCGCATCTTTCACGACTCACAAAATTTAGTTCCTGTCAGACTTATCTAATTGACGCGCCGCCCATTTTTCTTTGCTTGGCGCTGAACAATCCTGCGCAATTGGCTAACCGAAGGCGACGGGCTTGTGTGCAACATCGCATGACAGTTTGGGCACACAAGAGAAATGCTATCAAGGGTTATCGGTGAAGGCCCATCCCGTTGG
The DNA here is from genome assembly GCA_963738835.1 of Pirellulales bacterium. Classification (GTDB taxonomy): domain Bacteria; phylum Planctomycetota; class Planctomycetia; order Pirellulales; family JADZDJ01; genus CAVTYH01. Next base: position 383,165 of record CAVTYH010000009.1, read on the forward strand.
CCCAAAGGATCGTCATGATGTGCGACGATGTACTCATCGCCGATTGACCCATAAAAGTCGGAGAAAGAAAACCCACACGCCTCGCACAAACCGTCCGAGTTGGCTTTCTTCGCAGCAATCAAGGCGCGATTACGTCTTATGAAATTCACCAGTCGTTGCAGACGTTGTCCCTCCATCGCCTCCGTTGTGCTGCGAGTTTCTGGTTCCTTGAGTATGTACTTTTCAAGTAGCTCGACGTCTTTGTCGGAAAGTGGACGAACGATATATCTCTGTTGGTCGCCGACCTGAATTTTGATTGGCGCGAACTCCGCGTCCCACGCCACTGGCACCTGATGGCGCCACGCACCGCCATCGTCATCAACGACAAGGCGCTTCCGATCGAAGCGGTATTTGCCGGTTACGGTTCCTCTACCGACGATGTTCTCGCCCTGTTTCACATAGATAACGTCACCGGGTTCCATCTCGTACGCGACCATCCGAAGTGAATATCGTGCGGATGATGGCAGGCGCTTCCAAAGATTGGCCGGCTCCTCTTGCGGAAATTTTGATAGATCAGTTTCTTTCAAGGGTGAGTACGTCATTGCTGCCACTTTGGCCTCAAGGCATCGCGCCCACATCTCTGCGCCGCCTTCGCCAAAACGAAACGACATTCGCCATGCCTTGCCGTTCCTGCTATTTGTCGACCTCAGTGGCGATACCCGAATTCTTCCCTTAGTGGCTCGATGCCTTTGCCAAAGTATCTCGGTTTGCTGAGCTACTTCGGGTGGAATGCGAATGCCTGATGATTGGAGCTGTTTCCAAAAGTTTCCGCCGTCTTCGGCGAACAATAAGTCGATGGGCAGTCGGTCTTCCGTGTCGAGTAGAGTGTCGAAAACAACGGGCACATAAAGCTTTCTTTCATCCTTCCGACCAGGATAGGGAGTCCCGGTGATTCGGCCTGAACCAACGATGCCCCGCTCCTTCCATTGACGCAAGAGAAAAAATCGATCTCCGCGGCGTATGTCTAGTCGATTTCCGCTACTCCAATTGGTTTTGCATTCTTGACCATTCGCAGTTCTTGCGACAATCCTGTCGTGATCGTCACTATCCTACTCCCAACCCCAGTCATCCTTTGGATTCGGATTCCACGTTAGAACGAACGACCGCTGTCGAACCAAACCAACCTCTTCCAGTGCGGTAACAACGTTCTTATGAAGGACCAACTGAAAATGTTGTCTGGGTTTGTGCTTATAAGCCCACGCCAGGACGGAAACCGCATCTTTAGATGTCCGTCGATGTCCCAACTCATTGCATAATCTCTGGGCAAGCTTGCCATATTGCAGATTGGCGCTGTGATAATGAGCGAATCCAACCGCTTTAGCGAGCTGGCTAGCCGTGATCGTATGTTCCGGTGAGTGGTAATGCGCCCGCAGCATTTCAATTTGTTTTGGCGTCATCTGCACTTTATTGAAAGCAGCGACGTACTTTTTTACCGCAGGCAACCGATCCATTTAGCACCTTTTCGTGAATCGCAGGTCCAACCAATGCTACGAACAGTCATTGTCGAACGATTTTAACTCGACGTGGCAGTCAATTCACGCATTGTTCCGGAATTTATGCCAGTAGCTTTGCGGTAATGATTCTCAGCAGATCGCGGGTTTAATCATGGCAACTTTACTCGATGCATCTGGCAACATGTCGATGTTCAAAGCCCAAGCGAATGTCTCTACGGATTGCTGGATTTTGGCAGCGCAATCTTGAAGCAACCACTGTGCTTTGTGGACTGCATCCTCTGCGGAACGATAATGGCGAGCAGCGACGTCTCAATGCACGTAATTTTCAAATCCCGGGGAGCAATGGGAGATGACATTGAAGACCTCGCGAAGTTGCCTCCTATGGAACAACAATTCTTTGCCGTCGGTCTAGAAAACGCTTTACGGGTAGAGCTGCTTACGGCGTGAAATCGTCGCTGCCGGTCAGTCGTGTGGCAAAATTCGCCAACAAGTCGGCGGCGCGGTCGATGTCGTCCAGCGAGATGGTTTCCACGGCGCTGTGCATGTAGCGGTTGGGAACGCTCACCAGGCCGGCGGCGACGCCCGCGCGGCTGATTTGAATGGCGTTCGCGTCGGTGCCGGTGGCTCGACCGCTGGCGGCCAACTGATAGGGAATCTCGCCGGCTTTGGCGGTCTCAATCAACCGGTTCACGACTTGCGGATTCATGTTCGGCCCACGATAGATTACGGGACCCTTGCCGAGCGCGACATCCCCTTCTTGCTTCTTGTCGACCGTGGGACAATCGGTGGCGTGCGTAACATCGACGGCAATGCCGACCTGCGGATCGATGCCGAAGGCACTGGTCTGCGCACCACGCAGGCCAATTTCTTCCTGGACCGTTGAGACCGCATACAATGCACAGTTAAGTTTCTTCTGGCTGGCCCGCCGCAGCGCTTCAATGCAGACCCACAGGCCGGTCTTGTCGTCCATGCCGGGAGAGTTGGCGAAATTGTTGCGCATTGGCTGGAAACCCAGTTGTAGCGTGACCGGGTCGCCGATGCTGATAATTCTTTCGGCCTCGGCTTTGTCTTTCGCGCCGATGTCGAGCCACATATCTTTCAGCTTCACCACCTGCTTGCGCTCTTCCTCGGTGAGCAGATGGATTGCCTTGCGAGAAATAACCCCCGGTACCGGTCCCGTTGCCGTCCACACCGTCATTCGCTGGCCGACCAACTGCTGCGGATCCCAGCCCCCGATGGTTTGCACGTACAAATAGCCTTCCGCATCGATGTGCTGCACCAGCATACCGATCTGGTCGCAGTGCCCGGCCAGCATCACTCGCAGTGGGGCATCAGGATTTTTCACCGCAATCACGTTGCCGTGCAGGTCGGTCATCACCCGATCGGCAAAGTCGGCCACGTACCGGCGAACCAAATCTTGCACCGGCCGCTCATAACCAGAGGGGCTGGGGGTTTCGAGGAGCTTTTTGAAAAAATCGAGTGGGGCCGAATCCATAGTTAAACTCGTCAAGAAAAACAGTGATTAAGATTTGAGAATTGAGCCACCGATGTGGTATAGTGTACCAATGAACCAATATGCAATCCTTGATGACATGCCGCCTGGCCGATTCAGGCGGATCGGCACGCGCGGTAAATTCGATGTGCGCCAGCTTCAAATCGCCTGGAGCGAAGCACCCGTTTTCGGCCGTTTATTGCTGTTATTCACCGTTTATCGTCGTTTTTACGGTTTCCACCGTTTTCCGCAAATTTTTATGGATGTGTTCGTTCAAGCCATTCAACACTCACAAGATCGCCGCTTGACGTTTGTGCGGCCAGCATTCTAGCATGACGCATTCCATTCTCGCTATGCGATTCGGCCAGTCTATTATGGAACAAACCAAAGTCGCCATTGTTGGTATGGGCACCGTCGGCACCGGCGTGGCTCGGCTCTTGGTTGAGCATGGCGAACGGGCTGTGCGCCACTCGGGCCGGCGGCTGGTTTTGGAATCGGTCGTGGTGCGCGATGGCGAAAAGCCGCGCGATCTGCATCTGCCGCACGGCGTGCTTTCAACCGATTTGCGCAAAATCACGCACAATCCGGAAATCAAAGTCGTGGCGCATTTGGTGGGCGGATTGACTGAAGCCCGCGAGATCATGCTCGAACTTTTGGAAAACGGCAAAGATGTAGTCACCGCCAACAAAGCGCTGATCGCCGAGCATGGCCCCGAACTTTTCGATCGAGCCCGCGCACTCGATTTGTGCATCGCCTTCGAAGCGGCCGTGGCCGGCGGCATTCCAATTATCGCCAACATCAGCCAGTGTCTGTCGGCAAATCAAATTCAATCGCTGCGGGGCATTTTGAACGGCACCAGCAATTTCATTCTGACGCAGATGGAAGAGCAAGGCGTCGGTTACGAGGCGGCCGTGAAAGACGCCCAGAAGCGTGGCTACGCCGAAGCCGACCCGACCTTAGATGTCGATGGCACCGATGCTACGCAAAAGCTGGCCATCCTCGCGCACCTGGCGTTTGGGGCGCGTGTGAATTGGCGCGACATTCCGCGCCGCGGCATCGATGAACTCGACGCCGCCGATTTGCGGTACGCCAAGGAACTTGGTTACCGCATCAAGCTGCTGGCGACCGCTCAATTGCAAACCGGAGGTGTGGAAATGCAAGTTTCGCCGACACTGGTGAAAGTCGGCGCACCGCTGGCCGAAGTTCGCGGCCCATTCAACGCCATCAGCGTCGTTGGCGATGCGGTTGGCCCGCTGATGTTTCATGGCCAGGGCGCCGGACAAATGCCGACGGCTTCTGCCGTGGTGGCCGACATGATCGACATGGTCGTGGGGCGTGCGCCAATTACATTCCGCAATTTGGAACTGTGGTCGAACCAGGAATCGGCGGTGCGGCCGTTGGACCGAGCCAAGTCGAGCGGCAAATACTATTTGCGGTTCACAGCCGCCGATCGTCCCGGCGTGCTGGCGGAAATTGCCGGCGTGTTGGGGCAACACGGAATTTCGATCGCCTCGGTCATTCAGCATGACGACGAGCGAAGCGAAAAAGGTTTTGTTCCACTGGTGATCATGACTCACACGGCCATTGAAGGCAGCGTAGAGACCGCAGTAGAAATTATCGATCGACAGTCGATCGTCTCGCCGATGAGCGTGAAGTTGCGTGTGCATGAGTGAATACATAGCCCGACCGTATTCGGTCGGGAGTGCAATATCCGTCAAATTACATTGAACAATCATCCCGACTGAATACAGTCGGGCTATATCCGTGAAATACGCCATCATCATCCCCGACGGTGCTGCCGACGAGCAGCAAGAATCGCTGGGCGGCAAAACGCCGCTGCAGGCAGCGCACACGCCGGCAATGGATAAGGTTGCGCGAGCCGGGGTCGTCGGCCGTTCGAACAATGTGCCGCTGTCGCTGCCGGCTGGTTCGGATGTCGCTTGTCTCAGTTTGCTCGGTTATAACCCCATGGAGCATTTCACCGGCCGCGCACCGTTGGAAGCCGCCGCACAGGGAATCGAACTCGGCCCCGACGATTGGGCGATCCGCTGCAATCTGGTGACGGTTCAAAACCAGACGATGCGCGATTTTACCGCTGGGCACATTTCGACCGAGGAAGCCACGCAATTGCTGGCCACGGCTCAGGAGTGCATCGGTAGCGAATGGTTGCAGTTTTATTCCGGAGTGAGTTATCGCAATTTGCTAGTCTATCGCGGGGCAAAACAGAAGCCGCCGTTTTCCAATGACACTCGCGCCACGCCTCCGCATGATTTGACCGACAAAACGGTGCTCAACGATTATCCGCGCGGGCCCGGCAGCGATTTGCTGACACGGCTGATGGAAGAAAGCAGCGGCCTGTTCGCCGAACATCCCGTGAATGCGGCCCGTCGCGCCGCTGGAAAATCGCCAGCCACGAACATCTGGCTCTGGGGATTGGGCTGTACGCCACGACTGCAGGCGTTTGAAAAAATCTACGGCGTGAAGGGCACCATGATCACCGCGGTCGATCTGCTCCGCGGTTTGGCGGCGCTCATCGGCTGGCGACGTATTGAAGTACCCGGCGCGACAGGTTACATCGATACCAATTATGTCGCCAAAGGTCGCAACGCTATCGAAGCGCTGCCGGAAACCGATTTGATCTGTGTGCATGTCGAAGCTACCGACGAAGCCTCGCACATGGGCAACACCGCCGAAAAAATTACCGCGCTGGAACAAATCGACCAACACATCGTTGCCCCGCTGCACGCGGCCTTGAAAAAGCAAGGCGATTACCGCATTCTGATCTCCCCCGACCATCCCACCCCCATCCGCTTGAAAACCCACAGCCACGGCGCGGTACCGATTGCGATCGCCGGAACCGGTATTCAGCCTGATGCGGCGGCAACGTATGATGAAATCTCCGCCGGCAAATCGGCTTTGACGTTCGACGAAGGCTGGCGGTTGATGGGGCATTTTCTCGGCAGTAAGAAATAATCACCACAGAGTCACGTAGTAATGACGAATGACGAAATCCGAATGACGAATTAAGCTCCAATTTCCAAATTCCAATGACGAAACTGGAGTCGTGAATCCGCCCTTTGGAATTTGGCCATTGGAATTGAATTCGTCATTCATTCGTCATTATTAACCCATGCCTCTTGTTGTCCAAAAATTTGGCGGTACCAGCGTTGCCGATAGTCAGAAAATTCTCGCCGCGGCTCGCAAGGCCATCCGTACCCAGCAGCAAGGCAACCAGGTGGTGATGGTCGTTAGCGCCATGGGGCATCAGACCGATCACCTGGTCGATCTGGCCGGGCAAATTACCGACCGCCCTAGCGCCCGCGAAATGGACATGCTGCTTTCAACCGGCGAGCAAGTGAGCGTGGCTTTGATGGCGATGGCCATTCAATCGTTGGGCCACAAAGCGGTTAGTCTGACCGGCGCTCAGATCGGCATTCGCACCGACAGCACGCACACCAAGGCCCGCATCCATTCGATCTCCACCGATCGCATGCGGCAGTTGCTCGACGAAGGCCACATCGTCATTGCCGCTGGTTTTCAAGGCATCGACGAAAATTACAACATCACGACACTGGGCCGCGGCGGCAGCGACACCACGGCCGTCGCACTGGCCGCCGTGCTGCGGGCCGATGCGTGCGAAATTTACACCGACGTCGACGGCGTTTACACCACCGATCCGCGGCAACTGCCGGAAGCGCGGCGCGTGAAACGCATCAGCTACGATGAAATGTTGGAACTGGCGAGCCTTGGCGCGGCCGTGATGCACAGCCGGTCGATCGAGTTCGCCAAGAAGTTCAATGTGCCGATTCATGTGCGCAGCAGTTTCAGCGACGCCAAAGGCACGATGATCGTCGCCGAGCCGGAATCGGCCAGTCAGCCGGTTTGTGGAGCGGCGCTGGTGAAAGACGAAGCCCGCATCACGATCGAAGGCATGCCCGATCGGCCCGGCGTCAGCTACTCGATCTTCTCGCGGATTGCAAATCGCCACATTGCGGTCGACATGATTGTGCAAAACGTCGGCGCCGGCGGCAAAGCCGATATTTCGTTCACCGTGCCGCGCAGTGATGTTCCGGCCACGCTGGAAGCCGCCGGCGAAGCGGTGGCGGAACTGGGTGCCGGCCGCGTCAGTCATGACGACAACGTTTCCAAACTTTCCGTGGTCGGCTTGGGCATGGCCCGGCAGACCGGCGTCGCGCAGAAAATGTTTCAAGTCCTGGGCGATGCAGGCGTGAACATCGAAACCATCACCACCAGCGAAATCAAAATCAGCGTGCTGGTCTCGCGCGATCAAGCGCTCGCCGCGCTTGCGGGCTGTCCACGCCGCTTTCGCTTTGCAAAAGGACACGGCCAACGGCGGGCCCGGCGATTCCGGCGCGTTCCCCACCGTCACGGCACTCGACATCGTGCGCGAGCTGCAAGGCATGGAAGAGTTGACGATCGACGAAATCAAGCTTGACGAAAAGCAAGCCCGAGTGTCGATCGACGCCGTGCCCGATCGCCCCGGCACTGCGGCGACGCTGTTCAAAGAAATCGCCGCGGCCGGCATCTTCGTCGATATGATTGTGCAAAGCTACAGTCAGGCCGGCAAAGCGAATCTCACGTTCACCGTGCCCGAGGCCGATTTGGCCCGCAGCACGACGATTGCCGAAAAAGTGGCCAAAGAATTCGGCTGCGGAGCGGTCAGCGGTTCGCCGAAGATCGACAAGATTTCCGTGCAGGGCATCGGCATGCGCAGCCACTCCGGCGTGGCGCTCGGTCTGTTTCGTTCGCTCTCCGATGCCGGCATCAACGTCGATCTGATGAGCACCAGCGAAGTGCGTGTGAACGTGCTGGTCGACGGTGCCGTCGGCCAACGGGCTTTGGCGACGTTGCAGAAGACGTTCGGAGAAAAGGCAGAAGGCAGAAGGCAGAAGGCAGAAGGTTAGTTGCCGCCTGCTTTTTCTGCCTTCTGCTTTCTGTCTTGGCTCACTCGCCCAACACGTCGTTCAGCACTTCTTCGGAAACATAAATCGGCAGCGGCGGGTCGGCGGTCACGGCCACCGCAATTGCATCGGAGGGTCGCGCATCGATCTCGATCAACTCCCCTTCTTTCCGCACTCGCAACAAGGCAAAGTACGTATGCTCTTTCAGTTCGCTGATCACCACGTCCTGCAGCTCGCCGCCCAGTTGCTCCACGATATTCACTAACAGATCGTGCGTCAGCGGCCGGGGCGAATGGAATTGCTTCACTCGGCGGTCGATGCTCGTCGCTTCGAAAATGCCGATCAAAATCGGAAACGTGCGCTCGCCGTCGACTTCCTTCAGGTAAATCATCTGCTGATCGTTGATCTCACTGATAATGATCCGCGACAACTCCATCTGCACAGGCATGGTCGATCCTTTTGCGAGTGACGATGCAGCGGCGAAAATTGCCAAGTGCTGAAAAGCGGAACACCGCTGCAACTCCCCCGATTATAAAACGCCTCTGCGATTGCAATCCAGGGGCGCGGTTTGTGGCAACCAAAACCGATCATTTTTTCGCCTGTAACATCGCCAAAGTTGCTTCCGTCGATTTTTTGGATGCTTTCAACTCTTCCAGCGTCGCACGCTCTTTGGCGATGACCGCTTCCGGCGCACGGCTGACGAATGCTTCGTTCGAAAGTTGCTTTTCCTTGCCGGCGATCAATTGCTCGAACTTGGCGATCTCTTTTTTTTTGCGTTCGATCTCCGCCGGCACATCGATGTGCTCCGCCAGATCGACGTACACTTCGATGCCTGAGGCGGTGAAGTGCGCCGACAGCGACGGAGCGGCGACCTGTGGACCAATTTCAGTCAGCACAGCGCCGGCCATCGATTCGAAATACGTTCGCATCGGTTCCAGTAGTGCGACGGCCGCTGCATCGCAATGGGCGGAAAAACGGATCGTTGTTTTCGGCGTGATATCTTGTCGTGACCGCACTTCGCGCAAACCGCGCAGCACTTCTTGAAAGCGGGCAAACCGCGTTTCGATTGGCTCGTTGATCAGCGATTCCTCCGCCACCGGCCACGGCGCGATCATCACGCTCTCGCAAACCGCTTGCGGTTTAGCAAGCCCGCGCACCCGCGGCCACTGCATTCAACCGCTGCCAAACATCTTCCGTAATAAACGGCGACATCGGATGCAGCAGCCGCAAAATGGTATCCAGCGTGTGCGCCAAAATTCGCTGTGCCACCGGCCGAGTTTTCTCATCCTGCAATCGCGATTTCGCCATCTCCAGATAAAAACTGCAAAACTCATCCCAAGCGAAGTCGTACAAGAGCCGCGCCGCATCGGCAAATTTGTATTGCTCCAGCGCCGCGGTCACTTGCATCGTCACGGTCGAAAGCCGGCTGAGAATCCATTGGTCTTCGACCGTCAAATTCTTGGAATCAATCGATCCTGACTTGTACCCTTCCAAATTCATCAGCGCAAACCGCGATGCATTCCACAGCTTGTTGCAAAAATTCCGCGCCAGTTCGAACCGTTCGCTCACCACCGATCCGCGCGGCAGCGCCACGTCTTCCGGCTTGGCGGCCCATTGCGTCGAAAAATGCTTTGCCGCAGTGCGGGCAAGTCGACCCGCGGCTGCGTGCGGTTTTTGTGCGTCTGCTCGATCAGCTTCTGGCAATGCGGGCATTCAAACTCCACCGGCATCCGCACGTCTTGCGTTTCGGTGGCCATGTACGCCAGCCCGAACCGCAAGGCGTCGGTCCCGAATTTGGAAATGATATCCAGCGGATCGACGCCGTTGCCTTTCATCTTCGACATCGTCTCGCCGAAGCCGTCCAAGAATTTTCGGATGGATGTACACATCGTGAAACGGAATTTCGCCGAGGTTGTACAAACCCATCAACACCATCCGCGCCACCCAGAGCGTGATGATATCGCGACTGGTGATCAGCACGCTGGTCGGATAGTAATACTTTTGGTCGGCCCACTCCGGATTATTTGGGCCCTTTGGTTTATCAGCCAGCGCCGGCCAGGCCAACCGAGCGTGCTCATCGGCCAGAGGGCGGAGCTGAACCAGGTGTCGAGGACGTCGGGATCTTCCACCAATTTCCTATGAAGCATCGGAGCGAGAGTGATTGCCCTCAAATACGCATTTGTGTTGCCTCCAAAGATGGCGTCGTCGTTCTGAGTTGGAGTAATGTCTCCTTGTCCATATTTGGCATTCCCCGGACTTGATCTGAACTGTTGCAAGCTCTTTAGTGCCCCCGAAGCTGATTCCGACTTTACGCAGATGTAACATTTCACACCGTAATCGTCGGGGAAATCGGCTACGCAGTAATCATCCGGGCCAACTCCAACAGTATTCATATAATCAGCGAGTGCCTGACGAAACGGCGATTGCCTCGACGCATTCAGAAGCCAGGTATGCCACACCGGAATTCGATGTCCCCACCACAACTGGCGGCCAATGCACCAGTCGCGTTTTTCGCCAAGCCAATCGAGATAGGATTTCGTATAGCGTGTCGGCGTGATTTTCACTTTGCCGCTCGTCACCGCATCCATGCACTTTTGGGCAAGACCCGGCTTGCCATCGGCATCGCTCATCTTCACGAACCATTGATCGGCCAGATATGGCTCGATCGGCGTCTTCGAGCGATCGGAATGCGCCAGATCAATCTCGCGGTCTTCTCGATCGGTTTCCGGCTTGTGCAGGCCAAGCTCGACCAGGTCGGCCACCACGGCTTCGCGGGCCTTGGTGTGCATTTTCAGGCCGCGAAATTTTTCCGGCACACTGTCATTCAGCGTGCCATCGGTGTTCATGATGTTGATCGCGCCGATTTCTTTGTGGCGCTGCCACACCTGATAATCGTTTTCATCGTGCGCCGGCGTGATTTTGACGCAGCCGCTGCCGAGCTCCGGCTTGGCCCACCCGTCGACAATCAGTGGGATTTCGCGATTCGCCAGCGGCAACATCAGTTTGCGGCCGGCCAGCGCCATGTCGCGCAGTTTGATTAACTCCGGCAGCCGCGTGCGGCGTCGCTCAGCCAAGTCATCGATTTGTTTTTGAATCTCGCCTTTCTCTTTCGCCGGCGCTTCCTTCAATTTCTCGCGTAGCTCGCGCTCCGCTTTATCGAGCGCCACCGCCGGGTCGGGATGCACGGCCACGGCGGTGTCGCCGAGCATGGTTTCCGGCCGCGTGGTGGCGATCGTGACATACTGTCGGCTCGCCGATCACGCGGCTTTATCACCGGGTAGCGGAAATGCCAGAAGTGGCCTTTCACCGTGTCGTGATACACCTCGTCGTCGGCCACGGCGGTTTGCAGGAACGTGTCCCAATTCACGAGCCGCTTGCCGCGGAAGATCAGCCCATCTTTGAACATTTTGAAAAACGTGTGCCGGACCGCGCGGGCACAAATTTCATCGAGCGTGAACCGCGTGCGCCGCCAATCGCAACTGAAGCCCATCTGCCGGAACTGCTGCAAGATGCGGGTTTCGTATTTGTCTTTCCATTCCCAAATGCGTTTGACCAATCCTTCACGGCCCAGCTTGTGGCGATCGAGATTTTCTTCTTCCTTCAGCCGCCGCTCGACCACCGCCTGCGTGGCGATGCCGGCGTGATCTGTGCCGGGCATCCAGAGCGTGTTATAACCCTGCATCCGTTTGAAACGAATGATGATGTCTTGCAGCGTGTTATTGAGCGCGTGGCCCAGGTGCAGCGCGCCGGTGACGTTGGGCGGCGGGATGACGATGGTGAAGGGTTTGCACTTAGCCCCCGGTGACTCACCGGGGGCTAAATGGGAGGCGGACGGTGGATCGCTATTGAAATACCCGCGCGATTCCCAAAACTTGTACCACCGCTCTTGGCGCGGCGGTGTGGTCGTACTGCTTGGGAAGCTCGTCGGCGGTGGGTGTGGTGTGAGTCATATCAAAATGAGTGAAAATGCCAGTCCGATGTTCGAATTTTGTCGCAGTGGAAAACGAATTATTATGACGTTCGGTGCGTCAATCGACCAGCGGAAAGCGTGCCGTGCCAACGTCTTGTGGTTGTCAAAAACTGCAAATGTATTTTGTCGCGTTCGCAGGGGGCCCCTATTTTTGCGCACAAATCCCCAATTTTGTCGCAGTGCAGTCCAGATGCACTCGGAAAAACACGGCTCGCACTAAGTTCCACGACGACAAATTAGCGCCCCATTTTGTCGCAAACAGCGCCATCAATCCACGCCGACGGTAAGTTCGTGGCTTGCGTTCATGGCAGCGTTGCTCTGGATAAGCATGGCCTGCAAAGATGGGGTGCGATTTCATCGGAACCTCCCGAGACGCGGTTTTCTCAAAACATATACAAATGTATATGTATACCAGAAAGGTGGCCTGAAATGCAAATCCGGGCCAATTTTTCCCAGTCATACTCGAGGCCACGGGCTGGACGAAAACACGGTCGTTCGCAGTGCCGGCAATCGAAACCGCTTTTGCGAGGCACGCTAAGCCGCCGGCGGCAAGAGAGGCGAACTCATTTCGTCAGACGTTCGTCCTTGCAGAGCTTGTACTCGATCGCGTCGACCAGGGCTTTCCAGCTGGCTTCGATGATATTTTCGCTGACGCCCACGGTGCCCCAGACGTCATTTTCATCGCGGCTTTCGATGGTGACGCGCACGCCGGCGGCGGTGCCGGCTTCGCTGTTGATCACCCGCACTTTGTAATCGACAAGATGCATGCTCCGCAGGTTCGGGAACGAACCGTTCAGGGCCTTGCGCAGGGCGGCGTCCAGCGCGTTCACCGGCCCATCGCCTTCGGCGACTTCGTGACGGAGTTTATCGCCGACACGGATTTTTACGCTGGCTTCGGTTTGGACGGCAGCTAGCGAGCCGGGAGCGTCAGCGACCGGAGCACGCGAGTGCGGAGCGCGGAATTCGGATTTCGGAATGGCGGCAGACGGCGTATCGCATTCGACCGACACGTGGTATTTCAGCGTTTCGAAGTGCGGCTGGAAGGTGCCCGCCAGGCGCTGCACCAACAGATCGAACGAAGCTGCGGCGGCTTCGAACTGGTAGCCGACGTTTTCCAGCCGCACGACTTCGGCCAGAATGCGATCCATCAATTCGCGATCGTCTTGCAAATTGTATTTGGTCGTGAGCGCGGCAATGTTCGACCGGCCGGAGAGTTCGCTCACCAGAATGCGGCGTTCGTTGCCGACCGCTTCCGGGGAGATGTGTTCGTAACTATTGGTCACGCGGGCCACAGCATGCACGTGCATCCCGCCCTTGTGAGCGAAGGCGCTCTGGCCGACAAACGGCTGATTCGAGCGATAATTCATGTTCGCCAGGTCGTAGACGTACCGTGACAACTCGGTGAGCCGCTGCACCCCTTCGGGATTCAAGAGCTCGTAGCCTTTCTTTTTGACCGCCAGATTCGCACAGACCGAAATCAAGTCGGCATTGCCGCAACGTTCGCCGACACCGTTGATGGTGCCCTGCACTTGGATGGCCCCGGCGTCGATGCCGGCCAGCGAGTTGGCGACCGCCATGTCGCAATCGTTGTGGCAGTGAATGCCGACTGGCACATCCAGCGCCGCCTGGGCCGCTTTGGTCAGCTCGGCAATTTTCTCCGGCATCGTGCCGCCGTTGGTGTCGCACAGTACTACCAAATGGGCACCGGCTGCGACGGCGGCGCGCACGGTTTTTGCGGCATAGGCCGGATCGAGTTTCCAGCCGTCGAAGAAATGTTCGGCGTCGTAGATAATTTCACGTCCGCAATCGTGCAGGTATTTCACCGTTTCGGAAATCATCGCCAGGTTCTCTTCCAGCGAGACACGCGGAGCACCTCCGTCGCGTGAAACGCGGAAGTTTTGCCGACGATGGTCAGCGTTTTCGCGCCGGAATCCAACAGGGCCTTCATGCCGGGATCTTGCTCCGGCTGCACGCCTTTGCGGCGTGTCATGCCGAAGGCGCAGATGCGCGTGTGCTTCAGCGGCAACTGCTGGACGCGCTGAAAGAACTGAGCGTCTTTTTCGTTCGAGAGCGGATAGCCCCCTTCGACGAAATCGAAGCCCAGCTCATCGAGCCGTTGGGCGATGAGCAGTTTGTCTTGCAGCGAAAAATTAACGCCTTCGCCTTGGCTGCCATCGCGAAGCGTGGTGTCGTAGATTTGGATGCGGGACATGGACGGTTCAAAAGTCAGAGTTCAGGAATCAGTTAGCTCCCGGCGGAAGCCGGAGCTTGCAACAAAAAAACCCTGCGGTCGGCTTTCCGACCGCAGGGCTGTGATGTACTTCGCTATCAAGCGAGCCCTTACGGTCGTACCTCCCGAATAATAATGATGCCGATGACCGGCCGGCTAGCGGACCGGCGGCGGAGTTGGTCGATGAATCGGCTGAAGTTCGACATGCTTAGGCGTCTCTTCGTCGGTTTATCTACCGCGCGCTCACAGCGGGCGGTATAGACGGATTCGACAAATTAACCATAGCTCTGACAGCAGGCACTGTCAACGCTGCCAAGCGGGGCGAGAATGCCGTTGGTGTGTGAGAAACCAGCCACGGGATAAGCCGGTGGCTGGGTGCGGTGTTTGTAGAAAGTGATGCCGCCAGGACTATCAGACGGCTTTGCGCCGACGGAAGGGTGCCAAACAGCCGTACAGTCCAAGCAGGCCGCCGACCGTGAACAACGTGCCAGCTTCTGGAACAGTAGCTGCCGACGTAGCGGCAATGGTTACGTTGTCGACACGATCGGTGCCAGCTGTCCCAACCGTTCCCCCATTAATCGCAGTGGTGGAAATATCCAGCATGCGGAAGAAAAGGGTTGTCGTGGCGGAAATGCCGGTGACGGATGCGGAATAACTATATGCAGCGCTAGGCAGGCCCGTTCCAGAAGTCGCCCAAGTCGGATTCGGGCTACCGCCGTTCAGTAGCACTGTGTAATTCAGGACATCGGAAAATGTAGTGCCATCTGTGCTGGACTGTAGCTTAAAGTCGCGTGGTCCAGTGGCGCTCCCAGTTTGATCCCAACTGATTGTAAACGCGCTACCGCCCCCAGTTGGGTCTACTAAGAATTGGTAATAATCGCCAGAAGCCCAAGTGTTTGAACTAAAAGAGTGTGCCGATCCGTTGCCAACTGGGCTGGAATACACAGCGGCACCGGCATGTGACCCCGTCGCGGTCCCTGTACCAATCTCAGCAGCGAACGGACCAGCGGTGGCCGGGATGCTTGTTTCAAACGTCCAGGTCGTCGTGGTGAACGCTGCGTTTGCAATCTGTGTTGCAAAAAGACAAGCCGCAGTTGCGACGAGACTACAAAAAGCACAAGTTAGATTTTTCATGGCGGGTAACCTTTGGTGTTAAATCCAGCGACTCCGCCTCATTCTCCCCAGAATGCACACGCAGTTGTACCGCCGGATTATTACGGCAAGATGAGGGGTTTGCAATAACTTTACTAGAAGATTCCGAATTTTTTTGAAGTGCCAATGGCGATGGCTTGAGAAGAGCGCAACAAAAAGCCACGGGCAGAAGCCCGTGGCGGGAGATTTGGAAGCGAAAATATCGACCCACCCGGCCGAACTAGGCCTTGCGCCGGCGAGAGACGCCGACCAAGCCGATCAGACCGAGGCCGCACAGCACAAGCGTCGACGGCTCGGGCACGGTTGAGACGGTGAAAGTATCAATGCGCCCTGTTCCAGCGGTCGCTACAGTTCCGCCATTAATGCTGTTCGTCGAGCTATCGACGATACGAAATACCGCGTTCGGGTTGTTGTCGAGTGCTGTAATTGAACTTAGGTCGAATGTCTGGTGAAATCCTGTGCTGTACGTGCCTGGGGTCCAAGTACTGACGATCAACGAATACTGCGATCCAAATTGAGTGAATGGGCCAGCGACACCCGTCGTACTGTATTGTAACACGAAGTCGCGAGGGCCAGTGTTACTACCTGTTTGCTCCCAATCGAGCTGGATCCCAGATTGTCCCGTCGTATCAGAAGTTAGTTGATAGTAGTCGTCGACCGACCAATTATTTGAACTGAACGATTGCGTCGTACCGTTGCCCGAAGGTGTGGACCATGCGGTTGCCGCAGTCGCGTGATGTCCGGTGACAGAGCCGGTACCTGTTGTGGCCGAATAAGGTCCATTGTCGGTGCCTGGAGATCCGGTGATGACTACGTTTTCAAACGTGTACTCTGTGATCGTAGCCGCATTGGCTAGAGTTGCCGAGAGGCACACCGCAGCCGCGATGGCGAGAGAGAACAAACGGGTTGTGTACTTCATGAGCATTTCCTCAACAAAAGATGTTTTTCGCCTGTCGTGATGAATTCAAAAATGTCGTTCGGCTTTCGATCCAAAAGAACCTGCGTACCAAAAAGTCGAACTCCTTAAAGTTGTAACGCTCGACCCGCTCCCCAGGTGTTTGTGCATTTCTACCGCAGCATTATGAGCACGTGATGAGGGGTTCGCAATAAGTTTGTGCGATTTTCGGCATTTTTTAAGTCCATTTTCCGGCTAGCTTCGCTCACAAGGGGGGAATGATCGGGGATTTCGCTTCCCGAGCGACGTTTTCACCGACGGCCGAAGCGCTTCCGGGTCGCCACAAGGCCGATCAAGCCGAGGCTTGCCAGAACCCAAGTAGACGGCTCGGGCACGGCAGCCGCTTCGTTGTAGTTGTCGGCGACGCGGGTGGCACCGATGGTTGCACCCACATTTCCTACGGTGCCGCTGGCGAATTGCGAAATAACAAACGAGCCAATGCCAGTCGGATCGGTACCGGTTTGCACCAGATTGGTTAGATACAGCGATCCATCCACGAACACCTCGAGCGTATCGTTATTGCCGACACCAGAGACCATGTCGGCCTCGACAACCACATTGTACAGGGTGCCATAATTGAGTAGCGTGGTGCCAACGGTGAATGGGTCGCCAGCCTGGCCGGTAATGCGGGCGGCCAGCACGTAGGTTCCGGGAACGTTGTCGCTGTTGTCTTGAGCCGACAAGCGCTGATTCGCAAAGCCGGTGGCTCCGGCGCCGTTGTACATGGCTGCAAAGTAAGACGGCGAGCTGAATGAACCGGTACCGATGACCGGCGCGCTCTGCACAGTCAAGTCTAAGCCATAAAAGATTGACGTTGTGCCTGTCGCTGGAGGAAGAATGACCCCGCCGCCGACGTTCAAGTCTTTCCACGCGTCCTGATTGTCAACCGTTGATCCGCCGACGGTCGATTGCGCCGGGGATCACAACTTTACCGCCGGTGACCTGCAGCGGCAGCGTGGCCGAAGTAGGCAATTGGGTCCAACCGTTTTGACCGACCAGATCTCCGCTAGTAAATGTCGAAAAGTCGTCGCTGAGATAGATCGTTGCCTGGGCTGGATTCGCCAACGCGACAACGGTTAGGGCAACCAAAGCGGACGCGCAACGAGCGCAGCGTTTCAAAGTAGTCGTACTCATATTCGGCTCCTGGTGTAAGATGATGAAACAGTCGAGCGGGCTTTTGCGGTCACAAACGAGGTCAAGCACGGGCGCGTGCAACCAACGCAATTGAATGCGACGGTCGCCAAACTCAAACGCTCTGTTTCACTCCCCTGGCGCCGATCAATCTAGGGCTTGATTATTTGGATAAGATGCGAGGTTTGCAAGGACTTCGCTAGCTTTTCGCGATTTTTGTCGAACACGCCGGCGGCTGGTGGGTTAGCGGCCGGGCTTGCCCGGCGCTGAGCGCTAACGTGTGTCATCCCTTGGCTTTTCGATCAGCCAGTGAATGAATAGCGCTGTCAGGCCAGCGAGCGGCACAATGATCCACGGTGCGTACAAACCGGCCCAAAACAGATAGCCGGGAATATTGAGACTTTCAATCGTCGTGCTGGCGGGTTGTGAGCCGAGCCACTCGATGGTTCCTGAAAACGGCGCGGAAATGGTGGCGATTGCAAACCCACCCGGGATGCCGATGAAGATGAACCAAGCGAGATACGCTACGAAGCCGGCGACGCCAAAGGTTCTCGCGGGACCTTCGCTGCGGCGAGCCAAAATCGCCAGCGGCCCTGGCATAGCCAGCACACCAACCAGTAGTGCGGAGACACGAAGCCAGACGGGAAACGCAAACAGCACCGCGCAGACAATGGCGGCCAAGAAGACGAATCCCAGAAGTGCGCGGAGGCTGAAGCGTGGCATGCGGCGAAGGCGTTAAGTCTTGTATTCCCCTCGCCCTTTGTGGGAGAGTGGTTATGGGTGAGGGGGCGTCGGTGATGTACCTTTTACCCTCACCCCAGCCCTCTCCCGTCAAGAGAGAGGGAGTTGTTTGCCAACACTGTTAGCGTTGGCGGACGCCGATTAAGCAGTATAGCGACCCAAGCCGGGTCGTGGGGCGTCGGCAGGATTTTCTTCATCCGCATTGCCATCGTCGTCGAAATCGTGGGCGTTGCTAGCCTCGGTTTCGTCGTCGGCTTCCCACGGGGCGTCGTCGCCGACTGTAGAGTCGTCGGATGTGGAATCGTCGTCGTCGACTTCATCCTCCACGCTATCGGCCTCTTCTTCGATGACCGCGTCATCGGCATCGGACGAATTTGTGTCCTCGTCGTCCGGTTCCGGCAGAATGCGGTTGCGTTTGATTTTTGGTGCAGCGGCGATGCTGAGCGCGGTTTTCGGTGCGGTGGGTGGGCCTAGTGTTGCATTGCTTGCGGACGATGAACCGGTCTCCGATTGCCCGCTGGCGGCGGCCCACTGTTCCAGTGTCATCAACACCTCGCGGGCTTGCGAGCCGTTGTACTGGCCGACGATACCGTCTTCGGCCATGAAGTCGATCAATCGGGCGGCGCGTCCATAACCGATGCCCAAAGCGCGCTGCAAGAGCGAAACGCTGCCGCGGCCTTCGCGGATGACGACGTCGATCGCTTGCTCGTAAAGCTCATCGCGGTTTTTGAATCGATCGCCATTTTCACCTTCAGCGGCATTCGCCGGCTTGAGTTGCACTAGCTCGGTCACGAATTGCGGATCGTTGGTGCCAACGCAATCGAGCACGCGGTTGATTTCGTCGTCGCTTACGTAAGTGCCTTGGCCACGCAACAGCGTGCTGGTGCCGGGCAACAGGAACAGCATGTCGCCGTTGCCGAGCAGTTTGTCGGCACCCATTTCGTCCAGCACCACGCGGCTATCAGTACGGCTGGAAACCTGAAATGCAATGCGGGCTGGCAAGTTCGATTTGATGAGGCCGGTGATAACATCGACTGTTGGTTTTTGCGTGGCCAAGATCAAGTGGATGCCGACAGCGCGGCTTTTTTGCGCGAGGCGAATGATGTGCTGCTCCACTTCCTTGCCAGAGGTCATCATCATGTCGGCGATTTCATCGGCCACGATGACAATGTACGGCAAGTGTCGCGGAATGGCCTGCTGCTCTTCTTCCGTCTCCGGCGTCAGGCGGTCCATCAATTCTTCTTCGCCCAGTTGGTTGTACACGCTGATGTGCCGCACGCCAGCGCGGGCCAACAGGGCATAGCGTTCTTCCATCTTCTCGACGGCCCAGGCGAGAATGGCTTCCGCCTTGCGCATGTCGGTGACGACCGGATGCATCAAATGCGGCAGCTTTTTGTACGGGCTGAGCTCGACCATTTTCGGATCGATCATCAGCATCCGCACATCGTTAGGGCTGCGGGTCATGAGCATCGAGACGATGATCGAATTGAGGCAGACGCTCTTGCCGGTGCCGGTGCGTCCGGCAATCAAAAGGTGTGGCAGCGTCGTCATATCGACAACCATCGGATTGCCCGCCACGTCTTTGCCAAGATACAGCGGGATGCGCATTTTCTTGGCGCGGCCGTTGGTTTCTTCAATCACTTCGCGCAGCCGGACCAGTTGCCGATCGTTATTGGGCACTTCGATGCCGACCGTGTTTTTGCCGGGAATCGGCGCGACAATGCGGACGCTGGGCACGCGCAGGGCGATGGCCAGATCGTCGGCCAGGCCGGTGATTTTCGAGAGCCTGAGGCCGGCTTCCAGTTCGACTTCGTACTGCGCGATGACCGGGCCGGTCTCGATTTCGACAACCTTTACTTTGAAGCCGAAGCTGAGAAACGTCTTTTCCAGCAGCTTGGCTTTCTGGCGGACTTCTCTCTCGTGGTCTTCCAGATGCACGGTTTCGCCGGGGAGCAAGAGATCGAGCGAGGGCAATTCGTAGTCGATCACTTCGTCGGTACGGCTGGAGGCGGCTTCTAGTTGGTGCATCACTTCCTCGCGCTCGTCAGCCTTGCCGAGATTGCGGATGCGCAGCGCCGAAGCCAGTCGAGCGCCGAGGCCCGGTTTGGCAGGTGAAGCTTCGTCCGGTTGTTCCGATTCCGATTCTTCTGAGTCATCTTCCTCGTGGGTGTTGCCTTTTACGGCGACCGATTCTTCGGCGTCATGTTCTTCGTCGGCTTTGATTTCTACCTCGACTGCGGCGGTCTCCGCTTCCGATTTGTCACGACGCTTGCCGCGGATGACGACGGCGGGCTCAGCTCCGTCGCCAATCTGCACGTCGTCTAAATCTGATTTCGTCACCGGTTTTGTTGTCGCACTCTTTCGGCCGACCATTTGTCCGGCGATAGATTTCATGAATCGTACCGGCAAACGTAGGAAAATGCCGACACCGCGGATTAGCAAATAGTCGCTGCATAAGAGCAGTCCGCCCAAGAGCAGACTGATGGTGAGAATGAACGCCCCGGCCGTGGCGAAGTGAATTTCCAGCAACGCCCGCCCAGCAGCGCCGAGATATCCGCCCGGACCGATGATCGGACCCGGCGAGATTTCTGGGCCAACAAGCGCCAGCAGTGTGGTCACGCCCACCATTGTCATTAGCCAGCCGCTGATGCGAACCACCAGATCGTTCACTGGCCGGCACATCAATAGCCAAAGGTCTAACGTCACGAGCGAACCGACGAAGAAAAATGCACCCCAGCCTAAGAGGCGATATAACCCTTCGGCGGCGTAAGCTCCCGATCGACCGCAGGCGTTGCCTATTTTCGCCGGCGGCGACATCATCGGCCGCGGAAACACGCTGCCGACCGACGGCAGGTTTGAGATTTCCAGAGACGAAGATCCGCCGGCAAGATCGGCCGGATGATAAGTGGTTAAGGCCATGAGCAAAAACAGACCCAGCGCGAGCAGCACCAGGGCCAGCACATCGAGCTTTCGACTTCGCGGTTCGGACATGGGTGGTTTGCACCAGGTTCCGTGTGTCAACCGCTTGCGGCTTAGCGGTTAAACCGAGGGCCTGTCCATGCCCGACGGGGGTTCCGTCCGTAATGCGGAGCGCGTAAACCCCGCATGGAATTTTACCACGGAGCAGGTACAGCGAGTGTACATTCGGCCAGACAGCAGACATTGTGCCCAAAAGTTGATCGGCTTGTGCCGACGAGGCAAACTTTGGCGGCGTGCAAGCTGACGATATCAAGTTGACTGAAAGTTACGGACCGGCCCCAGCTGGCCATTGCTCCGGCGGCGGAGAATGGCCACAAGGTTGCCGCAGTCGTCAAGTGCGGCAAATTCGGGTGAGTTTTCCGATTCAATCCTTCTCCCCTGGCGGGAGCGGGCCGGGGTGAGGGGATGTAATTCCGTTTCGCTTTCCCTTTGGTCAATAAACTGCCCGCTCGCGATCCGCTCTTGCTCAATCGCCGTCAGCGTGATCGCCGGAAGATGTTCGACCGCTAGTTTCGGCGGGAGCAAACGTTCGCCAAGTTTTTCGCACGTCAGCGAATTGGCATTAATGGACTCTTCCACACGAAAGTTGCCGATTGCAGTCCTCTGTACGCGCTGACATAACCGCGCCGGTACCGAGCGCTTCCGCCACGTCTCGTCCCAGCGATCGAATGTACGTGCCGCTGCTGCACTCAGTATCAATTACCAAGCGGGGATATTCATATTCCATCACTCTCAGCCGATGAATAGTCACCAGGCGCGGCGTCAATTCAACCTCTTGTCCGCGTCGAGCCAAGGCGTACGCTCTTTTGCCCGCAACTTTTAATGCTGAAAAAGCGGGCGGACGCTGCATGATGTCGCCGATGAATTGACCGACTGCAGCCGCAATCTGTAAACGTGTTGGAACCGCAGCGTTGCTGAGTTCGGTGATCTCACCTTCGACGTCTTCTGTGGGACTCGTGCGGCCGAGCAGAAACTCAGCCCGATAGCACTTGCGCATCTGTTGCACATAATCAACCAGCCGCGTGGCTTGCCCAACGCCAACCACCAGCACGCCGGTCGCCAAAGGATCGAGCGTACCAGCATGTCCCGATTTCGCCGGCTTGACGAGCCGCTTTACTTGATCGACAACCCAGCGCGAAGTGACGCCACGCGGTTTGTTGATGTTGAGAAAGCCAACCAATTGTGTCACGGATAGACAACTCTCTGTTTGATTGCATTCTCGAACGATTGAATGGGTGTCCGTTAACTTCGGCGCAGGATGAGATCGTACTGGGCATGAGTGCCAATCCAGACCCATAGCAAATCTTGATTATCCTCGACGGCAATGGCGCGGTAATGCAGACCGACACGCGCCGACCAGAATTGGCCTGTCTTCTTGAAATGCAAGGAAGGATGACGCGGATTTTCACACAGCAGCTTATAGCATTGGTCGGCGATTCGCTGAATCTCGTCGGGCAAGACTCGGTAACAAGACCAGAATCGCGGCGTAGCGAGATGCTTCATTGTAGAGTGACACTGCTTTCAGCGCTCAGTGCATCGGCCTGCTTGGTGGTCTCGCTTGGCCTCCTCAATCAGCCAATCCAATCGGCCAGCTGTAACATCTGCCTCAAACTGCCGATCCCACTCCGCAGCGTCGAATTCGGCAAACCAGGCTCGAAATTCAGCGCAGTTCTACCTCCGATAATTGGCGAACGGCTTCTTCGATTTCTTGGATAGTGCTCATAGTTTCATTCTAACCAAGTTAGATTGTGCGCGTCATCCGAGTAGCCGGTTCTTTGCCGTCTGGAACTCTTGCTCAGACAGAATTTCCTCTTTCTTTAGTTGTGCTAATGCCCTTAGCTCATCTGAAAGACTTCTCTTGGAGCACTTTCTGGACGGGACCGTAAGTTACGGACTGCTAAGTCAATATATTCTTTGATTTCTTTGGCCAGAGAATTATCCTTTGGTGCGAATGCGAAGGTGTTTTCGTCCGCCATTGCCGCGAGTATTCCGCCTGTAATCTCATTGCCACCAGGTATCGTGAACTGAAGGTAACCACTAAAGACAGCACCCGCTTCTTTGAACTGAATAGCAACGATTGACACGAATGGGATTTCTTTAGTGCCCTTAATACCCTTGTTAAGGAATCCCCAAACCCCATGTGGGGTAATCGTGACCTTGTCTTCGAACACCGCCAAGACATCTTGAACGCCCTTCATGGTGTAAATCGCGTTCGAGTCAACTGGTGCTGTCGCGCCCAGATATACCTGCCCGCAGGCCTTGCATTTGCCGTTTGGAGCCGACCTAAAGCCGCAACTAGGGCAGAGCCCCAGCCATCTGAGCAAACAGCGGGCTAACCAAGTGAGTTCCCTTGCCACTGCTGCAAACACAATGATACCAATTAACACTCTCAGGAAATCAGGCATTGCGCCGGCCCCTGGTATCAGCGACACCGTTGGACTCAAAATAGCACTCTTTAGTGCCGTTGGTCACGTTAGTCTCTACCAAGTCCATATCCTCTATCGGAATGGTGCCCAACAACACTTCGTCACCCATGACAACCGCCCCAACGTACGACACCCGATTTTTGAATCTGATCTCAATTGCTCCAACGTAAGGAATCAACCGCCCCGAACCATCGGCCAAGGTGACTTTCTTTTTGTCCTGCTCGTCAAATTGCAGTTGCAATCGGACGTGTTCAGGGATCACTAAGTAGACGGAGACTGTGTCCACCAGCGCGTCAGCATTAACTGGCTGGATGTCTGGCCGCCTCGGATTTGCAATCGTCATTTGCACGGTTATTAACCCCACAGTATGAACTCCTAAATCATACACCATCGCATGGCAAGCGACACCATTAATTGACGATCGGTAATTACTCGCTGTTGTCAACACCGCGGATTGGAAAGTCGTACAGGCCCGCAATCTCTGCGGCCGATTTTTGTTGCAAATTTGCGAACCGGGCACGAAGCTCACTGGGCTTCTCCACCGCCATCGAGGCCAAGGCGCGGAATTTGAAGTCCAGCACGTCGTCCAAGTTGGCGCTATGATTGCGGGCGTGGCCCAGCGGGTACATCACCAAGCCGCTCGATTGCGTGCCGAGTTCGGCGTGGTCGATTTCAATGGTGGTGGGAATGCCGTCGGGATATTTGGCGTCGTACTCTGGGCCGCCGTGGCGGAATTCGATTTTGTCGATCAGTTGCCGAGTCAGCGGATGAAACAGCGCCGTGTCGTCGTAATCGGCGGGCAACAGCATCAAGTCTTTCCAGCCGGTGCGTTTTTGTTCGATCGCTTTTCGCAACAGTGTAGCAATGATGTAGACCATCGAATGGTCGGCGCTTTGTCGCGTGCGCGGATCGCGCTTGGCCGGGTCGCCGATGATGTGGAAGGCCGGCTCGTAGATTGAAATTCGCACGGCTCGCAGCGCTTGTGGATTTTCCAGCAGTCGCGGCTGGCGGCACAGCACATCGATCACACCTTGAATCGCGCCGGCCGATTGGTGTTCGTACAAACCCAGCTTCAGATGCATGCCCATCACGGCGAAATCGTCGCCGCCGGTGGCCAGCGACAAATCGAACGGACTTGTGCCGGACTTCGATGGCTTTTCGAACAGACAAAAAATCGCTTCCGGATTGCGAAAGATATCTGCCGGACCGACGAAGCCGCGCAGGGCACGCTCGGCACTTAGCACCGCAACTTCGGCGCTGATCGCGGCCGACGCGCCTTTGGAATCGGAAAGCTGTTTGCCGTGGCGGATGGCGCGAAACGGAATGTAATGCGCCACGACCAAACCGATGCCCGATTCAATTTTGTCGACCGTCGCGCCGGCCATAGCCGCATAAACCGCTGCCGAGGCAATCGCGCCGTGGACCACATGATCGATCTTGTACGATTTCAGCGAAAACACTTCCGCCAATCGACCGCGAATTTCGTCGATCGCCAACATGCCACGCATCGCCGTCGGTCCATCAAGGCCATTGTGCTGGGCAGCAGCAATCGCGACTGGATAAAAATCGTTGTGGCCGAATTCGCCAGCCGTGTGGCCGCGGACAGGATCGTAGCCGAAGTTCGTGCCATTGGAGTCCCATTCGCGGACGGCAGAACAGTTGGCGACGACCGCTTTTTCGGGTTTGATGGGAATGTTGGAACCGAAGCAGACGGCGCCTGGGCGATGAAGGGGTGAGGGGGTGAAGGGGTGAAGGGGTGACCGGTTCTCGGTGCCGCCTTCCGCCTTCCGCCTTCCGCCTTCGAACAAAACCTGATATTCCAGCGCTTCTTGTCGCAAAACAGTCGGCGCATTGCAAGCGGCCGCCAAGGCCGAGACGCCGCAAGCCACGCTGTCGATGTGAAACCGCTCCAGCGTCCGCCAGACGCGCTCGCTGGGGCCGGGCGAAGACTTCCCGGCTAGAAAATCGATTGCATACTGAGCAATGCCCCGAGCTTGATTCGTATCGGCCGGAAGATCGAGAAATTCACTCAACGCGGCATCTCCTGATCGGATAGGATCGGAACTTCGGTTACAATAGATCGAAGGAAGAGTTCATTCTACGTACACAGGTCGGTCATGCAATTCGAACGGCTTGGACCCTACAAAATCGGCAAGCGACTTGGCCGGGGCGGCATGGGGGCCGTGTTCGAGGCGGTCAATGTTGAGAGCGGGCAGCCAGCCGCCATCAAGGTGCTCAATCCGCATCTGGCCGATGACGAAGGCTTCCGCGAGCGGTTCGAAATGGAAATCGACACGCTCAAAAAACTCAAGCACCCCAACATCGTGCGCATGTATGGCTACGGTGAACAAGAGGGGCACCTGTATTACGCCATGGAGTTGGTCGAGGGGCACAGCGTCGAAGAAGAATTGCAACAGGGTCGGCGATTCACCTGGCGCGAAGTGGTGCAACACGCCACCAAGCTGTGCAAAGCGCTGCGCCATGCCCACGATCACGGCGTGATTCACCGCGATATCAAACCGGCCAACTTGCTGCTTGCCGATTCGGATGGGGATATCAAGCTAACCGATTTCGGCATTGCTCGGTTATTCGGCAACAATCGACTGACTATGGAAGGCGGGTTAGTCGGCACGGCAGAGTACATGTCGCCTGAACAGGCTGCCGGCGAGCGAGTAACGCCGCAAAGCGACATCTATAGTCTGGGCAGTGTGATGTTTGCGATGCTGGCTGGCCGGCCGCCGTTTCGCAGCGGCTCGTTGCCCGACATGCTGCACAAGCAGCGTCATGAGCCGCGCCGCCACTGTCACGATTCGTGACCGGCGTGCCACCCGAACTTGAAGAACTCATTGCTCGGCTGTTGTCGAAAGAGCCGCTGGCCCGCGCACCAAATGCGTTAGTTTTGAGCCGACAGTTAGCCTCCATGGAGCATGGACTTTCGATCGTCCGTCAGCGGCCCGCCGAAAATGGAAGCAGCGGCGAAGGGGGAGTGACGCTGTCGCCGGAGCGCACCGTGAGCGAACACAATGAGCCCGACAGCATGCACAGTTCTCCCCAGCGCGCGGAGCCATTCCCGCCGGCGTCTTACGATCCGAATGCCCCGACGTTGGTGGCGCCCAGCGCGTCGGTGGTTGCCGCGCCTGTACCGGCGAGTCCGGCCAATCCCGCCACGGCGTTTAGCGTTGCAGCACCGCCCGGAGCGGTGGTCGCGCCCAAGTCAGATCGCACCGCAACTGACAAGCCACCGATCGTCTTGCCACTGGAACGCATAGAGGCACCGCTTGCTGCGCCGATCGTTGATCCGAAAGCGACCGTCGTGCAAAGCCGCTTCACCACGGTCGAGGAGGACGAGCGGCGGCGCGAGGAGAGGGAACGCGAAACGGAAGGCAGCCCTGCGGTCATTCAAATCGTGCTGTTGGCTTTGAGCCTGGCAATGATTGCGGGCTTGCTGTGGTATTTCATGCGGCCGCCGTCGGCAGAAACATTGTTTGTGCGAATTGAAGCAGCGGTGAATGATAGTGATGCATCGTCGATCTTGTCGGCGGAAGACGACGTGCAAAGCTTTTTGGAGCGATTTCCCGACGACCAGCACGCTGCGGCAGTAAAACGGTACAAGGACGAAATCAGCCTGCAACGGCTCGAACGGCGATTTCCGGCTGCGGGCACACGGATTGGCGAACGACGATTCGCTTTTGCCCGTGGAGCGCGACTATATGGAAGCGATGAATTATTTGCCCCTCGATCCGCAGCGGACGATTGACCGGCTTCAGGCGCTAATGGAATTGTACGGTACCGCACACGATCGGGATGATCGCACCGTAGAATGTGTTGAACTGGCCAAACGCGAGCTAAAGCAGCTAAGACAACAAGTGGCGAAGACTGTACCGCAATATCTCCAGCTCATCAGCCTGAACATGCGTAAGGCCGACCAATTACGGACCACTTTGCCGCAACAGGCCCGCTCGATTTGGCAGAGCATTGTTACCTTGTACGGCGACAAACCATGGGCAGCGGAACAGGTGGCGAAGGCAAAAGCCGCGCTGGCGGCGGGCGATAAAACAGAAACCGCCGATGGACGCAAATGACCCAGAACTTTCCCGCAACCCGAATGCGCCGTTTGCGTTACCATCCGCTGGTTCGCGAATTGGTGCGCGAAGTTCGCTTGGTGCCGGCAAATTTTGTGCTGCCGTTGTTTGTGCGTGCCGGACGGAATATCAGGCAGGAAATCGGCTCAATGCCGGGGCATTTTCAATGGTCGCCCGATCGGTTGGGGGAAGAAATTCACGCCATTGCCGATCTTGGCTTAGGCGGCGTATTGCTGTTCGGCATTCCGGACAAAAAAGATTCGCTGGGCAGCGATTCGTACAGCGATGCCGGCATCGTGCAGCAAGGCATTCGCGCCGTGAAACAGGCTGCGCCGAATTTGCTCGTGATGACTGACGTATGTTTCTGCGAGTACACCGATCACGGCCACTGCGGCGTGCTCAACGAAAAGACGGGCCGGATGGATGTCGATAACGATGCCACGCTGGAATTGCTCGCCAAGCAAGCGGTGAGCCATGCGAAAGCCGGCGCCGACATCGTCGCCCCCAGCGGCATGATGGACGGCATGATCGGCGCGATTCGCCGCGGACTCGATCAGACCGGCTTCACGCATCTGCCGATCATGAGTTACGCCGCCAAATACGCCAGTGCGTTTTACGGCCCGTTCCGTGACGCGGCCGAAAGTGCGCCGGCAAGCCGGCGATCGACGCGGATATCAGATGGACCCCGCTCCGTCGGTCGGCCAGGCACTGCGGGAAGTGGAATTCGATTTGGCCGAAGGGGCCGACATCGTGATGGTCAAGCCGGCACTGGCGTATCTGGACGTGATTTCCGCCGTGCGCGACCGAGTTCCCCGGCGTGCCGCTGGCCGCTTACAATGTCTCCGGCGAATACAGCATGGTCAAAGCGGCCGCTGAAGGCGGCTGGTTGGATGAGAAAGCGGTTGCATTGGAAATGCTGACGGCCATTCGCCGCGCGGGATCGCAGATCATCATCACTTATTGGGCAAAGGAAACAGTGGGTTGGTTGAAATGATTGTTGATTGCGCATTTGCCGATTTTGGTCATGGACTCAGCTGACATTCATGTGAAGCGATTCGACGGATTTGCAGCTTTGGCTTTCTGCCTTGCGCTGTTCATTATGGTGCTGCCAACTGAGGCAGACCTTCTGTTCTCACTATTCCAGTCGAAACAGTACGCCCTCGGTGGGTTGCTGGAAATCTTCTGTCTTACGATTGTGCTTCTACTTTTTTTAATCTCGTGGTGTCGCCACGCATGCCAGCGAGAGAATTGGAGAGGACGAGGTTGTTTGATTGGAGCCGGTGTGATTCTGGCTCTTCATTTATTTTTTGGGGTTGCGGGTTTTGTCAGCGTGTTGTTTCGATAGAATGCTTTTCTCCATGACACGCGCAAACAGCCAGTCCGCCTTTGAACGAGCCAAACGCTTGATGCCTGGCGGCGTGAATAGTCCAGCTCGCGCATTCGGCGGCGTCGGCGATGAGCCGATTTTTTTTGAGCGAGGTGAAGGGGCGTATCTGTTCGATATCGACGGCAATCGCTACATCGACTTCGTCGGCTCTTGGGGCCCGATGATTCTCGGCCACGCCCATCCGAAAATAACCGCAGCATTGCAAGCCGCTATCGGCCGCGGCACCAGTTTCGGCGCACCGACTGAAGCGGAAAGCGAACTTTGCGAACTGATTATCAAAGCCGTCCCCAGCGTTGAAAAAGTGCGGCTGGTAAATTCCGGCACCGAAGCGACGATGAGCGCCATCCGGCTGGCCCGTGGGTTCACCGGCCGCGATGTCATCATCAAATTCGCCGGCAATTACCACGGGCATGTCGACAGTTTGCTGGTCGCGGCAGGCAGTTCGGCGGCGACCCTGGGCGTGCCAAACTCTCCCGGCGTGACCACTGGCACGGCGAGGGACACGCTGGTGCTTCAATACAACGATGTCGGCGGATTGGAAGCGGCGTTTCGCGAACACGGGCCGAAAATCGCCGCGGTCATTTTCGAGCCGATTGTCGGCAACATGGGCGTTGTCGTGCCGACCGAAGCGTTTCGGACGGCGCTCAGAATACTCACTGAAAGGCACGGCGGACTTCTGATATTCGACGAAGTGATGACCGGCTTCCGCGTGGCCTACGGCGGGGCGCAATCGCTGTTTGGAATGAAACCCGATTTGACGACACTGGGTAAAATCGTCGGCGGCGGATTGCCGGTCGGTGCATACGGTGGCCGGGCCGACATCATGGATCATGTGCTGCCGGTCGGCAAAGTTTTTCAGGCCGGTACGCTCAGCGGCAACCCACTGGCCACCGCCGCCGGCATTGCCACTGTTGAAAGTGCTGCGCGACGAAAATCCGTATCCAAGATTGGAGCAGCTTTCCGCTCGCCTGGCAAAAGGATTGGACGCCCCCGCTCCCGCCGCTGCCGTGCCGCACACGGTGGCCCGGGTCGGCAGCATGCTGACGCTGTTCTTCAGCGGCGAACCGGTTAACGATTGGCCGACTGCCAGCCGCTGCGATACAAAACGCTTTGCCCAGTATTTTTGGAACCTGATCGACCGCGGCGTTTATATGCCGTGCAGCCAGTATGAAGCGCTGTTTGTGTCAGCAGCACATACTGAAGCCGATATTGATGCGACGATTGCGGCCGTGAAAGAGGCGCATCCGATAAAGCGAGCCCTGGCCAACCCAAGATGCCATCGCCAACTTTATGAAGACGACCGTGGCTTCGGCGGCGGAATTTCTTCAGTGCGTTGAGTCGGCGGTGGCTGCGGCTGCGGTTTTGGCGGTGGATCATCGGTTGCAGCTGGAGGCTAAGGTTGCGATTTGCTCGACTGTTGATTCGACGGATTCGTCGGACGATTTTGAGTATTGTTGTTATTTGCGGGAGTGTTCGGCAGTTTTGCGATGCTGGTATTATCCGCGTGGGCCATGTCGATGTCGCCGTGTAGCGAGAGAATTCGCTGGTCGAGCGCGAGATCAGCATCCAATTGATGTAGCCAATCCAAAATCGGCGCACGATAGTCGGCTGGCGCGGGCTCAAACAAACCGTCCAAAAGGCGCATTCGCTCGGGCGGCAAGGCGGTGGAAACCCAAATCGGAAATGTGCCGGGGCGCGAGTCGAGTTCATATTTGCCACTTAGCGGGCAAATCAATTTCGCGTCCGTCAGTTGCTCAGCAACTTTCAAGCAATCTTCCACCGGCACGCGCAGCTGTACTTCCAACTCGTGCAGGAACCGCACGTTGCCGATCGCAGCGTTCTTCGCCGACTTGTAGAACAGCCCGTTGATGGTCGAGGCCAACTTTGAAGCGCCTAGGTCGCCGACATGGAACCAGGCTTGAGCAGGTCGCGCGGCATCGACAAATCGCAGCTGCGGCGTGACGACTTCCAGCACGCGGCGATCTGTAGAGGCGGTAGTGTATTGTCCGGCACGACGCTGCCACAAGCCTGACGTTGAGCGACCATATCCAGCAGAATCCAGCGGCACATCGCCCACACCCAGCCAGGCGAAGATCGCCGGCGTCGGATATGCCCCGAAATAAAACGGCGGAAGGAGAGACAACGGCGATAAGCCAGCACCACCTGCCGCAGCGCCGGCAGCACTTAGCAGCGTTCCACCCAGCGGACCATTCAAGATTGGCCCGCGTCCCGGTTGCAGTCCTGGCGGTACGGCCGTGGACCCACCCGCTGGTCCGTTAATTGCTTCGAGTTCAGCGTTTCGCAGTGCGCCGAATAGGCGGTAAACTCCCTGCGCTTTGGCCACTCCTTTCAAAGCCAAAAGATTGCCGCTCATGATGGCTTCGCCGGAAATAACATCGCCCGGAATCGGCGCTAATCGTTGTTTGCTGATTGGGCCGAGCGCAGTGGCAATCGTGTCGTAGTTTTGTGCTGTCAGGGGAGTGAGTTGCACATCCAGGACGATTCGCTCTTGATCCGTCGTCGGACCCGACTGGCGATGAAATCCCGCCACGATTGGATCAAGCTGCGGCCATTTCGCTTGGAACCATGCCGTCAATTGTTCGTAACGCTTGGTCTCGGAGGGGGTTAATTGATCAAACGCGACATCAGGAATTGGCGTGAATGAGTCGCGAGCACCACGCAGTGAATCGACGAATTCACCACTATCGGTCAATTCAAGTCGGCTGCCATCGGGATGGGCGCCGAATCCCTGCGGCAGATAATCTCCTTTGATCAGGTCGTCCAGCGAATCGGCTTTGCGGCCTTCGGCTCGCGCCATGTACTGGGCGACCATCGCCATGTCGATTTCCGCCACAGAGCGCAATCGCCGCAACATTTCTGTTTGATACCGTGGTCCCGCTAATTGACGAAAGAAATCGCTCGACAGGTAAGCAAACACCGTGTAGTCGCGATTGACGGGCATTAGAGATCGCACATAGCGAAATTCCGGCGATGCACCGAGCGATGTTTTGCCGCCGGCGGTCTCGAAAAATCGCTCCATCAGTTTCCGCGAATTCGTAACAAAATGAAAATCGCCGTCGACCGCATAAAAAGACCGCACTCGATTGTCAGGCGTCGAAAGGAACGACACCTTATGGCCGGCGATGTCGATTTTCTGATCGGTGCAGCCTGGTTCGCGCTGCTGGGTTTCCGTCTGCTGCCGCAGGAAATCGGAAGTAAGACCAAAGTTATTGCGCAGCGTGGAACAGCATGCCCATGGCTGCGCCTTCGCGGAAAAAGGTGTCGTCACCAATCATCGCCACATCGATGATTACG
Organism: Pirellulales bacterium; assembly: GCA_963738835.1. Classification (GTDB taxonomy): domain Bacteria; phylum Planctomycetota; class Planctomycetia; order Pirellulales; family JADZDJ01; genus CAVTYH01. The sequence continues at coordinate 415,440 of CAVTYH010000009.1, forward strand.
GCCGGCCCCAAGAGCGGCGAGAGGACCGATTGTTTGAGCGACAGTTGCCGCTCCATGCGCGGGGTGATGCCAAAATCCAAGCCGCGCTGATTAAACATGTTCATTAAATCGCCGGCCCAGCGATCGAGCGTGTCGTGAAACCAAAGATAATTGTTGAAATTGCCAAAGCGTACGTAAAAGCATTCGGCTGGTACGCGCTCGGCGATTGGCTCAACCGTGACTTTTCCGATGACTTCTGGCACATTGGTTGTGAAGTTTAGCGGCGGCGGAAGGGGCTGGTTAGCTATCTCGTTATCGTCGCCGCGCCGTGTAAGTACCTGAGTTTGCAATTCGCTGCGCAAACTGTCGGTGCTAAATAAAAGGCCGATTTGCCGATCGAGCTGCTGATCGCCGGTCTCAGCGCTGGGCAATTTTGGCTGTCCGCCGCTGGCCATGCCGAGCAAACTGTCGGCCAGCTGACGAATCGGCGGCGGCGGAATTTGACTAGCCGGCGGCAAACCGAGTCGCCGCGAAAACGTGGTGAGCAAGTAATTATCGACGAGCCCTGGATAATCGGCTGACCGATCGATACGGTTCGTTTGCCGCGTGTACTTCACCCACCAATCGCCCAAGAGCTTGGCCTGGCCCACCGGATCTTTGCGGGGAGTCACGGTCGTTGCTACCGCGGTGGGCGAATACAGTTGCAGTTCGAGCGGTCCGTCGCCCGTGAATAAAAAATAGACCGTGGCCGTTTGTGGACGGCCGAGAAATTCACGAGCCACAGTTCGCAGGGGCTCAGCCTGAAACGCCTGAAACATCGCTCGGCCGTTTTTTTCGGTCAGCGTGAACATACTGTTGCCCAACAGCGCAGGGTTCACACCGGAAGGCAACTGCACGCTCCAGCGGCCGACCCCGTACGGTTCGCCGGCAATGGCTTCAACTTCTGGCTCCTGCGGGCGAAGCCGGCCTTTCAGCAATTGAGCATCCGCGACCGACGTGAAGATCATGGCAGAGGCAATCGCAAAAACCGCGGGCAAGCATTTAGAAATGCCACCGTGCATGATGAAGTCCTCCAAACTGCGACCGACAATGTTGACGTGGCCTGCGAGTCTTAGCTTCCCAAACAGTCACAAGTGTATTCCCCTGGATCGAGGATGTCGCGGGGGCAGGGCGAGCGAAAACGACGCCAAATTCTTACGGCGGGCAGACAAATACTCAACAATTACTACTATATGCCTCAGAAATCTTCTCGCTTTGATGACGATCTGTTGGAACGTAGCCGGGCAGAAGCAGTTACAACTGGCCGTTCAGGCGTGCTTCGTCGAGATGAAAATCAACCACTAGCGGCAAATGATCGCTAGCACATTTTGCCAAGACGGTATGAACGACGCGAGCGTGGCGGACAAAGATGCTGCCGCGAAGGAAGGCTTTGTCGAGCGATCCCAGCGCCAGGTACGCAGGGAAAGAGCGAAAGCGGGAAATCGGTGTCGTCACCTGCCGGAAGCCATGGATTCGCAAATGCTCACGATGCAATCTGTTTCGCCAATCGTTGTAGTCACCAACAATGAGCGTGGCTAGTTCACTCGACTCGCGAAACAAGTGATGGTTCAGCAAGTGTTCAACCTGCCAACGCCGCTCTGTTTCAGCCAATCCCAAGTGCCAATTGACCAGGTGCAGCGGTCCTTCGGGCGTTTCGACAACCGCCAATTGCGCACCGCGTGGCTTCTTGGAATTCAGCCGCAGCGAAATCTGGTGTTTCACGGCTAACGGCCAGCGCGACAAAATCAGATTGCCGTAAGCGCCCGACTTTAGTTGCACGTTCGGCTGGAATAAAAGTGCCGCGGCTTTGAAATACTCAGCCAGCAACTGCGGCTGGTCGTGATAGTGCGACCGCTGCGAATGACGGGCAACTTCTTGCAGGCAGAGAATATCGGGATTCTCTGCCTCGATGACGTCGATGATGCGCTCGATCCGGCAACGCCGATCACGCCCGCCGATGCCTTTGTGAATGTTGTAACTCAGAAGACGCATAACAAAGGAGTCAGGGGCCGGGAGTCGGGGGTCAGAAGGCAGGGATCAAAGAAATTGATGCCTGACTCTCGATTCCTGACATCGAGGTTTACCAATTTACCGCCACCTTCACAACTGCTTTCCGCACGTCGCCTTCACCGGCCAGCGGCGCATGGGCATCACTGGGAAAAAACACAACGAAGTGGCCCGGCGGCAGCGGGAACCACAGCTCCGGCTGGTCGTCGAAATAAATGATATCCTTCGCATCGTTAAACAGGCCCACGGCTTTTGCGCACGCCGCCGTCGGGCGCCAACCGAACTGTTCGGCCACCATGTTTTTGTCCGGTATTACAAATTGTACATCAATGTACTTCCGATGTGCTTCCAGCCGGGCTCCCCCCTGCCCTTTTCCAGTGACATTTTCGACAATCAAAATGAGCGCATCGCCCATGACTTCGTGCCGGCCGGGTTTGATTTCGTCAAACGGCGTACTGCGCAACAGATCGAAGGCTGCATCGAAACCCGGATGCAGACGGCAGTATTGCGGGGCTTCTTCCAAGCGATCCAAAATCATGGGGCGCTCCTCCGTTGTCCTGGCAGATGTCGCATTAGCTTGTGGAAGCAATTTCCAGCGAACTTATCACCAGCGGCGCGATCTGCCAACCGTCATCTTTGCGACCAAGCGTAAATGCGTGCCTGGTTGCAAGTGCCGTGGGGCTGGCATCAAATCGGGGCTAGTGTAACATAGCGTGAAGCGCCATCGAGCAATGGACTGCAGATGGTTCAACGTGATTTGCATACACGCCAATATTGCCTGCCAAGTCGGTTGTTCGCCCCAAGGAGCCCACGCAAAGACCCTCCATGAAACCGATCCGCAAGCTGTTGGTTGCTAACCGCAGCGAAATCGCCATCCGCGTGTTTCGTTCGGCGCACGAGTTGGGCATTCGTACCGTCGCCATTTATTCGCACGAGGATCGTTACGCTTTGCATCGGTTTAAGGCTGATGAAGCGTACCTGATTGGCAAAGCCGGGGAGCCAATTCGCTCGTATCTCGACATCGATTCGATTGTTGCTCTGGCGACGGCGCACGAAATCGATGCCATTCATCCGGGTTACGGTTTTTTGTCGGAAAACCCGGCGCTGAGGCAGGCTTGTGACGCGGCAGGAATCACGTTTATCGGGCCGCGATCCGAGCTTTTGCAGCAGTTGGGCGATAAGACCGCGGCACGCGAAATTGCCGACAAAGCAAAAGTGCCGATTCTGGGCGGCAGCGCCAACGCGATTCGTAATCTCGAGGAAGCGAAGGAGGTGGCAGCTAACCTCGGCTACCCGGTGATTCTGAAGGCGGCACATGGCGGCGGCGGCCGCGGGATGCGGGTTGTGAACAAGGCCGAAGAATTGTCGCAAAACCTCGACAGCGCACAGCGAGAGGCCGCAGCGGCATTCGGCAGCGGCGAAGTCTTCATCGAAAAATACATCCGCTCTGCCCGGCATATTGAAGTGCAATTGCTGGCCGACTTGCACGGAAACTTGGTTCATCTGTTTGAACGCGATTGTTCCGTGCAGCGGCGTCATCAAAAGGTTGTGGAATTGGCGCCGGCGCCGAATCTGGATTCGCAATTGCGTAAAAACCTGTGCGTTGCGGCGTTGGCGATTGGTCACGCTGTTCGCTATGAGAATGCCGGCACGGTGGAATTTCTGGTCGATGCTGACACAGGACAGCACTACTTCATCGAAGTCAATCCGCGCATCCAAGTAGAACATACCGTGACCGAGGAGGTCACTGGCGTGGACATCGTCAAGTCCCAAATTCTGATCGCGCAGGGACAGAAATTGAGCGATCCGGAAATTGGATTGGCCAATCAGAACGACGTACGAACCACGGGGTTTGCCATGCAATGCCGCGTGACCACGGAGGATCCAGAAAATCGGTTCGTGCCGGATTATGGTCGAATTCGCGCCTATCGATCGGCCGCCGGAATGGGAATTCGACTGGACGCCGGCACTGCATTTTCCGGTGCGGTCGTCACACCGTACTACGATTCTTTGCTCGTCAAAGTCACCGCACGCGGCAGCCGCTTTCAAGATGCCGCCGCCCGCATGGAACGCTGCCTGCAAGAGTTCCGCGTGCGAGGCGTGAAGACCAATATTCCGTTTTTGATTAATCTCGCCACGCATCCAACGTTTCTCGCCGGTCAGTGTACGACGACGTTTATCGACAATACGCCAGAGCTGTTTCATATGCAGGTCCGGCGCGACCGGGCCACGAAGTTGTTGCAGTTTTTGAGCGAGACCATCGTCAACGGCAATCCGCTGGTGAAAGATCGCCCGAAGAGCACACGCCGGGAACCAGCGCCGGTGCCTGCGTTCGATCGCATGCGAACACCACCTCCGGGCACACGCCAAAAACTGTTGCAGCTGGGGCCGGAGAAATTCAGCCAGTGGATTCGTGATCAAAAGCACTTGCTGATCACAGATACTACGATGCGCAACGCGCATCAGTCACTGTTGGCCACACGGATGCGCACCCACGACTTGCTGCAAGTGGCTGAGGCGTATGCCCACCTGGTGCCGGAAATGTTTTCGCTGGAAATGTGGGGCGGCGCGACGTTTGACAGTTCGATGCGGTTTTTGAAGGAGTGCCCCTGGCAGCGGTTGGCCGACCTGCGCGAGCGGATTCCCAATATCTTGTTTCAGATGTTGCTCCGGGCTTCGAACGCGGTTGGTTACACGAACTATCCCGACAATGTGGTTGAGGCGTTTGTCAAGGAGAGCGTCGATACAGGAATGGACATCTTTCGCATTTTCGATCCGCTTAATTGGACCGAAAATATGCGTGTGGCGATGGATGCCGTGCATAAGTACGGAGGAATTTGTGAAGCGGCCATTTGCTATACCGGCGACATTCTCAACCCCGATCGACCAAAGTACAGCCTGAAATATTATGTCGAGTTAGCGAAAGAACTCGAAAAGATGGGCGCACACATTCTGGCCATCAAAGACATGGCCGGGTTGTGCAAACCTTATGCGGCCGAACAGTTGGTGAAGAATCTGAAGCAAGAGATCGACATTCCGATTCATTTCCACACGCACGATACCAGCGGCGCATCTGCGGCCTCGGTTCTGAAAGCTAGCGAAGTCGGATTGGATATTGGCGACGCGGCATTGGCGCCAATGTCGGGCCTGACCTCGCAGCCGAATTTGAATTCAATTGTCGAAGCACTCCGACATACGCCGCGTGATACGGGACTCGATCCGGAGCGATTGCGCCAATTGGCGCATTATTGGCAAGCGGTCCGCGAGTTCTACACACCGTTCGAGAGCGACATGAAGGCGCCGGATGCTGATTTGTATCTTCATGAAATGCCGGGCGGACAGTTCACGAATCTTTTGGAGCAGGCTCGCGCTTTAGGTTTGGCTTCCCGTTGGGATGAAGTGTGTCGGATGTATGCCGATGTGAATCAGTTGCTTGGCGACATTGTGAAAGTGACACCTACGTCGAAATCTGTTGGTGATTTACGCGCTGTTTCTGGTGACGAACAACCTCACCGTCGATGCCGTGCTCGATCCTTCACGTGATTTGGCATATCCAGAAAGCGTGATCGATCTGTTGGCTGGCCGCATGGGGCAACCGCCGGGCGGCTTCCCGCCGGAAGTGCAAAAGCGAATTCTGCGCAATGTCAAACCGGTACAGGGCCGGCCCGGTGAAACGTTGCCTCCGGCGGATTTCAAAGCAACCACCACGGCGGTGGAAAAGCTTCTGGGCCGCAAACCGACCGGTCAAGACGTGATTTCTTATCTGCTTTATCCACGCGTGTTTCAAGATTTCGCCGCGCTGCAGGCGCAGTATTCGGACACCAGCATGTTGCCCACGCCGTTTTTCCTGTACGGCCAGCAGCCTGGCGAAGAACTGACGATCGACATCGAGCCGGGCAAAACCCTCATTGTTAAATTGCTCACCGTGGGCGAACCGCATCCCGACGGCAGCCGCACGGTGTTCTTTGAATTGAACGGCCAGCCCCGCAGCGTGTCGGTGTTCGACAAGTCGCTGAAGGCCGAAGTCGTGCGCCGTCCGAAAGCCAATCCAAACGATCCAAAGCAGGTCGCCGCGCCCATGCCTGGCCTTGTGGTCACCGTACCCATCAAACCGGGCGACAGTGTGAAAAAAGGCCAGAAACTGTTATCGCTGGAAGCAATGAAAATGGAAACCACGCTTTATGCTGACGGCGATGGTCGCATTGCCGATGTGCTTGTCAAACCGGGGACACCGGTGGAAGCGGGCGAGTTAGTTGTACAGATGGAGTGACATCGCCTGTTGATCGACGTGGCATTCAGCGTGAAAGGCCTCGACGGCAGTTTCGGGAATTTTCGGCAGCCGGTTTCCGGAAGTTCCTAGGAAAGTTTCGGTGCCAGCCAACCGTTTGTCGCGCAGCTCGTTTTCCAAGTTGGCGAAAATTCGTGGTGGGCAGCACAATATATTGTTATTCTTGGAGTGAGAGCAAGCCGTTTCGAGAGGAGATTTGGCGTGTCATTTAACCGAGCTACGTGGGTTCTCGTGAGTGTGGCAGCGTTGTCCGGTGCCGTGGAACGTGGATGGGCTGATACGCCGCCTGCAATCAACTTGTCCACGGGGATTCAAGTCAAACTGAAGACCGTTGCGACACTCTCTACGGGCAATGCTGCCCAAGGGATTATCGATCAGGGCATCAATGTGGGCGACTCGCGGTTATTCCTTGTCGGTCGCGACGGGCAGGTTCGGGTTTTGAACAACGGCGTTGTTTCGGCGACTCCGTTCCTGAGCACATCCGCCATCAGCGGCGTCAATGCGATTCCGCTCATTGCCGACACCGGTGGCGGCGAGCGCGGTTTTTTAGGCGCCGCCTTCAGTCCCGACTTTAATAACGTCGGCACAGCCGGATATCGAAAATTCTACTCGTACACCAGTGAAATGAAGTCGGGCAGCGCCGATTTCTTCAATCCGGAAATTGGCGCGACTGGTGGCGACCATCAAAGTGTCATTCGCGAATGGACCGCCAACGCCGCCGGAACCGCGATTGATACTTCGATTGCCTCCCGGGTAGTCATGCGAATTGCTGAACCGCAGAGCAATCATAATGGCGGGGCATTGATGTTCAGCCCCGTCGACAATTATCTGTATGTCAGCCTGGGTGACGGCGGTGGCGGGAACGACAATAACAACGGAGTCAGCAGTACGACCGATGGTCACACCAACAGCCCCGGCGCCGGCTTAGCGCACGGTAATGCCCAAGACAAGACACAAATCCTTGGGAAGATTATCCGCATCAAACCCACGATCGACGCGGACCCCAATACCACGCTGAGCGTGAACGGAAAATATCGTGTTCCCAACAGCAATCCATTCGCGGGAGCGACTGCAGGCCTGGATGAGGTTTTCGCCTACGGATTGCGGAACCCATTCCGTGTTAGTTTCGATCTCGGCAGCAGCCTCGCTGACTCCAATCGAGGCCGCTTATTTGCCGGCGACGTAGGACAGGGAGCCCGTGAAGAAATCGATATGATCACGAGCGGTGGCAACTACGGCTGGGTGATCAAAGAAGGCACGATTGATACTTCCGGCGTCGGTCCATATAGCGATCCGGGTAATTTGATTCGTCCGATTGCCGAATACACTCACAGCGACGGCATCGCGGTGATCGGCGGTTTCGTCTATCGCGGATCTTCCATTCCTGCGTTGCAAGGAAAGTACGTCTTCGGCGAGTATTTTCTTTCCGGCACGGGTGGAAGATTGTTTTACACAGATTCAACTACACCAGCATCCGGGTTGAATACGATATTTCAATTTCGCATCGATCCTACCGGCGACGCGTTGCCAGGCTCCAGCAACCGTTTGGTTGGATTCGGTGAAGACTCCAACGGTGAGCTGTACGCGATGTTCAGCACTTTTCCGAGTTCCGGCACCAATGGGGTCGGGACGATTGTCATGCTCGTGCCAGAGCCGGCGACTTGGTGGTTAGGTGCAATTGGCGCTTGTGGAATAAGCTTATTGCTGTGCCGGCGGCAATCGTCAAGGCAGTCGTTACGGGTCAAACGGCAAGCCCGATGATGGGAGTACGCCAAAAACATTCAAGTGGCTAAGCACGAGCCTCGACACAAGCCGTCTTCAATAAATCGGCCAAACACCAGGCGTGACAATTTCAATGAGGTTTTGGTCGGGATCGCGCAAATAGATGCTGGTGCCGCCGCGTTCCCAGTGGACTCGGCTTTCAATCGGCACTTTTTGGGAAGCAAGATGAGATTCCCATTTCGGCAGTTCCTCGGCGGCGCATGAAAATGCCATGTGCATCTGTCCGTTGCCATCATGCGGCGGAATAACCCCGCCTGGGAGCAATACTGGCTTCGTCGTCCCGCCGTGCAGAAACAGCAGTAGCACCTGCTTGTCGGCCACAGAAAGTGCACAAAACCGATCGTCACCAACCATTTTCCGCACGCCAAAGACGCGCTGGAAAAATCCTTCGGCTCGTGCCATATCAGACACATAGAGCGCCGTCTCGATGATTCCGGTCAACTGTGGCATCAGCACACGTTATGATATCGCCCGACCATGTCGGTCGACTTGACAGTACACGCTGTGAAAGTCGTCAGCAACAAGTGTGAGAACTTAGGCATCGTACCTGAAATGCCGCATTTCGACCACCAATCAAAACCGACGGGCTGTGCATCAGCCAAGATGCCGCATCGAGCAGAGGGCTTGCCACAATCTGAAAATGTCTGCTGCTAACTCGCCGCAATCAACACGATTCTGATGCAGCTGACCCGGATTCACCGCGTTGTGAGAACGGCCCGTTGGTCGGCTCGTTGAATCGATGACTCAACAGAAATACCGTTGTGCAAATGTACGCAATTGCCGATTGAGGCGGTTGAGACTTGCAATGCTTCCTCCGCCCGAGTGAGCAGCGCAGGCATTTCATCTCCGGGCTGTGCTTCCGCGGCTCCGACACTGATGCGGAAGGTCAGCTTTTCGTCAAGCAATTGCAACGGGCAGCTCTCAATGTGCCCCTTAACTCGTTTGGCGACGGTCACGGCATCCATTAAAGCCGCACCGGGCAGTTCGATGCCGAACACATCCACATCGTACCGGACCACGAGATCCATTTCGCGCGCCGCCGCTGTGAAGAATTGTGTGCAGGCCTTCAGCACCAGCTTCCCCGTCGCTTCGCCGCGCCGGGTCATCAAATCATAGAGGCTGCCGACTTTGATTAAAATAATCGACAATCGATTGCCGTGTCTTTGCGATTCTGCCAGCCGCCGGCGAACATCTTCCTGAAGAGCAACGCGACTGGGTAGTCCGGTCTGCTGATCAGTGCGCATGTCGGCGCCGACTGCCTTGGGCATGGATTTATCCATTGCACCACCTCACCATTTATCTGTTCCAGCCTCTTTTTTCTGACTCGCAAAATGTACGTTTTGCCCAGAGAGTTGTCAAAAGAATCTCTCACATGGGGCACTAGCGACGACCTTCGCCATCACAACCTGAACGGTGCAGCGCGATTAACCAACCGACGGCGCAACCAGTGAGATCGCGCTTGATGTCGCCGGACTGCTGCGATTATTTGATAAGCAGCGCCGAGCCGGAGTTCCACGGCCCCTGCTCGGTGTTGAACTGATACATGGGCGAATCGCGATAACGCTCTTCCCACTCGCGCTGGTTCGCTGCAGCGCTGTCCCGCAGGAATTTCTCGAACGTTTGATCAGAGCTTGCACCGCCGAATCGCAGCATCATGTTGATGGGATGCGGAGTTTTCTTCGAGAAGAGTGCATTGACATAAGGTGCCGCCAACACACCAACGCAGGCCAGCACGGCCACGCCAGCCACGAGTGAAATCCACGAATTAGCTCGCTCCCAAGACCTTGTGGGTAATACCGACGGTTGCTCGGACTCCGTGCTCAACGTTGTTGCCGCCGCGGCAAGTCGCGCTTGCTCGGCTTGCTCGAAATACTTTGCAGACGTTAACTCGTGAATTTCTGACATCGGTGTTGCACTTGGATGCGCGGCTAATTCTATTTCAAGTCTAGCTCACTTTTTGGGTCGCGGAATGGCATTTGAACTTGCAAGCTCCGAGTCATTGCGGCGCCGAAAACGGCACAGGGCGTGAGATTTGCGACCAAAGGGGTTACTTCGTCGCTTCAGAAGTCCATTGACCCGTGTCGAAAAGTAGCGCACATAATCCACCGATTTCGCGACGAGCAGGGCGCTAGTTCAGTTGCGGGCCAAGAGACCATTTTGTAGAGATAACCCGATCAGCGGATGGGGAGGGATTCGAACCCACGGTGGACTTTCGCCCACGCCGGTTTTCAAGACCGGTGCCTTAAACCGCTCGGCCACCCATCCAGATTCATCGCAACTGTAACGATGACGGCGTGAATCCGTCAAATGTTCAGCAGCAAGTGCGTTGACGATTCGCCGCCGGCCTGCTACAAGGAATGGCTTACATTCGCCGATGTAGGGGCGAATTCGTGAGACCCGGCGTCATTTAGGAGTTTTCAGCGTGGGCGGAATTAGCGATCGAAAACAGGAAATCAAACGTCGGCGACACCGTCGCAAGAAGCTGGCGATTTTCAAACGGCGGTTGAAGAAGGCCACCGTTTCAGAACGAACTGTCATCGCCGATAAAATTCGCAAATTGACGCCTGGTTGCGAGACGATCATCGAAGCTTGGGGCTTGGAAGAGCGCAAGTAGCTGGGTTTATGGCTCGCCAGATCGAGAACCTGTCCATGGCGACTCGTTGGCGCAAGCCGCTCGTCATGTGGACGATGATCGCTCCGCCCTAAGGTGGCGAACTGCGGTAAGGAGCGACGATAAATGCATCCGCCACTGCGATGGCCGCTGCGGTATCAAATCTTGGCGCCATTCACCTTGGTGCTGCTCGTGGCGATCGTCACCGTGAGCATTTTGAACGCGGTCTTTGCCACGCAGCGTTCTCGGCGGCAGATTGAAGAGCAGCTCAAGGGAATCGCCGCCACGCTGGCGGATTCGTCCTTCCCTTTGACCGATGTGGTGCTGCGACAAATGCACGGGCTTTCCGGCGCCGAATTCGTTTTCGCCGATGAGCAAGGGCAGCGCCTGGCAGCTAGCAGCAACTTGGAATTGCCATCGCCGCAGCAACCCGTAGTCGCAGGTCGATGGCAGCAATTGCATTTAGGTCCGGCGATCGCAATTGGAACCGATCGGTACTTCTCGATGTTCTTGGCCATGCCGGGCCGCGGACTGCAACCGCCTGGCGTATTGCACATTTTCTATCCGGAGCGATTCTGGCAGGAAGCACGAAACGAAGCCATTGTACCGCCGCTCATCGTAGGAGCGGCGGCGTTGGCAACCACCGTGCTTGTCGCACTGGTGCTGGCCGGTCGTCTGACGCGACCCATTTTGGAATTGCGTGCTCAAGTAAGTCGCATCGCCATGGCCGCTTATAAGCCGATGCCGCTGCCGCGCCGAAACGATGAATTGCGCGATCTGGCAGCGTCGGTCAATCGATTGGCGGAGCAACTAGCCGAAATGGAACGTGTTATTCGGCGCAGCGAGCGACTCGCGCTCGTCGGACAACTGGCCGGCGGACTGGCGCATCATCTGCGGAACAATGTCACGGGCGCGCTGATGGCGGTACAGTTGCACGCCCGCCAGTGCGATGCCGATTGCGAAAGTCTGACGGTTGCAATCCGGCAATTAAACCTGCTGGAGGGAAATTTGAAACAGTTGCTGTCTACTCCGCAATCGAAATGCGAGACGGCGGCCAAGTCCGAGGTCCGACTAAGCACGATCGTCGATGAAGTCGTTGAGCTGGTCAACCCGTCGCTGCGGCATCGTCGCATTGCGCTGTCGGTTATTGATCCAGTGCATGACGACTACACTTCAGCAACCAACGGCCAAACCGATGGATTGCCCAGTTTCACGTTGTATGGCGACCCCGGGCAGCTGCGGCAAATGCTGGTCAATCTGCTGCTGAACGGCGCCGATGCCGCAGGACCCGGTGGATGGGTGAAGATCGCCATCGAGGAATCGAAAATGCCAGTCACGGGTAACGGCGTTGGCTCCAACCTTGATCCAACCGAATTGAATGCACCGCATGTTGTCTTGCGAGTCGTCGACAGCGGCTCCGGACCAGCCCCTGAAATTGCCGCTCGGCTGTTTGAGCCCTTTGTGACGAGTAAACCCGAGGGAATTGGACTCGGCCTTGCCGTTTCGCAGCAAATTGTTCAAGCGCACGGCGGGAGTATTTTCTTCAGCCGCGATAACGGCGAAACTTGTGTTGAGGTGCATTTGCCGCTAGTCAATGCAGAATCAAATCGTCTGAGTGTTTCGGCGCCGGTGAACCTCATTAAACAAACACCAGACGCAAGTTTTCAGACACCAACTGTGCAGTCATGTCCAATATCCTGATCGTTGACGACGAAGAAAGCATTTGCTGGGGACTTAGCCGATTGCTCACTGGCGAAGGCCATGCAGTCAGCATTGCCTCGTCGGCGGAAGAGGCGTTCGACAAAACGCCGCAAGCGCAACCCGATTTGATCGTGCTCGATGTTCGTCTTCCCGGCATGGATGGCCTGGCGGCGATGGATCGATTTCGTGAATGGATGGGGCCCGTGCCGATTGTCGTTATTACGGCCTTTGGAAGCTTGAACACGGCCGTGGCGGCACTTGGGCAAGGCGCGTTCGATTATTTGCCCAAGCCGTTTGATTTGGATCAGGCGGCAGCGGTCATCCACCGGGCGCTTTCTCTGCCACAGCTCAGCGATTCGACGATTGCATTGGAAGAACCGCGACCGGAAGAGCAACTCTTTGGCGCCAGCCCGGCAATGCAGGAAGTGTTCAAGCGCATTGCGCTGGTCGCGCCCACTGCTGCGGCAGTGCTGATTAGCGGCGAAACCGGCACTGGCAAGGAACTCGTTGCGCGGGCCGTACATCGCCATTCTTTGCGCGCCGCCGCGCCGTTGGTGCCAGTCAACCTGGCATCGCTTAGTCCAACGCTTGTGGAAAGCGAATTGTTTGGCCATGTTCGCGGTGCTTTCACCGGCGCGGCGACATCGCGGCAGGGCTTGCTGGAACTCGCGAATGGCGCGACCGTCTTTTTCGATGAAGCCTGTGACATTCCGCCGAGTGTTCAAGTCAAGTTGCTGCGTGTGCTGGAACAACAAGAAGTTACGCCGGTCGGCGACACCCAGCCGCGGCGAACCAGTTTTCGAGTGATTGCCGCCACGAATCGCGATCTGCGCAAGGAAGGCAATGAAGGGCGATTTCGCAGCGACCTGTTTTTTCGCCTGGCCGTTTTCGAAATCCATTTGCCTCCACTGCGCGAGCGGCGCGAAGAAATTCCACAACTGGCTGAATTGTTTTTGCGTAGGTTGGCAACTCCGCATCGAACAGCGCCGCAGATGCTGCCATCGACCATCGAGGAATTGTGCCGACGCGATTGGCCAGGCAATGTCCGCGAGCTCCGCAATTCGGTCGAGCACGGCGCGCTCATGGCTCGGGGCGGCGCGATTGCGCCGGAGCATTTGCCGCCGCCAACCATGTTGGGTCAAACAGCGGTCAGGGAACCAAAAGTTGAATTTAACGAGGCCGTTCGCAATTGGGCCCAACTGCAGCTCGCCGAGTCTGGTCCCAGCGACGAACTCTACCAGCGGTTTCTGGCGGCCGCGGAACCGGTATTGTTCGACGTTGTTCTGGATGCCGCCGGGCAAAACCGTGCTCAGGCCGCCACGATGCTCGGCATCCATCGAGCCACGCTGCGCAAAAAACTGCGCGAAGCCGAGTGACGCTGCCGCGTTCGGCTCTGCGGCGAAAGCGATGAAAAAATAAAAATCGATGCGGCAATGTCGAAGCAACAAGCCTGGAAATGCCGGCCCTTTTGTAAAACATTGCCACACGACTGTCGCCGCAGGCGAGGCAGTGGCGAACTCTGATTCCGTGATACGCACTTCGATGTTGTCATTCCTTGAGTGCTGTGTGCGACCAATCCGGCCAGACGCGAAAGCTTGGCGATTGGCGGAAACCGCGCGCAGCAGCTTTCCGGAGTTCATCGCCCGCGGGAAACATTGCACCGCTGGGGTCGTCGAGTTTCCCGGTAAATATCGCTTACCGGAGCCCCATTTTTCCTGCCGGCACAGAGCGGACTTTTGAAAAGCGCAAGCTTTTTCGAGAAAAACACCAATTTTGCCAATACGCGCTGGCAAAAAATAAAACCCAGGGCAAAATGTTTCACTGAACTCCTCGGAAAAACCAGCTTTTCTTCCAAGATCTTTTCCCGCGACTTTCCCCGCGCGGTTCCAGTACGATTTGCTTCCCTGGCTGTCGCCCGTAATTCCTCGGGCTTTGCCGATGATTGAGCTCGACCATCGTGATGTTCAAATGCGTCCATTTCGGCGGTCACTCGTTGGCGAAACCTAGTGTGGCGGTCGCAGTCGGCAGCTTTCGCTGCCCACTTCAGCAGCGTCCAGTATAGTGTACGTAAATATAAAAGTCAAGCTCCTTAATAGGCCACGAGCGACGGTCGTTGCAGCGGCTGTAGAAAGTCGGTTAGACTGGAACTGCCGCGAGCTGAACATCGCGGAGATCAAATGGTCGGCGTGGATCGTGGCGGCTTTTCGGAAAACAAACCTTAAAAACTGCCGACCGTCTCGTGGCCAGCACGGGTCACGAGGGCTTTCAGAATGGTGATATCAGTCTGGTTCGCCATCGAACGGGCCGAGCCATCGACAAGGACGAAATTGCACACGCCCGGGTGATCGCTGCCGAAGGCGTTCAATTGCTCCGAGCCAGCGAGAATGGGGTGAGCGGCATTAATCACCCACCCCCAGTTGTAATCGCCGTTGTAGGCGGCAATATTGGCGGCCTGATACGCGGTGGTTTCGCCGGCCAGAAAGGTTTTCGACAGGCCGTCGGTAATCTTCTTGAAGTTCGTGAGCGAGTACATGCCGTGAATCACTACAGCTTGATCCGGCTCAGCGTAGCCACCATAGATCATCGCCCCGTCGAATTTGCGTTGCTCTTGTCCAGTCAGATCGCCGGTCGAGTCGCTGGTGAATGTCGTTGAAGTAGCCGCGTAATCGGTGTAAGCACTGGGGTATGGTCCCGCCGGATGGCTGTGCAAACCATCGGGCGTACTCATCACCAGCGGTCGGCCCGTGCCACGGTTGGGGCACAAGTACGTGCCCACCAAGGTCGATTGCATCGCCGGCGTTTGGTCGTAAAAGCAAACGCCCGGCTTCCACTGCGCGCTCAATTGCTTCTCTTCCAGATAGGGCATGATCTGCACAAGCCAGGTGTCTTTGTGATCGCAAGCCCGGCTCGAGGGCAACATCTTGCGGACGCCGTGAAAACTTTGCACGGCCAGACCCATTTGCTTGAGATTATTGAGACATGCCGTGCGCCGCCCGGCTTCGCGCACCGATTGGATGGCCGGCAGCAACAGGGCGATGAGAATGCCGATGATGGCAATGACCACCAGCAGTTCAACGAGCGTAAAGCCGTTTGTCCGTGGTCCGTAGTCAGTCGTCCGTGGCTGGCTGCGGAACGGGATCGATTCTTTGTTTCGAAAAACTAACAGCGCACAATTACATCGGTCCCACAACATCGCCCGGTCCCCCAACATACAAGTCGGCCCACTGCCAAAATCGCCAACGCCGATGCCTGCTCTCGTTCCGCGGCAATGCCTCAATCGCTGTATGCTAACGAGTCGTTGCCAGAATTGAAAGCAGAAGTACGGCAGGGACGCTTGCGAACAAAAAAATCTGTAAAACGGCGAAAACCGTAAAAACGGATCAAAACCGTCGAAAACGGCAATAAACCGTGAAAAACGGTGAACACCCATAAGTCGTGGTAAATTCAATTGCCAAAGATCCACTCCGCCGGTGCAACACGGCGTAGAGTTCATTATAATGTACATATGTATAAAATACAAGCCCTGTTTTCAGGCCACCGGCATTTTCGTGGTGGCGCCGTCACCGACAGTGTTGCACAAACAGACCCAGGGCTGCCACGCATCGCGGCGACTTTGGGGAACGGATGCTTGAACATCCAAGCCGCGACCGCCGGTCGCGCGGGCTTCAACCCCGGAAGGGGCGAAAGTTAATAGCCACGGGGCGTCAGCCCGTGGTTAAAGGTGGTTCACAACGCCGAGCCTCGGAGGGGCGGTACAAATGCAAACCGATTGAAAGATCGACGACGCGTGGGTTGGATTGACGATCAGGTGCCGCCCCGCCGGGGCTAAAGATTTTCAATTGCCCGTAATCCAGGGGCTTATGCCCCTGGCTATTTCCTGCCGCCCCTCCCGGGGCTCGTTGCCAACAAATTCAAGCCGAAACGTTGTGCCCGTCGTGCCGTTGTGGTTTTTATTCGGAATGAACCACAACGGCACGACGGACACGACGTTTGTCATGCAAGGAGAGCGTGGCTAACTGCTTTTCTTATGAATCGCCGCGCCCGAGGCTTTCCAGGTCACGACGGGCAAGCCAATCTCTGCCGCAAATAGTGCAAGTTCGAAAAGTTTGATCACCAAACGACCTGATGAATTCTTCGCTGTCCAGTCATCTCCTGGGTAGTATGGTTTACCAGAATCGTCAATTTCTGATTCTGCACGCCAATGCGCATATCCTTCCACGAATCGCGCCCCGATGCGATCCCTGATATGATAATCGTTTGCGAACATCGCAATGGAGATGGCAATGACTACAGCCATCAGAATCGCTTGGACTCTCTGCAAGCCAATCAGCGTAAAGCAACTAGAAACCGAGGTGCAGTTGAGAAAACACGCGAATACAGGAACTGCAATCCATACCAGAGCGAACAATAATGTGTTTGCTCTAAATGCCGCACCGAACCAAAACGCAGCGAATAACAAGCCAACAAGCAACGCGATTCCAATTGCCCACTGGCTTATATGCGTTCTCATAATTGCAAAAATCGGAAGGTTATCGAAATGACTGGCTATGCCCGCTGATCAGGATCAAATGCCAAGCCGTAAGTGAGAACAGGTACTATGGCGTGACCCGCTTTCGTATCGCCCTCGAGACTTCTTGGAACAATGTCTCGATTTCCTGAAAGATCAAGTCAGAGTCCTTCATCAATTTTAATCGCTCTTCTGCCTTTGCTACATCGTCCAGTTGCTCGAACTCTCGCATTGTGCGGCTGTTCCTAATGATTGTTTGCGATCGTTCTACAATAGATCGGGTTGGACGGTAGACCGTTTCGCTCACGAAGGGTCCACAATTACGGACTGCCTTTTGGTAAGCGTTGAATGCTGGAACGATCTCTTCTGTGTGCGAAACGTATCCTCCGCCTCCCAAAGGCTCTACGAGAGAACCAAGGGCGAGGCGTAGTTGAAATAACTTCTCCCAGAGGTCGCAATATCGGTCATATTCCTTTTCTAAACGGAACCGATGCTCAAAGCTGGTTTGGCTTGAAATTCTATTCGTTACCAGCGTAGTAAGCCATCCGACCACGCCGCCTAGCAGGAGCAGGAGTGCCTTTTCCCAAGTACCGGAATCGTCGACAGCCAAAATTATCAACATTTGATGACAGGTTCTACGAGGTTCCGACTGATTCTCGCTTCGGCTCATCACTCCGCGAAAACGTAAACTCATCATCCACAAAATCGATGTGCACCGACGTCCCTTCCGGAAATTCACCCTTCAACAATTCACGTGACAGCGGGTTCACCACGCGCTGTTGGATCACGCGCTTCAGTGGCCGTGCGCCGAACGTCGGGTCGTAACCTTCGCTGGCGATTTGATTGACCGCGCCGTTCGGTGATTTCGAGGAACAGGCCCGTTTGTTCCAACTGAATTTGCAGACGTTGGATTTGCAAATCGACGATCTTGCGGATTTCCTTGCGATCGAGCGGATGAAAAATGATCGTCTCGTCGATGCGGTTCAGAAACTCCGGCAGAAACCGCGTGGCCAAGGCTTCGCGGACGGCCTGCCGCATTTCTTCTTCGCTGCCTCCTTCTTTGGCAATTTCTTGAATCACCTGGCTGCCGATGTTGCTGGTCATCACGATGATGGTGTTGGTGAAATCGACGGTGTGGCCGTGGCTGTCGCTCAGCCGGCCGTCGTCGAGCACTTGCAAGAGCACGTTGAACACGTCGCGGTGGGCTTTTTCGATTTCATCCAAGAGCACCACGCAATACGGGCGGCGGCGGACGGCTTCGGTCAGCATTCCGCCCTTCTTCGTAACCGACGTAGCCCGGCGGCGCGCCGATCAGGCGGCTGACGGTGTGTTTTTCCATGAACTCGCTCATGTCGATGCGGACCATGGCGTGCTCGTCGTCGAACAGCACTTCGGCCAGGGCTTTGCACAGCTCGGTTTTGCCGACGCCGGTGGGGCCGAGAAAAATGAACGAGCCGATGGGGCGATGCGGATCTTGCAGCCCGCTGCGGCTGCGGCGCACGGCGTCGGCCACGGCGGTGACGGCTTCGTCCTGGCCGACCACACGCTGGTGCAGGCGTTCTTCCAGCACCAGCAGTTTGGCCCGTTCGGTTTCGAGCATGCGGCTGACCGGGATGCCGGTCCAGGCGCTGACGACTTCGGCAATTTCATCGGGGCCGACTTCCTGACGCAGCAGGCGGCGTTTGCCAGCACTGGCACCGCCGATGCCATCGCCGGCTTTACTGATCGGAGACGCGGCCATGTTCGCGGCTTTTTGATCGGAGGTGGATGCTTCGACTTTTTTCTCCAGCGTCTTGCGTTCTTTGTCGAGATTGAACAGCTTTTGATACAACTCTTCGCTCACCGGCATGCCGGCCGATTGGTTTTCTTTGATCTGCGCGTTGATCTGGCTGATTTCATGCTCGACCGCGTCGAGCCGTTTGCGGGTTTGCGAGACATCGCCCAGGCCGAGCTTTTCGGCTTCCCATTGTTCACGCAAACTGGCGAGCTGCTTGCGCAGATTCTGAATTTCTTCCTGGATTTCTTGGCGGCGCTCGACGGCATGTTCTTCGGTTTCTTCGGCAAGTTGCCGATCGGCCAACTCCAACTGTGTAATGCGGCGCTGCACCACGTCGATTTCGGCCGGCACGCTTTCCAATTCCATCGCCAGACGGCTGG
This sequence comes from Pirellulales bacterium, assembly GCA_963738835.1. Lineage (GTDB taxonomy): Bacteria > Planctomycetota > Planctomycetia > Pirellulales > JADZDJ01 > CAVTYH01. The sequence goes on from CAVTYH010000009.1 coordinate 434,511, forward strand.
CCGCTTCGTCCATCAGATCGATGGCCTTATCGGGCAAAAACCGATCGGGGATGTACCGCTGCGAAAGTTTGGCCGCGGCGACGAGCGCGGAATCCTTGATTTTCACATTGTGATGCGCTTCATAGCGGGGCTTCAGCCCGCGCAGAATGGCGATCGTGTCGTCCACCGACGGCTCGCCGACGTAGACCGGCTGGAAGCGGCGTTCTAGGGCGGCATCTTTTTCGATGTGCTTGCGATATTCGTCCAGCGTGGTCGCGCCGATGCACCGCAGCTCGCCGCGCGCCAGCGCCGGCTTGAGGAGGTTCGCGGCGTCGGTGGCCCCTTCGGCGGCGCCGGCGCCGATCATCGTGTGCAATTCGTCGATGAACAGAATGACGTTGCCGGCGGCCGATTCCACTTCGCGGAGCACGGCTTTCAGCCGGTCTTCAAACTCGCCGCGGTATTTTGCTCCGGCGATGAGCGCGCCCAAATCGAGCGCGATGATACGTTTGTTCTTCAAACTGTCGGGAATATCACCCTGCACAATTCGCAGTGCCAGTCCTTCGGCGATGGCCGTTTTGCCGACGCCGGGCTCGCCGATCAGCACCGGGTTGTTTTTCGTGCGACGCGACAGCACCTGAATCACGCGGCGAATTTCTTGATCGCGGCCGATCACCGGATCGAGCTTGCCCTGCCGGGCCCGCTCGACCAGATCGATGCCGTATTTTTGCAGCGCCTGGAATTTGCCTTCTGGGGCTTGATCGGTCACGCGGGCCGAGCCGCGCACCGTTTGCATGGCTTCGAGCAGTTGCTTGTCGGTGATGGCATTCAGCTTCAGAATGTTCTTGGCTTTGGAATCGACTTTCGCCAATGCGAGCAACAAGTGCTCGGTCGATACGAAATCGTCTTTCATCGTCGCCGCTTCGTTCTGCGCGGCTTCCAATACCTGCGAGAGCGCTGGGTTAATCGATGGTGAACCGACGGAGCCCGTGGCTTTAGGAAGGTGATTCAGTTCGGAATCGACCATGCGATCGAGCTGCGCCTGGTTGACGCCGATCTTTTCCAGCAGCGGTTTGACAATGCCCTCTTCTTCCGCCAGCAGCGACGCCAGCAGATGCAAGGGATCGATTTGCGGATTGCCACGATCAGCGGCGAGTTCCTGGCGGCGCTGTACGGCTTCTTGGGCTTTGATGGTGAGTTTGTCGAAGCGGAAGGCCATGGGATGGTCCTATGAAAAAACCCCCGGTGTTATCACCGGGGGCTAAATGGTACTTTTTCGTCCGGTGCGAAGGCGACGTCATTCTTTCACTTCGAACTCGGCGTCGATGGCTTCTTCCTCGCCGGACTTCTTGCCGTCGCCGGCCGCGGCGGCGCCACCTGCAGCGCCTGTTGCACCCGGCTGTCCGGCTGCTTGGGCCGATTCGTACAGCGTTTTACTGAAGGCGTGCGAAGCCTGTTCAAGCTGCTCGATCGCCGATTTCATTTCATCGGCGTTGTCGCCTTTGATCGCCTCGCGGACCTTGTTCATGGCGCGTTTCGAGCGCCGCTTTATCGGAGTCTTTGAGCTTGTCTTTGTGTTCCTTGATGAGCTTCTCCAATTGGAACACCATCGATTCGCCCTGATTGTGCAGTTCGGCCAACTGCCGTTTGCGCTTGTCTTCGTCGGCGTGCAGTTCGGCATCTTTGCGCATCTTTTCGATTTCGGCTTCGTTCAGGCCGCTCGATTGTTCGATGCGCACTTTCGATTCTTTGCCCGTGCCCAGGTCTTTGGCCGACACGTTAAGAATTCCGTTGGCGTCGATGTCGAACTTGACTTCGATTTGCGGCATGCCGCGCGGGGCCGGCGGCAGCCCTTCCAAATTGAACTGGCCGAGCAAGCGGTTGTCGCGCGCCATCGGGCGCTCGCCTTGATAGACCATGACCGTCACGGCGGTTTGATTATCGGCGGCGGTGCTGAAGACTTGCTTCTTCTCGGTCGGAACCGTGGTGTTGCGTTCCACGAGTTTCGTAAAGATGCCCCCCTCGGTTTCAATACCCAGGCTGAGCGGCGTGACATCCAAAAGCAGAATGTCTTGCACTTCTCCGGCCAGCACACCACCTTGAATTGCAGCGCCAACCGCCACGACTTCGTCGGGATTCACGCCCTTGTGCGGCTCCTTGCCGAACATCTTCTGGACGATTTCCTGCACCTTGGGAATGCGGGTGGAACCACCGACCAGCACTACTTCGTCGATATCTTTCGGCTCTAGCTTGGCATCTTTCAGCGCCTGGATAACCGGCCCGCGGCAACGTTCGAAGAGCGGGTCTTCCAGTTGCTCGAACTTCGAGCGAGTGATGTTAAACTGCAAATGCTTCGGCCCGCTGGCATCGGCGGTGATGAATGGCAGGTTGATGTCGGTGGAACTGGCCGAGCTCAATTCTTTCTTGGCCTTCTCGCAGGCTTCCTGCAATCGCTGCAGCGCCATGGCGTCTTTGCGCAGATCGATGCCGTTTTCCTTTTTGAATTCGTCGGCCACGTAGTTGATAAGCACCTGATCGAAATCGTCGCCGCCCAAGTGCGTATCGCCGTTGGTCGAGATCACGCGGAACACGCCGTCGGCGACTTCCAGCACCGACACGTCGAACGTGCCGCCGCCTAAATCGTAGACGACAATTTTTTCTTGGTTTTTCTTATCCAGACCGTAAGCCAATGCAGCAGCGGTGGGCTCGTTGATGATGCGGGCGACTTCCAAGCCGGCGATCTGCCCGGCGTCTTTCGTGGCTTGCCGCTGGGCGTCGTTGAAGTAAGCCGGCACCGTGATGACGGCTTTGTTGACTTTGTGGCCCAAGTAGGCTTCGGCCGCTTCTTTGAGCTTCCGCAAAATGTAGGCGGAAATTTCCGGCGGCGTGTACTCTTTATCGCCCACCTTCACCTTCACGTATTCCTCAGAGCCGCCAACAATTTGATACGGCACAATCTTTTCTTCCGACGCCACTTCGCTGTGGCGTCGACCCATGAATCTTTTGATCGAGGAAATCGTTTTCTTGGGATTGGTAATTGCCTGACGACGGGCCAATTCGCCGACGAGAATGTCTCCCTTCTCGGTGAAGGCCACGACGCTAGGCGTCAGTCGGTTGCCTTCCTGATTGGGGATGACCTTCGCTTCTTTGCCTTCCATCACGGCAACGACAGAGTTGGTCGTGCCTAAATCGATGCCGATAATTTTTTCGCCCGCGGCCATTTAGAACTCCTTGTTAAACGGCATGACGCCCGCCGGCCAGCAGCTTGGGCTGGATGCGGTTGCCGGTTGATTTGTGATATAGTTTGTCTGCCCTGTTTCTGATGGAGCGGTAGAAAAGCAAAGCCCGTGCCGGGTTGCGGGTCGTCTGACGACCTGGGATTTTCTCGCCGCAAACTTCTGTTAAGTATAGATTTGCGTGGCTGAATTGGTAGTTGGCGGAAGTCAGAATCGGATCGGCAAGTGTTGAAGCCGGCTGCCATTTTGACACTTGTGGGCTAATGTTTAGCGATGAGGCAATGCGGCGATTTTGATTTGGATCCGGCGCAGCAAGTTGCGTCGGTGGTCGGCAGCAGGCGCCGGCAGTTTGCTTGACACCCCTAAATTACGCAAGTACAAGGAAATCGCTTTTCAGTAGGTCAGGCTTTTAGCCTGACGCCTCCCATTCAGGTCCTGTCAGGAAAGTAGATCTTGTCAGGCTAAAGCCTGACCTACGTTTATGGCCAAAACCAAGCCGACTGAGCGACCTGCGAAAACGTCTGCGAAACATCCGACGCTGGCGGCACTGCGCCACAAAATCGACCGCATTGATCGCGACCTAGTCGCAGCAATGAATGACCGGGCGCGACTAGCCCATCAAATTGGCAAAGTGAAAGAAGCGAACGGGCAGCATTGCTATGATCCGGTGCGGGAGGAAGAAGTTCTCGCGCGAGCTGCGGAGCACAGCCGCGGTCCGCTTTCGCGACAGTGCTTGCAAGCTGTATTTCGCGAGCTGATCAGCGGCTCAAGGGCACTGGAAAAAACCTTGCGGGTGGCACATCTGGGCCCGGCTTACACGTACAGCCATCTGGCGGCGTTGCATCGATTTGGTCAAAGTGTGGAGTTCGTGCCGGTCGGCAGCATTGGAGCGGTCTTCGAGGAAGTGAACCGCGGCCACTGCGATTACGGCCTGGTGCCGATCGAAAACAGCACCGACGGACGCATTGCCGATACGCTCGACATGTTCACACGGCTGCCGGTGCAGATTTGTGGCGAGGTGAATTTTGCCATTCACCATTGTCTGTTGGCGAATTGCCCGCGCAGCGAAGTGCAAGAGGTTTACAGCAAGGCGCAGCCATTGTCGCAGTGCCGCAATTGGCTCACCCGACATTTGCCGCAGGCTCGCACGATTGAGGTTACAAGCACTTCAACGGCGGCACAACTGGCAAAAGACAAACCCGGCGCGGCGGCGATTGCCAGTGTCCAGGCGGCCGTGCATCAGGGGCTCGATGTGTTGGCCGAAAATATTGAAGACCAGCAAGGAAATGCCACCCGTTTTGCGGTCATTGGTCACCATCCAGCGCCGCGCACAGGCCGTGATAAGACCGCGCTGATGTTCGAGGTGGTGCATCGTCCGGGTTCTCTGGCCGAGGCGCTGGCGATTTTCAAACGCAACCGGCTGAACTTGACGTGGATCGAGTCGTTCCCGATTGCACGACCCGAAGGCGGCTATCTATTTTTCGTCGAGTTGGAAGGACATCACCAAGACAAGCGTGTCGAGCGGGCCACCGAACAGTTGTCACGCCGTGCCGTGCGGCTAACGATTCTTGGTTCATACGCCAAAGCGGCCGCGGCGGAGTAATGGTTCGCGTGCCCGACGCGCAAGCAAGGGGAGCAGTCGTTTCCATTGGATCGATTTTCCTTGCTTGCGCGGCGGGCTCCTGGAAAAAATCGAAATGCCTTGGCATCGGATCGCCACTGCTGAAGATTGCCCGCCGGGAACCGGAATGGAGGCGGTTGTCGGTGAGCGCATCGTCGCGCTTTTCAACATCGGCGGCGAATACTTCGCGCTGGATGGGGTTTGTCCACACCAAGGCGGCCCGTTGGCAGAAGGCGAATTGACCGGTTGCGTTGTCACGTGTCCCTGGCACAGCTGGCAGTTTGACGTTCGCACCGGCCAGCATCAATTGAATCGCAACGTGATCCAACCGTGGTTTCAGACGAAAGTGGAAGACGGCGGCGTGTGGGTCAGCATTCCGAGTGACCGATGACCAAATTCCAATGACCAATGCCGCGACCGTCGCTAATGAATGTGCTGAACAACTTATTGGTCATTGGTGCTTGGTCATTGGTCATTCTTTCGTCATTCAAATTTCGTCATTCGTCATTCGTCATTTTCACTCCTTCCGTCTTGTTTCCCCGCTGCCCGTTCTGCTATCGTGAGCGCGTAAATTTCGCCTCATGAACATCGCGGGTGGCGCATCTTGATTGGCTATCGTTCGTTCGTGAATCGCGATCCGCCGCATTTGGCGGACATCTGGCGCACGCGGTCCGGGTTGCGTGGCTACGCGCAGCCGATGACGGCGGTGTTGTTTGAACGAATGGTGCTGTCCAAGCCGTATTTCGATCCGCCCGGATTAATCGTGGCGACCGATGATGACCGACCGATCGGTTTTGCGCACGCCGGATTCGGACCGACGGAGGATGAATCGGCGATCGCAAATGAACTGGGCGCTTCGATTTTAACGATCGTCGCGCCGCATGCCGAAGAAGCCGCCGTCGCTGCTGAATTAATTCGCCGCAGCGAAACCTACCTCTATGAGAACGGGGCCAAAGTTTTATATGGCGGCGGCATCCGGCCATTGAATGCGTTTTATGTTGGCTTGTACGGCGGCAGCGAATTACCGGGCATCTTGGATTCCGACGCGCAGCAGCAAAACTTTTTTCGTGTGGCCGGCTATCGCGAAATCGATCGCACCGTGGTATTGCATCGCGAATTGGCTGGATTTCGCCCCGTGGTTGATCGGCAACAGATGCAAGTCCGACGTCGCACAAAGATCAATTACATCTGCGATCCACCAGCGCGCTCGTGGTGGGATGCCTGCACACTGGGTGATTTAACTCGCTTGCAGTATCGGCTCTTCTTGCGCGAAGACGAATCGCAGCCAGCAGCCATCGCCACGCTAGTCGATATGGAGACCTTCAGCCACACTTGGGGTGTGCGGACTGCCGGCCTCTGGAATGTGTGGGTGGAAGAGTCGGCCCGTCGCCAGGGTTTGGCCGTCAATTTGCTGGGCGACATGCTGCGTCAGGCGGCCGAACAAGGCATCGGGCTGATCGAAGTCCAGACGATGCAAAGCAACGGCGCCGCAATCGCAATGTACCGCAAACTCGGCTTCCAGCAGGTGGACGGCGGCGTGGTGTTTCGGAAGGACGGCTAAAAAATACCACGGAGTCACGGAGCAGCAGCTCAGAAATCAATGTCAGATTTCAGTTTTCAATTTCCAGATTTGCGATTGCAAGTCGCAAATTGCCGAATTACTGCATTCTGCAATTGCGTCTCGGTAATCTCCGTGACTCTGTGGTGATTCTGCCTCACCGCTTCGCTTCCAGCCAGCGGACATATTCAAAGAGTTCGCGCTCCGGGTCGCCACCCAACCGCCGGATGTAGAGCGAAAGCGGCGTCGGAGTTCCGCTGCGTCGCAAGTCGGTCATATATTCCTGGAACATGGTCCGACGAGCAGGCTCTGTTTCCAACATCCAATGGACCCAGGCCCAACTTTCGCCGTAATCGATTTCGGTCATGTCAGCCGGCGAGCGAAACGCTTCCAAGCGCCGCAGATCGGGACGCCACTTGCCTTCTTTCGCCAGCTTGTTCAGGTCGGCGATGTGCGAAGGATGAACGCCATGCGTGCCGCGCGGCACTTCAAAGTATTCGGCCAGACCTTCGTCGAGCCACAGCGGCAGATTTTGCACCGTGGAATGCAAGTAGCCGTGGCATACTTCATGTCTCAAGTCTTCGGCGACACGATCGCCCCAATAAGCGTAAACCGCCAACTTCGTATCACTTTCGACAAAGAACGCCCGGCGGTCGGGAAAGTTCGGGTACTTCTGCCGAATGAAATCGTAAAACTGGTCGCCGTCTTTGAACAGATAGACGTGGATTTTTTCGTCCGAGACCGGCAGGTTAATGCGGTTGCTGACATCGACGCGCTCTGCATTGATTTCTTGCAACAACCGGTGCTGGCTGGGCAATTCGAAATTGCTGTGAATGATGAGCTGATCGAGCGCCATGTTGTAGCGATCGGGCAACCCGACGCGCGGCGGACTGCTTCTCCACATTGCGCAGCCGCCAACCGTCGCGCAGACTATTACGCGCCGCAAGCAAGTCTCGAAAAGAAAGCCCCCGCGCCCCCGCGTGCATCCTGATTCTCCATGACCCAGAACTGGCGGGCCATGGGGTTGGCCCTGGAAAAGCGAGGGATGTTAGCAAAGCGGCGGTGGGTGGCAAAGATCAGTTTAAGGATGCTGGCGCACCGGTTCGCGTTGTGGGGGTTCGCGCCGACGATTATGCTTCCGGCCGCGAAATCACATCCGGGCAAATTCTCTCGCTCCGCGAATATCGATGAAGTCTGCAGCGTGTTGGTGCACTGCGTTAATGGCTGGTTTGGTTTGCGCTCGGAGTGCCGAGGCCGCAGGCTACTTTGCAGATCAACCGTCGCAACCGGCGGGGTCTTCGGGCAGTTTTCAACTACTGGATCAGACGCCGGCAGCGTTGCCACCGCCATCGGCTGGTCTTGCTGAAACGGAACAAGCTGGCGTGCCGCGCGAATGGCAGAGCTATACCGCTTCCACCTATCAGACCGCCGCCGATTGTATCGTCCCGCCCGATCGCCGGCCGATTGAATCGACCTGGTACACGCGCATTGACTACTTCCACTGGAACGAGCGCTTTGAAGGCGCCGATTTTGTCAACGAAGACGGCCCGCTGTTCACGCTGGGCTACCAGCGACGGAACGGCCGCGAACGATTTCGCGGCGAACTATTTGGCAGCAGCGTGCATTACTCTGCAGATGTTTTGAACAGCAGCAACATGTTGGAACCGCTGTCGTCGCACACGAATTACTTGGGTGTGCGCGGCGAGTACGATTTGCTGTTCGAGCCGGAAGCGATTCCAAGCCTGAGTTTTTTCACCGGCATCGGTACGCGCGTCTGGAATCGCGATTTGCCGGATGATTTTACGTCCTCCGGCACTTTTGTCGCCGGATATCAAGAGTTTTGGTGGACCGTCTATCCGTACCTTGGCATGGAAACGCGCCGCGATTTGCACAGCGGCATCGAGCTGTTTGGTATGGGCCGCATCGGTCTGACGGCAATTACGCTAGAACGCGCTTCCATCAATGATGCGGCACTATATCCCAAGCCAGGCGTGACTGGCCAACTTGAGGGTGGCTTGCGCGGAAAGCACGTGTTTGTATCGGCCTTTAGCGAGATGTTTAGTTGGCAACAATCGGCTGAATCCGGCGGCTGGCTGCAACCACGCTCAACGCTGTTTACGGTGGGGCTGCGCACTGGGTATAGCTTTTAGCAATTTGTTGATGATCCAAGAGCAGGGTTGAAGTGATTTGCAATTCACTTTGTCGCCAAACTTTGTTTGGCAATCAGCAAGTCGAGTTCGGATTTCAACTTCGTCAGAATCTGATCGTAAGCAAACGCCCCCAGTTCCTCACTGCCGCGTTTCAGGTTCACCACGTTCGGTCCGCACCACAGGCCTAAATCGGCGTCGTCGGTTTCGCCGGGACCGTTCACGCGGCAGCCCATCACGGCGATGGTGATGTGGTGATCTTCGGCATAGCGGGTCATCTCTTTGACCTGCTGCGCGAGCTCCACAAAGGCTTCGTTTTCGACACGCGAACAACTGGGGCAACTGATGATGTTCAGCGTTTTCAGTCCGTAATCGACCACGCTGCGGACTCGGCCAGCGGCGATATCGGCGAGGATTGACCGGCCGGCTGCGATTTCTTCTCCTTTGCGCAGGATTGGGCACGGTGAGCGAAACGCGAATCGTGTCGCCAATGCCGCGGCTAATGAGCTGCTCGAACGCCACGCGGGTTTTGATGATGCCATCCGGCGGCATTCCGGCTTCGGTCACGCCCAAATGCAGCGGCACATCAGGTCGCTCCTCGGCAAAGCGGCGATTGACCTCGATCACTTTCCGCGGATCGGAATCTTTCAGCGACACGCAATAGCGGGTGAAACCGAGTTTGTCGAGCAGTTCACAATGCTCCCAAGCACTTTCCAGCATCGGCGTGATGGAATCGGCCGGGTCGTACTTTTCTTTCTTGGCCGGATCGACACTGCCGCAATTCACACCGATGCGGATGGCACAATCATTCTGCGCCGCCACATCGACGATCAACTTCACTTTGTCTTGCCACGGCTTTTCTCGCTCGTGATGATACAGATGCCCCGGGTTGTAGCGCACTTTATCGACATGCGGCGCTACTTCGGTGACAAGCCGATAATTTTCTTGCAAATCGACCGCCAGATTTGCCGAAGTTTGCCGCCGAATTTCAGCCAGCGCTTCGGCATCTTTGCGGCTGTCGACGGCAATGCGCACCACATCGGCGCCGGCTCGCTCCAAATCGCGCACCTGACCCACCGTGGCCGCCACATCCTGCGTCGGCGTGGCCGTCATGCTTTGCACGGCGATCGGATTACCAGCCCCAATCGTCGCTGAGCCGATTTTTACTGAACGAGTTGGATTACGTTGGATTTCAATCATTCGCTTATCTTTGGCGAACACGACAAGTCAACTATTTTGTTGGGCCGATGTCTAAAAGATTCAACAATTGACTCCGCTGATCTTTTGTAATTTGCCACGAATTCCAGCGGGTCCGGTAGTTCTGCTGAATCTGCCCGTCGGCGACTCGGACTTAATACAATACGCGCGATTGGCCGACAAAGTTCAGTTCTAAGTCGGCCGGCGACGGTTCGTCGAGTCTGCCCCACAACGCTTGCTCGGTTAGATTGTCCATAAATTCCAGAACATCAGCAATCCGAGCCGAGTCTTTGATGTCGCCAATCGCTCCTTCGGATTTACCAAGCCTTCGCAACCGAATACATCGCACGTTTCGCGGGCCAGACACTTTGGCATCGCAAATGATGCGGCAATCGGGGAGTGCGTCTTCCAGTTTTTCTATGCCCTGCGCAGTGATTTTTGTCCTGTGCAGAACTACATTCTCGAGATTCGAGAGGCGATGTAATTGGGCTACTCCCGCATCGGTGACGTTTGGCATTCCCACGATCATCAGGAATTTGAGACTTTTCAACTTGCCGACGTGAACCATTCCCGCATCCGTGATCACCATGCCGTCCCCCTCATCAATAAGTGACAGCTCTTCCAAATTGGGCATCTCGACGAAGTTTGCCAGACCGGCATTAGTGACATTCTTGCAGCCGTTGAAGAAGAGCCCTCGAAGATTGGTCCAGTGACTCAATCGTTCCGTGCCTGGGTCATCGATGGCCGACATCATGAATTCGCCAAAAACAACGTTCCGGAGTTGATTGAGCTGCTCGGCGCACTCAAACGCGGCCGACGTCACGCCTCGATGAAAACTGAGTTGGACAAATTCGATAAATTGATCGGGCCGCTCCATCACATCGAACAGTGTCCGGTCGCTAGGGATCCAAAGCTCGCGCTGTTTCGCAAACGGATCGAAACCAATCGAGGAATACAGCAAATTTCGCGGCTGACCTCGATAAATGCGCGGGTCCTCCACATATCCGCCATACGAATTGACGCTTTGAATCGAGTTGTATTGGCTTGAGAAGTTCAGCCACCATCTTCCCAGCGTTGTAAATAAAAGTGCGACCACGGCCACGGCAAGCAGCATTTCGCGGATACTAAATTGGAAACGGCGATCGACGAGCCGTCGCGCCCATTGCCAGGAGAAATAACTGAGGCTGACAAACAGTCCACCGCCGACAATCGCGACCGTCCACACGGGCCAATTCCATTGGTGCACGCACCACATCAGTACCGTGCCGATGGCGGCGATAACAAAGGGCAATTGGGCTGCGATGGTTGCTGCAAGAAGTAGGCGTCGTTTCCACATATCCACTCAACCGTTTTGCTTCCGCGCCGTCGATTTATTTGCGTCTTTCGAGCCATCGCTTCAACGATTCTTGACTTTCAGCCGATCGCTGCCCTGCCGGCAGTTGCCGACGCCGATATCCTCATCCCAGATCTGTCCAATGGATTCCTCTTCCGCCGCCGATAAACCGCCAATTCTCCCGTTCTTTTAGTGTGCCGTGCGATAAACGTGGAAACCACGCAAGAGGTGCGGAAATTGTGCGGCCGTCAGCCAACTCGACGGCAAGCGTGTCGTTTGTGACGACGACTGTTTTGGCGACGACCGATTGAATGTCAATGGCGGAAGAACTCATTCCATTTCTCCAATAACAGCGCCTGATGTTTTTCGATCAGGCCTTGAATTCTGTTGAGCTCTTTTCGACTGTAACCGAAGCTGTTTGCAAGATGCACCGGTATCAGCCAAAATTTCGCCTCCGCATCAATCGTGTTCAACGTGGATGTGTGGCGGCTCGTTGCGATCCCCGGCATAAAAAAAGAACCGGTATGGCCCGTCAACGAGCACCGTGGGCATAACATCATCCTATTCGCGCGTGTCAGGCGGAACAATCCGAACCTTCGCTGAAATGATGCTCCGCAAGCAACTGAAACGCAGATAATTTTACCCCCATTTCTTGCCCAACTCTGCCAGGCCGCCGCGTTGCAAGTCTTCGGGAGTCATGACGGGATGGATGCGGCAATCGGCTTGGAAATTAAGGAGCCACGGCTCGGCGAACGATGGAATCTGCGAGGCGTGTTCGATGTTGACGATCAAAACGGCAGTGCGCCGACCGTCTAATTCGGTGAAATAAGCGGCTTCCGGTTTCTGGGCCGCCAGAATCTTGCCGATGATTTCGCCCGCGCTCCCGTCACGCACCAGCGAATTAAATGGTTCGTGAGGACAGCTAATATTCATCAACATTCGCATAAGTTGCCTCCTGTGTGATTTTGAAATTGTCCGTTTCGATCCGAATCTCTTGCCACAGACGCTATCCCTCCGCCGCGCCGGTATTCACCACAGGCTGCGCTGCCACTTCGCTGCACAGCACCACCAGCAGATTGCTGACCATGCGGGCTTTGTGATCGTCGTCGAGCGCCACAATCTGCTGTTCGGCTAACTGGGTCAGCGCCATTTGAACCATGCTGACTGCCCCGTGAACGATTTTTTGTCGGGCGGCAATCACGGCATCGGCCTGTTGGCGACGGAGCATCACGTTGGCGATTTCCGGGGCGTAGGCCAAATGGGTGAGTCGGGCTTCGTCGACCACAACACCGGCTTTGGAGAGACGATTTCCAAGTTCGGTTTTCAGCGCTGCCGAGACCTCATCCATGCCGCTGCGGAGCGTGATCTCATGCTCTTCGCCGTAATCGTACGCATAATTGTTGGCCAAGTGACGAACCGCAGTTTCGCTTTGCACCTTCACATAGTTTTCATAATTTTCGACATCGAAGCAGGCTTGGGCTGTGTTCTCTACGTTCCACACCACCACCGCGGCAATTTCGATGGGGTTGCCTTGCTTGTCGTTCACCTTGAGTTTCGCGCCTTCCAAGTTCCTGGCACGCAGCGAAATCTTTTTCTTGCCATAAAACGGATTGGCCCAATAAAAGCCGCTTTGACGAACCGTGCCAACGTAGGGTCCGAAAAAGCTGATTACACAAGCCTCGTTCGGTTGCAGCGTGAAATGTCCGCCGAGCAGCACGAAGCCGACGACGATGGCCAGAATGGCGACGATCGCCAAAGCGCTACCGTGAGCAACCAGCACAATTGCCAAAATGCCGCCACCAATGATCAGCGCCAAATTGATGGGCAACATGCCCCAGCCGGCCGCAACTTGAATCGTTTTTTCGGCGGTCATAGTAGAACTCGTGTTGACTGACATGAATCGGAACACTCCGCACAAGCCGCCTACTGTATCACATACCGATGTCTTCATTCCACAGTTCAGGCTTGTCGCGAATGAAGCGGTGCATCAGATCGATGCAGCGCGGGTCTTGCAGTACTTCTACCTGCACACCGCGGCTACGCAGCAGGTCTTCTTCGCCCATGAAGGTTCGATTTTCGCCGACGATGACCCGTGGAATGTGGTAAAGCAAAATCGTGCCAGAACACATGGGGCACGGCGAAAGGGTGGTATAAAGCACGCATTGTCGATACACACTGGCCGTCTGACGCCCGGCATTTTCTAAAGCGTCCATCTCGCCGTGCAGAATCGCGCTCCCTTTTTGTACTCGCCGGTTGTGGCCGCGGCCGATGATTTTGCCCTGATGGACGATGACCGAGCCAATTGGAATACCCCCTTCGGCCAGCCCGGCTTCAGCTTCAGCAATTGCGGCGTCGAGAAAAGGATCCACGGATTATTTCCTTTTGATCAAATCTGACGGCGATTGCGTTGAGTGACAGCAGGTGCGGCAGATTCTACCAACAAACTGGCGCGACAGCATCCAACTTTTACGCGTGACCGCAGAAAATCTGCAATGTGCAAATGATCGGCTCCTGTTTTGCGGCTTCGTTTTGCACTGTAAAGGGGAGCAGGCAAAATCGGTCTAAACCGATTGTGATGCCATTGAGATTTTTGTGAGTCCTCCCAGCACTCCCAACGTTACCTTTGCCATGCGGTCATAGTCGAGCGTTTCAGGTGCGTCACTTGGCAGATGATAGTGTGGGTTGCGCAGATAGCTGGTGTCGGTCAACATTAGCGCCGGATAACCTTGATCCCAGAATGAACTGTTATCGGACAGCCGAATGTCGTGAATCGCTTCTGGCAGGCAGATTGAGAACAACGGGAAACGAACAGCTCGCTTGAATCCACGCCGGAAGTTCCACAACAACTTTCCAGAGCTGAGATTGCCGACTGCTGCCAAGAAATTGCCTCGCCGCGGGAATAACCAGCGCAGAAATTTAGGAATGGCTTCGGGTAGTTGTTGACTATTCGGAGCCGTGGAAAAATAGCCGACCATTTCCAGGCACAGTATACCAACAATGCAATCACCGCGCGCACGACAACTTCGGGCATAAACGTGACTGCCCATCTCACCGGTACAAAAATGCGGCGGCTCTTCGCAAGCAAAGGCAACGAATCGAACGGTTCGTCGCGGTTGCCACGAGCGCAAGAACCGGGCAACTTCCAGCAGCACCGCCACTGCCGAGGCGTTATCGTCGGCGCCCGGCGTGGTATCGACGGTGTCGTAGTGTGCGCCAAGAAGCACGATTTGATCCGGTTTTTTTGAGCCGCGAATTTCTGCGATAAGATTTGCGACCGCATGTCCCCGAACATCGTAATTTTGCCGCTCGACGGAATAGCCCGATTGCGATAGTTCACGTTCGATGAGTGTGGCGGCGGCAGCAAGACTTTGCGGAAGATCGAGATGACGCGGTCCAATGAGTCCCGCCAGCCGATCGACATGCTTTTGCAGATTTGCGACCAGCTCTGCCGGCACGGTTGACTCTCGGTTCATACAAGTTGGGCCAGCGCCGTTTGTCCAATTGCAGTGGCTTGAAACCTTGAACAATAATCGCTATCTAAGCAGTTCGCGAGCAGTGTTTCAACATCGAAGGCTCCTCACAACGAATACACAATATCGAAAAGGATTCGTATGGCCACCGCAACGAAAGCATCGAAGAAGGTTTCTCGCCCCGTTAAGAACTCTAATGTTTCGCCGCGGCGGATTATGGAATTGACCTGGGATTTTGCCCGGCCGTTAATGGTTGAAGCGGCGATTCGTAATCGGGTTTTTGATGTTTTAGAGCGCGGGCCGAAATCGTTGGATCAAATTGCCAAGGCCACTGGTGCTTCAAGGCGTGGGCTGCGGATCCTTGTGAACGGGCTGGTTGGACTCCAGTTGCTTGAGGCGAAGGGAGACAAATTCTCGCTGCCGCCAGATGTTGCTGCGTTTCTCATTAGCACCAAGCCCAGTTTCATGGGCGGGTTGTTAATGCACGTCAGCCGGCAAATTATCCCCAAATGGCTGCATCTGGCCGACATTGTGCGAACGGGCAGTCCCACCAGAAGTGTGAATCAACGCGGTCCGGGCACCGAATTCTTTGCCGAGTTCGTCGAAGATATTTTCAATATGAGCTATGCGTCGGCCTTGATTGCTGCCGAAGAACTCGTCGCCAAGGCGACTGGGCCAACCAGTGTGCTTGATATTGCGGCGGGCTCAGGTGTGTGGGGAATTGCGATGGCCACGAAATCGTGCCATGTGAAAGTAACCGCGGTCGATTGGCCAGGCGTGCTTGAGGTGACACGCAAAGTTGTCGGTCGGCATAAGTTGACGAGCCGTTTTTCGTATGTCGGCGGCGACATTCTCAACAGCAAACTTGGACAAAATTATCAAGTGGCAACGCTCGGCCACATTCTGCACAGCGAAGGTGAAGAGCGCAGCCGAAAGCTGCTGAAGCGAGTTTTCGACTCTCTCTCTCCTGGAGGGACCATTGTGATTGCAGAGTTTTTGCCTGATAAAGATCGCCGCAGCCCGGCGATTCCGCTGATTTTCGCCGTGAACATGCTTGTGAACACTGACGAGGGAGACACGTTCACATTCGACGAAATCAAAACATGGCTGCAAAACGCCGGTTTCCGCAAAGTGCGACGTCTGGAAGCCCGCGGCCCGTCGCCGCTAATTTTGGCCAACAAACCCTAAGGTTTTGTCTGGCGACTAAAGCAAAAGCATGGGCGCAAAAAACCGCCGGCCAATTGGCCGGCGGTTTTCGAGTGGCGGGGGCGGGATTTGAACCCACGACCTCGAGGTTATGAGCCTCGCGAGCTACCGGACTGCTCCACCCCGCGTCATGTTTTGTTGGCATCCATACCAGCCGCCAATGGGCTGAATACGATCGGTGCCGGATGCTGCGTCTGGCTGGATTATACCAAACCACCAGCGCAAGTCGATAGCGTCGGCGAAGCGCGATCGAATTGCGATAACCGTCGCAATCGGAATGATCGCACGGAGAGTGACGATTGTTTCGTCCCTTGTCCCCTAAGTGCGGGATGTTTGCAGTTTTGACTGGGAATCGGTGCAATCTACAGTTCAGGCGGAAAGAAGCCGTCGCGGGATCGATTCTGCATCCCAAAATCTTAGCAAACTGCGCCGCGTCGAGCTGAATCACGCGACGGCAATTGAGTTCACATGAGCGAAACGTTGGCTCCTCAGGAAACCGTCCTCGATTTCACCGCTCTTGACGCGCGCTGTCTGGGGAATACCGCGCTAGTGGATCGGGTGCTCATGAAATTCACCAGACAACTGGAAGACGATCTGACAAAACTGGAGCAGGCCGTTCACAAACAGGACGCGATGCTGGCCGCGGAACTTGCACACAGAATCAGAGGAACCGCGGGCAGCGTCGAAGCGCGAAGATTGTGCCAAAACGCATCGCAGGCTGAAAAATACGCGCTCGAAGGTAGCCTCATGGAATTAATAAGCTGTTTGGACCGCTTGCAGTGCGATCGATCAGATTTGTTCGAGCTCATCGGCCGGAGAAACCGGGACGCTGCGCTGCAGGTGGTTCAACAATAAACGAGTCTGTCGACCGCGCCGTATGTCGGCGGAGCCAATTTTGAAGGGGGAAGCAAATGCGAGTTCTTGTTGTTGACGATGATCCGATCACAGCGGAACTCATTGTCGAAGACCTGCGGCACTTCGGCTACGACGTGACCGCCGCCACCAACGGCAAAGAAGCGTTCGATTTGGTGCGCACCGGGTTGTATCACCTTGTCATTTCCGATTGGCAAATGCCGGAGATGAACGGGCTCGATTTGTGTCGGGAAATTCGCAAGCGAAATTGGTGCGGATACATTTATGTAATTTTGCTCACTTTGCGCGGCGGAGTTGATAACATCGTTTGTGGCCTTGATGCCGGCGCCGACGATTTTTTGACCAAACCCTTTCAGCCGCAAGAACTGCGAATGCGGTTGCGCACCGGAGAGCGGATCCTGCGCTCGAAAGCCGCGATCTGATGATTTTTGCGATGGCCAAGTTGGCGGAATCACGTGACAAAGACACTGGCGCACACCTAGAGCGCATGCGCGAATACAGCCGCATTCTGGCCGACGAGCTTTCCACTTGGCCCAAATTCAGCCAGCAAATCGACGGCGATTACGTGCAGCTCATTTATCTCACCAGCCCACTGCACGACATTGGTAAGGTTGGCATTCCCGATGCGGTGCTCTTAAAACCGGGTTCGCTAACGGCGGAAGAATTCGAGATCATGAAGCAGCACACGGTCTATGGCGGGAACACGTTGGCGGCCGTTTCGCATGCGCGGCCCGATGCCCAGTTTTTGTCGATGGCTTACGAGATTGCCATGACGCACCACGAACGCTGGGACGGCACCGGTTATCCCAATCATCTGAAAGGTGAAAAGATTCCGCTGTGCGGCCGCATTGTTGCGCTAGCCGATGTGTACGATGCCTTGCGCAGCAAGCGGGTTTACAAACCGGCCTACAGTCATCAGACTTCGCGAGCTTTAATTCTGGAAGGCCGCGGAACGCAGTTCGACCCCGATGTGGTGCAAGCCTTTTTGAACCGAGAGGAAGAGATTCTCGGTATTGCTGAGAAGTTTCAGGACGACCTACGAGTTTCGCTGCAAATCAATTGCCAGGAGTCCGCCGTGTCAACCGGGGAGGCGGCTTCCTTCAACTTTTTGCCGGGTAACGAGAGGTTGCCGGCGATTTCCTCCGTATAAATAGCGACGGAAGCCGTACATCTTCTCTAACCGGCACAACCGGTAGGCTGCGCATTGCCAGCTGGGCAAGTCTTGCGGCAAGGCTAATGCCGATGGGCACGTTCCAGCCGACATAACTGATAGGAAACGCATAATAGCGTTGTTGGGCTCATCCACTAAAATCGCTCCATCTCTATCAGGCGGACCTTTTCCATGGCGTGGTGTAAACCAGCCGTCCCATACGGCACGTATCGGTCTATGGCTGCATCGTTCCTGGCCGCCAGCGTTGGCTTGTTGGTGGTAGTTTGCATCGCGCCGGCCACGGTTCAAGCGCAGGGGATTTTTCTGATCGGCACCGGGCCGGTGAATCAGGGAATGGGTGGCGCAGCCGTTGCTGCCCCCTTGGACGTCACCGGCGCGATCAATTGGAATCCGGCGACCATTAGCGGTCTGCCTCGCTCGCAAATCGAGATCGGCTTAGGCCTGGTCTTACCGACCGAGACGGTCTCATCGCAGGCATTCGGTTTGTCGGGGTCGACTCAAGCCGAGCCTGGTGCGACTCCGGTACCCAACATGTCATTTATCATCAAGGATGAATGCTCACCGTTGACATGGGGGCTGGGAATTTACGGCGTGGGCGGCTTTAGTTCGAATTATCGCGCCAGTTCGCTCTCCGATCCGGCGAGCGCCAATCCCATTTTCACGCCGCAGCCTCCCAATGGGGTTGGTGTGGGCCGAGTTTATACCAACGCCGAAATTTACCAGATCGCACCGGCCGTTTCATTGGCTTTAACCGACCACCTGTCGATTGGCGTTGCACCGACCATTGATGTCGCCTTAGTGCAGGCGGACCCACTGCTGTTTGCCCCTCCGAACTTTGTGCAGGGTTCGCCAACGTACGGTCCTGGCGATGGAACGCGGTTCACTTGGGGTGGTGGCTTCGAAGTCGGTGCATTTTACACGACCGATTACTGCTGGAACTTTGGCGTCAGCTACAAAAGCACGCAATGGTTCGAACCGCTACGCTTCAATTCGAATGATCAGCTGGGCGAACCGGTGTTCGACAAGGTGAATATTCAACTGCCGCAGTTCGTTTCCATCGGAACGGCTTTCACAGGCTGGAAAAGGACCGTCTACGCACTGGACGTTCGGTTCGTCGATTACTCGCACGCCGAGGGTTTCGGCGGGTCAGGTTTCCGACCCGATGGGTCGGTCATCGGCCTGGGCTGGAGAAACGTGGTCACCGTTGCGACAGGCTTACAGTACCGATTGACCGATTGCTTGACGGTTCGGGGCGGCTACACATTTGTAGAAAACCCCATCCCCAGCGCTCAGGAGCAGTTCAATCTGGGTACATCGCTGATCATGGAGCACTTTCTCAGTATTGGGGCTTCGTACTGGATTCGCCAATGCGTGGCAATCGACATCGCTTACACCCACGGATTTGAGAATTCGCTTTCTGGGCCGTTCGTGACGCCAACGACCGGACCCATTGCTGGAACCAACATTACCAGCACCGTTTCGGCAGACCATCTAACGCTTGGACTTTCGGTGCGATTTTAACACGTTCACCGATGAAAATGAAGGTGGCATAGACGTCATTGCCGAGCAATCGCAGGCCGTAAGCCTGTAAGCGAGTGGGTCGATTGAGCGATTTAACTCGGTGCGGGACTTGGACTCGAAACGACATCCAGATGCTTGGTCAGCGGCATCTGCTCCGCCTCGTCAATGCGGACCACCGGCGCAGCGTTCGAGGTCCGGCATAGATAGTTGATAATGACGCCGGTCGAATCGCGTGAGGTTTCAATGGCGCTGAGGTCGTAACCAGCATCACGGAACAGTCGTTGAAAGTCGTCCTCGACGCGCTGGAAGAAATACCAATCCATCAGCCATTGGTATTCGGTCTTGTCGTACAGCAGCGCGTCTTTGAAGGCCACGTACACCACGCCGTCTTCGGCCAGTGAATCTCGCCAGGCTTTCAGCAACGGCACCAGATATTCGTCGGGAATGTAGTCGCACAGCCCGACACTATAGATGATGTCGCTCCGGCCAAATTGACGAATGTTGCCGGAGGCAGAAGTCATGCGCAGCGCATTGTAGCGCGTGAAGGTCGCCGTGATCTGACTGCGCCCCAGGGCGGCCGCTGTTTGCGCTTGGGCAAACTCGAGAGCTTCGGAATCATTATCGACGCAGGCGATTGTCACTTCACGATCGGCCGATAGCTCGAATCCACCCATGTATTCACGGCAGGCTCCAGAAGCAACGTTCAGAATCGCCACTCGACCCCGACGTCGCTGGAGTTCGTCCATCAAAAACCGCCGTGCCGACCACATCCGCGCGACGACGGCACGGCCCAAAGTGAAGTTCAGCAGATACCGATCGACATATCCGCCAAAGCCGGTAGACTTCGGCAAACCATCGTAAATGGCGGTTAGCAACTGATAATCGCCAGGATAGCCGCGTGGCTTGGTGGTAGAGCGATTCCAAATCCAACTCTTGCTCATCCAGGGAGCAAGTGCCTTGCGATAGCGCGATTGTGCTTCTTTCAATTCCATCGGCTCTTGGCCGTCCAATTCCGTTTCGAGCTGCCGGCAAACTTTCAGCGAATTGTTGATGCACCGAGTGATTTCGTCCAACACCGAATCGTCGAACGGCTCCGCTTGCGGATCTAGTTGCTGTTCGAATTGATCCAAGGCTTGCGTGAAGGTGGGGAGATACTCGGACAAGAAACGTTGGATTGCGGGTTGCATGGGATGCCACCTGATTGAATTGCTGTCGCGGAAATAAAAGCGGTACAAATAACGCCCTAATGCCGACCCTGCGTCAATCGCGCGTCATTCTCGAGATACGGATTGAAGACGGCAGAATTGGTCGAAGCGCAAGCCTCAAGTTACCGCGGTCGGCAAGCGATGCAAGCAAAACGGCCCCGTCAGAAAAAAGAAATCTGAAAATTGCGTCATCGACTTCCGCTTGTTCCGATGGCGAAAACTTTGCGTTTACAAGCCGCGTAGAAACCCACAACCTATGGGGGAAATTGCGCTGGATAGCGTCAAGGGAAATTGTGATTGACTTCGGGATTTTTTTTGGTGATAAGAGTGCTTGCGGTGCCGGCGATCTGGGGATCTGCTTTCAAAAAGCCGACAATACAGCGTCATCAAACCGGCTAGCGAGCCGTTATTATCGGAAAACTCGTCACAAGTTTTACTCTCTGTTTCCGACGAAAGTCATTTCATGCTACGGGAACCCGGCCTGATCGCTTCAAGGTAGGGTTGTAAACGAAAAGGCAGAGAGTGTTCCACACCACCCAAGATGCCGTGAAAACCGGCAGCCAGGTGCGGGCCTTCAATGCTTTCCTGCAGAGGATTTCGACGGAACATCCTCTCGCCGCAGCACGAGCGTTGTTCTAGGAGACCGTATGGTCAGCGCCGCCAAAAGCAGCGACAGCTCGGAATTGCAAGGCCAAGAAGAACGAATTGTTGGCTCTTGGTTTCGGCTGCGCGAGCGTATCGGCGAGTGCAACGGAATCAAAACGTACTCTGGCAGTAGTATTGATGATGGTCGCATTGTCGTCGTCAAAATTATTCCGACGTTAGCCGTACATGCCGGCGCGCTGATGCGTTTAGAGTATGAAGCTACGCAACTAGAGCAGCTGATCAGCCCATGGGTGTCCCAAGTCATTCATGTCGGGCGCGAAGGCAATGAGCTGGTGCTGGTGTACGAAAATGTGCCGGGAACCACATTGCAGTCGCGCTTGGAATCGCGGTGCTTAAGTGTCGAGGAGTCGTTGTGGGTCGGCCGTACGCTGTTCTCTGGCCTGCGCGATATGCATCAGCATCGGTTGTTGCATCGCGGGGTTCGGCCGGCGAACATAATTGTGAACGACGATGGCCCGGTAACTGTCGCCACGCTTGTCGACGTCGATCCATCTCTTGCACTGCGGCTGGAAGACGCGGCGTTGCGCAATCAATCCGTCGAAGTGGCACGATATTTGTCGCCAGAACAAGCTGGCTCGATCGATCAAGATGTCACCGAGGCTTCCGATTTGTACTCCGCCGGCGTCACGCTATTCCATTGTCTGGCGGGTCGGCCTCCGTTTGCAGGCAGCTCGCTGGGGACAATCTTGTTCGAGCACATGACGGCCAGCGTACCCAAGTTGCGCAGCCTGGGAATTGCCGTGCCACGCGCGCTGGACGAGCTGATTCAGCGACTGTTACGAAAAGATCCATGCGACCGCTATCAATCGGCGCAAGCAGTGCTTACCGACCTGGAAGCCATCATCGCGGGGTTGGGGCGCGGCGAATCGGAACCCAATGTCGTAATCGGCGGGCACGATGATCGGCAAACACTGACCGAGCCCGCATTTGTCGCCCGTGCTGAAGAGCTGGCCGCTCTTGATGAGCAACTTCGGTTGACACAACATGGGCAGTCAGGGCTGGTGTTGCTGGAAGGCGAATCGGGTGGCGGTAAGACGCGTTTGGTCACAGAGACGACCCATCGTGCCGCTTCGCGAGCTTTTTGGGTTTTGTGGGGCCAGGGCACGAACGATGTGGCTAGGCAGCCTTTCTCGCTGTTGAAAGGCGTGGTGGATGGGTTCCTGGCAGCGGCGGAGTCCGATCCGGCATTCGCCGAAATGGTGCGGAATCGGCTGGGCGATCAGGCACCTGCCGTCGGAGCCGCACTGCCCGGTTTGGCGTCCATGTTCAGCGCCGGAGACGCTTATGGTTCGGCTCCTGAAGAAGCTGGAGAGGTACGAACCTTGCGGGCATTGAGCAGCTTCTTGAGCGCACTGGGGACGACCGAGCGGCCTGTCTTACTGGTGCTGGACGATTGCCAATGGGCCGACGAATTGACCTATCGACTCATCCGCCGCTGGCAAATGCAGGCACAAGCGGAACTGAGCCAACGTCATGTCTTACTGCTTGTCGCGTTTCGGGCGGAGGAGGTCGAGGTTGATCATCCGTTGCGGCATTTGCAGTCCGCATTGCATTTGCGGCTGTCTCCCTTTGCCGCCACCGAAATTCAGCAGCTCGTCGAATCGATGGCAGGACCATTGCCCGCCGATGTCGTAGCGGCGATCATCAAGCTCGCCGATGGCAGCCCGTTTATGGCCTCAGCGGTGCTGCGCGGATTGGTTGAATCGGGAATGCTGCTGCGCGAATCGACGGGGTGGCGCGTGGAATCGCTGCGCCTGAATGACGTGCGATCGTCCAGTCAAGCGGCGTCATTCTTGGCAAGTCGATTGAAACTGCTCCCCGACGACACGCTGCGTTTGCTTTCAATCGGCGCCGTGCTCGGCAAGGAGTTCGAGTTGAACGTGGCCGCGAAGCTGATGTCGCAGACGCCAGCTCAGGCGATCACAGCGCTCGATGTGGCACGTCAACGTCGGCTGGTGTGGCTGAGACCAGATGGTTCACGCTGCGTTTTTGTCCACGATCGAATTCGCTCGGCTTTGTTAGATGCACAGGCTGATGCCGATCGACGAACGATGCATGCGCGAGCCGCGACCTTTCTCGAACTGCACGCGCCCTATCGAATTAGCGAAATCGCTTATCACTTCGACGCTGCCGGAGAATTTGCGGCTGCCCTGCCCTATGCCCTGCAAGCGGCCGAAGAAGCCCGCGCCCGATACGCTTTGGAAGTGGCCGAGCAGCAATACCGCATTGCGGAGCGCAGCGCCGCCAGTGCCGATGCGGAAATGCGTTATCGAGTCGCGCAGGGCTTGGGTGAGATACTGCTCCTGCGCGGTCATTACGACAGCGCAGGGGCAAATGTTTGAAGCGGCTGCGGGGCTCGCTCAGGGGACGATCGCCCAGGCACAAATTCGCGGCAAACTTGGCGAGGTGGCCTTCAAACGCGGCGACATGGAACTGTCGATCGAATGTTTTGAAGCGGCGCTTGGCACGTTGGGCAGAAAAGTGCCTCGCGGGAGGGCCATCGTATATTTACTCGTCGCTTGGGAAGCATTTATTCAATCGCTGCACACGTGGCTGCCTCGGTTGTTTGTATATCGTTGTCGACGACAACCAAACGATCGCGAACGATTGAAGCTCCAACTGCTCAGTAATCTCGCCCACGGATATTGGTATTGCCGCAGTCCTCTGCATACTCTTTGGGCACATCTCCGAAATCTCAATTTGGCGGAGCGATACCTGCCCACGCCGGAGTTGGGCCTGGCCTATGCAGAACACGCCCCGGCAATTTCGTTAGTTGGTATGCACCGTCGTGCTCGGGCTTATGCGGAAAAATCGCTGAAGATTCGGCAAGACCTGAATGATCTTTCCGGTCAGGCGCAGTCGCTGCATTATCACGGCATTGTGCTGTACGCCGGGTCCGAATATCAGCAGTCGATTAAGAAATGCCGCGATGCAATTCGGCTCTTGGAGCGCACCGGCGATTACTGGCAGGTGCATATCGCCCGATATCAAATTGCCGCTTCGCTGTATCGTCTGGGCGATTTAGCCGGAGCACTGGAAGAATCGCAGTTGAATTACAAGTCGGGTATCGAATTGGGCGACGAGCAGGCTTCTGGAATCATTCTCGACGTTTGGGTACGTGCCACCGGCGGAGCAATCCAAGAGAACATTCTGAAAGCGGAACTCGAACGGGTGCGCCACGATGCACAAGGCCGCGCTCAAGTCTTGTTCGCTAGCGGAATTCGGTTGCTCGGTGCCGACAAACTCGTCGAGGCGCAAGGACAGATCGAAAAGGCCATTGAAGTGGCCGATCAGGCCGAGGTCCGCAACGCCTATACGTTGCCATACCGTCCGTGGCTGGCGACAGTATTGCGCCAGCAGGCCATACGATTAGGCAACCTCACGCGGTTCCGCCACGACGAATTGTTGCGCAGGGCGGAAAAGACAGCCCGAAAAGCGATTCGCACCTGGTGGCTGTGCAAAAATGACTTGCCGCATGCTTACCGCGAATTGGGGTTGCTTCTGGCCATGCGTGGCTCTGTCCGTCGCGCTCTGCGTTGCCTGAATAAGAGTTTGGCGATTGCCAAGCGGCAGCAGGCGCAGTACGAGTACGCCCAAACCATGTCGGCGAAGGCCGAGCTGGAAGCCGAGCTCGAACTTCCCGAAGCCATCAGCGATAAGGCGGAAGCCCTCGCGATTCTCGGCGAATTGCGTGCTTACGAAGCCCATGAGAAGGTTGAAGGCCCTGCCGCGGCGCCGGCCAGCTTGTCGCTGGCCGATCGATTCGATGCCGTGCTGGATTGGGGCCGCCGCATTGCCTCGGCTTTGTCGGCCCCCGTGATTCTGGCGGAAGCCCGAATCGCTGCCTTACGATTGCTCCGTGCCGAGCATTGTCTGGTGCTGCAAATCGATGAAAGCTCCGGCGAGCCCGCCATGGTGCCCGTGGCGGGAAACATTCCGGGGGCGTGCAACGATGCCAAATTGCGCGAGGCATTGGAAATTCGCCGGGCGATGGCTTTTGTCGAGGAATCGGGTGAGCGCGGCAGCGAAAGTGCCGCCACCGTGGGCGAACGTTCGGCCCTGTGCGCACCACTGTACATGCGCGGTTCTGCCGTGGCTTGTTTGTATGTGACTCATGAAAACGTCCGCGGCTTATTCGGGGCCGATGAAGAACGTCTGGCCGACTACATCGCCACCATCGCCGGCGCCGCTCTGGAAAATGCCGAAGGCTTCACACAACTGCAAACGTTGAACTTGAATTTGGAACGCCGCGTGGCCGAACGCACCGCGACCGTAGAAGCTCGCTCGGAAGAGCTGGCGAAATCGAATCAGGAATTGGAACGGCTGACCCAAGAATTGCTGGAAGCGCAACAAGAGCTTACGATTGCCAAGCAAGCCGCCGAAGCCGCGAGCCTGGCCAAGAGCCGGTTCTTGGCGGTGATGAGCCACGAAATCCGCACGCCGATGAACGGCGTTATTGGCATGACGGAACTGGCCCTGAACACGCCACTCAATTCGCAGCAGCGCAATTATCTAACAGTCGTCAAAGATTCGGCCCAGTCCTTGCTGGCGATTCTTAACGATATTCTCGACTTCTCGAAGATCGAAGCCGGTCGGTTGGAATTGGAATCGATTTCGATGTCGGCTCGCGAAGTGGTCGAAGACGCCGCCCGATTGATGGGAGTGCCGGCCTCGCGCAAAGGCGTGGAGCTGATCTGCAAGATCGATCCGGCACTGCCCAGCAGCTTGCTCGGCGATCCCAATCGCTTGCGCCAGATTGTGCTCAACCTTATCGGCAATGCGATCAAGTTCACTGAGCAAGGCGAAGTGTTCGTGCAAGTCGAGTGCGGCAAAAAATTCGACGATCGCCTGCTATTGCACTGTGCCGTGCAAGATACCGGCATCGGAATTTCTGCGGAGCAACAACAATCGATCTTTGAAGCCTTCCGCCAAAGCGATAACTCGATGACGCGGCGTTTCGGCGGCACCGGCCTGGGTCTATCGATTTCGTCGCAGTTGGTCACGTTGATGGGCGGCCGCATCTGGGTCGAAAGCCAGCCCGGGCATGGCAGCACATTCCACTTTGTCGTTCCGCTGCCGATCGATTCGCAGCCGTCATCCGCTCAAGTGCCGGCCCTATTTGCTGGCCGCACAGCGATCGTCTTCAGCGCAAATCAGCATGCCCGCGAGACTTATGCCACCATCTTGGAAGGCTGGGGCATGAATGTGACGCTTGCTGCTCCGGCCGACGATGTCGCGGCAATGTGTCTGGAAGCGGACCCGCAAAATTCGTTGGCCGACGTGCTGATTGCCGATCTGTCGGCTGCGTGGCCGGAAGTCGATCTGCTGGCCTCGATTCAAGCTACATTGCACGCCGCCGTGCCGATTGTCGGACTGCTCGCGCCGATGGGCCGGTCCGATGTCACGCAGCGCTGTCAGGAATTAGGCGCGGACCCCTGCTTGACCAAACCGATCAAGATCCAGGAACTGCAAGCGGCGGTCTCGTCGGCGCTTGGCCTGGGCGATGCGTCATCTAATGTTTCGCACGCCAGCGCCAATGACAAAGCACAACGCAGTCTGCAAATTCTCGTGGCCGACGATAGCCCGGTGAATCAGGAAGTTGCCGCCGGCCTGCTGGAGCTGCAAGGCTACCGCGTGAAAACCGCCAACACAGGGCGCGAAGCCGTGGAACGATGGCGGGCCGGGCAGTTCGACCTGATTCTCATGGACGTCGAGATGCACGATATGGACGGCCTGGCGACCACCGCCGCCATCCGCAAGGAAGAAGCGTCGCGCGGCACGCACACGCCCATCGTGGCCATGACGGCTCATGCCATGGAAGGTTTTCAGGCGCGTTGCCAGGCCGCCGGCATGGATGGCTATATTACCAAGCCGTTCCAGCCCGAAGAACTTTTCCAGACCATCGAATCGCTCTGCACACCCTGCGCCGTAAGCAGTTATTTGTTGCATCGGGCATCTGACTTGCGAGAAAGTCGCGTACGATTGTTTGATCACGCGCACAAAAAATAAAAATCGATGTGATAATGTTTTGAAAACAAGCCTGGAAAACAAGCTGTTTTCGAAAAACATTGCGACATCACTGTCGCAGCGCTAGATCCTAAGCCCAGGGGTTGCGGGCACCATCGTCGCGATGGTCCCTGGGCTTGCACGCCTCTGACTCGAAGTACGCTCGCGCACAAAAAATTAAAATCGATGCCCAAATGTTGGCACGAAACCCTCGTAAAAAGCAGCCTTTTTCACCAAATACTTGGTCATCACTTGGGCACGCCGCACGCAACTGACATGCAAGCGGAATCTTCACCGCAAAGGGGCGCAGAGCCGCGCAGAGGAGTCGCAGGAAGTTACAAAACCATTCTTGATCGCTCCGCGCTTCCCTCGGCGAACCTCCGCGTCCTCTGCGGTTCAATTGCTGTACTTCCGCGCAGGCCGGCCCAACCTCGGGCGGCCAGGCCCGAGGCTGGAAAATGTAATGCTCAGTTGTCAAAGAACGGCAGTTGGCTGTCGCCTGGCGGGTTCGCCCCCGGTCATTGACCGGAGGCTAAATGCCGAGGGCGAAATGCGGCCAACGAAGCGAAAGCCGCCAGGGACCCAGAGTTCCGCACGCCAATATAGTGAACATATATATCGTTATCAAGCGGCTTTGCCCAAAAACTCTGATGCACGCCCAATCAATTGCGATCGCAACAACCAGCGGTTAGATTATCTGGCGGCTTGACACGACTATTTGTGCAAAGCCGATGGAAGAGGATATATCTTCGAATCCAAGCGACATACGACCGCTCGGTGCTGAGGGCCAGGTGCTTCAATCGCACCCGGTCACGGACCTGGTCCAGCAAGCGTCTCTTGGGCGCAGGTGGCGGCTCGCTCTGCGGCATATCGAGGTCAATGATAATGCGGTATAGCAACTGGCAAAGCAGGAGGTTGCCAGGAAAAACGATTGACGACCATTGGCTATACTAATAAATTGCGGTTTTTGTCCGCCGCAAAAGTGCGGCATAATCACTAGTTAGGCAGCATCGAGCGCATTGAGAATATGCCAGACTATATTTCACTCGAAGGCCACTTGAGAGTATTGACGGCCAGCTTGTGCTTCGCATTCCGCTCGAAGCTGGCGGCGACAAGTTAGCACCATTTGCTCGCGGCATCGGTGAGATTGAGGACGGCTGTTTGAAGGTTGTCATCCAGCCGTGGCTGGCAGAGAAGTTGAGAGTGAGTGCTGGCAGTTTGGTGTTTGTGGACAACGAGAACGGTAAGTTTACCATCACCCGAAGCGCCGCAAATGATTCACCAAAAACATGAGGATGCTGCCTAACACATCACTGGAGCCAACGCCGATTACGCCGGTCAGTTTTCGCTACGGGTTTCGGGTTGGCGCAAGTCACCGGCGGCGTGGCTCAGTTCTTGGTCGTTAGCCACCACCCATGAGCATTGACACCACTATCATTAGGCGACGTGCAGTGATCCCGGCGCGGATGAAGTCGCTCCGAGTTCAGACAAAGCGGAGGATAAGTGTCCATGCATGAAATCGTCTGCCCGCACTGCAAGAAGGCGTTCAAGGTTGACGAGGCCGGGTACGCGGACATCCTAAAGCAAGTGCGCGACAGCGAGTTCGAGAAGCAACTAAGCGAGCGGCTTGAGCTGGCCGAAAGGGAGAAGGGAACTGCCGTAGAGCTCGCCACGACCAAGGTCGCGAGCGAAATGCAGAAGGCTGCCGCGACGAAGGACGCAGAGATTCAGGACCTAAAGGCGAAGCTCGACGCCACAGCTGTTGCGCAGAAGCTCGCCGTCACTGAGGCAGTCCGCACCGTTGAGAGGGAACGCGACGAACTGAGAACCGGACTCGATCGGGCGGCGCTTGAGCGGCAACTTGCCGACAAGTTGCTCAAGGACAAGTACGAGACGCAGATCAAGGATCGCGATGATATGATTGAGCGCCTGCGGGACTTGAAAGCTCGTCTTTCCACCAAGATGGTTGGTGAGACTCTCGAGCAACATTGCGAGACCGAGTTCAACCGCATCCGAGCAACCGCGTTTCCGCGCATACTTCGAGAAGGACAACGACGCGCAGACTGGTAGCAAGGGCGACTACATATTCCGCGACTCGGATGAGACTGGCACAGAGATCGTTTCGATCATGTTTGACATGAAGAACGAGTGCGATCGCACCGCGACGAAGACCAAGAACGAGGACTTCTTGAAGGAACTCGACAAGGATCGCATTGAGAAGGGTTGTGAGTATGCGGTGCTGGTTTCCCTTCTCGAGCCCGACAGCGAGCTGTACAACACTGGCATCGTAGACGTGTTTCACCGCTACCCCAAGATGTACGTCGTCAGGCCGCAGTTGTTCATACCAATCATTACGCTTCTGCGGAACGCTGCGATGAACTCGCTCGTATTCAAGTCGGAGCTGGCGCTGGTTAAGGCGCAGAACATCGATATTACGACCTTTGAGACCAAGCTTGAGTCTTTCAAGACCGCTTTCGCGAGGGACTACGATCTCGCATCCAGGCACTTCCAAACGGCGATCGATGAGATCGACAAGTCAATCGACCACCTGCAGAAGACGAAGGAGGCTCTGCTCAGCACCAATCGGAGCATCCGACTTGCAAACGACAAAGCGCAGGACGTGACGATCAAGAAGTTGACACGTGGCAATCCGACGATGGCCGTCAAGTTCGCCGAGCTCAAGAGTGCGGATGGTTCCGATGTTGCCTGAGTGGCACCCTCACCGCCGCTTGCTAGGAGGGCGGCTAACCGGCCCTTGCAGCCGACGGGCCGCGGCGCACTCAGAGTCGTCCGTTCTTCGGGCCGCGGCTGAAGGCCAGGGCGTTAGTGGACGAGATGATTGGTGGCCCATCACAGAACTGAAGCAGCTTTATCTATTAGCAGCAACCGCTCTCTTGGCGTGGGGAGTGGTGCGAGTTATCGACCGTGGGGACGGCGGCGGCGGAGATGTCGCTCATTTCGCTTCGCTAATCTGAATATACCGGTACTCCATCTGGCCGTGGTCGGCTTCCAGGCCGATGGGGCCGGTTTCGGGAAGCTTGAGAGCGGCTTCCAGCAGTTCGCCGTTGCACTCGCAGTGGGCCACGTTGTCTTTCACCGTGACAACAATTTCATTCCAATCTTGCGGCTTGTAGTTCTTCAGTTTCTTGTAAGGGCCGGCCACCAGATAGTCGCGGCATTGAAGCTGCGGCTTGCGCAGGAAAATTCCGCTGTCGGCGTTCACAGCGGCGCGGAACTCGATTTTCAAAACAAAGTCTTTGGGGAACTTCTCGGCCGTCCACATCTGCCGCAAGTGCGGTCCTTTGGAATCGTCCCGGTCGTGGACAACAATGCTGTCTCCCTTGGCAGTATAGCGGCCGTCGCTGGCGTCGGTTTTGCCGTCGAAGCTGTCGACTTTCTCGCCCTCGACATAGCCCCAGCCAGATAAATCCTTGCCGTTATAGAGACTCTTGAACCCCGCCTCCGGCTTCCAATC
Source organism: Pirellulales bacterium (assembly GCA_963738835.1). Lineage (GTDB taxonomy): Bacteria > Planctomycetota > Planctomycetia > Pirellulales > JADZDJ01 > CAVTYH01. The sequence continues at coordinate 465,175 of CAVTYH010000009.1, forward strand.
GTCGGCATGGCAGGGCAGGCCAAGGGCAACAAGCGAGGCAACAGCGGCGAAAGCCATCGGTCGTGACATTGTATATCTCCCCATATATCTCCCCGAGAAAGTAGATTGTGGCCGTAGTTTGCACCAGTTTCCGGGCTGAAGCAAGTCTTGGGCCGAGCCACCTGCTGGAATTGATTGCCGTGTCGAATGTAGAATTCAGTGCATTAACCGGGGATGTCGGGGGCGACACCAATCAGAGGCGTTATCGGCCAAATTCGGTTGTCGTCAACTGTATCCGCGAACGCTCGCGGCATTAACTCAACCACACACAGGAGTGCTTACGATGCACCGCCCGCAAATTGCTTTCGCCGTCAGTCTGGTCGCTATCTGTTTCGGATGGTCGTCGTTACATCGCACCCTGGCCGCCGATGCAACCGATGCGGCTGGCGCGGCGAAGGAGACGCCCAAGCAAACGGCGCCGCCAGAGCCAGCGGGCATGAAGCCGATGTTCGACGGCAAAACGCTCGACGGTTGGGATGGCGATCCACGGCTGTGGTCGGCAAAAGATGGCGTCATTCGTGGCGAAACCAAACCCCGACACCAAATTCGAAGGCAACACGTTTTTGCTGTGGAAGGGGGGCGAACCGGGCGATTTCGATTTGCGGCTTACGTTCCGGCTCGATCCGGAAAAGACCGGCGAGGGGAACAGCGGCGTAATGTATCGCAGTCAGCACGTCACCGAAGGATCGGCCGCGAAAAATAAATGGGTCATGGGGGGCTACCAGGCGGAAATTGCCAACGTCCCTGGCAAAGACGGCTTCCTCTATCAAGAACGCGGCAATTCGAAGCTTCGTCATCGCGCCGATCCGCAGAAATCAGCCAACGAATTGCTGTACATGGCGCGAGTTTGGCGAGAAAGTGAATATCGATGAAAACGGCGTTTCTAACGTGACGGGTTCCCTCGGGGACCGCGACGAGATTGGCAAGACTCTGCACAAGAACGACTGGAACGACTACGTGATCATCGCCCGCGGCAATCATCTGCAGCATTTCATCAATGGCGTGCAAACCATCGACGCCGTGGATAACGACCCCAAAGGGGGCGCCATGAAAGGTCTAATCGGCCTGCAAATCCACAACGGCAAGCCGATGGTGGTGGAATTCAAGAATCTGCGGATCAAGCAGTACGACGACGCGAAGTAAACGGCAATCAAAAACCGACCATATTGTTGGTTAGAGTTCGCACAAGTTTTTGTCGTTGCGCACGCCTTTGCAGACGTGCATTTCGTTTCTTATCCTGTGTTTCGCACCGCGTCGTCTGCGTCTGTGCGAAACTTCTGGTTTGGGAAACGAAGCTATGCGACGAAAATTTATTGCCGGCAATTGGAAAATGAACCTCGATCGGCCGGCGCCGTGGCGTTGGCCGAGGCGGTGGTGAAGCGATCGGCGGATTATCCGCAGGTCGACGTGGCGCTGTGCCCGCCGTTTGTGTATTTAGAGGCGGTGCGAAAGGTTGTGGCGGGCTCCAAAGTCGGGCTAGGGGCACAGAACATGTATCACGAAGCCAAGGGGGCATTCACGGGTGAGATCAGCGCCGGCATGCTGCTCGATTGCGGCTGCCAGTTCGTGATTTTGGGCCACAGCGAGCGCCGCGATGTCTTTCACGAAACCAACGCCGATGTGAATCGCAAGCTGCTGGCCGCGTTAGCCGCCGGGCTGACGCCGATTGTTTGCGTGGGCGAGCATCTGGAAGAGCGCGAAGCCGGCCGCACGGCGGAAGTCATCCGCAGCCAGTTCGAAGGCTCATTGGCGGGCATTTCGGCCGAGCAAATGCAGAAAACGGTGATCGCCTACGAGCCGGTTTGGGCCATCGGCACTGGGAAAGTGGCCACGCCCGAGCAGGCCGAAGAGGTGCATGCCGACCTTCGCAAACTGGTCGAAGTTCGTTACAATTCACAGGTTGCGTCGGCGGTGCGAATTCAATACGGCGGCAGCGTGAAGCCGTCGAACGCCGGCGAACTGATGCGGCAGCCAGATATCGATGGCGCGCTGGTCGGGGGTGCAAGCCTGCTGGCCGACGATTTTGTCGGCATCATCGCCGCGTGCTAATTACTGATTTGTCTGGCTAATTGCTAGTCGCTAATTGCTTCTTCCGGAGCTTATTCTGATGAACGGTTTCCTTGCATTTTTGATGGTCGTCACCGCGATCTTTTTGATTCTGCTGGTTCTCATTCAGCGCGGTCGCGGCGGCGGGTTGGCCGGTGCATTCGGCGGACTGGGCGGCCAGAGTGCGTTCGGCACCAAAGCCGGCGACCTATTCACGCGGATTACCATCGGTGTGGCGGCGTTTTGGATCATTCTCTGTGTGGTCAGTGTCCGCATGATGTCGGCCAAGACAGATCGCATTTGAATGGTGCCGATTCCGGACAGTGTCACACCGCAGTCAAATCCAGCGCATGTAACCTGGGTCGCCGGCTGGCACTGGAACAGGCGTCCGGCAATGCTGAAACGGGCACCGGCGTCGAAGCGATAAAGGCACGGCCGCGCCTGCCAGCGACAGCACAAAGCCCGGCGAGTCCGACAATCCTGCCGCCAACCGGTACTCCAAGCTCGAGCACTCCTCGCATCCGGGAGCTCGACTCCAGACACCGGCACCGTCCGGCCAAACGATTCCACCGCCGCTCCACCGGTTGCTCCTCCGGCAGCTGACGGCAAAAGCGATTCACCGAAGAATAAGTTTCATCACGGCATCCGCGACCGACATGGTCGGGCTATGTAAACCTCGCCGCTGGCTTCGGCTCAAATCTCACTGCAGACTGCCCACTGTGCTTCTTAGCATGACCGGTTTTGGCGATGCCCACCATCAGGCCGACGGATTGGCCGTGGCAGTGGAAGTGCGCACGATCAACAATCGGTATTTCAAGTTTTCAATGCGCTCCGGCGAAGGTTATGCCGCGCTGGAGCCGCAGGTGGAAAGCGTCGTCCGCGAGCAAATCAAACGTGGCACGGTGCAAGTGAACTTGTGGGTAGAACGGCAAAGCTCGCCCGACGATTTTTCCGTGAACGCCGGCGTGCTGGAGAGCTATCGCCGGCAATTGCAAGAGTTGCTCGGCCGTTGGAACGCCAAGCGGGAAGTGCCGGTCGAATCGCTGTTGATGTTGCCGGGCGTCGTGAGCGAAAGGCAAACGCATTTAAGCGTGGCCGAAGCCGAATGGCCGTTGATCGAACAGACTTTGCGAGCGTCGCTCGACCAACTGGCCAAAATGCGGCGCGACGAAGGCGCCGCCATGTCCCGCGATCTGGTGGCCAACTGCGGCACCATCGGTACCGAGCTGAAACAAATTGCCGCCCGTGCGCCGCTGGTCGTCGATGCGTACCGCACCCGGTTGGAGGAAAAAATCCGCAAGGCGCTGGAGGAGCATCAGTTCTCGCTCAATCCGGCGGACCTGGTGCGCGAAGATTGCAATTTATGCGGAGCGTAGCGACATCTCGGAAGAGATTGTGCGGCTGGAAAGCCACTTGCAGCAGTTCGGCCACATCATGAAGTCCGAAGACGGCGCGGGTCGCCGGTTGGAATTTCTGACGCAAGAAATGCTGCCGCAAAGTGAACACCATCGGCTCCAAAAGCACCGACGTGGAAATTGCCCGCCACGTGATTGAAATTAAAGCCACGATCGAGCGGCTGCGGGAGATGATCCAGAATATTGAATGACCAATTCGAACTCAAATCCCAATGACCAATTCAAGCTAAATCGTGAAGTTTTGGTCATTGGTGCTTCGGTCATTCCTTCATTGTTCGTCATTCAGATTTCGCCATACGTTAATGTCACCCCCTCCCCCTGCTGGCCGCGTGATTGTCATTTCCGGGCCGTCCGGGGCGGGGAAAACTACGCTCTTAAAGCAGTTGCTGGCACGCTGCGATCGGCTGGTGCCAAGCGTCTCGGCCACCACACGGGCTCCGCGGCCCGGGGAGGTGAATGGACGTGATTATCATTTTCTTTCGCGTGACGAATTTGAGCGACGGCGCACGGCCGGCGACTTCCTGGAATGTGCCGAAGTCTTCGGCGGCGGCGATTGGTACGGTACGCTCAAAGATGAAGTTGCCCCTCGACTTACGGCGGCCAAATGGGTAGTCTTAGAGATTGATGTCGAGGGCACGCGCTCGATCGCGGCAAAGTATCCGGATGCGGTGACGATCTTCGTTCGGCCCGAAACTTTGGACGAATTGGAACGGCGATTGCGAAGCCGCGGCACGGAAACCGAAGAGGCCATTCAGCGGCGTCTGGCAGTGGCCCGGCGAGAGCTGAGCTTTGCCGACCTGTATCGCTACCAGGTCACGAATCAAACGGTCGACCGGGCCGTCGATGAAATCCTGAATATTTTGAGTAACTCTGAGGACAGCAAGAATGCTTGAAGAACTGAAAGAAGAACAGATTGTCAACAAAGTCGGCGGGCGGTTCAAACTGTCGACCCTCATTCAAAAGCGGCTCGTTGCGTTGAACGCCGGCAGTCGGCCGCTGGTGGACTTGGAGACCGATAACAAGCTGGAGATCGTCATCCGCGAGATCATGGAAGATAAAATCTATCTGGATGCCTCGAGCAAAGTGCGCATCGCCGGCGAAGGTGACGAAGGCACTGGCGGCCCACCGGAATTGGATCTGTCCGATCTTTAACGTCTAGTTCAGCAAATTATTCACCCGCAGAGAGCGCGGAGGAACGTCGAAAAGACGCGGAAATTCGGCATTAACTCTCAAACAAAATCGCAATCGCGATAAGAATTCAGATTTCATGTGCAAAATTGTGTATCTCGTATTGCAATCGTTAGATTCAAGAAGAGTTGTTCAATCAATGCTTTGCACCTTTGCGTGAGCCTTTTTTTCCTCTCCGCGTTCCTCTGCGTCCTCCGCGGTGAATTCTTGTGGCGACCATGAAAGGCCGTGAACTGCTCATCGGTGTGACCGGCGGGATTGCGGCTTACAAGACCGCAGCGCTGGTGAGCGAATTGGTTCAGGCTGACGCCGGAGTGACGGTGGTGCTGACCGATGCGGCCCGTCAGTTCGTGGGTGCAGCCACGTTCGAGGCGCTCACCGGCCGGCCGGTTCCACGCGGCTTGTTCGATGACCCCGCGTTTCCGCTGGGGGCCCATATTGAATTGGCTCGGCGAGCCGAAGTGATGTGCGTCGCGCCAGCTACCGCGAATTTTCTGGCGAAATCTGCCGTCGGGTTGGCCGATGATTTGCTGAGCACGCTGTATCTGGCCTTCAAGGGGCCAGTCATTATGGCACCGGCGATGAATGCCGAAATGTTGGGCAAGCCGCCGGTGCAACGTAGCCTGGCGCAACTCCTAGCCGACGGTGTCGCCATCATCGATCCCGAAGAAGGCTGGCTCAGTTGCCGCGACCAAGGCGTGGGGCGCATGGCCGCGCCGAACAGAATTCGCGCAGCGATTGAAACAGCCCTGGTAAAAGTCGCTCCAAAATCGGGACGCTAAGCCACTAGCGAGGTCAATCAGTGGCACGCATTCTTATCACTTCCGGGCCGACACGGCAGCATCTCGATCCGGTGCGCTATTTTACGAATGCGTCCAGTGGGCGGATGGGGCAATCGCTCGCACAAGCTGCGGTGGATGCTGGGCATCAAGTGGTAATCGTCTCCGGGCCGGTCGAAGTGACTTATCCGCCGCAGTGCGAAGTTATTCCAGTCGTCTCGACCGAAGAAATGCTTGCCACCTGCCAGCGCGTTTTCCCCGTATGCGATGGACTGATCGGCGTGGCGGCGCCTTGCGATTATCGTCCGGTAAAGGTCGAAGAGCAGAAAATCAAAAAAACCGGCGAGCCGCTGGTGTTGCACCTGGTAGAAACGCCCGACATTGTGGCGACATTGGGCGCCGCCAAGTCACCGCAGCAATGGCTCGTCGGCTTCGCGTTGGAGACCGAAGACCAGCGGTTCCGTGCCATCACAAAAATGCAAAAGAAAAGCTGCGACCTGATGGTCCTCAACGGCCCGCAGGCGATGAACTCGATGGAAAATGCAGTCGAACTTATCGACCGCACTGGTGAGGTAATCGCCAACATTTCAGGGGCAAAGGAAAAAGTCGCCCACGAATTGTTCGGCCTGATTCAATCGCGGCTTATCGGCTGACTGCCCGGCCCTTGGCCTGCGCCCTCGCACGGTTATACTGCTGGCTGGTGACCCCAATAGAATTCACCACAGATGATGCGGAGGGTCGCAGAGTAAGTTTTCGAGGAGAAGATGCTGTCGCGAACCAAAGAATCACTTTCGCACTCATAAAATCAAATATCGTGCGTTTCCTTCGCGACCCTCTGCGTCCTTGGTGGTGAATTTCGGCAGTTCCTGCATTCAGGCTTCAATACCCTATGGTTCGTGTTGCAATTCTTGGTGCTACCGGTTACACGGCGTTGGAGCTGATCAAGCTGTTGTTGCGCCATCCAGAAGTGGAAATCACGGCGCTCACGAGCCGACAGGAAGGTAGTCCGCATGTTGGTTCGGTGCATCCGGCGCTGTTCGGGCGGTTGGATTTGCGATTGGAAGACTTGGGCGCGATCGCCGTTGCCTCTAGGGCCGATTGTGTCTTCAGTTGCCTGCCGCACGGCGTGACGGCCACGGTCGTGCCGCATTTGCTGGCGGCGGGTGCCAAGGTCGTCGATTTCAGCGCCGACTACCGGCTCGACGATGCGGAAACCTTTCAGCAATGGTATGGCGAAAAGCATCCCGATCCGGAACGGCTGGGGAAGACGGTTTACGGGCTGCCGGAGCTGTTTCGCGAACAGATTGTGACGGCCCAATTGGTCGCCAACCCCGGTTGTTATCCGACCTCGGCCATTTTGCCGCTCACGCCGCTCGTGAAAGCGGGCCTGATCGAGCCGCGCGATATCATCGTCGACAGCAAAAGCGGGGTCTCTGGAGCCGGTCGCACGCCGAAATTGACGACGCTGTTTCCCGAGTGTAACGAAAGCGTGTCGGCCTACAACGTCGGCCGGCATCGGCACACGCCGGAGATTGATCAGATCATCCGCCGTGGCACCGGACAGGAAATCAACGTCATCTTCACGCCGCATCTAATTCCAATGGATCGCGGCATATTGACGACGACGTACTCCAAGCCGACAGGCAACGTTAGTGAAGAGCAGCTCTTGAAAACCATTCGCGAATTCTATGCCGACGAGCCGTTTGTGCGCGTGGTCGATCATTTGCCTGGCACCAAAGACACGGTCGATTCCAACTTCTGCGACATCACCGTGCGGCTGGTGCGCGGGCGGGTGATTACGATCAGTTGCCTCGATAATTTGATCAAAGGTGCCTCCGGCGCGGCGGTGCAGAATTTTAATTTGCTGTATGGCTTCCCGGAGACGACGGCGCTATTGTGAAAGAGGTCCGTAGTCCGTTGGAAGCAAGCGCGGGGCAAGCCCACGCCGTTACACTGCCACCCGTTCACACCCTCACCCCTTCACACTCGCCATGTCACTCCGCGTTCCTAATGGCTTTCGTCTTGCCGGCGTTCATGCGGGAATCAAACGCAATACTACGCGGCAGGATGTATCGCTGATCATATCGGAGCGGCCATGTGCCGCAGCCGGGGTTTACACGTCGAATCTCGTGTTTGCAGCCCCGGTGGCGCACGATCGGGCCCGCACTCCTGGAGAGAATTTCCGAGCAGTCGTCATCAACTCCGGCAATGCGAATGCCTGTACCGGCGAGCGCGGTTTGCGTGATGCAGGAGAAATGGCTCGATTGGGGGCGGCCACTTGCGGTGCGTCAGGCGATCAAGCACTGGTGCTCTCAACCGGAATTATTGGCGAATTTCTGCCGATGGACAAAATCGCGGCTGGCATTAAGGCGTGTGCCGAACGACTGGGCGCGGATGAAGATTCGCTGGTGGCCGCCGCGCGGGATGATGACTACCGACACGGTTCACAAATTGGCCGGCCGCAACATCAAAATCGGCGCGCGCACGTTTCAAATTACCGGCATGTGCAAGGGCGCCGCCATGATCGCGCCGAACATGGGCACCATGCTGGGCCTTGTGCTGACCGACGCGCCAATCGCCGCCGCCGATTTGCAAAAGGCGCTGTCGGCCGTGCTGGACGACACTTTTAATTGCATCAGCATCGATGGCCACATGAGCACGAATGACACCGTGCTGGTGCTGGCCAACGGTGCCGCCGGCGGTGCGAAGCTGTCTTGCGATGAGCTAAGTCAGTTTCAATCGGCCTTGCACGAAGTTTGCGCCGATCTGTCGAAATCGATTCCAGCCGACGGCGAAGGGGCAACGCATTTAATTTGCATCGATGTCAAAGGTTGTGCCGGCCCGGCTGCGGCCCGAAAAATTGCGAAGTCGGTGGCCGACAGTCCGCTGGTGAAGACCGCCATTGCCGGCGCCGATCCGAATTGGGGCCGAATTGTCTCGGCAGCCGGCTATGCCGGTGTGCCGTTCGATCCGGCAGGCGTTGATCTCGCTGTTAACGGTTTTGCACTCTACCGCTCCGGTGCGCCGGCGACCTTCGATGCCGAGAAGGTGTCCGCCAGCATCAAGGAAAATCGTGACACCAGCATCGTGCTGTCGTTTCACGAAGGAAATGCCTCGGCGCAGCTTTTGGACCTGCGATCTCACCGCCGAGTATGTGCGGCTCAATGCCGATTATCACACCTAATCGGTATTCCGGTGCCGCACGGCAATCGCTAAACTCCCCAGCGCTTGCAGCTTACCGCGCTTCGCATTGCCCGATTCCAAGGAGGGAACCGTGGACAGGCCGTCTTCTCATGGTCGGAAACTTTCGGTGGCAATGATTGCCCGCGATGCGGAAGCTACCCTTGCGGCGGCGCTGGAAAGCGTACGATCGATTGCCGATGAAATTGTGGTCGTCGATACGGGTTCCACCGATCGAACTCGCGAATTGGCCCGGCAGGGCGCATCGAAGGTCATCGATTTTCGGTGGACCGACGATTTTGCCGCGGCGCGAAATTTTGCGCTCAAGCAACTCAGCGGCGATTGGGTGTTGTGGCTCGACGCCAGCGAGCAATTGGATACCGAATCGGCCAAAGCCATCCGGGAACACCTCGATCTACAGGCCGAACAGACCCACGCTTATTTACTAATGGTCCAACTCCCGGCTGGTCCCGGGCAAATGGACGGAGAACAAATTGGCCGCGTGCGGTTGTGGCCGATCAACGCTGGCTTGAAATTCGCCGGCCGTGTGCGGGAGCAGCTGTCGCCGAATCTGGACGCCGTAGGGCTGAAGCCAGAAACCACATCGTGGCAGATTCGGCGCTCGGTCCGCGACATCGATTCGCATATTAAAGCGGCGAAAGCTCAGCGCGACATCCGGCTAGCGGAATTGGAGATCGACGAATCTGGCGAACGACCGCAATTGTTGCTCGCGCTGGGAGAAGCGTGGGCGGCGTTCGGCGATCCACTAAAAGCCGCCGGCTGGTTTCGCCGCGCAATTGACGATTCGACGCAAGCCTCTACGGAACAACTGGAAGCGTTTTACGGCCTGCTGACCACGTTCGACAGCCGCCCGAACACGCGCGACCAGCAGATTGCCACATGTTTGGAGGCTTTGGAGGTATTCCCGCTGGACGCACAATTGCTGTGCGCCATGGGCAGCTATTTGCAAGCTCAAGGGCGGCTCGATCTGGCAACCCGCTCGTATCAAATGGCGGTCGAGCATGGAACCGTCGATATCAAGACCTGGCATCTGGCAAACCTGGCCGATCTGGCCACCATTTGTCTGAGCCTGACGCTCGAACTGCAAGACCGTGGCGATGAATCGCGCCACTGCGTAGAAACCGGTTTGGCTGCGCGGCGAACTCGGAACGGCTACGGCGGCGTTTGATTGAATTGCACATCAAGCACAACCGTCGGCAGGAAGCAATTGCTCAAGTGGAAAAGTTGCCCGGCGCAGATCTCGCAGCGCGATGCGTTGCGCAATGCAATTCGTGGCGCATGCATGGGCAGTCAGCAACAATGGCCGGCGGCGTTGGCCTATTTGCGAACGGCTTACGAAGCCGGCTGCCGCGATCCGATTTGTCTGCGCTGGTTGTCGATCGGACTGATGTCCACCGGAGAAACGCAAGCTGCTGAAGCGGCGCTGGGACAATGGCAACAGGTTTCGCCCGACAATCCGGAACCGGCACGGCTGCTGGCATCGCTCACGGCAAAATCTCCCGTGCGAATCGACATGCCGAACGCGGGCGGAACGCTTGCTCCCGTATTTCCGCACTTAAGCACACCGCTTTCGACACCCAGCGGCGGAATGTTGATCCGCTAACGCTGTATCTCGCTTGTAGGAGGCGAATCCTGTCGCCGAGACATCGCCGTCGGGAGCCGGCTCCTACAGCCATGTTCATGCCGCTTGACAAACCTGGGCAGCGCCGATACGAAGGCTGGATTGATCCTCCAGGGAGAACTTCGATGTTGGCGGCACCGGCTTCAGATTGGCTGGAAAAGTTTTACGGTTCTAAGGCGCCTGCGGCCAGCGCATGGGCGGCGTTTCTTCAGAACCGCTGGGTGTCAGGCTTTATTCCGGGCATTCGTGCCGACGACGAAGACTCGGACGGTGAGGGGGACAAAGACGAAGAAGAGGAAGACGATGATGATGACGATGAAGACCTGGACGACGACGATGCACCCATTGAAGACGAGCCGGTGATCGAGGAAGAAGAATGGGACGAAGACGATTTCGATGACGATTTCGACGACGACTTCGACGAAGAATCTGACGAAGACGACGATTTCAATCTGCTGGACGATGAAGATGACGCCGAAGAAGATGATGGGGATGAAGAACCGGACGACGAAGATGCCGAGTTCGACGACTAACTCCCTCTCCGTTATTGAATGGTGTCGGAGAGTGGGTCGGGGTGAGGGGCGACATCACGAATTGGATTCTCTTCCAAACGGCTGGAGCCGTAAAACCGCCATGAACCCTGACGACACCCCAGTCCGAAATCAGACTCAGGCCGAACCGAGTTCGCGCCCCGACGGCTGGTTCGGCGAACTGACGCAACGCGATTTCGACGTCGAGTTCTACGAACGCATTTTGCGGGGCCAGCCCAACGATATCCGCTTGCTGCGACTCTTAGGCGAACTCTACGCCCGCAAGGGTCGTTACGACAGGGCACTAGAAATCGATCAGAAACTGGCAGAACTTCTGCCCGAAGACGCCGTCGTGCATTACAACTTGGCGTGCAGCCTGGCGATGCAAAATGCGCCGGATGCCGCTCTTGAATCTTTGGCAAGGGCCATTCAATTCGGGTACAACGACTACAGTCATCTGGAAGTCGATCCCGATCTGAATAGCCTTCGTCCATTGCCCCAATATCAGGCGCTGCTGAAGCATTATCATTTGGATGATTGAGCGCTGGCGGTCGTTCTTCTTGGGCTGTTCGACGGCCCCTCGACATCGATAGCGCTTTTGCGCATGATGGCGGCGATATTTTCAAGCCAATTTGCAGCCGACGTTTCCTAGCCGATGCTCAAGCTCTTCGATCAAATTCAGGAAGCCGTGGCGGCCATTCGCCAGCGCTGGTCTCGAACGCCCCATGCCGGCGTCATTTTGGGCACGGGGCTGGGCGCGCTGGCGCGGGAAATTGAAAACCCCACGGAGATTTCTTACGCCGATATCCCGCACTTTCCGCGCTCCACGGCCATCAGCCACGCGGGCCAATTGGTGTGCGGAACACTGGCTGGTGTGCCGGTGGTGGCCATGGAAGGCCGCGTTCATTCCTACGAAGCCTACCCGTTTCAGCAAATCACGTTTCCCGTGCGGGTGATGAAATTCCTGGGGGCCGATTTGCTGATCGTCTCGAATGCTTGCGGCGGCATGAATCCGCAATATCGGGTGGGTGATGTGATGGTCATCGACGACCATATCAACCTATTGAACGGCAATCCGCTGATCGGCATCAACGACGATCGTCTCGGCCCGCGGTTTCCTGACATGAGTCGTGCCTACACGCCGGAGCTGGTCGATCGTGCCTTGGAAGTGGCGCGGCGAGAGAACTTTGTCGCCCACCGCGGCGTATTCGTCGCCGTCAGCGGGCCGAATTTGGAAACGCGAGCCGAGTACCGTTTCCTGCGCACCATTGGCGCCGATTGCGTTGGCATGTCCACGGTGCCGGAATGCATCGTGGCCGTTCACGGCGGCATGCGCGTGCTGGGTTTGTCGGCCATTACCGACATGTGCTTTCCCGACTCGCTCAAACCGGTCGAAATCCAAGAAATTCTGCACGCCGCGGCGATTGCCGAACCCAAACTGCGCAAGATTGTGCTGGGCGTTTTGAAGCAAGAATGACGTGCTGAGGCGGTGGTAATCAGCCGCGTCGTGCTCGTCGTGTAGCGGCCGGGCTGTGCCCGGCGTCTCCGGCGTGGGGCAAGCCCGCGCCGCTACACGATCGCCGACAGAAGAGCACTAACATTCCAGCCGTCAGCAGCACAACCGTCGCTGGCTCCGGCACGCCTTGCAGGGGCGAGGGCAGTGGAGAGCCGGCCAAAAATTGCAGGAACGGGTTTTCGTCGGCTTCGTTGACAATGCCATCGCCGTTAATATCGGCAATCGTCAGCAAATCGGCATCAGAAAGCGAATGGCCCGACTTGTAGGCATTCAAATCCGTCAGCGCGTCGAGCATGGCTTGGATGTCGGCATTCGAAATCTTTCCGTCCAAGTTGAAATCGCCCTTCATGTGGAACGCGCTATTAAGCTGCAGTCCCAGCACGCCGGACGGCTCGTCGTAGGTCAGCCAGTCAAACGCCCCGGGAGTGAAATTGCCAAACGTAAAGCCAAACGGATTTGAACTATCGCTGGAAAAATCGAGGCTGGCCACCAGAAAGTTCATTCCCAAATCGCCGTCCAGCGTCAGGGTTACCGGGTGCAGCGGATCGGGCGAGTTCGGATCTTTCACCGTGATGTCGGTTACCAGCACCGGCGCACCAAGAAATTCAAATGCCGCGGATCGTTGTCGTTGGCCGCGTTGCCTTCCATCGTTCGAATCAACATCGAATCCAGATAGAATCCGGGAACCGTGGCCGTGCCGCCGATTCCGCCCACGGACAATTGAAACTGATTTTGCAATAGCGCAATCCGGGTCCCGGCTGTCGGAGCATCGTTGGGATCGGGTGTGGGTGTGAAAAGTTCCAATTTGGGACTGCTCGGATCAATCGGAAGCCCCTGATCGTCAACCGTCGCGTACCGTACGTGCAGCTGGGCCGCAATGTTTTTGGAAACGAACAAAGCGCCCGCTCCGGTGTCGAGCAGAAAACTCCCCTCAGCCGTCAACCCGTCAAAGCCAACTTTGATCTTGGGCGTTGTGTCGGGCGGCAAACTGTTGGGATCAGCCGCCAAGGCGCGCATCGGATCGGGTCCAATGAACGGGTTGTGCGCCAAATTCGGCGCAGCTTCGCCGGCCGGAGTAACTTGCGAAAAACGATCGAACGAACCGTAGCTCAACTTGACGTGCATGTTGGTGTCGGGCACGCCCGGATTAATCGAGGCCGGATCAGATGTAACAAACGGCGCGCCGTGATCGTAGATGTAAGTCCGTAGCGACAGATCATCAAGACTGGTCAGCAAGCCCAAGGCCTGCGTCAGTGGATCGGACCCGTTCAGGCCCTGCAGTGCGGTTGCGGCATTGTTGGTGCTACGGGCGTCGACAACCACTGTTTTATTCATCAAGGCGGGCATGCCAACCACGTTCAGCTCGTCCAACAAAAACTGTAAATCCAGGTCTTGGGCCGCACCTTCGGGGGCTGTATCAACTGCATTGTGGATTGGGCCAATTTGTGCGATTGGAATTAATTTGCTGTGTATAAAACGAGGCGCTGTTCGTCGGGCCAACGGCGGCGTTCACCGTCGGGTGGAACGGAGCAAAGCCGATATTCACCGCTTGCGAAACGGCAAAATTGTCGGAACCCACCACGCCCACATCGGTGTAAATTACTTGCTGGCCGCCAGATGTCTCTGTCTGAATGCCCCAGCCGCCCTGCGCGGTGGGAATCGTCACCGTGTTGTTAAGCAGAATGCCGCTGGCGCCGGTATCCAGGTAAGCTTGCAGATTGATGGTTGGGGTGCCGCCAAGTTCATCGGGCAGCGAGCCCTGAATGACGGCGTTGTTCGCGCTGTCGCGCAACACCACATTAATCTGCGGCTGATCTAACGCGGCCGGATGAGACAGATCGACAAAATCGATGGCCCAGGCCGGGGTGCAGGCGAACACCAAGACGATGGGCGTCAAAACGCCAATCCATAAAGCTGCATTTCCCTGCGGCGACATTCGCGGCGCTGTCGTGCGCGCCTGCTTTCTACCACGATGAATCATCCGCCGCCGCTCCCGTTGCCTGTCCCCTGATCTCTTCCGTTATAGTCCATCGCCGCCAATTCCGCCAGCGAACCACCCGTAGTCGGGTTGTATCTAGGCTGATAGACTGCTGAATTCCGCCCGGATTGTTCACCGCCGAGTACGCAGTGGGACGCAGAGAAAACGCCAAGAATCATTAGGAAGCCCGAAATGGAGGCACAGCATTGTTTGTCTGAGGAAAAATCGAAAACGCCGTTCGTCTTATCGATTCACCTGCTGCTGAAGGAAATCTGCTCCGTGTATTCTCTGCGATCCTCAGCGCCCTCTGCGTTTAAATAATCCGGCTTCAAATCCGTCCCACGCAGCCAACCACGCGATGTTTCAGCCCGTCCAGTCCAACGTCAACTTCCCCCAGCTCGAAGAAGAAATCCTGCGCTTTTGGCGCGATTCGAAAATCTACGAAAAATCGCTCGAGCGCCGCCGCTCGGCTGGCGCCCCCCGCTTCGTGTTCTACGAAGGTCCGCCGACGGCCAATGGCATGCCGCACCCCGGCCACTGCCTCACCCGAGCCATCAAAGACCTGTTCCCGCGCTACCGCACCATGCGCGGCTACCTGTGCGAGCGCAAAGCCGGCTGGGATACCCACGGGCTGCCGGTCGAAGTGGAAGTTTGCAAAGAGTTGGGCATCCATTCGAAGGAAGACATCGAAAAGTTCGGCATCGAGCCGTTCATCCAAAAGTGCCAGCAAAGCGTATGGCGCTACATGCAAGAGTGGCAGCGGATGACCGAACGCATCGGCTTCTGGGTCGATCTGAACGACGCCTACGTCACCTACCACCAAAGCTACGTGGAAAGCGTTTGGTGGAGCCTGAAACAACTGTTCGACCGCGGCCTGTTGTACCAGGGCTACAAAATCGTCTGGTGGTGGGCCCAAGGCGGCACGGCCCTTTCCGCCGGCGAAGTCGGACAGGGTTACCGCGAAGTAGCGGACCCGAGTGTGTATGTGAAGTTCCCGCTGGTGTCGGATGAGCGGACAAAGGAGCTTGGATTAGACGGCGCAAGTTTACTTGTGTGGACGACCACGCCATGGACATTGCCGAGCAATCAATTCGCCGCGGCGCACCCACATACTGAGTATTTCCTGGTCGCCGATCGCAAGGATGACAAAGTCGAACAGTTGATCGTTGCCGCGGAACTCGTGGATGTAATCGGTGCCAAAGTCCAACGAGACCTCGAAATTATTAAGCCAATCCGCGGGGAGGTCTTAATCGGTTTGCGCTATCGACCGCCATTTGATTGCTATTATGCGACACAGGGCGATGCAGTTGGCGATCTACCGAGTGAGGAGCAATACAAAATTCTAGTTGCGGAAGGAAAGGGAATCTTTGTCTCCGGGAAAGAAGCTCGACGACGGTACTACGACAAGCTCGGTCTCAGTGATGCAAAGACGGAGGGACTATTAGGAAAATCTGTGGAATATTTGTACTGGCGCGTTGTCGGTGCGAATTTCGTGACCACGGATTCTGGTACCGGAATAGTTCACCAAGCACCAGCGTTCGGCGAGGCAGACTTCGATGTGCTGACTGACGAGGCAGCGACCTTTCATATCGATTCTCAGCCGAAGCTGATGTTTTGTGTCGCACCGAATGGAACTTTTACAAAAGAAGGTCCTGATTACTGTATTGGTCGCTGGGTTAAAGATTGCGACAAGGACATCATTCACGATTTGAAAAATCGTGGGCTGCTTTTTCACCGCGAAGAATATCGCCACGAGTATCCATTCTGCTGGCGGGCGGAGGAGGACCCGCTCATTCAATATCCGCGGCAAAGCTGGTTCATTCGCACGAGCGACTCTGTCGGTCGAATGTTATTCAATAACAAGCGAATCAATTGGCTACCGGAGCACATAAAGGACGGACGATTCGGAAACTTTTTGGAAACGAACGTCGATTGGGCCCTCAGTCGTGAACGCTTTTGGGGCACCCCGCTGCCGATTTGGGTTTGCGAAAAGACCGGCCAGATGGAAGCGGTGGCCAATTACGATGAACTGCTAAAAAAACCGGGCCTTCGAGGAACCGAAGTTTGGGCCGCTGCGAAAAAAGCCAACCTCAACCTCGCCGACGATCTGCGGGTTCACAAACCCTACATCGACGAAATCACGTACGATTCGCCCTTCGAAAAAGGCGCACGAATGAAGCGTGTCACCGAAGTCATCGACTGCTGGTACGACAGCGGCGCAATGCCGTTCGCACAGTGGGGATACCAGGGGGAACTGGCGGGACCCTCTCCCTCTGGGAGAGGGCAGGGTGAGGGTGCTGCTCTTTCCGTCAAAAACTTTCACGAACAATTCCCCGCCGACTTCATTAGTGAGGCGCTCGACCAAACCCGCGGCTGGTTTTACAGTCAGCTCGCCATTAGTACGTTGCTTTTCGGCAGGATGCTAGCTGCAGAAGAGATCGAGACACTGCCGCCCCGAGCAGCGGGAATTGAAACCATTGGGCGCTACCTCGGAGCAGCAGGATCTCCAACTGAGTTAATTAACGCCGAGTATCCTCACCCTTTCCGCAACTGCATCGTGCTTGGTCTCATGCTGGGCGAAGACGGCCAGAAGATGTCCAAAAGCAAGCGAAACTACCGCGAGCCGAATGAAATCTTCGACAAGTACGGCGCCGATGCCCTGCGCTGGTATTTCTTCGCCACGCAGCCGCCGTGGACCACCATCCGCTACAGCGAACGCGCTATCCGAGACAGCATCCCGGAATTCTTGCTGCGGCTTTGGCACACGTACAGTTTTTTTGTCATCTACGCCAACATCGACGGGTTTGATCCCAACTCGGCGCCGGCCAAATCCAATCGCCCAATCAAGGAACGATCAGAATTAGATCGCTGGATTCTGAGTGAACTGAACCTAACCGCCAAAACGGTCGTCGAACGAATGGACGCCTACGACAACTACGGCGCCGCTCAGCGGATCATCGAATTCGTTGACGCACTCTCCAACTGGTATGTTCGCCGCAGCCGCGATCGGTTTTGGAGCGAAGACAAGCGCGATCCCGACAAACTCGACGCTTACTGGACGCTGTACGAAGTGCCTGCTGACAACCGCGAAAATCATCGCCCCGTTTGTGCCGTTCCTGGCGGAAGCCATTTGGCGGAATCTGGCCTGTTCTCTCCCTCTCCCCTCCGCGGGAGAGGGCCGGGGTGTGTGGGCGGCGGTCCTGGAAAGCGTCCACCTCACCGATTTCCCCACCGGCGATGAAGCGGCCATCGACGAAACACTCTCGGCACAGATGAATCTGGTGCGTGAAATCGCTTCGCTCGGCTTGGCAGCCCGCATGGGGGCGAAACTAAAAGTGCGGCAACCGATGCAGAAAGTGGAAGTGATTCTGGCGGACCGCAATCAACAAGCGTGGCTCGAAGGTCATGTCGAACTGTTGAAAAAGGAACTTAACGTCAAGCAGGTTGAGTTCACCCAGCAGGCCGATCATTACATCACTTACACGGTGCTGCCCGATCTGAAACGCCTCGGCCCGCGGTTGGGCAAAAAACTGCCGCTGGTAAAAAACGCCTTGGCGAAAGCCGACGCCGCGAAGTTGCTGGCCGAAATGGAAGCGGCGGGCAAAGTGTCGCTGAAGCTGGACGACGGCAGCAGCGAATCGCTGGATCGCGACGATTTGCAAGTTCGCCTCTCGGCCAAACCCGGCTGGGCCGCGGCGCAAGGCAAAGATTGCGTCGTTGTGTTGTCCACCGAACTCACGCCGGACTTGGTCACTGAAGGCTTGGCCCGCGAGATTGTGCATGCCATCCAAAGCCGCCGCAAAGATTGCGACTGCGAGTACACCGACCGCATCGAAGTCGGCATCGTGACCGATTCGGCCGAAATCCGCCGCGCCGTCGAGCAATTCAATGAATTCATCCGAGGTGAA
Organism: Pirellulales bacterium; assembly: GCA_963738835.1. Lineage (GTDB taxonomy): Bacteria > Planctomycetota > Planctomycetia > Pirellulales > JADZDJ01 > CAVTYH01. The sequence continues at coordinate 483,396 of CAVTYH010000009.1, forward strand.
ACGTTGGCGACCGTAATGAAACTCGGACCGATTGAAGGTACGGAACCAGTCGACGTAAAAATCGGGGATGAGACCGTACGACTATGCATGCGGATCGTGAAGAAGTGATTGCCATGCCATTCACTCTTGGCCAAGTCGTGTCTCCATTAAGACTCGCTGTGCTGATTTCCGGCGGCGGGACGACGCTCAAGAATCTCATTCAAAAAATTGCGGCCGGCAAGTTGGATGCGAAGATCGAGCTGGTCATTTCCAGCAGCGCCAATGCTGGCGGTTTGCAAATCGCCCAGGCCGCGGGAATCCCAACGCTCGTCGTCGCGCCGGACAAATCACAATCGCCGCAAGAATTCAGCGAAGTCACGTTTAGCCCGTGCCGCGAGGCCGGGGTTCACATTGTCGCCATGGGCGGCTATCTCAAGCACGTGCTGATTCCGCCTGATTTCGAAAACCGCGTGACGAACATCCATCCCGCTCTGATTCCCACCTGTTGCGGCCCGGGGTTTTATGGCCACCGTGTTCATGAAGCGGTGCTGGAAAGCGGCGCCAAGCTCAGCGGCTGCACGGTCCACTTCGTCGATAACCAGTACGACCACGGGCCGATTATCTTACAGCGCAGCGTGCCGGTGCTGGATGACGATACGGCGGAGACGCTAGCGGCCCGAGTGTTTGCCGCGGAATGCGAAGCGTATCCGGAAGCCTTGCGGTTAATTGCGCGGGGAAAAGTGCGTATGGACGGCAACGAAGTACGAGTTCGTTGAATTGTGTAGCGGCCGGGCTCGGCCCGTGCGCTAACGGCGGGCTTAGCCCGCCCGCTACACGGCGGGTTTGTACCCCAGCGTCTCATAAAACCGCGCCGCCGCTTCCCAGCCGGAGTGGGTTTCCAGCCAAACTTCGCGGAAACCGGCGTCCCACGCGGCGAATTCCAAGTGGGCCATCAACAGCCGGCCGATGCCGTGTCGTCGCCAGCGCGGATGGACCATGAGCCAATGGACAACCGGCCGCGCGTTCTCCGGCTCGCCGCGCATGGCCAGCGTCACGCTGCCGATCATCTGCTTGCCAGCCGACTTTGCCGAATCGTCAATGTCCGCCTCCGCCAGCCACATCCGCTCGGGCTGCCACCACCAGCGTTGCAAGAATTCTTCCACGAAGTCTCCGTGGGACCATTTTCGCACACCGGTTCGTTCGCGGGCAAAGGCGGAATCTCTGAGTTTCAGCCAGGGCTCGATGTCAGCCAAGCTGAAATAGCTTCTGACTGAAATCCCTTGCAATGAAATAAGTTGCGGTATTTCAATCAACAGTTTTTTCAATTGCAGGACGGATGCCATGCGGCTGATTATCGGGTAAATGCATCCGGCGGTCCATCGCCAAGAAGTTGGCTACCCTGTGAAATGAGCCTATGACCATGTTGCTCCTCGCATAAAGCCCTGCGCGCCATCATTTTGACTCTGCCGGAGATTGGCGCGCCAAAGTCGAAAAAGTCAGAGGATTTTGAGGGTCCCGGCCGCCGTTGCAGGCCTTCAATGTTATTTCCCTCGGCTTGATCAAATCGGCTGTCGCGCTGAAGCGGTCTTCCTGGCCATGATCTCACAAGACAGAGCATGGTGGAAATATTCCTCATGATGATTGATTTCTTCCACTTTTTCTGACATAATCGCACCATCGGAGCTTGCTAGCAGGGGGGAAGCGGTCATGGTGGTGGTCGACGAACGTCGCAGCCGGCTTTTGGAACTCGTGCGGCTGCGTGGATTCGCCTCGCTGCCCGAGCTGGCCGAAGAGCTGGGCGTTTCGGAATCGACAGTCCGCCGCGACCTAGATTATCTCGAGGAGACCGGGGCCGCCAAGCGGACGCATGGCGGAGTGTTTTATACCGGCGCCTCGCCGAAGTTGCCGCACTTCGAAGAGCGTCAACCGGCACAGTGGGATTTGAAACGAGCCATTGCCCGACGGACGGCGGAACTGATCGAACCAGGCGACACGCTGCTGTTGGACGGCGGCACCACGACTTATGAAGTGGCGCGGCTGCTGGTCGGTAGGCCGTTGCAAATCGTGACCAATTCATTGCCGGTGGCCAACTTGTTTGCCTCGCATACCGCAACCGATCTGGTGCTGCTGGGCGGCTACGTTTACCCGCGCACCGGCGTCACGCTGGGGCCGTATGCCAACGATCAACTGGCTCAACTCAACGTGCGCAAAACCGTGCTCAGCGTGGCCGGCGTCAACGAACGCGGATTTTACAACAGCAACTTGCTGCTTGGTCGAGACCGAACGGGCCATGATGCACGCCGCCGACGAGGTGATCGTCGTGGCCGACAGCACGAAGTTCGGCCGCCAAAGCCTGGCACATTTGAGCCCGTTGAATTCGGTGCAAACGCTCATCGTCGATGACAACCTGCCGCACGAATGGCGAACGAAAATCGACAGCGGCGGGCGTGGAACTGTTGATTGCACCGGTGTCCGAAGCACAGGCCGCTAAGCCGCAAACAGTTGAACAATCTGATTCCTGATCCCTGATTCTTGCTTATGTCTGTCGCCACATTAAACCGCAGTGTCGATCGCAACACGATCGAACGGATCGTGCGGGAACTGCTATTGGGCGGCGGCCCGCCGCACGATCGCGCCGAAGCTGGTCGTGAGCATCTCGGCCCGGCACTGCCATCTGACCGACGAGCACGTCGAAATGCTGTTCGGCACAGGGCACACGCTGACGCCGGATAAAGCCGCTGTACCAGGATGGCTTTTACGCGGCGGAGGAAACGGTGATGGTCGTCGGGCCGAACAAACGGCGGATGTTGCCATCGGTGCGCGTGCTGGGCCCGACGCGGCCGCATCAGCCAGGTGGAATTGGCGTTTACCGACGGCATTTCGCTGGGCATCGAATTGCCGGTGCGGCCCAGCGGCAAGATCGACGGCACGCCCGGGCTGCGTGCTGGTCGGGCCAGCCGGCGTCGTCGAACTGAAGCAGGGCGTGATCCGCGCCGAGCGGCACGTGCACATGAACTTCGACCACGCGAGACATTACGGCGTCAAAAACGGCGACCGCATGAGCCTGCGGATTGCATCGATCGTGCGCGATGGTGTTCGAAGACCTGCTGGTGCGGGCCGACGCGACCAGCAAGCTGGAAGTCCACCTCGACACCGACGAAGGCAACGCGGCCGACCTGGATCACGCCACGAAAGTGGAGTTGTTCAAAGTCAGATCCAAGTCGATTTCCCTTTTCCTCTTTCCGGAGTAACTGTGCCATGGCAAAAACGATGGAAGCGCTGGGCATGATCGAGACCAAGGGCTTTGTGGCCCTGGTCGAAGCCAGCGACGCAATGATGAAAGCCGCCAACGTGCAGTTTCTCGGCTGGGACAAGGTCGGCAGCGGCCTGGTCACCGCGTTTGTGACCGGCGACGTGGCCGCGGTGAAGGCCGCGACCGATGCCGGCGCCGCCGCCGCCGGCCGCATCGGCGAAGTGGTCAGCGTGCAAGTCATTCCCCGCCCGCACGAAGATCTGGACGTCGTGCTGCCTGGCAGCAAGCATGCGCAGCCAAGGGCGGCGATTGATTGAATGGGCATAAGGCCACGGTGTAGCGGCGCAGCCTTGGCACCGCACTCGGTCTCAATAAAGTTTTTTCATAAAAGGTGAAACTCCCATGCAAAACGCAATTGGACTGGTTGAAACCAAGGGTTTGGTCGCGCTGGTCGAAGCCACCGACGCGATGGCCAAGGCGGCCAACGTGCAAATCGTCAAGCGTGTCTCCATCGGCGGCGCCTACGTGACGACCGTCGTCCGCGGCGACGTCGGCAGCGTGCGGGCGGCGGTCGAAGCCGGCGCTGCGGCGGCCACGCAAGTCGGCGAACTGGTCGCCAGCCACGTCATTCCGCGTCCGGCCGAAGGATTGGTCAGCAGCGTACTTGTCGTAAGTCGATGCGGCGATCGCAGTCGTCCATGCCGCGATGGCATTCGCGTGCAGCGGACATGTACGCCACGGTTTGTCGTCCCGGATTGAATCGCGGCATGACGCATGAAGATCCTGGTCGCCAATCTGGGTTCGACGAGCTTCAAGTATCGGCTGTTCGACATGGCCGACGAGCGGCAGCTTGCCGCGGCGGCATCGAGCGGATCGGCTCGGCCGGAAAGCCGTTCGTTCGGTGCGAGATCGGCGGCGCACGGCAGGAGCTGACGGCCAGCGTGCCCGATCATGCCGTGGCGGTGCGCATGTGCCTTGAGCAGCTGACCGATCCGGCAGACGGCTGCTTGCAGGAGGCCGTCGAAGTGGCGGCCATCGGCTTCAAGGCGGTGCATGGCGGGCGATCAGCGGCGTGCAGCGGGTGACGCCGGACGTGCTGGCGGCGATGGAGGAAATGAACGACGTGGCGCCGGCCCACAATCCGCCCTACATCGCGGCCATGCGGCTGCTGAGCGAGAAGCTGCCGGAGATTCCGCTGGTGGCGGCGTTCGAAACCGGCTTTCACGCAGACGATTCCCGACCGCGACTCGGTACTACGCCGTGCCGTACGAGTGGGCCGAGAAGCATCACGTTCGCCGCTGGGGCTTTCACGGCGCCAGCCATCGCTACATCGCCACGCGGATGGCAGAGCTGCTCGGGCGCGAGCGATCTGCGGATCATCTCGTGCCACCTGGGCGGCTCGAGTTCGCTGTGTGCGATTCGCGACGGCAAGAGCGTGGCCACCAGCATGGGCATGAGCCCGCAGTCGGGCTTGCCGCAGAACAACCGCGTCGGCGATTTCGATCCGTTCGCCATGCCGGTGGTGATGCAAGCAGACCGGCAAGTCGCTGGAGCGAAGTGCTCGACGATCTGGCCGAGCGCAGCGGCTTGCTCGGGCTTGAGCGGCACAGCGGCGACGTGCGCGACCTGGAGGAAGCGGCCGCCGACGGCAACGCAGCGGGCCCGGCTGGCGCTCGACGTGTTCATCGCCGACGTGCGGCATTATCTCGGCGCGTATGCTGGTCGAACTGGGCGGCGCCGACGCGATCGTCTTCACCGGCGGCATCGGCGAAAACGGCGTCGCACAGTTCGCGCGGCCGTGTGCGCCGGACTGGAAGAGTTGGGCATCGTGCTCGATCCGGCAGCCAACGCGGCGGCCAAGGGCGAAGCGACGATTCAGCGCCGCCGGCAGCCGCATGCAGATCTGGGTCGTGCCGACCAACGAAGAAATGTCGTCGCCCGACAGGCCAAAGCAACTGCTCGAGGCAAGCTAACGCGAAAGGGTAACGATCATGTTCGTCGCCAAAGTCACCGGCTCCTGGTCGCCACGCAAAAGGTCGACTCGATGGTCGGCCACAAACTGCTGGTCGTCGAGCCGTATCGCGTCGAGCCGCAGCGACCGCGATCGCTGGTCGACACCGGCCGCACGTTCGTGGCGGTCGACACCGTCGGCGCCGGCGAAGGCGAGTTCGTGCTGATCACGCAGGGCTCCAGCGCCCGGCTGACGCCCGAAACCAAGAACCTGCCGATCGACACGGTGATCATCGGCATCGTCGACACGGTGCACGTCGATCAGACAGTGCGTTTTCAGCCGAGAAGACGTCGAACGCTGATAGAGCATAACCGACTCGCAATCCGTCCAGCGAATCGGAGTCCTCAAGCCATGCAAGCCACCGAAGAACTGATTCGCAGCGTCGTCGAGCAAGTGCTTGACCGCGATCGGAAAGCCAGCGCCGCACAGCCGGATCGCCGCTGGCAATGGCCGCAGCTATGCAGGCCGCCACGGCGTGTTCACCTGCGTCGACGAGGCGGTGGCCGCCGCCGACCGAAGCCTTCGAGCAGCTCAGCGAGCGATCGGCTCGAAGACCGCAAGCGGATCATCGACCACATCCGCCGCATCTCGATCGACCAGTGCGTCGAGCTGGGCACGATGGAGATGGAAGAAACCAAGATCGGCCGGCTCGACGCACAAGATCGAAAAGCTCAAAACGCTGGGCGAGCGGACGCCCGGCGTCGAGTTCCTGCGAAGCGAGGTGTTCAGCGGCGACCACGGCCTGGCGGTGATCGAGCACGCCCCGTTCGGCGTGATCGGCGCGATCACGCCGGTGACGCATTCGCTGCCCACGATCACCGGCAACGCGGTGAGCATGATCGCCGGCGGCAACACGCTGGTCGTCAACCCGCATCCCAGCGGCAAGCGCGTGGCGGCCGAAGGCGTGCGGCGCTTCAACCAGGCGATCTATCGCGACCTGGGCATCGACAACCTGATTTGCGTGATCGCCGAGCCGACGCTGGAATCGGCCGACGCGCATCTTCAAGCATCGCGGCGTGAAGCTGATCTGCGTCACCGGCGGGCCGGCCGTGGCCCGGGCCGCCATGCAAAGCGGCAAGCGGGCGATCGTGGCCGGGCCGGGCAATCCGCCGGTGGTCGTCGACGAAACGGCCGATCTGGACCGCGCCGCCCGGGCGCATCATTCAAGGCGCGCGCGTACGACAACAACCTGCTGTGCATCGCCGAGAAGGAAGTGTTCGTCGTCGGCGAAGTGTTCGACGAGATGCTGGCCGCCATGGAACGGGCCGGCGCCGTGCGGCTCAATGCTCGCGAGGTCGACGCCTTGACCAACGTGGCCATCACACCGGTCGGCGAAGGAGACGCACAAGCACGACGTCGCCGCGCAAGGAGTTCATCGGCCAGGACGCCGCCGTGCTGGCTCGCGGCGCCGGCAAGAACGTGTCGCCCGCAAACCGAACTGCTGTTCGGCGAGACGGACGAACACAACCCGTTCGTGCCCGTCGAGCAGATGATGCCGTTCCTGCCGTTCGTCCGCGTGCGCGACGTCGACGAGGCGATCGACAAGGCCAAGTACTACGAGCACGGCTTCCGCCACACGAGCATCATCCACTCGAACAACGTGCGAAACATGACCAAGATGGGCCGGGCGATGGACACGACGCTGTTCGTCAAGAACGGCCCGTGCATGGCGGCGCTGGGCTTGGGCGGCGAAGGCTACTTGTCGTTCTCGATCGCCACGCCCACCGGCGAAGGCGTGACCACGCCGCTGACGTTCACCCGCGAACGGCGCTGCTCGATGATCGACGACTTGCGAATTATCGGGAAACCGTAACCCTTGAGAGTATCAATGCAACTCGGACTTGTCGTCGGCACCGCCACAGCAACGGTAAAGCATCCCACGCTGACCGGTTGGAAGTTGCTGATCGTGCAGCCGCTGATGGCCGATGGCTATCGCCCGGACGGCGATCCGCAATTGGTGATCGATAAATTTGGCGCCGGCCGTGGCGAACGTGTAATTGTCTCAAGTGACGGAAAAGGGACACAGGAATTGATGAAACGCGAAAAACGCACCGGTCCGCTGGAGCGTAATGGGCATTGCCGATCAGTAGAAATCAGGAGTCAGGAGCCAGGAATTAAGAGTCAGTAATAACAGCCCTCAGCGGTAGCTGAGGGTTGATTTGCCAACATACAGCTGCTATGCCGACCGACGAACAGCTCGAACAAATTGTGAATGCCGTTTTGGCGCAGCTGGGCAGGCGCGCCGATGCTGCTGATCGTTCGAGTTCTTCCCAATCAGCACCGTCATCGAGCGGCAGCGGCGAGCTGGTAATTAGCGATAAGGTAATTACCGCTGCTACGTTGGCCGATCGATTGGCAAATGTTCGGCGCCTGGTTATTCCTGCTCGCGCGGTGGTGACTCCATCGGCTCGGGATCTGCTCAAAGAGAAAAACATTACGCTGGTCCGGGCGCTGAAAGCAACCGCGCCGGCTTCGGTTCGCGTGGTGTTCGGAGTCGCTGGCGTGAAACTCGACGCGGCGGACCTCGTTCGCTCGCTGGGGCAGCACGGCATCGAAGTGGAGCCATTGCCGACCGTCGGATTAGGACAGGTGACAACCGAACTGGCCGAAGAAGTGAGCAAAAGCGGAACACTTGGCGTGCTGCTGACCGACAATGTGGCGGCGGCGCTGTGCATTGCGAATCGTCGTCGCGGAGTGCGTGCTGGGACGGCCGCCAATCGCGGCGAAGTGAACGAGGCAATTCGCACACTAGGCGTCAATTTCCTGGTTGTTGATGCGATGCGCCGCAGTCAATTGGAGTTGCAGCGAATCGTCGAAGCATTTGCCACGGCGCCAGCGCGGCAGTGCCCCGCGGAATTGAAATCCTTGTTGGAGTAGGTCAGCCATGCGAGTCGGAAAAACCATTGGCAGCGTGACACTGTGTCGTTGGCATCCACTGCTGGCCGGTGCGGTGTACCGTCTGGCGGCGCCGTTGTCGATAGAGAATCTCACCGGAGAATCCAAGGAACTTGCTGAGGAAATCGTGCTGCTCGACGAACTTAGCGCTGGCAATGATCAGTTGATTGCCATTACGGAAGGACCTGAAGCCGCGCAACCGTTTTATCCGGAAACTAAACCGATTGACGCCTACTGTGCGGCAGTCTTGGATCACATCGATATCGGTCGTTAATTCAACAACATCGTATGTTTCAACGTGAAAACCAGGGGTAGCAACACCCTGGGTTTGAGGACACACAACCATTTCAACGGAATCATGAACACCCATCAACTCAAACTCGAAATCTGCGACATCGGTCGGCGGATCTACAACAAAGGCTTCGCCGCCGGCAACGACGGCAATATCAGTTACCGCCTATCCGAAAACGAAGTGCTGTGTACGCCGACGCTCATCTCCAAGGGGTTTATGAAGCCCGAGGATTTGTGCATTGTCGATATGACGGGCAAGCAACTTTCGGGCAAGCGGAAACGCAGTAGTGAAATTCTGTTGCATCTGACCATTCTCCGCGAGCGACCCGACGTAAAAAGCGTCGTCCATTGTCATCCGCCGCATGCCACGGCATTTGCCGTGGCCCGCGAACCAATTCCGCAATGCGTGCTGCCGGAGATCGAAGTGTTTTTGGGCGACGTGCCGATCACGGAGTATGAGACTCCCGGTGGTCAAACGTTTGCCGACAGCATATTGCCGTACGTCCACAAGACAAATGTCATCGTATCTGGCGAATCATGGCACGGTCAGCTACGGTGAAACTGTGGAGCGGGCCTACTGGTGGACCGAGATTCTCGATGCTTATTGCCGCATTTTGATGATGGCCAGAGACCTCGGAAAAATAAATTACTTTACCGAAGGCGAAACTCGCGAATTGTTGGATTTGAAACAGAAATGGGGCTTCAAAGACCCGCGGCTCGATCAGATGGAAAATTGCGACATCTGCGCTAATGATATCTTCCGCGATAGTTGGAAATCGACCGGCGTCGAGCGTCGTGCCTTTGAGCCTCCTCCGACCATGAAACCAGCCCGGACGCCGTCGACGAATGAATCGACTCTTGCCGCAAGCGGTGTCGATCAGGAATCATTGGTGAAGCTGATTACCGATCGCGTGCTGGCGGCTTTGGCGAAATAACGAAATAGACAATTGATTTTCAAAAACAGCAGCGCGTCGGAAGTGGCGCGGCCAAACATGAAAGTTGCAATTATCGGTGGCGGCGGATTGGTAGGCTCTTGCACGGGGTTCGCTTTGCAAACGGGCCGGGTAGTGCGCGAGATTGCCCTCTTGGATGCCAACGCTGAGATGGCGAATGGTCAGGCACTCGATCTGTTGCACGGTTCGGCACTGGTGGCCGATCAGGTGATAACGGCCGGCGGATACGAACACATTCCGACCAGCGATGTCATCTGCATCACCGCCGGTTTGCGTCGTAAGCCAGATGAAAGCCGGCTCGATTTGATCAATCGCAACGTCGACTTGTTTTTGAGCATCCTCGGCGAAGTTGCTAAAGCTGGACCTAAGAAGGACGTGGTTGTTGTCGTCGTCTCGAACCCTGTTGACGTGCTGACTTACTTGGCATGTAAACGGTTGGGGTTGCCGGCCTCGCAGGTGATTGGTTTGGGGACTCAGTTAGATACACTTCGCTTCCGCAGTTTGATAGCCGCAAAATTAAACGCGCCGCCAAAACAGGTTTCGGCATTAATTCTTGGCGAACACGGCGACAGCATGGTGCCGATTTGGAGCAGCGCCACCGTGGCGGGTCTGCCGCTTGAACGATATCCCGGCTGGTCGATCAACTTGCAGAACGAACTCTTTACGCGCACCAAAGGTTCCGGCGCGGAAGTGATCAAGAAAAAGGAGGCGCGGGTTTCGCCGTCGGTATCGCGATTCAGGAAGTCATCGAAGCGGTCGCGCTCGATCGCCGGGCGATTCTCCCCGTTTCGACGGTGCAGCACGGCTGTTATGACTTGCGCGACGTTGCCATTAGCGTGCCGACCATCGTCGGCCGGACCGGAGGTCTGGGCGTCCATGAAATCGAACTTTGGCCGAAGGAATTGCAAGCACTTCGTCGCAGCGGGCAAGTACTGCGAGAAACTCTTGATACGGTGCTCAAGCGAGTGGGCGATCAGATGTGCGGCTGCAAAAGCGCCGAAAAGAAAGCTTGTGGCTGCAAGAATTGAAAACGATTGGATATGCTACCTATAGCAAGTTAACAGTAGCACCCGGCATGGAGATCTTTCCATGACTGAACTTGAAGCATATCAAGCACTACAAGACTTAGTCGGAATATTCTTTTGGTATCCGGGTACGGAGGGATGCTTGGATCCAATTGAACCTCTCGAAGAAATTGACCTGAGCGCATCAGGAATCGGCGACGATGGCCTGTGTTATCTGCAATTCTTTCCAAAACTTAGCTGGCTTTGCCTTGAGGAAAATCAGATTTCGGATGCCGGACTTATGCATCTACATGTCATGAAGCAGCTCAAAGAAGTTGTTCTGACCGACACTAATGTCTCAGCAGCCGGGATCGCAATGCTAAAGGAACACCTGCTAGGCTGTAAAATAACGGTCTGATTTCACTCAATCGCCGTGTTCTTGCTCCAGCGCCCGCAGGTACTCGATCGCTTCTTCGACCTCCGGAATTTGCACATTTTTTTGCCTGCCCCCACGATCGCATTTCGATAAGATTTCTAATTCGGCGAAGTTTTCATTTTCCTCCAAGCGACGCTGCGCACGAACGCCCAGCCTTCCTTCGGCCAATTGGTTGGCTTCCGTGTGGTGTTCTATGAACCACGCGGTCCTTTCGGTAATGTAACCGTTTAGCGCCGCCAGCCCGGCGGCGATGTGATCTTTGCGATCGATGGCCTTACCCACATCGTGCAACAGCGCCGCCAGCAAGAATTCTTCGTCGTACGGCAATTCGTGGCGGGCCAGATCGAACACTTGCAACGTGTGATTAAGCGCATCTCCTTCAGGATGGTACTGAGGGTTGAGCTTCACCTGCTCTAGCGCCAACAGCAGCCGGCGGTAATGATCGAACCGATCGCCCCCCGGCGGAGAAGTCAGCGATTGCACCAAATTGCGAATTTCATCGTCGCCAGGCAAATCCTCTTCGGGGACCCAGCCGCGCACCATCCGCCGAGCCGCCTTCATTTTAGCGGCGTAATATTCCGATTCCTGCCCGGCCCGAATTATCTGTGCCGCATCCCAAGCAATTTGTCGGCGGAGTTTTTCGTTGGGCATCGATTGTCAATTCAGACGTAACCGGAAGATTGTGCGAACTGTCACTAAGTCCAAACGCTCAATATACAGCGTGATTTAGCAATTACTGGCGGAGCGGCGAAATAAATTTGACTACCGGCCGTTTATGACACAGAGTTCAGTAGACTCCTCAAAAACTTATCTGTTCCGGCAGGCCGCCACTCTCGGGCGCTTGGGAAAAATGGCCCGCGGCGACTGCCTGCCACGTGCTTCGCTCACATTAAATTGAATTCTCTTGTTCTGCGTGGAGGCTTGATCATGCGCGCAACGCCATTCTGCAGGTCCTTGTCAGCGTCGTGGAGCGACCCTGGTACTAGCCGCACTTTTTATGGTGGTGATGGCAGGCATGGTGGCCTTCGCGGTGGATTGCGGTTATATGTCGCTCGTCCGCGGTCAATTGCAAGTGGCCGCCGATTCCGCTGCCATGGCGGCGACAGGCGTGATGGGTTCCAGTCAGTCGGATCCGGTGGAAGTGGCCCAACAGTTTGCAGGATACCACGTTGCAGGCGGAAAAAATGTATCGCTAGAGACGACAGATATCCAATACGGCGTTTGGGACTCGTCCAGCCGTAGCTTCACGCCGACTTCACAGATCGGGAACGCACTGCGGATTACCGCTCGCGTCGATGCCGCGCATGGCGGGCAAGCGCCGCTATTTTTCGGCCGCGTGTTCGGACTGCAAGGTTTCGACGGCCAGGCGCAGGCCATCGCCATGGGCAATAAACGCGATATTTGTTTCGTCGTCGACCTTTCCGGTTCAATGAACGACGACACTGTTACGGGCTATGGCAGCACCGCATCGTACCGCAGTCCATCGTACCCGGCGATTTATAGCTCGATGATGGGACAGGTGTATTCCGATTTCAATTTTGGAAGTTATCCAGGGGTAATGAATAAGATTGGCTACACGGTCAGCGCGACGAGCTGGAGCAACCTGTATTCGAGCAGTGGCCCGTTGACTTCGGCTAGCATTCCCGTGGCCTACCGAATCACGGGTTCAGATAATACAACCGCACTGAGGCAAGCCAAGGCTTACAAATATGTTGTAGACAAGGAAATTGCTCTCAACATGCCGAATGCCAAACCGGCGCCTAGCAGCGCGAGTGGCAGCAGTCTATCGTACTGGACCGACTATATCGATGCCGTCAACAGCAAAAGTGGTCAGATTGGTTACCGCAGCTATGTGACCTGGCTGATGGATCAAGGGCGCGATCAAACTGGTCCTAAGTCCGGCGCATACGGACAGTTGTCGGTGAATAGCCCGAATTGCAACTATCACAATGAATCGACCCCCGGAGGTACGTTCTCATTCCCGGCTTCTGAGCAGCCGACGCATTCGGAACGCCGGTCGGTGATCGCCGGCTTGCACGAGATAAAAGTCAAGAACAGCTCGCTGTCTGACGCCAGCCAGAAGGATTGGATATCGATTGTCACGTTTGACAAAAACACGACTCCCGGAGGCATTACCCCGCTAATCGGACTGACCAGCAATTACGACTCTGCCATGACGGCCTGCGCCACGATGCAGGCGGTCGGAACAAATGGAAACAGCACCGCCACGGAGACCGGTTTGATTGCGGCCTACAACCTCATCAAGCCACAAAGCCAGGGAGGCACGGGTCGAGAAGACGCGCAAAAAATCGTCATCCTGCTGACCGATGGTGTGGCCAATTTGAAAACGAGTAGCAGTGCGACCATCGCGAACTACGAATCGGCCCATCCGAGTTCGAATTATTACGGTGGTTCCAGCAATTACCCCAGCGATGCCGCTCTCATACAAGCCGACTCGATGCGTCTGGCCAAGTGGCAAGTGTTTGCTATTCCCTTGGGCTTGGCTATCGATTCCGACTTCATGGACCGCATGGCGCGGATGGGCGGCACTGCCGACGACGACGGCCACGCACCTAGCACAAGCGGCGACCCCTCGACGTACGAAACCGAGATGACGGCCCTGCTGGATAAAGTCATCGACAATCCACAGGTGCATTTGGTGCAGTAAATCGCTGCAGGCACGGCGAAGAGTCGAAAGGTCCACCGATGGGCGCCGCAAGCGTGTCTGTGGATGTTTCGACTCTTTACATTTTGCCTTCGGTCAAATTTTCCGCGTTTTCGACCACTTTTGCCGCCTGCTCTTCGACGCGGAAAACACCCAGGCGCAAGCACCACGCCATCGTCAGACCAAGTATGAAGCCCAGGGCAATGTTATTCAGTCCCAGGCAGTGCCCGCGGTTAGCAGCATGGCGAAGGCATCAGTCCGAGCGGTTTGATCGCGGCAAACCAGCGCCAATTCCATGCCGCTGAATGCGAGCATCACGCCGAGAATGCTGGCGGGAAATGCCTTGCACAGCGCCATCAACGATGCGCCAAGCAACACGGCCAATGTTAGCTTAACGCCGCCCAGAAACAGGATCGAGCCGTTGGTTCGTGCCGAAGCGATACTGTCCCGCTAATCCACCGGCACCGTGGCACATCGGCATTCCGCCGAACCAACAGGCCAACAGATTCATCAAACCCACCGACACGGCGACTTTCCGTGGCGCGGCAGAGCGGTCGGGAAACAGATCCGCTGATAACGCGCACACGGCGATGACCGAGTTCAACGTCGTCAAGGGAATCTGAGGCAATGCGGCCTTAGGGAACGAACTGATGAAGTCGGCCCAGAATGGTGGAGTCCACTTTGGAAGCGTGAATCCCAGACCGAGGCCGCCGATCACCTCGGGATGAGTCCACAAAGCAATTGCCAGGCCGACGCCAAACAGCAATAGCGCCGCCGGAATTTTTCGGGAGAAAAACAGCAGGAAGACCGCTAGCGCCGACAACAAACCCGTGCAGTAACTATCGGCTGCTAGCCATTGGTGAGTGCCGGCAACCATTTGCATGCCCTTCATCAGGAGCGAAAGTCCCAACGCCAATTGCAGTCCGCGTACGACGCTGCGCGGTATCACCCGGTTTAGCCAATTAATGAGTCCCGACAATCCCAGAACTAAAATGATGAGACTTACCGATGCACCGGCAGCAAGAATCTGCGGCACGGTTAGCCCTTCGGTCAGTGCCACCGCCGCGATGGCCTTCATCGGCTGCACGGCCATCGGAATCGGAAAAACGAGGCCCGTAACAATGTTGAACAGCCCGGCAAAGAACAGAGCCGAAGCGAAGTCAAGTCCGTTTTGAGCTGCCATGCCCACTAAGAGTGGTAAAAAAGTGCCCAAGTCTCCCAGCGAGCCGGCAATTTCCTGTCGATTGAAACGGGCTTGCCGAAGCACATGCCAGACGCCGCCAGAATGGGTCGATTTCTGATCTCCGAACGCAGCGTGCGTGGCAGATTCAGCATTCTGCGACGGCATCGGTTGGTCGATCAAAACGTCGGGCATTTTGCTACCAGACATTGTCGCTGCCCAAAAATCAATAACACAAGACCGATCATCGAGCCGAGAAAAATTCCACTCGGCTCCGGCACTGCGTAGGTAATTTGCAGCTGCGGCCGAAATGTTGCTGTAGCGGTATCGCGCGTGAAGAACGTGCGGTTGGTGTGCGCAGAACTTTCGTTGGTGTTGACCAGTTCCCAACCAAAATTCGCGGCCGGATTGTCGAGCCAATTTTGAACGTCGGCCACCAGCGCCGCGGTGCTAGTCCAGTTATAGCCGATGCTCAAGGTTGTTCCCACCGTCGTGCTGACGCTGGCAGTAGCCGAGAAATCGCCGCCGGTGGTGGTCCATAACGTGGGTGTGGTGGCCGAGAAAAATCGCGCATTCCACGTGGCGTCGCCGGCATTGGCTGCGACGCCCTGCCCTGTTCCCCCAACGTTGTCGGTCGGTGGGCTTTGCTTCCCTGTGATGCCTTCGCCCCAATCGGCAAGCATTTTGTGGAGCTCAATCGTGGCATTGGCTGGAGTCTGACCGGGCACTTGCGCCAACACTAGCGTCAGCTGCGCGCAGTGATTGTCGCGCCTGCCGGAAGATTGTCTGAAACGTCGAATGCCAACAGCGCGAGAGATCGCCGAATTTCCGTCGGTTCCTGTGAACATTCCAGGGCCGGCCCCGTTGCTGTTGTTCACAAACCCAGCGTGAATTGTGGCGTCTTTACTGGCGCCAAGGGTAATGGTGTCGGCAAGCGTCGCCTTGCTTCCCCTCAGAAACATGGCGGCCATTGCGACGCCAAGGAAGACGTTTCTCACCGATGATTCTCCTCTGTTGCGATATCGCTCGATGCTTTAGGGTGGCTCAGTCCAAGAACTGCCGGCAATAAACCAGCGAATGTCGGGCCGCTTGGGGTCGCCGACGCCACAGCCGACCGCATCGCCCGAGTACGTTTCCACATGCCCATCCAAAAACGCAATGTTGATTGATCCGCCGTGTCGCGCAAGTGGACTGTACGCTTTGGACGAAGGCAAAAGCGAACAATGGTCCCCCGGACCTTCGGTCATAAATACCAGCGTGTGTGTTGGTCCGACGCGATCGATGCGGTCCGGTTGGGCGCGTCCCAGGGCGAAAGAGCCATGTTCATGCCGTAAGCGAAATATGTGCTTTGTGCAATTTCTTGGGCGTCGGGGCACATCCACACACTGTTTGTACCTGCCTTAGGCTGCTGACCCTCTTGCACCAAACGGCTGTACGGCAAGTTTTCCATGAACGGCGGCAGGGAGTTGAACCAATCGTCGGCGCGATCCAGTTTGGTGGTCGGCTGGACCCCCTGCCCTCGACGCGGCAATGCACCTTTGTGGGCATCTGCAAAATGCAGCATCGCGAGGCTCCATTGCCGGAGATTGGATTGACAAGCCATTCGTCGCGCGGCCGCCCGACTTTGCTGGACGGCGATCAGCAGCAGCCCTATTAACAGCGTAATTACCGTGACCACGGCCAGCAATTCAATTAAAGTGAAACCTTTGGACGTGGTTCGCATGGCGCTACCCAAGCGTTATGCAATCGTGAATATAGCGGTCTAGTTTACCCCTATGAACTGCCGTGTCAACAATGGCGAAATCAAGTTGGCGTAATGATTGGACGGTTGGTGTTCGAGTGTGGATTCAGCGGAATGGCCAGGCGGTTTTGGGCCACGGTCGGGCTGAATTGCTGGCTGCCATCGAACGGCACCACAGCATTACGGCGGCCGCCAAAGCGGTCAAAATGTCGTACCGCCGGGCCTGGACCTTAATTCAGGAAATTAACTCCTCGGCCGGAGAAACGTTGGTTGAAGCCGCCGTCGGGGGTGTGCAAGGGGGCGGCTCGGTTGACCAGCCGTGGCCGCTTTGCGTTGGAAGTGTATGAGAGACTTCAGAACGCGGTGCATGAGAACACGGTCGAAGTATTGCGCCGCACGGTCAGCCCAACCGATGAGTCGCTGCCGTGCGTGCATTTGGCCGCCGCCATCAGTTTGCAAGAAGTCATCTCCCAATTGTTGGCGGAATATGCCTTACGTCAGCCAGCGGTTGTGATCCGCGCCGTGTACGGGGCATCGAACGAATTGGCCGATCATTTGCTCTCCGGCGCGTCGGGCGATTTATTTATTGCCGCCGACGTATCGGAAATCGATCGACTTGATGCCGCAAAAAAGTTGGTGTCTCGCTCGCGCAGAACGGTTGCATTCAATGGATTAGCCGCGATCGGGCTGCCTGGGAGCAAAGTGAGCAGCCTCGCCGATTTGGTATCGAAGAAAACTCGGCAGGTTGTACTGGCAGATCCCGCTTGTCCTCTCGGCAAGTATTCCAAAACATATTTGGAATCTGCGGGCATATATGAGCAACTGGTTCCGAAAGTCATCCACGTTGATAACTCGCGCCGTATTATCGGCCATCGCTTCTGGGGCTGCCGATACTGGTCTAGCATTTGCTAGCGACGCGGAGCGATCTCACCAGTTTCAAACATTGTTTCGTGTACCGCATTCCAAGGTGGCAACTGAGTACGTGGCGGGAATTGTCCGCGGTGGAAAACAGGCTGCGGAAGCCCGGTCGCTGCTTGAATTCATCGCTTCGCCAGCCGCAGCAAAATGTTTCCGCCGTTGTGGATTGCGACCTGCTTGAGTTGGCGCTGCTGGGAATCAGTCGAATCGATGTTCGTAGCCGTGCGGGGTGAGTGGCTTCCGAGTTCCCGCTGTATCACATTGCCACAGTCCCCGGTCGGCAACGAATTCACCGATATCGGTGAGCAAGACGCCCTCCAGCGGTTGATCGGCAAGCATTCGCGCGGCGGAATCCGGCGGCACGGCGAGAATTAGTTCGAAATCTTCGCCATCGCTCAGGGCATGGTCCAAGGGGGATTTGCCGTCGTTGTTATTTTGGGCCAACTCCGCAGCAGCGGTCGAAATCGGAATACGAGCTACGTCAATCGCAGCGCCGCAACAACTTTCTTCGCATACTCGCCACAGATCGAGCGACAGGCCGTCGCTGCAATCGATGCCGGCGCAGTGGGTAGCGCTGATGAAGCAGCAGTGCTTCTTCGACGCGCGGCTCAACGTCGAGATGCCGGCCGAGAATGCTGCCGCCAAAACTGCCGGTGACGATGATCCGATCGCCAGGCTGTGCCCCGCTTCGGCGCAGCGGTCCATCGGCCGTCAATTCGCCGAGGACAGTCACGCTAACCACC
This sequence comes from Pirellulales bacterium, assembly GCA_963738835.1. GTDB lineage: Bacteria > Planctomycetota > Planctomycetia > Pirellulales > JADZDJ01 > CAVTYH01. Next base: position 501,465 of record CAVTYH010000009.1, read on the forward strand.
AGCGGCCCGTCCCAACTGTTGGTGTCGCCGCCGGCGATCGCCACATGAAAGCGTTCGGCTAGCGGCAGCAGTCCCTCATACAATTGCCGCGCCAATTCTGCGCCGCCGTGCTGCGGCAGATTCAAAGCGATGACCGCCGCCAATGGCTTCGCCGCCATTGCCGCCAGATCGCTGAGATTGATCGCCAGCGCTTTGTGGCCGATCCGCCGCGGGTCGTGAATTCGCAAATCGAAATCTATGCCGTCGGAAATCAGATCGGTGGTCACGACCACATCGCCGCGCCCTGCGGTGGCCAGAACCGCCGCATCATCGCCAACGCCCAACTTCAAAAGCAGATGCCCCGGCAACCGTTCTCGCAGCCAGTGGATAAATTCGAGCTCCATCGATAGTGAGATTCAGATAGTGATGTACCGCGGTGAAGGCCCAACGATCGGGTTCACTCCAGAGTATAAGATGCCAAGCTCCTCTACCAAACACTGCCAATCAACACGACGACGTGCGAAGAAAAAAAGCTGGAAAACGGCGGAAAGCGTCAAAACGGGCATAAACCGTCGTAAACGGCAATAAACGGTCAAAAACCGTGAAAAACCGTGCTCCGCGAAGGTGCCTGAGTGCCTGGTGGCTCGTAGATTTTCACCGCCGCAGGCGCAGAGGAACGCGGAGCGCGCGGAAAGCAAATTTATAAGGAAGCCAGGAAGCCAGGAAGCCAGGAAGCTGATGGATTGATTCCTTCCCGATCCTTCTAATTCTTGCCTTCCTGCCTTCCTTATTCATGCTTCTGCCGCTCTGCGTCCCCCGCCGTTCGATTCCGGTTTGTGCGGTTTGTCTGTTGTCCGTCTTTTTCAACTGACCACGAACCACGGACCGCCCAACAATCAAAAAACACAACCCCCGGGGATCGATGGTGCAATGCTCGTGCGAAACCCTCGAGAAAACCAGTGTTTTGCGCCGCGCATTGTTCCCTCACTGTTCCAACCGTCGCGCAGTCCGGCCCAACCCCGCGGTTGGCTGCCGCGAGGTTGGGAAAATAAATGCTCACTTGTCAAAGATCGGCAATCCCGGCGCACGGGACCGGGCACTGAGAGTTCCGCCTTGATTATACATGTACAAATGTACTTTTTCAAGGGCGTTTTCAGGCCACTCAAGAAAACAGGGCGCAGGGGACAGGATTCAGCGGCGAGACGCAAGAAAATGGGCCGGCGTTGATTGGGCGAACTGCATCAACCGGGTCATCGGCCATGTTATGCAACGAAAACGTCGCATAATAGGAAGGTCGATCTCATGTAAACCACGCTGTCGTACCGTCTTCCGGAATTTGACGCCACGAATTATCCGGCTATACTGTCGGGAAATAACCCAACAGTTTCGTTGTAGAATCAATCGTTATACAGGCGTGCACCACAAGGCATAGGGAACGCTTGTTCGCTTGTCGAGTGCGGGTGGATGGATTATCACGCGGTAGCGTCGTGCTCCAGCGCGGCAGAGCAAGCCGCTTGCTGCAGCCGACACTGGCCACGACGCAACGTGAGCTGAGGCATCCAGCCGCGGGATTCGACGGGCGGAAAGCGGTCCCATCGCCGTTTCGTGTTGCACGCTGTATAACCACTCGCTGCAGCCGACAAGCCGCAGGCAGGTCTTAAGCAACATTCAGACCGCTGCGAAGCGACTTGCGGCTGAGCTTTGTACGTTAGACCGCTCTACATACCATGAATCGTCAGCAGGCAAAGAAGCGGAGATGCTACGCCGATGTCTACCGCCGCTGCAGCGACACCGGCAGGTGGCCGTACAGCGTTTCGCTGCCGCGGAGGATGTAGAATTTCACGGGCTCGAATTCCGTGAAGTCGGGGCGATTAAGCACATATTCGACGTTGTCGAGCGACACCGTTTCCCAAATGTGCATGCCGACCAGCACGTCGCCGCGGCGGATACCTTGTTTGGCGGCGGGTCCATCGGGCCGAACCGCCACGACCGACAGACCGCCGTGATAGCGCGATTGATACTGCTTAAATTGCGGCGCGGGAATTGGCTGGAGTTTGAGGCCGAGCAAATCCCAAGTGGCGTCGCTCGGGTCAGCAGCTTTGGATGGTAGCGAGGCCAGCGCCAACTCGGTGTTTACCGGTTGATTGTTGCGACGCACGGTGATCGAAACATCTTTGCCCAATTCGCGGCCCAGCATCGCCCGTTCGAAATCCAGTGCCCGGCACACGGGCTTGTCATCAACGGCGGTAATCATGTCGCCGGCCTTCAAACCGCTCTTGGCGGCGGGGCTGTCGTCATCAATGGATGCAATGACTGCGCCGTTGGCGCAGGCCTGGTGTGTCGGTGGTCTTCACGCCGTGGTATTTCCGTTCCACGCGCTCTGCACTGATGAGCTTGGCGGCTACGGCCATCGCCTTGTCGACCGGGATGGCAAAGCCAATCCCCTGAGCGCCGGCTCGCACTGCCACGTTGATACCAATCATTTCACCATCGATGTTCAAGAGCGGACCGCCGGAGTTGCCGGGGTTGATGCTGGCGTCGGTCTGAATCAAATCTTCGTAACTTTGCGTGTCGCTCACTTGCACGCTGCGGTGAATGGCGCTGACGATGCCGTCGGTGGCGGTGTGCTCATAACCGTAGGCGTTGCCCAAGGCGATGACTGTTTCTCCAACCATCAAATCGTTGGATGTGCCGATGGTGATGACCGGCAATTTTCGCGACACATCGATTTTCACAATCGCCAAATCATTCACCGGGTCGGTGGAAACGAGTTGCGCTGTCGTCGTGCTTTCGTCCGAGAGCGTGACCTCGATTTTTTTCACGCCGTCGACAACGTGGAAATTGGTGATGATGTAGCCCCGCTCGTCGATGACGATGCCGGTGCCCATGCCGTTTACTTTCCGCGGGTTATCGCCGGGAATTTGCGGATCGTCGGCGGCGGTGAGCAGCTTCTGTCCGTGGATGTTGACGACCGAATCGCGAGCACCGGCGACCGCCTGCACGATGGGCGTCTTTCGCAGTTCCGAAGCATGGGCGGCCAGGGCGCCATCCGCGAGCCAACCGTAGCTGGTACCACAGACTGCAAGGCACAAAAGCGCATGCCTGATGATGGCAGGCAAGCGTGGCATGTAACAGTTGGGCATAAAAGAGATCACCGCGGAAGGTGGATCGTCGTAGCAGGTAAGCCCGGGAAGACCACCCCAGGCGGCGGGAAATATCGTGCTCGCGACCAGGATCAGTGCGAGGACACGCTCGTTAAATCGGTCCGCTAGTTACAGCCGCTTAAAACGCTACCAGGCGGCCGGAACAAATTGCCTGACTAGAGAGGTGCGGTGGGAAGTGGTGCGCGTCAGCCGAACTTTGTCGGCCAGCAGCTTTGCACTAAAGCGGCAAGATTTAACGACGGAGAGTTACGCTTTTACTGGTCACGGAGGACGAACCAGCGTCGCTTGATGAAAGGGAGACCCGCGGCGGAGGCGGCGCTTCGTCCGACGAGCGTGGCGACGCTTGAACTTCTATCGGCTCGATGGGCAGCTCGCGCGGCGGAATCGGGTTTTCGCCGGGCCACGGCGCGTAGACACCGGGAATCGATTCCGGTGGCGAAAAAACGGGCCGAGTCGGCAGCGGATGAAAACTCGAATGCGGCGGCACGACGGTCGGATCGTTTTCATCGCAGACGCTGGGCGTCCCAAGATGACAGCCAGTTAGCACGCAACAGCCCGCCAAATGTGGCCCGCCAAGGGGACCCATCGGCGCGGAGCAGCCCGCGAGCGCCAATAGCGCTCCGCTAAATGCCAGCACGATGGTTGTGCAGCAATTGAGCCGCATCACATGCCTTTCTGCAAATCCCTTAGACTGGGTGACTTGTCGCACCTCAATCAAACTTAGGGGCGCAGGCACACACAGTCGGATTAACAAATCGGCATCGGCGAGACGGAATCTTGTGGATAACCGTCAAACTTTACCATCGCCGTCGTCATCGTCGCTGGTCGGCTGCTGGCTTTGCTGGCGCGGTGCTCCGATGAGCAGCAGGAGTTGCAACAGTAAAAACACACCGAAAACGCCTAGCAGCAGATAGGGCCATTGATGAAAGATGCCCGCCAGCCGGTTCCAGCCGGCCTGTGCGGCAACGACATCGGCAACGGCCACCAGCACGACAAGCATCAAGCCGGCCATCAGCAGAGCGCAGCCGGCGGAGGCCATCGTGCCTTTGAAGGTGCCGATGTCGGAGAATTCTTCATGATGCAAATCGATGGTGCGGCCGCGCTTCAAACTCATGTCGATCGTCTCGGCCAGCTCTACGGTGCGCGCAGGCTTCGGCCCAGGTGGGATCGACGTCGGCGCCTTCTTTCGCGGCGGCGAGTTTTTCCAGTGCCGCGGCTGCAGGATTCCAGTCGGGAAAATCGTCGGCGGTTGATTCACGAGCCGTGCGGGTTGTCAGCCGCCACGGCGAATTATTCTGCGGCATCCACAAAACTGCTTTGCCGCTCGCGCCAACCAGAGTCATGCGCCCGCCGAGTTGATCTTCGACCGGCGCTACGGTCCACCTGCAGACCAATCCATTTTTGCAGGTCATTTGCACCGCGAGATTCGCGTACGGCCCAGCAAGGGAAGAGCCACTCACCGAGCCCAGCGCGTGCAGCTTGGTTGCATCGCCAGCAATGAATTGCAGCAAGTCGGCGTCTCCGGCAAACTGCCGCAGAACGACTTCGCGATTTCGGTCAGGCAAGAAACGCTCGAACAGCACTTGTTCAATCGTCCCGATGTCGGACGATGGGCCATCATCAGCAATCAGACACAAATCCTCCGCGGCGGGGTGCCACCGCGACGGCAGATATGGCAATACGATGCTTTGCGTTTCGTTACGGATCATGTCTAGCTCATAACATTCGAGCATTGACATGCTGACCGGATGCGAGGCGAGCACCGGCATGCCCACTTGGATGAGGCGCCGTAGCTGCTCGATTCGCAGCGTTGATTGATCGGCGGCCACCAGTACGGCATCGACCTGGTTCGCGTCTAACACGCATTCCCAATCGGCAACCAGCCGGGCATTTGGCGCAATGCAGTTGCCTCTCGTGCGCGGTCTGCGAGCGCGTCGATCATCACAATCTCATCGTGCCCGTTGGATACGGCTGCGGCGGCCAACGCCAGCGTTGTATCGTCAATGCCAAGCAGGGCCAGTTTCACGGAGAATGGCTCAGGGTTCAGGTTTTAGCGTGGCAGTTCAGTTTCAGTCGAATGGGCTCGCGATTCGCTTGCAGCTTAGCGCAAGTCTACCCCCGATTTCCGGTGCCGACGAGCCTATAAGCCCGGTATTGCCGAAAGGTCTAATTTCAGTGGACACGGCCCGCCCGATTTATCACAATGATGGATGCACTTATTTCCCGACCGGTACTCTTTTCTTCTCGGAGGTCGGCCATGTGCATTCCACTGCGGAACGGTGTTTGTCGGAGACATGATTTTTCTCGTCTGGTGCGAATTACCCCGAGAACAGCAGCGGCCTTTACCCTGGTCGAACTGTTGGTGGTGATTTCCATCATCGGCATTCTGATGGGCTTGCTGCTGCCGGCAGTTCAAGCGACGCGCGATGCCGCACGGCGTCTCGAATGCTCCAATCGCCAGCGACAGCTAACGTTAGCCACGATCCAATTCGACGCGGCGAAACGCCAGTATCCTGGCTTCGTGAACAAAGTCGGCAACAAAAGAGCGACATGGCTGGTTGCACTGTTCCCCTACATGGAACGGAACGATTTATGGAGTGCTTGGAGCGATCCATCCGTGATGCCCGGCCCCACGGTTCATTGGAGCGAGGTTGTTTGCGGGGCCGATGACGACGGCACGGGGGACGTGCTTTCCTATGTCGTCAATTGCGGACGGCCCGATGACAATTTCACCGACAGTCCGGCCAACGGCGTATTCTTGAATCTGTACGAGAAGAACATCACGAACAACTCCGGCTATGTTTCCAGCCGTGATGGCGCATCGAACACGCTGCTGCTCAGCGAGAATCTCCAGGCCGATCGCTGGACGGTGATGACCTCGGAAGAAGCCGAGCGACTGACCGGTATGGTCTGGCACGATACCGAGAATCCGGCGCGGCGCATCAACGGCGACAAAAACTCAAACGCCACGGCAGCGCCGACGATGGATTACGCCCGGCCGTCGAGCAATCATCGTGGCGGCGGCGTCAACGCCATGTACTGCGATGGCCACGGCCAATGGCTGAACGACAGCATCGACTATCGAGTTTATCAGCAGTTGATGACCCCCGATAGCAAACGGTCTGATTTACCGCCGGCCGCGAAGAGCTACATTCTCGACGAGCAAGATTTTCAGTGACTGGCGTCTCATTCGCCCCAATCCATTTGCCGCCTGGCGATTCTTCGCTACGATATCATAATCGACGAATGTGAAATCCGCCGTCGATGTGAATTCGTTCACCCGTGCTGAACGGAAACGCATCGGTCACAATGCCGCCAACCGCCTGGGCCACGTCTTCCGGCCGGCCCCAACGGCGAATTGGCGTGAGTCCCTCGCTAATCAGCTTGTCGTACTTTTGTTTCACGGCTGCTGTCATGTCGCTTTGGATAATGCCCGGACATAATTCGAATACACCGATTTTCTCTTCGGCCAGCCGCACAGCAAAGAGCTGCGTCATCATTTGCATCGCCGCTTTGGTCAGGCAATAATCGCCGCGATCGGTGGACACGGTAAATGCGGAAATCGACGAAATGTTGATGATCTTCCCGCCGGGAATTGTGCCAGCGACAATGAGTTCAATCATCTTGCGGGCCGCTAACTGCGAAAGAAAAAACGGCCCTTTCAAATTTACGTCGAACACTTGATCCCACGATTGCTCCGTAGCTTCGAGCAAATCTTTGCGACCCGGCGAAGTGATGCCGGCGTTGTTCACCAGCACATCGATCCGGCTGAACTCGGCCATCATGCGCTCCATCATCGCTGTTCTATCGCCCGAAGAACCGACGTTGCCTTGGATCGCCACAGCCTGCCCGCCGCTGGAAACGATTTCGCTAACAACCTTTTCCGCTGCCTCTAGCCGCGAGGCATAGTTTACGCCGATCGCATACCCTATCCGTGCCAATTCCCAGGCAATCGCCCGGCCGATGCCGCGAGAAGCGCCAGTAACAAGTGCAGCAGGAGGCATGGGATCAAGAGTTGGGAATCAGGAGTCAGCTATAAAGCTGAGACAGTTGCTCGCGCTGATCGGTCAAAAATGCGAACCTAGCCGCTTTGGATCGACCGACTTTTGCGTTACCAATCCGCCGTTGCCGAAAATCGCTAGCATTGCTATGCTAGCAGCCGGTGCGGAGCCAAGAAAGGGTCGCCCGGAAGCTCAGCGCCGCATACATTTACAGGAAGTTGCTCTGCTTGCATCCAGGAGGGATTTCTCGTGCTCGTGCTATCCCGCCGTGTTGGCCAGCGGATTCAAATTGGCGACCAGATTGAAGTGACCGTGGTGCGAATTGCGCCAGGCGTGGTGCGCATCGGCGTTGATGCTCCGGCTGAGATGGCGGTGGTGCGCGACGAAATCCAGCCCGAAAAGCTGAAAGCAATGCGCGACCTGCGGATGATTGAATTGAAGTGACTTATCCGCACTCGAATGGAGTTAGGCGACATCGCCCACGTCGTCATTGGCCAGGAGTAACTGCCGACTTATTGGAGGTATGACGCAAATCGCGCTCTGGTGCCGCGGCAGCATCGAGTGATCCATTCGCGGCAGCAAGTCGCTTCAGCGTCGCTACCTTGTTGCTCCCTTTCGTCTCGTCGGCAACTTCCTCGCCTGGCGCCGATCCCCACACGAAAGCAGTCCCGCCACGAGTGATTAGTTCGAGCGTTGCATGCCTCGTCGCCACTCCAGATTGCGCCCCTTGGATATGATGCAGCCCCATGTCGTGCCAGTCGGGTTGCAGTAGCGCCGCCAGTTTCGCCGCGGCTTCCACAAACGTGTCGCCCCAGCGCGTACCCAATGGCCCCAGCGGACTGCTTTCTACCCCTCCCACGCGCGGATACTTTTGTGCATCTTGCGGAGTAAAATCTTCAGTTGGCAGCAGCACCCCTTCCGCATCGATCGGCAAAAGTCCGCCGTGCACCTCGACCATTGCCACGGGATGGCGGTACTGTAGATCGACTTTGATATATGCTGGATACGAAGTTTTGACGCTGCTGACCCGCGCAATCCAAGGATGCAACGAGAAGGCTTGCGTCAGCCGCTGCGCGAGCCGTTCGTCGAGAATCGACAACCGCTCGGGCAAGCCGGCGTCGCGAATTACCTCTGCCTTTACATCGGCGTGAATCCAGGGTGGAGTGGACGAGATTTCTAGCGATGCTGCCGGAACCAAATACTCCGGCTGCGATTCGACATGTGGCCGCACGTTTTGCCAGATGCGCAGTGAAATGGCAACCACAACGGCGGTCGCCGCGGCCGCAATCACAAGCCGCCACAGCGAACCGGAGGTCCGCAACCATGTTGCCGCAGTTCCTGGCAAACGACGCAAAAGGCCTCGGGTTTGCTTCTTCGTGGCGGCGCTCACAAACAATCCCTTTCACTGAGCGCCATGGGTTCTGTCAAAGTTCTGCGTTCAAATGCAGACGGAGTTTGATGGCGGTGAATTGCGTCCCGCACCATCCAATCGACCAAAGTCGGCATTTCGAGGCCAGCCGCGCGTGCTGCCAGCGGCGCCAAGCTGCGCGCTGTCATGCCTGGAATGGTGTTGACTTCCAACACCCACGGACGGTGGTCGCGGTCAAGCATCAGGTCGACCCGCGTCAGACAGGCCGTGCCCAGCGCCTCAGCCGCGTTTGTAGCCGCGTCGTACAATTCGCGTTCAACTGCTGCCGGCATTGAAAATTCAAAACGATAATTGGTGTTTGGATTCGAGTATTTGGCGTCGTATGTGAATACCGGCTGCGGCGAGATAATTTCGATCATCGGCAGCGGATCGCGGCCCAACAGCGACACCGTAAACTCGCGCCCGGCGACAAACGGCTCGGCCATCAGTTTGCGGCCGAATTCGGCTGACATCGCAATGCAGCGTTGCAAATCTTCAGGTCGATTGGCGATCGCCACACCCAGGCTCGATCCCTGACTTTCCGGCTTAATCACCAGCGGGAAACCCAGCATCAAGGGTTCATCAAGCCGCTGCTGATTTGCCTCAATTGCGACAAACGGCAAGGTCGGCACGCCGCATTCCAAGAACTTCTGCTTCGCCGCTGCCTTGCTCATTGCCAACCGTGACGCCGCCGAATCGCTGCCGGTGTACGGGATGTTCCAGCGTTCCAATTGCCGTTGAACACGGCCATCCTCCCCTGCCCCACCATGTAGCGCGATGAAGCACACATCGAACGACGGCCAGTCGATGGCGTCCAACTCGATTTCGGCCGGATCAATCAGCACCGGCTCATAGCCAGCCAGAGCCAACGCAATGGCTACTTGTTGCCCACTGGCCAGGCTGATTTCGCGCTCCGCAGAATCACCGCCAGCCAATAGAGCGATGCGACGCGCGTTTTCCGACAAGGTGCCATCCATGGCTTATCTTTCTAGCTGACGACTTCTTCAATTCACCAAATCTCAATTTCAAGTTCCAGCTCTACGCCCAACTGCTCGGCCACGCGGCTGCGCATCAGGTCGATGAGCTGCAGCACGTCGTTGCTCGAAGCGTCACGATCCACAACGACGAAATTCGCATGCCGATCGCTGACTTCCGCCCCGCCGACTCGCGTGCCTTTCAAGCCAGCCTGATCGACGAGCATACCTGCGCTGATGCCGCGCGGGTTTTTGAAAATGCAGCCGGCGCTTTGATGTGCGAGCGGTTGGCCAGATTTTTTAATGATCCACTGTTTCTGCATGCGCTTGGTGAGTTCCTGCGAGTCTTCTTCCTCCAACTGGAACTTGGCCCGCAAAATCACTAGCTCGTCCAAACTGCTGTGGCGGTAGGCGAATACCAGGTCTTCGCGGTCGCGCTGGATAATTTCGCCATTGCGAGCCATCACTTCGGCATGGCACGTCCATTGGCCGATGTCGCCGCCGTGGCTGCCGGAATTGCCGTGCAAGGCGCCGCCGATGGTGCCGGGAATGCCGACCAATGTTTCCAGCCCGCCCAGGCCGGCGCGAACAGCCGTCGAGATAACATGTCCCAGCCGTGCGCCGGCGCCGGCGATGACCGTTTGCTTATTAAGTTCGATGTGATTGAACGACTGGCTGGAAAGCCGAACGACAACGCCCTTCACGCCTTCGTCGCGCACCAACAAATTCGATCCGCCGCCGAGCAATCGTACCGGCAAACCTTCGGCCGCCGCGCGGCGCACCAGTGCCTGCAACTCGTCGATGGAGCGCGGCTCGGCAAAAAACTCAGCCGGCCCGCCAATACCCATCCAGGTATGCGGCGCCAGCGGTTCATGCGACCGCACGATTTCGTCCAGCCCGCTCGCGAAACTCGTAGAAGATTTTGCCAAGGTCGCCTGCTCCCATAGTCACTAACACATCGGTCGGCCCCAATTCACCGCTTAATTGCCGGGCAATGGCCGCTGGATCGTGCTCTCCAAGCACATCGATCCCGGCGTCACGCAGCTGAAAGGCCAAATCGGCGGCAGTCGCTTCGCCAGGTTGCGGGGTTCCCTCACGGGCGCGGAACACCTCGGCCACGGCTACTGTCTCCGCATTGTGCAAACTTGCGGCGGTTTCGTCCAGTAAGGCAGTGAGCCGACTGGCCTGATGCGGCTGAAATACGCAGCAAATCCGCCGTCGCGGAAACATTTGACGCACCGCAGCCAGCGACGCTTTCACCTCCGTGGGATGATGGGCGTAGTCGTCAATCCACGTCGCGCTGTTCCATGTGCCCCGTATTTCAAGCCGCCGCCTGAGCCCGCGAAATGATGCCAGTCCCAGGGCGATTTGTTGCACTGAAACACCGCAATGCCGCGCCAGCACCGCCGCCGCCAAGGCATTCAGCACCTGATGCTTGCCCGGCACCGATAACACCATGCGGCTCAATCGCTTCCCGTGCCGCAGCAGATCGAACCGGTACCGTCCACGACTTTGTTCCAAATTCGTGGCGCGCCAATGGGCTTCGGAATACAGACCGAAGGTGACAGTCCGGCGGCCGGATGTCAGCGCGATCTGTTTCGCCGCGGTCGATTCATGCCCGACGATAACGAATCCATCGGCTGGCACTTTTTCGATAAAGCGCGCGAAAGCGGCCGTTAGTTGCTCGCTGGTGCGATAGTAATCGAAGTGATCGGGCTCGATATTGAGCAGCACCGCAACGTGGGGCTGCAAGTGTAAAAAGTTCTTGCGATATTCACAGGCTTCAACCAAGGCGAACTCGCCGTGGCCGTGTCGCCCGCCAAGTTCTCCGATGGCGGTGGAGCCACTGTTTCGAATTGGCGCTGCCCCGCAAATGACCGTGGGATCGAGCCCTGCTCGCACCAGAATATCAGCCGCCATGGCCGTGACCGTAGACTTTCCGTGCGTGCCGGACACGGCCAAAGTGCGATGAGCGCTGGTCAGTCGGCCCAATAGTTGTGCATAGCTGAGCGATTCAATTTGCAGTTGCTCGGCACGGCGTCGCTCCGGGTTGTCCGACGGAATAGCGTCGCTGTAGACCAATAGTTGCACATCCTGCGGCACATGATCGCTAGCATGGCCACGGTGGACACGAATTCCCGGCGCGATTAGTTTCTTGGCCGATTCTGGTTTCAAATCGGAACCGCTGACGGTCCAGCCCTGCTCGGTCAACACCGAGGCCAGCGCACGCATTCCCGACCCGCCGATGCCCACAAAATGAGCGTCGCGCGGTTTTTGGGCAGTCAGAATTGAAATGGTCTTTGTCGAGCCCATCAATGCAAACCATCCTTAATGAGCAATCCAATTGGGCGGCAGGATAATACGAGGGTCGGCGCAGTAGGGTCAATGCCGAGAACACTCACTGCTGGCAGCCAGCACGGCGTGCTAGCAACAGCGCAGTGTTGCTGCCTTACGCGATTTTCCGGCTTGGCGACCGACACGCTAGCTCGTGAACCATCATTGCCACCTGCCAGGCCGCATCGGGCCGAGCAAGTTGGAGCATGGCGGAAGACATCGACTGCCGCAGAGTTGCGCTGTATGTCAGCTCCGCTAGTGGTGATGCTAATGCGTCGCTCAATTGGCCGACGATGTCACGCTCGTCGATCAAACGCACGGCGCCGGCCGTCGCAAAGACTTCGGCGTTCCGACGCTGATGATTGTTGGCGGCATGCGGATAAGGAATCAAAATCGCCGGCACGCCGGTCGCCGCCAGCTCGGCCAGAGTTGTCCCACCGGCCCGGCACACGGCCAAGTCGGTAGTGCGTAACACGGACGGCATGTTTTTGACAAATGGCACGACCGTGGCATCGAGCGATAGATTGCGATATAGCTCCTGAGTCGATCGAACCTCATGCGGCCCGGTTTGATGCACAATTTGCCATCCGGCCAACAGTTCGCCAAGTCTCGAAAGAGCCATCGGCACCTGCTCGTTGAGCGAGTGCGCCCCACCGCTGCCGCCCAGCACCATCAAACGGTGGCGCCAAGCATGGCGCGGTTTTCTTCGTTTTGAGCGCGGATGAAATCCCGCGCGGATTGGATTGCCGGTCACGCGCACCGGACCGACGCGCTCCAAATGTTTTCTAGTCTGTTGAAAAGCAGTACAAGTAAGATCGGCATGCCGCGCAAGCCAGCGTGTGACCTTGCCGGGATACGCATTTTGCTCCAGCAGCGTCAACGGAATCCGCAGCGCGATTGCCGCTCGCGCCATCGCCACGCTGGCGTAACCGCCGAGTCCAACGACCGCCGTCACCTGCTCGCGTCGCAAAAATCGTCGCGCAGTCCGATAGCCGAACCAATTGTCGGCAACGAATCGAAAAATGCCACGGGTGCTCTTGGGTGCCGGAGCGCATGGCACAGCGAGATATTCAAATCCGGTGCTGACCACCAGCCGCTGTTCAAACGATTTTCCGCTGCCGGCAAACGTGACCCGCAGCGGTTTCGTCAGCGTAGTCAATTCCGCCGCCACGGCCAGTCCTGGAAATAAATGTCCGGCCGTGCCGCCGCCTGCAAATACAATATGTAAGGGTTGAGCGTTCATCATTTCCGCAAGACGTGCTGGATCTGAGCAAGGTTCGCGCGGTCGGAACTTACTGCCTCCTCTACGCGGTTCATCTTCATCGCCCCGAGTCCGATTAAAGCACACAGCACGGACGCAATCCAAAATCGCATCACAACTTTGTTTTCCGGCCAACCCAAGAGTTGAAAATGATGATGTAACGGGGCACAACGAAATACTCGCCGACCCGTCCAGCGATGCCAATAGATTTGCACAATCACGCTTGCGGCTTCGGCCACAAACACACCGCCGACAATCACCAGCAACAATTCTTGCCCTGCGATTAGCGCAAGCAAACCCAGAGTTCCGCCAAGTGAGAGCGATCCCGTGTCCCCCATAAAAACTTGAGCCGGTTGGCAATTGAACCAAAGAAACCCCAATGTGGCTCCTACCGTTGCGCCGGCGACAACGACGGTTTCGCCAGCTTCCGGCACATGTGTAACGCCAACGTAGGCCGCCAAATCCGCATGTCCGGCGATGTAGGCTATCACGGCTAATGCCGCAGTGGCCGTGACCAGCGAACCCGCGGCCAATCCATCGAGCCCGTCGGTCAAATTCACGGCATTCGAACTCCCGACAATCACCAACATCGCCAGCGGCACAAACAGTGGGCCGAGCGGAATAGATTGCCCGATCAGCGGCAATTGCAAATCCATCCCGCCCGGCAAATCTCGATGCAAATGATACAACCAGACGGCAATTACGGTGGCGACAACCAATTGCGCTGCCATTTTAACTCGCGGCCGCAAGCCAGTTTTACTGCGGCCTGAGAGCTTCAACAAATCGTCAACGGCACCGATCGTCGCCAACCACAGCAAATTTGCAATCAGCATGGCCACATAGCTGTTCTGCCAATTACATACCAAGATTGCGGTAGCCAGAATTCCGGCGACCAGGAATAGCCCTCCCATGGTGGGCGTCCAAGCCTTGTGTTTGTGCAAATGACGCAGTTGCGGAGCGCGATCGGAAGGGGGCTCGCGAAAGCGATTGGTGAGCCACCGAATCACGCGCGGCCCAAACATAACAGCTAGAGTAAAGCTGAGCAGCGCAGCCAATGCTGTGCGGAACGTGATCTTCGTCCAGCCCGCCGGTGCGCCGGACCAGTTGGCGTCAGGCCAAACCGCCGTGAGTCGATCGACAAGCCAGAAGAGCATTTTTGTCCGTTGTCAGTAGTCCATTGTCCGTGGCAGTTGGATGTCCATTTCCGTCAGCAACGGACAACTGACTACGGACGACTGACAACCGGCCATGTTCCCTGAGACACCGGAGCGGCTTACGCCGCTCCGGCGCTCAGTCTTGGCTCCGTCGCGAAGCACCCGCCGCGCGGTTGACCCAGAAACCGCGTGCTCGGCGAGCGATTGCTCCTACCCAGGAGGGAGGGTAGCGCCTCGGTTCCCGCAAACTCTGGCGCGGCGGACGGAGCCACAACTTGGTTCCATTGTTTTGTGTAGGGGTATTTTTTGTCGAGGTGTCACTGGATTCTCTTTACGCAGCTCTTCGCAGCGCCTCAACCACACGCTCCATGCCCATCGCGCGCGAGCCTTTTACCAATACTGCGCTTCCCGGTTGAACTGCATGACGGACAAACGAAATGGTTTCTTCAACTTCCTTGCAAGCGATGGCTCGCGCGGCCGGCATACCGGCGGCGCGGGCTGCCACAACCACATCTTCTGCATGATCGCCGCACGCAATCAGCCGATCGGCGCCGCAGCGAGTGACCGTTTCCTCACCAATTCGCAAATGCCATTGGCGGCTTGTCGAGCCAAGTTCTTTCATATCGCCGCAAACGACGACGCGTTCACCGGGTGCGTCGACCTCGCGCAACAGTTCCAACGCAGCCCGCATCGCCGTGGGGCTGGCGTTGTATGAATCGTCAATGAGTTTGGAGCCAGCGGCGTCGGTCACCTGGCAACGCATGACAGGCGGCTGGAAATCGGCAAGTGCGACCGCAATTTCCGCGGGTGTCAGTCCGAATTCCAATCCGATCGCAATTGCCGACAGCGCTGCCGTCAGTTGATGACGACCCCAAACAGGCACGCTGTAGCGCTGCCGGTCGACACGGAACTGCAGCCGGCCGTCGGTGAAGTGAATGTCTACGGCTGTCAAATCGCAATCCGGACCACGACCAACGCAGACGATGCGAGCCGAGGTCCGATCGGCCATTTTTCGCAACCAAGGGTCATCGCCGTTTAGCACCGCAATGCCGTCAGCGGGCAACGCGGTGAGTAATTCTGCTTTCGCTTCCGCCAATTCCCGCTGCGTGCCGAAGCCGCCGAGATGGGCTTCGCCGATGCGTGTGATCACGCTGATCCGCGGTCGGCATAATCTGGCCAGCTTCGCGATTTCACCCGGCGCACTGGCTCCCAATTCCAAAGCGGCATACTGATGGTCGCTCTCCAATCGCAGTAGGCTCAGCGGCAGCCCGATAAAATTGTTGTAGTTTTGCGGGCTCGTGCTGCCGGCGAACTTTGAACGTAGCACCGTATCGATCATCAGCCGTGTGGTTGTCTTGCCGACGCTGCCGGTGACCGCAATTGTCTGGCCTGTGAATTGATCGCGATGCCAGGCCGCTAAGTCCCAGAGCGCTTTCAGCGAGTCATCGACGCGGAGCGACCACCGACCCGGCCACGGGGCCACATCACGACCAGCAACTACTACGCCGGACGCGCCGCGCACCAGCGCGTCTTCGGCGAAGCAGTTGCCGTCGAAACGCGGACCAGCCAGACCCCAAAAAACCATCTCCGATTGCACACGGCGACTGTCGGTCACAATCGGGCCCACATGAGCCAAATCACCATGACACGGGGGCATCGCAGCCAGCCGCAATCGGCCGCAGGTAACGTCGCGAAGTTGTGCCAGGGTGAGAAGCATGTTCGTTGTCCGTGGTCAGTTGTCCGTTGTTTTGTTGTGTTGATACTGCTGCGGTTTAGCACTATCCCGCTTTCGCTCTTCGGAATGGTGCAATGACTTCGTGTTCGGGAAGTACGTTCTCATACAACCAGCGGCGAGCGATCTCGCGGTCGTCAAACCAATGCCGTACGGCGCCGACGATCTGATAATCTTCGTGCCCCTTGCCGGCGATCAGCACGCAATCGCCGGGTTCCGCCTGGCCAAGTGCCCAGTGGATGGCCTCGGCCCGGTCGGCTTTCATGACCACGGAATCGAAATTCTGAAATCCGCGCATAATTTCGCGGCGAATTCTCGCGGGATCTTCGCCCCGCGGATTGTCGTCGGTCACCACCGCCAGATCGGCAATGCCCTCCACCGCCTGCGCCATCAGTGGCCGTTTCTGGCGATCGCGATCTCCGCCCGCGCCGAACACGCAAATCAGTCGCCCCGAGGTCACGGCCCGCAGTGACCCGAGGACGCTGGCCAGTGCATCGGGCGTATGGGCGTAATCGACAAACACGCCAAACGGCTGGCCGCATTCGATGCGATCCATCCGGCCGGGAATTTTGTCGAGTTGCTCCAGCCCACGCACGATGTCGTTCAGATTCAACCCATACAGCAGCCCGACCGCGGCGGCCATCAGGCAGTTGTAAACGTGCCCGTCGCCGATGATTCGCGTACGAACGGGTAGGGTCTCAGCGCCGGCATGGAGCAAAAACGTTTGTTCACTGGTGAAACGTTCGATGATGCTTGCCATCAGCTCCGCTTGATTTTCGATGCCGATGGTGAGGGCTGCGCCATCGATTTTGGACAAGAATCGGCTACTGACCGGATCGTCTGCATTCAGCACCGCGAAACCTTCTGGCGCCAGTTGTTTGAGCAAACGCGATTTTGCCTCGCGATAATTCTCGAGTGAGTTATGAAAATCGAGATGGTCGCGTCGGACGTTGGTAATGCACGCGGCATCGAACTCAATTCCGGCCGTGCGCGACTGCACCAAAGCGTGACTGGAAACTTCGACCACGGCGTGCGAGCAACCGTTGGCGGCCATGCGAGCCAGCCAATCGGCAAGCAGCGGCGACGGCGGTGTGGTCATCTCGCTGGGCTCGACCGCCGAGCTGTCGCTGTTGACAATCGTGCCCGTCAGACCGGCTCGTAAGCCGGCGGCTTGCAGTATGCTGGCAATCAGCCAGCACGTGGTGGTCTTGCCATTCGTTCCCGTCACGCCGATTGTTTTCAACTGGCGACTTGGATTTCCGGCCAGCGCCTGGCAAATTCGGCCAAATGCATTCCGAGCATCGGGCACCACGCACACCGGCACACCACTTGCGGGAACGTAGCGCTCGGCGAGAATTGCACTAGCTCGCTGTCGAATTGCTTGCGAAACGTAGTCGTGTCCATCGACATGGCTGCCCACGAGCGCCGCAAACAAATCGCCGTCGCGGCAACTGCGCGAATCGGCGGTACAGGCTTGTACGACAATATCGTCGGCGCCAAAAATTTTGGCCTCCGGCAACAACTGCCGCAGACGTACACCGGTGGCGCAAGAGATTGTGTCCGGCATGGTGCAAGGCCTCCTTGCCCTGCTGAGCCGCGTTCCTCGGGGTGAAGCGGCCTGCCCGGCGATCTAATCGAAACCGACGATCTGACAACTGTCACACCGGCAGTCATCCCTGGCCGCGGCGAGACAAGAGAAAAGCGTTCGACATTCGGTCCCCTGAGTTGGACCTTTCAAAAACCGGGGCGGATTGTGGCGATTTCTGCCGGCGTGTCAAGGCAGCTTTACGGCGACTACTTAGCTGCTCAGTCCGCCGACAAGGTAAAGATTTGCCAAAAACTTGCGATAGCGTCGGACGATCACGACTGGCGGACGAAGGCAAACTTGCTATCGTCTGAGAAATGAGAGAAACCGCGGAGCAAGCAGATTTACGCGGATACAGGCACGTCGTAGTTCTCAAATCCCAGTAAATCCGCGAAATCTCCAGTGCATCAGTCACCCAGAAACGAAGTGAGGAATCAGCTTTGACACCGTTGCGAACATGGTATTCCGGATTGGAACTTAGGGCGACCGCCAAGTGGTTTTTATTGTCAGGACTGGTTGGTATCGTGGCTGGACTGGGAGCAATTTTCTTCCAAACGGCCATCCAAGTGGTGGTGCATTTTGCACTGGGCCAAATTGCCGGATACGTGCCGCCGGAAACTGCCGGGGAAAAAAGCCTTTTCGAGCCCCCCGACGCACCGTTTCGCCCTTGGGCAATTCTGGCAGTGATGATCGCCGGCGGAGCGGCTTCCGGATTCTTGGTGTACACCTTCGCGCCGGAAGCGGAAGGACACGGCACAGACGCGGTGATTGATGCTTACCACAACAAGCGCGGTTACATCAGGCCGCAGGTGCCGATTATCAAAACGTTGGCTTCCGCCATCACGCTGGGAACTGGCGGCTCCGGCGGTCGAGAAGGGCCGATCGCACAAATTGGCGCCGGGTTCGGGTCATTTCTAGCGACCCGATTGAAATTGCCGGCGCCGATCGCCGCATCATGCTGGCCGCGGGAATGGGCGCCGGCATCGGCGCAATTTTCGCGCTCCCTTGGCCGGTGCGTTGTTCGCAGCCGAGATTCTGTACAGCACGGCCGATTTGGAATCGGAAGTGCTACTGCCGTCGGCCATCGCCTCGATCATCGCTTACAGCGTTTACGAATTGTGTTTGCCAAGTAAATTTCGCTTCGTGCCGGTCTTCGGCAACCAGCTGAATTACTCGATCGGCTCGCCGTTGGAATTGTTGCCGCTCGGTTTGCTGGCCGTGATTTTGACACTGGCTGCCATCGCTTTCATCGAAGCATTTTACGGCACGCACCATCTTTTCAAGCGGCTTTCGATCTCGAACTACTTGCGACCGATGATCGGCGCTGGGCTGGCGGGGGTCGTCGGCTTGGGGCTGTTCTTCGCGGTCGGTTCCGACCCGCGCGTGCTGGCCGTGCTCTCCACCGGACACGGCGGATTGCAGCAGGCGATTGGCAACTCGGCCAAGTTGGGTGTGCCGCTGCTGTTGGCGATTGGCCTGGGGAAACTCGTGACGACATCGCTCACCATCGGCTCAGGGGGCTCTGGCGGAGTGTTCGGACCGTCGGTGCTCATCGGCGGCTGCGTCGGCGCGGCCGTAGGACAATTGTTTCACTCCTTCTGGCCTTCGATCGTTCCGAACCCGCAGGTTTATGGCATCGTCGGAATGGCCGGATTTTTTGCCGCTGCGGCGCATGTGCCGATTTCTACGATCATCATGGTGTCGGAAATGACCGGCGATTATCAATTGTTGCTGCCAACGATGTGGGTTTCAACACTCTGCTTTTTGCTCTGCCGGCGCTGGAAACTGTATCAAATGCAGGTTCCACTCCGCTTGGATTCGCCCGCCCATCGGGGCGATTTTCTGGTCGACGTGTTGGAAGGAATTCTGGTCCGCGATGTGCCCATGAACAATCGCCCCGCGATTCGTGTGCCGCAGGCCATGCCGCTGCGAGAGATTCTGGAATTGCTCTCTCAGTCGCGCCAGCACTACTTTCCGGTGGTCGATGGCGATGATCGGATGATCGGTATCTTTTCATCCGACGATGTAAGGGCCTATTTCTACAACGAGGCGATTTGGCCACTGACCGTGGCGCGCGATGTGATGACCTCGAAGATTCTGTCGGTCACCCCGGAAGACGACCTGAACACCGCACTCCAACGATTTACCGACTTGAATCTGGATGAATTGCCGATTGTTGATCCGCAAGACCCGGGGAAATTGGTTGGCATGTTGCGCCGCAAAGATACCATTGCGATTTACAACCGTCGGCTAGCGGAGCACAAAAAATCGCAGGAGGATGTGCTCGTCGGCAATTGAGTCGGTGAAGGTGCCTGGCGATTTTCTGTAAAGGGCACATCCGGCCACCAGACACTCGGCATCTGGTTTAACGAGCTTGCATCAATCGAACCGCTCACGTTACGCTTGGCGCATGGCCGAAGATGATTTTGATATCGAACGACTTGCTGCGTACTTGCATTTGAATCCTGCGCAGGTCGCCCGTCTGGCCGATCGCGGCAAAATGCCTGGTCGTAAGGTACAAGGCCAGTGGCGATTCGCGCCGGCAGATGTCCATCACTGGTTGGAACACCGCATCGGACTATCCGACGAAGAGGAGCTGCTGCAGATGGAAACTTTTTTGCGACCGGTTCAGGGAAGTCAGCAAACGCCCCGGTCGATTGCCGACATGATGCCGCTGGTGGCGATTGAAGTGCCGCTGGCCGCCAAAACTCGCAACTCCGTGATTACCTCCATGGCCGAACTTGCCGCCAGCACAGGTTTGCTGTGGGACCCGCAGAAAATGGCCGAGGCCGTGCGAGTGCGCGAAGATATGCACCCCACGGCGCTGGAAAGCGGCGTGGCGCTGATGCATCCACGGCGGCCAATGTCCAGCATTTTGGGTGAAGCGTTTTTGGCGTTTGGCCGTACCGAGAGCGGCATCCCTTTCGGCGGCAGTCATGGTGGCCTGACCGATATGTTTTTCCTGATCGCCTCGATCGACGACCGCGGACATTTGCAGACATTGGCGCGATTGAGCCGGTTACTGGCCGATCCCGAACTGATCGCTGCCCTGCGAGCCGCGCCGGATGCGGCGACGATTCACCAAATCATCGAATCTGCCGAAGCGAAGCTTCCCGACTGATTTCGCAACTTACATATGGATTTGCCAACCCTGCTCATTGGCGACACCGATCGGCCCGAATTTCACGAGGCGGCTGCGTGGCTAACAAAGCAAGGTGCGCTCGCCGTCGTCGATATTCCATCAGCGGTAAGTGCCATGCAGGGCGACTTTGTTCCGGCGATCATTGTTATCGCCGAATCGTGGCCCGGGCAGTTTTCACGCCGCGAGTTGGATTGTCTTCGACGTGCGGCGCCGCTGGCGCGGATCGTTGGACTTTTGGGCTCGTGGGTGGAAGGAGAAACGCGCACTGGCAAGCCGTGGCCGACGCTGCTGCGAATGTACTGGCATCAGGCGGTAGTCCGCTTGAAGCGCGAAATCGAGCAGGCCGACGATCGTGAAAACTCGCGTTGGTCGCTGCCCATTACCGCCGGCGATAACGAGGGGCTGTTGCTGGAAAGCGATGTTCTGCAATCGGATCTGCATTCCACGGACGTCATCGCAATTTGTGCCCGACACCGTGAAACCGCCGAGGCATTGGGAGATGTTTGCCGAACCCGCGGTTGGGGCACTGTGTGGCTGCGGAGTTTTCCCTCAGATACGCCGCTGCGGGTCAGTGCGGTTTTGTTCGATCTCGGCCGCGGCGATACCGCAGAACTCAAAGCCATTGCATCATTGAAAACGGTAACTGAAGACACGCCAATTATCGCCCTGGTCGCCTTTCCGCGAGCGGAAGACATTGAACGGCTGCGATCAGCCGGTGCGACGTCAGTCGTGTCGAAGCCGTTTATGTCTGCGGATTTGATCTGGAGTATTGAGCAATTGCTTGCGACAACCGGGGTTCGCTGAAGCAGGTTGGCTGAAAGTTTCAGCCTAAATAGCCGGTGGCTAACAGCCACCGGAGTCGCGCGGGTGGACAATGCACTGGTGATTCTCCGTACAGCGTTGCCCTCCGGCGATTGCATGATGCCGTCTAGGACGACGGACGCTTTCAAGTTCAATCCGCAAACTCATCGATTTCGACCCTCACAATTTCGCGTTGCCACTGCGATTCGTGAATGGGCCAAACGCGGATCGTTGGCGATCCGTTGCAATGCACCATCTCGCCCAATTCATGGCATTGCCGCCGGCATTCGATTTCTCGCGGACTTGCTTTCGGCAATCTAGCCGGCAGGTTCGTCTTCCGCCAAGTCCGCCGGTTTTGATCGTAGACGGCGATGATTACCGGCGAGGGAAAATCAAGCATCCGCCGCGCGATCAGCTCGTGACTGGCGGTGGTGTACCGATCTTTCAGCGCCAGCAAATCCCAATTGCTTGCTGCACCATCAACGCCAAACATATCACGCGGCAACAGCAATCGTGAGGCAATGCCGTTGGCTACCAACTCGCGGGCGTGCTTCGGAGCTGCTAGGGGATCGATGCCCAAATCAGCAAACACTCGCTCAGCCAGCGACTCGCCAATTTCGTGGGCTACTGCCCAATGCTCGCGTTCGAGCCGCTCGTCGTGCCGCAAGAAAATCGATTTGCCGAGCTCGCCGCCGCCACTGGCCAGATTGACGATCCGCGCTCGGCCAGACTGGCGATCGTCCCAGGCGACGGCCAATCCCAGGCATTTCGCAATTGCGACTGCATCAATCGGCGGCTCGCCAATTCCCGCTTTGGCCAACGTCTCCGTCGCCACGGCATCCAGGGTAGCGGCGAATTCTTCTTGTGGAATCTCTGGCAGCATCTTGTCACCTGATGTGAACAGGCGTTTATATCACAGTTCTGCGAACTTTCAATTCACCGTAAAGTCCGGGAATAAACACCAGTTCTTATCCACTCGCCCAAGAGAGATATTTCGGGTAACATGGTGTTTTGTCTCTGCCGCCGTCGCCTAGTTCGTATTGGGAATTCAATTGGCCACAGTAACGTCACTACCAATCGTCACCGCGAAGCCGAAGTTGGCATCGAACAAAGGCACCTATGCCTTTGTCAGTCTCGGCTGTCCGAAGAATCTGGTCGATAGCGAGCGGATGCTTGGCTTGCTGCAGCTTGATGGCTACCGGCTGGTTCATGAGCCGCAGGGGGCCGATTTTGTCGTCGTCAATACCTGCGGGTTCATCGAACGGGCCCGTGAAGAATCGTACTCCACGATCCATGAAATGCTGAATTTGAAGCGCAAAGGTGGAACACGCGGCGTGATTGTTTCTGGCTGTCTTGCAGAGCGCGAGAAAGAGGCGCTGCTGGAAAAATGTCCGGACGTCGATTTCATCGTGGGCGTGTTCGGACGAGAGCAAGTCACCAAAGTTGCCGATCGGCTGGTTGGAAGGCTCGATGAACAGCGAAGCGTTTTTCAACCGGCGCCAACGCAGCCATTTTCCGATCGGTCCCGTCTGCGAATTACGCCGCGGCACTTTGCGTATCTGAAAATCTCCGAAGGCTGCGATCGGCTTTGTACCTTCTGCGCCATTCCCAAAATGCGCGGCAAGCACGCCACGAAGCCAATGGAGGAAGTCATCGCCGAAGCCGAGGAACTCGCGGCTGACGGCGTGCGAGAACTGATCGTCGTTGCTCAAGATACGACGTACTACGGAATGGATCTCTACGGCCAACCGCGGCTGGCGGAATTGTTGCGTAAGCTGGTCGAAGTCCGCGGCATCGAATGGATTCGGCTGATGTATTTGTATCCGATGTATTTCAGCGACGAGCTGGTCGATGTCATCGCCGGCGGCGGCAAGATTTTACCGTATCTCGATCTGCCGCTTCAGCACATCAACGATACGATGTTGCGTCGCATGCAACGCCGGGTGAATCGAGCGGAAACCGATAAGCTGCTTGATACGCTGCGGTCGCGAATTCCGAATCTGGTGATGCGCACGACATTCATCACTGGGTTTCCCGGCGAAACCGACGAGCAGTTTGAAGAACTTGTGCAATTTGCCGAGCGGCAAAAATTCGAACGGCTGGGCGTGTTCACGTATTCTTTTGAACCCGACACGCCGGCGGCCCGGTTGCCGGACCATCTGCCCGAGGAAATCAAGAACCAGCGTCGCGACCGGCTAATGGCTGTGCAGCAGGAGGTTGCCTTCCGCTGGAATGAATCACAAATCGGCCGGCGCGTAGATGTGCTGATCGACCGCGCGGTGCCCGATGAAAAAATCGCCTGGTTGGGTCGCTCTTACGCCGACGCCCCGGATGTGGATGGCGTGGTGTATGTAACTGGCAAACGCTTGAAACCCGGCCAAATTGTGCCGTGCGAAATTGTGACCACGGCCGAGTACGATTTAGTTGCGGCCGCGGTGGGACCGGGAAGGTAGGTCAGGCTTCAGCCTGACACGTGCAACGACTTTACTGCAATCTTGTCAGGCTAAAGCCTGACCTACTCAACCGCCCTTCGTCATTCCCCTTCGGATGCGTACAATGCTCTAGCCATGCCCACCAGCACGCAACCATCGTCCGGCACTGCCAAGAAATACGACGAACGGACCATCGTTAATTTTCCCAACGAGGTAACCACCGTCCGCCTGGCCCTGTCGGTCGTGCTGTTCGTGCTGTTGCAACTGCATCTGTACTGGGCCAGCTTCTGGCTATTTTTGGTCACGGCGGGCACCGATTGGCTCGATGGGTTTTGGGCTCGCCGCTATGGGCAGATCACCATTCTGGGCCGCATGCTCGATCCGTTTGTCGATAAGGTGGTCATCTGCGGCACGTACATTTTTTTGGCGGCTGATCCACGCTCCGGTCTGCTGCCATGGATGGCGGTGCTTGTCTTGGGCCGCGAATTGCTGGTCACGGCCCTGCGCAGTTTCCTGGAGCAACAAGGCGCCGATTTTTCGGCTTCGATTTCCGGCAAGCTCAAGTTCATTTTGCAATGCGCAGCGGTGGGCGCGAGTCTGTTTTGGCTCAGCTACAACCCCAACCATGCACCGCTGATGGTGCCCGAGGATGCCGGTAGCGCCGTGATCACGGGCCCGATTTGGGTCCAGTGGGCCGTTGTCATTTCCGTTTGGTCGATGATCGCCATGACCATCTACTCCGGCTATGCTTACGTGATGGCGGCCCTCCATCTCATTCGCCGGGTGTAGGTCGGCATCTCGCACCACTGCATGAATCCATCGCTCGTACTGTTGGTGACGGTGCAGCTTGCCATCTTGATTTGTGGTGTCACTACTTGGGTGTGGATCGGTTCCCGACGGCGCGATTCGCTACCCGTTTTGTCGTACGAACCACGGCGGCCGGTTCCGTGGAGCGGCCTGGATTTATTGATGATTCTAGTTCTCACTTTCTTCACACAATTCGGAGTTCTGACGGCCGCACTTTCCCTGACAGGCACCCATCTGCCCAAAAATCCCGCATTAGATCAGGCAGAAGTGCCAGCTGTTGTGATTGTCAGTCAGTCTCTCGCATCATTGTTGAGCATCGTGGTGGCATTAGGCGTCGTGGTAAACCACTCTGGAGCAAATTTTACCGATTTGGGAATCAACCGTTCAAAGCTATTGGCGGACACCAAATCCGGATGCGTGGCATTTGTGGCGATTGCCCCGATCGTTTACCTCGTTCAAGCGCTGCTCTCTCTTCTGGTCCCGTATCATCATCCAATAATCAACCTGGTTCAAAAGCAACCCGATTGGCTCAACCTGGCACTGATGGGAATTTCGGCGGTGGTCATCGCGCCAGTCGTGGAAGAATTTCAATTCCGAGTGCTGTTGCAGGGTTGGCTAGAGAAATTGGAAGACTCTCTCACATCGCAAACGGAGGAATCTCAACCTGTAAACGAAGGGTCCAATTCGGAGTGCAACCTTCCAACTTCCGAATTTGGGGGCTCCAACAGATCGTCACGACTTTTTGGCTGTCGGCCAGGATTCCTTCCAATTCTCGTCAGCTCGCTATTTTTCTCATTGATGCACATTGAGCACGGAGCCGCAATGGTTCCACTGTTTATCTTTTCGTTAGCGCTAGGATTCGTCTATCGGCAAACGCATCGGATTGTGCCTTCACTGATAGTCCACATGCTGCTTAACGGCATCGCGATGATTTTCGTATTTGCTGAGCTAAAACATTGAATGAAGCCGGATTTTATTAACCACTTTCGGTTGATTGAACGGCTTCGTATAATCGGCCCTCCCAACGCGGGGCAAGCCGCCGCCGCTACACCCTGAACCCTGACAACACATCATGCCCTACGGTTTTGGAATTATCGGTTGTGGAATGATCGCCCGTTTTCACGCCAAGGCAATTGCCGATGTGAAAGGGGCAAAGCTGGCTGCTTGCTTCGATGCCATACCCGCCGCGGTCGAAAAATTCTCTGCCGAGACCGGCTGCAAGTGCTACACCAAATTAGCCGACATGCTGGCCGACCCTGCGGTGCAGGTGGTGACCATCGGTACGCCCAGCGGGGCGCACATGGAACCGGCGGTACAGGCCGCCAACGCCGGGAAGCATGTGATCGTCGAGAAGCCGTTGGAGATTACGCTCAAGCGTTGCGATGCCGTCATCAAAGCCTGCGAAAAAAACAAAGTCAAACTTTGCACCGTGTTCCCGTCGCGGTTTCACCAGTCGAGTCAGGAATTGAAACGCGCCATCGACGGCAATCGTTTCGGCCGGCTCACCGTGGGCGATTCGTACGTCAAATGGTTTCGCACGCAGCAGTATTACGACAGCGGCGCCTGGCGCGGCACTTGGAAGCTTGATGGCGGCGGAGCGCTGATGAATCAGGCCATCCACAGCGTCGACTTGCTCACTTGGCTGATGGGGCCCGTGGTTGAAGTCACGGCGCATACCGCCACGCTGGCCCACGAGCGCATTGCGGTCGAAGATGTTGCCGTTGCCACGGTCCGAGTTCGCCAACGGGGCACTCGGCGTCATCGAAGCTAGCACCGCGACCTATCCTGGCTATCTCAAACGGATCGAAATCCACGGGTCCGAAGGCACGGCGGTGATGGAAGAGGAAGACATCAAAATCTGGGACTTCGCCAAAAAACAGAAGCGCGACGAAGCGATCCATAAGCGGATGGCCGAACACCGCAGCACCGGCGGCGGAGCTAGCGATCCCTCGGCCATTGGCCATCACGGCCACGCCAAACAGTTCGCCGATTTGCTCGATGCTGTGAAAAAAGATGGCACGCCGTCGGTCGATGGCCATGAAGGCCGCCGCTCGGTCGAAATCATTCTGGCCATCTACAAGTCGGCCGAAACTGGCAAGGCAGTTCCGCTGCCGCTCAAAGGCGATCCGACGCTAGCAGCCCGCAAACGCGACAAGCGGTAGCTTGCCGCCTGCAAAACACTTCAAGTTCGGCCAGCCTTGGGCCGATGTTCTTCGCCGCAGGTGTCCGTCGGGCCCAACCGTGCGCCCGTGCCAAAGAACCATCCGGCAGTCAAGCAGTTTTCGCAAAATCGTTAGCAAAAGCTGCTCTTTTCCCAATCTGCCCGCGATGCGAAACTCTGACACAATTGTCAGACTTCACCGCTCCCGCTGATGCAAATCAAACACCGCCTTATCGATGCCGGCCACTATGCCGTCTATCTTTTCGTGCGGGTTTTCATTTGCATGATGCAAACGGTGCGGATCGAGACGTGTCAGCGTGTCGCTAGCAGTCTGGCGTGGTTAATCACCGACGTTTTGAGCGTGCGCCAGCAGATCATCGAGGAAAACCTTCGGCACGCATTTCCCGAGATGTCAGTGGACGAACGGCGCCATCTCGCACGGCAAATGTGGGAGCATCTGTTTTTGATGCTGGCCGAAATCGCCCACTTTCCGCGGAAAGTTCACGATACCAATTGGCGCGATTACATCCAATTCAAAAACGAAGCGCCGATGATGCGAGAGTTCTTTCGCAATCGTCCGCGAGTGTTCGTCTCGGGCCACTACGGCAATTTCGAACTGGCCGGTTACACGATGGGCCTGTTCGGCTTCCCGACATTCACCGTGGCGCGGCCGCTCGATAACCCTTATCTCGATAAATTCGTGAATCACTTCCGCGCACTCAAAGGTCAATATATCTTGCCGAAGCAAGGCAGCGCCCAAGAAGCCGATGCGCTGTTAGCGGGCCGCGGCACGCTGGGGGTACTCGCCGATCAGCATGCCGGTCCGAAAGGCTGCTGGGTCGATTTTTTCGGCCGGCCGGCGTCCACGCACAAAGCGATTGCCGTGTTCGCGCTGGCGAACGAGGCCCCGCTCATGGTCGGCTACGCCCGTCGCTTAGACCGACCGATGCACTATGAAATGGCGATGGAAACCGTCGTCGAACCGCAAACCATGAACCCGGCCTTGCGCGAACCCAAAGCACTCACGCAATGGTATACCCGCGTGCTGGAGCAAATTGTTAGAGCCGCCCCGGAACAATACTGGTGGTTGCATCGCCGTTGGCGTGACAACCGTCGGGCCAAACAGCGCGTGGCAAGACGCGCACAGAAGGTAGCGTGACCATGAGTCGAGCAGAGCTAGATGCCAATCTCGATCCGCGATCGATTCGTCCACGCGGCGGATTTCAAAATCCGGCTCCGCATTTGCTGGCACATCATGCCGCCCAAGCAAATGCGGCAGTCGCATCCCATTTGCCCGATGTGTTTGTTGTCGGGGCCGCGAAATCGGGCACCACGGCGCTGTATCACTACTTCAAAGCACATCCGCAGGTGTTTGTGCCGGCAACGATCAAAGAAACCAACTACATGGCGTTTTACAATGGCCTGCCGCCGCTGGCAGGTCCAGGCGATAGGCAAGCGCTGGCGGGAAAAAGCGTCACGCGGTTTACGGATTATCAAGCGCTTTATCGATCTCGCACCAACGAAATTTGCGCCGCGGATGTTAGTCCGGCGTATTTGTATTGCTCGCAGGCGGCGGAAAAGATCGCCGAGCTGTGTCCTCGGGCGAAGATTGTGATCCTCCTCCGCAATCCGGTGGAATGTGCTTTCTCGATGTATTCGATGATGCGCCGCGATCGCCGCGAGCCCTGCCACAAATTCTGGCAAGCGTTTGAGCAAAGCCCGCAGCGCATGGCCGCCGGCTGGGAATGGGCTTGGGATTATCAGCGCTGCGCGATGTTTGCCGAGCAGGTCGAGCGGTACCAAACACTGTTCCCCCCTCAGCAACTGTTTATCCGTCGCTACCGCGAACTGAAGAACCAACCCGCGGCGTACTATCGCGATTTGTGCAAATTCCTGGACGTTTCGACCATCGGCCTGGCGAACGCAAACCTGCAGGTCAATCTTTCGCCCACGCGCCGCGATATGCTCACCAAGCGCAAGGCCGGTCGCTGGTTGTTGCGGACCGCCCGTCTGGTTGGTTTGTTTTTTCCACCGTCGGTCAAAGCGACCATCCGGCAAAAGACGATCGGACAACCGGCGTTCGTTCTTAGCCCAGAAGACCGCCGCCGATTGATCATGCACTTCGAAGCTGACATTCGCCGGCTGGCAAAACTGATGTCGTGGGATCTAAGCGATTGGCTGCGCGGATAAGCGCTTGACATCGAGTCGCCCGGCGACCGTCGGCTGGATCGCGCAATCAGGGTCGCAGAGAGGGGCAGTCTACAGCCAGCTCGACAGGCACCACCCATCAATCTCCTCTTCCACTTTTCTTAACAAGAATTTATCTTCCTCAACTCTTGCATCCGGTACAACCGATAAACTCCACGCTGCTGTGTTGATTTCCAACCGACGAATTGGGCTGCCAGGAAACCTAAGCGACTGAGGAGAAGATGCCAGCTAGGCTGGGGGCAAACTGCGCAGACGAGGTCGATTCGCTTCCGCAGCGACGAAGCTTGAATTGTGCTTCAGATGCCCGTTTGCCGAATCTGTTTGTCGTCGGTGCCGCCAAAGCCGGCACGACCGCGCTGCATCAGTATTTCAGGTTGCACCCCGATGTCTTTGTGCCGCAGGGGGTGAAAGAAATCAACTACATGTCGTTCTTCGCGGGCCTGCCGCCTTTGCGCGGGCCTAAAGATCAGCATGTGGCGCGAAACGCCATCACGCGGTTGGACGATTATCGGAAGGCATATTCTCTGCGAACTGCAGAGACCGTCGCCATCGATGTCAGCCCTTCGTATCTATATTTTCCTCAGGCCGCTCACCGCATTGCCGAACTTTGCCCGCAGGCCAAAATCGTGATGCTGCTGCGGAATCCTGTGGATTGTGCCTTTTCGATGTACAGCATGATGCGCCGCGATCGGCGTGAACCCTGTCGCGATTTCCGCACCGCATATGAGCGCACCGACAAACGTTTGGCCGCCGGCTGGCAATGGTTTTGGGACCTCAAAGGCGGCTGGCGATACGCACAGCAAATCGCGGCGTATCTGGATTTGTTTGCGCCTTCGCAGCTGTTCATTCGCCGCTATGAAGAATTCAAAAACAATGCCGATCGTTTTTACCGCGAGCTAGCAGTGTTTTTGGACGTCCCGCTGCTCGATGTCGCTGCTGCCAATCGACGTGTCAACACCGCTCCCAGCCGGCAAGAAATGCTAAACAAGCGGAGACTCGGTCGCCTAGTGTTGCGCTCGGCCCACATCGCCAGCCATCTCGTTCCCACGACGCTGCGAGAACACCTCCGCAGCCGAGTCCTCGACACGCCGGCCTTTGTCCTCAATGCCGCAGATCGCCGTCTCCTCACCGATCAGTATGCGGCCGATATTCGTCAGCTGGAAAGACTGCTGAAGTGGGACTTAAGCGATTGGCTCGGAGAGAACCGGTCTGAACTTCCCGGCGAAAACGATATCATTCCTATGGGCCGCACCGAGCATTCGTACCGGCGAGCGGCGTGACGACCGATTGCAGCGCAAGCGCTCGATCAGTCAGCGCCGATCGGTGCTATTTCTCAATCGGATCAGCTTTCACGTACAGCGCCTTTGGAGCGCCGCTGTAGTAGCGGAACATCGCGGGACAAATCCAGCCTTCCATCGGCGGATCGTCGAGTTTGTACCAGTTGCCGGTCGTGTCACCACGGAGCCAGGTCAGCTTGTATCGATGGCCGGGAAATAGATTGGCGGAAAATGTCAGCCGGAAACCATTTCTGGCGTCGGGAATATCCTTCACCAGCACGTTGATCATTTCCGGCACGCCGCCGACAAACGGCTCGCGCTTCAAACCCGCATTCGCATCGTCGAAGACCCACGTGCCTTCAAACCAGTACGGCGCAATGACGAAAATCGCATTGCTCGCGGGCGAGGCCGTGCGCGCGACTTTGGTCAAATACCACCAAATGCCGTAGCCTCCAGAGGCAACTAACAGCAAGATTAGCAGCAACTTCCAACGAGTTTGTGGTTTGTCGCCAGCCATAATGTATCCAACCGATAAATTGATATCGTTGGTAATCAAACGATTCCACTTCAATATACACACATCGATTTCAGTGTTTTATGGTTTTTAGAAATTGCGATTTCCATTTTTCCGCCTTTTTTCATCACATTTTCGCTTTTCCGACGTTTATTGGTAGTTTTCAAATCAATCGGGACGTCCCGTATCCGCCGGCCTGCCGTTCAAGTGGCTCGGCCATTAAACTACTGTGTTTGTCCACTTGCCGGCTCGCTCCTCAAGACAAATGGCTGACAAAGGACCAATGACAACGGACCAACAACCAATGACCAAACCACTCAATCCGCCAATCCGCCTGCTGCTGGGCCCCGGACCCAGCGATATTCATCCGCGTGTTTTGGAAGCACTGGCCAAGCCGACCGTCGGCCACTTGGATCCCTACTATCTCGAAATCATGAACGCCATGCAGCAGATGCTGCGCGAGATGTTTCGAACCAAAAACGAAATGACGATGGCCATCAGCGGCACCGGTTCGGCCGGAATGGAAGCCGCGGTGGTGAACGTGATTGAGCCGGGCGATTCGATGGTCGTCTGTGTCAACGGTGTCTTCGGCGGTCGTATGTTGGATGTGGCGCAACGCGCCGGAGCGAATGTGACGAAAGTCGAACGCCCCTGGGGCGAAGTTTTTTTGCCCGGCGACCTGAAAGACGCCGTCGCCAAAGCGAAGCCGAAAGTCGTAGGCATCGTGATGGCCGAGACATCCACAGGCGTGCGGCAGCCGCTGGAGGAAATTGCCAAGCTGGTTCACGATGCCGGTGCGCTGCTGCTGGTGGATGCCGTAACCGCGCTCGGCGGCATTTCGCTGGAGACCGACAAGTGGCAACTCGACATTGTCTATTCCGGCACGCAGAAATGTCTGAGTTGCCCGCCGGGTTTAGCGCCGATCACGTTTGGCCCCAATGCAATGAAAAAGATTTTGGCCCGCAAGTCGAAGGTGCAAAGCTGGTATCTTGATGTCACCATGCTCTCGCAATATTGGGGCCAAGAGCGCGTTTACCATCATACGGCCCCGATCAACATGACTTACGGCCTGTACGAAGCGTTGTGCTTGATTTTGGAAGAAGGATTGGAGAATTGTTTCGCGCGGCATGCCCGGCATCATGCGGCGTTGAAAGCCGGCCTGGCGGCGATTGGCATCGGTTATTCGGCCCAAGAGGGTCATCAATTGCCGATGCTCAACGCCGTGAAAGTGCCCGAGGGCGTGGATGATGCCGTCGTTCGACGCGGCTTGCTGGAACGCTTCGGCATCGAGATCGGCGGCGGCCTGGGCGCGTTCAAAGGCAAAGTCTGGCGCATCGGCCTGATGGGCTACGGCGCCCGCGCCAACAACGTGCTGCTGGTGCTGTCCGCGCTGGAACAACTGCTCACCGAACAAGGTTGCCAGCTCGCCCACGGCGCTGCGGTGGCCGCTGCGAATGAGTTTTATCAACTGAATAAATTAAACACGGATTGACTAACCGCGGAGGTCGCAGAGATACGCAGAGGCACGGAGTTCAACATTTATCCTCTCCTCTCTGCGATCCTCTGCGTCTTCCGCGGTGAACTGATCGGCATCTATATCAAGGAACCCTCCCACGTTAACGCCGCTGGAAGAACTTGGGCTTAGTGGTCTCAGCCTCGATAGTCGGGTGCGGAAGGTGTTCTACGCGCTGCCGGCGGCGGAGTTGGCTGACCTGGTCAAAAGAGTTCATGAAGAAGCGCGGCGGCGGAGTTTTATTTATCAGCGCGATGGGCAGATCGAAACCATCCGCGTGCTGCTGCGGCCGCATGCCGTGATGCCTGATCAGTTGGCGTATTTGCACTTCGTCTCGCTCACGCTGCTCAATGCGCTCAAGCGCTTGCCGGAAATGTATCTGGCCGATGCGGAAATTCGCCGCATCGTGCCGCTCTCGGAAGAAGAAGAAAGCTGGCTGCACGCCAGTTGGGGGCCGAGCCAGCGCGACAATAATCCGGTCTTTGGCCGGTTGGACGGGGTGATCGAATTCACGAGCCCCATGTGGAAAGATTCGTTGCGGTTCATCGAGCCGAACTTGTGCGGCGTGGGCGGCATTCATCTCGGCCCAACCTGCGAAGGTTTGATCTCCGATTTGGTGCTGCCGGTAATCGAGAAGCTCGATCCACAACTCAATCTGGAACGCGGACCCGACTTGCGCGAGCTGTTCATTCAAGAAGTGCTGGAACACTTGGAAGCAATCGGCCGGACCGGGCAGCATGTGTGCTTCGTCGAACCAAAGTACGCCGGCAGCGGCATCGACGAGCAAACGGCTCTGGCCGAGTATTATCTGCTGCGTCACGGATTGAAAGTGCTGCACGCCGATCCGGCCGAGCTGCACATCAAAGAGGGCGAAGTCTGGTACGAAGACACGCCGGTCGATGTCGCTTATCGTGATTACGAAGTGCGCGACCTGATTGCGCTGGAGCGCGACGAAGGCGTGAACGTCGAGCCGATGCGAAAACTGTTTCGCGAGAACCGCATGATTTCCACAATGGCCGGCGAGTTCGATCATAAAAGCTCTTGGGAAATTCTCACCGAGCCGACGTTGGCCCGGAAACATTTCAACGCCGACGAGCGGCAAGTGTTCCGTCGGCACGTGGCCTGGACGCGGCTGCTCTACGATCGCAAAACAACGTTGCCTGATGGTCAGACGGGCGATTTGCTGCGTTTTGTACGCAAGAATCAAGACATTTTGGTAATCAAGCCAAACCGTTCTTACGGCGGGGATCGCGTGCTGCTGGGGCACATTCTTGAGCCGCACGAGTGGGAGCAGGCCATCGAAATTGCGCTGGCCACCGGCGACTTCGTCGTGCAGCGGCTGGCGAGCATACCGGTCGGCGAGTATCCGATTGTCGGCGACAACGGTACGGTACACGTAGAACCATTCTACACCGTCATGGGATTTGCCCCGACCAAATATGGCCTGGCGATTTTGGGTCGGGCGTCGCAAAAACAAGTAGTGAACGTCGCCCAGCGCGGCGGCATGTGCAGCGTACTGATCGGCCGGTCCCCGGGACGTTTGCTTGGGCCCGGCGATGTTGTGCCGATGATTTGAAAGCCATGACCGACACCAATAAATTCTCCGTCGCGATTGCCAAGATCGACGAGGCCAACGCTGCTGATCCGCATCGAGAATCGTTCGACGGACAAGAATTTCCCAAGGAGGTGCTTTATTCGACGCGAATGAGCAGCTGGCTGAATCGCCTGGAGCCGGATGCTTCGGAGGCATTGCGGCTGGCGGCGCACGGACAACACATTTGCCGCTGGACGATTCCACGTGGCGATTTTCCAATGGACCGTGCCGGCTACCATCGCTGGCGGAGCACGTGTCAGAAAATGCACGCCGAGAAACTTGGGTCAATCCTGCGCGAAGTTGGATACGACGATGAGACGGTCGCCCGCGTGCAATCGCTGGTGCGCAAAGAGCGGATGAAACTCGATCCCGAGGCGCAACTGTTGGAAGACGTAGTTTGTTTGGTGTTTCTGGAAAATTACTTCGCGGAGTTTGCCAAAGATCACGATGAAGCCAAACTGATCGACATTGTTCGCAAAACGTGGAGCAAAATGTCGGACCGAGGACATCAGGCGGCGTTGCTTTTGGCACTTCAGCCGGAAACGCGAAAGATTGTCGAGCGGGCATTGAGTCAAAGGTGACGTCGCGCAACCGTCGGCTGCCGCCGGCGACTAATCGACTGACAACGGACAACGGACCACTGACAACTGCTCACCATGCACGCCGAAATCATTTCCATTGGCGACGAACTCACCAGCGGCCAGCGGCTGGACACCAACAGCCAATGGCTCAGCATGCGGCTGGGGGAACTCGGCGTGCAGGTGATGTATCACACCACGGTCGCCGACAATTTGGAGGCCAACGTGCAAGTGTTTCGGCAAGCTGCCGAACGGGCCGATCTGGTGATCGCCACCGGTGGGCTCGGACCGACGGCCGATGATTTAACTCGCGAAGCCATCGCCGCCGCTGCTGGAACCGATCTCGCTTTCAATCCAGCTGCATTTGCCTTCATCGAAAGTCTGTTCGCTCGCCGCAAACGGCCAATGTCGGAAAGGAATCGCGTGCAAGCAATGTTTCCCCGCGGCAGCCGTGTGATTCCCAATCCCGCGGGCACAGCACCGGGAATCGACATCGATATTTCTCGTCCCGGGCGTTCATCGGCTCGCCTCTTCGCGCTGCCCGGAGTTCCGGCGGAGATGCGTGAAATGTGGGATCAGACCGTCGCGCCGGCCATTTCAAAGTTGCTTGACACGCCGCGAGTCATTCGTCACCAACAAATCAAATGCTTCGGAGTCGGCGAAAGCGATCTGGAGCAGATGTTGCCCGATCTAATTCGCCGTGGGCGCGATCCGCAGGTTGGCATCACGGTCAGTGGCGCGACGATCACGCTGCGAATAACGGCCTCAGGCGAGTCGGCCGAAGCGTGCTATCGGGCCATGGAACCAACCATCAAAACGATTCACGAATGCTTGGGGAATTTGGTGTTTGGCGAAGGCGACGATGAATTGGAGCATGCCGTTGTGCGGCTTTTGGCTGCACAGCACGCTACTCTTGCCACGGCGGAATGGGGCAGCGGCGGGATGATTGCCCACTGGCTTTCGGAGGTACCGGCAAGTATCGGTCGATTTCTGGGAGGCATCGTGACACGCGAGGCGCAATCGTTCTTGCCGCTCTTGGGCATTCAATCTTCACCCGCATCGGCAGCGGCATCGCTTGACCAAGAAACGATCGTTCGCGAAATGGCCGAGCTGCCGCCAAAAGCTCGGCGCCGATTACGGGCTTGCTGTCGGTCAGCTTCCTGAAGTTGCTGCCAATGCAGCCGAACCGCCAATGTTTTACTACGCAGTCGCGGGACCGGGAGGAGTCAAAGCGAAATCGTCGCCGTATGCCGGACATCCCGATATTCTCAAAGCTCGCGGCGGGAAGCAGGCGCTGAATCTGCTGCGACTGAGTTTGTTGCACTCAACCAAGAAAGGAGATTAACTCGGCGGCTTCTCGCGAATCAATTGACTGATTTGCTTGAACTGCGGCGACTTGGCATCCTGGCACCACTCAAACAATGCGGCCTCAACCGTGGTGAGCGTGGCGCCGGAAGATTCCATGCGTCGCAGAGCAATTTCATAATCGTGTAAACTCCGCGACCCAATTGCATCGGCCGCTACGTAAACACGAAAACCTTCGGCCAACAAATCCAGCGCCGTTTGCTGCACACACACATGGGCCTCGATGCCGCACACTAGCCACTTGCGACGGCCGCTCGATAGCAGTTGCTGGCTCATTCCGGCACAGGCCCCGCAACTGAAAGCCGTCTTGTCGAACACTTGATCTAGCCGCGTCGCCAATTCCGGCGCTGTCGGCCCCAAGCCTTGCGGATACTGCTCGGTGGCCAGCACCGGCAAGCCCAGCAGTTTCGCACCATCAATCAGTCGGCGAATATTCCAGACAATGCGCTGGTGGCCATCGATCAGCCCAATCAGCTTTGCCTGCACATCGACGACCAACAGGCCCGTATCGCTGGCAGACATCAAATCGGGACTGCGCGGAAATGGCGAGGAAACATCCATGCCAGCGAGCATACCGGCGATTTATTGACGTTGCTAGTGGCGTCTCATCAATCGGTCTTGCCCCAAAAGCTCAGCCCGTGTTAAACACGCTGCACCATGAATCCTTTGCCCAACGTCACGATCGATTCGCAAACCGATCCCCGTCAGTCGCGCTGGGTGCCGATTTCGATCAATCGTCGCCTGGTGCTCGATGGCTTGTACTTCGCTCGGCGAGTGCCACTGTTTCCGGCGGAACGAATTCTTGACCTATCCGAAGTCGCGGTGCTGCGAAAGCATGTGCCGCGGCGGATTTCTTGGGCCGCGATTTTTGTGAAAGCCTATGCCCTGGTGGCGAAAGAGCATCGACCGCTGCGACGAACGTACATCCGCTGGCCGTGGCCGCATTTAGTAGAAGAGCCCTTCAGCACGGCAATGGTGGTTGTGAATCGCCAGTACCAGGAAGAAGACCGCATTTGCTGGGGTCGAATCGCGCAGCCGGAAAGTAAATCGCTGGTTGACATTCAGCGGCAGTTAAATACGTACCGAACCGGAGAGGTCGAGAAGGTTTTCAGTCAGCAGATTCGACTCAGCAAAATGCCGGCGCCTATTCGCCGCTTGCTCTACTGGCTAAACATGAACTTCGGCGGCCAAAAGCGTGCCAAACGGTTGGGCACCTTCACGATGAGCACGCTGGCCGGCCAGGGAGCTTTTAATCGGGGACACCAATCATTTTTGACGACCAGTCTCACCTACGGTCCGACCGATGAACAAGGCCGATCGCTGATTACGCTCTTGTGCGATCACCGTGTGGTCGATGGCGTCGTGGCCGCGCGGGCGTTGGCCGATTTGGAATCGGCATTTCGCGGCCCAATTGTGGGCGAGCTGAAATCGCTGCAATCGAGCCGGGTGGCGGCGTGAAGATGAACGTAGGGTAAAACGCCGGGCCGAGCCCGGCCGCTACACCGCCGACTGCGTACAGCCTACCGCCTATTGTTCATTCGCATGCCGTTGGCGATGACGATGAGGCTAGCGCCGACATCGGCCAGCACGGCCATCCACATGGTGGCAAAACCTGCGGCGGCCAGCGCGATGACACCGAGCTTCGTCGCCAGCGAGAAGCCGATGTTTTGCTTGAGCAACCGCCGGCATTGTCGGCCCAGCCGCATTAGTTCAGCGATTTTCGCCAGATCGGGAGTCATGACCACGACGTCAGCCGTTTCCATCGCGGTGTCGCTGGCCTGCCCGCCCAGCGCAATTCCGATATCCGCCGCCGCCAAGGCCGGAGCGTCATTCACGCCATCGCCGACCATGGCCAGTAAGCCGTGCTCGGCCAGCGATCTGACATGCTCGATTTTGTCGTGGGGCAAAAGGTCCGCATAGACTTCATCGATGCCAATTTCATGGGCGATCGCCCGGGCCACCGCGACGTTGTCGCCGGTTAGCATCACGACCCGCTCAACGCCTGAGTCGCGCAATGCGGCGATTGCGGTGGCAGTTCCTGGACGCGGGCGATCGGTCATGTGAATGGCACCCAACAGCCTTTCGCGCGTTCCTAGCCACGCCGTGGTCGCAACGTCAGAATGATCGGAGTTTTCGGAAACTTGATCACGTCGATTCGTCGCCGCTTGCAATTTCAAAGCGTCAGCGGAGAGCCAGCGAAAATCAGAACTCGAAAACAATTGCGCATTGCCAAGAAAATAGCTGTCGCCGTTCAGATCTCCTTGCACCCCAAGTCCGCGCAGGGCATCGACGGTCTCGATGGCGGCAATTTCGATTCCATGCTCAGTGGCTGCGTTGGAAATGGCGGCGGCAATGGGATGTTCGCTGTGCCGTTCCAGCGCTGCGGCAATGCCCAAAATTTCGTTGGAAGATAAGCCGTTGAACGCTTCCACGCCGACCACGCTCATCACACCGCTGGTGACCGTGCCGGTTTTATCGAGGGCTACCGTCTTGATGCCCGCGGCCTTCTCCAGAAACTCGCCCCCCTTCACCAAGATGCCGGCTCGCGTCGCCCGATATAACGCGCTGACGATGGTCACCGGCGTGGAGATTACGAGCGCAAGGGCAGGCAATCACCAATAGCACCAGGCCGCGATGAATCCATTGCAGTGTGGTAACCGATGCCGCCCAAGTGACGCCGATGCTGGCCAAGAGAGGTGGCACGATCGTCACCGCCAGGGCCAATGCAATCATGACCGGCGTATAGCGGCGAGCAAAATGATCGACGAAGCGTTCGGTCGGCGAGCGTGAAGCTCGAGCTTCGTCGATCAGCCGAGCGATATGTGCCAGCGTCGTATCACCGGCTGCATGCGTGACAGTGATGATCAGTGATCCCTCGCCGTTGAGCGTGCCGGCGAATAGCCGATCGCCCGTTTGCTTCCCGACCGGCACGCTTTCGCCGGTGATCGGTGCTTGGTTGACAGCCGAATTTCCAGACAGCACGGTGCCATCGATCGGAATTCGATCGCCAGGCCGCACCAGCACGATATCGCCAATTCTGAGCTGGCCCGGGTTGATATCTGTTACGCTCTCATCCACAGTGCCTTGACCACTCAGTTGATGAGCGACAGTTGGCGACAATTCCACAAGCGAACGAATCGCCTTCTGGGCCCGAACTAAACTAAGCCGTTCCAGCCACAGCGAAATCGCGAACAGAAACATCGCGGTGCTGGCTTCGAAAAAATCGCCGATGGCGATCGCGCCCGCGGCAGCGATGGTCATCAGCACGTGAATATCGAGGGCCCGTAATCGAATGGCCCGCCAAGCTGCTTTGGCGACCGGGATTCCGCAGACGGCAGCGCTCGCAATCGCCAACAGAGGCACAGGCCATGTTGTTTGCCCCACGACGAGTGCAGCAATCGCTGCACACACCAGCAGCAATCCGCCGATAATCATGGTAACCGGAATTGCCAGACTCTCGGCTGTTTGCACGACGGCAAGCGATGGATTGCCAGTCGATGTTGTCTTGACTTGCGTTGGAAACCCAGTTGACTTCACCGCCTGAATGACAGTAGCCACATCAGTTTCAATCGGGTCGAATTCAACACGCAGATCACGGGACAAATAGTCGGGCAGAATTCGCGTGATGCCTGGGGTGTCGCGCAGACTGCGCTCGATGAGCATCAGCTCTTCAGGACAATCGAGCGCCGGAATATAAAACGTGGCGGCTTGCGGCATAAACAAGTAGGACACGACGTCGCCAAAAGACGGCCAGCAAATCAATGTGCGGCTGCGGAATTATACGTCGCATGCGCTCCCCCTGGCAGGCGAGTGCTTTTTCCGGCATACTGGCGCTCACCCTGGCATTCCGCCACGCGTTTTACGGCCACACCGCCATGAAAGTTCGTTCTACAACCATCCTGACGGTCCGACACGGCGGCAAAGTGGCCATTGGCGGCGATGGCCAGGTGACTTTGGGCACGGCGGTGATGAAAGCCGACGCGATGAAAATCCGCCGGCTCGCCGAAGGCAAAGTCATTACAGGTTTCGCTGGTTCCAGTGCCGATGCGTTCGCTTTGCTGGAGCGATTCGAGGGGAAGCTGAAGGACTTTCCATCCAACGTGCCGCGCTCGGCCACCGAGCTGGCGAAAGAATGGCGCACCGATCGGGCATTGCGGCGGCTGGAAGCGCTGTTGGCGGTGGTCGATGCCAAACACACGCTGCTCGTGACCGGCACCGGCGATGTGATTCAACCAACCGACGGCGTGCTGGGCATCGGCTCCGGAGGTTCGTACGCCGTGGCAGCGGCCCGAGCGCTTATTGCCCACTCGTCACTTTCTGCGGCCGAGATTGTGCGTAAGTCGCTGGAGATCGCCGCCGGCATCGACATCTACACCAACACCAACATCTCTGTAGAAGAATTGGCATGCGAGAGCTGACTCCTCGCCAAATTGTTGCCGAATTAGATCGCCACATCGTGGGCCAGGCTGACGCCAAGCGCGCTGTGGCCATTGCCATTCGCAATCGCTGGCGCCGGCAGCAGCTTCCTGATGAAATGAAAGCGGAAGTTGCACCGAAGAACATTTTGATGATCGGTCCCACAGGCGTCGGCAAAACGGAAATTGCGCGGCGGCTTGCAAAACTGACCGTGCGCCGTTCATCAAGGTCGAAGCCACCAAGTATACCGAAGTGGGCTACTACGGCCGCGATGTAGAAAGCATGGTTCGCGAACTGGTCGAAAATGCGATCACGTTGGTGACCGAACGAGAACGGCAGAATGTCGAGAGCGAAGCGAAGAATCGCGTCGCGGAACGGCTTCTCGATTTGCTCGCCCCGGCGCCACCAAGTTACGACACCACGCCCGATGGTCCCGATTCACCCCAGCGCCACGAACGAACTCGGGAAAAAATGCGAGCCATGCTGGTGAGCGGCGAGCTCGAGCAACGCAAAGTGGAAGTTAGCATCGAGCAAAAGGCTGTGCCGATGATGCTGACCGGTATGGGCATGGAGCAGGTCGATTTCGATTTGCAGGGTATGTTTGAAAAGATTTTGCCGAAAAACACGGTGCGTCGTGAGGTGACGGTGGCCGAGGCCAGAAAGATTTTGTTCGATCACGAGTGTGAATCGCTGCTGAACAAAGACACAATTCATCAGCAAGCGATTCAATTGGCTGAGAATTTGGGGATGATTTTTCTCGACGAGGTCGACAAAATTGTCGCTAGCGAAGGCAAGGGCGCCGATGTTTCGCGGCAAGGCGTGCAGCGAGATCTGTTGCCGATTGTTGAAGGTACCACGATTCAAACCCGCTACGGTTACGTGCGGACCGACCACGTGCTGTTCATCGCCGCCGGCGCATTTCATCGCGCGAAGCCGAGCGACCTAATGCCGGAGTTGCAGGGGCGGTTTCCGATCCGCGTGGAATTGACCGACCTGACCAAAGACGATTTCATTCGCATTTTAACCGAGCCGAAAAGCGCGCTGACGAAGCAGTACACCGCGCTATTGAACACCGAAGGCGTCGAGCTGGCGTTCACCGCCGATGCAATTGACGCCTTGGCGGAGTTCGCTTTCCGAGTGAATCAAACCACCCAAAATATCGGCGCCGACGCCTCTACACCATCATGGAGCGCTTGCTCGAAGAGCTGAGCTTCGAGGCGCCCGACATGGGACGCGGCAAAGTGGCAGTCAATGCTGCTTACGTGAAGGAAAAGCTGGAAGCGCTGGCGGAAGACGAGGATCTGAGTAAGTTTATTTTGTGATGGAATGATTGGTGTAGCGGCGGAACTTGTTCCGACTTCCGCACCGAGCCGGGTACCACGAAGTGGTCGCGGCCGCTACACTCGAAGGCGAAACCCTCTAAATTTGGAGAATCACCTCATGCAAAGGTTGCTTTTATCATTCGGCGCGCTGGCCCTCCTACTGTTGGCCGGTTGCGAAGATAAAAAGAAGGTTGAAGTCAACGCACCGGGTGTGCAGGTGAAAACCGGCGAATCTGGCACCGAGGTGAAGACTCCGGCCGCCGATGTCGACGTGAAGAAATAGCGGCATTTG
Source organism: Pirellulales bacterium (assembly GCA_963738835.1). Lineage (GTDB taxonomy): Bacteria > Planctomycetota > Planctomycetia > Pirellulales > JADZDJ01 > CAVTYH01. The sequence goes on from CAVTYH010000009.1 coordinate 543,479, forward strand.
TGCGGTCGCAGATTTGGTCATCGGCCGTATTACAGCTTAACTGCAATCGTCGTCGAAGCCGCGGTAAATGTCTTCGATGTGTTAGCCCGCATTTCGTCTCCGCACCAGATCTGCAAGTTGCCTGGCTTCTTGGGCAACGAATATTCCCTTTAGCCGGCGCTCTTGGACATATTTGAAAGCTTCGTCGGCGAGTTGCTGAATCTCCTCTGGCGGGGCTTCTTGATTTGATGCGAGGGTTTCCAATCGCCGATAGTAGGCGATCACAGGAGGAATCCCGTCAACTGCTTCAGGTTGCGGGACGGCTTGCCGATCTAAGACGCGTTGCAGTTCCTTAGCCATAAATGACGCGCTCGCGCCGATACTTGCAATCCGATCCTCAAGTGGTCTCTGCTCTTGCCGATTGCGGAGTTGGCGAGCATCGCGTGCCGCCAAGATTATCGCGGCCAGGACCGAGCAGATCAGGAGGGTGCCAACCGGAATCAACACGTCCGCCATGTTACGCTTCCGCCATAGGGTGGGTCATTTCCCTACAATGATAACCTCGTAGCGTCGGCGGGCAACCAGATTGGGGAGCTGATCAGTGAAAGTACATGCATACCATCCATCGGCATGATTGGGCTATGTATTGCCGTCGCGTCTTGTCTTGCACCATTGGCTCAAATAATATGTTGACCTTTGTACACTTATGTGCTATATTTGCCGACGGAACTCTGGCGTTCCCGTTCGAGAGCTGATGCGGGTATTCTTGGGTTGCTGACCGGCCCTTTGTTTCCGGTCTAACAAGACGTGTGAGCCCCCGTGTCAGCGCCGGATGTCGCTGTTTGACAATTGAGCAATGAACTTTCCCAGCCTCGGGTTAAGCCGTCCGAAGTTGGGTTGGACTGTGCGCCGGCAGGTGCGGCAATTGAACCGCAGAGGACGCGGAGGGTCGCAGAGGGAAGCGCGGAGCGACCAAAGACGATTTCTATTTCTGCGACTCCTCTGCGTGACCCTGTGCCCTCCGCGGTGAATCTGCCGGTCGCGCGCGGCGTGCCCATGTGACGCCCAAGTGTTTGGCGCAAAACGCTGGTTTTTCCGAGGGTTTCCGGTCAACATGTCCACCCCTGGTTTTATTTTTTTGTGTGCGTCGTTCGTCGTCAGGGGTCCGCTATCGGTTGTCAGCAGCCCCTCACTCCGGCCCTCTCCCGCAAGGGGAAAGGGAGAAAGAATGACCACGGACTACTGACTACTGACTACTCCGACTACTGACTACTGACTACTGACTACTGACTACTGACTACTGACTACTGACTACTGACTACTGCTGCGGTGTGACAGTGAGGGAGCAATGTTTTGCAAAAACGGCTTGTTTTCCCGGCTCGTTTCACAAACATTGTCACCTCGATTTTTATTTTTTGTGCGAGCGCTCTTCCTTAGCCAGCTTTGTTTGCAGGGCTAAGACGATCGGAGAGTGCCGCGGTCCCAGAGCGCGAAATGTAAATTGTCGCGCGGTTGGGCCGGTCGGTTCGATGGTAATTTCCAACCGATCGGCCGGCAGACCATCCGCCACGCGATCGGCCCATTCGATGAATGACCAGCCGCGCTGATTGAAGTATTCGTCCGGTCCCAAGCCAAGAAATTCATCCTCGTTGCACAGCCGATAGGTATCGAAATGAAAAATCGGCACTCGGCCCGCATATTCGTGGACCAGCACGAACGTCGGACTGGCAACGGCCCCTTCCTCGACTCCTGCTGCCCGCGCCACGGCTTGAACTAGCCGCGTTTTGCCGGCACCTAACGGTCCGATCAAGGCAATCACCGCGTGCTCGGGCAATGCCGCGTCGAGAGCCATGCCCAGCGCTTCGGTTGCGGCTTCATCAGGAGCGACAATTGCGAATGCTTTATTCATAAATCGAACGCAACAGCAGTTGTCACTCGATAACGCCAAATGTAATCGGCCGATCAATTGCCTCTGCCAGGCGCCGCAAATATGCATCGCGGGGAATTTCGCTGGCTCCCAGACTTGTCGTGTGTTCCGTCAACTGCTGAATGTCGAGCAGTTGATAACCGCGCTGGTTCAAATGCCGCACCAAATAGGCTAAGGCCACTTTGGAGGCATCGCGCTCTAGGAAGAACATCGATTCGGCGGCGAAAAACCCGCCAATGGCCACACCATAAGTGCCGCCGACGAGCCGGTTCGCTTGCCAGACTTCGACGCTGTGGGCGTGCCTCAGCCGATGAAGCTCGCTGTAGGCGGCAATCATCTCGGGGATGAGCCAGGTGTGGCCGCGCCGATCGCCGGCAGTGCCACAGCCCGCAATGACGGCGGAAAAATCACGATTGGTGGTGACCATGAATTTGCCACCGCGCAGCGTGCGAGCGAGGCTGCGCGAAATATGAAAACGGTCGAGTTCAAAAATTGCACGGGGATTGGGTGACCACCATTGCGGCAAATCAATTCCCTCAATTAACGGCCACGGAAACATTCCGTGGCGGTAGGCGTCTAACAACCAATCGGCTGTTAGCTGTCCGCCGATGCAAACTAGCCCGTGTTCATCGGCAGTTTCAGCGGCGGGGAAGAACTGCGATTGCGGCAAAACCGGCATCGAAGGTTAGTCGCTGATTCCAAACTGCGGCATTGCAGGCAAACTGTTCCAAGTTAACCTGCCAAGCAGTTCCAGACAATGCACTATTTGCCGATCGAGATGTCCGTCAGCAGTTCTTCAAATGCCGGCTGCACCAACTTTTTGTCTTTCGACCTTTCTTTGGCAGAAACGCGACAGACCAACGTCGGTTGCAGCCATTTGCCGGCGAGACGGGTCGGCACGAACGGATCGGCACGTATCAGAGTTGGCATGCGACGGTTCAATTCGACGCGAACTTCCGGCGGAATGCCGGAGTCAAGCGTGCCAACGTAGGTTAGCTTGCCGTCGACCTCCGCCGCGAGAATCAGCGAACTGAAATCTTTGTCGCCCTTGGGCTCGTAGCCGATAATGAGGCAGTCCACAGAGAGTTTGGGCTTGGGTGGAGTCTTATCCGGAACTATGACATTGTCTGCCTTGCCGACAAAATCCTGAATCGCGTTTTCAAGTCCGTCTTGATTGTCTCCGGCGAGCTGCTGAGCCTGGTCGGTAATGGCTTTTAGCAGATTGACGCGTGCTGGCTTGCCACCCCAATCCATCATATCTTTGTCGGCCAAACCACCGACGATAAACGAAAATAGAACGGCCGACATTCCCCACGTGCCCAGTGCCACGCGCCAAAACGTTGCTGGCAGCGCATGAAAGACGGGTGTCCAAACGGCGACCGGTTTAAGGATGATGTCGAGCAAATGCAGCCGGTCGTTTTCCATGATGGAAAACAAATAGGCGGTTAAATGGCCTGCCATGAGGACGGCCTCTCCACCAATCATTTGTGCGATAGTCCAATTGAATCGAACCGAGCCGCCCCGCGGCAGCAACAGCCGAGCCAGAATGCTAATGGCGAGAATAACTCCGACGCCGACCAGCAGTTTGCACGCCCAGATTGGAAAAAAACGACGCAGCGTTTCGATTATCGCAGCCGGTTTTTGTTGAGGGTGGTCTTCTCGATCCCACGGATCGAGCTCCACATGGGTGCGGAGCAGAGGATACCACCCACAACGGCGGCACCACCCTTGCTTTCCTGACAGCGGAGTCTGGCACTTATCGCAGGAGGGTACCGTGGGCTCAGCCGGCAACACGCAGTTAGATGCGGATTCTGCGTCGGTTTCTGTCAGATGTTGTTCCAATGCTGCCAGTGCATCGGGCGGTTCGAGGTCTGCTAACTGCGAATCAGCCATTCAAGTGCCCCTTCGTAATTCACGCATTTTTATACAACCCAGTGACCGCAATGCTGCTGAAGCATAGAATATTGATCATAACGGTTTGCCCACGGGCTCGGCGTAATTGGACGTTGGCCGGGTCGAACAGACCTGGGTTGTCGATTTTGCGGCATGTAATATCTGGTGCGAGGATCTAACATCGGCGACTGTCTGTGTCACAAAATTTCAGCGGTATTTTTGGTTTCTAGGGACGAACACCACCCACGATGGACACGTTGAATTCCCCAAATCTGCCGCCGTTTCGAATGCCAAGCGTGGTGCCGCAAGTGGTTCGAGAACGTTCGCATAATCGGCTGCCCCTTTTGCTATTGTTGCTGTTGGGAGTGATTGTTTTGGCGTTCCTGCCAGCGCTGATGGAGCGCATCGAGTACTCGCGTACCCGCGGTGAAGTTCGGGCTCTGCGCGAAATGCTGCCGGAGTTGAATCTCAAAACGCTGAGCAAGGCTTCTACGCTGGTCTACCGAAAAGTCAAGCCGAGCGTCGTTCACATCGATACCGTCAGCGAAGTTCGTGAGCGTCGCGATGCCTTTGCAGCGCCGTTTGACGGACGAGGCCACAGCTTTGAAGAAAAAGGCGAAGCGTCGGGTGTGATTGTGGACGAGGCGGGCTACATCGTCACCAATTTGCACGTTGTGGAAGGTGCATCGGAAATCACCGTATATCTGGCCGATCATCGCTCGTTTACTGCCGAAATCGTCGGTACCGATGCCGGCATCGATTTGGCTGTGCTGAAAATCAATGCGTCGGGTTTGACCGCCGCGACTTGGGGCGACAGCGATAAATTAGAAGTCGGCGAAATGGTGTGGGCCATTGGCAATCCGTTTGGATTGGATCAGACAATTACGTCGGGGATCGTAAGTGCCAAAGAGCGCCGCGGCTTTGGACCCAGCGCCTATCAGGAATTCTTGCAGACCGACGTGGCGGTAAACCCCGGCAACAGCGGCGGACCGTTGGTGGATATCAACGGCGATGTGGTTGGCATCAACACCGCGATCATTGGAACCGCTTATCAGGGGATTAGCTTTGCCATTCCCAGCAACCTGGCCAGAGAGGTGTACGACAAGATTCGGGCCACGGGCAGAGTCATCCGCGGTTATTTGGGAGTGCAACTGGTGCCCGTAAGTCCCGAAATTGCCTCCAAGCTAAAAGTTCCTACCGATCAGACCGGTGGCGCCGTGGTGGTGATGGCGACGCGCGGTTCGCCGGCGGAAGAAGCTGGTCTGAAACCCGGCGATATTATCGTCCAGTGGAACAACCAGGTGGTCTCCGACGACGGCGCTTTGCGCTCGATGATTGCTCGTACAACCGTTGGCGCGACAGTGCCCGTCAAAATCTTTCGCGATGGAAAGGACCTGACGTTGCAAGTGCGCGTGGCGGAGCGTCCCGCTAATCGCTGATGTGTATTTTTTGGGAAACCCTACTCAATCCGAGAAATTACTGGCCGGTGTTTCGAAAAGAATCTGCTTGAGGCTGGCAATCTGCGTGAAATAATTAAGAGCGAATTGTTCGGTCAGCAGAAAAAGAATTACGAGCGTCGATGTCCAATCGTTGGGAATTGATCGTCTCACAGTAGGAGAGCGTTTGAAATTGATTGAACTAATTTGGGACAGCTTGCCGGAACAAGTAGATCCTGCCGACCAGGAATTCGCAAATTCTGGAAGGTTTTTCCGGTTAGAATTCCCGGCGGTTCGAAGTGCTTGAATTGCAAGGAAGAAACAGTCTTGGTGCAAAGCATGCAAGGCGGTTTTGTAACGAGGAATTGCCCTAAATGCAATAATCCAACGAATCTCGCCGAGGATGTCTTCAGGAAGCTTGGATTGTGGGTTGCTTGCCCTGGATGCAAGGGCCGCATGGTAGCTGAAGTTCTGCCGGACAAGAACTACGGCTACGTCTGCCGCGCATGTGACATTGGGATTCCGTTATTCGAGTTGGTCCCGCGCTACCAGGATTTATAAGAAATGGACAAAGTGCCGGGAATCGAATTGGGCTTATATCCTCCCTCATACATTCTCCGTCGGCAGCCGCAGATTGAACCGCTCTTGCACCGTCGCCAACCACTCCAGCGGCGGCCAAGCGTAGGGGCGGAATTTTTCCAGGCGGCCTTCTTCTTCGTTCTGGAAAATGGCAACATGCGGGCCGAGGCGGCTGGCCAGTGGGGTGTCGATCAGGTGGCTGCTGTCGTTGGCGCTCATTTGCATCAGCACCCGCAAAGCGAATTCGCGCAAAGCGTGCCGGTCGAAACAACGATTGACGGAGTTCAAAGAATCGCACCACACGAGCGAATACACGCCGACGGCCGGACCGTCGCGGAGAATCGTGCCGAGCAGTTGCGACGGTGTTGCCGGCTTATCGCCCCCAAAAGAAAAGCCTAAATCGCTTTCATCGCGCCGCAGGTCGCGGAAGCGGCCCGCATCGCAAAGGAACAGATAAGTGGCCGGCCCCGGTGGTTCATCCGGCAGTTGCCGTCGTTCGACTTCGCGCGCCAGATCTGCAAGCAGCACTGGCAACTCGCGGCGTCCTGCGGTTTGCAACGGTTGCGGCAACACCGGAGATAAGGATGCCAGACCACCGCGAAAATCGGCCAATAGACGATCGATTGGCAATTCCGTCGGCCGGTCGTGTTCCAAAACATAAAACTGAGCCGGGCTGCCGGCTGCGGATCCCGACGATGACGTGATGCCCGCCGTAGCCGGGCGGTGCTGTGCAGCCAGGCTAACCATGGCCGAGGCGAACATGCTCATGGCAATTTCGGCGCGCTGACCGACAACCAGCAAATTGCTACCGCTCTGCGGACGCAGCAGCGCGGCAGTCGGATCTTTGATGGCAATCGCCTCGCCGAGCCAGGCATGCACGGGGGTGGATTGCACTGGCCAATCGACAGCACGCAACAGGTCACCCAGTTGTCGATTTCGGCGAATGTCGGCGGGCAAATTGCCTTCAAAAACAATTTGCGGCGGCGGCGAGGCAATTTCCTTCGCCACCAGCCGTTTTTGCGCTAACTCGTGAAGTGCCTGCAAATACTCCTCGCGGCGCGAATCTGAAAGCCAAACCACCTGGAACGGGTGGTTACCCTGAATCAGGCCGTTAGCATCATTGTAAATCGCCTCTCCGGGGCGTGAAAGCAGTCGGGCCGCAGAATTCTCTTCGCTGAGAATCAAATGCGCATCGGCCTCACTGCATTGCAGCGCAATTCGCACTGCCATTTGCCCAATGGTGCTGCGAGCCAAGCTATAAGCTCCGCCAAGAGTTTGCGAGCCTAGCATCACGTGCATTCCGAATGCACGGCCTTGCCGCACTAGACGGTCCAAAAGCAGCGCGGCGTCTTGCGCCAGCTTATCGTCGTCGGTGAATAATTCTTGGAATTCGTCAACGATCAGCATGATCCTCGGCATCGAACCAGCACCGGCCAAAGCCCGATACGCGGCGACATCTTGCACGCCGGCATCGCGAAACAGATCGCCACGGCGTTTGAGTTCGGCATCAAGTTTTTCAATGACGCTCAGGCCAAATTCACGTTCGCTTTCGATCGCAATCACACGGGCGTGCGGCAAATTGTGGGTGGCATACGTTTTGAATTCCACACCTTTTTTGAAGTCAATCAGATACAGTTCAATCTGATCCGGGCTGTACATCAGCGCCAAATTAGTGACCAACGCATGCAACAACGTCGATTTGCCCGAGCCGGTCTTGCCGGCGACCAGCACATGTTGTGAAGTGCCTTCGCCAAGTTTCAGATACTGCAATTTCGTCGCACCGGCTCGTCCCAAGGGAACGGCCACGCCACGGCTGGTGTCGCCAGTCCACCACGCAGGTTTTTGCGGGGCCACGTAATCGAACGGCACTTCAACGCGCTTCGCTTCTTTTGCGCCGCGGCCAACCGTTTGCACAAGTTGCGTGAATTGCTCTTCGGCCGGCGGAGTTTCAAGCCACAGTGGATACTGCTGATAATCAGCATCGTTCCACTTGAATCCATGCCCTTCCCAAACCAATGTGGTGGCGTGCCGTTCGAGTTCTTTGATATCGAATCTCGGCGGCAGTGGCTGCTTAACATCGTTGACAATGAGCGTGTACACACCGCAACGGGCGCCGCTGGTGGCGATGCTGGTGAGTCTTCGAGCCGCTGTCTCGGTGAAATTCACTGGAAAATTCGCCACGACCAGAATTCGGAACGGCTCGGCCACTTCACCGGCGAAGGCGTTGTATTCGTCGATCGACTGGAATTCGTTGCGGAGATACTTTTGGATCACGTTCTCCATCTGTTCCGTGAGATCAGCCAATCGCTGCTCGATGTGCGTGGGCTCTGTCCAAATGCGGTTGGTCACCAACTGCTCGTCGTGGTCCGCCAGGTGCATGAAACCGGCAAAGTTTTCGCCTAAACCAACCGGATCGATAATCGTGAATCGCACCTTGCTGGGTGGGATTGATGTGAGCATCCGCAGCATCAGCGATTGAACGGTTTCAATGGCCCGCGCGCGTCCTTCGCCAGAAGCCTTCAGCAAGAGCGAAGCGTTCTTGGGGAATGGCATCAATGCTGGCAGCTCGAATTTGGCCGGAATAAGGCCGTTCAGACGGTCATCGCTGGAAATTGCTCCTGGGATGGATTGCAGATCGACATGGAACTGCCCGAACCGCAATGTCGGCGGAGGGGCTGTGGGCGGTTGCCAATCGTCCCAGCGCGGATCGTTCCAGGCCGGAAAAAAACGCCAACTTTCGCGGTGATTCTCTTCGATGGCAGCCTGAATTGTTGCGGCTCCGTTCCTCCAGCGATAGGCAAGGGCGGCGAATGAAGCGTCTCGCTCCTGCCGGGAAGCCGTCGTGGCCGTATCGAATTGTTGCTGGGCCGCCCGCAAGTTGCGCTGATAGCGCTCTTGGATTTCGTCCAGCCGTTTGGGATAGACGCTGTGTGCCTCGGCCAAGGCTGCATCACGGGTTTGATTTAATTCCGTTCGCTGACGATTGTGCGTGGCATTGGCTGATTCCAGCGATTCATCACGGCGGGTGGTAATCTCGGCGATCCGTTGTTCGAATTTATCGTTCGCAGCTTTGAGTTCGCGCTCCCGGCGATCCAAAATTCGCTGCTGCTCCGCCTTGCAGCGCTGCTTGGCTTGCGATCGAGCGGCCTGCCGAAGGTTTTCTCCTTCAACGAGGTTCTCGTACAGCGACTCGTACGGATCAGCAACTGCCGCCTGGGCCTTGCGATACAGCCAGATCCCACCGATGGTCGTAGCTAGAACTGTGGCACAACCGCCGACAATTAACCAGGTCCACGATTTACCGCCGAATATTCCGAACGCAGTGCCGCACAGCACCGCAGCAATGACGAAAGCAATCCCGAAAGGCCAGCCGCCGACGAGCAGTTGCGGCCAGCGCAGCTGCTTAAGTGCTTCAAGTTGACCGATGGCGCCCCGAGTAAGTTCAGTCAGTTTAGGAATTGGCTCATTGATTTCCTTGGGCTGCGCATCTGAATCGCCCTCCGTTGCTATAGATGCTTCTCGTGCTAACGGGGGCCGCTGCAATTGCCCCAGTCGACAGATGGCCAGGTATCGGTTTGCTAGATCGAAAGTTTGCAGCAGGACTCCATGGATTGACCCGATCTCTTTTTTATCTTGTTCTAGCTGTATTTTCGGTGCACCCTGTGTGGCTTCGAAAACCGTGTTTGCTTCCCAGTTTTCCTCGCTCAGCTCTTTCTTTGCCCGGCGCAGCGCCGATTTGAAGTTCGATTGAGTATGCGCCAACCATTGCTGTAAGTCTTGTTCAGCAGCTGTATATCGTGCTCTGTAATCGGACTGCGCCTTTTCGACTTCGGCAGCGTACTGGCGCTGTGTTGAGTCGCGATCCATTTGAAACCGCAGGATCGACGCTTGCCGGGCATCACTCAGCGCTTGCTGGATGCGCGCCGTGGCAGTTTCGAACTTGGACCGCATTTGGCGTTCGGCCAATTTGCGCTCGGCGGCCAGCCGATGCAACTCGGCCAGCATTTTCCGTTGACCAGCAGGCGAAAAACTCATGCTCACTCGCATTCACGCTCAGCTCGGCTGAGCAATTCGGCCAATCGGCTAATCGCTTCCAAGGCGGCAGCGATTTGCGGTTCCAGCGGATCGATATACGTTTCTTCGAATCGACGGCGATTTTGATCGTGCCAATGCTCCTTCGTATCTTCCCAATGGAGACGCAGTGCCTTGTGGGCTGATGCAATTTTGGCGGCGCCGGTTGTCAAATCTGCAATTCTCACGATGTTGCTGCCCCCGCGCTCTTTTGCGCCGCCTCTTCGTTGTCTGAACGCTCGGTTGCTGTTCCGCCTTCAGGTGTTCTTGCCTCGTCTGTCGATCGAGCCATTGAACCTTCGGCGTTAGCGCCAACGAGGTCTTCCCATTTAATTGCGGCCGGAGCATTGGTCGCTGCGTAATGTTCCAAGGAGGTGCTCATCCGTTCCAGCAAGGCCATGGCACGCGGAACATCTCCGTCAAGAATCATCAGCAACTGCTGAATGGGACCGTGGAATTTATGAACAGCCTGTTGTACGGACCGGCTCCATTGCTTGGCTGCCTGTAGTTTGCGTTCGGCGTGCTCTAGCCGGCGCTTTGCTGCTTCTAGGACTTTTTTTTCCTGAGCACACGAAGGGGTGTAATCGCCGATTCGTTTGAACGTTCGGCTGTTGTTTAAATCGTCTCGCGCTCGCGCAACGGCATCTTGGCTGCGGCGGACTTCAGCCTCCCAGAATTGTGGCCGGTCATGGGTAAACCAATCGACCGCTCGATGCGTTTCAATTTCAAGATCCGCAAGGGCCCGATGGGCTTCAGCCGCGAATATCGCCAAGGCTGCGCGGAAATCGACCAGCACTGCGACGTCGGTGACTCGGGCTTCGGACATCCGATCGCTCCGGATTCAGGAGTCAGTGATCAGCTCATCCACACAGACTTGTCCGACACTTGCATTTCAGGCGCGAGGCTGATGGCCAATCGCTTCACAGTTACCGCTGCTGTAAATATTCTTCGATCCGTTCCGCTTTGCGCAACAGATAAGGGATGTACTGATTCGTCGCTTCCACGAAGTGAGCCATGGTGCGCAACTGCTGTTCGAACTCTTCAATGAACCGCTGATGTTCCTGATCGCGCCAGGTGGCTCCCAGCGATGTCAGTTGCCGCTGAGAATTCTGCATTTGAGTGAGCATCTCGCTGCTGAAGTGCTTCAAATGCTGCACGAAGCGACGCAGTTCAACCGGATCGACAATTGCCTGGGGCATAAATCGATGCCTCTTGCCAGTGATAAGAGAGTTCCATCCTGAGCCTTCTTCCATCATATCGTTTGTAACGTGGCGAGACACGCATCCGCCGCACAATTTATCCATTTGCCTGCAATTTTCAACGAAATGGGTACCGTATTTGTCGGCTTGACCCAGCGAATCGCGACGCGCTATAATCGGTCACTGCTATGGATGGCAAGGCCGGTTTCTTCTTACACCAGGAACCGGCAGAATGGGTCAGGGTGGGCCCTGCGGGCCGGCTTCATTGCCGACCCGGTGAGCCGCCTTGTCCCGCACCGCAAAGGAGTTGCCGGTGTCTATTGCTGCTTCGTACGACGCCAAGGAGCGCATCCGCCAGGCGATTGATGTCGTCGAACTGGTAGGCAGTTACCTTCAGCTGCGCCGTGAGGGCCGCAACTACAAGGCGTTGTGTCCATGGCACAATGATTCTCGCCCCAGCCTGCATGTAAATCCAGAACGGCAATCATTCAAATGCTGGGTGTGTAACATCGGCGGCGACATCTTCAGCTTCATGATGAAGATGGAGAATGTCGAGTTTCCGCAAGCGTGAGAAATGCTGGCTGAGCGTGCCGGGATTGAATTGAAACCGGCGCGAGTCGGCAGTAGCAGTAGTGGTGGAGTAGAGGTCGACCAAAAGAAATCGCTCTATCAGGCAATGGCTTGGGCCGAAGAGCAATTTCATCAGTGTTTGCTAACCGCACCGGAAGCCGAACCGGCGCGGCGCTATTTAGAAGAGCGTCAAATCTCGGCCGAGAGCATCCGCCGATTTCGCCTGGGCTTCGCACCGGACCGCTGGGATTGGTTGCTGAAGCAGGCCCTTTCGACCAATATCTTGCCGAAGACTCTGGAAACCGTCGGCTTGGTGGTTCGCAAGCAAGACGGTCCTGGACACTACGATCGATTCCGCGGTCGGGTGTTGTTTCCGATTCGCGATGTGCAGGGCCGGCCAGTGGCTGTGGGCGGGCGCATTTTGCCGCAATTGGCGGCCGAGAATCCGGCGAAATATATCAACTCGCCGGAAACGCCGCTGTTTTCCAAAAGCAGCATGCTGTATGCATTGGATTCGGCTCGCGACTTGATGGGCCACAGCCGCGTGGCCGTCGTCATGGAAGGTTACACCGATACGATTATCGCGCGGCAGTTTGGCTTCGAAAATACGGTGGCCATACTCGGAACCGCACTCGGGGAACGTCACATCCGGCTATTGCGCCGCTTTGCCGATTCAATCACGCTGGTGTTGGATGGCGATGAAGCCGGTCAGCACGGACCAACGAAATCTTGAGTCTGTTCATTGCGGAGCAGGTCGATTTGCGAATTGTAACGCTGCCGGAGAATCTTGATCCCGCCGATTTCCTGCTTCAGCGCGGGCCCAATGCGTTTCGGGAGTTTTTCGACGGAGCCATGGATGCACTGGAGCACAAGCTAAGAACGATGCGGCAGAAACTTGGTCCAAGCCCAACGACGCATCAAATCAACGTGGCAATTGAGGAAATGCTGCTCTCGTTAGCCCGCGCGCCGCGGTTGCAATCGGGCACGTCCGCCCAATCTCGCTTGCGAGAGCATCAGGTATTGGCACGACTGTCACGTCAATTCAACGTTGCGGAAGAAGAGCTTCGTTTGCGGCTGAGCGATCTGCGGCGGCGATCCACGCCACGAACGGACCAAACGAATGCGTCGGATTCGCCTGTAGAAATTATCGAGCCACTTTCCGCTTTGGAACGCGAGCTTTTGGAAATCATCCTGTTGGAACCTGAGGCGGTGCCGGCGGCGGCTGAAGTTATTCAAATTGAGCAGCTTGAATCGTCCATAGCTCGCCGCATATTTACCCGTTGCTGCGAATTGAGCTGTGCCGGAACCACGCCCGAGTTCAGCCGTCTGCTTTTGGAATTCGACGAGCCGGTGGTAAAAAGTCTGCTGGTGGATTTGGATGAGCAAGGACGGTCTAAAACTTCGGCTGAACCAGCGGCGCAATTGCGCGACCTGCTCGATGTGTTTCGCCGCCAGCAACACGGAAAGTCGCTGGACGAGCAAGCCCAGGGTTTGCGCGAAAGCCAGTTGGGCGCCGACGATGAACTATCCATCCTAAATCAATTGATCGACCAAGAGCGAACACGGCAAGGAATTTCTTCACCCATGGAGGGGTGAGAGCCTTGCCACGGTCGGCAGCGACTCCCGCAATTTGTCGCCGTCGACCTGGTGGTTGTTGTTCCAGCGCGTCTGCAAATAGACGCGGAGGAGGATCCCGTGGAACATTCGGACAAGGACCTGAACGAGCTCGTTGCGAAAGGTAAGTCGCAAGGTTATCTAACCTATGACGAGGTGAACGCCTATTTACCTGATGAAGCAGTCAATCCCGAGAAGCTTGATAATTTGCTGATGGCATTGGATGAAGCGGGAATCGAGTTGCTGACCGATCCGCCTGCCGACAGCCCAGAGTCGCTCGAAGCCAAGAAACCGGTTGTCGACGCAGTAGAAGAAGCGCTGACTTTGTCGGCCGAAGAGTTGCCAAAGCTCAGCGACGATCCGGTGCGGATGTATCTGAGTCAGATGGCGGTGATTCCGTTGCTGACGCGCGAACAGGAAATCTCGTTGGCTAAGAAAATCGAGGTGACCCGCAAGCGATTCCGTCGCTCGGTGTTGGGCTGCAACTTCGCCATGCAGGCCACCATTGACACGCTCGATAAAGTTCACAAAGGCGTGCTGCCGTTTGATCGTACGATTAAGGTTTCGCTGACGGAGCGGCTCACAAAAGACCAGATTTTGGCCCGCATGCCGCACAACCTGAAAACGCTTCGGCATCTGTTGGCTCAAAATCGGGACGATTTTCGCAAGCTCATTCGCCATAGCACGCCGAGGGGGGAATGGGTTGAAGCGCGGCGACGCTTTTGTCGTCGCCGTCGAAAGGCCTTGCAATTGGTTGAAGAATTGAGTCTTCGTACTCGTCGCGTCCAGCCGCTGGTCCGGCAGTTGCGTGAGTTTTCTCAGCGGATGGATTTGCTTCGTCTGCGAATCAAAGAGTTCGCCAACGACGAGGGCGTCGCCGATACTCGAAATCAATTCCGCCGAGAGCTTCGCGATCTGATGGTGCTCACGCTAGAAAGCCCCCGCAGTTTGCGAAATCGGCTCGAGGTCGTGATCCGCCAATTCTCCGACTACGAGCATGTGAAGCGACAGCTTTCCAGCGGTAACTTGCGGCTGGTGGTTAGCATCGCCAAAAAGTATCGTAACCGTGGGCTGAGCTTTCTGGATTTGATTCAAGAAGGCAACACCGGCTTGATGAGAGCGGTCGACAAGTACGAGTACCGTCGTGGTTTCAAATTCAGCACGTATGCCACGTGGTGGATTCGCCAGGCCATTACCCGCGCCATTGCCGATCAGGCCCGCACCATCCGCATTCCGGTGCATATGATCGACGTGCTCTCCAAACTTCGAAATGTCGCCAAGCGGCTGCAACAGCAACTGGGGCGTGAACCGACGACCGAAGAAATCTCGGCCGGTTGCGATGTGAGTCTGGAGGAAACCCGCCGAGTTCTCAACATCGGTCGCCATCCGGTCAGTCTCGATCGGCCGGTCGGCGAAAGCGAAGACAGCAGCTTCGGCGAATTCATTGAAGATGCCGGGAGCGAAAGCCCGGTACACACCGCCAGCAACGGGCTGTTGCGGCAGAAGATCGAATCGCTTTTGAAGACACTTACGTACCGCGAGCGGGAAATCATCCGCCTCCGTTACGGCCTGGGCGATGGTTACACGTACACGCTGGAAGAAGTCGGCCGCATTTTCAAAGTCACCCGCGAGCGTGTGCGGCAGATTGAGGCCAAGGCCGTGAAAAAGCTGCAACATCCCGTGAGGAGCAAACATCTTGAAGGGTTTTTGACCGGCGTGGCAAGCTGAAAAAATGAGCGAAAACCGCCGGTGGCATGACCGGCGGTTTTTTTATGCGCACAATCTGCTAAACTGAATTGGGAACGCAGTCGACCGACTTGTTGTTTGGCAATCGAAGTGAAGCGCTGTTCGGTAAACTTGTTTCCACGAATGCAACAAACCGAACAGACCCGCACCATTGATGGGAGCAATCTGGTATGGCCGTTACCGCTGCGGCGCTGCGTCAGCTGCACCGCATTCATCAGCAGTTGGCCGATCTGCACGATCGGCTTGAAGGCGGGCCCAAGCAAGTGCGCGGCCGCACCGCCGCTGTGGCTCAGGCCGAAGAGCAGTTGGCAAAGATTCAGGCTGAAATCAAGGCCGTCCGAATCGCGCTCGATCAAAGGCAACTACTATTGAAGACCGGTGAGTCGAAAATCATCGACTTGAAAGTAAAACTGAATCAATCCAATACGAATCGCGAATATCAGGCGTTCCGCGATCAAATTGCCGCCGACGAAATGGCCAACAGCGTGCTGGCCGACGAAATACTGGAGGCGATGGAAGCGGTCGATGTCATGAAGGCCACCGTGCCTGAACACGAGGCCCGCGTGGCCGCGGCGAAGGGTGAATTGTCCAAGCTGCAACAAAAAGTTCGGGCCGAGGAGGAATCGCTCCGCGGCGATATCCAGCGGCTGGAAGGCGAACTGCTGAGTGCAGAATCGTCGCTGCCGGCCGATTTTCGCGAGCTGTATCAACGCGTCATCAAAGCCAAGGGCCAAGACGGCATGGCGGTCGTCGAAGGGGGTAGTTGCGGCGGTTGCTACCAGCAACTGACGACGAACACGCTTAACGAAATTAATATGGGCCGAGTCATATTGTGCAAATCGTGCGGCCGCGTGCTGTATTTGCCTGAGAATACTCGTCCCTGAAGCAGCAAGTCGTAGTCGACTTGGTTTTGATCTGTCATTTCTCGGACGAATTCGCAATATCTCTGGAAGTTGCCTCCTACAACTGCCTTTACAAACGTTAAGTTGCCGGCCACAATAGTTCATTCGGTCCTCCACGGGGAGGACCGCATTTTTTGCGCCTCATTGCAATTGCGCTGTAAGGATAGTTGATATGTCCGATCTCGTTCCTGTAACTCGCACCGGATACGAAAAGCTCAAGGCCGAACTCGACCATATGGAACAGGTCGAAATGCCGAAAATCGCGCAGCGCATTGCCACCGCTCGGTCGGAAGGCGATCTCAGCGAAAATGCCGAATACCACGGCGCTCGCGAATCGCAAGGCATGCTGCAAGCGAAGATCAATTTGCTGCGCGATAAGCTGGCTCGCGCAACCATTGTCGACACTTCCAAAGCGCCGCGCGATCAGGTGGCGTTCGGCGCGACGGTGGTGGTGAAGGATCTTGATTTTGGCGATGACGAGACGTTCATTCTGGTAGGCGCTGGCGAAGAAGATTACGACGCCGGGAAAATTCTCGTCACCAGTCCTTTGGCTCAAGGTTTGCTTGGCGGCAAGGTTGGTCAAAAAGTGGAGATCCCCGTGCCGGCCGGTACCATGAAATTTGAAATTCGCGAAATTCGCTACGACGATTGATTTCACTTTCAATGCGCCGCCGCGAGTACACGTGACAGCATTTTTCCTGGCGGCCGTATGTGCTTTTATGTTCACGATGACGCAATAGGCGGTTTGTTTGATCGATAACGCGCGTTAGTCCGTCGCAAGACCTTCGAATAATGCCGAGCCGACTCGCACCATCGTCGCGGCTTCCTCAATTGCAACTTCGAAATCGCCGCTCATGCCCATCGAAAGTTCGTCCAGCTTCACGTTCGACGGCGTCACTTGCCGCAATCGATCGCGCAGCTCGCGGAGTTGGGAGAATTCCCGCCGGGCTTGATCGAGATCACCTTCTCGGCTTGCCATGCACATCAGGCCGCGAACTGCAATTGCCTGAAAGTCCGAAATCGCTTGCAGATTGCGTTCAACCTCCGCGATCGCAAATCCGTGTTTCGTCGGTTCGCCGGAAACGTTGATCTCCAGTAAAATCGGCATCGTACGATTTTGTTCGGCGCTCGCCTGGTTAATGGCGTCCAAAACTCGCAGGCTGTCCCCCGAGTGAATGAGCGATACCACCGGTAGCGTCCGCTCGACTTTGTTGCGTTGCAAGTGGCCGATTAGATGCCACCGCACCGATTGGCTCGCGGCGTCAGCATTCAACGCTTCGGCCTTGCTCCACAGCGATTGTGGCCGACTTTCGCCTAAATCGTGGCAGCCAAGGGCGATCAATTGCTTTGCAAGTTCAGCCCCAACATACTTTGTCACGGCAACGAGGGTAATCTCAGCGGCCGATCTTCCACTCCGCCGTGCCGCCGCCGCAATCCGGTCGCGAACCGCCGCTAAATTCTCGGTTAGTTTTTCGAAATCGGACATCAAAACGGATTTGCCGGCGCTTCGCACCTTCCAACGGACGAATTTCTGGGTGTGGCGTATAATTTCGGCGATGATTTGTAGGTGTCGTCCGTAGCTCAATTGAATATTGCACTGGGGAACGGTTATCTTAAAGCGCGGATTCGATGCCAATGACGTTTGCCGCAATCAAGGAGTTCACGATGACTTCCCGATTTTGGAAATGGAATGGATGTGCGTTGCTTGCGGTTCTTTTCGGGCTGGCGTTGGTCGCTGCGCGGTCTAGCGCTCAGTTCCCGAGCGATTCCGCAGACGCCGCCGACAAACCGCAATCCGATCCGCCCGCCATTCCCGGTCCACCGCCGAAGAATCCGACCGACCCCACGGCCGAACTCAAACGGCTCAGCCCGAAGTACGACGTTTGGATGGACCTGAAGAACAAGCAGGTCATCATGGAGGGCCAGGTTTGCCTGACCAAGGGCCTGCTCGAATTGTTCGCCTGCATTAAAGGCACGAAAGAGCACGAATCGGTGGTGTCGGTCAACACCAAGGCCTTTGTGGTGCATGCCGCCTTGCTGGCAATTGGCGCCAAGCCCGGCAGCCCGGTGAAGTTCGATCCGCAATACACCGCCGCCACGGGGCCGAAAGTCGAGATCCTGGTCTTCTGGAACGATGAAAAAGGCCAGCAGCACAAAGCACGGGCTCAAGATTGGGTTCGCAACATCAAGAAAAAGGAAGCGATGGAGTATCCCTGGGTCTTCGCCGGCAGCGGATTTTACATCGATGAAGAAACCAAGCATCAGTATTACCTGGCCGACGGCGGCGATTTCATTTGCGTTTCCAATTTTCCCGGCGCGATGCTCGATTTGCCGGTGGAAAGCACTTCCGACAATGAAGACTTGATGTTCGAAGCGTTCACCGAAAACATCCCGCCGCGCGGCACGAAGGTGACGCTGGTTTTGATTCCGGAAATTGACAAGAAACCAACTGCAGCGCAGGACGCGAAATCGACGACGCCGGCTAAGACCGGAAAGTGAACCGCAGAAGACGCGGAGGGTCGCAGAGTCGCGCAGAGCGAAAGTAAATCAATCTTCGCTTTCTCCGCGTTTTCTCTGTGTTCCTCTGCGTACTCTGCGGTGAATTTCATGGCTGTGCTCCAATCCGGCAGTGATCCAGCATTTGCTCGGCCGTCATCACGTAACTCACGTAAAACGGGCCGAACTCTGCGTAGCGGGCGCTGGCTTCGTCGAACCGCATCTTGTAGACGATGTCTTTCAAAAACTGCGGATTGCGGGCCCACAGCGTCACGCCCCATTCCCAATCATCGAAGCCCGTTGACGCGGTAATTAACTGCGTCACCTTGCCGCCGAATGTCATACCGGTGCGACCGTGCTCGGCCATCAACCGATTTCGTTCGGCAACCGGCAACAGAAACCAGTTCTCGCCCACTTTGCGTTTTTTATTCATCGGATAAAAACAGGTCGAAGGCCACGGCGGCAAATCGAGCGAAAGCCGCTGCTTGCGCATCATCACCTCACGGCTTTCATACGCCTTGAGCTTCGCTTTGTAGGCCGGGCTGCCCTCTTGTTCCCCCTCTTCCACCAGCCGCTTGCCGTACTGCTCGACCGTGGGCACATACTCGGAAACTTCGGTAATCGACGTGAACGAATATGTCGGTACCATCGCCGAACCCAGCGAACTGGCCAAGAGCCGCTGATGCACCGCGTCGATCTTCAGCGGGTTGGCGTCCAGCAGCATCAAGCCAAAATCGGCTTTATGCCCGCTCACCACGCTAGTTTGCAGCCGCGCCGTCGCTTGCGGTCCGGCCGGATCGAGCGCGGCAATCAGCTCTTCGCGGCCGGCTGCAATTTTGTCGCGGGCCATCTGCGACAGAATGGCCCGATCGAAGCGATAGTACAAATGGCCGCAGTGCCAACCTTCCAGCGGTTCCAGCGAGATTTCTTGATTTGGTGCTTCACTCATGATTTTTAGGTGGTTAATTTTGTCGTGAACCAACGTTGCCTAAACCGCGATTTTGCGAACTCAACTCTCGCTGTGCCAAAGACTTCGAATTGTGTCGTGCGCCGAGGGGACCCCTATTTTTCGCGCACAATTCCCCAATTTTGTCGCCGCCCGAGTGCAATCCAAGCGGATTTTCCCGAGGGATTCGCAATTTGCTTGCGACAAAATTCGGAGAATTGTGTCGTAAAGTGTTTTCATTTTCCGATTGATTGGTTGATTTTCCGATCACAAAGCTCCGAGCGATGTGATCGAGACTTGCCGATTATCTTGCTTGAACAGCTCGCCTATTGATACATAAGTACACTAACTCGGCGGTGGCCTGATTTGCAAGAGGTAAAATCGCATTGCAGGGAACAATTCTGGGTGCCAAAACGCAAAGCCCCCGGTGTTTTCACCGGGGGCTAAATATAACCGATTAGAACTTTCTGCGATATTCGCGGCTGAGATTAGCCGAGCAACTTCACCGTCATCGCTTCGTAGTGCCGTACAAGTAATGATCGTGCTGCGCGGCCAAATCAACTGGTGCGTCGGGCAAATCGGCCGCCAAGGTCAACAAATCAGCAAATTTGCCGTTGGTCGAATTCGGCACTTCTACATGCACTCGCAGCGGTTCGCCCACCGGCAATTGGATTGGCTCGTCGGGAACAAGCACTTTGCCGTCGAAATGGACAGAGATTGTGTGCGTCATGATATCACCTTCTTATCCATTCTACCGCAAAAAAATGCGGCGGTGATACGCCGAATCATCCCCCGTCTTTCGACAAATCAATCGGGCGGAAGGCGGCTTTGGCGCTGTTCAGGTCGTCGATGCGCTTCACCACCTCGGCGCGTTTGGCGTTTTGTTCCTTCAAGGCTTCCTCGGTCTGTTTGATTTCCTGATCCAAGCGTGCCCGGCGGGTAATGCGGTCGTCGAGATCCGTACTGGCGCCTTGCAAGTGCTTTAGCCGCGCCTCCGATTCGGCGCGGTCGATGGCCAGTCGCGTCAGTTCGTTATTCAGCGAATCGAGCTGCTCGTTATTGACTGCGGGCTGTTTTTTACTCATCAGAGCAAGCAGTTGAATTTTCGCTTCGAGCGCCTTCGCCTCTGCGTCGTCCACTTCGCTCGAAACCGCGACTCCCGATTTGTTGGCGGCCTTCAAGTGCTCGACATTTTTTTCTCGCAGCGCCACCAACTGCTTGAGCGTGCCGATCATTTCGTCAGTGGCATTTTCTTTTGCAGCCCGCTCTGCCTGTTCTTTCAGCCGTTCTCGTGCCAAGTCGATTTGTTCGCGGATGGCTTGTTCACGGGCTTTCATCCCGGCCAGCGAGAGTTCGATAGCCAACCGCTGCCGCTGCAAATCGGCCGACTGATCGACCGCTTTTTCGTAGGGCAGGAAGTCGTAACTTTGCGCTTGCAGTTCTTTGAGATGAGTTTCCAATTCCGGAATCTTCTTTTCTTTTTCGTCTTTTGCAGTTTGTGCTTTGGCCATCGCGACATCGAATTTTTCAGTGAAAACGTTTTCGCTGAATTTTTTGCACATCTGGCGCGATGTCTTTTGTACTGCTCCAGTATTTTCTCACAGTCCGATCGAGGCAGGCTTTCCGAGAATTGAATTACAAACCGAATACCACGCGGTGTAAAGAATCCCGTTAATTCGATTCGCTTTGATTGTTCGTACAAAATGCAGGCTTTGTTCCTTCTGCATAGGGAAGTACCGTGACGAATAACTTTCCGACTTGTTTGTTCTCGGCAATTGTCGATTGCCATTTATCGCGTGGAATAAAAATAATTTCGTCAGCATTCTTATGAAGCACATCGGCGACAATCGGAACAAGAAGTTCACTGCGTGAAAACGGATCGCTCAGTTGTTGGCCGAAGCTTCTCAAAAAGTCGTTGTATCCCTCGGAAATTGATCCGATCGCGATCAGCTTAAGAAGGGGATTTGTCCAGTTCGTTGGAGCGTCCTTATCAAACGAAATGTGATCGAGGCCCTGCCGCACTAGGTTTCGGGGCTTGAGCGAAGGTGGGAAGGGAGAACGCCAACGCCGTCAGGAGAACGATTGATGAAGTCATTTTTTGCATGGTGTTCAGCTCCGATTTTATTGGTTCAATTGTGTTTTGGTACTTTGCATCAATCGCCGCTCCACCGGCGATACCATCGCCGGCTTTACACTGCCCCTCTGCCCGCTCTCCGCACTCAATTCATCTCCAATTTGCCAAACCATCTTGCGCGAGCATGGCCCAGTGGGTGTCGGGGAAATTTTCGACGACGTTGCGATACGCGGTTTCGGCGGCGCGACGGTCGCCGAGGGTTTCCCAGAGGAAATCGGCCTGGCACACGGCACTGGCGGCAAGGCGGTCCAACGCGGCGGCGGCCGGATCGGGGGCGCTGGTGGCAACCAGCAGCCGATCGTGCTCGGCGGTCAGTTCCTGCAGGCGCTGCTGGTTTTGGTGCGCGGCAATCAGCCGTTCTAATGCCCGCGCTTCGGCATCGAGCGAGCGGGCTTCGGCCAGCAATTGTTCGCCGGTTAATTTTGTTGATTCTTTCGATCCAATAGCCCCCGGCTCGTTCGCGGGCTGAATCGCCAAACCGTTCTCCCCCGGCGTCTCGCCTCCGGCACCCAAGCTCGATCCGGCCGGGGGTCGCCAAGGACGCACCAGCGCGACGGCTAACAAACCGACTCCGGCCACGCTGAGCGCGCCGAATTTCATTCGCCGCGCTCTGGCGAGCTGCGTTTTCCGTTTCTGCTGGACGCGCACTGCCAAATCGACCGACTGAACCGGCGCCGCAGCCGACGCATCGGCGGTTTGCAGCAAGCGAATGAGTGGATCGGTTTCGTTCATGGGTCGAGAAGAGAAAAATTCACCACGGAGTCACGGAGGAGAGAATGACGAATGAAGTTCCAAATTCCAATGACCAATCTTCAAACCTCTGAGCTGGTCCAAGCGGTTTGGAAATTGGAGCTTGGAATTTCATTCGTCATTAGTTTTTTCTCTGTGTCCTCCGTGTCTCCGTGGTGATTCATGCTTCCAAAATCGGTTTGAGGATTTTTTCCAGCCGGCCTCTGGCACGGTTCAATCGCACATTGACTGTTCCGCGCGTCAGGCCGAGGGTTTGGGCAATGTCGTCAATTGGTTGTTCCTCCAAATAACGCAGCACGATCAGTTCGCGATCGCGCTGGTTCAGTTGGCGGATGGCGGTGTGGACTTGCTCGATGGTTTCTTGGGTCGAGAGTTGGTCGGCGGCACCCTCACCCCGCCCCTCTCCCAAAGAGAGAGGGAGATTCTGAGTTTCTGCCTTCTGCTTTCTGCCGTCTGCCTTTCCAGCCCCCTCACCCCGGCCCTCTCCCAAGGGGAGAGGGAGATAGCGGCGAAGCCATTGCCGGCGTTGGTGGCTGCGGCAGCGGTTGATGGCGATGCGGGTGAGCCACGTTTCGACGCTGCTGTGGCCACGGAATTTGGACAGGTTTTTAAGGACATCGACAAATACATCTTGGACCACATCTTCCACATCGCCGCTCCAGCCGAGCAGCCGGTGGACGAGCCGAGTGATTTTTTCTTGATGCTGGCCAACAAGCTGGTCGAAGGACGCTGGTTCGGTGGATACCGTCGGGTGGTTTTCACTGCTAGGCAAGCCAGCAGTGGCACCCGATGAATTTTCTGCCTTCTGCTTTCTGCCTTCTGCCTTTGCATGCAAGTCCGCAGCACTGGCAGAGCCAGTGGCACCCTCGAGCCAAGACAGCAGCGTCGGCCGGCTTGTCGCTCATCGTTGCCAACATTAGACGCGTCTCCGGGCGGCAACTTACAGGAAATCTGCGTAACGAGGATTTTTCGACAGTGAGCAGGTCGTCTTTCCGATTAGCGCGAACGCCGCGGAACGATGCCCGATTATATCACCCCTCGGCGGCGGAACATTGCTTGCGGTTTTCGGCTGCGATATACTTTGAGCCTGCTGCGGCGCGGGGGAAATCGCACTTCATTCAAAGGACAGGCCATGTCTAGGCTCACCTCTTGCGCGTCAATTCTGTTGATTCTTCTCGCAGCCGGCACGGCCCATAGCGAGTCGCCAGTGAAGCTCCGGCCGCCAGCAGTGCCGCTTGTGCCGGTCGACCCATATTTCAGCATTTGGTCGGCCGCCGACGCGCTGACCGATGCCGGTCCCCGGGGCAATCCGACGATCGTGCATTGGACCGGGCGCCGAATTCGTTGACCAGCCTGGTGCGGATCGATGGGAAAACGTTTCGCATCATGGGAAGCACGTCCGCAGCGCCGATTTTGGAGCAGACCGACTTGAAGATTTTGCCAACGACCGTGACCTACACGTTTGCTGGAGCGGGGGTGCAGATCGAATTATCGTTCATGACGCCACTGTTACCGGACGACCTGATGGTGTTCTCCCGCCCGGTGACTTATTTGACGTGGAGCGTGAAATCGACCGACGGCAAGTCGCACGATGTGCAGGTGGAATACGATAACACCGCCGAGCTCGTGGTCGACGATGTGCAGAAAGAAAAAGTCACCTGGTCGAAAGACACGTTCGGCGATGTCAAGGCAATTAGAATTGGCTCGAGCGAACAGCCGGTGCTGGGACACGCCGGCGATCGGGTGCGGATCAATTGGGGCTACGAGTACGTGGCCGTGCCCGATTCGCAGCATGGGCGATTGCAAATCGGCACGGCGGACGACGTGCGGCAAAAGTGGGCGCGAACGTCGCTGAGGCGGCAAATCAGCCCGTCGTGGCCGCCGCGGCGCCAGTATTGTCGGCCACGTTCGATCTGGGCAAAGTAGGCGACCAGGAAGTGTCGCGCTATTTGATTTTGGCGTACGACGATATTCACTCCGCTCAGTATTTTAATCACAACTTAGACGGCTATTGGAAAAAAGATGGGGCCACGATCGGCGATTTACTGCAAACCTCTGCCCAAGAATACAACGCTTTGCAAAAGCGCTGCCAGGCCTTCGACCAAGAATTCATGGCCGATTTGGAAAAGGCCGGCGGACCGAAATATGCCTGGCTCGTGCGCTGGCATATCGGCAATCGCTGGCCGCGAGCAAAGTTGTGGCCGATCAGAATGGGCAACCGCTTTACTTCTGCAAAGAAAACACGAGCAACGGCTGCATGGGCACGGTCGATGTGTTTTATCCGCAAGCGCCGCTCATTTTGCTAATCAGCCCGTCGTTGTCGAAGGCGATGCTGATTCCGGTGTTGGAATATGCCAGTTCTGCGAGATGGAATTGGCCGAACGCTCCGCACGATCTTGGCACCTGGCCGAAAGCAAACGCTCAGGCCTATGGCGGAAAGCAGAGCAATGGCGGGATGCCGGTCGAAGAGACGGGCAACATGCTGCTGTTGGTCGCTGCCGTTGCCCAGGCCGACGGGAACGCCGATTTCGCCAGTCGGTATTGGCCGGTGCTGACCAAATGGGCCGAGTATTTACAGCAATTCGGCCGCGATCCGGAAAACCAGCTTTGCACCGACGACTTCGCGGGCCATCTTGCGCACAACGCGAATCTGGCGGGCAAGGCGATTTGTGCACTGGGCGCCTACGGCAAGTTGGCCGGCATGCACGGCGATCATGCGACAGAAAAGAAATACCTGGATATGGCCCGCGAGTTCGCTGCTGGATGGGTGAAGCAGGCCGACGATGGCGATCATTTTCGGTTGGCGTTCGATCAGCCTGGCACGTGGAGTTCGAAATACAACCTGGTGTGGGACAAAATCCTGGGCCTGAATTTGTTCCCGGACGATGCGATCCAAAAGGAAATGGCATTCTATCGCACACACATCGATAAATACGGCCTGCCACTGGATGGCCGTATGCAACGCACCGGTCGCCGCAGCGCGGGAGATGGCGGCATGGCACATTGGAGCAAAACCGATTGGGCGTTCTGGACGGCTTGTCTGACGAATAATCAAGCCGACTTCGAAGCAATTACCAATCCGATTTACGAATTTTTCAACGACGCAACGCAACGTGTCGGCTTGACCGATTTGTACTTCACCGACAAGCCTGATGCTGCCCGAATGCATTCGCGCCCGGTGATTGGCGGGATTTTTGTCAAAATGCTGTACGACCGCGATATCTGGCGAAAATGGAATTCGCGCGACAAGACCAAAGCCGTCGGCCCGTGGGCACCGCTGCCGCCAGAGCCGCAAGTGAAAGTTGTCGTTCCCGCGATGAACATTCGTTGGAAGTACACGACCGACCAACCAGGCGAAAAATGGCAACAACCCGTGTTCGACGATTCAACGTGGAAGACGGGGCTCGGCGGATTCGGCTCCAATGGCACGCCGGGAATCAAACGCCACACGCCGTGGCAAACGGCGGATATTTGGCTGCGTGGAAAAATCACTATCCCCGTCGGTAAGTACAGCAATCTACAGCTCCTCTTGTTTCACGACGAAGATGTCGAGATTTACATCGATGGGAAGCTCGCCGCCAGCGCAAAGGGCTACAACACCGATTACGAGCCAACGCCGGTGGGTAAATGCGTGACACTAAAACCAGGCACGAGTTTCTTCGCCGTGCACTGTCACCAGACAGCCGGCGGACAAGGGATTGATTTAGAGATTGTCGACCTTGAGCCCGGCAAGTGAACGCGGACGATCAACGGCTAGATGGATAAACAAAAGACTACTCAACTTCCAACTTCTGACGTAGCAAATTCAGCTCGCGCCGCATGCCACGATTTTGAATCACAATCCAGATGGCCAACGACATGACGCTGACCAGCGCCAATTGATTGCGCAACTGCTCGCGCGGCGGACCTGAGGTCGGTTCTAGCCAACCTTGATAAACGAATCCGGTTCCTTCGTTGCCGGGATCGGCTGCTAGTGGCGGGCCAGATGTTTCAGTTTCGCCCCACATATCGGGACCGATTTGCGTCAGTCCCTCGGGGTTAACAAATCGCACTACACCGATTTGCCCGACTTGCGACCACATGCCCGATTTGCCTTGGCGAACTCTTACTAACCCAGTCCGTGAAATATGAATTTGATTGCAATCTTGCGGCACCGAAATGCTTTGTTCAATCTGAAGGTCATCCTCCGATCGTCCGGAGACAATTTGTCCATTGGGGTTCAAACTGAAGTGGCCATTACGGGTGTAGTAAATCTGCCCATTGGGATAGGTGACTTGGAAATAACCGATTCCGAACACGGCCAAATCTAACTCGCGGCCCGTGTGAATTGGAACCGAGCCTTGAGCGCTGATATTCCAGGCCATGATCAGGGCGGCCGCCGCCACGACGATGAACAGGCTGGAAAGCGAAAATCGTACCGGCAGGCGCACGGCATTTCGCAAAGTGTGACCAACAAGCTGCCTGATAGTGGTCATAAAAATCTTCCAGCCGATGGATTCAATCGGCCGGAGATTAGCACGACATTTCAGCGCACCGCAAGACGAATTGCCGGTGCTATCTTGCAGCCTCGCCAAAATCGCCGACCAGCCGCAGAAACACCTCGTGGGTGACATGGGCCGAGATCGCTTCCCGTGTTCCGCCGGGTTGCTTTTGAAAGCGGCGGAGACTCAGTTCACCGCCGCGACGAACAAGCAGTTCGTAATAGCGGGTGCCGTTGTCGTCGCGCTGCGGTGGATTCGAGCGCATTTGGACGACGCACTGATCGGCATCGACCTCGATCGGACTGATCGGCTCCAGCAAGTAGGTTAGTCGTCTGGAGAGCGCGTCGGCGACCGTTCTGAGTTTTTCGATCGGCGCTGTCGTCAATGCGTCGCTGGAGAGCGTGACGTGGTCGAACGCCAGTGCCAGGCCATCGAGCGCGACCAAATCGGCAGACAGTCGTTGGCCCGACTCGCTAAGGTCTAAAGCATGCTTGCCTGAGGTGAACGAGGCTAGGCTGGACAGGATGTTTTGGGTTTGGGTTTTGAGTGTCATGGCGATACCTCGCAACGAAGGATCCAGGGGCTCTTGCAAAAGTTGTTATCGGTTGGGTGCTGTTGGTTTTATCAATCCGGAAACACGTGTTAACTATTTCGTCGCCGCGTGCCGCGCGTGCGACACCGCGAAACGTGCATAAGGTGTGCCATTTCCTTGGCGGCGCAAATCGGCCCATCCCTAGGCCGGGGTTCAAGTTGATGAGACAAACGGACTCGCAATTCGCCGCATGTAACACGACGAACGTAGTCGCTCGGGTTTGGCGGGTTCGATGCTTCTTAGACGCAATTTCTCCTGATGACGTTCACTTCACGGTTTCGGATTTGTGCTCGTTCCCGTCGTACGAGAACGTGGTTTTCTTGCCCTCGAGGACCGTTTCAATGTGGACCGGCCGGGTCCAAAGACGGTGCAGATTCGCCAGCGTATCGCGAGCATAGCCGATTTGCAGATCGACTCCATTGTGCTGGTGTTCCAGAAAGAGCTCGCCACGGTTCTTATAGTTGCCGTCGCGCACAGCGATGATTGGCTGGCCGCGGTTGGTGAGGCTGTACAAGAGCCGTTCTTTGATTTTCGGGAATTCGCGGCTTTCAATGTTGTAGGTGTCGGTGTCTTGCTGATAGCCGAACGAAAACAGCTTGTGCTCCCGGCAAAAATCGAGCGTGAGAAATTCGTCGATAAACATCAGATCGTTGTAGATGCGGCGGACCTCGAAGATTTTCTTGCGGCCCAGGCTAGCATGCGTGTCCCAGGTGCGACGCTCGCGCATATCGTCGCACTCTTCCCACTCTTTGCCGAAGCGACCACGGTTCCAGCGGTCTTCGACATCGCGTAAGAGCTCGATGCCCAACTTGTACGGATTTAGCCGCGTGGGGCTTGATGCCATCGTGCCGCTGTGGTGGTCGGCATAGTTGATCACGTCGCCCGGCTCCAGGCCCTGGCGTGTCATGATGGTGCTGTGCCAGTAGCTGGCCCAGCCTTCGTTCATGATTTTCGTCTGACCTTGCGGGGCGAAGTAATACGCCTCCTCGCGGATGATGGAGAGCACGTCGACCTGCCACGGCCTGAGCGGAGCGTAGTCGCGGACGAATTTCATCACGTCGCGCGCCGGACCGGGGGGCGCTTTTCATCGCGCTCTTTGTCTTTGCGCAGTTGCACCGCCTCGGCGGCGAGAACGTCCGGTGGGTTGATGTACGAATCGAGATAACCCTTCGCGGCGAATTTTCCCGGCTCTGGAGCCGATTCTTCTTCGTCGGATCGCTTGAAGTCGTACTTTTCCGGCTCGTCGGCGCGTTTGATGAACGGCGAATGCACGTCGATCAGGTCTTCAATGCTGAGACAAGCGTCGATGAAGGTTTCGACTTCCTCGATGCCGAAGCGGTCCATGTACCGCCGGACGCGATTGCCGTGGTTGGCCATCTCATCCATCATTTTGCGGTTGGTCTGGCTGAACCAGTTGTTGTTTTTGAAAAAATCGCAGTGGCCGTAGACATGGGCCATGACCAATTTCTGATCGGTCACGGCGTTGGAGCGCATCAGGTACGCGTAGCACGGATCGTTGTTGATCACGAGCTCGTAAATTTTTTGCAGGCCGTAAGCGTAGCCTTTGGAAAGTTCCTCGTACTCCATGCCGAACCGCCAGTGCGGATAGCGCGTGGGAAACCCGCCGTAGGCCGCGATTTCGTTGAGCTGATCGTAATCGACGACTTCGAAAATGGTTGGGTAGAAATCGAGCCCATAGTTCCGCGCGTGGTCCTCCATTTGCCGTTGGATATCGGCCAGATAAGTCGGCAGCGGATCAAAATGGGTGGCGGTAGCCATGGTAGCAGTGGTCAGTGATCGGTAGTCAGTGGCCAGTTGGATCAGGCTGCGATCGTTGGTCACTATTTTGCTGGCTGACCACCGACAACTGGCCACTGACCACTGTTATTTTCCTTTTCCCAAAAATGCTTTAATCGAACCGTAAATTCCTTCTTTGTCTTCGATCTCTGAAAGCACCAGTTTGTCGTGTTTGTCGCCGAAGCGGCTTTTCAGGGCCCGAATATATTCGCCGCTGCCGTAGGGGCTTTCTACCTGGCCGTAGCAGAACAGATTGACCTTGGGCAATAAATCCTCGCCGATGAGCCGCAGGCTTTGATCGTTGTCTTCGCCCCAGTTGTCGCCGTCGGAAAATTGGAAGCAGTAAATGTTCCATTCCGCGGGATTGAACTGGCGATTGATCAATTCCAGGGCGACTTTGTACGCCGAGCTAATTCGCGTGCCGCCGCTTTCGCGGGTGTGGTAGAACGTTTGCTCGTCGACCTCGCGAGCCACGGCATCGTGGATGATGTAGCGCACATCGACGCCGTCGTACTGGCTGGTGAGCCAGGCGTCGATCCAGAACGCTTCGGTGCGGACGATTTCTTTCTGGTCGTCGGTCATCGAGCCGGAAACATCCATCATGTAAATGATGACGGCGCTGGTTTCCGGTTCGTTCACCGTGCTCCAACTGCGGTAACGCTTATCGTCGGGAATTGGCACGATCATTGGCTTGTGCGGATCGTACGCTCCAGTCGTGATTTGCCGACGCAGCGCCTGGAAATACGTTCGTTTCCGATGCCGAAGCGATTCAGGACCGGTGCGACGGATGCTGTCGTATTTCGATTTTTCCTGATGAATGTTGGCCTTGCCTTTGGGCTCGATGCGCGGCAATTCCAGCTCGTCGCCCAGAATGGCTGCCAGTTCTTCCAACGGCACGTCAACTTCCAGAATGTGCTGCCCAGGATCGCTGCCGGCTTCGCCTTTCCCGTCGCCTTGTTGGCCACTACCGCCGGCGATTGGCTGGCCGATTTCGCCATCGCCTTGTCCTACGCCGCCGGAGCCATTTTTGCCGTAACGGAAATGCGGCACATCGAGCTGCGGCAATGGAATGCTTACCAGGTCGTGGCCTTTGCGGCCGATCATTTCGCCATGCGTAATGTATTTACGCAGGTTCTCGCGAATTTTCCCCCGCACAATGTTGCGGAAGCGACGATGATCGTGATCGATGTTGAGGACCATGCCGATGCGGAATGTCGAATGACGAAATTCGAATGACGAATGAACTCCCAAATTCCAATGACGAAACGCTGCATCGCAAGCGGAGGGGAGCCTGTTATCAACTGCCTACCGCCTACTGCCTACTGCCTGCTATTGCTTCACATCTCCTCGCGCGAAAATGCTGGCCACGTAGTTCAGCACGTCGGACGCGCTTTCCTGGTCGTAGCCGAAGTCACGGATCAAGCGGCTTTTCACCACATCGATCTTGGCTTGCGTGTCGGCATCGACCACGTTCGAGACCAGGCTCGTGAGCTTGATCGTGTCTTTTTGATCTTCGAACAGTTTCAGTTCCAACGCCCGGTGCAGCCGTTCGTTGCTCTTGTAGTCGAATGTGCGGCCGTCAATCATCAGGGCGCCAATGTAATTCATCACCTCGCGGCGGAAATCGTCTTTGCGGCTATCGGGAATGTCGATCTTCTCTTCGATCGACCGCATCAGCCGTTCATCGGGCTCTTCGTACTGGCCGGTGAACTTGTTCCGCACTTTTTCGCGTTGCGTGTAGGCTTTGATGTTGTCGATGTAATTGGAGCACAGCCGCTTGAGGGCGTCTTCATCGGCGGCAATGGCTCGTTGCACCTCGTTTTTCACAATGTTGGTGTACTCCTGCTTCACGACGCCGAGCAACTCACGGTAATGATTGCGAGTTTCTTCGCTCGTAATGAGGCTGTGGTGCTTGAGCCCCGATTCCAATTCATTGAGCACCATGAACGGGTTCACCGAAGTTGCCTCCGGGTGCGACACCAGCGCATTGGAGATTTTGTCTTGGACGTAGCGAGGCGAAATACCGATCATGCCTTCGTTGATGGCCTGTTCGCGCAGCTCCTTCACGTTGTCTTCCGTGAAGCCCGGCAACGTTTTGCCGTTGTAGAGCTTGAGCTTTTGCAACTGCGAGAGGTTCGCGTTCTTTGGCTCTTCCAGCCGCGTGAGGATGGCCCACATGGCGGCCATTTCGATGGTGTGTGGAGCGATATGCTTACCGAGCACTTTTTGCTTGTTGTAATCCTTTTCGTAAATTTTGATTTCATCGTGCAGCGTGGTAACGTAAGGCACGTCGATTTTCACGGTTCGATCGCGCAACGCCTCCATGAACTCGTTATTTTGCAGCCGGCGATATTCCGGCTCGTTGGTGTGGCCGATAATGACTTCATCGATATCGGTCTGCGCAAACTTTTTGGGCTTCACCTTATGTTCCTGGCTGGCTCCCAAGAGATCGTACAAGAACGCCACATCGAGCTTCAGCACTTCGACGAATTCAATGACGCCTCGGTTGGCAATGTTGAATTCGCCGTCGAAATTGAACGCCCGCGGATCGCTGTCGCTGCCGTACTGGGCGATTTTGCGATAGTTCACGTCGCCGGTGAGTTCGGTGCTGTCCTGATTCTTCTCGTCCTTCGGCTGGAACGTGCCGATGCCGATGCGGTCTTGCTCGCTGAGAATAAGCCGCTTGACGCGCACATCGGCGATCACGCGGGTCCAATCGCCGTCGTAGCGTTTCAGCCGCTCGCCGCATACACATACCGGCAGAACGGGCAGAGTTCGCCCTGAATGCGGGCCGGAAATTCGTTCGGACCCCGCGTGGCGTTGAGCCGTGCTTGCACTTCGTCGCGGAACCGGGTTGGAATGAGGTGCAGCGGCTCTTCGTGCATCGGGCACCAGTGCACCTGGTCGGGATCTTCTAAATCGACCCAGCCCAAAGTGTACAGTGCGCCCTGATCTTGCTGAGAATATCGCTCCAGCCCTTTTTTCAGCATCCGGGCAATCGTGCTTTTGCTGCTGCCGACAGGCCCATGCAGTAGCAGGACCCGTTTTTCGATGCCGTAGCCTTGTGCCGCGCTTTTGAAAGCATTGACCAGTTGAGTGAGGGCTTGATCAAGCCCGAAGACGGCGTCGCGGCCATTGTTATCCGGATCGTCGAAGAATTTGTAATGAACGCGCTTTTCGCGGGCTACTTCGTAAGTGTCGATGTCGTACGACAAAATCATGTCGTACACCCGTTGGAACGCGTTTCGGGTGACGCTGGCGTCTTGCGTCACCACGTCGAGATATTGATCGAATGTTCCTTCCCAGTTCTTCTTGCGGAACTGGTCGAGGTCTTGACGCTGTCCGATGAGCGATACGATTTCGCGGCCGCCAGTCATGGCATGTCCTCCGCGCCGCTACGAAACGTTGGTGGAATGGAGGCGGCGGCGCGACGCGCTCCACGCCTGGGCGGGTTATCAAAGGCGGGTTCCAAAACCAGCCGGGTCCACACGAATCACGCTGGATTACAACAACTCCTCACCATCGCTGTGGCAGCGGCGCACTAAAAATGCCCCAGGTGCGCACTGCGATTGCCCACGGCAAGCAAAAGCATCTGCGGCAGAGTAGCCGACCGAATATCCGATGGGAGGCAACTCCGAGAGGCCCGCTAGCAGCAAGCGCAAAAGAGAAGTTGCAAAAGAGCAGTTTGGTGATGGAGGCCTAGCCGGCGGGAGCCTGCTTCTCGTTCTTGACAAGTAGCGTGCGTATGGCCCGCAAAACTGCTTGTCGCATCTCCACTATCTCAAGTATTGCTACAAATCCGGATTGAGGCAACAGCAACTTTTAAGCCAGCGGGCGGATTTTTGTACGTTTGTACGCCAACCGGGGCGATTTCGAGGGGATAGAGGTAACTCTGGCGGTGGCATCTGCCAGACCGCGGGCAGCCTGCGCCACTTTAAGTCGCATCACGCCAACAGCCGTTCCACGCTTTCGATCAGCCTGTCCATCGCGAACGGCTTGCGAATGTAATCGTCGACGCCCAGCATTTCAGCGTACGCTTTGTGACGACTACCTTCGTTGGCGGTAATCATAATGACCCGCAACGGCACCGGTCGAGTGCGGCGGAGTTTCTCCAGCACCAGGAATCCGCTGCGTTTGGGCATCATCATGTCCAAAATCACCAGATCGGGATCCTCCCGTTCGCAAAGCACCAGGCCCTGGTTCCCGTCACGGGCCACCAACACCTGGTAGCCCTTCGCCCCGAGGGCAAGCCGCATCGATTCAACAATTTCCTGATCGTCGTCCACAAGCAAAATGCGCTTGCCTATGGCGTCGGTTTTTGGCTGTGCCTCGGGCTTCGGCTGAGCGTCCATTTTCGATGCAGCGGACTTTGCGGTGTCAGATTTCGCGGCATCGGCCTTTGTTTGGCCCGTTTTCGATTTTGCGGTGGCTTCCTTCATGATCGTCCCTGATGAAACGCGGTGGCGATAACACAATTATCGTATCGCAAATGCGTTGTACCGGACAGTGGGAGCCAGGTTACTGTGTGAGAGAATGCCCGTAACAAATAGGCAATGGCGCAAAAAAAGCCCACAGGCTTTGGCCGTGGGCTTTGATGAATACGAGCAGCAAGATGGCGAAACCCTAAATCGATCGGAGGCGGCGGCGGGCTGTGAGCAAAAATGCTAGTCCACCAGCTCCAGCCATCGCGATTGACGACGGCTCCGGCACCGCCACCTGCGAGGTAACCGATTCCCAGGTGCCGCCGATGCGGAATTCGTCGTAGGAGCCAACAGCCGCCACCGCTATCGGCGGGCCAGCGGCTTGGTTGCCAGTGAACGGGCGAACGTAGTTGAGCTGCCCCAGGTCAAACTCGGTCCCGGTGTAGAACTGGGCGACTGCCGCGGCGGCCTCGGTGGTGACGTCCGTAGGGTCAACCCACATCGTGACGGTTTCCAATGCGGCGCTCGTGTTCCAATCGATGCGGCCGATGATCAGGTGGGTCACACCCGTGCCCATGTCGACGTTGCTGGCGCGAATGCCCGCAGGATTCGAGTTCGTGTAGATGACAGCGATCTTTCCATTGCTGCCCTGGAGCGAGCCGCTGACGGTGGCGCCGATCTGACCCACGGTCAGTTTTTCGGAGGAGGTGGTGCCGACCAGAGAGAAGAGCGCCAAGTTCATCGTGCGTAGTGTGTCATTCTCCCTCTGCATGAGCACGCTGAAGTAGGTTGTGCCTGAATCGATCGTTTGACCGCCAAAGTTTCGAGACATGCTTTCGCTAGCAGCGGGAGTCAGGGAATCGAGCGTCAGCTTGTTGCCAGTCGCGGCAGCATAGCCGGTTGCGGTGTACGACAGGCCCGGCGAGGTGGCCGTCCGGTTCGTGCCGGCAGCAGCGCCATTATTCTGGTTGCCAGTACCCCAACCTTCGGTGTTGGCCAGACTGGCGTTGCCGGTGGAGTTCCAACCGGTGCCACCGATGGGTGTTCCGCCGGTGTTCGGGAATAGAGTACCGGCGGCGTAGTCAAATGGCTCTTGCATCGAACCGGAAATAGTCGCAGCCCCTGCAATACTTGCCGATGCAAGTACAAGACTTAAGCCAACCGTTAAGCGAAGTCGCATGTGAGTCCCCCCGAAGGTGCCTAATCTTAAGATGAGATGAACCAACGCTCAGCCAATGCGCACTTCTCTGCCGTTCTCCTGCCCCCGAAACTGAGGGTCAGTTGGGAGCTTATTCAGGCTTTAAGTTGCTGTCAAGCTTTTTGGCGTTTTTTTTCGCATTCATCGGCTTGGCCAGCCCCCCGCTTCCGAATTCGCTCTTTAAAAAACTATTTGCGGCAGCGATCCTGAGGCGGTATCATTATCTCAGCCCTTAAGGGGAAGGGATTTCTGGATCAGGCTTCTTTCGGGCTGGGGAGAAGCTAGACGCTCGGTGCTGGCAATTTATCGTGAACCGTCGATTGCCCAGCGCTTGAATTGCGTCCGCGGAGCCAACCGTTCGGGTTCAGGGGGACGCCGACAGTATGATACGCATCTCTACGCGCGGTCGTTGCACGGCTATTGCAACGTGCGTTGCACTGGCCGCCACCGGCCTTAGCGGCTCCCGCGCGAGTGCTCAGGTTAGCTATCCGAGCACGTTTCAGATTACCGATCGCGATGTGCCGGGACAGATTGCTGTTCAGCTGCAAGACTATGCGATTGCGCCGAATTCGCAAATCAGCCAGACATCCGGCGACAAAACTGCCACGCAGGTAGCGCGCATCAACTTCATGCGCCAAGATCCGACAAACGCCAATCGCTTTGTCGTGCCCGATTTGAATGGCAATTTGTATACGCTCGACAAAACGACGCGAACATTTTCGACGTACATGAATTTCGGTTCGATCTTTAGTGGGTTCGACCCAAATCCCGGATTTGCAGCCGGATTGGTAACGATCCAGTTCGATCCAGGTTTTCTCGATCCCAGTAGCTCGGGGTATGGCGAGTTTTACACGACTCACACCGAGAATACGGGGGGAACTGATTTTCGAGTTGGCATCCTGACGCAGTGGAAAGTGCCGGGCGACCCGTTGGTGAACTTCGGTAATCCCGCGGTGCAGCCCGAGCACCGCGAGATGCTGCGCACGACCTACACGAGCAACGTCCATCCCATTGGCGACATCGCATTCAATCCGAACGCGCATCCCGGCGATGCCGATTATCGAATGATGTACATTTCGAGTGGCGACGGCGCAGCCGGCGAGAGTGGCACTCCGACGCGCAACATGGACCAGATGCTGAATAACTATTTGGGCAAAGTGCTGCGAATTCAGCCCAATTCCGTTACCGATCCCACTCCCTATAGCATTCCCAGCGACAATCCCTACGCCTCAAGCACTTTCACCGATGCGGGCGCCAAAGGTGAGATTTGGGCGTACGGCTTCCGCAATCCGCACCGGCTCTATTTCGATCAGCCCAGCGGGAAGTTGATCGTCGACGACATTGGGCTGAACTCGTACGAGGAAGTCGACATCGTCCACAAAGGGGCCAATTACGGGTACTCAAAGATCGAAGGCAATCAGGTTCTCGGAACGAACAACAGTGTGAACAGTAGTACGTTGCCGGCGACGCTGCCAATTTGGGTCAGCAGCACATCTAGCGCGTTTAACGGTTTGACGATCACGCCGACCTACCCAGTTGCAGAATTTAGCCACGAAGACGGCGATGCCATCACGAGCGGTTTCGTTTACCGCGGCACGAAAATTCCATCGTTGATCGGTAAATATGTATTTGGCGATATCACTACTGGCGCCTGTTTTACGTCGATTATGCAGCGTTGTTAGCGCAAGAGGCCGAAAACAATGGTTTTGGCGATCCACTAACCATGCCGCAAATTCATGAACTGAAGGTGATGTACAACGGGTCACAAATTCGTGTCTTTGACTTGGTGCGAGATACGTTTGATTTGCGGAACGAAACGCCAAATGGGTCTACTTTGTTTGATGGAATTGATGACAACGATCGTCTTCCCGGCACTGCTAGTGCTACAAACGTCAACGATCCCTACGGAGTTGCCTATAAGCAGCCCGGCGATTCTCAGGGTGGTCGAGCCGATATTCGCTGGGCGATGGGGCCCGACAATGAACTGTATTTAATCAGCAAAAGCGACGGCATGATTCGCGCTGGTCAACGCCGGCGACTATACCGGCGTAATAGGCGACTTCAACTTTGACGGCAAAGTAACGAATGCTGATATCCAAATGATGTTGGATGCCATGGCCGACGTAAACTCCTTCAGATCTACTCATTTGCTGGCGGATGCCGATTGGCTGGCACTGGGCGACATTAATCACGATAATGCCGTAACAACGGATGATATTCAGGCATTGCTCGCGCCTTAGCGAATTCTGGCTCGGCATTGCAAGGCGTTCCTGAGCCATCGGCGGTGGTGCTGGCAATCGCAGGATTGTTAAGTTGGCTGGCCATTGCCAACCACCGGATGCGCTATTTCCGCCGCAGCGCAAATTGCATGTAGTGGACGCCGGTGTCGTCATCGGTGAGCATGGCGCCTTCCGGAGCCAGATATTTGGCGATCGCTTCCCAAGGCGGCAGAGGATTCTTTTCCAGCCCTTGATTGAGAGCGCCCAGCACCGGATTGTTTGCCGAGCGGTCTCGCAAAGTGTTGCGGGTATTTTCAGAGGCCGCCAGGTCGTACATGTATTTCCAGCTCAGATCGGGACGGCTGAAACTGAGCATGCCTGGTTTCGCGCCGCCGGACTGTCGGCCAATTCTGCTGGCAATCAGCTTGTAATCGAGGGCTGTCGCCAGATTATTGGACGAATCGTCGCGGTGCGCCAAAATGTGTTCCATCACCGACGGACGGTCGGAAACGAGC
This sequence comes from Pirellulales bacterium, assembly GCA_963738835.1. GTDB lineage: Bacteria > Planctomycetota > Planctomycetia > Pirellulales > JADZDJ01 > CAVTYH01. The sequence continues at coordinate 580,944 of CAVTYH010000009.1, forward strand.
ACCCAGTCATTCATCAAGGCGAAACACGGCTGCGGCCGCGCGTCGTCCGCAGGGCGCTCGCCAGCTTGTTTATAATAAACCACGCCCGAATACGTCTTCTTGTCGATTCCTGCCCCGAAACGTTGGACAATTTTATCGAACGTTTCGTGGAACGCCTTGGGGTCATTCAATTGCGCGCCAACCAGCGTTTGACCACCGACGCCTAATCGCACGGGTCGTTCGAACCAAGTGGTGTGAATGAACCGACCAGATAGTGCCGGCAACAGGTCGTGCTCCACATCGATACCCAGTGTACGCAGCACCCGATCGTTGATGCGTTTGGCGGTCGTTCCATCGCCGCTGAAGGTATCCCCCAGTTTAGTTCCGCGATCGAAAGTCTGCTGTAAATCCCAGTGAAGCGACATGTAACTGGCCACATCGGCGGGAATCCAGGCCGGCGGCGTATCGTCGCCCGATCCGATGGCGATCAAGTCCAAAATGCCAGCGCGGGGGTTATCCAACAGCATGTGCAGATTGGTAATGCCGTCGAAATCTTCGGTGGCTAGCACGATGCTGGCGCCCACGGCTTTCAGGCCATTAAGTCCGAGAGCCGGCATGAAAGCCGCGGCGATTTGGGCCGCCGGATTGCCGGCCGTGGTGGCTTTGAAAATTCCGATGGGATCAACAAAGGCGGTAATTTGCGGCTCCTCGTCCTTCGTGCCACGGCACCGATTCATCACGGCGCCAAATTGGGGATTCTCCGCCAGGCAATCGTCGCCGCCTTGTGTCCAGCGATCCACGATCTGCTTGACCACCGCCAGATTGGCACACACCGCCATGGTGTTGTCACGCTCGAACAACACCCACGGCGAGCTGTCGCCATTGCCATACTCGTACACCGACACCGTGACGCCGCCGACTGTTTCTTCGTGAAACCGATAGCCGGCATCTTCGAAAGCCGCGCGGATTTTGTCGGCTAGCTTGCGGGCGGCGACGATGCTGTCGCCGCAGTCCATCAGGAATACCATATCCAGACCGTTCGGATTCGGTGCAGTGGGATCGCGCGGCAGCATGGCAAAAGTGATTTCGCCCTGCGGCAGCCTGGCGAGCTCTTGGATCGAAAGACCGGTCCGCTCTTTGATCTGAGTGAGCGTATTGTTGGCGGCATCAATCAGGCCGCTGACGAAGGGCCGAATTTGCGGGTCGGCAAACATGCGGCCAAGATTGGTTTGCTGAAAAGAATCGACAAGTTCCGGGACGCTGGCCACATTGGCATAAACCAACGTGTTCTTCGGCAGCAACTTAATAGCAGGCAACGGCGCCGCATCGGCCAAGCCCGCCAACTGTGCCGCCCACGTAATTGCACCGAGGCAAACGCACTTCCAAAACATCTGACGACTCCGGCAAATGAGTAAGGTGATCACGGTAATACTTCGCTGATCCGGGGTTGATATTGGTGTGCTTGGTAGCGTGTGGAATCGTACACGAGTTTCGCCTCCGGCCCGTTGTTGTCGCATTGTACCTTCCGAGCCGGCTCGTTGTTTCGCAATTGCTGCCCGAGACTGCAAATCAGCTCAATTTGCGCTATTTCGCTAGCTTTCCTACCGTTGTTGTGCAAAATGCGAATCAACAGCCTTCTTTCAGGTTTTAAGTGGAGAAGTGGGGAAGATATTCCGATTATTCTGCCTGCGCAGAGTTTGCGGGCCGCTTCCGGGCTTTATTGGCCAGCGCTGCTGCGGTGCATCGTATTGAACTGATCGGTAACCGGAAGAAATGGATTCGTTTTCCAGTATGATGACCAACAAATCAACCATTCGGTGCGTAAGCCGCCTCGCGGTTCTGGCCGTGTTTATGGCGTGCGGGCAGACGACCCGGGCACAAAATGCCGGGCCGCCGTCGGCTGTTCAGACCCCACCGGCTGCAATCTCCGGAGAGGCAGGCGCGACCATCGCGCCATACTCCGTCCCGGCCGGCAGCATCGACGAGGTGCTGCGCAAGCTCCATGAAAAATATCCAGCCAGCACGGGGGTGCGTTTTACCCACGATGCCCGGACCTCGCAAATTCTGGCCTTCGGCCCGGCAGCGGTGCAGGACCAAGTAAGTGCATTGATCCAAGCCAGCGGCGGTATGGTATCGCCGAACCCGGCTGCGGGTCAAACTCCGGCGGCAGCCAGCGGCCCAGCCGTCGACAACAAAGCAGTTATGCGCGGGCCGAAAGTGGTGCCGCTGCGAAATCTTACTTGGCGAGAATTCGAAACACAGCTCTCAGCCATCTTCGGCAAGACTTTGCCGGTCACAATTGAACACGGTGGCGATTGGGCTCGTTATACGCTGGAGACGCGCGCCGGTCGGGTGAATCTGATCGTCGATCGCAAAGCCAGCCAGGTCGCATTGGAAGGTCCGGTGCGTTTGGCCGATGCCTGGGCGAAAGTTGTCGAATCGCTTGATGCCCATCCGCAGCAAGCCAATGACGACACCCGCGTGGTGCCGCTGGGTGCCGCGAAGAGCGCCGATGTGGTGAAAGCGCTGTCGGTGTTCCGCAATGCCGCGGCAACCACGGGCAATACCATACGCGATTCGAATTCAGCTCCTGCCGGACAAAACAACAACTCCGGCCGGATGATCAACATGATTTTCCAGCCGCGCGAAGGCGGCGCTGCCAACCCAACAGACGCACTGGCGCAGCGCCGGGTGCCGTCGCTCAAGTGCCGGGCAACAATCCGGACGAAAACCAGCAACCCGGCCAACCTGGCCAGCCCGGCGCCGGATCGCCGCCGGCGAATGAGCCAGAAGGCGGCAGCGAATTGATCGGGCCGGTGCAAATCGAGTTTTTAGAAGGGCTCGACGTCATCGTCATTCGAGGAAATCCGCGCGACGTGGCAAAGGTGCAGGAGATCATCAAGAAAATCGAGGAGTTGAGTGCTGTTACTCAACCGAAGATTGAAATCTATCCGCTGCGTTATGTCAGCGGCCAATCGCTGGCCACACTGGTCACAACCATCTATGCACAGACCTTGCAGACACGGCAAGGGACGGTCAGCGTTACGCCGCTGGTTAAGCCAAACTCGCTGCTGTTGATTGGCCGGCCCGAGGCGGTATCGAGCATGATTGGCTTGATCCAGAAGTTGGATCAGCCGGTTAATCCCGCGTCGATGTTCCAAGTGTATCCGCTGAAGCATGCGTCGGCGGCGGCGGCTCAGCAAATCGTGCAGCAGTTCCTTTCCGGGCGGCTGGGCGGTTTGAGTGGCACCGCTTCGGTGGTGCAAGATTACCGCAGCAATTCGCTGATTGTGCAGGCCAGTCCGCGCGATCTGCAGGAAGTCGACGCTCTGATCAAGAAAATTGATACTACGACGAGTCCTGCGGAAAGCCAACTGCGGATTTTCCCGCTTCGAAATTCTGTTGCGGACGAGCTCGCACAAATTCTGCAAAACGCTTTGAGCGGTCAGACCACACGTAATCAGCAAGGCGGACAAGGCGGAGGCCAGGGTGGTGGCGGCGGTGGTGGCGCTGGGCAAGGGTTCCAAGGCGGCGGCGGTTTCGGCGCCGGCGCCCAGGGCGCAGGTGGCTTCGGCGGCGGTCAGGGCGGTGGCTTTGGCGGCGGGGCACAGCCCGTTGGCGGTGCAGCCGCGGTGCAAGGCGCTACCGGCGGCGGCGGCCAGCAAACGCAGGCAAATTTACAACAAGCTTCTCGGCGGTTGGTGCTGATGACCTTTGACGGCACCATCCGCGAAGGCATCCGCAGCGGCCTGCTGACCGATGTGCGCATTACCTCCGATGCGCGCGCCAACACGCTAATTGTCTCTGCTCCGGCCGAGAGCATGGATTTGATTTCGGCGCTGATCCAGCAGCTCGATCAAATGCCGTCGGCCGAATCGCAGATCAAAGTGTTTTCGATCGTCAACGGCGATGCCATCAATCTGGTCCAGATGCTGCAAACCTTGTTTGGCCAGCAGCGCGTCATCACCGCCACGGGCGGCGGTGGTGGAGCGGGGGGCGGCAACGCCGGCGGTGCAGTGCAAGTGGAAGACATCTTGGTGCCGGTCCGCTTCTCCGTCGATCAGCGTACGAACACCATCATTGCTTCCGGCTCATCGAAAGACCTGGCCGTGGTGGAAGCGATCTTGCTGAAGCTGGACGAAAACGACGTCCGGTCGCGCAAGAACATGATTTATCGCTTGAAAAACGTGCCAGCTTTGAACGTGGCCAACGAGCTTACGCAGTTCCTGACTCAAGTGCGCACCTTGCAGCAGCAGTTGGAACCTACCGGCACGGCCAATCCGTTCGAGGAAATCGAACGGGAAGTGGTGGTGGTGGCCGAGCAGGTCAGCAACAGCCTGATCGTGAGCGCCACGCCGCGGTACTTCGACGAAATGGCGAAGATCATCGAGCAAATCGATCGCCGGCCACCGATGGTAATGATCCAGGTGCTGATTGCGGAAGTGACGCTGAACAATACCGACGAATTCGGCGTGGAGCTGGGATTGCAGAACTCGGTGCTCTTCGACCGCAGTCTCTCAGGCGCAGAATTTCGTGACACGAGATGTCACTACAACGAATCTTAATGGAACCACTCAGACGACGCAGACAGTTTTCGGCGCCGATAATAATCCGGGCTTCAACTTCAACAACCAGCCACTAGGCAACAGTGCCAGCGACAAGGCCCTGGCGCGTCCCGATCTGGTTGGCGGCCAAGGCTTATCGAACTTTGCTCTGGGGCGCATGAACAGCACCCTGGGCTATGGCGGTTTGGTGCTCGCAGCCAGCAGCGAAGGCGTGAGCGCACTGTTACGGGCTCTGTCGGAATGTCGCCGTGTCGATGTGCTCAGCCGGCCGCAGATTATGACCATGGACAACAATCCGGCGTTTTTGCAAGTCGGTCAACAAGTGCCACGCGTGACGGCGTCGAACATCACGACCGCCGGCACCATCAACACCACCACGCTCGACAACGTGGGCATCATCTTGCGAGTGAATCCACGCGTCAGTCCTGACGACGTGATTGTGATGCAAGTGGATGCAGAAAAATCGGAGTTGGGGCCGATCGATTCTGGCGTGCCGATTTCGATTGCCACTAACGGCACCGTGCTGCGTTCGCCCATTTACAACACCACGTTGGCCCAAACCACCATTCAGGCAGTCGAAGGCCAGACAGCCGTGCTCGCCGGTCTGATTACCAGCCGCAAAGAGCAGACGCACCGCCGGGTTCCATACATTTCGAACATTCCGGTCTTGGGGAACTTGTTCCGCTACGACCTGGTGTCGCAACAGCGCACGGAACTGCTGATTGTGCTGACGCCGCACATTGTGCGCAGCGAGGAAGACGCCGATAAGGTCAAGCAGGCTGAAGCCGCGCGGATGAGCTGGTGCTTGGGTGATGTCATCAAAATCAACGGGCCATCGGGCTTGCGAAACCGCAACGCCGACTTCAGCGATGCCGAGACCACAGTGATTTATCCAGAGATGAATCCCGATGGATCGCCTAAGTCGGTCGGGCCGTTGCTGCCGGGCCACTCGGCGGAAGAAATTCCTGCTCCCGGGACAAACTTGCCCGGTCGAAAAGGCACCGGACCGCAGCCGACGCCTGCGAAACCGCCGCCAACTCCACCGCAAGGCAGTCAGTAGTCATTCCACCGATCATTCAATAATCCTCAGGTTAGTCTCCGGCGGCCGTTGGCCACCGGCTGGTTGTGGTCGATCCTTGCATTCCCATGTCCGACGGTAAAACCATGATCGAATTGCAACAATTCCAACGAGTTTTCGCCGCCTTGCTGCTGGCCACCGCATTGACCGCGGTTCTGTCAGGCTGTTCGCAATTCAATTTGCGCGACAACATTCCGTGGGGCACCGGCAAAGATGGCAAGTTCGATTCGCCCATGCAGGTCGTGCCATTCTGGACCACCGGAGTGCAAAACCAGGGAGACAGACAGGGGCTCCGCGGCTTAGGCGGCCGGCTGTATTTTTACGGCAAGAGTCCGAACAAGCCCGTGAAGGTGAAGGGGACGCTTGTCATTTACGCCTTCGACGAAAAGGGGCGCGATCCGAGAAACATGGTGCCTGATCGCAAGTACGTGTTTACCCCTGACCAATTTCAAAACAAGTTCAGCAAGACCGATTTGGGCCCTTCCTACAGCGTTTGGCTGCCTTGGGACGAAGTGGGCGGCCCGGAAAAACAGGTCAGCTTGATTGTTCGTTTTACGACCGAGAATGGCGAAATGGTTAGCGGCGAGCAAATCAAGGTTCGCTTGCCGGGAGCTTCGACCGACAGCCCAACCGTTGCTGCGGGAACCACCGGCGCTACTGGTCAGTCTGTCGATCCCGCGCTGGCAGCTTTAGGCAGTTGGGCATCGCAATATGCAGTTCGACCGGCGTCGGTTCAACAACCGGTGGCCGGTGCCGATGGAGGCGCCGCGTCGAGCGGAGTCGTACAGGCCGGAGCCACTGCCAACCCACAATCATCCGTTGGCGTGGGAGAGGTTCAGGTGAAGCGGATGTCCACCACAACCATTCCGATTTCGACTTCGCCTCAATCGAGACTGCTACAGCCGGCTTCAAGCCAGGGAGCAGCCGTGAGCAGTTTCAATGATGCCACGGGATCACCGCTTCGCACAGAAATGCTTTCCTCCGGCGCGATTCCTTCGATGGCGCTGGCCAATGCACGAATGCAGCTCTTCAACAGCGCGCCGAATTTGGCCGGCCAATACGCGGCTAGCGGGTATTCCCCGGTGCCGACAAATCCGGCGCCGATGAACCAGGGATTCCAGTCTTTTCCACCGTCGTCGGGCGCGACGAGCCTATCTGAAGTTCGTTCTGGACTTGAGAAACCCCGGGTTCTAGGAGGGCCAATCGCTCGGCTAGAGAACGTTCGTGCTCCGACGCAACCGTCCCTCGCAGCACAGCAGAGCGGCCCTCCATCTGCACCGTAATCGGTCCCAGTGACGAAAGGGCTTTCGATTTCGTCAATTCGGTCGAAAGCTTTGTCGCCAATTTGGAAGTGGAAAGAGACGGATGGTCGAAATCCACATTGTAAGTGATCTGCATGCCGACGTTGCGTGAACCGCTGCGTGCGGTGCCATTCTGCCCCCCGCCGTTTTGATTCTGTTGCATGTTCCGCCGACCGTTCTGGCCGTTCATGCCCCCCATGCCGCCGAAATTCTGACCGTTCATTCCGTTCATGCCGTTGCGGCCACCGCCGCTATTGATCAGGTTCTGACTGAAGCCGCCGATGAAGCTGCCGATCGCGCTGGGGTCGCGCGACAACGAAGCTCTGCGCCGTAAACGCGGCGCCGGTGCCTGAACCGATTGAGCCCAGGTTGTTAAAGCCGGTGCCCTGCCCCATTCCGAAGCCAGAGCCCATACCGTTTTGGCCACCGCTTGTGCCTAGGCTGTTGCCGCCGCCGAGGCTGCGCTGGCCAAAAGCGCCGGTGCTGGTGGAGGTATTCATGCCGCCGCCCCCTCCTCCGAAGCTGCTGCCGCCAAAACCAGAACTGCCTCCACCACCGCCGCCAAAACCTCCGCCTTGCGTTCCACCGCCGTATTGAGCCGAAGCGATGCTGGCACTCGTGAAGCAAACCAGCAGCGCGATTGCAGCAGTGCGGAAATGAATTCGGTTCATGGTTTTCTCCTTCATCGGCTGTATTCGCCGGGCATCCTAGGCAACATTAAGCATTCAACGGCTTTATGACCTTGTAGTTGCGCCGCGGTCGATATGTTCGACACAATCAGAGTTCTCCCTCGGGCACTTCTGCCGCGTCACGCAAATTGTCTTCCAATTTCACTTGCTTTTGTTTGCCGGCGACGGTGACGACGGCGTCGCGGACGCCAATTTTCACCACTTTGCACGGCACATCGCCAACCGTAAAGTCCTCCCCTTCGTTAAGCTTCAGCAGCTCGCCGGTGGTTTGGACAAAGACCCAGATTTGTGGTCGATCGCTGTCTTCGGTGATGCCGGTGACTTTCGCGTATTTGGCGACATCGAAGGTCGGTTTCGCTGCCGGCGGCGACGGTCTTGACGCCTCACGCGGCGGCCGCGGCGGCGTGTAGGCCACGAATAAGTTTCGATCGCCGATGGTTTTTTCGTACGCACCCTGATTGGCGAGCTTCAGTCGATTAGACGGTTCCAAATTCAGCTTGTCGGCGCGATCGGCACCGGGTATTTGCAGCGCTTCAACGACGATCTTCAGATCGACCTGCTTGCCGTCGGCCTTGGGTTTCACGCTTAGCTGGCGAATCTGCTGCAGCTGGTTCGTGCTGTAAAATTCGTACAGGAAATGAACCAATTGTTTGAGCGAAATATCGCCGCCGCCTTCGATGCGGAAGCTGTACTTGTCGTAGGCATTGTTTCGGCCCAACGTCGGAATGTAGTCGACCTTGGCCGATTCGAAATTCACGCGGTCCACGATATTCAGAAGCCACTGGTTATAAAGCGAGCGGGCCATTTCCTTGTCGCTGGGAAGCGAGCGGTGACGCCACCCGACGAGCAACTTATCGGCACGCCTGCCGGCATCGATGGTGCGTTGCTTTTCATCAATCTTCTTTTCGAGATCAGACTTCATGCCGTGGCGCTGAGTAAAAGCACTGGCGATTTGCTGATAGGCGAAATTCAGCAGCAGCAAGCCCACCAAGGCTGCCACACCGATCGCCAACATTCGTTCGCGTGGTTTCATGGGGTGTGCGGCTCCGTGGTTGGTTCGCCTGCTTTTGCCGACGAGGTTTTCGCTTCGGCCTTTTCAGGCGTCGTTGGCTTCTCTTCCGCCTTCGACTCGGCAGACGATGGCTGCGATGGGGGAGACGAATTCTTGCCAGCTTCCGTCTTGGTTGCCGTCGGTTGAGTCGCTGTTGGCACCGCCTTTGCGCCCGAGTTTGCAGCCTGTGGCGCCGCGACGGTATTCTTGGTCGGATCGATTTGCACATCGAGCTTGAAAGCCCACGGGTATTGACTCTCGCCTTCGTTTTGCTGCACTCCGTTGGGAGTTACTTAATGCGCATCGTCGCGCAAGAAGCGGTTTAGCTGGTCAACAACTTCAGTGTTGCGGGCCACCGCGTCGATGTGCATTTTGCTGGTGTGCTTGAACTGGTCGTTCGGCGTGTCAAAGTTGGTCAAGCGAACATCTGCGCCGAGGGTGCTTTAGCCGACAACGCGGCCAGCTCATCGAGCCAGTTGATATCGCCAGCCAGCCATTTTTGAATTTCATTGGCCTCATCGATCGAGGCCCACGCCTTTTTAACCGGCGTCGCGGTCTTGTCGTTCTTATCCGTGCCCATTTGATTGGACTTGAGCCGCAGAGCCACGATTTCATCGTCCAAACTGCCCAGTTGGAACCAAATCCAGCCGGCGATCACCACCAAAACTAGCGCTGCCGCGGAGGCGCCCAAAATCCATTCACGCCGCCGGCTGGCGCTTCGGGTTTACGGCGCGGATTCAGAAAATCGATGATGCCTTCGCCCGGCGACATCTCGTGCAAGAGCATGCCCACTAGCGGAGCGAAACGGCTGGGATGATCTGGCGGCGAGCGACGCAGTTCGGAGCCTAGCGTGCAGGCTTGCAAAGGGTTGAAAACTTCGGTCGGCAGTTCCAATTCCCGGCCGACTTCACGGGCGATGCCTTCTTGATTATGGCCTTCGCCGCAGACGAACATTTCTTCGATGCGCTGACCGTGGAAGCGGTTGTGTACAGCGGCAATGGTACGACGGATTTCGGGCAGCAGTGCCCGCAGCGGATCGGTTCGCAGGGCTTCCGACGGCAGCCGCGCGGTGCGCATGAAAACGACGACATCGCCGGCCAGCACGGTCAGGTCGGCTTCTTCCGACAAGAGATCCACCAGCAGCCGCAGTTTGTTGGCTTTGCCCGGCCGGACGCGCGAGAGCAGCGAAGCCGCGGCGCAGGGCCGCAGGATCAGTCGCTGCGGAGTTAAATTTGCCGTCTGGCAGGTAACCTCGATCTCCGCTACCAGGTCGGGCGAGATGGCCGCCGCCAGCACGTTTTGCGCTTCGCCTTCTTCGCTGGGAAGCGGCAGAAAATCCAGCGGCCAATCGTCGGCCAGAGTGTTGAATTCACGCTCGGCCTGGAACCGCACCATCTCCGGCAATTCCTCGGGTGGCGCGGGCGGCACCGTGAGGTTCTTGAGCTCGATGTTCGTTCGGCCGACGGCGATCAGTGTTTTGCCGCGCTTGATGCCCCGGGCAGCGAGCGCTTCACTAATGCGATTTCCGATGGCGCCCAAATCGTGGGCCCCGCTGGCAGAAATCGGACCGGCAGCACCGCCGCTCATCGCGCCCGGCGCCGTATTGCTCATCGTGACGGCGAAGGCCTGCTCTAAGACGATGCTGCCCTTGCGCACGTCGGCTACTGCCACGCGGGCTTCTGCATCGTCCCATTCTAAGGCCAAGAGTTGAGGCATATTCGTGTACGTCAGGCTTTAGCCCGATCGGACTCTTCTGTTGTTTGTTTTATGAATGCGATTTTTCAATTCTGTTCGTGTCAGACTGAAGTCTGACCTACTCTGCCGCAGCACCGACTCCTAATGTCTCTAACGGGAAGCCGCGGCCTAAATTGCTCAGGTCTCTCCAGAATACTATGCGGGGCATCGAAGTTGTAGCTTGAGTATCGGTGGTTGTGGACTGATTTCGGGACGATGTTTGGCTGCTGCTGGAGCCGCTGGTTGACGAACTGCCGCTAGAACTCGAGGAATCTGTGCTGGCGGTCTCCGAAGAACTGGAGCTGGGCGGACTGGTGTCAATAATGGCCTCAACCCGCGTGCTTGGGCCGCCTTCGTCGAAATAGCCGACAATTTGAGCCCGGTAAACGCTGCCGCCAGTGGTAATGTAGGGCCAAATGGCTTTCATTTCGTCCAGCGTCAAGATGCCCTGGGTATAAAGCCAGGTTTCATATTTCTGCTCGGGTTTCTGGCCAGAGTATTCCGGTTCGCGACTGGAAATGATGGAATCGACCTTGTCGCTATCTAGCCCGGGAATTCCGAGCAGCACCGTTCGTGACGCCTGGTTGATGTTAATGCGCCCTGGGAATGACGCCGCTTTGTTGGTGGTAAGGTGATCCAAAAGATCGGGCAGATATTGCCCGGCTTGCGTAGCATCGTCGGGAAATGCCGCGCTGACGGTTTGCGTCGTGGTGCCTTGGGGGGTTTGTTTTTGAATTTGAATCGTGGCGCCGATCAGATCGAGCAGGCTGTTGATGCTGGCCTTCGGCTTCTGGGTGAGGTCGAGCTGCAGATCGGCGGCGGAAACTATCTCGCCTTTTCCGCCAGACTGCGCCGCCCTTTCCGTTGCCCTTCAGACCGCCGGCTCCCCCCTTGCCACCTTTTCCGCCGGCGAAACCGCCGCCGCCGGGTCCACCCTTGCCACCCCCGGCACGGCCGCCCTTTCCGCCTTGGCCTTGTCCGCCCTTGCCGCCAAAACCTTGTCCACCTTTTCCACCTTGACCTTGACCACCCTTGCCTCCCTGTCCTTGTCCGCCTTTGCCGCCGCCAGGACCTTGACCGGCATTGCCGCTGCTACCGGCCCGACCAGCGCCACGCCGCCGCCATTGCCACCGGCCCCACCGCGTCCCCCGCCGCTCGCACCCCCACTGCCGCCACCGGCCGGTCCGCCGCCCGGCCCCCCAGAACCCTGCACCTGCAAAGCAACAAACTGGAACAGTGACCGCCGCACATTGAACTGCGATCCCTGCTGACCGCCTTGCTGCCCACCACCACCCTGTTGCCCACTGCCTTGCTGGCCACCCCCTTGCTGACCTCCGCCTTGCTGACTGCCTTGCTGCCCTGACGAACCGCCGTAGAGTCGATAAGCCAGAATGAAATTCACCCATTCGTCGTTATCCAGCACGCTCGCCAGGTCGTCGTGCAATTGCTGCATGTCGCTGCCGTTGATGTCAATCTTCGGTGTTCCATCAGGCTGCAAGTTCGACTCCTTGCTGTGAACTGTTAAGTAGGCGGCCCAGCCTCGATTGGTCTCGGGATCGGCCCCGCTGTTGCTGGCCAACTGGGCATTGGCTTCTTCACCGGGATCGATGATGCCGTTGCGATTGGCGTCAGCGCCGAACAGCAATTGCGGCGTAACACCGCGGACCTTGAGCAGCTCTTCGATCGTGGCAATGGGCCCATTGGTCGGTGCGTACGGCGGCGTGAGGCTGGCGTACGTGTCGCTCTCGGCGCCGTTTTCGCGCGGCGTATCGTCATCGTCGATCCAATCCAAGATGGCGTCGGCAATCGTTTCGTCCATGCCCGGCAGCGTCATCAGGATTTGACGCCCGACGCCGGATTTTTGCTTATCCCACTGCACGAGTGCATTGATGTTGATCCGCGCCGATTCGTTGTCCAAGCCGTAGCGTACGCCGGTGACGGCGCCACTCTCGATCTTAGGTGAAAGGATGCATACCCGACCGCGTCCGCGCGGGGTGCCATCGTCGGCCACCACCAAACCTTGAAACTGCGCCGCATTATCGAAAGTGCCGCCCGCTTGCAGAATCAAATCGGGCACTTGAGCCAAATAGTACTGCAAGAGCGCGCCGCCGGAGTTCACTAACTCGCGGGCTTGGGCTTGCCGACCCACGACGCGGGCGCTCTGATGTTCGGTGAGCATCAACTCGCTGAAGGTGTATGCAGCCAAGCTGAGCATTGCCACGGCCACCAGCACAATCACCAGCACCAGCGCGCAACGCTCGGCATTTGACTTAGCGCAGGTTGCCCGGCCCAGCATTTTTCGAGATGTGAGTTGGCGTCGATTTGACATCGCTAACCCGCTTTCGTTTTTGATTAAGACCCGCCGCCGGTTGAATTGCCCGATGAACCTGAACCGCCGGACGATCCCGGCGAGCCGCTGGACGAACCGGAGGAATTCGAGGAACTCGACCCACTCGATGAGCTGGAACCCGCCGCCGAAAGTTGAATTGGATCGCGCCGGCACCAGCACGATTAGACTGTAAACGCTATCGGGATCTTGCGAGGCAGCGTCACTGATGGATGAAACGGACGTTAAACTGGATGTATTCACATTGTCCGGGTTTGCACCAGGATCGCTGAGGGCAATCGAAATTTTCACGGCCTGCGGCAGGCCGCTGTTTTGGGTGGAATCCCAAGAAGTATTCCAGGTTGAGCCGTCAAAGTATTGAAATTCGAGCGCCAGCACTTCCGGGGCCAGGACGGCGGCGGTGTTATTGACCGACGAGGAATCACCCTGGGTGGTCGCGAATTGCGACATCGCCCGATCCAACTCGGTGCGCACCAAGCCGGTGCCGGTAACCGTGGTATCGGCCGCGGCGGCGATGGTCGATTGCCCCGCTGAGCCAGCCAAGTAATAGCTCACTGTGCGCACGTCACTTGGCGGAGGTGTACCTGAATCGGCGCCAGACGTACTGGCGGCGGCGTATTCGTCGATGCGCGGCAGACGCCCCACGTCGACCTGGAGCGAATATTGATCGCCATACACGCCAGCAATAGTGCTCGATGTGCTGGAGGTGCTCGACGAGCTGGATGAGTCGGAGGAAGAACTCGAACTGCTGCTACCTGACGACGAACCGCTGCCACTGCCGCCACTGCCGCTTGTTCCGCTACTGCCGCCACTTGCTCCTCCGCCACTAGAGCTTCCGCCTCCGCTAGACCCGCTGCCGCCGCTCTTGGAGCTGGAGCTGCTGGTCGTTTTCACCGACATCATGCCGCTGGCATCGAACGGCTCGTCGCGCACCACGCCCCGCACATCATCGCCAATGCGAGTTAGAATGGCGCGGGCCAATTGATCGCGTTCGGTTTTCATCCGTCCGCGATCGACGAGCAGCAGCGTGCCGTTGACAGACATCGTGACGATGCCGATGACGACAACCGTCAGGCCGAGCGCGAGCATGACCTCGAGCAAGGTGAAGCCGCGTCGGTTTTGTTGGCAATTGAACTTCATGGCCGCACAATTTGAATTTGTTAGCCTGAACCGCTAGTTTGCGTACCGCTTGAACTGCTGGACGCCGACTCGATGCCCGGATCTATCATCCACCGCACTAACTGAAATGGCGCCGGGTGCTGTTCCGCCGCACATCGCGAACAACGGTCACCGTAACCGTGAGTAAGCCCTGCTGTGATGAAGATTGAACATCGATGGAGTAGAGCCAGCGTGGATCGTCGTCGAACGGCACATTGGTTGCGCTGCTGGCGGCGATCGCACCGGTGACGATTTGCGTCATCACGCTTTCGCAAATCAATTCGTCACGGGTGAGGTCACGAGCCCGCTGAGAGTTCATCAGGCCGGTGCGAGTCAGTTCGCCGATGACGGCGACCGCGCCGGCCATGATCGCCAGCGCTAGAATCACTTCCAGCAGCGTAAACCCACTCTGATTTGGCGTGCGAACGCGGATCACGGTCCGGTTCCTCCGGTGGCGTCGGTCGTGGTTATCTCACCCAACTTGGCCAAGCCGGTGAGGCCGCGAAGGGAAACGGTGATGCTCCGGCTGTTTTGGTTGGCGATGGTAACTTTGGCTTCCGAGGTGGTCCCATCAGGATAAAACAATATCGGAGGGCTCGAGGTGTCGATTCCGGCGCTAGAAAGTCCAGCTTCGGCTGCTGCGGCCCGATTATCGAGCACTCGATCCGCAGCGGCAAAGGTAAATCCGTCAGGTAGCTTATAACTGCATGCTGGCGTGGAACTTCCGCTTGTGCCATCGGCTGTGCTCGAAGCCGTCGAGCCGGCTGAAAAGCCGCCCGCTGCGGTGGAGGCGGTGCCGGCGTTGCCTTCAACGGCCTCGGTGCCGTCTTGCCATACATCGACTGAATAATTTCCCGTGTTCGCCTCAAAGTGAAACACCTGGGGCAGGCCACTGGTCATGGCCTGAACTCGGGCATGTCCGAAAGACGCCTGCACCTGTTCCGCAGCGTTTTTGAGCTTTGTAGATTCGTAGGCTCGAGTGATAAGCGGCCAGGCGATTGCGCCCATTGCGGCCAGAATAGCCAACACGAGCATCATTTCCAGTAGCGTGAAACCCGCTATTTCCCGCGCCCTTCGGGAAGGAAGAGGAACGGCAGCACCCTCACCCCAGCCCTCTCCCAAGGGGGAAGGGAGTTTGCTGGCGGCCCGCAGGTTTTTAGCGGTTGTAAATGTCATCGTCGGTGCCATTTTGCATATCAGGGCCCCATGACCAAATGTCGGGTTTGTCGGGGTGCCGGCTGCCTGGGAATTGATACTGATAGGGATTGCCCCACGGATCGAGCGGCACATCACGGTCCAGATACGGGCCGCTCCACTGATTCGCGTTTTGTACTCCCGGCGCCACTCGCAGTGCATCCAAGCTGGGCGGGAACGAGTTCATATCCTGATTGTACAGCAGGCACTGCTGACTGATGGAATCGACTTGGGCCTGTGCGGCGTTGGTGTTGGCCCTCTTCTGGGCTCCGGTGAACATACCCACGGCCAGCGATCCCAGCACGACGAGGATGACGAGCACGAGCAACACTTCCATCAAAGTAAATGCCGCACGCGACGAGCGGCGGATGCGACGACGAGACATGATTGAATCCTCCGATAAGGTAAATGGTTTGTTTTGAGGTTGTTCTCCGACGGGCGCTGCCCATCGGTTATTTGCTTTCAGCCTTCATTACAACGAGGTGCTCATCTTGAGCACGGGCATCAAGAGTGCCACGACCACGACAAGCACGATGCCAGCCAGCAACAACAGCATCACCGGTTCCAAGAGCCGCACCATGAGATCGAGCCGACGAAACGTGCGGCGTTCCAGCGATTCGGCGATGCTGGTGAGCACCCCTTCCAGCGTATTCGATTCCTCAGCCACGGCAATCATTTCCACGACTTCCGAAGGAAAATAGCCACTGGCGCCCAGCGGCTTGGCCAGCGACTGGCCGGCCGAGATGTTTTCGGCCGCTTCGTTGATGGCTGCCCCCAAAATGCGGTTTCCGGCCGCGGCACTGGAGATTTCCAGCGATCGCAAAATGGGCACGCCGTTATGCAGCAAGGTGCCCAGCACGCGGCAAAATCGAGCCACGGCTAAATTCTGAAAGATCGATCCACCCAGCGGAATGCGCAGTTTCAAGCGGTCGCCCCACACGCGGCCTTCTTCGGTCGAGAGCTTATTGCGAATGAAGATACCAAACACCACCAGCACGATGGCAATCAACCAACCCCACCTTCCGACCGTGTGACTTACGCCCAACAGCCATTCGGTCAGCGCCGGCAACTCGCCACGGTCGCGCAAGCGAGCGAACAAACCTTCGAATTTCGGCACGAAGAAGATGATGAGCACGGTGACGACGCTCACGCCGACAATCGCCAGAAACGCGGGATACGCCAGCGCCCCGGCGGTCCGATTCTTGAGATCCTGCTGCTGTTCGGTGAAAATCGCCACGCGTGCCAAGGCATCTTCCAAAAACCCGCCTTCGCCGCCGGCCCGGACCATGCTGATGGCCATTTCGCCGAAGGCGCGCGGATGGGCTTGCATGGCATCGCCGAGCGACGTTCCCTCTTCCACGGCCGAATGCACTTCTTCCAGCACTTCGGCCAAGCCAGCATGCGAGGTCTGATTCTTTATGACTTCCAGCGAGCGCAACAGCGGCACTCCGCTGCGCAGCAGATCGGCCAACTGTGCATAGATGGTGGCCATTAACTGCGCTTTGATTTTGCGACCGCGCCGCATGCGGGCCATCCCGCTGCCCTGTGCTTCCTTCACGTCAACCGGAAACAGCGACTGCTGACCCAACGACGCCACCACTTCACGCCGGCTGCCGGCGGAAATGGTGCCGCTGACCTTGCGGCCAGTGTTGTCTCGGGCGGTGTAAGCAAATTCGGGCATGGTGACGATGAACGGGTGAAGGGGTGATCGGGCGAAGGGGTGATTCATGCCCTTTTAGCCGCGGTCGCTTGCGACGCGATCACCCCCGCTTCATATTAAACGTCGTAATGTCGCCTTTGGTTACGCGGGCAATTTCTTCGATTGTAGTTCGGCCGGCCACTACTTTTCGCCAACCGTCTTGACGGAGCGAAATCATGCCGTCTCCGAGGGCCGCTTTAGTGATTTCCCAGGTGCTGGCCCGATCGTGTGCCAGTTGACGGATGGGGTCGGTTGTGACCAGCAATTCGTAGATGCCCACCCGCCCGGCGAAACCAACATTGCGACAAGCGCGGCAGCCGACGTTGCGGCACAATTTCCCGCCGGCGGCTTTCAACTGATCACGTGGAAAGTCGGGGGGTAGTTCGCTTTCCGAAGGCACATAGCTTTCCTTGCAGTGTGTGCAAAGCTTTCGCACCAACCGCTGCGCCATCACCCCTTCCACGGTGCTGGCCACGAGGAACGGTTCAACGCCCATGTCGATCATACGAGTGTAGGCCCCGGCTGCGTCATTGGTGTGCAGCGTGCTGAACACCAAGTGACCGGTAAGCGACGCCTGAATGGCGTTCTCTGCCGTTTCCAAATCTCGAATTTCGCCGACGAGCACGATGTCGGGGTCATGTCGCAAGATGCTTCGCAACGAGGCGCCAAAGGTCAGGCCGATCTTCGAATGCACTTGAATCTGATTGATGCCGTCGAGCTGGTATTCGACCGGGTCTTCGGTGGTGATGATCTTCGTGGCATCGTCGCGAATTTCCAGCAGGGCACTGTACAGCGTAGTGGTTTTGCCCGAGCCGGTGGGACCGGTGACCAGCACAATGCCGTGCGGCAGATCAATTAGCTGTCGGAAGGTCTTGTACAGATCTTCTTCCATCCCGAGCTTCTGGAGCTTGAACTCCATCGAGCCCTTGTCGAGGATACGCATGACGATGCCTTCGCCATGGATCATCGGGATGACAGAAACGCGAACGTCGATTTCACGCCCTTTGACGCGCAACTTGATGCGGCCGTCTTGCGGCAGCCGTTTTTCGGCGATGTTGAGCCGCGCCATAATCTTCAGACGGCTGAGAATTGCTGACTGGAATCGCACGATTTCCGGCGGCACCGGCTGCGGATGCAGCAAGCCGTCGATGCGGTAACGAATCCACAAGCCGTGCGATTGTGGTTCGATATGCACGTCGCTGGCTCTTGATTCGATGGCCTCCAGCAGAATTTCATTCACCAGCCGGATGACGCTGGCTTCTTGCGCCATCTCCGATAGTTCGGAACCATCGGTTTCGATTTCGCCCAGCAGTTCGACATTCTCGTCGGCCTGCGACACCAAACTGGTAATCGTCTCGCTGCCCAGGCCGACATGCTGCTTAATCAGCTTGGCGATTTCTGCGCGGCTGGCTAGAACCGGAATGACGGTTAATCCGGTCGAAGCACTGAGCTCGTCCAGGGGATACAGATCGAACGGATCGCTGGTGGCGACAATGAGGCTGCCGTTTTCGCGCCGCACCGGGAAGAGCGATTGCCGGTGCAGCATCTTCGGTGGAAAATCTTTCAGCAACGATAAATCGACCGGCGTCTCGGCCAGATCGACGTAGTCCAGGCCAACTTCGGTTCCCAGCGCCTTGAGCACGGCTTCTTCCGTGCAGTAGCCCATTTGCACGGCGACTTGTTCTAAACGAGAGCCGTTGTGTTGCGAGGCGCGGACCTCGGCTAACTGTCGATCTGTCAACAGTCCACGGCGAACGAGAATATCTGCGGCGTCCATGACTTAAGCACGCGAAAGCGAAGTGTGTGTTGGCAGGGAATGAAGGCAGGCAGGTGGTACGCCGCGGCCAGCAGCAGTCGTTGGGGACCGCAGAGCGCACCGTAACTATGATGCATTATGGCGGGACGAATTACCAGCAGGAATGCCAAACTATCTAAAAACCGAGAAGACGCGAAGCAGCGCGAAGTCGAAACCCGCGCACTTCGCGTCTTCAGCGGTTTATACGCAAACTATCTGTAATGAAGGCTTACTGCGTAAAACGATCGACTCAGGCGTCGGGAGCCTTGCCACCCTTGTTGCCTTTGCCACCCTTGCGGCCGAATCCACCACCCGCACCCATAATGTCGCGGATGCTAACTTCGGTCTTCTTGCCTTGCATCTTGGCATACTCATCGCGCTGATCGGCGGTCAGAACATCCATCGCTTTCTTATTCATTTCTTCCATGGCAGCCGCGAAGCCACCAGCGCCGCCACCACCGCCGCCACCAAAGCCAGCGCTGAGCACCTCTTCCAGCTTCGACTTCTGGTCGTCGGTCAGCTTCAGTTTTGCGGCCACTTCCGGTCGACGTAGCGCCCGTGGACCTTCCAATTGCAACATGATTTCCGCTAGCCTTTCGCGCTGCGGAGGCAGCAAGATTTCATCAACCTTCTTTTGATCGGCGCTGCGGACTTCGGCAAATTTCTTCGTGCGTTCTTCTTGTGACAAGTTTTGCATTTCTTGACGATCTACTTGGGTAGCTTCCAGACTTGCAAGTTTGTCCTTCTGGTCTTGGGAAACGTCCAAATCTTTCTGAACGCCTTCCACTTTTACCACCGTAATCGGACTGAGTCCGCCGCCACGCCCGCCGAATCCGCCACGTCCTTTACCGCCGCCGCCTTGAGCCATGGCGCTCGATACCGTGACTGCCACCGCCACCGCCACTGCAACTTTCAACAGATTTAGACCGGTTCTCATAACAATCACTCCTCCACTGGGTCGATAAAAAAGTGTTTCCCGCGCAAGCCCGATTTCGTCGGATCGGCACGCCATCCCCCGCGGATCAACGAAGATGGGTCAGGTCCGCCGCGCACTGCCAGCCGCCTTCCAAACGAGGTCAGGCAAGGCATTTAACCCCAGACGCCACAGCGGGGTTCCGTCTTTGGAGAGTGAGGAATTTGTCAGCCTCGAACAATCTTTCGCCCTGGGCAAAAAAACCGCGTATCTTCCTGCGATCTGCGGGGTTAAAATAGAGGCCATGCTCAAATTTACTGCCACTTTTCTGAGCCTTGCTGCGACGCTAGTCGTTTTGCAGACGGCTTTTGCGCAAGATGCTCAGCAGGGCGGTTTTCGGGGCGGCGGCCGTTTTTCTCGCGGTGAAAATCAAGATGAGAATTCCGGACCCGGCGGCGGCCGGTTTGGCCGACGCGGTTTTGGCGGCGGTGAAGACACGGGCGGTCCGGGAGGCGGATTCGGCGGTCGGGGCGGTGGATTCAACCGTGGCGGCGGCGGGCCCGATTCCATGGGCGGAGCGCCAGGACAGGGTGGTTTTGGCGGTTTTAACAGGGGGATGGTTGGTCAAGACGCAGGTGGCCCTGGCGGCGGCGGTTTCGGCGGCGGCCGCGGTGGCTTTGGCGGCGGGCCGGGTGGCATGGGGGGAACCGCCGACTTTATTCGGCGACTCGACACCAACGGCAACGGCATCATCGATCCCAACGAATTGAACGATCGCACCCGCATGTTGATTGAACGTGCCGGGCTGAATCCGAATACCCCGGTGTCGGTCGATAAGCTTGCCTCAGCACTGGAGCAAGCGCCAACGAAAACGGCGGCAGATCGAATCGCCGTGATGGCAACAACGCCAATGCGACCGACTCGAGCAATGGCAACAATAAGAACGGCAACAATAAGGCCGCAACGAGTAGTCCGCCTTTAGTGCCAGCTTTTGGCGAGCCTGTCAGCCTGACGCCGGTGCCAGGCTTTGGCGAGTCGGTTGCAGTGGCATCAGCGGCAGACAGCCGTGCAGCTGGCGACGCATCTTCTGCCAAGGGTAGCCATAGCACGTCCAACCCCAAGCCCGTGCGCTATCGCACACCAGCCGAGCGATTGCCGGAAGGCTTGCCCGATTGGTTTCTGCGTTTAGATTCCGATGGCGACGGTCAGATTATGATGCACGAGTTCGCGACGACTTGGACCGACGCCAAAGCGTCGGAATTCTCGAAATACGATCTGAACGGCGACGGCATCATCACGCCGGAAGAGTGCCTGAAGGTTGCGGGGAAAAAGTAAGACGGCGGAACCCCCCGATCGCGATGGCTGCGATCAATATCCGGTTATCAGGGCCGTTACCGATTGAAAGCGGTGCCGCAGTTCTCTAACCCCCGCCGCGCCGGCCGCCTCCGCCCCCTGTTTGTCCGCCGCCTCCCCCACCTCCGCGGCCAAAACCACCGCCGCCGCCCCCACCGCCCCCACGGTTGAAGCCGCCGCCGCCTCCACCACCGCCACGGTTAAAGCCACCACCCTGGCCGCCGAATCCTCCGCCACCGGGGCCGCCGCGGTTAAAGCCGCCCCCGCCGCCTTGCAGGGCGTTAATCAAGCCCATTTGCTGACGAAAAGCAGGATTTCCGCCAAATTGCTGGCCAATTCCACCAGCCGTTTGCGCCACGGAACTGGAGGGGCGAGTGGTGCTGCTCGTCGTGCCGGTGCTGGATCTGGCCTGGTCGCCCAAAACAGAAAGCAGAGCCGACTTCATCGCTTCAGGACTTGTCATCTTCACTGTCACCAAAGATGTTGCGACACGGTCGGAGGACGACTCTTTATCTAAATCGGCCACTAGCTGTTCGACTTCATGATATAACGGGTCGGCGCAGCCACGACCAGCGCGTTGTTTCGCTCATCGACGCCGATCGACATTTTCGTGGGTTCTTCCTGCTGTTGTCCCCCCCGCGTCCGCCGCGCCCGCCGCGGAGCGCCTGCTGAAACATTATCGCCGGATTAAACGGTTGGTTCTGTCCCGCAGCGCCCTCCAGTCGGTTGGAATAAACTTGTTTCACCACGTCCGCCACCGCATCGGCGGTGGTATTGTTCACATAGATGAGCCGTGGTTTGGGGACGAGTGCGACGTCTTCCGGGCTGTCGGGCTGATCCAAAACGTGCAGCAGTTGGTCGATCGTATCGACATCGGCCGGGCTGGCTTGCACAAACAGGGCGTTAAGCCGTGAATCGGGAATGATATCGACCGGTCCGCCGGTGCCCCGGGCGCCGGTAACGACGCCGGCCGGAACAATGCTATCATTCTGATTGCCGCCACCCAGTATTCCGCCGAGAAAACCGCCGCCGAAACCGCCGATGGCTTGCTGGGCAATATCGCCAACCAGGCTGCCGTTGCCGCCGGAAGATACTGTGCCGCCGCCGAAAATTTGCTGCAATAGCACCGCGGCTGTCGCTGCCTTAGAGTGCTTCAGATAAAACACCGTGTATTCGCGCTGCCCGACAATTTGTTTGCTGGTCAGGGTTGCCAACAGCTTTTCGAACTCGTTCAGTGCGTCTTTATCTTCGGAGGCGATCATAATCCCGCTCGCTCCGATGACGACAACGATGGGTGCGCCTGGAATGCTGGCTTTGTCGGCGTCTTTGCTTTTTTCCTTGGCAACGTTCGAATTCTCGTCAGATTCGGTCGCCGCGGCCTTCAGGTCCACGCGGTTCGGTGCGGCATGATCGGTTTTCAGTTCATTGGGAGCGGCGGTTTTAGACTGCGTTTCCGCCGGCTGTGTTGTCGTAGGAGTCTGATCGTTTGTGGAAGGCTGATCAGCGGCATCCGAAGTTTGGCTCACCAATTGAAATCGACTCGCGGCGACGGCCTGGGTGCTCTTATCCGGAGCGGCAGTCGCTGATTTCTGCGCACGGTGAGGCTGCGCATTGCTCGGGCCGACCACTCGCGCTACGTTGCGCGGATTTCCGCGTACAACCAGCGCGTCCAGTGGCTCAACAACGTCGATTTGCAGCGGTCCACCCAGGCGCTCAATCGTCAGTTGCCCCATTGAATTGCTGCCGTCGTTCGAGCGATTCGAGGGCATGCTGCGCGTGCTGTTATCAATCGCGGGAGCTCTCGTTTTGATCGAGTCTCGCGACTGCACGCCGCTTGGCGAAACCGGGCCCGCTTTTGCGGCTGGAGCAGAATCGCGCTGCGGTAGCGGTGCGTGCTGTAACGACGAAGAAGGCGTGCGCTCTTCGGAAGTGGGCACCTGCGACGGCCGGCGCTCGTCAATAATTCCCGGACCTTGCGGAATGCTGATCGAGCTGGCGCCGCCAGAGCGAATTTCGGGATATCCGCCCGAGGGAGTCACCACGCGGATTGAATTCTGATGGGTTGCTGGCCAGAGTTGCTCTAATTGCTCCAGCGCGGACCGACTCTGACGGCCACTGAGCGGAATAATGCGGATGTTGCCGCGATCGGAAATCCCGGTAATCTCCGATTCCGGCCCTTCCATCTTCGCCACCATCGCTTTGATCTGCGCCACTTGCGCATCGGTGCCGCGCACCAGCAGACGTCGCAAGGTTGGCTCGGCATCCACCTTGGGCGAGCTGCCGCTCTCGTCTTTCTCGCCTCCAAACATCTGCTTAATCATCTGCACGGCAACTTGCGGATCCATGGACCGCAACTGAATGACATCGACTTTGCGTCCATCGCGCTGCAACTGATCCAATGTTGCACGAATGGTCCGATGCTGACTGGGATGCGCGAGCGCTATGAGATAGCCCGTTTTCGGATCGGTTTTCAATCGCACGTCGGGCTGACCTGCCAGCAAGGTTTGCATCACTTGCAGCACAGAATCGGGATCGGCGCTGGTGATCGGATAAACTTCCACCTGCAGATCGCTAAATCCGCCAATTTGCGGATTCTCTGCCTGGTCCAAAACTTTTTTGATGGTTAGCAGTTGGCCGGCCGTTTCAGTCACCAGCAATTGCTTCGCCGGGGCCATCACAACGACCTTGCCCACTGAAGAACTCACCTGCGAATTGACCACAGAGGCGGCATCTTCGGGCGTGAGCCGACTGACCGGCAGGATGACTTTGACCACTTCCGTTTTGGCGTGATTCGGAAGATCTTCGACCGCCACGGTCGGCACCAGATTGGCCGGCACACCTTCTTTTGTGCTTAGCACCATGAGCATGCGACCATTTCGAATCAGTGTGTAGTCGCGTGTTTGCAATATCTTGTTAAAGATGTCGAACGCTTCGGAAATGGTGTGCGGTTCATTGTCTTGATAATTAAACGTTCCGGCCGGAGGAACATCTACCAAGACCAACGACAAATCGGCCTGTTGGGCGTACCAATCGAGGACATCCTTCCACGGCTGGAATTGGAAGTTGAACAGCAGTTTGCCGTCTTCCGTGCGCTTCAGCGCCGTGTCTTTGTTGGCTTTGGGGTTGCCTTTGACCGTGGAACTGGCAGTGGTTGTGGCATCGGCCGCTTTGCCGCCGGCTGATGCGCCGTTGCTCGCAGACCGAGAATCTGTGCCTTCGGCCGCAATGGAGGAAGGCGCCTCGCTGCCGCCGGCAAGCTGTTCCCATTGCGTCCGCTGTTCCTTCGTGATCACTTCGCCAATCTTTTTCTCGTAATAGCCGGGAAACATCTTCCGCTGGGAAGGCGTTGCTTTGGCGATGGTGGCATCGCGTTCGGTAATCAGCTTCGCGATTTCGGCCTGCTGTTCCGCGGTGAGTTTAAGCTGCGTGGCAATCGCGGGGTCCGCCAGCGAGGCCAAGCCTGTCTTCTGCAAGCGAATTCGGTCCAATTGCTTGCGTTGGCTGTCGCTAAGCATTTTGAGGCCCAGCTTTTCCGATTCTTCGCGGAAGGCTTTAACTTTGGCTGCCTTTTCTTCGGCCGACATGCTGCTGGCCTGCATCACCAATTCGGTGGCGTCCGATTCGCGCTTCTCGATCAGGCTGGTCAGTGCCGCCCGGGTTTCATCAGACAACCCCAACTGTCGGGCGACGGCTTCGTCGTTGGCGATCGCCAGGACGCCGACAAACGTGGTGCTGGGGTCGTCGGCACGCACCGCGGCCGTGCCCAGGACCAAGAGGAGGCAGACACCCATTCCTTGCAGGATACGAATCATTCGCATTGTGCCACCTTCATAAGCTGGCGAAAGCTAATTAAACCGAGAAGAAAAAATGAGATCGCGAACCACTCTGCCGAGGGCGTGCATGCTGCTAGCAGCCAACGATTAGGACGACAGTTCCAGTATAACTGGGCGCACCGTGGGCCCCACCATTTAACCCCGATGCCCCCCAAGAAGTTGCGTCGAATTTGGGCTTCCGGCCACAGCTGGGGAGCATTTTTCGCAACCATTTACCACCATTGCAGTTGCATCATTTTTCGGTTGTCCATACTCGTCAAGATTGAATTGGCTTTTCAGGCGAGCTTGTCGGCCCAATTTGAAGCTCCGTTCCCGCGATTACAAACGGCGAGTTGCGACCGTAACGGAGCGGAACGGGCCTCGGAATTTCGTCTCGCTTGCGCCGCTGACGAGCGCTGATTGAAGAAGCACACGCGCAAAAATAAAAATCGAGGGGACAATGTTGGGAAAACGAGCCGGGAAAACAGGGCGTTTTCGAAAAACATGGCGACCTGACTGTGACCCGGCAATTGTCCGTGGTCCGTGGTCCGTGGTCAGTTGCCGGTGGCCAGTGTCCAGTGGTCCGTGGTCATTCTTTCTCCCTCTCTCCTTGTGGGAGAGGGCCGGGGTGAGGGGGCAGCATGCTGGGTGGTCTGTCGCCACTGACAACCGGCCCCCTGACGATGAATGACGACGGACCACCGACCACCCAACAAACTAAACACACAACCCCCGGGGATCGAGGGTAAAGTGTTGGCGCAAAACCCTCGTAAAAACCCGTGTTTTGCGCCCCACATTTGGTCATCACTTTACCCCGCCGCGCACGACCGGCAGTCAAGCAGAGACTTCACCGCGGAGGGCGGCAGAGTTACGCAGAGGAATCGCAGGAAGTCTCGAAATCATGCTTGATCGCTCTGCGCTGCCCTCGGCGAACCTCGGCGTCCCCTGCGGTGCATTGCTGGACTTGCCGTGCGCAGACCGGCCCAACCTCGGGCGGCGCTGGCCTGAGGCGGGGAAATGCTATTGCTCAGTTGTCAAAGAGCGGCAGCCGGCCTTCCGCGTCAAATTAGCCCCCGGTCCATGACCGGGGGCTAAATGCAGCGAAAACCGACAGGGACCCAGAGTTCCACCGGCCATTCTAGCAATCAGTGTACAAATGTCATTGTGTATTTTGGGCCAGCCGGACGGCATCAAAGGGTGCAGGAGTCAGCAATCAGAAAGGCGAGCCGGGAGCGTCAGCGACCGGAGCACAGCGGGCCAGGGCATCCAGCTCGTTTACGTCAACTGCGGCCTTGGCATCGACCAAGTGCTTCGCCAGGTGATGCGACGGCAGCGTTGCCTAACACCACGACCGACGTTCTGCAAGTGCCTGTGTCCGTGGCCACTTGCGCACTTGACGGGTCTAAAGATATGTCTATATTGTCGGAGAGTTTTACGACAGTTTCGTTGTAGAATCAATCGTTCGGCGGCGGAGGGCGCAACAGGAGGGTAGCCATGAAAATCGTCGTCATCGGCGGAAGCGGACTCATCGGGAAAAAGGTCGTGGTGAACCTCCGGCAGCGCGGCCACGAGGTGGTGGCGGCATCGCCGTCGTCGGGCGTCAACGCCGTCACCGGCGAGGGGCTGGTGCAAGCGCTGGCCGGCGCTCAGGTGGTCGTCGATGTCGCCAATGCGCCCTCTTGGCAGGACGACGCGGTCCTGGCATTTTTCGAGACATCGGGCCGCAACCTCCTGGGCGCGGAAGCCGCCGCCGGCGTCGGCCATCATGTGGCGTTGTCGGTCGTCGGCACCGACCGGCTGCTGGCGAGCGGGTACTTCCGCGCAAAGATGGCGCAGGAAAATCTGGTCAAGGCGTCCCCCACTCCTTACACGATCGTCCGCGCCACGCAGTTCTTCGAGTTCGTGGGCGGCATCGCCCAAGCGGCGACGGAAGGGCCGACGGTTCGACTCCCACCGGTCCTGATGCAGCCCATTGTGTCGGATGATGTCGCCGCCGTCGTGGCCGACACGGCACTCGCCGAGCCGCTGAACGGCACGTTCGATCTGGCCGGTCCCGAACCGATCCGTCAAGACGACCTCGTGCGGCGGTTCATGAGCGCAACACGCGACGCACGGACGGTCATCACCGATCCCCAGGCACTCTATTACGGCATAGCAGTGGACGACCGATCTCTGACGCCGGGCGACAACCCACGTCTCGGTTCGACCCGCTTCGCGGACTGGCTTGCCCAAAGTCACGGGTAGCAAAGGCACGCCGAACCATCCGCTGCAGCAGACCGGGGCCGCGGCATCGGTTTCTGGGGGTTCATCGCCTCCTCACGCGGCCCCGGCTGCTGAGCTTTGTCGTTAGGCCGCTAGCCGCACTTCTTCCCATGAATAAACCATCCGAATACGAACAACGCGCACTTCGGAAAAGGAAAGGGGTCAGAACTATTTTAATTGACTCTCCGCGGTGATTTTGCTAACCTCTCGGGGATGCCCCGCCCGTTGCGACCCATCGATGACGGCCTCATCTACCACGTGATCAATCGGGGCAACAACCGGCAGCCCGTGTTCCACAAGCCGGCCGACTTCCAGGCCTTCCTGACCGCACTGGCCGAGCTCAAGGAGCGCAAGCCGTTCCAGCTCTACGGCTACTGCCTGCTGAGCAACCATTTTCATCTGCTGCTGCGGCCGACCGGCGAGGCGACGATCAGCCGGATCATGCAGAGCCTGCTGGTCTCGCACACGCAGCGGTACCATCGCCGCCACCGCTCCGGCGGCCATGTGTGGCAGGGGCGCTTCAAGAGCCCCGTGATCCAGAACGACGAACATCTGCTCACCGTGCTGAGGTACATCGAGGCCAATCCGTTGCGGGCCAGGTTGGTGCGGCGGGCCGACGCGTATCCGTGGAGCAGCTACCGGCTGCACGGTCTGGGCGAAACGGACGAGCTGGTCGACGCGCTCCGCCTTTACGAAATGCTCTCGCCGCTGGCGAAGGTGCGGCAGCGGAAATGGTCCCAGAAGGTGCATCAACCCGTTGAGGAAGCGAAGCTGGCCGCCATTCGCCGCTCCGGCGCCACCGGCCTGCCGTACGGCGACTCCAGCTGGGTGCGGCGTTTGGCCAAGCGGCTGGAGCTAGACCTGGCTATTCGCCCCCGCGGCCGCCCGCCGAAAACAACGTCGCCGCCGGATGTGCTCATTAAATAATTCTGACCCTTTTTTCCATCCCTGGAATGAACCCGCGCGGGCCACGCTAGTTGGCCGAGCGGAATTGAGTATTGCCAATCGGAGAATTGAAAATGAAAACGACCTTATGCTTATTGTTCGTTGCCGCCTCCGGATTGACCTCTTTCGGACAGTATACATCCACCGAAACGTTGAAATATTATTCGGAGTACTTCAAAGAGGACAGGCAGCTCAAGATCTCGTTGCCGAAAAACTACGCAGAGACTCCGAATCGCAGATACAGAGTGATATACCTTTTCGATGCTCAGTCAGCGTCCCTGTATGATTTCACCAAAGCGACGCTGGCTTTCTTTCCCGGCTATGCCAGCTTTTACTTTGACCCCGTCATTTTGGTCGGAATTGAAACAAAAGACCGGCATTTCGAATTCTTGCCAAAGCATGTAAACACGGTTCCGGACCGAAAAATTATCTCCATGCCGGCGGCGCTGATAAGCTTGCGCCTCAGTATTAAAAATGAAGTGAAGCCGTTAATTGAGAAAAAGTACCGGGCAAATGGGTTTAGCGTTGGAATCGGACATTCGCTGGGCGGCACGTTCGTAACCTATTCAATGCTGACAGTGCCGGACATTTTTAATGCGGGAATTTGCATCAGTCCCAATTTTGCCTTCGATGATGAAGCCATTCTGTCTACCTTTACGAACGCAGATAAAAGCAACTATCTTTCACAGCGATTCCTGTACGTAGCGTATGGAAAGGGTGACGAGACAGAAGAAAAGTTCAAACCCAGCACCATCAAATTCGGAAAACTGCTCCAAAAAAGCACAACCTCCAATTTGACGTGGAAAGTAGATGCGCTCGACAATACCGACCATTCAACGACACCCATGGAGGGCATCTTCAAGGGGCTGGTGTTCGTTAATAGTTTCATGAACCTGCCCTATGAGAAGTACAAGGGGTTGCTTAACAGCGATGGCGGGGAATCGCTTATTGATTTTGTGAAGCAGTATTTTGCCGCCCAAAGTCGAAAAGCCGGCACACGATTACCAGGCATAGGTGAACTAAACTCCATTGCTTATAATGCATTTTCCGCAGGCAAGAAAAAGGAGGCTATCCAACTGCTGGAGTGGGGAATTGCGCTATATCCGGATGATGCCAATTTATATGACAGCCTCGGGGAAATGGAGCAAAGCGCGGGTGATATGGAGGAAGCTAAATCGTCTTATCAACGCGGACGTTCCGTCGTTGAATCACAAAAGGACTTGTTGCCTGGGGAAGCGTATCAATCAAAGATGGACTGGTTCAACAAAAGGCTGGAAAGAAGTAAGGTCAAATAAATAGCCACAGCCAACTTGGTGCATGTGCGATTGCAAACTGTTCTCCGTTGAAGCGGCTTTCGAATTCATTTCATGAGAAGACGCAAGGTGATCGGGGCGCGGGCAGATGAACGAAGGCGTCCGAAGTGCCAGAGCCCAGACATGGAGGACGTGACGCTGGTGCTGAAGAAGTCCGCGACTGACTGGTTGCTATTCGGACTCGGCTTCGGAGGGGAAAAGGGGTCAGAACCCGAGAGGAGCTGATGTTGTCTAATACGGTTCGATTTCACCGTGTGCTGCGTGCAAGGCCAGAGCGGATCTATCGGGCATTTCTCGATGCCGACGCCATGGTTAAGTGGCTTCCCCCGAACGGCTTCACAGGCAAGGTGCATCAGATGGACGCCAAGGTAGGAGGTTCCTACAGGATGTCCTTCACCAATTTTACCACCGGCAAGAGTCACTCGTGGGGCGGCACTTTCGTTGAACTGGTGCCCCATGAACGCATCGTTATCACAGATCGGTTCGACGATCCGAACCTGGCGGGAGAGATGAAAAAGACAATTAGCTTGCAGCAGGTGTCCTGCGGGACCGAGTTG
This sequence comes from Pirellulales bacterium, assembly GCA_963738835.1. Lineage (GTDB taxonomy): Bacteria > Planctomycetota > Planctomycetia > Pirellulales > JADZDJ01 > CAVTYH01. Next base: position 610,689 of record CAVTYH010000009.1, read on the forward strand.
AACATCGTGCAGGAAGGGATTCCGGAGGTGATACCGCCCGAGGCTTGCTGTCTCGGCTGGCAAGAGTCGCTAGTCCTTTTGGCGAAACTCGTCGAGGCGGAGATTCCGGATTAGTTTTGGCCGCGGGTGAGTATCAAGACGCTGCAGCGAACGGCGGCGGCATGTAGCGTTTCTGGAGTTCATAGCTCACTCGGCCCCTGCCACCGCTGAGCTTTTCCGTTAGGCGGCGCAAGCCGAGAGCCGTCGCGCTAAGCGGTGCCATTTTTCGCCACCCGACTTGACACGTAAGTAAATGCTTACGTATGCTGGCCGCATGGTGATGAATCCCAATCGCGAACCCGATGTGTTCGGAGCGATCAGCCATCCCGCGCGACGGCAGATGCTCGACCTGCTTGCGGAGACCGATCGCTCGGTCAACGCGATTGCCGGGCACTTCAAGATGAGCCGCCCGGCGGTCTCCCAGCACCTTCGCGTTTTGCTCGACGCCAGTCTTGTGACCGAGCAGCGGCATGGCAGAGAGCGCCGCTATCGCCTGGTGCCCGCGCGGCTCGGCCCCGTGCGGGACTGGCTCGCGAATTACGAGCGGTTCTGGGATCACCACCTCCAGCGGCTTCAGAAACATCTCATGAAAGCGAAGCGACCATGATTCAGAGTATCCAACGGGAAGTGCTGATCCCGCAGCCGTGCGAGCAGGTCTGGCGAGCACTGACCGACAGCGCATCGCTGGCCGAGTGGATGTATCCCAACGACTTCGAGCCGCGCGTCGGCCACCGCTTCACGTTCCGGGTACCGCCGAACCCCAAAGTTGGTTTCGACGGACTGGTCGTGCGCTGTGAGGTGCTGGAGTGCGAACCGCCCGGTGAGAACACGAATGGGCGGCTCGCGTTCTCCTGGTCGGCCGGCGGAGCCGTCGTCGATACACGGGTGAGCTTCCGACTCGAGCCGGATGGTGATGGCACGCGCCTTGTGTTCGAGCACTCCGGCTTCGACCTCTCCCAGCCGTTTGGCGATCAGGCGTTTAAGGGTGCCGGGTATGGCTGGGCGAAGATGCTCAAACAACTTGCCGCCGTAGTCGCCGACTTGGCGGCCGATCGCAAATAGGAGCGCCGCCGAACTCAACCCCAATCAACCAAGATAAGAAACTCCATAAATTATGAATAATGCCACCAAACGTTCGATTCTACGCTGGATTCACCTGATCTCTACCATTCCAGTACTCGGTTACGTTTATGGTCAGCCTGCGGAAGTTCAACAGTACGTCGACGGTCCTCGGTATATTTTCGTTCCTGTCCTTGTCCTTTCTGGATACTGGATGTATGCAGGCGTATTCTTCGCCATCATTGGCGTTGCGGTATGGCTTGGTGCATATTACCTGTCCGGATTTGGGGTGGCTCTCCTAAGTCAGAGTCGCGCTATTCATCGGGCGGAAGATTTGGTTGGTGATTCGTGCGCGACGTAAGCAGATTTAAGCTCGCTTTGTTTCGGAGTATTAATGAATGAACAGAATACATTCCAGCAAAAAGAAGTTGTCGGCAGAACAACGTGAACGACTGCTCAGAACATTGAAAGCCCGGTTTGAGGAAAACATGAACCGCCACAAGGGGCTTGAATGGACGAAAGTCCAGGCCAAGCTGGAAGCGAATCCCGAAAAACTATGGTCACTCTATGAAATGGAGCGAACCGGCGGTGAGCCCGATGTTGTTGGTCATGATAAAAAGCTCGGCGAAACCATTTTTTATGATTGTTCTGCGGAAAGCCCCAAAGGCCGCAGAAATGTTTGCTACGACGGCCAAGCTCAGAAGGCAAATATCAAGGGAAGACCGGATGCAGAAGCCACCGCGGTTGACATGGCAGCTTCCATGGGCATTGAACTTTTAACGGAAGAACAATATCGAGCGCTGCAGAAGCTTGGAACTTTCGATGCGAAAACGTCGAGCTGGCTGCAAACACCTGCTACGATCAGAAAACTCGGCGGCGCCATCTTCGGAGATTTCCGCTATGGCTCTGTCTTCATCTATCACAACGGCGCACAATCTTACTATGGGTCCAGGGCGTTCCGCGGCTCGCTAAGAGTCTAAATTTTGCACAGACAGCGAAGTTTGAATTTGAACTTTCCTGGCTTCACAAAGTATATCGAGGCGGCATTCTTCCGTCCCGGCGCGCCGGAACTCGACGAAGCTCAATTCGCCGCTTGGGTGAAGCAAGCCAGCCAATTGCCCGGCCAGCGGAGGTGGGCGACCAGTGCGAGATTCCAAATCGGAGAAGACACCATGAAGGCATTCGTGGTCGATAAATATAAGAAGAAAGGCGCTCTGCGGCTGGCGGAGATCCCGGAGCCGGAGTTGCGGGACGATGATGTCCTTGTTCGAGTGCATGCAACCGGTGTGAACCTGCTGGATTCCAAGATCAGAGACGGAGAATTCAAGTTCATTCTGCCGTATCGTCCGCCCTTCGTCCTGGGTCACGATATTGCAGGGACCGTTGTCCGGGTCGGCCCGAAAGTCAGGCGGTTCAAGGCGGGCGACGAGGTCTATGCGCGGCCGCGCGATCACCGGGTTGGGACATTCGCGGAATTCATTGCCATGAATGAAGCCGACGTGGCGTTAAAGCCCAAGAACCTCAGCATGGAAGAGGCCGCCTCCATCCCGCTGGTGGGCCTGACCGCCTGGCAGGCGCTGGTAGAAGTGGGCAAGTTGAAGCCCGGCCAGAAGGTCTTCATTCAGGCCGGCTCCGGCGGTGTGGGGACTTTTGCGATCCAACTCGCCAAGCATCTCGGCGTAACGGTAGCGACGACGACGAGCACGAAAAATGTTGAGCTGGTCAAAAGTCTCGGGGCAGACGTGGTAATTGACTACAAGACGCAAGATTTCGAGAAGGTTCTGTCGGGCTACGATCTGGTTCTGAACAGCCAGGACACCAAGACGCTCGAAAAATCTCTGCGCATCCTGGAGCCCGGCGGCCTCCTCATTTCGATTTCGGGTCCGCCCGACCCTGAATTCGCCAAGGAACTCGGGTTGAACCTGTTCCTGAAACTGGTGATGTGCCTGCTGAGCCGTGGTGTGCGGAAGAAAGCCAAAAGCCTTGGCGTGCGCTTCTCATTCTTGTTCATGCGAGCGCAGGGTCAGCAGTTGAGCGAGATCGCCTCTCTGATCGAATCCGGCGTGATCCGTCCGGTCGTGGACAAGGTTTTCCCCTTTGAAAAGACCGGGGATGCCTTGGCCTACGTCGAGACAGGACGCGCAAAAGGCAAGGTCGTCGTCACGGTGAACAACTCGGTTCCCAGGTGAGTGCAACCATGAAGAAAGCGACAATCACCATGAAGAAGACAAAGAGCGGCTCGAAGGAAGGAAAAGGCGGAGGCACTCCCTCTCAGTTGAAAGATGCGAGAAACAAGGAGCGGAGTGATTGGCGGGGCGAGACGCTCGCTCGGATTCGAATTCTCATCCGAGAGGCCGACCCTGAAGTGGTCGAGGAGGTGAAATGGAGAAAGCCATCGAACTCGATGCGCGGGGTTCCAGTCTGGTCGCACGCTGGAATCATCTGCACCGGGGAGACGTACAAGAATGGCGTGAAGATGACCTTTGCCAAGGGCGCCGCGATCAAGGACCCTACAGGTCTCTTCAACTCCAGCCTCGAAGGCAACACCCGGCGGGCCATCGATTTCCATGAGGGGGACAAGATTGATGAAAAGGCGCTGAAAGCGCTCATTCGCGCCGCTGTGATACTGAATACTTCGGCAGTGAACACGTCGGCGGCAGCCACCAGTCGCCCCGTCCGCTCCCAGAAGAAACCAACGCAGAAGAGACCCAAGAGCGATTGAGGGGCGCCTGTGAAAGCCGGCTAAATGACCTGCTCTGGCGAGGTCCTGATTCGAGGGGGTGTCAAGTGGCTCGTGTTGCGATGAAATTGGATTTCTCCGGCCGCATCCACCATGCACACGTGCATCGTCTTGGCGTGTAGATCGACTCCGCAGTAGAATGCGTGCTGTTGTTGGTAGAATCTCATCGTGGTCCTCCGTGGAAAGGATGTGGCTGAGCCCGCCATGGACACCCATCTCCAAGATGCGTGCCTGGCGAGTCTTCGGACATCGCCATTTAACTTGGGACTGCCGCCTCCTGGAAACGGAGGCCATGATGAGTATCAAGGCGCTGCGGCGAACCCAGCCATCGCGCCTCCGGTTGCAAGCCACACGTCCCGTGGGCCGGGTCGTCGAGCTTAGGTCGTTAGGCCGAACTCTGGAGTGGCAGATGAGTAGCGAGATCCTCAAACGCATTGCCGATGGTCGCACCGACTTGGTATTCCAGTATCTGTCCGAGGGGCATTCCCGCAGTCGGCCGATCACGCGGGCACGCCGCTCATTACCTTATGCGCCGACTATGGCGACGTTAGCGCCATAAGGTTCCTCATCAGCGAAGGCGAATCATTGACGACCCTCGGTCCTAATCTCGGCCTTGACGGCGCGGCGTTTCACGGGCACTGGCAACTCTGTCAGTTCTTAATCGAAAACGGTGCAGACGTGAATCACGCAGGACCAGACACGGGCGAGACGCCGCTCTACGCGGCTCTGTGCAAGGCCAATCGTCCAGCATACGATCTCGTTCTCAAGGTTCTTTTGGCGAGTGGCGCCAATCCAAATTGCAAAACGAAGCCCAATGCGGCGACGGAATGCTTTATGCGCGACTGCAGAACCAAAGCTGAGACACCGCTGCATCGCGCCGCCGCATTTGGAACAGAGCGGGCGATCCAACTCCTGCTTGATGCGGGTGCTCTGGTTGATGCGAAGGACATGAACGGTGACTCTCCACTGACATGGGCGAGCTGGCACTTGCGGCCGGCGTCCATTCTCAGGAAGCTATGCTATGGCAACTTCGCGATTCATCCAGGAAACAACTCAACTTACGATCATGGCATGGGCTGGTGAGTCAGAAGAGTGGGAACGCCGCCTCCAAGCAGTGAACGGCGGCGGGCCGTCGCGATTGCAGTCGGCGCGTCTTTTGGCCGCCGTCGCTGAGCTTCATCGTTCGGCGTCACCATCCAGATAAACCAAAAACGCAAAGGAGAGATCGACATGAAGAACGATAACCCCAAACCTACAACCACAGATGCTGGGATCCCCGTGGCCAGCGACGAACATTCGCTGACGGTGGGGCGCGATGGCCCCATTCTGCTGCAGGACCATTACCTCATCGAGCAGATGGCCAATTTCAACCGGGAGCGGATTCCAGAGCGCCAGCCTCATGCCAAGGGTTCCGGGGCGTTCGGTCACTTTGCGGTGACCAAAAACGTCAGCGCTTACACCAAGGCCGCGGTGTTTCAGCCGGGCACCAAGACGGACACGCTGATCCGGTTCTCCACGGTGGCCGGCGAGCGCGGCAGCCCCGACACCTGGCGCGACCCCCGCGGCTTCGCGCTGAAGTTTTACACCACCGAAGGCAACTTCGACATCGTGGGGAACAACACGCCGGTGTTCTTCATCCGCGACCCCCTGAAGTTTCAGCACTTCATCCGCTCCCAAAAGCGCCGTGCAGACAACGGCCTGCGCGACCACGACATGCAGTGGGACTTCTGGACCCTGTCGCCCGAGTCGGCCCACCAGGTCACGTGGCTGATGGGTGACCGCGGAATCCCGAAGAACTGGCGGCGCATGAATGGCTACTCAAGCCACACCTATATGTGGGTCAACGCCAAGGGCGAGCGCTTCTGGGTGAAATACCACTTCAAGACCGACCAGGGCGTCGACTTCCTCACGCAGGAAGAGGCCGACCGGCTGGCGGGCGTTGACGCCGACTACCACCGCCGCGACCTGTTCGAGGCAATCAAGCGCGGCGAACACCCCAGTTGGACGCTGAAGGTGCAGATCATGCCATTCGAGGAAGCGAAGACCTACCGGTTCAACCCGTTCGATTTGACCAAGGTTTGGCCGCACGCGGACTACCCACTGAACGAGGTCGGAAAGCTGACCTTGACCCGCAACCCTACCGACTTCCACACCGAGATCGAGCAGGCAGCGTTCGAGCCGAACAACCTTGTGCCGGGGACGGGCGGCAGCCCGGACAAGATGCTGCTCGGCCGGCTCTTTGCTTACGCCGACGCACACCGTCATCGCCTGGGGGTCAACTACAAGCAGATTCCGGTCAACCGGCCCAAATCGCCGGTCCACAGTTACAGCAAGGACGGGATGATGCGGGTCGAGAACGTGTCCGATCCCGTGTACGCGCCGAACTCGAAGGGCGGCCCGAAGGCCGACGCTGAACGGTACCCCGAAACCGCGGTTTGGGCCGCCGACGGCGAGTTTGTGCGCGCCGCCTACACGCTGCGCAAAGACGACGACGACTTCGGCCAGGCCGGCACGCTGGTGCGCAAAGTCATGGACGATGCGCAGCGTAACCGGCTGGTGTCCAACGTCGTCGGGCACCTCAAGGCGGGAGTGTCAGAGCCGGTGCTGCAACGTGCGTTCGAATACTGGCGCAACATCGACAAGGAAACCGGCAACCGCATTGCCAAGGGAGTAAGCGGCAACTGATCTGGGCAGCGTACGGTACGCCACCGTGCGACAATTGAGTTCCAAAGCGTAGGGTTCGAGATAGACCTCAATCGAGCCGTAAAACGGTTTCTGGCTGACGATGGCCATCCGACTCTCTCCGCTCGCCGTATCCCAGAGGTTCATGCCTGGCTACTGGGCAAGATGGACGCCGTGGCAGCGGGAAGAGGGCGAATAAATCTGTAATGCGAAACCCGTGATTTTGGATTCATAAAAATGGACCCGTTGCTGCCAGACCTGTTGCACGAATTTCGGCGGCATAAATCGTTGGCCGAACGGGCGATGGAACCGCTGGGGGACGAGCATTTTTTCGGCCGGCCGGCAGAGCCAGTGAATTCGATCGCGCTGATTGTGAAACATCTGGCGGGAAACATGCAATCGCGCTGGACCGATTTTTTAACCAGCGACGGCGAAAAATCGACGCGCAATCGAGACGCGGAATTCGCGCTAACTCCGGACGACACACGCGCCAATCTGATGGCGGCTTGGCAGCGCGGATGGCAAGCGCTCGAGGGAACGGTCCAGACTTTGAGTTCGTCGGACCTGGCGAAAACGGTGACGATTCGTGGCGAACGGCACACCGTCCAACAAGCCTTGCTGCGTGGGCTGTTGCACGTGGCCTATCACACCGGCCAAATTTTATATCTCGCCCGGCTGCTGAAGCCCGACAGCTCTTGGCTCACGATTGCGCCCGGGCAGAGTCTCGAACATCGCGCCTCGTACCAAGCCAGTTCCTAGGCATGCCAGTGCGTTGGCACCAACCAATTCTGTATTTGTGGGCCGCGCCTGCCACACTGTTGGGCTTGTTGCCAATTCCCATCGCACTTGTGCAAGGCGGATCGTGCCAAGTGGTTCGCGGGGTGGTTGAAGTGCATGGCGGCCTGATCACAACACTCTTGCGAGTTGGACTCCCGTGGGTCGGTTCAGGAGCCGAGCTCGTTGGTTTTGCTAGTGATCGGCTCAGCCGTTATGATTGCAGCGCGACGTTGCCTGCTGTGAAGTCAATTGGACCGCATCTCGCCGAGGTTTCTTGATTGCCGCCCATGCCCGTTGAGAAAACATCGGACGCTGCGGTTCGGCGGAAGCCCCTATTTGGGCATCTGTATGTCCAAGTTCTGGCCGCCATTTTCATCGGGGCCAGCCTCGGGCATTTCTTTCCGGAACTGGCCGCGGCGATGAAGCCGCTGGGCGATGCGTTCATCAAACTGGTGAAGATGATGATCGCGCCGATCATTTTCGCCACGGTGGTGGTCGGCATCGCGAAAATTGGCGATCTCAAGAAAGTCGGGCGAGTGGGGCTCAAGGCGCTCATCTATTTCGAAGTCGTGACAACGGCGGCACTGGCGATTGGGCTGATCGTCGTTAATGTGGTGCGCCCGGGCGCTGGCATGAACGTTGATCCCAGCACACTCAATACTCAAGCTGTCGCCGCCTATACCGCCAAAGGCGAATCGCTTTCGACGGTCGATTTCCTGCTCCACCTGATTCCCGATTCCGTCGTCGGGGCATTTGCCAACGGCGAAATTCTACAGGTGCTCTTGTTTTCGATCTTGTTCGGTTTGGCATTGAGCCACTTTGGGGCCAAAGGCAAACCGCTAGTGGATCTGCTCGATCGATTATCGCATGTGCTGTTCGGTGTCATCGGCATTATCATGCGCTTTGCCCCGATTGGCGCTTTTGGCGCGATGGCTTTCACCGTCGGTCAGTACGGCCTGAAATCACTGGCCAATCTGGGCACACTGATGGCCTGCGTTTACCTCACGTGTTTCCTGTTCGTGTTCGTCGTGCTCGGCACAATTGCCCGGCTGACCGGATTCAGCCTTTGGCAGTTTTTGCGGTACATCAAAGAAGAAATCGTCATTGTGCTTGGCACTTCGTCTTCGGAAGCCGCCCTGCCGCGAATGATGATGAAGCTGGAAAACCTCGGCTGTGACGAATCGGTGGTTGGGCTGGTGATCCCCACCGGCTATTCATTCAATCTCGACGGCACCTCGATTTATCTAACCATGGCCGCGATCTTCATCGCTTAGGCCACGAATGTACCGCTCAGCTTGGGGCACCAATTGGGGATTCTCGCGGTGCTGCTGCTCACTTCCAAAGGCTCGGCGGCCGTCACCGGCGGTGGGTTCATCACGCTGGCGGCAACGCTTTCAGCCATCGGTAAAATTCCGGTGGAAGGTTTGGCACTATTGGTGGGCATCGATCGATTTATGTCCGAAGCTCGGGCCATCACGAATTTGATCGGCAACGGCGTGGCGACGATGGTCATTGCCCGCTGGGAGGGGCGCTCGACTTGCAGCGGGCACGGTCGGTGCTGTCAAATAGTTCCGATGCATTTGCCGAGTCGCCGGAAGCGATTGCCGATGCCGAGGCCAAATTCGCGGTGCAAATACCGCAACAAGAGTGAGAAATCGCTGACGACCCATGCCACGAATTCAAACTCGCCGACTGGAGTTGATTTCCGCAACGGTTGAGAATTTACGCGCGAAATTGACTGGACCACAATCGCTGGCCACATCGCTGCATTGCGACGTGCCGGCAACTTGGCCGCCGCAGTTCTACGACGATGACGCAATTCGGTACTCGCTCGACTGGCTGCAAGGGCACCCCGATGATGCAGACTGGGGCTTCTATTACGTCGTGCTACGAAACGGCACTGGGGAGCAACCGTTGCTTGTGGGCGCCGGCGGTTTTAAGGGTGCGCCGGACGATTCTGGCATGGTTGAAATTGGCTACGCCATCGTCGCCGACCAGCAACGTCAAGGCTTCGCGGCGGAGGCGGTTGAGGGTTTGCTGACGTTTGCGTTCGCATCGCCGCCGGTCAGCTTGGTAGTCGGACAGACATTGCCTTCTTTACTTCCATCGATCGGCGTGTTGAAAAAAGCCGGTTTCCGGTTTGTTGGATCAGGCCACGATCCGCATGCTCCAGCCGGCGAGCAAGTGATTCGCTACGAAATGTCTCGCGCAGACTTTGTAACTCGAATACAAAAAAACGTCTGACCGCGCGAGCGGTCAGACGTTTTGAGACGATCGGTTTTTTGGATAGAGGACGCCCATTTTTGATGGCTTCCCCCTCACCCCGCCCTCTCTCCGAGGAGAGGGAGAGGAAACTAGCGCTTCAGTCGCGATGAAGTCGGCGCGGCCGGTTGCACGGCTTCCAGCGTCGGAGGCGCTGGCGTCGTCGAGTCCTTTCAGCATGCTGGGCTCGTGGGCCAGTTGCTGTTTGCCGTCGGCCGAGTAATCGCCGACTTCCACGACGTGGCCTTCGCCGTTCCAGCGGGTCCACTTGCCGCTGAGCACGCCGGCGACGTAAGCGCCTTCCAACTGTTTCTGACCGCTGGGATGCCACCAGGTGAACTTCCCCTGCTGCTTGCCGTTGACGTATTCACCTTGCAATTGTTTCTGGCCGTTGGGATACCACCAGGTGAATTTGCCCACTGGCAGGTCGGCTTCGTAACGGCCTTCCATTTGCTTCTGGCCGTTTTTGTGCCACCAAGTCCACAGGCCGTGACGTTGATTCACGCCTTCGGTTCCGACGACTTGAATGGTAGCCACGCCGCTCCAGAAATCGTAATTCGACTTGGTGATTTCTTTGGCGAACAGGATCCAGCCTTCGGCGCAGTTTTTGCTCAGGTGCATAGTTATCGACTTGCGGCGCTAGCCGGCGGCCATCGACGTACTTCTCACGCAAGCTGATTTTGTAATCGGGACCCCACTCGACGACTTCGCCGTCGATCTGCCCTTGGCGGTAGTCGACTTCGCGTCGTTTCTGGCTGCTGGGGTAGTACCACACGCTTTTGCCTTGGCGATCGCCGTGGTCGAATTCCCATTCGCTGACCTTGCGGTTTTTCGAATCAAACACTTTCCACGTGCCGTTCAGCACGCCGTCTTCGAAAGTTGCTTCGGCCACGAACGGCGGCGCGAAATCTTTGTACAGCGGCCCCTGCAACATCGGGGCATCCGATTGGCCGTACCAACGCAGCCAGCGCCCATGACGCTTACCGTAGCGGTATTCGCCGCTGCCGACCAAGCGACCTTTTTCATCCCACTGGGTCCACAGGCCGTGGTTGTAGTAATTGCCTTCGGCGTCTTGGGTGACGTGGCGTTCAACCTTCACCGCGGAGTTCGGATAGCGCTCGCGGATCACTTCCACGCCGGCATCGGCCGATTCTTCCGCGGGGGCGTCAGTAGTCGCGTCGGCGTTGATCGGGGTGGCATCGGTTGGCGCGCCGATGGTCGGGGTGCTTTCGGCGGCGGCGTGCGCGACTTCCGTGTCGAGCGTGGGGGCTGTCGCCAAGGTCGGGGTTTGCTCGGCGGACAAGGCGGCCGATGCGAGGGCAGGCAAGCTCAGGCCGAGCGCCAGCCGCAAAATCCAATGTGCAGGCTTCCGTGCCATGTGTTCTCACTCCTTGAATCGAATGTCCGACAACCGTGGGTCGTATTTGGGCGGAGCGCACCGGAGCGGGTCACAACCGGCAGCACCTGAAAATCCGCTAGACTCATCAGTCGTTATCGGTTCGATTCGCGCGGAATTGTCGGTTTTTCCGGAAGATTAGCTAACAGCGGAATTCCGCCGCAATTCTTTTGAGAGGGAGGACTTGCACAGCGCCGGCAAGGCTTCAAATACCGGCAAAGTCGGGCTGGATTGCGCAGCTTATCGAGCGCGGAAAGGCTCACCCAATTATTTCCGCATCTGACCCAGGACATCGCCGAGTTGCTGGTGGACATCCGCAGGGGCGCGTACGACCAGGGCTCGCAAATTGCGATAATAAACCACTGATCCGGGCCCGCCGTTGACGTCCCAGGTGCGCGGGGCAACGACTGTTTGGATGAGAGTCACCAGATCAGGTCCATAATCGGGCGCTAGTTGCTGTGCATTGCCACTACCCGCGGCGGCACCGCCTATCCCGCCGCCGACGCCGGCGGCAAATGCCCCGGGAATGACACCACCACGCTGCACGTTGACACCAGCCACCCCGCCAACCAGTTGCGCGAGGACCTGCAAATTCTCTTGCGCTTGCTGTTGCTGATCGCTGGCTGAATTCACAGCTTGGGCCGGCATCTGTGCGGCCAGAACAACGGTCGGCGCCGCTTTTTGATTTGACTGCGGTTGTGCCTGCTGAGCCGTCGCTTTCTTGTCACGCACTGCTTCCGCCCGAAGCGTTTGTTCCAGAGTCATCAATCGCGATCGCACCTGAGAGTGCAATTCCACGCGTTCGTCGTGCGTCAGATTTTGATCTTGCTCAAGCTCCAGTAAAATCAAAATCAATTGCCGAATCGCCGAATCGCGGGCGGCGGGTTCTTTCGCCGTCGCCATGGCGCGTAGGGCGTTGCTAACGGCCGTGCGCATTTCCGCCGGCTTTCGCGGCGCGAAGACCGGTTCATTATTAAGTGCCGAGGCTGCTTTCTGGGTTGCAGTTGCCGCCACGCTATCGGTCGCCGAAGAATCGGCGACGTCGCCACTCGTAGCCGCCAGCGCCAGAATTGCCGCACAAATTGCCGACATGATCGTGCCTCCTCGCTCAAAGAAGGGAGCTGAGAGAAAACCGCCCTGTTCGGGGTTAATTTAGCAGATTCTGATCGATCTGCACAGAGTCGGAATAACCACGAAGGCCACGAAGCATGCCAAAACGACGAACGAGATTCGCTGAAATTCGTCATCCGCCGATCGACGCCCGTTCGTGTGTTTCGTGGTACTTGTTTTCCAATCGATCGAAGGGCTTGGCCAGCCAGCCGCCGGGTAAACACGCAGCCGCTAGCAGCCAGCCGATCGCCGCGCCCCACAGCGTATCGCTGAGGTAATGGTATCCACTGGCAAGCCGTTGCAGCATCACCAGTGCCGCTAATGCTGTAAACAGCCATTTGCCGCGCGGGAAGAGCCAAGTGAGTCCAATGGCCAAACCAGCCGCCATGGCGCTGTGGCCTGACGCAAAACTTTGCCAATCGCTGGTGGTCGAGAAGAACGGAAACCAACTGCCGAAACTGTTGAAGACGGTCGTTTCCAACCCGTCCATCTTATTCGGTCGGTGTCGTGAGTAGGCGAGCTTTGAGACCGTGCCCGCGATGCCTGCCAGATACGCCGCAACCACCACGCGCGGCAAGCGGTAACGCTGATTCGGAGCGAGTATGAAGGCCGACAGTAAGATCATGCCCGCGCCAAAGCCGTGGCCAAACACTTCGCCCAGGTCGCACATCTTCTTTAGATCGCGCGGGAATTGTTTGGTATGGAACCATTGCGCGAGTGGCATGTCGATGGTCATCGCCGCGATGCCCAACAGGGCCAAGAGCGCAGGCCAGGCGAATTGAAATGTCCAATTGCGCTGGTTCGATACGCTTACCATCGCCGCCGCACGAGTTCGTTTGATTTCAAATCGAGTCTGATTGACCGTCGCCATTTCGGATCGCTGTGATCGCAGATTCCTGCAGTTCCTGTTTTTCCCCGGAAAAGACGGCGAAGAATAGCAAGCATTGGCTCGTATGGAAACGTCAGCTGAATTAGGGGACAGGCCGAGTGACTACGATGGTTCGCCATAAACCAACCACTAATTTGAAGTTACAGTTGCCGAATGGTACCATGCTTTCACACGGTCATGTCCATTTTTGCCACGATTCGCCTGTGCGGTCTTTGCCAAAATCGGAGGAGTTCATCTATGATTCTGCTGCGTTTGACGATTGTCTGCGGTGCCGTTGCGATGGGGGTGATGGGTTACTCGGCCTTACACGCTGCTGATGCGCCGACCGCCAGCACGCCGTCTGCACCTGCCCAACCGGCACGGATACTGTTTTTCACCAAGAGCTACGAATTTGTGCACGACGTGGTGAATCGCAAAGACGGTCAGCTATCGGTTGCCGAACGCACGATGACCGATCTAGGGAAAGACAGCAAGTTGTTTACCGTCGATTGCACGCAAGATGTGAAAGATCTGAGCAAAGAAAACTTGCAGAATTACGACATCGTCATGTTCTACACCACCGGCCACCGCGGGAAGTGGCCTGTCGATGACGCAACACTCGATTATTTGTGCAAAGATTGGGTGAAACAGAAGGGCCACGGCTTTATCGGTGTGCATTCCGCAGCCGATACGCTGGAAGATTACCAGCCGTACTGGGAAATGTTGGGTGGCTCGTTCGATCAGCACCCCTGGACTTCAGGCAGCCACGTGACTGTTGTCGTTGACGATCCGACACATCCGATCAGCAAACCGTGGGGCAAGGAATTTCAGATCAAGGATGAAATCTATCAGTTCAAGCACTGGCAGCCGGAAAAAGTGCACGTGCTGATGAGCCTCGACATTGGGCGGTCGGATTTCAACAAGCAAGTTAAGGACAACATCAAACAATACCACGTTCCCATTGCCTGGTGTAAAGAGTATGGCCAGGGGAAAGTATTCCACATGAGCCTCGGGCACAACGAGGCGGTGTGGCTCGATCCGCGGTATCGAGATTCATTGCTCGGCGGCATCCAATGGATTCTGGGGCTTGAACCCGGCAGTGCGACTCCGAATCCGGAGATTGAGGCACCGTTGATCGAGAAGGGCAAAGCCGACGTGGCCGCAAAGTTGGCGGAATTCAATACCAAAGAGGCCGCGAAGGCGGCGGAGAAGAAAGAGGCGTCGCCGAAGTAGTCCGCGATTTACTTCTGAAATGGATTCTCACGCTCGCAAGCCCTAGGGTTGCAACCCCTGAGCTTCACGGTGCTTGCTCTTGCATCGCGGCCTCGTTACCAACGCTTTACACGCGGCGAGCGCATTTACGGGTACTATCTGTAGCAGAGTTGCCGATTGACTTGGATGCGGTTCCACTCACGGCAGCTTACGGCTTTGCTACAGGAGATTCGGCCATGCGACGCTTGCTTTTCAGTGCGATTGCCATCGGTTGGGCGGCGGTTTGTTTCGGCCAGGTTCCGGGAATAGAAGCCTGTGGGCCAGTCGACACGCAGGCATTGTTGAAATCGCAAGCCCAGCTCGCGGTATCGGAGGACGCACAGCAAGCCGAGCGCAGAATTGAGGCTCTCCGCAACTCGCGCTCATCTGGCTTGGAGACATTTCTTGCAGTCCACAAGGCAACGATCGACAAGCATCTGACTGAAGGCGCTGTTGGAAGCACGGAGCCCGAGTGGCAGCGGGTCAGGTTGGCGCTCGATTCCATCGCCGGCCAGCGTGATTGCTATGCGTCAAAATTGTTCTGGTACACTGATCTGGAACAAGCCAAAGCAGCGGCCAAGGAATCGGGCAAACCGATCCTCTCGCTGCGGCTCTTAGGAAAGCTGACTGACGAATTCAGTTGTGCCAACAGCCGTTTTTTCCGCAGCACGCTGTACGCCAATGAAGAAGTGAGCCGCGCACTGCGCGATCGGTTTGTACTGCATTGGCAATCTGTCCGGCCCGTGCCGAAAGTGACCATCGACTTCGGCGATGGCCGCAAGTTGGAACGCACACTCACCGGCAACAGCATCCATTACATCCTCGACAGCGACGGCCGTGTGATTGATGCACTGCCGGGTTTGTACGGCCCGACCGCATTTTTGCGTGGTTTGCAGGATGCCGAAAAAGTTGTTGCGGCGATTAAGCCGATGGACGATGCCCAGCGTGCCGATTTTCTGCGGGGATATCATGACGGACAATCCAGGACTGCACTGCAACTGTGGCAGCGCGATTTACAGCAGCTTGGCTTGCTGGTGCAAAACGACGCTGCAGTGTCGAACAAGCCGGCTACCGCTGGGGCGACACAAGTTCGCGCCGCGGCTGCGAATCGAGTGGCGCTAACAAAGTCTGCCAGTGAGACCATATTGCTGGTTGCCGCCCTGCCCGATCCAAATGTCTTGGCCAACGCCACGGACGATGCCGTCTGGGCTCGCATCGCCCAATTGCATCAGGCCGATGCCGAGTTGGATGACGCCAGTGTCGCCTTCATGCGAGCGAAAAACCCAACCGCAGGCCAAGCGGGAGCGAGAACAGCGTCAAAGATGAAAGCTGAGGACCCCATGCTTCGCTTAGTACGGGCTTTTCAAAGCACCATCGCCATCGACACGGTGCGAAACGAATACACATTCCATCGTCAAATTCATCAGTGGTTTGCCGGCGGTGAGGTGCCCCTTAATGTGGACGTGAACCAACTCAACGAACGAGTCTACGCCCAATTGTTTTTGACGCCCAGCAACGATCCATGGCTGGGCTTAATTCCCGGTAATGTTTACACGGCGCTCGATAACAACGGCGTAGCCCAAAAATGAGCAGCGGGTAGTGGGCAGTACATAGTCCGACCGTGTCAGTCGAGAGATCATCAGCAGGAGATATCGTTCATGAGAAACCGCGCCTTTAGCACCAGCGTTTCCTTGATTGCTGTACTCATAGTCGGTGCTGTCCAGGCGCTGGCCGCACCAACGGCCAAGGCGTCATCGGACGACGACACCAATCCGCACGTTTGGAAGCCGCGTACCAAATCGGTGTCGGTTTTCAAGAACGGATTGGGCTTCTTCATCCGCGAGGGCAGCGTCACTTTGCGTGATGGTTGGGCCGTAGCCAAAGAAATTCCGCCAGCCAAGTTCGGCACGCTGGCCGTTTTTGCGACCGACGAACATCAGTTGGTCGACGTGCTTGGCTCAGGCCCCGGCGAAGTAGTGGAATTCGATGGCATTGATGCCCCGAAGGATCTCGATAAAAAGCGGGCTCGTCTGGAATCGTCGCTCAAGATGACGATCCAATTGACGTACAAGCACGAGGGGCAGGAACAGACCGCCTCAGGGAAATTGGTTTCCATCGGGCCCGATTTTGCCGTGCTCGAAGCCAGCGGCAATAACTTTGCCGTGCCGATTTCCGATGTCAGCAAGATGCAAGTGCTGGAATTGCCGTTGCGAATTCATGTGGCCGACGAGAATGCCGCGGGGGCCACCGATAAGGGCGCCACGCCGAAACTAGGCATGGCGTATTTGCGAGAAGGCATTACGTGGATTCCGGAATATTCGCTGCGGATTCTCGACGACAATTCAGCCGAACTCACGCTTCGCGGCACGCTGGTGAACGAAGCAGAAGATTTGATCCACTGCGATGTGAATTTCGTCGTCGGCGTGCCGCACTTCGTTCACACCCAATATTTGGAGCCGATTGCCGTGGGGCAAGTGATTCGTTCACTGGGCGCCGCTGTCGCGCCGCCGGAATTGCGCTCTCAGATTAGGAATCGTGCGGCGATCGGGAATAATTCAGTTCGGGCTGATCAATTCGGCGGTTTCCCGAACGGCGGTACGACTGTTGTGGATCTTGCTGTGCCGAGCACCGAGGATAAGTTGAGTGCGACGACCGGCAACTTGCCCCAGTTAGATATGGCGGGTGCTAGCGACTACACCGTCTATACGAAAAAAGACCTGACCATCCGCTGCGGCGAACGGGCCATCGTCACGCTGTTCGTCAAGAAAATCAATTATTCACACATCTATCGCTGGTCGCCGCCGGAGTTGATGCAGCACTTCTTGGTGTTGCAGAACGACACCGATACCGCGTGGACCACCGGGCCGTTGCTGGCCGTCAGTAGCGATCAGCCGTTGAGCGAGGATTTGCTGAAATACACGCCTCGTGGTGGACGTTGCGAGGTTCCTGTAACCGCCTCGGTCAACATCGCCAGCGATAAAACGGAGAGCGAAGTCGATCGGAAATTCAAAGCCCATTCTCCAGAGGAGCACAAGTTCCTGGACTTGGTAACCTTGGACGGCGAACTGAAACTACGGAATTTCGAAAAGCGCGAAGTCGAGATTGTTATTACCAATGCGGTGCCGGGCAAGCCGATTTCCGCCAGCGACGATGGAGCGCAGACGGCCGATCCCACGAAGCTGCAATTGCTGGAACGCCAAGGCACGATTCGCTGGACGCTGAAGCTCAAACCCGGCGACACGAAGCTACTCAAATACAAGTACGAACGCTATGTGCCATCGAGTTAATGCTGCCAGCAGATCGAAAAGGTAGAATAAACTACGAAGAGACATAGCCGGTTGGATTTTGTTGGCCTTCCCGATGCAGCTCCAATCCATCCTCACCGTTGAAGACGATCCGGCCATTCGCCGGGGCATTGTCGATGCGCTGAAGTTCGCCGGCTATGGCGTGTTCGAGGCGGCCCGCGGAGACACCGGTCGCGAAATGGCACTGGCTCGGTCGTACGATTTGCTGCTGCTCGACCTGGTGTTGCCGGGCGGCGATGGCTTAGAAATTTTGCGAGCGGTCCGTGAGATTCGACCGTCGCAACCGATCATTGTGTTGACAGCACGCGGCGAGGAGCACGATCGAGTCGCGGGTTTGCGGCTTGGCGCCGATGACTATGTCGTCAAGCCATTTAGTGTCAAAGAATTGCTCGCCCGGGTGGAAGCGGTGTTGCGACGATCGCCAGAGCGGCCAGAGGAAATATCGCAAATCGAATTGGCGGGCGCCGTGGTCGATTTAGCGCGCTCTGAAGTGCGGTTCGCCAGCGGCGATCGAGTTGATCTCTCGGAGAAAGAGGCTGAGCTGTTGCGTTACCTCGCGGCCAATGGGGGGCGTGCAATTTCCCGTGATGAGTTGCTACGGCGCGTGTGGCAAATCGATCCACGTGGCGTTTCCACGCGGACGATCGATATGCACGTCACCCGGCTGAGGGAAAAACTGCGGGACGATCCCGAACAGCCGCACATCGTACTGACGGTTCGCGGCAAGGGGTATATGATTGCCACGGAGGCGGTGGGTCGGTAATGCAGAAGCGCGGAACAAGCCCACGCCGCTACACGTTTGTTGTGACTTCCTGACTCCTGAACCCAGAGTCCTTCCTCCCCGTGAACCGTCCCTGGCAAATTTGGTTGGCTTTCGCTGCTTGCCTCGCTGTTGTTATCGCAGCCGTGAGTTGGGTGAGCGTCAAAGCGCGTGCAGGCCGATGCCGCAGAGGCGCTGGCCAAACGCCAGGCGACGCTCGAAGAAAACGCACGCCTGGCTTTGTGGCGGATGGATTCGTTCATGGCGCCGCTGGTGGCACAGGAAAGTGCCCGGCCGTACTTCACGTACTCCTCATTTTATTCCGCGGAGCGGGCCTACGGTAAGATGTTTAATCGCAAAGGCGATGCCGATGTCACCGTGCCCTCGCCGTTGCTGACGCAGAGCACGCCCTTCGTACGGTTGCACTTTCAGTATGAATCGCAGAATTCGCTCACTTCTCCCGAAGTCCCCCAAGGCACGATCGCCAGCAAAGCGGTGCCAGATTATTTGAGTGAAGAACAGTTACGTGACAATCGGGACGTGTTGAGCGGGCTGCAAAAAACGCTCGATTTATCAACGCTGCTGGCCGATCTGCCTCCGCCTGTCGCCGCCACGACAGCGCCAGCGATGAGCACGTTGAACAATGGGACCGTTGCGTTAAGCAATGGCGGCTTTGGCAATGGATCGCAATTTCCGAATAGCTCCAACAGCGGCAATCTAGCCAATCTTCCGGCGATGATGAATGGTCCGCCGCAAAATGCCCAGGCCGACGCCAATACGGACGAAAGTAATTCGCAAGTGCCACAACAGCAGCAAGCACTTGCCCAACCATCTGCTCCATCTTTTGCGCAACAAGGTGCGCACGGACAGTTAGAATATCAAGCGCGGCAAAGATCGATTGCGCAAAACAATAGTGTTTCGCAATCTGCGGGCGCCAACAACTTCGACGGCAATGTCAATTCTGGACAACCCTCTGAAGTCCAGATGTCGATGATGACTCCGCTGTGGCTGGATGGCGACTTGTTGTTTGCCCGCCGGGTTCAAGTGGGCGGCCGGGAGTTTGTGCAGGGCTGTTTGCTCGATTGGCCTGGGGAGGAGGGACTCAAGCGGCAGTTGCTCAATGATATTGCCGATTTGTTGCCACACGCCGAGTTGGCGCCCGAGCCGAATACCGATCCGTCGTCAAGCGTCCGGCGTTTGGCTTCATTGCCGGTGAAACTTCTTCCTGGCGAATTGCCCGAAGTGATCGCGGCGGGCATTTCCCCCATCAAGCTATCGCTGCTGCTAGCCTGGGGTGCAATGGGATTAGCGGCGCTCGCGGTTGCCGTGTTGCTGCGAGGTGTTGTCGCCCTCAGCGAACGCCGGGCAGCGTTTGTGTCTGCGGTCACCCACGAATTACGCACACCGCTGACGACATTCCGCATGTACGCCGAGATGTTGAGCGCCGGGATGGTTCGCCAGGAAAGCGATCGTCGCAGTTACTTGGAAACGCTGCGAATCGAAGCCGATCGGCTAACTCATTTGGTCGCCAATGTTCTGGCATACGCTCGGCTGGAACGGGGCAGTCCCGGTGGAAGAATTGACACTGTAGCGGTCGAAGAATTACTCAAAGTGGCGACCCAACGATTGGCCGATCGTGCAGGCCAGGCCAATTTGCACTTAAACTTCGAGCCGGCTGGGGGCATACTCTCACAGCAAGTGAAAGCCGATCCGGCGGCAGTGGAACAGATTTTGTTCAATCTGGTCGATAATGCCTGCAAATACGCGGCTACATCGGCCGATCGAACGCTGCATTTGTCGGTCGCAGTTGCCGACGGCAAAGTGCTAATTCGATTGCGTGATCATGGGCCGGGAATTGCCGCATCGGAATCCAGTCGGCTCTTTCAGGCGTTTCACAAATCAGCGCAAGAGGCCGCGCTGTCGGCCCCCGGCGTGGGTTTGGGCCTGGCCCTGAGCCGACGATTGGCCCGCGACATGCGAGGCGACTTGCGATACGAGCCGCAGTCCAACGGCGACGGGGCGTGCTTCACGTTGTCGTTGCCAACAGCGTAGGTCAGGCTTGAACCTGACCGAATTATTTATCTTTTCGAGCAACCTGTCCGGCTAAAGTCTAACGTCCGGGTTAATATCCCAACGGCACTAGTTCAGTTCGCTCTTCCCACTCGGTGCGCTGCGTGGTGACCGGCACTTTGCGGACGACTTCTTGATCTTCGTAGCGCACAGTTGTGGTTGGAATCGTGCGGGTTTGTTCTTCGGAAACCCATTTCTGAGTGGTCACCGGAACCTTGCGGGTTTGCTGTTCTTGAACCCAACGTGTCGTGGTCACGGGCTGCTTGCGGACTTCTTCCTGCGATTCGTAGCGAACCGTTTGCACGGGGCATTGTTGAGCTACTGTCTGCGGTGTGTACGCTGTCGTGGCTTGTTGTCCCCACACGCCCCAGCCGAGATACACAGGGCGATAGGCCACATAAGGCACGTACTGAGTTACGTAGTTGGTCTGCATAGCTGTTTCATAGACTGGCCGCTGGACGGTCACTCGTTCTTCGCGCTCGGCCGTCTCGACGACCGGTTTCAAGACCGTGTACGTTTCCTCGCGTTCCGCTGTTTCGATGACCGGCTTTTGAACGATCACTTTTTCTTCGCGCTGGCTGGTTTCAATCACCGGCTTGCGGACGATCACCTTTTCTTCGCGCTCGGCCGTTTCAGTGACAGGTTTTGCCACCCAATAATGCCGCTCGGTGTAAACCGGGGTTGAAACCATGCTGCTTGTAGCCGCAGGCAACGAGGCGAGTTCTGGTGCGTAATTTGTTGTTACCGTGATCGGTGCATAATAGGCGGTGGTCGCTGGTGCGTAATACGCCGTGCTGGCCGCAGGATAGTTGGCGATGGTCGGCGCAGAAGAACCGCAATTGCACGCCAGCGCGAAAGTGCCGAGGAGCGAAAAAGACAGGCCGATGGCCAAAGTCGTCAGATGTCGAAGCTGCATGGCAAACTCCTTCGGATAGTCGATGGCAGGAACGAAAAATTGATTTCGCATCCCTGCGACAGACTGCGACTACCTCCGTAAAACCGTGCCGATTATAAGTTCGCCGCTAGCGCGATTTCCAGCACCGGCTGCAAAAATTCTCGAAGGCGGCACAGCGATTGCTACCGACTGCTTGCACCGATTCCGTTGGCCCAGGCAATTTGCGCAATGAGTAACGATGCCGCCTGTCAGCCGTGCTTCAGCGATCGCTGACGGCGGTAACGAGGCTTTGGCGTGAGCGAAACCGCTCAAATCGCGGGTTACCCCTTGCCGCGGTAGTAATCTGGCTATTTCTCGGCAAAACGGAGGGCATGTGCGCTCACATGCCGCTTGCCAGCAAATCGAGAATTCCGGTGAGCGGCGTTTCGACCCAGTCGGGCCGATTGTTGAGTTCGTAGCCCAGCTCGTAAACCGCTTTTTCCAGCAAGAAAAAGTTGAGGAGCAAGTTTTGCTCGTGCCGCGTCGCTGGAAAAAACGCAGCGTTGCCAACCGTGGCGGCGTATGCTCGCAGGAATGCGGCTGCAACCGAGTAGTACCAGAACGCGGCCGCCTGCTTGAGTTGGTCCATTTTATCCGGCGCCCCAGCCCGGTGGCAATCAGTTTGAAATAGCCCTGAGACGCCGCGTAATGGAAAGATCGGATCATGCCGGCCACGTCTTGCAGCGGCGAACGCTTCGTGCGGCGCTCGGAAAGCGATCGCGCCGGCTCACCTTCAAAATCGATGATGGCAAAATCTTTGCCGGTGTAGAGCACCTGGCCGAGATGGTAATCGCCATGACAGCGAATGTTCTGGGCCGAAATCTTTTTGCCAACAATGGCGTGGAACCGCTCCAAGATTTGCTTCTCGCGCTCCAGCAAAGTATGAGCCAGCGGTTGCGCGTTGGGCAGCAGATGGTTGGCCCTTTGTCGCAATAGTTGCAGCTTTTGCACAGCAAGCAAGCGGGCTGATTGATACAACGAACGCTGATAACAATTCGAAAATGGCTCAGGTGCGAAGGCAGGATTATTGGTTGCGCCCCAGCGCCAGATGCAACTCCGCGGTGCGCTGCCCGAGCAACTCGGCCATTGGCAGGAATCTGCCCGTCAGTTTATAGGCCAGAGCATTGGTGGGCAGAGCAGCTAAATCCCAAAGCGGTTTTTCGCTGAGGCCAGCCGGAGTCGGCCACTGATCGGGCGGGCGCGCCAACACCTCTTCAAAATAGTGACCAAGATGATCGAGAGTCGTCTGCCATGCGGCCTCAGAATGTGGCATCAACCTATGCAGTACTCCCAAAGTCCATGGCTCGCTGTCGTTGTGACGGAATTCGATGCTGCCCAACACCGCAGGCACATGCAGAAATTGCTTCTCGTCAGTGAGAAACCGGCCAATTTCCAACTCGGGGCTGATTCCCTGTTCTACTCGGCGGAAGAGTTTCAAGATGGCCCGATCGCCGTAAATAATCGACGTGTTGCTCTGTTCAGATTTCACGGGAGCTGGCTGCAGCGTGGCATCGTCGCCCAGCAAATCGCGCAGTGCCGGTGCCGCAGCGCCAATCAGCTCACCATCGTGCTCTTTGATGCGTCGTCGGTGTGCGATGACGCCGAGCAACGCGCTGGCGAAGGCTGAATCGAATGTCGCATCGAAGACAACACCGGATTGTTTCGTGTCGCAAATCGACAGACGAGTAATGACCGCCAATGGCGTCTCGGCAGCCATACGTTCCTCTTCCTCGTTGCAAGCGCATCCTAATGGCAACAAGTACGTTTCTGGCTCTCCTTCGACATATTCCACCTGAAGCAGCGCCAGATATTCGACTTTGCCCCGCTGGGAGTTTTGTTCGAGCGGACTGAAATCGGTGATCACGACGCTTTGGATCGTGCGAGCTTTGGCCCCGAACCATCGATGAGCGGGTAGCCAGTTTCGCAACACCGTTTCCAATTGAGTCTTGGCCCGGCCTTCCAAGATTTCGCTCCAATCGGAGCGCACCGTGATTCTCGACGAGTCTCTTTCTTCGTCGCTGGAGGCTGTGGTCATCGGTTTTTTCCAGTGAGAACCCAACAAAGCGAGTGCGAGCTCAACGTCAATAAGTAAGGCCGCTTTCCGATCGTCGGTAGACGATTGCGGCCGAGGAATTCGACCGGGACGGTGCCAACATTATTTATCTCGTTTTTCAACGAGCGCGTAGCGATCGGATCGCCGGAATTCGATCACATGCGCCGGCGTGGTTTGCGGATCGAGCTCAATATATGCTCGCGATCCTTGCCACGCGAAATTCTTGTCGTTCAGTAAATCATGGGCCTCGACATTGCCGCTAGCGCCCAATCGATCGGCCGACAGCTCGAGCCATCCGGAGTGAGGCTGAAATGGATCGAGATTCACGACGCACAACACAACATCGGCACCGTCAGCGCTGTGCTTGCTGTACGCTAGCAATTGATGGCTTTCGATATTGTGAAACCTCACATTGCTATTACGTTGTAATGCTGGGTGCGCTCGGCGAATGCGATTCAGCCGTGATAGCAGATCACGCAAGTTGTCGGGCCGATTCAAATCCCAACGCTTCACCTCGTATTTCTCCGAGTGCAAGTATTCTTCACTCCCTGGTTCGCGCGGCGTGCATTCTAACAGCTCGAACGCTGGCCCATAAATGCCGTAGTTCGCTCCCAGAGTGGCAGCCAACACAGCCCGAGTGATAAATGCAGCCCGCCCGCCGGTTTGCAGATATTCGTGCAGAATGTCCGGCGTATTCGTCCAAATGTTCGGGCGAAAAAAATCGGTCTGCGGCGGCTGAGAAAGTTCGCTGAAATACTCCGTCAATTCCTGCTTGGTATTTCGCCAGGTGAAGTAGGTGTACGACTGCGTGAAACCTGCCTTCGCCAGTTGATACATGATTTTCGGCCGTGTGAATGCTTCGGAGAGGAAAATGGCGTCCGGCCTGACTCGCTTGACTTCCCCCAAGCACCATTCCCAGAACGGCAGTGGTTTCGTGTGCGGATTATCAACTCGAAAGATGCGCACGTCATGTTCAATCCAAAACAGAAACACGCTTTTCAACTCTTCCCACAGTACCTGCCAATTGTCGCACTCAAAATTGAACGGATAGATGTCCTGATATTTCTTCGGTGGATTCTCGGCATACTGGATCGTGCCGTCGGGCCGGTGGCGGAACCATTCTGGATGCTCGCGAACGTAGGGATGATCGGGTGAACACTGAAAGGCGATGTCCAGCGCGATCTCAATTCCTCGCTCCTTTGCCGCGCCCACCAGCGCATGAAAATCCTCAAACGAGCCCAACTGCGGATGAATGGCCTTATGGCCCCCTTCCGGACTGCCGATGGCCCACGGACTGCCGACATCATCCGCCGCGGCGGCGGTCTGATTGTTCTTGCCTTTGCGAAATGCCTGACCGATGGGATGAACCGGGGGCAGATACAGCACATCGAAACCCAACGATTCGACGTACGGCAACTGGGCAATCACATCGCGCAACGTGCCGTGCTTATCGGGCGTTGGACCGAAAGAGCGCGGAAATAGTTCATACCAGGCGCTGAAGGCGGCGCGCTCGTCATCGACCACGATGCCGAATACCTGCGAAACCGTGGCACGACTGCGGTCGACGTGCCGATTCATGAGTGTCAGCAGTGCCTCGTCCATCGCCGCTGCATAGCACATTAATTGACCAGCCGACGCTGAGTTCGGCGCTCCCGCAATCCGATGGGCAAAATCGCGCAGCTGCTTTGCATCCGCGCCGGTTCGCGCGTTGCAGCCTCTTCGACCAGCTTTGCGCGAATGCGCAGATCAACCTGCAAATCCTGCCCGGCATCGGCGCGCTTTTTTAGGTCGTGTCGCCAAGTACGAAAATGATCGACCCAGCCGATCACGCGATATTCGTAACGCCCCAACTCATTCACTCGAAAGACAGCCCGCCACAGATCGTTCCCGAGCAACTGCATCGGCTGTTCCTGCCAGCCGTCGTGCTCCAACCGCTTCGTCTCGACGTGCCGATACTGCAATAGACAGACGATTTCATCATGGCCGTCGGCAAATACGTCGGCGTCTATCGTTATTTCTTCACCGAGAGTGCGCTTGATCGGAAATCGGCCGCAATCGACGCTGGGGCGAATCGCATCGACCACTACTCGTCGTTTGCCCAATTCCGCCGGCTGCATTAGCGAATCCCTTCGTATTTGCGATGGTCAGATTTCACGCTCTTACAGAGAAGCGCAATGGTCCTGGATCGTGCCCAATTATAGCGAATCTTGAATGTGTGCCGAGCATCACCAAATTATGATTGTGCCGGCGGATCGGACGCGGGCGGCGATGGCTGCTGTTCTGTTGGCGGTTCCTTATTGCTTGAACCTGCATCAACCGTCGTTATGGCCTCCGTTTCGTCGGGCTCCGACTGCGTTGTGACATCTGACGTTCGCGGCGGTTGATCGGTCACCATCACTCCGGCTCCCGGCGCGACTGCCTCCAAGGCCGCGCGAGCTTTTTGCGGTGCCGCGTTTTCCAGCGTCTTGAGCGGTTTCGTCGTCAGCGCTTCGGTGTCGGTCACCGCGCACAAAATCGCCACCGAGCAAGCCTGCAATTGATATTTTTCTCCCACCGCAAACAGTCGGCCCTCCGCCGTTGGATCGGCCGTATCGAGCAGTTGTTGCCATTGCGACGCGGCGGCGAAGCTCGGCAGCACAAACGGAATGTCAAGCTTCTGATCGCCGTTAAACAACAGAAGCAACGTTGCGCCGTCGATGGGCTCGCCGTGTTCGTTCACGTCGACATGCTTCCCGTACAACTGCACGCCGACGCACCGCACGTACGGCACGCTCCAATCCTCTTGCGTCATTTCTGTGCCGTCGGGATCCAGCCACAGAATGTCTGGGATTGCCGAGCCCTCCAGTTTTTCGCCGTGAAAGAACCGTCGGCGTTGCAAGACCGGCTGGCTGAAATACAGAGTGATCAAACGTTGCGTAAATTTCAGCAATTCGCGTTGCTGATCGTTCAGGTTCCAGTTTAACCAGGTCAGTTCGTTGTCTTGGCAATAAGCGTTGTTGTTGCCGTGCTGAGTGTGGCCGATTTCATCGCCGGCCAAAATCATCGCCACGCCCTGCGAGCAGATGAGCGTGGTCAGCATAGCCCGTTTCTTCCGTTCACGTAAAGTCAGCACTTCGGGGTTATCGGTCGGGCCTTCAGCGCCGCAGTTCCAACTGTTGTTGTCGTCGGCGCCGTCGTGGTTATCTTCGCCGTTGGCGTCGTTATGTTTGTGGTCGTACGAGACCAGGTCGTGCAGCGTGAAACCATCGTGACAAGTGATGAAATTGATGCTGGCGTTGGGTGGCCGTTTGCTCCAGGCGTACAGATCGCTGGAACCACAGAACCGCGTGGCGAACTCTGGCACCGTGCCGGCATCTCCCTTCCAATAACGCCGCACGCAATCGCGGTACTTGCCATTCCATTCCGACCAGAGCACCGGGAAATTGCCGACCTGATAGCCACCTTCGCCCAGGTCCCAAGGCTCGGCGATCAGCTTCACCTGCGAGACAACCGGGTCTTGATGAATGATGTCGAAGAACGCGCCCAATTTATCGACGGCGTGCAACTCGCGAGCCAGCGTGCTCGCCAGATCGAAGCGGAACCCATCGACGTGCATTTCCTGCACCCAGTAACGCAGGCTATCCATGATAAGCTGTAGCACGCGTGGATTTTGCATTCGCAGCGTGTTGCCACAGCCTGTGAAATCCATGTAATAACGCGGGTCTTCAGGCGACAGCCGATAGTAGGCGGCATTATCGATGCCGCGGAACGAAAGCGTCGGGCCCATCTGATTGCCTTCGGCGGTGTGGTTGTAGACGACGTCCAGAATCACTTCGATGCCGGCTGAATGCAGATTGCGGACCATCGTTTTAAATTTCGCCACGGCGTCAAGCTGCGAATCTGCTACGGTATAAGCATTTTCCGGTGCGAAGAAATTCAGTGTGTTGTAACCCCAATAATTGGTCAGCCCTTTTTCCACCAAATGTCGATCGTTCAAGTGATAATGAACTGGCAGTAATTCAACCGCGGTGACGCCTAAATCTTGCAAATGGCGCAGCACGGGCTCTGATCCAAGACCCGCGTACGTTCCACGAAATTGCTCCGACACCTCGGGATGCAACTTGGTGAAA
Organism: Pirellulales bacterium; assembly: GCA_963738835.1. Lineage (GTDB taxonomy): Bacteria > Planctomycetota > Planctomycetia > Pirellulales > JADZDJ01 > CAVTYH01. Next base: position 638,104 of record CAVTYH010000009.1, read on the forward strand.
CCCTTGACGTGCATCTCGTAAATCAGGGTCTTCTGCCACGGCGTACGCGGCGGACGATCGTCGCCCCATGTGAACGCGGTATCGATCACTTTAGCCCGCGGCGCATAGCGGGCATTGTCGCGCTTATCGAGCGACAAATCGGCCTGCGAGCTGCCAACCTTGTAGCCGAACATCGAGTCGGCCCAACGCAGATTCTTACCGATGCACTTGGCGTAGGGATCGAGCAGAATCTTGTTCGGATTGAAGCGGTGACCGCTGGCGGGATCGTAGGGCCCGTAAACTCGATAGCCATACAGTGTGCCGGGCGCGGCATCCGGGAGGTAACCGTGCCAAACCATGTCGTTGTATTCGGGCAGCGAAATACGGACGTACTCCGACTTCGCATCGGGTGAATCGAACAGGCAGAGCTCAACTTTTTCTGCGTTCTCTGAATACAGCGTGAAATTAACGCCGCGCCCGTCCCAAGTTGCCCCCAGCGGATACGGTTGACCTGGCCAAATTCTCATAAGCGAGATTACCGATTATGAAATCGCCCCACGGTCGAAACGTCCGACCTGGGGCGGCGTAAGTCATTCAGTTGAGCGACGCCTCGTGCGTGGCGTGAACATTGCAGAATGATAACCGCTGGCCGCATTGAGTCAATGAGCCGGCCGCAGCCCCTCTTGGTCCAATCCGTGGCACTGCCGTCCGCCTACTCTTTACTCATCCCAAGGATTCTTCGGTCGATGCTGCGGTGGATGCAAGGCCGCGTCCAAGGCCGTGTCTTCTTCCTTGACCCGTTCGGGCACAGCAATTCGAACTTGCCGTATTTCGGGTGCAACTCGAATCAGGCACAAAACCGCCACTGCCGCCGCCACCGGCAACACGAGCCACACCAGCGTGCCGCCGCTGTAGATGGAACCGCTTGGGTCGATCGTGACGGCACAACTCCAAAACGGATCGGTCAGATGCAAGTAAGTGTAGGGACGCTGGTTGCTGTAATCGGTCATTTCACGAATGACGCGCGGAATTCCCCAGCCGGCCATCAGCACGATCAAATTAATCAACAACGAGGTCACAACGGTCACTTGGGTAAAGTGCCGCAGCAACCGCAGCAGCAGGTGAGTGACACCCAAATAAATGACGACGTAGCCAAGCAGCAACAAGATATACTGCATGCATTCAGTGGGTGTGGGTCCACCGCGCGCCGTTGTGCTCTGCATGGTCCAGCACCACACGCCAAACAGTGTGAGCGCCGCCGTCGCCAAAAGATTACAGACCGCAAAAAAATAACCTGTGCCAGGGCCAGGATTAAACCAGCTAAACAGCAGCCGTCCAAAGTCGGATTGCGGCAGTCCACGTTTTACTCTCGGCGAAAGTTCTGGTGCTTCGCCGGTCATCATTGCGCCCATCAGGTACCAATAAATTGCGGCAAAGGTCATGAACGAGACGCTGCTCACGGCGAGTGCTTCCGCTTGTTTAGCGATCACGCCGTACTGGATAGCGAAGTAACCGGCACATGCGGTTAGCAACATCATTTGGACCAGCATGGTAATACGCAGCGGCGTAGACCGATTTTCCGATGGAAATGTCAACTGTGCGCCCGCCGCCAGATAAATGAGCGCAAACATGCTGGCGAATGCGACGATTAATACACCGTTGAAATTCCAGAATCCCTGTTCTTGCACCGGCAGCCGCGTATAACGCATTAAGGCGTGACACAGCGTCGCGGCTCCCATGAAAACGTAAAACAAACCGATCACCAACAGTACTGAAACCACAATCTGCCAATGCTTTTCCTTGGTGATCGAAGCGATAAACAGTGTCAGCAGGGAAAACCCAACCGATGCTAAAAACGTGTAATACAAAATGAAACAAATGGTCACCACATCGACGCCGCGAAGCAAATAGGTGAACGCCAGGCACGGCGCTACCGCAGAAAAGTACACAAGCATTTGCAGCACGGCGCTGCCCAGCTTGCCGCCGGCGATTTGCCGTGGCCGCAGCGTCGTGATGGCGACTAACTCGAACGTGTTATCTTCACGCTCTGCAATCAGCGAGCGGAAGGCGGAGAACGGGATGATCAACAGCAGCGGCGCGGCGAGAATCAGGTAGTAGCCGTAGAACATCTCTGGTCCGTCGAATCGAAAAGGCACGTCAGGCCCTAGCCGAGCGATGCCCACGATCGACCAGCCCCAGCACAACAACAACACGAGTGAAAATGTGAGCGCGAACTGCCGGCTTTTCAGCGCCTGTCGGCATTCTTTCACCAACAGCGGGTTGAGCCACTCCCCTGCCCTTTCGACGGCGGCTGAGACGCGTGGCCAAAAACCCGTATCGCTGACGCGGTCCGTGACCGTCCCGGCAGCTGGTGCGGTCGATTCGATCGGGAGTGACGATTCGATGCTCATTGTGCATTTCGCGCGACCGAAGTTCGCGGCTCGATGAAATCAATCATTGCACCAATCCCGCAGTGACCTGCAAAAACACATCTTCCAACGATCGCTGGTGGCTGCCAAAAGCGACGATGCGAAAACCGGCGGCGATCATCTCGCGCAGCAAATCGGCTTCCGAGTCTTCGTCTCCTTCGTGCGAAAAAGTGATCGTTTCACCGTCGATCTTCAATTCTTGCACATCGCCTCGGGCCGTAAGCCAGGTGCCAATTAATTCAGCGCCTCCGAGCACCCGCGCCCGCACCCAGCGGTTTTGATGTTTCGGATCGCTGCGGTGGATTTCATCCACACTGCCGACGGCCAGAATTCGTCCTTGTTCGATGATGCCCACCACATCGCACATCTCGGCCAGTTCCGTCAGAATGTGCGAGCTGACGAGCACCGTTTTCCCATCAGCTGCCAACCGGCGAATCATTTCCCGCAGTTCGATGCGAGCGCGTGGGTCCAAGCCGGCGGCCGGCTCGTCGAGCACCAGCACCGCCGGGTCGTGAATCATGGTGCGACCCAGGCACAAACGCTGTTTCATGCCCTTGGAAAGCCCGCTGACCGCTTTCTCGCGGAGGTTTTCGAGCCCTGTGAAATCCATCACGTAGGCAATCGCTCGGCGACGATCGGCGCCGCGCAAGCCATACGATCGGGCGAAAAAGTCGAGGTACTCCAGCACGTTCACGTTGGGATACGTGCCGTAGTAATCGGGCATGAACCCCAACCGGCGGCGCACTCGATCGGGATCGTCGATCACCGAGAAGCCATCGATGAACGCATCGCCCGATTGTGGGCAATCGAGTGTCGCCAAAATCCGCATGCTGGTGGTTTTTCCGGCGCCGTTCGGGCCGATGTAACCAAACACCTGCCCGCGCTGAACTTCAAACGATACATCGTTGACCGCTTTCGTGCGGCCAAAATACCGATGCAAGCGGCGAAGTTCGATCATGGGGTGAGACATTGTCAGTTGTCAGTGGTCCGTTGTCAGTTATGGGGTGCGAATCCTGATTGGAACATCCAACAGTAGTGTCAACTAAAGTGCAACGGACAACAGGCAATTGACAACGGACCCGTTCTACCAACTTCCAACTACCACGTGCAAACTTGCTTCTTCGTGTGCTGAGGGCGCGCCCAGTTGCATTTCCGGCGAGTGCTCAACAATGGCAATGTAGCTACGCGGCGGCAGTTGTCCGCTAAGTAGCTCTTCTTGAATTGCCGTTAGTGAGCGCTCCAGAATGCCGGTCGATTGCATCGGCGCCGGCTCGTTGCCACCGCTGGTGCGGTAATTCCAACCGGGCCCGTACACGTTTTGGCCGTAGGATCGTTGGCCGTTCAATCCAAAAAAGCTGCGATTGTCGTGGTTGACCATCAGGTCGGGCCGCCGCGGTTGGCTTTCCGAAAGTGCCGTCACCATTGTTTTCAGCGCAATACGATCTTCATCGACCAGCGATAGAGTCGAAACCGCGCCGGTCTCTATTTGCTCGGCTGCGTAATACTTCCCATTCTCGCCAGCAACGATTAACCGTAAGATCGGTGTTGCCAAATGATTCGCGACTTTCAGCGATTGTCCATCGGCCGCCGGTTGAATTTCAAGCTTCGCAGAGGTTTTTCGGATCCGCGAGGTGATGAACTGCGTCGGCGTCCGGGAGTTAAGCCAGCCGTCGGTCAGTTTTTGCTCCAAAGGTGACTTGAAGTTGCCTCGATCGCTGGGCGTCCACTCCACGTCGCGCGTCGGCGCAGCGTCATCTGCTTTGGGAGCGAATTCTAACGGCAGCACCATGGTGTCGTCGGCAAATGTCAGTCCTCCACCGGGTGCTAAACCAGCATAAAACGATAACCGAGCCCAGCAGGTAGCTTCTCCCGTTTGCTGATTGATTTGCGTCATGCTCCGCGATCTGACCCGTACGCTTAAACCGTCGGAGAACAGCGCGAAGGACACCAGCGCTACTGTAACGAGCAGTGCGCTGAAGGGGCACCGTGATCACCAGCAAATTCAACTTGCCGCGCCGCTTGAGCAGCCAATAGTTGATCGGACCGATCGCCAGCACGAAGGCCGTGATGAGCACTTGAAATTGCGTGACCGGCGCTAAGCCCACGCCGGGAATCAGGAAATTCCAAAAGTCTTCGTTCGGCCGATACATGGAAACACCGTAACGCTGGAACCACTGCCAGCGCTGCGAGCCAAGCGTGTTGTAAAGCCAGGCCCAATTGAAATTATTACCGGAAAATCCGTCATTCGAACGCAGCGCGACAATCATACCGAGCCCGGCCGATTTCGTGACAAATGGCGCTTTGTCGGCAGCGACCAGGTCTTCCGAAGTTGAGTCCTCACTTTTATTGGGTGCCACTTGCGCAGGAGCTGCATTGGCTCCATCCGTATCTTCCGGCGTGGCGATTGCCTGTGTCGATCCATCCGGATTCACGGTCAAACCCAGACCACCGGGTACATCGAGGGGTGCTTTGCGCAGACGCTCCAGCGGTAATTTCCAACCACGACCAGGAAGGTCGGCTGATCGATCTGCTGTCGATTCCCGCTGAGTCTTAACGCCAATCAAATTCTCGAGTTCATCAATGTCTTGCCATTTGCTTCCGACTCCATACACAACCAGGTTGCCGCCATTCAGCGTCCAATTTTGGATCGCGTGCCATTGGGCTGGGTGTTTGTCGGCCAGGGTTTTCAAATCGTTAAGAGACGACAAGACGACATCCATGCCGCTGTAATCGATCCATTGGCTCGGCAACTCGGCCATGGATGGGATATATCCGCCGACGCCCGAGGCCGGCGTGGCTCGGATGGATGTTCCAACATTCGATTGTGTTGAGCCTCCGCCGACGGAAATCGCTTCTAGCTGTCCCGTTCCAAAATTGGTCGAGGTCATACTGCTGAGCAGCGAACCATTCGCGCCACTCAGCATCAGCACAACCGGCGAAGCACTATCGCCCTGGAATGTGCCGGTCCAACTTGTCCATCCGTTGCGCGACGGAATCGAAAGCTCTTCCAGGTGCTGGCCGTCTTCGAAGGTGTCGAGTTCGAACATTCCCATCGGCATGAGTTGCGGCACCGATAGCGTCGCTGTGACAGTTATACTGCCGGCGGGCATTTCGATGCTTTGCGTGACGTTGGTACTGTCGTGATTGGTAAAGCCGGCCTTCGCGCGGAATCGCACCGTAAGCACGCGGTCGGCGGTTAGCGGGCCGGTGGTTGACGTGAGCTGGATTCGAATCGGACGATAACCGAAGGAATCGATCCAAGTCGTGTCGATTGTCATCGTCAGGCCATGTGTCGGCTGAGGGAGCTTGCTCAGCGGTCCGCCAGCGGCCGTGGGGTTTGGCAATGGCAACGTGATCGTTCCGCCAGAAGCGCCCCACGCTGTTGACGCGTGGAATCCGGAGGCGATCAAGATCAAAAGAAGCGACAGAATTTTGTCGCGTGGGCTGATGGAGCTGAGGACAGCTGCTTTCTTCGATTTATCGCGCGACGCCAACCGACTTCGGCGGGCCTCCAATAATCCGGCGACAAACCAGGCAATTGCGAATGTCGCTGCATACACAACAAACGCGACCAACATGGAAACGAGTCCAATCAGCAAACCCGCCGCCCAAGCTTGTTCGCGCAGCGCCAACGACATGATGAACGACGCCACTGCCAGTACCGCTATCGCCGCCAACAGGCGGCGCAGCGAGAACTGTGGAATCAGCGTTCGGCGGATTTCTGCCATAAATGCGATTGTGCCATGCGGCGTAGCAAAAGCAAAGCTTCACAATTCGCCTTGCCCGCTTGTACGCTGCTCGCCGATTTGTAGCCCCGCGTATTGAGCCTGCAACTGCCGCAGCGTACCATTCTCGACAACTTCAATTCGTCTCCGCCCCAAAAATATTGCCTGCCGCGTAGCCCCAAGATCGAACCCATTTCTGTCTGACAAAGAGACGCTCGACGGACTGGGATAGGGCTAAGGAAATTTAATCGCCATCGGGCACGAGCGCCAAAAGTTCCCGCATGGCGAGTTGTTCGTTTTCTCGCCCGTCGCGCTGAAAAATGTGCTCTAAATTTCGGATGATCCGTGCCAGCCACTGTTGATGAGTGGCCGTTGCCAAATGCGCGTCATGTCGGGCAATCTTCGCGCCCGCAGCTTGTTCGATGCGATCAAAAACTTCATCGCGTGCCAGAACCCGGCCACGGTCGAACGGATCGATGATCATCCACGATCCGTCAATTTCGACCGAGGCCAAGAAATGCGCCGGAGAATTGATGCCACGGGCCTTAAGCCCCAGCCGTTGGGCAACGCACTTGTAAATCAGCGACAACGTGACCGGAATCCCTCGACGGGTTTCCAAAACGTGCGACAAGTAGCTGTTTTCAGGAACGTAGTAATTTTCCAGGTTGCCTGTAAAACCGTGCTCGTCGAACAGCACTTCGTGCAATCTTGCTACCAGTGCCTGCGGGTTGTTTGACCGGACGCGTCGGCTAACTTCAGCCGCCAACTTGTCGAGCGATTTTCCGACGGTCTCCGGCGATGCGTCGTCCAGCTCGTGCATCGAGACGGCAACGGCGGCATGCATCAAGGAATTGGTTTCTTCCAGCGTGGCTAGCTGCGCAACGAACAATTCGTAGGCAGCCGGTCGGCAATAGCGCGGCGCAGCGTGCATGAGGAGAAGTGATTGAGCGATGGCACCAACCAAAGACTAATGCGGGTTAACGATAAGCATACCGCTGGGGCGCCGACCCAAACGCACGAGAGCTATCAAACCCGGATCGCTGCCCATTCCGACTCTGCTAATCATGCCAAAAGAGTCGCTATTTTTCCAGGGCACCACTTCACCGCGGGGGTACGAGTTGGTCTATGAGCGCAGCAGCAACTCAGACGATGCGAGGCCGCTTTCAGCCAAGATTACCGACCGTACGTACCGGCGAATCCGGCTACAAAGTCGCCAACGTCAAACGTGGCAAAGGATTATCATTTGGCCTTCCGCGCCCGTTCAATTTCATCCACCAGCGCGTCGGCCTGGTAGACTTTGCGAAGCGCTTCCAAGATGGCGCTGGAGTGAACGCTGACGGCCCTGGCTTGTTCGTCGGTGTAGCTGAAGTCCAGCACCAGCGATTGGATGTTGCCGTCGAAAATGATGCCCACGTACTCGCCCGCTTTGTTGACCACGGGGCTGCCGCTGTTGCCGCCAATGATGTCGGCCGTGCTGACGAAGTTGAACGGCGTATCCATGTTTAGCCGTCGCGGCGGATTTAACCAGCTATCTGGCAATTTGAACGGCGGCTTGGCGCCGTGAGCATCGGCGTGCTGGAACGCGCCGCCGATCGTGGTCCAGGGCGGAATGTCTTTGCCATCTTGCTTGTAACCCTTCACCTGGCCATACGCCAATCGCAAGGTGAAGGTGGCATCGGGATACGTGTCGGTGCCGTGAACCGCGAAGTGAGCCTTGGCGATTTTGGCATACGCTTGCTTCATCGGCTCATCGACTTTCTCTTCGTACTTCTTGCGAACCTCGCGGGCGGGCGGGTCGATCAACCGGGCCAGCAAAATCATCGGATCGTTCGAGCCTTCGATCGCCGATTTGCCCCCCTCGGCCAATTTTTTGCGAACACTAACGTCCTTCAACCGGCTGCCGCTGACAAGTTCAACGGCCCGGGCTTGCGGCGATTTGCCCTGCAACGTCTTGCGAACCCATTCGTTCTCAGCCCCGGCTAATTCCATGAACATGCTGAGCGAATCGGCCAGCTTCGCGATCTCCAAGTCTTCATAAATCGGCGCTTCGGAAAACAGTTCCTGCTCCAGCGATTCACGGGCCGATTCTCGATATTCGCGCAAACGTTCCGAATTATCCTTCTTGTCTTCATCGGCCATTCGCACCAAAGTTCGGGCAATGGCAAACAGCTCGCTGTTGAACGCAGTGTGATTCTCTAGTAGTGCCCAATCGAGATACATTTGATTCCACTGGTCGATGGCCTTGGACACGTCGTCCCAAGCACCGGCGTAGTCTTTCAGCTCGGGATTCTTTGCCACGGCATCGCGAAGCGACTTTTCTTCTTCGCGTTTGCGTTTCATGATTTCCGGGTCTTGCAGGCCAGCCAGACCGCCGATCCGGGCCTTTCGAGTATTCTGATAGCCGAACAGTTCGTCCTTCGCTCGGCGGGCATTCTCCGAGCTTCGATCGCTATAGGTATTCAGCATCACCTCGCGGCGGAAAATCGTGCGCAGCGACGACGGGTATTGACGATCTCGGAGAAATTCCAAGTGCCGCACGGTGTCGAGCCGATCGGTGTGGCCCGGATGACCGGCGACGAATACCAGCTCGTCTTTGCCGGCCCCCGATTTGCTCCACGGCAAATAGTGTTCCACCTTCACCGGTTTACCATCTTCGTAAATGTGGAACAGGCAAATATCTAGGTCGTATCGCGGATACTCGAAATTATCGGGATCGCCACCGAAGAACGCGATGTCTTGCTCCGGCGCGAACACCAACCGCACATCGGTGTATTTTTTGTAGCGATAAAGATGATACGCCCCGCCGTGGTACATGGTGACCACGTCGCTGCGCAGGCCGGTTTTTTCCAGCGATTCTTTTTCGATCGTGTTCGTCACCGCTCGGCGGGCCTTTTCGGCATCGGCCGCGGTCATGTCGGGCTTCACGGCGGCATTCACGCGCTGGGTGACATCCTCAATGCTCATCAGCACGTTAAGTTCCAGATCAAGACATTTCAATTCCTCTTCGCGCGTTTTGGCGTAGTACCCTTTGGCCACCAAATCGCGCTCCGGCGTGCTCAACTTCTGCAACGCATCGGCGCCGACGTGATGATTGGTGATCACCAGCCCCTCGGGCGAAATAAACGCCCCACTGCCGCCGCTGTTGAACCGCACCGCCGACTGCTGCACGTTCTTCAGCCACTGGTCGCTGGGTTCAAAGCCATATTTCTCTTTCAGAATCTTCCGCGGCGGATTGTTAAACGGCCACATGCCTTCATCGGCGTGCAGCAGCGAGCAGGTAAGCGACATGGAAATCCCCAGCGTGAATGCAACGATCACAAATTGTGGTAAGCGTTTCATAGTGCCGTGTCTAAAGGTGAGTAGATTGCGTAACGTCCTTAGTTTTTCCCGTTGTCGGTGCGGCGCATTCCGACGACCGCCAAAATGACGATTAACACCCCAAAAACCGCGACCGGAAACAAATTCGAGTCGGCGAATGTTCCGACTATTTTGTCTTGATAGTCTAGTTTGTTCTTCAGCCAGGGGGAGAATTCCATGAAGGCCACCGCGACTCCCGCCAGAGTGCCACCTGCGATATAGCCGCTTGAAAGTAGTGTCCCAGCACTGGTTTCCGACTCAGCCAAGTTAGCGACTTCATCCTGATTCGCCTTGATTTTTCCCCGCCGCCACCGATTTGTGAACCAAGCCAGGACCCCTCCCATAAAAATTGGGGAGGTGTACTGCATGGGAATATATACTCCCACGGCGAAGGCCAGCGACGACTCTCCGCACAGCTCGATTCCCACGGCCAGCATCACGCCAATCAGCACCAAACCCCAATTCAAGGTGCCTCCTAAAACGCCATTGATAATGATGCCCATCACTTGCGTCTTCGGGGCTGGAAACTTGAACTTTACTTCCGAGCCATCATCGCGCTTGGTAAGCCGCCCTGTAATGGCTGGATCGACAAACACGGCGGGCCTGCGGTTCGCATCGACGAAATACTTGCCGGGCAAAACGTTGGCGAATTCGCCTGCCCTGGGCCACCAGACACGATAATCTTGTCCATCGAAGGTAACGTGTTCTGTCAAAGCGTCGAATTGCTGTGGCGTCAGCACGACGCGGGGCAAATCTTTCCTGCTGTAAACCGTCCCCTGCGCGTTTAACAACAACAAAGTACCGCCAATCACTAGTGCGGAAGTGAGCGAGCCGACGACAATGGCCCATTGTTGCCAATAAGGCGTACCACCAACAAGATAGCCGGTTTTCAAGTCTTGCGACGTCGTGCCGCCGTTCGAGGCAGCAATGCACACCACCGCGGCGACCGATAGGGCCAGCACAGCCTCAGTCGGAGATCGCATTCCCAAAGACGCAAAGATCAGGCAGGTAAGCGCCAACGTGGCCACGGTCATGCCGGAAATTGGGTTCGACGACGAGCCAATCTCGCCAGTCAACCGCGACGACACCGTGACAAACAAAAAACCAAATGTCAGCACCAACAACGCGCCCAAAATGGCTGTCCACGGTTTTACTTCTGTCATTAGAATTCCGGCGAGTACGACCAGAAGCACCAGGCTTCCCACGACGACGGTCAAGAGCGGCATGTCGTGTTCAGTTCGCTTCTGCCGACCCATGCCGCTCTGTCCGCCTCCCAGTCCCTTGATGCCCGCTGTGGCCGAGCGGATGATCATCGGCATCGTGCGGAACATGCTGATGATGCCGGCCGCCGTCACGCAGCCTGCACCGATGTACCGCAAGTAATTCGATTGAATGTCGCTGATTTGCATTTCGGAAATGCGCTGCATTCCCGGTGAAATCAATCCCGGTACCGCGTCACCGAACATGGCGATGGCCGGCACGATCACCAAATTGCCGATCACCGCTCCGGCCATCATGACCGACGATGTTTTCATGCCAATGATGTAGCCGACTCCCAGCAGCTCTGGAGCCAAGTCGGTTGTAAATGCGGCCACACGGTTGAAGTGATCTTTCAAGCTGATGCTGATTGTTTCTCGCAGAATGCCCATGCCTTCGGTGAGAAACTTATGGAGGAAAGCCAGGAAGAAACCAATAAATACCAACCGTCCGCTGGCTCCGCCTTGATCGCCGGAAATCAAAACCTGCGCGCAGGCCGTACCTTCGGGATACAGCAACTTCTTGTGCATCTTGACGATAAAAGCCCGACGCAGCGGGATCATCATCAAAATGCCAAGTAATCCGCCGAGGATGGAAACCACCATTACTCGCCCGATCGTCATGTCGAATCCCAGTAGCATTAGTGCGGGCATCGTGACACCAACGCCGAAAGCAATCGACTCGCCCGCAGAGCCGGTCGTTTGCACGATATTGTTTTCGAGGATTGTTGCGGGACGAAATCCGAAAGCCTTTGAAAAGGCCCGAAAGAGCGTGATCGAAAGCACGGCCACCGGAATCGAAGCCGATACCGTCATTCCCACCTTCAGCACCAGGTACAACGACGAGGCGCCGAAGATGATGCCCAGCACGGCGCCCACGATAACCGCCGGCCAAGTGAATTCCGGCAATCGGGCTTCATCGGGAATGTACGGCTTGTGGGCCGGCGCTGCGGTATCGTCGGCTTTGCGTTTAACCGGTGCTTGAGGAGGCGCTGCCATGCGGAAGAGGCTTCAGGGTTCGAGGATCAGGAGTCAGGGCAGTAAACAGGCGTCAAACAAACCGTATAGCGGCGTGGGCTTGCCCCGCGCTTTCTGGCCAACAAAAAACGGCCGTCGCCAGCGAACCGCTAAATTGACGCCCTCCTGCCCCTTTTGCAAGTGCGATTCCATGCGCGGCCAGCCAAAATCGCAGCCCAGAGCGACCAGAAATGACCTATAGTTCTCATGTGGTGCAATCGATGTTCGAATGAAAGCGGAGCCCGAACATGGGCTGGGGAATTGCCATTCTGTTGGTCCTGGCATGCGGAGTTGCCGCGGCGTTCTGCGCTCAGCTCGATCAGGAAAAAACGGCCGAGAAAGATTTCAAAAAGCTGCTGGCCGAACTTCACGAAGCGGGTCAGGACACCGCTTTGCAGCAAGCGTTCTTACACACCATCAAAAAAGCGCGTTTCCAGTCTCTTTCCAAAAAGCTGAGTGCGCAGGCGTATCAAGCAGCGCTCGATAACTTGGCGGCCAACGCCGATAAGCCGGCCGCCAAAACGTTCGTGCTGGAAGTCGGCCGCTGGCACCTGGCTCGTTCGCGCCGCAGCAAACGCCCTAGCGCAGCCGACGAGCAAACCATCCAGTCCGACATCCTCACCCGCTGCCGCATGCTGGTGGGCTCTTACCAAAAATCGGCCAGCTGGACGGAGTGATTCTCGCAGATTGCTCTGAGCCGGGGCGAGCGGATTTAAACCGTCCCGAAAATGCTTGGTTTGCCGGCGCATTTTCGCAACCAGAATGACGGTCGAGTGGCAAATCCAACGTGGAGATGAGTTTCGGAACGCCGGACGAGTGCCATCAACGAGGTCGTTAGATAGGATTCTCAAGAATCAAGGCCGTTCCCACGAGTTCCTGCGACGAGGACGGATAGCCTCTTACGGTTAGCTCGGCAATGCCGACGTCTACCCAGGATGAGTTGAATTCCACTGGAAAGTCCCCGACATTTTTTCAGAAAAAAGTGCTTGAATCCGCACCCCCCTTTCAGTAATAATGGCGACGTCGTTACACTCCCGAACAGTTGGTTCCTAACTTTTCATCAGCGCGTCGCTAAACCGCGGCGCCAGAGGTGTCCCTGATTCGCCAGCCGACGCTGGACAACACGTTGTCTGACGAATGGTTGCTAGCAACGTTCAGCAACCAATGAACCTGAATGCAGCCCGGCTGCGGAGGTCCAATCATGCGACGTGTGAGTCTTTGGTGCGTGATGTTGGCGGTGGTTCTCGGGCTGCAATTCAGGCGCCGCGCCTGGGCCATCGACACGATTTGGACCTTCAATGGCGACGGTAATTGGACCGATGCGGCGAACTGGTCCAATGGCCAGCCGATCAACGATACATACAACGTATTCATCGACGACGGCGACACGGCCGTCACGGTGACGCTGAACACGTCGCGGACGATGGGGTCTCTCACGTTGGGGTCGGACGATACGCTACAGATTCAGAATCTGAGCACGGCAACCCTCACGCTGACCTCGGCCAATGGTTTTACCAACGACGGCTCGATCCTGCTGATGGCGACTGGTACGGGCGCTACGTCCCTGACCATCACCAGTGGCACGCTGACCAACAGCGCCACAGGCCTGCTGCACTTCCAGAGCGGCGGCTCGGCCAGCCGCGTTTTCAGCGGCGACCTGCTGAACAACGGCACTGTGACGGTCGACCGCTCAACCACGTTCAACAAGTCCGGCGGCAGCTACACCAACCACGGCCAGTTCACGATCAATAGTGGCAATACGCTCACGATCAGTGGTGGGGGCACGTTCACGCAGGCCGGCGGCACCCTGGACGTGAACGCCACCGTCGACCTGAACAATGGAAGCATATTGAACCTCAACGGCGGCGTGATGAACATGGCCGGGAACGTGACTTTGGCAGGCACGGGCAATGTCTTCACGCAGGACGGGGGAACGCTCGATTACACGTCCGGCTCGATCAGCAGTGGTCTCTACCAATATCTGGGTGGGACGATCAGCGGCACGCCGCAGCTTTCCGGTGCCACGCTGGAGATCGGACCGACGGCCACTGACCCGGTGTCGTTTTTGTTGACGAACGACAACACGCTCGTCGGCGACGTGCATGCCGGCCAGACGCTGACCGTGCAGGACACCTCCACGGTTGTCCAAGGCTTGACCTCGGCCAATGGTTTTACCAACGACGGCTCGATCCTGCTGATGGCGACTGGTACGGGCGCTACGTCCCTGACCATCACCAGTGGCACGCTGACCAACAGTGCCACAGGCCTGCTGCACTTCCAGAGCGGCGGCTCGGCCAGCCGCGTTTTCAGCGGCGACCTGCTGAACAACGGCACTGTGACGGTCGACCGCTCAACCACGTTCAACAAGTCCGGCGGCAGCTACACCAACCACGGCCAGTTCACGATCAATAGCGGCAATACGCTCACGATTAGCGATGGCTCGCTCACAAATTTCGCCGCCAATACGCTGACCGCCGGCACGTACGACATCACCGGTACGCTCCGCTTCCCGGGCGCTGACATCGTCACCAATCAGGCCGAAATCATCTTACGCGGCGCTTCTTCCAAGATCCTTAATGACACAGGCGGGATCGATGCGCTCGCAAATCTGGCGGCAATCGGTCCGTCCGGGGCCTTGCGGCTTTTCTCGGGACGTAACTTCTCCGCTGCCGTGCCCTTCGCCAACGAAGGCAAATTGGAGCTGGGCGGCACGACGTTCGCTGCCCCGTCGCTTGCCAACGCCGCCACGGGGGAAGTATTTGGCTTCGGCACAATTGCCGTGCGCCCACAAACTCCGGCATCATCCGCGCCCTCGGCGGCACGTTCACGTTTTCGGCAGGAATTCAAGGGGGCAGCGGCAGTGTGCAACTTGATCCTGGCGCAACGCTCGATCTTAGCGGCGCGGCGCTGGCATCCAGCGCCGATTTTCTCGTCCACAACGGCGCGGAACTGAACATCGGCGGCAACGATTTTTTGGTCGGCGTCGATTACCAAAACGCTAATTTTGGCATCGGTAACGCGTTCAATCCGCGAGCGAATGTCACCGGAACCGGAGCTATTAGTGCCAGTAATTCACCTTTGCAAGGGCTGCAAGGCAACGTTACCAATGGTTCGTCGGCCACTGCGAAGATGAGCTTCGGCAACATCCACGTGGGCGATGCACCCGCGCTGAATTACCAAATTGCAAACATCAATCCGGCGGCCGGGCCTAGCTTGCGCGGAGCCATTCAAACGGTCGTGGGCGGCGCTAATTTAACCGATGCCAGACTTTCCGGTGCAGGGGTCACGGCCGCCAACTTCGGGCCCATCGCGAACGGCGGCAACAGCGGCAATTTGGCGGTCACCTTCACCGGGTCGACCGCCGGAGCGCTGTCTGGTCAGCAAATTGGCATCGTCAACAATTTCGACAATGTGGCCGATCAGATCCTGCAACTCACCGGGGCCGCTTACCGCTATGCGAACCCGACAGCCCACATGCCAGAGCCAATTAACTTTGGCAATTTTCACGTGGGCGATCCGGTGCCATCGCAGCTCCTCTCGATCACCAACAATGTGCCCGCCGATGGTTTTTCCGAAAGCCTGGATGCCAGCATTGGCATCCCGACCGGCGGCGTGACCACCAACGGAGGCTCGTTTACAGGCTTAGCACCGGGTATTACCAACAGCACTAGCCTGTCGGTTGGCATCATGACCAGCGCCGGGCAACAAATCGGGCACGGCCAGCATTTCACTTACCTCCAATGGCACCGGCTCCAGCGGACTGCCCGACACTTTGTTGGCATCGCAGACAGTTAATGTCAGCGGCAATGTGTTCCGTCTGGCCAGTCCGTCAGATCATATGCCAGAACCTGTGAACTTCGGCAATTTCCACGTGGGTGATTCTGCTCCATCGCAGCTACTCTCGATCACGAACAACGTGGCCAATGATGGATTCTCCGAGAGTCTCAACGGGTCCATTGGCAGCCCCACCGGCGGCGTGACTACCAATGCCGGTTCGTTCACAGGATTGCTTCCGAGCGCAACCAACAGCACGAGCCTGTCGGTGGGCTTTTCCACCGCGACGCCCGGCGACAAATCGGGCACGGCGGCGATTTCGCTCACCTCTGACGGCACCGGTTCCAGTGGACTGCCCGACACAGTCTCGCCGTCTCAAACCGTCAACGTCACCGGCAACGTCTATCGCTTGGCGAGCGCGTTGGCGCACACGCCAGAGCCGGTTAATTTCGGCATCGTCCATGTCGGCGATGTCGCACAACAGGCGCTGACCGTCAGCAACACCGCCCCGAACGACGGTTTTTCGGAACGGCTGAACGGCTCGCTCAGCAATCCGACTGGGAGCGCCACCACCAGCGGTTCGTTCAGCAACTTGACGCCTGGCGCGACCAACGACACGAGCCTTCTGGTGGGTATTAACACGGCGACAGCCGGCACCCAATCGGGCGCCGCCACGCTGGCGCTGGAATCGACCGGGGCCGGCACCAGCGGATTGCCCAACACATCCTTTGCCAGTCAGACCGTCAACGTTCAGGCCCAAGTCAACAACTTCGCGGATCCGTCGCTGAGTCAGACCGGCGGCAGCGGAGTCCTGCAACAATCCGACGCCACGCACTACGATCTGCATTTTTCCGCGCGCCTCGCGCCGCCGACTTTGACGGCCTCGCTGTCGCTGGCCAACGCAGCGCCGGCCCCAGCCGACACCTTGGCTGGAGCATGGGACACGGTTCCGGCCAGTTTCACGCTGTCTGGATTCGATCCGCTTTCTAACCTGGCGGCCGGCAGCAGCCTGGGCGGATTGCAGGTTCAACTTTCCGCTGTCGCCGCAGGCACGTACAATGGTAGCGCGACGCTGCATCCACGCAGCCAAAACTCCGGTGGCTTCGACGGTGCCTTGCCCGATCTGCAACTTGCAATCAGTGGCCTGGTCGTGGTGGAAGGGGATTTTGATCGCGATAATGTCCGGACGAATTTCGATATTCAAGCCATGTTGGATGCACTGGTCGACGTCGCGGCTTACAAAGCGGCCCACCAATTGTCGAATGCCGACATGCTCGCCCTGGGTGACATCAACAACGACAATCAATTCAACCCTGGAGACATTCTGCCATTCTTGACCTCGCTCACCACCGGCAATTTCGGCGGCGGCGCACTGGCGAATGTCCCCGAGCCACCCAGTTTGCTTCTGGCCGTGTGCGCAATGATGACGGCCTGCTGCTGGAACCAGCGTCCCAGGCACGGTCGAGACTGGCGCATCCGAACAGATTCTTGCAATTGATTTACCGGCGGGAGGCCCGACTCTAACCAAGGGCACCGCGTCAGAGAAGAGCCGCCGGGCCTGCTGGAATAAATGAATCTGGCAGGCCGGACAATTCTTCGCTCCGGCGCAGCCGCAAGAGGCTCTTAGCCAGATTTGAATTCATTCGTCAGATGGCGAGACCGTCGTATGACTTTCCAGTTGGCCAACGCTGCGAAGCCGAGAAGAATCAGCACCAGCGACGGTGGCTCGGGCACCGATGCCAGACTGCCGAACAGCCCATCGGCCTCGTCATTGGAGCCGGCAGTAAAGTAAATCAGACTGCTGCTGCCCGCCCCTTGGCCGTTTCCGGTCGTTAACGCCCACAGGCCGCCGATGACGATGGGTTGGTCGTTCGTATCTTTCAGTGGTCCGTCGCTGGCCGACGTGCCAAGGTTGAAGGCGTGAATGGTTCCGTCGCCAAAATTGCCGACCAACAGGTCTCCAGCCACCCCCTCGAAGCCAGCCGGGGCGATCGTTAGCCCCCAAGGAGAATTCAGCGAGCCTCTGGTGGCGATTCTGGCAAGAAAGATGCCATTCAGGTCGAAGGAATCGACAAAGCCGTTGCCTGGCCCCGGCACGTCGTCTTCTTTGCTGGCGTCTTGCAAGGCATACGTTACATACAACTTGCCCCCAAGGTTTTGAATATTGAACGGAGCATAATCGGCAGGGAGGTTGGGGTCGGTGAATTTGCCGGCCAGATCCGGCTCGCCCGAGTTCCCCTTATAGACATCGACGTTGCCTGTCCTAAAGTTGGCCGCGTACAGATACGAATTCGACCCGATGCTGGCCAGCGCGGCGCCCTTATAAACATTGGCGCTGCTGGCCGTCACCAAAATTTCCGCGGTTGTGCCCAATGCGCCGCGCAACCCGAAATCGTCCCATCTTCGCTCGCAAACAAAAACAGATCGCCATTGAAGCCCGCCGAACTGTTAAACGCCTGGCCGGTGACGCTGCCATCGCCGGGAATCGAAACGACTAAATTCTGGGCCACGGGCACGTTCGTAACCGGATCGACCTGATAGATCGTCGCCGTACCCGTTCGATTGTTGGAAACCCAGAACGGGATTGTCGCAGAAAAGGAAACGCCCCACGGATTCTTCAAATTCGGATCGGTAATCGCCGCCGTGTTGACGGTTTGATCGTCGGTCACCAGGTTTGTAATCGTCACACCAGCCGAACTCACCGCTGCGAATAGCAGCACCACTCCGCCCACAATGCACGCCAAGCCATGTTGCTTCGTCATCGGTTGCCTCCCCAAATCGGCTTTT
This sequence comes from Pirellulales bacterium, assembly GCA_963738835.1. Classification (GTDB taxonomy): domain Bacteria; phylum Planctomycetota; class Planctomycetia; order Pirellulales; family JADZDJ01; genus CAVTYH01. The sequence continues at coordinate 656,428 of CAVTYH010000009.1, forward strand.
TTGAGCACGGTGGAGCGGGTCTTTTCAATTGGCCCATTATTCTGCCGCCAATTTTGCCAGTCAAGCTTTAACGACAAATCGGCAGTGGGCCAGTTTGAAATGTAGTGTCGGCTGTCCTCAGCCGCCCGCGAACCGCTCGGGACAGCGGTCGCTACATCGCTACACAATGATGAGATGCGCTTGAAGCGGGCGATTGGGGATGGAGCCCCGCCGAAAAATCGCAAAAACTCTCGAAGATTTCCGACTTTGGCGCGCGAAACCCCGGCAGAGTCAAAATGATGGCGCACGGTTTAGATAGATTTGAGAAGGATGCCTTGCGACCTTGAAGTGCATCACAAAAGTTAGATTGTGGCCGTCGGTGCTCAGGACCATTCGTCTGGGCGGCACAGCCGCAAGAGGCTCTTGGCCAGGAGTTTGAAATCTTTCTTTGGCTGGCGATTTCTCACAGCTACTTTTCTGCTACGCGACCCCGATCCGATCGGAAAAGTAGAATGCCCCCCCATTGGCCTATCGAAGCTGCTTCGGAAACTATGAGCCGAACAGTATTGGACCTGTTCATTTAATTACCTCATATTGCCCATCATCGCGCAATCGCCCTGGCCACGCTGCCATTCGTATATCTCCTTTTTGTGTACCTCTGGACCATCTGTCACATGCCAATCAAGATGCCAATCAAAAGAAACTAAAGCGCCTCTACCAAAAAATTAGGCAGATCCGCACGCTAGATCGACTAAACGATGCTTGGCAGCTTGTTTAGGCGCCGATCCTTCGACAAGTTTTCCCACCGTACTTTTGTAGTGTTTCGTCCCCAGTGGCACAGAAATTGGCAAAGAAAGTAGTAGAGGTGTGGCTTTGCCCGAAAAATCGGTTGCTCGCACAATCTGTTGCGACAGCAGGCGACGGCCAGCTACTCAGAATTGTGGTAGTCATGAATTTATGGGCAAAGCCTAGAGGTGTGATCTTCCGGGGTGTTATAACCCTTGTTGGAGGATAAGCCATGAGCGAGATGAATGTATCGGGGAGCGGATCAGGAACCGGCCGGCGAGGCCTGCGGCTGGCAAAGCGACGTGCGGCCGCCTTCGGAAGGACTAAAGTAATCAGGCCGCCCTCAGAATTCGTACTTTCCCTTTTAATAATTAAAAACTGTCAGGGTGGTGGTGTTTGCGGCATATAAGCACATAGCAGGATGCAAAGAGCATAGCTCGGGCAGTGTCACCTTCCTCAGGAGTTTCCAATGCGTTGCAGGTCACTAAATTTGGGAGTGGTGGTAATGATGGTTGCTGCCGCGGCGAACGCTCAGGCGGCGGTCATAATCAGTCAAACAGACGGCAACGCGCCATCAGATGCACGTCCGTACTTCGGGCAGGCGGTTACGACTCCCACCGGCGGACCTTGGAACAATATCAAATTCAGTTTCGACAACTTAACCGGTACGGGTGACGCGAATTTCGGTGACTACGCCGCAGGTGATTTGTTCATTTTGACGTCGTCGTATTTAGGTACACCCGCCGGCCTGAGCAATGCCACGCCAGGATTCGTCGCAATGTCGACCGGAATCAGCGGGGGAATGTGGACATTCGCTAGCACAGTCGTTTTGAACCCCAACACGACTTATTATTTCATGATGGGAGACCGGCCGAGTCCAACGACAACATCGCTCTATGTGAAGGCCAACAGCGATCCACCCGGATATGCTTATTCGATAGGGGACAATAATAACTACTTGTCTCCGACTAACAACGACCTAAATTATCGTCTGCTGGGGGACGTTGCTCCTGAGCCAGCCAGCCTGATCATCTGGTCCATGATTGGCCTGTGCGCGGGTGGTGCTGTTTACCGTCGCCGTCGCAAGGCAGCGTGGTCGCTACCAGCTGGACAATCTTCGTTGTCGTTCGAGGGGTCTCCCGCAGCGCTTGATTGAAGACTGACAATATGTCCCCATTGCACGAGTCAGGGGCATTCGTTCGATTTCTGGCGGCGATCGTGGGTGAAGGAATTCTGGCCCTCGCCATTGGTCCTTCCGTCTGGGCCGCTACTCTCGTGGCCAATGGAAGTTTTGAATCGGGGAGTTTTACATTTGGAGGTGACGGCGGCGCCGATTTGGCGCCGTCCAGCACCGCCATTTCCGGGTGGACGATCTTCACTAACCACATTGCGCCTCTGCGAACCGGCAATGCGTACGGCATTGTGGCCGAGGAAGGCGACGTCTCGTTGGACCTGCAAGGTTATAGTGACTCCTCTCCCTTTGGCGGGTTGCAGCAGACAATTAACACTGTGGCTGGTGAAGGGTATGAACTGAGTTTCTGGGTGGGCGTGGACAACGACAGCTCTATCGCGGTGGGTCCGGCCACCGTCACCGCGATCGCCGGTTCGGCGTCGCAGCAGTTTACGAATACCCTGACGGGCCAAGGCAACCAGTGGGAGCAGTTCCAGCTGGACTTCACCGCCGCGGGCTCCAGCACCGTGATCTCCCTGGTCGGAACCAGCACGGCCGGCGGCGCTTATATTGGTTTGGACAATGTGGTGGTGGTGGCTGTGCCGTTGTTGCGGGGGGACTTTAATCGCGATGGCCACGTGACGATGGCCGACATACCGGCGATGCTGATGGCGTTGACCGACTTGTCCGTTTACCAAGCAACCTACTTGCTGGACGGCAGCCAATTGGCGGCAATCGGCGATTTCGACAACTCCGGCGTGGTCACGAATCGCGACATTCAAGGGCTACTGGATTTGGTGGCCAGTCTAGGCGGCGGGTCAGTAGCGGCTGTGCCGGAGCCGACGTCACTGTTGCTGTTGACTGCGGGCGGCCTCCTGCTGATCCTCGGTCGTGCCTGGGTGCTCGCCGGTTGCATAACGGAGCCAAAAGGGGGGATATGGGGCATCCTGCCGTACGAAAAAGTATAATTGGTCGCGCATCACTGCCCATCACGTCCACAACGATCGATGCAGCCTGCGGCGAACCAGGAAGACTAGCGCAGGAATCGCCAGTGCCAGGAGGACCAGCGATGCTGGTTCCGGCACGGCGTTCATCGATCCACTTCCGCCGTTGGCCACCAGATCTAAGAGCGGCTGAATATCGGCGTTGGTCACGAACCCGTCGCGGTTGAAGTCGCCGATGAGTGCCAGTTGCGGATCGGTGAGATTCTTGGAGGTTTTGTAGGCGGTCAGATCGGTGAGTGCGGCCAGCATCGCCGAAATGTCGGCGGCGTTCACCAGGCCATCGCGATTGAAGTCTCCCGGGAACACCACGTCGTAACCGATTGTATCCATCACGGTAATGTCTCCCGCGGAGGTGGCCAATTCCACGCCCGAGGCGAGGGAAGCGTTGTACGAGTCGAAGGTCATTCCCGCCCAGTCGCTCAGGTCGCCGCCGCCTGGGCCGTTAAAGGTATTGATGACCGTCGTGCCGCCGTCGATCGAGAAATAGGCGCCGTTTTCCGGCAGGAGATCCGGCACACCGGGCGACGTGTAGCGGAAGAAATCGATGGCGCCATACTGATACTGTCCCAAGTGGGTGCCAGCTTGCCCCAGGCCGAAACGACCCATGACCTCGGTGATCTCATGACCGGCCAGGCCAATGAAGTCGACCTTACCGGCGACAGCCCGGTTGTTGGGATCGAAGGTGTAGGAGGCTGTGGCATCGAAGCCGACGGAGCCATCGACGCCCGCCGCATTGCCGTTCATAAAACCCAGCGCCTTCGATTGGGCTCGGGACAGTTTGAAAGTGGCGCCACCGGTCGGATCGGTCGCCGGCATGTTGGCGACGCTGGTTAGGTCCGCCGCCGACTTCGCGTGGCTGATTAAGGCGGTTTTCACGTTGGCAAAGGTGAAAAAGCCCGGTTGACTCGCCTGGCTCTCGCCAAGAAAGCCCGGCATCAGATTCACACCGTTGACCTCTCCCCACCCCACTTGCAGATTGATGGTGATGGGATTCGAAAAGTTCGTCTCGTAGAACTGGATGGCGTTGTTGAAGGCCGTGAAGAATCCGGCCGGCGCTGTGGCGGTGCTGGCGTCAAACGTCAGATTGAACGAGAGCGCCTGGGCCGACGGTGGAGTGGGACCGAGCAAGGCCCCAATGAGGGCGAGCAAGAAAACTAGTGCGACCCGCGAAAACTTGACTTGCCGAACGGCGGCAGCCAACGCCATCGGCAATGAGATGGCCAGGTATGAGTGACGACGACTTGAAAAGACCGTCATTCGACGAGTGGGTAATGTCTTCCGGCATTATCCCATTTGGGCTGACCCTGGTAACTATTGTAATTACGCGCAATCCTTAGTGCCTCGCGTGGTGAATTCTTTTTCCCTTTTTTCCCGGCGCGGGGGTGGGCCGGACAGTTGTCCGCTCCGGCTCAGCCGCAAGAGGCTCTTGGCCAGGAGTTGGAAACTTGAGTGAGGTGACGATTCCTCAAAACCTCTTATCGCTACCGCGACCCCGATACGCCTCCGGCTTGATCGAGGCCACTCGCTTAATTTGATTGCTCTCATCGCCGATTTTACTTCCACAACTGCCGGTCCAGCATGCGGTAGTTGACCGCTTCGCTGAGGTGCATGGAAGTGATGTTTTCGCTGCTGTCTAAATCGGCGATGGTGCGGGCGACGCGGAGGATTTTGTCGTGGGCACGGGCGGAAAGGCCCAGTTCGGTCATGGTGGAACGCAGCAGGTTCATGCCGGCGTCGTCTAACTTGCAGTGTTCGCGAATTTGGCGATGGCTCATGTGCGCGTTTTGACGGACGGGGGTTTTGCCGAAGCGGCGACGCTGCATGTTGCGGGCCTGCGTCACTTGATCGCGCATCTGCTGGCTGGTGGCGCCCGAGGCACTGGCAGTCAGTTCCTTGTACGGCACGGCCGGCACTTCGATGTGAATATCAATGCGGTCCAAGAGCGGGCCACTGATTTTACTCATGTAGCGTTCGATCTGTGGCAGCGTGCAGTGGCAATCGCGGCGGGGGTCGTTGCGGTAGCCACACGGGCACGGATTGAAGGCGGCGATGAGCATGAAGTTGGCCGGGAACGTCGTGCTGTTGAGTGCCCGGCTGATGGTGACGGTGCCGTCTTCCAGCGGCTGACGAAGCACTTCGAGCGTGGCGCGGTTGAATTCGGGCAGCTCGTCGAGGAATAAAACGCCGTTGTGCGAAAGTGAAATCTCGCCCGGCGCGGGCACGGTGCCGCCGCCAACCAGGCCGGCGTTGCTGATGGTGTGGTGCGGCGAACGATGCGGCCGAGTGGCCAACAGCGGCTGGCCCGGCTTCAACAAGCCCATCGCGGAATAAATGCGCGTGGTCTCGATCGACTCCGCGGCGGAAAGTTCTGGCAGAATGGTCGGCACGCGTTTGGCCAGCATTGTTTTGCCGGAACCCGGCGGGCCGATCATCAGCAAATTGTGCCCACCAGCGGCGGCAAGGGTGATGGCGCGTTTGGCCATTTCCTGACCGCGGACATCGGCGAAGTCTAAATCGTACGCAGCATACTGTTGGAACCATTGATCGAGCCGCGGCGGCGTGGGTTCAATCTCGATCTGGCCGGCGAAAAACGCCACGGCCTGCGCCAGGCTGGAAACCGCAATGACTTCGATTTGCTCGACCACCGCGGCTTCGGCGGCGCTGTCGGTCGGCACCACGATGCCGCGGAGTTTCTTTTGCTGGGCGGCCGACATCGCCATCGACAGCGCGCCTTTGGTCGGCCGGGTTGCGCCATCGAGCGCAAGTTCACCGACAACCGCGTATTTATCGAACAGCTCTGAAGCCAGTTGCCCGCTGCCGGCGAGCATGCCGAGCGAAATCGGCAAATCGAACGACGCGGCATTCTTCGGTAATTCTGCGGGGGCGAGATTGATGACGATTTTGTCTTGCGGCCGCATGAAGCCGCTGTTGACCATGGCCCGTTCGACCCGATGCGTGCTTTCCTTGACCGCCGCTTCCGGCAAACCAACGAGCACGGTTTTGGGGAGTGCGCCAGGCGACACATCGACTTCCACTTCCACCGGCACCGCATCGATGCCCAACAGCGAAAACGTGTGCAGCTTGGCGAGCATGGACGGGTGACTTTGAGGGCGATAAAAAGTCGCTAGATGGCACGATCTGAACAGGCGTCGATATTCGCCGCATTATTGTGACTTGAGCGGCAGACACCCGCAAGCGGGGAGGCAGAGATCTCGCTTTTCGCAGACGTCGATTGTCAGGTACAATGAAACTTGCGGTGTACGCCATCAGCCTCATTTGCGGAGGAACATCATGTCGCCTCAACTCGATTATTTGACCACCGAAGCCCTAGCGCTGCCGCCGGAAGACCGATTGACGCTAGCCCAGCGGCTATGGCAAAGCGTTGGTCGTTGGGTGGAAGACGACGAAATTGATCCAGAGCTTATCGCGGAGATTGAACGGCGCGAAGCGGAAATCGAATCTGGGGCAGTCAAGCCTATTCCTTATGACCAAGCCATGCGGGAGATTCGTGAATCGCTGAAATGAACCTCGAAATCATTCCGCTAGCCCAGCGAGACATCGCCGAGGTGGCGTACTATTACAACGAACAGCAACCCGGTCTGGATCAAGACTTTTTGCAAGAAGTTGATGCAACCGTTGAGCAGATTTGCAGCGGGCCTCTTCGCTTTGAGCAAGTGAAACCCGGCATTCGTCGCTGCCTCCTGAATCGCTTTCCCTACGGCATCTATTTTCGCATGCCGGATGAGAACACGGTGCGGATTATCGTCGTGCGGCATCACAGCCGACGACCAGGCTTCAGACTGTGGCGGACTTAGCCAGCCGCGTTATGCTTCGTCGGATGCCTTCAGCCACGGAGCAATCGTCGGCGTGTAAGCACAGATTTCGGCGTCGGTGAAATACAGAGCGATTTCTCGCTGCGCGGCTTCCGGGCCGTCTGAGGCGTGGACTAGGTTCATTTGCCGGCTGGAGCTGAAGTCGCCGCGGATGGTGCCGGCGGGGGCTTTCAGGCCGCTGGTGGGTCCCAAAATTTCGCGGACGACGCGGATCGCTTCCAGCCCCTCAATAATGGCCGCGATCACCGGGCCGCCTGTGATGAACTTTTCCAGCGCCGGATAGAACGGCTTGCTCACATGTTCGGCGTAATGCTTTTTCGACAGCTCCGGCGTCACGCCGAGCATTTTCATGGCGATGATGTTCAGTCCCTTGTCTTCGAAGCGGGCCAGAATCCGGCCGGCAAGGCGGCGCTGCACACAATCGGGCTTCAATAGGATGAATGTTCGTTCCATGGTTTTCCTCGTAGGGTCCGTAAAGGTCGGGATTTTAGAAGATCGGCTTGCATCTCTCAAGCGGCAGCAGTGGTAGCACTCTGCGTTAACTCGTTACCGATATTGACCCTTGCGGCGGTGTCTCGTACTCTTCCGCCCGCCATGCTAGGCCGACTTACGCTCATTTTCTGTTGGTTTGTCCTGCTATTGCTCCGATCTTGTTTCGTTCGGGCCGAAGAATTCCCGGCCGGAACTGCGGAGCCAACGGCTGCGCCGCGCCAAATGTTGGTGCTCCGCAATGGCGAGGTCATTTCGGGCGAAGTTCATCGCCAAGACGATCGCTATGAGGTGGTTGGCAACGACAGCGAAGTTGCACTGCCGGTGCGCGACGTCGATTTTATGTGCCATTCGCTGGACGAAGCCTACCGCGTGCAGCAGGGTCGGACGGTTGCCGGGCACATTGAAGATCATTTGAATCTGGCCGAATGGTGCTTACGCCACGATCTGACCGGTTACGCGGCCGCTGAGATTGCCGCGGCGATGGAGATTGATCCGCAGAATCGGCGGCTCGTGCTGCTCGATCGTCGGTTGCGGCTCTCCATCGAGGAAGCCGCCCGTCCAAAGGTTGCCGCGACCGGCCACACCAAGTCTGCGCTACCCGCGACGGCCGAAGAGCTGGAGCGAATGGTGCGCTCGCTGCCGAGCGGAACCGCTGAAACGTTTACCGCCACAATTCAGCCAATGCTGCTGAATTATTGCGCTACGGCCGGTTGTCATGGTCCCAATGCCTCATCGAAGTACACCTTGTTGCGGCCAGCACTTGGAAAATTGCCGCTGGTGCGCGTGAACCAAAGGAATCTGTACAACACGTTGCAGTGGATCAATCACGACAAGCCGGCCGAAAGCAAGCTGCTAAAGGCGGCCGCCGAACCGCACGGGCTGGCGGGGACTACGCCGAACGGTGTGCTCGACTCGACGAAGAATCAAGAATTAATCGCCTGGGTATTGCAGGTCGGGCAAGGTGTGAAATCCACGCCGATCAGCAACTCGTCGGTGCTTGCAGGCGAACAAGTGCCGACGAAATCGCGCAGTATTTTGGCCACGCCGTACAGCCCCCCGGGAAGCATTGGCAGCGCGGTGACACCGATAGCGCCAATCAATCCAAAGACCGTCTTAACGCCGCCAACGCGGATCGTGCCTTCCAGCCGCACCAGTGCACCGCCAACGAAATTGCACAAGTCGCCGGTGTCGGCCGCGCAGTCCGATCAATTAACTGCCCCAGCACAGGCAGCCGTTCCCGAGCGGCCAATCGTCACGCCGGCATCGACCAACGGCGACGAGATTCCCAACGCCAACGAAGTGCTACCTTAGTGCATTTGCGGTTGACGCGCCAGACGGTGGCAGCAGAATCATTGCTAAGCGAGCGACACTTCACCGCGAGCAACCGCTTCCAGAAAGCGCACGTTGCTTTCTAATTGATTGGGCAATGTGGCCAAGTCGCTCAGCGTCAGCCAATGCACCGACTCGACCTCCATCGGGTTGGGCACGATGGAACTTGGATCGTCAAGCTCAGCGCTCCACCAGGCGAGGTGAACACGCCATGACGACACGTACTCCCATAACCGCCGCATTGGCTTGACCGTGCAACCAAGCTCTTCTTGCAATTCGCGAACGAGCGCCTGTGGTTCCGTTTCGCCGGCCTCGATCCCTCCGCCTGGAAAACAATACATGCCGGGAGCCAGAACCTGTTGAGACCGCTTGATGATCAGTAAACGATCTTCACGGAAAATAACAGCGACGGCGCCCCAACGGACGATTTCGGGCTCCGGAGCACTTGGTTTATTGGACATTCCGAAAAATGGGCCGAATTTGCCGGCGTTCTCAAACCGCGTTGAATGCCTCAGCTTAGGATGTTCGTTGGACTAATGCGCTAGTGGATGCGATATTAGAAGTTGATGCTGAAATGAAAGCTAGAATTGACAGGTTACTCTGGCGAAACGTTTAGCGAAACGCCGGTCCACGATTATGAATGCTGCTGCCCACATTTTTGAACACGCTCCTGGCCCTCCGGCGATTGGTCAGTCGCAACGACGGACGGCGTGTTGTTTCGTCGCGATTTGCAGCCTCGCGTTTTTGGCTTTCAGTCTGACGGGATGTGGCGGGGCCAAAGACGCTTCGGTCGCTGCCGATGAAGCATCTGATAAATCGGACGTCAATAATTCATCCACAGTTAGCAATTCACCAAAATCCGGGAGCGACACCGATAAATCATCAGCGCCGGCCGCACAACAACAAAATCAAAACTCGCAACGAACGCTTGTCCGAGAAGATGTCTTCACGATATTCTTTCCTGACAAGAAGGTTTATAAACGCCGCGAAATCAAATTGTATAGCGACGATTCAAAGGTGAACCACGGCCTCTATACCAGTTACTATCGCAACGGCCAAAAATTCGAAGAAGGCCGGTATGTGGACGGCGTCAAGCAAGGCCCCTGGCACGTGTTTTACGACAACGGCCAGGAGGCCCGAGTTGAAAACTATGTCGACGGCAAATTGGATGGAAGTTGGACCAAGTTCAATGAAAAAGGGGTGCGCGAAGAAGAAGTGAGTTTCAAAGCCGGCAAGCGAAATGGTCGCTGGGTCTACTACCAGCCCGACGGAAAGGAAGTTAAGACCCAAGAGGAATACCAAGACGGAAAACCGGTCAAACCAGCGGGCGGCAAAGGAAGCTAAAATGTGCCGCTGCGGTTGTGGCCAGAGGGCGGATCGATTGAATTGACGCTCAAAAACTCCAATAGGCCGGCGACAACTTCTCCGCGGCAGGCCGAAATTAGCGGTCGAATTATCTCACCCAGCGGGATAGAATTCGGCAGGTCATCGTTTTGCCTGTCAGCCTGAAAGGAATTGGATGGATACGCCTAAGCCCGACTCGCCAAGCCCGCCGCGCGTGCCGCAAGTTCGGCCCCGCATGAAGCCAGCCGGATTGTGGCTGATGATTGCCGTGCTGGCGCTGACGGTCTACATGCTGTTTGCCCACCCTGGGGGGAACCGCGCCGAAGTTCCCTACGATTTCTTCTGGGAAGAGCTGCAAAAGAAAAACATCGCCGAGGTCGACTTCGACGGGCAGCAGTTGCTCGGAAAGTTCCGCACCCCGCCCCTAGCACCGCCTAAGGCAACCACCAGTGCCGAGGGTTCGGGATCTATCGTCAATCCCAGTCCTTCGGTTGCTAAATCCGGCTCCGCCGAAGCAAGCGGTGAGCGGTTGCCGAGCAATTTTAGTGTAACTCTGCCGCCGATCGAAGATCGCACGCTGCTGCGGACCATGCTCGAGCAGAAAGATGTGCGTGTGAAAGCCACGGCAGCCAGCGATGGCAATATGCTGTTTCTGGCGCTATATCTCTTTGTGCCGCTGCTGCTGTTGTTTGGCCTGTGGACCATGTTCCGCAAGACGCGCGATCAGTTTCTCGGCGGCGGCATCCTTTCGGGCTTCAGTAAGAGTCCGGCAAAGCGTTATGAAGATACGGGCAAGAAGCCAATCACTTTCAACGATGTGGCCGGTCTTGAAGGCGTGAAGCACGATTTGCAAGAGATCGTAGAGTTTTTGAAGGCCCCGCAGAAATTCACGCGCTTGGGCGGCCGTGTACCCAAAGGTGTGCTGCTGATGGGACCGCCGGGCACCGGCAAGACACTGCTGGCGCGGGCCGTGGCAGGAGAAGCCGGCGTGCCGTTCTTTTCGATCAGCGGATCAGAATTCATCCAGATGTTCGTCGGCGTTGGCGCCAGCCGGGTGCGCGACATGTTCAAGACGGCCAAAGAAGCGTCGCCGTGCATTTTATTCATCGACGAAATCGACGCTGTCGGTCGGCATCGCGGCGCCGGTTTAGGCGGCGGGCATGATGAGCGCGAGCAAACGTTGAATCAAATCCTCAGCGAAATGGACGGCTTCAGTCAGACCGAATCGGTCATTGTGCTGGCGGCCACCAACCGGCCCGATGTTTTGGATCCCGCGCTGTTGCGGCCGGGCCGTTTCGACCGTCACATTACGGTCGATCGGCCAAATCAAAAGGCCCGCCTCGCGATTTTCAAAGTCCACACCCGCGATGTGCCGCTGTCGGCGGATGTCGATTTAGAACGCCTGGCCGCCGGCACCGTGGGGTTAACCGGGGCCGATATCAGCAATTTGGTAAACGAGGCCGCCCTGTGGGCCACCCGCAACGGCAAAGACAAAGTCGACATGGACGATTTCGAGTTCGCCCGCGACAAAGTGCTGATGGGCCCCAAACGCGAGGAATTGCTGACCGGCAAGGAAAAGAAAATGACCGCCTATCACGAGTCTGGCCACGCCTTGCTCGCCTGGATATTGCCCGGCATCGATCGGCTGCACAAAGTCACGATTATCCCCCGCGGCCGGGCGTCGGCGTGACTCAGCTTTTGCCCGAAGAAGACCGGCTCAACATTGGTCAGGCGGAACTCTACAGCCGTCTGGTGTTCATGCTCGGTGGTCGTGGCGCCGAAAAACTTGTCTTCAATGAGTTCAGCGCCGGTGCAGAAAATGATTTGGCCCAGGTCACCAAGTTGGCTCGAAAAATGGTAGCTCACTGGGGAATGAGCGAACGCATCGGTCCCGTGGCTTATCGCACCAGTGAAGAGCACCCCTTCTTGGGCCGCGAAATCTACGAGCAGCGCGAGTTCAGCGAACACAGCGCCCGCGTGATTGATGAAGAAGTCTCCCGCATTCTGCACGAAGCCGATCAGCGAGCCATGGAATTACTGTTGCAGCATCGCGCAAAATTGGACGAGTTGGCTGCTGCGCTGGAACGACGAGAGATGCTCGACGAGTTCGAAGTCGAAGAAATTCTCGGTCCCTCGGCCCATCCACGGCTGGCGTTCGCCAATCAAAGTTCGAACGGCAAATCCGGCGACGCAAAGTCTAGCAATGGCAATGCCAGCGGCAACGCTGTCGATCCGAATCACATGTCTGCCGATCGACCCACCGGCGGGGCCAGTTAGCCGGTCGGCGTTCGGCGTTCGGAATCGGCGACATCTCATTTCTCACACCGCCACTAATCTTTAATCATGCTAGCGCACACCGTTTTCTTTTCACTTAACGACCCCACACCGGAAAATCGGCGGAAGCTGGTCGAGGCTTGCCACAAATACTTGACCAATCATCCCGGCGCCGTGTTTTATGCGGCGGGCCTGTGCTCAACTTATGAACGCGAAGTGAACGATCGCAATTACGACGTGGCACTGCACGTGGTGTTCGAAGACCATGCTGCTCACGATGCTTATCAAGTGGCGCCGCGACACCGGCAATTCGTCGACGAGTGCAAAGCAATGTGGAAAAAGGTCCGTGTGTTCGACGCCGATGTTGCTGCTCCTGCCTGATAGCGGCGCCAGCAAAACGCCGAAGCGACCTCGCATCTCGCCGTGCTAGCAATAACCTGGGCGATTTGCCTCGATTCTAGCACTTTATGGCGAATTTAACGGCCGACCGATTAACTCCCGCAATCGGCATCTTCCGATGATAGCGATAGACTTTTCTACGCCCATCTCTTCTTGCTGCCGGAAAAACACGTATGTTTCTGCGACGGTCCGGCATCGCTGGATTGGGCGTCATCTTGCTGTGCGCTGGCTGTCGTCATGCGCCGTTGGTGGCGTCGTCGGCGCTTCCTGGCCCGGCATTGGCCGCCGTACCGCAAACGAGTTCCACGCCCAGCGATTCTTATCCGTCGGCCATCTCACCTTCGATCGCGGCGCAACCGGCGGCCTATGCAGCGCCGGCGGCCGGTCCCAGTTTGAGCGCTCTTCCAACGCCGATGGAAATCCAGCCCGAGGCAATTTCAGTCGGTGAACCTGCTGCGGTAACCGATCCCAACGCCCCGACATGGCCCGCGCCTTCAGTGGCCGAGAACTATTGCCGGCCCTCGTTTGGCGAACACTTTCGCGGCGATGCTGGCATTCTTTGGCATCAAACAGTCGCCGATTACAAGAATTTTTATCGCTGGAAAAATCTCAGCGTGCTAGCTGTTGGCTTTGGCGTTGGCGCCATCGGCGCGAACACCGAGCTCGATCAGCACATTCGCAATTGGTATCAGAAGAGCGTCCGCAGTAATTCCAGCGACAACGTAGCCAAGGTCGCCAAAATGTTCGGCGAAGGCGCTTACGAAGCACCTGCCGCCGTGGCTGCCTGGCTCGTCGGTGAAACGTGCTACGATACTCGCCTGGGCGACGTCATCGGCGAGTGGGGCGATCGCGAACTTCGCAGTCTCTTCGTCGGCACGCCGGCGTTGCTCTTCATGCAGTACGCAACCGGTGCGTCACGGCCCGGCGAAACCACTGCCGAAAGCCGGTGGAAGCCCTTCACCGACAACAACGGCGTCAGCGGCCATGCCTTCATGGGTGCCCTGCCCTTCATCAACGCGGCCAAGATGACCGATGAAGTGCCATTGAAAATTGGCTTCTACGCCTGTTCGGCCTTCGCCGGCTGGTCACGCATCAACGACGATGCCCATTACACATCGCAAGTGTTCTTGGGTTGGTGGATGGCCTACTGGACTGCCACCTGCATCGATCTGACCGACCATCAAGAGCACAGTTGGCAGATCACGCCGCTGCCCATGGTCGATGGCGCCGGCATGGCCATTACCTACCAATACTGACAGCCGTTTAGGGTTCAGCGAATTCGAGGCCGCTTGCTTACCGGCTTGCTGCCGCACTCGTCGGCGTCTCGGCGGGCTTGCCTAACGACCGAAAGTGCTTCAGCGTTCCATCGGCCGAGCCCAAATACATCTCGTGATGTTCGTCTTCGCCGAAGGTAAAGATCGGCAGCGAGCGGCCTTCTTCCTGCGTGAGCTGCTGCACGGAAACGGTCTTCTCGGCCTTGTCGTCGTAGGTCAAAGCGTACACCTTGCCAGATACGTAGTCGGCAAAAATGTACTTGCCGTACAGTTCCGGAGCACGCTTACCGCGGTACACGCCGCCGCCGGTGATCGATTTGCCGATCGAGTGGTGATAATCGAAAACCGGGTCGATCAGCTTGCCCACCACATGTTCCGGCGGTGGCGCCGGCTTGGGATTCGCATTGGGCCGCACCGTGAAAGGATGAAATCCCTCGCGGATGTTCCAGCCATAATTGCCCCCCTTGGTGATGATATCGACTTCTTCCCACGTATCCTGACCCACATCGCCGGCCCACAGCCAGCCGGTTTTCGGATCGAACGAAATCCGCCACGGGTTGCGCAAGCCCAACGCCCAAATTTCGCCGCGTGCGCCTTCCACGTTCACAAACGGATTGTCTTTCGGAATGGCGTAGTTGAGCCCCGAATCTTTATGATCGACATCGATCCGGTTAATTTTGCCCAGCAGCGTTTCCAAGCTCTGGCCGTGCCCCCATTTGTCGTTGGCGAATCCGCCGTCGCCGACGACAAAGTACAAATAACCATCGGGTCCAAACGTAATGGTGCCGCCGTTATGGTTCCAAGTTTCCTTCTCCGGCGTGCGGAGAATTTCTTCGCCCGAGTTTGGATCGGCGCGGTTCGGATCGCTGGCCGACATCTTGAAGCGTTTCAGCACCGATTGATGCTTGGCGTCGTTGGTCGTGTAGTAGACAAAGAACTCGCGGTTCTGCTTGAAATTTGGATGAAACGCCAGGCCCAGCAGCCCTTCTTCGTTCGCCTTTTCGTTGTAGACCACGCTGGGTGAGATATCGAGCGTTTCCGTGGCGTCTTCCACATCTTCCTTGTTCGGGAACAACCACACGTGGCCCAACTGGCCCATTACCGCAATGCGGTTTGTGCCATCGGGCGGATAGGTGAGGTAGATGGGCCGCACACCACCAGTGATGCCCGGCGAAGTGGGCGGATTCGCTTGCGGAAAGTTCAAATTTGGAAACGCCCGTTCAATGACCACCGGCAACGGTTCTTTGCTAATCGGCACCGGGCTGGTCTTGGGCGAGCTCCTCGCGAGCCCCTGGGCCGCCAGCATCAAGGCGGCAATAACGGCGAAAACAAACACACCAGCGGCCTGGGCAAATCGAGCGCGGCTCATGGACACTCCTGTGCAATGGGTGGGTAAATGCGTGCGGATTGGGCCGGCTTTCTGTCGGCCGGCAGGTTTCCGACAGCATAATCTGCCGCCCGCGAGTTTGCCATGCCCGCCATGATATATAGCCCGGCCGTGTCGGCCGGGAAGCGTTCGTCGCTCAATCATACCACTCTCTTAAGTCCAGGGGTTGCGGGCACCATCGCCGCGATGGTCCCTGGACTTGCGCGTCTCTGACTCGAAGCACACGCACAAAAAATAAAAATCGAGGTGACAATGTTTGGAAAACGAGCCTGGAAAACAAGTCGTTTTCGAAAAACATGGCGACCTGACTGTGACCCGGGAGTTGCCCGTGGTCCGTTGTTCTTCTTCTCCCTCGCCCTTTGGGAGAGGGCCGGAGTGAGGGTACAGCATGTTGGGTGGTCTGTCGCAACTGACAACCGGACCCCTGACGATGAATGACTACGGACCACCGACCACCCAACAAACTAAACACACAACCCCCGGGGATCGAGGGTGCAGTGTTGGCGCGAAATGCTCGGGAAAACCCGTGTTTTGCGCCTTGCATTGTTCCCTCATTGTTCCCACCGCTGCGCACGACTGGCAGCCGAGCGGAATCTTCACCGCAGAGGACACAGAGTCACGCAGAGGAGTTGCAGGAAATCTCAAAATCAGGCTTGATCGCTCCGCGCTGCCCTCGGCGAACCTCGGCATCCCCTGCGGTGAATTGCTGGACTTGCCGGGCGCAGTCCGGCCCAACCTCGGGCGGTGCTGGCCCGAGGCGGGGAAATTCTATTACTCACTTGTCAAAGACCGGCAGCCGGCGCTGACACGGGGTTGAAACATCTTGTTAGACCGGAAACAAAGGGCCGGTCCGCAACCCAAGACCACCCGCATCAGCCCTCGGACGGGAACGCCAGAGTTCCGCCAGTCATTGTATCAAATAGTGAACAAATGTCAATATACAGTTTATGCCAAGTGTGGCGTTTTTCCTCGTGTTGAATAATAAGAGGTCGTGGCTCATCAAAATGGTGCTGGCCGGAAAAGTCAGGGGATGATCTCAGGTTCTTGTCTTGACGACTGTTGTTGATCGCTATATTTCGCCGGCGGTCGCATGATTGGCATGTTATCGATTGACATGTTAGGGAGTGGCGCAGTTGCTGGTTTTGGCGCAGCTTGTCGCTGTAGTTCGCGTCGTTTGTCTGCCAATTCTTGAACGAGCGAATTGGAACTCTGTTGCAGCTTTCTTACGAGAGCTTCGGTTTCTTGCAGTTTCTGGGCGGTACTGGCGGCGTGCTCGTCTATCGCAGTGTGCTCCAACAGCCAACCGACGATTAGCGCTACCACCAGCGTCAGCCAGAGCAAGTCGCGAATGATGAAGCGGGGACGCATAGGTCAGTTTTTTTGAGATTTTTGGAACTTTGAATACATGAAACTGGCCAACCAGCCACCAAGTAGTGCGAATAGCCAAGACCAGATGCAATGGCCGATGACAAAGAATGCCCCAGCCTGTGTTCCGATATTCAGCTGGAGCGTGCCAACGTCGTCGCGATCCCAATCGAATGGACCACCACCAGTGCCGCCACTCCCGCCGGCGACAATGAGTCCTCCGCCTCCAAATCCCGGGCCGCCGCCTCCGCCAAATCCAGGGGAAGGGGCCCGACCCTGGGAACTCGTGTCTCCATCACTCAGAGGAACCTGCAACGATTTGCCCGCGATCGTTAACAAATGGTCGGTCAATAACACTTGGCGGATCGGCTCGGCATACAAGACCAAAAGCAGGTAACCGCCTCCGATAGCTGAAAACGCAATGCGGAAGATTTTTGTTTTCATATCGCGGCCAATCGATAATAGCGCGACGGCCACATAGAGCACTATCGACAGCGTGACGATTGACTCGGCCCACCAGCGATTGCGTCCGATTAGCCCGGCGCAGGCCAGCGCTACCATCGCCACCGCGAGAAACAGTTTGGAGAGTGTGAATCGCATGGGCTCACTCCATAGGAGACGTGGCGGGTAGGAGTTCAGTTTAACGTGTCATTTGTCGCTTCGGCGGCTTGCAGCTTTTCTGTGGCATTCTCGGCCCTTTTCGCTGTGGCAAGGTATTCCAACCGCCACCCGACAATCAGCGCCACAACCAGCGTCAGCCAGAGCAAGTCGCGGATGGTAAAGCGGAGACGAGCGGACATCATTTCTTGAGTTCTTCTAAAGCCTTACGCTGCTCGACAAGGTCGGCTTCTAGCATCTCGACATGGATAGTTGGCCCCGTTGTTTTTAGAAAATAATCCCGCTCGACTTCATTATTCTTGATGTCATTTTCAAGTAGCTCAATTCTTCTATTTCTATCAGAACGCTCGATTTGCCATATGGCCGCTCTCCAAGCCATCAAGACTGCCGCCAGCGCCACAATCAACAACAGCAATCGGATTGAGAACTGCGGGCGTTTCATCGTACTCTCCCCACATGGCAGACAGAAGTTCAGTTTAGCGTGCCGTTTGTCGCGCCGGCAATCATTTTCTACAATGATCGCGTTCCGTCGGCGGTCATATCGTTCGGGCTGGGACTCTGCTTAGTTTCGTTCGGCAATATGTGATTCGTGCCATGCGTTTCAACCTCAAGCCTGCCACTGCCGATGACGCGGCCCGCTTGGCTGCGCTGCACACGACGGTGGCGGAGCATCTGACCAGCGTGCATGGCCGCGGTCCGTGGTCGTCGAAAACTTCCGAGAACGGGGTTTTGTACGCCCTGCGCACTTCGCAAGTGTTCGTGGCGCGAATTGGCGCCGAGCTTGTCGGCACGTTGCGGTTGACGACGAAAAAGCCGTGGGCGATCGACACCCGTTACTTCTCGGCCTGTGGCCAGCCGCTGTATCTGCTGGCGATGGCAGTCACGCCGGCCAGGCAACGGCAAGGAATCGGCCGGCGCTGTTTGAAAGAGGCCACGAAGATTGCGAAGAAATGGCCCGCCGATGCAATTCGCCTCGATGCGTATGACGCCCAGGCCGGGGCCGGCGATTTTTACGTGCGCTGCGGCTGGACGGAAGTAGGCCGGACCGCGTATCGCGGTACGCCACTGATTTATTACGAATTTTTGCTCTCGCAACTTCGCTTGGGTTCTAAGAGCATAAACAAAATGAACCACGGGGAACACGGGAAAGATCAAAAATCAACGAAGTATTCGGCGAATACTGATTGATCTCTGTGCTCCCCGTGTCCCCCGGAGTTTTTGCTAGACGCATTAAATCCGAAAGAGAGGACAGCATGCAACTTGGCGCGATGATTCCGGTCCTGAGGATTTTCGACGAAGAAAAAGCCAAGGAGTTTTACGTCGACTTTCTCGGATTCGCGATCGACTGGGAACATCGGTTTGGCGAAAATTTTCCGCTCTACATGCAAGTCTCGCGTGATGGGTGTGTCATCCATTTAACGGGGCATCATGGCGACTGCTGCCCTGGCGGTGCGGTGCGGATTCAGACCAGCGGGGTCAAAGAGCTGTCCGAAGCCCTGCGGAAGAAAGACTATAAACACGCCAAACCCGGCTGTCAGCAGACTGAATGGCGCACGATTGAGATGTCGATCAAAGACCCGTTCGGCAACACGCTGACATTTTTCGAGAGCGTGCCATGAAAATCGGTTGTCATTTTGGGACGGTCATTTCCGACGCCGCCGATAGTTTACAGAATAACGCCGGCTGATTTGATGGTTGGGCGTACTTTTGCCGCGGTTGTTAATGATCCGCGGTTCTCGCGGTTTGTCTCTCGCGGAAACGTAGTTCAGAAGCAAGGACGGAGGCTGCGTAATGCGCGGACGCATCGTTCTAGCGGGCGGCAGCGGGTTTTTGGGTCAGTCGCTGGCCGCACGCCTTTCAGCGGCGGGCTATGAGCCGGTGGTACTTAGCAGATCTACGGGAACAAGTCCCGGCTTTTTCTATTGAGATGGCGCGACCCTCGGCGATTGGGCGATGCAGCTCGAAAATGTGTCCGCGATTATCAACTTGACGGGACGCAGTGTCGATTGTCGATACACGACGGCTAATCGCCGCGAAATCATCGATTCGCGCGTGAATTCCGTTCGCGCCTTGGGTGCGGCCGTTCGACAGTGCAACTCGCCGCCGCCGACTTGGATCCAAGCGTCATCGCTGGCGATTTACGGCGATGCTGGCGAACGAATTTGCGACGACGATGGGCCGCATGGTTCTGGCTTCTCGGCAGAGGTATGCGAAGCCTGGGAAGCCGAATTGGCACAACAAGACTTGCCAAACACTCGAACCGCTGTGTTGCGCATCGGCTTCGCGCTGGCAGACGATGGCGGAGCGCTCGGCCGCCTCGCAAAACTGACGCGCTTGGGTCTAGGTGGAACAGTTGGCAACGGCCGGCAGTACATTAGTTGGTTGCACATTGACGACCTGAACCGAATCTTTGAGTGGTGCCTGGCAAACAACAATGCTCGCGGCATTTACAACGTCACCGGTCCAAATCCGGTCACGAATGCCGTGTTCATGGCGGCGTTGCGGCGGTCGATGCATCGTCCGTGGAGCCCGCCGGCGCCGGCGCCGGCAGTGGCAGTTCGCATCGGCGCGTTCTTGATGGGCACTGATGCATCGTTAGCGCTCACCGGTCGTCGTTGTTTACCCAAACGCCTGCTTGACGAAGGTTTCACGTTCAACTACACCGATCTGGATGAATGTTTGCGCGATATTTTCGCTGTGAGACTGTCAGTCAGCGCTGGGGCAAAGTGTTGAACCATTGAAGTTCCCGGCGACTTTGTGATTCAGCTTTGTCAGCCGAATTACACGCAGCAGCAGCCAAAGTCGAAGCGTGCGAATTCTCAACGATTTGGAGCAAATGTTGCGTCGCAGTCGTAAGCAGCTTGAGCGGGACGTGGCGGAGGCGCTGGGCAAGAAAGCACGGGCGATGGCCTGCTATCGACTGGGCGTGTTTCACGATAATAACAGTCGAGAATCGACGGCCATTCCATGCTATGAAGCGGCGCTTCGCCTGGGACTCGATCCGGCGACGAAGGCCGAGGCTCTGGCCTGGCTGGCAAGCAGTCTTTTCAAAACGGACCGTCCCGCTGAAGCGTGGCAGCGTAGCCAGCAGGCACTTCGCACCGCGCGGCAGCCAGACCTGAAGAAGTTTCTCGTTGGACTACAAGCTCGTATTCGACGAAAGCTACGGAGCGCCGAGAGCACGTCGCTTCATGCTTGACATATTCCCATATCGGAATATAATTCTAGCATGGCACGTTCAGCGACGACTTCCGATGCTTTCAATGCGGTAGCGGAACCGCGGCGGCGGCAGATTCTTAATTTGCTGGCCAAGGGCGAGCGGCCGGTGAACGATGTGGCCCGGTCGCTGCGCATCAGGCAGCCGCAGGCCTCGAAGCATCTGCGGGTTTTGAAAGAGGTGGGTCTGGTGAGCGTGCGCGGGGCGGGACAGCAACGGCTATACAAACTGAACGGCAAGGGGCTCAAACCGATTCACGATTGGGTCCAGACCTTCGAGCGGTTCTGGTACGAAAGTTTCGATCGCTTGGAGCAATATTTGCACACCTTGCAAGAAAAGGAGCAGCGACATGGTCGCAAAAAATGAAGCCGACAGGGTGGAAATTAACAGCAACGATCCGCTGGTGGTCGAGCGCACTTTCAACGCTCCCGTGGCGGCGGTGTGGCACGCCATTACTTCGAAAGAGGCGATGAAAGAGTGGTATTTCGACATCGCGGAATTCAAGCCGGAAGTCGGCTTTGAATTTCGGTTTGATGCTGAAAACGAAGGGGTCAAATACATCCACCACTGTAAAATCACGGAAGTCGTGGCGCAGAAAAAACTTGCTTACAGTTGGCGCTACGAAGGGCACCCAGGCAACTCGCTGGTCACGTTTGAATTATTTCCCGAGGGGAACAAAACCCGACTGAAATTAATCCATACGGGACTCGATACGTTTCCAAAACTTCGCGACTTTGCCCGGTCGAATTTTATGGAAGGTTGGACTTACATCATCGGCACCTCGCTGCCGAAGTTCGTGGAAAAAGCTAATTCCGCGTGAAGCACCAAGATCGCGATGCGACAAGCACCAGGCGATCAGATCGTGAAGGAATGCGGAGCCATCGAAGGCGGAAAACAAACGCTGGAGCGCCTTGCAGAGCACTTGGTGAATGTGTAAAAAACCCGACGGGCGCGCGACTTGTCACGGCGGGTGCGGGGAATCCGAAGATGAGCGACAACCCGGCCGACGACGCGCGCAGCATGGTGGACGCTGTCTACCGCACGGATTCGCGCCGCGTCTTCGCCACGCTGATCCGTTTGCTGGGCGACTTCGAACTGGCCGAGGAGGCAATGCACGATGCCTTCGCTTCGGCTGTCGAGCAGTGGCCGCGGGACGGCGTGCCCACGAATCCGCGGGCGTGGTTAGTGTCGGCCGGCCGATTCAAAGCGATCGACACCATGCGGCGGCGGGCACGGTTCGACGCCTCGCTGTCGGAACTTGCCGAGCGGCTTGACGCCAATGCGGGGGCTGCGGCGGGGCAGGACAGCGACGGCGTTGAAGACGATCGGCTGCGGCTGATTTTTACCTGCTGCCATCCCGCGCTACAGCCCGAAGCGCAGGTGGCGCTGACGTTGCGTGAAGTTTGCGGGCTGACAACCGAAGCCATCGCCAGCGCATTTCTGACTGCGCCCTCGACGCTGGCTCAGCGCATTGTGCGCGCCAAAGCGAAGATTCGCGACGCACGCATTCCGTATCAGGTGCCGTCACGGGAAGATTTGCCGGACCGATTGGAAACCGTGTTGCAAGTGATTTACCTCGTGTTCAACGAGGGCTACGCCGCGTCGTCCGGCGAGTCGCTCACGCGGCCCGATCTTTCGGGCGAAGCAATCCGCCTGGAGCGATTGCTGGTCGAGCTGTTGCCCGAATCGGAAGCGGTGGGACTTTTGGCACTGATGTTGCTGCACGAATCGCGCCGAGCCGCGCACGTGTCGCCCACGGGCGAAATCATTTTGTTGGACGATCAGGATCGCTCGCTCTGGAACCAGCCGTTGATTGCCGAAGGCACGGCGCTCGTGCAGCAGGCCATGTCGTCGGGCCCGATTGGCCCATATACGCTTCAGGCGGCGATTTCTGCGGTACATGGCTCCGCGGCGAATGCCGCGGCAACCGACTGGGCCCAGATCGTCGGATTGTACGATATCCTTTTGCAGTCGGCGTCTTCTCCGGTGGTCGAGTTGAACCGGGCCGTCGCCGTGGCGATGCGCGACGGTCCTCAATCGGGACTGGAACTGATCGATGCCATCCTTTCGCGCGGCGATTTGTCCGACTATCATCTGGCACATTCGGCCCGGGCAGAACTTTGCCGGCGATTGGGGAAAACAGCGGAGGCTCAAACCTCATACCAGCAGGCACTTGCGCTGGTGCGTCAGGAGCCGGAGCGGCGGTTTCTGGAAAGGCGGCTGGCTGAATTGCGGTAAAATTTTGGGTTTCATGTCGATTTCGGGCTCCGCCACACGACTATTTAGCATCAACAGAACAACAACGCCGCATTTCCCGGTCGAAAAAGTCTGAAAGCCCGGCGTAAATTGCTCATCAAGGAGACATACGATGCGATTCATGATGCTGATGATTCCCAAGGGGTATGAAACAGCCGCGCCGGGCACCATGCCTGACGCCAAGGCCGTGGCGGCGATGATGAAGTACAACGAAGAATTGCAGAAGGCCGGCGTGCTCGTCACTCTGGATGGTCTCCATCCACCCTCGATGGCGCGCGCGCGTTTCATTCGCTGGCGGCAAGCCCAAAGTTACGGACGGCCCTTTCCCCGAGACCAAAGAGGTGCTCGGAGGTTACTGGATGATCAATGTGAAATCGAAGGCAGAGGCCGTCGCATGGGCGTCTCGCTGCCCGGCGTCGAACAACGAAGTGATCGAGGTCCGCCAAGTGCAGGAGTTCGCGGACTTCCCGGACGACGTTCAGAAGGCCGCCGCCGGCTTCCAAGAAATGCAATCGCCGGCGCAGTCAGAAGTCGTAGTGCATCGCAAAGTAATTCCAAACCACCATCACCAACCACAAAATTCACATTCGTCATGCAAACCATCCATCCATGCCTTTGGTTCGATACGCAAGCACTCGAAGCCGCAAAGTTTTACATATCTGTCTCCAAGAATTCCAAGCTCGGACAGGTGAGCTACTACGGCGAAGGGGCGCCGCTACCCAAGGGAACGGTTCTCACGGTCACCTTCCAGCTCGAAGGCCAGAACTTCATGGCGCTTAACGGCGGCCCGGTGTTCAAGTTCAACGAAGCCGTGTCGTTCGTCGTCAACTGCGAAACGCAGGAAGAAATCGACGACTATTGGAAAAAACTCACCGCCGGCGGCCAGGAAGTGCAATGCGGCTGGTTGAAAGACAAATACGGCCTGTCGTGGCAAATTGTTCCCACGGTCCTGGGCAAGATGATGGAAGATAAAGATCCCGCCAAGACCAACCGCGTGATGCAGGCGCTCATGAAAATGGTCAAGCTCGACATC
Organism: Pirellulales bacterium; assembly: GCA_963738835.1. Classification (GTDB taxonomy): domain Bacteria; phylum Planctomycetota; class Planctomycetia; order Pirellulales; family JADZDJ01; genus CAVTYH01. The sequence goes on from CAVTYH010000009.1 coordinate 680,189, forward strand.
CACGGCTTGCAGCAAGCCTACAACGGCTAGTCATCCAAAAAAATCTAATAGTTCAGATTGCTATCTCATATCACAAACAAACCGAAGGAGAAATTACCATGCGATTTATGATCCTGGTCAAAGCGAGCAAAGACTGCGAAGCCGGAATCAAGCCTAGCGAGCAGCTCCTTACCGAGATGGGAAAGTTCAACGACGAACTGATGCAGGCCGGCGTCCTGCTAGCGGCCGAGGGACTCCAACCGAGTTCGAAGGGCGCGCGTGTCAAGATTTTGAATGGAAAACGAACTGTGATCGACGGACCGTTTGCCGAAACGAAAGAGTTGGTTGGCGGCTTCTGGTTGTGGAAGTGCGATTCGTTGGCCGAGGCGATCGACTGGGTCAAACGCTGCCCCGCGCCGATGGGGCCTGGGCAGGAAACCGAGATCGAGATTCGCCCGGTGCATGAAGCCGAGGACTTCGGCGCCGCATTTGCCCCCGAACTTCGCGAGCAAGAAGAGCGGCTACGGAAGCAAGTTGCGGCGGCGAAATAATACTGCTCGAATGACTTTCGATTGATCTCGGAGAAACGATTATGAAATACATGCTTTTGATTTATGCGGCAGAAGGGGCGATTAGTGGCGAAGCCCGCGAGCATTGCTACGAAGAATCGACACAGTTGTGTCACGAGCTGCAATCGCGCGGGCAATTCCTTGGTGCATCGCCGTTGCAGAGCGTCACGACGGCGACCAGCGTGCGGGTTCGTGAAGGGAGACGCCTGGTGACCGACGGCCCGTTTGCCGAGACGCGGGAACAGCTTGGCGGATATTTTATGGTCGAGGCGAAAGACCTTGATGCGGCGATCGGCATTGCCGCGAAAATTCCCGGCGCACGCTGGGGAACCGTCGAAGTGCGGCCAGTGATTGAACTTTCTGGTTTGCCGGGCGGAAAATAAATGGAGACGACAACGGTGGGTGGCTGGGGGCTCAGCAACCTCGACCCCAGCCACCTATCAACTCAAAATGGATTACAGGCAATCATTTCAAATCTCACATTTCAGATCCGATCTCGAAAGGAAATTCTCATGCAAGTCCAACCTTATTTGAACTTTGATGGCCGCTGCGAAGAAGCGGTTGAGTTTTACCGCAAGGCGCTGGCGCTGAAGTCGAAATGCTGATGCGTTTCAAAGACTCGCCAGAGCCTCCCGCAGTCGGCACGGTCGCACCGGGATCGGAAAACAAGGTGCTGCACACCAGTTTTCGCATCGGCGAGACGACGATCATGGCGTCCGACTGCCATGCCGGGGGGAAGACGAACTTTCAAGGCTTTTCGCTCGCCATCACGGTGCCCAAAGAGGCCGACACCGACCGTCTGTTCAATGCGCTGGCCGATGGCGGGAAAGTGCAAATGCCGCTGGCCAAGACGTTCTTTTCCCCGCGGTTCGGTGTGGTTACCGATCGCTTCGGAATCTCATGGATGATTCTTGCAGCGCAGTGCGCATAGCACGTAAACTGGCATGAAATCCGGAGATGAGTCGGTATGCTCCCCATCATTCTTGGCGCACTAACAGCCCTTGTTGTCGTGTTGGTCATCATCGTTGCCACAAGGCCGTCCGATTTTCGGATTACGCGAACCGCAAAAATCGCGGCTCCGTCCTCAGCGGTTTTTGCGCAGCTGAACGATTTCCACAAATGGACAGCCTGGTCGCCGTGGGAAAAGATGGATCCGCAATTGAAGCGAACCTACGAGGGGCCGCCGGCCGGAACCGGCGCCGTTTACTCGTGGTCCGGCAACAAAAAGGTGGGCGAAGGGCGAATGACGATCGTGGAAAGCCGGCCGAGTAATCTCATCAGAATCAAACTTGAATTCTTTAAGCCTTTCGCCGCTAATAACACGGCAGAATTCACGTTCCAGCCCGAAGGTAATCAAACCGCCGTAACGTGGACTATGATCGGCAAACATCATTTCATGTCCAAAGCATTCTGCATGTTTATGAACATGGATAAAATGGTCGGCGGCGATTTTGAGAAAGGGCTGGCAAATATGAAATCGGTCGTTGAGACAAGGGCTAACCCATAGCGCGGAAATCGTAGAACCATTCACAACTTTTTTTCGGAGGATTTTATGAACGGCAAAAAACTGTTTGTTCCCGCCATCATTGTGATTGCCAGCATGGTCACTGTCATGGGATCGATCGCCACTGCCGAACCGTCCAAAGAACCCACCGCCGCCGGTCAACCGGAAATGAAGCTCCCACCAGGCTGGACCATGGAAGACATGCAAGCCTGCATGATCGCTGGCACCCCCGGCAAAATGCACGAACTCCTGGCCAAGGACGCCGGAGTTTGGGAGGGCGAGAACACCATGTGGATGGCCCCCGGCGCCGACCCAATCAAGTCGAAAAGCAAAACCACCATCACGCCAGTGATGGACGGCCGCTACATCAAGATTGAAATGAACGGCGATATGCCCGGCATGGGGCCCTACAACGGCTTGGGCTACTGTGGCTTCGATAATGTCTCGCAGAAATTTGTTGCCACCTGGCTCGACAACCACAGCACCGGCATGATGAACGGCACCGGCGAACTCTCGCCCGACGGCAAAACGATGACTTGGACCTACAACTTCAACTGCCCGCTCACCAAAAAGGCCGTGACAATGCGCGAAGTGGACACAGACACTGCTCCGGGCAAGAAGACGATGGAAATGTACAGCCCCGATCCCAAAACCGGGAAAGAGTACAAGATGATGAGCATTGAGCTCACCAAACAGAAATAGGGCGATGCAGTGCGCTGCATTCGAAAGTTTTATCAACGCTTATTTCATCAACGCTTAATTGTCCGGCGGCTGGACGCTGTCGCTACCCAAGGAGAAATCGATGAGCGGGGTACGAGTTCTGGTGGGCACACGCAAAGGCGCCTTCGTTTTGACATCTGACGGCAAGCGTCAGAAGTGGGACGTGAGCGGCCCCTTCTTCGGCGGTTGGGAGATTTACCATCTGAAAGGCTCGCCGGTCGATCCGAATCGGATTTATGCATCGCAATCGAGCAGTTGGTTCGGGCAGATCATCCAGCGCTCCGACGACGGCGGCAAAACGTGGCACCAACCTGGCACACCTGCGGGCGAATCAACCACCACTCCCGATGGCATGCCCAAGGGCGAAAGCAACAAATTCGCCTACGATACTTCTCCGGGAAGCGGCGCACCCCTGACGACTCATCAGTGGTACGACGGTACGCAACACCCCTGGGAATTCAAACGCGTGTGGCATCTGGAGCCAGCGCTTGATGACCCCAACACGGTTTACGCCGGCGTTGAAGACGCCGCGATGTTCCGCACCACCGATGGCGGCCAAAGCTGGCACGAACTGGCTGGCTTGCGCGGCCATGGCACGGGACCAAAATGGTCGCCTGGCGCCGGCGGAATGGGACTGCACACAATTCTGCTGGATGAAAGTCATCCCGGCAGGATGTACATTGCCATCTCTGCAGCTGGTGTCTTCCGCACCGACAACAGCGGCAAATCGTGGCGCTCGATCAACCGTGGCCTGCGATCGGAACACATTCCCGATCCGAGTGCCGAAGTCGGCCACTGCGTTCACCGTATTGCCATGCACCCCTCGCGCCCCGAGGTGCTGTTTATGCAGAAGCACTGGGATGTCATGCGCACCGACAACGCCGGCGAACAGTGGCACGAAGTCAGCGGCAACTTGCCATCCGACTTCGGTTTTGTGATCGACGTGCATGCGCATGAGCCTGAGACCATTTACGTTGTACCCATCAAGAGCGACGCAGAACACTATCCGCCCGACGGCAAACTGCGCGTCTACCGCAGTCGCACGGGTGGAAACGAATGGGAAGCACTCACGAAAGGCTTGCCACAAGAGAATTGCTATGTGAATGTGCTGCGCGACGGCATGTCGATCGACTCACTCGATCCGTGTGGCGTGTACTTCGGCACCACCGGCGGCCAAGTCTACGCTTCGGCCGATGCCGGCGATAGCTGGTCGCCGATTGTGCGCGATTTACCGGCGGTGGTCTCGGTTGAAGTGCAGACGCTGCCGTGAACGCGACGATGTGAGCCCGCCGCGCAAGCAAGGACAAACGCCGGGACACAGCAATGTCCGTCCTCGCCTACCATATCATCTGGACAACCTATGGCACATGGTTGCCGGGAGATAGACGCGGCTGGATTAAGAAGAAGGTGTTAGGAATTCAGCATCCCGATCCAGAACTGGAATACAAAGCGCGCGAACGCATGGCAGGAAAAGCAGTGGAATTGAGCTCGGCGCAGCGAATGCTGGTGGAGCAGACTATCCAAGAACATTGTAGTGTTCGCAATTGGTTACTTCATGCCGTAAGTGTGCGAACGAATCACGTTCATGTCTTCGTTACTGCCGACCGAGATGCGGACGAAGTGATGAAACAGCTGAAAGCATGGTGTTCGCGCAAATTGTTCGACGCGGCGGAACTAAAGGATTCAGTTGCACTCAGGGCCGGGCGCAGGCGCTGGTTTACCGAAGGCGGTGACAAAGAAATGGTCGACGACGAACAGTACCTCTCCAACGCCATTCGTTATGTGCTGGAAGGTCAATAAACGAACTGCGGAGCGCGTGTCGCAAGCAAGCGCCAACGGATAAACATCCTTGCTTGCGCTGCGGGCTCGGGCACAGGAAGGGTTTAGATAATTCTATGATCCATGTTGTCCTGCCATTTCATCTGCGGTTGCTCGCGCAGGTTCCTGGCGAAGTGCAGCTCGATGTTGCGGCTCCGGTCACGCAGCGCACGGTTCTGGATGCGTTGGAAGCCCGTTACCCGATGCTGTGCGGCACGATCCGCGATCAGGTCACGGGCCAGCGCCGTCCGTTCTTGCGATTCTTCGCCTGCCAGGAAGATTTCTCGCACGAATCGCCCGATGCCCCCCTGCCCTCTGCGGTCGCCGCTGGCAAGGAGCCTTTTTTGATCGTCGGCGCCATCGCCGGCGGTTAAGACGGGTTCACGACCAGCCGCGGCTGGTTTTTAATCTTCGCTCGACCACGTAGGAGCGGATTTCGCGCTCCATATCTTTCACGACTTCATCAAGATAGCCGCAGCCGTCGCTTTCGTGCGCAACGCTGCGGTAAGTGGCCACCAAGCCGGTCACTTTGTGGATATCAGCCCCGTCAGCAAGACGAAGGGCTTCGTCGGCTAGAATTTCGTCGGCTTGCATCGCTGCATCCTTTAGGGATGCCCCTACGTCTAAGTCTATGCCAGCAAGATGGGGGATGCAATCTTCTCGAAGCACAATTTTCTTCACGATTTTTCTAGACTGCCCGGTTCCGACGCCGGCCGATGGAGTTCTGCCGGCTCGAAGCTTTTCGCGCACGAAAAACCCCGGTGTTGCTGACGCCATCTAGCTTTAACGCCGGAGCAACACCGGGGGCGGGCCACGTTCTGCGAGCGACATTGTACCGGCTGGTGCGTTCGGGCAATGTTAGAAATTTGTCAGAGAATCGGGCAGCTCAGCGGCTAGCCTCAGCGCAATGACAGACAGTGAGCTTCAATTTGGCCAGTGGCAATAGATTTCGGCGTGGCAGACGATCCAGGTTCGGAACTATCGCAAGGGCTATGCGACTTTCTCGAAACCGTCGGTCACGCTGCCACCCGCCGCAGCACCAAAAGATTCGCCGATTGAATTAACTTGTCGCCCGTGCCGGCGCCGCCGTGCAGCGAATTAGCGGTCGATAGACTTCGCTTGATCGAGAGCACGTCGTGATTTCCGTCGCCCATATCGACGTTGAGCGGGCCGGTGCTGATGGAATTCAGCTGCACGTTGTCTCGGCCCTCGCCGGCATCGACGTTAAGGCGTGCAAAGGCGCCGCCGGTGAAGGCGGAGTTACTGATTTTGAGCTTATCTCGACCGGCGCCGAGCGTGGCGACGAGATCCTGATCGTTGAAATTATCGAGCACAACTTTATCGTTGCCTTCTTGCGTATCGATCGACGAAAAGTAGGCGTCGGTCGAGTCAAGCACCGTAATGTTCTTGGCAATGAGGGTGTCGTTCCCTAAATTTCCCTCGTAGCGCAGGAAACTTCCGATGGTCAAGTTTTCCAAAGTGGTGCGATCATTACCTTTATTCATGACGATGGATAGACTTCCATCGATGGCACCGTCGTGAATCGCCAGCGAATCGGCCCCTTTGCCCATGTCGATCGAAATGTTGCCGGTGACGTTTTCGACCACGACGCGCGAGTGCCGTCCGTTGATAGCGGTGTTGAGGCCGATAATTTCCCAACTGCCTGCCGACAGTTGCTGCATGGAAATGGTATTGGGCAAGTTATCGCCGACGATCGTCAAATTGCCGCTGCCGTCGAGAAGCGTATTCACATGACCGGCCAGCATGGCGCACGATTCGAGACCTTCAAACGACCGAGTCTTCTTGGGCTGATGAGCCATCGACGAGTCCTCCTTGTAAAGAGCTAGTGCATGTATCGAATGTCGCGGCCGTAGGACTTCTGCCGATTCGCCGGGGGCTTTTCCGATTGCCCAGGCTTCCTGATTTACCAACAAGCTGCTGATCGAACGTGCAAGCATGGCGGAAACGCCACGATCGATTGGCTTGCGCGTAGATGCATGCACCGCGATTGCCAGACCGCATGGCCGGCCGCTACCGACGACAGGGGCGGCACACAGTGAGAAGCGCACATCTCAAAAAAGATGCGTGTGCAGAATCTGGTGCATTCAGCGAAGGCGTTGCCGACAGCCGCTTCGCAACAGGGTTAGCGTGAGCCGTGATGGAGAACTATTTGATCGTGATCAGATCGTCCACTTCCGGATTGATTTCAATCGTCACGTCTTTGTACTCGTCGAAGATGCCGCCGTTGTGCATTTGCCAGGCGATGGGGCCTGTCTTGCCGGCTTCGGGCACGTTGTAATCGAGAACCTCGATCGCTTTGGCATTGGCCGGATTCGCGACGGCCATACGGGCAGTGCCTTTCGTGGCATCGACGAGGATTTCTACGCGGCTCCACTGTTTGTTGTCGAACTTCGGTTTGGTCGGATTCAAAAAGCCGACGCCAGCCTTATTCTGGCCGGGCCGGTAGTCCCAGTGACCGCCGTTAGGCACTTGGAATTGAATGCCGCCCAGTGCATCGAGCGGTTTCACGCCCTGTGTCGGTCGCGTGCAAAAAATGAGCACACAAGGCTGATGATTGCCTTTGACTTGCCGCATGGAAAACATCAGACGATATTTGTTGTAATCGTCTTTCGTGTAAATGGTGCCGCGGCCAGCGCCGGTGCTCGACATAGCGCCGTCTTTGACGACCCATGGCGAGGCGGCGCTGGGTGTGAGCTCGTTGGGGTATGCATCCTCCAATAACATGCGATTTACCCGCGCAAGCTCTTTGCCTTGCGGATCCTTGTTCACCAGCACCACGGTTTCCACTCGCAGCTTAACGCCCTCGAACCGCTTTTGTTCGTACAGACTTGATGGGTCGTTGATTGCCTTATTCATGCTCTTAGCAATGGCCGAGCGGACCGCTTTCGCCGATGCGGCATTGCTTTCTTCGAACGATGTGATAGCCATTTTCCCGGCGTCGTCCAGTTCCTCGAAGAGAAACTGCGAGAGTGGATCGGCCTTTCCCGCAATTTTCTTGACGAGGCCTGCCAAGTCAGCAATCGAATCGCCGCTGATATTCGTCGGCCGTCCGGCGGGCTCCATGATCCAGCCGTCCAGCGTCTTGCCGTCAAACAGTGTGATGATTTTGCCGCGCGGCGGAGCAGCGCCTGCGGTCGTGGCTTCCGCTGCAAAAGCCGAGTTGATTAGAAACCAAAACCCAAGCGTCAAAGCGCCGACAACACGTGTGTGTCGCATCTCGCATCCCCCACAGATCAGAATGAGCCCACAGAAAATGACCCACGCCGGGGATCAGAATAATCGCGCCCGGGGGCGGTGTAAAGCCATTGGGGGGCTTCAGCGTGATCTTAGATTCGGCACCGGCGCGACCAGAATTCTCGGATTCCAGTTTGCGTCGAATCGCGGCGCTCGCCGATCGGAGCCCAGACTTCAGCACTCATTCAGCATTTTGCAATCTGCAATCTGCAATCTGCAATCGCTGCTTCAGAAGTCGTACCAGACACCCCAGCCGATGCGCGACTCGGTCTGGCGGAAAAATTCGAACTGGTCGCTCTTGCCGTAGAAGTATTCGCCGCCGATCCGGAGGTTTGAGCCGCGGGCGTACTTGCGCCACATCCAGCCGAATTGCACAACAATGTCGCCGCCGTAATCGACTTCCTGTCGCAAGTTGCTATTCACGGCCAAGAACGGTCCGCCGCGCAGACCGGTGTTATGAGCTTGCACCAATCGAAACCGAATTGAAATTCGATCGGCTCGGCGCCGCCGTCGACGGCGGCATAGCCAACTTCGCCGTACAGACGAAACGCGGGTGTGAAAAAATACCCTGCCCCAAACACAATGCCGTCGCGGACAAAATTGATGCGGTTCGCAGCGGGATTGACGAACAGCAAGTACTCATCTCCCAAATGCGCACTGATGTGATAATAGCCCGTCTTGAATTGCCATTGGCCATTTCCGTAAGTGACGGGAATGCCAAAGCGATAGTCGCTGCTAATCAGCGGCGTACTGAAAGCCTGCGGATCGAGCCGCGGGAATACCGCACCTTCCAGATCGACCTGCCAGCCCTCGGGCCAATCGGGGTTTTCGTTTCCGTCAGCGCCAAATGCCCGGCGCGACCGCCGAGCGCCACGTCCCACATTTCGCCTGTCACGCTGTTTTGATTCCAAAAACTGGCAAAGCGTGGCTCTTTGGCCCCGGCCATATACGACTGGTAGATGAGACCTTGCGGCAAAACTTGCGAATGCCAGGCGTCGCAATTACAAGGCTCTTCATCGGCAACGTGCGGTCGGCAAGCAGCTGGCGGCGGATTCCAACTGGGATGGCTGGCAAGGCTATCGAGTGATGTGAGCTGCGAATTGGATTGCTCGAATGGTGCCCACGGGCTGGAGAATTCGGCAGCCAATGAAGGCGGCAGTCCGTTGGTGCGCGAGCTGGAGACCGATAGACCGGGTGTCATCACTGGCTGTGCCAGTGCGGCGCTAACTCCCAAGAATACACTGGCACAGCCAGCGGCACCCAAAGTACCAGCAACCGCAGTTGCCAGTTTGCGGATCAGGGCGCAAAGGTAGTGGATCATCGGCGCAGTCAGCGACGCTGAAAAGTTGGGTTGAGGGACCGATTAGTTTGCGGATTCGCAACGGGAATGGTGTGACAGCAGAATTTGCCTGGCAGGCAATAGCGGTCCCTAGCGAATCATCGGCAGGTCCGGCAGGGTTTTAACAACTGGATTCGCCGGGCTAAGCGTTTGGTAAACCTTGACGACTGAAGCCGTTCCGGTCAGTCAAAGCTGGCAAACTTTGCGGGCGGGACTGGGCAGTGGTCAGCATTTAGCATGCTGCAAAGTGCCTCGGCGGCACTCGTCGAGTCAGCCAAACTCATTTTCTTTCCTCCGGCAAAAAAACCTCAACTTTGTCGTGCATCGTGTAGAGCCGAAATCGCGTTGGTCGACTGAATTCAAATTCATTCTTAGTCTTCACGTCCTTCGCGTCTTCGCGGTTGCTGTCCGCCGATTCGACTGGCACGACAATTCCACTCGATCGATCGCCCGACACAATCGGATTGCCGGGATACTTTTTCCAATGGATGCGGTCAATAGAAGTGGCAACGTTCGTCGTCCAAGTGCGGGGCCGCATCGGCGTGCCACTGCCGTGATAGAAGGCGTAATAGCTTCCATTGTATTTGATGACTTGATTCACGGCGATCAATAGCTTGTCGTATTCGTCTGGCCCCGGTTCAAGCACTGGTTCGTCTTGCACGTTCGTCCAGATTTTCAAATCTTTCGATGTGGCCAGATAAATTGCCTGGTCGCCGCGCTCGTACATCAGATACCAAGTTCCGTCTTCGAACCAAACGGTGGGCGTGCCAAAGGGACCTGGCGAAATCGGCTGGCCGTTTTTCCGGCGAATATCGAGCACACCCTGCCGGGTCCATTTCAAGCCATCGGGCGATGTCAGCCATTGAGATTCGAGATCGCCTTCTTCAGCAAACATGTACCACGTACCGTCGTGACGAACGACCATCATGTCTTCGATCGTGTGATCGCTGTAAAGCGGGTTCTTCGGATCGCGCGTCCAGCTGATGCCGTCCGATGAGGTTGCATGGCCAAGCATCCGCTTGCCTTCCCGAGTGCCGTCATAACCGGTGTACCACAGATGCCAGCGGTTGCCGTCGCGCAGAATCCAGCCGCGTTCGCGGATCTTTGCATCCCAATGGCCGGGGTCGGCGGTGAATACAGGGTTTCTATCGTAGGGACTAAACCTGACCAGTTCCGCTGGAAATAAAGAATCGATAAGGCCGGCGTCATTTTCGGCGGCGGTTGTGTGTGCAGATGCTGGCGCAATTGCCAACCAGGCCACGGCCAGTGCTTGAGCGGCATTCCAGCGTCGTCGGAAAGCTTTGTTTAGCATGGGAAATTGTTGTACAAATGAAAGTCACGAAACGCACATCGCCGTTACAAATTATCAAAAAATCTGGAATCGACTGCCAGTTGTGCAAATGTTTTCATTTAGAATATTGACGGAAACGATGAATTCGCAAACACTGGTTGAACAGGGCTGCAATCTCGGAACCTCGTCGGCATGTCCACCAAACTTTTCGCCGGTAGCGCTCGCGGCGGGTCACATAAGATTGTAGCAGCGGCGAAACGCCACTCGGTCTTGCGATTCGAATTCCTCGAATGCCGCTGCGTGCTGTCGGCAAGCCCGACGGTCTCTTCTGCCGATGTTTTGTCGGCCATCAGTTTAAGCCCGCAATACAAGCTGACGGCGCTCGATGACGCTTCTCCGCTGGCCAGCGCGTCGCCGGTTGGATTGACGCCCAGCCAAATTCGTCACGCTTACGGCATCGATCAGATTTTCTTTGACGGCGGCCTCATTGGCGACGGAACCGGACAGACGATCGCCATCATCGATGCGTATCACTCGCCAACCATTCATGCCGATCTCGTCGCTTTCGATGCCGCTTTTGGATTGCCCGATCCACCGAGTTTCATACAGGTCGGGCAAGACGGCAGCACGAATTTTCCGTCCGTCGATCCCGCGGGTCCAGGAGCGGCCGATGGCACGTGGGAATTGGAAACCGCGCTCGATGTGCAATGGGCGCACGCCATTGCGCCGGGGGCAAACATCCTGCTCGTCGAAGCCAGCAGCAGCAGCTTTACCGATCTGGTGCAGACGGCCGGCAATTACGCGCGCAGCCAACCTGGTGTGGTCGCTGTTTCGATGAGTTTCAGCAGTTCTGAATTTTCGGGCGAAACTTCTTATGATACGTACTTCACGACGCCGGCAGGTCATGGCGGCGTGACGTTCTTAGCGGCCACCGGCGACAGCGGACAACCCAGCGGCTTTCCAGCCTACTCAGCCAATGTGGTCGGCGTTGGCGGCACGACGTTGTCGACAGATTCCACCGGCAATTATCTCGGCGAAAGCGGTTGGAGCGGCAGCGGCGGCGGTGTGAGCACGGTCGAAAATCAGCCCGCATATCAGTCAGTTGTCGTCACACAAAGCACGACCAAACGGGCGAACCCCGACGTGGCTTTCGATGCCGACCCCAACAGCGGCGTGGCGGTTTACGATTCCTACGATTTCGGCGGTACGCCCTGGATTCAAGTCGGCGGCACTAGTTTCTCATCGCCAGCCTGGGCCGGAATAATTGCGATTGCCGATCAAGGTCGTAGTTTGTTGGGACTTGGCTCGCTCGATGGTCGAAACGATACGTTGCCGCTCTTGTATCAACTTCCGGTAACCGACTTCCACGACATCACCACGGGCAACAACGGTTTCGCCGCCGGTGCCGGCTACGATTTGGTCACAGGACTCGGCAGCCCGAAGGCCGACCTGGTGGTCGGCGGCCTGATTGGCTCAACGATTTCGGGAACCGTGTTTTCCGATACTAACAGCAATGGTGTACAAGACAACGGCGAAGAGGGGTTCGCCGGCTGGACGGTATTTGACGACCTGAACAACGATGGCGTGTTGAGCCCCGCTGTGCAATCGACGGTTGCCGCTACCGACACGCCGATTCCGATTCCCGATCGTAAGACCATCACGTCGAGCATCACGGTTTCGGGCGTGGCCGGACCTATCAGCGATTTGAATATCAACCTCACGCTGCATCACACGTACGATTCCGACTTGGTGATCACGCTGATCAGTCCGACCGGCACGCAAGTGACGCTTACCAATCACAATGGCGGCAACGGCGATAATTTTGTGGGCACGGTGTTCGACGATCAAGCGACAACCGCCGTATCCAGTGGTTCAGCGCCATTTACCGGCAGCTTTCGACCCATCGGTTCTTTGGCCGCGCTCGACGGCGCCGACCCCAATGGCGTTTGGAAGTTGCAGGTGGCAGACACCGTTCGACAGGATTCCGGGACGCTCAACAGTTGGTCGCTGCAATTTACCAGCGGCGCCGATCTCGTCACCACAACCGCGGCCGACGGCAGCTACAAATTCGTCGGCGTGACCCCCGGCGTGCATCACCTTCGCGAGATTCCGCAGAGCGATTTCACGGAAACCTCTCCGGCGACGGGTGTCTACAACCTCACGGTTGCCGTTGGCGCTAGTTTCCAGAAGAAGGACTTCGGTAATTCTCAACCGCCGCCTGATCCCCCGCCACAAACCATTGTTCCCGCGGGCGACTTCAACCGCGATGGCAAGCTCAGTGACGATGATATTCCAGCCATGTTCGCTGCGCTGACCGATCTGAGCGCGTATCAAGCGACGAATTCGCTAACCGACACGGCGCTTTTGGCGATCGGCGATGTCAACGGAGATGGGCAAATCACGCATGCCGATCTTCAGGCCTTGCTCGATGCCGTGGCTTTGATGGATAGCCAGGGCAGTTCCGGAGCCGGGTCGGCGACGGCGACGGCGGCGGATTTTACAAGTGCTGCCATTTCGACGCCCGACACAACGATCGCTCCGGTTGCCAGCTCCGCTATCCACAGCGGATTAAACGCGCAGCCGTTGATGTTTGTCGCTTCTCACGATGAAGCTATCACGGCACTTCCATCGATGGCGCATCACAAGCCGGGCAGCGGTGTGGAAGATCGCTCTGGCCGAATCGAATCGGCGCGTCAGCTGCGGTCAGCAATTGTCGATGAAGCGATCAGTTCCGTGCGCGATTTTCGGCGAAATCTCAGATGGCTTCGCTCGGCCCATGATGGTGATCCAAACGCCGGCGATTGGACGAATATCTTTACTTAACCCGACTCTTTCAATCGGGAATGTACTTTCCCGACCGATACGGTCGCTCTAAGTCCCCGTCGTGTGTTTGCTCTTTCGCTCTGCTTTCGCGCGAGCCCGCAGCACTTGAATGTACTCGGCGCCAAGCAACACGATGGCCACAGAGTAGTAGCACCACAGCAGGATCGCCAAGAACGCGCCCACCACGCCGTATGCGCTGTACTTGCTGCGGGCGACGAGAATCGTGATCAACTGTCGGCCAATTTCCCAGGCCGCGGCGGTCAGCAAGCCCCCTTCCAGAGCGCGCTTCCAGCGCACCGGCGCCTTGGGCAGAAGTCGAAAGAGCAGCGTGAACACACTGGCGTTCGTGACGAAAGTAATCAGAGTTTGCGCAGTATTCCAAACCCAGGGGTCCAGCGGCACCACGGCCGACGTGTGTGTTTGGATGGCGGTGAAAACCATGCCGGCCAAGAACACTGCCACAACCACCGTGCCCAGCCCCAACAGCGCCAGAAATGCGCAACCGCGCTGGGCAAGCAAGCCCAGCAGATATCGCAGCATGCTCTGCGACTGGCTTTGCGGAAAGCCCCAAATGCGATCGAACGCCGAATCCAGCTGACCGAATGCCGCCAGCGAAGCGAGCAACATGGTGGCCAGTCCGAGCGGGCCGCCAATTGACGAGCGATCCTTCACCAAATCCAGCGCTTGTTTCACATAGTCGCCCAATTGTGACGACATGTTGTCATTGATCGCTTTCAAGATCACCCGTTGCGCATCTTCACCCAAATGCGTGTTCTGAATAAACCAGCTGACGCCAGCGATTAGCACCAGCAGCAGCGGAAAGAACGAGAGACCCAGATAATACGCCGTCGCGGCGGCCATGACCGATCCATCATTCGCGCTCCAGCGTGTTATCGCCTGCCGCAAATCGCTAATGAATTGAACGCCGTTCCGCCACATGAGAAGCAAGGTGAGTGATGAGTAACTGATTGTTGGATGGTAATACGTCAGCAGTCTGGTTTATCGCCCAACAACATCATTACCTTACCAGTCACCAATCATCGATGCCCATTCTACGGGCAAGTGCACGGGCAGCATTGTTGCTGCTGCACAACCGGCGCCGGCGTGCAAATTGGCGCCGCTTGAACGGCCGGAGCCACGGTCGTCGGCGGAGCGGCATAGTACGTCGGCGCTGGTGCGTACGACGAGCCAAACAGCCCACGGCCGCAACAGCAACCGTTGGCTGCGAGCAACGCCAACACGCCGACAAGCGGCAGAGTCATTCGTTTCATTTGGGCGGTCCCCATGTCAGATGGAAAAGCGGGTCGAGATATCGACGGTCCAGAATGCCGGAACCGTAAATTTGATTCCCGCCGGGGGCAACGGGCGGCGAAGAGTAGAAGCACGCCCCAGCAGATGTCAAGGCCAAGTGCAATCAGAACACCGCCAGGAACGCGTTTCGCAGCAGCACACCGATCGTGAAGAAACCCGCTAAGACGTCCGGGAATTCCCGACTTTTTCACCCGCGCAGCTTGAAAAACCTCGGGATTGGCGCGGCGGCCTACAAAAAACCTCTGACTTTCCCGACTTTTTTACCCCTTTCACCCCGGAAGCGAAAAAGTCAAACAAGCGACTTGGACAAACTGGGCAAAGCACTGTGAGGCACAAAGTCTTCTCAAACACCAATGCAGCGCGTACGCCGGGTAAGACTGAACCGAAGACGCACATGTCCGCTCTACAGTACATCCAGCGGGCTGCGTACACCCACACCGGGACGGTTCAGCACGTGGGTGTAAATCATCGTCGTGCTCACATCGGCATGGCCGAGCAATTCTTGGACGGTGCGAATATCGGTCCCACTTTCCAGTAAATGCGTGGCAAAACTGTGTCGCAGCGTGTGGGGTGTCGCCGGCTTGTTGATCTGTGCCAGCCGCGCCGCTTCTTTGATGGCTCGTTGTACCCCGATCTCGTGCTGATGATGCCGTCGAACCACGCCGCTGCGCGGATCAGTCGATAGACCGCGCGCCGGAAACATCCATTGCCAGGCCCATTCTTCGCCGGCCCGAGGATATTTTTCCGCAAGCACATCGGGCAAATAGACACCGGGAATTTTTTCTTCGCGATCTTGCTGCCAGAGCAATTTCCCACGCAGCAAATGCTGCTGCAGCGGTTCCACCAATGAATCAGGCAACATGACGATTCGGTCTTTACGGCCCTTGCCGTCGCGCACCAGAATGCTGCGGCGCCCAAAATCGACATCCTTCACACGCAGTTGCAGGCATTCCATTAAGCGCAGACCCGTGCCGTACAATAACCGGGCCATCAATCCAAATGTCCCCGACACTGCCTCCAGAAGGCGACGCACTTCTTCACGGCTGAGCACCACGGGCAAACGTTTGGGGCGCTGAGCCGGCTGGATTTCGCCGAACTCGCCCAGGTCTCGTTCCAAGACCGCCTTATACAAAAACACAATGGCATTCAGGGCCTGGTTTTGCGTGGATGCTGAGACCTGCCGGTCGCGTGCAAGATACGTGAGAAAGGCCGCCACCTCAGCAGCGCCCATTTCCTGGGGATGACGGAGATGGTGGAACACCACAAAGCGGCGGACCCATTGGCAGTACGACTTTTCTGTGCGGCGAGAGTATTGCTTTAGCCGCAACACATCGCGGAGCCGGTCCAACAACTTTCGGGGCTGCGCCACCGGGGCTGGCTGAACGTCGATTCGCGGTCTGGTGTCTTGGAACATGACAGCCTCCTGGCACTATCCAACAGCAATGTTATACAGGCGTGCACCACAAGGCATAGGGAACGCTTGTTCGCTTGTCGAGTGCGGGTGGATGGATTATCACGCGGTAGCGTCGTGCTCCAGCGCGGCAGAGCAAGCCGCTTGCTGCAGCCGACACTGGCCACGACGCAACGTGAGCTGAGGCATCCAGCCGCGGGATTCGACGGGCGGAAAGCGGTCCCATCGCCGTTTCGTGTTGCACGCTGTATAACCACTCGCTGCAGCCGACAAGCCGCAGGCAGGTCTTAAGCAACATTCAGACCGCTGCGAAGCGACTTGCGGCTGAGCTTTGTACGTTAGGCGGCAGAAGCGTAACCGAGTATGACGGCTGTACCGGAAAACCAGCGTATTGCTGAGCTTCGTCGATTCGGGGCGTCAGGGCAACTGGTTCGGCTTTCGTTGAGTGAACTCCTCCAAGCGATATCTGGTAACGTCTGCTTCGGTTCTCCATTCTTCGTCGATCATGGAGCTGCTGAATTGATCCTTAGGCCGAAAGCCAGATTCTCTGGTCAGGGAATGGTGCGGTGACACAGCGGTATCGACAATTCCTGGGCTGGACTGCGGTGGGGCTTTCAACCCTCGCTGCTTGCTTCTGGGCCTTCTGGGGCATTATCGAAAACTTCCACGAAGGCTGGTACTGCCACTCGCTTTGGGCAAACCTGGGGCTGATGCTGGCTCAATACCTCCTGTTCATGCTCTTGTTCGTCGGGGCGGCGCTCGTGGCGCTCCGTTGGCCACGGATCGGGGGTGGACTGCACATTGCCGCCGCGGGGTGGGTGGCGTGGTTCTTTCGCGGCGCGTCGCCCACGATGGTGTATCCGTTCATTGTCGGCCCGCTCGTCTTCATGGGCGTTTCCTACTGGTTCGGCCAGCCTCGGCCGCGCCGGTGGGCCGTCGCTGCGGTTGTGGCTCTGCCCCTGATCACGCTGTTGGCATGCGGTGCGGAGCCAGCCTACCGGGTATCTGGAAGGTTGGATGATGGGGACCGCTCAGCCCGGCGGATCGCACAGAATGGCGTGGACTTGATCTGGGCGCCGGCTGGCCCCGGCTGGCCTCGTGACGGCGTATCCTGGGACGAGGCGGTGCGGCGCTGTCAGTACCTTACGGAGGACGGCACGTCCTTGGCGGATTCCGTACAAAGTGTGTGGCGTCTGCCGACCGTCGCGGAAGCCGTTCAGTCGATGCAGCGCCACGATCAAAGCAGCGGCGGCACTTGGGACGCGGCCAGTGGCAGAGCTTCGTACGAGCAGCACGCCGGACAAGGAGTCACCGTTGTGGGACGTTCACTCCCAAGTGATCTACTGGTGGACCGCCACCGAAGTGAACGACCGAACGGCCTTCATCATCGTGTACGACGGCAAGGTCTGGCCCCGGCCCAAACAGGCTCATTGGGGGTATCTCGGTTTTCGGGCGGTGAGGGAGGGAGAAAAAATGTAGTCCTCGTATCGGCGCGGGCGTCGGCCAAACTAGCTGCTGCTGAACTGGGCCATCAGGCCTTGACAGCATGAAGACAAGTTTTGATTCTCCTGATTGTTCTTTGCGTAATCGTCCGAGCACTGTTTCTCCGCCGACCGTTCAGAAGTCACACCGAGATTCCCCGATGCATGCCACGCTCGATGACTGGATTCGTCGCGAAGCAATTTCCTGCTCCGCCGATTCGTCCGAAGCCTTTCATGCTGTTGTCGACAAGGTCATCGGCTTGCTGGGCGATGTGGTTGATCTGCTCGGCTTCGGAGAAGCACTCCACGGCGGGGAAGACATTCTGCTGCTGCGCAATCGGCTCTTCCAACGATTGGTGATCGCACACGGCTACAGCGCGATTGCCGTCGAGAGCAGTTTTCCCAGAGCGCGCTTGGTGAACGATTACATCGCCGGTGTCGGCTCTGTATCGTTTGAGCAGGTGCAGGAGACCGGATTCAGCCACGGCTTCGGCCGGCTCGAGGCGAATCGAGAACTCGTGGAGTGGATGCGCGCGTACAATGCCGATCCTCGCAATCGCGTCCCGCTCCAGTTCTACGGCTTCGATAGTCCGACTGAAATGTACGGCACCGACAGCCCCCGGCAGCTTCTGCATTTTGTTCTTGATTACCTCGTTTTGATCGATCGTGCCAGCGGCCAGGAACATCGCCAGCACATCGACCCGCTGCTCAGCCAAGACGCCGATTGGGAGAATCCCGCCGCCTTAATGGACCCGACGAAGTCGATCGGCCTGTCGCCGGCCGCAAAGGCGCTGCGGATTGCGACTGAAGATCTTATTTCAGAGCTGTGTGTGCGCCGTCCCGAATGGGTGGCCAAGAGCAATGCAAGCCGCTACGCGGAAGCCGCGCAGTATGCGTCGGTGGCGCGGCAGTTACTGAATTATCATGCGGGGCTTGCGGGGACCTCGGACAAACGGTTTGTCGAACTTCTCGGCATTCGCGACGCGATGATGGCCGACAATCTGGCATACATGGTGGCCCGCGAACGCCCGCGGGGCAAAGTGCTGGCCTTCGCACACAACTGCCACTTGCAGCGCGGGAAGGTAACCTGGCCCGGACAAACGCCCACCGACCTGAACTCCTGGTGGCCGGCAGGATCGCACCTTAACGTGATGTTTGGCAAGTGTTACGCCGTGATCGGCTCGGCCGTCGGCGTTTCCGAGGCGAACGGTATCGGCCCACCCGAAGCGGGCTCGCTGGAGGCCCGACTCACCGCTGTGCCGGGCATGACGGTGTTTATTCCGACACACCAAGGCGCGGGCCTTCCCGCCGCGGAAATCGCCGCGCTCCCGATTCGCTCGGGCAGCAGGAAAAATCCAGGGTATGTGCCGTTGGTTCCGCAAAGCCTGAGCGATTTTGATTGGCTGGCTGTTCTGAATTCAACCTCGTACACTCGCGGTGGACAGCCCCTGCCAAATTGAAACGCCAGTCGGGAGAAGCCGCCGTGCCGTTCACGCATTTCCACATGGGCCCCGGAATCGCCGCGACGGCTGCGGCTGGTCGGCACTTCAGTTTGATGGTTTTCGGCTTCAGTCAGGTCGCGATCGACATCGAACCGCTCGTGCGCATTATTCGTGGCGATGCCGTGCTCCACGGTTTTACTCACACGTACTTCGGTGCGACGCTTATCGCCATCACGTCCGTAGCGATTGGTCGTCCGGTTTGCCAATTCTTCTAAAACTTCTGGACAGCCGATCCCGACGCTCCGTTCCTGCACTGGCTGCGCGGCCCAAAGGTTACCTCTTGGCCTGCTCCGATTGTCGGCGCCTTCGTGGGAACATACAGCCACGTTTTCCTGGACAGTATCATGCCGCGGACATGCATCCATTCGCTCCCTGGTCGGACTCGAACGCGCTTTTGCACGTTTTCTCAGTCAAGAATCTGCACTTAGTCTGCGTCTTCAGCGGTGTGCTGGGCGTTCTGCTGATGTTTGCGGTCTATTGCGTCTGCTGGGCGTCTAGCCGAGATAGGCACGCACAATTGGCGCTCAGCGAGTCCAAAACCCCATCAACACGATGTAACGCTTAACGGATCCCCATCAGGTGTTGGGGTGCAGTCATCGGGAGCGGGTTGCTGATCGATCCGGAGATCGGGAGGCGTCACGTCCATGTGGGAGTGGTCATCGTCCTTTACTCGACCGTATCGTCGGCGACAGGCGGTGCGGCGGGATCTATTCCTGTCAGTGGGATTTGTATTCTTGGACGACTTGCCGGACCTTTGGAATCGATATGCCGTACATCTGCGAAAGGCGGCCGAGGCGCTCGTTCGGATTTACATTGGTCGGCAGGCCAAGTTGTGAAATCAATGTCTCCAGTGGCATGCCAGCCGATGCCGCTACCTCCTGCAGGGTTTGCGAGCCGCGAATCATCGCATCTTCGTCCCCTTCGAACACACGACCACGGCCCGGCTGGCCCGTTTGCTCTACCGGGGCAACGAAGGGTGCCGCCGCGATGGCCATTAACGCCAATAGTCCCACGATCGCCAGTCCCACGCGCCAGCCGTGTGAACCCTCGGCCTTGCGGCCTTTGACAACTGAGACGATCCATTTCCAATGCAACACCAGATGAAGTGCCAGTGTCGCGAAAAACACGACGGCGATCCAATAATGAATGTCACCCCAACCGTGTCGATCGAGCCCGAAAACCTTGATAAACCTTCCGCTACCGGGCGGAAGCACATATCGCATTAGCACTCCCGTGGTCGTCAGAAGCACGAAACCCGCGAACGCGGTGGCGTCGACAATCATATTGAGTGACGGTTTTTTCATAGATGACTCGCTAATGATGTCTGAGGCAAGCGAACCTCCAACGCCCGCTCGATATCGGGCCGATGCCGAGTCATGTTCGGCGAGGACGTAGCCGTTCGCGCATCTCCCATCACGCCTGCGTGAGCAACTGCCGTGCGGCACGGCACTGGCGGCGGTTCTGGGTAGCTTGGCGCGATTCTTCAACTCTGGCGGCGAGTATATGCGTGGCGTGCGCCTGCGCCCAGCGGTCGGGCAAGAGCTCACCAATCGCGACGGCATCGGTTGGTAGCAGCGCAGGCATTCGCCGCACTACGTCGGTCAGATACGCAGTGACGTCCAGGTGATGCAGCCGCGCGCTTTGCACCATTGAATATAAGATGGCGGCCGTTTGGCCTTCCGAGAAACTGCCAAAAAAGAGCCAGTTGCGCCTCCCGACCGCCGGACCACGGAGCAACCGCTCCAAATGGCCGGTATCCAGTTCAATCCGGCCATCGTTGAGAAAGCGCGACAACTCAGTCCGCCGATGGAGCACATAGTCGATCGCTTGGGCCAGCTTGGAGGTATGGCCGCAAGCCTGGTGCTACGCGAATTCGAGAATCGGCTGATCGACGGTTAGCGTTTCGCCCACGGTCGCCAGCGCTTTGTGGACTTTGCCATCGTGGTGGGCGCAGAGCACGTTCTCCATTTTCATCGCTTCGACGACGGCCAGTTGCTGGCCGATTTTGATTTCGTCGCCGACGCCCACCATCAATTGCGAAAGCAGCCCTGGCATCGGAGAAAGCAAAAACTTCGAGGTATCGGGCGGCCTCTTCTTGGGCATCGCAGCCAGCAATTCGGCGGCGCGGGCGGAGAGCACTACCACATCGATTTGTGATCCCCAATGGGACAGACGGTACTTGATGTTGCGCCGCTCGACTTGAACGCAAACCGGGGTACCGTTGACCGTGCCCTTGAACAGCGGCTGGCCGAATTGCCAGTCGCTGAACACCCGGTACGTTTTGCCACTCGCTTGCTCCCTCTCCCTTTGGGAGAGGGCTGGGGTGAGGGTGTTCGAGACCATTCCAGCCCCCTCACCCTGCCCGCTCCCAAAGGGAAAGGGTGAGACTGGCCCGCGGTAAATTACATCGTGTCCGCCGGCGATGGGCCGTACGGTTACGGGATGCCGCTCTTCTTCGATAGCGACGACCCAATCATCGTGGATAATTCGCTCGTAGCCGGGAAGCTGGCCGCTGATGCTGGCGGCCCGGTCTAAATAGCGGCGATGAATCGCGGCGGCCACCGTGATCAAGAGCGCCGGCTCGTCATGCACGGCATCGGCCGGATGGAAACCTTCAGGATATTCCTCGGCAATCAGATTTGTACTCAGCTGGCCTGCGCTGAATCGTGGATGTTCCACCAGCGCAGCCAAGAAGCTTATGTTGTGCGACACGCCGCGGATGTAAAAAGCGTTGAGTGCTTCGCGCATGAAGGCAATGGCATCGTCGCGCGTGGGGCCGTGGGTAATCAGCTTAGCGATCATGGGATCGTAGTGCATTGTCACTTCGCCCCCTTCGTAAACTCCGGTGTCGACCCGCACCTGTTCCGATTCCGCCGGTGGAAGATAACGCACCAAGCGGCCGATGGAAGGTAAAAAATTGCGAAAGGGATCTTCAGCGTACACGCGGGCTTCAATGGCCCAGCCGCTGCGGCGCACATCGGCCTGCGAAAACGGCAGTTTTTCACCGGCGGCAATGCGAATCATCAATTCGACAAGGTCCAGCCCGGTGATGAATTCAGTGACTGGGTGCTCGACCTGCAACCTAGTGTTCATTTCCAGAAAATAGAAATGGCGGTCGGCATCGACGATGAATTCCACCGTGCCGGCCGATTGATAGCCGACGGCCCGCGCCAACGCCACCGCTTGTTCACCCATCGCCTGGCGTGTGGCTTCCTCGAGAAACGGCGATGGGGCTTCTTCAATTACTTTTTGATGCCGCCGCTGCAGTGAACATTCGCGTTCGCCCAGATGCACGACGTTGCCCTGGTTGTCGGCCAAGACTTGAATTTCGATGTGCCTCGGCTGCTCGATATATTTTTCGATAAACACACGCTCGTCGCCGAAAGCTGCGTGGGCTTCACCCGTGGCGCGGCGAAAACCTTCGCGACAATCGTCGTCGTTGCGTGCCAAACGCATGCCTTTGCCACCGCCGCCGGCGCTCGCTTTAAGCATCACCGGATAGCCAATGCCGCGGGAGATTTCGATGGCGTGATGCTCGTCGCGAATGATGTCGAAATGTCCGGGAATCGTGTTCACACCAGCCTCCTGGGCCAGCTTTTTCGACGTAATCTTGTCTCCCATGCTTTTCATCGCATGCGGCGTGGGACCGATAAAGACGATGCCAGCCTCGGCGAGCCGCTCAGCGAAGGCAGCTTTCTCTGAGAGGAAGCCGTAGCCGGGATGAACCGCCTTGCGCCCGTTTGCTTGCAGGCTGCAATGATGTTTTCGATCACCAAATAGCTTTGGGTCGAGAGTGGCGGGCCAATACACACACTTTCATCAGCCAGCGCGAGGTGCAACGCCTCTTTATCGGCCTCGGAATAAACCGCCACCGTGCGGATACCCAGCTTGCGCCGTCCGAATGATACGGCAGGCAATTTCACCACGATTGGCGATCAAGATTTTATTGAACATGGATTGCAGATAGATGGGCGTCTGATTTCTAGGCGCCTGGTAAGAAATGACGCAGAGCGTCCCAGCAGGAATTCCCGCGCAGAGTCTCGGAACCAGGCATTCAGGCACCTAGACACCAGACCACCTCCTACAACGGAATATTCCCGTGTTTGCGCCAAGGATTCTCTAATTTCTTGTTTCGTAGCATCGCCAGCGAACGGCAAATGCGCATGCGGGTTTGCCGCGGCATAATGACATCGTCGATAAATCCGCGGCGACCGGCGACGAATGGATTAGCGAACTTTTGACGGTATTCTTCGGTTAACTGCGCCAGGCGATCCGCATTGCCGTTATCCTTGCGGAAAATGATCTCAACCGCACCTTTGGGACCCATCACCGCAATTTCTGCACTCGGCCAGGCAATGTTCACATCGCCGCGCAAATGTTTTGAGGCCATCACGTCGTACGCGCCGCCGTAGGCTTTGCGAGTAATTAGCGTGATCTTCGGCACCGTAGCTTCCGCATAGGCGAACAGTAACTTAGCGCCGTGCTTGATGATGCCGCCGAACTCCTGCGCGGTGCCCGGCATGAATCCGGGCACATCGACCAATGTCACAATGGGAATGTTGAAGCAATCGCAAAATCGCACGAAGCGGGCCGCTTTGATTGACGATTTAATGTCTAAGCAGCCGGCCAGTATCAGTGGCTGATTTGCGACGATGCCGATAGGATGCCCTTCCATGCGGGCAAAACCAACGACGATGTTTTTGGCGTGCTCCGGCTGGATTTCGAAGAAATCGGTGTCGTCGACGATTTTTAGGATCAGCTCCTTCATATCGTACGGCTTGTTCGGATTGGCGGGCACCAGCGTGTCGAGCGAAGGTTCCACGCGATCGGCGCGATCGGGAGTAGGACGATGCGGCGGTGGCACCCGATTATTGGCGGGCAAGTAATTGATGATGCGTCGGACCATGACGAGAGCTTCGACGTCGTTCTCAAACGCCCGATCGGCGACGCCTGATTTGGTGGAATGCGTAATGGCGCCGCCCAGTTCTTCGTGCGTGACGGTTTCGTGGGTTACCGTTTTTACAACTTCGGGCCCTGTGACATACATGTAAGAACTATCGTTCACCATGAACACAAAATCGGTCATCGCGGGTGAATAAACGGCACCGCCGGCACACGGTCCCATGATCACGGAAACTTGCGGAATGACGCCAGAAGCCATCACGTTGCGCTGAAACACCTCGGCATATCCGCCGAGTGACGCCACGCCTTCTTGAATGCGAGCTCCGCCGGAGTCGTTGAGGCCAATGATTGGCGCGCCGACTTTCATGGCGTGATCCATGATCTTGCAGATCTTTTCGGCGTGGGCTTCGGAAAGCGAGCCGCCAAAGACGGTGAAATCTTGACTAAAGACAAACACCATGCGGCCGTTGACGGTTCCGTAGCCGGTGACCACGCCGTCGCCAGGCACGCGCTGATCTTGCATCCCGAAATCGGAACAGCGATGCTCGACGAACATATCCCATTCTTCGAACGTGCCCGGATCAAGCAGCAGTTCAATCCGTTCTCGGGCGGTGAGCTTGCCCTTGGTGTGCTGGGCAGTGATGCGTTGCTGTCCGCCTCCAAGCTCCGCTGCGGCCCGTTTTTCTTCGAGCTGGCGAACGATTTCTTTCATCGGTTCTTCTCAGCTGTAAGTGAATCAAGAACCGCCTGAGCCTCCCTCCGCACTCTCAGATTCCAACTGGAGGAGACGCTGCTCGAGTTCTGCGACGCGATTTGCCAATTGATCGGCATCGTTGATCATTGCGTTCTGTGGCGTTGCCGTTGCATCTGCGTTCGTCTTATGAGGCACGATACTATCGAGCCACGCTTTGATCCAGTGTACGGGTTGAACCAAAGTCGTTACGGCGGCGGCGCTGTGCCGCTGCAAGTATTCCATGTACGGCAATGCGTGCCGGAAATAATCACGCAAGAAGTCTGACATTACGGCGTTGGAACGCACCATGAAATGCAGCATGTCGATCGGGAAGAGCTGCATCTTTTCCGGCTGCCTTTCCATGATGATCCGAGCGAGAACAATGCGCGTGAGATCATCGCCGGTCTGACTATCGCGAACTTCGACCGATTTACCAGTCCGCACGACCTGCTCGATTTCCTCGAGCGAAACGTAGCTGCTCGCGCTGTGATCGTAAAAGCGGCGGTTGGGATACCGCGTAATTTTGACGGGCGCAGCGGCCATAATAAGAACTCCAGGATAACGCTTGGTTGACAGTTGAATTGTACCCTAAAATGCTGCTTTCGCAACATATAAATGCTGTATCAGCGTTATAAAACGCTATGTCAAGTCAATATTTACTCAAATATACTATAAAAAAGCATTTTATTTAATTATCGCACATGCAGCATTTGTTGCTTGACGAATGCTGATATGACCGCTAAAATGTCGATAGAAGTAATGAGGTAGCGATTCATTCTCGCACTTGCACAAAACACTTTTCAAAGGGAGATTACGACCATGGCCACCGAAACAGAATCCGGCAGTAAAGTGCTTGACGACGTGTTTCATAACATTCGCAAAGCCGCCGAGACCAATGTGAAAATGCAGCAAGAAATCTTTCAACACTGGACACATTTCTGGCCAGTTCCGACGCCGCAGTCGGTCTGGATTGACAAGATTCGCGACTTCCAGAAACAGTGGTCCAGCACCATTTCAGATCTGGCACGCAAGCACCGCGATGTGATCGATAAGCAATACCAAGCTGCCGTTGAATCGCTCGATGCGGCGCTCAGGGTGATTGAATCGACCAACCCGGAGGAATATCGTCGACGGTCCGAGCAGATGTGTCGAAAGACGATCGATTGCATGCGTGAAATTTCCGAAACCCAGCTGCGCAAATTCCAGGACGCCGTCGCCAAGTTCATGGAGCTGGCAACCAAGACGGGCTCGTAGGCTCGATGGGGTGCGGCATGGCCGCAGGAATAGCATAGCAAGTGGCCATGCCGCAGCGGGTTGGTCGGAGTCCTGCTCTTGGAAGCCCGATTTACGCAAGGAGCAAGAGCTATGAAGATCGACAAAAAAGTCGCTCTGGTGACCGGCGCGGCGAGTGGAATTGGCCGGGCTGTCGTGCGCGAGATGGTGAAACGTGGCGCTCGCACTGTGGTGTTAGTGGACCGCAGTGACTCGGTATATCAGCTGGCCGAATCGATGAACAAGGAAGCTGGGCGAGACGTGGCTGAACCGAAAGCCGGCGACACCACGAATGACACGTTTCGCACACAGGTGTACGACGAAATCACCGCCAAACACGGTGTCGTCAGCATCTGCGTTCCGGGGGCCGGAATCACGCGCGACGCGCTGGCGGTGCGGGTGAACAAGGATACCGGCAAGGCGGAACCGTATTCGATTACGACGTTCCGCCAGGTCATGGAAGTCAATCTCATCGCGCCGATTTACTGGGCGATTGAAATGGTCGGCGCATCGCTGAAGACCGTTGGAAGCGCGGCCTGAAGCGTTGGGAGCCCGCCGAAGAAGTGCAAGGGGCCATTATCTTTATCGGGTCGGTTTCGTCTCAAGGCAACAAGGGGCAAGTCTCTTACGCCACCGCGAAAGCTGGCTTGGAAGGAGCGGCCGCCACATTGATGAAAGAGGCCATGTTTTATGGCGTTCGCTGTGGGATCATCCATCCCGGCTTCACCGACACGCCCATGGCGCGCAGAGCTGGCGCCGAGTTCCTTGAGAAATACGTACTTCCGTTTACACAGCTCCGCCGTCTGATTCGCACGGAGGAAATCGCCGATGCGATCTGCTTCATGATTTCCAACTCTGCAGTTAGCGGCGAACTGTGGGCCGACGCCGGTTGGCATCCCCCTGCCTGACGTCGGCTGATTTTGGAATCCGGCGACTCCTATCGCCGGATTCCAAATCGCTTTTGCAGCCGAGCGTCGGAGGCAGGAGGCGTTTATGGACCGTCACGTCTTAACAACCGATCGCGCGGAACATCAAATCATTACCGCGGAACAGCACATCCTTTGGGAGCAGCGTAAGCGGTTTCCACAGGCTTCGGGCGCTTTTTCGTGGTTGCTTTCCGGCATCACGTTGGCCACGAAGATGACGCAAGCGAAAGTCCGCCGAGCAGGACTTCTCAATTTGTTGGGCGATGCCGGCACGGTCAACGTTCAAGGCGAACAGCAGCAGAAGCTTGATGTTTATGCGAACCAGGCGCTGTTGCACTGTCTGAGAATGCGCGACGATGTGGCGATTTTGGCTTCCGAGGAAGATGATGATCCGGTGATGTTCGAGGGGCGTGCCGACAGCGGCAAGTACATCGTCGTGGTCGATCCGCTGGATGGTTCTTCGAACATCGACGTGAATGTCGGTGTAGGAACGATTTTTTCAGTGCTGGCGAAACCTGCCGAAGTCTCGCACGAAAGACCTGACGCGGCGGTCCTGCAGCAAGGATTGCAACAGCTGGCAGCTGGATATGTCGTTTACGGCTCGTCCACAATTCTGGTTTACACAACCGGCCATGGTGTGCATGGCTTTACACTCGATCCAGATATCGGCGCGTATGTGCTCAGCCATGAAAACATTCGCATGCCTGCCGCTGGCAAGATTTACTCGGTGAATGAGGCAAATGCAGACAGTTTTCCAGAGTGCTACCAGCGCTATCTGGCCAAACTACGCAGCGGAGCGACAGGGCGGCAGTACACATCCCGCTATATCGGCTCGCTAGTGTCCGATTTTCATCGCACATTGCTAAAAGGGGGCGTCTTCTTGTATCCGCCGACTGGTGATTATCCGCATGGGAAACTGCGACTGTTGTACGAAGCTAATCCGATCGCCTTCATCGCCGAGCAGGCTGGCGGAATCGCAACCGATGGAGAGCGGCGGATTCTGGAAATCGAGCCCAAAAAAATTCACCAGCGGGTACCACTGTGTGTGGGTGGAAAGACGGAGATGGAAGAGCTGTTAAGTCACACCTGCGGTGATGCGTGTGAACGTGCGATTAACAACTGCCATTGATCCGGCGCTGCCTATCCCTTTAGCCCGAAGGCTTCGAGAATCAGTCGTGCGGCAGCTTCTGGTGTGATCATGCCGGCTACAACGTCAGCTTCAACCTGTTTGCGAATCGAATGCACGGCGGGGTGAGTGCGGACTGCCTGACGCAAGCGGTCTTCGACCACCGCCCACAACCAACCCAAATTCTGTTTCCGTCGTCGTTCCAGTAAATTGCCACTCGCCTTTAGCTTTGTGTACCGTCGCTCGACGGCACTCCAGACGGCTTCAATGTGCTGATGAAACAAGGCGCTGCACGTCACGACGACCGGCGCGCATTCGCTTGTGCCCACCAGCGATTTGAACGCCAGATCATATTGCCTCGCCGCAAGCTCCGCGGCCGCCAACGTAGCGCCATCGGCTTTGTTGACCGCAATCACGTCGACCAGTTCCAGAAGTCCGCGCTTGATGCCCTGCAATTCGTCGCCGGCGCCGGGCAGCATCAGGGCGACGAAGCAATCGGTGATATTGGCGACCATGGTTTCCGATTGCCCAACGCCAACGGTTTCAATCAGCACCACGTCATATCCAGCAGCTTCACACACCAGCATGCTTTCGCGCGTCTTGCGGGCGACGCCGCCGAGCGTGCCGGCCGATGGCGACGGGCGGATATATGCATTCGACTCCGTTGCCAAGCCAGACATCCGAGTTTTATCACCCAGAATGCTGCCGCCGCTTACGCCGCTGGATGGATCGACGGCCAGCACGGCTACGCGGCGACCTTTATGCACAAGACCCAGCCCCAGCGACTCGATAAAGGTGCTCTTGCCCGTCCCAGGTGCACCGGTGATGCCAACTCGAATAGCCCCTCCGGTAAAAGGCAGCAGCCGGTTCAGCAGTTCTTCCGCCAATGCCGCATGCCGTGGACTGCTCGACTCGATCAACGTCAGTGCTCGAGCCAGCACTGCGAAGTTTCCGCTGCGCACTCCATCAAAGTACTGGTCGATAGTTAATTCAGGGCGGCGCACGGCTCAAGAAGTCCAAATAGGAATTTAGGATGGGAAGTCGGAGCTGTGTTCAGCGCCGGCAGCCTATCGTCTTGGGGCATCATCTTTAACTCTTGGCGAGCTCGATGCCTAGCCGTCCGCCAAGTTCGCGGAGGAGTTTTGCGGCGGCTTCGCCAATCACCGTGCCGGGTCCAAAAACAGCGGAGGCGCCGGCTTTGTACAGGGCATCGTAATCTTGCGGCGGGATCACGCCGCCGGCGACGATCATGATGTCGTCGCGACCAAGTTTAGCAAGCTCTTCCCGGAGCTGCGGGACCAGCGTCAGGTGGCCAGCCGCCAGCGAACTGACACCAATGATATGTACGTCGTTTTCGACCGCTTGTCGCGCCGTTTCTGCTGGCGTGCGGAACAGCGGGCCGATATCGACATCGAACCCCAAATCAGCCAGTGCGCTGGCAATTACTTTTTGACCGCGGTCGTGTC
The DNA here is from genome assembly GCA_963738835.1 of Pirellulales bacterium. GTDB lineage: Bacteria > Planctomycetota > Planctomycetia > Pirellulales > JADZDJ01 > CAVTYH01. The sequence goes on from CAVTYH010000009.1 coordinate 709,617, forward strand.
CGTCCTGACCCATTTTGGCGACCATGATTCGTGGCCGGCGACCTTCCGCATGGTCGAATTGTTCGACGAGCCGGCGAACTTCCTGCACGTGACCATCATGCCCGACTTCGGCGGCATAGACCCCATGCACTGATTGCACAGGAGCTTCGTAGCGACCGTAAACTTTTTCCAGCGACTCGCTAATTTCTCCGACAGTGGCTTTAACCTGCGCGGCGACAACGGCCAGCTCGAGTAAGTTGCCGGTCTTGCTGCGAGCAGCTTCGGTGAGGGCTGATAAGGCTGCGTCAACCTCGGCTTGATTTCGATCTGCGCCAATCGTTTCAGATTGGCAATTTGTGCTTCGAGCACCGCCGTGTTATCGACGTGCAGCACGTTAATGTTTTCCTCAGTCGCAGGGCGATACTTGTTGACACCGATGACGGTTTGTTGGCCAGAATCGATGCGGGCTTGCGTTCGTGCTGCGGCTTCCTCGATGCGCGTTTTTGGGATTCCCGCTTGGATGGCTTTGGTCATACCGCCCAGCTCTTCGACTTCGCAAATGCGCTGCCAGGGCGCAGAGCCAGGTCATGAGTCAGTCGCTCCACGAAATAACTACCGCCCCACGGATCGACCACATTGCATGTATCGGTTTCCTGTTGCAGAAACAGCTGTGTGTTGCGAGCGATGCGGGCAGAAAAGTCAGTCGGGTAGCGCCAGGGCTTCATCCAAAGCGTTGGTATGCAGCGATTGCGTGTGTCCATGCGCCGCGGCCATTGCCTCCAGGCAAGTACGAATCACATTGTTGTAAACGTCTTGCGCAGTAAGGCTCCAGCCACTTGTTTGACTATGCGTGCGGAGTGAAAGGCTCTTCGGGTCTTTCGGATCAAATTGCTTGATGAGCTTGGCCCAAATCAAGCGCGCCGCACGCAGCTTGGCTACTTCCATAAAGTAATTCATGCCGATGGCCCAGAAGAACGACAATCGCGGACAAAAGGCGTCGGCATGCAGGCCTGCTTTGAGACCCGTGCGCACGTATTCCAATCCATCGGCCAGCGTATAGGCAAGCTCTAAGTCGGCGGTGGCGCCGGCTTCTTGCATGTGATAGCCGCTAATGCTGATGCTGTTGAACCTTGGCATCCGCTGGCTGGTGTACTCAAAGATGTCGGCGATGATGCGGATGCTCGGCTCCGGCGGATAGATGTATGTGTTGCGAACCATGAACTCCTTGAGGATGTCGTTCTGAATGGTGCCAGCCAGCAGCTCTGGTTTAACACCTTGTTCTTCCGCGGCGACGATGTACATGGCCATGACCGGCAGGACTGCACCGTTCATCGTCATCGAGACGCTCATCTTGTCGAGCGGAATTTCGTCGAACAGCGTGCGCATGTCATAGATGCTGTCGATCGCTACGCCGGCCATGCCGACATCGCCGCTGACGCGCGGATGATCGGAGTCATAGCCGCGATGGGTGGCCAAATCGAACGCAATGCTGAGTCCCATTTGCCCAGCGGCCAGGTTTCGGCGATAGAAAGCGTTGGAATCCTTCGCCGTCGAGAAGCCCGCGTACTGACGCACGGTCCAGGGGCGCTGCACATACATTGTGGCGTATGGCCCGCGCAAAAAAGGCGGGATGCCGGGCATCGTGTCGAGATGATCGACGCCCTTCAAATCTTCCGCGGTGTAGAGCGCCCGCACGGGAATTTGCTCGGGCGTGTGCCAGGTGAGCTGCTGGTCGTCGAAGCGGGTTGTTGGGACCGACGTGGTGAGAGCTGCGGTCGGATTTAGCGGCAGATCGGCGAAGTTGGGGATTGCGGACATGATGTTCAGGATTCAAAGTTCAGGAGAATGGATCGTCGAAATAGCCGGAGGGCGTTGGCCTCCGATTAGTTTCAAGCATATAAATTCACTGTTGGCCAATTCTTCATGCATCGTTTTGCAACACTCCTACGGCACGGAGCATTTCTCGCAGCGTGGTCACAACATCGCATTTGATGAAAATGAAACGATCGACGCCGGCAGGCGCCGATGCTTCCTCATGAGCGCCAGGATTACCGGCGAGGACGACCAACTTGGCACCGGCCTCTTTCAGCTTGGCCGCGGCCTGCGGAACCAGCTCCGGATAAAGCTTGTCGGACGAGCAGATGACGGCGATCGTCGCGCCGCTTTTTGCGAACGCTTGAGCTGCGGCTTCAGCGTCTTTGAAGCCATCATTGCTGATGACCTCGAATCCGCCGGCCGCGAAAAAGTTCTTCGAGTAGGTGGCGCGAGCCGTATGATGCGACACCGGCCCCAGGTTGGCTAAAAGTACCGCCGGCCGTCGGCCATGCTTCGCTTGCCAGGCATCGCTGGCGTTTCGCAGGGCTTCGAACGGCTCGGCGAAGCTCCGCAGTTCCAGTGGTAGAATTTCGATCGTCTCTTTGTGAAAGCCCAACGCGCCGGCAATTTGACCGACTGTCGCTCCTTGGGCTGCTGCTTCGATGGCGGCGGCTGGCTGTGAAGCCCCCGACATTTCGCGCAGAGATAGATTCTTGCGTCGCGTCGCGACGCGGCAAGCCGCTGAAGCGCCAAGCCGGCCAAATCGATCGGTCGAAAGCTCACTCGATCTTCGCGAACATCGGGGAATTCGCTGACTCCGGTGATCCCCTCTTTCCGTCGGGAAATATCTTTGGCGCGGGGAGCGAACGCCGATTCGATTTGTCCGGCAACCCAGCCAGTTTTCAGCGCCTCCAGCATACCGCCTTGCCGCTCGATCTGTTGAAAAATGCCCCACGCCTTTTCTGCTAGCTGTTCCGTAAGGCGTTCGAGAAACCAACTTCCGCCGGCCGGATCGATAACGCGGTTCAAATGGGCTTCTTCCTGCAAAATCAGCAGCGTGTTGCGAGCAATGCGGCGGCTGAATTCGCTGGGTGGGCCGATTACGGCATCAAAGTGCATCGACGTGATAGATTCCGCACCGCCGACTCCGGCGGCAAAAACGGCGACCGTGTTCCGCAATAGATTGACGTACGGATCACGCTCCGTCAGCACACGCCGGCTGATTCGGGCGCAGATGTGCATCGCGCCGGCTGTCGTCGATCCTCCGCATGCTTCGACAACCCGCGACCATAATTGCCGCGCTGCACGCAGCTTCGAAATCGCAAGGAAGTGATGCGTGCCCAAACTAATGTTGAACAGAATCTGTTTTGCGGCTGCGTCGATGCTCAGCCCGGCGGAAGCCATCGCGCGGAGATACGCGACCGCCGTTGCCACTCCAAATGCAATATCTTGAGCCGCGGTGGCGCCGGAGTGATGGTACGGGCCGGTGTTCACGCCAACGGCGGTGACATGCGGATAATTCTCCGATGTCCACTTCGCTAGGTCGGTCAACTGTGACATCGCTGCCGATGGGGAAATCGGCAAGCGGCCTTCTCGGGCCAGCACCCCCAAGGGATCGGCATTGAAAGCGCCGCGCACCTGGTCGCTGGAAACATTCCGGCGTCGCCACAAGGCAATCAGCATCGCCGACGCCGGCAAAAATGCTGCTCCGGCATCAAGCGCGATGCCGGCCATATTCAGGTGTACGCCGGCAAGTGCAGCGTCCAAATCATCGACGTAGTACGCCATGATGCCGTCGCGTCCGGACATTTCCGCTGCCAACGGATTGTCGGCATCCAATCCGTCACGGGCTGCTAGATCGAACCGCAAGAGCAACGATGTAACTCCGCCCGATAGGTCGTCGAGAATGGTGCTGTTCGTGACGGCCAAATCCGGGTGTGCATGTTCTTGTCGCAGATCCCAACCAGTCAGCACGGCGCCCAGCGGAGTCGCTCCACGGACGAACGGCGGTGAGCCGGGCAATCCTGCTTCATCGCCTTCTCCCAATTGATCGCGGCGCGTGTAAAGGGGCTGGATATCAATTCCTTCGTAGGTATGCGTGACGAGTTTCTGTTCGAACGAGACGCCCTTGAGGTCGGCTTCGGCCAAGGCGCGCCATTGGTCAAAGCTGGCCGGCGGAAAATCGTTTTTCAATGTGAATTCAGTAGCAGGCATTTGACAAAAACTCCGTCCATGCACATTACCTGAGCGAACTCCTAAGCGGTCGACCGGCGCGGTTCTGACGATTTCATTGGAAACGCGGGCGGGACAATCCAATCGGGAAGCATCGAACCGTACTGCGATAAATTGCGGTGCAACTCGAAGCACCGGCTCAAATCATGCCGAATATGACCTGGCCCGCTTTCCCGCAGATAGCGATTTAAGTACTCGCGATACATTGGGTGTGCGCAGCGTTCGACGATCAGTTGGGCACGCTGTTGAGGCGCCAGCCCTCGCAAGTCGGCGAAACCTTGTTCCGTGACGACGACATGCACGGAGTGTTCATTATGATCGACGTGTGTACACATCGGCACGATGGCCGAGATGATGCCGTGTTTGGCAATCGAGGGGCACATGAAGATGGTTAAGTACGAATTGCGGCAAAATCGCCGCTGCCGCCGATGCCATTGATCAGCCGCTGCCCACACACGTGCGTCGAATTGACATGGCCGAATAAATCGATTTCCAAGGCGGTGTTTAGCGCGATGACGCCTAACTGGCGCACGATGGCCGGATTGTTGGAGATTTCTTGCGGCCGCAGCACGATGCGTCGCGCGAAGTAGTTGAACTCGCGCTCGAATTGCGCCATTTGCGGTGGTGTGAGCACGAGTGCGCAGGTGCTGGCTCCACGAATTCGTCCGCTGGAAATCAAGTCAAAGGCAGACGCCTGTAGCACCTCGCTGTACATCAGGTAATCGGGAATATCCGTGCTTTCGCCGATGCCTTTCAGCACAGCGTTTGCCAGGTTGCCGACGCCGCTTTGGATGGGAAGGAATTCCGGCGGCACACGACCACTGGCTAATTCGTTCGCCAAGAATTCCACAACATGGCCAGCAATCGCTTTGCACACATCGTTGGTCGGCGCGAAATCGCTGCGCTCATCGGGCTCGTCTGTCAGCACTACACCGATAATTTTTCCAGGTTCAACATCGGCATAGGTACGACCGATGCGCTGCAATGGATGATCTAAATTCAAAGCGCGACGGAATGGCGGTGGTTCAGGAACCAGGATGTCCGCAGTTTCGCTAATCCGGGGCGGCTGTCGGCGGTTGAGTTCAACGACGACTTTGTCGGCGGATTGCAAGAAAGTTGGCGAAGCGCCGATGGAGGTGCTCAGATAAACGCGCCCATCGGAGGTAAGTTCCGTGGCTTCGATCACTGCAAAATCAATCTTGCCGAAGAAGCCGAAGAGCACCGACTGCGGTAAGTGCGAAAGATGCATATCGACGAAGGCGACTCGCCCATCGTTGATTTGCTCGCGCAGGAGCGTCGAAGACTGAAACGGGGCTCGCCAGCTAATGGCCTCGACTTCCGCCAATGCGTCGTCCGTGCTTCCAGTCGAAGCGCCCGTTAATACGCGGATCTTGTACGGTTGACCGGCGTCGTGGAGCGCTTTTGCACGCCGAGCCAAAGCGTGCGGAACCGCTTTGGCCGCGCCGGCTGGTGTGAACCCGCTGAAGGCAACCATGGCGCCATCAGGAATGATCTCGGCCACCTCTTCGGCGGCGAGGATTGGAAATGCAGCGCCGCTATGCATGGTTGCCCTTCGGAGGTTCACACAACTCCGTCAAAACGCCATAGGTGCTTTTCGGATGAATAAACGCAATTTGCATGTGATGGGCGCCAGGCCGCGGTGTCTCGTCAATCATCCGCAGGCCAGACTCCTTCAATTCAGCAATTCGCGACTTGATGTCATCAACCGTGAACGCGAGGTGATGCAATCCTTCCCCGCGCTTGTCGAGGAACGACTGCACTGAACTCGAAGGATCGGTAGGCTCCAGCAGCTCAAGTCGAACATCGCCGATCCGAAAGAAACCGACGCGGACCTTTTGGCTGGGCACGTCTTCGATGTGCTCGAATCGGGCGACCGAACTGCAGCTCATAGAACGGCTTGTGCTGGTCGATGGACCGCACCGCTATGCCCACGTGGTTTAGAGCTTTTACGGGTTGCATCGTTATGTACCTGTTCTATTCGAACTCAATCAGTACTTGTCCGTTCTGTACTGAGTCGCCTGATTTCACGTTGACCTTGGCGATTTTGCCATCGACCGGCGAGGTGACGACAGTTTCCATTTTCATTGCCTCTAGCACCAACAGCACGTCATTGCCTTTGATTTGCTGACCAATCTGGGCCGAAACGCGCACCACCACACCTGACATCGGGCTGCGGCAAACCTTGCTTTCGTCGGCCACGCTTTCCTGCCCAACGGGCTTAGCTGCGGCGGCCGGTTGCGGCGTGGCGAGCGTTCGGGTCTGACCGGTCGGAGGAATATAACTAGGATGTGGCTGCTCAGGTTCGGTGGCATCAACATCGACTTCGTACACCTTTCCGTCAACGGTAATCTTGAGTTTCAAAGGCCGACTCCTAACCGTAGAGAGTTGCAAAAGCGTGTGATGCCTGAATGGTGACACGCCCTTGCAAGCCCCAGGGATTATTGTTGATTAATCGGATTTGCCGAATATGGGGTTTCACACCGAGGTAAGCCGCAATTGCCGCGCTGATGACCATGATCAGTTCTTCGGTGAGCCCTTCAGTCTTAGTAGCTTTCTCCAAGCTCGGGGTGGCTTCGTTCGCTGTGGCCGGCGTCAGCCTTTCCAGCGCGGCCATACGTTGGCTCAACCGCACCATTTCACGGTGCAGCGATTCGACGGCCTCAACCAGCTGTGCTGTATCGATCGTTACCGATTCCATGGCCTGCTCCGCAACCTCAGTTCGCCTGGCTAATTTTACTGTGCAACCGATGTGCCCAAAACAAGTTAACGATGCCGGCGCTCAGGGCCGCAAAATTCCATATGTCGGGCAGCACGGTTGCCATTAAAATGCAAATGGCGCCCAGGGCGGCAATCGCATAAACGTCAATTTTGTCGGACGTGAGCGGTTGTTCAAAGATGCTCATGGCTGTCTCCTTTAATTAAACAATTCGAATTCAATAATTAGAGCGGTATTAGACCATGTTTCTTCGGCGGCCGGTGGTCGCGCTTATCGTGCAGATATTCCAAGGCTTGGGCCAGATGCCGCCGAGTGTTGGCCGGTTCGATGATGTCGTCTACCAGCCGGCGGCCGGCGGCGATGTAGGGCGAAGCGAAAGCGCCGCGGTATTGTTCGATTAACTCCGCACGTTTAGCCGCTTTGTCTTCGGCTTCTTGCATCTCCTTGCGAAAAACGATTTCAACCGCCCCTTCGGCTCCCATCACAGCAACTTCTGCCGTGGGCCAGGCAAAGGCACAGTCCGCGCCCAGGTCTTTTGAGCACATCGCCACGTGTGCCCCGCCGTACGATTTCCGCAGAATGACTTGAATCTTTGGCACTGACGCCGCCGAGTAGGCAAATAGCAGCTTCGCTCCATTGCGAATAATGCCACCGTATTCTTGCTGCACTCCAGGCAGGTAACCCGGCACATCGACGAACGTAACGAGCGGAATATTGAAAGCATTGCAGAAGCGAATAAAGCGAGCGGCTTTGGTTGCCCCGTTGTTATCGATGGCACCTGAAAGCACGCAGGGCTGATTCGCGATGATCCCTATCGAGCGGCCAAGGATACGAGCGAAGCCGACGACCATATTCGTCGCGTGTCCGGCCTGCACTTCCATGAAATCGCCCTGATCGACTATGCCGCCAATCACGCTCCGAACATCGTAACTCTGCTTAGGGTCAACCGGCACAATCTCGTTCAGCGCTGGATTCGGATCAACGCTGCCATCCGACGGTAAGCGTGGTGGTTCCTCCAAATTGTTCGAGGGAAGAAAGCTCAGCAGCCGGCGACATAGATAAATGGCCTCGTCGTCATCATCGGCGATAAAGTGGATCACACCGGAATGGGCCATGTGCGCGTCGGCGCCGCCCAATGCTTCGGCCGTGATGTCTTCGCCAGTCACCTGTTTCATCACTTGGGGGCCAGTGATGAACATCTGGGCTTTGCGGGTTTGAATAATGAAATCGGTCAGCGCCGGCGAATAAGCAGCACCACCGGCGCACGGTCCGCAGATTAGCGAAATTTGCGGTACCGCTCCCGACAACAGCACATTGCTGTAAAACACTTGACCGTAACCGGACAGTGAATCGATGCCTTCCTGCACGCGGGCGCCGCCAGAATCGTTGATGAATACAAACGGGCTGCCAGTTTTTAGCGAGCGCTGCATGACGTCGGCGACTTTGAGTGAATGCACCTCACCTGCAGAGCCGCCTAAAACGGTGAAATCCTGGCTGGCCATGTGAATCAAACGACCATCGACGGTGCCGGCGCCGGTTACTACGCCATCCGCGGGAATCTCTTTGCCGGCCATCCCGAAGTTGACTTGGCGGTGCTGTGCAAAAAGGCCAAACTCTTCGAAACTCTCAGCATCTACCAAGGCTGCAATTCGGTCTCGTGCAGTCAGCTTGCCTTGTTCCTTCTGTTTAGCGAGCCGAACCGCGCCGCCGCCTTGCTGAAGCTGCTGGCGCCTTTCGCGCAGGGCATCGACCAAACCTTGCATTGACTTCGGGGGGTTTGCAGCCATTGGTTGTTTTCCTGTCGATACCGCGGATTGTTGCGGCGCAACTCGCAGTTGTCTCATGGTTCTCACACGGGTTCGACAATAACTTGATGCGACTTGTCGCCAACTTTGACGTTGTAAGTGACACGGGATGAGATCGGCGATTTGCCGTTAGCCGACTTTGCCGAGCCATCAGCCGAGACAGTTTTTGAAGGCGGGCTCTTGCCAACATTCTTCGGGCCTTCGGATCGATGTGCGAAAAACTTGCCTGCCACCTGGGGGAACATGGCGTACGTCAATACGTCTTCGTCGGTACCGTCGCAACCTTCTTGTGCCAACGCTTGAGCACGCAGTTCGTCCCACTCGGGCTTAAGCAAATCGGCGGGCCGGTGTGTGATCGGTGGCTTCTTTGCGTGTTTTGTGGCTGCTTCAATCACCACAGGATCGCGTGGGGCAATGGTTTCGCCGTAGTAGCCCAGCATCAGGTCAGCGAATTCGCCGGTCAGTGCCTTGTAGCGGCCCATCAGTACATTAAATACTGCCTGCGTGCCGACGATCTGGCTCGATGGCGTGACTAGCGGTGGGTAGCCGGCGTCTTTACGGACCTTCGGCACCTCGGCGAGCACTTCCTTCACTCGGTCGCCCGCCCCTTGCTGTTTGAGCTGGCTTTCCATATTGGAAATCATGCCGCCGGGTATTTGGCTGTCGAAGATTTCGGTTTCGACACCGACGAATTTCGATTCGAATTCAGCGTATTTCGGCCGGACTTTGGCAAAATGATCCTTGATTTTGCTAAGGCGGCTTTTATCGAGTCGCGTGGTGAATTCGGTTCCTTGCAGCATTTCCACCAAGGCTTCCGTCGGATTGTGTCCCGGGCCCAAACTCATCGATGAAATTGACGTATCGACAATGTCCGCGCCCGCTTCGATGGCTTTCATCAGACTGACCAAAGTGACGCCGGTTGTCGAGTGGACGTGAACATGCACCAGCGTGTCGTCGCCGCACTTCTGTTTGATGCCACGTACCAAATCATAAGCCGGTTGTGGCCGCAACAGCGCGGCCATGTCTTTGATACAAATAGATTGGCAGCCCAGATCGCGCAGTTGCTGCGCCATCTCCACAAATTTATCGACCGTATGTAGTGGCGAGGTGGTGTAGCAGATTGTGCCTTCGGCATGCTTGCCAGTGTGGCGAACTGCTTCCAAGGCGCGGCGGACGTTGCGCACATCGTTCAGCGCGTCGAAAACGCGGAACACGTCCATGCCGTTTTCGGCAGATTTTTCAACGAACCGATCGACGACGGAATCCTCATAATGCCGGTATCCGAGCAGATTCTGCCCACGCAGGAGCATTTGCAGCCTGGTGTTGGGCATTAGTTTGCGAAATGTTCGCAGTCGTTCCCACGGATCTTCATTCAAAAAACGGATGCACGAATCATACGTGGCACCACCCCAGCACTCGACGCTCCAATAGCCGGCACGGTCGAGGTCCTCACAGGCCGGAACCATGTCTTCCAGAGCCATCCGCGTGGCCATCAAACTCTGATGGGCATCTCGAAGCGCCAGCTCCGTGACTTCAACGACCCTTGACATGATTGATGCCTCCTGCAATCACAACGATGAGATTTCTCTGCGTCATAATGTACCTCCTTTGGCGCAGGCGTCCAACCAATCGAGACTGTGTCCCATCCAGAATCGTGCAACCGTCGATGGATAGCTGAACAGAGCCTGCGTCAAATCAAGATTCGAAAGCCGCGTGGCGAATGCGCGGGAATCCGGCAGTGAGAAGAAACGCCTCGGGAATTCCCAGGCAAAGTGCTGCAGGAAATCGCTCAGCAGTACGTCGTCGATGCTGCCGCCGTCGCCGATATCGGCAATCACGCCTTCCAAAGTATGAAGTGACTTACGGAATAGCAGCAGATCAGCAGCGGGACGCACGCTGCCGGAGTGAACTGCTTCGTCAAGCAGACCGACGAGCCAACTCAATCCCGGAATTGTTCCGTGCCGGATTTGCCGTAGCGCCGTTTGCACCGCCGCCGTCAATGCCGATCGATCATCGAGCTTTCGTTCGCTCAAACCAACGAGGACGGAGACGATTTGATCAGAATTTAGTGTTATCGCTCCCAAGACGAGCCGGACAATAGCAATTCGGTGCTTTTCAGATAGCGACCCAACCAGGCTCCAGTCCAGTATGGCCAGGCGATTTTCTTCGGTCAGAAACAGATTGCCGGCGTGTGGGTCGCCGTGAAACAACGCCTGAGCGGAGCACGAGAAAATCGGGCGAACGATCAGAGCACGAATCACTAGCTCCGCCAGACGGCGCGTGTCACGCTGGCTATCGAAGGTGTGATCGGTGACCTTGCCGCCGGTAATTCGTTCCATTGCCGTGATTCGCGAAGTACAATGCTGCTCCAACAACGCAGGAATGTGAATACTAGAATCACCAGCATACATTGCTCGTGCCGCTTTCAAATGTCGCTGTTCCTGATCAAGCCGCACTTCGTGGCGCAGTTTATCGCGAATCTGTTCAAAGATCTCTTCGTAATCCAAATGCGGAATCTGTAGCTGTTGGCAGCGCTCGTCCAGGTGGGAGCCAACGCGCGTCAAAAGCTCGAGTTCCAGCTCAAGTCGCTGCTCAATTCCCGGCTTGAGAACTTTGAGCACGCCATGTCGCGCATCATCGCCGTTGTTGTGGTGAGTATCGGTGAATGGAATCACGACCGCGACGCTGGCTTCGGCAATTGCTGGAGGAGAAAGACGAATGCCGCGTCGTTCTAATGGGCCGAATTCTTGCTCGACGGTTTCTCGAATCGTCGCGTCCGAAATGCTCGGCGAAAGCGATTCAAGTCCCCGCAGGTGCAATCGCAATTCCGGCGCAGGCGCTGATCGCGAGCCAAAGTCTGGCCGAGTTTATGCAGCGCAGGACAACAGCGCGCCAAACGGGATAGCCGCTCGGAGAAGCTTGCGGTTGGCGACAGCGCGGCCTGCTGCGTCAAAATCTCCATTTGAGCCGACGCGGGCAGCCCTTCCAGAAAGACAACGAGCCCTTCGCGAATCGGCCGCACGAATCGGCTGTATTCGTTCGGAAAAACGGTTCCCAAGGCCGTTTCATCGAGGAGGAAATTCCAGTCGGTCATCACTTAATCCGCTCGTTGCGATAGCCAGGCATCAATGTGCGGCCAGGTGGTTTTCTCCGCGCCACTGCCGGCCATGATGCCAATGTGGCCGCCGCGGACTCGAAAAATCTCCTTGTCTTGGCAGCCCAGCAGGTCCATCACACCTTCCGACTGACACGGTGGCGTGATGTGATCGGCTTCCGCGATCACATTCAGCACGCTGGCCTTCAGATTTTTCAAATCGACTCGTTCGCCGCGCAACACCAGCGTGCCTTCCTTCAGTCGGTTTTCTTTATAGAACTCGTTGATTAATTGCCGGTAAGCGCCGCCGGCCATATCGATGATGTCGCGGACCCAAGTGTTCATGGCGTGCCAGGCTTCCACGACCTTCGGATCGTCGATCCGGTCCCACAGGCTGAGATAGCTACCGATGAAATTCTCGATCGGCTTAAGCGTTTTCGCTCCGTAGTCGATCATCTCGCCGGGCACGTTGCCGAAGGTATCGACGATCCGATCTGCATTGAACGATTCAGTGCTCGCCCAACGCACAAATCCGCCGGCAGTTTTGTCGGAAAAATCGAGCGGGGCGGTGAGCAAGATCAAATCTTTAAGACCGTCGTTGGGCCGAAGCCTGCATACAATGTGCTAATCAAGGCACCTAAGCACCAACCGAGCATGTTGAATCGGTTGCAGCCCGAAACCGATTTGACTTTGCGAGCGACGCGCGGCAGATAGTCCAGTGCGTAGTCGTCAAACTTTAGATCCTGGTCTTCTGGCCCGGCGCACCCCAATCGAGCAAATAAATGTCGTAGCCGCGGGCCCGCATGTACTCGACAAAACTGTGTCCCGGCCGCAAGTCCAGCACGTGCGGACGATTCATGATGGCAAAGACCAGCAACAGTGGAATTTTGTGGCGCTGCTCCTCCGGCACGACGGGCACGTAACGGTAGAGCTTCGCTTTGTTGAGCGTCCAAATGAGCTTCTTCGGCGTCTGCGCGATTTTGGCGTCTGTCGTTACCAGCTGACTAAACGTCTTCCACTTTTCGAAAGTGTTTAACAGCTCCGAGTAAACATCGGCATACGTCGGAATTCGCGGTTCTGGTATTTGAGTGGCAGTCATTACTAAATTCTCTAGGGCCACCGGATCGGTTTAATTGCCGGACGACAGTGCGTTGTATCCAGCAAAAGTTAGTGCGCTTCGTTTGGCATTCGCACCTCCGTCACGGATTCCCGCAGGTACGTGCCGGGCAACGGGCCCTGGCGGATCACGTTCAGGTTGTGTCCAAAGAAGTCAAACTTGCGGACTACCTTCGCCACGCTCGGCAAGAGCCCAATCGCTTCTTGTACAGGTTTGAGTTCTTCTGGCTTCGCATTCGCGGCTGCCATGCCTAGGAACATGGGAGCCATGGCCCCAATCTTGTCGATCGTCTCGGCAGCGTGTTGCACGCTCGCTCCAATGTCTCGATAACTCACGCAGTACACAGCACCTTTAACATCGAGACCGAGTTTCTCGAAGCTCGAGTCGCTGGCAATCGACTCGGCTTGGCCTGCTTTCACAGCCAACACTTTTTCCACGGCCGCCTGACTGGAAGCGACAATCATCCAGCCCTCGCGAAATCCAACCACCGGCTCCAGGCCAAACACTTGAAAGATTGCAGCGTGAAGTTTCTTAAATCCTTTCAGGTCATCGAGATCGTCAAACTTGAATTGCTGCGTTTGTAGGGCCGGAAGCTTGTTCACGGCTTCCAGACCCCGTGCAAGCAATTCGCCAATTTTGTCCGGATTGGAACACTTTAGGCCACTCAGCCATTCATCGCGAGTCGATCCGTCGGCTGCCTTCACCGGGAAGGTCACCGACATCGACTCGCCGGAGAACGATTGAAAAATGTCGCGATCGAAATTGACGCCAATTTGTTCCTGGACAGCAGCTAATTTGTCGAATCCCTTTTGCGATTCCGGAAACTCTTCTTGCACGAGCTTGATAATCCCCTCGTATAACTCGTGCAGGTTTATGCCGCTACTCAACGTGAAGGCCGTGGCATCTTTGGGCACCCAGCTTTGCCAGTTGTCGATCGGCTTGGACTGAGACAGCGCCCGGCCAAGTAGCTTGTCTTGATAGTTGTATGCCAGCTTGCCCAAAGCCACTTTGCGGTTTTGGCCAGGTTCTGTGTATTCGACGGTGACTTCATAGTCCAGAATTGCCGTGGCGTCGAAGACTCGATCCATCAACTTGGCGATCCGCATCGCCGATTGATCGTTCTTCGCTTGGCCGCGAATGAAATCAGTTAGTCCCCGCAGGTTTTGGAAAAGCCTTTGCCCGTCGAAGAATACCAGAGAGTCGCTGGGCTTCGGCAAATGCTTAAGCGCTTCCTGCAAGCGCGGATCGTCGAACTTGGATTTCGCTGATTCGTCTTGCAGTTGCTCGACGCTGCGACGTAACAGGTCCGCACTGGTACAGACGAGCACAATATCGTTCAGACGGGCGACGGCCGGTTGATAGGGCGACTCTTTGGGCAACGACAGTGCGGTGATCGAAGCGCCCTTTACTCGACTGGTCTGCACAGACACCTTTCCTTCGGACCAGCGAGAGAGCAATTCAAAGGCTTGGACGAAGCCACGTTCGCAATCGGAGGCATTCGAGGCATTCAGCCGCACTGCCCCAAACACTTGATTGAAAGGCCCTTCAAACGCTTCCGCCATCACGATCTCGTCCGCATTGATGAGCGCCTGGACGCTGATCGGTTCCAAGGCTGTTTGCAGCTCTTGGACCTTCGATTTGGCTGTGGCCAATTTGTCTTCCGGTACACGGCTTGTGACGATGCCGAGTAATCGCGGACCAATTTGCTCCTCCTGGAATGTCTTCCAAGCTGCGGCAAAATATTCGCGTTGATAATCCCGCGCGGGGTTATGCTGGGCGTAGACCGCTAGAAATGCGTCCGTTGGCACGGCGCGTTTGATGTCTGCTGTTTTCGTTTCCTCAGCCCACACGCGCCGCAAACAGCGAGGTAAGCGACGTGATGATGATGACAAGGAGTTTGTCTTTCATTGGAATTCTCCGCGAGATTGTCGAAAGGCAGGTGTTAACTGCTGGTCTGGGCTGCGGGCCGGGTAATCCGCAGCACTTCGTCCAGCTTGGCGTCCAAATCGTCCAGCCGCATTTCAATGTTCGTTAATCGGCCGGCCAACCGGGTCACCTCGTCGCGGCTGGGCATGCTAAGATTCGCGAGCGACTGCGCCATCGTGTTTTCGATTAATTTGCGAAATGGGCCAGAATTGCTCAACCAGGCATCAAGCAATTTGCCCGTGGCGTCGGCGTAGGCTTCGTTATTCACGAATTGGACCATCATCTTTGCCCACGCGTCCATCTGCTCATTTCGCAGTGTCTTGAGCATTCCGGTCGGGTCTAAAAAATCAAACTTGCTATTCGTGTCGCTCATCGGTCGGTTTCCCTTGCTATTCGTGTAGCGGCGGAGCTTGCTCCGCGCGGGGCAAAGCCCTCGCCGCTACTCAGTTCTCCCCACTCACATCATGAACGCTCCCCCGTTCACGTCAATTTGTGCACCAGTGATATAATCGCCATCGGCCACCAGGAAAATCACCGCCTTGGCGATTTCCTCCGGATGGGCAAAACGACCCAGCGGAATCTTGGCTTTGATCGACGCCTGAATATCCATCGGCACCCTAGCGAACATATCGGTCTCGGTGTATCCCGGCGACACGCTGTTGACGGTAATGCCCGATTTGGCCAATTCCATTGCGGCCGTTCTGGTGAACGCAATGATTCCACCTTTGCTTGCGCTGTAATTGGCCTGGCCGATGCCGGCGATCTGTCCGTTCATCGAGCTTATGTTGACAATCCGGCCGAAGCTCTGGGCGGTCATGATCGGAATGGCGGCCGACGTGCAAAAGAAGCAGGCATTCAAATTGGTTTGAATCACCTCAACCCATTGCTCATCGGTCATCTTGCGAAGCATGCTGTCGCGCGTAATGCCGGCGTTGTTCACCAAGATGTCGAGATGCGTGAACTTGTCGGCCACTTGCTGTACCATCTCGCGGGCTTCCTTCGCATCGGCAAGGTTTGCCTTGGCCAGAATGGCCGTGCCGCCGAATTTGCCAATCTCGTCGACCACTTCCTGGGCCTTGGCATCGTTGTTCTGATAGTTTACGGCGACTTTTGCCCCTTCCCGTGCCAATTCAATTGCTATTGCTCGGCCAATCCCGCGTGATGCGCCAGTGACCAGTGCCGTTTTTCCGTCTAACTTTCCCATTATCGTATTCTCCTCGCAAATAGGTCGTGATTGTAAGTAGCTGGGCCAAGTAAAACTGGCCACTTGAGATTCGGTTCACGAGTTACAGATTTTCGAACACAGCGGCTATTCCCTGGCCACCGCCAATGCACATAGTGACTCGCGCCCGCCGGCCGCCAACGCGTTTCAATTCGTAAAGCGCTTTAATCGACAGGATGCAGCCGGTGGCGCCGATCGGGTGACCAAGCGAGATGCCGCTGCCGTTGGGATTCGTGCGATCCATTGGCAACTCTAAACTGCGACATACGGCAACTGCTTGAGCTGCGAATGCTTCGTTGACTTCAAAGACGTCGATGTCGTTGAGCCCCAGACCGGTTTTCGCCAGCAACGATTTCACCGCCGGCACGGGACCGATGCCCATATACTTGGGATCAACCCCAGCGTAGGTATAAGCCACCAATCGTCCCATCGGACGCAGCCCGCGCTTTTCAGCCAGGCTGCGTTCCATGAGCACGACCGCCGCGGCAGCATCGTTGATGCTGGAGGCATTTCCCGCGGTCACGGTTCCATTGGGATCGAACACTGGTTTAAGGCGAGCCAGCTTATCGACCGTGCTGTCACGGCGAACCGTCTCGTCGATTTCAAACGGCACCAAGTCCTTCTTAATTCGCACGTCGATCGGCAGAATCTGGGCTTTGAAGTAACCCTTATCGATGGCGTTGCCGGCACGGCGATGGCTTTCGGCCGCTAAGGCGTCCTGATTTTCGCGAGATATTGTATTTCTTCGCGACATTCTCGGCCGTCACGCCCATGTGAACGTCGTCAAAGGGATCGCTGAGAGCGCCAACCATTACGTCGGTCATGGTCGTGTCGTTCATACGAGCTCCCCAACGCATGGCTGGCGCTGAGTACGGAGCGCGGCTCATGTTCTCTGCGCCTCCAGCCACAGTTACGTCGGCGTCTCCCAACAGGATGGTTTGTGCGGCCGTAATCATGGCCTGCAAGCCGCTGCCGCAAAGTCGGTTCAGCGTCAAGGCCGGTGTTTCGTGTGGCAAACCGCCTTTTACACCGGCGACGCGCGCCAAGTAGTGATCGTGCGAATCGCAGTGGATGACATTGCCGAAGACAATGTGGCCAACCTCGTTGGGATCAATCCCCGCGCGATTGACAGCTTCGCGAACGCATTTCGCTGCCAGTTCACTGGGTGGAATATCTTTCAAGGCGCCGCCATACCCTCCGATTGCCGTTCGTACTCCACTAAGAACCACCACTTCACGGGTCATTGCGGCACCTCCTACTAAGAAAAATCACGTTAATCCAACAAAAAACCCCGCTAGGCCGCGGTTAAGCAGCCGAACGGGGGTGCATTAATTTGTCTGATTGTGGCCCGACACGAGCCACCCTCACGCTGGTATTATACATTTTTTCGCATGGTTTGCTAGTCCCAATTGATTGAGCCGGACATTTTTATCGATTGCACCGTTTGGCTAGGTGTTTGCACTGCATAAATTCGCGGGATTGTCGTTAACGGGGTTTCCGGCAAGCTTTAACACTTGTTCTGATTGTGCGCACGAACTGCTCGGCGGCAGGAGAAAGCTGTCTGCCCTTACACAGCACGATGCCATAAGAGCGTTTCGGAAAGTAGCGGCCAAGCGGCACCGTATGCAGGCGATCTGTGCCAGAGAGGCAGTGACTCATTACGATCGATATGCCTAGCCCAAGGGCAACATACTTTTTGATTACGTCGTACCCGCCGACTTCCAGCTTCACGTCGTAGTCGAGCGAATGGTTCGACAAAACCGCTTCAACAATGCGGTGCGTACTGAGATTCTTCGGCGGCAGAATTAAAGGGTATTTGACGATGTCTTTTAGTGTCAATCGGTGCCGGCTGGCCAACGGATGATCGCGTCGCGCAATCAGCATCGGCTCATAAGTCACCAGCGGATGGAATGCAATGTCGCTCGGCGTTTCCAACATGGGACCTACGGCGAAATCGACCTCACCGGCACGCAATAGCTCCAATCCGACTTTGCCCGTAAGATTGTGAAGCCGGATATCTACGAGCGGATAATCTCGCGTGTATTTTGCCACAAATGGTGGCAACAAATATTGCAGCGTCGAACCACCAGCGGCGATGTTTACCGTTCCGCGCTCCACAGATTCTCGCAAGGCGGAAAATGATTTCTCCAACCCATCGATTGCTTCGACCAACGGCGCGGCCATCTCGAAGAGCCGCTGCCCATTGTACGTCAAGCTAATGTGCGGCCCGCGGCGGTCAAAGAGTTGCACGCGAAACTCACGTTCAAGCGCCTTGATTTGCAGCGAAACCGACGGCTGGCTCAAAAGCATTTTGTCGGCAGCGCACGAAATGCTTTTCAAGCGGACCGCGTAGTAGAAGCCGCGCAGCTGTTGAAGACGATTCTGTTTATACCGCTTTGCCATAGGAGCCATAATGAGGAGACCAAGTGATATCTGTTGGCGAACGCGTCTCTTCTCATAAGTTGCTGCCAGCCAGCTCGTATTTCATTGTATCTGTCAATGATTGCGATTGACATTTATTAGTTTTACAAATCTGGCGAACGACGCTACGCTGAAGGCGCTGTAGGAGCAATCATCGCTTAAGGCTAGACAAAAGCCCAGTCATTTACTGGTGATTCCCCGCGGGCCATTGTGCCGGCACAAGGCCGGCGACGAAGAGAGGCCGATTATGCGTGCTACAGAAACGGTCTATCGAACGGTCGAAGATTTGATGGGTGAACGGCGCCTCGATGTTGATGCATTAGTCCAATCAACCGGGGTCGAACGTCGAATTGTTGATGCCATCGCTCGCCAGCGTTATACGCCCAGCCCCGAACAGCGCGAATGTGTTTCCAGTGCGCTGAGGTTTCCGCGAAATCAGATTGTGTGGGGGCATCGGACTATCGTGGACGACTATGCTCAGCCCCGATTGTAGCCACTTGCTGCGAGTTGTGTGTTCAAACCTGGTTTTCGACGGTTTGACTTTAGTGTATGGGGAATTGTTATGGACGCTGGCGTCTCTACCCGGTCAGACACCGCAGTTAGTTCGCCGGCCGATCTGGCACGTCAGATTCTTTGTGAAAGCCCGTACCATTCCATCCGCCGTCTGCGCTGTAGCCTCGACGCCGGCACTCTGACCCTTGCCGGGTGTGTTCCTAGTTTCTATCTGAAGCAGCTGGCTCAAATTGCCGTGCGACATCTTGACGGAGTTACGCGAATCAGCAACGTTATTGATGTAGCGTCAGGTGATCCCGCGAAGTTCTACGAGTAATTTGACCGCTCAGAAGCCGCGCAGCATGCGACGTGCTTTGCGATGCAGTACAATTACGGTGGAATCTGGCAACGAGCGGGTTCATCTTTCTGTTGGCACGTCGACGGGGCTGCAATCTTTGAGGTGGAGTAATGTCCGATATTGTGAAAATACTGCGCGACGTTGAATTCTTTCACGGCATTACTGATGAGTATCTGGAGCGCGTGGCGGCCATCTCCAAAATTGTGGAATTCCCAGGCCGGCACGATATCTTTCGGGAGCACGAAACGGCGAAAGAGGTTTACATCATCATCGGCGGGCGAGTGTCGCTGGTGATATGTGCGCCGCCTTTCGGCTGTCGGCAATTGATGGAAGTTGGAGATGGAGAACTCATCGGCTGGTCGCCATTGGTGGGCCGCGCACGACTGTCAGACACGGCCCGTACACTTACACCAACAAAGGCCATTGCCATGGACGGCGAGCGCATTCTTCGCTCTGCACGCAAGATCCGCGGTTTGGCTTTGAATTCATGCAGCGCGCGGCGCAGACCTTGGCTTCGCGTCTAAATGCGACCCGGCATCAACTGTTGAAAATGAATGGTCATTTGTTTCCGCAGGTGCAACTCGAATCCGATTGATACGCAGTTGCACCGCACTGGCCGTCGCGCGCCACCTATTTCTTGGACAGCATGCCGATGACTTTTTCAACTTCTCCGGCATCGAATGCTCGGGCTGTTGTCGTGTGAACGTTGCCTTGCGTCGCAAGATGAAGCATTGCTGCCGTCGCAGTTTCGTCGTTTGGTGCATCGAAGACGAGAAATCCGTCGAATTTTCCTAGCGTCCAATAGACCCCAGTCATTTTCACCCCCATCTTCTTGGCAGTCGCCTTGAACACGGCTGATCGTTTGACGGTATCTCGAATGTTTTGCAGCCCTTGCTCCGTGAATCGTACCGTGCTGATGAACGTTGCCATTTTAGGGGTCTCCTGAAAGGACGTGAAGATGATCGTACCATGATTTGGAAGGCCGCCAGCTCAAACTTGAATGCGATCTATTTCCAACATGCGGACTGAATTTTATTACTGACAGAACGGACAACTGGGCGTAGATGGAAAATTAAATTCGTCGGTCAACGCCGCGGCCTTCGTGGGCTGCCGTTGACTTGCACTCGCAGATTCCAAAAACTTCATGCCTCGAACCAAGGAAAGCGACCCGGCAAGCACCACGCACCAGCCGGCCAGCTGAAACGTGCGTCGCGCGCACTCAAGGTGAGCAAATTACCCCCGACGCCGGTAAGTACCATTACCGGCGTCGTGCCAAATCCAAACGCTAGCATTGTCAACCAGCCGGCGAAGATGTTTTGTTTCGCGGAGGCCAAAGCGAGAAACGCGTAGACTAGCCCGCACGGTAAGAACCCGGTAAAGACTCCTGCGAAAAACGTGTCGCTCCACGATGGCGCACGTAAAAACTGCCCGAGAAACCGTGGCAACAAACACGCATGTTGCCGCGGTGATGAAGCGCGCCGGAGAACGCCCGTCGCGAACATGCCTTGCGCAATCAACAAAACACCGGCAACTAGCGCCAAGATCGCTTGAATGGGCAAAAATTCGGATAGAGCACGACTCAATTGCAGCCCGCCATAGCCAGCAATGGCACCAGCGGAACTGTAAGTCGCGATTCGTCCGATGCTGTAGACCGCTTGCCGAGCTAGGTTACTTCGCCAGCTGTTCGAGATGGCGCCAATCGAGAGCGCAAACCCTCCGCACATGCCGACGCAGTGCGCCGAGCCGAGTAAACCACCGATGAACACCAATAGCATGCTAGAAATCATCGACTTGAACTTCCGTATCCGGTTTTGATGGCATTTTCTCGGACGATCCGCAAAGCAATCATCGCATCGGATTCATATCGCTCTACCGTTAATTCCTCCGCGCAGTGTTTAATGCTGCCGCCGGAATCCGAATCGTCGCCACTCAATCGCAACGAATTACCGACTACGAAAAAACTGCTGAGCATCATCGCGGCCGACGCCCAAATAGGATTCAGCCGGCCAGACACTGCCAGGCCAATCCCGAATACGTTGTACGCCAGCGACCAGAACAGATTCTGCCGGATAATTCGTACGGTGCGGTGCGCCAATTCGATCGACCACGGCAAGCGTGATAGATTATTGCCCAGCAAACAGACATCAGCAGCTTCGCGAGAAACATCGGCTCCACAGCCCATCGCAATGCCAACATCTGCTGCGGCCAGTGCAGGCGCATCATTGAGCCCATCGCCGACCATCGCCACGTCGCCGCCCGTTTGCCGCGCCTCTCGAACAGCCGCTACTTTGTCGTCAGGCAAAAGAGCACCGCGCGCTTGAATTGCGAGACGCCGGCCGAAAGCCGCCGCCCGTTGTGTGGTGTCGCCAGTGAGCAATTCCGCTTCGACTCCCTGTGAACAAAGTTGCGCAATGGCCGTCACGCCCTCCGATCGCAATTGTTCATCAATTACGAAAACACCACGGACCATCCCCTTCCAACCGATCAACGTGGTCGCAGCTTCCTGGTCGAGAAGCTGCTCGAGATCTGAGTGCAACGATCCAGGGATGGTCAGATTCATTTCCTGTATCAACCGGTGATTGCCTAAGACAACCGTTTCGCCTGATGCTAGATCGCGCCAATCAATCCACGCCCTGGCAGAGCCCGGATCGCAAGGGGTCGATTGAACGCAGCTTGTGAGCAGCCAACGTACCGTGTGATGGCAACAGAATATGGGTGGTTTGACGATTGTGTCAATGCAGCGGCCCGTTGAGACACGACTTTGGTTTCTTCTCCAACGGCGCACTGCAGCTCAATGACTTCGCACTCTCCGGAGGAAAGCGTGCCGGTCTTGTCGAAGAAGATTTGTTTTACCGCCGCCAGTTTTTCGATGGCGTCGCCGTGTCGAAACAAAACCTGATAGCGCGATGCGCGGCCCAACGACATCCACACAGCCAATGGTGTCGCTAAACCCAGCGCGCAAGGACAAGCTATCAACAACACCGTAAGACCAGTCTGTACGCCATGTTCGACACCATAGTGCCCGGCGTGCCAGCTTGCAGCCGCCAAAGCCAGGATTATGGTAGCGGGCAAGAAGAAGGCAGCAATGCGATCGGCGATGCGTTGATAGCGGCCTTTGATGACGCGCGCTTGCTGGATCGCTTCAACCATTCGCTGCAATGCGCCCTGACCGGCATCGGCCGCCACTTCGATGACCAGCTGTCCATCCAGATTCAGCGTGCCGCCAAACACGTTGTCGTCGATCTGTTTCACGGTGGGATGCGATTCGCCTGTGACCAATTGCTCATCGATTGCGGCAAAACCGTTGAAGATACAACCATCGGCAGGAATGCGCTCGCCGGCAAGCACGCGAACTTGATCAAGTGCGCGAAGCTCGTTTAGTGTGACGATTTCTTCGCTATCAGCAACCAGCCGCCGGGCTGTTGGCGGAAGCAGTTTTGCCAGCGATTCAATTGCCTCGGTCGCCCGCAGTTTGCCGACCGATTCGAACCAGCGACCCAATGTAACCAGCACTAACACGACGCAAACAATTTCAAAATAGACGTGGCCTTCGCCGCGAACGACAGACGCCAGCGAATAGAAGAACGCGGCCATGACACCCAGCACCAACAGCAAATCGACTGCCGCGACTCCCCGCCGCAATTCCTGCCAAGCATTGGCCACCAGCGGACCAGCCAAGAGCCATACCACGGGTGCGCTGAGTGCCAATGTGAGCCAACGGAAGACATCGGCCATTTGCGGGGCAAGATGGAGATTGGTTTCGACTTGCGGCAGCGAGCTTATGGCTGAGGAAGTTGGATAGATGTCGTCAGCCCATAAAACCATCGTGAACATCACCACGTTTACCGTGAAAAAGACAGCGATGCCCAAGCGCGCAAGCGGTTTGTTGATCACGGCACCCGCCGCGCGCTCTTCCATCACCTCAGCAGCAAATCGGCAGCCAGAACAGCAGTAAATGGGCCTAGTGGTGAGGGAATCGCATGCCGACGCATGTTTCGTCTGACTCCACCACCACCAGCCGCTGGCTAGCGGTAACCCGCAATAGCTGCACGTGCGATCGGCGGTCATGGGCGCTGGAGCAGTTCGATCTGCAGACTGGGAAACAGATACTTGACGGTGTAGTAAATGGCAAAAATCCAGAAACCAATCCAAATCGCGCGCACATACCACGGAATGCGATTGCCGCGGTATTGATGAAATTGATGTTCGGCTTCGGGCGAGTTTTCGTCAACTGGATTCATCGTGACACCATGTTTTCCTTCGCATCGAGGAGCTGTTCGTTTTCGAGCATCGTGTATTTGGGCAGTTCGATATCGCGAAACATGCCGTTCATCGCGCCCCAGCCCAACAGCAACAGAAATCCGGTACTGGCGAGCAGATAATTCATGATCGGCGCGATGGCGAACGCGCCTTCGGCATCCCCCTGGCAAAGAATCACCAGTTCGCGGAATTTGCTGCCGAATCCCCAGAGACATGGGAGCAGGAACGAACGCGGCAACTAACGCCCGAATCCACGGCCGCCAGGGTTTTGCGGTGTTTGATGGGGTCATGATGGCATTGAACTGGTTTGGGCAACGAACAAATCACTTGTTTTCTACGCCTGCTTCTAACATGGATTGCTGCAATTGCTCGATCGACTTGTAATCTTCATAGTACGGATAAACGTCCAGCCACGAGCCGAGCCATTGAATGTACGTGATGATCGCCAGCCCGCGCTTGTTGGGCTTGTTCGGCGCGCCGTCAAAAAACCAAGCATATTCGGGCATGGGCGAACCGGTGGAAGTCAGCGTTGGTTGGAAAAAGTGAGCGGCGTGCCAGTCGTTCGAGCGGCGGCCTCCTTCGCGGCTTAAATCGGGCCCGACGCGACGAGTGCCGAACATCACGGGCCGTTGCAATGTGTTTTGATATTCCCAAGTTTCGGAGACAGGTCCCCAGCGGCGCGATTCATTGGAAACCGGCCGGACGAATTGACTGTGGCAATGCCAGCAACCTTCGCTCACATAAATTTCTCGCCCCAAAGTTCAGCGCTTCCGCCGCCGCTTCACGAGTTGGCTCGCCGTAATATTTTTTGAATTGTTCGGGAAAGCGTCGGGCAAGATCCTCGAATTCGTACATCAAATTCGGATTGGTCAGTTCTGAAACAGTGCTGCTCCGGCAAATTCTTGATACATGTAAATCGGGCACCAGCGCGTTAGAAATAAATGCGAACACGAAAAACCCCAGACCGCCAACCAGCAGCACGCCTGCTTTGCTTTCAAACATGATAGTCCTCGAAAACCCTCGTCGTTAAAATGTCAAATCTAAATGATCAGGCTTCATGTTGGCGCTGGTGCAAGAGCAGCTCGATCTACGGCAGTCGCCGGACCGGCCCAGGTTCGATAGATGTTGTAGAAGAAGCACAACTGTCCGGCGAAAATCGCCAGCCCGGCGAAAACGCGGAAAATCCAAAACGGGCGAGACCCATCGATCGAAACGTCCCACGACTGAAGCGAGCCCCACCAATAACCTTGCAGAATGCCCGCGCAGCACCAGATCGCCAAACATCAGCACGATGCCGACCGCCGACAGCCAGTAATGCCATTCGCATAGCGTCTGGCTGTACCAGCGGCTTGTGCAATAGCCGCGGAAACAGATACGTCATGATGCCCATCAGCCAGAGTGTGAACACGCCGAACATCACCAGATGGGCATGGCCGACGACCCAATCGCTGAAGTGGATCAACGCTTGAAAGGTGAACGTCACCTGCAGTGCGCATTGCAAGCAGGTGACGAAATACAGCACCATGCCGGTGTAAAACCAGCGAATCGGCAGATTCGACATCGCCTGCCGCCCGACGCCCCAGATCGTGCCGAAGAAGTTGATGATCACCGTCGTCACGACCAGTTCGACCGCCACCGTGGCAATCACGGCGCCGTATTGCAGGAACATGGGAATCGGCGTGTACAGAAAATGGTGGATGCCGTTGAGCGGATAGAAAAACGCCAAGCCCCAGAAACCCACCAGCGACAGTCCGTGGCTCCAGATCGGCTTCTTCAGCATGATCGGCACGAAGTAATACATCAGCCCCCAGCCCAAGCGGCGTGACGAACAGACCCACCAGGTCGTGAATGAACAGCCCGCCCGACGGCCCCGTGCTGAGGTGCCGGCGACGAAAGTACTGCGGAATGAAGTTGCCCATCGCATAGGTCAGAAACGTCCACACAAACATCGCCATGAAATACCACAGCGTCACGTACAGCGGTCCCTTGGTGCGCACGATCGGTGCCATGAAGTTGATCGCCACCAGCAGCAGGCCGGCCAGCGCCAAAGGATCGATGAACACGGGCGTTTCGCCCCATTCGACGCCTTGCGCATATCCGGCCAGAATGCCGACCGCTGTCACGAGCACCACGGTTTGCCAGGCAAAGAAGATGAAATACGAAAGCGACCTGCTGAGCACCGGCTTTAGCGTCAATCGCGGCACGGCCCAGTGCAAACAGCCCAAAAAGGCGTTGGCCAAAAATCCGTAGGCAACGGCGTTTGTATGGACCATCCGCCAGCGGCCTGGCGAGAACAGTTCCAATCCCGTGCAGCGGATTCCAGCTGACCAATTGCAGCGCCATGAGGATGCCGCCCAGCATCGAGATGAACAGAAACGTCAGCGCCGCCAAAAAATACCAGGCGACCAATCGGGTTTCCACCAGCGGACGATCCGCTGTTGTTGCGACGGGCGACGTAGGTTTATGTGCAAACTCATCCATCACATTCTTGCCTTTTTGTTTTTCGCCAAATAGATAGAATGTCACGCTTCCGGATTGTACGGCTTGTACACGCCCAGCGGATAAACCAGCGCCATCGTCCAGCCAAAAACCAAATGCGTTAATGCCGCAACCCACCACGGAATGAGATCAATGATCCAACGGCCGCCAAATACCAGCGGCTGTAGCCAAATCAGGATGCCATAGAAATTCAACAGCCAGATCACCAACGCCAAGACGCTGCAAAGGACCAGTCGCGCCCAGATACCGGCATTTGGCAGAAAGTACGAGATCGCCAGTTCGAACAGCATCCCATACAGCATGCCCGTGCCGAGATATAAGACGCACCCCAATGTCAGCAGCACGCCGCTATCGAGCTTCAACGCGGCCTCGCCCATCGGGAAGGTGAGATAGACCTGAATGATCCGTAACGGATGCTGCGTCTGACCGCTGATCGCGGGCCACAGTACGCTTCCTACCACGTTCAATAGCAAGCTTGTGCAGGCGGCTAGACCGCCGAGCAAGAATCCCGTCGTGGCGTAGTAAGCGCCATAGTAACCCGAGGCTTGCCACGGCCGCGGTGGCACCGGCTCCGCCGGCATTGTATTGACGATTTCTTCTTCTAACTCCCGTGCTCGATCGCGGAGCGACTGAAGTTCTTCAAGTTTGGCTTGCCGGTCCATACTGAATGTCCCGAGAATCGTGAGGAATAATCAACGCGCAGCTTGAGGATTTGGAATCAGTTATCTGGTTTTGGCTCTGGTGGCGGACCCTCAACGCTTGCCGAGACCGGAGGGCGAAACTTTGCGAGATATTCGGCCTCTTGTGCCTGCAATTCGCGTCGCCGTGCGCCGGACACATACTCCACGTAATGCACCAGGTGCCAAAATGTTTCCGGTTTATCTTTTAACGTCAACGAAAACGATGGCATCGGCGTGCCATTGATTCCCGAATAGATGCGGCGATAGATATCGATTGGCCGATTGCCGCCGTGAAACATTCCGCTGGTAAGATCGGCCGAGCGAACTGGCGGAATGTTCGGATCGTTATTCAGCATGGGAACTTCGCGGCCTCGACCGTCGGGTCCGTGGCATTTGTAGCAGCCGGCAATTTCCGTGAGGAATGCTTTCTCGCCAAGCTTGGCTGACTCATCGCTGTAGGGAATCAACGGCGAGATCGGCGTCACGATCTGAGATTTCGCCTCATTCCACTGATCGACGATCCGTTTCACGTAGCCTGGCACATTCGTTGCATCAATCTCATCTTCATTTTGCACTTCTCGCAGCAGTTGCTCTTCCAACTCTCCGCGATGGGTGAGGACCAACACGTAATCGATCACCGCCTGAAGGTCCTCATTTGGTAGTAGTGCGAATGATGGCATCGCTGTGCCCTTGGCGCCTTTTCGCACGGTACGCAACAAATCGTCGCGGAGTGGTTTGGTGCCATATGGGGTGGACGTGAACTTGAAGACGCCGCGTCGATAATCACGGGGACGAGGATCGAGATACTGCGCTGCGGCCCCCGCGCCGTCACCGGAAGCTCCGTGGCATTGGACGCAATATTTGCCGTAGACTGCGGCGCCTTGCAGAAGATGTTCGCGAGAGATTTCGGCATTGCCAATTAGCTTCGGATCGGCGGCGGTTCCGCAGTACTTCGTCAAATACTCATTGATAGTCTGCTGTGCCTTGGCGGGCAATTCCGATACCTCTTTGCGCGGCGACCAGCGCAGATCAGGGCCAAGCGCACAGCCGCCCAGACTCGCCGCTGCCAAAATTACAATCAGCATTTTTACTGGGCTCACACGAATCTCCGTCGAATTCAGTCGAATCGCAATGTGTGTGTCAATATTGATCGTTCAAATCGCCAGCCTGCTTACGATCGTGCCACACAACACCAACGCAACAGGTAGCGATCTTGGAATCGAAGCGTGGACTTTGATTGCAATGAATCGTCAGGTGCCAAATTGGCCAGCGTGGCCAAAAAGAAATCCTTACGAGGCAACTATGCTTCGCAAAGATCGATCAAATTGTCTTGGTCTGCCCGTCACGAGCAGATCAACCGCGAGAAATGTAGCGAATGATAAATTCGTTGTCAATAAATTGGCGACAGATTTTTGCCAAGGGTAAACTCAATTGCTATTTTTGCTGGTCACGTCACGTCATACAGTGTAATGAAGGGTAAGAGCACGAATTTTCAAGCACACTCGGGAAAGTATGACGACTTAAGATCTTCTTTTACGTGATTGGCTCGTTTTGAAACGGCAAGCCCCTGAAGTTCTTCGCGCAGCACTCGGATGTGGCGCGGGCACTCGAATCCAAGTCTCACCTGCCCACCGCGAATTTCGGTAACCACGATTGCAATGTCCGGATCAATCAAAATCCGTTCACCGGGTTTGCGACTGAGGACTAGCATGATTGTGACCTCCTTGTTTGGAAAACTGCTCGATGGATTTCAGTTCCAACCCAAACTCAATCAACATGCGGGTATCTAACTTCCAGCCGATCCGCAATGACTTCGACGCCGATAAGATCTTTCACCGTCCGATGCGCCATTTGTTTCAGAAAGTAACTCCCCACAACACCGCGGAGCATCAGCACTCCCTCGTGAAATTCGCACACAATTCGGCGAAGCTGAGGGTAGGAAAGTAGGCGCAACCGATGATGAGCGGCGTCCGTTACCTGTGACCGTAAGGTCGAACAGGACTCGGACGCAGCTGGCAGATTTGTCAAATTCGTCATGCGATTTCTTGGCATAAAACCATCCCTTGGGAATAGTTCGTTAGTAAGTGTTCATAAAGGCAGATCGCAGAAGCAGCGAATTACCCAGCAGGGGCAATACTGCGTCCCAAATGGCCAGCATGGCCAAAAATAGAAAAACCCGGCAGGCAAAACCTGTTGAGCCGAGGCTTTTAAATGTCTCGAATTACCCATCGCGAGCAATTCAACGTCTGTAATTTATTCGGTTATCTAATCGAAGTCAAGCTCGATGCAAGTGCGCAACAAATCGCTCCACGGCTAATTCTGCGTCAGAGGCATTTCGCGAGATAGTTTGATTAAAATCGCGTTATTGATACAATGAAGAGGTGAGCTTGGCTCGTGATGGGCCACTTTCGAAAGACTATTTGCCCCGTTCGGTCACATTTGTGGCTTGGCGGGGTTTTTTTGTGCATATCGCGAGACATCCATGCAACCCGACAAGCTGTTTGCACGCTACTGTGAACTACAGGGCTATATCGACTGGAGCGATGCCGATGCTCAACGAGTCCGCCAAATGGCGCCGACCGCCGAGCGGCATTTCACCAACTTGATCGACGATTTTTATGCTGCAATTCAGCAAAATCCGGCCACGATGAAAGTCATCACCGGCGGGGTTGAGCAAATCCGGCGGCTTAAAGGCACGCTAATCGGTTGGCTCAAGGACCTATTTTCGGGTCACTACGATCAAGATTATGTGGTGCGCCGGTGGAAGGTGGGGCAAAGGCATGTTGAAATTGGCTTAGATCAGGTCTACACCAACGCCGCCCTTTCGCGACTGCGGCAGGGGCTTTTGCTCGAACTGGAAAACGACAGACTGACAGAACAATCGGACGGCGAAACACGCAATGGGAAAGCGGCGCGCCGATCGCTTAACAAACTTCTCGATCTCGATCTGGCCATCATCGAAGATGCATATCAAACTGAATACCTGGCCCGACAAAGTCGTACCGAGCGGCTGGCGGTTATTGGGCAAGTGGCAGGCGGCATTGCTCACGAAATCCGCAATCCGCTGAATGTGATTAAGACTTCGATCTATTACTTGCGCACTGCCGGAAATGCCTCGCCAGAAAAAGTTGCCACCCATCTGGAGCGCATCGAACGACAAACGGTTTTGGCGGATAAAATCGTGACCGCCTTGCACGATTTCGCTAGACTGCCCATGCCCCGATTGCAGCCAGTGCCGGTTGCCGATTTCATGAACGAAGTCGTGGGCGAAAGCACTTTGCCCGAGCATATCCACGTCTCGGTGAATTGCCCGCCGAACGTACCGCCGATGTTTGCCGATCCGGAACAGCTTCGAATCGTGTTTTCAAACCTGCTTCGAAATGCCAGCGACGCCATGCCGTCCGGCGGCTCACTCTCTTTGCAGTCTTCGGTTCACGATGGGCAGGTAGAATTTGCCGTTTCGGATACGGGAGTGGGCATCGATGCCGACAACCTTCGTCGGATCATGGAGCCCTTTCACTCCACAAAGGCTCGCGGATTAGGCTTAGGGCTGGCGATCGCGCGTGCAATCGTGGATAAACAGAATGGACACATTCATATTGCCAGCCAGCCGGGAGCAGGCACCACAGTTACCATTAAGCTTCCGGCCGCTGGCGATCCGTGAATTCGGTGACGCCATGATAACTGCCACGCGCTTACTCATTGTGGACGACGATCGTGACACTTGCGCGAACCTGGCCGACATTTTTACCGACTTGGATTACCAGGTTGACATTGCTTACGATGGTTTTGCCGCACTAGAGCTGGTACTTAAAACCACCTATGACTTGGCCCTGTTAGATCTCAAAATGCCGGGAATGGATGGGCTTGAGCTGTACCGAAGAATTCGAGAAATCTCCGCTGACACCGTGGCGATTGTCGTGACAGCCTATGCGAGTTCTGAAACGGCGACATCCATTCTTGATGCAGGCGCTTGGCAACTGCTCGCAAAGCCGGTGGACTTTTCAAAGCTGTTGCCAATGGTTCGTGAAATGCTCGACCAACCGCTGGTGTTAGTCGTCGATGACGACAAGGATTTATGCCATTCGCTCTGGAGCATCTTTCGGGAGCGCGGGTATCGTACCTGCTTAGCACACGACGCCGACGAGGCCGACCTCCGATTACGCCAGAGGAAATTCAAGGCGGTTATTGTCGACATGAAGCTGCCAGGGCGTCACGGCGGCGCTGTCGTCAAAGCTCGTGCAGGAGCATAATCCGAGTGCAAGAACTGTCATCATTACAGGCTATCGATCTGAAATGGCTGGTCGCATCGAGCAAGTCCTTTCTGAGGGCACCGAAGCCATTTGCTACAAACCCTTCGATGTTGATGAACTATTAAATGCCGTCAAACGTCTAGTTGCTTCTTGAGCGTTATGTTAGGACAATGGACAAGGGCGATTGATCGCGATCTGCCAGTCTCGCAGACGTTTCAGATTCTGATTGTCGAGGACGATGCCGATACTTGTGCTAACCTGACCGATATTTTGGAGCTTGACGGCTACCAAGTCACAACCGTGGGCACCGCCCGCGAGGTGCTGCATCTGAGTGATTGGTCGGATATCTCCGCGATTATTCTCGATCGCCGGTTGCCAGACGCCGATGCCGATACCTTATTGCCGCAATTGCGAGAATTGGCACCGCATAGCCCAGTGATTGTGGTCACTGGTTATGCTGACTTGCAGGGTGCCATTGATGCCTTGCGGAACGGCGCTGCCGATTACATTCTCAAGCCGGTGAATCCAGACGTTTTACGGGCATCGATTGCACGGTTGGCGGAAAAACAGCGCCTTGAACACGAACTCAGCCGAAGCCAGTCGCAACTGCGTGAGCAACGCGATTTCGTCGAAAGTTTGCTGGAAACGGTGCCTACAGCGGTGTTATTGCTCGACGCCGAGGGCAACATTCTTCGCTTCAACTCGTATCTTGAACAGCTAAGTGAATTTCGAGTGGAGGATGTGCAGGGCCACAGTTTTCTTGAGACCTTTTTACCGGAATACGACCGTGAACGAGTTCAAACGTTACTGTTAGGTGTGACTGAACTTTCGCCAATTGCTGAATTCGAAACAATCATTATCAGTCGCAGCGGCAAAGAGGCTGTGGTACGTTGGTCCGCAACATTGCTGGGACCGTCGCCGGACGCGGTCGTGGGCGTACTGGCTAGCGGGCAGGATATCACGGAATTGAAGCAAGCCCAGGAGAGAGTGTTGCAGCACGAACGGCTGGCTGCAATCGGCCAGGTCATGACCGGCCTCGTGCATGAAAGCCGAAACGCCCTGCAACGATGCAGAGCTTGTTTGGAAATGCTGTCGGTTGAAATCGCCGATCGCCCGAATGCTTTGAATCTGCTCGATCGAATGCAAAGCGCGCAAAACGATTTGCATCAATTGTTCGAGGAAGTGCGCGAATATGCGGCTCCGATCAAGCTCGATTTCAAAGTATGCGATTTGGCCGATATCTGGAGGCAAGCCTGGCAAGATTTAACGCATTTACACCAGGAAAAGAATGTTACCCTGGCCGAGCCGACTGCTAAAATAAACGGTCGCTGCAAAGTCGATCCTTTTGCATTACGGCAGGTGTTGCGCAATATTTTTGAAAACGCGATTCAAGCTTCGCCGCAAGGAGAGCAAATTTGCATCGCTTGCAATGAGGTTGATCATCGTGGTCGCGATGAGTTGCAAATCGCTGTAGCCGATCATGGACCTGGTATTCCCACCGATTTGCGGTTGCGGATTTTAGAGCCGTTCTTCACTACCAAAACGAAAGGTACCGGCCTGGGGTTGGCAATTGCCGAACGCATCGTCCGCTCGCATGGCGGGCGAATAAAAGTCGACGAGAACCGACCGTCTGGAACTCAAATGTTGATCAATCTTCCCAAAGGAACTGCATGAATAAGCCACTGCGGGTTGCCGTTGCCGACGATGAACAAGACATGCGCGACTTCTTCGAGCGCATGCTGCCGCTGTGTGGACATCAAGTCGTTGGCGTCGCCGAAACAGGCCGCGAGTTAATCGAACATTGCCAATCGCTCAAGCCGGACCTGATAATTACCGACATTAAAATGCCCGATATGGATGGCATTGAAGCCGCCATCACCATTTGCCACGAGCGCCCCGTGCCCGTCATCTTAGTCTCTGCGTATCACGATCCTGAACTGATTCAGCGGGCCGAGGCCGACTATGTAATGGGCTACATGGTGAAGCCGATCGGCAAGGTGGATTTGGAACCCGCAATCGCACTAGCGATCAGACGCTTTCGGCAATTTGAGGCCGTTCGAAAGGAAGCGGGCGATTTACGCCAGGCTTTGGCCGATCGAAAAGTTATCGAGCAAGCCAAGGGCCTGCTGATGAAGACGACCGGCGTCGATGAAAAAGAGGCGTTTCATCGACTTCAACAGCTTGCCGCAGAACGCAATCAAAAACTAATCGAAGCTGCGCAAAGCGTCATTGCACTTGAGAAGGCGTTTCGGCCAGTTTGATGTACGGCATTTCACCAAGTTGGGAACGCGTTTTTGCCTTGATTGCATCTCATTAGTTTTCCTCGGCTCTACAGGTCTTTCTTAATCTCTTGGCTGATATACTTTTCGTGGAAAGAAGGCGCGAACTCAAATTCCTCTTCGGCGGATACCAAACATCTCCGACAAGTTAGCATTGAACTATGCCGAAATGAGAGCTAGCTTAACCTTGAGCGACCCTTCCATCGTGGCGCTAGCCAAAAGTTCTATAGGTGTCCAGTTGCCTCGATTTTTTGTAAGTTCTGCTGAAACTTTGCGTTAAGTTACCTGCCGGCGTTCGGCAGTGCGGCGTTTTCTCTGAGGAATAAACCGGTAGTTACCGGATTATTCTTGCTAAGGAGACTCGCACCATGCCACGCATCGCCGGCGCGTCGATTCCGAAGTATCGAACGCATCGTCCCACCGGTCAGGCTGTCGTCACCATCGGCGGTATCGATCACTATCTCGGCCCGCAAGGCACGAAAGCCAGCCTGATTGAGTATGACCGGCTGATTGCCGAATGGATGGCCAACGGCAGGCAGTCTCGGGGCACTGCTGACGCGGGGCTCACGATGGCCGAATTGATCGGCTCCTATCGCCAGCACGTCTCGGCCTACTATGTCAAAAACGGCAGGCCCACCAGCGAACAGCACGACATCGCCTGCGCGATGCGCTTCGTGCGGCTGCTGTATGCCAACACGCCAGTTGTGGAATTCGGCCCGCTGGCCCTGAAGGCCGTGCGGCAGAAAATGGCGGAAGATGGCTACGCCCGCACTACCATCAATAAGAGCGTGCATCGGATTCGCCGGATGTTTCGCTGGGCCGTGGAAAACGAGCTTGTCCGGCCGTCGATCCTGCAAGCTCTGGAGGCGGTAGCCGGCTTATTGAAAGGCAGAACCGAGGCCCACGAAACGGAACCCGTGGCCTCGGTCCCTCAGGCCGTCGTCGAAGCGACGCTACCGCTATTACCGACGGTCGTGGCAGATATGGTGCGTTTCCAACGGCTCACCGGTTGCCGGCCGCAGGAAGTTTGTTCCATTCGTCCGTGCGACGTGGATCTTTCCGGCGAGGTTTGGAAGTACGTTCCCGCCGAGCACAAGATGGAACATTACGGTAAACGACACACCATCTTTATCCGGCCCCCGGGCGCAGGATGTGTTGCGTCCCTATCTCCTGCGGAACAAGGAAGATTACTGTTTCCGCCCCGTCGACAGTGAACGTAAGCGCCGTGCCCTGCGCCACGAAACCCGCCGTACACCGATCGGCTACGGAAACCGACCAGGCACAAATTGCAGTCGCCAGCCAAAGCGACCGCCAAGCCGTCGGTACGATACCGCCGGATATCGGTGCGCCATCGTTCGGGCATGTGATCGGGCATACCCTCGGGTAAGGTGGCTAGAAAAAGGGCTGAGTCGATTGAATGTGCGCCTTGAGCAAGAGATAATCGGGGCCGCAAGAAAGACGTATACGTTGTCCGTGGCGGTCACGGGCAGAAAGCTTAACTAGGAAACCTCGGTTTAAAGAGTAGGATAAACATGAAAACGCGAATCAGTCTTTTGATCAT
Source organism: Pirellulales bacterium (assembly GCA_963738835.1). GTDB lineage: Bacteria > Planctomycetota > Planctomycetia > Pirellulales > JADZDJ01 > CAVTYH01. The sequence continues at coordinate 744,347 of CAVTYH010000009.1, forward strand.
GCTCGCACTGGCGCTCACGTTGCCTGCAGCCACGTTGATATTGGCCAAACAGGTCGGGGCGGTACGCAATGATCCTTCGCCCGGGCCGGAAGGTCCATGTGACATCTATGCCGCTGCCAACTGCCCCTGCGTGGCCGCCCACAGCACCACACGCGCGCTGTACGCCTCCTACAACGGCCCGCTCTACCAGGTCATGCGTCAGTCGGACGGCAAGACCATGAACATCGGCGTCGTCCAACCCTCAGCGTCGGATGCAGGAGGATATGCCGATGCGGCCGCGCAGGACGCCTTCTGCGCCAACACGTATTGCTGGATCACCACCGTCTACGACCAGTCCGGCAAGGGTAACCATCTCGTCCAAGCGCCCCGCGGCGGATTTAGCGGCCCGGCCATGGGTGGGTTTAACAATCTCCCCGTCGCCGACATGGCGCCGATTACGATCATGGGCCACAAGGCTTACGGCGTCTTCATCGAGCCGGGCATGGGCCTCCGCTGGAATGACGCGCACGGCACCGCGGTCGACGACCAGGCGGAGGGGCAGTACTGGGTCATTAACGGCCATCACTACAACTCAGGCTGCTGCTACGACTATGGCAACGCCGAGACCGACAGCCGCGACGACGGCAACGGCACCATGGAAACCACCTACTTTGGCAACGCCGGCGCCTGGTATCACGGTCCGCCACCGGGACCGTGGATCATGACCGACCAAGAAAACAACCTGGTGGGTTGTGTCAACCCGGATGGTTCCAAAAACTGTCCAGACCTGCCGAACATCACCTGGCGATTCGTGACCGCCATGGCCGACGGCGAACCGCATCACTGGAGATCCATGGGCGGCGACGCGCAGAAAGGCGACCTGAAGGTTATGTTCGACGGACGGCGCGTTAACAACTCCTATGACCCCATGCGCAAACAGGGAGCCATCCTCCTGGGCAACGGCGGCGACAACAGCAACGGCTCGCAGGGCACTTTTTATGAAGGCGCGATGACGGCCGCAGGCACCTTCCCGTCGCAGGAGATCAATCAGAAAGTGCAGGCCAACGTTGTGGCTGCCAGGTATGACACGCCGCGGCTGAGCCTGGCGCCGGCGTCGGCAACAACCACACCGCCGGGACTCCAGACGTTCTCACCGGGCTCCTCGCAGGAGACCACTCTTACGTTCACCAATACTACGGGAGCGCCCGCGACCGGCGTCAAGTTGAGCATCTCCGTGCCCCCGGGGTGGGCCTACTCGCTCTCCGGGGCGAGCAAGTCGTCGGCCAGTGCCACCGATGCATCAAAGACGTTCACTGACCCGGTCGCGCCGGATGCCACCGTGAACGCGACTTTCAAGGTCACCTCGGGGCAGGCGGCCTTCAACGGAGATCTGGTCGGCAACGCCTCGTGGAAGAACTCCACAAGCGGCCAGGCGCAATCGGAAAAAACGGCCGAGAAGGTGCGGAACGTCAGCCCAATCAAAATCAACGAGTTCGCTATTAGTTCCGCTTCTCCGGCCAACTCGACGAACTCGTTCATCGAGCTCTACAACGCCGGTGCCCGTGACGTCGATATCTCCAACTGGACGCTGACCGAGCACCCGACGCAGCAGGCCATCTTTTCGTCGTTGAAGATCCCGGCTGGCATAAAGCTCGCGGCGCACGGCTTTTACCTTCTGGGCCTCTCGAATTCCGGCTTGACGGTCCCTGCGAAAAAGGGTGATGCCACTATTCACGTGAGGAGCACAGCCGGCATGAACGTGGGAGATACAATTGAAATCGACACCGGCGCTGCCGTAGAAACCCGCAAGATCGCAAGCATCGGATCGGCGGCCGGCAACCATACGACGCTGTGGCAGCCGCTGCCGGAGGGTCCGGTGATCACGATCCCCGCTGGCTCGACCAATGTACCTTTCACCGGAGGTGGTGGCGGTTTCGGCGGCGCGGGGGGCTTCGCGGTCGAGGTCGGCGAGAAGATCGGCATTGGCTACGGCACGACCGCCCCCGCCGTCGCAAGAACCGTGGAACAGTACGAGGTGGTCACAGTCACCGGGGTCGGCAAGCCGGGCACACAAACCGCCTTGGCGGCAGAAGCGAAAGAGGGCGACACCACGATCAGGGTGAGGAACGCCGCCAACATCTCGGCCGGTGACAAGATCAGGTTGGACGTCGACAGCGTCGGCCATGGGATCGAAACCGTCACGGTCACGCGTGTCGGCACAGCGACGGGCGGCGGAGTTGGTCGCGGTGGCCGTGGCGGCGGCGGCGCGGATCTCGACCTGGCTGCCCCGCTGAAGTTCAACCATGCGGCCAACATCCCCTTGAGCGTCAGGGGAACAGGGATCAGCTTCCAGCCGGCGATGGCCTTTGCTCACTCGAGCAATGAACCCATCCAACCGCTGGGCACCGGCATCACGCTCGACAGCCCCCTGGCAAGCGACCACTCGATCGACGCGGTTGTGAGTGACGCCAAGGTTACGACGGCAGGCTACCAAGGAACGCCGAAGCCCAACCAGTGGTTCGGGGGTCCCGCCCTCTCCCCCAGCACCGGCAACATGGTGCTGCGTGACGCCACTGGCCTAGTCGTCGATAGCCTCAACTATGGCGGCCTGGTCGACCCATGGGCCGCCGAGGGTTACCAAGCCGCCTCCGGATCAGGGCAAAGTGGCTGCAGCGCGCCTTCACCCGGCGCGGGCAGGGGGGCTTCGGCGGGCGGGGCGCTGCCTGCCGCCGGCGCGACGAATAGGAGCGCGGGCCGCTTCCCGGACGGCGCCGACACCGAGAGCAACTGCCGCGATTTCCTGTTGCAGGCCGCCACCACCCTGCCGGCCGATTCGGCCGCCGGCGCGAACAATATCAAAGTCGCCAGCGTGGCAGGCTTTGGCGCCGGCCAGACGATTATTATTGATACGGGCGCAAACCGCGAGACCGCCGTCATCGCGATGGTTGGCACGGCAGGCGGCACCACGGTGGGCACCGCCACCGACTTGGGCGCGACTGTTATCCCTGCCGCCAGCGCGGCAGGCTTTAGCGCCGGCCAGACCATTACCATTGATAGTGGCGCGAACCGTGAGACGGCAGTTGTCGCCTCCGTCACGGGCGGCGGCCGAGGCGGCCCTGGCGGTACCACAATCACCGTCGCCGCGCCGCTCACTTTTGCGCATGCGGCGGATGCACAGGTCTCCGGCTCCGGCATCACCCTCACCGCTGCATTGACCCGGGCGCATGACAGGGGAGCGCCGCTCGCCGGCAGCGTTCCCACGCCCGGTGCGCCCAACCAGTATTTCAGGAGACCTCAGTGAGGAGGCCTGTGAAACTAATTTCGATGGCAGTCGCTCGAACCGTCTTGGACAACGCCGAATGAAGGCTCCGCGGCTCGATGGCGGGTTGAAATGCCGCGGAGCTTTCCGCTTCCCCGCGACAGCAACGCTCAAAAGGATCGAACTTTGGATCCATACGAAGAAATGACTCGCGTTCGCCGGTCCTGGCCTTGGTGGCGTTGGGTCTTGACGGGTTTGAAGCGCGCTGGCGCTGACGTTAAGTGCCTACCTGAGCTGGCATTATTTGGTGGGCGGGTCGGTGATCGGCTGCGGCGGGAGCCCTTGCGACCAGGCGCTCAGCAGCCGGTGGTCGGCGGTAGGGGGCGTGTTGCCCGTCAGCGGTCTGGCGGCGGGCGTGTACCTGGCGATCCTGGTAGCCAGTCTTTTCATTAGTCCAACCACGGAGGCACCGGTCCGGCGGCTGGCCTGTGGCGCGATGCTGGTTCTGACCGGGGCCGCCGCCGGAAGTGCCGTATGGTTCGTCATCGTGCAGCAGTGGGTCGTTGGGGCCTTTTGCTCCTATTGCATGGCCACGCACATCACCGGCTTGGTGCTGGCGGCTTTGGTAATCTGGCGAGCACCCAGGTACTTCGACGACAATTCAACCGAAGTCGCGCTAATGAATCCCGCGCCGAATGCCACCATGGGTGCCGCCCCACGGCGCGTTATTGGACGTTTGGCCGCGACCGGCCTGACCTTGGTCGGTCTGGTTCTGGCCGGCATCTTGGCGGCCTGCCAGGTCGGCTTTGCTCCACCGGCCGTATATCGTGGCGGCGAGTCGCAGGATCACCTGCCCGCCATCGACCTCCACGCCGCGCCGCTGGTCGGTTCGCCGGACGCACTCTACGTCGTCACCCTGCTGTTTGATTATAAATGCCCCCATTGCCAGCAAATGCATTTCATGCTCGAAGAGGCGATTCGCCGCTACGGCGGTAAAGTGGCCTTTGCGCTGTGTCCCGCGCCGTTGAACAGCCAGTGCAACCCTTATATCCCGCGGGACGTGGATGAATTCAAGGACTCCTGCGAACTGGCCAAAGTTGGCCTGGCGGTTTGGCTGGCCAAGCGCGAGGCGTTTCCTGCCTTCGACCGTTGGATGTTCTCGCTGGAATCCGGCGACCGCTGGCACCCTCGAAGCCTCGACGCCGCTAAGGCCAAAGCTGTCGAATTGGTCGGCCAGGCGAAGTTCGATTCCGCGCAGGCCGACCCCTGGATCGACCGGTATATGCAAACCTCCATTCGGATTTACGGCGACACCATCCACCTCGACCAGAGCGGCAACGCGCTGCCCAAGCTGGTTTTCGGCTCACGTTGGGTCACCCCCGAAGCGTATGACGCAGACGACCTTGTTTTGATTCTGCATGACAGCCTAGCCGTGCCCAAGCCCGTGCGGAGCGATTTGGGCGAGCGCTGGGGCCAGCACGAATAATCGAATTGTTGGGCAGGCGATTACACTCAATTCCACCACGAGTTTTCAAACCAGTGCAAGCGACACCGATAACGTCACGCTGACCATCGATAGCCCGATTGATGGTCCTGGAGGATTGACGAAATTGACTGTGGGATCGGGCTCCTTGGATGGCACGCTCCTTCTTGGCGGCAACAACAGCTACACGGGTCCAACCACAATCAGCGGCGGCACGCTGCAGCTCACGGCGGCCGATCGGATCAGTGATGTCTCAAATCTCATATTGGCCGGCGGAACTTTCCACACCGGCGGATTTAGCGAAACGTTGAACAATCTTTAGCTCTCGAGCGATTCAACAATCGACCTCGGCGCCGGCAACAGCATCTTGCATTTTGCAAATAGCAGCGTCGGAGCGTGGACCGGCACGTTATCGATCTCCAATTGGGATGGTCAAACCTCCGGCGGTGGAACCGATCAGATTTTCGTCGGCGGCAACAGCTACTCCGGGCTGACGCATGCTCAATTGAATGCGATCAAATTCGGCGTGTTGCCCACCGGAGCCATCTTACTGACCACCGGCGAACTCGTGCCCAATTCCGGACCGTTGCTGCCGCTGCCGGTGCTGGGCGATTTCGATCAAGATGGCTCACCTGACGCCGCCGACATCAATGCAATGCTGCTGGCCCTCACGGATCTTTCGGCCTACCAAGCCGCCAAGCAGCTTTCCGATGGCGATCTGCTGTCTCTCGGCGATTTCGACCACTCCGGCGTCGTCGACAACCGCGACATTCAGCCGATGCTGGATTACATCGCTGGTCTCGGCCAAGGCAGCGCCGCCGCCGTGCCCGAACCAGCTGGTTTTGCACTCCAGGCCAGCGGTGCGCTACATCTCATCATTTGCCGGCGCCGTCGAGAGCCGCGTTCGATCGACCGAGAAACCTACGATGCGCTTCCCGAGTTCCTACTGATCGGAGAATGTCGTGTTCACATTGAGCAGCCCGGCTTTCGTATTCAGACTCTTGACCTGCCCCCTTTACCCGAGTCCAGCCGGTGATCGATAGAATCGTCGGCTTTGAACGTTACTTTTAGGAGGGCAAGTCCGATGGCGAAGAGTCGATTTACGGCGGAGCAGATCATCATGAAGCTCCGGGAAGCGGAAGTGGAGCAGGCTAAGGGAAAGACGATCGAGGAGGTGTGTCGCAAGCTGGGAATTGTCGACAAGACGTATTATCGTTGGCGCAAAGAGTACGGCGGGTTGAAGCTAGATCAGGCCAAGCGATTGAAGGAACTGGAGAAGGAGAACGCTCGGCTGAAGAAGTTGGTCGCGGATCTGTCGTTGGACAAGGCGATTTTGAAGGAGGCCGCCTCGGGAAACTTCTAAGCCCGGCCAAACGCCGGGCTGCAGTACACCATGTCCGTCAGGTTCTGGGGCCGGAGCCGGTATCGGAGCGTCGTGCCTGCCAGGTACTGGGCCAACCGCGTTGCACGCAGCGTCGTTTGGTGCGCGTACCGAACGATGAACCACGGCTGGTGCGCGAGATGACGGATTTGGCGACGCAATACGGTCGGTATGGCTATCGAAGAATTACAGCTCTGCTACATCAACAGGGGTGGACTGTGAATCACCAACGGATCCAGCGGCTGTGGCGTCGAGAAGGGCTGAAAGTACCGCAGAAACAGCCGCCTCGCCGGAGGCTGTGGCTGAACGATGGTTCCTGCATCCGGCTGCGGCCGAGTTATCGGGACCACGTCTGGAGCTATGACTTCGTGCAGTCCCGGACGCATGACGGTCGGTGCTTTCGCTTGCTGACGGTGATGGATGAATACACACGGGAGTGCTTAGCGATCGACGTGGCCCGCCGACTCACCAGCGAGGATGTCCTGGAACGCTTGAGCGACCTGTTTATTTGTCGTGGCGTGCCGGCCTACTTGCGCAGTGACAATGGTCCGGAGTTTACGGCGCGGCGCGTGCGGCAGTGGCTCACGAAGGTGGACGTGCAAACGTTGTTCATTGAGCCTGGCAGTCCCTGGGAGAACGGCTACGTGGAGAGCTTCAACGGCAAGCTGCGCGACGAACGGTTGAACCGAGAGATCTTTGATACCTTGCTGGAGGCCAAGGTCTTGATCGAACGTTGGCGTCGGGAGTACAACACCATTCGTCCCCACAGTGCGTTGGGGTATCGACCCCCGGCGCCGGAAGCGCGCCAGTTGTGTTCGTTCGCTCCGGCTACGCCTCCGCTCACGAACACCACTGAGCCATTCATCCAACTACGACCTTAACACTGGTATCATTCCTGGGGGCAGGTCACGCCGAATTCGACTGGCTGATTGAACCTGATTCACAGTACTGCGAACCAATCACAAATCGTTGGTGCCAAAAGAAAAACAGCTCGCCGCGAATCATTGCGACGAGCCGTTTGTGTTCCAAGTCGGGGCGACTGGACACCAATTGAACTATTTTCGACTTCGATTCGCGAGTGGTCAGACCGCATAAGTACAATTTTGAAAGAACTTACAGCGAAAAACCGCTGAAACCGGCCTCTGTCGGTTCGTCCTGCGTCGCGTCGATCTGCACACAATTGGCTACCTCGGCTCATACCGCATCGCCACCGCCCCCGAGCCGAATTCCAGTCGGTTCACAAGCTTCAAGTCGACATACTTCGATAGCCCCGCGAATAACGTCGGCCCATGGCCCGCTAGCCTGGGATGCACCACGAACTCGTACTCATCGATCAATCCCAGCTCCGCGAGCGCCAGCGGCAGCGTCACGCCTCCTACGAACAGTCCCTTACCCGGTTCCCGCTTGAGCTGCTCAACGGCCGTTCCTAGATCACCGCGCAAGAGCTCCGCGTTCCAATCGACCCGACACAGGGTGCTCGACACGACGTACTTCTTCGCCGCGTCGATCGTCCGGGCGAAGGGTTCCATCCAATCGGCCATCCAATCAGGCCTCACTCCCGTTGCTGACGGCCGCCACGCTGCTTCCATCATTTCGTAGGTAACCCGGCCGAAGAGCAGGGCATCGGCCTGCGCAAGGTTTTCGGCCCAGTAACGATGCAATTCTTCGTCCGTCGAACCTGCACGATGGTCGCAGCAGCCGTCCAATGTGACGTTGATGGAATACCGAAGAGGACGCATTACGTGCTCCTGAGACGGGCTAGCGTGGTCTGAGTTCGACAACAATACGCGACATAAAGGCGCGAAGTGAGGCCGTTGTTTGACTAAAAACGTCTTCAGTCAGCCCTGCCCATATTATTAGTGCTCGCCGGGAGCGATGCCGCTCTTGGAGAGTTCGGACCACGATTGGATCCCGGTGCGTTTGGCCCAGGCGTCGTAAGCAGTGGTGAGTTCTTTGAGTTTTTCGGGCATCGATTCGGCGAGATTGTGGGACTCGGTACGGTCGGTAACGATGTCGTAAAGCTCCCAGGGTTTGTCGTTGAGGGCGACGATTTTGTAGTTGCCGATGCAGGCGGCGCGGTTGCCTTCGTGTTCGCAAAAATAAGGCTTGTGGTCGAGCGGTTCACCTTGAAGAAGTGGGAGGATCGATTGGCCTTCAAAGGAGTCAGGGATCGGGGCATTGGCTAGTACGAGAAACGTGGGGGCGAGGTCGAGGATGGTGGCGGTGCCGGGAACGTAGCCGTCCTTATATTTGAGAAGGCCGGGGAGCCGGGCAATGAACGGGGAGGAGATGCCGCCTTCGTATGGCGTCGTTTTATGGAGTCGGAAGGGGGTGTTAGAGACCGTAGCCCAAGGGCGGCCATAACCGCGGAATGAATCGCGACTGCCAAGGGGGGCCGACTTGTCGCCGCGGTTGGGATCTTCAGCGGCGCCGCCGTTATCAGAAAGGAAGACGACGAGAGTGTTGTTGTCGAGGCCGAGCGATTGGAGGGACGCAAGGACGCGACCAATCTGGGCGTCGAGGTGCGTGATCTGGGCGGCATAGACCTCCATGCGGCCTGACCAGTTGGCTTTGTTCTCGGGGGAAACGTCATCCCAAGGACGGGCGTTGCCGCGGTCCATTGGGGCCATTTCTTGGGAATCGGGAACGAGGCCGAGCTGTTTCATTCGGTGGTGGCGGTTGTCGCGAATGGGTTGCCAGCCGGCGTCGTATTTACCTTTATACTTTGCGATGTCGGCAGCGGGAGCCTGAAGTGGCCAGTGGGGAGCGTTGAAGGCGAGATAGAGGAAGAAAGGCTTTGCTTTGTCTTTGGCGGCATCGGACATGAAAGAGATAGCGTAATCGGCAAAAGCGTCGGTGGAATAAAAGCCGTTCATCGGGGGAACCCACTCTTTGCCATCGAGAGCCATGAGTTCGCGTTTTTTCTCGGGATCGGACGGGCCACCGTAGTAATTCATGGCGCCGTTTACTTGGACGAATGAACGGTCGAATCCTCGCGCCGCAGGCCATTCTTCGGGGCGACGGCCGAGGTGCCATTTGCCGGCCATGAGGGTCGTATAGCCGGCTTCTTTGAGGAGTTCGGCGATCGTGGGAGACTCTTTGGAGAGGTGGTCCTGGTACGCAGAAGAGTGGGCGGCGGCGCGTTGGTTGGCGTGATAGTCGTCGATCATGGCGCCGATGCCGACTTGGCCTGGATAGCGGCCGGTCATGATGCAGGCGCGAGTAGGGCAGCAGCGGGAGGCGTTGTAGAAGGAGGATAATTTGACGCCCTGGGCGGCGAGGTGGTCGAGGTTGGGGGTTTGGATTTCGGAGCCGTAGCAGGAGAGGTCGGAGTAACCCAAATCGTCGGCGAGAATGAGGACGATGTTTGGGCGTCGGGCCTGTGCGGCAGATTGAGCGTGGGCGACGCCGGAAAGGAGGAACACGAAGACGGTGAGTAGCAATTTGCGCATGTTTGGTTCGGATTTGTATTGGCTTTTTGGCTGGCTCTATGCGGCAATAAATACCACACTAGTGCTTGCGCAAATGAGGGCGTGTCCTTATCGCGATTCCATCCGGCACCGGTCCGACACACCGACATGTCCTTATTTGCGTAGCCGATCGCGAGACCGGCCGACCTTGGCACCAGTCGACTGCCGCGAGAGTGGCGATCGGATTTGAACTCAATAACTAGTTGGTCGACAACGAGTTACAGTAAATCATTGTGCTGACGCGCCGAATTCGACTGGCTGTTTGAACCTGATTCAAAGTTTTGCGAACCAACCACAAATCGTTGGTGCCAAAAGAAAAACAGCTCGCCGCGAATCATTGCGACGAGCCGTTTGTGTTCCAAGTCGGGGCGACTGGACACCAATTGAACTTTTTTTGAATGCCCTAATGGCGTGGCCCGATAGCTTAATTCGCTCCGGCAAACGACTTCTGTCCGATTATACCGCCCAAGTCGTCCGCCTGTGACTAAAACCTCCCTCCCGCAGTTACGTCCAACACGGAGTCTGGTTGTCGGCGGCATGACGTCTGCCTTAGCGTGCAGTAGTCAAATTGCCCCCAATGTCCAAAAATCCCGGAGCGCAATTAAAACCGAAGACTGCCCGACCAGCTAATGGTGAGAATCGGCATTCCCCGGGCGGCAGAATTCGTCTGTTTATAGAGCTTGACTGAGTGTCCTCCGTTTTGGCGACAGTTTGAGGACGTTCGGTATCTGCGCAACGCGGTTAGAACATGCGTCACGAGTCCGATGATCTGTGGGTAACCCGTTATTTTTCATCAGGCGACTCTGCCGCGTCGTGGAGGATTGTCGCCTCTGCCTCGCGGCGGAGGACGTGAATAAGCCATGCGTCGGGGATGGTCGCTTTGGCTGGATTCCAGTCGTAGGATTTGAGAGCCGCGGCCAAGGTCTCACGGGCCTCGTTTTTCTGGCCACTCTTGCTCTGTGCCATAGCGAGGACGAGCCTCGGGCCTGGCCCCAGCACGGACGCTGCCTCACCGTTCATTAGTTTGATGGCATCCTCGAACCGGCCCTGGCGGTACCGAGCTAGGCCCTGAGTGAAGAGAAAATACGGGTTGCCAGACTCCTGTCGCCCACGCCCGCCGGCCAATGCCCGCTCGCTAAGCGCGGTGGCCTGCTGCAATTCTTCGTCAGATGCTGGCAGCAGCAGGCACGCACGTGCCACACGGTCGGCAACCAGCGGCTCAGTGACGGTGCCGAACTGTGCTAAAAGGTCGCGGCGGGCACGGCGGTATTCCGCATCGTCGCGGAGAAACAGGCACAGCTCGGCATATCCGAACCATGCGTCGTGCTCCTGTGGGTGTTTCGCCAGCTCCTCGTTCCAAACGGTACGTGTTTCAGCAAAGCGCCCTCGTCGCAGCAGGGACCATCGCAGATCTCGCATCCATTCAGTGCGTTTTTCGGGGAGCAGTCGCACCGCCTCCTGAAGTTCGGCTTCCGCTTCTTCGAGACGATTCGCCCGATCCAGCGCGAACCCAAGGCAGTAGTGGAACCAACCGTCGTTGGGGTCGAGGTGGACCGCTTCCCTGGTATGTGCGATTGCCTCTTCATTGCGGTCGCCTTTCCAGGTTAAGGCAGATCCCAGTCGGTTATGGCACCAGGCGTTGTCCGGTGCAAGGCGGACGGCCTGCTCATATTCGGCGATGGCCTCGTCCCATCGTTTCAGATTAAGGTATTCATCGCCGAGGGCGTAACAAAGCGAAAGCGTTTGAGGTCGCAGCGCCAGGGCAGTGCGATAAAAGCCAATGGCCTCCAACCAGTTGTTCTCTTGGTGAAGCTCATTACCCATCTCGATGTTCACCCAGAAGTCGGCGGGGTAAGTTGACGCGACTCGCGCCATGAATGCCTTGGCGTTTTGGTTGCAAGCTCGCAGCCGCGCACCGAGTACCGCCAACAAATGGGGCGACTGCCCGGCCACTGGTGCATGATCCGCCAAATCACAAAGCGCCTCCACATCGTCCCACGTGGTAGGGTCGCGTACGCGGTCGCGCCATGTGTCCGGGTCGGCCCGCCGCACCACCGCGAGAATCCAATCCTGCTGGTTTCGATCTGCGGCACAGGCCGACCAGTCGTCAAGTGCAGACACCAGCATTGCGCGCACGGGTGAGGCCTGGATTTTCGCGGCGATTGCCACGGGATCGTCTCCTGGCTTCCCGATCCCGGCCTTATCGAACTCTTCCGCGTAGTGTCGAACAGATATCGATTCGCCGCGGGGCCCTTTGGGATCGTCTGTGACCGGCGCGATCAGGGCGCCGAGGAGGCCAACCGGAGGCTGGACGATTGCCCGCTCCAGGCGGATCGCGTCCAGTCGCCTGACAAGCTCCAAGTTATCGAACGCGGTCGATAGGCGGTCACCGAGTTCCTTGCCACATATGCAAGTGAAGTGCTTGCCTCACGGCCCGGAGTTGAAGTGCGGACGAATACTCAGGTGCGAACCATTGAGAGACACAAGGTTCACACCGCAAGTGAAACGATCGCGGCCGACACAATCATTCTGGCCGCAGGAGTGGTCCCCAATCCAGCGGTGTCTACCCTCTCCCTAGCGAAAGACATTCGCGGACGCATCGTGGTCGAACCAACCATGCGCGTGCCTGGCCACCCGGGAGTCTGGGCACTTGGCGATTGCGCCTCGATTCCCGGCCCCGACGGTAAGCCCTATCCCAGCCTGGCGCAGCACGCGTTGCGTGAAGCAAAAGCACTGGCTGACAACATCTCCAGCGTGCTCAACGGTATCGCCCCGAATCCGTTCATTTACCACATGCTCGGAATGATGGGTTCACTAGGCCGCTGCGCAGCATTTGGACAGTTTTTCAAAGTCCGATTCCACGGGTTTCCAGCTTGGTTTGCTCGCCGGACGTATTACCTGCTTCAGATGCCAGGTTGGCGTCGGCGGTTTCGGATCATGATCGATTGGACGTTTGCTTTATTGTTTCGGCCGGACATTACGAAACTCGGCTTGGATAGCGAGACGGCTGCGCTGCTCCGAGAAGTCGGACTGGATGCGGTCGGCACTGAGCAAGCCAGAGTGCTCGATATCGCAGCGGAATTGTCCGCGAACGATCGCGTGCCGGCCGCCTTTGGACCAAAACCAAAGCCTGCCTTACTTGAAAGCAGCTCGGCGTAAGGGGGAAATGCACATGGAACCAGCGATTATTACTGCACTTGCCGTGGGGGGCGGCTCCATCGTTGGCGCCGCTGCGTCCGTGACTACGACCTGGATCAACCAACACAAGCAGACAGTCCGTGAACTAACCCAGGCCAGGCATCGCGCGCGGGAGGCACTTTATGGCGAGTTTATCACAGAGGCTTCACGCCTCGCCGTCGATGCCGTGGCTCATTCGCTGGAAAGCCTAGAAAAGCTAGTCAAATTGTACGGTATTCTCGGACGTGTCCGACTTGTATCGAGCGAGGCAGTTTTGGCCGAGGCAGAGAAATGTTGCCGTCGGATTGTCGATCTTTTTGCGAGGCCCAATATGACCCTCGACGAAATCGGCGGCTCGTTCGACCCCGGCAAACTCGACCCGCTCAAACCTTTCAGTTCCGCCTGCCGGGCGGAGTTGATGGGAATTATGCGAAGTTTCTGAAACGCATCATATTACCTTGCAATGTCATGAGAACGACATGATAACCGATGGCGGTAGAGAAGTGGCAGAGTGAAACGTTATGCGCGGTCTTCACGATCAGGATACAGGCTTAATTTTTTTGGAGGATAACCATGAGCACGATTACCGCCCCGGCCCCCGTAAAAAAGCGCAGAATCAAGGAATCCAGCGCCGGTCCCGCGCCGGGACCCTTATCTGCGGATGAACTTCGCAAAATGGATGCCTACTGGCGCGCGTCCAATTATTTATCGGTCGGACAGATTTATTTGCTCGACAACCCGCTTTTGAAGGAACCGTTGAAGCGCGAGCACATCAAACCACGGCTACTCGGCCATTGGGGAACCTCGCCGGGCCTCAACATGCTCTACGTTCACTTGAACCGAGTCATCAAGCGCGACGACCTGGAGATGATCTACATCATTGGCCCGGGACACGGTGGCCCGTCACTCGTGGCGCATGCGTATCTCGAAGGCACTTACAGCGAAATGTATCCGAACATCGGCCAAGGCGCCGAAGGCATGCAGAAACTGTTCAAGCAGTTCAGTTTCCCGGGCGGCATTCCCAGCCATGTTGCACCAGAGACTCCCGGCAGCATTCACGAAGGGGGCGAATTGGGGTACGCCTTGAGCCATGCGTACGGCGCGGCTTTTGATAACCCCGATTTGATCGTGGCCTGCATCGTCGGAGACGGCGAAGCAGAAACGGGACCCTTAGCCACCGGCTGGCAGGGTAACAAGTTTTTGAATCCGGCGCCGGATGGCGCCGTACTGCCGATTCTGCATTTGAACGGCTATAAGATCGCCAACCCGTGTTTCCTCGATCGCATTCCGAAAGACGAACTGCAGAAGTTCTTCGAGGGCATGGGGTATAAACCCCATTTTGTGGAAGGTGACCAGCCGGAAGTGGTTCACCAACAACTAGCCAGCACCTTGGACACGGTTGTTAAAGAAATCAAAGAGATCTGGACCAATGCGCGCAGTCATGGCGATCTGAAACGCCCCGCGTGGCCAATGATTGTGTTCCGCACGCCCAAGGGTTGGACCTGCCCAGCGGAAATCGACGGTAAGAAATGCGAAGACTACTGGCGCAGCCATCAAGTGCCGATGGGCGATATGGATAAGCCCGAGCACATGCACATTCTCGAACAGTGGATGAAGAGCTATCGGCCCGAAGAGTTGTTCGACGACAAAGGCAAGTTCAAAAGCGAGTTCGCCGCGCTGGCACCCATGGGCCATCGGCGGATGAGCGACAACCCACACGCCAACGGCGGGCTGCTATTGCGCGATTTGAAAATGCCCGATTTCCGCAAGTACGCGGTTAATGTGCCCAGTCCCGGCGCAATATCTGTCGAAGCTGCGCGAGAGATGGGCAAATTCTTGCGCGACGTGATGAAGCAAAATCTGGACAGCAAGAATTTTCGGTTATTCAGCCCGGACGAGAACAATTCGAATCGCTGGCAGGATGTGCTGGACGTGACAAACCGTTGCTACATGGCCGAAATTTATCCGGACGACGACAAACTGAGCCCCGATGGCCGCGTGATGGAAGTGCTTAGCGAGCATCAATGCCAAGGCTGGCTGGAAGGATATTTACTGACAGGCCGCCACGGTTTCTTTTCTTGCTACGAAGCGTTCATTCACATTATCGATTCGATGTTCAATCAGCACGCCAAGTGGCTGAAAACGTGCAACCACATTCCGTGGCGACGGCCAATTGCTTCTTTCAATTACTTCCTTAGCTCCCACGTGTGGCGCCAGGACCACAACGGTTTGAGTCATCAGGATCCTGGGTTCATCGACCACGTCGTTAACAAAAAGGCGGAGATCGTGCGCGTCTACCTGCCACCAGACGCCAATTGTCTGCTGTCGGTAACCGATCATTGTTTACGCAGCCGCAACTACATTAACATCGTTGTTGCGGGCAAACAGCCGGCTCCACAATGGTTGACCATGGATCAGGCGGTAAAGCATTGCACGGAAGGGTTGGGCATTTGGGAATGGGCTTCCAACGACAAAGGGGGTGAGCCGGACGTCGTAATGGCCTGTTGCGGCGACGTCCCTACGCTGGAGACGCTGGCAGCCGTGGACCTCATTCGCAACCACATTCCAGAATTGAAAGTCCGGGTGGTCAATATTGTCGATTTGATGAAGCTGCAACCGGCGAGTGAGCACCCGCACGGGCTTTCGGATCGCGATTTCGATGTCTTGTTCACCAAAGATAAACCAGTCATCTTTGCCTACCATGGTTATCCTTGGTTGATTCATCGGCTCACGTATCGCCGGACGAACCATAACAACATTCACGTCCGCGGTTATAAGGAGGAGGGTACGACAACCACGCCATTCGATATGGTCGTGATGAACGATTCGGATCGATTCCACCTCGTGGAAGACGTGATCGACCGCTTGCCAAAACTTGGCGCACGGGCGGCCTATTTCAAGCAGGCGATTCACGAAAAACTGATCGAGCATAAGCAGTATATCCAGCAACACGGTGACGATTTGCCCGCCATCAGCGGTTGGAAATGGGGTGCTAAGGACATTGCTAAAACCCGCGGCACATCGACGGAAGGAGACAACGTTTAACCTGCACTGGCAGACCGTAAGCCTTCGTTTACAACTTTCAGAATGTACAACACTTCGCGCGATAGAAAAGGCGCATTACATAGGGGTGTGCCATGGCAATATCAACCAAAGCCTCAACACCAAAGAAGCCGTCGCAAGACGGAATAAGTGCTCTCCTGGATCAGTATGGCTGTGGCCCGGTGAAATTCACCGGAACCCAAGACGCACTCTATGAACGTCATTTGCTCTTCGACAGCGTCACGCCGGTAAACGCCGCCGGCGCTCGCGAGCGATTCGAGGCCTTCGCGCTCGGTCCGGGATGTCCTTTCACAGCGCTGGATCCTTACAGAGGAAACGTATCAGCGCGAGAATGCCAAGCGGGTTTACTATCTCTCCATGGAATTTCTAATCGGCAGATCACTCGCGAACAATCTGGCGAGCCTACTGCTGGATCGAATTGCAGAGGAAGCAGTCAAGGAACACAAACTCGATTGGCTCGGCCTGCTGGAACAAGAGCCCGATGCGGGCCTGGGCAACGGCGGATTGGGTCGCCTGGCTGCGTGTTTCCTCGATTCCATGGCCACCATGGCACTACCCACGATGGGCTATGGGTTACGCTACGAATACGGAATATTTCGACAGTCAATTGTCCAAGGCTGGCAGCAAGAGCAGCCGGATAATTGGCTGCGCTATCCTGATCCTTGGGAAGTCGCGCGTCCTCGCGAGCAGGTGGAGGTGAAACTAAACTGCTCGTTCGAGCTACGGGGTGGAAGTTTGCATGCGATTCCAGGCGAGCCATCGAGCCTCATTGGTATTCCATTTGATCGACCCATCGTCGGCTACGGCGGCAAGACGATTAACACCCTGCGGCTCTGGGCTGCCGCGACGCCAGATTATTTCAATTTCGCCGAGTTTAGCCGCGGCGAATTTGTGGAAGCACTCGCCGCTAAACTTTCGGCCGAGTCCCTCACGCGAGTGCTTTACCCGGACGATTCGACCGATTTGGGCCAGGGCCTGCGGTTCATCCAAGAATACTTTTTAGTCGCCTGTTCACTGGCCGATATTGTGCGCCGCTTCCGCCGGAGCAACTCCAGCTGGGACGCACTACCGCAGCAAGTCGCCATTCAAATGAACGACACGCATCCATCGATGGCCGTGCCGGAGCTAATGCGCATTCTGCTCGACGAGGCCAAGCTCGACTGGAACGATGCCTTTGAGCTAACCAAGCAAACACTGGCCTATACGAATCACACCCTGCTTCCCGAGGCGCTCGAAAAATGGCCGTTGCTATGGTTTGAACAACTGTTACCGCGGCAATTGGAAATAATCTACAAAATTAATAGTCAGTTGCTGGCCGAAGTTGGCACGCGGTTCCCCGGCGAAAATGCGCGGATCGCCAATTGCAGTCTCATTGAGGAAGGGACGCCCCGCAAAGTGCGCATGGCCAATTTGGCGATTGTTGGATCCCACAGCACCAATGGTGTCGCCGCCATCCACTCGGAACTTCTTCGCAAAACAACGGTCCAAGATCTGGCCGACTTGTATCCCGACCGTTTCTCCAACAAAACCAATGGTGTCACGCCGCGCCGCTGGCTGATGCTCGCCAATCCGAGCTTGTCTGCCGTGATCACAAAGGCGATCGGCACCGACTGGATTACAAATCTCGATGAATTGGCACGCCTTAAGCCACTCGCGGGCGACGCGGCCTTTCAACAGGAATTTAGACAAGCGAAACGCGAAGCAAAACTCAAATTC
Organism: Pirellulales bacterium; assembly: GCA_963738835.1. Taxonomy (GTDB): domain Bacteria; phylum Planctomycetota; class Planctomycetia; order Pirellulales; family JADZDJ01; genus CAVTYH01. Next base: position 761,875 of record CAVTYH010000009.1, read on the forward strand.
ACCGATTGGCTCCGATCAACGCTGAAAGTTAGCGTGAATCCCGACTCGATCTTTGATTGCCAAGTCAAGCGCATCCACGAATATAAGCGACAACTTTTGAACGCGCTTCGCATCTTGGTGCTTTATAATCGTCTGCGGCACAATCCCAAGCTTGACACGCCCCCGCGAACATTTTTTTTCGCCGGGAAGGCGGCCCCTGCATATAAGTTAGCGAAACTGATCATCAAATTCATTAACAATCTCGCCGGCACGATCGATGGTGACTCGACAGTCCGAGGCCGTCTCAAAGTGGTGTTCTTGCCCGAATACAACGTCAGTCTCGCAGAACGGTTGATTCCAGCGAGCGACGTCTCGAACCAGATTTCCACGGCGGGTTACGAGGCCAGCGGCACCAGCAACATGAAGTTTATGATGAACGGCGCTCTGACAATAGGCACTCGCGATGGTGCCACGATTGAAATGGCCGAGGAAGCTGGCGAGGAGAATTTCTATTTATTCGGATTGACTGCGCAGCAGGTCGCCGACGGCCGGGCCATGTATAATCCACGTTGGCATTACGACTACGACGGCGAAACTCGCGAGGCGCTTGATGTGATTGTGTCCAACCGTTTCAGCTACTTTGAGCCAGACGCCTTTAAGCCGATTCTCGACGCGCTGCTGGTCGGTGATCACTACATGCATCTGGCTGACTTGCCCTCCTATTTGGCAGCCGATCACACGCTCAATGCTGAATACGTCGACGAAGCAATCTGGACCCGGAAGGCCATTCTTAATGTGGCAGCCTCTGGCAAATTTTCCAGCGATCGCGCGGTCGGCGAATACGCCGCCGACATTTGGGAAGCGGAGCCCTGTCCAATACCTTAACGCGCATGAGAGGAACTGTGCGATGACTGTTTCTCCTTGCGCCGGCAAGCCGGCGCCGCGAGAACTCCTCGTCGATCTCGTGCATCTCGAATGCAAGTACTACGAGCTCCAACCTGAACTGACTGACCCGAATCAATTAGTGGCATTCGGAATGAGTGGACATCCCGGATCGCCGCACCTGGAGAGCAATGGAGCGGAGAACCGAGGTTTGTTAGGATGTTTGGTGGGAATTCTCTTCGACGCGTTTGTCGAGCAAGTCTGCCCCGGGAACAGAACTCTCGAAACTGGCGACCGGATTTGAACTCGGTAACTATATAATGGGCAACGAGTTCAAGCAATTCTATGTAAAACTGGGTCAGAATCGGCTTGGTGTTTGAAACGGATTCGCGGAGTGAAATCAAAAGCACAAACCGTTGCCATAGAACGAGAAGCAGCTCGTTTTAAATCAGTGCTGCCAGCCGTTTGTAAATTTGAGTCGGGGCAACTGGACACCAATTGAACTCCTATGTAGCCGGTTTTGGCAAGAGTGCGTGGATGACGATGTTTCCAGACTCCTATCCGGGATCACGCCTTGAAAGTCGGTCCCATTCAACTGGTTGCGAAAGACGACTCCCATTCTTTTTCACCAGGCTGGAAGCCCATGTTCAATTTCGGGTTGTCGTCGTTCCATCGGCATCCGTCGTTCCTGCTTGAATTTTCGGCTGCTGCAGCTGGGATTTCCCAGGAGTGATCGATCCTTAACTTGCCTGGAGTGCGATCACCGATGGGCTGGGTTCGCGCCAGGTCGTGCCGTCGCGGAGCATGGCCCAGCAAATCACCAAGAGCCTTCTGGCCGTGGCGATCACCGCGATTTTCCTGCGCGTCTTGTTCCCGCGGCAGACCTCCTCAAAGATCGCGCTGATTTTCCCGTTGCATCGCCGTGCCAGCCAGGAGACCTGGACCAAGAGGGCTCGTAGCAGTTTGTTGCCCCGGCCGCTAACCCCGCCTTGCCGGCTCATCATGCCGGACTCGAATTGCGTCGGCGTGAGACCTGCATAGGCCCCCACCTGTTTGGCATTCTTGAATCGCCTGGGGTCGTCGATGACGGCGACGACCACTTCCGCCAGCCGTGGACCAACACCAGGAATGGTCTGCAACTGTTGGACGCGGGCGTCGGCCTTAGCCAATTCGTCCAGCTTGACTTCTACCTGGACGATCAGCGTCTGCACCTGAGCCAGCGCCTCAAGCTCCAGGTGAAGTTCAAATCGCCACAACTCGTCCGCCTTGGCATGCTTCGCCAACCGGGCGATGAGTTTGAGCGCTGCGATCGACTTGTCGGTCCATCCTGATTTGCCGCCCAGCCAACTGATCCCCTGGCGGTCGAGAAGGGAGCGGATGTGGTTTTTGATCGCCGTCCGCCGGGCTACCAGGGTGTTGCGGTAGCCGATCAGCGACCGCCATTGGCGGACTTTGGCCGACGGCAGTTGAAGCGTCGGCAATTGATTCATCGCCGACAATGGGGCGAGCTTGAGAGCGTCATCCTTATCGGTCTTACGCTTGACATTCTTCCACCGCCACGCCTCGTGATTGGGGTTGGCGACCTGGATCGGCAAGCCCATGGTCAGCGCCATGTCGTGGACCCAGCCTGCTGGCGAACCGATCTCGACCACCACGCGTTGCGGCCGGTGCGTTGCCAACAGATCGTGAATGTCGCCAGGTTTGGTGCGAAGCATCGTGAAGAAGTGCTCGCCAGTGGAACTTTCATAGAGGCATGCCACACTCTTGAACTTGCCCAGGTCGATTGCCAGAATCTTCATGTCAGGTCTCCTTGCGCCCAGAAGCGGTGACTAGCCCAGGCCACGCGCCTAGGCCCTCGGATGCAACAACGGATCGTATCGATCCGATTGATCGCACCCTCACCGGGAGAACCGGCTTCATAGTTTCTTTTTATCGCCGGAGTAAGGGGCTGGGAAGTCGAACTGCGCCAGTATTTCCCCAGGAAATAGGACTGGGCCCCCAGTTTGGCCCGTCTTGGAACGTGAACTGACCGGGGATGATTCGATTACCGAGGTCCATCGTTCAGCTTCAGCGGTACCACGCCCGGTTGCCACACGTAGTCGATCCCATCGACCGAGAAGGTGACCGGGGTCAGCGGGTCTGTGAAGACCGCCGAAGAGGGTAGAGTGCCCAAGACGAGTTGCGTCATGACTTCCTCAAACCGCGTTCCGAACGCCTTCTGCAACTGCTCGACAACCGGGATGCTCGGCTTCTTTGTCTGTCCGAACTGCCACGCGCGATTTCTCTGCAACTGCTCGACAACGGGATGCTCGGCTTCTCCGGATAGGTTCGGAAGAAGATGTACGAGTCGAATCCGTTGGTTTCCGTCCATGTCGCGGCGCAGAAGATCGCCTCGATCTGAGTCGTGTCTTTTCGGACGTAGCGTTCGACGAGTGGTCCAAACTCGTCCCTTGAAAAGCTCCCGTAGCCGGTGTTCAAGTAAATGATCCCGCCCTTCAGGGAGTCCTTGCTAAACAACCCCTTCGTGGAGCGGATCTGCTTCGATGCTTACTTAACTTGCGCCTGAACGGGGCTGCTCAGGATGTTGAAATACTCACGCCGTCCGCCCTCGTCGAGCACCGTTGGATCGATCTGAACCGGCAGGCCGGGAACCGCAAAAGGAGAGAACAGTTTGGCGAGCTTCTTCTGACGCTCGGGTTGCAGAAGGCCGTCTTCCTGAAGATCCTTCAGCTCGAAGAGCCAGTCGCCGATAGAGGCGCCAATTTCGCAGCAATTGATTTTTGTACCCGCGATGTCTGTCGTCCTTGGCCATCATATATACCCGTTAAGCCTTCAAATCGCTCTGTAGAAAACCCTTGTTTTGCTAGCTAAACCGTAATCGCGCAAGCTTGCGTAGGGAAGTGCATGAGCACGACGAGCAAGTTAACTGCGCGGGTGTTGAAGGTTGCGCACTAGATTGGCGGGCGTCGATTGCGGCGCTACTGGCATCGGTTTAGTCCACGGAATTCTATACTTCCTCAACCTTTTGCCTGTTTGGTGCTCAAGGAATTCTTGCGATTGATTATCGGAAGCTGGCGGCGCTGTTGGAAGATGCGCCTAGTTTAGGTGCTATCATCGATTTGGCGCGTGTCCCGCACTTTGCCACTTTTCAAAAGGCGGCGCGTCGGCTGCTGAACCCGTTTCTGCAATACTTGCGTAGAACTGTCCGTCAGAATACGCCAACGATTCAACGAAAGGAGCCGGTGCGACTCCATGTGCCGTAAACTGTCGTCCGAGGCTCGCCGCGACCAATACTAAACCGCTAGTCGAAAGCGAAATCAAAAGCCAAATAGGAATGTCAAATCGTCCAAGCAAACTTACTTTTCCATTCGCGCAACAATCGATAGACATATGCACCTCCGGAATGTCTTCCGGCGAGGGAATCTTTGCAAGGTCCGATGAATTGCTAACGCGGGTTTCGTCGGTCATAAAAAAGAACCAACTGTTTGCGTGTATTTTTCACAGGGGGAAAAATAGAGGGTGTTCTGTGTATTTGCAAGCTCGTCGAGGCACCGAAGACTCTCCGCTTCAGCGGAATCCCTATCGTTGCTTTTTATCATTGTGTCTGCCAGCCTACAACGAAGAATTAAATATAGCGGAAACCATTCGCTCATCAATTGCCGTTCTGGAATCATTAGCGGAGAAATTCGAAATCATAGTTGCCGACGATGGCTCGGACGATACCACAGGCAAACTTCTTCACGATTTGGCAGCGACGGATACGCGAATTCGGCTCGTGACGCATGCGGTAAATCGTGGGTATGGGGCAGCTGTGAAAAGCGCTTTCCAGTCAGCGCGTGGCAATCTAGTTCTTCTAATGGATAGCGATGGACAATTTGACCTGCACGACGCAGCACGTTTTCTCGAAAGAATTGAAGACGTTGACTTCGTTGTGGGATATCGTGAAAGGCGAGCTGATTCGCGTATTCGCCACTTTAACGCCTGGCTATGGAATTTATTTGTGCGTTTGGCTATAGGAGTGCATATCAAAGACGTCGATTGCGGATTTAAATTATTCCGTCGAGATGTTTTGGAATCGCTAACCCTTTGCTCAGATGGCGCATGCATAAGCGCCGAAATCTTATTAGAGTGCTCGCGGAGGAACCTTAGGTGCTCGGAGATCCCTGTTACGCACTGGCCGCGAAAGTTTGGCATGCCTACCGGCGCTCGGCCATTGGTCATTGTCCGAGCTCTTTGGGATCTACTTTCTCTGAGGTTGCGCCAGCAATAAAGATCGCAATTGGCCGTTACCTCGCGTCGCCAGTGTGGGTATAGTTTGGCCGAGATTCAACGAAGCGGATTCCCGGAAGCATAAACCACCGAGATTGACGATCGGTTGGTTCCGGTGTCATAAACCGATGCGGCGCGCGACCGTATTCCGACAGATGTCCCACACGGCCGTCCGCTCAACAAATAACGTCACCGCGACGTTGCTAATTTCGAAGTTTGGAGATAGCAACAACCAGTGTATCAGGGGCGACTGCAAACAATCGCACGAGGGTACGTGAGGGCGCGCAAATTGCCGGTATCAGTGCGATGTCCAGCGATGATGCGAGAGGGCGGGTAGTTGGCTACGTGGCGGCCGCAAACATCCCCACGGCGGGCATCATCGTGACCGTGACACCTGGTCCACAGAAGTCCGGGCACGGCAAACCCGTGACGGTGGAGATTGAATTGCCGTTTGCTTCCGTCAGTTGGCCGCCGACTACGAAGTTCCTTAAAGATTATCGGCTGACCGTGCAAGGAGCCATCCTCATAGCTCGATCTTTCCAAAGATCAACGCATTAATCTGCGAGCCATCGATAAGAATGCAGCCCACGCGACGTGCCAATTCGATCGCCGACGGCGTGAATGTGCTGTTGGTGATCACGGCACACCGATGGCAGCGGTGAAACGTCAATCCCGCATGGGCTTGTTGCACAGCATCGTTGCCCACGCTGTTCGCATAGCCCTTCGCCTGCACCGCGAGTCGAATCCCATCCTTCTCGACCACCAAGTCGACGCCCTGATCTCCGCATTTTCCGATTCGCTTCACGCGATAGCCGAGGCAATCGAAGACGTTTTTCAAGAACTCTTCGAAGATGTCGCCACGATACAGTCGCCAATCGAGATTCAATAGCTGATTGCGTCGACTGTGAAATTGCGATAGGACCGAGTCGTAGTCACGGCGCGCGTTAACTGCACGTGCCTTGGCCTCTTCGTAGGCCGGCTCGTCATGGTTCCACAGTAATTCGAGACTCTTCGACTCCTCACCTTTCATAATGATCTTGCGATAGACCACGCCGGTCTCTGGAATTGCGAATACGTGCGTTGCAACAGCCAGTGAGAGAATGCTGCCGACAAGCCCGCCGATAAGCATCGAAACAGAGAAAATGCTCGATAAGACCACCGCGACGAGGGCGCCCACACGGCGCTGACGACAATCGGCCCCAGGCTGCCGAGGGCCACGTTCTTGAAATGCCCGCGGATCCAGGCGATGAAATTGAAATAGCGGATTTGCCGTCGAAGTTGAGCCAGTCGACGACGGCGGCCTTCTCGCACCTTGGCGTGTTGCTGGAGTTCGAGTTCGCGCGACGCGAGTTGCTCCTTCCAGTGGTCGACATCGGTCTGCGTTATCCGTGATTCGACTGGCGGCTGTACGATCGGTGCCTGCGGAATCGCAAGGCTCTGATCATTGTCAGTATTGTTGGCCGATGCAGCCGGCGGGCCTGAGACCCGCGCCAGCAATTCCGCTTTCATCCGATTGAATTCGTCCGGGTCGACGATCCCGTCGTCTTTCAGAGCAGCCAGTTTGCGCAGTTGATCGAGAGGATCAAGGGCGGACACGTCGAACCTCTTTGCACCGTTAAGAATTCAGGGACATGCAACCATTGTACTGTCATGCGATTGGATAGGGTCTTGAAAGACAGGAAATCGATCATTGAGCAGCCCATCCCACTTGTCGATCCAGCCAACGTCAAGAAATACAACGATGATAGCCGGTGCGCGGCGGCTTCCAGAGTCGACGGTCTTTGAAGCGGTCGATGGCCAGCAGTTGCGTGTGCCGCTTAATTGGAACTCCGGCGGCGGCGCTTGGAGCTGCATGCAGTCGCATCGGCACGTGCTGAAACGGGCAATCATGGACGGGGTCGAGTCGCTGTTGGTGTTCGAGGACGACGCTTGCTTTCGGCCCACGTTCGCGGGATGTCAAACGATGGTCACTGGATTATTGACGAATTGACGCGCGGCCCATATACTCACCGCTTGGCGACGTTCACGCTCTCAGAGGCAGGGCGAAACGGGGTGGTCCAATGTCGACCGGTTCTTCTTCGTCGTCCGGTTCGTCTTCATCCGGCGGTTCGAAGGGATCTCCCACTGGTTCCGCGGGATCGAAAGGTTCGGGCGGGAGCTTCGGATCATCAGGAAGCTCGGTGGGTTCGAGCGGCTGGTCGACTTCTGAGAGCGGTCCCGGCGAGCCGTCTGATGGTTCCGCGTCGAGTGGATCCGGTTCTGTCTCAGGCGGTTCACAGGCGAGCCGGTCGTCGGCATCGCAACAGAGCAGTTCGTCCAGCGGCTCAACTGCGGACTGGAAGGCGTGGCCGGGCGGTCAGACTGACCATTCCCTGAACCCCGTCGCGATCTTCAGGAGCACTGACTTCGGCTTCAACGGAAACGTAAATTGGAGCGTCGGGGGTCCGGGCCCGCCGGTTATCTCAGAGACCGGGACTCAGACGGCCACGAATCTCGACAAGATAACCGTGCGCTACGACAGGCCTCGCAAAGCGCAGGCTTCCGGATGCGCTTGGATCAAGGCGCAATCTGGCGGTATGACAAAAACTAAGTCGCGCACGATTTTCAAAGTGACTTGGTCCGTCAAGATCGACGGAAATCTGAACGCAGACAACAACCTTCCGTTTGGCAGCGGCTCAGGATTTGACTTTTACTCAGGGCCGGGTAGGCGAAGGATCTGCGAGTTCAATTGGGATGGCGAGCGCGGGGCTACGCGAATCGCCGCAAAGATGGAGGCGACTTGCGAATTCTTGCCGCATGGCATTGATTGGAATGAGCGAGGTGTCACCTTCAGATATGACGGAGAACAGGGGACGATATTCTCCTTCCGGATTCGACAGTACAAACGCTCGTCCTCAGTTGACGAAGGAACGATGTTCCCGCCCTATCCGTACAGACAAGTTGGCACGAATGACAATGGCTGGGTTAATGACGTTAGCAAAATCCCGCCCCACGTCAGTTCGGACGCGGGGAACACCCAGTACCCGACCACAGCGAAGCCTAACCAAGCCTTCTACATAGATGCGCCGGGACGCTCTCGTGACCCCGGCGATAAGCAGTTCGCCTACCGCGGCGACTTCTCAGACCTCGCGCAATGGTACGACGGGAGCGAATGGCAAAATATCAGCGTTTGGACCGAGGCCGCCTGGCACGTGAACTACACCGCGGTGTCCCAAACGCCGCCAAAGGAGACGACAACAGCTACGGTAAGACCGTGCCGGCCGCGAAAATCCCGAACCATAAACCTATCGCTCGCGCAGGGCCTGACCAGACTGTAAATAGTGGGTCGCCGTTACGCTGGATGGTCCGCCAGCTCGGATGCGGACCACGACGAGTTGATTGACCACGCTTTTTCGCCTCCGCAGTGGTCGGGCTTCGAGTGGGAGCAAACGGCAGGTCCGCCCTGGGTGACGCTCTCTAATAGTAAGGCCGTGAAGCCAACCTTCACCGCCTCGACGGTCTCCCAGCAGACGATCATCAGCTTTGCTCTGACAGTCACGGACAGCACTTCGTTCTTGCATTATCACAAGCCGGGCAACTCGACAAGCGATCAAGACACAGTCAACATCATTATCAATCCTTAGCTGAGGGAGAAGAAAAATGGCCAATACGACTTACAACCGCATTAAAAGAACGCCACGGCTGACTGCCTTCTTTGTGCCTGCCTTCGTCCTGGCCTTCGCGTTGGCGTCTACTGCCCTCGTCGGCGACGAAACCAAACAGGAGAAACCCATGCTGCCATTCAAACAACTGCTATCCGAGGATATTAAGACTGCCGACCGCGCGGTGGACACTATCTTGAAGGATCGGAAAAGTACAATCGAGCAACTTATTCCAATGATTGATCCGGCGAATTCGAAGAAATACAGCGATTTCACTCGGCCCCGCCGCGGCATACCTTCTGGGGGAGTTCCACGCCGAGGAAGCCATACCGGTTCTGTCGAAGGCGCTCGCCAACCCTCCGGGAAGGAGAAGAGATCGACGTGCTAAACCGCTACGATGGAGCGGTTACGAACGCGCTTTTCAAGATCGGCCGACCAACTATCCCCGCCATGATCGAGACACTTGAAGACCTCTGATAACGAATTTTTGCGTGAACGCTCGACGCTCATTCTAAACTACTTCGTGGGCGGAAAACGGAGGCTGCTGCTGCTCTTCGATCGGCTGGATGAAAAACTGGGCCCGGCGAGGAAGCGGTCTCGCGGGGCGATTCGTGATTCCAAGGCTTGGGCTGAGTCGCACATTACTGAGGAGGAAGAGCCGCTGTATTGAGGCTTCCAGCGGTTTACCGTCTGATTTGCGGTGGCGCGCTGTATGGAACCCTGGGAATCTTCGACCGGGTAGTCGTAATCAATCTCCGCCGTCGGCCGGAGCGGTTGACGTCCTTTCGACGCCAGAAATCGCCGCCTGTAATTGGCCGTTTCCAGAGCCAACGGTCTTTGAGGCGGTTGATGGGCAGCAGTTGCCGGTGCCACTGACCTGGGGTGCAGGCGGGGGAGCCTGGGGCTGTATGCAGTCGCATCGGCAAGTGCTGGAGCGGGCAATCATGGACGGGGTCAAGGCATTGTTGGTGCTCGAGGACGACGCTTGCTTTCGACCAACGTTTCGCCAGGATGTCGAGCG
>CAVTYH010000010.1:0-175072 GCA_963738835.1 Pirellulales bacterium
CAATGGCTGGGTTAATGACGTTAGCAAAATCCCGCCCCACGTCAGTTCGGACGGGGGAACACCCAGTACCCGACCACAGCGAAGCCTAACCAAGCCTTCTACATACATGCGCCGGGACGCTCTCGTGACCCCGGCGATAAGCAGTTCGCCTACCGCGGCGACTTCTCAGACCTCCGCAAAGGTACGACGGGAGCCAATGGCAAAATATCAGCGTTTGGACCGAGGCCGCCTGGCACGTGAACTACACCGCGGTGCTCCCGAACGCCGCCAAAGGAGACGACAACAGCTACGGTAAGACCGTGCCGGCCGCGAAAATCCCGAACCATAAACCTATCGCTCGCGCAGGGCCTGACCAGACTGTAAATAGTGGGGCCGCCGTTACGCTGGATGGTTCCGCCAGCTCGGATGCGGACACAACGAGTTGATTGACCACGCTTTTTCGCCTCCGCAGTGGTCGGGCTTCGAGTGGGAGCAAACGGCAGGTCCGCCCTGGGTGACGCTCTCTAATAGTAAGGCCGTGAAGCCAACCTTCACCGCCTCGACGGTCTCCCAGCAGACGATCATCAGCTTTGCTCTGACAGTCACGGACAGCACTTCGTCTTGCATTATCACAAGCCGGGCAACTCGACAAGCGATCAAGACACAGTCAACATCATTATCAATCCTTAGCTGAGGGAGAGAAAAATGGCCAATACGACTTACAACCGCATTAGAAGAACGCCACGGCTGACTGCCTTCTTTGTGCCTGCCTTCGTCCTGGCCTTCGCGTTGGCGTCTACTGCCCTCGTCGGCGACGAAACCAAACAGGAGAAACCCATGCTGCCATTCAAACAACTGCTATCCGAGGATATTAAGACTGCCGACCGCGCGGTGGACACTATCTTGAAGGATCGGAAAAGTACAATCGAGCAACTTATTCCAATGATTGATCCGGCGAATTCGAAGAAATACAGCGATTTCACGCGCTGCGCCGCGGCATACCTTCTGGGGGAGTTCCACGCCGAGGAAGCCATACCGGTTCTGTCGAAGGCATCGCCAACCCTCCGGGAAGGAGAGAGATCGACGTGCTAAACCGCTACGATGGAGCGGTTACAAACGCGCTTTTCAAGATCGGCCGACCAACTATCCCCGCCATGATCGAGAACATCAAGACCTCTGATAACGAATTTTTGCGTGAACGCTCGACGCTCATTCTAAACTACTTCGTGGGCGGAAAACGGAGGCTGCTGCTGCTCTTCGATCGGCTGGATGAAAAAACTGGGCCCGGCAAGGAAGCGGTCTCGCGGCGCATCCGTGATTCCAAGGCTTGGGCTGAGTCGCACATTACTGAGGAGGAAGAGCCGCTGTATTGAGGCTTCCAGCGGTTTACCGTCTGATTTGCGGTGCGCTATGTATGGAACCCTGGGAATCTTCGACCGGGTAGTCGTAATCAATCTCCGCCGTCGGCCGGAGCGGTTGACGTCCTTTCGACGCGAAATCGCCGCCTGTAATTGGCCGTTTCCAGAGCCAACGGTCTTTGAGGCGGTTGATGGGCAGCAGTTGCCGGTGCCACTGACCTGGGGTGCAGGCGGGGGAGCCTGGGGCTGTATGCAGTCGCATCGGCAAGTGCTGGAGCGGGCAATCATGGACGGGGTCAAGGCATTGTTGGTGCTCGAGGACGACGCTTGCTTTCGACCAACGTTTCGCCAGGATGTCGAGCGATTCTTAGCCGCGGTGCCGCCAAACTGGGACGGTCTGATGCTGGGCGGACAACATATCGAGTCGGCGCTCTGCCGGTGTCGCCGGGAGTCGTGCGCTGCACGAATTGCCAGCGCACGCACGCCTATGCCGTGCGAGGACGATACCTGCGCGACCTGTATCAAAAGTGGTGCTCTTCCAGCGGGCACTGCGACCACATCATGGGACCGTTTGCCACCAATTATTTTGTTTATGCCGCCGATCCGTTCTTGGTTGGCCAGGAGCGGAACCAAAGCGACATTAGCGGCGAGCTGAATCCACGCAAGTTCTGGAAGCCGCCCCGAGGCGACGAACCCGTCGTGCTGCTGCGCGCCGCCCCGGTTGTGGCTGAACTGCGGGAGTACGGCTTCCACACCGGCTACCAGCGCGATCCGGAAACCGACATCGATGTAGGGCTCGTTGAGATTTTTAGCGACGAGACGCCAGCCGCCGATCGAATCGATCGCCTGCGAAAATGGATCGAAATGATTCAATGGGAGGTCGCCAGCGCCGAGGGACTAGTCTGCACAATCTGGCATCCGGCGGTAACGGCTGACATGGTTCGTGGAGCGACCGCCGCGCGCCTGATTGAAATTGAGGCAGACACCGCGCCAAGCTTTGCAGCTTTACCCGCAGGACCTGCGGGAAGGGTTGGCATCGGTCGCCCGGTTGGAAATCGTGCTGCTGCGGGCCCCGCGGAGTGGTCGACGGGCTCCGCAGCCACGGCTTCCACACCGGCTATTGGCGCGATCCGGACACGGGTCTTGATCGTGGGTTGATGAAGATTTTCAACGGTCCCGACGAGGATCGAGTGGCGCAGTTGAGAGCATGGATTCAGCTATTACGGTCCGAGGCCCAGGCAATCCCCAACGGAGTGCTAACGGTTTGGCACCCGGAAGCAATGATCGACCTCCTGGAAGAGGCATTTCCTGGAACGATTGTTGAAATCGATGCGGAGACGGTCACGGCCGCTCTCGGCTCTTGGAGGCAGCGGTTCTCCTGTGCACACTCCATTGGAGGAGTGCGCAGTTTATTGACCTGAAAGCCCTTGCTGCACGTGCGATCAATGGAACTTGCGAGAGATGCATCCGTGCACGACTCCGTCCACCTGAATGCGACTCTCACCGCCGGCGGCACGACCGATAGTCTCATCATCGACGGCCATGCCCACTACGGAAAAATCGCCGTAGACAAATTGGGTTTTGAGGATTGGTTAATACCGAAAATCATGCCCAATCATCGGGGTACCACGATTTGCGCCCATGCACCTTCAGTCGTGCAGATTCGAACGACGCGATCCGTGATGATCCGTGGATTCATCAACGCGTCTGGATCGGTTGACTATCGCAATCCGATTGATTTCTATGTCGATCACAATCTGCTTGGCAGTTTGTCTCAGCCTTGTCAACACACTGTCGCGGCACATCTGTCACCAGGAACGCATCGGCTGGAGGCCTACTGCGCAACGCCCGCATCCGGCAGGCACAGTATGTGGGATCTGGCTGATGACGTGAGCGCACGCCCAGACGAGGATACCGCGGTGGTTACCTTGGCGATGTATCCGGCCGACCAGATTAGAAATCGCCTGCGACTCTTGCAACTGAGCTGCCGACATCACAATATTTGGCTCCACGTCATTGGCGCCGATGAACCCTTTCAGCACTGGTACCACAGCAAGGTGCTCCGGCTGAAAAAAGCCATCGATGAACTTCCGGAGAGCATCAAATATATTCTTTATCTTGACGGCGTTGACACCTTTGTCACAGCACCGCTTGATCACATCCGAAGCGGCTTCGCGGGATGCCGCCGTGGCGTAATTGTTTCGGCGGAATCATGCTGCTGGCCCTGCGAAGCTCCCGAATGGAAAAATTCGTTTTCCGAGAAGCTGGAACATCGCAATTTTCCTTGCGCCGGAATATGGATGGCCGAGCACAGCAGCCTGATGCGCACCTTCGCAATCATGGAGCGCGTTAGAAGCAAGCTTATCGGCTTACAAGAACCAGATTCCGAGATTCGCCATTCTGGCCCCACCGCAGGTTCCAGAACGACGATCAGTTTCTGTGGCAGTGCTTGTATAAGTCCAATCTTGCCGATGTCGGCATCGATTCCGATTGCAGGTTTTCGTTCAATGTGGCGTGTGCGGGTGCACGAGTAGATAATCGGCACTTCGATTTCGCGACGCGAACTGTGAAATGCAATGGAAACCGGCCGGGTGTATTTCATTTTTCCGCGTTGAAGGGTCGGTGCATGGACCAGTGGTATGGTTTGCTGAATTCATAGGTGGGCCTGTTCTATCCTCCAGAAATTTTAGGCAAGAAATGACCCTGAAGGCAGCAATCGGCGTGATGTCGTGCGCCAAATATGGTGATCGGCAAGAGCGCTGTCGCCGCACATGGTTCAGTGAATTGGCGGCTGCCAAGGGAATCAACCTGTTCTTCGTAATCGGCGACATGAGCCGATCGGTTCCGGTTCTCGTTAAAGATACACTGTTTGTGCCGTGTGGCGACTCGTACACGGACTTGCGGGCTAAAGTTCACGCCTTTTTCAAATGGACTACTAAGAACATGGAGTCGCAGTACATCGTCAAATGTGATGATGACACGTATGTTCATCCGAATCGGTTTCTGACCTGTCTCAGCCAGGGCCACCAGTACACCGGTAAGGGAATGCGAGGGAATGATTACGCCGGCGGTGGGGGCGGTTACATCTTGTCTGCGGAAGCCGCAAGAATTGTCGCGGAACAGCCCGAACCCGCCCCCGGTTCGGAAGACGTGTGGGTCGGCGCGGTGCTTCGCAGCCACGGGATTCGGCTTCGAGCGGACGCCCGCTTCGAACCCGGCGTGAACACTTTTCCAGCGCCGTCCAACGGCGTGATCACGGGGCATCCCCTTCGGGATGATAGGATGCTCGACGTTCATGCCGCGTTCGCTGCATTGCCAAGAACTGGCGAATCGCATTAGCGGGCTGATGTACCGACTGTGATCGTCGTAGCGACGCTCTTACTTTGACCGATCACGTTGGGAACAATTGTGCCCTGGGGAATTCACTATGAGCAACGTACCTGATTGTCTGGACGACACTGTCTACCAAACACGGTACGTAGTAATCCTTTGTCAGGGACGCAGCGGCGGGACGCTCGTTATGCGTTTGCTAAATACCGTGCCTGGCGTAAAGGTGTCCGGAGAGAATGATCGAGCGTTCGACCATTTGAAGCGATTTGCCGAGACAATGAAGAACACTGCTCGGCATCGGCACTCTAAATTTTACAAACTGGCTTGGGCTGCGCCCTGCGATGACGCTTCCGTAATGCAACATATGCGGACTTTGGTGACGAACATGTACGGACCCGGCAATCTTGTGGGCTTCAAGGAGATCCGCTACGGAAAAGAAGAACGTTACGAAGATTTTTCAAGGCGCTGTTGATTGGCTCCGCGAACTTTTGCCGGGACTAAAGATCGTCTTTAATACCAGGGCAACTGATACGTGTGTCAATTCGGCATGGTGGGCACATGATAAGGAGGCTTCCACGATAATCCTTGATCGCATCCGATCCAATTTCGAACGTTATCACCGAGAACATTCCGGCTCATGCTTTTGGATGCCTTATGAGGAAATGAAACATGATTCAGAAGTGCTTCGCGCGATGTTCGATTTCTTGGAGCTTCAATTCGTGCCCGAATACTTGAAACCACTTACGGAGATAATTCAATAGAGGTTCTTTCGAATTGTAAATCGAACCTAGCGAGGGAATGCGATGCTACGCCCTCTCTACAGCGCGGTGACCATGACCAGCAGAAATATTCTGCATTGCACTGGGACTGCGGACTACGACATCTCGTGAGAGTCGATGATTGCGCCGCCATCCATCTCGTAGCAAATAAGGAAATGCGGTACCAAAACTGAAACGCCTTGGTTGAAATTCAATTTCAAGTGCAAACGTAAAGTTATCAGCTGCCGTTTATCTCAGTTTCACAGCCAACCGACAGCAATCCTGCTGGCCGGATGATGCGGCGGACTCTCGCGAACATGGCCAGCTTCTACACTGAACAACAGTCGGTCGATGTCCGTGAAGGCCTGTCGCGCCGAGTCCAGGAGGGCTGGTTCGTTGGCCACACGCCATACGGATATCGGAATATCCGCAAGAATGGCCGCGGAATCGTGGAGATCGATCCCGTTGCCGGTCCAAAAGTTCGACGAGTCTACGAATTGTACGCCTATCATGGTTTGACCCTGGACGGGCTCGTCAATCGACTGGAAGAGGAAGGAATAACATATCGCGAAAAGACACCAAAGTTTCCTCGTAGCACGCTCCACGTCATCCTTCGAGACCGTGCCTATATTGGCGAAATCCTTTTTCGCGATCAATGGTATCCAGGCAAACACGAGCCGCTCGTCGACCGCGAGACCTGGCAACGGGTGCAGGTCCTCATGGGGGAAGTCGTCTATCGTTCGCACGAACTGACTTATGCCGCAGAACTAATCCGTTGCGGCCATTGCGGCTATCCGATCACGGGAGAGCGGGTATTCAAGCGGTCGAGCACAGGGGAGCGATCCTACGTCTACTATCGCTGCGCCAAGTACAACCGCCCCGGTCATCCTCGCACGCGCGTGAGAGAAGCCGAACTCGACGCGCAGGTTCTAGCCCTGTTCGCGAAAATCCGCATTGAGAATGACGAAATCCGCGAGTGGTTCCGCGCAGTGCTCCGTTCTCAAACCCGCGACGCCCAGGAAGAAGTCAAAAGCCAGCGAGCTGAATTTCAAAGACAGTTGTCATCGCTGACTGCTCAACAGGACCGACTGGTTACGATGCGAATCAACGACGAGATTGATGCTGATTTATTCGGCCGGAAGCAATTAGAACTCAGAGACCGCGAGGCCACGCTCAAGCTGCGAATGGAAGCTCTTGACCGGTCGCACCATGAACAAGCCGATTTAGCAGCGAAAGTGTTTGAACTTTCTCAAACACTTACAGACAAATGGCTTACCGCTGACTACGCCGCTAAGCGTCGCATTCTGGAAATCGTCTGTTTGAACTTTTGCCTCGACGGCGCAACTCTTGTCCCCACAATAAGAAAGCCCTTCGACGTGCTCGTCGAAGGGCAGTTTGTCCAGTCAAGTCGGGGCGAGCGGATTTGAACCGCTGACCTCTTGCACCCCAAGCAAGCGCGCTATCCAGGCTGCGCCACGCCCCGTGGTTGGTGGTTAGGTTTTGCGCTGCGTAACCTGCTGGGGTCGATCTTTGCAGGACGCAATGCCAAGCGATTGCGGTAAAACCCAACCGAACCGGCCGACCGGAGTATCGCACATCGATGCCGGATGATCAATCGCTGCAGAGTTTTGCCAAAACATCGAGCGAACGCACCGTTGTATGAACAGGAGCCAAAATCGGCCTGTAAATTCGGAGATGAAGCCGTTCGACACCGGCGATTTCGTTTCGCCGGCTGTTTCCAGTTGTTCCCAGCAAAAATGCATCGCAGAAGACAGCGGCCATTGCGTTTGGAAACTAAACAGCACCGTCGGCGGCGTGCGTCACTCGACGAGCTTTCCGGCCGGTCGGTAAGATAATGCTTCAAACTGACATCATCACTGCCGCCAATCGCATGACACCGTTTTCAGAAAAACTTGCCGCGGCAATTCGCGAAAAACAAACGCCGGTGCTGGTGGGTTTGGATCCGCGCTGGGAATCGTTGCCAGAGAGCTTGCAGAAACAGTTTCTGGGAGGGCAGGGCGAGAAAAACGCACTGCGAGCGGCGGCCTACGACATGTTCTGTCGCGGGGTGATCGATGTGGTGGGCCCTTTGGTTGCAGCCGTCAAGCCGCAGGTCGCGTTTTTTGAAGAGCTTGGCCCGCCGGGCATGGCGGCGCTGGCATCGGTCATCGACTGTGCTCGCCAAAAGAAATTGTTGGTAATTGTCGATGCCAAACGAAACGACATCGGCTCGACGGCCGCGGCGTACGCTTCCGCTTATTTTGGACCCGACGCCGCGTGGCCGGCCGACGCGCTGACCGTCAGCCCGTACTTGGGCGACGACAGTCTATCGCCATTCGTCGAAGCGGCGCGAACACGCCGGCGGCGTGTTCGTGCTCGTGAAAACGTCGAACCCCGGCAGCGCGCAGTTCCAAGATTTGCCGAGTCACGGCCAGCCGCTCTATCGGCATGTGGCCCAATATGTAGAACACATGGCCTACTCCGACGTCGGTGCCAGCGGTTACGGCAGCGTCGGCGCGGTGGTCGGCGCAACGTATCCCACCCAGCTCGCTGAACTGCGATCGGCGATGCCCCACGCCTGGTTCTTGATTCCCGGCTACGGAAGCCAGGGTGGCACGGCAAGAGATGTGGCGGCCGGTTTCGATGACCGCGGGCTGGGTTCGATCGTCAACAATTCTCGCGGCATCATCTTCGCGCACGAGCGCCGCGAGTATCAGCACTTCGGCGAGGCAAGCTGGCAAGAAGCCGTTGAAGCTGCCACGCGCGATATGATTGCCTCGCTAAGAACGGATACCCCGGCCGGGAAGTTGGCCGTTTGATGGATGCAGCGCATGTCGCCAGTTCCTTCCCGCCCACGCCCGAATCCGTCGGGTCCAACGTACAAAGCTCAGCCGCAAGTCGCTTCGCAGCGGTCTGAATGTTGCTTAAGACCTGCCTGCGGCTTGTCGGCTGCAGCGAGTGGTTATACAGCGTGCAACACGAAACGGCGATGGGACCGCTTTCCGCCCGTCGAATCCCGCGGCTGGATGCCTCAGCTCACGTTGCGTCGTGGCCAGTGTCGGCTGCAGCAAGCGGCTTGCTCTGCCGCGCTGGAGCACGACGCTACCGCGTGATAATCCATCCACCCGCACTCGACAAGCGAACAAGCGTTCCCTATGCCTTGTGGTGCACGCCTGTATAACGATTGATTCTACAACGAAACTGTCGTAAAACTCTCCGACAATATAGACGCATATCTTCAGACCCATCAAGTGCGCAAGTGGCTACGGACACAGGCACTTGCAGAACGTCGGTCGTGGTATTAGGCAACATTGCCGTCGCATCACCTGGCGAAGCACTTGGTCGATGCCAAGGCCGCAGTTGACGTAAACGAGCTGGATGCCCTGGCCCGCTGCGCTCCGGTCGCTGACGCTCCCGGCTCGCCTTTCTGATTGCTGACTCCTGCACCCTGTGGATGCCGTCCGGCTGGCCCAAAATACACAATGACATTTGTACACTGATTGCTAGAATGGCCGGTGGAACTCTGGGTCCCTGTCGGTTTTCGCTGCATTTAGCCCCCGGTCATGGACCGGGGGCTAATTTGACGCGGAAGGCCGGCTGCCGCTCTTTGACAACTGAGCAATAGCATTTCCCCGCCTCGGGCCAGCGCCGCCCGAGGTTGGGCCGGTCTGCGCGGCAAGTCCAGCAATGCACCGCAGGGGACGCCGAGGTTCGCCGAGGGCAGCGCGAGCGATCAAGCATGATTTCGAGACTTCCTGCGATTCCTCTGCGTAACTCTGCGCCCTCCGCGGTGAAGTCTCTGCTCGGCTGCCGGTCGTGCGCGGCGGGGTAAAGTGATGACCAAATGTGGGGCGCAAAACACGGGTTTTTACGAGGGTTTTGCGCCGACACTTTACCCTCGATCCCCGGGGGTTGTGTGTTTAGTTTGTTGGGTGGTCGGTGGTCCGTCGTCATTCATCGTCAGGGGGCCGGTTGTCAGTGGCGACAGACCACCCAGCATGCTGCCCCCTCACCCCGGCCCTCTCCCACAAGGAGAGAGGGAGAAAGAATGACCACGGACCACTGGACACCGGCCACCGGCAACTGACCACGGACCACGGACCACGGACAATTGCCGGGTCACAGTCAGGTCGCCATGTTTTTCGAAAACGCCCTGTTTTCCCGGCTCGTTTCCCAAACATTGTCCCCTCGATTTTTATTTTTGGTGCGCGTGCCGTTGGCCGGTTATCAGTTGCAATCCTGCTGATCACCACCGGCCGCTCATTCCGAATATGGCACCGGGTTTTGCGTGGAGTAATTGATGAGGGCCTGCATGTAGTTGCGCGCTCCAGCACGCCAGACTCGGGAGAGTGTCGGCGACTCATGCTGCCTTTCAGTTGTTCGACCGAAGAGAACTCGTGCTCTTCCAGCCAACGAGCAACTTCTACGAGCAACTTCGCCAGGAAGCTGGGACCTTTCATCAGCAGAATGCTGGCCATCAAAGTGACGTCGGCCCCGGCTAACAGGAGCTTCATAATGCCTTCAGGCCGATGAATGCCCCCCGTGGCCGCCAGCGATGCCTGAATTTGATCGCGCAAGATGGCAATCCAGCGGATCGGCACGCGGGCTTCGTGGCGGTTACTGAGCACGAGATCGGGTTTGAAGCGGAGCAGTTCCAGGTCGATATCTGCTTCAACGTAGCGATTGAAGAGCACCAGGCCCGAGGCGCCGGCATTGATCAGCCGATTGGCGAAATGCGGCAAGCTCGAAAAGTGCGGTCCAATTTTTACGGCCACCGGAATAGAAACCGATTGGCAGACATGGGCCACAAGTGTGACGTAACGTTGCTCGACCTCGACCGACGACATGTTTGGATCGGTCGGCACGAAGTAGATGTTGAGTTCCAGCGCATCGGCCCCGGCGTTTTCAATGGCTTTTGCGTACCGCATCCAACCGCCGGACGAACAGCCATTCAGGCTGCCGATAATCGGAATCGTAACAGCGCGCTTGGCCGCCTCGACATGCTTGAGGTATTCGCGCGGTCCGGTGTTGTAATCTTGGAACTCAGGAAAGAATGTGAGCGACTCGGCATTGGAATCGGCTTGATATTCATACAGCCGGTAAATCTCTTGCTCGTCATGCCGGATTTGTTCCTCAAAGAGCGAGGGAAGCACGGCGACCGATGCGCCGGCGGCTTCGAGCCGGCGCAGCGTATCGAGGTTGCTCGTGAGCGGCGAGGCCGATACGCCCAAAGGGTTTTTCAGCGTCAAGCCAAGGTATCTGGTCGTGAGATCAACGTACATGGCATCTCCCCGCGATTCAATCGGCAGTGATCGTGTCGAGTTGGACGATTCGTTTTTCAAGAATATCGCGTTCTACACCGGCCATTTGCTCGTAATAGTGCCAACCGTCTTCGATGTCTTGTTGAGCCAGCCGCAGCAGCTTTTCAGCGTGGTCGGGATTGGAACGCAGCAGCATCGCGAATCGCGCTTCCTGCATTGCAAATTCGCGGAATGCCATTTTTGGTTTGCGGCTATCGAGATGAAATGCATGCTCGCCCACATAAGCGTTGCGCGGGTCGTAATGATACAGCGGCCAGAAACCGCAATTCACCGCGTCTTTCTGGTGCGTCATCGAAGTGGTCATGTCAATGCCATGAGCAATGCAATGACTGTAGGCCAAAATCAGCGATGGGCCGGGATACGATTCCGCCTCCTGGAAGGTGCGGATTGTCTGGGCCGGATTTGCACCCATGGCGACCTGACCGACATAAACGTTGCCGTACGCCACAGCCATCATGCCAAGGTCCTTTTTGCGAGCCGCCTTGCCGCCGGAGGCGAACTTTGCCACGGCGCCACGGAAGGTGGCCTTCGAGGCCTGTCCGCCGGTGTTGGAATATACTCCGGTATCCAGCACCAAAATATTCACATCGCGACCGGTAGTGAGCACATGATCGAGGCCCCCGTAACCGATATCGTATGCCCAGCCGTCGCCGCCGATGATCCATACAGAACGCTTCACGAGAGTATCGGCAATACAAGCAAGGCGGCGCTGCATCCGCCGAGTTGATATTCGCCAATCGCGGACGGAGTAAGGCGACCCGTTCTCGCTGAGCACTGATTTCCGCTTCGCTAGCCTGCGGAGCATCAATCAACCCTTTAACAAGCGAATCGCCGAGCTGGGCCGCCAGTTGTGCCAGCAAATGTTCTGCGTAGGCTGCGTTTTTGGTCGATGGCCATCCGCAAGCCAAGGCCGAATTCGGCGGTGTCTTCAAACAGCGAGTTGTTCCAGGCAGGGCCGCGTCCTGCGGCGTTTTTGGCCCACGGCGTGGTCGGTAGATTTCCACCGTAGATTGAAGAGCAACCGGTGGCATTGCCGATGACCGCGCGATCGCCGAACAGTTGGCTCAACAATTTCAGATACGGGGTCTCGCCGCAACCGGCACATGCACCGGAGAACTCGAACAATGGCTGGAGCAACTGCGAGCCCTTGACGGTGTCGATCTTGGCCGTGGTGCGATCGAATTCGGGAATGCCAAGGAAGAAATCGAAGTTGGCCTGCTCTCGCGCAAGATGCGGGAGCTTGGTTTCCATGTTAATGGCTTTGTGTTTGACGACTTCCTTGCTCTTGGCCGGGCAAACATCGACGCAAACGCCGCAACCGGTGCAATCGTCTGGGGCCACCTGAATGCGCATCAGAAAATCGGGCGTGTCTTTGCTGTTGTAAGCCCTGGTCGCGAAATGCTCCGGTGCACCGACGACGGCATCGGCGGCAAACGATTTCATGCGAATGGCGGCGTGCGGACAAACCAGCGCGCACAGGCCGCATTGCGTGCAGATGCGATCGTCCCAAATCGGAATTTCCAAGGCGATGCTGCGTTTCTCGAAGCGTGCCGTGCCAGTAGGAAATGTGCCATCCACCGGCAACGCGCTGACCGGCAGAAGATCGCCTTGGCCACTGATGAGCATGGCGGTGACTCGCTCAACAAAGCTATCAGAACCACTGGCGCTGACGGAGACCGGCGGCAGCCATGTGCCTCGTCGAGTTTGCCTGACTTGGCACTTGCACCTCGTGCAGCGCGGCCAGGGCACCGTCCACGGCCGCAAAGTTTTGTTCAAGCACTGTTTCGCCACGCTTGCCGTATGTTTTGCGAATCGAATCCTTAATCTTGTCAATCGCCTGTTCACGCGGCAAAACATTTGCTAACGCAAAAAAGCAAGTTTGCAGCGCGGTGTTGAATCGTCCCGCCATGCCAGCTTGCTGAGCGACGGTGTAACCATCGACGACGTAGAATTTCAGCCGCTTGCTGATGATTTGCTGCTGCACTTCGAGCGGCAGGTGATCCCAGACTTTTTCGGATCCGTACGGGCTGTTGAGTAAAAACGTGGCGCCTCGTTCGGCCACTTGGAGCACGTCCATCCGCTCGAGAAACTGAAACTGATGACAAGCGACAAAATTGGCGCGATTGACAAGATAAGTCGATCGAATTGGCCGTGGGCTGAATCGCAGGTGCGAGACAGTAACAGAGCCGGCTTTTTTCGAGTCGTAAACGAAGTAACCCTGGGCGTAGAGCGGCGTGTTTTCGCCAATGATCTTCACGGAGTTTTTGGTCGCTCCAACGGTGCCATCGCTGCCGAGTCCATAGAAGACGGCGCGCGTTACGTCATCGTCTTCGGTGGTAAACTCTTCATCCCATTTCAGGCTCAAACGCGTGACATCGTCGATAATGCCAATGGTGAAATGACGTTTGGGCTGCTCCGACGCAAGTTCCTCAAATACTCGGGCAGCCATTGCCGGTGTGAATTCCTTCGACGACAGACCGTAGCGACCTCCGATGACGAGCGGAAATGTTCGCCCATTACCATCCAACGACCAAGACTCAGCCAATGCGGTGACAACATCTTGATACAGCGGTTCGCCGATTGCGCCTGGTTCTTTGGTGCGATCCAAGACAGCAATGCCTCGAACCGTGCACGGCAACGCGGCGAGAAAGGCTTCCACGTCAAAGGGACGGTAAAGTCGGACTTTCAGAACTCCAACTTTTTCGCCGCGAGCCAGTAATGCCTCAACCGATTCCTCAACCGCACCCACGCCAGAACCCATGAGTACAATGACACGGTCGGCATCTGGCGCGCCGACATAGTCAAACAAATGATGCGATCGTCCCGTGAGCGCCGCGTAACGATCCATCGTCGCTTGCACGATCCTCGGCACGGCATCGTAAAAAGGATTGCAAGCCTCACGGGCCTGGAAAAAGACATCCGGATTTTGTGCAGAGCCTCGGAGCACTGGGCGATCGGGGTCGAGAGCCCGGCGGCGATGAGCCTCAATACGCGTTTCGTCGATCATCGCCCGTAAATCGTGATCGTTCAGTTGTTCGATCTTGTTGACTTCGTGCGAGGTGCGGAAGCCATCGAAGTAGTGCAAAAACGGCACGCGGGATTCAAGTGTTGCGGCGTGGGCAATCATCGCCAGATCGTGTGCTTCCTGAACCGTGTTGGAACACAGCATTGCCCAGCCGCATTGGCGACAGGCCATGACGTCGCTTTGATCGCCGAAGATCGACAAACAATGCGTCGCAATGGTTCGGGCCGCAATGTGAAAAACGGTCGGCGTAAGCTCGCCGGCGATCTTGTACATCGTCGGAATCATCAGCAACAAGCCCTGCGATGCAGTAAATGTCGTGGAAAGTGCGCCGGTTTGCAGCGCTCCATGAACTGTAGCGGCGGCACCAGCCTCGCTTTGCATTTCGACGACATCGGGAACTGTGCCGAAGATGTTCTTCCTCCCGAGCGACGACCAAGCGTCGGCCAGTTCACCCATCGGGGAGGCTGGTGTGATCGGATAAATGGCGATGACTTCGCTAAGCCGGTGGGCGACCGAAGCGACAGCTTCATTCCCATCGACCGTCACATAATGTCGATTATTCATAGCAGCTCCAGACTAGACGAAAGCCTCCAGGCTATGAGGCCTGTTGCCGAGCAGTCAGAGATCCAGCTGGCAAAAAAACCTGTCGGGGCGGCAGCGTGCCGAAGGAGGGCCGACGTGACCCAAATAGAAAACCCCGCGTGCCAAGCGAAACTACAGGCAGCGGGGCCAATTTCAATGTCTTGAGCTACCCCTCGCGGGCAGTTCAACCTACATAAATGTATCGCGCGAGCGGCCGATTGTCAACTCGACACATTGTCAGCAATTGCTTAAAGAAAGTCGCACGCTTTGCGATCTGCTCGACAGAAATAAAGGCGGAGTGGTATATTCTGATTTTGGGAACAGCAGCCGGAATGAAACTCCCGATCTTTGGTTGCATAGCGATTACCCGGTTCAAAACACGATGAGCAGTGGAATTCAAGACCGTCGCGATCATGCACAGGCAGAATTGTCTCAGCACGTCAGCGCAGTGAATTCTTCCGATACGGCTGGAAATCTGTTGAACGGTTTAACAACCCTTCGCAAGCTTTTGCTGACACGGCTGCACTGCGACGTTGAGGCGGAATTTGGTGTCGACTCGGCGCTTGCACCGGCGACCGCTGCTGAAGCAGTCCGTGAAATGCGGCATGCCGCCGAAGAGATTGAAGCTTATTCTCTGGTTCTGGTCATCGCCGAGGTCGCGCGAAGCGGATATGCCAAGGGCGATCTCGAATGGTTTCGCGATTGGCTGCTACGGCTGCGATGCGGCGACGACGTAGATTCCAGTTTGGTCGCGCGACTGCAGCAATACGATCAGCTGAACGATGCCCAGCGCCGACGGATGTTTTCATCGTTCTTAGAACAAGCGCTACCCGAGGCCACGAAAGCGCCGCTGATTATTTATCGGCTCTTTCCACGCGCCGTGCGAATCGTTACGGCCTTGGCGTTTGGCGACGCGCTACGGGCACGGGAAATTCGCGGTGAACAGATCTCGTTCCTGCCCGTGATCGGCGATTGTCACCATTGCCATGGATTGCCGTTGGAGAACGGCGAGACGTGTGTGGAGTGCGGTAATCCGCTTTGGAAGATCAGGTGGTTGAACGCCACGGAATGATCCTGGATCGCAGTGTTCGATGTGCTGATCTAAAGATTCAAGATTGCGGTCCGTAGTCGTCGATCGGGACCATCGCTCAGATAAAAGCCTAAACGTTGGCAGATCGTCAGCATCGGCCTGTTGCTGGCACTGATTTGTCCGACGATCCGCGATCGTTTCTCACTGCGGCCGATGGCAACTAGTTTTGACATCAGCTGTGATCCGAGTCCGACGCGCTGATAATCGTCGCTTACTACAACGGCAAATTCAACGTCGTTCGTACCATCCAATTTGATCAGGCGACCCACCCCGACGACTTGCAGCAACTGTGCACTCTCTTCCAGGGCGATCAGGGCAATTTGTTGATCGTAATCGACAAAGCACAATCGCGCCAGTCGCTCATGAGCTGTTCGCTGGCTTAGTGGCAACACCTGCGCATAGCGAGCATAGACCGATTCGTCAGAAAGCGTTTCATGAAACTTCGCCAGCAGCTGCTCATCTTCTGGGCGGATCGGTCGAACGAGAAGATATCGGCCATCCTTGGTCGTCCACTGGCTAACGTATTGATGTGGATAGGCCCGAATCGTCACTTTGGAGATCTCCAATACGTGTGAACGAGCCTACGAGGAAATTCACGGCATTTTCGCATTTCTTTCGGCAAGATGTTAAACTGTCAGGCGCTAGTTAATTCATCACCAGGGTCGTATTTCCCGACTGGTCGAGTAAGTAGATTTGATAGAGAGCGGCAATCGTGGAAAAGGAAATTCTAGCAAAGGCACTGGCCAAACTGCGATTTTGTGCGACTTTGCCCGACGATGTTTTAGCGCGGCTGGCATCTTTTGCCGCGCTGCGCCTATCCGGGTGGAGCCACGTTATTTCGTGAAGGGGACCACAACAATCTTCTAATGATTATCTCGACCGGCCGCATAAGCCTTGAGATGCAAGTGCCGCGACGGGGTAAATCTCGCGTATTGTCATTGGGCCCAGGCGAACTCGTTGCTTGGTCGTCTGTCTTGGGCGACGGCCAGATGACAACTTCAGCTGTGGCTTTGGAAGATACCCAGATTGTGGCAATCTCGTCTAACGAGCTGCAGTCGGCCTGCGCGGTGAACCGCGACTTCGGATACTTTTTCATGCGGCAGCTGGCATGCGCTTTAGCAGAGCGGTTACAGGCAATGCGCTTGCAATTATCAGATCGTGCATCAGAGTAGACATCGTTCGACCTTTCAGAACCGCAATCGGTCATTTACGAGGCTGCGGATTGACTTGGATTGCTTGCTCAAACGTTAGCAAGTCGAGCAACTGTTTGCGCGTATCAAGCAATCGGCCTGCTAATGAAGAGGCAACTTTATTCATCAGAAAATAGCCAAACGAATGGTTGTTTTCGCAAGCGGTTAACAGCACCGGGGCGGAGAACGAAACGGCCTGGGTTTCTTCGAGGGCTGTAGCCGATGTCGTCATTCGGCCACCGCCTAGCAAGGCCGACCAACCCACGACGTCGCCAGGTCCTAACGGCAGGATTCGAATATTGCCTCGTCCAGGCACTTTCATATCTAACGCAACTTTGCCCGTCCAGATAATCATCAGTTCATCGTTCTGCGAATTCTCTCGGAACAACACTTTCCCGGCGGCAAAGCGATGCACCACCGCCGCCGATGCCAAACGCTCTTGCACAGCCTCTGGCAATTGCGCCGTAAAGTGCAATTTTGATAGCACCTTAACTAGGACTTGTTTATCCATTTAGGTAAATCTCAAACTGAAGGACAAGAGTCCGCCTACTATCAACGGTCGATTAATCCGCGCTATCCTTGACGAAAGCGGCCAACAAATCCGTCGTCGATACAACTCCCACAACATGCTTCCGATCATCAATTACAACCAACCGATGGACTCGATTGCGAAGCATTTGTTTCGCTGCATGTTGCACAGTGTTATCGACACCAACCGCGACGACATCGGCCGACATCCAAGCTTGCACTGTGTCGGTGAGTAACTCGGCATGTTCTAATTTCTGAACAAGGGCCTCATGATCCAATCCTCCCGATTCAGACAGGGCGTTTAGCTCATCGCTCAAATCTTTCGTCATGCCCAGTAGGTCGGTAACCGAAATAACACCAACACAATGCTCGCGCGCGTCGACCACAGGCAGGGCAGAGACACGATTTTCGACCATGACGGTCAAAGCATCGCGCAAGGTATCCTGCGGATTGATCGAGACAACGTCTCTGGTGATTACATCCTTCAACGCCAAGTGCGACTTAATCATAACTCCCTCCAAAAAGCTCAAGTGTACGAACTATTGAAAAAAAAGTCCCGAGACTTCCTGATGATAGCTTCTGCGAGACACCCATATGCACCTTTACACAAAACGCGGATGGATGTCGCCATTGGCCAGCATGGCCAAGAAGAAACCCCGTCTGACAGTCAGATCCCTGAGCAGCGGGGCCAAAAGTTTTGAACTGTCCAATCGCGAGCAGTTCAACGACCTCAATCTATTACAAAGCAACAGCAGTGTCAACAAAACATCACGTGGCAATAACGACCTTCCGAGTGCAATTTATGCGGTCCGCGAATGACGCTGGTAGTGTGGCCACAAATTTAAACCGAACGCGCTGACGCCTTGAAAAGAGGTGCGATCAGGGCGACGCAGAGGGAGATCCGGGGTAAGCTGTATTGACCTGACTAGATTGTCACGAGATCAACAGAACATCTTCGCTGAATTTACTATCTCAAAGTGCAACAACCACCCGCGAGCTCGCTAAATGTTGACACCGTATGGTTTTTATCGTAAACTATTGGTGTTGAACTGCTCGTGAAGGACAGTTCAAAACATTATGAGATGGCCCCGCTGTGCAGAGATCTGCCTGTCAGACGGGGTTTGTTCTTGGCCATGCTGGCCATTTGCGCATGCGGGAGCTTCCCGTGCGACCCGTCTTGCTATGCCTCGTTGCTGCTCCAAGTCTGTTCATCTCATTCAGCCAATCGATTATGTGAAGCCATACAAATCATGCTCAATCCAGTTGACACATCGTGTTCTCGTGAAATGACACTCTCACGGCAAGCGGCTCCGACAATTGCCGAAACTGCCGAGACGCGACTGGAATCTCTTGCGTTTCTGCAGCTAGGCCAGATCGTGTGCGAATATCAGCAAGGTGCGTTGACGTTGCACGGCAAAGTCGAAGGTTATTTTCTACAGCACGTGGCTTGTTCTTCCGTGCAAAACATTGAGGGAGTCAAAGAAGTCGTCGATCGACTGAACGTAACTCACCCGCGTGCCGTTTTGAAATGAGTTCCCTGAATGGTCCGCCAAAATTTCAATGAAATGCAGGTTTCCGCCATGTTAGTTCTCAGTCGCAAACCCGGTGAGCGGATTCTGATTGGTCCCAAAATCGAAGTCGTCGTAGTTGAGATCACCGTTGACAAAGTCAAGCTTGGATTTGAGTGTCCGCAAGACGTGCGAGTGCTGCGGGAGGAACTGCAGTGGCATTCAATTCCCCAGCAAACAAAAGCGTCAGCCCATTCTGTAAAATCAACATTTGGCAGAAGAGATTTTCAACCTACTAAACGTCTGTTCTGAAAGGGCCTGGATCGAACAATGTCGAGCAAGCAAGTGGAAGCATCATGGGAATCGCATGCGTAATCTCTGTTGTCTTCGCCGTACCGTCGCTTTTTCTTGGTGCAATGGCGATCCCTGCCTTAGCACTGACCGCTCGAGGTTACCTATTGGAATGGTTGCTTCGACATATCGCCAACCAGCGAGGAAGTCCTCAAGATACACAGTTGGATAAACAGAATTACCGAGCAGACCCATTACCAACGATGTCCAGACGCATTTGTTAATCACGTACTTTCCCAAGGCATAAGCGCGGAGTAATCGCCATGACAAAGAAAATCTTGTTTCCCACAGATTTCTCGCGACTGAGCGATGCAGCGTTGCCCCTGGCCGCTTCAGTCGCACGCGACCGACATGCAGAACTTATCATTCTGCATGTTCAGGAACCGCCGACGGCTTATGCCGCAGGCGAATTGTACTACGGCCCTATGGAGCCCGATACCGAAGCGCTGCGGCAGACTCTGGAAGGAGTCAAGCCCAATGATCCCAGCGTGCTCTGCATCCATCATCTGGTGATGGGTGATCCGGCCAAGGAAATTGTGAAGGTCGCTGACGATGAGGAAGTTGAAATGATTGTGATGAGCACTCGCGGCCGTACGGGATTAGCTCATGTGCTGATGGGCAGCGTGGCAGAAAAAGTCGTCCGTCGCGCGAGTTGTCCCGTGTTGGTCTTTAAGTCAGCACCTCAAAAGGAACAGCCAAAATCACCAGACTCAACTGCTGGCATATGCCATGCCGGTCGACCGTCTTGAATCCAACGGTGACCAATCACCATGGACATTATTGAAAACAAGACCTTTGACGAGATTCGCGTTGGCGATACTGCCTCGTTGGTGCGCACCCTGATCAAGGATGACATTGAACTGTTTGCGGTGATGTCCGGCGATGTCAATCCGGCGCATCTCGACGAGGAATATGCCAGGAGTGATCAATTCCACCAGATTATTGCGCACGGAATGTGGGGTGGGTCGCTCTTCGCGACGCTGCTAGGCACCAAGCTGCCAGGCCCAGGCACCATTTACCTTGCTCAAACGCTCAAATTCATGCGCCAATTGTGCCCGGCGATACGGTGACGGTTTCTGTTGCCGTGGTCGCCAAGGATCAGGACAAACATCGTGTCAGTTTCGACTGCCAATGCAGAAATCAACGTGGCGAGGTTACTATTGCGGGTTCCGCACAGGTAATAGCGCCGATTGAAAAAGTGAAACGTTCTCGAGTCGTTCTGCCTCATGTTCATCTGCATGACTCCGGAGCGCGTTTTCGCCAGTTGATTGAAATGACCCACAGTTTAGAGCCGATTCGCACCGCCGTCGTGCATCCGGTCGACGGGAATTCGCTGCAAGGAGCTGTGAATGCGGCCCAGGCCAAACTGATCATCCCCATCTTTGTTGGTCCAGAGGCGAAGATTCGCACCGCGGCCAGCGCTGCAAAGATCGAACTATCGCCCTATGATCTGATCTCGACGAAACACAGTCACGAGGCCGCCGAGCAATCCGTCGCCTTGGCCCGGGCGGGTAAGGTCGAGGCCTTGATGAAGGGGAGTCTGCACACCGACGAATTAATGCACGCAGCCGTTGCGAAAGAGACGGGCCTCTGCACCAAGCGGCGGATGAGTCACGTTTTCGTGATGGATGTGCCGGAATATCCCCGCCTCCTGTTGCTCACCGATGCCGCCATCAACATTTATCCGTGCTTAGATGACAAGTGCGATATCATTCAGAATGCGATCGATTTGGCGCACATCTTGGGTATCGTCATTCCGAAGGTCGCAATTCTCTCGGCCATTGAAACCGTTACCCCGAAATTGCGGTCAACTCTGGAGGCCGCCGCGCTGTGCAAGATGGCCGACCGTGGACAAATTACCGGAGGCCTCGTGGACGGCCCGTTGGCTTTCGATAATGCAGTTTCTGAGGAAGCCGCCAAGGTGAAAGGCATCGTTTCTCCGGTCGCTGGTCATGCTGATATCCTCGTCGTCCCGGACCTTGAATCTGGCAACATGTTGGCCAAACAACTGGAGTATCTGGCCAACGCGCAAACAGCAGGAATCGTACTTGGAGCCGCGCGTACCCATTGCACTGAGCAGCCGGGCAGACAATCCCCAAACGCGAATGGCGTCCTGTGCCATTGCCCTGTTGCTGGCACGCCTTCAAACTAAATTTGGATTAGGACCGTGATTGACTGTACAAGTTTTTCTTAAAAGTGGCTGCGATACTGTAAGGCGCAACACTTGAGCCAAGGCTTTGCCTTTTTGCAATTTGGGGCATCAAGACAGCGTGGCATGCTCTGACGAAGGAAGGGCGTGTGCGGTGATTTCGGCACGCCCGTCGCGGACTTCGAGTATGCTGTTGAGGGCAGTTGTAAACGGCGGCGCGGGGGAAGCGTTGCGGCGGTTGAAAATGGCGGGCGCATGGGCGCATCTGTGGGAGTCGGGAAGATAGGGGCGTCAGCCCCGATCTTGTCCAACTTCGCAGGAAGGCCCAGGAGTGCAATCCGACATGGAGCTATGGAAGGAAGTGCGCCATCGAGTGCTGACGAAGAAGCTCAGCCAGCGTGCTGCCTGTAAGGAGTACGGCCTTGGCTGGCACACGCTCAGGAACTTGAATTCAAGCCCCTCATCCAGCGCGGCGATGGGGCCGCGCATCCTCGACGGGGATGCGGCTAATTTCCAGCAGCCGGAAAAGATTGTCGGCGTAGGGGAAAGCTGCCGATGCAGCCAGGGATTGCCTTCGATCAATCGGATGCAAACTTGTCGCCGGAAGACTTCTCTTGTTTCCTACGGTCTTCCTCCAGGTGAATTCGAGCTTGAGCCACCCGAGCCACTGACTGCGTAAGATGGCTGTCTTTCTGATCGAGATGGCCGTCGCGCCGTTCAATCATCGTGATGCTGCTGTGACCGAGCAGCGTTGCCATCGTCGCCGGATCAACGCCGCCCACTAAACCGTCAGTGGTGAACGTGTGTCGATACGCATAGGCACAGATCCCGGCCACCATCTCTCTGGGGACATCGAGCTTGATTAGTTTCTCGCGTACTCGACGCATCTGGCAGCGTACGGCATTGCCGGTCCACGGCTGACCGCGAGCGTTCAAAAATAAATGCGAACCCTCGGGCCGAACCGAAAGCAGGCAATCAAGTACGGTCGCAGCACAAGGCGACACGTGAATAACGTGGTGCTTTGCAGTA
Organism: Pirellulales bacterium; assembly: GCA_963738835.1. Taxonomy (GTDB): domain Bacteria; phylum Planctomycetota; class Planctomycetia; order Pirellulales; family JADZDJ01; genus CAVTYH01. Next base: position 22,199 of record CAVTYH010000010.1, read on the forward strand.
ACTTCGCCGGTTTTGTGTCGCCGCGGGTTCAGCGTTAATTTTTTACGTCTTTGGTTGTAGTCGTAAGTCAAAACCGTGCCAATTCACCAGGCCGCGAGCCAGTGTGCAGCATGACGATCAAGAACGGCCGGAATGCTCGATGGACCGTCTGTACTAACTGCTTTTGCAACGTCGGGTCGATGAGCTTGGTTCGCCGACCGCCTTTCGGCTTCGCGACCCTGGCAATTGGATTGCTCTTAACCAGCCCCATATCCATCGACCAGTTGATAACTCGCTTGGCATAAGCAACCGCAGCTCTCGCGGCGCCAGGGTCGTATTTGCACGCCTGAATCCAGTTTTCGATGTCGATGGGGATGAGCGAGTCAACGAGCCGATTGCCGAACATATTGGCGAATGGCTGGACGTAGTTCTTTCGCCACTTGTACGTGGCGAGCGGCTGGTTGGCCCGCACCCAGCGCATGAATAGTTCGCACAGCGCGAACACGGTCGGGGATTCGCGGACGTTTTCGATCGCGTGCATGCGATGCCACTTATCGAAAGCGGCCTTGCGATCGGGCCCAAGGTTTACTTTCTGTGTGCCTTGGTAAACTGCCCAGATGCCTCGCGATTGGATGAAAAACGGCTTGCACATGGTGATTCTCCAGATGTTTTTGGGAACATTTTGGGAACCAAGCCTTCCACGAATCGCCGTAAGTTCAGTCGGGGCAACCGGACACCAATTGAACTTTTTTTGAAAGCTCTTAAGACATGGCCCAATAGCTTAATCCTCTCTGGTAAGCGAGTTATGGCGGAATCCGACACGGGGCCTGTCGGACAGCCAATGGGCGCCGTTAACCGTCCGTCGATGTGACCGAAGCGACTTCTCAACATGTGCGTTCGCACTTCAGGACGGATGCTCATTATGGCCTCGCTTGAGAGGCAGCCGTGTCGCTACAAACGATTCGGGCCGTAAGCCGTAGTTGCGCGGTGCCGAACACAAGGCCAGCCTAGCGAGATTTCGCCGACATCGTGTCGGCGAGCGGGGGCTCATTGCCGCCCCCTGCACCCCGCTAGCCTTTCTCTGTGTTCCGTTTGTCTGCTGAATCTTCTAGCACGAGGAGGACGGCGATGAGATTTTACGATGGGCAGCACGCGTTTTATTGCGGGGTCGATCTGCACACCAAGAGGATGTACTTGTGCATTCTCGATCACGAGGGGAACAAGCGGCTGCATCGCAACGTGTCAGCCAAGCCGCGCGAGTTTCTGAACGCCATCCAGGACTTTCGCGACGACCTGGTCGTTGGCGCCGAATGCATGTTTACCTGGTACTGGCTGGCCGACCTCTGCCTGGACGAGAAGATCAAGTTCTTACTCGGCCACGCCCTGTACATGAAGGCCATTCACGGAGGCAAGAAGAAGGACGACAAGCTCGACAGTGAGAAGATTGCGCGACTGATGCGTGGCGGCACGTTTCCGCTGAGCTATGTCTACCCACGTGAGATGCGGGCCACCCGCGATCTGGTCCGGCGCAGGATGTTTCTCGTGCGCCGCCGCAGCGAGCTGTTGGCACACGTCCAGCTGGTCAACCAACAGTACAACCATGACCCGTTTGAGAAGATGCTGCAGTACGCCAGCAACCGAGACGTGCTCGATCGTTTTGCAGAGCACAGCGCACGGCTGAACGTGGAGGCCGACCTGCAAATGGTCGGCCACTACGACCAGCTCCTGAAGCAACTGGAGTCGAACCTACTGACGCAGGCCAGGCTGCACGATCCCCAAGCTTGCTGCTTGCTGAGAACGATTCCTGGCATCGGCAAGATCCTCTCCTTGGTGCTGCTGTACGAGATCCACACCATCGACCGTTTTCCCAGTGTCGGAGACTTCTTGTCGTATGCCAGGCTGGTCACCCCGAAGCAGACTAGCGACGGCAAAGTCACCGGGCATGGCGGCGGGAAGATCGGCAACGTGCACTTGAAGTGGGCTTTCTCGGAAGCGGTGCTCTGGATGCTTCGCTACAGCGAAGAGGCCAAGGTGTTTCTCAAGCGCAAGGAGAAGAAGCACGGCCAGGCGCGGGCCATGACGCTGCTGGCTCGCAAGATCGCCCGAGCCGTTTACCCGATGCTCAAGCGAAAGGAGCCCTTTGATGCGGTGAGGTTCTTCGCCTGTTAACGCGGGGCCGACGGTGGAGCCGCTAGGACGAACTCAAGTCATACAACGGGTAAAGCGTTCTTGAGCGACATTGGAAAACGCCACGCCCGGAACCTGCTAGGACGGATTGGACCGCCGCCGGCGACCGCACTTACTTAATGCCAATGCGAGATGATGGCGGAATCGATAAGGCGTGATTGCCCCTGGCCCGAGCCCAAGACGAACTAAGACTCCCGCCTCAAGCGTGGGATGAACTTCTGGTATGAATGGACGGCGCTCAGGGAAACGATGTGCTTCTACGGCGTGGCACACGATAGAAGACGGCAACGTTACCGTTCGTGCCACCGTCTCGGCCAGCTTCGTGCCGGCCGGGGCCGACCGTCGGATAGGGGTTTGAGTGCGTCACGCCGGCGATCGGCTCGGCCTGACGTAACCGCAAGTGAGAAACGCACTCGCAGTCCAACAACCGCTTCGATCCGAGTCACCTCGCCAACACCCGTTCGGACCAAGTATTGACTCGCCTAGGACCGATCAGCCGCGTTGGCTTGCGATCTCCCCAAGAGCGGGTCAAGAAAGCCAAAGAATAAACGGGACAAAATCCGTGTGCTCTCTTGACATCGGAGGCCATATAGGGGTTCGTCCTGGGCGCACAATATGAAACACAACGCTCAACGGGATTTCGTCCCAAAAAACGGTCATTTTCTTGGAGTCGCAGAAACCCGAGCAAGAAGACGAGTTGATGAAAATAATCACAGTACTTGCGTGGCTCGGTCGTTTTCAACACGCGCTCGCGGAGGGCACATAAACCTACGACTTCTGGCTGTCAAATTATTGGCGCCAAGCGCGGATTTTCTTGACGACGCAAAACGGGGACCTCGGTGCTCAAGCTGCGAAACTCGATCTTCTAGTTCGACGGCATCCAATTATGGCAACTGCAGGAACGGCCAGCCCAAGCAAGACCAGCGACGACGGTTCAGGCACGGCGTCCACGGAGCCGCCGCCGGTGCTGGCGACAAGATCGATTAAGTCCTGAATGTCGCGGTTCGTGACGGTGCCAGAATTGTCGAAATCGCCGATCGCGGCCAATTGCGTTGGGTCCAACGAGTTGGTCGAGGCATAAGAATTCAAATCGGTCAGCGCAATGAGCATCGCAGGGATGTCGGCGGCGGTTACCTGGCCGTCGCGGTCCCAATCGCCCTGCTCGCCCGCCACTGTGACATCGAATCGGTACGTCGGGAATGTGTCAACCTCGGCAATCACCTGGCCGATCAGAAACGTGTATGTGCCCGGACCAAGCGGCCTCGCGAAACCACTTGCCCCCACCGCCAGTCCCTCGCTATTCATTACCGGCAACAGGTCCAATCCCACGGTGCTGGTCGACGATCCGGGCGGATTCCCCACGCCCTCATTTCTGGCCGTCGTTCCAAAATGCGCAAGACCGGTGTAATTACTGCTCACATTCACCGACCCGGCGAATGTGGCTCCTGGGTGAAAACCAATAAAATCTTGATTGTCTGAACCGGAGTAAACGGAATTCGTAAATCGCGTAAGCTCCATGCCCGCCGGAACGGTAATCGCAACAGCGTCCAGACTGTCGGTTCCGGCTCCGCTTCCGACCGTACCCAAGATCGAATTCGTCCCCAGCGACAATGTGAAGGACGTGGGCGCAGTGGGATCGTTCGACAGATCGCCGGTAACCGATTCGTCGTACGTTGCTCCTTTCGCTGGACTGGCGATCAAAGCCATGCCAGCCAGCAAAGCCATTGCCGCGCCGCAAAGGATTTCGGACCGAAACTCGTACCGGCTATTTCGCTCAAAGCCCATATGATCACACACTTATATATGTCGCCTTATGTAAAAGACATTCAATCGAGCGGTCCATCGCCTGGCTCACAACGCTGCCCGGTATTTCGCACATCTGTTCACCAGCTAGAACATCCATCCGGGGCCCTTGATTATAACCATTCCGCTACTATTTCTACCCAGCAAACCGGGAACCTTCACATTAACATCTATCTAACGCGGCCCTGCCCGAGGGATTTGAATCAGCAATCGAACAAGGTAGCCAAAATGCGATCGAACAAAGGTCGGAAGTTCACATTGAAAGCACGATATGCCTACCTCCCGCGGGCAGGCCCGCGGGAGGTAATGCGATCCGCGACTCTACGTCCTGCTTTCTGTCATTGGATCACGACGTTGTTGCCGGGTCCGCCGTCGAGGATATCTTGGCCCGGGCCGCCGTTCAGGATGTCGTCGCCCGCGCCGCCGAGGAGCGTATCGTTGCCCGCACCCCCGATCAGCACGTCGTGGCCGTCGCCACCGTCCGCCGTAAGCTGGATCGCGTCGGCCGCGAGGCCCGTGGCGTCCACCACGTCGTCGCCGGCTAACGCATTGACAACTAAGCGGTCGTTCAGCGCCTCGGCGCCGACAATGTGCACTTTGGCGGCCAGACGCAAGACATCAGCATTGCCGCCGCTGCCGGCGACTGTAATGCTGTCGTTGCCGGCCGTGCCATTGACGGTGACGGTGTCGGCCGCGCCGTCACCAACTCCGGTCTCGGGGTTGGCTGCGAGATTGATGTTCACGTCGGTAATGCCGGTGCGGGTTAGGTCTTTTACGGTGACCGTATCCGCGCCGCCGAGAGCAACGATGTTGATTTGCTCGACACCGTTGACGTCCATGGTCACGGTACCGACGTCACGAGACAACCGCAGCCGGCTGCCGTTGGCCGACAGGTCAATCTTCTCGTCAACATTGGCGCCATTGAATTGCAAGGTGTCGTGCCCACCCAGACCCTCGACGATATCGCTGCCGTCGCCGGGATTCCAAACGAACGTGTCATCACCGGCACCCATGAAGGCCGTGTCGGTGCCGCGTTCGCCGATGATCAGGTCGTTTCCGTCGCTGCCGGTGAGGGTGTCGTTTCCGTCGCCGCCGTCAATCGTGAGTGCGATCACTCCCGCGTGCAATCGGGAAGCGTTGATCGCGTCATCGCCTGCCAATCCATTGACGTGCAGGCTGTCATTTGCGACTTCCGCACAGGTGACATGCACCGTGGCGGACAGGCCGGCGACAACCGCCTTGCTGCCGGAGCCGGAGACGGTAACGTTGTCGTTGCCGGCCGTGCCATTGACGATGACAGTGTCGGCCGCGCCATCGCCGACGCCACTGCCGGGCGGGCTGGCGAGGTCGATGTTCACGTCGGTAACACCAGTGCCGGACAGGTCGTTGACGGTCAGGGTGTCGGCGCCGCCGAGGGCGGCGATGTTGACCTGCTCGATGCCGTTGACGTCCATAGTCACATTGCCGACGTCGCGGAACAACCGCAAGCGGCTGCCGTTGGCAGAGAGGTCGATGTTCTCGTTGACGTTGGCGCCGTTGAACTGCAACGTGTCGCGGCCGCCTTGGCCTTCGACCACGTCGCTGCCGTCGCCGGGGTTCCACACGAACGTGTCGTTGCCGTCGCCGCCGAGCAGCCTGTCATTGCCATCACTTCCGGTGATGGTGTCATTGCCTGTGCCACCGTCCACCGTCATCTGAACCACGCCGGCGGACAGGCCGGCGGCGGTCAGTGTGTCGCTGCCGCCAAGTGCGTTCACGACGAGTTGGTCGTTGGCCCCTTCGGAACCCTGGACCGCAACAACGGACGACAACCCGGCCACGGCAAAGCTGGTCCCATTGCCAGTGATCTGGACCGTATCTGCGTGGGCCGTGCCGTTGATGATGACGGTGTCGGTTTGGCTGTCGCCGACTCCACTGCCGGGCGTGCCCGCGAGATCGAGGTTCACCCCGCTGACATCGGTGCGGGACAAGTCGTTGACAGTGAGCGTGTCGGCGCCCCCAAGAGCAACGACGTTGACTTGCTCCACGCCGTTGACATCCATTGTCACGGTACCGACATCGCGGGACAGCCGTAAGCGGTGGCCGTTGGCCGACAGGTCGATTTTCTCATTGACATTGGCGCCGTTGAACTGCAAGGTGTCCGCGCCATCCTGGCCCTCGACGACGTCGCTGCCATCGCCGGAGTTCCAGACGAACGTGTCGTCGCCGGCGCCGCCGAGCAGTGTGTCGCTACCGCGACCGCCGATAATGGTATCGTTGCCGTCACCACCGAGCAGCCTGTCGTTGCCGTCACCGCCGGTGAGGGTGTCATTGCCCGCGCCGCCATCGACCGTGATCGCGATCAGCGGGGCCAAACCATTGCCCGCAGTGAAGACATCGTCGCCGCCGTTCATATTGACGACGAGATTTTCAGTCGTGCCGATGTCGAGGGAGAAGGGCGCCGGGTCGGTGCGGTCGAAGCGGACTCGCGTGCCGTTGGGTGTGACGGTGAAGTTCTCGGCACCGTTACCGCCGTTGACCTCAACCGTGTCGATGCCGTCACCGCCCTCGTTGAGGTCGGTGCCATCGCCGGGGTTCCAGATCATGCGGTCGTTACCGGCCTCACCAAAGACCGAGTCGTTACCGGTGCCGCCGGTGAGTGTGTCATTGCCGTCGCCACCAAACAACTGGTCGATGCCCGCCTTTCCCAGCAGGGTATCGTTGCCGGCTTGGCCAAAGAGCATGTCGTTGCCAGAGCCCCCAATCAGCGTGTCGTTGCCGTTGCCGCCAAAGAGATTTGCAGCCGGCAGCGCCCCGTTGGTCTCGTCGAGCGAGATTTGATCGTTGCCGTCCTGACCGAAAACCTGGATAAGCGCAGTGTTGGCGACCGTCGCCGTATTACCCTGAATCGCAACGGCACCGCCGTTGACGAGGATCGCCCCCACAGCGTTGCGGCTAACGACGATCGTATTGTTCTGGGCATCGCCGAAGACGGACAGAATGCCCGTGCCCGGAGAAAACGACGCCGTCACCGACAGAACGATGCGCTCGCCGAGTTGTTCAAAGGTTCGAGTGCGGCTCGGATTGCGCGACTTTTGGGTATTTCGCCGAGGGCGATTTAGTTTCTTGATCCATTGACTGAAAGTAGTGCGTGACATTTGTGATTCCTCTTTTCTAGGGATGTAGATGTTCCGGATAAGTATCAAGCGTGTTTCGACGCGGACTGTAGGCCAGCGAAGTGGACATTATTCCTGCGCCAGCAAGGCACACAGTTAAACGATGGTGAAGTGTTTATCGCGTCCACCAGTGCGTGCCATCGTCTGCAATTAGCCGACGGAAAGACTCGCTAATTGCGAGAGCCGTCTCATGAAGCCGATCTGCCCGATCGGCGGCGAAGTTTGCACAAGCCGATCGCGCCGAGTGCTGCGAATCCGGCCAAGGCTAAACTCATTGGTTCAGGAACTGCGATCGGCTCGGAGTAGATAAAGTCATCCATCGCAACAATGTCTGTCCGATTTCCATTAGCATCATCTGGACCCAGATCCGAGTTGCCCGTGGTGATCCGCACACGGGCAATTCTTTCCCCGGAATTAGCAACGGCTCCCAAGAAGGAAAAGCTGCCGTTGGAAGTTGTTCCAGGCAGCACGTTCAGGCTCTGGATTTGGACATCGGCCGAATTGAAAAATTCGATTCGAGTAACATTTGGCAAATCGACATCGGTAAAAACAGCGCCAAATCCTCCGACCGTGGCTGCGGTAACTCCGTTCGTGCCCGGAACAGAGAACGTGATGTCCGTAATGTTGCTACCGACCGGCGTAAAAATTCGCTGGGGGCTAAATGCGCCGAAGGTGGTCGAGTAGTTCGGATTGATGCTCGTCAGTGCGGGATCGTTCAGCGGGGTCTGAAGGAATCCCGTCCCGAGGGTCGTAAAAGTGCTGCCCCGCGTGTTGGTAAAAGCGGTAAGCGTCGATCCACTCACGGTGGCGGTTGTAGCGCCGCCGCCATCCCAGTTAATCTCGCGCCGTCCACTACCCAGCGGCCCGGCACTATTGCCGTTGTTGGGATCACCCAGCGCTGCGCGGAACGAATCGACGGTACTTTGAATCGAACTGGTGGCAGCATTCCCGCCTGTGGAAAAGGTAAGAAAACCGGCCTGGGCCGTCGTTACGTTCAGGATGAGCGACAGGGACGAGAGCACCAACACTCGGCGCAGGGTGATAAGAACGGGTTTCGAGAACATGAAAAATCTCCTTCATTGTCGAGAACCAAACCAAAACGTGGGATGGCACCACAGTTCGAGCCCTGGGGGTCTGGTTCTCATGGCCCTGCTAAGAGTTACTACGGGAATTGCTCGTTGAATCTAGCGCCTGAGGCGAAAATATTTACGCCAGAAGTGGCCGGAAAGCGTAGCGAGCCAATGAGATTGTTGTTTGAATGCTTGCCGTGTCAGCGTTCGCGCACAACAATACCCGAGAGCATTCCCGTTCCCGGCGAGATAATATCCATGGTGGATGCGTGGCTCCCGACCACTTGTCCGACTTTGCTTGCTCGGCTTCGACACGATCCGTCGAATGAAGCCGCTTGGGAAGAGTTCGTCGAGCATTACGGCCGCCACATCTATCGTTGGTGCCGGCAATGGAATTTGCAGGACGCCGATGCAGAGGACGTGACGCAAGACATTTTGCTGAAGTTGGCTCGCAAGCTTCGCGATTTCGCCTACGACCCCAAGAGCAGTTTCCGCGGCTGGCTAAAGACGGTCGCCCATCACGCTTGGAGGGATTTTGTCGATGGTCGAAGTCATGCTCGGGCGATCGGGGACGATCCGACCTGGGAACTGCTGCAATCTGTGGAAGCACGCGAAGACCTGATTCAGAAACTGGAGGAGGCCTTCGATTACGAACTTCTGGAAGCGGCGAAGCTGCGGGTGCGGCTTCGCGTGGCGCCGCACACTTGGGAAGCGTTCAGCTTGGTGGCACTCGAGGGTCGGTCGGTCGCGGAGGTGGCTGCCGAAGTCCATATGCAAATCGCCATGGTTTACGTGGCCAAGAGCAAAGTCCAGAAAATGCTCCAGGAAGAAATCCAGAAACTCGAAGCAAACGCCTGAATTCCTCTCCGATCGACCTGGCACATTGCGTCCCGACGGTCAGCGACTCTCGATCGTGATTCAAACGGTAGCGATTAGAGCGAACCTTCAGCATTCGCCTGAACGTCAGCTTTTAGCGAACTGTATGACACATTGCCCCTCTGATGAAAAGCTCGCCTGTCTGTTGACCGACTCGTTGAGCGCAACTGAACGCGATGCTCTCGTGCAGCACATCGAAGGCTGCGCCGGCTGCCAGAACAGGCTCTCTCAACAGAGCGGCATCTCTGAGGCCTTGACTTGGCAGCGAGCCGAGCATCTACCACCGCCCGGCGAAGCCGAAGATGAAGCCATGCGGCGATTGAAGCAGGTCGGCCCTGCTTCGGGGCATTATCTTGCCGAACACGCGGAAACCCCAGGCGGCAGTTCGACCCAGGGCGAGCACAGTGCGCCCGCCGCAGATGAATCTCGATGGCCGACGGTACCGGGCTACGAGATTGTGGGGGTCTTGGGTCGTGGTGGCATGGGTGTTGTCTATCAAAGCCTGGCAGCTCGCTTTGCAGCGCATTGTGGCCATCAAGATGCTTCGAACTGGGACCCATGCCAGCCAAAAGAGTCTGTCCCGTTTCCGCGCCGAGGCCGCGGTCATTGCACGCTTGCAGCATCCGAACATTGTTCAGATTTACGATGTTGGAGAGGTTGCCGAAAGGCCCTATTTTGTGTTGGAACATGTCGCCGGCGGTAGTCTGGCCCAGCACCTGAATGGCACGCCGCAGTCGGTTCGTGCAACGTCAAAATTTATCGAAATCCTGGCAAGGGCCGTACAAGACGCTCATGCCAACGGCGTGATCCATCGTGATCTAAAGCCGGCGAATATCCTGTTGGATGCGACCGATCGAATCTCGGCCGAAGGCGACAACCGAGCTCGTAAATTCGGCGCGATCGGCGTGGAAGGTGGTACGCTCAATGCGATTCCGAAAATCACCGACTTCGGCGTGGCAAAGCGCGCCGATGGCGACTTCGGATTGCCCAATCATCAAGGTCTCACAATGACCGGGGATTTTCTGGGTACGCCCAGTTACATGGCCCCCGAACAAGCAGCCCCCTCAGGACCGCCCGTTGGTCCAGCCGCCGACGTCTACGCGCTGGGCGCCATTCTGTATGAGTTGCTGACGGGCCGTCCGCCTTTCAAGGGAGAAACGCCGCTGGATACGGTGCTGCAAGTGCTGCACAATGAACCGGTGCCCGTGTCGGACTTGCAACCGAATGTTCCCCGGGATATTGGAACAATCTGCCTTAAATGTTTGCGAAAAGAACCGCGCCACCGCTATCCCAGTGCTAGCGAGCTGGCGGATGACTTACGGAGCTTTCTTGAGAACAAGTCCATCAAAGCGCGCCCGAGAGGAACGATCGAAAAAGTCTGGCGGTGGATTCGCGATCATCCGCTCCCCTCGGGACTTGTCGCTGCCGGCGTGATTACTCCGATCGTGGCACTGATCGTCCTTTCGCTGCTATCGGCTCGGCTGGTTCGCTCCAGCGCCTTGGAAAGCGCAGCGCAGCAGGCGGAACTGCTTGAGCAAGCGACGAACCAGTACAGTCAGATCGTCCAACGCGTTGAGCAGGCACATTATACGGTCAACAAAATGGTTCCGCCCACTCCGAATACCGTGCCACTGAGCATCCCTGCCACATTCCTGCACGACGTGGGCGAGGAGTTGCTCCAGGACAGCAAGACCGGCATCCAAGTCCGTCAATACAGCGATTATCCTTTTCCTTGGCGGGTCGGCACGGGACCCCACGACGACTTCGAGCGCGAGGCGCTATTGCGTTTGCGGCGGAGTAACGGCCAGGAGACGGTTCACGACTTCACCGAGATCGACGGTGAGCCCGTTGTTCGCTATGCCCAAGCGCACATTATGAAGCAGTCGTGCGTCGATTGTCACAACACTCATCCCATGTCCACCCGCAAGGACTGGAAAGTCGGCGACGTGCGCGGGGTCCTTGAGATCATCCGCCCGCTAAAGAACGACGAGGCGCGACGTCACTCAGGCGCTACAGCTAACGCTATTACTGAGTGCTATTGGATCAGGCCTGCTACTATTGGGGAGCGTGCTTGCGGTCTGGGCAAAGCGTCGACGCATTGAAAGCGGCTCGTGATCGCAAGAACATTGCGATGGACAAGAAATAGAGGAGCCGCTCTGAACTGCATTGACGTAACAACCCCAATTCGGTACTGCTTGATTTGCACTCTATTCCAGTAAGGTTCGTATGCCGGCGCGTTTTGACGACCATTCTGGCGGCCGCGTCACAGTCCGAGAAAAGGCATGAGTTCTTGAGACGCCAAGGCTGTGCCATCAAACGTATGCGTTATCGAGAATCGCCTCGTGGGTCAAAAGCGATCATGGGATACTCGACAACCTCAACCGCTCGATCCGTTGATGAGAAAACTTTGTCAAAAAGCCTCTGGTGAGAGAAGTCGTCAGGAAATGGCTGGTGGCGATACCTGTTTGGGCGAGAGTTTCGCCGCAGAACCCCAAAAACGACTTACTGATCCGAAAAAGCGGGGCCGTCAATTCTCGCGCGGTGGTTTAAGATTTGTTTTCACAGGGCCTGAGCCCACATGAGCTATAACCGAAAGTTGATGGGCCGGCAAAAAGTCGAGGCGTTTGGCCTTGCGAATAGCCATCCAGGCGCTAGATTGGCAGGATGTTAACTCTACGCGACCATCAGAGCGGCGTTCTATTCGATCCGTGGGAATGCCTTGGCCGGCAACGGCGAAGGTTGCTGGAGCAGAGTTGGGCTGGTGTGTTTCGTGATTACTTGCTGAGACACTTGCCGTTGCGGGAATTGGCGGCCAGTTTCCGGGACGATTTTGGCCGTCCGAGCAAAGACCTATCGGTCGCGCTAGGCGCATTGATCTTGCAGCAATTGCACGATTTGACCGATCAGCAAACGACCGAAGCGGTGGCCTTGAACATTGCCTGGCACTACGCACTTGACGTTCACCACGAACCGGACGCCTACCTTTGTGAGCGCACGCTCCGCAACTACCGTCGTCGGATCCTGGAACTGGGATTGGACGAGGTGCTGTTCCGTACCTTAACCGACAGGCTGATCCAAGAAGTCGGCGTGGATACCACGAAGCAGCGTCTCGATTCGACGGCCGTCCGTTCCGCCATCCGCGGCCTCACTCGATTGGGGATTCTTGTCGAAGCGACTAGCAAGTTCCTCCGAGAACTGAAGCGGAAGCTTCCTGAACTCTATGCCGCTGTCGCGGTGGAGGTTTTGGTGGCTTAGCAGCTGCCAAGGCTCTTCGAAAAACTCTAAATAATACTCATCGATCGGAATAATCACCACGTATTTCAGCCGTTGCTCTACCAGGTGGCCACTTCAGTCCTGACACCCGGTCAAATTGCAGCGCCGATCCGCGCAATCCTGAGGAAGCAACGCAACTGTAATTCTGGGCGAAGTCGTCGGAATCGATAAAGACCATCGCTGCGTTATCGTCAACTCGGCGGACCGAGAGAAAGTTTCTGTACACTATGACTATCTAGTTCTAGCAACCGGCGTAAGCCAGAGCTATTTTGGGCATGATGAATTTGCACGGTTTGCTCCGGGGTTAAAGACGCTGGCGGATGCAGTTGCGATTCGAAACAAAATTCTGCAAGCCTTTGAGCAAGCGGAGGCGGAAGAGGACCCAAGCCGCCACAGAGACTTATTAACGTTCGTCCTCGTCGGAGCTGGTCCAACCGGTGTCCGACAGCACAACATTTCGGCCATCGTACTCCTGTAAGCGTGTTTGCAAATGAACTTCGATTCCGCGCGAGCCCAGTTTCTTGATCGCGTACGCAGAAAGTGAGGGACTGACCTCCGGCAGAATTCGATCGCCCGAGTGAATCAGCACCATCCGTATATCCGCTTCCTGAATGTTGGTGTAATACCTGCTCGCGCCGCGAACAAAATCGTTCAGTTCCGCCAACGTTTCGACGCCGGCAAATCCGCCGCTGGACACGACAAATGTCAGCATTTGGCGGCGTGCATCGGCGTCCGATTCCAAGTCGGCATGTTCCAGCTTGTCGATGACCTGGGCATGCAGAGCTGTGGCGTCGGCTAGGCTTTTCATGGTTAGCGCATGCTGCTCGATGCCGGGCAGAGGGAAGAAGTTGGGGACCGATCCCAACGACAAAACCAGGTGATCGAACGGCACCTTTTAAATGCCGCAAGCAGGGCAATGCCGCGCGGCGACGGTTTTCGATTCGAGATCGACGTTCCAAACTTGCGCTTGCCGCACGATCGTCTTGCGCAACAATGCCCGCAACGGAAAAACAATATGCTTGGGCTGAATCGAACCCGACGGCACCTCCGGCAGCAGCGGCGTGAACGTAAAAAATTCTCGCTATCCAACAGCGTAATTTCCACATCGCTTCTTCGCCGCAACAAACGCTTCAGTTGCAATGCAGTGGTTGCGCCGGCAAAGCCGCTGTCCAAAATCACGATTCGCACCGGCACCGACATTTTCGTCTCCCTCGATGAATTCCGAAGCCTGGGCTCGTGAAAATAAATGGCCGACGTTGAATGTTCGATGCCAGCCAGGGGGGCGGGTTACAGCCTGGCTCGTTCAGAAGGTCTCCCGCGTAACCTCGCAAGGGGCGGCAGCATCGAACACCAAGGAGGTCAATCGATGAGTTGCCAGGAAATCACCGAGTTTTTGGCCGACTATCTCGATGGCCAATTGCCGTTGAGACAACGCCTAGTCTTCTGGCTGCACTTGTTGGTGTGCCGCGATTGCCGACGTTACCTCGACTCCTACGCAACCACAATCCGGCTTACTCGGGCACTCGGCGCCAATTCTCCTGCCGAGAATCTTGCAACGGTTCCCGAAGAATTAGTTCAAGCCATTCTGGCCGCCCGCGAGAACCAGCCGAAGTAAGTCCACCGACTAGGGCAGTGTTGGTCGTCAAGCGAAACTCTTCCCACACGACTGGGTTTGATTTTTGATGATGGGACCACGAAGACCAGGAAGATCTTTTCTCGCGTGCGAGCCCCCTTCGTGGTCCCGCCTCGGATTGCGCAGATAGTCGTGCAACCGCCACTGGTTGGTGCGCCGCTTACTTGTTGAGTTTGGCCAACGCTTCAAGCAGTTCTGTGGACGAAGCCCGATCGCCGTGTGACTGGCTGATCTTGGCGAATTGAATTACGCCTTTGTCATCGATGACGAAGCTTGATGGGTAAGAAGTCTCGTTCGGTTTGTTCCACCGCAGATGATACTGCTCGGTGAATTTGAAATCGGGATCGATCACGAACTTGAAATTCTCCGGGAAGATTTTGCTGCCGACAAATTCATGGGCAAACTTATCGAGGTCGGTAGCCGGGCCGGGATAGACGAAAACCAGCGTCGCGCCGGCGGCGTCGAATTTCTTGGCCTTCGAATACAACTTGCCGAATTGCTTGGTGCAGATCGGACATTGATAGCCCGGATATCCGCGAAGCACGACCAGCACCACGGGCCCATGTTTCAGCGAATCGGCCAGCGAGACCGTTTTGCCATCGAGATCGTTCAGCTTGAAATCCGCGGCTTTGTCGCCGACGGCCGGCGGCTTTTTTGCTTCTGGTTTCTCGTCGGCCCGGCCCGAAGAGAGCAACGAACTCAGCAAGATGGTGAAAACTGCAATTCCCCAATTCTTTCGCAACATGAGTGGTTCTCCAAAATTTGTAGGCGCGGGCAGGACGACACAGCGGCTGGGGTTATGATCCAGCATACAGGACCAGTGGAATTTCGTAACAGGTGCGGTCCTTAGATGCCGACGGATTCCAGCGGTTACAAGAACTTCCCAAAATCAGCACCCTCGGCAATAAATCGCCCGGTGGGTTAGAATTGGGAGCGAGAAAATCGGATTCAATTCTTGATGAAAGCGTTTTTGTGAGCAGCCCGCCGCTAAACCGCGAGTCTCCGTCCAGTGGCGAGCTTGCCTCGCTGCGGGCCATTGTCGAAGGCACAGCGCACAGCACGGGGGACGAGTTTTTTCGCACGCTGGTTCAACATCTGGCCCAGGCCATGGGGCGGCGCTATGCCTTGATTGCCGAATTCGCCGGCGAGAATCGGGTTCGCACACTGGCTTACTGGCAGAATGGCAAGTTGGTCGCGAACATCGAGTACGATCTGCCGGGAACCCCCTGCGAAGATGTGGTCCGCGGCAATTTGTGTCATTATCCCACGGGTGTCAGCCGCAAATTTCCAGCCGACACCGCTCTGGCTGAAATGAGAATCGAGAGTTACTTGGGTGTACCGTTAATCGCCCCCCATGGCGGTAATCTCGGTCACTTGTGCGTCTTCGACACCGAGCCGATGCCCGATGAGCCACGAAACATGCTCATCTTTCGCATCTTCGCCGCCCGCGCGGCCGCCGAGCTGGAACGGCTGCGGATGGAAAAGATGGTGCAAGATAGCGAACAGCGATTTCGCGATTTGTACGAAGAAGCCCCGATCGCTTATGTGATGGAAGATTTGGAATCGCGTTTCATCAGCGCCAACCGGGCGGCCATGCGAATTCTGGGCATCAAACCGGAAGAAGTGCCCGACATGGTCGGCTTGTCGCTGGTGCCAGGCACGCCCGATGCAAAGCGCCGCGCCGAAGAAGCATTTGCCTCGATCGGCAAAGGCACCGATACCAGCGGCGTCGTGTTGGAATTGCGACGGAAAGACAACGGCCAACCGATTTGGATTCAGTGGTGGTCGAAACCCGACCCCAGCGGCAAATTCACGCGCACCATGTTCGTCGACATCACCGAGCGCGTGCTGATGGAGCAGGAAAAGACCCGGCTGGCGGCCCAAAACATTTATTTGCAAGAAGAAATCAAAGCCGTTCACAACTTCGAAGAAATTGTCGGCCAAAGTCCGGCGCTGCTGGAGGTGATTGAACAGGTGAATCGGGTGGCGGCGACCGACAGCACCGTGCTAATTGCCGGCGAAACCGGAACGGGGAAGGAGCTATTTGCCCGCGCCATTCATTCCGCCGGACCGCGGCGCGACAAGCCGCTCATCAAACTCAACTGCGCGGCGTTGCCGTCGAGCCTGGTGGAATCGGAATTGTTCGGCCACGAAAAAGGCGCCTTCACCGGGGCCATTGCCCGCCGCATCGGTCGATTCGAATTGGCCCACGGTGGCACCATCTTTCTCGACGAGATTGGCGAACTGCCGGCCGAAGCCCAAGCCAAGCTGTTGCGAGTGCTGCAAGAACGAGAGTTCGAGCGCGTGGGCGGGGCGACGCCCATCAAAGTCGATGTGCGGGTGATTGCCGCCACGAATCGCGATCTGCTCAAGGCCGTGCGAGAAAAAACATTTCGAGAAGACCTTTATTACCGCCTGAATGTGTTTCCGATCGAACTGCCGCCGCTTCGCGCGAACCGACGACGTGCCGCTGCTGGTGCATTTCCTGGTCAATAAATTTGCCATGCGCATCGGCAAGCGCATTGAAACTGTCAGCCCAATGGCGCTGGAGCGGCTGCTGGCGTATCCCTGGCCCGGCAATGTGCGCGAACTGGAAAACGTGCTGGAACGTGCCATTATCTTGGCGAACTCAACAACTCTGGAGATCGAGCCGGAGATGCTGGCTCTGCCGCCGCACGATGAGTTGGAAATGAATTCGGCGTCGACTCTGGAGCAAGTCGAGCGAGAACACATCGCGGCAGTGCTGAAGCAGACCGACGGCGTGATCGACGGTGAGCGCGGGGCCGCGAAAATTCTGGGCCTGCACCCCAACACGCTCCGCAGCCGAATGAAGAAGCTCGACATCGTCCGCTAGCCACGACCCGTCGTGAGCGCCACGAAATATCGTGGGGCATTCTTGGCCGAATGTTGCCGTCGAACAGCCATCTTCTTGCGTTGTGTAAATCGTAACCATCTTAGCCGCAACCGGTTGCGCAACGGGTCGGTGGCGATCGAAAAACTGCGGCACGGGGTTCGCCTCGAGAGAGGGCAGAAGCAAAAGCGATCCTCACAGGCCGGCCATGCTCCGCATCCTACCAATCGACGATTCGCAAGGTCGTGGTCTTAAGCTGGAAGGCAAATTGCTCGGTCCGTGGACCGACGAACTGCGTTCGGCCTGTGACCAACTAACGAGCCAAACGCCTCGGCGGCGGCTCGATTTGCGTGAGCTTTCCTACGTCGATGCCGCAGGCATCGAGCTGCTGAAGAAACTGCGCAGCGAAGGCTTCGAGCTGGCGGCGTGTTCTCCCTTCGTAGCGACCGTCTTGCACACGGAGAAGTTGTGATGGTCCGTTGCATGCATGCTGATCGAACTTCCGCGATGTCCTGCCGTAACAAACCGTCGGTTGCCGACGAAGTCGATCTAACCGCGCGACTTCAATCCGGCGATTCCGGCGCTTACGAGATTCTCGTCCGTCAGCACGGCGGCCGCATGTTGGCCACGGCGCGCCGCTTCTTTACCTGCGAACAAGAAGCGGCCGATGCGGTTCAAGATGCTTTCATCGCCGCGTTCAAAGCCATCAGATCTTTCAAAGGCGATTCTCAACTCGGCACCTGGCTGCACCGCATTGTCGTGAACTGCTGTCTGATGCGCCGCCGATCGCAAGCTCGCCATCCTACCGTGGCCATCGAGTCGCTGCTGCCGGCATTCGATCAATCCGGCCACCACTTGCATCCACCGCGTTCTTTTCAGAACTCTCCCGCGCACTTTTTGGAAACCGAGGAAGTGCGGAAGCAAGTCAGAGATTGCATTGAAAGTTTGCCCGCCCCGTACCGAGAGGTTTTGTTTCTTCGCGACATCGAAGAATTCGATACCGAAAGGACTGCGAAAATGCTGGACGTATCCGTCGGTGTTGTGAAGACGCGTTTGCACCGAGCACGTCAAGCGCTCCGGACACTGTTGGAACCACTTTACAGTCATGCATAATCAAAACTCGTAACGGCCAACTATATCGTTAATGCCGGAGTCATGACATTGCTGTCATTGCGCGCGTCGGTCAAATCGACCGACATGTCGAACGGCGCTTGGAGCTTGAAAGCTACCGGCCAACATTGCCGGCCATTAGCGCTCTAATCTGTTGACAGGTAGGGAGATAGATCGTCTGAAGCTCTAAAATCGCCCAGAAGAAAAGTTCTATTGGTGTCCGGTTGCTTCGACTTTGAAATTGAACAGGCCGCCGGTTCATCGCTGGGACCAAATTCAGCCGGCGCACAGTTGGCAACATTCGCGAATGAGCGCGTTGAAACTGTGGACAGAAGCCGACCGTCAACTTTACCACTCGAATTCCAGACCACCGGAACCAACGTGGAAAGACTGCAAAGCATTAAATTGCAAGTCGTAATCGGCGAATACATTAAGTCGGGGATTAATTTGCCATTTGATCCCGCCGCCAAGCACGGCCCAATCGCGACCGTAGTTTAATCCTCGGGTGATAAAGCTCGTCCCGCCCGTGCCAACGAACACGGAATTGAGCGATGTTTCCGGTTCAAGGAATTCGTGTAGCCATAAGGCCCGTAGCTCGGGCGCAAGCACTTGGCCGTTTCGCAACCGCACCGTCCGGATCGCATCCGCTCCTAAGATACCTCGCAAAGCGTTGGTGTCGATGCCTCCGACATGCAAGTTAAGCGAGTCTGCTCCAACTTCAGCAAAACTGTTCTGCCGCAAGTAGATGTACTGCAGCGCCAGAAATGGCTGGATATCGCATTGGCCATAGCAGAAGTGTATGCCGCGTTCCAGCCAGGCCGCTGCTTGCCAACCATCGGCGACACCGTTAGCCATGCGGTCAATGGCGCCAAACTGAATTTGTCGCGAGGTTATGTAGCGGTCATATCCTGCCGACCAAGCCAGCAGATAATAATTGAATCCATCGTCGCCGCACAAGTAGTTTCCGAACTGAACATCACTTGCTTTGGACGATTGATTGGGATTAGCGATGTTCAGGCCAAGTCCTGAATAGGCCCCAAAGATTCCGCCAGAGTGACAATAATCTAGCCGCCGATCCAAGCCGAACACGGTGCCACCGATGCCGTAAACTCCGCCGGCAGCATTGCCATCGCCGTGTGCGTTGCCGCCCATACCGTAGCCGGTAGCCCAACCACTCCATTGCGGATAGCAACAATTGCTGCAGTCGACAAACTCGATTTGATCTGTCGAGGGATTGTAGCTAGCCAGTACGATTTCAGACTCCTCTTGCTGCGAAAAGATTCCGTCCGCCTCAGCAGCATATCGACCGCCGGACATTGTCGGTTTGGGCCGCAATTGCCGGTGCAGCATCAAGTAAATTTGCGTCGTGTTTTGGACGCCCAATTGGGCCATCGTGCCATTCACTTCTCCCGTCATTTGCTGGAACGCACTACGCGCGCCGTCTGCCGTTTGCATGTTCAGCTGATCGAGCACAAAGGCCAGGTCGCCGGTGGGATTGGTCGCATCGAGGTAGGTGGCTACCTGGAACTGGTTGTACGTTTGTGCCAAGGCTGCGTAATTGGTGCTATTGCGGAACAGCTCGAACTGTACGAAGCCATTGCCATATATCAATTCGGCAGTCATGAACGGCAGATTGTCCATGATGCTGTCGAACACGCCGGTGCGCGTGCCAGTAAAGGTGAGAAATGTATATTTCGCGTTAGTAGGATAGCTACCCGTTGCCGCGGTGATTTCGACGGCTCCGTTAAGGAACACATCGCCGTTGACATTCAGCAGGCCATTGTTCACGCCAGGTGTGGTGCCGCCGGCATTGAATCCGATTTGCAGTGAGGAACCTGGACTCGATGCGAAGGCACCGTTGATTTGCAATGTGCCGACTGGACTGCCTGGAGCAACCAAGCCATTGTTGATAACTTGGCCATTGATTGTGCCATTACCGCCCAAGGCGCCAGCGGCCGCGATCGTGGTATCGCCATTGATGCTGCCGTCGATCACCAGTTTGCCGCCATTGACCGTAGTGCCACCGCTGTAGGTGTTGATGCCCGAGAAGGTGACGTTGCCGCTGCCGTCCTTGATCACGCTGCCGGTCCCCGACAGTACACCGGCGTAAGTGCCGGTCGTGGTTTGATTGAAGTCGACATTGGCATTGTTCACCATGTCGCCTTGCAGGCTATCGGTGGTGCCGGTGAGCGTGCCGCCATTGACCGTGGTGCCACCGCTGTAGCTATTCGTACCGGAGAAGGTGATGTTGCCGCTACCGTCCTTGATCACGTTGCCGACGCCCGACAGGTTGCCGGCATAGGTGCCGTTAGTACTTTGATTGAATGTCACGTTGCCGCTATTTGCGATATTTCCCTGCAGACCATCGGTGGTGCCGGTCAGCGTACCGGCCAACACCGTCGTACCACCCGTGTAGGCATTGCTCCCTGTAAGGGTCAGCGTGCCGGCGCCGGATTTAGTCAAGGTGCCGGCGCCGCTGATGATTTGATTATTGCTGACGCTGGTCCCGGCGCCGTTAATGTTCAGGGTGCCACCGCCACTGTTGAGCGTGGTAGCGCGGTTGACGGCGCCCGAGCCGGTCACTTGCAGCGTGCCGCCGTTGAACGACAGATTGCCGCCGGTGCCGAGGTTCGAGTCGCCGGCGACCGTCAGCGTTCCGGCATTGACCGTGGTGCCACCGCTGTAGGTGTTGGCGCCCGAGAAAGTGACGTTGCCGGCGCCGTCTTTGACCACATTGCCGGTTCCGGAGATCACGTTCGTGTACGTGCCATTGGTGCTTTGGTCGAAGTCGACGCTGGCATTGTTGGTGATATTCCGCTGCAAACTGCTGGTGGTGCCGATCAGGGTGCCGGCGTTGACGGTGGTCCCTCCGGTGTAGCTGTTGGTGCCGCTGAGGGTCACATCGCCCGTGCCCGTTTTAAGGAGGCTGCCGCTGCCCGACATGTTGCCGGCATAGGTGCCGCTGGTGCTTTGGTCGAAGGTGACGTTGGCCTTGTTGGTGATGTTGCCCTGCAGGCTGTCGGTGGTGCCGGTCAGCGTGCCGGCGTTGACGGTGGTGCCGCCGCTATACGTATTGGTTCCCGAGAAGGTGACGTTGCCGGTGCCACTTTTGGTGACTGCGCCGGTGCCCGATAGATTGCCACCATAGGTTCCATCGGTGGTCTGATTGAAGGCCAGTGTGGCATTGTTCACCATGTCGCCTTGCAGGCTATCGGTGGTGCCGGTCAGGGTGCCGCCATTGACCGTGGTGCCACCGCTGTAGGTGTTGATGCCCGAGAAGGTGACGTTGCCGCTGCCGTCCTTGATCACGCTGCCGGTACCCGACAGTACACCGGCGTAAGTGCCGGTCGTGGTTTGATTGAAGTCGACGCTGGCGTTGTTCGTGATGGGCCCTTTCAAACTGCTGGTCGTACCGCTCAGCGTTCCGGCATTGACCGTGGTGCCACCGCTGTAGGTGTTGGCGCCGAGAAAGTGACGTTGCCGGCGCCGTCTTTGACCACATTGCCGGTTCCGGAGATCACGTTCGTGTACGTGCCATTGGTGCTTTGGTCGAAGTCGACGCTGGCATTGTTGGTGATATTCCGCTGCAAACTGCTGGTGGTGCCGATCAGGGTGCCGGCGTTGACGGTGGTCCCTCCGGTGTAGCTGTTGGTGCCGCTGAGGGTCACATCGCCCGTGCCCGTTTTAAGGAGGCTGCCGCTGCCCGACATGTTGCCGGCATAGGTGCCGCTGGTGCTTTGGTCGAAGGTGACGTTGGCCTTGTTGGTGATGTTGCCCTGCAGGCTGTCGGTGGTGCCGGTCAGCGTGCCGGCGTTGACGGTGGTGCCGCCGCTATACGTATTGGTTCCCGAGAAGGTGACGTTGCCGGTGCCACTTTTGGTGACTGCGCCGGTGCCCGATAGATTGCCACCATAGGTTCCATCGGTGGTCTGATTGAAGGCCAGTGTGGCATTGTTCACCATGTCGCCTTGCAGGCTATCGGTGGTGCCGGTCAGGGTGCCGCCATTGACCGTGGTGCCACCGCTGTAGGTGTTGATGCCCGAGAAGGTGACGTTGCCGCTGCCGTCCTTGATCACGCTGCCGGTACCCGACAGTACACCGGCGTAAGTGCCGGTCGTGGTTTGATTGAAGTCGACGCTGGCGTTGTTCGTGATGGGCCCTTTCAAACTGCTGGTCGTACCGCTCAGCAGGCCAGCCGACACCGTCATACCGCCCGTATAGCTATTGCTGCCGGTGAGGGTCAGCGTACCATCGCCGGTTTTCGTCAATCCGCCGGCGCCGCTGATCACGGAACTATTGCTGAGACTCGTCCCGGCGCCATTAATGTCAAAGGTGCCGCCCCCGGCATTCAGCGTGGTTGTGCGGTTGACGGCGCCCGAGTCGGTCACTTGCAGCGTTCCGCCGTTGAACGTCAGGGACCCGGTCCCGAGATTCGCACTGCCGGCGATCGATACCGTGCCGCCATTCACGGCCGTGACGCCTGTGTAGGTGTTGGTGCCCGAGAGAGTTAATGTCCCCGTGTTGCTCTTGAGAATGCCTCCAGTGCCGGAAATCGTGCCGCTGAACTGGCTTGTTCCTGTACCATTGAAGCTGGCGTTCACGCCCGTACTCAAATAGAGATTCGTTCCCGCTGTCTGTCCAGTGGTACTTCCGGTACCAGCTGTGACGGAGTTGCTGCCGGTAGCATTGGAGTCTGTGACCGTTAGGGTGCCTCCTTGCCGCACGAACACAGCTCCGCCGAAGCCACTCCCGCCCCCGCCAGCAATTCCGCTGGCGCCGCCAGCGCCGGCACCGAATCCGGCAGTGCCACCTGTTACTCCTCCGGCACCGGCACCTGAGCCCCCACCACCGTATCCACCTGTCCGCCCTGAGTTACCTCCTCCACTTCCACCGGCGCCTCCGAACGCGCCGCCGTTGCCGCCATTGGCACCTTGACCTCCTCCTCCTCCTCCTCCGTTAGCGCCTCCTGCAGCGCCGGCAGCTGCATTGTTCCCACCATTTCCGCCTCCGCCGGCGCCAGCACCACGGGTAGCGCCGATCGCGTCGGCACCGTTCGCTGTACCTCCTCCTCCTCCTCCGCCACTTGTGCTCCCATTGCCTCCATATCCAGAAACTCCCCCGCCGCCACCACCACCACCAGTTGTTCCCGCATTGCCGCCGTCGCCGCCATTACCGCCCAGCCCTCCTCCTCCTCCTCCTCCAACCGCGGCTGAAGCGGAACCGCCATTCCCGCCAACAGCAGAGTTTCCATCGAATGTCACGTTTTGAATGGTAACATTCGCTCCGGCATTGACGAACAATCCGCCGCCGGCTCCTAGTCCCCCGCCTCCTCCGCCGGCCCCCGCTCCTCCATCACCGCCTTTTGCTAGCCCACCAGTAATGTCCATGCTTTGCAACGCCACTGTGCCGGAGTTCACAAAGAACAATCGGTTATTATTGCCTACGATACTGGTGCCGTTTCCGTTGATTGTCACGCTCGTGCTAATCGATGGTAGATTCTGTGTGATATTAATTGTATTGACCGTACTGTCGACTGTAATTGTGTGCGGTCCAGCACCGGCGGCATTGGCGTCGATAATTGCTTGACGGAGCGACCCTGCACCAGTGTCGTTGCCATTGGAGACAGTGAACGTAGCGCCCTGGGCTAACGAACAGCATGCGCCCAACGAAAGGATCGACGCGCAGAGAAAAACGAAGAGCCGCCACGGCCCGCCATCGCGTCTAGATGCAATAAGAATGAAGGGCACGCACATGGAGGGAGCCGAGAGGCCGAATTCACGCACGCAACCCGGCTATACAGAGAAGAATTCATGAGACCATAGAGATTCATCGAATACCTAATAGGTGGAGATTCACATACGCTACGATAACCCCGCACATCGTTAAGACCGTCAGAATTGCAGCCGAAGAATTGCTACAACCCGGAATCTCATGATAGGCGCACTAGAAGATTAGCGATCGGCTCGGCGTCCTGCGGCTGTGGCCAAAGAATCCGTTGGTGGGCGAGGCGATATTGGGCGATCGCCAGACGACCAACTTGCCGCCGGACTGACGACGCCGGCAGGCAGCCGGCTCCAATCCTCTTTCGTCGTCACACTGCCGTGCTTGCTAGCCGGCCGTGTCATTGCATGTCTCTCTTCTCCGCATCAATCCATGTCGTTACGAATCGCTCCTACGAGGGAAAACACTTACCGAAGGCTATCAGCAACCTGGGCGACCCTTTAATGCGAATTCGACGGCGGAGCACGGCCCACAACAGACTTCGCTCTTTCGCCAGGAAGCCGAGCCAGGTCTCGCTGTCGGCAGTCACGAGCAGGTCGGCTTGGCCCTGGTGACCGTCTTGCACTTGCAACGTGCCGTCACGAATCGTGACAGTCGCATGTTTTTGCTCCTTGCCGGTGAAGTTGAAGTGGTAGACGGCGCTGAGCTGTGCTGCCTTCCCCGGTTGAAACGTGAGGTGCAGCCCCGTCAGGAACCGTTCTATCGTCCGGACGTGAACCCCGTTGCCGACCCGTTTGACCTTTTTGTGCGGGAAGCGGCGTGCCACGTGTTCCTCAGCGTCCGAGCCGGTGACGACATAGATCGTTTCTTCTTTCTCTTGCAATGGTCGAACGACATCCCGCAGGTGCCCCGCCTTGTCGGTGAGAAATGGCCCAATGACATCCTCTCCAGCCGGGCAAACGCTCATGCAGTAAGCGGCTTTGTAGTTTGGCCCGAAGCCGAGGCTTTGCCACATTGATGCCGATTCGGAATCGCTCACCCGCTGGCGGTAATCGAGAGCGCTCTTGCTGTCAGCGATCTGCTCGACCCAATCAGCAAAGCCGCCCATAAATTCGCGGTAGTTGTGGGTCAGGCAGGCCGAGAAGTTGAAGCGGCCGTCCGGCGAGATGGCCCCCACAGGGCATGCTGCCACGCACAACTTGCATTCCAAGCAGGGGTTGTACGAGAGCGGTTGATTGTAGCCTGTTGCCTCAGCATCGATAAGGATAGTGCCCAGCAGGATGAAGTTGCCGAACTTCGGATGGATAACGTTGCGGTGAATACCCATGTGCCCCAGGCCGGCGGCGACGGCCACAGGTTTGTGCGAGACCACCCACAGCTTTCCGCCCGGAAAGCAGTTCATCTCCATCGGAAAACCCATCGCCGGATTCATTGCTCGCACGCCCATGCGTTCCAGAGTCGCGACGACCTTTCGAGCGACCTCGTTGACGTGGTCGCCGGTGTGGTGAAACTCTAGATTGGCGACCGACCGAGCCGGGCAGCGGACCGGCTCACGATTCATCCGGCAGGCAAAAGCGACAAGCGTCTTGGTCAGCGGGAAAAAACGCAGAATGTCATCCCGCTGGTCGTCCAGTTCCTGTCGCCCAATCTCGACCAGCCCGGCGTCGTCGGCCCCGCAATCGAGGCAGAGTTGGCGCAGCCACACCGAGTCGAGAGCTGTCGGTGGGGCGGTCCGATGGCCAGCGTTTTCGTGGAAGTGCCGCACTGTTGGATGTTCGCCAAGGCTCATGATCGGCTCATGTATTTGTATATGCAAATAGTTTCCAAAAAAACACCGCTTCAGCGACTGGCTCCCAACGCGCCTAGTTTCTTGCTTGCTTGGTCGAGCAGTGTGATCATCTCGTCCCCTAGCAGATTGGCGGCTTGGCACTGCGCCTCCTTCCAGGCTGGAACTGCCTTCTCGATCAGCCGCTTGCCTTGAAGCGTCAAGCGGAATGATTGGGCACGGGCATCTTCTTCCGGCACAGTCTCGAGCCAACCGTTCGCTCGCATCCGCTCGACGTTGCGACTGAGCGTTGACGTATCAAGTTGCAAAATCTCGCAGACCTGTGCGGGCCGGGCCAAGCCGAGCTTTCCCGTTACGATCAGAACGTTCAATTGGCTGGCCTTCAGTCCGAGAGGGCGCAGGGCGTCGTCGTACAAATTCGTGACCACCCGGTTCAACAGTCGCAGACGCACGGCGACACAGTTGCTGGCAATCATGTCGATGCTACTGATTGGCATTTTCATGTTCCTCTGACTCCGTGGACATTCAAGTAATTGTATATGCAAGTATAAGTCAGCGTCAAGAGAAGTTTTCGGACTCGGAGGATGTTGATGATGGCATGGCCGTTCTTCGCAACCAAACAACGAAGGGCACGTGCTTTTTGAAATGTGGCGGCGGGAGGTATTTCGTTGCCCATCAAATCAGGTAATACCAGCCATCCTTTTGGTTCAGGCTCTCTGCGTGTCGCGGGCAAGTCTCGCAAACATTATCGCCGAGGATTTCATAGGCGAATCGAACGGCTTCCAGAGTACTTGTCCAGAACTTGCCGGTCTCTTCAAAAACGAACACGCGCTCCGCCCCGATTCGGCGCGCCAAACCGCTGGCATCAATCACTTTCATCAGATCGGGACGCACCCCGCAAAGCAATACGGTGACGTTTAAGTCGTGCATCCGGTCCATAAACCGATCGAGCACACTCATGCATACCGCGTCGGGGTTTCTGACGCGTTTCATTCGCAGTACAACAACGTGGGCGCCTTCCGCGGCGGCCGTGGCGATTGATTCCAAATGTTTTTCTAGTTCGGGCGCTGCTCCAAAAAAGAATTCTCCTTCCAGACTAAAGATGCGAATGCGATTGCATGGCACATCGGCGGTCAGTCGCTCGCGAATGACTCGTTCGGGAGTCAAGATTAGTTCGGTCAAACGGGCGCGGGCCGCCTGCGGAACATACAGCACAAAGGACAGAAACACACCAATCAAGACGCAGAATTCGACCGATACGGCCACGGCAGAAATCGCCGTAAGCATGACGATCCAGGCGTCAAATCTCGTTGTGCGCAGGTAGTAGTTCAATTGCTGCCGATCGACCAATCTCCAGGCCGAGAGCATCAGGATACCCGCCAGACCGGCCTTAGGAATGTAGTAGGCATACGGCGCGAATAGCACCATGGTCAGCGCCACGGCAACCGCCGAGATTACACCGGACCATTGTGTTCGTGCGCCGGCTTGGTGGTTAATCGTTGATCGCGTCAGTGAGCCAGAGCCCGGAAAACATTGGAACAGGCTCCCCGTTAAATTGGCAACGCCTTCACTCAGACACTGTTGGTTAATGTCGAGCTTTTGCCTGGTGTTGGCGGCAATGGCTTTGGCCATAGAAATGGCTTCCAACAACCCAAGCAGCGCAATTGCCAAACTGCTGCTTACCAGCGCATGAACACGTTGCCATTCGACCTGCGGCAACTCGAACGATGGAAGCCGGGCCGGAATGACGCCGACAATCTTGACGCCTTGCTGATCAAGGCGCCCGCCCCACACCATCGCCGTTACGCAGATCACCGCCAGGAGCAAATCGGGGAGTCGAAGGCGGTACCTGAGGTTGATCCAACGCAGTATCAAGGCGACCGCAATCGTCGCCAGGCCAATTGCCAATGCCGCACGATTGGTTTGATCGATGTGCTTAATAGTTAGCCAGAACCGCTTGAGAAAATGATCCTCGCCGGTACCGGCAGCCGCCAGTCCCAGCAAATTCTTAAGTTGGTCGAGCACCAACAGCACTGCCGCGCCAAGCGTGAAGCCCACGATGACCGCGTGCGAAACATACCGGGTTAAGTCACCCAGCCTGAGCAGCGAAATTGCGGTTTGAACAATGCCAACCAGCAGCGTCAGCAAAATCACCACAGA
The DNA here is from genome assembly GCA_963738835.1 of Pirellulales bacterium. Taxonomy (GTDB): domain Bacteria; phylum Planctomycetota; class Planctomycetia; order Pirellulales; family JADZDJ01; genus CAVTYH01. The sequence goes on from CAVTYH010000010.1 coordinate 49,803, forward strand.
GATTCTCTCGGCATCACCGAACCCGACGAGTGCGCTCAATACGGCAATCGAAATGGCATTCGTTGGGCCGTTGATCAGTTGTTTCGAGGAATCGAGCAGTGCGCCCACGGCGGTCATCACGATCGCCGTGTAAAGGCCGTACTGCGGAGGAATGCCCGCAATCTGGGCATATGCCATCGCCTGAGGGACCGCCACGGCGGCGACCGTCAGACCGGCCATCGTGTCGCAAGCAAGAATTCGCAGCGAATAGTTACGCAACGAATCGAACGCCGGGACAAACCGAAAAATCGCTGGCGCATCGACGGGAAAGCATCGGCCTCGTCAGCTTTTCGAGGCAGAGCCTGGCTCATCGGCAAATCCTGCTCAGGTGCATTCGTGATTGCAAGCGGTCGATCAGCTTGCTGGTGCAAGCCATGATCAGAAAACGAGTCGATCGCCTCTTTTTCGACGCGGTAATTCTAAGAGCCGACGACTACCGTCGCAACCGCAGTTGGGAACGCGTCAGATCGATCGTTCCTAACCACGAAAAACGGCCTGCTGGAATTGCCGATCTGGAATCGCCTGTGCTAATTGCCAGAACCCCAGAAGTCGTATCTGAAGCGGCTATCGCGCGAATTTTTTTGGCCGGCGGACGGACATTCCGTCGCTTCACTTAGGCTGCGCAGGAGAATCGCCAGTTTGTGTTGCAGAGGTAGCGGTTTGGAAATCGCGATCCAGGGCCGCGCCGTCGAATGGAATAACGATGATCTTACTGCCATGGTTATCGTTGGGCCGTTCCTGGTTTTTGGGAACATCGAGGACCGCCAGAGTTACGGCAGTCACATGGCCATTTTCGACGAGCACGCCGGGGCGTTCCATATTGTTCCAATGGTTGACGGTCCCATCGGTATAGCGCAGAAAGTCTTTCGTCGGATCGTAAGCCAATCCCCTAAACGTCCAGTCATTGATGCCATCGACCGACGTGATGTGGTACGCCTTGCGATCGCTCCAACCGTTGACCACGATGTGATACAGGCCCCCGCTGTACCACACCACCGGATCTTCCAGATTGCGCAGCGGCAGGCCGGCAACCTTGGGATAAACACTGGGGCCTTGCACCGTGTAGGGACCCAAGATGCCGTCTTTGCTGATCAAGATGGCGCCGGACCGCGGCACGATCATGAAGTTGCGATCCGCCGGACGAACCATAATGCTCACGTTGGACATTCGTCCCAGGCGGCTGAACTTGCTTTCCGCGACTTTGATCGAGCCCTTGAATTCCCAAGGTCCATCCAGAGACTTGGAAACAAATACATCCCCCGGTCTGGTCTCGCTGACCACGACGGCATACGTGCCGTCGGGAAGCACCAGCGCAGTCACATTGTGCCCTTTTCCATTTTGATTGTCGGGCCAGCAAAGCCCCTTGTCGACATACGGCCCCATCACGTTATCGCTGACCGCGTGCACGGCGGACGAACCGCCCCAGCCGCTATGGCCCTTGGCCTGGTCCCAGCGACTGGCAAACATGTGATACTTGCCATCGGGCGACTTGATGATCTGCCCATCCCAATAACACCACTGTTTCATGGTGTTGTCTTCCAGACCGTTCTGCACATCGCGAGGGAGCACATTAGGAGCACCCCATGCGTCCTTCGACAGGGAACCAACGATGGGCGTCGGCAGAAAATAATCGATGAAGGTCTTGGCAGCAGGTCTCGTTTCCTGCGCGAAGCTCACTGACGAAAAGAGTAGTGCCGACCCAACCAGGGCAATTCGTAAACCATACGCCCAATGACTGTTTGAATTGATTTTCGACATAAGGATGGGCCGCCGCAAGAAATGAGTTTAGGCCTCTGTTTGTGAATGGCAGGAATTTCCATCGTTCCGCGCAGTCCATTCTTCGAAGCCACGTCGCCAAGTTTCAACACGGTTAAATCCACAGCTGAAAAATGTAAAAAAAGAAACAACCACGATTGCCAGCAATAGTGTGGAGGGCTCCGGCACCGCTACGGTCGACCCGCTGCCGAATTGAGCCACGTAATCGAGCAGACCTTGAATGTCCGCATTTGTGACGGCACCATCGTTGCTGAAATCGCCGATGGCCAAGAGATCGCTCTGTGTCAAATGGTTGTTCGTTCTGAAGGCGTTGAGATCGGTTAGAGCGGCCAGCATCGTTGAAATATCGATCGACGACAGAACGTGATCGACGTTGTAATCGCCTTTCATCGGTGCGATGGGCACCACTTCGCCGGTGGAAAGCATGAGTGCGCCAGGGGAGAAGCCGGTGAAATTGATCTTATTCAGTTGCGAAGTATTGAGACCGCTGACATCGGGGCCGACAAAGAATTTATCGACCGTGCCCCCGCCGGTCGGTCCCCAGGTTCCATTCCAATTGTTTACAGTTAATGTTCCGACCCAAGAAAGCGTGTGGCTGTCGGCAATGTGCAGCACGCTAGCGCCGCTGCCTAGATCGAGAATGGAATTTGATAAAAGACCAAGGGTATTCATCGTTTCGCTAAACCCGCCGGTCGCGAAGGTACCCCCAGCGAGCACCAGGTTAGAGATGTTGCCAATACGGTTTGCTCCACCCAGCTGCAAGACGCCCTGATTGATGCGGGTGTCGCCTGTATACGTATTAACGCCAGACAGGATGAACGTGCCGCCGCCGATTTTGGTGAGCGATCCGTCGCCGCTGAGCACGCCGGAGTATGTTGTATTTGTGCCGTTGTTACCAACGGATAAAGCGACGCTGGCGGCCGAGGTATTCGTCAGGACAATCGCTTGGCTTCCTTTCAATCCGCCGAAGGCTGCACTGGTCAAAGTGCCGAAACTTAGTGTGCCGCCATAGTTGTTGTAATCGAGCGTACTGTTTTGCAGTGAGAGCGCATTGCCAAGCTGCATCGTGCCGGCGGTGGCTTTCGTGTCACCATCACTTCTTCAGTCAAGATTTTCCCATAATTGCCGACGAATCCCATTCCACCGCGCCCTCCGGACTTCGCGCCGGCCGGCGCCGGGTTGGCGCCGGGCCCGCTCGGTGGCACTGCTGCCGCTGGCGGATTGCCGCTTGCAGGGCCGGCCGGTGCTCGCCTTCTACCACCACCAAATCCGCCGACGCCACCGTTTCCCATAACAACAATCATGGGCTTGGCTTTCCCTTCCGCGATCAAATTATCCATGATGAAGTTGACACGACCCTGGATGGCCCAGCCACGCTCGTCCTCACCACCTCCGTGCTGCAGATAGAGCACCGGATAGCGCGCCTTCTGATTCGTGTCGTAATCTGGCGGCGTGTAGACAAAGATGTGCCGCCAGGCATCGGCAATCTTCGAGTGGTACCACTTGGAGTGGATCTCGCCATGAGGAACATCCTTCGCATCGTAGAAGTCTTCGCCTTTGGAGGGCACCTCAATGCCGCTGGACATCTTGCTGATGCCATAAAAGCTTTCGCTAGCCGGGTCAGCCACGTTTACGCCGTCAATGAACAGATTGTAATAATGAAAACCCGGCTCCAAGGTCTTAGTCGTGACCGTCCAGACCCCGTCTGCCCCCTTCGTCATGTCATAGTCGGCCCGATTGACGTGGACACCGACCTTCTGCGCGTCCGGGGCTTTCACTCGAAATGTTGCGCACAATTGCGAGTCAATCCGCGGGTACAGAGCGCCGGAGACGTTTGTCGAGGCCGGTCTCGAGTCGTCGCTCGGCTCGGTTGTTTGCGCGAAGCAGAAGTTTTGGCCGACAGACAGCAACACGATCAGCAATATCCAGCGTCTCATAGACGGTGCTCCTAATTAGTTTTCCGATTGAACGCGGTACAATCCGGCACCGTGGAACGGCAACGACGGGACAAAATTGTCTGTGAATGATCCGGCCGCGACATTCTTCCAAAGATCATGAATCCGGCACGGGCCATTGAAGGCCATTTCTTGCAGCGAGACTTTTACGGGTGCTTCTTGGACGTCAGAATCTGGCGGTTTGTCTGCCGCATTGAAAACGGCTAGATATTTCGCAGTGGAATCGGGTACATCGGCGATCCAGGCGATCTCATCGCCGCGGCGGAAGAGTTGCCGCGAGTTTTGGCCGTGTTGATCGACGGCAAGCACCGCGTCATTGGTCAAGAGCGAAAGAGTGAAATCATCGTTCTTCGGCATATCGCCCCCCATCATCAGCGGTGCGTGTGAAATTGCCCACAGTGTCATCATCGTGTACTGCTCGTCTTTGGTGAAATGCGTCCGGTCGTTCTTCTCGACGCGAATGGCTCCCAGCGGCAGCATATCAGGATCGGGATAATGCCCTGGTCCGTTGTACTTCGACCACCGGGCACAGCGATCGAATTGACTCTTCAGCGCTCGCCAGTTATCCCAAAAGTCGTTACTGATGCGCCACAGGTTGGCATGCGCAGCCGCAAATTCGCCGGCATCAAAAGGCATCGGGCCCGGAGACACGCTGAATACCATCGGACGGCCGCTATGGTCAATTGCGTCGCGAACAGCAACCATCTCGGGCCTTCGGCCGCCCAAGTCGTCGACTTTCACGTAGTCGACGTCCCAAGCAGCGATCAGTTTGAAAACCGAGTCGTAATACTCCTGCGCACCCGGCTTCGACATGTCGACTCCATACATATCGCCATTCCATCTGCAGATGTTTTGCTTGTCGGCAATGTCGGCGGCGTGGTACGGCGTTCCCAAAATTAGCGTGTTCTGATTCACTGACTGTTTTGGGATACCGCGCATCAGATGGATGCCGAACTTCAGCCCTTTGGAATGAACATAGTCGGCGAGCGATTTGAAACCACGACCATCGGCAGCGGACGGAAACCGTTTCTGGGCCGGCATCAGGCGGCCAAAATCATCGGTTACCAGCTCGGCATCTTTGCGATAATTGAAGCCCTTCGCCTGCGGCTCGTACCACTGGATATCGACGACGATATACTGCCAACCGTGCTGGGCCAACTTGTCGGCCATGTAATTAACATTCGCCCGCGTCTGCTCTTCATTGACGGCGGCGCCGTAGCAATCCCAGCTGTTCCACCCCATCGGCGGCGTGGGAGCCCAGCTGAGAAATGCCTGGGGCGGCAAAGCGTTTGGCGATTCACCCAGCGCATCGGTGGCGGTGAATCCCAACAGAAGAAGGCAAACCGCTGCACCGATTCTCATAGGTAAGGTGTAACTTCGTGAGGACGGATTGAGCAACGAATTATCGCGGCCAACGGACGTGAACGCCATCCGCACAGTTGCATCTTTCCGATGAAATGTTTTTGCGCTGATTGAATCGGCCGCGAATTAGATCGAGCTGCATGCCAGGCGGAATCATCAATTCGGGATTTGCACATTTTGGGCGTCGCGACGGTTGGCGAGTCGGTAGTGAATGCGTGCATCGATGCCGTAGCTGATGATTTGCACCGAGCCATCGCACATCACGAAGAAGCCACCGTTGGGGTGCATGCTGCCGAAGTTGGTTTCGCCCCATTTCTCACCGGAGCCCCAGTCGGTCGTTTCCGTTTTTTGATGATCCTCATCGCGCAAGGGCCGCCAATCGATGCCATTCACTTTGTCGGTGGGGCCAGCGGGAATAGTGTTCCCGTCGCTAGCCCAACGGATGATGTCCCAATCGTGCCCTTCGAAGATGCTGCCGTTGTCGGCCGGGCAGTCGCCCGTGCCGCGACCATCGTAGCAATTGGGCTGCATCGATTTTTCTCCGACGAGATAAGTTTTTGAGGTACCGTCGGGAATTTGTTTCAGTTTGATAATGCTGCCGGCGTAGATGACGCCCGTTTGATCCTTCCACCATGAGAGGCCGTTGAAATAGGCCGCGGCCGCATAGGTGCCCACCTGCGTTGGATCTGGGACATTGGTGGGACCGCCGTTGGTTTGCAGATCGGTTCCGCCGTTACCGGCGTAATCGGCCCGCGCAGCCTGTTTGTTACCAGAATTTGTGAGCGGGGTGGCATTTTCAAGTGAATCCGCCTGCTGTCCGACGGTTCCGCCGCGGCGCGAGGGGCAGGAAAAGAACGGAGCGGGAGTCGCCATCATTTGCCCCAAGGCAGCCATCTTCGTGGCGCCAGTGGTCCCTTTGCCAATGTTGCGAATCGGCTTCTCGTCGATGTAGGGCAAAATGTTATAGGCCCAACCGCCAGGTTGGTTCTGACCATAGCCGGCATCGGGATCGCCGACCCAGTGATATCCCCAGCCCCCCGTGGGAAACGATTTTTGCGTGTCCAGATGGGTCAGAGACGCCAGACCGATCTGCTTCAGATTGTTTTTGCACTGCGTGCGCCGAGCGGATTCACGCGCGGCCTGCACCGCGGGCAGCAACAGGGCGATCAAGACGCCGATAATGGCGATCACAACTAATAGCTCGACCAATGTGAAGGCTAAGCGTTGTCTCATAGATATCTCGCTGATCGCGATAACCGATGTTCGAGTCAACCGATGACTTCCGGAAAACAACTGACCGACATTGAATGTGGAGTTCAGTTTGCTGAAAGCGCGGCCGTTCTGGCGTGGGTCACTTGCGCCAAGCCCAAACATCCAGACAAAAACCCGATTGGTTCACCGAGCGATGAACTTTTATGCCCACATGAACAGTGCCTACCGGCGTGCAACGCTCGCGACAACTCCAACGCGTTGTGTTGAATTCGTCGCTTACGGACACGTCGGCCCGATGGTCGAGTATAAGCCTCCCCGCAGGTAACGCCAGCTTAAATCGAAAACCCAGGGATGCATATGCCCGGCTTTGGCCATTCGATAGCCATTGTTTAGATTTGATATAGAATCAACTTAGCTCCTTTGTACCCAAGTTGACTCGGAGCCATCTTTGATTTAGATCAGCGATAGCTATCTTTAAGCTACAGATTCGGAGCGTTTTGGCGACGGTGATTCACACCGAGGTGCCGATTGATGCAGTCCACATCCCGCACTGTCGACGTTGGAGACTCACACCGATTTGAAGACTCCGAGCTTCCAAGCTTCATTTCGCGTCAGGTCTCAGAAGCGCGCCGTTACTATTTCGACCTGGCGCACAATTCACAGGCACGAATCTATGTGGCGCTGGGGGGCTGGGAGCGGGTGCGCGCTGATTATGCCATACATCGCCCGAATTTTTCTTACTTTTCGATTGAGTTTGTCGCTGAAGGCAAGGGCCGAGTGATCCTGGACGGACGCGAGCACGAACTGGTGCCAGGTTCGGTCTTCGGTTACGGTCCGGGTTCGCCTCTGGAGATTTTTGCCAGTTCCCGGGAACTCATGACAAAGTACTACGTGACGTTTCTCGGGCGAGCTGCAAAAAGCATTTTGAAATCGGCGGGTTTGGCCCCCCACGGTTTCAAGCACGTGCATGCCCGGCACGAAGTGCGCGACATTTTCGAGATGATGATTGCCAATGGTTTGGCGCACACTCGATTCAGTCAGGCCTTGTGCGGATCGCTGATTCCGACCTTGGCCTACAAAATTGCCGAACAGGCAATGCCGACCGACAACGTCAACACTCGCGCCTTAACCACTTATCTGCGAGTGCGCCAATTGCTAGATCAAGATTTCTTGAAGCTGAAAAATGTCGAACAGGTCGCTGAGCAATGCGGGTTGTCGGTGCCTTATATTTGCCAACTCTTCAAACGATTCAATCACGTGACTCCCTATCAGTATTTGCTGCGGCGGCGGATGCAATTCGCGGCCGACATGCTTAGCAATCCCGGAGTGCTAGTAAAACAAGCGGCGCGGCGGCTCGATTTCGCCGACCAATTTCAATTCTCGCGAGCATTCAAGCGGGTCTTCGGAATCTCACCGGCTCAATTTCAACGGCATCTCGTGCCTACCGAGAAGCTCCATGAGCAAGATAGCCGAGGTTGATGATTTTCGGAATCGCCGGCTGGTTTGGCGTAAGGCGACAGGCCGTGGGTTCTTGCCACCGCTACGAGACTTCCATCGCCAGCGGCGTCAGACTTTGATTGTTCTCAGGTCGTCCCTGCAACCAGCTGACATTGAAAACTGGCTTCAAAATGGCTCGCACCTCGGCCAAAAGCTCTTCATCCAGGGGCTCAGCAATCCAGGCCACATTTTGCACGACGTTTTGTACGCTGGCCGTGCTGAAAAGCGTTGTCGGAATACGCGGCTCGGCCGTGGCGAATTGCATGGCGAGTTTGATGATGTTCGTTCCCCGCGCTTGGCAATGCTCGGCGGCCCGCAGACATTGAATTTTCACGACTTCTGCGCGGATGCCATGGAGGCGTGCCACGGACGGACAGCAGTCCCATTCCTAATGGCGACGCATTGATAACCCCAATCTCCCGCTCGGCCAACATGGGAACAAAACTCAGCAGCGAAGTATCGTTAAGTTCGTAATGACAGTACGACAACACCGTGTCGATCGAGTCCGGCGGCGCCTCGATTAATCACTTCCGTGAACATTTGCAGCGGTAGGCCGGTGATGCCGACATACCGCGCTTTGCCGCGCTGTTTTACCTTCTGCAAGGCCGGAATCGTTTCGCCAACAATTTGACGAATGTCGCCAAATTCCATGTCGTGGACTTGGATAATGTCAAGATAGTCCACCTTCAGCCGTTTTAAGCTTTCATCAACGCTGCGGGTTACTCGCCTGGCCGAAAAATCAAAATCGAGCGGCTGGCTGCCATATCGGCCGCACTTCGTCGCCAGAAAGTAGTGGTGCCGGGGAACTCCCTCCAAAGCCCTACCCAAACAAGTTTCGGCTTTCAGTTGTCCGTAAAAAGGCGATACGTCAATGAAGTTGATTCCCAAATCCAAAGCAGTGCGGACCGCGCGAGTGCCTTCCTGCTCGTCGACCGGATGGAACTCGCCGCCTAGCGAAGATGCACCGAAACTGAGCACCGACACGTTCATGTCCGTGCGACCCAAATCGCGATATTTCATTCGACCTGTGCCTCTATAATCCGGCGTTCAACGCCTGCAAATGCCGTGTGAAATGCTCGTGCAAGACTTGCCGATACAGCGTCAAATTCTCTCGCACTACCTGGCGCACTAACGCTCCGAACTTCTCGTCGGTCAAAATCGATCCAAATGTGCAATGCAAAATCTGCCGGCCCAGGGAGGTAAATCCGCGCCCCTCGGGAACATCGGACCAATGCTCCAGGTACAGCTTCTCTAGCTCTCTGTTGTCGGCAATTTCTTCCGGGCGGGGAATAGCTATTACAGTGGCCGAAACATGATACGTGGCCTTGTCAACGTCGTAGTGCTGACGGGCTAGCGCAACAATTTGGCGGAAAACCTCTGGCGCGCACTTGGCGACAACTCGCAGGGCTTCCATGTAACTTGTGCCCGCCGTCTTGACGTGGAACAGCCCGGCGGTGGCGCGCGCAAAACAAGGATAGATCGAAAGTTTATCGGATCCGGAATGCAGGCTGATTTTGTACGGTCCCAGCAGTTTTGCAATCGCTGCATGGCCGACCAGCGACGCGGAAAATGCCGCCAAATCGCCTTTGAAATCGACTCCTTTCTCAAAATCTCCAATAAAACGCGGCGCCAAGCTGACCAGCGGCATTCCGCGGCGCAGCATCTGATCGGCAAAGATATAATGCTCCGCTAAACTGGTCGGCTGGTCGGTCTCGTCAACACTTAATTCAAGCTCGTACGGTCGGCCTTGTGTCGCTGCCGCGCGCCCCAGGCACTCACCCATCAGTTCGGAGTGGGCAATCGTGCGCCCATATTTCACGGCGGCACGGATGACCGTCGGTCGATCGAACTCGATTGTCGGTCCGTTAGGCACCTTCACGCTGCGGCCGAGATACGATTCCACCCAGTCCACTTGATCGCGAATTTCGGCGTACTTGGTTTCCAGCGTCGGCAGGTCATAGTTATCGGCCCGGCGATCGACATGCTCGGACGGGTCGATGGTGAAAAACGTGAAGCCGGCTGCGGCGGTCGCTTGGGCATCGGCGGGCGTCTTAATGTGGTCGGCGTCGGCCCCCCAAACATCGCTGAAACTCTCGGCCTCGATCGCCGTGATTGCCGATTGCATCACGTCGTTGGGCGTGCGATGGGTGCGAGTCAGCTCGCGGATCGACTGCTGCGCAAAAATGCCTTTGATCGAACCGCCGACATCGCGCAGCGCCGCGATGTGTCCTGGCGTCGCGCAGCCGAGCCGGTCGCCGAATCCAAAGCTGGGCTCCAGCCCCAAGACCGACGGGCGAGCCGATAACATTTCTAAAGGCTTGTGCGACATAGCATCCTTGGCTGGCAGAAACGCGCGACAGTCGATATCTCCTTGAATCCACATCGGCGACTCTGGGGAGCCACCCTCCGATAATGCGATGAAAGATCAGCCAATTCAATGGCTATTCTTAACCATTTGCAATCGACACGATCACGCTGGCGGCAGTTAGCACTGAGATAACGGTTGCTCGGCATTCCGATAAATCTGTGCGTTCGCCAGGCTCGCTGATCACGGTTTATCGTATTCACCCAGCGGTCGTACCCAGATGTTTCGATAGCGTACCGGATTGGCATGGTCCTGCAACTCGATAAAAACCTCTGGCGCATGTGGCTTTGAATACGCGCCCAGCGCCAGGTGCGGCACACCACCGATGCCATCGGTAGCGCCAAGGTACTCGCGTTTGTGATGCAGCACGATGCCGTTGTGAATGACTGTCACATTCGCCTTCTTGAGCATGGCGCCGCTTTCATCCCACCGCGGCGATTCGAAAATGATGTCGTACGATTGCCATTCTCCGGGTGCTTTCGAGGCATTCACCAGCGGCGGAGTCTGGCCGTAAAGCGCACCACATTGGCCATCGGGATACGTCTTATCTTCGTAGGAGTCGAGCACCTGAACTTCGTACATGCCGTTGATCAGAACGCCACTGTTGCCGCGTGCTTGACTGGTCCCGCGCGGCGGCACTGGGGTGGCGAATTCCAGGTGCAGTTGGAAGTCAGGGAATTTATCTTTGCTGCGAATGTTTCCAGCACCGCGCACCGATTCCATATATCCGTTTTGGGCCTTCCAACCGGCCTCGCCCCCACGGCCACTGGCCCACTTCGACAGATCAGAACCGTCGAACAGCACGATGGCGTCGGAGGGCGCCGCGCGCCTTGGCTAAACGTCGCAGCCGGCGTAACGACCCGCGGCTGTGGCCGATCGCCGTCATGCACGCAATATGGTGAGCCTGGAATTTGCGGCGTGCCCTTGTAGCCCAGCCCTTCCTGGGTCGCCGCGTAGACCAGGGTCGCGGCGGATAAACCAAGGCATCCGAGACTAAAGCATCGCGCGGTTTTTCGGTAACTCATAGTCGACTTTTGGACGGAGAGAATTGATTCATAAACGCATTCAGGTTGGCCCATGAAATCGGCTTGACTTGGCGACACAGGAGATTTCGGCGTTGGCGACAGCTTATTCGATCGTCGCTCTGAATTGCAAATGTCAGGGGTAGAGGGTCGTGATACCGCTTGTCGCGAGTCCAGCGTCAAGGGGTCGGGTCACCATCTTCAAACGGTATCACTTCCGAGTAAAGACTCCAGTGACAGACAGTTGGTAATCATTATTGCCCACAGCGGTCGCCAGTTGATGGGCATCGTGATCGAACGGTCCCCTGGAACGATTCGCCGCCGCTGCGGCTAGGCTATATGTCTTATTTCTTCGCCTCGTCCGGTTGATGAGGACGCAATTTCACACCGTGGACGTAAAGGTTGCTGTCGTATTCCCCTTCTTTGTAGGTGTCGTTCGTGAACGCCACAGCCAGCGTGTGCTCGCCGGCCTTCACCGAGACCACCGCCTGGTAGTCCTTCACGTCGTCCGATTTCAAGCTAATTTCTTTCCCGAAATCTTTATTGTCCACGGTCAGCTTGAATTTGGGGTGAATCTCCATGGCCGAGTCGCCGGATGCAGTCACGATGATGTCGTAGTCACCGTCAGAGCGCACCTTGAATTTGGCCTCTGCCGGACCGTTGGTGTAAAAGCACAACCGGCCTTCGCTCTCGTCGAAAACGAACACGTCATCGGGACTTGTTACCGACTTGGGCGGCTTGAATTTGAAGTCTTTCAATTTGATCACAATCGCATCGCTGCTTTTATCGGCTGTCGCCTTGTCATCGGCAGCGCGAACCATTACGGCACCGCATACCAGTGTCACCAACAGCAATAGCCGTCGCACAAAGTTCAGAGATTTCATCGCCGCCCTCCTATCAAAGGAAAAAGGCCATTGTACTGGACGGATAGCAGCGTGGCAGGCCCGGCAATGCCCCAATTCGTTACATGCAATCCAGAAAACCAAGGTGAGCAAGGGCGTCTAACAAAATGCTCCTTTTCCCCTTGTGGGAAAGGGTTGGGGTGAGGGGTAAAGATCATTCTTTTCACGCTTTAAGTGATACTTCGAGGGCCAATAGCGATGCCACCCGCGATTCCAAAGAGATCCGCCGAGCCCCCGGAATTGCACGCAGCTGGGGGCTCACTTCGTTCGACCCCAGACACTCGAAAGCATAGTGGCCCACTCCCCCGTTTCGACGCCGCAAGATTCCTTCTGTCGCGTCGGTTATAACTAAGCGTATTGGAACCCGCCGGCCGGATGCCCGCGCTCCTCGCTCTTCTTGTCCAACGGTTCGTCGCATGTCTTCATCAATCGACGAAAATCGTAATTCGCACTCCACCGCCACAGCCCATCCACCGATGCGGTTTGGGTTGAAATCGTTGTTTGTACTCACCGCAATTGTGGCCGTTCTGGCCGCTGGTGCCAGCGCTGCTGGTTGGCCTGGATTTTGTTTGTCGATGCTTTTCTTAAGTTTTGTTGTGGGCATTGCCGCTGGTCGAACTCGCCATTCCTTTCTTTGGGCGACGGCCTGGGTTCTGTTTGCACTCTTTACAGTGGCACTATTGGTTCCTAGCGTCCGCCATTCACCTCCCGGTGGTTACAGCCGCCGTGACGCATGCCTTAACCAGCTGAAGCAACTCGGCCTAGCGATATTTGCGTATGAACGAGTCCACGGGACGTTTCCGCCCGCTTGCACGCTCGACAAATCCGGAAAACCATTAACAAGTTGGCGCACGTTGATGCTGCCATATCTGGAGGAAAACGACCTCTTCGCAAAGTATAGCGCCGGTGAACCGTGGGATTCGCCCAACAACAAACCGCTCGCGCAGCGGCCGCTCAACATCTTTCAGTGTCCGAGCGATTTTGGCGTCGCATTCACCAATAGTACCGACACCAGCTACGTCGCCATCATCGGCCCCGGCACCGCCTGGCTTCCCGGTCGGGGCATTAAATGGTCCGAGATCAAGGACAACCCGGCCGATACCATTCTGCTTGTAGAAATAAAGAAATCTGGCATCCCTTGGGCCGAGCCGCGCAATCTGGACCTGACCAACTTGCCGCCGGGCATCACCCCGCAAAACTTGCTGCAATCGCTTGCCAACCATAACGGCGTCTTCAACGCCCTCTTCGCCGATGGCCACGTGGAAAGCATTCCCATCACCATCCCCTGGTCCGACTTTATGGCCCTGCTAACCATCGCCGGCGGCGAAACCGTGGATCGCAACAAGTGGTGATGTGGTAGGCCAGTCTCTCCAAGACTGGCCGCGAGTCTCGGAGAGACTCGCCTACGCCCGACGTTGTGTTCGTCGTGCCGTCGTGGTTCAATGAATTGCGTTCGAGAATCATGGCGACCATCAACCACCACGACACGATGGACACTACGAAACCAGTTCAAAAGTGACCGCATGTCCCGCTTCCGCCGCAATCTGGTGCCGGTCTTGTTGTTGCTGCCAGTGAATCTGGTTTGCGGCAAACTGCTACTGACACCCAGGAATGTTCAAGCTTTCGACTTTCTGCTGCTCCAGCGTGGTTGGCCGTGGGTGTTTTTGGAATCGGCCGAGGGATATCCGAATGCCATTCCATTCAAAATCAACGTGTTTTCTTTTTGGATGCTGGCAGCCGATTTGGCGGTGCTGCTGGGCATCGTTGCCCTTGGCGTATTGCTGGTAGTATGGAATTACCGTCGCCACGGTGGACGATATCAACTTTCGCTGCGGTCTTTGCTGCTCTTGACCGCCGTTGCTGCAATGGGATTCGCCTGGTGGTTTCATGAGTGGAGTTACTCGAAAAGGCAGGAGGCGTTTTTGCAAACCTTCGGCAATGCCATCTGTTGTTCCGGCAAAATTCCCGGCCCATTATGGCTAAGGCGACTGACAGGCAACGACGAAATCTTTGAGCGAGTCGTGGCGATCTCTGATCTGGAACATAAGCCATCCCAGGAAATAAAAGACACGCTGCCAGCCGCGATCGCCGAGTTGCCGTCGATCCGACGGTATACCATGGACTGGGTACCCTCGCAGGATGACGATCTATCCGTGCTGCTGCCGTTTGCGGAACTGGAACCATGCGGTCAATTTGACGATCGAACCGTACGGCTGCTGAGCCAACTGCCAAAACTGCGGGTTCTGGATTTGGCGCATCGTAGCTCTCTAACATATCGTCAGGCTCACCAGTTAGCCGAGTTGACACAAATTGAGCACGTGACGCTGCCTACGGAGACCAGTCCTGAAACCGTGGAATTTCTGAAGCAGCACATTCGCACCGTGGAGGTAGCTCCCGCCGAGTGGATCATCGACGGCGGCGACGACGTTTCGCCGGAAATGATCGTGCGACTGCGGCAGGAATTCCGCGCGGCCGTTGAACGGATCCGGCCCAAGTCGCGACCCGATGACGCCAATCCGCCATCGGACAGCGCAACCCAATAACGACGGGTGGCCCGGACAGTTTGTCCGGGCGGCGTTCGCCGCAAGAGGCTCTTGGTCAGAAGTTTGTATCAGCAGTTGGTCCGCGATCTGCGTGGAACTCTTGTCGACTGCGCGACCACGACACGTGCTGCTTTGTCGTAGCCACCCTGCGGCCTCATCGATCAATGTCCTGCATCCCCGCCTCCTTTATCTCCCTCCGCGTGCTCTGCGGTGAATATTTTGCCGCGTGGCCCAAAACGGCTCTTGTAATTTGATCATATGTACATTATATTGCAAAGCGGAACCTGTCGTTCCCGGTGGGACGGTTTTTGCTGGTGGTCTTGGGTTGCGGACCGGCCCTTTGTTTCCGGCCGACAAGACGTGCAAACTCTAGCATAAGGCCCGCAGTTGTTCTTTGGCAATTGAGAAATATTTTCCCAGCCTCGGGCCAGCGCCGCCCGAGGTTGGGCCGGACTGCGCGCGGCAAGTCCAGCAATGCACCGCAGGGGACGCCGAGGTTCGCCGAGGGCAGCGCAGAGCGATCAAGCATGGTTTTGCAACTTCCTGCGATTCCTCTGCGTAACTCTGCGCCCTCCGCGGTGAAGTCTCTGCTCGGCTGCCCGTCGTGCGCGGCGGGGTAAAGTGATGACCAAATGTGGGGCGCAAAACACGGGTTTTTACGAGGGTTTTGCGCAACACTTTACCCTCGATCCCCGGGGGTTGTGTGTTTAGTTTGTTGGGTGGTCGGTGGTCCGTCGTCATTCATCGTCAGGGGGCCGGTTGTCAGTGGCGACAGACCACCCAGCATGCTGCCCCCTCACCCCGGCCCTCTCCCACAAGGAGAGAGGGAGAAAGAATGACCACGGACCACTGGACACTGGCCACCGGCAACTGACCACGGACCACGGACCACGGACAATTGCCGGGTCACAGTCAGGTCGCCATGTTTTTCGAAAACGCCCTGTTTTCCCGGCTCGTTTCTCAAACATTGTCCCCTCGGTTTTAATTTTTGGCGCGACGTCTCTTTCGTGTGTCGTCACGAACATGCAAGCCCAGGGACCATCGCGGCGATGTGCCCGCAACCGCTGGGCTTCATTGACCCAAGCCGCTGGCGACAAATAAGTCGCGAATCATGCTCGTGCAAATCAATCTGGCCAGCCGAGGGCCCGCAGCAGCGAGAATTGGGCCGAATTGTAGTCGATGACGGTCCGCAGATACTCGCGGCGCGCCTGATCGAGCGCCTGCGACCGATTGCAAGACTTCAATCGGCAATCCCTTGGCCTCTTTGATTCGGTCAAGATTTAGTTCATAAGATTGCACGGCCACTTGAACACCGTCTTCGGCAATTTTGATTTGATCTCGCCGGGCTCGCACTTGAACATTGGCTTCAATCACTTCGCGGGCCACCAGGTCCATCACTTCCGCCTGACGCCATCGAGTTTGATCGACCAGGGAGCGAGCATCGCGCCGGGCCGCCTGTTCGCCGAAGCCGAAATTGCGCAGCTCCCAGTAGGCCATGGCATCCAGATCGAAACGGTTTTCGCCGGCTGCATAATCTGTTGATGAACCAGCGCTCATGCCGCCATCGCTCAGGCCCAGAATGACGCTGGGAACAAGCGGCGCGTACTGTTCGCGTTTCCAGCGTGCAATGGCCTCACACACCAGATGCCGGCTTTCGGCCAATTCAGGTCTGGCGGCCAGAGCTTGGGCAATTAGGCTATCGGCGTTTTCTTGGTCGCGTGCTAGATCAAGCGGCGCAACGATTGGTTCAATCGGCTCAAATTGTAATGCCGGATTCAAGTGGAGCAATTGAGCGAGCCGTGCCGATGCGACCACGATCGACTCCTTCGCCCGCACCACATTGTTCTTACGCAGCGCAAGTTCCGTGGCCGTGCGGTCGGCGTCGGATTGAAGCCCCTGCCCGGCTTGGGCGTAGTCCTGAGTAATCTTGTTGAGCACTTCGGCATGCTGCTCGGTTTCATTGGCGATGGCCAGTTCCTGCTTGGCGCGGAGCAATTCGAGATACGCTTGTGCCACGCGCAGCAAGGTGTCGTTGAGCGCCGCGCCGGCTGCGGCCCGCCGTGCCCCGACGGCTTGCTGCGCCGCCAAAGGTTGAAAGATGGCATCAGTGAGTTGAAAATTCGCCCACACACCTGGCACCATCGGCGAGCCGCCGCCAAAGCCGCCGGCTCCCAGTCCGGAATAAAATGCGCCCCGGCTGACATCGAGTTGCTGGCCGCCCGAGTCTTGAATCGCTCCCTCGTGCCGATTGAAGCTTACGCCACCGCGCAGTGCCGGCAGCCACAGCACATCTGCCCGTTCGAGTCTGGCATAGGCTTGGCGAACTTGTTCGCGGGTGAAGGCAACCAAGGGATTCCGGGCGTCTGCCAGTTGCAAAGCCGTGGGCAAGTCGATCGGACGGATTTCGGCCCCGATTTCATTGCAGGCTTTTTGTTCCTCCAGTTTCGCTGGTGGAGGCAGCAGCGGCACTGTCCGACTGGTCGGAATTCGAAGCGCCAGTTGATTGAACGGAAGGATTGGCCGCACCCACCGGTTTATGCGAAATGGAGGTTGGCACTTCAGGATCAGGAGGTCCATGAACGATTGCGGGCGCTGTCGTCAGACTCAGATCGACGGCCGCGCAGGCCACCCAGCGCAGTGAGCACGGCTAATGCCACGAAAGAGAGCAGAAACGTATTGATCTGCGGCATCGAAAGATTGCCAGCAGCCAAAATGAGTTCAACGCGCTAAGGAATGCGGCGCGTCCTACTTGATCGGCTGGAAAACGGGGCAAGATTGAGAAGATTTGCGGCCCGCTGCAATTTTCGACAAGTCACACCTCCTAGGTTTGCTAGCAGCGCATTGCGCAGAGAGTTGGCAAAATCGCGAATCCAGCTATCGCTGCCCCACACTGTTAGCCGTTCAATGGATGATTTCCGCACGTTGCCCCTCATGCAGACTGGCAGGATTCTTAGGGATGATGGACTCATCGCCAGTCAGGCCCGAAACTACTTCCACTTCGGCCCGTGTTCGAATTCCCAATTGGATGGGAACACGAACAATTCTTCCATCGGACACGGCAAAACAAAATGCCTGGTCTTGATCGACCATCACGGCTGTGGCAGGAATCACCAAAGCATCAGGCCGACTGGCGAGAAGGATGGAAACATAGCAGTACATTCCTGGCACAAGTTGTCTGGAAGCATTGTCTAGATCAACTTCCGCGCGCAGCGTGCGGGTTTTTTCGATCCAACGCGGAGGCCACTCGTTTCACCGCCCCGCTGAATTGTTTATTTTCGAGCGATTGCACGCGGATTGTGGCCGGCTCAGCCGTTTTGGTAAACGCGGCGTCTCCTTCGGGAACATAGATGACAACGCGAACAACCTCGCTGTGCGACACAACCAAGAGCGGCTGATCGCGTCCGGTAGTGGCGGGCTGCACATAATAACCCGTGTGGATCAGCCGCTCGTTGACGGTGCCATCGTACGGGGCTTTGATCGTGGCATAATCCACCAGCTTTCTGGTGCGATCGTGATCGGCCTGCGCAACGGCGAGTTGCGCAGTTGGCCGCATCGACATCGGCTTTGGCTGCGCTGGCTTTGGCCTGCGCTTCAGCTTACAGCAGCCTGAGCTGATTTTACTTGGGCTTGCGCTTCTTGTTTGCGCCCCTTCCGCGACGCGAAGTTGATCGGTCGTTTCATCAGCCACTTTGCGTGTGACTGCCGATCGATGCGCCAACTCATTGGTGCGACCCGACTCTGATTTCCAGCGATCGACATCGGCGGTCGTTCGTGCCACCGCGGCCTGCGCGGCAGACAACTTTTGCTTCCGCCGTTTCGATCATGGCCCGTGCCACTTCGACAGCTGCATTGGCTTGCGCGATTTGCGATTGCGCTTGTGTCACCAACGCGGCCTTCTGTTTTAGCTCCTCAACAAGTTCTGGAACGGCGAGCACGGCGAGCGTTTGCCCTTTTTTAATCTTGTCGCCAATATCAACATTCACCGACTGCACATAGCCGGCGACTTTCGCGTACAGTGGAGTTTCCTCGAAAGCCACGATTTCGCCGGGCTGCTCACAGCGGCGTTCCAATAGTTTTCGCTGCGGTTTGACTGTCGTCACACGAGCCGGCGGTTCGTCGGAATCAGAAATCGCTGCTGCGGTAGCCGACGACGACGATGGTTGGATGCTCGATGTTTGGCATCCGCCAAGCACCAAGAGTGCGACGCAAATCAAGAAGATGAGCAAAGGTTCGACGGGTAGGTTCTTCATGATTTCGGCTACGGTTGCCCAAGCGACGCTGATGCCAAGGAAGGTCGATCAAAGAATTCGCTCTGCGGATCGTCCGGATCAAGCGACGCTGACGAAACCTTGGCCCTGGACTGAACCAGAGAGAACACACACGGCAGCACCACCAATGTCGCCAGTGTTGCCATCGCCAGACCGCCGATGACTGCGCGACCCAGCGGTGCGGTCTGCTGCCCGCCTTCGCCCAGAGCCAACGCCAGCGGCAGCATGCCGGCAATCATGGCAGAGGAGGTCATCAAGAATCGGACGCAATCTCCTTGAAGCGCCTTCGACGGCAGCTGCGGCTGCTCGGTTGGGAACGCGACTATTGATGGCGGCCGTTGCGGAAAGCACGTCGTCGGTCGTTCGGCGTCGGTTCTCGGCCAACGTCACCAGCAGAATCCCGTTCGCCATAGCGACGCCGATTGCCATGATGGTGCCCATGAACGATTGAAGATTGAGTGTGGTGCGCGTGATCCACAGCATTAACACGACGCCGGCAACGACAGCGGGCACAGTCGACACGGTGACAAACGCCATCTTCCACGATTGGAAATTTGCCGAAAGCAGCAGAAAGATCACCACGATCGCCAATGCCAGACCAAGACCCAGGCCGCGCAGCATTTCTTGCATCGGCGGAATTTGTCCGCGGACTTCGACGGTGGATCCTTTCGGCGGATCGCCGGCCGCGGCAATGGCCCGGCGTCACTTCGCCGGCGACTCGTCCCAAATCCTCGCCACTGATATTCGCCGTCAAACCTATTTGACGCTTCATATTATACCGATCGTACTGCCCGGGCATGGTGCCCGGCATCGACATGTGCTACATCGCGCAGCAGCAGATCCCGTTGGCCGTGGTCTTGAATCGGCATCGTCCGCCAGATCGTCCAGCGAGTGCGTGACCGACTGCGGTAATTCCACTTGCACCTGATAGCCAATGCCCGTTTTCGGATCGGGCCAATAGTTGGGCACGACGAACCGCGACGAACTGAGTGGCGGTGACCAGCGATTGAGCGACCGCTTGCGGAGTGACACCGGCTGAGCCCTGCCTTTTCGCGATCTACTTTCACGTCTACCGTGGGATATTCCAGCGATTGCGAAAATTGCAAGTCCCGCAGGGCCGGAATTTCGGCCAGCCGGCGACGCAGCTTTTCGGCAAACGACCAAGTTGTCGGCAAAACTTCGCTCCGCTGACTGATAGATCGATCGGCGTCGGTGAGCCGAAACTCATCACTTCGTTGACGATGTCGGCCGGCTCGAACGAGGCGCGGACTTCGGGCAGCTTTTGGCAGCTCTTGTCGCAAATCTTCTTTCAGCCGTTCGATGTCCACGCCGCTGCCATGCTTGAGCGCGACCCATAGAATCGCCTCTTCCGGCCCGCGCGACCATTGGTACACGGCGTTGATGGGATACGAAGATGGGATCATGCCCACGTAGCCCAGCGTGATGGCGAGTATTCGCGCCGCCCACTTTTTGCTTGATGAGCTGTAGAGCATCGTTGGCGATTTTTTCAGTGCGGTCGATGTACGTTCCGTCCGGGCCGCGCAGCCGCAAACGAAATTGGTCGGTATCCACAAGCGGGAAGATTTCCATTCCCAGTCGACTGCCGAGCAGCACAATCAAAACCACACTGATGGCAAGATAGCCGGCTAACAATCGCCACGCGGAGCTGGATCAGCTGCTCCATCAAAACCGTGATAACGCAACCGCCGAATGCGTTCGAACCAGCCGGCCTCGTGGAAAGCAGCATCGGCGTGACTGACACTTCGCAGGAGCCATGTTGAAACCACGGGCACAAAAGTGCTCGACAAAATGTACGAGGCCAGCATCGAAAAGCCGACGGCCAGCGACATGCGGCACAAACAATCCGCGCCGCCCCTTGCATGAAAAACGAGGGAATGAACACCGCCAAAATGCATAGCATCGCCAGCAGCCTCGGCACCGCCGTTTGCGCATTTCCCAGCCGCACGGCCCGAGCCACCGATTTGGCACGGCCCATTTGCGTGTGGATATTTTCGATTTCGACCGTCGCTTCATCGACCAGAATTCCGACGGCCAGGGCCAGCCCGCCAAGCGTCATTAAATTGATCGTTTGCCCAGTCAGCCACAAGCGCAATGACGGCGCTCGTCAGCGCCAGAGGAATGTTCAGCACCACGACTACGACGCTGCGCCAATCGCGCAGGAACAAGAGCACCATCAATCCGGTAAGCAAGGCACCCAGTCCTGCTTCGGTCGCCAGACCCCACATGCTGCCGGTGACAATCGGCGATTGATCGAATTCGAACGATACTTTAATGTCGTCCGGCAATTCCTTCTGCATGTTCGGCAACGCGGCTTTTACCGCGTTCACTACTGCCAGCGTAGAAGCTTCGGCGCGCTTCGTCACCACCATGTAAATCGCCCGGCGGCCGTTCATTAGCGCGTAGCCAGAGGGGATGTCGCGTTGCATCTTCCACCACGGCCACGTCGCGTAAGTACACCGTCGGGATTCACGCCGATGTTGATCGGCACATTGCGCAATTCATCGATCTGTTTAACGGTCGAATTCACCGGGCACAATCGGATACCAATCACCCAGGTGCAAATTACCCGACGGTGTGATGGTATTCTCCCTGCTGAGGGCAGTCACCACTTCCAGCGGCGTCACGTTGCAGGCCCGCAGTCGATCGGGATCGAGCCGCACGACTACCTCCTTGCATTGCCGCCAAATGGTGGCGGCGCCGAAACGCCTGGCAGGCTGGCAAACATCGGCCGGACGCGAAACAACGCCAAATCTTGAATCTCGGCCAGCGTGCGAGTTTCGCTGGACAGCACCAGATAGCCGACTGGCACACTGCCGGTATCGAAGCGAGTCACGAAGGGACTGATCGTTCCCGGCGGCATGAAAGCCCGGGCACGGTTCACATAGCCGATGGTTTCGGCCATTGCCTGAGACATGTCGGTTCCCGGATGAAAAAACAATTTCATCAAGGCCATGCCCTGCACATTGCGGCTTTCGACGTGGTGAATGCCACTGATGTACAGAAAATGATACTCGTAATAATTCGTGAGCAAGCCCTTCCATCTGTGCAGGGTCCATCCCGCCATAGGGCTGCGCAACGTAAATAACGGGCAAATTGAACCGCGGAAAGATATCGATTTCGATCCGGCTCAAGCGCCAATGCGCATCCCAGTGTGATGGCGACAATCGCCACCATCACGCTGATGGGTCGCCGCATGGCGAACTGAATGAGCCACATAGAGGGCCGGCCGAAAAGGCAGCACGAGGCGGGTCAATCGAATTCGGAATACAGTCGATTGTAGTTGGCCAGCAAACGTGGATCAAATTTCACTTTTTGCCACAACGGTCTTCTGCATCGTGCCAATCGGCCGCAAGTTAAGAATGCCGACGGCGATAACCCTGCGGATGCTTTTGATGCCACTTCCACGCCGATTCGACGATTTGACGCAAGTCGGCAAACTTCGGCTGCCAGTTCAACTCGCGGCGGATTTTTTCGCTGCTGGCGATAAGCGTGGGCGGATCGCCGGCGCGCCGCGGGCCAACTTTTGCCGGAATGGGGTGACCTGTGATTTGGCGTGCGGTTTCAATCACCTGCTTCACGCTGAAACCTTTGCCGTTGCCAAGGTTGTACACGCGGCTTTTTTCTTCAATGGCTTTCATCGCCAGAATGTGGGCCTGGGCCAGATCGACGACGTGAATGTAGTCGCGCACACAAGTTCCATCCACCGTCGGATAGTCGTCGCCGAACATAGTGACTGATTCGCGCTGCCCACGCGCCACTTCCAGGACGATGGGAATCAGATGCAATTCCGGGCTGTGATCTTCGCCCCGTTCGTCGGTGGCGCCCGCCGCATTGAAGTACCGCAGCGCGCTGTAACGAAAGCCGTGTATGCGATCGAGCCAATACAGCATTCGTTCCAAGATGAATTTCGATTCGCCGTACGGACTCCCTGGCACAATGCGCTCTTCTTCGTCGATGGGCATCCGCTCGGGCGCGTCGAACAAATTCGCCGTGGACGAAAGAATGAAGCTGCTCGATGCCGCGCTGCAGCATGCTTTCCAGCAGGTTGATTCCGTTCGTGACGTTCGAGCCGAGATATTGAAACGGATGCTTCATCGATTCGCCTACTAGCGAATGGGCCGCAAAGTGCATCACTGTTTGCGGTTTGTATTTCGCCAGGGCTGCATCGATGGAAGCTCGATCGGCCAAATCTCCCTCGACGAAGGTGGCATGGGGATGCACGGCATCGCGATGGCCTTGATAGAGGTTGTCGAAGACCACGACCGTCTCGCCCATCTCGACCAATTGCTCAACCGCCACGCTGCCGA
The DNA here is from genome assembly GCA_963738835.1 of Pirellulales bacterium. Classification (GTDB taxonomy): domain Bacteria; phylum Planctomycetota; class Planctomycetia; order Pirellulales; family JADZDJ01; genus CAVTYH01. Next base: position 73,072 of record CAVTYH010000010.1, read on the forward strand.
TGTAGCCGGCGCCGCCTGTGACCAAAACGCTCATGTGTCTTTCGCCTCGGGCTCAAAAGTTTCCGGAAGTTCTCGCAACCGTTGGGCGGCCTGCTCGGGCGTTAAATCGCGCTGGGCTTCTCCCAACATTTCATAACCGACCATAAATTTCTTCACCGTCGCCGAACGCAGCAGCGGCGGATAAAAATGGGCATGCAGTTGCCAATGCGACCAATCGCCGACCGCTGTTGTGCGCCGTGCCAGCCCATTGAATACGGGAACGAAGTATCAAACAGGTTATCGTACTTCGTGAGGTGCCGTTTCAGAATATCGGCCAAACCGTCGCGCTCCGCTTCCGATAACTCTGGCAATCGCTGGACAGGCCTGCGCGGCAACAGCAGCGTTTCAAACGGCCACGTGGCCCAGTAGGGCACCACGGCGATCCAATTTTCATTTTCGACGACCACCCGCTCTTGGCCGACCTCGCGCGCCAAATAATCGACGAGCAAGGCCGAACCGTGCCGCCGGCGATACTCACGCTGCTGTCGATCTTCTTTCGCCGGTTCATTGGGCAGCACGTCGCTGGCCCAAATTTGCCCATGCGGATGCGGGTTCGAGCAGCCCATGATCTCGCCCTTATTCTCGAACACCTGCACCCAACGATACAGCTCACCAAGCTCTTCGGTTTGCGCCGCCCACATGTCGATCACCTGGCGAATTTCGCCCGGCGACATTTGCGGCAACGTCAGATCGTGGCGTGGCGAAAAACAGACCACGCGGCAGGTTCCCCGCACACTTTCGCGACGAAATAAATCGGCATCGGCGTCGGAATCGAGTGCGATCGATTGCTCCGGCAGCAGTGCCGGATAATCGTTCGTGAAGACGAACGGCTCGGTGTAGTTCGGATTCTGAATTCCGCCGGCGCGTATGTTTCCCGGGCACAAGTAGCAAGTCGGATCATGCTGCGGTCGGGTCGCACCGGCCAGCGATTCGCGCTTCCCGAGCCACGGTCGCTGGGTGCGATGCGGCGAGACAAGCACCCAATCGCCGGTGAGCGGATTATATCGGCGATGAGGGTGATCTTGGTTCATCATTACCTTGAAGCAAGTACGTGAGCGCCGCGGCCTGGCCGGCTGGTGAACAATGTCGGCTCGATGCCGGTTTGTTTTTGATACCGATCGTGAAGTTTTTGAGCAACCGTCGTTGCCGTGCTCGTCTGCACCAAACTGACCGTACAACCGCCGAAGCCGCCGCCGGTCATGCGCGAACCGATCACGCCGCCGCTCTGGCCGATTTCCTTGGCGATATCTACGAGCAAATCGAGTTCTTTGCAACTCACCTCGTAATCGTCGCGCAGCGAGTCGTGGCTGGCGTACATCAGTTGGCCAACTTCGTCCCACCGGCCGGCGCGAATTGCCGCCGCTGCCCGCACGGTACGATCGATTTCGCCGATGACATGCCGAGCGCGCCTGTGATTCACATCTTCCAGTTGTCCGCGTGCCGCTCCCAGCTGCTGCGTTGTTGCATCCCGCAGCGTTGTCACTCCCAGAATCTTGGCCGCTGCTTCGCATTGTGACCGCCGCTGGGCGTATTCGCCGCCCGTCAATTCATGCTTCACGTTGCTGTTGGTAATCAGCACGGTGATATTCGGATCGGTAAATGGCACCAGCTCGACTTTTTGCGATCGACAATCGAGCAACATCAAATGATCGGCAGTGCATAGCGCGCTGCTGAATTGATCCATAATGCCACAGGGTACGCCGGCGTACTTGTGTTCTGCTTCCTGACACAACAGCGCCTTGTCGACCGGCTCCATTGGCTTTCCGAGCATCGTTTCCAACAGCGTGGCCGTGGCCACTTCCAAAGCCGCGCTGCTCGATAATCCACCTCCCAGCGGGACCGAAGATCGAATGACCGCCTCGAACGGCGTTGGTGCCATTCCCCGTGCCACAAAGCCGGCCACCACGCCTTGTACATAGCTCGACCACTTGGTCGGGCCAGGCTGAATTTGTCCGCCCACCTGAATTGATGCGGCTTCTTCTTTGTTGGCGCTGTAGACATGCGCCGTCGGCTGGCCGGTCACGCTTTCTGAATTCAGAGACCGATCAGCGGCAATCACCACGTAGCGTTCCAGCGCCATCGGCAGCACAAAGCCGCCGTTGTAATCGGTGTGTTCGCCGATCAAATTCACTCGACCGGGCGCGGCGACCACGTATCGCGGCTCGCGGGAAAACCGCAGGCGAAACTCATCGACGGTTTGGGACTGTAGCTGGCCCAGCGAAACCGCCGCCGAATCGGCTTCCTTGCCGTCGCTGATTTTGGTCTGCTTCGAGTCCATAATATATAGTCGTCACCCTTGATGCCGGGGTATCAAAGATAAGGGTCCGTCGGGAGTTCGTCCAATCCGACCCACGAGCCTAGCACGGAAAGGATGATTCTCCGTTGAGATTTCACCGAGATCAAGAGCGCGAGGCGTTCTCTCGATGGCATGCTCTGAGTCCGCGAAGGGCGTGCTCGTACTGGTCAGCAAACCGTATTTGGAGTGAGGACGTGCCACCCATTGCTCGAACTCACCGTACCGGCTTGAGCAAAACCTCAAACAAGCTGACATCTCCCGGCTGCTGCGGCCTGAATCGCAATGGGTGTTCGCCGGCCGCAAGGGAAATCTGGCCAAGTTTCACGACTTGGTCTTTCGTGCTGCTGGTCTCCACGGCGCCGCCTACCGTTTGATTGCCGGCCTCGACGACCAATTTCGCGCCCTGGTCGGCAATCACTCGCGCCGAAACGTCAAACTTTGCCGACTCATTCAGCCGAGTTGGCCACGTCATTGTGTCGCCGGTTTTTGTGAATCCGGCCACAAAAAACTTGCCGGCTTTGCCATCGCCGTAAGTAAACTTTCCATTCGGCGTGGCATCGAACGCCAGCAGCTGATTTTCACCCACATTGGTCGCCAATAGCCGCCCTTTGCTTCCTTTCACGGCGCCGCTCATTTCCAAAACAACAACCGTATCGGTTGGATCGGACTTCGCGGACGGCAGCAGAACGACAATATCCTTCTCATTTTGCCGTTTGGCCGACAGCGGTTTCTTCTCTTTATCAGCCAGCAAATAGGCGCTCTTTACATTCCCATCCAAATTGCCGACCACTAGCTTGCCATCATTTGGCCACTGAAACACGTGCAGATAAAGCGTGTCGCCTTTCACGGTCGAATCGCCCCAGGCTTGGCGATCGAGCGGTGTGCGTGTGGCGCCGTGGATGCTTTCGCCGTTCATGTCCATCCACTTGCCGATGCCTTGCAGAATTCGGGTCGCATTCTCGTCGATCGTGCCATCTCCTTTCGGCCCGATGTTCAAGAGCGTGTTGCCCCCCTTCGCCGTTATCTTCGCAATCAAACGAATAAAAAACTCCGGCGTCTTGTAATTATTGTCGAGCTTGTTGTAGCCGTAGGAATTGTTGACCGTCGGAATGGCCTCCCAATCTCCTTCAGCTTCGCGGACCTCGGCCGGATTGTCGGCTGTGTCTACATAATCGCCGAAATTCTTTCCCAGCCCGCGCGCCGCACGGCCATTGATCACCACCTTCGGGTCGGCAGCCCGCACCGCTTTCACAATTCGCAGTTGCTCGGAAACCGGCAACTTGCCCCCGACATCGAACCAGAAGATTTCCGGATGATATTTGGCAATCAGCTCTTGCAGTTGCGGAATCGCTTTTTCGCTGACATACTTTTTTGCTTTCTCGACCAGCTCAGGATGCACATCGTACCAATTGATGTAGCCGGTGCCTTGCTTCTCGTCGAACAGGTGCTTGTCGCCGCCGGGATTGCCATAATCCCAGTCATTGCCCGGTGCGTCGGGATGTTCCCAATCGAAGGCGTGCGAGTAATAGAAGCCGAAATGGACGCCGTTGGCCTTGCAGGCATTTGAAAGCTCCTGCATCGGATCGCGCTTGAACTTTGAAACATTTGTCAAGTTGAAGTCGCTGACCTGCGAGGGATACATGGCGAAGCCATCGTGATGTTTAGCGGTAATGACCAAATAGCGCATGCCGGCCGACTTGATTAGCTTGACCCAGGCATCGGCGTCAAATTTTTCCGGATCGAACTTGGCGGCGATTTTGTCGAGGTATTCCTGCCGCGGTATCTTGAGTTGACGCATGAGGTGTTCCGAGTATGAACCGCCCTTGCGGCCTTGGTACTCGCCTGCCGGATCAGCATAGACGCCCCAGTGAATGAAGCAGCCGAACTTGGCATCGCGCCACCACTGCAGTCGCTCGTCACGGTTCTGGAGCGCCGCCGTCCACCAGCCGTCGAGAGCGTCGTTCACCGCGGCTTGATCACGCTGCCGCGCTTGCGGAGAAATGCGACGGCTGGCTGACTGATCGTCTTGGGCTAGAACGGTGCCGCAAGCCGACATGCAGGTCGACGTAACGACAACGCTTCTGGCCACCGTGCATAACGCCGCAGCGAATCGAGTCATCGAGATTCCCCCGACAATATAATAAATTGTGTGTTGAACCAGGTTCGTACAACTGCCTGGGCGACTATTGTAAAGGAAAAGCCGACGCCGGTCACCGATCCCAGGTTGGCTGGACCGGTTCCGCCATTTTTCCCGGCGTCGTCGGCGCAAGAATTGGGCAGTTTCGTGCGTCACTGCTCGCTTCCATTCAAGCGATCCGCTATAAACCATTGCCTAAGCTGATGTTGTCACCTCGCGTGAAATCCGCTGGATCCCGAGGCCCAAAACTTGCAGGCCAAAGTATGTTTTCGTAGGCACGGACGCCTGGTTCGGGTTGCTACTGTCCGCCCCGCTCTTTCAAAAGGGGATGCCTACCGATGATCCACGCACTGAAAAAACTCTGGCTGTCGATCGCCATTTTGGCGGCGCCAACGTCAGCCGTTATTCAGGTCGCACGGGCCGAGGAAAATGCCGCCGTCCAAAAAGCGACGGCCATTCAATCCGTTCAACCGCACCCAGAAGACTCTAAGCTTGCGGTCAGCAGTCGAAAAAGAGCGCAATCCGCGGGTGCTGTTTATCACCGCGAAAGATTCCAAGCACTGCACCGAAGAACTGGCGCAGACTGAATCGCGCGGGCAGCGATTTCGCCAAGCTACGGGCCGTCGGTTGGACCATTGGCCCCGGCGCTCAGAACATGATTCAAATTGTTGACCGCGACGAAGTGCCGGACCTGGTCGAAAAACTCGATCACCAGGAATTTCCCACGGTCGCCTGCATCGATCATGACGAGATTGTGCGCTACTTCCGCTCGGGCTGCACAACGCCGCTCGATATGTGGACGTTCGGCTTCCTCGCCAAAGGCATCGATGAACGTCCGCCGAGCGCAGTGCTCGAAGCCGCCCGGGTAGAATCGACCGGCAGCTATCCGCTACGCGGCAATCACTGGTCGGTCGAAGGGGATTGGAACCCGACACGTGACAAAGTCATCACGCATCTTCGCGGCCCGAACCATTTGGCCCAACTGATTCCGGAGTGGCACATCGACGACTGGTCGCTGGAAGAACTCCGCTCGTTGCATGACGATCTGCACGAAAAATACGACACCGGCAGCTACTCCAGCTCTCGCGGTTCATCCGGCTCCGGCAACAACCCAGCAACCGATTATTTGCGATTTAAGGGCCGGTCGTAGCGCTGATTTTTCAGCCGCCTACTTCTTCTGTTCCGCAAAGGCATACAGATTCCCTGCCGTGCGCACATACAGGGTGTCGTGGGCAATGGCCGGTGTCGTGGCGGTGCGTTCACCCAGCGGCGGATTTTGAGCCACAACTTCTGGCGTTGTCGTTCCGGCTTTCATCACGGTGATGGTGCCGTCGGCCAGCGACGTGAAATAAAGGTGGCCTCCTGCCGCAACCGGTGAAGCGTAGTAGGTGCCCGGCGCAATAGCGCGCTTCAGCACATACAACTCGTCGCCGGTTTTCGCATCGTACGCGGTCAACAAGCCGCCATCTTTGACCATGATGTACTGCCCTTGGCAGAGAATCGCCGAGGGCACATAGGGCAGTCCTTTGGTCTTTTTCCAGAGCACGTGTGAACTGGTGACGTCGCCGCTGCCGCCGGCCTTCACGGCGAAGGCGCTGTTTTTGGAGGTCGACATATACTTTTCGGCGATCTCTGCTTCATCGCGCGTGTACAACCCGTCTTTGTTGCGATCCAAGCCGCTGAAGAAATCTTTGAAGGGCGTGCTGGCCGCTTCTTCCTTCGAGATGACCCCGTCGCCGTTGGTGTCCATCATCTTGAGCAAGTCGTCGTACTTCGGCATCTTGTAATTGGGATCTTCCGTGGCCGCGTCGCCCGGCGACCAGCCGGCAAATAGCACCTTGCCTTCCGCAGCCACCGGCGAAGTACAACACGCAGAGGGCATGCCGGCCACAAACCATTTTTGTTCGCCGGTCTTCAGGTCGTATGCAATTAACTGCCCATATCCCGGCGCTACGATCTGTTTTCCCTCGGGCGCATCGAAAACAATCGGCGTGCCAAAGCCGGAATGCGATTGGCGCTTCTGTTCCCACTTGCGCTGACCGGTGCTGGCGTCAACCGCCACTATCATCGGGTCTTTCATCTCGTCGCGCAGCAAGATGACGGTGCCATCGACCAAGATCGGCGAAACGCCAGTGCCGAAATCGCCCATCGTCGCCACCGTCGGCATTTCGTAGCGCCATAGCTCTTTACCCGCCGTGTCGTAGCAAAACAGCCCGCAAGAGCCGAAGTATGAAACGATGCGCTGGCCATCGGTCACCGCCGTCGACGACGCCGGGCTCCCCTCGATTTTGTGATACGGCTCGATCTGCTTCGTCGGCGCCTCGGTGCGCCAAAGTTCTTTCCCATCGGCGCGGCTGTAAGCAATGGTGTAGAGCTTTCCGTCATCAAACGCCGTGATCACCAGCTTATCGCCCACGACAATCGGCGACGAATACCCGCCCGGCGTCGCCACTTTCCATTTCACATTCTTCTGGGGCCCAAGCTCGACCGGCGGCTGCTGATTTTCGGCAATCCCCGAGCCATCCGGCCCGCGAAACTGCGGCCGCGGCAGTGTGCTATCGGCAGCATGGGCTACAGTTGTGATTGTGCACGTGAGCGCGAAAATAAAGCTCGACACCATTGTTATTCCTGCAATCGATTTGAGCATTCCATCACCTTGATTGATATTCAAGCTCCCAGCCGCCGCGATGTTTGGCGGTGCTGTTGAAAAAACAAGCTGACCCTAACCGAATGCTAATCTACGGCGGGCCAACTCAGGCCGCACCATTCTACGCGCATCGCCTGCCGAGGCCAGAGCCAGTCGTGGATGGTGAAGCGGAGACGCATGGGTGGTATTCAACTATTAACCAGCATTAGCACGATTGCCACTATCGCGACAATTCCCAGCATTGCCGCCAGCGTAAATTGCCAACGTTTTGGACGATAGACGATCACTGGCATTCTCCGATCTGGCTCACACCACGGGCAGGGATGGTAGAATGTGGAGCATGAAGCGACCACGATGGACGGTGATTATCGCGGTAATGTCATTGGCGGCGCTCTTTGGGGCGGTTCTTTTGGCCTACAGGATCGCGTCGTATTCGATTGATGCCGAAATCACCCATCAGGCCTACACCCACACGCTTCGGGGATTGACCGCGTATGTGCATGACACGGTTCGTTGGCCAATGAGTTGGGAAGATATTGCCGTGTTCGACCTGGCGAGAAATGGCGGACTTTTTGGGTCGCAAGAGAGTCTCGACAAAGTACGTTCGCGCGTGCATATCAATTTCTCATTGTCACTCAAGGACGTTAGTACGATGACACCTGAGACATTTTCGGCAGTATCCGAAGTCGTTCCGAACTATGGTCCCGATGAGCCGGGGATTCTCAATTTGTTGCGAACGGTTAAAGAGTTAACCGCGACCTTAGAACAAGGTGGTTGAATAAGGACGGCCCGTGCCGAGAGCAAATCTCGGATCGTGAAGCGGAGACGCATGAAAATCTCAGAAGGCTTCTTTTTTGAAGCTTTCTCGCAGGGCACGGATGTTGGCGGCCTTTTCGGACGCATGCGGATCATCAATCTTACTTTCCGCCAGCTGTTCAAGTTGTTGTAATCGATCGAGATGGTGCCGCAATGCGTCGCCGCCGTGGAACCAGCGATCTCGTTCGGCAAGGTACAGGATGAACGATTCGGCACAGAGTTCCACCGTCAGGCTGAGACCAGCTTCGTGTCTCGCAACGGCTGCACCATACCTGATTGTTTCGTCGGCGAACCGATGTTCAAGTTGAATGTAGCGGACCGCAATGGCTGCAATGACCGCCACAACAACCACCAGCCAGAACAAATCTCGGATGGTGAAGCGGAGTCGCATGGGATTCGAGTTAGCCGCCACGTACCTAAAGTGAAATTGCGAGACATTTCTGACAAAGCTATCCGGGCTTTGGCCAGCCTTGCGGCTTGCGCTTGAATCCCATAGCAAGGACATGAATCGGTGGCGTCAGAACCTCACCGATGCCCGCGTCGCCGCTGATCAATGGCTCTGATGCAACTCTCGATTCGCCAAACCACACGCCCCCGCCGATAAGAAAATAACCCTTGAGCATTTGGTCGCCACAGTAGGGGCAAGTAAGTGGTTCATCGGCTGTTTGTTCTTGCACCATACCAATCATCCTCTTATTTTCCCCACGCGGCAGGCAGGCGTTCATCTTACCAAGTCGCGGATGGTGAAGCGGAGACGCATGGGGTGGATCAATTTGTTGTGACAGCGTACTTAATCACTTTGCCGTCGGCATCGAACTTGAAACCCAAGGCCTCGTCGTCCAGAGAAAATGCGCCCGAATCCTCAAGACCCAAGATGTAGACGATGTCCCATCCAGCGAATCCCGAATCTGCTGGATCGCTCAGGTCGGGATCACCTAAAAAATCGATGACCTGTCGCCGCGTTTGGCCCTCGAATCTATGGCGGGCAAGCAGATCGCCAATCATTCGGCTCCGTACGGTTCGATGCCCCTCAATTGGATCAGCTCGTCGCCAGGCTGCGGGCTCAAATGGAATCTGTGCAAGGTGGTCAGCCGGAGCATTCACAAATGCTAAGAATGCGATAATACTTGCAGTGACAACTGCGACCACCACAACGGCCGACCAAACCATTTTCTGAGGCGATACCATTTTTCCTCCCCACACGGCGGGCAGGGACTCAGTGTAGCGGATCGGTGCTGCAATTCCGATTAACGGCTCTGGCTTGTTGGCTCGACCGATGTGCTAGGTCATGATCTGGACGCTCTTGATGTCAAAAACAAGCACGGCATTCTTGGGAATCGTTTCCAAATCGAGGTCACGATAGCAAAGATGCGGACTCGCCTTGAACTTTCTGGTTCCGCCTACTCGCATTCCCTCAAGTCCATAACGGAATCCTGCCACCGACTCTCGGTCACCAATCTTAAAGGTCGTCTCTTGATCTTTTGCCAAAACGTCGCCTCGGTTGAGAGTTATGTCGTAGCGCACCGAAACCGTATCGCCCATCTTCAACTCTGGGCCCGTGCCAGGCGTGTCGGCTATAAGCTTGATTCCCTTTTTGGGCTTAGGGTTCATTTTAGCACATCGCGGGACACGACCGAATTCATGTGTCTGATTTCCGGCCACGATTCTGACTGATAGGCATATTATTTTATGCCATACTGACGAAGAATGATCTTTGCATTGTCCCGGTGCATTGCTTCGATGTGCTCGCGGTTTGCCATGAACTGACGAGTACGCTCTCGTGCATCCTCCTTCAGGGACTCGCCCATCTCCTGCTCGATGGCGGAAATTGCGGCCTCGGCATCGGTGATGAGCGAGACTTTGCCAGATGCGATTTGCTTCAAGTAATCGAGCAATTCCTTCGACGGAACATACTTGCCCAAAGCTCGATGGACGCATTCAGCAAAATGAAATCCCTTTTCAAAATCCTCGGCGTTGGTGATCATGCCCGTATTGTACCCGATCGGTCGAACGAATAGAACTTGAAGACAACCAGCCAGAGTAAGTCGCGGAAGTTGAAGCGGAGACGGATGGTGGTCAGGATTTCGGGTTGTTGTCCCGTTCGTTTACAGGTGTCATCGACATCGCAATGCCTACGAGGACATCGCTTGGTAAGTCGGACGTAATATCGACGTAAGTTCCTAAGTGCTCGAACACGATAACTCGCAATCCTTCATCTGGGCTCGGGTCGGAAATTTCAAATCGCCGTCCGTCTTTCTCAGCCTCGCTCCATTGAAGCTCTGCTTGCATGCGCCTGTCTCGCTCCGCCCGTTGGTTAATCCAAAGGTAGTCGAAGGAATCACCGCCCCGAAAGTGAATCGACAAATACTCGTCTGGGCCATTCGGCCGGGTGGGGTAATACATAACCTCGCGTTGAATCCGTTGACTCTCGGGGACTAGTGTCGTTTGCAACAATGTGAAAGGAGCGCGTCCAAAGGCCGCTTCGAGAGTGATATGCTCAACGACTGGAATTGCACTTTCGACCGATTCATTCGCGTGCGGCTCGTAGACAAACAGAGAATCGTCGATTTCTTCGTCAAATGCGACTTCAAGCACTTCGTGTGTCTCAATCGCATCGCCATCGACCATTCCGGCGATCGACAAAAGTACAGCCCGTTCGACATCCGCGGCGAACTCAAATTCATTCGTTTCCCACGTCAACCAGTGGGGCCAAAGTCGAGCCCCTGGCACTTGAATGGCGCGAATCTGCAAGCATTCGCGATTTGCTATTTGGCAAGCTCCCTTCGCCTCCAGGGTCAACACGGCGAAACACTCGCGTAATAACCCACGGTCGAAGTGGCGCTGGTACGCCGTGGGGAACGAACTGGCGCCGCCTGAATGACGGCGTCGTCCGTAGCCCCGTTCCACAGTGCCACCGGCATGCCGCGTCCACATGGTTTCGCCGTTGACGATTTCGATGCTCGTTTCTGCTTGTCCGTCCTTTGGCCGTCTCGTTTCAACGCGCACTCGGTCAGGAAGACGAGCCCAGAATACAAGAGTCTCTTCCGTCATTTCACTTGGTTTGGCATCGCGTCGACGGCGACCAATCACCAGCCGTTGGCCTGAAGAGGACTCCTGTGGCGCGGACTTCTTCACATGGCGAACGGTTGCATGCACCGAGTCAAATGTCGGGTCTGGGCCGAAGAATTGTTCCAAGAATTCCCCAAGGCGGCTCATTTTGCAGCTCTCAAATAATCGGGCGGCACGCTCCGCATTCTACCACCAAGGCAGCCAGCCAGTGCAAACTGCGGATGGTGAAGCGGAGACGGATGGTGATTTCTACGCGGCTATTGCTCGCGCGGACGAACTTTCAATTGCGTGTTCCAGCCAGAGTGCAAGCGAGACATATCGTCGGTGGAAATCAGCCCTTTGCGTTCCAGGTCGTCGGCGAGAAAGACGCCGAATAGTTGTGGTTGGGTTGGAGTTTCTTCCCCATCCATAGCTTCCTCATCAGGAATCGTAATGTCACAGGGCAAATCTCGGGACTTATCTTGCTCCGCACAAATACCGGAATCGGGATCGCCTAATTCGATCGAAACGTTGGCCCTAACAGTACAGCGAGCAATTGCCGTGAGCGAATTGGCGTCAACACACCGGAAGCGAACGTGAACCTCGGGTCGATCGGGAACTTGGAACACAACCGCGGATGTGATGCCAGGGTATTTCAACAATAACTTTGCGATTTCGTCGAGCGATTGTTGGTCAGTCATCTTGATCAGAACGGTCCGGAATACGGAATTGGGTTTTGATCAACCCATTCCATAACCTTTTTGAATTCGTGTTCAATACTTTGTTTCCGCAATCCATCGCGATCCACCCACCAAGCAACCGCCATCGCCACCACCACCGTCAGCCAGAGCAAGTCGCGGATGGTGAAGCGGAGACGCATGGGGCTATCTTAATAGCGAGCATCGAAACGTTATTGAACGGAAATATGATAATTCGTCACCTTGCCCTGGGTATCGAATTTGAATCCCAGGGCCTCCCAGTCCAACGAGAATGCACCACCGCGCTCAAGGCCCAAGACGTAGATCATATCCCACTGGTCGAAACCGTCCCCTGGCTCATTGGGTTGGCCGAGAAGGTCGACGACTTGCTCACGAGTCCAGCCGTCGAACTTGTAGCGTTTTAGCAAGTCCTCAATCATCTTGCTACGAACTGTTCGATAACCTTCGGCTTGAGTGGCTTTCCACGGATCCGTCACCTGCTTCCACGCGATCGAATCAAACGGAATCTGAGGAACTTCATATCGCGGATCGCCAAGCCACGAGCTAGCGCGGTAAAGCATGGCGAGAGCTGCCGCCACAACCGCAATCAGGCACAACCAGGTTCGGATGCTAAATCGGAGTCGCATTGCATTTCTCCCCACGCGGCTTCCAGGTCTCTAGTTGACCAAGTCGCGGATGGTGAAGCGAAGACGCATGGAGCTGCTCATCTTATGAACGACTCTTCACCAAGTTCCAACTATCATCGTTCACTGCCAGCCAGTGATGTTCCCACGAGCCATTTCTGCGTCGAAACCGGCATTGAATCCAAGGCAAGCTGTACTCGTCGATCTGGAAAACACGCGCCGGTCGCCGCCGGGCGATGAGTCTTTTATATAGCCGTTTTGTTTCCGGGTGCAGGCAGCGTCCGTGGATTGTGAAAAAGGTCGGCAATTGTACGAAGCGAATTTTATCACCCACTTTCAGTCGCGACCATTTTGGCTTTGGCATGCGGTCTTCCCCCACGCGGCGGGCAGGCGTTTAGTGTAGCGAGTTGCGAGTAGTGATTATAAATTTGGCCCGACTGCCTTCATCGGTTAGCTCGACTGTTCGGATTCCGGCGGATTGGTACTCATCTTGTAGGCACGTGCCATTTCCTCGAAAGTGCTTTTGATTTCGTTACGTACACTTTCGACTACAAGACCGTGTGCCTTTAGCACCTGTGCCGCCACGCCTTCATCGTCGCGCAATAGACCCAATAAAATATGCTCGGTGCCCACGTAGTTGTGGTCCAGTTTCTTAGCTTCCTCTTCGGCGTATTCGATGACTCGGTTGACTCGCGGCGTTTGCGGCAAATTGTGTGTCTCGCACGCGTCGGGAGAGCTCAGCATGAGTTTTTCAACTTCGCTGCGGAGTTGCAACAGATCGATGCCGAGATTGGTTAATATGGGCGTCGCCACACCACTGCCATCCTCTAGCAAGCCGAGCAGCACGTGTTCGGTGCCGACGTATTTGTGCTTGAATCGCCGAGCTTCCTGTTATGCCAATTTCATGGCCCTGCGAGCCTTATCGGTGAGGTGAGTAGACATCGCCGAATTATAGCCAATCAACCCGCAATCTTCACACGGAGTTATGGGGCGGCCCGGTTGGCTTCCGGCGTCGGGTAGTGACTTAAAATTCGGACTGCCAATTATTTCTATTCGTTGACCAAGCCGATACGGTACCGGCAATGACCGTTGAAGACCGATGAACTGACCGGAACAGCCGACCTGGGCATGGCAATTCTGCCGGATGCGCAAAGTGCTATTCTGATGCCCGAAAGCAAGTTGCCCGGCGGGCTCATGGACGCTGGTAAACTGGCACGTTACCATATCTTGTTGATGCTTTTCTGGCAGGCAGCGCCGGGCATCAACCAGGCACACGGTAGCAGGGGGAATTTTCATGCGACAAATTGGCTGGATGATGGTCTTGGCGCTCTGTGCGGGTTGTTCGAACTCGGGGGGCGCTGGCAAACCGCAGCAAGCTGCAAATTCGAACTCGGCCGAGTCGGGCAAGAAGCGGCAAATTGCCGTGATTGCTAAAGAGTCCTCGCACGACTTCTGGAAGTCGGTTCACGCCGGCGCCGAAAACGCGGCCAAGGAGTTAGGCAACGTCGAAATCTTGTGGAAAGCTCCTAGCCGCGGCGACGATCGGGACGAGCAAATCAGCATTGTCCAGAATTTCATCACTCGTCGCGTCGACGGCATTTGCTTAGCGCCCATTGATTCACGATCTCTCGGGGCTCCGGTCAAGGAAGCTAAGGAGGCCGGCATTCCGACGGTCATTATCGACAGCGGCTTGGAAGATCCCACGAATATCGCCAGCTTTGTGGCCACCGACAATAAGAACGGCGGCCATTTAGCGGCCCTCGAGTTGGGCAAGCGGCTCAACGGCAAAGGCAACGTGATTCTGCTGCGCTACAATCCCGGCAGCGAGAGCACAGAAATGCGAGAACGCGGGTTTCTGGAAACCATCGCCAAAGAATATCCTGACATCAAATTGATTGCCGATCAGTACGCCGGAACAAGCGAAAACGAGGCGCTCGATAAATCTCAGCAACTTCTGCTGCAATATGGAAAAGATGTGAATGGCGTTTTTGCGGTTAACGAATCGGCAGCGGTGGGCATGCTGAAGGCGCTGGAAGACGCGCACCTAACGGGAAAAGTGGTATACATTGGGTTCGATTCCAGCGATCGCCTGGTGCAAGGCCTGATCGACGGCAAGATTCAAGGCCTCGTGCTGCAAGATCCGGTGACCATGGGTTACTTGGGAGTGAAAACACTCTGCGACCATTTGGATGGCAAGCCGGTCGAAAAGCGTGTATCGACCGGCGAAACCGTGGCCACGCCTGAGAACATGAACGAACCGAAAATCCATAAGCTGCTCTACCCCGAGCAGTTCTAGCGAGTGACGAATGCAGCGCGAGTCGGTCGTTCTGAGAATGGAAGGCATCTGCAAGCGCTTTGGCGCCACGCAAGCTTTGCGAGGTGTGGCGCTGGAAGCCCGCGCAGGGGAAGTGCTGGCGCTGATCGGCGAAAACGGCGCCGGCAAGAGCACGCTGATGAAAGTGCTCAGCGGCGCTCACACGCCCGATGACGGACAGATGATGCTGTTGGGCCAGCCGTATGCTCCGCGCGGCCCACAAGATGCGCGCCTCGCCGGCGTGGCGATGATTTATCAGGAGCTGAACCTCGCGCCGGACCTGAGCATCGAAGACAATATTCTGCTTGGCCAGGAGCGCGGCCACTGGGGGTGGCTCGATCGGGGCAAGGGGCGGATCATCGCGCGGGAAGTCATGGCACGCCTGGGCTATGCTGATCTCGATCTGCAAATGCCGGTTGGAAATCTATCGGTTGGCAAGCAGCAGGTGGTAGAAATTGGGCGAGCGCTCGCCTCGCGGGCCAAAGTGATTGTTTTCGACGAACCGACAAGTTCGCTGGCCAAGCACGATGTGGCGCGACTGTTTGCGGTGATCAGCAAGTTGCGAGAAGAAGGGCTGGCGATTATTTACATTAGCCATTTTTTGGAGGAGATTCGCCAGATTTGCGATCGCTATTTTGTGCTGCGTGACGGCGAGACGGTCGGCAATGGCGAACTGGCCAAAACGACTGATTCGGAAATCGTGGCTTTGATGGTGGGCCGCAGCGTTTCAGAATTGTTCCCTCAAGTTCCGCATCAACCGGCGGATGTCATTCTGTCGCTGGATGGCCTCAGCGGTCGGCGGTTGCCGCACGATGTATCGTTTCAGTTGCGCCGTGGCGAAATTCTGGGCATCGCAGGTTTGGTCGGCGCCGGCCGAACGGAATTGTTGCGGACCTTGTTTGCACTCGACCCGGTTCGCTCTGGTCAGGTCCGAATTGGGAAAGTTTCTCCCGCCGCGACGCCACGATCGCGCATTAAGGCGGGCTTGGGCATGGTGTCGGAAGATCGCAAAAGCGAAGGGCTCGCGCAGCATCGATCGATTGCCGACAATCTCACCTATAGCCGGCTGGCTCCTTACGCGCGGTTCAGTTGGCTTAACCTCCGCCGGCGGGATGAAGTCGTCTGCACTTGGATCAACCGGATGGCAATCAAAGCTCGCGGGCCAGAGCAGACGGTGGCTGAACTTTCGGGCGGCACCCAGCAAAAAGTGGCCCTGGCGCGGGTGCTGCATCAAGAAGCCGAGGTGCTGCTGTTGGATGAACCGACGCGCAGGCATCGATGTCGGCACCAAGGCCGAAATTTATCGCTTGATTGGCGAGTTGGCGGCAAGTGGCAAGGCGGTTATCTTTGTCAGTTCGTATTTGCCCGAGTTGATGGCAATGTGCGATCGGATGGGCGTGATGGCCCGCGGCCGACTGCGTGAAATCCGCCCCGTGGCCGAGTGGACGGAAGAGGCAGTGCTGGCCTGTGCCGTGTCCGACGAACAGCCTTCGCAAATGAGCGATGCCGTATGACGAATGCAGTGCCTCCACCGTCGATTTCGTCCCGCCAGCGCTGGCTTAAATCGCTGGCGGCGCTGGTGCGCGCACTGGCGGCGGTGGTCTGCGTGATTGCATTTTTTGCGATCGTCGATTTCGCGCTGCATGGTAGCAACGCCAATTTCTGGAGCGTCAGCAATCTCCAGAACATTTCGGTCCAAAACGCGTTTATTGCGATTGCCGCGCTGGGGATGCTGCTGATCATGATCGCCGGTGGCATCGATCTTTCGGCCGGCATGGCATTAGCGCTTTGCTCAACGATTGTCGCTTGGGGCATTCGTGAAGACATCGGATTTCTTATCGCTCATGGCGAAAACGTGGCCAGTGCGGCCCGCCGCTTAAAAGCTGCTGACGAGACCTGGCACACGGCAGCGCACCAAACCGACGCGCCCAGAACTGAACAATTGCAGGCTGAGGTGGACCAGCAGCGTCAACACCTGGCGGAGTTGCTGCAAATCAAACTCGATCAATTGCAATCGCGCATTGCCCGACATCGGCGCCGCCGGCAATTCGGAGATTGAACGTCAGATCGAGGAATTGAAAAAGGCCCTTGCGACCACGACAGACAGCACGGCCCCGGTTGAATCTGACCCTGCCTGGTTGCGCTTTGTTCCGAATGCAGGCAGTTCCGCCTGGCTGGCATTGGCGATGGGGCTGGGTTCCGGAATGTTGTGCGGCATGCTGAACGGGATGCTGATTGTATTTCTGAAGTTGGTTCCCTTTATCGCTACGCTGGGCACAATGACCATCTATTTGGGCCTGGCGAAGATTGTGGCGGAAGAAACCTCGGTCCGGCCCGCACCAATGCAAGTGCCTGCATGGCTAAGCGAACTTTCCGCCGTTCGGCCCGACCCAACCTGGCTGCTGGTTTCCAAAGGTGTCTGGCTGGCGCTGATCTTGGCGGTCATCGTCGCCTGCGCCTGCGCTACACCATTTTTGGCCGCTATGTATTTGCACTGGGTTCCAACGAATCGACCGCCAGACTGTGCGGCATCAATGTGCCGTTGGTCAAGATTGCGGTCTACACGCTTGCCGGCTTATTGATCGGCATCGCGTCGATTTGCTTTTTCTCTCGGCTGAATTCCGGCACTCCCACCTCCGGCACGGGCATGGAGTTAAAGTTCATCGCAGCGGTCGTTATCGGTGGCGGCAGTCTGAATGGCGGCCGCGGCACGGTTTTGGGTACGCTGGCCGGCACCGCCATTATGGGCATTATCGCAGGCGGTTGCACCTTGCTGGGCATCCAGGACCCGGCGCAGAACATTCTGCTCGGCGTCATTATTATTGCCGCAGTCAGCGTCGATCAGTTGCGACAAAGACGATCTTAAGTGAATTGGCCCGCTCGGGAATTTACTTGATTGCACCGACAAAGTCGTACAGAATTGCACCAGGCAAGCTGGGCACAACTCTAACTTCTCAATCGAACCATGAACCAAAAATACATCGCCGCAGTTTTGATTGCGAACTTCTTCGTGACGGCCATCACGGCACTTGGTGCTGACACGCCCGCATCTAACGAGACAACCGCCCCAGCAGAAACCAAAGAGCAGCGCGATGCCCGTATGGCGTGGTGGCGCGATGCGAAGTTCGGCATGTTCATCCATTGGGGCGTCTACTCAGTGCCGGCCGGTTTTTATCACGACAAGCCCGTCTCTGGCATCGGCGAGTGGATTATGAACCGCGGCAAGATACCAATGGCCGAGTACCAGGGCTTCGCCTCGGAATTTAATCCGGTGAAGTTCAACGCAGAACAGTGGGTGAAAATCGCCAAAGCCGCCGGCATGAAATACATTGTGATCACCTCCAAGCATCACGATGGCTTTGCGATGTTCGATTCCAAGGCCAGCGATTGGAACATTGTCAAAGCAACGCCATTCAAGCGCGATCCGCTCAAGGAACTGGCTGAGGCCTGCCGCAAGGAAGGCATCAAGCTGGGCTTTTACTATTCGCAAGCCCAGGACTGGAACAATGGCGGTTCGGCGGCGCGCGGCAAATGGGATCCAGCTCAAGAGCACGACATGGATGACTACATCGACAAGATCGCTGTTCCGCAGGTGCGTGAAATTCTT
Source organism: Pirellulales bacterium (assembly GCA_963738835.1). Lineage (GTDB taxonomy): Bacteria > Planctomycetota > Planctomycetia > Pirellulales > JADZDJ01 > CAVTYH01. The sequence goes on from CAVTYH010000010.1 coordinate 91,318, forward strand.
ACCAATTACGGCGAATTTCCGGCGGTGTTGTGGTGGGACACGCCGGTCGACATGAACAAGGAACGGGCGGCGAAACTCAACGCGGTGGTGAAGGAACTCAAGCCCAACATTATCACCAACAACCGGCTCGAACGCCCCGATTTTCCAGGCGATACCGAAACGCCAGAGCAGCAAATTCCAGCTCGTGGATTTCCCGGCCGTGATTGGGAAACCTGCATGACCATGAACAACACCTGGGGTTTCAAGAAAGACGACGACAATTGGAAATCGACCGAGAAACTTATTCGAAACTTGTGCGACATTGCCAGCAAGGGGGGGAACTATTTGCTCAACGTCGGCCCGACGAGCGAAGGACTGATTCCCGAGCCCAGCGTCGAACGATTGGCGGAAATTGGCAAGTGGATGCAGGTCAACGGCGCGGCAATTTACGGCACCGGCCCGACGCCCTTCGGTGCCGAAGCCGGCAGCTTTAGCGACACCAAAAAAGACAAGAAGGGGAATCCGGTATTCGAACCATCCTGGGAATGGCGCTGCACGACGAAGCCGGGCAAATTGTACCTTCTCATTTTCAAATGGCCGACGGACGGGAAATTTGAACTGGCCGGATTGCAGAGCAAGGTCAAAAAAGCGTATCTGCTTGCGGATGCGGGCAAGATGCTTAAAACACAACAAGACTCGGCCGGTGTGACCATCTCGCTGCCCGAAAAAGCGCCGGACCCCATCGCATCGGTGGTGTGCCTTGAAATGGCTGACGATACTGCTAAGGTCGCGAAGTAGAGCGAAAGACCATCTCCGCTAACGCAAAGAACCGCTCACGATGCCTTGGGTCCAGGTCAGTAATCCAACCGGGTCCGAATGGCTGTCGACGCTGTTAGCGGCCGCTCCGATTACGGTGCTCTTGGGCGGACTCGGTTTGCTTGGCTGGTCTGCGCCGTGCGCAGCGGCTGCCGGTCTGATCACAGCGCTAGCGGTCGCCATTGGCGTTTATGGCATGCCGTGGCAATCGGCCATTGCGGCGGCCGCCTTTGGCGCCAGCTTTGGCCTGTTCCCCATTGGCTGGATCGTGCTGATGGCAGTGTTCCTCTATGCGCTCACCGTCGAGACCGGCGAGTTTGAGAAAGTCAAAAGTTCGGTGGCAAACTTGTCGCCCGATCGCCGTGTGCAAGCGCTGCTGATCGCGTTTTGTTTCGGCGCCTTTGTCGAGGGTGCGGCTGGCTTTGGCACGCCAGTGGCCATTTCGTCGGCGCTGATGATCGGCGCCGGCTTTCCACCGCTCTATGCAGCGGGTTTATCGCTGCTTGCCAATACTGCGCCGGTGGCTTTCGGCGCGCTGGTACGCCCATCATCACCTTGGCAAAGGTGACCCACCTCAACGAATCGCAACTCTCGGCCATGGCCGGCCGACAGTTGCCGCTCTTTTCGCTGATTATTCCAGCCTGGATGATCGTGGCCCTGGCAGGCTGGCGTGGACTGCGTGGAGTTTGGCCGGCGATTGTTGTTTGCGGCCTCACGTTTGCCTCGGTCCAGTTTTTCATCTCAAATTTCTGGGGTCCAACGTTGGTCGATGTCGCTGGTGGCCTGGCGTCTTTGGCGGCGCTGGCCATCATGCTCCGCTTCTGGCAACCGCGTTCGGTGTGGCAGTTTCCGGATGAGCGCCTTGAGCCAAGCCCAAGCGCGGCGATGACCCGGCACTGCTACAGTCGCCGCGAAGTCGCCTTTGCTTGGGGACCGTGGATCATCCTTTCGCTCTGTGTTTTCCTGTGGGGTCTGCCGCCGATCCGAACATTTCTCGACGGTGGCCTGCCGCCCGCGACAAGTTCATCGTCGGAAGCCGATCAATCACAGCGTTGGTGGGAGCGGCCGAATTTGTTGGCTGTCCTGACCGATCTAAAATGGAAAGTGCCCTTTTTGGACGAGCAGATCCAGCCCGACCCTGCAATTAGCGGCGGCGACAGTAAACCCAAGCCGGCCGAGTTTCGCTTCAACTGGCTGAGCGCCACCGGCACCGGTATTTTTGTGGCGACCATTCTTTCTGCCTTCTGGATGGGCATGACGCCGTTTCGCTACTTCCGCACGCTGCGGCAAACGGTCTACCGCTTGCGCTCGTCGCTGTTCACCATCGCTTGCATGCTGGGCATCGCCTACACCACGCAATACAGCGGCACCGACGTCACGCTGGGTCTGGCATTCACCCGCACCGGCGTGCTGTACCCCTTGTTCGCCGCCATGCTGGGCTGGCTGGGAGTCGCCTTGACGGGCAGCGACACTTCCAGCAATGCTTTGTTTGGCAATTTGCAACGTCTGACGGCCGAGCGCCTGAATCTGAATCCCATTCTGATTTGCGCCGCCAACAGCACCGGCGGCGTGATGGGCAAAATGGTCGACGCCCAAAGCATCGTCGTGGCCTCGGCCGCCACGGGCCAGCAAGGCGAAGAAGGCCGCATCTTGCGATTCGTCTTCTGGCACAGCATCGTGCTGGCCGTTCTGGTCGGCCTGTTGACGATGATCCAGGCGTACCTCTTGCCAGGCATGATTCCAACCGCTCACTAACGCCGAACTTCTTACTCCCTCTCCTCGAGGAGAGGGCCGGGGTGAGGGGGCAGCATGCTGGGTGGTCTGTCGCCACTGACAACCGGCCCCCTGACGATGAATGACGACGGACCACCGACCACCCAACAAACTAAACACACAACCCCCGGGGATCGAGGGTAAAGTGTTGGCGCAAAACCCTCGTAAAAACCCGTGTTTTGCGCCCCACATTTGGTCATCACTTTACCCCGCCGCGCACGACGGGCAGCCGAGCAGAGACTTCACCGCGGAGGGCGCAGAGTTACGCAGAGGAGTCGCAGGAAGTTGCAAAACCATGCTTGATCGCTCTGCGCTGCCCTCGGCGAACCTCCGCGTCCTCTGCGGTTAATTGCCGCAGTTCTGCGCAGTCCAGCCCAACCTCGGGCCGTGCTGGCCCGAGGCTGGGAAATGTAATGCTCACTTGTCAAAGAACGGCAGTTGGCCGCCGCCTGGCAGGGTCGCCCCACCAACAAGCCGGCCCGAGGCCGCAACTACCCCAGCCAATGCCGAGACCTCCGCTTGATGGCCCTCACTCACAATGTCATGATTCTCTGGCATATCCGGGTTTTCTACAGAGCCGTTCTGACCCCTTTCTGATAAACAATTAGCGTGGTCACTTTCCCAAATGCGCGATGGCATCGTCAAATGTTGCACGGGGGATTTGCAGAATTCCGCTAAACGGTGTGTTCAGCTCCATCATCAGAAAAATTGCGCCTGCAACCGCCAGCGCAGCCATGACGAGTGCGGCGAACACGGTTCCATTGCTCGGCGCGAACATGCCGAAGCTGATGAACAAAATCGACAGCCAGAACGTGAGAATGTAAAGCAGCGGCACGGAGATCGACGAATTCGCCTGTTCGAACTCTTGCCAACGTGTCTGGCCGAGGTCGAAAGCTGCGGACTGAGCCTGCGATTTGAACATCGTCTGCACATCGTTGCGCGGAGACAAGCCTTGGATCGCAACGTACACTGCCTCGGCACGCGAGGCGCTGGGGTCAAGCTGGGCTTCGGTCGACGGTTTGTCGGGCCACATGCGGTTTGTCACGAGCTCGACCATCTGCTTCAGCAGATCGCGGACTTCCTTGGCTTCCGGGCCATAGTTTGCGAGTATTCGGTCCAGGAAGATAATCTTCGCCGCCATCTGCGTAACACCGGCAGCCTCTTTATCGTATTTGTCTTTTGCGGCGGCAATCAAAAGCCCCAGTACAAGCGCCACCATGGTGCCAATCAAGCCCATTGCCAGCTTTACCGTGTCCTTAGTTTCGGTGCTCAAATGGTGTTGGGGCAGCATGCGGCGAAGGAGCATTCCCACGAGCGATGCTCCAAATGCGCAGGCAAACACTGCTAAGGAAATTGTTATCGTGTTCAACGTTCAGCTCCTATATTTTTCGTTGTGCAAAAGCTTTGTGGCCTAATGGTCGTCTTCGCAGTCGACCGCTGCGGATCTTGCCGAAGGGTTTAGAAATAACATCTCGATAATTTTGCGCTTTCCTAGAACGCGAGCAAGTTCGCGCATCGAGCAGTACGAGAAAATCATGACAGCCAGCAGAATCTGAACGGCCAAGAAATGCGGCCACACGATCTCCACCAGCAACTTCTGATTGCCAGCTACCAGCCCGCCCATCTCTCTCCAGAAATCGATTAAGTGTTCGAGATAGTGGACCACCAACGAGACAAGCAAATAAATCACCGTCTTCCAGACAATGTTGTACATCAGCGGCTTTTCGGGATACCGATTGATAAACGGCAGCATGTCGGCAATTAAAACGGCTTTGCCAAGCACGAGGGCGGCAATGGTGACCGACCAGAATGTACCCACCGGGATCCCGGTTCCTTTGAGCATCAGCGAGCGGATCAGGGCTACAATTTGCAGCGCAAAGAAGAAAAACAGCGTCGGAGGAATCATTTCGATGATTTCTTCTTTGATCTTCGACACAACGTTTTTCATAAACTTATCGACCGAGAAGTCCGAACACGCGCTTGATGTGTACCAAAGGCCCAAGCGTAATCCTGGCCCAACGGCTGGCGGGCGAAGTCTTTGGAAGGCGCGATGCCATGAGAGCACCCACGCGCGAGCGATTGTTGCGCGCTGGCAAACCGCTGTCAAGAAAGGGTACATCGCCAAATATGAAACTCTTTAAGCCCCCGGAACCAATATCGTGAGCCCCACGAAAACCGTCCAGCCAGACCTGCCGGAACTGGTCACGAATATATATCGCGGGTTGACGAAAAGCTGAATTTTTTGCCCCCACAGGTCGACGATATAGTCGAATTCAATTCCCAGCGGCAGTTGGAACCACTGTTTTCTATTCCAATCATATCTTAATTGCATGTCGCCGGTCGAAGCTCACGCCACACATGCTCGCCGATGCAACCTTGAGTGCGGAGGCCATTAAACGGGACAGGTGTTCTGTCCTTATTTCTCCCTTATACCTTCCCTGCCACGTTGATCGCTTACAATGCGCGGCATGAAATTTCGGCCACAATTTCGGCTACGATCGCTTTTCATACTCGTTGCCATTTGCGTCGTTATCATGGCTTGGGAGGCGGAAAAGGTGTCAGAACTATTTTAGCCGGAGTCATTCGCTCGTCCCGACTGGCCTAAAAGCATACATTGACAAATGTACATATACTTGCTAACTTATGGGAATGCTTGCGCCTGCCAAGTCGTTTTTGCCGCGGATCGTCCTGTGCCGATCGTCCGCTCTTTCCAACGGCTGACTGGCCGGCAACCCAAGACGTGGGCATCACCACCAGGCACCCTCACCCCAGCCCTCTCCCCCAGGGCGAGGGAGCGGGACGAACTTCCGGCCACGGCCGTGGTCCGCGGTTTTCCACCCTTTGCCACCGTTTTCGCCCGTTTCCCACGGTTTCCTGCCGTTTTCACGGTTTTCCCCGTTTTCCAGCTTTTTCTTGCGTCGCGCGCTGCGCTCTCCGCCCGGCTGGTCGATCGGTTTTGTGCGTTTCGTCGGTTCGCTTTTCAAACGCTCAGGCCGGCCAGCCAGCCGGTGCTGAAGGCGGCCTGGAAGTTGTAACCGCCGATGGGGCCGTCGAGGTCCAGGATTTCGCCGGCCAGATACAAGCCCGGCACGAGTTTGCTTTGCAAGGTGCGCGAATCGACTTCGTCCAGCGGCACGCCGCCGGCCGTGACTTCGGCTTTGGCAAAACCGCGCGTGCCGGTAATGGGAATCGACAATTGTTTGATGGCCCGCACCAGCGCGGCGCGGCCGGTTTTGCTCAGCTCCGCGGCTTTGGCCTCGGGCGACAAACCGGCTTCACGCAAAAGAACCTCGGCCAGGCGGCGCGGCAGAACCTCTGGAATCAAGGCCAGCAGTTGCTTCTTGCCTTCAGCGGCCGTTTGACGGTGCAGTCGCTCTTCCAGCCCGGCCGGCTTCTCGCTGGGTAGAAAATCAAACTCCAGCCGCAACGTCTGGGGCCGCGGATGGCCGCTGACATGCCGGCTGATATCGAGCACCACGGGGCCGGAAAGACCGAAATGCGTGAAGAGGAGCGAGCCGCGGCGAGCGTCAAGAACTCGCGGCTTGTTGCTGGCCGGGGGGTGCTGGGGTCGAGCGAAGGGAGCCCCCAGCGAATGTGCTTCCGGGGGCTCGGCGCCACTCGACCCGGGCCACTTATCCATGCACGGCTCAATGAGCCGAATCGAGACATCGGGAATGGTAATGCCCGAGAGCGATTTCACCCACGAAGCGGAAGTGGTGATGGGCGTGAGCGCGGGTCGCGGTGGCACAAGCGTGTGGCCAAGTTGCGTAACCCAGCGATAACCATCGCCGGTGGTGCCGCAGCCGGGATACGATTGGCCGCCAGTGGTGATGATAACGCGGCCCGCGGTCAGGGTTCGCTTAGAAGTTTTCAGTTCAAAACCATTGACTGACGGATTGACTTCTATGAGCGCTTCGTCAAATGCCAGTTTGCAGTCGGTGCGGTCCAAGCGTGCCAGAAACGCATTCAGCACGTCGACGGCCTTGTTGCTGACCGGAAAGATTTTGCCGGTCTCTTCGACTTTCGTCGCCACCCCTTCGGCTTCCACCAGCGCCACCAGATCTTGCGGCGAGAGTGCCGCGAGGGCCGAGTGCAAGAAACGACCGGGTGGTCCATACGCTGCTACAATGCCGCGGGCATCAGTGGCCTGCGTTATGTTGCAGCGAGTGCCGCCGGACATCAGTATTTTGACGCCGGGCTGGCGATTTTTTTCCAGCAGCAGCGTTTTTCGTCCGCGCGCTGCAGCCCTTTCGGCGGCGACCAGCCCCGCGGCTCCGGCGCCAACGACGATAACATCCCAGCGTGTTTCCAAAGACTGCATCAATCACCGCTTGGCCCATACGGACCAATTCCGCTAGACTATAGAGTGTTCCTGTGAAACGGATTATCAACCAGCCCAGCATTAACGGAGTTCAAGATGATTTCTCGCCGTCTGTTTCTTGCGTCTGCGATCTTTGGCCTCTCGGTTTGCGGCCTCTCGGTGCGGGCCGCTGACGAGAAGCAGTTACCCAAGTGTTATTTCGACATTACCGCCGACGGAAAAAAGCTGGGCCGCATTGTGGTTGAATTGCGGTCCGATATCGTACCCAAAACCGCCGAGAACTTCCGCGCCCTGTGCACCGGCGAAAAAGGCTTTGGCTACAAAGGCAGCCCGTTCCACCGCGTGATTCCCGGCTTCATGTGTCAGGGGGGCGATTTCACCAACGGCAACGGCACCGGTGGCAAATCGATCTACGGCGAAAAATTTGCCGACGAGAATTTCGAGCTTAAACACACCGGGCCAGGCGTGCTGAGCATGGCCAACGCCGGCCCCAATACCAATGGCTCGCAATTCTTCTTGTGTACCGCGGCCACACCGTGGCTCGATGGCCATCACGTGGTGTTCGGCAAAGTCGTTGATGGCATGGACGTGGTAAAGAAAATCGAAAACCTGGGCTCGGAATCGGGCAAAACGCAAGCGAAAATTGTGATCGCCGATTGCGGCCAGCTCAATGCGAAAGAGGCAAAACGCTAATCGCCCCTCAGCGGCCAACTTGCAGAACGACCAGTGCGTTTTCGTCGCGGACGAAGTACCGACCATCGGCCAGCGCCGGTAGCGCTTGAACGACGCTGCCTTCGGGAAAGATTCGCGCCGTGGCTAGCTGGGTGAAGCGATCGGGGTTGGCTTGCGCCAGAATCAGCTCGCCGGAGGTTTTCTGAATCAGTAATTTATCGTCCACCGCAATCAGATTCGCGGTTCCGAAACCGACTTCGCTCCAGCGTACGGCGCCGGTCGCCAGTTCGACGCAACGAAGCTCGGCCACGCCGGCATCTTGCCGCCCATCGGTGCCGTAGAGGAAGCCTTGGTGTTCGATCGGCGTCGTATACTGACTCGACAGCGCGTCGTCTTTTTCCCAAACGATCTTCGCGCCTGTCGGAATGATTTGGGCGAGTTTGGCGCCGACGCCGTAACTGGCGGTGACAAACAACCGGTCGCCGACAATTACCGGATTGGCCGCGTTAACCGTCGGACCGCGCATGCCGAACGGAAAGCGAAACCGCTCTTCGCCAGTGCGCGGATCGAGCGACACGACATTCAACCGCGTTACAAAAACAACTTGCCGCTGGTCGCCAATCGTGGTGGCGACCGGCGACGAATAACTTGCCAATTCATCGGTTTTGTGCCACAGCGTCTGGCCGGAACGAGTGTCGAGAGCCACGATTCCATTTTGATGTTTGCCGCCCACGTTCACCAACAGCGCACCACCTTCGACAATCGGACTGCTGCCAGCGCCGAAATAACCGCTCGGGGCTTCGCACTCTCGATACAAATCTCGCGTCCAAAGAACCGCGCCATCGGCGAGCGAGAGGGCATGCAAATCGCCGTCGGCGCCGAAAAGATAAACCCGATCTTTGTGGATGAGCGGAGTGCAACGCGGACCATTATCGGGAGCGATCCCGCTGGCATAGTGCGTCGGAAACGATTTCTTCCACCGCGGCTTGCCGGTCGCCGCATCGAGTCGCTCGACAATCGCTTCGTCTCCTTGGCGGTGGAAGAGAATGCAGGCCTCGCCAACCACCGCTACGCCGGCATACCCGCTGCCCACGTTGCGCCGCCAAACGGTTTTTGGGCCAGCAGCGGGCCAGGATTCGGCGAGTTTTTCGTGCTGCGCTTGGCCATTACGTTGCGGACCAAGAATTTGCGGCCAATCGCCGGCCTGAGTTCGACCAAAGAGCGTGAAGAATATGATAAAACTAGCAACCGCTGCTCGAGGGCTATGCTTGTGACATCGGTTGGCAATATGAGAGAACATACGTGATTTGATTCAGGACCGTTCGGCGGTGCCTAGAGGCCACGATCGAAACGGCAGCATAACGATTTCGATTCAATGACGCTAATGAATTCTCCGCGTTCGCCACATCGATTGGTACGGAAAACGGCTGTCGCAGGCTGCGTGGTTGCACTTCTGAATTGCAGTAGCCTTTGGGCCGATGCCAAGAAATATATCGTCAGCGCTGACGGCAGTGGTGATTTTCGCACCGTGCAGCAAGCCATCGACGCCGTGCCTGAACACAGCAACGAACGGACTGTTATCCACCTCAAGCCCGGCACGTACAGCGGTCCGATTGTTTTGCGGCGCGAGAAACCAAATGTGACGTTCGCGGGGGACGATGCAGCCACAACCGTCCTCACGTATGCCTTGAATGTGAGAGAACCCGATCGCGAAGCGCCAACGAGTCATTTCATCGGTACGGGCGTTGTCGTCCTGGCCGACAATTTTCGCGCTGAGAACATTACCTTTCAAAACACGTCGGGCGATCATGGCCAGGCATTGGCGCTGCGCATCGACGGCGATCGCGCCATTTTGCACAACTGCCGGTTACTTGGCTGGCAAGACACCCTGCTGCTGAGCCGCGGCCGTCAGTATTTATGCCGTTGCTATGTTGAAGGCCGCGTCGATTTCATCTACGGCGCCGCCACAGCGGTGTTCGACCGCTGCGAAATCCATAGCAAGAACGGCGGCCACGTAACCGCCGCCAGCACGCCGCAAGACCACCCGTTTGGATTTGTGTTTTTCGATTGCCGACTCACTGGCGATTCAACACCCTGGAAAAATCCAAGCGCCGAAAATGCAACCACCAGCGATAAGGCAATTTCAAATGGCGGCGCGACGGCAACCAAGAAAACGCCGCAAGCCGATCTTGGCCGGCCGTGGCGTCCTTTCGGCAGCGTAATGTACATCAACTGTTGGATGGGCGATCACATCAAGCCGCAAGGCTGGGACAATTGGCGCAACGCCGACAACGAAAAAACGGCCCGCTATGCCGAGTACCACAGCACTGGCCCTGGCGCCAACCCCGCCCAGCGGGTTTCCTGGTCGAAGCAACTGAGCGATTCGCAAGCCGCCGAGGTAACCGTAGAAAAAGTGCTGTCAGGCGATGACGCCTGGGACCCCGCGCGAGAGTTCTCCGGTCAAAAATAATGAAATCGCGATTGTGCGGTTCACTCAGCGTTTAAATTCAACGTTGATCGGATTTCCAGAGAACTTCACTGTCTTGTGCTCGCCTGTCGGGAGCAGCAACACTTCAAATTCGCGCTCGACTTCAGGTTGACGGCGAGTGCGTTGGTCCAACGCAATTTCAAGATTCTTTTGAGCATCATTCCATTTGAAGGTAGTCCACGTACCGGCGCCCTTTAGATAATCGAGGCTCACTCCGTCATCGTCATAGAGCGCGAAATGACCGTCCGCGCCGCTATAGATGCGAATGGTGGTCGGATCTTTCACCGGCTCAGTGGCATACTGACGCACCGGGTCAAACGGAATGATAGCGCCCGCCCGCAAATAAAGCGGCATTGTTTTCAGATCGACAGCGCGTTTAATAACGCGCCCGCCCGTCGTTCTTTCGTTCGTCCACCAATCGTACCAATCGCCGGCCGGCAAATAGACCTCACGGCTGGTCGCGCCTCGCTCCACGATCGGCGCCACCAGCAAATCGCGACCCCACAAATACTGGTCGCCTCGTTTCACGGCTTCGGGATCGTTCGGATAATGCAGCCACATGGCCCGCATCAATGGCAGCCCGGTGTCGTGAGCCTCGCGGGTGATGGTATAGGTGTAGGGCATGAGTTGATACCGCAAATTGAGATACTCGCGGCAAATCGGCTCCACGTCGGCGTTGTGCAGTTCCGATTCGTCAGGCGGCGGGCGCGATTCCACAGGTCCTGTCTCGCCGGTATTCCAACCCCACGGCGTGTGCAAATGCCAGGTGCGGCCATGCGAGCGGAACGACGGACAAAAAGCAGCAAACTGAAACCAGCGGATATACAGCTCGCCGGTCAGTTCCTTTGCCGGCGTAGGATAAAAACCGCCGATGTCGCTACCCCAGAACGGCGACACGCTCAGCGAAGAGTTCTGGCTAATTTTGACGTGCTCGGCGAGCGTCGTCCATGTTGAAGTCACATCACCCGACCATACCCAGCCGCCGTAAGGTGCGATGCCCACACAGCCGTTGCGTTGCAGGTTCCAAGGCCGCACATTGGGCCGGTCGCTCAAGGGACCTTCATAATACATGCGGTGGCGAGCCAGCCGGCTGGGCACGTCGTACCAATCGCCTTCATCGGGCCACCAACCATCCACTCCGGCGGCGAATAAATCTTTGTGGCGTTGCCAGTAACTCGCTATATGTTGTTTATCGACTGTTTCACCTGCGGCCGGAGGAATATGCCCGTGCAGAGAGGGATAGTCTCTTTGCAACGGGACAATATGAAGTGCGACGTGCAGGTTCAGATCGTGCATATCCTTGAGCACTGCGGCTGGCTCACGCTCAAATACTCGGGGATTGAACTCGAAAGAATCGTGGTTGATGTTCCAGCCAGCGGGGCAGAAGCCGGTTCCGAGATAAATCATGGCGTCGCAGGGAAGCTTCCGATCGCGGAACAGGTGGGCCTCGGCCAGAATCTCCGCTTCGCTGGAGAGAGTGCGGTGCGATTGCATGTACCCCATTGCCCACTTGGGCGGCATGGCTGGCGCGCCGGTTAAGCGAATGAACTCACGCATGGCATCACCGGGTTCATGCGCGTCAATCACGAACAGGTCGACACCGCCCGCGTCTGAATTCGGTAGCGGCGTGAAGATTCCGTGGTCGCCGCGCAAGTCGAAACCGCCGGCGGGTGTGCCGACGAACAGTGCCCAGCCATTTGTTCCCAGCAGAAACGGTGAAAATATCCGTGCACCCAATGTTGCCAGCCGATCGCGCTGACCATTGATCACTCGGTAGTTAGCGCCACGCCGATCGAATTGGTCGGCTCCTTCACCCAGGCCTAGCACTGGGGCGTTGCCGAGTGGAAATGAGATTGTGCCGTCGTCAGAAAACTCCAATTCCTGCACGAGCCGGCCGTAGGTGTCATCAACTCGCACCTTAAGTGGCTTCGCGGTTACGGTGACCAACATCTGGCCAACTTTTTTCTTCGCTGTTGCATCGCCAACTTTGAGGCGCAATCCCGGTTGTGAACAAGTCTGATCGACCAGTCCCGGATTGAACTTGACTGCCGACTCGTCGTCGGCAATCGTGATTCGCATGGCGTGATCACCGCAAGCGCGAATGGAGATGTCAGCGACACCGGTTTTGGGCAGCAGCGCGCAAGACACCGCACAGCACATAACGGTCCATGTCTTTAAATCGCCGACAGTGGAACCCGAAGTAAAAATCGAACGACTCGGTGTCATGGTAGCTGTTTCTGAGACTTCGGTTAGTGGTCTGAGATGTGCCGGCGATCACGATGTCATTAAGTTGACCCCGGTTTAATATCAGCACTGGTAAACGGGGTCTGATTTCAAGTTTCTCCGAACCAGCGCCATTGCGGATGCCTGATGAATTCCAGCGATTGTTTAACGTCCAAACCATTTTGTGCCTGAGCCTTGAACTGGGCGCGGCGCTGATTGATGATTTGCCACTCTTTTTCGGTTGGCAAATAAGGGTTGCGGTAGGGGACGCGGTTCCCCACCAGCATGACCAAGAAACCTTCGATTCCGAATTGGCTGCCGGAATTGGCTAAATAGTACCGGCTATAACCTGTGGGACCGTTTTCCTGGTAGAACTCCAGCAGCGGAATGAATCCCGCCAGGTCGGTGTTGGCGCGGCAATGCCGCCAATACGGCGTGTCCAAGCGCGTGTTCGCCCAGAAATGGACGGCGAGGAAGTCGCGAATTTCGTCCCATGTAGCCGCCGAGAACGTATTGAACAAGTCGCGAATGCTGGGTGAGGTTCCGACATACTTGACGAGCTCGGCAAACGTCTGGCATTGCCAGCAGATGACCATCAGGGCGGTGGCCTCCAAGGGTTCGACGAAACCGCAGGAGTTGCCGACGGCCAGCACGTTGTCGACCCAGCCGCGGCGGTAGCGGCCCGAGCGAAACTTGACCACGCGTTCCGCCAGACGCGCCCGGGGATTTTTCCGCGCAAACTCGGACCGCGCTTGCTCCTCGGAGATGAAGTCCGACGCGTACACGTAACCGCGGTTGATGACATGTTCGTGCTCGATCCGCCAACTCCAGCCGGCATCCATCGTCTCGGCCGTCGTGTAGGGCAGGATCGGCTCGTCGGTGCGCTGCCAACTGCCCAGGATCGCACAATCGTTGAACAGCGACGAACCGTAGCTGAGAAACGGTTCTGCCAGCACGCGGCCCAACAGCTCGCTGCGAAAACCGCTGGCGTCGATGAAGAAATCGGCGGCCAGACGGCGACCGTCTTCCAACACAATGGCGGCAATGCCCGCCGGACCACGCTCGGCGCCTTGCATCTTGCCGTCGATAAATTCCACGCCAAACTGACGGGCAAACACTTCCAAACCATTCACCAGCTTGACGTTTTCTACGTGGAAAGCATAGCCGGCAGGAAAAATCGGACCGCCGCCGCTGTGCTGATGCGTAAAGGCTCTGCCACACGTCATCAGCGCGCTCTGCAGGCTGATGTTCGTGAAATCTTCATCGCAGTAATAACCGTTCGGCCGCGGAAGTTCCGAAAATCGTGAGTCGAGCTGCAGTTCGAACGTGTACTCGAACGATGGTCTTGGGCCCCACAGGAAGTGAATGCCCATTTTCCAGGTGGGTTCCACCAGCGCATAGAATTGGCGCTGAGGGATGCCTAGATTGTGGAAAAGGTGGCCGGGAACATTGGGGGTGGTGCTTTCACCCACGCCGATGACGCCAATATCAGGGCTGCGCACAACGCGGACAGCAGCGTCCGGCAGCCACCGCTTGATCGTCATTGCGGCGATGAGCCCGGCGCTGCCCGCTCCCAGAACCAAGACGTCGCGCATTATAGTTTGCTCCCAAGAGGCAGGCTCTCGCCCGCTGGCTCAAGATTCCACCGCCAATTTGGATGCCTGACGCAGGCCAGCGCCTGCTTAACGTCTAACCCGAGTTGCGCTGCTGCTTTGAATTGCGCGCGGCGCTGGTTGACAATCTGCCACTCGGCCCGCGAAGCCATATGACAATTTCGATAAGGCACACGGTTTCCTACGAGCATAACAAGAAAACCCTCGATCCCGAACTGGTTCGTTTTGCTTTGCAACCGATAGCGACTGTAACCCGTTGGTCCGTTCTCTTCGTAGAATTCCAGCAGCGGCGCCAGACCGGAGATATCAGTGTCGTCGCGGCAATGCCGCCAATACGGTGTGTCCAGCCGCGTGTTGGGCAAAAAATGAAGTGCCAAAAAATCACGTATTTCGTCCCAGGTTGCGCCAAATTCCGTATTGAAAAGCTTTTGGATCGTGGGAGTCACCCCAAGGTCCCTCAGAAGTTCCACGAACGTCTCACATAGTCCGCAGACAACCATCAGGGCGGTGGCCTCCAAGGGTTCGACGAAACCGCAGGAGTTGCCGACGGCCAGCACGTTGTCGACCCAGCCGCGGCGGTAGCGGCCCGAGCGAAACTTGACCACGCGTTCCGCCAGACGCGCCCGGGGATTTTTCCGCGCAAACTCGGACCGCGCTTGCTCCTCGGAGATGAAGTCCGACGCGTACACGTAACCGCGGTTGATGACATGTTCGTGCTCGATCCGCCAACTCCAGCCGGCATCCATCGTCTCGGCCGTCGTGTAGGGCAGGATCGGCTCGTCGGTGCGCTGCCAACTGCCCAGGATCGCACAATCGTTGAACAGCGACGAACCGTAGCTGAGAAACGGTTCTGCCAGCACGCGGCCCAACAGCTCGCTGCGAAAACCGCTGGCGTCGATGAAGAAATCGGCGGCCAGACGGCGACCGTCTTCCAACACAATGGCGGCAATGCCCGCCGGACCACGCTCGGCGCCTTGCATCTTGCCGTCGATAAATTCCACGCCAAACTGACGGGCAAACACTTCCAAACCATTCACCAGCTTGACGTTTTCTACGTGGAAAGCATGTGAGGCAGGAATTTCGGGACCACCGCCGTCTGGCTGACACGCGAACGCCTTCTTCTGCGACATCAGCGCCGTCTGCAAGTTCATGTCACTGAATTGGTCGTCACAGTAATAACCATTGGGCCGTGGGAGCTCCGGTACACGAACATCGAGTTGCGGTTCAAAAGAGTATTCGAACGACTGCCGAGGGCCCCACAGGAAGTCAATCCCCAATTTCCAGGTGGGCTCCACCAGCTCGTAGAACTGCCGCGGGCTAAGTCTGAGATACTGGAAGAGGTGGTACGGTAGGTTTGGCGTGGTGCTTTCACCCACGCCGATGACGCCAATATCAGGGCTGCGCAACACGCGGATTGATAGCTGCGGCATCTTGCGCTTTAACGTTAAGGCCGCAATCAACCCGGCGCTGCCGGCGCCTAAAACGAGAACGTCATGCAACATTGAACCTCTCCGCCAGGATGAGATGCGGTGCCGAGATTCTCTTCTCTTGCTGAGCTAGGCTAACAGCCGTATCCGTCATGTCAATGTTTTATTGCCGCGTTATTGCCGCAGGCACCTGCTAAATCTCCTCGCGTGACCGTGCTGACGAGGAATGACGAACCAAGTCATTACAGCAAAACGTAGGCATAGCGAAAAACTTTTAGGAACGAACGTCGCCGATTGAGACGAACGACGAAGTCTCGTAAAGTGGAAAGACCATTCACCAGTTCGCATCAGAGTGATTAATGAGTCGAGCCCGCTATAGAACTTTCCTTTTGAAGCCCGCCGTCAAACGAGGATTGAGGTCCGATGGATCCGCCGATGCCCCCCAAGTTAGTCATTTCCATGAGCGAATCATGCGAGTATGACTTCCAGGTACACGCAGTTCCGCCGGAGAGTTCTCGAAGTCGGTCGGCCTTTGGCCCGTTTTTCCCCAGGCTGTCGCTACAATCCCCAGCGTGACCGGCACGACGAAACTATTTTGACCGGATTCTTGACACTTACGGAGAGCTTCGCTAAAGTAATCGCAGTTTAGTGTATACACTTGCGCGATTTTTTCGACCGGGAATACGTTTGGGGGCATTAACTGTAAATTTCGGAGACTTGCAAAACGCGCTGATCGACGCGGCGGCTAGATTGCTTCGATCGCCAACGCCGAGCCTGACCGGAACATTTCCATCCCCCGACCTCCGGCGGGCTCGGCGTGTTTGAACTCGATGTAGGAAGACTGATCGGCAATCGGTCGACACGAGGGGGACGAACAGAGATGCGGCAAGTTTGAACGTGGCGGGGTAAGGCGCGAACTGCGACTGCGAGCTAGGTTCGCACCTTGCTATGTCGGGAATGTTTCAGTTGCTCGCTTGGTTTGAGGGGGTGCTTGCTCTGTTGATGGAGTCGCCTCGGGGGTCGGCTGCGTTCGCGCCGATTGTCATCGCATCTTAAGTTTTACAGTCGAGGGAGGATCTCAGATGTCACGTAATTCACGCCGTTCCCGCCGCCGTAGCACTGCTATTCAACGCTTGAACGGGAAGTCTTGGCTGCGCCGCTATCTTCGATCGCTGCGCAACGGCGTGGCAGTCGCATCCATTGGCACCATCGGATTGCTGAGCCAGCCTGCGTACGCTGCAGATGCCACCTGGCTTGGAAATACAGATCCTAACTTTGCCACGGCGACAAACTGGAGCGTGTTTCCCCTTTCCGGCGACTCGCTGATTTTTGGCGCCCCCGGAACAGCCGGCACCCTGCTGCTCGATAACTTGATGACCCCGCCGACGTACACACTCAATCAAATTACTTTCAATGCCGGTGCGCCAACTTACACCATCAACGCCGCGGCCGGCACGCGTGGCTTTACCGTTGTAGCTGGCGGTATCACGAATAACAGCACGAACCTGCAGAACTTCAACGACAATATCACGATCAACACCAGCGCGACGCTGACGATGACCGCTGGCGGCGGCAATCTTTCTTTAGGCGGAGTTCTTACAGGCCCAGGCAGCCTCATCACGGCAGGGTCTGGAACGCTAACCCTTTCGGGAAATAGTACGTTCGCTGGCGGCGTATCTCTGGGAACAGGCATCACGCTCAACATCAATCGTTCGACTGCCGTGGGCACCGGCGCGATCACGGTGAGTGGGAACAGCACCATCGACAATACCTCGGGCGGTCTGATCACCCTGACCAACAACAATGCCTCCAATATCAACGCCGATCTGACGTTCACAGGCAGCAATAACCTGAATCTCGGCACCGGAATTGTTACTCTCGGTGGGGCGGCCGGTCAGCGAACGGTTACGGTCAATGCAGGCACCCTCACCATGGGGCCGATCAAGTCGGTGGTCGCCTCCGGCACCGGCCTCTCCGTGGCTGGATCTGGAATTTTGACCATCGCTCCTGCCAACAACGGCAACGGTAACGCCGTCCTGAGTGTGGTCGAGGGCAATCTCGACGTCGCGGCCGGCGCGAGAATCAACACCGGACCAGACGACACTTTTTTCGGCGGTCTCACGGGCGGCGGCACGGTCGCCAATGGCAGCACGACCAGTCGCTGGATCACAATTGGCTCGAATAACACCGACACCACCTTCTCAGGCTCGCTGATCAATGGCGGCACGGGCAACCTGGGCCTCCGTAAGCGCGGCACCGGAAATCTGACTTTGACCGGCGCCAATATTCTCAGTGATCAAATCACGGTCGAACAGGGCACACTCACCATTGCTCCCGGCGGCTCGATCAGTTCTCCGACTCCAACCGACGTATTGGTGGTCGGAAATATTGCCGCGCAAAAGGCGATTGTCAATATTCAGGGAGACCTATCCGTTCGCAACATCTCCGTCGGCAACGGCAATGATCCCAGCATGGTTTCCGGTGCGATCTACCAATCCAGCGGTACGCTGACTGTGCTCAACGTTGCCAACGTCGATAATTTCCGCCTCGGTATCGGTGGCGGCACGGGCGCCGGCCAAAACCCAGGATACGGCTACTATAAACTCTCGGGCGGCGCCGCAGTGTTCAACGAAATCGGCGTCGGAGC
Source organism: Pirellulales bacterium (assembly GCA_963738835.1). GTDB lineage: Bacteria > Planctomycetota > Planctomycetia > Pirellulales > JADZDJ01 > CAVTYH01. The sequence goes on from CAVTYH010000010.1 coordinate 109,277, forward strand.
GAGCTTTGCTAACGACGCCGACCCCATCGGCAACGTCGGCGTCGCCGACATTACAGGGGGTACGATCGAAGATAACGGGTGGGTTACCGTGGCTCGGGGCGTCGGCGCAACTGGCATTTTGAACATCACCGGCGGCACCATTCACTTCACCAACGCTGGTGGTGGTCAGCTGCAGCTGGGCGGTCAAGGCGGCCAATTCTACGGCGTTGTCAATATCAGCAATGCGACGGTAACGTGTCCTGTGGGGGCCAACGTTCCAATTAACCTGGATAGTTCTGGCGCTAACACGGTGACAGGTGCCGTTGGGATTGCGAATCTTGGTCCGGGCGGTCTGTTGCGCGTCGGCAATGTTCAGGCCGCCGCTAGTGCCACGCCAACCTCGCTGTTTAACTTCCTGGGTGGGACCCTGCAGGCTTCCGTGAGTGGCAACTTTATCACCAATGCCAACCTGTCCGACGTCGTCGTCTATGACGATTCCGCCACGGCGACCAAGAACACGATCGACAATAATGGGAAAAACATCACAATCAGCAGGTCCTTGTCCGCGCCAACCGGCAGTGGCGTAACGTCTATTTCCGTGGATAGCGCCGGCTCTGGCTATATCGGAGCACGGCCGTAGTTATTTCGGGCGCAGGTCGAGGCGCGACGGCCGTTGCCAATATGGTGCAAGATCTAGACGGCACCTATCACGTCGGCAGCATCACGATTACCAGCCCCGGCACAGACTATAGCGGCGGTGAGACGGTCACCCTGAAAGGGGGCGGTTTCACGACGGCGGCCACCGCGGGGGCCACCGTTGCAATTGCCGGGAACGTCGGCGGCGGCATGATCTTCACCGGGTCGGGCGTCACCACGCTTTCAGGCTTTAACACTTACACCGGCCCAACCAAGATCGCTGGCGGCACGCTGCTGGTGTCCGGCTCCGTCGATTCCAGCAGTGTCATCGACATCAATGGCACAGGCGCCAAGTTGCGGGCAAATTCCACCATCAATGCGCCGGTCACGGTGACCACGGGCACTCTGGACGGCGTGGGCTTTGTTGCCAATGCCACGGTCGGCGCCGGAACCGGCGGCGTGATCACCAATGGCAACGGCGCCGCTGCGACATTGAACCTTACCAATTTGACGTTCAGTGGCGCCGGCACTTGGAGCCCGGTGACCTCCGATTTCGCGGCTGCTTCTCCGGCCTTGACCGCTTCCACGATCACCACCACCGGCGCAGGCTCAGTGACGGTGAGCCCGATCAACACCGGCGGCGCCTGGTCGAACAACACGTACACCTTGGCTAGCTACACGACGCTCGGAGGAACGGGCTTCCCGGCGTTCACGTCCGCAGTCGTGGGCCTTGGCGGTCGGCAGACCCAGTCCTTAACGAACGATACGGTCAATAGTCAGATCAAGTTGACCATCGGTGGCAACTATTTGATTTGGACCGGCAACGGCAGCAGCAACTGGCAGCTCGGCGGACCGTCGGACTGGCAGTTGTCCTCGGCAGCAACTGCGACCACCTATCAATCCACCACGGGCGTAGAAGACGCCGTCGTCTTTGATGACACGGCGATAGGTTCCAAAACGATCAGCCTTTCCAGCGGCACCGTTTCGCCTCCGCGCGTCACCTTCAATAACAGTGCAGGCGGGGACTATGTGATCAACGGGCCAGGCGCCATCGGCGGCTCCGGTTCGGTGTTCGTGAACAGTAACGGTGTCGTGACGCTGAACACGGCCAACACTTTTACCGGCGGTGTGACGGTTTCCAATGGCAACGCCTCTGGCACTCTGAACATCGGCCACGATACAGCCATTGGCACGGGTGCGCTGACATTGGGACTGAACTCCACGATCGATGCCGCCGGTGCCGCGCACTCGCTCACCAACAACAACGCCATCAATGTTAACGGCGACTTCACGTTCACCGGTTCCAACAATTTGAACCTTGGCACCGGTCCCATGGCGATCACCTTCAATCCGGGCAACGCCCCCGAAGCCAATCCCGGAGCAACCAACTCGACCGGGACGACCTCGACTTTTAACGTCGCTGCCGGCACACTCACCATCGGCGGGACCGTGAACGGCCCCGGGGTATCGATCGTGAAAACTGGGGGCGGTAAATTGGTGTTTACCGGTGCCGTAAATCATTCACAGACAACGATCATCCACAATGGCGAGCTGGTGACCTCCGGATCACTGGGCACGATCAACCAGAATATTCAAATCTCGCCGTACTCGACCGACAACGGCTCCTTCACAGTTAATGGAGGAACCGTGACTGCCGCGCAGATAAGCATCAGCGGAAATGCCGGTAATGCCCTCACGAATGGCGCCGGCAGTGGTCCCGCCACAATGACCATCAATGGCGGAACGGTGACCACCGGGACCTGGTTCACGGTTGGCGGCGGTGCCAATAACGCAGCACAGGCGCCCACAACCGGCACCTTCAACATGAACGGCGGGACGCTGATCATCAACACCGGCGTCAACGGCGCTCAGTTCGAAATCGGCAATTTCGCCAACATGACCGGCATCGTGAATCAAACGGCCGGCGATATTAATTTGTACAACAACGCTCGTGTGGCGATGTTGGCTAATCCCGGATCGCTCTCGGCCATATACACCATGAGCGGCGGCACGCTGACGGGATTCACCAACGGCGGCATCTCGCACGGCGGCGGTGCGCTGAATGTGGGCGTGAACGCAGGCACAGGAGTTTTCAACTTCAGTGGTGGAACCATTTGGATGCAATCAGTCACTGCCGCAACGGCTGCCACCACCACGTTCAATTTCGACGGCGGCACATTAAAGGCCGCGACAGCCAACGCTAATTTCATCACGAACATCGATAACCTCAATATTTCTCAGAATGCGGCCGGACCGGTGACCATCGATGACAACGGCGTCATCATCACCATCCCCAACAACATCCTGCATGGCACTTTTGCCGCCACGGATGCCGGCATCATCAAGCAGGGAATCGGAACGATGGCTCTGTCGGGCACCAACACGTTCAACGGCGGTATTCGTCTAAACGCAGGTACCCTGGGCATCAATAACGCACGCGCGCTTGGAACCGGTTCGCTCACGATCAATGCACCGGGGGTGAGCATCGACAATATCAGTGGCGCGGCCGTTACTTTAGCCAACGTCAATCCGCAAAATTGGAACAACGACTTTACGTACGCTGGATCGGCCAGCCTCAATATGGGCACGGGTCCAATTACCCTGAATGCCACACGCACCGTCACCACGAATCTTACGAATGCCAACACCACGCTCACCGAAGGCGGCGTCATCAGCGGCAGCGGCTTCGGACTGATTAAAGCCGGCCCAGGAAACCTGGCTCTTACCGGCGCCAACGCCTACACCGGAGCTACGACTGTTTCCGGCGGCAACTTGGTGTTGTCGGGAACTGGCTCCGTCAACGCCTCCAGCGGAATTGCCATTAGCGGTGGTAGGTTGCTCCAAACCAGCTCGGTTGCAATTAGCCCGGCGGTGGCGCTGAGTTCCGGAACATTGGATGGCACCACGACGGTCAATACCGTGAACGTCGCCAACTCGTTGGCCGCAGTGGTGACGCACGGAAACGGCGGAACAACGCCAATTACCATTGGCGCACTCAACTTTGCAGGGGCGGGCACATTGAGTATTCGCACGTCGGAAGCCACGGCGGCGACGCCTAAAATTGCCACCACTTCCGTTTCCACAAACGCGGCCGGAAACGTAGTAATCAACGCCGCCAATACCGGTAACTTCTGGCTCGGCGGCGCCACGTATTCGGTCTTGAGTTATTCCGGCGCCATCGGCGGTGCGGGCTTCAACCAATTTTTGGTCGGGCAGTTCGCAAACCTGGGGGCCAGGCAGACGGTTTCGCTTACCAATCCAGCCGGTCTTATTAACGTGGTCATCGGCGGCGACACCGCGATTTGGACCGGCGCTGGCGACGGAAACTGGGATCTGGCCGCGCATACGCCACAGAATTGGAAACTCTCTTCGTCCGGCACACCGACGAACTTTGTGACCAACGACGCTGCCGAATTTCAGGATGGCGCCGTCACTGGCATTGTGAATCTCACGGCCAACGTTAGCACCGCGTACATGCGGTTCACCAATACCGCGGCGACGCCGTATACGCTGCAATCGACCGGCGGGTTTGGAGTCTCTTCCGGCACAATGTTTCTCAATGGCACCGGCTCCGTGACCATCGCCAATAACAACACGTACACGGGGGGTACGACCCTGAACAGCGGCACGCTCAATATTAAGAGCGCAGGTGCGGTGGGCACGGGTCCACTAACGCTTAACGGCGGCACCATTGACAATACCAGCGGAGCATTGCTCACGCTCTCGACTAACAATGCGGTGAACTTAAACGGTAACGTAACGTTCACTGGAACGAACGACTTAAGCTTTGGCACTGGTACGGTGAATCTTGTCGGCAATAGCTCGCTCAATACTGTCGCCGGCGTCCTTACGACAGGTCCCATCTTCGGGACCGGCAACCTTACCAAGTCTGGCACAGGCACGTGGACGATTTTGCCCACCGCAGGCAATGGCGGCGCGCAGACATCGACCATTAGCGGCGACCTGATTGTCAACGGCGGGTTAGTTAATCTTGGCCAGAACGACACGTTCTTTGGCGGCCTCATTGGCAGCGGCACGGTCGCCAATGGCAGTGCTACCACACGCTGGATGACCGTCGGCACCGATAACACCGATACCACGTTCTCCGGAACCCTGGTCGACGGTGCCGGCGCAACGGCAACGGGCGGTAACCTGGGTTTGAGAAAACGTGGCTCGGGCACGCTGACGCTCTCCGGCGCCAACACCTTGAGCGAACAGTTGACCTTTGAATCAGGTCGAGTGCTCCTCACAGGAAGCATCATCCCAGGCAATCACATTACCAACCAGGGACAGGTCCAAATTGGCACCAATGCCACGGCCGGGCTAGTTAATGGAATCCTGGAACTCCAAGGCGGCAATTTACAGGCCAGGAAGGACAATGCTCCGAGCGTATTGATTGCAAATGGGGCGGGGCAGGCTGGCGCGTTGCGAGTTGGCCCGGGCAGCATACTGAATTCCGCGAACGAACTTTGGATCGGGCAAGGCAATAGTGGGTCGTACGGCGTTATGGATATGACCGGCGGTACGGTCACCGTAGGAAGCTGGCTGGCGGTAGGTCGCCAGGCGGGGAAGGGCGTTCTTAATATGAGCGGCGGCTCGCTGACCGTGTCTAACAATCCGCTCACGATTGGCTCTCTGGGTACTGCCTTTACTGCGGGCACACTAGACGGCTTGGTGAATTTGTCTGGCGGTACACTCACAACCACGTCAAATACGTTCGTCGGCGAACAATCCAACGCCGTGTTGAACATGTCGGGGACGGGCCACTTGATTGTTCAAGGGGCGCAACTTCAGATCGCCGTCAACAATGCCACAAATATTAGCACGCTCAATTTGCTGGGCGGAATTGCCACAGTTCCGCAAGTCACCCGAGGTGCAGGCACGGCCACCGTCAATTTCAACGGTGGCACGTTGCAAGCACGTGCCGACACGTCTTCGCTAATTACCACTGGCGCAGCGGGCGTGCAGAACGTCTATTCGTACAGTGGCGGAGCGAACATTGATGATGGCGGTCACAATGTGACTTTGGATGCAATCGTGCAGGCGCCCACCGGCAGCGGAGTCAGTGCGACAGGCTTGACGGTTAGCGGGGGAGGCTATATTGGCACTCCTCAAGTGTACATTACTGGCGGCGGCGGAACGGGCGCCACGGCCAATGCCACGATCGATTCCAACGGAAACTTAACAGGAATTGTCATCACCAATCCTGGCATCGGTTATACCAGCCCACCGACGTTTGCGCTCAACGGTGGCGGCATTGGCAACACAGGCGCCATTGGAGGGGCAGCCACACTGGTTGCCAATACCAGCGGCGGCCTGAATAAACTGGGCGCCGGCACGCTTACACTATCGGGCGCCAATACCTATACGGGCCCGACCACGGTGAGTCAGGGCGTTTTAGTCTTGGGTAACAACAACACCATCGACACATCGTCGCAACTCGTCATGAACGGGGGCACGCTCAACATCGCTGGCGCGGCGCCCACCCTGGCCGCAACGCTGAAATTGACGGCCAACTCCGGCATCGATTTCGGCCTTGGCGCCAGCACGCTGATATTGGCCGACAGCCACTTAATTCCGTGGACCACGGGCACCACGCTGTCGATCCTGAATTGGAGCGGCAACGTGAATACCGGTGGTGGGATCGATCAGCTAATCGTCGGCACCACCAGCGGCGGATTGACGACCGGCGTCGGCGGGCAAGTCGGTCAATTTCACTTCCAGGGATTCAATGGGTCGACAATTCGTCCCAATGGTGAGGTCGTTCCGACATCGGTTTCGACGAAGGTTTTGGGAGATTGGGATGGCAATGGAACTGTGACGTCCGCAGATGTGACGGCGATGCTGACGGCCCTCACCGACCTGAATGCTTACAAAGCTCTCAAGAGCTGGTCGACCGATGACCTGCTCAATGTCGGCGACGTGAACCTTTCAGGCACTATCACTAACGCCGATATTCAAGCCGAACTGGATCTGCCCGGCATCGGTGCCGGCGCCGGCACTGTCGCCGGGGTGCCGGAACCGACAACGTTAGTGTTACTCGTCTTCGGAGCGCTGCCTGGCTATTTTGTCGTTCGCAGGCGGCGGAAGAACGCCGACATTTAAGAAGAGCGTCATCGAGATAATCGCATTAACGAGAGCAGGCATAGCCTGCTCTCGTTAAATTGTATATAATCTACAATCGACCAGGGCATCTGCTCTCGCCAAGAGGGAAGGAGATAGCAGTGAAAACGAACCCTATTTACCGAGCGTCGCAGCAAGCCTCAGCAGAAACTCTGAACGCGCGCAGGAAAGCCTGGCGAGGCAGCCGGGGCTTTACCTTGGTTGAACTGTTGGTGGTCATTGCGATTATTGGAATTCTAATCGCCCTGCTGCTGCCTGCGATCCAGGCTGCTCGCGAATCAGCCCGCCGCAGCCAGTGTGCCAATAATCTCAAGCAGCTGGGTTTGGCCATGACGGCCCACGACAATGCTCGCAAGACGCTGCCCCCAGGCACGAAATATGGGCCCGGGGATACGTTTCCTCCGGGGTATTTAACCGTCGGCCAGTGGTATGACGACCACGGTTGGTATTCCTTTGTCGGCCCCTACATCGAAGAAGTGGGCTTTGTGAAAGCCATCAATACGAATGTCACATTTAGTGATGTCAGCAATTATCGAGCCCGAACCTACAAGATTAGCCTCTATGAATGCCCGTCGGATGGCATGCAGCATAATGAATGGCCGTCGATGAATTGGTCTCGTTGGCGCGGCAACTACTCGGTGAATTTCGGGAACACCAATTATGGCCAGGGAAATCTGCCGACCATCGGCGCTTATCCGTCCACCAAATTTTACGGCGCTCCTTTTATGTATCGTAAAAGTCGCGCCCTCAAAAACATTCCCGACGGAACTAGCAATACCTTGCTGATGGGCGAAATGCGGACCATTAAAGATTTCGGTAATACCTGGGGCGGACCCATCAGCGAGATTGAAGAGGCAACGGGCGGTGCAACCTTTGAAGGCGCATTGCCGCCGAATTCGATCTTAGGTGACAACGCCGTACGTGTCGCCTGCATTATGAACAATGGCGGCTGTAGTGAACAGACGGCAGTTCCCATTGAGGCTTTAGACGGCGTTCCAGCTTGCACCTGCGCTGGCGGCGGCGGTTCCGAAGGGGCCGAGTATTTTGCGTCGCGGAGCAAACATACGGGAGGCGTGAACGTATGTTGCTGCGATGGCTCAGTCCATTTCCTTAGCGACAGCATCAACATCATTGTGTGGCGCACTCTTTGTAGCGCCGCGGGCGGCGCCAACCCCGGAGAGTCTTCGGCGTCCAGTGCGTTCTAAACGCCGGCAATCGTCGCGCGGGCTACCGATTACACGCCTATGTCATCGCCAGTGCATTTTTGTTCTTGCTGGCAAACGCTCCTCGTCATTGGGTGTCTGGGAGCAGCGGTGACGTCGGGTACTTTAACGCTCGGGGCCGAGTCGGTTCCAGCTCCGAGCGTGCAGGCAATTCAGAATAAGGTGCCCACGCTGGCCCAGCCCGTTCCCCTGGGAGATGTTCGTCTCACAGGCGGTCCCCTGAAGCACGCGCAAGATCTGGATGCCGAGTATCTGCTCAAGCTCGAGCCCGATCGCATGCTGTACTACCTGCGGCTGCGCGCCGGTTTGGAGCCCAAAGCCCAGCGCGGCTACGGCGGATGGGATGGCGACGGGCGACAACTCACCGGTCATATTGCCGGGCATTATCTCTCGGCCGTGAGTTATATGTATGCCGCCACCGGCGATCCGCGCTTCAAAGACCGCGTCGATTACTTGGTGAAGGAGCTCCAGGAAATTCAAGACAAACACGGCGACGGCTACATTGGCGCCCTGTTGGGCGGCGCCGGCCGCGGCGGCACAGGTGGCGGGCGCGGCACTCCGCAATTGGTCGATGGCAAAACGCTGTTCGAGCAACTTGCCGCGGGCACGATTCGCTCCGGCGGGTTCGACCTGAACGGCATGTGGTCGCCGTGGTATGTCCAGCACAAAATATTCGCCGGGCTGCGTGATGCTTACCGCATCGCGGGGAATCGCACAGCCTTAGAAGTTGAAGAGAAATTCGCCGGCTGGGTCGAAAGCATTCTCTCCAAGTTAAACGAGCAGCAAATCCAGCAGATGCTGTTCACGGAATTCGGCGGCATGAACGAGGTGCTGGCCGATCTCTACGCCGACACCGGTGACCAGCGCTGGCTGGCGCTGTCCGATAAATTCGAACACACAGCCATCGTCAACCCACTCGCCCAAGGGACCGACATCCTGAACGGCAAGCACGGCAACACGCAGGTCCCCAAGTTGCTGGGCGAATTAAAACGCTACGAGTACACCGGCAACGCGACAGATGGCAACGCCGCCAGGTTCTTCTTCGACCAGGTGGCCTTTCACCACAGCTTTGCGACCGGCGGTCATGGACGCAATGAGTACTTTGGAAAACCCGATGTGCTCAATCCAATGATCGAGGGCCGCACGGCGGAATCGTGCAACGTGTACAACATGCTGAAGATGGCGCACGAACTGTTCGCACTCGAACCGGACATCAAATACGCGAACTTCCACGAACGCGCGCTCTTCAATCACATTTTGGCGTCGATCAATCCGGAAACGGGTCAAACTTCTTACATGGTGCCCGTCGGCCAGGGCGTGATTCAAGAATATCAGCGCATGCTCGGGCCGGGCGAGAGCTTCACTTGTTGTGTCGGCACGGGGATGGAAAGCCACGCGCTGCACGGTTATGGAGTGTACTACGAAGCCGGCAACAAGCTGTGGATCAATCTGTTTGCGCCAAGTGTTGCCCAGTGGAAATCGCAAGCCGCGACGGTCGAAATGGAGACTTCATTTCCTCTAGGGAACGACGCCACGCTGAAAATCTCTGTCGATGCTCCCAAAGAATTGACGCTGGCCATTCGCCGCCCCTACTGGGCAGGCGAAGGGTTCGCGGTGACGGTTAATGGCAAGGCTCTGGATGCACTTCCCCAGCCAGATTCTTACGTCGAGATCAAACGAACTTGGAAATCCGGCGACGTGGTCGCGCTGACGCTTCCCAAGAAACTCTGGAAAGCGGCCTTGCCCGACAATCCATCGAAGGCCGCGCTCATGTGGGGGCCGCTGGTTCTGGCTGGCGATATGAGCGGCATGGCTGGCGCCACCGGCGGCCGAGCCCGGGGTGGTTCTGCGTCGAGCTATCCGGTGTTTGTGACCGACGAAACTTCGGTCGAGAACTGGCTCTTGCCCGTCTCCGGCGCAGAGGGCACGTTCAAAGCCCGCGGACAATTGCCGTCTGGCGATCAGGATGTTGAAGTCACGTTTGTTCCCTTCTACCAGTTGCACGACAAACGCTATGGCATTTACTGGGACATCATGACCCGTGCCGACTGGCAGCAGCGCGCCCGTCAGTTGGCCGCCGAGCAAGCGAAGCAGCAGAAGCTGACCGCCGCCACGGTCGGATTCGTGCAACCCGGCGAAATGCAACCCGAACGAGATTTCAATTATCAAGCCGGGGAAGAATCCAGACCCGTGCGTGCGCAAGATCGCCCCGGCCGACGCGCCGCCACGTGGTTCTCTTTCGATCTCCCCGTGGATGAGGCGCATCCGATGAGCCTGATCGTCACCTACCGCAATGATGAGCCGGCGCGCCGTCAGTTCGAGCTGCAAGTGGAGGGCAAAAAAATCGGCGCGCAGACCATCGAGCGCGCCGGTCCTCAAGAGCAAACCGGTTTTTTTGACGTCGAATACGGAATTCCCGCCGAGTTGGTCCACGGCCAACCAAAAGTCACTGTTCGATTTCAGGCCGCCGAGGGGAGCGAAGTCGCCCGGGTGTTTGGCCTGCGGACCATTCGCACCGACAGCGAGCGTTAAGCAGGTAGAACAGCCCCGCCCTGCCCCCCCGGTTCATTCCCAACCCGACGAAAATGCCCGGAGTTCGCCTCCTTGCCGGCGGGTACAACGGCCGGTTTTCGGCTCGTTTTTCCGGCTGAAAACCACCTTCCGTCCCGTACCAATTTATTCCAAACCAGGCGTTACTGGGCAGGTCCACCTCTGGCCGCCGGGCGACCAAAATCCTCTGATATAATTTGCACTTTTGGACGCCAATTGCTAGAATGCCAGCCGTGGGTGAGAAGCGGCAGCCAAGGGGCCAATTACTTGTCTTCATTTGGCCGATGGTGGGATGTGGGAGTTGCGTCAGTTCTGGGAGCGCGTTTCCGTCCAGCATGGCCTTGGCAACGGGGCGGTAGCGCGGGGTGAATCACTCGGTGCATCTAGGCGACGAGAGTCGTTCTCGTTCGATCATTTATATCCGCGGAATAAACTCCGGTCGGAATGTTTTCAGGAGGGAAGTTGTATGCTGCGCAATTCACGGCGAATCGCCTCGCGTAGTGCCTTCACGTTGGTCGAGCTGCTGGTTGTCATCGCCATCATCGGCATTCTGATTGCCCTCTTGTTGCCCGCCATTCAATCGGCGCGTGAAGCCGCCCGGCTGACGGAATGCAAAAACAACTTGAAGCAGATCGGCTTGGCGTTGCAAAATCATGTCAACACGCAAAAACATTTTCCGACCGGCGGCTGGGGCTGGAATTCAACCGGCGACCCGGACCGCGGGTACGGCAAAAACCAACCTGGTGGCTGGGCCTACAACATCCTGCCGTATATGGAAGAACGGGTGGTCCACGACTATGGCAAGGGCATGCAATACCCCCAGAAAAGCTCGGCCCTCAGTCTGCAAGTCGGGTCGTTCGTCAAAGGCTTTGGCTGTCCCAGCCGGCGGTCTGAATCGATCACTTATCCGTTTACGCTTGCTGGTAGCGGTGCGGCCTACGGCAATTGGATTGTGCCACCCGGTAACCCCCCCCGAGTTGCCCGCACCGATTATGCTGCCTGCGCCGGTAGCGAACAGCCGTTGAATAACGGTGTTGAGAACGGTGGCGGTCCCGGAGACACCAACTTAGACGGTTATGTATGGCCGTCACCTAATCCGTGCGAAGTTATTGGCAATTCCAAATATGCGACTGGCATTATCTACCAGCGCAGCACCGTTAGCATCAAACAAGTTGTCGACGGACTCAGCAAGACCTATGCGATTGGGGAAAAATTCCTGCTGGTCGACAAGTACGGCACGGGCGATGATCACGGTGACAACGAGTGGATGTTTACCGGGTACGACAACGACACCAACCGTAGTGCCGCCGATATCGGCAACGGGGGTGCGAATGTCATCCACGACACGATCTCTGGCACCGAGATCAACGGCCAGACGCTGGCCGCCAGCGATCTTGGACGGAATCTCTGGGGCAGCGCCCACCCCAGCGCCTGGAACATGGTTTTTTGCGACGGCTCGGTCCACACCATTCCGTTCGGCATCGATCTGAAAACGCACCAGCAGTTGGCCAACCGCATGGACCGCAAGACGCCGAAGTTTGATTTCTAAGCGGCCGGCGTTTCTCGCGGGTGGCCCGTACAAGTGTCCGCTCCGGCGCAGCCGCAAGAGGGGCTTGGCCAGGATTCGAACTCGTGGGTTGGGCAACGACTTGGCGCAGCCTCTTGTCTGGCGTGCGCGACCGCGATCTGCCTCCGGCTTGATCGGGGCCGGTCTGCGGGCGTTTGAGCGCAATCGGCTGGCCATGGGCGGAGCCCGGCGACAAAATTCAAAGCGGCGCCCCACCACCTTCGGAGAATCTCAGATGTTAGAAATGAATTGGCGGTCAATCGTGCTGGGTCTTTCAATGGCCGGCCTGCTGGCCTGCGCAGCCAGCGCGAAAGCGCAATCGAACGAAAAAGCCAAAGCGCCGGTGGCGCAGCGCCCGAACCGGCGCGCTGGCGGCCGATCACAATCCGGCGCTGCCGACCGTGTTTCTGATCGGCGACTCGACCGTGAAGAACAGTTGGGATAAAGGGACCGATGGCCTGTGGGGTTGGGGACATCCGCTGGCGGCGTACTTCGACCCCCGCCAGATCAACGTTGAAAATCAGGCGCTGGGGGGCACCAGCAGCCGATCGTACTTGACCGCCGGCCATTGGCAACGCGTGCTGGCGCTGGTGAAGCCGGGCGATTACGTGCTCATGCAGTTCGGCCACAACGACGGCGGCGGCGCCAGCGGCCGGGGCTCGCTGCGCGGCAACGGTGAAGAATCGCAAGAGGTGAGCCGCGACGGCCAGAAGGAAACCGTTCACACCTACGGCTGGTACTTGCGGAAGTACATTGCCGACACCAAGGCCCGGGGCGCGACGCCGATTGTGTGTTCGCTGATTCCCCGCAACGACTGGGACGGCGGCAAAGTGAAGCGCGCCACGGGCAGCTATGCCACCTGGGCCGCCGAGGCCGCCCAACAAGCGGGCGCGCTCTTCATCGATCTGAACGGCCTGATCGCCGACAAGTACGACCAACTGGGTCAGGAAGCCGTGAAGCCTTTGTTCCCCAAAGAGCACACCCACACCGGCTGGAAGGGCGCCGTGCTGAACGCCGAGTGCGTGGTGGAGGGAATTAAAGGGCTGAAAGATTGCGACTTGAGCAAGTATTTGACCGACGCGCCCCAACCGGTGAAGCCGGCCAGCGATCCGACAGATGGATGAGATGAGCGCGGAAAAAGCTGGGGGCTTCCCACGCTTAAAGAAACCATTCAATGGCCCAGCGAAATTCAATTCACCCGAATGCCGGCTTTTAAACCGTTGAGCTTGTCCTGGCCCGAGAGGTTCCAGAACCAATCGTCGCCCAGCGCGGCGAACAATTGATCGATGGCGCCGTCGCTAGTGATGGCGCTGGAGTTCAGCGCCACGCCCTGCGAATTGTTGCCAGCCAGGAGCTTGGTGGTGCGCGTGGCGTAGTCGTCGCTCGAATTCCACTGCTGCGAAATGCCCCACAACGCGGCCTCATTGGCATCGAACTGCGTGGCATCGCCGATGAGGATGTTGCCATCGGCGGCGTTGGTGGGGCCGCTCATCAAGCCGCCATAGAGTTTGTCGGCCCCGGTGCCGCCGATCAGTACATCGCGTCCCGCGCCGCCGATGAGCTTATCGAGACCGGTGCCGCCGATGAGAATATCGTTGCCAAGGCCGCCGATCAGCGTATCGTTGCCATTGCCGCCAAAGAACATGCCCGGTTTGGAGACGAAATAGGTTTTGCCGGCGATGACGCTGCTGAGCATCTGGAGAGTGTCGTTGCCCGCCAGACCATAGGCGACAATATGGCCGGTCGGCGAGAAGGCGCCCAGCACGGCGCCGTTGAACTTGACGCGGATCGCGCCGGCCGCGGTGGCCGGCAAGAACGTGATAAAATCGCTTCCCGGAGTGCCGCCGACATAGAGCGCCGTGCCGCCGGGAATAAGCGAATCGGCCTCCAGCGCCACGCGAACCACATGCTCCAACAGTGCGGCCGATACGCTGCCATTCACGCCGACGCTGTAACTGGCAGTGATGGAGTGGTTGCCAATCAATAGGCCCGCGATCGAGAAAGTCGCTGTGCCATTTTGCAGGGCTGCCGAGCCTAAAACCTTGACTCCATCTTTGAACGTGACCAGACCGGTTGGCACGTCGTTGCCGGCGCCAGCGCTGACCGTGGCAGTGAAACTTACCGACTGCCCGGGGACGATGCGGCCCGCCGAAGTGGCCAGGGTCGTGGTCGTTTTCGCGCTGACCTGCACGTTGGTTTTGGCTTGGGCGGCAGTGGGCGTGGCTTGCGCGTTGCCGGCTTTGTCGGTGGCCATGCTGAAGAAGCCGTACGTGTGCCCCGACGTGCCGGTGAACATGGCGGAAGTCTGCGTCGTGCCTTGCAGGAACGGTTTGAACGCGCCGCCATTGTCGGAAACATACACGTCGTACTTGGCGATGCCGGTGCCGCTGTCGGAACCCGACCAACTGACCGCGAACGATTTTGAGGTCGTTGTCGCGGCCAGCGCTTTGACGGCACTGTTGGGGGCAGTCGTATCGGCGGCCGCGGCGGCTGTGGTGGGCTTCACCGGTGGATCGAAATTGCCAACGATGGGGTTGGCGAATTCATCGCCGAACTGGAAGTACAAATCGCTGCCCAACGGCGACGGGCTGAAGGGGTGATTCAGCAGATCGGGCGCCACAGAAAAATCGCTGAACGCCGGCAGCGTCGAAACATCGATGGGCGGAAGGCCGGTCGTGGTGTCGGGCACGTCGTTCGACATCAAGAAAAAGACTTCCGCACCCGTAGCCGGAATTGTTCCCGCACGGCCGGGGACCCACAAACCGACGTCGGTCACGCCGTCTTGGTCCATATCGGCGGCGATTGGAATTTCGCTCACGCCGGGGAAGCCAAACGCGATGGTCGGCAACACCGTGCCGGGTACGCCGGTGTCGAAGAAATTGAACGGCACGCCCGGAGTGCCGTAATCAAACGTGAAGAAATCATTCTTCCACGTGGCCAGGTCGACGGCTCCGTCGCCGTTGAAATCGCCGGCAATCGGGATGCCGCGCAAATTGCTCGCCACAGGCACACCGCCGTTGATTGGGACGACCGTTTGACCGACTGGATCGACCGCAAAGAACCAGAACTTCGTGCCGTCGAACAGTGCCAGCTCATCGCCGTTCGTGGCGTCGCCATCGAAATTGCCGGCAATCGGAATACCGTTGATCTGGAAATCCGGCAGCGCAGCGCCGATATCAGCTACGCCGTCGCCCGTGTTATCGATCAGCCAGCGGAATGCTTTCAGATTCTGATCGTAACCGTAGGCGGCCAGCTTGGAGAAGCCATTGGCAATTGCACCGAATTCCTCATCGCCCTGCGGGAAGTTGCCCGCGAACACGGCATCGTGAACGCCCATCTGCGAGAACAAGCCCACGAGCGATGGGCCCAGTTGCAGCGTGAACGTGAGATCGCGATTGGTGAAGTCGGTGTTCTGCGGATCGTAAACGAAGTTGCCGTTGATATCGACATACACTTTCGCCGCCGCGTAATCGGCAATTTCCGGACGGCTATCGACGGTGAACCGCGCTACAAAATTGCCGCCGGCATGGCCATCGCCGCTGGGGAAGTTGGGCGCGCCATTGGGCTCGGGGGCATTGCTCTCGCCATCGAGCTGATTCAACGGCGGATCGCGGAGGCTGTCGCTAATGGTGAGCGTGAAGCGATCGTCAGGCAACGGTTTGCTGAAAACAATGCGAATGGTTGCCGTTGGAGTTTGGCCGACCATCGACGGAAACGGATCGTCGATTTCCACATGGTCGATCGCCACAATTCCGTTGGCGTCGCCGACCACTTGGAACAATCCGCGGGCCTGGTCGGCCGTCAGCATGTAATCCAATGCCGGGTACAAGAAACCGGCCACCCGGGGCGGCAGATCTTGGAAGTGAATCAGCAGGCTGTTCACGAGCGGTGTGGGGCTTTGCGGCGCATTGGTCGGCTTCAGACCGAACAGGTTGTAGGTCGAGCTGGGCACATCGTTGACCGAGACATCAGTCACCTGCGGGCCAAAGATATCGACATTGGCAACGCCGGGGTTGCCGGTGCCGACGCCGGCCAGATTGTCGAAATCGTAGGTGTTGATCGATGTGGACGAAAGCGACGCCAGCGGAGCGCCCTTCACCCGTACGAAGATGCGATTGAACTGCGGAAAGTTGGGATCGTCGGTGGCCGCGAACACCGCGGCCTTGCCGCCCGAGGCCGCAACGCCATTGACGATCAGATTGCCGTTGGCATCGTAAATCGCCAGGTCCAAATCGCCGTTGCCCGGCAAGCCAGGCCGGCCGTTGGCCAGCGTGGGCAACAGATCGAACAGGATTTTCACCTGGAACGTGCCCGTGGCCTGCGGGCGGAATTCATACCAATCTTCATCACCGTTCGCGGTAAAAGGCAACGTTGTGAGCGCACCCGGATCGATGCTCGGGCTGTTCGAGGCCGTGCCGACGCGGAAAAGCTGGCCGGCGTTCAACCGCGTGTCGTTATATTCGAACGGGTCGTTGTGGAAAACTTTGATGCGGCCGTTGCCGTCGGTTCCGGTGCCGCCGGTGACGGGATTGACCGGTGTCACATCGACCCGTTCCACATCGGCGTAAACAATCGGATTCAAGGCGCCGACCGTGGCCGAGCCACTGCGGCCATCGGAGTTCTGGCGGAGTATCGTCAGATCGCCGATGCCGTCGTCGTTCACAAGAAGCCGATCACTGGCGCTCGGGGGTCCGCCATCCACGTCAAAGTTCAAACTTCCCGCCGGAGCCAGTTCCAGCGCATCCGCCACGCTAATGCGAATCAGATCGTCGCCGTCCAAGGCTTCAATGCGGAACCGTTCGATGTTGCTGAAGTTGTCACTATGGACGCTGCCGTTGACGGTGGCGGTGTAGGCGGCTGCCGAGGTTTGTTCGACGTTGATGGTATCGTTGAGCAGCGTGCCGCGAAGCAGGATGGTGTCGTCGCCGGCGCCGCCGTCGAAGGTATTGGAAGTACCGTTGTGGGTGCTGCCAATCAGCGTGTCGTTGTCGTTGCCGCCGCTAAGGGTGGCCGTAGAGCCGGTAACGCCGGAGGCATCGAGCGAGTCGTTGCCGGCACCGCCGTTGAACGTCACAGAAACTGTCACGCCACTGTGTGTGGTGACGCTGTCATCGCCGTCGTCGCCGTTGACCGTGATGCCTGTCAGCCCTGTCGGCGCGCCCACTGGATAGTTCAGATTGACTACATCGTTGCCAGCCTGGGCATTGATCACGAGATTTTGCTTTTGCGAAAACTCGAACGATTCCAGGTTATCGACCGTCACCAGCCCAGTTGTATCGGCGCCGAAGATTCCGCCGCCGGGACCTTGGGCGAAGTTGATCGCGTTGACCGCCGGCGTCCCGTTGACGGTCTGCGTGGCGGCGGGAACGTTATCGACAACCGGCGCCAGCTCGGTGAAGTAGATCGATTGGAGATTGCCGTTGGAATCCGTGATGACATCTGTGCCTTGGCCGGGATTGGGCCCCGGGCTGTAAACGTCGGTCGTGATTGTAGGACCGCCGGTCTGCGTCAAAATCAACATGCCAATCCCGTCTTCTCCCATCGCAGATGCGCCTTCATCTGGCGTCGTTGGACATGGATCGCCCGCGTTGAAGGTAATGCCATCGGGAATGGAAATCAGTCCGTTGGAGCTGTCCACGGTCAGCGTATTGAAACCGCCGCCACCATACACGGCGATCTTCTGGAGACCCGCCAGCGGTGTAACCTGCTCCAAGACACCATTGACGTAAACATCCAAAGAAGTGGGGAAGACTGGATCTCGCACCAAGAGGAAGGCGTCGTTCTGATCCGGAAAATCTTCGTCGCCACAAACAAGCAGTTCGCTGCCGATCGGGCTGACCAGCGCGGCTGCCGCGTTGCTGATGGTCCAAGCGCCGCGACCATCGGTGCCGGCCAACAAGATGTCGCCCTTGGATGGACCTCCGGCATTCGGCGGAATGTAGTGGAGATCGCGAACGTTTGCGTTCGGAAGAAACTGCCCGAACACGGTCCAGACGGGATTCGTGCCGGGGTTGAGTGTGCGATAGACCTGTTGGCCACCCACGAGCAGCACCTGGTCGGCGCCACTGCGGACAAACTCGATCGAGCGGAAGCGGCGAAATGCCGTTGGCAAATTGCCGGTCAAGTTGGTCCATGTGACCGTTGTGCCGCTATTGTCGGAAACGCCCTTGAATACGCTTCCTGCCTGGTCGAGGACGTAGGCCGTGTGCCAATCGGTCGGATCCATGACAATACCCACCACCAGGCCATTGTTGTTGGCTAGCCCGGCTCCGGGATAATTTGCGACGATGGCCGGCAGGCCGTTGCCGGAGGTGCGCAAACGCAATTGACCGCCGGTGCCCACCCACAGCACATTCGGATTGGCGACGCCCCCAGAGAACCCGCCGTAGGCAATCGGATCGGCTCCGACTACCGGCGAAATGGCGCCGACTGCGACCGAAGGCGCGAATTGCCCTCCGCCGGTGTCCATGACGCCTCCCAAGGCGGTCAGCGTGCTGCCCTGGTCGGTCGATTCATAAAGGAAATTGCTGCTGCCGAACATGATTCGTGTCGGATCAGCGGCATTGATGACCCACGGCGTAAAGAACGGCAAAAACGGCGCCGTGCCTCCCGGATTGGCATTGGCCTCGACTTGATAAATCGTTTGCCCACCGGTGCCATTGACAACCAGGCCGGGACTGGCCGTATTGACCATGGTCCCGGTGTTGTCGTAGGTCTCCATGGTGAAACTGCCCAGGTTTTGGTTGTTGGTGTAACGGATGGAGTGATCGGGGTTGCTGGTGTTATCGACGCCGACCTCTTCGCCGTCCCCGCCGGTGTTGTCCTTCCAGATGAAGCTGCCCGGCGCCGTCTGCTCCGGTGTGCTGTTGTCCTGCGAGCCGCCGAAGATTTCGCCGTTAATGGTGTCATAGGCAACCGCAAAGAACTCGGTTACACGAATGTTGCCGTTGGCACAGTTCCACGTCGGACTGCCGTTGGGGTCCACGAGCCGATAAATTCCGCCGTCGTTCGTCTCGATCAAAATCCGATTCGGGCCGGTGGTGTCAAACACCATGAGCCGCGAATCTGGATGCGGCGCTGTATTGTTGGCTCCGCCATTGGCCACGCTGGTGTAGGAGTTCGCACCCGCGTCGACCCGGAAGATATCACCCGCGTTATTGCTGGTACCCCGGTCGCCACTGACGTACGTGATGTTCGGGTCCACTGGATCGGCGACGAACGAGAAATTCCCGGTCTGCATGCCCGGGTTGGTGTTTGGCAGCGCGCCACCGACTAGCGACCAGGCGCCCCCTTGATTCGTCGAGCGAGAAACTCCGGCAAACGGCGTGGCCGTAATCTGGCCAGCCATAATCGTGGGGTCCACCGTTGCCACATTCACAACATTGTTGCCAGGACTGTTGTGTACGGCCACCATCACGGTCCGCGCGTTGGTTATGCCCGTGATGCCAGCGCTGACGTTCGTCCAGGCGATCGTCCCGTTGGCGGCCAGGTCGCCGCGAAATACCGCCCCATTCTGGGTGACGTTAAAATTGCTATCAAACTGCGCCGGCAGGGCCGCATAAAACCGGAGACTGTTGCCGGGATCCGCATCCAAATCGGTCAAGCCGCCCGTGGCCAGCCCGTTGGAACCCGACAACAGGTTCCATGAGACGCCGCTGTCGGCGCTCTGATAAAGGCCGCCATTCGTCGCGGCCAACACAATTTGGCCGCCGAGACCAGGGCCCATACCAGTATCGATTACGCTGGTCGGAACAATGCTGACGATGTTGAGGCTGCTGAAGATCGACTCGCCTAAAATTGCCCAATGATCGCCATTGTCGGTCGTCTTCAGCACGCCGGTTCTTGGATTGCTGTCTCCTAAATCGTTGCTCGCGTTGCCTGAACCTGCATACAGCGTATTGCCTGTCGGATCAAGCGGGTCGAATTTAATATCGCCGGTGGCGATACCTGGGAACGAGTCGATTAGCGGCGTCCAGCTTGGATCGGCGTCCTCGAAATTGCTCGTGCGCCAAATCCCACCGTCGACGCTCGCGGCAAAAACATGATTTGGATTATTTGGGTCGACGCTCACCGCATTGATGGCCCCCGCTTGGGGCTTATTCGTGATGCCGAGCACATTGTTGCCGTTGGTGATGGGACCAGGACCCTGATCAATCCAGTTGGGCATGCCCAACAGATCGACCGTCAACAGCGATCGGTCTTCCAGCCGTTCGAAGATATGTGTCAATGGGCGCCTGCCAAGAGGCGTCATTCGGCACGATCGGTCGTGGCGACGCGCGCGCTTTTTGGCGCAGTTGATGGCTCGAGTGGCATCGCATTGGCACAAGCGGGCAGGCAGTTAACGTGGCGATAGGTTCCAGCCTGACTTTGACCTAAATAGTCCGGGGGCTGGCACAGGCCACGAAAGTCAAAATAGCCAAGCGTCACCGCAGAGTCAACGAAATCGACCCATCTTTTGCAGATTTCCTACCTCGGCACCCGTGGTAAGTCTCAAGCGCCCTCAATTTGACGAGCAGTGATATATGACCTACGGTTTGCTTTAGAGGGATACAGCACCGTCGGCTGGCCGCATAAGTCGGCGTTCCCCTCTCTTTTCGCCTCGACACACACACGATCTCGTCACTTTTCGATCGATCCACTCCCCCGCCGAACCGGTATTTCGGCAGGTGGAAGCCATTTTGAGGGAGCCTCACTCATGAGGACCACTCAGAGGCCGCGCGCACGCAGCCTTCGATTTGAAACGTTGGAAAAGCGGCAGGTGCTGGCGGCCGGAATCACCGCCGCCCTCGACGCGGCGGGAGTTTTACGGATTGTTGGCACCCCCGGCGACGATCAAGTCCTGCTGCGACAATCGCACGGCATCCTCACCATCGACGGCGTCAACGGCGCCTGGACCGCCAAGAAACTCAGCGCCATCAGCGTCGACTTGCTCGATGGCAATGACTTCCTCTCGATCGATGGTAAAGCCAACGGCGGCAAACAAAAGATCAAAACGTCGGTCACCGTCAACAGCGGAACAGGAACAGATCAGGTTCGGACGGCAGATTCCCACAGCGTGGTGGTGAGCGATGCGAACAGCACGATTCAACTCGGCGCCGGTGCTCCGCCCAAGCTCAATGGAACAGCGATTGGCAGCGTGCAAGCGACACTTAATAAATCCGGCGTGCTCACTGTAACCGATACCAACGCTGATGACACCATTTTGTTTCAGCAATCCAGCAGCAAAATTAGCATCAAGGGTGTCAGTGGTTCGTGGTCGGCCAACAGCGTGAAGTCGATTGTCGTCAATTTACAAAACGGCAACGACTGCGTCTCGCTCGACAGCCTCGCCAACGGCGGCAAGCAGGCGTTGCAAGAGAATGTCACAGTGACGTCGCTAGGAACTGGTGCGAAGTTGGTGCATTTGGTGAATGGGCATGACGTCACATTCAGCGGCACGGGCCATACGCTGGTTTGGTCGACGAGTGGAATCGCGACCCTTGATGGCACGGTACTTACCTGGACGCCTGATCCATCTCCGCCCCCTGATCCGCCCCCTCCACCGGACCCGCCGCCGCCCGATCCCACGCCGACTCCGGTCCCGAATTGGTTTGACACGAACATTCAAGACGCGACGATTCGGGGTGTGGGGAGCCAGGAGTTCCAGGATGGACTGCTCGACCGCAGCGACGTGATCAATCTGCTGCGCTCCGTCGAACTCGTGGGGGCGGTCACGTCGACCCAGCTCAGCGATCTGCAACTGATCGTCAATACCACGGCGCTGTTCGGTAATCTCGGCTATGTGCAAAAGCTGTCCAGCTACATTGTGCTGGGCAACACCGCCAACGCGCATTACCAGGGCAGTGCATAGGCAACCTGGCGGCGGGCTCCACTGCCGACCAACTGGAGAAACTCCTCGACAAATGGTTCCTGGGGCTCGATCGGCCGGCGGCCGGCGCTGGCTACAGCGAGGTCTCCGGACAA
This sequence comes from Pirellulales bacterium, assembly GCA_963738835.1. Taxonomy (GTDB): domain Bacteria; phylum Planctomycetota; class Planctomycetia; order Pirellulales; family JADZDJ01; genus CAVTYH01. Next base: position 131,318 of record CAVTYH010000010.1, read on the forward strand.
CTGTTTGCCAGCGGCGGTCCGGTGTACACCGACGTGCATCAGGGGGGCGTGGCCGACTGCGCCTTGATGTCGTCGCTGGCCGAAACGGCCCTGCGCAGCAACAGCACGCTCACCAGCATGTTCATCGTCAACGGCGATGGCACCTACACGGTGCGGTTCTATCATGCCGGCGTGGCCGAATATGTCACCGTCGATTCTTATCTGCCCGGCGGCGGCTCCGTGAATGCCCGGGTGGTCAACAGCGTGCTGTGGGTGGCGCTGGCCGAAAAGGCTTATGCCCAGGCGCGTGAAATGACTTGGTTTGGCGGCAAGGCCAACGACTATAACTCGGTCGCTTACTTGTATGCCTACGCCACGCTGGGAAACCTCACGGGCCAATCGACCGTGGCCTTTACCTACACGTCGGGCTCCACCAGCCAGACGGCGCTGGCCAACGCCGTGAGCGCCGGCAAGCTGATTTGCTTGATCTCTTACACCAATGCTCCCGCGGTGGTCCAGAACCACGCTTATGCCGTGGTCAGTTACGATGCCGCGGCCGGGACCGTGACCCTCTTCAACCCCTGGGGCCTCGAATACGGCCTGCTAACCCTCACCTGGAGCCAAGTCCAACTGAACTTCCAGTACTTCGATCGCACCGCGTAATTGCAAACGAACCTTGATTTGCTTTATCGTTTGGCCTGTGCAGTCTCGGCGATGGGGGGTCCAAGCTCAAATCCAAAACCACTAAAAAGTGGGGAGTTGCACAGCTCAGTCGGTTCGCGTAGCTTAATCGAATAATATCCGCGGTTTGGGGTAGCTGCGCGGATATTGACGACGGGATTGAGCAAGTCGACTACGAGAGATGGAAATTTGTAGAACGACTTCGATCGAGAGCGGTTGGGCCAAGACGATGGCTAAAACAAACGATAGCCACTAGTAGCGGAGGAGCGGCCCGCCAGGGGGCTTTCTGGCTGGTGGAAATTACATTTCCAGTTTTAGCGGCAGTCGATCTGTTGCATCGGCATGTCCGCTGAGATCGCGCCCTGAAACCTTTCGATCAAGGAAGCACCTGGTGAAGTCTTCAAATTCGCCGCGAAGTCGCTCTCTGCACTTCGAGGTCTTGAGTCCTCGTCGGGTTCTGGCAGTTGGAATCGCAGCAAATCTGCACCCCAAAAGTGTCACGTCGGAATCTGCGCCAGTTCACAGTAACCGCCCGACCGCCCACGTCGCCGAAAATCCGCTCGCTGGCCGTCACTCCAAACTTGCACCGAAATCGGGCTTGACTTCGGCCTCCCCAATTCCGACTAGAGGGCCGTCCAGCGCCGGTACGTTCGTCTTGGGCGACTTTAATCAGGATGGACAGCGCAATGCCGACGACGTGGCCGCCATGTTCGAGGCATTTGCAGATTTGTCGCTCTACCAAAGTTCGCGCGGCCTATCCGACGCCGACCTGCGTGCAATCGGCGATATCAATGGCGATTACGACCCAGTGGCAATGACCGGTGGCCTGACCAACGCCGACATCCAGGCACTAATCGATTTAATCATCAGCGACGCTTCCTCGCCTGATCCGCCCCCTCCACCGGACCCGCCGCCGCCCGATCCCACGCCGACTCCGGTCCCGAATTGGTTTGACACGAACATTCAAGACGCGACGATTCGGGGTGTGGGGAGCCAGGAGTTCCAGGATGGACTGCTCGACCGCAGCGACGTGATCAATCTGCTGCGCTCCGTCGAACTCGTGGGGGCGGTCACGTCGACCCAGCTCAGCGATCTGCAACTGATCGTCAATACCACGGCGCTGTTCGGTAATCTCGGCTATGTGCAAAAGCTGTCCAGCTACATTGTGCTGGGCAACACCGCCAACGCGCATTACCAGGGCAGTGCGCTAGGCAACCTGGCGGCGGGCTCCACTGCCGACCAACTGGAGAAACTCCTCGACAAATGGTTCCTGGGGCTCGATCGGCCGGCGGCCGGCGCTGGCTACAGCGAGGTCTCCGGACAACTGTTTGCCAGCGGCGGTCCGGTGTACACCGACGTGCATCAGGGGGGCGTGGCCGACTGCGCCTTGATGTCGTCGCTGGCCGAAACGGCCCTGCGCAGCAACAGCACGCTCACCAGCATGTTCATCGTCAACGGCGATGGCACCTACACGGTGCGGTTCTATCATGCCGGCGTGGCCGAATATGTCACCGTCGATTCTTATCTGCCCGGCGGCGGCTCCGTGAATGCCCGGGTGGTCAACAGCGTGCTGTGGGTGGCGCTGGCCGAAAAGGCTTATGCCCAGGCGCGTGAAATGACTTGGTTTGGCGGCAAGGCCAACGACTATAACTCGGTCGCTTACTTGTATGCCTACGCCACGCTGGGAAACCTCACGGGCCAATCGACCGTGGCCTTTACCTACACGTCGGGCTCCACCAGCCAGACGGCGCTGGCCAACGCCGTGAGCGCCGGCAAGCTGATTTGCTTGATCTCTTACACCAATGCTCCCGCGGTGGTCCAGAACCACGCTTATGCCGTGGTCAGTTACGATGCCGCGGCCGGGACCGTGACCCTCTTCAACCCCTGGGGCCTCGAATACGGCCTGCTAACCCTCACCTGGAGCCAAGTCCAACTGAACTTCCAGTACTTCGACAAAACTGCGTAGACCAATTTCAATCGGTTAGCATATTTAGGTTCCCGTTGCCGCGAACTTTCGTGACTGCAAATTGCTGGCATCCCGAATAAGTCCGAATTTCGCCGTTCGGCCGAAAACCAGGCATTTTTGATGACCGCTCTGTCAGGATTTGCCCGTCAGTGGCATATAAACGGTACGGACGAAGTCTAAGCAAATACGACTCGCCTTATCACTAATTGTTGGAAAACATCGAAGATGGATGTCGATGTGCTTGCAGCCCGGGGATACGATGTGTTATAACCCAGTGGTAGGGGTTGGTGATCCAAGCCGTTTAAATCCCGCTAGATTTGAAAACGAAGCACTGATTTTACTTACTTAGATTTCCCGCTTTGGAAGGATCGATCTATGAGTCTGGCAGGATGGAATCGAATTGTTTGGTTAGCTCTCGGCTTAGTTGGTGCATTGTTACCCGCGGCGCATAGTCAGGCCAGCGTCACGTTTACCGCTTCCGGTCCCGGCAGCGGCGACGGCCCGCTCGCGGCGACAATCATGTTCACCGCAGTTAATGGTGGTATCGACATCACAATTACAAACACAGAATCTGGTACTATCAAAAAAGGGCAGGGCATCAGCGTGCTCTCCTTCACGATCAGTGGCCTGAGCACTCCCACAGCCTTTACAGAGCTAACAGGTGTCCAGATTAATTCTACAGCGATCGGGTCCGGGGGGTCCTGGATCCTGTCAGACGGCACCGCATTCGACGACACCTCAAACGCTCCGCCTGTGAATGCGATCGACCACTGGGGATTTAAGACCACTGGTTCAAGTGTTTTGCTTGCGACTGCCGGCAGTCCTGTGCCGGGCGCCGGGAATCCTCACAACATGATTCTCCCCTCTTCCGGGACAGCAGGGCCCGGTTCCTCTCTCGATAACGGCAATTTCGATCCCTACATCATTGGTCCCGCAGACTTCTTCCTCACCATCGCGGGGATCACGTCGAGCACCGATTTGACCAGCAGCAATTTTACCGACGTCATGGTCGGCTTCGGAACGGGTCCCGATGACACTCTCACAGGTTCCTCGGGCCCTGGTGGTCCTGGCGGCCCCAACGACGCTCCTGAACCAACCAGTTTGATTGTCTGGTCGTTGCTCGCCGGCACCGTGGGATTGGCAGCGCTCCGCAGCAGACAACTTGCAATTTAGCAGCGCGGTCCCGTACGGGGTGGTCCGAGACCTTTTTTACGGCTGAATTCAACCCTCTCTCTTCGCGAAAGAGGGTTTTCTTTTGCGCCTGTGGGTGCGTTAGAAACGATACTCGACGTGCGCCACCAGCCCGGTGAACGTGATCGTCTCGCTCACATTCGTAAAGCTGTTGGCTTGGACGGCCTGAATGTACTTGGGCGTGGCAACGGTATTAAACCAGAAGGCCGTGTAATAGCCGGCGCCCAGACGCCAGCAGCCGTTACAGCTAGTCCAATCCAAGCCGACTTCGTATTCCAAGATGGGCACCACTCGGGCGTCAACCCAATGTGATGTGGCTTCCAAATCGGTCGTGGTGACGTTCAGTTGAGAATAGCGGCTGCTGAATTCACCAAATAGCACGTTGATGAACCCTTTACCGTAGGCGGAGAACCGACTATCGCGCAACTGCCAGGCGCCTTCGAAACCGGATCGTAAGCCGACGCCATCGAAGTTAATGTCGGTCGTGGTGTGGCGGTCTCCTAGCGGCTGAGCGAACAGCGCCAACTGCGAGAAATCCTGCTGCAAATTCGCATAGCGAACACCAAGGTCGAAGTTAATTCCAACCCTTTTGCTGTCGATCAGCAGCACGGTGTAGTCGACATCCGCAAGTTTGAAATCGATGCTGTAATCGGCAAACAACTGACTGAATGTTGTTCCGGCCGTGACGGTGCCCGGCACCAAGACCAGTGAAGCAGCGGTGCCGCCGATGCCTTGGGCCGCATCGAGCTGACCCGTGGCGTTGCTCTCATACTGGGTATACGCCACGGTAATCCCGGCACGGCAACCGCAGGGCCGATGATAGCCGACGCGGAACGCCGATTCGAATTGCGGCTGAACGGTGCCCACATCGCCAAACGGCACAGTGCCCTGACCGCCGACACCGTTTTGCTGGGTGCCGTGCGCCATGTCGACGCCGAAGGTGCGCAGGTACAGGTAATCGGCAAACAGTCCCGGCTGGTGCTCGAACAGACTGGTGCAACAATCGCAGCAGCAGTCATCGCAGGGGCAGCTTTCACATGGCTCACTCTTCAACTGCTCAATCGAGCCGGGCGTCACTGCTGCACTGGGTGTCACCACGCTGGGCGAATTCACATGATCGAAATTATCCGAAGCCGCTGCGCCCGCGGCCAGCTTGCCCGGTTCCGCATCATCGCCCCAAGCATTGGGACTCGCCCCAAAGGCCGGTGCGGTCAGTAGGGTAAGCATCGTCAGTCCGTAAAAGGTTGTTTTCCTGCGCCACATCGGCTTCTCCTGGTAATCGGTGCCACCGCTATTTGTGGAAAATCCTCCTCAACCCTACTTGGCCGTATCGACGCATTTTTTCGATTCCTCCAATACGACCCGAACCACCCGCAATCTCAACGCAGCTTACCATGCGTTTACACTCGTTTTGACGACGTATGCAATTATCTATCAACTACTTACGACAATACAAAGTCGCTGGCATGGCAGGCTGCAACTCGATTAGGTCAGTCAGCCAATTTGCGGCGCAGAATGTTTGACGCCACCGCAGGTGTCTCTATATTAAATATTCTGATTATGCTGCTTTTCCGATGGGGGGGATGGCGCCGGGTTTTTGGCGCTCATGCTCCGTTTTTTCGACCGCGCCGGACAGCGCTGAGGTTTTCGATCGTGCAAATTTGTCATTCCGTAAATGGAAGCCATGCGCGCCTCTCGGCAATTCACGGCAATCGCGGGTTTATTCGCCCTTCCACACAACGTCTTCGTCGGCTGCTATTCGAGCGGCTTGAATCGCGGCAATTACTCACGCTGACGCATCAGTACACCTTCAACGATGGGACGGTGAACGACTCGGTGGGCGGCGCCAATGGAGCGCTATTCATGGCGCCACCGTGGTTGATGGCTGGCTTACGCTGCAAAACATTTCAGTCGATCCGACGACTGGCGCCATCACCAACATTGCCAGCGGCGCAGCGAGCGCCCAATATGCACAACTACCCAGCAGGATACTCCCCACGAGCGGCAGCGCGACGCTCGAAGTTTGGTATACCACGTCTAGCGCGATGCCAAATTGGTCGCGGGTCTTCGATTTTGGCGATCAAGCCGGTGGCGCTGGCAATTCGTACCTTTTCTATTCGCCGCGGACGAGCTCCAGCGACGCCCGCGCGGTGCTTCGTCCAGCGGGTGGCACTGAGCGAGTTGCCGCACTAACCGGCGGCACGTTCGACGGCTTGCCGCACATGGCGGCCATTGTGGTCGACTCCGCCGCGGCCCAACTGCGGCTGTACGTCGACGGCAACTTAATCACGAGCACCGCTCTCAGCGGCGCTGGAATCAACAGCATCAGCCCATCGCTGGCGTTTTTGGGTCGCTCACTCTTCGACGCCGATCCGGCATTCAACGGCGGGATTGATGAAATTCGCATCTACAATGACGCCCAATCCGCCACCTCAATTGCGGCCCACGCCGCTCAAGGAGCAACACGTCCCGTCCCCACTTTGCCGGCACGGCAGGTAGAGAATCTCGACCGCGGCGTGGTCGCGTTCAACCGCAGCTCGAATCAGGTCTATTTAAGCTGGCGGCTTTTGGCGACCGATCCGCCCGACATCGCGTTCAATGTTTATCGATCAACCAACGGCGGTGCGGCTGTGAAGCGCAACAGTGCGCCGATTACCAAGACTACCGATTTCACCGACACGGGCGTTTCGCAGTCGTCCGCCAACGACTACTTTGTCCGTCCGGTCATCAACGGTGTGGAAGGGGGCGACAGCAAGCACTTCACAATCGCCGCCAATACAGCGGTCAGACAATATCTGAACATCCCGCTCAATATTCCTCCCGGCGGCACGACTCCCGACGGCATCGCTTACACGTACAACGCCAACGACGCCAGCGTCGGCGATCTGGATGGCGATGGACAGTACGAAATTGTGCTGAAATGGGATTCGTCGCTCTCGAAAGACAGCTCGCAAGACGGCTTCACCGGCAATACGTATTTCGACGCCTATCGTCTCGATGGCACTTTCATGTGGCGGATCGACCTGGGTCAAAACATCCGCGCCGGCACCCATTACACCCAGTTCATGGTCTACGACCTGGACGGCGACGGCAAAGCCGAGATTGTGATGAAGACCGCGCCGGGCACGATCGACGGTCTCGGCCATCCGGTGCTGATGGGCAGCGACAAAGTCACTGATGATTATCGCAACGCCACCACCGGCCGCATCAATACAGGACCGGAATACCTCACCGTCTTTAGCGGCCAAACCGGCGCCGCCTTGGCCACGGTGGCATTCAAGCCAGATCGAGTCAACACATCATCCTGGGGTGACGATTACGGCAATCGTCAGGACCGCATTTTGATGTCGATCGCCTATCTCGATGGCGTGCGGCCCAGCCTGGTTGTGGGCCGTGGACTTTTTCCGGGCCAATCATCGAGCCACGCCGTGCGGAATGAACTCACTGCCTGGAACTTCCGCAACGGTCAATTGACGATGCTCTGGTGGTTCCGCGCAGATGCACACGCCAGTGCTTATGGACTGCCGGATATTAACACCAATTACATCGGGCAAGGTAACTACGAGATGCAGCCTGCCGACGTTGATCACGACGGTAAGGATGAAATCATCTACGGTTCGATGACCGTCGACGACAACGGCGCGCCCAAGTATTCGACAGGCTTGGGCCACGGCGATGCCTTGGCGGTTGCTGACATGGATCAAAGCCATTTCGGCATTGAAGTTTACATGCCGATGGAAAGTCCCGGCAGCAATGGCCACGTTACCGCCAATGTGCATGATGGCGCGACGGGCGCCATACTTTTTGCCACCCACACTCGGGATGGAGATGCCGATCCGGACGTCGGCCGCGGCAACGCTTTCGATATCGATCCGCGTTATCCCGGCTTCGAACTTTGGGATTCTTATAACACCAGCATCTACAACATCGGTGGCGCCGCGATCCAAAATAAGCCCAGCAACATGTTCCAGAATTTCGGCATCCAGTGGGACGCTGATCCGCTGTATGAACTGCTCGACGGCACGACGATCGGCGACTGGCGAATCAATAGCAGCGGAGTCGGCGGACGATCGAACTATGTCTTCGCCCCCGCGGGCCTGGCGTCGAACAACGGAACGAAGTCGACCCCCTGCTTGGTGGCCGATTTATTCGGTGATTGGCGCGAAGAGGTGATCTGGCGGACCGCCGACAATACCGCGCTGCAAATCTGGTCGACGGTGATTCCCGCTGCCTCGCGCATGGTCACCATGATGGACGACGTGCAATATCGCGAAGCCATCGCCTGGCAAAATGTCGGTTATAACCAGCCGCCGCATCCCAGTTTTTATATGGGCGACGGCATGCGTACGGTACCTACGGCGAATGTTTATTTCGCGGGGGGCCCTTCTAACATCACACTCTTACCAAATAATGTGGCCGAGAATCAGCCGTCAGGCACGGTTGTCGGCAGTCTAAGTTCCACGGCATCGGGCGCGTCCAGCACATACACCTACTCTCTCGTGACCGGGACCGGCAGCATCGACAATAACAACTTTCAAATTGTCGGAAATCAGTTGAAAACCCTGGCCAGTTTCGATTATGAAGCCAAATCGAGTTATTCCATTCGTGTGCGAACCACCGACGCCACCGGTATGTTCTACGACGAACCGTTGACAATCAGCGTGACCAATGTCAACGAGCCTCCAACAGTCGCGGTGATGGCCAGCGCGACGCCCAATCCGACAAGCGGCACAACGACTTCGCTCAGCGTGCTGGCAGCGGACGACGCAGGCGAAGCGAATGTGACTTATTCGTGGATCGCTACGAATTCGCCGGTTGGCGCTTCCCTTCCGACTTTCAGTATCAATAGCACCAATGCTGCGAAGAATACCGTGGCCACGTTTTATCGGGCGGGCTCCTATACCTTTCAGGTTATGCTGACCGATTCCGGCAGTTTGTCGACGACCAGCAGTGTGAACGTTACCGTAGATCAAACGTTTAGCAGCATCACCGTGACGCCTGCGTCAGCCAATCTCACCAACGGCGAAACGCAGACGTTCTCTGCAACAGCGTTGGACCAATTTGGCGATTCGCTCGCGGTTCAGCCGAATATGGCTTGGACGGTTGACAGCGACTCCGTGGGAAGTGTCGACGCAGTTGGCTTGTATACAGCGCCGTTATCGAAAGCAGGCTCCGCAACCGTTCGTGCGACCAGTGGATTTATTAGCGGATCAGCGTTGGTGAATGTCGCTTTCCTTCAGGGCGACTTCAATCTCGACGGCCAGCGGAACGAAGCTGATATCACTGAAATGCTTCAAGCGCTGAGCGATTTGACCGTCTATCAAGACAGCCGCAATTTGAGCGCAAGCGATCTGCTGGCAATCGGAGATCTGAACGGCGATGGCACCGTGACGAACCGCGATATTCAGCCGATGCTAGATCTGTTGGCCGGCAGCGGAGGTTCAGGCAGCGGTGCGAAAGAAAGCACAACAAAGAGCCCTGCCTTGGCTGCCAAGAGCGGCACGGGGAATACAGTCACGCAGATAGTTGCGACTACTCAGGTGGCGACCTCCGGACCTTTGATCGCCTTTAGCGCCACGCGAGCAGCGATTGAGATCGAGGATCTTATCGTGTCGCTCAATCGAATCGGCGATGACAGCAGTTCCGTGGATCATTCAATGCAAGTGAACAAACCGAGTGTATCGCAAATTAGCACTGGCGATTATTCAGCAGTGCGGCAGCATGCTTTGCTTCCAGTTGTCGATCACATCTTTCGCGGGTTCGAGTCGCGGGCAGCATTACGGCGATGGACGCAGCAGTCTGAGCTGTTCGATGATGAGGTCCAAAGAACCCTGATCGAAGATCTCACCGTAGCGCTCTCAACTTCAACTTTTGGGTAACCGGATGGCAATTCGCAAACTGCATCGGCAACCTCGCTCAGAGTCTGTTTACTTAACTGGCTTTTCTGGTTGAACTTACAACTCGTCCTTTAACGCCACCAAAAACTGACACGCTTTTTATGATCTTGGCGATTGACACCGCCGCGATACTATATATTATATATTTGCAACTGCGGTGGCCGCTTCGCTGCGGGCTTATCGAGATATTACGACACGCTAATTATGGGAATCCCGTTCGCCGCGCCGATCACGTGGTGGATGGGTCTTTGATCGCCAACGCTGAGTCCGACCGGCAATTCTTCCCCCGGATGCCGGCGGACTCAGCGTGTTTTTTTGGCGCTGCTCGCGCCACGGCTCTTGTGCCGCCGCGACCCAAGCATCGAATGTTTCCGTGCTCCATCACAATCCCAGCGATCATTTTCTAGGAACGTTCCTCGTCGCTTGGTAAAGTGGATTCGCGGGGGCAACTGGAATTGAGGGGAGCGTGGTTTTCGGAAACATCAATCGCTGGGCGACATTGATATTCGCTACGCTCGGTTTTGTTTGGCCAGCCAGCGTGGAAGCTCAACTGCGCGCTTTCGGCGAAGCAGAGGGCTTCGGAGCGGTGGCCACCGGCGCACGCAACGCCGCGACTCCTACCATCTATCACGTCACGAATCTCAATGATACCGGCGCCGGCTCGTTTCGTGATGCCGTCTCCGGTTCCAACCGGATCGTGGTTTTCGATGTCGGCGGATACATCCACCTGACTTCCGCGGTTTCCGCCAAGAGCAATCTAACGATCCTCGGTCAAACCGCGCCGGGCGATGGCGTCGGTATCTATGGTGCTGAGGTTTCTTTCTTCGGTCAGACAAACGATATCGTCCGCTATGTACGTTTTCGAGATACGACACTGGACCCGGGCTACAAGGGTTCGTCGTCCACCAGCAGCTCATCGTCCAATTGTCTGAACATTGGCAGTTCGTCGAACATGATTTTCGACCACGTATCGTGCGAATTTGCTCCCTATAACAACATCGACGCGGCCACGGCCCCCAACCTCACATTTCAAAACTCCCTCGTCGCGGCTCCCATCGCCAGCCAGCGTTTCAACTTTCATTGGGAAGGCGGCGGCAGCGCCAGCGCGGGCTGGGCGCGGGAACGTTCGTCAACAACGTCTTTGTCGACGGTCACAACCGCAGCATCCTTGCCAAAGGCGATACGCAATTCATCAACAACACGATCTATAACTACCAGGCAGCCTTTACCAGCGGCAATTCCGCCGGCACTTTTCGTTACGATGTTATCGGAAACTACTTTATTACCGGCCCGAGCACTACCAGCGCAAGCAACGACTACTACCAAGTCGACAGTAACCAGTCAGCGTACGCAACCGGCAACATCCGTGACTCGAATAACGACGGCACGCTGAACGGCTCAGGAAGCAATACGCTGGATAGCGCAATCGTGCTCGGCTCGCCGTGGTCGACAGCTAGTGCGCAACTGCCGCAACTCAGCGCCGCCGCATCGTACGCTTGGAACATCGCGCATGCCGGCGTCTCGATCAAGCACGATGTAAACACCTTCGTCGTCTTGGCAGGTTACGACGCCGTCGATGCTCAGATGATGACCAACGTGCAGACACTGGGCACCGCGGGTCGGCTGTGGTCGAGCGAATCGCAGACCGGCTTGGCCAACAGCGGCCTCGGCACGCTGAACGCAGGTGTCTCACCGACCGATACCGACCACGACGGCATTCCTGATGCCTGGGAAACTGCCCATGGCATGAACATCAACAGCGCCAGCGACGCGCTGCTGCTGAGTCCGCTCGGCTATCGGATGGTCGAGCAGTACGCCAACGAACTGGTCCGCACAAGCAACGATTCGCGAACTTGGTCAGCCGTCAGCGGCAATTGGACTACACCGGCGAACTGGACGGGATCAACTTTGCCAGGACCGTTCGAGTACATTTCCGTCCGCGGCACCGGCGTCGCTTCAGGCGCGGTGACTGTTTCGTCGGGAACCGCCACAGCCATGACGCTTTCGATCGGCGGTAACGGCCCGATTGCCGGTGAAAAAGTGACCGTATCCGGCGGCTCGATGAATGTGTATGACACAATTACGGTGGGTGATCAAAACAATGCCACGTTGCAAATCAACGGCGGAACTGTCCAAGCCTACAACGTAGTCTTGGGCGATACCGTTTATTCACCGTCGGCCACCGACTATACCGGCACGCTTAACCTGGCCGGAGGCACGCTGGCGATCTCGCAATTGGTACTTGGAGCCGGCACGCCGAGCAATTGGACAACAGGCGGCTCGATGAATTGGTCGGGTGGCATGTTAAAGGCAATCGCTCAGCTGAATGTGAACGTGCCCCTCGCAGTTTCGGCAACTGGCGGAACGGTCGACACCAATGGTTTCAATGGCAACATTTCAAGTGTCATCTCCGGTGTCGGAGGAATTGCCAAACTCGGCGCCGGAACCCTGACACTCTCTGGCGCCAGCTCATATACTGGCGTGACCAAAGTCCAAACCGGCACACTCGCGATAACGGCACTTAGCAATGGCGGCGTCAATGGCAACCTCGGTGCAGCCGCGGTTGCCGCAGCGAACTTGATATTAGACGGCGGCACATTGCAATACGTGGGCAACACAAGCACCGCGACAGATCGGCTGTTCACACTGACTGCTAATGGCGGCACACTCGATTCCGGCGGGGCCGGACAATTTCGATTCTTGAGCACCGACGACATCGCTCAAGCCGGCACAGGAAATCGGACGCTGACGCTAACAGGAACTTCTACCACGAACGATTTCTACCCCGGCCTTGGCGATCCAACGGGGGGCGGCAAAACCAGCCTCGTCAAAAACGGCACCGGTCGTTGGTTCTTAAGGGCCTCGGCTGTGCCGCGCAGCTACACCGGCGACACCGTCATCAATGCCGGCACTTTGATGGCGTTTACCAATAATCCGCTCCCCTTCGGCACGGGCAAGGGAAATCTGATTGTTAATGCTGGCACATTCGAAATGGCCGGGAACAACCTGTCGATTAACGGCCTCAGTGGCGCCGGAGGCATCAACCAACGCAACAACGGCGCGAAAACACTGACGATTGGCAATGGCGATGCAAACGGGAATTTTTCCGGCATCCTGAGCAATGTGATTTCTGGCACCGGAACCGCAATCCTCAACATCGTCAAGATGGGTGCTGGCACCCAGATATTAGGTGGCGCCAATACCTACGTGGGTGCCACAACCGTCGCACTGGGCAAATTGCAGCTGGGTGCAAACAATACAATTCCGAACACATCCAGCCTTGTCTTGACCGGTGGCACATTTGCGACCGGGGGTTTTAGCGACACGCTCGGCTCGCTAACGGTAACAGCTAATTCACATCTCGATTTGAGTACCGGAGCGAGCATTTTGCGATTTAGCGTAAGCAGCGGACAAACCTGGAGCGGCACTCTAACGATCGATAATTGGAGTGGCTCCGCAGCCGGCGGCGGCATCGATCAGATTTACGTGGGAGCCAACTCAACTGGATTGACTGCATCACAACTGGCAAACATCGTGTTCACCGGATCAGGCATGTTGAACTCGGTGCTCTTGCCGAGCGGCGAGTTGGTCCCGGGACGAACTTTTGTGCCCGGCGATTTCAACCGCGACAACGCGCTTTCAAGCGCCGATGTGCAAGCAATGCTCTCAGCAATGACCGATTTGTCCCAATACCAGGCCGACATGAGTTTGTCTGTCAACGACCTGCTTGAAATCGGCGACCTCAACGGCGATGGCAAGCTCACGAACGCCGACATCCAGGCGCTACTGGAACTGTCAGCAAATGCCGGTTCTGGCACCACAACAGCAGTTCCTGAACCGAACGCAATAATCCTGGCCGTTGTTCTTGCCCTCGCAAGCCTGGCGAAATTCGTACCGTGGCTATCCCACGGCGTTAGAACGGCGTCGGAATAGGGCGAGGCCGACAAGACCCAGCGCTGCCAAGAAACCGGCTGGAGGTTCCGGGACCGAGGCGATGCTGCCGCTGCCCGTTCCGCCAAGCAGATCCAAAAGCGGCTGGATATCGGCGTTCGTCACGACGGTGTCGAAGTTCAGGTCGCCGATTGTTTTCACATCGTCGGCCGTTAAAAAGTAAGTCGTCTGGTAAGCGCTCAAGTCGGTCATCGCTTGCAGCATCGCGGTGACGTCGGTCGCAGTAACTGCGCCATCGCGATTGAAATCGCCAGGGATGACAATTGCCGAACTACCCGGCAGCAACTCGCCGGCACCAGTGATCAATGCGCCCGAATTGAAGCCATTGAATGTGATGGCGGACAGTTGTCCGGCATCTAGACCCGTGGCGTTTGAGCCGACAAACAGGTGCCGGTTGGTGGTCCAATTCGCAATGGTTAGCCCACCGCCCCAAATTTCGGTGTGGCTGTCGGCTAGGTGCAGAGAATTTGCGCCAGTGCCCATATCGATGGTCGCGGTGCCTAAAAGATCGAGTGGTCCTAACGTTTCGCTAAATCCGTTGGCGGCAAAAGTACCGCCTGTCAAAACCAACGTCGAAACGTCGGCAATGCGATCGGCAGCACCTAATCGCAGCGTGCCGGCGTTGATCGTCGTGGGCCCCGTGTAGGTGTTGTTCCCCGAGAGTGTAAAGGTTCCCGTGCCGTTCTTGGTCAGCGACGCGCCGACGCCGCTCAGCGCACCGCTGTAAGTGGAACTGATGTTCTGCGTCACACCGCCGACCGTCAGTGCAATCGGATTGGGAACCACGGCGTTATCTTGCAAGGCAAGATTCACGCTACCGTTCAAACCGCCGATGTTAAACGCATGCGGATCAACGGAAGAATCGAACACCACGCCCGCCCCGCCGGGCGTCAGGGCACTGTTTTGCAAGGCGTTGGCGTTGGCCAGTTTCAGCGTGCCGGCATTGACGACCGTTGTTCCCCGGAAAGTGTTGTTTCCCGCCAGTGTAAGCGTTCCTTCACCCATTTTCACGATGTTCGTGGCCGCTGTCGAATTGCTGCTGCCAGTACCATCGACAATGGTGCCGGCGAAGACTTTTTCCACACCCACGCCAGCCAGTGCGCCGATTTCCCAGGTGTGGGCAACAGCGCCCGAACCGGCGTAGAAGCCTTTGAGTGTGCCACCAGTTCCCTCTAAAGAGCCCAGCGCCTGAGTATTCCCCGACCCGGAAGCGATCGTTCCGCTGCCTTGCAAGATCCATTGAATGGTGGCCCCTGCCGCAGCATTACCGCCCGTGCCGCCGACACGCACGATGGGCCCATCAACTGTAACATGGCCGGTAGCGGTGTTGGTGCCAGCGGTATCGATCGTCTTGCCTGACGTATCGGACGTAAGAGTCAGATCGCCGCCGCCGGACAGCGCGCCCAACGTGTGTGTCGTTCCGCTGTTCAGGGTGATTGTATTGCTGCTGCCATCGACCAGTTGAATGACTGGGGTCGTGTTGGTATTCGCCGTGGTTTGCGCAATGATGGCGCCATTGTTCATGGCAATGGCTCCCGTTCCCAACGTGCCGGTGCTGCCTAGATTGATTGTGCCGCCACCATCAATCGTGGTGCCACCAGTGTTATCGTTGGCCGTCGTCAGGGTTAGCGTGCCGGTTCCATGTTTCGTGAGACTGGCGCCGCCACTGATTTTTCCGGTTCCAGAGATAGAATAATCGACCAGCGAGTTGTTCACGGTCACACTGCTGGGCGACACAGCTATATTGAGAGTGATCGCCGAGGCATTGCTCGGAGCATTGGCGCCATCATAAGTATCCAGGAAGTTGACGTTATCGCTGTCAAAATACTTATCGGGATTGATCGCCGCGGGGGCAGTGTTGTACCAATTGGCAACTCCTTGAATATCCCAAGTGCCATCCGTGCCGCCTTGCCAATTGATGTTGCCAAAGCTGCCTGCGCCGATTGTCAACAGCACTTGCTTATTGTCTCCGCTAAATGACAGCGTTGGCGCGGTGCCGCGTCCGGCGAAACCGACGGTCCAACCGGATAATGAGCCGGTCAGAGCAGCGCTTGTCGAATTGATAATCGTATAAGTTCCGGGACCTGGGCTTGGCAGAAAACTCAACGACAGCGTCGGCGTGCCGGTCATGTCGCCCCCGAGAACGTCAATTCGGTCATTGGCGCCGGCCGGCGAATTAGAAAGATCAAATCTGATGATGCCGCTGCCGTGGACGCTGAAATTATCGATGGTCATTATGCCGGCGACGGCATTATTGGAAATCGGCGTGGCGGCATTGTTTGTGCTTGGATTGTTGATGGTGTTTGCCGGAGCGAGCAATCCGGCGGCGAGATTGTAATTGCCGGTGATATGCCCCGGGCCGATGACTTGTTGATTGGCCGCACTTTGATAGGTGCCCGTTGTCCCTACATCTAAAACGGCTCCGGAGCGAATATCAACGGTCGTGGGGTTCGTTGTTTGGTCGACACCACCGCCGATGACCGCGCCATCTCGCAGCGCTAAAGTACCGGCCGAGATTGTTGTAACTCCTCCGCGGCGATTTGGGATTGTCTGTGTTGTATTCGGAGAAAAATCGATTGTGCCAGACAGGGTCAAGGTGCCGCTGCCAACCTTGGTAATGTTCGTGGAACCTGCTGTCGAACCAAACGATAGGACGTTTTCGCTCGTAATTCTGCCGGCATAAATCGTGTCGGTGTTCAGACTGCCGATTGAATAGGTGGTGATCGATCCTCCGGACTGGCCGCCTCCGGCCAGAATTGCTCCCGAGGTGCCGGCCAGCGAACCAATTGTGATGGTGTTGCCACCTGAAGGTCCGCGCGTGAACATCGTGATGCCATCGCCCAGAGTGAGCGCGGTGTTCTGCAACGAATTCACGCCAAATCGGTCGACGTTGTTGACGACGTTGCTGGTGTTCGCGTTCAGAACAAAACGACCTGTGTTGCCTGCGGTGGGCACGCTCACATTCAGGGCCCCGAGATTACCGCCGCTGTTCAATGCCCCAGGTGCATTGGTGGCCCAAGATCCCATTGCCTGAAAAGTGGTGCTGTTTGGAACAATGACGTTTAACGTCGAGCCTGCGCCGCCACCAACCTGACCAAAGTTGGTGCTACCCGTCGGACTTAGCGTTCCGGTTTGCCCGGCCGCGACAAATACTGCGCCAATGGCCGCGTTATAGGCAGGCGGCTGAGCCGTGCCAGAGGTGTTTAATCCCCAGCCCGAATTTGCTCCGCTTCCGGGAAAATTAAATCGCCAAACTCCGCCACCAGAAAGCGTGACGATTTGCTTGGCTAATACCGTTCCGCTGAAACTCGTGTCGAACGTGCCTCCGCTGATATTCACGCCGCCGGTGAATGTATTGTTGCCCGTCAGCACCAGCGTGCCCGAACCCGCCTTCGTCAAGCCGGCGGTGCCCGCGATCACGTCGCCGATGGTTGCGGTATTGCCTGTTCCCAGCGCGCTGACGGTGATGGTGGGCGTCGTGCCGGCCAAGGTAATCGTGCTGCCGCTAAGATTCCAATTGGCCGGCGTCGTCACTGTTTCCATGTCGCCGAAAATAAGATTGCCGATGGTGCGCGGGTCAACGACATTCACAAAAATGTCGGTCGGCAAATCGATCGTGCTGAAGTCGGCCGTATTGCCGGCACCGTCGGCAATAATGCCGCCGAGCCAGCTGGCAGTATTCGCGTTGCTCCAATCATTAGAGTTGGTATCGGTCCAGGTCCCGCTGGCCGCCCAGGCCGAACCTGCCATGGTGACGCACAAGCCGACAAGGGTGACAAAGGTGGATCGACGTAGCGATTTCATCAGTTGCATGTTCATAGATTGCTCCATGGGAAAGTTCTGGCGGGACGAGTGCTCAGGACCCAGAATCAGAGTTCCGAAGCAATCGCGAATGTGGCGCGGCCCAAACGCCTAATCGACACAGCAGGTGTCGCCCCCGAAAAGAGCGTCTCGCTCACGTTATATGTTATATATTGGCGTCGCAGGCCGGTCCAGAACTTGGATGCCCATCGTGACTACATAAACGCACAAAATTTCGCCGTGGGACAACGCCCCGCTGCGATCCGGCGCTTACAAACCGAAAGAAATGGTCGCGCCATTGCAGCCCTGCACACTTCTGTAAGGCCAGCCCGCTGCGCCGGCTGCGTGCCACTATGCTTCGGGAATTAAACGCTTGGTGGTGTTGCAATGTTCAGTGGGCTAACAGCTGATCGCGAGACGGCGGGAACTGTCGAAGGAAAGTTTTTTGTTCTTTCAGGTCATTCAGCCCGCATGAGAGTTCTCTCCCGCTTGCCTTGCTCCCCCACCCCGAGCTGAAACAACGGGCGTCTCAACACGTGACCGCGGACCGACGGCAATCCCACCGGCGTCTTCGTGCCACTGCCGGATTTTGGGGGTTGTCCGCCATTTTGGCGCGCAATTACCCCTAATCGCTAAACGGGCAAAACTATGAACAAGCTGGCAAGAATCGAAACTTTCGGGTGGATGCGGACGGGCGCACCCCGCTGCTCCAGAATTTCTTGCAATTGCCAGCGCTAGAAAATTGTGTTTTTTGCATTTTAAGATTATATAGGGATGAGTGAGTAGTCTTTTCGCAGGCGTCGCCGGGGAGAGGCAGTCCCTCGAGTCGCCCAGTGTATGTACTGCTGTGCCAGGCGTTTGTAAGCGCCAGGCAGTTCTGGGG
The DNA here is from genome assembly GCA_963738835.1 of Pirellulales bacterium. Taxonomy (GTDB): domain Bacteria; phylum Planctomycetota; class Planctomycetia; order Pirellulales; family JADZDJ01; genus CAVTYH01. The sequence continues at coordinate 149,667 of CAVTYH010000010.1, forward strand.
CGGCCCGACTTCTTATCAACTTATGGGGGTTGCCGTAATGACATCTGTCAATCGCTATCGGTCTAGCTTTGCAATCGCAGTCGCGCTTTGCGTTGTATTAAGCCCGACATCGCTCTGGGCTTCTATCTGGAACAATGTCGCCGGTGGCAGTTGGGCAACTCCCGGCAACTGGGATTCGCTTCCCAACGCGATCGATGCGATTGCCGATTTCAGCACGCTGAATATTACCGCCAATGCCACGGTCACTCTCGATAATAGCGCAGGGTTCACCGTCGGATCGCTGCTGTTTGGTGATACAACTCCTTCCAATAACTGGACCATCAGTCCAGGTACTCCAGCGGGAACGATCACGCTGGCGGTCAGCAGCGGATCGCCCACCATCAATGTCGTGAATCAGACCGCCACCATCAGCGCGATCCTCGCAGGCACGCAGGGTCTGACAAAGACGGGCAGTGGAACGCTCACGCTTAGTGGCGCTAATACTTACAGCGGCGGCTTGACGGTCAATAATGGCTTCGTTCGAACGGGCAATGCCGCGGCGATGGGCACTGGCGCGGCCACGGTGAATAGCGGTGGAACGCTAATCGTCGTCAGCGGGACACCTACTAACTCGATCACGTTGGCCGGCGGCACTCTGGGGTTGGCGCGAACTTCACCCTGACCGGCGGAATCACCGCTGCCGCCTCGACAACTTCGACCGTTATTAACGCCGATCCGCAGCAAGCTTCACCGCAGACCAGCCGTGACATCATCGTCACTGGCACGCTGCACGGCAACGGCAACATAAATGTGCTGGGTGCCGCCGGCATTGCCAGTCCTGACGGCGGCAATGGCTTCCGGCTACGCGGTGCCGGCGCCAGCGATTTCAGCGGTACGATCACGGTTGGGCAAGGTGCCAAGTTTGAAATTCAGACTACCGTAGCCGGGCCGTTTAGCCCCGCCGGAACCGGTACGGTGGTGTTGACGGGTGGCACTACCAGCTTGGGTAATACCACTAACGGCACGTATTCAGATTTTCTAGTTCGAAACACGCTCGGCGGCGGTGCCACAGCCACGATTGGCACCAACGTCGAGATTGCGGGAACCGGCGTAGCCGTCTTCAACGATGTTGCTGCCAGCGCCGCCAATCAATTAACGGTGATGGGCAACTTGAAAATTGGTGCCGGCCAGGAAGTGGCTCTTTACAAATCGACGACTACTTCCACACCCGTAAGGTTGGAATTTACGAGTGTGACGTTGACCGGCGGAAATGCGACATTTACGCCGAAGCAATTGGGGTTTGGCGCCGTCAACGTCGATGGAGGTGATTTCGTGCTGGACAATATCGGAGAGATAACGGCTGGATCGGGCATCATCATGAATGGCAGATCCACATCCGCAAATGGTCCCGCCGGTACCCTGTTCTTGAATGGCAACAATAGCTTTACCGGCGGCGTCACCATCAACAGCGGCGTGGTGCAAATCGGCAACGCCGGGGCGTTGAATTCAACGACGCCTCAAACCGTAACGTTTAGTGCTAGCTCCACCGGCACGTTACGGCTCGGCGGCACTTCCGTCATCGGGGGAGGGCTTGTGACCAATGCCACCCCAGGCACGCCTGTCGTTGAGAATGGCAACGTTACGCCCGCAACTTTCACGATCAACACGTCCGGCACGCCGACGTTTGCGGGCGTGCTGCAAAATGGCACTGGGACTGGCGCATTTTCGCTGACGAAAACAGGCAGCGGTACACAGACCCTCACGGGCAACAATACCTACACCGGGAACACCACGGTCAATGGCGGCACGCTCGCACTCTCGACCGCGGGCACGAACAACATTCCAAATTCCTCATTGATTACCGTGGGCGCCAGCGGGACATTGAATGTCACTGGCGTCGCCGGCGGAATCGGATTGACGTTGGCAGGCACTCAAACGCTGAAAAACAACGGCATCGTTTCCGGAACCGTCACTGTCCCCAGCAACACCTTTGTGGCTGGAACCGGCACCTATGCCAACAACGTGGTGTTTACCGGCGGGGCCGAAAAAGTGACGATCAGCGGCGCCAGCGCCGACAAAATTCTGATCACCGGAGCGGCCGATTTCAGTGGCAGCGGCGGCATCACGATGGCGCTGACCGCGCCGGCCACACTGCCGTTTTACGACGTCATGGTCTATGGTTCGCTCATTGGCGCCCCAACTCTCAATACGCCGACCATCGGCCGCACGAATTTTTCATTCGCACCCTCGCCACCTCCCAACACGATTCGTATCAACGTGACGGGCGGGCCGGCCAACATTATTTGGAACAACGCCGGGTCAACGGGCGACGGTCTGAACTGGGACGTCGCGACCAACGTCCCGACCAACAAGAATTGGAGCAACAGCGGCATCCCCGATTTTTATTTTGACTTCGACAACGTCACTTTTAACGACAGCAATAACGCCCACTACAGCGTCAACATCGCGGTGCCGGTTGCGCCGGGATCGGTAACGGTTAATAACAGCAGCGGCGATTATGTGCTGGGCGGCGCCTCGATCGACGGTATCGGCGGCCTCACCAAGAGCGGCACCAGTGCTCTTACGCTTTCCAGCGCGAACTCTTACTCGGGTGGAACCACGCTGAATCAGGGCACACTCAATCTTGGCGCCCCAACTTCGATTGGCACGGGCCCGCTAACCATCAACGGCGGCGCGATTGATAACAGCAGCGGCGGCGATATGACGCTGACGAACAATAACTCGGAAACTTGGGCTGCAAGTTTCACGTTTACAGGCACCAGTAATTTGAATTTGGGCACCGGACCGGTGACGCTGAACGCCAATCCGACGATTACGACGCTCGGCACAAATGCACTGACTGTCGGCGGAATCATCGGCAATGGCACGGGCAACAGCATCACAAAGGCCGGTACCGGCACGCTGATCTTGAGCGCCGCGAACACCTTCACCGGTGGTTTAACCATCAATGCCGGATCAGTGCGAGCCACCGTCGCCGGCGCCACTGGATCGGGGCTGGCCACCGTGAATGCCAGTTCCACGCTTGTCATCGGTGGAACGCTGAACAGCCCGATCACTTTGAACGGCGGATCACTCGGCGCCGCCAATAATGCTGGTGGTACGGCAAGCACGCTGGGGGGAAATACGTTTACATCGGGCGATGTGACCGCAGCCGCGGCCACCACTTCTACGATCTACTTGAACGATCCCGCCGTGCTGACGCCCACTAACACCAACAACAGCGAAATGATTCTGACCGGCGCACTGCACGGCAGCGGCGATATTGTCGTCGTAGGTGGATCTACAAGTAACAACGTGGACGGTGGCGGCGGTTTCCGCTTGCGAGGCACTGGAGCAAGCGATTATAGCGGAACGATCTCGTATACGAACACGAATAACTTCGGCTCCAAAGGTGAACTCCAGACCAACGTCCCCGGTCCCTTCAGTCCAGCGGGCACCGGAAAAATCAAGATTGCGGCTGGCACGTATGATACCAGTCTGGTGGGCACGTACACCGAGTTCAACTTGAGAAACAACAATACCGCAGGTGTGAATACGGTGTTCGGCAACGATGTGGAAGTGACGGGAACAGGCCTCGCGGACCTGAATCTGCTGGGCAATGGCAGTACTTCGATCACGATGGGTAACTTGAAGATCGGGACCGGACAAATCCTCGGTGTCAATAAGACCAGCATGACGCTCATTTTCCCCACCGTAACGCTTGCCGGTTCTGCGACCTTCTCACCGGCCACAGCAGGTTTCGGCCCAACTGGACCTGCGAACCTGGTGTTAGGAACGATCAGCGAAAGCGCGGGGGGCTCAGGCATCACGATGGATGGCGGGGCCACTACGACCGCCGGCTTCGGCGTGCTGTTTTTGAACGGCAATAACTCTTTTACCGGTGGATTGACCATCAATAACGGCACGGTGCAAGTCGGCAATGCCGGCGCCTTGAATTCGACCACACCTCAGGCAGTCACGTTCGGCTTGAACGCTGGCTCAACCGGGAACAACACCGCCACGCTACAGCTGAGCGGCTTTAACGTGACCATCGGCGGACTGAACTCCGATGCCTCTTCTCCAGGCGCTGCGGCAGTCGAGAACGCCAATGTCACGCCGGCGACGCTGACGGTGAGCAACACCGCCGCCAACACCTACGCCGGCGTGCTGCGCGATGGCACGGGCGGGGGAGCGCTCTCGCTGGTAAAGACCAACGCTGGAACTCTGATCCTGCTCGGGAACAACGGGTACACGGGCAGCACGACCGTCAATGGCGGCACCTTGCAATTGGGGAATGCCAGCAGTTCCGGGGCCCTCAGCGGCACCAGCGGCGTTAGCGGGCTCGCCGGAGCAACGCTGGATTTCAATCTCAATTCTAGCACCGATCTGACGTTCTCGGCGCCCATCACGGGTGCCATCGCCATCGCCAAGGATAACTCAAACACCGTTACGCTCTCGGGAATCAGCACTACTTCCGGTGCCACCAGCGTGAATGCCGGCGCGCTCGTCGTGACCGGGGCCTTGGGCAGCGGGGCCACGGTCAATGTTGCAAGTAATGCCACGCTGGGTGGTGCAGGCGATGGGCTGACCACGGGCAAGGTGGGAAATGTCATTCTGGCTTCAGGTGCTTTTGTCCATCCGGGCGCATTGATTACTGATGGCAGCATTGGCAAGCTAACGGCCAACAGTATGACCATCAATGGCGTCGACTTCCGCTCTGATTTAACGAGCACGACCGTTGGCGACCTTGTGGCAGTGACCAACACCGCAACGTTTGCGGCCGGATCGAGCACGACCTTCACCCCCATCTTCACCGGTGCGCCGTCGGCGGGATTGTACACCTTGCTCACGGCCGGCAATTTGTCGGTGGCAGGTGGCGCGACGTTAACTTTGACTCCGCCTTCCAACAGCACAAGGTTGAATTTCGCGCTCGTGACCGCCACGGGGACCAACGGGTCGGTGAAATTGAACGTCACCGGCACCTCAGCAGATCTTACCTGGACTGGCGCTCAGACCAACGATTGGGACCTTGTGAATCACACCAATTGGAAATCCGGCTCGAATCCCAACGAGCAATACTTTGATTTGGACAACGTGACGTTTGACGATAGCTCTAGCGTCGCCAAACACACGGTGAATCTCACCGGTTCGTTCATTCCGGGCTCCGTGACGGTGAATGCCAACACCGATTACACGCTGAATAACGGAGGAATCGGCGGCGTCGGTGGGCTCACCAAATCGGGAACCGGCAAGCTCACACTCAATTCGACGAATTCCTATACGGGCGCCACGTTGCTCCAGAACGGCACAACGGTGCTGGGCAATGCCTCGGCGCTACCTGGAACTTCAAGTTTGACATTGGGGTCGGGCAGTAATTCGGCCACGCTGGATTTGAACGGCAACGCGGTTACCGTCGGCAGTCTGGCGACCAGTGGTTCGGGCTCGGCAAATACCATTGGCAACAGCAGCGCGTTTTCACCAGCATCGATTACGGTCTCCGGTGGTACCACCACCTTCGCCGGCGTCATCAAAGACACGCTTCCCGGCGGAAGTCAAACGGTGTCGTTGACAGTAGCCGGCGGCGCTCTGACGCTGTCGGGAAATAACACTTACACGGGGACCACAAGCGTCAGCAGTGGTGCGACTTTGCAACTCGGCGACGGTGGAACAGCAGGCGGTACCGTCTCGACTTCGATTCAAAACGATGGCGTGCTGGCGTTCAATCGTTCCGACTCCTTAACCATTGTCGGCGCGATCAACGGCCAAGGCTCGTTGCAACAGCTCGGAGGTGGCACAACCATTTTGACGGGCGCCAACAACTATGCTGGTCCCACCACAATTAGCGCCGGCACACTGCAAGTTGGCAACGGCGGCACGACTGGGTCGCTAGGTTCAAACACCGGGCCGCTCACGAATAACGGCGTACTCGCTTTTAATCGAAGTGCGACCGATACCATTACAATCCCAACCACCCAGATCATTTCGGGAACCGGCGATCTGCAGAACCTGGGTCCGAATACCTTGACGGTGAACAGCGCGAATACATTTACGGGCAATGTGCTTGTAAACGCCGGAACTTTGCGGCTAGCGGCCGGAGCTTCGCTGGGGGCCGGAACAATTACCGTCAATAGCGGCGGCACATTTGCGAACGGAGCTGCGACGCGCACGAATCCGATTATTCTCAACGGCGGAACGCTTGGTTCGCTAGGATTGGGCACGGCCAACGGCACCGTCTACACTAGCGGTGACGTCACCGTCACTGGAAATTCAACGGTTTGGATTGGCGATCCTCAAAACCCGGCGGCTGCCGCCAGCGAAGTTGAATTCACCGGCACCTTGCACGGCAACGGGAACATAGTGGTGATGGCTAGCACAGCGCAAGCGAATCCTGACGGTGGAGCAGGCTTCCGTCTGCAAGGCCCCGCGACCAGTGATTTCACCGGTACGATTACCCTCGGCAATGCCGTCAAAGGCGAATTGCAAACCACTGTGGCTGGGCCATTCAGTCCGGCCGGTTCTGGCAAAATCGTGATGACCGCCGGCACGTTCACAGGCACGTTGATGGGCACGTACTCGGAATTGAACTTGCGCAATAACCGCGCATCGGGGAACACTATCCTTGGCAACGACATTGAAGTGAGCGGCACAGGTTTCGTCACACTGAATCCGCTTAACGCCACTTCTCCGGCTCCGCAGATGTCAACCTTGGGCAATCTGAAAGTCGGGGACGGGCAAATTCTCGGTGTCAACAAGAACAATGGCGGCACCAACACCGTTGCCTTCCAAAGCGTGACGCTCACCGGCGGGAACGCAACCTTATCGCCGACGACTGCCAATTACGGGTCGACTGGGGGCGGTATTGGAAATCTGGTGCTCGGGCCGATCGGCGAAAGCGTGGCCGGATCGGGCTTCATTGTGGACGGTCAGAGCACCGTCTTTTTGAACGGTGCCAATACTTATACGGGGCCGACCGCCGTCAATCGCGGAACGTTGCAGCTCGGCGTGTCGAACAGTATTCCCACGGGGTCCAATCTGTCGCTGGGCGCCGGCGCTCTCGCTCCAGCTTCGCCGCCGGTATTTGCAACCGCTGGATTCAGCAACACACTTGGAACCCTGACGGTCGGCAGCGATCTGGGAACGCTTGATTTTGGCAATGGCAGCAGCACGCTGCACTTTGCCGCCAGCGATGCCAGCACCTGGCTGGGCACGTTGACCGTGAACAACTGGACCGGCATGTTCGACCGCTTGTTCTTCGGCTCCAGTGCCACCGGACTGGGCGCCTCGATTACCAACCCCATCTCGCAGCTGCAATTCAGCCTCGACACCCACCTGGTGAACTCCCGCATTCTGAGTACGGGGGAAGTCATTCCGGTGCTGTCGTTGCTAAAGGGCGACTATAACCAGGACGGTGTGCTATCGAGCGCCGACGTTGCTGCGGGCTTGCAAGCACTGACCGATCTAAGCTTGTATCAGTCTTCCTATGCCATGTCGCTCAGCGATTTGGCGGCGGTGGGCGATTTCGACAGCAGTGGCACCGTGACCAACCGCGACATCCAGCCGCTGCTCGATCTGGTGGCGTCGGTCGGCGGCGGCAGCGTGGCAGCGGTGCCTGAACCGGCCAGCTTCCTCCTGCTAAGCCTCGGCGGTTTGGCACTGCTAGCGGCCCAGCGCCGGCGGCGGATCACACAGCGCGCAGCCTGATACTACGACGACCAACTCAGCGGTTTACCATTCACGGCAGCAGTTGCTCCTCAACCTGCTGCTAAACCAACTTCAGATCGCCCTTCCAGCGCACAAAGCCCTCGACGGCGGCGTACTCGGCCAAGCCCAGTTTATCGAACAACTTGGCGGTGTCGGAATTCCGGGCTTCGGCGCGCTGCCAGAACTCGCGCAGATCGGCGCCGGGAAACAGGGCCCGATCTTTCTGCGATTGATGTTTGAAAATGGCGTTGCGTTTGCGGCGCACTTCGTCGGGACTTAGCGGCACCGCCATTTCCACTTCGTGCGGCTCCCATTCTTGCCAGGCTCCGCGATACAACCATACTTCGCAGCGGCCGAACCAAGGCTCGTATTTCACACGATCGCAAGCTTGCAGCACCGCGCTCAAACAAACCCGGTGCGTGCCGTGCGGATCGGAAAGATCGCCCGCAGCGTAAATCTGATTCGGCTGATTCTGCTGTAACAGGTCGACACAAATCTGAATATCGGCTTCGCTGAGCGGTTTCTTCTTCACCCGGCCCGTTTCATAAAATGGCATGTCCAAAAAATGCAGCTGCTGTGGCGAGATGTCGCAGCACCGTCCGGCGGCCCGCGCTTCGCCGCGGCGAATGAGCGCTTTGATATTTTGAACTTCATCGGTGTCAACCTGGCCCGGGCGTTTGCTGCGCAGTGTTTCCAAAATGCGATGTAAGATAGCCCGCGTGCGGCCCGGTTCAATGCCGTGCAGCTCGTCAAAGGCACAGGCAAATTCGCTGTAGCGGATGGCATCGTCGTCAAACACGGCAATGTTGCCGGAGGTTTGATAAGCAACGTGAACTTCGTGTCCCTGATCCACCAGACGAATCAGCGTGCCACCCATCGAGATTACATCGTCGTCCGGATGCGGCGAAAAAATTAAAACCCGCTTAGGAAAAATATCGTCGTGCGGATGCGGTCGATCGCCGGGCTGCTTCTCGTGCGCTGGCTTGCCGCCGGGCCACCCGGTAATCGTGGACTGCAGTTGTCGAAACACACGCAGATTCATCGAATAAGCCGGGCCGTGCTGGGCGAGCAAATCTTGCAGATTTTCTTCGTTGTAGTCTTCGTCGGTCAGTTTGAGCACTGGCTTTCCTAAATGCAGCGCAAGCCAAATGACCGCCTTGCGGATTTTTGCTTCATCCCAAGTCACCGGTCCCAGCCGCCAGGGCGATCGGCACCGTGTCAGCGCCGCGGCCGCCGCTTCGTCCAGCAAAATCTCGGCACTGGGGTGTTCCTGCAAAAACGTGGCCGGAATAACCGGTGTCACTTCGCCTTCCACGGCCCTGGCAATAATTTCTGCTTTGTGTTCGCCGAAGGCCAACAGCAGCAATCGACGTGCCTCGAGAATGGTGCCCACGCCCATCGTCAGCGCATGCCGCGGCACGTACTCTTCGCCGAAAAAATCGCTCGCGGCGTCGCGGCGAGTTACTTTGTCCAGTGTGATAAGCCGTGTGCGGCTCGCACGGCTGGAACCCGGCTCGTTGAAACCCACGTGGCCGGTGCGGCCGATGCCCAAGAGTTGAATGTCGATGCCGCCGGCCGCCGCGATTTGCTCTTCGTAGTGCCGGCAAAAATCGTTCACTTGCTGGGCCGGCAACGTGCCGTCGGGAATGTGGATGTTCGCGGGGTCAATATCGACATGGTCGAACAAATGTTCCCGCATGAACCGCACGTAGCTTTGCAGCTCATCCGGCTGCATGGGAAAATATTCGTCCAGATTGAATGTGACCACGTTGCGAAACGACAAGCCCTCTTCGCGGTGCATCCGCACCAGCTCTGTGTACACCGCCACCGGCGAGCTGCCGGTTGCCAGGCCCAACAAGCAATTCCGGCCTTCCGTTTGCCGGTGGCGAATCAGATCGGCAATTTCGGCCGCCGCCACGGCGCTCACCTCGCGCGGATGGCTAAACACACGGCAAGGAATTCGCTCGTGCTCAGAAAACTCATTCCCGCGAGAACGTTGCAACATGGGAAATTGAAAAGAGTCGAAACGCGGATGAACCCAAAAAATCAGCGTAGCAGACGCCGGCGAGCGCGCGAATCATAATTGACGAATGAACGTTAATGATTTTGCCCAACATCAGATTTTGACCAACCGGCCGACCTTGACCGATTCCGCTTCTTTCTGGCAGATCGCCAGCGCATCGCTGGCCAACCTGCCATCCAGAACAGCCGACGAATGGCCGCTTTTCAGCGAGCTCGCCACCTCGCGAATTTCCGCCACAAATCCGTCGGACGGATCGGACGACCCAAGCTTTGGGCGTTTGGCGTCTCCGTTGGCATCCAGCACCGTCAGCGGCGTGGCCAGGTGCGGTTTGTCATTCATTATCGCAAATTCATACACCAGTGTGGCCCGCTCAAAATGAATTTCAAAGGCCTGATTGAACGAACGACCTGACTGCCGGATGACGCCGCCCGCGGCCGAGACCACTTGCGCCGGATCGCGGCCGACGAACTGCGTCTCCACGTATTCCACGGTGTCGCCGCGCATGCGACCACGACTGAACACGGCCTGCGGCATACCGAACAGCAGCCGAATAAAATGAACGTCGTGAATGTGCAAATCCAAGAGCGGGCCGCCAACTTCGCGCAGATTGTAGTAATTTGCGATCCACGTCGGATCGGCAACTACACGTTTGAAATGCCCACCCAGCAATTTGCCATACTTGCCGCTCTGCGCCGTAGCCAACGCAAACGCGTACTCGGGAAAAAACGGCACAATGTGCCCCACCAGCAGTTGCTTTCCCGCGGCAGCGGCTGCTTTCATCATTCGCTGCGCGTCGGCAATATCCAGCGCAATCGGCTTTTCGCAGAACACATGCTTGCCGGCCCGCGACGCCGCTACGCTCGTTTCGCCATGCAGCCGTGGCGGCAGGCAGATGTCGATGACATCCAAATCCGCATCGGAAATCAGATCCTCAAGTCGTTCGTAGGCGCGAATGCCCGACAAATCCATCCTTTTACCGGGCGGCCCAAAATTGCCTTTGATGCCGCGCCAATCGCCCGCCAGTTTCTTCTTGTCGCGCAAAAAAGCGCCGCAACCTTCACTCCTGGCACACGCTGATACGCCAGGCAATGAATCATGCCCATGAAACCAATGCCAGCGATGCCGATTTTGAGCATGGTCGGTTAATTTACCGCGGAGACGCAGAGACACGGAGAAGACAGGAAGATTCCACGAAGCCAGGAAGGCTAACGTTCCGGTTGTCGATCACAATTAATTACCCAATCTTGGCTTGCATGCGCAAACGTCCTCTCTGCATCTCTGCGATTCTTATCCTGTCAAGATTTTTTGTTTCAGCCCTTCCAGCAACCGAATCGCTTGCTTAATTTCCGCCCGTTGCCGCTGCGGCTCTTGCGATAACTCTCGTTCAATCGTTAGTGGTCCCTTGTAGTCGATTTTTTTGAGTGTCCGCAAAAACGCCTCCATGCCGACATCGCCTTCCCCTAGCGGCACTTCCTGACCCCATTCTTCGCCGGGCCGCGCTGCCCATTTGGCGTCTTTGCAATGGACACTGCGAACATACGGGCCAAGCTGTTCCAAGGCGTAGATCGGATTGCCGACGCCGTACAGAATCATGTTCGCCGGATCGAAATTGATGAACAGATTGTCGCGCTCCACCGCCCGAATGAACGCCAGCAGTACATCGGCCGGTTCCTGCCCCGTCTCTAAGTGCAACGCTTGACCGCCGGCGCGACAATGATCGCACAGTTGCCGGGTGACATCCAGAATTTCTTGATAGCGCGAATCGTCCGCGTTGTGCGGCACGAAGCCCAAATGCAGTCCGACCACCGAGCAATCGAGCGCATTCGCAAAATCGGCGATTTGCTTCATTTCCGCCAGCCGCGCCGTCCTGGATTCCGGCGGTACCAACCCAACCGTGCGAACCACGGTCGGAATGTCGGCATAGCTTTCGCCTTCAAAACCACTGAACACCGCGGTCAGCGTCATACCCAGTTCGCGAATGCGGTCTTGAAATCGTTTCGCTTCCGAGGCCGTGCGTGGCGTTTGCCGCGGAGCGTGCAGTTGCAGGGTCGGCACGCCCAACTCGTGCGCAACTTCGAGCTTGACGCCATAGCCCGCGTCGATGCTTGCGAACACGCCAATCGGCCAGATTTCCATGGAGAAGATTCTTTGACGCCGTATCTCAGGCTTTTAGCCTGACCTACACAAACTGCGTAATTCCCGGCTTCGCAACCACGGGTTCCGGCGCTGGGCCCCATTCGTACTTCGGCAGGACGAAATTTTCCTGACTCGCAAGGGCCTGCTCCCAGGTAATCGTTTTGCCGGTATACCCAGACATGCGGCCCATAATTGCCATCAGCGTGCTACGGCACATGTACTGGCCGTTGTTAATCGGGTTGCCGGAACGAATGGAAGCGAAAAACTCGTCGTGCTCTTGCTGATACATGTTCGGCGCACTGCCGTGGTAACGCCATTTGTTTTCGCCGTCGATTTTATGCTCCATGATCGAAGCGGTTCCCTTAGTGCCAAACAAGAAGTCGCTCACATCCGGCGTGCAGCCGTCCATTTGCCGACATCGGGAAAACAATTTCTGTCCGCCGGGATACTCGTAGACCACGGCAAAATGATCGTACACATTGCCTGCCTGCGGATCGCGCATCTGGCGTCCCCCCATTCCCGAGCACTTCACTGGCGGCTCGTCATGCATGGCCCAGGCTGCTTTGTCCAGGCTGTGAATATGCTGCTCGACATTGTGATCGCCCGAGAGCCAGGTGAAATACTGCCAGTTGCGAAGCTGCCATTCCAGATCGCTCCACTCGGGCTGGCGGCCAAAATACTTGAGCGTGCCCGTGAGGTAACTGACTTGCATGGCCACAATGTCGCCAATTGCTCCGTCATGCACACGCTGGAAGGTTTCGCGTTTGGCCAGATCGTAGCGATAGCAGAGGCCGGAAACGATCGACAAATTCTTTTGCTTCGCCTCTTCGCAAGTGGCCATGACGCTGCGCACCCCGGGAGCATCGGTGGAGATTGGCTTTTCGACAAAGCAATGCTTGCCGGCCGCAACGACGGCTTTCAAATGCACGGGCCGAAAATGCGGCGGCGTGGCCAGAATAACCACATCGACGCCGGAATCGATGAGTTTCTGAAAGGCGTCAAAGCCGGTGAATTGCCGCTCGGCCGAAACATCGATCTTCTGCCCAGCCTGCTCGGCCATCGCCTTGTCGAGATGCCCCAGGCTGGCCTTAATCTTCTCCGGAAACAGATCGGCCATGGCCACCAGCTTCACATTCTTATCGGCCCGCAGCGCAGTTTTCCGCCGCCCCGCTGCCGCGTCCGCCGCAGCCCACCAGCCCGATCCGCAAAGTGTCGTCGCTGCCCGCAGCGTGGGCGCTGCTAGCAATCGACAGCCCGCTGACCAGCGCACCAGCAGCAACCGTCGACGTTTTCAAAAACTCCCGCCGCGACGAGATGTTGGGGAATGTGTCAGACATTGTTTTATTCCTGTCGGTAAAGATGACCGCGCCTACTCACCACTTACAATTCACAATCGACGACTGACAACTGATCACTCCTTCTCACGGCAACTCCCGAATTCGAATCTGCCTGAATTCTATCGGCGCCCCTCAGATTCCAAGCATACATAGCCCGACGACGGATTACAGCCGTTGCAACCCGACACTTCTTCGCCGTTCACCCACAACCGGATTTCGCCATTGATGCAGCGCACGTAGTAGTGGTTCCACTCGCCCGTGCCCTTGCTCAAATTCTTCCGCGGAAAGCTGCGCGACCCGTCGGGCGAGGTAGGCTCGAAAGGCTTGAATTTCGCCCCGCTGACCGGAATCAAGTCGCCGTTGGTGGTAAACCACGTGGCCTTCTTGCCTGTGCTCTTTTCGTATTGCTCGGTGTAACCGTGATCGAGCACTTGCAATTCAATCGCCTTAGGATATTTGCCGCGTTCGACTTTGCTGGTCGATTCCGGATCGGCCCAGACGAAAATGCCCGAGTTGCCGGCGTACTCCAGATGCTTCCACTGGGCCACCATCTCGAAGTTGGCATATGGCTTTTTAGTGCGAATCACGCCGATCGGCTGGCCGGTGCAGTGCGCGACGCCGTCTTTCCAGGTGAAGGTGTCCGGATCGCAATTGACGTTCACAAAATCTTGCTCGCCAAGCTGCACCCAGCCGGGTCCATTGCCGTCGATGCAAGCTTTCGGCAGCCCGGCAGAATCTTCAGCCCCGAGCGCTGAAACGATTAAGCAAAACACGCAAATCAAACTGGTTGTCCGCGTCGCTAGGGCCATGAAAACTCCGCAGAATACGAACCTCGGGGAATTACCGGGATGTTCTACTCATAATGATCACGTCGCTTCTTTGTAATCCGAGTGCCCCTCGTGGTTATTTTCTCTGCCCTCGCTTGGCAATTCTTTGATGTAAATGTTCTTAAAATACAACTGGCTTTTGTGGCTCTGCAATTCAATCGCGCCGGTCGAGTAAATCGGCTTCTTGCGTTCCCAGTAGTTTTCCAGCGTGACATTGTCCGCCACCAATTGATCGTTCAACCACACCGTCACTTTGTCGCCCACCATGCGGATTTTGAATGTGTTCCACTCGCCGATCGGCTTGTCGGCCACGACCGTGGCATCTTTCGGATTCTTCTGATTATTGTACAGCCCGCCCGAGCCCACGCCCTTGGCGTCCTTCGAGTTCGGGTCCCAAATCTGCACCTGCGGGCTGCCGCGCAAGTAAATGCCACTATCGCCCGTGGGCCCAATCTTCCAATCCACATACATTTCGAAATCGCCGTAGTCTTTGGCGGTACACAGATTGTCCCCAACGCCGTCGAATCCGTCAAACATAATGACGCCATCTTTGACCGACCAATGCGCCGCCATTTTCTCGTCGGCCTTCTTCTGCGCGTCGGCCAACTCTTCGGCCGACATCTTCGCCCGCGCCGGCGGATCGGCCACGAGCCCTTTCCAACCGCTCAGGTCTTTGCCATTGAACAAAGCGGTGAACTCGGGCGGCGGCGTGTTATCGGCGGCGGCAGCGATTGAGGCAACAATTGCCAAACCAGCGCTAATACCAATGACCGCCCATGACTTCGTTTTCATAACGCTCCCGCCGAATGACCCCATTTGAAGAATCTCCCCGATCTCGAAGATTGTCCCTGTGCAGGCGCAGCTTTGCAACCAGCGTCTGCTCATTTTTTTCCCCGCGTTTCAGACGGGGTTGCGAGCTGGACAAACGCGCATGACCGGCTGTTACAATGGATGCTAATCGTACTGTCCGATTCGCAAATCGCGTGCAACTGGCTCAACCCATGCCCCGCTTTCGCCACTACGTTGTTCTGGCTTTGCTGCTTGCGCCAATCGTTTTCGTCTCCGGCAAGCTGCTGCTGACACGAGTGGAGCTTTGGTCGTGGACAGATATGGATGGAAGGGACGTGCATTCGCAACAGGGCTGGCCTTGGGTATTCTGCGATGGCTATATCGACGACCAAACGAAAAGCGATGCGACGACGGTTTACCACTATTCTTGGTTGCCTCTGATCGGCGATCTCGCCGCACTCTTGGCCGTTATTGCCGTCGTCGGATTGCTGTTGGTTCGCCATCATCTCCAGTACGGGAGATGGCTGAAATTCTCGCTCCGCACCTTGATGGTGCTTATCACCTTCACAGGGATAGGACTAGGATGGTTCATGCATGAACACTACCAATGGCAACGGGAATTGCAAGCCTTGCAACAACTCCAAGCCAGCAACGAAGGCTGGGACTCATCGATCGGCAACGTTTATTGCGGCCCTGAATGGCTTCGACGACTCTGGCCAGCCGAAGATTTAAAGATGTTCCGGTATCTAGTAGATCTCCATTTTTGGAATCCCAATTTGGCCGCAGATTCCATCAGCGAATATCTGCAGGGGCTACACGTCAACTTGCCTGTCATGCGACACGTCAAGGTTCTTTCACCCGACACCTTACCCATTCAGCAAATCGATCCATCGACCTTTATTTGGATCGAGGAGTTCTCGAATGATTACACGAGAACTTGCGACGACATGCTTCAGGGATTGGAACACTGGCCCCGCTTAAGAAAAATAG
The DNA here is from genome assembly GCA_963738835.1 of Pirellulales bacterium. GTDB lineage: Bacteria > Planctomycetota > Planctomycetia > Pirellulales > JADZDJ01 > CAVTYH01. Next base: position 165,449 of record CAVTYH010000010.1, read on the forward strand.
AAATCACTGATTATGGAAACACTCCCGAAGTTCCAGAACTGTCGGACCGGGGCTTGGCGTACCTGGCCCGCTGTCGCGCGCTGGAAGCATTGTCACTTGAATGCAACCGCGAAAAAATAAAAATTACCGACACCGGAATCGCCGAGTTAGCTGCATTGACGGAACTTCGAAATCTGAATTTACGCGGCATCACGATGACCGACGCTGGAATTGCTCCGCTAACGGCATTGAAGAAACTCAAACGCTTAGAATTGGGAGGTGGTGACAGCGAGATTACGGACGCCACGATCGATCTTATTGCTCGAATGACCTCGCTGGAATCGCTCTCACTAAAGTATGTGAACATTACCCCTGCGGGACTGACGCGGCTCGCCTCAATGACCCAGCTCCGCAGCTTGCATTTGGTGCTATCGAACCGAATGTCCGACGCTGGACTAGCACAGTTTTCAGCATTGACCAACCTCGAACGATTGGACCTTGAGGGCGGTTTGAGTGACGTCGGTATTGCTTCCTTAACGTCTCTGTCGTGGCTGCGATCGATGAGAATTTCTGCCTTCTACATCACCGATCTTGGTGTTGCCCGCCTATCGGCGCTGAAAGATCTTAGACAGCTGGAGTTAAATGGCCCAATCGGCGACACAGCTATTGATTCGCTCGCGCAGCTGCCGCTTCTGGAGGAATTGAAAATCTATGGCTGCACGAAGCTCACCGATCGCGGAGCGCTGCGGTTGCTAGACTTTCCCCGCCTGAAACGCATTACACTCCCATGGTCAGGGGGAAACGACAGCAGAATATCCCTGGTGACTGAGAGACAGCTGCGGAAGAGATTTCATTTCCTTCCTGATGGCTCGGTTGGTTTTTGACAAGAGCGCGCTCATGCTTTTCACCAAACCGCGAAATATATCGAGTTTCTAGCGATTTGAATCCTTCTCGGCTTTGAAATATGCACGAAAGCCGAAAAAGAGCACTACCAGGCAGCCGCCTTTCATAAACAAGAGCCACAGCGGTCGCCACCAGGCGCCGGTTTGGGCTTCGATCAGGTCGGAGGTGCCGAGGACGACGAAAGTGGCGCTGAGAATCAGCAAGATTCGCCGCAATCGTCCTGTGGCCTGAAACGCCTTGATGAGCAGGACCAGCGCTACAACGAACCAGAAGCCGGCCTCGAAGCGGTTGGCGATTTTGCCGAAGTCTTCCATTCGATGGTTTTCCTGTCCAGAGCCTACAGTTTACCAGACGGCGCGGTCACAGGTCGTAACGCCGTTTGATGTGGTGCGGTTAAGGTGTCGGAAGTTGTGTTCGACTATCAAGCGCAACTCACGGTGAACTATTATTGCTCGAACACGATTCCCCACTTCTTGCTACGCGGCTCTTGGCACACGGCAGGAATGCTGGCTCACAAAGCCTCTTGATAATTGTTCATTTGTACACTATAATGGCAGGCGGAACTCTGAGTCCCGGCCGTGCCTGCGGCGGCCGTTGGTCTATGGCAACTCGAAAGATTTTCATTTCCGCCCCGGCCTGGCAAGCCGGGGGCGGGTGAGGCTGGAATTGCGCGAAGGTAATTGGCGCCTGCGCGACTTCGCGGTTCATTCTCGGAACCATTGTTCCATCGAGCAAAAAAGGCCGGCATCACATTCGTTCGAGAATTTTCGAGGAAAATGTCGAATCGGCCTGCGACCGCATCGACACGTGTGACAATGAGGGTGCAATGTTTTGTGAAAACGCCTTTTTTTCCAGGCTTTTTTCGCCAACATTGCTTCTTCGATGCCCGGGGGGTTGTGATTTTCGTTTTTAACGCGTGCTTCTCGATCGGGCGATCATGGACATCGCCTGTTTGTCTAGTGAAAGGACTTTGGCCGAGAATTCCCGAGGAAAAATGCACTGCGGCGGGCGACTTTGATACCGCGTGACCAAGTGATGCCCAAATGTTTGCCCCAAAACCCTGGTTTTTCCGAGCTTTTCACGCCAACAATTGACCCTCGATTTTTATTTTTTCCGCGTGTGTGTTCTCAGCAGTGTATGGAACGCGTTTGTTTTCAGACATCGGTCCTACGGCCAAGCGGGAATCGCGCGGTTCAACTGATCAGGCGTCTGCGACGGCGGCAGCAGCAAGAATTTCTCTCCTTTGGCAGTGTCGAACGCCAAGACGTCGCCGCTAAGAGTTTCCGCTTTCACGCCGTTGCGATACAGCGTGACTTCGCTTTGCGGCCAAGGATTCTTTAATCGGCACGATCCGCCGAGTTGCGAGTTGACATCGACAAACTCGATCTCGCGATCTTTCACCGCCGAAGAAACGAGGAATCCACCGCGGGCTAAAAGGTGGAAGGCGCAATCCCAACTGCGCGGCCAAGCGCTGGCGAAGACTTCGATCAGCGGCTTGGCTTCATCGTCCGGCGTGCTGTTGAGCAGCGTGGAGTGAATGCCCATCGTCAGCCCGGCGATGTGTTCGCAATCGATCGCGCCTGGACCTTCGCGCAGCCGCATGCGATTGCGGAAGATTTGAGCGCCGCCGTCACCGACCGGATCGATGAAGCTGCCCAAGGCATTGAAGCCCAGGAACCGCGATTTGAGTTGTGCTTCCGGCTCTTTGGCCGGAATCGCCCCTGGTCCGCCGTAAACAAATGAACCAAACGGACGATTGCCGCCACCGGGACGATTAGCTGCCCCACCACTTCCTTGTGCCGCTTGCTGGTTGGGCACGGCGTTTCCACCGGCAGCCGGCTGACGCGAACTGGCGTTGGCAGGCGGCCGGCGTCCACGGCCTGGATTGCCGGCGGGTGCCAAGTGATCGAGCATTTCCTGCCACTGCGGCCGCAGACCGGAATCGACCCCCAACAGCGTGGAGACTTTGATGGCCGTCGAAAATGCGTTTCGCATGCCGCCGATTTCGTTCGGCGTGTCGTTCGTGTCCCAACTGCTTTCGCCGTTGTTGACGTGGTAGATGTGATACTTGCCGTCGTCGGCTTTTTTCACATTCGGGAAGTTGCGATAAAACTCGGCGGCACCTTTGATGATGGGATAGGCCCGATCTCGCAGCCAATCTTGGTCCTGCGTGAATTCGTAGCGCTGGTAAAACAAATTGCCGATCCGGGCGGTGTCGCTCAGGATGTGCGTGCAGTGGCCGAAAATGCCCGCGCCCTTGGTGGGCACCACATAATGCCCATGCTCCCAGTGGCCATCGCCCAGAAAATTCCAGCGTGCGTTGTGACGATTCTTGGTTTCTGCCCACCATTGGAACTTCGCCGAGCGTTCTTCATACGGTTTTTTGGCGAGCATCAGCTCTTGCAGTTCTGCAGCGATGTCATCAGGCAGTTTTTCCGGGCCGTTGAAGAATGTGATCTCGGGAATCCAAATGCCTTGCGACCCCCATTGCTGACGTGCGGCCAAGGCACAGGCATCGAACATGTCGGTGTACATCGAGAAGAGTGGATCCATTAGTTCCAGCCGATTGGCCGGCATCAGGTTGCTGTAATAGGCGTTGGTGTTTGCCCACCAGTATTGAGAGCCCCAGCGGCGCATGTCGCCATTGGTGTACCACAACATACCGCCGAACCGCGGCGGAAAACTGCCGCGGGAACTGGATCCCATGATGTACAGGAAATACGTATAGTTGCCTTCAACGAAGTCGGCCTGACCGTCGGTGCTGTGCATGTAAACGAAGCCTTTGGACCAGTAATCGTGCCACCGGGACCCGGTGTCGGCAGCAAGATCGTCGAACGATTTTGAATCCGCCGCTTTAAGTTCAGCCAATGCCAGAGTGGCAACGTCTTCCTCCGGCTTCACACTGGCGGCGCTGGCGATGAGAATCGTAAATTTGCCTTTGCCAGAGGCAGCGGAAAGCTGGACCGTCGATTCATTCAGATAACGGGCTTTTGATGGGCGACCCACGACGCCGATGGCAATGCCGGATGCATCGTAAAAGTCCCCCTCGCGAAATTGCTGGGTCAAAAGAATGCGGCCGTCGCGGATATCGAGCTTGCTGGCGGCCGTGTGCTCGGCGGTGTGATATTCCACCGTGTGATTTTTCGCCAGTTCGAAGTTTTTGCCGGTGATGTTTTGGATCGCGTAGCGCAGCATCCGCAGATCGATGTTGACGGCCGATGGCTTGTCGCGCTGGTCGTCGATTTCCACTGCCATGACATCTCGCCGCGGCCAGGCCACAAGTCGGGCCGACACGCCGTTGCCACGCACGGTCATCAGGGCGTCGTACAACGACAGATGCTGATGGAAGGCCTCGCCCGTGAATACATCGTCGCCGGAATCGGCCACGTTGATGTCGACATAGCCGCAGTCGCTGGCGTAGTCGCTGTCTTGCTTGGGGAAACTGGTCGTGTAACTGTTCTGACCGAAGACATCGACGCGATTGATTTGAAAGTGCAGTGCCGACGGCGTCGTCCACACAAGACTTCCCATGCGGCCGTTGCCGAAGGGCTGACCTTCTTCGCTGCGGCTGGCCGGTTGGTCGTAATCAAGATCGGCGCGAGACGAGAGCTCGATAGTCGACCTTCAGCGCTCCGCTGAAAGGCGCGTCAGCCGCCAATAACGGTTTGACGGCGAGCAAAGGCAAAGTTGCGTACACAATAATCGACAAGGCAAACGACACAGTGTGCCGCCGACGCAAACTTCGCAATAGCCACATGATTTCCCCCGGAATTATCTTAACCTTAACAACCGGCAGCGGCATCTGCTTAAAAGACAATATTTGGCATTTGGGGTGGCGTCAAGCATGTAAGCCAAAGAGGGGACCACTTGAAAGTATTCCGGCAGGGCGAGAATTCTGGCCTTCGCAAACCTTCGAGCGCTGTTGCAACGAATACGCAAACCGACAAAGTCGCCCATGCAAATACAGGTGATCGACACCGCCGTTGGCATTGCACCAATGCCGCCACCGAGATGAAAGGCAGCCTCACGGTTCAAAGCGCTGGCCTCGGTCGCGGCGCCGCCTTTGCTTTGGAAATCCCGTTTCAGTCCGTCGCGGCGCCGCTGAAAGCCTAACGGCTTAAAGGTCGACCGATTCTTGGCGACTCTGTGCAAGCGACTCTGGCTGTGTCACATCGCTGGCGGCCCAGTTACAATGGGGAACCAATCTCGCTTCCTCATCTCGTGGGCCATCTCATGGTCGAAGTTACCGCGACGGCGAAGAAAATTATCGCCAATGTCGAGCAAGCCATCGTTGGCAAACGGCAGCAAATCATTTTGTCGCTCGTGGCATGGTTTTCCGAAGGCCATATTTTGCTGGAGGACGTGCCGGGCGTGGCGAAAACGATGCTCGCGCGGGCACTGGCGGCCAGCGTGGGCTGTTCGTTCAAGAGAATCCAATGCACGCCGGACCTTCTGCCAACCGACGTAACCGGCGTGTCGGTCTTCAACCAGAAGTCGACCGAGTTTGAATTCCGGGCCGGGCCGATATTTGCTCAGATCGTACTGGCCGATGAAATCAACCGGGCCACGCCGCGTACCCAGGCCGCGCTGTTGGAAGCAATGGCGGAAAGCCGGGTAACGGTCGATGGCCAAACGCACACACTGACGCCGCCTTTTTTAGTGGTTGGCACGCAAAATCCCATCGACCACGAAGGCACTTTTCCGTTGCCAGAAGCGCAGTTGGATCGGTTCTTCATGCGGTTCAGCCTTGGCTATCCATCGCTCGAAGAAGAGCTGAAGATGCTCGAAATGCTGCAGCAACGGCATCCGGTCAGCCAGTTGAAGGCCGTGAGTTCGGCCGAGGAACTGGTTGCCTGCCAGCAAGCAATCCGCGGCGTGCACGTCGACGACAAAGTGCGGCGTTACATCATGCAAATCGTTCACGCCACTCGTTCCAACGACGAATTGAACCTTGGCGCCAGCCCACGGGCTTCGTTGGCGCTGTTTCGCGGTTCGCAAGCGATGGCGGCAATGCTGGGCCGCAATTTCGTGCAGCCGGACGACGTAAAGCGAGTGGCCACCGCCATTCTGACGCATCGAGTGATCCTGAGACCCGAAAGCCGATTGCGAAAAGTCACGGCCGCTTCGATCATCGACGACGTTCTGATGAATGTGCCCGTGCCAACGATTCCAACGGGGCGCGTGGTTTACGAACCATAAATGATGATCTCATACTAACGAATAATCATGCGTTGGTTTGCAGGTGCCATATTGCTCTTGGCAATCGCCCTTACTTTTGGGTTCAGCCTTTTGGCTTACGCCATGTATGCGCTGCTGGCCGTCATGATCGTCAGCCGAATCATCAGCCGCGTGTGGATTGAAAACCTGTCGGCCGAGCGTGAATGCAACCGGCTTTCGGCCAATGTCGGCGATCGAATTGCGGTGGTCATACAAATTCGCAACCGTGGCGTTCTGCCCATCGCTTGGCTGCTGCTGGAAGATCTGTTGCCGATGGCGGCTTTGATTTACAAACCGCCGAGCCTCGGTGTTCAAGGCCGGCGCTTGCAACTGACAATGCTGGGTAGCCGCGGAAAAAGCTCGCTCTTTTATCAAATCGTTTGCAATCGCCGTGGCTATCATCAGATCGGTCCATTGGTATTGGAGACGGGTGATGTATTTGGCTTGCACCGGCGTTATAGGGTGGCGACCGACCCGCATTTTTTGCTCGTCTATCCACAGGTGGTGCCGCTTTCTGGTTATGACATCGCCTCGCGGCGGCCGATCGGCGAAATCCGGCTGCAACATCGGCTCTACGAAGATCCAACTCGCATCGCCGGCGTGCGGCAGTACGAAGCCGGCGATCCGCTGAATCGGGTTCATTGGCGAGCCACCGCTCGCACTGGCCTCTTGCACAGCAAGGTTTACGAGGCCTCGACGATCGCCGGCGCTACGTTGCTGTTGGATTTTCACAAATCTTCGTATGACGCGAAGCATGAGCCGTATCGCTCGGAATTGGCGATTACCGCGGCGGCCTCGCTGGCCAATGCCGTATATGAAATGGGCCAGCAAATCGGCTTTGTGAGCAACGGCCGTGATGCTGCCGATCGAATTCGCCAGGAAGGCTGGACCCACGATCTGCAAACTCGCGACGCTGCCCGAAAAGCTGCCGGAATGCTGGAGGCCAGCGACCGCTTGCAGCCGCTGGTAATTCCCACTCGCCGCGGACCAGAGCAACTGCTGCAAATCATGCAGACGCTAGCTCGCGCCGAACTGAGCGATGGCCTGGATTTTGGCGGGCTGGTGTCGGAAACTATCAGCCGCTTGCCGCGCGATGCCACGGTGGTCGCCATTTTGCCCACGGCCAGCCCGACATCGCTCGTCGCCTTGCAGATGCTCCATCGGCGCGGCTTTGCCGTCAGCGCGATCCTCAACTTTTACGACGACTGGGAATTCGGAACCGCCGCCGCCGTGCTCACCGCCAGCGGCATCAGTCCCCATCATTTGAAGGACGAAGCTTCCGTCAGCAGCATCTGCCAACAGTTTGCGTTACGATGAAGGGAGAAATCCGAAATTCAAAACTCGAATGACGAAACATTCGGCTGGCATCTGAACTTTGGAATTTGGAGCTTGGAATTTCATTCGTCATTCAAATTTCGCCATTCGTCATTTGCACGATATGTCTCGTCCTCGACCAACACTGTTCGATTACATGGTAGTCGCCGTCAATCCGGCGCTGATCATGGTGCTTGTCGGCAGCCTGGTTTACTTCTTGCTGGAGATGTTTTACCAGGGACAATATCCACAGCGGCTGCATTTTTGTTTAACCATGTTCGTGTTCGGCGCGGTGCTGATTGCTCGCATTTCGATGGAAGAAGGCTGGGAACGGGCCGCGCCCTTCGGCGCCGCGTTGGCACTGGTTGTGGCCCTGGCTCTTAACAAATTCGTGACGTATACAAGCGGCGTGACGGAAGGAATTGGCTGGATCATCAATCTAAGCCTGATGGCCATCACTTGGTGGTGCGCCGATCGGTTGACTTGGGATTGCACATTGGTCGACGAAAGTCAGGATGCTTCCGGCGAAGGCTTGCTGCAAACGGTAGGCATCGATCGGCAGGCGGACGCTGAAGAACAACAACCGGCATCGGCAGAACCCTCTCCTCGGGGAGAGGGAGAAAAACTGGATGACGACGATCTCGGCTGGGCCGTCAAACCGGGCCCAAAAGACGGCGGCCAATCGTGGTGGCAACGGTTCGTCAATCGCCGTCGCCGGCCGCATTCGCCCGGCGTGTGGGTCGTCTATTTTTCACTGGCCGCGCTGCCGATTTTTGGCTTCGGTCAGACGCTCATTCCCGAATCGAACACCGCCAGCCGGCGGTATGCGTTTCTGCTGCTGTGCGTTTATCTGGCCAGCGCTCTCGGGCTGTTGCTCACGACCAGCTTCCTCGGCTTGCGGCGTTATTTGCGGCAGCGGCGGATTGAAATGCCGCTGACGATGGCAAACACCTGGCTGGCGATCGGCGGCGTGCTCATTGTGAGTTTGCTCTTCCTCACCGCCGTCCTGCCGCGTCCCAACGCCGAGTATGCCATTTCCGAGTTGCCGCTGGCGGTGAACTCGACCGACCAAACAGCCTCGCAACATTCTGCTGGCGAGGAAGGCACAAAAGACGAACAAGCGGACACTGGCGGCGGAAAATCGAACGATGGCAAGACCAACACCGCCAACTCTGCCGACGGCAAGATCGAAGGCGAAAACGGAAAAGGTGGCGAATCAAACAAACCGAATTCCAAAGGGGGTGAAGGATCGAGCAGCAAAGATGCCAAAGCCGGCGCTTCGCAAAAAGATTCGGGCAATCAATCTCAAAAAGGCCAAGACCGTGATTCGAGCAGCAGCAATTCGTCGAAACCCCCCCCAGCCGATTCCGGCCAGAATTCATCTCCTCCGTCCGACGCTTCTTCGTCCCCCTCGCCTCCCGACTTGAGTGTTGTCACCAAAACAATGATGTCGCTGGGCAAATGGATTTTTTACGGCGTGCTGATCGGGCTGGCCCTGTGGTGGCTGGTCGCGAACTGGTCGAACCTTCCCGTCTGGCTCAGTTCGCTCATCAATGCCTGGCGCGATTTCTGGGGCAGTCTTTTTGGAAAGCGTCGCCAAACTGAAGATGGCTCTGCTTCCCCCGCAGCGCCGAAAAAATCGTTTCTCGAATTCTCCGATCCGTTTGCCTCCGGCGTTTACGGCCAATATCCGCCGGCTGAACTGGTGCGCTACACGTTCGAGGCCTTCGAAGCCTGGGCTCGCGACAACGGCTGGCCGCGCGAGCCTGATCAAACGGCTTACGAATTCGCCCGGCAAGTGGCCACACACGCCGAACATCTGGCCGCCCCCGGCCGAACCTTGGCCGACCTCTACAGCCGCGTGGCCTACTCCCCCAGCTCGCTGCCGACTGCGACGGTCGATCAGCTACGCACGTTTTGGCAAGCGCTGGCCCAACGTGGCACAGTCATGCCGGCCGACGCGCACACGCGCTGAGAAACTAAAATCAATACCCCCGGGGATCGAGGGTCAAGTGTTGGCGTGAAAAGCTCGGAAAAACCAGGGTTTTTGGGCAAACACTTTGACATCACTTTGTCATGCACCGGCGAGGTCGCCGGCCGCTGCGCGATTTTCCTCGGGAATTCTCGGCCAAAGTCAATTCACACATTGAACAGTCGATGTCAAAGATCGCCCGATCGAGAAGCACGCATTAAAAAACGAAAATCACAACC
>CAVTYH010000011.1:0-36818 GCA_963738835.1 Pirellulales bacterium
GAAGCCGACGCGAATCAACTGCCCGCCGCGCAGGCCGCGCCATTGCCAACCGGTTTCGAAGGTGAATGGTCCGCCGTAATCGTTCTCTTGCCGCAAATACGCGTTCACGGCCACGAACGGCGCGCCGTGCCAGCCGCGAATCAGCGGGCTGTACTCGAAGCCAAACTGAAACATCCACGGCTTGCTGCCGCCGTCGGCAAAGTAGGCGTATTCAATTTCGCCATACAATCGCAAATCGTCGAGCACGTAATACGAATGTCCCCACACAAGCGCATTGCGACTGTAATTGATGCGCGTGAACGTGGGATGCTTGAGCCAGAATTCATCTCCCAGGTGAGCGCTGTTGTGATACCAGGCAATTTTCATCTGGTAGCGATCCCAGCCGTAGGTGACCGGAATGCCGACGCGGAAATCGTAGCCGTCGACGTCGCTGTTCTCAGAAAGATCCTGGCGGATGAACGCCGCTCCTTCGACATCCAACTGCCAGCCTTGGGGACGGAAATCAGCGCTGTTGCCGTAGCGCAACAGGCCCACCCGGCCGCCGACGGTGCCGTCGAATTTGGTATCGACGCCCGTATCGTCGACAAACACCGCGCTCAACCGCGGCTCTTTGGGACCGGCCAGATACGAATGATAAATCAGTCCTGGCGGCAGCAATTGCCAATGCCAAGGTTCGCAGTTGCAATCGAAACATTCAGGCACGACGGAGCCGGGCGGCAAGCACGGCTGCTCGATGGTGTTGTAGACGACGGGCGAGCCCAGCGCGGCGGTGCGCGGCGAGTCGAACAGTTGGAATTGCTGGCCTGATTGGTAAACCGGCTGCGCCGCCGCAGCGGCAGTCGGCTGCGTGGCGCTGGCCTGATACACACTGCCGGTGGCTGGCGCGGCCAGCGCTGGGAGTATCGAGAATCAGCACCGATTGCTGACGATCATCAAAGGTGGTTTGCGGCGTGACCGGGGTAATCGCGCCGGTGAGCGATGCGGTTGTATATCCGGCCGGCTGCGGCGGGGCGCATCGACACCCCAGCTTTGCGCATAGGTGCCGTGGCACCACGCGAGAAGCCCGAGGGCAATCACAGCGGCGGCGAAATGACGCACCGAAAAATCCTAAGTCGGAGCCAATTGGCCCTGGCGGACAGGAACCAGCGACAGCACGAACGTGCGACGGGCCAGAAAAGCAATCGGAAAAGTGGCAGAAGTGTATCGGAACTCGCCCGGCCTGCGAAGCCCGATTCTATGTGCTGCAACACCCATTGCGATAGCCAGTTAGCGACGCTAGCACGATGGAACGCTGCCGACAATCACGGTGGCCAGGCATTTTTCTACCGAGAATTGGGCCAACACGAATGTACACTATAACTCTCAAATTATGACGATCATTTTCACTCGAATGCAAAGGAACACTCCATGAAGACCAAAACCGATTTTTCGCCGGCCGACGATTTATTCAATTTGGCTGATGATGTTGTTTCGATTCTTGTCACCGATGCCAGCGATAAGCCGCTGATAATTGGCGTGCGCGGATTCCGCCGTTCGATGAACCCTGCCGACGTGGCGGCCAGCGGCGGCGTGCTGCTGCCAACTGACGCCTGGTGGAACTTGTGCTGCGACGACTGCGCCCTGGTGCCCGAAGCCGATCAGCGCCTGGTCGAGCCCGACGACACACGGTGGCAAGTGCTGCTGCCGCCGCAGCTGCAAACTTGCGGCACACGCTGGAAGTGCGCCTGCCGGCATCTTTGACAGGCGGGGCAGATTACTCACCACGGAGACACCGGGGCACGGAGAGGGCAAATGTAGAATGCACAGTGCAAAGTGAAGGATGCAAAAGGAAATCAGTAAACACAAGGGTGCTCTCTGACTGAAATTCGAGATCTGAAATCAAAAATCTGGAACTGCAATCTGCAATCAGTATTCCGAGATTGTTGCGCTGTGTCCTCCGTGTCTCCGTGGTTAATTTCGCTGGTGCGGTCGACACATCAATTCCAACCGCCTACAATTCGTAGGACTCAATTTCAAACTCAGGTTGATCAGCATTCCAATGGTTCTTCTCGAATTCAGCGTGTCGCCGCTTGGCGCTGGCGAAAGTGTCAGCCCCGCGGTGGCGCGCTGCCTGGAAATTGTCGAGCAGTCGGGCCTCGATTACCAACTGCACGCGATGGGCACGCTGGTCGAAGGCGAACTGGATGCCGTGCTCGACGTGCTCAAGAAATCGATTCAAGCGGTGGCGGCCGATCACGATCGGGTGACGTGCTCGGCGAAGATCGATCTGCGCCGGGGACGCAGCGGACGGTTGCAAGCGAAAGTTACCAGCGTAGAACGGCATTTGGGGCGGCAACTGAAGAAAACTCCCGGAACCTGAGCATGAGCCAGCCGCAATTGGCCGCCGTGCTGGGCCGAGTGCCCAGCGGACTGTTTGTGCTAACCAGTGCATGCAATGGCCAAGAAACCGGCATGCTGGTCAGTTGGGTGATGCAGGCGGGCTTCGAACCGCCGATGGTCAGTGTGGCTCTAAAGCCAGATCGTTTCATGGCCAACTGGCTGGCCGCGGGAACGCCGTTTGTGCTTAATTTGCTGGCCGAAGATCAAAAGCAACTCATCGGCCGATTCGGTCGGGGTTTTGAACCTGGCGAGCCGGCGCTTGAGGGATTGCAATTGATTCACACACCGGCAGGCTTGCCTGCGTTGGCACAGTCGGTCGGCTATTTGGAGTGCCGGTCGAAGACCCACACCGATTCCGGCGATCATCGAATTTTTCTGGCCGAAGTGACGGCCGGCCATCTGGCTGCCGATAATCCGCCGTACGTCCACATTCGGAAAAATGGATTGAAGTATTGAAGAAGGCGTCTGAGAGTCTTGGTCTCTGGGTGCCTTGTTATTCAGACACCTGGACCACTTAGGCGCTCAGACACCCAAACGCCATGTCCGTTGTCACATTGCCATCTCTGATCAACGAACTCCGCGAGGTGGTCGGCGTCGATGGCGTGTTCTCCGCCCATGCCGATTTGGTGGTCTACGAGTGCGATGGCTTTGTGATCGAGAAGAACTGCCCCGACGTGGTCGTGTTTCCGCGCACCACCCAGCATGTAGCCGACATCGTGCGGCTGGCCAATAAACATCGCATGCCGTTTGTGCCGCGTGGGGCGGGAACAAGCTTGGCCGGCGGTTGTTTGCCGGTCGGCGGCGGCATCATGATTGTGCTCACGCGGATGAAGGCCATCGAAGAGATTAACATCCGCGATCGCTACGCCTTGGTTCAGCCAGGCGTGGTGAATGCGTGGTTGAATCAGACGCTCAAGGGCACCGGCTTCCATTACGCTCCCGATCCATCCAGCCAGGGAGCATGCACCATCGGCGGCAACGTGGCAACTAACAGCGGCGGTCCGCACACGCTGAAATACGGTGTCACGGTCAATCACGTGCTGGGCGTGGAAGCGGTGCTGGCCGACGGCCGCATCGTGCAATTCGGTGGGCCGGCGGAAGATGCCACGGGCCTGGATCTGGTCGGAGCAATCGTGGGGAGCGAAGGCACACTGGCTGATGGTCACGAAAGTTTGGGTCCGTTTGACGCGCGATCCGCAGGGCTGCCGCACGCTGTTGGCGATTTACGATTCGATCGACGACGCCACCAACACTATCAGCGAAATTATCGGCGCTGGCATCATTCCCGCGGCGCTGGAAATGATGGATCAAGGCATTCTGGTGGCCGTTGAGAAAGCATTCCAATTCGGATTTCCGCTCGATGCCCAAGCCGTGCTGATTATCGAAGTCGATGGCTTGGAAGTCGGATTGGATGCGCAGCGCGATCGAATCATCGAGCTGTGCAACCAGTGCGGGTGCGCGGGACGTTCGGCAAGCGGAAACCGCGCAGCAGCGGCAAAAAATTTGGAAAAGCCGCAAGCAAGCGTTCGGCGCCGTAGGGCGGTTGAGCTCCAGTTACTGCACGCAAGACGGCGTTGTGCCGCGCACGAAATTGCCGCACATCTTCCGGCGAATTATGGAGATTGGCGTGAAGCACGATCTTCGAATTGTGAATGTGTTTCATGCCGGCGATGGAAATATCCATCCGATTTTGCTCTTCGATGAGCGCGATGCGCAGCAAATCAAGCGTGTCCTGGCCGCCAGCACCGAGATTCTCAACGAGTGCATTGCCAGCGGCGGCAGCGTGACCGGCGAACACGGCATTGGCGTCGAGAAAATCGCCTTCATGCACAAACTGTTCACCGAAGACGATCTAGATGCGATGGAACGACTGCGACAGGCGTTCAATCCCGATGGACGATTGAGTCCCTGCAAAATGCTTCCGACCGCCGGCGCATGCGGTTCGGAAGAACGTCCGAAAAATGGTGTTGGAATTCGGCAGATTCGACCAGGACGACGGGCGGCGCTATGAAGTGCGGGGATTTTTGATTCGGCTGCTAAACCGCTAGCGAGCAACTGACCACTGAGAACTGACCACCGACCACTGCCATGCCCGCCATCGCCGAAACACTGCCGCTTTCCGATACCGTGACTCCGGCCGATCAGGCGGAGTTGGTGGAAACCGTGCGCGAATCGTTTGTCGATGGCACGCCCATTTATCCGCTGGGGGGCAAAACGAGCCTGAATTTCGGCTTGCCGCCGAAAATCATCGGGCACGGCGTCTCGATGCAAGGACTCAAGCGGGTAATCGACTATCCGGCGCGGGACATGACGATTACCGTTGAAGCAGGCATCACCATCGATTCGCTTGCCACCACATTGGCCAAAGAAAATCAACGGCTGCCCATCGATCTGCCCGACGCCAATCGGGCCACCTTGGGCGGCGTGATCGCCACGAATACATCGGGCACCCGGCGTTATGCCTACGGCACGATCCGCGATTATGTGATAGGCATTAGCGCCGTCGACGGCCGCGGTACGCTCTTTCACGGCGGCGGGCGGGTTGTGAAGAACGTGGCCGGTTACGATTTCTGCAAGCTGCTCACCGGCTCGCTGGGAACTCTGGGCATCATCAGCCAGGTGACGCTGCGGGTGAAACCTATCCCGTCATGCTCACGTTTCGTGACTTGCCGGATGCGCGATTGGCCGATGGCCGAACGGATTTTGGCGGCGCTCGTGACCAGTCAAACAACGCCCGCGGCGATCGAACTGCTCGTTGGTCCAGCCTGGCGAAAAGATTCCGTGTTGGGTTCGCTCACCGATCGAGAAAGAGCGCACTTGCTGATTGGGCTGGAAGGCACCGAGCAAGAAGTCGATTGGATGGCCTCGACGCTGTGGAATGAGCTGCGCAAACTGGGCGTTGCTGGCGAAATCGTGCCGGACTACCATACGACGGACCTCTGGCGACGGCTGGCGCAATTTCCGGTCGAGGGGAAATCGCCGCTGGTGCTGAAGGCGGCCTTGCGACCCAGCCGCACGGTAGAATTCATCCGACGATTGGAAGAAATTGATCCGCAGTGCTCGATTCAATCACACGCCGGCAATGGAATTGTGATTGCACGCATTGCCAGCGCCGGTTCCGATGGCATTTCGAAAATGCTGGTCGGTAGTTTACAACCTTCGGCCGTGGAGCATGGTGGCCACGTGACGTTGTTATCATGCGATTCGCCAGGCGAACTTACACGGCAGTGCTGGTGGGGCAGTCTCGGCGACGCGGGGGCCGTGATGGAGGAAGTGAAGCGACAGTTCGATCCAAAAGACCTGCTCAATCGAGGCCGATTCGTTTACGCCGACAGATGACCGGTACATAGTCCGACCGTGTCGGTCGGGAAGTTAGATACCACGAAGATGCAAAACCCGGAAGGACAAAACGGTTCTCAGGCCCAGCGCGAGATCCCGGCGCTGCGGTTGACTACAACCGCTTTCTGGAATGTGTCCACTGCGGATTATGTACTGCCTCCTGCCCTACGTATGCAGAATTGGGAGATGAGAACGACAGCCCGCGTGGCAGAATCTACTTGATGCGGGCCGTAACCGATGGCCGCTTGGAAATTTCGCCCGAGGTGCGCCGGCATCTTGATTTGTGTCTCGACTGCCGGGCGTGCGAAACGGCTTGCCCCTCGGGAGTTCAATACGGGCGGTTAATCGAACCCTTCCGAGTGGCAATGGAACAAAGCGGCGAAGAATCGGGCCGGACAAACGATTGGTTTCATCGCTGGATTCTATTCGGCGTGCTGTCGAATCAGCGACGGACGGCGCGGTTGTTAATGCCAGCCCGATTCTTGCAGCGGCTGCATCTGCTATGGCTTGCCGAAAAACTGTTGCCGGCGCGGCTACGGCAATTGACTTCGCTCTTGCCAGCGCCGAAGTACCGTGGCCGCCGCTTGCCGGAGATTCTTCCCTCGGTTGGCAAGCCGCGAGCCCGGGTGGCGCTGTTCACTGGTTGCGTTGGCGATTCGCTGTTTCGTCGCACGAATTGGGCGACGGCCCGCGTGCTGCAACAAAACGGCTGCGATGTGCTGATTCCACGAATGCAAGTTTGCTGCGGAGCGATCCATTTGCACGCCGGTTCCGGTGAACCGGCACGAGCGCTGGCCGATACGAATCTGGCTGCGCTAAAAGCCGAAGAGGTCGATGCCGTGATCGTCAATGTGGCCGGCTGTGGCGCGATGCTTAAGGATTACGGGCATCACTGGCATGACGACAAACAATCGCAGCGGGCACAATTTGCTGCGAAGGTAAAAGACATTCACGAGTTTCTTGATGAACTCGACCCCGTTAAGCCAACCGGCGAAATCAAACTCAAGGCCACGTATCACGATGCCTGTCACTTGGCTCACGCCCAGCGCGTGCGGGAAGCGCCCGGAAACTGCTGAGTCTGATACCAGGCTTGGAACTGCGCGAATTGCCGGAGAGTGATTTATGCTGCGGCGCGGCCGGAACATACAATCTGACTCAGCCGGAAATGTCGCGGCGTCTGAGCCGACGCAAGTTGGAAAACATTTTGAGCACCGGCGCCGACGCCGTGATCACCGCAAACGCGGGCTGCATTTTGCAAATTGCTCGCGAAGCCCGACAGCAGCGGCAACGATTGCCGATTTACCATCCGATGGACCTGCTCGATCTAAGCTATCGCGGCAAACGGCTTAGAAGCTAAGCGATGTAACGCATAGGACACGGCACTTACGCGGCCCGTTGTATGCGGCGAACGTCGCGCTTGAGCAGTTGTTCGAATGTCGAGCAAACGGCCTCGAGTTGCGGCCACTGGCCGGCGCCGCCCAGGAAGCGGCCGCCCCAGGGCCGGGTGCGCAGCGGATCGCCGGGACCAAAAACGCCCAGCACGGGCACCCCCACCGCGGCGGCGATGTGCATGGGCCCGGAATCGTTGGCCACCACGGCTTCCGCACAAGCCATTACGCCAGCATAGGCAGACAGCGACAACCCACGCAGCACCGCAGCATGCGGCAAATAGGGCTCGCACGCGTCTTCTTCGCCAGGGCCAGGGCAAATCACGATGGTTCTGCCCGCCGCAGCCTGCATCCGGCAAAACTCAACAAACTTCGGCCACTGTTTCGACTGCCCGTTCACCATGCCAACGGCCATCGGACAACACACCATGAACGGTCCGCGAATTCGCGCTAGCGTCAGCGCCCTGGCAGCTTCAACTCGAACCGCATTTGATAGCGGAAGCTGAACAGTGGGAGGCGGATTGTCGGGCCAGCGCAGGCGGCTGGATCCCCAGCAAGCGGCCGCCGCTTGTCCTAATCGCCAAAAATGTTCGACCTCATGCTGACCCGCAGATTTCGTGAGCGACGTGTGCAGCAACGGCCGGCGCCGATCGGCGCGAAAACCCACCGCACGAATTCCGGCCAAGCGCATCGCCAGCGCACTAGAAAGCGAATTGGTGAACAGCAGTCCGTGGCTAGTACGAAGTGTCGAAAGCACGCGGCTGGCCGGCACAATGCCTTTGGGAATTGGCGTAACCGGAATGTTAAAACCGGCGAGCAAATCCTTTGCCCAACTGCGGCCGACGACGCGCAGAATGAATCCAGTGCGCTGCAGTTGCTGGAGCGTCGGCAGTGCCATCACAACGTCGCCTACCCAATTCGGCAGGCGCACCGCTAAAAGCTGGCGATCAGAATCCACGAATTCACCCTTCTTGCCCCAGGGTGGCTGCGAACGTCGTGGGGTGGGAAATGATGCGACGTTCGCCGTTAAATGGCGGGAACTCCGCTGACGAGGCACGAGCGGAGCGTGCGGATCTTGGTTGGCATTCAGCGACTGCGTGGGCTTGGGCCTGAACAGGCCAAAACCGTACACCGCCGCATCATCAGCACATGGGGAAAGATCGGCACGACAGACGCAAGTCGTACAGCCCGATCGTTCGGCAGCCACAGCACTTTCGCTAAGTCGGCCAGTACAATCGGTAAAGCCGGTGCACGCGGAATTCAAGGCCGCCACATTTGATCCGAACCGTGCCGATAGAGCCGTCACAACCGGTAAATCCGATTCATGCAGCTATCTTTAAGCTGGCAATTTATCGATGGCGATTCCAAGCCAACGCCAGCGGTGCCAACCCAATTCTCGTCAGCGGCACAAAGATGATCACGCCCGCCGCGGCATACCAACTCCAAACGCCGAAAAGTGCGAGAATGGCCACCACGCCGCAAACCGCAGCCAGCCAAACGGCCCACCCCTTGGCAACGGTCTGCCCAGGAAGAATTCCTGAACGCAACAGTGCGGCACTCACGGCAATCGCCCCGCAAAGTTTGAGCGCCACGTTGACGCCCACAAACCACGGCAATAGTTCGATCAGCAGGCCCTGCAAATGCGGAGCACGATAAATCCAGCCGCCGATTCCTGGCAGCGAAAAGACGAATAAACCTGAAGTCATCGCCAGGCACGTGGTGAACCATTTGCGGCCGGTCAGCATCGGAAACATGCCGATCATTAAATTGCGCCATATCAGCAGCCAGAAAGCAAACGCCACCAACACTGCCGCCAGAATGTCGCGCGGCCTGGCTTCCGCCAACATGCCGTGTAGCAGCGAGGGCCGCGGATTCAGCCCACTCATTTCCACCATCGCCAACACGGCCAGCACCGCCAGCACAACACCCCAAGACAACGCCGCACTGATGGCCGCCGCTTTGAATTTGTTGCGGATCAATTGTTCTGTGGTCAACGGGCGAATGGCAAAGAATCCCGGAAGCGATTGCTTCACCCAAAAATCGGATTTCGCAATGTTGGGGGCCGCCAACGCGCTGAGCAGGACCGGAAAGAAAATCAGAATGCCCAGGCCAATCGCGGCCGTCGGAATCTGCCGCGTGCCAATCATCAGGCTCTGACTGCCGGACGGATTGATCACGGATCGGCACAGCACAAATGCCATCGGGATCGCCAGCAGCGCCAACAAATACGGCATATACATCACGTTGCGACGGAAATCGTACCACAACTGGGCCGCATTGGCCGAACGAAAGTGCGGCTTGCTCGGTAGATCGGCGGCCGATTGTTTCCATAGCTTGGCAACGATTTCCTGAATCAGAAGCCGCAGCCAGCTTCCATCGTTCCCACTTCGAGTTTGAGAGAGCCCCAAAACACCGATGCCATATCCGGCCATCGTCCACGCCAGCCCGCCTGCGGATGCGGTGACCAAAACCAGCGCGTATTGGGAATTCATCACAGCCCAAAATGCCAGCGCAATTGGCGGACAAACGACCAACAGCAACAGCGGAACTCTGACCAGCGGCGACGGAAACAGTGACCAGGCTAGCGCCTGTACCCACACGGTCACCGCCGCCAAAATGGTCGCCGGCCAGACGATGGGCGTGCGAGATCCGGCGGGAATAAAAACCAAAACCGCCAGCAGAACCCAGACCAGTGCCACGGTGACGGCCCCGTACAACATCGGCCAGCCCGCCAAGGCACGAGTCCGCATCGGCAGCAGCAGCATGTGAGTGGGGAAGCCAGAACCTTTGCCTCCCAAGTCGGCCGGCCCGTACGAAAAAATGTTGAGCAACATCGCCAGTGCAAACGGCAACAGCAAGCCGCCCATCACGGTGATTTCTGCCGCGTCTGGAAACATCCGAATTCCAAGATGCATCGCCAGCAGCAACGCCGATACGCCGGCCAGCAGCCAGCGTGTGCGCAGCCACAGCGGATAAGCAATTCCCAAGGCGTGCCCGGTCACGATTGGTTCTCCGCAACAGATTCGTTCAAAGTGCGGCTCGCGCTGGAGCGCGCCAAAAAAATTTCATCGAGCGATAACCGCAATTGATTGATAATTCGTGCCCCCATTTCCTGCGCCGCCGATTGGATTTGCCGCGCAGGGCCGGTGCAGACGGTGGTCCACTCGCAGCCGCCGCCGTCCCACGTGAGCGCGCCGGTCAGCGGCGGCGGATTGGTTCGCGGATTCTCGAATTGCAACGTCAGCCGCGCGTGCGATTCTTTGATGCGCTCGAGCGAATCGCAAAACAAAATGCGGCCCGATTTGATCATCGCCACCTGATCCGACACGCGCTCGACTTCCGTCAGCAAATGCGAAGAAAACAGCACCGTGCGGCCTTCATCGGCAATGGTGCGGATGATCGCGCCCAAAATGTCGCGGCGCACAATCGGATCGAGCCCCGACGACGGTTCATCGAGCACCAGCAATTCCGGCCGGTACGCCAGCGCGGTCAGCAACCCCGCGCGGGCTCGCTGCCCCTTGGAAAGCTGTTTGATTTTCTGCTTCGGATCGAGCTCGAATTCTCGCCGCAATTGCTCGGCGTAATCGTGATCCCAGGTCGGATAAAACGCGGCCACGTAACGGATCAGTTCATGTACCCGCATCCAACCCGGCATGTCGGGCTCTTCCGACAGATAGCCGATGCGCGACAGAACGCTGACCGGGTCGGCCACCGGATCGCGCCCAAACACGCGGACCGATCCGCTTTGCGCTTTGAGCAAACCGAGAATGTGTTTGATCAGCGTTGTCTTGCCCGCGCCGTTTTCGCCTACCAGGCCGACCACGGTGCCGGCTGGCACATGCAGACTGACGCCATCGAGCGCCAACTTCGTGCCGAAGCGGCGGGAAACATTCTCGATCTGGACCACCGACGGCGGATCGAACGATTCGTCCACCTCGCGCACCGCAACCGGACGGCTGGCAGCGACCATGATTATTTCTCCGCTTTTTGAGTTTGCATTGCCAGATCGCGCTCGCGCAGCAAATCGATCAATTCGTCGAGCGAAATATCCATCTGCCGCGCTTCGGCCAACAAAGCGTCAACTCGCCGGCTGACGATTCGCCGCCGATCGCGCCGCCCCAACCGAGTTCCGGCGCTGGAAACATAAGTGCCCGTGGTGCGGCGCTTGACGACAATTCCCGCCATTTCCAACTCCCGATACGCCCGGGCCACGGTGTTGGGATTCACAATCAGCTTTTCGGCCAGCGTGCGAATCGCCGGCAACTCTTCGCCGGCCGACAACCGCCCGGAAGAAACCAGGTACTTCACCTGATTCACGATTTGCAGGTAAATCGGCACACCGTCGGACGGGGAAATGTGGATTTGCATCGTTGTCACCTATTGTATTAACGCAATAATACAGATGGCCAAGCGAGCGATGTCAAACGATTTTTTATCGATAGCAGGGTTTGCCACCCGACCCTTGCCACGTAACAATTCAGTCTGTCCACTCGCTTCCTTCACAGAAGAAAACAGCCTGATGCAAAAGCCCGACGTTCAACGGATCACCGTGCCGGCGTTCACCGCCATGAAATCGGCCGGTCGCAAAATCACGATGCTGACCGCCTACGATTACGCGATGGCCTCGCTGGTCGATGCCGCCGGCGTGGAAGGCATTCTGGTCGGCGACAGCATGTCGATGGTCGTGCAGGGGCATCCCAACACATTGCCGGTAACGCTCGACGAAATGATTTACCACGCCGAAATGGTCGGCCGCGCCGTGCAACATGCGCTGGTCGTCGTCGACATGCCGTTTCCCAGTTATCACCTGGGCGTTTACAAGGCGATCGAAAACGCCGGCCGCATTCTGAAGGAAACCCGCTGCCAGGCGGTGAAGCTGGAAGGAGGCGCCGATCAGGCCGATGTGATTCGCGGACTGGTGGCCGCCAGCATTCCGGTGATGGCCCACGTCGGCCTGCGACCGCAAAGCGTGCATGTGCTGGGCGGCTACAAAGTGCAGCGCGATGAAGCCGCACTGCTGCACGACGCCCGGGCCGCCGAAGAAGCCGGGGCGTTTGCCATCGTACTGGAATGCATTCCGGCCGAGCTGGCAGCGAAGATCACCAAAGCGCTGCGGATTCCCACCATCGGCATCGGTGCCGGCGCCGATTGCGACGGCCAAGTGCTGGTGATCAACGACATGCTAGGCATCACCAGCGGCTACGTGCCGAAATTCGTGAAAGCCTACGCCGATCTGAAATCAAACATCAGCGACGCCGTCACCCGCTTCCGCGAAGACGTGCGCGGCGGAAGATTTCCCGGGGCGGAGCAGACGTTTAAATAGGGTTCAGGGTTCAGGAAGAATAAATCGAGCCGAGATTGTCGGTGCCGGACCATTTCTGTCGTAAGTGAAGCATGTATATCACACTCGTCAATGCCGACATTCAACAATCGCACTGCTGGGTGTGCGGATACCATTTGCTTGGCACACCATCGCTGACTCGCATGAATTGCGAGTGTCCCCATTGCAGATGCAGACTCCGAATCCACGTGGTAGAAGGAGGCGAACCCATCGTCGGCATCCAGATCAGTGCGCTATCAGCTGCGCTCCTGCCTGCTAGTGTTTGTCAAAACGACGGGTGTATTGCAGTGACTTTGTACGAGGACCAGCTATATGTTGCAGCGAGTGACAGTTGTGTCCCGGATTTGCATGAAAAGCTGAGATTCATCATGAACCAAGGCGTTGTCTTACTCAGGGCGGACGCCACTTCGATCCAGCGCGATAGACACACTATTTCCGAGTGGCGCAAGACATGCCTAGCGACTTTCTTGATTCTTAGCCGCCCCTCGTCGCCCAAGGAAGAAAAGGGGGACATTCCACGCGTGTTCGGCACGCTTGTTGCCGTGAGCTTGTGCGGGGGAATGCGCTTTGGAGGGCGTGAGTGCTGATGGTGAGGTGCGTCATCCATGGTCACAGTGGCATGACCAGAGCGCAGCAAGCACCGGCACGGCTCGCCGCAAGGCGAGGTGCTTTAGGTCGCATGCGGTGGGAGTTTTTCCAGATGCGCGGTCAACTCTTCCAGATCGGCCCAGCCCATGAAGTACAGACAGAGCATCTCGTAGGTCCGCAGCGTGGGCTTACGGCCGGTCCAGAGGCTGATCAAGAGGCAAGCGATGATCGCACAGTAGGCCTGGATCTGAATGCCCACTGGATCGGTGGAGAGCAGGTGCCGGCAGCCCAACACATGCTTGAAGAAGCGGAAGAAGATTTCGATCGTCCAGCGGTGCTGGAAGATGTCGGCGATGATTTCGGCCGGTAGGTCGAGCCGATTAGTGGCGATTCGCAAGATGCCATCGCTGGGTGGTCCGGCCGTGCCTCCCTTGCGACCGCCGGTCTTTTTGTGCGGCGTCGTTTGCACGAGCACCACCCGCACCGGGTGATCGGGGCGCGCGGTTTTGGAACCTAAGTCGACGACGATGTCGCGCAGCACGCCGGCGGCTTTCGCCCCGACAAACACGGTTCGCTCTTCACGCACGGCCTCCAGGTTGCTATTGTCGCGCAGTCGGCAAACATAGCTGCTGCCGCGCTCGACAATCTCGTTGAAGAGCGCAAACTCAGCATACCAGCGGTCGAGCACATAACAGCGATCGGGCTCCAGGCGGCTCGCAAGAGCTGCTTTTCATCGGTTTTGCCGCTGTTGTGCGCCGTGGTAACGTCGATCCGCAGCGGCACCCGCCGCTCGACATCGAAGTGCGTGTGAAATCGCCAGCCGCTATGCGAGCCGCCTTGTTTATCGCGCAGATAGGCCGCTTCGGCCAGCGAGACCAGTGTCTTGACCACGCTCCCATCGACGGCCGTGAGCGTTTGTTTTAGCTGACCGCCGCCGATCCGCGTCGCCGGAGCCGGCAGCTGCGCGAACAATTCGCCGATGATCCCTTCCAGCCGCGCCGGATCGAACACCTCGGTCGCCTCGGACAACGAGCCGAGGGAAGTGCGTGGGCAGCCCAGTTGCTTTTGGACCTTCGCGAGCATACTGGCTTGCTGTAGCGCCCTGAGCGAGCGGAGCACCGGATTAAACAGAAACAGCAGCACCAGCAAAACATACTGGTCATAGTGCAGCTTCCGATTACCAGCTTTGTCGCGCTGGCAGCCCACCTGGTGCAGTTCCGCCAAACGGGGCAAGAGCGCATCAAGATACTTCAACCCTTGAATCTGCCGCTCGTCGATCGCCGACCGCCGCTGGGCCATCCGCGACTCCTGCCAGTTTGACTGCGTTCCAGGCTGACAGGATCATAATGCGCAAATGTCGTGCCGAACACGCGTGGGGACATTCTACATTATCTGAATTATGTAGCGTGTCGCCTTTCCCCTGTAACACTTTACTTACCTGTACGAGCAAAGTCGTAGGCCCTAAGCGACCAGTGAGCAAGATCAGGCTGTGGCCAATCCGCACGAAACAGTGTGATCTTCACCCACTCCGGCGTATAGGTGCAGGCTCAGCTCCCGTTGCGATTGCGATTTTGTAGTCGTCCGGACGCAGGCGCAGAACGTGTCATCCATGCCGGCTGCTCCGCAGAACACGATTTCTGCGGTCACCACATACGGTGCAGCATATTCCTTGAGATTTCCCCGTACCTTGAACTCCCCCAACCGTTTCAGGGGCACAAGGAATTTCTCTACAACATCTGAGTGAGCTGAGAGAGTTGTGAAGAACTGCTCTGCTTCTGGATTTCGCAACATGGCTCTCAGCCTAACAGAATAGCAAGCAACACAAAGGTTGCATTATTTCCTGACAATATAGCCGCATATCCTCGGCAAGCAAGTAGATTAGGCTCGGAGAAGGGGACCGGCAGAATGATCCCCAGGTTCTAAGATTTTTTTAGGTGGCCTGAAAAGTTGCTTGACAATCGGGCCAGGTTTGGCGTAATATCCATAAGTGTACGGATGTTCTAATAATCGGCCGAAGAGACAACCGGTACGGCGTCCGGCGGCGGCTCTCTTGGTCGTGCCCTGCAACTGCCGGCGTAGATGCTTTTCTTGTTCCTCGCTCGCTGTTGCAAGCTGGCGGCTAGCGGGGGTGGTCAGTGGTCGGTGGCGTTCATCATTCATCGTTTCAATGACCCAGGACACCATCGCTGGGCTTTTGGCGATTGATTTATTGGCCGTTCAGGCGTTTACTTGTTCATTCAGCACCCTCACCCCGGCCCTCTCCCAAAGGGCGAGGGAGAAGACACCCAGACACTCTGGCACTCAGACACCCAAGCACTCATCCTGAAACCATGCCCAGTTCAAACGTTAACTTCCTGTCCAATAACCCATTGCGTCATCGGGGGCTGGCGACGGGCGAGCTGTTTGCGACACAATGCATTGAATTTTGTCGTCGGCTGCGGACGGAAAGTGCGGTAATTTCTCGAGCGGCGCACGAACCGACTGCGACAAAATGGGGAAATTGTGCGCGGAAAAATCGATTTTTCGGTTCGTGCGACAAAATTACGGTGAATTGCAAACGCAGGTCGTCAAAAGAATTGCATGAAATTGAGGGAGTTCAATGCAAAATGAGCTGCGACAAAATTCGGCGACGAAAAGACCACTTGTCGTTCCCCCCAGGCGACTCGCCCGGGGCTAAATGGACCACTCACCACTGACCACTCACCACTGACCCTGACCACTGACCACTGACAACATGAACCAACTTGCTCACGAAACTTCGCCGTATCTGCTGCAGCACCAGAACAATCCCGTGGATTGGCATCCGTGGGGGAGGAAGCGCTGGAGCGCGCGAAGCGGAGCAGAAGCCGATTTTTCTTTCGATCGGCTATTCGGCTTGCCATTGGTGCCACGTGATGGAGCACGAGAGTTTCGAGAATCCGGCGATCGCGCGGCTGATGAACGAGAACTTTGTGTGCATCAAAGTCGATCGCGAAGAGCGGCCCGATTTGGATCACATCTACATGAGCGCCGTGCAAATTGCTGACGGGCCGCGGCGGCTGGCCGATGTCGGTGTTTCTGACGCCCGATTTGCAGCCGTTTTATGGCGGCACGTATTGGCCGCCGAGTCCGCGGATGGGCATGCCGGGGTTCGATCAGGTGCTGTTGGCCGTGGCCGATGCGTGGAAGAACCGGCGAGCAGCAAGCGATCGAGCATGCGGCGGAGTTGACCGAGCATATTTCGCAGTCGAGCGCGCTGCCGCAATCGGAGCGGGAACTTTCGCACGGGCTGATCGACAACGCCGGCGCGGCGCTGGAACGAAGTTTCGACCATCGCCACGGCGGTTTCGGCGGCGCACCGAAGTTTCCGCATCCGATGGATTTGCAAGTGCTGCTGCGATTGTGGTTCCGTGCGGGTGCCACTGGCTCTGCCAGTGTTTCTCAGCGTTTGACCAGCACTGGCACAGCCAGTGGCACACAGCAAAGCACTGGCAAAGCCAGTGGCACCCGAAATCAGCAATTCTTGGACATGGTCGCCACCACGCTCGACAAAATGGCGGCGGGCGGAATTTACGATCAACTGGGGGGCGGATTTCATCGCTACTCGGTCGATGAACGCTGGCTCGTGCCGCATTTCGAGAAAATGTTGTACGACAATGCGCTGCTGACGTCGGCTTACGTCGAAGCTTTGCAAGCCACGGGTAATGCGGATTATGCTCGCGTGGCGCGCGAAACTTGCGACTACGTGCTGCGCGACCTGACCGATGCTGCCGGCGGGTTTTACAGCACCGAAGATGCCGACAGCGAAGGAGAAGAAGGCAAGTTTTACGTTTGGACGCCGCAGGAAATCGAAGCTGTCTTGGGCCAGGATGCGACCGAGATTTTTTGTTACGTCTACGACGTGAGCGGGCCGGGCAACTTCGAAGGGCACAACATTTTAAATCTGCCGAAGTCGATTGCCGCTTGTGCGCAGTTGAGGCAGCGCGACGTGAATGAGTTGCGTGCCGAGTTGGCCGCCGGCGCGACGAAATTGCTGGAAGTGCGCGGCCACCGCGTTCGGCCTGGACGAGACGACAAAGTGATTGTCGCCTGGAACGGGCTGATGATCGATGCCTTGGCAAAAGCCGCCGGCGCGCTCGATGAACCAAAATATTTGACCGCGGCAATGAAGGCCGCCGATTTCATCTTGCAAAACATGCGGCGGCCGGATGGTCGTTTGCTGCACACCTGGCGGGCTGGGCAAGCGAAGTTCGACGCGTATCTTGACGATTATGCTTCGCTGGCCAATGCGCTGGTTAGCCTTTACGAAGCCACGTTCGACGAACGCTACATCGACGAAGCCGTGCGGCTGGTGGAAACCATGCTCACGCATTTTGCGGATGCGACGGGCGGCGGATTTTTTTACACCGCCGACGATCACGAACAGCTGATCGCCCGGCACAAAGATTTGCAAGACAGTTCCGTCCCCAGCGGCAACGCGCTGGCCGCCACGGTGCTGGTGCGACTCGGCAAACTGACCGGCCGCAATGCCTATCTGGAAGCCGCCGAAAAAACATTTCGCATGGCGTCGGCACTCTTGGAACGCGCCCGACGGCCGCCGGGCAGATGCTGTTGGCGCTCGACATGTTTCTTGGCCCCATGCCGGAGATGGTACTGCTGGGCAATTCATCCAGCGCAGACACCGCCGCAACACTGCGCGAGCTGCGGCGCCGTTTCATTCCCAACAAGGTCGTCGGCCTGCGCGATGGCAACGCGATCGCTTACCGGTCGCCCGCTTTGGCGCCGTTGTTCGCCCAAAAGGCGGCTCTGCCCAAAGAACCCACGCTGTTTATTTGTCAGGACTTCGCCTGCGAATCGCCGCTCAGCGGGCCGGTGGAAACTCTGGCACGAATTGAGCAACTGGCGAGCGCAGGATGATTTCCGCTATCAACAATGTGCTAAGCGCACAAAAAAGCGAGGGCCGTCGCCACGATGAATTTGTGGACGGCCCTCGCGACAATGAAATCAGCGCCGGTTCACTGATTCACGTTGTTTCCGAGTTGCTCGTGGGCATCCGGCCCCAAATCCATTCCGAGCAACCCGTGTTTCACTCAAATCTTCAAGAGCAACCCATCGAATTGCCGCAGTTGTGGCACAAGTAGCAGTTGCCGTTTCGAACCGTGATGGCCCCGCAGTTATCGCAACTCGGCGCATCCAACTGGAAACTGGCGAACTGCTCTTCGCGGGCCACAACGCCGCTGTTCTGGTCGATGTGCATGGCCACGCCGGCCCGATGCAGCATCGCGGCGTTTTCTTCGACAATGCCGGCTTTCTTGCCGTGCCCGTTGGCGCCGCTGTGAACGCCGTTAGCGGCGGGTTTGGTGGCAGCGGTATTCGCTTTCGCCGACGTGCGCGGACCAAGACCGGCCGCTTCACTTTTGGCTCCGGACTCCGGACTCCGGACTCCTTTGCTTTCTCCTGCCTGCCCGCCAACCATCTTGGCGGCGGGCTTGAGCTCAGCGAGCGATTCGTCGCCCCCCTTGGCCACCGCCGCGGCCCCTTCCTCGGCGAACAAGCCCTTGTTGGCTTCGCGATAGCCCGGCAGGAACGTGATGCCCAGCCAGCGGAAGATGTAATCCACCACGCTTTTGGCAATCCGAATGTCCGGGTTTTTCGTGTGGCCGTTGGGCTCGAACCGCGTGTGCGAGAACTTGTTCACATACACTTCCAGCGGCACCCCGTACTGCAAGCTCATCGAGACCGCGGTGCCGAAGGCGTCCATCAAGCCGCCGATGGTGCTGCCTTCTTTGGCCATGGTGATAAATAACTCACCGGGCCGACCATCGTCATACAAGCCGACAGTGATGTAACCTTCGTGACCGGCGATGCTGAACTTGTGGGTGATCGACCGGCGCGTATCCGGCAGCCGTTCGCGTCGCGGAGCAGCAGTGAGTTTCGCCGCTGCTTTGTCCCCTTCGCTGCTGGTGGAAAGCGGCTGGCTTTCTTTCGAACCATCGCGATAAATCGCCAGTGCCTTCAACCCGAGCAGCCAGCCTTCGGTGTAGGCGTTGGCAATATCGTCCGGCGTGGTTTCGCGCGGCATGTTCACCGTTTTGCTGATCGCCCCACTCAAAAACGGCTGCGCGGCGGCCATCATCGTCACATGGGCATGCCAGGCGATCGAACGAATGCCGCCCCGCGGTTTAAACGCACAATCGAAGACACTCAAATGTTCGGGCTTCAAGTCGGTCGCGCCTTCGATGGTGTCTTCTTTTTCGATGTAGGCCAGAATCGATTTGATTTCCGGCTCGTCGTAGCCCAAGGTTTTCAGCGCCGACGGCACCGTGTTGTTGACGATCTTCAGCATGCCGCCGCCGGCCAACTGTTTGTACTTCACCAACGCGATGTCGGGCTCGATGCCGGTGGTGTCGCAATCCATAAGGAAGCTGATGGTGCCGGTGGGCGCCAGCACCGTGGCCTGAGCGTTGCGGAAACCGAATCGCCGGCCGTTGTCGAGCACCTGATCCCACAGATCGCGCGATGCGTCTTTCAGATACGCCGGGCAAGCGTCGTCGATTTTCTCGACCGCATCGCGATGCATTTGCATCACGCCCAGCATTGGTTCACGGTTCTTTTCGTAGCCTTCGAACGGCCCGACGGCGGCAGCCAATTCCACGCTGGTGAGATTGGCAGTACCGTGCAACAGAGCCGTCATGGCGCCGCACAATCCCCGGGCTGCATCGCTGTCGTAGGCAATGCCGCCGGCCATCATCAGGCTGCCGAGGTTGGAGTAACCCAAACCCAGTGGCCGGAATAAATGGCTGTTGTGCGCAGATCCTCTTGGTCGGATAACTGGCGTGATCGACCAGAATTTCCTGGGCGATGAAGAAGATGCGGCAAGCGGTTTTGAATCGCTCGACATCGAATTTGCCATCTGGAAGGCGGAACTTCATCAGGTTGATGCTCGCCAGGTTGCAGGCCGTATCGTCGAGGAACATGTACTCGCTGCACGGATTGCTGGCGTTGATACGCCCACTGTTGGGGCAGGTGTTCCAGCGATTGATGGTTGTATCGTATTGCACGCCAGGGTCTCCGCACTGCCAGGCACACTCGGCCATGCGGTGAAGTACATCGCGGGCCCGAAACTTGGGGCCTTCGTGACTGGACTTGGTGACCCAATGCGTGATCCAAGGCTCGTCTTTCTCGACAGCCTGCATGAACGGGTCGCTGACACGCACTGACAAGTTAGCATTTTGGAACAAAATCGAACTGTATGCCTCGCCATTGAAGTTCGATTCGTATCCGCCCTTTTCGATCAGCACGCGGGCTTTGTTTTCTTCCTTGGCCTTGCACTCGATGAAATCCATGATGTCGGGATGCTCGACCTTTAGCGATTGCATCTTGGCGGCACGGCGCGTTTTGCCACCGCTCTTTACGACGGCCGCAATCTGATCGTACACCCGCATGAAAGAGAGCGGGCCGCTGGGCTTGCCGCCGCCGGAAAGTTTTTCGCGGTGCGAACGGAGCGTGGAGAGATCAGTGCCCGTTCCAGAGCCAAACTTGAACAACATGGCCTCGCTGCGGGCGAGTTCCATGATGTCTTCCATGTTGTCGTTCACGCTCTGGATGAAGCAGGCCGAGCCTTGCGGATACTCGTACGGATTCTCTGGTTGCTTGACGGTTTCGCTCTCGACATCCCAGTGCCAATTGCACTGGCGCCTTTGACACCGTACTGATGGAACAACCCGACGTTGAACCACACAGGCGAATTGAACGCGCCGTGCTGATGCAGGCAAAGCCAGGTGAGATCGCGATAGAAGCGCTCTCCATCTTCGGCACCGGCGAAATAGCCGTCTTCGAGACCCCAATCGGCAATGGTGCGGCTGACGCGGTGGATCAGCTGCCGCACGCTGCGTTCGCGCTCGGGGGTGCCGTTTTCGCCGTAGAAGTACTTGCTCACGACGACGTTCGTGGCCAACTGGCTCCAGAACTTGGGCACTTCGCAGCCGGTTTGCTCGAACACGACGCCGCCACTTTCATCTTTGATGGCCGCAGTGCGGAGCTCCCATTCCACGGTGTCGAACGGATCGGCAACTTCGGCCGGACAAAAGACGGCATCGACCGCCAGGCCGCCGGCCCGAAGCTGCATGCCATTGCGTTTCTGGGTTCCCATTTTCGAGCGCGTTTTTTTATGATACCGAGTTCAGCTTGGGCCATAGAACAGCTCCTTCTGGGCAGACGTTTGGGGGCATCCGTACCTGCTAGCAGTGTACTTCCATACACTGCCAATATACCGATGTTCGACGCTTTCGCCTTGTGAATTGTAGGGAACTTTGGGGTCTGGACCGGCGAAAAACAAACCCTAATGGGTGGTTAGTGGCGTTTTAAGCGAAAACACCTATATATTGTGGTGAATGCCCTTGGAACCACAACATACAGGCCTGGGGCGACATCTTACACCGTTTTTGTGGGGCGTCAACAGGAGTGAGATGTTCGTCGCAAATCTTTAATTTTCAATGAGTTATGAGAATTCCAACCTATCTCACCGCTAGCATCGTCGAAGACCCACCGGAAGCAGGCGAAGCGGTATTTTCCGAGCTTTTGTGAGATTCTGGCCATCCGTTCTAATGAACCTCTTGCACGATGCTCATCGGCGAAAAATTTTTCCTGAAATCTTGCGGCCGGTTGGCGTGCAAACTGTCCATCGGCACCACACAGACAAATGACCAAAGAGTCTCCTACCGTTCGCCTTATGCCTCTTATCCACACGTTTGCAGACATGAAGTGCTAATTTAGGTCCGCGCCGGCCAAATGCGTTGCAGCAGATTTCGCCCCGGTCGTGCAGGAGCTTCGACCTCTTGGGTGCGGAAGCCGCGCACCAGATCGTTTACCCACTCGATGACAAAGAAAAACACGGGCGTCAAGAAAATGCCGAACAGCGTGACGCCCAGCATGCCGCCAAACACGGCGGTGCCTAGCGTGCGCCGCATTTCGGCGCCGGCACCGACGGATATCACCAGCGGCACCACGCCGAGGATGAAGGCAAACGAGGTCATCACAATGGGCCGCAACCGCAGGCGCAGGCGGCCAGCGTGGCATCGGTGCGGCTCATGCCGGCTTCGCGACGGGCGCGAGCGAACTCCACAATCAGAATCGCATTTTTGCATGCCAACCCAATGAGCACCACGAAACCAACTTGCGTGAAGATGTTCACGTCGAGCGCGGCAAACAGCACCGCGGCAATCGAACACAGCAAACACATCGGCACCACCAAAATCACCGCCAGTGGCAACGACCAGCTTTCGTATTGGGCTGCTAACACAAGAAACACTAACACCACGGCCAAAATGAACACCAGCATAGCGGTATTGCCGGTTTGCAGTTGCAGCAGCGCCAACTCCGTCCATTCGGAGCGCATCGACCAGTTAAGGTTGCGATTCACCACGCCTTCCATCAGTTCGATGGCTTGACCGGAACTGATCGACGGATCGGCGCTGCAATTGATCGGGGCCGATGGATACATGTTGTAGCGGTTCACGAGTACCGGACCCGTGATATCTTTTACTTCGGCGATCGAACCAAACGGCACCATGCCGCCGCGTTCGCTGCGGACTTTAAGCTGCCTAAGATCATCGACCTGTTCACGAAAATTCTGTTCGGCCTGCACATTCACCTGCCAGGTGCGGCCGAACAGATTGAAATCGTTCACATACAGAGAGCCTAGGTAAACTTGTAGTGTGTTGAACACTTCCGACATCGAAACGCCCATCATCTTCGCCGCGGTACGATCGATGCTTAGAAACAGCCACGGCGTGTTGGCGCGGAAGCTGGTGAACAAGTCGCGCAGGCCCCACGTGTTGTTGCCATCGGCGACAATATGATCGGCGACCGATTGCAGCACATCGAGACCTTGATTGCCGCGGTCTTCAATCATGATTTTGAAACCACCGGCATTGCCCAAGCCCTCCAGCGGCGGGGCGCCAAGCACATTCACGATGCCTTCGCTGACTTCGCCTTGCAAGCGCGTTTGCAGTTGCGAGGCGATGGCGTCGGCCGATCGGTCGTCGGCCAGCCGTTCGTGGAAGTCGTCGAGCATGACATACATCGCCCCGAAATTCGGCGAGTTCGCTCCCAGCAAAATCGATTGACCCGAGATGCCAACGGTGTGCTTAATGCCCGGTGTATCGGCTGCGGTCTTTTCGATCCGCTGCATCACTTCTTCCGTGCGGCCCACCGATGCCGAATCGGGTAATTGCAAATTGACGACCAGATAACCCTTGTCTTGAGTTGGAATGAAACCCTTTGGCGTCACGCCAAAGCCAACGTAGGTGAGATAAAGTAGTCCGCCGTAGAGCAAGAGCACAACCAGCGACACGCGCAGCAGCCGACCGACCATCCAGGTGTAGGCCTTAGAAGTGAAATCGAAAGCGCGATTGAAAGCCCGGAATGCCGTGCCCAAGATTTTGTTGAGTGGATAAGCAACGATGCCGCCGGAGATTGCGCCCAGCACTGCGCCGAACCAGGGTGCATGGTCAGCCGATATCGCAAAGGGCAATCGATTGGCGGAATTCAGCAGCCATCCGGACAGGAACTCCCAGCCCAGCCAACCGCCGGCAATCACAAACGCTGGCCATGGCAACGGCGGCGCGGTGTGTTTGTCGCGCGGTTTGAGGAGCAGCGCCGTCAGCGCCGGGCTGAGCGTCAGCGAGTTGAACGCCGAGATAACAGTGGAAACCGAAATCGTGAGCGCGAACTGACGGAAGAACTGGCCCATGATGCCGGTGATAAACGCACACGGAATGAACACGGCACTCAGCACCAAGCCGACGGCAATAACCGGGCCGGAAACTTGCTCCATCGCTTTCACCGTGGCATCGCGCGGTGAGAGCCCACGCTCGATGTGATGTTCCACCGCTTCAACCACAACGATCGCGTCGTCAACCACGATGCCAATCGCCAATACCAATCCAAACAACGTGAGGTTATTGAGGCTGAAGCCCATTGCCGCCATCACCGCAAACGTGCCGATAATGGCCACCGGCACGGCGATGAGCGGAATGATCGCCGAGCGCCAATTCTGCAAAAATACCAGCACGACCACCGCGACCAGTACGACGGCGTCGCGCAGGGTTTTGAATACTTCGCTGATCGATTCGTTGATGAACGGCGTGGTGTCGTAGACGATGGCGTAATCAATGCCGGCCGGGAACCGCGTTTTCAAATCCTCCATCTTAGCCCGTACTCGCTGGGCGATGTTCAAGGCATTCGAGCCGGGCAATTGATAAATCGACAGCGCGACCGATGGCCGACCATCGAGTCGGCAGGTTTGATCGTACCCTTGCGCGCCAAGTTCAATTCGGGCCACGTCGCGCAGCCGAACCAAATTGCCCTGGGCGTCAGACTTCAGAATCATGTCAGCGAATTCATCGGGATCTGCCAGCCGGCCCATGGTCGTGATCGTGTATTGGAACGTCTGGCCCGTGTTGACCGGCGGCTGACCGATTTGCCCTGCCGCGACTTGCGTGTTCTGCTGTTCAATGGCCTGCGTTACGTCGGTCGCCGACAAATTCCGCGTGGCCATCTTCTCGGGATCGAGCCAAAGCCGCATGCTGTAGTCGCGCTGGCCGATGTAAGTGATGTCGCCGACTTCATCCAACCGCGAGAGTTCATCTTTGAGCTGTATGGTGGCGTAATTGCTCAGGTATAAATTGTCACGGCTACCATCGGGCGAAAACAAATTTACAATCATTAGCACGCTGGGAGATTTCTTTTTCACTGTCACGCCGCGGCGCTTTACCAGGTCGGGCAAAATCGGTTGTGCCAGCGCCACGCGATTTTGCACGAGCACCTGGGCCATGTTCAGATCCACACCATTTTTGAATGTGACCGTCAGCACATAGCTGCCGTCGTTCGTGCATTGCGACGACATGTAGAGCATGTCTTCCACGCCAACCACTTGCTGCTCAACCGGCGCGGCCACGGTGTCGGCCACGACTTTGGCGTTGGCACCCGGATAGGTTGCCGAAACTTCGACCGTCGGCGGAGTGATCTCCGGATACTGCGCAATCGGCAAGGTGAACAGCGCCACACTTCCGGCCAGCGTGATGATGATCGAGAGCACCGAGGCAAAGATCGGACGGTTAATGAAAAAGTTGGAAAACATCGTGCAATTGCCTGGGTGCTTAAGTGACTAGGTGCCTGAGTGCCTTGTCGGGGGATGCCGAGTCAGCGCTTCCAATCCTTCACCACGGGTTCAGACGATATCTTATCGCCATTTTGGGCGCCGTTCTGGTTTTCATGATCTACACGAGAACCGATTGCATCGTTGCTCAGAGTCGTAATTTTTCCGTTAATCACGACATCGCCGTTGGCGGTGACTTCGCCGTTCATCACCAAATTGCCATTCGACGCTGTATCGCTCAACGCGGAACGTAACTTCGTTGTGCTGGCTCGCAGTGGTGCGGAACGAGGTGGCAGCGATTTCGCAGTTGTCATCACGCGGCGGCGGTGGAGATATTCGCGGAGTGGACGCAGACTGATCGCGTCGATCGACCAGCGTTCAGCTCTGCGCATCACGGTCGAGGCAAACAGCCGTGTGCCGCCAAGCCAATCGATCGTCGAGAAAAACACGGGTGTCAGGAAAATGCCAAACAGCGTGACGCCCACCATCCCGCTAAACACGGCTGTACCCAATGTGCGGCGCATTTCCGCTCCTGCCCCTTCGGCAAACATCAGCGGCACTACGCCCAAGATGAACGCCAGCGAAGTCATCACAATCGGTCGCAACCGCAGTCGGCACGCTTCCAACGTTGCCTGCCGCCGCGATTCGCCCAATTCCCGCTTTCGTTTGGCGAATTCGACAATCAGAATCGCATTCTTGCTGGCCAATCCCACCAGCACGACAAAACCAATCCGCGTGAAAATGTTGATATCCATCATGGCGATATTGACGCCCACAACAGCGCTCAGCAGGCACATCGGCACGACCAAAATAATCGCCAGCGGTAGCGACCAGCTTTCGTACTGGGCGGCAAGCACCAGAAACACCATCACCACGGCCAGCCCGAAAAGGATCATCGCCGTGTTGCCGGCCAACAGTTCCAGAAACGCCATGTCGGTCCATTCGTAGGCCATCGAGTTGGGCAATTCGGTGTCAGCTACGTGCTCCATCAAGTCGATCGCATCTTGCGAACTAACGCCCGGCATGGCCATTCCGTTGATCGCCGCAGCCGGGTAGCTGTTGTATCGCGTCAAAACCAACGGTCCATTCACTTCGCGAATGTCGGCCAGCGAACCGATCGGAATCATGCCACCCGAGGAGCTGCGCACCCGCATCCGCGAAATGTCGGAAATCTGATCGCGAAACTGCGATGCCGCTTGCACAATGACTTGCCACGTTCGGCCGAAGAGATTGAAGTCGTTTACATACAGCGAGCCTTGGAACACCCGCAAGGCATCGGCGAATTCACGCAGCGATACTCCTTTGGCCAGACACTCGCGCACGTCGGGCTCCACTTTCAACTGCGGCACGTTGGCGCGAAACGGCGAAGGAAACACCATCAGCTTACCGCGCTGTTCATTCGCCTTGGTCACCAAATTTTCCGCTTCGGCCTGCAACTTAGTCGGACCAAGGTCGCTGCGGTCCTCCAGCATCATCATGAAACCGCCGGTGCGGCCCGCGCCACGCACAGGCGGCGGCGGAACGATCATGATGTTAGCTTCCAGCACCTGGCTAAACGCCGCTTGCAGTCGATGCAGAATTGCGTCGCTGGCCAAATCAGGGCTGCGTCGCTTTTCATAATCGTCCAACCGAATGAACATCGTGCCGAAGTTCGAGCCGTTGGCGCTCATCAAAAAAGATTGCCCAGTGATGGCCGACGTATGGGCAACGCCGGGAGTCTTCAAAACGATGTCGGTCAACTGCTGCATCACTTTCGAAGTGCGCTCCGCCGAGGCGGAGTCGGGCAATTGCACCCCAGCGAGCAAGTAGCCCATGTCTTGGCTGGGGATAAATCCCTTAGGAGTGGATTGCAATCGATCATAAGTGAGCACGAGCAGCCCGCCGTAGATAACCAACACGAGGACGCTGAGTGTGAGCAGCTTTCCGACGACCCAAGTGTATGCCGCGCCAATGGTGTCGAAAGCACGATTGAATGCCGCGAATGCCCAAGCCAAGGCTCGATTAAGCGGCCAACCCACGATCGCGCCGACAATCGCGCCGCCGATGGCCATGAAATAGGGAAGCGCGCTGAGCCACCAGCCTTCCAGCTGCAGCCTAGTTTCCACCCGCGGTGTCAGCATGGCCCAAGCCAGCCAGCCACCGGCCAAGGCGAACGCAGGCCACGGCAACGGCGGCGCGGTGTGTTTGTCCTTCTCCAGCGGTTTCAGCAGCAGCGCCGCCAGTGCCGGGCTGAGAGTTAGCGAATTAAACGCCGAAATCACCGTGGAAACCGAAATCGTTAGTGCGAACTGTCTGAAGAATTGGCCCGTGATGCCGCTGATGAATGCACACGGTATGAACACCGCGCTGAGCACCAAGCCAACCGCAATAACCGGTCCAGAAACCTGCTCCATTGCTTTGATCGTGGCATCACGCGGCGATAAACCAAGTTCAATGTGATGCTCGACCGCTTCGACGACGACGATGGCATCGTCCACCACGATCCCAATCGCCAACACAAGGCCGAACAACGTCAGATTATTCAGGCTGAAACCGAGCAGCGCCATGGCGGTGAACGTTCCAACAATGGCCACGGGCACTGCAATCATCGGAATGATCGACGACCGCCAATTGCGCAAGAACACCAGGACGACGATGGCCACCAGAATTACCGCATCGCGCAAAGTCTTGAAAACCTCGTTGATCGACTCACGTGTGTATGGCGTAGTGTCAAACGCCACGGCCCAAGTGATCCCCTCGGGGATGCTGGTGGAAAGTTCCTGCATTTTTTCCATGATCAAATCGTGTGTTTCTAACGCATTGGCCTCGGGCCGCTGAAACACTGCGAGAAACACGGTGGGTTTATCGTCGAACGTGACGTCAACGTCTTGATTCTTGGCGCCCAATTCCACCGTACCGACATCTTTGATGCGGACCACTCGCCCATCGGGTGTGGCTCTGAGGATGATGTCTTCGAACTCTTCGACATCGCTAAGCCGGCCGATCATGCTAAGTGTGGTTTGAAAATCCTGCCCGCCCGGAATTGGCGGCGCGCCGATCATGCCGGTGGCGACCTGAGTGTTCTGTTCACGGACAGCCTGCACCACGTCGCCCGCCGTCATGTTGCGCATGCCCATCTTCATAGGATCAAGCCAAATGCGGATGCTGTAATCGCGCTGGCCGAACAAGATGATGTCACTGACGCCGTCGATCCGGGCCAGCTCGTCCTTGAGTTGCATCAGCGCGAGGTTGCTCAAGTAGAGCTGATCGTACCGGCTGTCGGTGGCCGTGAGTGCGATGCCCATCAGAATGTCCGGCGAGCGTTTCTTGACGGTGACGCCGGTTTGGCGAATCACATCGGGCAAGGACGGCACCGCTAAACTAACGCGGTTTTGCACCAGCACCTGGGCCATGTTCAGGTTCATGCCGTGGCGGAACGTGACGGTCAGGTTGTAGGCACCGTCATTGGTGCAGCTGGACGACATGTAATACATGCCTTCGACGCCGTTGACTTGCTGCTCGATGGGCGCGGCCACCGACGTGGCCACATCCATCGCACTGGCGCCTGGATAGTTGCACGTGACTGAGATCGTAGGCGGCGAGATCATCGGAAACTGCGCCAACCCCAAATTGAAGACGCAGATGGCCCCAGCCAACGTGATCACGATGGAAAGCACGGAGGCGAAAATCGGGCGATCAATGAAAAATCGAGAGATCAAAAGCTGCCTCACATCTGCAAACCAGGTCGAGATTTTCCGGCCCAATGCCGGCACACGCTAATTCTTCTCGCTCTTTGAGACTTCGTGGGCATCCGTTGCCGGTTTGGTTGCCTCCGCTGCTTTTGTTCCGTCACCACGCATGGCCACCGAATCGGTCGCTGGCTTCGGCTCAACTAACACGCCGGGTCGAACGCGCTGCAGTCCACTGACAACCACTCGGTCGCCTTCTGCAACACCTTTCAAAATCACTCGCTGCGTGCCTTGCTGTTTGCCGATCTGCACGCTGCGGTACTGAATCTTGTTCTGCGGGTC
The DNA here is from genome assembly GCA_963738835.1 of Pirellulales bacterium. Classification (GTDB taxonomy): domain Bacteria; phylum Planctomycetota; class Planctomycetia; order Pirellulales; family JADZDJ01; genus CAVTYH01. Next base: position 29,185 of record CAVTYH010000011.1, read on the forward strand.
GACGATGTAGACAAATTTCTGTCCTTGATCAGTGCCGAGTGCCTGCTCTGGAATCGTAAGCGCGCGGTAGGGATCGCCCAGCGGGAGCCGCACGCGGCAAAACAGCCCGGGCAGAATCGCCTTTTTTCCATTCTGAAACAGTCCGCGCACCTGGAGCGTACCCGTGTTGGTGTCCAAACGGTTATCGATAAAGTCGACATACCCTGCGTGTGGGAATCCCTCTTCGTTGGCTAAACCCATCAGGATGGGAATTTTCCCTTCGTTGTTCGTTTTCACCAATCCACTTTGCACGTAGTCGTGAATTTTCTTTAAGAGCCGTTCATCGACACCGAAGAGCACGTAGATCGGATCGAGCTGCACGATTGTAGTGAGTATGGTTTCGTCGGCCTTCACCAAGTTGCCGGGGTCATACATCGTGCGGCTGAGCCGGCCGCTGAACGGCGCATCAATTTTGGTATATCCCAGGTTTACATCTGCCGCGTGCAACGTTGCCTGCGCCACGCCGACCGCGGCTTCCGCTTCCGCTTGATCGCCGACAATCTGATCGTAATCTTGCCGAGAGATCGATTTGTTCGGCAGCATGATGTTGGCCCGCTGCAAATCGGCGTTCAGGCGCTTCAGATGAGCTTCGGCCTGTGCAACATTGCTCTTGGCCCGTTCAACTTCAGCCTCGTAAATGCGCGGATCGATATCATACAGCAAGGCGTCCTTAGGGACATCGGCTCCTTCCGTAAACAAGACCTTATCAAGATAACCCGTCACGTGCGGGCGGATTTCGGCCGACTTGAACGCCATGGTTCGGCCGGTGAAATCTTCGTAGTCAGTCACTTCGGCGACCGTCGGCGTGCTAATGATCACCTCAGGCGGCTTGGGAGCCGCGCCAGCTTGGGCAGGCGACATCGCCTGTTTCTTGCATCCTGTTAGGATGGCGAATACCAGCAGCAGGCAAAACGTCGAATATCGTTTACAAGCCGAGTTCACTTGACGCTCCCGATAAATTTGATTTGCACGCCGCCGATCGAATAGCTTTGTCGGTTTTTGATTTGATAAGCAAAGCGCAGATGTTTTTTGTCCGCTGCAGCTCCTGCGGCGAAAGGATTCCGTGGAACACGACGTCGATGATGTCGCTGGCCTGAATCTCTACCGATTTCGGCTGTCCGCTGAAGTGATTCATAAAAATCGTGCCATATAATAAATTGCCGATCACATCGGTGATGCGATCGACCGGAATCTCGCGCAGTCGGCCTTCAGCAATCAGATCACGATAGAACGCCCGCCATCGATCCACATTCATCTTGCGGTGTTCGAGGAACGTCGGCAGCTTTCGGTCTCGGAACAGCGCGCGCTCTTGTATCAACAGTTCGACAAAGCCCGGACGTTCGGCGAAAAACTCTAAGAACCCGTGAATTCCGTTGGCGATTTGTTCCAGCGGATCTTCGATAGGAGCCATCCGGCTGTCGATGTGTTCGCGCAGCATCCGCATCACACGGTCGGCAACGGCCAGAAAAAGTTCGCGCTTGCTGGGAAAGTAACGGTACACCGTTCCTTTTCCGACGCCGACGGTTTCTGCGAGCAACGTGGTGTCCGTCTTGTCGTACCCGCGCTCGGCAAACAGACGGGCAGCCTGCGTTAGAATCTCTTCCTGACGCGTGGCCCAAAGCTGTTCGTCAGACAGTTTCTTGGCGATTTTTTGGGTCGAGCTGGCCACAGAAAAGGCCTCAGGCGGGAAGGGTGACTGACTGGTCAGTCAGCCTTGCAATTATCGCTGCGCCGGCACTGCGGGTCAATGCATGCAAGACGATTTTCTGCTCAGAATCAGAGCAGCTTCGACAATTTATAACTTATTTCCCAGCCATAAGTTACGTCTGATTGTCGGTTTAATGGCCCCCTTACAAGCCCGGCTCGGAATTGGAAAGTGGCTAAAGGCTTGCAGTGTGTAGTTAGTCGTCCCTGAAAAATTGGTCGTCAGCGGCTTAGCGGGGGCAATTCAAGCGAGCAGCAGCCGGATGGGGGCGCATCGGAGTCCAATTTCAATTGCCAGCCGGGTCTTCAGCCACCGCGTGAGCCAGAAAATTGCGCAAAAACGACCCACCGCAGCAGTTTGCGGAGGTTGTACCCGGCGGCATTCAGTAGCGCGTTGATTTTGTCGCCTTCTTGACCGGTCAGATAATTGCGATTCATGCGATTGTCACTTTTCAGGTGACCGATCGTCGGTTCAATGGCCGTCCGACGTTTGAGCATGCGGCGTAGCGCCTGCGTCGCTCGTTTGGGAATCGTGCGGACCACATGCACAATGGCCGAGCCCTTGTAACCGTGCCCTTGATAGCCTTTATCCACCATCACGTCCCGGGGCGAGTGGCCGGTGAGGCGTTCCACTTGTCCGATCGCACCGCTGAGCGTGTGTCCGTCGTAAGGATTGCCGTCGAGAGCGTGGGCGCCGACGGTCCAGTTGCTCTTGCTGGTCGTGGCTACGCTGGCCTTGCAGCCGAACTCGTAGCGCTTGTGCGCTTTGCCTTTGGCAATGCATTCCACCTCGGGAGCATGCACGCTGTAGAGCTTGTGTTTGCTGGTGCGTGTTTGAGCGAGCAAGCGCTCGGCCAAGGCGACCAGCTCGCCGAGCGGCTCATCGACGATTGGGCCCTGGATGGTCCGAGCTTTTCGCTGGATGTCCCGCAGCACGCGGCCCAAGATCGTCTTCAGCCCGCGGGTCATCTTCGCGGCTCGCTTCATCTGCCGGGCGTGAGCGTAGCGGCCCTGCCTGGCCCAGCAGCTGCTGGCTCTTGAAACGATAGTTCTGTCGAAGTGGGATGCCCAGTTGCCTGGCCCGTCGGACGAGTGCCAGCCGCATCTTGTGATACAAGCGGGCGTCGGTTGGAAAGGCCATCGCCTTCTCCTGGACCGTCGTGTCGACGTTCACCTTTTGGAACTCTGGTGGCCGCACGGCCTTCATCGCTAACGCCGTGTGGATGGTCGTCTCCAGTAACTTCTCCAACCGCTCGGCACCGACACACTTCCGCCAACGGCTCAAGCTCGAAGGATCGATCGGCAACTCGTGCTGCAGGTAGCAGAGGCCGCAGAAGAACGCCGGTACGGGTTCTCCACCCAGCGGGCCACCACCGATTCGTCGCTCTCGTCAAAAGCGTGTTTCAAATAGAGCAAGCCGACCATCAGCCGGGTGTTCATTCCCGGCCGGCCAAGTTCCTCGGCGTAGCAAGCATCAATGCCTGAGTCGAACTGAGACCAGTCGATCCGCTCGGCCAGCACGTACAGCGGATGCTCGCGGTTCAAGAGTTCGCTCAGATGGGCGCCAAATAATTCACACTGCGGAGGGCGGGACTTGGGTTGCATTTTTTGTCAGCTTTCGGGACCGTGGGAACCAAAACCTAGCAAATTCTAGCGCCATCAAGCGTGCAATGCACCGTCTATTCGTAGCGGTAGAGGAATTTTTCAGGGACGACTAGTTATCCTTCGCCATTCCATTCGTCCCGACTTTCTTAAACTCGCCGCAGTTCGAAGCAAATTCCGCCGGCCCGCAATGCTTTGTGAACGCCAGAGAGCCACAGTTCTTGCACCGGCTCCAAACCGACTTCATGGCAAGTGTGCAGCAGCTCTTGGCGATTGTATGTGCGGCACAGAAACGGTGGGTTGGTCCACGCCGCCGCCGAAACTGTCTTCTGTGGTGAGCAGCAACATGCGGCCGCCGGGGGCCAACGCCCGCCGCCGATTCCGACAGGCCCGATTTAGCTTCGGGCAAATGTTCGAGCACGAACCCGCAAGTGACGCAATCGAACGCGCCATCGGCAAATGGCAACCGCGTGAGATCGGCCGACAAGAACTGCGGCCGCTCACTGTTCAATCGGCCCCGTGCCCGCCGCAGCATTTCCGGCGAAATGTCGATGCCGGTGATCGTGGCATCGCGATCGGCGTAGCGAAGCAAATGTTTGACGATCTGCCCGCTCCGCTGCCGACATCCAGAATTCGCTTGCGACCGGTCAGATCGAATCGACGCCGCCGAAACATCCTATCGCCCAGCGGAGCGTGCAGCGAGAACAAGCTGCAAGCCCAAAGCGCCGCCCCCTTCGGCCCGGCGTACACACGGCGAACCTGTTCCCGATATTCACGGTAACTGACTTTTTCCCACAGCTTAGTTTCCACTCAGCGGTTGAAAACTTTCCCGCTGCGGGCGATGCCGCTTGCCGAAGACCGTGGTGGTGTTCTCAAGAGAGAAGTGAAGTTTCGTCCATGTGACTTATTGCCTGGAGAAAGCGCAAGGACGTGGGGCGGGCCCAATAAATCTGCGAACGGTTAAAATTCAAAATAAATACCTTGTAAAATCAAACATAAACGCGGCGATTGTAGATATACCACTGGATTAACAAAACGGCTAGGGCAAGCACCAGCAGCCACTTCCATGTTTCCTGCCGGATGGGCTCGTAGCCAGAGTCGGCTTGAACCGAAACACTCCCGATTTGGATGGACTTTTCCTTCGCCGGCCGGATGTTGCTCTCTAGCGGGTCGAACAGGTTTACCGTAAACCGCTCGATCGTGTCGGAACCGGCCCGCACTTCATAAGGTCCCGGCTCATCGGTCTGGCTGAAGTGGAACGAGCCGCTTTGCCACGCAGGGCCGTCAGCTTTTTGCGCCTTTCGGGGCGGGATGACTTCAAGCTGATCGACCGGGGCTTCGTTCTTCAGCACGATCGGCTGGCCGGGCTTCACCGACTCGCCGGCGGTGGCCCCTTCGTTGCCGCCAAGATACGAAAGCACCGCGAACACAAACGCCGGAAAGCTGCGGCGGATCGGCCAGTTGGTGTTGGGCACGCGGTCGCCGGCGCTATCGACGCCGTAGATTTCGAAACCCAAAACCGCGTCTTCAAATCCTTCCCGCGGAGCGATGGCCAGCAGCGTCCCGCAGATAGAATCGAAAACCGCGTACCGCCTGGGGGTGGCGTGACGGGCCGCGCTTCGGCAATATCAACATCTCCTAAATCGAGCCACTGCATCAGCGGATGCGTTCGATCCAAATCGATAATCTGCCGATACACCGCGGCATCTCCTAGCGACCACCAGCGGGCCGCGACGTTGAAACATCGGCGCACTCCTGTTTGGTCGCCGCCTTTGTTTTTCATCAGCGGCTCTCGTTGGCTTTCGCAGGCAGATTCTCACTTTCAGTCACACCCGCCGCATTGGATTTGCCTGCGTATTCGTCGCTTTCCTCCCGCACCAAACGCCTACCTCGCCTTTCCAACTGCCGGCGGCACCTCGCCGATAAACAGCGTGTTGGCGTGCGGCAGTGAAATCGGCTTGCAGCGGTCGTAAATGATCAAATCGAACGCCCCGCCGGCCGCGGCCTTCTGATGTTCTTTAGGTTGCAAAATCTCCGGCTTGGCCTTCGAGACCTCCGCCAACTGGCCAGTCGCGGCGTCGCGAAGGCGAACTCGAGCGCCTCATTCCCCGGCGTCACCAGCAGCACTTTTGGCTTCCGCGAAGAATTCACCGCCGCCCAGGCGCGGTTATCGACCGGCAGCACGTCTTTTGGTGCTTGCCGCAGTCCAAGAATGCCCGAGTCGATTTCACCCAGGTTGAACGTCACTCCGGCCGTGTCACCCGCAGGCACGGTCGCTTCAGAGGCATCGAGCGGATTGCCGTTGAACAGCAAATCGACCGACGCCTTCACCGGCTCGTCGCCAAAATTTTGCACGCTGCCGAACGCCTGCAATTTCTCTTCGCGATCTTCGTTTCGTCGCACGGTGAAAGATACGATGCCGAGGTTCGACGAGTCCGCCTGGCCGATCGGCAAAAACACGGGGGTCAAACTGCCGGCGAGGAACCTTGCACCGGCGGGAAAGTTCCGTCGCTCAGAATGAACAGCTTGGCCGGCTCGGATTCGATTAAGATCTGATCGTCGCCCGTCTTCGCTCCGCCGATCCGCCGCCGGGGTTCGCCAAACCCGCCGCGACTTGCAGTCCTTCGTTGATCGCCGTCGGCCGGTTGGTCGGCTTGATGTTCTCCACCGCTCGGCGCAGGTCGCGAATGTTGTCGGTCCAGCCCTGCTCCACCCGGGCGGTATCCGCAAAGCTGACGACCATCGCGGTGTATCCGCTGCGAGAATGATCGGCCGAGGCTGCGGAAACGCCGCCTCTTCCCGGGCCATATCTTCGAGTTCTTCGGAGGTTTGCATGTTGTCGATAATCACCAGCGACCGGCGTTTCGCTTCTTCCAACCGAGAGGGAGAAACATCGGTCGCGCTCATGCTGGCCGAGTTGTCAATCAGGAAAATGTTTCGCTCGTCCACCAATTTTTCGCTCCGCCAGCCCGGCCGCAGCAGCGCCATAATCACCAGCGCAACAGCAGCAATTGCAGATACAGCAGCAAACTTTGGCGAATGCGCTGCCACAAACTGTTCACGTGCAAATCTTCAATCGACTTCTGCCACAAATACGTGCTGGGCACTTCCAACGGCTGCCGCCGCAATTTCAAAAAGTATAACGCCACAATCGCCGGCGGCACCGCCAGCACGAGGGCCATTGCAGAACCGGAAGTGAGGGGATGAAGTCCATGAAACGTTAGTTCGTTGTCAGTAGGCGGTAGGCAGTCCGTTCCTGCCCGCTTGCGGCTTAGCTGAACCGCCTCTTTGCTTTCCTTTCATTTCACCAATCCTGGTTTCCGCAAATACCCCGCCACCAATTGATCGACCGGCAAATCGTTCCGGGCCATCAAATAATTCATGCCGCGGCGATTGCAAAATTTCACGCACCTTCGATAAACGCCGCCAGCGTCCGTTTATAGCGGGCAATAAGCGGCGCACTGGCCGTGATCTCGGCCACGTCGGCGTCTTCGCAGTCGAGCAATTTCAAATCGCCTTTGATGTCGCGGATCGATCTCCTCGGCACTCAGCACTTGAATCACGTACACATCCATTTGCTGCGAAACCAAATAGCGCAGTGCGGTTTCGTCGCCGGCTTTGTCCATCAGAGTCGGTGATCAAGAGCAGAATCCCTTTGCCGCTGTTTCGCAAACAAAAATTCTTCACGCCTTGCCCCAGCGAGACCGTTTCGCCCGGCTGCACTTCGGACAGATAATCCATCATCCGCCACAAACTTTTGCGGCCGCGCACACGGCCCGGGCCGGGGCGATTGGCCCAGCGTTTCGATTTTCACCCGGTCGCCGCGCACCAGGCCGATGAAGCCCAGGGCCGCCGCCAATTGCTTGGCGTATTCGAGTTTGGTGGGCGTGCCGAAATCCATCGAGCCGCTGGCATCGATCAGCGCATAAAAGTGCAAATCGTCTTCTTCCAGAAACATTTTCAGAAACAGCTTGTCCAGCCGGGCATAGGTGTTCCAATCGATGAACCGCAAATCGTCGCCGGCCACGTAGTTGCGAAAGTCGGCGAACTCGACGCTTTGCCCTTTCCGCTTGCTTGCGCCGTTCCCCCTTCATGCGGCCGCGAAAAATCTTCCGGCTCACCAGCTCCAACTTTTCAAGCTGGGCGAGCAGTTGCGGCGAAAGCAGCGGCGGTGTGGCGGTGGACATGTTCGATGGGCGGGAAGATCGCGAAATGAAACGGCGCCGGCCTCGTTGTTGCCCCTCCAGTTTACCCATCGCGCACCCGCCACTGCCAGAGTGCCACCCTTC
>CAVTYH010000012.1:0-24382 GCA_963738835.1 Pirellulales bacterium
TGCCCACCTGCTCGCAGCTTAATCACTCGTCGGTGACGCAGCCTTCCGAGGCACTTTTCACGTTCTTGATATACTTATAAAGCGTGCCGCGGCGAACTTTGTAAGGTGGCGCTCTCCAAGCGGCCCGGCGGCGGGCGAGTTCGTCGGCCGAAAGTTGCACGTCGAGCCGTTTGGCGCCAGCGTCGATCACAATGCGGTCGCCGTCTTTTACCAACGCCAGGCCGCCCCCTTCCTGGGCCTCTGGCGTAATGTGCCCGACGATGAAGCCGTGCGAGCCGCCGGAGAAGCGGCCGTCGGTCAAAAGGGCCACGTCTTTGCCCAGGCCGGCGCCCATGATTGCGGAGGTGGGAGTGAGCATCTCCGGCATGCCGGGGCCGCCTTTGGGACCTTCATAGCGAATGACAATCACGTCCCCCTTGCCGATTTTTTTCTGCTCCAGCGCCGCGAGCATGAGTTCTTCAGAATCGAAGACTTTCGCCGGCCCTTCGAAGCGCTGGCCTTCCTTGCCAGTAATCTTCGCCACGGCACCTTGCGTTGCCAAATTGCCGCGCAGAATTTGAATGTGGCCAGTTTTCTTGATCGGGTTTTCGATCGTTTGCACAACGTGCTGGCCGGCTTTCAGACCCGGCAGACTGGCGAGATTTTCGCCCAGCGTTTTGCCAGTGACGGTCATACAATCGCCATCGAGCAGCCCTTTTTCGAGCAGATACTTCATGACGCCCGGGGTGCCGCCGGCGTTGTGCAAATCTTCCTGCACGTATTTCCCGCTGGGCTTGAGGTCGGCGATGAACGGCACGCGGCTGCTGACTTTTTGAAAATCGTCGATGGTCAATTCCACCTGGCCGCGCGGGCCATGGCAATCAGATGCAGCACGGCATTGGTCGAGCCGCCCAGTGCCATGACCACGACCATCGCGTTTTCAAAAGCCCGGCGAGTCATGATGTCGCGGGGCTTGAGATCGCGCTCCAGCAAATTGCGAATCACCGCGCCGGCACGAAAACACTCGTCCATTTTTCCGGCGTCTTCTGCGGGCATCGACGCACTGTACGGCAGCGACATGCCAAGCGCTTCGATCGCCGACGCCATCGTGTTCGCGGTGTACATGCCGCCGCAGGCGCCGGCTGCAGGACACGATTTTTGCACGATCGATTTCCGCGTGCTTTCGTCAATTCTGCCGGCGACGAATTCGCCGTAACATTGGAATGCACAGACGATATCCAGCGTCTCGCCTTCCGCGTGACTCGCCGGCGGCTTTCGGCATATGGCCCGGCTTGATCGTGCCGCCGTAAATCATCAGGGACGGCCGATTCACGCGGGCCATGGCGATCAAACAGCCCGGCATGTTTTTATCGCAGCCTGGAATGCTGATGTTGGCATCGTACCACTGGGCGTGCATGACGGTTTCGATCGAATCGGCAATCAAGTCGCGCGATTGCAGCGAGTAGCACATGCCCTCGGTCCCCATCGAAATGCCGTCGCTCACGCCGATGGTGTTGAACCGCATGCCGACTATCCCTGCCGCCGTGACGCCTTCTTTGACGCGGGCTGCCAGGTGGTTCAAGTGCATGTTGCAGGTGTTCCCTTCGTACCACATGCTGGCGATGCCGATTTGTGGCTTTTGCATGTCGGCATCGGAAAGGCCCGTGCCGTACAGCATAGCCTGCGAAGCGCCTTGGCTTTTGGGTTGCGTGATGCGGGAGCTGTATTTGTTGAGCATGGAAAAGCACGGGGAGAGGGACGCGAAGCAGTTAACAGAAGAAAGTGCATCGTAAAGCGAGATGGGCTCGCGGTCCAGAACCCGATGAGCGGGGGCAATCCGGCTGTTTATTCGTCATAACACCTTGTTATAATCGCCCGGTCAATTTGAATTGCGCTGTACGCTCGCGAAAATTCCGCTTTCCGCTTTCCGCCTTCATCCCTCCGACTTTGACCCATGTCTCCTGCGTTCATCTATTTCGATTTGGGCAATGTCCTCTGCTATTTCGATCGGCAGCGGCAGATTCGCCAGGTGGCCGAATTGGTTGGCGTGGCGGAAGATAAAGTTGGCGATTTGCTGATCGGTTCCGGCGGCTTGCACTGGAGATATGAGACAGGCGAAATCGACGACATACCATTCCACGACGAATTCTCTCGCGCCACCGGCACACATTCCGACTTGACTGCGTTCCATCGGGCGAACTCGGAAATCTTTACGCTGAACTACAGCATCTTGCCGCTGCTGGGGCATCTGGAAGACGCTCAGATTCCGCTAGGCATTTTGTCGAACACCGGGTCATCGCATTGGCGAACCGTGAGCGACGGACGATACACCATTCTGCGCACCGCTTTCAGGAAGCATGTTTTGAGCTTCGAAGTTGGCGGCTCAAGCCCGACGAAAAAATCTTTCGCCGCGCAATTGAATTGGCCGGAAAGCCGGCGGAGCAGATTCTGTACATCGACGACATCGCCGATTATGTCGAAGCCGGCAAGCGCGCCGGAATGGACGCCGTGCAGTACACCACGACCGGTGAGCTGACGCAGGAACTGATCAAACGCGGCGTGCGATCGAATTTTTGAACTAGCCCCCTGCGGAAGGTGTGGGGTTGCGTGGCCCAACCCAGCGGCTTCCGCCGAGGACTAAGCAACTGCTGGTGCGGACAATAACGCTTTTGCCGACTCTGGCGATGGTTTCGTACTTTCTTCGTCGGCACGGTACAGGTTCGAAATCGACGCAGGGCGGGTCGCTAAACTACATTTCCCTGCGGCCGCATGCGACGCACTCTCCTGCTGGGTTGTGGCTCGCAACCGCCGCCAGTATATTCGGTTCTTTGGCTTTCCGCGGAGTGTCAGCTGCTCCGCAACCTACACACGCACCCAACCGCCGACGCGTTACCACGGTTTGCCCGGTGTCATCAACGGTCACCGGACTGCCGACTGAATCCAGGGATTCGCGTGGCTGGACTTTCGCCTTGGCATCCATCGCATACTCATCAGCCACGGTCACTGCTGCCGCCGGTTCGTCCCCCGCAGATCGGAACGGCCAAGGGCCGGATTCAGCCGGTCGTGCGCGGGGCCAATTCTACGTGCCATTGCCCACGCTCAAGTCGCGCAGTTACATCGGTCTCTTGACCTCGCAATTTCTGGCTGCGTTCAACGATCAGGCCAGCCATATCGTGGCGCTGTTTTACGCCACCGACATGCTGGTGCGTTTTGCCGGCGTGCCGGGCATCGATACCAAAACACTGATCTCGATTGTCACCGCGTGCTTCATCACGCCGTTCTTTTTGTTCTCGCCGCTGGCCGGAGTGCTGGCCGATAAGTACAGCAAGCGGTCGATCGTTGTGTTCTGGAAATCGGCGGAAGTCGGCATCATGGGAATTGCCCTCGTTGGTTTCTTGCTGCCGCACACAGCATCCTGGGGCTGGATGTCGCCTCATACCCTGGCGGTTTTAAGTTCGATCTTGGTGATCTCTGTCGTTTTTCTGATGGGCACTCACAGTGCGTTTTTTGTGCCCGCTAAGTACGGCATGATGCCGGAGATTTTGCACACCTCGGTCCTCTCGCGCGGCAATGGTTTGCTGGAAGGCACCAGTTTTATGGCGAACATTCTGGGCACCGTTTTCGGCGGCTGGTTGTACGGCACAGAATTCATCAAATCGACGTTCGACGCCTCGGGCCAGATGAACGCCTTTCATCCTGGAAACGAATGGATCATCGGCGCGGTGTTGTTCACGTTTGCGGTCATCGGAGCGGTTGCTTCGCTGATCGTGGAGCGAATTCCAGCCGCCGCCCCTGATAATAAATTGGTGCTCGAACCGTGGACGCCGATGAAGCAAAACTTGGGCATGCTGCGGAAATCGCGACCGCTGGTGTTGGCGACCGTGGGTATCGCCTTTTTTCTGTTCATGACGCTGTTCCTGCGGCAGAGCTTGCTGTTTCAGGGGGAAACCGCCGAGGAAATTCAAATCGCCAAGCGACTTCCCAAGCCGCCGGCCGCCGCGGCAACGGCCGCCGCCATGGCGGACGTCAATAAGGCCGATTCCACCGAAGATGACGCAGAGCAAACGCCGGATGCTGCTACGCCGATTGTTCCTCAAAAGATTATCGAATCGCCCCCTGAGCCTGCTACGAAGACGGAATTCGAGGTCGCGTTTTTGCTGGGGCTGGTTGGATTAGGCGTCGGCATCGGCTGCTACCTGGCGGGCTATTTTTCCGGCAATCGTTTGGAATTGGGGCTCGTGCCCATCGGCATCGTGCAGTTGATTGCCACGACAGCAATCATGGCCGTGGTTTCGCCGGCGAAGATGAAAATGATTCTCTGCCTGATCGCCGTCGGCGCCTCGGCAGGACTTTACATCGTGCCACTGTACACGCTGTTGCAGCACCGTGCGCCCAAAGAAAGCAAAGGCAGCCTGGTGGCCACCAGCAATTTTTTCAACGTCACCGGCGGATTGATTGCTGTCGTCGTTTTTTTCTTGATCACCTCGAGCTTGCAATCGGTCTTGGGGTTGAAGCTGAATTTACACGCTGTGAAGACACATCCCGACCTGGTGACGGCGTACCAGCATCAACTGGAACGCGCCACGCAAATTCCCAAGCTGCTGTTTCTGTCGGCCAGCATGATCACCGTGGGAATGCTGGTGTTAATGTGGTGGCAGCGGCCCGATTTCATGCTCCGCGCATTAAGCTGGCTTCGATCAAAACGACGACGCCATTTGCGCGCGCTCGGGCTTGATAACATTCCCGCCAATGGGCAGGTGATTCTCATCAGCAATTCGCATGACTTCGATCATTGGATTCATGTTGTCTCAACGGTCGATCGCTTCACCCGCTTCGTTGCGCCTCCTGACGCGCCGGGCGATGAATTCCTGCGCCGCGTGGCGCTGACGACCGGCGTCATGATTGCCGGCAGCCGGAAGGTGCGATTATCCGCCGAGGATAATGCCTTGGCTCGCGGTTTGGTCACGCTGGGGCAGGGATACATCTTGGGCCTGAGCCTGGCTCGCGATTTCGCTGCCGACACCGTGCCCTGCGCCGGCGAACACTTGCTGGCCGAACTGCGCACTAAAGTGCCGGCCACCATTTTGCCCGTCTATTGCGGCGAAACGCCGACGCACCCGGAGACGCTACGACACCCAGAATTGCACACCTACGTGGTAATTGGCGAGCCGCTGCCGGCCGATACGCCGCTGGATGAAGCGCGAGCCGCGGTGGCTGCGCTGGGGATATGATATGAAGTGTGCTGCCAAGCACGGCCCAAGGCCCGCCGCTACGCGCTATCACTCCCACTCGATCGTTGCCGGCGGTTTGCTGCTGATATCGTAGACCACGCGGTTCACGCCCTTCACTTCGTTGATGATTCGCGTGGAAATACGGGCCAGCAAATCGTATGGCAGGCGGCTCCAATCGGCGGTCATAAAGTCTTCGGTATCGACAGCCCGCACGGCCAGCACGTTTTCGTAGGTGCGAGCATCGCCCATCACGCCGACGCTTTGGATGGGGAGCAGCACGGCGAACACTTGTGCGGTCTTTCGATACAATCCCGCGGCTTCGACCTCATGAACGACAATCGCATCGGCTTCCCGAAGGGTGTCAAGCCGCTCTTTCGTCACCTCACCCAAGCAACGCACGGCCAGGCCGGGGCCCGGGAAGGGATGTCGCCAGACGATGTCTTCCGGCAAACCCAATTGGATCCCCAACCGCCGGACTTCATCTTTGAAGAGGTCGCGCAGCGGCTCGATGAGCTCGAAGCCCAATTCCGCGGGCAAGCCGCCGACGTTGTGGTGCAGTTTGATGTTGGCGGTCGGCCCATCGGCGGCGGCGCCGCTTTCGATCACATCGGGATACAATGTGCCCTGCGCCAAAAGTGCGCCCTTTGATCCGCCCCGCTTCAGCTTTGAAGCAATCGATGAACACATGCCCAATGCGGCGGCGCTTTTCCTGCGGGTTGGTGACGCCGGCCAATGCGGCCAGAAACTTGTCTTCGGCCTTTACGACGTGCAAATCGGTTTTGAAGTGCGTCGTGAATTCGCGGATGACGGCCGTTTCTTCGTCTTTGCGCAAGAGGCCATTGTCGACCAGGATGCACGACAACTGCGGGCCGATGGCTTTAGCCAACAACGCCGCGACGACCGAAGAATCAACGCCGCCGGAGAGGCCGCAAATCACGCGGCGGTTGCCAACTCGCTCACGCTGTTCGGCGATCGTCCGCTCCGCGAAATCGGCCAGTTTCCAGGTGCCACGGCAGCCGCACACCTTCGTCAAGAAGTTCGCCAGAATCGCTTTGCCTACCGGAGTGTGCGTGACTTCAGGATGAAACTGCAGCCCGTAAATCGGCAGCCGCTTGTGTTTCACCGCAGTGATCGGGCAAGTCGCAGTGCGGGCCAGCGGTTCGAAATCGGCCGAGACCTGGGTCACCTGATCGCCGTGGCTCATCCACACTTCCGTCTGCTGCGGCACGCCATTGAAGAGCCCATTGGCGGTGATGACGGAACATTGCGCCCGGCCGAATTCTCTGGCCGGCGCGTTTTGCACCTTGCCGCCCAGCGCCTCACAGACCAGTTGCATTCCGTAACAGATGCCCAGCATCGGAATGCCCAGCTCAAACAGCTCGGGATCACAGTGGGGCGCACCGTTTTCATACACGCTGGCAGGCCCGCCGGAGAGGATCAAACCTTTGGGAGCGATTTCACGCACGCGCTCCGGCGATATATCGTGCCGCACAATTTCGCAGTAAACGTTCTGTTCCCGCACGCGGCGGGCAATCAATTGCACGTACTGCGCGCCAAAATCGAGCACCAGCACCTTTTCATCAGCAATGCCGGCGAGTTTTTTTTCGGTCTTTGAAATGCCAGCGCTCATGCAACGAAAACCGTTAAACGCAAAACGCCTGAGGAACCGGCTCGGGCGGAAAGTGAGATTATAAAGTTCACAGAGCAGGGGGGCTAGCGTGGGAATGTGAGATTTGGATGCGGCCCACGGACGAATCGCCTCGTTGTCGCTACAGTCCTGCAGCGATATAGTGAAGTCCACGTTTACAGACTAAGACCGCTTTGATCGATTCCAGCTCTACGGACCAGTGCAAATTCTGCTTACCAACGACGACGGCATTTATGCGCCCGGCCTGGCGGCTATGGAACGGGCCTTAAACCGTCTGGGCGACGTGGCGGTCGTGGCCCCGGCAACCGAACAAAGCGGGGTGGGGCACACCATCACGTTTCTTAAGCCCTTGGTTGTCAAAGAAATATTCGACGGTCCTCGGTGCCGCGGTTGGGCGGTCGAAGGGAGTCCGGCCGATTCGGTGAAAGTCGGCATCAGCGAGTTTTGCCCCAAACGGCCCGATTTGGTCGTCAGCGGCATCAACGGCGGACTCAACGCCGGCATCAACGTGCTCTACAGCGGCACGGTGGCGGCGGCCATCGAAGGGGCGTTCTTTGGAATCACCAGCGTCGCCGTATCGCTCGAATGGGATGAACACGCCCAGTTTGAAAAAGCGGCCGATATCGCTCTGTGGGTGATCGAAAAGATTCTGGCCAACCAGGGCGCTCAACCGCATCTTTACAATTTGAACATTCCCACCAGCGCCCTCGACCGGGAAGCACGCTTACGGGTCGTCCCGATGGGCATCCAGCAATACGGCGAAAAATACGAAAAACGGACTGATCCCCGGGGCCGGCCCTATTTTTGGGCTGCCGGCGGGCCGCCCGTGCCCGACCAGAACGAACAGACCGATCTGACCGAGCTCGAAAAAGGTTTCATCACACTCTCGCCATTGCACTACGATCTAACAAAACATGGTATGATGAAAACCATGCAGAAATGGGATTGGGCGCACTGCAGTAAGGTGTGGCCCGGTGTTTAGCGGCGGAGCTTGCTCCGCGTTTGTCCCCGGCAGCGGAGAAAAAATATGTCCAACGTCCAATCAATTCGTCGTGCGGTTTTCGCAATCATCGGTCTCTCGGCAACAGTTGCATTCATCGCCGGTTGCGATGAGATCGATCAAATGAATGAAAATGCCGCCAAGCGGCCACCGGTTAATATGCCGCCGCAAATCGTCGATGCGCCGGGCAATCAAAAGGATTCCGCAAGCAAACCGGATGGCAACTCCACTGCCAATCCGGCGCCAGCGACCGATCCCAACGCCGCACCGTCTGCCCAGCAAAACAACACGACGTTGGAAAAAGCCACCGCCGGCGTCGGCAAACAAGGGCAGGGCTACGGCGGGGGAATCATCACCGAGCCGGTGCACGATTATTTCATGGCCCGCGACCGCATCACGTTCGACATTCAGCTGAAACATCAGTTGGATCTGTGGAAGGCCATGCACAACTTCAAAAATCCGAAGAACAAAGACGAATACATGAAAGAAATTGTCGAGCCCTGCGGAGTAGAACTGCCCGAGCTTCCCCCCGGCAAACGTTATGTTTACGACGCGAAATCCGGGGAATTGATGGTGGAATCGGGCGGCCCGGCTCAATAATCGCCATCCAAGCCCGAAAATCGGCGCTCGCATTTCTGCGGCCTGTAATTACCATGGAAAGGAGCAGACGATTCCCATCGCCGACTCCTCTTCTGGTGATTTTTTTCTGATGAAACGCTTGATCTTCTCGGTTGCCGCAGCGTCATTGCTGAGTTTACTCGCTTCAATAGCTCAGGCCGACGACAGCTGGATTTTCCAGCGATCTTATTACAGCCACGACCCCGTGACGAATGTCCGCATCGGTCGGCCAGCCGTCAGCGGTGGGCCGTATTACACGCGGCCTCAAGGGGCATATGTCCGCAGTGGCTTCCGCAATAACAACATCACGATTAACGTCGGCTCCGCCGGCGCCGATGTGACCAACATCTGGGAATCGTGGATCCAGACCGGCGAGCAGTTCTAGAGAGCTTGCGGCTTCTGGCGTCACTCTTCGCTCGGCCCGTGAGGCGGATTGCCCAGCGAATTGATCGCTTGGATCACTACCAATGCGATCAAATCAATCACCCACACCACAGCAACCGCCAAGCTGACACGGCCCAAACAATATGCCCCGGCCTGGTCTTGCATCATTTCCAGTAGCCGCGCCAGGCCCAGCAGCACGCACAGCACGATCGGCAGGCCAAGGGCTCCGACAATCAACCAGACGACGGCACGCGGCGAAATCACGATGGTTGCTCCTTGTTGTTGCCCGGATTGTGCGAATTGCGGCCGACAATGTCAATCAGCGAATTCTGCTTCCAGCCCAGGGGTTGCAACCCCTGGGCTTGATTCGCGAGTTGTATTCCGCGACGCCGGCAATTTGCACGCCGGCGCGAATCCGGTCACAATAGACTTACGCGGTTCTTCCGAACAATATCTCGCGCTTTTGGAACAGACGAGATGATTACGAACCGATTGCTTCGCTCTCGGCGGCATCGGGCAACCCTGCTTGCTGCCCTGCGCTGTTTTGCAATGACACTGCTCGTATTGTTGGCGGCTTGCGCACATGCAGACAAGATCGTCTTGCAAGATGGCCGTGAGCTGGAAGGACGATTCACGCGTCTCAACGCCATGCTCGCCAATCCCAACGTCGCCGGCGCGGAAATCAAGCCCATCGTGATGTGCGACAACGATTTGTCGTACACCTACGTCGCCCAAAAATTTGTCACGGCCGTCGAGGCAGCGGCGGCGAATGCGCGAATGGAACAAATCGAAGTGCAGCAGGCAGTGGCCGACGCCGGCGCACGAATCAGCAGCATTGGTGCGATCCTCAAAGTTGAACCCTGGGATAAAGGCGGCTTTGGTCGGCGGATTTTTTCCATGGCCGGTGGACCGACAGGCCGCATCGACTTGATTCAAGGCATCACCAAAATCACTCCGGCCTGGAGTCGTGTTCAGGGCTTGCAGACTAAGCAAGCGTACATCTTGGATACACGAATTGCGACGAGCTCCATTCCCAAGGAAGACCTCTCCAAAATTATCAAGCGACAAATCAATGCCAACGACTCCGACCAGCGGTTGAAAGTCGTTCGGTTATATCTGGAGATGGAGGCGCTACAAGGATGCGGATGAGGAACTGGCGCAAATCATCAAGCAGTTTCCAGATCGTCCCGGTCTCGATAAAGTCCGCCACGATCTGAAACAGATGGGCGCCCGGCAAATCATCAAGGAAATCGACACGCGTCGTAAAGCCGGACAACATCAATTTGCGTACAGTCTGCTGGAGAGATTTCCGGCAGACGGCGTCGATGGCGATATTCTGCAACAAGTGCGGGCCAAGCTCGAGGACTACAACGAACTAAAAAAACAAGGCGAAACAGTTGTTGCCCAGCTCAACGAACTGGTCGGCAAACTTCCTGATGGATCGCTCCGTGAGCATGTGAAACCGATCATCAAGGAAATCACTGATGAATTATCGGTCGGGACGTTGGATCGGATGGCGACCTACCGCCGGTTTGCTAATGACCCGCAATCCAAGCCCGACGCCAAGCTTTCGCTGGCCATCAGCGGCTGGCTGATCGGCGCAGCCAAGGCCACGGAAAATCTGCAGCTCACCTTGTCGATGGCTGAGCTGCGTGATTCACTGCACGATTATTTGAAAGAGGATGTCAAACTGAATCGTGATGGCCTGTATACAAGAATTCGATCCCAGGAAGGCTCGTCGCTCGATTTAATCGCCTCGCTGGCCGACCACATGAAGCCGCCGCTGGATACTGAATCACAAAGCGATCCGGGCTTCTACAAATTGTCGATCCCCGGTTTGCCTAACGAATCGCCGGTCACGTACTTCGTGCAGTTGCCGCCCGAGTACGATCCTCATACTCGGTATCCTTGCGTGCTCACATTGCACGGCGCCGGCACCACCGCAGAGCAGCAAATCGCTTGGTGGACCGGCGATTTCATCGAGCGCGATGGTCAAAAAATCCGCACTGGTCAGGCGGCGCGACATGGATACATCATTGTGGCGCCGGTCTGGACCATCGACCATCAGAAAGAGTTTGAGAGCACGGCCCGCGAGCACGATGCAGTTCTTTCCGTGCTCCGCAATGCCTGCCGGCGGTTTGCCATCGATACCGATCGTGTGTTTCTCAGCGGTCACTCAGCCGGCGGCACGGCGGCGTGGGAAATTGGGCTCGCGCATCCCGATCTCTGGGCCGGCGTAATTCCCATTGTGCCCACACTTAACAAGATGATTCAGCTTTATTGGAAAAACGCCGAACGTGTGCCGCTCTATTTCGTCTGTGGTGAAATGGATGGCGACAAGTTTGTGAAAAACGCCACCGAGTACGATCGCTACTTGGGGGCCAGCAAGGCCGGCGCTTTCGATTGCACGGTGGTGGAATTTCGCGGCCGCGGGCACGAGCACTTTTCCGACGAAATTCAACGGCTCTTCGATTGGATGGGACGCAAACAACGTAATTTCTTCCCGCGTGATTTTCTGACTTCCACCCAGCGTCCGTTCGACAACTTTTTCTGGTGGGTCGAGCTGCGCAATTTCCAGCCTGGTCCGCGACCAATGGAAGTTGAAGGCAATGTGACCGCCTCGAACGGTGTCTCCGTTCGCGCCGGCGGCAATGTGACGGTGTGGCTATCGCCGGAGATGAAAATCGATTTCAGCCGGCCGATCACGGTAAACCTAAATGGCCAAAAGATGGCGCCGGCGAATAAGATTCAGCCCGATTTGCAAGTGCTGCTCGAAGACCTGCGCACCCGCGCCGACCGCCGCCACCCGTTTTGGGCGAAGGTCGAGTGACCTAGAGAATGACGGTCGCGGATGGCTTACGCAGCATCGCCTCGTTGGCGTTTTGTCCTTGGCGACTGCCGGCATCCGCTTTGGCGTCAGCCGCCACAGTCGACGTCTTGGCCAGCATGAAGCCAACCGACAGCCAACCGTCGTTGGCACTGGTGACGAACGTGCCAGCTGGGCCCAAGTAACGCCGCACTGAATCGAAGTCGGGTAGCTCGCGGCCATCGATCCGCTGCTTGCGAACGGCACCTTCTTTCCCTTCGCCAAACAGCGAATTGAGCAACTTGCCGAGGCTCGATTCCGATTGCGGCATTTGTCCGGTGCGAATCAGTTCATATGTGGGACGGAAGTCTTCGTCGGTTCGCGAGAAGCCTCGCAAACAAACCGGCCCAATTCCCAGCGAGTTGGCTTGACTGGCGACGCGGCGAAAATCGTCGGCAGCGGCCAGGCTGTCGGCCTTCCGCGACTGCAGCAGGACCTCTTTCAAAAACTCAAGGTGCGACGAAAGAAACACGTGCCCTTGCGCAACGCACACGGCCCGGGTGGAAAGGAACCGTTCCTCTCGATCGCGATGCGCTGGCAAATTGCTTTCCGAATGAGCGACCGCGCCACCGGGTGTTTCAATCTCCAGCACAGGCACATCAGATTCGGTGTCGACCAGTTCCCAAATCACGTAACCTTCGAATTCGCGGCGGTGGGCGCTTTTGTCGGCTTCCATCAACCGACGAATGGTGTCGCCAACGATCTGTTCGTTGGTCACTTCCGCGGCGAACACCTTGCGTTCGCTTTTTGGTCCAACCGGGACTTCGCAATCGCTGATGATCGTGGCCCGATCCCCGAGATAAGCGATCAGGTTTTTGGCGATATCGACCTTCGGTCCATCCGGATCATCGCGCAAGCTATCGAGTACGTCGTGGAATACGCCTTTTTCGCCAACCATCTCGTCAACCAACGTGTCGGCCACGGTGAAGGCCGAGCGCAGGTCCCAATTGAACGTGATGTAGGTCGACATGTTGTGCGGTACCCACGGTTGCGGCTGTAATTCGCCGCCAATCGGAAACTGCAACATACGAGCCGCCAGATTGTATTTGTCTTTGCTTTGTGGATCGCGACCGGCAACTGGTGGAGCGTACACCAACGTGCGGTGCAGTACTTCGTAAGGACCGGCCGAGAAATTGATGCAACCGCCGACACCTTGGATAGCCGTGAAACCCTGATTCTTGAAAATCTTCACCAGGTCCGGGCCTTTGCGTTTTTCACGCAACGGCAAGGAGGACCGCAGTACTTCGGCGTAACCAAACGGCTCGATGAACCAGCGCAGGTCAGGCTTCATTCCACCGGCTGCGGCGCCGGTGCGCTCCATGATTTCGTGATATGCAGGGACGCTGGCCAGTGAATCCGAGCACTCGTGGTCAACTGCTTGCAGCATGACCTCGATGACCGCAATGTTGTCGGACGCCACTAACATGCCTTGCTGCAAGAAATACGCGGCCACCGGGGCGCTTTGCCACCGGGTTCGCCAGGAAGCTGATACGCGATGATGGGGTCGCCAGGATTACGGGCCAATCGCTTGGCGCCGTTTTGCGTCATGCGGTCGGCAATCTTGCCCAACACTGCTTCTGCCCGATCGGTCCGGCCCGTGGCATCGACGACCAAGGCCACCGCGCCTTCGTCAGGGGAAACCTGAATCGTCGCCAATGCGGCTTCACCGGAAGGAACACCTTCCAGCTCTTCCCAGGTCAGCCCCAGCTGTTCCAGTTGTTTCAAACCTTGCTGCCGAAACTGTCGTTTCAGCTGTTCGACAAACGGCTTCATCAGCGGATCGTTCACTAACTGCCCCAATTGCGAACGGTTGAACTGGGCGACCAATTGATCGATGTTGGGAGCCGAGAGATAACCCTTGGTGGTCGAAGGCAAAATTTGCTCGGATGGACGAGCAGCCAAGGCAGAAGAAATCGTCAGCAGCACCAGCGCCAGTGCCATTCCGCAATCACGAAACGGGCGAACCATCACGGTACAGCTCCTTAGGTTCCAGCCGAAAGGCAAAAGCCCAATCTCGCTTGGTGCAAAATTGGATGCTGCCTGGACAAAGCAAAACGAGTGCCACGCTCCCACGTGCCGACTTAATTACTCGGTGCCATTGGTGTCCGGCGGTTGCCGCTGCGGCACAGTATCTGTGCGCGCAGTCTGTGCCGGAGACGGGGCGTATAGTTTCTATCGGATGAAGCGGCCATAACCTGCGGTCGCAGTTGGCAATTCGACGATCGGACGGCAATCGAATCGGCTGCCCGAGCTGATGATGACGGAAACGCACAAGTTCTGTTAATCTGTGACAGATGCGTTGCGTTCGCTGATTGCCATTGACCCGGTTTTGGCAGACATGCTAGCACGCCGACCGATTCCAAGCCGGCGGTAGCAATGGCGGCTCCGCAAAAATTCCAAAAGCAAGATTAAGTGTCGCAATTTGGATTGAGATGCACTGGCCAACCCACGACTACCGTCGAAGGCTATTCCGGCAACCGACTCCTGAACCCCGAACCCTGACCCTTACCGCTCCCCCATGCCCGACCTTCGCCGCGAAGCCCTGTGCTACGATCCGCTGCACGGCTACATGCCGCTGGTCTCAAACGAGGGGCTGGCGATGGGCGAAGTTTCCGAGCGGCAAATCATCGATCATCCGTGGCTGCAACGCTTGCGGCAGATTCATCAGCTGCAAACTGCCTGGTGGGTGTTCCCGTCGGCAGAGCACACCCGGTTCCAGCACGTACTGGGCGTGATGCACTTGGCCAGCCGAGCCGCATCAGCCCTGTACGACAGCTTGAAATCGGTTTGCCCCGACGTGCCTAGCCGTGGTTACGTCGAAAGCTTGCTGCGATTGGCAGGCTTGTTGCACGACGTCGGCCACGGTCCCTTCGGTCATTTTTTCGATGAGCATTATCTGTCGGTGTATGGATTAACTCACGAGACCCTGGGCAGCGTCATCATCGAACGTGAACTCAGCGATTTAATCCGACGAGTGCGTCGTAATCCAAACGGCGCATTGGACGCCGGCGAAATACTGGATCCGAAACAGATTTCGTTTTTGATCACACGGCCGAAATCAAAACACCCTCTCCCCGAGAGAGAGGGAACCAACAATGGCAGCCAGCCGCGATGGCTCAAGTTTTTGCGCAGCCTGTTTAGCGGCATCTATACTGTCGACAACATGGATTTCGTCCTCCGCGACGCCTACATGTCGGGCTACAACACGCGAGCTTACGATCTGGAACGACTGCTGCGCTACAGTTTTTTCAGCGATGCCGGGCTCACTATTCACGTTCGCGGGCTTGACGCGCTGCTGCGGTTCATTTCGGTGCGTGCCGAATTGTTTCGCACGATCTATTTTCACCGCACGGTACGGGCCATCGATTTGGAACTGAAGGATTTGTTTGCGGCCAGCCGCAATTGGCTGTTTCCCGGCAATCCTCTGGACAAGCTTGACGAATACCGTCAATTCACCGAATGGACGCTGCTGGTGGATGCTTCGCGATGGCATTCCAGCGATGACGCCGCCAAGTGCGAAGTCGGCAAGCGGTGGCAGGATTTCTTGGCCCGGCGCGTGCGCTGGAAAACTGTCTATCAGCGGACGCTGGTCTATCGGCCCGGCGACGCGGAATCGTCGAGCATTTTCAGTAATCCGCAATTCGTGGAGCAGGCTTTGCGGGCCGCTTTGCCGCCCGAATTGCGCGATTTGCCGCTACGCGTCGATTTGGCTCGCCACGTCCATCGGCCCGAAACCCGCGGCCCAGCGGCGGGTCAAAACTTCCTGTTCGATCCGGCGCTCGGTCAACCACGACCGTTGGATGACGACATGCTGTATCGCAATCTGCCGGTCGCGCACCGCATCTGCCGCATTTATGCCGAGAATGAAATGCACACCTCCGAGATTACCGCCGCGCTGGACCGACTCATCGGCCCCGGCAGCGTGGACGATCTGACCAACATGTCAGCGCCGCAACTTCGACGCAATCGGAATATTCAGCCCTGCCTCGCCACGTCCAACTGGAAAAGTTGTCACAGCTTGCCGGCATTATTGCTGCTCGCAGCAAATTGTGGACGACCGCAAGAATCCGCATTGCCGCTATCGTGGGCAAAAGTTAGCATGATTTTTGGGGGCTCCATCTCGAACGCTGCCCCACAACAGGACCCAGCCGTGGTTCGTGACCTACGGTTTAATGCTTATCAGTTCAATTCTGCATTCGCAGCATTCATTCGGAGATTCGCAACTATGCTTTTGCGCAGCACCACACTGCTCTGCGCGCTAGCCACTGCAACATTCGCCCGGGCCGATGAGGTCAAGCGTCTAACATTGGGTGATTTAACAGCCGGCAGCCACGTAGAGATTTCCACGGCCGATCGAGTTTATCGTGCCGAGATAGCCGACCCCGCCACCGGCGAGGCCCGCATTGCCGCTTCCACCGACGGCGTGAAATTCAGCCAGCCGATGACCGTCTTCCTGCAGGGCGCTACGCAAGGCCGCACACCCGAAGCCGGCGGCATGATGCTGGTGAAAATGAACCAGCTGCAAACCGGCTTGCGCTTGGAACTTGGCGTGGGCTCGATGGAAGCGCGCGATCGCTATCTGACCGAGCCGATCCAAAGCATCCGCGTGGAATAATCAATCCGGTTTGAAAATTGCATACTTTTGCCAAGCCCAGGGTGTGCGACCCTTGGGCTTTTTTTGCGGCATTTCCGCGTTTAATCCGCCACGCGCCAGCGAGTGTTGAACAACCAGATCATTGTCCCCAGCAGCACAACCAGCAGAACGCCGGAAAAGCCGATATACGAAAAGTACAACGCCCAATCGCCCGCATGATCAGGCATCTGGTTCGGATTTCCGAACCGCAGAGGCACCGCAAACGCCGCAGTAAATGGGCTGGTCGACACTCAAGGCTTGCGCCATGGCAGATGCGCTCGATTTCGGGAAAAACGTCTCGGCAAAAAACCGCATCGCCAGCGGCACGCAAAACAGCACGATGATCACCATGTACGTGGCCATCAAACTGTGCGCCGTCTTGCGAAACAGCACGGAGCAGAAGAGCGCAATTGTCGTGGTCGTAAAACAACACATCACAAACACGCCCACGTACGCTGCGATTGATGGTAGATTCAACCAATAGTACGACGTCGGCATGATGCAAGCCAGCAGCAGCGGCCAAAGCAGAAACGCCGATAGCACGCTGGAAACCCGCAACCCAGCGATCAATTTGCCCCACAAAATTTGCCACGGCGAAATGATGGTCGTTAACAGCAGATCAAGCGTTTGCCGTTCTCGTTCGCTGGTGACGCTGCCGGCGGAAAACACCGGGCCGACCAGCATATTGAACAGCACCACATAGCTGATGTACCACGGTGCAAGTTCTTGCCGCCAGAACAGGCACACCGCCATCAGCGGAATCACCAGAAACATGCTGACCTGAATCACCAGGCGCAGCATCAGCGTGCCCTGAGCAAAAATTTCGCTCCGCATTTCCTTGTCGTAAACCGGATTCGTGCCGTCCGGCAACAGCGTGGTGCGTTTGGCGGGGGCGAACAGCCGATCAGGAAATTGATCACGCTGAATGATCAAGCCCACCGCCTGCTGGGCTTCTTCTTCGATATCGACGACTTCGTTCCCTTCGCTGCCCACATCGGGCGGATGCATCAGCCGTCGCGTAGTCGCCGAGAAGAGGAGAATGCAAATTGCCGCGGCAATTCCCGGCAGCACCGTGACGGCCACGAATACAGTCGGAACGAGCCAACGCCGCTCAGAGCCGTTCCACGTCAAAATTCCCACCATCGCCAGCGGCAAGATCAGCAGATAAGACACTACCAGCGATGCCGCCGTGCGCTGAAAGAAACTGCTGCACGCTACGCTAATCATGCCAAACGTGATGATCGAGAGCACCAGCGCTAAATACGCCGCCAGCACTTCGTAAATCGAAACGCCTCCCAGCGGCAGACACAACATCACAATCGGCAGCGACGAGAAAATCAAAATCGCCAGGTGCGCCAGCGACGCCAACAGCTTGCCCAGCACAATCGCAGCCGGCCGAAGCGGACTGGCCAGCAGCATTTCGTACGTCTTGCGTTCTTTCTCGCCAGTGATCGCGCCTGCCGCAAAACTCGGCGCCATCAGCGAGGCGATTACATACTGACCCAGGAAAAACAAATTCACCAATTGCTTGGCTTCCTCCGGGTTGCGCGTTAAATCCAACTTCAACCCCTGCGGCCAGGCCATGATGACCACCGCCCCCAACAGCGCGTTGTACAGAAACAACAGCACGAATGCCCGCGCCGTGCGTAGGTTGACGAGCAGCTCGCGTTGCAGGACAGGGTTTTCGAGTAAGTACATAGTCTGATTAGTCACCGCAGAGGACGCAGAGGATCGCTGAGCGACACGCAGAGATGTCAGATGGATGTAAGATAACGCAGCCGATTTATGATTTCATCCCCTACGTCGTTTCTGCGATCCTCCGCGTCCTCAGCGGTGAAGTCTTCCGGTCAAAACTGCCGCGGCGTGATTTTTCCTTGCACTCGCAGTGGCAAACCCTGAATGCGCAAAAATCCTTCCGCGTCGGTTTGATTATAGCTGCCGCCCCCTTCCATGCTCGCGATGCCCTCATCGTACAAACTCTTGGGGCTCTTGCGGCCGGCCACGATGATGTTGCCCTTGTAAAGTTGCAGCGTCACTTCGCCATCGACATTCTTCTGGGCGTCGCGGATGAACGTCATCAGGGCGTCCATTTTGGCCGTGTACCAGAAGCCGTAATAAACCATTTCGGCTATTTCCGGCGCGAGCCGATCGCGCAAATGTTCCAAATCGCGATCAAGAGTTAGTTGCTCGATTGCTTGATGGGCGGCGTACAAAATGGTCATGCCCGGGGCTTCGTACACGCCCCGGCTTTTCATGCCGACGAAGCGATTTTCGACAATGTCGATCCGGCCCACACCGTTGCGGCCGCCAATTTTGTTCAGCTCCTGCACCATTGCCAGCGACGATTTTTTTTGTCCATTCAGCGTCGTCGGCACGCCTGTTTGGAAACCAATTGTCAGTGTTTCGATCTTGTCCGGTGCCTGCTGCGGCGAAACCGTCATGCCGAAATCGACCAGCTCGACACCATTCACCGTCAAATCTTCGAGCTTGCCCGCTTCGTAACTGATGTGCAGACAGTTCTCATCGCTGCTGTACGGTTTGGCGACGGAAGCCTTTACCGGAATTTTTTTCTGCTCGCAAAACGCGATCATTTCGGTGCGTCCCGGAAAGCGCTGTCGAAACTTCTCAATTCGCCACGGCGCAATTACCTGCGTGCCCGGTGCCAGCGCGTCGGCGGCCAGCTGGAACCGGCATTGATCGTTTCCCTTACCGGTCGCGCCATGCGGCATAGGCATCGGCCTTTACCTCGCGGGCAACCTGCAAACACTTTTTCGTGATCAGCGGCCGGGCGATTGAAGTGCCCAAGAGGTAAATACCTTCGTACTTCGCCTGCCACTGCAACACCGGAAACGCAAAATCGCGGCAGAGCTCTTCCTGCGCATCAATCAATCGAGACGACGACGCCCCGCAATCGGTGGCCTTTTTCAAAATGGCATTCCGATCTTCGCACGGCTGCCCCAAGTCCACATACACGGCGTGAACTTTGTAGCCTTCTTCCTGCAGCCAACCAAGAATGACCGACGTATCCAACCCGCCCGAGTAAGCCAACACACAACTAGGCATGAGAGTATTTCTTCCTGTTTGTTTACGCCTAATTTTTCACCGCACAGTACGCAGAGTCGTGCAGAGCAAACACGGGAATTCTAGGATCACGCTTGGTCGCTCCGCGCGTCCTCGGCGAACCACTGGGTCCTCCGCGGTTCAATTTCCAATTGCAGCTCGCGCCGTAGCCCATTCTGAAACGCCGTGGCAACCATGACAAGTGCCGCGGCTTGCATGTTCGCCCGGCAGAAAGGCGATCGCAATTTTCGCAGGCGGCGCTGAGCCCGAAATTCCGCTACAATACCAGTTGATATGAACGAAAACGATCCAGCGGAAATCACGCGACCTTCCCACCGGCCATCCCGGTTGCGGAATTACGCCATCGGCATGGCGCTCGGTTCGGCCATCGCGATTGTCGGCACGATTGCTATCGTCGTCTCCATGCGTGCCAAAGAACTGCCGCCGATCACGTTTGAAATTCTGGACGCCGCCGTCAGTCGCTGGTCGGCAAACGGCCCCGCCGATTACGACATGGACATCGAACAGAGCGGCGTCAATCCCGCCTTGTACCATGTTGAAGTTCGCCATGGCAACGTCGTCGCCATGACGATGAATAATCGCCCCACACCGCCACACACGTGGGACGATTGGTCGGTGCCCGGTCTCTTCACCATCATCCGCCGCGATCTGGAAGTTTGCATGGCCCCGCACACAGTGGCCACCGGACCGAATCAAACTCTTTCATCGGGGCGAGGGCAGGGCGAGGGGGATTCGTCCAAGAGTGCCACTGCTGGCTTGTCCAGCAGTGTCTCAGGCGAACAGAGGCTTGCAGATCGAACTGCCTCGCCTCAACCCGAACCAGTCGTCCCGCGCGGACTCTTCGATCCCCAACTTGGCTACCCAACCCAATACCACCGCGTTACCCCCACCGGTGCCGACGCCAAGTGGCGAATCACGAAGTTCACAGCGAAGTGATCGCGAAAACTGGCCGCGAGCAAAGTCGCAGAGATCGCAGAAGAGCCGTTTGCAATCAACTCCGGGAGCGTGGTGCAAGATTGAATTAACGCAGCGTTTTCTACGGCTTAGCCGGCGGATCAGCGTGGATTAGCTCGTACTGCAATCCATGGTTGTCCTGCCGATCGCCGGAAATCACGGCCAGAAAATCGGTCAGGTAAGCCCCGAGTTGGGCGCCGGCGCTGCCGGGTTTGCCATCGGTTTGGCCTGTCCTCTCACGTCCCGCGGTCGTTCGTGCAAGGTAACCCGGCGGTACCGGCGGCAAGCGAAATACTTCCACGCTGTCGCAAGGGCAATTCATCATGCCGCCACTGTAGCCGCGCGGAAAAACGTAATAGATGCAATACACCGCGTTGGGCCAAACATGCTTCGTCAGGCCGATCAAACGGCCGCGCCCATCGGAAGTGTAAGTGGTACTTTGCAGATTCTTGCCCGACACCAACTGCATGCCGGTCAGCGGCACGCTGCCGACCTTAAGTCGCCGGGCGCCGTTCTCAAACTGAGTTTGCTGCCAAAAAATCCAGAACCGCGGCCAACCGCTCCAGTAAACCCACGAGCCAATTGCAGCCACAGTAACCACAATCAGCAGCGTGCGCAAACTGAAGCGAAAAAGGTGGCGCGAAGTACGGACAACGGTCGGCGAAGAAGTGGTCATCGCAGCAGACGCTGAAAGTCAATGAGTTGGATCATGATCGCCCGTGTGCTCACGGCGAATCCTCACTCGAATCGGCCGGAAGAAATTTTTGATCGTGGAGAAATCCGGCTACATCGCTAATATCCTTGGGCAGCGCCAGAAATTTCGGCTGCTTTACAGGGGCTTTGTTGAAGAGAAAAACCTTCGCATTGGCTGGGGCGGCCAATTCGAGCTGGTTTTTCTGGATCGAATCGTTGAACTCGGCCGAATCGATCAGGAGCATCTCAAGCGACGTCAGCTTGTCGTTTGAGTAGCGCGTCTTAATCAGCAGACTCGGAAAGACGATACGGCCTGGGTAGGTCTTCGGAGCGTACTGAAACTCATCACGGGCAGTGCGGTTCGGTTTGGCCGATTGTGCCTCGGAACTCGGCTTGGACTCGAACACGAAGCTGCTGCGTCGGATAAAGCCGGTCGATGGAACTGCGGTCCATTGAGTGGAAGAGTTTCCGCCAGCCGAAGACGAAAGAACTGCATCGCCGCTGGGCAACAATTTCAAGTCGGGTTTGAAATTGGTGATGTCCGGAGGGCGAATCCGAAATTCGCCCAAAGTCGTACGTGCCATCGACGATTCGCCTGCTCGATGCACGCTGATCTGGTTGTTAGGCACGGAGTAATTGAAGTCCCACTCGCCGTCATAGACTCGAATAAACGACGAAAGCTGATCATGCGTCCGAAGCCCCAACATGAAGAATTCGCCTTCTGCCCAAGGTTTGTCGAATATCGGTTTCTCGCGTGCATCTACGGAGAGCAATTTTTGCGCGGTATCCGCAAAGTTCTCTGGGTGATTGTCTAAATCGACGGCCGAAAGAATCTCGTTCACCCTGGCTTGCGATAGAGGCGCGAAACTGCTACCGCCGGTTCGAAGCATTCGGTACTTGATGTGGGCTGCGCCGACTTCCTGGCTTTGCCGACTCCAGTTGGCGAACAAATGCTGAAGCGGATCGGGCTTTGCCGACGGCGGATCCTTGTGGAAACCAATAATCAGCTCGGTGCACGGCTCGCGGTTGCCGAGATCAGTGGATTTGCCCTGTTCCGCCGCGTCGAGTTTCGGAACCGCCAAAAGCAGACGCCGGGCTCCATCAGCGGTCAAGGCACCATCGTCCGTGCTCGACTTCGGCAGGAACATCTGTCGCTCCTCCGGCGGAGTGCGGTACAGAGGAGCGCTGACAATTGTCACCAAACCCGGCGAGCCAATGCAGCCTTTCACATTGACGCGATATTCCAGCATCTCCTCGGAACTTTCCAGCGGACTCACCGAACGATCACCGTTGTACTCCGATCGATAGCCGAAACTCAGCTCGACTTCCGCTCCCTTGTCGCCTTCGATCTGCCATACATGATTCGTGCTTGCTCCACCGCGCACGTCGCGATGTTGATAGGAGACGTAAAATCGAGTTCCAGCCGGTTCATTGACCTTAAAATGAAATGTGGTCGTGCCTCGATCGATGCTTGGCGCCTGCTCAATATTTTCAATTTTGATTGGCGCCCTCGCTGCTTCCGCTGGAGTAAATGCTGGTTCAGCGGCGAAAACATTTCCGGCTGTTGTTGCGGCGGCAAGCAGGGAGCAGCCAAAGATAAATGTCGCCGCGGCACGAGAACCGCTTATTAACGGCCGGAAAGCGTTAACGACGCTCGGGCGGTTAGGGCTCATGGCTTCCTCCTTACGAAACGCTCGCCCTGGTCCTCGCTGTCCGAAAACCCCGGCTAACCTAATCGATCCAGCTCCAGAATGCCAGCATTTTTGATCCTGTAACAAATTTCCCCGTTCTCCGCTTACAAGGTTGCACCGGGACTGGCAGATGGTCTGGCAGACCGGAAGTGCAAAACAACTCATCACATAAGGGAATTTGTCATGGCAAGCATGTCGCACAATTTGAAACGCGACTATCGTAAATTGGCTTTTCAGGCCTTGGAACCGCGAACCATGATGACCGGCAACGTCGCCGTCAGTGTCGTGAAGGGCGATTTGAAAATCACCGGCGACAAAGGCGGAAACGAGGTGGCGATTTTCCAAACCATTACCCAGGGCCAAGTCGTGCCGGGCAGCTTTTTCATTAATGGCGTCAACGGCACGACGATTAATGGGGGCGCGGGCCACGTTTTCACCGGCGTCAAGCGCGATTTCCTGATCGACCTGGCTGGGGGCAACGACACGCTGACGATGGGCAACGATTTAACCGACAACAAATTCATCATTCCGCGAAGCCTGGACCTTAAGCTCGGCGACGGCAACAATGTGCTATTCATCAAAGGCATTACCGTCAGTGACGACGCCAAGATCACCGGCGGAGTTAATACGGATAAATACGACATCCGCGGCAGCTTCGGTGCGCCCAACGTTGACAACGGGCTGAACGACCTGACGATCAAAATGGGCAACGGGATCGGATTCTTGAGTTTGCACAATTCGCTGGTGCGACACGATTTGACCATCAGTACTGGCACGGATACTCAGGACGACGTCATTGACCTGTCGTTCATGAGCATCGGGCATAATGCCACGATCAACACCGGCGCTGGGCGCGACATCGTGGGCATCAATGAAGTTGGAGTGAACGCAAAGTTGTCGATCGACACAGCGCGGATCACGACGCGGTCTTCCTGACCGAGTCGCAGGCCGACGAAATGAATGTAAACCTTGGCGGCGGAATTGACGAACTGCACTTGACCGGCGTTTTCGGCCGCCGGGGAACATTTAACGGCGGCAGCGACGTGGATCTCGTGTTCGAATCAGGCGTTGATTTCAGCGAAGCCTTCTCGCTGCAGAGCTTTGGCGCATAGTGTGGTCGGCCGAGAACAAGGCCGCCGCGCCACGTTCAACGGCAACAGTGGAATCGACACCATTTCGGAAACCAACTCCAGTTCACCGAACTGCACCATGTTTTGAGTTTGGAGCAACGTGGGATCCCATGCCCACGCAAAGCCGTGGGCATGGCACCAAGTGCGTCAGAGAAACTAGTTTTGTAAACGCCGCTGAAATGTCTAAATGCGTACTGCAACGGCAGGAGTAGAGTCTGCGGGTAACAGCTCCCAATCTTGTCTTCCAAGATGATTTAGCACTCGTAGACGTTGCAGAATATATCTCTCGCTCTTATTTTCGTCAGTTAACAGTTTTGAATCGATTGGGGAAGCCTCACGGCTTCGACGAATATAAATCACAAAATATCCTAACGGTTGAGCACGAGTTTTATGCATAGAGCACACCATACGGCAGCAAGACCGTCGACTTTGGATTCCGGGCTGAGTGGCCCCAAAATCGCCTTGTCAACAACT